>CAWCQV010000042.1:0-14362 GCA_963797775.1 uncultured Alphaproteobacteria bacterium | reverse complement strand
TTTCGGGATTGCGTAGTTGACACCACAACCCCAGAAATATAGTCATGGCCAGAGCGGGATCATTTTATGACGGAGAGCAAAGGCGGTCGAATTGAGCCTGATGAGGGGATCCCTGGTGTAATACGTGTGCAAGATAAGATCGCCGACACGAAAGGTCGTGACTTGCGAGTTTGGTTTTGGGGCTTCTGTTATGGGAAGTGAAGCGTCCTGGGCCATCCAAGCAAAGTGAAAAAATTTCCAGATAGTCAATTCCCCGCGCCCAATCCAGATCATCCAGCGATCATTTGGTTCTTGTGAATATGAGAAATTTTTGCGCTCCTCGGCAGTAAGGGCAACTGTAGGGGGATGAGCAAATTCCAACACCATAGTGAACATTATTGCCCACGCCGAAAGGAGGCGCCGGGATGAATCTGACAGCTTATCCGCGTTTGATTCTGATTTGATGAGCGGCAGTAATATCGATTTTACTCGCTCTTGGAGCCGGCTCATCCAAATGTTGTTACATGTTCGGCAAACGATTTTTAAGCGTCTACTATGGATGTTTCCGGTGCCGGTTTTATATCGATAGCCAATTTGTCTTTGTTCGTTTCCAGAGTAGTCAAACACTCCGGTGCCATGAATATGGCCGCTTGAATATGCCTCCTTTGGTAGGAATCCTATGAGCCACTGCGGCCAAATATGTTCTTTGGTCACGCCAGGAGTGCGACAGAAGATATATTTGCCGGAAACTTTCGCAGCGCCCATTTTTCGAGTAAGATGACGATATGGATCACGCGGACGAAGAGACCGAGCAACGCCTGCAAAAAATCCTGCAAGGCGCGTTTAGCGGCCCCCCGACGCCGCTAAAGGATATTCCGACTCGCGCGGGCGAGTCTCGATCATTGAAACGTAAGAAACCCCAACGGCATTCGCGCCGATTACGTAAAAAGCGCGCCGCGTAATTGTGGATTGTCCGTATATCTCTGATACTTGCGCATCCCTCCCGATTCTTCCCCGTAATCCCCACATTTAGTGGTTGATTCAGGTTTTCATACTAAAGCTTGACCTCTCCCCCGGCCGTGCTCAATCTGGAAGAGCTTTGCGAATCTAGCAAAGCAAAACGCCCAGTCCTTTTCGGGCTGGGCGTTTCTCCGAACCGTCATCAGCGGTTCGGCAAGAGGTGGGCCAGGATAGCTTAAGCAGTAGAGCGCTGGCCTGGAAAGCTGGAGACGCCCGTGCAAGTCGGGTACCCGGTACCACTCAAAGGCTCCCCTCGACGGGAGCCTTCCTTATTTCAGCGCACCTAGCGAACCCCGTCAAACCCCTGCGCCAAGCGATTCGACGGCCAAATCATCATACCGTAAAGTGTACACCTGTGTACACACCTGTCCACAATAGTTTTGCGTTTGGACGGTGGCGAAAAAACGGGGTGGTTTTCGCTTGGATTTGGGTGAGCCGCTCGCGTCGGACCTAACGCGATTCTGTAATGTGAACTATCGAAAAAAGACGGGAGTTGTGCGAGAAGCGTTGCGCGCCTTTCTCCATCGCCAGCGTAAGAAGCGCGCCGCCTGAAATCTCCAATCTCGCTTAGTGAGATTGATGATAGGTGAGGCGCTTACCCTCGCCGCCGCGCACCGCTGCAACGGTGCGCTCCATATCGCTGATCTTGCGCGTGTTGTAGCGGAAATCAAATTCGGCGAGATACCGATGCAAATTTTTCTCTTTGCAGTGCTGATAAACGCCGCGCATACCGCGTTTGAAGATCGAAAAAAAGCCCTCAACCGAATTGGTATTCACGTCGCCGCGCGCATATTCCTTCGCGCTATGGCGCACGGTCTCGTGGGCCGCAACATCGGCACCGGGATAGAGACGGCTTTCGTCGGTATGCAGCCGTGTTTCGCGGGCGATGTTGTCCGCAATGATCTTCTGCACTGTGTCTCTGTCGGCCACAGCCACATGAAATGAACGAACGCCGCCGCCTCGTTCGACCAGGGCGACTATAGCCCGCTTGCCTGCCGGACCTTTGCCGCCACGGCTACGATAGGGAAGGCCACGGCGCTGCGGCGACATGGACGGGTTTTCCTGTGGTCCGTGATAGGTTTCGTCGGCTTCAACGATAAAGCCTTCGCCACCGAGCGGCGGCAGATCGAGACCGCCCCGGCGCATGGCCTCTCGCACGCGATGGAACATGAACCATGCGGTGTTGTACTGGCAGCCCAACTCGCGGTGCAGCTGGTGCGCCGAAAAGCCTTTCTTGCTGGATGCCGCCAGATGGAATGCGGCGGCCCACTGGGTAAGCTTGGCGTGGCTGCGCTCCATAACCGTCCCGGTCATGACGGTAAAATCCTTGCGGCATGACGGATCGGCGCAGCGGTACACGCCGACCTTCTTGCTCCGATAGCTCTTGTTCCATTTGCAATGTGGGCAAACCGGGCCTTCCGGCCAGCGGGCGGCTTCAAACCACTGCCGGGCAGCAATTTCATCACTGAAAATCCGGTTTGCGAGGTTGTTCTTGGCCATCGGAATCGCTCCTTATGGCCTAAACACTAGCACTTGTGTCTTGTGGTGTCAACTACGGAATTGCGCAATTTTTCCTATCTATATGAATATAATCCTTCTCGCCGTGATTGAGTCGTACATTAATACAATCATAGAGGGACGCGACGGTGAGACGCTACTCTCCCTTTGCAGCTCTGGCGCAACCGCGCCGCGCCAATCCCTTAATCCTCGCCGCCGCTATGTTCGCGCTCGGGCTCGCAGCGGGGGCGGTGATGTGGCCGTCGCTGTCGGCGCAATTGTTCACGCAACATGGCGCCGTGCCGGTCGAGCCTGTACTCGCGGCTGCAAATATCGCTGAGCCGCAACCATCTCCAGACATTCCAATCGCGCACCGGCTCGATCTAAGCATCGTCTATCCGGCCGACGTATTGCGCGTCATCGACGGCGACACCTTCGAGGCGCGAGTGCGGGTGTGGCCCGGGCTCGACGTCGACACCAAGGTGCGGCTGCGCGGCGTCGATGCGGCGGAACTGCATGCCCGCTGCGCCAGCGAGCTCGAGCAAGCGCAGGCCGCGCGCGCCGCGCTGGAAAAGATTTTGGGCGAAGGCGGCGTGACGATTTCGCGCGTCGGGGTCGACAAGTATGGCGGGCGGGTCGACGCTACGATCGCGACGCGCGGCACCGCCGACGTGTCGGCAGCGTTGCTCAATGGCGGATTTGCACGCGCTTACGACGGGCGAAAGCGCGGCAGTTGGTGCGGATAACAGGGGTCAGTCATCAGATGTCAGTCATCAGAAGGAATGTGGCACAGCCCCTCTGATTACTGACCACTGACGACTGACCACTGACCACTGATTACCTAGTCACCACGACCCGCGTGCCGATCATGACCCGGCCGTACAGGTCGGTGATGTCGCTGTTGTGCATGCGGATGCAGCCGTGCGACACGAACCTGCCGATGGAGCCTTCATTGTTGGTGCCGTGGATGGCGTATTGGCCGCCGCCGGACAGCGTCATCGCGGCGACGCCCATCGGATTTTGCGGCGAACCGCCGGGGATCACGGCCGGCAGCCTGCTGTAGTCTTTGCGGATCGAGGCCGGTGCTTCCCAGGCCGGCTTGATGTATTTGCCGTCGATGAATGCGGTGCCGGTCCATTGCATGCCGGCGCGGCCGACGCCGACGGGATAGCGGATCGCTTCGCCCACGCCGACGAAGTAATAAAGCGCGCGCTCGTTGGTCCGGATCACGATCGTGCCCGGCAGATAGCTGTCCCGCACCGTCACCAGGTCGCCGTGGGCCTGCGCCGCATTCGGCGCAAAAGCAAACAGTCCGATGACGGCCGCCAGCGCGGCCGAAAACAGAAACTTTCCTCGCATCGTCACATTCCTTGCTGCCGACCACCCCCACTGACTGAACGCCATTTTAGCCGAACCGGAGCCGTTGCTCGATGTCGTGACGGCAACAGGGTAAGGTTTTCGCTAATTTTTCGGCAGGTGTGGTGTCGGCGCACCATCGTCACCTCTCCCCGCGCAGCGGGGAGAAGAAGGAGTTAGGCACTCTCCTTGCTCTTGTTCTGCCGGTTGTTGACGAGGTCGTCGACCACCGCGGGGTCGGCCAGCGTCGAGGTGTCGCCGAGATTGCCGAATTCGTCCTCGGCGATCTTGCGCAGGATGCGGCGCATGATCTTGCCGGAGCGCGTCTTCGGCAGGCTCGGAGCGAATTGGATGAGATCGGGCGAGGCAATCGCTGAGATTTCGGTGCGCACCCAGGCCACCAGCTCCTTGCGCAACGCCTCGGTCGGCTGCTCGCCGGCCATCAGCGTGACATAGGCATAGATGCCCTGGCCCTTGATGTTGTGCGGATAGCCGACGACGGCGGCTTCCGACACTTTCGGATGCGCCACCAGCGCCGATTCCACTTCGGCAGTGCCGAGCCGGTGGCCGGCGACGTTGATGACGTCGTCGACGCGGCCGGTGATCCAGTAGTAGCCGTCCTCGTCGCGGCGGCAGCCGTCGCCGGTGAAGTATTTGCCAGGATAGGCGCTGAAATAAGTATCGATGAAGCGCTGATGATCGCCATAGACGGTGCGCATCATTCCCGGCCAGGAATCGGCGATGCAAAGATTGCCGCTGGTGGCGCCGTCCTGCACCTTACCTTCGGCGTCGACGATCTGTGGCACGACACCGAAGAACGGCCGCGTCGCCGAACCGGGTTTTAGGCGGGTCGCGCCAGGCAGCGGCGTGATCAAAATGCCGCCGGTTTCGGTCTGCCACCAGGTATCGACGATCGGGCAGCGGTTGTCGCCGACCACGCGATAATACCATTCCCAGGCTTCGGGATTGATCGGCTCGCCGACGGTGCCGAGCAGCCGCAACGAGGTCCGCGACGTCTTCTTCACCGGCGCGTCGCCGGCCTGCATCAGCGCGCGGATCGCAGTCGGCGCGGTGTAGAAGATGTTGACCTTGTGCTTGTCGATGACCTCCCAGAACCGCGACATCGATGGATAGTTTGGCACGCCTTCGAACATCAGCGTGGTGGCGCCGTTCGCAAGCGGCCCATAGACGATGTAGCTGTGGCCGGTGACCCAGCCGACGTCGGCGGTGCACCAATAAATGTCGCCGTCGTGATAGTCGAAGACGTATTGGTGCGTCATCGACGTATAGACGAGATAGCCGGCGGTCGTGTGCAACACGCCCTTCGGCTGGCCGGTCGAGCCCGACGTGTAGAGAATGAACAGCGGATCCTCCGCGTTCATGTCGGCGCACGGGCACTCGGCGGTGACCACGTCCTTAGCCTCGTGGTACCAAACGTCGCGCACCGGATCCATGTCGACCGGGCCGCCGGTTCGCTTGACGACGATGACGAAATCGACGCCGCCGCATTTGGCGATCGCGGCGTCGGTATTGGCCTTGAGCGGGATTTTGCGGCCGCCGCGGACGCCCTCGTCGGCGGTGATCACGACGTTCGATTTGCAGTCCTCGATGCGGCCGGCGAGCGAATCCGGCGAGAAGCCGCCGAATACCACGGAATGGATGGCGCCGATGCGCGCGCAGGCGAGCATGGCGTAAGCCGCTTCCGGAATCATCGGCATGTAGATGGTGACGCGGTCGCCCTTTTTGACGTTGCGGTTGCGCAAAATGTTGGCGAAGCGGCAGACCTCGTCGTGCAGCTCCTTATAGGTGATGTGCTTTGAGTCTTTCGGGTCGTCGCCTTCCCAGATGATCGCGGTCTGGTGGGCGCGGCCATGCAGATGGCGGTCGATGCAGTTGTAGGCGACGTTGGTCGAGCCATCCTCGAACCATTTGATAAAGACGTTGGGCTTGGCGAAGGACGTGTTCTTGACCTTACTGAAATGCCGGGTCCAGTGAATGCGCTTAGCCTGCCCAGCCCAGAACGCGTCGGGATCGGCCAGCGAGCGCCGGTACATCTCCTGGTATTTGGCGTCGTCGATGAAGGCGCGCTTCTTCCACTCGGCGGGCACTTCGTAGATCTTGTCCGACATTCTGTTATCCTCCACGCGCACTCGGCTCACAGGGCCTGATCAACGGCGTTTCCCGCTCCTATTATGCGACGGCGGCCGGACGAGCGACAAGGGTAGGGTGCGGACCGCCGGTTTGCTTTGGCCGCTTACGCCTTCACCCCGCCCATCTTGCAGACGAATTTCCACTCGGCGTCGGACACCGGCTGCACGGAAAGCCGGGAGTATTTCACCAGCGCCATATCTTTCAGTTTCGGTTCTGCCTTGACCACCGCCAGCGTCACCGGCTTCGGCAGCGGCTCGACCGCCGCGGTCGTAACGGCGACCCACGGCTCGTCCTTCTTGGCCGTTGGATCCGGATAGGCATCACGGATGATTTCACCAATGCCGACCACCTGCTTCTCATCGCCGGTGTGATAGAAGAAAAATCTATCGCCCTTCCTCATCTCCTGCAGATGCCGGCGCGCGGTGAAATTGCGTACGCCGCTCCAAGTCTCGCCCTTGGCGCCCCGCTTGACCTGATCATTCCAGGAAAATTCCTCGGGCTCGGTCTTCAACAGCCAGTATGCCATGCACGCCCATCCTCAAATGTCATCGTCCGCGAAAGCGGACGATCCAGTAAGCACCGCAATTGAATACTACTTCAAATTCGGCGCGTACTGGATGCCCCGCCGCCGCGGGGCATGACAGGCATATTGATCATCCCTCCGCCTTGAGCGGCCGTGTCAGAAGCGACTCGATAACAGCATCTACGCTCATCTTCTCGCCAATCAATGCGGCGACCGCGGCCGAGATCGGCATGTCGATCGATCGCTCGCGCGCCATGTCGAGTAGCACCGGCGCCGTGAACACGCCTTCGGCAAGACCGGCATGGATCGCAGCGGGCTTCTCGCCACGGCCGAGATTGACGCCGAAGGTGAAATTGCGCGACTGCGGGCTCGAGCAGGTGAGCAGGAGATCGCCGAGCCCGGACAGGCCCATCATCGTTTCCGGCTTGGCGCCATAGGCCTTGCCGAAACGCACCAGTTCGGCAAAGCCGCGCGTCGTCAGCGCAGCAAGCGCGCTGGCGCCTAGCCCGCGACCGCTGACGACGCCGGCGGCGATGGCCAGCACGTTCTTGGCCGCGCCGCCGATCTCGACACCACGCACGTCGCTGGAATGATAGGGCCGGAACGTCGCCGAGCCGACGGCTTGCGCCAATTCGGCGGCAAGCTTGGCATCGCTCGTTGCCAGCGTCACGGCGGTCGGCAGGCCGCGGGCGACGTCGGCGGCAAAGCTCGGGCCGGACAAAATTGCCGGCACCGCGGCGGGCGCGCTTTCGGCGATCACCTCGGTCATGAATTTTTTGCTGCCGCGCTCGATGCCTTTGGCGCAGACGATCACCGGGGTGCGCGGCGGCAGCAACGGCGCGAGCGCCGTGGCCATGGCGCGCACCGCTTGGGCGGGAACGACCAGAAGCAGCGCCCCGGCTTGCGCGGCTTCGGCAAGATCGCCGGCGATGGCGACGCCGTCATCGATGTGCACGCCCGGCAGGAACCGGCTCTCGCGCCTGGTCCGCAGCTGTTCGGCATTGCCGGCATCCTGCTCCCACAGCGTCACCTTGCGGCCGGCCCGCGCGCAGGTCAGCGCCAAAGCCGTACCCCAGGCGCCGCCGCCGATGACCGCGATGTGGTTGAAGGACATGGCCGTTACAAAGATTCGCCGCGCAGCAGTTTGGGGACTTCGCCGACCAGTCCTGCCGCCTCGCGGATGAACAGGCGCTTCAATCCCGGCAGCCGGTCGACCAGGCCGAGGCCGGTGTCACGCACGACGCGCAGCAGGTCGGAGCGGTTGGAGAACAGCCGGTTCAGCCCGTCGGTGGCAAGCCCCATGGCCATGGTATCGAAACGCCGCCAGCGCTGATAACGCTCCACCACGTCGGCCGCGCCCGGATCGAGCCCCAGCCGCGCCGCATCGACGATGACTTCGGCGAGCGCAGCCACGTCTTTCAATCCCATATTGAGCCCCTGGCCGGCGATCGGATGAATGACATGCGCAGCGTCGCCTACCAGCGCGACGCGCTCGGCGATGAAGGCGCGGGCGACGAAAAAGCCCAGCGGGTGCACGCGCCGGGCGCCGATCACCTTGACCTCGCCGAGGTGCAGCTTGAAGCGCTGCTCAAGCTCGGCATGGAACGCATCGTCGGGCAGCGCCATGATGCGCGCCGCCTCGGCCGTCGTCTCGGTCCACACGATCGAAGAGCGGCGGCCCGTGAGCGGTAAAATCGCGAACGGGCCGGCCGGCAGAAAATGCTCCTCCGCGCGCCCCTCGTGGTCGCGCTCGTGCGCGACATTGATGACGATGGCGGATTGGCCGTAATTCCAGCCATGCGTGGCGATGCCGGCGGCGGTACGAATGGTCGAGCGCGCGCCATCGGCGGCGACGAGAAGCCGTGCGCTGAGCTCCGAGCCGTCGCTGAGCGTACCGGTCACGCGGTTATCTTCGCTGACGAATTTGGCAACGGCGCAAGGCTGCAGCGCCACCCCGGCCTCGCGCGCCTTTGCGGCCAACGCTTCGACCAGCAGCCGATTCTCGATCATGTGAGCGAACGGCTCGCCCGGCTCGATCTCGCCGGCAAAGGTAAGAAAGGTCGGCCGCACCGCATCGGCAAGCCGGCTGTCGGTGACGACCATATCGAGGATCGGCTGCGCTTGCCCGCCGACGGCCTGCCAGACGCCGATCGTCTCGAACAGGCGCCGCGCTGCCGCGACGATCGCCGAGGCGCGCTCGTCATTAGCACGAGTGTTTTGGGCGTAGCTCGCGCCAAGCGCCGGGTCGGCGACAACAACCGAAAAAGACGATCCCAGCCCCTGCCGCAAGGCGATGGCGAGCGTCAGCCCGGCAAAGCCGCCGCCGGCGATCAGCACGTCAACGTTGTTACGCATCATACCTTATCCTAGCACGCTCCGGCGGGGCGGGGCTTGACCCACCCGCCGAACCTATATGCATGGAAGCGCGCCGCCGGAACCGCCCGGCGCGAGGGAAGACAGCATGGCCTCCGCCGTCCAGGAATTGGTTGATATTCTCAATCTCGAACCGCTCGAAGTGAATCTGTTTCGCGGCCGCTCGCCGCAATCGCGCTGGCAACGGGTGTTCGGCGGCCAGGTCATCGGCCAGGCTCTGGTCGCCGCCTGCCGCACCGTCGACGACGTGGCGCTGCGGCCGCCGCATTCGCTGCACGCCTATTTCCTGCTCGGCGGCGATCCCAAAGTGCCGATCATCTACGAGGTCGACCGCATCCGCGACGGCAAGAGTTTCACGACGCGCAACGTCAAGGCGATCCAGCACGGGCAGGCGATCTTCTCGATGTCGGTGTCGTTTCACGTGCATGAAGAAGGTCTAACGCATCAGTTCGCCATGCCCGATGTGCCCAAGCCCGATGCGCTGCCGGATGAAGCCGAATTGAAAGAGCGCGTGTGGCCGAAAATGCCCGAACCGGTGCGGCGCTATTACGAACGCGAGCGGCCGATCGAACTGCGGCCGGTCGAATACAGCCGCTATCTCGGCGACACGTTGAAGGACGGTCGCTTCCACGTCTGGATGCGCGCGACCGGCCGGCTGCCCGACGAGCCGGCGATCCATCAATGCGTGCTGGCCTATGCCTCCGACATGATGTTGCTCGATGCGGCGCTGATCCCGCACCAGCGCTCCGTGTTCAGCGAGGACATCATGGCGGCGAGCCTCGATCATGCGCTGTGGTTCTATCGGCCGTTCCGCGCCGACGAGTGGCTGCTTTACGCGCAGGACAGCCCGAACCTGGCCGGCTCCCGCGGCTTTGCGCGCGGCCTGATCTTCGCGGCCGACGGCACCTTGGTCGCATCGGTCGCCCAGGAAGGTCTGCTGCGGCAGCGCCGCAGCGTTAGCGCCGCATCGCAGTCCTAGCCACCCAAAAGCTGGGCGTTGCGTTAGGCCCGACCGAGGCTTTGCCGCCTAGCTCTAGCCTAATTTTTGGGCACAGTGGGTGCTGGTCGCAGGCGCGGCTTCCGCGACTGCGGAATCTAAAGGTCGGGCTGCCGCGGTGTGGCAGCGATCGGACCGATCTGTCGGCATCCTAAGCCCATTTTGGAACTTGGCACGGGGCTTGATTGCTCGACTTCCGACGATGATGCGGCGCGGCTATGTTGCCTGCGCGGTCATCGCTTCGCCGTGGTGCGCGGTATCGATGCAACGAAAGACCGATGGGGAGAAAAACAATGAAAGTCGTCATGGCCATCATAAAGCCCTTCAAACTCGACGACGTCCGCGATGCGCTTACCAAAGTCGGCGTGCAGGGGCTGACCGTGACGGAGGTGAAGGGTTACGGACGTCAGAAGGGCCACACTGAGATTTATCGCGGCGCCGAATATGCGGTGAGTTTCCTGCCGAAGATCAAAATCGAGATCGCCTGCCCGTCCAACCAAGTGGACAAGGTCATCGAGACGATCTCGGCGGCGGCGAAAACCGGTCAAATCGGCGACGGCAAGATTTTCGTGTTCGGGCTCGACCATGCGGTTCGCATTCGCACCGGCGAAACCGACGCTGCCGCGCTTTAGGTACTATGCGCTTTTAGGGCTCGCGCTCCCCCAACAATTTTGATGCAATTCCTGTCCGGCGGGCGACTTCGCGATCCGCCAAGGGCAGGAGACGCAATGGCTACGATGATCGCCGCGCGGCTGCACGCCTACGGCGCCCCCATGACGCTCGACCGGATCGAAATGCCGGAGCCGCGCCCGACCGACGTGCTGGTCGAGGTGAAAGCCTGCGGCGTCGTGCCGAACCTCGCACGCGTCGTGAGCAATTTCTTCGGTAAGCTCACGCCCGACAACAAGATGATGCCGCCGCTGCCGGCGATTTTCGGCCTCGATCCGGCGGGCGTGGTCGCAAAAGTCGGCGCGCAGGTCTGGTCGGTACGTCCCGGCGAGCGGGTTTATGTCAATCCGGCGCGGTCTTGCGGTTCGTGCCGGATGTGCCGTAGCGGCCAGACGCAGGATTGTCCGAGCTGGACGCTGCAGGGTTATTTCGGCCGCTCGCAGGAGATCATGCGGGCCTATCCTTACGGTGGCCTCGCCCAGTTCATTACCGCGCCTGCGACCGCGCTGGTCGAGCTGCCGGACACCATGAGTTTTCAGGCTGCGGCGAGGCTTGGCTATCTCGGCACCGCCTATGCGGCGATGAAAAAAATCGGTGTCGGTCCCGGGCACGCGTTGCTCATCAACGGCATCAGCGGCCAACTCGGCCTCAACGCCGCGCAATTGGCGCTGGCGATGGGCGCGACAAAGATCCTCGGCACCGGCCGCAATGCGGCGCTGCTCGATCGGGTCAAGGCGCTGGCGCCGAGCCGCATCGATACACTTGCTATCGCCGACGCCGCATCCCAGCCGGACCCGCTCGTCGCCTGGGCCAAGGCAGCGACCGACGGCCACGGCGTCGACGGCATGATCGATTGCCTGCCGCCGGGCGCGCCGGGAAGCGCGATGATGCGCGCGCTCTACTGCCTGCGGCGCGGCGGCCGCGCCGTCAATGTCGGCGCGGTGATGGAGACGCTGCCGCTCAATGCGTTCTGGTTGATGACCAACCGCATCGGCCTGCAAGGCTCGGTGTGGTTCACGACCGGCGAAGGCGAGGAGATGTCGGCGATGGCCGGCGCCGGGACCTTGGATTTGTCGGCGCTGGAGCACCGCGTGTCGCCGCTCTCCAAAGTCAACGAAGTGCTGGCCGGCATGGACGACCGCAACGGCGGCTTCACCAATTTCGTCATCGACCCGACGCGCGTCGACTAGGACGCGTGCTCATCAGACAGGTGCATTACTCCGGCTTCTCGCCGAGAATGGTAATGCGGCGCATCAGGCGGCGCTCGTCCGAGGAGAAGTCGGTGCGTGCGTGCAGCGTGCAGCGGTTGTCCCACATCAGGATGTCGCCGACGCGCCAAACGTGCTCATAGGTGAACCGACGCTGCTCCTGGTGATCGAACAGCAAGTTGAGCAGCTCGTCACTCTCGGCCTGCGGCAGGTCTTCGATGGCGATGGTCATCAGCCGATTGACGTAGAGCGCCTTGCGTCCGGTCGCCGGATGGGTGCGGACCACGGGGTGCGCGTATTGCGGCACGCCTTCGCGCAGCCGCGTGCCTCGGATGGTCGAGGCGTTTTCATAGTCATAGGCGTTGACCGCTTTGCGGCCGTCGATCAGGCGTTTGATCTCGGCAGGAAGCGTCTCGTAAGCCAGATAGGCGTTGGCGAACAGCGTATTGCCGCCGACGCTCGGCACTTCAATGGCGTAAAGCATTGAGGCCGCGGCCGGCTTCTCGATGTAGCACTGGTCGGTATGGAAGTGCATTTCGCCGTCCGGAAGCGCGCCGATCGGCTTGCCGTCCTTGCGGATGTTGGAGATCAGCATCACCGCGGGATGCTTGCCGGTGTTGTTCACGTTGATGGTTTTGGCCGGCGGACCGAAGCACTCGGCGAAGCGGACTTGATCCTCCTCGGTCAAGGTCTGGTTGCGCAGCAGCAGAATGAGTCCTTCGTACCAGGCCTCGCGCAATTGCGCGATCACTGCCGGCGGCAGCGGGTCACGCAGGTCGAGGTCCAGGATTTCCAGGCCGAGTGCGGCGGACAACGGCCTAGTCATGAGCGGCGGCACCGCCGGTTTGCTACTGCAATCGGTGAAGATGGCTTCCCGTGGAATCGTCATCTTTCCTCTGGCTTGCTTTCGCCCAGCCGCCTTTCACCGATGCGCTCTTGGACAGAATTGATACTCCGGAACGTGCACCGACGCCAATAATGCAAAGCGGGAGAATTATCTGCTCAGAACGGCTGGGCGGCGGAACACCTACACGGTATCAATTTTCAATGTCGGCTCTTAGCCCCTCGATTTGCGATGCCCGCTCCTACCCCGGAAGATGGGGTAATCGGCCGGCAGCTTGTGGATAGCTGAAGATTTTTGGGTGCTGCGCTTCAGGCTGATGGTGAAACGAGGTCCGTGTGGACGGCCTCAAGCATCAGAAGGAGAAGCGCAGCATGGACCATTTTGCTGGATTGGACGTGTCGGTCAAGGAGACCAGCGTCTGCATTGTGGATGACACGGGCAAGATCGTTCGGGAAGTGAAGGTAGCAAGCGAACCCGAGGCTTTGTTGTCGGTACTGAAGAACCTCGCCTACCGCTTCAAGCGGATTGGATTGGAAGCTGGGCCGCTGTCGCAATGGCTATTCAGTGGTCTCGCCGAAGCAGAGTTACCGGTGGTCTGTGTCGAGACGCGGCACATGCGGGCGGTGCTGAAGGCACAGATCAACAAGACCGACCGCAACGATGCGCGTGGCATGGCACAGATGATGCGGGTGGGGCTTTACCGCCCGGTGCATGTGAAGACGTTACGCAGTCAGAAACTGCGGATGCTGCTGACCCATCGCCAGTTGCTGCTGTCCAAGGCCATCGCCCTTGAGAATGACCTGCGCGGTACGCTGCGCAACTTCGGCCTTAAGGTCGGCATGGTGGGGAAGGTGAAGTTCGAGGCGCGGATCAGGGAGCTTGTCGAGAACCTCCCCGACTTGGCGGTTCTGGTCGAGCCGATGCTCATTGTCCGGCGGGTGTTACGGGAACAGATCGTCATCCTGCATCGCCGCCTGTTGGCCATCGTCCGCGATGACGAGGTGTGTCAGCGCTTGATGACGACCCCCGGCGTTGGCCCCGTGGTGGCGCTGACCTATCGCGCCACCGTCGACATTCCGGCTCGCTTCCGCAAATCCAGGTCCGTCGGGGCGGTGTTTGGGCTGACGTGCGCCAAGTATCAATCGGGCGAGGTGGATTGGGACGGCAGAATATCGCGCTGTGGAGATGCGATGATGCGGACGATGCTTTACGAAGCAGCTCAGGCCATGATGCGTTCCAAGAAATGGTCCTGGCTCAAGGCCTGGGCGATGCAAATCGCCAGACGCCGCGGCATGAAAAAGGCGATCGTGGCCCTGGCTCGCCGATTGGCTGTGATCATGCACCGCATCTGGGTTGACGGCACCGAGTTCCGCTGGACACGGGAACAGGCCGCGGTAGCAGCATGACAACCGCACCGGATCAAATCCGATAGGAGGAAACTCGAGTTCCACCCTGCGGTGGAAAGATGTCCCTCGCGGGACGATGGATGAGGTGAGTTCGCATGTCCGCTTGGACCTGCCGTTCGTGAGACGGCAAGGCCGCCCGGAAGATTGTTCCGCCTCGTCCTCGGATCCCATGATGGAAGGGCCTTGGTGCCGATTCCAAAGAGAAGCACGAGCCCGTGAGCGACATTGACACTGAAGCGGTGGATAGCCTGAAAGTGCTTGACCCCAACCGGCCGATAGAGAAGCGGACATCGTGCGGCGCGTCTATAAGTCCACGTTCTAGCGTACCGATCGTGTGGT
>CAWCQV010000041.1:0-139443 GCA_963797775.1 uncultured Alphaproteobacteria bacterium | reverse complement strand
GGGAGAATTGGGCGAAATGAGCGCCTCCCTGGCATTCCAGCAAGCGGCGCGCGGTATTCTGGTCGCCAACAGCGACGTAATCGCCCTCATTCCGGCTGCAAATATCCTTGACGCCAATTATGAGCCGGAAGTCTTCCCGCGACTCCAGATTGGCGAAGACCAAGAGATACCGGCCGATGACGTGGTGAACCGGTACATCGATCTTAACTCAACGTTCCACATTTGGGCGCGTGAACCCGGCTTAGAGTGCGTGAAAGCCATCGCAGGCGCGGTTCGCAAGGCGCTCGTGCTGACAAGTTGGACGCAGGGTTGCTACGTGGGCATCCGCACCATGTTCGCAAGCGCGCGGTATCTCCGCGACCCTGACGGCCAAACCGCACACGCGGTTATCACTTTCAAGACGCTGATCGCGGAAGAGGCGTGAAATGCGCTCCGGCCTTCTCGATCGCGAAATTACCGTCCAATCATCCACCACGGTCATTAGCGACAATGGCACGCCCGTTGTGACATGGACAACGCTGGCCACGTTGCGCGCGCAACGTATCGAAGCCACAACGGATGAATATATTCGCGGCTACGGCGCCTCCACCGAACGCATTATGGTTTTCCGAACGCGCTATATCGACGGCGTGACCGGCGCAAATCAACTTCTATTTTGCGGCAATCCCTTCATCATTAAGCAAATCAAAGAAATCGGCCGCACGCATAGCGCTTGAATTTCGAGCTGAAAGAATTGGCCCATGAGAGGCCGTAACCGGCGATGCAGCCGGATCGAAATCCGGTGCCGAATACCTCACCCGTACCGGGCTGGCTGTCGAAAGACGCTAAGGCCGAATGGTCGCGCGTTATGCCGATATTGGTTGAGCGGCGCGTTCTGACTGATGCCGATCTTGAGCTTTGAAAACTACTGCGTGGCGATCGGCCAAGTGCGAGAAATGGAGCGCCTGATTAAGCGGGCCGGGCATGTGGTTGAGACTGATCGCGGCCCGCGCGCCATCCTGCCGTGAAAATCCAATCCGACGCTATGACGCGGGCGCGGCTGTTGGCGAATGAGCTTGGCTTAACCCCCGTATCGCGATCACGCCCCGCTGTCTTTGAGAACCCCAATGACGATGATTTATCCGCATTGGGCGTTTGATAACACCCCGATCGATGACCCGCACGGACGCGGCGAACGCGCGGCGGGGTTCTTTCGCGTGTTGCGACACCCTAAGTCCCGCGCGCCACGGCGCGCACTTCAGCTTGCGCCGTTCTGGGAACGGATCGTTCGGCGCATCTATGGGCCATCCGACGAAGGCGGCAATCGGCTTGTTCGCACCTTCTATATTCAAATCCCGCGTGGCGCTCGCAAAACAACTATCGGAGCGGGTCTAGGATTGCTGCATTCGTTTGGTCATGAACGGACGCCGGGCGGCATTTGCATTCTCTCAGCCGGTTCCGAAGATCAAGCGCAACTCGCCTTTGACGAAGCCAACGGCTTTGTGACGGCCACGCCCGCGCTGAATAAAGCGGCGCACATTGTCGAGTTCGAATTGGAGATTGAGCATCGGGCGTCCGGCTCAATATTGCGGGCGATCGCGGCAGATGGCGACGTTCAACACGGCAAGACACCGTATTTTGTCCTTATCGATGAATTGCACGTTTGGAAAAATCGGCGGCTTTGGAAGGCGCTGAAATCCGGCCTGTTCAAAATCCCAAACACGTTGTTGGTAATCATTACCACGGCGGGACGCGGCCATGACAATCTCGCCTATGAAGAATACCAATACGCGCGCAAGGTCGCGGCCGGCGACATAGAAAATCCTTCATATCTGCCGATCATTTTTGAGCCGCCAAAGAAATTCGATTGGCGCGATGAAAAGATTTGGCTGCTAGTCAATCCGGCCTGAATTCGGATTTCCCGATCTAACTGGAATGCGGCAGGCGGCACTTGAAGCCGAAGAAAAGCCATCCGATCGGGAGGATTTCTGCCAATACAATTTGAATGAGTGGCTAGACCATTCCACGTCGCCGTTTATTGAAATGAGCGTCTATGACGAAGGCGCGGGCGTGGTCGATCTTGAAGCCCTAGCAGGCCAAGCGTGTTGGCTTGGCGTCGATCTTATCAGCACTTCCGACCTGACGGCGGTAGTCGCGGCATGGCGTGACGGTGACGACGGCTACTTTGTTCACCCGTGGTTTTTCTGCCCCAAGGACAATCTACGGCGCCGCGCCGATCAAGATGGCGTGCCGTATCCCAAGTGGGCTGAAGATGGCTTCATTACGCCGACACCCGGCAACGTGGTCGATTTTCGCGCGGTAGAGAATTGCATTCGTGACGCCTGTACGCGCTTCGACGTGCGGGAAGTCGCCTTTGATCCTTATCTTGCTCGCAACATGCTCAACAGCTTGCTTGAGGATGGCTTACCCGCCGTCGAAATGCGACAAGGCTGGAAAACGATGTCACCGGGTATCCATGAGCTGGAGCGCGCAATTATCGGTCGCCGATTTACCCACGGCGGGCATCCAGTGTTGCGCTGGAATTTCTCGAACATAGCCGTTGAGGAAGACAAGGCCGGAAACAAAACGTTCCACAAGGGTAAATCTCGCTTTCGCAGAATTGACGGCGCGCAAGCCGCAGCAATGGCGGTCGGGCGCGCGTTTAGCGGCGACAATGGCAAATCGGTTTACAGCGACGAAGCCGCGCGCCCCGCTGGATTTCCAGGTGTGGTGAGATAAATGACCGAATCTACGGAAACCGAACAACTTGTCGTTCAACTTGAAGCGCGAATTGCCGCTTTCGAAAAGAACTTTCCAAAGCCAGTCAGACAGCCAACAGTAATTGGAACAAGATTGAAGCGCGCGGCAGGCTGGCCAGTACCAGAATACAAGCTGACATGGCCCGCGCCACGACTGTCATTGCAAGAAAACTCAACGGGCCTAGGCGGCATTCTCTCCGGCGCTCTTGGCTTTGGTGGCGCCGCCGGGGCCGCTGCTGTTTCTGCGGACGGCAATCAAGATCAATGGCGAACTTGCGAACATGGCGAAGCTCGCCAAGCAAGCGCAAATCTCAACCGACAAAATCCAGGAAATCAAGTTCGCTGCCAACTCAGAGGGCGTGTCAGATGACGATTTCGATACATCGCTTCAAACTTCGCTTCAAACGCTGGAGGAAGCCCAGCACCAAATCAATGATCTACGTCGGCTGTTGAACGCTAATGGCAAGTCTATTCTGATTCAATCAGCAGCTAATCAAATTCGACGCTCTGCTTAGCACTGCCGCCGATCTAATCTCGCGTGCGCCGACTGAGCAAGCCAAAGTCAAAATAACGGAAATGCTTGGGCTAAGCCGCGATTGGGTTCGCGTTTTGCAAGGCGGACCCGAAGCGTTCCGGAAAATGCAGCAAGAGGCTCAGAGCGTCGGCGCGGTGATTGATTCCGCGACCATCGCTAAGGCAAAGGAATTTGACGAGGCGTGGACGCGCTCGATCACAAAATTCAAGGCGGGCATCGTTGATACATTGACCGATCTTGCGGTTGAATTCGCAGAGTTTTGGCAGAAGATAATCGATAGTGTGCCGGGCGCTTCTTACATCGTCGAGAAATTCCGCCGTATGTTCGGCGGCCTTGAGGAAATGACGATACCGGAATTGCAGGACGCGCTGCAGCGCTCGATCGAGCAAGGCGTTGATAAGGTCGAAATCGATCGCATTCAAGCCGAGCTTGATCGCCGATTGGGCAAGAAACCGCTCGTTATTACAATTCATCCGCAAGTCGCCGGTCCACCGACAGTCATTCCGCAAGAAAAGCAGAAGAACACTTTCGATAGCGCCGTTTTCGCAGCAAACAAGCGCATTGCGGCGACTAACGCGGAAACTAAAACATTGGGCAAAACTCGGAAGCGCGCGACCGCGCAGACGCTGGTAGCCGAGCTAGAAGAAGCCGCGAAGCGCGCCAATACGCAAGCGGGTTTCCAGAATGCCGCCGTCACAGATGACGCAACGGGAGAAAATAAATCAATTAGCCGACGCAATGGACGCGGCCGCTAAGCGGCAACGCGAAACCCAAGAGCAATTCAAGGCATTCAATGACGTGCTGCAATTGGGCGGCAGTTTTGTCGATCGAATATTTCAATAAGCTGATATCGGGCTCCGTTAACGTTCGCCAAATGCTGGCAGACATGACCAAGCAACTCGCAAAGATGGCGATCGAAGCGGCCGTCCTTGGCACCGGCCCGCTTGCCGGATGCTCCGGGACCAAAAGCACCGTTCCGGGCGGAACGGGCGGCATCATGGGCGCTCTCGGCAGTCTTTTTGGCGGTGCGCGTGCTGAGGGCGGCGACGTGTCACCGGGCAAGGCGTTTCTAGTCGGCGAGCGTGGCCCTGAAATCATGATCCCCAAAGCGGCAGGCACCGTAATTCCAAACGGCAAGATCGGTCGCGGGCAGACCAACGTTACAACTCACAACAGCGTCATCAACGCCACTGTCAACGCAACGGGCGGATCGGCCCACCAAAATCAAGATTTAGCCGAGAAGCTCGGGCTCGCTCTGCACGATCAGGTGAAAAGCATGATCGCGGGCGAGCTGAACACGCAAATGCGTCAAGGAGGCGTGCTTGCGCGGTGACCCGCAGAGCAAAACATCTAATTATAGCGCCTTTTGACCCTGCTTTCGAAAATAATTCGCACTACCGTCCGGGGTTTCGGTCCGTAGGGCGCTATAACTTCTAACGATAGAACACCGGAAACAGCGGTCCAAGGTCAGTCACCGCAAACAGTAGGGAATTACATAATGACTACGCTCAATCGCAAACCAGCTTGGAATAAGGAATACGCGGCTATCTGTAAGGCGCTGTGGGATCACTTCGAGGGCGAAGGAGGCGCCGCTGTTGTTGTTTGAGGATGAGATGACAGCCTATCGAATTGGTCCGAACGGGTCATGTTCACCATGTTCACCGTGATCTTCAATGGCAGAGCGACGCGGCATTCATCGGATCGGCTTAGGAAAATCATCCAGACGCCGTAATCCGGGCTATTCGTAAAGAAGGGGGGAACTAAAAATGCAGTACGGAATGTCGATAAGTATCCCATTGAAAGAGGCGAGCAACTTCGCGAATTCGCTGACAAGCACGGCGTGCCCATTGGCGAGCACTCGGCCTGTTGCTCGATCACGGGTCGCGCACTGGCTTAGGTAATACGCTTGCGTTACCGGGCATAGAGATTGCCAGCAAGTGTGGTCTTGTTGAAATCAGCTTAACCAGTTTGCGTGTTCCCCATTCGGCAGCGCAGGCTCGATCGTTCGCTGACTTTTCTCAGGAGCGTTGCACGAATAGGCCCGCAACACTCGATTTGGACTGTCCCGATACCATTGAAGTAACCCGACGAGGTAACGGCGTTGTCGTCCGCATACAACGGAACGACGTGACTCTGTTCATCGGACCTTGGCACCTGGTGTGGGAAGGCGTTAGCCGATCGGCTTGAAGAAGCCGCCTCTGATACTCAGAGCATTGAACAGCTTTTGGGCGATCTGGAATTTGGCGGCGACGAGACGAACGACGAAGTCATCGAAACCATCAGCGAGCTAGACGCACTCTGAAAGTAAAAAGCGCGTGGCTGCTTTCGGACAGCCACGCGCTTACGTCAAACCGACTTGCCCCGGCGACCAAACCAAAGCGAAGTCATGAGTAATTATAGCACTGTTCCAACGATTTTAAAGAATACCGGGGCCTCTGACGCCGCAAGAATTTGGTCGAAAAAAGTCACCAAGCGCCGTTGGCGATCCGCCAAAAGGGATCGCGAAGCCCTTGCGATGACTGCGTTTGCGTGCCGGGGCCTGCAATGCGCTCAGACGCCCCTTTAGTAGCAATCACCACACCCCCTCTAACAGACACAAAGCCTGCTAATGACGACACCAAAGCGGGACAAAAGCCGGCGAAAATTCACGGCTGGGAACACACCACTGATCTTGGCAAGCTGACTAGCGCCTATCGCGTTCTAGAGGCCAGCGGCGCGGGCGTCGCCTTTACGCTCGATCTCAGCCCCGATGAAATTGCAGCCGCCCAGCGCCATCCCAAGGGCTTTACCGATTACTTCAAACGAAGGATCAGCCGGTCGCTAAAGCGGGCGCTTGGCTACGTTCCGCACTATGGGTTCGGCGTGGACGTTGCGCGCGACGATCGCCTGCACGTTCACGGCGGCATTGCCGCCAACGATAACCAGCTTGAAGTCATCGGCGCAGCGCTCTGTCACGCGGTCGGCAAATGGGCGAACGCGCGGCATGGTGAAAGGCAGTGCGAGCTTGAACGCCTCTACACGCCCGACATTTGGGCGGCATACTGTCTGCGCAATCGAGGGCGCGTGAAGCGACTCATTGGCGGGCCGACCATCAGCATAACGACGCCGCTTCGGCGCAGCGCCCGTGAGTTTGGTTTGGACTTCACGATGCATCCTTAACCTGTACAACCGTGCTTGCGGCCCTTACGGTGTTAGAAGATCGCGACAGGAGCGGTTATGGACATTATCTATCGGCATATGGGCGTGGCGGGCATACTTATTGCCGCGGCAGGCGCCTGCGCAGTTTTCATTGGCGGCGTCATCGGAATTCCAGTCGAGGTCCAAGTACTTGATACGATCCATGTAACAGAATTTGTCACGAACCTCCCAACGCTTATTATCGGAAGTGTTGGCGTTATAGGTGGCCTAATCCTGTTGACTCCTGGCGCCGTAGTAGCCTCTGGCGCCGTAGCAAACGACAAGAGCAAGTGGCACGCATTGCTGAAATACGACGATGAAGTTGCATTGGTCGTCAATAAACTAAAACCGTTGGGACAGAAATGGGTAGACGAGTTTGTGTGTTCCTACATTGCGCTGGATGACAGAAAATACTTGCCGTTGCTAGTACGGAAAATCATTGCTGCGGCTAGGGCGGAACATGAGCGGAATAACCAGGGTTCAAGTTCATAATAGTGTCGTTTGACCAAACAAATCAACACTGACTTATCGATTATTACAAACGCAAAGTCAGTGAACGCTGAGCATTGCTATTCGCCCGCGAACATGAGCCCTATGCTTGGCGCAATGACGCGCGGGGAGGCTGGAAAGTAATGAGCGTCTATTTTGAAACTGCCGCGTTAAATCGCTTTGCCGAAACCGTCGCGGCACTCAAACCGTGCCCCTATGCGGGCGTGGTGACGGCGGAACAAGTGAAGATCGCGCTGGGCGAGGAACTCGATGCTTGGCCCGCATCGATTGCCGATGACGTGTGACGCCATGGACAAGAGCAAGTGTAGCTTCACTTATCCGGCAAGAAAGCCAAGTCGGGAGGGAACTTATGAGTTGCTTTCGACACGGCCGAAAATGTTAAAAGTCACAACCGAATTTGGTTCCAAGACAGCGCGACTGGGCGATACGCCGCCATTGACTTTGGCTCGACTCATAGCGGGTGAGCTGATGCGTGGTGCGGGCAAGTAAATGATCTTCGCAGTAATATTCTGGCTCACTTTGGCCGTGATCGTGGGAGTGGCGGCGAACACGCGCGGGAGAAGTCCCGTTGGTTGGTTCTTTCTCGCCGTTGTGTTTTCGCCGCTGCTTGCCGGGTTGCTCGTGCTGGCGCTGCCGCATCTAACCGACGATCAATTTGAGTTTGATGATGGCGCGCTTCGCCGAAATGTCACGGCTGCCCAAAAGGCAGAGCGCGAATAGATTTCCACAGACGTAACACACGCCGAACTGTTACGACCTGTTACGTTTTTAAGGGCCGTGGTCTATCCTAAGTTATTGAAAGATATATAGTTATGGCTACATGGCTGGGGAACTAGGATTCGAACCTAGATTAACGGAGTCAGAGTTCGCTGTTCTACCGTTGAACTATTCCCCAAAAATGAGTCCGCTCAATAGCTTGCGCGCGGTGTCGAATTTCTTAGGCACTCCGTAGGCACACGCCTCAATTCCCCGGCAGGGTGCCGGCGATATAGCACGATGGGGCTCCGGCGCGCCATCATTTGGGGGCGTGTTCGCGGATCACCAATATGCCGTTGCGCAGAGTGAAGCGCTGGCCCCGATAATTGGCCATGGCGGCGTCGAGCGCGGCGTCGGCGCGGTCCCACATTTCGACGCGAAACAGCAGCCGCGTCGGGATGTCATGTAGGTTGGGATTCGCCAGCTCGCGCAGTAATTCGTCGACGCGGAAGTACGCGGCCGATGACGCTCACCATAAATTCCAGCATTCGGCGCGCAGCTCCTCAAGCAGGCCGAGCGTATGGAGCTGACCTTCAAGCGGCTCTTGGTTATGAGAACAAAATGAGAACATCTGGGCCCGCCGGGCCTTTCCTGCAACCCATTCCCCGGTCGCTGCCGGCGCCTGATAGAAGGGCGTATTTTGACTTCGTGGTGAACCTCTGGACTCTGACCAGGTGCCGGCAAGGAAGAACGTTTTCTCTAGTCTGTTTTTCTCTGAGGCTCAGTACTTTTGTGCCAAGATTTCGGTTTTACATCCGGATAATGCCGCATATCCTTCGAGTATTGCTGATCTCGGCGACTGATTTCGGTGCGGCTATGGGTCAATTTGCAATTGGACAATCGGTACTGCGGCGCGAGGACCCGCGTCTGTTACGCGGTCAGGGCCGCTTTTTCGACGATCTTAGTCTTACCGCTCAGCTTTGTGCGGCGATCGTGCGTTCGCCGCACGCGCACGCAGATATCCGCAGCATCGACACACGCGCAGCGCTGCAGATGCCGGGCGTGCACGCGGTCCTGACAGGCAATGATTACCTCGCCGACGCGCTGGGCTCGCTGCCGTCGATGGCGCCCTACAAGAAGCGCGACGGTACCCCGATGTATCTGCCGCCGCGGCCGGCCATCGCAGTCGGGCGAGTGCTCCACGTCGGCTATCCGGTTGCTGTCATCGTCTCGAGGCGCTCGATCTCGCGCGCGATGCCGCGGAACGCGTTGCGGTCGATTACGCGCCGCGCGCCGCAGTTGTTTCGGCGCGCGACGCTGCTGAAAAAGGCGCGCCGCAGCTTTACGACGATTGCCCCGGCAACGAGGCCTACTTCTATCAGGCCGGCGACAAAGCCAGGACGGATGCCGCTTTCGCTGCTGCCGCACATGTCGTGGAGCAGCGTCTTGTCATCAATCGTGTCACGGCCAATCCGATCGAGCCGCGCGGCGTCATCGGCGTCTACGACGCCGGCACCGGCCGCTACACGTTGCATTGCGGCTTTCAGCGGCCATGGCTGTTTCGCAACGATATCGCCCGCACGACGCTGAATATACCGGAAGCCGAATTGCGGCTCGTCACCGGCGACATCGGCGGCTCTTACGGGCTGCGCGGATCGGTCTATCCCGAAATCATTCTCATGCTCTGGGCGGCGCGGCGCGTGGGGCGGCCGGTGAAATGGATGCAGACGCGCAGCGAGGCCCACATAAGCGATGACGACGCGCGCGACAATATCGTCGATGCCGCGCTCGCGCTCGACAAAGACGGCAGGTTCCTCGGCGGGCGCATCCGCAGCTACGGTAATCTCGGCGCCTTCGTCTCGTTTCGCGGCGCCATGCCGCCGGTCGTGAACATCGGAACGGTTGTCGGCACCTACACGACGCCGGCGTTTCATGTGGCGATCTCCGGCATGCTGACGAACACGCACTGCACCTCGCCCTATCGCGGCGCCGGGCGGCCGGAAGCGTCCTACATGATCGAGCGGCTGATCGACATCGCCGCCGACGAGATGAAGATCGATCCTGCCGAATTGCGCCGCCGTCGCAATACGATCCCGCCGCAGGCGATGCCCTACAAGACGCCACTGGTGTTCACCTATGACAGCGGCCATTTCGAAGAGAATCTCGACCGCACTACCAAGCTTGCCAACTGGCAGGGTTTCGAGGCCCGACGAAAGGAAGCGGCGAAACGCGGCATGCTGCGTGGCATCGGTATCTCGAACACCATCGAGCAGGCCGCCGATCCGACCTACGAAACCGCCGAACTGCGCTTCGATCCACTCGGTGGCCTGACGCTGGTCTCGGGCTCGATCTCGCACGGCCAGGGTCACGTGACGATCCAGACGCAAATCCTGGTTGACCGGCTCGGCGTGGAACCGGAGCGGGTGAAATTCATCCAGGGCGACACCGATGCCGTGGCGTTCGGTATGGGCACCGGCGGCTCGCGATCGACGACGATGAGCAGCGGTGCGATTGCGCTGGTCAGCGACAAGATCATCGCCAAGGGCAAGAAGCTCGCTGCCCATTTGCTCGAAGCGGCCGAAGGCGACATCGAGTTCAAGGACGGACGCTTCACGATCGCCGGAACCGATCGCAACATGGGAATCCACGAAGTCGCGCGGTCGGCCTTCCAGCTGGACAAGCTGCCGCCGGGCATGGAGCCCGGCCTCTACGAAACCGCGACTTATCGTGCGCGCAGCGGCAATTTTCCGAACGGCTGCCACGTTTGCGAAGTCGAGATCGATCCGGAAACCGGCGCCACGCAGATCGTCGCTTACTGGGTGGTGGACGACGTCGGCACGGTCATCAATCCGATGCTGGTGAAGGGCCAGATCATGGGCGGCATTGCCCAGGGCATGGGCCAGGTGCTGATGGAGGACAAGGCCTACGACGAGGCCGGCCAGGTGCTCTCCGGCTCGTTCATGGATTACGCGATGCCGCGTGCCGATAATTTCTGTCCCGTGGTGATCGAGGACAATCCGGTGCCGACGCCGACCAATCCGCTCGGGGTGAAAGGCGCCGGCGAAGCGGGTACTGTCGGATCGCTGTCCGCAGGCGTCAACGCCATTGTCGATGCCCTGTCGGTTCTCGGCATCAAGCACGTCGATACGCCGTGCACGCCGTTTCGCATATGGCAGGCGATCAAGAGCGCCGGCGCAAAATCAACAGCCGCGGCTTAATTGCTTTGGCGAACGGCAGTGCAAAGTTTCCCTGTTCGGCGGAAAACTTTCGCTGTTACACGTCTGGAAATTCCCTTTTTCCGCTGCATAGGGGGTATTATTAGAGCGGCGGCAGTTCCGTTTTTTGACCACAAATGTCGCATCCGACCTGGTACGAGCCTAAACCTCAGCGACGATTACAGTTGCGATAATCTTTTCCCGGAGAGATCCGGAGTCCCGCACGCTCGCTCAAGCAATTGATGTGCAATCCAGGCACGATCAACGATAGGACAAAACAATAGTGACCTTTACGCAGGCGCCGTCGAAGGACCGTGCTTTGGACCCAAAGATGGACATCGAACAACCGCATTAGGCGATCCTGTCAACTATTTCCTGCCTACGTGCTGCCACTGGTTGAGGCCCAGGAAAGTATTATTTTAAGCGCAGCCGCTTTCTGGCCCACCCCGCTGACAGATTGCGGATGCCGTTGCTGGGGCGGGCCGCAAAAGTCAGGGGGGTCGGATGCAGACCGCATTTTACGTCAAGCAGGGACCGGCGCGTGAAGTGCTGCAAATCGGCGAGCAGCCGATGCCCGAACCCGGACCAGGAGAGGTGCGCGTACGTCTCAAGACTTCGGGCGCCAATCCGTCCGACTGGAAATCACGCGGCGGCCGCGGCGCGGCAATGTCGGTGCCGCTGATCATTCCTCACAGCGACGGCGCCGGTGACATCGACAAGGTCGGTGCGGGGGTTGCCGATCGGGTCGGCGAGCGGGTTTGGATCTGGAACGGGCAATGGCAGCGGCCGCATGGCACCGCCGCCGAATATATCGTGTTACCCTCGGCGCAAGCGGCGCCGCTACCCGCTGGCATCGGCTACGCCGAAGGCGCCTGCTTCGGCATTCCGGCGCTCACCGCGCTTCAGGCGGTCCGGCTTGCCGATCTCAGCCCAGCCTCGACCGTGATGGTTGTCGGCGGCGCCGGTTCCGTCGGGCACTACGCGATCCAGATTGCAAAGATGCGCGGCGCCCGGGTGATCACCACCGTAAGTGGACCTGAGAAGGCGGCGCATGCCCGCAAAGCCGGCGCGGATGAGGTGATCAACTACCGGAGCGAGAATGTCGGTGAACGCGTCAAGGCGCTGACCGACGGGCGCGGCGTCGATGCGCTGATCGAACTTGAGCTCACAGCGAACTGCAAGGACTATCCGAATATTTTGCGGCCGCATGCCACAGTGGTCGTCTACGGCATGTCGTCAAGTGAGGCAGTGCTGCCGACTCTGTGGCTGATGCGCAACTCTATCACGCTTCGTCTTTTTCTTGTTTACGATCTCAGTGTTGCAGATCGCGATGCCTGCCTCGCCGAGCTCGGCGCGCTCCTTCAACACAATCGGCTCGTGCACACCGTCGGACGGCGCTTGCCGCTGCGTGACATCGCCGCGGCCCATGAACTTAGCGAGCGCGGCGAAGTGATCGGCAATATCGTGCTCGATATTGGCTGACCGGCGCCGCGCTTATAGCCGGCTCCTCGCAGCCACGCCATGTTGGGGTCCTCAAATTTCCTACCTGGCCGGCCCGAACAATATTTCGTTAATTTCCACGTCCTCCGACGGGCAGATAGCGAATGCCACTGCCCGTGTAAACGACTCGGCAGGAATCGCGACGTCCGCATAAAACTTTTGTGCCGTTTGCCTTGATCTGGCCCTTACGCGGCCGGCCAATACTTTCCCCAGCGAGGGGCATCGGGGGAGCGGGGCGTAAGCCCGGATGTACGGCCGCGCCTCGCACCCGGCTCTAAAATGCGCGAGCCCCAAGCGGGGGCCTTGCTCAGGGCTCTAAGACAGCAGGGATTTAAGGTCGGGGATTGCTGCCTCTGATTGGAATGCGAGCAGCTTTCGCGAGCTGATTTCGGCGTCAATTTGAATTGACGTTACTGTGGCCAGCCTTTTGTCCCTTGCCCAGCGCATGCTCGCTGCGCTCTAATGCATGCAGCAATTTTCAACGTCGTACCACCGACCGCGCGTCTTGGTGAGGCGGCTGAACCAGCGAACCAGACGTGACCCACTCTTTTTCGTCGTCACTTTCATACACCCTTCCTCAGGATTGGAGAATTTCAACGCTTGTCCTTCTATAGCTCGGCGCTTCGGTGCGATGTGACGACCGACACACTTTGTAACTTCAGCATGCATAATATTTCAATCTGCGCCCGGCAGGCCCCTTGCACTGTGCTACCAATGGCCAGTCAGCGCCTTATGCGACATCGCAGCGTTGAGGCATTTCACGAGTGGCTGTATTCAATCTCCGCAACCTTCGGCGGCAGTCGTTCCTCTAACGGCTCATTTGGCAGCCGCTGAATCAGGCGCGTTGCTATCTCTCTTAACAACAAATGCCGATCATCGAAGTCCAGTCGTTCGCAAGCTGCGAAAGCAGACTCAAATCGACTGACGGCAATTCGGTAATCCACTGCTTCTAGGATGGATCGTTCGCGGTCTTGCATTTCAAACTCCACTACTCAACGAAAAAGCCGGAAGGATCGTGGCGTTTGGGTATGGCTCGAATATGGCTATACCACCTTCGTTTAGACAACCGCTCTACGCAATTTCGCCACGCCATCAAGGTCGGCTATGGACACTAAACGCAGCAGTGGGTGTTCAAATGGGTGAGCGTGCGCGCAAATTTTTGGAGCATTGGAAATCAGAGCACGTTGAGAATATTCCTAACACACGAAGGTTGCGAGAGGCAGTGCATCTTGTAGCAAGTTGCCGCGAAGACGCGACACGTGCCGGGATCCCAGCGCACGAACTTAGAGCCGCAGCACAGAACGATATGATTCGAGAAATGCTGTCAGCACTTGCTGCGACCAGTTCTCGGGCGAACGGAGCCGCGCCCCGGCCCCTACGTCAGGATTTGCCAAGCGGCTCCCGCCGCTTGGCAATATTCGCCGCGATCCGTCGCGCCTCGTCTTTGGTGAGCAGCTTGGCCGCCGATCACCGGCCGGACTCATTTTCGAAATAGACATAAGCGAGCGACTGGCCGTCCGCGTCCTTCACGATGAAGCAGGCATTGTTGTACTCCTCGATCGTCCAGGGCGGCGGGAAGCGGCGGGGGGAGGGCACCGACGGGCAGTTGGTGATATTGTGAAGGTGCTAGACGATCGAGGGCCCCGCGCCGATGCTGCTCGGACTGTTCATATTAAGAATCATTATGTTAATACTCGCGTGCACGTTCGCCTATCAGTCCTATGCTGCCTTTTGCCTGGCATACACTGAAACACAATCCGCAGCTTCGAATCCAAAAGCTACTTCGCCGTACCGTTGCATAGGGGCAGCTTGAACGAGCTATATGTTGCAGAGTTCCAATTGCGCTATAATAATTGCATGAATGCGAACGTTCTCACAGCGGCGAAATGCGGATGCTAAGAAACATCCTAATCTTTCTTGCAACATTTTTTGTCATTCTAATCATTTTTGCCTGGGCCGAAAATGAAGCCGCACCTTCTTTTCAATCCTGCATAAGTCAAAATTCCAGCGAGCAAAGTAGTAAGACTTCAAAGAATGAGGTCTTCATCACCGCCGATCTCGTCAAACATCAAACGCTCTGTTCTCTGCACCTCATTGACCGTCACGCCGGATTTTTCGCGGCTCTCGGGGCGTTCGCTATTGCAGCTTTCACTTTTACCTTCTGGATCGCTGTCAATAAGCAAGCGGAATGGACACGCAAATCGATCAAATTCGCTTATCGGCCGAAGATACGTGTCAGACGAATCAATCTTCAAGGTGGCCGCAACGACTTCGGCTCTCTTATGATCCATCTCTCCAATGCGGGAGAATCCGATGCCATTATTCACCTGATCGGATATGGCATGGCACGAAAGGAAAATGGAGCTTGGCACGGAGATCAGCCGCCAGACCCAAGGGGCAGCAGTGTTATCAGGCCGGACAACCCTTTGCTCCCTATGGGGCCATCTAGGCCATTTCTTCTTGTGGTAGCCATCGACGATAAGGCAAGGGCGGCAATTTGGGAGAATTGGCATCAATTGTTTGTAGTGGGAGAAATCGAATATTCTGATGATAGCGGAATCATTAGAAATACTGGCTTTTGTTGGGTATACGACCACAGCATTCGCGATTTTCGGAAGTCCAAAGAAGATGAAGGATATAATTATGAAGATTAATGCCCGGCACTCGATCATTCGCCTGCACCGAGGTGGCCTAACGGAGGAAAATCATGGAATGGCTTAAAGGGAAAACATCTATAGCTGGCCTTCAAATTTCCAATTGGATGATTGTTCTGGGTGCCATCATCGTAATCTTGCTCATCTACAACTCCATGCACTGAACACAAAAGAAAAGCCCCGGCCTTGCGGCCGGGACTCGAAGAGTCGCCGGACTCAGAGCCGATGCGAAAACTTCTTGAGTTGGATGAATCGGATGTGATTCCTTGTTGGGCGGATGATTCGCGAAGGAGCACCCTATGTGGACACCCGAGCATCGCCGCACTGCGAACCGCAACGGCCTGCGTTATCCAAGCGATCTGACCGATGACGAGTGGGTTATTGTCGCGCCGATGATCCCGCCGGCGCGGCACGGTGGACGCAAACGATCAGTCAACGTGCGCGAAGTGTTGAATGGGATTTTCTACGTGCTGTGGACTGGATGCCAGTGGAAGGCGTTGCCCAAGGACCTGCCGCCCAAGAGCACGGTGCACGACTATCTCGAACTCTGGAACTGGGACGGTACATTGGAGCGCATCCATCACAAACTGTACGTTGCGGTGCGCGAGCAGGAGGGGCGAGAGCCGAGCCCGACAACGGCCATTATCGATTCGCAGACCGCGAAGGGCACGCAAAAAGGGGGTCTTGGCTCGATCCTTCGGGTTACGACGCGGGCAAAAAGATCAAGGGTCGCAAGCGGCACATCCTGGTCGACACGCTGGGCCTCTTGTTGAACGTCGTTGTTCATCCAGGACCGTGATGGTGCTTTCGACTTGCTGCGTCGGGCGCGACGACTGTTCCGTCTCCCTCCGCCGGGGACCGCCTTCCAAAATCGCTTCATTTCGCCGATTCTAATGTGATCGTTGGCGTTGTGAGGGCGAGAAGTGTCCACGAAGGCGGTTATGGGCACGAATGGGACTGGGAGGCGTAACCGGTCGTGGCCGGAGGCGCTGAAGCGGGAGATTGTGGCGGCGTCGTATGCACCGGGCTCGTCGGTCTCAATGGTTGCTCGGCATTACGACGTGAATGCGAACCGGGTATTTGGTTGGCGGAAGCGCTATCGCGACGAGTCACGTGCGCCGGCCATGCCGACGGCCCCGCAATTGATCCCGGTAGTGGTCACGGCTGAACAGGATGCTGTCGCCGCGCAGCGGTCGTCCGTCGCGGAGACGATCGAGATTGATCTTGCCGCCAAATATGCCGGCAAATATCGCGTCCGCGTCAGCAGCGGCGTCGATGTGCAAGCACTGCGGCGTGTGCTCGATGTGCTGGAGCGGCGATGATCCCGGTTCCCTCGGGCGTACGGGTGTGGCTGGCGGTCGGACGAACCGATATGCGGCGCGGCATGAATGGCCTGGCTCTCCAGATCCAGGAAGCGCTGCGGCGCGATCCCCATGCCGGCGATCTTTACGTCTTTAGAGGCGCCAGAGGTGACCTGATCAAGATTCTTTGGCATGACGGCCTCGGCATGTCGCTCTACGCCAAAAGGCTGGAGAAGGGCCGCTTCATCTGGCCATCGCCGGCCGACGGCGTAGTTGGAATCTCGGCCTCGCAGCTGGCCTATATGCTCGATGGAATCGATTGGCGGAATCCGCGTCATACCTTCCGACCGGAGCATGCGGGATAAACGCTGACAATTCATTTTTTTAGGAGTCATCCGCCAATATTTATGATTCTATCTGGGCATGGATTCGGGTGGCGAAGCCTTTCCAAATGACATCGCTGCGCTGAAGACCGCGCTGGCCGCGGCGCGCGACAGGCACATCATCGAAGCCGCCAGGGCGGCGCATGCCGAAGCGGAACTCGCGGTGGCGCGCGCCAAAGCCGCCGACGATCAAGCCCTGATCGCGCAGCAGCAATTGCGCATCGAGAAGCTGACGCGCCAGCTTTATGGCCCGCGCTCGGAACGTTCGTCACGGATTCTCGATCAGATCGAGTTGCGGTTCGAGGAGCTGGAGAGTTCAGCCACCGAGGACGAGATTGCCGCCGAGATGGCGGTGGCCAAAACCACGATGGTGGCGGCCTTTGCCCGCAAGCGCCCGGCGCGCAAGCCGTTCCCCGAACATCTGCCGCGCGAGCGGGTGATCGTGCCGGGACCAACTGCTTGCCTTTGCTGCGGCGGCGGGCGACTGCGCAAATTGGGCGAAGATGTCACCGAGACGCTGGAGGTGATCCCGCGCCGGTGGAAGGTCATCCAGCATGTCCGCGAGAAGTTCACTTGCCGGGACTGCGAGAAGATCAGCCAGGCGCCGGCGCCGTTCCATGTGATCGCCCGCGGCTGGGCCGGTCCCAGTCTTCTGGCGATGATCCTGTTCGAGAAGTTTGGCCAACATCAGCCGCTCAACCGGCAAGCCGAACGCTATGCCAAGGAGGGCGTGCCGATCAGTCTGTCGACCTTGGCCGACCAGGTCGGCGGCTGCGCGGCGGTGCTGACGCCTTTGTTCAAGCGCATCGAGGCGCACGTCCTGAGCGCCGAGCGATTGCATGGGGACGACACCACGGTCCCCGTCCTCGCCAAAGGCAAGACCGACACCGGCCGAATATGGGTCTACGTGCGCGACGACAAGCCGTTCGGTGGGCCGATGCCGCCAGCAGCCGTGTTCTATTACTCGCGCGATCGGGCCGGCGAGCATCCCCAGGCGCACTTGGCTAGCTACACCGGAATCTTCCAGGCCGATGCCTACAGCGGCTACGGCAAACTCTACGAGCCCGGCCGCTCGCCTGGGCCGATCTACGAAGCGGCCTGTTGGGTCCATGCCCGACGCCCGTTCTTCGTCATGGCCGATCTGGCCGAGAACGCCCGTCGTAAGGCTCAAGGTAAAAAGCCGGTAGCGATATCACCTCTGGCGCTGGAAGCGGTCCGCCGGATCGACGCCCTGTTCGACATCGAGCGGACGATCAATGGACAGAGCGCCGAAAGGCGTAAGGCCGTCCGCCAGGAACTGAGCGCGCCGCTCGTCGCAGATCTGGAGGCCTGGATGCGCGAGCAACGCGCCAAGCTCTCGCGCGGCAACGACGTCGCCAAGGCTTTTGACTACATGCTCAAGCGTTGGACTGTGTTCACACGCTTCCTTGACGACGGCCGCATCTGCTTGTCGAACAATGCCGCCGAGCGTGGCGCGCGCGGAATTGCCTTGGGAAGGAAGTCATGGTTGTTCTGTGGTTCCGATCGCGGCGGCCAGCGAGCTGCAGTCATGTACAGCCTGATCGTCACAGCCAAGATGAACGACGTTGATCCGCAAGCATGGCTCGCCGACGTGCTCGCCCGCATTGCCGAACATCCTGTCCAAAAGCTCGACGAGCTGCTGCCTTGGAACTGGTGCCCGCTCAACGCGCAGGTCCGTCAGGCGGCCTGACCATGGCCGGGATAAGCCACGTCTTTACAATCAGCCGTGTCGCCGAGATGCTCGGCGAGAACGAGGACTGGTTGCAGGAAATCTCCATCGAAATGGACCCCGAAGACGGCCGCCTCATCGTCTGGGGAACCGGCGAACAGACAATAACGGCCTTCACCGACCTCGGCGTCGAGAACCTTGCTCTGATCGTCGAGATCTATAAAGCTGATCCAGATTTGATGGCTCGGTACCCCAAGGGTGACTGACCCAGTCCGGTCCTCGACCGTCTGCTCATCGAACCAGTCCCGCGGTCCTCACCGGATGCTGACACTGTTCCCGTTCATCGAACGCATCTTTGCTGATGGCGGATACGCGGGACGCAAGATGGCATTGACCGTGTGGCGGACCGGTGCCTGGAGTTTACAAATCGTCAAGCGATCGGACGCTACCGGATTCGAGGTTCTGCCCAAACGGTGGATTGTCGAAAGGACGTTCGCCTGGATCAGTCGCAATCGCCGCCTGGCTCGCAACTTCGAGCGCTACGCCACAACCGTCGCTGCGTTCATTCGTCTCGCCATGAACCGCATCATGCTCAGGCGACTTGCTGCAAACGCCTCGTCATGAATCCAAAATTCCCGGATGGGCTCTCAGACAATCTCCGGCGGCTGTTCTGATAGCTTACAGTCGTAACTAGAACCTATCTCAAAATTGCTGCTCGGTGTCGATCGGCTATAAATGTCGAATGATTCGGCTAGGCGATTTGCAATGGGAACGTATCCGAGATCATTTTCCGGAAGAGAACATTGTCGAAGGACGCCCAGGCCGTAAGCCGATCCCGACGCGTCAGATCCTTGAAGCCGTGCTGTGGATTCTGAACACTGGCGCGCAGTGGCATATGCTGCCGCAGTGCTATCCGAATTACAAAACGGTGCATCGCCGTTTTCAAACTTGGTGCCACAACGAAATCTTGCGTGAGGTCCTGACGGATATCGCCAATGAGCTTCGCGACAAAGGCGCATTGGATGAAGAAGAGTGCTTCATCGACGCGACATTTGTAATGGCGAAGGGCGGCGGGGCAGCGGTCGGCGCGACGAAGCGCGGAAAAGGCATGAAAATCATGGCGATTGTGGATCGCCATGGATTGCCGCTCTCGGTCAGCACACACGCTGCGAACCATCACGAAGTCCGACTCGTTCAGTTATGCTTCGACTTCTACATGATCGAAGCAAAACCCGAAAATTTGATCGGAGATCGTGCTTACGACAGCGATCCTCTGGACGAGCAATTGCACCAGGACGGGATCGAGATGATCGCGCCGCACCGCTCAAACCGCAGCAAGCCGCCGACACAAGATCGACGCCGGCTTAGCCGATATGCGCGGCGCTGGCTGGTAGAGCGCTTCTTTGCCTGGCTGCAGTGGCAGCGACGCATTCTCGTCCGCTGGGAGTATTATCACGAGAATTTCCTCGGTTTCGTCCAGCTCGCTTGCCTCATGATCCTATTCAGGCGATTTTGAGATAGGTTCTAGTTAGTTAGAACTGCTACGTATTTCAGTAGGGGCCACCGATGATACGGAACCGGGCCCGTGCCAAGAGCCCCGGCAAGAGGGCCGGGGCAGGACTTCTCTACAGGCACGCCACGGGGAGGAACCCGAGGCCGTATTAGAGTAGTCGATTATGACAATGAAAGCAAAAGAGGCCGCCCACCGAGGCGGCCCTCGTGCTGCACGCGTGGACTTCGAAGCCTTACTTGAGGGCGCTCGACACGCTGCTAAAAGTCGTATTCAGGTTGGTTCCGAGCGCCTGCACAACGGCGATAATTGCAACGGAAATTCCTGCCGCGATCAGGCCGTATTCAATAGCGGTCGCCCCGGATTGATCTTTGCAGAACTGAGAGAAAATTCGTGCCATGGCCGTGGCCCCTGGTTCATCTGTTGTCGCCGTCCGAGAAACTGGCAACTGTCTTTTGCATAAGCGTCAAAATACGTATGAGGATTCTAATTAAGCCGTAAGTTGTGCCTATTGTTTTTTGACATGGTTGCCAATTTGCAAAGCGAACGAAGTAATGCTGATCCGGCGGTATTGGCCCATGGTAGGTCCAATTTAAACACCGAGTCCTGCGTGCAGAATCCATAAGAGCAATAAGCCGATCACCAGAGCGATAATAAAAACTAATGATTCCTTGATGCTTTGCCCGATGCGGGCTTTCATCGACGCTGTCCTAATTGCGGGCCTTTGTCCTAATTTGCTCCACGGGCCAGTGCCTCCCTGTGCGAAAAAACGTTGCATGAAAGGAGCGCGGAAAATTCTTGCCGAAAACGGGCAACTTATTTTCGATAGCTATGAGGAGGAATCTTGCTCAAAACGGGCGAAGGACGCTTGGCTTCCTCTATTGATATCCCCGTCCTTAGCAACGCGGAATCGGATCAAATCAATAGCCCGAGCCTTTTCGTTGACAGCCACAATGTAGGCAACCGAGTTTGGATCGCCCCGAAATTTCGATACTCGAATGAGCCGTCCGTCTCGCATGGTCCACAAGGGTAAACCGGAAAGTCTGATTCGTCGCGTTAGCGATGTTGACTCACCCCTGCCACTTCTAGGCGCTGATATTGGGGCGGCCTAGCCGTTTAGGCCGTTATAGGGGGCAGGCAAACCGTGGCGTAAGCGGCGACCATCTCCATCGACAGCACGTAGCTTCTGGTCTGATTACAAGCATAACAGACGAATGTAGTCCGCTGCATCTGGGGGGCGTGCGGATGCGGCAGATGCGTAACGTAGATCATTTCGGTGCGGCATTTTGGGCAAGGTGCCGATAGCTGTTCGGTCATAATCGCTAAATTATCTGCCCGAAGAATTGACGATTTATTGACCGCTTAAGAGACGAGCCACCCGTCATGTCAAATATAGGCTCTCAAAGTGGGCAGGTTATTGAAGCAAGTTTCCGAGCCAGTCAGTGATGATTTTGAATTGTTCGGGGTAGATCGGAAAATAGATAGCGATAGCTATCGGCGTCAGAATTAGGAGCCAATCTCGCATGGGAATGTCCCTGCAAGGTCGCTCTTCAATATATCATACGCTCGTTTCTTCTAGCCTTCCAGGCTCGCTGTGGGCGGTCTTCGATGTCGATATCGACCGGACATTAATGCGATCAAGGTCACGCGGCGCACGTTCAATGCTCGCGCGTCATCGCCACCGAACTCATTCGCCACCGCGCGGTTCGCCTACCACGTCGTTAGACTACTCGGTATTTTCCTCAGACGACGCTTTCATAAAGAACAACGATGAGGTGAGCAAAATCATCGATAGGGGCACCAAAAGCCACTGATATCCCGCCATTGAAAGATTTCCTTCGTTGTTGCAAGGCCATTTTCGAGGCTTCATGTCTTCCATGGCCCGCGTCGGACTTCGAAGCCTTACTTGAGGGCGCTCGACACGCTGCTAAAAGTCGTATTCAGGTTGGTTCCGAGCGCTTCCACAACGGCGATAATTGCAACCGAAATTCCCGCCGCGATCAGGCCGTATTCAATGGCGGTCGTACCGGATTGATCCTTGCAGAACTTGCTAAGAAGTCGAACCATGGTTAGCCCCTTTGCTCCCTGGTATCACGCTCTTTATGAGTAGCAGCGGCTTCTTAGTCATGCGTAAAAGTGCGTATGTTGAGTTTAGTCTAATTGCTGGTCGGGGTGGTCTTGGACGGGAACAAATGCTCGCAAGCCAAATTATATGAAGAACCTGTGAGCCAGTTCCATGTTGCAAAAGTGCGATGACCCAATTGGGGACGCTATGACCATGCGGCACAATATTCACAGAGGGCCCAAGAAAACGCGCAACCCACAAGAACGGGAAGATTGGCTTGCACTGGAACGTCGCTACTTGACGTTGGCTCAAAGTCTTGAACTGAACGGTCGCCATTTGGATTTAGCAGCGGAAATGAAGCGTCGCCGAAAATAACGATATTTTCAAGGTCATCGTCCAAATTAAAATGCAAACCGAAAGAGAAACCCGAGTAGCCAGATTATTGCGGCGACAGCTAAAGCGGTGATGTTCAAGACGGGGTAATCTTCGCTCATGCCATAGAGAAAATTGTCGGTTACCCACAACACGATGCGGCGAGAATCGAGGCTGTCAAAAATACGCGATTTCCTATTCTCATGTTCAGGCCTCGCCGAAGCTATGCACAAATCGAAGTTGGCGGGCAGGAAGCCGAGATGCAATTTACCCGGTAAACTCCTGGGGTCTGTAGCTGGTTCCCTGTGCTAGACAGTGCCCATGTGCGGGCCGCTCCATCTACAAATTGACCTGGGAGGAAATCGTTCAGCCTTATCGGCTGACGCTCAATGCGCCGCCACATAATTTGCGCCCGCGATCAATGTTTGCCGCACAACAACTATAGACACCGTTCCGTGCCAACCCGCGAGAGGTGACTTTTTGCTTTGGGAATCGTTGGTCTGTTGAGCAAGCCGAACACACTCAGCCGCGTGCGCTCGATATTCCCCGGTGTCCGACATACGCACTCCCCCGACACATACCCCGGCCGAAAACGGCTACACACCGGATTCGTTCCCGCACCGCAAAAAGGGCCACTGCAAAATTCAAAAGGGACCACAGGGGAATGGAAAAGGGCCAGTATCACTGAGGCGGCCCAGGTCAGCCACAAGCCGTCCCCGCCTGCATGGGCGGGCACGGAACCGTGCCGTATGAACAGAACACGCAGCAATCGCGCTCAAGTGGCTTTAGCCCTTCGCCACACCCTTGCAGTCATAAAAGAACTGGCAGGCATCGCTCGGCATCGATTCGGTTTCTTTGGGGCCGCATTTCGGGCAGGTGATCGTGGACCTAAGCTGCATGGTGGCTGGAGTGCGTCCCTAGCGGTGGACATCTTGCAGGATTGGAATTGACCAGGGCTGCCGGGCTTTCGGAGGATGAAAGCCATGGCCAGACACCGCTCCCATAGTATCGAATTCAAACGACAGGTCGCCCAGGAATTTATTGCGGGCGAAACGCTTCACGCTCTTGCCAAACGCCACGACGTCTCACGCAACCTGATCCGGGTCTGGGTCAGGAAGCTTGAGACTGGGGCATTCGATGAAGATGCCCATGCGGCTGATCTTCTTCAGGAATATGAGGCGAAGATCGCAGCACTCGAACGCATGGTCGGCAGGCAGGCACTCGAGATCGAGTTTTTAAAGGGGGCTCTGAGAAACGCACCGCGGCCGAGAAGCGTGACTACATCCGTCATCACAGGCCCGATGGCATCTCCGTCGTCGAAGGATGCCGTCTGATGGGGCTGCCGCGCTCAACTTATTATGACGCACCAGCGGTGAAAGCTGATGATAGGGAGATCGTGGCGGCTATGACTACGATCTGCGATGAGTTTGAGGCCTATGGCTATCGCCGCGTTGGCGCCGAGCTTCGCCATCGAGGGATGCTCGTGAACTCTAAGAAAGTCCGTCGCCTGATGCGCGAGCACGACTTGCAGCCCAAGCGCCGCAGGCGGTTCGTGGCCACGACTGATAGCGATCACGACTGCCCGATCTTCCCGGACCTCACCCGCGACAGAATTGTCGACGGCCCGAACCAGCTCTGGGTGGCGGATATTACCTACATCGCCATCGCGACGGGCTTCGTCTATCTGGCGGCAGTCCTTGATGCCTGGTCGCGCCGCGTCATTGGCTACGCGATCAGCCGTTCGATCGATGCCCGCGTTGCCGTTGCGGCGCTGAAGGCGGCTCTCCGAGCAAGGCAGCCGCCGAAAGGCTGCATTCACCACTCCGATCGCGGCTCGCAGTACGCTTCCGAGACCTACCGCAACGTACTCGCCGACCATGGCATGGTCGGTTCCATGGGCCGGCGCGGCAATCCCTACGACAACGCCCAGGCCGAGAGCTTCATGAAGACGCTCAAGGTCGAGGCCGTCTATCCGATGGATTACCAGACCTTCCAAGATGTCACTGTCGACCTTCCACGCTTTATCGATGAGGTCTACAACACCCGCAGACTACACTCCGCGCTCGGCTACCTAAGCCCAGCACAGTTCGAGGATCACCACGCCCGGCAGACTGTCAAAACCGCCGCATGAAACTGTCCCGCCCAGGGGGCGCACTCCACAGCAGGGGCAAAGAGGGGTCCAGGTCAAGGTTCACGCTTACAGCCGCCAAAGCACTGCTATGGCTGATTGAAGGCGATCTCGCCCGTTAACCTTGTGGCCTGCCAATTCTGGTGTGGGATTAATTATTTGTTAACCTTCCGTGACGTTGCTTACATGACAACATTCCGCCAGATCAAATCTCCGGTTGGGCTTGCGGCATTCGGTGCGTTTTTCGTGCCTGAACCGCTTGGCATGTGCCTCGTTTTCGCGTCGGGGATTTGGTGGCTTACACGGATCACCGCTATGACGCAGATAATGTCACATGACTCAGAAGGACAAAAAATCCCTGCATGGCTCCAATATGCCACGGTTCTTCTACTAGGAACGTGCTTCTCGATCGGATTATGGGTGATTGTTCAGTCCCCGTCATTTCGCCCGCCAAATCAACCTGCCTTTAATGTTTTGGACAAACTCCAAAACAGCGACCCGATAAACATTGCGCCATCTCCTCTGTCAAAGTAGCAAGGGAAGGCCTCTCGGCAATTCATCCGGTTGGCCGAACAACAAGCCCATGGGAACCTGTCGAACCACCAAAAACTTTGCAGCGAATTAGACTACCACGTAGTGCGCCTACCGAATCACTTGCCGCTGCTTACGCCCTTCCTACCTCGAAACCACACTTGCGTTTTCTCTTCTTTGAGCGTCCTCCCTAGATGCGATCCACGGCGGCCGACAGCAGCTAGACTAACCTTGCGTTTTGCGCGGCCGGCCACTCTTCTTTTGCACCGGCCGCATTTGCGCGCGCGCCAAAGCAGGCGCTCGCTCGGCCGCGGCGCGTCTCCGCGCCGATTCGTTTGTTTGCTTTGTCGCCGCGGCATTGGTGCAACTCGGGCTGTGTGACATCGGGCCCCACCAGTTCGACAGGGTATCCTCGCCCCACACCTTGGGCCGTTGCGGCCGATCCTGATGCCAGGGCCGCGGCTCGAAAAAGCCGAGTTCCTCATCGTGCATTTGGTCCATCTCGCAGAAAAACTCGATCACCACGCCGTCCGGGTTTTGGTGATAAATCGCGATATTGTGGCCGATGATGTGGCGCAGCGGCCCCCACGTCAGCTTGATGTTGCTTTTGGCAAGAATATCGCCGGCGCGCTTGATGTCCGACCAATCGCGCACCTCGAAAGCGATGTGATGGATTGCGGTCTTGGCGTCGCGCAGGAAATTCACCGTGTGATGGTCGCGGCTGCAGCGCAGGAAGGCGAAGAAATCGCTGCGCCAGTCCGACACTCGAAAACCCAATATGTCGCAATAGAACTTCACAATGCCCTGCACATCTGGGCATTGATATGCGATGTGGCCGAATTTCAAGGGCATCACGCCGGTGAACGTGTCGTCATCCGGCGCAAAGCTGCAATCGGAGAAAATTTCGAGTGTGGTGCCCTTGGGGTCTTTGAAAGCCACGACTTCGCCGATCCCCGGTGTAATATCGCTGCGCCGCTCGCTCTTGATGCCGCCTTTTTTCAGCCGCGAAACAATTTCGCCGGGATCGCAGCCCGGCGCGATCTGGAACGAGAGCCGCGGCGCTTCGACGGCGCCGCCGCGCTCAAGCACGATGGCCTCGAGTCCTGCCTTGGTGGCGAGAATCGCCCGGCCCTTCTCGCGCGCGACAAGACTTAAGCCCACAAGGCGGGTGAAATAATCGACCATGCGGTCGAGATCGGGAGTGGTCAGCGTCGAATGGCCCGCGCGCTTGATCTGCAACATGACGCGTCTCCTGGGGGAGTTTACCATTTAAACCTATGCGTGAACGTGCCGATCGCTTTCGATCGCACCTAATTCGTGCGCCCGCACCGCAATCTTGAGCTCGCCGAGAGCGGGGCTCGAGCGGCAGACGATGACATCGCCCGGTTTCACCGGACTCACTCCTTCCGGCGTTCCGGTGTAAACAAGATCGCCCGGGTAGAGCGTGTAGAACTCCGAAGCAAATTCGATGAGCCGCCGGCAGTTATAGATCAGCTGGCTGGTATTGCTGTTTTGGCGGACCTCGCCGTTGACCTCGATGGTGATCGGCATACGGTCCGGGTCCGGCACCTCATCGGCGGTCGCCATCCATGGACCGAGCACCGCGTAACCATCGACCGATTTACGAAAACTGCGGTCTTCGCGGCCGCGCACGGTCATGTCGAGACCAAGGCAATAGCCGGCGACATGTTCGAGAGCCTTATCCTGTGGAATATCGCTGCCGGCCTTACCGATCACCATTACCAGTTCGACCTCGTGATCGCTGCGACGTTCAGGGAATCGGATCGCGATGCCTTCGGACGGTCCAACAAGCGCGGAATTTGCCTTTAGGAACATTCCTGCTTCGAGAATTTTCGCGGATTGCACGCTTACGACCTGCGAGCCGGGCTGTTGCGACGCCTTTCGCATCTCTTCGATATGCGCCTGGTAATTGGTCGGGGCGCAGGTGAGCTTGCTTGGCCGTGCTACCGGCGCCAGTAATTTCACTTGCGAGAGTGGCTTGCCCGGCGCCTTGTCCGCCATGCGTTCGAGGCGCTCGCGCCATTGCGGCAGCGCCGCGACCACCGCATCGCCTTTCATGGCATAAGGTGCCGACTTGCGGATTTCCGTCTGCGCTTCGGTAACGTCATGCACCAGATCTCCACGCGCGACGCCCAATCGGTCGTCGTCGTAGCGACAAAGCTTCATGATTTACTCCTTGACCGCCCTGACTGTCGCAGTCTTTGTTGGCTTACGCGGACACTACCAAGCAATCGGAGGACGAGCAAAAGGCGTGCATCTCCTCCTGAGGCGCAGCGCTGTTTAGCGATAAAGGTCCAGCTCAGGCCGCGGGTCTGGTTCAAACCCGTTCCGATTCGGCATCTCGACTTTGGGCAGAGAAGACGCATTCATCGCTTCGGTCGGTTGGATGATTTTGGCCTGCGAAAGGATATAGGCGACGACGCTGTAGACCTGATCGTCACTGAGCGAACCTGGAGACGAGAACGGCATCGCTCGTTTGACATAATCGAACAAGGTCGTCGCATACGGCCAGTAGCTTTCGACCGTCTTCACCGGTGCTGCGCTCGCGAGGGTGCCACGACCGCCGATCAATTTGTCTCCACCGATTCCCTTGGCCGGATTGCCTTCGAGATGATCGCCGTGGCACGCGGCGCAGTTATCCGCGTAGATCTTGGCGCCCTCGGCTGCGGTGCCGCTGCCAGCCGGCAAACCGCTCCCATCCGCCGGTATTGCAAAGAACTTCGCCAGATCCTGCGGCGACGCTGCTGTGCCAAATCCGTAGTGTATTTGTGCCTGGGCGTGCGCTTTCGGCGCGAGCGGAACTGCGGCGATGCACAAGCAGGCAACGGTGACGGCTATGTCATGCATGGACATTGGTCACGCTCCCGTCGGTTGCCACGCTCCAACTTTGGATTGCGTTGAGATGATAGATCGATCCGAAAGGTCCGTTATCGCCGCGGATCGCTATGAGTTGCTTGAGTGTCGGCTGGACGTATCCAGTCTCGTCGGTGCATCGGCTTTGCAATACGGCCGGCTTGCCATCCCACGTCCAAGGAAAGCTGAAGCGCACGGTGCACATTGGTTCGGGGATGGCTTCGATGCGCCCGGGATACCAGGTCGCACCGGCGTCGGTGGAAACGTCAACGCCTTGAACGCGACCGCGTCCGGACCAGGCCAGGCCGGTGATGTTGTAGAAGCCCGGCCCGGGCAGTTTCATGTCGCCCGATGGGAAGGTGATGACTGATTTGGCCTCCATATCCAAGGTGAACTGACGCGCTTTGCCATTTGCCATCAGGTCGGTGTATTTCGAGGTTTCTTCGCGCGTCATGAACGGCTTGTCGCTGACCTCGAGGCGACGCAGCCATTTGATATTCGTGTTGCCTTCGTAGCCCGGCAGCAACAAGCGCAAGGGATAGCCCTGCTCGGGCCGGATCGCTTCGCCGTTTTGGCCGTAGACAAGCAGGGCGTCCTTCAACATTTTCTCCAGCGGGATGCTGCGCGTCATGACGGCGGCGTCCGATCCCTCGGCCAGCACCCAGGTGCCGCCGTCTTTAAGTCCGACTTCGCGCGCGATCGTCGCGAAAGGGACGCCCGTCCATTCCGAAGTACTAAGCAGGCCGTGTGTGCCCTGCACCGTCTTCAATGTCGGCTTGTTCCACTCGGTTAGTCCGTTGCCCGAGCATTCGATGAAGTGCCGCCTGGTCACAGAAGGAAAACGTTTCAACTCGGCCATGCTGAACTTCTTCGGCGTCTCGACCATGCCGTGGACAAACAGCATGTGGCGGCTCGGATCGATTGTCGGGATGCCGTTGTGGTCACGTTCGAAGTGAAGACCGGAAGCGGTAATGTTCCCCACCATGTTTTGCAGCGGGGTAAAGCTCCACGAGGTGTAGGCGTTCGCCGTGGGAAAGCGCTCGCGGACTTCGGTTTCGAATTGCGAACGGCTGCCGTAACCGTTGTCGCCGCCGATAGGGCGGCCCTGTATCTTTGTCGGGTCGGGCGGCACATCGTAATAGAAGGCGCCGGGTGGGGCATTCTGGGCAAGCGCCGCCGTTGAGCCGACGACGCCGGCGACCGATCCGGCCGCGAACAGGAACCTACGGCGATTGGTCGGCGCCGAGCGCGGAAACATTCCGTCTTTACAGTCGCAGTCCTGCTCTTTTAGTTCGCGCTGCGCGATATACCGCGCCTCGGCCATGACCATCTCATCGGCCATGCGCTGGGATTTTTCATCATAAATGACAGAAACATTTTGCACGTTCCCCTCCCTGAATAATCCCAAGGTTCTCTCCATCGAGAGTCCCGAAGATTATTTTTCCGCAAGAGTAGCGCAGTCTATAAAGAAAGCACTCTCATGACGCCTATTATGCGATTGACGCGGCCAAAGCATTTTAAGGCGGTTGTGCTGATGGCCCGCGCGGCTTGCCGGCAAACCAGCGCGCATTTCAGATCGAATGGGGTCAAAGCCCTTCGCGAAGCAGCGAGATCGCGCCCGTATCAGAGCGCCTGCGAAGAGTAGCTAGCGCTCGATGTCATCGACGGCCTCGCTCCGACAATCCGTGTTTCGGTGGCAAAGCCCCAAAGCGGATCGAACCGGTGGACGTGATAGACCGGACACATCTTCATGTGGGGCGGATACTCGCCTCTGCGCAGTGTTGTCGCGATGCACGGCACCACTGTCGCCGGGATGCTTCCGACATAACCTGCAGCGGCACGATGAACATGGCCACTGAAAACGGCGACGACCCGCCCGGTATGCTGCAACGCCCGGCGCAGCCGCGACATTATCTCTTGTGTTTCGAAGTTGATTCGATCCGGCCCCACCGTAACCTCAAACGGCGGATGGTGCATGAAAACCGCAATAGGCTTTGTAGTCTCGGCATCGATCAGGTCAATCAAACGTCTGACCCGCTCGGGGCAAAAGTCACCCTTGTTGCTGCCTGAACTCAGGGTATCCAGCGCAATCAATCTTATCGGGTAGTCGTCAATCGCATAGTCGATGAAGTCTGAATCGGACGCAAGATATCCGCATGCTGAAAAGGTTGCGCGCAAATTCGCCCTGTTATCCTTATTGCCGACCAGGACAAATACCGGCGCACGCGCTTTGGCGAGTGTCGCCGCCGCCTGAGCGTATTCGTCTTGGCATCCGTTATGAACAATATCCCCGGTGTGAATGATAATGTCGGGCGCTGGATCGAGTGCATTTATGTCCGCAATCGTGAGTGCGAAATCGCTTATTCTCTGATCGGCGTCGGGTATATCCAGGGCTAAATGGGTATCGGAGATTTGCGCAATGATCATGATGCCGGGCCCTAGCCTGTCGATCGCAGGCCCGCATAATATTTCTTGAGGATCGCAACCACCTCCGGCCGGCTGAACTCGGGCGGTATGTCCGCATTCGTCGAGAGCATTTCACGCTGCTGCGTCCCGGAGATCGAAATGTGGTGCTGCGGATCGTGGGGACAGGTTTTCGCGGTCGCCATTCCGTAACACTTTCGGCAGTAAAAAGTGACGTCAATCTTCAGCGGCTTGGTAAGAAGTGCGCCGTCCCACAGTTGATCGAAGATATGATGCGAGTCAAAGGGACCGTAATAGTCGCCGACGCCGGCATGATCGCGCCCGACGATAAGGTGCGAGCAGCCGAAGTTCTGGCGAATGAGGGCATGAAGCAGCGCCTCGCGCGGACCCGCATAGCGCATTTCGATCGGATAGCCCGCCTGAATAACCGTCCCCGGGCGGAAATAATTATCGATCATCGCCTGGATCGCGCGAGTACGCACATCGGCTGGAATGTCGCCTGCCTTCAATTTCCCAAGCACCTGATGAATAAAAACACCGTCTGATACTTCCACCGCGATTTTCACCAGATGCTCGTGGCTGCGGTGCATGGGATTTCGGGTTTGGAAGGCCGCTACATTCGACCAGCCTCTTTCAAGAAACATGGCCCGCGACTGGGCGGGGCGGATGTAGAGGTCCGGATATTTAACAGGATATTCGCCTTCGCTCAGCACCATGACGGGCCCGGCCAGGTTGACATCCCCTTGACCGAGTAATTTCGCCACGCCTGGATGCTTTGGATCGGCGGTGCGATAGACGTGCTCGGCCTCGAGTTTTTTGTCGATTGAATATTTCTCGTGGACGTTCATGACGGCGAGGATTTCGCCGCTTTCAGCGTCGACGAGCGTGATCTCCTCTTCGGCATGGATACCATCGGCAAGGTCTTTGTCGGCGGGAAGCGTGATCGGGATTGGCCAGAACACGCCGTCGGTCAGTTTCATCTCCAGGCACGACTTGCGCCAGTCGTCATGCCCCATAAACCCATCGAGCGGCGTATAGGCCCCCATTGCCAGCATGAAGACGTCGGAGACCGCGCGGGAGTCGAGAGGAATTTTCCGGAGGTTCTCAGCCCGCTTACGTTCTTCGGCGCGCTCCGCTTCCGGCAGCAACAGCGGCTTGACCTCTTCCGAATTGTGCGGCGGCACCAGTTGGGCCATTGCGATTCCTACCTGAAATCAAACTGTCGCGGACAGAATGACTTGTGCATACCGCACTGGGGGGTGGGCCCAGCGCTCATGGAAGAAAACGCCCGAGGCACGCAGGGATCCTGGAGACACGGCGTTCGGAGCAGCCGGGTGATCAGTCCACGATGTGGTACACCGGAGCCTTCTCCATCTCCCACTTTCCGGACTCTCCGTCGTAGCGAGACAGGGTGAAGCAATGCCAATCCTTGTCGTCCAGCTTCGGATGATCCGCCCGGTAGTAATAACCCGGCCACCGCGTTTCTGTCCGGAACAAGGTGTGCTGCGTCACGCATTCCGAGGCCAACACTCGGTGCTGAAGCTCCCAGGCGCGCTGCAGCTGGTGAAGGTCTTCGGCCCCGAGGGAGGGGAGATCCTCCTTCAACATGCCCAGCAATTCGAGCCCGCGGGTGAGCAGCGGCTCGTTGGTCGTGTAGTAGGCACCGATGCCGCCGACATATTCGTCCATGATCTTCTCGAGACGCTGCAGGCCATGAATCGGCAGGAGATAACTCGGCGAAACGGTCCCTGCGACGATTTCATTTCGGCCGATCGCGTAGTTTTCCAGGGGCTTGTAGACGGTCTTCTTGAGTTCCTCGTACTCGGTATCACTGACCTGAGGCTGTTCCTTGCCAAGGTCGTTGACGTATTTGACCGCAGCCTTGGCGGCGATCCGGCCTTCCGTAAAGGATCCCGACGAGAACTTGTGAGCGGTGCCGCCGATGGTGTCGCCGGCGCCGAAGAGTCCTTCGACGGTCATCATCCGATTGTATCCCCACTGGTATTCCGCGGGTGCGTAGTCTTCTGGACCGCTTGCCCAGGCGCCTGAACAGGTCGCGTGGGAGCCCATGACATAAGGCTCGGACGTGGTCAGCTCGGGATTTATTTCCTTAGGATCAATGTTTTGCGACGCCCAGACCACCGCTTGTCCGATCGTCATGCCGAGGAAGTTCTCCCAGCCGACCGTCTCCTTGTGCGGATCTTTAAAGGCTTCCTTGGTGACCATGCGGATGGGGCCCCTACCGGCCTTGACCTCCTCGAGGAGTGCGTGGTTCCGCAGGCAGGTCGGCACCGGGTGATGATCAACGTAATCGCCGACCATCTGCTTGATAGAATCGCGCCAGAAGGCCTCGTAATCCTGCCCATAGGCGTTTTGGGTGTAGGTCTTGAGATGCAGGAAGTAGGCGCCGACCGGCCCATAGCCATCCTTGAATCGGGTGAGGACGATCCGATTCTCCATCTGAGTCATCTTGGCGCCGACTTGGATCGGCAATGCATAGGCCGAGGCGCTGCTCCACGGGGCGTACCAGGTCCGTCCCATGCCCTCGCCGACCGCGCGCGGCTTGAAGATGTGCGACGCGCCGCCGGCAGTTACGATGACCGCCTTGGCGCGGAACACGTAGAAATTCCCATTGCGGACGTTAAATCCGACGGCCCCTGCAACCCTGTTGGACTTCGTCTTGTCCATCAGCAGGTGGGTCACCATGATTCGGTTGTAGACTTCAGTGGCGGCCTTGCGCGCGGCCTCGGCGACGATCGGCTTGTAGCTCTCGCCATGAATCATAATCTGCCATTTGCCTTCGCGCTGGTACCTCCCGGTTTCCGGATCTTTCATGATGGGGAGGCCCCACTCCTCGAACTTGTGCACCGTGGAGTTGACGTGCCGGGCTATGTCGTAACCCAGATCCTCCCGCACCAGACCCATGAGGTCGTTGCGTGCGTAGCGGACATGATCTTCGGGCTGGTTCTCGTTCCACTGCATGCCCATGTAGCAGTTGATCGCATACAGGCCTTGCGCCACCGCGCCGCTGCGCTCGATGTTGGCTTTCTCGACGCAAACAATCTTCAGGTCGCGCCCCCAGTATCTGGATTCGTACGTGGCGCCGCACCCCGCCATGCCACCCCCGACGACGAGGATGTCCGAATCCACGAACACGGTCTTTCGGCGGCGCATTACACCAATCCTTGCTTGAGCCGATCCCGAGTGAGCGCCGGCAGTGCATCGATATGCAACGCCTCTGGTTCGTGCGCGAGTTCCTGGGAATTCATCGCTTTCGCGGTCGGCGCCGCGTAATCGGCCGGAGATTTAATCGATCCCCATGGCGTGGTTCTGATTGGGGAAACGAAATCCTTTTCTCGGCCGTCGCGGAACTTGATCTTCCATGAAATGGTTGCCTTGTCAGGTTCGCGGCGGACCCGAACGCTGTGGCCCAAGGGGGCGAAGTCCGCGTAGCCGCGGCAGTCAATCGCATTTTGCGGACACGCCTTCACGCAGGAATAACACTCCCAGCACATGTTGGGCTCGATGTTGTAGGCGCGGCGGTAGGTGGTGTCGATGTGCATGATGTCGGACGGGCAGATATCGACGCAATGTCCGCAGCCGTCGCAACTCGTCATATAGACAAATGTCGGCATGGTGTTTCCCTCATCCCCCGTGATCGACGGCCGCTGCGGGGCCGATTAATAATGTCGGGGCTGCTGCAGGGCGCTCCCGTAGATTCTGGGCGCGTCGGCCGCAGCCGGCAGGTTGCTCCTCGTGCCGTTTGCTTCGGCTACTCTTTTTTGCAGCGCGGCAGCGGGCTTGAAGAACATATGTGAGAATTTGGACCACGGAATCGAACCAAATAACACCGTCGTGGCGAGGAGATAGAGAGCGAGGAACACGTATGCCCAAGCGGCGCTATCCGTCGTTTGCACATACGCCCACACCAACCCGAGAGTCACGCTCAAGATAAGCGAGACGATAAACAAGTCGGCGCGCATAAAACGGAATGGGGAATTACCCTCTGCGGCAACGTCGACCCGGATGAAAAACCAGAACCAGTAGCCGCCAAGGCAAACCATCAGGGCCCCGATGTACCACATGGCCGGTAAATAGCCGGGCGTTGGGGTGACGGGAGTCGGGTACGCGAAGACCATGATAGCGGTGGCGACGACGTAAATCACAAAGCCGTACATCGTCAGGAGATGGGCAATTCTGCGCCGCGCGTTGCAGAATTCGCCTGAAGCCATGACATCGATCACGGCAGTCTGGATCGCGATGGACACCATCTCGCCGCCGCCGACCCACTGCTTCGCTTTATTCCTGGAATTTCGCCAGTTGTTAAAAAAATACGTGGCGCTCCTTTTATGCATTACGTCGAAAAGCGTGCCACTCGCGACCAAGAGAGCCATTACGACAACGTAGGTTTGCATGATGATGGGCGGTACCGACATCGAAAGTTCCGCGAACGGATTGCTGACGAACATTGTGGTGCTCAATGCTTGGTTGCAAAGGAATCCCGGGGTCTGCGTCGCCCGACCCGCCGTGCTGTTTCGTAGTAGCAGAGCCCCGGCTCGAATTGAAGCGAAGCCTTCTTAGGGATCGCTCTCGCGGATGAACAACGGGTTGAATGACAACTGTAAAATAGATATTCCACATGGTATGATAGACAATGTTAATTGGCTAATTTGATGATCGCCGCGTTGCGATCGCGAACGCGCGTGAGCCCTGCCCGCTGCGTTGTCGCCCACGGCGACGAGCAGGGTCAACGCACACGGCCGGATGAGATTTTGGCTATTCGCCGACGAGATCGCGCCGCCGTCCCTCCAGCGCCGCCGCATACCGGCGCAGCACGTAAGCCTCGGTCAGGACGCCGATCACGTGCCGATCGAGGAAGGAGTCGACCACCGCGAGCGCCTCCGCCTCGGCGCGGTCGAAAGCGAGAACCGCTTCCTTGACCGCCATGCCCGGCAACAGCATTTCTTCGGGATAGTGCATGAGATCTTTGATCGGCTTGTAGGGCAGGGCATCGGCCGCGTGGGCATCCGCCAGGAGTACCAGCCCGACGTAGCGATCGACCTCATCCACGGCAATCACGTAAACGTTGGACCCGAGCGGGAAAGCCTCGCGGAAAGCGGCGATGGTCAAGGACTCATAAGCTGTTTGCACGTCCTGACGCATCATTTTTTCGACGGTAAGGTCGCGCATCCAGCCGATATCGGCGGCGCTGCGGATCGTCTCGCCGCGCAAATGGAACCGCCAGGTGGCGAATGAATAGCCGAAGACCTCGCGCGTGATTTGCGCCGAGATAATTACAGCAATGAGCACGGCGGCAGTCAGCCAGAGATCGCCGGTTGTTTCCAGCGCGATGAACGTCATCGTCAGCGGGCCGCCAATCACCGAGGCGGATAGGGCGCTCATTCCGATCACGGCCGCGGCATTGTTGTCGAAATACAGGGGCGGCCAGAGCATGGTAAGAGTTTCGGCGAGAAGGTGACCGCCCAACGCCCCGATCAGGAGCGATGAGAAAAACAGCCCGCCGCGGAATCCTGAACCTAACGAAGCAATCGACGCGGCGATTTTTAGCACGAACATGATCGCCAGCGTGTAGAGCGAGAGGTCGAGCGTGCCGACAATGCGCAACGCGCCGTGACCTGACGACATAACCTGTGGCGACACGAGTGCCATCAGGCCGACGAGAAGGCCGCCCGTCATGGTGCGCAGGGCCGGCCGCAGTCGCACGCGGGCAAATGTAGTTTCGCATAGCGCGACCCCGCGCATCAGAAAGATGCCCAGCGTGGCTGACAGCAGACCAACCGTCGCGGCAAGAACGAGATCGTGCGGGGCGAGCGCAGTCATATCGGGAGCTAAGATACCGAGGTGGCCAGGCTCAATGGATTGGGTCACCAGCGATCCGATCAGCGCCGAAATCCCAACTGGGGCAAGGCTCGCCGGAGAATAGCTGCCGATGATCAGTTCAAAGCCGTAAAATGCGCCGGCGAGCGGAGCGCCGAACGCGCCAGCTATGCCCGCAGCGGCGCCGCAGCCCACCAGAATGCGCAGGTCGGAACGCCGCAGCCGGAACGCCATGCCGAGACGCGAGGCGATGCCGCTCGCAAATTGCGTGTATCCAGCTTCGAGTCCGACCGAAGCGCCGACTCCGCTCGACCAGATCGTCTGTAATGCGACGATAATGCTGCCGAGGAGCGACATACGCCCGCCATGGAGCGCATTCGCCTCGATCGGATCGATTTCGCGCTCCGGGCGCCACCGGCTGATCAGTTCGGTGGTAACGCCGAAGACAAGACCGCCAGCCAATGGAACCATGAGCGCGAGTATCGGATCGAGGGTAAGCTGGCCGGACAGCCGCTCGCCGTGCATCAGGTGGAAGAGCCACTCATGCAAGAGATCGACACCTGTGCTCATCGCGGCGACAACCAAGCCTCCGAGCACGCCGACCGGAACTGCCAGCAAGATGAGGCTCGAACTCACGAGCCCGCACCACTGCGCGCAAACGCCGCGGTATTTGCAAGGGGTTCGCTACCTTTGCGATCAATGCAATCACGGCGAACCACGCCGTTAGAGAGCGGCGCTTGGGGCGATGGAGCTCTGAATCATTCGTGCATCAGGAGTTACGAAAGGCACATGTAAAATCCGTCCGCGCAACAGCTGGAACCTGCCATCGTGCGATGGCATTGAAGGTTTCAGCAGTCGTTCCTTGGGGACCACGAAGTTGCGCCGGGATCGGTATCAAGCGGTCTTCCTGTGCGGAGACTGCAATTCTTCGAGCTTACGCTCCCACTTCATTTCGGTTGCGAATGCTTTGCACTCTTCCGGGCTCATGAAAACGGTTTCCTTTTCTGCCGGATAGGCACGCGTCACGACGTCCTTCATGTAGCGCGAAATAACGTCTTCCATAATCGGAATAAGGTCGGTGTAGATCCGGGAGTGTCGCGGCACGTGCTCTTCCCACAGATGAAAGAGGTCGGAAGAGATGATGTGCACGCCATGCGCACAATTGCCGGCGCCGAGGCTTATCACCGGAACCGGCAGGGTCTGCGCGAGATATTCGGCGACCTCAGATGTCGTCACCTCGCAGAGAATAGAGAAGCACCCGGCATCCACCATGGCCTTGGCGTCGTCGACCAATTCCTTGGCTCGCTTGACGGTCTTGCCTTGGGCGACGAAGCCCCCCAACTGCGGCATGCGCATCGGGGTGATGCCGATGTGACCTTGAACGGGGATGCCGGCGCGCACGATCGCTTCGATATTCTTGGCGTGGTACTTGTTGCCTTCGCATTTCATAACTTCAGCGTTGGCTTCGTGCACGAAGCGGCCGGCATTCTCGACGGCCTGTTCGGGCGAAACGTGGAAACTCCAATACGGCATATCGACCATACGCAGACCATATTTCGAGCCGCGGTCGATCGCCTTCGACATCATCATGACCTCGTCGAAGCTAACCGTGACGGTGCTCTTGTGGCCGAATAGAATCATCCCGCCAGTATCAGAAACACAAAGGATGTCCATGCCGAGCCGATCGGCGACGACAGCAGTGCGATAATCATACGCGGCGAGCTGAGTAATCGGCTCGCCTTTTCTCATTTTGGCATTGAGAGTGTTGATCGTGACCTTTTTTCGCGCCGGCGCGTCTGCCATGACTAATCCTTTCGCTCACAAAACACAGATGCGGTGACCGGAAAGTTCGGTAGCGGAATAAACCCTTTGGCCGCTGTCACCAAGCGTCGGGCATGGGGCGCTTAGGAGCGCACTCAGTCAAATACGCACCAGCTATAGTATATTTGTCCTAGGCTATGATTGCCGTCGAACGCGGACATGCGGCGCTACATCAGCGCCAGGGCGCTCGCGGACGGCGTTTCGCCGAATCGTAGAACGGCAACGGGGTGCGCCGGACGTTGCGAAAAATGCCGGCCGGATCGTGTAGACTTGCGCCAAATTCGGTGTCAGCGGACACGTAGCCGAGACCGAGAATTCCGCCTGCAACATCGCTCGAGCAGCCTGATGTCACCACGATTTCCCCGGGCGTGACAGGCCGCTCTAAATGGCCTGAGGGCTGCCAGGGCAATCGCAGGCTATCCACATCGGCACGGAACGATACGAGCGCGATTTGCCGCGCCGACAAATCGGCGGATCGATAGAATTTCCCCAGGCCCGCCTCCTGTGGCGAAACTGGCAAGCGGAATTCGTTGCTGAACAGTACGAAGCCTGCTTCGATTCTAAGCATATCGGCGGCGATAAATCCGGCCGGACGAGCCTGCGCCGAAAGTGCCTGCCAAATATCGCGCGCATGCTCACGCGGGACGATCACTTCGAATCCGGCTTCGCCCGTGTAGCCGAGTCGCCCGACCCGGCATGTGATTCCATTCAGCTTTATCTGGCCAAAATTGAAATATCCGAGGAGCTCGATCGGTCTGGCATCGCAGAGCCGGCGTAACGCATCGAGCGAGCCGGGTCCCTGCAGTGCAAACGTGGCAGTATCCGGACTAATATTGGTGACATCGATGCCGGGCCCGGCATGTCCCAATAAATCCGCGATATCGTCGCGGCGTCCACTCATCACCTCGTATGCGTTTGCGCCGATTCTCCAAACCGTCAAGTCCGCAACGACTGCACCGGTCGCTCCGACGCGAAGCGCATAGCAAATCTTGCCCACGTCCAGCGCTCCCACCGGGCGGCCGGTGAATGCCTGCACGACTCCGCTTGCGCCGGCGCCTTCAATCCGCGCGCATTCGAGAAACGAGAAATCGAATAGCGCGCAATCGGTCCGGCATGCTCTCGCTTCTGCCGCCGCGTCGCCGAAATCGTTGACTTGATCGAAGTCTGCAAGCGCCATCGGCCAGGATCACCCCACGAGCCGCCAGCCGACATTTGCGAGGATGAACGTGCCGATCAAGACAAGAACGGCCGACACGATGCCGCGTAAAGTTGCGCGCGGCACGACGTGCGCGAGCTTGGCGCCGTACCACGAGCCGACGGTCAGGCTTGCGGCGAGGACTCCACCCAGGGTCAGGTCGAGCTTGCCGTAGAGGATGTTTCCGACCGTCGCGGCGATCGCGACGGGAAGCTGAATTGCCTGGCTCAAGCCTACGGCGGCCAAAACTGGCACGCTCATCGAGATCATTATAGGTACCAGGACAAGCGGCCCTCCTGTACCCGTCAGCGAGGACAGAAAGCCGGTCACGCCTCCGACGGTCAACAGAACTCCGGTGGAGACTTTGGTATCGGCGGCCTCGGCGATTTTCTGCGTGCGCAATGAATTGAGCCCGGAAAAAAACGTCAGCAGGCCCAAACACGCTTCCAGCAACACTCGATTGAATACGCTGACAGCCCACGCGCCGGCGAACGCCGCCGGCGTTGCGCCGATGCAAAGTCCGATCGCCATCCCCCAATGAATCGACTTATTGCGGGCGAATACGGTCGTCGCCACAAGTCCCGACAGAATATAGGCCAGCATTGCCGCCGGAATTGCTGTCTCGATCGGAATGCCGGCGAGAAAAACCAGTGCCGGCACCAGAATGACACCGCCAACTCCGATGCATCCGATCATCAGGCCGGAGATCGTGCCGAGGGCCGCGATCCAGATCAGTTCCGATAGTGTCAACGACGTCATCGGGATTCCGGCCAAAACCGCATCGTTTCCAACGTCCTTGCAAGGGGACGGGGGTTGCGCGTGGAGAAAATTCGACCTGCTAGCCTGGGATCGAATCTAAGATTTTTCTTAAGTCCCGTCTATTTTCGCGGTAGGATGCCATTCAAGCGTCCGGATTGTTGCGGGTAGGTGACATGTTCATCAGGCAGTTTCGCTATCTCGTCGCTGTTGCGGAAGAACGTCACTTCGGCCGCGCGGCGCAACGCTGCAACGTCACGCAACCTAGTCTATCCAGCGGCATCAAGCAGCTTGAGCTTGAGCTCGGCGTGCCGATTTTTCTCCGCGGGCGCGGCCAGCGCTTCCACGGATTGACAGCCGAGGGCGAGCGCGTGGCGGTCTGGTCCCGCGCGGTGCTGGCCTATTGCGATGCCATGCGCAAGGAAGTCGCAATGATGCAGAACCACCTCACCGGACATCTTCGAGTTGGAGCGATGCCGTCGATGTCTCCGGTCCTGCCATTTCTGCTGGAGACCATCCGTAGCAAATATCCCGGTGTCCGTGCAGACGTACAGTTCATCGGTAACGAAGCGATGAAGCTTGGCTTGAATAATTTCTCGATCGACGTCGCGCTGACGTATCTGGACAAAGCGGATCTTGGCCGCAAAAACACGCTCCCGATCTATACCGAGCAGCTGAGTCTGCTAGTGCCCGATCGGCCGGAATTTCGGAACCGCGACACGATCACATGGAAGGAGGCGGCGCAGCTCCCGCTGGCGATGTTGCGTCCGTCAATGCATGAACGCCGTTTCGCGGACCAGGCTTTCAAGAGCGTCGGATGTTCGCCGGTGCCGCGGGTCGAGTCCGAGTTGATCTTGCATCTGATGTTCCAGGTTCAGTTCACCGAGTTGTGCACATTCATTCCATCGCATTTCGCCCACGCCCCGGGACTGCACCGCGGTACTCGCGCATTACGTCTTGTCGATCCGATCCTGACCCAGGAAGTCGGTCTCTTCTGGGCGGAGGGCGAGATCGTACTACCGATGGCCAATGCGTTCGTCTCGATCGTGCAAAAGCTCAACAAATCGGGTGAGCTTCGGAAACGTCTGGAGGGTGAAAAACCGGTCATCTACGACGGGCCCGTGAGCAAGCGGAAAAAGCTGGAACACGTGTGAATACCTGACGGCGGGCTGCCGTCACGCCGGCTTGAGTTTCCTGAGCTTGGCGGCCGCCGCCACCGGATTGCTCTCGGCGAGCAGTGTTGATGCCTTAACGATTCGAGCATTCGTTTTTCCGGCCAAGCCGTTTTTCGCGCCATCATGTAGGTAAAAATACGGTTCGGGATGGTCCGTGTCGCCGGGTGAGAAGCCGAAATGGCCGGCCGCAGTGTCAGTATCCAACGTGCCTGCAAGATTGAGCGTTTGCGGTAGGCATGCGACGCGGAAATGTTTGGTACCAGTGGATCGAGCGATTGCCCTAAGAACTGCCGTCGCATCCTGCAACAAGGCCGTTAATTTGATAAGACCGCGGCTGCACAGCTGCGGCGAATAATCCTCCGCGTCGCCGCTCATCAATCCCGGAATCGAGTAGGGCAATTCCTTGGAGAAATTTTCCCGATCGACTCCTCGATGCAGCAGTTCGACCAGAATCCAGGCCTCAACCTCCGCCGGCGAATGCTCATGCGGATCGAAAACATGAGGCACCCGTTTGCCATGATCGAGAAACTGCAATTCTAGCGTCGGCAGGCGCATTTCCAGTGAAATTGCCTTGTCGAACTGCTTGGTGACGATGGCTGCTTCAGCCGGACGGAATTCAAGATCGGTGCGGCGCTCCCACGTACCCTCTGCCACGTAGCTGTTAGCGATTCGGGCCAGCCATTGAACGAGGTTGATCGCTTCCACTCGTGCTTGCGCCAGCTCTGACAAATCGCCCATACCACGCGTTTGCCATTGGGTCGCCGGGGAATTCCCAGGTTCATCAAGCGAATTTGTCATAGCGGATATCCCGAATTGCGACGCCGCCGGCAATCAACGAGCGGATCGTGCTATCAACCATGATCGGCGGTCCGGCAATATAGGCGAGCACATTGCGATCGTGATCGGCCATCGCCTTGGCGGCAACATCATGCACCATGCCTTCAGCAAGCCTGAGGATGGGTAATTCGAGATGAAACGGCGTCGCCGCCGCTTCGTCGGATAATGCGATAGTCACGTCGAGGTTGCCGTGCGAGGCCGCGGCATAGCGCGACAATTGCTCGAGATAGAACGTATCCGCGAGCGTTCTGACACCGAAAAAGACGGCGCCTCGGTGAGTACGGAAGTGGTCCGCCTGCACTGCGCAATGAAGAATCGACATCATTCCGGCGATTCCCGAGCCGCCCGCAATGCACACGATGTTGCGGTCTTCCTCCGGGCGGAATACCGCCCGGCCTAGTGGGCCGAACACTGCGACCTCGGGATCGTCAGATATTTTGTCGAACAACCAGTCGCCGAAGCGCCCACCCGGCTTGCGCTTGAGCACCAGCGCGAGCCGGTCGATTTCGGGTGCGAAATTGACCATCGAGTAGGCGCGGCCGCCCGGCACATCCGCGGCTTCGAGCACCACGAACTGCCCGGCTTGGAAGGTCATTCGCGCCGACAAATACAAATCAAAATGCACCACGTCTTTTGTCAACATGCGGATCTCGCGGATGATCCCACGGCGCAATGCCGGTCGATATTTATCCGAGACCGCAAGCTCTGCGGGCACCCGCAACAGGCAGTCAGAACGCGCCCACGTCTGGCACATCAGGATATCGCCCTTCTCGGGCTTGAGCCTCGCGCCGCCGGGCGCTTCCTTCCACTTGACTTCGACATCTCCTGAGATGACGCGGGCACGGCAGGTCCCGCAAGTCCCGGTGGCGCACTCGAAGGGTAAATTGATGCCTTGCCGCAGCCCAGCATACAGGATCGGCTCACGATCGCCGCAATCGAACGACAGTTCGCCGTTTTTGCTCTGGACCGTTATCTTCATTCGGGGAGATAGTCGGCGCTATTTGAAGAAATTGTCGTCCGCGTCGTCTTCGGTATCGAATTCGTAGGTAAGCTCGCCGTCAATATTGGCGAGGATCGCGCCGTTGTCCCGCTTAGTCTCATACGTCTTGAGAGGCTTTTCTGTCTCGCCCTGCATTTCCAGAGTCCTCAGATCCCAAGCCCACAGATGTTTCGTGCAGGTGAGAATGCAGCGGGCGACGACGCCTGATTCCGCCAGCGGCTCTTCCATGTGCGGGCAAATCGGCGGGATCGCGCGAAAGCCCTCACCGTAATTCACCAGCACGATCGACACGCCGTCGACATTGAACTGTCGCACCGAGTTTTCGGCAACGTCGGCGGCATCGCATATACGCTTCCATGTCATCGCTGTTCAGATTGGCCAGTGGGAGCCTTTGTCGAGCCGCCGATTTTCGATCCGCACCTCGCGGCTGAGGAACTTCGCCTTGTTGTCCTCGATCTTGAACGTGTCGAGGTATTTTCCAACCAGAAATAAGCGGCTTTCGCCGGCGTCGATATGCGAATTGATGCCATCCAATTGTGTTTGATAGACGACGACCGAACTCACCGCTTTTGCCGATCGCGCCGCTTCGTCGACCTCAACTGTGTAAACCGAAGTATGCCGGGTCAGAGGCGAATGATCGGTATTGTGCTTGGGCAACAGCTTGACCATGGTCGCAAGCCCGTTGCGGTCAAGTGCAAGGTAGGTCACGTCCTTATTGATCTCCGGGCTCCATGCGCGAATCGCGTATTGAAATTTATCGTCGCAATGCGCGAGCCAGTCATTCCATTGTTGTTGATCGAGCAAAATGGCCGATCGATAAATCGTGTCACGAACAAGAGCGGCCGAATCCACTGCTGACCCCATTTGAAATCGCGGCACCCGCGCCGGCGGCGTCGCTCCGCGTGCGCACGAGGTCGCCGGAAGGACGCGTACTCGATCGGTGGACCGTTCCGCCGTCGAGGTGCAAGGTTATTCCGCAGCAACCGATACCGGTTCCGCGTAAGGTAAGTCCGGTTTGTTCGGCAACCGATTCATCCAACGGCCCCATTCTCGGTAATAGTGCCGCATGCCGTTTTCATCGTGGATGGTCTGGTTTTCGTGTCGGCCGTGCAGGATGCGGCGCGGTTCCGAACCGGTCGCCATGGTCGTGCCCTGGCCCTGAACGCCGATGAGATCCTCGTGCAGGTTGCGGCCAAACGGACCCCAGATCGAGTTATGATGATTGATGCGGGTCTGGCGTTCTTCTGGAGTATCGCGCTTGAGGCCTAAGCCGCGGAATTCGATCATCACCTTGTCGGGGCCGAGCGGCGTGACAATGTCGCAACGTAACGCCGAACCGCGCAGGTTGAAGTTCATGCCCGGGAACATGTCGATCATGTACCACTGGTTCGGCGGCAAGTGGGGAAACGACAGCGCGGCGCGACTGTCGAAGCCTTCGTACTTCTCGTAGTTGACCTCGAACGTGCCTACCACGATGTGGCCGTGTTCGAACGCTTCGTTCTTGCGCGCGAAGTAAGCGTCGTTAAAGCCCGTTACGCGATTATGGTAGTGCATGAAGTCGTGATAAAATTCGCAGTTGGTGTCGTGCCACAGCTTATAATTCGCGTTCACGATCGCCTTGTGATAATGGAAAACCTCGAGCGGCTCGGCTTCGAGGGTCTTGCGCAGGCAGGCAAAGGCGGGTGCAGCCCAATCTTCGAGTGAGGTCTGCGGGTTATCATCGAGATTAACCCACACGAATCCGCCGAATTTCACTTCGCACCGCAGCCGGCGCAATCCGACGTCTTCCTTGCACAGGCGCTCCTGAAAACCTTCTTTTTCACGGCTGATGTAAACGCAATTGCCGCGCATGTCGTATTGCCAGGCGTGAAACATGCAAGTCATGCGCTTCGGATTGCCCGACGGTGAACCTTCCAGGAAGCTTCCGGAAGGACGGCGCTCGATGATCATGCCGCGATGCGGGCAAACGTTAAGGAAGGCGCGAATTTCATTGTCCGGGCCGCGGCAGACAATCACCGGCTCGCGCGCGATCGAGATCGTGCGAAAATCGTAGGCATTCGGCAATTCCGATTCATGGCAGACCGGTATCCAAGTCTTCTTGAAAATCTTAGCGAGTTCTTCTTCGAAGATCTCCGGATCGGAGTAGATGCGGCTATCGACCCATTCGGATGGTCTGAGTTTTGGGTCGGCTAACCACTGGCGATGGTTCTTCGCTGCCACGGCGCTTGCTCCTGCGAGAATTGGTAGAGGCCCGAATTCGCTAGCCCAGAGGGTGAATGTTTGCGGTTATATAAGCTAAATTGCGCCGCCAAGCCACCATTGTTGCACGCCGGAAATCGAAGCTTCTTATCTATCAATAGATTGAACGATGACCTCGGGGGATAGCGAATAATGGCGGCAATGAAGCGTCCGGAGCCATGACGGAGGGGTGCATCGCGCCCCCGTAATAGCGCGGCTCTATTGTTTCATTAGGAAGAACAATTTTCTCCACCATATTTGATGCTGTCATGTTCTGACCCAATAGCCGAATGTAAAGGGTGAAATCGAATCGAAAACGGCAAGCTGCTGAGGCCCTGCGGCCTTTGGCCCGCGCAATTTGCGGACGGAGAAGGGCGCGGATAGGAGTTCCGTGTGTTACGCTGAACGGACGTGTCGGAGGGTTACGCGAAGACCGAAATCGAGTGAACAGACCGCAGAGTCTCGAAATCGAATCTAAAACAATTGCCGTATCAGGGAGGGACAGGATGTACCAGAAAAGCAATGGCAGCGCAGCCCGAGTTTTCTTCGGCTGCGCGCGCCTGGTCACGCGAGTGCGGGCAGCCGGATTAATGCTGGCCGCCGCTGCCTTCTTCGCCGCGTGCCTCGTGACAATGGCTCTTGTAACATCATCGCCGGCCGGAGCAGCTGCCGAGAAGGATTACGGCAAGCCCGGCGATCCGATCGATCTCGTTATCGGCTATCAGCCATACTACACCGAGTCATGGTCCGGCTTAATCATGCGCGATCAAAAGTTTTACGAAAAATATTTGCCGAAGGGATCGACCGTGAATTTTCAGGTTGGCCTGCAAGGCGCAATTATCGTGAACGGCATGCTTGCGGGTAAGGTCGATGTCGGATACGTGGGCGATATGCCCGGCATCGTATCTACCAGCCATCCTGACGTCCGGGATATCCGGCTCGTGTCAGTGCTCGGTCTCGGCTATGACCAGTGCAATATATTTCTTGTACGCAATGACGCTCCTGAATTCACTTCGCCGGAAGATGCGATCAAGTGGCTAAACGGAAAAACGGTTGCAGTGCCAAAGGGAAGCTGCACCGACCGTTTCGCCCAGGCCGTGTTCAAGCGCTACAATATCCAGCCATCCGAATACCTGAACCAGAGCATCGAAGTCATTACCAGCGGATTCCGGGCCGGCAAGCTCGACGCAGCGGTGATCTGGGAGCCGACCGCTTCGCGTATCGTCCAGGATAAACTCGCGCGCAGGGTTGCATCGGGCGCTTCCGTCGATGAACGCGACGGCGGCTTTATGGTAATGCCGCAGGCGCTGATTCAACAGCGGCCCGATGTGGTTAAGGACTGGCTGCAAGCGGAACTGGATTCCGAGTTGTATTTTGGCGATTCCAAAAATGCGATGGACATCGCGAAAATGGCGGAGAGTCAAACAACCGGCTTTCCAGAAAGGGCGCTGTGGGCTTCGGCCTTCGGCACCATACCAAAAGCCAGCGGCGGAACCGACACGCGTATCACGCTCGCTTACGGCTTTACGCCGGAGGCGACGGGTCTTATCCAAAAAGCGTCCAAGTTCCTCGTTGAGATCAAGAGCATCAGCGCCGAAATCCGCCCTGACGCGATCCAGTCCCAATTCACCGCCGAAATCTTGAAGTCCCGTGGCTTAACGGCACCGGTAGGAGTGGTGAAAGCGCTTTCGGACTCGGCATATACGGGCCCATGAAATGCCGTGGCCAGCCGCCGATGGCCGAATTCGCTTTCGCACGCCTGAACGTCAGTGCATGGCGCCTGCCCGGCGGGGGCGCCTGAGTCGAAGTTCATCATGACCGAGGCAAGCCCGGTTAGTGTTTTGAACGGTAATGTAAGGCGGGCGATGCCGGACGATACGATCCATAGCGTCAGCCCACTGACCGTTGCGATTCATCGCTTCTCGCTGTGGCTGAAAAGCCCGCGCCCCTACCTGATGCTGATCGGCTTCGCGCTATTTATCGGCTTTTGGTATCTCTCTGTCGAAGTTTGGAAGCTGCCCCGTTTCTCGGAGATGCCGGGTCCGACTGAGGTTTTGCGCGAATGGCTCAGCAGAAATCCGACCTATGGATTGTCCGTTTTTACTCCTGAATACTACATGCACATTTGGGTGAGCACGCGCCGTATTGCGATCGCGTTTCTTCTTGCAACCGGCATAGGAGTGCCGTTCGGCCTCTTTTTGGGATGGTCGGAACGCTTCAAGCAGTACCTCTTTCCAGTGTTCGAATTGCTACGTCCGGTGCCGCCGCTGGCATGGGTACCGCTCGCAATCGTGATGTTTAAGGGTTCTGAAACGCCAATTATCTTCCTGACGTTTCTGGCGTCGTTTTACGCGACGGCGCTGAACACGATGCTCGGCGTCGAATCGATCGACGTGTCCTACATACGCGCGGCAGATTGCCTCGGCGCCGCGCGCTGGCAGGTTTTTCGCCACGTGATCGTGCCCGGCGCGATGCCATTCATCTTTACGGGCTTACAAATTTCCGTCGGCGTCGCTTGGTTTTCCCTGGTCGCCGGGGAAATGGTTTCCGGACAATACGGTCTGGGTTACGTAATCAATACCTCATACACAATGGTTCGATATCCGACGATTATTATCGGCATGATCACGCTTGGAATCGTGGGATATGTCACCAGTGCCGCAGTTCGTCTGGTCGGCGACTACTTGATGCAGTGGCGTACGCGGGAGCTGGCACTGGGAGTTGACAAGTGAGCGTGCAACCCGCGCCGCCGCGAAGCTATTCCCCCGTTTCGGCACAACCGGTCCGCAAGGGCGGAGTCCGGATTGTGGACGTGGTGAAAATTTACGGTACAGTCGATGCCGGTATTCTTGCGGTTGATCACTGCACGTTTGACGTGCCGCCCGGCGAAATCACGGTCGTCGTGGGTCCATCTGGATGCGGCAAGACAACCTTGCTCAATGCGATCGCCGGCTTCCATAGCCTTACGTCCGGCAGCATCTACCTCGATGACGAAATGTTGTGCGGACCCGGGAGGCTCAAGGCCCAACCGAGCCCCGATCGGATCGTCGTGTTTCAGAATGGCGCGCTGTTTCCTTGGAAGACCAATATCGAAAATGTCACATTCGGGCCTATCATGCAGGGGCGCTTGTCGCGTGCCGAAGCGTATGAAAAGGCTCGCGATATGATGGCTGATGCGGGTTTGCGCGGCATTGAGCACAACTATCCCGGCGAAATCTCGTCCGGCGTGAAGCGGCGTGTCGAGATCGTTCGCGCGCTCATGAATGATCCAAAGATCCTTCTTCTCGACGAGCCGTACCGGGCGCTAAACTCTCTGACTAAATCAGTGATGCACGAAGCGCTGCTTGAAATCTTTTACAAAACCCGCGTAACGATCTTCTTCATAACTCACGACCTCGAAGAAGCAATCTTTCTCGGCCATCGGGTCGTCATCATGACGACCCGACCGTGCCGGCCGAAGAAAATCCTTGATATCGATATCCCGCATCCGCGAGATTACAGCGTGCTCACGGCCAAGCGCTTCCGCGAATTCATGGATGAAACCGCTGCCGCTGTCCATGAGGAGGCGATCAAGGCTTTTGTCGCCGGCGAGAAAGAGCGCTGAGCATGGCCAAAGCAATCACTTTGAAGACCATCGGCGTTGTCGGCGGTCAAGTGTTTTGGCGTGGAGTCGTCGCCATAGCAGCGTTCCTGGTCTTTTGGCAGGTCGGATCGCGTTCGCAGGCTTGGTTCGGATTCGCGTTTCCGTGGGTTTCGCAAATTCCGGCCCCAACAGCCGTCCTGCAGGAACTGATCGTTTTGGTCCAAGAGCCGAACTTCTGGGTGAGCGCTTTGATGAGCACGCTCAGGGTATTTGAAGGTTTCTTGGCCGCGATGGTGATTGGCATTCCGCTTGGCTTGGCAATGGCGGTGAGTCGAACATTCTACGGCATCACTTTTCCGGTTTTCGAAGTGCTGCGGCCGATCCCGCCGCTCGCTTGGGTGCCGGCATCCATCATTTTCTGGCCAACCCAGGAACTATCGATCGCCTTTGTCACATTTCTTGGCGCGTTCTTCACCATCGTTATCAATGTGATCGGCGGTGCTCAGGCGATTGACGTTCGCTATTTTCAGGCCGCCCGCTCGATGGGATCATCGACCTGGGACATCTTTCGCCGCATCGTTCTGCCGGCTACGGTGCCGTCAATCGTGGTCGGGGCCACCGTCGGAGTGGGTATCACATGGGCGGTGGTCGTTGCCGCGGAAATGATTTCCGGCGGCGGCAGCGCTGGCTCCGTCGGCGGCGCGGCCGGCGGCGGACTCGGTTTTTTCATTTGGAATTCCTACGTCGGCGGCTCATATACGCAGATCGTCGCGGGCATGATCAGTATTGGCATTGCCGGTTACATATCAAGCGCGGTGCTGCGTAAGATCGGAAAATGGATGACGCCCTGGCTTTCCGAAAGCTAAATGTCCTGAAATATGAATATTCAACAAATGCCTCAGGGTTCGCCGCTCGCGTCCAGCACTCTCGGTAGCCAGATTACGGTTAGCAAGGTTAGCAAAAACTATGGCGCCGGCGATTTCGCCAAGCAGGTCGTTCACGATTGCAGCTTCACCCTCGACAGCGGCAAGCTGACGGTAATGATCGGGCCGTCCGGCTGCGGCAAGAGTACGCTGATCCGCATGTTGGCGGGCTTCGAACGCCCGAGCAGTGGCGAGATTACTCTTGACGGCAAGCCGGTGATCGGCCCCGGGCGCGACCGCCTGGTCGTATTCCAAGAAAGTGCACTGTTCCCATGGATGTCAACATACGACAATATCATGTTCGGTCCGCGCGCACGCGGCGAAGACACACCGGAAATGCGCGCATTTGCCGAGGAGTTGCTGCAGAAGGTCGGCCTGGACGGCTTTCGCAAAAAATATCCCTCGCAACTCTCGGGCGGAATGCAGCGGCGTGCCGAGCTGGCGCGGTCCATGATCAACAAGCCGGATGTCATGATCCTCGATGAGCCTTTCCGCGGTCTCGACGCGATGACGAAAAAGCTGATGCAGGAATACTACTCCAATCTCTATGAGGAGTTTCGGAGAACGACTTTCTTCGTCACCACCGACATCGACGAGGCAATTTACCTTGCCGACCGCATTCTCATCATGACGAATATTCCGACGCAGGTGCGCGCCGCGATCAGCGTCGATCTACCGCGGCCGCGGCGCGTTGAAGACATCACCGAGAACGACGAGGCGAATGCGATCAAAATGAAGGCGCTTGGCCTTTTACATGAGGAAGCGATGAAGTCGTTCGCGCGCGGCAGCAAAGCTGCCGCCGACTTCGTCGATGCCTATGCAAGACGCGTGGCCAAGGAGTAACCGTACGAGGACAATGGCGTTGCAGCGCCGCGTTGCAGCTTGAACTGGATTATCGATGACGGCGAAGATCATTGATGGTGTTGCGGTCGCCAAGACGATTCGCGAGGAATGCCGCGAGCGCGTGCAGCACATCGTCGCACGGAGCGGAATTCCGCCGGGCCTGGCCGTCGTCATCGTCGGAGCAGATCCTGCATCGCAAATCTACGTGAGAAACAAGATTCGCGCCTGTGCCAATGTCGGCATCAAATCGTTCCGGTTCGATTATCCCGCGGAGGTAAATCCGGACACCGTCATCGATAAAATCGTGCGGCTCAATGACGATCCCGCCGTGCACGGGATCTTGGTTCAGCTGCCGTTGCCGCCGTCTTTCGATATGAGCCGCATCCTGCACAGTATATCGGCCGACAAGGATGTCGACGGTTTCCACCTCTATAATGTCGGCGGGCTCGTGGTCGGGGGTACGGTTTTTCCGCCCTGCACGCCGTATGGCGTTCTGAAACTCCTCGAACACGAGCGCATTACGCTCGAAGGCAAGAATGTCGTCGTCGTCGGCGCCAGCAATATCGTCGGCAAGCCGATGGCATTGATGCTGATGCAGCACGAGGCGACAGTCTGCATTTGTCATGCCAAGACCCGGGACTTGGCGCAATTTACGAGACTGGCCGATATTTTGGTGGTCGCAGCTGGACATCCAAATCTAATTCAGCCGGAGATGGTGCGCACCGGCGCTGTTGTGATCGATGTCGGCATCAATCGGCTCAACGACGGCGGGCTGGTTGGCGATGTCAATTTCGACGGCGTCGCGGCGAAGGCATCCTACATCACCCCGGTGCCGGGCGGCGTCGGGCCGATGACGGTGTCGATGCTGCTGGTCAACACCATCGCGTCTTGCGAGCGTTGGCAGCAGCAAAATTTTGCGCCGATGTGGACGAAGTTCGCGCCCGCGCGGGCTACAAAGTGATCAGTCGCGTGGCGTGTTTCATCAGGCGCGTGCGACATCCTCCAGGATCATGTCGGAGGCCTTCTCGCCGATCATGATCGCGGGAATATTGGTATTGCCGGAAACAAGCGTCGGCATGATCGAGCAGTCGGCCACCCACAGACCGTCAATGCCTTTCAGCCGCAGTCTGGGATCGACCACTGCCTCCTGGTCCTCGCCCATTCGGCAGGTGCCGGCTGGGTGAAAAATCGTGGCGCCCTGTTTCCGTGCGAAGGCGAGAAGGTCCGTCTCGGTAACGTAATTCGGCCCTGGTAGCACTTCGGCGGCGACGTAGTCGGCCAGCGGCGTTGTCGCCGCAAGCTTGCCGGCAAAGGCGATAGCCGCGGTAATGCAACGCCGGTCGGTCTCGGTGGCAAGATAATTGGCGTAGATTTTCGGCGCCGAGAATGGATCGGCGGACCTAAGCGCAATCGACCCGGTGCTTTGCGGCCGCAACTGGCAGACCGCGAGCGTGAAGCCCGAGAAATCATGAACCTTGCCGCCGGCCATGTCGGCGGACAGCGTCGCGACATGAAATTGGATGTCGGGTGTTTGCGATTCCGGCAATACGCGGGTGAACAATCCGCCCTGATTAATGCCGGTCGCCAGCGGCCCGGTTCGGTGCAGGAGCCACTCGATTCCCATTCCGACGCGACCGAAAATCGAGTGAAGCGCGTCATTGGTGGTTATCGGCTTGGTGCAGCGATAGATGAGGCGTACCTGCAGGTGATCCTGCAGGTTTTGGCCGACCGCTTTGCGATCGAGTACGATCGGGATGTGCTGCGCACGCAATTCGTCCGCGGGCCCGACGCCTGACAGCATCAGCAAATGCGGCGATTGGACCGCGCCTGCCGCCAAGATCACGCCACGTGTCGCCTGCAAATCGCGCAATTGCGAGCCGAAGCGATAGGTGACGCCTCGCGCACGGCGCCGATCGATAAGCACCCGCGCGACTTGCGCATTGGTCATGACGGTGAGGTTGTTCCGATACTTCACGCTGTGCAGATACGCGTCAGCGGCGCTCACGCGCCAGCCGTTGCTTGTCGTCAGCTGATAGTAGCCGGCCCCTTCCTGATTTATCCCATTGAAGTCGGCAGTGCGCGGCACGCCGCACTTCTGTGCCGCCTCGATCAATGCCTCAATCAGTTCATGCCGGCGGATGATGCTGGTGACGCGGAGCGGGCCGTCAGAGCCGTGCAGTTGGTCGTCGCCGAATTCGGAATTTTTTTCTAGCTTGATAAAATACGGAAGCACGTCGGCCCAGCCCCAGCCGGGATTACCGAGCTCGCGCCAGCGGTCGTAATCCTGCGGCTGACCGCGTACCGCGATGAGACCGTTAATCGAGCTCGATCCGCCGAGTACGCGGCCGCGCGGCCAATAAATTCGACGCCCTTCCATATTGGCGTCCGGCTCGGTGTAGAACTGCCAATTGAGCTTGGCGTCCCACATCGTCTTGCCGTAGCCAATCGGCAGATGAATCCATAGGCTGCGATCGCGCGGTCCCGCTTCGATGAGCGCGACTCGATGAGCTCCGCTTGCGGAGAGCCGATTGGCAAGCACGCAGCCGGCCGAACCGGCGCCTACTATGATAAAATCGAACTCGGCCCCCGGCATTTCTATCCCGGTCTGCGCTCGATGGGGACATAGGATCGGGCGTCCGGGCCGCTATAGAGCGTGAGCGGACGGATCAGGATGTTGTTGTCCATTTGCTCGAGCGCTTGCACCACCCAGCCGGGCACCCGGCCGATGGCGAAGATCGGGACGAACAGGTCGCGCTTGATGCCGAGCAGGTGGTAGACCACGCCGGAATAGAAATCGACGTTCACATTGACGCCGTGGCGGGCATAGGGGGCCATCGCCGTCACTACCGCCTGCAGAATTTCGTACCAGCGCGGCTCCCCCATTTCCTTCGATAGGCGCTCAACGCCGGCGCGCATGTGACGTGCGCGCGGATCCTCGGCGCGATAGACGCGATGGCCGAAGCCGGTCACCGCCTCGCCGGCCTTACGCTTGTCGCGGACATAATCGGCCGCTCGTGACGGATCGCCGATCTCCTCGGCCATCTTCATCACGTCTTCGGCGGCGCCGCCATGCGCGGGGCCCGACAAAGCGGCGATCGCCGCGGTGATGGCGGCATGCAGATTGGCCTCGGTGCCGATCACCACGCGCGCGGTGAACGAGGAGGCGTTGGAGCCGTGCTCGGCGTGCAGCACGAGGTCGCGGTCGATCAATTGCGCTGCGTCCGCGCTCGGTTTTTCGCCCTTGAGCATCCACAGCAGATTGGCGGCGTGGGACAGCTCCCTGCTCGCAGGCACCACCTCCAGCCCCTCGCGCAATCGCGCATGCGCCGCGACCATCATCGGCACTTTCGAGGTCAGGCGAATGCCTTTGCGGATGACGGCATCGGGCGAATTGTCCGCGGTCTCGGCATCGAAGGCGGCAAGCGCCGAGGCTGCAGTACGTAGCACGTCCATCGGATGTGCCGATTTGATGGTGCGGATGATTTCGAAGATCTGGTCGGGCAGTTCGCGCGCCGCTTTCAATGCGCGGTCGAACTCGGCGAATTGGGCTGCAGTCGGCAGCTCGCCGTGCAGCAACAGCCAGGCGGTCTCTTCGAACGTCGAATGTTCGGCGAGGTCGTGGATCGAATAGCCGCGATAGCGTAGCTCGCCGATGCGGCCGTCGATGAACGTGCACGGCGAACGGTCGAAATAGACGCCCTTCAATCCGCGGTGAATCTTGATCGGCTCGTTTGTTTCAGTCATCTATGGCCTCACTCGGATCATATCCGGCGTTGAGCTCAACATGAATCCCGTCGAACGTTGTGTCGATACCGCACGGCGTCGTCATTTCAAGATCGTGCTGCCGGAAGGCGATGACATTCGCGTGCTTGCCGCGGCGCGCAGTCTCATTGATCGGGAAATCGCCGATCCGATCGTGCTCGGCGCGCCGGACGCCATCGCCAAAGCCGCGAGCGGCGCGGGTATCGATATTCGTGGGGTTGAGCAGATCGATCCGCGCACGGATGCGCGCGCGCAGGCCTACGGTGCGGCTTGCGCTGCAACGCGCGAAGGCATGACGCCGGTCATGGGCGTGCGGCTGATGGGCAGGCCGCTTTATTTTGCCGGCATGATGGTCCGCCAAGACGACGCCCAAGCCGTGGTCGCCGGCGCGGCAAACCCGACGCGCCGCGTCATCGAGGCCGGACTGATGACCATCGGGCTCGCGCCCGGCATCGCGCTGCCATCGAGCTATTTTCTGATCGTCGCTCCGGATTTTCTCGGCCGGGGGCCGCGATCCTTCGTCTTCGCGGACTGCGCCGTGAATGCCGATCCGAGTACCGAGGAACTCGCCGCTATCGCACTCGCTTCGGCCCGCAGCGCCGAAAATTTGCTTGGCGAGCCGCCGCGCGTCGCGCTGCTGTCGTTCTCGACCAGGGGTAGCGCGCAACACGCCCGCGTTGACAAAGTCCGGCAAGCGGTCGAACGCGTGCGACAACTCGCGCCCGCTTTGGCGGTGGATGGCGAACTGCAAGCCGACGCGGCTTTGGTGCCTGAGGTCGCGGCGAAGAAAGTCAAGAACCTCGGCGCCGTGGCTGGCCGCGCTAATGTGCTGATCTTCCCCGACCTCGATGCCGGCAATATCGGCTACAAGCTGGTGCAATGGCTGGGCGGCGCCAAGGCCTTCGGTCCGTTCCTGCAAGGGTTTGCCAAGCCGATCAGCGATCTGTCGCGCGGCGCCAGCGTCGACGACATCGTCACGACTTGCGCCGTCATTCTGGCGACGGCCTGATACCGCGCGACCCCATATAGCTTCCCGCAACACAACCCGAGCCTCACACCGTCAGATAGCCGCCGTCGATCGGAATGACCGTTCCGGTGATGAAAGACGCGCGATCGGAGGCGAGAAACGCCACCAGCTCGGCGATGTCGGTCCCGGTGCCGAAGCGGCCGAGCGGAATGCGCGCCATTATTCTCTTTCGCGCCTCGTCGGTCAGCGCGGCATGCGTCATCGCCGTATCGACGATGGTCGGCGCAATGGCATTGACGGTGATGCCGCTCGGCCCGAGTTCGCGCGCGAGGCCCATGGTCAGCGCGACGACGCCGGCTTTGGTGGCGCCGTAAAGCGCATTGCCGATCGCGCCGCCGCCGCGCATCGCCGACACCGACGCGATGTTGATGATGCGGCCGCGCCGCGCCGCCGTCATCGCCGGGATCGCCGCTTTCACGCAATTGATGATGCCGTCGATATTGACCCGGGCGACGCGGTCGAACTCACCCGTCGGCGTACCCGCGACCGACCCGATAGAAATAAGCCCCGCGGCATTCACCAGGATTTCCGGCGTGGCGTCCTTGCCGCGCAGTTCGGCGAACGCGGCGTCGACAGCGCTCGCCTCGGCGACGTCGACGGTGACCGCGCGCGCGGAGATCGCTGCGGCGACCCGGGCGGCGGCAGCACCGTCACGGTCGGCGACGGCGACGATGCAGCCCTCCGCCGCCAGCACGCGCGCGATCGCCTCGCCGATACCGGCGCCGCCGCCGGTGACGAATGCGACGCGACCTTTGAGATTAAGCTCCATCTTGATCGCGTCGCAGTTCGCACCTCTGGTTGCGGAGCGGCTATGCCGCGGCTTTCTGATCGATGGCGATGTCGACGTCGTGTCGGGGCGTCATCGCATAGACCGACAGAGCGCTGATGACGCTCACCACGAGGACATAAGTGCAAATCAGCCACGGCTTCCCACCGCCCGGCGCCAGCAGCGCGGTGGCGATGATCGGCGTCAGCCCGCTCGCGAAGATTCCCGAGAACTGATAGACGAACGAGATGCCGGTATAGCGCACCCGCGTGTCGAACAGTTCGGAGAACAACGCCGCCTCCGGACCGTAGACCGCCGCATAGACGATGCCGAACGGCACCGTCACGGCAATGACGGTCAACAGCGGCGATAGCTGCTGCATCAGCCAGAACGCCGGGAAGGTCAGCACGCCGATCAGCAGGCCAGCGATGCCGAATAAGGCGCGGCGGCCGATGCGATCGGAGATCTGACCGCACACCGGCAGCAAGACAATCATAATCGCCGAGGCGACCATGACCGCGGTCAGTGCATTTTGCCGGGTCATATGCAGCGTGCTAGTGATATAGAACACGCAGAACACGGCGTAAACATTGAAGGTCACGCCTTCGATGTAGCGGGCGCCGAGCCCGAGAATCGTGTTCTTGGTGTGGGTACGGAACAGCTCGGCGATCGGCACCGCGGCGATCTTGTGCTCCTCCTGCGCTTTCTGGAACGCCGGCGTCTCCATAATCTTCAACCGGATATAGACGCCGATGACGACGAGCGCGGCGCTGAGCAAGAACGCAATGCGCCATCCCCAAGAAAAGAAATCGTCGTTGTTTAGGAACGACAGCAAGCTCACGACGGCCGCGCTGAGCAGCAATCCCGCCGGCACGCCGATTTGCGGCCAGCTGCCGTAGAATCCGCGCCGGCCGCCGGGCGAATGCTCGACCGCCATCAGCACGGCGCCGCCCCATTCGCCGCCGATACCGATGCCCTGGAAGATACGCAGCGCGAGCAGCATGAGCGGTGCCCAGACGCCGGCCGACGCATAGGTCGGCAACAGCCCGATCAAGAAGGTGGCGATGCCCATGATCAGCACGGTGAGAATGAGCACGGTCTTGCGGCCGATGCGGTCGCCGTAATGGCCGAAAATGACGCCGCCGATCGGCCGCGACAGGAAGCCGACAAACGACGTGACATAAGCCAGCAGCGTCGAGATCAGGATGTCGGCGTTCGGAAAGAACAGCTTATTAAGCACGAGCGCCGTCATGGTGTTGTAGAGGAAGAAGTCATACCACTCGATGGTGGTGCCGATCGCACTGGCAAACGCGATGGTTCCGATCGGCGTCTTCGCTTCTGTCGGCTTATAAGGTTGCTCCATGGTTCTCTCCCCTTTGTGGTCGCGAGCCGGTGTTACGCCGCCGGCAAATTCAATATCTGGCGCGCTTCGGTGCAGGTCGCGGCGTGGCGGCCGTATTCGCCGCAGATGCCGGCAAGGCGCGCCACCAGTTCGGCGTTGCTTTTCGCCAGTCGGTCCTTGTCCGGCGTATCGGCCTTGCGCGGGATGGCGCCGGTAATGGCGACGGTGATGATGGCCGGTGAAGTCATGGTCAGGCCAGTGCGGGGCGTTTGATGAGATGAAACGAGCGGATGCCGGGCCGCAGCGCGATTTCCTTCATTAGCGTGACCAGCGGCGTCGGCGACAGCGGATATTCGGTCTTAATCGGCCCGGCCGCCTTGAGTGCCTGGTACTGGCCGTCGGAATAGAAGGCGGCGAGCAGCAGGTCGTCGTCGGAGGCGAACGGGCCACGCTCGCGACGAACGCGCGGGATACCGGGCTCGAGCAGATCGCCCGGCCGCGCCACGGTCGGCGTTGCGCCTTTTGCGATGCGGTCGTGGAGATTGGGGTCGATCGGACCTGCGATCTCGCCGTAATAGCCGAGCACGTATTTGCGCACCTCATCGGGCACTGTCGCGTAGCGTTCCTTGCCCATGACGTTGAGCACGGCCTGGGTCATGACGAACTGCGCGAACGGGCTGACGATGATCGGGTAGCCGAGATCGCGCCGCACTCGGGCCGCTTCCTCGAGCACTTCGGGCAGCCGGTGCGTGATGCCGAGCGGCGCAAGCTGCGATTTGAGATTGGAGACCATGCCGCCCGGCATCTGGTGCTCATAATGGAAGGCGTCGTATTCGACGATCTTGCCGGTGGGCTTGCCTTCCCGCGCGGCGATGTAACGCAGCCGCTCAGCGACTTCGCTCACCGGATCGAGATCGACCGGCACCGCAAACCCGGCGCGTCTCGCGTTTTCGATAAAGCTTTCGGTTGCCGGATGCGATGCGCCGTTGGCGAGCGTCGAGGTTGCAGTATGGACGACCTCGACGCCGAGCTTGATGGCCACGATCGCGGTATGCGGCGCCAGTCCGGTGAGACAATGCGAATGCAACTGCAACGGCACGGTGCCGCACGCGGCCTTCATCGCCGGCACCAGCGTCTGCGCCCGTTCGGGGGTGAGGAGCCCGCTCGGATCCTTGATGAAGACCGCATCGACGCCGAGCTTGATCAGCTCGCGCGTCTTGCGCGCGTAATAGTCGTCGGTATGAACGGGGCTCAGCGTGTAGACCACACCGCCGGCGGTATAAAGGCCGACCTTCTTCGCCGCGCGCACCGGCACTTCCATGTTGCGCATATCGTTAAGCGCGTCGTAGGGCGTGTGGTAGCGGATGCCGTTGGCAAAGATGCGCTGCGCCGTCAGTTCGACGATGTCGTCAGGAAAGAACTCGAAGGTGAACAGGCTTTGTCCGCGCGTCATGACGATGAGGGGCGTGTTCTTGACCCAGCCGCTGACAATGCGCATGCGCTCCCAGGGGTCCTCGCGCAGATAGCGCACGCAGACGTCGAATACCGCGCCGCCGGCAAGATCGATGGCTTCGAATCCGGCGCGATCGAGCCGCGGCGCGATGTCGGCCATCATCGCAGTGGTCATGCGCGTCGCCCACAGGCACTGGTGAGCATCGCGCAGCGTCACGTCGACGAGCTGTATGGGTTTCTTGGCGGCCATCAATGCACTGCCGTCCGCAATTCGTTTTCGACCCAGCGGGTATGGATTTCCGCTCGTGCGAATTCCGGCCGCTGCAACAACTCGGCGTGGAACGCCACCGTTGTCGGAATGCCGGACACTTCGAAGCGCGCCAGCGCCGATGCGGCGTTTTCAATGGCCGCGGTGCGGGTCCGGCCGGTGACGATAAGCTTGCCGAGCATCGAATCGTAAAACGGCGGCACCACGTAATTTTCATAGACGTGGCTGTCGAGCCGGATGTCGCGCCCGTTCGGCGGCCGCCAGCGCTTGAGCATGCCCGGCGCTGGACGGAAATCGTGGGCGGCATCCTCGGCATTGATGCGAAATTCGATCGCGACCAATGCACCGTCCGGTGTCGCACCGACCGAGAGCCGCTCGCCCGCGGCGACGCGAAACTGCTCGGCCACCAGATCGGTGCCGGTCACCATCTCGGTCACCGGATGCTCGACCTGGATGCGGGTGTTCATCTCGATGAAAAAGAAACGCGCGCTCTCGACTTCATAGATGAACTCGACGGTTCCGGCATTGACGTAATTGAGCGCGCTGATGAGCGTCATCGCCGCGTCCGCCATGGCGCGACGCACCGATTTATCGAGCACCGGCGACGGCGCCTCCTCGACGAGTTTTTGATGACGGCGCTGCACGCTGCAATCGCGCTCGCCAAGCTGCGCGTAATTGCCGTGCATGTCGCCGAACACTTGGATTTCGATGTGGCGGACTTTGGGAAAGAATCTTTCAAGATAGACATCGCGCCGACCGAACGCTGCTTCGGCCTCAGCGGTGGCCTGATCGAACAGTTCGGCAAAAGCGCCCGCCTCGGCGACGATGCGCATACCGCGGCCACCGCCGCCGGCGCTCGCCTTCAACAATAATGGGTAGCCGATTGCATCGGCGCGCGGCTTCGCCTCCGCCGCCAGTGTGAAGCTCTGGTTCGAGCCCGGCACCACGGGAATGCCGAGCGCCGCCGCGGTCCGCCGCGCTGCGGCCTTGTCGCCCATTTGCGCGATGATCTCGGGCGACGGCCCGATGAAGATCAAATCGGTTTGCGCACAGCGCGCGGCGAAGGCCGCATCTTCCGCCAAAAAGCCGTAGCCGGGATAGACCGCGTCGCATTGGCATGCGCACGCCACTTCGATCAGCGCCGCGGCATTGAGATAGCTTGCTTTAGGCGGCGGCGGCCCGATGCAGACGGCATGATCTGCCGCCCAAAGGTGCGGCGAATTACCGTCCGCTGAGGAATGAACGGCGATGCTTTCGAGCCCCAGCCGTCGACAGGTGCGGATCGCGCGCAAGGCAATCTCTCCGCGATTGGCGATCAGCACACGACGCAACTTGCACGCTCCTATGCCGGTTCGATGACGAAGAGGGTGCGGCCGTATTCGACGAGCTCGGCGTTCTCGGCGCCGATCTGCGCGATGCGGCCATCATGTTCGGATGCGATGGTGGTGAAAAGCTTCATCACCTCGATCAGGCAGAGCGGATCGCCTTTGCGCACGTTTTGCCCGATCTCGACAAACGGCGGCGCATCGGGCGACGGCGCGCGGTAGAAGGTGCCGACCATTGGTGCCGTCACCTCGATCTGGTGCGCAGCTTTCGCCGGCGCCTGGCGCGGCGCCGGGCTGTCCGATGGGGCGGCGCCTGCGGGTTCAGGTGACGACAGTGTCTTTGCGGCGGGTGCGGCTGCATCGTGCGACGGCGAATAGGCATTACCGGCATTGTTGCGCCGTACCACCAGTTTCAAATCGCCGGTCTCGACAATCAGTTCGTCGCAGGAACTGCCATCGATGATTTTCAAGATTGCGGCGATGTCATCGTAACTCAGGCTCACGCGCACTCCGGGCTTTGTCGCACGACACGTCAGGTCGTCGATTGCATTCTAGCGAGCGCCTTCAGATCAGTGCCGGTCTGCTCGATGCTCACGCCTGAGGTTCGGAAGCCGACTATCGAGATCGGTAGGATGCAAAGCACCGTCAGCACGGCGAGGATCAGGCACAGCGTCGAGAAGTCCATCACCCCGCTCATGATCGGGAACAGATAGACCAGTACGACGCCGCCGAGAAAGCGCGTAACGCTCTCGCCGAGCATCGATCCGGTCGCCCGCAGCCGGGTCGGAAATTGCTCCGCCATGTAGAGCTTCGCCAGGGGGAAGCCGGCGTAATCGAAGCTCCAGACCACGATCGCCGCGGTGATGATCGCGCCTTGCGACAGCGGCGCGCCCAATGCGACCGTGCCGATCGCCGTGACGATCATGATGATGACGATGCCCCAGCGCCGGCTGATCTTGTCGCCGATGCTGCCGGCAATAGCGGTTGAGATCACCGTAAGGAACAGCAGCCCCGACGTGTAGTAGAGCGCGTTTTCCTTGCTCGCACCCATGCGTTGGATGATCGAGGGCCCATAGATGGTGATGATGTAGAACACGACGAATGGCGACAGCAGCGCGAGATAGGATACCAGGCATCGCTGCCAATACGGATAGCGGAACAGATCGAAGACCGAGACGTTCCGTGCCGCCGTCGCTTCGAGAACTTTCAGCGAGCCTTCGTCGATCAATTTCTCATCGTGCGGGACTTGACTGATGTCTTCGAGCCCTTCGACGAAGGTCCGTACGGTGTCGATCCTGCCCGCTTTCAGGAGGAATCGCGGCGATTCCGGCAGATATTTTATGATCACCGGAACGATGAGGATCGGCAAACCGCCGAGCATCAGGAGCACCCACCAGGCCTCGCTGGCCGGCAAACGGCCGATGACCAGCGCGCCGGCCAATGTGTTGAGACCGTAGGAAAAGCCGAGCAGGGAATTGGCAAGACCGACAGCCGTACCGCGCCATTGCTTGTTGACGAATTCCGAGAGCAGCAAATACGGAACGGGAAAGACCGCGCCCTGGCCCAAGCCGGCGATAAAACGGTAGATCGCGAGTTGCGTGGCGTCCTGCGAAAAACTTGCAAGGAAGGTCACGATACTGAACACGACGATGCCGCCGAGCAGCGTCGTTTTCCGGCCGAAGCGATCCGCCAAGCGGCCGGCCGGCAACAGTCCAAGCACGATACCGAGCGTGCCGGCGCTGCCGACGAGGCCGGTCGCACTCGGAGAGAGCTGCCATTCACCCTTCAGGATGAACAGGACCGGCGCGATGATGCCAATGTCGAACGCTTCCAGGATCCAGATCAGGCCGAGCAGGCCGACGAAAAACAAAATTCTGCGATTGACCGGCAACCGATCGAGCCGGGCCAGCAAATTTTCTTGCGCTGCCAAGTCGTCCGGACGCTGCATATTGGATACGCTCGACACCGCCCCCTCCCGTTAATTCTCGCTGCGACAATTTTTCTTTGGGGCGCGTCCGCTTTTCGCAGCCGACGCAGGCGGCCCTCGTTGTCGTGAGATTAGCACCGTGCTATTGGTTTTAAAACGATAAGTCTCACTCAATGAGATGTTGCTGGGAACTTCGAGCCGACGATCGGATGGTTCGGTTTGGACGCCTCAACCTGCGGCAACGGAGGAACCCATGATGATCGCTCGCAAACCGCTGTTGCTCGCGGCGCTCGCTCTCGCTCTTACAATCGGCGGTGGCGATGCGTGGAGCCTAGAAAAATTTCCCGATCATCCGATCAACTTCATCGTGCCGTGGGGTCCCGGCGGCGGCGCGGATCTATTGGCGCGCACCGCCGGCAAGATCATGTCGGCCGATCTCGGCGTTTCGTTGCCGGTGCTTAACGTGCCGGGCGCTACCGGACAGACCGGCATCACCAAGCTTCTCAACGCGCCGGCCGACGGCTACACGCTCGCGGTATTGATCGGCGACACCTATTCGCTCCTGGCCGGGCCGCATCCCGGTTTCACCTCGGACCAGGTCATTCCGCTCGCGATCATGATCCAGCAGCCGTCGGGCTACTGGGTCAACACCCAGAGCCCGTGGCATAGCTGGCAGGAGCTTGCCGCTACCGCGAAACAGAAGACGCTCAAGGTCGCGATCCTCGGCTTCGGCAGCGCCGACGACATCACCACGTCCTATCTCGACAAGCAGGGTTTCAAGTTTGAGCCGATCCCGTATGCCGAGCCTGAGTTGCGCTACACGTCGGTGCTCGGCAGCAACGTCGACGTGCTCTACGAGCAGACCGGCGACGTGCGCAGCTATTTCGATGGCGGCAAGATTCGCCCGCTGATTTTCTTCTATCCACACCGGCTCAATATCCCGCAATTCGCGCAAGTGCCGGTGTCGAAGGAATTTGGCTATGACGTCACCCTGCCGCAGTTCCGCTCGATCGTGGTCAAGGCCGGCACCGATCCGGCACGCGTGAAGATTCTCGCCGATGCGCTGGCGAAGGTGGCGCGGAATCCGGAATTCGCTGCCTATCTCATACAGCAATATGCCGATCCCGACAGCTACGTATCGATGGATAAAGCGCGCGGTTTTATGGATTCCTGGCTTGGTCAGGCCAAAGCCATCCTGGCCTCCACGCAGGCGGGGTCGAAGTGAGCGCACAGGCGAATTCCGGCGAAGCGGTCACGCTCGCCGGCCGTTGCCGCGCTGCGCTGCCCTATGCGGTCGTGCTCGCGGCCGGGGCGTTTCTTTATTACGCGGCGGGGAATTTCGAGTTCGAGCAGGCTTCAGGGCGCATCGGTCCTGGCGCTTGGCCGAAGCTTATTCTCGTTCTGCTGCTGGCGTCGGCGTTGTGGGGCGCGGTGTCGAGCGTGATGAAGGCCGGCACCGCCGCGGCAGCGGCCGCCGAGACCGACGAGATAGAAACGCTGTTGCGGCCGCCGGAAGTCTATCCGGGGCTCGTTTGGGCCGCGGTCGGCGCCACGATGATCTATCTCGTTATCATGCCGGCGCTCGGCTTCTTTCTCGCGACGATTCTCTATTGCTTCGTGCTGATCTATCTCGGCCATTACCGTAGATTCCTGCCGGTCACGCTGTTGAGCGTGGCGATCGCGCTCGCCTTCATGTTCATGTTCATGCGCGTGGTCTACGTAGCGCTGCCGGTCGGCGTCGCGCCGTTCGATCGGCTGTCCTATGCGCTCATGGCCGCAATGGGCGTGCATTAGGAGGCGAGCGTGGTCGTCGTCAGTCTCGCCCATGGGTTCCTGGAGATTTTCCAGCCGTTCAACCTGCTGATGCTGCTGATCGGGCTGTTGGTTGGCATGGCGGTGTCGATCATGCCGGGGCTCGGCCTAGTCATGGGCGTGATCCTGGCGCTGCCGTTCACCTATCAGATGCCGATCGAGCCGTCGGTAATTTTGCTCACCGCGATCTATTTCTCCGGCACTTACGGCGGCTGTTTCACCGCCATCCTGTACCGCATTCCCGGCGAGCCAATGGACGTGCCGATGCTGTGGGACGGCTACACCATGGCGCAACGCGGCCAGCCGGCCAAGGCGCTAGGCTGGGCGCTCATTGCCGCGCTAGTCGCGGGCCTCGTGTCGTCGGCGGTGATGGTGGCGCTGGCCGGGCCGATGAGCGAAGCCGCGCTCAAATTCGATTCGCCGGATTATTTCGCCGCGGTGTTCTTCGGTCTGACCACGGTGGTGGCGCTCGCCGGAAAATCGATGGTCAATTCGCTAATCAGCCTGTGCGTCGGCCTTCTGGTGGCGACCATCGGCATCGACAGCATTTACGGCACGGACCGTTTCACCTTCGGCGTGCCGATCCTGCGCGACGGCGTGCAATTGGTCGAAGTCCTGGTCGGCATGTATGGACTCGGCGAAGTACTGGCCCGGATCGGCCAAGGCCTGCATCTCGATCAGCCGAAAGACGCTAAGGTCAACGTCGCCACGCAGTTTCCTTCGTTGCGCGAATTACTCGCGATCAAAACCACCCTCATCCGTTCGACCGTCCTCGGCACCGTGCTCGGCATCGTGCCGGGGGCCGGCGCCACCATCACCTCGTTCATCTCCTACGGCATCGAGAAGCAATACGGCCGTCGACGCAAGCTCCTGGGCACCGGCATTCCGGAAGGCATCGTCGCGCCGCAGATCGGCGCCACCGCGTCGGTGGCTGGTCACATGATTCCGCTGCTCACGCTCGGCCTGCCCGGCAGCGGCGCGACCGCCGTCATTCTCGCCGCATTTCTCCTGCACGGCGTGCAGCCCGGTCCGATGCTGTTCGAGGATCCGGCATCGTCGCTGATGGTCTACACCATCCTCGCCTCGATGTTCGCCAGCGTCATCGGCATGTGCATCGTCGGCTTTTTTTGGATCCGGGTTGTCGTCAAGGTCTTGACCATTCCGCAGGGCGTGCTGTCGGCGATCGTCGTGATGTTCTGCCTGGTCGGCGCCTATGCCAACCGCAACGACATGTCCGACGTCTGGATGATCGTGATCTTCGGCGTGCTCGGCTATCTGTTCGAGAAATTCAAGTATCCCATTTCGCCGATGGTGCTCGGCGCCATTCTCGGGCCGATCGGCGAGACCGCCTTCATGCGCAGCATGATTTCCAGCGGCAGCGACTGGACGGTGTTCTTCAAGGGACCGATCTGCGGCACGCTGATGGTCGGCTCGCTGGTCGCGCTGGCGTTTCCGCTGCTGCGCGAAGCATTTTCCCTGCGCCGCGCGGCGACCGTTGCCATTTCGGGTGAGCAATGATGAAAACCCACGCCATGGAAGTTACGGATCAGATTGCGCCGCTGGCGGCGCCGAACGGCGCCGATGAAGCGATCTCGACCGCGACGGCGCGCACCTTTGCCATTCTGGAGCTGGTCGCGCATTCGCCGGTCGCGGTCGATGTCGGCAGCGTCATCGAGGCGCTGGGGCTGCCCAAGGCGACCGCCTATCGGCTGGTCGACGGCCTGGTCGGTTCCGGCTATCTGGCGCGCGAGCCGGTGCGCAATCGCCTGACCGTGGGATCGCGATTGACGGACCTTGCTTTCGGCGCGATGCGCGCGTCGATGCGCGATTCGAGCCGCCATGCGCTGCTGCGCCGGCTGGCGCGCCAGGTCAACGAGACCTGCAATATCGGCACCATTCTCAACGGCGAAATTGTCTATCTCGACCGCGTCGAGGCTGAGCACTGGCCGCTGCGCCTGCATTTCACGGCCGGTTCGCGGGTGCCGCTGCACTGCAGCGCGATTGGCAAGTTGCATCTGGCGCTGTTGCCGGCGCGGCGGCGCCAGCGCTTGTTGCAAAGCCTGGATCTGCGCCGCTTCACCGATAGCACCATCACCGATCCGACCCGCCTCGACGCCGAACTGCGGCAGATTCGCAAGGAGCAGGTGTCGTTCGACCGCGAGGAATATCTCGCCGGCGTGGTCTGCGTGGCGGTGCCGGTGCTCGGGCGTAATGGCGAGATGCTCGCCGCGATCGCGATCCAGGCGCCGGAGGCGCGCATGAACGTCCAGATCGCGCGCGGCCATCTTCCGGCGCTGCGCCGCGCCACCACGGAACTCGCCGAAACCTTTCAGGACAGGACGTAACCCCTAAACTTCAACCGGCATGACATGACCGCCGGCATCGAAAAGGAACGAATGCGATGAAGATGACCACGGAAGAAGCCTTCGTGAAAGTCTTGCAGATGCATGGCATCGAGCATGTGTTCGGCATTATCGGTTCGGCGTTCATGCCGATCTCCGATCTTTTCCCGGCGGGGGGCATCACCTTCTGGGACGTGGCGCACGAAGGCAACGGCGGCATTATTTGCGACGGCTATACGCGCTCGACGGGCAAAATGGCGATGGTGATCGCGCAGAACGGTCCCGGCATCACCAATTTCGTCACCGCGATCAAAACCGCTTACTGGAACCACACGCCGATGCTGTTGGTGACGCCGCAGGCGGCGAACCGGACCATCGGGCAAGGCGGTTTCCAGGAAGTCGAGCAAATGGCGTTGTTTCGCGACATGGTCGGCTATCAGGAAGAGGTGCGCGATCCAGTTCGGGTCGCCGAGGTTTTGAATCGCGTCATCGCCAAGGCCAAGCGCCTGTCGGCGCCGGCGCAGATCAACATCCCGCGCGATTTGTGGACCCAGGTGGTCGACATCAATCTGCCGGCGATCATCGATTTCGAGCGCCCGGCCGGCGGCGCCAACGCCGTGGCGGAGGCAGCGAAGCTTCTTTCGGCGGCGAAATTCCCGGTGATTCTGTCGGGTGCCGGCGTCATCCTCGGCAACGCCATCCCGGAATGTGTCGCGCTTGCGGAACGGCTCGACGCTCCGGTATGCAGCAACTATCAGCACAATGACAGCTTTCCTGGCAGCCATCGTCTGGCGTGCGGTCCGCTCGGCTACAACGGCTCGAAGGCGGCGATGGAGATCATTGCCAAAGCCGATGTGGTGCTGGCGCTTGGCACGCGGCTCAATCCATTCTCGACGCTGCCCGGCTACGGCGTCGACTATTGGCCGAAGAACGCCAAGATCATCCAGGTCGACATCAATCCTGATCGCATCGGACTGACGAAGCCGGTGACCGTCGGCATTTGCGGCGACGCCAAACTCGTATCCAAGGCGATTCTGACGCAGCTCTCACCCAACGCCGGCGATGCCGGCCGCGAGGAGCGAAAAGCGCTCGTTCACACCGCCAAGTCACGGTGGCTGCAGGCGCTGTCCAGCATGGATCACGAAGAGGACGATCCGGGCACGACCTGGAACGCGGATGCGCAAAAGCGCGAGCCCGATCGCATGACCCCGCGGCAGGCTTGGCGCGCAATCCAGGCCGGGCTGCCGAAGGACGCCATCATATCGAGCGACATCGGCAACAATTGCGCGATCGGCAACGCCTATCCGACCTTCGAAAAGGGCCGCAAATATCTGGCGCCCGGTCTGTTCGGGCCGTGCGGCTACGGCTTTCCTGCGATCATCGGCGCCAAGATCGGCAATCCGGATACGCCTTGCGTCGGCTTCGCCGGCGACGGCGCCTTCGGCATCTCCATGAACGAGATGAGCTCAATCGGGCGCGAGGAATGGCCGGGCATCACCATGGTGGTCTTCCACAACTACCAATGGGGCGCCGAGAAGCGCAATTCGATCCTGTGGTTCGACGATAATTTCGTCGGAACCGAGCTCAACAGGCATCTCAGCTTTGCCAGGATGGCCGAAGGCTGCGGCCTGAAGGGGGTGACTGTGCGCACGCAACAGGAATTGACCGAGGCGCTGCGCCAGGCTTGCGACGCGCAGAAAAAACGCGTCACCACCTTCATCGAGGTCATTCTCAACCAGGAGCTTGGCGAACCGTTCCGCCGCGATGCCATGAAGAAACCGGTGAAGGTGGCGGGCATCCGGCGCGAGGACATGCGCGCGCAGCAGGTCGCACAGTGATCATGCTTCGGTGAATAGTGGCAAGTGAATATTGGGAAGTAATGACGATGACTGTGGCAGTGAAATCGCCGGGGGATGTGCATCATAAGCCGGTCATTGATGAGGTCATGCGGCGCGCACGCGGCGCCTTCGCAGGCTTCCGTGATGTCAGTCAGGAGCGCGCCGACGAGGCCGTTCGCGCGCTGGCGTGGTCGGTCTATAAGCCCGAACATTCGCGCGAACTTGCCGCCCTGGCCGTTGCCGACACCGGGCTCGGCAACGTGCCGGACAAGATCGTCAAGAACGAGCGCAAGACATTCGGCACGCTGCGCGATCTGCTGCGCGGCAAATCGGTCGGTATTATCGAGGAAGACAAGACCAAGGGCATCGTCAAATATGCCAAGCCAATGGGCGTCGTCGTCGCGCTGACGCCGTCGACCAATCCGGCCGCGACGCCCGTCAACAAGGCGATGATGGCGATCAAGGCGCGCAATGCCGTCGTTATTGCGCCGTCGCCGCTCGGTTACGAGACGACCAAACGCACAGTGGATTACATGCGCGCTGGGCTCGAAAAAATCGGGCTGTCCGCCGATCTCGTGCAGATTCTGCCGCCGCCGGTCACCAAGGAATTGACCGAGGCTCTAATGAGGGCTGCGGATCTCGTTGTCGTCACCGGCTCGCAAGATAACGTCCGCCGCGCCGCCGTGAGCGGCACGCCGGCGATCGGCGTCGGCACCGGCAATGTTCCGGTCATCATCGACGAGACCGCAGATCTCGCCGACGCGGCGCGGAAAATCCGCGCCTCGAAGATATTCGACAATTCGACCTCGTGCTCGTCCGAGAACTCGGTGATCATTCTCGATTCGATCTACGACCAAGCCATCGCGGCGCTCAAGAAGGTCGGTGGATATCTGTGCACGGCGCAGGAAAAAGCGGCGGTTCGCGAGGCGCTGTGGCATCACGGCAAGCTTAATCGCCATCTGATCGCGCGCGGCGCGGACATCCTCGCGCCAGCCTTCGGCCTGCCGCCGGCTGCCGAGCGCGCCGACTTCTTCATGGTCGAGGATGTCGGCGCCGGCAAGGATCATCTGTTCTCGGGCGAGAAGTTGTCGCTCGTTCTCACCGTCTACCGCGCCAAGGATTTCGCCGCGGCCAAACAACAGGTCCGCGCTGTGCTCGATTATCAGGGCAAAGGCCATTCGTGCGGCATTCACACCAGAGACATGGCCCACGCGCGCGAGTTGGCTGAAGATCTCGACGTGGCGCGGGTGCTGGTGAATTTCGCCCACACCTTCGGCAATGGTGGCGGCTTCGACAGCGGGCTCGGTTTCACGCTCAGCATGGGCTGCGGCTCCTGGCAGAAGAACACCATTTCGGAGAACTTGAGCTACAAACACTTCCTCAACATCACTCACCTCGTCACCGTGATCCCTGAGGACAAGCCGAGCGAAGCGGAACTGTTTGGCCCGCACTGGAGCAAATACGGGCGCTAACGAGGGGCAGTGATGAATTTCGAAGAGTACGTCGCCAAGGCGAAGGTGCTGGCGCCGGCGTCGATCTCGGTGCCGCGCGGCAAGCTGTGCGTCACGCCGGACGAGGCGGCATCGGCGTTTGGCGATGTCGGATCGTGCGTGGTCAAGGCGCAGGTACCGACCGGCAAGCGCGGCAAGGCCGGCGGCATCCGCAAGGCCGATAGCGCCGCCGAGGCATTCGCTGCGGCGCAGGCGATCCTCGGCATGGCCATCGACGGCTATCGGGTCGAGAAGGTTCTGCTCGAAGAGCGCGCCGAAATCGCGCGCGAATTCTACGCCGCGGTGCTGACCGACTTTGCGGCCGCCCGGCCGCTCATATTGTTCTCCACCGATGGCGGCATGGAAATCGAGGAGGTCGCGGCAGCGCGGCCGGATGCCATCCGCCGCCATGGACTGGAAATCGACGAGGAATTCGGCGAAGCGGCGGCGCGCTCGATGCTAGCCGGGCTTAGTCTCGGCGATGCCGAACCGAAAATCGCCGCCATCTTGCAATCGCTCCACGCGATCTACCGCAAATGCGACGCCGAACTTGTCGAGATCAATCCGCTGGCGCTTCTAAAGGATGGCCGGGTCGTCGCGCTCGATTGCAAGTTCACGCTCGACGATGCAGCGCTGTTTCGGCAGGCCGATCTTGCCGCCGCAGGCGCCGCCGAGAAATTCACCGCGCTGGAGAAGCGTGGCGCCGATGCCGGCCTCAAATTCATCGAGCTTGACGGCAATGTCGGCGTGCTCGCCAACGGCGCCGGGCTGACCATGACAACGATGGATGTGATCGCCCATTGCGGCGGCCGGCCGGTGAATTTCCTCGAAATCGGCGGCGAGGCCTACACCAAGGCGGATGCTGCTCTCAGTCTGGTGCTGTCGGCACCGAACGTGAAGAGTTTGGTGATCAATTTTTGCGGCGCCTTCGCCCGCACCGATGTGATGGCCGACGGCGTCGTCAAAGCCTGGGAAAAACTAAAGCCGAATGTCCCGGTGTTTTTCTCAATTCACGGCACCGGCGAGGACGAAGCGGTAAAGCTGGTGCGCGAGCGGCTTCACATCGAGCCGTACGATTTCATGGAAGATGCCGTGCGGGCAGCGGTGGATGCCGCGCGATGATCATCTATCGTAATGCGCATCGCGTGCTGGTCCAGGGCATCACCGGCAAGCAAGGCACGTTTTGGGCCGAAAAGATGATCGAATGCGGCACGCGCGTCGTCGGCGGTGTTAACCCGAAGCGTGCCGGCGACACCCATATCGGCGTGCCGGTGTTCGCGTCCGCGGCGGCGGCGATGCGGCAAGCGCCGTACGATGCGGCGGTCATGTTCATTCCGCCGGCGCTGGCCAAGGAGGCGGCGCTTGACGCTATAAGCGCCGGCGTAAAGCTCCTCGTCGTGCTTACCGAACATATTCCGGCGCAGGACGCGATGGCGATCCTGCTCGCGGCACGGCGCGCCGGCACGCAGGTAATCGGTCCGAACACGGCAGGCCTGGTGACGCCGGGCGAGGGTTTCGTCGGCATCATGCCGGGGCACAATTCGAATGTGTTTCGGCCGGGTGCGGTTGGCGTGATCTCAAGGAGCGGCAGTCTCGGCACGCTGGTTTGCCTCAATCTGACACGCGCCGGCATCGGCCAGTCCGCTTTTATCGGCATCGGCGGCGACCCGATGATCGGCACCACGACGCGCGATGCATTAGTCGCGCTTGACCAAGACGAACGGACGCGGGCGATCATTCTGGTCGGCGAAATCGGCGGCGCCATGGAAGAACAGGCGGCCGGATATGCCGCCGGCATGAAAAAACCGGTAGTCGCCTTTGTCGCCGGGCGCGCCTCGCCGCCGGGCAAGAAAATGGGCCACGCCGGCGCAATCGTCACCGGCACGGCCGGAAGCTACGCCTCCAAACGCAACGCGCTCCAACAGGCCGGCGTCGTCGTGGCGGAAACTCCGCGCGACATTCCCGCCGCCCTGCAGCGAAGTCTGTAAGCCACATTCCCGATTTCTTTTTTAGTGCGTTTCCCGGCGGGAAAATCCGAATGTCACGGTCGAGACGCAAAGAATACTGACGGCGGCCGACAGCAGAAAAACCATGCGCGGCTGGCCGTTGTCCATCAGCATGCCGTAGGCAATGGGGGCAATGCTGGCGCCGATATTGAAGCCGGTAGAGACGAATCCGAACACCAGGCCGTAGGCCGTGGGCGGCGTCACCGCGCGCACCAGCATATCGCGCGACGGATAGGTCGCGCCGACGCATAGCCCGCTGAATCCCATGAGCATGATAAGGAGCGCCGACGGGAAATTGAAAAATCCGACAAGCGCAGTGACAATTCCGCCAATCGTCAGACCCAATGCGGCGACCACGGCGTGGTGACTGGTGCGTGCGGCGAGAATACCGCCGGCCAGCACGCCGAGGGCATTCATGGCAAGCAGCCCCGTCAGCGCTAGATTGGCGATCTCAGGCGGCGTTTTGTGCAGCGCGCCGAGTGCGACAACGAGATATGTATTAAGCCCGCCGCCCATGATCGACGTCAGGATGAAATATCCGAGGTTGAGGAGGATCGCCGGCGTGAGCAGAAGGCGCCAGCCGGTATCGATGATGTTGTTCTTGCGGGCTTTGGCGACGGCTTTGGCGACGTGCATCGGATCCCGTGCGGGCTCGGGCTGCGCGATCAGCGCCGCCAAAACGATGAAGCCGAAGATCGCCGCGCCGATATAGGCGCCGCGCCAGCCGAACATGCTTTGCATGTAAAGCAGCGTCACCGGCGCGATCGCCGAACCGGTCATGCCGGCGAAGGTGTGAAACGAGAAGACGTGACTTAATCGCTCCGACGGCGCGTGATGCGACAACAGCGAATAATCGGACGGGTGATAGACCGTGTTGCCGAGCCCGGCGACGCCGTACATCGCGATGAAGACCCAATATGAATTGACCATGCCGGCGATCGCGAACGCGCTGCCGCTTAAGGCGAGACCGGCAATGAGAATCACGCGTGCGCCGATCCGGTCGACGATAAATCCGACCGGCGTCTGTAACAGGCCCGAAACGACATTAAACACCGTCACCGCCACGGCCAGCTCGGTGTAGCTGACTTTGAAATCGTCGCGCACGAACGCCAACAGCGGCGCCAACATGAGCATGTAGTAATGGCTCATCATGTGCGCGGCGCAGACGGCGGCAATGAGCCGCGATTCGGCCGGCTGAAACGTACGGACGGAAATCGTTTGCGTCATTGCAGGCGGGACGACTTCTATTGCGTCCTATTCCGTGATTTGGCGGCCCGTAGCGCCTGCCAGACGCGAAACGGCGTCAGCGGCATGTCGACATGGCGAATGCCGTAATCGGCGAGCGCGTCGATCACCGCATTGACCGTCGACGGCAATCCGCCGGCGCAACCGGCTTCGCCGCAGCCCTTAACGCCGAGCGGATTGGTCTTGGTCGGCACCGGGTGGTTGGCGAGAACAAAGGACGGAACATCGGACGCGCGCGGCATCGCATAGTCCATGAACGAGCCGGTGAGCAATTGTCCGTTTTCGTCATAGACGGTTTTTTCCATCAGCGCCTGGCCGATGCCCTGCACCACGCCGCCGTGAAGCTGGCCTTCGACGATCATCGGATTGATCACGATGCCGAAATCGTTGACACAGGAATATTTGACGAGTTCGACCGAGCCTGTGTCCGGATCGACCTCGACTTCGGCGATGTGGCAGCCGTTGGGAAAGGTCCAGGCGCCCGGGCCCTCGCTGATATGGATGACGTCGAGCGATTGCGGCGCGTCGGCCGGCGGCGTGAGACCGCTGTGCAGCTTTCGCGCAAGCTCCATGATCGAGATCGTGCGATCGGTGCCGACGATGGTGAATTGTCCGCGCTCGAACGCGATATCGGACGCAGACGCCTCCAACACATGACCGGCGAGCTGCTTGCCCTTCTCGATCACCTTCGCCGAGCCTTCGACGATCGCAGTGCCGCTGTGCATGATCGATTTCGAGCCGCCCGAGCCGCCGCCCACGGCAATGCGATCGCTGTCGCCTTGCACCAGCTTGATCTTATCGAAGGGGATACCGAGCTGTTGGCTTAAGACCTGCGCGAATGGCGTGGCATGGCCCATGCCGAAATCGAGCGTGCCAGTGGTCAGCGTCACCGTGCCATCGGCGTTGAAAATGATGCCGGCGGATTCCTTAGCCGGCCCTGCCGTGACCTCAAGGTAAGTGCTTACGCCCAGCCCGCGCAGTTTGCCGCGCTTGCGGCTTTCTCGCCGGCGCTTGGTGAAATCCTTGACGTCGGCAAGCTCGAGCGCCTGTTTGGTCAGCGCGGCGAAATCGCCGGAATCGTAAACCGAGGCGGCAGCGGTCTTGGCCGGCAATTCTTGCGGCCGGATTTGATTGCGCCGGCGTAGCGTCAGCCGGTCGATGCCCATTTCCGCCGCGGCGACATCGATCAAGCGCTCCATGTAATAATTGCCCTCCGGTCGGCCGGCGCCGCGGTAGGCGGTGATCTGCGTCGTGTTGGTGAACACGCATTTGGTGGAAACTTCCATCAGCGGCGTGCGGTACATGCCCTGCATGTTCTTCACCGCATTCGCGGTCGGCATGAACGGGCCGAACTGCGAGAGAAACGCGCCGAGATTGGCGAAGCTCGTCAGCCGTACGGCCAGGAACGTGCCTTCGGCGTCGAGCGCGAGCTCGGCGACGACTTCGGCGTCGCGGCCGTGGCCGTCCGAGACAAAACTCCCCGAGCGCTCGTCGGTCCATTTTACCGGGCGGCCGAGGGCACGCGCGGCGTGAAGGAGGCAGATGTATTCGGGGAATACCATCGCCTTCATACCGAACGAGCCGCCGACCTGACCGGTGAGAATGCGCACCTCCTTGACGTCGACGCCCATCGCTTCTGCGAGATTGGCGCGCATGCCGAAGACGCCCTGCGAGCAGACGTGCAGTGTGAAGCGATTGGCGTCGTAGGAACCAACGGCGGCGCGTGGCTCCATCGGATTGACGGCGACGCGGCTGTTGACGATCCGAAGCTTGGTGACATGCGCCGCCTTTGCGAACGCCGCCTTCACCGCTTCGCTGTCGCCATAATGAAAATCCAGCGCGACATTGCCCGGCACGTCGTCATAGATTTGCGGCGCGCCATCGCGGGCGCTTTCTTCCGGCGAAGTGATAGCGGGCAGCGGCTCGATGTCGACGGTGACTGCCTCGGCGGCGTCCTTGGCCTGTGCCACGGTCTCGGCGATGACACAGGCGACCGGGTCGCCGACATAACGCACCTTGCCGACCGCCAGCGCCTCGCGGCGCGGTTTGCGCAACGCACTACCGTCGCGATTGGGCAGCGCGACAACGCATTTGAGCGTGCCGTAACCTTTCAATTCGGCGCTGCCATAGACGGCGAGCACGCCGGGCATTTTGCGCGCCGCATCCATATCGATGGCGCGGATCGTGCCGTGGGCGACGGAACTGCGCACCATGACCATATAGGCCTGGCCGGGCAGGCTGACATCGTCGGTATAATGTCCCATGCCGCGCAGCAGCATCGGGTCCTCGACGCGGGGCACGGACTGCCCGATGGCGAACTTCATGCTCGTCAATTGGTCGGCGGTTAATTCGCCCGCGGCTTTGGCGGGCTGTTGCAAATTCATGACGATTCAATCCCGTAGCATTTTGTCGCGGTGATAATGGACTTGGCAGAGGCCGGCAACTGGGCGTGGGACATGGCTCATAGACGGGTAAAGCACAGTATTGCCCTTAAAGCCGCCCCTGTTACAGTCCTTGCGATTTAGCCTTGAACAATAGACCGCGGCCGTTGAGCCAATGGGTTCCGGCGCGGCAGGAAGGCATTGGGATGACCGACGAGGCGCCGCCGGGCGACCTCGACGCCAATGGGACCTCGCGCAAGGGCCATATGCGGGGGGCTCGCTGGGGTCGCCGAACGCCGTATGGCATCCGCCGCGATGTGCGCGACGTCCCGGCGGAGCCGTATTCCGGCGCGACTTATGCGGCGCTCGATCTCGGCACCAACAATTGCAGGCTCCTGATCGCGCGACCGACCGCCGACGGCTTTCGCGTCGTCGATGCGTTTTCCCGCATCATCCGGCTTGGCGAAGGCGTCGATGCGTCGCGCCGCATCGGCGAAGCGGCGATTGCGCGCGCGGTCGATGCGCTCCAGGTCTGCCGCGACAAGATGCGTGCGCGTGGCGTGATGCGGGCGAGGTTGATCGCGACAGCGGCGTGCCGGGCGGCCGAGAACGGTGAGGAATTCCGCAACCGCGTGGCCAAGGAGGCCGGGCTCGAGCTCGAGATTATCGATTCCGCGACCGAGGCGAGGCTGGCGGCAACCGGCTGCACCGAATTGTTCGATCCGGCAGCATCAGGCGTCGTCTTGTTCGACATCGGTGGGGGTTCGTCGGAACTGGTGCGGCTGAGGCGGCGGCCCGGCGACGGTCGCGGGCCGCCTGCGCCCGACATCGTCGGCTGGGCGTCGCTGCCGGTCGGCGTCGTCACCCTTGCCGAGCGTTATGGCGGCAAAACCGTGTCGCGCGAGATTTACGACGCCATGGTGGACGAGGTCGCCGCTTTCGTCGATAAATTCGCCGCCGATCATCGCGATCTCGATGGTTTCCATACTCTCGGCACGTCGGGCACCGTGACCACGATTGCCGGGGTTTATTTGCGGCTGCGCCGTTACGATCGGCGCCGCGTCGATGGCTGCTGGCTCTCCGACGACGAGATTTCGCGCGTGGTCACCGAGCTCATGGCGATGACTTTTGACCAACGCGCGGCCAATCCCTGTATCGGCGCCGAACGCGCCGATCTTGTGCTGGCCGGTTGCGCCATCCTCGACGCCATCCGCCGCGCCTTTCCCTCGCCGCGACTGCGTGTTGCCGATCGCGGCCTGCGCGAAGGCATGCTGGTCGAGATGATGCGCGAAGACGGCGTCTGGGGCGAAGCCTGACCGATCATGGTAAGGCTCAAGGACGAAAAACGTCGCAAGCTATCGTCGCGGACGTGGCTCGAACGCCAACTCAGCGACCCCTATGTGGCGCGCGCCAAGCGCGAGGGTTTCCGCTCGCGCGCGGCCTATAAGCTCGCCGAAATCGACGATAAATATAAGGTGCTGAAACCCGGCGGGCGGGTCGTCGATCTCGGCGCCGCGCCGGGCGGCTGGAGCGAGATCGCCGCGCGGCGCGTCGGCGCCAGGGATGGAAGCAAGGGACGCGTCGTCGCGCTCGATATTCTCGATATGAAGCCGATCCCGGGCGTCGAATTCTTACATCTCGATTTTCTCGACGCGTCGGCGCCGGAGCAACTCAAGGCGCTGCTCGGCGGCAAGGCGGACGTGGTGTTTTCCGACATGGCGACGAATGCGACCGGCCATCGTCAGACCGATCACCTGCGCATCATGGCGCTCGCCGACGCCGCGGCGCTATTCGCGCGCGAAGTGCTCGCCGAAGGCGGCACGTTTCTCTGCAAGGTTCTGCAAGGCGGCACGCAAGCCGCGCTGCTGGCGGAGCTCAAGCGCGATTTCGAAAACGTCAAGCATGTCAAGCCGCCGGCAAGCCGGTCCAATTCGGCGGAGCTTTATCTTCTGGCGCGGGGATTTCGCGGGTAGGCGAGATAACTTAGCGGACTTTGCTCGGCACTTTCGCTTCAGCCACATTCCGCCCCGACAGCTCGGCGCCGGCGTCGGGTGAAAGCCGCACGAAGATCAAAGCGGCACTGGCCGCCAGCAATGAAACAAAAAGGAAGGCCGGTGGAAAGTCATTGACGCCCATTGTCGTGGAATGTTTCAGCCGCAACGTCATTTCCACAACCAGCGCGCCGACAGCGACGCCGGTCGATAATGACAATTGCTGCGCGACGGCCACCATCGCGGTGGCACGGCTCATGCGCGGCGGATCGATTTCGGCATAGGCAAGGGTGTTGATGCTGGTGAATTGCAACGAGCGGAAGAAGCCGCCGGACAACAGGATGGCGATCATGGCCGCATAGGGCATGCCGTGGACGAAAGTGGCGCAGGCGGCGAGAAAGGCGCTTGAGATCAGCGCGTTATAGAGGAGAACGTTGCGATAGCCGAAGCGGTTGAGCACGCTGGCGACCGCCGCCTTCATGAACATCGAGCCGAGCGCGGTGGTAAAGGTGATGAGGCCGGACTGGAACGGCGTCAGATCGAACCCGACTTGCAATAACAGCGGCAGCAGAAACGGCAGCGCGCCGATACCTAGCCGGAACAAAAAGCCGCCGAACACGCTGGCGCGAAAGGCCGGCAGCTTCAGCAAAGTGAGATCGAGGATCGGCGCCGGCGTGCGTTTGGCGTGAATAATGTAGCCCATCGACGACGCCGCCCCGATGCAAAGCAAGCCCGCGACGATGCCGGTCGGCAGGAAATCGAGGCCCATCGCCGAAAGTCCGAAAGCAAGACCAGCAATGCCAAAGCCGGACAAAACGAAGCCGACAAAATCGAATGGATCGTGTCGTTCGACTTGGACATTGGCGATAAAGCGTGTCGCCAAGGCAATGCCGACGAGCCCGATCGGCACGTTAATCAAAAAAATCCAATGCCACGAAGCATAGGTCGTGATGAAGCCGCCGAGCGGAGGGCCGCAGATCGGGCCGATCAGCGCCGGCATGGTGACGAGCGACATGGCGTGGACGAGCATTCGCTTATCGATACTGCGTACCATGATGAGGCGCCCGATCGGAGTCATCATTGCGCCGCCGACGCCTTGAACGATGCGGGCAGCTACGAATTGTTCGAGCGAGTGCGAGGCGGCGCAGCCGATCGAGCCCATGACGAAAATGCCGATGGCGGTGCGGAATACGTTGCGCGCACCGAAGCGGTCCGCGATCCAGCCGCTCGCCGGGATGAATATGGCAAGCGACAGCAAATAGGACGTGACCGCGAGCTTCAATGCCAGCGGATTGGTGCCAAGCGCGCGTGCAATCGCCGGCAGCGAAGTCGCAATCACCGTCGAGTCCATGTTCTCCATGAACAGGGCGGTGGCGACGATCAAGGGAACGATGCGATCGTAGGGAGGCGGTTCTTCCATCGGCTATCGGTTCGCGGCGTGCCCGGCTCGCGGCGCGCACGTCGATATCATGCCAACCGTTTAGCCGCTTCCTCGACCAAACTCACGTCGGAGTATGTCTTCACGTCGATATCTTCCTTGAGGAAGCCGATCTGCTTCTGGAGCTGCAGGTTGCTCTGTAGCGCACTGAGGTTCGGCATGCCATTGGGGTCGCGATATTGATCCTTGCCGGTGAAGGCCCATTCCATGCGCGCCGGCGGCGCTTTGTTGAGACCGGCGACGATCGCGACCGCTTCTTCGTGATTTGTCGGATCGCTGTACCAACGAATCGCGCGGATCGTATCCTCGAGGAAATCGACCAGCGCCGCTCGGTTCTGCTGGATGAAAGGCGTGCGCGCGGTCCACATCGTCAATTGGGTGACGCCGAACGCGTCTTTCTGCGTAAACAGGCTGTGCGCGATCGACAAAAGATTTTGATCCAATGAGAATGGGGGCACCGCGCTGATGAGGTCGGCCTTTTTCTCGGTCAGCATCGCACGCATGGCGGGAAAGGGCGCCTCGACGATGGTGTAGTCCCGGTTCGGCTCAAGCCCGCTGCGGCGCAACACTGCGCGCATGGCGATATCGACGGCGCTGCCGATAACATTGGTGGCGAGCACCTTGCCTTTGAGGTCGGCCACGGTTTTGACCGGGCCATCGTTGAGCACCATGAATTGATTGGTGCCGTGGCCCGGCACGCCGTCTTCGATCTCATCGCAGATGACACGCAGATCATTCATGTGCGCATTTTGGATGGCGAGGCCGAATGAGGAGAAGGCGAGCGGCCCGATATCGAGTTCGCCAGCGGCGAGCGCGGTAATGACCGGCGGGGTGCCTTCGAAGCGGGTGGCCTCGGCGACGTAGGATTGCCCGAAATGCTTGAGGATGTCTTTTTTCGCCAGCACCAGGGGCGCGAGCGAGGCCGGCACGACCACCCAGCCGACGCGTATTTTCACCGGTTCCGCCTGCGCGAGCTCGGGGACACCCGTGGCGGCAACAGTTGCGCCGGCGGCGATGCCGCCCAGGCTGAATTGACGCCGATCTATGCAGTGTTTCACAGCGAGTTCTCCAGCTTTCCGCCCGTAGGGGCCTATTAATTCCGATCAAGGCGTGCTATCGACCGCCGCCAACCCAAAAGCGGGCCATCGAGCCGGGCGAGGGATCAAGTTCCGCTCGTCCGCGAGGCGTTCACCCCGATGCGCTGGCCTGTGATATCGGGCCATGCGGAGTTGGCAATGGCAGCGACTTCAAGAGACCTTCTGCGCGAAGCATACACCTTCGATGACGTGCTGTTGAAGCCGGGGCTGTCCGACGTCTTGCCGTCGGACGTCGATATCCGCTCGCGCATCACGCCCAATATTCTGCTCAATATTCCGATCGTCGCCTCGGCCATGGATACGGTGACCGAGGTGAATATGGCGATCGCCATGGCGCAGGCCGGCGGCATCGGCGTCATTCACCGCAACCTCGAACCTGACATCCAAGCCGCGCAGGTGCGCCAGGTGAAGAAATTCGAATCGGGCATGGTGGTGAATCCCGTCACCATCCATCCCGGAGCGACGCTGGCGGATGCCTTGGCGCTGATGCAGGAGCATCACATTTCCGGCATCCCGGTGGTCGAGGGCGGCGGCAACGGCCAAAGGGGCAATGTTCCGGGAAAGCTCGTCGGCATCCTCACCAATCGTGACGTGCGCTTTGCCACCGACAGGCGGCAAAAGGTTTCCGAACTGATGACCAAGGATCGGTTGGTCACCGTGGGCGAAAGCGTCGACCAGGACGAGGCCAAACGGCTTTTGCATCAGCACCGCATCGAGAAACTCCTGGTCGTCGATAGCGATTACCGCTGCGTCGGCCTCATTACCGTGAAGGATATCGAGAAGGCGGTCGCCAATCCGAGCGCCTGCAAGGACGAGCAGGGCCGGCTCCGCGTTGCGGCAGCCACGTCGGTTGGCGAAGCGGGTTACGCCCGCAGCGAGAGCCTCATCGAGGCCGGCGTCGATATCGTCGTGGTCGATACCGCGCATGGCCATTCCCGGCGCGTGCTGGACACCGTGACCCGCATCAAGCGCATGTCGAACGCGGTGCAAGTGGTCGCGGGAAACATCGCCACCGCCGAGGGCGCCAAGGCCCTGATCGACGCCGGGGCCGATTCGATCAAAGTCGGCATCGGGCCAGGCTCGATCTGCACCACGCGCATCGTCGCCGGCGTCGGCGTGCCGCAACTCACCGCGATCATGGACGCGGTCGAAGTGGCAAAAAGGGCGAACACGCCGGTGATCGCCGACGGCGGCATCAAATATTCCGGCGACCTTGCCAAGGCGCTCGCCGCCGGTGCCGACTGCGCCATGATCGGCTCGTTGCTCGCCGGCACCGACGAGACGCCGGGCGAGGTGTTTCTCTATCAGGGCCGCTCCTACAAGACCTACCGCGGCATGGGCTCGGTCGGCGCCATGGCGCGCGGCTCGGCCGATCGTTATTTCCAGCAGGAGATCAAAGATACGCTCAAGCTCGTGCCCGAGGGCGTCGAGGGGCAGGTGGGCTATAAAGGGCCGGTTGCCAATGTGGTACACCAGCTGGCCGGCGGATTGCGCGCGGCGATGGGCTATGTCGGCGCCAAAGATCTCGCCGAGTTCCACCACAAGGCCGAGTTCCTCCGTATCTCCGGCGCCGGATTGCGCGAAAGCCACGTGCACGATGTCACCATCACGCGCGAGAGCCCGAATTATCCAAGCCGGGGATGAATGATAAGCGCGGCCGATCCGTTCGCGAAAATACGCGCCGCGACCAATACGCATCGCGAACGGCACGGCTGCGGCGCCTATCCTTATGACAACGGTCCGCTGTTGGCGGCTTTGGCGGGCGCCGCCAATGCGCGCCGCATATTGGAATTGGGCACGGCGCTCGGTTACACGGCGTTGTCTTTCGCCTCAGGCGCTCCGGATGCGACTGTCGACACCATCGAGCGCGATCCGGAGCATGTGCAGCTCGCCCGCGACAATATCGCGGCCGCGGGCATGGATCATCGCATTACCGTGCACGAGGGCGATTTTGCCGCGGTGCTGCCGACGCTCGATCCCGGTTACGACGTTGCTTTCTTCGACGGCGGTACGCCGGCGCCTGGACTGCATAAAACGCTGCGGACGCTCCTGCGCACCGGCGGCACGCTGATCACTGCCAATCTCAACCATGGCGGCACCGCCGATAGCGTGCGGAAGGCGCTGTTCGACGGTAAATCGTGGCGCAGCGCGCTGGTCGACGAAGACGGTGAGACCGCGATCAGTGTGAAGCGATAGTGACAAGCCGGGGGAAACCAATGAGCACGCAAGCTATTTTGTTGCCGCTTTTCGTCGAAGTGCTTCTGACCTTTGCATTATTGATCTGGATGGGACCGCTGCGCTCGCGCGATCTCAAATCGGGGGTGCGGCCCGAAAGCATCGCGTTACGTGAGCCGAATTGGTCGAAGTGCACGATGCAGGTCGCCAATGCATTTTCCAATCAGTTTGAAATACCGGTACTGTTTTATGTCCTCACCATTCTTGAATATGTGACCCACAGCGCCGGTACGGCCTTTGTGGTGCTGGCTTGGATATTCGTGGTGTTCCGCTATCTGCACGCTTACGTCCACGTGACCAGCAACATCGTCCGCATTCGCGGTGCGCTGTACGGCATCTCGACCCTCGCGCTGGTGATCGCGTGGGTAATGTACGTGGTCGACGTTCTGACCGCGCCGCGGCCGATCTAGGGAGTAGCGATGCCGCTCGACTATTGCCATCCGACCGCGCCGCACAAGAGACTGCGGTTGCCGGAATGGTATGTGTCCAGCCTGATGATGGACCGCGCGCTCGATGCGATCTGCCGGCGCGTGAAAAAATTCGACCGCAAGCACGATATTCCTTATCTCGCCGGCTATAGCCTCGACGGCAAGACGATCTATATCGATCGCCACATGCCGCCCTCGTTCAAGTTCCACGCTCGAACCATCAACACCGACCGCTTCCTCATTCTGCATGAAGAGGTCGAGAAGACGCTGATCGATCAGCTCGGGCTGCATTATCTGCACGCGCATCAGATCGCGACCCGCGCCGAGGAAGCTGCCGTGCGGGCCGCTGGTGTCGAATGGCGCGCCTACGACCGCTTCATGCAGAAATACGTCAAAAGCATCGGCGACGAGCGGCTGACAAAGGTGCCGAAGGATCTCGATCTCAAGCCGTATCGCGACGAGCAGGACGACGATCTGCTGCGGCGGATGCTCAAAAGCGTGCGTGCCGGAAAAGCGCCGAAGGGCATTCACGTGCACGATCTGGCGGAGGCAATACAGGAATTGCGCAAGCGCGTGCGCCGCCACGACACGCCTGGCGGGCACCGCAGCGCCGCCATCAAGCGCAAGATGAAATAGCCGGCCGTCGGAGCCAGCGTCAGCCCTATGACCCCATCGGCCCGACTTTCCGCCGCGATCGAAGTGTTTGCCGACATCGAGGCGCGGCGGCGCCCTGCAGGCGACGCGCTCAAAGATTGGGGGCTGTCGCATCGCTTCGCCGGCTCCGGCGATCGCGCCGCCATTGCCGGTCTCGTTTACGACGCGCTGCGCCGGAAATCTTCGGCCGCATGGCTCATGGGCGATGCAAATCCGCGTGCCGTGCTGGTCGGGATGCTGCGTCGTGAACGTGGCCTCGACGCAGCGGCGATCGAGGCGCTGTGCAGTGGCGCGCGCTATGCGCCGGAACCATTGACCGCGGCGGAGCGGACGGCGCTTGCGAAGGGAATCCCCGCCGCGGCGCCCGCCTATGTTGCGGGCGACTATCCGGAATGGCTCGATCCGCACTTGGCGCGCGTGTTCGGCGACGAGCGCGGTGCCGAAGGCGCCGCCTTGGCAAGCCGCGCGCCGCTGGATTTGCGCGTCAACATGCTCACCACGACGCGCGAGGACGTGCTGCCCAAGCTCGCGCATCTTCATGTCGAGCCGACGCGCTGGTCGCCGGTTGGGCTGCGCATCCGGCTGGCGGCGGACGCCAAAAGCCCGGCCATTCATGCCGAGCCGCTGTTTCTTAAGGGCTATATCGAAATTCAGGATGAGGGCTCGCAACTCGCCGCGCTCCTCGCCGTTGCCAAGCCTGGCGAGCAGATCGTCGACCTTTGCGCCGGCGCCGGCGGCAAGACGCTGGCGCTTGCTGCCGCTATGGAAAACCGCGGCCAGATTTACGTGACCGATACCGACAAGCGCCGGCTCGTGGCCATCCATGAGCGCCTCGCCCGCGCCGGCGCGCGAAACGTCCAGGTCCGCACGCCGAAGAGCGTGGGCGACGTGCTCGCCGATCTCGACGGCCGCGCCGATCTGGTGCTGATCGACGCGCCCTGCACCGGCACCGGCACGTGGCGGCGCAATCCCGACGCCAAATGGCGCATCCGGCCCGGCGCGCTCGAGCAGCGGCTGAAGCAGCAGGACGCCGCGCTGGAGCGCGCCGCCGCGCTGGTCAAGCCGGGCGGCCGTATCGCCTACATTACTTGTTCGGTGCTCGCCGAAGAGAATGGCGACCGGGTCCGCGCCTTTATCGGCGGCCACGGCGATTTTTCCGTGGAAAAGCCCATCAACGTCATCAATGGGCTGGGCGAGCGCGCCTATCTTTTTGCCCGCGCGGCGCTTATCTCGGACGAAGGTTTGCTGATGACGCCGCGACGGACTGACACCGACGGGTTTTTCGTCAGCATATTGCGGCGCGCTCCATGACTCCTGTGGCCCAAGCTCGACAGGCCGAGGCGGTTACTCTAAAACCCGCCATGGAACCCCACGACAAGATTCTCATCGTCGATTTCGGCTCGCAGGTGACGCAGCTGATCGCCCGGCGCGTGCGCGAGGAGGGCGTTTATTGCGAGATCGTGCCGTTTCAGAAGGCGGAAGGCGCGTTTGCCGCGATGCGGCCGAAAGGCGTCATCCTGTCCGGCGGCCCGGCTTCCGTGCTCGACAAAGACGCACCGCTCGCGCCGATGGCGATCTACGAAGCCGGCGTGCCGGTGCTCGGCATTTGCTACGGCGAACAGGCCATGGCGGCCCAGCTCGGCGGCAAGGTTGAGGGCGGCCATCATCGCGAATTCGGTCGCGCCGAAATACAGATTACGCAGCCTACGGCGCTGTTCGACGGCGTGTGGGAGGTCGGGCAGAAATATCCGGTCTGGATGAGCCACGGCGACCGCGTCACCGTGCTGCCGCAAGGCTTCAAGGTCGTCGGCACCTCGGCCAATGCGCCGATCGCCATGATCGCCGACGATGCGCGAAAATTCTACGCCACGCAGTTTCATCTCGAAGTCGTGCACACCCCGCACGGCGCCGCGATCTTGCGTAACTTCGTGCGCAAGATCGCCGGCTGCGCCGGCGACTGGACGATGCGCGCGTTCAAGCTGGAAGCGATCGAGAAAATCCGCCGCCAGGTCGGCAACGGCAAGGTCATCTGCGGGCTGTCCGGGGGCGTCAATTCCGCAGTCGCTGCCGTGCTCATTCACGAGGCGATCGGCGATCAGCTCACCTGCGTGTTCGTCGACCACGGACTGTTGCGCCTCGGCGAAGCCGAAAAGGTGATGGCGCTGTTCCGCGGCCACTACAACATTCCGCTCGTCCACGTCGACGCCGCCGACACGTTCCTCAAAGCGCTCGAAGGCGTCGACGACCCGGAACAAAAGCGCAAGATTATCGGCAAATTGTTCATCGATGTATTCGAGGCCGAGGCGAAGAAGATCGGCGGCGTCGAATTCCTCGCCCAGGGCACGCTCTATCCCGACGTGATCGAGAGCGTGTCGTTCGCCGGCGGGCCGTCGGTGACCATCAAATCGCACCACAATGTCGGCGGCTTGCCCGCGCGCATGAAGATGAAGCTCGTCGAGCCGTTGCGCGAATTGTTCAAGGACGAGGTGCGCGCGCTCGGCCGCGAGCTTGGGTTGCCCGACGCTTTCGTCGGCCGCCATCCATTTCCGGGTCCCGGCCTCGCCATCCGCTGCCCCGGCCCGATCACGCGGGAAAAGCTCGACATCCTGCGGCTCGCCGACGACGTCTTCATCGAGGAAATCCGCCGCGCCGGCCTCTACGACGACATCTGGCAAGCCTTTGCGGTGCTGTTGCCGGTGCGCACCGTCGGCGTCATGGGTGATTTCCGCACTTACGATTATGTCGTGGGCCTGCGCGCGGTGACCTCGACCGACGGTATGACGGCGGATTTCTATCTGTTCGACATGGCTTTCATCGGTGCTGTCGCCACCCGCATCATCAACGAGGTCAAAGGCGTCAACCGCGTTGTTTACGACGTGACGTCAAAACCGCCGGGGACGATCGAGTGGGAGTGAAGTTGCTCCGAGAGGACAAGCAATTTCAGTGAGCTGAGCATGCCCATCACCATCTACGGCATCAAGAACTGCGACACCATGAAGAAGGCGCGCGCCTGGCTCGACAAGAACGGCGTCGACTACGCGTTTCACGATTACAAGATCGCCGGCATTGCGCGCGAACAATTGGAGCGCTGGGAAAAGAAGGTCGGATGGGAAACCCTGCTCAATCGCGCCGGCACCACGTTCCGCAAGCTGCCGGACAAGGACAAGAGCGGCCTTAACGCGAAAAAGGCGATGGCGCTGATGCTTAAGCAACCGTCGATGATCAAGCGTCCGGTGCTCGATCTCGGCGGTGGCCAATTGCTGGTCGGCTTTGCCCCGGAGCAATATCAAAAAGCGGTAGGCGCATAAACGGGCGGCGCACCGCCGTCACGTCTGGCGTTTCAATCCCCACAGGAATGCCCGTTCCTCGGGCTGCAGATAAACCAACTCGGTGAGCGCGCCGATCTCGCCCGTCGTGTCGAAATAGCCGAAGCGCGTTTCGTTGTGCCGGCGGGATTGAACGAGCCGGAAGCCGCGGTCTTCCATATCCTTCACCGCCTGCGCCTAATTGGGCACTTCGATGCCGTAATGGTGCATGCCGCCCTTCGCGTTCTGGTCGAGGAATTTCGAATAGGTGCTCACCCCCGAAACCGGCTGGATCAATTCGACTTGGGTGTCGCCGCACCAGCCGAAGGCGAGGTGCGCAGTGGCGCAGGTTTCCCGAGATAGCTCTCGTCCTGCAGTTCGGACTTCTCGATGAACTGGAATTCGGGAACGCCAAGCTTGTCCTTGAAGAATGCCATTCCCTTGTGAATGTCCGGTACCACGAAACCGATTTGAAAAACGCCGTCCGCGAGCATGCTTGTCATTCGAACCCTCCATGCATTGACGAAATCTATCGACGCGATGGTGCCGCGCATAAATCGTTTCGCCGAAGTCAGCAACTTCGACCTTCCTGTGGGGATTTTGCAACAGCCACGGAATAGAATCCGGCAAAAATCTGGCGCGCGGAACTTTCATATTTCAAGATTGTTAAGAGCAAGTCGGTAGCCACGTTACCGCCACCAATCGACCATGCTTTGCCCGACAAAGTGCGGCTCTCTCTCGCATGGGCGACGGGTCAAATAACTGGGCTCGATCGTCGGGGACTTAAAGCTTGGGACAATATCTGGGGGCAAGTATCTGCGAGGCTGGAGGTTGAAATGAAATTGCGTGCGTTCGTCGGCGCCATCACGGTGGCCGCCGGCACTGTTGCTTGCGTGTTTTCTGCGAAAGCCGCTGATCTGCCGATACGGTCGGCGCCGCCGCCGGTGGCGCCGGTCGCTTATGCGCCGCCGGTCTATAACTGGAGTGGATTCTATATCGGCGGTCACGTCGGCGGCGGCTTCGAAGAATCGCAATGGACCGACCCGTTTACCAGCGTGAACGACACGTTCAACGGCGGCGGCTTTCTCGGCGGCGCCCAGCTTGGCGTAAACGCGCAGTTCAACTGGCTCGTGGTCGGACTTGAGGGTGATTTCAGCTGGACCAGTCTCATCAAGGGCAGCGGCACCAATTCGGCCAGCGACGCGATTACCACCAGTCCACAGTGGACCTCGACCGTGACTGGGCGCATCGGCGCAGCGTTCGATCGTCTGCTTGTCTACGGCAAGGGCGGTGTTGCCTTCGCAGATGACAAAAGCACCTTCACGCCGGTCGGCGGACCCACCTATACCGACACCTTGACGCGCACCGGCTGGACTGCCGGCGCCGGCCTCGAATATGCGCTCAGCGAAAACTGGACCGCCCGCGTCGAATACGATTACCTCGGCTTCGGCTCAAAACAGCTGAACTTTACGCCGGGAGTGACATCGAACGCCGACCTCAATGTTCAAGAGGTGAAAGCCGGGTTCGATTACAAATTTGGCCCGTAGCCAAAGAGCGAAGTCGCGAATAGAGGGCCATCTGGCCCTCCATTCTCCGCTCATTGAATTTTGATGTTGGCCGCTTGGATGACCGGCGTCCAGCGCGCGATGTCGGAGTCGATGCGGGCGCGGAATTCGGCCGGCGTATCCGGGATTGGCTCCATCAACTGCGCCTTGAGCTTTTCGCGGATCGTGCTCGAATCGATTGCTTCGGTGACCAAGCTCCGGATGCGTTCGACCATGGCGTCGGGAATTCCGGCCGGCGCGATGAGCCCCATCCAGGCATCGGCTTGGACGTCGATGCCGGCTTCTTTCAGGGTCGGAATCTTGGGCAGCAGGGCCGAGCGCTCGGCGGTCGTCACCGCGAGAATTTTGACCTGGCCGGAGCCGACCTGCGGCACGACGGAAATCGCCGGCAGGCACACCATCTGCACGTCATTGCGAATGAGCGCCGTCATTGCCTGCGGCGACGACGAATAGGGGACATGCACGAGCTGCGCTCCGCTTTTCAACGCGATGGCTTCCATGGCGAGCTGCGACAGCGAGCCGGTACCGATCGAACCGAAGGCGTATTTGCCTGGATTGCGCCTGATGAGATCGACCAGTTGCTGTGTCGTGTCGACACCGAGGCCGGCATTGACGGCAAGCGCGCTCGGTTGGGTCACCAGCATGGTGATCAGCGCGAGATCCTTTTTCGGGTCGTAGGGCAGGCTGCCAAAGAGCACGGTGTTGATGGCGAGCGGGCCGCCGATGCTCACGCCGATGGTCGAACCGTCCGGCGCGGCCTTGGCGACCGCGTCGGTACCGGTATTGCCGCTGGCGCCCGGCTTATTCTCGACAATGAAAGTCTGCTGGGTCTTGTCGCGCAGATAATCGGCGATTAGACGCGCCACGACGTCGGGTGTCGCTCCGGCTCCAAATGGCACGACGATCTTGACCGGCCTGGCCGGCCAATCCTGCGCGGCCGCGGGAAGGGTGCAAAACAGGACGGCCAAGACCGCCAGGGCGCTGCGCTTCATTTGACTTCCTTTGCGTTTCCCCGTTCCGACGCAAGACGTATCATGCTCGTGAGCTAAGTCGAAGCGGACAGCCGCAAGCCGCGGCGGAGGTGAGATCGTGCGCGCCACGACGAAACTAAGGACACTGTTGACTTCAGGCCGCATTACCGTCGCGCCGGGTGCGTTCGACGGGCTATCGGCGCGGCTAGTCGAGCAGGCGGGATTTCCGGCCATTTACGCGAGCGGCGGTGCCATCGCGCGTTCGAACGGAATGCCGGACCTCGGACTATTGTCCATGAACACGATCATCGATCGGCTCGCTTCGATGGTGGACGTCGTTTCCGCACCGATCATCGCCGATGCGGATACCGGGTATGGCAACGCGCTCAATGCCCAAGCCGCTGCGCGCGCCTTCGAGCGCGCCGGAGTCGCCGCACTCCATCTTGAGGACCAGACGTTCCCTAAGAAGTGCGGCCATTATGAAGACAAGAGCCTCGTTGCGGTGACTGAAATGGTGCAGAAGCTAAAAGCCGTGCGCGATACACTGCACGATCCGGATTTTATTCTGATCGCGCGGACGGATGGCATAGGCGTCGAAGGGTTTTCCGCAGCGATCGATCGCGCGTCGGCCTATGTGGCGGCGGGCGCCGACGTGATCTTCGTCGAAGCGCCGACTTCGGAATCCGAGATCGTCGAAGTCGCAAGGCGTCTGCCGGGTTGGAAGCTCATCAACATGTTCGAGGGCGGCAAGACGCCGCTCCTTCCGGTGCCGCGATTGCAAGAATTGGGCTATCACCTCGTCATCATCCCGAGCGATACCCAGCGCGCCGCCATCAGGGCCATGCAGCGCGTACTTGCGGCCATCGCGAAAGACGGCAGCGCCGCGTCGGTGCGCGGCGACATGGTCACCTTCAAGGAGCGCGAAGCCCTCGTCGGTACTGCGGCCTATCTCGACCGTGGCAGGCAATACGCCTCGTGAGCGAGCGTGGCCTCATTGACAATAAAGACGCTGTCGCCATGATCGCCGCCCTGATGTCACGACGAGCGAGGTGCCACACTTGGGACTTGCGGAAGAAATCCTCGGTCTTGTTATCTTTCTCGGCGCGCATGTCTTTGTGACGATGCGCGACCGGCGGGCCGCGCTGATCGCCCGGCTCCGCGAATGGCCGTACCGCGGCTTGTTCTCGGTCGTTGCGATCGTCGGCATCTTGCTCATTGCCTATGGATTTGCGGACTATCGCGCGGCCGGCATGATTTTCATATGGCATCCGCCGGCTTGGACGCGCCACATCGTGGTCGTGCTGATGTGGCCCGCGAGCATCATGGTGGCCGCCGCCTATATTCCGGGCAACATCAAGCGCGTGCTCAAGCATCCGATGCTGGTCGGCGTGAAAACTTGGGCGTTCGCGCATCTGTGCGTCAATGGCGATCTCGGCGGAATAATTCTGTTCGGCGCGGTGCTGGCTTGGGCGGTCTATGACCGCATCACGCTGAAACATCGCACCGATCCGGGTGCGCCGCCGATTCCCGTGGGTGGCGCCAAAAACGATATCATCGCCATCGTCGTCGGCACGATCATCTATCTGGCGCTCGGCTTCGTATTTCACCCGATCGTCATCGGCGTGCCGGCGTTCGGAACTCCGGCGCTGGGATATTAGCGATGTCGGTGCAAAACGAGATTCGGCGGCTGACCGCGCCCGACATCCGCGCCCGCAAGGGCGGCGAACCGATCGTCTGCCTGACCTCCTACCACGCGCATACCGCGCGCCTGGTCGATGCTTATTGCGACGTTATCCTGGTGGGCGACTCGCTTGGCATGGTGATGCACGGTCTCGAAACGACGGTACCGGTCACGCTTGAGATGATGATCCTGCAAGGGCACGCGGTGATGCGCGGCTCAAAACGCGCGCTGGTCATCGTCGATATGCCGTTCGGCTCCTACGAAGCCTCGAAGGAGCAAGCCTTCGCCTCGGCGGCGCGAGTGATGAAGGAAACCGGATGCGGAGCGATCAAGGTCGAGGGCGGCCGCCGTATGGCGGAGACGATTGCGTTTCTGGTCGAGCGCGGCGTGCCGGTCATGGGCCATGTCGGCCTGACGCCGCAGGCGATCAATACGATCGGGTCGTTTCGGGCGCAGGGACGCGACGAGAGCGACTGGGCACCGATCGAGGCGGATGCGCGGGCAGTGACGGATGCGGGGGCATTTGCCGTGGTCCTCGAGGCGATCGCCGAGCCGCTCGGGCGCCGCATTACGGCGCAGATCCCGGTGCCGACGGTCGGCATCGGCGCCAGCGTGGCCTGCGACGGTCAGATCCTGGTGCTGGAAGACATGCTCGGCCTGTCGCCGCGGGTACCGAAATTCGTCAAACGCTTCGGCGACCTCGGCCCCTCGATCGAGCAGGCGATCAAAAGCTATGCGCAGGAAGTGCGAGCGCGCACCTTCCCCGGTCCAGATCACGTCTATGCCATGCGTAAGCCCGGCGCGGTACCCTCCGTGACCAAGCTTCCTGAACGTGGCAAGGGTCCGTCCCGGATCTAATCCATCTGGCCATGCGGAATGGTTGCCGGAGCAGGGCCGCCTTTGCCTTGCTCGCGCCACATCATTAAACTAGTTGCGACAAGGCTTTGCGGGCGTCGAGTGGCTGAGTTTCTTGATTTTATGCCCGGTTCGAAGCGCCGGCCTCGCCATCGGGAAAGAGGCTAGGGCGGGTTCTCCCGAACTCGAGTTTCCGAGCCGGCGAGCGAGGCCACGACTAAGGCTTGGACGGGTTGCGTGACCGACATATTCAATGAAGTCGACGAGGAAGTCCGGCGCGAGAAGCTCAAAAAGCTGTGGGAGCGCTACGGCAATTATCTCGTCGTGCTTTGTGTTCTCATCGTCGCCGGGGTTGGCGCTTGGCGCGGCTATCAGTGGTGGCGAGCCAAAGAGGCGGCGCGAGCCGGAGCGGCGTTCGAACAGGCCGTTGAACTGGCGCAGTCCGGCAAGCATCGGGAGGCCGAGGCGGATTTCGCCAAGCTAGCCACCGACGGCACGGCCGGCTATCGCGTTCTGGCGCGGCTGCGCGAAGCTGCCGAACTCGCGTCGACCGACCGCAATGCCGCCGTCAAGGCTTATGACCAGATCGCCGCCGATAAGGGCGCCGGACAGGTGATCCAGGATCTGGCGGCGGTGCGGGCGGGTTACCTGCTCGTCGACACCGCGCCTTACCCCGAACTTTCGGCCCGGCTTGAGCCGTTGACGGCGGCCGATCGTACGTTTCGTCATACCGCGCGCGAGATTTTGGCGCTTTCCGCTTGGAAAGCCGGTAATGTGAACGCGGCGCGGAAGTGGACCGACATGATCATGGCCGATCCGCAGACGCCAACGGGTACGCGCAACCGCGCCGAGGTTTTGAACGAGCTCCTCGCCGCGAATAACAAGGGCTGAGCGGATGCCGGTCCAGTACAATTCCCCGCTGTTTCGCACCGCTTCGGCGCTCGCGTTTTTGCTCGTGCTGGCGGCCTGCACACCGGGAGGCCAATTCGATCCCACGGAGCTTTTCAATTCGGACGCTTTTGATAGTAAAACGAAGCTCAAGGGTCAGCGCGAACCGGTGTTTCCCAACGGCGTTCCCGGCACGACCACCGGCGTGCCGGCGGATCTGGTCAAGGGCTATCAGCCGCCGCCCGACCAGACGAATGCCGGCGCCGACGCGGTAGGAGCACCGCCTCCGGCCGCAGCGGCAAGGCCCGAAGCGAAGCCAAAACCGAAACCGAAAGTCGCCGTTGCGCGGCCGCCGAAACAGAATGCGGCGACCGAAAATCCGCCATCGACGACGCCGACGCGGATCGACGTTGGAGCGACAGGCGCTCCTCCGCAACAGCCCTCGCAAGCCAATTGGCCAAACTCACCGCCGCCTGCATCTCAGCAGGGAGGGCAAGTCGCTTGGCCGGCGCCGGCGCCGACCGCGCCGAGCCAGCAAGCGGCACAGCCGTCGCAATCGATCTGGCCTAATCCTCCGGCAACCGGCACGTCATCGCAATAACGCGCCGATTGATTTTTGCCGGACGCCCGGCGCGTTTGCCGCGCCGGTCCGTATAGGATGATATAGAGCTATCCCTTTAGCAGCGCTGTCATGTCATTTACCGCCGTCATCGTTGGCCGGCCGAACGTCGGCAAATCGACGCTGTTCAATCGTCTCGTCGGGCGGCGGCTTGCGCTGGTCGACGACCAACCGGGCGTGACGCGCGACCGACGCGAAGGCGACGCCAAACTCGGCGACCTTTCTTTCAAGGTGATCGACACTGCCGGCCTCGAAGATGCCGAGCGGGAAACCCTCTCGGGGCGAATGCAGGTACAGACCGCAGCGGCAATAGCGCAGTCGGACGCGGTGCTGTTTCTCATCGATGCGCGCGCCGGCCCGATGCCGGCCGATCGCGCCTTTGCCAATCTCGTCCGCAAATCGGGTAAACCCGCAATTCTGGTTGCCAATAAAAGTGAGGGGCGCGCCGGTGCGGCGGGCGCGCTGGAAGCTTACGCGCTCGGTCTCGGCGAACCGGTCGCGATCAGCGCCGAGCACGGCGAGGGCCTGGCCGACCTCTACGATGCGCTACGGACCGCGCTGCCGGAGGCGACGGCGGAGCGCGAGGCCGGAGATGTTGCTGTCGCCGTGCCGGAGCAGCAACCCATTCGGATCGCCATCGTCGGGCGGCCCAATACCGGCAAATCGACGCTCATCAACCGCCTGCTCGGCGAGGAGCGGCTTTTGACGGGGCCGGAGGCCGGTATCACACGCGATGCGATCGCGGTCGATCTCAATCGGCACGACCAGTGTTTTCGCATTCACGATACGGCCGGCTTGCGCCGCCGCTCGCGGATCGAGGAGAAACTGGAAAAGCTTTCGGTGGCCGATGCGCTCAATGCCATCCGCTTTGCCGAAGTCGTTATCGTGCTCGTCGACGCGCAGACGCCGTTCGAGGAACAAGACGTGCGGATCGCCGATCTCGTCGAGCGGGAAGGGCGCGCCGTCGTCATCGCGGTCAACAAATGGGACCTGATCGAGCCGGAAACCGGTGCGCTTTCGCGCTTGTGCAGCGCGGTCGATCGTATGCTGCCGCAGATCAAGGGCGTGCCGGTCGTCGTTCTGTCAGCAAAGGGCGGCCAGGGTCTGGATCAATTGATGGAAGCGGTCTTAAACGCGCATGCAGTGTGGAACCGCCGGGTGCCGACGGCGGCGCTCAACCGCTTCATGGCCGAGGCGGTCGCGACGAATCCGCCGCCTGCGCTGCGCGGCCGCCGCTTGCGGCTCGATTACATCACCCAGCCAAAATCGCGGCCGCCGACATTTGTGCTGTTTTGCTCACGCCCCTACGCGCTTCCCGAGACCTACCGGCGCTATCTGATCAATGGCTTGCGCGAAAACTTCGATCTTCCAGGAACGCCGATCCGGCTCACGCTGCGGGCCAAGGCCAATCCTTACGCGGGAAAGAAACGGCGGCGCTGATCAAGCCGGTTGCAGGAATTCCAGAAGCTTGCCGGCGCGATAATCGTAGACCTTGCCGGTCTCGGAGAAGCTCGGCAGGCACAGATCGATGATCTTTTCCGCCACTTGCTCCGGCGTCGGCAGCGTCATTGGATCTTCGCCGGGCATGACTTGCGCCCGCATCCGGGTGCGCGTCGGGCCGGGATTGAACAAATTGACGCGTATCGGTGTGGAGGCGGTTTCATCGGCATAGGTTCGCGCCAGCACGTTGAGCGCGGCCTTGGACACCGAATAGGGAGCGCCGTAGGCGCGGGCGCTGGTGGCGGCGCCCGAGGTAATGAACACGGCGCGGCCGGCAGTGGAGCGCCTAAGCAAGGCATTCATGGCGCGGATGAGATGCCAATTGGCGGTGACGTTGACCGCCATCACCTCGTCCCACGCTTTTGGCTCGACATGATCGAGCGGCGAGCGCGGGCCGGCGATTGCGGCATTGCCGATGAGCACGTCGAGCCGCTGGTAGCGCTCGTTCAGCGCGGCGGCGAGCCGGTAAAGGCCGGGGTAATCGCGCATGTCGAGCGGCACCAGCGTCGCCGTACTGCCGGCCGCTCGCACCGCATCGTCGATCTCTTCGAGCGCGCCTTGCGTCCGCCCTACCGCGACCACGTGCGCGCCCGCTTGCGCCAAAAGGAGCGCAGTCGCCCGGCCGATGCCTCGGGTGGCGCCGGTAACGATCGCGATACGGTCAGCAAGTGGGTTTGACATATTGGCCGCCGGTTTGGATTTTCATATGGTAAAGGGAGCTTGCGCACCCCAAGGTAGGCCATGCTTGCCGGGCAGCTCGCACTCATCGTCGCCGCTGTTTTTGCCGGTGCGGCGCTTTACGTCAATATCGCCGAGCAGCCGGCAGACTTAGCCTCGATGATCGAGCTCTGCTTGGCGAATGGAAGCCCGCCTACAAGCATGGCTTTGCCATGCAAGCTCCGCTTGCCGTTGCCGGCTTCCTGTTGGGTTTGTTGGCATGGTGGCAGACCGGGACGTGGCTATGGCTCGTGGGCGCTTTCCTGATGATTGCCAATTGGCCCTATACCCTCATTTGCGTTATGACCGCCAATAACATCCTGATGGCTATTGATCCCGCTGCTGCCGGAACTGACAGCCGCAAACTCATCGAGAAATGGGCAAGGCTGCACGCGGTTCGCACCGCGCTCGGGTTCGCGGCGACACTGGCGTTTCTGTGGGCGTCGTTGACGTTATAAGCCCGGCCTCGCGACCACCTCAGCTCGCCTCGGCGAGCAGCGAGAGCTGGCGTGGCGTCGCTTCGTGCGCGGTGCGGTCGGTGAGCGGGGTCGGGTATTCGCCGGTAAAGCAATGGTCGGTGAATTGCGGCCGCACCGGATCGCGGCCTTTCTCGCCCATGGCGCGGTAGATGCCGTCGACCGAGAGGAAGGCGAGCGAATCCGCACCGATGAATTTGCGCATGCCTTCGAGGTCGTGCGTCGCCGCCAGCAACTTGTCCTGCTCGGGGGTGTCGATGCCGTAATAATCCGGGTGCGTGATCGGCGGCGAGGCGATGCGGAAATGGACTTCGCGGGCGCCGGCGTCGCGCATCATCTGCACAATCTTCACCGAGGTTGTGCCGCGCACGATCGAATCGTCGATCAGCACGATACGCTTGCCAGCGGCCACGGCGCGGTTGGCGCTGTGCTTGAGCCGCACGCCGAGTTGGCGGATGTGCTGGGTCGGCTCGATGAAGGTGCGTCCCACATAATGATTGCGGATGATGCCGAGCTCGTAGGGGATTTGGGATTCCTGCGCGTAGCCGATCGCCGCCGGCACGCCGGAATCGGGAACTGGAATAACCACGTCGGCGGCAGCGGGCGCCTCGCGCGCGAGTTCCGCACCACAAGCCTTGCGCACGTTATAGATACTGCGGCCGCCGCTCACGGAATCCGGCCGCGCGAAATAGATGTATTCGAAAATACAGGGCCGCGGCTGCATCGCCGGAAACGGCTTGTGCGAATGCGCGCCTTCTTCGTCGAAGATGAGGACTTCGCCATTTTCCACGTCGCGCACGTATTGTGCGCCGATGATGTCGAGCGCGCAGGTCTCGGAGGCCAGAATGGGACAGCCGTCGAGCTTGCCCATTACCAGCGGCCGGATGCCCAGCGGGTCGCGCGCGCCAACGAGCTTCTTGTTGGTCAGCCCGACGAAGGCGTAGGAGCCTTCGAGCATGCGCAAGCCCTCGATGAAGCGGTCGACGAAGCGGTTGCGGTGCGAGCGCGCAACGAGATGCAGGATCACCTCGGTGTCGGTGGTCGATTGCATCATGGCGCCTTCGCGCACCAGCTGGCGGCGCAGCGTTAGGCCGTTGGTGAGGTTGCCGTTATGCCCCACGGCAAAGCCGCCGGCATTCAATTCGGCGAAGAGCGGCTGCACATTGCGCAAAATCGTTTCGCCGGTGGTCGAATAGCGGACATGGCCGACCGCGGCGTTACCGGGCAGGCGGTCGATCACCTCGCGCCGGGAAAAGGCGTCACCGACCAGCCCGAGGCGGCGTTCGGAGTGGAAGCGCTTGCCGTCGAACGAGACGATGCCGGCGGCCTCCTGGCCGCGGTGCTGGAGCGCATGCAGGCCGAGCGCGGTGATCGCCGCAGCGTCGGGATGACCGAAGATTCCGAACACCCCGCATTCCTCGCGGAACCGGTCCGCGTCGAGATCGAGGAGGTCGGGTTCGGTCATGATCTCTGGCTCTCCAACCGATAGAGCTCGCTGTGCTGCTGATCGGGCGCAGCATCCGGGCTGTCGGTGTCCGCCGGATGCGGCTTTTTCAGCTTGTTTAAGATGGTGCTTTCGGGGTCTTCCGGCAACATCGAGATCAAAAAGTCTCCGGTTCTTTTGAGGACCACCAGCGATTTCGCATTTTTGATCCATTCAGGCTGGCTCCGCTCGGGTACCAGCCAATTAAAGAATACGAACGCCACCACCACGATGATCAGACCTCGTCCAAGCCCGAACAGAAAGCCGAGGGTACGATCGAGCGCCCCCACGCGACTGTCGAGCACCATATCGGAGATCCGGATGGTTAATACCGAGACAACCAAGAGAGTGATCAGGAATACGGAGCCGACAACTGCGACCGCGGCGACGATATCGCTATTGAAGTACTCTTTAGCGTAAGGCAACAGCTTGCCATACGAATACAGCGTCGCCGCGGCGGCCAGGATCCAGGCGGCTATCGAGAGCACTTCCCGCATAAAGCCGCGCACCATGGCGAGCAGCCCGGAAATCAGCATCACCACGATCAGTCCAACATCGAGCAGCGTAATCGGCATAAGGTACTAATCCGCTTGCCAGCGAGCGCTTCCGCCCGCTTCAGCCGGCTGTATAGCGGGGCTCCGGCACGCCGTCACCCATCTTCTCAGACGTTCAACAAAATCGACCCCGAGGGTGAAGGATGGGCAAATATTCGAAGCCGGCACCAGCTAATTGATTGCTCAAAGAACGCAAGCTAGCCTCAGTTGTCCTGCCGCCCGACACGCCGCAGCGGCGGCGTCCCGTCGCGGGCAATATCGGCGACGAGATTAGCGAGGGTGCCGATGGGAGACAGGGCGAAACCATCGGGGGCTTCGTTACGCGCGGCTTCCGGCACGACCGCCTTGGTGAATCCGAGCTTCTGCGCCTCTTTGAGCCGCGGCGCGGTCTGCGGCACCGGCCGCACGGCGCCGGACAGCGACACCTCGCCGAAATAAACGGCATCCATCGGCAGCGGCGCGCGCGCCAGCGAAGAGACCAACGCGGCGGCCGCGGCGAGGTCGGCCGCGGGTTCATGAATGCGCAAGCCCCCGGCCACGTTGAGATAGACGTCGTGACCGGACAGGCGAACGCCGCAATGCGCCTCGAGCACCGCCAGCACCATCGATAGCCAATTCGGGTCCCAGCCGACGACGGCGCGGCGTGGGGTGCCGAGCGCGGTTGGGGCGACCAGCGCCTGAATTTCGACCAGCAGCGGGCGCGTGCCCTCAATTCCGGCAAAGACCGCCGTGCCGGGGCTGCCGAGATCGCGCTCGGACAGAAACAGTTCGGAAGGATTTGCAATCTCCTGCAGGCCCGCGCCGGTCATCTCGAACACGCCGATCTCGTCGGTCGGCCCGAACCGGTTCTTGATCGCACGCAGGATGCGGAACTGCTGCGAGCCTTCGCCTTCGAACGACAGCACCGCGTCGACCATGTGCTCGACCACGCGCGGGCCGGCGATTTGACCGTCCTTGGTGACGTGACCGACCAATATCACGGCCGCCCCAGTGCGCTTGGCGAAGCGGATCAGTTCCGCGGCTGAACCGCGCACCTGGGTCACGGTCCCCGGAGCCGCTTCGACGGCTTGCGTCCACATCGTCTGGATCGAATCGATGACGAGCAGCCGCGGCGTGGCGCCGTGCGACAGCGTCGCCACGATGTCTTCGACCGACGTCTCGGCCGCCACCTCGACCGTCGCTTCGGCAAGCCCGAGCCGCTCGGCGCGCAGCCGCACCTGCGCTACCGCCTCTTCTCCGGAAATATAGACGGCGCGGTGACGATGGCGCGCGAACGCGGCCGCGACGTCGAGCAACAGCGTCGATTTACCGATGCCGGGATCGCCGCCAAGGAGAAGCACCGAACCGCGCACCAAACCGCCGCCGGTCACGCGATCGAATTCCGCGATCCCGGAAGGAAGCCGTGGGACATCGTGCGTCTCGCCCTTAAGTGGTTCGACGGCGAACAGTCGTCCCTTGCGGGTAGAACGCCGCGGTGCCTCGGCGCCTTCCTCGACCAGCGTATTCCACTCGCCGCAGGCTTCGCACTTGCCGGCCCAGCGGGCGAAGGCCGCGCCGCAATTCTGACAGATAAAGTTTCGCGCGCGCGCGGCCATCTCATGGGCCCCGGTAGACGAGTTGGCACCGCGAGCCGAGACGGGTGAGAATTTCATAGCCGATCGTGCCCGCGGCGGCGCCGACATCGTCGACGGTGATCTGGGTGCCGATCAGCGTTGCGAGGTCGCCGCGACGAACTGCGCCGTCGGGAAGATCGGTGACGTCGATACAGACCAAGTCCATGGAAATGCGGCCAGCGATCGGGCAGCTTTTTGCCGCAACGAGCGCGGCGCCTCCGGGCCGATGATCAGTGCCGCTGCCGGCGCGGATGAGCCCGTCGGCATAGCCGAGCGCCACGATGGCAATTCGCGAGGGGCGTTTCGCCGTCCATGTCGCGTCGTAGCCGACCGTATCGTCCCGCGCGACGCTGCGTAACTGCAGAATGCGTCCAGTGAGTTCGACAACGTTTTGCATCGGATTAGGCCGGCCCGGCGTTGGATTGATGCCGTAGAGGGCAGCGCCCGGCCGCGCCAGATCGAAATGCGCCGAATCGCCGAGAAAGATTCCAGAGGAATTGGCGAGCGAAGCCGGAATGCCGGGATACAGCAGGTGCAGTTCGCGAAATAGCTGGATCTGCTTGACATTGAGCGGGTGGTCGGGAATTTCGGCGCAGGCGAAGTGGCTCAGTAAAAGCGCAATGCCGTGATTTTCCGTCTGCGCGCGTGGCGCAAACGCCGCCGCCTCGTCGGGCGAAATGCCAAGCCGATGCATGCCGGTATCGACTTGCAACGCAGCGCCGCCCCGCCAAGCCTGGGCGCTGACGAATGTGTCCCATTCGGCAAGCTCGGTCGTTGAGTTGATCACCGGCCGCACATTGATGTCGATAAACTTCTCGCCCGAGCCGGGTGTATAGCCGTCGAGCACATAGATCGTGGCGTCGCTGGCGCACGAGCGCACAACTCGCGCTTCGGCGAGATCCGCGACAAAGAACGTCTTGCAGCCCGCTTGTGCCAGCGTTGTCGTCACCTGTCGCAAGCCAAGCCCATAAGCATTGGCCTTGACCACGGCTGCGCACTCGGCGGTGAGGAGGCGGCGCGCCAGCGCGCGCCAATTCGCCTCGATTGCGGCGAGATCGATGGTCAGCGTGCCGCCGGTCTCCAGTGCTGCCGGAGGGAATTCGGGCTCGGAAAGGCGTTCTGCGAGTGCCATGACGGCGTTATGGCTGGCCCGGCGGCGGCGGTAAAGCGGGGTTCGGGGGCGCCTAGAAATCCGGTCTGTGCGCGCTATCGAGATTGGCAAAGCGCGTTACGGCGGCCTCGAATTGTAATTCGACAGTGCCCGTCGGGCCATGGCGCTGCTTGCCGATGATGACCTCGGCCTTGCCGTCGACGCGGTTGCCTTCAGCCAGCCATTCCTCGAATTTTTCGCGGTTTGAACTCGAGGGGCTTGCGCATCTGGTGATAATATTCCTCGCGGAACACGAACAGCACCACGTCGGCGTCCTGCTCGATCGAGCCCAACTCGCGTAAGTCGGACAGCTGCGGCCGCTTGTCATCGCGGCTTTCGACCTGTCGTGACAATTGCGACAGCGCGAGGATCGGAATGTTGAGCTCCTTGGCGAGCGCCTTGAGCCGCGTGGTGATTTCGGTGATTTCCTGTACCCGGTTCTCGGCCGACCTGCGCGTCGAGCCTTGCAGCAACTGGACATAGTCGACCACCAGAAGGTCGAGCCCACGCTGGCGCTTCAATCGCCGCGCGCGTGCCGCCAATTGGCCGATCGAAAGACCGCCGGTCTCGTCGACATAAAACGGCAGGTGTTGCAACTCGATCGAGACGTCCTTGATCTTCTCGAAATCGCTCTCGTCGATGCCGCCGCGGCGGATCTTGTTCGAGGGGATGCCTGTTTGCTCGGAGATGATGCGGGTGGCAAGCTGTTCGGCCGACATTTCGAGGGAGAAGAAGCCGACAATACCGCCGTTGACGGTGGCCATATGGCCGTCGGCGCGGACTTCACCAGCCCAAGCTTTGGCAACGTTGTAGGCGATATTGGTGGCGAGCGCGGTCTTGCCCATGCCCGGCCGGCCGGCGAGGATGATCAAGTCGGAGGGCTGCAGCCCGCCCATCCGGCTATCGAGATCGGTGAGGCCGGTCGCCAGTCCGGACAGGCTGCCGTCGCGTTGATAGGCGCGGGCCGCCATATCGACCGCCGTGGTCAAGGCTTGAGCGAAGCGCTGGAAGCCCGAGTCGTAACGGCCAGTCTCTGCGATTTCATAGAGCCTGCGCTCGGCATCCTCGATGTGGCTGATCGGCGTCGAGTCGACCGGGGCGTCATAGGCCAGGTTGACCATATCCTCGCCGATCGCGATCAGATCGCGGCGGATCGAGAGATCGTAAACGGTGCGGCCATAGTCCTCGGCGTTGATGATTGTAGTCGCCTCGGCGGCAAGCCGCGCCAGATATTGGTTCAAGGAAAGGCCAGCAATGTCGGCGTCGGCCGGCAAAAACGTCTTCAGGGTCACCGGGGTTGCAAGCTTATTGGCCCGGACCAGTCCTCCAGCAAGTTCATAAATGCGCTGATGGATAGGTTCGAAGAAATGCTTTGGCTCGAGAAAATCGGAGACGCGATAAAATGCCTCGTTATTGACGAGTATAGCCCCGAGCAACGCCTGCTCGGCCTCGATATTGTGCGGCGCCGTGCGGAACGGCAGCTCTGCAGCCGCAGAGATTTGCTTGCGTGCGGTCGAATCGAAGGGCGGCATGGTCCCGGTCAGCGAAATCGTCAGGTGTGGCCGTTTTACGGCGATTGATCCTTGCGGCGGCCGATTTTGTCTTGTCACTCAACATCGTGGATTACTCGACGACAGCGGCACGTTGCACTCATTCGCGACCGTTACGCAACCACGCATCGTCGATAGCCGAGCGGCGGCGCAATGGGAAACCCTCATTGCGGCTGTCCCCGTTACTCACCACACGATGCCAAGCAAAGTCCAAGCCGCTTGACGGGCGGCTTGCGGCGCGCCACCGCGCAACATTACTCGCCTGCGAGTCGCAGCGGCGTGGAATAACCGGCCTCGATCCCGCGCAAACGCGCTTCCTCGCGCGCGATGTAATCGCGGGTCGCCGGTACGAGACCCTTGCGCTTGGCTATTTGGATCTGGAACACGACCATGTCGCCTTCGCGAAACGCCATCTCGGAGCAGGCGAGGTAGAATTCCCACATCCGCACGAAGCGCTGATCGTAAAGCCGCACCACCTCTTCGCGGTGGGCGAGGAAACGTTCGCGCCAGGCTCGCAGTGTCTCGGCATAATGGAGCTGCAAGACCTCGACATCGGTGACAATGAGATGCGCGCGCTCGATCGCAGGCAGCACTTCCGAGAGCGCCGGGATATAGCCGCCGGGAAAGATATATTTCGCGATCCAGGGGTTGGTGATGCTGGGAAGGCTGCTGCGACCGATCGAATGCAGCACCATCACGCCGTCGTCGGCGAGCAGTTTGGCGCATTTGCCGAAATAGGCGTCGTAAAAGCTGACGCCGACGTGCTCGAACATGCCCACCGATACGATGCGATCGAAGCGGCCATCGACATCGCGATAATCCACCAGCCGGAACGTCGTATCGCGCGCGCCGCCGCGCTCGATCGCCCGGCTTTGCGCGCGATGGAATTGTTCCTGCGACAATGTAATGCCGGTGACGCGTGCGCCGGCAATCTCCGCGAGATAGAGCGCGAGGCCGCCCCAGCCGCAGCCGATATCCAGCACCTGGGCGCCGGGCCTGAGGCGCAGCTTGGCGGCGAGATGACGCTTCTTGGCGAGTTGAGCATCGTCAAGCGACAGATCCGGAGAGTCGAAATAGGCGCAGCTATATTGCTGGTCGCCGTCGAGGAAGAGCGAATAGAGCCTGCCATCAAGGTCGTAATGGTGCGCGACATTGTGTCGTGCACGCGAGCGGAGATTGAATTGCTGCAGGCGCCGCAACAGATAACGCACCAGCCGCGGCGGCAGTGCCCATTTTGGCGCGGCGAAGGGCTCCTGACGGAGCAGGATCGCGAGCACATCTGCGATCGAGCCTCGCTCAACGATGAGCGTGCCGTCCATATAGGCTTCGCCCAGCTTCAGTTCGGGATCCAATAGTACGGCGAGTTGCGCCCGAACCGTAGTAAAGCGCACCGCGACCGGGGGGCCGCTGCCGTCGCCAAATGTGTATGTGGAGCCACTCGCCGTCGTGACCGCAAAACAGCCGCAGCGCATGAATTGACGCAGCAATATGAACAGCAACCGATCCACGGCCGCCTCCGCACTTTATAAAGTCCCGGGCGCAGCCTGCCACGATTGGCGCTTCACTCGCCTTTGCGGGCCATTTGGCCGCTCAATTAGCCTGTTGCGCGGGTAGGGTCTTCTTGGTTGCCGTCATTTAAACAAAATCCTCCTTAACCAGCAATGCCGCGAAAATGTCGCAGAGGCGTCGCAGGGCAAGAGCAGCGGCTCGCATTGGACCTTTTTTGGACCTCCTTTATTCGGGCATCCTTATTGGGATAAGTATGATCGCCAAGCCCATAAGACTTGAGGAGATCGGTGTGTTCCGGCAGCGCGCGCTCATGATCGGGATTTTCGCGGGCCTGGCGACGGCCGTCTTTCCAGGCTTCGCGCACGCCCAGGTCAACATCGACCAGGGCAAGCCGCCGGCCGTGATTTACGCAAACGATTGCGCGACTTGCCATAAGACCCCTCGCGGCTTGGCCGTAGGCAAGAGCAGCGCGACGCTTTCAAGCTTTTTGCGCGAGCACTATACGGCGAGCACCGAGCAGGCGTCGGCGCTTGCCGCTTACGTCCTCGGTGCGGGGGGCAGGGAGCCTGCGCCTAAGCAAAAGCCGGAAGTGGAGCACGCCAGAGCCGAGGAGCCCAAAACCGAGCAGGCCAAAGGCGAGGAGCCCATCGTTGCGGAGCCTAAGGCCGCCGCGACCCGTCCGATACGGGCATCGGCGAAGCCGGAGCAGGAGAAGAGCGAGAGCGCGGAAAGCAAGCCTGCAGAGGCGACGCTGCCGATGCCGCAAGCCGCGCCTGTCGTGGCGATGCCTGCCGCGAATGTAACGCCGAGCATTGCCACGCAGCCAAGCCCTGCCGAGACGTCAAGCTCAACTGCGCCAAGCATGGAGCTTGGCTCGACGACTGCCGCGGTTCCTCCGGAACAGCAACCGAATGCGGGCTCGACCGTGCCGCGTGACCATATACCGGACTGAGAGTCGTCGAATCCGTCCGATCAGCTGTTCTGGCTGGTCGAGGGAGTTTCATCCATTGCCGCGGTTTCGTCTCGGCGTGAAGATTCCCCGGCACCGGGCTCGAAAAATTCCTCGGCCGCGGTGATTGCAGCTTCCGCTTCCGTCGTTTCGCGCAATTGCGTCACATCCTCCCCGCGCGCGATACGGGCCGCTTCGTCGTCATTGCGGGCAACAATGACCGTGATGGCTGTTTCGACGTCGGGATGCAGCGCAATTGGCACCTTGTGCCGGCCGATTGTCTTGATCGGAGTATTAAGCGTGATTTGATTGCGGCTAACGCGAAAACCGGCTTCGCCGATCAAAGCGACGAGATCGCGCGGCGACACCGACCCGAAGAGCTGTCCTGCTTCCGAGGCCTGCCGCACGACGGTGAAGCTCTTGCCGTCAAGTTTTTCCGCGACTTGAGCCGCCTCGGTCTTGAGCGTGAGCGAGCGCGCTTCGAGTTCGCCCTTCATCGTTTCAAAGCGCGTGCGGTTTTCGGCCGTAGCGCGCAACGCCTTGCCGCGTGGCAGCAAGAAGTTACGGGCAAAGCCGTCCTTGACGCGCACGACATCACCCATTTGGCCTAGTCGGGCGACGCGCTCGAGTAAGATCACTTCCATGTCGATCTCCTCAGCGGATCACGTAGGGCAGGAGGCCCAGAAAACGCGCGCGCTTGATCGCCTGGGCGAGTTCGCGCTGCTTTTTCGCCGAGACTGCAGTGATGCGGCTTGGCACGATCTTGCCGCGCTCGGAAACGAAACGCTGCAGGAGCTTGACGTCTTTGTAATCGATCTTGGGCGCGTTGGCGCCGGAGAATGGGCAGCTCTTGCGGCGGCGGAAGAATGGGCGGCGGCCGCCAGCGCCTTGCGGTGACATCGCCATGCTCAATCCTCCACCACGCTATCGGGGTCGTCGGAGACATCGCGCGGGCGCCGATCGCGGTCGCGTGGCGGACGGTCACCGCGGTCGCCCCGGTCAAATCGGTCGCCCCGATCGCCGCGCCGCTCCTCACGGTCGCGATCGCGCTCGGCACGGCGCATCATGGCGGAGGGGCCTTCCTCGTGCGCGTCGACCCTGATCGTGAGATAGCGCAGGACATCCTCGTTGAGGCGTTCCAGTCGCTCGATCTCGTTGATTGCGGGCGGCGGAGCATCGACGTCCATCAAAGTGAAGTGCGCCTTGCGGTTTTTGTGCAGGCGATAGGAGAGCGATTTCACACCCCAATATTCGCTCTTCTTGACCGACCCGCCGAGGCCTTCGATGACGCCTTTCAATTGTGCGGTCAATTCCTCGACCTGCTGCGCGCTGGCATCTTGGCGCGCAAGATAGACGTGTTCGTAGAGCGGCATGAATGCCCTTTCCTCATTTGCCATGCTCGCCCAGGCGCGAAGCCCCTCGAACCCTTCGGGAAAGGCTCGAATGCTCTGAAGGCGGGAACACCGGACGCCAGACCCGAGCGGGTCTTACCGAGCCTTTAGTCGCCAGGCGCGGCCGTCCGTTCAGCCCCCGGCCGGGGTCGAGCGGAAGGCGGCCTTATACTCGGCAGACCTGAAAAAGCAAGGTCCGCTGGAACGGCAATGGATCACGAAGTACGGCCTCGGCCGTCCGCCTTTTGGATCAGCTCGGCGAGCTGCACCGCAAGTTCCACGCCCTCGCGCAACTGCTTGGCGCCGGTACCGCCGGAGGGTGCCGAGCCGCGCAACTTCTTCATTTCCGCCAGAAGGGCCTCAAGGTTCTGCTCAAGGAGCCGCTGACGAAATGCCGGATCGGATCGCGCGCGCGATAGATCGGCATCGGTGACCGGAGAGAAGGGACTCATAACAACGCGCTCTCAGCGAAGTCCGGGCTATACCCTCGAATTTGCATTCTAGCGACATGCGGTTGTCGGTTTGTTACACCTTCGCATCCTTGACATGTCCGCCATCCCGGTATCTTTCGCCCCTTCCCGGTGGGCGATTTCGAGCTTTCAGGCGGGCGTTAAGCATCAAGCGGGCGTTAAGCATATGACGGCGGCGTTTGTGTTTCCCGGCCAAGGCAGCCAGGCCGTCGGCATGGGCAAGGGCTTGGCTGACGCATTCCCGGCGGCGCGTCACGTCTTCGAAGAAGTGGATACCGCGCTGGGCGAACGGCTCAGCGATGTTATTTGGAATGGGCCGGCCGACGCGCTCACGCTGACGGAAAATGCTCAGCCGGCGCTGATGGCGGTCTCGCTCGCGGCGATGCGCGTGCTTGAGGCGGAGGCCGGCATCGATCTTAAGCGCGATGCGGCGTTTGTTGCCGGTCACTCGCTCGGAGAATATTCGGCGCTGGCCGCCGCTCGGTCGCTCTCGATCGCCGATGCGGCACGGCTGTTGCGCATCCGCGGCCGCACTATGCAGAAGGCAGTAGCCGTTGGGGCGGGTGCGATGGCGGCGCTTATCGGCCTTGAACTTGCAGACGTTAAGGCGGTCGTGGCCGAGGTGGCGAGCGTCGGCGTCTGCGCCGCCGCGAATGACAATGGCGGTGGACAGGTCGTCTTGTCCGGCGCAAAACCAGCCGTCGAGCGCGCCGTGGAAATCGCAAAGTTCCGTGGCGCCAAGCGGGCGGTACTGCTGCCGGTGTCAGCACCGTTCCATTGCTCTCTGATGCAGCCCGCTGCCGACGCGATGGCCGAGGCACTCGCGAAAGTTTCGGTTACGCCGCCTATCCTTCCTGTGGTCGCGAATGTTCTGGCGCGTCCGATCAAAGAACCGTCCGAAATCGTACGTTGCCTCGTCGCGCAGGTCACTGGCACGGTGCGTTGGCGGGAGTCCGTTCTCTTCATGGCGCAAGCGGGCGTGACGTCGTTCTACGAAATCGGTGCCGGCAGGGTTTTGACCGGTCTAATCAAGCGTATCGCCGAGACGGCAACGGCGTCCTCGATCGGCACACCCGAGGATATTTCCCGGTTCAAGGCAGGGCGCAACTGAGCTATTGCTGTCTCGTAAAAGGAGGCGAGGACGCCCGATGTTCGAGCTCGCTGGAAAAACTGCGCTGATTACCGGGGCCACTGGTACCATCGGCGGCACCATCGCTCGCATCCTTCACCGTCAGGGTGCAACGATCGCAATTTCCGGAACGCGTCGGGAAATCCTCGATCAGCTTGCGGCCGAACTTGGCGAGCGCGTGCATGTCGCGCCCTGCAATCTCGCCGATCCGGTCGAAACGGAGGCTCTGGTGCCGCGCGCCGAGGAGGCGATGGGGCAGCTTGATATACTGGTCGCCAATGCCGCCGTGAACAGAGATAACCTCCTTGTCCAGTTGCGCGATGAGGATTGGGAACAAGTCATCGCCATCAATTTATCCGCGACTTTCCGCCTGGCTCGCGCCGCTGTGCGCGGAATGATGCGGCGCCGGTTCGGGCGCGTCATCGCAATTACTTCGGTAGTGGGCAGCACCGGCAACCCGGGGCAGGCCAATTATATCGCGGCCAAAGCCGGGGTTACCGGAATGATAAAGGCCGTGGCGCAGGAATATGCCAAACGCGGCGTGACTGCCAATTGCGTCGCGCCGGGCTTCATCGTCACCCCGATGACGGACAGGCTAAACGAAAAGCAGCGGGAAACGATTTTCGCGAAAATTCCGGCAAACCGTGCCGGCACTCCTGAAGAGGTGGCGGCGGCGGTGGTCTTTCTTGCGTCGGACGAAGCTGCTTATGTGACCGGGCAGACGTTGCACGTGAACGGCGGAATGGCCATGATTTGAAAGCGTAAAACCGGTGGCGGCGGCGGTGGTCGTTCTTGCGTCGGACGAAGCTGCTTATGTGACCGGGCAGACGTTGCACGTGAACGGCGGAATGGCCATGATTTGAAAGCGTAAAACCGGTGGCGGCGCCCTGCTGCCGCGCTGGTCAACGCTTTTGAAGTGTGGTAACCGAAGCCGAAATTAGGCTGGGGGAGCCGAAATGCCGGAGTGCGGGGCGAACGTCCGCCTCTGATCGGTGTCGACCCAATTGAGCTAGTCGACCCCCATCGACGAGCTCAATGAAGAACTGTCAAACAAGAACTTGGACGGGATCAAAACTAGGCTAAGCGGGTCGCGTTGAAAGATGAGGTCGGAACGATGAGTGATATTGGCGAGCGCGTGAAAAAAATCGTCGTAGAGCATCTTGGCGTAGAACCCGACAAGGTAACGGATAACGCCAGCTTCATCGATGATCTCGGCGCCGACAGCCTCGACACGGTCGAACTCGTCATGGCCTTCGAGGAAGAATTTGGTTGCGAAATTCCTGATGATGCGGCCGAAACCATTTTGACGGTCGGCGACGCCATCAAGTTTCTCGAAAAAAACGCAAAAAGCTGACCGTCGTAACGGCCGGCAGTTAATGCATGTATTGCTTGCGCTGCCGGAGCTGCACATCATCGTGTGCGGGCGGACGATGTTTGGGCAAATTCTTGAAACCTGGAGCGAAAGTTAGCTTAGGTTCCCGCGGCTTCCGAGAGCGTTCCTGATGCGACGGGTCGTCGTCACAGGTCTGGGATTGGTGACGCCGCTCGCTTGCGGCATCGAGCAGACGTGGCAGCGACTTATTGCAGGTAACAGCGGAATCCACCGCATCGAAAAATTCGATGTCTCGGATATCGCCTGCAAAATTGCCGGCCAGGTTGCCCGCGGCGACGGCTCGGGCGGCAGCTTTAACGCCGACGACTGGATGGAGCCGAAAGAGCAGCGCAAGGTGGACGATTTTATCGTCTTTGCGATGGCGGCGGCGACACAAGCGCTTAACGACGCAGGCTGGAACCCGCGTACGTATGACGATCAAATCCGGAGCGGCGTTTTGATCGGCTCCGGAATTGGCGGAGTCGAAGGCATCGCCGATACCGCCCTGGTCCTGCGGGACCGCGGTCCGCGGCGAGTCTCGCCGTTCTTCATTCCGGGCCGGCTTATCAATCTCGCGTCGGGCTATGTGTCGATCACGCATTCGCTCAAGGGCCCAAATCATGCCGTAGTCACGGCTTGCTCGACGGGCTCTCACGCCATCGGCGACGCTGGCCGCCTGATCGCGCTCGGCGATGCCGACGTGATGGTGGCGGGCGGCACTGAATTGCCGGTAAACCGCATCTCGCTCGCCGGCTTCGCCGCATGCCGGGCGCTGTCGACCGGATTTAACGATACGCCCGAACGCGCGTCCCGCCCGTATGATCGCGATCGCGACGGATTTGTCATGGGCGAAGGCGCCGGAGCGTTGGTACTGGAAGAGTACGATCACGCCAAACGACGAGGCGCGCGCATTTACGCCGAGCTTGTCGGCTATGGCATGTCTGGCGACGCATTTCACATCACCGCGCCGGCCGAGGACGGTGACGGTGCGTTTCGCTGCATGACCGCCGCCATCCGGCGGGCGGGTATTTCGGCCGGCGACATCGACTACATCAACGCACACGGCACCTCTACTCCCCTCGGCGACGAGATCGAGCTTAAAGCCGTCGAGCGGCTCGTCGGCAATGCCGCTGGCCGCGTTGCGATGTCGTCGACAAAGTCCTCGATCGGTCATCTGCTCGGCGCCGCCGGCGCAGTCGAGGCGATTTTCTGCCTGCTCGCGATGCGCGACCAAGTGGCGCCGCCGACCATCAATCTGGACAACCCGTCGGTCGCGACGGCGATCGATCTGGTTCCGCACAAAGCCCAAAGGCGGCCGGTCAATATCGCGCTGTCGAATTCATTCGGATTTGGCGGCACCAACGCCTCGCTCGTCTTCCGCAGAGTGGCGCAATAGTGCGATCGATCCCCGTTCCGCCATATTTGCTCCGCACTCGCCTGCGATTCACTGACAGTGGCGTTCGTGGTGGAAATCATGGACGCAGGCGGCAAAATCTCCGAGCATTCCTACCCGGCGGGCGGAACTTCTTTTCAAAGTCAAACATGCAGCGTTTAAATGCGGATATGCGGCCGTGACGGGTCCCGACGTACCGCCTGACCGCAGCGACCGGGCTGGGCCAAGTGTGCAGCCAGACGCCGGGCGTCCTGCCGAAATGCCGGGCGCGCTACAGCAGCGGTCTGCAACGCCGACTTCCGCGAATGCGCCCAAGCCTGCGGCCGCACGGCCCGGCGACGGATCCGCGGCGGCGCCGCCGCCAGGCTCGGCTCGCTCGGCCGGGCGGCCGCTGGCAAGTGGCGAAGCGCCGATGGCGAGGGCTGCCCCGCCAAAATCTCCGCCAGGCACTTCATCCGTACCATACTCACCCGATCGGGGACGAGCATCGTCGGCCGCTGCTGATCCTTTTCCGCCCACGACCGGGCGCCTGGCGAATGGAATTGGCATGACGTCGATGGATCCGAATCGCGCCGATCCCAAACGCCTCATGCCGCGTAGCGCGCGAACGGCAATCGAACCAGACACGGTCGAAGTGCCGACCCGCCGCTCGGCAAGCGCGCGACATCCTCTCATCATTATCGGTAACGCCATCATCAGCATTTTTGTGCTGTTGGCGGTGGTCGTCGGCGTCGTGCTCTTTATTGGCAAGCAGCGCTTCGAGGCGCCGGGCCCGCTGCCCCAGGATCGCGTCGTCAACATTCCGCACGGTTCCGGCATCCGCGACATTGCCGATGTCTTGACGCGCGAAGGCGTCATCGATCAGCCCTGGATCTTCATCGGCGGCGTGCTCGTTCTTAAGGCACGCGAGGGTCTCAAGGCCGGTGAATATGAATTCAAGGCACATTCAAGCTTGCGCGACGTGGTTGCCACCATCGTCGAGGGCAAAGTGGTGGCGCATCAAGTGGGTATCCCGGAGGGCCTGACCTCGCAGCAGATCGTGGCGCGATTATTGGCCGACGACGTGCTGACCGGCGATATCAAGGAGATACCGCCGGAAGGAAGCTTACTGCCCGATACTTATGACTTCACGCGCGGGGTAACCCGCGAGCAAATGATCCTGCGCATGCAAAAGACACGGCAGCGCTTGGTCGATGATATCTGGGAGCACCGGTCGCCTGACCTGCCGCTTCAGACGCCCGAACAGCTCGTTACGCTCGCCTCTTTGGTCGAGAAGGAAACCGGCAAATCGGACGAGCGTTCGCGCGTGGCCGCCGTATTCGTCAATCGGTTGAAGCAGAACATGAAGCTGCAGTCCGATCCGACGATCATCTACGGGCTGGTTGGCGGCAAGGGCACGCTCGGCCGCCCGATCATGAAGAGCGAGATCACTCAGCCGACCCCTTACAATACCTATGTCATCAACGGCTTGCCGCCCAGCCCGATTACCAATCCGGGCCGCGCCTCGCTCGAAGCCGCCGCCAATCCGGCGCGGACGCGCGACCTCTATTTCGTCGCCGACGGCACTGGCGGCCATGTTTTTGCGGAAACCTACGAACAGCACCAAAGGAATGTCGCGCGGCTAAGGTCGATCGAAACCGATCAGAGAGACCAGGTCCCGATCGATGACCAGATGAATTCACCGCCGCCGGGCCAGGGCGCGACCGCAGCGTCCACCGCGCTGCCGCCATTGCGCCGCACCTCGAAGCCTCAGGCTCCCCCCGGCCATTGATTGAGGTCGTCGATCGAGGCTGCTGCAGGCCTGCTGCCGCGGCTTGTTAGGGTGTCTTGCGGCCGTTAAGTTCGGCGCGATTCTTTTTCACTACTCTGGCCGGGGGATCGAAGTCCATGGCGCTTTCGAGCATGACCGGATTCGCTCGTGGCCATGGTGTGTGCGGCTCGTATAGCTGGGCCTGGGAAATCAAATCAGTCAACGGCAAAGGGCTCGATCTGCGGCTGCGCCTGCCGCCCGGATGGGATGCGATCGAAGTGCCGGTCCGTACGCGCGCCGCTGAGGCTCTGGCGCGCGGATCTGTTCAAGCGAATCTCACGATCGACCGCAGCGGCGCGCTGCCGGTTGTCCGCGTCAATGTCGCGGTGCTCGACGCGATTTTGGCCGCGATGAAACAACTCGCGCCGAAGATCGAGGCATCGCCGCCGTCGCTCGACGGCTTGCTCGCGCTCAAAGGCGTGATCGAGATCGGCGACTTGGAAGAACGCGAAGACGAGCGGCGCAACGCCGAGGCGGCGGTGACCGCCGGATTTTCTGAGGTGATCGGCGCGCTTGGCGAGATGCGCCGGCATGAGGGGGCTGTGCTGTCACAGTTGCTGTCTGCACGATTGAGCGAAATTGCCGCGCTGGCCAAGCGCGCGGAGCACGCGCCTGGCCGCCGGCCAGACGCGATACGCGCGCGGCTTGCCGAGCAGGTCGCAGCGCTGCTGGCGCAATCCGATCGTTTCGATCCCGACCGGCTGCATCAGGAAGCGGTCATGATCGCGACCAAGGCCGACGTGCGCGAAGAACTCGATCGCCTCGCCGCCCACGTTGGCCAGGTGCAGCATCTGATCGGGCAGGGCGGACCAATCGGCCGTCGGCTCGATTTTCTGGCGCAAGAACTCAATCGCGAAGCCAATACGCTCTGTGCCAAAGCCAACAATGTCGAACTCGCCAATATCGGGTTGGAGCTCAAAGCCGCGGTCGAACAATTCCGCGAGCAGGTGCAGAACGTCGAATAGGCCATGGCGCGCGCGGGGAAAAATCGAACTAGGGTTGCGCGGCGCGGCCTGATGTTTGTCCTGTCGTCGCCATCCGGCGCGGGGAAGACCACGCTGTCGCGGCTCCTGCTGCGGGCGGATCGTAAGGTCGAACTCTCGGTATCGGTGACGACGCGTCCGAAGCGCCGCGGGGAAATCGACGGGCGCGACTATCATTTCATCGACCGCCATCGCTTCGATGCCATGGTCAAAAAAGGCGAACTTTTGGAATGGGCAGAAGTGTTCGGCCATCGCTACGGCACGCCGCGCCGCCCGGTGATCGCGGCGCTGCGGAGCGGCCGCGATGTTTTATTCGATATCGATTGGCAAGGCACGCAACAGCTTCGTGAAAGGGCCCGCGACGACCTCGTCAGCGTGTTCATCCTGCCGCCGACGGTCCGTGAATTGGAGCGAAGGCTCAAGCGCCGCGCCCAGGACAGCAAATCCATCATCGGTTCGCGCATGGCCAAGGCCGCCGGCGAAATGAGCCATTGGCCGGAATACGATTATGTTATCGTCAACCGCGACAAAGCCGAGGCCTTTGCCGAAGTGTGGGCGATCCTGGCGGCCGAGCGGCTCAAGCGCGAGCGGCAGATCGGCCTTTCCGATTTCGTGCGCGCGCTGCAGGCGAAGCTTTAACCGATCTAAAGCGCAATAGTTTCAAGTTGACTCGATTGACGCTCCAACATTTTGGTGGAGCATGATCTTTTCGGAAAACCGGTGTCCACTTTTCCGGATCATGCTCTAAGGCGACAGCACCGTGCGCCCGACGACGCGGCCGGCGCGCAGATCGTCGAGCCCCGCTTGCGCCTGTGTCAGCGGACGCTCGTGCGTTGGGATCGTTGCGAGCTTGCCGCTGCGCGCAAGATCGATGAGTTCGCGCGCTTCGGCGAGCGTGCCGGTCAGGGTGCCCTCGATCGTCATGGCCTTGATCGCGATCATCGCGGCGGCGATGGAAAAGGTCCCGCCGAGAAGGCCCGTCACCACGACCTTGCCGCCGCGGCCGAGCACACCGGTTACGAATTGCAGCGACTTTTCGGAGCCGACGAAATCGCACGCCGCAAGCACACCCCCCGTCGCCGTCAGCACCGCGCGGCGCGTCTGCGGATCGGATGGATCGAAGGTTTGCGCCGCGCCTGCCGCGAGCGCGGCCGTCCGTTTTGCGGCATCGATGTCGGCCACCAACGGCGGCTCGCGAAAAAGGGCGCGGGCGATGGAAAGGCCCATCATGCCGACCCCGCCTAGTCCGACGAGTAATACCGGGCCGCGCTCGGCCCGGCTATCGAGATGCTTCAGGGCCGAAAAAGCGGTCAGGCCGGAACACATCAGCGGACCGGCAAAATCCGGCGACAGCGGCGCATAGTCGAGGAGGTAGCGCGGATGCGGAACCAAGACATGGGTGGCGTAGCCGCCATCGACGCTGATCCCGAGATGACGATGTGACGAGCAGAGATTCTCTTCGCCGGCACGACAGGCGGGGCAGGTGCCGCAGCCGATCCACGGATAGACCGCGACACGATGTCCGATCACCGCACCTTCGGCCGCGTCGCCGGCGTTCTCGATGGTGCCGGCGATTTCATGACCGAGTGTGAACGGCAGCGCACGGTCCTTGGTGATGTCGAGCCTCTTGTCGCCGCCCAGCGTGAAATAACCGTCCTGCAAATGTAGGTCGGAATGGCAGACGCCACAGCACTCCACGCGCACCAATACTTCGCTGCCGCGTGGAGTCGGTAAATCTGCGACTGTCTCGCACAGCGGCTGGCCGTAAGCGACCAGCGATTGGCGATGGAATTTGGTCATTGCGGCTGCTGCCTCCCCAACTTGCCGGGTCAGCATCATGCCTGATGATGGGGGGTCCCGGCGAGGGCCCGCGCCAGGGCGACAAAGCCGGACACGGTAATGTCTTCGGCCCGCGCGGTCGCGTCGAGCCCGGCCGCCGCGATCAAAGCAGGTGCATCGACGCCAAGCGAGCGCAGGCTCTGGCGGAGCATTTTGCGGCGCTGCCCGAAGGCCGCTTGGGTGACGCGTTCGAGGACCTTGCGCTCGCAGGGCATCGGCGACGCGCGCGGCACGATGCGCAGCAGCGAGGATGTGACCTTGGGCGGCGGCACGAACGCTGCGGCGTTTACGTCAAACAGAATACGCGCCTCGCAGCGCCACTGCACAAGGACCGACAGTCGCCCATAGCTCTTCGAGGCGGGCGCCGCAACGATACGCTGGGCGACCTCGCGTTGGAACATCAGCACCGCGGCATCGTACCACGGCGGCCAGGGCTCAACGCTCAGCCAGGCGACCAGCAAAGCCGTCGCGATGTTGTAGGGCAGATTGGCGACGATGCGCACCGGGCCGGAAGGAAGACTTGGCTTCGGATCGAAGCGGAGCGCGTCGGCCGTCACAATGTCGAGCCGGTTCGGATAGACCGCGGCGATCTCCTTCAGCGCTGCAACGGCCCGTTCGTCACGCTCGACCGTCAGCACGTGCTTGGCGCCGAGCGCCAAGAGCGCACGCGTAAGTCCGCCCGGCCCGGGGCCGATTTCGACGACGGTAACTCCCGTCAGCGGTCCCGCCGCGCGGGCAATGCGCGATGCTAGGTTGAGATCAAAGAGGAAATTTTGTCCCAGCGACTTCTTCGCGACGAGACCGTGTTGGCGGATCACCTCGCGCAATGGCGGCAGGCTATCGAGAGCGTCGCTCACGATGCGGTAAGCGGCACTGCTCGCGCGGCCGGTGTCGGCGTAAATCCGGCGAGCCGAGCCGCCAGTCGTAGCGCGGCAACGAGACTAGCCGGATCGGCGGTGCCGGTCCCGGCGATGTCGAATGCGGTGCCATGATCCGGTGACGTACGCACAAAGGGCAGCCCGAGCGTCACATTGACGGCGTGGTCGAAGGCAAGCGTCTTGATCGGAATCAGCGCCTGGTCATGATACATGCACAAGGCCGCGTCGTAAGTCGCGCGCGCCCGCTCGTGGAACATCGAATTGGCGGGCAGCGGACCTCTGGCAGCGATTCCCTCCGCCACCAGACGCGCCACCGCGGGGCCGACGATCATGCGATCCTCTTCGCCGAGCATGCCGGCTTCGCCGGCATGCGGGTTGAGTTCGGCGATGGCGAGGCGCGGATGCGCGATTTTAAAGCGCGTGGCAAGATCGTGCGCGACGATGCGCCCGCTCTCGACGATAAGCTCGCTCGTAAGGTGCTTGAAGATTTCTCGAAGCGGCAGGTGGATCGTCACCGGAACGACCGCGAGTTCCGGGGACCACAACATCATCACCGGCCGCAACGACTTGCCGGTCGCTTCTTGCACCAGCGTGGCCAAGAATTCGGTATGGCCGGGCTCGGCAAAGCCCCAATCATAGAGCACGTTCTTGGCGACGGGATTGGTAACGATGGCCGCCGCCGCACCCGCCATGACGTCGGCGACCGCCCGCCGGATGGACGCGACCGCGGCGGGTGCACTCGAGCGATCCGGCTGGCCCGGTTCGGCGCTGACAGCAACGTCCAGAGGAACGACGGGCAGCGCCGAGCGAAAGGTCGCGGCAGCCGACGTCGACGCCACCTTCGCTATCGGAACGTCGAGGCCAAGCTTGGCGGCTCGCCGGCCGAGGAAGTCGGCGTCGCCGACAATATAGAATGGCGGCAGCTCAAACTCGGCGCGCCGCCGCCAGACCGCCAGCGTAAGGTCGGGGCCGATCCCGGCGGGTTCGCCAAGCGTCAATGCCAAGGGTTGCACGATTCTGCTTCCATCACATGATCCGAAACAAACCGGCGGAAGCCGGCTCTGCAAAATGATCATGCCTTATTAAGTAACTCTATTTGTATTCGATCATCGCTTGGCGCCGCAAATCTGCAAGATAACGTTGGGCCTTGGCGCCGAATTTCTTCTGGAACATTTCGTCGCGCAACTTCTTAGCCTCCGGCGTATCGGTCTTTGATTCCTTTTTGGAGCAGACGGCGAACATCTGTATTCCCTCGCCGGTCTGCTCGGGCGGCGTCAGATGACCGATATCCGTACTGTCGAGGATGTCACGCAGTTGCTGCGGCAGATCGGCCGAGGATTTATAGACGGGGTCGCGGACGGCGACTTCCGGCAGGCCTTGAGCGAACGCAATCCCGTCCTTGCAACTCGTAAAGCGCCCGCGCAGTGCATCGGCGTCCCGCTTGCGCGCCTCGTAGGCCGCATCGGGAGAACCATGCGGCACCACAAGAATGATCGGCCGCATGATATACTCGTATCCAACGTCGCTTTTTTGGTCGGTTTTGTGCAGTTGTAGCTCGGCTTCGATGTCGCTATCCGGAACTTCCAGGCTCGCCTTGTAGCGTCCGCGCACGAGGCCGGTCCACGCGATTTGGGCCTTCAGCTGCAGCTTGAGGGTTTCCGCACTTGCGCCGGCGTTCTTAAGTATCTGAGTCAATTTATCGCGATCGATACCCATGCGGCTTGCGACATTGTCGAACGCATTATTCACATCGGCGTCCGTGGGCACGATTTGGTATTGCTTGGCCTCGCGCAACTCGAGGATTTCATCGATAAGACTGTCGATCGCTGCCTGTCGCGTGGGTGGCTTGCGAGCGCTCAATTCTATGAACTTCATGCGTTGTTGGATGTCGAGCGAGGTAATCGGCTCGCCGTTGACAAGCACGACGACTTCTTCCTGCGCGCGGGCGACCGAGGTGAGAGCAAGTAGGGCTCCCGCGGCGAGAACCACCGTCGCCAAGGCCGTACGCCGAACACGAACTGCGATGTGCGACGTCACTGTTCGTTCTCCCTCGGCGGCAAGGGCGCCGCCCGCCGGCTTGATCGATCCGTGCCCAAAAACCTGACGGTACCACTTCATACAGTCGCGGCAAAATTTAGAACGAAGTGCCCACCGGCGCTAAGACGTCAGGGCCGATCGTGCGTAAGCTCAATTGCAGCATGAACGTGTTGTCTTTGACCGGCGCCGTCGTTGACGTGTAAGTGTAGCCGGTCAACCAGTTCACCGACAACATGAAGCAGTCATCGACATAGCCTAGCCCCAAGCGTGATTGGTCGATCTCCTCGTTGGCAATGTCATAACGCGCGGAGCCGAGAAAAATCCAATCCTCCGTCAGCTTGACCGATGCGCCGGCCAGGATCCCCTCGCGTCGTGTCAAAAGGCCGAGGAGCGGTTGCGCCGCATAGTCGCCGTACAGCAGTTGCAGCGTCCAGCGATCGAAGTTGGCACGGCTTTCGAACTCAAGCCGCTGTGGCGTGAATGTCGCCTCATCGAAGCGGCCGCGCGCGCTGAAAGAATAAACTTGGTCAGGCTGATAGGTTACGCTGGCGACGTAATCCGAGATCGTTTTGTCGAGGCCGCTGTCCAGCCCGGTGTTGGTGATGTCGGGGACCGCGAAAGAGTTTTGGCCGAACAACTGATAGGACTGACCGAACACAACGTTAAGCGAACCCGCCCGGTTGACCTGGGCGGTGTATTGCACCCCGGCGTTGAGCCGGCTGCCGCCCTCCACGCGATCCCAGCCGGAGTACTTGTCGATTGAAAAGAGATTCGAGGTGTCAAAGACCAGGCTCTGGGAATCTTCATTCGGAAATTGGCCGATGCCCGTCTCGTTGGGACGCAGGATAAGCTGAGCGATTGGCTGGATTGTTTGTGTGCCCCACGGTTCGGCGTCGACGAATGGATAGCGATATTCCACGCCTGCGGCCGGCATGGCGCGCGCAAGTTCGCTTTGGCCGGGGGCGATGAATTGCGACACCCCCGGCTCATTTTGAATATCGAGCGAAGCGACATCGCCGCGCAATTGGAAGAATGGCGTGATGATCTGGCCGTTAACGGTAATTACGGTGCGCCGCCAGTCCGCTTCACCGGAAAAGCGCGTATAGTCCCCCGGGATGGCGCGCAACAGGCAGTTTTCCGGCGTTGCCGTATCGGCCGTTACGCATGTTCCGTTGGCAGCGGCGGTCTGGGTAATGGCATCGAATTCGGCGGATTGCCGGGACAGGCTAGTCAGGTTGAATTTGTAGCTGAATTCGCCGCCGAGGATCTGCTGCGCCAACACGTTCGAATAGTCGAGAACGGGATGGATGACAGGGATCTGAGCCTGATTATCAAGCTCGGAAAGACCGTAATAATAAATGGAGCGCACATCGAAATAGCTGCGCTCGCCGACGCCGCTGAGATAGAGCTGAGAAACGCCTTCGGAGGCGACGCCGGTTTGGAACGGGTCGAATGCGCTGGTAAATTGATGGAGCTGATAGTCGAACAAAAACTGGGTATCGGTCACCAACAGACCGGTCCATCCCCACACCCATTTGTCGTTCAGCGCGAATTGCCCCGCCGTTTGAATAGCTCCGCGAAATGTTTGCGCGGTCGGGCTATTTGGCCCGTCGCGATCGGCGAAGTATCCGGGGTCTTGCTGGAAAATGCCGGCGGCTCTGATCGCGTAAGAGCCGTTAAGAAGCCGGTGCCGCCATTGCGCTTCGAACAGCGCGCCTTGCCGCGTCGTCAACAGCGCTCCGAAGGTGAGATCGTAATTGGGCGCGAGGGCCCAAAAGTACTTGGGCTCAATCCCGACGCCGTATCGCGAAGTCTCGGACATGCCCGGAAACAGAAATCCACTTTTGCGCTTAACGGTCGGATCGGGCGCCGACATGAAAGGCACATAGGCGAGCGGCACGCCGAAAAATTCGACCCGGGCATCCTCGAAGTAGAGCATCTTCTCGCCCTCGTCGTGGATGATGCGCGCCGCCTGGACCTGCCAGAGCGGCGGTTTTTTGGGATCGTCCCGACAAGGCTCGCAAGCCGTATAGACGCCGTTCTGCAGGACTGTGTAGTTACCTTGCGAACGATCGGCGCGCGCCGCGGCAAAGCGCGTGTCGTCGGACGTTTCAAGGCGCAGCGAATTGACGAAGCCGTCGCGAAAATCATCGCTTAAATCGATGACCTGACCGTAGGTAATCTTGCCGTCAGGCTCGGTCAGCCTGACATTGCCTTGCGCGCGCAAACGCTTGGTCTTTTGGTCGTAGGTAACCTGATCGGCTTCGATGGTGGCGCCGCCGTAATAGATTTGCACATTGCCGACCGCAGCAACCGTGGTGTTCGTGTAGTCGTATCTGATCTCGGTCGCCTGCACGAGCATCGGCGCGTTGGAGGGCGGCGCCGGCTTTTTCGGCGGCGGCGGGCGCGGCGGGAAATGCATAAGGTTGCCGGTCTGTTGCGCCCACAATGGCGCAGGCGAAAGAGCAAATCCGATAATAAAAAACAGGAGTGCGGCGAACGCCGTTGCACAAACGCGGACGCCACTGCCGATGCTGGGACGCAGAGGACTACGCGAACTCGCCACTATCCGTCCTCCTGGAACAGGAGCGCGACGAATCCGGTCAGGCCTCCGACGACGACCGGAATCCACGCCGCGGCCGCCGGCGGCATAAGCTCGGCGCGGCTCATGTCGTCGGTAATTTTCTGCAAAACGAACAGCAGGAATCCGGCGGTGATGCCGCTGAGCACCATTTTCTGCACCCCGCCGAATCGGAAGAAGCGAAGGCTCACGGAAGCCGCGAGCAGGACCATCGCGGCGAGCAGAAATGGTCGCGCCAGCAGCTGTTGGTATTGCAGCCGATAGCCCGCGGCTCCGAGACCGGCGCGATCCGCCATCTCAATGTAGGTGGGCAATTGCCAGAACGGCACGGTCTCCGGCGTAGCAAAGCTTTCGCGCACCTGCTCGGGCGTCAGATTGGTGGCGAGGCGATAACTGGCTTCGACATCGGGCGCCTTGCCGCTGGCATAGATGCGTGCGTCATCGAGGTGCCAATAGCCGTGCTCCAAGGTGGCAGATTGGGCCTCGATCCGTTGTTGGAAATGGCCCGCGCTATCGAAAGTATAGATGCTGACGCCGCCGAGTTGCGCACCTTGCTCGCGGCTGGTACTGGCGTTGATGATGGCCGCGCCGAGGGCGCTTTTCTGGCGCACCCAGAAACCGCTCGTGTTCTCCTGCAAGGCCGACATGTTTTGCCCCAACATGTCGGCCTCGAGCCGCTTGGAGCGCTCGTGCAACATCGCGGCTACGGGATTGTAAACTGTGGTGGCGACCGCGCCGAAGATGAAGGCCGCGATCATGGCCGGCGCCACGAACTGCCAGGCGGAAACCCCCGCCGACCGTGCCACGACCAGTTCAAGCCGCCGCGACAGCGTGAGGTAACAGGACATCGCGCCGACCAGCACCGAGAACGGCATGATGCGTTCGGTGAGCTGTGGCACGCGATACATGGAAATTTTGGCGAGGAGAAGTGCCGTGGCATTGGGCCATTCGGCGCCGCGGCGCATCAGCTCGACATAGTCGATCATGGCGGCCAGCGCGACCACGCCGATGAAGGAGCCAACGACGGACATGAGAAACCGCATTGCGAAATAGCGCGAGAGCGTCCTGGTGGGCATGGCCCGCTCCCTCAACTCGTCGCCCGCCCGACGCGATCACCGATCGCCGTCGCGAGCTTTGACACCGAGGCAGTGGGCTCGATGGCCTGCCCGCGGGAGATTTGCCATAAACCTGCGGCGATCGAGCCGAAGAGCGCGACATATTGCACGGCGAGCACGCTCGGCACGCGCACGCCCACAATCACGCTGACGAAACCGATGAGCCGCAACAACGAAACAGAGCCGATCATTCCCAAGAGCGCCAGCGTGCGGCTCTGCCGGGTGGTCTGCGGTGGACCGAGGAATGCGAAGGCAACAATGACGAAGGCGAACGGATAAAGCGGGGCAGTCAGCCGATCGTGCAGTTCGGACTGATATTGGTTAGGCTGTGCTGCATAGAGCGCATCGTTCGGCCGCGGCCACAAAAGCTCCCACAGGTATTTCTCGCGCACGGTGTACACGACGTTTTGCGGGTTGCCGGCGAATTGCGAGAGATCGAATGGGTAGCGGTCGAAAGTGACGATGCGAGGATCGGTTTGACCGGCCTCGAACCGCTGAATGCTGCCGCCTTGCAGGACAAGAAACGAAGCCTTGTCGCTCTTCACGATCTCGCCCTGTTCGGCGAGATAGGTGGAGTGCACTTTGGGGTCGCGCCGATCGTCGACGAAGATGCCGACCAGGAGCCCGTTCGGCCGCCGGTCCGCGATGTGGAAAGTGAGATTGCCGCCGACCGTCGTGAAGCGGCCGGGCTGTACGATGTTGGTAAGGATATCGGCGCGCACCTGCGAGCTCCAGTCGCGCAATTCGCGTAACGCTCGCGGAGCGACGTCGGCGGCTATGACGGCGACCAAGATCGAAACTACCAGAGCCGCGGCAAGGAACGGTCGCAGCAGCAGCCACGGCGAGCCGCCGGCCGCGTTCATCACGATGATCTCGGAATCCGAGCTGAGCTTGTTGAGCACATGCGCTACCGCTATGACCAGCGCGATTGGTGCCAGAATCATGATCAGCAGCGGTACGATCATTCCGGTAATGCCGACAAAGACCAGCAGCGTTTGGCGCTGGCTCGTGATCAGGTCGAAATCGCGCATGGCCTGGGTGAACCAGATCACGACGGTCAAGCTGACAAGGATGATCAGGAACGCGCCGATCGTGGCGCGAAACATGTAGCGGCCGATCGAGCCCATCGGATTGAATATCCCCGCTGACGGCCCATCGATAGCCGCATCGGCCCGCAATGCCGCATCCCGCGAGCCGGTCTCCCCAACGCCGGTATTTCATGCTTTCACAAAGTGGCTTCGCCAAGGCAAAGCCATTGAACATGCACACTAAAGCGTTAATACGGGCGTTTGATAAATAGCGGCCCAGACACGCCGATATTTTCGCAAATCGCCGCTTTGCACGCTCCGCCGGTCCGGTTCATAACTTAATGACCCGTAACGTCACACCGCGGCCCGCCCCTAAAGGGCAGGGCCAAAGGAATGCTTCATGGCCCCCGCCTTCAAATTCGGTTTCACGCCTTTCGCCCATCCGCGCGGTGTTCTTGTTGTGTTCTGCGAAGAGAGCGTGAAGCTGGGTCCGGCTACTCAACGTGCGCTCGCGCCCATGGGGGATCTCATTCGCCGTGCGGCCGCCGCAGACCGCTTTACCGGCAAGAGCGGCTCAAACCTGGACCTGGTTGCCCCGTCGGGTCTGAACCTGCCGAGAGTGGTCGTAGTCGGGATCGGCAAGGCTAGCGAGTTGAAATCGCGTGATGTCGTCAAGCTCGGCGGCATCGCCATGGGGAAGGTGCCGGCTGCCGCAGCGAATGCGACGATCTTCGCGGAGTTCGGATCCGGTCCTCTTAAGGCCAATCAGGTTGCCGATCTGGCGCTTGGTGCGCGGCTGCGCTCATACACATTCGATCTCTACAAGACGAAACGCAAAGACGACGAGGAGCGGCCAAGCAAAGTCGAAGTGAATATCGGCTGTTCCAATCCGGCATCCGCCGAGAAGGCCTGGGCCGACAATGCGGCGATTGCCGATGGCGTCGTGTTCGCCCGCGATCTCGTCAACGAACCGGCCAATGTGCTCTATCCGGGAGAATTCGCACGCCGGGCCTCGAGCTTGATCAAGCTCGGGGTTAACGTCGAGGTGCTCGACGTCGGGGCAATGAAAAAACTCGGTATGGGTGCGCTGCTTGGCGTCGGGCAAGGCTCGGCGCACGAGTTGAAGCTCGTCGTCATGCGCTGGAATGGCGGCAAACGCGGGGTCGATCCGGTTTCGTTCATCGGCAAGGGCGTATGCTTCGATACCGGCGGCATTTCGATCAAGCCGGCCCAAGGCATGGAAGACATGAAGGGCGACATGGCGGGCGCCGCCTGCGTCGTCGGTCTGATGCACGCATTCGCGGCGCGCAAGGCCAAGGTCAACGCCGTCGGTGCCATCGGTCTTGTCGAGAACATGCCCGACGGAAGAGCGCAACGGCCGGGCGACATCGTCAAGACGATGTCCGGACAAACCATCGAAATTATCAATACCGATGCCGAAGGCCGTCTCGTGCTGGCCGATGTGCTGCACTACGTCAACAAGCGCTTCAAACCAAAATTCATGATCAACTTGGCGACGCTCACGGGGGCCATCATCGTAGCCTTGGGACATGAATATGCCGGCATGTTCTGCAACGACGATAAGCTCGCCGAGCGGCTGAGCAAATCCGGCGAGGTGATCGGTGAGCGGGTCTGGCGGATGCCGCTTGGGCCCGAATACGACAAGATGATCGACTTAAAGTTTGCCGATATGAAGAATACCGGCGGCCGCTGGGGTGGCGCGATTACTGCAGCGCAATTGCTGCAACGGTTCGTCGGCAAGACGCCTTGGGCGCATCTCGACATTGCCGGCACGGGGATGGACTTGCCGCAGTCCGATATCAACAAGAGCTGGGCCTCCGGCTGGGGGGTGCGGCTTCTCGACCAGCTGGTCGAAGACTATTACGAGCGGTGAGGGCGGTCGGATGACCGAAATTCTATTCTATCACCTCAAAGGCCAGACGCCGGAGCAAGTGTTGCCGGCGCTGCTTGCGAAATCGCTTGAACGCGGCTGGCGGGTCGTGGTGCAGGCGTCCTCGGATGAGCGCGTCGAAGCGCTCGATGCCCATCTGTGGACGTGGCGCGACGACGCCTTCCTGCCGCACGGCACGTGGCGCGACGCCGAAGCCTCCGAGCATCCGATCGTGCTCACCATTAATGACGAAAATCCGAACGGAGCGACCGTTCGCTTCCTCGTCGATGGCGCCCACATCGTTGGCGATGGCGCCGGTTATGAGCGCATCGTGCTGCTGTTCGACGGCGAGGATCCGGAAGCGGTGGATGCGGCGCGCGCGCGCTGGAGTGAGGCCAAAGCCTTGGGCGCTGACGTGACCTATTGGCAGGCCGATGGGCAGGGTCGCTGGCGCCGTCAGGGATGAGCCAAGCAGGCTTCGAAATCGAGCTAAAAAAGCATGATATTTATCTGATATTACATACCTTTTTTGCTCTTAATCATAAGCCTCCAACGGTGGTTCAAACCTCCGTTTTCAGCACTATATTTTTTGCTCGGTCGCCAAATTGGATGCTATAGTTAGTTCCATGAACAAAAATTCAGTGAAAAAGAAACGGCCCGCTAAAGCGAGCGCGAAAACGAGTACTAAAACGAGCCGGAGCACATCGGCTCGCAAGGCACCCACGCGCGCAATCGCGGCAGCGCGCAAACCCGCCGCGGCGCGGCAGTCTTCGCGAAACTCGGAGTTGCTCTCCGCCATTAAGATTGTCGCTGTGGAGGCGGCAACTGTAACCGTGGCGCAGGTGACGGCGTTAGTGCCGGCGTTGAAGACCCACAAATATCGCGTTGGACAGACTGTCTTTTACACATCGAGCCCGATCAGTAGGCCCGGTGCGAGCGGTAGCTACAAGGTCGTCAGGCTGTTGCCGTCCGACGGCGAGGATTACCAATACCGGATCAAGAATCCCGGCGAAGCCTTTGAGCGCGTCGCCAAGGAAAGCCAGCTCGAACTCGAGCACTAACCGATCCGTTGCGCGGCTGGCGCCCCCGGCGCCGCTGCGCCATACTCGCGCCTCGACAAGCGGCAAAGTTGTTTCGCATTGGGGTGGTGGATGTTCGGCGTTGATCCCGACATCGGAAACTCGGCGCTGCGTTTGTGGGTGGCGGTCGGATCGGCCGCGCTGCTCGTTTTCGTCTGTGCGCTGGCGCTCGATTGGACGCGGACGAGAATAGTGGCCCGCGTCGGCGTGGTTGTTCTCGGCGCGTTTCTTGGCGCGACGCTGGCTTGGGCTTTCCTCAATGCCGCGTCCGTTCGCGATCGGAGCGCCGAGCGTCGCGCCCTCGAAGCACGCATGGCCGCGCTCGATGCAGAAAGTCTTGCCCCGGGCTCGCCGCTAGCCTGCCTCAACGGTCTGGCGGGAGACAATGTCGAGGCGGCTTGCGAAAAGGCGCTCTTTGCCGCGCCTGCGACCGTGGCGAGCGCCACCTCCTATGTCGCCGCGCGCCTCTCGTTGCTGGCCGATATGGTCGCTTACAGCAAACGCGGAGGCGGCAATATTGATCGCATGTTGCTGCCGCTGCGCCACTCGCTCGAGGCCGATCGGTTCGGTTTCATCGCGCACACGCTCGCCGTTGCCGACGGCTGCACCAGCGATCATTGCAAGGAGTTTGCGCTTCTCGACAATTCGCGCCGCATCAGCGCCAATTTGAGCGGACAAACGCTGGATCGGTATCTCGATCACTATCTGACGGTGTGGGCGCAGCCGCCCGATGTCCCGCTCGCCGATGCGTCCTCGGCGAGCCCGCCCGCCGCGCCGCCGCACAAGATCGTCGATATCGACTTCCCCACCTCGGAGTTGATTCCGGCGATCAGCATTATGAATCCCGAACCTAAGGGACCGCCTGCCGCCGCCGCCGTCGCCGCGGCAACCGCCGGCGAGGCCACTGCGCATGACGCGCCGGCGTCGTCGCGGCGGCCGCGCAAGCCGGCCCTGCCCGCGCCGGTGCAAACAAGTGCTTCGGCACCGCCGCCGGCAAACGTCGATCCAGTCTGGTCGCCTGGAACCGAGCCGATGCCGCCGGCTGCGGCGGCGGCCAACCCGACCGCGTCGGGCATTGCGCCTGGCGCTGGCGGCCCGGTACAGCTCGGTCCATTCCCGCCGCCGCAGGCGAGCGCGGGAGCAGCGCACGCGCAATGAGTTGAAAGCGTCCGCGTCAGCCGGTGTGATGCTCGCACAATGTTTCGGTCCGTCCTCATTGCCAATCGCGGCGAAATCGCTTGCCGCATCGCGCACACCGCGAAACGGCTCGGCCTGCGTACCATCGCGGTCTATTCCGAAGCGGACGCCGCCGCGCTTCACGTGCGGTCATGTGACGAAGCGTATTGCATCGGCGCTGCCGAGCCGCGCGAAAGCTATCTGTCGATCGAACGGTTGATCGCCGCCGCGCGGGGGGCCAAAGCCGAATGCATCCACCCGGGCTATGGCTTCCTGTCCGAGAATGCCGACTTTGCCGAGGGCTGCGGGCAAGCCGGCATTGCTTTCGTTGGGCCGCCCGCGGCGGCCATTCGCGCCATGGGGCTGAAGGACCGCGCCAAGATGCTTATGGAGAAGGCCGGCGTGCCGATCGTGCCCGGCTATCATGGCGAGCGGCAAGACGCCAAGTTCCTCAAGGAGAAGGCTTACGAGGTCGGCTATCCGGTGCTGATCAAGCCGGCGGCGGGGGGCGGCGGGCGCGGCATGCGCCGTGTCGACAAGCACGCCGATTTCGAGGCGGCGCTTGAAGGCGCATTCCGCGAGAGCCAAGCGGCGTTCGGCTCGGGCCGGGTCTTGCTCGAAAAATATATTGCCTCGCCGCGGCACATCGAGATTCAAGTTTTCGCCGACCAGAATGGCAACGCAATCCATCTCGGCGAGCGCGACTGCTCGCTGCAGCGCCGGCATCAGAAGGTGATCGAGGAAGCGCCGGCGCCCGGCATGACGGCGGAGTTGCGCGCGCAGATCGGCGCCGCGGCGGTCGAGGCGGCCCAGGCGGTCGGCTACCGCGGCGCCGGCACCGTCGAGTTTGTCGCCGACGGCACGCGGGGACTGCGCGCCGATGGCTTCTGGTTCATCGAAATGAATACGCGGCTGCAGGTCGAGCACCCGGTGACCGAGTCGGTCACGGGCCTTGATCTCGTCGAGTGGCAATTGCGCATCGCCGCCGGCGAAAAGCTGCCGCTTGCGCAAAGCCAGATCCGCTTCGATGGCCACGCCATCGAAGCGCGCGTCTATGCCGAGGACCCCGAACACGGCTTTCTGCCGTCAACCGGCGCAATCGTGGCGTTGGAATTGCCACGCGATATCCGGGTCGATTCCGGCGTCGAAGCGGGCGGCGAAGTGAGTCCGTACTACGATGCGATGATTGCAAAACTAATTGCGCACGCGCCGACGCGTAACGCCGCGCTCGATCAGCTTGCTCATGCGCTCGAACGCACGCTGATTGCGGGCGTGCGCAGCAACGTGGCCTTCCTTGCCAATTTAAGCCGCGCCGACGAGTTCCGGCGGGGCGCGGTCGATACCGGCTTCATCGACCGCAATCTCGAGCTGCTCGGCGCGGTGCCGCAGCCCCGCGACGATGCCGCCGTCGCGCTCGGCGTCGCGCATTTGCTCGACGCCGCGGTCGCGAGCGAAGCGCTGACCGACGAAGATGCCCCGCAATCCGATTCGCCTTGGGACCTGCGCGACGGCTTTCAACTCGGTGGCGTGCGTTCGGTCGCCATTGCGGTCCTGATCGACGGCGAGAACGCCAATGCAACCGTCACTTATGCGAAGGATGGCGCGCGGGTCACGGTCGATGGGATGGCTCCGGCGGCTGACGGGAGGGTATTTGCGGCGGGGCAGGATGCCTACGTATTGCGCGGTGGCCGGCAGACCCGCGTGCGGCTTAAGGATTTCGCCGCGGCGACCTCGCAGGCGAGTGCGAGTGACGGCGTCATCAAGTCGCCCATGCACGGCCGGGTGCTGGAATTGCTGGCGCGCGTCGGCGATCGCGTTGCATTCGGCCAGCGTCTCGCCGTCATCGAGGCGATGAAGATGGAACACACGATGCGCGCGCCGTTCGCCGCCATCGTGATGCAGGTTCCTGTGAGTACCGGCGCCCAAGTTGTGGAAGGTGCGCCGGTCATGGTGCTAGAGCAGGCGCCGGAAACGATAGAATAGAGTAATGCCTCTTCACCTCATCAAGCTCTGCGTCGGCGCAGATTCGGTTCGCGATCTCGAGGACTGGATCAAGCAAAAGCTCAAAGCCAAGCGCAAAGCCGGCGAAAAGCCCGAACACATCCACCGCACCCGCATGGTGCCCAAGCGTGCGGCGGAGCTCACCGATGGCGGCTCGCTCTACTGGGTCATCCGCGGCGAAGTCGTGTGCCGCCAGCGCATTCGCGATGTGCGGCCGTTCCGCGACAAGGATGGTATCGGGCGCTGCGGTCTCGTGCTCGATCGCAAAGTGGTCCTGGTCGAGCCGCGGCCCTACCGCGCATTCCAGGGCTGGCGCTACCTTGCGGCAAAGGATGCCCCGCGCGACCTCGATAAAGCGGTGAAAGGCGCCGCCGCCATGCCTGAGACGCTGCGCCGGGAGCTTCGCGAACTCGGCCTGATGTGAACGAAACGCCGGTCCGAAGCGCCGGTTGACGCATGGCGCTCGCGAAAACGATCACGTAAAATCCGCCGAACAATGCCCAGCTTGCGGAGCAAGAAGAATGATTATTGGAAGTGAGAAGGACGTCACCAAGGCAGTACTCAAGGAATATGAGCGAATAGAAAATCCGCGGCTGCGCGAGATCATAGCGGCGCTCATCCGCCACCTGCACGATTTTGCCCGCGAGGTGAAGCTGACCGAGGAAGAGTTTCAGGCCGCCATCGGATATATTATCGCGCTCGGCAAGCACACCACCGAGACCCACAACGAAGCGGTGCTAATGTCCGGATCGCTCGGCTTCTCGACGCTGATCTGTCTTCTCAACAATGGCAATCGCGGCCAGACGGAGACCGATGCCAACTTGCTCGGACCGTTCTGGCGCATGGATTTACCGCCGACCAAGAACGGCGGTTCCATCGTGCGCTCGCCGACGCCGGGCGCGGCGCTGTTCGTCGATGCGTGGTTTCACGACACTAAGGGTCAGCCGATCCAGGGCGCCGAGGTGGACGTGTGGCACTCGTCAACGGAAGGGTTCTACGAGAACCAGGATCCGGTGCAGGCCGATATGAATTTGCGCGGCAAGTTCACGACCGATAAGGACGGCCACATCAATTTCCGCAGCATAAAGCCCGCCGGCTATCCGATCCCGATCGACGGCCCGGTCGGCGAACTATTGCGCGCCGCGGGACGACACAATATGCGCCCCGCTCATCTGCACTTCCTCGCTTACAAGCCGGGCTTCAAGACCCTCGTCTCGCAAATCTACGATCCCGAGGACAAGCACATCGAAACCGACGTGCAGTTCGGCGTGACGCAGCATCTGATCGGCCAATACGTCAAGCACGAGGAACCGTGCACGCGCGCCGCCGGCGTCAAGCCGCCGTGGTATTCGATCGAACACACCTTCGTCATGGAGAGTGGTGCGGCACGCTTGCCAAAGCCGCCGATCACCGGCAAGGCGCAAGGCGAGCGGCCGGAAATCCCGCATCTCGAAGCAGTGTGACGCTGTAGAAACTCGGGACGAAGACAAATTCGGTAGGAAAATAAAAATGTTGCGTCGAACGGCACTCCAAGTCATGGCCGTAACGGCGGCGAACGGACCGTTTCGCACGTCCGGCGGCCACGCGACGCCGCCATCCGCAGCCTCCCTATCCGCCAGGACGAGAAGCTTGGCGGGTAAGTTTTGGAACACCAAGTTTCAGACCTACCCGAATGTGAAGGATCCGGTGCTGAGTGCGCAAAGTTGGGTGCGGTCAGTAATTCACACCGCCACATTATCGATCAGCCGCGTCGTGCCAATGCGCGCGGCGACGAGGAGGCGGATCGGTTCAGTGGCGGCTGCGGCGAGGGGAGCCAGCGTTTCGGCGTTGCGCGCTTCGAGATAATCAAGCGCAAAGCCGGCCTTCACGATCGCGGCGCGGCCGTCGCCAAGCACGGCCGCAATCGGGCCGCCGGCCGCGATCCTTCCGGCGCATTCCTTGAGCGCGCGGTAAAGCGCTGGCGCCGCGGCGCGTTCCGCCGGCGACAAATAGCGGTTGCGCGACGACAACGCGAGGCCGTCCTTCTCACGCACGATCGGCGCGCCGACGATCCGGGTCGTTAGCCCAAGATCGCGCGTGAGCCGGGTGACGACCTTGAGCTGCTGAAAATCCTTCTCGCCGAACATGGCGATGTCGGGCTCGCATTGGACAAGGAGTTTTGCGACCACGGTTGCCACGCCGGTAAAAAAATGCGGCCGGAACGCATCTTCAAGGTCGACGGCAGCCGGCCCCTCCGGCACAATCCGCGTGGCAAAACCTTTCGGATACATCGTTACAACCGAGGGAGACCAGACCAGGTCGACCTTGAGCTCAGCCAGCGCCGCGACATCCGCGGAGAGCGTGCGCGGATAACCGCCAAGGTCCTCGTTCGCCGCAAATTGGGTCGGGTTGACGAAGATCGATACGATGACGCGGTCGACGCGACGCTGCGCGATGCGGATGAGCGAAAAATGACCGGAATGCAGGGCACCCATGGTCGGGACAAGCGCAATCGTGTTGCGCCGTGCGCGGAATTCGGCGATCGCGCGTTTGAGCTTTGGCAATGTGCGCAAAGTACGTAAAATGACGCGCGAATGACGCTTGGGCTTTATGTGGTTCATGGATCCCGTTGCAGGGCGGGCACACTGGTTGCGTTTCGGCGACGGGTGAGCGGTTAATGATTAACTTCTCCAAGCCGATGCTGTATCTTGACCGCATGCGTTGCAACCCGGAGAAATAAAGGCAACGCAGAGGTCGCGTCTCCATGTTAATGCAGGCGGATGTCGGCAGGCCGTTTTCGGCCCATGTCATCGTCCTTGGTAACGAAAAAGGCGGCTCGGGCAAATCCACCACGGCCATGCATGTCGCCGTCGCGTTGTTGCAGGCCGGCCAGCGCGTCGCCACGATTGATCTCGATTCACGCCAGAAAAGCTTCACCCATTACGTGGAAAACCGCCGCGATTGGGCGCGGCGCGCCGGCCTCCAGCTTGAGATTCCGGCGCATTATTGTGTTGCCCGCGGGTTCGGCGTGCGGCTCGACGAAATCGAGGCCCAGGAATTTTCAGCATTTGCCGAGGCGGTCGGCGCGGTCGAGCAAACCCACGATTTCGTCGTTATCGACACGCCGGGAACCGATTCATACCTGATGCGGCTCGCCCATTCGATGGCGGATACGCTGATCACCCCATTGAACGACAGTTTCGTCGATTTCGACGTGCTGGGCGCCATCGACCAGAGCACGTTCGAAGTGACCGGCGTCAGCCATTATGCCGAGATGGTCCGCGAGGCGAGGCGCCAGCGCCGGCTGGTCGATGGCGGCCTCACCGACTGGATTGTCGTGCGCAACCGGTTGTCGACGCTCGGCTCGCGTAACCGACGGCTGGTCGGCGAGGGGGTCGAGGGGCTCGCCAAGCAGCTCGGCTTTCGCGCTATCGATGGCTTTGCCGAGCGCGTCGTTTACCGCGAATTCTTCCCGCGCGGCCTCACCGCGCTCGATGATTTGAACGAAGATACGCTCGGTGCGCGGCCCAGCACCTCGCACGTGACGGCCCGCGATGAGGTGAAAATGCTGATCGACGCTCTCCGCTTGCCAATCGACGAACGCGGCAAGCGCCGCGCCGCGGCACGGGCCGAGTGGATTGCCGCCGCCGGAAAGCCGCTCGAGATTCACGATCTATTGGCCGATTGAACTCCTTCGCCGGCACGCGATTTTTCCGAAAAGCGGTATCCCCCGGATCATGCTCGGCCATTGCGCGTGTAGGCGTCCAGCGCCACCTTAAGGCCGATCGTTAAGGCCACATCGATGAGCAATGACCGGTCCGACCGCGCGCCGGCGCCAACCGGCAATCCAGGCCAGGCGCCAAGCGAGGCTCCAGGCGCGTCAGCGCGCCCGGAAATCGATCAATTTCTTCGTCAAGTCAAAGCGCTCGGACCCGCGGCCGATCCCGGCCAGCGTGGCCGGCTCATCTTCGCCCTCGACGCTACGATGAGCCGACAGCCGACTTGGGACAGCGCCTGCCGGCTGCAGGCGGACATGTTCCGCGAAGCCGCGGCGGTTGGCGGCCTCGACATCCAGCTTGTCTATTATCGCAGCCTGGCGGAATGCCGCGCTTCGCCTTGGGTTGCCGAGGCGGGACGGCTCGGCGCGCTGATGTCGCGCATCGATTGCCGCGGCGGCCACACCCAGATCGGCAAAGTGCTCGCTCATGCCCGGCGTGAAAACGACAGCCGCAAGGTCGCAGTGCTGGTCTTTATCGGCGATGCCATGGAGGAATCGCTCGACGATTTATGCGCCACCGCTGGCGAGCTTGGTCTGCACAATGTGAAGGCCTTTATGTTCCAGGAGGGCTACGATCCGGTCTGCGAGAAGGCATTCCGCGAAATCGCCCGGCTCAGCGGCGGAGCATTCTGCCGCTTCGCGCCGGGCGCGGCGCACGAATTGGCCGAACTCCTGCGCGCCGCGGCGGCCTATGCCGCTGGCGGCGTGAAGGCGCTCGCGGACCTTCAAGCGCGGCACAGCGCCGGTGCGGTCAAGCTGCTCGAGCAGTTGAGATAGCCAACCTTAAAGAAACCATGCCCGAAATACTCCTCGGCGCCATCGTCCTCGTTCTGCTGCTCTGGGCGGTCAATTCCTTTTCCAAAGCCGATCCCAAGAAGACCGCGCAGATCCTGCGCGCCATCGGCGGCGGCGCAGCCCTGATATTCGCTGGATTTCTACTGTTTCGTGGCGAGATCGGGGTCGCCGTGCCGGTCGGCCTGTTCGGCCTCGGCTTGCTGGGTTGGGTTTCGCTGTGGCCGGCGACATTCGGCGCGCGCACGCAGAAGAGCGCTGGCCGAGCCTCGCGCGTGCGCACGGCCTTTCTGGAAATGGAGCTCGACCACGACAGCGGGGCTATGCGTGGCCGCATTTTGGCAGGACAGCACGCCGGCGTCTCGCTCGATCAGCTCGACCGCGCGGCGCTCATGAGTTTGTTCGGCGAAATCGACGGCGACAGCCGTGAATTACTTGCAGCTTATCTTGACCGCCGGGAGCCCGGCTGGCGTGAGCACGCGCAAGGCGATGCGGCAGCGGGCGGCGGGTCGCGGCCTTCGAGCGGCGGCAAAATGACTGAAGAGGAAGCTTATCAGATCCTTGGCGTTCAACCCGGGGCGAGCGCGGAGGACATCAGTCGCGCCCACCGCTCCCTCATGAAGAAACTGCATCCCGACCAAGGGGGGACGACGTATCTTGCGGCCCGCGTCAATGAGGCCAAGGACGTTCTTCTTCGCCGCCATCGCTGAGGTACTCCGTACTCACCTCGCGTGGCCTCCCGTCCGTGATTGACGTTCCCCGTCCCGCTCGCCGGGATCTGGCTTTCTAGTGGAGCACCGTCTTTTCGATGCTCAGTCCTTCAGCGCCATGCATTGGAAGTCGCTGCGCTTGAGCTCGCGACAGGCCGTCTCCGCGGTCACTTTGTCGAAGCCGGCGAAACGCGCGCGAAACAGCGCCTTGTCGCCTTTCTGGATGCGCTCGGTGAACGGGTCCTTAGCGGCGAGCGCGGCGTGCACCTTGAGCTGCGCCGCGCTCAAATGCTGCTTCGCATCGGTCTCATCGTCAAAGGCGCCGATCTGGATGAGCCATCCGCCCCGCGCGTGAATCGGTCCGGACGGTATAGCCGAATCAATTTGTTCAGCCTCGGCCATCTCGGCCTTTTCAGTCCCGACCGGCGCCGATTTGACGGCGGCGACAGCGACCGGCCCGGCCGGGGCAGCGACTGGCGCGGCTGCGACGGTGACCGGCGCGGCCGGTGCAGCGACCGGTGCGGTTGCGACCGGTGCAGCCGCAACAGGAAGGGGTTTGGCAGCCTGGGGCATGGCTGCTTGCGGCGGCTGGGGGGACGCTTTCAAGTCCACACTTGGCCCAGCCGATGCGACGACGGTCTGCCGCTGCTCGGCCGCCACAGTGGGAGGCTGTGGACGGATACTTGGTCTAGCTGCGGCCGCCTGCGGCACTGGCGACGGAGCCGCGGCCGCGACCAGCATCGGCATCGGCGCGAGAGCCGCTGTCTGTACCGGCACGGTCCGGTAGGAGATCGTCTTCACCAAAACCGGCTTGATCGGCGCGTCGGAGCCGACCGCGACCTGCGTGTTGACGCTCGCGGTCGGCGCCGGGTCGGCGCGCGGCGCCATCGGTGTCGATGTCATTGAGGAACCGAATGCGAGCGGCTCCTCGCCGCGCGCCGACGCATCGGCGATCACGGGTGCGGTGCGATGGAGCGACGCCTCCTTGATATGATCGGCGATCAACTCGCGCATGCGGGCGTCGCGTTCGGAGGCCGACGGCCCGCCCATGACTGCGGCGACCAGGTAACGCCCGTTGCGATGGAGGGAAGTCAGAAGATTGAAGCCGGAGGCGCGGGTAAACCCGGTTTTGATGCCGTCGACGCCATCGACCTCGCTGAGCAGGTGGTCGTGACCGCGGATGGTTTCGCCGCGGAATTCGAACGCCTGCGTCGAGAAGTATTTGTAATAGCGCGGGAAGCGGTCCTGGATCGCGCGCCCGAGCAGGACCTGATCGCGCGCGGTGGTGACCTGATCGTCGTCGGGCAGGCCGGAGGCGTTGATATAGGTCGTATGGGCCATGCCCAAGGCATGCGCCTTCTGCGTCATCAGCTTGGCGAACGTGCGTTCGCTGCCGCCGAGATATTCGGCGATGACGACAGCGGCGTCGTTGGCGGACCTGGTGACGATGCCTTTGATCGCGTTCTCGACCGAAATGGTCTGCCCAGGTTTCAGGTCGAGCTTGGTTGGATCCTGATCGGATGCGTGCTCGGAAACAGGCAGTGGCGTATCGAGCTTGACCCGGCCGGCATCGAGACGCTCGAACAAGAGATAAAGCGTCATCACCTTGGTGAGCGAAGCCGGATGGCGCGAGGCATCCGGATTCACCGCTTCCAGCACCGCGCCGCTATTGCCGTCGACCACGATAGAGGAATACGGCGGGTCATAGGTGTCGGCGCGGGCATGATGGCGGTGATGCACGTAGTAACGATGGTGGTGTCGCGCGACCGCTGCATCGCTCGTGATGCTGAGGGCGGCCGCGATCGCCGCGAGGCTCCACACGCAATAACGAGGCCCGTTGCGGGCCCCGAAATTCACCCCTGCCATTGCGCACCCCGTCCCTGCACGCGCCGAGCCCCCGAAAAGGCCGCCCCTTTTGGCATCTTGGGCGTGTGCTTTCCCTTAGGCGACGCGGCAGGCTGCGGCCGCTAAAGCCCAATGAGTAAGCATTTCCCCAACGCGATCGTCACCCAAACAACACGGTCAAGCACGTTAGGCGAACGCCGTTGCGAAAGGGTTAAGTGCCCATTTCGCTGCTATTTTGTGCACTGATCCCGGTCACCCGTTGCAGTTTTTTGTGCACTGCACTATGCTTATCATTAGTGCCGCAAACGGCCTTTTCAAGGCAACGGATAGGAGCGGCTTTAACCATACCGCACGCCGGCCAATGTGTGCGTGGGACAGCCAGGGGAGCGTCCCAGGCTCTCGACGGTCTTGCTCGCCAGATCGGATGATGATCTCCCCCGCAGGCTTGCACGTGCCGCCAGTTGGGCACTGGAGTGGCCTTCTCCCCTGCCTCTTGCTGTCTGGATCGAAGAGCCCGTTCCTCCGCCAGGCATGCGCGGGCAGACGACTGCGAAAACTTTGACGCTCCTGAACGATTATACAAAAGTGATCACGGCTTGCTTTGCCTATCGATGCATCGCTGTGCATTACGCCCACACGTCGGTCATCCGCTCAGCCATCATCGGGCACGGCAATCTGCGAGGTGATGTTGCCAAAAGCGAAGTCATGAGGATCTGCCGAGCGGAAGGCCTTGAGCCGAAGAACGATGATGAGTCCGATAGCTGGGCTGGGTGGCGCTGGGCGGCCTGGTTCTATGGAGGTCTTCCTCCCCCAAGTCATTTATGGAACATGAAAAATCTGTCCCCGAAGACCGCCGTGATCTTCGGGAACGGAGATTGACAAGCCCACGCTGACGGGGCTATCTTATAAGTTCCGACGTCGCGGCAACGGCTCGGAACGTGAGGCACCTTCGCGAAAAGGAGGGAGTGAACCCGTGCCTGATCAGCCAAATAGCCATTTTCGGTCACTGCGTCAATACGCGGGAACGAAAAATCATCTGATCCCCACAATAAAAGAACTCGGAATTCCGCGCGACGCATCTTGTGATCTGCAGCGGTATTTCCAGCAACGCCATCTCGAAAGACGCAGGCGTTTTCTTGCCTCAGCGACAGCCTTTCAGAAAACCCAAGAGGAAGACGACAGGAAGAGACAGGAGCTGCTTGACGCAGCCGAGGCGAAGGCAGCCGCAGAAAAAGAAGCGGCCGAGAAAGCCGATAGAAATCGACAACGCAGGAGAGAGCTTCGCCGACAGCTTCTTGATGAAGTTCTGGAGCCTGTTGACGATCAAATTACGCAGATACTCATTGCCATCGCCGAGCGTTTTCCGCCCGTCAGTTGCATCGATCTGATGTCCAAGCGGCGCACCACAGACATCGTTCGAGCACGTTTTATCGCAATTTATTTGGCTAGAACGATCACGGCAAAATCTTTTTCTGAGATAGGAAGGAGGATTGGGAGACGAGACCATTCTACAGTAATTCGCGCATGCGGAATAATAGCCGAAGGGATCAAAAATGACCCAGCATTGCAAACGGATGTAGACGGGCTGTTGGAGGCCCTCGGCCGATGAGCGGGGACTCCATCAAGCGGCTGTTCGAGGATGGTGAACGCCAGGATCGCGGCAAGTCTGACCCATGGAAAAAACTCGGCGATGTCGCTCCAAAAGCCCTAGAAAAACAGATCAGTTCTGACAGCAAACCGAGGATCGATCGGCCTAAAACAAAGCAGGATGACAAGGGCGCATGATGGCCACAATGCACTCTATGCCTGTATTTTGGGCTGAATTTTTCGCGGATACAGAACGCGTGAGCGATGACGCGGCCAAGGCGTACATATTTCTTCTCGGCCATGCCTGGCTGCAAGGTGCAAAACTTCCCGATGATGATGCTGTTTTAGCCCGCCTGGCAAGGGTCAGTCGGAATAAGTGGAATGCCATCAAAACAGAGGTTCTCTCCTTCTGGATCAAACTCGACGATGGAAGCCTCACACAGAAAAGATTGAGAAAAGAGTGGGACTGGTGTGAAGGAAACGAGAGGCTTTTCGAGAAAAGGGGTCCAAGGGCGGCTTGAGCACTCAGGCAAAAATCGCAATGAAAACAAAGGAGGCGGCCAAGCAAAAGGTTAAGCACTCTATACCTATACCTATAGAGTCTTCAGACCCTAAAGGGTCTTCAGACTCAAATTCGCGGGTTAGTGCTCGATGTCTCGCCGAGAAGGCGGATGAATTTTACCAGGCCTATCCGAAGAAACTGGACCCGATCGACGCGAAGAGAAAATTCATCGCAATCGCGCAGACCGTCGATCCTGATCGCATCATCGCGGCCGCCAACGGTTTGCCGCCGCCCATCGAGACGCGGGAACCGACAAGCAGTACATCAAGGCTCCCGCCGTTTGGCTAACAAGGGCGGATATGATTCCGAGGATTTGCCAGCGAAGGCAAATGGACATGATCTTTTTGACAATCACAGGAAGTATCCATACGATGACCCCCACGTCGTCAACGACGCCGTTTTCGACAGAATCAAAGAGCAAATACAGCGCGCCAAGCGATCCGGGGATAGTAACGGATCGGGTGCGGTTATTCTTCCAATGCTTTCAAAAAACCAAGGCGGCGAATCCTGAGGTGTTCATGACCGCAATGATTGCGCAACTATGTCGGTATCCTGAACAAATCATTTTTCGCGCAACTGACCCTGCGGGTCATCTCGTCGCCACGCATACGTTTCCTCCATCGATTGCCGAGGTGGTCAAGTGGTGCGAGGAGCAGATGAAGCCTGCCCGCGAAGAAGAACTTCGTCAGCGTCGGCGAGATGAAAGCGCTCGCGTCCTGGCGGCTCCGATCAAGGATGCCGATCCGAAGAGGCGTAAGGCCTTCATCGATCGGGTGCGCCAGACCCGCCCTGAGATTTTTCCTTCAGAACGAAACCGGGCTCTCGAACCGGTTGATGAAGAAAAACTCTACGCCATTGGACGAGTACCGATCGCGGTTTCCCGAGCGCTCCGTGAGAGCAATGTGCAGCATTTTCTGGTCGAGGTTCGTCCTGGCAGTTCGGAACCAGTCCTGGATGGCCTCTAGGATCGACACAGAAGCCCTTGCAACGATGCCCAACGCATGGTAGGTGCCATTTGATGTTCAGGCGTTGGGGAACGTTGCATGGGGCTCCAGGCGAAAAACGGGATTTGCCCGGCTTGCGGAGAACAGTTCCGCCCAGTAAAAGGTAAAATTTACTGTAGTCCGAGATGCCGATACGCATCATGGGCTGAAACTCCTCCCACAGCTCAAGCGTGCACGTATTGCGGCATTCCTGCTGACACGATTGATCATGTTCCTCCTCAAAGCGCTCGCCCAGCAATCATCGAGATAGGGCTTCGCAATAGGTGGCCTTTCGAGGAGGTTATATCTTG
>CAWCQV010000040.1:0-101558 GCA_963797775.1 uncultured Alphaproteobacteria bacterium | reverse complement strand
ATCGGCTCGGCCCGCCCAAGGGGATTATCATGACAACCGAAGAGATGCAGAAGTTTGGCAAGGACAGCATGGAGACGATGATGTCTTCGTTCGGCGTGTGGAGCAAAAACGCTCAAGCGATCGCCGTCGAGATCACCGATTACTCGAAAAAGTCGATCGAGGATTCCGCCGCCGCTTGGGAGCGCCTGATGGGCGCCAAGACCCTGGAAAAGGCGATGGAAGTGCAGAGCGACTATCTGAAATCTTCGTACGAAGACTTTGTCGCCGAAGCGACCAAGCTCGGCGAGCTTTATGTCGATCTGGCCAAGGAAGCCTACAAGCCGTTCGAGGGTGCAATCGCCAAGGCTTCGTCGATCAAGTGACGCCCCCGGCCGCGCGATCGCCCAGGCCTTACGTCTTGGGAGGAAGTGCGGTCTCGATTGCGGCGGCGATCCGGGCGAGAAGCTGCTCGATTCGTCCGACGCGGAATGCCAGGTGTTCGAGCGCGTAGGCCGCCCGCTTATCGGCCGACGGCATGCTCTGGGCTTCGTAATTCGGGACGAACTCCTGCTCCAGCTCGCGTAACTAATCTCGACCGCCGTGTGAGGTCGACCACGGTCACCTCCTGTCGCACTTGCTGGCATGATGGCGCGATCAATAGCCGAGTCGGCGTCGCGGACCAATCCATGCCGCCGTGGCTTACCCGGCCGTGACGCAAATTTTGCCATCCGCACGGCATCGGCTTGTGCGGGCCGCGCGCGCCATATCTGACGCCTTCGTCGAGAGGGTAAAGTAAGCGCGAATGTGGCCGAATTCCCGGTGCCACACCGGTGCCAACCTAGGCCGGCGCCGCACTATCGATTTGGCGCGGAAAGCGCGCTAACTTTATGATGCGTGTCGGGAGTCTCATGGCGAATGACCGTTCGGCAACCCGCGCCGACGATCGATTGCGCCGACCGCAGCCCTGGAAGTCGAACGAACCAATGCCGCCGATTGACGTTACTCACAGTGTGTTGCCCGCCCGCCTGGCCGATGACGATCGCCGGCGCAAAGGCGAGAGCGGACCCGGCACTGCGGTTATCACCAAGACGAAGCCGCAGACCAAGCGGCCGAACCTCTATCGGGTTCTACTGCTCAACGATGACTACACGCCGATGGAATTCGTGGTCCACGTGCTGGAGCGCTTCTTTAACAAGGATCACGAGACCGCGCACCGGATCATGATGCATGTGCACCAGCATGGCATAGGCGAATGCGGTATCTTCACCTATGAAGTGGCGGAGACAAAAGTGACGCAGGTTATGGACTTTGCCCGCAAACATCAGCATCCTTTGCAATGCGTCATGGAGAAGAAGTGATTCCGGGGGGAAGCTTCCAATACAAATGAAGAGAAATTGAAATGCCCACGTTCTCGCGCAGCCTCGAACAGTCGCTTCACCGGGCGCTGGCGCTCGCTAATGAGCGCCACCACGAATATGCGACGCTGGAGCACCTGCTGCTGGCGCTGATCGAAGATCAGGATGCCGCGGCGGTTATGCGCGCATGCAACGTGGATTTGGAGAAGCTGCGCCGCAGTCTCATCGCCTATCTCGAATCCGAGCTCGACAACCTGGTCACCGACGGGGCGGACGATTCTAAGCCCACCGCAGGCTTTCAGCGCGTCATTCAGCGTGCCGTCATCCACGTGCAGTCGTCCGGTCGCGAGGAGGTGACAGGGGCGAACGTACTCGTCGCGATCTTCGCCGAGCGCGAGAGCCATGCCGCCTATTTCCTGCAAGAGCAGGACATGACGCGCTACGACGCGGTCAATTACATCAGCCACGGTATCGCCAAGCGGCCGGGCATGTCGGAGGCGCGTCCGGTGCGGGGCGCCGACGAGGACACCGACGCCAAGTCGGGCGACGAGCCGAAGAAGAAGGGCGATGCGCTCGACGCCTATTGCGTCAACCTCAATAAGAAGGCACGCGACGGCAAGATCGACCCGCTGATCGGCCGCGAGTCCGAGATCAACCGCACCATCCAGGTGTTGTGTCGGCGGCAGAAGAACAATCCGCTGTTCGTCGGCGAGGCCGGCGTCGGCAAGACCGCGATCGCGGAAGGCTTGGCGCGCCGCATCGTCCACGGCGAAGTGCCCGACGTTTTACGCAATGCGACGGTGTTCGCGCTCGATATGGGCACGCTGCTGGCCGGCACGCGCTATCGCGGCGATTTCGAGGAGCGGCTGAAGCAGGTCATCAAGGAGCTGGAAGCCTATCCCGGCGCCATCCTCTTCATTGACGAGATTCACACCGTGATCGGCGCCGGCGCTACGTCCGGCGGCGCGATGGATGCATCGAACCTGCTCAAGCCGGCCTTGGCCTCTGGCACCGTACGGTGCATCGGCTCCACGACCTACAAGGAATACCGGCAGTATTTCGAGAAGGATCGGGCGCTGGTGCGGCGCTTCCAGAAGATCGACGTCAACGAGCCGACGATCCCGGACGCGATCGAAATCCTCAAAGGGCTCAAGCCCTATTTCGAGGACTATCACAAGCTCAAATACACCAACGACGCGATCAAGGCGGCGGTCGAGCTGTCCGCGCGCTACATTCATGACCGCAAGCTGCCGGACAAGGCGATCGACGTGATCGACGAGTCCGGCGCCGCGCAAATGCTGCTGCCGGAAAGCAAGCGCAAGCGCACCATCGGGCTCAAGGAGATCGAAACCACGATCGCCACCATGGCCCGAATTCCGCCGAAAGCAGTGTCGAAGGACGATGCCGAAGTTCTGCAACACCTCCAGGAGACGCTCAAGCGGGTGGTCTATGGCCAGGATAAGGCGATCCAGGCGCTTTCGGCCTCGATCAAGCTCGCCCGCGCTGGCCTGCGCGAGCCGGAAAAGCCGATCGGCTGCTATCTGTTCTCCGGACCGACCGGCGTCGGCAAGACCGAAGTGGCAAAGCAGCTCGCCGCTACCCTCGGCGTTGAACTCACCCGCTTCGATATGTCGGAATATATGGAGCGCCACACCATATCGCGGCTCATTGGCGCGCCGCCCGGCTATGTCGGTTTCGACCAGGGCGGGCTTCTGACCGACAGCGTCGACCAGCATCCGCATTGCGTGCTGCTGCTCGACGAGATCGAGAAGGCGCACCCGGATCTCTTCAACGTGCTCCTGCAAATCATGGATCACGGCAAGCTGACCGACCACAACGGCAAGCAGGTCGACTTCCGCAACGTCATTCTGATCATGACCACTAATGCTGGCGCTTCCGATATGGCGCGGCATGCGTTCGGCTTCACGCGCAACAAGCGCGAGGGCGACGACATGGAGGCGATCACCAAGCTGTTCGCGCCCGAGTTCCGCAATCGGCTCGACGCGATCATCACCTTTGCGCATCTGTCGCCTGAGATCATCGCCATGGTGGTCGAGAAATTCGTGCTGCAACTCGAGGCGCAGCTGGCCGATCGCGATGTCACCATCGAATTGAGCGACGAGGCCACCCAATGGCTGATCGCCAACGGCTACGACGAGCTGATGGGCGCGCGGCCGATGGCGCGGGTGATCCAGGAGCACATCAAGAAGGCGTTGGCCGACGAGGTGCTGTTCGGCCGGCTGAAGTCGGGCGGCCACGTCCGTGTTGTCGTCGTCACCGACGAGGCCGGCAACTCAAAGCTCGGCTTCGAATATCCGGACGGCCCGATAAAGCCGCGGCCGGAGAAACTGCCCGAGCCGCGCCGCGCCAAGACCAAGCGGCGGTCCTCGCCGCGCAAGAGGCCGCCGGGCGCAGGACCGGACGACACGCCGCCCCGCCGCGGCACCGTTCCGAAGGTGCCGCTGGTCAAGGTTTGAAGCAGAAGCGCTGGCGGGTCATTTTCCCCGCCGGTACTTTTTCAATTCGCGTGCGAACCAGATCGCCAGCACCGGCAATGCCGCAGCGGCGCCGAGAAATAACGGCACCGCGCCCACCCGATCGATGACCACTGCGCCCGCGGCGGCGCCCGCCGTCTGCCCGACAAAGATGGCGGAGGAAAATAGCGCAACGGCGGTGCCGCGCGCTTGCGGCGTCATCTGCGTGGCATTGGTCTGCAAGGTGTTGTGCAGCATGTAGAAGCCGAGCCCGATCGCCACCGCCGCGACGGGCGCCAGCCACCAGGCCGGTGCGATGGCGAGCAGGATATAACCGGCCGCGATAGTGAAACCGCCGGCGATCGCCAGACGGGCGGGGCCGAGCCGATAAACGAATGTCTTTACCCCGGCGGCATAAATCAGGCCGCCGACGCCGAAGCAGCCGACGCTCAAGCCGATCAGCGTAAAGCTTAAGCCGAAGCGCGAATGCAGATGCGCGCCGATATAGGCGAAGGCGCCCCATAAGAGCGCATTCTCGATGAACGCGGCGATGATGACGATGCGTGCAAATGGCGTCGTCAGCACGGCGGCATAATCGGCGATGAAACCGCGTGTGGTCTCGTTCGGGTGACTCGGCACGCGGGTCAGCGGATTTGTGAGGAGTTCGAAAAAAAGCCCAGCCGTCGCCACTGCGAAAATTCCCGACAGCACGAAGAACACGTTGCGCCAGCCGACGAGATCGCCGAGCACGCCGCCGGCGGCCTGGCCGAACAGCTGGCCGAGAATCTGACCGGTGAGGTAACGCCCGAGAATCGGCTGGCGTTGCTCATATGGCGTTACGTCGCCGACATAGGCCATCGAGATCGGAATGATCCACCCGCCGGCCGCGGCGCCGGTCGCGAACCGCGCCATCGCCAGCTGCGGCAGCGACGTCGCCAGCCCGCACAGCGCCACCATGACCGTTCCGATGGCGCAGGTCAGCGCCACCGTGCGGTATTTGCCGAAGCGATCGCCGAACGGCCCGATGACGAGCTGGATCGAGCCGTGGGCGACGGCGTAGGCGGTCACGACGATCGCCGCGACGCCGACTGCGGTGTGAAAATCGGCGGCGATCTGCGGCAACAGCGAATCCGTCACCCGCACCTGCGCCTGGCTGGCGAAGCCGGCGACCGCGAGCAGCATGATGGCGCGCGTCGGCGTTTGGCGCGGCGTGGCGGTGAAGGCTTTCGGAGAATCTGGCACGGTGGGAGCGGGCGAGGGGATGCGGCGTTGACAGTCAACACGGAGCGGGCTTTCTACCCCGCGAAACAGTGAATACGAAATGATTGAAAACAGATACCAGCCCGGCGCGGTCGAGGGCCGAATCTATCAGGCCTGGGAGGCGGCCGGCGCCTTCCGTGCCGGCCGGCCGGAGCGCGCCAAGGCGGAGCCTTATTGCATCGTCATTCCGCCGCCCAATGTCACCGGTTCGCTGCATATGGGCCATGCGCTCAACAACACGCTGCAAGACATTCTCTGCCGCTTCGAGCGCATGCGCGGGCGTGACGTGCTGTGGCAGCCGGGCACCGACCATGCCGGCATCGCCACCCAGGCCGTGGTCGAGCGCCAGTTGATGGAGCGCCAGCAGTCGAGCCGCAGCATCGGCCGTGAGGAATTCATCAAGCGCGTCTGGGAATGGAAGGCGGCATCCGGCGGCACCATCATTAGTCAATTGAAACGACTTGGCGCCTCCTGCGACTGGTCGCGCGAGCGCTTCACGATGGACGAAGGTCTTTCGCGCGCGGTGATGAAGGTGTTCGTCACGCTGTATCGCGAGGGGCTCATCTACAAGGACAAGCGGCTGGTCAATTGGGACCCGAAGCTTAAGACCGCAATCTCAGACCTTGAAGTGCTGCAGGTCGAGACCAAGGGTCACCTCTGGTTCATCAAATATCCGGTCGAAGGCTCAGGCGAACTCATCGTCGTGGCGACAACGCGGCCGGAGACCATGCTGGGCGACGTCGCGGTCGCGGTGCATCCCGACAACGAGCGGCTGAAGCATCTGATCGGCAAGCACGCGATCCTGCCGCTGGTCGGCCGCCGCATTCCGATCATCGGCGACGAATACGCTGACCCGGAAAAGGGCTCGGGCGCGGTGAAGATCACGCCCGCTCACGACTTCGACGATTTCGAGGTGGGCCGCCGCCACGAGCTGCCGCTGATCAACGTATTTGATGCGGACGCGCATCTTGATCTCAAGGACAACGCCGCTTTTCTCAAGGACGTGCCGCCGTCGCCTGAACTCGACATCACGCTGGCGTCGCATGGCTTCGATCGGTTCGCGGTGCGCAAAAAACTTGTCGAACGATTGGAAGCCGCGGGCCTCATCGACAAGATCGAGCCGACGATGCATGTCGTGCCGCACGGCGACCGTTCCGGCGCGGTGCTCGAACCGTTTCTGACCGATCAATGGTACGTCGATGCCAAGACGCTGGCGCAGGACGCAATCGCCGCAGTGCGCGAGCGGAAAACTGTTTTCGTGCCGCTCCAGTGGGAAGCCACCTTCTTCAACTGGATGGAAAACATTCAGCCGTGGTGTATCTCGCGTCAAATTTGGTGGGGACATCAGATTCCGGCCTGGTACGGCCCGGACGGCAAAATCTTTGTCGCCGAAACCGAGGACGATGCGGTCGCCGACGCACTTGCCCATTACACCGAGATCGAGGAGATCACGGTCGAAGAGGGCCACGATATCGCCGCCGATCCCGATCGGCGCGCCCGCTTCGCGCGCGACTACATCAAACGCGACGAGGACGTGCTCGACACCTGGTTCTCTTCGGCGCTGTGGCCGTTCTCGACGCTCGGCTGGCCGGACCAGACGCCGGAACTCAAGCGCTACTATCCGACCTCGGCGCTGGTCACCGGCTTCGACATCATCTTCTTCTGGGTCGCGCGCATGATGATGATGGGGCTGCACTTCATGAAAGAAGTGCCATTCCATGACGTTTACATCCACCGCCTCGTGCGCGACGCTTCCGGCGCCAAAATGTCGAAGTCAAAGGGAAACGTTGTCGATCCGCTCGGTGTCATCGACCAATATGGCGCTGACGCCTTGCGCTTCACGTTGGCGCGCGGCGCCGCGCAAGGTCATGACATCCGGCTTGGTTCGCAAGACGTCGAGAACAACCGCAACTTCGCGACCAAGCTCTGGAACGCGGCGCGCTTCGCCGAGATGAATGAGTGTTTTATAGTATCTGGCTTTAACCCTGCGTCAGTGAAAGGGCTGATCAATCAATGGATCATCTCGCAACTTGGCGACACGCTGGGCAAAATCGAACTGGCGCTCAGCGATTATCGCTTCAATGACGCGGCCAATGCGATTTATCATTTTGTGTGGGACTTCTACTGCGATTGGTATTTGGAGCTCACAAAGCCGATCTTTCTCACACCTCAGCCAAGCGATGCGGCAAAACGTGAGACGCGGGCAACCGTTGCCTATGTTCGTGATCAAATATTGAAGGTTCTGCACCCATTTATACCTTTTATCACTGAAGAGCTTTGGGGAGTTTCAGAGACAAATCGCAAGGAGCCGATGCTTGCTCTTGCTCTGTGGCCAACTCGGCAACCTCATTTCACGGATGCGCACGACGAAGTGGGCTGGCTCATTGAGCTTGTCACGGCCGTGCGCTCGGTGCGGACCGAAATGAACATTCCGGTCGGGAAGCCTCTGGAGATCGAATTTATAAATCCATCCGACGCAACGCTTAGAAAAGCAGAGCTGTGGGACCCGATGTTCAATAGGCTTGCGAAAATATTACAGAGTAAAACGTCCAAAGTGGTTCGGCCTGATTCGATACAATTGATCGTGGGCGGCGAAACTATAGCGATTCCGCTTGCCGGCGTGATCGATCTCGCCGCCGAGCGCGCGCGGCTGGCCAAGGAAATGGCCAAGGCCGATGCCGACATCGCACGCGTCGATGCCAAGCTCGGCAACGCCAATTTCGTCGCCCGCGCGCCGGAGGAAGTGGTCGAGGAAGAAAAAGAAAAGCGCGAGGAGGCGCAGAAGCGCAAGGCCAAGATTGCCGAGGCGCTGGAGCGGCTCAAGGGCGCGGCGTGACCAGCGAACGCTGCACTCATTCCGCGCCAGCGGGATCCAGTTCTTGCGCTGGCGAATGAGCCCTGGGTCCCCGCTTTCGCGGGGACGAGCGGAAGGGAACACAGATGCGTATCTTTCTCGCCGGCGCGACCGGAGCCATCGGACGCCGGCTGACGCCGCTTCTCGTGGCCGCCGGGCATAACGTCACCGGCACCACACGTTCGGCCGAAAAGGCCGAGGCACTGAAAAAGCAGGGCGTGCAAACGGTCATCATCGATGTCTTCGAGCGCCGGGCTTTGTGCGATGCAATCGTCGCAGCGCGTCCCGAAGTCGTGATCCATCAACTGACTGACCTGCCGCAGGTGTTCGATCCGGCGCGCCGCGGCGATATGCTGGTGCGCAATGCCAGGCTGCGCATCGAGGGCACGGCGAACCTCGTTGCGGCGGCGCAAGCCGCGGGCGCGCGCCGGCTGATTTCCCAGAGCATCGCTTTCATCTACGCTGACGGTCCCGAGCCGCACGCCGAGAACGATCCGCTCGCGCCTGCTGACGGTGATGATCTCAATGCGCTGACCTCGCGCGGCGTGCGTTCGCTGGAAGACGCCACGCTCAAGACGCCCGGCGTCGATGGCATCGTGCTGCGCTACGGACGGCTTTATGGCCCAGGCACCTGGAATACGCCGAACGCTCGGGCCCCGCTCCACGTCGACGCGGCGGCACAGGCAGCGCTCCTTGCCGTCACGCGCGGCACGCCAAGCATCTACAACACTGCCGAGGACGACGGCGCGGTCACGATCGAGAAGGCGCGCCGGGAATTGGGGTTCGATCCCGCGTTCAGACTTCCGGCCTGAACGGCTTACTCAAAAATCGCGAGCCTTTTTCGCCATAGCGCCAAGGCAAGTCGACGGCTTTGGTGAGCCCGATCCGGGGCCCTGACACGACTTCAAAAATGCCCGGACGGGCGAATAGCTCAAACGGCGGCTCGTCGAGCGCAAAGCCGTTGTGCCGGTTTTTGATGCCGAGCGCCTCGCAAAGCCGGCCGGGGCCGGAGCAGAGAAGGCGCTCGACGGAAGTGCCGCGCCGCCGGCGCATGAGGGGTAGGCCGGCCGTCGGTTCCAGCGCCCGGATCAGGACGGCAGCGGCCGACCCTTTGGGCTCGCAGACGAAGTTCAGGCACCAGTGAATGCCATAGGACCGGTAGACATAGGCATAGCCCGGCGGGCCGAACATGACGGCATTGCGCTCGGTCGGCCCGCGAAAGCTGTGCGCCGCCGGATCGGTATGATGGTACGCCTCGACCTCCACCAGCCGGCCGCCGACGCCGTGAACGAGCAGCGTCGCGCCGATGAGGTCGGAGGCAACCTCATGGACGCTACGGTTAAAGAAGCTGCGGGTTAGTCGCTCGGCCACGACCTATCGTCGCAAGGGCGGAGCTTGATGGTAAATCGGCAGTTAACCGGATGCCACCGAACCACGTGAATCTGTGGCTCTGCGGCAACAGCTGTGGAACATTTCATTATACCGCACTGCACTCGCAACAAACGCCGCTTTTTGGCCACAGGATTTCTCGACATCGACGGCCGACGATCGGTCCGAAGTGAATTTTAGGTCGTTGCGTGCTTCCGGTCTCCAACGCGCGTCGTCTGGACCGGAGGAAAGGGGCGAAGGGGCTTAAGCAGGCCCGCTGGAGTATGGACGCCAAAACCAATCTAAAATCGCGGCTGCCGAGCCGGCACGCGACCGAGGGACCCGACCGGGCGCCGCACCGCGCATTCTACTACGCGATGGGACTGACCTCGGCGCAGATCCATCAGCCGTTCGTCGGCGTCGCCACCTGCTGGAACGAGGCGGCGCCCTGCAATATCGCGCTGATGCGCCAAGCCCAAGCGGTCAAGCTTGGGGTCGCTTCGGTCGGCGCCACGCCGCGGGAATTCTGCACCATCACGGTGACCGACGGCATCGCCATGGGCCATGCCGGCATGAAGGCCTCGCTGCCGTCGCGCGAAGTCATTGCCGATTCGGTGGAATTGACCGTGCGCGGCCATTCCTATGACGCCCTGATCGGCGTCGCCGGCTGCGACAAGTCGCAGCCCGGCATGATGATGGCGATGTGCCGCCTCAACGTGCCGTCGATCTACATCTACGGCGGCGCGATTCTGCCGGGGACGTTCAAGGGTCAGCCGGTCACCATCCAGGACGTCTACGAGGCCGTCGGCAAGCATTCGATCGGCGCGATGTCCGATGCCGATTTGGACACGCTCGAGCAGAACGCTTGTCCGTCGGCCGGCGCTTGCGGCGCGCAATTCACCGCCAACACCATGGCGACGATCTCGGAAGCGATCGGACTTGCGCTGCCGTATTCATCGGGTGCGCCGGCGCCATACGAGATTCGCGACAAGTTCTGCATGCTGGCCGGCGAGATGATCATGGATCTGATCGCCAGGAATATTCGCCCGCGCGACATCGTCACGCGCAAGGCGCTGGAGAATGCCGCGGCGGTCGTCGCCGCGACCGGCGGCTCGACTAATGCGGCACTGCATCTGCCGGCCATCGCCAACGAATGCGGCATCAAATTCGATCTGTTCGACGTCGCCGAAATCTTGAAAAAGACACCGTATATCGCCGATTTAAAACCATCCGGCCGCTATGTCGCCAAAGACATGTTCGAAGCTGGCGGCGTTCCGCTGCTGATGAAGACGCTGCTTGACCATGGCTATTTCCATGGCGACTGCCTCACGGTCACCGGCCGCACCATGGCCGAGAACCTGAAATCGGTGAAGTGGAACCCCGATCAGGCCGTCATTTATCCGGCCAACAAGCCAATTCTGCCGACCGGCGGCGTCATTGGCCTCAAAGGTAACCTCGCACCGGAGGGCGCCATCGTGAAGGTCGCCGGGATGGAGCGCTTGCAGTTCACCGGCCCGGCCCGCTGCTTTGACGGCGAGGAAGGATGCTTCGAGGCGGTCAAAAACAAAAAATATAAGGAAGGCGACGTGCTGGTCATCCGCTACGAGGGCCCGAAGGGCGGTCCCGGCATGCGTGAGATGCTGTCGACCACCGCGGCGCTCTACGGCCAGGGCATGGGCGGCAAGGTTGCGCTGATCACCGATGGCCGCTTCTCCGGCGCCACCCGCGGCTTTTGCGTCGGCCATATCGGCCCGGAAGCGGCGGTCGGCGGCCCGATCGGACTTTTGCGCGACGGCGACATCATAAAGCTCGACGGCGAGAAGGGAACGCTCGATGTCGAGCTCTCCAGCAGCGAGCTCGAGCGGCGCGCCAAGGAATGGAAACCGCGCGAAAGCGAATACGGGTCCGGCTATTTGTGGAAATACACCCAGCAGGTGGGCTCGGCGCGCGACGGCGCCATCACCCATCCTGGCGCTGCGGCTGAGAAGACGTGCTATGCGGATATTTAAGGCGCGGATCGCCAAAAGCGGGATGGTCGTCGGCCTCGCCGGCGGACTTTGCTTTGCGCTCGGACTCTCAGGCCAGAGCCACAGCATCGCGCTTCAGGCGGCGTTTGCATTCGACGGCACGACGGCGCCGGCAACTGCGTCTCTGTCGCCAGGCGACGGTCTGCGCAGCGCGGCGCATCCGCCGGAGGCCGGAGCAAAGGCGAACAATTTGACCGCGCTGCAATATGCGGCCGAGCAGGGCGAGCCGGTGGCGCAATGGAAGCTTGGCCGCATGTACGCCGCCGGTGACGGTGTGCCGCGCGACGATCTCCGCGCGTTCAACTATTTCAGCGAGATTGCCAATACCCATCCCGACGATGCGCCGGGCACGCCGCAAGCGAGCTTCGTCGCCAATGCCTTCGTCGCGCTCGGGCACTATTATCTGACCGGCATCCCGAATACGAGAGTCACGGCCGATTCGGACCGCGCGCGCGAAATGTTCGACTATGCCGCGAGCTATTTCGGCGACGCCGACGCGCAATATGAGTTGGGCCGGCTCTATCTTAACGACAAGCCGAGCGATCCGCACCAGGCGGCGCGCTGGTTCCTGTTGGCCGCGACCAAAGGCCATTGCCGCGCCGAAGTTGCGCTCGGCGATATGTTGTTCCAAGGCCGCGCGGTGCCGCGGCAAGCCGCGCGCGGCCTGATGTGGCTCACGCTCGGCAAGGATTGCGCCGGCAGCGACGAGAGCTGGGTCAAGCCGCTCTACGACAGCGACTTCCAGCACGCCAGCGAGGACGAACGCGCGATGGCGCTCGTCTATCTCGAAGACTGGCTGAAGGGCCGCCGGGAATAACGCGGCTACTTCGCCTCGATATCCAGATCGATCCACACCGGCACGTGGTCCGACGGTTTTTCCCAGGACCGCACGTGACGGTCGATGCCGGCGTTGCCGAGCTTGTCGGCCGCCGCGGGCGACAGCAACACATGATCGATACGAATGCCGTTGTTCTTCTGCCAGGCGCCGGCCTGGTAATCCCAGAACGTATAAAGGCCAGCGTCATCGCAGGTCGCGCGAATGGCGTCAGTCAGCCCGAGATTCATCAGGGCGCGGAATTCGTCGCGAGTCCGCGGCAGAAACAATGCGTCGCCGGTCCAAGCTTGCGGATTGCGGGCGTCGGCCGCGGTCGGAATGACATTGTAGTCGCCGGCCATGATGAGCGGCTCCTCCAATAGCAGGCGTTCGCGCGCATAAGCGGCAAGCCGCTTCATCCAGCCGATTTTGTAGGTGTACTTTTCCGTTTCCGGCGGGTTGCCGTTGGGCAGGTAGATGCTCGCGATCCTCACCGCGCCTTGCGCGGTGGAAACCACGCCTTCGACGAAGCGGGCGTGGTCGTCCTGGTCGTCGCCGGGCAGACCGTTGCGCACCTCGTCGAATTTGAATTTCGACAGGATGGCGACACCGTTGAAGGTTTTTTGCCCATGGACGGCAACGTTGTAGCCGAGCCCCTCGAATTCCATGCGCGGAAATGCGTCGTCAACGCATTTTGTCTCTTGCAGGCAGACGATGTCGGGCTTGCGCTCGGCAAGCCAGGTCAGCGCCGAGTCGATGCGCTGCTTGATCGAATTGACGTTCCAGGTGGCGATGCGCAAGGAAGGTCTGAAGAGTTAGAGCGCGAAACTGGTTCCGCAGCCGCAGGACGCGGTGGCCTTCGGATTATTGACCTTGAAGGACGAGCCGATCAAATCGTCGACGAAATCGATCTCCGAGCCGGCCATGTAATCGAGCGAGACCGGATCGATCAGCACCGTGGCGCCGCTCTTTTCGATCACGATATCGTCGTCGGCGCGGCTGCGCTCAGTGTCGAATTTGTACTGGAAGCCGGAACAGCCGCCGCCCTCGACGGAAACCCGCAACATGGTGCCGTCCGGCTCCCGACCGAGAATTTCGCCGATCTTGTGCGCCGCCCGCTCCGTGATCGTGACGCTGGTCGTCATTGTGTGTCTTTCGTCCGGCTTCCGATTGCGCCGATTGCAACGTTTTCAACACGATAGTTAAGTGCGGTGACGGTCAAGGTCAATTGGCGAGGGCCGGCCGCGGGGGCTAGGGCGGGGGCGGAGATAAGGCGATGCAAGCTGGGATGATCCGAGCCCCTTATGCCTGCAACCCGGAATTAAGCCGCGGCCGAACTCCATGCCGAACCGGCGAGCCAAAACCGCAGCGCCTTTCGCCGCGATTGCGACCGCATCATCCACTCCACAGCGTTCCGCCGCCTCAAGCACAAGACCCAGGTTTTCGTTTTCGACGAAGGTGACCATTACCGCACGCGGCTCACGCATACGCTTGAAGTCACGCAGGTGGCGCGTGCGCTGGCCCGGCGGCTGCATCTCGACGAGGATCTCGCCGAGGCTTTGGCGCTCGCCCACGATCTCGGCCACCCGCCGTTCGGCCATGCCGGCGAACGCGCGCTCGACGCTTGCCTCGCGGCGTTCGGCGGCTTCGATCATAACGCGCAGACTTTGCGAATCGTGACCGCGTTGGAGCGCCGCTATCCGAACTTCGACGGCTTGAACCTGACCTGGGAGACGCTCGAAGGCCTAGTCAAGCACAACGGGCCGTTGACCGATCGCAATGGAGTCCCGCTCGGCCGCTATTGCGAGCGCGGCGTTCCAACGACGATCCTCGACTACACAAACCTGCAAGACCTGCAATTATGGACCTTCGCCGGCGTCGAGGCGCAAATCGCGGCGTTCGCCGACGACATCGCCTACGATGCCCATGACATCGACGACGGTCTGCGCGCCGAGCTGTTTCACATCGACGACATCGCCGCCGTTCCGCTGCCCGGCAAGATCATCGGCGAAATCCGCACGGCCTATCCGGCGCTGGATAGCCACCGGATCGTGCACGAACTTGTCCGTCGCTTGATCGGCCTCTTGATCGACGACGTCGTCGCCGAGACCGGCCGCCGCCTCGCCGCGCTCGACCCGCGCTCGGCGGACGACGTGCGGCGTGCACCGTCACCGGTTGCGGGTTTCTCGGCCGCGGTGGCCGAAGCGGATCGTGCCATCAAGGGCTTTCTCAAAACGCGCATGTATCGTCACCCGCGGGTCATGCGTGTAATGGACGAGGCCGCCGGCGTGCTGCGCGATCTGTTCGCGCGCTACAGCGCGCATCCGAACGACTTGCCGGCGGAGTGGCAGGAGGGGCTTTCCGGTCTTGATGAGGCGGGGCGGGCGCGTCGGATCGCCGATTTCATCGCCGGCATGACCGACCGCTATGCGCTCGCCGAGCACAGCCGGCTCTTTGACTTGACCCCCGAATTGCGTTAGGCGCGCGGCTCGCTCATCCCTGCAACACTTTATCGTCGTAAGACATGGTCACTAAAAATATTTTTGCCGATCTTCTGGCGCGCGTTCTGAGCGCGACCAATGAACTGATCGCCGTGGGCACCTTGCCGGCCGGCATCGATCAGTCGCGCGTGACCGTCGAGCCGCCGCGCGATGCGACGCACGGCGATGTCGCCACCAATGCGGCGATGGTGCTGGCCAAGGATGCCGGCAAGAAGCCACACGATCTTGCTGAGGCCATCGCGGAAAAACTCCGTGCCGACGCTCTCGTCGACAGGGTCGATGTCGCTGGACCGGGCTTCATCAATCTCACGCTGAAGCCCGCCGCCTGGGTCGAGGCATTGCGGAGTGCGGTGCGGCTCGGTGCCGATTACGGCAGGAGCGATCTTGGCGCTGGCGAACCGGTCAACGTCGAATATGTCTCCGCCAATCCGACCGGGCCGATGCATGTCGGCCATGGCCGGGGCGCCGTGTTCGGCGATGCGCTCGCGAACCTGCTGGACTTCACCGGCTTTAAGGTCACGCGCGAATACTACGTCAACGACGCCGGCGCGCAGGTCGATGCGCTGGCGCGTTCGGCCTATCTGCGCTACCGCGAAGCGCTCGGCGAAGACATTGGCGCCATCCTGGAAGGGCTCTATCCGGGCGATTATCTGAAGCCAGTCGGCGCGCTCATCGCAAAGACATTTGACGCGACGCTTAAGGACGCTCCGGAGGCCGAAAGACTTGCCGTTGTTCGCGCAATTACGCTCGAGCAAATGATGAATTCGATTCGTGACGATCTTGCCGCCTTGGGTGTGAGCCAGGAGCAGTTTTTTTACGAACGGACGTTGATCTTTCAGGACGAGGCCGGCGCCAACTCGATTGATTTCGTTGCGCAAACGATCGATTGGCTGCGCCGGCGCGGCTACGTCTATGACGGCCGGCTGCCGCCGCCGCGGGGTGCGCCGGTCGAGGACTGGGAAGATCGCGAGCAGACCCTGTTCCGCTCGACCGCATTCGGCGACGACGTCGACCGGCCGCTGATGAAATCCGACGGCTCCTACACTTATTTTGCCTCGGACATCGCCTATCACGCCAACAAGATCGGGCGCGGCTTTCGTACTCTGATCGATGTGTGGGGCGCCGACCACGCCGGCTACATCAAGCGTATGCAAGCCGCCGTCGCGGCCTTGAGCGACCGCAAAGCCGAGCTCGACGTGAAAGTCGTGCAACTCGTCAAGCTGTTGCGCGCCGGCGAGCCGGTCACAATGTCGAAGCGGGCAGGGGAGTTCGTCACGCTGCGTGAAGTCGTAGATGAAGTCGGGCGCGATGCGGTTCGCTTCATGATGCTGTTTCGCAAGAACGACGCCGTGCTTGAATTCGATCTTGCCAAAGTGCTGGAACAGTCACGGGACAACCCTGTGTTCTATGTCCAGTACGGTCATGCCCGCGCGCAGTCGGTGTTCCGTAACGCTCGCGCGGCCTTTCCAAATCTGACGGCCGACATCGCGCGGTTGGCCGACGGCGCGAATCTTGTCCGGCTGTCCGACCCGGCGGAACTCGCCTTGATGCGGCGTCTCGGCCTCTACCCGAGAATCGTGGAGTCCGCTTCATTGGTCCACGAACCACATCGAATCGCCTTTTATCTGTATGACTTAGCGTCAGAGTTTCATGCGCTTTGGACGCTCGGCAATGCATCGCCACATTTACGCTTCATTATCCAAGATGATCCACAACTAACCGAGGCGCGACTTGTGCTTGTGCAAGGCGTCGCCGCCGTTATCGCGTCGGGACTCGCGTTGCTTGGGGTCGAGGCGCCAGACGAGATGCGGTAATCTCCTCCGAGCGTTGCTGAGCGCCGCTTGCCGTGAGTGAGCGCAGATCGGGACAAAGTTTCGGGTCAAGGCTTCACTGTCGCGCAACGCCTGAAGCGGGGCTGATTCCCATGGCCGACGACAATTTCCGTTCTTACCGCAGCCGGAATACGGCGGCGTCTCGCAGCGCCGGCGCGTCCGATCCGTGGCAGTCGGACGATCCGCTTGCCGAGCTGGCGCGGCTCATCGGTCAGAGCGAACCGCCGGATAGTGATCGCCGGGAAGCGGGACGCGGGTCGGGCGCGGGGTTCGATCAACCCGCCGATAGCTTCGATTGGTCCGCCGACAATCGTTATGCCGACCAGAACGAGTTGGCTGAAGAAAATTACGATGCGCGCCGCGACGAACGCCAAGAGGCCCGCTACGCCGGTGCCGCGTCGTCGTATCGGTCCGGCGCTTCCTCGCATGCCGATCACTATGAATTGCAGCAGCCCGCAGGCCAATTTTCGACGCCCGCGCCGATGTACGACGGGGAATATGCGCGCGAAATTGCAGCACCGGACCAGCCTCGTCGCCGTAGCATGCAAGAACCGCCGGCGCTCACCAGCCGTCAGCTACCGGCTTTCCCGCCGCAGTTGCTTGAGGAGGATTACGGAGACGGCGATCAAGCGCAGGAGGGAGTGGACGAGCAAACCTACGAGCTTGAGGATTACGCCGAGGAAACGCCCGCAACCCGCCGCCGCCGCGGTTTTTTTGTCGTAGCAGCGGTGCTCGGCCTGGCAGTGCTCGGAACCGCCGGCGCGTTTGCCTATCGCGCTATGTTCGTAAGTTCGATGCTGCCGTCACTGCCGCCGATCATCAAGGCGGATAACGGACCGAACAAGATCGTGCCCAGTAAGCCGAATAAAGTGGACCAAGCGGATGCGAGCAGCGCGAGTTCAGGCGAAAAGCTTGTGTCGCGCGAGGAGCAGCCGGTCGACATGCCGGCACCAGTGAACCCGGCGCCGCGGGTCGTCTCGACCATCCCGATTTTCTCCGATCCGAGTTCCGGTCAGGCCGGAGGTCCGAATGCGGCCGATCAGGGCGTGACCGGCGCCGGCGCAACGGCCTCTGCCGTGCCGGTGGCGCCAGCGCCCCCTCCGCCGGTGCAGACTGAGGCTGCGCCTGCGCCCGCTCGCTCAATTTGGCCGCCGGTTGCCGCCACAGCGCCTGTTTCCGGTAACGCGGCAGCATCCACGGCGCCCACAATATTGCCAGCGCCGCGAAAGATTCACACCGTCGTTATCCGGGGCGATCAAGTAGCCACGGCCGGCGCCGATGCGTCGTCCGCTCCGGCCCCCGCAGCTCCGCAATCTTCGCCAACGCCGGCGCGATCGACATTGCCGCGCGTCGCCGCGCAACCCGCCCCACGGCCGATGCCGGCGCCCCGCGCCGATGCAAATGCGCCACTCTCGATCGTTCCCGATCAGGGCGGCCCGCTACCGGCACCGCCGCCACGGATGCGCACCGCTTTGGCGCAGCCCGCAAGCACGGCACCAGAAGTCCGAAGCGAGGGGGCGCCTTTGCCAGGCGGCGGTTATGCCGTTCAAGTCACCTCGCAGCGCAGCGAGGCCGACGCACAAGCCGAGTTCCGCACGCTGCGCACCAAGTTTCCGACGCAACTCGGTGGCCGCGAGCCGATCGTCCGTCGCGCCGATCTGGGCGCCAAAGGCGTCTATTACCGGGCGTTGGTCGGTCCGTTTGCCTCATCCCAAGAGGCCGCAGAAATGTGCTCAAGCCTGAAAGCCGCCGGCGGCAGTTGCATCGTCCAAAGGAATTAACGCGGGATTTCGCGGACTTGGCCTTTGATTGGCGTATCTGATGCGCGCCTTCATCACCGGTGTGGCGGGACCCGCGCTCACGGGCGAGGAGCGGCAATTCCTCAAAGACGCTCAGCCGTGGGGGCTTATCCTCTTCAAACGCAATGTGGCCGAGCCCGCCTCTCTGCGCCGACTGATTGACGAGTTTAAAACCATTGTTGGCCGTCAGGCGCCGGTCTTGGTCGATCAGGAAGGCGGTCGGGTGCAGCGGTTAGGACCGCCGCACTGGCCCAGCTATCCGCCAGGCGCGGCCTATGGCGCGCTATACGATCGGGATCGCAAAATAGGGCTCGCCACCGCCAAGCTTGGCGCCCGCCTTATTGCCGCCGATCTTGCAGGCCTCGGCATCGATGTCGACTGTGCGCCGCTTGCCGACGTACCGGCGCCGGGGGCCGATCCGATAATTGGCGATCGCGCTTATGGCCGGACGCCCGAAAAAGTAGCCGCTATTGCCGGCGCGATCGCGGCCGGCCTCCTTGAAGGCGGCGTGCTGCCGGTGCTCAAGCATATTCCCGGACATGGGCGCGCCACCGCCGATAGCCACGAGCGGCTCCCAGTGGTCTCTGCCGACCGCGCGACGCTGGAGGCCACCGATTTCGCCGCGTTCCGCCCGCTCAAAGCGCTGCCGCTTGGCATGACCGCACATGTTGTGTTTACCGCCATCGATCCGGTCGCGCCGGCCACCACTTCGATGACTATAGTGCGAGATGTGATTTGCGATTCGATTGGCTTTTCGGGGCTCTTGATGAGTGACGATATCTCTATGGGAGCGCTGTCGGGCGGCCTCGGTGTGCGGACCAAGGCAGCAATTGCAGCGGGTTGCGATATGATCCTGCACTGCAACGGCAAGATGGCTGAGATGCTTGCAGTTGCCGCCGCGGCGCCCCAACTGGCGGGTGACGCCGCGCGCCGGGCGGCCGCCGCGCTGGCGATGAGAAGGCCGGCAGCGCCGATCGAATTGGCCGCCGCGCGCGCCGAGTTTTTCAAGCTTGTGGCGGGCGCTCAGCCAGCACCGGGTTCCGCATGAACGCCGAGGATCAATTCGAAGCCGAACTCTCCGAGCGCGCCACCGACGAGCCGGCGCTGGTGGTCGATGTCGAGGGTTTTGAAGGGCCACTCGACCTGTTGCTCACGCTCGCCCGCCAGCAAAAGGTCGACCTTGCCAAAATCTCCATCCTTGCGCTTGCCGACCAGTATCTCGCCTTCATCGAGGCGGCGCGCAAAATGCGGCTGGAACTCGCCGCCGACTATCTCGTGATGGCGGCATGGCTTGCTTACCTGAAATCGCGCCTGCTGCTTCCCGAGCAGCATCCGGCCGAGGGGCTAAGCGCCGAGGACATGGCCAACGCGCTGGCGCAGCGCTTGCGTCGGCTGGAGGCGATCCGGCAATTTGCCGAGCAATTGCTCAATCGGCCGCAGCTCGGTCGCGACGTGTTTCAGCGCGGCCAGCCCGAGCCGATCGCCGAGATCAAGCGCCCGCAATGGTCGGCGACGCTGTACGATCTACTCTCGGCCTATGCGGGGCGCCGGCAGACCCAAGCACGGTCCTTCGTCCGCGTGCCCAAACGCACGGTCTGGTCGCTTGCCGAGGCGCGCGAGGCGCTGCAACGGCTGATCGGCCAGTCGATGGATTGGAGCCCGCTCGACCAATATCTCATCACCTATTTGGTCGATCCGTCGCTCCGGCCGACGGTGCTGGCCTCGAGCTTTGCCGCGGTGCTCGAGTTGGTGCGCGAAGGCCAACTTGAAGTGCACCAGCAAGGCTCGTTTACACCACTCTATCTGCGTAAGCGACAGAACGGCGGCGGTGGCACAACCGCCGAACCGGGGAATGCCTAAGAGGGGGAAAAAACCGATGGGGAAAGTTGCGAAGATGCGTGTGATCGTCGGCGACAAGGAGGAGTTGAATCAATCGGGTTCGGATCGGTTGGATCAGAATTGCGCCGAAGAGTTGCGCATCCTCGAAGCTCTGTTGTTTGCCGCCGAAGCGCCGCTCGACGAGAAGGTTTTGGCGTCGCGCCTGCCCGCGGGCGTCGATGTGCGCGCGCTGCTCGCGCAGTTGCAGCGGGAATATGCGCCGCGCGGCGTGAATCTGGTGCGCGTCGCCGGCAAGTGGGCGCTGCGCACCGCCAACGATCTGGCCTGGCTTTTGACGCATGAAGCCGTGGTCACCCGAAAACTCTCTCGCGCGGCGATCGAGACGCTTGCCATCGTCGCTTATCATCAGCCGGTAACGCGGGCGGAGGTCGAGGAAATTCGCGGTGTCAGCACGTCGAAGGGCACGCTCGATGTCTTGCTCGAGACCGGCTGGGTCAGGCTGCGCGGCCGCCGCAAAGCGCCCGGCCGGCCGGTCACCTACGGAACCAGCGAAGCCTTCCTGTCGCATTTCGGGCTGGATGTGCTCACCGATCTGCCCGGCCTTGACGAGCTCAAGGGCGCGGGGCTGATCGACGCGACGTTGCCGGCGGACTTTTCCGTGCCGGTTCCCTCCGACGATCCTACGCTACGGGACGACGAGGAGCCGCTCGGCCCCGAAGATCTCGACCTCGGGCTTGCTCCGCGGACCGAGCGAACCGAGGAATAAATCGCCTCGCGGCGGGTCAATAAGGCAGAAACACGCCGCGCGTAGGGTTAATGGCGGCAGACTTCTGCCTGCGGCGTGACGGCTTTGCCGTTGTGCTTGTTTTTGCCGGTCCCGACGCCTAGTTTCCGGTTAAAATCGCTAACTTGCCGCGGGCGCGCGCCTTCGTGAGCGTGGCGGACGGAGGATTTCATGGGCTCTTTGAGCATCTGGCACTGGTTGATCGTCGGCGCCGTACTGCTTTTGGTCTTCGGCGGCCGCGGCAAGATTTCGGACATGATGGGCGACGTCGCCAAGGGCATCAAAGCCTTCAAGAAGGGCATGGCCGACGACGACACGGCCGAGACCCCCAAAGCTGATGCGCCGATCAAGACCATCGACCATCAGGCGCCTGCCGATATCAAGCAGCGTTCGGAGAGCAAGGTCTGAGCGTTCGCGCGTTCGCGCTGATCGCGACCGCCAGTTCCACCTTGATTTCGCCGGCAAGATCGGCGGCTGCGGCGCAGGGAGCGGTGACGCGGCAGAGAGTCTTTCATGTTCGACATTAGTTGGACCGAATTCCTGCTCATCGGCGTCGTTGCGTTAATCGTGATCGGGCCGAAAGAACTGCCCACGGTCATGCGTACGCTGGGTCAATACACCCGCAAAATCCGCGGCATGGCCGCCGATTTCCAAAATCAGTTCCAGGAAGCCATGCGCGAAGCCGAGATGGCGGACCTCAAAAAACAGGTCGACGACATGGCGAGCGATATTAAAAATTACGATCCGTTGAAGGAGGTGCGGACCGATCTCGAGTTCGATCGGCAAGGATTTTGAAAAATCGCTCGATACGTCCACGGAGCAGAAGCCGGCTGAGCCATCGTCGGAGCAGCCGGAACCGGCGTCGGCATTGCCGCAGCCTGGCGCCGCCGCGGCGCCCGCCGATGCCGTTTCGGCCCCGGAGTCAATCGCCGAACCGGTCAGCACCGAGCGAAGCTGATGGCGAAGCTCAGCCGCGAAGACGAAGAGAAGGAGATCGAGGCCACCAAGGCGCCGTTGATGGACCATCTCGTCGAGCTGCGCTCGCGGCTGATCAAGGCAGCTGCGGCGTTCGTCCTTGCCATGGTGGTCTGTTTTTTCTTCGCCCGGCACATCTACAACATTCTGACCTGGCCCTATATCTGGGTCGCTGGCGCGGCGAACTCCAAGTTCATCTATACCGGCCTGCTCGAATATTTCGTCGTGCAGCTCAAGCTGGCGATGTTCGGCGGCGCCTTCATCGCCTTCCCGGTGATCGCGACGCAGATTTACATGTTCGTGGCGCCGGGCCTCTACCGCAACGAGCGCCAGGCTTTCCTGCCCTATCTCATCGCCACGCCGATCTTCTTCGTGCTCGGCGCGTTCGTCGTCTATTTCGTGGTCTGGCCGATGCTGGCGCGGTTTTCGCTGAGCATGCAGCAGACCGGAGTGCCTGGCGAGGCGACGATCGAACTGTTGCCGAAGGTCGAGGATTACCTGTCGCTGATGATGAAGCTGATGCTGGCTTTTGGCATCGCGTTTCAGCTGCCGGTGATCCTGACGCTGCTCGGCCGGGTCGGCATCATCACCTCCGACCAGCTCAAAGCGAAGCGCCGCTATTTCATCGTCATCGCCTTCGTCATCGCAGCGATCCTCACGCCGCCCGACGTGTTGAGCCAAATGTCGCTTGCGCTGCCGCTGCTCGCGCTTTACGAGGGCTCGGTTTGGTCGGTGCGGATGGTCGAAAGGCGCGTGGTGGCCGAACGCGCCGCGGCGACGGCTGCGGCGGCCAAGCCCGCGGAGTGATCTCCTTCGTCATTGCCGGACTTGATCCGGCGTGAATCGGTCGTTAGGACCGTCACCCTGAGGTGTGAGCCATCAGCGTGTTTACGTGCGTCTTCGACGCGCTATGGCGAGCCTCGAAGGGCGACGGCCCGGGCGCATCGGCCGCATCCTTCGAGGCGCGCCTTTGGCGCGCACCTCAGGATGATGGGACAGCCGCATGCACGACATCAAATTCATCCGCGAAAATCCTGATGCTTTCGACCGCGGTCTGGCGCGGCGCGGGCTGCGCGGCGAAGCCAAGCGGTTGATCGCGCTCGACGAGCAGCGGAGGGTAAAAATTCTTGAACTCGAAACCGCGCGGGCGCGCCGCAATGCTGCTTCGAAGGAGGGTGGAACCGCGAGGAAAAATAAGGACGAAGAAGCCGTCTGCAGGCTGACCGCCGAAGTTGCCGGACTAAAAACACGCATTGATGTGTTGGAAGGGGAAACGGTGGCACTACAGCGTGAACTATTTTTTGGTAGCAGTGCTGGAATTGCAGATGGACTGGCGACCTTACCGAATATGCCGCTCGACGAAGTGCCCGACGGCAAAAGCGCCGAGGACAACGTTGAGCATCACAAGTTCGGCGCCAAGCGCGAGTACGCCTTCACGCCGAAGCAGCATTTCGAGCTCGGCGAAACGCTCGGTCAGATGGATTTCGAGACGGCGGCCAAACTGTCAGGTGCGCGCTTCGTTGTTCTAAAAAAGGGCCTTGCCCGCCTCGAACGCGCCCTCGGCCAATTCATGCTCAATGTGCATACCAGTGACCCGCACAACTACACCGAAGTCGCGCCCCCGCTCATCGTGCGGGACGAGGTGATGTTCGGCACGGCACAATTGCCCAAATTTAGTGAGGACCAGTTTCGTGTCGAAACAGAAGAGATGCAACGAGAGCACGCGCGCATTACATTCGATCAAGATCGGACGGCAGTTTTAGCCTATGCCGAAAAACATGGCATTGCGACGGCGCGTAAAGAGGAGCTTGACGTATTAGGATTTGTATATCGACCGACCCCCGATCGTCGCTGGCTCATCCCCACCGCCGAAGTTCCCCTAACGAATCTTGTTCGCGAATCTATCGTCGATGAAGCACAACTGCCGATGCGGCTGACCGCCTGCACGCCGTGCTTCCGCGCCGAGGCCGGCGCCGCCGGCAAGGATACGCGCGGCATGATCCGCCAGCATCAGTTCACCAAAGTGGAGCTTGTTTCCATCACCACGCCCGAGCAATCGAAGGATGAGCACGAGCGCATGCTGTCCTGCGCCGAGGAAATCCTGCGCCGGCTCGATCTGCATTATCGCGTGATGACGCTGTGCACCGGCGACATGGGCTTTGCGTCACAAAAGACTTACGACATCGAAGTCTGGCTGCCCGGCCAAAACATGTACCGCGAGATTTCGTCGTGCTCGGTCTGCGGCGAGTTCCAGGCGCGGCGCATGAACGCGCGCTACCGCACCAAGGAGGGGCGCAATGTGCGCCACGTCCATACCCTCAACGGTTCCGGCGTCGCGGTCGGCCGCGCCTTGATCGCGGTGATGGAAACCTATCAGCAGGCCGATGGATCGATCGCCGTGCCCGATGCGTTGCAGCCTTATATGGGCGGCATGAAGCAGATCGGGAAATAGCGCGTGCGTATTCTAGTGACCAACGACGACGGCGTTCACGCGCACGGCCTGAATGTGTGCGAGGAGATCGCGCGCACGCTGTCGGACGACGTGTGGGTGGTGGCGCCGGAGCACGATCAGTCCGGCGTCGCGCATTCGCTGTCGCTCAACGATCCGTTGCGGCTGCGCGAAGTCGCCGAGCGCCGCTTTGCAGTGCGCGGCACGCCGACCGATTGCGTCATCATGGGCGCCCGGCATGTGCTCGACGGCAAGCCGATCGATCTCGTTCTGTCCGGCGTCAATCGCGGCCGCAATGTCGGCGAGGACGTGATCTATTCCGGCACCATCGCCGGGGCGATGGAGGGCGCAGTGCTCGGTATTCCCTCGGTGGCGTTGTCGCAAGCCTACAAATCGCGCAGCGGCCAGCCGCCGTTCTGGGACACCAGTTTGCGCTACGCGCCCGACATCATCCGCCGCATCCTCAATGAAGGCGTGCGGCGTGACGTGCTGATCAACCTCAATTTTCCCGATTGCCGGCCCGAGGAGGTCAAGGGCATCGCGGTGGCGGCATTGGGCCGGCGGCGGCAGGAGCGACTTCATATCGACGAGCGCAAGGATGGCCGCGGCAATCCGTATTATTGGATCGCCTATACGCGCCAGAACGCGTTCAAATTCGAGCACGGCACCGATCTCGCCGCGCTTGAAGATAACTGCATCGCGCTCACCCCACTGCGGATCGACATCACCGATGAGCCCACCATGACGGGGCTCGCCAAGCTATTTGAGAAAGGCGTTTAGAGCGCGATCGTTTCAGATTGAATCGAGTGTCGCTCTAGCATCCGGGTTCGGCGGGCTGTGACGCGAATGTTGGAATGAAAGAAACCGTCCGCACTGCAATGCAGTCATGCCATTGCCACCTCGACCGCAATGTGTTCAATCTTCGGTGTGCTCAACTCGCCGGGAGAATCATCTATGCGCAAGGAGCTTGCTGTATTTGCATCGATCGCCGCGCTGTTCACGTTCATCGCGTTTAGCGCCCAGGCCATGCCGGCTGCGTCCCTGAAGGGCGCGTCCAACTCCGGACAGATCATCAAGGTTGCCGGCGGCTGTGGCCGTGGCTGGCACCGAGGTCCGTACGGCCACTGTCGCCGCAACTAAGCTCGGTTTTCGATGCAAGCTTGGCCTGACGCGTTCGGGCCAAGCTTTTTTTCGCGTCCTAGAGCGACACTCGATTCAATCTGAAACGACTGCGCGCTAACCGACGGCCTTCGCCAGTGCCGCGTCGATGGTTTGCGCCAGTGCTTCGACCTGGAACGGCTTCTGCAGGGTGGGATTTTGCCGATACGGTTCCGGCACGCCGCGTTGGCCATAGCCGCTCGCGAAGATGAACGGCACGCCGCGCCGGATCAGCACTTCGACCACCGGCGTAATCGGCTGATTGTTGAGATTGACGTCAAGGACGGCGACATCGAACTCGCCCTCTTTGGCGAGCTTCAGAGCCTCCTCGATGCTGCCGGCCTCTGCCGCAACCGTATGGCCGAGATCCGTCAACATGCCTTCGAGCAGCATGCGGATCATCAACTCGTCCTCGACCACAAGGAAGCGTTTGCCGTCGCCCGGATTTGTCTCAGATGCCATTTACACCCCGTGTGCGCCATAACCCCGATCGGTGCCGAAGGTTCCCTGCCCGGCGTGATTTTTGGGTCTCGCGCGGGACGGACAGCGATGACCGTCTTAAACTCGGTATAAGCAGTCCTTGCATAGTGGTAAAAATTGCAGCCGCAAGATCAAAACAGTGAGGTCGCTACCTTGACCGCCGCCCCAGCCGACGACGATGTCGAACGCATGGAGTTTCAACTGACGCTGCGCCGGCGCGGCATCAGCGACCAGGCTGTGCTCCGCGCCATGGACGAAGTGCCGCGCGAATATTTTGTCGCGCCGGGCTTTGTCGAAAGCGCCTATGCCGACCAGGCGCTGCCGATCGCCTGCGGGCAGACCATAAGTCAGCCCTTCGTCGTCGCCTATATGACCGAACAGCTCGAAGTCGAGCCGCACCACCGCGTCCTCGAAGTCGGCACCGGCTCGGGTTACCAGGCGGCGATCCTGTCACGGCTTGCGCGCGAAGTGGTGAGCATCGAACGGTATCGGACGCTGGCCGATACGGCCCGCGAACGGCTCAAGACGCTGGGGTACTCCAACGTGACCGTCCTCGCCGGCGACGGCATGGCCGGCGCGCCGGATTTCGCGCCGTTTGACCGCATCATCGTCACCGCCGCTGCCGAAGAGGTTCCCGAGGCGCTCGCCGCGCAGCTTGCCGAAGGCGGCAAGCTGGTTTTGCCGATTGGCGGCCGTCACGACGCCCAATACATCGTCAAGCTGACCAAACAGCCCGGTGGCGGATTAACCCGCGAAAATCTCATTGCCGTGCGTTTTGTGCCGCTTTTACCGGGTCAGGCGCGAGAACTGTGACCGCGAAAGCACATAACAAACCATAGAAAAAAACCGCCCAACACTTAAAGGCCTGTTTACCGCGACGTTGTTTATTCACTCGTCCTTTTATTGCGTCCGAGTGAGTAACCATGTGCATATTGCGTCGGACGGCCAGTTGGCCGCAACTGGTTGCCATTTCCTTAATCGGAATCGGGGTCGCGAGCTGTAGCGCCGATTCCGGACGCTTCGGCCAAATCTTCGGCTCATCTTCTTCGCCTTCCTCGCGCAGCGACGTTACCGGATCGGTCCCGCAGACTGCGCCGGCGAGCCATGTCGACAGCCAGCCGCTGCCTAACCTCGCCAGCGCCGACAACGGCACTTCCGGCGGCGGCATGGGCATGGGCTCCTACCAGCCGAACGGTGGAGCCACCGGTTCGATCGCGGCGCGGCCGCCGCAGCCGGCTTGGACGTGGGAGGGCGGCACGGCGATTACGGTGGGGCCGGGCGAGACGCTCGAAACGATCGCGCGGCGGCACGCGGTACCCGTGTCCGCCATTATGGAAGCCAATCACATCGCAACTGCGGCCTCGATCTATCCGGGCGAGCATCTCGTCATTCCGCGCTATCGCCCCGCGACGACGGCCGCGATACCGCCGCAGACGCGCATTGCCTCGACCGCGCCGGCGGTCGCCGCGCCTTACGCTCCTCCGCGCGGCGGGCTGGTTGCTCCGGCGGGCGCGCATGTCGTGGCGCCCGGTGAAACGCTCAATAGCATCGCGCGGCTTTACGGCAAGCCGGTCATGGTCATTGCCAGAGCCAACAACATCTCACCGGACACGCGCGTGAGGGTCGGCGACCATCTTGTCATCCCGGAGATGGGGGAACATCAGGCGCCGACGGCGCCGCGCGCGGAAGCGCCGATCACGCCGGCGAGCGAAAGCGTCGCGACGATTGAGTCGCCTCACAGCGCGCGGCTGGCCGCGCCAAGCGCGCCAGTGGCGGCGGACAATCCGATCAAGGCGGCGGAAGCAGCGAGCGCCATGCCGAGCTTCCGCTGGCCGGTGCGCGGCCGCATCATTGCCGCCTTCGGACCGAAGCCGAACGGCTTGCAGAATGACGGCATCAATCTCGCGGTGCCGGAAGGTACGCCGGTCAAAGCCGCAGAGGATGGCGTCGTCGCCTATGCCGGCAACGAGCTCAAGGGTTACGGCAATCTCGTGTTGATCCGTCACGCCAATGGCTTTGTCACCGCGTACGCGGACGCGAGCGAGATTTTGGTCAAGCGCGGCGAGACCGTGAAACGCGGGCAAGTGATCGCGAAGTCCGGTGAGACCGGCAATGTCACGTCGCCGCAACTGCACTTCGAAATCCGCAAGGGCGCAACGCCGGTCGATCCGGCGCAATATCTCGGCGGAGCTTAGAGCATGATCCGGAAAAGTGGAAACCGGTTTTCCGAAAAGATCATGCTCCATCAAAATGCTAGAGTGACAATCGATTCAATCTGAAACGATTGAGCTCTAGGGCCCGTCAACTCATCGTCTTCACGCCGAGCCTGCCCGCCAGATCCTGCACATATTGCCAGGCTACCCGGCCGGAGCGTGCGCCGCGCGTCGTTGCCCATTCGAGCGCTTCGCGGCGCAGCTCGGCGCCGCCGAACGGCACGCAGTAATAGGCGATGTAGCTTTCGACCATGGCGAGGTATTCGTCCTGGCTGCAGCGATGGAAGCCGAGCCACAGGCCGAAACGATCCGACAGCGAGACTTTCTCCTCGACGGCCTCGCCGGGATTGATCGCGGTCGCGCGCTCGTTCTCCATCATGTCGCGCGCCATCAGGTGACGCCGGTTCGAGGTAGCGTAGAAGATGACATTCTCCGGCCGCCCCTCGATGCCGCCCTCGAGCATGGTCTTGAGCGACTTGTAGGACGTATCTTCCGCATCGAATGAGAGATCGTCGCAGAAGACGATGAAGCGCTCCCGCGCAGTGCGCAGAAGACTCATCAATTCCGGCATCGACTCGATGTCCTCGCGGTGAATTTCGATGAGTTTCAGCCCCGCGGCGGGATGCGCGGCGCCGATCGCCGCGTGGGCGGCCTTGACCAGCGACGATTTTCCCATGCCGCGCGCTCCCCACAGCAGTGCGTTGTTCGCCGGCAGGCCGCGGGCAAAGCGCTCGGTATTTTCGACCAAGAGATCGCGCACCCGGTCGATGCCTTTGAGGAGCGACATGGCGACACGGTTGACGCGACGAACCGCCGCGAGCTTGCGGCCCTCAGGGTGCCAGACGAACGCCTCGGCTGCGGAAAAGTCGAGCGCGGCCGGCGCGGCCGGGGCGAGCCGTTCCAACGCACCGGCGATGCGGGTCAAAAGAGCGGCGCTGCCATCCGCCGGAGCGTGCGCGTCGGGCCCGGCGCCGGCGGCCTTTTTCGTCGCCTTTTTCCTGGAACGCGAAGCAGATTTGGCCATGATTGCACAACGTTTGTATCGAGTTGCGGCTTTCCCCTTAGCGGGGCCAGCCATTGCTCGCAAGCTTGCCTGCAGACGACCGCAACGTTGCAATTAGGCCAACGGCAGCTATAGTCCGCGCGATTTTGCGCGCGAAAAGGGCCCAAATCATTCGGATTTGCCGGTGCGGCGCGTCTTACTGCGGCCTCGGAGGACCAATGTTCATTACGCCCGCGTTCGCGCAGAGCAATCCGTTGAGCGGCCTATTCGGCGGCGGCGACTCGGCCGGCATGCTCACGTCGTTCATGCCGCTCATTCTGATTATCGTGATTATGTATTTCCTGATCCTGCGCCCGCAGCAGCGTAAGGTGAAGCAGCACCAGGAGATGGTCAAAGCGCTACGGCGGGGCGATACCGTTGTGACCAACGGAGGTCTCGTCGGCAAGGTTACCAAAGTCGTGGACGACCAGCACATCGAGGTCGAGATCTCGGACGGCGTTCGAGTGCGGCACTTGCGTTCCAGTGTGAGCGAGGTTCGCGCCAAGGGCGAGCCGGTGAAGGACGACAGCGCGGGCTGATCGCGCGTCGGTAAGAGGAAATTCGAAATCCATGTTGTTTTTCACGCGGTGGAAGGCGGCGGCTATCGTGATCACGGCGCTGGTCGTGTGTCTATTCGCGGTGCCGAATTTCTTTCCGGAAAGCGTGGTCCAGCATTGGCCAGGCTGGGCGCAACGCCACCTCGTGCTCGGTCTCGATCTGCAAGGCGGCTCGAGCCTGCTGCTCGAAGTCGATACCAACGCGGTGCGCAAAGAGCGGCTGCAGGCGCTCGATGAGGATGTGCTGCGCGTGTTGCGCGAGGCGCGTATCCCCTTCACCGGCCGCGTCATCCGCGGCAACGGCGTCGAAGTGCACATCACGCGCGACACCGACATCGATAACGCGCTGAGCAAACTGCGCGGACTGTCACAGCCGATGGCCGGCTTCCTCGGCAGCACCGGACAGCGCGACGTTGACGTGAGTCAAAATGGCAGCCTGATCACGCTCACCCCGCCGGACCCAGCGGTCCTCGCGCGGATCCGGCAGGCGGTCGATCAATCGATCGAGATCATCCAGCGCCGCGTCAACGAACTGGGCCTGGTCGAGCCGAGCATTCAGCGCGAAGGCATCAATCGCATTCTGGTGCAAGTGCCGGGCCTGCAGGATCCGACGCGGCTGAAGGAGATTTTGGGCAAGACCGCGAAGCTCGATTTCCGCATGGTCGATTTGTCGATGACGCCCGAGCAGGCGATGGCGGCGCACCCGCCGGAGGATTCGGAAATTCTCGATGGCCAGCAGCCGGGCCAGAAATATCTCATCGAGAAGCGCGTGCTCGTTTCCGGCGGCGACCTCGTCGATGCGCAGCCCGGCTTCGATCAGCGCACCAATGAGCCGGTCGTCAACTTCCGCTTCAATTCCTCGGGCGCGCAAAAATTCGCAACCGCGACGCAAGCCAATGTTGGCAAGCCGTTCGCCATCGTGCTCGACAATAAGGTGGTCTCGGCGCCGGTGATCCGCGAGCCGATCCTCGGCGGTCAGGGGCAAATATCGGGAAGTTTCACCATCCAGCAGGCCAACGATCTCGCAATTCTATTGCGCGCCGGCGCGCTGCCGGCGCCGCTGACGATTGTCGAAGAGCGCACGGTGGGACCGGGACTCGGCCAGGATTCGATCAATGCCGGCGAGCACGCCGCCTATGCCGGCGCGGCGCTCGTCATCATCTTTATGTTCGTGACCTATGGCCTGTTCGGGTTGTTCGCCAATATAGCGGTGGCGATCAACGTCGCCATGATCTTCGGCGTGCTGTCGTTTTTGGGCGCGACACTGACGCTTCCCGGAATTGCCGGTATCGTGCTCACTGTGGGCATTGCCGTGGATTCGAATGTCTTGATCTACGAGCGCATCCGCGAGGAAGTTCGCGCCGGCCGCAGCGCGATCAACGCTATCGACGCCGGCTTTACCCGCGCGCTCGCCACCATCCTCGACTCCAATATCACCACCTTCATCGCCGCGGCGGTGCTGTTCTACATCGGCACCGGGCCGGTGCGCGGCTTCGCGGTGACGCTCGGCGTCGGTATCCTCACCACGCTGTTCACGGCCTTTACGCTTACTCGGCTGATCGTGGCCTACTGGGTCCGCTTGTGGCGGCCGCGCACCGTGCCGATATGAGCGTCCTCCGCAACAGATCGTACGAAAACTGAAAAGCTCTGTTTGAAAGACATCCAGTGCGCCTCCTTCGCATTGTTCCCGACGATACCAAATTCGACTTCATGCGCTTCCGGCGCATTAGCTTTCCGATTTCGGCGCTGCTGTCGATCGTGGCCATTTCGCTCTATTTCTTTCACGGTCTGAATTTCGGCATCGATTTCGTCGGCGGGACGCTGGTGGAAGTGCAGACCCAGGCGAATCCTGCCGATCTCGCCAAGATGCGATCGACCATCGGTTCGCTCAAGCTCGGCGATTTTCAGCTGCAGCAGTTCGGCGCGCCGAACGACGTGCTGATCCGCATTTCCGAGCAGCCCGGCGGCGATCAGGCGCAGCAGGCGGCGGTCCAGAAGGTCCGTGACGCGCTGGGCGACACCGTGACTTACCGCCGCGTCGAAGTGGTGGGGCCAAGCGTGTCCACGGAGCTTCTTTCCTATGGCACGATCGGCCTGGTGCTCGCGATCGTGGCGATCCTGATTTATTTGTGGTTCCGGTTCGAATGGCAGTTCGCGCTCGGCGCCATGATCGCCAACGTGCACGATCTGGTGCTTACCGTCGGCTTCATGTCGCTGACCCATATCGATTTCGATCTCACCAGTATCGCCGCGCTGCTGACCATTCTCGGTTATTCGCTCAACGACACCGTGGTGATCTACGACCGCATCCGCGAAATGCTGCGCCGCTATAAGCGGATGTCGATGCCCGATCTGCTCAACGCTTCCGTCAATGCGACGCTGTCGCGTTCCATCGTCACCCATGTGACCGTGGCGATGTCGCTTCTGGCCTTGCTGCTGTTCGGCGGCCAGGCGATCCACAGCTTTACCGCGACCATGATGTTCGGCGTGGTGCTGGTCGGCACCTATACGTCGGTGTTCATCGCCTCGCCGATCCTGATCTATCTCGGCGTCGGCGCAGGACGCATGGGCGGCGCGGAAGAGCCCGAGTCGCCGCCCACGGTGCCGGCCGCAACCCCGGCAAAGCCGTCTTTGCCGCCGCAACGGGCAAGAGCGCGACGTTAGTGCAAGAGCAAAGTCGGCACCTTCCGCGCCAGGCGCCGATGGATGCGCTTGGCAGCGGCGGGTTCCGCTTCGCCGGCATGTCGCATCGCGGCTCGCTGCTATGCCTTCCCGACGGCATCTGGCCCTGGCCCATTGCCGCGCCGAACGACCTGACCGACGAATTGCTGTCGCTCGTATTTGCTCGCGCCGATGCGCTGGATTTCTTCATTCTCGGCGCCGGCTCTGCGCCGTGGCTCATGCCGGAGATGTTGCGGGCCCGGTTTCGCGAGGCCCACATCTCGGTCGACACAATGACGACGGGGCCTGCGATGCGGACCTATAACGTGATGCTGCTGGAAGGCCGCTGCGTCGGCGCCGGCCTGATCGCGATCGAATGATGTAAGTTCGCATCATGCAAGATGCGTTCGCCTACTGTGCCGAGCTTGTCCGTGCGGCCGATCGCGATCGCTTTCTCGCTTCGCTGTTCGCGCCCGCTGAGCGCCGCGACTCGCTGTTTGCGCTTTACGCATTCAATGTCGAGATCGGGCGTGTGCGTGATGTAGCCCGTGAGGTCCTGCCTAGAGAAATCCGCCTGCGATGGTGGTGCGATGTGCTTAACGGTGAGCGGGGCGGGGAGGGAAACGCCAATCCGGTCACGGCCGCGCTCCTGAGCACAATTGAGCGACACGGTCTCGCCGTAGATAAACTGATTGCACTCATCGAAGCGCACTGCTTCGATCTCTACGACGAGCCGATGGCGAGCGTTGCCGATCTTGAGGCCTATGCGAAGAGAACGTTTTCCGCGGTGATCGGCCTTGCTGCGCAAATTCTTGGGGCCGACGCCACGCCGGCCGCCGACCCTGCCGGAATAGCTTCCGGCATTGCCGGGCTTTTACGCGCGTTTCCGCTGCACGCCGCGCGGCGGCAGCTCTATGTGCCGGCCGATCTGCTCACTCGCCACGGCGTCTCCTCAGACGACATCTTCGCGGGGCGATCTTCGCCCGCGGTCAACGCGGCACTCGCCGAACTACGCAGTCTCGCGCGTCAGCGCCTCGCCGCGGCACGAGAGCATCTGACGATGCTGCCGCGTGAGGCGCAGCCTGCATTTCTCCCCGTCGCTTTGGTGCGGCCGTCGCTCGACCGTCTGGACCGCAGCGACGCCTTCGCGCCGGGTGAACTATCGCCATGGCGGCGGCAATGGCTGATCTGGCGCGCGGCGCGCAACCCGGCGCGGATCGCGGGCTAAAACGCAAATCGGTCGCGCAGATTGCGCCGCTCTGAAACGATCCGCCCGACAATCGCGCGTTCGCTATCGGTCTTGAGCAGCGGATCGATCAAATCGAGCTGATTCATCGCCACCAGTTCGAGAATCTCGCTGCGCACTTGGCCTTGCGCGTTGCGCGGCAAGGTATCGACGACTTGCAGATGCTCGGGCTTGTTGCCGGCGAGAAAGACCTCGAGATCGCGCTCGTTGGCGCTGCCCTCGACGAAGGCATAAAGCCCGGTGCCGGTGCGGCGGTCGGGATAGGGGACGACGGCGACGTCGCGCACCTGCGGATGGGTGCGCAGCCGCGTCGCGATGGCGGGAGCGTCGCGGACGAAACGCAGCCCGCGGCCCTCGCGGTCGGTGAAATTCAAGCCGCGCGTAATCGCGTAGTAGATTTTCTTGCCCGTCGCCATCCAGGCACGGGTGATAAAACTTTTTCGCGCCAACACGCGCCGTTCCGCGGCCGTCAGCGCGTCGGGTGCGTAGCGGCGCTTATGCTTGAGGAGATGGCGCAGATCTTCGTAGCGGGCGAGACGGAATAGCGCGCCGCGACGGCGAAAGCAGGCGGCGAGCTGGAAATCGGTCAGATAGGCGCGGCCGTATTCGTCGTCTCGGGCGTAGAGCCAATTCTGTTCCTTGGCGAGGTCGTTGTGCGCGATTCCGGCGCGGTGCAGGGCGCGCAAGGCGGCTTTCGCCGAGCGGAAATAGGCAGCGTCGCCGTAGGGCTTGGCGATATGCAGCGGCACTCCGTCGATCCAACCGCGCACCAATGCGCGCCGTCCGACAAAGAGCAGTGGCGGCGCCACGCCCAGCGGGCCAGCGATAGCGAGCGCGCGTCGTTCGCGCCTGAATAGCTCCTGCGCTAGAAGGCGGCTCCACCATGGCACCTGGTCGAGGCGACGCAGCACCGCATCGACTTCGCCGCCATCGCCGCCAAAGTGGCCGCGCTCGATGGTCGAAAACACATCGCGCTTGAGCACGACGCCGGAATGCCAGCAGCCGGCGAGTTCGTCGGGAATGTCGTTCATGAGCGCTTCTAACACGTCGCCAGTTATTCCGCCGCAGCGGGCAAGGCGCTGGCGAGCCAAGCCTCAAGGTCGTTCATCGCGCGGGCGCAAAGCGCGCGCTTTCTGGCGACGGCCTTGGCCGGGCCGCGCAGGCGATTATCGTGCGCGTCCTTCGTCGGCATTTTTGCAATTGGCGGGAACAAGCCGAAATTGACGTTCATCGGCTGGAACGAGCTTGGACCCTCATCGATCGTCTCAATATGCCCGCCGGTAACGTGACGGAGGAGCGCGCCATGGGCGGTGGTCGGCGGCGGCAACGTTACTTGCTCGCCGAGCCGTTCGGCTGCCGCAAAGCGGCCGGCAAGAAAGCCGATGGCCGCCGACTCGACGTAACCCTCGCAACCGGTGATTTGGCCGGCAAAGCGTAAGCGCGGCATCGCTTTGAGCCGTAACGTCGCATCAAGGAGTCTTGGCGAATTGAGAAAAGTATTTCGGTGCAGTCCGCCCAGCCGCGCAAACTCGGCGTTGGCGAGGCCGGGGATGATGCGGAAAATCCGTGTTTGCTCGCCGTGTTTCAATTTGGTCTGAAAGCCCACCATGTTGAACAGACTGCCGAGCTTGTTGTCTTGACGCAACTGCACGACCGCGTAGGGATTTGTCTCCGGCTGGCGCGGATTGGTGAGGCCGAACGGCTTCATCGGCCCGTGGCGCAGCGTCTCGCGGCCGCGCTCGGCCATGACTTCGATCGGCAGGCAGCCGTCGAAATAGGGCGTGTTCATTTCGAATTCGTGGAAGCTGACTTTGTCGCCGGCGAGAAGCGCATCGACGAACGACTCGTATTGTTCGCGCGTTAGCGGGCAGTTGATGTAATCGGCGCCGGAGCCGCCCGGCCCGGCCTTGTCGTAGCGCGATTGAAACCAGGCGACGCCGAAATCGATCGTATCGCGATAAACGATCGGCGCGATCGCGTCGAAGAATGACAGCGCGTCTTCGCCGGTCAAGCTGCGGATCGTCTCGGCGAGCGCCGGCGAAGTGAGGGGACCGGTTGCAATAATGATGCTGTCCCAGTTCGCCGGCGGTTCGGCAACCTCAGTCCGGTCGATATTGATCAGCGGCTCAACTTCGAGTGCGGCGGTGATCGCGCCGGAAAAGCCATCGCGGTCGACGGCAAGCGCACTCCCGGCCGGCAGCTTGTGACGGTCGGCCGCCTGCATCACCAGCGAGCCGAGGCGGCGCATCTCGGCATGCAGGAGGCCGATGGCGCTGTCCTCGGCATCGTCGGACCGGAACGAGTTGGAACAAACCAATTCGGCGAATTGTCCAGTCTTGTGCACGGCGGTGCCGCGGGACGGTCGCATCTCGTGCAGTACCACGGGCACGCCGCGCCGGGCGATTTGCCAGGCGGCCTCGGAGCCCGAAAGCCCACCGCCAATGACATGAACCGGCCGCAAATTATGCATCACGACGCCCAAATTAGGCTCGCCCCGGCAAATGGACAACACTCGGGACGAAGGTGTGATGGGCGGTGTTAATACCATAGGCCAAGAGTGGGAAATCCTTGCATGTTGGACGTGGTCAGGTCTGCTGCTTGCCAAAACCCGTTGGCGGCAGGATACGACGTTGAGATTCTCTCGCTCGCGACCGCCAATCCACCTTTCCGATTGCCCCAAGCCGAAGCGGCCGTGCATGCCAAGAAACTTTATCCCCACCTGAAGGGAATCTGGTCGCTATACAGCAATACCGGTATTGAATGCCGGTACAATTGCGAACCGATCGATTGGTACCTCAAGCCGCACAGTTGGGAAGATCGAACGGCGTCGTTTCACAAACATGCACTTGATCTACTGGAGCAAGTCACCGTCGAGACGGTCGCGGCTGCCGGCGTGAAACTCGATGCGATCGATATGCTCGTGACCAACACGGTGACCGGTCTCTCCGTCCCAACGCTTGATGCCAAGCTTGTCAACCGGTTGAAGCTTCCGGCCACGGTCGAGCGGTTGCCTATTTTTGGCTTCGGTTGCGGCGGCGGCGTTGCCGGTCTTGCGCGAGCGGCGCGACTTGCTCACGCGCGCGAAGGCGCGAATGTGCTGTTTTTGACCGTCGATCTGTGCAGTTTGTGCCTGCGGATCAACGATCCGAGTCCATCCATGTTCGTTTCCACCGCCTTGTTTGGAGACGGTGCTGCGGGGGTGCTCTTGCACAACACTGAGGGTGGCTCGGCCGGCGGCCCGCGCATCCTTGTCAGCGGCGAATGGTGTTGGCGCGAAACTGAGCACGTCATGGGATGGGATATCAAGAACGATGGGTTCGGCATCGTGCTCAGTCCTGATCTGCCGGCGCTGGTGAGCCGCGCACTGGCTCCAGTGCTGGAAGATTTCCTCGATCGCCACAGCATCGCGCTTTCTGATTTCAACGGGTTTCTTATTCATCCTGGCGGCCGCAGAGTTCTGGAAACAATCGAGCAAGCGCTGGGTCTGACCCGCAACCAAATGGAGCATTCGTGGAGCGTCTTGCGCGAGTACGGCAACATGTCCTCTGCGACCGTTCTGTTCGTACTGCAACGGGCGCTACAAGCCGGCGCCCGCGGTCCGCATTTACTTGCCGCACTCGGCCCGGGCTTTTCCGCCTATTTTGCCGTGGTCGATTTATGATGGAATTCGGCTGGGGTGCGGCTCTGCTCGCCTATCTTACGGTTCAGCGTATCGCCGAGCTGTGGTGGGCGACACAGAATGAGCGGCGCCTTTTCGCGGCCGGTGGCCTCGAGTACAGCCGCAGCCATCTTCTGCTGATCGTTTTGTTACATGCGGCATGGATGGCGGGACTATGGACGCTGGCCTATGATCGTCCCATTGAACTTGCCTATTTGCCGCTGTTCGTTGTCTTACAGATCGCGCGGTATTGGGTCTTGATTTCGCTCGGGCGGCGCTGGACGATTCGCATTATCGTTGTCCCGGCCGAGAAACTGGTGACGCGTGGCCCCTATCGATTTATTCGCCACCCGAACTACGCGGTCGTGGCCGGTGAGATCGCTGTCGTGCCATTGTCGCTCGGGTTGCCGATCTACGCGCTGGTGTTCTCGATTTTGAACGCCATTGTTCTCGCCATTCGAATTCCCGCCGAAAATGCGGCGCTCGCCGCGGCGGACTTCGATTGGCACGGCAACTGGCTTGAATGAACAGCTGCAGTTGGCTGAGAAGGGCCTCTCTGCTATAGCCGGGGCATTGCTTCGCGCCTATATCGAGGCAAAGCAAGGGCTAGCTACCGATGGCCGTCGACGCCGATACCGTCCGCCGTGTTGCGCACCTCGCGCGGCTCGCGGTCGCGGAGGACGAGGTGGAAAATCTCCAGGGCGAGCTCAACGTCATCTTGGCCTTTGTTGAGCAGCTCGGCGAAGTGAATGTCGAGGGCGTGGAGCCCATGACATCGGTCACTCCGATGGCGATGAAAATGCGCGAGGATAAGGTGACCGACGGCGGCATTCCCGATGATATCATCGCCAATGCACCGGCCCACGAGCATCACTTTTTTCTGGTGCCGAAGGTGATGGAATAATGTGCCTGGCTTGCGAACAAGACGCCATCTGGCTCGCCTATCTGGAAAGTCAGGGCCTGCTGCAGCCTGACGATCCGGCGGCGGTCGATGCGCTGTTCTCGGCCTTCCCGGTGCAGCCGCTGCCGGTGCAGTCCGAATGGGATAGTCCGACGCCCGAAGCGCCCGCTAAAGCGACCGCCAAAAAAACGGCGCCGAAGCGCGCGGCCAAAAATCCATTTTCCTGCGACGATCCGACGGCCGAATGAATTTGACTGCGCTCACCTTGGCGCAGGCGCGCGATGCGCTGCGCAAAAAGGAATTTTCCGCGCTCGAACTTGCCGACGCGCATCTATCCGCCATCGCCAAAGCTCGCGCCCTGAACGCTTTTGTGCTGGAGACGCCGGATCGCGCCCGCAACATGGCGCGCACGTCAGATGCGCGGGCTAGAAAAGGCGACGGCGGTCCGCTTGAAGGGCTGCCGCTCGGTATCAAGGATTTGTTTTGCACCGAAGGTGTGCGAAGCACCGCCTGCTCGCATATCCTCGATAATTTCGTTCCGACCTATGAGTCCACCGTCACCGCAAATCTGTGGCGCGACGGCGCCGTGCTGCTCGGTAAGACCAATTGTGACGAATTCGCCATGGGGTCATCGAATGAGACGTCATTCTTCGGTCCCACCGTGTCGCCGTGGCGGCGGCGCGGCTCGGCCGCCAAGCTGGTGCCGGGCGGATCGTCCGGCGGTTCGGCGGCGGCGGTGGCCGCCGGTCTGTGCGTCGGCGCCAGCGGCACCGATACCGGCGGCTCGATCCGCCAGCCCGCGGCGTTCTGCGGCATCGTTGGACTAAAGCCGACTTATGGCCGCTGCTCGCGCTGGGGAATTGTGGCCTTCGCCTCGTCACTCGATCAGGCCGGACCGTTTGCGCGCACGGTGCGCGACTGCGCGATCCTGCTGCGCTCGATGGCCGGCCATGACGCGAAAGACACGACCTGCGTCGACTTGCCGGTGCCGGATTACGAGAAGTCCGTCGGCGGCTCGGTCAAGGGCATGCGCATCGGCATTCCCAAGGAATATCGGATGCCTGGGATGGCCGCGGAAATCGAAGCATTATGGCAGCACGGCGCGCAATGGCTCAAAGACGCCGGCGCCGAACTGGTCGACATTTCCCTGCCGATGACCAAATACGCGCTGCCGGCCTATTACATCGTCGCGCCAGCGGAAGCCTCTTCCAATCTCGCGCGCTATGACGGCGTGCGCTACGGCCTGCGCGTGCCCGGCCGCGATGTGATCGACATGTACGAGTGCACACGCGCGGCCGGTTTCGGCAAGGAAGTCCGCCGCCGCATCATGATCGGCACTTATGTGCTCTCCGCCGGCTATTATGACGCGTATTACCTCCAGGCGCAGAAAGTGCGCACGCTGATCAAGCGCGATTTCGAAACGTGCTTTGCCCAGGGTATTGACGCCATCCTGACGCCGACGACGCCGTCGGCCGCTTTTGCCGTCGGCGAAAAGGGCCGTGCCGACCCGATCGAAATGTATCTCAATGACGTGTTCACGGTGACGGTGAACATGGCCGGCTTGCCGGGCATTTCGGTGCCGAGCGGCATTGACGCCCAGGGCCTGCCGCTCGGCCTGCAACTGATCGGCCGGCCGTTCGAGGAAGAGACATTGTTCGCGCTCGGCGCGGTGATCGAGCAGGCCGCCGGGAGTTTTCAGCCTCAGGCGTGGTGGGCTGATTTGCCGCTGCGATAACGGGCCGATCATGAGCCCGTCGACCTTCAAGCGCAGTCTTTCGAGCAAAAATCCACCGGCCGGTCTTCCGCCGGCTCTTAAGGCTTTGTGGTGGGCCGGCAAGGACGATTGGGAAAGGGCGCATAAGATCGTCATGGGCGAAGACGGCGCGGACTGCGCCTGGGTCCACGCTTATTTGCACCGCGCCGAAGGCGATCTTGATAATGCCGATTATTGGTACCGGCAGGCACGCCGCAAAGTGGCGACCGGCGATCTCGCCACAGAGTGGGCGGCGATTGCCGCAACGCTTCTAAAATCCGCTGACTGAGTCAGCGATCACACGCCGAGGGCGAGCGGTATCTCATGTGAAGGGAAGGTCTTCCGCGCCGGCGGCTCGACGATTTCGTTGCGCCGCCGCGGCAGCGCCAGCGGATGTTCTTGTTGCAGGAACGCGATTAATCAAAACAAGACAACGCCAAAGCGACCAGCGTCCAAGTCACCAATGCCAGCGCCGAGGCGATTGAGCTGCGGGTCTTGGTGAATTCCGACTCTGCCGCTACGACGGGAAATGCATGCGCTGATCTGCGTGGAAAATTCGGTAGCGCGCTGCGAAATTCAATCAGTTTCGATTGAGCGTTTTTGCCACATGAATGCTGTCCATGACGCAATATCATTGAAAACGCTTGAGAAACTCGTCGGTTTCATGCCGGTTCTGCCTGGACAGTGGTGCTGTGCAGTGGCATCAAGACCGCATAAATGGGCCAATTGGGCAGCCAGCCATGAAGACTTTTTTGCTGCGATTGTTTACCTGGTGGAATGGCCAGACCTTCGGCACGCAGTGGTGGACGTGGCTCTACGGCGAACTCATCGGCGAAGACGAATTCGGCAATCGCTATTACCGGACCAAGGGCGGCAAAATCGATCCGACGCTCAATCTGGAGCGGCGCTGGGTGATCTACAATGGCGTCGCTGAGGCTTCTATGGTGCCGCCAAGCTGGCACGGCTGGCTGCATCACACCGTCGACGTGCCGCCGACGCAGGAGCAAACGAGGACCTATCCCTGGGAGAAGGCGCATCGGCCGAACCTGACCGGTACACCGGCGGCGCATCGGCCCAGTGGATCGACGCTGGCGCAGGGCCGTCGCCCGAAGGCAACCGGCGACTACAAAGCGTGGAATCCAGGTGGTCAGTAGTCAGGCGTCAAGTATCGGGCTCAACCAGATTGGGTGAGCGTCTAAACCTGATCCCTGACCACCGATCCCTGGAATTGCCTTATTCGGCATGTTAACGGGCGAGTGGAAAGCGCCTCCAACCCGACGCATCGATTGATGGCTCGAATTGCCGCACTCTTGGTCGTGATCGGCGCGGCGCTTGCCGTTTCGCCGGTTCTGGCTCAGTTGGGCAGTGATTTCAAGCAACGCGCCGCCGCGTCCGCCGGCTGACATTCCAAACGGGCCGTTTCCGGTCCAGCCGCCACCCGTTCAATATCCCGGGCAATACCCATCTCAACAGCAATATCCCCCGCAGCAGCAATATCCAGCGCAACAGCAATACCCGGCTGCACAGCAAAACCCGGTACAGCGACAATCCCCGTCCCCAAGTCCGCGCGGGCCTTACAGCATCCAGGCGCAGCCACTGCCACCGCCTCCTGGCGCATCGATTGCCCCGGCGACGCCAAATCGGGGGAAAGCAACTGCGACCACGCCGCCTCAGGGTACCGCGGCGTCTCCGACGCCGGCTAGCCCTGGAGCGCCGCAGCAGGCCGATACGTCGCAACCCGTCACTTCGCCGGGCCAGGAAGACGATACGACCGTCGTAGAAACACCGACCGAAAAGATCGAAAACGGCCGCGCGGTTTTTGCCGGTCTCGACAAAATCACCGGCCGCACCATCAAGTTCGACGCGGCGATCGGCGAGACGGTGCAATTCGGCGCGCTGCAGGTCACCGCGCGTACGTGCAACACGCGGCCACCCACCGAGCCCACCAACACCGATGCCTTTGTCGAAGTCGACGAAGTGACATTGCAGGGCGAGATCAAGCGCATCTTCACCGGCTGGATGTTTGCAGCGAGCCCCGGTCTGAACGCGGTCGAGCATCCAATTTACGACGTCTGGCTGACCGATTGCGAGCAACCGCTGACCGGCCCGGTCGCCGAATTGACCCCTTACCCGCCTCCGCCAGGCACTCCTGGACCGGAACCCGCTGCTGTCCCGGCGCCGCAGGCGCCCGCGCGCCAAACTCTGCCGCCACGGCGGCCCACCAAACTCCCGGCAGCAGAGCCGACGCCGTCCACGGACGATTAGGCCGATCATTCTACCGCAAGCCGCGCCAGCACGGTGTCGCCTGAAACCGGTCGATCAAGCGCCAGTGCGCCAAAATCTCCTTCGCCGACAAGCGCAGCGTCGAGTAGTTTGTGATACACTGGTCGCGACACTTCGATGGCGCCGAATGTCCGCAAATGCTCGGTGACAAATTGGGTGTCGAGCAGCCGGTAATGCCCGGCCTTCAGCCGCGCCACCAGATGAACGAGCGCAATTTTGGACGCGTCGCGCGCGCGGTGGAACATGCTCTCGCCGAAAAACGCACGGCCGAGACTGACGCCATAGAGGCCGCCGACCAATTGCTCGCCGTCATAGACTTCGACGCTATGGCAATCGCCTCGCTCGTAGAGCTTGCGATAGAGATTGCGAATGCGGGCATTGATCCAGGTTCGGGCGCGTCCCGGCGACACCTGGGCGCAGCCCTCGATGACCGCGTCGAAGTCGCGATCGATCGCCACGGCGTAGCGGGTGGATCGGACGGTACGCGCCAAGCGGTCCGGGACATGAAACCGGTCGAGGGGAATAATTCCGCGCTTTTCCGGTTCGATCCAATACAGCGCCGGATCCTCGGCGCTCTCCGCCATAGGGAAGATGCCGCAGGAATAGGCCTTCAGCAGCACCTCGGGCGTGATGTCGATGAGTGCAGATTCGCGGCTCGCCATGCGGTTCGTTTAATCGGCTCTCGCCTCCCGGTTCAAGAGGCGGCAGCGAAATGCCGCGCGCGCCCTGATTTGCGGTTCGCGACCGTCGACATTAACGAACCACAAAGCATAATTCAGTAAGATTTTCGCCAGCTTGAACGCTCCCACGCGTTGGGCGTTACGCTTTCATGGACGCAAGGGGGTTGGGTGGACGCAATGGAACCGAGTGCGACTGAAAGAGCACCGATCCACGTTCTGTTTGTTGAGGACGAGTTCCTCATCAGCGAATGGGTTTCGCAATCTTTGGCGGAACAAGGCTTTGATGTGCGCACGGTATCGAATGCCGCGGATGCCTTGCAGCTTCTCGCCGCGCTGCCGGTCGATGTTCTATTCACCGATATCAATTTGCCGGGCGGCATGGACGGTGCGGCGCTGGCTCGGCGCGCCCGCGAGATGCGGCCTGATCTGCCGGTCGTCTACGCTTCGGCGCGTGCCACGCTTCTCAAGCAGGATTCGCGCGTGCCTGGCTCCATTTTCGTGCCCAAGCCTTACGAACCGGCGCTGGTCGGGAGGTTGCTTGCCGCCGCCACAAGGGCGGCCGCAGCGGCGGTCCCCACCTAAATCCCGGCTATTCTTCGATGCCGCCGCGGGCGAGAAAGTCCTCCAGCCAGTGGATGTGATAATCGCCGTCGATAATGTCCTTATCCCGCGCCAGCGCACGAAACAAAGGCAGCGTGGTCTCGATGCCGTCGACGACAAATTCATCGAGCGCGCGCTTTAACCGCATCAAGCATTCGCTGCGCGTCTTGCCGTGCACGATAAGCTTGCCGACGAGTGAGTCGTAATACGGCGGGATCGTATAACCGTGATAGACGGCGGAATTGACGCGAACGCCGAGCCCGCCGGGCGGGTGATAATGCACGATCTTGCCAGGCGACGGCCGGAACGACACCGGATTCTCGGCATTGATACGGCATTCGATGGCATGACCGTGAAATTTGACGTGGCTCTGGTCGACGTCGAGGTCGCTGCCCGCGGCGACGCGGATTTGTTCGAGAATAAGGTCGATGTCGGTGATCATTTCGGTCACCGGATGCTCGACCTGAATGCGCGTGTTCATCTCGATGAAATAGAACTTGCCGTCCTCGTATAAAAATTCGACGGTGCCGACACCGAGATATTCGATCTGGCGCATTGCCGTCGCAACGATCTCGCCGATCTGGTCGCGCGAGATCGTGTTCAGCGCCGGGGAGGGGCCTTCTTCCCAGACCTTCTGGTGACGGCGTTGAAGCGAACAGTCACGTTCGCCGAGATGGATGACGCGGCCCTTGCCGTCACCCAGTACCTGGATTTCGATGTGGCGCGGCCGCTCCAGATATTTCTCGAGATAGAGCGTATCGTCGCCGAACGCGGATTTGGCCTCGGCACGCGCCGACATGAGTGCGCCGGCAAGCTCGTTTTCCTCGCGCACCACCCGCATGCCGCGGCCGCCGCCGCCGGCCGCCGCCTTGAGCATTAGCGGATAGCCGATGTCGCCGGCGAGGCCGGACGCTTCGGCATCTGATCCAATGTCGCCGCCGGAGCCGGGAACGACCGGAATGCCGAGCTTCTCGACGGCGCGCTTGGCGGCAATCTTATCGCCCATCAGGCGGATATGCTCGGGGCGCGGTCCAATAAAGTGCACATTGTGCTCGGCGAGAATCTCGGCAAAGCGCGCATTTTCGGAAAGAAATCCATAGCCGGGGTGTACGGCATCGGCTCCGGTAATCTCGCAGGCGGCGAGTAGTGCCGGAATATTGAGGTAGCTGTCCTTGGCGGCGGGTGGGCCGATGCAGACGCTCTCATCCGCCAAGCGCACATGCATTGCGTCTTCGTCTGCCGTCGAGTGCACGGCAACGGTGGAAATGCCGAGCTCCTTGCAGGCCCGTAAGACCCGCAGCGCGATCTCTCCGCGGTTGGCGATGAGAATCTTGTCAAACATCGGCGCCACCCGGCAGCGCGAATAGCGAATTAGCGAATAACGAATAGGGATAAAAGCGAGACTGTGACATTTCCCTACTCGCTATTCGCCGCTTATCATTGGCTCACTCGATGATTATCAGCGGCTCGCCGTATTCAACTGGCTGACCGTCCTCGACGAGAAATCTGGACGACCGTGCCGGACCGCGGCGCCGGGATCTGATTCATCGTCTTCATCGCTTCAATGATGATCAGCGGCTCGCCGGCTTTCACCACGCTGCCGACTTCGATGAAGGGCCGGGCTCCCGGCGCCGACCCGAGATAGACCGTGCCGACCAGTGGGGAAGCGACAAGGCCCGGGTGTTGTGTCGGATCGGCGAATACTGCGGCAGGCGCCGTAGCGGCGGGAGCGCCGAACGGCGGCTCCGCGACCCGTGTCCGCGTCGCCGGCGCGTTGCCGTGCCGGGCGACGCGGATGGACACGCCGTCCCGTTCGAATTCGATCTCTGTCAGGCCGGTTTCATCGAGCAGCTTGGCCAATTCGCGGATCACGTCGTGATCGACGGCTGGCGTGTGCGCGGTTGGCGGGCTCACGGGCTTACGCGCCACGATCACTCCTTGGCGTCGATGAGCTCGGCGAGGCCGGTGATGGCCAACGCGTAGCCGTTGATGCCGAAACCGCAGATCACGGCGCGGGCGGCCTTCGAGACATAGGAGTTTTGGCGGAATCGCTCGCGCGCATGGATGTTGCTGATATGCAATTCAATCACCGGAGTCTCCATGACCAGGAGCGCGTCGAGGATCGCAATGGATGTGGTCGTATATCCTGCCGGATTAATGACGAGTTCCGCCGCCTTCTCAGCGTGCGCCTTGTTGATCCAATCGACGATTTCGCCTTCGTGGTTCGATTGGTGAAATACGACGTCAAGCCCGAGCCGCTGCGCCGTCGTCCGACAAAGCTTTTCGACTTCGGCGAGCGTGGCGCGACCGTATAGTTTCGGCTCGCGTGTGCCGAGCAAATTGAGATTGGGCCGTTAAGGACGTAGATAGTCTTCGCCATGGGGACGTGCTGAGCCGGCTCTCATTAGCTGCGGGCCAAAGTCCCGCGGCGGCTCCGTTATAGGGAAGGCTCCCGCAAAGGGGAAGCCTTGGGTTATCGCCGATGTGTGGCGGAGCTTCGGGAATCCGCAAAAGGTTCCAGCGTTGTGGCTGACAAAAGTAGGCCAGCTCGGTTATTCCGCCGCCTTGATCTTCTTTTTCAGCTCGTCCAGTCCGACAGCTCCGACAACCACTTCATCGCCGACGACATAGGTCGGCGTGCCGCTGACGCCGAGCGCATCAGCGAGCTTCATGTTTTCGTCGATCGTGGTCTTCACCTCGTCGCTGTCCATGTCCTTCTCGAGACGGGTCATGTCGAATCCGACCTCCTTGGCGACGGCGAGCGCGCGCGCCTTGTCAGCCGGGCCGCGGCCGCCGAGAAGCTTCTGGTGAAACTCGATGTATTTCTTCCCCGTCGGATCCTGCATGCGCGCGGCGACAGCGACATGAGCGGCCTCGACTGAGCCGGGCCCTAGAACCGGAAATTCCTTAAGCACGAATTTGAGGTTGGAATCGGTCTTCAACAGCGAAAGCATATCGGGCAGCGCGCGTTTACAGTAGGCGCAGTTGTAGTCGAAGAACTCGACCACGGTTTCGTTGCCTTTGGGATTACCCAGCACCACTTGGTGCGGTGAGTTGAAGATCGTTGCGTTATCCTTTTTGATCGTCGTACGCGCCTTGTCGGCATCCGCCTGTTTTTGCTGCTTGTCGAGCGCGTCCATCGCGTCCTGCAGCACTTCCGGATGCGCAACGAGATAGGTCTTGATGATGCCCTCGATTTCGCGGCGCTGATCGGCCGAGAAGGTCTGAGCGGCCGGCGCCGGCACGGCCGGAGCTTGCGCTGCCGGGGGCGGTGTAACCGGCGTCTGCGCCGCCGCGAGCGGCGACAGCAGCATCATGGCTGCAAACGGAGCGATGATTCGCAACGTCGAATTCATGGCGGACGTCCCTTTCAAGTTCATTGTCCTATGCGAAGCGGGCTGGTCTTTTGACCCTTGTTGTAGGCGACGATGTCGTCGGCCCGTACCCAACCGGGGGAGCCGATGGGAAATCTCTGCTTGGCGCGTTCCGCGAGTTCGCGCGCGGTTTTGTTGTCGCCGCGGGCGAAGGCGGCCTGCGCCGAGGCAAGATCGGCATCGGCAAAGTCGTTCTTGCGACCATAGGCCATCGCCAGCGTCGTATAAGCGTCGTCATTCTCGGGCTCGGTGATGAGCGCGACATGAAGGAGCTCAACTGCCTCCTGTGCCAGCTTGGGATCGTTGGTGGCGACCAGCACCTGAGCGAGGAGAATCTGAATGAGGGCCGGAGTTGGCGCGAGCGCTACGGCGCGGCGCAGCGGCGGGATCGCCTGTTCCGGGTGGCCGCCTTCCAAGAGCGCCTGACCTTTGAGTTCGTAAAAGTAGGGATTGTTGGGCACCGACGCGATCAGGCCATCGATCTGCGCAATGGCGTTACGCGGGTCGCCAAAGCGATAGGTGGAGATGGCCCGTGCGTAGCGGGCGGGCAGACTATTATCGGTCGCTGGGTAACGTGTCAGGACTTCGCTAGGACGCTGGGTAAAACCGAAGAGCTTGGCGCGCATCATGTCGTGGCGAAATTGCAGCTCCGGCAAATCTTTTTTGCTCCAATAAGGCGACGATTTCGCCAGCTCTTCCAGCGCGGCCATACGTTCTTCGGGCGCCGGATGATTCTGCAGGTACGGATTGGCATTATGCGCCGAGAACAGGAACTCGTCGGCGAAACGCTTGAAAGTATCGTACATGCCCTTCGCCGATTGGTGGGTCGCCGTCAAGAAACGAACGCCCGCGCGATCGGCCAACTCTTCCTGGGCGCGCTGGTAGGCCAAGATCGTGCTTATGCCAAGCGACTGCGGAGCGTTGAGCAGCGCTCCGCCAATATTGCCCATGCCGATGTTACCCGAAGTCGCTCCGGCTGCCAGCGCGCCGGCGCCGAGCAGCATACCGATGATCATCGCCGTCTGCACATTCGCCAGTTCCTGGCGCATCTTGGAAAGATGCCCGCCGACAATGTGGCCGCATTCGTGGGCGAAGACTCCGATCAGCTGATTGGGACTCGTCGATTGCATCAGCGCACCGCTATTAACGAAGATGCGATGCGCATCCATCACAAACGCGTTGAACTCTGAGTCGTTGATGATGACCACCTGGACGTTCTGCGTGGTGAGGCCGGCGGCTTTGAAAATCGGCGCCGTATAGTCGCGCAGAAGCTGCTCGATCTCGGCGTCGCGAATCATCGGGATGCCGGCATTAGCGCCGGTCTGCGCTCGCGCCGGAAGGCCTGCCAGCGCGACCGCCGCGGCAGCGGCAACTGCGACCGCGCGCGAAGCTGGCTTCACCGGCCCCACCTTGCTAGGAGAAACAATCATGTCAGGTAGCGTTTAAGCCCCGCGGTCCTCGGGCGCAAATTATGGATGCAGCGGACCAGGGTCAACACGAGGCCGGCGCGTTGCCAAATCACAACTTTACGTCAGGAAACCCGCCGAATACGGCATCAGCAGGGCGATGGGATTCCTGACTGTCCGAGATCGCGATTTTAGGGCGCAATGATGCTTGAAAAGGCAAAAAGCCTCCTGCAGCCGTCGGCACGCAGCGGCGTGCCACCTTTCATGGTCATGGACGTCATGGCCGCGGCGGCGCGCCTGGAGGCGGCAGGCCGCCGCATCGTCCACATGGAGGTTGGTCAGCCGGCAGCGGGGGCGCCGGCAAGCGCGATCGCTGCGGTGCGCGCAGCGCTTGCGGGCGGCCCTCATGGTTACACCGAGACACATTGGGCATCGCTTCGCTGCGGCGGCGTATCGCGCGCGCTTATACCGAGTGGCACGGCCTCGACATCGATCCAGAGCGGATCGTCGTCACCACCGGCTCCTCGGCCGGCTTTATGCTCGCCTTCCTCGCGGCTTTCGAGACCGGCGATCGCGTGGCGGTGCCGTTGCCGGGCTATCCGCCCTATCGCCACATCCTCACTGCTCTGGGCTGTGAGCCGGTCTGCATCGAGACGAATGCCGATACGCGCTGGTCCATCACCAGCGACAATCTGCTTGCGCAGCACCGTACGCGGCCGCTCAAGGGCGTTGTCGTCGGCTCTCCGGCCAATCCCACCGGCACTATGATGACCGCGCCGGCGCTCGCTGATTTGATCCACAGTGCCGAAGATGCCGGCATCGCCGTCATCTCGGACGAGATCTATCACGGCCTTGATTATGCTTTTGCGGCGGAGAGCGCAGCACGGCTGTCGCCCAATGCGATGATCGTCAACTCGTTTTCGAAATATTTTTGCATGACCGGGTGGCGGATCGGATGGATGGTGGTGCCGCCGTCGCTGTTGCGCGCCATCGAGCGATTACAGCAAAACTTTGCAATCTCGGTTCCGACGCTGTCTCAGATCGCGGCCGAAGCCGCCTTCGACGGGCGCGCGGAATTGGAGCAAGTGAAACACGGCTACCAGGAAAATCGCCGCATCCTGCTCGAAGGATTGCCGCGCGCCGGCCTCGATGCATTCCTCCCGGTTGACGGAGCGTTTTATCTTTATGCCGACATTTCGCGCTTCTCGATCGACAGCTTCGCGTTCGCCACCCGTATGCTTGAGGAAGCGGGCGTGGCGGCGACGCCGGGCGTCGATTTCGATCCGGTCCACGGACGGCGATTCCTCCGACTCTGCTATGCCGGAACGCGCGAGGAGATGCGCAAGGCAGTGGAGCGTATCGGCAACTGGCTCAAGGAATGAGAAGCGGTGGGACTTTTGGATAGCGCTCTCGTCCTGTTTTCCGGAGGCCAGGATTCTACGGTGTGTCTGGCCTGGGTGCTGCAACGCTTTGCCCGCGTCGAGACAATCGGCTTTGCGTACGGACAACGCCACGCCGTCGAGCTTGAAGTGCGACCGGGCATCCGCGCGGCGCTCGCGGCGCTGGCAGAGCAATGGCGCGAAAGGCTTGGCGAAGATCGGATTGTCCGCCTCGATGCACTGGCGGAAGTTTCCGAGACCGCACTGACGCGTGACGTGGCGATCGAAATCTCGGAATCGGGTCTGCCCACCACCTTTGTGCCCGGCCGCAATCTCGTCTTCTTTTCCTTCGCCGGCGCGGTCGCCTATCGTCGCGGTATCAAACACATCGTGGCCGGCATGTGCGAGACCGATTTTTCGGGCTATCCGGATTGCCGCGACGACACCGTCAAGGCAATGCAGCTTGCCTTGACGTGCGGCATGGACCGCCGGTTTGTCATCCATACGCCGCTGATGTGGATCGACAAGGCCGGCACATTCGCGCTGGCGCATGAAATCGGCGGCGACGCGCTCATCGATCTTCTTCTCGCCGAGACCCACACCTGCTATCTGGGCGACCGCCAGCACCGGCACGCTTGGGGATTTGGCTGCGCCACCTGCCCGGCCTGTCGGTTGCGCGCGGATGGCTATGCAAAATGGAAGGCCGCACATGACGATTGAACGAGAGCGCGAGCGCGAGGGCGTAATATTTCTGATCCTGTTCGCGCTGACGATCCCGGCGGCAAATTGGTTGATCGGTCATGTCGGCACAACGTGTGTGCCGCACGGCCCGTGTTTGCTGCCGGTTGCGCCCGGGTTGGTGGCGCCTTCGGGGGTGACGATGGTTGGGGTCGCGCTCGTTTTGCGCGATCTCGTGCAGCGCCGGCTCGGTACTGTCTTGTCGGCGCTGGCGATCATTGTGGGCAGCGGCCTCTCGGCATTATTGGCCCCGGCCTCGCTTGTCTTCGCCTCCGCGACGGCCTTCCTGCTGTCCGAATTTGCCGATCTTGCCGTCTATACGCCTTTGGCGCGACGTCGCCTTGTCGCCGCAGTTATCGCCTCGAGTTGCGTCGGCCTGGTCGTCGATTCAATCGTGTTTCTCTGGCTTGCCTTCGGCTCGCTCGAGTTTTTGCCCGGGCAAGTCGTGGGCAAAGCCTGGATGGTCTTGTTGTCCATCCCATTTGTGGCCTGGTTGCGCCGCCGTGACGAACGACTCGGCATCAATCCGGCGTAATCTTTTTGCGATACGAGGCGAACCGATGAGCGATGCTCTATTCGACATATTGCGCAAGGTGACCACGGCAACGATCACCACGATGCTGCTTAAGAAAGGCATCCGGCGCTGCTGGATGAACGGTCCAAAGCCACTTGTTGCTGGAGAGGAACGTATTGTCGGCCCGGCTTTCACGCTACGCTTCGTGCCGGTGCGCGAGGATTTGGCGACGCCGGAAAGCTGGGCCAGCCCTATCTCGACCCGCGCCGCAATCGAAGCCATGCCGGAAGGCGTCGTTGCCATCGCCGACGCGATGGGCGTCCCGAGCGCCGGTATATTCGGCGATATTCTTTGCGCGCGCATGAAAAAGCGCAATGTCGCGGCGCTGGTCACCGACGGCGTCATGCGCGACCTCGCCGGGGTGCTCGCCAGCAAGCTGCCGGTGTGGTGCGCGGGCGTCGCCGCGCCGGCATCGGTCAACGGTTTAACCTTTGTCGGCTGGCAGGAGCCGATCGCTTGCGGCGGCTGCGCAATTTTTCCCGGCGACGTCATCGTGGTCGACGACGACGGTGCGGTGGTCATTCCGCAGGCATTGGTGGAATTCGTCGCTCACGAGGGCGCCGAGCATGAGCTTTATGAAAGCTGGGTGTTCACCGAGGTTGAGAAAGGCGTCAAGCTGCCCGGCCTCTATCCACCGAATGACGACGCCAACGCGGCGTGGCGCAAGTCGCGGGAGTGATGTCCTTCATCCTCTCAAGAACACTCGACTTCTTCGAGCTGCCGTCGAATGTGTTGATGACGATCGGCCTCATTGGCCTTGTTTTGCTGTTTACGCGGTTTCTGCAACTCGCCAGCTGGCTGATCGTGACCAGCCTCGTGCTCGTTGCTTTTGCCGGTTATTCGCCGCTCGGCAATATTCTCATCCTGTCGCTGGAGCAGCGCTTTCCGCCGTGGCACGCCTCGCAAGCTCCGCCGGACGGCATCGTTGTCCTCGGCGGCGCGATTTTGCCGGACATATCGATTGCCCGCGGCGCCATCACGCTGAGTGGATCGGCCGAGCGCATCACCGCGACCGCCGAGTTGGCGCGCCGTTATCTCAACGCTCGCATCATCGTTGCCGGCGGCGCCAATTCGCTGCGGTTCGGCGCGCCGGCCGGGGCCGCGATTGCGGTGACGGAGTTGGAGGCGCTCGGCGTCGCGCATGACCGCATCACGGCCGAGGAGCAGTCGCGCAACACGATAGAGAGCGCTGTCTTCTCGCGTCTCATCGCCCAGCCCAAACCGGGAGAGCATTGGCTCCTGGTGACATCAGCCTTCCGTATGCCGCGCGCGATGGCCGTCTTCCGGGCCGCCGGCTTTCCTGTCGACGCCTATCCAGTCGATTGGCGCACGCGCGGACCGATCGATACGACGGAGCCATTCGCGTCATTGCCGGACGGCCTGACAATGACCGACGCCGCCGTCCGCGAATGGGCGGGCCTCCTGGTTTATCGGTTGACTGGCAAGACTTCGGAACTATTCCCGGCGCCGTAAAGTGGTCGCTGCAAGCTTTCATTTACCATTCCTTCATCGCTGCGGCTCGATACTTTGGTACTGCGCCTCATCTTTTGGGGAGGGCCGATGTCGACGACCGATAGTTCTGTCGCGTTGCTTGAACAGCCGACAAATGCCGTGGCTGAAGTTCAACCCGCGCGGAGCGAGTGGGCCGAAACCGCGCTGACAGTGCTTTTCACCGCCGCGGCGGTGCTGTTCGTCTCGTTTCTGGCGGTCGTCGCCGGCCTCGTCTGAGCAGGACAGCATCAGGCGCCGTGCACCGACCATGGCTCTGCATCTCATCCTCGGCAATAAGAACTACTCGTCGTGGTCGTTGCGGCCGTGGCTGGCGCTGAAAGTCGCCGGGATCGCGTTCGAAGAGACGGTCATCTCGCTCGAAGCGCAAGACTTCAAAGCACGCATCATGGCCTTAAGCGGCGTCGGCCGGGTGCCGGTGCTCATCGACGGCGAGGTGCGAATCTGGGAATCGCTGGCGATCCTGGAATATCTGGCGGAGAAATTTCCGAGCGCGGGTTTATGGCCGAAAGATCCGGCGGCGCGGGCCCATGCCCGCGCCATCGCCTCGGAGATGCACGCCGGCTTTCTGCCACTGCGGCGGCATCTGCCGATGAATGTAGCGCGGCCCGTCAAAATGTGCGCGCTCGATGAAGGCGCGGCGGCCGACGTGACGCGGATCGATGCGATCTGGAGCGAATGCCGCGCAAAATTCGGCGGTCCGTTTTTATTTGGTCCGTTCGGCGGGGCCGATGCCATGTATGCGCCGGTGGTCTGGCGCTTTCACACCTATGCCGTCGAGGTCAGCCCTGCCGCGCGCTCCTATATGGCTGCCGTCATGGCGCTGCCGGCCTCCGGCGAATGGCATCAAGCAGCGCGCCGCGAGCCGTGGGTGCTCCCGCACGACGAGGTCGACTGGCCGGAGGTGCTGCGGGAATGACTCGCGCATCCGCCAAACGCAAGAAGTCCGGATGCGATTTCAACCAACCCGTTGCTTAAGCTCACGCAATAGCGGCTGCTGATAGGGAAGTATCTTGGTCATTGCGATCGGCAGTGTGAAATAAGCGATGCGGTCGATTTCGGGGAAGCTTTTCCGCCGGCCGGATTTGGGCGGCCACTCGATCTCAAATTCATTGCTGGCAAACTGCGCAAGGTCGAAGTCCGCTTCGAACGCGAAAGCATGTACGGTTTTTCCGCTCTTATGGGGAACCGGAGCGAGCGCGATCAGCTCGCCATAAGCGGTCAGGTTCGTCTCTTCGATGAATTCGCGCCGCGCTGTGGTGATGAGATCGTCGCCGGGTTCGACAAGGCCCTTGGGGATCGACCATACGCCAGCATCCTTCTTGGCCCAGAACGGTCCGCCAGGATGGGCGAGCAGGACTTCGAGTTCGGCCTTACGCCGGAAGGCCAAAAGCCCGGCGCTGATTGTCTTGCTGCGACGCATCGGCGCAGGTCCCATTCAAACTGCGGCTCTCTACCGCAGGGCTTGCTAAACCGGCCTTTGTCTGCATGATTTTGTCACGATTTAGCCGACAATGCCCAATGCTCGCGCGTGCTTTTTAGAGCGCGTTGTGAGAAGGGGTACGTTGACCAATCGCCTGCACGGGAGCTAACGCCAATGCGATATCGATTTATCGCCGCTCATGCCGCTTTTCTGGCGGCCTTCGCGGTCCTTCTTACGCCGGCCGTCAAGGCTGACGACGCGCCCAAGGATGTGAAGGGCCTCTATCTCATGAGCGACTATCCCGCGGTGACGTTGCGCCCGGGCGAGACATCCACGGTCGATCTTCGGTTGCAGAATTATGACACGGCGCCGGAACGCTTGGCGCTGTCGGTATCCGGCGTGCCGACGGGTTGGACGGCGACGCTTTTGGGCGGCGGCCAGCCGGTCGCTGCGGCGATGCCGGCGACCAACTCCAGCGTTTCACTCTCGTTGCGGCTCGACGTGCCGAAGAACGCTCCGATCGGCACGCAGACACTCACCGTCGCCGCCACCGGAGGCTCGACGAATTTGCAGCTGCCGCTCGCGGTGACGCTTGCCAAGGACCTGCCGGCCAAGCTTTCCGTAACGCCGCAACTGCCCGAGCTGCGCGGCACATCGAGGTCGAGCTTCGAATATCAGCTCAATATCAAGAATGACAGCGGCAAGAAGCTGACGGTCAGTCTGTCCGCGCAAGCGCCGCAGAATTTCGACGCCTCCTTTACCGAGCAGTACGGTACGCAGGAGCTTAACGCCGTGCCGATCGACGCCGGCCAGACCAAAGATGTGAAGCTCAAAGTCACGCCGCCGAATACGGCGGCCGCCGGCGACTACAAAGTCACGGCGCGGGTCGCGGCGGAGGATGCCTCGGCCGCGACCGATCTCGGGCTCGATATCACCGGCCAGCCGAAACTTGACGTCAGCGGCCGCGAGGGCCTGGTGTCGACGCGCGCGGCGGCCGGACAACAGACCTCAGTGCCTGTGGTCATTACCAATACCGGCACGGCACCGGCCGACGATGTCGAGCTCTCGGGCTCGGCGCCGAGCGGCTGGAAAATCACCTTCGATCCTAAGACGGTCGATCGCATCGCGCCGAACGACAACAAGGAGGTGCAGGCGTTGATCACGCCGACCGATAAGGCGATTGCCGGCGACTATGTGACCACGATCCGCGCCGCCGCGCGCGGTGAATCGGCCTCAACGAACTTCCGCGTCACGGTGACAACCTCGACCATGTGGGGCATCGCCGGCGTCGGCATCATCGGCGTCGCACTCCTGGTCATGGTCGGCGCGGTGGCGAGGTTTGGCCGCCGATGAACCCGGATACCGTCATCGAGGCCAAAGGCCTCACCAAGATCTACGGGACCGTGGCAGCCGTCGATCACATCTCGTTCACCGTCGGGCGCGGCGAAATTTTCGGTCTCCTCGGCCCCAACGGCGCCGGCAAGACGACGACGATTTTGATGATGCTCGGGCTTACCGACATCTCGGAAGGTGAGGTGCGCGTGCTGGGGTTCAATCCGGCGCGCGAGCCGCTTTCGGTCAAACGGCGCGTCGGTTATCTGCCCGACTCCGTCGGCTTCTATGATAACCTCACCGCTGCCGATAACTTGCGCTACACGGCACGGCTGATCGGCTTTCGCTTCGCGGAACGCGAGAAGCGGATTGCTGAGGCGCTGGAACGGGTCGGGCTCGCCGACTCCGCTACCAAGCGTGTCGGTACTTTTTCCCGCGGCATGCGCCAGCGGCTCGGCCTTGCCGAAATTTTGATGAAGGGTGCGCAGATCGCGATCCTCGACGAGCCGACCTCCGGGCTCGATCCGCATGCCACCGTCGAACTTCTCGGCATTATCCGCGCCTTCAAGACCGAAGGCGTATCGGTGCTGCTCTCGTCACATCTGCTTGAGCGGGTGCAAAGCGTATGCGACCGCGTCGCGCTGTTTTCCGCCGGCCGCATCGCGCTGATGGGCTCGGTGGCCGATCTCGGCCGCGAAGTGCTCGGTGGCGGTTATGTGGTCGACATCGAAGCCGACGGTGCCGGATTGGCCGAGCGGCTGGCGCTGATCCCGGGAGTGAGCGGCGTGGAGAAGACAGGAATTGGTAAGCTTCGCCTGCACGCCGACCGCGATGTCCGCCCGGAAGCCGCGGCAGAAGTGGTCGCGATGCATGGCCGCTTGAAGTTCCTCGGCGTTCAAGAACCGAGTCTCGAAGCAATCTATACCCGCTATTTCGAGGCTCAGCCCGAGGAGGCCGAGAAGGAGGGGGCGCGCGATGCAGCGTGAAGGCTCGGCCTTTTCCGGCCTCGGGGTGGTCATGCTCAAGGAGCTGTCGGACCATCTGACCAGCGTGCGCATGCGCGTGCTCGAATGGCTTGTGGTGCTGGTGGCGCTGGCGGCTCTCTACGGCGCGATTCAGGAGATCAAGGACACCACCGCGGAGGATCCGTTCCTGTTCCTGCGTCTGTTTACGACGTCGCGCGATCCGCTGCCCTCGTTCGTCTCGTTCCTGTCGTTTCTTGTTCCGTTGATGGCGATCGGTCTCGGATTCAATTCCGTCAATGGCGAGCACAACCGGCGCACGCTATCTCGCGTCCTGTCGCAGCCGATTTACCGGGACGCCTTGCTGTTCGGAAAATTTCTTGCCGGCTTGGTGACGCTCTCAATCAGTTTGGTCACGCTGTGGCTTCTCGTCATCGGGCTCGGCCTTCTCATGATCGGCATTCCGCCGGGCAGCGAGGAAATTGCACGAAGCTTCGTCTTTCTCCTGGTGACCATAGTTTATGCCGGCGTCTGGCTGGCGCTGGCGCTGCTGTTCTCGATTCTGTTCCGCTCCCCCGCGACCGCGGCTTTGGTCACGTTGGGCCTGTGGCTCCTCTTCACCTTCATCTGGCCGGTGCTGGCCGGCGCGTTTGCACAAATGATCATTCCTCCGGACCCGCGCTATATGGCGCTCGGACTGCAGACGCCGGGTACAGCCGAGCTTGAGCAGATCTTGGCGCGGCTGTCGCCATCGACGCTCTATGCCGAGGTCGTGGTCGCGCTGCTCGATCCGACCACGCGCGCGCTCGGCCCGATCTATTTGAGCCAGTTGCAGGGCGCCGTGCTCGGCGCGCCATTGCCGCTCGGCGAGAGTGTCCTGATTGCGTGGCCGCAGATCGTCGGCATGGTCGCGAGCGAGATCGTTCTGTTCGTCATCGGCTATGTGATCTTCCAGCGTCAGGAAGTTCGCGCGTAAAATAATAAGCGCGGGCGGCCTTATGGCCGCCCGCGCATTTACTGTTCGTCGTCGCGTGAACTAGACGGTCACAACTGCGACAATCCTCATATTGTGCGGATTGACGATGACTATTTCGTCCTCATAGACGAAGTAGAGGTAACCGTGCCATCGCGGCTCAATCCGTACCAAGGTGTTCGGCACCGGCACGAGGTCGAATTCGGTCACGCGGGACCGCCGTTCCCACCGCAACATCGAAGTCGACGTGACCGACGCGCGGCGCGCCGTGCGCATTGATGATGCGATCACGGATCGTCGTCTTCTGATGCTCATTGAGAGTGACGTTGCCCTGCATTGGCAGCGAGGTGTTGCCCTGCAGGCCTTTCAAGCTGCCGTTGCGCTCGCTGCGAGTGGCTGAGCGGTTTTGCTCACCCTTGCTCTTTTCATTCGCGCCGAGATTCTCCTGGCGGCTCGGCGCGGCCTTATCTGCAGCCGGACCCATCTTGTCGCCTTTGCTGTCCTGGGCGCTGCGATTTTCACCCTTGGCGCCTTGGGAGCCTTGCTCGGCCGTCGACGGCTGGTTGGTCTCTGGGCTCTTCATGTCCAGGGCGCCGCCGGTCTTGGATCCGGTATCGGTCCCCGGCTGGGCATGCTGTTCCATGCCGCCGCCGGCGGTTGGCTTCGCAGTCTGAGCGTGCATACCGCTCTGTTCGCTCATGCCGGGCGTGCCAGGCGCGCTTTTCTGGCTCTCCGGGTTCTGTTGCGCTAAGGCGACGCCGGCGCCCGCGAATAGGGCCAGAGCGGCGACACTTGCCAATAATGTGTTTTGCTTGTTCCTCATTAAGCTTCTCCTCTGGATGGGTTCTGCGTACCGCTCCAGTGGCCGACGGCCCCAGCTGCGGTGCTCTCCAGCAAACGCGCACTAGGCAGGAAAGTTTCTCCATGTGATATTTTGTTTCAGCGGCGCACGTTTTGTGAGTTCGTTTCTGAATTTCCATTCAGATCAACAGGCGAGGAAGCGGTGGCGGCAATAACATCGAGCGTCGACTGCAAATCCAAAGAGTTCCGCGCCAATCAGGCGGCGATGCGCGCATTGATCGCAGAACTCGAATTACGCCGCGCCAAGGCCGCCGAGGGCGGGCCGCCGCGGGCGCGCGAGCGCCATCTGGCTCGTGGCAAGCTATTACCGCGCGAACGCGTGATGACGCTGATCGATCCCGGCGCACCGTTTCTCGAATTGTCGCCGTTGGCGGCCGAAGGCATGTACGACGATGCGATTTCCGCCGCCGGCATCATCACCGGTATTGGTCGCATCGCGGCGCGCGAATGCGTGATCGTCTGCAACGATTCTACCATCAAAGGCGGCACCTATTACCCAATGACGGTGAAGAAGCATCTGCGTGCACAAGAGATTGCACGGGAAAACCGGCTGCCGTGCGTTTATCTGGTCGATTCCGGCGGCGCCAACCTGCCGCACCAGACCGAAGTGTTTCCGGACCGCGAGCATTTCGGCCGCATTTTCTACAATCAGGCGACCATGTCGGCGGCCGGCATCGCGCAGATCGCGGTGGTGATGGGCTCATGCACCGCGGGCGGCGCCTATGTGCCGGCGATGTCGGACGAGACCGTCATCGTGCGCAATCAAGGCACGATCTTTCTTGGCGGACCGCCGCTCGTCAAAGCCGCGACCGGCGAAGTCGTCAGCGCCGAGGAGCTTGGCGGTGCCGACGTGCATGCGAGAAAATCCGGCGTTGCCGACTATTCGGCCGAAAACGACCGTCACGCCCTGGAGCTGTGCCGCCGTATCGTCGGCAATTTAAACACCAAGAAAGCAATCGACATTCCACTGGCAAAATCGAGCGAGCCGAAATACGACGCGGCCGAGCTCGATGGCATCGTACCGGTCGATCTGAAAAAGCAATACGACGTGCGCGAGGTTATCGCGCGGCTCAGTGACCGCTCCGAATTCGACGAGTTCAAGGCGCTCTACGGCACGACGCTGGTTGCCGGCTTTGCGCACATCCACGGCATTCCAGTCGGTATTCTCGGCAACAATGGAATCTTGTTTTCGGAGAGTGCGCTCAAGGCCGCGCATTTCGTCGAACTGTGCTGCCAGCGCCGCCTGCCGCTCCTTTTCCTGCAAAATATCTCAGGCTTCATGGTCGGCCGCGACTACGAAGCCGGCGGCATCGCCAAGGACGGCGCCAAGATGGTCACTGCGGTGGCCTGCGCGCAGGTGCCGAAAATCACCGTCGTCATCGGCGGCTCCTACGGCGCCGGCAATTACGGCATGTGCGGCCGCGCCTACGGCCCGCGTTTCCTGTTCACTTGGCCGAATGCGCGCATTTCGGTGATGGGCGGCGAGCAGGCGGCTTCCGTGCTCGCCACTGTGCGGCGCGAGAACATCGAGGCCGACGGCAAGAAGTGGTCGGAGGTCGAGGAAGAGGAATTCAAGCAGCCGATCCGCGAGCAATACGAGACGGAAGGCAATCCCTATTATGCCACCGCGCGGCTGTGGGACGACGGCATCATCACGCCCGGCGAAACGCGCCGCGTGCTGGCGTTATGCTTTTCCGCGGCGCTCAATGCGCCGATCCCGGAAACGAAGTTCGGGGTTTTCAGGATGTGAGCGGTCGCGCCGCCATGCGACCAAAATCGCGGTAGCTCGTCCACAGCGCCGCCACGAGACCGACGGCGGTTGCAATCCATGCAATAAGCGCGACCCACGCCATCAGCACCGAAATCGCCCTAAGCGCGTCGATGTCGGCGAGCAGAGAAAGCCGGAAGGTCGCCAGCGCATACATGCCGAGTGGAAAGACCAGCGCGCATAGGACCGTATTGTAGCGCAGCGAAACCCTGAGGAAATGCGAGGTTTCGTCGGGGACGTCACGCTCATCGCCTGGACCTGGGCGGACACCGGCGCTCTTTCAACCATTCGTTCGTCCGCTGAAAGGAAATTTGCACGGCGGACAATGCCGCCGCCCAAGCCTATATTGCCATGCAGGTTGCCGCATCGACCAGGAGTCCGCTATGCCCAAAACCATCGAGCACGTCCATTGGTCCGATGCTCCCGACCTGTGGATGCCCTATGCGCCGGCGGTCAAGGTCAAGGGGGGCACGACGGTCTATCTCGCCGGCGTCACCGCGGCGCCGGTCTATCATCATCATCCGCACCGGCCGGAGGAGTTCGACGCCATGCCGCGCGACATGGCCGGGCAGGCGAGGGCGGCGCTGGAAAATCTCAAGCGCGGCTTGCAGGCCGTCGGCGCGAGTTTCGCCGATATTGTGACCGCCGACCGCTTCGTCACCGATCTCACCGATCAGGATGCGCTCAACCGGGTCTGGGGCGAGTATTTCGGCGACGCCAAGCCGACCACGACCACGGTTCAGGTGGTGCGGCTTGCCACCGACCCGCGCTGCCTGGTCGAGATCAATGCCATCGCGGTGATCGATTAGCCGTCAGCGGTTGAACAGCCACATCAGCGCGCTGAGCACGATGCTGACAACGACGCAGGTCACGATCGGAAAATAAAAGCTCGTGCCGCCGCGTTGGATAATGATATCGCCGGGTAGCCGGCCGAGCCCGATCCGAGATAAGACTGGCCAAGCGATGCCGGCGAGCAAAATCACAAGACCAAGGCCAATCAGGAAACGCTGCATATCCATTGTAACCTCGCTGTGCAGGTGGGAAACACAGCAACCGCCATCAAGGCCGTTGTTAAACCGTTGCGATTGTCGGAGATTCCAATGACTGAAGGTACGTATAGAACAGCGTTGATCGTTGGCGTCGGCTCGGGGCTTTCCGCCTCCCTGGCGCGGCTTTTTGCCAAAGCCGGAATGAAGGTTGCGCTGGCCGCGCGCCGCGCCCCCAATCTGGCGACACTGGCGCAGGAGACCGGCGCCCAAACCTTTGCCTGCAATTCGACCGATCGCTCCCAGGTGGCGAAGCTGTTCTCCGACGTCGAAACCGCCCTCGGGTCGCCCGACGTCGTCGTTTACAATGCGAGCTACCGCACCCGCGGCCCGTTTATCGAGCTTAATCCCGGTGAAGTCGAAAAATCGCTGATGGTCACCGCGTTCGGCGGCTTCCTGGTGGCGCAGGAGGCGGCGAAGCGCATGGTGCCGCACGGTCACGGCGCGATCTTTTTCACCGGCGCCTCGGCGAGCGTGAAGGGCTATGCCCAATCGGCGCCGTTCGCCATGGGCAAATTCGCGCTACGCGGGCTGGCGCAGAGCATGGCCCGCGAACTCTCACCGCATGGCATTCATGTCGGCCATGTGGTGATCGATGGCGGCATCCGCAGCGACCGCCGGCCCAATCCGCCGGATAAGCCCGACAGCCTGCTCGATCCCGACGCTATCGCGCAAAGTTATCTGCATCTCCTCCAGCAGCCCAGAAGCGCATGGGCCTGGGAGATCGAGCTGCGGCCGTGGCTTGAGAAGTTTTGATGGCTCGAGAAGTTTTCAGTGCGACGCTGCAGCCCGGCTATAATCACACGATGCGGAAAATTACCGGCACATTGTTGTGCATGATCGCCGTCGTTACCGCGACCAGCGCGGATGCGCAATATCGCCGCCACTACGCGCATGAGCGCGAGCCTAAGCAGGTCGAGCATCCGGCGCCGGCGGTGCCAGTCGATAAGCGCGACCGCGTGGTGACGGCGCCGCGCGTCTTCACCGGGCGGCCCTATTGGCTCGTGCTGGCGCAGTGCGGCGGTATCTATTTCAAGCTCAATATTCTCTATACCGACATTGCCATACACGCCCGGGTCGGCAAGCCGGATCCCAAGATCAATGCCGAATACACCAAAAAGCTCAATGACGCGATCAATGCCGCGACCGCTTTCTTCGACGCCGCGGCCGATTTTTTGATGACCGATCGCAATATCGAGCGTGACGATGCGATTCTTATCTACGACGGCCCGTCGCGTGCGGCGGGCGATCGGGCCAAGACCGTCGATGAGGCGCAGACCGCAGCGCGATCATGCCCCGCACTTTATGCGGTGTGCCAGAAGGCGCACGCCAAGGAATGCAGCGAGACGCTCACGCCGATCAGCTAGGGCGCGAGGAGAAATTCCATGAAAATCATCATTGTGCTTGTGACTGCGGCGGTCGTGTTGAACGTCTTGCCGGCAGGCGCGCAGCAAAGCGCCGCATCGCCGCAATTGTCAGCTGCGCCGCAGGAGCCGGATCAGTTCGGTCTCGGTGAAATCATCACTCTGCAGCAGCTGCGCCACATCAAGCTGTGGTTTGCCGGTCATGCCAGCAACTGGCCGCTCGCCGATTATGAAATTGGCGAATTGAACGAGGGCTTTGAGGATGTGAACCACTTGCTCGGCGGCGATATCGTCAAGCAGCATGTCGGTGTTCCTCTTGCGGCCTTACAAAAGGCGGTCGACGGCAAAAACAGCGCGGCATTTGCTGCTGCCTTCGATCAGCTCAGCGCCGGCTGCAATGCTTGTCACCACATGCTCGACCACGGCTTCATTGTGATCCAGCGTCCGGCATTGCTACCCTACAGCGATCAAGTCTTCACGCCGCAAAAGTGATCGCGCGTCAATCTAGCATTTTGTAGAAGCGCTCGTCGTAGAGCGCGCCGGCAAGCGGTGCGAGCTTTTCACGAAAGCAGCGGGTGTGCGCCGCCATGGCGTGCGCCTCTTGCGTTGATTTGCCGCTCCAGGATTCGAGCACCGTGAAATGATTGCTGGGGCCCGCCTGTTGCAGGACTTGGTAGCCAAGGTTGCCCGGATCATTGGCGGTATCGGCGCTCATGGCTTTGAGCGCCGGCATACAATCGTCCTTGCCGGGCGTAATGACGTCGACATGGGTCACAACATAGATTGCAGCAAGTCGGTCGGAGTTCTTCACCGATGCCGCATAAAGTCGCCGCGGCGGACGGAAGCGACATAGACCCGGCATATTTGGCGCCCATATCGAGGCCGACAAACTAAGAGAATCAAAGATGACCTATCGCGTCTATTCCAGTCCGCGCGGCTCGCAATCCATCTCGCCGCTGGGGAAGAATCGCTACCTATTCAAGGAGTTCAGCACGCTCGACGAAGCGATGGGCTGGGCGCGGCACATCAATAGCAGCGGCCGGGTCGCGTTGCTGATCGAAGGCGATGACGGCACGCGTCTGACCAAGCAGCAGATCGTGACCGCCTTGAAAAATCCGGAGTCGGGGATCTCGACCGAAGACGCCGCATGATGGCGTGACCACCAAATTCGCAGCGGACGCCTGTAGGCACGATCTGTACGACCGCGAATGGCGAGCAAGGAAATGCCCTTACCCGAGGTTCCAGCAGTTCCTTGGTCGAGAAGGCGCCCGAATTCGGGTCATCCGCCGAGAACCGCACGACGCTGCTTTCGAGGACCATCTCAAGTTCATTCAGATCCACGATTGAGAAGCGCAGAGGATAGCATTGGGCGCCCAGTGCATCAGCGAATGGCAGGGCGATGGACTCCAACCAGCTTGTCGTACGTATGGGCGGAAGTCGGAGTACTTTGGTTTCAATTTGCAGGGCAGCCCTCCACCGAGTACGAACGTGGCATAAGGCGGAGTATGGCACGAGAATGGGGTCCTCACGACGATGCCGCTCTGAAACCGTCTGCGTTTCCTTCCGACGCCGCCTCGTTCTAACACCGATCAAGATGGATCGATTTGGGCTTCCATAACAAGGGCGGGTTGTGAGAGCGGTGTCGAGGGTTTGGTCGTGGCTAACCCTCGCAAAGCGGCCAGGCGCTACCGTCAAACATCGTGGAGAGCAAGCGGCGCGCATTTTGCTTCTCTAGGATAGGCGGATAGGAATGACTCCGAAGATTGGCGGAACCGTCGTCGAGGGTCACAACCAACGTCAGGAAGCCGTTATAACGCCATGATCGCGCGTTAAATTTTGCCTTCTCGACAGAGTTGGATGAAACCAGCTTTATCCTTGTATTATGGGGCAATAGAGCCATACTGCACATATTGTGCTTTGGTGGCACGGGGTGGGGTTCCTTGGAACAGCAACGTAACGAAATCGGCGGCAACGGCCTTTTGAGTACGCCGCGGTCGAACTCTTGCAACGTGCTCATGATCTATCCGTGCTTTATGGCGGATTCCTTCTGGAATTTTTCGGAAGCTTGCGAGCTCGTCGGCGCTCGTTACCCGGCGATTCCGCTTGGCCTGATTACGGTGGCGGCGCTGTTGCCGAAGGCGTGGAACGTTCGCCTGGTCAACCGCAATACCGAAGAGCTGGCCGAGAGCGATCTCGCCTGGGCCGATATGGTGATGACGGGCGGGATGCTGTTCCAGCAGTCCGACACGCTCGGCATTATCGACATGTGCCGCGCGCGCGGCCTCCCCGTCGTGGTCGGCGGGCCCGATGCGACGTCGAGCCCGCATATCTACGAAACTGCGAATTTCCGCGTGCTCGGCGAGGCTGAGGATATTATCCGCGATTTCATCGCCGCCTGGGACAATGGCGATCGCGAGGGCACGTTCGAGGCGGAGAAATTCCAAGTCGACGTCACCAAGACGCCGATCCCGCGCTTCGATTTATTGAAATTCGAGCAGTACCTCTACATTGGCGTACAGTTTTCGCGCGGTTGTCCGTTCACCTGCGAGTTCTGCGACATCATCGAGCTTTATGGCCGCTCGCCGCGCACCAAGTCGCACGAGCAGATGTTGGCGGAACTGGATGCACTGCACAAACTCGGCTATCGCGGCCACGTCGATTTCGTCGACGACAATCTCATCGGCAACAAGAAAGCGATCAAGGCTTTCCTGCCCGTGCTCGAAAAATGGGTCGAGCAGCACGACTATCCGTTCGAATTCACCACTGAGGCATCGCTCAATTTGGCCGATGACGGCGACCTGTTGCAGATGCTCAAGCGCTGCAACTTTTTTGCGGTATTCGTCGGCATTGAAAGCCCTGACGAGGAAACGCTGGCGGCGATGCGGAAAAAGCAGAATACGCGCCGCAGCATCGCCGGCAGCGTGCACAAAATCTACCACGCGGGCATGTTCGTCACGGCGGGCTTCATTGTCGGCTTCGACACCGAAAAGGGTTCAGTCGCCGGACCGATGATCGATCTCATCGAGGAGTCCGCCATTCCGATCGCCATGGTCGGCCTGCTCTATGCGCTGCCGAATACGCAGCTCACCCGCCGCTTGGCGCGCGAAGGCCGCCTCCATGTCGATCATGATGCTGCGCCGGCGGGCAAAGGCGACCAGTGCACTGCCGGCGTCAATTACGAGACCAAGCGCTCGCGGCTGGAGATTTTGCGCGACTATCGCAAAATTCTCGAAAAGATCTACGATCCCGACGCCTTTTGCGGGCGTCTGGAACGGCTTGCCGGCATGCTCGATTGCTCGGGGCGGCGCAAGGAATTGCCCGAGGGCGATATGCGGCGCCGGCTCTCCACCATCAACATGGTGCACGAATTGCTGTCGCGGTTGCCGGAAGGACGGGAGCGCTTCTGGAAGGCGTTCACCACCTGCATGTCGAAGAATCCGCAGTCGGTGCGCGCTATCGTCACCCTGATGGCGTTCTACCTCCATGTCGGGCCCTACTCGCGCTACGTCATGAAGCAGATCGATCGGCAGATCGAAGATCTCGAACAGGGCCGCTTCGTTCCGCCGAAATTATTGCCGCCGGTTGCGCCGGAGCGGGTTGCGGTGAACGCCTAAGCCTTCGCCTCAAAAAAGCAGTGACTCCAGCGCCGAGAGGTCGCGAACGACGCGCAGTGGCGCGTATTCGGCGTATTCATCCGGCATGTTGCCGCGATTGACCCAGAGCGTGCGGAAACCCAACGCCGCCGCCCCCATGACGTCCCAGCGGTTCGACGACACGAAAATGATCTCGTCAGGACGCATGGCGAAGCGCTCGATGACGAGCGCGTAGACTTCGGGGCGGGGCTTGTACATGCGCACCGTGTCGACCGAGAGCACGGCATCGAGCAGCGATGCCATGCCAGAAGCCGCGACGGCGGATTGAAGCATGCGCGGCGAGCCATTGGACAGGATCGCCGTGGCAAGGCCGTGTTGTTTCAGCGCGGCGACTGCGGTGCGAGCATCGGCGAACGCATCGAGCTTGAAATAGGCCTCGAGAAGCCGCGGCCGCAGCGTGCGGTCGACCGATGGCACACGCGTCAACGCGTAATCCAACGCGCGCTCAGTCAGCGTCCAGAAATCGACGTAGCGGCCGGCCAGCGTCAATGTCCAGCTATATTCGAGCTGCTTGAGCCGCCAAATCTCGGAGAAACGCTCGGCGTCGGGACCGGCTACGGCACGATGGCGGGCGATCGCGGCATGCACGTCGAACAGCGTGCCGTAGGCATCGAAAACGAAAGCTCGCGGCGCAATGTCAGTCATGGGCCAATCTCCCCGTGACAATCACGTGGCAATCATCAGTAACAAGGCCGCTGCCAAAAGGGCAGGCAAGCTTGCGGAGGACGCGATGCGACAAGCCGCGTGGTCGAAGACACGCGATCCTTATTGACAGTTCGCGCACGCTTCGAGCGCATAGCCGCAAACAGCTAATAGTGCGTCTTGTCGATGCCCGGCACTGTCAGCAGCGACGAAATGGAGCGGCCGCGAATGTCATAAACCCGCGCATAGACGACCCCGTCGCGCACGATTTGGAACAAGAGCGGGGCGTCGAGTTTGGCGCAGTAGAACACGCCGAGCTGCATGGCAAAGTCGGCGTCTTTGGGGTCCCAGGTAAGCGAGAATTGCGGCCCGAGGGCGACCGTCACCGGCGGATGCGGACCGCACACTGCGACAGTCCATTTTCCGCTGGGCGTCGTCAGTTCGCGATCCGTGACATAGCTGAGTAATCGCCGCGACGCCTGGGTGAGCGACAGTCCCCAATAATCCAGCATGAAGCTCGACTGCGCGCCACGCGCGCCGCCGGCAAAGTGGTTGAAATCCGTGTACTCGTAAGGATGCAGCCGGACCATGTCGATGACAGGGGAGGCCGTTCCCGCGATCAATGCCACGCCGCCTGCGGCAACGGCAGTGGCGCCGTAGCGCCGTAGCCGCTGCGCCATCCAGGCCGCGGCAAGGCCGCCGAGCACCGCGAATGGCGGCAACACGAAAGCCAAATGGCGGATGCCGTTATAGAGGTATGGTCGCACGACGATGGTGACCAGGACTGGGAGCAGTGCGGCGAGCACCACCGCAACAAGCGCAGCGCGGCGGCCAGCCGCGGCGGGACCAAGATCGGCGCTCCGAGCGGCGGCATAGAGCGCGCCGGCCGTTCCGCAAAGCCCGAGCGCGAGCATGAGTTCCGGCACCTTGAGCGCGAACAATGTCGGCACATAGCTCCGCGGCATTTGCGTGATTGGGATCAAGCGACCGTCGAACAGCTCCCGCCACGGCTTTTCGAAGTCATGGGAAAAATAGCCGACCGCCCGGAACAGATTAAGCGGCGAAGCCACGCTCCACGGCCACACCAGGCCCATCACGAGATAGGCAAGAACCGCTGCAGGAATGTACGCGACGAGAAAGGAGCCGCATTCGCCGAGCGCCGATTTGATTCCCTCCGCCCGCGGCCTGATGGCGACGCTAAGCGGCAGCGCAAGGAGCACGTCCAGCATCGCGAAGCCGCCCAATACACGCGAGCCGACTGCAAGGCCGATGCCGATGCCGCACAGCGCAAGCGTCGGCGGCGTGGCGCGCGGATATTCGTCGAACGCGCGCACGATCCCAAGGAGCGCCATGGCCATCACCGCCGCGAACGGCCCGTCTTTTGAGTTGATGAACATGTGGCCGTAGTAGAGCGGGCAGGAGGCAAGGAGAACGAGCGACACCACTCCGGCAAACGGGCCGCCGAGACGCCGGCCCAGCCGCCAAGTCACGAATAGGCCGATAAGGCCGACCATCGCGCCGACAAGGCGCCGCGTCGCGAACAGGCCGAATGGAAGTATTTTGGCCGCAAGAGCGGCGAGAATATCGAACCCGCCGCCGTACATGTAGACATTGACGAATGAAAGCGCCCGTTTGTCGGCAAAGCCGGACGCGTAGAGCGACACCAGGAGGTCGCCGTATTGGGATTGGGTATAGTCGTCCCAACCGAGTCCGTAATCGCGAAACCTAACAGCGGCAATCGCTGCGATCAGCGCCAACACGACGATCGCCAGCGCATCGAGCAAATGCGCATCCGAAATCGCCTTCGAGCGAAAGCGGAGGGAGTTCACCGCAACTTGATGCACGATCAGCCCGGTTCAGATCGGCGCTTTCCAGCGCGGCTAAGTCATGAGATGCAATTGCGATCCAGACAATGCGTCAAATGAGCAGAGGGCACAGGACCGACGAGCCGGAATGAAGAAGCGGGGCCCCGCCGGCCCCGCTTGCATGCTCGCACACAATCTTCGCGACTATTTCATCGCCGCTTCATACATCTCGGCAACGTGGTCCCAATTGACCAAGTGGTCAAAGAACGCCTTTAGATAATCCGGCCGGCGATTGCGATAATCGATGTAGTAGGAGTGCTCCCAGACATCGCAGCCGAGAATCGGCTTGCCGCCGTGCACGAGTGGGTTCTCGCCGTTCGGCGTCTTCATGACGACGATCTTGCCGTCCTTGACCGCCAGCCAGCACCAGCCGGAGCCGAATTGCGTAATGCCGGCTTGTGTGAGGTCTTCCTTCACCTTGGCCAAGGGGCCGATATCGGACGTGAGTTGCTTCTCGATCTTGCCCGGAAGCTTATCGCCGCCGCCACCCTTTTTCATCCACTTCCAAAAATGGATGTGATTGAAATGCTGGGCGGCATTGTTGAACAAACCTGGGACCTTGCCGAAGGTGCCTTTGACGACTTCTTCAACCGGCTTGTTCTCCCATTCCGTGCCCTTGGCCAGATTATTACCGGCGGTCACGTAGGCCTGATGGTGTTTGTCGTGATGGAATTCGAGTGTTTCCCGTGACATGTGCGGCGCCAGCGCGTCGTATGGATACGGAAGTTCGGGCAGCGTGAATGCCATTGGTCTACTCCTCAATGTGAAGCCGAAACGGCGGGTATAAGTGCAGGTGCAACCGTCCGGGAAAGCGAATGGTTCCTCTAGATAGGACCTTCACAGGGGGTTGGGCAACGGCTGTGCCGATTACCAAAGTGTCGCGTTCCAACCCCTCCGGCGTCGCTGTCCGATAAGAATCGCTTGCACGGCCGGGGCAGCGCCGTCACAATACTGCCTTGAAAGTGGCACTTTAGCGCTTTCCCAAGGCCCGGGTCAGGCGTATGTATTTGCTTTTGTTGCTGTTTGGCGGATTATTGAGCGCCGCGGGAATAGTGCTGGCCGCCTCAGGCGTGTCGATCCACGATCACTCTTTTGACGCGACGGTTGTTACTCCGGGCGTCGTCGCAGCGGTCGGTGGCCTCTTGTTGATTGGCCTCGGCTTGGCGCTGCGGGTGTTGCAGCGGATCGAGCGCGCCATTGAGTTACGGTCAGCGCCGCCTGCCGCGCAGCTTGACCAACCGGCCGAGCCGAGCTTGGCGGCAGCACCGGTCGAAGCCGCGCGAATCCCATTGCCAACAGTAAAAGCAGCACCTCGCCCGGCAGCCGCATCCGTTCCTCTACCGGCGGCGGCTGGCGAAACGGAAGTTTCGACCGAGACGATGCCGGTCGTAGCCAAGCTCGAAACCACCGAGGTCGTCGAGGAAACCGAGCTCTTGCTCTCGCCAAAGTCGATGCCGCCAATTCCAACAGGCGTGGACAAGGTCGTCCCCGAGGTTGATCAATCACGCGCCGCAAGACGAGGTAATGGGGTCGGAGCGACCAAGAGCGCGCCGCGCCCCGATGTCGGCGCTCGGTCGCCGGTCGCATCCGAGCGTCCGAGGGGGCCGGCCTTCGATTCACTTTGGCCAAAGGGACTGCCAGTGCGAACTGGACAGCCGGGAGCCGGGCAAGCGCTCCCACCCGTGGTAGAACCTGAGCAAAACAACGAACCGCTCGTTAGCGTGCCCCAAGCAGTCGCGCCGGTTGCCGTGCCGGAGCCGGTGTCGGTGCTCAAGTCGGGTGTCGTCGACGGAATGGCCTACACCTTGTATTCCGACGGCTCCATTGAGGCGCAGCTGCCGCAGGGTATGCTTCGGTTCGGCTCGATCACCGAGCTGCGCAATCACATCGAGCAGAGCGCGTAATCCGCCTCCCGAATTTCTTCCGCGACACTCAGCGTGACTCGGCCGTGAACTTGTCCCGAGTTCCGAGTTCGTCGCAATCTATATTTTGACTGTCTGGGGATTAACCGCGTTATATCGCTGATTTATTGCTTTTACTCTTGCTCCGTAATATACTTTAAGTTGATGCTGAGTATTTTTCCGTCGATCCAGGGGTCATCCCCACGAGAGATCCAAATATGGCTGAGAATTCGGGTGACAGCGTCTACATCGAGCTCGCCGCGAATATCGTCTCTGCCTACGTGAGCCATAATTCCGTTCCCAGCGCCGAAATTCCGAATCTCATCGGCCAAATTTACGCTGCTTTGAAGCGCGTATCCGGTGCTCAAATGGCGGCCGCGGTGGAACCGCCCAAGCCGGCCGTGCCCGTCAAGCGCTCGGTCACGCCCGAATACATCGTCTGCCTGGAAGACGGACTGAAATTCAAATCGCTCAAGCGCCATTTGCGTACGCGCTACAACCTGACGCCCGATCAATACCGCGAAAAATTCGGCCTGCCGCTAGATTACCCCATGGTCGCACCCAACTACGCAGCCGCACGTTCGAAGCTTGCTAAAGATATGGGACTCGGCCAGCAACGTCGTCGCCGACGCGCCTAGAGCATGATCCGGAAAAGTGGAAACCGGTTTTCCGAAAAGATCATGCTCCATCAAAATGCTAGAGCGACAATCGATTCGATCTGAAACGATTGCGCTCTCGTGGTCCAATTCTAACATTCGCATCCGAGTTCGGCAGGCTCGACGGCGACGTTTAAATCTAGCGCTGCAGCACACCCACCGCGCGGTTGGCGAAGTTCAGCCGTTCTGACATGACCGACACGATATAGCCGAGCAGCGCCTGACTGAGCTCAGGCTCTTCCCGTTTGATGTGCTCGTAGTCCTTGGCTGTGAGCTCGTAAAGCACGCTGTCGGTTTCTGCGGCGATTGTCGCGCTGCGCGGCCGGCCGGTAATCAGCCCCATTTCGCCGATCGTGGTGTGCGGCCCAAGGCTGCGCAGCCGCATCGTCCGGCCCTCGCCCATATCGACGACAATGCCGATCCGGCCCTCGAGGATGAAATGCATCGAAACGGCCGGATCGCCTTCGCGGGCGATGACTTGGCCGGCCGGAACTTCGAGGCGCCGGCAATAACCGGCCAGCCGGTCGGCGTAGACGGTGCTGCCCAACGTGTCCGACCACCACGTCCGCAACGATCGCGCGTCGTCGGCGGCGGTGCGATGCGTTTCGATGATGCTCTGTTCGCACAATTCCAGCGCGCGATCGAGATCGGACGCCACGATCACGTCATCGGAAATGAAGCGGGCGGCGCGAAAGGCGCGTCCCAATTCCGGCTTGAGATTGACGAGCACAATGCGGGTGCCGCTCGCGGCGGCGGCCTGCTTGATTTGCGCAAAACTGTGCGTTGCCGATGAATCGATCCCGGTGACCAGGCGAAAATCGAAAATCAGAAAGCGGCAATCCGGCTGCGCCGCCAGCAACGCTTTGACGTGCTGGTAGAGCCGATTGGCCGAACCGAAGAACAGATAGCTCTGCAACGTCATGCCTTGAATCTTGCGGCCGTGTTCGGCCAACAGCGACAGTTCGTAAGGTCCGCGGTCGAGCGAAGAACGGTATTCCGAGCCGTCAAAACTGAATTTGATCGCATTCACGCGGCTCACGCTCAGCGCAAAGGTGGCGCAGCCGATCACGATTTCGATGAGCACGCCGGCGATGAAACCCGAATAGATGATCAGGATGGCGATCGCGATCAACGACAGGTATTCGAGCAGCATCAGGCGCCGCGCCGATTGGATCAGCCATTGATAGACGAGGTCGCCGCCGAGATAGAACAAAAGACCGCCAAGGATATATTTCGGCACGTAACCGAGAAACGCCGGATCGGCGATGAGCACGGCGGCAGAAATCGCCGCGACGGTCATGCCGGCGACGCGGCTGGTGGCGCCCGCGGTGCGGACCAGCATCGAGCGGCTGAACGAAGTGCAACTTACGTAGCCGCCAACGGCTGCGATCGCGACATTGGCCAGCCCGAGCACTTTGAGGTCGCGCTCGATATTGGCTTCGGTTCGGGTCGCGATTTCCAGTCCCGTCGTGTTGAGCAAAAAGTTGGTGACGGTGACAAAAATGACCGCAAGCGTGTCGCCGGCAAGCGCCGGCAGGGACGACCAGGGAAAGCTCGCGAGTGGTGCAAATTTCCACGGCAGCGTCAGCCCGGCCGCCGGCTGCAGCCGAAACAGCCAGCCGGCGTCTTGGGCCGCGGCGATCGTCGTGCCGGTGGAGAGCAGGACGAGATGCGTCGCTACCACTGCAGACAACAACACGCCGGGCAGGATGAACGGGCTTTTGGAGCGGCGCAGCAGCACAGCAAGGAGGATCGCAACGATCGCGCCGAGCGCGATCTTGGCGGCGACCGCAAAGTCGGTGAAGGCGCCGATGTTGGCGAGCGTCGGCGGCTCGTTTGTGACGACCTGGATTGCGCCGGTGATCAACAACCAACCGGTCGCGCCGAGGAAGCCGCCGATGACCGGGTAGGGCACGAACCGGATCGCACGACCGGCATGCGTGAAGCCGAGCACACAGAGCAATAGCCCGGTCAGCGCGGTCGCCAACGACATGGCGATGAGAGCCGGCTCAAGAAGATCGGTGCCGCCACCGGCCACGAGCCGCTGCACCAGCGTCGCGACCAAAGCAGCCAAGACGACCGAGATGGAGCTGTCCGGGCCGGCGACGGCGAAGGGCAGCGAGCTTCGCAATGCCACGATCGACCCGCCGACGGCGGCCGACAAGAACGTCACGGCGATGCCGTAGGACAACAGATGTTCAAGCGGACCGGTGAAGATCAGCGCCGCGTAGGACAGGCAATAGGCGATGGACAGGATGCTGCAGACCGCGCCGGCGAACACGTCCGTCAGTCCGGCGCGGAGTGTTTTTGTGCTCAACGGGAAGCCCCTAAACCCCGATGAAACTTACAATACGATTGCCGGCACCGCTTGGATACCTGCAAATCAAGGCGCGCGGATCGCCAAACCGGCAACGGTAATCGATTACGCTGCGGTCGCCAGCGCCGCGCGAGCGTCGGAGCGGATGCGCTCGACCATGGAACGAAAGCCGTTCGAGCGCTGCGGCGTGAGATGCTCCCGCAAGCCCAGGCCTTCGAACAGCTTGATCGCATCGAGCGTCAGGATGTCTTGCGCGCTCTTGCCCGAATACATTGCGAATATTATCGCGATCAGCCCCCGCACGATGTGAGCATCGCTGTCGCCCGCAAAGATGAGGACGGGCCCGCCGGCGCCGTTCGGACGCACCGTCGTGTCAAGCCAGACCTGGCTGGCGCAGCCCTGTACCTTATTGGCGTCACTGTGCGCGGCTTTCGACAGCGGCGGCAACTCGCGGCCAAGCTCGATCAGATAGCGATAGCGGTCGTCCCAGTCGTCAAGGACCGAGAAATTACCGATGATATCCTTGATGTCAGCCATCCCGCCGATGTCCGCATCCGATCCTAACCAAGATTGGTCTCTATATAAGACGCGTTGCGGGAAAGGTCACCCGCCCGCTGATTTGCCCGCGCGGCGTGTGACGTCGCGTCTCAATCGATCGGTCAGTGCAGAAAAAAGCCTAAACTGAGTGCTTGACGTTGTACCGCGCCGTCGGATTGCGCCAGGATGGAAGGAGATCGGCGGGAGTAAGTGTATTCTGCGAGGCGCTGCCGCTTCCGAGCGAACCGGTCGTCTTCGGTGCGTCTTTCGGCGCTTGTTTGGACGGTTCCTTGGACGCAAGCGCCTCGGTCAGAAATTCATAGAGCATCTTCGCGCCGGCTTGGGCCTTGTAGCCCAGTTCGGTAGCCATATGTGAACCCACCGTGCAAGCATCCGGCTGGCGCGTGCAAAACTGCCGCAGATCGCCGACCGTGGCGGAGGCGGCAGAAATGGCCTGCGATGCATTGACCTGGTCCGCCGGGGCGGCTCGCTGCGCGGAGCCGCTCGGCAGAAGGATCAGCACCAGGCCGAGCCAAAACGCCATGCGCAACAGAAAAAACATAAGACCCATATCCCCTGCGACATACTTGGCCGCGCGTGTGGGGAAGCTAGCAGGCAGCATTGAAGGCGGCGTTCGCTCGCCCGTTACGTTTTTGTCCATAATCTAACAAAATACACCGCAAATTTTCGATCAATTGGAAAAAATTTAATTTACCTAAAATTTGAGCGAATGCCCCTGCTTGAGCTTCTCGCCATGCTTTTGACTAGAACCTATCTCAAAATCGCCTGAATAGGATCATGAGGCAAGCGAGCTGGACGAAACCGAGGAAATTCTCGTGATAATACTCCCAGCGGACGAGAATGCGTCGCTGCCACTGCAGCCAGGCAAAGAAGCGCTCTACCAGCCAGCGCCGCGCATATCGGCTAAGCCGGCGTCGATCTTGTGTCGGCGGCTTGCTGCGGTTTGAGCGGTGCGGCGCGATCATCTCGATCCCGTCCTGGTGCAATTGCTCGTCCAGAGGATCGCTGTCGTAAGCACGATCTCCGATCAAATTTTCGGGTTTTGCTTCGATCATGTAGAAGTCGAAGCATAACTGAACGAGTCGGACTTCGTGATGGTTCGCAGCGTGTGTGCTGACCGAGAGCGGCAATCCATGGCGATCCACAATCGCCATGATTTTCATGCCTTTTCCGCGCTTCGTCGCGCCGACCGCTGCCCCGCCGCCCTTCGCCATTACAAATGTCGCGTCGATGAAGCACTCTTCTTCATCCAATGCGCCTTTGTCGCGAAGCTCATTGGCGATATCCGTCAGGACCTCACGCAAGATTTCGTTGTGGCACCAAGTTTGAAAACGGCGATGCACCGTTTTGTAATTCGGATAGCACTGCGGCAGCATATGCCACTGCGCGCCAGTGTTCAGAATCCACAGCACGGCTTCAAGGATCTGACGCGTCGGGATCGGCTTACGGCCTGGGCGTCCTTCGACAATGTTCTCTTCCGGAAAATGATCTCGGATACGTTCCCATTGCAAATCGCCTAGCCGAATCATTCGACATTTATAGCCGATCGACACCAAGCAGCAATTTTGAGATAGGTTCTAGCCAGAAGTGCAGCAACATCGGGCTATATTCACGCGCTGCGGAAGCAGAAAACATTTAGCAACTGTCCGCGGCAACGGGACATTCACCATGATGGGGATTTTGCCGCACTGCGGAGCGTTGTCGCGATTGCGTCGCCGGGGCCACGCCCAATGCCTTAGCTTTCGCTTAAGCCGCCTCTGACACGATCGGGCCACAGAAAAAGGGGAGCGCGTCGGCAAAGCCGGGCGTGCGCTGGGAACGTGGGCCTGCTTGCGCCAATACGCAATTATATCGAGACGCTGGTCCATCCGTCGGCGCAACAGGACGCACTGACCGCGGCGCGCCATCGCGCCTTTATCGCGCCGCGCCTTCTCGGCAGCATTGTCGCGCTCGCAGCGTTCCCGGCCTATCTCTTCATCCGCAGCGCTCCAAGCCTCACCGAGCTCCTGATCTTTGCCTGGTTGGTCGCGCCGGTTCTAACCGCGTATTTTCTGTCCCGCACCGGCCGCTACGAGAGCGCCCACGTCTTGTCATCGCTTGCCTTGACCGGATTGGTGACGGCGCTTGCCGCGGCGACCGGCGGTATCGCCTCGTTTGCCGCTATCTGGCTCGTTGTCGTGCCGCTTGAGGCCGCGCTCTCGGCTTCGCGCCGCGTCGTCGCGACCGCCTCGACGTTTGCGCTGGCCGCCGCGGGACTCCTCGTCCTACTGGGCTTCGAACATGTGCTGCCGGCACCAAGTACGAATGCTCCTGTGGCGCTCGCGACGCTTGGCATCATCTCGGCAACACTTTACGCGACGGGACTGGCGCTCGGCGCAGAGGCGCTGGCGCGGACCAGTTTCTGGCTGCTTTATGCGGAGGAGGATCGCTATCGGCTGTTGGCGCGCAATATCGCCGAAGTCATCACGCGGCATGGTCGCGACGGCGGCGTATTGTTCGTCTCGCCCGCTGCCGAAGTCTTGTTCGGTTTGTCCATCGCGCAATTGCACAGGCATGGCCTGTTCGACCGCGTGCATGTCCTCGACCGGCCGGCTTATCTGACGGCGCTGGGCGATGCCGCGGCGCTCGGACAATCGAGCTCGGTCGAGTTCCGTGCGCGGCGCGATAGCGCCGATGCCGATGGCCGTTCCTCGACGGAATTCGTCTGGATCGAAATGCGCTGCCGTCCGTTAGAGGGGGGGCCTGCCGATTCAAGCGGAAAGGATCGCCGCGAAGTCGTTGCCGTGTTGCGAGACGTAACTCAGCGAAAGAGACATCAGCAGGCGCTGCTGGATGCCCACGCCGAGGCGGAGCGCGCCAACGCCGCCAAGAGCCGCTTCCTCGCTACCATGAGTCACGAATTGCGCACGCCGATCAACGCGATCATCGGCTTCTCGGATATGTTGATGCAAGAGGAGGCGCTCGGCCTCGATGCTAAGCGGCGCAGCGAATATTCCGGCCTCATCAACGGCTCGGGCCATCATCTGCTTTCGGTCGTCAACGGCATCCTCGATATGTCGAAAATCGAGACCGGCAATTTCGAGATCACACCCGAGCCTTTTGCGCCCGCCCAGGTCGTCAGCGAGTGTTGCGCGATTCTCGAGCTGCGGGCCCACGAGGCGGGCGTTCGCCTCAATAAATTGCCGACCGACAATTTGCCTGACATGGTCGCCGACAAGCGAGCGCTCAACCAGATTTTGCTCAACCTGTTGTCCAACGCAATCCGCTTCACCGATCGCGGCGGCGCGGTGACGATCAGCGCTCGCGCCGAGGCCGCCCGTGTCACCTTGGCAGTCGAGGACAATGGGATCGGCATCAGTGACGAGGATTTGGCGCGAGTCGGCGAACCTTACTTCCAAGCCGGCAACTCCTACGGCCGAAGCCATGGCGGCACCGGACTCGGTCTCTCCATCGTCAAAGGCCTGGTGCAGCTGCATGGCGGCGAGTTTTCCATCCGCAGCCGCGTCGGCGAGGGCACGCGCGTGACCGTTTGCCTACCCCTCGATTGCGAACGCGCTGGAGCTGCGAAAATGCCTGCCGCGCCGCAGCCCCTCGGAGTCATGAGCTATTTGCCGAATAAGCTGCCGCAGCCAACGAACCTTAAGCTATCGCCGCAGCCAACCAGCGCCACGACCGTGCGCGTGAGTCCGTCTTCGCACGAGGGCATTTCAGATATTCCGGTGAAGAAACGTGCGTAACCGCCGCAATCCCGACCGCAGCTTGTATGCGCGCGCAGTAAGCGCAGGTGGCGCATTGACCGGATTCGTGTGGGCAAAGGCGACGCGGCGCCCCGTGGATGCATTCGCCGTATTGGCCGCGGCCGCGGCGAGCATCATCATCATTATCAATGCCGTCTTTTTGCAGTCCGGTTCGCATCCAGCGCCTTTTGTGGCCAATTCCAAGCCCGCGCAGATTGGGGCACGCGACGATCTTAGGCATCTGCAAGTGGCGGTGCCGCCGCGGTCGGCGCCGGCGACTGTGACGCCGCAACCTATCGCAGTGCGGCGCGACGATCCGATCGCCGACTTGATTGGCCCGTCGCCGCGCGTCGAGGCGGTACAACGCGTGCTATCCGACTATGGCTACGGCCAGATCAAGCCCTCCGGTATCCTCGACGAGGCTACCACCGCGGCGATCGAGAAATTCCAGCGTGAACGCAAGCTGCAGGCGACCGGAGTGATTTCCGATCGCCTCATGAGCGAGCTTGCCGCCATGGCCGGTCACCCGCTGGAATAGACGGTCATTCCGCGGACCTAAAGCGGCATGACATTACCCTGAATCGATTTAGGATTCCCAAATCAGTTGGTTTCTGATTCAAGATGCTGGCTGGGCTGGAGGCCAGCATCCGATGGGTCGAGCCTATTCCATTGATCTTCGCGAACGAGTTGTGGCAGCGGTTGAGAGCGGTGGCCTTTCGTGTCATCGGGCAGCGGCGCAGTTTGGCGTCGGCGTCAGCACGGCGATCCGGTGGGTGGAGCGTTTGCGCAACACCGGCAGCGTGGCGCCGAGCAAGATCGGCGGCTACAAGCCCCGCGCGATAGCGGGCGAGCACCGCACATGGCTGCTGGCGCGGATCAAGGAGAAGGACTTCACACTGCTCGGGCTGGTGGGCGAACTCGCCGCGCGCGGTCTGAAGGTTGACTACCGCTCGGTCTGGAGCTTTGTCCACGACGAGAAGCTGAGCTTCAAAAAAACGATCTGGGACGGCGTCGCCCCTGTGGGCGTAGAAACTTTGGGGCTCTATCGTGCACCTGGAAGGGAGCGGCCGAGTGCTTTTTGGTGGCGAGTGACCCCGTAAAAAAACATGGTCCATGGGCTGTTGCGGGCTTGAAAGTGGCGACGCCGTTCGGCGATCCCGTGTTAGGAAATTGAACGACAGCGCAGCCCAGCCCTTCCGTCCCGTAACAGGAGGGTTGGTGATGAGACGGAATGAAGCGGGCGACAACAAAATTCGACATGCACTGCCGATGGTGCATCCGAACGCGGCTGCAATCGATATCGGGGCGAGGATGCATGTGGCGGCTGTGGGGCCAGAGCGCACAGCCGAGCCAGTGCGCAGCTTCGGCACCTTCACGACGGATTTGCACCGGCTAGTGGATTGGTTCGCAGAATGCGGCGTTGAGACAGTCGTTATGGAGTTGACCAGTGTCTACTGGATCCCGGTCTTCGAGCTCCTCGAGGCGCGCGGCTTTGTGGTGTTCCTCGTCAATGCACGCGATGTCAAGCATGTGCCCGGGCGCAAGACGGACGTCATCGACGCACAGTGGCTGCAGCGGCTCCATTCTCATGGTTTGCTGCGTGCCAGCTTCCGCCCCAAGGGGGAGATCGTTGAACTGCGCGCCTACCTGCGCCAGCGTGAGCGTCTGCTCGAGTACGCGGCCTCGCACATCCAGCACATGCAAAAGGCGCTGACCGAGATAAATCTGCAGCTCCACCACGTCGTTGCCGACATCACCGGCGCGACCGGGCTGCGGATTATCCGCGCGATCCTTGCGGGCGAGCGTGATCCAGCAGTGCTGGCACTTTTGCGTGACACGCGCTGCCACGCCACTGTCGAGACGATCGAGAAGGCGCTCACCGGGCATTATCGTGCCGAGCACGTATTCGCGCTCGAGCAAGCGCTCGCTCTCTATGATGCATACCAGGAAAAGGCATTGGCCTGTGACGCCCAAATCGAGGCCGTCCTGAAGCAACTCAGCTTCCGCCGCGGCCGTGAGGTCGGTCCGTTGCCGTCACCGCGTCGGGGCATGCGCCGGCAACCGAACGGCCCCGAGTTCGATGTTCGCGCGGCGCTCTTTGCGCTGCTCGGCAAGGACCTGACGCAGATCAACGGCCTCGGCCCATACCTCGCGCTCAAATTGATCGCCGAGTGCGGCGACGACCTCTCTGCCTGGCCGAGCGCAAAGCACTTTACCTCCTGGCTTTGCCTGGCGCCGAGCAACAAGATCTCTGGTGGTAAGGTACTCTCGTCGCGCACGCGCCGCTCGGGGAGCCGGTCCGCGGCGCTCCTGAGGCTCGCCGCGGTGACGATCGGACGAACCGACACTGCCCTGGGTGCCTTCTACCGGAGGCTTTCTGCCCGCATCGGGAAGGTCAAGGCGATCACCGCGACAGCGCGCAAGATCGCAGTTCTCTTCTATAACGCCCTGCGCCATGGGATGGACTACGTCGACCCGGGTGCGTCCTCCTACGAGATTCGTTATCGTGCGCGGGTCATCGACAATTTGCATCGGCGTGCCAAGGCCTTCGGCTTCGTCCTCCAGCCAATAGCGCCGGTGGCCGTTTCTTAGGAAAGCGTGGTGGCTGGCGAACGCGACCGTCCTGACGTCGCCCGCCGGCGGGCGCAATGGATCAAGTACCAGGACCGCGTTGATCCTGCCCGCTTGGTCTTCATCGACGAGACCTGGACCAGGACCAACATGGCATCGCTGCGTGGCTGGGCACCGCGGGGCAGCCGCCTGATCGGCAAGGTCCCGGACGGGCGCTGGAAGACAATGACGTTCCTGGCCGCGCTGCGGCACGACCGGATCACCGCGCCCTGGCTGCTCGAAGGCCCGATCGACGGCGAAAGCTTCGCCACCTATGTCGAGAAGGTTCTGCTGCCTACCCTACGGCTCGGCGACATCGTCATCATGGACAATCTCGGCAGCCACCGGGGCAAGATCATACGCCAACTCATTCGCTCAGCCGGTGCCAAGCTGGTCCTGCTGCCGAAATACTCGCCCGACCTGAACCCGATCGAACAGGTGTTCGCCAAGCTCAAGCATCTGCTCCGTAAAGCCGCCGCGCGAACGGTCGAAACCGTCTGCGCCGCCATCGGCGAGCTTCTCGGCGCCTTCACCAAAACCGAATGCGCCAACTACTTCAAAAACTCAGGATATGCACCAAACTAAATGCATTACGCTTTAGTTCAATTCATATTCGCACGTCTTGCAATTTCTCCCGAAGCTTCGGAAAACCTCTCGTTCAGTGGCTATGGATTTTGCGCCCCGGAATGAGGGCAACGATGCGTCTGAAAACCGCGCTGTGGGTCGCCTCTTATTTGCGCCGCTGTCAGGTCGAGGGCGCATTCGCGGTGGTGCGCCGTCGCGGCGCCGAGGAGGCCGGCGCGGTTTTCGTGCGCATCATCCGGCTCGATGGCACGTCCGACCTGTTCGGACCGACGCCACAAAGCGCGCTCGATACCAGTAGCCGCGGCGCCGATCGCACGTTCACGGCAAGCTTTGCCCAGCAGCCGGCCCCGGATGCAGCGGTGGAAGCGAAGCTTGCGAGCGAAATGAAATTCGATCCCGACGTCTGGATCGTCGAAGTCGAAGAACCCTCCGGACGAAATTTTCTCGATATCGTAGATTAAGACGCATCGCGCCGTTCGCCGGACCGTTGCGCCGCCGGCGCGCGGCGTACCGCTTCCGTCGCGGTTCTGGCGCGGGCGCGCGCCTCGTCGTTCCAGAGCAGCGGCCGATGTTGGGTCAACGCCAGTTCGTTGCGCTGCAGTGATTGCCAAATCGCGACCATGTGTTCGGCCGCCTGTATCGGCATCTCATCGTAAAGTGTCGCGAGCGTGTGAACGCGCTCGACCGAATGGCCGACGGTTGTGTTGACGAACAACAGGATCCGGTAGACGACGTCGCGCGGCAAATTGAGCGCCTTGGTTGCCACCACGATCGGCTCGCCGAGAGTATCGCCGGCAATGCGGCGCGCTTGCGAGCGCGGAATTTGCAGTGAATAGGCGAGGTGTTGCGCGAAGTCCTCGCTACTGTGGGAAAGCACCGCGGTTTCCAACCGTTGGCCGACCGCGGCGTCGCGCACGAATTCGACGTGGCCGCTTGGAATGGGAACAGCGATTTTGAGATTGAGCAGAATGAGACGCCGCTCGTCCGCACTGGCCGCGAAGAACAGCTCGTTGAGCTCGCACGCGACGTCACCGGCGATCAGGTGCCGCGATTGCGCGACGAGGTGCATTTTGTCCTCGTACGCTTCGCGTTCGCGCGGCTGGTCGACGTTCGCTTCGAGCACCTCCGCCTTACAAACTCCGGTTTCTTGAACCGCTTCGTGGATTTCCGCGATCGCCGGGGCCGGCGCCGCTGCCGCGTTGGATTGTGGCTTGCGCTGCAACACGGGATGGGTGCGCACGGCCGCCGCTACTTCAGGCAAATCCGCCGCCAGCTGTTGGATGACTTGCACCGGCGGCGACAGATGGCGGCCTAGCCGGCCGGCCACGGCCGCACGCGTCGCCACATCAACGGCGTCGAGCAGCCGCAGTGCAAGCTCGGTGTAATGCCGCTCCTCATTCGGCGTATGCGTCAGCTTCTGCACGTAGAGGTCGGTGAGGACGCGTAACAGGGTCGGGCGCATGTCCACCCCGCCGCGTCGTGCAAGATGGGTGAGGTTGTCGAGGCTCGACAAGCTGGCGCTTTCCATAACGCGTAACTCGATCGCATGACCGCAAAGGGGATTTGGTCATTAGCCTAAATTGCGCGCGTTAGCGGAGCGTTAAGGCTAAGTACCTGTTTACAAAGGTGCTGTCCGACAAGGCCAGCATTCTTGTCGGTCAATTCCTCGTTGGTGATGATCGCCAGCATGCCCGAGCGTGGGCTCGCAGCCTAAGCCCCCGTGCTGCTCACAGGCGCTCGCGCGCGTCATCTCCAGCGACACCGTTCGCCCTAACCGCACGTAAAAAAAGCCCCGCAGTGCGGTTGGACCGACCAGCGGGGCAAATTCAGGAAAATTGCACCATGACAAGTACGTCGTCGCGCCACGGCACGCAAGGGCTGTTCGACATCGAGCGTGATTTCCAGCGCCGTGAGCGTCAGACCCGACCATCCGCCCGGAATGTAATCGAGCGGCGCGTGCGTGCCGAGCAAGCCCGTGAGCGCGCCAATTACCTGAAATACCGTCGCCTCGTTGAGCTAAGGCGACTCTTTCAGGCACGCCACGGCCATTCCTTGCCGGACAGCGAGGCTGGTTGGCTCGCAGTGATGGTGGTCGCCCACCATATCGGCGACCCTGATCGGATTCGTAAGTGGATCGATCTTTGGGCTCCATGGGTAACCGACAAGAAACGTGGAGACCTCATCCGCGAAGTGGTGCGTGCCCCACAGAAATGGAAGGCGGAAGCGCTTGGCCAACTCCTCGGCTTGCGGGACGCCGAGCGGCAACGGCTGCGTCTGCGAACCATCCGTGCCTGCGATGTCAGTACCGCTGAAGGCAAGCGGCGACGGCTTGAGCGCCAACGTCAATGCCAGCAGCGTCTACGGCGCGCTCGTGGCGTGGTGTCGCGCGCCGAATATGAGGCCAAAAGCATCAGCCGGACCAAGCCCTGGCTACTCTTCGGCTTTAAATCTCGCCGCACCTGGGAACGGCACGGCAAACCCGTGCCGACGAACGCCGTGTCGGAAGTCTGTCAACAATATCCAGCTTCGCTGGATTTACACGGCACGGACTTGCGACATGACGGCAGTTCGGCTTCGGCTCTGGACAGTCTCCCAAACCACGCCGAGAGGGACATGCTTTCCACTGATCGTGACCGACGAAAAGAGAAGGAGAATGCTCATGTCTGAGACCAACGTAGTTCACCAGAGAAGCTTGAACGATCTTCTGCTCCGCGCTCACAAGGAGTTGGATGCGGCGGCCAATGCGATCCAGAAGTCTTGGGCAACCAGAGTGAAGGCGGGCATGACATTATTGGAGATGTGGCAACGTGTTGAAGCCGGAGAGGCCGGTGACATCGAGTGGTGGGACTACTACGGGAAGCACTTTGCGCATAGCCGCCGGGACGCTGAGAAGGTGATGGAGTTTGCTCGCTCTGAAAATCCCCAGGCGGCTTACGAGGCGGCTAAGGAAAAAAATAGACAAGAGGCGCAAAAATCTCGTCAACGAAGGAACACTGCGGCTGATGTCAGCCGCAAAAATTCCTTAGCAAAAACAATGACTAGCAAAAATGGCCCGCCGAAGCATGAGCTTGTTCAGACTGAGGATCGCGAGCCAGAACCTGAGCCGGTTATTCAGCACGATCTTGTCGATCAAGCCATCTTTATCATCCGCCAGATGAGCATACAGAACTCGATTAAAATTCTGGGGCAGGCTCCGGCAGGCTTATCGGGATTTTTGATCATGCTGAGGGATGAACGTGCTTTGCGCTTTCTAAATAAATCCGATCAGCGTGATGCGGTGCGACAGCGGCTGCTGTTGGCCGGAACTCAAAAGGTCTACGCTGGATTGCGCGCCTACGCGATCAACAAGAACTACAAGCTCGGCTGGGCGGCGCACGCGTTCAAGGAAATATTTGGTGCTTGGCCTCATGGACATGATCGCGTCCAGGCAGCCATCTTGCCGGGCTTCTTGATCGAGGAGTGGATCGCTTACAGGAAGAAGCCTCAACGCAAGCGCGAGCCGAACAGTATCGGATCGCAAACCGGAACGCTGCTGTGAGACAATAGGATGCCCTCACCTTGGTAAGAGACTTTCCGCGAATGCTAGAATCGGCTTCTAACGGTAGCCGGGGGCAGCAAAAATTCGCGAACAACCCCATGGACCATGATGTCCAGACACGACTTGGGAATCTAAGGCGAGCCGCACGGTGTGGGGCAAAGACGCGCGCTGGTATGGCGTGCCAATGCCCAGCCCTGCACGGCCGCAGGCGTTGCCGTTTACACGGTGGGTTAAGCCCCGGCGCGCCACGCGGTGTTCAAAACGGAAATTACAAAAATGGCAACTGGACGACCGACGCAATCGAGGAGCGGAGATGGCTGCGGTCGCTCTTGCAATCGTTTAGCTACAACGGGACAACGGAATGACCGCCAAGCTGAAAAACATATCTACTCCGTCGGCTGATCAGCCCGACCGCCTTCCACCGGTCCGCGTCAAGCTCTGGCGGGCGGATGCTTACGTGGCACAGACGCATCCGCCTGACGGCGAGAGCAACAATTGGTGGCGACGGCTGAATCAAGCGCTTGGCACGGTGTCGAGCGATTTCGTGAATGCCTCTTTGCTCCAAATTCAGGCTGCGGCGCGCTCGCCTTTTGGTGGCGTTTCAGAACTTGCCATGAATGCGGCACTCGCAGTGATCACAGCCGCAGCGCCGAAGGACGAAATAGAGGGCGCGCTCGCCGTCCAGATGGCCTGCACGCACACAGCCGCCATGGCGGTTCTCGCCAAGCTGGACGCCGCCTTCGGAACAGAGCGGCGAGTTGCGGCATTCGGATCGACTGCGGCCCGTTTGATGAAGACGTTTGCGATGCAAGTAGAAGTCTTTCGACGCCTGCGTAGCGGCGGGCAGCAACTTGTTCGCGTCGAGCACGTCCATGTGAACGACGGTGGACAGGCAGTTATAGGAAATGTGCGTCATCATTCAGAAAGGAGACACGACGATGACAAACGAGAAAGCGGAGGAAATTAAAAATTGGCTCGCGATCCGCAAGGAAGCTGGTCTCCATATCGATCCAGACACGGCTGAGGTCGAGTGGATATACGCACAGACCCTTGACCCATACGGCATCGATCCCGAGCTACCGCAGGAATACTGGCAAGTCGGGCGGGAATACTTCGCGCGTTCTCCCAAAAGCGATGTGTGGGTCAGTTTTGGTGACCTGCCGAAGCGACCAGAGACGCCTTGTGGCGGAAACACGGCTAGTAGCGCAACGAACCGGGGGATTGCTTTGTGCCGTTCTAAATTCCGGGTGAGGATTGCGCCGACGCTCCCCCGGCATTTTCCAGCGCCGAGATGTTCGCGTAAATCGTAGTTCGGCGGCAGAAAGCCCTCCAGTGACTCACAGGCGGCCGAGGGCTCGATTCGCGCTCTGGCCAGTCTCCGGGATACGTCCCGAGCTTTTGGATTCACCCAGATTCATTTTTAGGCGATTGCGGGCTATCCCCGCCAAACACCACGCTTCCCGCCCGGTGGATTGTCGAAGAGGAGTCGGCCTTCCTTTCGCCCCCGGACACTGGTAGCGATTTGTCGAGAAGGTGGCAGAGGGGAACGGGTGAACCTTATTCGGAATCTGTTACTTTGCGTCGCCATGTCGGCGTGGGGCGTCACGTCGGCATCGGCTATCATGCGCATTGTCAATGACAAGGGCGGCCAGGTCGGCAAGTATGCGCAAGCATTCGCCAAAGTACGCTCAAGCGGCGAGCGCGTGGCTATCGACGGTGATTGTCTATCGGCCTGCACGATGGTGCTCGGACTGGTTCCGTCCAATCAAATCTGCGCGACACCGCGCGCCCGCTTCGGTTTCCACACCGCCTCAGTATTGAATACTGCTGGACGCCTCATCCCCGATGTAGCGTCTACGCGGGCGCTTTGGAATATCTACCCGGCGTCCGTGCAGCGCTGGATCGATCAGCACGGTGGCTTATCCCGGCAGATGATCTATTTGGAAGGACGCGAGCTTAATGGCATCGTAGCGACCTGCGACCGCCAGACCCTGACTGCGCTGCTTGTGGCCGGAGCCTCCGGCTATTCCGGGACGCTACGGACTTTGCCCCACCAACCCGTGGTTCACGCGTTGTCGGTTCGCTAAGTGATTTATTTCCAGCAAAGGTCGGCGGCTTTCTTTCGGCGAACATCACTCCGCCAATACGTTCCGCCGATGCTCCTCCCGCATATCGTCGGCCATGCTGGTCGGGAACGGATAGAAGCCAATGTGATTGCCTGCCCAGCCCGGACGCTGGAGGGTCGCTCCTTTCGTGCCGCAACGGGTGCAGCGTGCGCTGGCACGCAACTTGTCGCTTGAAGCGTCCGCACCCCACCGAATAACAGCGACCGCGCAAAGCGAGCGGCGCATGATGCTGACACCGCTCGCACCAAAGCCAAACCCAAGGTGTCGTTTGCTGTAGCTCGCCGAGTGTCGGCCGTGGTCCAGCTTGGCGCATGGCTGCAAATTCCGCCGCAGCGCGGCGGGCACGTCAAGCGACACTATATGTGGTCGGTCATGTGCGGGCGCTCCACCTATAAGCTGACTTGGGAAGAAATCGTCAGGCTTTACCGACTCGCGTTGGATCAGCCTGCGGTCAACACGCAGGCGCGTTACAACGTCTGTCCGACCACAACCATCGATACCATTGTCGGCCAAAGCGGCAAACGCTTGCTCGTGCCAATGCGGTGGGGCCTCGTGCCGTCGTGGTGGTCAAAGCCGCTCAAGGAATTGAAGCTGGCGACGTTCAACGCTCGCGCCGAGACGGTTACGGAAAAGCCGTTCTTTCGAGGCGCGTTCAAGCGCAATCGCTGTCTGATCCCGGTCTCGGGTTATTACGAGTGGCAGGACACAACCGACGGCAAGCAGCCGTGGTACTTCACGGCGCGAGATGGATCGCCCGCATTGACGGTCGCGGGTTTATGGGACGAATGGCCCGACAAGACCAACGGCGAAACGCTCAAGTCCTGCACCATGATCATCACCGAACCGAACAAGTTCGTGGCGGAGGTTCATGATCGGATGCCCGTTCTTCTCTCTGAGGACGACTTCGAGCCGTGGCTGAGTGGAGAGGCTGGCCTCGAAGTACTTAAGCCTGCGCCGGACGATCTGTTGCAGCGTTGGCCGGTGTCCAAGCGCGTCAATAGCTCGCGGGCACCTGACGATGACCCGATGTTGATCGATAGAATTTCGCTTCAATAGCCTGCGGCGACGACCATTGATCCAGATCAAAGCATTCACGGGACTGCGGCTAGTGCTGGGATCGGAGCGCGTGCCGTGCCGACCGCAATGACGGCGCGCGCGGATTGAGTGCCTCTTCCCGCCGTGGCATAGTTTTGCACAATAGCGTCGTATGCAGAGGGGGTAAATATGATTTCGGTTTTGATCGGCGTTTTGATTATTTGCGTCGTCGGCGCGATTTGCTTTTGGGCCATCGAGCAGTATGTCAGGGACCGTCGTTTGGCCAATCTGCTGAAACTACTGGTGATACTTATTTGCGTGGGGGCAATCCTTCAGCGGGTGCTCCCGCTTGTGGGGACCTACTAGCCGCCGACCACGACAGAGCGCCCTCGTGCAGGATGTGGACGGCTAAGCGCTGGCCTATGTCTATTTCAGCACCCCTAGTACGGTCCTCGAAAGCACGGATCAAAAACGACGACTATCAATGCAAAGCGATAATGAAGGCCCAGCGGCTCAATTTTGTTTTGCGTTGGCTCGCTTCGGGCCTTGAGCCAGTTCAATCGACGGTGAAGGCCGATTTACGGCCGCACTGCACGGCTTGCAGCGAAACATATCTAGTTGTTCGGTAGGCCAACGCCATACCTGTCCGGCAAATCTCATTGACTGCCCGCACCTGGGGCAATCGGGGGCCTCTTGATTATCTAATACTACAGTTGCATTTTTGAAGATCGATGTTTTCGGTAGTGGCAGCGGCGGGCGATGGCCTGATGGGCGCGCCGCCAGCTGGACCACGCGAGAACGACGGCGCGTGGTAATGCGCCGGGCAACTGCAGGCGCACGATCAGCGAGCGGATCTCCTGGACAGAGAGAGCGACAAGGGACGCGTGACGCCGTTGGTGGGACTCCTTTTGTTCCGTTTGCCTTGATCGATTGCGCCGGCCTTGGCACGCAGGGCTGCCAGATAGGCGAGCGCCAACATGGCGAGTGTGACGTGACGATGCCAACCATGCCAACTGCGCGCCTCGCAATGGTCCAGGCCGACCTCGCCCTTGGCGGCTTGGAAACAGTCCTCGATGGTCCAGCGCCGGCCAGCGACCCGAGCGAGATCAGCCAAGTTCGCCTGGACCGGCGCGAAGACCACATAGTAGGCACAATCTGTCTTGTCCTTTCGGCTGCGCCGGATCAGTAGCCAATGCTCGTGGGGCGCACGTTGCAGGCGCAGAAGACGAATGCGCGCCCAATCATAAATCCGTGGTCCCTTCGCTCCCTGTCCAGCCGCGTGACGTTCCCAGGCTGCCGCGGGGAGTGCCTCGGCGAGGTTGGCAGCGGTGCCGCGCGCGTGACGTAGAAAACGATCGTCTGCCATCAACCGCTCATTGCTGCGAACTGCCAAAACGTAGTGTTTTCCGCGACGTTCCAGCATCATGCGTAAATGCTTGTCACTGCCGTAGACGGCATCGGCAAGCACCCAGGCACATGGCACGCCCGCATCGAGAACCGCGCTGATCAATTCACAGGCGATCTGGGGCTTGGTCGCGAAGGTGATGTCATCCGGGACCCGAGCCTGCTCGCGCCGCGCGGCATCGGTGGCCCATTCCTGCGGAAGATAGAGTCGGCGATCAATGAGCGCTTGTCCGCGGCGGCTTGCATAGCTGAGAAACACCCCGATCTGGCAGTTCTCGATCCGCCCCGCCGTACCCGAATATTGCCGGGCAACCCCAACCGAATGTTCGCCCTTCTTCACAAACCCGGTCTCGTCGACCACCAAAACGCCGTCGGTGGCGCCAAGCTTCTCGATCACATATGTTCGCACCAGATCGCGCGCGGCATCGGCATCCCAGTGTCCGCGTCCCAGCACTGCCTGGATCCGCCACGGGCCCGGATCGCCAAGGCGCTCCGCCAACTGCCACCCGGTCTTGCGCTCCACCCCACTGAGCAATCCATCCAGAAAAGAAAATGCCGCACGCCGTGACTCGATCCGGCCAAACAAAGCGCCAAGGCGTTCTTTCACTTCCTCAAGTGCCTGAGCCCATCGCAGCTCTCGATGCGCATATGATGCAATTGCCATCTGCCCCTCGCGTCAAAATCACGACGGTGCAGATTCGCCCATAATCGGTAAAATACAACTGTAGTACTAAGGACATTTTGTGCCGTTCGCGGCCCCGATAATCTCAAACTGAGATCGCGCCATTCAACGCCTTACATTGCCTTTTTGTCTGATTCGCGGCAGAGTCACCCTTGCATCGCGCGTCTGCTTGGCCTCACAGTCGCCTCTTGCACTTGATCGGCACTCGATTGTTTTTTCCGTTCAGAGGCGAGCCCGGAGCGTGGTGCGAAATTCTCTGTCACGCTTGATATGCCATTCGCGGCTCATGGCTTCCTTGCGAGTTTTGCAGGTTTCGGAAAGAGCAAAATCCATTTCCGCCCTCGCGTTGACTTAGCGCCAGTTCCCGCGTTGTGCCGCCCAAGGCGCTTCTTCAAATCGGTGGTCCAACCAACATAAGTCCGCCGATCATTCTTACGGCGGCTGCCCAACACATAAACGAAAAACGATTCATTGGATTTTGGGGGCGGGTTATTCAAATCGGGCTCCTCGGCGTCTTTATATACGCTCTCATGCTCGCACCCTGTGGGCGTTGCTTGGCTCCTGATTTCAGTCCAAACTGCCTCGGTGGAATACCGAGGCATCCGATATACCATCCGAGTTCGGATCGAGCGCGAACAGTGGTCGGTGGCTATTCACCCTGGGGGCGTTGAGATGGCGGGGAAGGTAATTATCGGGCCGCGTGAAGATGCAGAATTGCACGCTCATTACTTGATAGATAAATGGCTAGAAAAGACCCCACGCAAAAACACTAAAGAGCCATCAAAAATATATGACGACCAGCACACATAGCCATCACGGATACGAACTTGTGCTTCATCATGAAAGTGACGAACGCTATCGGGTTACGATTTTCGATCCCGAGGGAAAGCGTATCGCCACCAGCGCCATGCACTTGGAGCGACAGGGCGCTTTGAGCGAGGCGACACGATACGTCGATCACCTTATCGCGCAACGACGGGCCACATGAGGCGGCGACACGCAAGTTAGCCGTTTTTATGAGTTTTGACTCTGGTTTTCCATTGCAACGGGATGAGTGCGTCGCCAGAATTTTTCAAACGGAGTTTTTTTAGCGGTTGAGACGAAACCCCTGTCTATAGCCGCCATCGCCAGGAGAAGGGCAGCAGCCCCCGTCGTTGCGTCACAATCAATTTCAAAATTCTTCGTTCTATGTCCGTTGGCCAACAACGCCTTCCCGTCCGTTCGGCTAACCCTGGCCCGCCATTTCCCGGCTACGCGTTCAAAAGCGTTGATGGCAAAATGCTTATATTCCATCCTCGCCCCCCGCTAGACTGCCGGAGGTATTCGAGTAAAGGACGCGGACGACAAATTGACGGAAGTGTGGTGTTATGGTGGCCTATGAACGGGCCGCGCCTAACGTTGCGGATGGGGACCGGGCGGAGGCTGGTATTGCCTATTTAGCTCGCAAAAGCCTCCGATCCCGCTCACTGTGGCCATGCACTGTTCTCGGGTGACGAACCCGCAATTATAAGCGGCATCGCCCATATTCAAAACTGCACACCACGGATAATTTTGTGCCTCGGCGCGGCTGTTGAACACGGCTAAAGCCGCGAGAATTCCCAACACTAATAGTAAAAGCCTCATAGCCGCCTCCTGGCTTTGCGCCCGTCAAGTGTTAACGCCGGACATCCTAACTTATTCCATCCATCCACGAAGAGAATTCGCCCATTCCTGCTCTTAATGTTGTGGCGGATGCCGTCTTCGCTCCGGCTGCGAAACTGCGGCGGGAGTAGCCCGACCGGGCGACGGGTTCACGTTGCAAGAACCGCGATTGCCGCTTGCTATGCTCGCCAAGCACTCTTGAGATGTACGGTATTGGCAGTCCCAATATACGTCATCACCGCCACACACCACGGAGCATCCCCAAAGGACGCCCGGGCGGCCGGAATATACAAACACATAGCCGCCGTAGAGGCGGCAGTCGCAATCATCAAACTCATGATATTGTTCGCCACGGTAATTCCTCCATTGGGTCACCAGGGATCATCCAAGGAAATAACACCGCCACGCAGCATTTTTTCCGCTTCAATAGCAAATAGACTGTGCCTAATTCTGTGCCGTAATGCTCTCTGTGCTTTTCCACAACCGGGCCCCAGAACCTGCCCGGGCTTTTGTTTTGAAGGGCGTCGAGCTAGAAACATTCGTCATTCTAAAACCAGGAGATTATTTAGATGGCCAAAAGATCGAAGAGATCCGGTCGCGGAAATCTGCACAGGGCGATAGGTGGAGTTTCTGCCTGAGCGCGGGCACGCTGTTGCCTGCGAATCAGGAGAGACCATGCAGAGACGACCGCGCCGGAACCATACACCGGCTTTCAAGGCGAAAGTGGCGCTTGCCGCCGTCAAAGGCGATCGGACATTGGCGCAGCTTGCCGAGCAGTTCGACGTTCACCCCAATCAGATTACATCGTGGAAGGCGCAACTTGAGAACGGGGCTGCCGATGTGTTCGGTCCTGGTGGCGGGGGCGCCGCGGCGCCGGCGATCGACGTAAAGTCGCTGCACGCCAAGATCGGCGAGCTGACCCTAGAGAACGATTCCTAAGAAACGACGACGCCAGGTGCCGGCTCCATGGGCTGGAGAACAAATCCGAATGCCTTAGCGCGCCGATGCAGATTATGGACCACCCGCGCACGGTAGCGTGTCTCATAGAACGACGCGCCGGGATCGACATACTCCATTCCATGACGCACGGCGTTATAGAACAGGACTGCGATCTTGCGCGCCGTGGCCGTCACCGCCTTGGCCTTGCCGATGCGCGCCGAGAGCCGCCTGTAGAATGCGCCCAGTGCGGTGTCGGTCCGTCCAACAGTTACGGCAGCAAGGCGCAGGAGCGCCGCAACTCGGCTTCCAGACCGGCGTGTTCGGGACGAGAGCACCTTCCCACCGGAGATCTTGTTGCTCGGCGCCAAGCACAGCCAGGAGGTGAAGTGTTTTGCGCTCGGCCAGGCGGAGAGATCATCGCCGCACTCAGCGATCAGCTTCAACGAGAGATAAGGACCGAGACCGTCGATCTGGGTGATGTCCTTTCCAAGCAGCGCGAAGAGCGCCGCGCGGACATCGAAGGCCAGCCCGTTCACTTGATCGGTTCGCCGACGTGACGACGGCAACGAATCCGACCTATGCCCGCGATCGATGCTGAGTTCCTTCAACACGGCTTCGATCCGCACGTCGCAAGCAGACACCTTCTCGTGGTAAACGTCGTAGAGGGCGAGTGCCTGTTCGAGCGCAAAAAGATGCTCGGTCCGGTAGCTGCCGGTGAGCGCCTTCGCAATTGTCTCGGCGCTGGAGTGGCAGCTGTAATGGCGCAAGCGCGCCAGCACCTCGGGGTCACGCTCGCCGGCAAGAATCGCGCGGATGATCCGCAGGCCGGTCGTGCCAGTGATGTCGGCGACGACGTGGTGGAGCTGGAGATTCATCTCTGTCAGCGCCTTCTGCATATGCTGGATATGCGAGGCCGCGTACTCAAGCAGACGCTCGCGCTGACGCACGTAGGCACGCAACTCGGCGATCTGGCCTTTGGGTCGAAAGCTGGCACGCAGAAGCCCATGCGAATGAAGCCGCTGCAGCCACTGCGCATCGCTGACGTCGGTCTTGCGTCCGGGCACGTGCTTGGCATCGCGCGCATTGACAAGGAAGACAATAAAGCCACGGGCATCGAGCAGCTCGAAAATTGGAATCCAGTAAACGCTGGTCGATTCCATGACGACGGTCTCGACGCCACATTCCGTGAACCAGTCCACCAGCCGATGCAGGTCGGCCGTGAACGTGCCGAAACTACGGACTGGCTCAGGCGCGCGATCTGCTCTTACGGCAGCCATGTGCATGGTCGCCCCGATATCGATGGCAGCCGCGTTCGGATGCACCATCGGCATCGTGCGGTCGATTTTGGACTTCGATCTGTTGCGGTTCATTCTCCAATCCTCCTGCTGACGCCAGTGGAAGGGCTGGGCTGCGCTATTGGTCAGATTCCTAAACGGGATCGCCGGGACGGCGTCACCACTCTCAAGTGCGCAACAGCCCATGGGCCAGGTTTTTTAACGGGGTTGCACGCCACCAAAATCATATCGGCCGCTCCCTTCCGGCCCCAACTTAGCGCCAACCCGTTTCTATCCCACAGGGGGCGCGCCGCGCCGTGCATAGTTTTTTAGAGGGCGCGCTCACCAAGGCGGGGTTGCTGAGCGCAAAGCGATGATTGACCGCGGGCACGGTCTGTCGATTACCAAGCAGGCCGAGGTTCTACGCATCAGCCGCGGCAGCGTCTACTACCTGCCGCGGCCAGTGCGGGAGGCCGACCTTGCGATCATGCGGCGTCTCGACCGGCTTCATCTGGAGTTTCCCTTCGCCGGCTCGCGGATGTTGCGCGGCCTGCTGGTGGCCGAGGGGTGCAAGATCGGACGCCGTCATGTGAAGACGCTGATGCAGCGGATGGGGATAGAGGCGCTTTATCGCCGACCACGCACGAGCAAGCCCGAGCCCGGCCACAAAATCTATCCGTATCTGCTGCGCGGGATGGCGATCGCGCGGCCGAACCAAGTGTGGGCGATGGACATCACCTACATCCCGATGGCGCGTGGCTTCGTCTATCTGGCCGTGGTGCTCGACTGGTTCAGCCGCCGCGTGCTGTCGTGGCGACTGTCGATCACGATGGAGGCGGCGTTCTGCGTCGAAACGCTGGAGGATGCATTGGCTCGTTATGGCAAACCCGATGTCTTCAACACCGACCAAGGCTCGCAGTTCACCGGCGCGGCCTTCACCAGCGCGCTCGCCCGCAATGGCATTACAATCAGCATGGACGGCAAGGGCGCCTGGCGAGACAACGTGTTCGTCGAGCGGCTGTGGCGCAGCGTCAAATATGAGGAGGTGTATCTGCGAGCCTACGATAGCGTCAGCGCCGCCCGCGCCTCACTCGGCCGCTACCTGGACTTCTACAACAGTCGGAGGCCACATTCGAGCCTTGACGGCATGACACCCGATCAAGCCTACTTCCCACCACCGCTGCCTCTCCGCTTGGCAGCCTAACCCTGGCAGGGACTCCACTTATCGAGGCGGAAAATCTGTTCAGATAATCGGGACCACTTCAAAGCGCCGCACGTGGACAACAGCGGACGTTCGAACGTTGAAGGCTCACGCAAAAAAGAAAACCCGAGCGAAAAGCATCGCTCGGACGTTGAAGCGTAGCGAGGGCGCGACCCGGCAAAAGGCTTTTAGCTTGGGATTGTCGCTGGATTCTCGGAGCTAAAATCGAACCAAGGTGGCTGCGGCCTAGAGCGGTTTCCACCTTCTGTGAATTGAAGGGATTCCCTTCGAGCCGCCAATAAGATTCTGTGGCCTCTCCAGTCTGAGGAGGCTGCGATGGGATATTCGAACGATCTGCGGGTTCGAGTGATCCAGGTGGTCGAGGGTGGCGTGGCGGCACGGGCGGCTGCGAGACAGTTTGTGATCGGGGATTCGACGGCGATCCGCTGGGCGAAGCGCTGGCGGGAGACCGGGAGCTACCAAGCCAGGTCCAACAGGGGCCAGAGCCGGTCGCCATTGAAAAGTCACGAGGAATGGTTGCTGGCGTTGGTGCGGCAAGAACTGGACCTGACATTGGAGGAGATCCAGCGCCGGCTGTTGGATGAGCGCGGGCAGAAAGCGGGGCTCGGCTCAGTCTGGCGGTTTTTCGATCGGCACGCCATCAGCTTCAAAAAAACGATCTGGGACGGCGTCGCCCCTGTGGGCGTAGAAACTTTGGGGCTCTATCGTGCACCTGGAAGGGAGCGGCCGAGTGCTTTTTGGTGGCGAGTGACCCCGTAAAAAAACATGGTCCATGGGCTGTTGCGGGCTTGAAAGTGGCGACGCCGTTCGGCGATCCCGTGTTAGGAAATTGAACGACAGCGCAGCCCAGCCCTTCCGTCCCGTAACAGGAGGGTTGGTGATGAGACGGAATGAAGCGGGCGACAACAAAATTCGACATGCACTGCCGATGGTGCATCCGAACGCGGCTGCAATCGATATCGGGGCGAGGATGCATGTGGCGGCTGTGGGGCCAGAGCGCACAGCCGAGCCAGTGCGCAGCTTCGGCACCTTCACGACGGATTTGCACCGGCTAGTGGATTGGTTCGCAGAATGCGGCGTTGAGACAGTCGTTATGGAGTCGACCAGTGTCTACTGGATCCCGGTCTTCGAGCTCCTCGAGGCGCGCGGCTTTGTGGTGTTCCTCGTCAATGCACGCGATGTCAAGCATGTGCCCGGGCGCAAGACGGACGTCATCGACGCACAGTGGCTGCAGCGGCTCCATTCTCATGGTTTGCTGCGTGCCAGCTTCCGCCCCAAGGGGGAGATCGTTGAACTGCGCGCCTACCTGCGCCAGCGTGAGCGTCTGCTCGAGTACGCGGCCTCGCACATCCAGCACATGCAAAAGGCGCTGACCGAGATGAATCTGCAGCTCCACCACGTCGTTGCCGACATCACCGGCGCGACCGGGCTGCGGATTATCCGCGCGATCCTTGCGGGCGAGCGTGATCCAGCAGTGCTGGCACTTTTGCGTGACACGCGCTGCCACGCCACTGTCGAGACGATCGAGAAGGCGCTCACCGGGCATTATCGTGCCGAGCACGTATTCGCGCTCGAGCAAGCGCTCGCTCTCTATGATGCATACCAGGAAAAGGCATTGGCCTGTGACGCCCAAATCGAGGCCGTCCTGAAGCAACTCAGCTTCCGCCGCGGCCGTGAGGTCGGTCCGTTGCCGTCACCGCGTCGGGGCATGCGCCGGCAACCGAACGGCCCCGAGTTCGATGTTCGCGCGGCGCTCTTTGCGCTGCTCGGCAAGGACCTGACGCAGATCAACGGCCTCGGCCCATACCTCGCGCTCAAATTGATCGCCGAGTGCGGCGACGACCTCTCTGCCTGGCCGAGCGCAAAGCACTTTACCTCCTGGCTTTGCCTGGCGCCGAGCAACAAGATCTCTGGTGGTAAGGTACTCTCGTCGCGCACGCGCCGCTCGGGGAGCCGGTCCGCGGCGCTCCTGAGGCTCGCCGCGGTGACGATCGGACGAACCGACACTGCCCTGGGTGCCTTCTACCGGAGGCTTTCTGCCCGCATCGGGAAGGTCAAGGCGATCACCGCGACAGCGCGCAAGATCGCAGTTCTCTTCTATAACGCCCTGCGCCATGGGATGGACTACGTCGACCCGGGTGCGTCCTCCTACGAGATTCGTTATCGTGCGCGGGTCATCGACAATTTGCATCGGCGTGCCAAGGCCTTCGGCTTCGTCCTCCAGCCAATAGCGCCGGTGGCCGTTTCTTAGGAAAGCGTGCGCGCGGCCGAGCAGGATCGGCCTGATGTCGCCGCGGCGCGGACAGCATGGGCCGCCAATCAACCCGAGCTCGATCCTGGCCGCCTGATCTTCATCGACGAAACCGGCACCAGTACCAATATGGCCCGGCTGCGTGGCCGCGCTCTGCGCGGCGAGCGGTTGGTCGGCAAAATCCCGCACGGCCATTGGAAAACAACGACCTTCGTCGCGGGCCTGCGGTCTACCGCGCTCACCGCACCCTGCGTCATCGATGGCCCCGATGAACGGCAATGCGTTCCTGGCCTATGTCGAGCAAGTCCTCGCCCCAACCCTCAAACCAGGCGACATCGTCGTGTTGGACAATCTCAGCGCCCATAAAGTGCCTGGGGTGCGCGAAGCAATCGAAGCCGCAGCCGCAATGCTGCTCTACCTGCCGGCCTATTCGCCCGACTTCAATCCGATCGAGCAACTCTTCGCAAAGCTCAAAGCGCTGCTCCGAAAGGCCGCCGAGCGTTCGGTCGACGGCTTGTGGACACGCATCGCAACCCTTCTCGACGCCTTCACACCCGACGAATGCGCCAACTACTTCCGCAACGCAGGATACGCCTCACGCTAAGTGGAAAGTGCTCTAATCGACGAAAACCCCGCCCAAGCGGGGTTTTTCTGTTGTGGCCCCCCGGCCCCTGTGGGCGGTTGCGAGGGAGAAGTAAGGGCCGTTGCTACCACGCCACGACAAGACCAACGGCGAAGCGCCAAGTCCTGCACCATGATCATCACCGAGCCGAACAACTTCGTGGCGGAGGTTCATGATCGAATGCCCGTCCTTCTCTCTGAAGACGACTTCGAGCCGTGGCTGAGTGGGGAGGCTGGCCTCGAAGTACTTAAGCCTGCGCCGGACGATCTGTTGCAGCGTTGGCCGGTGTCTAAGCGGGTCAATAGCTCGCGGGCACCCGATGATGACCCGACGCTTATCGAGAAAATAGTCTCAGCGTCGCTCTAGCTGATGTCCGTTATGCCGCGCTTTGCGGACTTAAGTCGGACATCGCGCTAGGTCCGAGAAGGACCGATACTGTTGCAAAAGTCCTTTTGCATCGTTGATCAGAAAATTTCTGGGCCGTAGGCGCGTTTTTCGTGTAAGGATGCGGGGGGCACATGATCTCGCGCCTAACTCATCAGTGACTTCGGTAATCGCGCTCGAGTCGCTTTTAGTAGCGAATTTCGCGTGTGTAAGTTTCAGCCGAGAAAATCACCGTTTAGATTTAAGGGACTTTTGCAACACTATCGGCCAGAATCAGACATTCGGCACTGCAGTAAATTTGGAGAGTTTCAGCGTTCAAAACTTCACGGTCTGCGGTGAAGAATTAACGTCACGCGGCGTGCTGGACGCGGGTATCGATCTCGTTGCGGAGTACGAGGAAATCAATCGGTTTGGTCAGTAATGCGTCCGCACCCCGTTCCAGCGCTTTGCGCTTGGTGTCGGCATCGCCATAGGCCGTAATCATAATGACCGGCACGTCCGGCCGTAGTGCTTTGGCTTTCGGCAAGAGTTCAAGACCAGTCATCTCCGGCATGTTGATGTCGGACAGAATCAAAATCAGCGTAGCGTCGCCGGCATTGCCAATCTTTTCGAGCGCCTCTGCACCGCATTGGGCAAAGTCCATGGTGAACCGTCCAGCGCGGAGATCGCGCCGGAATTGCTGGCGAAACAGCGTCTCGACGTCAGGCTCGTCATCGACCACGAGAATGAGAAGGTTCATGGACCCGCCCTCGCAAAACCTAAAACAGCGGGCCTGAGGCTTCGAGGCGCGCCGGTCCTCCCACCACCCATCCTGCTCGCAAGCGAGATGCCGAAGCTGTGCCCGGCGTCCCAAGAAATAGAGAGCTTCATCGTCAACAAGGAGAATGAGCAAACTCACATGCGTCCTCCCTGATCTCAGCGAAAGCTATGCGGCAGTCCGAGGAAGGATAATCCGAAATTCTGTGAACTCGCCGGGGTTGGTGTCAACCTCTATGGACCCGGAATGCTGCTTGACGATGATGTCATGGCTGATGGAGAGACCAAGGCCAGTACCTTCGCCAGCCGGCTTGGTGGTGAAGAAGGGATTGAACATCTTGTCCTTCACATCCGGCGGGATGCCGGTACCGTTGTCGCGTATCCTGATCTCGACCCTGGCACCGAGGCTTCTGGTCGATGCCGCCAGGATCGGCTCATACCCATTACTGTCGGCTTCTCCCTGGCGTTTGGTGGCCGCATAGAAGCCATTGGCGATCAGGTTTAGGAGGACTCGGGTGATTTCTTGCGGGAAGACATCGGCTTCCCCGGCGTCTGGATCGAAGGACCGCTCCAAAATGATGGTAAAGCCCTGCTTCTCGGCCCGAGCGCCGTGGTACGCCAGATTGAGGCTTCCCTCGACCAGGGCGTTGACGTTGACCGGCCGCCGTTCGCCGGCACCTTCGCGCGAATGGAGCAGCATGTTCTTGACTATCGAGTCGGCCCGCTTGCCGTGCTGCGCGATCTTGTCGAGGTTGCCGCGCAGGGTGTCAGTCAGTTCAGCGATCTCCCTGCGCCGTTCGTCATTAAATGTTCCGCTCTCGACGGCTTCCTGAAGTTCATCAAGCAATTCGACTGACAGCCCCGAAAAATTGTTGACGAAATTGAGTGGGTTCTTGATCTCGTGGGCAATGCCGGCAGTCAGTTGACCAAGCGAAGCAAGCTTCTGGGTCTGGACCAGACGATCCTGCGCTGTTCGCAGGTCGTCAAGCGATTTTGCCAGTTCTCGGGTGCGCTGCTGTTCCGCCTCGAAAAGGCGTACGTTCTCGATCGCAATCACCGCCTGGTCGGCGAAAGTGGTGAGAAGCTCGATCTGCTTGTCGGCGAACGGCAAAACCTCGGTTCGACGCAAGAACAGGCAGCCGATCGTTTGGCCTTCGCGCCTTAGAGGAAGACCGAGCACAGTTCGCTGTTTGAGCCGCTTCGCGATCTCGCGGCCTCGTGAAAACTCTGCGCCTGCCGCCATGAAGTCGGGCACATGCACCGGCTCTCCATCGATCACGGTGCGACCGCTGACGAAATCTCGGCCGAGCGCCAACCGTTCGAAGTCGAGCGCCATAGGCCCGTGATGCGCGGCTATTCGTAGGTGTTCTCCCTCTCTCAGCAAGATCACGGCATCGTAGGAATTGCAGAGGCTGACAGCCGTCCTCACAATCGTGTCCAGCACCGGCTGGACATTGGTCGGGGAGCTACTGATGGCGCGGAGCACTTCCGACGTCGCTGTCTGCTGTTCCAGCAACTCGGTTAGGTCCGTCGTGCGTTGACGCAATTCGCTAAGCAGCCGCGTGTTCTCGATGGCGATGACGGCTTGGGCGGCGAAGTTCTCTACCAGTTCGATTTGCTTGTCGGTAAACGGCCGGACTTCTTGCCGGTAGACGCCGATAACGCCGATCAACACCTCGTCCTTAAGCATTGGCACGGCGACGAACCGCGCGCCGCCGAGCGTTGCCACCGGGAGATTCACATCTTCGGCGGCGGCGTCAACGGTGTAGCTTATCTGCTTCGTATGTATTACGCGTTCGAGATGGCCCCCAACGGTGGGCTGGAACGGTCCACGCTGCTTTTGAAATTCAGCATATTTAGGCGGGGTACCTACTTCTGCAACTAACTCTAATCTCTCGCCATCGAGAAGATATAACAAGCCAAACTTCGCCTCGCAGATGCGAGTTGCATTCTCCAGCATGGCCTGGAATACCGTCTAGGTCCCCAGGCGACGAGCTGATAATGCTTAAAACTTCCGCTGCGGCCGTTTGCTGTTCAAGCGACTGCCGTAGTTCGCTAAGCAGCCGCGCATTCTCGATAGCGATGACCGCCTGGGCGGCGAAATTTCTGACCAACTCGACTTGTCTGTCGGCAAACAGTCGTACTTCCTGCCGATAGATGGAGATCGCGCCTACCAGCTTCCCTTCCTTGAGCATTGGGACAATGAGAAGCGTGCGAGCGTTGGCAAGGTCGGCAAGATCGACTACCGCCTCATTACCCTCGAGATAGGGTGGACGGGTTCGAATATCGTCGATGTGCGCGACCTGCTTAGTTCGGGCGACATGCGCCAAGCCACTTTCGGGATGGGGACGAATGATCGTGCCAAGTCGCTGCGTAAATTGAGGCGGTGGATTGTGTAGTGCAACAGTGTGATAGGCCTCGCCGTCGTAAAGATTTAAAGTGCCGAATTGGGCTTGGCAAATTCGCGCGGCGTTCTCCAAGATGCCGCGGAAAACCGGCTCCAACGCACCGGGCGACGAGCTTATTACGCGCAACACGTCTGCGGTTGCCGTTTGCTGCTCCAGCGATTCCCGTAACTCGTTAAGCAGCCGCGTGTTCTCTATGGCGATGACGGCCTGCGCGGCAAATTCTGCACCAGCTCGATCTGCTTGTCGGTGAACGGCCGGACTTCCTGACGGTAGATGACGATGGTACCAACCAGCGCATCGTCCTTAACCATGGGCACGCAGAGCGAGGAGCGCGCGCCTCCGAGCTTCACCGCCGGGCATCGTAGCTTCGGCGGCCAGATCGACCGTGCTCACAAGCTGCTTTGTCTGAATCACCCGCTCGATCTGGCCACCCGGCGTCGGCTGGAACGGCCCCCGCCGCCGGTTGAACTCGGCATGTCCGCCGGCGTACCGACTTCCGCG
>CAWCQV010000039.1:0-13929 GCA_963797775.1 uncultured Alphaproteobacteria bacterium | reverse complement strand
GCCACAGACCTATTGCAGACACGTCGCAAAACCGCTTTTTGCATGTGCATAAATTGACCATGTTCGCTGCCCATGAAACTTGTGTCCACTGACTCGATTGTTTCACATTTATGGTGTTCCGGGTCCATAGATTGATAGGTCGATGGCTTCATTGATCCATGGCTTCAATGGTCCAACTTGGGAGTTCCGATTATGCGAGCAATGCTGCTTTTTTCAGTCGCGATGTTGACGTCGCTCGCCGCTGCCGCGTTCGCGCAAACCCCGGCGCCGGCCGCGCCGCAGACGCCCGCCGGCCTGTGGCAGGCGGTCGACGACGACACCAAGCAGCCGACCGGTTGGTTTTTGATCGCCAATCACGACGGCGTCTATTCCGGCATCATCGCCAAGATGTTTCTAAAACCCGGCGAGGATCCCAATGCGGTGTGCAGCGAATGCAAGGACGATCGCCAAAATCATCCCTGGCTCGGGCTCGAGATCATCCGCGGCATGAAGCAGGACGCCGAGAAGCCGGAAAAATCGTCGACGGCACCATCCTCGATCCGCGCGACGGCAAGGTCTACAAGGCCAACATGACGGTGACGCCCGACGGCCAGACCTTGGTGGTGCGCGGCTATATCGGCATTTCGCTGTTGGGCAAGAACCAATATTGGACGCGCTTGCCGGACTCGGCCATGACCATGCTCGACCAGTCGGTAAATCCAAATCCCGCGGTCGCGGCGCCCACTCCCGCCACCAAGCCGGCGCCGGCGCGCAAACCGCAAGCCGCGGCGCCAGGCGCGGCACCCGCGCCGGCTCCCAAATAGCACCACGCAGCATTAGGGGCGTGCACTCCTAAACGCGTTAGGCGGCGATCGGATCAATGTCCGCTTGGGCCCCATGTGGACGGCTCCGAGTTGGCAAGAACTTTTTTCACGCTCGCAGCATCGGTAGGTGCGCCCGAAAGCGGACAATCATTGCGTCGCAGCGACTGTCCGCTATGGCCACTAGCGACAAAGTGCCCACAGCAAAATGCCCCACCAGCGAGCCGAGATTCCTAAAGCGGCTTTGTCGTATTAAGTACATGATCGAAAGCAAAATTCCCTTTGACGCCGCGATGACGCCGCATTGACGGCGACCGTGCTCCAAACAACGCGCCGCAAAGGGAGGAAGAAAAATGACGTTCGCGCGAACGGCGTTAGCCGCATTGCTTTATATCGTTGCTTTGTCGATCCCCGCCTTGGCCTTCGATCCCGCTATCTGCAAACAACACTGTGCCGAAAGCTGCGCTGGAAAAAGTAGTATGTGCCTGAGCAATTGCACGCACAGATGCGATAATGGCGGTCGACATTAATCGGGGTCGGCATTCGTACCGGCGGACCGCAACGATGCGGGCATGGCGCAGATGATGCGGGTAGCCTAACAGCCCGACCGTCGCTTCGCGCCACCGCAGACGCCGCGTTTTCGGCAGTGTCCGCCGCGGCGTCGATTCAGCCCAGCGACAAGCTGAGCGCGAGCCGCAAGCCGTCAAAATCCGCGGCAAATGCCGATTGTCAACGCCGCCGGCATCTTTGGTGGTTCGTTGCATGAACAGCTGCGTGCGACCCGGCGCCATTTTCGTCAAGGCCGCAACTGATTTCGCGGCATTCGATTTATCGCCAATGGTGGCATAGATCGAGGCAAGCCACGCCTTGACGAGAGGGGACCCCGGCATGAACGTGTCGGCGCGTAGCGCCCAGTTTAAGGCGACCCGCTCATGGCCAAGCTCGAGTTCTGCCTCGGCGGCGAAAAGATACCAGTAGCCGGTGGTCGGATCGTTGGGGGTTGCGGCGCCGATGGTTTGGAGGATTTGCTCCAGTCCCTGCTGCGGCTGTCCCATTCTGGTGAGCACGTGTCCGAGCTGGCCCTGCGCCGGAAGGAAGCTTGGGTTGAGCTCGAGACAACGGTGTAACGAGCGCAGGCTCGCCGCATAATGGCCGTGGTACTTCTGCAACAACGCCAGACTGTAGAGCGCCGAAATCGAATTCGGAGATTTGTCCAATGTTTCGTTTAAAATCCGTTCGGTCTCGTTGAGATCGGATGAGACATCAAGGTCGACGAAATTCATCGCCGCGATAATGTGCACCCTGGCAACCGCCAGGATGGCGGGCTGATAATGCGGATTGCGCCGCAAAGCTTCGTCGAACAGCGTCATGGCCGCGGACAGGTTTTCCCGAATGGTGCCCATCTGCAATTCCGAATAGCCGCGCGCGACCAGTTCGCCGGGCGTGAGCTGTGAAATCGGATTGTCGCGTTCGCGCAGCACGCCGAGACGACCAATCTCGATCGCGAGCATCCGGGCGATGCCCCGCGACGCTTCGTCGGCAACGACGGTCGGGTCGGTGCGGTCGCGCTGCAGATGATCGGACCAGATATTCGTTCGGGTTGCCGTATCCACCAGCTGAAAGTCTATTTTCAGGGCCGCGTCGTTGCCCTGAACATGACCGACGATCGCATATTGCACGCCGAAATCCGTCTTCAGATGGCTTACGTCGGTCTTATGATCGCCGAAAAAGTCCGATGTCTGCTCCGAGATCACCCGCAGGCCGCCGAACCGGCTCAGGTAGGCAATCAGGTCATGCGTCAGCGTCCGGGCGAATGCCGAATCGTCTGGTTGCCCAGGGGTGTTGGCCTGAAAGGGCAAAACGGCGATGACGTGGCCCGGCTGCAGATCGGTCATCGCCAGCGACAATTTCAGGCCGGGTACCAGCCCGAGCGCAGCAATCGCACCGATTGCAAAAATGCCAGTGGCGATCGATGCAGCAGCAAGCGCTCGCCAAGGCCAAGACGCCAGGCTGGTCCGCACCATATTGCCGGGCGCCTGTGTGAGAGAAAGCCCGGACAATACTGGAACTGAAAGATCTTGCGCTCAGCGGCTGCAAGCGAAACTGGCGTCATGTCCGGCACGCTGACCGGGTTGGCGACGCTCGCCGCCGGGCATTGCTCGCGGTTGGCGACGTGCGCCGGCACAAAATCGCCACGCTTAATCGCGTCGATCAGCGCGCGGGTTGCTGCTTCCGGAGCAACGCCAAGTTCGCTACGTAGGAGATCGGCCAGGAGCTTCGCCCGGCTCAGCGCCGCATCGCATCCCTTGTACCGCGCAAACAGCAGCAGCGCGATCCGCTGCCGATCCTCGCGCGTCGGCTCGAGTGCAATCAAGCGTTCGGCTGCCGCGATAGCTCCCTCGCCGTCGCCTTTCGCATCGGCGTTTCGGCACAGCACCCCGAAAACGTCGCCTGCCGCCGCCGCGAGCCGGTCAGCCTCCCGGCGCTGCCAAGAGTCGAACTCCTCGATATCCAAAGTCAGGTCGGGCAGAAACGCTCCGCGCCAAAGCGCAGCGGCCCGGGTGGGCGCGTCCGGCTCGGCCGAGTGAGCGAACGCGATGAAGCTGCGTGCATCCACGGAGACCGATTGGGCGCGCAGCCAAATCGCTTCCCGATCGAGGGCCAGGATTTCCGATCCCAAGCCCAGATCCTGGCGCAGCGCTATGAGGCATTGCCGCAGACTGTGACGCGCCTGCTGGTCAGGACCGTCACCCCACAACAGTGTCGCGAGCTCTTCGCGCGTTCCCCTATAGTCCCGTTGCATCGCCAGATAGGCGAGCAGCGCCCGCGCCTTTCTTGATCGAACGGCAATAGCAATCGGACGGCCGACGTTCGCTTCAATCGCGAACGGGCCGAGCAGCCGCAGGGTGACATGGGTCGGTTTAGACATCGATCCATCGCCATGATCGGCCATGCAATTTTAGCATCGTTGCATTGCCCGCGCCAACCGTAACTAAAAAGGTTGCGTCAATGGCTTGGCACATCCGCTAAGTGCCTCATCCGTCAAAAGGTTCCGTTTGACGCAGCGATGACGTCGCGTTGACCGCCGCTGTGCCATTTGTGCGGGGAATCGAAAACGCGTCTCAACGCGGGAAACCGGGATAGCGCCAGCGCCCCGCCGCGAGACGCTGCAGCGATCCATCCTCTAGTTCCGAGACGACATGATGGCCGCAAGCCAATTCAAGGAGAACGCAATGAAAAAATTCTCAATCGCGCTCGTCTGCGTGTTGATCATACCGATGTTCGCGTCAGTCGCGGATGCCCGCGGGCGCGACAAACCGGACTTTCATTACGAAGGCACGACCAAGTGCTGGAGCAACAACACCCGCTGCAAGTGAAGTCGTCCGGATGGAAGACTCTTCCTCGCCGCGAAGCGTTCGGAAGACACCCTTACGATACATTACGTGGCGCTAACATGGGTAACATAACGATGAGCGACAAAGGAGGCGTTCATGCTGCGGAAATTGGTTGAGTCCGTAAGTTTGGCGATTGTTATTTTCGTTCCAATGTCCCATCCGGCGGCAGCGGACGGGCTCGATGGCACCTATCGCGGAACGCTTGTTTGCGAAAAATTGAACACAACGCAATTCATGTTGCGAGCCCCTTTCGATGTCATAATCACCGGCAAGAACGCGGTCGCCGCGCGTCCTGTTTTCAATCTCAAAGGTACCCTTGTAGTCGGCAGCGAGATCGCAACCGGCACACTTGCGGACGACGGCACGATTAAACTTAGCTCAAATTGGAAGGCCGGCGGATCGAGCTACCAGGGCAGCTATGGCGGTGTGCTCACCGAAAATAGCGGCACGCTCACTGGCACGCAAGCCTGGACGATGCCGGAAGGCCAACAGACCCGAACCTGCACGGCAGCCCTCGTGCGCAATGCAGCCATTGCTGAGTGAAATCACGGCGGTGTCATAGTTGCGGGCACGCGTGTCCTCTATTCGCTTAGTGCGAAGGGAACACCCTTTGACTTTGCGCGGCAAAGATATCGTGCTCAACCGCGTCGAGTGAAGCGGAGCGGCATCATTAGAAGGAAGCAATTCGATGAGCAAAATGCATCTCGTTCTGGTCGCGGCCTTCGCCGCCACGCTCTTTATCTTTGACGCGGCGTTCCCGACGCCGGCTGCCGCCAGATGGTGGGATTACCCGCATTCCGGCTATTGCCCTCCCGGCACATGCAACAAGATTGGCGGCTGGCGGGCGCTTAACGTCCGCAACTGCCGCCCTGCCAATTGCCGGCGTTAGCGCGACCGGAAGGTCCACCGCACGAGTAGCTTCGGACATCGTTTCAAAAAACTCAGATTCTCGCACTGGCTTGCTCTTACCCGCCGCGTAAATCTCCCATCGCAGGATCTGGGTGGACGCCCTTTGTTCTTAATGGCGAGGGTGAAATCAGAGGGCTTGAAGGGTTGGGTCTTTTCCATTCGAGGACTATCGAGGTCCCTATCGGCCAGCGACAAATCTGCAAAAGGCACGGTGCAACATCAATTCGCACTCTTTCGCGCGCTGCCGTGCCATCTCAGAGCCCCAGCCCAGCAGAATTTCACGCAAGTCCCGGATCGCGACATCCACTGCAGTCTCCAAGTCAATCTCATCGGCATCGCCATCGTCGGTACGATAGTCACTAAGCCTCAGTATTTCTGCGCTCACTCGCCGCTCCACGAATCACTCTGCTGGCAGGATGGCGGCCATCGGTTAACGCGCCGTGATCGGCAGACCCTGGAAACGGCTACGGTTTGCCAGAGGCCGCCTTGTCGACGTAAGAGAATCAGGCGTTACCTATTGCAGCCTTTGCAGGAACGACCGGTATGACCAAGTTAGAGAACGGACCGCCGCCAGTGGTGGGAGCCTATTGGATCAACGAGGAAGATTACCCAGCGCTGCTGAAGCTTTTCGACGATGGACATAAAATGCCACGCACTTGGAAGGAATGGCTGAAAATTGCCGAGGAAATGGAACAGGGGCTCAAGGCCTACGGACACGTCGTCATGCGCGTTAACATCGATCCGAACACATTTTCGCATTGGTGTGCCGCTCATGGCACAAGTCCGAGCCGTGAAGGACGCAAAAGGTTCCTCGCTGCAGCCGTCAACGAGCGCTACGGCGATCAAAGTTGACCACTGCGCCTTGGAGAATTCGAACGGTCTGCCAGCTAACCTGCTCGCGAGCGCCAACGAAGTGATCGAGTAAGCGTCCAACCATTTGTTGCAGCGCAAATTCCAGCACCTTCACAAATTTTTTAAGATCGACGGAGTTCGTACGCCCGTGGCGCTGACGAAGGTCGATTTTTTCGGACAGCCCGATCCGCGCAAACGTACGCGCCGTATCTGATCCGGTATTCCTCGGATGGGCCGAACGGGTCCCTTTAATTGGTCGGGCTCTTGATCTCGACCCGGCCGACCATGTTGACCAGGCTGTTGGCCATGATCGGGTTGCCGTCATGGTCCACGGTCATGTTTCGCACGATGTCGCCGCCGCCCGGAATGGCCCAGCTCTGGAACGTCTGGGTGTTCGGATCGAAGCGCACAACGGCGTTGGGCTTGGCGCCCGCTTCGACATACCAGAGCGCGCCCTTGGTGGCGACGATCCCGTACGGCTGCGATTTCGGGCCGCTCGGCGAGGCGAATTCTTCGACCTTGTGACTTGCCGGATCGAAGTGGCCGAGATAGCCGCGGGCGAAATCGGTGTACCAGACCCGATCGTCCGGCGTGATTGCAATGCGGCGCGGCCGTGCAGCGGGATCGGGGAGTTCGAATTCCTCGATATGCATGTTGCGGTCGATGGTGGCGATCTTGGGTGCGCCGAATTCGACGAAATAGATCTGGTTCTTGGAATTGACCGCGATGCCGTACGGGCGCGCATTCGCAGTCGGCGGCTGGGCGAGCTTGATGTCTCCGGTCGCCGGATCGAGCCGGCCGACAAAATTGCCAGCCTGCACGGTGAACCAGATGATGCCGTCATGATCGATGACGATGGTGTGCGGGTCGCGGGCGCGCGCATCGGGCAGTCGATACTCTTTCACGTCGCCGCTGCGCGGGTCGAGCCTGCCGATAAAGCCCCGGAAATTACCGGTGAACCAGACATTGCCGTCCTTGTCCTCGACGAGGCCGTGCGGCGCCGATTGCGCATTGACAGGGTATTCCCGCATCTGACCGCTCTGCGGGTCGAGGCGGCCGAGCTTGTTGGCGAGCTGGCCAGTCCACCAGATCGCGCCGTCATGGGCCACCATCGGATCGTGCGGCCGCGAACCGGGCGTCGGCAGCGGCCATTGCATGATGAAGACCTGCGTCGGCCCGGGTAAAAGCTTTGCCTCCGGGCGGGGCCGTTCCGGAAATGATCGGATCAGATAGGCGCGAATCGTGTCCCATTCGTCGGCCGGCACAGGAGCACCGAAATTGCGCATCATCGCGGTGACCGAAAGCCAGCCTTCAGGCGTATAGCCGGCGGTCAGTCGCACCAGGTCGTGGCAGGCGCCGCAAACCTCGACCACGGTCTGTTTGCCCGGGCCATTCGGAAAATTAGCCTCGACCGGCGGCCCGCTGCTCTGCTGCTGCGCCAAAGCTGCGGTGGCTGAGCCGAGAAGGGCGGCTGCGCCGGCCAGCGTGGCCAAACGTCTCATGGATGGAGCTCCCGCTATAGCTGACCAAAGACTGGGGTCCAATCGTTGCCGCACAATACAAGTTCTGCGATCGGCATGCTGTGCCGTGCCAATGGAGCCAGCCCGGTGACGTCCGCGATGGCTTGAAAGAGCCTTGGCTAGTCCGCGGGCGCACATATTATCGAATGGCGAATACCCAGTCACTTCGTCACACGAGGATCGCCAAGGCACTTGGCATCACCCTCCCTCTTACGATGCTCGGTCGCGCCGACGCGGTGATCGAATAAGCCCTTCGCGTCGAGAGGGGCCAATAACAGCCTTGATCCTCCTACTGGGTGCTTGGATTTCCGAACAACAATCAGTGCGTATCGAACACCGCCTGATAGGCCGCGACGGCTTTGCGGATGGCATCCAACTCCGCGCTTGTCGGCTTGTCGGGATCCCTCGCCGCCGGCAAGCTGCCGAACTTCAGCAGACAGGCCATCAACAGGAACCGGGCCTTGTTGGCGGTGAGATTGGTGGCGGCGATCTGGAAGTCCGTTGGATCGGCAAAGCCCATGGGCGCGCCTCGGCCCGCGATCGCGACCGGGATGCCGCTGAATGCGGCTTTGAGCATCAGCTTGTTGCGGGTGTGCGACGGCGTCCGCCCGTAGGGCACGAGACCCTGGATGACGAAGCCAGTCAGCAGGCCGAGACTGAGCTTGTGCTCGATCGAGGCGATCAGGTCGATCTCGGGCGCGGTGTCGTGTCCATAGGCCATTCCCGAATAGCTGCCATCGGCCGAGATCGTGACGACCGGAATGGCGTCGGGCAGGAGCTTGCCGTTGCGGTCCTTGACCGCGACCTCGACCATCTCGATGCCGTGAGGGCCCTTCTTTGCCGCCTTCACCGCGTTCGGCAGGGTGGTGATCTTCAGATCCGACCGATAGGTGTGCTTGAAGACCGGCAGGTAGGTGAGCGCGATCCGACCGGTGTGACTGATGTTGCCGACGATGCCGCCGTGGCCTCCGGCCGCGACATAGCCGCCGGGACGCGCATCGACCTTGGCAACCTCGCGGGCAGCAAACAGCTGCTGCTCCTGGATCACCACGACGCCGCAGCGGTTGCGGCCTTGCTCATCGGCCCACACCCGCGAGCGGATGTAGCGAACCGAGTCCACAATGTTCGCCGGCCCGTCGGCGCTGATCTGGCCCTGGGGACGCTGCGCCGCGTTGCCGCAGATCGGCAAGGTCGTATCGATCAGCAGATTGAACCAGTAGGCGCTCTCTTCGACCTGCGGGCTGCCCTGGGTCCAGATCACGCCGTCGTAGTCGCCACTCGACACCAGCGCCTGCATGTCGTTGGTCGCCTTCGCCAGTGCCGGCCGTGGCGGCGCGACGGCGAGGTGATAAGGTTTGTAGCCGAAGAAATGGGTGCCTCGAACTTCCGGAGGGATGTCTCCCTCGCCCTTGTCGCTGCGCAGGTGCGCAGGCAGGCCCTTGGTGTAGCCGCCCGGCGGCACACCGCGATAAAAGTCCACCGTTGCGATTGAGGACAGTAAACTCGCGGTGCCTTCGACGCCGATCGACAGGCGATCGATTTCCTCGAAGCTGCGCGAGCCGTCGGGGAAAAAGCCCTGGCGGCCGGTGACAGCGCCCGGCGCGGTGCATTCCTCCTCCCACGCCGATCCGTCGGCCTGGGTCGCCATATAGGGAAGCGGGTACAAGCCATCGTCCGGCTTCAGCTCGATCTCGTAGACCGGCTTGTCGCTGGCGCTCTGACGTTGCTCCCGAAATACGCCGTCCGCGCCGATGTATCCGTCGGGAGGCCCATAGAGTTCGGCCACGTCGGATTCCAGCGGGTGCGCGGAAAACTGCTCGACATACACCTTGGCCGGAGCCGCGAGGCGCTGTGGCCGTAGCGCGTCGTGCCGCAGTGGCGCGCCATCCGCATCCTTGAGCAATGGCAAACCACGCTTGGCGCGCGCCTTGTTCGACGTGACCAGCGGCGGCGTGTTCTGGATGGTTGCCGTCGGTCCCGCCAGGTGGGCAATGCGTGTTTTGTTGCTCTCGTTCATCGCGTCCCCTCAATTCTGCACGAAAGCAGGTACGCCGGGATGTGCGGTTCGTGTCAGCCCCTCATCCGCAACAAATTGACGGCGATCGATGAAAGTTTTGGCTACCCCGCCTTCGGGAAGGCCACGCCGACCATGCAGTCGCGGGTAACGATGGCGGCGAGCTGCTCTTGCGACCAGCCCTCGGTGCCGGCCGGGCGTTCGGGCAGCACGAGGTAGCGCATATCGGCGTTCGAATCGTGGGTGCGTAGCGTCACTGAGTCGGGCAGCTCCGTGCCGAACTCCTTGAGCACAGCACGCGGCTCGACCACGACGCGCGAGCGGTAGTTGCGGCTCTTGTACCAGTCGGGCGGCAGACCGAGAACCGTGCGGGGATAGCAGGAGCACAGGGTGCACACGATGACGTTGTGCACGTCCTTGCTGTTCTCGACGACGATCAGCTCGGCGTCTCCCATCGGGATGCCCATCTCGGCGACCGCGGACGTGCCGTTGGCCAGGAGGCGCTTCTTGAACTCCGGGTCGGTCCAGGCCCGCGCCACCACCTTGGCGCCGAGCGCGGGCGTGCGCGTGTCCATGAACTCCAGCGTCTTGCGGATGTCCTCGCCGGTGATCACGCCCTTCTCGATCAAGAGTTCTTTGATCGCGTGGACCATGATCTCGTACTCGCTCGCGCCCTCGCTCACCTCGATCGGATCGTGCGGGTGATTGTGGCCGTGATGATGGCCGTGATCGTGGTGATGATGATCGTGATCGTGAGCATGTGGATCGGTGGTCGCCATTTCGGTCTCCTCAGGCCTTTTCCAGCCAATGCTCGTAGATTTCGAGTTCGAGCACGTCCTTGTTGCTGCCCTTGTAGTCGGGCCAAATGTCGGTCTGGCGGATGCGCACCCGGTAGAGCGGACGCTTGGGCAGTCCGTCGAAACCGTAGGCCAGTTCCTCTGGATTCGGGAAGGCACCGCAGATGCGCTCGATCGTGCCAACGCGGCCGCGCGCATAGACCGGCACGCGCCGGTGGCCGGGAGGATTGGCGGTAGCGATGCGCACTTTATCGCCCGGAGCAAATTTCGCGTTGGCGACCTCGCTCATGCGGTCCTCTTCAGCCTGTCCTTGATCTCGGCAGCGCGCAATTCGACTTCGGCACGGGTCAGCACGCCTTTTTCCTCCATGAGGTTGATGAAGCCCTGAGTCCACAGCTCGAAATAGGTCAACGAGTTGTAGAAGTCGGCCTCCAGATCCTCGCGCGCACGGCGAAATTCGTCGACGCAATTGATTTTCGCTTTCGCGGGCCCGACGGTTGAAACCAGCGCGGTGAGCAGACGCTCCCACGGCTCGGGTTCATGACCGCGTGGGCCGATCGGGCCGGCGGGAAGGCCGCCCACGTCGTTTGGTCGTCTCATAGTTTCGCCCCAGGCCGCGCGGATATGTCGCCGACGCGCCGCGCGATCTCGTCGGGGGTCATCAGCCCCTTCTCCACCACCAGTGTCGAGATGCCGACCGCCCATTTGTCGAAATAGCCGAGCCGTCGGTACTCCTCGGGCTTCATGTCCTCGATGGCGCGGCGCATCTCGTCAGTTTTTGCCAAGTGGCAGTGGTCGCGCAAGAGGTACATCAGCGCGGTTACGAGGTTCTGCCATGGCTCGGCCTCATGCTCGGCGCGGTCGATCGGACCCGCCGGCTGGCCGCCGAGATCGTGCGGACGTGCACGGGAAAGATCAGGACCGGCGGTCATTTGGACAACCTCTTGCGGATCGCATCCATGCGCGCAGCCACCTCGTCCCGGCGCAGCGCGCCCTTTTCGTACATGAGGTTCGCCAGTGCCTGCGCCGTGCGCTCGAAATACGCAAGGCGGTTGTAGTTGTCGCCCAACTCCTCGATCGCGCGGCGCGATTCATGCACGGTGCGCAACCGCCGCCGCGACAGCACAGCGTTGAGCGCGACCACGAGCTTTTCCCAGTCCGCCGGCTCGTGATGGCGCCGGTCGATCGGCCCGCCCGGCAGCCCGCCGATGTCGTTGACCCCGGCATTGGAAAAGCGCGCCTTGGGGTGCGCGCGGTCCTTGTCGCCCGCCAGCGTGACGGCGAGACGCGCCATGCGCACGCGTAGGTCGCCCTCGTCGACCAGGCCCTTCGCGACCAGCACGTTGACCGCCGTCTGCGTCAGGCGCTCGAAAGACGATAGGCCACGATAGGAGTCGCCCAGCGCCGCGTCGGCGCGCTGCAACTCGTCCACGGTGACGATCTGCTGCATGCCGCCAAGGATGTCGACCAGTGCGACCGACAGCTTCTCCCATGGCAGCGCATCCTCGGGCGGGCGTGGGATGATGTCGACAGGCGGGGCGGCGGTCATGCGTACGATCATATTATTGATTTTGACATATCCGCAAGCGGAACATTCTGCTTGGACGCTTCATGGCGGCAACCGACACCAAAAATTGCCCCATCGCTAATCAGACCATTGTTGTCTAGTTGAACGTCGCTCATGCTAGGTGGGCGCTAAAGCGCATCGCGCGAGTTGGTCCCGACATTTGGTTATTTCACATTGAAAATAGTCGTAATGGCACACGATTCAATCGACGTGCGCGCTGGAGAATTGCACCACCTCGGCCCACTTCGCGGTATCGGCCGCGATAGTTCGGCGATAGTCCTCCGGTGAGCCGGGTAGCGCGACACCGCCAAGATTGGCGATATGTTCCCTGATTTTCGGATCGGCCAGCGCGAGGTTCGCCTGCTTGTTGAGCAATGTGACGATCTGCGCTGGGATCTTTTTGGGAGCGCAAAGACCGTTCCAGGCGTTGGCCTGATAGCCCGGTAAAGTCTTCGAAAGCGGCGGCACGCCGGGTAATTGGGTGACGGGGTCATCGGTCGTGGTCGCGAGCGCGCGCAACGTGCCGGCCTTAGCGTACTGTAGCGACGAGCCGGTCGTGGCGATCATCACCTGGGCATTGCCGGCGATGAGATCGGTGAGCGCGAGCGCCTCCCCGCGATACGGCACATGGGTGAATTTGATGCCTGCCATCATCTGGAATAGCTCGGCAGACATGTGACCCGTTGAACCGACGCCGCCCGAGGCGAGATTGAGCTTGCCGGGGCTGGCTTTGGCGAGCGCGATGAGGTCGGTGACGCTGTTTGCCGCCACCGATGGATGCACCAGAAGGAGCAGTGGCGTGCCCATGATGTTCGCGATAGGCGCGAAATCGGAGATGAAGTTGTAGTTCAAATTCCGATAAAGTGAGTTGTTGATGGTATTGACGGTATTCGCCATGAACAGCGTGTAGCCGTCGGCGGGCGAATGCGCCGCCATCTCGGTGCCGATATTGTTGCCGCCACCCGGGCGGTTCTCGACGAAGAACGACTGCCCGAGCCGCTGGCTGAACCACTGTGCCATGAACCGCGCGACAAGGTCGGTGCCGCCGCCGGCGGAGGTGGCAACCAGGATGCGGACCGGGCGCGACGGATAGGTCTCCGCTACGGCGACGTGCGATGCTGCGGCTACCCCGGCAAGACCGAGCAGGAATTCACGGCGCTGCACGAATGATGTCATCAGCAGCCTCCCAGCGGCTAAGCTTAGCTCCGAACTGTGGCCTGCGGGAACAGGCCATGAGCAGTAAGAAACTCGATCATATGGCGGTTAAAAAGCGCAGGCTGCTCGATGTGGCAGGCGTGGCCCGCGCCATAGATGGTCCTCAGTTCACAGCCGGCGATGCGCTTCTGCAGCGCGAACGCCGTCCGATGCGTGTTGTCTTCGCTTCCAGTGATGATGATGGCCGGACAGGCAACTTTGGCATGGTGGTCGCCCGGCTCGGGCTGCCGATAGGCCTCGAACTGGGTGATGATGCTGTCGACGTCGCCGAACGCGTTGCGATCGGCAAACATGTCGGCGAAGAAGTGCGCCATCGGTGTCGACCGGAAAGCGGGGCTAAAGTCCTCGAAGGTATAGCCCCAGCGGTAGCCGATGCCCTGCTCCCGATAGGCCTGGATTCGTGGTGGAATGAAGTCCTTCTGTGGATTGTAGCCGGTGCCGCACATGATCATCGCCGCCGTCCGCTGCGGCCGCTCGTTATGCATCCACGTCAGCATCGAAGAGCCGATGGAGCAGCCGACCAGCACAGCTTTCTCGTCCGGATAGGCATCATCAATCGCCTCCCAGCAGGCCCGTGCGACGTCTTGCATTGTGAGCCCGCCACGCGCTTTCGGCGACCTGCCGTAGCCCGGCAGATCAAGGGCGATGCAACGGTACCAGGTGGACATCTGCGCCATCTGAAGATCCAGCACGACTGGTCCATCGGGTTCGGATGCACGAAGGCCATGACCGGACCGCTTTTGCCCATCGTCTCGTAATAGAGAGGTCCCTCGATGTGGTCGGCCATGCTGCTGCCCTATGGCGCGCGGGCCGCCGACGTCCGCGCAGCAGCCCAAATTAATTGTACGGGAATTGGATCA
>CAWCQV010000038.1:0-287767 GCA_963797775.1 uncultured Alphaproteobacteria bacterium | reverse complement strand
CATTGATCATCTTGTATTGGTAAGTTTGCCGAAAAGCAGTTTCCGATTCCTCCCGATATTCGTCGCGCCACGACCGATAGGATTTTCCCATTTCCCAATCAGTGCATGACATCGTGTGACCGTTGCAATTTGGATCATCGCATACGAACTGATATTTGAATTTATGCGGTATCTTTTCGAGTTTTCAGCTGGACCACGATGAAACAACATCGTCTGATCCAGGTTGGCTAGTTGTTGCGAAACCAATCTGCGCGTCAGAACCAATGATCAATCGCTTAATTTCACGTGGCTTAAAGAGTCCCAACGTAGGCGCATCATTATCATCTCTTTCCTGACGTATTTCGCACATTGATGGTTTGATAAGAGGCCCCACCACCGCTTTTCGCGCTCGCCATTGATCGACAGTCGAAAGAAGATCGCCAATTTTTATGGAATCGACGTTCAGTTTATAGCTTTACGCCGCTAGTTCTGGGAGCCCTGATCACATCAACGTCGAACCACTGAGATTTACGTAGCGCCGATCGTAATCGATTTATTCCTAGGGTACGGAAAAGACGGATCCATTCGCCGTCGGATATCACGCCCGCAGTGCACGAAACTTCAATGTTTTTCTGAGCGGGAACAGGATAAGTCCTCACTGTGATCAATACGCGCTTTTTAGCCCACCCCAGCATTCGCAGAGTCCCGAAGCTGCTAGAGATCAAATCCGTGCAATCCTTGACTTTCCAGTGCGTTGAAAATCCGATGGCGATGACATTGAGTCGGATCGCATTCGATACACATCATCGCAACCGGATAACCAAAATTAAAAAACCGATGCAGGTTTCGTTGAAAGCGCGGACCGATCACGGTGTTGTCGTACCAATTCCAGATCGTTTCGCGTGCGCCGCTTTGTATAGCGCGTGCCCTACTGTTGTGCGGAACCCCCCACTCGCGAAGATGAAAATAGGCGATACCCTTGCTTTCTAGCGCCCGTTGCAAATTGTTTTTACTCAATTCGGACGTGACATACTCACTGGATTGTAGCGAATATCCAATAATATCGGACGCCAGCACCTAACAATGTGTCGAATAAGTCCTTTGTCGCTCGTCCTTCGTATCCGAACGTGAAAAAGTCGGCACGCTCTGGCGAGCGCGCTTCATTCCACAATGCTTTATTTTCGGCCCGCTCGCGCGCCGACTTTGTTGGCAGTTTCAGCGGACGCTGGAGTTTCAAGGTCAAATAAGGATTTCTTTAGTTGCCAGTGGATTATGCCGTCCTTCTCGCGGTGCCTAACTAAACCGATGTCATCTTCCATTCGGCGTACCCATTGATTGTTCGGGAACGCCTGAGGCAACGCGGCGGTAGTGCGAATTGCGGTCCAAGTCAGCGGCGCGCCAGCTTGCCGAAGCGTGGTGGCGATTTTGTCGCTAAAGTCCTCATAGGACATCTGGACTTTCTTGTCTGGTTGATTTCAGAGAGCGCTATGGCACTCAGGACAGACGCGCGGCTCTTCGTCCGTATAGCCGCCACGCGGAATCCATTCATGTTGGCATCGGTCACAGCGAAAGCCCATGACCGTAATAGGCACCCGAGCCATAGCACCTCCATTTCGAGGCTATTGATTTGCTAATCAATATTTGCTAATAACTAACGATAGTCAATCACTTATCTGAAGTACCATGCCCGCCTGGACCACCCGAAGGGGCGTTTTGTGCTTGGGTGGGTACGGTCTACCGGTCAGAACGCGGAAATAGAACTGCACCGTCAAGTTCGGCCGGCGGCATGGGGTTTTCGTTCCCCATAGCAGGCCCCGTAGCGAGCGCTGTTTCGACAAAGCTGAGTGTCATCGCCTCTGAGGTTTCGGGCTGGCGTGCCTTTTCGTCAAAATTTCCTGAAATATCTCGCGGGGATCTTGACCTAACGCCTTCGCTACGCGGACTAGCTCCAAAACATCGATACGTCTCTGTCCACTTTCGTAATTGGAAACAAATGATTGGGGTTTACGCAGCAGCTTTGCGACCTGCTGCTGGGTAAGCCGCGCCCTCTCTCGCGCGGGCGAGAGCGGCACCGACTTCCACATATTCCCTTTGCTGAACCCACACCGTTCTGGCTCCGGCCATATCGGGTGGGCAAAGTCATTAAATCGGAAAATCAAATATCGAAAAATCCGATATTTCCTGTTATTCTGTTGCCAGTGGCATTTGGCGGGTGACGGAGTAAGTCAGTTGGCAATCTTATCTTGCCCAGGGTGTGGTCGCGGCGGCCTGCGCGTTCCGGACGGTCGGCGGGGCAAGGTAACCTGCCCAACTTGTGGCGCGGAGTGGTTTCATCCTGAGACGGTCGAGCTTAGCGACGTCGAATTTAGATGCTCAATGAGCGGCGCTCGGTTCAATGTCGTGTTATCCAGGCGTTCACCGCTTCATAAGTTTGTTGTCCAGAAGATTAACAAAGCAACGCAAGGCGCGAGCAGTCATTCCGAAGCCGAAACTCTCTCTACCTCGCCGCGACCTGAACTCAAGGCCGCCGCGCTTGCTGCCCCACGAGTTGGCAGCTGGTTGGCACGGATCGTGGGACGCAAATCGGACGTCGTCCCTGCGACCCTACCATCTAAAAATCAAGCGGCCCGCGCGACCACGCCGGTCGCTACGCACAGCGCCGAACGATATAATTGGGCTGGATTTTCGTGTCCCTATTGTAGCGCTCTTAGTTTTGTTTCGTGCAGCGGAGGCCATTTAGCTTGTGACGGAACGGCCAAGCTGAGGGACGGTCGACGCTTTCACCAATGCTTCTGCGGCCACGCGGGATTTATCACTGGGACCATAAAAACGTTTGACGATAAACGGCTCTCAGTGGCGGCCGAAATGGGGGCAGAGACGCCCCCCAATCCATCCACCCAAAGGCCGAGCGGAAACGCGACCGAAATCGCTCTTCCACCCCCGGTGAAGGGCGGACATCCTGTGAAACGCTAAGCGCGACTTTGGCTAGAGACGCCAAAGCGGAAGCCGGGACAGCATCCTGACCAGCGAGTTATGCCATGAAAAAAGAGACAAATATGTCCGCGATCTCACTTCCGCTGGAAGAAGCGAATTGGCGATCGCGCAAAGTGCTGTACCGCGCTGGTGACTGGGATGCTATCCAGACAGTCTTACCGGAATTCGATCTTGTGCCGTTCACGGTCGGTCCGGGGGAACCTGCCAACCCATTCCTCAAGACGGTCATGCGCCGGCCGCTGTCGGCAGAGCGACCTATCCCTGTCGCCGTCGTCTCTCGCAACTATTCACTCGCCCCTCACCGCCATGTCGCAGCTCTATGTCGCGAAGGGCTTGTCAAGGCCGGGATCGAACCTGATGACCTGCGCTACGAAGTAGGATTGTCTGAGCTTGGCGAATGGATGAATTTCCGGATCTATTTTGCTGACACGTATTGCTTCATCGACAATTACGGAAAAAAGCTCGATCTCAGGCTTGAATGTTTCAATTCTGTCGACGGATCTTCGCGTCTTGTGATTCTCTTCGGCTGGTTGCGATTTGTCTGCGCGAATGGCTTGGTCATCGGCGAGACCAAAATTGAAATCAGGGAGCGCCACCGTCAAGGTCTGGAACTCCGTTCGATACCCACGCGCATACGACCCGCACTCGAGGCCGTCGACGCCGATCGCGCCAGGATGAATAAATGGCAGTCTGAAAAGGTCAGCATGCTCGATATCGCGACATGGACCGACAAACAGGTGTCCGAACACTGGGGAAAGAAAGCCGCTGCCCGGGTGTTCCATATTTGTGGTTCTGGGATGGATGTTCAAATCGATCCCTTTGCGCTCGGCGCTGCGACCGCGAAGTCCGTCCGGTATCTCGGTCGCGTGCCGGGCTCCCCCGAACGCGCGGAGACAAAGTATGACGTTTTGCAGGCGCTTTCGTACGTTGCTACACGTCGGAACAATACCGAGGAGCGCCTCGACCGCCAGAGCGATATCCACCGCCTGCTAGAACGGCTCCGTACCAGTCGGAAAATTAAAGGAGGAGGGATTGCTGACAGAGCGGTTTGACGAGGCATTTCATTACGCCCACCGACTGCATCGCACCCAAACGCGGAAGGGCACGCCGATACCCTACATTTCGCATTTGATGACGGTGGCGGCTCTAGTGGTCGAACATGGCGGCAACGAAGATCAGGCGATCGGCGCGCTTTTGCATGACGCGGCCGAGGACCAGGGCGGCGTAGAAACACTGGAGGACATCAGGAGGCGGTTCGGCGATGCGGTGGCCGAGATCGTTTCCGACTGCACGGACTCTTGGACCGAGCCCAAGCCGGACTGGCGACCGCGCAAAGAAGCCTATCTCGGTAAATTGTCGGCAAAGCCCAAGCAATCCTTGCTCGTCTCGCTTGCCGACAAAACCCACAATGCCGAAGCCATCCTCTTTGACTATCGCGTCCTGGGCGATCCGCTCTGGCAGCGATTTAACGGCGGCGCGGAGGGTACGCGCTGGTATTATGGCGCTTTGGCTGATGTGTTCTCCCAAACAATGCCTGGCCGCTTGTCGGACCGTCTCGCTCGGGCAGTGGCGGCCTTCTCGGTTTGAGCGCGCGCCTGCCTACGCGCGACATATCGGGATCGACTATTCGGGCGCTGAGACACCGACGACCGCCGGCCGCGGGCCACCCCGAAGCGCTGTCCATATCTTAATCTTATCCTCGTGATCTTATCCTCGTGCTCGACAAGGAAGACGCCACCCTCCGCGAGATCGGCCAGACGCGGCAGGCGGTGCTCGAATTCTACTGCTCGGCGGCAATCAGCACGCATACAAGGATTTCCTCCGGCGACTGAACATCGTCCGTCCTAGACCACCCGGATCATTTGCGAACGGCCGTTTGGCAGGTTGGGGCTATCGTCGATGTCGCGTTCTTCAAGCACAATGATCTCCACTTCGATATTGGAGCCCTCAAGCAACGCGCGCAGCTCGTGCAAGCGCCGATCGGTTGACACCGATCGCGGCTCCATGATGGCGAGTGTGGCAATATCCGGCCTAATGCGCCGGGCCAGCTCCGCTAGTTTCTCCAACGAGATATTCTGGTTCGACGTCTTCGCCTCACAGAGCCGGACAATGCCGTCTACGACGACGATCAAGTCGATTTCGGCATCGGGCTTACCGGCGTAGGCGCTGTCTGTTGTGAAGAACAATTCGTGAGGTTCGAAGTAGAAGAAGGAAGTCTGAGCCTGATCCGAAAGCCGCGAAAGGCACCAAAGATAGGCAAGCATGCCATGGGCACGAAGCCCGTCGAGAACGAATGAATTCAGTCTGAAGTACCAAGGACCGGCGACCGGAGCAGGTTCCATAGTGCCACATACTTCGCAAACCATGGACCTGCGAAGGGCATCGAGGCTCACCCAGTTGCTGTTGTTGCAGTGCCGGCAAAGCCACTCGTGGCCTTGGTGAAGAATCTCCCGTTGGCATAGGTACTGAACCGAATCGACCAGCGATTGGTTTCGTTGCTCGTCCCATAGCTCAGCTCCCGCCTGATGTGCCGCCCAAAACGAGCTACAAAACTGCTCGAATTGCGTAGCAAGATAGTCGAAACGCACATATCTCGGCGCAAGGCGTACGGTTCTTGCTTCGCCCAAAACAACGCGCCCGATCCGTTCCCAATCGTCCTGACCTTGAATTACACCCGAACGCAGCCGGTTTTGAAGTCGCCGCACCAATTCTGGCAGGCGATCTTCTCCCGCGCTCGGCGATGCACCGAGAAATTCAAGTTGCTGCTTCCAGAATTTATTTAAGAAAATCTCCCGGCTGCAATGGATGCCGCCGGACAAATGGATCAGTGCAGTGAGATAGCGGCCCTTATCGGAAGGCCGCGTTTCAACGACAAGGCTGTTCTTCGGCGGGCCGCGACCGGGAGCGAACGGCTGCCAATCTCGCGGTGCGCACAGCGCATTTCTGAACGCGACTTCGTCTTTGGGTAGCTTCAACTCCGGCAGTTGCCCTTCTGACGCGCCGAATAATGCGATCAAACCTTCGTTCGTTATTCGGGGCACGCATATGGCGCCCGTCGTGCCGCCGAGCTGATAAATGCGGGTGAAGGCGTTCGTCATGCGCAAGCGGCGAGGCAAGCGCCAACGGTGTTGAACGTTTTGAAAGCGGCTGTAATCTTTGGTCCGCTGAATATCGAGATCAAGTGCCCAGGTGCCCCGGTCGCCGCCGAAGGGCGAAGACGGAGCGCCGCGAATGTGACGCGGCGGGATGAGCGGCGGGCGAAAAGATTCTTCAGCGAATGTCGTCTCATGCCAGTCGCTTGCTTGAAAAATGCCGCGATCTTCAACATGAAGCATCGCGGTCTCCAGAACTGAGGGCGCCGGACAACATTGATCGACCGAGTCTATTGTTTTCGCGAGAGTAAATGTTCCATCGATCAGCCTCGCGAAAGCGATCGAGCATGTCATCCAATTCTTGCCCGCTGTGGCTTGCCGACCGGATCGTGACGTGTGAATTATTCTGGCTATGCGAGACGTGAATTCGATTTTTTATGATCTTTATGATCGACGCAAAGGTATCGCTGTCGTCGATCTCGGCCCACGAAATCTTCAGCGTGACAAGGCTTTCGTCTAGATACACGTCGAGATGCGAGCGCGCGTTCCAAAAGGTGACGCGATCGGCAAAGCGATCGCCGACGATTATGTTGACGCGATTGGTCCATCTCGGATCGTTCATCTGAAGACGCGGACACATCCATGCCGATAGCAAGGCGAGCCCGTAGAGGTCGCGTTGTTCGCCCAGACGGTCGAGGACAGCTTTGTAATCGGTGACGTAGTCGCCTTGCGGCCTCGGAACCAAGCGCGGGTTGTCCACGATCTCCTGGTCCACGAGCGCATAGGTGCGCACATATTCGGCCCAATTTGGCGGAACTGGCGCCGGATTCAGGCTTTCGCGATAGCAACCAAAGCTCTCTTGAAGAAATTGCGGCGTGGGACTGCGGCCATATGTGTCCACCAAGGTGACCGGACGTGGTCCACTAAACATGCTTCCGCGCGACGCGAGCAACGTCACAGAGAGCGACGAGAGCGGTCCGAGTGGAAGCCGCGGCCGAAACGCGTGAAGGTCCCGTTCGGCCCGGTTGTAGAAGTTATGCCCCACAAGAAAGCTGGGATAAAAATGCTCGTGCAATCGATCAATTACAGCATCGGACAGATCGACGTACGAATAGAGAAGTCTGGGGTCGTAGGCGCTAAGCCAGGGCAAGTAAGCCGACCTGATCTCACCATTCTCGCACGGTACGATTAGGTTAAAGCGTCCTCCCCACCGGCCATAGCAGTTTGCAAAAATAGCTTGCAGCATTTGCTGCCAGTGGTCGTTCTCATCGACCAGGAAGGCGACGCGAACCGAGCGAGGTCTAATAAAGGCTTTAGTCATGGTGGGTCAAAGTCTACAAATTTACGGTGTTCGCGTCGCTTTATCTAGATGACACGTCGGGTGTCGATGGCCTGACGTTTAGCCGGCCTTGGTGGGTCAGTAGGATCATGGAGGTTGCGCCGGAACAACGTACGAGCGTTGCTGATAGTATTTCGCACGATCTCCCAGAATCGCTCAACGGTCTCGTTATCGTGCAAGAACTTGATCGAAGCGGGGAGTAGAGGATTCCGTGCAGGGTATGACTGTGCGGGGTACCGAACGACGCGACGAGCAGAGACCATCAACCCCAAAAAATCGCTGCGGACAGTCGGGAGTACGTGTGCCGAGATCTCCGTCAGCCGTGGTGACCGAATCTGAGTCGCGACGAGCGGAAACATGGAATTTCGTTCCCCATATCAGGCCCCGCAACGATCGCCGTGTAGAAAAAGTTGTTAGCATGCGGTGAGCACCGCAGCTTTGCTATCCCGTTGATTTAGTCGGGGGGTGGCGTCAGGCCGCCTGCCTAGCGCTGTCTCGAAGTAGTTGCCAATTCCACGGCAGGAGTTCGTCGAGCCTGTGAGCCGGGTGCTCGGCGATGCGGGTTAGAACGTCGGCCAGCCAAGCTCGACAACCGCACGACGACAGCATCCCGTTCACCCGTGACCACCACCGGGATCAGTTGCGGAGCCGCCGGCATGGCCGGCGCACGCGGGTCGTCGCGATAGCGCTTCCGCCAACCGAATACCTGGTTTGCATTCACGTCGTAATGCCGGGCAACCATTGAGACCGACGTGCCTGGCGCGTACGACGCCGCCACGATCTCCCGTTTCAGCGCCTCCGGCCACGACCGGTTACGCCTCCCAGTGCCATTTGTGCCCATAACCGACTTCGTGGACACTTCTCGCCCTCACAACGCCAATGATCAAATTAGACTCGGCGAAATGAAACGATTTTGGAAGGCGGTCCTCGGCGGAGGGAGACAAAAAGTTGGTCGGAGTGGCAGGATTTGTCGTTTGAACTAGTAGCCACTGAATTTGCTGCTCTTTTTGAGCCGCGCCTAGTTCCATGTGTACCGCCATTGTGTACTCCCATCAAGCTCTAATGCGCCAAATGCCCCCTCGCGCGTACTGTTTCGGCTAGGCGCTCTAAGGGTTCTCCCATGCCCTCAAATACTAACGCGTGTTGTCTGTGTGCTGCGCGTCGTCGGCCACCCATCCAGATGCGCATGTTGTGATGGCCGGGTAGTAGGCACCGAGGCGCTGCACCACCAGCGTGTTGATGGCGCTGGCGTTGTCGTCGTGTACTCACCGGCGACCGCTGGTATTGCCGCGGCCTCAGTCTGAGTGAGATAAACGATGCGCTCTTGAATCGCGGTCACATGCACGGCTTGGAACTGGCAAGTACTTCAATCGCGGCCCCATTTTTTCCGTCGAGGTCGCAGCGTGTGTTTCTGGTGTCGATCCAGGCACGCTCCTCGGCAACAGATTTCGACTGATCCTGTGCCGAAATCTGAGCTTTCTGTTTTCGGAAAGTGACACCAAGCTCGCCATCGAGCCGCGCCAATTCTCCATCCGCGCAAATAAGCCGCGCCGGTGCCGTTTTTGCTTTTGCACAATCGAAACTTGGCTTTTCGCTGCCGCGCGGCACCAAAGTCTGTTTCTGGGATGCGCTCGCTTCCGTCGGTTCGGTCTTTTCGGACACCTGGGAATTTGGTGCCACCGCCCAAAAAACAGCACCGATGACAATAAGTCCTAAAAGCGTGAAGGCGCGCATAATGCCTACGTCAGCGCCAGCACCCTTTTTCGTCGTTTCTTGTCGCGATTGCTTCGCGTCTTGAGAGGTTGACATGGCTGAGGCATCATTGGGAGTGTGATCCGGGGCCTTACCGCAGTCCCGATCATATTCCCTGCGCCGTAGTTCACTCGAAAGTACTTCGTAGGCCGCATTCAGTTCGCGCATTCGAGTTTCGCCTATAGATCGCTCGCCTCGCCATTTGTCTGGATGGTATTTCTTGGCGAGTTCTCGATATGCAGCGGCGATAACTACTGCTTCCGCAGTCGGCAACACGCCGAGAACACCATAATAATCTTTGGCAGCGGAACGAGCGTTAATCATTCGATCCAAACAGCCCCAGTGCCGACGCCCTGAGGCGCCCACCCCTGAATCTACATTGGGCACGCCTTCAGGACAATCTTCGCTAGCGCAAGCGGCGGACGCCAAACGCCAGTATCGCAGTCATCAGTCCGCGAAGAATAATTGCACGCGTGTGCTGGCCCAATTACCCCACAATCCACGAGACGACTTGCCAAATCCCGATCCACGCCAAAATGTACCGCATTTCCTGACCAAAGCCAGCGGCATACGCAAGCGCCATTCCCGCAATCAAAGCTACGGCCGTTATCCAATTGCCCCAGCCAGTTCGGCGGGTCGCACTTTTCCTGCCCCAAAAACTTCGGACCTGCTGGGACGGGTGCAGGTTGGTTTGGTCTGTCATTACATCACCTGTTGATTGCTTCAGCCCCTAAGCGCGCCAGAAATCCTTGAACCGCGTCGGCGATAGCTCTGTGTAGCGAACGGTGTGCTGAATGTTGCGATGCCCCAGGTAGGCTTGGAGGGCGCGCGTATCGTGTCCCTTATTGGCCAGCGCGTAGCCACAGGCGTGCCGGAGCATATGCGGGTGCGACTTGAAGCCAAGCCTCGCCTCAGTGCCCACGCGTTCCACCATGCGGGCAAAGCCGGCAGTGGTGAACGGCGCCCCTCGCTCGGAGGTAAACACGAAGGGTGACTTGGGCTCCTGCTCGCGCTGGAGGCGCCTCAGGGCGCGTAGTTCGTCCCCGAGGATCGGGTGCGTGCTTGGTGCCCCCTGCTTGACCCTGCGAACGTGCAGGGTGGCCGTCCTGAAGTCCACCTGATCCCACCGGAGGTCCACCAATTCGGAAGCCCGTAGGCCGTGACGGTAGGCCGTCAGGGTCATGGTGGCGTCCCGTTGCCCCCAGCGATTCTTCTGGCGGCGTCCATAAGCCGCTGAACCTCGGCCTCAGTCAGGTGCTCGCGTGTCCGCAAGTCGGCATTTGGAAGCCGCTTTGGCATAACTGTTCGTTTTACGGTTGCTGGCGCGACTAGCTTGAGGTGCGACTTGGTCATGTGTTTCGCTCTGCCCGCTTCGGTGACTGTTCGTACAATACTTAGGTTTCTGCGATGGCGGTCGGCGTGCTGCGCTCCACGGCTGCTCAGAAGTGAGCCGTCACAGAAACCTTTTTGCACGAAACCGCGGTCAGCGTTCCGTAACTATGGAGATTGGGCAATCGTTTGCTGGCCAATGGGTTGTCGCGGGCCGCCGATCGAGAAGGAGCGCGGCCGAAAGTATGATGCTCACCGTGATGACGGGGTCATCGGCGTGCTCAAAAATGGCGGCCGATCGACCAGAATAACGATCGAGTTGAGTCTGCCGCCGCTCGCCGATGCAGGGCATTCGGCGATCAGGGACATCGATTGCAAGTGAGTCCTCTGCTCCGGTCATGAACTGTTGAACGGTTGCGTGTGACGAAGGCAAGCTGGGAGGGGAGTACTCCGATCGAAGGTCTCAACGATCTTCATCCGACCGCCGCAACATGTGCAGGCATGCGTCTCATCCGCCGAATGCGCGGCTAGATCGTCATCGGCCGGGCAGGCCTCGATTCGTTCCGCGGCACCCAAGAGCTGCCGGCAAAGCTTTATCCTCTCAGCACGGTGACCATTGGCGAACAGGCCGTAATGACGAATGCGATGGAAGCCGTCGGGAAGCACGTGCAGTAGGAACCGGCGCATGAACTCGCCGGCGGCAAGCGCCATCACCTTGGCCTTGCCGTCCTGCCGATAGTCCTTCCATCGAAAGCGAATTTTGTCGTCGGAGAGTGACAGTATCCGACTGTTCGAGATCGCCACCCGATGGGTGTAGCGCGCGAGATAGGACAAAACCTGGCCCGGACCCGCAAAGGGACGCTTGGCGTAGACTGTGTTTCGGCGTGGAATAAGGACCCCGTTTTCGGGGTGATCGGCATCCAATCGGGACCCCGGGGCTGAGGGTCCACACTGGCTTCCATGATTATGGAAGCCGAGGTTGGGATGCTGATTGTGGAGACGATTGCAAAGATCCGTCGCTTATTTTTCGTACAGGGCAAGGCGATCAAAGCGATCTGCCGTGAGCTGGGTGTATCTCGGAAGGTCGTGCGGAAGGTGATCCGGTCGGAGGTGACCGAGTTCCGCTACGAGCGAGAGGCTCAACCACTTCCGAAGATTGGGCCATGGCGGGACAAGCTCGATCAATTGCTGGTGTCGAACGAAGGGAAGGCGGCGCGTGAACGTCTAACGTTGATCCGACTGTTCGAGGAACTGCGCGGGCTCGGCTACGAGGGTGGATATGATGCCGTTCGGCGTTATGCGCGGCAGTGGAGCAAGGAGCGTGGTGCATCGACAGCCGCGGCCTACGTCCCGCTGAGCTTTGCGCCGGGAGAGGCCTACCAGTTCGACTGGAGCCACGAAGTCGTCCTGCTGAGCGGCGTGACGGTGATCGTGAAGGTCGCCCATGTTCGGCTCTGTCACAGCCGGATGCTGGTCGTGCGGGCCTATCCGCGCGAGACGCAGGAGATGGTGTTTGACGCCCACGACCGGGCGTTCGCTCTGTTCAAGGGCGCCTGCCAGCGCGGCATCTACGACAACATGAAGACCGCGGTGGAGACGGTCCTTGTCGGTAAAGATCGTCTCTACAATCGCCGCTTCCTGCAGATGTGCAGCCACTATCTGGTCGATCCGGTCGCCTGCACGCCGGCATCTGGCTGGGAGAAGGGTCAGGTCGAGAACCAGGTCGGGCTCGTGCGTCAGCGCTTCTTCACGCCGCGGCTTCGGTTCAAAAGCTACGACGAGTTGAATGCCTGGCTCACCGACCAGTGCATCGTCTACGCCAAGGCGCACCGTCATCCAGAACTGACCGAACAGACGATCTGGGAAGTGTTCGAGGCGGAACGGCCGAAGCTCGTTCCCTATGCTGGCCGGTTCGATGGCTTCCATGCAGTGCCGGCGTCGGTCTCGAAGACCTGCCTGGTGCGCTTCGATAACAACAAATACTCGGTAGCCGCCAGTGCGGTCGGCCGTCCCGTCGAAGTCCATGCCTATGCGGACCGCATCGTGATCCGCCAGGACGGACGGATCGTCGCCGAACATCCCCGATCGTTCGGCCGCGGCGACACGATCTACGACCCCTGGCATTACGTGCCAGTGCTCGCCCGCAAGCCCGGCGCCTTGCGCAACGGTGCGCCCTTCAAGGACTGGGTGCTGCCGGCCGCGATGGAGCGCGTGCGACGCAAGCTCGCCGGCGCCGATGATGGCAATCGTCAGATGGTCGACATCCTCACCGCGGTGCTCACCGACGGACTGCCGGCGGTCGAGACGGCTTGTGCCGAAGCGATCGCCCACGGCGTTCATTCCGCCGATGTCGTTCTCAACATCCTCGCCCGCCAGCGCGATCCCGGCCCGCCGGTCACCATCCTCACGCCGGCCGCGCTGACACTGCGCCATGCGCCAGTCGCCGATTGTGCCCGTTACGACAACCTCAGGAGAACCATCTGATGGAACGCACTCAACTCTTCGACCTCATGGGTGAGCTCAAGCTCTACGGCATGAAGGCTGCCTTCGACGAGATCATGGCTACGGCCGTCAAACGCCAGCATGAACCACAGCGCATCGTCGGCGATCTGCTCAACGCTGAGATCAGCGAGAAGCAGGCGCGCTCGATCAAGTACCAGCTCACCATCGCCAAGCTGCCGCTCGCCAAGGACCTCGACGACTTCCAGTTCGAGGGCACGCCGATCAATGAGACGCTCGTGAACGACCTCGCCGGCGGCGGCTTCATCGCCCAGCAGCGCAACGCCGTGCTGGTCGGCGGGACCGGTACCGGCAAGACCCATTTGGCCATTGCCATCGCCAGAAGCTGCATCCGCTCCGGCTCCCGTGGCCGGTTCTACAACGTGGTCGATCTCGTCAACCGGCTCGAGACCGAGACCCGTAACGGAAGGCAAGGTCGGATCGCCGATCAACTCACTCGAATGGACTTCATCATTCTCGACGAGCTCGGCTATCTGCCGTTCGCTCAATCGGGCGGTCAGCTCCTGTTCCACCTCGTCAGCCGGCTCTACGAGCGCACCTCAATCATCGTCACCACCAATCTCGCCTTCGGCGAGTGGCCAAGCGTCTTCAGTGATCCCAAGATGACGACCGCGCTGCTCGATCGACTGACCCACCACTGCGATATCATCGAGACCGGCAACGACAGCTGGCGCTTCAAGAGCCGAGCCGACGATCACACGTCAACCCGCGCTCGCCCCGTCTCCGCAACCCCGGCCAGCTCCGACGGGGCGAACGCTAATCGCTCAAAACGTAAAACGAGGGGGTCCCTTTTGGATGCCGATACGGGGTCCCGATCCAACGCCGATTGACACGCATGGCTCTGCGAAACTCTTCGTCCTCGCGCCAAAGCTCGTCAGGATCACATTGCTCCCACTCGGCCTGTCCGACAGATTCGCGTTCTGCCTCATGCAATTCGTCGCGAAGGTCTTCCCATTTCCGCAGATCGCTGGTGGGGTGACGCGTGATGAACCATTCGTACCACTCGCCAGCCAGCGCACGCGCCTGACGTTGCGTGAGCGCAATACCTTCCCCGTTACGCTCGGCGCGAATGGCCGCGATGCGTCCCTCGACTTCGGCATCCCACTCTCGAAATTTCTGCTTAGCGGTATGGGCTCCCACACTGGCACGCGCTGAAAACTTGGCCTCAAGGCGCGGCCCGTGACGGCGGCTATATTCGTCCCGCACGTCATCGGGAAGCCGCTTACGCGCGCTGTAATTGCCCTTGTTGTCTTGACGTAGCTTGACCATCCGCAACACGCGCTTGTGTACGCCCTTGTGTACTCGGGGCGCCCCAAGTTCGCTAGGAGTTTCATTTAGTTGCGGGAAATCAACGGCCAGAGTGGTGGACTGGTCGGAGTGGCAGGATTTGAACCTGCGACCCCCTCGTCCGAACAAGGTGCGGTACCGGGACGCCGCGATGGCGCCACTGTGTTGCGAGGCTTATTCCGAGCGCCACGCATTATTACTCTTGACTAGCCGCAACTAGCCCCTATTGTGTGTAACACACATCATTAAGAATTGATACCAGGGATGGCCAGACTAAGTGACTTGGTTCTGCGTACGTCGGAGGTGACCGGAGTTCCTGAGCCAGCTGTGCGGGAAATGGGCCGTCGCCTCCGCGAGGCGGGTCTAATAAGCACTGGCAAGGGCGGACGTTACGGTGGGGCGGAAATGACGTCGGTAGACGCAGCTAGGCTGGTGACTTCGCTCATGATCGCAAAAGCATCGACATTTTCTCACACGAAAGTTGTCCCGCTGGCAAAGGCTTACCTAACTGGCCTGATCTCACATTCAGGTCGAAGGGGACATCTTGTTGTGGATCGCTGGAATGCAAAGCTCGGATTGTTCGAGCTTTGTGAATTGAAAATTGGACACACGTTCGAAGATGCAGTCGCGGCACTTTTCAGCTCAATGGCGACCTCGAGTTTTAAAAGTGCAATGCAAAAATGGGGTACTGTTCGCATCCGGATTGAGTTATCCGATCCCAAACCTGATTATAGGGCGCTGGTGACTATCTCTACGGGAAAAATTGGCAATTTCGGCCTTTTTTATTTTCCTCGTCAATTCGCGCAAACGCTTCAGCCGGCTAATATCAAAAATTGGTCTGACATTCGAACCGATTACAGATTCGATTTACGTGCAAGGACCAGCATCTCGGAAAGTACGCTGAAGCACATCGGGGCACTCTTGAGCGCTGACGCGCAGGCTTAGAAACCGATGTCCGACCAGTCTACCAAACTGATGCGAGCGGAAGCAAAACGCCTTTTTAGGCTGGCGGTCAGAGCTGGCGTTAACATGCGGTTGGAATATCGCCCTGATGGGACAATAATCGCAAGCACTACGCCATCCGAGCCCATTTCAGACGATGCAAACGGCCTGGATAAGTGGATAAAGAAGCATCATGAGAGTTAGGCTTAAGGGCATCAATCCCGTCAGGAAGAAGCTCGCCGATGGCACGGTGAAGTTCTACTACTATGCGTGGAAATCCGGCCCACCGCTGCGAGGCGAGCCTGGCTCGCCAGAGTTCGTCGCGAGCTACAACGAGGCCGCGGCGCGAAAGGTTGTGCCGGCCAGCGGTACCCTGTTGGGCCTTCTCCAGCCATACCAGGCAAGTTCGGACTTCGTGGACCTCGCCGCCAGCACTCGCCGTAGCTACATCGCACTCATTAAGAAGATCGAGAAAAAGTTCGCCGACTTTCCGCTGTCAGCGCTCACTGACCGACGTACACGCGGAATTTTCAAAGATTGGCGCGATCAGATCGCCACTAATTCCGGTCGGCGACAAGGCGACTACGCTTGGACGGTGCTCGCCCGTGTCTTGTCATGGGGTCTAGATCGTGGGCTCATCGCTGCAAACCCGTGCGAGCGCGGCGGCCGACTTTACCGCGCCTCACGCAACGAGAAAGTCTGGACGGACGACGACGAGGAGAGCTTCTTAAAGAATGCACCGAAGCACCTGCATTTACCACTATTGCTTGGCCTGTGGACTGGCCAGCGGCAAGGCGACTTGCTGCGCCTTCCGTGGTCCGCCTACGACGGTGAGAAAATTCGGCTGCAACAGTCGAAAACCGGCGTGCGCGTCTCCGTGCCGATCGGCGCGCCGCTGAAGGCCGCACTTGATAGCGCCGCCAAGAAAAAGCATGGGCCGATTATTCTCACGTCGACAGACAAGACGCCGTGGACTTCAGACGGCTTCCGCTCCTCTTGGCGTGAGGCCCGTCGGAAAGCCGGCATAGTCGGCCTCACTTTCAATGACCTTCGTGGGACAGCGGTGACGCGTCTAGCGCTCGCCGGCTGCACCGAAGCGGAGATTGCGACCATTACTGGCCACAGCTTACGCGAGGTGCGTTCAATCCTTGACGCCCACTATCTGCACCGCGACCCGGCGCTTGCCGAAAGCGCCATCCGCAAGCTCGAAAGGAGAACAAAAACTCCCAACTAAGCTCCCAACTGGTCCAAGCTGTTCTAGTTTGTTCCGCTGTAAAACCGGAAAAAGTGTTGTCGGATCAATGGTGGGCGCAGTAGGGATCGAACCTACGACCCGCTGATTAAGAGTCAGCTGCTCTACCAACTGAGCTATGCGCCCTAACCGAAGAATTTCGCAAGGTTAGGAACTTGCACCCATTTGCCGCGGGCCCATCGGACACGAACCGGAAAAGAAAGCCGCCCTTTCGGCGGAAATCTCTGGGTCGATATAGCGGCCCTCTGGGACACGGGCAAGGCGAGGCCGGTGCGACCGGCTTTTCAACCCATTTGTGCCGGCGGAATGCTATTGACTCGTTGAGAACAAAAAGAGAACTTTGCTTTGCAGCCGAGAAGCTCTTTCAGGCTCACCCGCTGCCGGAATGGCGTCGATGGTTTCAATTCTCGTGTTGTTGTTATTACTTTTCGCGATCGACGCGATCGCAGATCGCGCGCGTAATTCCTAACGAACTTGGCGTCCGCCTCTTCCGCATGGGGAGACGTGGCTCATCGATGCCGTATCGGCCGACTTATAATCACCGGTATCTCGGCGCGTTCTAGCGCCGATACGCGCTGCGATGCGGTCCAACGATCGAAGAGCGCCTACCCAACATCCGTCGAGTGGATGCGGCGCTCGGCGACCGCGACCGGCTCCAGCTTACCACTGCGCAGCCGCCGGGCGACGAGCTTGTTGAGCGCCGCGAGATAGGCCTTGGCCGAGGCAACGAGCGTGTCGGGATCGGCGCCCTTGGCCGTCACCGAGCGGCCCTGCTCCGACAGCCGTACCGAGACTTCGGCCTGCGCGTCGGTGCCTTCGGTCACCGCGTGCACCTGATAAAGTTCCAGCACCGCGTCGTGCGGCACCATGGCTTTGATGCAGTTGAACGTGGCGTCGACCGGACCGTTGCCCTCGCATTCCTCGAGCATCGACTTGCCGTCGACATCGAGCTTCATGGTGGCGCGCTGCGGCCCGCGGGTGCCGGCGATGACCGACAGCGACACGAGCTTAATGTGGTCCTGGGCGGTCGCGATCTCCTCGTCGACCAAAGCCTCGATGTCCTCGTCGTAGACGTGCTTCTTGCGATCGGCGAGCGTCTTGAAGCGGACGAAGGCATCTTCGAGCTGATTGCCGGCAAGGCGATAACCGAGTTCCTCGAGCTTGTGGACAAAAGCATGACGTCCGGAATGCTTGCCCATCACCAGCGAGGTCTGCTTCACGCCGACATCTTCGGGCACCATGATCTCGTAGGTCTGCGTATGCTTGAGCATGCCGTCCTGGTGGATGCCGCTCTCGTGCGCGAAGGCGTTGCGCCCGACGATGGCCTTGTTGTACTGCACCGGGAACGAGGTGACCGCGGCGACGAGCTTCGACGCCCGCGTCAGCATGGTGGCGTCGACGCCGGTCCAGTACGGCAACACGTCGTTGCGCACCCGCATCGCCATCACGACTTCTTCGAGCGCCGCATTGCCTGCGCGCTCGCCGATGCCGTTGACGGTGCACTCGATCTGGCGCGCGCCGGCGCGCACGCCGGCAAGCGAATTCGCCACCGCCATGCCGAGATCGTTGTGGCAGTGCACCGAGAAGCGTGCCAGGTCGGAATTCGGCACGCGCTCGCGCAGCGTCTTGAACATCGAAAAATATTCGTCCGGCACCGTGTAGCCGACGGTGTCGGGAATGTTGATGGTGGTGGCGCCGCACTTGATCGCGGCCTCGACGCAGCGGCACAGGAAATCGAACTCGGTGCGGGTGCCGTCCTCGGCCGACCACTCGACGTCGTCGGTGTAATTGCGCGCGCGCGTCACCTGCGCAATCACCATCTCATAGACTTCGTGCGGTTCCTTCTGCAGCTTGTATTTCATATGCACCGGCGAAGTGGACAGGAAGGTGTGGATACGCTGCCGCTTGGCCGGCTTGATCGCCTCGGCGCAACGATCGATGTCCTTGATGCCGGCGCGGGCGAGGCCGCAAACGACGGCCCGCTTGGTGCGCTTGGCGATCTCGTTGACGGCGGCGAAGTCGCCATCGGATGCGATCGGAAAGCCGGCTTCGATGATGTCGACGCCCATGTCGTCCAGGAGTTCGGCGACTTCGAGTTTCTCCTCGTGCGTCATGGTCGCGCCGGGGCACTGCTCGCCGTCGCGCAAGGTGGTGTCGAAAATGACGACGCGGTCCTTCTCGGACTTGATTGGCGTGGTCATGATTGAGGTCCTTCTCGTTTGCGCCCGCCAATTGGGGTCAGGGCGCTCATTGGGTTCCGTTGCTGCTGTCGACCCCTGAGTGCCCAGGCGCAAACGCCCGGCCGGCCCTCAGGGGGCGCTAAGCAGCAGGAGCCCGCCGAGAATTTGGCGATGCATGAGGGCAGCGCCGGAACAGGCCTGCAAGGCCTCCCGGGTCATCGCGCGAAAATCGCGGCGCGTCGACATTGCTACTGCCTCGTCGTGCTCACAAAGGTGGCCCCAAAGCTCGCGGATGAAGGTGAATTCCGCGTTAACTTCATATCGGACCGGCCCTCTTGTAGCGGAAGAGACCGCGCAAGTGCAAGCGCCTGTCTCAGCTCCTTCTCAGTTCTTGGCCTCCGCCTCAAGCGCGCGTTCGCAGGCCTTCAGTTCCTTGAGCGCCTTGCCGGCGACCTTGGGATAGTCGAGCTTGAGCTGTTCCAGCGCCTCGATGATCGCCGCCGAGACGACCAGCCAGGCGACGTGTTTGTGGTCGGCGGGGACGACGAACCAGGGCGCATAATCCGTCGAGGTCTCGCGGATCATGTCCTGGTAGGCGGCCATGTAGTCGTCCCAGCGGCCGCGCTCGGCGATGTCGTTTAAGGAAAACTTCCAGCGCTTGAACGGCTCGTCGAGCCGCGCCAGAAAACGCTTGCGCTGCTCTTCTTTGGAAATACGCAAGTGGAATTTCAAAACCAACGTGCCGTTGCGCGTCAGGTGACGCTCGAAGGCGCGGATTTCCTTGAAGCGATGTTTCCAGATGTCCTTGTCGGTCGCGACGGACGGCAGGTTCTGCCGCTTGAGCATGTCCGGATGCACGCGCACCGCCAGCACTTCCTCGTAATGCGAGCGATTGAAAATGCCGATGCGCCCGCGCTCGGGGATGTCCTTGCCGGTGCGCCACAGAAAATCGTGGGCGAGCTCCTCGGCGCTGGGCGCCTTGTAGGCGTGCACCTCGCAGCCCTGCGGATTGATGCCGGACATCACGTGCTTGATCACGCCGTCCTTGCCCGCGGCGTCCATGCCCTGAAGCACGATCAACACGGCCCATTGGCCGTGGGCATAAAGACGTTGCTGCAATTCGGTCATGCGGGCGATCCCGCCGGCAAGGATCGTCTTCACATCGTCGATGTCAGTCGAGAGGCCGAAGCGCTCGGCGGGATCGTGATCGGCAAGCTTGAAGTGCCGGGGGTTGTCGACCCGGCACTGCCCGACGATCTTCTCGGCGAGTTTTTTGATCTTGGCGACTTTCATCGCCAATGCGCGCCGAACTTCGCGATTACGTCTTCGCGCGTCAATCCGGGCGGAAGCTCTTTCGGATCGAAGTCGGTGGCGATGAGGATGAATGTGTAGTGGTGCGCCGTCTGGTTCGGCGGCGTGCAGGGTCTCTCGTAGTGGCCGACGCCCATCGTGCTCTTGCCGCCGACATATTGATCCGAGTCCTTACCGGTAGCGCCTTCAGCGAAGCCAGTCAGCGTCGGGGAAATGCCGTAGGCGACCCAGTGGCTGACGCCTGACGGCGCGCGGCCCTCAGGATCGGACATCAGCAGCACAAGGCTCTTGGTGCCGTCCGGTAGGTTGGACCAATGCAGTTCCGGCGACACGGTTTGGCCGACGCAGTTCGGGTTGTTTCCTCTTTCCGCTGCAACGCCGGCGGCCTTCTTCGGCATCATTTTGCCGTCGGTGAAGGTCTTTGAAGCCAGCGTGAAGAGTCCCGCGGCAGCACTAGCCGATGTAACGGTGAAACCTAACGCAACTACGCCCGCGAACGCGGCAAACCAACGATGGTGTTTGGCAATCATGATGACCTACCCGATTTAGACAGTCGTCCCCCGTATCAACACCGCAGATCGTCAATTAGTTTCGCGAGCGATCGACGAGCGCGCGTTCTTTAATCCACGGCATCATTTCGCGCAGCTTGGCGCCGATGGCTTCCGCCGGATGCGCCGCGAGCTTGGCGCGCTGGGCCTTGAATGAGGTCTGATTGACCTTGTTCTCCAGCATCCAGTCCTTAACGAATTTGCCGGACTGGATGTCGGCGAGAATCTTCTTCATTTCGGCCCGCGTCTCGTCGTTGATCACGCGCGGGCCGGAGACATATTCGCCGTATTCGGCGGTGTTGGACACCGAATAGTTCATGTTGGCGATGCCGCCCTCATAAATAAGGTCGACGATCAGCTTCATTTCGTGGATGCACTCGAAATAGGCCATTTCCGGCGCATAGCCGGCGCCGACCAGGGTTTCATATCCGGCCTTCATCAATTCGACGACGCCGCCGCACAGCACCGACTGCTCGCCGAACAGGTCGGTCTCGCATTCCTCGCGGAAGCTCGTTTCGATGATGCCGGCGCGGCCGCCGCCGATCGCGGCGCCGTAGGACAAGCAGAGATCGTGGGCGTTGCCGGAGGCGTCGCGGTGGATTGCGAGGAGGCACGGCACGCCGGCGCCGCGCTGGTATTCGGAGCGCACCGTGTGGCCGGGGCCCTTCGGCGCGATCATCATCACATCGAGATCGCCGCGCGGCTCGATCAGATTGAAATGGATGTTGAGCCCGTGCGCGAACATCAGCGCCGCGCCCTCTTTCATGTTGGGGTGCAGCTGGCCGTTATAGATGTCGGCCTGCAATTCGTCGGGCGTGAGCATCATCATCACGTCGGCCCATTTGGCGGCCTCGGCGACCTCCATGATCGGGAGCCTCGCAGCCTGCGCCTTCTTGACGCCCTGCGAGTTCTTGCGCAGCGCCACCGTGACGTCCTTGACGCCGGAGTCGCGCAGATTGAGTGCATGGGCATGGCCCTGGCTGCCGTAGCCGATGATGGCGACCTTTTTGCCCTTGATCAGGTTCAGGTCGGCGTCGCGGTCGTAATAAACACGCATGTTGTCTCACCCCTACTCAGGCCGTGGCTTGGTTGATCGTTTCCGGTGCAGCTTCTAGGTTTTATATGCCACCTCGACAAGTCCACCGTATCAGGAGGCTTTCCGCGCCATTCCGTCGAACCGTTCGCGGGCGCGCGCAATCTTGGTCTGATTGCGGGTCGCCCATTCGCCGAGCGCCGAGACCGGATTCAGCAAATCGCGACCGAGCGGGGTGAGCGCATAATCGACACGGGGCGGAATGGTCGGGAAGGCCGTGCGTGTGATCAGGCCGTCGCGCTCCAGCCCGCGCAGCGTCAAGGTCAGCATGCGCTGGGAAATGCCGCCGATCGAACGCCGCAGCTCGTTAAAGCGCAGCGCGCCCGAGCCGAGCCGCGTCACCACCAGCACTGACCATTTATCGCCGACCCGGGCGAGCACGTCGCTGATGGCCCGGCAATCCGCGGGCAAATTCATGTGTCTTGGTTTCACCGCTGTGCCTGCTTGCGCCGTGCCGTTGTAGTCACCTATCTGGCCCTAGTTACGAATTCACACCGAGGACTTCAACCATGCCCAATGCGTTGCCCCAAGTCGCCGTGATCGTCGGCTCGAACCGCCGCGAATCGATCAACCGCAAATATGCCCAGGCCCTGGTCAAGCTCGGCGCCGGAAAATTCGACGCGAAATTCGTGCGCATCGACGATCTACCGATGTTCAATCAAGACAACGAAGCCAATCTCCCGCCCGAAGTGGTCCGTTACAAGGATGAGGTGGCGAAGGCGGACGGCGTTCTTTTTGTCACGCCCGAACATAACCGCTCGATGCCGACGGCGCTGAAGAACGCGATCGACTGGGGCGCGCGCCCGTTCGGCAAAAGCGTGTGGCCCGGCAAGCCCGGCTTCATCACCGGCACCTCGGGCGGCGCCATCGGCACGGCGTTGGTGCAGCAGCATTTGCGCTCGGTGATGACCGGGCTCGGCATGACGTTGCTCGGCGGTGAGGCTTACATCACCAACAAAGCGAACCTGATCGACGCCGAGGGCAATATCAGCGACGAGACCACGCAGAAATTCCTACAGGGCTTTGTCGACCGCTTTGCGGTGTTGGTGGCGAAACTCAAAGCGTAGGGGTCATCCGTCACCCTGAGGTCCGAGCCAATGCAGAACCTTTTTTACATCCCTTCCGGCCCGCGCGTGATGGCGACGACGCCGGTGCGCGACACTTCGACCAGGCCGACCGGTAGCATCAGGTTGATGAAGCTTTCGATCTTGTCGGAAGCGCCGGTGATTTCGAACACGAAGCTTTCGGTGGTGGCGTCGATGACGCGGGCGCGGAAGGCGTCGGCGAGGCGGAGTGCTTCCATGCGCTCGGTACCGGTGCCGCGCACCTTGACCATGGCGAGCTCGCGCTGGATCGCCGGATTGGCTGTGGTCAGGTCGATGACGCGGTGCACCGGGACCAGGCGGTCGAGCTGATTTTTGATCTGCTCGAGCACCATCGGCGTGCCGCGTGTGACGATGGTGATGCGCGACAAATGCTTCTCGTGCTCGGTCTCCGACACCGTGAGCGAGTCGATATTGTAGCCGCGCCCGGCGAACAGCCCGATGACGCGCGCTAGCACGCCGGGCTCGTTGTCGACCAGGACGCACAAGGTGCGCGTCTCGATCCGCTCGCTGGTCGGAGCGGCCGGATAGTGCGTCGTTGCGGTGTTCACGGCATATCTCCTCAACGTCTGACCACGGCAAAGGCCCAGTCGCGGCCCTGGCCGCGCTTGAGCGCAAGCTCGATCCACAACATGGCGTGTGCTTCGAGCAGTCGCGCGTTGCGCAGCGGTCCGGCATCGATGACTTCGAAACCCAATGCGGCGACGAGTGCGATCACCCTCGGCTTGTTGGCCGCGTCGTCGCCGGCGACGAACATCACCGAGTTCACGCCGTGAAAAACCGGGTCGGCCATGTTGGCGAAGCCGGTGGTATTGAGCGTCTTGAACACGGACGCGCCCTTCGCCCAGCTTTGCACCTTCTCGCCCGCCGAGATGCTGTGGCCGATTTCGAGCCCGAGACCATCCGGACCCATGGCCAGTGGGTTGGTGGCGTCAAGGATCACCCGTCCCTTCAGATCGCCCATGGAGCGGATTGCGGCCTCCGCCGCCGGCCACGGCGTGGTGAGCACGATTATTTCGCCGAACGCCGCCGCTTCTGCGGCCGTCCCGGCGCGCGCCATGGCACCGAGGGTCTTCAACAGTGCCTGGGTCTTGTCGGATTTCGGATTGGTGACGCCGAAAAAAATCTCATGACCGGCCTTTTGCGCCCAGGCCGTGCCGAGCGTGCCGCCGACATTGCCGGCGCCGATGATGCCGAGTTTCATGATACGACTTCCTCCGTCATTGTCATCGTCCGCGCAGGCGGACGACCCAGTGAGCACCTGTCTGTCAGGGACTACTGGGTCCCCGCCTTCGCGGGGACGACAGGCATCGACTATACCAGCATCTTGCCTTCTTCGGTCACCGCGTCCTCGACGCGCGTTGCGGCGTCGCCGAGCAGCATTTCGTTATGGGCGCGGCCGGACGAAATCATCGGGAAGCAATTTTCGGCAGGATCGACCATGCAATCGAAGATGACCGGCTTCTTTACCTCGATCATCTCCCCGATTTTGTCGTCGAGTTCGCTTGGACGCTCGCAGCGGATGCCGTGCGCGTGATAGGCCTCGGCAAGCTTGACGAAGTCCGGCAGCGCCTCGGTGTAGGAATGCGAATAGCGTCCGCCGTGCAGCAGTTCCTGCCACTGCCGCACCATGCCCATATACTGGTTGTTGAGGATGAAGATCTTGATCGGCAGGTCGTATTGCACCGCCGTCGACATTTCCTGCATGGTCATCAGCACCGAGGCTTCGCCGGCAATATCGATGACCAGCGAGTTGGGGTGCGCGAGCTGCACGCCGACCGAGGCCGGCAGGCCGTAACCCATGGTGCCGAGTCCGCCCGACGTCATCCAGCGGTTCGGCTCCTGGAACCGATAGAACTGCGCCGCCCACATCTGATGCTGGCCGACTTCGGTCGTGATGTAGGTGTCGCGATCCTTGGTTAGTTCGAACAGCCGCTGGATGGCATATTGCGGTTTGATAATGTCCCTCGAGTTGTGGAAGGCGAGCGATTTCTTGGCGCGCCATTTCTCGATCTCACTCCACCACGCTCCCAGCGCCTTCTTGTCCGCCTGCGGCGGTTTCGATCGCCACAGCCGCACCATTTCCTCGAGCACGTGCGCGCAATCGCCGACGATCGGCAGGTCAACCTTGACGTTTTTGTTGATGGACGACGGATCGATGTCGACGTGGATTTTTCTTGAACCGGGCGAGAAGGCATCCAGCCGCCCGGTGATGCGGTCATCGAAACGCGCGCCGATGCAGATCATCAGATCGCAATCGTGCATCGCCCAGTTCGCTTCCCAGGTCCCGTGCATGCCGAGCATGCCGAGCCATTGCGCCGCGGCCGCGGGAAAGGCGCCAAGCCCCATCAGCGTCGAGGTGATGGGAAAGCCGGTGAGCTTGACCAGTTCGCGCAAGCGCTCGCTGGCGGCGCGGCCGGAATTGATGACGCCGCCGCCGGTATAGAACAGCGGGCGCTTCGCGGCGGCCATCATCTCGACCGCCTGCTTGATCTTGTCGGGGTCGCCCTGCATTTTCGGCCGATAGCCCTTGTGCTGGAATTCCTTCGGCTTGCTGTAGGTGCCCTTGGCGAATTGCACGTCCTTTGGAATGTCGACCACGACCGGTCCCGGCCGGCCGCTGGCGGCGATGTGGAACGCCTCGTGCAAGACGCGCGGCAGATCGCCGATGCTCTTCACCAGATAATTGTACTTGGTGCACGGCCGCGTGATGCCGACGGTGTCGCATTCCTGGAACGCGTCGTTGCCGATGAGATGGGTCGGCACCTGCCCGGTGATGACGACGAGCGGGATTGAGTCGCACAGCGCATCCGTCAACCCGGTCACGGCATTGGTCGCGCCTGGCCCCGACGTCACCAGCACGCAGCCGACTTTGCCGGTCGAGCGCGCATAGCCTTCGGCGGCGTGCACCGCGCCTTGCTCATGCCGCACCAGGATATGACGAACCCGGTCCTGCGACTGGAACAGCGCGTCATAGATCGGCAGCACCGCTCCGCCCGGATAGCCGAACACGTGCTCCACGCCCTGATCGGCGAGTGCCTCGATCACCATTTCTGCGCCGGTCATCTCAGTCATCGTTTGCTCCGCTCTGTCGATTTTCGCCGCCGGTATTCGAGTAATAAAAAAGGGACCTCGAAGGCCCCTGGATTGCGCACCGCCACGTCTCGCAAGGTGGGATTATCCACCCCCGGCGGTGCGCTTCGATACGAGGATCAGCGACATAACAGGACGCACGTGTGTGCCCTTTCTTTTAGCTCGGCCTTTATAGGCATTGTGTCCGCGCCGGTCAAGCAGAATGCGGCGACAATGCGTCGCCGCCGCCGTCATCCAAGTTCAAACTCGCGTTTGAAATCGAAATGCCGGCACAAACCGCGATTCTTAACCACCGCTAAGCGTCACAGCATGGCCGCGATTTCGCGCGGTAGCGGCCCTTTTATTTCCCAGCACTGTTGCTGAATTATCGCAGGGGCCAGTTTGGAGTTTTCCCAACGCGCGCCGCCGGTTTGCTCCGCTGGAGGGGACATGGTCGAAAGACAACGGGCTGTCGAATATTTGTGGCATAGCGCCGCCGCTCTGATCGTCGCACTCGCGCTCGCCGTGGGCGCCTTGGCGCCGGCCGCAGCCGCGCCGCGGCCAAGCCCGGCGCTCAATTCGACGGATGCGATCCTGAAATGGATCAACAGCTACCGGCACAAGCCGGATCCGCAAAGCCTGCCTGTGGTCGTGCATGCACTCAGCGCGATGCAGGCGTTCAAAGACGCCGAAAGTTCGGGGCCCTATATCGGCTTCATCGCTGGCGTGCTCGGCGGCAATCCGGCGCTTGCTGAAAATCTCATCGTCAGAATGCTGTCGATCGATCCGGCCGACCACTGGGTGCTGGTGCGCGCCATCGCCTATTCCGGCCTGTCGGACTGGAAGGATATGCTCGCCACCTTTGTCGATCGCATGCCGACACGCCGCGAGATGATCAACGACTATCTTGACGGCAAACTGCCCACGCTCGAGCAAATCGACTTTCGGACGGTGAAGCCCGGCATGCTCGATAAGATCAAGATCAGCCTTCACATCGACAACGAGCGCAAGAAGGCGGTGGCGTTGCAGCCGACTCCGGAACTCATCGACGTGCTGTGGGGCTATTATCTGGCGACCGGCAGCTATGCGCCGATCGAGAGTGTCATCAAGCTCCTGCCGCTCTCCATCGACAAGGACAATGTCGATAATCTCACCACCGGCAGCGCGGCGAAATTCACGCTTGCCAGCAATGCGGTGCGCGATACCGATCTCTTGACGATGCTGAAATCGGCGGCCAAGAGCCAGCCCGAGGATATTGCCCCTGTGCTCAAGGACGTGATCGAGACGGCGGAGACGGTCGACACCGTGCATATGCGCCAGGAATCGCTGGCCGCGATCGAGGAGCTCAAAGAGAAGGGCCCCTATTCGAAGCGCGAGCTCAGCGGTTGGGGTCAGGTCGGCCAGGGCGCGCTGTCGATGGGCTGCATCGTGGCCGCCGCCACGGGCCAGATCGAGCTCGGCATTCCCTGCGTGATCGGCGGTGCGGCCTATACCGCCAGCCTGCAATATGCGACGCACTGATCCGGCATTGCGAATTCCTATGACGGCAATGGGCGCTCATCCCTCGTCGTGGGCCATCGCCTTTAACTGCATCTCGATCGCCGCTTGCGCATCTTGCGGCGCGACCCATTCGAATTGCGGAAGCTGATTGCGGAACCACGTCGCCTGCCGCTTGGTGTATTGCCGGGTTTCCAGCTTCGCGTGTTGCGCCGCCTCGGCAAGCGTAATCTCGCCGGCAAGGTGACGGATCAGCCACGGCACGCCGTGCGCTTTCATCGCCGGCAGGCTGGGATTGAGCTTGCGCGCCGCGAGCGCACGGACCTCATCCAACGCGCCCGCCGCTATCATCGCATCGAACCGCGCGTCGATGCGGCGCTCGAGCTCGTCGCGCTCGGGCATCAGAAAAACCTTCGCAACGCCGGCGAGATCGACAATCGCCGGCTTATTGTCCTCGTGCCAGTCCAGAATCGAGCGGCCGGTCGCGCGCTTTACTTCGAGCGCGCGGGTGATGCGGGCGCGGTCGCCCGGCTTGAGCTGCGCCGCCGCCGCCGGATCGCGTGCGGCGAGTTCCGCATGCAGTGCGGCGACGCCCTCGCTTGCCAGCCGCGCACGCACGGCATCGCGAATCTCGGCGGGAATCGGCGGCACCGCTGCGAGCCCGCGTGTCAGCGCATTGAAATAAAGCCCGGTGCCGCCGACTAGGATCGCCGCGCGCCGCTGCTGCACGCATTCGGCAAGTGGCGCGGCAACCTCGCTGCACCAGCGGCCGACCGAATAATTCTCCGCCGCGTCGACATGACCATAGAGCCGGTGCGGCGCGCGGCGCTCGTCGTCCACGGTCGGCCGCGCGGTAATGATGCGCAGATCGCGATAGACCTGCATGGAATCGGCATTGACGACGGTGCCGCCGAGTTTCTCGGCGAGCGCCAGCGCCAAGGCCGACTTGCCGCTCGCGGTCGGTCCGGCAATGAGGATGATGCGTGGCTCGTTCACGGGGTTGACGTAATTGGTTTTTGCACCAATGAAAATCCCGCGTCGGTCGCAGCTTGCCCGCTGCGTGTCGGCGGGTTATATCCAAATATAACTGAAGGAGATAAATCGTCATGCCACACGCTGCCCGGCTGCGCAAGGTTGGGGGATCAGTTATGCTTGCGATCCCAAGGCCGATGCTCGACGCGCTTGATCTTGCCCCGGACGCTTCGGTCGGCTTATCGATCAAGGCGGGCAGGCTCGTCGTCGATCCCAAGAAAAGGCGGCGCTATTCGCTCGACGAACTGCTGGCGCAGTGCAAGCCCTCGGCGCGCCGCTCGCGCGAGGATCGCGATTGGCTGACAAGCCCGCCTGTAGGCCGTGAGCTCATCTGATGGAGCGTGGCGACATCTATCTGGTCTCGCTCGATCCGACAGCCGGTCACGAACAGCAGGGCAAGCGACCCGTGCTGGTCATATCGCAGAAAAATTCAATCGTTTGACAGGTGTTCCTGTCGTGCTCCCGATTACCACGGGGGGCAGTTTTGCCCGTACCGCCGGATTTGCGGTGTCGCTCATGGGCGCCGGCACCCGGACGACTGGCGTCGTGCGTTGCGATCAGCCGCGTGCCGTCGATTTGCGCGCGAGAGGAGCCAAAAAGCTGGAAACCGCTCCGGAGCACATTATTGACGAGGTTCTGGGCAAGGTCACCCCACTGTTCGAATAGCACGGTATGTCGAATTGACTCTCATAAAACCCTTTCGCGCCCTGCGGCCGGCGCCGGGACGCGCCGCCGAAGTCCTCGCCCCGCCTTATGACGTGCTGTCGAGCGCGGAAGCGCGCCAACGCGCCAAGGGCAAGCCGTGGAGCTTTCTTCACGTCTCCAAGGCGGAGATCGATCTTCCTGCGGCGACCGATCCCTACGACCGCGCGGTTTACGCCAAGGCGGGCGAAAACCTCAAACGCATGGTCGATGCCGGCGTTCTGATCCGCGACGCCAAGCCCTGCTTGTACGTTTACCGGCTGACTTGGCGCGGCCATATCCAGACCGGGCTTGCCGCGGCCGCTTCGCTCGCCGACTACGCCAGCAACCGCATCCGCAAGCATGAGCACACAACGCCGGCGAAGGAAGACGATCGCGTGCGTCAGATCGAGGCGGTCAACGCGCAGACCGGCCCGGTCATGCTCGGCTGTCCGACGGCACCGGAGATCGATGCGCTGCTTGCGACGGCCGCCGCCGGCAAGCCCGACATCGACGTGACCGCCGACGATGGCGTGCGGCACCAGCTCTGGGTGATTGCCGACGACGCCAGGATTGCAGCACTGACGCGCGCGATCGACGCGTTGCCGGCGCTGTATATTGCCGACGGGCACCACCGTTCGGCAGCTGCGTTGCGAGTAGCCCAAACGCGCGGCGGGGAGGGCTCGCATCGCTATTTTCTTTCAGTACTGTTTCCGCAGAACGAAATGACGATCCTCGACTACAATCGCGTGCTGCGAGATTTGAACGGGCGCACCGCCAAAACGCTATTGGCCGAATTGCGGCAGCGTTACCAGGTCGAGCCGTGCGACCAGCCGGTGCGCCCGGCCGCCACTGCCGAACTCGGTATGTATCTTGACGGAAGCTGGTATCGTCTGCGGCCAGGCTTGGCGGCGGCGGCAAGCGCGGCGAGGTCCGGCGATCCGGTCGGCCGCCTGCCGATCACGCTCCTCACCCGCAACATTATCGAGCCGATTTTCGGCATCACCGATCCGCGCACCGACAAGCGCATCGACTTCGTCGGCGGCGGCCGCGGGCTTGCCGAACTCGCGCACCGGGTGTCGTCCGGCGAGATGGCGGTCGCCTTCGCGCTCTATCCGACGCAGATGAGCGAACTTATGGCGGTCGCCGACGCCGGGGAGATCATGCCGCCGAAATCGACATGGTTCGAACCGAAGCTCGCCGATGGCATGGTCAGTCACGTGCTGGATTGACGGCGGACAGATGGCGGCCGGCCGATGACGGATCGGCAAAGAAGGGAAGCCGCTTTACCTATTCCATGCTCGATTGTCCGCCCAGTGTCCTCTGCTACTGCAGACCCAAAGCAACGAAGCGCGTCTCGCCTTGACCGTTTGAGACCAGCAGCACGGTCATCTTTTTGCCTTGCGATTTCAACTGGTCGATCCGCTTCTGGATATCGGCCGGCGAGCTGACGGCGTTGTATTGTACCTCGACGATAACGTCGCCGGGAGAGAGCCGCTTGTCGGGATCGGCCGTGCCGACGCTCTGATCGACACCGGTGATGAGGACGCCCTTGATATCGTCCCTGATTTTGAACTTCCGGCGCAGATCATCCGACAAGTTGGACAATTCGAGGCCGAGCGTCTTCTGCACGACCGACTTTTGCGCCGGCGGATTGTCCTTGTTGGCATCGGCTTCCGCGACCTGGGTGTTGTCCTGAAGCCGGCCGACGGTCACCTTGTGGGTCTCTTGTTTGCCTTTGCGAATGACCACGACGTCGACCGACTTGCCGACCGGCGTGTCGGCAACGACGCGCGGCAGGTCGTGCATCTCCTTGATGTCGCGGCCGTCGAACGCGACGATGACGTCGCCCGCCTCGATGCCGGCGGGTTTAGCCGGACCCTTATCATCGATGCCGGCGACCAGGGCGCCGCGCGGCGGGCTGATGTTCAGGCTCTCGGCGATATCGTCGGTGACTTGCTGGATGCGCACGCCGAGCCAGCCGCGCCGCACTTCACCGTATTGGCGCAACTGATTGATGACCTCGACCGCCGTGTCGGACGGTACCGCAAAGCCGATCCCGATCGAGCCGCCTGACGGCGAGATGATCGCGGTGTTGACGCCGATGACCTCGCCGTCGAGATTGAACAGCGGGCCGCCGGAATTGCCGCGATTGATGGCGGCGTCGGTCTGAATGTAGTTGTCGTACGGCCCGGAATTGATGTCGCGGTTGCGCGCGGAAACGATGCCGGCGGTGACCGTGCCGCCGAGACTGAACGGATTGCCGATGGCGATGACCCATTCGCCCAGCCGCAGCTTGTCGGAATTGCCGAACTTCACCGCCTTGAGCGGCTTGTCGGCATGCACGCGCAGCAAAGCAAGATCGGCTTTGGTGTCCTTACCGATCAGATCGGCCTTGAGCTTGGTGCCGTCGTTGAGAATGACGCTGATCTCGTCGGCATCTGCGATCACGTGATTATTGGTGACGACGAGCCCGGACGCATCGATGATGAAGCCTGAGCCCAGCGAGTTGATGCGGCGCGGGGTGTCGTCTGAATTGTCGCCTTGGCCGTGGTGATTCTTGAAGAACTGATTGAAAAACTTCTCCATCGGCGAACCGGGCGGCAAATCGGGCAGTTCGTCGGCGCGCGGATCGATTTTCTGCGAGGTCGAAATATTGACCACGGCGTCGATCACTTGTTCGGCGACGTCGGCGATGGCGTCCGGACCGCGCGCCGCCGCAGGCCGTGGCGGCAGGAGAACGACCGCCGCCGCAAGCGCGGCAATCGCCGCGCCGTGTCGGGCCAATTGCGCGAGACGGCGAACCGGGAATTGGCGGGAACAGGGCGTCATTGGATTGGACGTCGATAACATGGACGGCGGCGCTCCAAGTATTCGAGACATGGGACGAAACATGGCACGAGACATGGCACGAGTCATGGGGCGAGACATTGGCAAAAGACTCACTCGGAAATGTTGCTCCCGTCCCATTCGGGACGCAAGGTTAAAGGCTGCCGGGCACTGCCATTAGCGGTCGGATTGGGGCCAAAAAGCGACCTCGCGATCCTGTCTCAGCCGCGCACCAACCAGACGATGAGCACGCCGACCAATGCCGAGACGACGCCGGCAATACGCAACGGTCCATCCGGTGTGTTCAGCACTGTCGCCATGGTGCGCTTGGCGCCGGCTGGGAATGCAGCAAGAAACATGCCTTCGATTGCAAAGAACAGCCCGAGCGCGGCGAGGAAATCCGACATTCGACCAGACCTGCTGCGCTCGACCCGGAAGCTCTGCTATTTCGCGGCACCGATCGGATGCATCGAAGACGCCGGCGCTGCGACGGGCGTGCCGTCAGGCAGCGTCTTGCCGGAAGGGTCGCCGAAATAACGGAAGAAGTCCGAATCCGGCCGCAGCACCAGGTGCGTATCGCCTTTCTGCATGCTCCGCTCGTAGGCCTGCATGGAGCGGTAGAAGGCGAAGAACCCCGGATCCTGGTTATAAGCTTCGGCAAAGATTTGGTTGCGAGTGGCGTCGCCTTCGCCGCGAACCTGCTCGGACTGTTGATTGGCATCCGCCACGATCACGGTCACGTCGCGGTCGGCCTTGGCGCGGATCGCCTGACTCTTCTGGCTGCCCTGGGCGCGGAACTCGGCGGCCTCACGCTGGCGTTCGGTCTGCATGCGGTGATAAACCGCCTCGCTGTTCTGCTCCGGCAGATCGGCGCGGCGAATGCGCACGTCGACGACGTGAATGCCGAACGGTTGCGCATCTTGATCGAGCTGATCGCGCATCTTCGCCATCAGCTCCTCGCGCCTGTTACGCACCACGTCGGTCAGCGTCGCCGCTCCAAGCACGCTGCGCAGCGTCGAATTGAGCAGGATGGCAAGCTGCGAACTGGCGCCGGCGGGGCCGACCGTCTGATAATATTTAAGCGGGTCGGTGATGCGGTAGCGCGCGAAGGCATCGACCACGAGCCGTTCCCCGGCCTGTCCGGCGCCCGCATTGGCGCTGTCGCCGCTTGAGGCGATCACCTCTTGGGCCGGCTGTTCGATGGCGAGAATGCGCTTGTCGATATAGATCACGTTGTCAATGAACGGCACTTTGACGTTGAGTCCGGGCGCGGTGATGACGCGCACGGGATTGCCGAGCCGGACCACCAGCGCCTGCCTGGTCTGATAAACGGTGAAGAACGTGCTGTAGCCGACGATTGCGGCTATGATGAGCACAACGGCGGTCGCGCCGCCGACGAGACCGAGCCTCATGGTTTGCCTCCCGTCGTGGTTTCCGGCGCCTGCGGCGCCGGCTGCGGCGATGGCGTGAGGCTGGTGAGCGGCAGATACGGCACGACGCCCGGTCCGCTTTGCGGCCCGGTATCGATGATCGTCTTGTCGGTGCTGCCGAGAATGTGTTCCATGGTTTCCAGATACATGCGCTCACGGGTCACGTCGGGCGCTTTCTTGTACTGATCGTAGATTTGCAGGAAACGCGAGGTCTGGCCCTTGGCGTCGGCGACGGTCTGTTCGCGATAGGCCTCGGCGTCCTGAACGATCTTGGAGGCGCGGCCCTTGGCCTCCGGCACCACGCGATTGGCGTAGGTCTGCGCCTCGTTCTGCAAGCGCTCGAGATCCGAGCGCGCCGCCTGCACGTCGCGGAAGGCGTCGATGACCTGGGCCGGCGGATCGACCTTCTGCAGCTGGACCTGCTGCACCTGAATGCCGGCGCCGTAATCGTCCAGCGTCTTCTGCAGCAGCGCCTGCACCGCCGTCTCGATGGTCTGCCGCGCGCCGGTGAGGATCGGCTGAATGTTCGATTGCCCAATCACCTCGCGCATGGCGCTTTCGGCCACCGCTTTCACAGTGGCTTCGGGATTCTGCACATTGAACAGATAGTCGCCGACGGCGCTTGGCTTAATCTTCCACAGCACCGAGAAATCGACGTCGACGATGTTCTCGTCGCCGGTCAGCATCAGGCTTTCTTCCGGCACGTCGCGCATCGTGGCGCCGCCGCGCATGTCGAAGCCGATGTCGATCTTGTTGACGCGCAGCGCCGGCGGCGTCAGCGCGGTCTCGATCGGATAGGGCAGATGATAATTCAGCCCGGGCTGCACTTCGCTCACGAACTTGCCGAAGCGCAGAACCACGCCGACTTCGTCGGGCTCGACTTTGAAAAAGCCGGAAAAGCCCCATAGCGCCACCAAGGCGAGCGCGATCAGCGCAATGCCGCGGCCGCCGAGATTGCCCGGCAGCAGGCTGCGCAGCTTGTCCTGGCTGCGGCGGAGGAATTCCTCGAGATCGGGCTGCTTCGGCCCTTGCGATTGCGGCCCCGAGCCCCAGGGTCCCCGCGATCCCGAACCCCACGGGCCGCCGGATTGGTTGCTCCACGGCATAAAACTGCTCCTTGAGGCCGGCGTGTCAGCCGCCGGCTTGGCTGGCGGGGGTTATAGGGGACCGCACCGCCCCTTACAACGCGCAGTTATGCCGCGCTTGCCGGGCGCCTTGCCGCCTCCCGCGCGCGCTCGTAGACGACGAAGGCGAAGGAAACTTCATCGTCGGCCGCGGGCGCGTGCTCGCTGCGCGTAACTTCGCGCCAGACATCGCGGTCGATCGCTGGAAAATGCGTATCGCCGTCGACGCGTTGGTGCACTTCCGTAATCACGAGCCGCGCCGCCAGCGGCAAGACTTGCGCATAGATGTCGGCGCCGCCGGCGACGAAGATCGCGTCCGAGTTCCGCCGCAATGCATCGGCGCGCGCCGCCGTCAGAGCGGCTTCGAAGTTCGGCGCCACCACAACTCCCGGCGCGGCAAAAGTGGGATCGCGGCTGACCACGATCGTGGTGCGGCTCTTCAGCGGCTTTTTGATCGTGAGATAGGTCTTGCGTCCCATGACGACGGGTTTGCCCATCGTGAGCGCGCGGAAATGCACCATGTCCGACTTGAGCCGCCACGGCAATGCATTGCCGCGGCCGATGACGCCGTTCTCGGCAACGGCGGCGAGAACAACGATGTCCATGCTCACACCGCCACGGCGGCCTTGATGTGCGGATGCGGATCGTAACCTTCGAGCGAAAAATCTTCGTAGCGTAGCGCGAACAAATCCTTCGCCGCGGGATTCATACGCAATGTCGGCAGCGGCCGCGGCTGGCGCGTCAGCTGTAGCCGCGCCTGTTCCAGGTGATTGAGATAAAGATGCGCGTCGCCGAGGCTGTGAATGAAGGTGCCGGGCTTGAGCCCCGTCGCCTGCGCCACCGCGACCGTCAATAGCGCATACGAGGCGATGTTGAACGGCACGCCGAGAAAGACGTCGGCCGAACGCTGATAGAGCTGGCACGACAACGCGCCCTCGGCGACATTGAACTGGAACAGGCAATGGCACGGCGGCAGCGCCATGCCCTCGATCTCCGCCGGATTCCATGCGGTCACGATCAGCCGGCGCGAATTCGGATTGCGGCGGATCTCGGCGGCGACATTGGCCAATTGATCGATCGAACCGCCGTCGGGCGTCGGCCACGATCGCCATTGCCGGCCATAGACCGGACCGAGGTCGCCGTTCTCATCGGCCCATTCGTCCCAGATGGTGACGCCGTGGTCGTTGAGATATTTGACGTTGGTGTCGCCGCGCAGAAACCATAAGAGCTCATAGATAATGGATTTGACGTGCAGCTTCTTGGTGGTGACGAGCGGAAACCCTTGCGTCAGGTCGAAGCTCATCTGATGGCCGAAGATCGACAACGTGCCGGTGCCGGTGCGGTCGCGTTTTTCGACCCCATCGCTCAGCACGCGTTCCATCAAATCGAGATATTGGCGCATCGGGCTCTACGTTTTTCCGGCCAACTCGGGTGCGAGTTTAGCTTCAAATGAGCAGCCGACAAAAGCCGCGCAAGGCTGCGGTGGATCAGGCCGCATCCATCGCGACGTCCCCCAGCCCCTCGACCATGAACACGGCCCGCTCGCCGCGCGCGATCGAAACGGTCGGAATGAGGCTGCCGGTGATGACGACCATCCCGGCTTTCAGATCGCGGCCGCGCTCGGCAAGATGATTGGCGAGCCAGGCCAGCGTCGCGTAAGGATCCTCGGCCGCGCCTTCGCCCGCGGCCTTGCCGCCGATGGTGAGGCGGCCGGTGATGCCGACCAGAGCCGCGCAGGATGCCGGCTTCGGCGTGCCGATCACAACCCCGCCGTTCCAGCAATTCTCGACGATCAGCGAGGTGACTTCGGTGCGCGCGTAATCCGCGTTGCGGTCCTCGATCAGCTCGAACGCCGGCATGGCGCCCGCGACCGCCGGCGCCACCGTCTCTCGCGTCCACGGCGCGCGCGATGCCGGCAGATCGGCGCCGAGTTGCAGCGCGATTTCGCTTTCGAGGCGCAGATTGACGAAATCCGCGGTGCGCAGCGTTGCGGGCGAGGTGTGAATTGTCCGCGCAAAGATCGCACCGCCACAGGGATGGTCGATGCCCATTAATTGCTGCATCACCTTGGTCGTGGTGGCGATCTTGGCGCCGCCGACCGCGCCATAGACCGGCTCCGCCAGCCGGTAATAGATCTCCTGCGCCGCATAGGCTTCGGCGATCGATGCCGGCCGCAACGCATCGGGCAGGTTGCGATAGGGCAGGCGCCGCCGGCGGGCGTCCCACATCCATTGCGCCATCGCATTCAGGCGATTGTTGTCCATGCCGGCTCCATCTTCCTCTTCACATCAGCCCGCTCAAGCCCAGCAGCGCGGCTACCGCGAGGCCCAGAGCGGATGCACGCGCACATAATAGGCGGTCAACGCGGTGCCGAGCGTGATGGCTATTCCGATCCAACCGTAGTCCGCCGTCGAGGCGACGACGGTGGCGCTCGCCGCGGTGAGCCCGATGGTGACCGGGACCAGCGCGCGGCTCAGCACAGTGTGCCACACCGCGCCTTTGAAGCGCTCGGCCGCGCCGCCGACGAAAAAGGCGAACAGCGCGGGTGGTCCGCACATTGCCAGCGTCGTCGCCAGCGCGCCCAAGACGCCGGCGACATGATAGCCGATCAACGTGACGATGATGATGTTCGGTCCCGGTGTCAGCTGCGCCAAGGCAAAACTGTCGGCGAATTGCCGGTCGTTCAGCCAATGCTCGACGTCGACCGCGTAGCGATGCATTTCCGGCACCGCCGAATTGCCGCCGCCGATCGCGAACAGCGACAGCACGGCGAAAAAGCCCGCCAGCGACAGATACGTGCTGCCGTCCGCTTTCATAGCCGCCCATGCTGCGGCGATGCTCACCGGCACGATGACCGCCAGCACCAGCGGCAGCGGCCAGTGCAAGATGCCGATCGAAGCGAAGGTGGCGAGCGCGATCAGCGGGCCGCTTACACTGCGGCTGCGAAACAGCGGTCGCGCCATTTTGGCGACCGTCGCCAGCATCAGGCCAGCCGCCGCAGAGGCCACGCCGGTCAGCATCTGCCGCAGCGCCGGCAGGTCGCCGTAACGGGCGTAAAGCGCGCCGATGCCCAGGACCAGGAGCAACGGCGGTTCCATCAGTCCGACGGCCGCGGCAATGCTGCCCAATGCGCCGCGAAAGCGCGCGCCCAAAATCACCGAGAAATTGAGGATATTTCCTCCGGGAAGAAATGCTCATAACGCGTAGGTTTCGTTGAACTGCTCGGGCGTGAGCCAGCGCCGCTCCTCCACCATCATGCGCCGCGACCATGCCAAGACGCCGCCGAAGCCGGACAGTGAAACCGTGGCGAAGGCAATAAAGAGTTCGGCCAGGCTCGGCCGCGCTTGTTGCGGCGTGGCTGGAGACGTGGGCTGAGGCGGCGAGGTGGGCGCGGTTCGGTGAAGCTTGGAGTTGGCGACGGCGAGGTCATGAACTCCGTTTAACGCCGAGTGCGGCGGATTTGAAGTTTTCTACAATGCAGCGGGAAGGCATGAACGAAACTAAGCCAGCAGAGCACGCATGAATGCCGCGGCGCGCGCATAAATGCCGGGCGATTCGCTCTCGCGCGGGCCGCCAATCGCGAGTTTCAACCCGGGGCCGTGTCTCAACTGTTGGACGCGCAGCCAAAGCGCGGCGTGCTTGAGCACATCCGGCTGATCGAGGTTCACGACAACGAGCGGTTTGCGGTACCGGTGCGCGAAGTCCTGCGCCAGCGTCGTTCCCGCCGAGACATCCAATCCCTCGGCGTTGATGACGATCATACAGGCGTCGGCGTCGCGCACATTCCACTCGGTGCGTTGCGCCGGGTCGGCAAGCGGGGTTTCCCGCAAGTGCGGATATTTCGCCGACAGTCCGGGCGGCTCGGGAAAATCCTCGGCCCAGCCGCCTTTTGGGCACCAGCCGCCGTAGGCCATGCCCCGTTCGATCGCAACATCGAGGACCGCGCGGTCAACACCGCTCTGGCCGCCGGAAATGAGCTTCATTAAGGCGTCCCTTCGGCCAGCCTCATACTCTTTTTTCGGCAACCTTTTGCCCTTATATTCCTTGGTGCCGGCGCAAGCCGGCTATGGCGATAAACGGCCGTCGTAATAAACCTTTCGGACCCGGGGGCAGTACCCGGCGACTCCACCAATTCGGAGGACAGATGACGGATGTCAGACGACGGATTGCAGTAAATCTGTCCTCCGTAGTCCGTCGTCTGTCGTCCGCTTATGGGGTCGAAATAGGATCGACGAGGGCGTAAAGGGCGGACTTTTGCTCGGTATGGTTCCGCCGTTATCGGGCCGAATTCATAGTTGCCAACGACAACTATGCTCCGGTTGCTCTGGCTGCGTAAGCAGCTCGAAAGACCGACTTAAAGCCCTGACGGGTTAAGCTCCGTCAGGCGGGGTTCGGAGGCACCTGGCAACAGAAGCCTCCACTTTCCAGAGGACGGATGACGGACGACAGAGGACAGAATCGCTCTGGTCCTTTATGATTCCTTGCTTATCTGTCATCTGCGCCCCGTCCTCCACCATGGCCCACGATCACATTCGCTACGACATTCTCACGCAAGAGGCGTTGCGCGGGGTGGTGCGCGCCGTGCTGGCGGACGCCGCCGGCAAAGGCCTGCCCGGCGAGCATCATTTCAAGATCACGTTTTCGACTACGGCACCCGGCGTGCGGCTGTCGGAACGCATGCGCGCGCAATATCCGGAAGCGATGACGATCATCCTGCAACATCAATTCTGGGATTTGGCCGTTGGCGACGAGGGGTTCGAAGTCGGCCTGTCGTTTGGCGGCATACCGGAGCGCCTGACGGTCCCGTTCGCGGCTATCACTGCGTTCTACGATCCGGCGGTGCAATTCGGTTTTCAATTCGAGACGATCGGCGCCGAGGCGTCGGCCGAGCGCGGCGACGCCGCGCCTGAGCCATCGGCCGCGCCGGCAAATGTTACGCCGGCGGCGAGCAAGCCCGATGCGCTGCCGGCGCCCGCCGCCGCCAAACTTAAAGAGCCCGCACCGGGCCCGAAGACTACCGGCGGCGGTGAGGTGGTGCGGCTCGATCGGTTTCGGAAGAAGTGACGACAGACGGCAGATGTTCATGTTCCGCTCATTCCCGCGCGAGCGGGAATCCAGTAACTGGGTCCCCGCTTGCGCGGGGACGAGCGGAAGCTGAAACGTTCTCGTGACATGAAAACCCGAACCGAAACTGACTCGTTCGGGCCGATCCAGGTCCCGGCCGATCGCTATTGGGGGGCGCAGACCGAGCGGTCGCGCAACAATTTCCGCATCGGCGAGGAAGGCATGCCGCGTCCGTTGATCGCGGCGCTTGCCTTGGTCAAGCACGCCGCGGCGGAGGTCAACCTCGCGCTCGGATCGCTCGATGCGCGGCGCGCCGAGGCGATCGTGCAGGCGGCGCAGGAGATTATCGACGGCAAACTCGACGATCAATTTCCGCTGGCGGTGTGGCAAACCGGGTCCGGCACGCAAAGCAACATGAACGTCAACGAGGTGATCGCCAACCGCGCCAATGAGAAACTGGGTGGCAAGCTCGGCGCCAAATCGCCGATCCACCCCAACGATCACGTCAACATGAGTCAGTCGTCGAACGACAGTTTCCCGACCGCCATGCATATCGCAGCCGCGCAGGAAATATCGCGGCGTCTTATTCCGGCGCTCACGCATCTGCACGCGGCGGTCGACGCGAAAGCCAAAGAGTTTCGCACCATCGTCAAGATCGGGCGCACCCATACCCAGGACGCAACGCCGCTCACGCTGGGTCAGGAATTTTCTGGCTATGCCGCGCAGGTCGCGTCCGGCATCGCCCGTGTCAAGCTGGGCTTGAAAGAGCTTTACCCGCTGGCACAAGGCGGCACGGCCGTCGGCACCGGGCTCAACGCCAAACGGGCCTTCGCCAAGGCGTTTGCCAAAAAAGTCGCGCGCCTGATCGGGCTGCCCTTCACCAGCGCGTCCAACAAATTCGAGGCGCTCGCTTCACATGGCGCGCTGGTCTTCGCCCACGGCGCGCTCAACGCCGTCGCCGCTGACCTGTTCAAGATCGGCAACGACATCCGCTTTCTCGGCTCCGGCCCGCGTTCAGGTCTTGGCGAACTGATCCTGCCGGAGAACGAGCCGGGGTCGTCGATCATGCCGGGCAAGGTCAATCCGACCCAATGCGAGGCGCTGACCATGGTGTGCACTCGCATCTTCGGCAACGACACCACGATCGCGGTGGCGGCGAGCCAAGGTCACTTCGAACTCAATGTGTTCAAGCCGGTCATCATTTATTCGATGCTGCAATCGATCCGGCTGTTGGCCGATGCGGCGGTGTCGTTCACCGATCATTGCGTCACCGGCATCAAGGCCAACAAGCCGCGCATCGACGAACTTTTAAACAATTCACTGATGCTGGTGACCGCGCTGGCGCCCACGATCGGTTACGACAAGGCGGCGCAAATCGCCAAGGCGGCGCACGCCCATGGCACGACCTTGCGGGAGGAGGCGATCCGGCTTGGCTTCGTCTCGGCAAAGGAATTCGACCGCCTAGTGCGGCCGGCCCGGATGACGCACCCCGACGCGCAATAGTGGGCGCCGGGCCTAGCACTACTTTGGCAGATTTTTAGCGGCACGGGATTCCCAAATCAGTTTTTCAGTGATTCATAGACGGTCGGCTTTTGGAGGGGCCGACCATGGTGGGCACGACGTCGAATTGGGAAGACGAGCTTGGACGCTGGCTTAAGCCGTTCCTGGATCGCTTGGATCACAAAGCGCGGCGACGGATGTGTCCGCTTTACGTGACGGGGCTGATCGGGCCCGGTGAACGCAAGAGCATCCAACCAATGGCAGAGCGGCTTGCGCCGGGCGACTATGATCAGCTGCATCATTTTGTTGCTGCTGGCGTCTGGAATGCGGCACCATTGGAGACAGAACTGCTCATTCAAGCCGACCAGCTGGTCGGCGGCAGCGATGCGGTATTGGTGATCGACGACACCGCGGTGCCGAAGAAGGGTAAGCACTCGGTCGGTGTCGCTGCGCAATATGCTTCAGCGCTGGGCAAGACTGCCAATTGCCAGACGCTGGTGTCCCTGACGCTCGCACGAGGCGAAGTGCCGGTGATGTTGGCCTTGCGCCTTTTTCTTCCCGACAGTTGGACGGGCGACCGGGTGCGGTTAAAGCGAGCGTGCGTTCCGGTCGAATGCCGGACTGCGCGGACGAAGCCAGAGATCGCCCTGGCTGAGATCGATCGCGTGATGGCGGCCGGCGTGCACTTCGGCTGTGTGCTGGCGGATGCCGGTTATGGGCTGAGCGCGCCTTTCCGCCAAGAACTTACGGCCCGCAATCTTGCCTGGGCGGTCGGCATCCCTCGTCACCTCAAGGTGTACCCTGTCGGCGTGCAGCTGATCTGGCCCGTTGCCAAACGGGGCCGCCCGCGACGGCGGTATGTGCCAGATATTCTATCCGCACCGGCCGAAGACATGCTGGCCGCTGCCAAGTGGCAAACTGTGAGTTGGCGAACCGGGACGAAAGGCAAGCTCAAAGCCCGCTTTGCCGCCGTCCGCGTACGCACAGCCGACGGACCACCGCAGCGGATCAGGGACAAGGGCCAGCAACATCTGCCGGGCGACGAAGCCTGGCTTATCGGCGAACACCGCGCCTCTGGCGAGAAGAAATACTACCTCGCAAATCTGCCTGCCGCGACCGATCTGCGCACCTTGGCCGCCACCATCAAGGGGCGATGGATTTGTGAACAGGCCCATCAGCAGCTGAAAGAGGAACTCGGCCTCGACCACTTCGAGGGACGATCCTGGCAGGGCCTTCACCGTCATGCCCTCATGACGATGCTCGCATTCGCCTTCCTCCAGCATCGTCGCCTCAAAAAAGTGAGGCGGGAAAAAAAGAATCAACGGCCCGCCGCCTCAACCAAGCTTGCCAGCCGTGCGCCACGCTATCCTCGAACTCATCGCTCGACTACAGCCGCAGCGATGCCCGCATTGCAGAAAATGGATTTGCAACGAGCGGCGACGTGAGTAAATCTGCCAAAGTAGTGCTAGCGCAATACTCGAAACTGTGACGCAGGGCACATCTTGCCGGTCCTGATCCGTGTAGTGCTTGCACCATGGGACTATCCGGGTACCGCCGTTCTGCTCGAATTCTCGGAGATTTCCGCATGACAACCATCGTCAACCTTCGAATCGCGCGGAAACGGGCTAAACGGCGCCACGCCGAGCAGGAAGCCGCAGCTAATCGGCTTACTCATGGCCGTTCCAAGGCCGGACGAAACCTGGAACGCGCCCGGCGCGACAAAGACCGGAGCAGCCTCGACCAACACCGGATTAAAACGGGAGACGGGCAATGAAATCGCCGGTCATTAAACGCTCGATCGTCATCGCCGGCCACAAGACCAGTGTCAGCCTCGAAGACGCGTTCTGGCTAAGCCTAAAGGACATAGCGATGGCCCGGCACATCACCTTGTCGGACCTGGTGGCATCGCTCGATGCCGAGCGCCGTCACGGCAATCTGTCGTCGGCGATCCGGCTGTTCGTGCTCGACTATTATCGGTCGAACGCCGAAGCACGGACCTCGCCGGCGCCTCGCGAGATCGTGCTGACGCCGTCCCGCGTACCCGCGGTGTTGCGTGCCGAATAAAGCATGATCCCGGCCGCCGTCAGAGCTCGAAGATTTTGCCGGGATTGAGGATGTTGAGCGGATCGAGCGCCCGCTTGATGGTGCGCATGGCGGCGAGTGCCGGCTCGCCGTGTTCGGCTTTGAGATACTTCATCTTGCCCTGGCCGACGCCATGTTCGCCGGTGCAGGTGCCGTCCATCGCCAGCGCCCGGTCGACCAGGCGTTCGAGCAACTCCTCGGCGCGCTTGATTTCGTCGGTGTCTTTGAGATCGACCAGCAGCAGCATATGGAAGTTGCCGTCGCCGACATGGCCGACCATCGGCGCGATGAAGCCGCTTTGCTCGGCGTCGCGCTGAGTTTCGGTGACGCATTCCGCGAGGCGCGAGATCGGCACGCAAACGTCGGACGAAAGCGCTTCCGTGCCCGGCCGCAGGCTGCGGATCGACCAATAGCTGTCGTGCCGCGCCTGCCACAATCGGGTGCGGTCCTCGGCGCGCGTCGCCCAATCGAACGGGCCGCCGCCAAGCTCCCTGGCAATGTCTCCGAAGCGTTCGGACTGTTCGGCGACGCCCGATTCGGTGCCGTGGAATTCGAGAAACAGCATCGGAGTTTCCGGCAGAGAAAGCTTGGAATAAAGGTTGCAGGCTTTCACCTGCAGCGCATCGAGCAATTCGATGCGCGCCACCGGAATGCCGGACTGGATGGTGAGGATCGCCGCATTGCAAGCCGCCTCGACCGAGGGGAACGGGCAGGTCGCCGCGGCGATCGCCTCCGGGATGCCGGCAAGCCGCAGCGTCAGTTCGGTGATGATGCCGAGCGTGCCCTCGGAGCCGACCATCAGGCGGGTGAGATCGTAGCCGGCGGACGACTTCTTGGCGCGGCGCGCAGTCGTCATCAGTTCGCCGTTGGCGAGCACGACTTTCAGCGCCAGAACGTTGTCCTTCATGGTGCCGTAGCGCACGGCGTTGGTGCCCGATGCGCGGGTCGCCGCCATGCCGCCGAGCGACGCGTCGGCCCCGGGATCAATCGGAAAGAACACGCCTTTGTCGCGCAGATATTCGTTGAGCTGCTTGCGCGTGATGCCCGGCTCGATGACGCAATCGAGATCCTCGGCATGCACGGCGATGACGCGGTTCATGTCGCGGAAATCGAGGCAGATGCCGCCGCGCGGTGCATTGACCTGGCCCTCCAGCGACGTGCCGGTGCCGAAGCCGATCACCGGCACGCCGTGCGCGGCGCACATCCGGACGATGTCCTGCACCTCGTCGGTGGCCTGCGGGAATATCACCGCGTCGGGCGGTTGATTGGCGATCCAGGTCGTCGTGTGGCCGTGCTGCTGGCGCACCGCTGGCGAGGTCGAGATCCGGTTGCCGTAGCGCGCGGCGAGCGCAGCAATGACGGCGGCGGCCGCTTTGCGATCGCGCGGGGTGCGTTCGACGGCTTCAACGAGTGCCATTGCGTTCGCTCTTGTCAGCCTTGGTCGCCAAGATAGCCGCTCCACAGCTCCGCGGGAATGTCGGCCTCGTCCCAAACGCCGATCAAGATGCCGGAACGCGCCGCCTTGCCCCGCGCATCGACGATGTGCTGCTCCGAGCGGGTGGTGCGCTGCGACACCCGAAGCCCCCATTCCGCCAGCGCGGCCGACAGCCGTTCGCATTCGCCGGCATGCGCCGCATCGGCGCTGAGATCGTGGAGCTCATCGGGATCGGTTGCGAGATCGAATAGCATCGGCCGGAAGCCGACGGCGTGAATGAGCTTCCAGCGTTTGTCGGCGATCATGAACAGATGCGCGTCGCGCGGCGCCACGCCAAGCTTCTCGGCGGCCGGCATGATTCCATAATCGTATTCGCTGACCACGAAGGGCCGCCACGTTTTGGGCGTCTCGCCGCGCAGCAACGGCACGAGCGAGCGGCCTTCGAGCCGGTGCGACTGTTCCGCCGCATCGCCGCCGGCCACTTCGAGGAAGGTCGGCGCGAGATCGATCGAACTCGACCAATTCGTCGCAGACGCCGCCGCGCGCCGCGTCGGCGGCCGGCGACGGATCGTAGATAATGAGCGGGATCTTCACCGATGCGTCGTGGAAAAAGTCCTTGTCGCCCAGCCAATGATCGCCGAGATAGTCGCCGTGGTCGGAGGTGAAGACGATCATCGTATTATCGAACAACCCTTCCTCCGCCATGGTGCGGAACAGCACGCCCATCTGATCGTCGATCTGCTTGATCAGGCCCATATAGACCGGGATCACTTCGGCGCGCACCTCGTCGCGCGAAAACGTCCGGCTGACGTCGTGCTCCATGAAGGCGCCATAGACGGGGTGCGGATCGCGGCGCTCGTCGGGCGAACGCACCGCCGCGATGACGTCGTTTGCTCCGTACATGTCGTTGTACGGCGCCGGCGCAATGTAGGGCCAATGCGGCTTGATGTAGGATAGATGCAGGCACCACGGCTCATCGCCGGCCTCGCGCATGAATTCGATGCCGCGCCGGGTCATGTAAGGCGTCTCGGAATCCTCTTCCCGCACCCGCGCCGGCTTGCGCGCATGGCGCATCGCCCAGCCCGAGGCCAGCCTATTGCCCTCGCCGGCGGCGGCGTTGGCCCAGTCGTGCCATGGATTTTCGCCGCCATAGCCTTTGTCGTTGAGATACGCGTTGTAACGCGGCCGCGGCGCATAGCGCGCCCCGTCCGGGCCCCTGCCGTGCAGGCCGTCGTCGCGCTCGTAGGGCTCGAAGCCGCATTCGGCGACGCGCACGCCGATGATCGAGTACGGATCGACGCCGAGCCGCAGCATGCCCTCGATATCGGCCGACATGTGGGTTTTGCCGACCAGAGCGGTGCGCATGCCGAGCGGGCGGAGATAGTCGCCGAGCGTCATCTCGCCGACCTTGAGCGGATAGCCGTTCCAGGTCACGCCGTGCGATTGCACATAGCGGCCGGTATAGGTGCTCATGCGCGAGGCGCCGCAGATCGGCGATTGCACATAGGCGCGCGTGAAGCGCACGCCGCGTTCGGCCAGCGCATCGATGTGCGGCGTCTTAAGGCGCGGGTGGCCGTAGCAGGACAAGTAGTCCCAGCGCAGCTGGTCGCACATGATGAAGAGAATGTTTTTCGGCTGGTTCGGCACGACGCGTGAGGGTCCCGGGCTTGGCGCTGCGGCAGGCTGGCGGTTTGGACGTTAGCACATCGCCGGGGATGGCTTGGAATTGATCCTTGCCACGGTCTTTTCCCGGTTGCAGGAATCCGACGTCGCAGGGAATAACCATGCACGAGCGCCCCGAACCCGCCTTCGCCGCGCCCTTTGTGTCCTCGGTGATGCGCGTCGAGCCGGCCTGGATCGACTACAACGGCCATCTCAACATGGCCTACTATAATGTGCTGTTCGATCGCGCGGTCGACGAGGTTTACGAGCTGCTCGGCCTCGGCCTGACCTATGTCCAGACCGAGGGCCACTCGACCTTCACCGCCGAGGTGCATCTGCGTTACCTGCGCGAGCTGCATTCCGGCGATCCGGTGCGCGTCAGTTTCCAGCTGCTCGATTTCGACGCCAAGCGGCTGCATTATTTCGAGGAGCTTCGCCACGCCGAAGGGGGCTGGCTCTCGGCCACGTCCGAGAACATGGCGCTGAACGTGAATATGGCGGCGAAGAAGACAGCGCCCTTTCCCGCCGACGTCATGGCGCGGCTCGCGCAGATGAAGGCCGCGCACGACAGGTTGCCGGTTCCCGACGGCGTTGGACGGCGAATCGCCATGCTAAAAGGTCGGTGAATATGAACCCGCAAAAGGTCACCATCCGCGAGCACAAAATTCCGAGCACGGACAGCAAGCCGTACATTGCGGTCGAGGGGCCGGACGGCGCGTTGTGGTTCTGCGAAAGCGGCGCCGCAAAAATCGGCCGCTTCGATCCGAACCGCGGCGCCTTCGCCGAATTCGCGCTGCCGAGCAAAGATGCGACGCCGATCGGCATCGCCTTGGGCGGCGACGGCAATCTGTGGTTTGCCGAAAAGATCGCCAACAAGATCGGCCGCATCACTCCGCGCGGCGAAATCGCCGAATTCGCGCTGCCGAGCGCGCGCGCCGGCGCCGACGGCATGATCCTCGGCCCGGACGGCAACGTCTGGTTTTCCGAGAGCGATGCCGACCGCATCGCCAAGATCACGCCCGGCGGCCGCGTCACCGAATACGGCGACGGCATTTCGCCGGGCGCCAAGCCGCTGTCGATCGCCGTGCGCGACGGCGCGCTGTGGTTTTCCGAGGCCGCCGGCAACCGCATCGGCCGCATCACGCTGGACGGCGCGGTGACGGAATTTCCGATCCCGAGCCACGACAGCCAGCCGCGCGCCATGGCGACCCATCCCGACGGCGGCATCTGGTTCGTCGAGACCTCGACCAATGCGCTCGGCCGCATCGACCGCGACGGCCGCATCGCCGAGCATCCGGTGCCGACGCCGAACGCCTCGCTGCGCGGCGTCGCGGTCGGCGCCGGCGGCGACCTCTGGTACACCGCGAACTTCGCCAACAAGATCGGCTGCATGGCGCCGGACGGCACCGTGTGCGGCGAATACGACATTCCGACGCCCAAGAGCGGCGCCCGTTGCATCACGTCATTTGCCGACGGCCGGCTGTTCTTCACCGCATACGATGCCGGGTTGATTGGGGAAGTGGTGGTGAGCTGATAAAAAATATCCGCCCCCGCGACAGCGGGGGAGGGGGACCATGCGAAGCATGGTGGAGGGGGCGTCGTACGCGACGTTTCTCTTTCATCGCAGAAAAATCGCTGAGTTCGGCGCCCCTTCCACCGCGCAAGAGCGCGGTCCCCCTCCCCGTTTGCACGGGGGAGGATGGGCTAAGCCTCGTAAAAGCCGCCCGCAGGTGCCATCTTCTCGGGCATGAGAATCAGTGGCCGAAAGCGCCGTGGCTGACCCTTTGAAGCGCACCGTCGCGCCTGCCGAACCGCCCGTCCCGGCGCCGGGCGGCATCGCCGCGCGGGCACGCGCCGCCGCGGCGCCGGCGCCCTATCTCGCCGGGCTCAATGCCGAGCAGCGGCTCGCGGTCGAGACGCTCGACGGCCCGGTGCTGGTTCTGGCCGGCGCCGGCACCGGCAAGACCCGGGTGCTGACCGTGCGCATCGCTCACATCCTCGCCACCGGCCGCGCCCGGCCCGGCGAAATCCTCGCCGTCACCTTCACCAACAAGGCGGCGCGCGAGATGAAATCGCGCGTCGGCGACATCGTCGGCCAGGTGGTCGAGGGCATGCCGTGGCTCGGCACCTTCCATTCGATCGGTGTGAAAATCCTGCGCCGCCACGCCGAACTGGTCGGGCTGAAAACCGATTTCACCATTCTCGACGTCGACGACCAGATCCGGCTGCTCAAGCAACTGCTCGAAGCCGAGAACATCGACGAGAAGCGCTGGCCGGCGCGGGTTTTGGCCATGCTGATCGACGGCTGGAAGAACCGCGGGCTGACGCCGGAGCAGGTGCCGCCAGGCGAAGCATCCGCATTCGCCAACGGCAAGGGCCTCAAGCTCTATAAGGCGTTTCAGGAGCGGCTGAAAATTCTCAACGCCGCCGATTTCGGCGATCTGCTGCTCGAATGCATCCGGCTGTTTCGCGAGCACCCGGAAGTGGCGCGCCAGTATCAGGCGCGCTTCAAATACATTCTGGTCGACGAATATCAGGACACCAATGTCGCGCAATATTTGTGGCTGCGCCTGTTGGCGCAGCGAACCAGTCAAGCGGCTCCGCGCGCAAATCTTCCCTCTCCCCTTGTGGGAGAGGGTGGATCGCCGGAGCGAAGCGAAGGCGAGCCGGGTGAGGGGGCCGGCATTGCCGCGCACGCGAACCCCGATTTCACCTCTCCCCATGGGGGAGAGGTCGCCGCGCAAGGCGCGGCGGGTGAGGGGGATTGCGAGTCACTTGCCCCCTCACCCCAACCCTCTCCCCACCGGGGAGAGGGAGCGCGTCGCAGCGAGCCGCAAAGCCTGAACCCGCCCCTGGGAAGCAAAAACATCTGCTGCGTCGGCGACGACGATCAGTCGATCTACGGCTGGCGCGGCGCCGAGGTCGACAACATTTTGCGCTTCGAGCACGACTTTCCCGGCGCCACGGTCATTCGCCTCGAGCGCAATTACCGCTCGACCGGCCACATCCTCGCCGCCGCCGCGCATCTGATCGCGCACAACGAAGGCCGGCTCGGCAAGACGCTGCGCACCGACGACGTGCCGGGCGAGAAGGTCGCGGTGACCGGCGCCTGGGATTCCGAGGAGGAAGCCCGCGCCATCGGCGAGGAGATCGAGCAATTGCAGCGCGCAAGTGAACCAAACAGTCACGCGCTCAACGAGATCGCCATCCTGGTGCGCGCCTCGTTCCAGATGCGCGAATTCGAGGACCGCTTCGTCACGCTCGGACTGCCCTATCGCGTCATCGGCGGCCCGCGCTTCTACGAGCGCGCCGAAATCCGCGACGCGCTGGCTTATCTGCGCGTGATCAATTCGCCGGCCGACGATCTCGCCTTCGAGCGCATCGTCAATGTGCCCAAGCGCGGCTTGGGCGATGCCACGGTGCAGCTCATCCACGATCACGCCCGCAAGCGCCGCGTGCCGATGTTCGAGGCCGCGCGCGCCATGGTCGCGACCGACGAGCTGAAACCCAAGCCGCGCGGCGCGCTGCGCGGCGTGCTCGACGCGTTCGACCGCTGGCGCAAGCAGCGCGATGCGCTGCCGCACACCGAGCTCGCCGAGATCGTGCTCGACGAATCCGGCTACACCGACATGTGGCAGAAGGACCGCTCCGCCGACGCCGCCGGCCGCCTGGAGAACCTGAAAGAGCTCGTTCGCTCCATGGAGGAGTTCGAGAACCTGGCCGGCTTTCTCGAGCACATCTCCTTGGTGATGGACAACGACAAGGCCGCCGAGGCGGACGCCGTCAACATCATGACCCTGCACGCGGCCAAGGGGCTCGAATTCGACACCGTGTTTCTGCCCGGCTGGGAAGAAGGCGTGTTTCCCAACCAGCGCGCGCTCGACGACCAGGGCCGTGCCGGGCTGGAAGAGGAGCGCCGGCTCGCCCATGTCGGCCTGACGCGTGCCAGAAAACGGGCCAAGATCTATTTCGCCACCAACCGGCGCATGCACGGGCTGTGGCAGACCAACATTCCGTCGCGCTTTTTGGACGAGTTGCCGGAAGGCAGCGTCGAGGTCACCGAAGCGCAGGGCGGCTTCGGCGGCTATGGCGGCTACGGCAGTTCGCGCTTCGACGCCGCCACCTCGTTCGGCTCCAGCTACAACACGCCGGGCTGGCAGCGCGCGCAGGCGAAAAAAGGCGGCACGACGGGCGAGGGCGGTTTCTCTGAAGACGGCGCGCCGCGGTACGCCGCAGACGACGACGAGGATTTGTCTCACCTCTCCCCAATGGGGAGAGGTCGCGCCGCAGGCGCGGATGAGGGGGGACAGACATCGAGGGCGAGCAAAGCCCGCCTCCCGCTCACCATCGAAGGCGAATTGGTCGCCAAATCCACCGGCACGGTTTCGGCGTTCACGCTCGGCGACCGCGTCTTTCACCAGAAATTCGGCAACGGCAACGTTACCGCCATCGACGGCAACAAGCTGACCATCCAATTCGACCGCGCCGGCGAAAAGCGCGTGGTGGATAGTTTTGTGGAGCGGGTGTGAGGGCTAGCGCATTCTGCGGAAATGAATCTAATTGTCTGTCCGCGATATCCCTCCATTATTTCTAATCCATAACCTTCCAGACGAACGATCCGGTATTCATGATGCGACCGCAGCGCCGAGGCGAATTGTGCAGCCGTCGTTAAAGGGTTGAGACTCGCGCTCACGTGCTACGTTGGACATTCGGAACTGACAGTCTTACAGCGTCTAACCCCATCACGCTCTACATCGACGCCGATGCCGGCCCGGTGAATCAGGAGATTTATCGCGTCGCCGAGCGCCATGCCGGGAAAGGGCACGGCGCTCAAAGGACGCCTTTACAGCGTCATGGCCGGACTTGTTCCGGCCATCCACGACTTGCTTTTTTGCCTTCCACAAAAGACGTGGATGCCCGCGACGAGCGCGGGCATGACGACTTGTTGTTCGCCGCCGTCCTCTCCGGCATCATGGCCGGACTTGTTCCGGCCATCCACGTCTTTTTACCTTCCGATAGAAAGGCGTGGATGCCCGGGCGGTCCACGCGGTGGAATAACCGTCACCCTGAGGTGCGAGCGAAGCGAGCCTCGAAGGGCGACGGCTGAGGCGTTCGGGCCGTATCCTTCGAGGGCCGCTTCGCGGCCGCCTCAGGATGACGGTGTTGGCAGTGCGGAACCAAACCATGACGCCCATCGCCCTCACATCGACGCCGATGCCTGCCCGGTGAAGCAGGAGATTTATCGCGTTGCCGAGCGGCATGCGGGGAAGGGCGTTCGGCTCAAGGTCTTTGTCGTCAGCAACAGCCCGATCGCGGTGCCGCGCTATCTTTTTTGTTGGCGGCGGCCGGACGCAAAACCGGCAGCCACTTTTGCTGGCCGCCCGCTGATCGAGCGCGTGGTCGGGCGCGGCCTGAGTTGACAGCCAGTACCCCTTTGGGGTACAAGCCTGGTCATGGGTCCGCGCCCGGTATCGGTGATCGAGTTTGCCGCATACCGGCGGCGGGCCGACGAACTGCTGACGGTCGGCGAACAGGACGCAGTGATCGACCTGATCGCTTATGACCCGACTTGCGGCGACCTCATTCCCGGCACCGGCGGCCTGCGCAAGGCTCGCGTCGGTCGTGGCGGCAGCGGCAAGCGCGGCGGCGCACGGGTGATCTATTATTTCTACAGCGCGGACTTTCCGCTTCTCCTGTTGGGGCTCTACGCTAAGAACGAGAAGACCGACTTGAGCGATCGCGAGAAGAAGAAGCTGGTCGACGCGGTGAAGGAGATTACGGGACCATGGCGAAGAAGATGAAGCGACGACTGGCCGACGACCTTCTGGAGAGCCTCAAAGAGGCACGTGACTACTTCGCCGGCAAAAAAACCGGCGCCGTCGTCCACCATGTTATCCCTAGCCAGAGCGATGCGCGCGAAGCCCGGCACAAGCTCGGCCTGTCGCAGCGCGAATTCGCATCCTTTATCGGCACCGGCGTCGGCACCGTGCGCAAGTGGGAGCTTGGCACGCGACAGCCCTCCGGTGCCGCGCGCACGTTGATCGAGGTCATCAAGGCCGAGCCGAAGGCGGTTCGCCGCGCGATCGCGAAAAACAAATCGGCGGCTTGATCGCCATCGAGAATTCGTTTGAAACCGCAGAATAGTTAGAGGCCGGGAGCAAAACTCAAAATGCTCGATCGTATTTTCGGCCGATTGTGTGACACGGTCGGATATTTGCTCTGCGAGCTGGCTTTCAAGGCCGACTGTCGCGGCCCGTTCGCGTGGTGCTATCGCATGGGGTGTTGGTTCTACGGCAAGGCACACAACTTCGGACAATGAGTTCCCCGTTCTCCCTCTTTATCGACGCCGATGCCTGCCCGGTGACGGCATGGACAAGGCGGACAACTGGATCGCGGAGCGCGCCAAGCGCGGCGACATCGTCATCACCGCGGACGTGCCGCTGGCGAGCCGTTGCGTGAAAGCGGGCGCGGAGGTCATCGCGCCGAACGGCAAGGCTTTCACCGAAGACTCGATCGGTAGCGCGCTGGCGACGCGCAATCTGATGGATAGTGCGCAGCGCCGGCGAGATCACCGGCGGGCCGAAACCGTTCGTGCCGCGCGACCGCTCCAGCTTTCTCTCCACGCTGGATCAGGCCATCGTGCGCCTCAAACGCGATGGATTTGGGCAGGCAGCTTCGGGGTGAGCGCATTGCACTCGCCGCCCTTGCTGCGTCATGGCCGGAACAATCCCCGGATCAAGTCCGGGGACGGCCATGACGGTTTGAGATGCGGCCTCGTCATCGACGCCGATCCCAGACGCGCTCGGCCGGTCAGGACCACTCCCTGCGGCGCCAAACAAAGCAGAGCAACACGCCGGCCGCGATGCCGATGACGATGCCGAGCGCGTAACTGTGCAAAGCGACGCCGAAGACGATGCCCAGCACGAGCCCGATGCCGATGCATTTGGCCATGTGCACGGCTATTCTCCGCTCCAATAACTGCGCGATGCGGCAGGCTGCGGCTATCGTCGGCGAACCGGAGCGCGCTTGCAAGGTTGACGTCGCAGCCAGACCGGTTCGCGACCGAGAAGGACGTCGCCCATGATCCGCAAGCTCGCCTCCGGCAAATACCGGCTCTATTCGCGCAAAAAGAATCCGAAGACCGGCAAGCGGCGCAATCTGGGCACCTTCGCGTCGCGCGCCGCGGCGGAGAAGCACGAGCGCGCGGTGCAATATTTCAAAAGGCATTAGAAGCCGCGTTTCCCGGATGCGGTACAGCGCGTTGGCGGTGCGCCGCTGATCTGGGATCTTCGCAGACTCAGCGTCTGGGACGATCCCGGGTCTGCAGCGCATCACTTCGCTTCGCTGCGTGCCGCGAGGCGCTCGGTAAATGCTTGTCACATTCCAGTTGACATAAGTCCTCATTCTAGTTACATTTGGCAAATCAAAGCTTGCTCGTCGAAGGGCACCATTCCGGAGGCGGTCCAGAAGGTGGAGCAAGTGCGGTTCCCGCGGGCGGTCTCGCACACCGTCCCCAGGCGGCCTCGGGTCACCGACCGACCGGCACTACGACCGGTCTCCGCGGAGCGCGGTGGACTGAGACAGGTGGCAAAGGGTAACGCCCGAATGCGCCGGGTCTCAGGAAGCACGGGACTGAGCGCTGAGCCGATGTCCGGCTGCGTCCGGCGCGGCGAGTACCGCGGTGGAGCGCCGAAAGGCGGGCGGGCTGCGATCAGCCCGCCGCCGTGCTCCGCTGAGCACGGCCATGGTTGGATGCGCCTGTCGGCGCTCCGCCTCCCTTCATTGAAGGGAGGGAATGCGAAGGGCTTTCGTACCGTGGCTTGAAGCAAAGCTCGGATGCCAGGCGCATCGCGAGAACGAAATCTATTTCCCTCCCCCCACCCCGCCGCTCATTTCATTCGCGGCGACCCTCCCCACCGCAAGCAGGGGGAGGGGAGGGTACGTTCGCTGTTTGACAATGTGGATCGCAATATCCCGGAGGAAGCGTCATACCAATGCCGCCGCAATCCATTCACCATTTCGCCCGAAGCCGGTGCGACGCTCTTGCTTTGAACCAAAGACCGGCGAAAGATTTCTCCGTGTTGGGCGACTGAACCGTCAGGTAAATCGCATGCGTTCCGCCACAATCGTTGCCGCCTCGCTCATTGCCGCGGCGCTGGCCTTGCCGTTGGCATCGTCCGCCTATGCGGATATCGCCATCAGCATCGACAAGACCACGCAGCAGATGTCGGTCGCGGTCGATGGCAGCCCGCGCTACGCTTGGCCGGTTTCGACCGGGCGGCCCGGCTACGACACGCCAAACGGCAGCTTCAAGGTCAACCGCATGGACGCCGACCATTTCTCGCAGGAATGGGACAATGCGCCGATGCCGCATACCATGTTCTTCGACCTGCACGGCCATGCCATCCACGGCTTTTTCGACGTCAAGCACCTCGGCTTGGCGGTTTCGCATGGCTGCGTGCGGCTGTCGCCGGACCATGCCACGACCCTGTTCGAGCTGGTGAAAACCGAGGGCATGGCGAACACCAGCGTGGTCGTCACCGGACGCACGCCTGGCGGCGACAACGGGCTGGTGGCGCAGTCGCGCCTGCCCGACAACGAGACCGTCTATAATGCGCAGCCGTTGCCGATCACGCCGCAATATGGGCAACCGCAAGCTCCGCAATATCCCCCGCAATATCCGGATCAGCGGGACTATGCGCAGCGGCAGCAATTCCCTGCGCAACCGCAACCCTATTACGGCCAGCGCTATTACGTTCAGCCGCAGCCTTACTATGGCGGCCAGCCCTATTCCGGGCAGGGCTACGACGCGCCGCCCGGCTATTACGGTCAGCCGGTGTACCGGCCGTGGTAGGACGCGTCCGCATCACGCGGTATTGAGCTTGCGGCGCCGCATTGCGGCGCTGCCGTTGGCGAAAATGGAATAGCTTCGCTGCTCCGCTGTTCTTCGGGAGCGGATTGTTTTCCATCGGGAGGATCGAACGTCATATCGCAGATTTCTCGCTTTGGTTTCACCGCGGCTTCCGCGGCCGCCGTGGTCGCCGCCGCTGTGCTGGCCGCACCCGCCGGCGCCGCGCTGATCATGCACAAGGATTTGCCGTTGAGCGTCGCCAAGACGATTGCCGAAGCCACCATCGCCGATTGCGCGGCCAAGGGCTACGCCACCTCCGCCGTCGTCGTCGACCGTGACGGCGCGATCATCGTCGAAATGCGCGGCGACAACGCCTCGCCGCATGCCGTGGAGAATGCGCGGCGCAAGGCCTATACGGCGATGACGTTCAAGCAGACCACCGCCGAATACGCCAAGAAGCTGCAGGATCCGAATTCGGTCGCCCACCAGCAGGTGACGCTGCCGCACGTGATCGCCATTCCGGGCGGCGTGCCGATCAAGGCCGGCGACGAAATCGTCGGCGGCGTCGGCCTGTCCGGCTCGCCGGGCGTCGACGAGCCCTGCGTCCAGGCTGGGCTCGACAAGGTCAAAGACCAATTGCAGTGACGCGTGCCCCCACCCTAACCCTCCCCCGCAAGCGGGGGAGGGTTAGGGTGGGGGTTATTGCGGCTTCTGAAACTTGAGCACGAAATTGTCGACCGGCATGTTCGGCTTGTAGCTCGGAAAGTCGTGCGTGTCGGTCGGGTTGCGCCAGAAATTACCCTCGCCGACGACCTTGAAGCCGGCCGCCTCGACTTCCTGGCGCAGCGTCGCCTCCTCGATGCGATGCAGCGTCTTGTTGACCGAAATGCCCTGGCCGGGCAGCGCCGAGTGGTCGGCGATCACCAGAAAGCCGCCGGGTTTGAGCGCGGCGAACATTTTGCGGTCCATCGCCGCGCGATCAACGTTCATGTAGCTCGTGTCGTGGTAGTAGAATAGGAACGTGATCATATCGAGATCGTGCACGTCCGGCGGGATCGGGTCGTCGTACGGGCGGATATCGGCGACCACGTCTTTCATCGCCGGCGTTTTCATGCGCGCTTCGAACGCCGCCTTCGGCTTGTCGCCGAGATCGGTCGGGTTCTGGCCGTAGACGATGCCGTTCGGCGCCACCGCGCGTGCCATGAGCTCGGTCGAGTAACCACCGCCGGCGGCCATATCGAGCACCTTCATGCCCGGCCGCACGCCGGCAAAGGCGAGAAACGGCAGCGGATCGCGGCGCTTGTCGGCCGCCCGGTCCGCCTCGCTGCGATCCGGAGCGGCAATCAGCGTGGCGTAATCGGGCGCGGTTTGCGCCCGCGCGCCTCTCAAAACGAAGCCGCCGGCGATAACGGCAACAATGCCAAACGCGACGGCGGATTTCCTGAACGATAATTTTTTCATCGATATCTCCCGGCAGGTGCGCATGCATGCTACCGCCAAAGCCACCCCGCGCGGTTGACAAAGCTGTGAAACAGCGCCGCAAATATTGTGGAAAGGCTGTGGAATAATCCGGGATAATGCGGTGGATATATCCCGGCCAGCGGGTGCACCGGCCGCGGCCAACGCTCATGCTGTGAATTCTGGGCAGAATTTCACAAGCTCCTAAAGGTTCAATGGCTTCCACCCATCCACGGCGGACCTATGACTCCACGATTGCGACCCTCGAAACCGATGAACAATCGGCGTGGCGAATTGCCGATCTGTTCGCCGATGGATTTGGCGGTGAGGATATCGCTGTCAGTGTTGTGGATGAGGGGCGGGGCTACTGGCGCGTGACTTGCTATTTTCGCCGCGCGGTCGACGAGGGGTTGGTGCGAAGCACTCTGGCGGCGGCCGGCGGTGTCACCGCGCCCGCGCTCCGCTTCGAGCATATCGCCGCCAAGGATTGGGTCGGCGAGAGTCTCGTCGGGCTCGAGCCGGTCACGGCCGGCCGCTTTATCGTACACGGCGCGCACGACCGCGGCGGCGTCGCGTGCAATCGCATCGGCATCGAGATCGAAGCCGCGCTCGCCTTCGGCACCGGCCATCACGGCACGACGCGCGGCTGTCTTCTGGCGCTCGACCGGATGTGCAAAACATTTAGCACGCGACGAGCAATTGTTAGCCGTCATCCTGAGGTGCGCGCCAAAGGCGCGCCTCGAAGGATGTCGGCCCGGACCCTTCGAGGCTCGCCGCGCTCGCGCCTCAGGGTGATGGGACCACGCATGCTCGATCTCGGCACCGGCTCGGGCGTTCTCGCCATCGCCGCCGCACGGGCGCTGCGCCGGCGCGTGCTGGCGAGCGACATCGACGCGGCGGCCGTGCGCGTGGCGCGCGACAATGCCCGGCTCAATCGCGTCGGTCCCCTCCTCGAAATCGCCAACGCGAGCGGCGTCACCGCGCCGGCGATCCGCGCCCGGGCGCCATTCGATGTCGTCTTCGCCAATATCCTGCTCGAACCGTTGCAACGGCTCGCGTCGCCGCTGGCAAAAATCATCGGGCCAGGCGGCCGTGTCGTGCTGTCCGGTCTGTTGACGTCACAGGCGAATGCCGCGCTTGCCGCTTACCGCGGCTTGGCGCTGGAGCGGCGTATCGCACTCGACGGCTGGACCACTTTGGTTCTCCAACGGCGCATATGGTCGCGCCGCGCCGTTGCCGGCCGCCGCCGAGCCTCATAGATTGCGCGCCATGTTTGAGGCGCATTTCCAGTCGTTCGAAGATCGCGGCGAGCGGGCGGAAAGCGCGCCACGGCTCGCGGCCGTGCGGGCGGAGCTGAAGCGGCGCGGTCTCGATGGCTTCATCGTGCCGCGCGCCGACCGCTATCAGAACGAATATGTGCCGCCCTGCGCCGAGCGGCTTGCTTGGCTGAGCGGTTTCACCGGCTCGGCCGGCGTTGCCATCGTGCTCGCCGGCCGCGCCGCGATCTTCGTCGACGGCCGCTACACGGTGCAGGCGCGCGATGAAGTGGACGCCGCGGCTTTCGCCATCGAGCATCTGGTCGAGCACCCGCCGACGGCGTGGATCGAGGAGAATTTGCCGGCCGGCGCCAAGCTCGGCTATTCGCCGTGGCTGCACACGGTCGAAGGTGCCGAACGGCTCGCCAAAGCGTGCGAAGCGGCCGGCGGCGGCCTCATCGCCGTCGCCGACAATCCGATCGACGCCTGCTGGCACGATCGGCCGCAGCCGCCGCTCGGCGCGGTCGCGCTGCATGACCTGCGTTATGCCGGCGAGACCGCCGCGAACAAGCTCGCGCGCATCCGCGCCGAGATGCAAAAACTGAACGCGGAGGCACTGGTCGTCTCCGATCCGCAGGCCGTCTGCTGGCTGTTCAATATCCGCGGCAGCGACGTGCCGCACACGCCGGTGGCGCTGGCCTTCGCCCTGCTGCCCAAGGAAGGACGGCCGGCGCTCTATATCGACGCCCGCAAGCTCGGCAACGGCATCCGGCAGCGGATCGAAGAACTGGCCGAATTGCGCGCGCCGGGCGACTTCGAGCACGATCTCGCCGCGCTTGGCAAAGCGCAGCGCGCGGTGCGGCTCGATCCGGCCACATGCCCGGAGGCGATTGCGCGTATTATCGCCGACAACGGCGGCAAGATTTTGCGAGGCAGCGATCCAATTGCGCCGTTAAAAGCGGTCAAGAACGCAGCCGAGATTGCCGGCGCGCGGGCGGCGCAGTTGCGCGACGGCGCCGCGGTGACGCGCTTTCTCGCCTGGTTCGATCGCGAGGGGCCACGCGGCGGTTTAAGCGAAATCGACGCGGTCGAGGCGTTGGAAAGCTTTCGCCGCGACACCGGACTGCTCAAGGACATTTCGTTTCCCACGATCGCCGGCGCCGGCGCCGACGGCGCCATCGTGCACTATCGCGTCACGCGCCGGAGCAATCGGAAGATCGTGCCGGGCGAGCTTTTTCTCGTCGATTCCGGCGGCCAGTACGAGGACGGCACCACCGATATCACGCGGACGCTGGCGGTCGGCGCGCCGAGCGCCGAAATGCGCAAGGCCTTCACGCTGGTGCTCAAGGGCCACATCGCGATCGCCCGCGCGGTGTTTCCCGACGGCACCACCGGCGCGCAGCTCGACACGCTGGCGCGGCAATTCTTGTGGCGCGCCGGCCTCGATTTCGATCACGGCACCGGTCACGGCGTCGGCAGCTATCTCTCGGTGCACGAGGGGCCGGCGCGCATCTCGAAGCTCGGCGGCGCGGCGCTCAAGCGCGGCATGATCCTGTCGAACGAGCCCGGCTATTACCGCACCGGCGCCTACGGCATCCGTATCGAAAATCTCGTCCTTGTTGCCGAGGCCGCCGCCGTCCCCGGCGCGGAAAAACCGCTCAACGGGTTCGAGACGCTGACGTTAGCGCCGATCGATGCGCGGCTGATTGATTTAAGATTATTGACGGGCGAGGAAATCGCCTGGCTCGCTGCTTATCATGCGCGCGTGCGCGAGGCGCTGACGCCCCTGGTCGATGTGCCAACGCGCGACTGGCTGAACATGGCGACGACCTTGCTCGCGCCGGTTTGATCTCTCCTGGAACCTTTGGCTTGGCGCGACGTTTGTTCGCTGGGTTGGTTCGAGCGAGGAAACGTCATGCTTTCCACCATTCTGATCGTCGTTCTGATTCTGCTTTTGATCGGCGCGCTGCCGACATGGCCGTACAGCGGCGGCTGGGGCTATTATCCCGGCGGCGGGCTCGGCCTGATCCTGATCGTTGTTATCGTCCTGGCGTTGGCCGGACGAATATGAACGCACGCCAAGACGAGCAAAGAACGCAGAGCAAAAAGTCGACCGGTCGGCGGGCGGAGCTTAGCGAATGAGCTTCGCCCACTCGTCTTCAGTGAGCACCGCAACGCCGAGTTTCTTCGCCTCCGCGAGCTTCGAGCCTGCTCCCGGCCCGGCGACGACGTAATCGGTCTTCTTCGACACCGAGCCCGACACTTTGGCGCCAAGGCGCTCCGCCGAGGCCTTCGCCTCGTCGCGGGTCATCTTTTCCAGCGCGCCGGTAAACACCACCGTCTTGCCGGCGACCGCCGAATCGCTGCGCGGCCTTTCGGCGTCGCGGATGCGCACCTGCGCGGCGAGCCGTTCGACGCGCCGGCGATTATGCGCTTCGCCGAAATAATCGTGCAGGCTCTCGATCACCGTGTCGCCGATCTGATCGAGCGCATCCATTTCCGCCTTGGTCTCCGCGTCGTCCTTGGCGAGCTTGAGGCAGGCCGTATGGAAGGCGTCCCAGCTGCCGTAACCGCGCGCCAGCGCCACCGCCGTGGTCTCGCCGACATGGCGGATGCCGAGCGCATAGATGAAGCGCTCCAGCGCAATCTCGCGCCGCGCCGCAATGGCATTGAACAGATTGCGCACCGAGGTTTCGCCAAAACCCTCGATGTCCTCGAGGCGGATTTTGTTGTCGCGTTGCTCGAGCGTGAAGATGTCGGCGGGTTCCTTGACCCAGCCCTGCTCGTAGAAAAATTCGATCTGCTTTTCGCCGAGACCGTCGATGTCGAAAGCGCGGCGCGACACGAAGTGCTTGAGGTGTTCGACAGCCTGATAGGGACAGGCGAACTCGCCGGTGCAACGGGCGATCGCGCCCTCTTCGCCGGTGGCCGTCTGTTCGCGCACCACTTCGGTGTGCAGATGGCATGGGCACTTTTTCGGAAACTCATAAGGTTTCGTGCCGCGCGGACGTTTCTCCGCGACAACTCCGAGAACTTGCGGAATGACGTCGCCGGCACGCTGAATCTGCACCGTGTCGCCGATGCGCACGTCGAGCCGCGCGATCTCGTCAAAGTTATGCAGCGTCGCGTTCTGCACGACGACGCCGCCGACCGTGACCGGCTCGAGCTTGGCAACCGGCGTCAGCGCGCCGGTGCGCCCGACCTGAAGCTCGATATCGCGAATGACGGTCGTTGCCTTCTCGGCCGGGAATTTATGCGCGATCGCCCAGCGCGGCGAGCGCGACACGAAGCCGAGCCGTTCCTGCCAGTCGAGACGGTCGACCTTGTAGACGACGCCGTCGATGTCATAGTCGAGCGCGGCGCGCTGCGCCTCGATCTCGCCGTGGAAGGTCAGCAGCGCCTCGAACGACCGGCACATCTTGGTCAGCGGATTGGTCGTAAAGCCGCAATGCTCGAACCATTTGATCATGCCGGACTGGCTGTCGGCCGGCATCGCGCTCATCTCGCCCCAGCCATAGGCAAAGAAACCGAGCGGCCGCGATGCGGTGATCGAGGGATCCTTCTGCCGCAGCGAACCGGCAGCGGAATTGCGCGGGTTGGCGAAAATCTGCCCGCCGGTTTCCGCCTGGCGCTTGTTGAGAGCGAGGAAGGCGTGCTTGGTCATGTACACCTCGCCACGCACCTCGCACACAGCGGGCACGTTCCTGCCTTTGAGCTTGTGCGGGATGTCTTCGAGGGTCTTCACGTTGGCGGTGACGTCCTCACCCTCGCTGCCGTCGCCGCGTGTTGCGCCGGTGACGAGCATGCCACCCTCGTAGCGCAGCGACATCGACAATCCGTCGATCTTCGGCTCGGCGGAAAACGCGATCGGCTCATCCTCCTCAAGACGCAGGAAACGGCGGATGCGGCCGACGAAATCGACGACATCTTGTTCCGCAAACGCATTGTCGAGCGAGAGCATCGGCACCGCGTGGCGGACCTTGGCGAAACGCGCCGACGGCGCAACGCCGACCCGCTGCGTCAGGCTCTCCTGTGCGCGCAGTTGCGGAAAACGCGCTTCTATCGCGTTGTAGCGCTGCCGCAGCGCGTCATAGGCGGCATCGGAAACGCTCGGTGCGTCCTCCTGATAATAGCGCCGGTCGTGCGCGGCGATTTCGGCCTCAAGCCGCGCGTGTTCGGCTTTGGCCTCTTTTTCGTTGAGATCGTCGATTGGCGTCTCGGACTTTTCGCGACGGGCCATGACAACGGTCAATAATGATTAACTCGCCGCGCGAATCAGACGTTCGGCGGCGGCGCGGGCTTCGGCGGTGATTTCGGCGCCGGCGAGCATGCGCGCAATCTCCTCGCGGCGCCGCTCGCCGCTAAGCTCGGCGACGCGGGTGGCCACCCGTTTGCCCTTGGCGAGCGCATCTTTGGTGATGAGATAATGCCGGTCGGCGCGCGCCGCCACCTGCGGCGCGTGCGTCACCGCGATCACCTGCACGCCAGAGGCCAGGCGGGCGAGCCGCACGCCGATGGCGTCGGCCACCGCGCCGCCGACGCCGGTATCGATCTCGTCGAATACTAGTGTCGGCGCCGAGCCGCGATCGGCCAGCACGACCTTGAGCGCGAGCAGGAAGCGCGCGAGTTCGCCACCAGAAGCGACCTTCATCAGCGGCCCCGGCCGCGTGCCGGGATTGGTGCGAGCCCAGAACTCGACGCGATCGAGGCCGTCCGGGCCTTCGCTTTCGCTGGCGATCTCGGTGGAGAATTGCGCGCGCTCGAGTTTCAGCGGTTTCAACTCGGCATTGACCGCCTTGTCGAGCTTCAGTGCCGCGCTCCGGCGCGCCGCGGACAGCGCTTGCGCCGCCGCCCGATAACGCGCCGAAGCTTCCGTCGCTTCGCGCTGCAGCGCGGCGAGCCGCTCGGCGCCGGCGTCGATCAGGGCGAGGTCGCCCTCGTAGCGGCGGGCCAGCGCCGCAAGCTCATCGACCGGCACATTGTATTTGCGCCCGGCGGCGCGCAGCGCGAACAAGCGCTCCTCGATTCGCTCCAGCTCGGCCGGATCGTATTGCGCCACTTGCAGGGCCTGTTCGAGCTGCGCACGCGCTTCTTCCAGCGCGGTGAGCGCGGTATCGATCGCCTTCACCGCCGGTTCGATCAGCGCCGGCGCTTGCGCGGCGCGCCGCTCCAGGCGCCGCACCGCGGTGGCGAGCGGCGGCACCGGCGAGTTCGGACCGGTGACGGCCTCATGCGTCGCGCGCAAATCGTCGGCGACTTTCTCCGCCTGCATCATAACGGCGCGGCGTTCGGCGCGCGAAGCTTCCTCGCCGGTTTGCGGGCCAAGCCGTCCAAGCTCGTCAACGGCATGGCGCAGCCACTCGGCCTCGCGGTTGGCGCGCTCGACGTCGGCGCGATGGCGCTCGACCGCTACGTCGCGCGCGCGCCGCTCCGCCCATAATTGCGCCACCGTGGCGGCATCATCCGCAATGCCGCCATAGGCATCGAGCAGCGCACGGTGCGTCGCGGCATCGACGAAGGCGCGTTCGTCATGCTGACCGTGAATCTCCACCAAGGCCGTGCCTAGCGCGCGCAAGACCTGCACACTGACCGGCTGATCGTTGATGAACGCGCGGGTGCGGCCGTCGGCAAATTGGGTCCGCCGTACGATCAGCTCGTCCTCGCCGGCAGGATCGCCGTCCAGTTCGTTGTCGGCCAGCACGCGGCGCGCCGGATGGTCTTTGGCGACGTCGAAGGCGGCGATCACCTGGCCGTGCTCGGCGCCCTCGCGCACCAATGCCGCCTCGCCGCGCGCGCCGAGCGCCAGCGCGAAGGCGTCGAGCAGGATCGATTTGCCGGCGCCGGTTTCGCCGGTCAGCGCGGCAAGGCCGGAGCCGAAATCGATATCCAGCCGATCGATCAGCACGATGTCGCGGATTGAGAGGCGGGTGAGCATAGCGGACGACAGACGACGGATGACGGAGAACGGATGATATTCCCGATTCTCTATTCTGTCGTCGGTCCTCCGTCGTCCGTCATCCGCTTCGCGCGCTCGCCACGCCCATTTTCTGGAAGGCGCGGCTGATCCAGGACGCCTTATTCTCGGCCGTCGGCTCGCCGCCGGCATTCTTCACCAGATTATAGGCGTTCTGGTACCAGGGACTGTCCGGGAAATTGTGGCCGAGCACGGCGGCGGCGGTCTGCGCCTCGTCGGTGATGCCAAGTGCAACATAGGATTTGGTCAGCCGCTCCAGCGCTTCTTCGACGTGGCGCGTGGTTTGATATTGCGTCACCACGACTTTGAAGCGATTGATTGCGCCGATGAAATCGCGCCGGTTCAGGTAGAAGCGGCCGATATCCATCTCTTTCCCGGCGAGCTGGTCGCGTGTCATGGCGATTTTTTTCTGGGCGGCCATGGCGTAGTCGCTGCTCGGATATTTTCGCACCACTTCTTCGAGCGCGTCCATCGCCTTGGTCGCGCGCTCCTGGTCGCGCGAAACGTCCACAATTTGATCGTAATAGGACGAACCGATCAGGTATTGCGCATAGGCGGCGTCTGGACTGGCCGGATGCAGCGTGATGTAGCGTTTCGCCGCGTTCATGCAATCGTCGTATTCCTGCGCCTGATAGTAGGCATACGCCGACATCAACAGCGCTTTGCGCGCCCAATCCGAATAGGGATCCTGGCGGTCCACCTCGTCGAATTTTGCCGCTGCGCCCTTGTAATCGCTCTTGTTGTTGAGAAGGAAAAGCCCCTGGTTATAGAGCCTGTCGGGAGGATCATCCGGGACATAGTCCTCCTGCTTGTTCTTAAAGTAGCTGCAGCCGATCAGCGGCGCGACGGCCAGCGCCAAAGCAAGGTAACCCGACAGCACGCGCAGTCTGGAGCCGGATCTCGAAGACCGTCCTGATGGCGACATCATGAGCAAGGTAAAGTTCCGTCCCCGCCGGCGCTCCATCCCACGCTCCCCAGTATCAGCGTGAACGCGCCGCAGCCCTCTGATAGGACAGCATTTATGGCCGACATTCGGCCGGGATTAAGGCGTAAAAGTTAAGCGATCGGGCGATAGCCAAGCTTCTAAGAGACGTCTGGCCCATAAGCGGGGCTGGCAAAGCTTGCGGGGAGGTCGGCATGGCCGCGCGGGCGGCGGGTCTCCGGCATTTCGACATAGGCCCAGGCGCTGCGATCGGCCATCAATGCGGTGACCACGGCATGATTGAGCTTGTGGCCGCCGCGCAGCGAACGATAAGCGCCGATCAGCGGCGCGCCGGACAGGGCGAGGTCGCCGATCGCATCGACCGCCTTATGGCGCACGAACTCATCGTGGAAGCGCACGCCTTCGGGATTAAGGACACGATTTTCGGCGATCACAACGGTGTTCTCGAAGGAGGCACCGAGCGCATAACCGGCGCTCCACAGCTTCGCGACGTCGCGCATGAAGCCGAAGGTTCGGGCGCGCGCCAGCTCACAGCGAAATAAATCCGGCTCGACATCGATCGCGAACGACTGGCGGCCGATCAACGGATGATCGAATTCGATTTCGGTCTCGATGCGAAACCCGCGCAAGTGAGGCCGCAATTCGCCATAGCTGTCACCCTTGGCGACGCGTACCGGCTTGAGCACCTGGATGTAACGCCGCGACGCAGCTAACGCGACAATGCCGGCTTGATCGATCGCCGCGACGAACGGCGCGGCGCTGCCGTCCATGATCGGCACTTCGGGACCGTCGACTTCGACGATGGCATTGTCAACGCCGAGGCCGTGCAAGGCGGCGAGTACATGTTCGGTGGTCGATACGGCCGGTCCGTCATGGTCGCCGAGAACAGTGGCGAATTCGGTCGCCGTCACCGACCGGTAATAGGCGCGTAGCTCGCGGTCCGGCTGGCCGTCGACCCCGCAACGCGAGAACACGATGCCGGTATCGGCCTCGGCGGGATGCAATGTCAGAGTGGCTGGCGTGCCGGAATGGACGCCGATGCCGGCAACGGTTACGGGATCTTGCAGCGTCGTCTGCCTGCCGGCGGGTACGCCCCTCATCATGCCCTCGTCCCACCTTACGGCCACAACGCGAACGGAATACTTCGCGAACCGATGGCCACCTCGACGCGAGGGGAACGCATTTTCTTTGCAAGCAGGGGCTGGCCTACGCGGGCGCCAGATACTCGATCCCCCAAACATCCCCTCGAACCGGTAAACCTTACTGGCGCAGCGCCGTTCGGCCAATTCACGCTTTCTTACCAACTGTTACCTTTTTCCGGCCGCACTGTTGTCGGTTCGCTGCCGCAAATCGAGTGCTGCCGAAACCATTGCAGGTTCACCCGACGGAAAAATCCGTCCCGCCGAGTTTATTACGGCGGAACGGATTGTCTGCAGTGGTCTCCAAATATGAAACGTTATCAGTGGCTTAGTTCTAACTCGCCGACGTAATTAACAGGCTTTGCCACGCCAGCCCCAATGACCGTCGCCGGGCCGTCACTTTGCTTGCCGGCGGAGGAACGCCGGAATATCGAGCTGGTCCTCGTCGGTCGAGTTATGCACAGGGCTCTGCCGGCCGTGCTGGTCAAGCCCTTGCGGCGCAGGACGCCGGGCATATTCCGAGACCGGCTCTTGACGCAGGTCGTGGCGCGGTTCGGTCGGGCGGGGCATCGGGCGTCCGGCCAGCCGCTCAGCGACCGGAGCGGCGGACAAGCTTGCGTCCGGCTCGTCCTGCTCGCGGCGCCCAAGACCAACCGAGGCCAATCGCTGCAACAGTGACATGCGCCGCCGCTCGGGATGATCGTCGTCGCGGACTTCGCCGCGTCGGGCGCGGATCTCGTTCTGCGCCGGGACCGGGAGCTCGTCCAGCCGCGGCATCCGCGGCGCGCGCGCCGGCAATCTTTCCGGCTGCGGCGGAATAAACGCCGCCGGCTCCATCAATTCCGGCTTGCCAGATTCCAGCTCGCTCGCGGGCGGATCGATGAACAAAGAAGGCTTCGGAGCGAGCGGGCGGATCGATACGTCTTCAACCGCCGCTGCGATCGCCGCCTTGGCCGCCGATTCGATCGACGCATTGACCGTCGCCGGCGCTACCGAGGCAGGAGCGGCAACCGGAATAGGCGGCGCGGACGTCGCAACCGGCGCAGCCGCAGCGGGCCGCGCCGGTTCAGGCCGCCCACTGCGCTCTACGATCCGCTGGTTCTCGGAACGAATGCGTTGAGCGACATCCGCTATCCGCGGTTCGAGCGCCGGCAGCGCCGGCCGTTGCGACATAGCTTGATCGATGCCAGTCGCGACCACCGACACCCGGATCATGCCGTCGAGACTTTCGTCGAAGGTTGCTCCGACGATGATGTTGGCGTCCTGGTCGACTTCCTCGCGGATACGCGTTGCCGCCTCGTCGACCTCGTAAAGCGTTAGGTCGCGGCCGCCGGTGATGGAAATCAACAGGCCCCTGGCGCCCTTCATCGACGCATCGTCGATCAGCGGATTGGAGATCGCCGCTTCCGCGGCGGTGAGCGCCCGCTTGTCGCCCTCGGCCTCGCCTGTTCCCATCATCGCCTTGCCCATCTCGCGCATGACGGCGCGGACATCGGCGAAATCGAGATTGATGAGGCCTTCCTTGACCATCAGGTCGGTGATGCAGGCGACGCCGGAATAGAGCACCTGATCCGCCAGGGCGAAAGCGTCGGCGAATGTCGTCTTTTCATTCGCCACCCGGAATAGATTTTGGTTCGGAATGATGAGCAGGGTGTCGACGCATTTCTGCAGTTCGACGATGCCGCCGTCGGCGATGCGCATGCGGCGTTGGCCTTCGAAGTGGAATGGTTTTGTCACCACGCCGACGGTAAGAATGCCGAGCTCGCGCGCTGCTTTGGCGACAACCGGCGCGGCACCGGTTCCAGTGCCGCCGCCCATGCCTGCGGTGACGAAAACCATGTGCGCGCCGGACAGGTGATCGCGAATTTCGTCGATGACTTCTTCCGCGGCCGCGCGCCCGATATCGGGTTGCGATCCGGCGCCCAGCCCCTCGGTGACCTGCACGCCCATTTGGATGACGCGCTCGGCCTTCGACATCGTGAGCGCCTGAGCGTCGGTGTTGGCCACCACGAAATCGACGCCCTGCAAGCCGGCCGTAATCATGTTGTTCACGGCATTGCCGCCGGCGCCGCCGACGCCGAACACTGTGATGCGGGGCTTGAGCTCACGTATATCCGGAATATTCAGATTGATGGTCATGGTTGCCTCTTGTTCCTCGCGCGGACGTAGTCCACGCGGGCCTTAAAACAGTCTTGCCCCGTCCGGTCCGCCACCGGCCGCTGAGATTTTCTAGCTTCGCGTCTGGGGGCCATCAGAAACTCTCGCGAAGCCATTGTCCGACCCGGGCGAAATACCCGCCCGTGCCCGTCATCAGTTGCCGCCGGCGCCGCGATTCGAAATGTTCGAGATGCGCCGCCTGCGGATAAACGAGGAGGCCGGCGGCGACGGCGAAGGCCGGCCCTTTGGCCGCCTCCGGCGCTGCGGCTATGCCGAGCGGCCGTCCGATGCGCACCGGGCGGCCGAGAATGCTTGATGCCAGGTCCGGCAGGCCGGCCAGTTGGCAAGCGCCGCCAGTGAGGATGATATGCCCGCGCTGCTCGGCCGCGAGCGGGGATGCGGCAAGCCGGTCGCGCACCATTTCGAGGATTTCCTCGACACGCGGCTTGATAATGCTGACCAGCGCCGCGTGGGGCACGAAGTGCGGCTGCTCGCGCTCGTCGTCGCTTAGCGGCGGCACCGTGACCATGTTGCGTTCATCCGATCCCCCGGCGAGCACACTGCCATAAAGCGTCTTGATTCGCTCGGCATCGGCGAGGCGGGTATTCAGCCCGCGGGCAATATCCATGGTCACGTGATGGCCGCCCAACGCGAAGCCTTCGAGGTGAACGCACCGGCCCGCCAAGAAAACCGCCATCGTGGTGGTACCGGCGCCCATTTCGACCACGGCGGCGCCGAGATCGGCCTCGTCGTCGGCGAGAACGGCGAGGCCGGCAACATATGGAGCTGCGACCAAGGCCTCGACGTCGAGATGGCTGCGCTCGGTGGCAAGCATCAGATTGCGCGCGGCGGCGATGTCGGTCGTGGCGATATGCATGTGCACGCCGAACCTCGAGCCGAGCATGCCGCGCGGGTCGCGGACGCCGTCAACGCCGTCGATCGAGTAAGCGACCGGCAGCGAATGCAGGACGGCGCGGCCATCGCGCAGCGAGTGACGGCTGCCGGCGGCCAGCACGCGCGCAATATCGCCCTCGGACACGGCGGTGCCGACAATATCGACGTCGGCGGCGAACAGCTCGCTGGCGAGCCGTCCGGCCGATAGCGACAGCACGACGGCCTCGATCTCGACCGCAGCCATGCGCTCGGCGGCGGCGACGGCTTGGCGAATGGCGTCTTCGGCTTGTTCCAGATTGGCGACGTTTCCCGCCTTGATGCCGCGCGCATTGGTATGGCCGAAGCCGATGACCTCGATGGCATGGCTGCGGCGGGTCAAGACTTGCTGCGGTCCGTGCGGCCGCAATCGCGCAATCAAGCAGACAACCTTGCTCGATCCGACGTCGAGCGCGGCGACCAGCGCACTGCGTCGCGGCGAGATCGGCTTCATCTTCGGCGTGAGGCCGTAACGGAGGGCGTTCATGCGTCGCCCCCTTTCTTCTTCTTCATGCTGGCCTTCAGCTCCGCATCGCGGGCCTGCGCCGCCGCGTCGGACAAACGGACCGTGACGCGATCCGGTAACCGCAGATCGACCACGGTAATGTCGCGCGACAGCAGCTTCTTGCCGTGCTCGAGCGCAACCAGCCGATCGAGCGCGTCTTCGACATCGGTTTCCGGCAGTTGCACGTTGATGCCGTTGGTCAGGCGAAGGTCCCAGCGCCGTTGCGCCACAAGAATCGACGCACGCAGCACCGCGCGGATGTCCGGGTGACGGTCGATGATGGTGAGGAAATCCTTGGCCTGTCGTTCGGCGTCCGCGCCGACTACCAGCGGCAGATGGAGATAGCGGTTCTCGACGAAGGGCTCGAGTACGGTACCATCCGCAGCGATGACGCTGACGCGGCCGTCCTTCTGCCAGAGTGCAAAAGCGTGACGTTCGGCGATCGTGATCTGGAGGCGGTTGGGATAGAGCTTGAGCACGGCGGCGTCGGCAATCCACGGATTGGCGAGCAGCCGCGTGCGCGACGCGTCGGCATCGAGGAACAGCAGGGAGGCGCGCCCGGTCACGCCGGCTGTGGTCAGGATCTCTTCGCGGCTGACTTCCTTCTCGCCGGTGAGTGAGATGGCTTCGATGCGGAAGCCCAGCGCGTTTGCGGTGACATCCCGCGCATTCTTGACCCAATCGATCGCCGCGGAGACGTGCTGGCCGGCGACCGCGCCATAACCAAGCGCGCCGCCCAGGAGCAGGATCGTTGCGGCGACGCCGGCGCCGCGCGGTAGCGGGAAATGCGCGATTATTGCCGCCCAACGCCGGATCCGGCGACGATAAGTCGAAAACCGGCGAAAACGGCTTTTGTGGCTGCGGCCGTGGGCAGCGGGCGCGCGGGCTCGCCTCGGCTCGTCATTCGGCGCGCCGATCCGATTTGCCGCTGATTGCCCCGACCGCGTCAGCGGTTGGTCGAGGCGTCTTCCACCATCCATTGCACCAGCTCATCGAACGTGATGCCCGCGTAGGCGGCAAGCTCGGGTACGAGCGAGGTCTCGGTCATTCCCGGTTGCGTATTGACCTCAAGGCAGATCAGCTCTCCCGTCCCCCGATCGTCATAGCGAAAGTCGGCACGGCTCACGCCGCGGCAGCCAAGCGCGCTATGGGCAGCTAGGCTCAATCTGCGGACTTCCTGGTAAACATTCGGTAAAATTGGCGCCGGAAGCAGGTGCCGGGAGCCGCCGGCAGCGTATTTGGCCTCGTAGTCGTAGAACCGCGTCGCCGGCACGATCTCGATGACGTCGAGTGCCCGGTCGCCAAGCACTGCGCAGGTCAGCTCCTTGCCCGGAATGTAGCGCTCGACCATGACCGATTCGCCGAACGGCCAGTCGTCGCGGTAGAGCTCCTGGGGCGGGTTCGGATGCTCCGCGGTGACGATGAAAACGCCGACGCTCGAGCCCTCGGCGACCGGCTTGACCACGTAGGGCGGTGCCAGGACATGGGCTTTCGCCGCCTCGAATTGCGATACCACCCGGTCCTCGGCAACCGGCACGCCGGCTGAGCGAAACAGCGCCTTGGCATACTGCTTTTGCATGGCGAGTGCCGAGGCCAGAACCCCGGAATGGCTGTAGGGGATGCCTAAGATTTCGAGCAGACCCTGCAGCGTGCCGTCCTCGCCGGGCCGGCCATGGAGCACATTGAACGCGACATCGGGCCTAGCGGCGGTCAGCACCGCGGCGATGTCGCGGCCGACGTCCATGGGCGTCACGCGATAGCCGCGGCGCGTCAGCGCCTCGGCGCAGGCTTTGCCCGAGCGCAGCGAGACTTCGCGCTCCGCCGACCAGCCCCCCATCAGAACGGCGACGTGCTTGGGCATAGCTCTCCGCTAGCTGCCTTGAGCCGCTGATTCGCTGGGACACCAATAGAATCGACAATTGGCGAAAAATCGAGAGTCTTGGGGACCGATTTAGCCCGAAATGGGGGCAGCGCCGTCGTAGAGCCATGCCAGGCAGTCGAACATGTGCGCCTCGTTCCAATCGGCGACGGTCGCGTTGCGCACGTCCCGGGCGATGCCCGCGTCGAGGTGGTAGAAGTCCCACATCGCGCGGGACTCGAGCTGCACGCGCGCCGTACGAAGGAGCCGGGCGGACTGGAAACGGCCGAAGGCGGCGGGGAAATCGCCCTCCGCCGCGTGAACCGCCTCGGCGAGACAGAGCCCATCCTCGATTGCCATACCGGCGCCCTGCGCCAGCGATTGCAGCGGCGCGTGAGCCGCGTCGCCGAGCAGCACGATGCGGCCCTCGTGCCAGTGGCGCACCGGATCGCGGTCGCCGATCGAGCGGCGCCAGCGCAGGTCCATCATCGCGATCAACGCGCGCATCGATGGATGGGTATTGCGGTATGTTCGTTCAAGCTCGGCGCGGTAAGTCGCGGCGTCGGCTCTCTCGGCATGGGTCGAGGTGCGAAACACGGCGACGATGTTGAACTCTCTGCCGTGGCGCAGCGGATATTGCACAATGTGACAGCCGGGCCCGGCCCACAGCGCGACGCAGTCGCGCGGGACATCGGCAACAAGCTCGGCGATCGGCACGATGGTGCGCAGCGCCACATAGCCGATCGGACGCGGCTCGCCGTCGCCGATCAGTTTTTGCCGGAATAGCGAGCGAACACCATCCGCGGCGACCAGCGCAGTGCCGGAGAACCTGCGGCCGTCCGCCGTCGTCACCGCGACGCCATCGCCGCGATCCTCGAAGCCGGTGACCATCGCATCGGACACCAGTTCGATTGCATCGTTGTGCCGGCAGGCATCGAGCAAAATATTATGAAGATCGATGCGGTGGACGATGATGTAGGGATGCTTGAAGCGGGCGCGAAACGACGCCCCGGTGGGGATGCGGATCAGCTCCTTGCCGGTCAGCGCGTCGATCATCAGAACGGCGGCGGGGGAATCCGCGACTGCCATCACCTGCTCGGTCAGGCCGATTCGATCGAACACGTGAAAGACATTGGGGCCGAACTGGATGCCATAGCCGATGGCGCCGAATTCCGGCGCGCCCTCGAGTACGCGCGACGCGCGGCCGCGGCGGGCGAGCGCCAGCGCGGTCGTCAGCCCGCCGAGCCCGCCGCCGACGATCAAGATGGGTTCGCTTCCCGGCATTGCATTAGCCTAGAGCCTTATCGGTTCTGAAGGAATCAGAACCGGGCTCTGGCATTCTGATTGAGCATGATCTTTTCCGAAAACCGGTATCCACTTTTCGGGATCATGCTCTGGCATCGGCGAGAATGGTTGGAACATGAACAGTTGGGTTTTCGCGGCGGTCATCCTGCTCGTGCTGGCAAGCGCGACCGTCCGTGCCGGGGGTCCGGCAACCTTGTCGCCGGCGGCGGGCTTAAGCGAGAGTGCGGCCGAGGAAAGAGCGGCGCTTTTTGCAGCCCTTGCGGCGGCCAAAAGCGACGCCGAGGCACGCCAGATCGAAGATCGCATCTGGGCGTTCTGGCGCAGCTTTGCCGACGACCAATCGCGGCAGCTCTTGGAACAATCCAAGGAGGCGCAGCTGCGTTTCGATTATGACGAAGCGATCATTTACCTCAAGGAACTGGTCAAGCACGCGCCGCGATTTGCCGAGGGCTGGAACCAGCTCGGCTATGTCTATTTTCTCGCCGGACAATACTGCGCCTCGCTCGACGCCATAGGCCGGGTTCTTGCGCTTGAGCCGATGCACTACGCCGCGCTTGCCGGCAAGGGCATCATTCTGATCCAAGAGGGCAAAGTCGAGGAGGCGCAAGCGCCGCTCAAACGCGCGCTGGCGATCGATCCCTGGCTGAAGGAACGAAATTTGATCGGCCAGGATTCCATCCCGGAGCCTTGAGCGCCGGCGCGAGGCAATCAACACACGAGCGCCTGACCCTGAGCTATTTTGCTCAACTCGGCGGAGCGTGTATGCCGATCCGTTTGATCTCCCATTCGAGATCGATGCCGGACTTGTCCTTGACCCGCTGCCGCACGGTCTCGCCCAGTCTCTCGATGTCGGCTGCGGTCGCGTTGCCGAGGTTGATCAGGAAATTGCAGTGCATTTCGGAAACCTGAGCGTTACCGATGCGCAAGCCGCGGCAACCGGCGGCGTCGATGAGCTGCCAGGCTTTGTGCCTGGGGGGATTTTTGAAAGTCGAACCGCCCGTTCGGCTTTTCACCGGCTGCGTCGCCTCGCGCAACTCGGTGATCTTTTCCATTTCCACCGCGATGGCAGCCGGATCGCCGCGGGTGCCGGCGAACAAGGCTTGCGTAAAGATGTAATCGTCCGGCGCGCCGCAATGGCGGTAGGCATAGTGCATGTCGCCGTTGTTCAACGCATGAATGCGGCCCTGCCGGTCGACCGCGCGGGCCTCGACCAGCGCATTCTTGGTTTCCCGCCCATAGGCGCCGCCGTTCATGCGCAATGCGCCGCCGATCCCGCCCGGGATGCCGCGCAGAAACGACAAGCCGGCGATGCCGGCTTCATGGGCCGAGCGGGCAATTTTGACATCGGGCACAGCGGCGCCGGCGCGAATGCGCGTGTCCTCGATCGCTATTTCATTAAAGCCGCGGCCAAGCCGGATGACTGCGCCTGCTACGCCGCCGTCGCGCACGATCAGATTGGAGCCGAGCCCGATTACGGTCACCGCAATCTTGGCGGGCAGATTTTTTAGGAAATAGCTGAGATCGGCTTCGTCCTCGGGCATGAACAGAAGCTGCGCCGGGCCGCCGACGCGAAACCAGGTCAGTTCGGCCAATGGCTGATTGGCGATGAGCCGGCCGCGCAGATCGGGCGCGGCCTTTTGCACGTCGGCAACAAGATCGGGAAACGGCATCAAGAGGCTCCGGCCGCCAGCTCGTCCGGCAGTGCATAGGCCCATTGCGTGATCGAGCCGGCGCCGAGGCAGACGACGTAATCGCCCGGCTCGGTCATGCCCGCCACCAGAGCGGCGAGCTTTTCGGGCGATTCGAGCGCATAGACCTGCCGGTGCCCGTGGGTACGCAGACCCTGCACCAGCGCGTCGCGATCGACGCCTTCGATCGGAGGTTCGCCGGCGGGATAGACGGGCGCAACGATGACCGAGTTGGCGTCGTTAAAACAGGTGCAGAACTGCTCGAACAAGGCTGCGAGCCGCGTATAGCGATGCGGCTGCACCACCGCGATGACGCGACCCTTGGTCGATTCTCGCGCCGCCCGCAGCACGGCCGCGATCTCGACCGGATGATGGCCGTAATCGTCGATGATGGTGATGCCGTTCCAGATGCCGGTGCGGGTGAAGCGGCGGCGCACGCCGTCGAATTTGGCCAGCGCATTGCTGATGACGTCGTCGGCAATACCGAGTTCGTGCGCGACCGCAATCGCCGCAGTGGCATTGAGAGCATTGTGACGGCCCGGCATCGGCAGCGCGAGGTTTTTTATTTCGTGCAGGAAATTCCCGGCGCGATCGCGGAACACGACCGTAAACAGCGAGATGCCGCCGGCATGCGACACGTCGAGGAGCCGCACATCGGCCTGCGGATTTTCGCCGTAGGTGACGATGCGATGATCCTCGATGCGGCCGACCAGGCTTTGCACGACCGGATGATCGGTGCACATCACCGAAAACCCGTAGAACGGCACATTCTCGACGAAAGCGCGGAACGCATCCTGCACGGCGTCGAACGTCTTGAAATGATCGAGATGCTCGGGATCGACATTGGTGACGACGGCAATGTCGGCCGGCAGCCGCAGAAAGGTGCCGTCGGATTCGTCGGCCTCGACCACCATCCAGTCGCCGGTGCCGAGCCGCGCATTAGTGCCATAGGCGTTGATGATGCCGCCATTGATCACGGTCGGATCGAAGCCGCCGGCGTCCAGCAGCGCCGCCACCATTGACGTCGTCGTGGTCTTACCGTGCGTGCCGGCAATGGCGACGCAGCTTTTCAACCGCATCAGCTCGGCCAGCATTTCGGCGCGCCGCACCACCGGCAGCCGTTGCGTGCGTGCGGCGACAAGTTCGGGATTGTCGGGTTTGATCGCCGAGGAGACGACGACGACTTGGGCGCCGGCCAGATTTTCGGTGGCATGCCCGACGGCGATCTTCACGCCTTTATCCCGCAGCCGCTTGACGTTGGCGCTGTCGGACTGGTCGGAGCCCTGCACGGCATAGCCGAGATTAACCAGCACCTCGGCAATGCCGCTCATGCCGATGCCGCCGATGCCGATGAAATGCAGCGGGCCGATGTCGCGCGGCAGTTTCATGCAGGTCCCCCGAACTTCACCTCTGCCCGCCGCGCCAGGAGAGGGTCGAGCGAGCGGCGAAATCTACTTGTTTGCGGCGATTCCCGCCACCCGCAGCACCAAATCGGCCAGACGATCCGCGGCATCGAGCCGGCCGACGGATTTCGCCGCTGCCGCCATTGCGGCGAGCCGTTGCGGAGCTGCCGCGAGACCCGCGATTTCGTCGGCGAGCCGCTGCGGGGTGAGGGCATCCTGTCCAATGCGCAGCGCGCCGCCGGCGCGTTCGAGAACCCCGGCATTGGCAAATTGGTCCTGATCGATGGCATGCGGCAGCGGCACCAGGATCGCAGGCCGGCCGATCGCGGCGAGCTCGGCGACGGTGGATGCGCCCGAGCGCGAAATCACCAGATGGCTTGCCGCCATGCGCGCCGGCAGGTCCACGAAAAACGACGCTACCTCGGCCGCGACCGACAAATTGGCGTAAGCTTGGCGCACGCGGCTTAGGTCTTCGTCGCGCGCCTGCTGCACGACTGTAACGCGCGCGCGCAGACCCGGCTCGATTTGGCCGATCGCGGCAGGCACGATATCCGCCATGACGCGGGCGCCCTGGCTGCCGCCGAAAATCAGGAGCCGCAGAGAATCGCCGACTGCCGGATAGGGCGTTGCCGCCGCGGCGACGACTGCGGCGCGGACCGGATTGCCGGTCAGCGTCGCTTTCGCGGCCAGCTTGGGTTCGGCGGAAAGCACGTCGGCAAACGTCGTGGCGATCGCGGTCACGCGCGGCGCTAACAGCCGGTTGGCTCGCCCAATGACGGCGTTGGCGTCATGAACGAGACTCGGCACGCCGCGCCAAGTCGCGGCCAGGACCGGCGGGATGGTCGGGTAGCCGCCGAAGCCGATGACGGCGGCGGGCTTGAGCCGGCCGATAAGCGCCCACGCCTGAAGGAAGCCGAGACCGAGCCTGACGGCGGTATTCGTCAACGCGATCGGGTTGCGCGCCCGCAGCGTGGCGCTGGCGACGACATGGATCGCTTGCGCTTCGAAAGCGCCGCCGAACTGCGCCGCGCGCCGGTCGGTCGCGAGATGGACGGAGATGCCGCGCCTGCCAAGCGCCGTTGCCAGGGCTTCGGCCGGGAACAGATGACCGCCCGTGCCGCCGGCGGTAACGAGCACCGGCGCGGCGCTCGCCTCGAGCATCACACCGGACTCCCCGCGAGCACAAGCTCGCCGGCGAACTTCGCACGGGGCCGCTCGCGGGTCAGCGCCAACAGCATGCCCATGCCGTAGGCGAGCGAGATCAATGACGAGCCGCCATAGGAGATGAACGGCAGCGTCATTCCTTTGGCCGGCATCAGATGTAGATTGACCGCCATATTGATGGTCGATTGCAAGCCGAACAGCATGGCCAATCCCGCGGCGGCGAACCGGATGAAGGCATCCTCTGCGCGCATCGCCTTGATCAGCGCACGGATCACAATGAAAGCAAAGAGCGCGACCAGAATGAGGCAGAGCACGACGCCGAATTCCTCCGCGGCGACCGCAAAGACGAAATCAGTGTGGCCTTCGGGCAGGATGCGCTTGATGGTGCCCTCGCCCGGGCCGCGGCCGAACCAGCCGCCGCGGATGAACGATTCGGTTGCGATATCGATGTTGTAGCTGTCGCCGGAGGCGGGATTGAGGAACCGATTGATGCGCTGGGCGACATGCGGAACGGTGAAGAACGCCGTCATCAGGCCGCCGCCGCCGGCGCTGGCAAGCCCGATCATCCAGATCAGGCGCATGCCCGCCATATAAAACAGCGCGCCCCAAACCAATGAAATCAGCATGGTCTGGCCGAAGTCCGGTTGCAGCACCAGCAACGTGACGACGACGGTCAGCAGCGCCAGCGCAATGGAGCTGCCCGGCATTTCCGGGCGCTTCGCCGTTTCGCCGAACAGCCAGGCGATCAGGATGACAAAAGCCGGTTTGAGAAATTCCGAAGGCTGTATGTTGACGCCGAGGATGACCAGCCAGCGCCGTGCGCCTTTGATCTCGGCGCCGAAATAGGGCGTCGCCGCGGTCAATACCAGGCTGACGATGAAGACGACCAACGCCACTTTGCGAATGTCGCGCGGGGACAGGAACGAAGTCGCGATCAACACCGCGCCGGCCGGAATAAGGAACAGCACCTGGCGGTTGACGAAATGAAACGGATCGAGCCCGATGCGCGCGGCGACCGGGGGGCTTGCGGCGAGGCACAGCACGATGCCGCCGAGCATCAAGGCGCCCAGCGCCGCCAGCGTCAGGCGATCGACCGTCCACCACCACTCGGAAAACAGCGTGGGTTGCGCGCGCGAAGCCATCCGTGTTCCCGGAAGGGGTCCCGGGCTCAGTGGTGGCACCGCGGTGGTTTCCAACAGATTAAGATTTGACTGACACCCCCGGCAATGCACGGACGAGGTCGCGGAAAGCGTCGCCGCGCACCTCGAAATTGCGATACTGGTCGAACGAGGCGCAGGCGGGCGACAATAGCACGACCGGTTCGCCCGCGCCCGAGGGTTCGGCATCGCGTGCGGCGGCCGACAAAGCCTTGTCGAGCGTTCCGTCGATCTCATGCGGCACAGCGGAGCCAAGCGTGGCGGCGAATTCATCCGCCGCTTCTCCGATCAGATAGGCCTTGCGGATGCGGGGGAAGAATGTGCGCAGCGATTCGATGCCGCCGGTCTTCGGCTTGCCGCCGGCGATCCAGAAAATGTCGTTGAAGCAGGCCAGCGCCTGGGCCGCGGAGTCGGCATTAGTGGCCTTGGAATCGTTGACAAAGAGAACCGCGCCGCGCCGGCCGACTTGCTCCATCCGATGCGCGAGCCCGGGAAACGAGCGCAAGCCGGCCTGGATCGCTGCCGGCGCAATGCCGAGCGCCAGCGCCGCCGCCGTGGCGCAGGCGGCATTCTGTGCGTTGTGGAGACCACGGAGCGACCCGATCCCGCCAAGCTCGGCGATTTGTGAGACCCCTGTGCCGGTGGCCCGGATGATGCGGCCCTCCTCGACGAACAGCCCGTTGGTCAATTTGCGCCGCACGGAAATCCGTACCACCCGCTGACCGGATTGCGCGAGGCGGACCGCAATTTTTTGGCACCAATCGTCGTCAACGCCGACGACCGCCGTGCCCACCTTGGGCACGCCGGCAACGAGACGCTCTTTCACCGCGGCGTAGTTCGCCATCGTGCCGTGGCGGTCCAGATGATCCTCGCTAAGGTTGATCAGAATACCGATCGACGGATCGAGCGATGGCGCGAGGTCGATCTGATAGGACGAACATTCGATCACGTGGACGCGCGAAGGCTGGATGTTTGCCCGCGGCGGTGCGAGCGACAGGATCGCGGTGCCGATATTGCCGCCGAGCTGCGCGTCCATTCCCGCCGAGGCGGCAAGGTGCGCGATCAGCGCCGTGGTCGTCGATTTGCCGTTGGTGCCGGTGATGGCGACGAACGGCGCATCGGGTGCGTGCCGCCGCCGCTCGCGGCAGAACAACTCGATATCGCCGATCACCCCAACGCTGGCTTTTTGCGCCAGCGCCACGACCCAATGCGGCGCGGGATGCGTCAGCGGCACGCCCGGCGCAAGCACCAGACTTGCAATTTTGCTCCAATCGGCGTGGCGCAGATCGGCAGTGGGAATTCCGGCCGCGCTCGCCTTCGCCGCGCTTGCCGCATCGTCGTCGCAAGCGATGACGTCGGCGCCGCCGGCCAATAGCGCGCTCGCGCTCGCCAGCCCCGAGCCGCCGAGCCCGAACACTGCGACCTTCTTGCCGGCAAAGGTCGTGACCGGGATCACGACGCCGCTACCTCAGTTTCAAGGTCGAAAGTCCGGCCAGCGCCAGCACAACCGAGACGATCCAGAAGCGAATGACGATCTGCGGCTCGGTCCAGCCGAGCTGCTCGAAATGATGATGGATCGGCGCCATCTTGAAGACGCGCTTGCCGGTGAGCTTGTACGAAACCACTTGCACGATGACCGAGACTGCTTCGAGCACGAACAGGCCGCCGATGACGGCAAGCACGATCTCATGCTTGGTGGCGACCGCCACCGCGCCGATCATGCCGCCGAGCGCGAGCGAGCCGGTATCGCCCATGAAAATCGATGCCGGAGGCGCGTTGAACCACAAGAAGCCCAAACCCGCGCCAAGCACGGCGCCGCATAGCACCGAGAGCTCGCCGGTGCCGGCCACGTAATGAATTTGCAGGTAGTCGGCGAACACCGCGTTACCGCAGAGGTAGGAGATCATGCCGAAGCTTGCGCCGGCAATCATGACCGGAACGATGGCCAATCCGTCCAGACCGTCGGTCAGGTTCACCGCGTTGCCGGCGCCGACGATGATGAACATCGCGAACAGCACGAAGAACCAGCCGAGATTGAGCACCAGTTCCTTGAAGAAAGGAAACACCAGCGAGGTCGAGAACGGCGGATGCCCAAGGTCGACCAAAGCGACGCACGCGAATCCGGCAATCGCAGCTTCGATGCCGAGCCGCGTGCGGCCGGCGAATGCATTGTGCGATTGTTTGGTGACTTTGAGATAATCGTCATAGAAGCCGACCAAGCCGAAGCCGAGCGTGACCCACAGCACCACCCAGACATAAGGGTTGGCGGGATTCGCCCATAGCAGGGTTGAAACCAGCATCCCGGACAGGATCATGAGTCCGCCCATGGTCGGCGTGCCGGCTTTGGCAAGAATGTGCGATTTCGGTCCGTCGACGCGGATCGGTTGGCCCTTGCCCTGCAACAGCCGCAGCCGATCGATGATCGTTTGTCCAAACAGGAACACGAATACCAGCGCAGTGATGACCGCGCCGCCAGTGCGGAACGTGATGTAGCGAAACACATTGAGGACCGAGAGCTTGTCCGACAGATCGACCAGCCAATAGAGCATCGCATCAACCTTGTGCGGACGCGCCTTCGCGTGCGCCTTCTGCCGTAGCTTCTTCGGCCATATCTTGGCGCGGATAGGCCCGTTGCAACGCCTTGACGATGGGCGCCATGCGCGAGCCGAGCGAGCCCTTGACCATGACGACATCGCCGGCGCGGATCGCGGGCAGCACCTGCGCCTCGAGCGTGGCAGCATCATCTGCATAGCCGCCGCGACGGCCCGCGGGAAGAGCCTGCCACAGCGCGTGCATCTGGGGACCACAGCAGAATACTAGGTCGACGGCATTCGCCGTCACCGGCTCGACCAGAGCGCGATGCAGAGCGCGGGCTTTGCGGCCAAGCTCGAGCATGTCGCCGAGGACGGCGATGCGGCGGCCGCGCGGGCCGACCGCCGCTTGGCCGAGCACCGCCAGCGCCGCCGCCATGGAAGCCGGATTGGCGTTGTAGCTGTCGTCGATCACCAGCACCGAGCCGCCCGGCAACTCGATCGCGATCGGCGCGCCGCGGCCGGCGACCGGCGCCAGCTCGGCGAGCGCCAGCGCCGCAAGCGCGAGATCGGCGCCGACAAGCTCGGCCGCTGCCAGGACCGCGAGCGAATTGATCACAAGATGGCGCCCCGGAGCGCTGATCTTGTAGGTGAGTTCGGTGCCGAGGATTTGCGCCTGAACCGTCGAGCAGCACGGATGCAATACGCATTTGATTAATCGCGCGTCGGCGCCGTCATGCTCGCCGAACGAGACGAGGCGTGCGATGCCGGCCTCTTTGGCGCGGCGCCTGAGATGGGAAAATTGCGCGATGTCGCGATTGATGACCGCGGCGCCGCCCGGTTCGACGCCAAGGAAAATCTCGGCTTTGGCGTCGGCGATCTTGGCGAGCGAACCTAAATATTCCAAATGGACCGGGGCGATCGTCGTGACGATCGCGACATGCGGACGCGCAAGACGCGACAGCGGCTCGATCTCGCCGGCGTGATTCATGCCCATTTCGATCACTGCATAACGCGCGCTCGCGGGACAACGGGCGAGCGACAACGGCACGCCCCAGTGGTTGTTGTAGGAGGCGGCGGAGGCATGGGTTTCGCCGTCCTTCGCTAAAGCGAGCCGCAACGCCTCCTTGGTTCCGGTCTTGCCGACCGAGCCGGTGACCCCGATCACTTTGGCGTTGGTACGCGCGCGCGCCGCGGCGGCAAGGTCGCGCAGGCCAGCGAGCACATCCGGTACGACCAGAAGCGGCGCATCGGCCGGGAATTGAGCGCGGCGATCGGCGGCGGTGACGGCGAGGCCGGCTTTCGCCGCCAGCGCCGCGGCGACGAAGTCATGACCGTCGCGACGCTCGCCGGCAATGGCGAAGAACGCTTCGCCCGGCGTTAGCGTGCGGCTGTCGATGGAAAGCCCGGTGACCTCCTGCGGCAGCGCGCCTTGACGTTCGGCGCCCATTGCCGCCGCCATTGCCTCGATGGTCCACAGCGCCGACGCGCTCATGCGGCGAGTTCCTTGAGTGCGGCGGCGACGGCCTCGTGATCGCTAAACGGTATCACCCGGTCGCCGATGATTTGGCCGGTTTCATGGCCCTTGCCGGCGATCATAAGGACGTCGCCGGGTCGCAGATCGGCAATGGCACGACGAATCGCCTCGCGCCGATCGGCGATTTCGGCGGCGCCGCGCGCCGCGGCAATGATCGCCGCGCGGATTGCGGCGGCGTCCTCGCTGCGCGGATTGTCGTCGGTGACGATCACCCGGTCGGCTTTGGCCATGGCGATGGCGCCCATCAATGGCCGCTTGCCCTGGTCGCGATCGCCGCCGGCGCCGAACACGACGACGAGACGACCGCTCACATAGGGCCGCAACGCATCGAGCGCCTTGGCCAGCGCATCGGGCTTGTGCGCATAGTCGACAAAAATCGGGGCGCCGCGCCTCGATCCGACACGTTCCAGCCGGCCCCTGGCGCCGGAAAGCTCTTCCAGTGCCGCGAAAACCGACTTGCCCTCGTCGCCGGTCGCGACGGCAAGCCCGGCGGCGACCAGCGCGTTCTCGATCTGAAATTCGCCGGCCAGCGGCAAGCGCACGTGGAAATGTTCGCCCTTGTATTCGAGCCGCAGCGTCTGCGCGAAACCGTTGATCGCCGATTGCAGCAAACGAATTCCGCTTCCCTTGCGTCCGACGCTCATGATTGACAGGCTGCGCGCGGCGGCCGCCGCCAAAACTGCATCCGCATGCTCGTGATCGGCGTCGATCACCGCCACTGCGCCGGGCGCGAGCAAATCTTCGAACAGTCGCAGCTTGGCGGCGAGATAAGCAGCAAAGGTCGGGTGATAATCGAGATGATCGCGCGTGATATTGGTGAAGCCCGCCGCCGCGATGCGCAGGCCATCGAGCCGATGCTGGTCGAGGCCATGCGACGAGGCCTCGATCGCGAGATGGGTCACTCCGTCGCCGGCGAGCGCATCGAGCGAACGATGCAGCGCGACCGGGTCCGGCGTGGTGAGCGAGCCGTAGGTCTCGCCGCTTGGCGACACGATGCCGATGGTGCCAATGCTTGCGGCGCGATGGCCGAGCGCGCTCCAGATTTGGCGGGTGAAAGCGGCGACCGAGGTCTTGCCGCTAGTGCCGGTCACAGCGGCGATGATGCGCGGCTGGCGCGGATAGAATTTGGCGGCGATCAGCGCAAGCGCGCGCCGGGCATGGGCCACGCGGACGAGCGCGACATCGTCGGGCAGCGGCGTTTGCGGCGGCCGTTCGGCGATGATCGCGGCCGCGCCCGCGGCAATGGCGGCCGGTACAAATTGCAGACCGTCGGCTTTGCCGCCGGCGATCGCGACGAATGCTGCGCCGCGCGTGACGGTTCGGCTGTCCGCCGTCACGGCGCCGATGTGGAGCTCGGCAAAGCGGGCGTCGAATTCCGCGTCAGGAGGCAAAATTTCGCGAAGCTTCATGGTCCAGTCGATATTCTCGGCGACTTGGCGGCTCGGTCGATGAGAGCCTGATCGGTTCTGATCAAATTAGGACCGGGCATGATCTTTCCCGAACCGGTGCCCACTTTTCGGGATCATCCCCTAAGCGGCCAACGCCTTACCTGCTTTCTTTTAGCGAGGCCAGTATCTGCCGATTGGCAGGCGGTAAATCCAGGCGCGGCGCGATGTCGAGAAGCGGCGCGATCCGCGCAACCACGTTGCCGCCGACCGGCACGGCGTTCCACCCCGACGTGGTGAAGCCGTGCGTTTCCGGCAGCGCGTGCGGCTCATCGAGCATGATCAGCAGCAGATAGCGCGGCTTATCTGCCGGCAGGATCGCCATGAAATCCGTGAGCACCTTGTTCTTGGAGTAACGGCCGTTGATGACCTTGTCGGCGGTGCCGGTTTTGCCGCCGATGTAATATCCCGGCACCTCGGCCTTCTCGGCCGTGCCCTGCTCGACGTTAAGCCGCATCAGGTAGCGCATCATCATGCTGGTTTCGGGCTTGATGACGCGCCTGCCGAACTTTTCCGCCTCGGCTTCGCTTCGCTTCAGGAAGGTCGGCGGGATCAATAGTCCACCGTTCATGATCGCGGCGACGCCCATCGCCGCCTGCAGCGGCGCGACGGAAAGGCCATGGCCGAACGCCACCGTGGCGGTCGTGAGATCGCTCCAGCGCCTCGGCAGGATCGGATCGGCGCTTTCCGGCAATTCGGTGCGTAGGCGGTCGAGCTGGCCGAGTTTCTTCAGGAACGCCTGTTGCGCCGCGCCGCCGAGCGAGAGCGCAATACGCGCGGCGCCGATATTCGAGGAATAGGTGAAAATCTCCGGTACGGTGAGGACGCGGTGCTGCGCCTCAAAATCATGGATGGTAAACCTGCCCATGCGCAGCGGCACGCGCGCGTCGAACGTCGAATTGAGCGTGACCCTGCCGGAATCGAGCGCCATCGCCAACGTGAAGGCCTTGAACGTCGAACCCATTTCGTAGACGCCGGTGGTCAGCCGATTGATGCGCGAAGGATCGAGCGCCTCGCGTGGATTGTTCGGGTCGTAATCCGGCTCCGACACCAGCGCGACGACCTCGCCGGTGCGCACGTTGAGCACAAGTCCTGCAGCGGCGAGCGCGCTGAATTTCGCGCGTGCCGCGACCAGTTCGTCGCGCAACGCGTGCTGCACGCGAAGGTCGACGGCGAGCTGGACCGGGTTCTGCAGCCGATCGGTGGCGAGGCCGGCCATGTGCAAGGCGGCAAGCCCTTGACCGTCGAGCCACTTCTCGATGCCGGCGATGCCCTGGTTGTCGATGTTGACATGGCCGATGAGGTGCGAAACCTCGTCGCCGTTCGGGTAATCGCGCTTGTTCTCGTTCAGAAAGCCGATGCCCGGCAGTCCCTGGCGATAAATCTCGCGCTGTTGCTCCGGCGTGATGTCCCGCTTGAGCCAAACAAAGCCGCGTTTCGAGGACAGCCGTTCGCGCAACTCTCTGGCGTCAAGATCGGGCAGGTCCGCGGTGAGCAGTTCGACGGCTTCGTCAACGTCGATGAGCCGGCGCGGTTCGGCGTAGAGCGACGGCACGCGCACATCGGTCGCCAACACTTCGCCGTTGCGGTCGAGGATGTCGGGACGCGCCGTCGCAACCGCGTCGCTGGAGACGACGCGCTGAACGGTGTGTTCGTCGGCCTGGATCGCAAACATGACGAGCCGCGCCGCGATGACGCCATAGACGACGGCGAAGGCGAGGATCGCCAGGCCGATGCGCGCCCGCGCCTTGGCGACACGATCGACATTCTTGCCGTAAAGAGGCTTGCGGATAAGCCACTGTCGCCAAACCAGCTCGCGCGGCCGCATCGCGGTCGCCGGCGGCGCGAATGTCTCCGCGGTCACGCTCATTGTTGCGGCGCTCCGTTTGCCGCCGGAGCGGGCGCCGGCGCTCGGCTGGGAGCCGCGGCGGACGTGGTCGCCGCGTTCGGAATGCTTTCAGTCGTTCCGATTGCGCGCGGCTCCTCGAAATTCTCGATCATGTCGCCGATCGGATCCGTACTCGCGGTGACGTTTTCCGGCGGCCGGTCGGAGAGATGATCGAGCGTATCGAATTGCGTGGGAGCGATAGGCTTGAGCTGCAAGAAGCGGTCGGCCAGTGCCTGGATACGCGCTGAATTGTCGAGTTCGCCCCATTCGGCGCGCAACGCCGCGATCTTGTCGCGCTCGTGACGCACCTCGCTGCGCAGTTTGGCGAGATGCTCGGCCTGGACCGTAGCGTCAAATTTGATGCGATAGACCCAGGCCGCGGCGAGCACCAGAACTCCGATCACGACAAAATTGAGCACGCGCAGGATCACGGCCGCCCCCGCATGATGTCGGCGAGCGACAGCAGCTTCGGCAGCAAAACATCCGCGCTCGTCGGATGTGCCGGCGCATCGGTTCGCTCGGCGGCACGGAGCTTCGCCGAGCGGGCGCGGGGATTGGCGGCTATTTCGGCTTGGTCCGGCGTTTCCGGCCGCCGTGTCAGCACCCGAAACGTCGGCGCCGGCGCCACGATATCGGGACGATGGCGCGAGCCCGCCGGCGCACGACTGCGCTGGGCGAGGAAGGTTTTGACGATCCGGTCTTCGAGCGAGTGGAACGCGACCGCGACGAGGCGGCCTGACGGTTTTAGTACACGCTCGGCGCCGGCGAGGCCGCGCGCCAATTCCGCGAGTTCGTCGTTGACGAAAATCCTTAGGCCCTGGAAGGTACGGGTGGCCGGATGGATCGCGCCCTCGCGCGGACGCAGGACGCGCGCAACGATTTCGGCCAGCGCGCGCGTTGTGCTGACGGCTTGCCGGCTGCGCGCTTTGACGATGGCCCGCGCAACGGCGCGGGCGTGATGTTCTTCGCCCAAGGCGGCGATGATGGCGGCGAGATCGCGCTCGCTTGCGCGTGTAACCACGTCGGCCGCGCTTGGACCATCGCCTCCCATGCGCATGTCGAGCGGTCCATCGAGCCGGAACGAAAATCCGCGCGCCGCCTCGTCAAGCTGCATCGACGACACGCCGAGATCGAACACAATACCGTCGGCCGTGGCGGCGCGGCCGACGATCGATGCCAGGTTGGAAAATCGATCCTCGACGAGTTCGAGCCTCCCGCGGGCTTCGGCGACGAGAGCCGCGCCTTGTGCGATGGCCGCTTGATCGCGGTCGATGCCAATGACGCGCGCGCCCTCCGTTTGCAAGATGGCCCGCGTATAGCCGCCGCCGCCGAAGGTCGCGTCGATATAGAGACCGCCGCTGTGCACGCCGAGCAACTCGATGGCGCGGCGGCCGAGCACGGGAATATGACGAGCCGGTCCGCCAGCGACAGCGTTGCTGTCGCTGCCCGTCATCCTTCCCGTGCTCCGAGCGGTTTTCCCGCCGCCGTCATCTGGGTGCCCAGTGCCGCTTTGAAGGCGCGGACCTTCTCGGTGGCCTCCGCGAGTTCCGCACGAAAGCGGCCAGGCTCCCAGATTCGAAATTTGTGGCCGAGACCGACGAACGTCGCCGTGTCGGTGATGCCGGCATGCGCCTTGAGCGTATCGGTGAGCACCACACGGCCCTCGCCGTCGATCTTCAGCGTCTCGCTGGTGCCGTAGAGCGAAAGTGAAAACTGCTCGCGCTGGTCGGAATAGGGCGAGAATCCCGCAATCAGCGCCTCGATCTCGGTGAGAAGCGCGTTGCCGCCGGCATCGAGCGCAGGACGGTCGAGCGCGGGGTAGCAATAGAGTCCGTCGAACCCGTCGCGCGCCAGCACCGCGCGAAATGATGCCGGCACCGACACGCGTCCCTTGGTGTCGAGGCGAAGCAGATAGTGGGAGACGAACCGATCCATCTTGCCCCTCGCCGAACGGCAGGCCTAAACCGCGCGGCCCTCGAAATATCAGCGTTCCTGGGAGCAGATGGGCTATCATGGGACAATATGGGACGTCAACGGACCTACCCTGTTGATGGGGCAAAACCGCTCGGTTTCGATTAGCGAGCCGTAAGCTTAAGGAATGGTGAAGCCGCGCTTACAGCGGGTCTGTTTGGGTATTCAATTTCGTGCGCGGCGGACGGCCGCCCACAGCTCGCACGTGATCTCGGGGCGAGCGAGATGCCGGACGCCTCGCCTGACAGGAAGGCATCAGCTTTGTCCTATTCACGATTCTTGTGCATGCCGCAGCAAATGAGCTTGTCGGTAGCGTGCGTTATCCTACAGTGCATTTATGTCGCGTCCGTCGTTTGCTCCGGATTCCTGTGTTGTTGCCGAAATCATGCCTTCGCCCAATCACGGCGAACGCAAAGACGGCCAGCAGCCGGACATGATCGTGTTGCATTACACCGGCATGCAGGATGCCGGGGCCGCACTGGAACGGCTGACAACGCGCAGCAGCGAAGTTTCCGCCCATTACTTCGTGTTTGAGGACGGCCGCATCATCCAGATGGTGCAGGAAAGCCGCCGCGCCTGGCACGCCGGCATGTCCTCCTGGGCCGGCGAAACCGACATCAATTCCTGCTCGATTGGAATCGAGATCGCCAATCCAGGACATGACTTCGGTTATCCAGATTTTCCCAAGCGCCAGATCGCAGCGGTCACCGCGCTTTGCCGCAGCATTCAAACCCGCAATGCGATTCCCCCGGCGCGGGTCCTGGCGCATTCGGATGTAGCGCCCGGACGCAAACAGGACCCCGGGGAAAAATTCCCGTGGCGCACGCTCTATGATTCCGGCGTCGGCCATTGGGTCAGGCCGGCCCCGATCATGAATTTCGATCAATCGCTCTCCCCCGGCGATCGCGGCGATGCGGTCGCGGCGCTGCAGAAATCGCTTGCCGACTACGGTTACGGCATCGCGGTCAATGGCGAATATGACTCCACGACGTTTGAGGCCGTCACGGCCTTCCAGCGCCATTTCCGGCCCGACCGCGTCGACGGCATTGCCGACGCGTCGACCCGCAGCACCCTGCAGGATCTGCTCGCCAATCGCGGTCGCAATCGCACCATGGCCGCCCGCGCCCGCACCGCCATGCTGCTCGCCGCTTCCTGACGGCGCGCACAAGGTCCGCCATCATGAATTGACGGATGACCTAAAAGCCCATAGTTGCGGGGGTGTCAGTCGGCCGGACGGCCGCTCCGGCGAAACCGAAAGGTTGCCGGGGAGGAAAGTCCGGGCTCCATGGACAAGCGGTGCCGGATAACGTCCGGCGGGTGCGAGCCCAGGGACAGTGCCACAGAGAACAGACCGCCGCGGTGCGTAGCGTTTGCCGCGGTAAGGGTGAAACGGTGCGGTAAGGGCGCACCGCGCCGGCGGCAACGCCGGCGGCAAGGCAAACCCCACCGGGAGCAAGACCGAATAGGGACGGCGCGAGGCTCGTGCGAGCGGGTTTCGGGATCGCGTCCAGATCCTGCCGTCCGGGTAGGTTGCTTGAGGCGCCGGATAACCGGCGCCCCAGAGGAATGGCCGTCACGTCTGCGGACAATGTCCGCAGGCCATCCAGAACCCGGCTTACAGGCCGGCTGACGTGAAACTAAGGGCGCCCGGCGGACTCCCGTCGGGCGCCCGCCAAGTTTTTGATGTCTGATCATTTTTGACGTCTGATCTGAGCGCCGAGGGGCAGCCTTGGCGCTGAATCTTTGGGCTTGCCCAACTTTTGAGCGGGACCCGCTGCAGGGCATGGCATCCGGCAACGCCGTGAAGCAAAAATACCAGAAAAATCAATAACCTTCCAATGGCACAAGACTTGCTGCTTTGCAGCATAGCGGCCTTGGCCGGTCGGTGCCGCCGCCTTAGCGGTTCCGGCTGGCCCTACCAAGGGAAGCCAAACAATGGATTATGTGAAGCCGGCGGACGTTGCCGCCACCCATGATGAATACCGGGCGAGCCAAGCTCGCTCTTGCGCCGCTCGACCTCCTCATTCGCGGAGGCCTTGCCGGCGCCATCCTCGCCGCAGCCACGAGCCTCGCTTTCACCGGCGCGGTTCAGACCAACCAACCGCTGGTTGGCGCACTCATCTTCCCCGTCGGCCTTATTCTCATCGTGCTGCTCGGTTTGGACCTCGTCACCGGCAGCTTTGGATTATTGCCGCTGCCGTGGATCGAGAACCGCGTCGGCGCCAAAACCATGCTCGGCAATTGGAGCTACGTATTCCTCGGCAATCTGATCGGCAGCGTGGTCTATGGCGGCCTGCTGGCAATCGCGCTGACCAATTTCGGCACCGCGGCACCTGCCGGCGTTGCTGCCAAAATCATCGCCGTCGCCGAGGCCAAAACGACCGGCTACGAGACGCTGGGGATTGCCGGGCTCATCACCGTGTTCGTTAAAGCGATCCTCTGCAATTGGATGGTGTGCCTCGGCATTGTCGCGGCGATGGCCACCTCGTCGACGATCGGCAAAATCGCCTGCGCTTACATGCCGATCTTGATCTTCTTCGCCCAGGGGTTCGAACACTCGGTGGTGAACATGTTCATCATCCCGACCGGAATGATGATGGGCGCCAAGGTTACCGTGACCGAATGGTGGGTGTGGAATCAGATTCCGGTGACGCTCGGCAACCTGGTGGGCGGCTTCGTCTTCACCGGACTTGCGCTCTACATTACCCATAAGCCCCGCAATTTGGCGCCGGCGCCGCTCACGGCACCGACGCAAGTCCCGGCAGAATGACGGAGGTTGAGCTCAAGCGCACCGCCGCCGGGGAGACCGGCGATTTCAACCCCGAACAGAAGCGCTATCTGGAAGGGTTCGTCGCCGGAGTGCAGATCGCCAAAGCGGCGAAAAACGTCGCGGGTGCCGCGCCGGCAGCAGCTGCGCCCGGCGCTGTCGCGGCGTCGGAGCCTATGGGTCCGGACGCTGCGGGGCTCGCCGCCCAGAACCGGGTGCTGGCTTCCGGCCGAAAACTCTCCGATCCGGAAAAATTCAAACGCGAACAGCATCCGTTCGATACTTACAAGCGGCTGAAGGACCACGCATCAAAGGGCGAATATCCCAAACCGCCGGACAATTTTCGTTGGCGCTTTTTTGGCCTGTTCTATGTCGCGCCCAATCAGAACTCCTATATGTGCCGGCTGCGCATTCCGAACGGCATTATCAAGGCCGCGCAGTTCGCCGGCGTCGCCGATCTCGCCGAACGCTACGGCGGCGGCTATGCGCATGTCACGACGCGCGCCAATCTCCAGATCCGGGAGGTCGAGGCGCACAATGCGGTCGCCATGATCGAGGCGATCCAGGATTTGGGGCTCTGCTCGCGTGGCTCCGGCGCCGACAACATCCGCAATGTCACCGGCACGCCGACCGCGGGCATCGACCCGCAGGAACTTATCGATACCCGGCCTTACGCGCGCGAATGGCATTTCCACATCCTCAACGACCGCTCGCTCTACGGCTTGCCGCGCAAATTCAACGTCGCTTTCGACGGCGCCGGCACAATTGCCGTGCTGGAGGACACCAACGACATCGGTTTTCAGGCGGTCGAGGTGAAAGAGGGCTTTGGCCTGACGGCAGGCATCTGGTTCAAGCTCTGTCTCGGCGGCATCACCGGCCATCGCGATTTTGCCCGCGACACCGGCGTGCTGGTGCAGCCGAAAGACGCCTGCATGGTGGCAGATGCAGTGGTGCGCCTGTTCATCGATCATGGCGATCGCACCGACCGCACCAAGGCGCGCTTGAAGTATGTGCTCGACGCTATCGGCGTCGAAAAATTCCTCGGCCTGATCGAGGAGAAGCTCGGCCGCAAGCTCGATCGCGCCGTGCCGGGCGCCGTGGCGCCGCGCCCGGCCTTCGAGCGGACCGCGCATATCGGCATTCATGCGCAAAGACAGGAAGGGCTGAATTGGATCGGGGTCGTCGTGCCGGTAGGACGGATGACGGTTGCGCAGATGCACGGTCTTGCCGAGGTTGCGCGCGATCTCGGCGACGGCGATCTGCGGCTCACCGTCTGGCAGAATCTGCTTATCTCCGGCGTGCCGGCTGAAAAACTCGGCGCGGCCCGGGAGCGGATCGAAGCGCTCGGTTTCGCCATCACGACCAATGCCATCCGCGCCGGCCTCGTTGCCTGCACCGGCAATACCGGCTGCAAGTTTGCAGCTTCGGACACCAAGCGCCACGCCGAAGAGATCGCGCGCTGGTGCGAGACCCGCGTTCCGCTCGACACGCCGGTCAACATTCATTTGACCGGCTGCCATCACTCCTGCGCGCAACATTTCGTGTCCGAGATCGGATTGCTCGCCTGCAAGATCCAGGCAAACGAGGATGATGATCCCGTCGAGGGCTATCACATTCTCGTCGGCGGCGGTTTCGGTCCGAACGCCGCGCTCGGGCGCGAGCTTTTCCGCGACGTTACCGCGGCAGCTACGCCGCAAACGGTCGAACGCATCCTGAAGGTCTATCTCGCGCATCGTGTCTCGCGCGAGGAGACTTTCCTTGCCTTCACGCGGCGCCACGACATCGAGGCATTGAAGACGGTGACCGAATTGGAGGCCGCCGAATGAGCATGACGCCGCGGTCGCCGATCCCCTCGTTTATCCCTGAGTCGGCGCCGTTTTCGCCGGAGCAGCGCACCTGGCTCAATGGGCTTTTCGCCGGCTTGTTCGGGCTGGAGGAGGGCGTGACGTCGCTCTCCGCCGCCGAGGTTGCCAGCATGCTGCCGGACCTTCTCGCCGGCACCGTCGCGCCGCCGGCGGCTGAGGTTGACGATGGCGCGCCCTGGCACGATCCGGCCATGGCGCTGCCGGATCGCCTCAAGCTCGCCGAAGGCCGTCCGCTGCCGCGGCGATTGATGGCGGCGATGGCGCAACAGGATTGCGGCCAGTGCGGCTACAATTGCAATAACTATGCGAAGGCGCTGTTTGCCCAATCGGAAAAGCGGCTGAACCTCTGCGTGCCGGGCGGCAAAGAGACGGCCCGCATGCTCAAGCAGCTCTATCAGGAGCTTGAGACCACGCCGACGGCGAAGGCCCCGCCGACGCAATCCACGCCTGCTGCCGCCGCGCTGCCCGGCTGCTCTCGCGATAATCCGGTCTATGCAACGTTCCTTTCGCGCCGACGGCTGAACAAGCCCGGCTCGCAGAAGGAAACCTGGCACATCGATATCGATCTCGCCGGCACTGATCTCGATTATGCCGTCGGCGATTCCTTTGGGATTTTTCCCGCCAACGATCCCGATCTGGTCGAGGCGGTGCTCACCGCCATCGACGCGCCGCCGGATTTTCCCATCGGCGATCGCACGCTGCGCGAGGAATTGACCGACGGCGCTTCGCTGTCGCCGGCGCCCGACATGCTGTTCGAGCTCATTTCGCATATGACCGGCGGCGAGCGGAAACAGAAGGCGATACGACTCGCGGCCGGCGGCGATCCGGATGGCGATGCCGCGACGCTCGACGTGCTCGCGGCTTTGCAAAAATTCCACAGAGTGCGGCCCGACCCCGAGGCCTTTATCGAGGCGCTCGATCCGCTCCAGCCGCGGCTCTATTCGATCTCATCGTCGCTCAAGTCCACACCGGGCCGCGTCTCGCTCACCGTCGATGCGGTCCGCTATGAAGTCGACAAGCGCGCGCGTCACGGCGTCTGCTCGACCTTTCTTGGCGGCCGCATCGCCCCCGGCGACAAAATCAGGGTCTATGTGCAAAAGGCGCAGCATTTCGCCCTGCCGGCCGACCCGTCGAAACCGATCATCATGATTGGGCCGGGGACCGGAATCGCGCCGTTCCGCGCCTTCCTGCACGAGCGGCAGGCGACCGGCGCACCGGGGCGCAATTGGCTGTTCTTCGGCCATCAGCGCAGCAACTACGATTTCTTTTATGAGGAAGAGTTCGCGGCGATGCGTTCCGCCGGACTATTGACACGACTTTCGCTCGCCTGGTCGCGCGATTCCAACGAAAAGATCTACGTGCAGCATCGCATGCGCGAAGCCGGCCGCGACTTTTGGACCTGGCTCAATGACGGCGCTCATATCTATGTCTGCGGCGACGCGCTGCGCATGGCCAAGGACGTGGAATTGGCCCTTGTCGACATCATCGTCGAGCATGGCGGGCGAACGCCGACCGATGCCTTGAAAGCGCTCGGTGAGCTAAAAACCAATGAGCGCTACCAGACCGACGTTTATTAGGAGCGTGCCGCCGTGGGCCCTGATCGCAGTCTCGTAGAAACGCAGCCGCCGCGGATGGCGGCATTGTCTCGGCTGCCGGCGTTCTTCGCGCTCGAGGGGAAACGCGCCGTTGTCGCCGGCGGCACTACGGCTGCGGCGTGGAAGGCCGAATTGCTCTCGGCCGCAGGTGCGTGCGTCGAAGTGTTGGCGCCGGCGCCCGGTGAAGAGATGCGCGCGCTTGCCGGCGCGCCGCCGCGCGGCGCAATCGCGCTGCACGAGCGCGGCTGGACGGCGGCCGACTTCGCGGGCGCTGCGATGGCTGTCGCCGATTGCGCCGACGACGCCGAGGCTGCGCAGTTCGCCGCAGCCGCGCGCGCAGCAGGCGTGCCGGTCAATGTCATCGACCGTCCGGCGTTTTTCGATTTTTCCTTCGGCGCCATCGTCAACCGCTCGCCGCTGGTCATCGGCATCTCCACCGACGGCGCATCGCCGGTGTTCGGCCAGGCGATCCGCGCCAAGATCGAAGCGTTCATTCCGAACGGTTTTGCGCGCTGGGCCGCAGCCGCACGCGCGTGGCGGCCGCGCGTGCAAGAGCTGGCGCTGCCGTTCCGCAACCGCCGCGGCTTTTGGGAAAAATTCGCCGCGCGCGCGATCGCCGCGCCGGATCGGCCGCCGACCGAGGCCGATCTCGATGCGCTCCTGGCGCCGGCAACGGTGAGCGAGGCGGGTTCGGTCATTCTCGTCGGCGCCGGGCCCGGCGATCCGGAATTGTTGACGCTGCGCGCGGTACGCGCGCTGCAATCGGCCGACGTGATCCTGTTCGACGATCGCGTTTCGGCCGACATTCTCGACTTCGCGCGCCGCGAAGCCAAGAAGTTGCTGGTCGGTAACGCCGGGCACAAAGCCTCGCGACAACGCGAAGACATCGACACGCTGATCTCGCTCGCCAAAGCGGGCCGCCGCGTCGTGCGGCTCATCGCCGGCGATCCGGCGATGTCCGATCGCGCCGGCGAAGAGATTGCGGCGTGCCGCGCCGCTGGCGTCCCGGTCGACGTGGTGCCCGGCATCGCCGCCTCAGTCGGCGATCGCGTTTCTGCACGCGACTGGCGCGAATCGCGGCTCGCAAGGCAGCGTTAGGCATATCCTTTGTCCGAGACGGGTTGCGGAAGCCCGCCCCGGCCGCCTATTTATGGCCTGCATGGACACCGTCACCGCACCGCCCGATGCCGCCGATCGCCCGCATTTGCCGGAGCCGCACGCGCATCTGATCGCGGCGCGGCTGACCAAGATCGAAGACGTCGCGCGCGACACCAAGCTCTACACGTTCCAGCGTGCCGAGGGCGGGCCGCTGCCGGCATATAAACCCGGCGCGCATATCGACCTGCATCTGCCGAATGGCTTGGTGCGGCAATTCTCGCTGGTCGTGCCGAATACCGATCCCGACCGCTATGTCGTCGGCGTCAAGAAGGACGCGGCGAGCCGCGGCGGCTCGCGCTACATCATTGATGAGATGAAGGTCGGCGCCGAGATCAAGATCAGCGCGCCGCGCAACAATTTTCCGCTGGTCGAGAACGCCGAGCATGTCGTGCTGATTGCCGGCGGCATCGGCATCACGCCGATCTGGTGCATGGTTCAGCGGCTCGTTGCGCTGAAGCAGCCGTGGACTCTGTATTATGCCTGCCAGTCCCGCCCGGACATGGCGTTTCTCGCCATGCTGCAAACGCTCGATCCGCAATGCGTGCGCTTGCATTTCGACGACGAAGCCGATGGCAAGTTCCTCGACCTCGCCGCCGCCATCGCCGCGGCCCCGGCGAATGCGCATCTTTATTGTTGCGGCCCCAATCCGATGCTGAAGGCTTTCGAGGCGGTCACCGCGAGCCGGCCGCGGGGCAACGTCCACGTCGAATATTTCACGGCGAAAGAAGAAGCGGAGACCGGGAAATTGGGCGGCTTCTGGGTCGAGCTGGCGCGCTCAGGCGAGGAATATTTCATTCCCGAGGGCAAGAAAGTGCTTGAAGTCTTGTTCGACGCCGGCGTCGACGTCGACTATTCCTGCGAGCTCGGCATCTGCGGTGCCTGCGAGACGAAGGTGATTTCCGGCATCCCGGAGCACCACGACTCGGTGCTCAGCGAGGAAGAGCAGGCGGCCAACGAAAAGGTGATGATCTGCTGCTGCGGCTGCAAGACCGAGCGGCTGGTGCTGGATATGTAGCCCTCGCTTCCTCATTGCCGGGTCTCGACCCGGCAATCCATGCTGCGATACAGTGGCCGCATGGATGCCCCCGTCAAATCACGCACGACGAAAACGCCCGCGGCGAAGGACCGGCAGGACTTGCGTTCTTGGATCGCGGAGTTGCGCGCCTCAGGCGAATTGCAGGACATTAAAGGCGCCGAGCGCGAGACGGAAATCGGCGGCATCGTCGACATCTACCAGCGCCGGATCGGCAACAAGGCGGTGCTATTCGACGAAGTTCCCGGCTATCCGCGCGGCCACCGCATCCTTGCCAATATCCTGACCTCGATACGGCGCATCAACATCACGCTCGGACTTCCCGCCGACTCGACCGCCACCGAACTCGTGCATTTCTGGCGGCGCTACATGAAAGAGGGCAGGGCGATTGCGCCGGTCACGGTGACAAGCGGGCCGGTGATGGAAAACGTGCGCACCGGCGGCGACATCGACATTTTCAAGATCCCGGTGCCGCGCTGGCACGAGCACGACGGCGGCTATTACATCGGCACCGGCGACATGGTGGTGATGCGCGATCCGGACACCGGCTGGATCAATTACGGCGCGTACCGCGTGCAGGCCCACGAGCCCAATGTCGCGACCGTGATGTTTTCCAAGGGCAAGCACGGCGATATCATTAAGCGGCGCTACCACGAGCGCGGCAAACCGTGTCCGATCGCTGTGGTGTGCGGCATGCACCCGGCACTGTTTATGATCGCCGGCCTGGAAATTCCCTACGGCAAGAACGAATACGACGCGGCCGGCGGGCTTTTAGGCGAAGCTGTCGAAGTCATCAGCGGCCCGCGCACCGGCTTGCCGATCCCGGCCCAAGCCGAGATCGCGTTCGAGGGCTTCATCCCCCCCAACGACGTGCGCGACGAAGGCCCGCTCGGCGAATGGACCGGCTATTACGCCGGCGGCCTGAAGAAGGAGCCGACCATCCGCATCGAGACTTTCATGCACCGCAACGATCCGATCCTGCTCGGTGCCATTCCCGGCATCCCGCCGGACGACGATTCGTTCTATCGCGGCACCTACCGTTCCGGCGCGGTGTGGAATCAGCTCGAGGCCGCGGGCGTGCCCGAAGTCAAAGGCGTCTGGGCGCACGCCGCGGGCGGCAGCCGGCTCTGGCTCACCGTCGCGATCCGACAGCAATATGCCGGCCACGCCAAGCAGGCGGGACTGATCGCTTCGCAATGCCACGCCGGCGCTTACGCCAATCGTTTTGTCGTCGTGGTCGACGACGATATCGACCCGTCCGACATGGACAAGGTGATTTGGGCGATGTGCACGCGCTTCGATCCGCGCGAGGGCATGGAGACGCTGCGCGGCTGCTGGTCGACCGCACTCGATCCCATGGCCTATGGCGAGGACGATCCGCGCAACGCGCGCGTGGTGATCGACGCCTGCAAGCCGTTCAAACGCCGCGACACGTTTCCGGTGGTCGTGCGCTCAAGCGAAGAGGTCGAGCAGCACGTGCGTGGCAAATTCTCCGACGTGCTGCCGCACGGTTGAATACCTGCATGCACGAAAAATTCGACATCACGCTCACCATCAACGGCCGCGATTATCCGATCCGGGTCGAGGCGCGCAAAACGCTGGTCGACGCCATCCGCGACGATTGCGGCCAGACCGGCACCCATATCGGCTGCGAGCACGGCGTCTGTGGCACCTGCACCGTGATCGTCGACGATCAGGCGGTGCGCTCCTGCCTGATGTTCGCCATTCAGGCGCAGGGCAAGACAATCCGAACCGTCGAGGGGCTTGCCGACGGCGACAAATTGTCGGTGCTGCAACAGGCCTTTATCGACAATCACGGCCTGCAATGCGGCTATTGCACGCCGGGCTTTCTGATGCTGGCGACCAACGCGCTGGAGAAAAATCCGCATATCGGCGACGAGGAACTCATCGACGTGCTCGCTTCGAACCTCTGCCGCTGCACCGGCTATCAGAACATCATCAAGGCGGTGCGTGCCGCACGCGATGAAATGCGGCGGGAGGCGCCGGTGGAGCGCGTATAGGCCGAGCTATCTTACGTCGCGTCTGTTGGCGTTCCGCGCACAGATCCAAGAACGCGCGAATCAGGGAGCAAACGAGTTAGCGAGGAAGCGACATGCAGAAAATCATTCCGGGCTTGGTCTGGTATCGGCCATTCGAGCCTTTCGCTTACGCTTTCATTCGCTTTTGCACCGGCGCGATCATTGTGCTGCATGGTATCGATAGGTTGTTCTTTCGCGGCTCGGTGGCCGAGTTCGGCGCCTCTTTCCATCCTCCGCCATCGGCTATCGGCGCGTTCGAACTGGCCGGCGGCGCGATGATCGCGCTCGGGCTGCTGACGCGTCCGATCGCATTACTGTCCGCGCTTGAATGGCTGGTCATTGCCTTGGCGGTGCCGGTAAAGCCCGGAAACTCATGGTTCATGCTCGGCGCCACCCCGCATTATCCGTCGATCGTCACGGTATTCTGCGTGGCCTTCATGCTGCGCGGCGGCGGCAACTATTCGCTCGACCGGATGCTCGGCAAAGAACTTTGAGAGATGCTGCAAGGCAAACCACGCGCTTCCAGGGTGACGATGATGACAATCATGATCGACGAAACCAGCGCCGTAGATGAAAGCAGACTGATCGTCCCGCAGCTTGCCGGGATTTATCGGCAGGTGGCCTCGTTCGGCTATGTCATCCTGCGGGTCGTTGTTGCGCTGGCGTTTCTGCCGGGCGGTATTCACAAAATGTTCCTGGGCGATGCCGGTCCCACTGCAGTAAGCATCGCCAAACTCGGCTTCCCGCTCCCGCTCGCTTGGGCATGGACGGTCGCCGGCCTCGAGGTTTTCGGTGGAATCTTTCTGGCGATTGGGCTTTTTACCCGGCCGGTCGCCTTCGCTTTCGCGATCGAACTGGCCGTGATCGCCTTTGGCATCATGGGGCCGCGAGGAGGCTATTTCTGGACCAGCGGCGGCGTCGAAGTCGCGCTGCTACTCGGGGTCGGGATGATCGGCTTCATGTTCGGCGGCGGCGGGCGCTATTCCATCGATCGCCTGATCGGCCGCGAATTTTGATATCCGCAAGGCTACAGGCGAAGCGCCTTAAGCGCCGCCTTCGCCACTTCGACGTCCTGCTCGATCTTGGCGCCGCCGGCGGCGACGGCGCCGATGACCTCGCCGCCCGCTTCGATCGGGAAGCCGCCGGGCACATTGGTGAAGTCGCCCATGCGGACCGTCATGGAGAGCGCATTTTCCTCCGGCGCGTAGCCGGTCGGCAGCCGCTGCGACGCCGCGGTGATGGCTTTCCTTTGCGTGGTGATGATCGAGAAGTGGCGCGCGCCGTCCATCATCAGGAATGCAATGAGCCGGCAGCTTTGATCGACCACGGCGATCGAGACTTTGCAGCCGAGTTCGTTCGCCTTCGCCACGCCGGCCGCGAGCATCTTTTGGCTCGCCTCGTGGGTGAGCCGGTGAGTCGGTACAAAATCCGCCATGACTTAAACTCCTCGGTCGCGGCCGATTCAACTCCACATGACACAAAATCGGCAATGCTGTTAGTGTCGCAGCGGCAGGCAAAGAGGGTGGGATCGTGTGAGTAGGGAAGAACATCCGATCGTATGGGACCGCGAGGCCGACGTCGTCGTCGTCGGGTCCGGCGCAACCGGCCTGCCGGCGGCGATCGTCGCGCGTGAGGCCGGCGCGTCCGTGATCGTGGTGGAGGCCGAACCGCATATCGGCGGCCACGCCATCACCTCCGGCGGCAATCTGCCGCTCGGCGGCGGCACCAGCTACCAGAAGAAATACGGCATCGACGATTCGCCCGACCTGTTCTTTCGGGATTTGACCGATTGGTCGGTGGTCGAGACCAACGGCTTCCCGCCCTATCGCTATAACGACCGCGAGATCATCCGCGCCTTCGCCGACAATAGCGTCGCGGCGTTTGAATTCCTGCTCGCTCACGGGGTGAAGGTGATCGACCGGCCGCCGAATAAGATCGGTCACGAGATCGGCGTCTCGGTGTTGCGCACCATGCAGATTTCAGTCGAGGGCTGGCCCATGGTCCATACCGGCGGACCGGCCGATCCGGAAGATGAGGAAATCAGGGCCGGCGCCGGCTTGATGCGGCCGCTCCATGCCGCGGCGCTCGACGCCGGCGTCGAAATCCTGCTCGAGCACCGCATGACCGCGATCCATCGCGAAGCGGCAAATTCCGGCCGCGTGCTCGGCATTGCCGTCAACCACAACGGCGCCAAGCTCGACATCCGCGCCAACAGGGCCGTCATTATCGCCACCGGCGGTTCGACCGGGAACGTCAACTTCCGCCGCATGTTCGATCCGCGGCTGACCGAGGAATATTGCGGCCTCGCCGGCATGCCGTGGTCGGATCAGGATGCCAGCGGCGAACTTGCGGCAATCGCGATCGGCGCATCGCTGTGGGGTCTGTTCAACTATACCGGGGAGTTCGGCTCAGGCATCACCAAGCCCGGCGCGGTCGGTTGTCAGTATGGTTATGTGAATGTGCGCTGGCACCCGGGCAGCGAGGTGTTCGACAAGGCTCGCGCGATCGGGCTTGCGGTGACGGACTGGCAGGATGTCATCCTGGTCAATATGCTGGGCAAAAGGTTCTACGACGAGTCCGCCGGCCACTTTAACTACAACACCTATCAGAGTACCGACCCTTACGAGCCGTACAGCTATCGCAACGCCAAAAACCAGAAATACGATCCGAGCAATTTCATCAACGCGGCGCTGGCGGGTATTGGCGACGGCCACAACGGCGGCGGACCGATCTGGGCGATTTTCGATACCGATGCGGCGGCGCGCGAGAAGTGGATCCCGAAACCGCCGCATGTCGATGTCGATGCGGGATTCTTCTTCACTGCGGGAAGCATCGAAGAGCTCGCGGGCAAGATCAAAATGAAATACCAACGTGTGCCGATGCCGCCGCAAAATCTCGCCGCCACCGTTGCGCGCTATAATTCATTCGTCGAAGCCGGCAACGATTCCGACTTCGGCAAGCCGCAGCCGCTCTACAAGATTGCCAAGCCGCCGTTCCATGCCGCCTGGGCGACGCCGGTCATTCACGACACCCGCGCCGGCTTGCGCATCAATGCGCGCTGCCAAGTTGTCGATATGAACGGCGAAGTCATCCCCGGCCTTTATTGCGGCGGCGAATCGGCGGGCGGCTTTTCCATGCACGGCCTGCCGCGGGCGATCTGCCAGGGTTTTATTGCCGGGAAAAATGCAGTGACGGACAACTTGTAGGGTCGGCCATGCAGGACAGATTTTTGAAGACCGGCATTTTTCTCGCGCCGTTTCACCCGCTGACCGAAAACCCGCTGCTGGCGCTCGATCGCGACATGGAGCTTTTGGTCCATCTCGACCGGCTGAACTATCACGAAGCCTGGATCGGCGAGCACCATTCGGGCGGCTTCGAGATCATCGCCTGTCCCGAACTGTTCATCGCCGGCGCCGCCGAGCGCACGCGCCACATCCGGCTCGGCACCGGCGTCGTCTCGCTACCCTATCATAACCCGTTCACGCTTGCCGGCCGCATGATGCAGCTCGATTACATGACGCGCGGCCGCGCCATGTTCGGCGTCGGACCGGGCTCGCTGGTTTACGACGCGGTCAAGATGGGGCTCAAAGCCGAGGACCAGCGGCGCAAGCTCGACGAGTCGCTCGACGTCATCGTCGAGCTTATGCAGGGCCGCACGGTGACCAAAAAGACCGACTGGTTCGACCTGCAAGAGGCGAGTCTGCAACTGCCGAGCTATTCGCAGCCGATGATGGAGATGGCCGTTGCGTCGGCGCGTTCGCCGACCGGCGCATTGCAGGCCGGCAAGCACGGCCTCGGCATGCTGGCAATCGGCGGCACGTCGGACGACGCCCTGAAAGCCCACGCCAGCAACTGGGCGCTCTATGAGGAGACCGCGCGGAGGAACGGCCATACGCCCGACCGCCGCAAGTGGCGTATCGTCACCTTCGCGCATGTCGCGGAGACGGCCGAGCAGGCGCGTCTTGACGTCAAGTTCGGGTTGGACGATTTCAAGCGCTATTTCAGGGAAGTCGGAACCTTCCCGATCGTGCCGCCCGATATCGCCGGCGATCCGGCGGAATATCTGGTGGCATCGGGCATCGCTTGCATCGGCACCCCGGACGATTGCATCCGCCATTTCGAGCGGCTGTGGAAGGGCTCGAACGGCGGCTTCGGCGGCGTGCTGCTCCTTGCGCACAATTGGGCAGACTGGCCGGCGACCAAGAAAAGCTACGAGTTGATGGCGCGCTACGTCCATCCGCACTTTCAGCGCAACGCCAATGCGTTGCGCGAGTGGAGCTACGACGACGCGAAATCCCAGTACGAGACGGCCGGCGCGCAGTCGCGGGCTGCCGTCCAGGCGGCCATCGACAAGCATCAGGGGCGTAAGGCCTGAACCGGCCGTGATCGGATTTAATGCCCGAAGAAATGCAGGAACGGAAAATACGCCGGCGCCAGGCCGGGACTTGAACTTGCTGCCTGGCGCGGCGGATTCTGGCGAGCCGTTGCCACAGGTTTGATGGGTTCCCCCGGCGGCAGTTGCAGCAAGTCCGATACCTTGACGAAGGCGTATCCCTCCGAGCGGAGTTTCCTGATGACGTCTGGGAGTGCGGCGGCGGTTCCCGGCGCGTTGGGGCCGCCGTGCATGTGAAGGACAACGATGCTGCCCGGATGGACATGGGTCACGACGTCGGACGCAATCCATCTCGGATTTCTCTCGAAGGCGTCGGCGCCATCCACGTCGCCGCCGATGACCGTGTAGCCTTGGTCCTCGACTTTCTTTACCGCCGCTGCATCGGAGCAAAGCCCCGGGAAGCGGAAATATTTTTTATAGGACGCCGCGTATTTCCTTAACAGGTCATCGGTCTTTTGCACTTCGGCGGCTTGCTTTGATTCCGGTATTGGAAAAAGGCTGTAGCAGGGCGAATGAAATGCGCCATGCGAGTAGCTGTGACTGCCGAGCTCAAAGAGCGGATCGGCCGACAGCTCTTTCGTCGCCTCGCTGTAAGTTTCGATCCAGAGTCCGGTCAGAAACAATGTCGCGGGAACTTGCTCCTGCCGCAGGACCTCAATGACTTTCTTGCTGTACCAGGAGGAAACCCGCCGGCTTTTCAATTCACTCAACATTCCCGGCGTCATGTCGGCGTCGAACGTCAGCGCAACGATCTTTTTATTGGTCGACGCGTGATCGAAGCTCAGGCGCTGGTCAGCCGCGGCGAACGGGGTGCTCAGCATCGCGCACAACGCCAGGAGAAGGATCGGCGCACGCCTGTGGCGCGATTTCATCGATGATCTGCGGAATGGTGCTGCGCCGCCTGCACGTGCAAGCTACACCGTCGTCTGCGCCATGCCGCGCTGAGCCTTGAGCGCTTCCTTGGCGCCGTCCTTGAACGCCACGTCCGGCGGCAGCACCACCGAGCACGAGCGGATCTTGTGGTGCTCCGGATCGACGCCGGGCGGCGTAATGCCCTTCTCGACTAGCGCCTTGGCCGCGCGCATCAGGCGATGGCGCGCCATGATGATGCCGTTGTCCGTCGAGACCAGGTTCTCCTTGGTGCGGTCGCAGATCGGTCCCATGCTCTCCTGCAATGACGCGTCCTGCATGGCGAAGCCGGCGACGCCACTGAAGGTCTTGCCGGCCTTCTGCGCCGCGCGGTCGATCAGATAATCGTTGTCCTTGTTGGCAAGCGGACGGTAGCTGCCCGGCGTATATTTGCAATGCACGCCGGCGCCGTCTTTCATAGCGTCGACTTCGATTTTGGTCAGCGCCCGCACCGGGTGGAAGTCGTAAGACCAGGCCCAGCAGTTCTCATCGTCGATCGGCACCCAGAAGTGACCGTGGATCGGATGATCGCCGCGCGGCGGGATCATGGTGAAGCAGGGCATGACGAAGGGCGTGATACGCCAATAATATTTGCCGTTCTCGGCATTGCGCCGGGCGCCGATGAACAGCCCGCCGGGCTGCTCGACCACTTCGAAATGCGGCGCCATGTCGGAAAGATTGTACTCGTTGCCCTTGGCGCCCTTGAACAGCGGGTCGGAGCCGAGATCGCCGCGATGCAGGAACGAGACGTGGCTGGAATCAATGCCGCCTTCCATGGCTTGCAGCCAGTTGCATTCCTGCAGGCGCTTCGACACGAAGGTCTGCTCGGGCGGCACCATGGCAAATTCCCATTCTGGCAGCGGCGGTTTTTTGTCGGCGGGACCCATATAGGCCCACAGCACATCGCCACGTTTGACCAGCGGATAGGAGGCGAGCTTGATCTTCTTGCAAAATCCGCTTTCCACCGGCTCGGACGGCACCTCTACGCACTGACCGGTCACATCGTATTTCCAGCCGTGATAGGGGCAGCGCAGGCCCTTGTCCTCATTACGGCCGAACCACAGCGACACACCGCGATGGGCGCAGAATTCGTCGATCAAGCCATACCTGCCCTCGGAGTCGCGGAAGGCGACCAGGCGCTCCGACAGAAGCTTCACCCGCACCGGCGGGCAATCGTTTTCCGGCAATTCCTCGGCGAGCAGCGCCGGAAGCCAATAGCAGCGGAATAATTGCCCCATCGCGGTTGCGGGGCCGGTCTGGGTCAGGAACTCGTTCTGTTCTTTTCGAAGCATGATTCTGGTCCGTAGCGGCTCATGCGTAGAAGAGTAGGAATTCGGCTACGCCCGAGCAAGCCGCGCTCCGGAACTACCGCACGCGCGCCATATCGTGACTGGCAGACGAAATTGCACGCCAATCGGCGGCATCCGGTTGCCCTGCAAAGCCAATTACGCTAAGTCCGCCGAGTCCGGGTAGCCCCTTGGAGAGATGGAATGTCCGATCACGGTGAAGTCGAATACGCACTTGCAACGGGCAACGACTATCCCGCTCACGAAGACACGTACCGCAATTTCATCACGTTGGTGAAGGTGACGATGGCAATCGTCGTCATTATTGTTATCGGGATGGCGTATTTCCTGACGTGATCTAACCCCAAGAATACCGACATCGGCCTGATTGCCGGCCAATTTGGTACCAATTTGCCGCCGTCGGAGGGTCAATGAAAATCGCGGTTGCTGCCGAAACCGATTCGGGCGAACCGCGCGTGGCGGCAACTCCCGAAACCGTCAAGAAGATGATCGGCCTCGGTGCCGAAGTCGCCGTCGAACCGGGCGCCGGCATCAAATCCGGTATCCTCGATAGCGACTATGCCGCAGCCGGCGCCACGGTCGTCCGCGATGCGCTGACCGGTGCGGATATCGTGCTCAAGGTGCGCCGGCCGAACACGGTCGAGCTGACGCACGTCAGGAAGGGCGCGATCGTCATCGCCATCATGGACCCCTACGGACACGAGGAGGCGCTACGCGCCATGGCGGAGGCTGGCGTGATTGCTTTCGCGATGGAGCTGCTACCGCGCATCACCCGCGCGCAGGTCATGGACGTGCTCTCCAGCCAAGCCAATCTCGCGGGTTACCGCGCTGTGATCGACGCGGCGTCCGAATTCGGCCGCGCGCTGCCGATGATGATGACCGCGGCCGGCACCGTTCCGGCCGCCAAGATTTTCGTGATGGGCGCCGGCGTCGCCGGCCTGCAGGCGATTGCCACCGCGCGCCGGCTCGGCGCGATCGTGACCGCAACCGATGTGCGGCCGGCGGCGAAGGAGCAGGTCGAAAGCCTCGGCGCCAAATTCATCGCGGTCGAGGACGAGGAATTCAAAGCCGCCGAGACGGCGGGCGGCTACGCCAAGGAAATGTCGAAGGAGTATCAGGCAAAGCAGGCCGCGCTGGTCGCCGAACACATCAAGAAACAGGACATCGTCATCACCACCGCGCTCATTCCCGGCCGGCCAGCGCCGCGCCTGATCTCGAAAGAGATGGTCGCCTCGATGCGGCCGGGATCGGTCGTGGTCGATCTCGCCGTCGAGCGCGGCGGCAACGTGGAAGGGGTGAGCGACGATGCGGTGGCCGAGGTGGGCGGCGTCAAAATCATCGGCTATCGCAATGTGCCGGGACGGCTCGCCGCCACGGCCTCGAGCCTCTACGCGAAGAACCTCTATGCATTTCTGGAAATTCTGATCGACAAGAAGACCAAGGCCCTCGCGGTGAACTGGGATGACGAGATCATTAAAGCCACCGCGCTCACCCGCGATGGCGCGGTCGTGCATCCGGGTTTCAAGCCGAAAACAGCGGCATAGATCACAATAGCAAGGACGCGCGCCATGGTGACGCTCTCGATCCTCGGCCAACTCGATCTGCTTGCCAATACGCATTCCAGCGTGCCCGAAGCGGCGGGCGAGGTGGCCAATCCTTTCGTGTTCCGGCTGTCGATTTTCGTACTCGCAGTGTTTGTCGGTTACTACGTCGTGTGGTCGGTGACGCCGGCGTTGCACACGCCGCTGATGTCGGTGACGAATGCAATCTCCTCGGTGATCGTGGTCGGCGCGCTGCTTGCGGTCGGCGTTGCGCTGGTGAGCAACGATGACGGCCCGTTGTGGGCGCGTGCGCTCGGCTTCGTCGCGCTGAGCTTCGCTTCGGTCAACATTTTCGGCGGCTTCCTGGTGACCAAGCGCATGCTCGGCATGTTCCAGAGAAAACAGAAGTGACGACGCCCATGAATTACTCTATGCGCAAAATGCCGTCGTCATGGCCGGGCTTGACCCGGCCATCTACGGCTTTATTCGGGCTACGCTGCAAAGACGTGGATGCCCGCGACAAGCGCGGGCATGACGGCCGGATGGTGGGAGCGCACAATCGATGAGCGCCGATCTCGCCGCGCTCTGCTATCTGGTCGCGGGCGCACTCTTCATCCTGGCGCTGCGCGGCCTGTCGAATCCGGAGACCAGCCGGCGCGGCAATATGTTCGGCATGATCGGCATGGCGATCGCGATCGCCACCACGCTCGCCGCACATCCGCCGACAGACCTTGCCGCCTGGGGACTGGTCGTGCTCGGCGTGGCGCTCGGCGGCGGCACTGGCGCGGTGATCGCGCGGCGCGTGCCGATGACCTCGATGCCGGAATTGGTCGCCGCCTTCCATTCGCTGGTCGGCATGGCGGCGGTGCTGGTCGCGGCCGGCGCGCTCTATGCGCCGGCGGCGTTCGGCATCGGAACGGAAGGCACCATCCACGGCCAGAGCCTAATTGAAATGTCGCTTGGCGTCGCCATCGGCGCCGTCACATTTACCGGGTCCGTGATTGCGTTCTTAAAGCTTTCCGGCCGCATGAGCGGCAAGCCGATCACGCTGCCCGGCCGGCACGTCATCAACATCGCGCTGGGCTTGGGCTTGATCGCGCTGATCGTCTGGTTTTTCGAGGCGCAGCAGCATCTCACGTTCTGGCTGATCGCAGGCGTGTCGTTTCTGCTCGGCGTCCTCATCATCATCCCGATCGGCGGCGCCGACATGCCGGTCGTGATCTCGATGCTCAATTCCTATTCCGGCTGGGCGGCGGCGGGCATCGGCTTCACGCTGGGCAATTCGGCGTTGATCATCACCGGCGCGCTGGTCGGCTCCTCGGGCGCCATTCTGTCCTACATCATGTGCAAGGGCATGAACCGCTCGTTCATCTCGGTGATCCTCGGCGGCTTCGGCGGTGAAGTGGCGGGCCCGGCGGCCGCGGCCGGCGACCGTCCGGTTAAGATCGGCTCGGCGGAGGATGCGGCGTTTATTCTCAAGAATGCCGGCAAGGTCATCATCGTGCCGGGTTACGGCATGGCGGTGGCGCAGGCGCAGCACGCGCTCCGCGAAATGGGAGAAAAACTCAAGGCCGAAGGCGTCGAGGTGAAGTACGCCATCCATCCGGTGGCCGGCCGCATGCCCGGCCACATGAACGTGCTGCTCGCCGAGGCCAATGTGCCCTATGACGAAGTTTTCGAACTGGAGAACATCAACTCGGAATTCGCCCAGGCTGACGTCGCCTATGTGATCGGCGCCAACGACGTCACCAATCCGGCCGCGGAGGACGATCCGAAATCGCCGATTTACGGCATGCCGGTGCTACAGGTTTGGAAGGCCGGCACGGTGATGTTCAACAAGCGCTCGCTGGCCTCCGGCTATGCCGGCATCGACAACCCGCTGTTCTACCGCGATAACACCATGATGCTGCTCGGGGACGCCAAGAAAATGACGGAAGAGATCGTCAAGGCGCTGTAGTACTTTGCGGCGATGCCCGACGACGACTCGCCGAACCTGCCTTCGCCAAAACCGCCTTCGCCGATCCGTGCGCGGCGTTGGTCCGGCCCGGCATCGCCGCCGATGCGACCGCGGCCCTATCGATTGGCGATGCGTCTCATCGGCATCCCGGCGGCCGCCGTTGCCGGCGTCCTGATCTACCGAGGCTTGCACGACCGCTTCGTGCTGCCGGCATGCGACTCCGATCGCGCCAAGCACACGCTGTCCGACGTGTTCGCAGAGATGAAGATGGAGCCCACGAGCTACGCGCCGATCAAAACCGTTTCATCGACCAAAGACCAAGTCATCTGCAATGCGGTTCTGCCGCTGCCTGGCGGCGGCAGTGTGGTTGCCGATTTCACCTTCTACTGGGACGGCGGCAAGGCGAATATGCAGTATTCGATATCCCGCAAATCATCGTGAGGCGGTCCGCGCCGATTTGCACCTATGGAACCGCAGCCGCCGTCCCGGACTTTGTGAGGGATGAGCGAGAATGCGCAAACCGGCATAAAATCCGATTACTTGGCGCATGGGCCATTGTTCTGGATGGCGCGCGTCGGCTATGCGGCGCGCGGCATCGTGTTCCTGATTATCGGCGGCTTTGCGCTCCTTGCTGCCGGCGGCTTGGGCGCGAATCCGATCGGAGCGCGGGACGCCTTGGAGTTGCTATTCCAAAAACCGCTCGGCGGTTATTTCATGTGGGCGCTCGCCACCGGACTGGCTTGCTTTGCCGGCTGGCGCTTTTTGCAAGCGGTGTTCGACGTCGATCTCCACGGCGGCGGTCTCTACGGCTTGATGCGCCGCGCCGTGCTGGCCGGCAGCGGCGCGTTTTACATTGCGCTCGCTGCCGCGACGCTGCGCATCACGGTCGCGCATCGGCGCGTCAGCGAAGACCAGTCGACTCGGGAATGGACTGCCTGGGTCATGGGCCAGCCGCTCGGTCGCGTCGCAATCGCGCTGATCGCGGCTGGTTTCGCCGGCGTCGCACTCGGCCTTGCCGTGAAGGCGGTGCGGGCGCCTTATCGGCAATCGCTGCATGCGACCAAGGAGCAGCGCGTCATGGCGGTGGCGCTCGGATCCTTCGGTATCATGACGCGCGCTTTCATTTTCCTCATGGTCGGCGTTTTCCTGAGCGTTGCCGCCTACGATTCGAATTCGTTCGAAGCAGTCAGCCTATCGGGCGTATTGCGCGCCATGCAGAACCAAGCTTATGGCGGCCTGCTGCTCGGCGTCGCGGCACTCGGCTTGCTGGCCTTCGGCTTCTTCGAGATTATCGAGGCGGTGGCGCGGCGCGCCGTCGCCATCAAGCCCGACCAACCGAAACCCTCTCAGATCGCTGATTTGCCGTAACCGCCGGCGGTCGGCATCTGGATGATGGTCGCCTCGCCAGCGTCGATCATCGTGGCGTCGCAGCCATTAAACTGCACCTAAAGCGGCATGACATTACCCTGAATCGATTTAGGATTCCCAAATCAGTTGGTTTCTGATTCAAGATGCTGGCTGGGCTGGAGGCCAGCATCCGATGGGTCGAGCCTATTCTATTGATCTTCGCGAACGAGTTGTGGCAGCGGTTGAGAGCGGTGGCCTTTCGTGTCATCGGGCAGCGGCGCAGCACGGCGATCCGGTGGGTGGAGCGTTTGCGCAACACCGGCAGCGTGGCGCCGAGCAAGATCGGCGGCTACAAGCCCCGCGCGATAGCGGGCGAGCACCGCACATGGCTGCTGGCGCGGATCAAGGAGAAGGACTTCACGCTGCTCGGGCTGGTGGGCGAACTCGGCGCGCGCGGTCTGAAGGTTGACTACCGCTCGGTCTGGAGCTTTGTCCACGACGAGAAGCTGAGCTTCAAAAAAACGATCTGGGACGGCGTCGCCCCTGTGGGCGTAGAAACTTTGGGGCTCTATCGTGCACCTGGAAGGGAGCGGCCGAGTGCTTTTTGGTGGCGAGTGACCCCGTAAAAAAACATGGTCCATGGGCTGTTGCGGGCTTGAAAGTGGCGACGCCGTTCGGCGATCCCGTGTTAGGAAATTGAACGACAGCGCAGCCCAGCCCTTCCGTCCCGTAACAGGAGGGTTGGTGATGAGACGGAATGAAGCGGGCGACAACAAAATTCGACATGCACTGCCGATGGTGCATCCGAACGCGGCTGCAATCGATATCGGGGCGAGGATGCATGTGGCGGCTGTGGGGCCAGAGCGCACAGCCGAGCCAGTGCGCAGCTTCGGCACCTTCACGACGGATTTGCACCGGCTAGTGGATTGGTTCGCAGAATGCGGCGTTGAGACAGTCGTTATGGAGTCGACCAGTGTCTACTGGATCCCGGTCTTCGAGCTCCTCGAGGCGCGCGGCTTTGTGGTGTTCCTCGTCAATGCACGCGATGTCAAGCATGTGCCCGGGCGCAAGACGGACGTCATCGACGCACAGTGGCTGCAGCGGCTCCATTCTCATGGTTTGCTGCGTGCCAGCTTCCGCCCCAAGGGGGAGATCGTTGAACTGCGCGCCTACCTGCGCCAGCGTGAGCGTCTGCTCGAGTACGCGGCCTCGCACATCCAGCACATGCAAAAGGCGCTGACCGAGATGAATCTGCAGCTCCACCACGTCGTTGCCGACATCACCGGCGCGACCGGGCTGCGGATTATCCGCGCGATCCTTGCGGGCGAGCGTGATCCAGCAGTGCTGGCACTTTTGCGTGACACGCGCTGCCACGCCACTGTCGAGACGATCGAGAAGGCGCTCACCGGGCATTATCGTGCCGAGCACGTATTCGCGCTCGAGCAAGCGCTCGCTCTCTATGATGCATACCAGGAAAAGGCATTGGCCTGTGACGCCCGAATCGAGGCCGTCCTGAAGCAACTCAGCTTCCGCCGCGGCCGTGAGGTCGGTCCGTTGCCGTCACCGCGTCGGGGCATGCGCCGGCAACCGAACGGCCCCGAGTTCGATGTTCGCGCGGCGCTCTTTGCGCTGCTCGGCAAGGACCTGACGCAGATCAACGGCCTCGGCCCATACCTCGCGCTCAAATTGATCGCCGAGTGCGGCGACGACCTCTCTGCCTGGCCGAGCGCAAAGCACTTTACCTCCTGGCTTTGCCTGGCGCCGAGCAACAAGATCTCTGGTGGTAAGGTACTCTCGTCGCGCACGCGCCGCTCGGGGAGCCGGTCCGCGGCGCTCCTGAGGCTCGCCGCGGTGACGATCGGACGAACCGACACTGCCCTGGGTGCCTTCTACCGGAGGCTTTCTGCCCGCATCGGGAAGGTCAAGGCGATCACCGCGACAGCGCGCAAGATCGCAGTTCTCTTCTATAACGCCCTGCGCCATGGGATGGACTACGTCGACCCGGGTGCGTCCTCCTACGAGATTCGTTATCGTGCGCGGGTCATCGACAATTTGCATCGGCGTGCCAAGGCCTTCGGCTTCGTCCTCCAGCCAATAGCGCCGGTGGCCGTTTCTTAGGAAAGCGTGGTGGCTGGCGAACGCGACCGTCCTGACGTCGCCCGCCGGCGGGCGCAATGGATCAAGTACCAGGACCGCGTTGATCCTGCCCGCTTGGTCTTCATCGACGAGACCTGGACCAGGACCAACATGGCATCGCTGCGTGGCTGGGCACCGCGGGGCAGCCGCCTGATCGGCAAGGTCCCGGACGGGCGCTGGAAGACAATGACGTTCCTGGCCGCGCTGCGGCACGACCGGATCACCGCGCCCTGGCTGCTCGAAGGCCCGATCGACGGCGAAAGCTTCGCCACCTATGTCGAGAAGGTTCTGCTGCCTACCCTACGGCTCGGCGACATCGTCATCATGGACAATCTCGGCAGCCACCGGGGCAAGATCATACGCCAACTCATTCGCTCAGCCGGTGCCAAGCTGGTCCTGCTGCCGAAATACTCTGCTTGAGCTTGGCGAACACATCTGCTCCGTAAAGCCGCCGCGCGAACGGTCGAAACCGTCTGCGCCGCCATCGGCGAGCTTCTCGGCGCCTTCACCAAAACCGAATGCGCCAACTACTTCAAAAACTCAGGATATGCACCAAACTAAATGCATTACGCTTTAGCGCAGTTTGTAGAGCGCGTGCCGCCGGTCGCGGGTGAACGGCCTCACCTCGCTGGGCCAGCGCCCGGCTTCGCCGGCGTTCGCCCATTCGCGGCTCACCAAAACATGAGGGCCGTCGATCTCATAGAGAGCGCTATAGCGCGCTGATCCGCTCGATCCGCTGTTCCCGGCCGCCGATGTTGATGACGAACGGTTCGCTCTCGATACGGGCGACGGTGTGCACGCCCGGCACTTTTAGAAGATTCGGCACGTGCTCAGCGTCGTACACCTCATTAAAGAGCGCCTCTTTGTCGGGGTCTGGCTCCATGCTGGCGACGAACAGGTATTTGGAGTTGATCGGCATTGAATCCTCCCCTTGCTACAACAGTGCTCTTCCGGCTTTGTCACGTACGAAAACTGGCGGTCGCCAAATAGGCATGTTCAAGCCGCCGTGGCAGATCGGCCTCGCCGGTTCCGGCTTCCAGCACAATCGATCCGCGCGCCAGTGCATAGACGCGGTCGGCGAGCGCAAGCGCTTTCTCGATCAATTGCTCGACCAGGAGCACGGCCGTTCCGGTTTCGCGCAGCCGCCGCACCACGACGAGCACGCGATCCACCAGGGCCGGCGACAGGCCGGCGGAAGGCTCGTCCAGCATCAGCAAGCGCGGCCGCCGGACCAATCCTTGCGCCACCGCCAGGATCTGCTGCTGGCCGCCGGACAGCGCCGCCGCGCGTTCATGGCGTTTGGCGGCGATTTCGGGAAAGAGCGCGAGCACCTCCTCAACGTGCGCGCTACGCTCGCCGCGCGGCAGATCGTAGGCCGCCAGCAAGAGGTTATCGAGCACCGCAAGCTGCGTGAACACGCGGTGTCCCTCGACGACATGAACGAGCCCTCCTTTCACGGTATCGCGCGGAGTTGAGCCGGCGAGATCGCGGCCGGCGAAACGCACGCTTCCCGACCACGGCAGCAGGCCCGACACCGCGCGCAATAAAGTGGTTTTGCCGGCTCCGTTAGGGCCGAGCAGCGCCACCACTTCGCCCACGCCTACCGTCAGGTCGATGCCGTACAGCACCCCGATCTTGCCGTAGCCGGACGAAAGGCCGGTGACCTCGAGCAGCGGTTCAACCGCCGAGATAGGCATTGACCACCTCCCGATGCGAACGGATTTCGGCCGGCGTTCCAGCCGCCAGCATTTTGCCGAGATTGAGCACGGTGACGTGGTGGCAGATGTCGAAGATGAGATCGGCATGATGCTCGACCAGCAGCACGCCGATACCAGCGCGGGCGATTGCGAGCACGAGCGCGCCGAGCCGCGCGATTTCGTCGGCCGAGAGTCCGGCCGCGGGCTCGTCCAGCAACAGATATGCCGGGCGCAGCATCAGCGCGCGGGCGAGCTCCGTGAAGCGCAACTCGCTGTGCTGTAGCCGGTCGGCGCGCACCAGAGCGAGCCGCTCCAGCCCGACCGCCGCCAAGGCCAGCATGGCGGTCTGGCGCAACATAGCTTCGTCGCGCCGGTGGCGCGGCAGCGACAGGAGCGATTCGATAAACGTGCCCTCGCCGTCGATGGTGCCGCCGATCATGACGTTGTCCAACACCGAGGCGGATCCGATGATACGCGGCGTCTGGAAGGTACGCGCAATCCGCATCTGCGCGCGCCGGTGGCGCGCTAGGATCGGCAGCGGGACGCCGTTTAGCCGCACCGCGCCGCGCTGCTGCGCATAGTAGCCGGAGATAACGTTCAGTGTCGTGGTTTTGCCGCTGCCGTTCGGGCCGATCAGTCCGTGCACTTGACCGAGACGGATTTCGAGATCGAGACCATCGATCGCGTGCACGCCGCCGAAGCTCAGCGCCACCTGTTCCAGCGTCAGGGCGCCGGCATCGCTCGGCGCGCCAAGCAGGCGCGGCAGCAGTTCAGGCCGCGGCACGATGGCGCGGCCGGTCTCGAGCGGGCGGCGATTCTTGAAATCCAAAATGTCGGCAATGCCGCCCGGGATCGCCAGCACGATGACAAGCAGGAGCACCGCATAGAGAAAAGTCGACCAGGCCACCAATGGCGCGGCGAATTCCGGCAGCACCGTCAAGAGAATCGTGCCGAGCAGCGGCCCGAGAATGGAGCCGCGCCCGCCGATCAGGATGGCAATGAAGAACAGGACCGAGAGGTCGAGCGTGAACGCGTCTGGCGTGATGTAAGATTGCAACGCAGCGAACAGTCCGCCGGCGACCGCGGCGACACCTCCGCTGAACAGGAACACCGCCGCCAGCAAAACGGGTTTCGAGATGCCGCAGGCTTCCGCCGCGACCTCCGCGTCGCGGATTGCGGTGAGCGCGCGGCCGAAGCGGCTCGCTGCGATATTCGCCGTCATCCAGGTGCAGATCGCCGCGAGAGCGAAGCAGAAATAATAGAAGCCCCATTCGGAGGCGAACGGCGGCGGGAAGATCGGTCCGGCAACGCCCACGCCGCCGCCGGTCACGCTCTGCCACGCCAGCGCCACCTGGGTGACGATGGTGGCGAAACCCAGCGTGGTGATGGCGAAATAGAAAGTGCGCAGCCGCAGCGCCGGCAGGCCGATGATCAGGCCGAAGACGGCGCCGACTACGGCCGCGATCGCGAGCGCCAGATAAGGCGGCAATGCCGGCGTGGCGTTGCCCGCCACCAGCACGCTGGTCGTGTAAGCACCGAGCGTGAGCAGCGCCACCCAGCCGATGGCGATCTGGCCGGCGAAGCCGACGACCAGATTGAGGCCGGATACCAGCACCCAATAAACGCAGGCGCGGGTCGCGATCACGCCCCAATAGCCGCCGCCGAACAGCGGCAACGTGGTGCCGAGAACCAAGAGCACCAGGAAAGGCAAAGCCGCGCCGGCCATGCCCGCCGCGCCGAGCGCATTGGCGCGGCTCGGGAGCAACTGTGCGGCAGGCGGTTCCATCAAACGCGGCGTGGCAAGGCGGCGCCGGCAAGCCCTTCGGGGCGGGCCAAGAGCACGAGGATGAACACGGTGAAGACCGCGACCGACGCGAAGATGCCGCCGACCAGAAAGTTCGCTGCCTGCTGAAACAGACCGAGCAGGAGGCCCGCGACCACGGCGCCGCGATTGTTGCCCATGCCGCCGAGCGCCACCGGCACGAAACCGTAGAACGTCAGTATTGGCGCGTTGCCAAAGAAGGCCAGCAGCATCTCGCCGCCGGCAAACCCCGCGAGCGCACCGATGACGCCGGCGAGCGCGTAGCTTGCCAAGCGCAAGCCGCGTTCCGGCAGGCCGAGCGCGCGCGCGGCGAAAATATCCTCGGCGATCGCCAGGAAGGCACGGCCGATCAACGTATGGCGATAGAGCAGTTCGAGGCCGACGATCACCACCAGGCAGGCGAGCATCGGCTGCCAGAACTGCTGGTCGAAGGCGACGCGGGCGAGATCGAACAGCCGCGGAAACGGCCGCGCGTCCGTGCCCCACTCGATCGCGGTGAACTGCTGGAGGATCAGCGCCAGCGCCAGCGTGGAGAGCACGTAGAGATGCTGGTCGAGGCTTTTGAGTACCGGCCGCACGGCGACGATCTCGGTGACGACGCCGATAATCGCGCCGCCGGCCAGTGCAAGGACAAAGCCCACCGCAACCGGCAGCCCCATACGCGCGATGAACAGCGAGCCCAGCACACCGCCGAGCATCCCAAGCGTGCCGGCGGTGAAGCTGAACACGCGCGAGGCCGAGAACATCACGTTATAGGTGATGCCGATCAGTGCGTAGATGCAACCGATCGCCACGCCTGACAAGACGATCGATTCGACCATCGGCTCAAGCGCTGTAGCCCGGAGCCAGGTTGAACGCGCCGTCTTTGAGCGAATTGGCTTCTACCATCACCACTTCGTCGTCCGGATAGCCGTTGTGCTGATCGGGGCTAAACGAGATGTCGCCGTAGACGCCCGGGAATCCCTTGAGCTTGTTGAGATAGCCGACGACCTGCTCCGGCTCGGTGCCGGCATGTTTCATCGCCTCGGCGATCATGCGCGGGCTGTCATAGCCGAGCGCAATCCACCACAACAGCGTGTCGCCCATGTCGATCTTGGCGCTTTTCAGACGATCGAGGAAGGCGGCGGTGCGATCCGAAAGCTTGCCGCCCGGAGCGTAACAGACGTTGCGGAAATTGTTCGGATAGACCTTCGCCCAGTATTCGGGCTTTTCCAGCAAGGCCTTGGTCTGGCCGGAACCGAGCGTGGTCTGGCCGACGATCGGCACATCCCAGCCCATGTCGCCGCGGGTGTTGATGATGCGGGAGAGGAAACCGGCGTTCACGCTCCACGGCATGATCGCTTCGGCGCCCGCCGATTGCATGCGCAGGAGCTCGGGCTTGAGATCCGGATTGGCGGCGTCGACATTGCCCTGATAGACCACTTCGGCGCCCTTGGCCTGGAGCATCGGCACATAAGCGTTCACCGACGCGGTGCCGTAGCCGGTGGTATCGCTGATGACCGCGACCTTCTTGCGCTTGAGGACTTCCACCACGTAGCGGTTCGCGGCGCCGCCGATCTGCTGGTTGGTGGGCGCGTTGCGGAAGCACATCGGATATTTCGCCGCGTCGGTCAGGCTGTCGACCCAGCAGGGATGGACCTGCGGCGTATTGGTGCGCGCCAAGAGCGGCACGACCGCGAGCGACTCGCCGGAATTGACCGGACCGAAGATCACGCTCACCTTTTGACCGCGCGTGAGCTCGGCTGCGCCGTTCACCGCTTTCGTCGGATCGCTTTGGGTGTCGCGGGTGATCAATTCGAGCGGGCGTCCGTCGATGCCGCCGGCATCGTTGATCTCCTGCACCGCCAATTGGATGCCGCGATTGATGCCGATGCCGGTGGACGATGACGGACCGGTGAGCGCCGGCAGATAACCGACCGGGATCGGATCTTTCGCGGCGATCGCGGGCTTGGCCAACCCGGTTGCGACGGCGGCAGCGCCTGCTGACGCCAGCGCTTGACGACGAGTGATCGACTTCGACATTGAAATGCCCTCCCTGACGAGCTTGCCTCGGCTGACTGCCGTAACGCGTCGTGTTCTGTCGGATTTTGCGGCACATTATATCGCCGGTCTGATGGCCCGCAAAGCGCGATAAGGTATAGTTTTCAGCGTGGGACCCACCCCACTCGGCGACGGGATGTCACCGCGCGCCTCTGCCCCGATGATCCGCAGCGCTGAGCGCAAGGAAAAGGGACGATGGAACTCGGACTTGCAGGCAAGACTGCGCTGGTCACGGGCGGCAGCAAGGGAATTGGCCTTGAGACGGCGCGCGCGCTGGCGCGCGAGGGCGTCAAAGTCCTGATCTGCGCGCGCCGGGAAACGGCGCTTGCCGAAGCGGAGCGCGACATCATGGCGACTACGCAAACGAAGATCGAGACGCACCAGCTCGACGTCACCAAAGTCGAACAGATCGAAACGATTCCGCGCATCGTGCGCGAAAAACTCGGCCGCATCGACATCCTCGTCAACAATGCCGGCACCGGCACCTACAAGCCCTTCCTCGAAGTGACCGACGCGGAACTCGTCGACGGCATGGCGATCAATTTCTTCGCGCAATTCCGCATCTGTCAGCGCGTCGTGCCGATGATGATCGCGCAGGGCGGCGGCCGCATCCTCAATGTGAGCGGCGAGACCGGGATTATGACGCTGAACCCGCCGTTTTTGTCCTCCTGCACCGGGCCCGCCAAGTCCGCCGAGATTCGGTTCACTAAGGTGCTCGCCAACGAGTTTGCGCCGCACAACATTCGGGTCAACTGCGTGATACCGGGTTTCATCAACACGCCGGAGCGCTTCGCCAAATGGGAGCGCGAGATGGCCAAGCGCAAGCTCAGCCCTGAAGACGCCGCGCGTGAGCGGGAGCAGTGGTCGCGCAATCAGGGGACACGCGATACGCGCTGGGGCACGCCCGAGGAGATCGCCAACCTCATCGTCTTCGCCGTCTCGGACGCGGCGAGTTATATCAACGGTGGGAACTCGTCGCCGACAATGCCATGGATAAATCCTAAGAGGACGATCAGGCGGCCCTTGCGTCCTCCAGGATCATGTCCGCGCCCTTTTCGCCGATCATGATCGTGGCCGCGTTGGTATTTCCGGAAACGACCGCCGGCATGATCGAGGCATCGACCACGCGCAGACCTGAGAAACCGCGCACGCGCAGCCGTTCGTCGACCACCGCTTTCGGATCTTGTCCCATGCGGCAGGTGCCGACGGGATGATAGGTGGTAGAGCCGCGCTCGCGGATGAAATCGAGCAAGTCGTCGTCGTTGTCGCATTGCGCTCCCGGCTCGATCTCCTCGGCGATGTGGCGCGCCATGGCGGGCGCCTGAAAAATGCGGCGCATCGCCTTGACGCCCGCCACGAGGGTGTCGCGATCCTTTTGTGTTGCGAGATAATTCGGGTTGATGGCTGGCGCCTGCCGCGGATCGGCTGATTTGATCTTCACGTAGCCGCGGCTCTCGGGCCGCAGCAATACGCAATTGCCGGTCACGCCCGGGAACGGATGCAGTTCGCCACCAATGGTGCCGGCCGAGAACAGGGAAATCGAGCATTGCGAATCGGGCGTTTCCGATGTCGGAAGCGCGCGCACGAAACATGCGGAAGAGACCGCCGGGATAGCGAGATAACCGCGGCGCGTGAGGATGTAGTGCAGGCCATGCGTGAGCTTTCCGCTCAAAGTGCGCACCGCATCGTTGAGCGTGATCGGCTCCTTGCAACGCAGGATGATGCGGCCTGACAAATGATCGTTGAGATCGTCGCCGACGCCCGGAGCATCGGCGATCACGGCGATCCCGTGCGACTTAAGGAGCGACGCCGGTCCGACCCCGGAAAGTTGCAAGAGCTGCGGCGAATTGAAAGCGCCCGAAGCGACGATCACCTCGACATTGGCCCGCGCGCTGCGCTTGTCGTTGCCGGCAAGATACTCGACGCCGGTCGCGCGCCGGCCATCGAAGACGATGCGTGTGGCGAGCGCTTCGGGAACCACTTTGAGATTGGCGCGCCGCCGCGCCGCTTTGAGATAACCCGCCGCGGTCGAGGCGCGCACGCCGTCGCGCATCGTGGTCTGGTAATAACCGGCGCCTTCCTGCCCCGCCCCGTTGAAATCGTCGTTGCGCGGATAGCCGCATTGCACCGCCGCCTCGACGTAAGCCACTGCGAGCGGATGCCGGTCGCGCAAATCCGAAACCGCGAGCGGCCCGCCGGTGCCGTGGAATTCATCGGCGCCGCGTTCGTTATCTTCCGCCTTGCGGAAATAGGGCAGCACGTCGTCAAAACTCCAGCCGGCATTGCCGAGCTGCCGCCAATGGTTGAAATCCTCCGCCTGTCCGCGGATGTAGATCAGTCCGTTGATCGAACTCGAACCGCCGAGAACCTTGCCGCGCGGCGCGATGACCTCGCGGTTGTGGCAACCGGGTTGCGGTTCGGTCGCATAGCACCAGTTGTAACGGCGATCGGTGAACAGCCTGCCGAAGCCGAGCGGAATGTGAAGCCACGGATGCCAGTTGTTGGGGCCCGCCTCCAAGAGCAGCACGCGATGCCGGCCCGACGCCGTCAGCCGGTTGGCGAGAACGCAGCCGGCGCTGCCGGCCCCCACGATGACGAAGTCGAACGTTTCTGAATTCGGCATGCGTTTTCCTCACTTGATGACCTGGCTGGCCGCCTCCGGCCTGCCGTAGCCGCCGGCCGTCGGCGTCTGGATAATGATCGCCTCGCCAGCGTCGATCACGGTGGCGTCGCAGCCTTTAAGCTTCTCCATGCGGCCACCCTTGCGGCGGACCCAGTTCTCGCCGATCTGCCCGTCGCCGCCACCGGCAAGCCCGAACGGCGGCACGCGGCGGTGGCCGGACAGGATCGTGCACTCCATTTTTTCCAGGAAGCGGATGGTGCGGCGGATGCCGTCGCCGGCATTCCACTGCCCGCGCCCGCCGGAGCCTTTGCGGATGTGGAAGTCTTCGAGCACGACCGGATAGCGGAATTCGAGGATTTCCGGGTCGGTCAACCGCGTGTTGGTCATATGGGTGTGCACGGCGTCGGTGCCGGGAAAGCCGGGACCGGCCGGCGAGCCGGAACAAATCGTCTCGTAATATTGATGGCGCGCATTGCCGAAATTGAGATTGTTCATGGTGCCTTGCGCTGCCGCCATGGCGCCCAGCGCGCCGAACAGGCAATTGGTCACTTCCTGCGAGGTCTCGACATTGCCGGCGACCACAGCGGCGGGGAATTCCGGCGACAGCATCGATTTTTTCGGAATGACGATGCGGATCGGGCGCAGGCAGCCGGCATTCATCGGAATGTCGTCGTCGACCATGACGCGGAACACGTAAAGCACCGCGGCGCGCGTCACCGGCTCCGGCGCATTGAAATTTGTCGGCTGCTGCGGGCTCGTGCCGGTGAAATCGACGGTGGCCTCGCGCTTCTTCTTGTCGACCGCGATGCGGACCTTGATCGTCGTGCCCTGGTCGGTCTCGACGGCAAAGGCGCTGTCGTGCAGCCGGTCGATGACGCGGCGCACGCTTTCGGCGGCATTGTCCTGCACGTGCCGCATATAGGCACGCACCACCGGCAGCGTGAAATAGCGCACCATCTTGCGCAACTCGCGTACGCCCATCTCGTTGGCGGCGATCTGTGCCTTGATGTCGTTGACGTTCTGCAGCGGATTACGCGCCGGATATTTGCCGCCTTGCAACAGCGCATAGGTTTCTTTCTCGCGGAAGCGGTCGCGTTCGACCAGCTTGAAATTGTCGATATAGATGCCTTCCTGCTCGATGGTGGTGGCGTGTGGCGACATCGAGCCCGGCGAAATGCCGCCGACATCGGCGTGGTGACCGCGCGAAGCGACCCAGAACAGAATCTTCTTGCCGTCGAATACCGGCGTACACACGGTGATATCGGGCAAATGCGTGCCGCCGTTATAGGGCGCGTTGATGGCATAGACGTCGCCCGGGCGCACCTTGCCGGCGTTCTCGCGGATGATGGTCTCGACCGCGCGGTCCATCGAGCCGAGATGCACCGGCATATGCGGCGCATTGGCGACCAGCGAACCGTTGCCGTCGAACACCGCGCAGGAGAAATCGAGCCGCTCCTTGATGTTGACCGAATAGGCGGTGTTTTGCAGCGCCACACCCATCTGCTCGGCGATCGACATAAACAGATTATTGAATACTTCGAGCATCACCGGATCGGCATGGGTGCCAATAGCGCGGGCACGCGCGAGCTTTTGCACGCGCCGCAGCACCAGATGATTCTTGGCGGTCAGACCGGCCTGCCAGCCGTGCTCGACGACTACGGTCTGATGCGGCTCGATGACGATGGCCGGGCCCTTGACCTTATGCCCGGGCAGCAATTGGTCGCGCGTATAGACCGACGCGCGCTGCCACTTGCTGCCGGAGAAAAAGCGCGCGCGGCGCGCCGGCGCAGGGAGCTTCGTCCGCTTGGACTTGCGCAGTATTTCCCGAAACGTCGCGCCGCCGCCCACCGCTTCGACCGAAACCGCCTCGACCACGAGCGCTTTCTTCCGATCGATGAAGCCGAACTGCGCTTTGTGCGCGCGTTCGAAGCCGGATTTCATTTTCTGCAGCGAAGCCAGTTTCTTTTCATTGCCCGCGTCGACGATCAGCGGCGTATCGGTGCCGGCGTAGCGGATATGCGCGCGCACGCGTAGTGCAATCTTGCCGGCAACGACGCCCTGGGCCGCGACCTCGGCAATCGTTTCGCGAGCGAGTTGCCGCGCCACAATTTCGAGGCTTGCGCGCGCGTCCGTTCCGAAAGACTCCTCGATCGCCTGCTGCCGTACGCTGCGGATATCGGCAAGGCCCATCCCGTAGGCGGACAGCAGCGAGGACATTGGATGAATGAACACGCTGGTCATGCCGAGCGCATCGGCGACCAGGCAAGCGTGCTGGCCGCCGGCGCCGCCAAAACAATTGAGTGCATAGCGAGTCACGTCGTAGCCGCGCTGCACCGAAATCTTCTTGATCGCGTTCGCCATGTTCTCGACCGCGATCTTGATGAAGCCGTCGGCGACTTGCTCGGCGCTGCGGCCGTCGTCGATGTCCCTGGCCATCGCGACGAAAGCTTGGCGCACCGCGTCCGCGTCGAGCGGCAGGTTTTGCGCGGGCCCGAATATCTTTGGGAAGAAATCGGCAATGAGCTTGCCGACCATGACGTTGGCGTCGGTCACCGCCAGCGGGCCGCCGCGGCGGTAGCACTTCGGTCCCGGATTGGCGCCGGCGGAGTCCGGCCCGACCCGGAAGCGCGCGCCGTCGAAGTGCAGCAGGGACCCGCCGCCCGCCGCCACGGTGTGGATGAGCATCATCGGCGCGCGCATGCGAACGCCGGCGACTTCGGTCTCGAAGGCGCGCTCGTATTCGCCGGCGAAATGCGACACGTCGGTCGACGTACCGCCCATATCGAAGCCGATCAGGCGGTCAAAGCCCGCCGCGCGTCCGGTCTCGGCCATGCCGACGACGCCGGCGGCCGGACCGGACAAGATCGCATCTTTGCCGCGGAACAGCTCCGCCGCCGTCAGCCCGCCGGACGACATCATGAACATCAGACGAGTTCGCTCAACCTCGTCGCCGATGGCGTTATCGCCGTGCAAATCCGCTGCGACCTGATTCACATAGCTGCGCAGGATCGGCGACAGGTAGCTATCGACCACGGTGGTATCGCCGCGGCCGACGAGCTTGATCAGCGGCGAGACTTCATGGCTGGCCGACACTTGCGGAAAGCCGAGTTCGCGCGCCAGCGTCACGATCTGCTTCTCATGGGTGTTGTAGCGATAGGCATGCATCAGCACGATTGCGACGGCGCGGATGCCGTCAGTCTTGGCGCGCTCAAGTTCGCCGCGGACGGCGGCGAGATCGATCTCGCGCTCCACGGTGCCGTCGGCGCGCACGCGCTCGTCGACCTCGGCGACCCGCTCATACAGCATGTCCGGCTTGATGATGTGTCTGGCGAAGATTTTCGGCCGCGCCTGGTAGCCGATGCGCAAGGCGTCGCGGAAGCCCTTAGTGACCAGAAGGAGCGTCCGCTCACCCTTGCGCTCAAGCAGCGCATTGGTTGCGACCGTGGTGCCCATTTTGACGGCGGAGATTTGCTCGCTCGGGATCGGCGCGCCGGGGGCAAGTCCGAGCAAGTGGCGGATACCGTGCACCGCCGCATCCCGATAGGCTTCCGGATTTTCCGAAAGCAGCTTGTGGGTGACGAGCGCGCCGTCCGGCCGCCTGCCGATCACGTCGGTAAAGGTGCCGCCGCGATCGATCCAGAATTCCCAACTCGCCGACATATCGCCCGTTCTGCGCTCGATCCAGACTCGATTTTATGCCAGATTGGGCAGAACCAAGTCCGTGAAGACGACTAATCGAGGAAACACAGATGCACAAGATCGCGATTTCCCAGGCCGCCCGCGACCGCATGACGGCCCGAACCGGCAAATTGCACCCGTTCGATGCAATCGATCCGCACAAAGCGGCGCTGGTCGTGATCGACATGCAGAATTATTTCTGCAAGCCGGGCCACCAGGGCGAGGTCCCGGCGTCGCGGGATATCGTGCCGAACATCAACCGGCTCGCCGCCGATCTGCGGCGCCGCGGCGGTCTCGTCATGTGGGTCCGCAACGGCACACGCAGTACGCGCGAGAGCTGGTCGAATTACCACGAATTTCTGCACACGCCGGAACGCTACGAGCGGCGTTATGCGGCGATGGACGTCGGCGGCGACGGTTACGCCTATTGGCAGGGCAACGACATTCGTCCCGAGGACGCGCAGGTGACCAAGACGCGCTACAGCGCCTTCATCCAGGGCTCGTCCGATATCGAACGGCGGCTGCGCGACTGCGGCATCGATACACTGTTGATCACCGGCACCGCCACCAATGTCTGCTGCGAAAGTTCGGCGCGAGACGCCATGATGCTGAATTTCAAGGTCGTGATGGTTTCCGATGGCCTCGCCACCCACAACGACGAGGAGCATAACGCGGCGCTGTCGATCTTTTACGGCCTGTTCGGCGACGTCCAGACGACGGATGAAGCGATCGAATTGCTGGCCCGAGGCGACAAGGCGCGGGCGGCGGCCTAGACGACTTACTTCATAATCTCCGGCGTCGGGCAGGGAAAACTAGTTCGGCGCCTTGTCCTGCGCCAACAACCCGGCAACGGTCTTGATCTCGTTGCGGGCGTATTTGGGCAGGCCGGCGCTGATCGAACTGCCGGAGTTGAACGACGACTGGCCCATCAAAACCTGCGCCGGCACCAGATTGCGCAACACCGGCATCTTCTCAAAACTGCGTTTCTCGTCGAGCACGCGCGCTTTGACCGCAAGCGACATGAAGGCGGTGACGACGGTCTTGTCGGGATCGGTCGGATCGGCTTGGAACACGGCGAAGAATTTGCCGAATTTCAAGATCTCATTGACGTAGAAAATGTTCTGCTCCAGCGCGCCCGAAATCGGCGTGTCGAGCGTGGTCAATTGCTGCAGGCCGGATTGGTCGAGATCCGCAGGACCGAGCGCGGAGAACTCGCTCTGGAAATCGATATGATCGGCGACCTTCTTGATGCTGTCGCGCAACTTGTTCACCAGCATGATGCCCATCGGGATCTTGCCCTCGAGCTTGTAGGTGGACTGAATGCAGATCGACGTCGCACGCCCGGTGCACCAATTGCGATCGGCATTGTCGTTGCCGGCGCCGGCCTCGTCCTTCAACGAATTCACGTCGGCGGCGGTAATCAGCTTGTGCTTGATCGCGGGATCGATCTGTTCCAGGAACAGCAGCGTCACGTACTGCGAGAGATCGATCGATGCCGGCGCTTTATCGAGAACAAAGCGCGCCTGCGCCACATACATGTAGAGCTTTTCAATGACCTTTTGCGTGCCTGGCGCGGCGCCGCCACTGCCCGCCTTGCCGATGGTCGGCTCGGTATAGTCGGGAAACAGCGCGAGGAACTTCTTCTCCTCAGGATGATCTTTCGCCCATTCGTCGAAGCGCGTGAGCGCCGTCTCGCTATCGATGGTGCCGGGACTGGTATGATCGCTGAAGTCGATTTCGCCGGGCTTGATATCGGCAACGTTCGAGCTGCGTGCCGCGCTCACGTCCACAATCTGGAAGTCCGGCGGCGCGGTGGCTCCGGCGGTGCCAAAAAAGCCGACCACCGAGCCAACCAGCAAAATCGGAAGCACGACTGCGCGCCGCGTCCACATCCTAAATTCTCTCGTGAATCTTCTGCAATTCAATGCCGTCGGTTCAGCGGCCGCCCCAGAAATAATTCTGGCTCGGTGGGGGCGGCTGCTCGTTCCAAGGCCGGAACAGACCGAAAAAACCGCGTGACACCGGCTGCTGGGGCGGCTGCTGCTGCCGCCAACCTTGATTTGGATAATAGGAGCGGCTGCTGTCGTCAGCTGCGCCTCCCCAAAAAAAGCCGCCTTGGCTATTGTCGTTCCATTGCTGTTGATAAGCGTAGGCGTCCTCGCTGGACACCAGCTGAAACTGCGTGTCCGCGACTTGGCCGGCGGCGTTGCGGCGGAAGTGCTCGATGAAGTTTCCGCCGTTTACCCGATTGCCGCTCATGAAGTCGATCGGGATATCGACAATCTCGCGCCTTGCTTCCGGCGAGGGTCCGTTCAATGGCGCCTTCGGCGCGATGTGATCGGCCCACACCGCCTGGATGATCGGCTCGAAGATCGGCAGCGCGACCCGCGCGCCGTCTTCCCCCGGGCCGAGCGAACGGCGCTTGCCGTTGCCGTTATCGTAGCCGACCCAGACAGCGACTGTGACGTCGTTGGTGAAGCCGATGAACCAGCCGTCGACGGCGTTTTCGGTGGTGCCGGTCTTGCCGGCGACATAGGGCGACAGCGCCGCCATCGCGCGCGCGGTGCCGCGCGCCACCACGCCCTGCAATATGGTCTTGAGCTGATAGAACGCGGCCGGATCGGCCGCGCCGATTTGCGGCAGCGGCGCATTCGGATATTGATAAACGATGCGGCCGTTCTGCTCGATCGAATCGATGCCGTGCGGTTGCGGCAGCGCGCCTTCATTGGCGACGGCCGCATAGAACGCGGCGAGATCGATCATACGCACCGGCTGTGCGCCGAGGATGAAGGGGTAGTAGCGAATGCATTCGGGGTAGATTTTCGCAGCGACCGCGGTGGCGCAAATATCGTCGAGGCTTTTTTCCGGTTGCGTGTCGACCCCGCCGTCGAGCAGATGCGCGGTGACGACATTGACGGAATTTTCCAGCCCGCGCCGCAGCGTATAAACGCCGCCCTCGCTGAGATCGTCGTTGCGCGGCGACCAATAGTCCTCTTCGCGCGCGTTGCCGTCGAATTCGCGGCTGCTCGCGTCGCGGCGATCGATGCGGCTACCGATCGGGGGAAACGTGATCGGATCATTGAGCACGAGGGTGTTCGGCTGCAGGCCATGCTCCAGCGCCGTCAGATAGGTCACCGGCTTCATCGCCGAACCGGGCTGGCGCTGCGTTTGAGCGGTGCGGTTCAATTGGCTCAGCGGATAGGAAAAGCTGCCCGCCATGGCGAGAATGCGGCCGGTCTTGTTTTCCAGCACTAGCGCCGCGCCCTGAACGGTCGGCCGCACGCGCAATTGCGCCACAGCGCCGCCGGGAGCGGCCTTGCGCTTGTTCTTGGTGTCGCGGCCCATATCCCTGACTTTGGGCTCGATAACGTTGACATAGACGACGTCATAGAGATTGAGGCTGCGCCTGATCGCGGCCGACCAAGTCGTCAGCGTTACGATGCGGCCGTCGGGAAGGCCGACGTGGATCGCCCCGTCGCCGTATTTGCCGCTCTTCTGCAGCACCACGGCCGGCGTCCAATGCACGTCATAGAGTGGCAAGTGCACGTCTTGCAGCGCCTGCTGCCAAGCGGGCAGTTCGCTCTTGCTGTCCACTTCGAATTTCCGCACCGCGTCGGCGATATTGGCTTCCGGCCCACGAAACTGGGCGCGGCCGGTCGACATCTCGTAGTGCGCTAAGCCCTCCTGGAGCGCCGCTTCGGCGTCGCGCTGCAGTTGGGCATTGATGGTCGAATGCACCGTATAAGGCTCGGCCGTCAGGTTAGGCACGCCGTCGGCTTTCGCTTCGCGGCCGAGGAAATCGACAAAATGATAGCCGCTGTCGCGGTGTGGATGCGCGAACGGTTTGAGCTTCGGGGACGACGCCAGCGCCTCGTTCTTCTGGACCGCGGTGATGATCCCGTCGTCCTGCATGCGGTCGAGCACGTAAGTGAGACGTTGCTTGGCGCGATCGGGATGACGGTCGGGATTGTAGTAATTCGGTCCCTTCAGCAAGCCCGCTAGCACGGCGCCCTCGCCGAGGGTGAGGTCTTTCGCCGATTTGCCGAAATAGCTGCGCGCCGCCATTTCGACGCCCCAGGAGGCGCGGCCGAGATAGGCCGAATTGAGATACAGTTGGAGAATGTCGTTCTTGCTCAGCGTGTTTTCCAGCCGCGACGCCACGATCATCTCGCGGATCTTGCGCTCATAGGTCACGTCCTCGCCGACCAGGAGATTTTTCACGACCTGCTGCGTGATCGTAGAGCCTCCCTGCGGGCGCCCTGGGTCGGCGAGGTCGCCAATGAATGCGCGGATGATGCCGCGCTCGTCGATGCCGTGGTGTTGGTAGAAGCGCCGGTCCTCGGCGGCGATAAACGCTTTCTGCACCAGGTCGGGAATGGCATCGAGCGGCACCCAAATACGCCGATTGCCGGGGTCGAATATATCTGCGAAATCCTTGCCGCTGCCGTCGAGCACCACGCTCAGACTCGGCAATTTCCTGTCCTTGAGCGTCGTCTGATCCGGCAGGTCGGTCGCGGCATTATTGAAGAAATCGATCACCTGGCCGAGGTCGACGACCGGCGTGGCGATGGACTCGTTCTTGCAGAATTGGTGATAGGCGGTGTTCAAGTCGCCGAAGTTGAGGCCGTGAAATGCCGGAATATTGGCGCCGGCCGCCTTCGGATCGTTGAGCGCGGTTGAGATGAGGTCGTCGAGGTTGATGGATTCGATGTCGAACGCCTGCTTCATATGCTCGCAGCCGTTGCGCAATATCTGCACCACCTCGCTTTGATCTTGGATCGGGTCGAAATGCGTCTTGACCGCCTGCGGCTGGGTCGTGACTTCGCTCAACGCCAGCGCCGCCGCAAAAAGCTTGACCAGAATAGTGTCCATATGGACTGCGGCGGCGGGAGGCCAGGTTCGAGGGACGCAACGATACAATGGCGATTATAGCGATATGATCCTTACAAAAAGACTTTTTTGCGGGAGCTCCGTAGTTTGCGCAGTGAAGCATGACATTTCCATAATCGGGCGGCTTAGCCGCAATGGCGCGAGCTTATGGCGTGCTCACTTCTCGGCCGGCGCCAGGCCGCCGAAATGGCCGCTGTGTTGCAGCCACGCCAGCAAGAGGAGCGCCGGCGCGCCCGATACCGCACAGATGGCGAAGAACCAGGGCCAGCCGGTCGCCGCGGCGATAAATCCCGCTCCCGACGATAGATAGGTGCGGCCGAAGGCCGCGAGCGCGGTGAGGAGCGCATACTGGGTCGCGGTATGCAGCGGATTGCGGCACAGCGCCGACAGATAGGCGACGAAGATCACCGTACCGATGGCGCTGGTGAAATTTTCGGCGACAACGGCGAACGTCAGCCACGCCGCGTTCAGACCGATGACCGCCTGCCAGGAGAAGGCGAGATTAGCGAGGCCTTGCAGCACGCCGCCAAGCCACAGGCTTGCCGGGAGCGAAAAAGCCCGTGCCACAAAACCGCCGGCAAAGCCGCCGATGAGCGTCGCCGCCAGCCCGACGCCCTTGATGATGGTCGCATATTCGTTGCGCGAAAATCCGAGGTCGATCACGAATGGTGCGGTCATCGCGCCGGACAGTGCGTCGGTGAACTTGAACAGCACGACAAAGGCGAGCACGACCAAGGCCATGTCGCGCGTGAGAAACTCGGAAAACGCCCCGACTGCGGCTTCGACGACGCGTTGCAGGCTATTTTCCCGCGCATGTGCTGCGTCGGCATTAACGGATTTTTCCGGCTCGGTGGCGACCAGCGTCGTAACCATGCCGATCACGACCAGCACCGCCATGACCATGTAGCCCGCGCTCCAGGCGGCGTGGCGGGCGAAGCCAAAAACGCTTTCGAAGCCGCTCACCATGAACAGTGCGCCGGCGGTGGAGACCAGCATGCCGATGCGATAGGCGGCGACATAGGAGGCCATGCCAGCGGCCTGTTCGCTTTCGTTTAAGCTTTCCACGCGAAAGGCGTCGATGACGATATCCTGCGTCGCCGATGCGGCGGCAACCAGGAGCGCGCCGATCGCGACGGCAAACGGCGAAACCGCAGGATCGCAAACGCCGAGGACGATGATCGCCGCGATCAGTAAAAACTGCGACAGCAACAGCCAGCCGCGGCGCCGCCCGAAGCGGCGCGACAGCATCGGCACGTCGAGCGCGTCGATCAGCGGCGCCCACAGAAATTTGATGGTGTAGGGTGTGCCGACCAGCGCGAACAGGCCGATGGTGCCGAGATTGACGCCGGCTTCCTTCATCCAGATGAAAAGCGTCGATCCCGACAAAGCGAGCGGCAGACCGGACGAGAAGCCGAGGAACAGGACGATCAGTACCCGCCGCTTGAGATAAACGGCAAGCGTGTCCGCCAGGGACGGGCGCGCAGTCGCGGCACCGCCGGCCTCGGGCGTCACCGCCATCCGCCGCTACTCGCCGGCTTCAAGTTTGCGCACCGGCGCGGGGATGACATTGGAATTGACCGATGCATCGCCGTTGAATTCGACTTGGGCAATGCGCTCGCCACGCCCCTCGATCTTCTCGATCGAGATAATCGATTGCCGGATGTCTTCGGTCGACTGATTGAAATGCGTCTGCAATTTGCGGACGCGGTCGCCCAACAGGCCGACATCCTTCATCAGCCGCCCGACTTCGTCGCGGATTTGATCGGCCGCCTCGCGCATGCGGGCGTCTCTTTGGCTTTGTCTGACCAATTGGATCGCGAGCATCAGCAGCGACGGCGACACGATGACGATCTTGGAGCGGAAGGCCTTCTGCACCACGTCGTCGAAAACTTCGTGCAGCTCGGCATAGACCGACTCCGACGGCACGAACATGAACGCCATTTCCTGCGTCTCGCCGGGAATAAGGTATTTCTGCGCGATGTCGCCGACATGCTTGCTGATGTCCTGGCGGACGCGGAACGCAGCGAATTTGCGCTCCTCGTCGCTCTTGGCGTCGCGATAGGCGGTGACGGCTTCGAGCGGAAATTTGGAATCGACGACAAGCGGCCGCTGGTCCGGCAGGAAAATGACGCAATCGGGACGCAGCTTGTTGGACAGCGTATATTGAAATTCGTAGCAATCCTTCGGCAGTCCATCGCGGATGATGATTTCCATACGGCCCTGGCCGAAGGCGCCGCGCGACTGCTTGTTGGCGAGAATGCCATGCAGCGACGTTACCTGGCTGGTGAGTTCGGTGATGTTCTTTTGTGCGCTGTCGATAACGGCGAGCCGCTCGTTGAGCTTTTGCAGGTTCTCGGTGGTGCTCAGCTTGGTCTTTTCCAGTGAATCGCCGAGCCGGTGCGAGACCGAATCGAGCCGCTCGTTGACCGCATGCTGAAGCTGCGATTGGCGGTCGCCCAGCATCCTGATCATGGCTTCGAGCCGGGCCGCGGAGTCGGCCTGCCGCTGCGCCAAGTCGGCCATGATTGTTGTGTGCGCATGCGCGGGATTTCGCGCCCGCCACAACACGACGCCGATTACGACGAGCACGGCGCCGGCGGCGAGGATGGCCGCTAGGATTGGCAGGCTGTCGGTCATCGGCCCCTTCTGCGCGGTTGCGATTCGCCCTGGAACGAAGAGCGAACGGTCATAGCCGGTCATGACCCAGGGATCAATGTGCGGTCGACCGGCATTGCCGGAACGTCGTGCATTGACCCCGCTTTGTTCACGCCTTACATCGCAAAACCATGGCGTTGCGCGAGATCATCAAGCTTCCCGACAAAAGGCTGCGGCTGGTTTCCGAGCCGGTCAAGCATGTCGACGCCGGCGTCAGGAAGCTGGTCGATGACATGTTCGAGACCATGTACAAGGCGCCCGGCATCGGGCTCGCGGCGATCCAGATCGGCATCGCCAAGCGCGTCATCACCATGGATTTGTCGAAGAAGGAGGACAATCACCAGCCGCATATCTTCATCAACCCGGAGATCGTCTGGACGTCGGAGGAGACTGCCAAATACGAGGAAGGTTGCCTGTCGATCCCGGATTATTACGAGGAGGTCGAGCGGCCGACGGCGGTCAAAGTCAAATATCTCGACCGCGACGGCAAGGCGCGCGAGATCGACGCCAAGGGCCTGTTGGCGACCTGCCTGCAGCACGAGATCGATCACATCAACGGCGTCTTGTTCATCGATCATCTGTCCAAATTAAAGCGCGACCGCGTCATCAAGAAATTCGCCAAAGCCGCCAAAAAAGTGGAGGCGTGATTGGCGCTCCGCCTCGCGTTTATGGGCACGCCGGATTTCGCCGTGCCCACGCTGGTCGAGATCGTCGGCGGCGGCCATAACATCGTTGCCGTCTATACGCGGCCACCGCAGCCGGCTGGCCGTGGCATGGCGCTAAAGCTCTCGCCGGTCGCGCGCGAAGCCGAGCGTCTAGAGCTACCGATCGTTACGCCGAAAACGTTGAAAGCGCCGAATGCCGCCGTGGCGCTGCGCGCGCATGGTGCGGATGCCGCCGTGGTCGTGGCTTATGGATTGATCCTGCCCAAGAACATTCTTGATGCCTTTCCGCTCGGTTGCTTCAACCTGCATGCCTCGTTGCTGCCGCGCTGGCGCGGCGCGGCGCCGATCCATCGCGCGATCATGGCCGGGGACCGCGCGACCGGCGTGATGGTGATGAAAATGGATGAAGGTCTCGATACCGGTCCGGTAGCCATGGCGGAGCGCGTACCGATCGGATCCGATATGACCACGGGAGAGCTGCACGACGAACTGGCGCGTCTCGGTGCGAAGCTGATGGTGGTCGCGCTAGGCGCCCTTGAGCGCGGATCGTTGACGCTGACGCCGCAGGCCGCAGAGGGCGCAACTTACGCCGCCAAGATCGACAAGAACGAGACCCGCATCGACTGGGCGAAGCCCTGGAGCAGAGTCCATGACCATTGCCGCGGGCTGTCGCCGTTTCCCGGCGCCTGGTTCGAGCTTGCCGGCGCGGGCCGCATCAAGGTGTTGCGCACCACCAAGGGCGCCGGCGCCGGCGAGCCGGGCCGTATGCTCGACGACAGGCTGACGGTCGCCTGCGGGGAGGGTGCGGTGCGGATCGTTGAACTGCAACGATCCGGCGGCAAACCGATGAACGCGGATGAATTTCTTCGCGGCACGCCGGTCGCGCCCGGCAGCATGTTGCATTGAGCGTGATCCCGAAAGGTGGAAGCCGGTTTTCGGATAAGATCACGCTCCAAAGAAAATTACCTATGCCGCGCTACAAGCTCACCATCGAATATGACGGCACGCCCTATGTCGGCTGGCAGGCGCAGGACAACGGCATTTCGGTGCAAAGCGCGCTCACCGACGCCATCGCGGCCTTTACCGGCGAGCGCGTCGCAGTCGCGGGGGCCGGACGGACCGATACCGGCGTGCACGCACTCGGCCAGATCGCCCATATCGACCTCGCCAAGGTTTGGGACGTCGATAACGTTCGCGACGCGATCAATTTTCACTTGCGGCCGCAACCGGTTGCCGTGTTGGCGGCGGAACTGGTCGCGGCGGATTTCGACGCGCGCTTCTCGGCGATCAAGCGGCACTATCGCTATCGCATCGTCAACCGCCGCGCCGATTTGACTCTCGACCTCAATCGCGCCTGGCGCGTGCCGCGCCCGCTCGACAGCGCGGCGATGCACGCTGCGGCGCAGAAACTGATCGGCAAGCACGATTTCACCACCTTCCGCTCGACCGAGTGCCAGGCCAAATCGCCGGTAAAGACGCTCGACCGCCTCGACGTGGCGCGCGACGGCGAGGAGGTGCGCGTCACCGCCGCGGCGCGCTCGTTCCTGCAGCATCAGGTGCGCTCGATGGTCGGCTCGCTCGCTCATGTCGGCGAAGGTAAATGGACTGCCGACGATCTGGCCGCCGCACTCGCCTCCCGCGACCGCACCGCCTGCGGCCAGGTCGCGCCGCCGCACGGGCTTTATCTGGTGCGGGTCGATTATTAGTTCGCCACTTTGAAACGTCCATGCAGGGCATTCATGCCGAGTGATTTCGAAGTCGTCGTTGTCGGTGCCGGCTCGGCCGGCATTGCGGCCGCCCGGCGGCTTGACGAGGCGTCAATCCGCTGCCTTCTGGTCGAGGCTCGGCCGCGGCTCGGCGGCCGGGCGTGGACGGTGATCGACGAGTCGGGTTTTGCGCTCGACCTGGGCTGCGGCTGGCTGCATTCTGCCGATCGCAATCCTTGGGTCCGCGTAGCGCAACAGCAGGGCGCTACGATCGACAAGACTCCGCCGCCCTGGATGCATAGGCCTCTCGAGCTGGGCTTTCCGCGCGCCGAACATGCCGATTTTCGCAGCGCCTTCGGCGAATTCTATGCGCGTTTGGACGAGGCGGCGCGGAACAAGACGGATGCTCCAGCTTCGACCTTGCTCGATCCGGCCTGCCGCTGGAATGCGCTGATCAATGCGATGAGCACTTACATCAGCGGTGCGGAACTCGATCGGATCTCACTGCAAGACCTGGATCGGTATGACAGCACCGATGTCAACTGGCGCGTCGTTGAAGGTTACGGCACCGTCATCAGCGGCCACGGTGCAGATGTGCCGGCCATGCTCGATTGTCCGGTCACTGCCATCGATCATCGCGGCAAACGCTTGTGCATTGCGACCGCCAAAGGCGCGATCACGGCCGATCAGGTCATTGTGACGGTGCCGAGCGCGATACTCGCCGCAGAGCGGATTCAATTTACACCGGCGCTGCCGCAGAAAATTCAGGCGGCGCGCGCGCTGCCGTTGGGGCTTGCCGACAAGCTCTTCATGTCGCTCGATGGTGCGGAGGAATTCGACAAGGGTGTCCGGCTGTTCGGCCATACCGACCGCGTGGCGACGGCCGGCTACCATATCAGGCCGTTCGGCTGGCCGATGATCGAGGCCTATTTCGGCGGCACTTTGGCCGCCGATCTCGAAGCCGGCGGCGAAGGATCGTTCTTCGACTTCGCCGTGTCCGAACTTGCGGGCGTGCTCGGAGCCTATTTTGCCCGCCGCGTGAAGCCGATCCGAATCCACTATTGGGGCAGCGATCCTTTTGCACTCGGCTCTTACTCGTTTGCGTTGCCGGGTTTTGCCGATTGCCGGCAAGCGCTGGCGGAGCCGGTTGACGACCGGCTGTTTTTCGCCGGCGAAGCCTGCTCGCGACACGATTTTTCGACCGCGCACGGCGGTTATCTCACCGGCGTTGCCGCGGCGGAAAAGGTGATCGCCCTGCGCCGCAATTAAGCGAAATACCGCTCGATGATACGCCGATAGATCGCCGTCAGCATTACGAGGTCGGCAACCGGCGCGCATTCGTCGACCGCGTGCATGGTCTGTCCGACCAGGCCGAATTCCAGCACCGGGCAATAATCCTTGATGAAGCGGGCGTCGGAGGTGCCGCCGCTGGTCGAAAGCTTGGGCTTGCGGCCGGCGACATCGGCAATTGCGGCGACGGCCAGTTCGATGAACGGCCCGGGCTTGGTGACAAAGACATCGGCATTCGACGGCTGCCAGTCGATCGCGTAATGCACGCGGCCGGCCGCGGCGTTGTGCGCGCGGCGCTCGATCAGCATTTTGAGCGCGGTCTGGCTATGGCGGTCGTTGTAGCGGATGTTGAAGCGCGCACGCGCTTCGCCGGGAATGAGATTGACGGTCGGGTTGCCGACGTCGACCGAGGTGAATTCGAAATTCGACGGCGCGAAATGCTCGCTGCCTTCGTCGAGCGGCGCCTGTAGCGCGGCGATCAGCACGTTGAGCCCGCGGATCGGATTGTCGGCGCGCTCGGGATAGGCGACATGGCCCTGGCGCCCGGTGACGATCAGCGTGCCGTTGACGGAGCCACGCCGCCCAGCCTTGATGGTGTCGCCCAAGACTTCGACATTACTCGGCTCGCCGAGAATGCAGTGATCGAATTTCTCGCCGCGCTCGGCGGCCCATCGCAGCAATTTGACGGTGCCGTTGACTGCGACGCTTTCCTCATCGCCGGTGATAAGGAGCGAGATCGAACCTTTTGGCTTGCCGCCGCCGCCGCCGAGATAATCGAGCGCCGCGGCGACGAAGCAAGCGATGCCGCCTTTCATGTCGACCGCACCACGGCCGTAGAGCAGGTCGCCTTCGACTTCGCCGCCGAACGGCGGATGCGACCACGAGGCCTCATTGCCCGCAGGCACCACGTCGGTATGGCCGGCAAAAACGAGATTGGGCCGTGCCGCGCCGATGCGGGCGAAAAGATTATCGACCGGCGCCGTGCCGGGCTCGTCAAACACCGCGCGATGCACGGCAAATCCCGCAGGCTCCAGCACGCACTGCAAATAGTCGAGCGCGCCGCCTTCGTCCGGGGTGACGGAGCGGCAACGCACAAGATCGCGGGCGATGGCGACGGGATCGGCGGTCATGTTCGGAATGCTTTTTCAGAATGCTTTCGCAGAGTCCGGCTTTCTTGAGGACATCGTTCGCAGTATGGCGCGATTTGGTCGAACGCGGCACGGTTATGTGTTGCTTGTTGACTGGGCTGCACCAAATTTCATGGCTGCTGCCGGACGAGATAACAGCCATTCGCCCGGAGAATGCGCACAAGATCGCGATAATATTCGGCCATCAGGCGCCGGCGACTTCGAGGCGCTTCTCGGCGCGAAAGGTCAATGACAGATTGTCGTTTCTCTCGCCCGACAATTCCAAGAGATCAGGCAGCGCGAGCCTGACTTCCTCAATCATCGCCGGCCAGCTAGCGGCCTCAACGACAAGACCGGCCACGTCATTACCTGGGGCGATCCAGACGCTCGCTTCGGCGTCCCAATGGGCATCGATGGCGATGGAACAGCTCATGGCGAGAAGATCGTGCGCCACACCGCGCTGGTCAATCCCCTGACTGTTCAAGTTCGCGGGGTTGCTCCCGGTGCCAGCGGGTCCGGCCCGTATTGGTTCGGGCCGATCGTGCCGCGGCGAAAGCCGAGCTCGACGAGGAGGACGAGGAACATCATGGTGAAGGGAATTGCGATGCCGATCGACAGCAAGCTGGGCTCATCGTCGGTGCCGGTCAGTTCGAGCACGGTGAGCAAGTCGAGCAGTGCGCTCGCCCCGAAGAACGCAATCAAGAGCCAAAGCGGCAAATTGCGATCGTGGCCGCGTTTCACGGCGACGGCGAATTCCGGGTAAGTGTAGGCTAGGTCGACGATGGCGCTGAGCCGATCGCCCTGTATCTCTTCGGCGAGGACATGGCCGAAAATCTCGGCGACCGTCAGCACGGCAATGCCGATCCAGAATGTCCGGCGGCCGATGCGGCCGTGGAACGTGTTGAAGAGGTAGGCCCAATCCATCGGCGCGGTCAGCTTATTTGGAGCACGGACTTTGCGGAAAGCCGGTATTCACTTTTCCGGATCATGCACTAATCGCGCAGCAACTCATTGATGCTGGTTTTGGCGCGGGTCTTTTCGTCGACCCGCTTGACGATGACCGCGCAATAAAGATTGGGCGTCGGCTCGCCCGTTCTGTTCGGCTTGCCGGCCACGGTGCCCGGCACGACCACGGAATAAGCCGGTACCTCGCCTTGCAACGTCGCGCCGGTCTCGCGGTCGACGATCTTGGTCGAAGCGCCGATAAATACGCCCATCGACAGCACGGAGCCCTCGCGCACGATCACGCCCTCGGCGACTTCCGAGCGCGCGCCGATAAAGCAATTGTCCTCGACGATCACCGGGCCGGCCTGCAGCGGTTCGAGCACGCCGCCGATGCCGGCGCCGCCGGAAATGTGGCAGTTCTTGCCGATTTGGGCGCAGGAGCCGACGGTGGCCCAGGTATCGATCATGGTGCCGGAATCGACATAGGCGCCGAGATTGACGAAGGATGGCATCAGCACCACGCCCGGCGCGATATAGGCGGAGCGCCGCACCACGCAGCCCGGCACGGCGCGAAAACCGGCGGCGCGAAAGCGGGTGTGGTCCCAGTGATCGAATTTCGACGGTACCTTGTCCCACCACACTGCGTGGCCCGGTCCGCCTGCGATTTCGCACATGTCGTTCAATCGAAACGACAGCAGGACCGCCTTCTTCAGCCAGTGATTGACGCGCCAAGCACCGTGCGATGCGCCCTCGGTCGACTTTTCGGCAACGCGCACGGCGCCGCGGTCGAGAAGGTCGAGCGCTTGTTCGACGGCTTCGCGCACCTCGCCTTTCGTCGATGGCCCGATCTGGTCGCGCCGCTCGAAGGCGGCATCGATGGTCTTGGCCAGATTATCGGCAATCCCAGCTGACATGGAAACTGACATGGAAATCGTCCCTGCTGCGCGGTTTGTCGGGTCAGGGACGAGCGATGTCAACTGTGACGATTGCGCTTGCCGCGCGCGGCAGCGAGGCCGCGCAAAAAACCGGCAAGGTCGTCGGTGACATGATCGACGTGCACCGCCTCGCGGCCGGCAAGCTCCCACTCCTCGCGCAACACCACGCGGGCGCCTTCCGGCACCACCAGCACCGTCGTCATGCCGAGCGCATGCGGAACTTCGAGATTGCGGGCGAGGTCTTCGAAGATCGCGGCGTGCGTGGGATCGACCTGGTGATGGGCGAGGAAGCGCTCGTAGACAAGCGGCCGCGGCTTGGGCTCGAGCTCCGCCGCTCGGATGTCGAACACATCGTCGAAATGTTGTTCGATGCCGAGGCGCCGCATCACCGCATCGGCATGGTGCCGCGTGCCGTTGGTGAGAATGAATTTACGGCCGCGCAGTTTACCGATCGCGGCACCTAGCGCCGGATTGGGCTGTAACGGCGAATGATCGATCTGGTGCACGATTTCGAGGAATTGGTCGGGTTCGAGGCCGTGTTCCTCCATCAGGCCGCGCATGGTCGTGCCGTAACGCCGATAATAGTCTTTCTGCAGCCGGAAGGCCTCATCGCGGCTGATATTGAGGAAATCGACGATGTAGTCGCGGATGCGTTCGTCGACCTGCTGCCAAAGATTGAGATGATGCGGGTAAAGCGTGTTGTCGAGATCGAACACCCAGGTGTCGATGTGCTTGAAACCGCGAACGGCGCGCTGCGAAAGTTTGGGACGCGTTGTTGCCATGATTTGCGGCGATGAATTTGCTGGCGGCCGAATCAGATTTAGCAGTGGGTAAGTTGAGTACAATCGATGCGTAGAACTCTGCGTAAGTCTATCCCATACATTTTTGCATTGCTCGCCGGCACGCTTGCCGCCATCGTCGTCGCCGGCATCGCGCTGTTCGCCGCACATTCTTAAGTGAAGGCCGTTCAGCCCGCCTCGCGCCATGACGTTGCCGGGATGAGTCCCTTGAGCGCGCCGTCATGCAAACGCACTGGATCGCGCTCGCCTTCCATGGCAAGCCGCAGCACGCAGCGCGCCAGTTCGTCGGGCTTTACCGTCGTGTTGCCGATCGCTTTGAGCGTCAGCCAGGCCTCGTCGAAGGCGGCCTCTAGGACGACCAGCGTCTGGGGATCGAACGAGCTGTTGTGGAACCCCCGCATGGTTCCATCCTCACCGCGTTAGTGTCGAGATTCGCGAAAGCTTCGGCGCAAACTTGGCCGAGTTTGTGACGCGAAGCCAGGATAGGCGTTAATAACCGACGACGGATCGGCGTCTGGTTCCATCCAAGGCAATTGCAGCCTCAGGAACTCAGCCGCGGCAGCAACCGCGTGGCGTTGCCGTTCGCGATCCCTTCGAGATCGCCGGCCGGCAACCCGAGCTTTTGTAAATTAGCGATCTGATCGAGCGGAAAATACGGATAATCGGTGCCGTAGGTGATTTGCGAGGTTGGAACGAGCTTGGTCAGCGCCGCCATCGCGGCCGGATGCGTGGCGTTGGCGGTGTCGTAATAAAGACGGCGGAATTCGGTTTCAATGCCGTCCGGAGCGAAGCCGCCGGGCGCGCGATCTTTCTGGTCGTAGAACGCCTCGATGCGCCCGGCGAGGAAAGGAATTGTGCCGCCGCCGTGCGAGAACAGCCACTCGATGTCGCGCAGCCGCGCGAATGTGCCGCTGAGAAGTAAGCTCACGACGGTGCGCGTCGTGTCGTGCGGCACCTCGATAACTGCCGGGAAAGTGCCGACGCTGAGACGCGCGCAGCAATTCGCCACCAGGGGATGCACGAAAATCACCGCCTTACGCCGATTGAGTTCCTCCAAAACCGGCTTGTATGTGGCGTCGCCAAGCCATTTGTCGCCGTAGCTGCTTTGCAGATTGATGCCGTCGGCTTTCAGAGTGTCAAAGACGTATTCGATCTCTTTGAGGGTCGCGTCGGTGTCGAGCATCGAGAGCGGCGCGAACAGGGCATAGCGGCCTGGCTGGTCGCGCACCATTTCGGCGGCGAAATCGCAGCACTGCATTGTCATGTCGTGCGCCTTATCGGCGCCGCCGTCGAACCACACGCCGGGCGTTGAAGCGAGCGACAGGACGCTGGTGGTGATGCCGTTCTTGTCCATCTCGATAAGATCTTGCTCGCGCGTCCACGCCAGCTGAACGCCGAGATGCGGAATCTTGCGCTGGTCTTCCCAGTCCGCCCAAGCCTTCTGGTACTGCGGCGGGTAGAAGTGGTGATGGGTGTCGATCAGCTTGGCCCGCGCCACGTCGGGCCGAATGAGAAGCCGAGAACGTCCCGGTAAAACTTGATCGCTCGCTCAAGGTCATCCACCAATAACTGCGGAGCGAAAGATGTGATACGTGGCGCAGTAACCTCCATGACGCGCTGCTCCCATGTTAGTGTGAACTTCCGGAAAAGTCCCGCGGCAGCTTACAGTCTGTGACCCGAATATTCTTGATCGAACCTGGCGTATTCCTGCTTCGCCCGACAAATCGGGGTACGCCGTCCGAAATGACGGCAGCCACGGCCGCGATATCGCCGTTGCGCAATGCGTCGAGCGCACTGTCTTGCGAACCGCCGGCGCAGGCGTCGATCACTACCACGTCGGCGTCGCGGCCCGGCCGCAGATAGCCGCTGTTGAGGCGATACACCCCCGCATTGTTGCCGGTTGCCGCGGCGATCGCCCATTCAACGGGGATCTTCGCAAGGCTCGCCAGATGCGAGATCGTGTACAACATGCCCAACGGCATCACTCCACTTCCGGTCGGCGTATCGGTCGCGACCAGAAACCGTTCGAATTGACCGGCATCTTTCAGCAATTGCGCGGTCCAAAGACAGGTGCGCAAATTGCCGGCGGTGCAGACCTGGAGCGCAATCTTGGTTTCTTCCACCAGCCGCGGAAAATCGCGATCGGGCATGGCGATGGGGCCGCCGTTGACGTGGAACGACACATGCGGCTGCATGGCAATCAGGTGCTCCGCCCAGATGCCCGAGGAGCCGGGAATCGAGGAGCCGCCGGTATGAACGGTGGTAATCATGCCGTGTTGTTTTGCCCATCGAATCATCGGCGCATAGTCGAACGGCGTGGCGAACGCGCCAAAACCCGCTTTCGCCAACCACACACCCTTGCCCGCCAGTTCTGCGAAGTCCTGCTCCTTCAGGCCGGGCTCCAGGATCACCGATCCCGCATGGACGCGCATGCCTCCCGGACGGTAGGTCGCGAAGCATTTCATCGCTGCGACCGCCAGCGCCTTCACGCCTTCCGGGTCTTTCGGCCGCCCCGGCACGTGCACTTCGGAGGCGGAGATGGCTGTCGTCGTCCCGCCGTGAACGTAGCTTTCGAGGAATCCGACCGTTCGTTGACGCGGCGTGTAGTCGCCGAAGGTGACGTGAACATGGGAATCGATCAAACCGGGAATGGCGACCGCGCCATCGGCGTCGATCACCACATCGCACGCTGCGACCTGTGAAGCAGCGGCGGTCCCGACGAGGACGATCTTGCCCTCGTTCATAACGATCGAGTCGCCTGCCGCAACGGGCTCGCGCCAGTCACCGGTCAGAATGTTCCCTAGATTGACGATTGCTGTTTTCATGGAATTGCAGCATCTCCATTGGGTTTACCACTGGTGCCGGCTTTTCTCCACATATCGCCCGTCCGATTGCCCGAATCACAGAATGGAAGCGCCATCGTGAATGAAATCCGGCGTGTCCTGGTCGTCGGCGGCGGTGTCGGCGGCTTGACGGCCGCCACCGCCTTCGCCCAGTGCGGCGTCGAGGTCGTGCTCATCGAGCGCCGGCCGGTCTTCGATGTACCGGGCGTCGGTCTCGGCCAGCCGGCAAACGCGCTGCGCGTCTACAATGCGCTCGGGGTGCTTCCGGAAATATTGGCGAGCGGATTCAGCTATGACCGGATGTCCATTTTCGACTTCAATCGCGAGCTGATCGTCGAGCACAAATTCTTGCTTGGCGATGATGCCGTGCCGGCGGTTTGCGCCCTGTCGCGACTGCGCTTGCACGAAATCCTACTGGCGGCTGCCGAGCGCGCCGGCGTCGAGGTGCACACCGGAGTAACGGTCGGCGAAATACGGGAGGAAAAAGATCGGGTCACGGTGGTATTTTCAGATGGCCGGACCGGCACCTTCGACCTGGTGGCCGGCTTCGACGGGATACGCTCCGCCACCCGGCTGCACCTGGTCGGTACGGCATTCACGCCGCGCCCGTCCGGTTATGGCGGTTGGCGCGTGCAGGTGCCGCGACCCGACTACGTGCGCGGCATGGAGTTCCTGCTCGGTATTGGCGGCAAGACCGGCGCCATGCCGCTTGGCGACGATCTGATGTACATCTTCCATATCTGCCCGGAGGCGCCGGACGCCGTGTTCAAGCGGCAGGACTATCCGAATTTATTCAAAGCGCGCCTGTCGCAGTATCGCAGCTATGTCGCCGAGGTTGCCGCATCTCTCGATGCAGATTCCGACATCGTCTACAGTCCGATCGAGCCGATGTTGCTGCCCTGGCCGTGGTTCCGCGGCCGCGTCGCGCTCGGCGGCGATGCCGCACATACGTTCCCGCCCCATCTCACCCAAGGCGCGGCGATGGCTGCGGAGGACGGCTATCTGTTGGCGCGCGAAGCGCTTGCCGGCGACGGTTCGGTAGAAGCGCGGCTGCTGCGTTATTCGAAGGCGCGTTACGCGCGATGCGCGTTCGTGTACACGTTCGCGTATCAGTGGATGGCGGATGAACAGTCCGTCCGTACCGCGGATCATCTTGCAGCGATGCGATCGGAACTGGCCAAGAACGGCTCGGCGCGGTTGGCAGCAAGCGACCGCATCCTCGACAGCCGCGTTATCTAATCGCCATCAAGTCACATAGTCTCAGCGCGTGAGCTGAAAGGCGACCAGCGCCGCCAGCATGATGGCGCTGCCGAGCCCTTGCAGCGGCGTGATGACTTCGCCGAGCAGAAGTGCGCTCAACACCATCGCCGTCAGCGGTTCGAGATTCATGATCAGCGCGGTGCGAAACGGTCCGATCCGCACCGTGGAAACGACAACGAATAAGACTGCGGCGGTACTCGCGACACTTATGCCGGCCAGCGCCAACCAGCCCAAGCTCGTTTGCGGCGCATGCCACGCTTGCGTCGCAGCCGATGCGGCGACAAATACCAGCGTCGACGATATCAGCGAGTACCAGGTGACGAGCCTTGCATCGGCGCCCATCAGATACGCGCGCGTGACCAGGAGCATAACGGTGCGGCAGCAGGCCGCGCCGAGCGCATAAACGATGCCGATGACGACCAAGCCGGCGGGATGCGCGCCGATCATCACCGCCAAGCCGAAGAAGGCGGCTGCCGCGCACAACACGCCCTGCCAGCGCATTCGATCCAAACCGGCAAGCGAGGCGGTGAACCCGGTCAACAGCGGATAGGTAAAATAGGACAGCACCGCCGTCGGCACGTCGATCATTGCGATGGCCTTGAACAGACAGAAAATGAGGCCGGCGAAAATGATGCCGATCGCCAGCGAAATCGATCGCATGCGGGCGTCGGCCTTCGGCTTCGGGCCGATGCGCAACCACGTCGCCATGAAGACGAGACCCACCAGGCTGCGCAGCGACAGCATGGTGAGCACGTCGCAGCCGGCGGAAAAGACTATTTTGGCGAGGACATCGGCGAAGCCGAGCGCAGTCCCTGCGGCGATCCCGGGGGCGAGCCGCTGGGCTCGATCGCAGAGTTCGGATTTCACCGGTGGAACAGCGTGCCGGCGCCGAGCTCGGTGAACAATTCGAGCAGCACGGCGTGCGGCACCTTGCCGTCGAGGATCACCACGCCTTCGACGCCGCGGTCGAGCGCGTCAATGCAGGTTTCGACCTTCGGAATCATGCCGCCGCTGATGGTGCCGTCGGCGATGAGGTGGCGCGCGTCGTCAACCGACAATTCTTTAATGAGCTGCTTCGACTTGTCGAGCACGCCGGGCACATCAGTGAGCAGCAACAGCCGCTTGGCCTTGAGCGCACCGGCGATGGCGCCGGCAAATGTGTCGGCATTGACGTTGAACGTGCCGCCGTTCGCGGCGGCGGCGACCGGCGCCAACACCGGAATCAATTCGCGGCCGAGAATCTGGTTGAGTACGGTGGTATCGATTTTCTCCGGCTCGCCGACATGGCCGAGGTCGATCACTTTCTCGATCGCGGAATCGGGATCGATCACGGTGCGCGTCAGCTTGCGCGCGATCATCATGTTGCCGTCCCTGCCGCTGAGCCCCAGTGCCTTGCCGCCGGCCGCGTTGATGTAGCCGACCATCTGTTTGTTGATGGAACCGGACAGCACCATTTCGACGATTTCCAGCGTCTCCTGGTCGGTGATGCGCAGCCCCGCCGCGAACTTCGATTGCACGCCGACTTTCTTGAGCATGGCTTCGATCCGCGGACCACCGCCATGCACGACCACCGGATTGATCGCGGTCTGCTCTAGAAGCACGATGTCGCGGGCGAAGTCGCGCGCCAGATGCTCCGCGCCCATGGCATGGCCGCCGTACTTTATGACGACGGTTTCCTCGTCGTAGCGCTGCATATAGGGCAGCGCTTCCGCAAGAATGCGGGCCTGCTCGAACGGCGACACGTCCATCGGGAACTCCTTCGACCGCCGCCGCTATTTAGCCGCCGGAGCAGTCGGAGGAAAGGTCAATTAGGTCAAGAAGCCGCGGGAACGCCGGACGATCCGACAAGTTACCTCGATACAGAGGCTCGCACGAGCAGCGAGAGCAACCTGCTGGGCGACAACGGAACCAGCCGAAATTCGCGCCATAACTTCCGTTTCGCAAGTTACCCACCCGTATCGCGGCCAAGCGGCCACCTATGGCGGCTTTGTCGAAGCGGTAGGCGGCATTGCCACCGTCGTGTTGGCGATCGTCGGTCTGTCCGGCGTCAGGCCTGAAATGCTGGTGGCGATTGCCACCGTTGTTTTCGGCGCGGCGCTGCTGATCCAAGGCGGCGCCATGCTTACGGAGTTCGCACAAATTGAAATCACGCCGGATGCAAATGCGGTCACGAGCGGCGGCGGCCTGTCCGCGCTGTTCCTGGTCGGCTTCGCCGACATCGTCCTTGGCGTGCTGGCGCTGCTCGGCGTTCATGCGGCGATCCTTACGGCGGCTTCTGCGATTTCATTTGTCGCCGCGCTGGTGATCAGCAGTTCGGCTGTATGGCAGCTCCTGACATCGCGTTCAGTTGCGGCGCGGTTCCAGACGCGCAGCCCGATGTTGCGGATCGTGGCGTCGGAAGTTGCCGCCGGCTCAACCGGCGTCCAAGCCATGGCGGGTCTCGCCGTCATCGTGCTTGGTATCTTGGCTATATCAGGGGTTTTCACCGCCGACTTGACGCTCATCGCGTTGGTTATCGCCGGTGCGACGATCGTGCTGACCGGCGGCACGCTCAGCGGCACTCTGACCGGCTTCACGCGCCCGAGCGCGACCGCGGTCGCAGCGCGAGCCGGTTAGTCCGCGAGCGGATACACCAGCTCGTTTCAGGCCGCTAGCCAGAAAAGTCCTGGACGCGGTGAAGCCGCTCCGGTTCCCCGCGTCCAGGATAAATTTGTTTCGCCGACTTCAAGCCTTGAATTGTTTGGCGCGCTCGGCCACCAGCCGGGCGATCGCGGCACGCAGTTGCGCGATGCCTGTGCCGCGCTTCGCCGAAGTGGCGATCAGGTCGGGAAAGGCTGCCGGCCTTTTCCGCATCGCCGCCGCGACCGCTGCCATCCGCTCGGCAAGCTCCGCCGCGCCGATCTCATCGCACTTGGTGAGAACAATTTCGTAGCTCACGGCAGCCTCGCCGAGCGTATCGAGAATGACGTCGTCGGCGGCTTTGAGTCCATGGCGCGCATCGACCAGGAGGTAAACGCGCGCCAGTGTCGCGCGCCCATGCAGGTAATTGGTGATAAGATTCGTCCAAGCCGCGATTTTGCTTTTCGCTGCGGCGGCATAGCCGTAACCCGGCATATCGACCAGGACGAGCCGCTGCGGCCCGCCGAAGAAGATCAATTCCTGGGTGCGGCCAGGTGTGTTGGACGTGCGCGCCAGCGCCCGGCGTCCGGTCAGCGCGTTGATCAGCGACGACTTGCCGACATTGGAGCGGCCGGCAAAAGCGATTTCAGGACCGCCCGCCGGCGGCAGTGAAGACAGCGCGCCCGCTGCCGAGAGAAAGTTCCACTGTGCCGCGAACAGCCGGCGGCCGGCTTCGATCTCGGCGGTGGAAAAGCCGTCCGTAAGCGCGGCGGACGTCATGACGGCAGTTTTGCCACTGGTTGCGAATTCGGCCGGAACCAAAGAAGCCGGCTGCGGTTTGTCAACGGCCGGGACAGGTGCGGCGCGCTCTGCGAGGACATCATGGACGATTGGTCGAGCGTACGGCTGTGCGATGTCGTGAACCTGTTCCTTAGCGGCGTTCTCTTCTTCTCGCCCTGGCTGTTCGATTTGTCCTCCGGCGCGCCATGGCAGACCGCATCGATCGTCGGGATTATCATTGCGGTGCTGTCGATTGCTGCGCTCGCCGCTTTCGCGGTCTGGGAGGAATGGTTCATTTTGATCGCGGGCCTGGCGTTGATCGTATCGCCCTGGCTCCTCGGCTTCCAGAACAGCGACGCCATGACTATCGATGTCGTCATTGGCATCATCGTTGCGGCTCTGGCGGGCTTCGAGGTCTTGCTCACACGCGATCAAGAGCCGTGGGAAAGTGCCAGCCGCTAAACAGCGCCGAATGTCATAATTGCCCAATGAAAAGGGGACTTCGCGTCCCCTTTTCGCCGGCCGAGGCCAGATTTTGCGCAGCGCTTTGGCCCTGGCTTAGGCGGCCGCCTCGTCGGTGTGCCGCCATTTGATCGGCGCGGGGGCGTAGACCGGGTTTTTGGCAGCGCCCTGGTAGCGCACAGCAGCGGCGACGGCGGAAATCCCGATCCGCCGATAACGGCCGTCAAGCGCGGTACTTTGCCCATTGTCTTCGCTGGCGGTCTGTTGCGTTTGGTTGTTTTGACCCGTTTTCTTGACCGTCTCGGCAGTCACATGCGTCATTATGGAACCCCATTTCCTTTGCTGTCGGCGACGGCCACATCTTGGGCGATGAGTGCGGCGGAAATAGGCGGCAATTTGTGCGTTGCCGTGACATTCCCAAATTCGGCGAGGCCCACCGCTTGTGGTAAACTCTTGCTTAATGCGTCGAGGCTATATTGTATGGGCTTCGGGCGGAACTGACCGAGACCGACGGCCACTTATCCACGGCGATCAAGGCACTGCGGCATTCATGCAACACCAGCCGCACACCTTGTGGCCATAGGGCTGTAAATACTGGCACAGCCGCGTCGCTTTGGGGTATTGGCATTCACGATATTCGTTGGCTGGGGTGGCTCAAGGCGGACGGAGAAGTAGGGCGTGATGTCATTGCGTGTGATTGCATTCGTTATCATCGGGCTGGCGCTCGGCGGCTGCATGCAGGATACGCTTGAGCCCGCGACGCAGGCCGGCTGGAATTCGCGCGACAAGCTGTTGATGTCGAACCTGCCCTACCAGCAGGCCGATATTCCCGAGCCTTATCGCCGTCACATCGTCGATTACACGCGCAAGGAAGCGCCCGGCACTGTTGTCATCGATAGCGACAACAAGTTCCTCTATTACGTGCTGCCCGGAGGGGAAGCGATCCGCTACGGCATCGCCGTGGGCGAAGAAGCCCAAGCCTGGAACGGCATCGCCAAGATCGGGCGCATGGAACAATGGCCGGCGTGGATCCCAACCTCGGGCGAACAGCAACGGCTTGGCCCGTTGCCGGCCTACGTCACCGGCGGCCCGCATAATCCCATGGGTTCACGCGGCATGTATCTGTATTCCGGCGGCAAGGACACGCTGTACCGCATCCATGGCACCAATCAGCCCGAATATATCGGGCAAGCGATCTCGTCGGGCTGTATCCGCATGACCAACGAAGATGCGATCGACCTTTATAATCGCGTGAAGGTCGGCACCATTGTCGTGGTGCTGGCGCCGAAGAACGGCAATGCGCCGAGCGGTCCTCGGATGGCTTCCAGCTCCATCCCCGACGAAGCCGCGACGGTGAAGTGGTATTGACTGCGCAACATCTGGAAACGATTGCGGCGCCGGTCTCGACCGGCGCCGTTTGCTTTGTGCTTAGAGCATGATCCGGAAAGTGGAAACCGGTTTTCCGAAAAGATCATGCTCCATTAGGCGCCGAGCGTCACGTGCACGATTTCCGGCGGCACGCCGAGCCGGGCGGGAATAATGCTGGTGCCCAGCCCGCCGGAGACGATCAGATGCCGCCCATCCTCGACCACGTGCCCATAAGCGTAGCGCGCGCCGTAGCGTGACGGCACGTAGCTCGGCCAGAGCAGCGGCACGCGGATCTGGCCGCCGTGGGTGTGGCCGGCAAGCGTGAGCGCGACGCGAGCGGGAACGTTTGGAAAATGTCCGGCTCGTGGGCGAGAAGCAGGACCGGATCGTCGGTTTTGATTTGCGCGAGTGTGCCCGGCAGATCGTCGACACCGCGGAACTCGCCGCGGCCGAGCCGGTAGGCGAGCTGATCGCCGAGGCCGGCGAGCCAGAAATCGGCGTCCGGCCTCGCCCAGGAGCACGGCACTATTTTCCAGCACTGGTATGCGCACGCGGGCGAGCGCTGACCGCACGCCGTCAAGGTCGTGCCACCAGTCGTGATTGCCGAGGATCGCCCAAGTGCCGAGCGGCGCCTTAAGTCGGGAGAGTTCGGCCGCCCAGAGCAAATCCGCGACCGGTTCGGATTTGAAATACGCGTACCAGGCCTTGAAATCTCCGAGCAGGACGATGAGATCGGCTCGCAAGGCCTGCGCGGCGTCGACCACGTAGCGAACGCGCGGCAGCGTCATGTCGGGGCCGCCCGCATGCAGGTCGGCGACCACCGTGACGGTGAGCTCGCGGCCTGCCGGCCAGCCCGCAAGATTGGGCGCGTATCGCGTGACGATAAGCTCCCTCGGCTCGACCACGCTGGCATAGGCGGCAGTTGTGGTCGCCGACAAGCCGAACACACCCGCGCTCGCCACGACAAATCGTCGCCGCGTCAGGCGCGATTTTGCCGCGCGCTCGGGTCGTTCGGTTCCATCAGGTGCGGCCGGCTTCATGGCAAATCCGAGCAGCCTGATAGCTCGACGCTGGTGAACGGAGTGTTCATAGCGGCCGGTCGTGGTGTCGCAGCTCGGATCATGGCTGCGCGATCCGCTCGCGCGTTACCCAATCGAGCGTCTTGTCGAGCGCGCGGCCGAGCCGGTCGAACAATTCGCCGACCTCTTCTTCGCTGATGACGAGCGGCGGACACAGCGTCAAAACGTCGCCCAGCACTGCGCGCACGATCAGGCCTTCGGCTTCGGCGAATTGCACCGCGCGCGCGGCGACGCCGTGCTCCGGGGCGAAGGAGCTCTTGGTCTTTTTGTCCGCGACCAGTTCCAATCCGCCGATTAAGCCAAGGCCGCGCGCTTCGCCGACCAAGGCATGGTCCCCGAGCGCCTTGAGCCGCGCCTGAAATTGCTGTGCCCGCTCCGCGGCTTTGTCGATAATGCGGTCACGCGTGTAAATCTCGATCGCCTTGAGTGCGACCGCGGCGGAAACGGGATGGCCGCCGTAAGTGAAGCCATGGCCGAATACGCCGATCTTTTTGCTCTCTTCGAGCAGCGCCTGATACATGACCTCGGGAATCATGACGCCGGCAATCGGCAGATAGGCCGACGACAGCGCCTTGGCGATCGAGATCGACTGCGGCACAAAGTCAAGCTTCTCGCAGCCGAACGTGGTGCCGAGCCGGCCAAAGCCGCAAATCACTTCGTCGCTGATCATGAACACATCGTGCTTTAAGCAAACCGCCATGATCTTCTCGAAATAGCTCCGCGGCGGCACGATGACGCCGCCGGCGCCCATCACCGGCTCGGCGATGAAGGCGGCGACGGTGTCCGGGCCTTCCTTGACGATCAATGCGTCAAGCTCGGCGGCAAGCCGCGTCGCAAATTCTTCCTCGCTCTCGCTGTCTTGCGCGAAGCGGTAATGCTGCGGGCAGCCGGTATGCAGAAAGCCGGGCAGCGGCAGGTCGAAGTCGCGGTGGTTCGCCGGCAATCCCGTCAGCGAAGCGGCAACCACGGTGACGCCGTGGTACGCCTTCATGCGGCTGACGATCTTTTTCTTCTGCGGCCGGCCGAGCGCATTGTTGAGATACCAGACCAGCTTGACCTGGGTGTCGTTCGCCTCGGAGCCGGAATTGCAGAAGAACACCTTTGAGATCGGCACCGGCGCGATCTCCTTCAGTCGCTCCGCAAGCTCGATCGCCGGATCGTGGCTCCTGCCGGTGAACAGATGGGCGAAGGAAAGCTTGCGCATCTGCGCGGCGGCGGCCTCGACCAGTTCTTCGTTGCCGTAACCAAGCGCGGTGCACCACAGCCCGGCCATGCCTTCGATATAGGCTTTGCCGTCGGTGTCGTAGACATAGACGCCGCGGCCGCGCTCGATAATGAGCGGGCCGGTGTCGCGAAAACGCGCGAGATTGATATAGGGGTGCACCAGCGTTTCGACGTCGCGGGCAGCGAGATTGCTAAGCGGAGACATCAACGGCCTTTATTGCGCACGATCTTTTCCAAAATCGGATACCGCCCACGGATCAAGTCCGGGGGCAAGCTTTTTGGGATTATGCGCCTTATTGCGCGATATTGTGATGGCCGGACAAGGCCCGCTCGATTTGCGCCACCGGTCGCGGCCGCGGCAACGGCACTTCGTCAAGCGGTATCGCCGGCGCGTCGAGACCCTCAAGCGGCACTCCTTCGGCCACCGCCGTGTCCGGCTCCTTAGCTTGTGCTTCCACCGGCGGTGCCGGCGGTACGCGCACGTCCCACTCGCAAATCTTGTAATTGTTGCGGCGCGGCTCGAGATCGAGGTGAATGTGCTCTTCGTGATAGCCGTCCGAGCCCGGACCGAGCACGGTCATGAACCGCGCGCAGGCGGTCGCACGGATGGTGTCGCGCCAATCCTTGTCGACCTTCATGTCGGTCAGCACGAGATCGCGGCCGTCGGCGAGCTTGAAATCGTGCACGTCGAGCGCATCGGCGCGGCCGTGCTCGCTCACTTTCGCGGCACGCACGTTATTGCGGCCGCGGCAATCATAGGAGGCGAAGTTGTCGAGCGCGCGCAGCGGCGGCAAGCCCTTCAACGACGGTGCAACATCCTCGCGCACCCAGTCGGCGACTTCTTGCGCCATTGGGCAGCGCAAAATTGCCGGCGGCAGCACCGTGACCTTGGCTCGATCCGACAGCGTGATCGCGGCAAGCTGCACGGCATCGTCGGCGCCGCAATCGCCTGGTCCGACCAGCACGGGCAGCGGTTGGAATTCCGCGATTTTCGCCAAGTTCACTTGGCAGACCGACGGCTTTACCGGGGCTGCGGCCGCGTTCGCTTGCGGAAACGACGCATAGGCCTCCTGAGGCGGGGCGAATTCCTGCGGAATGACGACGGGCGAATGGCTCGCCGATCGCGGCGTGCCATGCGCGGCGCTGGCGACAGGCTTGGCTCGTTTCGCCGGCGGCGTAGCGCCGTCTTGCGCCAGCGCCACAGGCATCGCGCATGACAGCAGGGCGATAACGACGGCAAGTTTCACGCGAACTACCCCGGCACAGTTGCAGGCATTGTCAGGAAGCTTCGAGGCCGTCTTAGAGCCTACGCTTTAAGACATCCGAGCTTCCAGGTTCAAGCGTCGAGCCGACCAATGAAGGTGCTTGCCTATTTGCCGAAGACGGCTAACCTCCCGAAATAAAAGCAACAACAACGGGGAATGCCATGCTTGGGCTGATGCAGGATTGGCCGCTTCTGTGCCATCGCGTCATCGATCACGCCGCAATTAATCACGGCGAGCGGCCGGTGATCTCGCGCTCGATCGAAGGGCCGATGCACACCACTAATTATGCCGGCATCCGCGCTCGCGCGCTCAAGGTAGCGCAGCGGCTCGATAAAGCCGGCATCAAACTCGGCGATCGCGTGGCGACGCTGGCCTGGAACACCTGGCGGCACCTTGAAGCCTGGTACGGCATCATGGGCATTGGCGCCATCTATCACACCGTCAATCCGCGCCTGTTTCCCGAGCAGATCGTCTGGATCGTCAACCACGCCGAAGACCGCCTGATGTTGGTCGATCTCACTTTTCTGCCGATCCTGAACAAGCTCGCCGACAAGCTCAAGCCGATCGAACAATACGTCGTATTGACCGACGCTGCGCATATGCCGGCGACGAAACTGAAGAACGCCGCGCCTTACGAGGAATGGATCGCAGAAGTCGACGGCGATTTCGCTTGGAAATCGTTCGACGAAAATACCGCCGCCGGCATGTGCTATACGTCCGGTACGACTGGCCATCCCAAGGGGGTGGTCTATTCGCACCGCTCGAACGTGCTGCATTCGATGATCGCGGCGCTGCCCGACGCCATGGACGTCGCCTCGTGCGACGCGGTCATGCCGGTGGTGCCGATGTTCCATGCGAATTGCTGGGGGCTCGCTTTGACCACGCCGATGGTCGGCGCATCTCTGGTGATGCCCGGCGCCAAGCTCGACGGCAGCTCGGTCTACGAACTGCTTGACCGCTACCGCGTCACCTTCACCGCAGCGGTGCCGACGGTGTGGCTGATGCTGCTGCAACACCTCGAAACCAACAATCTGAAGCTGCCGTACTTGAAGAAAGTGGTAATTGGCGGATCAGCCTGTCCGCGCGCCATAATCCAGAAATTCCAGGACGTCTACGGCGTCGAGGTCATTCACGCTTGGGGCATGACGGAGATGAGTCCGCTCGGCACGCTCGGTTCGCTGAAGCCGGAATACGCCATGCTGACCAGCGAGGCGAAGCTCGATGTCCAGATGAAGCAGGGCCATTCGCCGTTCGGCGTCGAGATGAAGATCACTGACGATACCGGCAAACGCATGCCGTGGGACGGCAAGACTTTCGGCCGGCTGAAAGTGCGCGGTCCCGCGGTGGCGAACGCCTATTTCAAGGACGACGGCAAAATTCTCGACGCGGAAGGTTTTTTCGACACCGGCGATGTCGGCACCGTCGACCGCTACGGCTATCTCAACATCACCGATCGCTCCAAGGACGTGATCAAATCCGGCGGCGAATGGATTTCCTCGATCGAGCTGGAAAATCTCGCGGTCGGCCATCCCAAAGTCGCCGAAGCCGCCGTAATCGGCGTGCGCCATCCGAAATGGGACGAGCGGCCGTTGCTCGTCATCGTGCTCAAGGAAGGCCAGAGTGCCACGAAGGAAGACCTGTTGGCGTTCCTCGACGGCAAGATCGCCAAATGGTGGATGCCCGACGACGTGGTGTTCGTCCGCGAAATCCCGCACACCGCGACCGGTAAAATCCAAAAAATCGCGTTGCGCACGCAATTCAAGGATTACGTGCTGCCGGCGGCCGCTGCTGCAAGCCGCTGATGTTTCGTGCGAGCCGCGAAAGCGGTCAGTCCAACGCGACATCCGTTAGCAGCGATGACGCTTCGGCTTCGGGTCATGATCAACTCAAAACATGCAGCGCCCCGTTCGGTCTGCCGCACCTGGCAGGACGGACTTAGTTCGGGCCGAAGATCGCCACTGACGGGTACACCGAAGCGGCGGCGTCATATTCGTCGGACGATGCCGAAGCCGCAGGGACCGCCGCGGGAGCGGTCGGTGAACCCGGCGGCGGCGCCGCAGCGGGCTGGTGGGCGACGGCCGCAGCCGTGCCCGGGGTAGAGGCAACGGCGAGTGCCGTACCCGGAGGGGTTGCACGAGCGAATGCGACGCCCGGGGGTGACACACCGACGAGTGCCGTGCCGGCTACCGGTGCGGTCGGCGGCGGTGCGGCGAGCGCCGGGCCGGCGGTTGCGGCGCCCGCGACCGCGGCCGAAGAATCCGACACGATTGGCGGACGGGACGTCTGCGCAGCCGGCGGAGCATTCCGCGAGGCCCGGAACAGGTCGGCGAGCGGCTGCGACGGATAGACGTCGGCGGCGGCGGTATCATCGCTCGGTGCCGAGGAGGAACAAGCCGCCAGCGCCAGCAACCCCAGGATGGCTGCGAGGAGAGGCAGAGACTTTGCTCGACCATTGATCCCTGGGCAAACCCTCGCGCCGCCGCATCCGGCTTTTCGCTCGCGGTATTGGCCGTCCGTCGCTTCGCTGCCCACGGCGGGTACCATCCAACGCATTCAGTCAGCATACGTTACCACGAAGAGCCACCCTCGGCTCGCTTAGAATGGCCAGAAGCAGCAGCAGCAGCTTGCCATTTCACGCCGAAAATCGGCAATCCGGGAGGTCGGAAAAGCGCCGCCAAAGGGCTCGAAAAGCCAGCAGAATCTGTCATGTGTGATATTTTTGCGTCAGTATGGCGAAAAATGGTTTTTTCCAGTTGATATTGTGTTTGCGGTTGGCCGCGGGCCCGGTCCCTCGATTACACTCCAGGTGTGACGCACTTCTCGCTTGAGACCTGCCATCGGGATTTTGAGGAGCGCATGCCCACACTGCTGGTCGACGAGAACAGCAGCGGCATAGGGGAGGGAGCAAATGAAGCGACTGGCTAGAACGGTATTTTATGGTTCTGTGGCAGCGGCGGCGCTATTGATGGCAACCGGTCCAAGCTTCGCGATTGAGCCTGGTGACTTCCAGGCGACCCTCGCGGGCGCCACGATCGGCATTCCGCTCGGTGCGGCACCTCCGCCCGGATTGTACGGGGCTCTGCAGACTTTCATCGGTGGTCCGAACGCCGCGGGTACCGGCCAGAATTCGGCTTCGGCCGGTGCAGATAACGGAAGAGGGTTGTCGGTGACCGGCGAAGCCATCGTCCCGTCGCTGGTTTGGGTGCCGGGGGCGGCCTGGAATATCTTCGGCGGCAACACCGTGTTCGCCGTCATTCAACCGTTCTACACCGTGGCGGGCAGCTTCACCAATTGCTCGCCCGCCTCGGTCGGCGTGCCCTCGCATTCCGGGTGCGTCGGTTCGGAGCCGATCCTCTTCGGAAACGGCGCCGGCGCATTTTTCGAGAATATACACAACACCATCTGGTCGAGCACAAAATCGTGGAATTTCCATAACGGCTTCTTCGCCAGCCTTGGCTTCAACTTCCAGGGCCCGGACGGCTCCACTTACAATGGCACGCTAAACCAGGATTACTGGACCTTCTCGCCGACGGCCGCGCTCTCCTTCATCAACAAGGATTGGAAGGCGTCGGTGAACATCGATTACGATTTCCATACCAGCTCGCAAGGCCACACCGGCACTTATGCAGCCGTACAAAACAACCTCACCTTACCTCCTCTTCCAGTCACTGCGCCCAACGGCTGCGTCGGATTCAACTGCCCGGGGATTGGTTACCAGTCGGGAGATCAGCTGTTCATCGATTGGTCTATCGAGCGCCGATGGGGCAAATTGGCCTTTGGCCCGGTCGGCGACTTCAAGTTCCAGACCACCTCCGACAGCCCGGGCAGCGGGTACACCTGCGCGCAACTGGCCACAAGCGTCTACGGTGCGTTTGGTTTGGGGTGCGGCAAGGCAACCGACATCTCGCTTGGCGGCATCCTCGGCTACGACTTCGGTCCCGCCGAACTCGAGGCCTACGCTGTCGACAGTGTCTATAACAAAGACGACTTCAGGGGCTGGAAAATTTTCACCCGGCTGTCGTTCAAGCTTGAGAATCCGGCACCAGCTCCGGAGCCGGCCGCGGCGCCGATGGTTGGGAAGTCGCACTAAGCCATCAAAGCTTCAGCAACTGACACTTCAAGGAAAGCCCCGGCTGTGCCGGGGCTTTTTTCTTTACCCGGCATTTGGCGGCAATAAATCGAATGCGGCTGCTGCGACCGCGGCGTTGCGGTGCAACGCTTCGCGCCGTGCCGCATCCGGCAAATGCAATAAAGCTTGCCGCTGATAGTCGCTCAGCGACCGTAGAGGCCGGTCAGGGTCGCCTTGTCCAAAGTATGGAAGTGCATGTCAAACCCGACCAGCGCTGCCGACGCGGAATCGCTTTTGGCGTCGGGCAGTTTGTCGACGTCAACCGCAAAGACGGTGATGTGGTAGTGGTGCGGCGGGTCGCCGGGCGGCGGACATGGACCGCCGTAACCGTCAACGCCGAAATCGGTTCGGCTTTGGATGGCGCCCTTAGGCATCAGCTTTTTTTTCACGTCACCAGCGTTCTTCGGCAATGAAGTGGTGCGCGGCGGAATATTGAAGACGACCCAATGCCACCAGCCGCTGCCGGTTGGCGCATCCGGGTCGTAGATGCTGACAGCTAAACTCTTGGTCCCGCTCGGCACTCCGCTCCAGCTCAAACTCGGCGAAATGTTGCCGCCGGTGCATCCGAAGCCTTTGAACACCTGTTCGGCAGGGATGGTTGCGCCTTCGGTGATTTCGGCACTCGTCAGTTTCATATTTTGCGCATGTGCGACGCCCGCGCCAAGCATGCCCACGCCGAGTGCCGCCATCCAAACAGCCAGCTTTGTCATTGCCATTCCTTCCCTTTAGTCGACACGGTCCGCCCGGAAAACCGGTTCGCCACCGTGCGCTGACTTTAGCTCAAATTTTGAACAAATCACGCCCGCGCGAGTTTGCCGGAAAGCGATGCATCGCACTGCGGCAAGTGCCGCCGCACGATGCGCGAGACGCATGTCTATGCCCCATTTGGCCGGCATCTCGAGGACTGCCGGCGGCAAATAGCTCCTTTTCCCAGTGATTTACTGAATAGTTCCGGACACTTATTGATGCCGCCTAGATTTCATCTGCGTGACCAAAATATTTCCGGTCATGTTGCGTCGCACAATGACCACATTTCGCCACTCATAGGGGGCCCGGCTCACGATGAGTGCGCCGATTCACCCTTCCCATCAACAATCAAATAGGACGGACATGGCTGGTAATAGCCTCCAGAAAACTTTGATTGCTTCGGCTCTTGCTTTGGTCGTTATCGGAATACCAATGACGGCGAAGGCGCAAACCGGAATTGCTTCCGTTTACGCTTACTCCGGGGAACCCACCGCCAGCGGCGAGCGTGCGTCGCCGGGCGGGATGACGGCCGCTCACCGGACGCTGCCGTTCGGCACGCTGGTGCGGGTCACCAATGAGCGTAACGGGCGCTCCGTGGTGGTGCGCATCAACGATCGCGGGCCGTTCGTCCACGGCCGCATCATTGACCTGACGCCTGCCGCGGCGCACGCGCTCGGCTTCTCCGGCCTCGTCGACGTGAGCGTGGACGTGGTCGGCAGAAGCTGAAAGCGCTTTTTCAAATTCAGCCTATTTTGATCGCATTGAACGGGGGGCCACGGCCTCCCGTTTTTTGTCATTTTTTGTTGCCAAATTTTTGTCGCCAAATTTTCGTTGCCGCGTCGGGTTAAGTCTGCCGGCTTGCCGTCGCCGCCGCGAGCCGCAGGTCCATTTCGAAGTCGGTCAGATCCGAATAGCGCTGGGCGGTGTCGCATTGGTAACTTTATCATTAACACAAGAGCAAGGATTGTCCCGCACCATGCGCCGCTCCACCGGGCCCAATCGTCGTAATGCCGTCAACCGATCACGTTCAATCCTTTCAAGCTCGCCTTGCGCTTTATGCTCTTGACGAACGGTCCCGCCGTCTTGCTAAGGAAGCGTGGCTCTTGATTGCGCCGAATCTGGATCGGGCGATCGATGAAATCCTGTCAGCTCTGACAGTGTTGCCGCAGGTGGGCGAGATCGCCACGCGCAACAGAGAATTCATCAAAAAGCTGGAAGTGGCGCATTTCACGGCCTTGTTCGGCGCCGATCTCGACGAACGTTACGCCGAGTCCTGCCGGCGGACGGTGGAGCAGGAAGCGGCGCTCGGCTTCGATGCGCGCATTCGCAGCACCGCCGGAAATTATGTGCTCAAAGCCGCGCTCGATGCGCTCGCCCGCAGGTACCGTTTTTCATCTGCCACGGCCGCCGAACGCGGCAAAGCCGTGTCCCAGGTGATCGGCTTCGATGTGGCCAACGCGATGACGCTGCATCGCCAGGCGGCGGAGCAGGCGGCGCTGGAGCGGCGCGGTGCCATCGACGGTGCAATCGCGGATTTCGACGGCGCCATTGGCGAGGTGGTGGAGGCGATCAAAGAAGCCTCGGTTTCGCTGACGGCGACCTGCTCGACCTTGAACGCGGTCGCCGGCAACACGCTCTCCCGCATGGCCTCGGCCTCTTCCGCAGCATCCGAAACCGCGCAGCGCATGGACGTCATGGTGCGGGCCACGGAAGAACTCTCCGGATCGATCCAGGCAATCGGCCAGCAGGTCAGCCACGGTCTGGGCATGGCGCAGGCCGCCGTCGGCGATACCGAGCGCACCCAACAAGCCATCCGTTCGCTGGCCGATACCGCGGAACGCATCGGCTCGGTAGTCGGCGCCATTTCCGCGATCGCTTCGCAAACCAATCTTCTGGCGCTGAATGCGACGATCGAGGCGGCCCGCGCCGGCGAAGCCGGCAAGGGCTTTGCCGTGGTTGCGACGGAAGTCAAAACACTCGCCAACCAGACCTCGCACGCCACCGACGATATCGCGCGGCAGGTTGCCGCCATCCAGGACGCCACCAAACGCTCGGTGGCGGAAATCGCTTCGATCGCACAAGTCATCGGTGCACTGAGCACCGTATCGACCAACATCGCGACGGCGGTCGAGCAGCAGAGCGTGACCACCCGGGATATCGCCGAAAGCATTCATACCGCGGCCAGCCATACCGAGCAGGCCTCGACCGCGATCAGTTCGGTGGAACAGGCGGTCACCCAGGGCGCCAGGGCGGTCGACGTCATCACGCAATGGACGGCGCAACTGTCCTCGCGGGCGAACGATCTGGAAACCAAGGTCGCAACCTTCTTCAACCGCGTCCGCGCCGCGTAAATTCGCACCAGCTCCGCGTCCTCTTTCACGCTCGCCAGCGCGTGCCGCCGCTGCGCGCGAGCTTGGTCACCCACAATGTCAAACAGCGACGCTACGTTTTCCTCGATCCCGAGGTGCGAGCCAACGGGTCCGGCCCGAAGTGGCCGGCCCGATGACAAGCTCCGCGAGCCTCGAAGGATGCACGGCCCCGGTAGGTCGGCCGCACCCTTCGAGGGCCGCTTCGCGGCCACCTCTGGGTGACGGACAAAGTTGCGTGGCACGTCCAGCACGCTTCGCCGGGGCGAGTGAAAAGAGTTATTCCGCCGGCGCTTTCGGCTTCGGCTTGTAGAACGTGCTCTTTAGGTTATCCCACAGCTGGATCTTGGCGCCGTGGCGATGCATGATGACGCTCTGCTGCGCCACCGAGAGCGAATTGTTCCAGGCCCAATAGATCACGAGTCCGGCCGGGAATTTCGCCAGCATGAAGGTGAAGATGAGCGGCATCCAGTTGAAGATCATCTGCTGGGTCGGATCGGGCGGCGCCGGGTTGAGCTTCATCTGCACCCACATCGTGACGCCCATGATCGCCGGCCAAAAGCCGAGATGCAGGAATGAGCCGATTACCGGGAGGATGGTTGGGTCGAACGGGATCAGCCCGCCGAGCGTGAAAATGTTGGTCGGGTCGCCCGCCGACAGATCGTGGATCCAGCCGTAGAACGGCGCATGGCGCATTTCGATGGTGATGAAGAGAACCTTATACAGCGAAAAGAACACCGGAATCTGGATGGCGATCGGCAGACAGCCGGCAATGGGATTGATCTGCTCCTTCTTGTAAAGCTCCATCATCTCCTGCTGCTGCTTCATCTTGTCGTTGGCGAAGCGCTCCTTGATCATCGCCATTTGCGGCTGCACCGCCTTCATCTTCGCCATCGAGGCGTAGGACTTGTTGGCGAGCGGAAAAAACAAAAGCTTAACCAGGACGGTGACGATCAGGATGGCGATGCCGAAATTGCCGACCAGATGGAAAAAATAGTCGATCGCCAGGAACATCGGCTTGGTGATGAAATAGAACCAGCCCCAATCGATCAATAGATCGAAATGATTGAGATGGAACGCCTGGTTATATCCGCCCGGTCCGAACGGAAAATCGATGCCGACAACGGACACTTCCTTGGCGCCGGCGAACAACCGCGAGTCGGTGGATGCTGTTGCGCCCGGCGCGACGGTCTGCGCCTGCGCCAGATAATCGGTCTGGTAGATCTCTTCGCCGTTGAGGTTTTGCGCGGAGAAGCGGGTCTTCACCCTGGCGTCGGTGTTGGGCAGCAAAACCGCGGCCCAATATTTGTCGGTGAAACCGAGCCAGGCGTCGGTTGCGTCCCAGCTTTCGCTCTTTAAGTCGGCGAGCTTCTTATAGCTCTCTTCCTTTTCGCCCTCGCTGCCCATCACGCCGATCGGCCCTTCGTGCAGGATGTAATATCCGAGCACGGGCGGCGTGCCGTGGCGCGAGATCAGCGCGTACGGAAACAGCGTGACGGGTGCGCCGCCCTGGTTCGCCACCTGGTCCTTGACGGTGAAGAGATAGTGGTCGTCGACCGCAATGGTGCGCCTGAAGATCAAGCCTTGGCCGTTATCGTAGGTCAGCGTCACCGGATGATCGACGCCAAGCGAACCTGAGCCGTCCTGTTTCCATACCGTATCGGGTCCCGGCACTGCGGCGGTCATCCCGGTGGCCGCCACCCAGCCGAATTCGGCGTAATAGGCGTCCGGCGCGCCGGACGGGGAGAACAGCACGATCGGCGGCGAGTTGAGATCGACATCCTCGCGGTATTGCTCGAGCGACAGATTGTCGATGCGGCCGCCCTTGAGATCGATGCTGCCGCGCAGCCGCGGCGTGTCGATCGTGACATGCGGCGTCGAAGCAATGACTTGCTCGCGGGTCCGGGCCGGCGGCTCGGCGGAGGGCGCATTCGGCGCGCTCGGGGCGCTCGCTCCGGATGGGGCGGGTTGCGCCGCGCTGGGCTGCGCGGCCCCGGGTTGGATTTGCGTCTGCTCTTCTTGCTTGAGCTTCGCCTGCTCCTGCTGGCGCTGCATTTGCGGATAGCCGATGAAATATTGCCAGCCGACGACGACAAGCAAGGACAGCACGATGGCAAGGATGGTGTTCTTATGCTCGCCCATTACGTGCTCTTTGGCATGTCCTTGCGCTGCTCGGTCCGTGCCCCGGGGCTTTGGTCGTCACGTCGCACTTTGGGCGAACCCGCTCTATGTAGGGCGGCGTCCGTCTCGCTACTAGGTTCCGCCCGTTGTTGCCGGCTTGCCGCGGCAGCGTGGATTCGGCGCAGCGCCGCATCGAATTGCCGGACCATTTCGGCAAACGACGCTGCGAGCGCCGTGCGCTGGCCGATCAGCACGTAATCGTGGCCGGCGCAATGCGTGGCCGCAGGCGCAAGCCGCACCATTTCGCGCAAGCGCCGCCGCACCCGGTTGCGTTCCACCGAATTGCCGACCCGGCGCGATACCGTAAAGCCGACCCGCACCGGGCCCTGATCCCCGCGCGGGCGCGCTTGGAGGACGAAGGCTGCAGCGGGCACGCTTGCCGCTTGGGCGGCAGCCCGAAAGTCCGTCCGGCGTTTCAACCGTTCCATGGCTGCGAAGGGGTTGCGGTGAGGGCTCGACGTTGCAATCGACCGGAACGCAAACTCGCGCCCAGGCGCAAAGCTTAAGCGCTCAGCTTCTTGCGTCCCTGTGCGCGGCGCGCAGCCAGAACCTTGCGGCCGCCATTAGTCGCCATGCGGGCGCGAAAGCCGTGGCGGCGCTTGCGCACCAATTTGCTCGGCTGATAGGTCCGTTTCACCGGGAAATCTCCGCTCTGCGCCGCGTCTGGCCCACCAATCGACTTTGGCGCGATTGGCGCGGCTTATACGGGAGGGTTTTCGACCCGTCAAACTTCAGAATATTTGCCGTTTCGGCTCACCGCATTGCCCGACGATAAAGACTGTAGAAAAGGTGTGACAAGGAAACCGACCCCCGCCCCAACCCTCCTCTTCCAGAGGCAGGAAGACGCCAAGATTTTCTCCCCTAAAAGGGGGAGGATCAAGGCGGGGATCCTTAGACTGTAGCAGGAACCCTATGACCCCAATCGCGCGGCAGGAAATAAAGCCGGATATCTGCGTCATCGGCGCCGGTACGGGCGGTCTCGCGGCGGCTTCGGCGGCGGCCGCATTCGGCGTCAATGTGGTGCTGATCGAGCGCGCCAAGATGGGCGGGGAGGATCTCAACTGCGGCGCGCTGCCATCTAAGGCATTGCTGGCGGCCGCCGCGCGCGTCCAAATCTTACGGGAAGGCGCGTTGGGCAACGGCGCGCGATTTACCGTCAAGAGCCCGCGTTTCGCTGTCGACTTCGCCGCGGTCCGCGCCCATGTGCAAAATGTCGTCGCCGCGGTCGCGCCGCAGGATTCCCGCGAACGCTTCCACGGCCTTGGCGTTCGCGTCTTGCAAGGCGTGGGCCGCTTTACCGATGGCGAGACCGTCGCCGTCAATGATTACGACGTTAAAGCGCGCCGCTTTGTCATCGCCACCGGCTCGTCGCCGGCGCTGCCGGCGATTCCTGGGCTCGCCGACACACCGTATCTCACCAACGAGACCGTTTTCGATCTTGCCGAATGCCCGCATCGTCTCATTGTCATTGGCGCCGGCTCCGTGGGACTCGAACTGGCGCAGGCGTTTCGCCGCTTCGGCGCCGACGTTACCGTGCTCGCAACGGCGGTGCCGCTTGCCGACGCCGATCCGGAATGTGCCGCCGTCGTGCTCGATGCGCTCGCCCGGGAAGGCGTCGCGCTCCGCTGCGGCGTGGAAGTGAAGCAGGTACGCCGCGACCTGGCGCACGTCGAGGTCGACATCGTCACCGCAGCCGGCGCGGAGACGATCGAAGGCAGCCATCTTCTCGTCGCGGCCGGCCGCCGTCCCAATCTCGAAAATCTCGATCTCGACGCCGCCGACATCCGCTATGCGGCGGACGGCATCGTGGTCGACGGAGGTCTGCGCACCAGCAACAAGCGCGTCTATGCCATCGGCGACGTCACCAGCGCGCCCAAGCTCAGCCATCTCGCCCATCATCACGCCGGCCTTGTCGTCCGCAATGCGCTGTTCCGCACGCCGGTCGACGCCGACCGCCATGCCGTGCCGATCGTGACCTATACCGATCCCGAACTGGCCGAGGTCGGGCTTAACGAGGACGCGGCGCGCGCGCGGGCCGGCACCATTCGCGTGCTGCGCTCGCCCTACCGCGAAAACGACCGTGCGCAGGCGACCGGGGCGATCAATGGCCACATCAAGATCATCACCGATCGCAAGGGAGATATTCTCGGCGCGACTATCGTTGGCGCGGCGGCTTCCGAAAATATCGCCGCCTGGACGCTTGCCATAAACCAAAAACTGAATGTCGAGGCCTTTGCCGGTGTTATGGTGCCGTATCCGACTTATGCCGAGGTGGGCAAACGCGCCGCGATGACCTATTTCACACGGGGTTTGACGAGCCCTCTGGTGCGTCGCATCATAGGGTGGCTGCGTCGTTTCGGCTGAATAGAGCGTTAGCGGCAGCAAGGCCTGTCAATGACTGATGAATCCGTTGCGCACCCGGAACCGGTCCGGACGCCGCGCTTTGGCCTTTCCGGAAAACTCCTCGTCCTCACGATCCTGTTCGTGATGATCGCGGAAGTGCTGATCTATGTGCCTTCGGTCGCCAATTACCGGGTGAATTGGCTCAAAGACCATCTGGAGGTCGCCAAGACTGCGGCGCTGGTGCTCGAGGCCGCGCCGAACGGCATGGTGCCGGATCCGCTCGCCAAAAGGATTCTCAATTCGATCGGCGCGCGCGCCGTCGCCATGAAGATGGGCGAGCGCCACCTCATGCTGCAGCCGAGCGACGTCAGCCTGCCGCAGATCGACGATGTCTTCGACATGCGCGACATCGGCACATTCACGGCGGTGATTGATGCATTCAAGACCCTGCTGAGCGACAAATACATCGTGATGCGGGTGGTCGGCGATGCCCCGATGGGCGGCGAATATATCGACCTGGTCATGAATGAGCGGCCGTTGCGCAAGGCGATGCTGCGCTATTCGGTCGATATTCTGCTCATTTCGCTGTTGATCTCGTGCATCACCGCGGCGCTGGTTTATCTGGCGCTGCATTACATGTTCGTGCGCCCGATGCGGCGCGTCACCGCCAATATGGTCGCGTTCCGCGCCGACCCGGAAAACACCGACCGCGTCATCGCGCCTTCGGCGCGGGTTGACGAGATCGGCACCGCCGAGCGCGAGCTTGCCACCATGCAGATCGAGCTCGCCTCGATGCTGCATCAGAAGAACCGGCTCGCCGGGCTCGGGCTCGCGGTGTCCAAGATCAATCACGATCTGCGCAATCTGTTGGCGTCCGCGCAACTGTTCTCCGACCGGCTCGCTAAAATCCCCGATCCCGGCGTGCAGCGTTTCGCGCCGAAGCTGATGCACGCGCTCGAACGCGCCATCGCCTATTGCCAGTCGACGCTGTCCTACGGCCGCTTGCAGGAGCCGCCGCCGGAGCGCCGGCAAATACCTCTCGAGCCACTGGTCGAGGAGGTCCACGAAACCCTTGGGCTCGGCGCCGACGGGCCGATCCGCTGGATCAGCGCCGTGGAGCGCGGGCTCATCGTGGAGGCCGATTACGACCAGCTGTTTCGCATCCTCCTCAATCTGTCGCGCAACGCCGTCCAAGCCATGGAAAGCCGCGAAACGCGCGATCCCGGCCGCGACCAGATCCGCATCACCGGCCGGCGCGAGGGCGCCGTCGCGGTGATCGAAGTGTCCGATACCGGCCCCGGCTTTTCCGGCAGGGCGCGCGCCCATTTGTTCGAAGCATTCCAGGGCTCGACCCGCACCGGCGGCACCGGGCTTGGGCTTGCAATTGCCGCCGAACTCATTCGCGCCCATGGCGGCGAAATCCGCTTGGTCGAGGGCACCATCGGGGCGACGTTGCGGTTGACCATCCCCGATCGCGCGGTCGAGCTTGCCGCCCATCGCGGCGCTCGCGCGCACGGTTAATCAGGCTTATTGCTTCGCCGCGCTCGCCCGGTGAGGGGTGGCCGTCGCCTTGCCATGCCGCGCCGAAGCCTATAGCTACGGCGCGCCGCGCCCGTAGCTCAGCTGGATAGAGCACCAGACTACGAATTTGGGGGTCAGGAGTTCGAATCTCTTCGGGCGCGCCAAAAGTCCTCGAGTTCTCCGTTGCCAATAGGCGCAGGAATTTGCCGCGGGTCGGCGCATGACGATGCCGGCGGATCAAACAACAGAGCGATCCGCGAAAAGCCTTGGCCGATATCACCGCGCCTTTACTTGACGCCATTGCTGACGCTGCCTGAAGGCGTCAAGAGCGTGACATTCCAATGAAGGCCAGCCCTTACAAACCTGAGTGGTTGCACGCGCTTGGCACCGGAACCCCACCATGGTAGCCTTTTTACAGCTCACCTAGATTGAGAGCCAATGAACAAGGTCGAACCTGGCTCGGTCGCTTGATCGAGCCACCACGAGAGTTGTCGAGAAAGGATACGCCATGGCGGATAAACCGAGTGCTTCCGTGAGCCCCGAGCAAGGCCAAGCCGGTGCGGCGACGTCGAGCTCAGCTGAAACGCGCGGCGAGACGGCTTCGAAACTCGTCGATCGGTTCGCCATTTGGTCCGGCGTCGCCGGACTTATCCCGCTTCCGGTCATCGACATCTTGACCGTCGGCGGCCTGCAGATCCAGATGCTGCGCCGCTTGTCGCAAATCTATAACGTGGAGTTCTCCGAGAACCGCGGCAAAGCGCTGATCGCGGCACTGGCCGGCACCATGATTCCGGCGACCAGCGGCATGGGCGCTGCGAGCGCCATGAAGGCCATACCGGTCGTCAATTTGCTGGCGGCCGGCTTTGTCATGCCGGTGCTTTCCGCCGGCGCCACCTTCGCCATCGGCAAGGCATTCATCCAGCATTTCGAATCGGGCGGCACGCTGCTCGATTTCAACCCGCCGGATTATCGCGAATTCGTCAAGGCTCAGAAGGAGAAGTGGGACGCGCGACGATCCAAGAGTTCGGGCGCCAGCGGGGCGGCGACGACAGCGAGATCGTAGCCGGCGCGGCTTTCGCCGGCGACGAGGGGCACTGCCAACCAAGCAACAATCATCGAGCGACACGACCGAGTCCGGATTCGAGTCCCATGGCTTTAGCCATCCTTGCCTACGTCACCGTATGCCTACTCACGGGGTACGCCGGCACCCACCGTCGCATGGGGTTTTGGGGGACATTCGTCCTCGCACTGTTCATCACGCCGTTGGTGATGCTGCCCGTGCTGTTCATTACCGGCCCATCGCGGCGAGTCGAATGGCGTCGCCGTAACGTAGACTAACTCTCGGCAAGCGCATCCTTCTTGTTAAGCCGTCGGCGGCGCGTGTTGAATGTAGACGGACGACTGCGCACGAATGTCCTTTATCGATCTCGTTCGCCGCGAAATGCACGGCTCGCTGCCGAAGCTGCTCATCATGTCGGGCGTCGGCGGCGTCAGCAACGCTTGCATCCTCGCCTCCATCAATACCGGCGTGCAGAACACCAGCAGCGGGCAGAAGCCCGGCCTGTGGGCCGCGTCGCTTTTTCTGGTCGCGCTCTTTCTGTTCATGAGGTCGCAGCAGTACGTCACCATCACCGCCACCGCCGAGATCGAGGCGATCATCCACAAACTGCGGGTGCGGATCATGGACATGATCCGGCATTCGGAGCTTCTGGAGCTGGAACGCATCGGCCGCGCCCGCATCGTTGCGTCGATCACCAGCGATACCGCGGTGCTCACCCAGGCGAGCAACATGCTCTGCTTCACGATACAGGGAACGGTGCTGATCTTCTTCGTCGGCCTCTACGTCGCCTATCTGTCGTTCGCCGCCTTCGCCTTGACCGTCATCATCGTCGGCGGCTCCGGCGTGATCTTCCACCACAAGAATAAGCGCCTAGCCGAGCAGAAGAGCGAGTCGGCGGCATGGGAACGGCGGCTGTTCGATCGGCTGATCGACTTCCTCGACGGCTTCAAAGAGGTGAGGCTCAACACGGCGCGCAGCGCCGATCTGTTCGACGACGCGTTGGAAGTGTCGAAGACCGCGGCCAACATCAAAATCCGCAGCCAAGCGGAAACCTTCAAGATGATCGTGACGTCGCAGATTTCGATGTACATCCTGCTCGGCGCCGTCGTCTTCATCGCGCCGAATTTGAGCAATACGCTGGGCGGCTCGTCGATCGCCAAGACCACGACAGCACTGTTGTTCGTCGTCGGCGCCTGTTTCGGCCTCGTGCAAGCGATTCCAATCCTGCTTAACGCCAACGCCGCGGCCGACCGCATCTCCCGCTTGGAAACCGCGATCGCCGCGACGCTCATTCCGCGCGAGTTGCCTGCGCTTGCCGCGCCGAAGCGTTTCGAGCGTATCGAGATGCGTAACATCGAATTCCGCTACGTCGACAAATTCTCTGACACCGTATTCAAGATCGGGCCCATCGATTTCAGCTTGCGCTCCGGCGAGTTGGTATTCATCACCGGCGGCAACGGCTCGGGCAAATCGACCTTTCTGCGGGTGCTGGCCGGGCTCTACCCACCGGATGCCGGCGAGATTACGCTCGACGGGCGGCCGGTCAGCAACGCCTCGCGCGACGAGTATCGCGGACTCATGTCGGCGATATTCTTCGACTATCATCTGTTCCGGCGACTCTACGGAATCCACGACGCCGAACCCACCGAGATCGACCGCCTGTTGACGCTGTTTCGCTTGTCCGACAAGACCGCGCTTGTCGACGGCGAATTTCGCACGCTCGATCTGTCGGGTGGTCAGCGCCGCCGCTTGGCGCTGATCGTCAGCATGCTCGAGAAGCGTCCGATCATGATTCTCGACGAGTGGACGGCCGAGCAAGACCCCGAATTTCGCCGCAAATTCTACGACGAACTGCTGCCGGAAATGATGCGCGCGGGCGCCACCATCGTGGTCATCACGCACGACGACCGCTATCTCGACGAGCTGCGGTTGCCGGCACGGCGGATCCGGATGGATGAAGGCCGTATTGTCGAACAGCGTACAATGGGCTGATGATAGGGCCGATCGGAGAACACGGGATGGCGAGCTATCCAGAGACCCTCGATGACCTGTCACCCCCGCGGCGGCGGGGATGGCGGCGTTATCTGGCGCGCCATCTGCCCGGCGTTTCCGTCCTCTTGATGATGGCGTTGCTCGTCGTCGTGGTCTTATGGCCCTACGTGGTGATTACAGTGCCGAGCGGCACGGTCGGCGTGCTGTGGAAGCGGTTCAACGGCATCGATATCTACTGCTGGTGCTGGGTCGGCCGCGGCACGGTGCTCGATCCGCGCGAACTGCGGGAAGAAGGCCTGCACATCATCTGGCCGTGGGACAAGCTGTATCTCTACGATTTAAGGCTGCAATCCTCCACCCAGACCTATAACGCCATCTCCAAGGACGGCGTGAACGTGGGTGCGCAGATCAGCGTGCGCTATCAGCTCTTGCACAACTCGGTCGCCGTGCTGCACAAATTCATCGGTCCGGATTTCCTCAATTCGGTCATCCTGCCTGAAATCGGCAGCCAAGCGCGACAGGTCATTTCGCAATACACGGCGCAAGAGGTCTACACCTCGCGCGAAACGATCCAGAAGCAAGTCCGCGAAAATGCGCAAAGGAGCCTTGCCGCCAACCTCAACAAATTGGTGCAGCCGGAGGCGATGGAGCAGCCCGATCCCAAGCACTACAACGACTTCCTGCAGAATGCGATCCAGATTCTCGACACGCTCGTGCTGTCAATCGAATTGCCGCCGGAAATCGTCGCGGCGATCAATCGCCAGACCGAGCAGTACTACATGATCCAGGAATATAAGTTCCGCGTCGAGCGCGAGGCCGAGGAATCGAAGCGCAAGCAGATCGAGGCGGACGGCATCGCCGCATTCCAGAAGACCGTGAGCCAGGGCATTTCGGATTCCTATCTGCGTTGGCGCGGCATCGAGGCGACCCTGCAAATGGCGCAGTCGCCCAACGCCAAGATCGTGATCATCGGCTCAGGCAAGGACGGCCTGCCGATCATTCTCGGCAACGACACGGCCGCGGCGGCGGGCATAACGCCGCCAGCCGGCGCCGCTGGAGCGGCGGCGCCTGCTGCTGCACCGCCGCCCAACGCATCGTCGACGACGCCCGGCACCGCGCCGCCGGCGAGCGGAACGAATGGCACCAAGCCGCCGGCCGGATCGTCGGGCGCCGCAACACCGCCTGCAGCAGACAAGACCGCGTCCGCTGCAACGCCGACCGCTCCAGCGTTCGTGCAAGGCGAGGAAGCGTCGCCCAGTCAGCTCAGCCTGTCCGATGTCCAAGCCATCCTTTCGCGCATCTCAGGCGGCTTGGTCCCGCCCGGCTCGGGCGCGAGTCCGCAAACCGCGGCAAAACCGAAACCGTGAGGGGATCGCCAAATGAGGATTGCCCAGTGGGGATCGTCAGGTGAGTGACAGGACGAGCGCAAGCCGCGCAACCGCGAGCAGCCCGCGACGCCGGCTGACCAATGACAATCGACTTGTCATCATTGCTGCGTGCGTGATCGCCGTCGTTTGCATCTTGGTCGGCGGTCATCTTTACGGCCGCTATCTATCGTCCCTCGATTTGGGCGGCCGCGACAACGCGATTGCGCAACTGATCGCGCAAAACCAAAGTTTCAAGCGGCAACTCGACATCATGAGTGCACGAGCGACGGAACTCGACGTCAAGCTCAAGCAAGTGCAGGCAAGCTTGGATACGATCATGCCGACGAAAAACACCTACAAAATCGAACCCAATCAATCGCTCGCCGTCGCCGACGGCCATCTGACCGTCGGCTTGGTCGGTGCTCCGGGAAATGAGAGCGTCACGCTCAATATCGACGGCAAGCAACAGTCGGTCGGTGCCGGTCAAGTCGTCACCGTGGCGCCCGACCCTTCGACCAATTGTCAGGTGCAGGTGCAGTCGTTCGACATGTTCAAGGCAGTTTTGGTCGCTTCGTGCTCGGGCGCGAAGCCGTAACCGATGCCAAGGCAATATCTGTTTGCGGCGATGAAGCAGGCATTACGAGCCGCGGCGATCCGGTCTGCTTTCGACCCGGAACCGAACGGGGAAATGGAAGGCCGAAAAATCAACGCGCTGTGCGCGTCGGCCGATCAACGCAGCAGTTTGGCGGCACCATATTGACCGACGCGGTTGGAATTGTTCCGAATCCCGTCGCCGCGACCTCAATCGCCACGTCGTCGACATCGAAGTTTAGAATCGCCGCGTCGGCTTTATTCTGATCTGCATCATTAATGCGGTCGTCGTTCACGGCATAAAACTCCTCATTTCGGGGTACAGGCATCGTCCAGCTGGGGCGAGTGTAGCACTTAGCGCATGATCCGGAAAAGTGGAAACCGATTTTCCGAAAAGATCATGCTCCATCAAAATGCTAGAGCGACAATCGATTCAATCTGAAACGATTGCGGAGCGGCGCGTGCAGAGCAAACGCCTGCGACCCGGCAACACGTGGTCACAGCGCCTACGCCATGGGCTTGCCGCCAGCTTGACGCGGGATTATGTGAAATTTGCGGGCGGGCAGTAGGGGGTTGACGATGAAGCGATTGGCCATTGCTGCCGGTGTCTTGGTATTCAGTTTCGCCGCTTCTGTCCCGGCGCGCGCCGACTTCGCCGTAGTTCGATTGCAAGACGGCTGGTGCAAGGTTTGGTGGGACAGCGCCGATACCCCCTGGGGCGCTGGCTGGACAAAAATCGCAATTGGACTTCCCGATTGGCTGGCGGCGTCGGCGGCACTCGATACCGCTCGCTCGCAAAGGGTCTGCCGGTAACCGATTCGGCCAGTCGTCGACGAGTTGCCATAGGCTTGCGCAATCGCGACATAATCGGACCTAAAGCGGTATCGAATGTCGGCGAAATTTCACGCCTTTCGGACTCGAAGATGAATGGAGCAATTTTGCAAGCTTGCAGTGCTCGGAATGGCTACTGTGAAACCGATCGTCGGAGTGCATCCCATGCCTACCTCCAACGAGTATCGTCAAAAAGCCGAAGAATGCTTCCGTATGGCCAATGAAGCCCATAGCGAAGCGGACCGTTTAGCGTGCCTCGATCTTGCGCGTACTTGGCTGGAATTGTCATTGCGCCAAGACGAGATGACTCCCGCTCAGATCGTCGACACGCAGAAGCTGGAACTTGACGACAAGCCGAAGCCTGATGCGCGCCGTGGCTGGCGTGCGCGGATATTCGGGTTTTTGAGGTAGCGCGTCAGCCGAAGGTGAAGGCGTCGTGATAGGCGCCCTGGACGCTGCCGCCAGGCACCGGACCGCCGCCGGGCACGTGCACCATTTTGCCGATCACCGCGACGGTGGCGCCATGCAAGCCGTGCCGCGGGATCGCCATCGGCGTCAGCGCCTCCCAGGCGTCGGTCTTCGGATCGTAGGCCTCGTTGGTGCCGAACACCCGACCGGTGGCCTCGCCGCCGAACACCACGATCTTGCCGTCGATATAGACGCAGGACGGCCCGCTGCGCGCCGTAGGCAATGGCGCACGGAAGCTCCAGGCATCGGCCTTGGGATCGTAGACGGCGTTTAGACTGGTGTTGAAATCGTAAGAGTCCATGCGGCCGGCGATGGCGTGGATTTTTCCATCGACCACGGCGACGCCCATGTGATCGCGCTGGCCGACGAAGGGCTGCGTGCCGGTCGAGCCGCGCATGCTGGCAAGATCGCTGTATTTGTTGGCCGCCGGATCGTAAGCCTCGTGCCATTCCACCGAACGCACGTCACGGCCGCCGAGCAAATGGATTTTGCCGTCGAGCGCGATCGCCGAGATCGCGCCGCGCGGCCGCGATAGTCCCATGATCGGCGCCCACTGGTCGGTCGCCGTGTCATAGACGAAGCATTTGGAATGCGGGCAGCGGTTCTGCTCGATGAAGCCGCCGAAGGTGTAGATCTTCGCGCCGATCGAGACGCCGGCGACGTGATTGCACGGCAGCGGAAAGGACGCTTTCAGCGACCACGATTTCGCGGCGGGGTCATAGACCTGATGGAAATTCTGGTTGACCCGATGCTTCGCATAGCCGGCGATGACGTGGATCTTGCCTTGGCACTCGATCACGGCATGCTCGCCGGTCGGGATCGGCAGCCGCGGCTGCTCGACCCATTTGCCGGGATTGTCGGCCTTGGGGGCGGTGCTCGTCATGTAGCGTTGTTTCTCGACGGTCTTGGGGATGTCGGTAATCGACTTGTCGGTGAGACCGAGGAAAAGCGGAAGTTCCGATTCTGCTGTCATGATTGTCCTCAACTCCGTTTGTGCATGATCTTATCCGAAAATCACTGTTCATCCTCGGATCAAGTCCGAGGGCAGGCGTTTGCGGGATCATGCGCCGGCGTAACTGGGAACGGCGTCGCGCAACAATTGACGGGTGAGCTCCACACCCTCGCGCGCGACGTCGTAGGGCGAGCGGGCCCATTGCTCGGGATTGGGAGCTTCATAGCTCAGATAGCCGATGTAATTTTTCTCCGCCAAGAGGCCGAGCACGTCGCGCCATTTGACGACGCCCTTGCCGGGCGGGAGCCGGTCGGTCGGCCGGGCCACGCCGGTGACCGGATTGGACGACAGATCGCTGTACTGGAAGCAGAAGATTTTCTCGGCCGGCACATTTTCAAAGCCGCGGCCGCCGGCGCCGCTCCTCGTGAAGTGGTAGGCGTCGATCAGATAGCCGCAATTTTCTTTGCCGGCGGCGTCGAGCAGTTCACGCAGCACGGCGAGCTTGTTGAGCACCGGATGTTGCGAATTGAATTCGATGGCCAGCCGCAAGCCATATTCCGCGGCGATGTCGCCGGCATCGCGCAGATATTTGATTGCATCCTTGATCGAGCCTTGGACCGGTCCCGGCGCGCTCATCAACATCGTACAGCCGAGCGCGACCGCGTTCTCGCACGATTCCCGGAACACCTTGAACAGCCGCTTGCTGTCCTCGCCGTTGGCGAACAGCCAGCCATATTCGACGCCGAGCACGCCGACCGCAATGCCGCCGTTGCGAATGAGATCGAGCACCTGCGCGTTGGTCATGCCGGCATCGTAGCAACGCTTGAAGTCGGTGCGGCGGAGCTCGACCGCGTCATAGCCGGCGACGCGCGCTGCATCGAGCGCGGTCGCAAGCGGCGTAGTGTCGATCGTCCACATATGCAGCGCCAGCCGTCCAAATTTATCCGTCATGCCTGGAGTGCTCCGTTTATTCCCAGATCAGAAGGTTCGGGAGTGAAGTGACGCCTTCCAGCAATTGGGCTTGCCGCAACAGCGTATAGCCGACCCCCGAGAGGCCGCGAAATAGCCCGAGATTGAATTGCCGCTTGCCGCTATTCCAGCGGTAATCGCCCGTTGCGGCTGCGCGTTGCAGCACCGTCAGCAGCCGCTCCGCGGCCGAGCCGCGAAGATCGCCGCGCTTAACCATGGCGCCGGCCTCGCACAGGAATTCGATCCTGCCCAGCGTGCCGCAACACAGCGTATCCACTCCAGCGGGCGGAGCTTGCGCCACGCCGGCGGCGGCATTGCGTATATCCGCCGCGAGCCGCTCGTCGTCTATTTTTGCGCCTTCGCCGCCGCGTTTTGCAATGCCGAGCCGCGCCAGCCCGATGCCTGGCGCGCCGTGACACCACTGGCACGGCCATTGCGGTTCGGCCGTGCGCAAATCGGGCCAGTTGTGACGTGCGGCGTTATAGCTCGAATCCTCAAAGGCGATGCATTCCGATGCGGCGTCGGCGAAATCCTCGCGGCCAGTCGCCGCAGCCAGGGACGATAATGCATAGGCGAAGCCGGCGGCGCCGTGCGACATGCCGTTTAATCCCTGTGCGAGCGCATGTGCACCAAGCCCCTGGGCGACCCAATTGCGGCGGCCTTCGGCTCCGACGCGGCGTTGCGCTAACAGATGCTCGCCGCATTTGACGGCGCGAGCGAGCACGTCGGCGGCTTGAGTGTCGCGATAAAGTCGTAACAGCCCGAGAATCGCACCGGCGCTGCCGCCCATGACGTCGAGCTGTTTGTCCGCGGCAATCAGGTCGTCGGTGAATAATCTTGCCGCCGCAGCGGCATCTGTGAGCAGATCGTCGTTACCAAGGCATTTCGTCATGACCGCGAGTGCATAGACGATCGAGCCCAGTCCAACGGCGCCGCCGATGCCAAGCGCCCGCGCCATACGCGGCGCGTTGCGGCTGATGAGGTTCCTGCGCAGTTGCGCGATGCCGGCGAGCGCAAGTCTGCGCGAGGGCTCGCACCCGGTGACCGCCGCGTGCGCGGCGAGAAAGACGGCGATTTCGGTCGCGCCGTTATAAAGATCGGAGCCGAGGCAGACCAATTGGAACACCTCGGAATTGCCCAGCCAATCGAGGCCGATCCAGGCCGCGCCGGGACCGCGGCGAATGGCCTGACGTTCGATTTCCGCCGCGATCCGGTCGGCTTCTGCGATGAATGTCGCCTTGGCCGGTGCGGCGGCGGCCTCATCGACGAGCGCTTTATTGCGCGAGGATTCTTGCCGGCCCGCATCGGCCGCCGGCGGCAAAACCGAACTCGTGTTCTCTCGAATGACTTCGATCTGCCAGGCGATCTCTTTGTCGCCGAGGTTTTGCATTCGCTCGCGGGCGCGCGCCAAACCGGAGGCCGCCGCGGTCGGCAGCGATGCGCCACTCGCATCGCCGATCTCGCCGCTGTCGCTCGGCGACACGAAATGCGGCACATTCAATGTCACAAGCGCGGCGCGCTCGGCGCGCTGCAACGGCCACAGCCCGTCGGCGTCTTTGTCCCAATCCGCAAGCCGCGCCATGAAGTCGGCCTGCGCCGACCAGACTGCGCCGTCGTCCATGGTGCGGTGGTCTTTCAGGCGCTGCAGCAGCATGTAGTAGAACCGCGTCGGCCGGATCACTCTGCGGACGGGCACGCCGGCAAAGCCCGCGAACAAGGCTTCCGGGTCGGCGTTGTGCATGCGCGCCAGGAATTTTGCGTAATCGGCGAAGCCCGCGATGAAACTTTCGACATGGTCGGCGAATTTGCCGTAACGGCCGCCGCTATGCGGCAGGTTGGTATTGGTCGCGCCGGCCTCCTGCGCTCGCGCCGGACGCATGGTATCGGAATTGATATCGCGCCACCTGATGATCGTTCGGGCGCCCCAGTCGGCGGTCATTCCGCCCATGGCGAAGATGTTGTTGTCGGCCGATCGCCCATAGGCGGGAAGCAAGCCGACCGTCATCACCGAGTTGGCGACGATGGCCATGGCGGCGTCGAAAGCTTCGCCCTCGGGCTCCCCGATTTTGTGTTCCTCGGCGGACGGCTGCAGGATGGTTTCCAGATCGATCGGCACCGGATGATCGCCGCAGGCGATCATATTCTCCTGGTGCATGTCGGTGGCCGCGAAGACATGCAACAGCGCAAGCCAGGCGCCGGCACGCCGGAAAAATCGCCCGTAGCCGTCGCGATCGGCGCACGGCGCGTGATCGATGAACTCGGTCCAGCCGTAGCCGTCGCCCGATATGGTACGCACCGCTTTCAGCGCGACAGGAGGATCGGCGCGGTTGAGCCGATCGATCAAGCCGTGCCAGGCGATGTCGAGCCGCAAATCCTTTGGCTTGTAGACGATGCGCGAGCCATCGGAGAAGCGAGCAATGTGGACGGAGCGGCCGCAATTATGTGGATCGGAGAGGCCGCCTTCGATCTCGACGCAGCGGCTGTCGACGTCCGATTGCAGCAAATCGCGACGGATCGCTGGCAGGTCGGCGGCGAGGCGGACGGCGAACTCGTGCGACGTATCGACCCACTGCCGGGTGAGCGTTGCCAGCAAACGCAACAACACCGGCTTATCTTCAAACAGACAACGGAAGCCGCCCGCCTTCATATCGGCGACAAATTGATCGTAGCGCGCTATGCGGCCGCTATGCGCCGCATCGCTGCGCGCCTTGGCGAAGCGCTCATAGAGCGCCGGAGCGCATAGGCCGGATAATTCGCGAAGGAGGGAGAGCGATAGGCAGGCGCGCGCGGTCTGGGTTAGGCAATCGGCTGCCGCACGATGCAGTCCCTGCCAAAGCCGGGCGTCGGCTTGTGTGACAACCGGCAGCAGGAGCTCCTCAAAAGCGCAAGGCTCCCTAGCAGGCCCGGTTATTGGGTTGGTGCTTTCGGTTGGGCTGTGCAGCGCCGCTTCGATCCAGACGGCATCGTCGATCCAGGCAGGGGGAGGGGCGCCCGCGCGTGGTCGGGCTGCGCCCAAGCGCTCGCTGACCACGGCGGCGGTGAGGCGGTCGCGTTCGAGCCGCCGGGCAAACAGCGCTGCGTCGGCTGCGGCGCTCGACCGACACCATGCGGCGAGACGCCGCGCCGCCAAATCGGGATCGCCCGGCGCGCCAGGCGCCGGCTCGAGGGCGTCGGACAAAAGCTCGTCGATGGTCGCCGCGCGCAATCGCACGCGCTGGTAAAAAGCATCCAAGGTTAACGCTCCGAGCGCGTTCACTCTATGGTCCAACCGGGCTCACTCTATCACCTGCGACGGTCGCAATTCCCGCCGGTCCCCGCTATGTCGCACTGCTCCCACAAATTCGAGTGATTTTTGCGGCCCGAAAGAGCCACGGATTTCACGGGATTTATCTTCATAAATCAGCGGCCTGTCACATTGCCGGAGCACTTTACAGTGTCCGTCGCCGATGATTTAATGGGTAAGTGGCGGGGAGGTTTTAACGAATTTCTTGTCCTGCCCGGTGACTGCCGGCGGCGCTGGCGAACGAAAGGAAATAAGTTATGATTCAACTCCACATCGACCAGAGGGAAGAGGAGATCCTCACCTTCGAAGTGTCCGACGAGGCGCTGGAAGCCGCGGCGGGCACCGTGAAAGAAAAGGCAGGAGCCTTTACGCTTGCTTTCTGCTCGGGCCTCGACACTTGCCCGCAGTGACGGCCTAAGTCCACCATCATTTTCGCACTGAATAAAGTTTAACGAGGCGTCGGAGTAGCCCGGCGCTTCGTTATTCTTGTTTTCATATCGTCCACAATCCTTGCTCCCGCCTGACCGGTCGGGAGCTTTTTTCTGCCGGTCGATGCCGGTGCGGCGCGATCCGGAGATTTGGCGTGACGAAGGATTCAAGGCGGTCACAGCGATCAAACCGGCACGATCTCTATGAATTTCGAGCTTCCCGCCCCCAGCCTCACGTTCGACGTTGCGCTCGAGGACGGCGCCAAAATTCGCATGCGACGTCACGGCAATGCGGAGGGGATTCGGCTTCTGCTCACCCACGGCAACGGCTTTGCGGCCGACGCGTACTTTCCCTACTGGCAACGCCTTCTGCAAAGATTCGATCTCTTGGTGTTCGATTTCCGTAATCACGGCCAAAACCTGCCGGTTAGGCCGTCACGCCATTCCTACGAACAGTTTACGCGCGATCTCGAACGGGTCTGCCAAGACGTGAAATCGCGGCTTGGCGACAAACCCACCGGCGGTCTGTTTCATTCGATGTCCGGACGCACCGCGATGAAGCACGCCATCGAGATCGGCTGGCGCTGGGATGCGCTTGTCTTGTTCGATCCGCCCAACGTGCCGCCGCCAGGGCATCCGGCCTATGCCGCGATGGAAGCGTTCGAGAAGCGACTTACCGAATGGGCGCGCCAGCGCCGCCGGCGCTTCGCCACGGTCGAGGAATTGGCGCAGGAGTATCGACAATCGCGGGCGACGCTGCGCTGGGTCGAGGGCGCGCACGAACTGATGGCGCGCTCGGTGCTGCGCGGAAGCCCCGATGGCGATGGCTACGAGCTGGTGTGCGAGCCGGAAAACGAAGCGGCGATCTATGCGCAGGCCATGACAATGAACCTATGGCCGCAGGCGCGCCTGTTCGGCGGCCCGGTCAAGCTGATCGGCTGCGACCCGAGCATGAAAGGCGCTCCCCCGACCGGCTTCGCCAATGCGGCGCTCGGTCGCGAGGGCGGTTATGACTACGGCTTCGTCGAGGGCACCGGACATCTGCTGGAGATCGAAAAGCCTCAAGAATGCGTTCGTCTGACGCTGGAATTTCTCGCCAAACACGGGCTTGCTTAGGGCGTTAGCGTTTTGCTCGCAGCGACCGATGGATCCCCGTCGCAAGTCGGGTCGGCGGGCAACGGCAGACTAGCCGGCCGACAGAGTTGTGCTTTGGTAACGGCCTCCCGTTCCGGACAGTTGCGACCGGGCCGCACCCTCGTGCGGCGGATTTGAAATTCACACGATCCGGTGGCAAACTCGCATAGGAGCTTCCATCCAAATACCACACGAGAATCATAGATTTTCTAGTGTCCCTTCGATGCCGAAGTTCGGATGAGAATGTGCCGCCAAAACTCGCAAACTTCGGAATCGGGACACTAGCGATAATTGTAGATTGAATGCGCGACCCTGGGCATTCCGTGGGTAGGGTAACGGGAATGGCGTCGATTGCAGCGACCGATCACGGCCGCAAATTGTTGGAAAAATGCACGCTGTTCAGTTCACTCGACGAGGCCGCACGCCGCGACATCGCCGCCCACGCTCAGCTCCGTAATTTCAGCGCCGGCCAACCGATATGTCGGCTCGACGATCAGGGCGACAGCATGATGGCGGTCGTGGTCGGGACAGTGCGCATCTCGCTTCCCACCGCGAAGGGCAAGGAGATTATTCTCGCCGATCTGCGGCCCGGAGAGCTGTTTGGCGAGATCGCCCTTCTCGATGGGAGACCGCGTTCCGCCAATGCAACGGCGCTGACGAATTGCGAGCTTATGGTGCTGGAGCGACGCGATGTGCTGCCGTTTCTCGAACGCAATCCAGCCGCCTGCATGAAGCTCATGGAGATTCTGTGCGCGCGGATCCGCCGTTCTGACGAGCGCATGGCGGATATTGCGTTCTTTAATTTGCCGGTACGGCTCGCCAAGACGCTGTTGTCCTACCAGCCGCAAGGCCGCGGGGCGCTGAAGCTCTCCCTCTCGCAAAGCGAATTGGCGGAAATGTCCGGCGGTACGCGCGAGAAGGTCAATCGCTGTCTTCGCGACTGGCAACGCCGTGGCATTCTGCAATTGCGGGATCGCTGGACAATCATTCTTAAGCCGGAAGCGCTCCGCGAACTGGTAGATTCGGCTTAGCGGATCTGGGCGCCGGCGCCTGACGGCGGCCTTTCCGCGGGCATTCGAGTTCGCAGAAACATCGCAGTTCCGGCTCACAAATGCCCGTGTGACAAGGCATTTTTGCTGTGACCCGCGGCACAGACATTGCCGCTTCGAGCGCTCACATTTGCCGCGGTAGCAACGGCCGAGTCGCCAGATCACAGCTTCGATTGATGTTGGCGGACGGCCCCAAACCCGGAGGCTGCGATGGCTCCTACATCTCTGCAGAGCGAACGTCTGATCCTGACCGATCCCCTGGATCCTCGCCTTCGCCCCGACGCGCGCGCTTCGAATCGGATTGTCGCCGCGCTCAACAATCCCGAGCTGGTCGCGCTCGCCATATTCTGCGCGCTCGGGCTGTTGGCGACCGTCGCGTTATACATCGCCCTTCCTTCTTTTGGCGAGCTCGCAGCATCGCTCCAGGCGTTCCTCTAACTCAAGCCGCTTGCGGATAGGCGCCTCTGGAGGAGCTCAATCATGGCTAATTTACTCCGGATGAAGAAAGTCACAGCTCGCGTCAATGAGCGCGAGTATCCCTTCGTCGTGCAAGTCGCCGTTCCCGATGGCGGTTTCGAATGCACTCTTGAAGCCATCAATGCGTGGCATGGCTACAGCAGGAGCAGGCAACGCCGCGGCCAGCGTTATCGCAGGGGCGAGCAGGAGTTCTGGAGCTGGTGTTTTGACGGCTTGGAGATTGCCAAATCTTTCCGGCACCGATTTGGCGGCGAGATAATGCCCGTGACGGTACGGCGGCGCAGTGAGAGCCGCGATCCTGCGTTGCAACCTTCGCCCGCGAATGGTGCTGGCTGCGTGGTGCCCGGGCGGAAGGGCGCGGCGGAGCAAACATGAGCGATCCCGGCATAGCGGTATTGGATTCAATTAAAATTGGAGCCGATTCCAGCAACGCCGGAACTCAATCCCAAAGCGGTGATAAACTTCAAGGGCCTGGCGAGGGGCAACTTGAGGCAGAGCACCGCATGAAATGCCCGAAGTGTCAGCACGACAATCCGAGCGATGCGAAGTTCTGCGAGGCATGCGCCACTCCGATGGCGCGATTATGTACCAATTGCGGGAGCCCGGTTTCGGCCACAGCCAAGTATTGCTCCCAATGCGGCCATGCGCTCCGTGCGGTCGCCGAGGAGGCTCGCTATTCCTCGCCCAGGAATTACACGCCGCAACATCTCATCGACAAAATCCTCACCGCCAAGGCGGCGCTCGAGGGCGAGCGAAAGCAAGTCACCGTGCTGTTCGCCGACATCAAGGGTTCGATGGAGGTGATCACGGACCGCGACCTGGAGGACGCGCAAAAGCTCCTCCACGCCGTGGTCGAGCGCATGATCGACGCCGTCCACCGCTACGAAGGCACCGTCAACAGCGTCATGGGCGACGGCATTATGGCGTTGTTCGGCGCGCCGCTCGCTCATGAGGATCATGCCGTGCGCGCCTGTTATGCGGCGCTGCGGATGCAAGAGTGCATTGCGCGATATTCAGACGAAGTTCAGCGCACTCACGGCGTGCCGATTATGGTCCGGGTCGGCGTCAATTCCGGCGAGATCGTCATCTCGGCCATCGGTAACGATCTGCACATGGAATATACCGTCGTCGGCCAGACCGTGCATCTGGCGTCGCGCATGGAGCAGATGGCAAAGCCTGGTAGCATCATCACGACCGCAGACACCCGCCGATTGGCGGAAGGCTTTATCGCCATGAAGTCGCTCGGTCCGGTACCGGTGAAGGGTCTCGCCGAGCCGGTATCGATCTATGAAGTGACCGGTGCCGGCCCCGCGCGAACCCGTCTGCAAGCCGCCGCCGGGCGCGGCTTGACGCGCTTTGTCGGGCGCGACGTCGAGCTCGAGCAATTGCGGCGGGCACAGCAGCTCGCCAGCCAGGGCCATGCCCAAGTCGCTGCGATCGTCGGCCAAGCCGGCGTCGGCAAATCGCGTTTGATGCATGAATTTATCCATTCCGAACAGACGGCCGGGTGGCTGGTCCTAGAATCCAATTCCACTTCGTACGGGCACGCGACGCCTTACCTGCCTGTCACCGAGTTGCTGCGGGGATATTTCCATGTCGACGCCCAAGAGGGTACCCAATCGATCCGCGAAAAAGTGTCGGGCAAGATCCTGACACTAAATCCATCCTTGCAGGACGCCATTCTGCCGGTGCTGGATCTTCTCAACGCGCTGGACGATGACCACCCGTTCCATTCGATCGACCCACAACAGCACCGCCAAAGCACCTATCAGGCGGTCACCCGGTTGTTGCTGAGCGAGAGCCGCGTGCAGCCGGTCATTGCGATCTTCGAGGACCTGCACTGGTACGATTCTCTCACCCTTGGGTTGCTCAGCGAGCTGGTCGTGCGCGCGCAGGACGCCCGCCTGCTGCTGGTGGTCAGTTATCGTCCCGAATATCGGGACGAGTGGAAGAACCGGCCGAATTACCGCCAGCTGCATCTGGACCCGCTCGTCAGCGAGAGTCTTGCGGCGCTGCTGCAAGCCTTGCTGGGTGAGAATCCGAATTTGCAGGTCCTCAAAAGCTTTCTGATGCAGCGCGCCAGCGGCAATCCGTTCTTTGTCGAAGAAATCGTGCGCGCACTCGTCGAAACCGGCGTGATCGAGGGTGCGCGCAGCAATTACCGCCTGGCCAAACCCTTCGCCGGCCATGAAATCCCGCCGACGGTCCAGGCGGTGCTTGCTGCGCGCATCGATGCGCTGCCGGCCGCCGAGAAGCGCCTGCTGCAGGAGGCCTCGGTCATCGGCCACGACGTTCTATTTGCGCTGTTGCATGCGATCAGCGGCTTGTCGGAAGACGAACTCCGCGGTCTGCTCGACGATGTGCAGGCCTCGGAATTTCTCTACGCCACGCAACTGTTCCCGGACCTGCAATATACTTTTACGCATTCGCTGACTCATGACGTCACCTACAACGGCGTGCTGCTGGAACGCCGGCGCGACATCCACGCTCGGATTGTTGCGGCAATCGAGCAGCTCTATACCGGCCGGCTCGGCGAGCAGGTAGAACGGCTTGCACACCATGCCGTTCGCGGCGACCTAAAAGACAAAGCGGTGCATTACCTGCGCCAATCCGGAACGAAAGCAGCCGCGCGCTCGGCGCTTGCGGATGCGCGGGCGTGTTTTGAGCAGGCGCTGGATATCGTCAAGACGCAGCCGGAAAACCCTCATACGCTGGAGCAGGGCTTCGAAATTCGACTCGAACTTCGACCGGTACTGCGCCAACTCGGCGAAGGTCGGCAAATGCTCGAACATTTGCGCGAGGCGGAGGCTATCGCCGTGCGGCTGCAGGACGACCGTCGGCGCGGCCAAGTCTGCACCTTCATGACGACGGCCTACGCAAGTGTCGATGAACTGGACGAGGCGCTGGCCAGTGGCACCCGCGCGCTGGAAATCGCCGAGCGCCTCGGTGACACGAAAATCCGCTTAGTCGCCAAAAGCTATTTGGCGCAGGTCTATTGTTACCGCGCCGAATACGAACATGTCGTCGAGGTCACCACCAACAACATTGCCGAATTGCCCGCGGAATGGATCAAAGAGCATTTTGGCATGGCTCTTCCGGTATCGATCTTCGATCGCGCCTGGCTGATCATGAGCCTCGCGGAACTCGGGCGCTTTACCGAGGCGGCCAAGTACGAAGCGGAGGCCATTCAAATAGCTGACGCGACGGAGCACGCCTTCGACATCGGATGGGCGCATTTCGCTGCGAGCATGCCACACCTTCTCAAAGGTGATTGGGCGAAGGCGCGTACACTAGTCGAGCACTGGATCGCGACCATTCGCACCGGGAATGTTGCCATTCATCTGCCCTGGGCGGTCGCCGCCTCGGCTTGGGCCTTGGCGCAAATTGGCGACACGGATCAGGCACTGGCGCGCGTCCGGGAAGCCGAGGAGCTTCTCGAGAGCCAGGCCGCGCGCGGCATCGTCGGTCATCGGGGCTGGGCCTACCAGGCGGTCGGCCGCGCCTGTTCGGTGCTCGGGCGGCTCGATAAGGCCCGCCATTTGGCCGAGCGCGCGGTCGGAACGTCGCAGCACCAGCCGGGCTTCGCGGCGCATGCGCTCCATTTGCTCGGCGATCTCGCTTCCCAGTCCGACCAATTCGATCCGGAGATCAGTACGGCACATTATCGGGAGGCCCTCGCGCTCGCCCAGAAGCACGGCATGCGTCCGCTCATCGCCCACTGCCACCTTGGTCTCGGCAGAGTTTATAGCCGCATCGGCAAGTCGGAGGCTCACAAGAATCTCGCCACCGCTGCGACGATGTACCGCGACATGGATATGACGTACTGGCTCAAGCAGGCAGAAGGCTGATAAGATAATTTGTTCCGGTGAGAGGCGGGGTGGGCACCGTGCTGGATGACAGTCGCATCAGACCAAAAGTCTCAGTCCCATTTCTGCGCCTCAACGATCTTTTCGAACATCATGCCCGGCTCCGCCCCGACGCCGCGGCGATTCTTGCCCCCGGCCGCGCGCCGCTGAGCTACGCTCGCCTGTATCAGCACATCGGCGACGTGGGACGCGTGCTGCGGACCATGGGGATAGGCCGCGAGGATCGGGTGGCGATCATGCTGCCGAACGGTCCGGAGCTGGCAGTCGCAATTTTCTCGGTTGCATCGAACGCGGCTTGCGCCGTGGTCAATCCCGCCTACGCCGCTGACGAACTGGCCCGATATTTCGACGCCCTGCGCCTTCGTGCCGTGGTCATACCGGCGGGAGTCGATTTGCCGGCGCGTCGTATCGCGCTGGCGCACGGGCTGACGATCATCGATCTGGCGACCGCGTCCGATGCCGAGGCCGGTCTGTTTACGCTGAGCAGGGACGATCCGGGCAAGCCGTCCCGTGACCCGATTGGCCCCGGCAGCATCGCGTTATTCGTGCTGACCTCGGGCACGACGGCTCGGCCGAAGATTGTGCAGCTGACGCATGCCAATCTGTGCACATCGGCCTACAGCTCGGTTGCCGCGGTGGCGCTGACGGAAACAGACCGATGCTTGAATGTGCTGCCGCTGTTTCATTGTCACGGGCTCGTTGCCACTGTGTTGACTGCACTCGCGGCCGGCGCCGGAGTCGTTTGCACCCCGGGCTGCGAGATCGATAAATTCTTCGGCTGGCTGCACGATTTCCAGGTGAGGTGGTACTCGGCGGTCCCGACCATGCATCTGGCCATCCTCGCGCAGGCCCGGCTTAATCCGGCGCAGGCCAAGAATTGCCAGCTGCGCCTGGTGCGCTCCGCATCCGCGCCGCTGCCGCCCAGCGTCTTCGCCGAACTCGAGCGGGCATTGTCGACCACAGTGATCGAACTCTACGGCATGACGGAAACCGCCGGCTCACCGATCGCATGCAATCCGCTGCCACCCCGCCGGCGCAAGCCAGGCTCTTGCGGCGTCCCGGTGGAAATGGACGTCGCGATCATGAGCGAGGGCGGGAATGTGCTGCCGCCCGGCAAAACGGGCCAGGTTGTCATCCGCGGCGGCAGCGTCACGCCGGGTTACGACGGCGACCCGGCGACCACCAAGGACGCTTTCGCCGGCGACTGGTTCAAGACCGGCGACCTCGGGTTTTTCGACGGCGACGGCTACTTGTTTTTGGTCGGCCGTAGCCGGGAAATGATCAATCGCGGCGGCGAGAAAATTACTCCCCGCGAGGTCGACGAAGTCTTGCTCGAACATCCGGCGGTCGCGGAAGCCGTAACGTTTGCCGTGCCGCACCCCTCTTTGGGCGAGGACGTTGCCGCTGCCATTGTGTTGCGGCCGCGCGCCAAGGTGACGGTAAAAGGCATCCGGCAGTTCGCCGCGAAACGCCTCGCCGAGTTCAAGGTGCCGCGCCAAGTGCTGTTCCTCAAAGAGCTGCCGAAAAGCGCGACCGGAAAAGTGCGGCGCATCGGGCTCGCGGCGAAGTTAGGTCTCGCCAGCGGGATCGTCCAGCCGCAGGCTTACTTTGCGCCGCGCACACCACTCGAGAATGTGCTCGCTGGAATCTGGGCCGATGTTCTTCAGCGCGAGCAGGTCGGCATCCATGATGATTTCTTCGCGCTGGGCGGCGACTCGCTTCTTGCCGCTCACGCGCTGACCTGCATCTACGAGACGATGCAGTTGAAGGTCGAGGTCTCCGGCTTGTTCGATGCGCCGACCGTTGCGGAGATGGCCGAGCATCTCGAGAGATTGATCCAGGCCGGACACGCCCGGCAGCCCGCTTCGGACATTGGACGGGTAGCCCGCGACGATGGAGTTCCAGCCTCCCCCGCCCAGGAGCGGCTATGGACGCTGCACCAATCGCTGCCCGAGTTGCCGTTTTTCAATATTCTCTGTGCACTGCGGCTGACGTCGCCCGTCGATCCGGCAATCCTGGAACGCGCGCTGAATGAAATCGTGCAACGGCACGAGATTTTGCGCACCACTTTCGCGGTCAGCGAAGGTCGCCATGTCCAGATTATCGCTCCGCACTTGACCGTGCCGCTGGATTCCACCGACTTAAGCAAATTATCCAAGGCCAGGAAGGAAAGCGCGGGCCACCGGCTCATAAAAGAAGAGCTGCTTACCTCTTTCGATCTCGCACGCGGCCCCCTCCTTCGCACGCGCTTGGTACGCCTGGCTAGGGATGAACATCTCTTGCTCATCGCCATGCATCAAACTCTCGTCGACGGTTGGTCGGTGGGCGTCTTGGCGAATGAGATTGCCGCTCTTTACGATGCTTTTGCCGCTGGAAGGCCGTCGCCGCTTAAGCCTCTGCCGGTGCAATTCGCCGACTTTGCGGCCTGGCAGCGGCAATGGCGTTCCCATCCCGATCTGGTCGAGCAGCTCGGCTACTGGCGCGAGCAACTTCGCGGTCCGCTTCCGGCGATGACTTTGGCTGCGGCTCGGCCGAAGCGCGGCGCCGGCGCTCTGCGCACGGCGCAGCGCGAGGCGATATTGCCTGCGCCTCTCGTAGACGTCGTCAAACAATTCAGTCACGGCGAGGGCGGCACATTGTTTATGGCGCTCGTTGCCGCTTTGATGACCCTGATACGGCGCACCGTGGGTGCGGATGACTTGCGCGTCGCGACCAATGTCGCCAATCGCAACCGTACCGGGACCGAGGGGCTTATCGGTCCGCTGGTCAATACCGTCATTCTTCGCACCCGGATCGATGACGACCCGACCCCGCGCGAGGTGTTGCGCCGGGTGCGCGCCACGACGCTCGCGGCCTACGCCCATCAGGATCTGCCATTCGAAGACCTTGCGCAGGCGCTTGCGCACCGGAACGGCCTCGACCCCGCCGAGCTATCGCGTGTGATGATCTTATTGCATAACGCCTCTTTGCGGCGGGTGGCGAGCTCCGGGCAGGGGCTGGCCTTCGAAGAGGCCGATCCGAGCATGACACAACCGCTGGTGACGACGACCACATACGATGTTATCTTGGCGTTGCGCGAATGCGCGCAAGGCCTGGTGGGATCGTGCATCTACAAACCGCATCTGTTCAGCGCCAAGTTTGTCGATCGCCTGCTGCGAGATTTCCGCAACGTGCTGGAAAATATGGTAGCGCAGCCGGATCGGCCGATCTCGTCGATCCGTGTGCCGCTGCAAAGGAAGCATTGAGTCCGTAACGACGCAAATTTCATCAAGCAAGGAGAGACGGCTATGGGAGCTTTTCGCCCCGTTACCTACAGTAAGAAGGAACTTGCCGGACTGAGTGCCGGCAAGCGAAAAAAACTGCAGACGGCTATCGTGCGTCATCTCGAAACGCACAAGGGCATTCGCAGGATCGTCAGGCAAAAGACCAAGAGCCTCTACAGTCAATTGAAAAAGGCTTGATGCCTCGCGGCGAATTCATTACGCCGCGGCTTCAATTAACACCTCATCGCGACTGAGCTTGCGGGCGTCAGCGCCGGGTGCGGCGCCTGTGCGGCTTGGTCACGACCGTCACGTTGCGCTGGGCGATATTGTTATCGTGTGGAACGAGCCGCGCGTTGGCAATCGAGTCGCGGGCGGTGAAGTGGTCGATATTGCTGGCATCGCCCGCGGCCGAGACCGCCATGAGTATGCAGTGGCGCCCGGCGCTTGCGGGTACCCAGGAGAAGGGACCGACCACGACCTCCTTGGACGAATTGGGTGGCACGTTCGCTGCCGCACGCCTCGCGGTTTTCATAGGCTGCCAATCGCCGGGATAGACGAGCCGCTCCGATTGTCTGCCGTGGAACGCCCGCACCGCGACGCCAATCGCAGTCTGCCATCCACGGTTCTTGATTTTAATATAGGCGTGATTGATGACGCCGGCGATCGGCGCCTCGTGGCTCGTGCCGCCGTCGCTGTGGCGCCGGTTCCAGATCGCCCGGCAGGTTCCATAATTGGAGCGGTACTGATATTCGCCGTGGCGGCCGTCCTCGATATAGACGTCGACCGGCGGTGGCGCGCCCGTTTTGTTGTTGGGTCTTCTGGTGCCGCGGCGCTGATAGAGGCCCTGCTTTTCGAACGCCCAACGGATGACTTTGTGATAGGCGCCACCCGAAATGCCCTGGGCAGACCAATCCGCGCGGTCGGCCTTCATCAGCGCTGCGGCGAAATGCGCGGCATCTGTCGGACTGGTCGCGGCGGTGAATCTTTGGATGGCGTCAAGGAGAATGCGGCAGGTCATGCGCGCCGCGAAGCGCTTGGCGGCGATATCGGAAGCTTCACCGCCGATTGCGCGATAGAACCGAAACATGGTCGAGGAGAGGATCTGCTCGTTGCTGTAGCCTTTCCAATCGAGCGTGGTGTCGAACGGATGAAGGCCTATTTTGCCGCTCCAACCCCAGCCGCCTGCCGCGGTCCGGTCATGACGGCGTTGCTGGTCCTTCGCAAGTCCGGTCAGCCATGGAAAGGTGGCGTAACGATCGCACGCCTTGCTGTCCGGATCGTGGATGATCGCCGCAATGCTGTCGCCGGCGCTATGCGCGAATTTGAGGAGCGCGCTGCCGATGTGATTGTATAGCACGCCGTGACCCAGCAACTCGTGTAGCACAATGCGGTAATCGCACGCGATGCCGATCGGCTGTTTGAGATTTCTTGTATCGGCGAGCGAGAAGGTGGTGTAGGCGATGGCGGTCCCGTTGGCGTTGCCGGCGCAATGCGCGTTGATCTCGACGCCCAGCGGCTTTGTTTTGGAGTAATGGCCGCGATGATCGACGCGGGTCGGGAATTTCGTGTTGCGGAAATAATCGGTTACCGAAAATCCGAGATCCTGCACCAGCCGGAAGACTCGATCGACGTTATAGTAAGCATTGACCGCGGCGAAGTCGTTGCTTCGCGCGGTGAAGGCAAAGTTCCTTCCCGCAAGTTTGGTCGGCGGCGCAATAACCGGCTCGATGACGTCGGCGATCCGCACGCGGGTGCCGCGCAAGGCCTGGACGCCTTTTGACGGGGCGGCGAGGCCGGGCAGGGTGACCCGGCTTCGCCATCGGTTGAGCGCTGCGTTACCGGCGTCTGCGCCGGGCCCGCCGAGCGTTGCCGGGTCGGCCGGGAACACCAGGCCGGTGACGTTCTCGACGAACGGGCGAATGAGCAGTACCGACCCTGTTTCGACTTCGATGAGCGCGACCCAGTGCAACGGCCGGACCGGGGGAACGTCGAAAGCGAAATAGACGGCGCGCACCACGTAATGCTCACCGTCGCGGATCGAAGAATTGATCCGCGGCAGCGACAGGGCGGGCGCGCCGGAACGAAACGCATCGGTGTTGCGCGGTTGTGCGGTGGCATGCCGAAGCCTTGCCGCATCGTGCTGATAGACCATAAGCCGATGACTGTTGATCTTGAGCGGCGCGGCATGGCTCGCTTTGCCGACGAGACCAAGATGCTTCGCCAGGGTTTCGACATCGATTTTCTTCGATTGCGCAAGATATGTTGCGGCGGGCCGCTTCACCTTGGCGTTGGGGTGCAGCGTCGAATGCGCGCCGATGATCCGCAGCGGCCGGTGTTTCACCGTGATCGAGAGCCCGGCTTCCCATACCGGCAATCCGAAATAGGTCTGTTGAAATGGGACAGTGGTCAGGTCGGAGTGGTGCTTCTGCGGTAACAAGCGGTATTCGACCGCCGCGTCGGTCAGATCGCGCCCCGGCGGCTTGAGAAGATTTGCCAAGTGCTGCCGGCGCACGCCGAACAGGCGGCCATAGCGGTTCAGATATTCGCTCGCGGCGGCCCCCAGCGTACGGGCCTTGTCGGCAACATAGCGATCCCGGTGCGAGATCACGCGCGCAACGCCATCCGCATCGCGCACGATCCGCATTTGTGTTCGCCCGTCGAATTCCTCGAACATGAGCAACCCCCGGCGTTACAGCATAGCGGCAAATCAAGCACCGGTCGTTACAAGTCCGGTTCGATCGCCCCGGCGCATGGCGGGATGCCGGTACCGAGGCCTCGACGAGGGCCATTCACGCGGGACGGGCTTTTGCCGCCACAAACTGCCGCCTCAATGTAGTCTAATTTGCTCCGGATTTTCGTCAAATATCTCGCCATCGTATAAGTCCTTACGTATTCGCTTATCCGGGGTGGGGGGCGAACAGAATGAAAGCTTTGCAGTTCACCTGCATCGCCCTGGCAGTGGCGGTTACATATCCCATTTCTCCGCGAGAACCGCGGGATTTCACGATGACTCATGCAATCGCCTGGTCGCGTGCCGAGAAGGCCGTCATAGCTGCTCTGGAAATCGACCGATCAAATCTAAAATACGATTTCAGCTTGCTCGAGGCTCGCTCTCTGGAAATCGAACAAGCAAATTTGCACTACGATTTCAGCCTGCTCGAAGATCGCTCTCCCGCTCAACAACCGCCGCGGCAGGATTTTTCCTATCTCGCTGATTATGTTTATGCCGAAGTTCCACCCGACAAGAAACCGGCAGATACCGTTTTGGCATCGCTGATAAATATTCCCGTTGGCTCGCCTGTCGAAGAAATTAAGCGTGTGTCCGATGCTTTTGGCTTGGACCCCGGCTTTATGCAAGCTGTTGCCAAAATCGAATCCGATTTCGATCCCAAGCAGATCACCGGATCGTATATCGGTCTATTCCAGCTTAGTCATTATGAGTTTAACAAATATGGATCCGGAACGATCACCGATCCTCGCGACAATGCCGTTGCCGCTGCCTACAAATTTGCTACCGAGGCCGCACTTTTCGAATTGAAGACGCACAAGAAGCCGACGCTGAGCGACCTTTATCTGATCCATCAACAAGGATGGCAGGGCGCGGCAGAACACATTGGCCATCCAGATCGGATTGCTTGGGAATCCATGTGTGCTACCGACGAAGGCAAGGAAAAAGGCGAAAAATGGTGCAAGCGAGCGGTTTGGGCGAATACGCTTCCGGCTTTCAGACGCATTTGGAAATCGGTGGATAATATGACCTCTGGCGAGTTTGTGGACATGTGGCGAGAGCGGGTTGATTTATTGTATTCGCGGTATTCGAAGACTGCCGAAAGGTGACAGGCGTGCTGGAACCTGCAGCCACTGCCGCCGTCGTCACCATCGCCGCAAAATTCAGAAAGTGACCATTTCCGCAAACAGTATGTCGGCTGATAACGACCTGAGCGGCGCCGATATTTTGCCGCCAGTCGTGAGGGAATTGTCGCGTTCGCCTCGCAGCTCGGCACAATTCGCGCGCGCTCGGTCACACGCCGCTTCGGCGACGCTGCATTTCTCGCGTTCCACCTGCAGCTGGGAGCGAAGTTCCTTCAACCGGTCGCCGCTTTTACTAAGCTGCGCTTCCGCCTGAGCGAGGTGGATTTTCAGCAATTTGCTTCTCTCCTCGGCTTCCGCCAGAGCGATGTCGCGCGCCTTGAGGGCGTCAAGCAATCCGTCTATTCGTTCGACCAATTTCGAGCGCGATTGCTTTAGCTCGTCGACTTGACGATGTTTGACATCAAGCATGTTTTGCAAAAGTCCCAGTTTGTCGAGCAAATTCCGCCGCACTCCGGCCAGCAGCCGGTCCGCGGCAGCGGCACATGACGCCATGGTTTCGAGACGGGCGTTGAGGCTGGTCGTTTCCTGCCGGCGCTTGTCGTTGGCGCGGTCGACTGCGATAGCTGCCTCTTCGCACTGGAGTTTCGTTGCGATCAGCGCGGCCTTCATTTGTTCGAGCTGAACGCCTGCTTGGGCAACGGCGGCTTCATTCTGAGCAAGGCGGCTCAATAGCCGCGAATTCTCGGCCATAGCTGCGTTGTCGCGTTGGAGTTTCGTTGCGATCAGCGCGGCCTTCATCTGTTCGAGCTGAGCGCCTGCTTGGGCAACGGCGGCTTCACTCTGAGCAAGGCGGCTCGACAGCCGCGAATTCTCCGCCAAGGCCGCTTCGTCGTGTTCGAGTTCGGCGGCGATCAACGCAGCCTTCATCTGTTCGAGCTGAACCTGGGCTTCGGCAACTGCGGCGTCGTTCTCGGCAAGGCGGTTCGAGAGCCGCGAATTCTCGGCCATCGCCAGATCGACGGACTTTTGCAGCGAACGATTTTCATTCTCGCAGTGAGCAAGCTCCTCGTGCGCCGCGCCGAGCGCGTTCTCGAGGTCGGCGATCCGCTTGGTGTCGGTCGCCGTTTTATCGGCCAATCGTTCCACTTGTTTTTTCAGGATCCGCGCGACGGTGGACTTTTCCGCCAGCTGCTGCTGAAGCGCGGCAATGTTCGCCTGCGCGGAATCAAGCTCGGTTACAAGGTGGATCGGCTTTTTTGTCGGCACCGTAGCCACAACGGGAAGCGTGAAGGCGAGATAGGCGTTCTGCTTCTGCCAAACGTCCTGCTGAGCCGCTTTGTTGGTGAGAGCCATTATGAATGCATCTGTTCGTGGCGCGAGCGCTGCAAGCGTGGTGTTGGAATGGTTAATGGATTGTTAACTCTAGCAGCGACCGCCGAGATAATGCTTGAAATCGCTCGCCCGCGCCCGACGGCATCGCCGTCGGGAAGTGCCGCACTACGCCATATCCTCGCGTGGCGCACTCGTCGTTTTACACTGCCGCATCAACTTGCGCCTGTTTCCTCGCCAGTCTGCGCGCGATTACGCGAAAACGTTCCGGCGTCGATTGCTGCCATGGCCGTCAATAGCGCGGCCTGCGCCGTCTCACAGTCGATACCCGTCACAAACTGGTCCAATCTCTTAAGGCCCTGGATTAGAACCGGCATGCCGTCGAGGCGCCGGATCCTCGCCCGCCATTTATTAGGCTGCCGCTCGAATGCCGTGACAGAAAACTGCTGGTACTCCATGTACCGTCCCTCGCGGAATGGTCGACAGGACGGCGATACATCAGGCAGGTAAGTGGAATCTTGCGATAATTGTAGAATCTTAGGCAAGTTGGCTGTGTCCCATGGGCGCCGTGACGTCAGCGCCTTTTTCAGGGTAACATGCGTGCCCGTGGGTCGATCAATGGCGTAATGCGTTGGGTGGCCACCTGCCGATTTGCACGCTCGGGGGCCATTTGTCGGGACCTTTAGATCCTGTGCGCCATATCCTCGGGTTACCAAGTTCTCGGCAGAGACCAGAAATTGCTCCGTCAGCGCCGCGGCCACTGATTCCGCGCGACGATCCGAAAGCGAGAGACTGTCGATGTCGGAGCCGACCGCGTCGGTGTGGCCCTCAATCAAAAGAACCTGTCGCGGTTTCGTTGGATGGCGCGATTGGGACTGCACTCGAACTAAGGCATGGCATGTTGTCCCTGGCTGTGGGCGGCGTACCACCGGGCAGCCTACCAACGCGCTACCCTGATCCTACACTGTGGATGCAGAATTTACTCAGGTGCTAAACCCATTATCCTCTCGGTCGGCTAGCCATTCCGACAAGGTTGTTTGTTTTAACGGGGAGGATTTATCACTGGCACGATGCGGCTTGTGTCGGAGCCCAGTCATAGTTGCCTTTTCCGCTGGTTTTGCCGAAGCGTCAATTGACGACCGGTCTGCAGCCTCTTTGGCGAGGCGCAGCTGTCTCAAGCTGGCCGTCTTCTGGCGAAGGGTCTGGGCCTCAGCTTCGTACCGCGGCGAAAACCTTTGGCGTCCCGCCGGCGCCGGTACGAACAATCCAAGAACTGTTCCCTCGCCGAGCGCTTTGCACGCTTCTAGCCGATGAAGACCGTCAACTAAAACAAAGCGTTCGCCATCACGGCGAACAAGAATTGGCGCTTGCTGTCCAATTTCCAGCATGCTCTCCGCGATTTCGCGAACGAGTTTCGGATTGAAAGTGCCCTTTTTCTTAACTGGGACGTAGATTTGGGCAACGAGGAGACTTTCACTCTTGACCATTCACCGCCCTATTCCAGCGATTACTAATGAAAACCGCACGCACAAACCGGACCACGACGCCAACATTGCGGGCCGCAGGTCGATTTTTAGCAGGCCAGAATTTGCGGAGCGTGCAAAGCGGAGATGGCCACCGCTGCATGGCCCGGGATTCCTCGTTCCGGTGTAGAGTTAAGAGTCAACAGCATATCGTCGGGCAACGCAAGACTAGGCTAGCCCAAATCTTGCGGGGCGTTTTGCGGGCACAGAACGATCAACGGCAGAACACCATGGGGGCAAAGCGATACCGAATTTCAACGACTTACTAAAGTCATCAATGGTTGCTCTGATTTGTTCGTCGAAATTTTCGGCGAAGCCGGCCGCCGCGCTCGCTCCGCCGTCGGTAACGTCGTGCTGCCCTGCCAAAAATCGGTGAGACCGAAAGCGTTATGGCGCTCAAATCTCAAGCATCAAGACAGTTAGACTTTCGCATTGTGGCGATGAAGGACAATGAGTTAGAATAAACGTATCGTGGGTTTCAGTCCCATGATGCACAGTTTGGCCGCGGCCTGAGGGCTTTGGGGATAGTTTGCAAGGAATTTAAGAGCTCGCGCCGGGCCCGCCATGGCAAAGCGGAGGGTGGCCGCTATGACAACGTTAGATGAAATTTGCCTCGCATTCGTGGGCGCCTGCACGGTGGGCATCGCGTATCTTATTCTCGTAGAGCCCGTTCGCGAGTGGCTTCAGGGATCGTAGCGCAAAACGAAAAAGCCAAAGCGTCGATTGCCGCTGGAAGGTCATGGGGTCGGCGCAGACCACGTTCGAACTCCTGACGGCCCTGTATCGGGTCGGGGCCGTCGATCTGATCGAAGCGACGTTCGATCAAATCCGCGGCAAGCAGCCGGCGCCATCACGCAAATGACAAGCGCGTTCTGGCGCCGATCCGCCGCCGCTTTCGCCGTCGCCGTGCCGAAAGTCTTTTTGTTTGCTTTTTGTGTTTTCTTCCCTTGCTCGTTTCCGTCAACAAAACCGCGGGGCGTCGGCGTCCTTTTCAGGGTGAAATCCGCGCCTGATCTCAATGGTCGTAACCAAAATCTACCGTGCATTTGCCGTCCTTGATCCCTGACCGAACGCGATCGGCGTTCCGCCTCAGCATGTATCCGGCCAGCAGGCGCGCGCCGTCCTCACTGTCACGTATTTGCTCGGCCGACGGTCGTTCTTCCGGGAGTTCAAGCCGCTCACCGGGATATGTGACGGCGATCTCCACCTTGTATTCATCAAAGCTCGCCCGCACGACCATTTTCCCAGTTTGCCAGCAGGTCTCAGCGATGGCATCGATTAGTTGAATTACGCCGAAGGTCGCGCGATTAGTCACATCCTGGCGGGCTCCCCACGCTTTGCCTTGCTCGGAGAAAAAGTTCTCAATCTTCTGCGGATCGATCTGGTCCCGCGCGATGTCGAGCGTCGCGGTCTTGCGCACACCAATCCGAAAAACTAGGTTCAACAGCAGGGCGATGGCAGTCGATGCCACCAACGAAGAGCCGGCGACCGCCGCGATCTCACTCGGCATCAAGTTCACGCTCTTGGGAAAAACCTCGATCATGAGTTCGCCCAGAATGCTGAGGCCGAGCACGAAGGTGCGGCGCGTGTCGAGCATGCGCGACATCATGACCTGAAGGCCATTGATCATGATGAAGGTGACAGCGTACATCAGCGCGGACACCACGACGGCGCGAGGCATGATCGCCAGCAGCGCGGTCAGTTTCGGACAAAAGCCCAGCAAAAGGAAAATCGCAGCTGCCACTACCGCTATGTTGCGGCTGGCAACGCCGGTGGCGGAAGCAAGGCCGGCGCTCGGCGTTGAGGTGTTAACCCCTCCGGCGGTGCCTGCGAGTCCGGCGATCATGGTCGCCAATCCGTCACTGAGCACGCCACGCGTTATCGACCGCATGTCGGGTCGGACCCAGGTCGCATCGTTCATCTTCTCGCAGATCGTCAGCGTGCCCGCAGCCTTCATTGCGGCAGCAAGACTAGCGATCGCGAATGGCGCAACGAGCGTGGCGTTGAACGACCAGCCGATGTGACCGAAGTGGGGACTTCCCAGCCAATCGGCCTGCGCAACGAGTGCCCACAGTGCGGGGTTCAACAAACCAGCCGCCGTCGCCACGGCGTAGCCGATGGTGAGCCCGATCAACGCGCACAGCATGCGCGCCAGACCTTTGGCCCAGACGTTCAGCGCGGTCATGCTCCCGAGTGTAATTGCCGCGACCAGCCACTCGGCCGTGCTCACCGGTGTCGCGGTCGGACCTAGCATAGTGCGTAGACCGGCAAGGCCCGCCGCTATGCCGAGCATGAATATGACCAGCCCGGATACTTCCACAGGGAGAAACTTGCGGAGCCGATTCAGCATTGGCGCGACGAACGCCTCCAACGCACCGGCGAAAATCGTCATGCCGAAGACCAATGGCAAGCCGCCGATACGCGCCGCAATCAGGCCGGGTGCGAAATAGCTCGCCGTGAACGTCGAAGGCAGCATGTAGCCGGATCCGACCGGCCCGAGCCGCAGCACCTGGATAAGGGTACCAACGGAAAGTACGATCATGCCGATCGAGAGCAAATTGGCCACCAGCGATATCGGTGCGTCGACCGCCCGACAGATCAGCAATGGATACACGAGATTAATCGAGATCAATCCGACGTGCTGAACTCCATTCGACAATGCGATAAGAATGTTCGGCCGGTCGTCTGCATCGTAAATCAGCGAGGAGGGCTTCTTGGCAGTGGCCGGGAGGATAGGTGCGCCATACACGCGCCACAGTAAGCGGGAGAACGCGCTACCGCTCTGCCGTCGATGCTCAAGCGACTCATTCTGGGTCGTTGCGCTCATTGGACGCTTGCGACGCCATCTTCGCGCGTCGAATAGATCGGCAAAAGTTCGCCGAAAGCGCCAATTTCGAACAGCCGTTTAACCTCGCCGGCGATGCCGCAGAGCGCCAGCTTGCCATTTCTCTCTTGCGTCGTCTTTTTTGCGATGAGGAGTTGTCGGAATCCGGCACTGCTGATGTAGGTGATGCTATGGAGATCGATGACAATGTGCTCGCGTCCGGCATTCAGCAGTTTGGCCAAACAGTCGCCGAAATCCTTGGCGGTCACACTGTCGATCCGGCCTCGCGGTTCCAAAATGGTCACGGAACCTGCAACTTGTTCGATGACTTCCATCAGGGCCTCCTCCCCAAACTCGGCTCATTCAATTCGCTTGCGCATCTCCAGACGATTGAGTCCTTTTTCGCGCACATAACGTACGTCGTCCATTAGGTTCCTTATGAAATGGACGCCAAAGCCGCGGTCACGGTCGGGCGATGCGAGATCGAGTGCGGGAACCGACAGCGGGTCAAAAGGCCGGCCGTCATCCTCGACAGTTGCCGCCACACTGCCAGATTCGTAGTCTAGCCGCACCAGGATCGAATGATCGCGCACGTCTCCGTAAGCGTACCGTATGATATTGCTCAGGGCTTCATCGAGCGAAACGCCCAACGCGACGAACAACTGATTTGATAGATTGTGGGTCACGCAAAATTTGCTGACGATCTCGGCCACTGACGCGACCTCGGCGATTTGGTTTCGAATTCGAGTTTCGACGCGGCGGGCGCCCATTGTCATGACCCAGCTATGTAAACAGGCTATATTACAATTGGAATTCGGCTTGATATCAACCCGGAATGGGAATGGTACTCGCAAGGTGGGTGCAAGCCAAGGCAACATCGACTGCTTGGCGCGCTCAGCCCGATGGACGGCTGGGCGCTGTTGGTGATCGCCGTGAATTTAGCGAAACCCCAGGCGACGCTCATCGGCCTTTTGCGCGAGCACCCGACGCTCGGCGGGCTTCCCGACGCCGCGCTTAACACGCTGCTGGAGAACAGCGAGTTACTTCAGTTCGTCCCCAACGAGGTTATGTTGCAGCAAGGCGCAACCAGCGATTGTGCCTTGTTCATCGTTTCCGGCGAAGCTGACATTGTGGTTGAGACGTCGTACGGCGACATTCATGTCGCCCGCAGCGCGCCCGGGATGCTGATCGGAGAGATCGGTGCATTCACCAAGGTGCCTCGGATCGCCACCGTGCGTGCTCGTACCGCGCTCGTTGCCTTGCGGATTGGACGTCCGCACCTGCTCGAGCTCGGTGGCAGAAATCCTCAGCTTCTGTTGTTCGCCATCGGCCAGCTCGGCGAGCGAATGTCGCGGCTCAATCAGGCCATTGGGTTCTACACCAATGCGTTGAGCGCACTTGAGATCAACGATTTCGATACGAAGCTGCTCGACGAACTACTCAATCCACTGCCGGAGCTTGTGGACTTTTCGCACTCGTTCCTTCGACTCGCCGAGCAAATCACAATTAAGCGCCAGCGATTCGAGGAGATGGCGAACGCCACGGCAATCCAGCGCTCGATGCTACCGCGCCCATTCAAGGCCGAGAAGGCCTTTGCGGCAATCGATCTGCACGGCGAACTTTATCCAGCGCGCGAAGTTGGTGGCGATTTCTTCGACTATTTCACGATCGACGACAAACGGATCGCCGTCAGCATTGGCGACGTATCCGGCAAGGGCGTGCCGGCCTCGCTGTTCATGGCGATCACCCAGTCCGTAATCCGCCTCATGGTACGTGAGGACAGCGACCTGGCAACGGGGATCGCCCGCGTCAACAGCCTCCTCGCCGCCAACAACGAGGAATCAATGTTCGTGACGGCATTTTGTGCGGTCATCGACGTGACGACAGGTGAAATCGTCTACTGCAACTGTGGGCATAACGCGCCGCTGCTGCTGCGGTGCGGCGGCACGATCGATCGGCTGACGCCGACCGGGCCGCCGCTGGCGGCGAGCACCCACGCGACGTTCAAGACAGCGACCGTGCGTCTCTTAGCGAGTGATCGCTTGATCCTGTTCAGCGATGGGGTGCCGGAGGCAACCAGTCCCAGCGGCGAGTTCTTCGGCGATGAACGAATCGAGCAGGTTGTGCGTGAGTTTGCCGCAGCGGCAGCCCAGGACCTTGTGCGTGGCATTGTTGGCAGGGTGACCGAATTCGAAAGTGGAGCGCCGCGGAACGACGACATAGCCTGCGTCAGCATGGTCTATCGAGGCCCCCTCGTCGAATGACTGCAATGAGCGGCGCTCCTCCTGCCGTTGCGCCAACATAAAAACCAGCGACAGCAGCCCTCGCGGATTGAAGGCCGAAGGTCCATATTTTCTCGATGGCCGATTCTCGCTCCGAATTGCGCGTTGTTATCCGACGCGGCGCTAGGCTACCGACGCCCTTTATTTGGGAAATCCATCGGGGGAACGATGAGCGATGCTTACAAAGGTCCAGTAGCAGATACCCGACGCGCGGATCGGCCAGAAAGGCCGGTAACGACGCACTGAGGCGGTTAGTCCTGCAAGACGATGTTGATGGCCCCAAAGCAATCCAACCCGGCCCGGCTGGTGATCGGTCAGCACGGGATGGGTAGCGCCTTGTCGCTTAGGCTCTTGAGGTCAGCACCAGACTCGCGGCGCCACCAGCCCGACAAATTCCTGGTCAGTTTCAGCGCGATGGCGGTCATGACTTGTCTCCGTTCTGACATTGCCAACATATCGCGCACGCCCATTACGACGGTGTCAAAAAAAATAGGGAGTCCGCAGTGATTGCGATCTGCGGCATGGCGATCACCTATCACGCGGACTACGCGCGAAGTGTTTGGGCCGCCTGACGGCGCTGTCGCTTGGGGCCAGCCGTCTCTTCGATGGGTGGACTGGGGTCGAACAGCCAGTAAATTTGCGACTCAATGACTTCTTAAATAGTGGTCTCACTAATTCAACGCGCCACGCACCAGAGCGGCATCCAGCCGTTCCGACAGATTTCGCGGCTTCGCCAATCCAAGCCGATCGAGGCAATCCGAATCCACCTCAGCAGACGTGAGGCCCCGCATAAGTAGGGCGACGCGTTGCATTAGCGACGCCGAATTTAACGTTTCGAGTGCAGGGATGATGCGCTGTTCGATCTCCGTGAATTCGGTGTTGAAGGGAAACATCGGCAGCAAACCGCCATCTGCCGCCGGCTTCAGGGCCCGTTCGATGGCATCCGGCGTATTGGTGCGCGAGATCAATTCCAACTCGAACGACTGCTCGATCTTGCCTGCATCCTTGGCCTGGCGGAGCAATTCGTCCTGGAAGCGCGAATCCGTGATCGCCAACATTGCGGCGATGACATCGCGGTCGCTTTTACCGCGGATGTCGGCGATGCCGTATTCCGTCACAATCATATCGTGCAGGTGGCGTGGGATGGTCGTGTGGCCGTAGCGCCAGCGGATGTTGGACTGGACCTTCCCTTTGGCGGTCCGCGATGCGTGCAACACAATCGCCGAGCGCGCGCCTTCAAGTGCAAAACCCTGGGCGATAAAATTGTATTGTCCGCCGACACCACTGACGATGCGACCGTCTTCGAGGCCGTCGGAGATCACGTCACCCAGCACAGTTGCCATCATCGCGTCGTTGAGAAAGCGCGCCTTGACTCGTGCACGACGCTTGGCGTCTTCCTCGCGATAGAGCTCGTTGACGTAGGAGATCGACGTCATGCCGAATTTTTCAGCAATCTCGCGCGGCATCTCGCGAAGCGCGCGGGTGAAGGCGCGCGACCCGAGAAAAAAGCCCGCATGCAGCACCGCTCCATCCACCTCGCGCTTAAGTATTCCGGCACGAAACAGATCGAGCATGCCTTCGACGAACATTTCCGAACAGCCGTAGAGACCGATGTCGAAAGGCGCGGTATGGACTGCCGCGGTCTGCACTGGGTCGTAGCCCAGACGGGAAAGCAGTTCGCAAAACTCCTCGTTCCGGTGGTGGCGCAGCACCAGGGCCTGCACGACGGCGTCGCCGAGCGAACCGATGCCGATCTGCAGCGTGCCCCCATCGGGCACGATGCTGGCCGCATGCAGTCCGGCGGCATAGTCCGTGAGCGAAACCGGCGCGCGTGGCGGCGCAAACAGCGGAAAATCGGTCGCCGGATTGTCAAGAAGAAAGTCGAGCTCTTCTGCCGCGATTGCCGCGGCGCCAGGCATGAATGGCAATTCGGAATTGCTTTGCCCGGCGAACACAAAATCGACGCGGCCAGCGCGGCGCAACGCCAGCAGGTCGAGCGTCAGGTCGGGATTGCAGCTCAGGCTGTACGGCCGCGCGGTCTCTTCCGCGCGGTGCGCCACCAATTGGCCGACCACGTTGACGCCGCGGTCGAGCACGCAGTGCAGCGCATGGGTATAATTGGCGCAGATATAGTGCTGCTGTGCGTAAGGCGAGCCGAGCCATTGTCCGGCCACGAAGAAGAATTCATTGATCTCGACGTTGGGTGGGACTTTGCCGCCGCGAATCGCCGCCGCGTAATCGAGCGCCGGATAGCCGGCGAACATGCGCTGCGCCACAGGATCGAAAAAGCGGCGCTCGAGCTCGCTCGTAGCGCGCGGTGCCTCCAGCGTCAGCGCCGTGAAAACCGTGAGCCGGATCGAGCGGTCGGCCACCGCCTTGGCGAAAAGCGCGTTAGCGATGTGATTGGCCTTGCCGAGACCGAGCGGTAAGGCCAACACGATGGTTCCGCCGACTTTCTCAACGATCGTATCGGCAAGGCGCACCGGATCGTCGAAGATTACCGGCCCCGCACCAGAATGGATCATTGCAAGTTGTCCCAGCCGGGATCGGGCTGGAAGCGTGGCCCGTACTTCTCGGCAAGGCGTTTGAGCGTGTTGCGCACTTCTGCCGTTCCGCGGCTTCTCGCATACTGCATCGGCCCGCCGCGGAACGGCGCGAAACCTGTCGCGAAGATCATCGCGCCGTCGATGATCTTTTCGTCGGCGACGATACCTTCGCGAAGGCAGGTTACACAGACGTCGAGCATCGGCAGGATCAACCGGTCGATCGTATCGGGCGGCGGCGCGGCCTCCTCATGCGACTTGATGGCGTGGCCGTCCTTCCAGTCATAGAGACCCTTGCCTGTTTTCTTGCCGAGGTCACCCTTGGCGACCTTGTCCTTAAGCCATTGCGGCGGGTCGGGCATTTCGCGGTTGATGCTTCCCTTCAGCATTTCGGCGACATGCAAGCAGATGTCGAGCCCGACCTCGTCGGCCAATTCGATCGGCCCCATCGGCATGCCGAAATCCTCCGCGGCCTTGTCGATGGTCTCTTTCTTCATGCCGGCGTCGAGCATCACCAGCGCTTCGAGGAGATACGGCGTCAGCGCGCGGTTGACGAGAAAGCCGGGTGCGCTCTTCACCGGCGCCGGAAGTCGGTCGATGCGGCCGAGGAAGGCGCGCGCATCGGCCAGTACGCGAGCGGCGACTTTGCCATGGCTGACCACCTCGATGAGCTGCATGCGCGACACCGGGTTGAAAAAGTGTATGCCGACGAGCCGCTCTGGCCGTGGCAGTCCCTCGCACAATTGTTCGAGCGGGATGCTCGACGTATTGGTGGCGAGGATGGCATCGGGTTTCATCTTGGGCTCGATGGCGGAAAAAATCTTCCGTTTGAGGTCGAGAATTTCGGGCACGGCCTCGATGATGAGGTCCGCGGTGGCCACCCCTTCGCCCTTGAGATCAGGAATCAGACGGTCGAGCGAGTCGCGGACCCTGCGGCGGTTGTCCCGGCCGATTTTGCCGTAAAGGTCCGCGGCGCGCTTGATCGCGCCAGCAATCGGCTCAGGCTTGGTGTCACCGAGACTCACGGTGAAACCGTGCCAAGCGCACCAAGCCGCAATATCGCCGCCCATGGCGCCGGCGCCGATCACGTGCACCCGGCTTCCGACCCAATCTTCATCGCCAAGGCTTTTGAGGTTCTCGCGCAAGAAAAACACGCGAACAAGATTCTGTGCGGTATCGGTGACAAGAAGCTTGGCGAAGGATGCAATTTCCGCCTTTTGCATGGCTTCGCGATTGCCGCTATGCGCGGCCCACAGATCGATCAGTGCATAAGGTGCGGGGTAATGCGGGCGCGGCGCGCGTCCGGCGGCTTCGCTGCGCATGCGGGCGGCGAGCAGTCTGCGTACCGGACTGATATTCACCAGCGATCCGAGCAAATCCTGCTTTGCCTGATTGATCTCACCGCTCACGGCAGACTTTACCGCGGCACGGACGTGGCGCTCCTGCGTCACGGCATCGACCAGTCGGAGCGCCCTCGCTGGTCGCGCGCGCTCGACCTTACCAGTCAGCATCATGGTCATCGCTTGAGCCGGATTGATGAGATGCGGCAGTCGTACGGTGCCGCCGAGGCCCGGATGCAGCCCGAGCAGAACTTCAGGAAAGCCAAAGCTCGCGTCATCAATGGCGATGCGGTAGTCGCAGGCGAGCGCGACCTCGAGCCCACCGCCGAGGCAATAGCCGTGGACGACAGCGACAGTCGGCAGCGGCAGACGGTCGAGTCGATCGAGCACGGCATGGCCGCGGGTGAGCAACACCTCGATGGTGGCAGTGTCGGTGACGCCGCGGAACTGCGCGATGTCGGCGCCGGCAATAAAGCCACCGGCTTTTGCCGAGCGAATGACTAACCCGCGTGGGCGGTCTCGTTCGAGTTTCTCCAGCACCGTATCGAGTTCGGTTAGCACCTCCTCGGACAGCGTATTTGTGCTGGCGTCCTTTTTATCGAACAGCAGCCACGCGATGCCGTCTTCGTCAGTTCGCATCCGCCAATTCGCCCACGATCCAGCATCCTGAGCCGCCTCATCGATGGCGAACGGGCCAAGCTCGAAATCGCGCCTGCCGAGAACGGCCAAGACGGGCTTTGCGGCGTGCGAGGTGTTCATGCGCCGCCCCTCAGATCGCTTCGATCAGCATGGCGCCGCCCTGGCCACCGCCGATGCATTCGGTGGCGATGCCGCGCTTATAGCCGAGGCGTTTCATGGCGTTGACGAGATGCAGCACAATACGGTTGCCGCTCGCGCCGACCGGATGGCCGACGCCGATGGCGCCCCCGTCGACGTTAAGCCGATCGCGCGCGATGTGTCCGGCAGCGCCCTCGAGGCCGAGTGCGTCGCGGCAGAACTCGGCGTCATTCCACGCCGCGAGACAACCCAGCACCTGAGCAGCGAAAGCTTCGTTCAGCTCCCACAGCTCGATGTCGCCGAGTGAGAGCTGGTGCCGTTTCAGGATCGCGGTCGAACAATAGACCGGGCCGAGGCCCATGACGGAGGGATCGAGCGCCGACCATTCGCTGTCGACGATGACAGCCTTCGGTGTAAGCTTGTGCTCCTTTACTGCATCTTCCGACGCAAGAATGACCCATGACGCGCCATCGGTGATTTGCGAGCTGTTACCCGCCGTGACCTTACCCCACGGCCGCTCGAAGGCAGGCTTGAGCTTGGCCAGATTGTCGGCCGTGCTATCGGGCCGCACCCCATCATCGTGATCGAAAACGGTCCCGTCGCGCGCGAATAAGATTTCGATCTCGTCGGCGAAAGTGCCGTTCTTCTGTGCGCTTGCCAATCGTTGCTGGCTCTCGGCGGCATATTCATCGGCCTGTCGCCGCGAAATGTGGAAAAGGTGGCCGACCAGCTCGGCGGTCTGCCCCATATTGAGATCGGTAATGGGATCTGTCAGCCCGCGCTCGAGGCCAATCACCGGGGTGAGGAAGGAAGGACGAAAGCCGAGGGACGCCGATAGTTTTGCTCCGATGCCGCGAGCGGCAAAGAGCCGCGCATACCAGTTCACCGCGCTCCGGCTGAAGACAAGCGGCGCATGGCTGAGTGATTCCGCGCCGCCCGCCAGCACTAGGTCGGATACGCCTTCGCGGATGTAGTGGTAGGCAGTGTCGATCGACTGCATGCCGGAGCCGCAGTTGATCTGCACCGTGAATGCCGTCATCGCCTCGCCCATGCCGAGCCGCAACGCGGCGACACGCGCCGGGTTCATTTCGTCGGCGATGACATTGACGCAGCCGAGGATCACTTGGTCGAAGGCGTCCGGCGCGAATGCCTGACGCAGCAGCAGCGGTCGCCCGCATTGCACCGCGAGATCGACCGGCGTGAACGGGCCAGGTTTGCCGCGCGCCTTGATGAAAGGCGTGCGGCTGCCATCCACGATATAGACTGGATGGCGCTCTACTCCGCCGCGGCCGGTCGGGACTGCGGATGCACCTGCGATGTCGGTTGAGATGGCACAACTCCCTCGTTTGACGCGCCTCGGGAGGTCAGTTCTTCCGGCGCAAAATCGTTGACCGCGATGGCGGCGGCCACGGCCTCTGCTGCGGCTTTGAGTTTGACGACTTCATCCGCATTGATCGTGCCCTGCTGCACCGCCTGATCAATGTCGCGAACGCGTGCCGCCTGCATGCGGTCGCGGATCGGCTGCACGGCGACCGTCATAGCGAAGGCGCTTTCGAGCAACGCGATGCCGTTAGCATGCTCGTCGTCGGTCGGATGGAATAAGTCCACGGTAAGCCGATCGCGTGACGCGCTTGGCCTGGTGATGATCTCGGCGCAGCGGTCGGTGACGCGATCGGATGGCCCGCGGCGGCGCGGACCGAGCGGTTGGATGAGAAGACGCAGGAGCCAGGCGACCGGCCGGTTGGGAAAATTCGCGATGATCTCATCGAATCGGATTTCGATAGTCGAAAAGCTCGCCTCCATGCAGTATTCAAGTAGCGGGAAGTCATCCTGCTGACAGCCTTCGTCATTCCAACGCTTGAGCGCGGCGCTCGACAGATAGAGCTCCGATAGGATGTCGCCGAAACGTGCCGATATCATCTCCTTGCGCTTGAGCGCACCGCCAAGCGCGAGCAGTGAAAGATCGACGGCGAGCGCAAACGCGGCGGCATGCCGGCTGAGCTGCCGGAAGAATGGCTTTAGCCGCGCCGGCGTCAGCCGACGGCGCAAAAATTCCACCAGTCCAGGAGCGGCCCCACGCCCGCATCGCGTTGGCGAGGCTATGGGCGACGTGCCCCCAAAAGGCCTGGTCAAAGGCGTCGAGGCCGCGCGCGCGGTCGGCGTCTTCGAGCGCCTGCATTTCCCTGAGCAGGTACGGATGACAGCGGATCGCCCCCTGGCCGAATTGAATGAGGCTGCGGGTGACAATATTTGCGCCTTCCACTGTGATGGCGATCGGCACGCCGCGATAGAGGCTACCGAGATAGTTCAACGGCCCTTCGATAATACCTTTACCGCCATGTACATCCATCGCGTCATTGATTGCGATCCTCATGCGCTCGGTTGCCTGTGCCTTCATGATGGCGGTGACAACGGCCGGATGGTGGCCGTCATCGAGCGCGGCGCAAGTCATTCGGCGCGCCGCGTCGACTAGATAGGCAGTCGCCGCGATACGGCCGAGCCGTTCCTGGATTGCCTCGAATTTTGCGATCGCAACGTGGAATTGCTCGCGGATGCGCGCATAGGCGCCGGTCACGTTGGCAGCAAAGGCAGCACCTGCGGCGGACAATGAAGGCAGCGAGATGCCGCGCCCGGCCGCCAGCGCACTCATCAGCATTTTCCAGCCCTTGCCGACCTGATCGACGCCGCCGATGACGTTGTCCATAGGAATGAATACGTCGTCGCCCCAATTGGGGCCGTTCTGGAACACATGCATCGCCGGCAGATGTCGCCGTCCGATGCTGATGCCGGGCAAATGCGTCGGCACTAATGCCAGCGTGATCCCGATGTCGTCGCGATTACCGATCAGGTGGTCGGGATCTCGCAGCTTGAAGGCGAGACCCAGAACGGTCGCGATCGGCCCGAGTGTGATGTAGCGCTTGTGCCAATTCAGCCGAATGCCGAGTACCTCGCTCCCTTCGAATGTGCCGCGGCAGACCACGCCGGAATCGATCATCGATGCGGCGTCCGACCCCGCTTCTGGGCTGGTAAGACCGAAGCACGGGACTTCCTCGCCGCGCGCCAACCGTGGCAACCAATAGTCTCTCTGTGCCTTGGTGCCAAATTGCAGCAATAGCTCGCCCGGCCCGAGCGAATTCGGCACCATCGCGGTGACCGCGGCACAGATCGAGCACGACGACAGTTTGCGAATGACTTCCGAATGCGCATAGGCGGAAAAGCCGAGACCGCCATAGGCCTTGGGAATGATCATCGCAAAGAATTTTCGGGACTTCAGGAAGTCCCAGACCTCGGGCGGCAGGTCATGCCATTCCCAGTTGATTTTCCAGTCGTCGAGCATTTGACAGAGCTCCTCAACCGGGCCGGCCAGAAATTGCTGCTCCTCATTCGACAGTCGGGCGGGCGCAAAGGCCAGGAGCTTCCCCCAATCGGGATTGCCGGTGAACAGGTCGGCGTCCCACCAGACGTCGCCGGCTTCTATGGCTTCGCGCTCGGTATCGGACAGTCGGGGCAGCGCGCGCTGTGCCATCCGAAAGATCGGTTTGGTGATCCAGTTCCGCCGGAAGGATGAATGGAGCATTAGATGACCGCCAGCTTTACAGACGGCTACGGCTGAGCCGTCACGGTTGGGATAATTCCGTGTAAGATATAGGTTATGCGGCCTTGGCTCTTACACTTTTACCATGTTCCACAGGCTCGAAGCGTATCTCAGCGCTAAAATCCTAAGGTTTCTTGCGCAACCGACGGCGCGATATGCGCCCTTTTTTTGCGCCCGATCCCACGGTGGTTCGCAGCGCGCTCAAGCCCGGCGACATCGTTCTGGTCGAGGGCAACACCCGGCTGAGCGCCATCATCAAGTTTTTGACCCAATCGACCTGGTCGCATGCCGCGCTCTATGTCGGAGAGCGGCCCAAAGATAGAGCACCGAGCGGCGAGCCGAACGTCCTTTTGGAGGCGGAGGCGAATACCGGCGTCGTAACCGTGCCGCTGTCGAAATATGTCGGGTTCAATATCCGGATTTGCCGGCCGGTAGGCCTTGATGACGAAGGCAAGGGAAAAATCATTGACTACGCTCTTGCGCGCATCGGCAAGCAGTACGATTCAAAACAGATCGTCGACTTGGCGCGCTATCTGTTTCCTTACCCGCCAGTGCCGGTCTGATTCCGCAGGCGCATGTTAGCGATCGGCGCCGGCGATCCGACCAAGGCGATCTGCTCGACTCTGATCGCGGAAGCATTCGCGTCGATCCGCTACCCAATCCTTCCGGAAAGCGCTTCGATCAATGGCAAGACCTACGGCGTTGCGCCTTATGTGCAGAGCGAGAACGAACATATCCGCAAGCACGGGCTCTACACGCCGCGCGACTTTGACATTTCGCCATTCTTCGCAATCGTCAAACCCACCATCGCCGCCGGCTTCGATTATCGCACGGTTGAGTGGGATCCGCCGGGTCTGCCGACCACGAATTTGGGTAAAACGAGTAGCCACGATTGAGCGTCTGCGAAATCCGGTATTGCCAATTCAGTCGCGTGAACCTTCCGCACTTCGATCCACTCCCTGTGGACTAGGTATCCGAGTGGGATGCAATCGACTGTGGACGTCCGTCAGCCCCGACGCGGACGTATGTGAAGAGTCCCTCCGTCACCTTGATCGGCGTGTCTCCGGTTCCACGCCGCACCCAGCTCTCGATGTTTATGGCGATCGACGTATTTCCGATCCGCTCCACGTTGCAGTAGCATGAGACCTCGTCGCCAACCAATACCGGAGGTCATGGCTGTGATGGCGACCGTCACAACGCGGCCATTGGCGCGCCGGATAGCAACGGTCGAACCTGCAAGGTCCATCTGGCACAGCAACCAGCCGCCGAAGATGTCGCCGTGCGGATTTGTGTCGGCGGGCATCGCGATGGTGCGAATCGCTGCGGCGGATGTGGGTGCAACTTCTGGGGTATCGTCCGACTTCGCGCGTGGAGCGGGCATGGGAATCTCCCTTGCTGGCTGGGCAGTTTACGAAGAGGATCACACTGAAGTAGTGAGTTCCGACCACTAGCAGGCCGCATGCTGCCGCGGACAATGCGGCACTTGTAACCGTAGCCCAGACTGCGCCTGTTCGGCTTTTCAGTCCGCAACGCAGCGGTCTTAAGGGCCGACCAAAAGCACACCAGATGCTACAGTATCCGCATGGAACATAGTCGGTGCGACGACCATGAGAAACAGCATGGCTACGCACGCGCCGGCGACACACCAATTCCTGCCACGGTCAGCGACGGATTGATTTGATGTCATGCGCATGACGAATCTTAACGCTCGGTAACGTCAAGCGTGCAGGACTAGCAAAACAATTTGATGCGATGCCCTGTTTTAGCCAAAAACGTCATCCCGCAGAGTTAATAAAGTCTAAACCGTTGCTTGTCACATTGTCTTAAAGTCGGACGTTTTGGCGGATTCCAGCGCACGCCATAGAGGACAATATGATGCGCAACAATGGCCGTGGCCGACTAAGTCGGCGAAAACTGCTGTGTGGGCTTGCTGCAATCGTCGCGGGCTTGACGTACTCTCGGTCGATCAGGGCGGTGCAAGCCCAAGCGCCGAAAACGCTCAAACTCGGCTATATTCTATCGACCGACTCTCAGCTTGGTGCTGGTGCTACGGTGTTCGCCGATGAAGTGACCAAGCGCACCAATGGGCGCTACAAAATTGAGCAATATCCGAATTCGGCGCTCGGCGGTGAAGTGGAAATGCTCAAAGCCGTCCAATTGGGCACCGTCGATTTGGCATTTATTACCGGCGCGCCACTACCGAACTTTCTGGCCGAAGTCGGGGTATTCAATATTCCATTCTTGTTCCGCGATCTGCATCACGCGCACGCTGTTCTCGACGGCCCGATTGGGCAATCCTATCTGGCCCAATTTCGCGACAAGAATTTGGTCGCGCTGGCATGGGGCGAAAACGGCTTGCGGCATCTGACAAACTCCAAACACGAAATCCGAACGCCCGATGATCTCAAGGGCCTCAAGTTGCGGCTGCCCCAATCGGAAGTGATGGTCACGGGATTTAAGGCGCTCCGCGCGGACGTCCGTACTTTGGCGTTCCCGCTGCTCTACGGAGCGCTACAGTCAGGCGAATTTGACGGCCAGGAAAATCCGATCGCGACAATCATATCGTCAAAATTCAATCAGGTGCAGAAGTATTTGACGCTAACAGGTCATGTTTACGATCCCGCCATCCTATTCATGTCGACCGACGATTTTGATGGGCTTGCCGCAGACGACAAACCGGCCTTTGTCGCGGCGGCGAAATTAGCTGGGGCAGCGTCGCGCCAATTTGCGGCAACTGCGGAAAAAAATGGCGTTGCGCAATTGGCGCAATCGGGCATGCAGGTCGTTAGCGATGTGGACCGCACAAAATTTGCTGCCGCAATGGCATCGGCCAATCCTGTCTTCACCAAAGAGTTTGGTGACGATCTCATTGAGCGGATCAAACAGTATCAATGATCGTCCGGTTCAGATAAACGAGAGCGGTGGTGCGGCGCATCAAATTATTTATGAGCGTCGGTCAGCTGTCGATCCTGCAGCGGGTCGTCGGCGGGATTTGCATTATCCTCTTGTTGCTGGTTGGGCTTTCGGTTTATTCCTGGCGAACAATTAGCGGAATTTACGACAGCGCCCAAGCTGTCAATTCGACGGTATCGGAAGCGTCTTCGGTCACCGACTTTGTCGTCGGGGTCGGCGAAACGCGTGCCCTGGTGGCGCAATATGCATTGTCCGAAAACGACAACGATTTACGAGCCGCCCAGCGCTCGCTCACCCGGCTGCAGGACAGCATTGCGGCTATAGAGGAAGCTTATGCCTGGGCTGGAACCGACAACAGCGTTGTCAAGAAGCTGCAGGGTCTCGGCGATCAATATCGAAACTCTATCACCGCAACAATCGAGGCGATCAACGTGCGGCGGATGAACAGTGCCGAGCTCCTGCAAAGCGCCACTGAACTCAGCACAACCGTGGCGGCGGTCGTCGAGGTGCTCGCCCATGATGCCAATAGTGCCATTGCACTCGACGACGCTATTCGGTTGATGGAGGCGTTTCATAGCAGCGATGCCAGCGCAACCCGCTTCTTGGCGTCACGCAATCCGGCAGATTCGGACACCGCCCGCGTGGATGTGCAGGCCATGAGCCGCAGTTTTCTGGCGCTGCAAGCGCGCAATACCGATAATGCCCGCGTGCAGCGTTTTCTCAAAGCCATGATCGAACCGCTCAAGCGCTACGACGGGGCGTTGGCCGGGCTGATCAAGGCCACCGAAAAATTTGCCAGCATCACTACGGAGCGCAACGCCACGGCTGACGCGCTGCTCGATGCCACCAATCAGATCCGCTTCCAAGCGACTGAACAGCAGCTTGGCACGGTTGGCAGCATGATGCTGACGACCGACTCGGCGCGACATCTCGAATATACGGCCTCGGCATCGTTGATCATCGTGGGATTAATCCTCGCGCTTGTTATCGGTCGAAGCATTGTGCGGCCCATTCGGCAAATTACCGCAGTGATGGAACAGCTCGCAGCTGGAACGATCGGTGTCGAGATTCCTGCGGTCGGGTATCGCAACGAGATCGCGGCCATGGTGAATGCGGTGCGCGTGTTCCGCGACAATAAGATCAACGCGGACCGGCTGGCACAGGAGAATGAAACGGGGCGACGCGCCAAGGAAGACCGGGCACGGACTTTGCAGGCGCTCAATCTGCGCTTCGAAGCCACGGCGACCGCCTTGACCTCGACGCTGCGAACCGCCGCGACGAGCTTGAAACAAAACGCCGAAGTGATGTTCGCCACCACCACACAGGCGGGTGAACAATCCGGCACTGTCAAAACGGTTGCGCAGCGCGCTTCCGCCAATATCGAAACCGTTGCCACGGCCACCGAGGAGCTATCGGCGTCGATCGAGGCTATCAGTGATAGCGCTGCCCGCTCATCGCAGCTTTCGACCAAGACCACCGAGGACGCGCAGTCCACCAATCACGCAGTTCAGGCATTAGCGACAGATGCGCGCGAGATCGAGCGCGTCATGAGCCTGATTAAGGAGATCGCCCAGCAAACCAATCTGCTGGCACTCAATGCGACCATTGAAGCGGCCCGAGCCGGCCAGGCAGGACGCGGCTTTGCTGTCGTCGCCGGGGAAGTTAAGGCCTTGGCCGCGCAAACTGGCACTGCCACTCAGGAGATCGAGGCACAGATCTCAAGAATTCAGGCTGTCACCGCGAAAGTCGTTGCCGCCATCCAAGGCATCATCGTCAAAATCGGCGAAATGAACGCGATCGCGACTCAAGTTGCTGTGGCCGTGGATCAGCAACGCAATGCTACCCGCACCATTGCCCAAAATGCCCAACAGGCATTGGCGAGCGCGGTCGAAGTGGTGCGCGCTGTTTCGAGCATCGAGGACACTTCGGCGGCAACAAAACTCGAAGCCAACCAAGTCCTGGATGCGGCTGGCCAGCTGTCGCGGCAATCCGACGACCTTCACATCGAGTTCGATAAATTCATTGCCGATGTTCGTGTCGCCTAACTTTGCGAATCTGGGAAGGTCCCGACGAGCGCGGTAAAGCGCCGACGCAAATTGCGACGATGGCTGAAGCCACCGCGTGCTGCTGAGAGTTTTTCGAAAGATACGCATTAAACATTGCGGCCTACCGATCGCGCCGGCAGATAGTGCAGCACGCGCCGCTCGACGAGGATGACGCCGAGATAGGTGATCCCACCGACTAAAGTGAGCATCACGATCGAGACGAACACCATCGGCGTGTTGGCCTGGCCTTCGCCGAACGTGAGTAGATAGCCGAGCCCCTCGTTGCCGCCGACAAGTTCGCCGACGACGACTCCGACCACGGCTAGCGTCGAACCGATGCGCAGGCCCGCGAACATCGGCGGCATCGACGTCGGAAACTCGATTTTCCAAAAGATCTGCGCCCGAGTCGCCTTGAACGAGCGCGCGAGATTGATCAGATCGGGGTCGACGGTGCGGACCGAGGTCAGCACGTTGACCAGGACTGGAAAGAACACGATCAATATCGCGACCAGGATTTTCGGATAGACAGTGAAGCCCATCCAAAGGATGAACAGCGGCGCGAATGCGACCTTGGGCGCGATTTGCAAGGCGAGAAGATAGGGCGAAAGCGCGAACTCCGCCGTCGGCGACATGCCAAGGAGATAGCCGACGAAAGCGCCGAGCAGGCTTCCAAGAATAAAGCCGGCCAGAACTTCCGCAACGGTAATGCCGGTGTGAAACAACAGATGGTCGAATAGCCACGCATGCACGAATTCGCGGGCTACCATGGACAGCGACGGCACGATGAAGCTCGGAATACCGAGGAGATCGGGCCCCCATTGCCAGGTGGCGAGAAAAACCACCAGCAAAATAATGCTTGCCAGCGCCCCTTTGCGGATGTGCGAGACGCGGGCGTTGCGGCTCATGCCGCACCTACTGCCGCTTGCGTCTCTAGGACGACGTGGCCGATATCGAGACGGTCCATCAATCGTGCCGCATAATCATTCACCTTGGGATCGTGCCGCCGTGCGATTGGATCCTCACGCTGCGGTAGATCGATCACGAGTTCGTCGATGATGGTTCCAGGTCTGGCACTCATCACCAGGACGCGATCCGACAGCGTCACGGCTTCTAGCAAATCGTGAGTTATAAGAAGCGCTGTCTTACGTGCCTTGCTCAAGGTCTGCGCGAGGTCGCGCTGTAAGATCATCCTGGTCTGTGCATCGACTGCCGAGAACGGCTCGTCGAGCAACAGCACGTGCGGGTCCACGGCGAGCGTGCGCGCCAGGGCTACGCGCTGACGCATGCCACCCGATAATTGATGCGGATGGTGGCTGGAAAACTCGGCGAGGCTGAAATTTGCAAGGAGTTTCTGCGCGCGCAGCTTGCGCTCGGCCGGGGGCAGGCCCTGAATCTCCACCCCAAGCATGACGTTCTCGGCAACCGTGCGCCACGGCAACAGCAAATCCTTTTGCAGCATGAAGGCGACGTGGCTGTTAGCACCTTCGACTTTCTCGCCGTCGACGAAGGCACTACCCTCGCTCGGCGCGGTCAAACCGGAGCCGATGCTAAGGAGCGTGCTTTTGCCGCAACCGCTCGGCCCGATGAGCGAGACCACCTCGCCGTCGTGCACCGAAAAGCTCACTCCGCGCACAGCTGTAAGCCTGTCATAGCCACCGATCTGCGCAAAGCGCATCGTCACATTGCGATATTCAAGACGGACAACAGGCATGAGCAATCTGATCGCCGAAGCGGGCTACCTGGGCGGATTGCGCGCGCTTCACTGCCCAGATAATACAAGTATAGTAGCAAAGATCGGTTCGCCGATAGGGCAGGGGCCGCTGCAGCGAGATCTTAAGTGGTCGTCTTGCACGTGAAGGAGCCAAGTATGTTTGATCGTTTGAACGGATTATCTCGACGCCGTCTGATGCAAGGCATTTCCGGCGGTGCGCTAGGTCTTGGCTTCCTAAGTGTATCGCAGGCGTGGGCAAATGAACAAATCACCTATCTCTTTCCCGCGCCGCCTTTGTTGCCGGCCTTTGGGCCGATCCGGCTGGCCCAGGGCAAGGGCTATTTCTCGCAGCTTGGCCTCGACGTCAGCTTTGCTGTGGGCCGCGGTGGTGTCGATGTCGCTAAGCAAGTCGGCGCCGGCAATGTGCCACTGGGCGGCATCGTGGCGGACGCGCCCATCATCGTCCGGCAAAACGGCGTTCCGGTGAAAATGGTTGCCGTGTTCGGCGGCAAGGGATTCATGCAGCTCGTGGTGCGCGCGGATTCGGGCATCAACAAGCCGGCCGACCTGAAAGGTAAGACCATCACCGTCATGTCGTATCAGGACACGACGTTCTATGCGCTACTCGGATTACTGGCGAGCGCAGGCCTGACTAAGGACGATGTCGATATTCAATCCGCGGGTCCGGTCGGCGTCTGGCAGATGGTCGCCAGCGGAAAATCGGTCGGCATGGCGGGCGTCCCAGATTGGATTCCGCCGGTTGAGGCCGCCGGTGTCGCCATCAAGGTACTGCCGACCGATGAATTTTTTCCGCACATGGCGCAGGCCATCGCCGCGTCCGATCAAATCATCAAGGACAAGCCCGACATGGTGCGCGCCTTCGTCAAGGCGGCGCTGCACGGCATGAAGGACATTATGGACGATCCGGCGGCAGCAGCTACCGATTTTGTAAAGTTTGTGCCGGAATGGAATGGCAAAGAAGGTCAGGTTAAAGAAGTGTTCGACTATTACGACAAGCTGGTCTATCCAGGACAAAAGGTACTTGGCGCGATCGACCCGCAACGGCTCGCCAACCTGCAGGACTTTTATCTGGCCAAGGGCATCATCCAGAACAAGTCGCCAGTAGACGACCTCTACACCAATCAATTTGTCCAGTGACCGGCTACTTTTTGCTGTAGCTGTCCGTGCCCTGCCAGCCATCCTTCGAAATATCGAAAATGACCCCGTCCGGGTCCTTGAACTTGCGCTCAAAATTGCCGTGACGCTCGTCGCCGAGGTCGAAGAAGAATTTGCCGCCGTTGGCTTCGATGCGCTTCTGGGTCTCGGCGAGATCGTCGACCTGGAAGCCGAAATGATGCGCGCCGACGAAGCCCTTCGGATTCTTAAGATCCGAGGCTTTGCTGCCGGCGCCGGTCGAGAAATTGAGTAACGCAAGATTGATGACGCCGTCGCTCATGTAAATCGCCGAGCCGATCTCCAGGTCCTCACGGTCGATGCGTTTGAGGTCGAATACGGTCTCATAGAACTCTGCGGCCTTGTCGAGGTCATTTACGCAGACGGCGAAGTGGCGCAGGCGGGCCATGAAAGAACCTCCACTTGGTCGATCGTCCAACTCGCGGCCATCATACGCGTGGAGCATGAAAGAGCCACCCCTTTTTGCCTATTGCGGTGTGGCGTGAGCCCGGCAATTTTGGCATGACGGCGGAATGAACAAGCGGCACGCCGAGATCGCCGGCGCCGGGTTTGCCGGCCTTACAGCGGCATGCGCTTTGGCGCAGCGCGGCTGGAGCGTGCGCGTGCACGAGCGTGCCGACCAGCTGCGCACGACCGGCGCCGGCATCTACATCTACGAGAACGGGCTGCGGGTGCTCGAAGCGGTCGGCGCCTACGGCGCCGCGGTAAAGGGTGCGCCGTTCGCGCATACGCGCGAGGTTCGCGACGGTAACGATCGGCTAATCTCGGTGCACAGCTGGGCCGGCAGCCGCGTGTTCAGCATCGTGCGGCAGAACGTCATCAATGCGCTCGCCGCTGCAGCAAAGCGCGCCGGCGTCGAGATTGTAACCAACTCGACGGCTACAAGTGCGACACCGGACGGCGAATTGATGCTTGCGGACGGGCGCAAGGTAAAAGCCGATCTGATTGTCGCCGCCGACGGTAGTAATTCGAGGCTACGCGAGGCGCTGGGCCTGCTGGCAAAGCACAAATATCTGGTCGACGGCTGCACGCGCCTGTTGATGGACAAGACCGCCGCGGAACGAGAGGCGATCGACGGCGCCAAGACTATCGAATATTGGTCGGGCACGCGCCGCGTGCTCTACACCCCGTGCAGCGAGACTGATATCTATATCGCGCTGACCATGCTCGACAGCGACACCGTCGCCAAGGCTGTGCCGGTGCGTAAGGACGAATGGAAGCGTGCATTTCCGCATCTCGAAGCGCTCATCGACCGTATCGGCGACCAGGGCCGTTACGATCGTTTCGATCTGATCAAACTAAAACGCTGGTCTGCCGGTCGCGTCGCGGTCGTCGGTGATGCGGCTCACGCGTTGCCGCCAAATATCGGCCAGGGCGGCGGCTGCGCGATGATGAATTCGCTGTCGCTCGCGGTCTATCTGGAACGCGAAAACGACGTTGCCTCCGCGCTTAAAGCGTGGGAGCGCAACGAGCGACCGCTTACCGAGCATACGCAGCGCATCTCATATTTCCTCGGTTTGCCGACCACATGGCCGCCGGCGTTGCGGGCCGCCATGCTCGGCATCGCCGGCCGTTCCAAATGGTTGGTCCGTCAGCGCACGCGCACGGCACTGCACCGGCCCACGGGGACATGAATGTTTATTGTTAGAATGGAATCGTGATGCCGTCGAGCGGCGCGTCGCAATTGACGAGATCGACTCGTTTCCAGGCGATCATGATATGGCCGCCGGCGTCCATCAGGCCGTGAAACGCTGTGCCGCCGAAGATGCGCTGCTGCTCGCGCCGATACTCGATCATCATGAATTTTGATCGCACCGTGCAGGAATTCGTGCCGCTTTTTTCAATGGTGACATTGCTGACGATGCGGCTCGTCCGCGAGCGCGGCTCCTGCGAATACATGCGCGGACTAGTAAGCCGGCGAACGCGAGTTTCGAGTAGGCGGCGATCGTCGTAAATCAGCGAGACGGTCTCGACCGGATCGGCCTGGCCGGCCTCGCTTGGCACCCAGTACCATGCTTCCGGCGTAAACAGCGCCAGCCAGTCGTCGAACTTGCCGTCGTCGAGAAGTCGCGCCTCATGCAGCAAAAATTGCTTGCATTGATCAAGGTCTAGCCCCTTGGCGGCAAGCCGCGCCCTCTGGGTGGAGTTCGCCATCGGCCGCTGTCGACGTGTCGCCGACTTGCGCGCGCGTTTTGCCTTTCGTGCCATCGGCCTGTGCTTACGATGCCGCGCGCATTTCGGCGTGACCGTTTGTCATATAGCTCAGCCAAGCTGCCAGCATATTGCGGATATAGATTTCGCTGGTCGAATTCTGTCCGCGCCGGCCGCCGTGGGAATCGGGCACATCGCTTTGCAAGCCGCGCCCGATCTCGATCCACTCCGCGCCTTCGCTCGACAATCCCATGCCGATGCGATTGTAGATTTCGAGATCGTCCGTCAAGACCAACGAGCCGGTGCCGTTCACGGTATTGGCGAAACTGATGGTGTTGCGGAACATCTGCTCGGGTGCTCCCTTAAGCCTGAAATTGTAGGTGTGAACTACGGTGCGGTTCACCGCCACCGGATGCACCACGCGAAGCTGCTGAAATTGACTCATGAAAGAAAGGTTCGGATAGACGTTACTGTTCCAGCGTCGAACTTCAAGAGCGCGCCGTGTCTCCTCTTTTCCCTTCTTTTTCTCCATTGCCGCGATGTAGTCGCGGAAGACCGGGTCCTTAAGCGCCGCCACCAATTTGGCGTCGTCATGATAATCGCCCAGATAGGAATGGCCATTTGGATAGGTCCAGATACCCACCTGTGTTTCCCAAAAACTATAAGGCGCGCCGTTCTGGCGCATCTGTCGGATGGCGATCTCGCCCGAACCATCGGAGTAGGCCGCGTCGGATTGGCGCTGCGCGGCTTCAATCGAGGAGCGATGAGTGAACAGCGGATGCGCCGCGTCGCACAAGTTTTCGAGATAGAGTTTCCAGTTGCCGTCGTAAGCGTGCTTGAACACGCCGCCCGCGATTTCAATCTCGCCGTCTGGGGCGCGGTCGATCATGTCGTCGAGCGAGGTCGTCATCTGGCCAAGAAAATCCTCCAGATCCGGCCCGTCGCTTGCTTCGCTGGCGAAAACGAAACCGCGATAGCTCCTGACGCGCGGCACCTGCGTCATTGCGGTCTTCGAATTTTTCGGATCGAAGTCGGGCGGATAGCCGTTTTGTAGCGGTACCGCCTTCAACCGACCATCGAGATGATAGGTCCAGCCGTGATAGCAGCATTGAAATTCGTCGGTGTTGCCCTTGTCGTTGGCTACTACGAGAGATCCGCGATGTGCACACTGATTGTGGATCACCCGGATCTCGCCTTCAGCGTCGCGCACCAGAACGACTGGCTTGCGACCGATAAAGGTACGAAAGTAATCGCCGAGCTTCTTCACCTGGCTCTCGTGGCCGACATAAATCCACGCAACGCCGAATATTCTTTGCAGTTCAAGCTCGAAGATGGCTGGGTCGGAGTAAATTCGCCGATGAACGCGGGCCGGCTGCACGAATGAAGCGAGCGTTTCAGTGGACTGCATGTGCGTCTCCCAAAGCGATCATCCGGGCCGACTCCCCACAGAAGGCTAGGCGCCAGCCACGAACGATGGCGGCGGCAAGTATAATCGTCAATGCTTCGACCGCCTCGACCAAGGAAGTGAGAAAGGCGGCGGTGACTGCCGATCCGAGATCTAAACCGCTGCTTAGGTACATGATTTTCCGATCGGTCGCTCAGTTGATCTTAGGCTAATACCGGGGAGCAGGTCGTTTCGCCTTATTGAAGTTAGAATGCTCGTTTCGATTGCCCCGGATGTTGGCCGGCGCGCTGCGGCAGAATGAGAATGCAGACAATCATGAACGCGCCGATGACGACGGACGCGAGGGGCCGGCTCAGAGCCAATCCACCGTCGCTGACCGGCTTGTCGAGGAAATCGCCGACCGTCGCGCCAAGCGGCCGAGTGAAGATGAAGGCGGCCCAGAACAACAAAACGCGCGAGGTGTTTGTCCAAAAGTAGGCCGCGGCCAGAATTGCCAATCCGGCGGCGAATACGGACGCGCCGCCATCATAGCCAAGGCCGGTATCATCCGCCGTCCAGTCTCCGAGCGCCGTTCCCAAAGTCTGCGAGAAGGTGATGGCGACCCAGTAGAACGCTTCCACCTTCGGCGTGTTGACGGTCAAGACCGAGATCGAGCCCGCCAACCAGTACCAGGCGCCGAGCGTGGCGACGAGGCAGGCGAACAGGAGCGACGATCCGCCGGCATAACCGATGCCGAGCGAGCGGTCGGCAAAATCGGCCATGGTAGTGCCGGCGGTGGTTGAGGCGACGATCGTCGCCCAGTACAGCCAGGGATAAAATCTCTTCGCCGCGATCTGCAGGATCACGAGTACAAGGAGAAGCGACAGGAACAGCGCCGTCCCGGCAAGGTAGCCCCAGTTCAACGACATCGTCACGGTGTCGCCGCCGGTTTCGCCCAGCGTCGTCGCTGCAATCTTGATGATCCAGAACACCAGCGTGATCTCGGGAACCTTGCTGGCGGTTTGTGCGACGGCGCCTGTCATCTTGCCTCCATTCTTAGCCTCATGGAGATCGGTGAAGCACGCACCTCACGAAGGTAGACGGCGCGGGCCGAATGCGTAATCTCCCCAGTGAGGGGAGAATGCCTTGCGTCTTGCGGCTCTGTTGTCGCTTTGCGCCGCGTTGGTGTCGGGAACCGTTATCCCGGCTCTGGCGGGTCCGCCGTATTTGACCGATGATCCCGAACCGACGGATTATCAACACTTCGAAATCTACACGTTCACGAACGGGACGGCGATGGAAGACGGCGCGAGCGGAGAAATCGGCGGCGACTTCAACTACGGCGCGGCCCCCAACCTCCAGCTCACCGCGACAGTACCGGCCGGCTATAACCTCCCGTCGTCCGGGCCATCGGCGTGGAGTCTGGGCAATATCGAACTCGCGGCGAAGTATCGTTTCCTAACGCAGCAGAATTTCGGGGTCGACGTAGCCGTATTTCCCAGGGTTTTCTTGCCGAGCGCGTCAGCGTCTGTCGGCGAGCCGCACGCGTCCTTCCTGTTTCCGCTATGGATAGAAAAAGACTGGGGTCAATGGTCCGCGTTCGGAGGCGGCGGATGTGAACTAAACCGCGGCGGAGATTCGGAGAACTTCTGCCTGATGGGCGCTGTCGTCACCCGCCAGATTACGCCCAGCCTTCAAGTAGGACTGGAGTTATTCCATCAGACGCCGGATAAACAAGGCAGCGACTCGACGACATCGATCGGTGCCGGACTCCGCTATGATTTGAACGAAAACTACCATCTATTGGGTTACCTAGGGCGTGGCATTCAAAACGCCGATGAGACGGATCGGTACAATTGGTATACTGCGATCCTGTTCACGTTTTAAAGGCATGATCTTAGAGAGCTTGACACCCAGACCCGGAAATAGAGAACTCCGACATTGGTTACGAGAAGTTGGTGCGACGCAGCGCGGGCTGCGGTCAGCTATGCGACGTGCTTTGATGGTCATTGACGGTCCGATAAACTGCCTTGTCAGCAAGTTTTTCGAGTTAATGCCGTGAGCGATTATCCGGGTGCTTCCTGGCTTGCCCAATACCGCGACCGCGTGAACGGCGATCCCGAGCTGAATGTTATCGGCGATTGGTTCAATGCGACTTTTTCTCTGACGTTCGGCGGCAATCGCTATGCTTTGAAGATCGACCGAGGCAAGATCGCCGACGTCATCGCCTCACCGCGCCTCGACGTGCGCGTTGCTTTCGGATTCGCCGCGCCGGTCGAAGTCTGGGAGAAATTCCTGAGTCCCAATCCGCCGCCGCTGTTCCACGACTTTTTTGCAATGCTCATGCGAGTGCCTGAGTTTAGGCTGGAAGGCGATAGCCTTGCCGCCATGCAGAACGCGCGCGCCTTGCATCGCCTGATGAACATCATGCGGGAAACGGGGTTGCCCCATGTCTGAAAGTCAAATGCCCGACTTCGAGCCGATCATCGGCCGCTATATCAGCCTCGACATCGCCAGCGAATGCCACCGCATTTTCGTGGAAGAAGCCGGTCGGGGCGCGCCGCTGCTCTGCCTGCACACGGCCGGAAACGACAGCCGGCAATTCCGGCACTTAATGAATGATAGGACGATCACCGGGCGTTTTCACGTCGTGGCGTTCGACATGCCGTACCATGGACGCTCGACGCCGCCCGATCGCTGGTGGCTGAAGAAATTCCGCCTGACGACGGAATCCTATCTCGACATCATCCGATCTGTCTGGCTCGCGCTCGGGCTGCAACAGCCTACGGTGCTCGGCTGTTCGATGGGCGGCGCGATCGTTCTCAAACTTGCTTCTCGCTACCAGGATGAGATGCGCGGCATCGTCGGTCTGGAAAGCTCGGCCTATGCACCGGGCCGTTATAACGACTTTCTCCATCACCCGGCGATCCACGGCGGCGAGCTCTGTGCAAGTTACACCTACGGTCTCAACTCGCCTTGCAGTCCGGAAGTCAATCGCCGCGAGAACTGGTGGTATTACAGCCAATCCGGCCCGGGCGTCTATCAAGGCGACGTTTATTTCTACAGCGTTGATTGGGATGCCCGCGAGGACATTAAACGCATCGACACGGCACGCTGCAAGGTTGCGCTGTTGACCGGGGAATACGATTACTCCTGCACACCCGCGATGACCGAGGCCGTCGCTAACTCGATTCCCGGCTCGCACTACGCCCTGATGAAGGGGATGGGCCATTTCCCAATGATCGAGAACTATCCCGGCTTTCGGCCCTACCTGCTCGACGCGCTCAATCACGTCGCCCCGGCCGCCGCTTAACGACGCGTACGCCGCCGATAACAGAGAATTTCACCAAACGTGAGGCCTGCGTCATGTGCGAAGCTACGGTCAATAAGATTCCCGGCTGGAAAGGCTGGCTCGATTTACCGGCACCGAAGATATCAGGAGTCGCCAGCCCATGGATCGATCTGTCCCATCGGCTGACAGAAGAGTTGTCGCGCATCCCGTCATTTCCGCAGCCGCAAATACGGCAGATCAGCAAGATTCCAGAGCATCGCGCCAATGTGACCGAAGTGCACATGGTGGTGCATCACGGCACGCATCTCGACGCGCCCCGGCATTTTATCGCCGACGGGCCGACCATGGATCAGGTGCCGCTCGATCGGCTTTACGGCGCAGGCGTCGTCTGGCGCTTCGACATGCCGGACGACGGCATGATCGAAGTTGCCGATCTTGAGCGCGCCACGCCGCGCATGCGAGCCGGCGATATCGTGCTGATCGACAGCGGGCGCGCCAAATATGTCAACTCTGCGCGCTACATGCGGCATGCCTGCATCAGCGGCGAAGCGGCAGACTGGCTCGCTCGGCGAGGCGCCAAGATTGTCGGCGTCGATTTTGCGACACCCGATCTCGCCGCCGCGCGTCGGCCTGCCGATTTTGCTTTTCCGGTGCACTACACGCTGCTCAGCCGGGGCGTTCTGATTGCCGAGCACGTCACCAATCTCGAGCTGCTTTCCGGCCGGCGCGCCGAGATCATGTTCCTCGGCCTCAATATCGCCGGCTCCGACGGCGCACCGGTGCGCGCTGTCGCCCGCGCCGTCGACTAGATGTGAGCTTTCAATAGGTTGTCCATCCGGTCCGGACCGAGGAAGCTGAAGTTGCTGAGGCTTCTTTTCCCGGAGGACCGGATGAACGTGCACAAGAATGCCCGTCTGACGCCGCGCGGTCGAGAGCGACGACGAGCATCCGGATCATCAGAACCGGATCAATCGAGGGTCGACCAATCTTGGGGTAATAGCTCGCGAGCTCGGCATGAACCCATGACAGATCGAGAACCGCTGCAATCGCGCGAACCAGGTGATCGTCCGGCACCACCTCGTCGAGGCGAAATGAATAAAAAAGCTGCTCTTGGTCCCGATTGAGCTGCCCCATCATCGTCCGCCTCCGTCCTCGATCACCTCATCGCCGGTGAATCATGGTCCGCGGCAAACATCAACTGACTTCTGCAACAAAATCGGCCCATCGCTACACTTAGTGCGGTGCAAGCGAATGTCGGTTATTGGGGCACGAGCGGAAGTCACGTCGCCCCTCTACTCGCCGAGAATTCGACGCGCGTGCTCGATGCACATCTCGTCGGAGATTCTTGTACGTGATAGGCGCACGAGTTTCAACGAACGGCGCGTTCGGCCGGCATGAGCGGTGGGAGCCCCCGGGGCTTCAACTCGGCTCTTGAAGTCAACTTCGGTCAGGCCGCGAGCCTTTTACGAACATCCGGTAGCCTGAGCATACGTTCGGCCGAGCGTTTCGTGCGCTTTTTCGGCGAGCCCCACATTCATGTTGGGGGCTATGGCACCGCCTTTGTCCTCATTGCCGACCGGCTCGCGTGTGACTTCGTCAACAAGCTGCTGTCGCAGCCGGTTCCCGGTCCTTTGTTGATCTGGCGGTCCAGCGTAGCTATACAAGCGGGCTACATCACCGGTATTTCTGCGGCGAGCTTAGCAAACTCCTCGATCGGAAACGCTTGCACCGTCGTCGTGCGCGCGTTCCCTGCTGCTGAGATAGCGAGGGCGAATTTCGCCATAGCCTCGCCATTCGGCATATCGAGAGTGGCGATGACATCATACTGCCCGGTGGTTACATAGGCGCTAAGAACCCGACCGCCCATTCTTTCGGCCACCCTTCTAGCTGCTGCTCCGCGGTTGTCGGCGTCTTTCGCGCGCTTGACGCCTTGATCGGTCCAATTAAGGAAACAAATGAATGTTGCCATGATGATCTCCCACAATGCTGAACGCCTATTTCAAACCTACCGCCTTTCGTCGCTTGCGTCTGTGACCTACTTCACAGTTCGGCAGGTCAGATACGGGAAGTCTATGTTTGGCCGCTCAACGGACATCGCGGTTCAGTTATTCAAACGCCAGATCGCGGCATTGAGTATGGTCGCAAAAAAGACCCATGCCGCGTATGGTGCAAACAGTAGTGCGGATAGGGCATCCCGCGGCCAGGACAGTGCGATGAATGCTATGATCGTGGCGAACAGGGCTAGAATTACAAACAATGCAGCCAGCGGCCGGTGCAATCTGAAGAAAATCGGCGACCAGACAAAGTTTAGCGCCAGGGCGACAATCCAGACAGTCATCTGCGCGCCAAGTGGATCCCGCAAAAACGTGCGCCACCCGACAATTGCGATCATAACGTAGAGCAGCGTCCACACAGGCCCAAAGACGCGGTTGGGCGGCGTAAACCAGGGTTTGGAAAGCTTGACATACCATTCGCCCGGCCGGGTCACGAAGCCGATCAGCAGGCCCCCACCAATCGTAAGAACGAGGAAAAATATTAGCGACATGGCGGCAGGCTCCAATCCCGACGAAAATAGCTGTGACATTGCTGCTAGGCACCTTGTCCGTGAATGGCATCGCGGACATGCCGCTCAGTGATGGAATTCCACTGTAGAACATCTATCGCGCCGTGCCGGAGGGGCTGGCGGCGCGCCGGCTTGGGGTCTTGGAAACGTAGTTGCTGAAATCTGCGCGCAGCTTATGCTTCATAAATTTGCCGGTTGAGGTTTTTGGCAGTGCTTCGACGAAGACCCAGTCGTCCGGAACCTGCCAGTGCGCAAACCGCGGCCCGATGAACTGCTGCAGCACCTCAGGCGTGAGCTCGTGGTCCGGTTTTTTTACTACGACCGCGAGCGGTCGTTCGTCATATTCAGGATGAGTGATTGCGACAACGGCCGCCTCGAGCACGCCCGGATGCGCCATGATCGCGTTCTCAAGGTCCGCCGAGCTGATCCATTCGCCGCCAGATTTGATTAGGTCCTTTTCGCGGTCGACGATTTGCAGGTACCCTTCTGGGTCGATCAGAGCGATGTCACCCGTGCGCAGCCAGCCGTCGGCAGTGAATTTCTGGTCGCTGTGTTTTGACCGATAATACGACCCGGATATGAAAGGCCCCCGCGCCTGAAGTTCGCCGGCCGATTTTCCGTCCCAGGGCAACTCGCCGTGCTCGCCCATAAGCCGCAGCGCTACGAGCGGCACCGCCACGCCCTGCTTGGCCCGAATCGCGAGGCGAGCTTCGGCCGAGAGTTCCTCATGCTGCGGCTGCAGGAATGAAATCGATCCGACGGGAGACATTTCCGTCATTCCCCAACCGTGAACGATCCTCAGCCCGAACCGGTCGAGGCGCTTGAGCAGCGAAGGCGGCGTCGCGGAACCGCCAACCATCAGGCGCGCTGGCGTAAGCTTCCACCGCTGCGGGCTCGCCTCCAAGGCGGCGAGCGCCGCCGTCCAGATCGTCGGCACGCCGAGCGCGAAGGTCACGCGCTCGCGTTCCATCATGTCCAGCAGATTCTCGGGCGTGGTGTGTCGGCCCGGGAAGATCATGTTGGCCCCCAGCATCATGGCTGCAGCAGGAATGCCCCAGCCGTTCGCATGAAAGAGCGGCGTAACCGCCAGGATCGTGTCGTGTGCGGAAATACCGAGCACGTCGGGAAGCGACAAGCTCAGCGAATGCAGCACAGTCGAACGATGCGAATAGGCGACGCCCTTCGGCCTCCCGGTCGTGCCGGATGTGTAGCATAGGCCCGCCGCCTCGTTCTCGTCCACGGACGGAAAAACCAATCCTGACGCGTCGACGGCGATGAAGTGCTCATAGTCATCGCAGCCGTCGGAGCGAACGCGCTTAGAAAATGCATTCACGACGACGCGTTCGAGCCGCAGTTTGGATTTGATTTGCTCATAGAGCGGCAGCAACGGCTCGTCGATGATGAGGATTTTATCCGCAGCATTGTTGATGATGTAAACAATGTCGTCGGCGGAAAGGCGAAAATTGAGTGGGTGATAGACCGCACCGACGGCCGGCGCGCCGAAATAGCATTCGATGTGCCAGGCGTGATTGGCCATGAGCACGGCGACGCGGTCGCCCCTGCCGATGCCTGCGGCGCTGAGCGCGGCGGCGAGCTGTCGCGTCCGCCGCGCCGTCGCAGCAAAACTTGTGCTGCGGACCGAACGATTAGGAAGCCGTGAGACGACGCGGCGGTTGCCATAGATCTGGGCCCCGCGCTCTAGGGGTTTCTATTTTGATTTGCGCTGATCTGGTCAGCTTCGAGGGCGGCGTGGTCGGGTTAGACGAGCACTAGCAACAAACCCAAGAATGCGAGGCCGAGAAGGAACATCGACCAGTCGCCAACATCAAGGCCAAAGAACCGGCCTTCGACTATCTTACGCGCGAACATATTATTCCTACTCTTTTTTAGCGCAGAACGCTCGTCCACTTCGGTGTTTTGTCTGTATCTCGAACGGTGGATCAGGCCATCCAGAATGGCTTGGAGGCTTCAAAGTCCGAAGAGCAGCGCGATACGCCGATATCGCGCAGACCTGAGTTGCTGAGACTCATCAGCTCGCTACGTGAATGCGCGCGTCGCCGCCACTCGGTTATATCTTGTCTCACCCGGCTCCAACGTAATCTGTGGGGCGAGTGAAGGGTCGCTATATCGAGGGTCATCGTGCTCATGCATCGCCCCAATTCCGTAAAAGTAAGCTTATATTTGTCCTGGAGTTGGCGATGTGTTGCACAACACAAAAGTGCGCTTTACCGTAGCTATCTGAATCTACTTGGTTTTTACGCACCAGCTGTTGATGCGGGAGTAATTCTTCCCAAAAGTGCCGTTGAGGGTGATGGTCGGCGGTCCGTGGTGGACGTCGTGGCTGCCGAATCCACCTCACGGATTTTGGAGGGTTTGAACCGCTTCCGCTTCGCCGTTTTACATTACAGGCGGCGAAGCCGAAATATCGAGTGCCTATGGGACAAACTCGACGCCGATTTTCTTGTTGCTTCGCCATACTAAGCGACACTGGCGCAATGATCGCCAGAAATCGAAGCTCATTGCGAATGTGGTCGGGAGGCCCGGCGTCGTAGGGATGCTTAGGCCCGCGCCTTTATTTGTTACATCACGGATGGTGCAATCCATAGGCGGACCACGATCAGAGATCATGATCTGACCAGTTCTTTGAATATGCGTGCGGGTAATCGCTCTTCGCTCTTCCATGGCCGCCTCTAGGCAAACCACCGTAGCCGAGCGCACTTTCTGTTTTGCTAAAATGCGTGAGAGTTTTTAGGCGCATAAACAGACAATCCATTAACGCAGCTATCGTCGGGTGTCACAACTGCCTCCCATCGAGAAGTCGAATCCGACCTCGTCGCGGCGTTTAGCGGAACGTCGAGGAAATGGTAGGCGCGGCTTAGCGCCTGCTGGCTCCTAGGTCGTCCGAATACCCGGCCTTCAGGCGAGGCCACTGGGTGATGGGGCGTCCATCGGTGCGGTAAGGATGCTCGCCTTTGGGCCGTTGTGGCCAGCCGGCTGGCGAGTCCTCCCACGCCTCCCGCCGCCCGTAGATCGTCAAGTCGAGCAACCGATAGCTGTTGTCGTCGCACGTTATTTCGTGAGGGCGCAGAAACGGGCTACCCTGTGGCGCGCAAAGTGGAAGGAGGCGGACGCCAAGCTACAGCCAATTGCTCGGCATATGCGTTCTCCCATTCAGACCTGTCGTCGCTCACAAAATATCCGCCGCGCGCGTCGCGGAACACCTCGACGTTTTCGACGCCCGGCGGCGGCAAGTCGTTGTCGCGTAGGGCGCGCGCAGCCATCAGCAGGCGGCGGCGCGTTCGCGTAATCATTTGATCCGATGGCGCGAGATGCTCAAAGGTATGATCCAAGATCATGCCCATGCTTTCGGTGACGGCCTGATCCTGCAAATGGATGGTGTCGATTCCGCTATAGGTCACGTCGTCCTGCTGCGCGCCACGGTCGATGCGCCAGTCGTTGCTCGCATTGGCGGCAAGCCGCCAGCGGCCGAGCCAGTCGGTCGTGTTGGGTAGGAAATCGCTGCGACGCCCCATGCCGCCGATCGGCGTTCCATCCTTGAAGGCCGGGGCCTGCTGCGTCATGGCCGATACGCCGCGCTTCCACCACAGCACACAGTACATGGTGTGCTCATCGTCCAGCGGCACCCATCCGCGGACCTGCACGTGACGACCGAACTCTCCGTTCGGCACTTGCGACCAGAACGGAAACAAGAAGTTGCCGAAGCGCCAGGACGTGCGGCCGGGGCCGGCGGTGCGATAACCCGCATACGTCGTGCCCCAGGGCGTATCGGCGATGTGATATTCCGGCGCGCGGACCGCGACCGTGTGGCGGATTGGGTCGTCCTCCCCGAGGTCGGCAGGGTCGACGTGGCCTGCGTGCAGAAAACCAAAATGTGAGGTGTCGATATCGCCTTCCAGCGCCTGCAAATAATTGCAGTCGCGTTGGATTAAACTCACCCCGACCTCGTCGTTCGGAACGTCCAGAATCTCGAACGCCGGCAGCGGCGGCGCCTCGCTGCGCGACCCCATATAGACCCAAACCATTTCAGCGCGTTCGACCGCCCGATATGCTTTGGCTTTGACCTTGTGTTTGAAGTCCTGATGCGGTGGCACGTTCGGCATATCGAGGCACTTGCCCGAAACGTCAAATTTCCAGCCGTGATAGATGCAGCGGATCCCGCCCTCCTCGTTGCGGCCGAGGAACAGCGACGCGCAGCGATGCGGGCAGCGATGATCCATCACACCGACCCGACCCGCGCTGTCACGAAATGCGATCAACTTCTCGCCGAGCAACATTAGGCGAAGCGGCGCGCTATTGTGCGCAAGCTCTGAGGACATCAGCGCGGGTATCCAGTATTCCCGCATCAACTCACCCATCACGGTGCCGGGGCCGACTCGCGTCAACTCAATGCTGTCGATCACCGTTGCCATCGCGTTCTCCCGAGCGCCCGCGTTGGCCTCCCGCCAATCGCGGCGGCGCATATTATATCAGCCTTTGAAGTGTGGAGAGTAGATGCGCAGCTTATAGGTGGAACGCCCGCACATTACATCGCCCGGTGCGGCGCCGTCCGGAGCAATTCTTCGAGCCGCTGCGAGTAGAACTTAGCGTTTCCAGTAGTGAGGTATCCGCTGGTCTCTTCGCTTGCGGGGATTAGATAGAGCTTCCCATCCTTTACCCGTTTGAGCTCGCCGACCATCAGCCCAGTCTCCTGCGGGTTGCGCTCGTCGTCGGCGGAATTGATCGCCAGCAGCGATGCCTCGATATGTTCGAGGCCGGGCGCAGCATCATAGTCGGCGGACGATCCCCACTGCCAGAGAAAGTCGTTGGCATCGGCCGGCATCGGCGCGGCGGGCGTCCACGATCCTGTCGGCCTGTTCACGCGTCGGAGCTTGCTTCTGGTAATTGAGTGTGCCGCCGGCGGTGGCGATACGAAAAAATACGCTGGCAATCTTCAAAAAGCGCGGTTGTGTGGTGTAATCACCGTTGTTGTAGTCGGGATCATTGCGGATTGCCTCCAACATCATGCGCCGCAGCATCGTACTCTAACTCGAAAGACAAGCGCACACCCAAACTGGTGGTGTCACCGCCACAGTTCGGACGTGGCGAGCCGCGCGCCCGCGACCAAGCTCCGGAACTTGGCCCATACGATCTCAGGTTCGATCTCGGGCGGCATGCCAGGCTGAAGCGTCGAGGCGAAGCCACAATCGGAACCTGCGATCACATTCTCGCGCCCGACCAGCCTGGCTAGGCGAACGATGCGTTGGGCCACCAGTTCGGGATGCTCGACGATGACGGAGGCATGGGTGGTATCTTGCCTTGCGGGAGCCTCACGTGCTCCCACACACTCCACTCATGCTCATGACGCGGATTCGCCATCTCAAAGGAGTAAAACCCTGCACGGATCGTCACGATCAGATCAGCGAGATGCTTCATCTCGATGTCGCGCTGGTACGGGGCCCCATATTGATGCCGTAGCAGGTATGGTGGCGGACGCGCTCCGGCGGAATATTACGGAGCGCATGGTTTAACGCCTCGATCCGGCGCGTTATCCAGGCGCGGGTTTCACCAATCGTTGTATCGGGATTAAGCATGTAGTGCATGGCCAGTCGCGGGTCGTCGATCTGGACCTGGAAACCAGCGGCGACAATGGCTTCATACTCGGAGCGCATTGCCTCAGCGACGGCAAACACGTGCTCTTCATCATCCTTGTAATAACGGTTCTCCATCAGCCCGGCGCAGCTTGAGGGCGAGACGGAGGGTACAAAAACATCGGCCGGGCTGACGCCGCCAAGCGCAATTTTGAGATTGTTGAGATCAGCCTGCAGGATCGTGTTGCCTGTATAGGCAATCGATCCAGTGCATGCGAATGCCTGCGGCTGTGTGCCGGAATGTGCGCCATTTTTGTAGAAAGAGGGGAATGCGGCATTTTCCCGCGTGCGGCGATGGTCTGTCTGTGACTTGATCGGTTCAAGACCGGAAAGGCGCTCGACCACATAGATTTGAAAGCTCGGCTTCGACTGTTCGCCGTCGCTGACGATATCGATTTCGAGATCAACTTGCCGTTTGACGATGTCCGCGACCGCCGCGCGCGTTGTAGCCACGAGTGCGGCGGGGTCGTGGGGCCGCCCAGTCATTTTTGCGAAAAGAAGCGCTGAGAGGTCATCTGGGCGTGGCAGGCTGCCTGCATGCGTGGTCAGGATACGTGTTTTGCGGTCTTCGATTTTGCGGTCTTCGATTTTGCGGTCTTCGATTTTGCGGTCTTCGATGTCCATCGGGTCCTCTCAACAGCGTGCTTTAGTCTCAATACCGGAAATAAATCTGCGGTCGAGGAGTGATGTCGCATTGCGCGCCATCGCGCAGCTATGGTGATGACGTGGCGCCGTCCTCCCTGCGCCTTCATGGACGTCTATCACCCAAAGTCGAGGAGAATTTAGAGGCCGATCAACCAAGCTCGCGTCGATCATGCGGCCGGTTGTAGCTTGATCGGAATGTCGCAACATCAAGCCGTACTTCGCGCAGCCGTATTTTGCGAGGCGTTTAACCTGCGTGTGCCAATTCTAATGGCGCCTATGGCGGGCGCATGCCCTGCCTTGGCCGTCGCAGTCGCCAACGCCGGCGGCTCGGGAGGCTGCGGCGCGCTGCTCATGCAGCCGGATGCAGTCAGGAACTGGGCCGCCGCTAATTGAAGGCTGTTGTCTCAGCTGGGAACGAACCACGGTAGGTTCGTCTCACATAATCCTTCATATCTCTAATCGTTAGTTGCCGTTGAACGAACCTTTCCTGAGAATTTACGGAACTCAAATGCCCGTCGAAAAAAGCTGTTAAGTCTTTGGGCTGCTGTTTCGGCCGCTCTTCCACAACGTGTTCAGTCTTGGCGGGAGGTAAGCTCGGCATTTCGGCTTTCGGAATTTGGCTCTGCTGATATGTCAGCCGCTCCTTTGCGGGTTTCAGCCGTGCCGATAGATGTAACTGTGCACGCTCGAGTGGTTTCGGTATTTCAGCTTGCGCGGCTTCCAGGCGATCAACGGTGGTAAATTCGGCGATTTCACCTTTTACCAAATTACGAAACTCGGAGTTAAACTGCGCCCAGGGATGGGAGTCATTGTTGGTGATGTACTCGATATTTTCTCCAACCAATTTTTGCGATCCCATCCCGCCAAAGGTCATCCAAGGATTGGGATTATAGATTTCAATCATCCGCCCCACTTTTTTGCTGACAGGCGGAGTAGAAGTCAGCATCGAAGGCTGCAGTGCGACGATCAAATCCACGTAGCTTGCCTGATTGGCGACAAGAACGGAATTGTTCGCTCCCAAGCTATACCCGATCACGACTGTGTGCGTTCCTGGAGGCTGACGATCGATATCCTCGACCAAGGATGGCCATGACTGATGCAGATAGGTACGGACTTCGACATCCGGCATCATTTTAAGTTCGTCAACCAATTCAACGAGTCCAATCGCCGCCCCAGGTCCGAACAGGGGGTATAACACGCCGACAAATGTCTTCGCATGGACTGGAGAGCAGATTGATGAACCGCACAAGGCTACAACGATCGCGAGTTTCTTCACTTCCCACCCCGTGGTCGGTTTGCGCCAATGAGGCGCTCATCTCGTCAGCAGCGATCTGGCTGCCTCGTTGCAGGTGCGTGATTCCCCCTGACACACTCGGTTGTTCAATTTAGCGCAATTGCCGGCATGAATCTACGTCAGCCTTAAAGACATTCCAGACATGGAATGTGCTTTCACGCCAACAGCTTGGGTAGTGGTTGACCCAAAAGCGCCCGTTCGGCACTTTACGCATTCAACTGATCCGCGCAGCCGACCAGTGGCGCGAATAGGTCTTGGCCACCGTCGTTGGTGCGGTCGGCGCCGCTAGTGGAGTGGTGCATGCTGCTGAGAATTACGTTTTCTGTTGCAGCAACGTGGCTCCTGATTGCGCCGCTGACGGGGAGCGCCGCAACTGCGCTTCGGTTAGTTCCCTCCGACGCCATGGCCATCGATCGAAGCGCGCCGCGCTACGTGCAAAATAGCGCAGTTCCAGTGCAGCCATCGACCGCGCGCAAATCTCCTCAAGCGCAAGGTCCAGAGAAAGTGTATTTGCTGCGCGGCTTTCTGAACATCTTCTCGCTCGGCATGGACGACCTAGCCGCCAAGCTCCAGGCCGATGGAATTTCGGCAACAGTCATGAATCATGCCGAAGCCGACCTCGTCACCAGCCGGATCGTTACGTCTTACAATGGCGGCAACCGTGGTCCGATCGTGCTGATCGGACATTCGCTCGGTGCCGATGCCATCGTCGAGGTAGCGGGTGGATTGGCGCGGTACAACATTCCGGTGGCGCTTATGGTCCTTTTCGACGGCACCGAGCCGCACCAAATTCCGGCAAACGTTGCCACCGCGATCAATTACACAAAGCATTTCATGATCGCGCCGGCGACCGGGTCTCCGGGTGTCGTTTCAAATGTAGATTTCAGCGGTGATGCGCGCGTCGATCATCTCAGCATCGACACCGTTCCGTCGTTGCAGGCGCAGACGCTGGATTACATATTACAGGCCGGGTCGGCGGTACCGCGTAATCCGGTATCGCGCCGACAGTGAGCTGGCATCCCGCCGCAATGCCGCGTCCATTTTTGACGCGAACATCACCCAGGTTGACGACGTCAGCTTCACGCCGCTCTCCCATCCAGCGCTCTCCCGAAAAGATACCGGCGTCGAGCTTACCCTTCCTTGGTCAAGTGCCGCAAAACGTTTGGTGCACGACTTGATTGGGCCGCGGCGGATCGAGGTAGCGACCGAAGGACGGTTGATCCTCGTAAGGCATGGAGAGCACTGTCAGCAGAACTCTCGAAGGGAGCGAAAGACCCATCGTTCACGGCTGCAGAGATCGCCTCCTCCACGAGATGGTTGCGCGGGATGAAAGCAGGGTTAGCCGCACGCATCGCCGTCCGGCGCTCGTTTCCCTCTCCACCTTCGTCTGCAAGTCGATGGCGCCATCTCGCACCCCAATCGTCGAATGAGCTCGGATCGGTAAACAGACTGCGCACACCCGCGTCGCCGTCGGGGCTGGCAGCCGCGTCGCACAGCCCGCGGAAGATCAAGGTGAAATCGACGCTGTTGCGGGCCATGCGCTCGAGGAGGTCTTGTGCTAGGGACAGATCGTCCGGCCGCGGTTGGAACAGGCCGAGCTTGCGCCTGAGGCCCGCAGCGTAGGCCGTCTCGAAGCCGGTGGCGAACGCGTCGATTGCCTCTTGCGCCTCTTTAACGGCAGCGTCCTTGTCCTCTGCAAGCAGCGGTATGAGCGTCGCCGCCAGACGGGCGAGGTTCCACTGCGCGATGCGCGGCTGGTTGCCGTAAGCGTAGCGCCCCATGCTATCGATGGAGCTGTAGACCGTCTCCGGGTGATAGACGTCCATGAAAGCGCAGGGACCGTAGTCAATGGTCTCGCCCGCAATCGACATGTTGTCGGTGTTCATGACGCCATGAATGAAGCCGACGAGCTGCCACTTCGCTATAAGCGCCGCCTGGCGCGAGATCACCAAGTCGAGGAGGGTGCGGTGCCGGTTCGCGGCGTCAACCGCCTCTGGGTAATGCCGCGCGATGACGTGATCAGCGAGGCGCCGGATCGCATCCAAATCCCCTCGCGCCGCGAAGAACTCGAAGGTGCCGACACGGATGTGGCTCGACGCGACGCGGGTCAGTACCGCGCCGGGCAAAGGCGTCTCGCGCCAAACCGGCTCGCCGGTCGTCACAGCGGCGAGTGCTCGGGTCGTCGGAATTCCGAGCGCCGCCATCGCCTCGCTGACGATGTATTCGCGCAGGACAGGCCCGAGCGCCGCGCGTCCGTCGCCCTGCCGGGAAAACGGCGTTGGGCCAGACCCCTTGAGCTGGATGTCGCGGCGCACGCCGTCGCGATCGATCACCTCGCCGAGAAGAATGGCACGTCCGTCCCCGAGTTGAGGTACGAAAGTCCCGAACTGGTGGCCGGCATAAGCAGTGGCGAGCGGCTCGCCTCTCTCGGGCACCCGGTTGCCTGCGAGGATCTCAACACCCTCCGGTGCAGCAAGCTTTTCCGGATCGAGCTCGAGATGCCAGGCGAGTTTCTTGTTCAGCCGGACTAGACGGGGCGCGGCGACGGGAGTGGGCCGAAGCCGCGCGAAGAATCGGTCCGGCAGGCGGGCGTAGCTGTTGTCGAATGCAAAGAAATCGACTGGCTCGATTTGTGCCGTCATGACAGTTCCAGCGCGCGGTGTTTGAGATCGGCAAAATCGACAACATCGAGAACCGCCTCGTGCGTCGATTGGAGGATGACGGGAGGCGCGCTGACAGCTGGCCGCAACGGTTGAATCGGGCCAGCTTCAGACTCTTCCAAGTAGAAGACCATGTTCACGGATCGACCGTATATATCGCGCATCCTGCCGTCCAGGACGGACATGATCCTATCATCGACCAAGTTGAGGAGATGGATAAGGCGGTTGTGGAATGGGCTGGTAAGTCAATGTGCAAAGAACCGCGACTCTGATATGGAGGCCACTTGGCGGCAACCTGAGAGGGGCGTCCAATATCATGAAAGCTGGGAGGATTGCCGACTCCGGGCAATCGAGCAGATCGAAGCCGGGCATCACCGGTGGCGTGGTGGCAAGCGTCTTGGGGTGGTTTGCTGAGATCGGTCAGGCCACCGAGTCCTTTTTACGACTGAGGCATCCTGCATCGGCTGAAAACCGTGCCGAGAGCGCCGTGGCCGAAGCGGGAGCTGAACACGCTGCAACGGACAATACCGACGCAACGCCAACGGTAACAAAATCCTACGTAACCGCGCTTAGCGTCGACGTAAACGTCGGCCCGATGGGAATCAACGGTGTCGGCCAAACTGTACCCAACGAGCAGGAAATCGAGCGTCGACGCAACTTGGTGAGGACGCTTTTCAACGATTTTTGGAACGGGGCTCACGACAAGCCGGCGGCCTTTGTCGAGCGGCTTGACCAGGCTGAAGACTATCTGAACGAGCGTTTGGCGGCGAATGGCGAATTCTGGCAACTCGACGCCAATACGCGGGCAATGCTTGGGTTGCCGCCCCGATCGCGTTCACCGCATTAGGATTTCTTCGCAAGTGGGCGATCACGCTGTCGAGCCAGGCAGTGAACGTATCGATCGCGTCGACAACGGCTGCCGTGAAGGAATGATCCATTCCTACGCCGGCACCATGCGCAAGTACTAGCAAGTTCGTGCGTGGGAAACCTCGCTTGAGCTCAATCTATAGCGCGGCGTGAGCCTCGCTGGGCCGCGAGGGCATCGTGTCGAGGCGACTAGGGTCGCCGTACCGGTCCGGCAGGGTCGCGCACTGGCTTAAAGTGAAAAATCCGCAAGCACCCGCAGGGAAGCGAGAGGCGGAAGAAGATTGGGGGAAGGGCGTAGGGTTTTCTTGACAGCATCCGGCATTCGGCTGCTCATTTAAGCGTACCGAATGCGGAGCGCTTTGACTATGCCGCTTACGTTCACTGCGCCGATTGAGCAAGTGCCGGAGCCCATTGTCGTGGCGTTTCAGCCGCCCGACGTCAACTCCACAGTCGAGATGCACACGACTGGTTGTCTCCCACCGCTGCGGACCACCGAAGCGGATTCGATGTCACCGATCCTCAGCATGACAGCTGAGCAGGCTGCAACGCTCAGGCGGCTGGCGGAAGCCGCCTACGAGCTCGACGCATTCAAGACCAAGCTCAGCCGCGCTGAGGCGGATCGCCGGATTGCGGTGCTGAGCGCCAAGCTCAAACTGCTCGATGGACCGCCGCATACACTCTGATAAATCGGTGGTGCTCGCCAATTTCGACGTCCGCTTTTAGGGGGAAAAGGAGACGCCCTTCAGAGGCTCGCTGACTTCCGAATCTGACCCACAGCGTCATTTTTCGACGGTAATGCTCTCAATTCCGTTTGAAAGTTTTTCGTCCAAGGCAGTGAATTTCGACACGAAGAACAAAACCGCCACCTGATTGGTGCGACGATTCCGTTGGATTCTGTCCACTTCAGTGGCCGGCGCCTTCGGCGGAGCGTAGAGGCGCGGGCTCGGGTGGCGCGGCTGATTGAGTACGCATTCGCGGGTCGCGGGTGAGTGCGATCGTCACTACCATCACAAAACTTGCAGCGACAAAGAAGCAGCCGAGCGCCCTGTAGCCGAAACTTGCGGCGATGCTTCCGGCTATAAGGCCGGCAAAGCCTGCGACGAGGTGACCGATACCGCTTACCGCGCCGGTATGGGCGCCCAGACTTTCCGCCCGCGCGAAGTCCTGCGCGTAGGCGATGCCGATCGGATAGAAGGTACCGTTGGCCGCCTGAAAGATCGAAGCAAAGATTACCGCCGACCAGAAAGTCTGTGGCAAGACGAACAGCGGTGCGGCGAAAAGGAAGGCGACGATGCCGAAGATCAGCAGCGACCAGCGCCGGCCGATGTGATCGGACAAATAACCGGCAAGGAAGCTGAAGCAGAACGCGGACCATCCGGCGATCGACGCGACGCCTGCCGCTTCACTCAGCGTGAAATGCTGGGCGGTACGCAGGTAAGTGACGAAAATGCCGATGAAGCCGTACTGCGTCAGCCCCCAGCATGCCATCGTCACCAACAGCAGCAGCATGTTGCGATTGGTGAGCCACGCCGTGCGCGATTCCGGATGTGCGTCGGGCGGCGGCGATAGCTCATGCAGCCGCGTGTCGTAGATCCGACTCCGGCCGCGCCCGACCAGATAGATGCACAAGGCCAGCGCCAGTCCGAACACGCCGTAGGCGATAAACGGCGTCTGCCAGGCCCCTGTCGCGCGGAACATGCCCTCGGTCATGATCGGATTGAGCGCCAAGCCGATCGTGAACATGCCGCCGAGCGTGCCTAGCAGCAACCCGCGCCGCTTTCCGTACATGCCACCGACAAAAGCGAAATAGGCGGGAATGAAGATCGCCTGGCCGACGCCGAGCAGGATGCGCATCAAATAAAGCACAGGCAGTGACGAGGCCACCGCGGTCAGCGCACTAAAGAGAGAAAACAGTGTGACACCGATCGCCAACGTGCCGCCGCGGCTCCAGCGGTCGGACATATGGCCGCAAAAGACCTCGACCAGTCCATCGCCGACCAAGGTCGCGGTCGAGATCAATCCGGCAGCCGCGAGACTAGTGACGCCGATGCCGTGCATCACCTCACGCAGGATGATGGCGATGTCGATGCGGGTTGGTGCCAGAAGCGCAAATCCGATGGCGACCAGCGCTACCGCCAAGCCCAAATGCGCCGGGCGCCGGCCGGCGATCGAACCTGTGCCAGTTGGATCGGTAGTCATCTGACACCTCCGTACGGCCCTATCGCCAAAACCGTCGAATCTGCACTTCTCTGGAAGCGTTTTTACACGACCAAGATCCATATGCGACATTGGCTCGGTGCGATTTGCCTAACGGCAACTACGGCATATCTGGCCGGGATTGTCCGGATCACACCGGCTTGATGCCCGCAAACTTCACGACCTTGGCCCACTTGTCGGTTTCTGCGGCGATGAGTTTACCGAAATCGGTCGGTGTCATCGACATCGGCTCGACTCCTAAGCCGACGAGGCGGGCCTTTACATTGGGATCGGCGATGACGGCATTGATTTCTTTGTTGAGCATTTCAATGATCGGGGCCGGCGTGCTTTTGGGCGCGCCGATACCCCACCAACCGCTCGCCTCGTAGCCCGGTACAGATTCGCCTATCGTCGGGATGTCCGGCAACACTTCCTGACGCGTCGCAGTGGTGACCGCCAGCGCTCGCAGCTTGCCAAGCCTGACGTACTCGATGGCCGCAGCTATTCCGTCAAATGTAACCTGCACCTGTCCGCTGAGCAGATCAGGCAGGATACTGCTGCGATACGGCACGTGAATCATATCGACGCCGGTGATCATTTTGAACAGCTCGCCGCAGAGATGGGGCAAAGTGCCGTTGCCGGGGGAGGCCATGTTGATCTTGCCGGGGTTGGCCTTGGCATAGGCAATGAACTCGGGAACTGTTTTAGCCGGAATGGATGGATGCACGACCATGACGAAGGTATTGCGGATGACGCTCGCAACCGGAGCGATGTCCTGGACGAAGTTGAAAGTGAGGTGCGCGTAGAGCGTCACATTGATTGCGTTGCCGGCGAGTACCCAAAGAAGCGTGTAGCCGTCCGGCGGCGCACGCACGACCGACTCAACAGCGATATTGGTGCCGGCGCCGGGCCGGTTCTCGATGACGAATGACTGCCTCAGACGCTCCGACAGCGATTGACCTACTAAGCGCGCGCCAATGTCCGGCGCACCGCCGGCAGGCAAGCCGACGATAATGTGCACCGGCCTTGCCGGATAGTCTTCCGCTTTCGCGATCCGCGATACGACGGCGAGCGCGCCAGCGCCCGCTGCCAGATGCAGAAATCGCCTCCGGGGAAGTTTCATGGGATGCCCCCTGACGACGACAAAACTATTTCAATTGCGGTGCCTGTGAAAGGCGACGCGATTTCCCCTTAGGCCCCCTTTCGACGTTCGCCCCGGTGCGTCATTTAGGTAGCGATGAGAAGAATAACGGACATCCTTTGGACATCGTCATTCGATCGAAGACGACCCAAACCCGAAGTCGCGCTTGTCCGTGAGGCGAGCCAGAACGAACGAGCCCCAGGATACACGCTATTGCGCCCCATCCCATCCGATGCCAATTCCGGCTAGGGTTTTCGACTGGGACGTTCAAGCCTAAAGCCCCGCGAAGCGCGACCGGAAAAAGCAGGGAGGAAACGGATGCAAGCAACGTCGAATGTCGAAATTGATCGCAAGGAGCTGTTCGTGCCGGCGGTCGCGCCGCTCTACGAGACGCTGGCGCCGTTCGGTTATGCGCTAATCCGGGTGGCACTTGGCCTGATCCTCTTGCCGCACGGTTTCGCCAAGCTGTTTCTCAACGATGCTGTTCCGACCTCGCGCCATTTTGTGCATTGGGGCTGGGCGTACCCGCTCGCTTGGGCCTATTTCATCGGCGCGATCGAGTTCTTCGGCGGGCTGATGCTTGCGCTCGGGCTGTTCACGCGCGTCGTCGCCGCCGCCGTGGTCATCGAAATGGCGGTGATCTCGTTCGCGGTGCTGGATCCGCACTGGGATTGGGGACGGCACGGCATGGAATACACCGTTTTCATGGGCCTTGTGGCGCTCGGCGTTTTCCTTGCCGGCGGTGGTCGCTATTCGCTCGACCGCATGATTGGGCGCGAGTTCTAACACTCGGTCAGGTGCTCGCCGAGCTCTGCGCGCAAGTGCGCGCCGCTGTGAGTCCGCTCGTGGCCGATTTTGTTGCAGAAGTCTGTTGAAGGCTGTTTGGCTCAGTGATTCCGTCGCTGTGAGGTGATTCGCGACGGGAGCGGAGCATGATGGGGCAGCTCAACCACGAGCAGGAACAGTTTTTCTATTCATTCCGGCTTGATGAGGTGGTGCCGGAGGACCACGCGGTTCGCGAGATCGCTGCGGTTCTCGATCTCAGTTGGGTCCGTTCCGAGCTTGCGCGCTATTATCCCAAGATCGGTCGTCCCTCGATCGATCCGGTACTGATGATCCGGATGCTCATTGTCGGCTACGTGTTCGCGGTCCGCTCGGTGAAGTCGCGCTGTAACGACGTCTGCAGCCAGGTATATTCAAGCTGTTTGAGGCGCCAGATCTGGGTTATGAGATCGTCTTTGCCGGGACAAGCTCCTCGGCCTTCGCATAGACCGAGTGCACATCATAGAGGGTCCCGTAGGCATCAAAAACCAACGCCTTGATCGTCATTCTCGCGCATCCCTTATTGATTTGCTTTATGTACCTGCGTCGGTTCTACGCCCACGCATGGTCAAACCAATCGACCCAATATGGTCGATCTTCAACAGTCAGGCGAAGCAATCACTAGATAATGTCAAATAAGATTTCGACTCGAGCAGTCTTCGGTCTACATTGCTGCGGAATCACTAAATGCCAAAAGCGAAGGAATTCAATAAGGTCGCTGCCCTAGAGAAGACCGCGAATTGACGCATCTTCTTGTCGGCGAGCCGGTATCCACTTCGCCGGAACAACGCCATTGTGATCCAAGCCATACGACATTTGAACTCGAACATCGCGGCCTCCTTGTAGACGGGGCCGGCTTATCCAGGAGGACTTTATGCTGAATAGACGTCATGTGTTCGGGGCGGCTTTGGCCATGGCCGTCGCGCTCTCGTGCGCTTCGCTTTCGTCGGCAGCGGACAGTAAGCCGTTCGATCAGGCCGTCTTCGATGCGGCGCAGGCCGCAGGCAAGTCCATCCTGGTCCACGTGACAGCGCCATGGTGCCCGACATGTAAAGCTCAGGCGCCGATCCTGTCGCGCCTGGAGAACGAGCCACGATTTGATGACCTGGTCATCTTCAACATCGATTTCGACACTCAAAAAGATTTACTGAGGCAGTTCAATGTGAGCATGCAGAGCACCTTGATCGTCTTCAAGGGCAAGCAAGAAACCGGCCGTTCGACCGGCGACACTAATCCCGCCTCGATCGAGGCGCTGCTGGCAAAGGCGGTCTAGAACGCATGGCGGGAATTGGACTGGCGTTGCTGGCAGGACTGCTCTCGACGTTGTCGCCCTGCGTGCTGCCTCTCGTCCCGATCGTGATCGGGACTGCGCTGAGCGAAAATCGCTATGGCCCCGCGGCATTGGCCCTTGGCGTCGCACTGTCCTATGTCGCAATCGGATTGTTCGTCGCCACGGTGGGCTTCGCCATAGGGCTGGACCAGGACGTTTTTCGTTCGGCAGCGGCGGTTCTGTTGATCCTCGTCGGTGGCGTGCTGCTGCTGCCGCGGCTGCAGCTTCAGCTCGCGGCGGCGGCGGGACCGATCGGGAACTGGGCGCAACAACGCAGCAACGGCGTTTCGACTCGCGGAATCGGCGGCCAGTTTGTCATCGGCCTTATTCTCGGCGTCGTGTGGAGCCCTTGCGTCGGGCCAACCCTCGGCGCTGCCTCGGTTCTCGCCGCCCGCGCCGAGAATCTTGCCATCGTGGCCTTGACGATGTTCGCGTTTGGCATCGGCGCGGCGCTGCCGCTTTGTGCGATCGGACTGGTATCGCGTGAGGCGTTGTCGCGATGGCGGAGCCGCCTGCTCACGGCCGGGAGCTTGGGCAAGCACCTGATGGGTGTGACGCTAGTCGCGGTCGGTAGCCTCATTCTCACCGGGCTCGACAAGCGTGTCGAAACGGTCCTAGTCGACGCGTCACCCGCCTGGCTGACGGAATTGACGACGCGCTTCTAGCCGCAGTTCAAAATCACAGGACCGAGTGGTCTTTTGTCAAAAGCGGCATTGCCGACGGCGATGCGTCACACCGGATAACCAAGCGCTTTGCGCGCAAATCCATCACAAAGCCTAGGCGGGGATCAACATCACTCATCCAGGCATTGACTATATATTCGTACATTCGTATATACGCAGATATGAAAATAAAGGTGGCCATCATGCTTGCCGCTGCGGACGAGGCAATCGGACTGTTGAAGGCGCTGGCCAACCGGCGCCGGCTGATCATCATCTGCCAGCTGATCGAGAAAGAGCGCTCGGTAGGGGAACTCGCCGCGCTCTTGAAAATCCGCGACTCGACTGTATCCCAGCATCTCGCCCTATTGCGCAAGGATGGGCTTGTGACAACACGGCGCGACGGGCAGACCATCTGGTATTCGATCGGCAGCCCTCAGGCGCGAGAACTGGTCCGCACCCTCTATCGGATCTATTGCGCGCCGGCCACGGCTTACATGTCGAAGGCGGTACGCAAGGCGGCCCAGCCGGTGCGGCGCCAGAGTCTTGCGCCAAATCAATGACCGTAGCCGCCTTCCGCGCGACATCTCCGGACGACATGTGTTGCAAAATCTGATGCCTCAAATGACCGAAGGAAAGACACGAATGTGCACCGGCGTTGTCGTGGCGGCCGCGATGGCGCTGATCACCCAGCGGGCCTTCGCTGAGGAAACGTTCGTTGTCGCGCCGCAGACGGTTGCCGACGAGAAGGCCGTCTTCGCCACCGTTGAGAGCGCCAACATCGAGCCGGCCCGTGCGCGGATCGGCGGCACCGTGGTGGAACTTGCGGTGCAGAGGGGCGATCATGTCGAGCAGGATCAGGTAGTGGCGACTGTCGCCGACGAAAAGCTCGCGCTGCAGATGAAGGCGCTCGACGCGCAGATCGCTGGCCTCCAGGCCGAGCTTGCCAAAGCTAAGACCGATCTCGACCGCGCGCAGGAACTGTTTGCGCATGGCACGGCTGCGAAGGCGAATCTCGATGCGGCACAGACCGCCTTCGAAGTCGCCACCAATTCATTGAAGTCACGCACGGTCGAGCGCTCGGTGATCGAACAGCAAGTCACGGAAGGCAAAATCCTGGCGCCGACGGCGGGCCGCGTATTGACCGTGCCGGTTACGGCTGGCACGGTCATATTGGCGGGCGAACCCGTCGCTACCATAGCGGAACAGAATTTCGTACTGCGACTGCGCGTACCAGAGCGCCACGCCCGATTCCTCAAGGCTGGCGATTTGGTGCGCATTGACGGCGAAGACCTCGGGAAGAGCGGCGTGCAATTTGGGACTATCACGCTCGTTTATCCTCAGATCGAAGATGGCCGAGTAATTGCCGATGCGAAAGTCGCCAATCTTGGCGATTATTTTGTCGGCCAGCGCATCCGCGTCTGGGTGGCGGCCGGCGAGCGTACTAGCGTTATCGTGCCGGGCTCGTTCATTCTCACGCGATTTGGCATCGATTACGCCCGCGTTCGCAAAGGCGCCCAAACCATGATCGACGTGCCGGTGCAGCGCGGCCGCGAGCTGCCGCGGCCCGGTATGCCGGACGCACTTGAAATCCTCTCGGGGCTGAGAACCGGCGACGTTTTGGTGCGGCCGTGAAGCTTGGACTGTCGGGTCGCCTCACCCAAGCGACGATCCGCTCGCCGCTGACGCCGCTGTTCCTGCTCGCAGCGCTGGCAATCGGCCTGATCGCGTTGCTCACCATTCCCCGCGAGGAAGAGCCGCAGATCAGCGTGCCCATGGTCGATATCCGCGTCGTTGCCGATGGTCTGAAGGCGCCCGATGCCGTGGAGTTGGTGACCAAGCCGCTCGAGGCCATCATCAAAGGCATCGACGGGGTCGAACATGTTTACAGCCAGACGGTGGACGATCGCGTCATGGTGACGGCGCGCTTTCTCGTCGGCACCAACGCCGACGACGCCATTTTGCGCGTGCATGAAAAGATTCGCGCCAACATTGATCGTATTCCCGTTGGAATTCCAGAGCCGCTGATTGTCGGCCGCGGCATCAATGACGTCGCCGTGGTGGTGCTCACGCTATCGCCGAAGCCGGAAGCGGCGGGCCGATGGACCGACAAAGATCTGTATGAACTCGGGGAAAAGCTGCAGAGTGAACTGGTAAAGACGAATAATGTTGGTCTGACCTATATTTCCGGCGGAAACCCCCAACAGATCCGCGTCGAACCTGATCCCGAAAAGCTCGCGCTCTACGGCGTGGCGCTTCAGCAACTCGTCGACAAGGTGCGCGGTGCCAATCGCTCATTCCAGTCCGGCACCGTGCGCGATAACGATACCATGCGCAATGTCGCCGGGGGCCAAACGCTCGCCGGCATTCCCGACATTGGTCTTCTGCTTGTCACCACGCGCGATAATCGCCCGGTCTATGTGCGCGATGTGGCCTCCGTGGTCATCGGCCCGAGCCCGCAGGAACACCGGGTTTGGATGGAGACGCCGGGCCAAGGCGCCAATTGGAACCGCGTGCCGGCGGTCAGCGTCGCCTTTGCCAAACGCTCCGGCGCCAACGCCGTCGTGGTGGCAGAGGATCTGCTAGCGAGGCTTCAAAGTGTCGAGGGCCGACTTGTCCCGGCCGATGTCAACGTCACCGTGACCCGCGACTACGGCGAGACCGCCAACGAGAAGGCGAACGAGCTTCTGTTCCACCTTGCACTGGCGACGGTGTCGATCGTAGTGCTCATCGCTTTCGCCATCGGCTGGCGCGAGGCACTGGTCACTCTCGTCGTCATTCCGACCACCATCCTGCTTACGCTGTTCGCCTCCAAGATGATGGGTTACACCATAAACCGCGTCAGCCTTTTCGCCCTAATCTTCTCCATCGGCATTCTGGTCGACGACGCCATCGTGGTGGTCGAGAACATTGCTCGGCATTGGGCGATGAAGGACGGCCGCGCGCGGATGACCGCTGCCATCGAAGCGGTGGCCGAGGTCGGCAACCCAACCATTGTCGCCACCCTTACCGTGGTGGCGGCACTCCTGCCGATGCTGTTTGTGTCCGGTCTCATGGGACCATATATGGCACCGATCCCGGCCAACGCGTCGGCGGCGATGCTGTTCTCGTTCTTTGTTGCCATGGTGATCGCGCCCTGGCTGATGCTGCGTCTGCACCCGCAGGGCAGTTCGCCGCACGAGCATGAGGCCGCCCACGGCGAGGGTTTTCTCGGCCGCCTCTATCACCGCTTGGCGGCTCCGGTGGTTCGCTCGCGCCGTTCGGCCTGGAAATTTCTTATCGGCGTTGGCGGAGCGACTTTACTAGTCTGCATTCTGTTCGTCACCAAGAGCGTTACGGTGAAGCTTTTGCCATTCGACAACAAGTCGGAAATGTCCGTGGTTGTCGATCTGCCGCGTGGTGCCACACTCGAAGATACCGAGCGAACTTTGTTCTCGATCGCCGATGTGGCACAGCAGCTGCCGGAAATCCGCTCAGTCGAAACCTATGCCGGCACGCCAGCGCCGTTCAACTTTAACGGCCTGGTCCGTCACTATTATATTCGCGAAGCGCCGGAACTCGGCGAACTGCATCTTAATCTCGCGCCGAGCGCCGAGCGCAAGCGCACCAGCCACGTCATCGCCCTCGATCTGCGGGGGCGGCTGAAGTCGCTGACCTTGCCCCCAAGCACCGTCGCACGCGTAGTGGAAGTGCCGCCCGGCCCACCGGTATTGGCCACTCTGCTTGCCGAGGTTTACGGTCCAGATCCGACCACCCGCCGCGCTGTCGTCGTCGAATTAAAAAAAATCTTCTCGTCCGTCTCCTACATCGTCGACATCGATGACTCGATCGGCAAACCGCAGCCGCGTCTGCGTATCTCGATAGACCAGGATCGGCTCGAATTCTTCGGCGTTGAACAACGCGACGTCTACGACACGATCCAAGCACTGTTCGGCGGTACCAGAGTCGGTTATTCGCACCGCGGCGAAGATCGCGATCCGATCGAAATCGTCGTCCGTCTGCCCAAGCGCGACTTGTCCTGGAGCGAACTTCTGGCCTCGACGCCGGTTCCAGCCAACAGCGTGCCCGGTAACAAGACCGTGGTCGAGCTCGGCGATGTCGTGCATGTGACCAATGAAATGGGCTCGCCCGCCATCTTCCGCCGTGACGGGCGATTTACCGACATGGTCATGGCGGAACTGGCCGGCGCTTATGAGGCGCCGATCTACGGCATTCTTGATGTCGACAAGCGTATCGCGGCCCACGACTGGGGCGCGCTCGAACGACCGACCGTCCGCTTTCACGGTCAACCGGAGGACGAAAGCAAACCGACAATATTGTGGGATGGTGAATGGGAAATCACTTACGTGACCTTCCGCGACATGGGCGCAGCCTTCGCGGTGGCAATTGTCGGAATCTATATTCTGGTGGTTGCCCAATTCGGCAGCTTTAAGCTGCCGCTGGTAATCCTCACGCCAATCCCTCTCACATTGATCGGCATCGTCGTCGGGCATTGGCTATTTGGCGCGCCATTCACTGCTACTTCGATGATCGGGTTCATCGCGCTCGCCGGCATCATCGTGCGCAACTCGATCCTGCTCGTTGATTTCATCCGGCATGGCGCCAGCAAGGGAATGACCTTGCGCGAGGTGCTGCTAGAGGCTGGCGCCGTCCGCTTCAAGCCAATTCTGCTGACCGCGCTTGCTGCCATGATCGGAGCGGCCACGATACTGCTCGACCCGATCTTTCAGGGCTTGGCCATCTCGTTGCTGTTCGGATTGGCATCATCAACTTTGCTGACTGTATTGGTAATCCCGGCGATCTATGTTGCCTTGCGCGATGCAGACCAAATAATCAGAGAGCGCGAAGTTCGCTCACAAGAAGGTTGAGCCTCTGGCTATTTATCCCTGAGTTAGTGCACCAAGTTAGCGACCGACCTGCTTCGGCGCTTCACGAATTACCAAAAATAACGGTGGCTTCTAATTCCGTGGGGTCAAGCTCTCCATGGCGCCTACACGCCCGCCCCGAAATCACCCGATCTTAATGTCGGCCGTTCGGATCACTTTGCCCCACTTCTCAATTTCGCTGGCGATGAGCTTGCGAAAATCCGCCGGCGAGCCGCCCAAGGGTGAGCCACCTAGATTGGCAAGCCGCTCTTTCACTTTGAGATCGGCGAGAACGAGATTGATCTGACTGTTGAGCTTGTCGACGATTTGCGCCGGCGTCTGCTTCGGTGCCCCGATGCCGTGCCAAATCGAAGCCTCGAATCCGGGCACGAATTCTGCCACAGCAGGGATGCCCGGCAGCGCATCTGAGCGCGTGGCACTCGTTACCGCAAGTGCGCGCAACTTACCGTTCCGTATGTTCGCGATCGCCAGCGGTATAGGCGGAAACGCTACCTGGACTTGACCGCTGAGCAGGTCCGGCAAGAAACTGCCGCTATAAGGGATGTGGACCAGATTGACGCCGGTCATCATCTTGAACAGCTCGGCGTTCACGTTTGGCGCCGTCCCAAAGCCGGCAGACGCGTAATTGATCTTGCCGGGGTTCGCCGTCGCATAGGCGATGAACTCGGGAAGCGTTTTGGCTGGAAGCGATGGAGTCACGACCAACACATTCGGTGACGTAAAGGTGGCTACGACCGGTGCGATGTCGCGGGTGATGTCAAACTTCAAGTCTCTGTAGAGCGTTGCGTTGACAATGTTGGTCACGGTCATGCCGAGCAACGTGTAGCCGTCGGGAGCCGAGTGAACGACTTCCTCGGCGGCAATATTGGTGGCTGCACCGGGGTGGTTTTCGACCGCGACTTGCTGCCCGAGCCGCTGCGACAGCGCTTGAGCAATCAGGCGCGCGACGATGTCGGTCGCGTAGCCGGGCGGAAATCCGATTATCATGCGGATCGGCCGCGTCGGATAGTCTTGTGCCCAAGCAAAGCGCGTTGTGATGGGAAGCGCGGCCACACCCGGGCCAAACTGCAAGAATTTGCGACGGGGAATTCTCATCGCACTGCTCCAGTTTTCGTTTGAGTTTCACCTCCAAGACCAGATCGCAGACCAACACGCTTTCAAGTGCCGCTCGACTGGCAACCATGACCTGGCGCTTGCAGCCTTCCGTTCGGTTTCAGCGTCAATCCGGCTGAATGCCCGCGACTTTGACCATTTTGCCCCACTCGACGATCTCGGCCTTCATGTAATCTTCGAGCGCCTGTGGCGTGCTGGAAAATCCTTCAAAGCCCACGTTTTTGAACTTTGCCTGCACTTCGGGGCTGTCGATGACTTTGCGGAGCGCAGCGTTGAGCTTGGTCACGACTTCTGGCGGGGTGCCCGTCGGCGCAACGAGTCCGGCCCAGGCGTCAAGATTGAACCCTTTGATCCCAGCTTCATCCATGGTCGGCAGGTCCGGATACAGCGCGCTGCGCTTGATGCGCGATATTGCCAGCGGACGTATCGTGCCGGCAGCCACCTGCGGCATCGCGGAGGTGAAATCGGCGAACATCATCGACACGCGGCCGGCGATGATGTCCTCAAGCGCCGGCGCTGTAGTCTTGTAAGGCACATGCAGGATGCTGACTTCAGCCCAGCGCTTGAGGGTTTCCATGCCAACGATGCCGGCCGTGTTGCCGCTAGCGTAGGTCAGCTTGCCGGGGTTGGCCTTGGCGTAGTCGACCAATTCCTTGACCGAATGAATCGGCAGCTTCGTGTTGACCACCAGCATCAGGGTGAAACTGCCAACACGCGTAATCGGCACAAAGTCCTTGATGGGATCGTAGTTGATGTCCTTGTGAATGAATGGATCGGCCGAGAGCGGCGAGTTGGTCCCCATCAAGAGCGTATAGCCGTCCGCCGGCTGATGATGGACGTAGAGCGCTGCCAGTGCTCCGTCGGCACCCGGGCGATCCTCAACGACGACCGGCTGGCCGAGCATCGGACTGAGCTTGTCGCCGATGATCCGGCAGATCGTGTCGCTGGCGCTACCGGGGCCGAAGACCGCCACAATCGTGATTGGTCGCGTTGGGTAATCTTCGGCGTAAAGCGCCGCGCTAAACAATCCAACTGCGGCGGCTACGAGAATGAGAGCAAGTCTTTTCATGGTCGCGCCTCCCGAATTATCGCTGCGGCCGTTTCGTCAAGTCCTCTCGCTGTCCACCGCAGCGGAAATTAGACAAGCTTTGTGGTGCGGAAGACGCCCGCGACTGGGTAACGATGCCTTTTTGTTTTAGAAGTGCTCGCCCGCCGAGGGCATAAACGCTGCCATTGATTTCACGGAAATCGGCACGTCCGCCGGCAGCTCATGATCAAGCTACATCAATCCGAGATAAACGTGTAGGGCTTGAATGTCGCAGTTTGTGGTGAACCGGACATCAAAATAGTTATCTTGCGCAACTAAATTGGCGGTCATGACCCGGAGCGGACTCGCATCGGTTACCTCACAGAACTATTCTTTGCCGTTGGCTCAGCAGATTTCTTACACATGGTCTGCTGCAGACACGCGCAAAAGTGCGGCACTGACGGGGGTGAGATGGGGCGGCACACACGCCGCCCCGAGAGTGATCCTACTGGCCGGGCGGCTTGTAGGACGCCTGGAGCTGCGCCCGCTTTTGCCGGATGGCCATCACTTCCTCTCCAGAAAACAGACGCTGCGCCTCGACGTTCTTAAGGCTATCGGATGATGACACGACGCCGACCACTGCGGGTGCGGCAGCGGGGTCGATATCAAAGATCACCATCGCACCGGGGCCCTTGGCAATAGTGCCGTACATGGCGACCAACTTGCCGCCAGCGGCGGTCACCAGTTTCTCGACCGCTTCGCGGCGGTTGGTGTTTGGGTTTTTGGCCATGGCGTCCAGCGCCTTTGACGTGTAATTCGCGGTGATACAGAACAACATTGCAACTTCTCCGTGGTTTGATTTTCAGATTGTTCGCCCGCCGCGGGCACAGTCGCTGCCTTTAATTTCACGGGAACGTCGGCACGTCCGTTGGCAGCTCTATAATCAAACTCTCATCGTACCGGTGGCATTTGACAACACCATGATCGCGGTTCCTGGTCCCGTTGCGTCGGACATTGCAGCGGAAGCGAAGGTCATCTTTCAGGGTAGCTGTGAAAGTGCCTAGACCTCACTCAAAGTGTCGAAGTTGACCCATAGCAACACCGTCTAACTCAATGGACGGGCAACTTTGAATCTGACGGACAGGGGAAAACACGCTGCATTGAAGACAGCAGCGCCTTACCGAGCGGCGCATTGGATAACGATTTATCCTCTCGAATTACGCGGCGCACGATGTCGAAAAGCTGTGAACCTGTAGGAACCAGTTTGTCGGACACGCAGTAAAGGGGCGGCATCTTTCGCGATTTTAGTTCTTCGTTTGCCCATACAAATCCCTCTTCAATCATCGAAATTTGAAGTTCAAGATCTCGTCGTTGCGCTCCCTCACCACGGTCGTACGCCTTCAAGAATGAATATGCAGAACCGGCATTAGATTGAGCGCGGCTTGGTCCAATGGTGAAACCAATACCCGAAATCAGGGCTACTAAAATCATCAGATGCCGAATTGTCATTTGACCCCTCCCAATGGGATCATGCCTGCGGCGATTTGGGGGAAGGATATCACGCCCCACTGGGCAGGTCTGTGACCGACTTCACCGTAGCGACGGCAAAAAGAGGCGATGTTTTTCTGCGGCGCAAACGGTCGTGTGGATGACAATACGTCGTGACGTAACTATTTCGACCACACTGCAATTGTGGTTGCAATGGTGGTTCCTGCTCTTTGAACCAGCCATTTATTTTCGCCGCTTGGAACGATAGTGAAGCAATTAGACCCTGCGTGTTCCCAACTGGTGCAGAAGCCCTTCGCATTGAGCTTCCAAATGCCGACGTTCGTCTTGCCCGATTGCGCGAGGGGTTGCCGCGTCATCTTACCGTCCGGTGTGAAGGTCATTGTGAATTTGGTGCCGCTAGACGAGGCAGCGTTAAACGGCTGACCGTTGAAAAATGTCGCCTTTATGTCGCTCGGAGCCATCGGTTGCCCAGCGAAGGCAGCGCTGGCATTGTGGACTAAAACGGCAATTACTAATGATGTTACGCGCATCAAAGCCCCTCACACAGCCAATGCGGAAATTCATCAACTAACGTACGCCATTGGCGCGATGGCGGTCATTTCTAACAAATTTTGAGGCTGAGATAACTGCTTTTTTCTGGCCCTTATCGACGCTTTAGCGGCTCACCAAATCGGTAGCGATGCGAAGTATGGCCGACATAGCACGGACATCGTGAATTGGTAGAAAATGACCGGGGGGACCCATTCGGATATCAGTCTCCGAATTTTGCTGTGATGCAAAAATTGAATACCAAAGCATTCGCTTGCACAGCGCATCAGGTTGCAGAGGGCGCATTTGACGAAAAAAGAATGCAGCTTTGATCGGGCTTTCTCTGCGGCAAAAAAACCATGATCACCCATTCCACGCAGATCCAGATTGCTGCCGCCAAACCAACCAGTTAAGGTATGGTGTTGGCATTCCGCCGGCGAGCGCAAATGCGCCCGGTGCGACAACAAACAAAAAACAATCCCGCCAACGCCTGGGGCCCGAAACAGAGGAGGATGATATGCGTGTCACGACTCTTGGATCATCTGCCATTGCCACTGGCGTCTTGGCGCTGTTTCTGGCGCTACCGCTGAACGCTGCGAGAGCGCAACAACAACCCTACGTGATGAAAATTTCGACACCAACAATCCACGACATTCCTGACACTTGGGCCAACAATTACGCGGCTGCACTGCAGAAGGATTCTGGCGGACGCATTAAAGTGGAGGTTTATCCAGCTAGCGCGCTTGGCTCGATCCCGAGGCAGATCGAAGGCACGCAATTCGGCTCGATTCAGTGCGAAATTGTACCACCCGAATTCATGGTAGGCTTGGATCCACGGTTCGAGGTCATGGCCGCTCCCGGCCTTGTGGATTCGCAGGCGCACGGCCAGCGGCTGTCCGCTGATCCGGCGGTGCTTAAGCTGATGCTCGGGCTCGGCGCCGACAAAGGGCTCCATGGCGTCGGGCTGTTTATGGCCGAACCGTCCAATATCATTTCAAGAAGCCCGATACGTCATCTTGCAGACTTGAAGGGCAAGAAAATAAGAATCTTCGCTTCACAATTCCAAAGCGTGGCCTTCGAGCGGCTCGGTGTGACGCCTGTGGCGATGTCCCTCGGTGACGTCTTGCCGGCCATTCAGCAGGGCACGATCGATGGCGCAGTCACCGGAATAGGACCGATTGCGAACTTCCACATGGTCGACGCGGCCAAATATGCAACGCAGACGGACCAACCAGCGATCTTCATCATCGCTGAGGTCAATAGGAAATGGTACGAGTCATTACCGGCGGACTTGCAACAACTAGTCGACAAGGATGCCGCAGCGCAATCGGTCGCAATCAACTCGTTTGCGGTCCAATCGGTCAAGGAAAGCGAAGCAAGCTTCACCGGCAAGGGCGGCGAGCTGATCAAACTGCCGGCTACTGAGCAGGAAGCCTTGATAAGGACGCTCTCGAGTGTTGGCACAGACGTTTCGAAACGTAACCCGACGCTCGCTGCAGTATATAAAATAGTGGCTGCCGCCGCGGAGCGGACGCGGCACTCTCCAACTCAGTAATCCGCGGCTCTTGGCGCAGTCAGGCAATTCGCGGTTTCTGCCCCAGAGCAGAGACTGGGTTAGGAATTTTGTTATGACGCACAACAGCTCGCGAGCCCGCGGGCCAGTCTGGCTAACTTTGACCAGCCAGCCAAGGAACTTGCCCGTTCCGTAGGCCGTGTCGGCGGCAAGCCGCTTCGGCTTCAGACCGAAGCGCTTTCGATCCAGCATGGTTTGGGTTGCGGCAACTTCATCGTAGGTGCGAGCCGGCGTCGCCTCGACATCCACGATCACGGCGTTCTTGACGTCGATGAGATAGTTCAGCCCGTAGCCAAACTGCACGCGCTTGTTGGCCTTGGCGGTCCAGGCCGATTGTGGGTCCGAGGGCGAGATCACCTTGGGCGTATGCCCGCTCAGAGCCAAGTGCTGCACCAATGCCGACGCGCGTAAGATCCCGCGCGATCTCATAAAACAGGCTCGCTTGATCGCCGCTCCCTCGACCCATCATGACCTGCCTCCGACCTCAACGCGTCGGAAAAGCGGAATCACTGTTCGTCGCCAATCTCAAGCCTTTTTCGACAGCATCGACCCAAGTCGGAAGTGGGACGGACCAATTTGCTGTAATGCACAACGCTCCCGTCCGATGTGGTAGGGTGCCGCCCTCGGGCTTGGGGAGGCTTATGAGGCGACGGGAGTTCATTACGCTCATTGGCGGTGCGGTAGTCATTTTACCGCTTACCGCACGCGCTCAGCAGACCGGACAAATACAGCGTATCGGACTCCTGGCGTCCGCTCCCGACAATCCGCTTTTCGCCCAAAACTACCCCGTGTTTCTTGCTGAACTGCGCAGGCTCGGATTCACCGAGGGCGGGAATCTGATCATCGAAGTCCGACGGATAGACCAAGGACCATCCAAGGCGTTCGCTGCGGCGGCGGAAGTTATTCGTTCGAAAGTCGACGCGGTGGTCGCTTTTGGTCCTGAGATTGCGCTGAAAGCCGCAGTCGCAGCGAGCCAAAGCGTTCCGATTGTCATGATCGCCGTCAACTTCGATCCGGTTGCGGGTGGCTACGTGAGCAACATCGCCCGGCCCGACAAAAACATCACGGGGCTGGTCTATCGTGCGCCCGAATTGGCCGCAAAGCAGCTCGAACTCCTCGTGGAGGCGTTCCCGAACGACAAACCGGTCGCAGTGCTGTGGGAGACGGCTTCGGCCGAGCAATTCGACGCCGCTCAACGCGCGGCGCAATCCCTGCACGTCGAGCTACATTCACATAAGCTCGAAAATCCGCCATTCGATTTCGACGAAGCGTTCCGAGACATCGCGCGGGATGGGTCGCGTATGGTGGTTATCCTGTCCGGCCCAACCTTCGCCACGCAGCGTACCCGCATCGCCGAACTTGCGATGCAGTACCGCCTACCGACGATGTTCACCTTCAAATACTATGTCGAGGCGGGTGGGCTGATGTCGTATGGCATCGATACCACTCCCATATTTCGTCGGGCGGCCTCGTTCGTGGCCAAGATTCTCAGAGGAGCAAAGCCGTCCGATCTTCCGGTCGAACAGCCGACGATTTTTGAATTTGCGCTCAACCTAAAAACCGCCAAGGCGATTGGTGTATCGATACCAACCTCGATCCTGCTCCGTGCCGACGAAGTGATCGAATGAAACGCCGCGAGTTCATCTTGCTTATTGGTGGTGCGGCGCTATGGCCGCTCGCGGCGGGCGGGCAGCAGCCGACGATGCCGGTGGTCGGGTTTATCCGAGACGGGTCGGCCGATGAGTCCACGCGCTTTGTGGCCGCGTTCCGCAAGGGCCTTAGCGAAACCGGCTATGTCGATGGCCAAAACGTGACGGTTGAGTATCACTGGCTGGAGGGCCATTACGATCGCCTATCGGCGCTGCTGGCCGATTTAATTCGCCGAAAGGTGGCCGTTATCGCCACGCCGGGCAATGTGCCCTCAATCGCGGCCAAGGCTGCAACAGCGACGATACCGATCGTCTTCGGCGCCGGAGAGGACGCAGTTAAGCTCGGACTTGTTGCCAGCCTCAATCGGCCCGGCGGCAATGCGACTGGCATTAATTTTTTCGGCGGGGAAGTGGTCACCAAGCAGTTAGGACTCCTGCATGAGCTAGTGCCGAAGGCCGTTCGTATTGCTGTACTTGTTAATCCGGCCAATACCAAAACCGCCGAGTTCTACTTGCGGGAGATACAGGAAGCCGCACCCACCCTCGGACTGCAAATCCAGACCCTCAACGCCAGTACGATCGGCGAGATCGACGCGGCCTTTGCCATCCTTACGCGCGAGCACCCCGATGCCCTCTTCGTCACTGGCGATGCATTCTTCGTCAGCCGCCGCGGCCAGCTTGTCACCTTGGCGGCGCACGACAAGATTCCGACGACTTATTCGAGCCGTGACTATGTGGCAGCCGGCGGGCTGATGAGCTATGGAACCGACCTCGTGGACATGTTTCATCAGGTCGGCGTCTATACCGGCCGAATCCTCAAAGGTGAGAAGCCGGCCGACCTTCCGGTGCTGCAATCCACTAAATTCGAGTTCGTCCTCAACCTCAAGACGGCGAAGGCACTCGGCATCGATGTGCCGCCGGCGACGCTCTCGATCGCCGATGAGGTGATCGAATGAGGCGGCGCGACTTCATCACTAAGATGACCCGTTTCGACACGCTGTACCCATGATTTGCCGCACCGCAACCTGACCTCGATTGGTCGAAACCGACAACGGAAGCCGCCAGCCAAGGCGGGCCTGTTCGCCGGCCGACGTTCCACCGCGCCAATTCGCCGCTGCCTTCGGCCAGAGCGAACTGGTGTAAAATTTTGGCTGTGGCGTTGTCTGCATCGGAGCTTTGGGGAGCAACCGCATGCAAGGGCCTCAGCGAAAAAATCTGGCAGTTGCGCTAGCCGCTGCGATTTTGTTTTCGGTTTCCGGGTTTGCCGCTTGGTCTCAGGACGGCAGAACGATCAGAATGATTCTGCCGTTTCCTCCGGGCGGTCCTGCCGACATCATGGCTCGGCTGGTGGCGCAGCAGGTCGGATCCGCCGGCGGCCCCACAATGGTGGTGGAGAGCCACCCTGGCGCTGCCTCCGAGATCGGCATCGAACTGGTAGCCCGGGCCGCCCGCGACGGCGATACCCTGGGCATTGTTTCGCCTTCGTTCGTCGTGCTCCCGTATTTCCGCAAGCTCAACTACGATCCGCTGAAAGACTTTACGCCAATCTGCGAACTCGCGACTTTTCCGCCGCTTCTCGTCGTCAACAGTCAATCGCCCTATCATTCACTTGCCGATCTCATCGATGCCGCGCACGCGCGCCCCGGTGCCCTGACGCTCGGCACTATAGAGGTCGGGAGCGTCACGGAGTTGGTGTTCGAGATGCTCAAACAGGCGACCAAAGCCGACATTACGTTCGTTCCGTTCACCGGTTACACGCCGGCGATCCAAGCACTGGTCGGCAACCAGATAACGGCGGCGCTTGCCGACTATTCAAGTCTCCAAGGAGAACTCCAGAGCGGCAAGTTGCGCGCACTCGCTACGACGGCGTCCAAGCGGGTGTCCTCGCTGCCGAATGTCCCGACTGTGGCTGAGGCCGGCTACAAGGACGTTGAAGCTGACTTCTACGTCGGCGTGGCCGCTCCGGCGAAGACGCCAGCAACGAAGATATCCAAATTAATTCGCTGGTTCACCGCCGCATTGCAGGCGCCGCAGGTCAAGACGAAATTTGCGGCGCTTGGCTTCTTCTCAGGTGGGCAATGCGGCGCAGATTTTGCCGCTATCCTGCATAAGGACTACGAGAAATACGGCCAAATCGTTCGAGAAGCGCACTTGCAAATGAATTGAATCGATGCTGGCCATGCAGACAAATACATTTCGTATCGCTGTGATTTTTTATGCGTGATACGATCTGGCCTGCCAACCCAAAAGGTGTCCCATGCCTGATGTTGCCTACGAGATTGTCCAGCACGACGGCGGATGGGCCTATAAGGTCAACGGCGTGTTTTCGGAGCCCTTCGCGACCCACGCCGAAGCGCTCGCCGCCGCGCAGGCGGCGGCCAAGGAGCAGGAAATGCCCGGTCACACCGAAGCCATCCAATACGAGGATGACAAGGGCAAGTGGAACACGGAAACTGCCAGCGGTCGAGATCGTCCGCACACTATCGTCAAGGACAGGAATTGAGCTTTCAGTCGGCCCGCGGTTTGAACGCACGCCGCGCGATCCGCGCTGGCCGAATTCCGTTCTTGGGTGATAAGCGGACGAAGCGCGGAGATCATTTTAAGGCAGCTTTTGACCTAGTACTACAGTTGTATTTTACCGATTATGGGCGAATCTGCACCGTCGTGATTTTGACGCGAGGGGCAGATGGCAATTGCATCATATGCGCATCGAGAGCTGCGATGGGCTCAGGCACTTGAGGAAGTGAAAGAACGCCTTGGCGCTTTGTTTGGCCGGATCGAGTCACGGCGTGCGGCATTTTCTTTTCTGGATGGATTGCTCAGTGGGGTGGAGCGCAAGACCGGGTGGCAGTTGGCGGAGCGCCTTGGCGATCCGGGCCCGTGGCGGATCCAGGCAGTGCTGGGACGCGGACACTGGGATGCCGATGCCGCGCGCGATCTGGTGCGAACATATGTGATCGAGAAGCTTGGCGCCACCGACGGCGTTTTGGTGGTCGACGAGACCGGGTTTGTGAAGAAGGGCGAACATTCGGTTGGGGTTGCCCGGCAATATTCGGGTACGGCGGGGCGGATCGAGAACTGCCAGATCGGGGTGTTTCTCAGCTATGCAAGCCGCCGCGGACAAGCGCTCATTGATCGCCGACTCTATCTTCCGCAGGAATGGGCCACCGATGCCGCGCGGCGCGAGCAGGCTCGGGTCCCGGATGACATCACCTTCGCGACCAAGCCCCAGATCGCCTGTGAATTGATCAGCGCGGTTCTCGATGCGGGCGTGCCATGTGCCTGGGTGCTTGCCGATGCCGTCTACGGCAGTGACAAGCATTTACGCATGATGCTGGAACGTCGCGGAAAACACTACGTTTTGGCAGTTCGCAGCAATGAGCGGTTGATGGCAGACGATCGTTTTCTACGTCACGCGCGCGGCACCGCTGCCAACCTCGCCGAGGCACTCCCCGCGGCAGCCTGGGAACGTCACGCGGCTGGACAGGGAGCGAAGGGACCACGGATTTATGATTGGGCGCGCATTCGTCTTCTGCGCCTGCAACGTGCGCCCCACGAGCATTGGCTACTGATCCGGCGCAGCCGAAAGGACAAGACAGATTGTGCCTACTATGTGGTCTTCGCGCCGGTCCAGGCGAACTTGGCTGATCTCGCTCGGGTCGCTGGCCGGCGCTGGACCATCGAGGACTGTTTCCAAGCCGCCAAGGGCGAGGTCGGCCTGGACCATTGCGAGGCGCGCAGTTGGCATGGTTGGCATCGTCACGTCACACTCGCCATGTTGGCGCTCGCCTATCTGGCAGCCCTGCGTGCCAAGGCCGGCGCAATCGATCAAGGCAAACGGAACAAAAGGAGTCCCCACCAACGGCGTCACGCGTCCCTTGTCGCTCTCTCTGTCCAGGAGATCCGCTCGCTGATCGTGCGCCTGCAGTTGCCCGGCGCATTACCACGCGCCGTCGTTCTCGCGTGGTCCAGCTGGCGGCGCGCCCATCAGGCCATCGCCCGCCGCTGCCACTACCGAAAACATCGATCTTCAAAAATGCAACTGTAGTACTAGGCTGTGTAAAAACGCTGGAAATTGAAAAGTGACCAGAATAATTTTTCTCAGGCATATTCAAATCGGACGCGATTGCGAATTTTTCCACATCTAATGGCGATTGGACGAATTGTTTGTTCTACCGCGCTTCCGCGTCGCTGCGTTTTTACACAGCCAAGACCCGAAACCGACCTCGCACGGCATAGTTGCCAATTGTAATCGGCAATCGATCATGCGCGCATGGCCATTTGCATAGGGCCGTCATAGCCAAGGACCGAAGGGTACAATCTTGTTATTAGTGTCATGCCCGATATCGGCGCGTCCCAACCAGGGAATCCCGGCCCTCCGGCACCAGTATTGGACGATCTCCTCTTCGTTCATTCCGAAGTCTGGTTCATTCGGTGTGACGTTGCTGCAACGACCGAGCATGATGCCTGACGCGCGTCGGACGTTAGCGTTGCTGGTGATGTGAAAAAGCGATCGATCGATTCTGTACATCGCCTCCCCCACCTCCTCCAACATGAGCACATGTCCGTCGAGGTCGGGTTCCAACGGAGTGCCGAGCAGGTGACTGAGCACCGTGATGTTAAACGCCGCCGTCTTCTTCGCGCTGACGACTGCTGGCTCTAGTGCCTCGGGCGCACGATCGATCATCCAGGTGAGTGCTCTCGCAACGGCCGAGTCCCCCGCGTCCCGAAGGATATCCTGCGCCACCGGACCGTGCGCCACAGCCTCGAACCCCGCGCGGTACAAAGCGGCGAGCAGCATTCCAGCATCACTGTAGCCTACGTAGGCCTTTCGCTTTGACGTCTCCGTCAACCCGCGCATGATCGACTCGACCACCCGGCACGAGCCGTAGCCGCCGCGCGCAAACCACACCGCGTCGTACGTCTCATCGTTGGCGATGTCGAGAAAGGCCCACGCGCGCGTTTCGTCGTCACCCGCAAAATGTCCGTGCGACGCAAAGCACTGCGGGTGAAAGACGATCTCAGGCGTTCGGTCTGGGTAAAGACGCTCGGCCAACGCCGGCACTCTCGTGGCAACGTCCGGAGACATGCGGGAAGCCGGCGCGACGACGCCAATCTTGCATCTCCCTCTGCTCATTCAGCGCCTCGATTGAGTTGTCCCTGATCGGGGATGCTTGTAGATTTTTGCCAATGCACCAACTTGGAGACTACTTTTTCTGCGGCATTGGCGGTAGCGGCATGACGCCCCTCGCATTGATCATCCAAGCGAGGGGCGGGCGGGTCGAGGGTTCTGATCGCGCCCTCGATCAGGGACGAAACGCTGAGAGATTTAATTTTCTCCGCGCGCGCGGAGTACTGCTTCATCCGCAGGACGGCAGCGGTATTCGCCGCCACGGCCAAATCTTAGTGACCTCCGCAGCCGTCGAGGAGTCGGTTCCCGACGTGCAGACCGCGCGTCGTATCGGTGCCGTTGTGACGACCCGCGCAAAACTTCTTGCTCAACTCTTCAATGGCGCCGCCCTGAGCGTCGGCATCGCCGGCACGAGCGGTAAGTCCACTACTGTGGGCATGATTGGGTGGATTCTGGACCGGGCTGGAAGAAGTCCAACGATCATGAATGGTGCAGACATGAAGAATTACATTGAGCCGGGCTCCCCGCTTGCCAGCGCCCGCGTCGGGGACGGTGACATTTTCGTCAGTGAAGTGGACGAGAGCGATGGCTCGATTGCACATTTCGAGCCGCAGGTGGCAGTCGTGAACAACATCTCGCTCGACCACAAGTCACTCGATGAGCTGCGCACCCTTTTCCACGGCTTCATCGCCAGGGCGCGGATAGCGGTGCTGAATCTCGATAACGCGGAAACCGCGGCCCTTGCAGCCGAATTGAAGCGGGAACAGGTACTAACCTATAGTTTGCGCGCCGCACCAGCCGATCTCCTCGCCTCTGCTCCGGTCCAGTCGCCGACTGGCATCGCGTTTCAAGTAAAGACGCGCGATTCAGGTGAGGCTGCCGATGTGACGCTGAAAGTTCCAGGGCTTCATAATATAGCCAACGCCCTCGCCGCGCTGAACGTCGCGAAGGCATGTGGCGTGAGCCTCTCTGAGGCAGTGACCCATCTAGGTGAGTTCAGCGGCATCCGCCGGCGACTAGAAATTGTGGGCACTGCAAACGAAATAACCATTATTGACGACTTTGCCCACAATCCCGACAAGATTTCGGCAACGCTCAAAACACTGCACGCATTTCCTGGCCGCCTGTTGCTGATGTTTCAACCCCATGGCTATGGCCCGATTCGTTTAATGAAGGACGCCCTGGTGGACTGTTTCGTGAGTGGGTTACGCGATGAGGACGTTCTGGTCATGCCCGAGCCGGTATATTTCGGCGGCACTGTTGATCGCAGTGTTGGAAGTCGCGAAGTTATATGTGAAATTGAACGGCATGGTCGAAAGGCTTTTGCATTTCCGGATCGCGGCGCCTGCGGCGACGCGCTTGTCGGATTGGCCCGTCGTAGCGATCGCATTGTGATTATGGCCGCGCGCGACGAATCACTTTCTCAATTCGCACACGAACTTATTCGACGCATTGACCAGAGCTAGATTTTGATTGCCGCCCATCAATCGCACGCGTCGCACCTTTCTGTACCATGCCAATGATGACGACAACCGCAGGCGTGGTCGTTAAGGCCGCCATTTTTCTACTGTAAAAAGACGCGATTGGCACGAAGCTGACGTCTGATCGGCGCCGGCGAATGTCGGATGTTGAGTTAAGAGCGGACTTCGCGTGAGCGACCGGCGACTTCGCCTTTTGACCCCGAACGTGACTTCGCCATCATCTATTACCGCATTGCGAAATGTTCATTCGATAAAACCTCATCGGCGATGGCGAGCAGGGCTGGGGCACGTCGAGGCCAAGAGCCTTCGTAGTTTTAAGATTGAGTTCGAACTCGAATTTGGTGGACCGGATCCCGGGGCAGATCGGCCGGATCTAGAGTTGGATTTTTGTACAAGTGAACGGCGGTACCGTCAGTCCGGCAATCCGGCTTTGGCCGAGGCCATCGGCAATCCGCTGAGCGTCCTGCGGCTGCCGGAAAGGTTGCCGGGCGATGTGCTCGGAGAATAAATAGTTCGGATTGATCTCCTTGAGTTCGCGCCAGATACGGCGTGCCTCATCGTTCTGACCAAGATGGCCGAGCGCCGACGCGAGCATGGCGCGGGAAAAATCCGTGCCAGGCGTCGTCAGGATCCGCTGGCGCAGCACGACGGCCGCGGTTTCGTACTTGCCGGCGAGCAGATATGCCGTGTCGAGGAAGTGCAGGAATTGCGGACTGAGCGCAGGATCAAGCCGCATCGCGTGCTGCTGAGTAGCCTAGCGTGCGCGTTGGCTTTCCTTGGACGAATGCATGCAGACCGGTCGCTACTTTCAGTTTGACAGCGTTACCCTGTTTTGCCGCATCGATCATCTCGGGGATTGGCAAAGGAGCGCTGAACGGCGCTGTTTCGCCCAATCCGGACCGACTGCCAACGAGGCCACTCGATAAAATCGCGGCCGAGCCGCTCGCAAATTGACGCCGTGTTAACATGAGGGCAAACTCTCGTCTTCCGCTCAGTAAAGCGCGATCTATGGTCCGGTGATCTGATAGCCGAGATACCACGAATAGAGATTTGTTTCTGAGGCGTACTGGATTGCCCGACCGGCGGACACCAGCAAATGATTGTGGTCATCGAAGTCATAGATCGCGCCGATGTTGAATCCAGTGGTGTCTTCGCCTCCGATTGTATTGGCGGTCTGATGGAAAAGTTCACCGCCGATCGCAAGGTTCTTCGTCACCTGCTTTTGCAATAGCCAGCCGAAGAACCAATAATCCTTGTCTAACGTGCCGTCGCCGTGATTGATCCAATAGCCACCGCCGCCGTAAGTGAGCCAATCGTCGCCAAAACTCTTCTGCACCCAAACAGGAAAGAAGGCGCGCACGTGGCCGGCGCCGAGGCCCTCGGCTTGATCTCCGGTCGGCAGTTCCAGAAGCGGAAAGACACCGACCATCGGCGTCGAGCCATTTTTGTCCTCCTGGATGAATCGATATTTGAAGCCAATCTCGGTATCGCCATAGCCGTATTGGGCTGGGCCGCCAGTCGGACTGTCGAATGCCACCGGAGCAATAATATGGAGCTGCCCATTGGGAATGATCCCATAATTGAATTCCCAAGCCGGACCGACGCCCGAAGTGTTGCCCGTCACCGCCGTGCCCGTTGTGAACGTGTAGAACTCGAAATGTTGATAATCGACCGGCTCGGGATCGTCCGTTAGAAACGGCGGACCCGCCGTTGCGGTCCCTGGCATCAGCGCCGAGAAGCCGATCGCCATGGCCGCCAAGCACATGGCGAGCTTGGCGTGCTTTGCCGCCTTCACGCTCCTTGAAGGGCCGGCAAAGTTTCGGTGGATCATCGTACTCATCAGGGCGAGTCACCTATTACGCCAGCGCCAGGGCAATTCCTCCTAGCGCGCTGACGACGACAACCAAGAGCGGCGGAGCGCGCCAGACGGTAAGAAGAACGAAGCCGACAAGCGCGATGCCGAAATCACCAGGCGAGTTGACGGAACTGGTCCAAACCGGATTGTAGAGCGCCGCGCCGAGCAAACCCACGACCGCAGCATTGACCCCGCGCATCATCGCCTGTGCGCCAACGCGCTTCCGAAAAGCATCCCAGAAGGGCAGCGTGCCGAGAAGAATAAGAATGCCGGGAAGAAAAATCCCGAGCAGTCCGAGCGCCGCGCCGGCTACGCCGTGCGGCGATGGACCGACAACCGTACCGAGATAGGCGGCAAAGGTAAAAAGCGGCCCCGGAACAGCTTGCGCCGCGCCGTAGCCGGCAAGGAAGGTATTGTCGCTTACCCAGCCCGGAGTAACGAAAGCCTCACGCAATAGCGGCAGCACCACATGACCGCCTCCGAACACAAGTGCGCCCGATCGGTAGAATGCCTCGAAGAGCGCGATGCCCTGTGAGGCTCCGAGGCCGCGCAGTAGTGGAAGGCCGCCGAGCAAAACAAAAAACGCCGCTAATGCCATCAGTCCTACCGTCCGGGACACCGGCATAGTGATGTGGCCCCCCGTGATCGGCGGCGCGCGGCGGCAAAGCCACACGCCCGCGATGCCACCAACCAGGATGGCACCGATCTGCGCGATGGACGAAGTGCTGAATAGAATAATCAGCGCCGCCACGACTGCGATAGAAGCCCGCTCCCGGTCCGGACACAGCGTGCGCGCCATGCCCCAGACAGCCTGCGCGACGATAGCAACGGCGACGAGCTTGAGACCATGCAACAACCCGATTCCAGCGGGGCCGCTGAGAGCGCCGGCGCCATAGGCGAAGAGAACGAGCGCAATCGCCGAAGGCAGGGTGAAGCCAGTCCATGCGGCGAGCGCGCCGCGATAGCCCGCCCGCATCAGCCCTATCGAAAATCCAACTTGGCTGGAGGCGGGACCGGGTAAGAACTGGCACAGCGCCACGAGATCGACATACGACTGTTCGTCGAGCCAACGTCGGCGCACAACAAACTCTTCACGGAAATACCCGATGTGAGCGATCGGGCCGCCGAAGCAGCTCACGCCCAGCTTGAGAAAAACGAGCAGGACTTCAAGCGGCGAACCCAACTGCCGGGCTGTAATAGGTGTCGATGCCAGGGGAGAAGTCTCGGTGCTCGCGCTCTCGATCTTCGTAGTGGGCGTCATAAAAGCTGCCGAAAGTATGTTTCTGCCAGGATGACGCTACTCCAATCTGCGCCAAGCGTGGAGGGTTTCTATGTCGCTTATTGGCCGTGCGCCCCGAAGGCGCGAATCATCAGTGGAGGAAGATTCCACCCAGAGAGTTGTCGATTGATCTGGTAGCTGACGAGCGGCTTGGCTGGGTAACCGGCGGGGCCGGAGCCTCGTGACAAAGGTCGCCTTGGGCGACTGAGCGATCTGGCGGGCCGTAACGTGAGTGAGTGCGCCGGGAGACTAGCAAGGAGTATGTGGTGAAAGTCCACTGCGATGAGGGAGTAGCAATCCACGTCGCCCCCGATCCGTGCGCAGGCGTCCGCGAGGATGTCGGCGAAGCGTCGGTAGGGGAGCGTATAGGCCAGCCATTGAGCCGCGAAATCGTTAGCAACTCGGGTGCCGACGTTGTTCACTTGACGGAAGGCAAAATCGGCAGGCGCGTTACTGCGAGCGCCGGTCGGACCCGGCGTGGTCTGAGACCCTGGCATGTACGGACGCTCCTTGTGCAGGAACCGGGAGATCTCTGGATCGGCCGTAGGCCCTGTTGGGTCGGATGGTCCGTAGCGGGAAGGTGAGGAGCCGTAGCCGCTGATGCACGATCCAGAGAAGTCTGACTCCGGCATAGTAGCGACGAAGCCGACGAACAAAGCCGGGCGACCGGTGGCGGAGCCGGTGGAGCCAAGGCCGGGGACCAAGGGGAACGCGGATCAGCAAAGCACGCACCGGGCGCAGAGCCGGGCTCGCGTGACCCAGGCGCTGGGCCGCGTACGGCAAGCCGCAAGGCAGAGGAAGAAGGAACAGTTCACTGCGCTCCTCCACCATATCAATATCGATACGCTCCAGACGGCGTTCTACGCGCTCAAGCGCAAAGCCGCCCCTGGCGTGGATGGTATGACGTGGCAGGACTACGAGGCGGATCTCGAACTCAGGATCGACGATCTGCATGGACGGGTCCACCGAGGAGCCTATCGGCCGCAACCATCCCGCCGGGCCTACATAGACAAGGGGGATGGAACACAACGGCCGCTAGCGATCGCCGCCCTAGAAGACAAGATCGTCCAGGGCGCGACCGTCATGGTGCTCAACGCCATCTACGAAGGCGACTTCGTCGGCTTCTCCTACGGGTTCCGACCCGGGCGAGGGCCGCATGATGCGTTGGACGCACTTTCGACGGCGATCAAAATAAAGAAGGTGAACTGGATACTTGACGCCGACATCCGGAACTTCTTTGGGGCGGTTAGCCAAGATTGGCTAATTCGCTTCCTTGAACATCGGATCGGTGACAAGCGCATCATCCGCCTCATCCGGAAATGGCTGAGAGCGGGTATACTCGAAGACGGGGTCGTGACAGTCGATGACTGGGGAACTGGCCAAGGCTCGGTGATTTCGCCGATCCTAGCCAATATTTACCTGCATTACTGCTTCGACCTTTGGGCTGAGCGCTGGAGACGGCAGGAGGCTCGGGGCGACATGATCGTCGTGCGATATGCCGACGATCTGGTTGTCGGTTTCGAGCATGAGGGCGACGCACGTCGCTTCCTTGATGCGATGCATGTCAGGCTCGGGGAATTTGCACTGTCTCTCCATCCGGACAAGACACGCTTGATTGAGTTCGGCCGCTTTGCTGCGACCGATCGCAAACGGCGCGGGTTTGGAAAACCGGAAACCTTCGCGTTCTTGGGCTTCACCTTCATTTGTGGTCGATCTCGCCGCGGCAACTTCCAGCTTCAACGGAAGACCCGACGCGACCGCATGCGGCGGAAGCTCGGGGACATTAAGGCGGAGCTACTGCGCAGGATGCATCAGCTAATTCCAGAGCAAGGGAAGTGGCTGAGGCAGGTCGTGGCTGGCCACTTCGCCTACTACGCGGTTCCAACCAATAGCCGGGCGCTTTTGGCGTTCCGGCATTATGTGACCGATCTCTGGCGACGAACGCTCCGGCGACGCAGTCAGAAAGATGGGTTCACATGGGAACGCATGACGAAGTTGGTCGCCGACTGGCTTCCCCCGCCGCGCATCCTTCATCCTTGGCCCGACGAGCGCTTTGACGTCAGACACCCGAGGTAGGAGCCGGATGCCTTAGTCGGGCGAGTCCGGATCTGTGCGGGGGGCGGCCAGTAATGGCCGTCCCTACCGCGATAGCCTGAGCAGGCCTCGAAAGTGACAATGCGGGTGCCGACCCTTCGGCCATTTGGGGAAGGCTGCATGAGTGGGGAAGCAATCGACACGCGCACCCGCTCGATCCGCCGGGGTAGTGGGCACGGCACGTCGGAAAGGTGGTTCGGGTAATCGGGGGAGACCCGTCAGAGGCGAGGGTAGCGGCCTCGACGTCGCAACAGGCGGCGGCTCTGGTGGGAGTCGGACAGGGTCATACGACCGTTGAAGCCGGGTAACTCCGGTGGAGGAAAGGACCCTGACTTCTGGTGCGCTTTTGAAGCTGGAGAGGTGAGGGTGATTGGCAATGAGCCTCACAACACCCGAGAAGATCAGGATCCTTCAGAGAAAGCTGTATCGCAAGGCGAAGGAGGGTGATGCACCGTGCTGAAGCCGCGCGCGGTTGGGATACTCCCCATGTGGCTTACGGTGAAACCAGTCGAAGAGCCGGATGCCGGAAACCGGCACGTCCGGTTCGATGAGCGTTGCGCCTTGCAAGCGCGTCGAACTCAGTCGCCTGAGATGGCGGCCGCGGCAAAGCCTAGCGAGCAGCCGCGTACCAAGTCTTGCGTGGCGTCCGGTAACGGTCGCTGCGAAGCGTAGACAGGGAGGTTGCAGGCCGGAACAGCAGTGAACGGGAAAATAGCCCCGAAATCGAACGTGATCGGAACAGCCGACCCTGTCGCTCAAAGGGGAAGGCAGGAACGCAGGCCGCGCTAGAGCGAGCGGTCTGGGATGCTCCCGGGGTTCGAACCGCCAGCATGCAACCAAAGGGATCGACGTGAACAAGGGAGATCCATCCGGTTCAGGTGCAAGCCTGTAGGACCTGCCAAGCCGAGGAGGCGAGAAGGGTCTGAAGATCGGATGGAAGTCAGACTGACTGATAGTACTCCGAGGCCGGGAGAGCCGGCCACATGGGGAAGCAGTCAGCGGTAGTTGAATTGTTCTTGGGCGACATGGGCTCCATTCAACGGGAGACACGGCCTTCTATGCAAAGAGAAGATCAGCTGACCATGGAAACGAAACTTGAACAGATAGCAGTGAAAGCTCGATGTGAACCAAAGCTCCGCTTCACCTCGCTGGCCCATCACATCACGCGCGACTTGGTGCAGAAGAATTTGTCACAGATTCCGAAGCGTTCTGCCGCCGGGGTGGATGGACAGACGGTGGAGGCGACCAAGGAAAGCTTCGAAATATGGATAGAGCCAATGCTCCAATCCATTCACCGCCAAGGGTATCGAGCGCCGAACATTCGGCGAGTCTATATCCCCAAGCCCGGCAAGATGGAGAAGCGCCCGCTTGGCGTCCCGACTGTCTCTGACCGGGCGCTCCAGCGCAGCACGGCTGAGGTGCTGTCCGCCATCTACGAACAGGACTTCTTGGCCTGCTCGTTCGGCGGCAGACCAAAGCGCGGCGCCCACCATGCTCTAGCGACCCTCATTGAGGTCATCGCCGGCGGCAAGACGGGCTGGGTGCTGGAGGCGGATTTGAAGAACTTCTTCGGAAGTCTCGACCACGAGTGGGTGCTTCGGTTCGTGGAACATCGAGTCGGCGATCCGCGCCTGATCAGCTTGATCCGGCGCTGGTTGAAAGCGGGCGTGCTGGAAGATGGAGCGGTCCATCCGAGCGAGCAGGGAACCCCGCAAGGTGGATCGATCAGCGTGCTGTTGAGCAACTTGTACCTCCATTACGTGCTCGACCTCTGGTTCGAGCGCGTCGTCAAGGTTCGGTTGCGGGGCGAAGCCCAATTGGTGCGCTACATCGATGACTTTGTGATCTGCTTCCAATATCGATCGGATGCCCTCCGCGTGCAGGACGCCCTGCGTCTACGGTTGGGGAAATTTGGCCTCACTCTGGAGCCGACCAAGACCAAGTTGGTTGAGTTTGGTCGGTTCGCGCAGCGACACGCGGGCAAACGCGGTAGGAACCGCCCGGAAGCGATCTATTTTCTGGGTCTAACGTTGTATTGCACGCAAAACCGAAAAGGCAACTTCAAGGTTGGGATGCGCACTGAGAAATCTCGTCTGCGGCGCAGCCTTATGTCTCTGCAGGAGCTGATGCGGGAAATACGCCATCATACGATCAGCGACCAGGTCGGCGAAGTAAATGCCGTCCTACGCGGCCACTATGCCTATTACGGCGTCGCCGGAAATATCCGGGCGCTGTTCAAGGTATACCGGGCCGTGCAGCGTTACTGGCGCAAGATGCTGTGCAGCCGCAGCTGGGCAGGCCGAGGCCTAACCTGGGACGCATTTAACCAGATCAAAGAACGGACACCGTTGCTGCGACCTAAACTGCACCTCCCTTACGGGAAGCTGCAGGCGCTCGCAGTACTGTGAAACAAATGCCGAAGAGCGTGGTGCGGTAAATCCGCACGCCACGTTCTGTGGGAACCGGAGGCGGGTGACCGCCTCCGGTGACCCGGTGGGATGGGAAACGGAGCGATGGCCAAAGGCCCCAAGTCACCGCGCCCATCCTCGACTCTACCTTCGCGACAGTTAGTGCGGTACTACGATATGTCTGAAATTGGGGGCTAACCGGAAGTCGCGCGGGCGTCGCCCGAAGACCGAGACTGACCCGGAGCTGAAGTAGACTGCGCTGCAGTCAGCGTTGCCGAGCAGAAGCGCCCGCGTCCCCGGGTCGCGAGATCGAGGTGAACGACGTCGACACGGATCCTCCGCCGTTGAGGGATGGTTCACTGGCTCGCGCACTACCTTGTCCGGAGAGCGATGCCAGCTGAACAACGCGACGATGCGCTTGTCCGAGATCATGCCAACACCGGCGAACCGTCACGTTCCATGTACCGATCTGTGGAACAGTTCTTCCAGCGAGCGTCGTCTGAAAGGACTGCAGGCCGATGGCGCGACCAGTAAGCTCGCGCGGATGGGAGAATGACGAACCTTACCCTCCGATGAATCACCTGTTCTGTAGACACGAAGAGGCGCTTCGCGCATCCTTGCGACAGTTGGGGAGGACATCAGCCATGCTGTTTAATCTATGCAATTGCGCCGCGCCGCTCGCGTCATCCGCGGGCCCCTTGTGCATAGGCGGAACGGGCTTCATCAGCGCGGTGATGGCTACGCTCACCGCAAATTCTCGGACACGGGACGCAAAGGCACTCCGCGAGAGCGTGCCAGAAGTGGACCGAGTTGCTGTCCGTATGATCACGGATAATCTCACACAGTTGTTCGTGCCTGAAGAGACCCGCGACGGTTTGATGATCGAACGGCGAGTTCCCCACAGTTATCCCGACCGGCCGCCCCGACACATTCTGAACGCCGAATGGGGTCTCTCAATACATGCGCAATCTTTCGTCGGGGACGACGAGCGAAACGTACTCGTGGACTTCGGCTTCACGCCTGAGGTCCTCAACAACAATATGGCAATCATCGGGATCGATCCGTCTAGGTTCGATGCAATGGTCCTCAGCCATGGACACTACGATCATTTCGGGGGCATGGTCGGATTTCTTGAGAAGCACGGCCGTGCATTGAAGAAGGACCTCCCTTTTTATGTTGGCGGCGAGGATGCCTTTTGCATACGTCGCAACATCGAGGGCCAGTTCGGCGCGCTCGACCGCAAGGCCATTCTCGATTCCGGGCTGCTGATGATGATGGCGTCAGAGCCAGCCGTAATCGCTGATCATGCCTTCACCACTGGCCGCATCGGCCAGGTTTCGTTCGAGAAGCCACTGCGTCCAACTACAGAAATAGTCGGCATTTTTGACGGGTTCGGTTGCTTCCCAGAAAAGATGCCACGGGAAAAGAATACCGGCACCTACATTCCCGACGACTTCGATCACGAAATCGCCACCGTTTACAATGTGAGAGGACGTGGGCTGGTCGTGCTCACCTCCTGTAGCCATCGCGGCGTCATCAACACCGTACGCGCCGCGATGTCCGCCTCGAGCATCGACCAAGTGCTTGCCGTTATTGGCGGCTTTCACATCGTGCCGCCACTAAATGATGATTACATCCGGCAGGCGATTGGCGAATTCCGCGCCATCGATCCTAAATACATCATCGTCGGCCACTGTACCGGCGACCGCTTCTACGATATCGCCCGGTCCGAACTCGGCAATAAGGTGATCCACTCGGCGGTGGGCGCGCGGTTCGTGTTTTCGGCCGGTTGACGATGGACACCCGTCCGTCGCATGTCTTGCAATTGGCTAAGGGCGGGCGCAACATGTTTTAGCAATCAGCAAGGGATTAACTGGGGGTGGCGTCGAGAGCTGGGAGTATTGATGTTTAGAAAACAATTCTAGGAGAGACCAGTGTTTGATCTCGACCAATTCGTCGCGGATTGTCGCAGTGCGCTTGCCGTTGACAAATCGCATAAATCCGTTCGCGAAGTCGTTCGCCGCGCCGTGGCCGATCCTAGCGCGGTCCTCAAAGCAATAGGCGAGCCGACCCGTGGTGTGCTCGAGGCGCTTTATCGTTCGGACGATCTGACCATCTTGAACATTGTATGGGCACCCTACATGACATTGATGCCCCATAATCACAACATGTGGGCAGTAATCGGAATTTATACTGGGCGCGAAGATAACATCTTTTGGCGTCGTGTGCCTGGTGGAAACGGCCGTTTAGAGGCCGCCGGTGCGAAGGCGCTTAGTCAACGTGATGCCGAGCCACTCGGGCGCGATATCATTCACTCGGTGACAAATCCAATTCCGAGGCTGACGGCAGCCATTCACGTCTACGGTGGTGATTTCTTCGCTGCGGAACGCAGCGAGTGGGATCCGGAAACATTTGAGGAGCAACGCTGGGATGCGCAAAGAGCTGCACAACGCTTCGAGGACGCCAACCGGATTGTGGTGAGCCCGTAGCGAGCCGTTTCGCTTGGGACTACGGCGCCTGCCTACATGCGTTTTTCGTTCGAATTATCAGCTCGATGAACTTTGATCTTAGATCAGCTCAGCAGGCATTGCGCGCCAAGGCACGAAATCTAGCTAATGGCGCCTTTGCTTCTCGTGCCGCCGAGGTCGATAGAAGCGAACAGTACCCCTGGGACAATGTAGAGCTTTTGGAAGAGGCCGGCTTCTTCGGAATGACGATTCCAACTGCGTACGGTGGGCAGGGCGCAAGTTACCTTGATGCCGTCCTAGTGATCGAGGAGGTCGCGAAATGCTGCGGTGTGACCGGCCGGATCGTCGTTGAAGCCAACATGGGTGCTGTTGGCGCTATTATGAAGTACGGGAGCGAGGCCCAGAAACGCCTTGCTGCGGAACTTGTTCTCGCTGGGGATAAACCGGCGATCTGCATTACTGAGCCGAATGCTGGCAGCGCTGCGAGCCAGATGACAACCCGCGCCGATCGCCGCGGCAACGGATTTGTCATAAACGGTAAAAAGCACTGGATTACCGGTGGCGGCGTATCGCGCTTACACTTGGTGTTCGCTCGCGTCTTCGACGAGCGTGGCGATGAGGAAGGGATTGGCGGCTTTATTGCGATCCGCGACGAGACCCCCGGGCTCAAGATCGGCAAACGTGAGCCGGCGATGGGCCTTCGCGGCATTCCGGAATCCGAGATCATCTTTGAGAACATGGAAGTGACAGCGGATGCGTTGGTATTGCCGCCCCGCGGGCTCAGAAAGGGCTTTGCCGATCTAATGAGCGCCTACAATGGCCAGCGCATCGGCGCTGCTACAGTGGCGCTCGGTCTCGCCGAGGGCGCATATGAACTGGCGCTGGCCTACGCCCAGGAACGAGAACAGTTCGGGCGGCCGATCTGCGAATTCCAGGGTGTGCAATGGATGTTGGCCGACATGGCGACGGCGATCGCGGCGGCCCAGGCACTAATTTACAAGGCTGCCGCCGGCGTTGGCGACAGTTTTCCCGACGTAACCGAGGCAGCGCAGGCTAAAATCTTCGCGTCCGAGATGGCGATCAAGGTGACAAATGACGCGCTCCAGCTATTCGGCGCGGCGGGCTATTCGCGTAACCGGCCGCTGGAGCGCATGGTGCGCGATGCCCGTATGTTCACCATCGGCGGTGGCACCGCCCAGATCCTGCGGACGGTCGTAGCGTCGCGCTTGCTCGGCCGGCGCCTGCCACAGACACGTGAGGGCTATCTCGACGTTCCGCGCGGCGACTAGAGTGATTGTGCCAGTTGATTATCATTCCAAAACACGCGGTATGAGGCTTCATACAGCTTTGCCCTGCCCAATTGATGCGAACAGTCGCTGGTTATAGCTACACATCGTCTCTTTCTTGTCGAGCCTGCCACGAAGCAAGGCGAGAAATTTAAAAACGCCCGGCACAAGCTGGCGGACAAGCCGCTGAGGACTTCCGGGCCGCCGCGAAGCCCGCTATTATTTCACCCGAGGTTGAAGTGCAAACGGGGTATTCTGTCTACAATGGCTGCAATAGCCGTCAAGGAGAGCGCCATGATCACCGCCATCGTGCAATTCTCGCTGCCTAAGCCCATCAGTTTGGAGGAGGCGAAACGGACCTTCGAGTTGACTGCACCGAAATACCAGGGGATGCGGGGGCTTGTACGCAAATATTATTTGCGCAGCGAGGATGGCCGTCGGGCAGGCGGTGTGTATCTTTGGGAGACGCGCGCGGTCGCCGAAGCGGTCTACAATGGTGAATGGAAGACGAGAGTGAAACAGCTTTACGGCTCGGAGCCAGAAATTAGCTGGTTCGATACGCCGGTGATCGTTGACAACCAGGCCGGCGGCGCCATCACCAGGGCAGCGTAGGGAATTGCCGGTCCGAGACGAACTCGTTCTGATCTAACCGGATCGGTTCGCGACGTCTGCCATTGGCCCAAATGCGAAGTGACAGAATGTCTGCTATTCAGTCGCTATCGGGTGAAGAGATGGGGTAATCGGCCGGCCAGCTTGTGGATAGCTGAAGATTTTGGGAGCTGCGCTTCAGGCTGATGGTGAATACGAGGTCCGCAGTCACGGCCTCAAGCATCAGAAGGAGAAGCGCAGCATGGACCATTTTGCCGGACTGGACGTTTCGGTCAAGGAGACCAGCGTCTGCATTGTGGATGACACGGGCAAGATCATCCGGGAAGTGAAGGTTGCGAGCGAACCTGAAGCTCTGCTGGCAGTGCTGGAGAACCCCTCCTACCACTTCAAGCGGGTTGGATTAGAAGCCGGACCGCTGTCGCAATGGCTGTTTAGCGCTTTGGCCGAAGCAGAGTTACCGGTGGTCTGTGTTGAGACGCGGCACATGCAGGCGGTGCTGAAGGCACAGATCAACAAGACAGACCGCAACGATGCGCGCGGCATAGGGCAGATGATGCGGGTGGGGCTTTACCGTCCGGTGCATGTCAAGACGCTACGCAGTCAGAAACTGCGGATGCTGCTGACCCATCGCAAGCTGCTGCAGTCGAAGGCCATCGCCATCGACAACGACCTGCGCGGTACTTTGCGCAACTTCGGCCTCAAGGTTGGAATGGTCGGCAACGCGAAGTTCGAGGTACGCATCAAGGAGCTGGTCGAGAACCTGCCCGATCTGGCCGGGCTGATCGAACCGCTGCTGGTCGTCCGGCGGGTACTTCGCGAGCAGCTCGTCATCCTGCATCGTCGTTTGCTGGCCATCGTGCGGGACGACGAGGTGTGCCAGCGCCTGATGACGACCCCTGGTGTCGGCCCGGTGGTGGCGCTGACCTATCGCGCCACCGTCGACGTGCCGGCTCGGTTCCGAAAATCCAAGTCGGTCGGGGCGGTATTTGGACTGACGTGCTCTAAGTATCAATCCGGCGAGATCGATCGCAGCGGGCGAATATCACGCTGCGGAGATGAGATGATGCGGGTCATGCTCTACGAAGCAGCTCAGAGCATGCTGCGTTCGAAGAAATGGTCCTGGCTCAAGGCCTGGGCGATGCAGATCGCCAGGCGTCGCGGGATGAAAAAGGCGATCGTGGCTCTGGCACGCCGGCTGGCCGTGATCATGCACCGCATCTGGGTTGACGGCACCGAGTTCCGCTGGACCCGGGAGCAAGCCGCGGCGGCAGCATAAAAACCGTGCAGGATCGAATCCGATAGGAGGAAACTCGAGATCCACCGAGCGGTGGAATGATGTCCTTCGCGGGACGATGGATGAGGTGAGTTCGTATGTCTGCTTGGACCTACCCGTTTGACGGTAAGGCCGAGGAAGAGATTGTTCCACCTCGTCTTCGAATCCCATGATGGAAAGGCCTTGGTGCCTATTCCGAAGAGAAGCACGAGCCCGTGAGCGACATCGATACTGTGATGGTGGAGAGTCTGAAAGTGCTTGACCCCGAACGGCCGATTAGAGAAGCAGACATGAGGCCGGCGTCGTCGAAGGACCGGCTTTGACCCAAAAGCGACATCGCTGTCTCGATAGACACCGTGCCCGGTGATCCATAGTGTCGCGGCCGTTGGATTAACCGGGGGGCGTTTTGCATGGCCGAGGAGCGCCTTCAAAGGAGGCTAGCTGCAATCCTGTCGGCAGACGTTGTCGGTTACTCGCGCCTCATGGGCCTCGACGAGGCGCGAACTCTCTCACGCCTTAATGCCCTGAGGCACGGGCTGATCGACCCGGCGATTGCCGCCCATTCGGGTCGCATCGTCAAGCTCATGGGCGACGGTGCGCTGGTAGAGTTCGCGAGCGCTGTAGACGCCGTCACCTGCGCCATCGAAATCCAGAGAGAGCTTCGGGATCACGATGCCGGCCGCACCGAAGCCGATCCGTCCGTTCCGGATCGGGATCAACGTTGGCGATATCATCATCGATGGCGAGGATATCCTCGGCGACGGCGTGAACATCGCGGCGCGGATCGAAGGCGTCGCCGAGCCTGGCGGCATCTCGATTTCCGAGGACGCCTGGCGGCAGGTTCAGGGCAAGGTTGTGGCCAACTTTGTCGATGCTGGCGAGCAGAGCCTGAAGAACATCGCGAGGCCCGTGCGCGTCTATCGGTTGGAATTAGCGCAGAAGGCCGCGTCCCCGTCCCAAACGCCACCCCCGCCGCCGTTGCCGTCTGACAAGCCTTCCATCGCAGTCCTAGCGTTCAACAATATGAGCGGAGACCCCGAGCAGGAGTATTTTTCAGACGGTATCAGCGAGGACATCATCACCGATCTTTCGAAGCTGTCGGAGCTGAGCGTCATCGCCCGCAACTCGAGCTTCACCTTCAAGGGCAAGCCGGTTGACGTGAAGCGGGTCGGCCGTGAACTCGGCGTGCGCTACGTGCTGGAAGGCAGCGTGCGGAAAGCGGGCAACCGCGTCCGCGTTACCGGCCAGCTCATCGACGCAGAGAGCGGTGCACATATATGGGCCGACCGCTTCGATCGCGACCTCACCGACATCTTCGCCGTGCAGGACGAACTCACGCAGGAGATCATTGCTGCGCTCAAGATCAAGTTAAGCCCGGTCGAAAAAGCGTTGATCGCCGATAGCGGCACCAAGAACGTGGATGCCCATGACCTCTTCCTCCGGGGTCGTGAGCTGTTGTTCGCGTCCAAGAGAGATCGCGATATTTTCGAGCAATTTATGTCCTGTTTCCGGCGCGCTATAGAACTTGACCCTAACTATGCCAGCGCCTACGCGGGCCTCGGCATGGGCTACGCATTCGATTATCAGAACCATTGGAGCGATACGCCGGAGAAGTCACTCGATCAGGCTCAACGCTTGGTCGACGAGGCGATCGCCAAGAATGACAAGGACGCTTTCGCCCGTTTCGTCGCCTCCGTGGTCGCCACCCGGAAGAAGGATTATGAGCGATGGGCCCGTGAGGCCGACAAGGCCTTGGCGCTCAACCCCAACTATGCACTTGCGCTCCTAACAAGGGGAAATGTGCACATTTATACGGGAGAGCCGGCCAAGGCGATCCCCTACATCGAACGGGCGATGCGTCTCGACCCAGACCCGGACAGCCTAAATGGTCAATACGTGCATTTCCTCGGCAGTGCTTATTTCGTGGCCGGTGACTATGGGACCGCGGCGACTTGCTTCAAGGAACGCATCACGATCAACCCGACGACGGACTTGTCCCGCGCCTTCCTCGCTTCGGCGTTAGGCCATTTGGGTCGTGTGGAGGAGGCCCGCCAGGTTTGGGGCGAGCTCAAGGAGATCAATCCGCGATACTCTTACGTCAATCATTTTGCTCGACTGCCGTTTAGAGACCCCGCCGATGCCGATAAGCTAACCGAGGGCCTGCGCAAGGCCGGCCTAGTAGAATAATTGCTCACCAAAGGAACCCAATAATTAGCCGCAACAATGTCTCCTCCTGGCCCCTTTCGACCGTTCGTGGCACGGACCGTCACGTCCGAAATTTGGGGGGATAACGGACTCGTAGCGAACGTCGCCGAAACGACGCTGATGACCCAACAGCGACATTACTTGGTTGCCGTCCGTTTGTGGGTTTGCATGATCGTTACCGTCCCTCAATGGCGTCCGCTGTGTTCACGCGACTTGCCTGCAGCGAACGCCGTTTTGTCCCTTTGCCGAGGCGAGAAAGTTTTCAACCTCGTCGGCCGCGTTCGCCGCTCCGTTAACGCCGGCGAGCATCGCTGAGCGCTGTTTTGCGTTGTCGTGGTATGACTGCCTGGCTAGGACCTCCTGTGCGGCCCGCACGCATGGCTTCCGACGAGGCGTCGCCGGGCAACGCTAGTCCAGCGCCGAATTCCTGTACCGCCGCGGCGATCGCGCGGGTGGAAAGTGGTGCATCGCGGCGTGAGGCGGCGGACGTACTCGTCGCGGTCAACGCTGCCAGTGGTCGCGTTGCGGGATGAATGCTGGGGACTTGACTTTTAGGGAATGTGTGACGGGGTGCGTTGCGACGATTTAGAGCGTGGGCGCGCGGGGGCTACGGTGCTAGATTGGCTCCTTAAGCCGGAGGAAGCGCTCATGATCCAGGCGGCGTCTCCGCTCATTCTGAAGCTTTCGCTATTTTTCGTGACGGCTGGCACTACCCATTTGGTCATGTCATTTGGTCAGACGTTGATACACTATAAGGTGGCCCACCATCCAATGGGCGGTAAGATTTTCCGCAATCACATCAACTTCCATCACACCCACTATTCCGACGACCATCTTGTCTCTCGGACGTATCGCGGTGATGAAGGCAATACGACGCCCTACTTTTTCATTCCTATTCTTCTCTTGGGGGGATGCGCCTATTTCTTATTGCCGCTAAATCTTTTTGTGGTGATGGTAGTCGCAGGCTCGGCGTCGTTCTACGCGCACGTCTTGTTCGACAACGAATACCACTCGGAGAAATCGCGGCTTCACCAGTTCGCATGGTTCAGACGCAAACAAGAGCTGCACTTCATTCATCACCGGCACGCGGACAGTAATTTCGCGATTATCCATTTTTTCTGGGATAGGATTCTCGGTACCTATAGAAGGCCGGATGCGGGATAGACGCCTGGAAACGGAGGCCTTTGGTGTGGGGTCAAGAAAAGCAGTGTGTGGCACAATGAAATCGCTCCAGCATGAGAATTTGCGATGCCGCTACAGCGGGGTGAGGTGCAGGGCTACGATTTCGATCGAATGGTCGTTGAGTTCACAATGCTCAATCAAGACAAGGTGGTTCGTTGCGCGATCAGCACCGCGGCGATGGACGATCTTGAAGGCAGGCGTGACGTGAAGCCGGAGGAGCGCGTCGGTCAGTTTAAGCGATTGCGGGAAGCAATCGAGGAGCGAGCATCACGTAAGTATATCGAGGAACAGGCCCAGGCCGATCGACCCGTGGTGTTACGATCTAATGATTTCTCAAGATAGTTGAGCCCGCGGGGCATTGGCGGATGCGGCCTGGCTTCGGAAACTCGCCGCGGATCTTTTGAGTTCTTCGTGGCGGGTCTGCTTACAGTGGCAGTTGACGCTGACGCTCGATGACGCCGCGGGATTGGCCGAAGCGCTGGCGGCTTTGCTGGCGGATGATCTCGGCGGTGCCGCGCGGTTCGTAGAGCTGGGGTTCTGCGAAAATCCGATCGCGGCCAATGCCGCGGCGAAGCCAAGCGGTAAATGGCTCCTGGTCGGCGAGGCCGCGGCGTCCATGGGACGAAACGAACGCGGCAATGCTCCGATTGAGGCCAATCTTCGCGTAATAGCAACCGATCCCGATATGGCGCTTGGCGTCCTGTCCCAGCCTTTGCGCGCTGCGGGCTATCCAATCGGTGCCGGCCCGGAATGATTGTTTGACCGCGCTGACGCCCGAGGCGAATTTTGCGTACAGTCACGCCGCAACCGCTTTCATTCGGGCTCGAATCTTTTGGAACGGCATAAGCCAGTTCCCGATTGGACGCGAGCTGTTGCACCCATTCATTATATGCCGGTGGCATTCGCCGCGAAACCGGTTGTGCATTTCCGCGTTACGCCAAGCGTGTCGGAAGCGTTGCCGTGTGTAGGCAGCGCTTGCTCGTCGCCTAACTGAAAGGCGCGCACTGCGTGTCATTCACCGAGGGCATTCAAAGCGCTTTTCAGGACGTCACCTGTTCTGGATGTCTCCCCGCGCGCTGCGGCAATATGAAGATGCAAGCCACGATGAACACGGCGATGATGGCAGAGGCAATCGGCCGGCTAAACGCCAATCCGCCATCATGGATCGGCTTGTCCAAGAAATCCCCCACTGTCGCTCCCAGCGGACGAGTGAGAATGAAAGCCGCCCAGAACAGCAGTACCCGCGAGACATCTGTCCAAAAATAAAGTGCCGCCAGCACGGCCAACCCGGCACCAAACACCAGGGCACCGCCAGCATATCCTAGGGCGGAGGTGTCCGCCATCCAATCGCCGAGCGCGGTCCCTAGGGTCTGCGAAAACGTGATCGTGACCCAATAGAAGATTTCCACTTTCGGCGTAGCAACCGTCTGAATATTTATTGAGCCGAGAGTGAAGTACCAAACCGCGAGTGAGCACAAGACGCACGCCAACAAAATCGACGAGCCACCTGTGTAGCCGATGCCTAATGAGCGATCGAAAAAGTCGGCCATGGCCGTGCCCACTGTCGTCGAGGCCACGATGGCGATCCAGTAGATCCAGGGATTGAACTTTTTTACCAAGATTTGGGCGATCACGGCTGCAACGAACACAACAACAAATATGCCGGTGCCGATCAAATATCCGCCGTTGTGAGGATGTACGTCCGCGTGCAGCCAGGTCATTGTCACCGAGTTGCCGCCTGTTTCGCCGAGCGTCGTGGCAAGGATCTTGATCACCCAGAAGCCGAGCGTGACGGCTGGGACTTTGGTGGCTGCATCGCGCAAGAGGCTGGTTGATTTGCGTGTCATGGGACCTGTGAGATGGTTGCTGTCGTTTGTCGGGAACGACAAGGGCTTTGGATTCTATGAGTGGCTATTGACTGGCGATCTTGTTCCCGACCGGAACGTTAAATGTGGCTCATTTTTGGGCGCCCGGCTGCGGCGCTTCGTCTCGCAAATGCGGCAAACGGGTTGCGCCACCAGGAGCGAAGCGCAGACGCACAAGCGTGCCATGTCCGAAATTCGGGGATAAGCCGACTAGTAGCGGACATCAGCGAAGCGGCACTGATGATGCCCTCGCACCCAATCACCACCACAGTAAGTCACGGCTGTGACTTAAACTCCAGGGCATCACAACGGCCAAGTGGCCAAAGGTGCTTAAGGCTGAATAGGCGCGTTTATGTTAGCCACGGCATATTGGCAAACCGCCGCCCCCTGCTTGACGCAACGGCCAGTAAGAATCGACCCTGAATCAATACAAGCGAGCGGCCGAAGATAAAACAGCGTGCGGTGGTGGCAGTTTCACTGCGCCTTAATTCCCGCTGTCTTGATAATCGGCCACCACGTCGTGATTTCGGCCTGTTGGTAGGCGCCAAGCGCTTCCGGCGCTCTCCGGCAGCAGTTCTCGGTGAGATACGCGAGCAGCGCGTTCATGGTGTCGAATTGTACCGCATAGATCATCGAACGGCCATCGCGGCGAACGGTAACGAGCCCGGCGTCTCGCAGGCGATCAAAGTGGAAAGAACGTGCAGGGCTGGGTCGCCCACGATCCAAGCGAAAGCGAGGCAGAGACTTACGAGCCCGTGACCTGCACGGTTTGCACGCGGGTCCACTTGGTCAATCCAAAAACAGGCAAGGTGTTGGGCGCGGGCGACGATTGAGTCGCTCTTTGCCATCATTGTCGCAATCGGCTATTGTGTGGGCGTCACCGAGTCGATATTCGGTCCTAGCCCCGGTCCCCTTGCCGGGGCTTTTTCTTTGATCGCCTCAGTTGGCGGAATAACCGTTAGTGTCCGCGATTAATACCAGCGGTCGTGGCCGTGCCACGCTACGGCCATAACGACGATCGCAGCCACCAACATAATGATGACAACTGTTGCCATGCGGCCCTGCCGCAGTAACGTTAAATCAGATCGATGCTGGAATTAGTTCGCAAAAGCTGCTGGCATCATCATCAGGGGCAGCGATCCCCCACACCCCGAACCCCCGCTGTCTCAAGAGCCCCCGAGCAGAATCCCCTTCCGCTTGGGGCTCACCATTTTAGAGATCGGCGCGGGGCGCGGCCGTACATCCGGGCTCGCAACCCGCTCCCCCTATACCCCCGCTGGGGCAGCATCATTGTGCCGGCGGCGTAAAGGCCAGATTAAGGCCGACGATCGGCGGCGAGGCTGACTGTCCGCGATTTGGTCGCGAGGGGGTAAGAAGCGGACATCCGATCAAGCAGACACGACTTCGCACTTTAACCCGACTCGGACATTGGCGGCCCATTTTTGCTGTGATGCACAACACACCCCTGACGATGTGGTAAGCTGTCTCCGCTGCAGGAGGGGGAGCCCATGCAACGGCGCGAGTTTATCACCCTGCTCGGCACCACAGCGGCAGCGTGGCCGCTCGCCGCGCAAGCGCAGCAGCCGGCGGTGCCGGTGATCGGGTTCCTGGGCTCGGACGCTTCAGCTTGGAGTTCATGGACTGCTGCTTTTGTCGAGCGACTGAATGCGCTCGGCTGGATCAAGGGTCACACCATCGCGATCGAGTATCGCTGGTCGGAGGGACGGCCCGAGCGCGTCGCCGAAATCGCGGCCGAGTTTGTCCGCCTTAAGGTCGACGTCATTGTCACGAACGGAGACGCCGTCCCAACAGTAAAGCGGGCTACGGCGGTCATCCCGATCGTCTTTGTATTGGCGAACGATCCGGTTGGCGGCGGCCTGGTCGCAAGTCTGGCGCGACCGGGCGGCAACGTCACTGGACTGTCGAACCAGCAGTCCGATCTTGCCGGCAAGCGACTCGGACTCTTGCGTGAGGTTGTCCCCCGGCTCCGCCGGTTGGCGATCATAGGAAATGTTGGCTTTGCCCAAGCCGTGCTGGTGCTGGGCGAGGCTCAGGCTGCGGCTCGCACGTTCGGCCTCGAAGTCGCATCACTTGAAATCCGGCGAGCGGAGGATATCGCTCCCGCCTTCGAGGCGCTCAAGGTCCAAGTGGACGCACTTTACGTCGTGGGCGATGCACTCACTGCCGCCAACCGCACGCTCATCATCACGCTTGCGCTCGGCGCGCGGTTGCCGACAATCTTCAACACCCGCGATTATGTCCAAGCCGGTGGTCTCATGTCCTACGGACCAAACTACTCGGATCAGCTCCGGCGCACTGCCGAGTTGGTCGACAAGATTTTGCGCGGGACGAAACCCGGCAATATCCCGGTTGAGCAGCCGACCAAATTTGATCTTGCCGTCAATCTCACAACCGCCAAGTTGCTCGGTCTCACCATCCCGCCAGGTGTGCTCGCTATCGCCGACGAGGTGATCGAATAATGCGGTTTGTGGTAGGCTGCCTCGCTCGGCCTAAAGGGTAGCTAATGAGGCGGCGAGAGTTCATCACACTTGTCGGCGGTGCGGCGGCAGCGTGGCCAATCGCGGCGTGGGCGCAGCAGCCGACGATGCCGGTGATCGGGTATCTCGGCGGGGGATCGCTAGTCGCTCCGTATGTGGTGGCTTTCCGCCAAGGCTTAAAGGAGGCCGGCTTTGACGAGCCCCGCAACGTCGCGATTGAATTTTATTGGGCCGATGGACAATCCAATCGACTACCGGAGCTGGCGGCCACTTTGGTAAACCGTCAGGTGGCTCTGATTGTAGCGACTGGTGGCAACGCTCCGACGCAAGCGGCCAAAGACGCGACCGACAAGATTCCCATCGTCTTTGTTAGCGGCGCTGATCCGGTCAAGTTTGGTCTCGTCGCTAGCCTCAATCGACCCGGCGGCAATGTCACGGGCGTGAGTGTGATCACGACCGAGTTGGGACCTAAGCGTCTAGAACTCCTGCATCAGCTTGTTCCAAAAGCCACGACGATCGGAGTGATAGTGAACCCCAATTATGCGGATGTTGGCCTTCAACTGGAAGAGCTGAAACGAGCAGCCGACGCGATCAATCAGAAAACCCTTGTCGCAAGCGCAGGCACAGAACGCGATATCGACACCGCAGTTGCGACCCTTGTGCAAAAGGGAGCTGATGCACTTCTCGTTGCCAACGATCCGTTCTTTAACAGTCAGCGCAAACAATTCGTTGCACTGGCCGCTCGATATGCTTTGCCGACAAGTTATCATGTCCGCGAGGCAGTAGTGTCCGGCGGGCTGATGAGCTACGGCGCCAGCTTTGCGGACGGCTATCGCCAAGCTGGCATCTACGCCGAACGGATTCTCAAGGGTGAGAAGCCTGCCGAACTGCCGGTTCAGCAGTCAACCAAATTCGAGCTGGTGATTAACCTCAAGACGGCGAAAACGCTCGGCCTCACTGTGCCTCCGTCGCTACTTGCCACCGCCGACGAGGTGATCGAATAGCGAAGCTGTTTGCTGCAGTGCGTTGGTCGCTAATGACCCGACATTGGCTGTGCATTGCGGCAATGGTTTTGATGCCGGTCTCAGCCCCTATCAAAGTACTCGTTTGAGCCGGTAAGATGCCGTCTCCTGAGCTTGGGGCCGACATGAAGCGGCGCGATTTCATCACTCTTCTCGGCAGCACGGCGGCGGCGTGGCCGCTCACGGCGGGCGCGCAGCAGGCGAAGGTCTACACTCTCGGTGTCCTTACCTTACCGAACCCGGAGTCGCTCCTTAAGGCGCTCCGCGAGGGCCTGCGCGAGGCGGGCTACATCGAGGGCGGCAATCTTCGCCTGGAGATACGCTCGGCTGCCGGCAGACCCGATCTCCAGTTGGATAAGGCCGCCGAGCTGGTCCGCCTCAAGGTCGATCTGATCGTCACGTTCTTCACGCCGTCTGCATTGGCGGCGAAACAGGCGACGCGCGACATTCCGATCGTGATGGCGGGCGCGGGCGATCCGGTGGCGACCGGCCTCATCGCGAGCCTCGCCCGGCCGGGCGGCAACGTCACCGGCCTGTCGAGCGGGGGCGCAGAGGTGGCCGGCAAGAGTATCGAGCTGATCCGCGAACTCATTCCCGCCGTGCGCCGTGTCGGCGTGCTCGCCGACGAGAGCGATCCCTTCGCCAAGCCGTACGTGGCGCAGATAAGCCAAGCCGCCCACAGCGTCGGCATGGAGGTGGAGCCGATCATAACCCGGCCAGGCCAACCGCTGGAACCGATATTCGTGACCCTGACCGGCAAACGCCTAGACGGGCTCCTCATCCAGGGAAGCATCGCGCGTAAGGAAATGCTCGACTTGGCGATCAAACATCGCTTGCCGACATTGACGTCCACTCGGTTCGGGCCTCCACTCGGAGCGTTGGCGTCATACAGTTCGGATTATCTGGCGCTGGCTCGCCAGAGCGCGGTCTACATCGACAAGATCCTTAAGGGCGCCAAGCCGGCCGATCTGCCAGTCGCCTTTCCCACTAAGTTCTTATTGATCATCAACCTCAAGACCGCCAAGGCGCTCGGAATCACCGTGCCGCCCACGCTGCTTGATCGCGCCGATGAGGTGATCGAATAATGCGGCTTGTGGTAGGCTGCCTCGCTCGGCCTAAAGGGTAGCTAATGAGGCGGCGAGAGTTCATCACACTTGTGAGCGGCACAGCGGCATGTTGGCCTCTTGTCGCACGCGCGCAGCAGCCGACGATGCCGGTGATCGGGTTACTGAACAGCGCATCGCCTAGCACATTCGAGGATAGGCTGCGCGCGTTTCGCGATGGCCTGAAGGAAAACGGCTACGTCGAGGGCGATAACGTTACAGTCGTCTACCGCTGGTCTGAGGGCCAAAACGATCGGTTGCCGGCGATGGCGAACGAATTAGTTGGCCGCCGGGTTGCTGTTATTGCAGCGTTGGGAGAAGCCGCAACGTATGCTGCCAAGGCGGCGACATCGACGATACCTATAGTTTTCAATGTCGACGATGACCCGGTGAAGCTCGGTCTTGTCACCAATATGGCCCGGCCAGATGGCAATTTAACAGGTACCAATTTCTTTGAAGCCGAGTTGACGGCAAAGCGGCTGGAACTCTTTCGCCAGTTAGTACCGACGGCCTCGCGTTTGGCCGTGCTTGTCAATCCGACCTATCCTGTGAGCAAGTCGACGGTGAGGGATGTGGCGGCGGCAGCCCCGGGAATGGGTTTTCAAATTCGGGTTTTCGAGGCCAGCACCGGCCGCGTGATCGATGCAGTATTCGTGGATCTTGTGGGCGAAAGGTGCGATGCCGTCTTCGTGGGAGGCGATCCCTTCTACACCAGCAGGCGTGCGCAATTGGTCAATCTAACGTCGCAGCACGCAATTCCCGCGACGTTCGGCACACGCGAATTTCGGTAGTGTCTCAGTTTGAATTTCTGGGCAGTTGACACCCACATCGCGCCAAGCTTAGCGGTTTTCCCTGAGAGCAAGGGAGAACCTGTCATGGCAGCGCATAATAGGCTTAACGACACTCCCTATACGTGTCGAAATAGCCGATTTTGGACTGACATCACCAAGGGAAAGCGACACGGCCCAAGCCAAGCACGAGGAAGTGTGTTCGATGGGCCTCTCGTAACCAACAAGGATGGGTCTAGCCTTTGGCTGGAATACGTCGAGGATAGAGATGGCGGGTGGGAGCCATTTTGGCTGATGTGGTACGATGCCAATGGAAATCCGACCATTCCAATGAGCGGAGCCTTTGATCAATCCCAAATACAAGGGATGGTCTCGCAACTGGCGTCGTTTATCGAGGTTGTATGATGCCCCGAGGTCCCAAAGGCGAGAAACGTCTAGCCGATGTGGTCGGCAACGCGGTCCATGTCATGCGAATTGCGACGGGCGAGATAGAGGAAAGCTCCGAAACCGGGAAAGAATATGCTCGGAAAGGGGGCCTTATTGGGGGCAAAGCTAGAGCTAAGGCGCTGTCCCCTAAGCGTCGCAAAGAAATTGCCCAAAAAGCTGCGCGAAAGCGGTGGTCAAAATCATAGTCGTTTCACTGTTCAGTCATTGGCCCTGACGGCTTTTGACGCAGACTAGATAGTCCGTATTCCATTTCTTGAGCTTTTCCGCGACAAACAACGTCATTTCTTCCATCGAATAAACGTAACATCCCTCTAGTTCAATTCCGACCCATTTGCCGTCCTTTTTGCAGCGCGAAGCGAACATGGCCTCGATCTGCACTTTAGCTGTTTCTGCCGCTTTTGTGGAAGCGGCGAGATTGGGCTCAACCAAATGCACCAAATAAATTGAGAGCGTATATAAACCATCCTCCCCTTCCCGCTCGGTTTCTTCGCCTTAATCCAAATCGATATAAACAGCTGTCAGATGCGCCTCTGATCCCGAGAAAATTTTCTTGATACGATCGTCAATTCCGTATCTCCCCAACCGGGCGACAAATTCATCCGGAAATGCTGACCTGAAATAGCGGCTGGACAGCCATCTTTGCAGGATTTGTCGTTCCGCTGGAGACGGCTTTGCCGTCTCTGTTGGTCTTTGTTCAATCAGCGACGATTTTTTGATCGGACATTTAAGCGTGGCTGATAGTTCGATTGTTACTTTATCGTCCGACCCCGACGTGAACGGCAAATGCAGCGTTCTGGAGCTTTTGGCATTCAGAAAATTTCCGTCTGGTGTCGAAATTTCGCGACCAACTATTGCCTCAACAATCGGTTCAACTTTGCTGTGCTGGACAATATCGCAATCATGAGAAACGATCACGACCATCGTATCATCGGGATTGCTTGGATGTGACAATCCAAGCGTCTTCGCGCCTTCGGTGGTTAGAACGTCACCTTGCCGCCATTCGATGAGTTGATCCGCTTCTGCCACGAGCAAATTTATTCATTGAAAATGACTGGGGCATCATCGATGGATTTAGAAACAGCTTTGCGACCAGCAAATCGTGCGGTCAGTTGGTTTCGGCGCTCGGCTTCGCCGCGAAGCATGTTGACGAATACTAAAGTGGCTTTCTCGCCGTCTACGCCAGAAGCAATTGATTCAAACAACGTCATACCGTCCGGCATTTTGCGGTTCCGCACGATAGGAGACATTTGCACATCGGCAGCATCAATTATATCGGCAGCTTTCGTAAAGTTATCCAACTTCGCTGCATTAACTGCGTTAATCTGCTTTCCGCTCATCCAGTCGTAGATAGCCGTTCGCGAGACGCCCATATATTTCGCGAAGCCCGACACAGGGAGTTTAAGAATGTCAAGAATGCGAGAGATATTATTTGTTGCAGTCTCCGGCAGAACGGCATCGTAAGCGACGTTTGCGGGTCTATAATACCCCGCAACTGCCCCGCTCAAATCATACCGCAGTCTGTTATATTCGCTCGTGGGCTGTCCGCCGGTCCCTAGCTGTAAAGCAAGCGTGACGGGCATCAAGAACGAGAGATAGATCGTTCTGTCCCAATAGGGCGTGGCCGGCAAGACCGGATATTCCATGTCACCGGTACTCCCAAACTGATAGAGCGTGGGGGGTAACCATCGCGTCGAATGAACTACGGACGTCTGCATGAAGACTTACAAGCCTGTCTTTAATCCCATCAATATTGAACTTCTGTCTATTTTCGTACCAGCCATCCGTATCAATAACACCATACAAGCCCGAAATCTCCCTGAATTTTTCGGCCACCTGTACAGTCACGGGCTGGAGATCAGGCGGGAAGGCGATGCCCTTAACGGCCTGATCTTGAATGCTGGTACGGCACATGAGATTGGTATTGTTTAACGTGGAAAATGTTTCTGAAAGAATATGCCGGAGTTTTCGATCATTAAGTTTTTCGAATAAGCCCATCAGTGATGGCGCTAGATAGTCCGTTATTTTCTCATTTGAACGCGGACATACAGCATCCAAAAATCTGATTCCTATACGCTCAGAGAAGTTCAACCCACCAACAGAATCATGAATTGTTTTGAGTCCCACAAGAAACGCATTTAGAAACGGATCGAAGGTATCGTATTCGGCCGTTTGAAATGTCAGTGTCATCTGGTCGAGCGTAAATCCGGAAGATTTTGTTTCACTCATGAAAAGGTATCGTATTGTTTGTCCGACAGGCATCTGATTTGCAGACGCCGGGACGCCCAAATTCAGATTGATCGTTGCCATCACGGTCTTGGCAAAATCCGCATACCCGGCCTTGCGAAAGGTATCTTGGATCACCGGCACATAGGTCTCCAGCGTGAGAAGCGTGTTGAACCGCACTTGCGCCAGAACAAAATAGACTGGCGCATTTTTCATTTTTTGGCCCATTGCATCCCCCTACATGTGCGGCTTTCCACGATGAAAAGGTCAGAGGCGTGAAGGCCCGTCGGGTCCAGGTCGATGAGATTTGGTCGTTCACCTATGCCAAGCAAAAGAATGTGCCGACTGCGAAGCGGCAGGATTTGGCCTACGGCGATACCTGGACATGGACGGCAATCGAGGCCGACACGAAGCTACTAATTTCGTGGCTGGTCGGCGGTCGGGACGGCGACTACGCAATGGGCTTCATGGATGACCTGCGGTCACGGCTTGCAAACCGCGTGCAGCTAACCAGCGACGGCCACCGGGCCTACCTAGAGGCCGTTGAAGGGGCATTCGGTGCCGACATCGACTACGCCATGCTAGTCAAGATTTACGGTTCTGCGCCCGACACCGCGCAAGGCCGTTACAGCCCCGGCGAGTGCATCGGCGCAGTCAAACATCGCGTCGAAGGAAATCCCGATCCGAAGCACGTCAGCACGTCGTTTGCCGAACGCCAGAACCTTACAATGCGAATGCAGATGCGGCGCTTTACGCGGCTCACCAATGCATTTTCCAAGAAATTCGAGAACCACATGCACATGGTCGCGCTCTATACGGTCTGGTACAATTACGTGAAGCAGCACAAAAGCCTGAAAGGGCTTTCGCCCGCGATGGCTGCTGGCCTTAGCGACACACTTTGGTCGATGACCGATCTCGCCGGAATGGTGGATACGGCTTTGCCGAAACCGAGCAAGCGAGGCCCCTATAAAAAAGCGGGAGCTTGATTAGATGGCGTTAGTCCCGTGCAGGGAATGCGGAAAACAAATCAGTGATGATGCTGATTTTGTCCATATTGCGGGTATATCCCCGAACGGGCGCGCGGCTATCAGCAATCTTTCATTATTCTGGCAATTACCGTAGCAATTGCCTTCTCGCTTTTCCTGGTTTCCGGTCTATGCTGCGGCGCTTGCTTTTCTGGGATTAAATTTCAAACTGAGACACTACCCGAATTTCCTCAGGCTGGCGGCCTGATGAGCTATGGAGCCAAGATAGCGGACGCTTGGCGCCAGGTTGGCGCCTATGCCGGTAAAATCCTGAAAGGCGCAAAGCCTTCAGATTTGCCGGTGGTGCAGCCAACCAAATTCGACTTTGTCATTAACCTGAAGACCGCGAAGGCTCTCGGACTTGCCGTACCGCCGATGCTCCTTGCGACTGCCGATGAGGTGATCGAATAGGGCGCTATTTTGCTGCAGTGCATGAGTCTGTTTGTGGCCGATAGTGTTGCAAAAGTCCCTTAAACCTAAACGGTAATTTTCTCGGCTGAAACTTATACACGCGAAAGTCGCTACTAAAAGCGACTCGAGCCAGATTACCGAAGTCACTGATGAGTTGGGCGC
>CAWCQV010000037.1:0-105570 GCA_963797775.1 uncultured Alphaproteobacteria bacterium | reverse complement strand
TCTCCCCAGTGGGGAGAGGTCGACTTCAAGCGAAGCGAAGAAGTCGGGTGAGGGGGAACTGACTTCGAGGTTCGATCCCCCTCACCCGGCTCGCAGCAAATGCTGCTCGTCGGCCTCTCCCCCATGGGGAGAGGCGAATTTTTAGCGCGCCACCGCGATCTCCAACGGAAAGTCGTCGACCACCTCGTGGCCGGTTTCGGTCAAAATAAACGTGTGGCCGAGGAAAATGCCGAACAGACCGTCCGGCGTGATTGGATTGGGCTCGGCCATGATGACCATGCCGGGCTTGAGGACCTCCTCGAATTTTTCCGCCGAAACATGCTCGGCGACCACATGCGGCTGGTCGGTGACGAGGTCGATACCGTGGCATTGCGTCGGCCGCGACTGGTAGCCGTTGTCGCGGAAGAATTTGCTGGCCTGACGCATGTTCTCGGCGGGTTTGCCGGGCGCGATCTCGGCGACGATGCGGCGGTAGCCGGGCAGCGTGACCTCGTCCCAGAATTTGCGTACCATTTCGGTCGGTTCGCCGACGCAAATGGGCGAGCCGATCTGAGCGGTGTAGCCGCGATAGCCGGCGGCAAGCTCCATATTGATAATGTCGCCCTGTTGCAGCGCGCGCGCCGACGGCCGCGGATTGCCGAAAATCTGCGCCGGGTTCGCCATCGGCGTCGAGCCGATGATCAGGAAATCGATGTCGCCGCCGCCTGCCAAGATCGCGGCGCCGGCGGCGGCGCGCAGCTCATATTCCTTCACGCCGGGTTTTGCGCGGGCGACCATCGCTTCCATCGCACGCTGGCATAAGACGCCGGCCTTGCGCACGCAGTCGAGCTCCTCGGCGCTGTGGATCGAGAGCAGTTCGTGCAAGAAGCCCTTGGTGAAAACCAGCTCGGCGCCGGGTAGGTTGTCGCGCAGCACATTATATTGGTTCACCGGCAGGTAATCGCCGTGCCGCGGATCGATTTCCATCAATCCGATACGCCCGCGTTCGAGTTTCAGTTCGCGCAGCCGCTCCACCATGATATCGGCGTAACGCCCGCCACGGCTGTGGCGCACGTCTGTCACCGCGACCTCGACCTGCCGGCGCACCGCTTCGGCGTGTGTGCCGCCCATCGAATAGATCATGGTCGGCTCGCCATCGAGCGGCACCAGCACGTAGCTCGCGAGTGCGTGCCATTCCCAGTGGCCGGTCAGCCACAACATGCCGCCGCCGAAGCTCCAATGACTCGGCCCGCCGGGCACGATGAGCGCGTCGAGTTTGTGCTCGCGCATTTTCGCCCGCAGCGCGTTATAGCGGCGCTCGTATTCGGCCTTGGAGAACTGCTCCCACACCGCGTCGCGGTAATACGGCGTGTCGCGCATATTGGCGAACGGCAGCGACTGGTCGAGCTTGCCGCGCACCTGTTCCCATGACTGCGGCCCGATGCGCGGCGGACGGATCTGAGTGTTCATGGCGAGACTCATAACTCAGTTGCGGGATCTATGGGGCGGCAAGACGTATGGCGTGTCCGCTATACACGTTCGCTCAGATAAGCGGCAATGTCGTGGAGATCGCGCAACGCGCGCGGTGCGTAAACGACATTCATAGACCGTGCGAACGCCAGAACGCCTGGATCGTTTCCGCCGGTACGTGGTCGCCACGTGCAATTTCCGCTTCCGCCTCCGCAATTGCTGCTGCCTCGTCATCGGTCAGAGGCGTTGGCGGACTTTCGGCAAGTGCCAGCATCTGTCGAGCAATGTCATCCTGAGTTTCCGGCGGTAATTGGCTCATGGCGGCTACGGCCTGCTGAACGAGCTTGGTCACCATATTTTCTCCTCAGTTAAAGGTATCGCTTTTCGCTCGTTTGCGCCATCGATTGCTCATGACACGGTCAGGCCCGTATCGCTGCCTCAGTTTTTCGCCCGCGCTCCGGCGCGCTCCAGCCGCGGCAATACCTCGTCGCAGAAATACGGCACTTCGTTCAGATAATTGACGAAGGACAGGCCGATGCCGCGCACGCCGGCCTGGCTGATGGTGGCGAGCTCCTCGGCGACGCGGTCCGGCGTGCCGACGAACGGATAGCCGCCCACCGCATTGGCGGCGAAATAACGCCGCTTGGCGTAATATTCCTCGGCCGGCATGGTCTCCAGCGTCATGCTTTTATTGGCCAGCATGCCGTCGAGCGCGCCCCAGTCGGCGTTGTCGATGTTGACGTACTGATAATAGTCCTCGGCTTCTTTCTGCGTCGGCCGACAGATTACCTGGCCGACGGTGAACACCTCGATATCGCGGCCGAGCGCCTGCGCTTGCCCCTTGACCTCGGCGACTTTGGCCTTGTTGCCGGCGAGCGAGGTGCGCGAGCCGGCGGTGGCGACGAAAAACGCATCGCAGTTCCGCAGCGCAAAGGCCTGACCGGCGCTGGACGAGCCGGCGTTCATCATCATCGGCCGCGTGTCGCCGAACGGCTTCGGATAGGCGCGCACCTTTTCCAACTGCAAGAATTGGCCGCGATAATCGAAGGTGCCGTCGCGCTCCCATGCCTGCTTGACGATGTCGACCCACTCCTGTGCGTAGTCGTAGCGGACGTCATGCTCGCGCAAGCTTACGCCGAACATGTCGAATTCGCCTTCGTTCCAGCCGCAGACAATGTTGACGCCGACGCGGCCTTCGCCGATGTGGTCGGCGGTGACGAATTCCTTGGCCGCGATCAACGGATGAAACAGCGGCGCGTGCACCGTGCCGAACACGGTCATGCGCTTGGTGGCGCACAAAAGCCCGACCGCCCAGGTGATGGTTTCGAGCGAGCGGCCGTGAAAATCGGTGTCGCCGCCATAGCCTTTCCAGCGCGCGATCGGCAGCATGAAGTCGAGCCCGGCGTCGTCGGCGAGCCGGGCCAAAGCGAGACAGTCCGGCCAGCTCGCCGACCAGCGCTCCGGCACCTTGGTGGCGGAGCGGCCCGACGAGCAATTGGCGCCGAACAAGCCGATCTTGAGCGCATTGCCGTTGTACATGGCGACGCGGTTCTGCATCGATGCGTGGGGCGCGAGCACGGCGTTTCCTCCGGCGTTCGGCCGATCATCGCCGGGATGGTGCGATTGAGCAAGCCGATCGAAACCGTCGGCACCGGCGGGTTGGCCGCGTTAATTTCCGAACGCGACCGCATGCATGATGCGCCCCGGCACAAACGTGAACAGCCCGGCGATCACCAACGCGCCGACGAAATGCCGATCATGGTGCGGCGGTGGCGCTCGACGGCGTGCCCCCGCGCCGCCATCACCGCGATGGGAAGCATGATCAGCGTAAAGATCGCGAGCAGGTGGATCGGTGACCACGGCCCCCACAGTTGAATTTTATGGATGAGGAACGCTGTGAGGCTGACGATGAGCATCAGTGCTACCCAGATCCAGCCGAGCGTGCGGTGAGGCAGCGTCCCTTTCGGCGCCGCAAGTTGAATGACGCCGAGCGCGAACGCGGCCATGGCGGTGAAGGCGTGAACCTGAATGGCGGGGGTGGCTTGGAGGAGCGGCTCGAGACTCATTTTTCGGGCTTTGGTGGTAGTGCGGGTTGCGGAGCGAGCTGAAACCTCGCCCTCCCGCGCGCAGGTCTATCGCGGTTCAGGCAACCGATAATCCAATTTTCGGATCCATGCGACCCATGCCAAACGGTATTGATACTGACGCGGCCGGTCAGGATTGAACTTACAACGCTTGCGATCGAGGTCCCGGATGCTTGCTCCAAGTCTCTGACCTAGCAAGAAGATTCATTATGGTCCGAGTCCGCTGCCGGCTGCCGGCTCTCGTGACCTTCCGACGCATGTTCGCTTGCCCTTTCCCGTAGACAGCCTCATGGCCGCGGTCGTAGCCTTGCCGCCATGATTAGAAGAAGGCGGAGTTCATTCTAGGGAGGATCGATCATGTCTCGCATTGGTCGGCGAAAGTTGCTGCAACTCTCCGGCGCCGGAGCGCTTGCGGCAAGAACCGGTGGCATAGCGGCGATACTTGCGTCGGGTAAGGCGCCCGCCTTGGCGCAGGGCGCGACCGTGCATTGGCTGCGCTGGAACGATTTCGTTCCGTCGTCGGACGCCGTGCTGCGCAACCAGATCATTCCGCAATGCGCCAAGGATCTGGGCATCACGCTCAACATCGAGATGATCAACGGCAACGACATCCAGGCGCGCACCACCGCGGCTATTCAGTCCGGCACCGGACCCGATGTCATTTGCGCGTTGAATAATTGGCCGCAGCTTTACGCCGACAGTCTTGCCGAAGTGACCGAGGTCGCCGAGAAGATCGGCAAGGACCAGGGCGGCTTTTATGCCGAATTCGACGAGCGTCGCCAACAACGGCAAGAAGTGGCTGGGCGTGCCCTGGTGCATTGTCGGCGCCGAAAATGCCTACCGCAAATCGTGGTTCGAGGCGGTCGGCGCCACCAAGTTCCCGGAGACCTGGGACGAATACCGCGCGGCGGGCAAGAAGCTGAAGGCCAAGGGCCAGCCGATCGGTCAGACGCTCGGCCACAGCTTCGGCGATCCGCCGACCTTCTGGTACCCCTTCCTTTGGTCGTTCGGCGGCATGGAGGTCGACAAGGACGGCAAGAAGGTGGTGCTCGACAGCAAGGCGACGGTCGAATCGGTGAAATACGCAGTCGCCTTCTATAAGGACTGCTGCGACGAGGGCGGATTGGCCTGGGACGATTCCAGCAACAATCGGGCGTTCCTCGCCGGCACCATTTCATCCACGCTCAACGGCGCCTCGATCTATCTGTTGGCCAAGCGCGAGCCCGACAAATACCAGGACGAAAAGGGCGCGCCGCTATATCAGGACATTCTGCACGGGAGGCTTCCCAAAGGTTCTGCCGGGCAATTCTCCTATCAGCTGCCGATGACCAACATGCTGATGGGCTATTCCAAGCAGCAGGATGCCGCCAAGAAATTCCTCGCCTGGATCACCTCGAAGCCGGTCTATCAGGCGTGGTTCGATTCGCAGGGCGGCTACTCGGTGGGCGCAACGACAGGCTGGGAACAGGACCCGATCTGGAGCAAGGATCCGGTGATGGCGCCGTTCCGCACCGCCGGCCGCGGCGCGCAATTCCCCGGCTATCCGGGGCCTGCGGATCGCAGTGCCGCCGAGGTTTTGAGCAAGTACATCATCATCGATATGTACGCCAAAGCGGTCCAGGGCATGGCGGCGGAAGACGCCGTGAAGTGGGCGGCCGGCGAGGTGCAGAAGATTCACGCCTGACCGCGCGCCGCCAGGCGAGCGCGTGTTATGATCGGTCACGGTTCCCGGCGGTGTAGTCCCGCCGTCGGGCCGCGGAGGCATCGGCGATGGCGGTAAGCGACGTCGTCACACAGCGAGCATTCGTGCGCGCGCCGCGGCGTGGGGCGGCGACCCGCCTGCTCGAAGACGAGCGCTGGCTTGCCGCGGCGTTGCTGTTGCCGACGGTCATCCTGCTCGGCCTGTTCATCGCCTATCCGTTCGCCGAAGGCGTGTGGCTCGCGGTGACCGATACGCGGGTGGGCGTGCCCGGCAGCTTCGTCGGACTGGCGAACTTCGAGGCGCTGTTGAACGACAGCATCTTTCGCACCGCCGTTTACAACACGTTCGTCTATACGGCGGTCGCCACCGTGTTCAAGCTTGGGCTCGGGCTTTGGCTCGCTTTGCTGCTTAACCGCAGTTTCCGCGGCAAGGCTTTCACTCGCGCCTTCATCCTGCTGCCGTTCATCATCCCGACGGTGCTATCGACTTTTGCCTGGAAGTGGATGTTCGATCCCACTTTCAGCGTCATCAACTGGACGCTGTTCCATCTCGGCATCATCCATTCACGCATCAATTGGCTCGGCGATCCCAATCTTGCGCTGATCTCAGTGATCATCGTCAATGTGTGGCGCGGCGTGCCGTTCTTCGCCATCAGCCTGCTCGCTGGGTTACAAACCATCAATCCAGAGCTGCAGGAGGCCGCCGCGATCGATGGCGCCCGGCCCTGGCAGCGCTTCTGGCACGTGACCTGGCCGCTGCTGTTGCCGGTCACCATGGTGGTAGTGCTGTTCTCGATCATCCAGACCTTTGCCGATTTCCAGCTCGTCTACGTGCTGACCGGCGGCGGCCCGGCGAACGCCACGCAGCTGTTTGCCACTTACGCCTATCAGATCGGCGTCGGCACCGGGCTCCTCAGCCAGGGCGCTGCGATCTCGCTCGCCATGTTTCCGTTCCTGCTCATCGTCGTGGTGGTGCAGCTTCTCTATATCCGCCGGGTCGAGGTGCACTGAGCCATGATCGAGGGCGCGAAATGGCGGCGTTGGGTCTACTTCTACATTCCGCTGGGCGCCTTCATTTTTTGGCTGCTGTTCCCGTTTTATTGGATGCTGGTGACGTCGGTCCGGCCGGACCGTGAGCTGTACCGGCCGTGGATGGCGCCGAACTACACGCCGTTCTGGACCGCGCATCCGACGCTTGAACACATCACCGACCTGCTCACTGGCACGCTGTTCATCCGCTGGATGGCCAATACCCTGTTCATCGCCTGCGTATCGACGCTGATCTCGCTGTTCTGCGGTGTCCTGGCCGGCTATGCGCTATCGCGGCTGAAATTCCGCTTTGCCGGCACGCTGGGCACCGGCATCTTCATCACCTATCTCGTGCCGCAGACGCTGCTGTTCATTCCGCTCGCCAGCATCATCCGCAACTTCCAGCTCGGCGACACGCCTTGGGCGCTGATCCTGACCTATCCGACGTTCCTCATTCCGTTCTGCACCTGGCTGCTGATGGGCTATTTCAAGGCGATCCCGCGTGAGCTCGAGGAATGCGCGCGCATCGACGGCGCGACGCGCTGGAAGGCGATGCTCTATATCATCATGCCGATCGCGGTGCCGGGTATCTTGTCGGCCGGCATCTTCGCCTTCACGCTGTCCTGGAACGAGTACATTTACGCGCTGGTTTTTCTGTCCTCGGCGGAGCAAAAGACGGTCTCGGTCGGGGTCACCTCTGAGCTGGTCCGCGGCGACGTGTTCTATTGGGGCCAGCTGATGGCCGGCGCGCTGCTCGGCTCGATCCCCGTCGCGTTCATCTATTCGTTCTTCGTCGAGCATTACGTCGCGGGCCTCACTGGATCGGTCAAGGGCTGACCCGATGGCACGCGTCGTCATCCGCAACCTCAACAAGAGTTTCGACCAGGTCCACGCCGTCAAGGACGTCAACCTCGAAGTCCGCGACCGCGAATTCGCGGTGCTGGTCGGGCCCTCGGGCTGCGGCAAGACCACGACGCTGCGCATGGTCGCCGGCCTTGAATCGATCACGTCCGGCGAGGTCCTGATCGGCGAAACGATCGTGAACGACCTGCCGCCGATGGACCGCGACATCGCCATGGTGTTCCAGAACTACGCGCTCTATCCGCATATGAGCGTCTTCGACAACATGGCGTTCGGCCTGAAAATGCGAAAATTCGCCCGCCCCGAGATCGACCGCCGCGTGCGCGAGGCGGCCGATATTCTCGGCATTCATAATCTCCTGGCGCGCAAGCCGCGACAGTTGTCCGGCGGCCAGCGCCAGCGCGTCGCGCTCGGGCGCGCCATCGTGCGCCATCCGCAGGTGTTTTTGTTCGACGAGCCATTATCCAATCTCGACGCCAAGCTGCGCGTGCAGATGCGGGTCGAGCTGAAAAAGATCCACGATCGGCTCGGCACCACCGCGATCTACGTGACCCACGACCAGGTCGAGGCGATGACGCTCGGTGACCGCGTCGTGGTGATGAAGGACGGCATCGTGCAGCAGGTTGGCGGGCCGCTCGATCTCTACAACGCGCCGGTCAACCGCTTCGTCGCCGGATTCCTCGGCTCGCCGGCGATGAATTTCGCGCCGGTTGCAGTGATTGCGGAGGGCGACGCGATTTGCGCGGTCGGCGAGGGCATGCGGCTCAATCTGCCGCCGCAGATCGGTGCGCGGTTGCGCCCGCATGTCGGGCAAGAGGTCACGCTCGGCATCCGGCCGGAGGACCTCCATCTCGCAGCCGGGGGTGATGCAAATGGGCTGAGCTTTTCCGCCATCGTCGAAGTCGTCGAGCGACTCGGTTCCCAGACCCTGCTCGATGTCAAAGTAGGGCCTGTTATGATGGTGGCTGCGGTGGAGCCCGCGATCCGAGCCAAAGTCCGCGAGCAATTGCGCCTGGCGCTCGATCCGGAGCGGCTGCACTTCTTCGACGGCCGCTCGGAAGTTGCGATCTGAAAAGCGCAGCGATTCGCGATCACTGAGTGCGGCAGCAGACAAATTGCATGGATTCTCTCTCCTTCGCTGCTATACATGTATAGCAGCAGCGAACAACTCGGAGGTCCAAGTGCTCGCGCTTCGTCTGCCCCCCGAAATCGAGCGCCGGCTCGACGCTCTGGCGAAGAAAACCGGCCGCAGCAAGAGCTACTACGCCCGCGAGGCGATCTTGCGTCAGATCGAGGACATTGAGGATTACTATTTGGCGCGGCGGCGCCTTGCGCGCGGCGGACCGCGGCTGACGCTCGAAAGCCTCGAGCGGCGGCTCAAGCGGCGCGCCAAACGCTAAATGACCGCACCGGTCTGGCGGGTCGAGTTTGATCGAGCGGCGGTTCGCGACCTGCGCAAGCTCGGCGCGGAGGCGCAGGGCCGGGTGTTGCGCTATTTGCGCGAGCGCATCGCCGGCAGTGAGAATCCGCGTCGCTTGGGTCATGCGCTCACCGGCGACCGCAAAGGGCTATGGCGCTATAGGGTCGGTGATTACCGCATCGTTGCCGCGATCGAGGACGACCCTTCGTCGTCCTGGTGGTGGCCGTCGGGCATCGCCGGGACGTCTATCGCTGAGATTGAGCATTCTGAATGGTGCTGCCGGTCAGGATTGAACTGACGACCTCTCCCTTACCAAGGGAGTGCTCTACCACTGAGCTACGGCAGCGGCCGAACCCGGCCTAAACGTGGCAAAAGCTTACGAGAAACGCCGCGATCCTTGCCATAGCGGGGATTTCGGCGCAAGAAATTTGGCATCATGACCAAGCCGGGCAAAGCGGAGAAATCGGTGGCGCGGAGCGAGCGGTTGTCCGCGGCGTTGCGCGAGAATCTCAAGCGGCGCAAGGCGCAGACCCGGCAACGCGAACAGGTCCGCCAGCAGAGCCAAGGCGAGGAAACGTTCGCGCCGGATGCCGGGCTAAAGGCGCAAGGTCCCGACTTCGGCCGCAATCGAGGCCGATACTAAAGCGATCGGTACGGTCCGGATTGGGGCCGAATGTTGGGGGGTGAAATGGATCGAATTCGTATTGTCGGCGGCCGGCGTCTCGACGGCACCATCCCCATTTCGGGGGCGAAGAACGCCACGCTGCCGTTGATGATCGCGTCGCTGCTCACCGATCAGACCCTGATCCTCGACAATGTCCCCCGCCTTGCCGATGTCGGGCTGTTGCAGCGCATCCTCGGCAATCACGGCGTCGACATCATGGTCGGCGGCAAGCGTTCCGGCGAGACCGCCGACCACGGCCAGACGCTGCACATATCCGCAGCCCGCATCGTCGACACCACCGCGCCTTATGAGCTCGTCTCGAAAATGCGGGCGAGCTTTTGGGTGCTGGCGCCGCTGCTTGCGCGCATGGGCGAAGCACGGGTCTCGATGCCCGGCGGCTGCGCCATCGGCACGCGGCCGGTCGATCTTCTCATCATGGCGGTCGAGCGCCTTGGCGCCCAAGTCGAGATCGACGGCGGTTACGTTGTGGCGGGCGCGCCGCATGGATTGCAGGGCGGCGAAATCGTGTTTCCCAAAGTCACGGTCGGCGGCACCCATACCGCGATCATGGCGGCGTCGCTCGCCAACGGCACGAGCGTGATCGACAACGCGGCGCAGGAACCGGAAATCGCCGATGTCGCCGAATGCCTCAACAAGATGGGGGCGCGCATTTCCGGCGCCGGCACTAGGCGCATCACCGTCGAGGGCGTCGCCAAGCTTCACGGCGCGCGCCACGCCGTGCTGCCCGACCGCATCGAGACCGGCACCTATGCCATGGCGGTCGCCATGGCCGGCGGCGACGTTCTGTTGCAGAACGCGCGCCCCGAATTGCTGCAGTCGGCGCTCGACGTGCTCATGCGCTCGGGCGTCACAGTGACGCCGACCAATCAGGGCGTCCGCGTCGCGCGCAACGGCTCAGGTCTCGCGCCGGTTGATGTGACGACCGCGCCGTTTCCGGAGTTCCCCACCGATCTGCAGGCGCAGCTGATGGCGCTGATGACGCGCGCCCGCGGCACGTCGCACATCACCGAGACGATTTTCGAGAACCGCTTCATGCATGTCGGCGAGCTCGCCCGGCTCGGCGCCCGCATCCAGCTCGACGGCGAGCGCGCTACGATCGAGGGCGTCGAGCAGCTCAAGGGCGCGCCGGTGATGGCGACCGATCTGCGCGCTTCGGTGTCGCTCGTCATCGCGGCGCTTGCCGCCGAGGGCGAAACAATCGTCAACCGCGTCTATCACCTCGATCGCGGTTTTGAGCGGCTGGAAGAAAAACTCGGCCGCTGCGGCGCCGCGATCGAGCGGCTGGCGGGGTGAATGGTCTGCCTAGCTAGAGTCTGGATTCCCGCTTTCGCGGGAATGAGCATCGCGAATCACGCCGCCAACTCGCGCATGATGCGGTAGAGCCGGGATTGGCCTTCGAAGCCGATGCCGGGCCGGTCCGATAGCTTCAGATAACCGCCGTCGAGCCTGGCATCGTCGGCGAAGCCGCCGAAATCGCCGAACACGCCGGGATAGGATTCGGCGCCGCCAAGCCCGAAGCCCGCGGCGATCGCCAACGTCATCTGGTTGCCGCCGTGCGGGAACATCAGGCTGCGCGGCCACTGCCGGCGCGCCAGCATGTCGAGCGTGCGGGCATATTGCACAATGCCGTAAGCTTGCGGCGGATCGACCTGAATGACGTCGCGGCGCTGCGGTTTCAATCCGCCGAAGCGCACCAGGTTTTCCACGTCCTGCGTGGAATAGAGGCACTCGCCGGAAGCGAGCGGCGCGTCATAGCTGCCGGCGATCTCGGCAAGCAGCGCAAAATCCAGCGGATCGCACGGCTCCTCGAACCAGCGCAGCGCGAACTGCCGCAAGCCCCTCGCATAGCTGAGCGCCTCATCGCGGGTGAATTTGCAATTGGCGTCGACCGCAAGCCCGCCGCCCCGCGGCAGCACCGATTTCACGGCCTCGATCCGCGCGATATCGTCCTTAAGCGGCATGCCGCCGACCTTCATCTTTACCATGGTATAGCCGGCATCGAGGTGGCGCCGCATCTCGTCCTGCAGATCCTTGTTGGTCTTGCCGGGCGCGTACCAGCCGGCGCCGACATAGCAGAATACTTTTTCCGCGACCTTGCCGCCGTTGTAACGCTCGGCGAGCACGACATGCAGCGGCTTGCCGGCGATCTTAGCGACCGCGTCCCACACCGCGACCTCGATGGTGCCGATGCCGATCGAGCGCTCGCTGTGGCCACCGGCTTTTTCGTTCTTCATCATCGCCGCGAGAATCTTCTCCGGTGCGAAATTGTCGCCGGCGTCGTTGAGCAGCGATTTTGGATCGGCTTTGAGCACGCGCGGGATGAAGCGCGCCCGCATCTGCGCGCCGCAGGCATAGCGCCCGGTGGAATTGAAGGCAAAGCCCGTGACCGGCTTGCCGTCGCGCTTGACGTCGGTGATGACGGCGACCACCGAGGTCGTCATCTCGGAAAAATCGATGCTCGAATTGGCGAGCGTCGAATTCAATGGGATCGCGGTCTCGCGGATGTCGACAATGCGCATGGAAATTCTCGGTCATTTGTCATGCCCCGCGCAGGCGGGGCATCCAGTAATCGCCACACTATCATTGCTGCTCGGCGATGGCTGGATCGGCCGCCTTCGCGGACGATGACGTTCAGGTGGTCTGGCGGATGTTCAATATGCGCATGCCGGCCGTATTACTGGATCTGCGGAATCTTGGCGTCAACGATGACCTTATGCCATCGGTCGATTTCCTTCTTGATATAGACCGCAAACTCCGCCGGCGTGTCGGCGACGATGTCGAGGCCGACCTGCTTGCATTTCTCCTGCACGTCCGGCTGATGCAGCGCCTTGACCATCTCGCGGTTGAGCAGATCGACGATTGCCTGAGGCGTGCTGCCGGGCACGAACACGCCCTGCATCGTTTCGGATTCCTGGCCCTGGATGCCGGCTTCGATCATCGTCGGGACGTCAGGCAGCGCGGCGGATCGCTTAAGAGAGGTCACGGCGATGCCGTGCAATGTCCCGGCGAGGATGTGCGGCGTGGCCGGCGTCAAATTGGCAAAACCGATTGGCGTTTGACCGGCGATAACGGCCTGAATTGCCGGGGCACCGCCGCCATAGGGCACGCTGGGCTGGTCGAGCTTGAAATCGAGCTTGAACAGTTCGGCGGCAAGCTCCGGCGTGGTGCCGAGACCGGCATTGGCAATGGCATATTTGCCCGGATTGGCTTGCATGAGCGCGATCAGATCCTTGATCGTCTTGGCCGGAACCGAGGGATGCGCCAGCACGATGTTGGCCGATGCGCCGGCCAATATGATCGGTGCGAAATCCTTGTACGGATCGTAGGGATTGTTGGCGTAAAGGCTAGGATTGACCACGAAGCTCGAGCTCGCCACCAGGATCGTGTAGCCATCGGGCGCGGAGCGGGCGACCAGCGTCATGCCGATATTGCCGCCGGCGCCGGAACGGTCCTCGACATAGAATTGCTGGCCGAGGCTGTTGGACAGCTTGTCGGCGAGGAGCCGTGCGACGAAGTCGCTGGGGCCGCCGGCGGCGAACGGCGCGATGATCTTCACCGGATGATTGGGATAGGTGCTCTGGGCAAGGGCCGCACCGGATAACAGCGCCGCCCCCAGCACCAATGCAACTCGCACGACCACTCGCCCCATGGACTGTCCTCCCTCGGATCGTTCTTGCTATCATTACTGCCGGTGGCGGCGCAGTAAACCGTAAACTCGTGGGGAAGGAATGCGCATGGGGGATGCGGCGTTTCAGGTCACCGGCCACGCTACCGTGCTCCACGTCAAAGACATGCCGACGGCGCTCGCCTATTACCGCGACAAGCTTGGCTTTACCGTCACCTTTAGCTGGGAAGAGCCGCCGCGCTACATTTGCCTGCGTCTTGGCGAGGCGTCGATCCACCTGAACTCCTACTTGTCCCCGGCCGCACCGGTGGTTGTTTGCATCTTCTGCAAGGGCGTTGACGCGCTGCATGAATTCCTCGCCGCGCGCGGCGCCAATATCACGCGCGAGATCACGATCCATCCTTACGGCATGCGCGATTTCATCGTGACCGATCCAGACGGACACCAATTGGTCATCGGTCAGGGCACGTCCGAATAATCGTCTTCACCTGATAGCTGCAAAGGAAACACCATGTCGGCTAAGAAAGTGACGCGCCAGGACCTCAGCGATGCCGCGACGAAATACACGAACTGGGGCAAGTGGGGCCCGGACGACGAGATCGGCACGCTCAATTACACGAGCGCGGAGGACATCGTCGCCGCGGCACGGCTGGTCAAGAAAGGCAAGGTGATCTCGCTTGCGTTGAATTTCGACAATAACGGCCCGCAGGGCGGCAAGACCAATTATCCCGCGCTCGGCCGCATCAATCCCTTACATACAATGCTGCGCACCGGCACCGACGCCTATTCCGGTGTGCTCGACAAGCGCGGCATCCGCGCCGCCGACGACATGGTGGTGATGCCGCTGCAATGCGGCACGCAATGGGACGGGCTTGGCCACGTGTTCTACGAGAACAATATGTGGAACGGCTACGACTGCCGCGAGGTGTCGTCGTTCGGCGCGGCGAAATGCGGCATCGAGAAAACCAAGGCCAAGATGGTCGGCCGCGGCGTATTTCTCGACGTCGCGCGCGCGCTCGGCAAAGACTGCCTCGACGACGGCTACGGCATCACCTGCGATGACCTCGACCTAACCGCCGGGAAACAGAAGGTCGAGTTCAGGCGCGGCGACTACATCATCGTGCGCACCGGGCAGATGGAACGCTGCCTGAAAGCGGGAAGCTGGGACGGCTATCCCGGCGGCGATGCACCGGGCTTTGCCTTCGAGACGCTGGAATTCGTCGCCAAGACCGAGCTCGCGGCGCTCGCCAGCGACACCTGGGGTTGCGAGGTGCGGCCGAACAATACCGAAGGCGGCATCAACCAGCCCTGGCACTGGATCACCATCCCGATCATGGGCATGACCATGGGCGAGATTTTTTATCTGAAAGACCTCGCCGAGGATTGCACCGCCGACGGCGTTTACGAATTCATGTTCGTTGCGCCGGCGATTCCCATCACCGGCGCGGTCGGCTCGCCGACCAATCCGCTGGCGATCAAATAGCGAAAAACGGCATGATCTTGCGGTGGGTCAGCGGCACGACGACGCAGCGGAATCCCTCCCCATAGAGCGCTTTACCGACTACGATAATCCCGTCCAAAGCCAGGGGCGAGGCGATGGCACGGCGTGCGAAGTTGCGCGGCGGGCGGGCGACATCCCGCCGCCGCAAGGCGGTATTCGGCGGCGGCGCGACAGGGCAAAGCCACGGCGCGGCCGCACTTCATCCTCCGCTTCCGCCGGCGACGCGGTGGAGCGGCTCAAGCGCGAACTCGCCGAATCGCTGCAGCAGCAGACTGCGACCGCCGAAGTTCTCAAAGTCATCAGCCGCTCGACCTTCGATCTGAAAAGTGTGCTCGACACGCTCACCGAATCCGCGGCCCGGCTCTGCGATGCGGAAATAGCCGGCATCACGCGGCAGGTGGGAACCGCCTATTATTACGCCTCGGTCCACAACTGTCCTCCGGAGCTCGAAGAATTATTCAAAGGCGCTCGCCACGAGCGCACCCGAGGGAGCGTGACCGGCAGGGTGCTTCTCAACGGCAAGACCGTCCATTTGCCGGACGTCTTGCTTGATCCGGAATACCGGATGGCCGACCTCCAGAATAAGGTCGGCTTCCGAACTATTCTCGGCGTTCCGCTGTTGCGGGAAGGCAGCCCGATCGGCGTAATCGTTTTGATGCGCACTGAAGCGCGCCCGTTCACCGATAAGCAGATCGAGCTGGTCCGGACCTTCGCCGACCAGGCGGTAATCGCCATCGAGAACCTGCGCCTGTTCGAGGCCGAGCAACAGCGCACGCGTGAGCTAAGCGAATCGCTGGAGCAGCAGACCGCGACGTCCGAGATATTGGCGATCATTTCGCGATCGCCCGGCGAACTAAACGCGGTTTTTGAGAGCATGCTGCAGAACGCCGTCCGCATCTGCGGCGCCAAGTTCGGCAATCTGCTCCTGTTCGATCAGGACTTCTTTCGTATTGGTGCGACTCACGGCGCGCCGGCCGCCTACGTGGAATATCTGCAACGCGAAGGTCCGTTCTGGGTCGATCCCAGATTGGGGCTCCGTCAGCTGCTCAGCGAAAAGCGGCCCTATCAGGTCGCCGATATGACGCTCGCCCCAACATACGGCGACAAGCTGCGCATCGCGACAATGGAGCTCGCTCACGCCCGAACCGTGATGGGCGTGCCGATGGTCAAAGAAGGCGAGGTGATCGGATCGATCGTCATCTACCGGCAGGAAGTGCAGCCGTTCACCGACAAGCAGATCGCTCTGGTGGAGAATTTCGCCGCGCAGGCCGTGATCGCCATCGAGAATACGCGACTCCTCAACGAGCTGCGCGAATCGCTGCAGCAGCAGACGGCGACCTCGGAAGTGCTCAAGGTGATCAGCCGTTCGGCCTTCGACCTGCAAACCGTGCTGCAGACGCTGGTCGAATTGGCCGCGCGACTGTGCGATGCCGACAAGGCCACAATCACCCGGCAGAAAGGCGAGCTGTTTTACCGGGCAGAATCCTACGGATTTTCGCCAGAATTTATGGACTCCATCCGCGACATACCGGTTGTCCCCGAACGAAGATCGGCAACCGGCCGCGCCCTGCTCGAAGGCACGGTAGTCCACATTCCCGATGTGCACGCCGATCCGGACTACCAATTCGTCGAAGCGCTCAAGCACGGCGAGTTCCGCACCATCCTCGGCGTCCCAATGCTTCGCGAGGGTGTTCCGATCGGCGTCTTTGCCCTGACCAGAGCGGAGGTCCGGCCGTTTTCCGGCAAGCAGATCGAACTCGTCTCGACCTTCGCCGACCAAGCCGCGATCGCCATCGAGAACGTGCGCCTGTTCGAGCGGGCCGAGGCACGGACCCGCGAGCTGGCGCAATCGCTGGAGGACCTGCGCGCGGCGCAGGACCGGCTGGTGCAGACCGAGAAGCTCGCCTCGCTTGGTCAGCTCACCGCCGGCATTGCCCACGAAATTAAGAATCCACTCAACTTCGTCAACAATTTCTCGGGTGTCTCCGTCGAGATGCTGGACGAACTGCGGGAGATCCTGGAGCGCCTGCCGTTCGACAAAAAGACCCGCTCCGAAATCGCCGAGCTGACCGACACCTTGCGCGACAATCTCGACAAGATCGTTGCGCACGGCAAACGCGCCGATTCCATCGTCAAGAACATGCTGCAGCATTCGCGCCAGGGTTCCGCCGAGCACCGGCCGGTCGAGGTGAACGCTCTGGTCGACGAGGCTGTCAACCTCGCCTACCACGGCGCGCGCGCCGAGAAGCAGGGCTTCACGACCAGCCTGGAGCGCTCCTTCGATCCGGCAGCCGGACAGGCCGACCTCTTTCCGCAGGAGATCACGCGGGTCCTGCTCAACATCATCGCCAACGGCTTTTATGCGGCGGCCAGACGGCGGGAGCAGGCCGGCGACGGTCCTGAGCCGTCGCTGCTGGCCGCGACGAAAGACCTCGGCGATTCGGTCGAGATCAGGATTCGCGATAATGGCACCGGCGTTCCACCGGAGGTGAGAGACAAGATCTTCAATCCGTTCTTCACCACCAAGCCGGCCGGGGAAGGCACCGGGCTCGGACTCTCCATCAGCCACGACATTGTGGTGAAGCAGCACGCCGGCAGCATAGAAATTGACACCGCTCCTGGCGAATTCACCGAATTCCGCATCGTTCTGCCGCGCAAAGGCTTTACCAAGCCAAGCCCGCCGGTCTGAGCGCGTGTCACTTGCTCGGCGTGCAGAGCGAAAAGATGGTGAAGCTGCCGACTGCGGGTGACCGAAAACACAAGGCAATACCGCGCGGAGCGCCGCTTCGCGGCGAACCCAAGCTACGGGTTCTGTTCCGCCTCCAGCATCTTGCCAAGCACGCGCTTGTAGCGCACGCAGCCGACGTCGACGGCGAGGATCACCGGATCGAGCGGTTCGGTCGCGTTCTCGATGCTGCGCTGCTGCGCTTCGATCACCGGCGCGTCTTGCTCCTCGAAGGCGAAGCGGCGCATTTCCGCGATCTGCGTCTGCAAATCGCGATTGAGCGTGTCTGCGGCGGTCTTGACGCCCCAGCGCACGGCGGTGAAGAAATAATGCGTCGAGCGCTCGTTCTCGGGGGTAACTAAATGCACCGCGTGATAGCCGGTGCCGGTTTCCGGCGCCGCGCCCATCGCACAGATGCCGGTCAATAGTCGCAGCGTCGACGGTGCCATCCAGCGCATCTTGGTGAACTTGTCGACGCGCGGCGGATGGTCGGGCCAGAACGGCGCGAACATCCCAGGCGGCTTCGAATTGGTGGCGTGGCGGCCGACCACGACATCGTCGCCGTCCTGCTCGGTTGTGATCTCCGACTCCACCGTGTCGGCATTGCCGAGAATGCCCTCATGCAGATACGAGGTGTGGCTCAAGTCGAGCAGGTTATCAATGATAAGCTGATAATTGGCCTTGATGACGATGCTGTCGCGCTTGGTGGTGTGCAGCTCCGGCACATTGTCGAGCACGGAAAAATCCGGGATTTTGCCGGCGTCGGCCGGCGCGGTCCCCATCCACAGCCATACCGCCTTATGCTTCTCGACGACCGGATAACTTTTCACTCTGGCGCGCGGCGGAATGTTTTTGGCGCCGTGCGGATTGTGCACGCAGGCGCCGCTGCTGTCGAATTCCAGCCCGTGATACGGGCACTGGATGCGGTCGCCGCCGACGATCTTGCCCATATGCAGCGGCGCGAAGCGGTGGGCGCAGCGGTCTTCGATCGCCGCGACCTCGCCGTTGCTCTTGCGAAACAGCACGACCGGCTCGTTCATGATGGTGCGGGCGACGAGCCGTCCGTCGCCCAGCTCGTCGGTCCAGGCCGCCACGTACCAGGCATTGCGCAAAAACGCGCCGGAGATCATCTCCTGGTGCGGCCGCGATCCGTTGTCGTCCGCGTGCGGCTGATCCAGCATCGTTCCTTCCCCGAAGCGCTCGTCGGCATTGTTGCCGATTATGATAGCACGCCGGCAAATGCGATCTAGTTGCTCGGCGCGTATTTGATGCCGGCGGCCGCCGCGATGCCGGCGAGCGCGGTAATCACGGCGGCGAAGATTGCGTGCGCGGTGAGCGCGCCGTCGGCGGCGGACAACAGCCCGACGCCGATCACCGGCACGGAATTGCCGGCAAAACAGACGACGAGATAGCTGGAGACGACCTCGCTACGCCGGTTGGACGGTGCGATGCGGTTGACGACTTCGAGGCTGCCGCGATAGCCGAGGCCGCCGGCGACGCCGCCCAGAGCGGCGGCGAAAATCAACAGCGGCATCGATCGCGCGACCTCCGCGCCCACCAGAAGCCAGACGCTCGGCAACAGCAACGCCAGCGCGCCGAACATCGCCGCCCAGCTCTCGAGCCGGCCGGTGGAAAGTATCGTCACCGCGGCAATGCCGAACAGCTCGCAGACGACGGCACCGGCGACAAGAGGCGCGGGCTGGTGCAGGCTTTCGGCGAGCAGGTTCGGGATCAAAGCGGCGTAGAACGCAATCAGCGCGAATGTGGCGAAGCTGGTCGCCGCGGGCGCCACGAACTGAAACCAGATCCGCCGCGGCACGCCCAGCCGCGGCTTGAGCGACACCTCGCCCATGCGTTTCGGATCGGCCAGCGTCTCGGGCGCGAAAAAGATGGCGATGCAGATGCCGCCGAGCAGAACCAGATACAAGATGAATGGTAGCCGCAGCGGCTCGGGGGCGAACTGCGCCAGCACGCCGGCAATGAGCGGGCCGGCGGCGCAGCCGAAGAAATTCGCGCCGGCGGCGATACGCGCCGCCGCGCCGCCGCCGCGATCGTCGTAAAGCTCGGCGATCCACGCGGTGGCCGTCCCTGCAGCCAATCCGGTCGAGAAGCCGCTAAGTGCCCGCGCCACGAACAGCCATGGCGTGCTTGCCGCCGACGCGAATGCCAGGGCGCTCAAAATGCCGACGCCGATCGCGGGCAGCGTGGTGATGCGCCGTCCGATCTGGTCTGACAGCCGGCCGAAGAACAGGAGCGCAATGAGATTGCCCAGCACATAAACGGCGTAAATTAGGGTCAGCGTGACGCCGGAAAATCCGAACGCCTGCCGGTACAGCGGATAAAGCGGCGTCGGCAGGATGGCGCCGACGAACATCACGCCGAGCTCGGTGGCGACGATCGCCAGCGCGACGGTTCGGGGCCGCGTCATCACGGGATTGCGCATTGCCAGCCATCGATTACGTTTGTCACTATGCCTAGACCCTGATCCGACTGGATCGGATCAGGGTTTAGATTAGATACTCAGTTGGAGCATGATGTTATCCGAAAACCGGCTTCCACCCTCGGATCAAGTCCGAGGGCAGGCATTTTCGGGATCATGCTCTGGCACGAAACAGGCGGTACGCCAAAGAGCAGCAAATGAGCACCAGTTTGGACACCAAGCAATATCCGGTCACGCACACCGACGCCGAGTGGAAGAAAATCCTCACCCCTGAGCAGTTCTACATCATGCGCGAGCACGGCACCGAGCGGCCGGGGTCTTGCGCGCTCAATTACGAAAAGCGCGCCGGCACGTTCTACTGTGCCGGCTGCGAGCAGAAGCTGTTCGCCTCGAAGAAGAAATTTGAGAGCGGCACCGGCTGGCCGAGCTTCAACGACCCGGAGCCCGGCGCGGTCGAGACCACGACCGACCGCGGCTGGGGCATGGAGCGCACCGAAGTGCATTGCAGCCGCTGCGGCAGCCATCTCGGTCACGTCTTCGAAGACGGGCCGCCGCCGACGCATCTGCGCTATTGCATCAACGGCGTGGCGATGCATTTTAAGCCGGAGTGAACGGCATGCGGACGCGGCGGGGATTCCTGCATCTCGCGGCCGCCGCCGCCGCGGTTCCCGCCGCCGCGCGCATCGCCTGGGCGCAGAGCTATCCCGACAAGCCGATCCGCCTCTTGGTCGGCTATCCGGCCGGCGGCCAGATCGACATTGTCGCGCGGCTCACCGCGCAATTTCTCTCGCGGCCATTGGGCCAATCGGTTGTGGTCGAGAACAAGCCCGGCGCTGGCGGCTCGCTCGGCGCCGAAGCGGTGGTAAAATCTCCGCCCGATGGCTACACGCTGTTCATGGCCGCGTCGTCGAACGCGGTCGATGCGTCGCTGTTCCCGAACCTGAGCTTCGATTTCGTCCGCGACGTCGCTCCGGTGGCGTCGGTCAATCGCATCAATCTGGTGCTGGAAGTGAATCCGGCGTTTCCGGTCGACAGCGTCGCCGAACTGATCGCCCAGGCCAAGGCCAATCCCGGCAAAATCGATATCGCCTCGCCGTCGACCGGCACGCCGCCCTATATGGCCGTCGAGCTGTTCAAGATGATGGCCGGCGTTGATATCGTGCACGTGCCGTTCGCCGGCGAGGGCCAGATGGTGACGGATCTGCTCGGCGGCCAGGTCAAGGCCGCGATCGGCGGCATCTCGTCGAGCATCGGCCATATCCGCTCCGGTAAGCTGCGCGTCTTGGCGCTGACCACGGCGTCGCGCATTCCCGAATTGCCGGGCGTGCCGACCATCGGCGAGACCATCCCGGGCTTCGAGGCCAACGGCTGGAGCGGTCTTGTCGCGCCCAAAGGTACGCCGGCCGCAATCGTCGACCGGCTCTACAAGGCGGTGCAGACCATCCAGGCAGATCCCGTATTTGCTGCGAAGCTTTCCGAACTCGGCGTCAGTCTGCTCGCCATGCCGCCCGCGGAGTTCGGCAAATTCATTGCCGACGAAACCGAGAAATGGCGCAGGGTGGTCAAGTTCGCGGGGCTCAAGCCGGGTTGAGCCTCAAGCCCACAGCCGCTTGCTCGCGATCGCCGCGCCGTCGCCGAGGGCGCGCAATTTGGCCCAGACGATGCTGTCGGCGACCATCGGCTCGGTGCGCACCGCGGTGCCGAAACCGCAATCGACGCCGGCAATCAGCCGTTCGCGGTCGATTACTTCGGCGTAGCGGAGGATGCGCTGCGCGACGAGCCGCGGGTGCTCGACGAAATTGGTCGTCGAGTCGATGACGCCGGGAATGAGGATCTTGTCGCCGGGGATCTTGATCGTCTTGAGGTCTTCCCATTCGTGATCGTGACGCGGATTGGCGGCTTCGATGCTGATCGCCTGGGGCCGCGCCTGGAACGCGATGTCGATGATCTTCAACAGCGGTAGATCGTGGGTGTGCGGCCCCTCGTAATTGCCCCAGCAGATATGCAGCCGCATGCGGTCGGTGGGCAGGCCTTCGGTCGCCGCATTGAGCGCCGCGACATTGCGCTCGGCGATCTTGGTTCGAAATTCATCGTCGCTGAGGTGCCGGTATTGGTTGTTGCGCGCCGAGCCGAGATCGGGCGCGTCGATCTGCAGCACGAAACCGGCCTCGACAATGGCGCGATATTCGACTTTGAGCACGTCGGCGAGCGCGGCGACGTAAGCCTCCTCGTTCGGGTAATGCAGGTTGATGATAAAGCGCGTCAGGATGCCCGGCGACGGCGCCGTCATGAACACGTCGGTAGGCTTCGCCTTCGCCGCCGCGGTTTTCAGATGCGCGATATCGCGGTCGAGCGCGGCGCGGTCCTGGTAGCGCAGTTCGCCGACGCAGCCGGGAAACGGCACCGCGGCAAAGCTGCGGCGTTCGCGGGCGAAGTCGGGATGGTCGAGGAGGTCGCGGCCGATCATGATGTCGCGGCCTTTTGCTGCGGCGCGCGGATCGGGTTCGATGCCGGCCACGCGGTGGCGGATGTAAGTCGTATAGGACGGCTTGCTCATCTCGCCGTCCGAGATCACGTCGACGCCGCAGGCAACCTGCTGCGCAACCACCTCGTCGACCGCCTTGGCGGTCGCGGCCTCGAACGCCGCCGCTGCGACCGCGTCGCCTTTTTCCCGGCCGAGGATAAGGTCGATCAGCGGCTGCGGCCGCGGCAAGCTGCCGGTATGGGTGGTGAGAATTCGGTCGGTCGAGGTCTTCATTGCGGCGTTCCTCCGCGGCGTTGTCGCAGTCGAATGTGGAGGATAGTGTCCAGGCAACGAAAGGTCAGTAGGGGAGGTGTCGCGCATGCGCATCGTCGATCTGAGCCGGGAATTGTACCACCGCACGCCGTCCTATCCGGGGCAGCCGCCGATCATCCACGGCATCTGGAAAACGCACGAGGAGGCGCGCGCCGAGTCCGGCGGCATCCACGGCAACAGCGTGATGTTCTTTTCCATGCCGGACCATGGCGGCACCCATATCGATGCGCCGCGGCATTTCGGCAAAGCCGGCACGCCGATCGACAAATATCCGCTGGAGAATTGCATCGTCCAGGGCATCTGCATCGATCTGCGGCATATCGCGCCGCGGGCCGAGATCACGCCGGCGCATCTGGCAGCCGCGGTCGAGAAAGCCGGCGTGCCGATTCCGAAAAAGGGCACCGTGCTCTTGTGCACCGGTCACCATGAGCGCACGTTTCCGACGCCCGCTTATGCGACCGACAATCCCGGCGTCAATGTCGCGGCGACTGAATGGCTTGCCGCGCAGGGTATCGTGCATTTCGGCATCGACTCGATGCGGCCGGGACCGGAAGGCACGGTGAATACGCTCGTCCACAAGGCCTGTCTCGATCTCGACATCACCCATATGGAAAGCTTGTGCAATCTCGAAGCGCTGATCGGCGCCGGCGAGTTTCAGTTTATCGGTCTGCCGCTGAAATGGCGCGAAGGCACCGGCTCGCCGATCCGCGCGGTCGCGGTGTTCGACGATTAGCGAGCTTGGTGTTTCCTGTCATCATCCGCCAACGGGTCCGGCCCAAAGTGGCCAGCCCGATGACAAGCTCCGGCGGCTGATCCAGTAACCGAAAGAGACTTGGTCTTGATGAGCAAGAGCCCAGCCGCGTCAATTACTGGATGCTCCGCCTACGAGAGCATGACAAGAGAATGATGTGAAGGAACACCTCTGATGCAGATCGGACACAACCGCAGAATGACCGGTGCGCAGTGTCTCGCCGACATGCTCAAGGGCTACGGCGTCACCCATGTGTTTCACGTGCCGGCGGTGTTGCGCACCACTTACGCCGAGATGGAGCGGCGCACCGACATCAAGCGGCTGCACGTGCATGGCGAGAAGGCGGCGGCCTATATGGCGGACGGTTACGCGCGCGCCTCGGGCAAACCCGGCATCTGCATGGCGCAGGTGATCGGCGCGCTCAATCTCGCCGCGGGTCTGCGCGACGCCTGGCTCGCCCATTCCCCGGTCGTCGCCATGACCGGCGGCCGCGAGCCGAAGACGAAGTTCCGCAAAGTTTATCAGGAGATCGACGACGTGCCGGCGTTCGAGCCGGTAACCAAATTCAACGCCACGATCGACGACGTGGCGCGGTTTCCCGACATGGTGCGGCAGGCGTTCCGCAGCGCGGTGACCGGGTGCCCCGGCCCGGTGCATCTACAGTTCCGCGGCAACGAAGGCCAGATCGACGCCGAGGAAGCCGACATGGAGCCGCTGTGCGAGCCGCAATTTAACCGCGTGCCGGCGTTCCGCCCGGAGCCGGACGAAGGCAGCGTCCGCGCGGCGCTGAAAATCCTGCAAGACGCCGCGCGGCCGGTGATCGTCGCTGGCGGCGGTGTGCGTGCCTCGGGCGCGGCCGCCGACCTCGTCGCGCTGGCCGAGGCGCTGCAGATCCCGGTCGCCACCTCGCTCAACGGCAAGGATACGATCCCCGGCAATCATTCATTGTCGGTCGGCGTTTGCGGCACCTATTCGCGCGAAAGCGCCAACCGCGTCGTCAACGCCGCCGACCTCGTCTGCTTCATCGGCACCGAGACCGGTGGCATGACCACGCACTTCTGGGCGGTGCCGAAGATCGGCACGCCGGCGATCCAGATCGACATCGAGCCGGAGGCGCTCGGCCGCAATTATCCGCTCCTCGCGTGCGTCAACGGCGACGCCAAGGTGACGCTCCAAAAAATGCTCGCCGCCTGCGATCGCACCAGCGCCGGCAAACGCAAAGCCTGGATCGGCGAAGCGCAAAACATCAGCGGCGAGTGGCGGGATAAATATAAGGACGCGCTCAATTCCGCCGCCGTGCCGATCCGCCCGGAGCGGTTATGCCATGAGCTGACGAAACACCTGCCCGACGATGCCATCGTCGTCGTCGATACCGGCCATGCCGGCATGTGGATGGGCGGCTTGTTCGATCTGACTTCGCCGCGCCAGAGCTATATGCGTAGCGCCGGCCATCTCGGCTGGGCGTTCCCCGCCGGGCTCGGCGCCAAGTGTGGCTGTCCCAAGCGGCCCGTCGTTACTTTCACCGGCGATGCCGGCTTTTGGTATCACATCGCCGAGATCGAGACCGCGGCGCGCTGGAACATCAATGCGGTGACGGTGGTCAATAATAACGGCGGCGGCAATCAATCGAAGCGCGGCTTCGACCGCGTCTATGGCGGCAAGCAGACCGACAAGGCGCGCGAATTGTGGACTTTCAGCAAGACGAATTTCGCCCGCATTGCCGAAGACATGGGGGCGCTCGGCATCCGTGTCGAACAGGCCGCGGCGTTCCCGGCGGCGCTCGCTCAGGCGCTTGCCGCCGAGCGGCCCGTCGTCATCGACGTGGCCACGGATATCGACGCGCTGGCGCCGACGGCGGTGACCTGATTGCCCGCTTGTCCCCGTGAAAGCGGGGACCCAAGTGCAATCAGCTAATTGCAGAGCATGATCCGGAAAAAGCCTGCCCCGGACGCGATCCGGGGTGGACACCGGTTTTCCGAAAAGATCATGCGCCACGAAAATGTTGGAGCGTCAATCGATTCAACTTGCAACGATTGCGCTCCAGGACGTGTACTCGAAGCGAGCGGAACTTCCAGTATCGGGAGAATAGCGGAGTGCGCCGGGAGACCGGCAAGGAGTAGATGGTGCAAGTCCATCACGATGAAGAAGTAGCGGTGCGCCAGGCGAAGCTGGCGTGGTCCAGCCGGTGAAAGTCCGGTCCGGGAAAGGGATAGCGCCCGCCCGGTAACGAGTGTTGCGTCGTGGGAGGTGACGACCATGGCGAAGCGTACACAGTGATCATTTGGGGTGCGGGATTGAGCCACGAAATCCTTGAAATCGCAGGGGCCGAGGCCGTCGCTACTGCCGAAGGCAACATGTGCGGCGCCGTTATGCGAGGAACCGTCGCCCTGCCGGGGTCTGAGGCCACATCACGAATGGAAGGATCGCGTCGGAACCTGGGAGACCTCGTTTGGCCCGCAGTCGCTTGTCGATCCCGGGCCGCGACAGGAAGTCGAGGAGACGAAGCTGTCGGGGAACAGACGAGGAGTCGGACGGCTGCGTATTACCGATGAAGCATCGAACAAAGTCGACTGAAATCGGCGGCGGAGATGACGGAGGGAAGGCGGCCGGTCGAAGGAAAGGTAAGCTGTAACACATGCTCCGGACTCAGCGCCGGGTTCAGCATGACACTGAAGCAGCGAGCCTGCGGATCTGTGGCGTCCAAACCCACGATCGCGTTTGACCTTCGACAAGAGCCCGGTGCAGGAAAGTTGCACGCCGGGATCTGTGGGGGAGGTGTCGAGTAATCGGCACCTCTACCCGACAACCGCATCGACCCCGAGTCATGCGCGGTTGCCCGCGAGGGCATCAGCGAAGCGTTGACAGGGGAGTGCATAGGCCAGCCATTGAGCCGCGAAAGACCCCTCTTCTCGGGCGCCGACGTTGTTCTGCTGACGGAAGGCAATACGGATGGGTGCGATATCGCGAGCACTCAGACGGTCCGGCGTGGTCGAAGACACTGGCATGTGCAGACGCTCCTTGCGCGGGAACCGGGATACCCCACGCCTGACCACAGGCACGTTGCCGATCTGGTCCGCATCGGGAAGGCGAAGATAGAGCCGTAGCCGATGATGCACGGACGTGGGGAGTCGAACTCCGCCATAGTAGCCGTGAAGCCGACGAACAAAGCGGAGCAATCCGCTGCGGAGCCGGTGGAGCCAAGGGCGGAGGCCGCGGGGAATGCGAGCCAGCAAAGCACGGGCCGGACACAGAGCCGGGGAACCGTGTCACAGGCGCTGGAGCGCATACGGCACGTCGCGAGAACATCGCGAAGCGCCGTCAAACACCCGAGGTGGGAGCCGTATGCCTGAATTGGGCCCGTACGGATCTGTGCGGGGGGCGCGAGGTAACTCGCGTCCCTACCGCGATCATTGCGCAAGCAGGCGGTAATATCAGCTCATGACCTCAAGCCGACCAAAACCGAGCAGTCAAGACGATCGAAATTCTGCGGTGCAGCACGCTGCTCTCACACCCTAAGGGTGCTATCATTTGGGTCGGGTACAGTCGATTGAGCACCCTCAAGGTCTGCCTCGCAGGAAACTCATGCTCAGCATCAGGCGGCGCAAGTTTATCGCGCTTCTCGGCGGGGCGGCGGCATGGCCGGTGGTCGCGGGGGCACAGGAAGCCAAGCATGTGCCGATTATCGGCTATATCGCGCCGACCAATCCTCTGATCCCAAGCCGGAATACGGGCGCATTTTTGCAGCGGCTGCGCGAACTAGGTTGGATCGAGGGCCAAACAATCACAGTCGAGTCTCGTTGGGCGGCCGGACGCCCCGAACGACTTGACGAGATTGCCGCCGAGTTCGTCCGGATCAAAGTCGACCTGATCGTCACTTCATCAACTAATGACTCCATCGTAGTGAAGCAGGTGGCACCGCAGATCCCGATGGTCTTTGCGGTATCAGGCGATCCGGTCGGCTACGGCTTGGTCGCAAGTCTGGCGCGGCCGGGCGGCAATATTACCGGCCTTTCGATCCAGTCGACCGATTCAGCCGGTAGGCGGGTCCAATTGTTGCGTGAGATCGTCCCTGGTCTCCATCGGTTGGGGATCCTAGCCAATCCCAGCAGTCCCAACGTTATGCTGGAGGTGAGCGAGGTTCAGGCAGCGGCCCGGACGGTCGGCCTTAACGCTGCAACCTCAGAGATTCGCCAAACCGCGGACATCGATTCTACGTTCGAGCTGCTCAAGAGCCGAGCGGATGCGCTGTACGTCATTGCCGACCCGCTTGTGAACACGAACCGGATACTTATCGGCACGTTGGCGCTCGGAGCGCGACTGCCGATGATGTGCGGGTTTCGAGAACTCGTGGAAGCGGGATGCCTGATGTCCTATGGACCAAACTTGGCCGACCTGTATCGTCGCGCCGCTGAGTTCGCCGACAAGATTTTGCGCGGGGCGAGGCCGAGCGATATCCCAGTCGAGCAGCCGACTAAGTTCGAGTTGGTGATTAATCTCAAAACAGCCAAGGAACTCGGCCTGACCGTATCGCCAACGCTGCTCGCCCTTACCGACGAGGTGATCGAGTAACGGAGAGGATCGATAATTGCTGCAAAGCAACAGATGTCGGGTCTTGGCCCAGCCTGTGTAAAAACGCAAAAATTTGAGAAGCGCCGAGAATTATTTTTCTCAGATCAAGCAAAAGCGAACACGCTTGCAAACTCCCGCCGCTATAATTGCAACTCAGAGAAACGTTCATTCTATCGCCGTCACGCGCCGTTACGTTTTTACACAGCCAAGGCCCATCGCGACATGTGGCCTTGAAAGGGTTGTCGCTCCAGCACGAATAACGTTGAAACTCACCGTACTAAAATTCGCAGTAAATGAGGCTGCTTGTGATGTGGTGGACGGCGCCCGCTCTCGGCATCGAAGTGCCATAGGGTGGTTGCGTCGAAACGCACCACATTGAGGGGAGCCGTCCACATGCAAATTACCACGATCGGTTTGGATATCGCCGAGAACGTGTTTCAGGTTCATGGCATCGATGCCAGCGAGAAGGTCGTCATTCGCAAGCAACTCCGGCGCAGCCAGGTGCTGGCATTCTTCAAGGCGCTGCCGCGGTGCCTTGTCGGCATGGAGGCCTGCGCGACGGCGCATTATTGGGCACGTGAACTGACGAAGCTTGGTCACCAGGTACGGCTGATGCCGGCGAAGGACGTGAAGGCCTACGTCAAGCGCAACAAGAACGATGCCGCCGACGCCGAAGCGATCTACGAGGCGGTGCGACGCCCGACCATGCGTTTTGTCCAGGTCAAATCGGCCGAGCAGCAGGGCCGATTGATGCCGCATCGAGTGCGGGATCTTTTGATGCGGCAGCGGACCCAGCTGATCAATGCGTTGCGGGCGCATATGGCTGAGCTCGGCATTGCGGCTGCGCAAGGGCGTGAAGGGATTAAAGAGCTTCTGAAGATTATTGCGAGCGAGGAGGACGCGCGCTTGCCGGTCGATGCTCACGTCAGTCTCACCGTATTGGCGGCTGGGCTTCAAGCGGTGCAGACACTGATTGGATCGGTCGAGAAACGGATCATGGCACAGCATCGTTCAAACGAGGCAAGCCAGCGGCTCGAGACAATCCCCGGGATCGGCATTGTGGGCGCGACCGCGATCGCCGCGACGGTTACGGACCCCAAGGCATTCCGATCGGGTCGTGACTTTGCGGCCTGGACGGGCTCGTGCCACGCGAAAACTCGACCGGCGGCAAGCACAAGCTCGGGCCGATCTCGAAACGGGGGGATCGCTATTTGCGGCGCATTCTGGTGGTCGGAGCCCATGCGGTGTTGAAGCAGGCGCGCCAGCGACCAGAGAAATATCCGTTGCTCGCACAGCTTCTCGCCCGCAAACCGTTCAAGGTGGTCGCGGTGGCACTTGCCAACAAGATGGCGCGCATCGCCTGGGCGTTGCTGGCCAGGGGTGGCACCTATCGGGCGCCTGCGCTTACGGCAGCGGCCTAATAAGAAGTCGGGCGATGGCAGGATGAAGTTGCGTCTGTGCGTACACGAACTGCAGGGGTGATGACGACATTGATGCGAAACGGTCGAGACCGTCGATCGGACAACCCGTCTGGGCCACCGCGCGGATAGAGCGCGTGCTTTTGTTTGGGACCGATCAGCGGATCACATCAGGGCCAGCAGCCACATCGGCTGCATCGCGATGCAGGCAAGCGCCTTCACGCGAAAACAGGCCGTATACATGGCTGCACCCGAACGCTTCGCTAAACGTCAGATTCCTCTTGCACCGCGGGCGCCGTCTATACATGGCCCATATCCGCACGCCGCCCGGCCCGCCGGAAGATCGGCCGCGGCCGCCGCTCGACGAGATCGCCACGCGCTTTCAGTAAGCAATATGCGAAGGGCGCCGGCCCCAGACCGGCGCCCTTGTCGCTTCACATGTCGGCAATCGTTCACATGCCGGCATTGATATCCGTCTGCAGCGCCGCGGCGTTCGCCGCATCGTTTTGTTGTTCGGCTGCGGCAATGCTGGCGTCCAAGTCTTGGAGGGACTGGTCCTCCTGCTGCATGGCTTGGTCCGACGCGTCGATGGCCGCCTGTGACTGACTGTTATCGATTGGCGTCGAGGTGGTCGGAGAGTCAAAGGACGGGTCATATGTGCCGGAAGACCGGTGCGATGCCGGCTGCCTCATCGCATTTTGCACGATCGCGGCGTATTGCGGCGGCACCATACCGAGCACCGCTCCGACCAGTTGCCCGATACCAGCGGGCTGGACAAAGGCCGGCCTCTGGTTGCGCGCGACGACACTGTGGGTCACATACGCGGCCGCTGCGGGATGCGGAATGGGAATATCGGCGGCGAACGCGTTTGTGGCGAGCGCGAGCGAAGTGACGATCACGCCGCAACGGAGGAGCGGTTTGGTAGTGTGGGATCTGATGCGCGAGATCATGGCGAACTCCTATGTTTGTCGGCTTTCGCCGAAGAGAGTCCCCAAACGCTACGCAACTAAGGTAGGCTGCGCCGGATGAAGACCGCGTGGCCGGCCGATGAATTCGCGTCCATATTTTTGGTAATGGGATAGACCCCGTGTGCGGTTTTGCCGCAATGCAGCGCGCACAATTCATCGGCCTGTTGCCGCTTGTGCGGGAATGAGCGGGGAAAACAGGACGATGACCCGATCCGTCGCCGAATTGCGGCAATTTATGACAGTCAAGTCACGCGTCCTGTCATTTCGGTCACGAAATTGCAATCGAATGCGGCGATTGATCGCCTCGTTCGCGCCGCAGAAGTTTGACAGCATTTCACGCTGAGTGTGTCGTTGCGTGGCCTTGGTTGCCTCATTGCCGGCCGCAACAACCGGATTTCGATGCGCACGGAACGGGACTCGGCAGTCCGTCTGCTGCTGCTATTGATGGTCGCGTCGCTGGTCATTCCGGCGGCGCTGTTCGTCTATGCCGCCTATAACGACTATCGCAGCGTCTACGCCGTCGCCGACGAACGTATCGATCGTTCGCTCGACGTGCTGCAGGAACAGGCGCTCAAGGTCTTCGAAACCGTCGATCGTATCTTTCCGGAGGTCGATGAGGTGGTGCGCGGCATGCCGGACGATCGGATCCGCGCCGCGGCTTTAACCCTTACGCCGCGCCTGCAGCGCATCATTGGGGTCATGCCGCAGGTGCAGTCGATCACGCTGATCGGCCGCGACGGCCGCCCGCTCGCCTCCAGCGCGCCGCAGGCGACGCAGACGGGCGTCGACTTTTCCGATCGCAATTATTTTAAGGCACAGGCCGACGGCGACGTCGGGACCTATGTCGGCGATGTGCACAGATCCGCGGCGCGAGCGACCGCGACCGATCTGTTCGATGTCTCACGCCGGCTCGAATTGGCCGATGGCGCCTTCCGCGGCGTCATCGCGGTCGCCGCGCGGCCGAGCTACTTCGCCGACTTCTATTCGATGATCGAGCAATCGCCCGGTAATTTCTACGCGCTGGTGCGCGCCGACGGCGTGTTGCTGGCGCGCTATCCGGCCGCGCCGCACCAGTTGCGGCAGCTCAGCCCGGATAGCCGGTTGCGGCTTTCGATCGGCCGCGGCCTGTCGCGCGGGCTTTATTCGATTTCCTCCGAAGTCGACGGCCGAAACCGGCGGGTCGGCTTTCGCAAACTTCCCGGCTATCCGGTCTACGCCATTGCCGGCATCGACACCGGCGCCATCCGCGCCGCGTGGCTCGACGAGGTCGGCGGCCACCTGATCTTCGGCCTGCCGGTGACTCTGCTTTTATTCTCCACGCTTTGGGTGGCGCTGCGGCGCACCAAACGCCTGCACGACGAAGCCGAACGCCGCGAATTCGCCGAGGATGCGCTGCGCCAGGCGCAGCGCCTCGAAGCGATCGGGCAATTGACCGGCGGCGTCGCGCACGACTTCAACAATCTCTTGATGATCGTGAGCGGCACGGTGCAGCGCTTGCGCCGGCGCTTGACCGACAAAAAAGATTTAACCGGAGAGCAGGAAGCGCATCTGCTCGACACCATCGCCAACGCGACGGCGCGCGGCGAGAGCCTGACGCGGCAATTGCTCGCCTTCTCGCGGCGGCAAATGCTGCAGCCGAGCGTGATCGATCTCGCCGAGCGGCTGCCGGAGATCAAGGACATGCTCAGCCGCTCGCTGCGCGGCGACATCGATATCCGGCTCGGCGTGCCGCGGCGGCCGTGCGCGGTAAAGGTCGACCCGAGCGAGTTCGAGCTCGCGTTGCTCAATCTCGCCTTCAACGCCCGCGACGCCATGCCGACCGGCGGCACGCTGACCATCAGCGCCAAGCCGGTCCTGATGCGCGGCAAAGGGTCGGAGGAGGGGCTCAGCGGCGATTTCGTCGCGGTCCGGATCGCCGACACCGGCACCGGGATTCCGCTCGATGTTTTGCCGCGGGTGTTCGAGCCGTTCTTCACCACCAAGGAGGTCGGCAAGGGCACCGGGCTCGGCTTGAGCCAGGTCTACGGTTTCGCCCGGCAATCCGGCGGCGCCGCTTCGATCGCCACGTCGGCGCGGCGCGGCACGGCGGTCACGCTGTTTTTGCCGCGGACCTGGGAGGCGCCGGCGCTGTCGCACCGCGAGACCGCGACTGCCGCGGCGGCGCCCCATGCCGGCACGGTGCTGGTGGTCGAAGACAACGTCGAGGTCGCCGAAGTCGGCCGGGCCTATTTCGAGCAACTCGGCTATCAGGTCCGGCACGCGGCAAGCGCGCAGGCCGGCCTCGATCTGATCGAACGCGAAGACGACATCGATCTCGTGTTCTCCGACATATTGATGCCCGGCGGCATGAACGGCCTGCAATTGGCCGACCTGGTGCGCCGGCGTCATCCCGGCATTACGGTGCTGTTGACCACCGGCTATAGTTCAAGCGCCCAGGACGCGGTGCGCCGCGGCTTTGCGGTGCTGCAGAAACCCTATGATCTCGCGGCGCTCGAACGCGCTTTGCGCGAAGCGCGCGCGGCGACCGCTCACGAGGCGGCTTAGAGCGAAATCCAATCGGATTGAATCGGGCTGCTATTATCCGCTCGTCCCCGCGAAAGCGGGGACGCAGTGCATTCACCGCAATAGCGACGCACTCCATCTGGATTCCCGCTTACGGGGTCCCCACCGCGCGAGCGCGATGGGGTGCCCCTCGCGGGAATGAGCGGAAAATGCGTCGACTCGATTGGAATTTGCTCTAGAGGCGGGCAGAGCGCCTCGCGCGTCATCCCAATGGAACTTGCGCCAGCAGTCGCAGCAACGCATCGCCGCCGGCGGCTGATACGGCCAGGCAGATCGACGTCAGGCGGCCGATCGCGCAAAAGGCGATGATGATCCAAGCCTTGGCGTCCGGCACGGCCGTGCCGCCCTTGACCGCAACGCTTCCGGCTCGCTTTGCCGGACTTGGAAGCTCACCTCGATTCGGCATTCCATGCTCCTGGGTGTTGGCCCGCCCGCGGGGTTCGATGCAAGTCCCGCGCCGCTTAAGCGCAATACCCGGCATGCAACAGGAAACATTGACTCCAGGCGATAAAATTTTCGGAAAGATGAACAAGCAGCCGCGGACCCGATCCAGCCGGGAACAACCCACCGGCGCGGTCGTTGGCAATGCAGATGCCGAATCCGACGCAAATGTGGAACCCTTGGCTGGCGTTATCGTCGCAAGCGGCATTGCTGGGCTGGGAAGCGCAGCGGGTGATAGCGCTTCGTCTGATGCGACTGGCCGCAGGCGGCGTCCGTGGCCACGCCGAGGTGCAGCGCATGATGACCGAGAAGCTTGCCGCAGCCGCAGAAGCGCAGGCCGCCGCCATGGCCGGCGCGATCGAGGGTGGCACCAGCCATCGCGTCGGCAAGAAAGTGTTGAGCGTCTATAAAAAACGCGTCCGCGCCAACCGGCGGCGGCTGTCGCGGTAAAGCTTTCGCGGAACCAAATCGTGCTTTGACAGGTTCATGAAATTGCGGAGGCGCCCGCTTCCGCCGACATTCCGCATCCGTCGCTCGCGAGGCGCCATGTTCCAGTATCGCTCCAATTCATTCGCTCCCAGCGTGACCGCCATTGAGAACCATTTGGGCGCGGTCGAAAAGGAGCTCGAGAAAATAGGCCGCATCGCCGGGCGGCGCGGCTCCGCCGCGGCAGCGGCGGCGGGCGAGCAAATCGGCGACACGATCTCCGCCGTGTTAAGCGACATGATCGATCGCTTCCGCGAGCGCGGCCAGGCCGCCAGCGATCAGGCCGCGCGGCTCGGCAACCGGGCGGTGAAGCTCGGCGCCAGCTACGGCAGCGACGCCGTGCAGCGCGTCAGCGCGGAAGTCGAGGCTCGGCCGCTCGTCACGCTCGGCGTCGCCTTGGGCATCGGTGTTCTGATCGGCGCCGCAGTCTTGGGCAGCGTCAACAGCAGGCGGTGAGTTCGTCCCGCTCGATACGCGCTCGGCCCATCACAAATCTTCCCGCGGCGGTGTGGAAAATCCCTTGCCGGTCATCGGCGGCAATTCATCGGACAAGTGCCACGGATCGTCGCGTTCTTGACTTTGTCACCGAATATGAGATCTACCTTGACGTTGGTCTCTATTGCAGTTACATTCCCACTGCGAATCAAATCTCGCCCCGATAAGGACGCCGTCCGGGTGATGCCGGGCGGCAGGGGGCGGGTGCGGTGCCCGCGGGCGCGGCCTCATCAGCCGCACGCTCGGGCGGTCCGGGCATCATGCCTGCCGGCATTACGACCGGTGTGCGGTGTGCGGTGTGCGGTGTGCGGTGTGCGGTGTGCGGTGTGCGGTGTGCGGTGTGCGGTGTGCGGTGTGCGGTGTGCGTCGCTGGAACTGGGAGGGGAAACCTTCCCACGAAGCCTGGCCCCGATCGCACCAAGGGACTACACACCCCTTGGGCAGAGCCGTGGTGGAACGCCGGCAGGCGAGCGCGCCCGCAAGCGGAGGGCGGCGCAAGCCGCCTTATCCGTGGCGCGACCGCACCCGCTTGGTGCGGGGACTGACGACAGTGCGACTGCCGGCGTTCCGCTTTCCTTATTTTCTAAAATTCCCTCCCCCGCGAGCGACAGCGAGTGGTGGGGAGGGCATAGGCGGCCTTCGGCCGCCGTCCACTAAAGTTACGCCGACGCGAAGCGTCGGCTATGGGTGGGGGGCTTTATTTGCTCCGCTCCCCCCACCCCGGCTCGCCTCGCTCGCCGACCCTCCCCACCGCAAGCGGGGGAGGGAAACACATGGGCTGTTTGACAACACTCGCGCGCTGGCGCGCCCGCGAGAACGGATCGGCCTACCCTTCGCCGATCTCACGCAAAATCTCGGCGCTGTGCTCGCCGAGCCGCGGCGAGGGGCGGTCCGAGGCCATCGGCACGCCGTCGAGCACGATCGGCGTGCGGATGCCGGGTATTTTGCCGCCTTTGGCGGCTGCGCTTTCAAGTTCGATCTTCATGCCGCGGTGGATCACCTGCGGATCGGCAAAGACCTGATCGAGATCGTTGATCGGGCCTGCCGGAATGGTCGCGGCTTCGAGCTTGTCCAAAAGCTCCTCGCGCTTGAACTGCGAGGTCAGCGCGCAGAGTTTGCCGACCAATTCGGCGCGATGCGCGAGCCGTCCTTTGTTGTCCTTGTAGACCGGCATTTCGGCCAGCTCCGGCGCACCGAGAATGCCGCACAATTTGACGAACTGCGCGTCGTTGCCGGTGGCGATGATGACGCGGCCGTCGGCGACGGGAAATTCCTGGTACGGCACGAGATTGGGATGCGAATTGCCGATCCGTTTGGGGACTTCGCCGGAGACCAGATAGTTGAGCGCCTGAAACGCCAGCGTGCCGACTGTGGAATCGACCAGCGCGGCGTCGACGTAGCCGCCGCGGCCGGTGCGCTCGCGCCGCGCCAGCGCCGCGAGGATGCCGACCGCCGAATAGACGCCGGAGAAGATGTCGGCGATCGGCACGCCGACGCGCAGCGGCGGGCCGTCGGCGGTGCCGGTCATGCCCATGATGCCGCCGATGCCTTGCGCCATCAGATCGTAACCGGCGCGCGCCGCCGAAGGCCCGGTCTGGCCGAAGCCGGTGACCGAGCAATAGATCAGGCGTGGATTTGCCGGCGCGAGGCTTTGATAGTCGAGGCCGAATTTGGCAAGCCCGCCGACCTTGAAATTCTCGATCAGCACGTCGGATCGGGCGGCGAGTTTTTTGACGATGCGCCGGCCTTCGGCGGTTGTAAAATCGAGCTCGATGGAGCGCTTGCCGCGATTGGTGCAATGAAAATAGGCGGCGCTGAGATGGCCGCCGTCAGCCGCCGGCACGAACGGCGGACCCCAGGCGCGGGTGTCGTCGCCGGCGCCGGCGCGCTCGACTTTGATGACGTCGGCGCCGAGGTCGGCGAGGATTTGACCCGCCCATGGCCCGGCCAAAATCCGGGCAAGCTCCAGCACACGCAATCCCGCCAGTGGCCCCGATTTAGAGCCCGGTTTGGATGGTCCCGGCATGATGACCCCTTAGCGCCGCGCAGCAGGCCGCCGCGCGGTCGTGTAAGTGACAAAGCGGGGCCAATTTGTCCAGGTTTGTCTGCATTTCCTTGCCGTTAGCGAACTTGTCATTGCTTTGCGCCATTATTAGCTAATGCTTGCCGGATGGGTTGAAGCAGTGGATACCTCGTTCTTCAGCGAAATGCTGCAAAGCATCGCCGATCGCAGCCGCGCCTTGATCAAGCGCGAGCGCCGCGAGCCGGCGCATGAGCGCTCCACCGGTCTCGTCGAGCAATGCGAGGAACTCCTGACCGGCCGCGGCGAGGCGTCCGGCGTCGCGCTGGCGCAGGAAATCCTGGCGAGCTACGCGGAACTGACCACCGGGCCACGCATCGCCTTTTTCGAAGCGCTCGCCACCACGTTCGGTCACGATCGCGCCCGCGTCGATCAAGCCATCGCGGCGTGGCGCCAAGCGCCGTCCGATGCGACGGGGGCCGATCTTCATCTCGCCAGCGAGCCGCGGCGGCTTGAACTGTTCCGCAGGCTCAATCTGGCGCCCGGCGGCACTGCGGCGCTGGTGCGCATGCGCGAACAGCTGCTCGATGCAATGGATCATCGCCGCGACGACCTGGCTGTGATCGACAACGACTTCGTTCACCTGTTCTCGTCCTGGTTCAATCGCGGGTTTTTAGTGTTGCGGCGCATCGACTGGTCGACCTCGGCCGCCATCCTGGAAAAGATCATCCGCTACGAGGCGGTGCATGAAATCCAGGACTGGGACGATTTGCGCCGGCGCATCGATACGCCGGATCGCCGCTGCTACGCCTTCTTCCATCCGGCGCTGGTCGACGAGCCGCTGATTTTCGTCGAAGTGGCGCTGACGCGGGAAATCGCCGCGGCGATCGGGCCGATCCTGTCCGACAAGCGCGAACCGGTCGAACCGCAGCGCGCCACCACGGCGGTGTTCTATTCGATCACCAACTGCCAGCGCGGACTTACCGGCGTCAGCTTCGGCCATTTCCTGATCAAGCAGGTGGTCGAAGAGGTTTCGCGCGAGGTCTCCCGCGTCGGCACTTTCGTCACGCTGTCGCCGGCCCCGAATTTCGCCGGTTGGCTCAAGCGCGAGCGGATGAACCCGGCGTCCGCCGTGCTCGACGACGACGATCGCGATGCGCTCGCCGCGCTCGACAATGACGATTGGTGGCGCGCGCCCGACGTCACCGAGAAACTTCGCGAGCCGCTGCTCCGCGCCGCCGCCTGGTATTATGTGCGCGCTCGCAACGGCCGCGGCCTGCCCGTCGACTCGGTCGCGCGATTTCACCTCGGCAACGGCGCGCGGCTGGAACAGCTAGACTGGCTTGCCGATACGTCGGAGCGGGCGCTCAAGCAGTCCTACGGCCTGATGGTGAATTACCTCTACGATCTCGATTACATCGAGCGCAATCACGAGGCCTATGCGCAGCAGCGCGCTATTGTCGCTTCGAGCGCGGTGACGCGGCTGGTGACTACTCCGGCGCGCGAAATCGTTGCGGTTTCGGGGTAGCCTCGTTCAGTCACCCTGAGGTGCGAGCCATAAGCGCGTTTACGCGCGTCTGCGACGCGCTATGGCGAGCCTCGAAGGTCGACGGCCCGGGCACCTCACTTTCATCCTTCGAGGCCCGCACTGCGCGCGGGCGCCTCAGGATGACGAACTCAAAGCGAGCGTAATGGATCATGCCCGCACTCCTCGGCGTTCTTGAAACCGTTCTTTACGTCGACGCGTTCGAACGCGCCTGTCCGTTCTATGAACAGGTCCTCGGATTAAACAGCATCTACCGCGACCAGCGGCTTTGCGCTTACGACGTCGGTGGGCACGGCGTTCTGCTGCTGTTCCTGCGCGGCCATTCGTTGCAGACCGTGCATCTGCCCGGCGGCACGATCCCGCCGCATGACGGTCTTGGGACGGTGCATATCGCCTTCTCGATTGCGGCCGCCGACCGCGCGGCCTGGGAGGCGCGGCTCAAAGACGCCGGCATTGCCATCGAAGGCCGCACCACATGGCCGCGCGGCGGCGAAAGCCTCTATGTCCGCGATCCCGACGGCCATCTCGTCGAACTGGCGACGCCGGGTCTGTGGCCCGGCTACTAGAGCATGATCCCGAAAAGTGGAAACCGGTTTTCGGGAAAGATCATGCGCCAATGAAACCTCTAGATCATGATCCGATTCAATTCGACCGGATCATGGTCTAGGACTTCCCGTAGACCGGCACGATGGCGCCGCGGGTGACGCGATTGTCGGGTGAGGCGAGAAATAGGATCGTGGCGGCGACGTCTTCGACCTTGGGCCACAGTGCGTAATCGGCTTTCGGCATCGCCTGCCGATTGGCGGGCGTATCCATGATCGACGGCGCCACCGCGTTGACCAGGATGCCGCCCTTGACGACTTCCTCGGCGAGCGCGGCGGTGAGCGCCGCTACGGCCGCCTTGCTGGCGGCATAGGCGGCCATGCCGGCGCCGCTGCGCCATTCCAGGCCGGCGCGGGCTGAGATGTTGACGATGCGGCCGCCGCCGCCGGCACTTTTGCTGTCTTGCATCGCCGCGACCGCGGCGCGGCAGCACAGCATGCAGCTTAGCAGGTTCGTGTCGATCTGCTGCCGGATGGTCGCGAATTTAGCGTCGCGAAGGGCTCCGAAGGCAAAGCCGCCCGCAATATGGATCGACGCCCAGAGCGGACCGACGTCTTGGTAGACGCGGCTCACCGCCGCCTCGTCGGCAAGATTGCCGGCGACAATGATCGTCACTTGCTGGTGCTCGCGAAACCGGAACCGCTTCGCCTCGGCCTCATCGAAGCACGGCACGCGGCAGCGGGCGCCGGCTTCGAGCAGCGCCGCGACGACCGCCGTGCCGAGCGCACCGGCGCCGCCGGTGACGACAACGTGACACCCGTGAAAATCCATGGCGCATCCTTTACACCTCTCCCCGCAGCGCGGGGAGAGGGAGTTTTTACTGCGCAACGATTATGCTGCGGAATAGGGGAGAATCAGTGGCTGATTTCGATCTCGCCATTATCGGCGGCGGCATCAACGGCACCGGCATCGCGCGCGATGCGGCGGGCCGCGGCTTTCGCGTCGTTCTGATCGAGCAGAACGACCTGGCCTCCGGTACCTCGTCGGCCTCGTCGAAACTCATCCATGGCGGTTTACGCTATTTGGAGCGGCGCCAATTCCGGCTGGTTCGCGCCGCATTGGGCGAGCGCGAAGTGCTATTGCGCGCCGCGCCGCATCTGATCCGGCCGTTGCGCTTCGTGCTGCCGATCAACGAGGCGCGGCGCTCGGCCATGATGTTGCGGCTCGGGCTCTTGATCTACGACTGGATCGGCTGGCGCAAGATTCTGCCGGGAACGCGCGAGCTCGATCTGGTGACCGACGAAGCCGGCCTGCCGCTGAAATCGCGCTTCCATTACGCTTTCGAATATTCCGATTGCTTCGCCGATGACGCGCGCCTCGTCGTGCTCAACGCGGTCGATGCGGCCGAGCGCGGCGCCGTCATCCGCACCCGCACCCGCTGCGTTCGCGCCGACCGCGCTGACGTATGGCGGCTCGTGCTCAAAGCCCGCGGCCAACGCGACGTGATCACGGCGCGGATTCTGGTCAACGCCGCCGGCGCCTGGAGCGAGTTATTTGCCGAAACGGCAATGCGGGCGGCGCCGCAATATCGGCTGCGGCTCGATAAGGGCAGCCATATCGTGGTGCGGCGGCTGTACGATCATGACCGCGCCTATATCTTGCAGGCGCCCGATCGTCGCGTCGTGTTCACAATTCCGTTCCAGCGCGACTTTACGTTGATCGGCACGACCGATCGCGCCTTTACCGGCGATCCGTCGACCGTACTGCCGACCGGCGAGGAAATCGGCTATCTGTGCGGCGTCGTGAACGAGTATTTCCGCACCGAGATCGGCGCCGCCGACGTGGTGTGGGCCTTTGCCGGCGTTCGCTCGCTCTACGATGACGGCGCGCGCAAGTCGCAGGACATCGGCCGCGACTACACTCTCATCCTCGACGAGCGTTTTGGCGAGGCGCCGCTGTTGACCATTTATGGCGGCAAGATCACGACCTACCGGCGGCTCGCCGAGGAGACGTTGACGCGGCTTGCGCATTTCTTTCCGCGCTCGCAGCCGTGGACCGCGCAAAGCCCATTGCCGGGCGGCGACTTCGACTATGACGGCGTCGAGACGCTGACCGAGAATACGCAACGGACCTGGCGCTTTCTGACCACGGATCATGCTCGGCGGCTGGTGCACGCCTATGGTACGCGGGTCGAGCGCGTGCTTGGCAAAGCCGCCAGACTCGACGATCTCGGCATGCGCTTCGGCGCCGATCTCACCGCCGCCGAGGTGCGCTACCTGATAGCCAAGGAATGGGCGCAGACCCCCGAAGACGTGCTGTGGCGCCGATCCAAGCTCGGCTTGCGGTTTTCACCGGAGCAAACGGCGATCCTCGAACGCTTCATGGCTTCGGCACAGTCCGTCAGCGGCGGGGTTTCCTAAAATTTTATGGATGTACCAAACTGCAATTTTATCGGGTTGTGGTTTCATCGGGGACGGGGACCTGGCTTTAAAGGGGCGTCATGGAATCCGTTGCAACCCAGATTGCGCGACGGGTCGAGCGGCTCAAAGTGCTTGTCGTCGATGACGATCCGCGCATGCGCAAGGTTGTGCGCGCGCTGTTGCAGGTGATCGGCATCCGAGACATCCACGAGGCGCACGACGGACAAAGCGGCCTGGCAACGATATGCGCGCGCGCGCCGGATATGGTCCTACTCGATTGGGAGATGCCGAGCCCGAACGGGCCGGAGTTCATGCGCAGGGTGCGTTCGCCCGGCACATTCCCGTTGCCGGACGTTCCGGTCATCATGCTCACGGGCTACAGCGAGCGCTCGCGCGTGGTCGAGGCGATGCGGCTCGGCGTCAATGAATTTTCTGCTCAAGCCGGTTTCATCGACCGCTTTATTGGCTCGTATTGTGTCGATCCTGGTCAAACCGCGGCCGATGATAAAGCAGGGCGACTATTACGGCCCCGAACCGCGCCAGTCCACGACCCATAGGCCGGAACCAGATCCCGACCTCGACCGAGTCTTTCTCGTCAATTGAGTCTTTCTCGTCAGCTGACGAGCGCGGGCAGCACGCTGGCGCGTTAATCGAGCGCTCACCACGTCTGTCGTCGCGCAGGGTGCCAGCTGCACGATCGCTAAAATTTGCCGGTATGACCTTTACGGTCCCGCAACAGGGACATGTTTTTATAGGCCGATGCGCGGTGCAGGACAGGCACGGGAAGCACGCGGCCGTCGGGGCGGCCGGTACGGCATGTCCGAAAAACATTCGAAGAAGCAGATCGAGAGTCTCATCCAGTCCTTGTGCGTCCTGGTCGTCGATGACAATCAGTACATGCGCAAGATGATCCGCTACCTCCTGGTCAATTGCGGGGTCAAAGACGTCTACGAGGCCGCCGACGGCATCGCGGCGCTCGAACTCGATCCGCACCATGGCGCCCGACGTCGTGATCCTCGACTGGGAAATGCCGCTCTTAAGCGGTCCCGAACTGGTGCGGATCGTGCGCTCGCCGGGCGTGTTCCCAATGCCCGATATCCCGATCATCATTTTGACCGGTTACTGCGAACGCTGGCGCGTGGTCGAAGCGGTGCGGCTCGGGGTCAATGAATACCTGACCAAACCGGTCTCGACGAAAGCGCTCTATGACCGGCTGATCTCGATTACCACGCAGCCACGGCCGGTGGTGCAATTGGGCGATTAATACGGACCCGAGCCGCGCAAGCTCGTGACCGACGCGGGCGACGAAGCCGCGCTGGCATCCATGGCCATCGTGGACTGACCCGCGCATCTTTTCAGGTATTGTACTAGGGCTTTAGCGTGCGGTTGGCGCGGCGTCGGGGCGTGCGCCGTCGCCGGCGGAGCCTGGTGCAAACTGCGCAATCGGACACTCGATGCAGACCGTTGGATCGAACGGAGGCTTGGCGAAACGAAGCTTCGCGCCTTGGGCCGATCCGGCGCTGGAGCCGCTGTTACGCATCGCCGGCGTGAGCAAACGTTTCGGCGCGTTCACCGCAGTCGACAACTTTTCGCTCGATATCTATCAGGGCGAATTTTTTGCGCTGCTCGGACCCTCAGGCTGCGGCAAGACCACGCTGTTGCGGCTGATCGCCGGCTTCGAGCAAGCGAGTGCGGGCGGCATTCTGCTTGATGGCGTCGATCTTGCGGCAGTGCCGCCGCATCGTCGTCCCGTCAACATGATGTTCCAAAGCTATGCGCTGTTTCCGCATCTGAGCGTCGAGGCCAACGTCGCCTTTGGCCTCAAGCAGGAGGGCTTGCCCAAGGCGCAGATCGCCGAGCGGGTCGCCGAGATGCTGGCGCTGGTGAAGCTCGAAAATTTCGGCCGGCGCCGGCCGCACGAACTGTCCGGCGGTCAGCGCCAGCGCGTGGCGCTGGCGCGTTCGCTGGTCAAGCGGCCGCGGGTGCTGCTGCTCGACGAGCCGATGGCGGCGCTCGACAAGAAGCTGCGCGGCGAGACTCAGTTCGAGCTGATGGACCTGCAACGCCGCCTCGGGCTGACCTTCATCATCGTCACCCACGACCAGAGCGAAGCGATGACGGTCGCCGACCGTATCGCGGTGATGGACCGCGGCCGGTTGATGCAGGTCGCGCCGCCCGCCGAAATCTACGAGCAGCCGAACTCGCGCTGGGTTGCTGACTTCATCGGCAACGTCAATCTGTTCGAGGGCCGCCTCGGCGACGACGGCACCAGCGTAGAGGGCACGGCGTTGGGCACCTTGCGCGTGGCAGCCAAGATCGATGCCGCGCCCGGCGCGACGGTTTGGGTGGCGGTGCGGCCGGAGCGGCTGCGGATTCTGCCGGGGCCGCCGTCGCCGGACCAACAGACGGCCCCGGGGAACGCCGTCGCCGCGACGCTCGTCGACGTCGCCTATCTCGGCGATCTGTCGGTGTTACGGCTGCGGACCGACGCCGGCGTGCCGCTGCAAGCGACGATCGCCAATACCGGCCGGCCGGCCGACCGCGCGGTCGGCTGGAATGACCGAGTGTGGCTCGGCTTTCCGCCCGAAGCCGCGATCGTGCTGACGCGATGAAGGAAGGTGCGCGGATGGCGACGCAACGGCCGCAACGCTCGCTTTTGGCAAAGCTCGTCGTGCGGGTTCCCTACGCCTGGGTGGTCGCGTTTTTTCTGGTGCCGTTCTTGATCGTGGTGAAAATCAGCCTGTCGCAGATCGCGATCGCGCAACCGCCCTATACGCCGGTCTTCGATGTTTCAGCGGGCTGGCACGGCATCGCGAGTTTCCTCGCCGGACTGTCGCTCGATAATTACGCCTTCCTCGGCTCCGACCCGCTTTACTTCCTTTCCTACGTGAAAAGCGTCGAGATCGCCGCATTGTCGACGCTCATTCTGCTCCTCATCGGCTATCCGATTGCCTATGCGATGACGCGCACGCCGCGAAAGGTGCAGGCGATCCTGGTGCTCTTGGTCATCCTGCCGTTCTGGACTTCGTTCCTCATCCGAATTTATGCCTGGATGAACATCCTCCAGCACGACGGCCCGCTCAATCAGCTGTTGCTGGCGCTCGACCTGGTGCACGAGCCGCCGGTATGGCTGTCCACGAACACCGCGGTCTATATCGGCATCGTCTATTCCTATTTGCCGTTCATGGTGCTGCCGCTTTATGCGACGCTGGAGAAGCTGGACGAATCGCTTCTCGAAGCGGCGGCGGATCTTGGCTGTCCGCGCTGGAAGTCGTTCTGGCTTGTGACGGCACCGTTGTCGGCGCCTGGGGCGATCGCGGGCGCGTTGCTGTGCTTCATTCCGGCGGTCGGCGAGTTCGTCATTCCCGATTTGCTCGGCGGCTCGCGGACCTCGATGATCGGCCAGACCATCTGGACCGAATTTTTCGCCAACAAGGATTGGCCGACCGCGTCGGCAGTCGCCGTCGTTTTGGTTTTCCTGTTGGTCACGCCGATCGTGGTGTTTCAGCATCAGACGATGCGTGGCGCCGAGCGAGACTGACGATGCGCAAGCTCTCGGCGTTCAATCTCGTGGCGCTCTTCATCGGCATCGCCTTCCTTTATCTGCCGATCATTATTCTCATCGTCTACTCGTTCAATGCCTCGCGCCTTGTCGTGGTATGGGGTGGCTGGTCGACTCGCTGGTACGCGCAATTGGCCAGCGACGCGCCGCTCTTGGGAGCGGCCTTCATCAGCCTGCGTGTCGCGTTGCTCTCGGCCAGCGCCGCGACTTTACTGGGAACGCTGGCGGCGGTGGCGCTGGTGCGCTTCGGCCGCTTCCGCGGCCGGCTCCTGTTTGCGGCCACGATCTATGCGCCACTGGTCATGCCGGAGGTCATAACCGGGCTGTCGATGCTCCTCCTCTTCGTCGCCATTTCGGCCGACCGCGGTTTTTGGACTGTGGTCATCGCCCACACGACCATGGCCATGTGCTTTGTGGCCGTCATCGTGCAGGCGCGGCTGATCGATTTCGACATGAGCCTCGAGGAGGTGGCGATGGATCTCGGCGCCTCGCCGGCGCGGACCTTTATGGCGGTGACCCTGCCGCTGATCCTTCCCGCCATCGCCGCAAGCTGGATGCTGGCCGTTGCGCTGTCGCTCGACGATCTCGTCATCGCGAGCTTCACCACCGGGCCGGGTGCGACGACGCTGCCGATCCGCATCTATTCGGAAGTGCGCCTCGGCGTCAGCCCCGAGATGAACGCTGTCTGCAGCATCATGGTCGGCGCGGTCGGCGTTGCGGTTGTCGTCGCCTCGCTCCTCACCAAGCTCAGTGCGGCAAGGGGCACTCCGGCACGGCCTTGATCGGCACGGCACTCAGTCCCGGCTCTCGCCGGGCGGGCGAAAAATGTAGAACAGAAACCAGACCGGCACGATCACCAGCGCGCCCAGCAACAAATTCGGCAGCACCCAAGCCACGCCTTGGCGCGCCAGTTCCTCGACCCGGTCGGGCGACAGGCCCGTGGTCTTGATCAGCTCGGCGGTCCTGATGCCGAAATGGTCAAGGATCGTCCCGACGATCAGCGACGCGATCAGCACTTTGGCCATCGTACGCGTGAGGCGGCTGAGCATCAGCAGAGCACCTTTTGCCCCGGTCGCGGTCGAAATCCCGCGCTGATTCGTGCGCCGGGAATCATAGAGCAAAAAGTTAAAAGCCGCGCGGTCGCGCGCTGCCGAGCCTTCGCAGGCCGCCGTGTCGGGCTATTGCGAGGATTTGGGCGCGACAGGCGCCAAGGCGGGGGACACGGTCCGGGTCGAGGCAGCGGGGGGCACCGGTGCTGCCAGCAACTGATCGATCACTGAGCGCACGGCATCGCTGGCATTGTAGCTCTTGGCCGCATTGAGGAGCGGCGCGGCGGCCCCCGAGCGGCGGATCAGGATTTGCGCGTCGGGCAGCACGATCGGATCGGCCCATGGGCCCTGCACAACGAATGGCAGATCGAACTCGTCGGCGGTGGCGCTCGACACCAGCGTCGCCACGCCCTTGAGATCGAGATCGCGCGTCGGCACCGAGGCTTCGCCGGCGACCGCGAGCTTCACGGATGGGCCCACGACATGCATGTCGTCCACCGACACCAAGCCGTTGTTCACCTTGAGGCTAATGGCGAGCTGATCGAACGCGGTGCGCCCGGTGCGGAAATCGCCGCTGCCGGAGAGCGGGCGCCGCTCGAGGCGGCGCAGCAATTGCTCGACATCGATGCCGGTGAGCGCGCCCGATCGGGCGTTCAGCGAGGCCGTTCCATTGAGCCCATGGGTTACCGCCAGAACGGAATCGCCCGCGCCATCGAGATTGAATGCCAGATTGCCTATGCCCTCCAGTCGATGCATGCCGAAAATTTGACCGAGACATTTTTCCAGGTCGACGTCGAGGAACTGCATGTTTGAGGTCACCGCGACGCTATTGCCGGCGCTGGCGATCCCGAGCGTGCCTTTGGCGGTGCCGCCGAACGCCTGTGTTTCTCCGATCGTGAGATCAAGCTTGCCGTCGTGCATCGTGGCGGCGACCGCGGTGCGGCCCAATTGCGCGTCCCCTACCTTGATGCTGGCGGCGGATAGCCGAAGATCGAGATTGAAATCGTCAAATCCGTTGAGGGCAATCGGCAGCCTATTCCAATTGTTTTCATCGCGGGCCAGAAGCCGCACGCCGGATACGTAAGGCGACAAATCCAGCGCATCGGCGGCGAGTGTGCCCTGGACCAGGCGATGGCCGTCGGTCGCCAGCGTCAACGCGCCTTCCGCACTGTTGCCGTCGAGCTCGACGTTGACGTTGGACAGCGACACGACACCGCCGCCGATGTCGCTCTGCGCCCGCAGCGCAAAGCGGCCAAAGCCGCCGAACGGCACTGCGCTCTTGCCAGTCCAGCGCAGGGCATCGCGCAGCGAGGACGCTTCGATGTCAAGCGTGCCGGCGATTTTCACCGTCGGTCGATCGGTTGCGGTACCGTCGAAGGCGAGATTGAGCGGCGCACTCGCCAGCCGCAGCTTGACCCCTGAGCGATCGCCGGTGAGCGCCGCCAGAAAATCGCTCAGTGTGAGGCTTGCCTCGACCGGCTCGTCGTTCCAAACGAAGTGACCGTTGGCGCCGAAGCTGCGCGATATCGACGGCCACGCAACTTGAAAGTTGACGTCTTCGAGCCGCTCGGCGGCGCCTTGGCCGGCGTCATGCACGACGACGGTGCCGTCCTGAATGCCGATCTCGGAAAACCATGCCGTGCGCTCGGGATCCGGCTGCAGCGCACGCGCCAGTGAGACGATCAGTCCTGACCAATTCGATTGTCCGGCAGACGAAAACGTAACGTTGATGACCGGACGCACCAGCGTCACGTCGGCAATTTCGATATGTCCGGCCAGAAGCGGAAAATAGCGCAGCCGCGCGGTTAATTCGTCGACCGCCACGGCGGGCTCACCGCTCCTGCCGTCGCCAAGCAGCACATTGCGGAAGCGCACGATGCCGGACGGGAACAGCGACAACGAAACCTCGTCGCCCAGCATCGGGTCGAGGCCGGTCACGGCGTGGATTTCCGATCTCACCGCATCCCGCACCGACGCAGCGGGAATGAGAAAGGACAGCGCGATCAGCGTGACGAATCCCGCGCCGAAAATGGCAGCAACGGCAATCGCAAGGCGTTTCAAGCCGGTGGCCGCGGTCACGGGACACGTTTTCCGATTATGATGAGGTCGGTCGACTATACCGAGCGGTAAACGAGCTGCAAACATGCCCGGCATCTGTGTCGCTTTCGTGGCCGCGAACTTGGCTCTTCGCGTCCAAATCACTGTCGCAATTAAGAAAATAGGGCGTTGGCGGCATTCTCCCGACACTCAGCGGGCGGCGGCCTGCCAACCCTTCGGCGCGCGCGCTTGCGACACTTCGGCGATCATTTTGGCGATGATGGCTTGGCCAAAAGTCTCGAAGTTCTTTGCCACCATGACGAAGGCGCCGGGGCCGCCGATGACGTTGTTGCGATAGTAGTTGTCGAGCCCGCCTGGCGGATTGGTGTGTTCCGGATTCCACGGCAGCGGGTTGTCGCTGAGGATGACGAGACCGTTGATGGTGACGCCCTTGGCCACGGCTTGATCGCGCAATTCGGCGGCGTCGCGGCCGTCATTATTGGTGCCGTCGCCGGATACGTCGATAGTGCGGCGAATACAGTTGAACGGCGCATTGGCGAGCCGCGCCATCGCAAATTCGATGCCGCCGCTGATCGATGTGCGGCCGGCGAAGGAGCGCGGCATTTCGAGCAACTGATCGCCAAAATCCTTCGCCGAAGCGGCGTCGCCGATTTTGGTCCAATCGATCACCACACGTTGCGCGCCGACGCCCGACCACTCGACAAATGTCAGCCCGATACGGCCGTTATGGCCTGACCGGATCGTATCGAGCACGCGTGGATCGGCGATGGCCGCGGCATAGCCGTTGCGCTGCAACTGGAATTTTGCGTTATCGATGCTGCGCGACACATCAGCGGCCAGCACCAAAAGCAGATCGACGTCGTTCTCGGCGCGCGCCGCGGCCGGCAGCAAGGCAATGCCGGCGAAGATCAATACCAGGAAAATTCTGATCATGTGCATCGCTGCGCCCCTCGCCGAGCATCGGCGGCAAAGACGGCGAAAAATCGATGTAACCGAGTTTAGACGATTTTCGACGCCGAGGCCCGATCAATCGGCGACAACCCGGCTGGGCGGGAAGGCAATCTCGATCAGCGTGCCGGCGTTCGGTGCGCTCTTAATCGAGAAATTGGCGCGGTTGGCTTCAGCCAGTGCTTTGGTCAGCGGCAGCCCGAAGCCCGTTCCACCCGAACCCCAGCTTCCGGAGGTCGCGGTCTGGCGGAACGGTTCGAGCGCCGCCTCAATGTCCTTTTCGCTCATGCCGGCGCCGGTATCGCGCACGCGCAGCACCGCCTCGCGGCTGTCGGTAAATACCGTCGATACGATGACCTGACCGCCGGGTCCGGTGAATTTGATCGAGTTCGAGATGAGATTGAGGACGATCTGGCGCAGCGACCGCTCGTCGGCGACGACAAGCGGCAGGCCCGGCGTGAGCGAGGTTCGGATGATGATGCGAGCGCGGTTCGCCTGCGGCTGCATAATGCCGACGCATTGCTGGGTCAGCTCATTGAGATTTACGTTGGCGAAGGCGAGATCGATGTGTCCGGTCTCGATCCGCGACAGATCGAGCAGATCGTTGAGCATCGCGACAAGGTGCGTTCCGGCGGCGTGGATGTCCTTGATATATTCGCGGTAACGCTCGTTGCCGATCGGGCCGAAACGTTCGGCCATGATGACTTCGGCAAAGCCGGTCATGGCATTGAGCGGCGTGCGGATCTCGTGGCTGATTTTAGCGAGAAATTCCGCTTTGGCCGACACCGCGCGGACAGCTTCCCGCTTGGCGTTGCGCAGCTCTTCCTCGCTCTGCTTTTGGCTCGTCACGTCGCGGAATACGCCGCAGATGCGGTCGTTGCCGATCGGAGCGAGCGTCATCGCTAGCGGAACGAGCCGGTCCTCGCCGGCGGGCGCTGCGACGTCGAGCACGTTGTTGGGGGCGCCCGTGGCGCGCACGATACGATCGAAATAGTCGCGCGCCGCGCGTTCGCTTTGCGCCGCCAAGAGATCGCCAAATGAAAGGCCGGCTAGCTGACCCGCGGCCTTGCCGAACAAGTCGGCGGCGCGGGCATTGGCGCCTACGATCCGGCCTTCGATGTCGAGCGTGACGATACCGTCGGTTGCCGCGTCGAAGACCGATTTGAGCTCGCGGCTTTCTTTCTCGGCGGCGAGCGTGCGCTCGGCTTGCCGCCGTGCGGCCTCGGCATCGGCGTTCTTTCGGCCGTTGCTTAGGATGAGCGCGAGCGCAGACGCTCCGTTCCACGGCACAGTGAACATGCGGCCCTCGGTCGGCAGCTCGTCGCCGCGCTGCGTCCTGATCGAGAGCGGCCTGATCGATGGGGAATTGGCGCCGTCGCTTTCGGCCAGTGCGTCAGGACCGGGCTCGGCGAACAATGTGTTCAAGCCGCCGGCGGCCTCGATGGCCGCAGGGTTTTCGTAGCCGGTCCATTCAAGGAAGTGACGATTGGCGTACAACAGCTCGTCGCGCCGATAGATCAAAATGCCGACCGGAATGCGGTCGAGCAGCGCCTGCGCGATCATGGGCTCTGCGGCCGGCACCACCAGCGCCGCGGCTTCGGCGGTTTCCGCCGGCGCGATCTCGGCGTTGCTCTCCACGGCGGCCGGCGCCGCCTCCGGGCCGTGCAGCCGCGCCGTCAGTTCCTGCGCCAGTTCGCGGAACGCTCGGCGCTCGATCGGGCTCAAGGTCGGCGGCACCCTCGGTTCGGCGGTCGGCGAGGGGCGAAACGGCACCACATTGGCGGACGCCGGTGCGACACTTGGCGTCGGGCGATCTGGTTGAGGCGCGATTTCGGCTGCCGTGACGGGCTCGGAGTTTTCCGGCAGGGCCGCGGCTTCCGCTTGCTGTGGCGCCGGCTCCGGCGCGGATATTGATCCGATCTGACGTTCCTGACGCGCGCGCGCCAACTGATTGATGCGATCGATGTCGCGACAGACTCCGAAGCCGCGATAGCCGCGGAAACTGCGGTCGCGATCGAATACCGGCAAACCCGACATTTCGATCGACAACCGTTCGTTCGACGCGTCCACCGGCCAGGATACGACGATTCCGCTCCAGGTCTCGTGGCTCGCGATCGCCCGCGCGACCTGGTTGTCCGGATCGAGCTTCAGCGCGTCGGCAATCTCGTTCCATGGCCGGCCAAATGCGGAGGTCGTCTGCGGTCCGGCCAGTTCGATGAATTCGTCCGACCCGACGCCGAAGCGGCCGTCGGCGTCCATGTGCCAGACAAAGCGTAACGGGTGCCGCCGCTCCGCTGCGGGCTCCGCCGCAATGGGTTTCGATTCGACGACCGGTGCAACCGGCTCGGCGGTTGGTTCAACAGGCTCGGTCGCCGCGTCAGATGCGACCGGCTCAACCGTCGGTTCGGTAGGCTCTGTCGCTGCGGCAGGTGAAGCGGCCGGCTCAGTAGTCGGTTCGGTAAGCTCGGTCGCTGCGACGGGAGCTGCAGGCGGCGGTGCAATCGCGGGTTCAGGCGCTGGCGCCGCGTCGCTCGGCAGACGCGGCATGGTCAGCAGCAACAGGCGTGAAGCGTCCTCGCCGAGGCGCAGGGCGGCGACGTCGAAGGAGGCCTCGCCTAAGCGCGCCGTACCGCTGGCGCTGCCGGTCTCAAGTACCGTGGCGGCGAGCGTCTCGATGCCGAGCGCCGACAGCATGGTCGCGCCGCGAAGCCTCGTCAGCGCCGCCGGGTTGGCATAAATGAGCGTCCCTTCCGGGGCAAATCCGGCGATCGGTTCCGCATCGTCGGCGAACAGGCGGCGGACACGCTCGCTGAGCGTCAGCTTCGGTCCCGCCGGCTCGGTTGCGGCAATCAAAACGCCTGCCTTGCCGTCGGCAAGATCGATCCGCGAGCAGGCGCAGGTCAACGTGCGCCCGAAGCTTGCACCGAAGCCCCGCAGACGCTCGAGGCGCTCTTGGCCGGCTGTAGGCAGGGCGCCGGCGAGCCGGACGATTTGCGCGGCTGCGGCGTCGGCGGCGTCGAACCGGCGCTGCGTGCAGGCACTCGCACTGTCGGCGCCGAAGATCGCCGCGCCGACCGCGTTGGCCCATACGATCTGCGAGCCGTCGGTGCTCCATAGCCAAGCCGGCCACGCTCTGGTCGCCAGCGCCGCGAGACGCGGATGACGCAATAAAACGAGCTCTCCATCAACGATCGACATGCGCTCGGAACTCGTAAAATCAAGGAATTCTTAATAGTGCGGGGCATCTGCGGCGTCCATGGCGCCGACCGCCGCGCCGCCAAGCTTGGCGGGATAACCTTAATCGCCAGAAGGCTTTGTCCGGCGGCTGACCGCGCCGCTACGGTTTTGCTTGCCTAAGGGTCGCAAAATCGCGCTAGGATTGGAGAGCTCGGGCACGAGGAGCGTAGAATGGCCAAAGATCCATTTGAGCAATTTGCAGTTCCAAATGAGATGCGGGCATTCGCCGAACAGAGCGTGGCGCAGGCCAGGAAGGCCTTCGACGGCTTTATCGATGCGGCCAACAAAGCGATGGGGCAACTCCAGGGCCACACCCAGGCGGCGCATAGCAGCGCCGCGGAAATCGCGCACAAGTCGATCTCCTATGCTGAGCAGAACCTGGCCACGACGTTCGATTTCGCGCAAAAACTCTTGCGCGCCAGGGACGCGGCGGAGGTGATGGGGCTGCAATCGGAATATCTAAGCCGCCAGATGCAGGCGCTTTCGAGCCAAGTTCAGGATCTCGGACAAAGTGCTGCCAAGATTGTGGTTGATGCTGCCAAGCCTAAGACGTAGCGCCAACCCGCCGCGGCCGGTTCAAAATTTATAGCAATTTCAATTATATATGTATTTTTGTGCATTGCAATAATTTCTATTGCAATGCACCAAAAAAGTTGCTATCTATACTTTAAGCAATAGCCCCGGCGCGGACGCTCGCTCGTCCAGCCGCGGCACGGCGGCAATGTCAGGCAGCGCGCAACGGGCGGCGAGGCCAATGAAGAAAAATTCTCCAGGTGAGACAGCCCAAGAAGCAACGAGCAAAATCAAGGACACGTGTCATGGTGGAAGCCACAACCACAACTACTCCCCCCAAAGCGAAGACCAATAAGCCGGCAATGAGTGCATTCGAGATACCGAAATTCGAGATGCCGAAGTTCGAAATCCCGAAAGTGGAAATGCCGGCGGCGTTCCGCGAATTCGCAGAGCGCGGTGTTGCCCAGTGCAAGGACACCTACGAGAAGATGAAGGCCGCCGCCGAAGAGGCGACCGACGTGCTTGAGACCACCTATTCGACCGCCAGCAAGGGCGCATCGGATTACGGCCTCAAGGTGATCGAGGCAGCCCGTACCAACACCAATGCGGCGTTCGATTTCTTCGGCGAGTTGATTACGGCCAAGTCGCCCTCCGAAGTCATCGAGCTGTCCAGCACGCATGCGCGCAAGCAGTTCGAGACGCTGACGCAGCAGAGCAAGGAGCTCGGCGCGCTGGTGCAGAAGGTCGCAACCGAAACCGCGGAGCCGATCAAGAGCGGCATGAATAAGGCGTTCAGCAAGGTCGCATAACTGCGCCCTCGACGATCGCAGCCGCGCTATTGCGCGGGGGGAAAGCCCGGGCCTCGCCCGGGCTTTTGCTTTTTGTTGGGACGAATGGGCTATATTGCCAAACTGGGCCGTTATTCATAGTTTCCCCGCGCTTGCCGAAGGCGGGCCCGTGCAGCTGTAGCTCAGTTGGTTAGAGCGCCTGACTGTGGATCAGGAGGTCGGTGGTTCGAAATCCACCCAGCTGTACCAGTCAAAGGGTCGCAAGTGATCGTGTCGCGTTTTTCCCGTCGTGCGACCGCCATTGGGTTGGGGCTCGGGTTCGCGTTTTGGGCCGGCCTCGCGGCGGCCTCGGACACTCATGCGAGAAAGCACGGCTTCTCCGGCATGTGCCTTCTATTCTAAAAAGGAGAGGGTGGCGAGCGGCGGACGTTACGATCCCAATGGTATGACGGCCGCGCACCGCACGCTTCCCTTCGGCACGCGGGTCCGCGTCACCGATCCGAAAACCGGCCGCAGCGTCATCGTCACCATCAACGATCGCGGCCCATTCAACAAAGGCCGTGTGATCGACGTTTCGGCCGCCGCGGCGCGCGCGCTCGGCATGACGGGCCGCGGGGTCATTTTTGTGCGGGCGGAAGTTTTGTAACGCCGCACGGCGGCGGGATCAGATGACTTCCTTGGTCTTGTCGTCGGTCTCGCCGTAACGGCGCAGCGTTGCCGGCCTGGTACCGGCATAATGCTGCTGCAGCCCCGGCGCGATTTTGGCATTCTCGCGTTCAAACAGGCTGTTGCCGGCAAGATCGCTCTCAACCAGGAACGGGCCGAATTTTTCGACATCGAGCACCCACACGGCTTGCGCGAGGCCCAGTTCCTCCAGCCAATAGACGCCGGCGACGTGCTTGATGCCCCGGCCAAGCAGCGCGCCGGTGCCGTATCCGACCGTGGTGAGATAGATCGCATTGTTCGGCACGAAATGCGTGCGGTAGGTCTCAGACGTCATGCCGCCTTTGCCGATGACGACGTTGCAGCCGGAAATCTTGAACCAGCCGTCAAGCCATTGGGCAAAACGGAATGACGCGGTCGCGGTGACCGCGCCGACGGTATAAGTGCCGTCCGGATTGATGCTGGCCGCCGGCGAGCAGTGGAAGTTAGTGATGCCGAGCGCATCCTTGCCGGCCGGCATGCCGAAGCCATCGGCAATCGCCCGCTTATAGACGCCTTCGCGCGCGGTGAAGACCCGCCCGGTGAGATAGGCGACCGAGCCGATTTCCAGCTTGCCCAAATCTTCGGTGCGCGCGGGAAGATCGATCTGAACCTTTTTGAGATCGGACATCTTATTCCGCCAAATCTATTCCGCCGCCTCGGCCGCCTGCTGCTCCCACTCGACCGTGGAGCGCCGCATGTAATCGGTGAACCACATCGGATCGGTGCGGAACGTGGCCTTGCCGTCCGTTGCGATCCGCGCGCAGGCGCGGCGCGACGACAGACAGAACATGTGCACCGACATCGGCATGCCGCCGGTGTGGCAGTAGCCGACTTCGATATGGCAATCGATCACCATCGAGGAGCCGACGAAGCCCATCGCGCCCATGCCGATCGAGTTGCCGAGTTCCTTGAACTCGTCTTCCAGCGCGGCGATTTTCGGGTCGGGATTGCGCGAGCCGACGATACGCAGGCACGACGCCTGCTTGCCCAGCACCATCGAGGTGTCTTTCGAGCCGCCAAGCCCGACGCCGACAATGGCCGGCTGGCAGGCGAGCCCGCGTTTGCCGAAGCCGATCAGCGTGTCGAGATAGAACCGCTTGATGCCTTCGATGCCGTCGCCGGGAAACAGCATGCGGTAATCCGAGCCGAACAAGCCGCCTTTGTGCACTGTGGTCAGTTCGATCCAATCGGCATCGGGGTGGAATGCATATTCGATCTCCGGCGCGCCGATGCCGACATTGTTGTTGTGATCGGTCCGCCACAATGGATGCACGCGATTGGGCCGCAGCGGCACCGATGCGGTCGCGCGTGCTGTGGCGCGGCGCAATGCCGCCTCCAGCGCGACCGGGCCGCCCTCGATGCGCGCCTCGTTGCCGATCTTGACGTACCAGCGCGGCAGGCCGGTATCGCCGCACATGGCGCGGCGGTCTTCCTTCGCCGCCTCGTAATTCTCCAGCATGGCCTTGATGACGAAAGCGGACAGATCGCCCTTCTCGGTATCGGCGCAGCGGCGCAAGCCGGCGAGGTAATCGTCGGGGATTTCTATGGCCGCCTTGGCCATCAGGGTCTCGGCGGTGCGTTGGATCGAGGCTAGCGGGATCATCGTCATGACCTTAAGCACTCTATTCGGCTGCGATCGGGTCGCGCAGTAACGTTTCGCCCGGTTTCACATGGCTGAAGACAACCGGCCGGTCGGTCATCTCGATCCCGCCGGATATAAGCCGCGCCACCGTGAATTTCGAGGTTACAAAATCGCCCGGCTCCGGAAAATCCGACCGGTAGTGCGCGCCGCGGGAATTCTCGCGCTTGAGCGCGGCGAGCGCAATGACTCGGCTCACTTCGCACAGCGAGCGCAAATTGAGCCAGTCATGCCAGGTCAGATTGAAGCGGCGCCCGGCGTCGGCGGTGCCGGTTTCGAGGAGTTCGGCTTCGATGCGGTCGATCCCCTCGATTCCACGCAGGATGCTCGCCCGGTCGCGCACGACGCCGACCTCATCCCACATCATATCGAGGAGCTGTTCGCGCAGCGCGTTGAGATCGCCCGGCTTGCGGACGAACGGATGCAGCGCGCGCTCTACCTCGGCATCGAGCATGTTCCCATCGGGCGGTCGGTGACCCGGATTCTTGGCGATCCAGCGCGCCATCACATCGCCGGCGATGCCGCCGAACACGGTCGAATTGGCGACGCCATTGCCGCCAAGCCGGTTCGCACCATGCATGCCGCTCGCGTCCTCGCCGGCGACGAACAGACCGTGGCGTTCGGTTGTGGTGTCGACCTCGCAGATCACACCGCCCATGAAATAATGCGCGGTCGGCACCACTTCGACGAGGCCGCCGGCCAGATCGAAACCGCAATCGCGGCAACGATCGACCATGCCCTTGAATTGCTTGGCGACGTTCGCCGGGCCGAGATGGCCCATTTTGATGTAAACGCCGCCATTCGGCGTCGTGCGCCCGGCCCGCATCTCCGCGTAAATGGCCCGGCTGACCACGTCGCGCGTGGCGCGCTCCAGCTTCGGATCGTAGTCGCCCATGAAGCGATGCATTGAACCGTTGAGCAAATGTCCGCCGGCGCCGCGCAAGCCTTCCTCCAGCACGGTGCCGGTCATGCGGGTGTCAGGGCCCGCGAGCAGGCCGGTGGGGTGGAATTGCACCATCTCCATATCGCGCAGCGGCAGGCCGAGGCGCAGCGCCATGGCAAGCCCGTCCATGCTCTTGTCGCCGGACGGCGTATGGTAGCGGTACATGGTCGGGCCGCCGCCGGTCGCGAGCAGCACCGCCTGCGCCGAGACGAAGCGGAATTCACCCGTGCGCACGTCGATCAGCAGCACGCCGGCGAGCGCGCCATCGTGCGTGGGTATAAGCGCGACCGCGCGATGCTCTTCCAAGCGGCGGATCGGCCGCGCCCAGACCTGCTCCATCAACCGGTTGATGATCTCGATGCCGGTGAGATCGCCTTTGTGCACGGTGCGATCGAAGGTCTGCCCGGCGAAGGCCTTGCCGTGCAGGGTGCCGTCCGGATTGCGGTCGAAGAAGCAGCCGATCTCGTTCTCAAGCTCACGCACGCGTTCGATCGCGGTCGCGACCAGCGTCCAGGCCAGTTCCTGATGCGGCAGCCATTTGCCGCCATCGATCGTGTCCATGAAATGGCGCTCGATCGAGTCGCCGGGATTGATCGCGACGTTGTAGCCGCCCTGCACCATGCGCGTGCAGCCGCATTTGCCAAGGAGACCCTTGCTGGCCACGGTGATGTCGAGATCGGGGTTGGCCTTCAAGGCATGCAGCGCGGCAAACAGGCCGGCGCCGCCGGAGCCGAGGATCAGAATGTCGGTCTTGAGACGCTCGACGTTCATTTGGTCCTCAGAACACCGTTGCCAAAAAGCCTGCCGCGATGAGAACCGATATCGCGGCGGCGATGGTTGCAAGCTGCTTCTGCCCGTCGCGCCAGTCGAAATTCTCGATCGCCAGAATGCGCAAGCCGCCGAGCAGATGCACCGCCAGCAAAAATACCAGCCCGCCTTCGGCGATCTTGACCAGCGGCTGATCGGTCCAACGTAAAAAGCTGTCGAGGCGCGCTCCGCCCTGAATAGCCAATGCCAGCACCAAAAAATGAAACGGCAGAAAGATTGCCAGCGCCAGACCAGACAGGCGGTGGATCATGGCGGCGATCCACAGCGCGTTGTTGCGGTGTTTCATTTGCCGCGCGATCATGACAGCACCACCGCCGCCACGGCGCGAGCGCCGAGCATCGCAAGGAAGAGGCCGAACAGCAGCGCAAATATGCCGGCGCGGCGCTCGGTCAGCGGCGACCATTCGCTCAAAGTGCTGCGCACGCCAATCGCGGCATGGATCGAAACGGCGGCGACAAACAGGCCGTAATAGGCTGCCCACACAATGCTGCCGCGCGTGCGCGCCAAAATATCCGCAGCGCTGAGGCCTTGCCGCGTTGCGTAAAAGATCAGAGCGATATGGCCGAGCACCAGAGGCGCCATGACGGCCGCCGTCGCACGCTGCCAGACATAGAGCCGGACATTCATGGCTTAATCTCGCCTTTCAGATACGCGGCGGTGGTTCGCTTCTTGAGACCGGCGATGGCGGCGGTCGGATTGAGCGTCTGCGGGCAAAGCTCCTGACAGGATTGGTGCGAGTGGCAGGCATGGCAGCCGCCGGACGCCGAGATCGCCTGCAGCCGCGCAGCGTTGCCGCCGTCGCGTTCGTCGTTGACCAGCGTCCATGCGCGCGTCAGCGCCGCCGGGCCGAGATAAGCGGAATTCCAGCGCACCGTATCGCAGCCGGCGTAGCACACGCCGCAATTGATGCATTCGATCGCCGCGTCGGCGGTGACGCGGGCCGGCGTGTCCGGCAGGATCTGCGCGACGGCGTCGTGCCGCGTCTGCGACGGTACGAACGCGCCTTTTGCCCGCTGCCACTTCTGGAAAAACTGCTCCATGTCGGTGGTCAGATCCTTGATCACCGGAAGATTTTCGAGCGGTCCGATTTCGAGCCGGCCGCTGGCGGCCACCTTTCCGACATGGGTGCGGCAGGTCCAGCGCGGCCGCCCATTGACGGTCATGGCGCAGGAGCCGCACACGCCGACCCGGCAGGCGAAGCGATAGGACAGCGTCGGATCGAGATGGCGCTGCACGAAAGTCACCACGTCAAGCACGGTCTGGCTTTCGCGCCGGGGCACGCGGTAATCCTCGTAACGGCCCTCTTGCCCGCCGCGCCAGAGTGATACCGAAAGTTCCGAGAGCGTGCCGGACATGAAGCTCCTTGGGCCGGCCTTATTGCGCGTGTTGCGGCCAGTTTAGCAAGCAGTGTAGCCTCCCCGCAAAGCCACCGTTCGCGGACGGGAGGAAACGAAAATGGCCGGGCTCAAGCTCAGTTACGTCCATGGCGCCAGCGATCAGCCGCTCCTGGGCGAGACGATCGGGCAGTTCTTCGACGACGCTTGCAGCAAGTGGACGTCACGCCCGGCATTGATCGTCCGCCACCAGAAGGTGCGAATGAGTTACGGCGAATTCCGACAGGCGGTCGACAAGCTCGCCGCCGGGCTGTTGACGCTCGGACTTAATCCGGGTGATCGCATCGGTATCTGGTCGCCCAATAACTCGGAATGGGTGCTCACCCAATTCGCCACCGCCAAAGCCGGCCTCATCCTCGTCAACATCAATCCCGCCTATCGCATCGCCGAACTCGAATACGCGCTCAACAAAGTCGGTTGCAAAGGGCTCATTCTCGCCGAACGGTTCAAGACCTCGGACTATGTCGGTATGTTGCGCGAGCTGGCGCCGGAGCTCGGTCACGCCACGCCTGGCAAGCTTGAATTGGCGCGGCTGCCGGCGCTGCGTTCGGTCGTGCTCATCGGCGACGGCTGGCATCCCGGCACGTTCCGTTTTTCCGAGATTTCTTCGCGCGGCGGCGCCGCGGAGATGGCCCGCATCGGCGAGCTCGGCCCGCAATTGCAATTCGACGAGCCGATCAACATCCAGTTCACCTCGGGCACCACCGGCTTTCCCAAGGGCGCGACGCTGTCGCATCACAACATTCTCAACAACGGCTTCTTCATCGGCGAGGCGATGCGGCTCACGCCGCAAGACAAGCTCTGCATCCCGGTGCCGCTCTATCATTGCTTCGGCATGGTCTTGGGCAATCTCGCAGCCGTCACGCACGGGTCGTGCATGGTGTTCCCCGGCGAAGGGTTCGATCCGCTCGCCACGCTGGAGACGGTCGCCGAGGAGCGCTGCACCGCGCTGCATGGCGTGCCGACCATGTTCATCGCCGAGCTCGATCATCCAGACTTCGCGAAATTCGACCTGTCGACGCTGCGCACCGGCATCATGGCAGGCTCGCCGTGCCCGATCGAAGTGATGAAGCGTTGCGTCGCTAAGATGCATCTTTCGGAAATCACCATCGCCTACGGCATGACCGAAACCAGCCCGGTCAGTTTTCAAAGCTCGACCGAGGACCCGCTGGAACGCCGCGTCTCGACGGTCGGGCGCATCCAGCCGCATCTCGAAGTGAAGATCGTCGATTCGAACGGCCGTATCGTGCCGCCCGGCACGCCCGGCGAATTGTTGACGCGCGGCTATTCGGTCATGCTCGGCTATTGGGGCGACGAGGAGCGCAGCCGCGAAGCCATCGACGCGGCGCGCTGGATGCATACCGGCGATCTCGCCACCATCGATGCCGAAGGCTATTGCAACATCGTCGGCCGCATCAAAGACATGGTGATCCGCGGCGGTGAAAACGTCTATCCGCGCGAGATCGAGGAATTCCTCTACTGCCATCCGAAAATCCAGGACGTCCAGGTGATCGGCGTGCCGGACGACCGCTACGGCGAAGAGATTTGCGCCTGGGTCAAGCTGCGCCCGGGCGTGGTCGCCACCGAGGAGGAGATCAAGGCGTTCTGCCGCGACCAGATCGCCCACTACAAGGTGCCGCGCTACGTCAAATTCGTCGACGAATTCCCGATGACCGTAACGGGGAAGATTCAGAAATTCATCATGCGCGAGCGCACCATCAATGAGCTGGGGCTCAAGGTGCAGAAGACGGCATAGGCTCACATCTAGTTCGTCATCCTGAGGCGGCCGCGAAGCGACCCTCGAAGGATGCGGCCGAGGCACGCGGGCCGTCACCCTTCGAGGCTCGCTACGCTCGCACCTCAGGGTGACGATTTCACTACACTTTGATCTTCTCGTTCTCGACCACGCGCGCGACCGCAGGCCGCTTCATCAGTCGGTCCCTGTGCGCGGTGTAGTTCTTCAGCTCCGCCATCGGCAGTTCGCGGCGCACACCCCAAGTGTAGAACACGAAGCCGTAGGGATCGAGTACGGAATAGCGGTCGGAGAACCATTCGCGTCCTGCCAGCATGACGTCGATCTGCTTCAGATAGCCGTGGAAGGTCTTAAAACCCATGTCCCTGATGCCCGGAAAGGCGTTGGCGTCGGCGGTGTAGCGCTCGGGGCGGCCGATATGCGCGTGCGCGGGGTGAACGCTCGAGGCGAAGAAGCCGATCAGCGACAGTGCTTTCGCTTCGGCGCCTGCATCCTTGGGCCACAGATCGAAGCGCTTGCCGAGATAAGGCAGAATGGCCGTGTTCTCGGTCAGCGGCTCGCCATTATCGAGACGCAGCGCCGGCACGCGGCCCAGCGGATTGATTTTGAGATACGCCTCGGTGCGCTGCTCGCCTCCGGCGAGATCGACTTTCTTCGGCTCGTATTTCTCGCCGCTTTCCTCGAGCACGACGTGCGCGGCCATCGAGCATGCGCCGGGGGCGTAATAAAGCGTCAACATCGCGATATCCTCTCTAAAAAGATTCGGCTTTCACTGCTTGGAGGCTTTTTGCAGAAGCGGCGCCCAGGTTTGTTGCTCCTGATCGACAAAAGCCAGTGCCTGCTCGGGCGTCATAGCGCGCGAATAGCTGCCGATCTTTGCCAGCCGCTGCTTGAAGTCCAGATCGCTGACGACCTTGCTCAAATCCACGCTGACTTTGCTGACGATCGCCGCGGGCGTGCCGTTCGGAGCGACCATGACTTGCCAGCCGAGCGCTCTAAAGGCCGGAAGTGTTTCGGCCACCGTCGGCAGGTCGGGAAACTGCGGTAAGCGCTCCGGCGAGGCAACCGCGATCAGCTTGACCTGTCCGGCCTTCACCGCGCCGACGATTCCCGAATAGCCTTCGATGATCATCGACACGCGCCCCGAGCCGACATCGGCGAGCGCAGCTGCCGGGCCGCCGGTATAGGGAACACGCAATAGCTGGACGTCCGCCCGATCCTGCAGCAACAGCCCGGTGAGATCCGTGAGCCTGCCGGCGCCGGTCACGGCGATAGAAATTCTCCCCGGCTCTTTTTTGGCGAGCGCAATCAGCTGTGGCAACGTGCTGACGCCGAGCTTGGGGTTCACCGCGACGAACATCGGATTCTCGGCCGTGTATCCGATCGGCACAAAATCGCGCGGCAGCTTGAGCGGCAAATTCGGCGCGATCGACGGTAGCGCGACAAAGGTCGACAGCGCCGGCATGAACAGCGTATAGCCGTCCGGGAGAGCTTCCGCAGCGGCGCGGGCGGCGACGCTGCCGTTGGCGCCGGGATGGTTGATCACGATGACTTGCTGGCCCCACACTTTGGCAAGGCCTGCGGCGACGAAGCGCGCGTCGACATCGGGCGTCGAGCCCGGCGCCGCGTCGGAGATGATCGAGACCGTCTTGGTCGGGTAGGTGGCTTGTGCGTGCGCCGCACGTGCCGGCGGTAACACCATCACGCACAGGCTGACAATCCCAAGCCAATACCGAATGTTATTCATAATTGCCTCCCAAACGCGCCGAAGCCGTCGCGCCATATCGAAACTGTTGAGTTAAGGATACGGCGGTCGAACTCTCGTTTCTACCGGCTTGGCTGCGTTATACCGACACGCTGCCGAGGAGCCTTACGGCGCCGCGGCGTCTTTACGTTAACCCTACGTAATCGCGCGCCGATGATGCACATTTAAGGATTTTCTTCTATTCAAGCTCCGACGATCCAACCAGCCGGTCCGCACCGATTGTGACACGCGCAACACCATTGACCGCGTTTCGAACCGCGACCTCGTCGATCGACGCCGGGTATGACACGCATCCGCGTCTGGCGGACTTGTCTCGCGAGATTGCGACCAATTTGAGCTTCAGCATCCACACCCGCCTTACCGAAATCGAAGACGAATGGCGCCGCTTCGAAGAGATCGCCGAATGCACCGCGTTCCAGACATTCGAATGGTTGGCGGCGTGGTATCGCCACATCGGCAAGCACGACAACGCCGTGCCGATTATCGTGGTCGGCCGTTTCGCCGACGGGCGAACCGCATTCATCTTGCCGCTCGCCGTCGATCCGCGGCGTTCGGTGCGCCGACTGTGTTGGCTCGGTCAGGAACTTTGCGACTACAACGCGCCGCTATTGGCGCGCGATTTTGCGCAGCGCGTCACGCCCGGCCATTTCCTCGTTCTGTGGCGCGAACTGCAGCAGCGTCTGCGTTCCGATCGAGCGCTGCGTTACGACTGGATCGAATTCGAGAAGATGCCGCAAACCGTCGGCGCCCAGATTAATCCATTCATGAATCTCGGCGTTATGGCCAACGCCAACAGCGCCCATATCACCCAACTGGGCGATGACTGGGAGACGCTCTACCGCGCCAAGCGGTCTTCGGCGACGCGCCGGCGTGACCGGACCAAGCGCAAGCGCATGTCGGAGTTCGGCGAGATCCGTTTCGAAACCGCGGCGGTGCCGCACGATTTACGCCGGACGCTCGATACGTTGTGGGAGCAGAAGAAGCGGATCTTCGCGCATAAAGGAATTGCCGACATATTTGCGCGGCCCGGATACCGGGAGTTCTTTGCCGACTTCGCGTCGAATCCGACTTCGCGGCATTTGGCTCATGTCAGCCGTGTCGAGATCGGCACCATGTGCGCGGCGGCGAATTTCGGGATCGTGTTCGGCGACTGTTACTACCATGTGCTGTCGAGCTACTGCGATGACGAATTGGTCCGCTACGGCCCCGGCGCGCTCCATCTTCGCGAGCTTCTCGCCTACGCCGTCAAACGCGGGCTGCGGCTGTTCGATTTCACGATCGGAGACGAGCATTACAAGGGAGAATGGGCCGATCTGCGCTTGAGGCTATACGATTACAGTGCCGCCGCCACATGGCGCGGCTGGCCGGCCAGTCTTGTCTCGACGGCGCGGCGCCGCGCCAAGCGTTTCATCAAGCAAACGCCGCTCCTGTGGCGCTGCATGTCTCGTCTGCGCTCCGCGGCCGCCCCGCTATTGCATTCGCAAGCGCCGAAGCCGCCGGCGCAGCGATAATGCGGCCTTTGCGATGCTTGCCGCGGTCGTTTTCGGCAAAAAAAGATGAACTGATCACGATTTGCTTCGGCGCGGCGTGCAAGGCTGGGTGCATTCGTCGGCAAGGTCGGAGGCGATACAAAATCGCGGCCGGTGTCATTTATGATGATGCCGCAAATACTCGTGCAATGAGGCCGAGCCGGTCGCTTTGAGCAAATTCTTGAGTATCATGTCCTTGCGGCGCCCTTTGGCGAAGCCGGGGCCGTATTCCTTGCGCAGCGCGGCGACCCTGGTATTGCCGTGCTTCTTTTCGATCTTGCCGCTCTTGTCGCGGTGGCGGTGATCGAGGCCTCGGCGTGACTTTGCCATGATGTGATCCTCCCTCGTTGGATGATCGCAAAATAACACAATGCTGAGTTGGATATTAGCGGGTTGCGTCCAGTTTCCACCGTTCCGCCAGCGCGCGGCGGTCGAGTTTGCCCCGATCGTTTTTCGGCAAGGAAGATGGACTGATCACGATCCGCTTCGGCGCCTTGAACGCCGGTAAGACGCCGGCGCAGTAGCGTAGCAGCGTCTCGGCATCGACACCGGGTCGCGCCACGACGTAGCTCATCACCTCTTCGCCGTAGACCGGGTCCGGCACCCCGATGGTGGCGGCCTCGATCACATCGGCGTGCTGCATCAGGAACGAGTCGATCTCCACCGGAGAAATCTTGGCGCCGCCGCGAATGATCAGTTCCTTCTCGCGGCCGCTGAGCGTCAAAAAGCCGTCGGCATCGAGACTGCCGAGATCGCCGGTACGGAAGCGGCCGCGGCAGTGCACTTTCACCTCGCCGTCCTCACCGAGATAGCGGAACGGGTGATCGCCAAGGCCGCCAAGCTCCACATAGCCGATTTCGCCCGCGGGCAAGCGCCGGCCTTCGGCATCGACGATGGCCAGATCATGATAGGCAAACGGCCGTCCGACCTTGCCGAGGCGCCGCTGTTCGCCGGGAATGGCGGCAATCCAGCTCACTTCGCTGGCGCCGCAGCCCTGCGCGACCGGAATGCCGAATTTTTGCTCGAACCGCTTCCATTCTTCGAGTAACAGCGGCGCCGAGCTTGAGGTGATAAAGCGCAGCTTAGGCAGATTGTCGCGATGTGCAGCCTGTTCGCTGTTGAGCAGAATATTGATCGTCGTCGGATTGCCGGTCGAGATCGTGACCCCATGATCGCGCAGATGCTGGAAAAAGCGGCTCGCCGAGAATTTTTCCGCGAGCACCAGAGTGGCGCCGCGGTTGACGACCGTGAGTGCGCCTAAAGTCTGCGCCGAGTTCCAGCTGAAGGGACGGAAGTCGTAAAGCCGATCGTCGGCGGTGATGCCGAAGCCTTCGGCAAGCGGATCGATGTTCAACAAATATTCGCGGAAGTTCAATATCACGCCCTTGGGTTTGGCGCTGGTGCCCGAGGTGAATAGGATGACGGCATCGTCCTCCGGCCGGGCCGCGCCTTGCGGCTCGCTCGGCGCAAGCCGGGCGAGCTCGACGAATAACGTGTCGGCTTCCAGCTTGTCCCAGCGCCCGATGCGCAGGCGTGGCACGGCGGTCTCGGCAAGAAGATTGTCGAGCTGCAAGCCGTCCTGATAAAGAATGAGCTTCGGCTTAAGCCGCTCGAAAATATTGCCGAGCTGATTGCGGTTCATCTCGATGTGGACGGTGCCGACGGTCGCGCCGGCCGCCATCACGCCGAAATAGCAGATGAGGTGCTCGATCGAATTATTGGCCAGGAGCGCGATGCGGTCGTTGCGACCAAGGCCCCGCTCGCGCAGCAAGCTGGCGAAGCGCCCGACGATCTCGTCCAGCTGCCCGTAACTGACGGTGCGGCCATCCTCGGCGGACACGACCCAAGTCTTGTCCGGCGCGCGCAACGCTGCTCGTGCGATCCAGCCTTGCAGCAGTTCCGGACCGGCACTCACCTGCACGTCGTCTCCCATCGAAAAATCCTTAGCATCATAAGCATTTTACCGGCGCGTAAAATCAATCGCAACGCGGGGCTCAAGACCGATTGAGGAGATGGCGGCGGGCGCATAGAGTGAGGGGAGGAAGTTCGGCCAGGAGGATGCAATGTTTCTCCGAAATTACTGGTATGTCGCCGCCTTGGACGACGAGGTTCGGCAACGCCCACTCGGTCGCACCATCCTCGGCGAGCCGATTGTCCTGTTCCGCGCCGGTGATGGCGCGCTGCACGCGTTCGAGGATCGCTGCCCGCACCGGCAACTGCCGCTGTCGATGGGAAAAGTTATCGGCGACGCGCTGCAGTGCCACTATCACGGCCTGCGCTTCGATGGCTCCGGCAAATGCGTGCGCGTGCCCGGCCAGGACCACATCCCGCAAAACGCCCGCGTGCGCACTTATCCGGTGGCGGAGCGCTATCGCTGGATCTGGATCTGGATGGGCGATCCGGCGCTGGCGGACCCTGCGCAGATCTGCGATTTCCATTGGCTGGCCGATCCGAACTGGGGCGCCAAGCCCTCATATCTTCATGTCGAGGCCAACTGGCAGCTGATCGTCGATAATCTCCTCGACCTCACGCATCTCGCCTTCGTTCACGAGACCACGATCGGCAACATGGCGCTGGTCGAGCACGCCGCGGTCAAGGTGCAGCGCGCGCCGAACAACGTGCTGGTGACGCGCTGGACCATCGACCAGCCGGCGCCGCCCACCTTCGTCAAGGTCGGCAAGTTCACCACCAATGTCGATCGCTGGCAGATCATCGATTACGCGCCGCCGGCATTCCTGCGCCTCGACGTCGGCGCCACTCCGACCGGGACCGGCGCGCCGGAAGGCCGCCGCGTCGGCGGCATCGGCATGCGCAATCTCAACGCCATTACGCCGGAGACCGAAACCACGTCGCACTATTTCTGGGCCCAGGCGCACAACTTCGAGCCGCACAATGCGGAAATGACGGAACGGATCTTCGAGCAGATCAAGACGGCTTTCCTGGAAGACGTTGCGGTGTTCACCGCGCAGCAGCGCGCGATTAGCCTGCGTCCCGACGCGCCACAGGTCGATATCAACGCCGACGCCGGCGGCATGCAGGCCCGCCGCATCGTCGATCGGCTCTATCGTGAAGAGCAGGCCGCCGCGGCGCACGCGACGGCGGCCGAGTAACGCGTCGCGATCACGATGGCCGTCAATTTTCGCGTCGAACTGATCTGGAGCGGAAGCGAGGCCAGCGAAGCCTCGTCGATCTTCCTGACCTCGGACGGGCGCGTCATCCTGCAGGGGCGCGGAATTTCGCCGCAAGAGCGCGAAGCGCTTAACTTGCCGCGCGACGCCGATTTGATCAGCGTCGACCGCAATCTGATCCGCGCCATCAAGGATATGCTGTGAAGGGCGACAGTCCGCTGTGGCCCGACCTTCCGTTCGCGGCGTGGAGCGATACCTGCGACACGCTGCAGCTGTGGACGCAAATCGTCGGCAAGGTGCGCATCGCGCTTACGCCGCTGATCAATCATTGGTGGAACGCAACGTTCCTGGTGACCGCGCGCGGGCTCGCGGCGCCGGCAATGCCCTATCGTGGACGTACGTTCGACGTGGTTTTCGACTTCACTCAGCATCGGCTCGAGATCGAAACCAGCGACGGCCGCCTTGAGACGCTGGCGCTCCAGCCGATGCCGGTCGCCGACTTCTATGCCGAATTCATGCAGGCGCTGGGCCGGCTCGGTATCGACGTCCATATCCGGACCATGCCTTGCGAGATCGAGAACGCCGTGCCGTTCGATGAAGATCGGGGGCACGCGCAATACGATGCCGCTTATGTGCAAAAATTCCAGCGGGCTCTGTTGCAGGCCAGCCGGGTGTTGAATGAATTTCGCGCCCGCTTCATCGGCAAAGTCAGTCCGGTGCATTTCTTCTGGGGCAGTTTCGATCTTGCGGTGACGCGCTTTTCCGGCCGCACTGCGCCGCCGCCGAAGAGCGTCACGCCGAACGTCGCCAGCCGGGTGATGGCGGAGGCCTATTCGCACGAATGCTCGAGCTGCGGGTTTTGGCCCGGCAATGGCGGTTTCGGCGCCGCGGCATTCTATGTCTATGCCTATCCGGAGCGGGCCGGTTACGGCGACATGCGGCTCGCCACCGCCGAGGCTTCCTATAACAAAGAGCTCGGGCAATTCATTTTGCCCTATGACGCGGTGCGCCGGGCGCGCGATCCCGACGCGTTGCTGCTCGGATTTTTACAGGAGACCTACGCCGCCGCGGCCGACCTGGCGAAGTGGGATCGCACGGCGTTGGAGCGGGCAGGAAGCTTCACGAGCCGGTAATCTCGCGGCGCACGATCGTTGCCCCGTCGGCCATCGCCTTCATCTTCCCGAACGCGACCGCGCGCGGCAGGTATTTCATGCCGCAATCCGGCGCCACGATGAGCCGCTCGACCGGCACCTGTGCGAGCGCGGCGCGGATGCGCGCGGCGACGATTTGCGGAGTCTCGACGATCATGTCGGATAAATCGATAACCCCGAGGATGATGGATTTCGACGGCAATTCCCGTAACACTTTAAGGTCGAGTCTGGGCTGCGCGGCTTCGATGGAAATCTGCTGTGCCCTGCAGCCTTCGAGCTCGGGCAGGAACGAGTAGCCCGACGGCTTGTTGTACACCACCGCGGCATAGCCGAAGCACAGATGTACCGCGACCGTGCCGGCGACTCCGTCGAGCGCGCGGTCGAGCGCCTTGAGGCCGTAGCGCCGCGCCGCGTCCGGATGCTGCTGCATCCATGGCTCGTCGATCTGCACGACGTCGGCGCCGGCGGCGAACAAATCCTTGATCTCGGCGTTCACGGCTTCGGCATAGGCGAGCGCCACCGCTTCTTCGTCCTTGTAGTAGTCGTCCTGCGCCTGTTTTCCCATGGTGAACGGCCCGGGCAGCGTCGCTTTGACGGCGCGGCCGGTATTGGCGCGCAGCATAGTCAAATCGCGAAGCTCGATCGGGCGCGTGCGCCGGATCGGGCCGACGATGCGCGGCACTGGAATCGGCCGGCCATTGCGGTTGATGACCGTCCCCGGCCGTTCGATGTCGATGCCGTCGAGCGCGGTGGCAAAGCAGTTGGAATAGCTTTCACGACGCTGTTCGCCGTCGGTGATGATATCGAGGCCGGCGCTCTCCTGGTCGCGAATGGCGAGAACCGTCGCGTCGTCCTGCGCCGCTTCGAGCTTGTCGGGCGCGACCAGCCACAAGTCGGCGCGCACCCGCGGCACCTGCTTCGACAGCTTGGCCCGGTCGATCAGCCAGTCCGGTTGCGGATACGAGCCGACAAGCGAGGTGGGCAACAGCATCGACTTTCTCTGCGTCCCACCCCGCGCACCACTCATCTACCGGCAAAGGAGGATGAAAACCCTGAGCTACGCCTTCAAGGCATCGGCGAAGGGATAGATGACCTTGCCGGTCACTTCCGAAGGCGGCGTGAGCACGGTCTGATAGCTCATGCCCCGCCAGGTATCGAGGTTCGCGGCGTCGGTGAGATCGTGATACTGCACCTGCAGCTGCCGGGCTTCGACCCATTCGCCGTTTTTGCCGAACTTGATGCCGTCGATCATGATGGTGTTGAAGGTGTGGCTGCTCATGTAGGCGGCGAGCTTGGCGTCGTCGAGGCTCTTCGTGCCGTTGACGGCATCGGCCACAAGCTGCATGCGGGCATAGCCCCAGCCGCCGAGATAATAACCGAGCGGATCGATGCCGAGGCCCGGCGCCCGCGCCTGATACTTTTTGAAGAAGTCCGCGGCCGGCGCCATCATTTTCGCCGACGGCACCCAGTTGTCGTAGTTGACGACGCCGTTGAGGTGGGATTTGAGCTTGTTCTTCAACGCGGTCGCTTGCAGGCCGACCATGGCGCCGCCGAACATCTTCGGCTTCAGGCCGAGTTCGTTGGCGGACAATAGCATGCCGACCGAACTCAGCGGATAGGAGCACACCACCACGAGATCGGCGTTGGTCGCCTGGATCGCGCGGATGATCGGCGAGAAGTCGGTCGTGTTCGGCGGATAGGTCTTGTCATAGATGACGTTGAAGCCGTACTGCTTGGCATTGGCTCGCGCGCCCTCCGCGGCATTACGCGAAAACTCGGCGTCTTCGGCCGCAATCGCCACAGTTTGCGGCTTCGGATTTTGCGCCGCCGCCACCTGGAAAAATCCTTCGCTGATGGTCTGCTTCGGATTTGGGCCCGCCGTCGGTATGAAAGAGAAATATCTCGGATAGTGGAAATCCGAATTGGCATCGAGCCCGAATAGGCTGATGAAAACCTTGTTCTTCTGCATCACGATGGGAATCGCCGGCGCGATCATATTCGTCGCATAGCCGCTGAGAATGACATCGACTTTGTCGACATCGAGCAGCTTGGTGTAGATGCCGGGGATCGTCGAAGGATTGGATTGATCGTCGTAATGGATGAGCTGGACTTGGCGTCCAAGCAGGCCGCCCTTGGCGTTGATTTCTTCCGCCCAGATCTGCGAACCGAGCAGGGCCTGCTGGCCGTTCACGGCCAGCGGACCGGTCAGCGCCATGCCAAAGCCGATTTTGATCGGCTCGCCGCCTTGCGCAAAGGCGCGGCTGCCGGCGACGGCCGGTGAAATAAGTGTTGCGCCGATACCGGCATTGACGCCGCGGCGGGTGATACGGTGGCTCATGGGTTCCTCCACAAAGCGTGTTTCTGAATTCAGTTAACTCTGGCGACCCGCCGGACTAGGCATGGCGCGACAGTGCCGGCCTGAGAATGCCCTGCTTTGGCGCGCGTGAAAAGAGATTGGCGGGGAGCGTGGCAATCTGCCCGGCTGGGCCGGCATCGACCGCCGAACCTCGATCCTCAGCCGAAAACGGTCGAAGACCGGCTACCGCACAAGGAATGGGCATTTCCCATCGAAATCGGACGCGGTAACCTTGTTCCGGCGGCATCCATCGAGGGAAGGGCGGGCATGATTGCTCTGTCGGTCAACGGAAAGACCTACAACATCGACGTCGAGTCAGACACGCCGCTGCTGTGGGTGTTGCGCGACACGATTGGGCTCACCGGGACCAAATATGGCTGCGGCATCGCCCAGTGCGGCTGCTGCACCGTTCATATCGACGGCGCCGCTATGCGCTCATGCCAAGTGCCCGTCGGCACGCTCGGCTCCGCCAAAGTCACCACGATCGAGGCGCTGGCGGCGAACGGCAAGCTGCATCCGGTGCAGCAAGCCTGGATCGATCACGACGTGCCGCAATGCGGCTATTGCCAAAGCGGGATGATGATGGCGGCCGCGGCGCTGCTCAAGGCGAAGCCGAAGCCGACCGACGCCGACATCGATGCGGCGATTACCAATATTTGCCGCTGCGGAAGTTACCAGCGCGTTCGCGCCGCCATCCACGCCGCGGCCGATAACGCGTAAACCGCCGCGGCCGCGGGGTGGGCACGGTCAGCGAGCAAAATCTCCAGCAGGGAAGAAAAAATGAACGACCTCGCCAAATCAGAGGCGCCGGCAAGCTACGCCAAGAAGGCATGGCAGTCGGACGTCATCGTCGATCTCATCAAGCATTATGGTTTTCCCTACATCGCGCTCAATCCCGGCGCGAGCTATCGCGGGCTGCATGACTCGCTAGTGAATTATGGCGGCAATCAACCGCCACTTCTGCTGTGCCAGCACGAAAAGATCGCGGTGCAGATCGCCCATGGTTACGCCAAGGCAACCGGCCAGCCGATGGCGGCAGTCGTGCATGATGTCGTCGGCATGCTGCATGCCACCATGGGCATCTACTACGCCTATATCGATCGCTGCCCGGTCTTCGTCATCGGCGCGACCGGTCCGATGGACGAAAGCCGGCGGCGGCCGTTTATCGATTGGATTCACACCGCCAACGTCAACGGTGAGCAGCTTCGCCATTACGTGAAGTGGGATTACCAGCCGGCCAGCATCGAAGGTGTGCCGGATTCCTTCGCGCGCGCTTATGCGGCGATGATGACCGAGCCGCAGGGCCCGATCTACATGTGCTACGACGCCTGGCTGCAGGAGCAGCCTCTTGAGAAGGACGTCGCGCTGCCCAAGCCGGCCATCAATAAAGTGCCGGTGCCGATGGCCGCCGATGGCGTTGCGCTTGGCGACGTGGCGGACCGGCTCTTGGCCGCAAAACATCCGGTGCTGATGGCCGAATATGTCGCGCGCTCGCCGGGCGGCTTTGACAATCTGGTCGCGCTCGCCGAGTGCGTCGGCGCCGCGATGTTCGACGTCCATGCGCGACTTAACTTTCCCAACCGCCATCCGCTCAATCTGAGCTGCGAAAAGGAGATATTTCGCGACGCCGATCTCATTCTGATGCTCGACGTGCGCGACTGGGAGAAATCGACGCATTTCAACGACCGCACCAAGCGTCAGGTGGTGCCGCATTACGGGCCGGACTGCCAAATCATCGACGTCGGCTTCGGCGAGATAAACTTAAGTAAATGGTCGATGGACTACGCGCGCATGCCGACCTGCAGCCTGCGCGTGCTCGGCGACACGCTGACCGCCATCCCCGAACTGACGCGCATCTGCCGCGCGCGCATTGCCAAAGACGCGTGCCTCGCCAAGCGCATCGCGGAACGCGCGAAAGCCGTTGCGCAAAGGCACGACGCGATGTTTCAGGCCTGGGGCGAGGCGGCGAAAAAAGACTGGGACGGCGTGCCCATCGCGCTGCCGCGCTTGGCCAGCGAAATATGGGAAGTGATCAAGACCGAGGACTGGGTGCTCACCGCCTGCAATTTGCAGGAATGGGTCTATAAGCTGTGGGACTTCGACAAGCCCTATCGGCATCCCGGCCAGGCGCTCGGTACCGGCACGCAGATCGGCGTCTCGCTCGGCGTGGCGCTGGCGCACCGCGGCAAGGGCCGACTTGTCATCGATATCCAACCCGACGGCGATCTCATGTTCGATGCCGGCGCGCTATGGAGCGCGGCCAAGAACGATATCCCGATGCTGATCGTCATGTACAATAACCGCGCCTATTACAATGACTGGGAGCATCAGATCCGCGTCGCGCATCATCGCGGCACTCCGGTCGAGCGCGCTTACATCGCTCAGGACATCACCGGCCCGGAGCCTGACTTCGCCACGATGGCAAAAAGCATGGGCTGGTACGCCGAAGGTCCAATCGAAAAGCCGGCCGATATCGCGCCGGCGCTGCGCCGCGCCATCGCGCAGGTCAAAGCCGGCAAGCCGGCCTTGCTCGATACGGTGGTGCGGCCCCGGTGATCTTCACTCCTTCACGCTCTTCACCGGCGTCTCCGGCGTCAGCCCGCCGCGGCGCTTGGCGAAAGTCTCCTTGCCGGTCGCTTCCCATTTTCCTTCGACCGCGCGCTCCGCGTAAGTGTCCCAGATACTATCCCAGTCGCCGAGCGAATAGCCGTGCCACGGTTGCCGCGGCGGTGCCAGCGGCGGCAGGCCAAGTTCCTGCCAGATGACGCGGGCGCGCTCCATGTATTCGCGCTTGGGCAAGGAGATCGGCGGGTCGGGCTCTTTTTGCGTGGCGTCGATCAGCATGGTCGCATCATCGTGCGCTCCGCCGGATTTTGGGCCATGCCCTGCCGCGCGATAGGGGATGACGTGCACGTCCTCGATCGGATTGGCGCGATAGGCGAGCGACCAGAACACCGCGTCGGGATTGTCCGGATCGATGTCCTCGCTCACGGCTATGACGTATTTGCCGATATCGGCCTGTAAGGTCGCGGCGCCTTGCAGCGCGCGCCAGATTTCCGTGCGTGGCGTTCCGGCGGCGAACTGCACGAAGACGACCTTGCGCAGATTGGTCAGCGGCTCGTGCATAACGAAACGGCGCACGCCCTTGATGCCGAGCGTATCGCGCAAATGCGCCAGATAGCGCGGCTCATAGGCGACGCGCTTCATCACGCTCGATTCACTCGGCGTGACCTCGCTCAAGATCGATGCCCAGACCGGTTTGCGCTTATGCGTGATCGCGGTGACCTGCATCGACATATTGTAGCCTTCGAGCGCGACATGGCCGTGGCTTTCGCCGAACGGCCCTTCCGGCTCGAGCAATTCGGGATCGATCAGCCCCTCGACGACGAACTCGGCATCGGCCGGCACGTCGAGATCGACGGTTGCCGCCTTGGCGATACGGATCGGCGCGCCGGTAAGCCCACCGGCGACCGCCATTTCGTCGCAATCGATCGGCAGCTTTTGCGGCCCGGTGAACATGACGACCGGCGCCGCGCCGACGACGATCGCGATCGGCATCGGCTTTTTCAGCTTGCGATACTTCTGCCAATGCAGATAACCGCCGGCGCCGCCAGACCGCGCCGCCATACGCACGCCGAGCCGGTCGGTGGCTTTGAGTGCCGCACGATAGGTGCCCATGTTGCGAATGCCGGTTTCCGGATCCTGGGTGATGCACAAGGTGGCGGTGAGATAGGGCGCCGCGTCATAGCCGGGCGTCGAGATCGGCACCGGCAGAAGTTTCAGGCCGCCTTCGGTCTTGCGCAGCGCGTCGCCCTTGATGACGACCTCTTGGCACCGCGGCGCCGTTGCCTCGACGGGCGCGATTGGATTGGCGATTGCCGCCATCCAGGCCTCGCCGATCTCCTCGACCGGCCGTCCCATGCCGACGGCATAAATGCGCGCCGAAGCCGCCAGCGCGCCAATCGCCACTGGCACATCGTAGCGGCGGCCTTGTCCGTCGATCACATTGCTGAACAGAAACGCCCGCCGCTCTTCTTCGCGCAGCCCGCCCTGGAATTGCCAACGCACCAGCGGATGCAATTCGGTGTCCTTGTTGATCGGCCGGTCGATGCGCAGCAAAAGACCCGCGACCTCGAGCCGCGCCAGATGATCCTGAAAGTCGAGCGGCGGCCCGCTGGACTGACTGGCACTGCGGCGCGGATCGGGCTGGTCGAGCATGTTACTTCTTGTTCTTCTGATACTCGGCGATGATGGGCTTGGCGATACGGAAGCAATCTACGCCTTTCGGCGCGCCGCAATAGATGGTGATCTGCGTCAGCGCGGCGCGGATTTCGTTCGGGGTGAGCCCGTTATTGAGCGCGCCGCGCACGTGTGTGGCGAATTCCTCCATCTTGCCGAGTACGCCGATCATGCCGAGATTCAAGATCGAACGCTCGCGCGGTTTCAGCGTATCGTCGCCCCAGGTCTCGCCCCAGCAATATTCAGTGAGCAGGCGCTGAAAATCGCGATTGAAATCGTCGACGTTCGACAGCGCGCGGTCGACATATTCGGCGCCAAGCACCTGTTTGCGCATCTTCAGTCCGATATCGTAACGTTTCTGGTCCATAGTGTTTCCTCGCTCGTGAATGACGCCAAATTATGTCTCCGCCGGGCCGCCCTTCCAGCGTTTGACGGTGCCGGTATCGATGCCGAACAGATCGAGCAGCCGGCCGCAGGTGTGGTTGACGATATCGTCGACCGATTTCGGACGATTATAGAACGCCGGCACGATCGGGGCGATGACCGCGCCGATGTCGGCAAGCATCGTCATTGAGCGTAGGTGCCCGCTATGCAACGGCGTCTCGCGAAGGGCAAGCACCAGCCGGCGCTTTTCCTTGAGCACGACGTCGGCGGCGCGGGACAACAGCGACGCCGTCACGCCGCTCGCGATCTCGCTCATGGTGCGGATCGAGCACGGCGCGATGATCATGCCCATGGTCGGGAACGAGCCCGAGGAGATCGCCGCGCCGATGTCGCTCACGGCATAATGCACGGTTGCAAGCGCGCGCACGTCCTTCGGCTTCAGCTCGGTCTCGTAGACCAACGTCATTTCCGCCGATTTGCTCATGACCAGGTGGGTCTCGATGTCGGTCTTGCGCAGCATTTCAAGAATGCGCACGCCGTAGATGGTGCCCGAGGCGCCGGCTATGCCGACAATCAGTCGCGCCGCAGTTTTGGCCATTCCTGCCCTCGCTGTGTTTGCGACGGTTTGTGGCACGCCGCGGCGCGGCGTTCCAGTAGGGGGTAGCGTTACGCCGCGATGGCGTCGAACGCGCCGAGCAGGACATCGACGGCGGTTTTCGGAAAGTTTGCGCCCAGCAGGTGTTCATACGAGGCCACGTGAGCGCGCACGGCGGCGGACGGCCCGGCGAGCTTGCCAAGCCGTCGCGATTGCGTGAACGCATAAAGCGCCTCCTGCTGCAACCGCTCGGCCTCGAGCTCGACCGCCTTCACCTTATTGCGAAAGGCTTCCTGCTTGCCCGCTTCGACGAGCGTCGCCGCGCCTTTGAGCTTGCGGCGCGCGTCGCGGATCGGAATGATCGTGAGATTGCGCCAATCGCGCACCTTGTCGTCGAGTTTTTTCACCTCCGAGGGCGCCACCATCTGTCCATCGGAGGCGAGCCAGAACAGAAACAGCAGCAGATTGACATCGACGCCGCAGCCGTCCTGCAAGGCTATGCAGGCGTCCGAAACGCCGGGTTGGCGATAGAAGTTCAGCGAGAACCGCCAGAACGGCGTTGTCGCGGTAGCCGTCTCGGCATCAGTCATGTGGATTGCAACCTCTCGTAAGCGCCGGCAGCGCGCAGCGCGGCAACGATGCGCTCGGGCGTCAGCGGTGTTTCGGCGAAATGCACGTCAAACGGCGACAGCGCGTCTTCGATCGCCGCAATGATAGCCGCCGGCGCTGGAATTGTACCGCCCTCGCCGGCGCCTTTGACACCGAGCGGATTGAGCGGATTGACGGTCTCGACATGCGCGATGGCGCAGGTCGGCACGTCGGTTGCCGTGGGTAACATGTAATCGGCAAACGTCGTGGTCAGCGGCTGCGCATTGTCGCCATACTGCATCCATTCCAACAGCGCATTGCCGATGCCGTGGGCGACGCCGCCCTGCACCTGGCCGTCGACGATGAGCGGATTGATGACGCGCCCGCTGTCGTGCGCGACGGTGTAATTGAGAATCCTGACGCCGCCGGTCATGTGATCGACCTCGACTTCGGCGACATGCGTGCCGGAACAATAGGCGGCCTGCGACGGCGCGTAATAGGCGGTGTGCTCCAGGCCCGCCGCCTGGCCGACGGGCAGCGATACGCCGGGAAAGCCTTGCGCCAATCGCGCCAGTTCGCCGAACGGGATGGTCGGCTTGTTCCTGGTGGCGGCGACGGCGTGGCCGTCCTCAAGGTCGATATCGCCTTCGTCGACGCCGAGTGCGCGCGCGGCCAGCGCGATAATTTGTGCGCGCACCGCTTGACCGGCGATCTGCGCCGAGCAGCCGGCATTCACCGCCTGACGGCTGGCGAAGGCGCCGACGCCTTGCGCGATTGCGCCGGTGTCGCCGATGGTCATCACGATATCCTCGATGCAGCAGCCGACTTGCTCGGCGACGATCTGGGAGAGCGTCGTGCGCGTGCCCTGTCCCTGGTTGGTGGCGCCGGTCGCGACTGCGACTTTGCCGCTCGGCAGCACACGCACCGTCACGCCCTCGAACGGACCGAGCCCGGTGCCCTCGACATAATTGCCGAGCCCGATGCCGATCAGCCGGCCTTGATCGCGGGCCGCGCGCTGGCGCACGCGGAATTCTTCATAATTGGCAAGTGTCAGCGCCGCGTCCTGTCCCTTTGGATAGTCGCCGCTGTCGTAAATGAGCGGCTTGCCGTCGCGGAACAACAGGCCGACGGCATAGGGCATTTGCTGTGGCTGGATAAAATTGCGGCGTCGCACTTCGGCGCGATCGAACGACAACTCGCGCGCCACGCGGTCGAGCAGGCGCTCCATGGCAAATACTGCTTGCGGCCGGCCGGCGCCGCGCACCGGCGTCGTCGGTACTTTGTTTGTCAAAGCGACGGTGGTCTCCAGCCGAAAGGCAGGCACCACATACGGCCCGGGCACCGTCACTGCGGCGATATAGGGCATAATGACGCCCCACGGCAGGAATGCGCCGCTGTCGTGCAGCATCCGCCCGCGAAGCCCGAGAATTCTACCGTCGGCATCCACCGCGATCGCCATATCCCAGTACTGATCGCGCTCCTGAGTCGCGCACAGGAAATGCTCGCGGCGATCTTCGATCCATTTCACCGGCCGGCCGAGCTTGAGCGCCGCCGCCGGGATTACCGCTTCTTCGGGATAGAAGATCGCCTTGGGACCGAAGCCGCCGCCGACGTCCGGCGCGATCATGCGGATGGTTTCGATATCGCGATTGAGCAGATCGGCGAGCATGCCGCGGCCGAGATGCGGCGTCTGCGTGCCGGACCATACGGTCAGCAGGTCCGACACTTGATCGTAGCTCGCCAGCACCGCGCGCGTCTCCAGCGCCATGCCGCCGCCGCGATGTTGCCAGATCGTTTCCTCGAAAACATGCTCGGCCGCGGCGAATGCTGCATCGACTTCGCCATAGGCGAGCGGAAACCGCGCGATGACGTTCGAGGCAAGATCGCTGTGCGCGCGCGGCGCGCCGTCCTTGACCGCGTCGCGGCAATCGCCGACGGCGGCAAGCACGTCGTAATCCACGATGACCGCCGCCGCGGCGTCTTCGGCGATATAGCGTGAATCGGCGATGACCACCGCGATGGGCTGGCCGACGTAATGGACTTCGTCGGGCGCCAGCGCCGTTTGCGTCCGCGGCGTCGCGATGGCCGGATTGGGCGTGAGCATCGGGATCGGCATGCGGCGCATCGGCTGGGGCAGGTCGTCGGCGGCGAGCACCGCATGGACGCCCGGCATCGCCATGGCGGCGCGGATGTCGATAGCGCGAATCATGGCGTGCGCATGCGGCGAGCGGACGAAACAGGCGTGCAGCACGCCCGGCAGTATCAGATCGTCGACGAAGCGGCCGCGACCGGCGAGCAACGCCGGGTCTTCGAGCCGCTTGACGCGGGCGCCGAAATGTTTTGCGCTCATCGCTTAAGTCCCGGCACCGCCACGCAGGCGTTGCGCGGCGTCGAGCGCCGCCCTCACAATGCCGGCATAACCGGTGCAGCGGCAAAGATTGCCGGTCAGCGCCTCGCGCACCTCTTGCTCGCTCGGATCGGCGTTGTCGCGCAACAATTCGGTGAGCGTGATCAGCATTCCCGGCGTGCAGAAGCCGCATTGCAGGCCGTGGTTATCCATGAACGCCTGTTGCAGCACCGACAGTCCGCCGTCCGGCGTGAGACCCTCGACGGTGATCACCTCGCAGCCGTTGGCTTGCACCGCAAACATCAGACAGGAGCGCGCCGAGCGGCCGTCGACCAGCACCGTGCAGGCGCCGCAGACGCCGTGCTCGCAGCCGAGATGCGTGCCGGTAAGACCGAGCTCGTGGCGCAAGAAGTCGGCGAGCGTCAGTCGCGCTTCGACGACTCGGGCGTGCGGCTTGCCGTTGACCGTGATGCGCGCCGCCTGCTTGCCCATACGCGAACTCTCCACCGCTTTGCTACACGTCGACGGCGGCGCGGCGCGCCGCGTCGCCGAGCGCGCGTGCGCTCAACACCTGCGCCAGATGCCGCCGGTAATCGCCGCCGGCATGGATATCGGAAATCGGCTCGATCAACCATGCCGCGGCGGCCGCGGTCTGGATCGCAGAGGCGTCGATCGCCTTGCCGGCGAGCGCCGCTTCGGCGGCGCTGACGCGCGCCGGTTGTTCGGCGACGCCAAACAAGGCGAGCGCGGCACGGCGCACGACATTGCCGGGGCCGATGTCGAGTAGCGCCGCAGCGCCGGCCAGTGCAAAATCGCCCTGGCGGCGGGCGAATTCGTGGAAGCCATGGCCATGACCCGCCCGCCAGATCGGCAGCTCGATCGCCGCGATCATTTCGTCGGGCGCGAGCGCGGTCGCCATGAAGCCCAGACTGAACTCGCCAAACGGCATCGCGCGGATGCCGCGGATGCTGACGAGATGGATGACGGCGTCATAGGCGGCGCACACTGCCGGGAGTTCGGCGGCGGGATCGCCATGGGCGAGCGAGCCGCCAATAGTGCCGCGGTTTCGCGTTTGGCGATGGCCGACATGGCGCAGCGCTTCGGCCAGCAGCGGACAATGCAGCGCGACCTCCGGCGAAAACTCGAGATCGCGCTGGCGCGTCATGGCGCCGATGCGCAGTCGCCCGTCGCTCACGGCAATGCCGCGCAGCTCCTCGACGCCGCCGAGATCGACCAGATGATCGGCGATCACGTAGCGGAAGTTCATCATCGGCACAAGCGATTGCCCGCCGGCGAGAATCTTGGCGTTCGGCAGGCTCGCCAGCAGTTCGGCGGCCTCCTTGAGCTGCCGCGGCGCGTGATAATCGAACGGCGCTGGCTTCATTGTCCCGGGCTTGCTTGGTCGATCGCGTCGGCGGCAAACGACTGATTTCCCTGAGAACTCACTGTGCTTGTCGTCACAGACGCCGGTATCGAAGCATGCTAATTTGGTTGCTGCAAGGAAAGCGGTCACTGCGGGGGCGTCGTGATCTCCAGTATCAGACGGCGCGCATTTCTGACCGCGCTCGGCGGCGCGGCGGCATGGCCGCTCGCGGCGCGCGCGCAGCAACCGGCAATGCCGGTGATCGGCTTCCTCGGTCCCGGTTCGGCGGAGTCCGACGGGCGTTTACACCGCCCGCATTCTGAAGTGCGAGAAGCCGGCGGACCTGCCGGCCATGCTGCCGACCAAGTTTCGAGTTGGTGATCAACCTGAAGACCGCCAAGGTACTCGGTATCGAAGTGCCGCTCGGCCTGTCCGCCCGCGCCGACGAGGTGATCGAATGACCTGTCATTCCCGATCGCCGCGAAGCGGCGATCCGGAATTCCATAACCATCGGTCGTGAATATGGATTCCGGGCTCGCGGGCAAAAGCCCGCGTCCCGGAATGACGGCAAACGCTACGCTGTCTTGACGCCGAGCTCCGCCTGTTCCTTGGCGTAAGCGCCATCCATGCGCGAAGCGATGCCGTGCTTGGCGAGTTCGGTCGCGAAGATGCGGCGGATTTCCGGTTTCTCGTCGATATAGTCGATCTGGTCGCCGCCGACGCGCCTCGAGATCCACGCCTTCGGTACGCCCTGCGCGTTGCGGACGGCGACACCCTCGTGCTTGAAAGCGAGGTAGCGCGACGGCACAGTCCCGGTATTGAAGTGCTGGTGGAACCACATGTTCGGCGGCACGATCAGCGTGCCGATCTCCCAGTCGTAACGCTGCGGTTCCTCGCCTTCGGGCCACATCAGCGAAAAGCCTTCGCCCGACAGCACGATGACATGCGCGCCCGGCCCATGGGCGTGACCCTTTTTGTAGGTGCCGATCGGAAACTGCGAAATGTGGCTGTTCATCGAGCCCTTGGCCATGTTGAAGCGGATATGGCCGCCGCCGGCGCCGCGCTCCGTCGCCGTGATCAAGGGAATATTGACGGCGTCGGGCACGAAATTGGTGGTGAGCAGGAAGCCCTTCTGCTCGCCCTTGGAGGAGAAATAGTCGGGCTCGCCGGTGAAGCGGTCCTTGAAATCGTATTTGGTGTTGAAAATGAAATCGAGGTCTTCATAGAGATTGATGATGGGCGGCGCATTGGTGACGGCCACGTAGCGCGCCGGCTCCCGGCCCGAACCGTTGAAGTGTTGGTGATGGCAATTGAGCGGGATGGCGAACAGCGCGCCTTGCTTCCACTCGAAAGTGATGCGGGCGCCGGCGTCGTTCCACACCGTGGTCGAGCCGCGACCGCTCAATATCACGATCATTTCTTCATAGAGCTGGCGGTGCGGGGCCAAGCTCTTGCCGGGCGGGATCTCCATGACATAGCAGTCGTTCGAGGTGCGCGAAGCGTCATGATTGAGGAACACGGCATTGCCGCCGCGGCGCGTCCAAGGTTTGAGCGCCACCGTATTCAGGTTCTTGACATAGAAGGACGGGATAATGTCGAGGCCTTCGGCCTTCACCCAGCGCGTATAGGGCGTTTCCTTCTCGGCCTTGAATTTGCCCGCGAGTTCCTCGGAAACGACGGCATTTTTGGCCATGTGGCTCACCTTAATTTCGGCCCTCGGCGGTGATCTTAGCGAGAAACTTTCGAGAACGCTAAGTCGCGATCCGTCATCCTGAGGTGCGAGCGCAGCGAGCCTCGAAGGATACGGCCGAGGACGCCCCAGCCATCGCCCTTCGAGGGCCGTTTCGCGGCCACCGTCAGGGTGACGGATTACTAATGTTCGCGCTCGTGATGGTCATGCTCGTGGTCATGTTGATGATCGTGACTGTGGCCGTGGTGATGATGACCGTGCTCGTGTTCGTGCTCGTGATGATGCAGGCGCTGGCGCGGCCGCGGTCCGCGCGGGTCCTCGTTGAACACCAGCGATTTGATGGTCACCGGCACCGTGTATGACGGCATGCGGATGCGGCCGAGATCGATGTAATCGAAATCCCATAACACGACGCCGTCGATCACCAGGAGCTCGCTCTCGACATGCAGCTCGTCGCGCAGAATATGGCCGAGCGTCTGCGCCACGTCGCCGTCGAGCATGATGTAGAGCGGCAGTTTCCTGGCGATGCGATCGGCAAGCCCGCGTTTGATGCCTTCGGCGAAAGCAGCGAGCCGCTGATAGATCGGCAGGCCGGTCCACCGCAAAGCGAGCGCAATGTCGCGGTCGGTGCCGTCGAGATCGAACGCGGTGATGTGGCCGCGGATCGCCTGCGCGAGCTGTTCCGCATCGACGGTCTCGCCCCGTACGAAGGGCGGCTGCACGACCTGGAGATTGCGGCGCGGTAATAACGTGCCCGGCGCGGAAATGTAGCTGGTATTGCCGGACAGCTGCACGCTGTATTCGGAGGCGCCGAGCGCGGTGGCGCGGATGCACTCGCCGGCCGGCAGCACAGGCCAGGGGAACGCGCCTTGTTCGATGCGCGCGCGAATGGCGCGGCCAAGTCTCGCGCCGAGGTCGCCGAAGTCGCGTGCTTCGCGTTCATAAATATATTCGCCAACTCCGCCGGAGAACATGATGCCGTCGATGCGGCCGAGCTCCGTGATCGGATCGGTGAGATAAAGATGCACGATGTCGTGCGGCAGCGGGCGCGCTGTGACGGCGGCGACCAGTGCATCGGCCATGCCGTCGGCAACCTTCTGCAGATCGGCCGCAGCGACAGGGTCGCCGCGGTTCCAGGAAAAACCCGCGCGCTTGGCGTGATGCTTGCCGGCCGGGTCGAGCCGCACGATTTTGCCGTCTTCGACCACTTGCAGGCGGCCGCCGATATGAACCGCGGCGGTCGCGATCACCTTGCCGTTCTCGACCAGGCCGAGCTTTGTGGTGCCGCCGCCGATGTCGATATTGAGGATGCGCTTGGCCTCATCGCTCGACACCCGAGCGGCGCCGGAGCCGTAGGCCGCCAGCATCGCCTCCATGTGATGGCCGGCTGTCGCGGTGACAAATTCGCCGCCCTGTTCGGAAAGGATTTTAGCGATGCCCTGGGCGTTCTCACGCCGCAGCGCCTCGCCGGTGAGAATAACCACGCCGGTATCGATGTTGTCGGGCGACACGCCAGCCGCGGCGTAGGCGTCATCGATAATGGCGCCGAGCTTGGCGTCGTCGATGCGCTCCTCGCTCTGATAGGGCGTCAGCGCGACCGGCGACTGGAACAAGGTCTCGCGCGAAACGACGTAATAGCGGCTGGTCAAATCCTCTGCCAGCCGGCGCAGGTGGACGCGCGAAAAAATCACTTGCGTGCCGGAGGAGCCGATGTCGATGCCGACCGTCGTCAGCGTGACGTTGTCCTGCCGCCACAGCGGATTGTCCTCCAGCGGCCCGTCATCGGCGTCGAAATCGTGGTCGTGGTCGTGATCGGTATCGTCAGCGTGCAGATGCGCGACGTCGCGACCGTAAAGATGGTCGGCGAGCGTGTGAGCGGTTTTCTTCTTCTCGTCGTCGGCCATGCTTCGGTTTCCGCGGCGGACTGTATTCCCGCGCCGGAGAGCGAAGGTCAATGCGGTTGTTGTCAGATTCCGGCCGGCGTCACATTGACGGACACGTCGATGCGCTGGCCGCCCGAGCCCAGGATCACGCCATCCATCGGCGCGACGTCGGTATAGTCGCGGCCGATCGCCAGCGTGACGTGTTCATCAGATGCCGGAATTCCATTGGTGGGATCGAGCCCGATCCAGCCGGCCGCGGAACCGCACCACAGCAGCACCCAGGCATGCATGGCGTCCGCACCTTGCAGCCGCGTCGAGTTGGTGCGCGGCGCGCTGCGCAAATAGCCGCTGACATAGGCGGCCGGCAGCCCGATGCCGCGCAACCCCGAAATCATGATATGCGCGAAATCCTGGCAGACGCCACGGCGGAGCGCGAACGACATCGGCGGCGTCGTGGTGACGGTGGTGGCGCCGATCTCGTAGACGATATCGGATTTCAGGCGGCCGATCAGTTCGGTCGCGGCGTCAAGGACAGCGCGTTGGGGTGAGAAACTCTGGCGGACGTAGTCGCGAATCTCCGGATCGAGCGCCACGATGCGGCTCGGGAACAAAAAATGCGCGGGCGACAGTGGGCCGATATCGCCGGTCGCAAACGCTTCCTCGCGGACCGCTTCCCACGCCGGCGTCGTGTCTGGCGCCGGCGCCACCACGGCATCGACGGCAACCCGCGCCGACAATTTGATCGTGAGCGTCTGGTGCGGCTCGCTGATCTCGATCCAGGTCAGTCGGTTGCCGAAAAAATCCTGGCCCTCGCGGCGATGCGCCGGCTCGGGCGCGATCTGCAGCGCCGCCACGTGCACCCGCTCGCCGTCGCGCGACACCGGCGTCAGCCGCAGCACGTGGCGCGCACGCGCAACCGGCGCCGCGTAGCTGCATGTTGTCGTCTGCCGCACGTCGTAAATCACGCCAGCGCCTCCCACACCGGGTCGGACCGTTCGTTGTTGCTGAGATAGGCCGCGCTGACGGCGTCCGATAATTTCATCAGCGCCTGCTCGATCTCGACGAGCAATGGTGCGTTCACTGCGGCCGCTTCGGTGGTGGTGCGTAGGCGCGTAGCGATGCCGGCGGCGACTTGCTGAACCGGCGACAACCGGCCGCTGGAGCTGCGCTTCGGCAAGGCTTGGAGATGGGTCTCGATGCGATCGAGCTGATACACCACCGAGCGCGGATTGTTCGGATCGAGCATGACAAGGTCGATGACCGGCGCCGGCGCGGCAATCATCACGTAGCGTTGCCGGTAGGTGATCTGGCTGTCGGCCAGCTCCAACAGCACGTCGAGTTCGCCGTCCGCCGTGCCGGCTTGCGTAAGTGCGCGTGTCAGCCGGCAGGTCAACAGAGCACGTTCGATGCGGCGGCCGAGTTCGAGAAAGCGCCAGCCGGCGAGCTGCGTCATGTTTTCCTGCGCCAGTCCGGCCAATGCCGAAATGATCCGCAAACCCGCTTCGACGCGCTCGGCGATCGCGCTTTCGGTCGGGCCGATCGCGAGCGGCGCGGCAATGAGCTTGGCGAGATCGTTAATCGCGCGCCACGCATCCGGCGAGAAGCGGTCGCGAATCACCGAAGCCGCCGAGCGGGCGGCCCCGACCAGGCGCGGCAACGACCCGTCCAAATCGCTGCGTGTCAGCGCCGCGCGTGCGATGAATGTCGCGGGTGCCGCATTGTTGTCGGCCGGTATCGCATCCCACGCGGCGAGCAGCGCGCCGATTCTGACGATGACCGGCCCGGCCGCGTCGTCGGCCTCGGCGACGCGATTGATAACGGCGCGCACCAGCCGCAGCGTCGCTTCGGCGCGTTCCACGTAGCGTCCGACCCAGAACAGATTGTCGGCGGCGCGGCTCGGCAGAAGTCCGCTGGCGCGCTGCACCGACATGCGCTCCGGCGTCGGCAACAGCGTGGTCTCCGCGACCGGTCCCTGCGCCAGCACCCATGCATCGGCGGTCGCGGCGCCGCGCTGCAAGCTCACCGCGCGGGCATCGATGTCATCGGCGATCCGCACGAAGCCGGCGGGCAGGACCTGCCAGCGGTCGCCGATCCTGGAGAGAAACAGCCGCAGCGTGAACGGCCGCGGCTGCAATCGGCCGTCGCGCCACACCGGCATGCTCGATAGTGTCACGGCTTCCTGGGCGACGTAATCGATGCCGCGATCGCGGATCGCCTGCATCAGGGATTGCCGCTGCGTGTCAGTGAGCGCCGCACCCAATATCTCGCTGCCGAGCTGAGGGTCGGCGAGCTGCTCGGTGAAGGCCGACGCAATCACTATGCTGTCGAGCTTGCCGATCATGTCCTCGCGCATGTCGGGCCGGCCGAGCCACCAGGTGGCGACATTGGGCATTTTCAGCTCGGCTCCAAGCACGATCGGCGCCAGCGCCGGCAGAAAGGCCAGCATGGCGCGCGCTTCGACCAGGCCAGCGCCGAGCGAATTGACGATGACGATCTTGCCGTCGCGAACTCCCTGCAGGAGGCCGGCGACGCCAAGCCGCGAGGCGGCGTTGAGTTCGAGCGGATCGGCAAAATCGGCGTCGATGCGGCGCAGCAGCACTTCGGTGCGGCGCAGCCCCGAGACGGTGCGGATGAAGACGCCGTCGTCCTGCACGCTCAAATCTTCGCCTTCCACCAAAAGAAGACCGAGGTAGCGGGCCAGATAGGCGTGCTCGAAATAGGTTTCGTTCATCGGTCCGGGCGTGAGCAGGCCGATGCGGGCGTCGTCGCGGCGGTTGAGCGCAAACAGCTCGGCTTGCAAAGCCTGGAAAAAAGGCGCGACGCGCTCGACGCGCGCCGTGCGATAGATGTCGGGAATGGCGCGCGACAGCGCCAGCCGGTTCTCGATCGCATAGCCGGCGCCGGACGGCGCTTGCGTGCGATCGTTGAGAACCCACCAGCGGCCGTCGGCGCCGCGCCCGACATCGACGGCATAGAAGCGCAAATGGGCGCCGCCCGGCGGCTCGACCCCGACCAGGGGCCGCAAGAATTCCGGATTGCCGGCGATCAATGCGGCCGGGAGTTGGCCGTCGCGGGTGAGCGTTCCGGGACCGTAGGAATCCGCCAATACCGCTTCAAGCAGTTCGGCGCGCTGGATCAGACCGGCCTCGAGCTGCCGCCATTCGCTGGCGTCGATGATGAGCGGAATGTGGCTTAACGGCCAGGGACGCTCGATCCCGGCGGCATCCTCATAAACGCGGTAGAACACTCCGGAATCGCGCAGATAGCGGTCCGCGGCCGCGAACCGTCGATTGATTTCGTCGCCGCCAAGGGCGGCAAGCGCCGCCAGGAACGGCCGCCAGTGCGCGCGCACGCGGCCATCGCCGTCCATCATCTCGTCGTGGATGCCGTCAAGCGGCCGGTAGCCCGAAAGCAGCCCTTCCAGTCCGGCATTCGGTGCCGCGACGGCGTTGATAGATTGCAGGGCCATGATGCGATGTGGCTCGTGTCGCGGAACGGTTTTCAGTTGACGCGGCGTAGGTCGAGGGTCGTGGGATATTCGAGCGATACATCAAGCGGCGGTACATCGATCGTCCCGCCGGTATGGCCGTGATCCTGGAAGCGGGCGCGCCGGCGGGCTTCCGCTTCGTAGGAATTGACCGGGAAAGTCTCGTAATTGCGCCCGCCCGGATGCGCCGCGTGATAGACGCAGCCACCCAGCGAGCGCCGGTTCCACGTGTCGACAATGTCGAATGTCAGCGGCGCGTGCACGCCGATGGTCGGCTGCAACGACGCCGCCAAGTCCCAAGCCTTAAAGCGCACGCCGGCGACGAATTCTCCCGAGCGACCGGTGGCGGAGAGAGGCACGCGCCGGCCATTGCAGGTCACGGCGTGGCGGTCGGCGTTCAGCCCCGAGACTTTGACCTGCAGCCGCTCGACCGAGGAATCGACGAAGCGCACGGTGGCGCCTTGATTGCCTTCCTCGCCGAGCACGTACCACGGCTCGATCGCCTGCCGCAGTTCGAGCGCGACGCCGCCGTGTTGCACGCTGCCGCAGAGCGGAAAGCGGAATTGCCGCTGTGCCTCGAACCAGCCCGGATCGAAAGCGTAGCCGGCGTATTTCAGATCGTCCAGGACGTCGAGGAAATCGCTCCAGACGAAATGTTCGAGCATGAAGCGATCATGCAGCGCCGTGCCCCAGCGCACTGGCTTGCCGTCGAGCGGCGCACGCCAGAACGCGGCGATCAGCGCGCGCAGCAGCAATTGCTGGGCCAGACTCATGCGCGCATCCGGCGGCATCTCGAACGAGCGGAATTCGACCAGACCGAGCCGTCCGCTCGGCCCATCCGGCGAGAACAATTTGTCGATGCAAATCTCGGTGCGATGGGTGTTGCCGGTGACGTCGACCAGGATGTTGCGGAACAGCCGGTCGACGAGCCACGGCGGCACCCAGTCGGGGCCGCCGGGCCGCGGCACTTTACCGACTGCGATTTCGAGTTCGTAAAGCAAGTCCTGGCGCGCCTCGTCGAGGCGCGGCGCCTGGCTGGTCGGCCCGACGAATAATCCGGAGAACAAATAGGAGATCGAAGGGTGGCGCAATGCATAGAGCACCAGACTCTTGAGCAGGTCGGGCCGCCGCAGGAACGGACTGTCGGCGGCATTCAAGCCGCCGAGCACGACATGGTTGCCGCCGCCGGTGCCGGTGTGCCTACCGTCGAGCATGAACTTGTCGGTGCCGAGCCGCGCCTGATGGGCGTCCTCATAAATCCCCCGCGTGATGTCGACGGCTTCGCGCCACGACGCTGCCGGATGGATGTTGACCTCGATGACGCCCGGGTCGGGCGTCACTTTGAGTACATTGAGCCGCGAGTCGGGCGGTGGCGCATAGCCCTCGAGGTGAATCGGCAGGTCAAGCTCAGCCGCGGTCGTTTCGACGGTGGCGACGAGATCGAGATAATCATTGAGCGTCTCAGTCGGCGGCATGAAGACGTACAAGCGTTCGTCGCGCACTTCGACCGAAAGCGCCGTGCGCACCGCGATGCCGGATTCGTCACGCGCCGCAGCGCCGCCGGGGGTGCGCTGCGTTGCCGTCATCTCGGCCGCCTGCGGCGGTGAAGCCGGCTCGCCGCCCGCCAGTTGAACGCTCTGGACCCTGATCGGGTGGGTGAGGCGCGGATCGGCCAGCGGCAGGCGCGGCGCGAACGGGTCAGCCGGCAACAAATAGGGATAATCGACCGAAGCGAGACGCGGCAGCGACTGCAGTGGCAAACGGAAGCCGAGCGGCGAATCGCCGGAGATCAAAAACAGCCGGCCGCGCCGCGTTCGCCAGATTTCGCTGAGCCATCCCGGTTTGGCCTGTGCCGTCCAGCGCTGCAACGGCAGCACGAATCCCTTCGGCGCACCGAGCTGGCTGTCGAACAATCGCAGCAGCCGCGCCCGCTCGTGCGGATCGTCGATTTTTGGATCGCTCGGATCGAAATTGGCCGGTACCAGACCCTGCTTGAGCATCCGATCAAGCGGGTCTTCGTAAACGGGCTGGACATAATCGGCCATGATTCCGGCGCGCGCGGCAACACCCTCGGCGAAACGCTGAGCGTCGGCGGTCGTGGCTTTGCGCTGCTCGGATTCGCGGGCGATCAACGCCACATTGCGCCAGACCGGCACGCCGTCGCGCCGCCAGTAGAGCGAGAATGCCCAGCGCGGCAGTGGTTCGCCGGGATACCATTTGCCCTGGCCGTAATGAAGCAAGCCCCCGGGCGCGAAACGGTCGCGCAGCTGCCGAATCAGGTCGTCGGCACGCTCGCGCTTCATCGCGCCGAGTGCGTCGGTATTCCATTGCGCGGACTGATAATCGTCGACCGACACGAAGGTCGGTTCGCCGCCCATGGTCAGGCGAACGTCGTGCTTGGCCAGATCGGCATCGACCTTCTCGCCGAGCGCATCGAGCGCCGTCCAGGCTTGTTCGGAAAACGGCGCCGTCACCCGCGGCCGCTCCCCGATCCGCCGCACGCTCATGTCGTAGGCGAACGCGACCTCGCTGGGTTCGACCATGCCGCTGATCGGCGCCGCCGAACGAAAGTGCGGAGTAGCGGCAAGCGGTATGTGACCTTCACCGCAGAGAAGCCCGGATGTCGGATCGAGCCCGATCCACCCTGCGCCGGGCAGATAGACCTCGGTCCAGGCATGCAGATCGGTAAAATCCAATTCGGCACCAGGCGCCCCCTCGAGCGGTTTCACGTCGGGCCGCAGCTGGATGAGATAGCCGGAGACAAACCGCGCCGGCAGGCCAACGCGGCGTAGGATCTGCACCAAGAGCCACGCCGTGTCGCGACACGAGCCGGCGCCGGCGGCGAGTGTTTCCTCGGGCGCCTGCACCCCCGGCTCGATGCGGATCAAATAGCGGATCAGGCGCTGCAGGCGTTGATTGAGCTCAACCAAAAAATCGACGGTATTGCGGGGCTGGCGTGAGATCGAACGAACGAATTCCAAAAGCAGCGGTCCGGCGGGCTCCGGCTCGACGAAGGCGGCAAGGTCTTCGTGCAAGAGTTCGGGCGAGAATTTGAACGGCCATTTCTCCGCATAGGGTTCGATGAAGAAGTCGAACGGATTGATGACCTCCATGTCTGCGAGCAGATCGACGGCAATGGAGAATTCGGTGGTCTTTTCTGGGAAGACGTAGCGGGCGAGCCAGTTGCCGTGCGGGTCCTGCTGCCAGTTGACGAAATGCCGAGCCGGCGTCACCGCGATTGAGTAGCTTGGAATCCGCGTGCGGCAGTGCGGCGCCGGCCGCAATCGCACGACCTGCGGTCCGAGGTCGATCGGCCGATCGTAGCTGTAACGGGTGGCGTGGTGGAGCCCGACGAGGATCGACATGCTGCGACGCGCTACGCCCTAATTTTTCCCCGTAACCGCACGATTTTCATGCAATTTCCGGGCCGCCGGACCGGTTGTGCCGATCTCGTGGATTCGCCGGAGAGGGATTATGCCCGCCATCGGGTCGCCCCGCCACGTTGTAATTTGTGCTGGCTTGAAGGGTGGGCGAACCCTTAACCTTAGCCTGACAAACCCGCTTCGCCGCGCTGGCGGCGCCAGATAAGGGATTGAAAACGTGTGGAACTTTCTCCGTACCGCCGCGTTCGTCCGGCTGGGGGAGCTACGACATGAGTGGTCAGGGTTCTGAGACCGCCGCGGTGCCGCCCGGCTTAGACGCTTTCAAGAATATCGATCAAAGCGCGTTGGATGCCATTCCAACGGGCTTTTGCGTGTGCCGCGCCGATAGCGGTCTCGTTCGCTTCAACCGGCGGGCCGTTGAGCTTTGGGGGCGGACTCCACCGCTCGGCGATTCGAACGAGCAATATAGTCCCGCTTTTCGCCGCTTTGGGCCGCATGGAGAACGCCTTCGCTTCGATGCAACGCCGGTCGCCGTTGTACTACGAACCGGCAAACCCGTCGTCGGCACCGAACTCATCATCGAACGGCCCGACGGCTCGCGGGTCCCGGCGCTGATGAATGCCGCGCCGCTCATTGACCGATCCGGCCGCGTCGAGGGCGCTGTCTGCAGCTTTCAGGAACTGACCGAGCGTAAGCGCGTCGAAGACGCGCTACGCGCCAGCGAAGCCGAGCTGCAATCCGTCATCAATCGCACGCCCTTCATGCTGGTGCGATGCAGCCGCGATCTGCGCTACCGCTTCATCAGCGAGGCCTACGCGCAGATGATCGGCCGGCAGCGCGACGAGGTCATCGGCAAGACGATCGCGGAAATGATCGGGGAGAAGGGTTTCGACGCGCTCCGCCCGCATATCGCGAAAGTGCTGCGCGGCGAGACGGTGGACTTCGAGTGCCAGATCGATTTCCCCGAGATCGGCAGGCGCTATCTTTCCATCGCCTATCGGCCGGAGCTGGATGTGGACGGCAAGGTCGGCGGCTGGATCGCGTCGCTGCTCGACCTCACCGAGCAACGCCGCGGCGAGGAGGCGCGCCGGCAACTCGCCAGCATCGTCGAATCGTCCGACGATGCGATCATCAGCAAGGATTTGAACGGCATCGTCGTCAGCTGGAACCCGGGCGCCCGGCGCCTGTTCGGCTATTCGGCCGAGGAGATCGTCGGCCAGTCAATCACTCTCATCATTCCGGAAAAGCTGGAAGACGAGGAACCGAAAATTCTGGCGCGCATCCGTCGCGGCGAGCGCATCGAGCATTACGAGACGATCCGGCGCTGCAAGGACGGCAGGCTCATCGACATTTCGCTCACCGTGTCGCCGATGAGGGACGCGGACGGCAAGATCCTCGGCGCCTCGAAAATCGCGCGCGACATCACTGAGCGCAAGCGCGCCGAGGCCATCGTGACGAGGCGCGCGGACGAGCAAGCCGCGCTGTATCGTTTTACCGATCGGCTTTATCGCGCGACATCCCTGAACGCGATTTACCAAGCGGCTTTGGACGCGATCATGGCGGCGCTGCATTGCCGCCGAGCGTCGATCCTGCGCTGCGACGCCGACGGCGTGATGCGCTTTGCGGACTGGCGCGGGCTATCGGATCGCTATCGCAATGCCGTCGAAGGCCATTCGCCGTGGCAAGCGGGCGAAACCAATCCCGAGCCGGTCTGTTTGCCCGATGCCGCGGGCGACGAGCTCGGCCCGCTGATCGGCGCTGCCGTGAAGCGGGAAGGCATCGGCGCGCTCGCCTTTATTCCGCTGATGGCCGAAGGCCGGCTGGTCGGCAAATTCATGACCTATTACGACGCGCCGCGCGAATTCAAGCGCGAAGACCTCGATCTGGCGTTGACGCTGGCGCGCCAGCTCGGCTTCGGCATCGAGCGCATGCGGGCGGAAGCGGCGCGCGCCGGCATGGAGGCGGAGCTGCGCTCGGCCAGCGAGAAGCTCGAGGCCGAAGTTCAAAAACGCACGCTGGAGCGCGACCGGATCTGGAACGTCTCGGAAGACTTGCTCGCCGTCTCCAATTTCGAAGGCTATTTCCTCAGCATGAATCCGGCCTGGACGCGATTGCTCGGATGGAGCGAGGACGAGATCAGGTCCATGCATGTCAGCGAATTGCGCCATCCCGACGACGCGCCGAACGCCATCGCCGGCCGCGCCCAGTTGGCGCAAGGCGTACCGACGGTGCGCATGGAAAACCGCTTCCGCCACAAGGACGGCTCGTGGCGTTGGCTGCAATGGACCATGACCGAGAACAACGGTCTGATCTATGTCGCCGGCCGGCACGTCACCGCGGAGAAGGAAGCGGCCGCCGCGCTCGAACGCGCGCAGCGGCAGGCCGCGCATTTGCAGAAGATGGACGCCATCGGCCAACTCACCGGCGGCATCGCCCACGATTTCAACAATCTGTTGATGATCGTCAGCGGTCACGCGCAAAGGCTCAAGAGCCGCTTGAAGGAAGCCAAGGATACCCGTGCCTTGGCCGCCATCGAGATGGCGGCGGCACGCGGTGAAAATCTGACCCGGCAGCTACTGTCGTTCTCACGCACGCTGCCGCTCAATCCGACGGTGATCGATCCGGCCGAGGCGGTTCATGCCATCCGCGACGTCCTGGCCGGCTCGATGCACGTCAATATCGAGTTTCAGATCGACGTTGCCGAGACGACTTGGCCAATCTGCGTCGACAAGTCGGAGCTTGAGCTCGCCTTGGTCAATCTCGCCGTTAACGCGCGCGATGCGATGCCGGACGGCGGCCCTATCGTCATCGCGGCCGAAAAAGTGCGCCTCGATGCGGCCGCCGCGCCGGAAGGCATGGCCGGCGACTTCGTCGCGCTCAGCGTCGCCGATAGCGGCGGCGGCATCCCGCCCGATCTGTTGTCGCGGGTGGTCGAGCCGTTCTTCACCACCAAAGGCCCGGACAAAGGCACCGGCCTCGGTCTGTCACAGGTTTACGGTTTCGCGCGGCGCTCCGACGGCACGGTGTCGATCGACAGCGAACTTGGCCGCGGCACCAAAGTGACGGTCTATCTGCCGCGCAGCCATGCCGCCGTCGCCACGCCGTCGCCCGAAGACGACACGCAATATGTTGCGGTCGACCGGCAAACGATCCTGGTCGTGGAGGACAATCCCGACGTGCGGTATGTCGCGGTGTCGTTGTTGGAGCAGCTCGGTTATCGCACGGTCGAAGCGGAAACCGCATCCGCCGCGCTCAATGTGCTCGCGGCGGGCGACGGCGTCGCGCTCGTCTTCAGCGACGTGGTGCTGCCCGGCCAAGCCGACGGCTTGGCGTTAGCACGCATCATCAGCGAACGTTATCCGAATATTCCGGTGGTGTTGACGACGGGCTACACCAAAGTGTTCGATGCCGCTCCGGAATTTCCGGTGCTGCGCAAGCCGTACCAAATATCGACGCTCGGCCGCGTCATCCAGCAGGCGCTCAACCCGCCGCTGCCGAAGAGTTCGGTTCTGGCGAGCTAGCGGCGCAAGCCGAATTCCACTTACGCCGACTGCTGCGGCATCAACTCATTGATCGTCGCCGATCCGATCGCACCCTGTGGCGGCGCCGCCTTCCACGACAACAGAGTGTGAACGCGACGCCTCGCGTTCTAGAGCGCAATCGTTTCAGATTGAATCGATTGTCGCTCTAGCATTTTGATGGTGCATGATCTTGTCGGAAAACCGGTTTCCACCCTCGGATCAAGTCCGAGGGCAGGCATTTTCCGGATCATGCTCTAGGCGGATCAACCTTTCAGCTTTTCGTCGACGCTGAAGCGGCCTCCGCCGGACACGAACAGTACGAGAGCACCCCCAGCAATGGCGAGATCCTTGCTGAGGAATATGTATTGCAGGTTTTGCGCCGCCTGCGGGAACTCCCAGTAAAGGTGCGCCGTCACAAAGGCAATCACTACGAAAAGGAATGCGAGCAATGCGCCGTAGCGTGTTGCGATGCCGAGGATCAGAGTGACGATAATGATCCATTCGACGGCATGCGCGAATGGGCTCATGACGTCGGGCGCGATAAAATTGATGGACTTGAGATAGTCGACGCTCGGCCCGCCCGTCCAGACCGTCATTAGAAATACCGCTGCGATCAGTAGACGTCCGATCAACAACAATATGTCGGCGAAGCCTGTCGCCACAGAATCGGTGCATGAAAGCAGCGGGTGTGATGATCGAGTTTCCATGATTCCCTCCCAGCATTGATGCCGCAAACTATAATGTTTGCCTTGGACTCGCGAAAGAGCGGCGGCCATGAGCGCATGAAGTCAATGACGGCATCTGGCTCGTCGGCTTCATGCACTACGATCTCGGCTATATCGACTTGGAGCAAAAAACCTTGCAGCCCCTCGACAATCCGTTTGGCACGAGATTGTCACCCATGTCTTAGCTACGTTCCGTCACCCATGTTTCCGGACTGGACAAGCGATGTAGTGGTGGGCGCACAAGGACTCGAACCTTGGACCCGCTGATTAAGAGTTTGTGATGCTACCATTGCACCAAATGGCAGGCGCTTGCGGCCAGAATGATAATCACGATATATCAATAGGTTATTCATTGCTCGGCATTGCATAGGCTTGCCACTATATTCCCCTAGAGTATTTCATAAACTTTACATGAAAAGGGAAATAGATGTCCAAGAGATCGGAGCAGCGCTCGCCGGTTTCATCCGCGCCGGGCATTGATGCTGCCGGATTAGCCGCACTCGCTCGGAATGCCAACGCTTTGGAGGTAAGCCCGGCGGCGGTGGTCGAAACCAAAACCGAGGGGGGCAAAAAGCCAAAACGCCGGGACGCGGAGCGCATAAAATTCACGAAGTCGGAGCTTGACGGCTTGCGGCGGACCCGGCCGCACCGGCAGCGCATGATCTGGGATACCGAAACGAAAGGGTTATCCGTGCTGGTCTCGCGCGGTCCCAAAAGCAAGCGACAGGCCACGGTCACGTTCCGCGTCGTCTACTACCTGCGGCCAGGGAAACCGCTTTACTTCAAGATCGGACGCTATCCCGACGACGAGTACACCTACCCCTATAAGGATGAGAACGGAAAAGCTCACGTCATCAAATGTTCCGATATTGACGCCGTGCGCAGGGCCGCCAGCGACATCTACAACCGTGCCAAACTCGGCATTGACCCCAGACGCCCAGTCGCGTCGGATGTTTTCGAGGACGTGGTGACGGACTTCATCGAATTGCATGCCAAAAACAATCGCAGCTGCAAAGAAACGCAGCGCATCTTCAACACCTACGTGCTGCCGGAGTGGCGCTATCTCAAGATTGGCGACATCACTCGGGAGAAACACATCACTCCGCTGCTCGACAAAATTCAGCTCAAGAGGTTCAAGGGACCAAAAGGAAAGTTGCTCGGCGGCGTCGTGACTGCTGATGCGGTGCTTGCGCAAATCACCAAATTGTTCAATTGGCGGGCGGCTCGAGGCGGGTTTCGCTCACCGATCGTCAAAGGAATGCGCCGCGCACCACCGCCGAAAGAACGAGCGCGGCCACGTGTGCTCAGCGATCAGGAACTGCGCGTGCTGTGCCCCATCCTCGACGAAATGGGGACTTATGGCGCAGTGGTCAAATGCATCTTGTTGACCGCGCAACGTGCGCGGAAAGTTGGCACCATGCGCCGGTCGGATGTGAAGGACAGCATGCTGATCCCAAGCCACGAGGAGAACGGTGAAAGGGTCCCGGACATGCGGATCGAGAATGTGTGGGACCCGACGCGCGATGACGACCCGAAAAATAAGCAGGTCTCGGTCGTGCCACTGTCGCGCATAGCTCGCCAAATCATCGACGCAGTGCCGATCATTGATGCCGATCACCGCGATCATGAAGACTTCGTATTCAGCGTGAACGGCCGCAAACCGCTCAACGGTTGGAGCAAATACAAGGAGCGGCTGGACGGAAAGATGCTGGCGGCACTGCGCGAGCAGGCCCAACAAGCGGGACAGGACCCCGACAAGGTAGAGCTCAAACCGTGGCAACTCCGCGACCTGCGACGCACGGCGCGCACGTTGATGTCACGCGCCGGCATTCTGACCGAGATTAGCGAGCGAGCACTAGGTCACGTCATGACCCTCGTTCGCGGCACTTACGACCGTTATGACTATCTCGCAGAGAAGCGCGAAGCGTTCGAAAAGCTAGCCAATCTGATTGACCGCATCGTCAATCCGCCTGAGGGCAACATCATTCTGCTGGAGCGTGTCGAGACGCCTGCCGCCGGATAGACATGAAAGGCCAGCGAACCACAATAATCACGATGTCACCCACTCAGATCGTCGCCGTGGATACCGCGTGCATCACCCCCGGCAATGGCTGCTGGCGTGACCGACCACGTATGGAGCGTAGCCGATGTAGTTGCTATTATCGAAGCGGCTGAGCCGACCCGCTTGACGACGATCTCGCGGCCGGGTTCATCCTCGAAGTACACGTAGGCGAGCGTTTGACTGTCCGCGTCCTTCACGATGAAGCACGCGTTGTTGTGCTCCTCGATAGACCAGGGCGGCGGGAAGCGGCGTGGCTGTGACATAGAACGAAGATAGCGGATGCCCGGACGACCAGCGCGGTGCTGGCTTAGGGCGTTGAAGAAATTTCTTCGATATGATTTCTAATTCTCGCTTTACTTGCAATGGCGAGGCAATGCCATGCCAACTGTTCTTTACTTTGCCGACCCTTCTAATCGGCAGCCGGGCTTAGGGGCAACAATTCAACTCGACAGCGGCGAGCCGTGTTTGCTCAGCATCGCTAGGTCCAGCGTTCGGGTGAAAAACTCCCGGCACGTTTGGTTCGGGGCAACCTTGTACGAGGAAAAGGTTGCGTATCGGTCGGCAATGACGGCCAAGGCTCTGGATTATCTGTTCCCTAAAAAGCTACTTCCGCCCGGCTTCACTAATCCCGTCTTGAGTGCATTTGCAAACGCAATTCTTCACTGTTCGACGTGTGCTGAAGTTTCCGTCGTGCTCAATGAAGCGATCACACGAGAAACAGGCCAAATGTCCGATTGCCGATTTGTAATGAGGGACGGTGTGGTCTTCGACTTCGATTATTCTGTTGATAACTGATCTTGGGGAATTAAAGGGAAATATCGGGCAACATCAAAAAATTGACCTCTAGTCTGCGGCTGGTATTACTGAGTTATCCTAAGACAAACTAAATTAGGAGCGAATGTGATGACCCGGCCAATCTCCCATGTCACGCGCGAGAGGGCAGACCTTTATGCCGCGCGAGCAATGATGTCCGAATTGATCCGGCATTGGAGCTGCGCTGTTCCTCATATCACTACCGCGCTTCGATCCGCCGCCCTGCATCGAGTTCAAAGACCTGACGCCGAAGATACGGTTGTTTCGGAACAAGCCGTGCGGGAAAGCTTCGAGGCAATTATTCAAAAGGCAGAGATGTAGATCAATTGCTCTTTTTGAATTCACGTATCGCTGCAAGTTCTTTCTCAGCTTGCGGCTGCCCGATTTCGTGAAGCTGCATAAATCTATCGAATCGGGCAATGTTTTGCGGCGTGTCTTTTAATTTCGGTGCTGCGCCATCAATAGGAATTTGGCCGACCCCGGGCTGAAACATCGACAGCGAAACCCATGCTACCTCGATATGATTGCGAAGCTTGTCGTTTTGGGTCATCTTCCAAGCGGCCTTGAATGCGAGCCTCATTTGATCCTTATCGACTGGTAGCCATGTCTCGTCCATGTAAGAACCGGCGTGCGTCTCCAACAGCGCCCCGTATTTCTCCAAAATATCAAGAGCCGTCAATTTGTGCTCTCGCCGTCCCTTGAGCCATTTGAACATGCGGCCCTCTTGGTTCTCCCACAACAAAGCAGCATAGCACAGCGATTAACGAGGCGCTTGTAGCTGAAAAGGCGAAGGCCGCCGCAAGGGTGTGACCAACTTCCCCGACATCGGGAAGTTGGTTGCCGGAAAAAGAAATGGCCCCAGGCCGCACCAAGAGAAACGACCTGGGGCCTAGCCCGCGCGCGCGTGGAACTGTTTGCGCAGGTCCTGCTTGTTGCCGACCGCGTCATGGTGGAGGCCCATGGCCGCCGACTGTCGGTGGTTATTGCTGCTCGCCACCAATCCGACTGTGCGAGCCAGCCGGGGATCATGAACGAAACCGGCTGGATGCGTTTCGCACCATGCGACGAGGATCGCGCACGGTGCCGACGCCCGTGGCGCTGCCACGGGAAACCCCAGTAATAACTAGCACGACGGCTTCCTTCAGCGCCGTAAAATCTATTACGCTTGTTTAGCTGATGGCTTGTTCAGACCCACGGCGACCGGCCCGGAAGGTCCGGCAGCTTGGCAAACATTGGCGGCGATGCGATCCGTTGTTCATCAAACGCTCATGTTGGTTCATCTAAATTTTCACCGTTTCACCGCAGTAAGCTAGGGAGGAAGAAACTATGCTAAAGACTTTTGCTGTAGCGCTGCTTGCAATTGCCATGTCTGTTGGATTGGCACAGGCGAAGGGGCGTATGCACAAGGTCCTCGGGTGTGCCGAAGGCAAGCAGGCGACTGCGACATGCGCCTGCGGCACGGTAGCCAGCGGGGGCAAGCCATTGCTGTGCCAGAAAGGGCAATGGTGCCACTCGTTCATGCATGTCTGCACGCAGTAAACTGCGCAATCAAAGCGCAACACTGAAGGGCCGCAGCGAATGCGGCCCTTTTGATTTTGTTTCTGTTACGAAAGCGCATTAGGCACCTTGGTGAAGTTCACGGCGATGCGCCGCGCCTCGTCGCGGGTCAGCAGCTTGGCGGTGCTGCGTGGCCCGGCTCATCCCCAAAGTACACATACGCCAGTGTCTGACCGGCGTGGTCGCGCACGATGAAGCAGGTCGACGTTTCTTCGATGGACCACGGTGGTGGGAAGCGGCGAGCCGATTGCATCTCTTCGAGAACGGTGGTCGCGCTTATAAGCGGACCTCGTCCGAAGACCGAGTCTGACAATACGTCATCACATAACTATTTCGACCACACTGCAATTGTGGTTGCAATGGTAGTTCCTGCTTTTTGAACTAGCCATTTGTTTTCGCCGCTTGGAACGATAGTGAGAGGGTGGGGAGGGAGGAGGGAGAGAGGAGAGAGGGGAAGGGGGGAGGAAGAGAGAGGAGAGGGAGGAAAGGGGGGGGGGGAGGGGGGGAGGAGAGGAGAGAAGGGAGAGGGGAGGGGGTTGGATAGCAATTAGACCCTGCGTGTTCCCAAGTAGTGCAGAAGCCCTTCGCATTGAGCTTCCAAATGCCGACGTTCGTCTTGCCCGATTGTGCGAGGGGCTGCCGGTCATCTTGCCGTCCGGTGTGAAGGTCATTGTGAATTTGGTGCCGCTAGGCGAGGCAGCAGCGTTAAACGGCTGACCGTTGAAAAATGTCGCCTTTATGTCGCTCGGAGCCATCGGTTGCCCAGCGAAGGCAGCGCTCCCATTGTGGGCTAAAACGGCAATTACTGCGGCACTTACTAATGATGCTGCGCGCATCAAAGCCCCTAAGCGGGTCGTCACTCTCATGGTGCAGCACAAATTCGTACTCGTGATAGTGGTGTTGGCTGGTTGTCATCACTTTGATCGGACGTTGGTGTCTCTGAGTGGAATGCTTTGCCAGCCATTTGTTTATCAAGGAATGAGCGTGAGAGTCTGTTTTCACGTCGTCCAGTAATGACGCTCGTTGGCTTTTCGACGCCCGCAGGGTGAATGGCCACTGCCCATTGTTCCCGCTCGATCCCAATACGGATCGTGTATCGTACGCCTCGGTATTCCATAGCGGCAGTTTGGACTGAAATTAGAAGTCCAGCAATGCCCCGAGTGTTGGGGCATGACAGCGCACATAATGACGCCGAGGCGATAAATCACCACGCGATCCTATTAGCTCATTCGTTGAATTGCTCTCGAGGCATGTCAATGTCTTCGAGCAACAGACCATCGCCAAGTTAAACATTCCATTCCTTGACCTCTCCAAAGCGTAGGAGTATTTCTTTGTCGGCTCGAACGGGCCGCCATCCGTTGGCCATCAACGATACGATAGATAAGGGAGAATTTAAGATGAACATCACCACGAAATTTTGCCTATAGCCTCAATTCTTGCACTGTCGTTTGCGGCACCGGTGCTGGTGCCGTCCGGAATGCGGTTGGAATTCGGTGTGGCGCATTCTCCGGTAACATGAAGGTATCGTTTCAGGCGGCAAGGTCAATCGGCTGATCAATGGGTTTTGTGGAGAGCGTCTGCCAACCATCCACCTTGCGCATGTTGATCTGTCCTGAGGCGAGCAGCGCCCAGAACAACATCGCGGCGGTGTCGGCGGATGGCAGAACAGTTTGAGTCTTGATCCGTCGCTTAAATTCCTCGTGCAAACGCTCGATTGCATTTGTGGTGCGTACGCTGCGCCATTGGCTCGGCGGCAGGCGAGTGAAGGTGAACAAGCGTTCTCCTGCCTCTTCCAGGCTGTCGGCGACAGCGCGGTGCTTGAGCCTCCATTTGCGGATGAAGGCCTTGCGGCGGACCTCTATCTCCTCGGGTGTCGTCGCGTAGATCATGTCGTTGTAATCCGCGGTGATCTCGTCATGCAGGCGCTCGGGGGCATGCGCGAACAGGTTTCTGTGCTTGTGAACCGTGCAGCGTTGCACCGGCACGCCGTCCCAGACCGAGGCAATGGCCTTGTCGAGCCCCGGCGCGCCGTCGACAATGAGGAACTCGGGCCGCCGCAGCCCGCGCTTGATGAGATCGTCGAGCACAGTGCGCCAGGCCTCGGCGCTCTCCCCGCCCATGCTCTTGATCGCGAGCAGCACCTTCTGGCCGTCCGCGCGCACGCCGAGGACAACGAGCAGCGAGATCGAGGTCGCCTTGCGGTCGAGCCGCACGCGAACGACGGTGCCGTCGAGGATCAGGCGCACGATCGGCTCCTCGGCCAGCGAGCGGGTGTTCCAGGCATCCCAGTCGCTCTTCACCTTGCGCCACGTCCGGCTCACGGTGTCCTTGCCGACTGTCCCGCCGAACAACGCCGCCAGCGCGCGACGCACCCGCCTTGTATTGGTGCCGGCGAGATAGGTGCTCGCGATCAGCGCGTCGGCGGCAAGCGTGCGCCGCTGATAGGCCCGCAGCGCCTGGCTCTTCCATTCCGTCGTCCCGCCCTCGGACGTGGTCAGCCGGGCGCGCGGCACCGCAATCTCGATCGGCCCGAACGTGCCTGTCAGCGACCGCGTGCGGCTGCCGTGGCGGTGGCCCGCAACGCCGGCTCTTGCTTCATTGCCGGCCATCTGGCTTCGTCCGTAACGCGGCCGTGCCAGCGCAGCATCGAGCTCGCCGCGGATCAGCTCTTCGATGAACTGACGCGCCCGAGCCCGTACCTCGGTCTCGATCGGGTCGAACCAATTGTCGAAAAGATCAACAGCCATCTCGGCCGCAGGCTGCAAAGAATCAGGCTTCGTGGTATTGTTCGTCATGGCGTGGTCTCCAGTCCGACGCTTCAACGCCGGATGATTCGAGGTTGATCACCCCGGAGACTACGCCACCCTCAATTCCTACCAACTCCGCGACGGCACCCCGGTGCTCACTAAAAGCTCACAAGAGGGTGACTACTACGCGCCCGGCCCGACAAAGCGAATCCAGATGCGTCCGCTGGACAATTGAAAAAGACACAGGAGGGCGAACTACGTTGGTAGTAAGAAATTAGTGAGCGCACACCGCATGGCGGCGCTCAAAACTTGCGCTGATGGGATCCCCTTCGATTCCGACCGTTACGTGGCATGCATGTCCAGCAGGGGGAAGCCCTAGACGGTCAGGAGGAGAGTTTGCCTTATAAAGCCGACGGGACGGGATAAGGCGCTGCTGAATATGCACAATGCGCAGATCGCTCGTTAGCGCCAACGCCACGCAGCTGCAAAGCCTAGTTAGAGCAAAAAGCTCAGGGACCCCAAAGTGCGCATACTGCGAGCTTGGGGTCTCTTTTGTTGCAAGGCTGCGCATGTGCCTTTTGATCTAGGTCAATGTGCCGATGGGTAAACTGTGGGAGCCGATGGCTGCCAGCTTTAATCAGTTAGTTAGGCTGAAGGACAGAGGACCATGACAACGATCAAGAACATCTGGCTCGGTCTATTGGCATCGATTGCCGCCGTCACGGTGGCAAGCGCGCCAGCAGCCGCGCAGCAGCAGAAGCCCAACATCGTCATGCTGATGACCGACGACACCGGCTGGAACGATTTCGGGGCCTATGGCGGGGGCGCGAACCTCGGCCATCCGACCCCGAACATCGATCGCGTCGCCCAGGAAGGAGCCGTGTTCACGAGTTGGTATGGTCAGGCGAGTTGTACCGCCGGCCGCGCCTCGTTCATGACCGGGCGCATCCCCATCCGTTCGGCCCTCTCGGTGGTGGTTGTGCCTGGCGATGAGAACGGCCTGACGAAGTCCACGCCGACGATCGCCGAGTTCTTCCAGAAGAACGGCTATGGCACGTACTACTCGGGCAAGTGGCATCTGGGCGATCAGCCCAAGTTCTACCCGATTGAACATGGCTTCGATGAAATGAAGGAGTTTGCCGCCTACTATCCGGGCGTCTACACCTATGACGACACGGATAACTTCGCCCATCCCTGGTTTCCGAAATTCAACGCCGCCTATTGGGACGAATATCAAAAGATCGTCAATTTGTACGAATGGGAAGGCACAGCAGGCAAACCCGCGACCAAAGTCGCCCGCATCGACTACGACTATCTGCATGAGTTCGATGTTCGGCAGGCCGATTTGGCTGTCGCTTACATCAAGCAGCACGCCAAAGACGCCAAGCCGTTCTTCATGGATGTGAATTTCATGAAGATGCACAATCCGAACATTCCGGCCAAGGCGTTCATTGGAAAATCACACCTCGGCAATTACTCCGATGCCATGCTGGAGCTGGATTCCAACATCGGCAAGATCATGGACGAAATCCGGGCCGAGGCTCCCAACACCATCGTCATCATCACCGCCGACAATGGCGCGTGGCAGGATGCGTGGCCGGACGCCGGTACGGTTCCGTTCCGCGGTGAAAAAGGTTCGCCGTTCGAGGGCGGTTTCCGTGTGCCCGGCATCATGTGGTGGCCCAGTCACATTCCGGCAGGCGCACACTACGGCGAGATGATGTCGCATATCGATTGCTGGGCGACGCTGGCGACGATGGTCGGCCTCACCCCGCCGCCCCACGGCGCGTGGATGGACAACGACGGCAAGCCGATCTATTTCGACAGCATTGACAACAGCGCCTACATCCTGGGCAAGGCGCGGCATTCGGCGCGCACATCTTGGATCTATACCGGCGGTGAGAACTTCTACGGGGCTCGCGCCGACGTCGGCGACGATCGATAACTCCGACCTCCTTATCGCCTGGAAAGAGCTGTTTACCGCCAAGGACACCTGGCTCGGCCCAAAGCAGGACCTCGGGGCTATAGGCTCGTATTACAACCTCACCATGGATCCATTCGAGAAATACGACATGACGTTCAACGGCGCCGTGAGCACGCGCATGCCGACCACCTCGCCGGGCCGCTACGCCGGCTATGACAATGGTTGGGTTATTTCGCTGCTCTCGCCGGCCGATCCTGGAGTTTGACAAATCCATCGTGGATTTTCCGAACATCAAGCGCTTCCCCGGCGGAGCGTCGAACGACATGAATCCGAACCTTCAGGATCCGGCAAACCCCGTGCCGTTGATGGATATCCACAAAGTCGTGAAGACCATCGGCCTGGGCGACTAAGCCGGTAGTTCGATTGTGAAACACGCGGGCCGTCTCTCATGAGGCGGCCCGCTTTGATAAAGTTGTCGTCCTTTTCGACCTAGAGGGAATTGAGCCATGAAATGCAGCAAGCGGTCGGTTGCCCATCCTCCTCCTTTTCGCAGTGCTTCTTTCGTTGAGTATTGGAACACTTAATGCGCGCCATGCCGATCTTGCATCTCGACCCTTTGCGGCCGCTCAGACGGCTAAACAGCAATACATAAAAACCTATCGTGTGCATTATTGCGACTGACGTCATTTGTAACAATTCCATCGTCCGAGTGTCGGGGTGTCACCAGGACTACACCGATACAATTCTACTGGTTTAGGACCAGGATGACCGATATTGCCTTTTGCGCCGCGTTGGCGTTGTCGTCGGTCCCATAGCCAGCAACTCATTTCTACCAATCCCTTTTCACATTTTTCACTCTCTCTCTTCTGATAACCCCGCCGGAGCAAGGTGGATCGATTGACACCTTTTGCTATTGTGGCCAACCATAACATATACATTCCTAACCCTCTAAAACCCTCTGACCGGGATATTCCACTCTCCGGTTGGATCACGTGCAAGCCGACCTGAACCGGCGAAGATATGCCACGGCCACCGTAAAAAGTCTAACGCCTAGACACGAGCCACTCATACTGATTCTCCTCTCCCTCCCACTTTATCCACCCCCATTGCTCTACTTTCTAGCACCTTACCAAATTCCCACGTTTTATGTACTATTCTTTTTGTAATTATAGAGTCATATCTTCTTTACAGCTAACTTTATAATAAGATGGATGTGTGTATGGGGAAAAAGCAGCACAATTTTCTCTCAATTAAATCTGGACAACACAGTCGTGGCGGACTGTGTCATTGATTAACAGTATTGGTGAGGATGTGGTATCTGCTGATGCTGCTCTATGGTGCTGGAGCAACGAATAACCTTCATGAACCATTTATACAGAAGCAGCAGACACAAGTTTCTATTATTAACATACACTTTATCAGCTCAGTGATACAGTTGTGGGCTGCTGGTCAGATGACACAACTTAAACAATCAAAATGAAAGGTTATGACAGTCAGTGGTGAGTTGCTCAGAACATGTCTGATTAGGTTGTTGGAGGCTGGGTTGCCCTAACAAACAAAGGAAGTTGTAACTCCTGGATTTGAACTCTTGTGCCTGCTGGTGCGCGCAGCGCCCAATGGCGGCGCCGTGGCACGTGGGTGCGGGTGTGGCGCACTTGCTGCTTCTGAAGACAACGACGGCCCGGTTGGCGAGCAGAGTGTTTGTGCGCGGCAAGGATGCTGACAGATCTGAAGACAAGGCCACGCCTGGCGCAGAGGCTATGGACCACTAGGCAGGCAGCCTCAGTGCTGGTGGCATCTTGCTATCTGTCATTCATTCATTTATGTATATGTATACAAGGTTTAAGACAGGCAGGCGCCTTCCTGGCCATTGATCTTGTATGTATCTCCTCTCTGTCTATCATCGTCCTGGAGGCAGCTATTTGTGGCAACATCTCCTCCTCAGTGATGGGGGTGGGGTCCTGTTTATCCTGCCACGACAGTGGTTGTTGGCTGGAGCGGTTGGTGTAAGTGATGGTGTCCTGAACTTGATTTGAGCCGTGCTGGTATGATCACATAATTTACACAGTAACCTGGTGGGCAAGATTGGATAGCAACACCATGGTGGGGGTGGATGACATCAGCAGCCTGATGAGTCGATGGCATGACGTCTTCTAGTTGGGTGTTGGTGGTTGGGTGGCTTGAGTCACTAATGATGACCTCCTGTGGGTAGGGTGGGTGGTCCACGATGTGTAGTGCATGACAGTGAGTTCAGTGAGCAAAACAGTAACATTTTCCTCCTCCATAGGCTAATTTTTATTTTTGTGGTGGTGGTGATGATGGGGGTGGTGTGTGTAAGATTTTCCTATTTATTTTGTGTGTGTGTGTGTGTGTGTGTGCG
>CAWCQV010000036.1:0-36817 GCA_963797775.1 uncultured Alphaproteobacteria bacterium | reverse complement strand
GTCAGCCTTGTTTGCCTTTATCTTTCTCGCCGCGAGCCGTCAGCCAGATCGCGGTCTGTGGCAACAGCGGCGCTCGCGCCGTCGCCCGCCGCACTCACCGCTCGACAGGGCGATTGGCTTCGGACATTTCCGGCCGCGCAAACGCCGGCGAGCTCGCTTCGCATCCAGCCATCGGTCGGTATTCTTCCGGCCGGGTCCAGGCTTAAGCGATCTTGCAGCACGGCAGTGTTCGGTTGCAGGCCGACATAGGCAAAGACCGCCGCGACTTCCAGATCGGCAATGGCGCCGTCACGCATTGACGCGTACGCAGGCCCGTCACTTTGGCCTCGCCAAAATCTCGGTTACGGCGGTATTGTAGCGGATGTCGATTTTCTGGTGCGCGGTCACGCGATCGCGGTAACAGGCTTGGCCGGTCAAGGCGTCGCCGCGATGGAGGATGATGACCTTCGAAGCGAACGCGGCGAGCGTCAACGCCTCCTGCATTGCCGAATCGCCGCCGCCGACCACTGCGACAATCCGGTCGCGCAGAAACGGCGCGTCGCAGCTTGCGCACTGGCTCACGCCATTGCCGGTCAGGCGCTGCTCGCCCGGGACATCGAGCTTTTTCAGCGACGATCCCGTTGCGACGATGACGGCGCGGGCCAAAATATCGCCCTCCCCGGTCGTCAGGCACCACTTGTCGTCTTGCTGATCGAGGCGCTCCAGGCCCGTCATCATGAACTCGGCGCCGGCTGCTGTGGCCTGGTCCTGCAGCATCGGACACAGGTCGTAACCTGGAACGCCTTCGGGAAAGCCGGGATAGCCTTCGATCTTTTCGATGCTCATGAGCTGGCCGCCGGGCACGTCGCCGGTCAGAACAAGCGTCCTTCTGCCGAGGCGTGCCGCCGTCACGCCGGCGGTCACGCCGGCGATACCGCCGCCTGCTATCACCACGTCGAATTCCGTTGCCAATGCGCTTACTCCGAATCGGCGCCGTCAGCGGCCCGCCCGCGCGCGCGACAAACCGCCATGCTCCCGAATCCGCTCACCGCCAAGCATCGACCGAGACGGTCGTGACGTAATTGGCGCCGAATATTTTCCATGCGCCCTGGGTCTCGCCGCCGACCACGACGACGTTGATGTCGTCCGGCTCATACATTTGCACGATGTCGTCTGGCGCGGCCTTGAGCTTTGTCGCATAGGGCTCGACGCCCGCGGCGGCGCGCGGCCGCACCAGTGTCTGCATCCACTGGTCGTCCCAATAGTCGCGCGCCGGTAGGCGAGCGTTCTCGGCGCACCAGTCGATCAGCTCCTGCTTTGAATTGATGCCGCGGGATTGAAACAGCCGCGCCACGATCGGATCGAGCACCACAAGAGGTGGCAGGTACGCCGTCGCGGCGAGGCAGCGCCGGAATTTTGCCTCCCAGGTGTCGCGCGGGCCAAATCCTTCCTGGATATAGCGCAAGCCGACGAACACGCTCACGGTGCTATCGGTCGGCTTGAATCCCTTCTGCACATGGAGCGGCTGCCACGGGCTGCGCTCCTCGTTCTCGGCAAAGGCGAGGCTATAGGCGAGCGGATTGCCGAGCGCGCCCATATAGGTTTCTCCTGGCACCGAGCCGCCCTGACCGTTCTGCGACAACAGGCTGTAGGCCCGGCCGATCGTCGTATTGGCGTGGCTATAGGGACCGAGCGCGCCGATGCCGCAATTCATGCCGATCGCGCGGCGGACCGGGCCGTTGACCACGCTGAGACAGGTCATTGACGTGGTGCTGCCCTGCCGCGACGTGGTGTTCGACGCGGCGAGCGCCAGGATGACGGGGAAATATTCCGGACGCGCGCCGGCCATCACCGCGTTGACCGCGACCTTTTCGACCGTGTACTCCCAGGTCTCGCGAAAATTGCCGGCGCGCATGCGGCCGACCACTTTGTCCGGCGGCTGGCTCGTCGCCTTGAGCATTGCCGCGACGCGCTCCTCGGTCGGCAGCACGATGGGCAGAAAATCGGTCCAGCGATTGTCAAGAAACAGCTGGCGAAGATTCTCCTCGGTGTCCGGCGCAACGAGCCGCGGCGTCGTTCGCTCGAACGTCGCGCCGGTGAGATCGGCGTCATTGAGCGGGCGGGTCAATCCGTCGATCACCTCTTGCATGAAGGGCCGGCCGGAAACCTGGTCGCTGCCTTCGATATAGGCGCGCAGCTCCGGCGGGGTGCGGCCGACGACCGGCTGCGGCACAAAAGCCTGCCGCAAGGTCGGAATGCCGCGCAGTCGCGCGGTAGACTTGGCGACGCAGGCGAACACATGGGTGTGGACCGCGACGCTCGGGACGCCGTCGCCCTCCAACAGCGATGTCAACCCGACGACCGTCGGGCTACAGGAGCTTCAAAGCCCGACACCGAGAATGGCGGCATTGCCGTCGGCCGCGATCCTCTTGCGCATATCCAGATCGTCGACCCAGCTCTCGCGTGGCGTGATGACCTGGGTGTTGACCGCCGGCAGATGCTTGGCGAACCACTGCCGCAGTTGCTCCATGAAAGCCGCGGAATTGTCGAACAGGCAATCGACCAGATAGACGATCTTGCCGTCGAGACCGGCAGGACGCGGCGCCAGACGCTTGCCGGTGACTTTCGGCGGATAGCCGCGCGGATCGTGAACGCTCAAAAGCTCGGCCATGCGTTCCTCACCTTGCTCGGCGACAATCGAAGGAGGCCAGTCAACCTAGATCAGGCCCCCTCGCCGTTCAAGATCGGGGCTGTTGTCCGCATGGCGCATGGCGGCTTGGCCGCCATCGCGCTTGACCTTATACTTGCTGCAAAATGCTTGTCGCAAATTGCCTTCGCGAAGGCCGCAGGAGCATCGCATGAACAGGACCGTCGCGCCCACGGAAGGCCAGCCGATCGAAGCGCCGGCGCCTGCCGCCAAGACGTTCACGGTGTTGAGCCCCGTCGGCACACCGCCGAAGATCAATAGGAAGACGGCCGCGCCGCGTCTCGAAAGCCTCGACGGCAAGACGATCTATCTGGTCGATTGCCGGTTCGACGATTCGATCGAGCTGCTCAAGCAAGTCGCGGCGTGGTTCGCCACGCATATGCCGAACGTCAAGACGCGGATCGTGTCGCTGTCGGCGACCTATCAGAAGGACGATCCGAAAACCTGGAACGAGATCAAGGCGAACGGCGATGCTGCCATTATCGGCGTCGGCCATTGCAGCAATTGCGCTCCCGCCGTCACCACACACGCGATCACGCTCGAAACCAAATACGGCGTACCGACCGTGGCCTTGCACACAGACAAGTTCGACAGGGTGGTGGCGTCGGTCGCCAGGATGGCGGGACTGCCCGAAGCGCCGCGCTCGTTCGTGCCGCAGCCGGTCATGGGCAAGACCGCGGCCGAGCTCGCCGCTTATGTCAGCGGCAACGACCCGATCACCGGCCGGCCGGTGATGCAGGAGGTAGTCGAGGCGCTGACGCTAGCGCTGGACAGCGCTCATGCCGGCCATTGAGGTCCCGATTGCGGGGCTGATCGGCCCGGATACCGAGGACAACCTGCAACAGCAGTTCCTCGACAACAATTGGACCGACAAATTGCCGATCGTGCTGCCGACGCGCGAGCGCGTCGATGCCATGCTCAAGGCGACGAGCCACCCGCACGACAAAATCGTCGGCCACCTGCAGCCGGTCGAATTCCGCGCCGCCTGGGAATTTACCGTCGAGCAGGTCGCCGTGAACGCGGTGATGGCAGGCGCCCGGCCGCAATATTTTCCGGTGATCCTCGCGCTTGCCGCCTCCGAGCTCTCGGCGCGCTCGTCGAGCTCGAGCTCCTCGGCGATGATGGTCGTCGTCAACGGCCCGATCCGCCACGAGATCGGCATGAATTGCGGCGTCGGCGCCATGGGCCCGTATAATCACGCCAACGCAACGATCGGCCGCGCCTACGGGCTACTGTCGCAGAATCTGCAAGGCGGCTCGGTGCCCGGCGAAACCTATATGGGCTCGCAGGGCAACAGCTACGGCTACAACAATATCACCTTTGCAGAGAACGAGGAGAAAAGTCCCTGGGAGCCGCTGCACGTGCAAAAGGGATTTAAGCCTGCCGACTCCACCGTGAGCATTTTCTTCGGCTGCCGCTCGACGACATTTTGCCTGGGCTTGCGCGAAAAATATTGGCGCGAGCACGTTCGCGACATGCTAGCGGGCATCGACGGGCAATCGATGCCTTGCCTCCTGCTCGATCCGATAACGGCGCGCCAATTCATCGACCGCGGCGGCTTCGACACCAAGCAAAAACTCATCCGCTTCATCCATGAGACCGGCGAAATGCCGGCCGGGCGTTATTGGGATCTGCAGCTGGTGCAGAATTACGTCTATCCATGGGCGACGTTCGGCCAGGAGCCGATGGCGACGTGGCTCAAAGCCAAGCCCGACGAGCCGATCCGCATATTCCCGGAAAACGAGATCAACGTGGTCGTCGTCGGCGGCGAAGCCAACGGCTATTGGCGCATCATGGGCGCCAAATATCGCAAGACCGTCTCCATCGACGCCTGGCGGTAGCGCCGATTCGATTATTCCAGAAGATGTTTGGCCCGGCGCGTCACGTCAGGCGGCGCGGCGAGAATGCGCTCGACCGTGGTCTGCATGGCGACGCCGTGGATCGGGTCGACGTCGAAATTCAGCGCTTTGGCCTCGGCGAGAAATTCGCGGTCCTTCATGGTTTCATCGAACGCGGCGCGCAAGGCCGCAACCCGCTCCGGCGGAACGTCGGGCGTCGTGGCGAGCGGCCGGCCAAGCGCACCGCCGGACAACACCAGATCGATCAGGCGGCGATCGTCGGGATTGCCGGCGAGGTCGGCGACCAAAGGCGCGTCAAGGTCGGCCGGGCGCGGACCCGCTTGCAGGATGATCGAAATCTTGTGCTCGCTGAGCCACGCCGGCTTGGTCGCCTTCCAGCTCGACCAGGTATTGTTGCGCGCCTCGACCTCGCCGCGCTCCATGGCCAAGTTGATCTCGGCGCCGCCGTTATAGCCGGTCACCAGCTTGAAGCGGCTGCCGAACAGCTCGTTCAACAGCGCGGGGAACGTATAGGTGATCGAGCCCCGCGCCGTCGCGCCGGTGACGATGTCCCTCTGGCGCGCGCCGTCGAACGTGGTGATGCCGGTCGTGTGCCAGACCGCGATGGTCTCGTCGGTCGGCGCAATGGCGCCAAGCCAGTTGAATTTGGCGGCATCGAATTGCACGCCTGCCATGCCGACCGCCTGCAGCGACGGCAGCCCTTCCGAAATCATGCCGATATAGGTGCCATCGTGGGGCGCCAGCGTCGCCAGATAATTCATCGATTTCAGACCGCTCGCGCCAGTCATGTTCTGCGGCACCAGCGACGGATGGCCGGGAATGTAGCGGCCGATATATCTGGCCACGAGCCGCGCGATCGTATCGTATTCGCCGCCAGCACCGACGCCGATCAGCACCGCGATCGTCTTGCCGCGATAGAAATCGGCCACCGGGTCGGCGGGCGCCGACGTTGGCGCGCCGCAGACGGCGACGAGCGCCACAATAAGCGAGGCTCGCCGGCGCAACCCATCCGGGATCGCCCAGCACGCGCGCACCATGATCATGCCCCGTAGTTTCAGCAAAAACGACAATAGCCACGACAATGCCAGGCATTCGAACGCGGGCTGACGACGCAGTCCATCGCGAACCGGTCTCCGCTGCAAATCCATGGTAGAAAGTAGACCATAAAGGCACGGACTAGGACATCGACTATCCGGTCGGGCATAAAGTGCAAGTCCTGCTGCCGCAGCCAATAGGATGGTGGAGAGCCCCCGAGTGGTCAATTGTGGAGTACCACGCATGCCCTTGCCTCTGTTTCCCACCTCGCTCGTCGGCTCTTATGCCCAGCCCGAGTGGTTGATCGATCGGAAAAAGCTCGCCGGCCGGTTTCCGCCACGGGTACGTGCCAAGGACCTGTGGCGGGTCGCGCCCGAATTGCTTGACGAGGTGCAGGACGACGCGACCAGGATCGCCATCCTCGATCAGGAACGCACCGGTCTCGATATCATCACCGACGGCGAAATGAGACGCGAACTATTCGAATCGCTTCGCGACCGCGCTGGAAGGCGTGGATTGCGACAATCCCGGCACGGCGCTTGGCAAATCTGAGCAATCGCGGAGGAGACATTCGCGCGCGAAAAGCGTCCCAAAGGGAAAGGTGTTAGTAAACGGATACGTAGGTGTTAGCACGTATTAGCAAACGTATACGTAAACGGCGGGTCCGCGACAATTCGCGATCAAATTAACGAGAGCTTTCTCGCTGACGAGAACTTTGGGAGGCCTACCGGATTGTCTATCGGGGGAAAGCTACCGGCTACCCGGAAGGGAAGCGGCGAAGGTTGCGGGAGTTCGGAATGGTACCTTATCATCCGATTGTCTTCCTGCTCGATGTCGATAACACGCTACTAGACAACGACAAAATACAGCAGGATTTGAAAGACCACCTCGAACGCGCCTACGGACGTGACGCCCGCGATCGCTACTGGAGGATCCTGGAGGACCTGTTCTCGGAACTCGGTTACCGCGACTATCTCGGTGCCTTGCAGCGCTTTCGGGCCGAGCATCCCCGCGAAGTCGAGCTCCTGGCGATGTCGTCCTATCTCATCGACTATCCATTCGCCGGCCGGCTGTTCCCATCCACCCTCAAGGTAATGAGACGGCTAAGCGGATTCGGGCCGACCGTTATTCTTTCTGACGGAGACGTCGTTTTTCAGCCGCACAAAGTCGAGCGGGCCGGCCTGCGCGACATGGTCGATGGGCGTGTCCTCATCTATATCCACAAGGAAGAGGCCCTCGACGACGTCGAGCGGCGTTTCCCCGCCGAACATTACGTTCTTGTCGACGACAAGCTGCGCATCTTGGCGGCGGTTAAGCGCTACTGGGGAGACCGCGTCACGACCGTTTTCGCGCGGCAGGGCAGCTATGCTCGCGACCCTCAAAATGCCGGCGTCTTGCCGCCGGCGGATGTCGTGATTGAACGCATCGGCGCACTTCTCAGCTTTGACCTGACGCGATTGCGGCTGGCGCCGCCAATGTCCGCATCAAGCTTGGAGCCGGCGCGATGAACCCGACAAAGACGCTGCACAATCTCGGTCAGAGCCTCTGGCTCGAAATATCACGCGTGAACTCCTGAACAGCAGCACGCTGCAACGCTACATCGATGAATTCTCAGCCACGGGTCTCACCTCCAACCCGACGATCTTCGATCATGCGATCAAGAACAGCGTCGACTATGACAGTGATATCGCTCGACATGCATCGCGCGCGAGGTCAGTGGAAGACTTGTTCTTCGAACTGGCTTTGGCAGGGGCGCTATGTCGGTAAATTGATCAGGGCTCGGCTGCGCGGCGCGGAGCGAGCCAAGGCATTCTATTATCGCAACTACGGCAATCTAGCCACCATCGGGCGCGAGGCCGCGGTCATTGACTTCGGCTGGATTCATCTTCGCGGTTTCGTCGCGTGGGCGATCTGGAGCGTGGCTCACATCTACTTTTTAATTGGCTTCCGCAATCGGGCGATGGTCGCACTCGACTGGGCTGTGGGCATATTTCACCTTCCAGCGGGGCGCGCGCCTGATCACAGGATCTCGGCCTTGATTTAGCGCGCTGTGTCCAGCACCGTGGCTTTGCTTTGCCGGAGTCCCCGATCACGCCTTGGATTGGGGGGACGGCGGGGGAAGTTTGCGCTAGACCTAAAGTCCTTGTCGGGCTGTTGGGGAAAACTCGATATGAATGCCGACCCAAAACGCAAACCTCATCAAGGTGAACATGATCGCTCCAAGTGAGCGTGCAGACACCAGGAAGTGGCGCTCAACGATGGAACGACTTGGACTTCGTGCAATCATATAGTTGATTATCTCCCCACACGCGTGAGAACAGACACCCCAATAAATATCGGAGGAACGAGTATGCGCACCATTACTCTGGAAGAGCATTTTGCGACGCCGAAATTTTTCGATGGACCCGCACGTTTTGTCAAAGACCGCGCTGAAAAAATCGGCGGCCGCTACGCCCAGGTTATGGACAGGCTTTGTGACCTCGGCGCCAAACGGTTGGGGGAAATGGATGCAGCCGGCATCGATATGCAGGTCTTGTCGCTGTCGGCGCCCGGTGTGGAACAGATGGAGGCGGCGGATGCCATCGTGATGGCGCGCGACACCAACGATTACCTCGCCGACGCGGTGAAGAAGTACCCGACGCGCTTTGCCGGCTTGGCCGCCGTGCCGACCGGAGCGCCAAACCAGGCCGTTGCAGAATTGGAACGCCGTGTCCGCCACGAAGGCTTCAAGGGTCTCGTCATAAATGGTCACAATCGCGGGCGATATCTTGATGATCAATTTTACTGGCCCATTTTGGAATGCGCCGAGGCTCTCAATGTTCCCATCTATCTCCATCCAACCCCGCCGCCGCAGCCGGTGATCGACATCTCATACGGCGGCTTTGCACCGATGGTTACCGACATGCTGGCCGGCGGCGCGTGGGGGTGGCACATCGAAACCGCGGTTCATATGATTCGAATCATATGCGGCGGAGTTTTCGACCGTTTTCCGAAATTGCAATTCGTGATCGGCCACATGGGCGAGGGTCTGCCCTTCTTTTTCCAACGGTTGGACATCATTCCCATGGCGGTGACGAAACTGAAACGGCCGATCCTGTCCTATCTGAAAGAAAACGTTCACTACACCTTCTCGGGCATGAATTTCCCACCGACCTTTCTCGATCTGCTGCTCGAGCTCGGTGGCGTCGATCGGATCATGTTCTCGGCCGACTATCCATATCAATCCATGCCGTGGGCGCGCGCATTCTTGGAGCAAATCCCCGTCAGTGCCGCGGACAAGGAGCGCATCGCGCACGGCAACGCAGAGCGGCTTTTTCGGCTCTGACGACTTGGCGGGCTGACGCGTTCCGGCTGACGTTCGAAAGTATTCGGAGTTCGCGACTTGACTAAGCTGGCGGCTGAATACCAGTGTGGCGATAGAAACTTCTTTGCCGATTAACGACGAGAAGGCGAGTTCATATGAAGCTGTTTCTCGGCCTTTAATCGACTGGGGAAAGCCTCTGAAAGCGATTGGGGAAGATGGATGAGACTATTGTGGGCTTTGCTTCTCGTTCTGGCGGCTTCGGCAAACGCGCTGGCGCAAGATTATCCGACGCGAAATGTCATCTTCGTTGTGCCAACGGGTGCCGGCGCCGCCACCGATCTGTTGGCGCGAATTCTTGCGCCTCAGCTTGGCGATCGATTAGGCAAGCCTTTTGTGGTGGAAGATCGGCCCGGCGCCGGCACGTTGACGGCATCGAATGCGGTCGCGAAGGCTACTCCCGACGGTTACACCATTCTGATGGGAACAAGCACGCCGCTCGCGATCAACGCCACATTGTATAAGCATCTTCCGTACGATCCGGTGAAAGATTTCATACCGCTTGCCTTGATTGCAACGATCCCATTCGTCCTGGTGGTCAACAACGATCTGCCAGTGCGTTCCGTGCGCGAGCTTATCGCATACGCAATGGCGCACCCCGGCGAACTATCCTTTGGTTCGACGGGCCCTGGGACGCCGTTCCACCTGAATGCCGAATTGTTCAGCGCCATGACCGGTATCCAGATGGTGCACGTGCCCTACAAGGCGGTGGTGGATGCCCAGGTCGATCTGATGGGAGGCAGAATACAGGTCATGTTCACGGACTTTACGTCCTCGGTGCCGCTTATCGAGGCCGGCAAAATGCGGGCGCTGGGCGTTACAACGAAGACGCGCGCGGCGGCCATGCCTGATCTCGAGCCGATCGCGGATCTTGGCGTGCCCGGCTTCAATGCTGCGGCGTGGCAGATGGTAGTTGCACCAAGCGCGACACCAAGACCCATCGTCGACAAATTACATGCCGCACTCGAGGCCATCATGGCACTCCCGGAAACGCGGAACGCCATCACGCGCGTTGGTCTTGTTCCGGCGGACGGCAGCTCGATTGAGGAATTGCAGGCGTTCGTCCGCTCGGAAATCGTCCGCTGGGGCGAGATCGTCAAACGTTCGGGCGCAACGGTTGATTGAGCCGCTTTGCCGCCTTATCGCGACAAAAAAAGTCGGGACAGTGTGACTGGCATGGACACGGAAGTTCTCATCGTTGGAGCCGGCCCAGTCGGCCTCACGCTCAGCATCGATCTCGGCAAGCGCGGCATCCGCTGCATCCTGATCGAGAAGAACGATGCGCCGCTCGGCTACCCAAAAATGGAGCGCTGCAATCCGCGGACGATGGAGATTTTCCGTCGCCTCGGTCTCGCCGATACCGTGCGCGCGGCGGGATATCCGCCGGACTGGCCGATGGACACCTATCTCGTGTTCGATCTCATGCGGCCGCCGTTGTTCAAGATGGCCCATCCCACGGTGGCGCAATCCAAGGCGCGGCGGGACGCCACCACAGACGGGTCAATGCCGCTCGAACCCTATCAAATCATTTCCCAGTACACTCTTGAGCCGTTGCTCAAATCCGTGGCGGAACGGATTCCAAATCTGGCAGTGAGATTTGGCCATGAATTGCTGTCGTACACGGAAGAGCCGGACGGCGTTGCGGCACAAGTCAGAAAAACAGGCGGTGAGACCATTACGATCCGTGCCCAATACCTGGTCGGGTGCGATGGCGGATCGAGCGTGGTTCGCAGGCAACTTGGCTTCAAAATGGAAGGCGAGCCGCACCTCCTGGAGATGCGCCAAGCGCTGTTCCACTGCCCGGAGCTTTACGACAAGGTGCGCGCGCCGCGTGCCCGGCACTATCATCGTATCGACGATCATTGGACTTTGATGATCGTCCAAGACTTCACGCAAGCACTTCACGCTTCATGCGGTCGTCGAGAAAGACGAGGACATGGCGACGCTGTTCGAGACAATCGTCGGCACGCCGGTGAGATACGAGATGGTGCATTGCGCAAAATGGGTGCAGCGGCTGCTGCTGGCGGAGCATTATCAGCAAGACCGCGTCTTCATCGCCGGCGACGCGGCCCATCTTGTCATTCCGACCGGCGGTCTCGGTATGAATACCGGCGTCGGGGATGCAATCGACATCTCGTGGAAGCTTGCCGCGACGCTGCGCGGATGGGGTGGACCGAAACTGCTGCAGTCCTATGAAGCCGAGCGGCGCCCGATTGGCGCAATCAATGTCAAAGCCTCAGGAGGCGGCACGGCCGGCCGGATGAAATGGCGCGCTGCCTATCGTCCGAACATCGAGGACGACACGCCGAGCGGCAGGGCTGCGTTGGCCAACCTGTTGACAATTGCGAGAGCGGAGGCGCCAAAATCATTCCGCGTCATCGGTGCCGAGCTCGGCTATCGCTATGCCGGCTCTCCTGTGATTTGCGACGAGCCCGGCGGCCCCGCGCCGAACATCGAGGAATATGTGCCGACAAGTTGGCCAGGGGCGCGTTTGCCGCATGTTTGGCTCGTGCCGGGTGAGACCTCGGTGCACGACCGGATTGCCGACGGGTTCACACTTTTGCGGCTCGGTCGGAACAGAGAAGATGCCTCGGGTTTGCGAAAAGCCTTCAGCGCGATCGGTGCGCCTTTATCCGTTCTCGATATCGATAGCGAAGCGGCGCGGTAGCGTCTATGGTTTCGATTATCTTCTCGTCAGGCCAGATTTGCACGTGGTCTGGCGTGGCGACGCGTTGCCGAAGGACCCGGACAGAGTTGCGCTCGTTGTGACTGGGCATTAGAGCGTATGCGGCGCGTGGGATCGTTGCCGGATACTTTACCGGATCCGGGACGAAGCCTTCGGGCCTCCAATGTCGAACCGGTCTCGCGCGAGGCGTTCCGATTCGTGGAGGCGTCCCGTCAGCTCGCAACCGAATTCACATTTCGCCGATGTCCCGGAAACCATGGTGTCGGGATAGATCTCCTTGAGCCGCGGATAAACTTCACGCGCGAACATGCGGATGCCATGCACGGTATCGTCGTGCTCGAGGAAGCCCGCCTGTCCCATGATGAGCAGGTGGCCGTAGCCGCCGACATGGTCCCAATGCTTTTTGATCTGCTGAAAGACCTGATCGGGCGTTCCGGCGAACATCGTGCCAGCTTCGATCGCGCCTTCGACAGTGGCTTGCTTGGTGCCGAAGGCGCTGACCACGTTGTGGGCGCCGCGCGCCAATTGCACGTTCATCGCCACCGGCACATAGCCGGGCGGATTTGAATAGTGCGGCGGAACCTTGTTGGCGGTGATGTACCACAGCAATTTTTCCGCGCCGGCACGCGCCTTCGCCTCGGTCTCGCCGACATAGATCAGCGCCGCATAGGCCAGCCGGTCGATCGGCACGTCCTGGCCGCGTCCGGCTTCGCGCCAACCGCGGCGATACCCTTCGTAAATGCGCTTGGTGGTGTCGAAGCCGGTGAGAAACGTCGCCTGGATGTAGCCGTGCGCGCCCACCTGTGCGGCGCCGCCCGTGCTCGTCGTACTCACCCAGATCGGCGGATGCGGCTGCTGAATCGGGCGCGGCCAGATATTGATCGAGCGGTGATGGAAGAAGCGGCCTTCGTGACTGAACGGGCCGTCGTGGTGGGTCCAGCATTTGACGATGAGATCGAGCGCCTCCCAGTGGCGTTCGTTCATCCGCACCGGATTGCTGTTCGCCGGCAAAATCTCGTAGGGCACGCCGCGCACGAATCCCGCCTCCAGGCGGCCATGGGAGAGCACGTCGACCATCGCCATCTCCTCGGCGACGCGAACCGGCTGCCGCCGGTTGGCGATCGGGTTGCCCAAGATCAGGAGACGGGCCTTCTTGCTCAGGCGGGCGAGCGCCGCCAGCATCAGCGGCGCGGCGGGATCGACGCAGGTCGCGGTCTGATGATGCTCGTTGAGCATGATCTCCACGCCTTCCTCTTCGGCGATCAGCCATTCGTCGATGTAGCGGTCGTACAGCGCCGCGCCCTTGGCGGGATCGTAGATGCGATTGGGCAGCGACACCCGGATCGACGGATAGCTGTCCACCGGCGGCAGGTAGGGATAGGCGGTTTCGCTGAAGTGCCACGCGCGCATGCTACTCTCCAAGAAAATTCAGGACGGCGGCGGTGAAGGCCGCGGGCTGCTCCAGCTGCGGCACGTGTCCGGCGGCCTTGATCGTCATCGTGCGCGCGTTCGGCAGCAGGCGCGCATAGGCGTCGAGATAGGCCGCCGACACCAGCCCGTCGCTTTCGCCACGGATGAAAAGCGCCGGAGCCGCGATGCGGTGCAGACGCCGCTTGAGCTTCGGATTGTGCATCCACGGCTCCCAGGTCAGTAGCGCAAGCGTCTCGCGCGCGCGGAACATGGCGGCGAGCTCGTCGTCCGACATTTTTGCGGTATCGCGCTTCATCCGCTCGGGGTCGTGAAAGGTCAACTTCAGCGCATCCGCCTCCGGCATGGCGAAGATGTCGGGAATGTCGAGCTTGTCGGGCGGTCCGACCTTGATGCCCACCGGCCCGCAGAAGACGATGCGGCGAAAACGCTCCGGCGATTTGGTCGCCATTTCGGCGGCGATCCAGCCTCCGATCGAGCAGCCGACGAGATCGATGCCGTCGAGCTTCAAGATATCCATCAATTCGAGATAGAGATGGGCAATATCATCAATGCTATCGAGCCAATCCGGCAGGGTCGACTTGCCGAAGCCCGGATGCGTCGGTGCGACGAAGCGGCGCTTTTCGGACAGCGGCGCCACGAATGGTTGCTGCGGACTGAAACCGCCGCCGCCATGCAGGAACAAAATCGGGACGCGCCGTCCCTTGGACGGTATCGAGCAATTCAAGTTCGACGTCTGCGACCTTCAGCTTTGTCGATTGCACGCGAATGCCTCCCGTAGCAATGCCCGTTGCAAACCCATGACGGCCGGTACTGCCTTGCGGCGCCAGCGTTGCACATCGACCTCGCGAAAGGAATGCCGCCGCGGGAATAGCTGCATCGCGCCTGCGCCCTACACGCTCAAATAATTGCGCAGCACGAACTCGTTGTTTTCAAGCTCCGCCGCGCTGCCGGAAAAGCAGATTTCGCCTTTGTTCAAGACGTGGTGGCGGTCGCCGACCGCAAACGCGGTGCGCAGACTCTGCTCGACCAGGAGGATGGCCAGGCCCTCCTGCTTGAGCCGTGCCAGCACTTCGATAATCTGCTGCACGATCATCGGCGCCAGCCCTTCCGAGGGCTCATCGAGCAGGAGCATTGCCGGATTGAGCATCAAGGCGCGCGCGATCGAGAGCATCTGCTGCTCGCCGCCGGAAAGCTGGAAACCGAGATTGCGTTCGCGCGCACGCAGGACGGGAAAGAGATCGAAAATGCGCTGCAGCGTCCAAAAGCCCTTGCCGCCCGCTCGCGCGAACACGGTCAGGTTCTCCCGCACCGTCAGGCTCGGAAAGATGCCGCGCTCCTGCGGCACGAAGCCGAAGCCGAGCCGCGCTATGGCGTAGGGCGGCAGCCCCGAAATGTCGCGATCGCGGTAGCGGATACGGCCGGGCCGCGGCTGCAAATATCCCATGACGGTGAGGATCGTCGTGGTCTTGCCGGCGCCGTTGCGGCCGAGCAGGCAGACGATCTCGCCCTCCCCCACCGACAGCGAGACGCCGTGAAGGATGTGGCTGTCGCCGTAATAGGCGTTGATGTTCTCGATCTCGAGCATCAGTGCACCGTCCCGAGATAGACTTCGCGCACGCGGGTATTGGCCTGGATTTCGGCAGGCGTGCCCGTCGCCAGCACCTTGCCGTAGTAAAGCACCGTGATGCGGTCGGCGACCGAGAACACCACCTTCATGTCGTGCTCGATCATGAGGATCGACAGCGTGCGCGGCAGCGTTCCGATCAGCTCGATCATCCGCACGGTTTCGCTGGGCGACATGCCCGAGGTCGGCTCGTCGAGCAGCACAAGCTCGGGCTCGCTGGCCAGCGCCACGCCGATTTCGAGCTGGCGTTGTTCGCCGTAGGACAAATTACGCGCCAGGCGCGCGCCGTCGCCGTCGAGATGAACCCGGGTCATCAAGTCCGCGGCGCGCTCGGAAAGTACCTTGTCGCGGCCGACCGGAGTGAAGAAGTCGAGCGGATGGCCGCGCCGGACCGCCAGGGCGAGCCGGATATTCTCGATGACGCTGAGATTTTGGAACAGGTTATTGCGCTGAAACGTGCGCGCCACGCCCATGCGGCTGATCCGGTCCGGCGACAATCCCGTGATGTCCCGATCCTTCAGCAGGATGCGGCCGGAGCCGGGCTGGAGCTGGCCGCCGATCTGATTGACAAGGCTGGTCTTGCCGGCGCCATTCGGCCCGATGATGACATGCCGCTCGCCCGGTGCGACGGTGAGGTCGACGTCATCGGTCACCACCAGGCTGCCGAACGATTTGTTGAGGCGGTCGAGGCGCAGCAAGGTCATGGCCGCACCCCACGCCATCGCACTTTTTGCAGGCTGCCCCATAGGCCGCCCGGGAAGAACATCACGCAGCAGATGAAGGTGATGCCGATGATGGCGAGCCAATGCTCGCTATAGGAACTGACCACGTTCTTCATCAGCAGCACGATGGCGGCGCCCAGCGCAGGGCCGATCAACGTCCCCGCGCCGCCGAGCATGGTCATGATCAGAATGTCTCCGGACGCCGTCCAATAAACCGCGTCGGCGGAGATGAAACCGTTGAAGATGGCATATAGGCCGCCGGCAAGGCCCGCGATCGCGCCGGCGATCGTGAAGGAAAGCAGCTTGTAGGCACGGGTCGGATAGCCGATCGCCATCATACGCTGTTCGTTTTCACGGATGCCGACAAAGGCGTGACCGAGCGGCGCGTTGAGCAGGCGACGCAGGCCCCAATAGGTCAGGGCAAAGAAGCTCAGCGCCATGAAATACATCACCAGCGAGTGGGACAGGTCGTAGCCGAGGAAGCTCGGCCGTTCGGCGATCGCTATGCCGTCCGAGCCGCCGGTGACATCGCGCCATTTCAGCGCCACCGAAAACACCAGTTGCGAGAAGGCAAGCGTGAGCATCAGGAACGGAATGCCGCCGGTGCGCACGCAAAAAAAGCCGATCAGCGCCGCGCCGCATCCGGCAACGACAATGCCCGCGGCGACGCCGAGCCAGGCATTGACGCCGAATTGCGTGCCGAGCACGGCGACCGCATAAGCGCCCAATCCGAAGAAGGCGGCGTGCCCGAGCGACATCAGGCCGGTGAAGCCGAGCAAGAGATCGAGGCTCATGGCGAAGATCGCGAAGATGAAAATCTCCGAAATGAGCGCGCGCGGATAATCGGTCATCAGGAACGGCAGCGCCAGCAGCGCCAATAGCACCAGAAATTCGACGGCGCTTCGCTGCACCGTGCTCGGCCGGCTCGTCGTGGCGATGGCAGGCGCGATCGCGATGTCGGTATATTTGATGCCGAACAAGCCTTGCGGCCGGATCAGAAGCACCACCGTCATGGCGAGATAAATCAGAAACAACGCGATGCTCTGGAAGTAGGCCTTGCCGAAAGTATCGGCGATGCCGATCAGGAGGCTGCCAACGAAGGCGCCGCGCAAGCTGCCCATGCCGCCGATGACGATGACGATGAAGGCCGGAATGAGGATTTCCGAATCCATCCCGGGATAAAGTCCGATCACTGGCGCGGCGGCGATGCCGCCAAGCGCTGCCAGCGCCACGCCGAGGCCGAAAATGCCTGTGAACAGTGCCGGGATATTGGCGCCAAGGCCGGCGGCCATGACGGCATTGTCGACGCCGGCACGCACCATGGCGCCGATGCGGCTGCGTTCCAGAAACAGCCAAAGCAGCAGCGCGATCGCGAACCCGAAGCCGATCAGACACAGCCGGTATGCGGAAAACACCCCGAGCCCGATCTGCACGGTGCCCTGGAGCGCGTCCGGTACCGGTAAGCGCAGTACGGTGCGGCCCCATAGCGTTTGCACCAGATCAAGAAACACGAAGGTGAAGCCGAACGTCAGCAGCACCTGATCGAGATGGCCGCGGCGATAGAGCGGCCGCAGGAACAACAGCTCCATCAGCACGCCGAGCGCGATCACCGGAATCGGCGCCAGGACGAGCGCCCACCAGAAGCTGCCGGTGATCCTGAAGATCGACAGTCCGAAATAGGCGCCCAGCATGAAAAACGAGCCGTGCGCCAGGCTGACGACGTTCATCAGGCCGAAGATGAGCGAAAGGCCGGCCGCGATCAAAAACAGCAGCACGCCGTACACCAGCCCGTTCAGAAGCTGGGCGACAAACACCTCCATGCGTGCCTCGGCCGGCGGTCAGCGTGATGCGGTCAAGCTTGTCAGTCGGGCTTCTTGCCGGGGTCTTGCACGTCCTTGGCGGTGGATATGATTTTGGTCGAAATCCCGCTGCCGCTGTCGATGACCTGACAGATATAGATGTTTTGGATCGGATTGTGCGTCTCCGGATCCATGCGGAACGGGCCGCGCGGCGCGTTGAATTTGACCTTGGCCATCGCCTCGGCGAGCTTGTCCTTGTTGGACGCGTCGCCGCCCGTCATTTTCAGAGCTTCGCCGAGCGTTTTGGCGGCGACGTAGCCGTAATCCGCGAACAGATCCGGCGAGATTTTGTATTTTGCCCGGAAATTCGCGGCGAATTCCTTGCTCTCGGGATTGTCGACGGTGTCGACATAGGTGAGCGCGGAAATCACGCCGACGGCGGCCTTGCCGAGCGCGCTCACCGTCTGCGAGTTGATGATGGTGAAGCCGGTCAGCGGCATCTTCTCCTTGAGGCCGAATTCGGAATATTGCTGGATGAAGCGCACCGCGTCGGCGCCCGGCATGAAATCGTAGGTCACCGGCGGATTGATCGATTTGATGTCGGTCAGATACGGGCTGTAGTCCGTGGTGTTGAGCGGCGGCCAGATTTCCTTGAGCACCGTGCCGCCCCTGGCGAGGTAGGGCCGCTTGAACTGCGCCATCACATCGCGGCCGCCGGCATAGTCGGAAGCCGTGGTGACAATCTGCTTGCCGAGGTTGTCGTAGATATAGTTCGCCATCGGGGTGGAGAGCTGAAATGTCGAGATCGAGGTGCGGAAGAGATAGGGATAGCGGTCCCAGGTGATGGCGTCGGTGCCGGCGCCGGACACCACATAGAACGCTTTTTGCTGCTTCATGTAGTTGAGCACCGCAAGCGCGACATTGCTCGCCTGGATGCCGAGCACCAGATCGACGTTGTCGCTCTCGACGAGCTTCTTGGCCTTTTGCAGGCCGACCTGCGGATTGAACTGATCGTCTTCCTTGATGATCTCGATCTTGCGGCCGGCGACGGTCCAATTGATGCTGTCGAAGTAAAGGCTCATGCCGTTGAAATTGTTTTCGCCGGCATAAGCCAGGCCGCCGGTGTACGAGTTGAGATTGCCGATCCGGATCGGCGCATTCGCCTGGGCGAGAATTTGCGGCGCCGAGAGCGTCGAAACCAGCGCGGCGCCCGCGCCGGCTGAAGTCTTGAGGAGCTTGCGCCGGGAAACGGGATTGGCAAATGCGTTCGGCTTGTTCATCGCGGCTCTCCCTAGGCTGCCATCTTGTATCGGCGGCTGCCGCCATACTAGGCGGTACCGGACATGGCTCGCTAGATGGCGTTTCGGCTCGGTTGACCGTTCCGTCATGCAGACCGATGATCGAATGCGAAAGCCGCGGCCGTGGTTCAACGGTGGAATGACTGCGCAATGCGCGCATCGCGTGGGTGGGGACGGCATGACGTTGGAATTCGGCGTTTTCGACCATCTCGACCGCAATGATCTGCCGTTGCGCGACTATTACGAGCAGAGGTTGAAAGTCATCGAGGCGTTCGACCGGTCCGGCTTTTACGCCTATCACGTCGCCGAGCATCACTTCACGCCGCTCGGCATGGCGCCGTCGCCCAGCGTGTTCCTGTCGGCGATCGGGCAGCGGACGACGCGACTGCGCTTCGGCACCTTCGTCTATGCGCTGCCGGTGCATCATCCGCTGCGCGTGCTCGAGGAAATCTGCATGCTCGATCACTTGAGCGGCGGCCGGCTTGAAATCGGCTTCGGGCGCGGCTCGGTGCCGTTCGAGATTTCCTACTACGGGCAGAATGCCGAGGAACGGCAGCAGATCTATGCCGAACGCCTTGAGCTCATTCTCAAGGCGTTTACGGTCGGCACGTTGAACTGGCACGGACACTACGACCAGTTTGAGAATGTGCCCATGGAGCTTGCGCCGCTGCAGAAGCCGCATCCGCCGTTGTGGTACGGCGCCCATTCGCCGGACAGTGCCGAACGCGCCGCCCGCAAGGGCTTGAATATGGTTACGAACGACATGCCCACCAATGCGCGTGCGATCATCGCCCGATACAGAAAGATATGGCACGAAGTGCAAGGCTCGGCGGCGCCGCCCAAAATGGGCATGGTCCGGTTCATCGTGGTTGCCGACAGCGACGCAACAGCGATGGCAATCGCGCGCCGCGCCTATCTGCGCTGGCGGTCGAGCTTCACCTATCTGTCGGAATTGAACGGCACCATGCCGGACTTGCCGCTGACGCGCCGACAGTTTCGATACTCTGATCAAACAGGGGCAGGCGATCGCCGGCTCGCCGGAAACGGTGCGCGCGTTCCTTGCGGCGCAAATCGAGGACAGCGGCGCAAATTACATCGTCGGGCAATTCTGTTTCGGCGATCTCAAGCTCGATGAAATGCTGCGTTCGGTCGAGTTATTCGCGGCTCAAGTCGCGCCGGCGCTGCAATTCGCGTTCAAGAATTGAGGAAAGGCGCAGCGGTCGAACCGGTCTCAATGCATTCAAACCGAGTTTCTGCCGTCAAAACTTGGATATCGAAAAATTGCGGCCGGAGACTCTCGTAAAAATCTGCCGATGCGGGGCGAAAGTCCGCAATTTTCCGCCTTAGAGACTGACTGATATCCTGCAAAGCCACGGAAATAATAAAGTTTTTCATCAACCTGGGAACGCTTTACAAAGACCGCACTGGCTGGCTGACGACGCAGTCAATGGCGAACCGGTCTCCGCGCCAAATTCGCTGATAATAGGGAAATTAACAGGGAAAATCGCAAAATCCGGCCTGAGGCAGCGACGAGATCAAATGTTTGACCCAGCATCCACGGGTATTTTTAGCGATATTCCCTACGAAAACTAATAGGGAAAGATTTCGCCATAACATGGAGACGTTGGCCCGATAACAGGGAAATTACCCGCACAGCCAAACTCATTCGGCTCGCAGCTCGGCGGCGGCATCGAGGACGGCACGGATGACCTTGTCGTAGCCGGTGCACCGACAGAGGTTGCCGGCGAGCCAGTACCGCGTCTCGGCCTCCGTCGGATTCGAATTACGGTCCAGCAGCGCCTTGGCAGCGACCAGCAGGCCCGGCGTGCAGAAACCGCACTGCAGCGCCGCATGTTCCAGAAATTTTCGCTGCAGCGGATGCAGATCGTGCCCACGGGCCATGCCCTCGATCGTCTCGATCTTGTGGCCTTTTGCCTCGACCGCAAGCATTAGGCACGAGCAGACCAGACGGCCGTCGACGGTCACGCTGCAGGCGCCACAGTCGCCTGAGCTGCACCCCTCCTTGCTGCCGGTTAGATGCAGCTCGTCACGCAGGACGTCGAGCAGCGTGAGTTGCGGCTCACACAGAAATTCCGTGGGCTCGCCGTTAATTATGGTCGATATGTGATGCTTACTCATCAAGGCTCCCCCGCTCGCTCATAGGCGATCGTCGCCGTCCGGCGTGCCAACACGCCGGCGACTTTGGTCCGGTATTCGATCGTCCCGCGCTTGTCGTCGATCGGCTTGCATGCGCGCCGCGCCGCCTGATCGAGCCCGGCGAGCGCTGTCTCGTCCAGCTTGCGCCCAACCAACGCGGCGGCAGCCTCGGGAACCAAGATCGCGGTCGGCGCCACGGCGCCCAGCACGATCTGCGCATCGGTGCAAACACCGCCGGCATCGAGCGTCAGGCTGACCGCCACGCCAACCACAGCAATGTCCATCTCGGTCCGCGGAATGAACCTGAGATAGGCGTCGGCCGAGCGCGGCGGGCGTTTCGGAAGGTGAAACTCGACGATGAGCTCCCCCGGACTCAAGGAGGTGCGCCCCGGACCCGTGGCGATACTTTCCACGGGAACCTCTCGCCGCCCCCTTGGGCCGGCGACCACGCAGGTCGCGCGCGCGGCGACCAGCGCCGGCACGCTGTCGGCTGCCGGCGACGCATTGCAGAGATTGCCGGCAAGTGACGCCCGACCCTGCACCTGGGTCGAGCCGATCAGATTGGCGGCCTCAACCACCCCCGGCCAGGCCCGCTGCAGGGCTTCGCATTCGCCGATCACGGCGCCGGGCGTCGAGGCGCCGATGACAAAGCCGCCGTCCCGCTCGCGAATGCCGGAGATGCCGGGGATTTTCTTGATATCGACGATCAGGCCCGGCTTGACCCGGCCGGAGCGGAGCTGAACCAGCAGGTCGGTCCCGCCGGATAGAATCTTCGCGGTGCCGGGGGCCTCGGCCAAAATACGTACGGCCTCCTCGACCGTCGACGGGGCGGTATAATCGAGCATGATCTTGCCGTCTCCAAACTAACTGGACGGAACGCTAGTCCAGCATTGGTTGGCGGTCCAGGCCGAAGCGCTGTCTCGCGACGGCCACTAGCGCATCGCCAACCCGATTTCGGACGCGCTTGCAATTGCGAGCCGCCCGCGCAACTCTCTCGCAAAGCCAAGCGCAACGCGGCAATCAGGCGAGGTAGCTGTGGACGACATCACTTCGCGCGAAACGGCAAAGCAATACAAATGGGTCGGGACCCGGCCAGTTCGTCCGGACGGCGTGCCGAAGGTGACGGGGCTCGCGCAGTACGGCTCGGACCTGGCGATGCCGGGTATGCTGGTCGGCCATATCCTGCGCTCACCCCACGCCCATGCGCGCATTCGCTCGATCAATACCTCAAGGGCGGCCGCGCTGCCCGGCGTCAAGGTCGTGGTGACCTCTGTGGACTTCCCAGAGCAGAAGTTCGAGTATGTCGGCCCGGAACGCGTCGCGCAGAATTTCTGGCATATGACGCGCAACATCATGGCGCGCGAAAAGGTGCTCTATGAGGGTCATGCCGTGGCCGCGGTGGCGGCGACCAGCAAGGCGATCGCCGACGAGGCGCTGTCGCTGATTGCAGTGGACTACGAGGTGCTGCCGCATGTCATCGACGTCGATGAGGCGATGAAGCCAGATGCGCCACTCTTGTTTCCCGACTTGATCACCCGCGGAGTCGAGCCACCGCCGCCGAAGCCCTCCAATATTTCGAAGCGGGTCGAATACAGGCTGGGCGATCTTGAGGCCGGTTTTGCGGCGGCCGACGAGATCGTCGAGATGTCGTTCAAGACCGCGCCAGTGCATCAGGGCTATATCGAACCACAAGGCTGCGTGGCCCGATGCGACGCCGACGGACAGGGCGAGCTCTGGAGCTCGAGCCAGGGGCACTTCGTCGTCCGCGCCTACACCGCGCAGCTGCTCGGCATGAAGCTCGGCGACCTGCGCGTCTATCCGGCGGAGATCGGCGGCGCGTTCGGCGGCAAGACCGTGATCTACGTCGAGCCGGTGGCCGTCATGCTCGCGCGCAAATCCGGCCATCCGGTGAAGATCGTGATGAGCCGGGAGGACGTGTTCAGGGCGACCGGCCCGGCGTCCGGTGCCTCAATGACCGTGAAGATCGGCGTCAGGCGCGACGGCACGATTGTCGCCGCCGACGGACTCTTCAAGTTGCAGGCCGGCGCATTTCCGGGCTCGCCGTTCATGAGCACATGCATGTGCGCGTTTGCTCCTTACGACATCCCGAATGCACGCGCGATCGGCTACGACGTGATTAGCAACCGCCCGAAGGTCGCGGCCTATCGCGCGCCCGGCTCGCCGATTGGCGCCTTCGCGGTGGAGAGCGTGCTCGACGTTCTTGCGCAGAAGATCGGCATGGACCCGCTGAAGCTGCGGCTTAAGAACGCCGCCAAGAAAGGGACCCAGATGCTCTCCGGCGCCAAGCTTTCGCACGACGGATATGCCGAGACCATCGAGGCGCTACTCAACCATCCGGGCTATAAGACGCCGCTCGGCAAGAACCAGGGGCGCGGCGTCGCCTCCGGCTATTGGTTCAACGGCGGCGGCGAATTGAGCGCCACCGTGCACGTCAACGAGGACGGTACTGTCGTCGTCGCGACCGGCAGCCCCGATATCGGCGGCTCGCGCGCCTCGATGGCGATCATGGCGGCCGAGACGCTGGGGATCGACTATGACCGTGTGCGCGCGATCGTCGCCGACACTGCATCGGTCGGCTATACACATGTCACTGGCGGCTCGCGCGTCACTTTCGCCACCGGCATGGCTGTGGTCGACACCACCAAGAAGATAATCCAGGAGCTGTGCGTGCGGGCGGCCAAGATGTGGGACGTCGACCCGGAGGGCGTGGTCTGGGAGGACGGCTGCGCAAAGCCGGCGAGCAGCAACGTCGGCGACTTTAAGCCGCTGTCGCTTAGTGAGATTGCCGCCAAGCGGGCGCAGACCGGCGGGCCGATCGTCGCCGAGGGGGCGGTAAATCCCAGCGTGGTGGCGCCCGGCTTCGCCACCCAGTTCTGCGACGTCGAGGTCGATCCGGAGACCGGCAAGGTGAAGATATTGCGTTTCGTCGCCGCTCAGGACGTCGGACGCGCCATCCACCCGAGCTATGTCGAGGGGCAGATCCAAGGCGGCGTGACGCAAGGCATCGGCTGGGCCCTCAACGAGGAGTACATCTACAACTCGCGCGGGCACATGGAAAATCCGGGCTTCCTTGACTATCGGATTCCGGTGGCATCCGACCTGCCGATGATCGAGCCGGTCATAGTCGAGGTGCCGAATCCCGGTCATCCGTACGGCGCCAAAGGTGCCGCCGAAGTCAACATTTGCCCGCCGATGGCGGCTATCGCCAACGCGATCGAGCGTGCAACCGGCCGGCGGCTGACCGAACTGCCGATGTCGCCGCCGAAAGTGCTCGCCGCAATCGATGCGAGCGTTTAGAGCCGCAGTCTACGCTAGCTGAGTTCGCCGAAGATCTCTTCATTGTGCTGGCCGAGCGTGGGCGGTGGCGTATCAATCCGAGGACCGCCGTGGGCAAAAGTGAACGCCGCCAGCGGCACGCCGAACCCACCATCGATCCCGGCGGCGGCCTCGTGGCGGTGAATGATGCCACGGCTCGTGAGCTGTGGATCCGCGACGGCTTCCGCCATCGTGCGTACGCGCGCGGCCGGCACGTGGCGCGCTTGCAAGAATTCTTCCCATTCGTCCGCGCTGCGCGTCAGCATGATTTCCGCGAGTACCGAGATCTCGCGCGCGTGATCAGCGTCACGCTCGTCATTGCTACGCTTGATCATGTCGGGACGCTCCAGCACCGTCCATAGGCGGCGCTGCTGGCGCAAATTGCTGGCGCCGAGCATCACCATGCCGTATTTGGTGGCGAACGCCGAATTGGTTGCATGAGGATGGCTGTTGCCGTGGGGCTTCGGCTGCACGCCGTTGCGCAGATAACCGGTGAGATGCGAGCTCATCAGAATCATCGCCACGTCGAGCATCGCCATGTCGATGCGCTGGCCCTTGCCGGTGCGCTCGCGCTGAAACAGCGCCGACGCCAACGCAAAGGCGCCCGTTATGCCGGTCGCGTAGTCGACCGCCGGCGCACCGAGCTTCACCGGATGTACGTCCCGGGTTCCGGTCATGGCCATGATGCCCGAGGTGGCCTGGATCACATGGTCGTAAGTCGTTTGCTTGCCGCGCGGCCCGCGTTGGCCGAACGCCGAGAATGAGGCATAGATCAGCCGCGGATTGATCGCAGCCATCGCCTCGTAACCCAGACCTAACGCCTCGAACGCGCCGGGTCGATAATTCTCCACCAATACGTCCGCGGTGGCGACAAGTTTTTTCAGGATATCGCGATCTTTCAGCAGCTTCAGATCCAACGTGATCGAGCGCTTGTTGGATGCCTGGGTCAGAAACGCCGTGCCCATGTTATGGCGGTTGAGCTCCTTGTCGGTGCCGGAGCCGCGGCTCTGATCGGGATCGTCGGGATGTTCGACCTTGATGACGTCCGCGCCTAGCACCGCGAGCTGATAGGCGGCGAACGGCCCGGCCAGAACATGGGTGATGTCGATCACCCGGATCCCCTCGAACGGTCGCATCATCGCGCTCTCCTTTAGCTGGTACCAATGTGCCCAGTATAGCAGTGGAAAGCTCCGATGAGCGGGCGCGATGTCGGCTGCGGGCCCGGAGCGGATATCGGGACGGTGCCGAGGGATGTCCGCTTTCAAGGAGAAGGGACCCTGAGCCAACGTAATGTCCTCCAGCGGTCGTGGGCCCCTAACGCCCCTCCCCTATTAGATATCCTTGGGGACGGATGTATGAGACGGCTCGCAGACCCAACGCTGAAACGCCTTCCCTATTCTCTTGTGTATGTCGCAGCCGCCGAAGTTACTTTGTCCGGAGCGCGTGATAACTTTTTAGTGCGAATCGGTTCCTACTGAGTTTTTAATCCTCCAACAAAGGAGCTCCACCATGGCAAAGAAAGCCAAGAAGGCAACGAAAAAGAAAGCAAAGAAGAAGAAGTAACTTTGAGCTTTGGCGTTCGTTTGCGTCGCAGCTTCAAGTGCGACGTATGATTTTGGCGGCTGGGCACATCCAGCCGCCTTTTGTTTGCACGGTATGTGTTTTGAATAGTAAAGGTATCTCGTTAGCCCTCGTTGCGAAGAGAGAACTCCTTCGCAGACTTGTAGGATCTTGGCCACGGAAGATCGTAACCCTGCGCCTCCGCCGCATCACGGGTAAAGTATGGTTTCCTGAGATGTCCTTTCGCCAGCAAGCACAAGTCGGCGCGACCGGCTGCTAGGATCGCATTAATATCACCGTAGCTTGTAATCTTGCCAACTGTCATCGTCGGAATCTTTCACTTGATTGCGAATTTGGTCGCTAAACGGAGTCTGAAATAGCCGACCGGTCGTCGGCCTCCTGACATTGACGACGTTGCCTGTGCTCACGTCAATGATGTCGACGCCGGCCTCTTTCAAAATGCCGGAAAATTCGATCATTTGTTCCATGGTGGTGCCACCAGGGCTCCAGTCGACAGCGGAAACGCGCACTGATAACGGCTTTGTCGGCCATGCGGCCCGAACGGCGCGAACTACTTCCAATGGAAAACGCGCCCGATTCGCGAGGTTACCGCCGAACTCATCTGAGCGACTGTTGCTTAGAGGCGAGAGGAAGGTCGACAACAAGTAGCCATGGGCCATATGCAGCTCGACTAGATCAAACCCCGCTTCATCCGACCATTGAGCAGCGCGGGCAAAGTCGGCAACGACCCGCGCAATGTCCTTGTGTGACATCTCGCGCGGAGCTGGAAGTGTGTCGCAAAACGAAATGGCGGACGGCCCCAGCGTTTCCCAGCCGCCCTCTGGAGGAGGGATGTTTTGGCCCTGCCACGGCAGTGCGGTAGATGCGCGCCGTCCGGCGTGCGCAAGCTGGATTGCGATCTTCGCTGAGGTATGTCGGTGCACGTATTCAACGACCTTGCTCCAGGCCTGCACGTGCTCGCGTTTATACATCCCAGCGCAACCGGGGGAGATGCGCCCGTCCGCCGACACATTTGTCATTTCGGCAAATACCAAGCCAGCGCCGCCGATGGCGCGGCTGCCGAGATGAACGAGATGGAAATCGTTCACCGTTCCGTCGTCGGCTTGGTACATACACATCGGCGAAACGGCGATACGGTTATCTAGTTTGAGACCACGCAACGTGAACGGGACGAACATTGGTGGTGGCGGCGATTGGTTCGAACTGACAGGCATTCCAGCGAACTCTTGATCAACCCTGTGGACGAACGCCGGCGCCGTTTTCTCAAGGTCGCGATGATTGACGCGCAACGATCGCGTCAACGCATTGAAGGCAAAGGCCGACGGCGAAAAATTGACATAGCGGTGCAGATTTTCCAGCCAGTCCATTTCGAGGTCGGATGCACGTGCGGCACTCGCCGCAACAGCGCGCCGACTTCTTTCGTAGCGTTCCAATGATTGCTCGCCGCCCTCGGTGATCGCGGCAGCAAGTTCTAATGCGTCATCAAGCGAGAGCTCCGTACGGTGTAAAAACGATCGGTGCGCGGCTTTTGCTGTGCCACCAAGCAGGCAGCGGTTTCCTGAGCGCCACCGACGCGGGAATGCTGTATGAATTTGATATAGCCCGCCTGATGAACAAATTGTGCCGCCGTGAAGCGAGCGCGCAAAGGCATTGGACATATACGCAGAAATGACCTTGGGCTTGGCATCGAGCAACCCTTCACGCAACCAAGCCTCGGCATTCGCCTCTACATAAAAGCTTGCTTGCCCATCACCAACTGAAAATCCATGTCCGAAGAAGAGCGAACTTTCCCTTTCGACGACCTCCAGGACGCGATCTGCAGCAAGCTTTGTCACCGTAAAGCAGATGCCGTGAACGCGCCGATGCGCGATGTCGTATTCAAAATGTGCGCGATCGAGCGCAACATCGGCTTCCTCAAGAACTACGAAATTAAACGGGGCCAATTCTCGATCAAAATCGGCAGAGTTGATGTGACGCACAATGCAATTTTGGTCCAGCGCGGCCTGCTCGAGGGCGCTCATCAATCGCGCCCGCTCCAGTGCACCTCCAAGTTCGCCGTCGACGGTTGTCCTTGCACCGCGATGGATTACGTCCGCTCGCTGCCAGCGATGAAGCGGTTGAAGCGTTTCTAGTACCGATTCAAGCCGTCCCCGAATATTACGCCGTGGATTGTCCGACAACGCAAAGCCTGGGTTCGCCTCATTGTCGACGTCTTGCCGAAAAATCGTCACCGCGGTCGATTTTGCAATTCTCTTGACGGCCAGGGCGAACACAAAACTCGCCAGGCCCGATCCTACGCACGCAATGTGTTGCATCAGTCCCTTCGCAAAATGTTGCCCGCTACGGCGCGAGCCGGAGCGGCTTGGCCCTTCGGCAACGAAGCCGTTCTAAAGGAGCACAACGAAGATGACATGGCCAATATTCTCGAGCAAGCACACTTCACACGACTAGCGCCGCTTATGTGTCGAGCAATGATCGCGTTATGGGTTAAGGACCAGAGCCCAACAACGCGTGGCGGCCGCTTCCGCAAACGCTGGCAACCGTTGTAACTTAGTTCGCGAGCCACCAGCTGTTGCAGTAGCTACGCGAATAAATGGGGGATTGTTCTTACGACGTTTGCACGCAGCTAGGTATCGAGCGTGTGCGCCTGAGTTTGAAGTTTTTCGATGAAATGGGCCGGATTGACCCGAGCACGAAACACTAATGTGCGGTAATTTGGGCGACCTGCCGCCGCCGATCGATAAGAGGGTTGGCATCATGAATGTTCCCCGGAGAACTTTCCTTCATCTGGCAGCGGGCGCTACCGCTATTCCGGTCATATCGCGGATCGCGCGGGCACAGACCTATCCGGTGCGGCCCGTGCGTATCATTGTCGCACAGGCACCCGGTAGCGGTTCGGACATTGCTGCGCGCACGATGGGTGATTGGCTATCTCAACGTCTCGGTCAGCAATTCATAGTCGAAAACCGGCCGGGCGCCGGCGGCAATATCGGTACCGAAGCGGCCGCACGCGCGGCCCCAGACGGTTACACCATACTCTTGGCTGTTTCAGCGAACACGGTCAACGCTACGCTATACAAGAACCTCAATTACAATTTCATCCGCGACATCACTCCCGTCGCTGGGATCTTCGTCGTGCCTCTCATCATGGAGGTCAATCCATCCTTTTCCGCCAAGACCGTTCCGGAATTCATTGCCGTTGCCAAAGCCAATGCTGGCAAGATCACCATGGCCTCGTCCGGCATTGGTAGTGCACAACATGTCGCCGGCGAGCTCTTCAAGTTCATGACCGGCGTCGACATGGTCCATGTGCCGTATCGTGGCTCGACGCCCGCGCTGACTGATCTGCTGGCCGGTCAAGTCCAAGTCATGTTCGATGTAACGCCGTCTTCCATTCCGCTCGTCAAGGCAGGCAGGCTCCGCCCGCTGGCGGTGACCACTGCGACGCGTATGGAGACGCTGCCCGAAGTTCCGGTCTTGGGGGACTTCGTGCCGGGCTACGAAGCGAGTGCATGGCTCGGTTTTGGCGTGCCAACGGGCACGCCGGTTGCGATCGTCGATATGCTAAATCGGGAAGTCAATGCAGGTCTCGCTGACATCGCGATCAAAAAGCGCTTCGCCGACCTCGGCGCGGTCGTATTGCCAGGCACGCCCGCAGACTTCGAAAAACTCATTGCCGAAGATACTGAGAAGTGGGCAAAGGTGATCAAGTTCGCCGACATCAAGCCGGAGTGATACCAGTCCACGAGGGCCAGCGCAGTTATTACTGATTATATTTTCCGAGGACGGCGTGTTGCCGTATTCCTTCGGGTCCTTGGCTGTTGGACTATTCCCTCCTGGGCCCAAATTTGCAATCGAATTTAGCTGCCGGCGCGATGACAATGCTGCTCATTCCTCCAGAGCGACGTTGGCATCTTTAACCACTTTACCCCAATATCGCGTTTCGGACGCGAAGAACTCCACCGCCTCACGACGGGAACTGCCGACTGGCTCCATTTGCATGTTGCGAATCTTTTCGTCGACCTCTGGACTCTTGATGATGGTCACTACATCCCCATTGATCTTGTTGGCCAGAGCTTCAGCGGTGCCGGGCGGCGCAACCAGTCCAAACCAGGTAAGCGACTTGAAACCAGGTAAGCCCGCCTCGGCAATTGTAGAGACCTCCGGCAACGCGCTTACGCGCTTTTCGGTACCGACGCCGACAATCTTCACGTTTCCCGCCCGGTGGAGTGGCAATGATGTGGTTAGCGTATCGAACATCATGTCGACCTGACCGGCGATCAGATCGTTCATGGCCGGTCCCAGTCCGCGATAGGGAACGGTCACGAGTTGAATCCCCGCCATCAGCTCAAGATTGTCCGCAGCCAGAGTGCCGCTCGATCCCGGACCGGCAGAGGCCGAAGTGATCGTCTTCGGCTTTGCTTTTGCCTTGGCGATTAACTCCTGGACGGTCGACGGCTCGAAATTCTTCCGCAACGCGAGCACGTAAGGGTACGGTCGCCAAGTGGCCAATCACTACCCATTTCTGCGGGTCGTAGTTCAGTTTTTTGTAAAGCAAAGCATTAGTCGAAATCGGCCCCGGCGGGCAGAGCAATAGCGTGTATCCGTCGGGCGCAGAGCGAAAGACTTCGGCAGCGGCCACGTTGCCGGTTGCAACACCAGAGCCATTTTCGACAAAAACTGGACTTTGCCATCTTCTACTCAGCAGGTCGGCAAGGAGTCTCGCTAGAATATCAGTGCCCGAGCCAGGCGGGCTTGGCACCATGATCTTCACCGGTCGCGTGGGAAACTCTTGCGCACTACCATCAAAGGCCGCGATGCTGAGAAAAAGCGCCGCAGCAAACCACGTTGCACTCTTCTTGTACGCTATCATCGAACTTCACTGCACCGTCGTAATTTGCGCGCGGTATGTGTTGAGTGTCCTCGGGAACGCCCGAGCCGCTATTGTGGCTCCCTATTGCAGCGCCCCAGAAGGCACCAGTCGGAATGAGGTGATTTGCGGCGCAGTCTTGAAGTACGCCGACTGCAGCTCGGCCGAATCCTTGAACTTGGCTTGCGTCAGACGCCGGAAGATTACATTGGCGGTGAGGGATGGTTGATCGAATGGATAGGGGTTGAGCGCGATCGTATGCATCTTTAGCGGCACGAGCGTGAGGGCGACACCTTCCTGATCGGTATATGAAACCGGCACCGGCTCGATACGGTCGGGCTTGAGCAGTTCGGTGCTGCAAATATAGAGCGAAATCATGTCCCAGATCTGAAGCAGGTTGTAATTGATTGCTAGCTCATCACTCTTAAACTTTTCCGCCGCACTCTTCTGCTTTGCCTCGCTGCGCGCAATGAATGCCTTGATTTCCGGTGACAGATTCCCGCGCTGGATCGCGACTGGATGTTTGATGACCCCATAGCGCTGCTGCCACAGCCCGGTCCTATGCTTAGCGATCAATAGACCCGCGTAGGTGTCGATGGCGGACAGCCAGTCGCCAGCCCACTCGAAGGCTTCGAGCTGGGCGCGATCGGTGGGAACTTCTCTGTAGTTTGGTGTCTTGCCGCTATCGGGATTGAGCTGTGGACTCGTTTCGTAGCGAATCCAGCCGCGGTCGTGAAACATAGCGGCGCGCATTAGAGACCCGTAGGGTCGCGGCCTTTCGAATTCATCGTTGCCCCAGTGTGCGGCAAACAGCCCGGAAAGCTGAGCGTGATCATTTTGGGTAATCATCACAATTGAGCCGTCAGACTCGTAGCGGACAATCACGATTGACCCTCCCCACCGACAAATGGCCTTTTCGAACGGCCGGCGCCGGTGCGCTAGCGCTATAATGGCTTATTTGGGGGAGTTACAGAAGTAACCGGACCCCTTCGGCACCAGCATCGCCGACATGTTCGCCGGCATCTTCACGCTCGGCGCCATCGGGCTTATGCTCCTTTAAATTTTCTGAGGGTTGAGCAGCATTTCCTGAACTGGTGAGGCATCAATGCCGAGACCTGCAAGTGTGGTCCCTCATCCATGCGCCTAGGCATATGGACACCGCTGCCGCACACGATCCAAGCCGAGCCGGTCATGGAGGAAGGCGTACGGCAGGTCAATACGCGAGGTGACGGCGGACCGGACAAATCGTTCGAATTTGCGCTCGACGTTGTTTTGAAAGGCGAGTCACACGGCTTCGATATCACGCTGATCGCTGAACGACTGCTCGGGCCCGACCTCGAAGCGTGGATGCTGACGGCGGCACTCGCCGTCCGCACCAGGACAATTCAGATCATGCCGGCGGTCTATCCCGGGATGATAACTCCGCAGCTGGCCGCCAAGATGGGGGCCACGCTCGACCGCATCACCGGCGGCCGCTTCGCTATCAACGTGGTCAACGGCTGGTACCAGAAGGAATTCGAACTATTCAGCAATGGCGGTTGGATTGCTTCCTCAGAAGCCCGCTACAACCGCATGAACGAATTCGTCCAAGTGCTCAAAGGCCTCTGGACGGAGGATCATTTCACATTCCGCGGTGAATTCTTCCAGGCCGACGACGCCACCTTGCCGATGAAGCCGGTGCGCGTGCCGCATCCCCCCATCTACACCGCAAGCCGGACCGACTCGGGCAAGGACGTTATCGCTCAACATTGCGACCTTTGGTTTGTGAACTATGTGGCCGATTATCGCAAATACGAGGAGAACCTTACCGCCGTCAGGCGCGACATCGCCGATCTCGCCGAGCGCGCCAGGCATTTCGGCCGCAAGCTCGCCTTCGGCATGAGCGCTCACGTCATCTGCGCGGATACATTGGGGGAGGCGCACGCGCGTGCGGACGAACTCGAGTCCTACGGGCAGCGCGATCGTATTTCCTCAACGGCGGCGCGTGGGCTTGGAGCCTGTCTAGTCGGCACGCCCGACCTCATCGCCGAACGCATGCGCCGCTATGAAGACATCGGCGTCGAACTGTTTTTGCTCAACTTCCACCCAATGCTTCCCGGACTGGAAACATTCGCGAAGTCGGTGATGCCGTTGCTGCCTGCGACCGGTGCTGAGGCAAGGCTTGCGCAGCTCGCGTGATTGGTCGAGGATTTGGACACCGCGGTGCGCGATTGGTGCCTTGCTATGAAATTGACCTCGTTCGGATTGCTCGGCTTTTTGGCAGCTATCGCGGCCATCGGCTCGGGCATGCGCCCGGGGGCCGCCGCGGAGACCATCACCATGGTGACGACAGGCAAAGGGTCGGCGCAGCAATGGCCCATTTTTATCGCCGTTACCAAGGGCTACATGTCAGAGAACGGTGTTGCGCTCGATCTGGTTGCTGCGCCATCGACCGCTGCGGCGGTGCAGCAGCTTGCGGCCGGGTCCGCCGATCTGGAATTTGGCGGCTTGACCGATCCGCTTCTTGCCATCGATAAAGGCGCCAAGATCGCATTACTGCGCGTCGAAACTCAGATTGCACCCTATTCGCTATGGGCGAAGTCTGCGATCAAGTCGATCGGCGATCTACGTGGCAAGCTGATCAGTATCGGGGGCCCCAAGGACATTACGCGCATTTATCTCGAGCGAACCTTGATCCCGAACGGCGTCAAGCCGGGCGAATACGACATGATTTTCGCCGGCACAACCGCAGCACGCTTTGCGGCGCTGTCGTCGGGCGCCATCGATGCCTCGCTGCTAATCCCTCCCTTTAGCTTCAAGGCGAAAAGCATCGGTCTTTCGCACCTCGCTGACGTGGCCGATTATACGCGCGGTCTGCCGTTCACCGGGTACGCGACAAACACCGCATGGGCCACGACGCACAAGCCATTGCTTCTCGGTTTCCTCAATGCCATGGCCAAGGGTGTCGACTGGTTTTATCAGGATGCAAACCGCACAGAAGCGATCGACATCCTGGTCAAGGAGTCCAGCTTGAGCCGCGCCGACGTCGAGGCCACGTACGATTATTATCGCCAGCTCCACGTTTTCGATCATAAGGGTTCGATCGAGTTGGCCACCGTCGACAATCTCATCAACGCGATGCAACAAATGGACGATTTCGACGGGCCACGGAACATCGTCCAGTTTGTCAATCCCGACATCACTGGGCTCGCGGCGCAAGTGAAATAAACCTTGTCGGCATGAGACAGCAGCGATGACGGTTATGGTTGGACCGACCCGGTGGTAGCGTTCACTTACCGGCGGAGAAGACGAAATTGCGCGGACACCATAATTCGATCGCCTATGATCCGAAGCAATACTTCAGGGTCGCGTAATATCGGATTGCGAGACGATCATCCGGCCCTTGACATTAGCTGCCTCGGGCAGAAGCGGAACGTGGTTGTTATGGTATTGGATGTACTTATTGTGATTGTGACGCCACGATGCGGCATAATGCGTCGGCCAGAACAATCAGGTGAGCAGGCATGCATTCCTTAACCCCTCAAACCAACACGACGGCCCGTGCGCGATTGTTCGGTGGCAACCGCATGAAACTCGGCGTTATGGCATTCAACTGCAGCCATGGTTCGACCATCACTATGGTACCGGAAGCCTGGAAACTCGATTGGGCCGACACTGTTGAAATCGCGCAGGCGGTCGACCGCTCTGGTATGGAAACGCTGCTGCCAGTCGGGCGCTGGCGCGGTTACGGTGGACCTTCGGATTTCAACAACACAACGTTCGAGAGTTTCACCTGGGCCGCCGCGCTCGGCGCGCTGACCAAATCCGTCACCGTGCTCGCAACCTGCCATGTGCCGCTGGTGCATCCGCTTATGGTCGCGAAAATGGCATCTACCATCGATCACGTAACGAACGGACGGTTTGCGCTCAATGTCGTGTGCGGCTGGTTTGAGAACGAGTTCGACATGTTCGGTGCGCAAATGCGTCCGCACGACGACCGCTACAAATATGCCGCCGAATGGCTCGAATTCCTGAAAAGAGCCTGGACCGACGACAAAGAATTCGACTTCGACAGCGACAACTTTCATGCCCGCAACGTCTGGAGCCAGCCGAAACCGCTGCAGAAGCCGCACCCGCCGGTGATGAACGCGGGCGGGTCGCCAGCGGCGCAAGACTTCACCACGCGCTACTGCGACATGAACTTCGTCATCCTCAAGGACCGTACCTTTCTTGAAGGCGCACAGAAGCAGATCGCCCATCTCAAGTCGATGGCGCGTTCGCATGGGCGCGATACTCGCATCTGGATTTACGTCTACGTTGTCTGTCGCGGAACCGAGAAGGAAGCCAAGGATTACCTGCATCGCTACGTCTACGAGCAAGGCGACTGGGAGGCCGCCGGAAACCTGCTGCGCATCTTCGGGTTGCAGACTGAAACTTTGGACAACAAGACTCTGGAGAGTCATAAAGCACACTTCATCGCTGGACATGGCGGCTATCCTTTGGTCGGCACCGCCGAACAGATCGCGGCCGAACTCTGCAAGCTCGCCGACATTGGAGTTGACGGCTGTCTAATATCCTGGGTCGACTACAAGAACGAGCTCAAGCAGTGGAATGCGGAGGTTCTTCCGCTGCTGGAACAGGCGGGATTGCGACAGCCATTCCGACCGGCAGAAAAAACGAAACCAAAAGCGCCGGTAGAGGCGAAGTAGATGGCCAGCGATCGCGCGGTGATCGATCGAGGGAGCAGGAACATAAATAGGCTCGCGGCGACAGCAGTATCTGTGCTCGCGCTTACGTGTATCGCCGCGGTGCCGGACGCGGCGTGCGCACAGGATTATCCGTCTCATCCCATCAAGCTCGTCCTGCCGCAGCCGCCCGGGGGCGCGATCGATCTGATTGCGCGCACGCTTGGCGAACGGCTTTCCGAACAGATGAGCCAGCCAGTGATCGTGGAAAACAGGCCGGGGGCGAACGGTGGTCTCGCCGCAGGTGACGTCGCTCGTTCGACCCCTGATGGCTATACGCTGTTTATGGCGGTCGACACCAATCTGGTGGTCAACCCCACTCTCTATCCCGATCTTTCCTACGAACCGTTCCGCGACTTCACGCCTATCAGCGTGCTCACCAAGACCGCGCTCGTGCTGGTGGCCAATCCGAAAGTAACTGCCAATAATGCGCGTGAGCTAATCGCTTATGCCAGGGCCAATCCCGGACAACTCAACTATGCCTCGATCGGGCTCGGCACGCAGGCGCACCTTGGTATGGAGCTGTTCAAGCTCATGACCAAAACCGACATCAACCAGGTGGAATATCGTGGCACTGCGCCGGCCATGACGGATGTGGTCGCGGGTCGGGTCCAGATCATGATTACAGGCCCGCCATCGGCCAAGGCGATGTCAGAAGGCCGCAAGCTCAAGCTGCTCGCGGTCACCGGTAAACAGCGGCATCCGCTGATGCCCGACATTCCGACGATCGATGAATTCGGCGTGCCCGGCTACGACGTGACCGGCTGGTTCGGCATTCTCGCGCCGACCAAGACGCCAAAGCCCGTGCTTGACCGCCTGACCGACGAGGTGCGCAAGGCAGTAACCGATCCACGGTTCCGCGATCGGATGACCACGCAAGGTTTGGAGGTTGTCGGCAGCACACCAGAGGAAATGCTCGAGCTGATGCACGTCGACACTAAGAAATGGGCCGAAGTCATCAAGGCCACCGGCGCAAAGATTCAATAGCAGGAGCAAACAATGGGCGAAGGCATCACCGGCTGGCGGTTGCATGTTGGAGTGATTTTTCCGACGCCTATACCGCCGCGGGCGATTCGGGTGTGGTACGAAGTGACGCCCGATGGCGTCGACATAACTTGTGTTTCGCTGACGATCCAGCAACTGACCGACGCCGACATGGAGGATGCACTCAAGGGCATGGAGCGGGCAGCAAAGCAACTTGCCAACTTCGACGTCGAAGTCATCTACCAGGGCGGCGTGCCACCGGTCGTGGCACGCGGCCCGGGTTTTGCCAATGAGCTCGCCGACCGGCTGTCGCAGGCCTGCGGCCTGCCGGTGATCACCGATATGTCGGCAGTGATTGAAGCGATGCGCTTCCTAAAATTGCGCACGCTCGCTATGGCGACGCCGTTTCGGCAATTCATCAACGATCGGCTGGTAAAATACCTCGCTTCCGAGCAGATCACGATTGCGCAAAACAAGGCACTCGGCATCGAACGCAACACGGAAATTCGCCGGCTGCCGATCCCGGTGGAATACAATTTAGCGCGCAAGACCTATCTTGAATGCGAGAAACGCCCCCGACGGCATCTACATTCCCTGCGGCGGCTGGGGCAGCATTCACAATGTCGGCCTACTAGAGCGAGATCTCGACACTACGGTCGTAACT
>CAWCQV010000035.1:0-242408 GCA_963797775.1 uncultured Alphaproteobacteria bacterium | reverse complement strand
TCTAGCTATTCTTTGTCAAGCATTTATAGTAATGCTAGTCTGAACGGGAATTACAGGAGATTCGTGCAGTGACCACGCCCCTCGGCGGCAAAATTCACGCTCTGCGGAAAGCCAAAGGCTATACCCTCGAAAAGCTCGCCGAACTTGCAGACTCGAGAAAGGGTTACATCTGGGAACTAGAAGACAAAATCCCCCGCGACCGTCAGCGGACAAGGTCCTTAAAATCGCCGCCGCCCTTGGCGTCACCGCGGACTTTTTGCTCGATACCTCAAACTCGTCGAAGGTTGAGGATGCGACCGATCAGGCCTTCTTTCGGAAATACCGCGACATGGACGACGCTACTAAAGAAAAAATCCGTCGCATGGTCGAGGTGTGGGGCGACAACAAGTGACATTTACGCCGGAACGATGGGCCATCGACATCAGCCTATTGCTGAATGCGGCATTTGGACCCGAGCATTTTCCGATAAAGGTGCCGTTCCTGGCGAAAGAATATTCGGCTCAAAAATTTCCTGACGATCCTATAAGCCTCGTAGCCGGCGAGAACCTCCGGAATTTCGACGGCGCCCTCTATCGGGCGCCGGCAACGAAAAAAGGCTGGGGCATCATATACAACAGCGGGATTCGATCGGCAGGCCGGATAAATTTCACCCTGGCACACGAATTCGGTCACTACCTAGTCCATCGCCACGCGTACCCGAACGGCATTCGATGCGGCGAGCAGGATGTTGTGCGTTGGGATTCCGGGTATGGACAGGTCGAACATCAGGCTAACGTTTTTGCAGCCAATCTGCTCATGCCACTCGACGACTATCGTCGCCAAATCGACGCGCAAACGAAAGTCGATCTCAATATGCTTTCGCATATAGCGGACCGCTACGACGTGTCATTGATCGCCGCAATCTTGCGCTGGCTACAATATACAGCACGTCGGGCAGTCCTAGTCGTTTCTCGTGATGGCTTTATTCTCTGGTCTCGCGCGAGCGACGCAGCGTTTAAGACCGGTGCATTTTTCCGAACGTCTCAAGGGCCGATTGAAGTACCACCGACATCCCTCGTTGCCAGGAAAGATCTGTTGATCGATGGCACGGTTGGGGTCGATATGAGACCAGGTACATGGCTTCGTGAGGAAACGCGTGAAATGACAGTCTTCGCCGAACAATATGATTTTGTGATCACGTTGTTGTTACTAAGCGGCGAAGTCCGGTATGAGCAGCCAGACGCCGAGATGGAGCAAGAAATCTGTGATCGGCTTTCTCTTGGAGGCATTCGATAACCCTCGTATTTTGCTGACAGATCGAAGCCGACGGTCGGAGGTACACTTCGCGGGTTCCGTCTCGAGAGCTCGTCGTCCCACGGTGTGCGGTGGGTCTACGTGGGAGCGTGCAAGCGCTTGTTGGTCACAATGGGACATTCCAGGCTCGGAATGGATTCCCCAAAAATCTGCTACCTATATGATTTCCAGCCCGACGAACGGCTGGCGCCTATAGCGTAATATATTGACAAATAACAGTATTGTATTGCTCGGCGCTCAGTAATCTAGTCCCGGGCGGCTCCGGGCCAAAACGCCCGGCCGGCATTACGACCGGTCTGCGGGGCAACCCGCTGCACTGGGACGGCCGGGAGCGGGTAACGCCCGCTCCTAATTAATTCCGTCTCAGGAAGCGCGTGAACTGGAGCTGAGCGGTGGCGTTCGGTCGCTGCCGCAAGTGCCGTAGTGAGAACGCCGGCAGGCGAGCGCGCCCGAGAGCGGAGGGACGGCGCAAGCCGCCTCCTCCGTGGCGCTCAGCCGCATCCGCTGATGCGGCTTCATTGCACGATGCGTCTGCCGGCGTTCCACTTCCTTCACTTTGTTCTCTCGTCATTGCGAGGAGCGGAAGCGACAAAGCAATCCAGAACGTATCCGCTGCCCTGGATTGCTTCGCTTTGCTCGCAATGACGGCCGAATGCGTCGCTGTTTGACACCCGCGCGCGCAACAGCGTGGAGCGGGATGAGGATTGATTATGCCTCGGCGTCCGCCAGCGCCGGCGCTGCGGCCGGCGCCTTCTCGCCCTTCGCCGGCTCGAGCGCCGCCTCCACCGCCTGCTCGACGCGCTCGAGCCAGACGAACTCCATCTCCTTCCGCGCGATTTCGGGGATGTCGTCGTAGTCCCGCTTGTTGCGCGCCGGCAGCATGACGCGGCGGATGCCGGCCGAATGCGCGGCGACGACTTTCTCCTTGATGCCGCCGACCGGCAAAACCAGGCCGCGCAGGCTGACCTCGCCGGTCATCGCGGTGTCGTTGCGTATCGTGCGCTCGGTCATCAGCGAGGTGAGCGCCATGAACATGGCGACGCCCGCGCTCGGGCCGTCCTTCGGGATCGCGCCCGCCGGCACGTGAACGTGGATGTCGCTCTTCTCGAAGCGCTTGGGATCGACGCCGAGCGCCACAGCGCGGTTCTTGACGATGGACAGCGCCGCCTGCGCGCTTTCCTTCATCACGTCGCCGAGTTGGCCGGTGAGGATGAGCTTGCCGGAGCCGGGAATGCGGGTCGCCTCGATGAACAGGATGTCGCCGCCGACCGGCGTCCAGGCGAGGCCGGTAGCGACGCCGGGCACGCTGGTTCGCATCGCGACCTCGTTCTCGAACCGCGGCGCGCCGAGGATCGGCACCAGATCGTCGCGCGTGATGCGGATCGGGCCGCTTTGGCCTTCGGCTATGCGCACGGCGGCATTGCGCAACACCTGGCCGATATGACGTTCGAGGCTGCGCACGCCGGCTTCCCGGGTGTAATTCTGGATGATGTCGCGAAGCGCAGCGTCGTCGATCTCGACCTGCCCGGGCTTGAGCCCGTTTGCCTCCATTTGCCGGCGCACCAGATAGCGATGCGCAATCTCAAGCTTCTCGTCGGCGGTGTAGCCGGCGAGGCTGATGATCTCCATGCGGTCGCGCAGCGGCCCCGGAATGGTGTCGAGCATGTTCGCCGTGGTGATGAACACCACGCGGCTCAAGTCGAACGGCACCGCGAGATAATTGTCGCGGAATGTGTTGTTCTGCTCGGGGTCCAGCACTTCAAGCAAAGCCGCGCCGGGATCGCCGTGAAAACCGGCGCCGAGCTTGTCGATCTCGTCGAGCATCATCACGCAATTGCGCGAGCCGGCCTTGCGGATGGCCTGGATGATGTTGCCCGGCAGCGCGCCGATATAGGTGCGGCGATGGCCGCGGATTTCCGCCTCATCGTGCACGCCGCCGAGGCTGACGCGCACGAATTTGCGGTCCATGGCGCGCGCGATCGATTGACCGAGCGAGGTCTTGCCGACGCCAGGCGGACCGACGAAACACAGGATCGGCGCCTTGCCCTGCGGCGCGAGCTTGCGCACCGCGAGAAACTCGATGATACGCCGCTTGATCTTGTCGAGGTCGTAATGGTCGTCGTCGAGGACTTTGCGGGCTTCCTTGATGTCGATCGGCTTCTCCTCGGGCAAAGCCCAAGGCAGTTCGATCAGCCAATCGAGATAAGTCCGCACCATGCCGTATTCGCCGGCGGCCTCGGGCATTTTTTTCAGCCTGCGCAATTCTTTGCGCGCCTGGTCTTCGACCTCTTTCGGCATGCCGGCATTGCCGATCGCCTTGTCAAGCTCGGCGATTTCGGCGGCCTTGCCCTCCTCGCCCTCGCCGAGCTGCTTCTGGATCGCCGCCATCTGCTCGCGCAGCAGCACTTCGCGCTGGCGCTCGTCGAGCGCGGCCTTGGTCTGCCGGCCGATTTCCTGCGACAGCCGCAACACCTCGATGCGGTGCGCCAGCATGCGCGAGACCTTGTCCATCCGCGCCGAAATATCGACGGTCTCCAGGATCTCCTGCTTTTCTTCCGGCTTCACGTCCATATAGGCGGTCGCCAGATCGGCGAGCGCCGACGGCGTCTCGATCGATTGGATCGCGGCGAGAAGGTCGGCCGGCACCTGCGGCAACAGTTGGATCGCTTCGACGGCTTGGCCTTTCAGATTGACAAACCGCGCCTCGATCTCGGAGGTGCGCGATTCAGGCTCGGGGATTCGCAGCACGCGCGCCACCATGAACGGCCAGCCGCTCAAATATTCGACGATCTGGAAGCGCTGCTCGCCCTGGCAGACGACATGATGCGTGCCGTCCGGCGCGGTGATGAAGCGCAGGATATTGGCGAGCGTGCCTATGCGGTGCATGTCGATCGCGGTGGGGTCGTCGACCGACGCTTCGCGCTGCAGCAGGATACCGACCTGGCGCTGATCGCGCACGGCTTGCTGCGCGGCCGCGACCGATTTCGGCCGGCCGAGCGTGATCGGCAGCACGAGACCGGGGAACAGCACGGTGTTGCGCACCGGCACGATGATGAGCGCGTCGGGCGGCAACGGCGGCAGCGCGCCGCCCCCTTGAGATGCGCCGTCTTTTGCGAGGATTTCTTCAGCCACGATTCGCACTCACTTTCTGCAACGTGATCACAAGACAGCCGTTGGCATCGGCGCGGCGCACACCGCTATAGCGCCCGGCCGGCAGTGCCAGCCGCCGGAAAAAGCGTCCCTGGGGCAGCTCAAGGCGGTAGATGGTGGCGGTACGCCATTGCTCCGGCATGACACGCGTCCCGGCGATGACGAGATCGCCGTCCTCGATCACGGCCTGCACGTTATTGCTGTCGACGCCGGGGAGCGCGACCAGCACCAGAACCTCGAATTCGGTTTCCAAAATATCGACCGGCGGCTCCCAGGCCGGCAGTCTCTTGTCGGTGCCCGGCCGGAACAGCTCGCGGTGCATGCGCTCGGCCCGCGCGAGCATTTCGCACGCTTCGGACCACATCCAATCGCGGGCCACATCGCGGGCCATGACGCACTCCCTCCAGCTTCGGATAGGATATGTGTGACGTGGAAACCCAAAATTCAACGTGTCGCCGCGGCGGATGGCGTGGCGTGGCGTGGCCGCAACTGTCGGCGTCTATCCCGGGCCACAAGCCGGATGCCGTTCCGGCGCGGAAGGAGCAATTCCGCTCAAAGGCGGCTTCGTCGACGAGCCCGACCGTGTCGCCGGCAGAACCATGCCGCTACAATGCCGCTATGCGGCTGGCACTGAAACTTCATCCAGACTCGCTTTGCGCCGCAGCGACGCGGATCGAAGTGGACGTCGCGCGTCCACGCCCCGGCAGCTTGCTGTTGTCCTATATGGTGACCGGCAAGATCGGCGATCTGTGGCTACCGCCCGTTGCGGCGGCGCCTGCCGATGAGCTTTGGCGGCATACCTGCTTCGAGGCATTTGTCCGCACGTCCGGCACCGCCTATTACGAATTCAACTTTGCGCCCTCGACGCAATGGGCGGCCTATCGGTTCAGCGGCTATCGAAGCGGGATGCGCGTCGCGACCGAGATCGGCGCGCCCCGGATCGAGCTGCGATCGGCGCCTGAGTGCTACACCTTGCAAGCCTCGCTGGAATTGGATCGGTTGTCGGACTTGCCACGCGATGCCGCATGGCGGCTTGGGCTTGCGGCGGTGATCGAAGAAACCAGCGGCCGTAAATCTTATTGGGCGCTGGCGCATCCGTCCGGCAAGCCGGATTTCCATCATCCCGATTGCTTTGCGCATGAATTTTAGCAACCGTAGCCACCATGAAATTCGGCATCGATCGCCTCATCGCAGAACCCGCTTTGCGCGGGCCGCTCCATGGCAGGCGTGTTGCATTGCTCGCGCATCCCGCTTCTGTCACGCAAGACCTGACGCATTCGCTCGATGCGCTGGCCGCATGCGGTGATGTTCAGATTGCCGCCGCCTTCGGTCCGCAGCACGGCCTGCGCGGCGATAAGCAAGACAACATGATCGAGTTGCCGAATTTCAACGATCCGGTGCATGGCATCCCGGTGTTCAGCCTGTATGGGCAAGTGCGCAAGCCGACGGACGCGATGATGCAGACATGCGATGTCGTCCTCGTCGACCTGCAGGATCTGGGCTGCCGCATTTATACGTTCATCACGACGCTGCGCTACATGCTCGAAGCGGCGGCGCAACACGGCAAAGCGGTGTGGGTGCTGGATCGACCCAATCCCGTGGGCCGGCCCGTCGAAGGCTTGACGCTACGCGAGGGCTGGCAAAGCTTTGTCGGCGCCGGACCGTTGCCGATGCGCCATGGCCTCACGCTCGGCGAGCTGGGGTCGTGGTTTGTCAAAACACTCAAGCTCGATGTCGACTATCGCGTCATCGCGATGCAGAGCTGGCGGCCCGATGCCGGGCCGGGATTCGGCTGGCCGCTTGGCGAGCGCGCGTGGGTCAACCCCAGTCCCAACGCGCCGAATTTGTGGATGGCGCGCGCCTATGCGGGTACGGTGATGGTCGAGGGCACGACGCTCTCGGAAGGCCGCGGCACCACGCGCCCGCTCGAACTGTTCGGCGCTCCCGATATTCGTGCGCACGACGTTATCAGGGAAATGTATGCACTCGCGCCGCAATGGTTGAATGGTTGCCGCCTGCGCGAGTGCTGGTTCGAACCGGCGTTTCACAAGCACGTGGGCAAGCTGTGCAGCGGCGTGCAGATTCACTCCGAAGGTCCGCCCTACGATCACCTGGCGTTCAGGCCCTGGCGCATCCAGGCGCTCGCCTTCAAAGCCATACGCCGGTTGTATCCGGATTATCCGCTGTGGCGCGATTTCGCCTATGAGTACGAGCGGGACAAACTCGCTTTCGACGTCATCAACGGCGGCCCGTTGCTGCGCGAGTGGGTGAACGATGCGGCTGCAACGGTGCAGGACTTGGATACGCTGACTTTACCGGATGAGCAGGCTTGGTTGAGCGAGCGGCAAGAACACTTGCACTATTGAAGGATGGCGGGTGCAAGTCGCCGATCGTGGCCTTCGGTCCGCAGGAGCGGAACGCCTATTGAAACCATTCAGGATGCTGGGCCAGCACGGTCATGCCGTTCAGAAAGAGCAGCAGACAAATAAGGCTGACCTGCAATTGCAAGTAATCGTCCTTACCCATGAGACCATCTTCGTCCCAATCTGAGAAAAAAATCGTTAAGGCCACCTCGGCTGACGGGCGGTGAGGTTTCCGGGTCGCTTGGCCGGATATGGACAATTTCCTCATGCCAAACGACGTCAGCGCGGCGTTTGTTCCAGCTCCATAGAGAATTGGTTTGAAGGCCGCATTCCCGGGCGTGAGCGTCAGCCTGCGAGCCCGGAATGACGAACGCCGCGCACGCCTTCGGCGAGCATGTGGACCAGGCCGGCGACTGAGCCGACCGTCTCCGCAGTTGGCTTGCCGTCGGATCTGAGACTTTCGCGCACCGCCTCGACTAAAGCCGAGCCGACCACGACGCCGTCTGCGCCCTCGGCGATGGCGCGGGCCTGCTCGGCCGTGCGCACGCCGAAACCGACGCAGACCGGCAGCTTGGTGTGCCGCTTGATGCGCGCGACCGTGGCGGTGACCTTGCCGGTGTCCGGCGCCGCGGCGCCGGTAATGCCGGTGATCGAGACGTAATAGACAAAGCCCGACGTGTTGGTGAGCACGGTCGGCAGTCGCTTGTCGTCGGTCGTCGGCGTGGCAAGGCGAACGAAGTTGACCCCGGCCGCCAACGCCGGCAGGCACAATTCGGCGTCCTCCTCGGGCGGCAGATCCACCACGATCAGTCCGTCGACGCCGGCGGCTTTGGCGTCGGTCAGAAAACGGTCGACGCCATAGACGTAGATTGGATTGTAATAGCCCATCAGCACGAGCGGCGTCGCATCGTCGCCGGCGCGGAATTCGCGCACGGCGGCAAGCGTCTTTTTCATGTTCGCACCGGCCTTGAGCGCGCGCAGCCCGGCCGCCTGGATCGCCGGCCCGTCGGCCATCGGATCGGTGAACGGCATGCCGAGCTCGATCACGTCGGCGCCCGCCTTCGGCAGCGCTTTGAGGATCGCAAGCGAGGTCGCGTAGTCCGGATCGCCCGCCATGGTGAAAGTCACGAGCGCGGCACGGCCCTCTTTCGCAAGCGCAGCGAAGCGCCGCTCGATACGTCCGGTCATTTCGCTTTGCTTCTCAGATGCCGTGCCACCGTATCGAGGTCCTTGTCGCCGCGGCCGGAGAGATTGACCACCATGAGGTGGTCCTTCGGCTTTTGCGGCGCGAGATCGAGCACCTTGGCGATGGCATGGGCCGGCTCAAGCGCCGGAATGATGCCTTCGAGCTTGGAGAGAAGCTGAAACGCATCGAGCGCCTCGTCGTCGGTTGCCGACAAAAACGTGACGCGGCCGACGTCGTGCAGCCAAGAATGCTCCGGCCCGATGCCCGGATAATCGAGGCCGGCCGAGATCGAATGCGCCTCGTTAATCTGACCGTCCTCGTTCATGAGCAGATAAGTCCGATTGCCGTGCAGCACGCCGGGCCGGCCGCCGGCGATGGAGGCGGCGTGCTGGCCGGTTTCGAGACCGTGGCCGGCCGCCTCGACGCCGTAGATCTCGATGTCCTTGTCGTCGAGGAACGGATGAAACAGGCCCATGGCGTTGGAGCCGCCGCCGATGCAGGCGATCAGCGAATCCGGCAGCCGGCCTTCGGCGGCCTGCATCTGCTCGCGGGTTTCGCGGCCGATGATCGACTGGAAATCGCGCACCATCATCGGATAGGGATGCGGACCGGCGATGGTGCCGATGCAGTAGAACGTCGAGCCGACATTGGTCACCCAGTCGCGCAGCGCCTCGTTCATGGCGTCTTTGAGTGTCTTGGCCCCGGACTCCACCGGCACGACCTTGGCGCCGAGCATATTCATGCGGAAGACATTGGCCTTCTGCCGCTCGACATCGACCGAGCCCATATAGACGATGCATTCGAGGCCAAAGCGGGCGCACAAGGTTGCGGTGGCGACGCCGTGCATGCCGGCGCCGGTTTCGGCGATGATGCGCTTCTTGCCCATGCGCCGCGCCAGGAGAATCTGGCCGAGCACGTTGTTCACCTTGTGCGCGCCGGTGTGATTGAGCTCCTCGCGCTTGAGATAGATCTTGGCGCCGCCGCAGTGCTGTGTGAGGCGCTCGGCAAAATAGAGCGGCGACGGCCGGCCGACATAGTGCGTGAGATAACCGTCCATCTCCGCCTTGAATTTCGGATCGGACTTAGCCTCGGCATAGGCCTCCTCCAATTCAAGAATCAGCGGCATCAGTGTCTCGGCGACAAAACGGCCGCCATAAATGCCGAAATGGCCGTGCTCGTCCGGCCCGGTGCGGAATGAGTTGAGTTGCTGCACGGTCATTGCCGAAGCCTCTTACACCACGCGATCGATTTGCTTTGCCGCGGCGTCACGCGCTGCACGAATAAAGGCGCGTATCTTATCGAGGTCTTTCTGTCCCGGTGCGCGCTCCACCCCCGAGGATACATCGACGCCCGCGGCCCGCGTGATGTGCAAGGCCTCGCCGACATTGCCGGCATCGAGCCCGCCCGACACCATGAATGGCGCGCCGCGATGGAGATTTTCAAGAAGATGCCAGTCGAATGCTTTGCCGAGACCACCAGGCCGGGTCGCCTCGCGCGGCGCCCGGGCGTCGAACAGCAGGTGATCGGCGACGGCGGCATAGCGCGCAATCGCTGCCAAATCGGCCTTGTTCTCGACCGCAATCGCCTTCATCACCGGCAGCTTGAACTTCGCCTTGACGGCGGCCACCCGCATCGCCGTCTCGTTGCCATGGAGCTGAAGGATATCCGGCCCCAGCGCGTCGACGATATAGGCCAAGATCGTGTCGTCGGCATCGACGGTCAGGGCGACCTTCTTCGCCCTGCCGCGCACCCGTGCCTCCAGAGTCGCGGCAGACTTGAACGAGAGGTTGCGCGGCGACGGCGGGAAAAACACAAAGCCGACCATGTCAGCGCCCGCGTCGAGCGCGGTATCGAGCGCGTCGGTGGTCGAAAGGCCGCAGATTTTCACAATGAGCGACATGAAATGCTTCGGATCCCGGATTGGTCTAGCCAAAGCCGTTCTACCTCCCCGCGCGCGTTTTGTCTTGCGCGCGAGCGGTGCGGTTTCAATTCGGCGGCGGCGTCAGCTTAAGCCGTTCCGGCGGCTCGACTGCTTGCGGAATGCTTAAGGAGGCTCCACCCGCGGCACGCTTATGCGCATCGAGTTCGTCGCGCATTTTGCCGAGTTCGCGTTCGAGCCGCCGCGCGGCGCGACGCCATCTGCCGTGACGCAGCCACGAGGCGCTGCCGCCGATCACGACGCCGATGATCAAGAGCACGATGACCAGCGCAAACAGCGGCAGCGTCACCGACGCGGCGGGCTCTTGCGAATTGAACGGGTCGAACGAAACCGTCACGCTCTGGCGGTTGGCGACTGCAAAGGCAATGAGCACGATGCCGAGCGGCACAAGGATGAGCGCCGCAACGACCTTGCGGAGCATTATTGCGTTTCCGGCCAAATTCATCCTCCGCTCATTCCCGCGCCAGCGGGAATCCAGACGGACAACACCAGCGCTGGGACAATGCTACTGGGTCCCCGCTTTCGCGGGGACGAACGGAGTCACGGCGCGCCCGGGCGATTGAGCCGCTCGCGCATTTCCTTGCCGGTCTTGAAGAAAGGCACGGATTTCCGGTCGACGGCGACATGGGCGCCGGTGCGCGGATTGCGCCCAGTGCGCGCGGGCCGTTGCTTTACCGAAAATGCGCCGAAGCCGCGCAATTCGACACGGTCGCCGCGCGCCATCGCCGCGATGATCTCGCCGAGGATGGCGTTGACGATGTTCTCGACGTCACGCTGGTAGAGGTGCGGATTTTGCGCGGAAATATGTTGAACCAGCTCAGATTTGATCATGTCCGCCACCCTTAAGTCGCCCGCGAACGCCGCTCAGTTCACGGTGGCAGGGTGCCAAAGCGCCAGTAGACCGTCAAGGTTGAAAGGCTCAACCGCGTCTGCCGCGCCCCAGATATCGAGGCGCCGGGCCAGCACGTTGAGCCCTGCCGCATCGAGAAGAGCCACGGCCGCGGCGTGCAAGAACGGCAGATCGCCGAAACGGCTCTGCAGTCGATAGTCGCGCACCGGCAGCTTGGTATCGACGTGCTTGTCCTTGGTGAGCCAGGCCAGCGCGGCGCGCTCGTCGCCGATCTCGTCAATGAGCTTCAGCCCGAGACCCTGATGCCCGGTGAAGACGCGGCCGTCATCCACCGCCGCGAGCTGGTCGTCGGTGAGATGGCGGCGAGACTGCACCAGACCTTTGAACCATGAGTAGGAATCCTGAATGATCGCATTGAGCGCCGCGGTCGCCTCGGGGCTGGTCGGCTCGAAGCCGTCGGGCGCCGCCTTGAGCGGCGTCGATTTCACTGATTCAACCTTCACGCCGATTTTGCCCAACAGGTCGGCGACGTTCGGGTACTGGAACAGCACGCCGATCGAACCGACCAGCGAGGTCTGCTGCGCCACGATGTGATCGCCCGCCAGCGCCGTGATGTAGCCGCCTGACGCGGCCAGGCTGTCGACGACCACGACGAGCGGCTTTTTCTCCCGTACCTGCGACAGCGAATCGTACAACTGCTCGGAACCGGCGGTGGTGCCGCCCGGGCTGTCGACATGGACGATGACGGCGCGCACCAGCGACGAGCGGGCAAGCAGATCGAGCTGGTGCACCCGATCCCGATCGCCTCGGATCAAGCCGGTGATGGTCACCCGCGCGATGTAGGGACGCACGCCGAAGACGCCGACGCGGTTACTGGCCAGCGCAGCGGCCCCGGCGATACCGAGAACGATCACGACGATGGCAAGCACGCGCCAGAACGTGAGCTTACGGCGCATGCGGCGGCGGTCGACGATCAGGTCGGCATCAAGCGACATGGTTTATTTCCTTTGTTTCCCCGTCCCGCCGTTCGTCACTCCTCGGTCTCTTCCTTCTCATTCTCGTCGGTCTCCTCGCCCTTGCGCTTGAGCGCGGTGCCGAGGATATCGCCGAGCGTCGCGCCGGAATCGGACGAGCCGTATTGCGCGATCGCTTCCTTCTCTTCGGCAACTTCCAGCGCCTTGATGGAGACCGTGACCCGACGCGTGCGGCGGTCGAACTGGGTGACGCGGGCGTCAACCTTCTGGCCGACAGCGAAGCGGTCGGGACGCTGTTCGGAACGATCGCGCGCCAGCTCCGAGCGCTTGATGAAAGAGGAGAACTCGGTGCCGACGATTTTCACGTCGATGCCGCCTTCCTTCACTTCGGTGACTTCGCAAGTGATGACGGCGCCCTTCTTGAGTTCGCCCGCTGCGGGCTCGACGGCGGGAGCGCCGCCGCCGGCAAGCTGCTTGATGCCGAGCGAAATGCGCTCCTTCTCGACGTCGACGTCGAGCACCTGCGCCTTGATCTTGTCGCCCTTCTTATATTCCTCGATGACCTGCTCGCCGGGGCGTTTCCAGTCGAGATCGGACAGGTGAACCATTCCGTCGACGTCGCCGTCGAGACCGAGGAACAGGCCGAATTCGGTCTTGTTCTTGACTTCGCCCTCGACGATGGAGCCGACCGGATATTTCTCGACGAACACCTCCCACGGATTGCGCATGGTCTGCTTCAATCCCAGCGAGATGCGGCGCTTCACCGGATCGACTTCGAGCACCTGCACTTCGACCTCCTGGGAGGTCGAAACCAGCTTGCCGGGGTGCACGTTCTTCTTGGTCCACGACATTTCCGAAACGTGAATCAGCCCCTCGATGCCGGGCTCAAGCTCGACGAAGGCGCCGTAGTCCGTGATGTTGGTGACGCGGCCCTTGAACCGCGTGCCGACCGGATACTTGGCCTCGATGCCCTGCCACGGATCTTCCAGCAACTGCTTCATGCCGAGCGAGATGCGGTGGGTCTCGTGGTTGATCTTGATGATTTTGACCTTGACCTGCTGGCCGATATTGAGAACCTCGGACGGATGATTGACCCGCCGCCAAGCGATATCGGTGACGTGCAGTAGCCCGTCGATGCCGCCGAGATCGACGAACGCGCCGTAGTCAGTGATGTTCTTGACCACGCCGTCGATGACCTGACCCTCTTCGAGGTTTTGCACCAGTTCTTGGCGCTGTTCGGCGCGGGTCTCTTCCAGAACCGTGCGGCGCGAGACGACGATATTGCCGCGCCGGCGGTCCATCTTGAGAATCTGGAACGGCTGCTGATTGTTCATCAGCGGCGACACATCGCGAATCGGCCGGATATCGACCTGCGAACGCGGCAGGAAGGCGACGGCGCCGTCGAGATCGACGGTGAAGCCGCCCTTGACTTGGTTGAAGATGACGCCCTGCACTTTTTCGTTATTCTGGAATGCCTTTTCCAGCTTGCCCCAGCTTTCCTCGCGGCGCGCCTTGTCGCGCGACAGCACGGCCTCGCCGAGCGCATTCTCGATCCGCTCCAGATAGACCTCGACGGTGTCACCGACCTTGATTTCGGCATTACGGCCCGGTCCGGCGAACTCACGAAGCGCCACGCGGCCTTCGGTCTTCAGTCCCACGTCGATGACGGCGAGGTCCCGTTCGATCGCGACGACCGTGCCTTTGACGACGGCGCCTTCCTGCAGATGGCCGTCGCCAAACGATTCATCGATCAGCTTGGCAAAGTCCTCGCGCGTCGGCGCGCCGGCAGTGGCTTGAACGGCAGCTTGAGCCATAAAATACTCCCAACCCCTCGAATGAAAATGATCCCGAACGTGCGGCAACCGCCGGCAAGACCGGCGGGTGGGGCCAAGGCCATACATTCAGGAAAAGCTTGCGTTCGGACCGGCGCAAACGAAGCGGTGAACGGGCTTACCTCCAATGACGAAAGCGCTTGTTATCGACGCTTTCGGCCCGCTCGAACAGCCTCGATGATATCGACGGCGGCCCGGAACGCCGCGTCTATACCCAAATGCGTGGTGTCGAGCAAGTGCGCGTCGGGCGCTTGCATCAGCGGCGCGGCGGTGCGCCGGGAATCGCGCTCGTCGCGCCGCAACAGGTCGGCTAAGACCTCCTGCTCGTCGGCCGCCTCGCCCCGCGCCCGTAATTCGAGCACGCGGCGTTTGGCGCGTACCTCCGGCGACGCAACAACAAAAAGCTTCACGTCGGCGCCCGGCGCGATGACGGTGCCGATATCGCGGCCGTCGAGCACCGCCCCGGGCGGCTTAGTCGCAAATCCGCGCTGATAGTTCATCAACGCCTGCCGGACTTCCGGAATTGCGGCCACCACCGACGCCGCCTCAGTGATGGCTTTCAGTTTCAGCGCATTGTCTTCGAATTTGGCCGGGTCGAGCGCAATGGCGGCTTCGGTCGCGCGCGCGGCATCGTCGGGCGGATAGCCGGCATCGAGCATCGCCTTGGCGACCGCCCGGTACAACAGCCCCGTATCGAGATGATGCAGCCCGTAAACCGCTGCGATTTGCCGCGCGATCGTGCCCTTGCCCGAGGCCGCAGGTCCGTCGATGGCGATGATCATGACAAATCCGCCCCAAGCCCACGCATCAACTGGACGAAGCCAGGGAAACTCGTGGCAATGAAAGCGCCATCATCGATGGCGACCGGTTTTTCGGCGGCGAGACCGAGAACCATCGCGGCCATGGCGATGCGATGATCCATGTGGGTTTCCACCACGCCGCCTCCAACCGGCCGGCCTTTGCCGTGCACGATGAGATCGTCGCCTTCGATGTCGGCAGCAACGCCATTGGCGCGAAGGAGCGCGGCAGTGGCAGCGAGCCGATCCGATTCCTTGACCCGCAGTTCCTTGAGCCCGCGCATGACGGTTAAGCCCTCGGCGAAGGCAGCCGCCACCGCCAGCACCGGATATTCGTCGATCATGGATGGCGCGCGCGCCGCCGGCACCTCGATGCCGCGCAGGCCGCCGGCGCGAACGCGCAGGTCGGCGACGTCCTCGCCGCCTTCGTTGCGTTCATCGAGCCTCTCGATGCGGGCGCCCATTTCCACAAGTGTCGCGATCAGACCGATGCGCAACGGGTTCATCATCACGCCGTGAAGGATCACTTCCGAGCAGGGCGCCAGCAGAGCGGCGACCAGCGGAAACGCCGCCGAAGACGGATCGGCTGGAACGGTAATCGGCCGTGGCACGAGTTCCGGCTGGCCGGCGAGCGTGATGCGGCGTCCGTTTCCATTCGCCTCCACGCGCACATCGGCGCCGAAATACGCGAGCATCTTTTCGGTGTGGTCGCGTGTCGCCTCCGCTTCGATCACCACGGTTTCGCCGGACGCCGCAAGGCCGGCCAACAGGGTCGCCGACTTCAACTGCGCCGAGGGGACCGGCGGCTTGAACACGATCGGCATGGGATCGCGCGCGCCGGCCAGCGTCAGCGGCAGGCGGCCATCCACCGAGTGAAGCGTGCGCGCGCCGATGCGCTGCAGCGGATCCAGCACACGCTGCATCGGCCGGCTGCGCAGCGAAGCGTCGCCGTCGAACGTCGCCGTAATCGGACAGCCGGCAACCGCCCCGAGCGCGAGCCGGCAGCCGGTGGCGGAATTGCCGAAATCAAGAGCATTTGCCGGCTCGGCAAAGCCGCCGACGCCGACGCCATGAATCGACCATTGCCGTTCGCCCGCGCGCTCGATCCGCGCGCCCAATGCTTGCAGGGCCTTCGCGGTATTGAGCGCGTCCTCCCCTTCAAGCATGCCGGTGACCCGGGTTTCTCCGACCGCCAGCGCGCCAAGAATGAGCGCCCGAATCGAGATCGATTTGTCGCCCGGCACACGTACCACGCCGGAAAGCGGGCCGTCGCGGCGGGCGGTGAGCGGAACGCGGTTGGCGGGCATATGATTTGTCCAGTCGGCGCCGTGAGAAGCGCCCTGTATCATGGGCCGCCGCGCCGCGTCATCCCGTTGTTTTTGCGCTATCGGGAGGGGTCGCGGCCGGCGCGGATCGACTATTGACAGCCCCGTTGCGACTAGCCAAGTGAAGCACCCGACTCGCTCAAAGGATCCAAGCCGTGGCCAAAGCCGAACTGGGCACCAAAAGGCTCTGCGCCAATTGCGGCGCCAAGTTTTATGACCTGAACAAGGATCCGATCCACTGTCCCAAATGCGACACGATCTACGTGGTCGCGCCGATCGTGACCCGCTCGCGGCCGGAAGCCGCGCCGGTCGTGCCGCGTCCTGCCCCGGTCGAGGAAGTCGTCGTGCCGGAACCGCAGGAGGTCGAGACCGTCAGCCTCGAAGAGGCCGATGCCGAGGCACAAGGCAAGAAACCCGCGGCGACGACGACCGGGCCGGAGGGCGAAGAGGAAGAAGTCGAGATCGAAGAGACGCTCGACGACGACACCTTCATCGAGGAGCAGGAGGAGGAGGACGCCGATGTCACCGATATCATCGGCGGCGACATCGAGAACGAGGAGGAAGGATAATCAGAAGTCAGTAATCAGTTGTCAGTAATCAGATTGATTGCCGGCTGCTCGGTTCTGGTTACTGATTACTGACCACTTTTCCCTGAAGGGGCCATAGCTCAGTTGGGAGAGCGCTTGAATGGCATTCAAGAGGTCGGGGGTTCGAACTCCCCCTGGCTCCACCAGCCTTGACTTTGTCCAGCCCGGAGACATGGGTGACAGAACGTACCTAAGGAACGTACCTAAGACATGGGTGACAATCTCACCTATTCTCTCAGGTCGGAGACTCCACAAAGCGGGCGAAGGCTCCCGGGCGAAGAAGGCGGGCAAAGCCGAAACCAGCTCCGACCCATCAAGCCATTGATGCCAAGCCAATAGCGTGAGAGAAAATGTGCGGCAGCTGGCCGCGGCGCACGGGCCCCAAGCCGCGCCGCCAGTCCGCCGCTCGTGCTATGTTTGGCACGCGGGACATGGAGAGCGGGGATGCGTGTAAGATCGATCGGCGCGGCGCTGGCCGCGGCTTTTGGCGTGACATTCGCCCTGGTGACGGCAAATCCTCTAGCGGCGCAGCAGCCGCCGGCGATGCGGCCCGATCCTAACCTCAGCACCGAAGACCAGCTCGCTCCCTCGCAGATGAAGCAAAATGTCCCGGCGGCAGCGCCGGCGACGCATGCGGCAGCGACTCACCCCGGGCCAAAGCCCATCCCGCCGAGCGCCCATGTGGTGGCTTGCAGCGGTATTTTCGCCAAAGATTTCGAACGCTCTCCGGCTCGCAATGACGTTCGACTCCAAGAACGTCACCTTTGCCGATGTCGATGCCAATAACGGCACCAAGGTGAAGGCCTCGATCGTGTTTCCGAGCGATCCCAAACGCCGCCTCGAAGTCTGGTGGTCGAACCCAGCCGAGCGCAGCGGGACTTATCTTATCGACATCAAGGACAAATCGATCTGGAGTGCCCCCGGCGGCATGCGGCTAGGTCTCGGCCTCGCGCAGTTGGAAAAGCTCAATCATAAGCCGTTCAAGCTTAAAGGCTTCGACAAAAGCGGCGTTGCCACGGTCAGTGACTGGGACGGCGGCGCGCTGGATTCGCTTCCCGGCGGCTGTAAATCCGGCGTGAGCCTGACTGCCGATCCGAAAGCCACGCCGGACGCGGTCAGCGCCATGGCGGCCGACAAGGATTACAGCTCATCCGACCCCGCCTTCCGCTCGACTAAGCCGACGGTCAGCGAAATTCTGATCGGCTATTAGAACGGTCATCGCGAGCGGGCGACGCCCGCTCTTACATCGGCTTCACGGGCGCGCCCGCCGCCGGTTTGGCAGGCGCGGCCGGCTTGGCAGGCTGCTTCGCTTGCTCGCTGTTCATAGTGCGCACGTCGCGCGCCATTTCCAGGCAAGTGAGCAACTCGGTGTAGCTCGACTCCCCGCCCATCGTCGATTCATTGGTGCAGGCGGTCTTGTCGGTCGGCGAAAAGCTCGACCATTCCTTGGCCAATTCGTCTCGGATGGCCTTCTCGCTGTCGAGACAATTCTTCTTCTCATCGGCGATGTCGGTGTCGTGGAACGAGACGCCGCCTTGCTGCGCAATGCCCTGGCAGACCTGCTCCACGTTGAGAGTGGGAACGCTGTCGGCAATCGGCATGATCAGATGCGCGCCGAAGATCAATGCCGCGGGGAGGATCATCGTCTGCTCCGTCGATCGAACCTGTCAATTATAGCACGCCCGCGGAATGGAACCAGACAAGACAACGCTACGCGGCGACGACCGGCCCGCTATGGCTCCCGGCAAGGGTTAGGGGACATCCGATGATTCTCTGCATCCCTTCTCGGCACCGCGCTCATCGTTGCCGCGGCCACCGATCCGCTGCATGATGCAACCGGCGCGACGAATTTTTCCGCGCGTCCGTCGACCGGCTGAAGCCGGCCGTGCGGCAGTCAAGGCTGCGGCCGGCCACCTTGGAGAGCCGGCTCCAAGGCCAATTTTTGATTCCGTTCAGTGACCGCGGGCGCCGTTTCCCGAGACGTTGCCGCCGGCATAGCCCGAACCGCCGGCACCGTTAAGACCTTGGCCGCCAGCGGGGGCCATCGAGCCGGATGAACTGTTTCCGAACCCGTTGGCGCTGCCGTAGGAATTGGACGTGCCCTGGGCGCTGGACCAGATGTTGGTGAGCCGCCGCCGCTGGCATAAAATTGCTGAGCCTTGACTTGCCGAGTCATGGCGGGAGGCGCGATCAGCAAGGCGGCCGTAGCGACGATACAACAAAACGTTTTCATGCGAACTCTCTCTCTGACAGACCAAGATTGGCCCGTCCCGAAGCCCCCGCCAGACACGTGTCTCGCGCGGACTTGAGGCCGGGTCAGTTTATGTTCGACGCGCGATCGAACCACGCTTGAACTTCCGGCCTGATTGGTGTCGCTGTCTCTTCCGGCTCGAATGGCGCTGATTTGTCAGGACGAGCGTGTGGCTGCTGCAATGAACGCTGCCGGTTCATGCCCTTTCCGGCTTCCGCACACCGGCATTACCCACAACCACTGCACGAGAAAAGATTTGATGGGGTTGTCTACGCGTCGCCCGAGAGCGGGCGGCGCGTCAGTCGTCGGTCGTTCCCGAGTTTGGCGCCGGTCGCCTCAGCGCGGGATCGACTGCACTGCGACCCCGGTGGAGGGATCGATCACCAGGATGCGGTCGGGCTCATAGACGTAACGGTAGATATACGGCTCCGTCGCGACCACCGATCCGTTTTCCACCACAGGCGTCGACGCGACAACCGCTCCCGGCGCGGGCGCCACAGGTGCGGCCACTTCGTCATAGAGCGGATGCGGACTGCTTGCGATCGGTGCCGGCACCACTTCGTCATAGAGCGGCGCCGGCGCGGCCAGCACAGTTCGGGCAATCACGGTCTGCGCCGGGATCACACGCCGCGTAACGGTCCGCGTCGTCACCACCTGGCGCCGCGCCCGGTGCGATGGCGTCGGCCTAAGCGTGCGAACCGTCTCGGTGGTCTGCACCGTTTCGACCGGTTGCGACACGACGGCCGCAGCCGGAACCGTGAGCAGCGGCCCCTGGGTGATCACCGTCTGCGCATGGACGGCCGGGGCGCCGGCGACCAGCGCCAAGCCAAGCGCGGTGTAAGAAACGGGGAATCTCATGGCGTCTCTCCATATGCATATGCCACTCGGGCGCGATGCCGGAATCTGTCGGAACCTCGCCCGAAGCACGATCCCAACGCCGTTGCGCGTTGGCCGTTCCTGCCGCCAGGCAATTGCGGAGCAGTGCAGCGGTTTCGGAACCGGCGTCCGGGATTTTCGGTCCCAGGATTTTACACTTCCCCGGATTTTTAATTGCCGAGTGTTCCGTTGCCGCAAATTTGACGCGGCGGCACCGCCGCAAATCCTTATTGGCGCGCGAGTGCGCCGCGTAACAGCGCCGACAGCGGCAACGTCAACAGCACAAATGAGGCGACCAGCGTCAACGCCAGCCAGACCCCCAGCGCGTCGCCCGCTCGCCCAAACAATATCGGCGCGATCGCGCCCGAGCCGATCACGCCGGTGTAAAAAATACTCAGCGCCCGCGTGCGCCATTGCGGCGGCACCAGAGCCGGCACCGACCCGTACAGCACCGACGAGGTGCCGTTGAGCGCGACGCCGATCAGAGGCAGCAGCGCCAGCGCGCCGTGCAGCGGCAGCGGGTAGAGCGCGAGAATACCCGCCGCCGTCGATCCTTCGGTCAGCCAGACCGTTGCAATCGCGCCGATGCGCGCGCCGATGAAGGTGCAAGCGAGCTTGCCCGCGGCACCGCCGGTGAAAACGAGCGTCAGCGCCAAACCGATAGTCTGCTCGCTCGCGCCCTTATTGCGCAGCACGAACGGCAGAAACAGCAAAAACGCCATACGCGTCGCCGTGTCGATGACGCCGATCGTGACCAGGACAGGAAAGGCAAAGGCCGGCCGCTTGCGGTCTGGCGCCGCAAGGGGTTCGCCTTGCGGATGGGCGGCAACGCCGTGTTGGTAGCGCGGCGTGGCAATATAAATCACGGCCCCAACGGCGATACCGATGCCGCCCAAAATAGCGAGCGCCGGACGCCATGCCATCACCAACAGCATCAGCGACAGCGTCGCCGGCAGAGTCATTTTGCCGAGGTCGCCGGTGAAATTGTAGGTGCCGAGCGCTTTGAGCGAACGCGGCCCGGCAAAGGCCCGGGCAACCATCGCCGAGGCGATGGGATGCTGCGTACTCGAGCCGACGCCGCTGACAAAGAGCGCGCCGAGCAACATGACAAAGCCGGTACTCATGCCGGCAAGACAAAAACCGAGACCGGCGAGCGCAGTGCCGAGCGCAAGCACGGCGGCGGCGCCAAAACGTTCGGAGGCAATGCCGGCCGGAATTTGCAGGCACGCCATGGCGCCGACCAGCACGCTGCGTAACAGGCCGAGCGCCGCATAGGTCAGGCCGAATTCCGCCTGCCAGAGCGGCAGCATGATGTAGACGAGATCGGTGTAGCCGTCGTGCAATGCGTGGGCGACGCCGGCAACCGAAACGGCGCGCCGCTCTTCGCCGGACATTTGCGGCGCCAACGCGGTGAAATCCTCCCAATGAAGTCTGCGCATTAAAACCTGCGGCTCTGTTTGCTCCCCGTCCTAAACGCCCGCCGACAGGCGGTCAATTATTGGGAGCAACGCCGCCTCGATTGACCGCTGCAATTACGGGGTGCAGTGTGCCGCCCGAAACGGGATACACGCGCAGCTTTGCCAGGAGGAATCATGTTCGGCCTCGGCGACCTGTTCCAGTGGGAGCGGTTCGTAACGCCCACCGTGATCAAAGTCTTCTATTGGCTCGCGGTGGTGATTTCCGTCCTGCTTGGTTTCGCCGGCGTGGTGAATTCCCTCACCACCATGGCGTTCAATCCCTTCGTCGGCATGATTCTTCTGCTCGTAAGCCTGCTCGGCGCCTTCATGGGCGTGATCCTGGCGCGCATCATCGCCGAATTCGTGCTCATCGTGTTCCGCATCAACGAGCATCTCGGCGCCATCAGGAATCAGGGATCAGGACTGCGGAATCAGTAATACCGATACCTCATTGCCGATTGTTGATCGCTGATACCCTGATGCTTAGTTCGCGAAGCGGAAGTGCAGGACGTCGCCGTCCGCCACCACATAATCCTTGCCTTCGAGCCGCATTTTGCCGGCATCGCGGGCCCCGGTTTCGCCGCCGCACGCCACGTAATCGTCATAGGCAATCGTCTCGGCGCGGATGAAGCCTTTCTCGAAATCGGTATGGATAACGCCCGCGGCCGCCGGCGCTTTGGTGCCGCGCGTCACCGTCCAGGCGCGCGCCTCTTTCGGTCCGGCGGTAAAGAATGTCACGAGATGAAGCAGCGCGTAGCCGGCGCTGATCAGCCGATCGAGACCGGCTTCTTTAAGACCGATCGCCGCGAGATACTCGTCGCGCTCGTTGCGTGACAGCACGGCGATCTCCGCTTCGATCTTGGCGGAGATGACGACCGCGGCCGCGTCTTCCTGCTTCGCCCGGGCCTCGACCTTGCGGGAGAAATCGTTACCGCTCGCCGCCGAATTCTCGTCGACATTGCAAACGTAAAGCACCGGCAGCGAGGTGATGAGACCGAGCATGTGGAAGGTTTTTTCCTCCTCGGGCTTGCGTTCGACGAGGCGTGCCGGTTTGCCGTCCTGAAGCAGCAGGAGCGCGCGGGTCACGAGGTCGAGCGTTTCCCTTGCCTCCTTGTCGCCGCCCTTGGCTTTTTTGCTCAAGCCGTCGACGCGCCGCTCCAAGCTTTCCAGATCGGCGAGCATCAGCTCGGTCTCGACCGTTTCGATGTCGGCGATCGGATCGATCCGGCCTTCGACATGGGTCACGTCGGTATCCTCAAAGCAGCGCACGACATGGGCGATGGCGTCAACCTCGCGGATATTGGCCAGGAATTGGTTGCCGAGGCCCTCCCCCTTGGAAGCGCCGCGCACGAGGCCCGCGATATCGACGAAGGTGAGCCGCGTCGGCACGATCTCCGCCGACTTCGCCAGCGCCGCAAGCGTTTCCAGCCGGCGGTCCGGCACCGCGACCTCGCCGACATTCGGCTCGATGGTGCAGAATGGATAGTTCGCCGCCTGCGCCGCCGCGGTCTCGGTCAGCGCATTGAAGAGCGTCGACTTGCCGACATTCGGCAAGCCGACGATGCCGCATTTAAATCCCATGAGAAATCAGTCGCCGTTGTCTTCGTTTTCTTGTTCGCCAAACCCCTTTGCGGCCATGGCGAGGTGGACCTTGTTCTGAAAACTCGCGTCTTCATCGCGCATGAGAAAGTCGGCGTTGTCGGCGAAGATACCGATGAGCGCCTCGACCCAATCGCGTTTGCTTTTGGCGAAATCGCTCAGCACATAATGCTCGACGAGGTTCTTGTCACCGGGATGGCCGACGCCGATGCGTACGCGCCGGTAGTCATTGCCAATGTGCTCGGAGATCGAGCGCAGGCCATTGTGCCCGGCAATGCCGCCGCCGACTTTGACCCGCACCTTGCCCGGCGGTAGATCGATCTCATCATGAAATACCGTGATGTCCGTAAGCGGCAGCTTGTAGAAATGCGCGGCTTCGCCGACCGCGCGTCCGGACTTGTTCATATAGGTGCCGGGCAACAGCAAGAGAGCGCGTTCGCCGCCGATGGGCCCCTCGCAGGCAACGCCTTGAAAGCGCCGGCGCCATGGACCGATGCCGTGGCGCTTGGCAATTTCCTGGACCGCCATGAAGCCGATATTGTGCCGGTTGCCGGCATAGCGCGCTCCCGGATTTCCCAAACCGACCAGGAGCCGCATCGTCTTCGCCCCGCGCGAGGATCCTCACTTCTTGGCAGGCGCTGCGGCGGGCGAGGCGGCGGCGGGAGTGGCACCAGGGGCAACACCCGGAGCGGCGCCCGGTGCGGCGCCCGGAGCGGCGCCTGGAACTGCACCTTCGGCTGGAACCCCGGCAGCGGCGGCGGCAGCGGCCGCGGCGGCGGCAGCGGCGGCGGCTTCGGCAGCCGCCTTCATCTCTTCGGCATAGCCGGATGGCGGCACCACCGTGACCAGCGTGATGTCGCGGCGCTCGACGACGCGAACGCCCTCGGGAAGCGTAATATCGCTCAGGTGCTTGGAGTAATTGATCTCGAGCTCGCTGATATCGACGTCGATGCCGGCCGGGATGGTGTCGGCGCGGCAGCGCACGGCGACCGTGTGAGCCACGATGGAGACCGTACCGCCGCGCTTGACGCCCGGCGACTGGTCCGCATTGCGCACATGAATCGGAATATTGACCCGGATCGTCGCGCCCTCGCCCAAGCGCATGAAGTCGACATGCAGCGGCAGGTCGCGGACCGCATCGAGCTGGAAATCGCGCGGGATGACACGGTGCTTCACACCGTCGACCTCGACGTCATGAATGGTGGTGAGGAAATGGCCGGCATAGATGCGCTGGCGCAAATCGGCGTAATCGAGCGAGATCGGCAGCGGCGGCTTGCCGTCGCCATAGATGATTCCGGGAACGCGGCCCTCGCGACGTTCGGCCCGGGCGGCCCCCTTGCCTCCCCGCGAACGCGCCGCCGCCTTGATCAGATTGACGGTCGCCATACTGGTATCCTCGTCTTAAACCTTGTTATGCAATGGAAATTCCGCGTCAGCCTCCAGGGGTGCCAGTGCAGCCGCGGACGCGGCTTCTATAGCGGCGCAAATGGTGAAAAACAAGGAATGCGAGGACGGCGCAACGCTTGGTTTAGAATGAGCCTGGATTGGCCTGGCCGGCAGTCCCGCCCTCCGGCCCTGGCGGCGGGGCTGGTTCTGCAGCCGGCGCGCTCTTCCCCGCCAGCGCGGCTTCGAGCGCACTGACACGGGCTTTGAGCGCTTCGCTCTCCTCCCGTGCGATGCGCGCCATATCCTTGACCGCTTCGAAATCCTCGCGCTTGACCAGGTCGAGATCGCGCAACCAGCGCTCCGCCTGGGTCCGGAACAGCGTCTCGAATTCGCGCCTTACGCCTTGCGCGACCCCGGCCGCGTCATTCATCAAGCGAGCGACCTCATCGAAAAACCGGTTTGTCGTCTGCACCATGACCGCCTCCGCGCGCTCAGGGACTGCCGCAAGTAAGCCCGCTTGCTATGCGCAGTGACAATGGCGATGGTGCGCCGCGGCCGCAAGGGGCTCGGCCGCACGACCGTGCATTGCCGCAGCGCTGTGAAAAAGACCGCTCGTTAAGGAAAGCCCGCCCGATGTTCGTTCTGCCGGTCATTCCCTATCCTGCGATCAACCCGATCCTGATTTCCATCGGGCCGTTCGCGGTGCGCTGGTACGCATTGGCCTATATCGTCGGCATCATTGCCGGCTGGTTTTATGCGCGCGCGATCATTGCTTCGGAGCGGTTGTGGGGCGGGCCGGCGCCATTCACCGTGCTCGACTTCGACGATTTCGTCATTTGGATCACGCTCGGCGTCATCCTCGGTGGACGCACCGGCTACGTGTTGTTTTACAACCTGCCGCTGTTCGCCGCACATCCGCTCCAGATTTTCGAACTGTGGACCGGCGGCATGTCGTTCCACGGCGGCGTCATCGGCTGCACGGTCGCCATCGTGCTGTTCGCGCTGCGCCGGCACATTTCCATGCTGTCGCTCGGCGACGTCACCGCCGGCGTGGCGCCGATCGGCCTTTTTCTCGGGCGGCTGGCCAATTTCATCAACGGCGAATTATGGGGCCGGCCGAGCGACGTACCGTGGGCCATGGTGTTTCCCAATGGCGGTGCCGTACCGCGCCACCCCAGCCAACTTTACGAGGCGATGCTGGAAGGCGTCGTGCTGTTCATTGTGCTCGGCCTGTTGATGCGCGCCGGCGCGCTCAAGCGTCCCGGCGTCGTCACCGGCGCTTTCGCGCTCGGCTATGGCGTCGCCCGCATGACCTGCGAGCTTTTTCGCGAACCCGACGTGCAACTCGGCTTTTTGTGGGGCTCGCAATGGCTGACGATGGGCATGCTGCTGTGCATTCCGCTGCTGCTGGCCGGGCTCGCCATTCTCGCTTTCGCATTGAAGCGCGCACCGACGGCGAAAGATGGCTGACGAGCATTCGCCGCTGAAGCGCGAGATCCGCCGGCTCATCGCCATCGCCGGGCCGATGCCGATCGCCGAATATATGCGGCTGTGCCTGACGCATCCGCAATACGGCTATTACATCAACCGCGACCCATTGGGCGCCGGCGGCGACTTCATCACTTCGCCAGAGATCAGTCAGATGTTCGGCGAGCTGATCGGATTGTGGATGGCGGCGGTGTGGCGGCTGATGGACGAGCCGCAAGACGTGCGCATCGTCGAGGTCGGTCCCGGGCGCGGCACCTTGATGCACGACGCGCTGCGGGCGGCGAAGGTCGTGGACGGGTTCGACAGCGCGATCGTGGTGCATCTGGTCGAGGTCAGCCCGGCATTGCAGCAAGTCCAGGAGCGGCGATTGGAAAATCTCGGCGTGCCGGTCCTGTGGTACCGCACGCTCGAGGAAGTGCCAGAGGGTCCGAGCATCGTCGTCGCCAATGAGTTCATCGATGCGCTGCCGATTCGCCAGGCGGTCAAAGCGAACGACGGCTGGCATGAGCGCGTCGTCGATGTCGCGCCCGCAGGCGATCTGTGTATCGGTACGGCGCGCGATTCGTTGCCGTTCTTCGAGACCTCGATGCCGCGTGCATTGCGCGACGCACCCGTGGGTGTGATCTACGAATGGCGCACCGACGATTTTGCGCTCGAACTGGGACGGCGGATGCGCAAGGACGGCGCGGCGCTCATCATCGACTACGGTCACGACCGTTCCGGCTTGGGCGATACGCTGCAAGCGGTCGCCGGACATTCCTTCACCGATCCGTTGCGCGCCCCCGGCCGGGCCGATTTGACCGCTCACGTCGATTTCGAGGCGCTGGCGCAATGCGCGGAAAGCATGGGCGCGCGCAGTCACGGTCCGATCCGGCAGCGCGATCTGTTCCTGCGACTCGGCATCGAACAGCGCGCGGCCGCGCTGAAAGCGAGCACGCCGCAAAAAGCCGCCGACATCGAAATCGCGCTGTCGCGCTTGATCGCGGGCGGCGCACGCGGCATGGGCGAATTGTTCAAGGCGATCGCCATCGCCGCCCCCGAGCTCGGACCGCTTCCCGGATTTGAGCCGCCGTCATGATGATCGAGGCTCCATCGCTCATGCTGACCGGCATCCGCCATGCGTTCTTTACGCGCGCCGGCGGCGTTTCCGGCGGCGTCTATGGCAGCCTCAATGGCGGCATCGGTTCGCGCGACATGGCCTCCAACGTTGCGGAAAACCGCGCGCGCATGGCGGCGGCGCTCGGCGTCGAGCCGCACCGTTTGCTCACCGCCTATCAGGTCCATTCGCCGAACGTCGTGGTCGCCGAGGCGCCGTGGCCCGCCGATGCCCGGCCGCATGCCGACGCCATCGTGACCCGCCTGCGCGCGCTCGCCATCGGCGTCACCACAGCGGATTGCGGGCCCATTCTGTTGACCGATCCGCAGGCCGGCGTGATCGGCGCCGCGCATGCCGGCTGGCGCGGCGCTCTCGCCGGCGTCATCGAGGCGACCGTCGAGGCCATGGCACGGCTCGGCGCCGCGCGCGGCCACATCCGCGCCGCGATCGGACCCATGATCGGCCAATCCAACTACGAGGTCGGCCCCGACCTCATCGCGCGCTTTGCCGCCGCGGATCCCGCGAGCCACCGGTTCTTCTCCGCCGCGGCGCGCGAGGCCCATGCGATGTTCGACCTTGGCGGTTATGTCGCGGCAAGGCTGGAGCGCGCCGGCGTCGGCCAAGTGGAAAATCTCGGCCTTTGCACCTATGCCGATGCGGCGCGATTTTTCAGTTATCGCCGCGCCACGCACCGCGCCGAGCCCGATTACGGGCGGCACGTCAATGCGATTGCTCTCACTGGCGAATAGCGAATTGTGAGTGGCGAATAGAATTGCCTCCCTCTATTCGCTACACGCTATTCGCCAAACCCTCTCCATTAACCCCGTTGCTCAATGACCAAAAAACCAGCGGGGACAAGGCTTTGATTTATATTGCCAGCATGGCAGGCGGCTTGTATCAGGATCGCGCGAACCCACGGCAGGAGAGCGGGCATGGTGGGCAATAACGGCGCGATCAAGCTCGTCGCCGGCAATTCCAACCCTGCGCTGGCCGAAGCCATTGGCGGCTATCTCGGCACGCCGATGACCAAAGCGGTCGTGCGGCGCTTCGCCGACATGGAAATCTTCGTCGAAATCCAGGAGAACGTGCGCGGCGCGGATGTCTTCGTCATCCAGTCGACCTCGTTTCCCGCCAACGACCATTTGATGGAATTGCTGATCATCATCGACGCGCTGCGGCGCGCCTCGGCGCGCCGCATTACCGCGGTGATTCCCTATTTCGGCTATGCCCGGCAGGACCGCAAAGTCGGACCGCGCACGCCGATCTCGGCAAAACTCGTCGCCAACCTGATCACCCGTGCCGGCGTCGATCGCGTGCTCACGCTCGATCTGCACGCCGGGCAGATCCAGGGCTTTTTCGACATCCCCACCGACAATCTGTTCGCCGCGCCGGTGATCATGCGCGACATCAGGCAACGGTTCGATGTCAAGAAGGTGATCGTGGTCTCGCCGGACGTCGGCGGCGTTGTGCGCGCCCGCGGGCTTGCCAAGCGCATCGATGCGCCGCTCGCCATCATCGACAAACGCCGCGAGCAGCCCGGAGAATCTGAAGTGGTCAACGTCATCGGCGAGGTCGACGGCGGCATCTGCATTCTGGTCGACGACATTGTCGATTCCGGCGGCACACTGATCAACGCCGCCGACGCGCTGCTCGAAAAAGGCGCCACCGAAGTCTACGGCTACATCACCCACGGCGTACTCTCCGGCGGCGCGATCGCCCGCGTCGGCAAATCGCATCTGAAGGAACTGGTGATCACGGATTCGATTCAACCGACCAAGGCGGTCACCGAATCGAAAAATATCCGCGTGCTGACGATCGCCACGCTGATCGGCGAAGCGATTAGCCGCACCGCCGCCGAAGAATCGGTGTCGAGTCTGTTTGATTAGCCGCATCGTCCGCCCATTCCGTCATCCTGAGGTGCGAGCAAGCAAAGCTTACGAGCCTCGAAGGACGACGGCCCGAACCGGCGTCCTTCGAGGCCCGCGCTGCGCGCGGGCGCCTCAGGGTGACGGAAAAATTGACCGCTCATTCCCGCGCAAGCGAGAATTCAGTCATTGAGAATTTGGGTCCCCGCTTGCGCGGGGACGAGCGGAGTCCTCAACACCCCCCTCGCCCGGCTCCCCCAAGGGGCGAGGCGAATTTTGATCGGCCCCCCTGAGTCAACCTGTCGCAGTCGGCGCTGTGGACGGACTCATTTCATGGATTGTGTCGGGCCGGCAAATCACTTCATGACTGGCGGGCTGCGGCGGCGGCAGAGGCTCTTGTGCAACTTTTGGCGGAAAGAATCAGGCCGATTATAGTCGGCGTCGCGGCTGATTCGCGGCATCAGTCAATCGGCCTGTAAAAGCCGTCCCTGCGTCAAATTGCAGCCGGTATTCGGATAGGTGCTGTGGCGTGCGCAGTTCCACTTGCTTGCGGCACTGTGGGGGGAGGCAGCATGGCCCTTATCGAGACGGCACGCGACCAGCGCAACGACAACCCGCTCGACGTGGTGGAGCGCATGGCGGCCGGTAATAACTGGCCGTTCGAGCGCGCCGGCGAAGACGAGATCGGCATCGTCGTCACCGGCCGCTGGACCAATTATCAGGTCTCGTTCACCTGGATGAGCGACATCGAAGCGCTGCATCTGGCTTGCGCCTTCGACATGAAGGTGCCCGATCTCCGGCTCGCCGAGGTGCAGCAGTTGATCGCGCTGATCAACGAGCAATTATGGATCGGACATTTCGACGTCTGGATGCAAAATGGCGTGGTGATGTTCCGCCATGCGCTCGTTCTCGCCGGCGGCGTCGCCGCGTCGGGACGGCAATGCGAGGCGGTGCTCGGCACCGCGCTCGACGCCTGCGAGCGCTACTTTCCGGCGTTCCAATTCGTGATCTGGGCCGGCAAGCCGGCGCGCGAAGCGATGGACTCCGCAATGTTCGAGACTTCGGGTCAGGCGTGACGAACGCCGGCCAAAGTCCGGGCTTACGAAATCCGGACTTGCGAGATTTTTCCGGCCTGTTGGTTCTGGTCGGCGCCGGCAAGATGGGCGGCGCCCTGCTCGACGGCTGGCTGCGGCTCGGCCTCGATCCGCAGCGCGTCGCGGTGATGGAACCGCAGCCGTCGCCGCAACTCGCCGCGCTGGCCCGGCAAGGCTTGCAGCTCAATCCCGATCCGAAAACGCTCGGCGACGTCGCCGCGATCGTCATCGCGCTAAAGCCGCAAGCGGCGGCGCCGGCGCTCGAACCGCTCGCCGCGCTCATTTCCACTTCCACCGTCGTGGTGTCGATCATGGCCGGGCGGACGCTGCAGTTCCTCGCCGCCACGCTGAAGCGCCGCTGCGCGATGGTGCGCGCCATGCCGAACACGCCGGCATCGATCGGCCGCGGCATCACGGTCGCGGTGGCGCGCGACGCCAACGACGCGCAGCGCGTGCTCGCCGACCGGCTCCTCCGTGCCGTCGGCAGCGTGGAATGGACCGACGACGAACAGCTGATGGACGCCGTGACCGCCGTCTCGGGTTCCGGACCGGCTTACGTTTTCCTGCTCGCCGAAGCTCTTGCCGAGGCCGGCGCGGCGGCCGGCCTGCCGGTCGAGCTCGCGGCAAAGTTGGCGCGCGAAACCGTCGCTGGCTCAGGCGAGCTGCTGCATCGCTCGAAGCTCGACGCCGCGACGTTGCGCGACAACGTCACCTCGCCCGGCGGCACCACCGCCGCGGCGCTTGCGGTGCTGATGGGCAAGAACGGGCTTGACGCGCTGCTGCGCCAAGCTGTCGCCGCCGCCACCGCGCGCTCGCGCGAACTCGCGGGGTGATGCGCGCGATCCTCCCCCGCGACAGCGGCGGAGGATGACGAGGGCCATGCCTTGGAAGCGTCCGGCGGCGGGCCTACATTGACTCGCAGGAACCGCGTTCAAGGCGTCGAGTTTCGGCGCCGGGGAGTTCAGTCATGGCTCGTAATCCCGCTCGCAAACCCGCTCGCAGATCGGCCCGCCGGCCGGCCCACAAGTCCACAGCAACCTCCAGCGGCGGCGGCACTCCGGCGCCGGGGAGCGATCGCGACAAGATCGTCGCTGCGTTTCTCGGGCTATTGGCGGAGAAGCGCATCGAAGAGATCGGCCTGGCGGACATCGCCGAAGCCGCCGGCGTATCGATTGCACAATTGCGCGGCGAATTCGGTTCGCCGCTTGCGATCCTCGCCGCCCATCTCAAAGCCATCGACCGCGCCGTGCTGGCCGAGAATTTGAGCGACATGGCCGAGGAGCCGCCGCGCGAACGGCTGTTCGACGTGCTGATGCGCCGGCTCGAAGTTTTGGCGCCCCACCGCGACGCGGTTCATTCGCTGATGCGCTCGGCGCGGCGCAATCCGCCGCTGGCGCTGGCGTTGAACGGGCTCGCGGTGCGGTCGCAGCAATGGATGCTGACCGCCGCCGGCATCAGCGCGTCCGGCCCGCGCGGCATGATGCGCGCCCAGGGCCTTGCGGTGCTGTTCGGTTCGGTGTTGCGCACCTGGATCCGTGACGACGATCCGGGCCTGGCGCGCACCATGGCGGCGCTCGACCGCGCGCTCGGCCGCGGCCAGCGCTTTGCCGGCATACTCGACGATTTGTGCCGCGTGCCGTCGCGGATTTGCCGGCTGCGATCGCGCTGGCGCCGGCGGCCGGAGGATTCAGACGATACGGAGGAGACGGCGGCGGCTTGATCGCATTATCCACATCGGGCAGTGGCGGCCGCGAATAATTTGACTTAGATCAGCGCCAGTCAGACGCCGGCAACTATTGTCAGATAAAAGGAAATCGCAGCGCGGTGGCGAGAAGGTAAGACCGGACCCATTCGCGAACATTAGAATCCCTATAAAGAGTTGATTTCCTTTGCAAAGTTGGGATTCCTTCGTTAGGGGATAGTTTCAGATCGTACCAATTCGCCGGACGGCCTCCCTGCCATGATCGTCTGCCCATGATTGTCTGCTCTTGCAACGTATTGACCGACCACGACGTGCGCGCGACGCTGTCGGCGACCGAAGCCGCACCGCGGACCACAGGCCAGGTGTATCATTGCCTCGGTTGCAGCCCGCAATGCGGGCGCTGCGCGCGAACCATCCGGCGCATCATGAACGAAGCGCTTGCCGCCGCGGCGGCGGACGGCGCCACGCCGGCGTGCTGCCAAGACGCCGCCGATCGTTCCTGAATCCACTGTTCGAGTACCATGGCCCGGGCGGATACGCCGCTTTCGGCGTTGCCCGCAGCGGCTATAATGCCGCCCCCCGCGCCAGCGCGGAACCATTCCCAGTCGCAGGAGCACGATCATGAGAGGCGAGCCCGGTGTCCTCGATTACCTCAACAAAGGCCTGCGGCACGAATTGACGGCGATCAATCAGTACTGGCTGCATTATCGCCTGCTTGACAATTGGGGCTACAAATCGCTCGCGAAGCAATGGCACAAGGAATTGATCGAGGAGATGCAGCACGCCGACAAGCTGGTCGAGCGCATCATCTTCCTCGACGGCTTCCCCAACATGCAGGTACTCGACCCGCTGCACATCGGGCAGAACGTCAAGGAAGTGCTCGACTGCGATCTCGCCGCCGAAGTCTCGGCGCGGGCGCTCTATGAGGAAGCGGCCACCCATTGCCACGCGGTGCGCGATTACGTATCGCGCGACCTGTTCGAGAAGCTGATGCACGACGAGGAAGAACACATTGATTTCCTCGAGACGCAGCTCGACCTCGTCGCCAAGCTCGGACTTGAGCTGTACGCCCAGCATCACATCGGCAAACTCGACGAGGATGCCGACTAGAGCCTTATCGGTTCTGATGGAATCAGAACCGGGCTCTAGCATTTTGAAACCGGTATCCACCCCGGATCGGGTCCGGGCAGGCATTTTCGGGATCATGCTTTGAGCGGCAGCCGCGCTGCGCCGACCGTCGCGCAATCGTTAACAAAATCTTAACGCCGGCTGTTTCCGGTCCCGCGCAACACGGCCGCGCGGCGCCCGGGCGACGGCACGCCGATCTTTTGCAAAATTCGCGCGTCATCGGTCATGGTTAAGCGTTAAGGTTAAGACCCATTTAAGCATTGCTGGCTAATTTCGTCCCATCCGAACGACGGTGCGCGCCGCGCGTCGCTCTGTCGAAAGAAAGGACGAAACGATGTTCAGCGTCAGGTTTCTTCTCACCGCAGCGACTGCGGCCCTGGTCAGCACCGCGGCCTTCGCCGCCGACATGCCGCAACCGATGCCCTATCAACCGCCGGCCGTGGTCGTGCAGCCCGAGGGCGCCTGGTATCTGCGCGGCGATATCGGGGTGGGTATCACCAATGCCTTCAACCTCACTTATCTGCCGAGCCCGCCCGATGTCGGCAACGGCTTCGCATTCGACCAGCATTCGTGGGCCGATACCGCCTTCTTCGACGTCGGTGCCGGCTACGAATGGAACAACTGGCTGCGCTTCGACGTGACCGCCGGATACCGCGACAGGACCCAGGTCAATGCGCGCGGGGTGTATAATCCGATCACCGGCCAGGGCGATGCCTATCAAGGCGATCTGCGGTCGTGGATCTTTCTCGCCAACGCCTATGTCGATCTCGGCACCTGGGACTGCCTCACGCCCTTCCTCGGTGTGGGCGTCGGCGGCGCCTATAATCAAATGGCCAACCTGGTCGACCAAGGGATCGGCACGACGGGCGCGGGCTTCGGCCGCAACAGCACCAATTGGAGTCCAGCCTACGCATTCTACGCCGGGCTCGATTACAACGTGACGCAGAATTTCGTGGTCGAGCTTTCCTACCGCTACCTCAATTACGGCTCGGTCACCGACACCGTCGACTGCATCGGCGGTTGCAGCCCCGATTCATACAAGTTCGGGAACCTGAGTTCGAACGACTTCATGCTGGGCATGCGCTGGCGTTTCCCGGTCCAAGGAATTGGAGTGGTGGAACAGCCCGCTTCGTACACGCCGCCGCCGCCGCCGCAATATCCGCTGTCGACGCGCGGCTGACACGATTAACATCGAAGCGAAGAAACGGCGCGGGCGACCGCGCCGTTTTGCTTTGCAGCGGGGTTTCTCACAAGGCCGGTCGGGCGATTCGGCGATCCGCCAACCCGGCCCGCCAAACGCCGGCCTCGGCGCGGCCAAGCTAACGCTCCATTAAGGTTAATGCCCGATGATCGCGCCAATCGGCGCCTTGTGCGCGCCGATCGGATGGAGAGGGCGCGAGCCGTGCGTTGGATCGTCTGTGCTGCGATGGTTCTTTCGTTTGCGCCAAGCGCGTTCGCAGGCGATTTCGACGTCCTGCGCGGCACGCAGCCGACCTATAATTGGGGCGGCTTCTATTTTGCCGGCCAGATCGGTTACTCGACCTCCCAGGACAATTTTAGTGACGCGACCACCTCGAACGTCGCCTACATTTTGCGCAACACGCTCATTCAACAGGATGAGGATATATCGAGTTGGCAGGTGCTTCAGTCCACGCGGAGCACCGGCAGCGACAATATTGGCGGCTTCGTCGGTTACAATGCCCAGTGGCAGGACATCGTTCTCGGCCTGGAGGCGAATTACAATCGCGTTTCGCTTACGGCAGAGACCTCCGGTTCCGAAGAACGAACGTTCTTCGACAGCAAAAATCTTCCGGCCAACCACAACTATTTCTATGACGTGAATGTCAGCGCGCAGGCCATGATGCAAGTGACCGACATCGCGACATTCCGCGCGCGCGCCGGCGTGGCGGTGAGCAATTATTTGCCGTACGGCTTTATCGGCTTTGCCGTCGGCCGCGCCAATTACTCGAATTCAGCGACGGTGGAATATACGGCTGTCGATGAGCCGGCCGTTACCAACCCGCCAACCCCCCCGCTGCCGGAAATGTTTTTCGGTCCCGCTGCACAAGGACGTTCGCAAGATAGCGTGTATATGTACGGTGTCAGTACGGGAGGCGGCGTAGACATCGGGCTAACACGCAATATTTTCCTGCGCGGCGAGCTTGAATACATTTACTTCTTTCCATACGACGGCATTCAGGTCTCGGTCGCATCGGCGCGCGTCGGCGCCGGCCTCAAGTTTTAAGGCAAGCGCGGCCAAACCCGCACCGGCGACCGCTTGACGGCGCCCCCTTCACCGCTTAATTCCGACAGTGGGACACCCCTCCCCACCGAGGGGCGACTATCTGGAAGGATAGGTCATGACGCTAACGACGCCCGCGGTGCGGCCGATTGTGCCGCATTTTTCGTCTGGCCCCTGCGCCAAGCGCCCCGGCTGGAACTCCCAAAATCTCAATGACGCCGTGCTCGGCCGCTCGCATCGCTCCAAAGCCGGCAAGGCCAAGCTGAAACGCGCCATCGATCTCACCCGCGAAGTGCTGCAGGTTCCGGCCGATTACCGCATCGGCATCGTGCCGGCCTCCGACACCGGCGCCATTGAAATGGCGTTCTGGTCGTTGCTCGGTGCGCATCTGGTGACGGTGTTGGCCTGGGAATCTTTCGGCGAGGGCTGGGTCGGCGACGTCACCAAGGAGCTCAAGCTCAAGAACGTGACGGTGCGGCGCGCCGCCTATGGCGAACTGCCCGATCTCGCCGCGATCGATCCGGCAAGCGATATTATCTTCACTTGGAACGGCACCACGTCGGGCGTGCGCGTGCCCAACGCCGATTGGATTGCCGCCAACCGCACCGGGCTTTCGATTTGCGACGCGACTTCGGCCGCATTCGCGCAGGCTCTCGATTGGCCGAAGCTCGATGTCGCGACGTTCTCGTGGCAGAAGGCGCTCGGCGGCGAGGCCGCGCATGGCATGCTCATTCTCTCGCCGCGTGCGGTCGCCCGGCTCGAAAGTTACACCCCGCCATGGCCGCTGCCGAAAGTCTTCCGCATGACCAAGAGCGGCAAGCTCAACGACGGCATTTTCCAGGGCGAAACCATTAATACGCCGTCGATGTTGTGCGTGGAAGACTATCTTGACGCGCTCGATTGGGCGAAATCGGTCGGCGGGCTCAAAGCCCTGCAGGCCCGCGCCGACGGCAATGTCAAGGCGATCGCCGATTGGGTCGAGCGCAGCCCGTGGATCGATTTTCTGGCGCGCGATCCGGCTTTGCGCTCCAACACGTCGGTCTGCCTGAAGGTCGTCGATCCGGCGGTGACGCGGCTTTCGGCTGAAGTGCAAGCGGCCTTCGTCAAAGGCATCGCCGCGGCGCTGGACAAAGAAGGCGTGGCCTACGACATCGACGCTTATCGCGACGCGCCTGCCGGGCTTCGCATCTGGTGCGGCTCGACAGTCGAACGCGCCGACGTCGAGGCGCTCACGCCGTGGCTCGATTGGGCCTATGCCAACGCCAAGGACGCGCTGGCGAAAGCGGCCTAGCGCGCAATGCGCCTGTTCGCTTCCGAGATGATCGTCCGCCGTCGCGGACAATGACACGGCGGAATTCCGCCGTCCGAATTGGAGCAAGCACAATGACACCCCGCGTTCTCATCTCCGATGCGCTGTCGCCGGCCGCCGTGCAGATTTTCAAGGATCGCGGCGTCGAGGTCGATTTCCAGCCTAATCTCGGCAAGGACAAGGATAAGCTTGCCGCGGCCGTTAACGGCTTCGACGGACTCGCGATCCGCTCCGCGACCAAGGTCACCGCCAAGCTGCTGGAGAAGGCCAACGGGCTCAAGGTGATCGGTCGCGCCGGCATAGGCGTCGACAATGTCGATATTCCGGCGGCGACCGCGCACGGCATCATCGTCATGAATACGCCGTTCGGCAATTCGATCACGACGGCCGAACATGCGATCACGCTGATGCTTTCGCTGGCGCGGCAGATTCCCGAGGCCGACATTTCGACGCGCGCCGGCAAATGGGAGAAGAACAAATTTCTCGGCGTGGAGATTTTCGGAAAGACGCTGGGCATCATCGGCTGCGGCAATATCGGCTCGATCGTCGCCGACCGGGCGATCGGGCTGAAGATGAAAGTGATCGCCTACGATCCCTATTTGTCGGCCGAACGCGCGGTCAGGCTGGGCGTCGAAAAGGTCGAGCTCGACGAACTGCTGCGCCGCGCCGACTTTATTACGCTGCACACGCCGCTGACCGACAAGACCCGCAATATCATCAATGCCGAAAGCCTGGCGTCAGCCAAAAAAGGCGTACGGATCGTCAACTGCGCCCGCGGCGAGCTGGTCGACGAGCAGGCTTTGTGCGAAGCGCTCAAATCCGGCCATGTCGCCGGCGCGGCGCTCGACGTCTTTCGCGAGGAGCCAGCGACGGCGAGCTGCTTGTTCGGTCTGCCCAATGTGGTCTGCACGCCGCATCTCGGCGCCGCAACCATGGAGGCGCAGGAAAACGTCGCGCTTCAAGTCGCCGAGCAGATGTCGGATTACCTGCTGCGCGGCGCCATCACCAACGCCGTCAACTTCCCGTCGATCAGCGCCGAGGAGGCGCCGAAGCTCAAGCCCTTCATCGCGCTCGCCGAGAAGCTCGGCTCGTTCGCAGGCCAGCTTACCGAAACCGGTCTCAAGCAGCTGCAAATCAGCTACGAGGGCGGCGTCGCGCAGATGAACACCAAGGCGCTGACCTCGGCCGCCGTCGCCGGCCTGTTGCGGCCGATGTTGCAGGACGTCAATGTCGTCTCGGCGCCGATCGTCGCCAAGGAGCGCGGTATCGTCGTCGAAGAGACGCGGCGCGATGCCGAGGGCGACTACGACAGCCTGATCACCGTCACCGTGGTGACCGACCGGCAGACGCGATCGGTCTCGGGCACCGTCTATGCCGACGGCCGGCCGCGCATTGTCAACATCAAGGGCATCCGCATCGATGCCGAATTCGGCCCCTCGATGCTTTATGTGACCAATCAGGACAAGCCAGGCTTTGTCGGTCGCTTCGCGACGCTGCTGGCCGAAGCCGGCATCAACATCGCGACCTTTCACCTCGGCCGCGAATCCGCCGGCGGCAACGCCATTGCGCTCGTTGAGATCGACGGCGCGGTGCCGCCCGCGGTGCTCGCCAAGGTGCAGCAGATCCCCAACGTGCAGCAGGTCAAGCCGCTGATGTTCTGAGCAGTGTACGTCAACTCCCTCAGAACAGACTAGAGCGGTTTCCACCTTCTGTGAATTGAAGGGATTCCCTTCGAGCCGCCAATAAGATTCTGTGGCCTCTCCAGTCTGAGGAGGCTGCGATGGGATATTCGAACGATCTGCGGGTTCGAGTGATCCAGGTGGTCGAGGGTGGCGTGGCGGCACGGGCGGCTGCGAGACAGTTTGTGATCGGGGATTCGACGGCGATCCGCTGGGCGAAGCGCTGGCGGGAGACCGGGAGCTACCAAGCCAGGTCCAACAGGGGCCAGAGCCGGTCGCCATTGAAAAGTCACGAGGAATGGTTGCTGGCGTTGGTGCGGCAAGAACTGGACCTGACATTGGAGGAGATCCAGCGCCGGCTGTTGGATGAGCGCGGGCAGAAAGCGGGGCTCGGCTCAGTCTGGCGGTTTTTCGATCGGCACGCCATCAGCTTCAAAAAAACGATCTGGGACGGCGTCGCCCCTGTGGGCGTAGAAACTTTGGGGCTCTATCGTGCACCTGGAAGGGAGCGGCCGAGTGCTTTTTGGTGGCGAGTGACCCCGTAAAAAAACATGGTCCATGGGCTGTTGCGGGCTTGAAAGTGGCGACGCCGTTCGGCGATCCCGTGTTAGGAAATTGAACGACAGCGCAGCCCAGCCCTTCCGTCCCGTAACAGGAGGGTTGGTGATGAGACGGAATGAAGCGGGCGACAACAAAATTCGACATGCACTGCCGATGGTGCATCCGAACGCGGCTGCAATCGATATCGGGGCGAGGATGCATGTGGCGGCTGTGGGGCCAGAGCGCACAGCCGAGCCAGTGCGCAGCTTCGGCACCTTCACGACGGATTTGCACCGGCTAGTGGATTGGTTCGCAGAATGCGGCGTTGAGACAGTCGTTATGGAGTTGACCAGTGTCTACTGGATCCCGGTCTTCGAGCTCCTCGAGGCGCGCGGCTTTGTGGTGTTCCTCGTCAATGCACGCGATGTCAAGCATGTGCCCGGGCGCAAGACGGACGTCATCGACGCACAGTGGCTGCAGCGGCTCCATTCTCATGGTTTGCTGCGTGCCAGCTTCCGCCCCAAGGGGGAGATCGTTGAACTGCGCGCCTACCTGCGCCAGCGTGAGCGTCTGCTCGAGTACGCGGCCTCGCACATCCAGCACATGCAAAAGGCGCTGACCGAGATGAATTTGCAGCTCCACCACGTCGTTGCCGACATCACCGGCGCGACCGGGCTGCGGATTATCCGCGCGATCCTTGCGGGCGAGCGTGATCCAGCAGTGCTGGCACTTTTGCGTGACACGCGCTGCCACGCCACTGTCGAGACGATCGAGAAGGCGCTCACCGGGCATTATCGTGCCGAGCACGTATTCGCGCTCGAGCAAGCGCTCGCTCTCTATGATGCATACCAGGAAAAGGCATTGGCCTGTGACGCCCGAATCGAGGCCGTCCTGAAGCAACTCAGCTTCCGCCGCGGCCGTGAGGTCGGTCCGTTGCCGTCACCGCGTCGGGGCATGCGCCGGCAACCGAACGGCCCCGAGTTCGATGTTCGCGCGGCGCTCTTTGCGCTGCTCGGCAAGGACCTGACGCAGATCAACGGCCTCGGCCCATACCTCGCGCTCAAATTGATCGCCGAGTGCGGCGACGACCTCTCTGCCTGGCCGAGCGCAAAGCACTTTACCTCCTGGCTTTGCCTGGCGCCGAGCAACAAGATCTCTGGTGGTAAGGTACTCTCGTCGCGCACGCGCCGCTCGGGGAGCCGGTCCGCGGCGCTCCTGAGGCTCGCCGCGGTGACGATCGGACGAACCGACACTGCCCTGGGTGCCTTCTACCGGAGGCTTTCTGCCCGCATCGGGAAGGTCAAGGCGATCACCGCGACAGCGCGCAAGATCGCAGTTCTCTTCTATAACGCCCTGCGCCATGGGATGGACTACGTCGACCCGGGTGCGTCCTCCTACGAGATTCGTTATCGTGCGCGGGTCATCGACAATTTGCATCGGCGTGCCAAGGCCTTCGGCTTCGTCCTCCAGCCAATAGCGCCGGTGGCCGTTTCTTAGGAAAGCGTGCGCGCGGCCGAGCAGGATCGGCCTGATGTCGCCGCGGCGCGGACAGCATGGGCCGCCAATCAACCCGAGCTCGATCCTGGCCGCCTGATCTTCATCGACGAAACCGGCACCAGTACCAATATGGCCCGGCTGCGTGGCCGCGCTCTGCGCGGCGAGCGGTTGGTCGGCAAAATCCCGCACGGCCATTGGAAAACAACGACCTTCGTCGCGGGCCTGCGGTCTACCGCGCTCACCGCACCCTGCGTCATCGATGGCCCGATGAACGGCAATGCGTTCCTTGCCTATGTCGAGCAAGTCCTCGCCCCAACCCTCAAACCAGGCGACATCGTCGTGTTGGACAATCTCAGCGCCCATAAAGTGCCTGGGGTGCGCGAAGCAATCGAAGCCGCAGCCGCAATGCTGCTCTACCTGCCGGCCTATTCGCCCGACTTCAATCCGATCGAGCAACTCTTCGCAAAGCTCAAAGCGCTGCTCCGAAAGGCCGCCGAGCGTTCGGTCGACGGCTTGTGGACACGCATCGCAGCCCTTCTCGACGCCTTCACACCCGACGAATGCGCCAACTACTTCCGCAACGCAGGATACGCCTCACGCTAAGTGGAAAGTGCTCTAGCAGTTTGCTGAAGAACCTGGAAAGTAGCGCATTTTCCTGTTTTTGCCTGATTGAAGTTTTGGGCGGTCGGGGTGTTGGGAGCGGATGCCGACCTAGGCCGCCAGTAGTTTAGGGATGCGGATCAGGTTGTAAGCGATCAGATTGAGAATGAAGTCGGTAGCGACACTGGCTATTCCACGATGTTTGGTCTTGCGCATCGTGCCGTGCTGCTACCGTTCCTGATGGCGGTGTATTACTCGCTCAGCGCCTACACGATCTACGATCCCTCGTGGCGTTTCGTCGGCCTGTCGAATTTCACGGACATCGTCGAAAATCCCGTGTTTCGGCAAACGCTTTACAACACCTTCATCTTCACCTTCGGATCGCAGATCCTCGGCCTCATCCTCGGCAAGTTCGGCGCACTGGTGCTGCTGCGTCCATTCCCCGGCCGCAAGCTCGTCAGGGCGCTGGTCATATTGCCGTGGGTCGTGCCGATCGCACTGGCGACGGTGGCCTGGGAGTGGATGTTCGATTCGCTATACAGCGTCATCAATTGGACGCTGATCGCGCTTGGCATCGTCACCCGCTCGGACGCGCCAAATTGGCTCGGCACGCCGCATCTGGCGATGCTGTCAGTGATCGTCGTCAATGCTTGGCGTTTCTTCCCGTTCGCGATCGTCATCTTTCTCGCCGGCATCACCGCGGTCCCGCAGGACGTGCTCGACGCGGCGACCATCGACGGCGCCGGCTTTTGGCGGCGCAACTACCAGATTATCATGCCGATGATTCTGCCGATTGTGGCCGTCGGCCTCGTCTTCGGCATCGTGTTTACCTTTACCGATCTTTCCATCGTCTTTCTGATGACCCAGGGCGGCCCGGTGGGCGCGACCTCCGTCCTGGGCTTCGCGGGTTTCCAGACCGGCATCAATTCCGGCGATGTGTCGCACGGTGCTGCCATTTCGCTGTTCATGCTGCCGGTACTGCTCGTCGTGGTGGTGGCTATGTTGCGTTTCATCCGGCGGCGGGAGATCTGACATGCCGCGCGCTACTGTCGCAAAAGCCCTGCAAGAGACCTCATTCTACGGCGCGGTCGCGTTTTACTTGGTCCTCGCGGCGTTCCCATTTTATTGGATGGTGATCACCTCGTTCAAGACGAACGCCGACCTCTACAGCGTCGCTCACATTCCGTTCTGGTTCAACGATCCGCCCACGCTCGAGCACTTCCGCTATCTGTTCGAGAAAACCTTGTTCGCGACCTGGCTGTTGAACTCCTTGATCATTGGCCTCTGCGTCACCGCTATCACCCTCGTCACCGCGCTGCCCGCCGCCTATAGCCTTGCACGCATGACCGGCCGCAACGGCGAGGCCCCGGGAATTGGCATCTTTCTCACCTACCTCGTGCCACCGACGCTTCTGTTCCTGCCGCTGTCGCGGGTCGTCGCCGATCTTGGATTGCAGAATTCAATGTGGTCGCTGGTCCTCGTCTACCCGACCTTCACGATCCCGTTCTGCACCTGGCTATTGATGGGCTTCTTCAAGGCGCTGCCGCCCGAGATCGAGGAAGCGGCGATCGTCGACGGCTGCAGCCTATTCGGCGCCTTCATCAAGATGGCGATCCCGCTGTCGCTGCCGGGAATTTTGACGGTGGTGATCTTCACCTTCACCCTAACCTTGCAGGAATTCGTCTACGCGCTGACTTTCATATCCGCGACTGATCAAAAGCCGATCACGCTTGGCGTGGCGACCGATCTTATCCGCGGCGACATCTTCTTCTGGGGCGAGATCATGGCCGGCGCCTTGATCGCTAGCATTCCGGTGGCGGTCGCGTACAATCTTTTCCTCGACCGGTTCATCAGCGGGATAACCGGCGGCGCCGTCAAGTAGGCGGAGCTTGCGGACGCGCGCCCTGAGCTAGAACATAAATCGCCGCTACAAATGGGTCCAAGGCGACGTTGACGAGGTCTCGTCACTTCCTTGTCGCCACCGTGATCCCGGTAAAAACCAGCCCGTAGCCCACCGCGTGAAAGAGCTGGAACTGCTCACCGAGCCAGACGATCGCCAACACCGAGCCGAACACCGGCACGAGATGGATGAACGGCGCCGCGCGATTGGCGCCGATCAATTCGATGCCGCGGTTGAGGAACAGATAGCCGAGCAGCGACGGAAAGATGCAAATGAAGGCGAAGCTCAAGACGCTTTCGCCGTCGAGAATGAAGGTCTTGCCGCTGGCGAGTTCCGCAATCACCGCCGGGATCAGCAGCGCCGCGCCGGTGCCCATGCCGAACAGCAGGAACGACAGCGGATGCATCAGCGGCCGCCGGCGCAGCATCGCCGCGTAATAGGCATAGATCAGAAGCGCCACGACGAACATCAGGTCGCCGCGGTTGAACGCCACGCTACGCAGAACGGAGAGGCTGCCGTGGCAGATGATGACGACCACGCCGGTGAGGGAGACGCAGATGCCCAGCGCTTGCCGCAGCGTCAACCGGTCGCGGAACAGAACGAAGCTCCACAGCGCGACGAACAGCGGCCCGATCGATTGCAGCAAGAGCCCGTTGATCGCGCTCGTGTACTGCAAGCCGTAGTAGGCGAGCGTGTTGTAGACGGAGAAGCCGGTCAGAGCCAGCAACAGCATTAGGCCGAGATGCTTGCGGATGGTCGGCCAATCGCGGAGCAGATGCCGCGCCGCGAACGGCAGCAAGATAACGAAAGCGCCGGACCAGCGGATAAAGGCCAGAGTGATCGGCGGGACGTGCCCGGCGATGAACCGCCCCAGCACGGTATTGGCGGCCCAGAACAGCGACGTCAGCGACAGCAACAGATAGGGCTGATCGAACAGCCAGTTGCCGCTGCGCCGTGAAATCTGGACCGAACTCTGGACTTCCGCTCCCGGCATGCGGCTCTCTGGTTTTCAGCGGATGGCCGGCTCAGCTAGCGCGGCACGCGGCGCCGGACCAGTGCCGGCCTCGCATGGCTGGCCGCATGGCTGACCGCCCGATTGGCGGCTCGGCCCCCCACCCGAGCCAGAACTGCGACAATCCGTCCGCCGCCGACGCCGCATTGCCGCCCCCGGAGCCCGAAACAAATCCAAAACTCCAAAAAAGGCTAACGGCGAATTCGCTGTCAAAGCAATGCATTGGCGGAACTCACAGGGCCGGCTTGGGAGCGCTTTTCCTTGCTTCCCGCAGCGTCATCCAGTATCCGGAACGGTCGGTTGCGGCCGGCACTCGCTCCATCTGCGTAGTCATCTGTGTATTCATTGGGCCTGGTGGAAACAGTTCCTCATGGCAAATGTTGTCGTGGTCGGCTCCCAGTGGGGGGACGAGGGCAAAGGCAAAATCGTCGATTGGCTTTCCGAGCAGGCCGACATCGTCGTCCGCTTCCAGGGCGGTCATAACGCCGGCCATACCCTGGTCATCAACGGCACCACCTACAAATTGTCGCTGTTGCCGTCGGGCGTGGTGCGGCCCGGCAAGCTCTCGGTCATCGGCAATGGTGTGGTGCTCGACCCGCGCGCGCTGTTGGGCGAAATTGTCCAGCTCAAGAAACAGGGAATCACCGTCACTCCCGAAAATCTGCGGATCGCGGAGAATACGCCGCTGATTTTGCCGTTGCACCAGGAGCTCGACGTGGCGCGCGAGCGGGCGTCCGGCAAGGGAGCGATCGGCACCACCGGCCGGGGCATCGGTCCGGCCTACGAGGATAAAGTCGGACGGCGCGCCATCCGCTTGATGGATCTGGCCGACCTGCAGATGCTCAACGGCAAGATCGAGCGCCTCTTGGCGCACCATAACGCGCTGCGCCGCGGGCTCGGCATGAGCGAGATCGCGCCGGGCACGCTCTACGACGAGCTGGCGGCGGTGGCGCCCCAGGTGTTGCCCTACATGGATTCGGTATGGGCGCTGCTCGACGAGCGGCGCCGCGAAGGCAAGCGCATCTTGTTCGAGGGCGCGCAAGGCGCGCTGCTCGACATCGACCACGGCACTTATCCCTACGTCACGTCGTCGAATACCGTGGCGGCGCAAGCGGCAACCGGGTCGGGGCTGGGGCCTGGCGCGATCGGCTACGTGCTCGGCATTTGCAAGGCCTATACGACGCGAGTCGGCGCCGGTCCCTTCCCCACCGAGCAAATCAATCAAGTCGGGAAGACGCTCGGCGAGCGTGGCAAGGAATTCGGGGTCGTGACCGGCCGGCCGAGGCGCTGCGGCTGGTTCGATGCCGTGCTGGTACGGCAGACCGTGCGCACCAGCGGCATCCAGGGTCTCGCACTGACCAAGCTGGACATCCTCGACGGCTTCGATGAAATCAAGGTCTGCATCGGCTATCGGCTGGATGGACGCGAGATCGACTATCTTCCCGCCAGCGAGCATGCCCAGGCACGAGTTGAACCGATCTACGAGACCATCGCCGGCTGGCGGGAAAAAACCGCGCATGCCCGGTCGTGGGCGGATCTACCCGCCCAAGCGATCAAATATGTGCGCAGGCTGGAGGAGCTGATCGGCTGTTCCGCCGTGATCCTGTCCACGAGCCCGGAACGCGAGGACACCATCCTGATGCAAAATCCGTTTGAAGCTTAAGGTGAAACTTCCGAGAGCCGAGCGTAAACTCAACTCATGGCCGACTATCATCCGCTCATTTCCCGCGCCGTAGAGGGCCTCGAGCATAGCACCGGCGAGGCCCGCCGGGCGCTGTATGAGCGCGCGCGCGCGGCATTGGTCGCGCAATTGCGATCGATCGAGCCGGCGCTCTCCGAGACCGACATCACCCGCGAGCGCCTGGCGCTCGAAGACGCCATCCGCAAGGTCGAAGCGGAGAGCGTCCGCAAGGCGCGCGCCGAACGTCCAACCGCACCGCCGCGTCCGGCCCCATCTGGCCTAAGACCGCCGAGTTCGCCCGCCGCGCCGAGTTCGCCCGCCGCGCCGGTTCCGCCTGGAGTGCCGGTTCCACCGCGTCGCGAGCGCCCAAGCCCGGCATTGAGCAATGCGGCACCCGCGCCGCGCCCCGAAACGGGCCGCCCGCCGCCGCAACGGTCCGAACCGCCGCCGCCGCGGACACAAACTCCTGTCACCGCCAACGACGCGCCGCGGCCGACACCGTCGGGAAGCGCCCGCGACCGCATACTGAGCGCCCGGACATCGCCGATCTTGCATGCCGGCCTCAAGGGCTTTCGCGACGTCGTTAACGAGGTCGACGAGCTTGGCGCTGCATCGGCCAAGTCGGCGCAATCGGCGCGCGACACGCGCGACTCTTATGGCGCCGCGACTGCGCGGCAATCCTCCGACGACGACGAACGTTCGGAACTGCACGACCGCCTGGAGCCGCGCTTCGGCTTCGATGACGAGGCTCCCGATCTGATCGACGACGAGGCCCCTCACCCGCGCCCGATCGAACCGCCCGCCGATCTGGAGGAGGAAAGGCCGGCGCCGCCGCGTTTGACACGGCCGCATCCGCCGCGCCGACGGGAGCCGGAGGAACTCTACCAGGAGCCGCGGCCGCCGCGTTCCTATCGCGGCCTCGCCAAGTTTGTCGTCGTGCTGGTCATCCTTGCCGGCCTTACGGCGACGATCTCGTGGCAGTGGTCCAATATCACGGGGCTTTATCACTTCTTCTCGCAGATGCGAGCGAAGCCGACGCAGACGGCGCAAACGCCCGCCCCGGAGCCCAAGTTTCCCGAACGCGTGCCGCAGGAGCAAATACCGGGACAACAGGCGCCGCTGGCCGGTTCGACCAACCGACAAAATGCACCCACGGTGGCGCAACGCGTCGTGCTTTATGAGGAAGACCCGAACAACCCGCAGGGCAAGCAATATGTCGGTTCCGCCATCTGGCGTACCGAAACAGTGTCGCCCGGCAGCGGTCTGGCGCCGGAGCTCGAAGTACGGGCGGACATCACGATCCCGGACAAAAACATGACCGTGACGTGGACGCTCCGCCGCAATACCGATCAGGCGCTGCCGGCGAGCCATACGATCGAGATCATGTTCAATCTGCCGCCGGATTTTGCCGGTGGCGGCATCGCCAATGTGCCCGGCGTCTTGATGAAGGATTCCGAGCAGGCGCGCGGCATTCCGCTCGCCGGTCTCGCCGTCAAAGTTACCAACGGCTTCTTCCTGATAGGCCTTTCCGCGGTCGACGCCGACGTGCAACGCAATATCCAACTCCTCAAGGACCGGCCGTGGTTCGATATTCCGATCGTGTACAATAACGGCGGACGCGCCATCCTAGCGATGGAAAAGGGTCCGCCCGGCGATCACGCCTTCGCCGATGCCTTCGCGGCGTGGTCAAAATAATTCGAATATTCTGGGCGCCGTCGGGTATTGTTCCGACACTGGAGTGCCGAGTGGGGACAGCTGCGAAGATGAGTGCATCCGACGCGAGAAAGGCGGTACCGGTCGGCAATTCCCACATTGCCTCCGCGCTTCGCACGCTCGATAACGAGGCCGAGGGCGTTGCGGCGCTCGCCGCGGCGATGTCCGACGGGCTGGGTGCGCCGTTCGTCTCCGCCGTCGAAACGATCCGGGCAGCGCGCGGCCGGGTGATAGTGACCGGCATGGGCAAGTCCGGTCACGTCGCGCGCAAAATCGCCGCGACGCTCGCCTCGACCGGCACGCCGGCATTCTTCGTGCACGCCGCCGACGCGAGTCACGGCGATCTCGGTATGATCACGTCCGACGACGTGATGCTGGCGCTGTCCTGGTCGGGCGAGACCGAGGAGCTCAAAGACCTGATCGATTATTCCCGGCGCTTTCGTATCGTGCTGATCGCGGTCACGGTGAATGTCGACAGCACGCTCGGCAAGGCGGCCGATATCGTCCTGGCATTGCCGCCGACCCGCGAAGCATGCCCGCACAATCTCGCGCCGACCACCTCGTCGCTGATGCAGCTCGCGCTCGGCGATGCGCTGGCGATCGCGTTGCTTGAGAGCCGGGGATTTACCGCCGTCGACTTCGGCATCTTTCATCCGCGCGGCCGATTGGGTGCGGCGCTGAAATTCATCCGCGACATCATGCATTCCGGTCAGGCCGTGCCGCTGATCAAACGAGGCGCGCTGATGTCGGAAGCGATCGTCGAAATGTCGGCCAAGGGTTTCGGCTGCGTTGCTGTGACCGACGGCGCCGGCACGCTTGCCGGCATCATCACCGACGGCGATTTGCGCCGCCACATGCGCGCCGATCTGCTGCAGCTGACCGTCGATGCCGTCATGACGACATCGCCGATCATCGTGCGGCCCGACCAATTGGCCAGCGAGGCGCTGCAGCTGCTCAATTCATTGAAGAAACAGGCGCTGATCGTCGTGGAGTCGGACAGGCCGGTCGGCATCGTGAATTTCCACGACCTGCTGCGCGCCGGCGTGGCGTGATGCCGCTAATAGAGCCCGCCCCGCACCACGTTCGAATCGTCAGACGCCGATTGCGGGTCGGCCCGGACGGCCGGCGCGACCGGCGCGGCGGGAGCGGCCGGCGCGGCAGGCGCCGGCAACGCAGATTGGAAGACCGGCTTGGCCGGAACAGCGGCCGCATTCGCGCCACTCGCGGACTGCACATTCTGGTCGGCTTGTCCGTGCGCGATGAATGTTTTGTACCCCGGAGCGCCCGGCCGTGGCGGCACATCGTCGGGCATGCCGCCGGCCCAATGCGGCCAGTGATCCGCGACAAAGGCGGAAAATCCGTCTTCGGAAGCCCCCGCGCAAGAGCCGAGGACCAAACTGGAGCACACTATGATTGCCGCCGCGATCAGGCGCCTGAAGATCAGGTCCACCATCGGATTGTCAAACCCGCTCGCGGCCGGCATCGAGCGCCGTTTGTCGCTTTGTCCGATCGCATAGCGGGTCATTAGTGGTGTCGTCATGCCAGTGCTGCGCTTTGCGACGCCTCGCCTGCCGCGTCCGGTTCTAGAGCGCGAAAGTTTATATTTTCTGCCGGTCCCGCGCACCTCCAGGTGGACGGCCTTCGTGGCGGGACTGTGGTGCCGATGGCAAACTCGCCGGGCGCGGACATGGTGGGGCCGTGCGAACGGGCGTGCTGCGCTGGCGCTGGCGCTCATCGTATTGCCGGCATGCAGCGAACTGGCGCGACCGAGCGAAGCCGCCGCACCGGCGCCGCCGCCCTATGTCTCGCTCACCGCCAATTATCTCTTATCGACGTTAAAGGATCGCGCGTCTTATACCGGCTTCGAAATCTCAGGCTTGCGTTGGGTCGATTCCATGAAGGGGCGGGCATGGCTCGCCTGCGTGCATTTTCAGGATCGCGGACATCTGCGCACCTTTGCGATCTTCATCCAGGACAATGCCGTCGTTGACGCGCGATATGCCGTCGAGATCGATACTTGCGCAACGCAAACCTATACGCAATTCGATCTGGTGACCGGCCAGCTCGGGCGGCCGACCGCTCCGGTTCAGCCGCCGCTGTATTAAGCGCCGTAGGTCATTTGCTTTAGTCATGCCGTGTGCGCAACGGCCTTATTTGCACTACCGATCCACCGAGCGATATCCGCGACCCGACTTGGGACGATGCGAATTCGCGGCGCATATTTGCGTTCCCAATCCGCAAAACACAGCGGCGAATAAGCGTCGACTAACGATGCAAATTGCTGTTCTAGAATTCGCAAATCCGGAGCTAGGCGGCCAACCAGAACAAGACCCGAAGGCGGCGCTCCAATAATCTTGATATCAAGGTCGGGCCGATAATCGAGCAAAACGGCAAGAGACCCAATGCGCAGCCGTGTCGTCGCGCCCCGAGTCTACTTCATCAAAGGGGATGCAATCGTGAAGCACAATCAAACCGTCATTAGCGGCCCGCTTCTCGATATTGACAAAATCACGGAGCGCTTGCTCGAAATGGTGCAGACCGTCAATAAAAGCCAGATCAATTTTTCGATTGTCAAATTTCGGCCGCGTTTCGTAGGCCGCGAAAAAGGCATCACTTGTTTCGGCAAAGATATCGATGTTGGAACCAATTCGGTGTTCAATTCGAGGCCTCGGATCAACCCCGACCGCACTGGTCGATGGCATTACGCACGCGAGCGTATCCCCTTTTGCCACGCCGATTTCCAGATAAAATTTAGGTCGAATTCGCTCGTGAAGCGCCTTCAATATCTGGATATAATTGTCTCCTGGAAAAATCAGCCGAGACAGCCCTCGGTATAGCGCGCCACTGCCGGGATTCTTTTTTAACATCCGCCTAAAAAACTCAATACCGGCGTCGATTTCCATTTCCGCAGTGTAACGATCGCCCAGCCACTCGGCGGCATCGCCGAGTATTCGATCTCGCCGACGTGCGACCGCCTTGGAATTGACCGCAGTGCCCTGCCCGATCCGTTCGAATAGATCAATCACGACGCGCTTGGCCTCGCGATTACGACCAAGAGACCTCATGACATTGCAACGAATCAACTGCGGCGCAATATCCGTTTGCGACAAATAGGCAGCAATGCGATTGAATTTCATCGGAGTCCTTGCGTTATCGATATGACGCGACCACACGTCCGAAGTCCGCTGTAGGCCGATCAATTGCAAGAGCTCCGGGCACCGCCCGCATCACGCCGCCCGCCGCAGCGCAAGCGCCTGATCGACCGCCTCGAGAACCTGCCGCACGGTGAGTTCGTCCAGGCACCGGCTATGGCTGTTCAAATGACCTTCGCAGCCAAGCTTCTCGCAGGGCATGCAAGGCAATGGATTCTGCACCACCCAGACATTGCCGCGGCGTTGGATCGTCCCGGCGCGCCGCCAAGGCGTGTCTAAGCCGCCGACCGGCCAAGGCCCGATTAAGCTCGGGCTCGCAGGGCCGTAAAGCGCCACGGTCGGCGCGCCGGCGCCGGCCGACAAATGCGTAACCGACGTATCCGGGCCGACATAGACCGAGGCCGCACGCAACAGCGCCGCAAGCTCCGGCCAACCGAGCACGCCATCGCGGCGCACCACGGGCGGGTCGACTCCGTTCCACAGGCGATCGAGATAATCCTTCTCCGCGGCATCGCCGCCGCCGGTTGCGATCACGGTGAGGCCGCGCTCGGCCAGCGCCCGCGCCAGCGCCCGCCAGCCCGCGTCGGTCCAGCGCCGGATGCGGAACATTGGATTGGCATGAAGCACGGCGTAGCGGCCGCAGATCGGTGCCGCGGCTAATGTCGCGCCTGCCGGGCAGACGATATCGTGCCGCCGCGGAATGCCGAGCAGATCCGCAAGCCGCAACAGTTCATTGACCCGATGATTCTGATTGTCGGACGCAACGGACCGATCGAAGACGCGGCGCTTCCACCACGCTCCCGAAGCCGTCTCGTCAACAAAGCCAATGCGGCGACGCCCGGCCGCCCAGGCGAGGAAAGTCGGCCGGTCACCCGTCTGTGTCGGCACGGCGAGATCGTAACGATGCCATAGAAGCCGAACGAGCGCCGCCGACGCCGCAGCGGACGGACGCTGCGGCACGGTGATGACGTTATCCAGATCGCGGTTGCCCTCCAGCATTCCCTCGGTGCCTCGGAACACCAAGGCGTCAATCGAGGATTCCGCGAAACCCGTCTTCAGCGCACGGATCAACGGCGTCGTCAACAACACGTCTCCGAGCCGGCGCAGCGTGATGACGAGTATACGCGGGCGTTCGGGGAGACGTTTCATCACCAAGCTCGGTGCCTTCGGAGCGGAAGCTCAACTTATCAAACTGCGATTGCCTTCGATAATCATGAGCTCGACTCAACTGCGCTTCTCGCGCAATTTCGCGCGGCGCCTACCTCAACTTCGTCGCACAACGTCGACAGGCCCCGCTCGGCGCGAATACGGTCGCTTGCAAGTACGTTGTCAAGACGACGCTCAAGCTCGATCTGGTGTGATCGATCGACCGGCGCGTGCCATAGATGAAGCACGCCGAGTGCAAATCGTCCGTCCTTGCGGCGCACGCCAGCGTGAAACAGGCGCGTCACGAGGTCGGAATCCTCAGGGCCCCATCCCACGTAGTTATGGTCAAACCCATCGACGCGATCCAGATCGGCGCGAGCCACGCCAAGATTGCACGCTTTTGCGCCCCTCCAATCGTCGCGACGAAGTTTGCGCAGCGGCCCCAGCGGCAGGCGCAACGCCGGCAACAAGCGATTAATGCCGCCGTGCAGCCGCTCGCGAAAAAACCTCGCAAAGCCCCAGGTTTCCGCCGGCAGACCCTTGGCAAGCATCTTTTCCGTCAACTCCCGCGAAAGCATGATGCGGTTGCCGGCCACAAACCATCCAGACTCCGCGAACCGCCGATGCGTGGCAACAAAGTCGGGACGCGGCACGCAATCGCCATCCAGGAAAATGCAAAGCTTTCCGGCGCTTGCACGAATGCCGCGATTGCGATTCTCGGCGCCCCGGAACCCAATTTGTTTTTGCCAGACATGCTTGACCGGCACCGTGAGACGCGACGTCCAGCTTTCGACAACCCGCGCGGTGTCCGGGCCTGATCCGTCGTCGGCAACAATGATTTCAAAATGATCGTCCGTTTGGCGGCCAAGCGCGCGCAGCACGGCATCAACGGCTTCGGGACGGTTATAGGTCGCTATGATGACCGAAATAAGCTCAGTGTCGTCCATGCCGGCTCACTCCCGCGCCAACTTCTTGTCTGAGCGTGCGCGCTCGACCATCGCGGTGGTGCTCTGGCCGGGAACCAGATCGATCAGAATCACGTCCCCACCCGCGGCCTCGACCACTTCGCGCCCCACAACGTCCTCGCGCCTATAATCCGCTCCCTTGAGGAGCACTGACGGTTGCACGCGCTTGATCAGTTCGAGCGGCGTGTCGTCCTCGAACACCACGACGAGATCGACCGCTTCGAGCGCGGCCAGCACCTCGGCGCGGCCCTCAGCCGGATTGATCGGCCGGCCCTTGCCTTTGAGCCGCGTCGCTGAAGCGTCGCTGTTAAGCCCGACTACCAGCCGATCGCAAGCCGCGCGGGCCTCGGCGAGCAATTTGACATGGCCGCGATGCAGAAGATCGAAGCAGCCGTTGGTGAAGCCGATGCGCAGACCATGGCGGCGCCAATCCGAGAGCCGTTCATCGAGCACCGACCAGTCGAACACGATCTTATCCCCTGGCGCCAGCGCGGCGGCAGGCAGGATGCGGTGGCGCAATTCGGCAAGCGAGACCGTCGAGGTGCCGCGCTTGCCGACAACGACGGCGGCCGCGGCATTGGCGGCGCGCATGGCGGATTCGAACGGCGCGTGCATGGCCAGCAGCACGGCCATCACCGCCGCCACCGTATCGCCGGCGCCGGACACGTCCCGCACCTTGACCGGATAAGCGGGAATGTGGAGCGGTGCCTGCCCTTCGGCGTGAAGGGTCATGCCCTCCTCGCTCCGCGTGACCAGCACCGCCTCGGCCTCGACGATCCGCGCCAGCTCGGCGGCGGCCTTGCCGATTTCGGCTTCCGACGTCACCGGCCGATGCACGGCGGCCCCCAATTCCGCACGATTCGGCGTGATCACCGTCGCGCCGCGATAGATACTGTAATTGTGGCCCTTGGGATCGACCACGACCGGTTTGCCGAGTTGACGCGCCCGACCGATAACCGCGCGGATGACGCGCGGCGTCAGCATGCCCTTGGCGTAATCGGACAACACCACCGCGCCGCAGCGCGGCAGCGCGGCTTCCGCATGCGCCATGACCGCGGTCTCGCTTGCCGCGCTCGCCGGCTGCGCCGTCTCCCAGTCCGCCCGCATCAGATGGGCCGAATGATGCTCGGAAACGAAGCGCACTTTGCGCGTGGTATGCCGCCCGGGTTCGATAACGAGGTGAGGAACGACCGCGCCCTTGAGCTTGGCGAATGCATCGCTTAGCGTGTGCGCCGCATCGTCCTTGCCGATCAGGCCGACGAAAATGCACTGCGCGCCGAGCGCCGCGATATTGCGCGCGACGTTGCCGGCGCCGCCGATCTCGACCTCGCTGCGCGCGACCGCAAGCACCGGCGTCGGCGCCTCCGGCGAAATCCGCGTGACTTCGCCATAGACGAAATCGTCCAGCATGAGGTCGCCGACGCAGAGCACGGTCTGCTTCGTGACGAGCTTAAGAGCTTCCTCGAAATCGAACATGTATGTTGCCGCGCTGGCCCCTCGTGATCGTGCTCAGCGATGGCGATCGGCACGATCGAGATAACAGTTGACGTAGCGCTTCACCGCAGTCTCGAGCGGGGTGAAGTCGGCATTATAGCCGGCGCGCCGCAGGTTCGCTGTCTCGGCCTCGGTGAAATACTGATAGCTGTCACGGAGCGAAGCCGGCATGTCGACATATTCGATGGCGGGTTTCTCGCCCAACGCCGCGAACATGGCCGTGATCAGATCGCGGAAGCTGCGCGCCACACCGGTGCCGACATTGAAAATACCCGACACGGCCGGCGTCTCCATGAGCCAACGCAGCACCGCGATCGCATCGTCCACATAGATAAAATCGCGCTTTTGCTCGCCGTCGGCGATGCCGGCGCGATGCGACTTGAACAGCTGGATCGGCTTGCCGGCTTTAGCCTCGTCGAACCGTTTGGCGGCGAGGCTCATCATCTCGCCCTTGTGATATTCGTTCGGGCCGAAGACATTGAAGAATTTCAGCCCCGCCCATTGCGGCGGCAGCCTGTCGTTGCGGCGAACGCGCTCGACCACGGCGAGGTCGAACATGTGCTTGCTCCAGCCGTAGAGATTCATTGGCTTGAGCCGTTTGAGCGCGCCGTTCGACCAGTCGTCGGAATAGCCCCGTTCGCCGCCGCCATAGGTCGCCGCCGACGAGGCATAGATGAAGGGCGTGCGCGATGTGGCGCACCAATCGAACAGGCGCAGCGACAGCCGGAAATTATTCTCTATGACGGCATCGCCGTCGGTCGCGGTGGTGGAGGAGATCGCGCCGAGATGAATCACCGTGTCGAGCTTGCGCCCGTCGAGCCAGCGCGCAAGGTCCGCGGGCGGGACAAAATCGGCGATCTGCCGGCCGGCCAGATTGCGCCATTTCCCGTCACTGCCGAGGTAATCGTTTACGGCGATATCGCTGCGTCCGGCCTCGTTGAGGCTCGCGACCACGTTCGATCCAATGAACCCGGCCCCGCCGGTGACCAACAACATCGACCGCAAGCCGGTTTGAGGATTTGTTTTCGGGCCACCTGGCCCACCGTTCCTTTGCCCCAGTCTGGCACGCTCGGCAACAGCTGACGGTTAGCTCGTTTAAAGAATGAATATATATTCATTCATTCTATAATCTGACTGGCGAAGGTTCGCAAAGCGGCGACGGCGGCGGCTATACTGCATCGTCTATTATGCAAACCGTCTCCGCCTATATCCTGGCATTCAATGAAGCCGAGAAGGTCAAGGCCGCGGCCGAGAGCGTGCTGTGGGCCGACGAGATCGTCGTCGTCGATTCCTACAGCACCGATGGCACGGCTGAGATTGCCGCAGCCCTCGGGGCGCGCGTCGTGCAGGTGCCGTTTAACGGTTTCGGGAACTTACGCAATCAAGCCCTCGAAGCCTGCCGTTGCGATTGGATTTTCAGCCTCGACGCAGATGAACGGTGCACCGCGCCGGTGCGCGATGAGATTCTTGGCCTGCTCTCGGGCACGCCGCCATATGACGTTTATCGCGTGCCGCGCTACAGCTTCATGATGGGCCGCTGGATCCGCGGCTCGGGCTGGTACCCGAATTTTCGCCAACCCCAGCTCTTCCGCAAAGGCAGCATGCGTTACACGACGGAACCGGTCCACGAGGGCTATGAGGTCCTGAGCGGCAAGCCGATCGGCACGCTTGCGAATGCGATCTGGCAGTTCCCGTTCCGCGACCTTGAAGAGGTCTTGCGCAAGACCAATCGCTATTCGTCTTTGGGAGTGCAAAAGCTCGCCAATAAACGCGTGTCCATGGCGAGCGCGCTAGCACATGGATTTTGGGCGTTCCTAAAGCATTACATTTTCAAGCGCGGATTTATTGACGGCTGGGCCGGCTTCGTCATCGCCTTCGGCAATTTCGAAGGGACCTATTACCGCTACGCCAAGCGCTATGAGCAAGCGCAGAACTGGTCGCCGCCGCCGAGTGAACCGCTGCGGCGCGAAGCAAAATCCTGAACCGACTGGTCGGACGTAATATAGTAATGAATCTTCATTCAGATAATATGCGAGACCACCGCCCCGTTCTCATCGTGCCTTACATGTGGATCGGCGACTTCGTGCGCTGTCACACGGTGGTGAAGCTCCTCAATGCACGTTTGCCGAATCGTCCGGTCGATATGCTGGCGACGACTTTGTGCGCGCCGCTCGCCGATTACATGCCGGGCCTGCGCCGAGCCGTCGTCGCCGATCTGCCGCGTCGCCGTCTGGCGCTGGCGGAACATTTTGCCCTCGCCGGGCGGCTCAAGCGCGAAGGCTATGGCACGGTGCTGGTCATGCCGCGAACCTGGAAATCGACACTCGCGCCATTTTTTGCCGGCATTCCCGAGCGGACCGGTTTCGCCGGCGAGGCGCGTTTTTTGCTGCTCAACGATGTTCGTTTCGGCGAGCGGGCCCTGCCGCGCATGGTCGATCGCTGCGCGGCGCTGGCACTGCCGGCCGGTGCGGAATTGCCGCCGGCATGGCCGTTACCGGAGCTCAAGGTTGCCCGCGAAAAGGCGGAAGCCTGGCGCAAAAGACGCGGGCTTGATGCGGAGACCCGGCCTGTCGTGGCGCTCGCTCCCGGCGCGGTCGGACCGTCGAAACGCTGGCCAAGTGCGGCCTATGCGGCGCTTGCCCGCCGCCTCATGGCCGAAGGCCTCGGCGTTTGGGTGCTCGGCGGTCCCGACGAAAAGGCGCTCGCGGCGGAAATCGTCGGCGATACGACGGCGCGCGATCTCACCGGACACGATCTGCGCGACGCGATCCTGGCGCTCGCCAATGCCGCCGCGGCGGTGTCGAACGATTCCGGTCTCCTCCACGTCGCCGCGGCCCTTGGCACACCTTCGATCGGGATTTTCGGGCCGACCAGCCCCTGGCACTGGGCGCCGCTCAATCCGCTGGCCGGGACAATCCAAGCCGGGACCGAACTGCCCTGCCGGCCCTGTCACAAGCCGGTCTGCCGCCTCGTCCATCACCGTTGCATGCGCGACATCGCTCCGGAGCAGGTCCTCGCCGTGACGCGGCGGGCGATCGCGGCGGTGCTGCCGTCGGTTCCGCCGCTTAACTGAACATTCGTCAAATCGGCGTAGGGCCAACAGGTAAATGGCGGGGTAATATGGCGATCCTGGTCACCGGCGGCGCAGGCTATATCGGCAGCCAGATGGTGCTTGAACTCGTCGACGCCGGCGAATCCGTCGTCGTGCTCGACAATCTCTCGACCGGGCATCGCTGGGCCATTGCCGACGGTGTGCCGCTCGTTGTCGGCGAGACCGGCGATCAGCCGCTGGTGACCCAGCTCATCCGCGACCACGGCATCGATGCGATCATTCACTTCGCCGCTTCGATCGTGGTGCCGGATTCGGTGCGCGATCCGCTCGGCTATTATCGCAACAACACGATGAATTCGCGCGCATTGATCGAATGCGCGGTCAATGGCGGCGTCCGTCGTTTCATCTTTTCCTCGACCGCGGCGGTTTACGGCAATCCGGCGGCGATCCCGGTACCGGAAGACGCAGCAACGGCGCCGATCTCGCCTTATGGCTGGTCGAAGCTGATGACCGAAATCATGCTGCGCGACACGAGCCGCGCCCATGACCTCGCGCACGTCACCTTGCGCTATTTCAACGTCGCCGGTGCCGATCCGCGCGGCCGCGCCGGCCAGTCGAGTGCGAATGCGACGCACTTGATCAAAGTCGCGGCCGAGGCGGCACTGGGGCTGCGGGGAAAGCTCGACGTCTTCGGCACCGACTATCCGACGCCGGACGGCACCTGCATCCGCGACTACATCCATGTTAGCGATCTCGCTCGTGCGCATTCGGATGCGCTCCGTCATTTGCGCTCCGGCGGATCGTCGCTGACGCTCAATTGCGGCTACGGCCACGGCTTCTCGGTTCTCGAAGTCATCGACGCGGTCAAACGCGTGTCGGGCGTCAACTTCAAGGTCGAATACGCGCCGCGCCGCGATGGCGATCCGGCACGCATCGTCGCGGGCAGCGAGCGGGCGCGCGCCACGCTCGGCTGGCAACCGCGTTTCGACGATCTTGTCACTATCGTTGCGCACGCGCTCGACTGGGAACGCGAACTCATGAGACGCCGCTCCGTCGAACGATTGCGTTCGGCGCGCGGCGCCTGAGCGGCGCGCTCGGATAAAAACCCATTAAATCAATGGCAAGCGCCGAATTCACTTGAAAACCCGGCGCCGGGCAGGCAAGAACGCCCCCGCCGCTATTGCGGTGCAACGCCCGCGCGGGCAAAACGGGGCAGCATGAAAGCCGTCACGGCCGATCATACCGACGACTACACGACAGTCGCGCTGGTGCGCCGCCTGCTGCTCGACGAAGCACTCGAATACTGGCCGCGCTATGCCATGGCCTTCGCGCTGATGGGGATCGCCGCGGCCGCCACCGCGCTGACCGCCTATCTTCTCGGCTCGATGACGAATGAGGCTTACGTCGAGCATAATTTCCACGCCATCGTCGTCATCGGCGTGATCGCGATGGTGATCTTCGCGGCCAAGGGATTCGCCACCTACGGTTCCGCGGTGGTACTGTCATGGATCGGCAACGGCATCATTGCCAACAACCAGCGGCGCCTGTTCGACAAGCTGTTGCGCGAAAACATCGGCTTTTTCGCCGACCGGCATTCCAGCGAATTCATCGCCCGCCTCACCACCGGCGCCAATGCCGTGGGCCAGGTGATCAATCTCCTCATCACCGCGATCGGCCGCGATCTGATGTCGCTCATCGGCCTGACGATCGTGATGGTGATCCAGGATCCGGTCATGGCGCTGGGTGGCTTCATCATGGCGCCGCCGGCGTTCTTTTTCCTGCGCAAGCTCATTCGGCGGGTGCGCGGCATCGCGCGAATGCGGTTCACCGGCGGCACCCGCACCATCGAGACGATGCAGGAATCGCTGCAAGGCATGCGCATGGTCAAGGCGTTCGCGCTCGAAGACGAGATGCGGCGGCGGCTCGGCAAAAGCGTCGCCGACGTCCAGCACGAATCGAACAAGATGGCGCGGGTGGCGAACCGAGCAAGCCCGCTGATGGAAATGCTCGGCGGCTTCACCGTGGCGCTGGCGACGATCTACGGCGGCTACCGCGTCATCGATACCGGGGCGACGCCGGGCGAATTCGTCTCCTTCATGGCGGCGTTCCTGCTCGCCTACGAGCCGGCCAAGCGGCTCGCTCGCCTCAACATCGACCTCAACAACAACCTGGTCGGCGTGCGCATACTCTACGAGGTCATCAACTCACCGCCGGGCGAACCGGACGACGACGACCTGCCGCCGCTGCGTTTAACGACGGCGCGCATCGAGTTCGGCGACGTACACTTTGCCTATAATGCCGAGACCCCGGTGCTGCCGGGCATGAGCTTTGTCGCGCAACCGGGCAAGGTCACTGCGCTGGTCGGCCCCTCGGGCGGCGGCAAAACAACGGTGTTCAATCTGCTGCTGCGCTTCTATGACGTCGATTCCGGGCGCGTGCTGATCGACGGTCAGAATATCTCTGCGGTGTCGCGCCGCTCGCTGCGCGGGCAGATCGCCTATGTCGGCCAGATCGTGCACCTGTTTCGTGGCACGGTCCGCGAGAACATCGCGCTCGGCAAGCTTGACGCCAGCGATGCGGAGATTGTCGCTGCCGCCAAGGCGGCGCATGCGCACGATTTCATCATGACTTTCCCGACCGGCTACGATACGCCGGTCGGCGAACACGGATTGCAGCTTTCCGGCGGCCAACGCCAGCGCATCGCCATTGCCCGCGCGCTGATCAAGGATTCTCCCATTATCCTGCTCGACGAGGCGACCGCGTCGCTCGATTACGAATCCGAGCGCCAGGTGCAAGAAGCGATTACCGAACTCTGCAAGGGCCGCACCACCCTCGTCATCGCGCACCGGCTATCTACGATCATGCACTCCGATTGCATTCTCGTGGTCGAAAACGGCCTGGTCGTCGAGTCCGGCCGTCACGAGGAACTCCTGCGCAAGGGCGGGCGTTACGCTTCGTTCTATCGCCTGCAGCTTCGCGAGCAGTCGTCACCGCCGCAAGATCTTGGCATCCAGCCGGTCGTCGCCGTCGCCTCTTCGGGCTGAACATCGTCAGTAGAATGTCAGATTGACGCTTTTGCGCGCGAGCTATAAACCCCGCGATCTTTTCCCTCCAACGACACATGCAATCATGAGCACGAAAACTTATGTCATCCCGCAACCGCCGCAAGCTGCGATCCCGGTCGCCGGCACCGGCAAATATTTTCCGGTCCGCCGGCTCTGGTGCGTCGGGCGCAACTATGTCGAGCACATCAAGGAAATGGGGCAGGATGTGCGCGAACCGCCGTTCTTCTTCGCCAAACCGGCCGACGCCATCGTGCCAGACGGCGGCACCGCGCCCTATCCCTCGCTGACCAAAGACATGCACCACGAAGTCGAGCTTGTCGTTGCGCTCAAGAGCGGCGGCCGCAACATCAAAACCGATAACGCGCTCGATTGCATTTACGGCTATGGCGTTGGCATCGATCTGACGCGCCGCGATCTGCAAATCGCCTCGCGCGATATCAAGCGGCCCTGGGAGATCGGCAAGGCATTCGACCATTCGGCGCCGTGCGGGCCGCTCAGGCCGGCGAGCGAGACCGGCCACCCGTCGAAGGGCCGTATCACGCTCAAGGTCAACGGCAAGGTGCGCCAGGACGGCGACCTCAATCAAATGATCTGGAAGGTGCCGGAAATCATCGCCAAGCTCTCCGAAATGGTCGAGCTCGCGCCCGGCGACATCATCATGACCGGCACGCCGTCGGGCGTCGCCGCCACCGTCGCCGGCGACAAGATCGAGTGCGAGGTCGAAGGCGTCGGCAAGCTTGCTGTCACCATCGGGCAGCCGCTCTGATCGGATGTCCTCCGCAGCGATGGAACTTGAACAAATTTGGCGCGTTGAGACGGGGCCATAAGCTGATGGAGCTTGTCATGGGCAGCCGCCGTGTCACGTTGCGCATCCAACCACCAGTCCCCTTCGGCGATGTCGCACTGGTGCCTGCGCTTTTGAGCGGGCGGCCCGAAGCCGATATGGCGCGCGCCATGGCCGCGGCTTTGGCCGATGTCGAAGCGCCGACCGCGGCCGATGTCTACAATCGGCTCCGTCAAGCCTTTCCGCTGGCGCCCTTGAGCGCGCGCGTCGCCGCGTTGGCCACGCTGATGGAGCGTATCCGCCGACCGCAGCATTGAGCGCCACTCACAGTCCAAGATAGGCACCCCGCACGCGGTCATCGGCCAGCAATTCGGCGCCGCTACCGGTCAGCGTGACGCGGCCGTTTTCCAGGACATAGGCGCGGCTCGCCAGCTTGAGCGACAACGCCACATTCTGCTCGACGAGGACACAGGTGATGCCTTCGCGGTTGAGATCGCGGATGGTGCCGAGCAAGTTGCGCGCAATGGCCGGCGCCAAGCCAAGCGAGGGCTCATCGAACATGATGAGTTGCGGTGCGCCCATAAGGCATCGGGCGATGGCGAGCATTTGCTGTTCGCCCCCGGACAGCGTGCCGGCCGGCTGCCTCGCCCGCTCGGCCAGTATCGGGAACAGCGCGAAGGCGCGGTCGCGGTTCCTCGCTCGATCGGCGCGCGCCCGCGGCAGCATGGCGCCCACTTCAAGATTCTCCTCGACGGACAGCGTCGAAAACACTTGGCGGCCTTCCGCCACCTGGCCGATGCCGAGATCGCAGACGCGATGGCTGGGCCAGCCGGATATGTCCGCCCCGCGAAAATAGACGCGGCCGCGAACTTGCCGCTGCATCCCGGCGAGCGCGCGAATGAGCGTCGTCTTGCCGGCGCCGTTGGCGCCGACAACGGCGACGATCGCGCCTTCCTCGATTTCGAGCGACACCCCGTCGAGCGCCTGGACGTCGCCATAGAACACGTCGAGGTTTTCGACGGAGAGCATCATTCTGTCTCCGCGCCGAGATAGGATTGCACGACTGCCGGATCGCGCACGACCGCCTCGGGGGTGCCTTCCGCGATAACCGTGCCGTGATCGAGCACGAGGACGCGCGAAGCAAGCGCCATCACCGCGCGCATGACGTGCTCGATCAAAAGGATCGTCACGCCGGTGTCGCGGTTGAGATCGCGCAAGGTTGCGACCATGCGGTCGGTTTCGGTCGGCCGCAACCCCGCCATCACCTCATCGAGCAGTAAAAGGCGCGGCCCGGTCGCCAGCGCACGGGCGACTTCGAGGCGCTTGCGATCCGGCAGCGTCAGCGTGGCGGCAAGCTGTCGCCGCTTGGCGAACAGATCGAGGCGCCGCAGCAACGCTTGGGCATGGTCGCGCGCGGCGCCGACGGCGCGCCGGTGTAGCAGCGCACCGACGATGACATTGTCCTCCACGCTCAGCGCCGGAAACGGCCGGACCAGCTGAAAAGTGCGGGCAATGCCGCGCCGGCACACTTCATCAGGCGCCAAGCCGTCGATCGGCGATCCGGCAAAGGCGATCGAGCCTGCATCCGGCGCCATGGCTCCCGCGATCATGTTGAACAGCGTCGTCTTGCCGGCGCCGTTCGGGCCGATGACCGCGAACAGCGAGCCCTCGGGCACGTCGAAACTCACCGCGTCGACCGCGACCAGGCCGCGGAAGCGCTTGCCGACATTGGCGAGCGACAGCAGCGCCGTCATCGCTCGTGCTCCGCAAGCCCAAGCCGCCGCGCCAGAGGCGGCCACACGCCCTCCGGCAGCGCCACGATGACCAGGAGCAGGCAGACGCCGTAGAACACCTGCTTGGCGCCGGGCAGATCGAACCCGATGGCGGCCATCGCCGAATTGACCGATTCCGCAAGACCGGTGAGCAAGAACGCGCCGAGGATCGGCCCGAACAGCGTGCCGATGCCGCCAATCACCGGCCCGAGAATCATCTCGATCGAACGAGAGATGTTGAAGACCTGCTCCGGGAACAGATTGTTGTAGAAGAACGCATAGAACACGCCGGCAAACGAGGTGACGGCGGCGGAGATCGTCACCGCATACATTTTGTAACGGAACGTATCGATGCCGGCGGCGCGCGCCGCGATTTCGTCTTCGCGGATCGCCAGCCAGAAATAGCCCATGCGGCTCTTCAGCAAGGCGCGGCACAGCACGAATGCCAGCACGGTGGCGGCGAGGATCACGTAATAGAACATCGTCGGATTGCCGCGCAGCCGCCACAGATCGTTATGCGAATATTGCGCCACCGGCAGGAACAGACCGGCAGATGCGTGGACGAAGTCCAGATGATCGAAGCCGATGCGCGCAAACTCGGCGAAGGCGATGGTGAGGATCGCAAAATAGACGCCGGCGACGCCGAAGCGGAATGCGAGAAATCCGATGATTGCCCCGCATGCCATGCAAACCGGTATCGCCGCCAGCAATCCAATCCACGGGCCGATGCCATACTCGGTGAAGAGCATCGCCGCCACGTAAGCGCCGAGCCCCGCATAGATGGCGTGGCCGAGCGAAAGCTGGCCGGCAAAGCCCATCATGATGTTCCAGGCCTGCCCGGTATAGGCAGAGTACAGAATGACGATGAGGACGGTGAGCAGGTAGTCGTTGACGATCCACGGCGCGATCAACAGCGCCGCCAGCAGCGCCCCGAGTAGAAATATACTGCGCGGAGACGGTCCGTCTCCCCAGCGGCCGGTCATGCCAGCCTCCGGCCGAGAATGCCCTGCGGCCGCAGCAGCAGCACCAGCACGAGAATGCCGAAAGAAAACATGCTTTTCGCCGAGGGCGTGAACAGCAATCCCGCCATCGCCTCGGTGAAACCGATCAATACGCCGCCCAGGAGCGCGCCCGGCATCGAGCCGAGGCCGCCGGTAATGACGATGACGAAGGCTAGCAGCGTATAGCTCGGCCCTATGATCGGCGTTACGTCCACGATCAGTGTCATCATCACGCCGGCGGCGCCCACGCAGGCCGCGCCGATGCCGAAGGTGAGCGCGTAGAGCCGATTGACGTTCAAGCCGACCACGAGTGCGCCGGTATAATTGTCGGCGCAGGCGCGGATCGCCTTGCCGACGAGGCTCAGCTGGAAAAAGGCGAACAGCGCCGCAGTGACCAGAATTGCCGCGGCGCCGGCATAAAGCTTCGTCGCGTCGACGATGAGCGGACCGAGCTGATAACTGTCATAGGTGTAAGACGTCTGTATCGTCTGCGCGTCGGGACCGAAAACAATCAGCAGCGTATTGACGATGATGATCGCCAGGGCCACCACCAGCAGGAACTGGCTGTGTTCCGGGCGGGTAATGAATGGATTGATCAATCCCGCCTGCAGGGCATAGCCGAACGCAAACATCACCACGGCGATCGGCACCAGCATGACCAGCGGGTCGAGATGGAATGCTGAAAACAGCACGACCGCGATATACATGGCGATCGACATCATTTCGCCGTGGGCGAAATTAACGACGCGCACCACGCCGAAAATGACCGACAGGCCGAGCGCCATCAGTCCATAGACCAATCCGGTCAGGACGCCGGCAACCGCGACGTTCAGATAGACATCAAACGACACCGAGCAGTACCGCGCCGGTCAGGTGCGGTCCTGATACGGCTTCATCGGCCATTCCAGCTTGGCGTTGGCGGCCTCTTTCGGCGCGATCGTCACCTGCTTGCCGTCGCGGTTCTGGACGGCGCCGCACTTCAGGCCGGTATTTTGACCCTTGGCGTCAAATTTGATGCCGGGCCCGATGCTCACGTTATCGGTGATATTGGTCGCATGGAGCGCATCGGCCAATGCCTTTGGATCAGCCGAACCGGCGCGCTTGTATGCGTCCGCGGCGATCAACAATGCCTCGAACGTGTACACATGATTGGTGTTCATATTGAGGTCTGGAAACGCCTTGGAGAATGCGGCCTCAAGAACTTTGGTCATCTTTTTGTTCGGGTCGTACCAGGGCACCAGGCTGATCGGGCCGTCGCTCAGCTTGCCGAGTGTCTTGGTGTATTGGTTCTCGTACCAACCTGGCCCCCAGCTGAAGATCGCCTGCGGCGACCAGCGCTGTTTGACCATTTCGCGTGTGAGCAGCATGGCGTCGTTGAGACGGCCGACAACGAGCAGGATTTCCGCGTTCGTCGCCTTGGCCTTGGTCACTTCGACGGACAGATCGCGCGCTGCTGGATCGTAGGAGATTTCGTCGAGGATCGCGTATGGCACATTGTATTTTGACATCAACCCGTGGATGCCTTTTGACATTCCCGTGCCGAACAGGTCGTTGACGTGCATGAATACGGCGGTCTTCGGCGCAACACCCGCAATATTGAAGACGTCCATTTGCTCGGCGAACTCATCGTTGAGCAGCATCGGCACCGTTGGGAAATTTCTGACCACGAACTTGTAGCCCTGCTCGGTGATCTCGGGCGCGCTGCCGACGTTGATGACCAGTGGAGTGCCCTTTTGCTCGGCAACCTGGGCGATCGCGGTGGTCTGGCCCGAATCGAAGGAGCCGATCAGAAGCTGCGCGCCGTCGCTGATGAGTTTTTCGGCGTGCTCTCGCGCGGTATCGACGTTCGACTCGGTGTCGCCGTTGATGATGGCGAGCTCGGGCAGGCCCAATTCCCTGAGAATTCCCGGAGCGATATCGACGGCGCGCTGACAGTCCTGGCCGATGCCGGCCTCGAAGCCCGACCGTGGCAAGATCACGCCGACCTTGAGCGGGCCACCTTGCGCGCGCCCGATCGTGGGCGCGGCCAGGCTCGCGGCGGCGGCGGCAGCGCCGGCGAGCAGGTGTCGACGGTTGGGCAATTTCCCAATGCGTGTCATGGCGAAGTCCTCCCCAAGTTGGGTCGAATGCTAGGAAACGGCGGTGCCTGCGGCAAGCGCTGATTATGCGTTAAAAGGCTGCATGGCCGCCGCGGCGATGAGGGTAGCGACAAGGCTGGAGCTCGAACAATTCGGCAGTGGAATGATCACCGCTCGCGCGACAGCGTACGGATCAGGAATGGCAGGAACAACGGCCAGAGAATCCAATTCGCCCACATCATGAAGCCAAACCAGTCCCGCGCCGTCGGCCAATGGGCGCACACGAAGGAGGGTAGAACTGTGCTTGCGTTGCAACCGTTTGTTCCGACGATAATCAGAGGCCCATCGGCGGGCTGCCATTCATCGGAAATGACCGCGCCGACGAGGGGTACGTGATAGCGCAATGTCATCCACAGCCGCTCGCCAAAAGGCCAATCCGGAGGTGCAACGGTGACCGGTTTGATTTGCTGCGTCGCAGGGACGGATTGGGCCAATAATGTGGGCGCAAAATTTCGCGGCGCGGGTAACACCAGCGCGAACGAAACCGCCATCAGGATGAAGATCACACCGGCGAGCCGCCACGCACTCGTCCCATAGTCGACGAGCGACCAATACAATTGGTCAACGAAGCGTCGCAGCGCGCCGCTCATGGCAATACCTATTCCGAGCAAAACCACCAGGCCGAGGGACAGCCACTCGAAGTCGAACTGAGAAGCTCCGGCCATGAACACGGCGACGAGATGAATCGCGTAAATGACTGCTGCGCACCAAACCGCGCATATGACAAATTCGCCATACTCACGCCACGGGCGTTTGAGCCGAAACACATTGGCGCGCAAGGCAAAGAGACCCAGGAGCACGAGCGAGGCACCCCCGACACTGAGCTGGAAATTCCGAGTGAGAGAGTGGGTGCCGAGAGATATCGTCGCGGCAACCAGCGCCAGGCAAAGCAACCCTAGAACCAGATTGGAAGCTGCTGGTTTCCGAAAGCGTCCATCGCCGCGCCGCCAGGTTTTGGATTCTTGTTGCGATTTGGTTTCCCCGGCGCTTTTGGTGCGAACGTCCCGATAAACACCAGCGATAAATATTTGTCTCGCTTCTTCCGTGTAGCCGCGATCCCGCAGCGATTTCTCGACGGCCAAATACGAAGACATCCGAAACACATGATCGTTATCGAGGAGATCGAGATAGGGGACCGCCAGGGTTGCTTCCCTCTCGATGTACGACTTCAAGTCCGGCAATGAATTGTGCACATCTTCGTCTTCCAAAAACCAGCTTTTGACCGAAAGGTCGGCCAGGCTCACGGGCACAGGAAACCCATTGTGCTGGTGGGGATTGGCGTGATCCGGCTCACTGCGGGCCACATAGAGCTTGCTGATCTGGGCATAGTCGAGAACGATCCCGTTCTCGGTTACACGACGCTTGGATATGTGATCGCGAAACGAGGCGTCCGATATCACCAACTCGCCAATTTCAGCATGCTGGAAATCGAGCGCTCCCGGAATATGCGTGCTTGCTTCAAGGTGCTTGGACGGCTCTTGGATCGATGGCGCCAACGGACCGAAGCAAACGCTCAATAGTCCGCGTTCCCAATTCCTTTTCTGCGGACCCGGATCGACATGAATTTCCCGGCCTCTATTGCGGCTCGGTTCGTTGAGAACCGCGTAAACTTCGGCGTAAATGCGCTTGGCCGCCGAATTGGCGAGCCGCGCGAAGGTAGCGACCCTTCCGCTTACCTTGGTTTGACTTAAGGTTGCGTTCGGCACATTGAGAGTGCTCTGCGCGAGCGGACGACTTGCCGGATTTGGCGAAGTGTCAGAGTCCCTTTCGGGAGACTCTCGAATACACAATCCGGTCAGGTCGACCTTTTTGGCTTCCATGCCCCGCATATCCAGCGTGTGACAGATCGCATGGCCAAAAGCGGGCGGTTGGCCGTGGCTTTCGACTACAATCCGCCGCGCGAGCAAATGCAATAAAGGCGCCGTCATTCGCGAGTTGGCAAGAAAGGAGATCGGCGATCTGAAGATCACTTCGCCATCGATCTTGGAATTGAGAATGTCGATCCGGCCATCGCTCAACCCGATGTTCTCTCTCACATCAATGCCCGTCAGGACGAGGTCGTCGCCGATAGTCGTGTGATCGATAATGACGTTGCCGCAAACCAGCAACTGCCTTTGCCAACGATTTAAAAGCTTGCGGCACCCGGCGTCGGTTTCTGCGTCTATCAGCTTGCCGTCCGCGTTGTACGAGAAAAATTTAGGACGCGGTTTGTCGGCGCCGTTTTGCCCCATATACGTTTGCAAAACTCGTTGCAGGCTCAGCCCCGGCCAAAGCGACAGGGCCCGATCTATCGTGGTTGAATTGATAACGATGCCGCGTATTCCCCACTCGTTCGCGCTTCCCTTCATTTCGCTTGGATGCAAATGGACAAAATCGCGACAATGCCAGTGGATCATGACGAAGTTACCGAGTACGGTCCTCGCCACGAAGCGTTCATTGTCGCTTCCGTCGGAAATTGAATCTTCAACGTGAATTTGGCCCGAATGGCCGTCAATCAGGTTCATCTCGCCCAAAATCGAAATGCCGTGGAGATGAATCAAGCCAAACTGGCCGCCTGATAGCGTTAGGCCACCTTCGATCATTGCTCCACCGAAGCCTTCGCCTGCGACAAGGGTCTTCTGATCGGGAAGAACGTGTTGAGATTCAGTCGTGGGAAGCGCAAAAAATCCGCCCTCGCTCGCCAACCCCCGGCATTTGATGCTGCTTAGATCCGCCCGACCAATAAAATGGGCACAGGATAGAATCACATCCTCTGTCACTTCCGCGCCGCCGAGATTAATGCTCAGAACGCCTTTGCGATTTGCGAAGCGTGACCGCGGCAAGCGCGATTTTCGCATCGTCCCGATAGTCCCAAGACTTTCGCTAAGCGACTGCAGCAGCGCCTCTGGCCGTTTATTCGTCTCAAAATTGATGCTGCCATTGATCTTGCTGTTGCTTAGGTCGAGCAGTGCAACCTCCTTCGACTCGGCTTCGAATGCACAAGCCGTGAATTCCAGGTTTCCGGAAAGTTGCAGCCGGCGCGCCATAACGCAGCCGTGCACGGTTGTTTTATAGAAAGCGATGTCGCCCCGAATTGTCGCGTCATCGAACAAAAGAGCGGCGCGATCGAGCTTCTTGCCCGCGACACCAAAAGTACAGTCGGAGAAGCAGAGCCCGTTTTCAAAATTCGCCTTGCCGAGATGGAGCGAATGATCGAACGTGCACGATTTAAAACTTACGCTGCCGGAAAATCTGCAGTTGGTCATCCTAACGGCATCGAGAAAGCGAACGTTTTCGATCAAAAGGCCTTTTGCAAATTCTTTTACCAGATCGCCAAAATCGACTGACCCAGTAACGTCTATGTTCATGCTGGCTGCATGGAACTGATATTCACCGCCGGTGACCGACTTTTTCAAGGCGCGGACGAACTCGTCAGCCGCAATCGTGATAGCGGGCGCGACCGTCATAGCGTCGCCGCCTGATGGCTGTCATGGATCGCTCGAGTGATGCTGGCCTTCTGATCTTGGAACGACCGCAGCGGAATTATAGGTAGCGCCGTTCCTTCGCGCGTCCGCGATGACTGCTTGAGAGAATTGATCTTGCCGTCCGAAGCAACCCTCAAACATACATGCTGCAGTTGTCCGAGATAGATGATTGTCGCGAATATGACGGCATGCTCCGGCGTCGTGCCGTCGGACGACACGGTACGCAAACAGGTTGGAGGGATGAGGAGGGATTCATCGAGCATGTTTGTCTGCGGCGGCGGAGCCGGCTGCTGCGCCGCATGCACTCCGCTTGGCGGCTGCGCCGCCGATGCGGCGTTGGGCTGCACCAACTCAATGTCAGTGCAGAACTGTGCAATCAAGTGAGCCGGGTTGTCGATCGCAGATGCGGTACCCTCTGCTTTGACGAAATCATCCTTGTTTGAAACCACATAGACTTGCTCGCCGTCCAATTCCGTATGATCGAAAACGAACTGGATGTAGCTTTCGACAAGATTGGCTTCGTGGAAGGTATGCGCCCAGCCAGGCCCTAGGATTTTGTCGAACGGAAGTGGGCTGCCGTCCAGCATCATGCCTATCTGACCGCCATGCCGCCACGCGTCGGAATTGAGTGCGATGAAGCGCAGCCCCAAGGGGACGGACGTATGGTGGTGAAGGAGCTCCGGATGCCGGAATTCGATCAAGTAGTGCGCGGGTGAGACGATCAATCTGCGAACGAAAAACCGCGCCGCGGCATCGAATGACAAATCACGGACCTTCCGCAGCCGTTTGGTTCTGTCCGAGCTGTCGCTCGGCGCTTCGGTCGCAAACAGAATTGGAATTCGAACGCCGTCAATTTGGTCGGAGGCTGTCACGGCCCACCAAGGACTGGCGGCGCGACGATCGGTCAATCGCCCGCGTGCTGCGTCGATTTGTTGCGTCGTCGGTGTCCACTCGGGGCCCAGAGAGTATTCGGGCGCGGCAACCGCATGCCGCGAACGAAACAGTCGGAGGAGATCGGTCATTACCACCCCTCGCTGGCGCAGCCGAGAACCGTACTACGCCACCTATCGATTGCGCACCGGCAAATCTTACTGTCGAAAATTGCCTGAAACAATCTCGGTACAAATTTTCGTCACGGCGCGAAATACTGCATTGCCGCCGCGGCGATGCGGAAAAGCCGCCGATCCTGGTCGTTGCGCGCGATCAGCATGAGCCCGACCGGCATGCTGCCGGGCGCGACCGGCAGCGGCAGCGAAACGGCGCAGAGATCGAAGAAATTGACGATCGAGGTGTTGCGCAGCAGGGCGGCATTCCGCGCGGCGAAGACCTTACTGTCTTCGACCTCAGCGATGGCCGGCGCCACAATCGAGGTCGAAGGCATCAGGAGCACGTCGAGCGCGGAAAGCCGCGCAGCCATGGCGTCGACAAGCCGCGCCCGTTCGCGCCGCATCCAGGCGTAATCGTCCTGCGTCACCGCGCAGCCGCGCTCGATGCGGGCGAGCACATTGGGGTCGATGTCGGCGGCGCGGCGCTTGATCCGGTCGCGGTGAATCGCACAGGCCTCGGGCGGCGAGATGCCGCCCTTGACATTGACCGCGATCATGTCGTCGAACAGCGGCAGCGTTTCGCGGCTGACACGAACGCCGGCCTGATCGAGCCGCTTGATCGCCGTGGCGAATGCCGAAGCGACGGTGTCATCCAGCCGGTCGAGCGGCAGCCCATCGGCAATGCCGAATTTGAGACCGGCGAGCGCAAGCGGCTCAAGCGGCGTAAATCGCTCGCCCGCCATCACTCCATCGGCTTTGGCGCAATCCTCGACGCTGTTGGCGATCGGCCCGATCGAATCGAGCGTCTGGCTCAAGGGGAAGGCGCCGTCGGTCGGAACGCGCTGTCGGCTCGGCTTGAAGCCGACCAGGCCGCACAACGCGGCCGGGATGCGCACCGAGCCGCCGGTATCGGTGCCGATGGCGATCTCGCACATGCCATCGGCGACGGCGATGCCCGCGCCCGCCGACGAGCCGCCCGGCACGCGTGTGCGGTCGCGCGGATTGCCGGGCGTGCCGAAATGCGGGTTCGCGCCGATGCCGGAAAAGGCGAATTCGGTCATGTTGGTCTTGGCGACGATCACCGCGCCGGCCGCGCGCAGCCGTCGCACAACGGTTGCGTCGGTCGTTGCCGGGGCCGCCTCCTCGGCGAGGATTTTTGAGCCGGCGCGGGTCGGCTCGCCAGCGACATCGAACAGATCCTTGATGCTTACGATGACGCCGTCGAGCGGGCCGAGCGGCGCGCCGCGAGCGGCCCGCGCATCGGCCGCATCGGCTGCGGCGCGGGCTTTGTCCGCATACACGGTGAGGCAGGCCCGTGCCCCCTCCCCTTTGGGGTCGGCAATGCGGACAAGCGCCTGTTCAAGGCGATCGCGGCAGGACGGTCTTGTCATTGCAACACCCGGCGATCATGGCGCGGCGAGGAGGCGCACTGCGGACTTTTGGCCATTGCGGATTTGGCGCCGAAACTGCCATATCATCGGCAGAGCCAAGACGCGAGCAAGGAAACTGACGATGCCAAATTTGCAGCCGAGCATCGCTTTCATCGGATTCGGCGAAGCGGGCCAAGCGATCGCCGCCGGACTGCGCGACGAGGGCGTGGAGCGGATGTCGGCATGGGACATCCTGTTTTCGCAAAAAACGGGCGAAAAGCTCCGGCAAGCCGGAGCGGCAAGCGGCGTGCGTTGCGCGAGCTCGGCCGCGGCCGCGGTTCGCGGGGTGGACATTGTAATCTCGGCCGTCACCGCGGCCTCGAGCGTCGAAGCCGCGCATTCGGTCAAGGCGCATCTCGCCGAAAAACCCTTCGTGCTCGACATCAACTCGGTCTCGCCCGGCCGCAAGCAGGAGACCGCCAAGCTGCTCGGCGACGCCGCCCGCTATGTCGACGTCGCCGTGCTGGCACCGATTCATCCGGCGCGGCATAAGACGCCGATGCTCATTGCCGGGCCGCATGCCGAGGCGATTGCGCCGACGCTTGCCGGGCTCGGCATGCGCTTGAGCTGCGCCGGCGCCGAAATCGGCGCTGCCGCCGCTATCAAAATGGTGCGCAGCGTGATAATCAAAGGCATCGAGGCGCTGACGCTGGAGTGCTTTTTGGCCGCGGCGCGCGCCGGCGTCATTGACGAAGTCGCCGCCTCGATGAAGAACAATTATCCCGGCCTCGATTGGGGAAAGATCGTGCCCTACAATCTCGAGCGCATGGCGAGTTACGGCGAACGCCGCGCCGCCGAAATGGAAGAAGTCGCCGACACGCTGCGCGAACTCGGCGTCGAGCCGCTGATGACGACGGCGACCGTCAAGCGCCAGCGCGAAATGGGGGAGCTCGGCGCCCAGCAATCGGTGCGCGGCACGCTCAAAGCCGACCGCGCCGTTATGCTCGGCGCCATCAGCGCCGCCGCTCGCGACCGGCATTGAAATGGGATTCTGCTCGTCCCCGCAGAAGCGGGCGCCCAGTCACGCGATTCCCGTTTTCGCGGGAATGAGCGGGGACGATCAGCGCCTTCGTCCTGTGCGCCGTTCGCGCGGGGTGACCCGGGACGATTTCGGCACCGGTCGGCGCGCGGCTTTGGCGGAGCTCTTGCGCGGCGGCATGGCGCCGGCCGCTTCGAGCCGCACGCTCCAATACTCCCAGGTCCGGTTTGTCACGTTGGGCAACGCATTGAGCGTGCTCGCGAGTTTGACCTCGCCAGGGTGCAGAGGCTGCGGCGTGCCGAGCGCCAGCGCGCGAAGCTGATATTCGGCGTTCTGGCACATGAAGATCGAGCGCGACACCAGTTCCTTAAGATTGCCGCCGACGACGGTTGCGCCGTGGCGGTTCATCATCACCGCCGAATGCCCGCCGAGCGCACGCGCGAGCGAGCGGCCCTCTTCCTGTTTCACGACCAGAAGATTGGTGTCGCCGAATTCGTCGTGCTGATCCCAGAACGGCGCATCCTGGCCCATTGCCGCACCGAGATGGAAAACCGGCACAATCGGCTTGCCGGCGATCGCAAACGGCATGATGGCCGGCGCGTGATGATGACACACCGCCATGACGTCGGGCCGCGCTTGGAAGATACAACCGTGTATGACGCGTTCGGCGTAGAGCTGCACTTTGGGCGGCCGTACCGGCTCGGAATTGAGCGTGTATTCCAGAATGTCGTCGGGCTCGATAAGCAGCGGCGAGCGCGAGCGCGACAACAGATAGCGGCCGGGAGCGGTCGGATGGCGCACGCTGACATGGCCGAAGGCGTCGAGCACGCCTTCGTGGGCGAGGATACGGTTGGCGAGCGCCAATTCCTCAATCAGATCGGTGAGCTTATCGGGCACTTTTCCCCCTTGACGGCTTGTTATTGCCGTTTGTGCATTACGCCGTCAATTCGCGCACGTTGAAGGCGCGGACGGGGCGATGCAATCCCTTAAGGTCGAGGTCGCCGAGCGGCTCCATGCTGGCGATCGCCTCGATGGCAAGCTGGACCCTGCCTTCGATCAGAATCTGTCCGTCGCTGGCTTTCTCGCATAGCCGCGCGCCGAGATTCACCACCGTGCCGTTCGCCGTGTAATGAAAGCGGCCTTCGTAGCCGATATTGCCCAAAGTGGCATGGCCTGAAGCAATGCCGATGCCGAAACCGAGTTCGTGGCCGAGGCGCCGCCATTTCTCCGCCAGCGCCGTAACGCGCATTCGCATTTCGACCGCCATGCGCACCGCCTGCACAGCCGGCTCGGCACACGGAATCGGATCGTTGAAGATGATGAGCAGGCCGTCGCCGGCAAAATGCTGCAGCGTGCCCTCGAACCGGTCGATGCATTCGCCGAGACAGCGGTAATATTCCTGCAGCACGGCAATGATATCCTCCGGCTCCGCGCTTTCGGCAAAGGCGGTGAAGCCGCGCAAGTCGCAAAACACCGCGGTAATGTCGCGGCGGTGGCTTTCCAACAGTTTCTGGTCGGATACGACGAGCTTGGCGACCTGCGGCGGCAGAAAACTCTTCAGCCGGTTCATGCGATCGAGCTCGCCGACCTGCGCGTTGACGCGCTCTTCGAGCGTCTGATTCCAGGCGACGAGGTCCTTGGCCTGAGCTTGAACCTGGTCGTGCAGCTCCTTGATGCGCAGCATCGAGCGCACGCGGGCGACCAAAGCCGCCTGGTCGATCGGCTTGGTCAAGTATTCGTCGGCGCCGGCGTCGAGCCCGGTGACCACGTCCTGCGAGGCGGCGCGCGCGGTGCACAGGATGATCGGGATGAATGGCAGCGCCGGGTCCTTCTTCAGCCGCCGGCAGACTTCGAAACCATCGAGCTTCGGCATTTCCACGTCGAGCAAAATAAGGTCGGGCAGATGCTGCTTGGCGCTCGCCAGGGCCTCTTCGCCGTCGGCCGCCTGCACGGTTGCGTAACCGTTCTTTTCCAGCCGCGTCACCAAAATATCGCGGTTGGTCTCGTTGTCGTCGACGACCAGGATGCGGGCGGGATTGTTCATGCGAAAATCTGACGTTTCCCGGATGCGGTGCAGCGCGAAGCGGTGCACCGCTGTTCTGGGATCGTAGTAAGCTCTGCGTGTATAACGATCCCGGTTCTGCAGCGGATCACTACGTGCTGCGCTGCTCCCGGGAAACGACGAGGCGGCGTCACGGCAGGAATTCCTTAATCTTGGCCAGCAACTGCCGCGGACTATAAGGCTTGGTGACATAGGCATCGCAGCCTGCCGCGCGCGCCTTGCCCTCGTCGCCGCTTAATGCATAGGACGTCACGACGATAATCGGGATGCTTTTGAGCGCCGGGTCGGCCTTGATCCGGCGCGTCGCCTCATAGCCGTCCATCTGCGGCATTTGAATATCCATCAGGATGAGATCGGGACGCTGCTGTTTTGCCGCTGCGACCCCCGCTTCGCCATCCCATGCTTCGGTCATTTCGTAGCCGACGCTGCCGAGGAGATCGCGCAGGATTTGCCGGTTATCCTCCTGGTCCTCGACGATGAGAATGCGCTTGCTCATGGCTGCCCCGATATTGCCCGCCCTGGGTTTTTCATGGCGTTTCCACCTGATGCTCGACTCGCAGCGGCAGGCTGAAGAAGAAGGTCGAGCCGCTGCCGAGACTCGACTCGACCCATAGCCGGCCGCCGTGCATCTCGACGATGCGCTTGGCGATCGCGAGGCCGAGCCCGGTGCCGCCTTTGGCTTTGGTCTGCGTCGAATCCGATTGCTGGAATTCCTCGAATATCTTGGCCTGGTCGGCCTCGGCGATGCCCGGGCCGGTATCGCGCACCGCAATGGTGTAGCTGCCATTGGCCGCCGTCGCCTTGAAGGCGACTTCGCCGGTATCGGTGAATTTGATCGCATTGCCGACGAGATTGAGCAGGACCTGGGAGAGCCGCCGCTCGTCGCCATGCGCGGTAGGCAGATTCGGCGCCACGTCTAGTTTAAAGCCGAGCTTCTTATTGCCGGCCAACGGCTCGACCGCGACATAGACGCTCTGCATCATGTCCTTGATCGAATAATCGTTGAGCGACAGCACGAGCTGCCCGGCCTCGATTTTCGACAGATCGAGCACGTCGTTGATCAAGCCGAGGAGATGCTTGCCGTTGGTCTGCACGCGCTCCAACGTGGCGCGCATCTTGTCGGGCGCATCGCCATAGATGCCGTCGAGGATCAATTCGGTGTAACCGAGAATGGCGTTAAGCGGCGTGCGCAGCTCGTGACTCATATTGGCGAGGAACTGCGATTTGTGCCGGCTCGCCTCCTCGACCTGCCGGCTCTTGTCCTGGATCTCCTCGAACAGCCGCACGTTCTCGATGGCGATCACCGCCTGGTCGGCGAAGGTTTGCGCCAACTCGATTTGCTTGTCGGTGAATGGCCGCACCGCGCTTCGTGCGAGGACGATCACCCCCGCCGGGGCACCTTCGCGCAACATTGGAACCCCCAGTAATGTATGGATGTTGGCGGCCTTTATCACATCGGTCATCTTGTAGTCTGGGTCGGTTGTCACATCGGCGACTTGGATCGTTTCGCCCTTCATCACCGTGCGGCCGCTAATCGAGCCAGTCCCGCCGGGAACTGGGTGATCGGCCATGAACGTATAGAACTCCGGCGTGAAGCCATACATTGCGACCTGGCGATAGCCATCGCCGTAAGCGCGATTGATGGAGGCCATTTCTGCTTCGCAAAGGCGGGCGGCAGATTCCACGAGAGTATCAAGAACACTCTGCAAATCGAACGTCGAGCGGCTGATGACCTTGAGCACGTCCGCGGTGGCGGTTTGCTGCTCCAACGCATCGCTCAAATCGTCCGTGCGCTGACGCAATTCGTTGAGCAGCCGCGTGTTCTCGATGGCGATGACGGCTTGCGCGGCGAAGTTCGTAACCAGCGCGATCTGTTTGTCAGTGAAGGGGCGCACTTCCTGGCGAAATATCGCAATGACGCCGATCAACGCCGTGTCCTTGAGCATCGGAACGATCAGCAGCGTGCGCACATGCCCGCGCTCGGCGCCGGCAACGACAAACGGATCGCGATTGGCATAGGCTTCGAGTTTCGTAACGTCCAGAATATGCGTGGTGCGAGGGTCGCTGACGATGCGCGCAAGCCCGGTGCCGGGGGCGGGATTCACCGGCCCGGCTTGCAGAAACTCATCAAAAGCCCGCGGCGTATTGTGCATCGCGATCGCGCGGAAGACGCCATCCTCGTAGCGGAACAGATGGCTGAATTCGGCGCCGCAGATCCGGGTGGCGTTTTCCAGGATGGTGCGGAACACTGGATCGAGCTCCCCGGGCGAGCTTGAGATCACGCTCAGCACGTCGGAAGTCGCGGTCTGTTGTTCCAGTGACTCGGTGAGGTCGGTCGTACGCTGGCGCAATTCGCTGAGCAGCCGCGTGTTCTCGATGGCGATGACGGCCTGGGCGGCGAAGTTCTGTACCAACGCCACTTGTTTTTCCGTGAATAGACGAACTTCCTGACGATATAGAAGAAACACGCCGACCAATTTGCCATCCCTGAGCATTGGCACGCCGAGATACGTCCGGACTCCTCCCAGTTCGACGGCCGCAACGACTATCGGGTCGCGTTGGGCATAGCCTGGACCAGCAGAGAGGTCCTCCATATGGACGGTCTGCATGGTGCGTTTGACGTGACCTAGAACCGTTTCCGGCCCCGGTCGTAATGGCCGGCCCAGCACACGCTCCAGATACGCCGGCGCGACGCCCAAGTGGGCCATCGTGTAGAACGCATCCCCGTCATATCTGGCCATGAAACCAAAATTGGCCTCGCAGATACGAGTTGCGTTTTCCAGCATAGCTTGGAACACAGGTTCCAGCTCGCCGGGCGACGAGCTGATGACGCTTAAGACCTCGGAGGTGGCTGTCTGCTGCTCCAACGATTCGGTAAGATCGGTCGTACGCTGACGCAATTCGTTCAGGAGCCGCGTGTTCTCGATGGCGATGACGGCTTGGGCGGCGAAATTGGACACCAGCGCAATTTGCTTTTCCGTGAACGGCCGCGGCTGATTCCGGTACAACGTGAATGAACCGACGAGATCGTCCTCCTTCAACATTGGGACGGCCACGACCGTTCGCACGCCGCCAAGCTCCACTGCGTCGACGGCTCCCGGGTCGCGGCGGGTGCGATAGGTCTCGCCTGCCGCGACATCGGTAAAGTGAACGGGGGCTTTGGTTTCGACCATGCGGTCGATCAGGGGATTGCGGTTCTCGGAAGGACGAATCGGCGAGCGCCGGCGCGCCTCGGCGAAGGCAGGCGGGGTCTTATGTGACGCCACGAGGTGCAGCGCTCCGTCGTGCCATCGATAGATGTTGCCGAAATTGGCGTCGCAGATGCGTACGGCATTCTCCAGCATGACGTTGAAGACCGGCTCTAGCTCGCCCGGCGAGCTCGAAATGACACGCAGCACGTCCGCCGTGGCGGTCTGCTGCTCCAGCGCTTCGGTGAGGTCGTCGGTGCGCTGGCGCAGCTCGTTGAGCAGCCGCGTGTTCTCGATGGCGATCATCGCCTGCGCGGCGAAATTTTTTAGGAACGCAATCTGCTTATCGGTGAAGGGGCGCACCTCTTGGCGGTAGATGGTGATGATGCCGCTGACCTCGCCATCCTTGAGCATCGGCACTGCAATCAGACTGCGCGCCTTCATGATCTCGATCGTCGCGATGCGCTGCCGCGAGCCGTGCGTGGGCGATTTTGCGACGTCTTCGATTTGAAACGGCTCTCCGCTTTCGACGGCATGCATGATAGCGGATGAACGATCGGGCTGGAGGAACGGATCGTCAACAACAGCGGCGCGGTACTCGGCAGTAGCGCCGTAGCTCGAGACGATCCGGAATTTCTCCCCCTCACGGAGCCAAAGGTTGCCGAATTTGGCCTCGCAAATGCGCGTTGCGTTCGCCAGCATGGCGTCAAATACGGGCGCCAGTTCGCCGGCTGACGAGCTGATGACCTTAAGCACTTCCGAAGTGGCAGTTTGCTGCTGCAGCGATTCGGTAAGGTCGATGGTGCGCTGGCGCAATTCATTGAGCAGCCGCGCGTTCTCAACGGCGATAACGGCCTGCGTAGCGAAATTTTGCAGGAGCTCGATTTGCTTGTCGATGAACGGGCGTATTTCTTGGCGAAAGACGGTAATAAGGCCGATCAGCTCCTTGTCCTTGAGCATCGGCACAGTGACCACGCTGCGCGCGCCGGTCAGCCTGGCGAAGCGGCGTTCGTTTGGATTGCTGCGGGCGGCGCGCGTCGCCAGCATGTCGGCAACCTGGATTGTCCGCTTCGTCTTTGCCGCGCGGGCGAGCACCGTATCGCCGGTGATATTCGCCGACGGTTCGCGACGCCGCATTTCGACGAACGCCGGAGGCGCGTTGTGCATGGCGACCGCCCGACAGCCTTTGTCATCGAGCAGATACAGCACGCCGAACTTGGCTTGGCAGAGGCGTGTTGCACTTTTCAGGATGACCGCGAAAACAGATTTCAGATCGCCGGGCGACACGCTGATGACACGCAGCACGTCAGTGGAGGCCGCTTGCTGCTCGCGCGCCTCGTTCAGTTCGCGGGTTTTGCGGTCGAGTTGCTCTTGCAGATCGGCGTCGGCGCGTTCGCGTCGCGGACCGGGCATTGCGACAACGCCACGCCGGCGGCTTGCGGTTTTTGGGCGCCGCAAACTCGCTGCTTTACCTCCGGCTTTGCCGCTCCGCTTCACGTTCAGTCCTCGCCTGCCGGGCTAAGAACCGCCAATAACACTACCACATCCGCGAATGGGAATTGTGCTGGGCATCACATTGTGCTGGGCATCACAAGGAATGCGGACCCAAGCGTACAACGGCGTTATTCCAGAACGATCCGGGTCCCGGTCGCACCGTTCAAAAGCCGCTTGAGGTGAAAGCTCGCCAGCTGATCGCCGGGCTCCTTGCCAAGATGCGCGGCAAAGGCGGCGACCGCACCGGGATCGTTGGCCTCGAGCCTGGCAAAGGCCTCCAAATAGGACTTGGTCGCGGGACTGTCGTATTGCTCGCGTCGCAGCGGCTCGAAGGCGCGCAGCGCTTCAGTCCTGCCCCGCAGCACCAGGTCGCCGACCGGCCGCCCGCGAAAGTTCTCCACCTTGGCGGCGAGCGGCGCGCTCACACAGATGCGGGTGCCGAGCTGCTTGTTGGCGTTTTCCAGGCGCGCCGCGACATTGATGGTATCGCCATAGGCGGTGTAATCGAAAAAACGGCCGCCGCCGAACGCGCCGACGATCGCCGGGCCGGCATGAACGCCGATCCGCGTCAGCCCGAGTGCCAGGCCTTTTTGCCGATAGCGCTCGCAGATCGCCTGCGCGTAATCGTCGAGCGCCAGCGCGCAGACCACGGCGCGGGACGCGTGGTCAGGTTGCTCGCCCGGGGCGCCGAACAGCACATGGATGGCATCGCCGATGATCTTGGCGACGGTGCCGTCGTGCGCAAAGACGATATCGGTCATGCCGGTCAGATAATCGTTGAGCAGCGGCCCGAGCACGCTCGGCTCCAGCATTTCGACGAGCGCGGTGAAACTGGTGATGTCGGTGAACAGCGTTGCGATCTCGCGCCGCTGCCCTTCGAGCTCGCTTGCGCCCTCCTCGCCGGCGAGCCGCAGTGCCAGATTCGGCGAGAAGTAACGCGACAGCGACGCATGCGCCCGTTCGGCCTCGGCCTGACGCCGCCGCGCCTCGCGCAGCGCCTCGATGTGCCGCAGCGTCTTGGCGATGGTGGTTTCCAGGTCGGTGAAATCGATCGGCTTGGTGACGAAATCGAACGCGCCGCGATTCATCGCGGTGCGGATGTTGGCCATGTCGCCATAGGCGGAGACGATGATGGTCGACAGCCCGCCGTCGCTTTCCTGCAGCTTTTGCAACAGCGTCAAGCCGTCCATCCGCGGCATATTGATATCGCTGACGACCAGATCGATGTCGTCATTCGCCTTCAACATATCGAGCGCTTCGATGCCGTCGCGGGCGAACAGAAATTTTGCCGTTCCGTCGCGGATCTGGCGGCGGAATTTCTGGGTGATGAGAGCCTCAAGGTCGGGCTCGTCATCGACGAACAGGATACGGGCGTTCATGCAGCCTTTTCGACTCGCGTGTCGATCTCGTTGCGAAGCGCCGAAAAATCGATCGGCTTGGTAAGAAGCGCGTCGGCGCCGCGTTCCAGCGCTTTGCGCTTGGTCTCCGCATCGCCATAAGCGGTGATCATGATGACCGGGACGTCCGGCCGCACTTCCTTTGCTTTGGGCAACAGTTCGAGGCCGCTCATCCCCGGCATGTTGATGTCGGACAGGATGAGAATGAGCGAGGCACTTGCGGCGGCGCCGATGGCTTGCAATGCGGCCGGCGCCGACTGGGCAAATTCCATGGTGAAACGGCCGGCGCGCAAGTCGCGCCGGAATTGCTGGCGAAACAGCACTTCGACGTCAGGCTCATCGTCGACCACGAGAATGAGAAGACTCACGCGCGCCCTCCTGTTTTTTCCAATGCCGCCGCTTTTCGCGGCAGCACGATTTTGAACTCGGTAAATTTGCCGGGCTCGGTATCGACGGCGATGGTTCCAGAATGTTGTTTCACGATGATGTCATGGCTGATGGAAAGGCCTAGCCCGGTGCCCTCCCCCGCCGGCTTAGTGGTAAAGAACGGGTTGAACATTTTCTCTTTCACCTCGGGCGGGATTCCGGTGCCGTTGTCGCGGATTCTGATCTCCACGCGATCGCCGAGATTTCTTGGTCGCCGCCGCCAGCGTCGGCTCGAATTCACCGTCGGCCTGGGTCTTGCGCTTCGTGGCGGCATAGAAGCCGTTGGAGATGAGATTGAGCAGGACGCGCGTGACCTCCTGCGGGTAAAGATCGACCTCGCCCGCGGCCGGATCGAATGAGCGCTCCAGCGTGATATTGAAGCCCTGCTTTTCTGCCCGCGCACCGTGATAGGCGAGATTGAGGCTCTCTTCGACCAGCGCATTGACGTCGACCGGCCGGTGCTCGCCCGAGCCCTCGCGCGAGTGCAACAGCATGTTTTTGACGATCGAATCCGCCCGCTTGCCGTGCTGCGCGATCTTCTCAAGGTTGCCTTTCAAGGTGTCCGCCAGTTCGGCGATATCGGCGCGCGCCGCATCGTCTACTTTCACTTTCGCCAATTCCTCCTGCAATTCCTCGATCAGCTCGACCGACAACGAGGAGAAATTGTTGACGAAGTTGAGCGGGTTCTTGATTTCGTGGGCGATGCCGGCGGTCAATTGGCCGAGCGACGCCAGCTTCTCGGTCTGCACCAGGCGATCCTGCGCGGTGCGCAACTCCTCGAGCGACTGGGTGAGATCGTCGGTGCGTTGGCGCAATTCATGGAGCAGACGCGTATTTTCGATGGCGATGACCGCCTGGGCGGCGAAGTTTTTTATCAGCTCGATCTGCTTCTCAGTAAAGGGGCGAACCTCCTGACGGTAGATGATAATGGCGCCGATGAGCTCGCTTTCCTTGAACATCGGCACCAACAGCATCGTCCTGGCGCCCCCCGACTCGACCAGGACGGTCATGCGGGGATTGCGCGCGAGATAGGCCTGCTCCTTGGTGAGATCGGAGATTTGAATAACGTCTTTGACGCCGGTGAGGCGGTCGAGCGGAACGCCGCGATTTTCCCGCAGTAACATCACCGGTTCGCGCCGCCAGCGCTCCACGTAGGCTGGCTCGCCGTAAGCGGCGACCGCCCGATAACTATCGTTCTCATAGAGAAACAGATTGCCGAATTTGGCATCGCAGATGCGCACCGCGTTCGACAGCATGGCGTTGAAGACCGGTTCCAGCTCGCCCGGCGAAGAACTAATGACGCGCAGCACTTCCGAAGTCGCCGTCTGCTGCTCCAGCAACTCAGTCAATTCGCGGGTGCGGTCGTCGACCTTCTGCTCCAAATCGGCGTAGGATTCCTGCAGCCGGCCCGCCATGTCGTTGAACTGGTTGGCGAGCGCCTCGACCTCGTCTCCGGTCTTGATGTCGATGCGCTGGGCGAGATCGCCCGAGCCGATGCGCGCGGCGCCGGCGCGCAACGCCTGGATCGGCACCACCATTCGGCGAGCGAGAAACGTGCCGGCGATGAAGGCGAGCAGGAGCGCGCCGAACAACACATAGCCGGTGCGCTGGATCGACCGATAAAGCGGCGCATAGGCCTCCTCGATCGGTGTTTCGACGAACACGAACCAGCCGAGCGGATGCACGCGCGCATAGGCGGTGAGCACCTTATGGCCGCCGATGTCGTTGGCCTCCTGCACGTCCTCGCCGCTACCGCCGGCGCGAGCACTCCGCACCTGGACGAGCTTCGACATATCGGTATTGCGCAACACCAGGCTGATGTCAGGGTGCGCAATCAGCCGGCCGTCGCCGTCGACCACATAGGCACGGCCCTGCTCGCCGACCTTAATGCCCGAAACCACGTCCCAGATGAGCTTGAGGTTGACCTGCGCGATGCTCACGCCGTTTTCGGGCCGAGCGCCCGCCAGCGAGATCGTCATATAGGGCTCGGACTCGCGGCGGAAATAGACCGGGCCGTAATAGACCTTGTTCTTCACGGCCTCGGTGAATTCCAGCTTGTTGGAATAGTCGATGCCACTTCCGACCACGTCCATGGTGAGCCGCGACACTTTGAGCTGCTCGTGGCCGGAAGCGTCGATCTGCGCAAGCTCGGTGATGGCCGGCACCTGACGCAGAAGCCGCAGGGCATCGAAGCGTCGCTGATCGAGCGTGCCGTTGGTCCAGGGCAGTTGCGTGGTCCAGCCGAGCTGGCTCTGGATCTGGGTGACAAACTCTTCGATCTTATCGGCGGCGGCCTCCGCCTGCTGGTGCTGGATATGAGTCAGCGCGGCCTTTTGCTCCTGAAAGGAAAACCAGACCTCGAAAGCGCCATTGGCGACGAGCGCGAGCACGACCACGCTGACAAGGAGCGCAACGTATTTGATGAAAAGCCGGCTGCGCACGATCGACGCGCCGGACGCCGCAGCGGGCCCGCCCAGCCGACCCAGCGCTCCGCTCGCGGTCAGGCCGATTTTATGGTCTACGTCGGCTTTCATCCGGCCATCTCAGTATCACTCGCGCGCCCTGGAGGGTGAGGTGAAATATGGCTTTTTCCACTCATTCGATCACCTCGTCGGCACGCGCGATGAGTGTCTGCGGGATTTCGAGGCCGATCGCCTTTGCCGTCTTGAGATTGATGACAAGACCAAACGTCGCGGGTTGTTCGATGGGCAGGTCCTCCGGCTTGGTCCCGTGCAGAATTTTGTCGACGTAGAGCGCACCGCGCCGAAACAGGTCGGAAAAGCTCGCACCGTAAGACATCAGTCCGCCGTCGGCCGCGTTTTGCCTGATTTGAAACAGTCCTGGGATGCGATTCTGCAAAAGAAAATCGATAATCCTGCGTATCTGCGCCTGGTGCAACGGATCGTTCGTCGTCAGCACGGCATCGGGACGGTCGGACGACATCTGTGCAAAGACGACGGCGAAATCGTTCATCGTCCGCGCCTCGAATGAGGCAACCGTCATGTGAAAAAGCGGCGCCGATTTCAATAGCTCCTGCATAACCGCTGCACTGGAGCTATTGTCGGGATTCCAAAGGAACCCCACGCGCGACACGGAGGGAATGGCGTCTTTCAGGATCTGCAGCCGCTTGGTGACGATGTCGGTACCGAGAATGGTATTGCCGGTGATATTGCCGCCGGGCCGCGCGAAACTGGCGACCAGCCCGGCGGCGACAGGGTCGCCGAGCGAAATCGCGACAATCGGCACAGTTCTGGTGGCTTGCTGCGCCGCCTGCGCCGCCGGGGTGCCGTAGACCGCGAGGACGTCCACCGGAATCCGGACCAGCACATTGGCCGCCACAAACAATTGATCGGAAGCGTCGTTGGCGCGGCGATAGTCGAACGCGATGTTTTTGCCTTCCACATAGCCCAATGCGCGCAGCTGTTCGCGGAATGGATCCCAGATCGGTCCGTCATCAATGATGCCGACGTGGGCTATCTGTGCCGTGTGTTGCTGCGCGCGCGCGGCGAGTGGCCAAGCCGCCGCGGCACCAAGGAAAGGGATGAACTCCCTCCGTCTCACTCGATCACCTCGTCGGCGAGCGCAAGCACGTTTGTCGGGAATTCCAAGCCGATCGCTTTCGCCGTCTTCAAGTTGACCACGAATTGATAGCGGGTCGGAATTTCGAACGGCAGATCGGCGGGCTTGGCGCCTTGGAAAATACGGGCGGCGAGCGCCGCGGCGCGATCGAAGGATTCGTGCGCGTCGGCGCCGTAGGACATCAGCCCGCCGTCGCGAGCTATGAAATCCTGCTCATAGATCGCCGGCAGGCGATGAGCTTCGGCGTAATCGATCACACGTTTGCGATTGAGCAGAGTGAGCGAGTTGGTCACCATCAGAATGGCGTCCGGCGGCTCCCGGTCCATCGCCGCGAAGGCTTCGTTGAAGTCGTCCGGTTCGCGCACGCCGAGCGGTTGCACCAGCACGTCCAATTCCTGCGCGGCCTTTGCCGAGGCATCGTAACGCTGGGTCATGCCGCGGTCGTCCTTGTTCCACAGCATGGCGACGCGGTGGAGCTTCGGCACCACTGCCTTCAGCAGTCCGAGACGTTTGGTGGAGAGTGCGGCGGCGTCGTCGGATATTCCCGTGACGTTGCCGCCCGGATGCGCCAGGCTTGCGACCAGCCCGGTGATGACCGGGTCGCCCGAGCCGGTGGCGATCACCGTGGCAACACCTGAGGCCTTGGCGGCCGCGGCGCTCGGGTAGCCTACAGTGACAACCACATCGACATTGGCCGCCTTCAATTCCTGCATCAGATTGGCGATCTGCCCGATCTTGCCGGCGGCGCCACGAGCTTCGTAGGCGAGATTTTCACCGAGCTTAAAACCGCGCTGCGCCAGCCCGGCGACCAACATTGCTCCGGTGCCAGCCGTGGGCGGGATCGGCGGCCCGACGGTAAGCGTACCGATCCGGTAGACCTTTGCGCTGGTCTGCGCATCGGCGGCGCCGGGCACCGCTATCATCGCTCCGGCCAGCAATTGCAGGACATCGCGGCGTCTCATGGCTCGTCTCCCTGCGGCGAAATCATGATTCTCATTTGCGGCTATACGGCCCGATCGAACCGACCTTGTCAGCTCTGACACTGGATTGCGGCGATTTCATTCGATCACCTCGTCTGCGGTCGCCAACAGGGTCGACAGCATTGTAAGACCGAGCTGCGTTGCCGTCTTGAGATTGACGTCGTCGCGACGTTCTGCGCGCGTGCGGCAAGCGGCGCGCCGATCGCCGCACCGCCGAGCAACATCATGAATTCCCGCCGCCTCATAGCCGCCCCGAAGCCCGGCGCCCTCGAAGCCCCGAGCGCCCTAGATTAGCACATCGGGACCTGGCAGATGTGCCCGCCGTCACACGGAAAATGCGGCAAATCGCGCCGGTTGCGAGCCTTTCAGGCGCTCATGCCGGACGATCGCGGTGCGAGATTTCGACGACGCGGGCGCGCGCCGCGAGTTCGTCGACCAGCGCATCGGCCTTGGCTTTGTTGGTGTCGTCGAGATTGGCGTCCCATTCGTCGAGCAGATAGACTTCCGCGGTGGTCGACTCGACGATTTCCTGAAGCGATTTGAGTTGCCGCTCGCCGGAGGAGAAGCCCAGCTTCTTGTCCATCGATTCCTCGACGACGACCTCATCCTCGTCGTCGCCCTCGACATCGACCGGTACCACGCCGCCAGCGAACTGAAACGCCAGGCGATCCGTGGTCGGCCAGTAATAGGCCCGCTTCTTCATCTCGGTTTTCAGGCTCGCCAGCAGCGAAGATTTTCCGGTGCCGTTGCCGCCGCGCACGTTGATGCGGCCGGTCGGCCGCGCCAATGTCACCTGTAATGCGTCGCCCAGCGACGAGACCACGTTGGCGTGATCGCCTTCGCGCAGCACCAGGCGGTCGAATTTGATGCGCTCGTCGAAATCCGGATCGGGCTGCGGCAACATATTGGCGGCGACGCCGCCGAACCGCGTCCAGATGGCGATGAAATCGTTCCAGCCGCTGGCGAGCAGATGCAGCTCGTAGGTCATCTCGATCTGCCGCGGCAGCGTCGTCGCCAGGCCGACCAGCAATGCGGTGTCGCCGACATTGTGTACCGCGACCACCGTGATGGCGGCGAAGACGATGGCGAGGCTGACGATGCCGCTCACCGCACTCATGCCCTCGCGTGCGACGATGGCGCGGACTTGCGCGACCAGGCCCTCGCGCAGCCGCGTCTTGAAACCGGCGAGCCATAATCTGAGATTGTAGCTGTTGCCGGCGAAGACGTTGTCCCACGCGGTATAGCCCTGCGCGGTGACGCGATTGTTCATACGCTGGTTTTCCAGATAGGCGTTCGCGATCGGCTTCTGCAGCACCCACTGCATCAGGAGCAGCGCGCCGAAGGCGCCGACATAGGCAATCGGCAGGCTGGGGTCGATCTCGGCGCCGAGCACCAGCGCGTTGAAGACGAGACCGAGAAAAAGCTTCAGCGCGAATTCCAGCTCGTACATGACATTGAAAAAACACTGGAAGGTCTCGCCGGTCAGGAACGGCTCGACCTGCTCGCGGGCGGGCTTCTCGTTCAGGAGCTTGACCTTGTCGCGGTTCTCGCGGGCGAAGCGCAGCATGAACTTGCCGAAACCGCGATAGCCGGCCTGTTCGGCGAACACCCAACTGACGACACCCACCACGTAGGACGTCGATTGCGCCGTCAGAATCCAGATCAGGTCGGTAAGCAGGAACTCGCCGACCGCGACTCTGCGTCCGGCATTGATGACGAACCACGTGGTCGCCGCGGCCAGCATCGCCTCGACCACCATCAACGTCACCATCACGAACAGCGCCGGCGAGAGCAGATAGCTCGCCAGCTCGAAGCGTGAAATCTGCTGCCGTTTCATGAATGCCCTGGACGGGGGGATGGGGGTCTTGAGTTGGCGCAGTGTAACGGCATCGGAGCGCAAATTTAAGCGCGCAACCACCGTCGTTGAGGGCAAATTTACCATTTTTATCAAAGGGTTTTCAGTTGCAGCCCGGCTTGACGCGTGTAATTTCGGCTGGCTCATAAGCCGCCGGGGGCGTAATTTATCGTCGCCTCGGCCGCATCGAGGACCCATGGTGTTGGCGTGATATTCAACGACGCGATCGGGATCGTCGCGCAACTGACCGCGCCGTTGCGCCGCTTCGGCGCATCGGCGCTGGCCCGAATTCTCATCCTCGCCGTCGGACTATCGGCGATGACAGCCTACTCGGTGCCGACGTTACAGAACTCGGCCGGCCTCTGGCTCACCGCCTGCCTGTGGTGTTGTCTCGGGTATTTTGCGGTCGACGGCGCGCTTCGCGCGCGAACCGCCATACGCGCCGGCAATGCACGGGATCATTTTCTCTCGTTGTCGTTTTTTGTCGACGTGATCAGCGTGATTGTCGTGCCGATCGCGCTCCTCTATGGCGCGAGCGGACCCAACGCGTGGCTGTTTGCAACACTGTGGGTACTTAAGCTCGCGCAGAATTCGCCGGGTTTCGCCCAGCTCGGCCGTGTCTTTATGCTCGAAGCAAGGCCGCTGGCCAGCGTGCTGGCGCTGTTCTTGATCGTGCTGTTTCTATCCTCGGCCACGATGCTTGTGATCGAGCGCCGCGTACAGCCGGGCGCTTTCGACTCGATGCCGCAAGCTTTGTGGTGGGCGGTCGTAACGCTGACGACGACCGGTTACGGCGACAAAGTACCGATTACGCAGCTGGGACATCTGGTCGGCGGCGTGGTCATGATCTTTGGCATTGTCAGTTTCGGTCTGTCCACCGGCATTCTCGCCACCGGGTTCGCCGGCGAAACTCGGCGGCGCAATTTCATTCAGACCTGGGATCTCGTGAGCAAGGTGCCGTTTTTCCAATCGCTCGAACCGTCGTCGATTACCGAAATCACCCACATGCTGCGGCGTCTCGAAGTTCCCGAGCGTGTCGCCATTATTCGCCGCGGCAAGGTCGGAGATTGCATGTACTTCATTGCCGCCGGCGAGGTGCAGGTGGATATCAAGCCAACGCCGGTGCGGCTCGGCGCCGGAGCATTTTTCGGCGAGCTCGCTTTGCTCGGCGATTTGGTGCGCAGCGCCAACGTGACCACGACGACGTCGTCGACGCTTCTCATCCTCGATCTTGCCGACTTCCGCACGCTTACCGCGAACCATCCCGACCTCAAGCGCGCCATCGATGCCGAAGCGCAGCGGCGCATGAGCGAGAATCAGCAGATGCGGGAGCGCCAGCGCGCCGGAAGCGCGGCCCCGGCTTGAACAACAAGGCAATCGGCAAGACTTAGCTTGTGCGGCGGAATTAAAGTTCCTCATGGTTGTCCGAAAACTTGGCGCGGAAACTTCAATTCCAAAGTCCGCAACATTGTCAATAATGTGCTAGGGTCGCTTTGATTCCGAAGTTCGCGTCAGAGCAGACGCGTGCGAGCTTCGGAATCGGACATTGGCGGAACCATCAGAACCCAATCCCATGGCAGATCGTGTTGCATTGATCACCGGGGCGACCGGCCAAGACGGCGCCTACCTGGCCGAACTGTTGCTGGCCAAGAACTACGTCGTGCACGGCATCAAGCGGCGGTCGTCGTCATTCAACACGTCGCGGGTCGATCATCTGTACCAGGATCCGCACAGCACCGGCGTGCGATTTTTTCTTCATTATGGCGATATGACGGATTCGACAAATCTCATTCGCATCATTCAGGAAGTGCAGCCGACCGAAATCTACAATCTCGCGGCGCAAAGTCACGTGCGCGTCTCGTTCGAGACGCCCGAGTACACGGCCAACGCCGACGCCCTCGGCACGCTGCGATTGCTGGAGGCCATTCGCATCCTGCGCCTCGAGGACAAAGTGCGGTTTTATCAGGCTTCAACCTCGGAACTGTACGGCATGGCCCAGGAAACACCGCAGCGCGAAACGACGCCGTTTTATCCGCGCTCGCCCTATGCGGCGGCCAAGCTGTACGCCTATTGGATCACCATCAATTATCGCGAAGCCTACGGGATGCATGCGTCGAACGGCATTCTGTTCAATCACGAAGGGCCGACGCGGGGCGAAACCTTCGTAACCCGCAAGATCACCCGCGCCGCAGCGGCAATAGAGCTTGGCTTGCAGCATAAGCTGTTCCTCGGCAATCTCGCGGCCAGGCGCGATTGGGGCCACGCCCGCGACTACGTCGAAGGCATGTGGCTTATCGTGCAGCAGCCGGAGCCGGACGACTATATTTTGGCAACCGGGGAAGAGCATTCGGTTCGCGAATTCGTCGAAAAGGCATTCGCTTGCGTCGGCAAGACAATCGAATGGCGCGGCGCGGGCATCGCTGAAAAGGGCGTCGATGCGCGCAACGGCCGCGTGCTGATCGAAATCGACGAACGCTACTTCCGGCCGACCGAAACCGACGCGCTGCTCGGCGACCCATCGAAGGCCCGGCAAAAGCTCGGCTGGCGCCACAAAGTGACATTCGACGAATTGGTGCGCGAAATGGTCGATGCCGATCTGCAAGACATGCGCCGCGACGGCGCGCATCGCAACGTGCACGACTAAAGCATGATTATATCAAAACAACGCTAGGCGAAATCGCATGAGCGGCGCGCCGGTCATTTTCGAGTTAAGCGGCAAGCGGGTTTTCGTCGCCGGTCACACCGGCATGGCCGGTTCGGCAATCATGCGGCGGCTCGAGCGCGAGAATTGCGACATCATATTTGCCGCGCGCAGGGATCTTGATCTGCAGCGAGCGGACGAGGTCGAGCGCTTCATGGCGCAAGCCAAGCCCGATGCGGTGTTCGTCGCCGCGGGTAAGGTCGGCGGCATTCGCGCCAACAGCACGCTCCCCGCCGATTACCTCGCCGACAATGTGGCGATCGCGCTCAATACGATTCGCGCCGCGCATCGCTGCGCCGTGCAGAAGCTCGTCTTTCTCGGATCGTCCTGCATCTACCCGCGCCTGGCGCCGCAGCCGATGTCGCCGGATATGCTGTTGTCGGGGCCGCTGGAGCCGACCAATCAATGGTACGCGATCGCCAAGATCGCCGGCATCAAATTGTGCGAAGCCTATCGCCTGCAATACGGCGCGGACTTCGTTTCGGTGATGCCGACCAATCTCTATGGGCCGAGCGACAATTATCACCCCGATGACAGCCACGTTCCGGCAGCTTTGCTGCGACGCTTTCACGAGGCCAGGATCAATGGCGATGCGCGCGTGATAGTATGGGGCACCGGCGCGCCGCGGCGCGAGTTCCTCGCCGCCGACGACCTCGCCGATGCTTGCGTGTTCGTCATGAAATGCTATTCGGACTTGCAATTCATCAATGTCGGGACCGGCGAGGATCTAACCATTGCCGAATTCGCCCGCCTCGTCGCCGATGTGGTCGGCTATCGCGGCAGGATCGAGTTCGACACGTCGCGCCCCGACGGCGCACCGCGCAAGCTTCTGGACGTTTCCCGGATCAATGCGCTGGGCTGGCGCGCCAAGACGCCGCTTCCGGAGGGATTGCAGCGCATGTATGCCGACTTTCTGGAACGTTATGCCGCGATCCGCGCCGAACCGGAAAAGCAATCGTCGCATTGATTCGTCGCACGCAAGATTCAAGAAATGCCAATCGTACTCAACGAAACTCACGATCCTTCGCGAAAAAGCTTTGTCGAAAGCGCCAACGCGCCCGGCTGCGATTTTCCGATTCAGGATCTGCCGTTCGGGGTCTACCGCCCGCCATCGGGACCGCCGGCACGCGTCGGTGTCGCGATCGGCGACCAGATTCTTGATGTCGCGGCGGCCGGTGCATCCTTCGACGGCCTGGCGGCACAGGCAGCCAAGGCATGCCCGGTGCCGGCGCTTAATCATCTGATGTCGCTTGGACCGCAGGCCTGGTCGGCGCTGCGGCTTGCGCTGTCGCGCAGCCTGAGCGCCGAGCATGGCGACCAGAGACTGCGCCGGCATTTGACGCCGATATCGCAAGCCGAGATGAGGCTGCCGGTCGTGACCGGCGATTTCACCGATTTCTTCGCCTCGATCTTTCACGCCACGAATGCGGGGCGCATGTTCCGGCCGGACAATCCGCTGATGCCGAACTATAAATACGTGCCGGTCGCCTATCACAGCCGTTCTTCATCGATAATCGTCAGTGGCACGCCGTTCAAGCGGCCGCGCGGCCAGCGCAAGCGCCCGGACGAGGCCGTACCGAGCTACGGACCGTCGCGCAATCTCGATTTCGAGCTCGAACTCGGCATTTACGTCGGTACGCCGAGCGAACTCGGCGAGCCGGTGCCGGTTGGCGCGGCGCCGGAGCATATTTTCGGCTACTGCCTGCTCAATGACTGGTCGGCGCGGGATATTCAGGCCTGGGAATACCAGCCGCTCGGCCCGTTCCTCGGCAAGAACTTCGCGACAACGGTTTCGCCCTGGGTGGTCACGGCGGAGGCGCTGGCGCCGTTTCGCACCGCGGCGTTCGCAAGGCCGGCCGGCGATCCTGCGCCGCTGCCGCATCTCGACGATGCCGGCGACCGGGCGCAAGGCGGCCTCGACATCACGCTTGAGGCCTATGTCTCGACCGAGACCATGCGTCGCACCGGAACCGCGCCGCTGCGCATTACGCAGACTTCGTGCGCGAACCTCTATTGGACTGTGGCGCAAATGATCGCGCATCACACCAGCAACGGCTGCAATCTGGCGACCGGCGATCTGATCGGCTCGGGCACGGTTTCCGGTCCGGAGAAATCGAGCTGGGGCAGCTTGCTCGAACTCACCACGCGCGGCTCGGATCCGCTGCCGCTGCCGGGGGGCGAAAAGCGCGGCTTCCTCGAGGACGGCGACGAGATCATCTTCAGCGGATTTTGCGAAAAGCAAGGCTTTGCGCGCATCGGCTTCGGCGAATGCCGCGCGGTCATTTTACCCGCGGTGTAGCAAGTCGGCTCGATCTGTCACTATTACGTGACTATTACGTGACGACCAGTACGCGATTACCAGCCGTCCGGCTTGCATCGCACGGGTGACGATTTATTGTTCGGATCACACTGGATGTAGGCGCCTCCGGGCGCATTGACCAAAATCATTCTGGCGCCGGAACCCTGATCATAACCCAAGCTATATGGCACGTTATTGCGATGGCCTGGAGCTAAAGCTGCCGAGCTCGCCGCCACGACGAGTCCCCCGGCAATGACAAGTTTACGCATCGTTTATCTCCATTATCTGCATCTACATTGATTTACCCCCCAATGCCCCGGTTTATTCCCGCAAACAGATATATTGTCGGCGCGGCTATGAAACCATGGGCCTACAGCATGATCCGGAAAAGTTTTCCGAAAAGATCATGCTCCCCAAAATGTTAGAGCGTCAATCGATTCAACTTGAAACGATTGCGCGCTAATGGATCTCCGGCTCTTCGATCGGCGCCTGGCCTTGCAGAAAATCGAAGTCGCAGCCTTCGTCGGCCTGGCCGATATGCTGCGAATACATCGCGCCGTAGCCGCGCGGATAATGCGGCGCCGGCGGTTTCCAGGCGGCGCGCCGGCCCGACAATTCCTCGTCGCCGACATGCAAATGGATGCGCCGCGCCGCGACGTCGACTTCGATCTCGTCGCCGGTTTGCACGAGCGCCAAAGGCCCACCGACGAAGCTTTCGGGCGCCACGTGCAGGATGCAGGCGCCGTAGCTGGTGCCGCTCATGCGCGCATCCGAAATGCGCAGCATGTCGCGGATGCCGGCTTTTAGGAGCTTTTTCGGAATCGGCAGCTGGCCCCATTCCGGCATGCCCGGCCCGCCCTTTGGGCCGCCGTTTTTCAAAACCAGCACGTGATCCGGCGTCACATCGAGATCGTCGCGCTCGACCTCGCGCGCCATCTGATCGTAATTCTCAAATACGACCGCCTTGCCGCGATGATGCAGGAAGCGCTGGTCGGCGGCGGCCGGCTTCATCACGCAGCCGCGCGGCGCGAGGTTGCCGGTGAGCACGGCGGTGGCGCCTTCGGAATAAAGCGGCTCCTTGAGCGAATGGATGACCTCGGGCAAATGGACCTTGGCGCCGGCGATGTTCTCGCCGACGGTGCGGCCGTTGACGGCGATGCAGGATAGATCGAGCAATTCCCGCATCTGTCCCATCAGCGCTGGCAGACCGCCGGCATAGAAGAAATCCTCCATCAGGTATTTGCCGGATGGCGTGATATTGGCGATCACCGGCACTTGGCGCGAGATCGCGTCGAAGCGGGCCATGTCGAGCGCAACGCCGACGCGGCGCGCCATGGCGATGACGTGGATGATGGCGTTGGTCGAGCCGCCGAGCGCCATGTGGACGCGGATGGCGTTGTCGAAGGCCGCCGGGGTGAGAATTTTGTCCGGCGTCAAATCCTCCCACACCATATCGACGGCGCGGCGCCCGGCGGCGGCGCACATGCGCGGATGATTGGCGTCCGGCGCCGGGATCGACGACGCGCCGGGCAAGGCCAAGCCGAGCGCCTCGGTGATCGCCATCATGGTCGCCGCGGTGCCCATCACCATGCAGGTGCCGAACGAGCGCGCAATGCCGCCTTCGATCTCGTTCCACTCGTCGTCGCCGATCCTTCCGGCGCGCTTCTCGTCCCAGTATTTCCAGGCATCGGAGCCGGAGCCCAAAACGTGGCCGCGGTAATTGCCGCGCAGCATCGGACCTGCCGGCACGTAGATCGCAGGAATCCCCATCGAAATCGCGCCCATGATCAGGCCCGGCGTGGTCTTGTCGCAGCCGCCCATCAGCACGGCGCCGTCGATCGGGTGGCTGCGCAGGAGTTCCTCGCACTCCATGGCCAGGAAATTGCGGTAGAGCATGGTCGAGGGTTTCACAAGCGGCTCGGCAAGCGACATTGCCGGCAGTTCGATCGGAAAGCCGCCTGACTGATAGACGCCGCGCTTGACGTCCTCCGCACGCGCCCGCAGATGGCCGTGACAGGCGTTGATGTCGCTCCAGGTATTGATGATGCCGATCACCGGCTTGCCGACCCAATCGGGCCGGCCATAGCCGAGTTGCTGCAACCGCGAGCGATGCCCGAACGAGCGCAGATCGTTTTTGCCGAGCCAGCGATAACTGCGCAGCTCTTCCGGCGACTTCCTGGATTGCTTGGTCATGCGATCACCGAGTCCCCTTGGGGCGCACGTCGAGTTTCAACAACTGCGCCGCGTTGCGCCAAAAAATCTTCTCGCGTTCGTCGCCGGTTATCTTCAGGCTGTCGACGAGCGCGATGGCGCGCGGCTTGAGCGAGGTCAACGGCGGCGCATCGCTGCCGTAGAGTACATGATCGGCTCCCACCGAATCGACGACGAGCTGCGCGTCCGGCGGATGATAGGTCACGGTATCGAAATACATCCGCTTGGCGTAGTAAGCGGGCTCGTGCTTGATCTTGATCGGCGTGTAAGGTCCGAGAAAATAGCATTCGTCCTGCAGCTCGTAGGCATAGTTCAAGCGGCCGATGACTTCCCACAGTCCGCCGCCGCCATGCGAGGCGACGATCGTGGCACGCGGGAAATCCTCCAGAATCCCGCGCACGATCAGCCGCGACAGCGCCAGGCAAAGATCCGCCGGCCGGCCAACGCTTGACGCCAATCGATATTCCTTCACCCGCTCCTCGCCGAAACCGACATGCGGCGGATGAATGAAGACAGGAACGTTCAAATCTTCCACCAACTCCCAGAACGGCCGCGCCTCGTCGTCGTCCGGATAATGACCCTGGTGGTTGGAATGGATGAGAATGCCTTTGAGGCCGAGCTGACGGATGGCGCGGCGCCTGGGCGCACGCTTCGCCGCCGACATTCATGGCGCCGCCGGGCCGATTCTCCACCACGATGGTCTGTCCCCAGCGCTTGGCCATTTCCTGGCCGAGGACGCGCATGAACACGTCGCTGGTGCCGCCGGCGCTGGTCGCGGTCAGCGCGCGGATCGGCCGCGCCGGATAATCCTGCGCGAGAGCCGGCACGGCCATCGCAGTCGCAGCCAGCGCGCCGATGAAGGCTGCAATCCGCTCGTTCCCGCGAAAGCGGGAATCCAGCCTCTTGTCGGTCCCACTGGATTCCCGCTGACGCGGGAATGAGCGGCTTAAAGTCTTGGCCACGCGCCTACTCTGCCGTTGCGCCGGTGGCCTTGACCACCTTGGCCCATTTGTCGGTTTCGTCGGCGACGAACTTGCCGAAATCTTCCGGCGTGCCTGGGGTCAAGGTGCCGCCGAGCTCGGCGAGCTTGGCCTGCATGTCCGGATCGGCGAGCGCATCGTTCACCGCACGGTTCAGCGTCTCGACGATGTCGCGCGGCGTTCCCGCTGGCACCGCCATGCCGTAAAATACGCTTGCCTCGTAACCGGGCACGGTCTCGGCGATCGTCGGCACATCCGGCAGCACTGCCGCGCGCTGTGCCGTCGTCACCGCCAGCGGCCGCAGCCGCCCGGCTTTGATATAGGCGATCGAGGACGGCAGATTGTCGCAATAGACCTGCACCTGGTTGGCGAGCAGATCGGCGATCGCCGGCGCTCCGCCGCGATACGGCACATGGACCAAATTCACGCCCGTCATCAGCATGAACAAAGCGCCCGACATATGCGTCGACGTGCCGATGCCGGACGCCATATTGATCTTGCCCGGGCTGGCCTCGGCGTAGGAGATGAATTCCTTGACGGTGTGCACCGGCACGGTCGGGTTCACGTCCATCACATTGGGCACCCGCATAATGCCGGCAACCGGCGCCATGTCGCAGAGGAAGTCGAAGGGAAGATTTTTATAGAGCGTGGCGTTGATGGCATTGGCGGGATTGACCAGGTATAGGGTGTAGCCGTCCGGCGGCGAATGAGCGGCGAGCTCGGTGCCGAGATTGTTGCCGGCGCCGGGCCTGTTCTCGATGACGAACTGCTGATGCAGGCGTTCGGAGAGATACTGTCCGATCAGCCGGGCGACGATGTCGGTTGCGCCGCCCGGCGGGTAGCCGACCAGCCAGCGCACCGCATGGGTCGGATAATCGTGGTCCGCGCGCGCGGCGCCTGGAACGGTGGCCGCCGCCACGCCCAGAAATGCGATAGCGACCAGCCGCCGGAATGTGCGCTGCATCGTGTCCTCCCCACATTATTCTTCTGCGCCCCAACGAGAGCCTACGCGGCATCGGCGATGTCGCACAAGTGATCGCCGCGCATGGCTTCGCGGCCGGACGCCAACTTGCCGGCGCAATGGGTCGCCGATAGGTTCTCGGCCTTCCCAATTTCGAAAGAGGAAACCGAGGACATTGCCATGATCGATCTCTACGCATTGACCAGCCCGAACGTGCAGAAAATCTACATCATGCTCGAAGAGACCAAGCTGCCCTACACCGAGAAATTCGTCGATGTGTGGAAGGGCGAGCAATACAATCCGGATTTCATCAAGATCAATCCGAACTCGAAAATCCCAGCGATCGTCGATCACGACGGCCCCGACGGCAAGCCCTACACGGTCGTCGAATCCGGCGCGATCCTGATGTACCTCGCCGAGAAGACCGGGAAGTTCCTGCCCAAGGACATGGCGAAGAAATACGACGTGCTACAATGGCTGTTCTTTCAGGTCACCGGCGTCGGTCCGAATTTCGGCCAGTTTACTCACTTCAAGATGTTTGCGCCGAAGGACAAGGATCATTCCTATTCGATGTCGCGGCATCAGACCGAAGTGAAGCGGCTTTACGAGGTGATGGAAAAGCGCCTCGGCCAGACGCCCTATCTCGGCGGCGAAGACTATTCGATCGCCGACATCGCCACCTTCCCGTGGACGCGCAATCACGACATCCAGGGCGTGAAGTGGGACGACAATCCAAACCTGGCGCGCTGGTTCAAGGCAATCGAGGAGCGGCCGGCGGTGAAGGCGGCGCTCGCCAAAGTCGGCGTGATCAAATCCAACCGCGACACCGCGACCGACGACCAGAAAGACCGCTTCTTCAATCGCGGCCGATACGCGAGGGCGTGAACTTCTTTTCCCGCCCCGCGGTAGCGGGGAGGGAACCGCCGAAGGCGGTGGGAGGGGCGTCGGACTTAACGTCCCTCTTTCAACGAAAACGGAACGACGAGTTAGACGCCCCCTCCACCATCCTTCGCTCGCTGCGCGAGCTACGGATGGTCCCCCTCCCCCGCTTCGCGGGGGCGGATGAACGCGATCCCGTTCTCACGCGCGCATTTGCGCGCGAGTGTTGTCAAACAGCGATGCCATTCACCTCCTCACCACAGGGCTTGACCCGGTGGTTTATGCGCAAGTGCAGCGACGGGGCCGAGCGGAAAGCCTAAACCAGCTTCGCCGCCGCATGGATTGCCAGGTCGAGCCCGCAATGACGAAAATAAGGAAGCGGAACGCCGGCAGACGCAGGTTTACTGAAGCCGTGCCAGCGGGCACGGCGGCGCGCCACGAAAAGTCGGCTCGCGCCGACCCTCCGCTCTCGGGCGCGCTCGCCTGCCGGCGTTCCACCACGGCACTTGCGGTAGCGACCGAACGCCACCGCTCAGCTCCAGTTCACGCGCTTCCTGGGACGGAACTAGTTAGGGATGGGTGTTACCCACCCCCGGCCGTCCCAGTGCAGCGGGTTGCCCCGCAGACCGGTCGTAATGCCGGCCGGGCGTTTTGGCCCGGAGCCGCCCGGGACTAGATGAACATTGCGGCCACTCGGCGCAATCGTTTTGACATTCCGGAGGCGATCCTAAGAAGGTGACACGGGCGAAAGTCTTACCCGACGGTCGACGCCAGCCAAGCTATCATAGCTTCCCGCCCCGCGTGGTGAACCAGTCGCTGAGAAGTCGACATCGCAAGGCGATTCATAGGCGGTCTTGGTGGCGCAGCTTTCGCCTGGCCCATAGTTGTGTGGGTGCAGCAGCCGCGAGCCGACGCGGATGTGGCCGATCTCGACTAGACTAGGGTCAACAAGCCAGAGAACGACGAACCTTCGATCCTCGAGCCGATCAAGTTGGCGACTTCTGCTGCATAAGGCTGAGTAAGGCAGCCTTTCACGACCAGACACCGACCGAGTATCGTCCTCTTAGCGATGAGCAAGACTTACGCCATAGCCGATCTGCACGGACGCTTCGATCTTCTCGAAATGGCCCTGGCCAAGATCGCAAATCATGCCGAGCTGCCGGGCACACTCATCACTCTCGGCGACTATATAGATCGTGGCCCCGATAGCCGGCAGGTCATCGAGCGGCTAATGGGCGGCTTGGGCCGCGAAGGCTGGCGGCTGATCTGCCTCAAAGGCAACCACGAGGAAATCATTTGGCTGACCTGCCGCCACAAAGTGCCGGACTGTGCCTGGTGGCTAACCAATGGTGGCGACGCGACACTGATCTCCTGCGGGCAAGAGGAAGGCGACGAAGCCGATGTGACGGTCGTACCCGACCATCACTTGAGATGGATCGAGCAACTGCCACTGACGCACGTCGATAAACACCGCATTTACGTTCATGCGGGCGTTAATCCAAAGAGTGCATTGGACAAGCAGGACCCACAGGACGTCATCTGGAAAATCTATGATGACCGCGACGATGGCGGACACGGACAGCGCCACATCGTACACGGCCATGATGCGCATGCGCACGGCCCGATTTTACGAAAGAACCGAACTAACCTCGACACGTTGGCTTGGCACATTGGGCGGTTGGTGATCGGCGTATTCGATGACGAGACGCCTGGCGGCCCGATCGAAATTCTGGAAGTCCACGGTCAATCGACGGCAAAGCGATCGTTTGCTTGGGTTATCGACCCGGTAACCTGGGATTAATTGAAAAATTGAATAATAGACATAGCCTGCTTGGACGGCTGCCCAGGGTGACTTGTCGCATGCCCTCAATAGCAAATGAGTGAGTATCATGGGTGCTTCTCGCGCAATCCTCGTTGCTTTCGCCGCTATGTTCACGCTCTCGATAACGTCGTTGGCGGAAGCTTCGACCGCTACTCATCCGATCGGAGTCGCGCCATCGCCGATTTATGTCGGCCCCTGGGATGGCAGTCCAGGGAGCGGCACCTGGGTTGGTTTTTGTGGTACGTGCGGACCCATCTTCTTTGGTTACAGTCCCTCGCCGCTCTACGTGGTCAACCAAGGCCCGGATTATTCAGGACCTGCCCTCACGATACCCTTCTCAACCTATTCGCCCAAAAAAGCCTATGTGCCCGCGATCAATTATCCTTACGTCGGCGGGTACAATTATCCGCATCAATAGGCTCTTGAGTGTAAAGGGGCTGGCCGTTGGCGAGCGACGTTCGCCACGAACAGGACTCGACTCTAAAAGGCCGGCGCCTATTTAATCTGTTATGGTTTTGTTGCGTGAGCGTAAGAGCCACGGCATCGGTATCGTTGAACCTTGCCTGCCCTCGCCGGCGAAAAAGCCGCCCAGCGGGCCGGATTGGATTCATGAAATCACGCTATCCGGCATGCAAGTCGGCTTGCAGATCAACGCCGATCTCAGCGGGCTGAATTTCGATGCGGTAGTTTCGCTCCCCGGTGCTGATAAGACAATTGACCCAGGTCGAAGGCACCAAAGACAGGAAGCACCACGTCTCAATTGGGTCATTCGCGTCATTTCAAGCGCGCCGCAGCTACTTCCGGTCTTCATCCAACGTCAGACACGTTGCTGCGTCGCACCGAGTGACGGGCTGGGCCCGATAGTGTTGCAAAAGTCCCTTAAACCTAAACGGTGATTTTCCGGGCTGAAACTTACACACGCGAAAGTCGCTACTAAAAGCGACTCGAGCCCGATTACCGAAGTCACTGATGAGTTGGGCGCGAGATCATGTGACCCCCCGCATCCTTACACGAAAAACGCGCCTATGGCCCAGAAATTTTCTGATCAACGATGCAAAAGGACTTTTGCAACAGTATCGGCCCATAAGCAGACGTCCACATCGGTGTCCTGGCAGACTGTGAAGTAACTCACAGACCCCCGTTTAGAGGCGTTGCCCCAGCGATATTCCGGGTCCCTGAGGATGTCCTGGATGTGTACAACGCGACGCTCCAAGACGGCTCGCCCCGTCGCTGAGCTTCGATCCCGATAAATGGGGTTTGGTTTCGCGACTTTTTCGAGAAATTCGTCCGAATGGCCATAGCTGGCCCAGCGTGATAAAGGTCACCATCCTGCCTGTAGATGAGACCCCTATCGGCGCCGCACAGGCGGACGGCTTTCTCCAGCAGGCTCTCCAGCACTAGCTGTAGGTCGAACTTCAAGCCACTGATGACTTTGAGAATATCGGAAGTCGTTGCCTGCTGCTCGAGTGCTTCGCGCAGCTCGCGGGTGCGATGATCAAGTTGTTTCTTGAGATCGGCAGCGGAGGCACTACGCCCACGCTCCCGCCCAGACTTTGGCGCCTTACGGCGCTTCGGCGCCACAGCATTGGTACTCCGCGCCTTGGCGGCCTTGCCCTGTTTCATCGTCGCCCCCGATCAACAGGCTTTAGCTTAAATTATATTGCAATGCCCCCTGGCGCACCACCCCGCGCGAGTTTCATTACTGGCGCTTGCGGTCAAAATGATGCTTGAGGACGGGCACCTCCCTCTGATGTCGGAGAATGGGATGGACCGGCCTTGCTCTTGCCCCTAACGGCTTTCGGTAGGGGCTTCAAAGCACGAGGAGCACATCACCATGTCAAACGCAGTGTCCGTCCACACCATCGGCATCGATACAGGCAAGAACACGTTGCATTTAATCGGCCTGGATGAGCAGGGGGCGATTGTTTTGCGTGAGAAGGTTGCTCGCGGCTGGATTGGGAGCCGGCTGGGGAATGTTCCACAGTGCTTGATCGGGATCGAGGCTGGGATGGCGACGCACCATGTCGCTCGCGAACTGATCGCCCTCGACCATGATGTGAGGCAGGTCCCGGCCTATGCCAAGCCGTTCCGTCAAGGTCACAAGAACGACTTCCGGATGCATACGCGATCGCGGAAGCTGTACGGCGGCCATGGCGGCGGACGGCAGAGGAACTTGACGAGGCGCTGCAGGTTCTGCGCGGTTGCGGTCAGGAGCACCTCATCTTTGGCCCCGCTTAAGCCTCGCAGTCGCAGGCGGTCGAGCCAGACGCTTGCGAACCGCATCTCGACCTTTTTGCGCTCCCGGCGCGATTGTTCGAAAGCCTCGGTTTTAGCAAGTGCGCGGGCGACATCGCGGGCGTCCTCATGAAGATCGCGAGGAATCCATCGCGAAGGCGTGTGAGGGCAGCACTGCATTTTGAATGCGCAGAGATCGCAATCGCGCTTTGAGGCACGATAGCGAAGCGTACCGCCGTCGATGACTGTTCCAGTGGTACGCAGCCCGCGCGCGACGCCTCCTCGACCCGCGGCCAGGGAATTGGCTGATCGCCAGGCATTCGCTTCGTCCTGCCTGCGTCAGCCTTGATTAGGCTCGCATCGATCGAAAAACCCTCGCCGCCAACCAGGCCAGCCGCGATACACTTCGCCACCACGCCCTTCAAATACCCGGCGTAACGCGTCGCTCTGGCGAAAGCGCTCGTGCCGGGCACGGCTGAACACCGAATGGTCAGGTATCCCATCCTCGATGCCAAGCTTGCAAAACCACCGATAGGCCAGATTGACCTGCACCTCAATGCACAGCCGCCGCTCCGAGCGGATTGCAAACACGTAGCCCACAATCAGCATCCGGATCATCAGCACCGGATCGATCGAAGGCCGACCGGTGTGCGAGTAGTAGGGCGCAAGCTCCTTGTGCACCCAATCCAGATCGAGAACGCCGTCAATCTGCCTGACCAAATGATCCGGCGGCACCACTTAGTCGAGATCAAACCTGTAAAAGAATTGACCCTGGCCGCGCTCTCGCCGTCCCATCATCGACCGCTCCCCGCGAATCGCAGTGCTGATCCACGGAATCACGGTTCAACCGCAGTCTCAACGAGAGTTTTGCAACACAATCTCTCGAAGAGCGACCGCATCAACTACCTGCCGAGCGCCGCAATGGGCCCATTTAATAGACATTACCGCCGGGAAATTACCCGTTCTGGACCACCCGATTGGTATGTTTGAAGCAACTTCTTTGCTGCCCGCGCAGCTGAGTTAGCCCAGCCGGGATCGCCATGGATGAGCATAAGGGCCATGGCGCCTTCCGTTAGCAACATGATATCTTGTGCGCGGTCGCCGGCTGAGAGAATTCCCGCGGCGGCGAGTTCGTCGGTAAGCCATTTTTCGACGGCGGACTTATGTTCTCGCGCAATTGCGCGGGCGGGGTGGCCGCGCAGGTCGGCGAGTTCAACCACGGCACGCGTGAACCCCCCTCCGGAATATTTCGGTTTCCTCGCCCATTCACGGAGCTGAGCGAAGTAACTCTCGATCAGTTCGTCGCCTGTAGTGACCGGCCTATGGAACTGCTCCAGCCGCTTGAGCGCGAGCTCGCTGGAATAGGCAAGAGTAGTCGCCATCAGTGCGTCTTTGCTCTTGAAGTGTTGGTACAGCGCCCTTTTGGTGATGCCGGCGCGCGCCGCGATCTCCTCCATTGAGACTCTGAGAAATCCCTGGCGCCAAAACAGTGCGTAGGCGGCGTCGAGGATATGCAGTCGCGTCTGCGCAGCCGATCGTCTCATGGCTCGCCCCCTAGTATACCGATGAGTGAATTTACATCGGAATGCTGCCGCGGTCAGATGAATCCGTCTGATGCGGACAAGGGCGCGAATCCATGGGCGGATCGCTTACGCTGCAGTCGATCGATGCGCGGGCCGTCTTGTTGCCGCTGCGACGCCCGATCGTTTCGAAAGTCGGCCGGTTCGGCGATTGGCCGATGATCCTGATCGACGTTTACACGCGCGAGGGCGTCGTCGGACGCAGCTATCTCGAGCCGTATTTGAAGGATGCGCTGGGGTCAATCATTCCGCTCATTCAAGCGCTTGGCGTGGCGCACGTCGGCAAGCCAATCGCGCCGCTCGATACCTTCCAATCCAGCCGCAAATCGCAAAATCTGGTCGGCTATGAAGGCGTCACAATGATCGCTGTATCCGGGATCGACATGGCGATCTGGGATGCACTGGCGAAGGCCGCCGGACTGCCGCTGGCGCGTCTGCTCGGCGGGACCGTCAGCGCTGTGCCGGCCTACAACAGCAACGGCCTGTGGCTAACGGACGTGGCAACATTGTCGAAGGAGGCGGCGGAGCTTGCCGCCGAAGGTAGCTTCACGGCGCTAAAACTTCGCCTCGGACGCGATGCACTCGCTGACGATCTTGCAGCGATCCGCGAGGTTCGACAGGCTGTCGGTGACTCCGTAAAACTCATGGTCGACTTCAACCAGGGACTTTCACTGGGCGATGCGTTGCTGCGCTGTCACGCGCTCGACGAACAAGGCTTGTATTGGTTGGAGGAGCCGATCGCCTACGATAACCTGGCGGGTTACGCCCAATTGACGCGGGAGCTCAAGACACCGGTGCAGCTCGGCGAGAATTTCTACGGGCCTCGTGAGCTGTACAAGGCGGTTTGCTCGGGCGCCGGCGATTACATGATGCCCGATCTGATGCGGATTGGCGGCGTGAGCGGCTGGCTACGGGCGGTTCCGATTGCCGCCGCGGCTGGAATCCAAGTCTCCACGCATCTCTATCCGGAATTTGCGGCGCATCTGATGCGTGCGACCGAGACCGCGCACTGGCTCGAGTGGCAGGACTGGGCCGATCCTGTTTTGCAAGAGCCGTTCGCGGTCAGGGACGGCAAAATCGAGATTCCCAAACGTCCCGGCGCGGGGATCGAATGGGACGAAGCCGCCGTCAATCGATATGTACTCTGACCACGCTGGAGCGTGACGCTTCGACGCTCGCCGTTAGAGCCGATCCGCGCTAGTTTTCCCGCTGACGGAATGCCTCTGAACCGTTGATCGGCGGAAGGCACCGGGGGGCGCCATGGCCAGACGATCCGCAAAGGCGGTTATTACTCCACAACTGCCGGTCAAACCGGGATCCATGATCGATGCGGGATTGGATGCCCTGAACATCGGCTTCGCAATCTTCGACAAGAACCTGAAACTGGTTACGAGCAACAGGGCATTCAGAACCCTGCGTGGCTACCCCCTTGCTCTGATAAAGCCGGGAACAGACATCATCGAACTGTACCGCTTCAATGCTGAGCGCGGCGATTACGGCCCAGGCGACGCCGAGGCGCAGGCGATATCCCGGATGGAACGCGTCCGCGAGCGAAAAGCGCATCAGCTTGAATATGAGCTTGGCAACGGCCGCATTCTCAACATCCGTTATGCGCCGATACCGCACGGCGGGTTGGTCCTGTCCTATGCGGACATCACCGAGGAACGGCGCGCTGCAATCGATGTCAAACGAAGGGAAAATCAGCTTCACGTCGCTCTTGAGAACATGCCTGGCGCGCTGGCTTACACCGATGGCGCGCTGAATATCGTCCTGTGCAATACCCGCTATACAGAAATGTATCCAGTCCCGAGCAAACTCCTGCAGCCCGGACAACCCTATCAGAACTTCCTGCGTTACCTCGCTGAGCACGGATATTACGGTGATGGCGACGTGGAGACGCTCGTCGCACACAGGATCGAGAGCTTAAGAAATCCGACCGGCATCGCTTTTGAGGATCACGCCCCCAATGGCAATGTGTACCGCGTGGTTCGCCGACAGGTCGCCGGCGGCGGCACCGTGACGGTCATCACCGACATAACGGAACTAAAGCGTATTGAGCAGGATCTCGCGAAAAAGGAAGGTCAGTTACATATCGCGCTGGACAACATGCCTGGCGCGCTCGCTTATACCGACGAAGCGCTGAATATCGTCCTGTGCAACGATCGCTTTGCCGAGATGTATCCTGTTCCGAAGGAGCTTTTGCGGCCGGGGCGTCCCTATCCCGATTTTTTGCGCTACCTCGCGGAAAATGGCTACTACGGCGAGGGCGACATCCAGGAGATGGTAGCAAGGCGCGTCGAGAGCCTGCGCGATCCCAGCGGCATTGCGTTCGAAGATCACACACCGGACGGCCGGATTTACCAAGTGGTGCGCAGCCGCAGCGCCTCAGGCGGTACGGTAACCGCCATGGTCGATATCACCAAGTTGAAGCGCTCCGAACAGGCGCTGCTCGAGGCCAAGCAACGTGCCGAGGAGGCTAGCCAGCTTGTTAGCGAAAAGAATCGAATACTCGAGTCGCTGTCCTCGAAGCTTTCAAAATATCTCTCACCCCAGCTCTATAAATCTATATTCAGCGGCGAAAAGAATGTTGAAGTCGCTTCACAGCGCAAGAAGTTGACAATTTTCTTTTCCGATATCGCGGGCTTCACCGAGACCACCGACATGCTGGAGTCGGAAGAGCTGACCAGTCTCCTCAATCAGTACCTTCGCGAAATGTCAGCCATCGCGCTCGAATATGGCGCGACTATCGACAAATTCATCGGCGACGCCATCATGCTGTTCTTCGGCGATCCGGAAACGAAGGGGTCGAAAGAAGACGCCATTGCTTGCGTGAAAATGGCAATTGCCATGCAGCAGCGCATGCGAGATCTGCAGGCGGAATGGCGCGAGCGCGGTCAAGAGCACGTTTTCCAGCTTCGCATCGGAATAAATACCGGGTTTTGCACTGTCGGGAATTTCGGCAGTGACGACCGGATCGATTACACAATTATCGGTAACGAAGTGAATTTGGCGGCGAGGTTGCAATCGCACGCCGATCTGGGCGGCATCCTTCTGGCGCACGAAACCTACTCGCTGGTCAAGGACGAAGTGCTCGCCGAGGAAACAGGCACCATCACTGTCAAAGGTTTTCCACGACCGGTGCGGACCCATCGCGTAGTCGGTCTGCACGATAGTGCGGGCGTTTCGGGCCGAATCATCCGGCAGGAACAGGAAGGGCTCCTCCTAGTCATCGATCAGAAGAAACTGACCGAACATGGCAAGGCTGACGCAATCAGGGTCTTGCAGGACGCAGTGGGGAGACTTCAGGCGGAGGGGCAAGGTTAAACGAAAGATGTGCACTTTCGCCCGCCTCGAACCGAAGGGCACCGTTTCAGTATGGAAAATCATCATGACAGCCGATATTCACGCACTTGCTGATGAAGTATTCGCAGTCATTGGAGCGGGCCGTCAGATCTCACCGTTTACGTCGCGGCCAGAGGGACTGACGCTTGATGAAGCTTACCGCGTAACTGCCGTTCTCAATCGAAAGCAGCAAGCACGCGGCGACAAGCGGCTTGGGCGGAAAATCGGCTTCACTAACCGGACAATCTGGGAGCAATACAACGTCTATGAGCCGATCTGGGGCCACGTCTACGATTCCACCGTACATGACCTAAAGACTACGGCCTCGTTGTCATTGGCTCGCTTCGCCGAGCCGCGCATCGAGCCTGAGATCGTCTTCGGCCTCGCGAGCCCGCCAACTCCGGACATGGACGAGAAAACGCTGCTATCTTGCGTGGATTGGGTTGCGCATGGGTTCGAAATTGTTCAATCGATTTTTCCGCAATGGCAATTCTCCGCTGCCGATACTGTCGCAGCAAACGGCGTGCACGGGGCGCTACTAATCGGGCCACGACATGAACGATCGGAACACAACATTGCGGAGTGGCAGAAAACGCTCGCCGCCTTCGAGATTGATCTTCTCTGCAACGGTCGTGTGATCGACCACGGCCACTCCGAGAACGTTCTCGGGGGACCTCTTTCGGCGTTACGTCATCTTGTCAACTTACTATCGCGCGATCCGATCAATTCGCCGCTTGGGGCGGGCGAGATTGTAACGACAGGGACGCTAACGGGTGCCATGCCGGTGAGATCCGGTGAAACATGGAGCACTGCTCTCAAGGGGATTGGGTTGTCGGGCATCAGGTTGCGATTTGACTAGCAGAGCCGGGCACAGGAGATCCGCGGCGGCGGTCTTAGAGCATTTTCCACCTGATGGAATGGTCCGGTCGTGCTCCTGCCACGTCAGCGATTTGAGCTGGCGTGGGGCGTTTTTCGTAGTGCATCAATTGACGGCAACCAAGTGACGCCATGGGTCGATGCCGTTGAAAAAGTAGGTTCTTCGTTTGCCGTTATGCTGTTTTGGTAGTTTTGATCCGGCTGAGATGAGCCGGCTGTTGGTTTTGAGCCGCCTGAGTGGCGACCTCGACGCGGACGCAACTGATCTCAGGCGACCGATGCATGCCGCCGGGCGGGTGGTGGCCCCAGGAGTCGGAGCGCCAAGGTCTTGAGGTTCTGCACGGTGGCGGCGAGAAGGAACTCATCACGAACGCCGGAAAGACCTCGCAGCCGCATGCACTCGAAGCGGTGGTGAACCGTCAGCATCCGGTGAGGACCGCGGGACTGGTTCGATGAGCAGACGGTCGAGGACCGGACTGGGTCAGTCACCCTTGGGGTACCGAGCCATCAAATCTGGATCAGCTTTATAGATCTCGACGATCAGAGCAAGGTTCTCGACGCCGAGGTCGGTGAAGGCCGTTATGGTCTGTTCGCCGGTTCCCCAGACGATGAGGCGGCCGTCTTCGGGGTCCATTTCGATGGAGATTTCCTGCAACCAGTCCTCGTTCTCGCCGAGCATCTCGGCGACACGGCTGATTGTAAAGACGTGGCTTATCCCGGCCATGGTCAGGCCGCCTGACGGACCTGCGCGTTGAGCGGGCACCAGTTCCAAGGCAGCAGCTCGTCGAGCTTTTGGACAGGATGTTCGGCAATGCGGGCGAGCACGTCGGCGAGCCATGCTTGCGGATCAACGTCGTTCATCTTGGCTGTGACGATCAGGCTGTACATGACTGCAGCTCGCTGGCCGCCGCGATCGGAACCACAGAACAACCATGACTTCCTTCCCAAGGCAATTCCGCGCGCGCCACGCTCGGCGGCATTGTTCGACAAGCAGATGCGGCCGTCGTCAAGGAAGCGTGTGAACACAGTCCAACGCTTGAGCATGTAGTCAAAAGCCTTGGCGACGTCGTTGCCGCGCGAGAGCTTGGCGCGTTGCTCGCGCATCCAGGCCTCCAGATCTGCGACGAGCGGCGCGCTCAGTTCCTGGCGGACGGCCTTACGCCTTTCGGCGCTCTGTCCATTGATCGTCCGCTCGATGTCGAACAGGGCGTCGATCCGGCGGACCGCTTCCAGCGCCAGAGGTGATATCGCTACCGGCTTTTTACCTTGAGCCTTACGACGGGCGTTCTCGGCCAGATCGGCCATGACGAAGAACGGGCGTCGGGCATGGACCCAACAGGCCGCTTCGTAGATCGGCCCAGGCGAGCGGCCGGGCTCGTAGAGTTTGCCGTAGCCGCTGTAGGCATCGGCCTGGAAGATTCCGGTGTAGCTAGCCAAGTGCGCCTGGGGATGCTCGCCGGCCCGATCGCGCGAGTAATAGAACACGGCTGCTGGCGGCATCGGCCCACCGAACGGCTTGTCGTCGCGCACGTAGACCCATATTCGGCCGGTGTCGGTCTTGCCTTTGGCGAGGACGGGGACCGTGGTGTCGTCCCCATGCAATCGCTCGGCGCTCAGGACGTGCGCCTCGATGCGCTTGAACAAAGGCGTCAGCACCGCCGCGCAGCCGCCGACCTGGTCGGCCAAGGTCGACAGACTGATCGGCACGCCCTCCTTGGCATAGCGTTCGGCTTGCCGGTTGAGCGGCTGATGTTGGCCAAACTTCTCGAACAGGATCATCGCCAGAAGACTGGGACCGGCCCAGCCGCGGGCGATCACATGGAACGGCGCCGGCGCCTGGCTGATCTTCTCGCAGTCCCGGCAAGTGAACTTCTCGCGGACATGCTGGATGACCTTCCACCGGCGCGGGATCACCTCCAGCGTCTCGGTGACATCTTCGCCCAATTTGCGCAGTCGCCCGCCGCCGCAGCAAAGGCAAGCAGTTGGTCCCGGCACGATCACCCGCTCGCGCGGCAGATGTTCGGGGAACGGCTTGCGCGCCGGGCGCTTGCGGGCAAAGGCCGCCACCATCGTGGTTTTGGCCACCGCCATCTCGGCGGCAATCTCGTCCTCGGTGGCTGAACTCTCCAGCTCCTCGAACCGCAACTCGATCTGATCGAGAATCCGTGACGAACGTTCCGAGCGCGGGCCATAAAGCTGGCGCGTCAGCTTCTCGATGCGCAATTGCTGCTGCGCGATCAGGGCTTGATCGTCGGCGGCTTTGGCGCGCGCCACCGCGAGTTCCGCTTCGGCATGCGCCGCCCTGGCGGCTTCGATGATGTGCCTGTCGCGCGCCGCGGCCAGCGCGGTCTTCAGCGCAGCGATGTCATTTGGAAAGGCTTCGCCACCCGAATCCATGCCCAGATAAAATCATAAATATTCGCGGATGACTCCTGAAAAAAATGAATCGTCAGCGTTTATCCCGCATGCTCCGGTCGGAAGGTATGACGCGGATTCCGCCAATCGATTCCATCGAGCATATAGGCCAGCTGCGAGGCCGAGATTCCAACTACGCCGTCGGCCGGCGATGGCCAGATGAAGCGGCCCTTCTCCAGCCTTTTGGCGTAGAGCGACATGCCGAGGCCGTCATGCCAAAGAATCTTGATCAGGTCACCTCTGGCGCCTCTAAAGACGTAAAGATCGCCGGCATGGGGATCGCGCCGCAGCGCTTCCTGGATCTGGAGAGCCAGGCCATTCATGCCGCGCCGCATATCGGTTCGTCCGACCGCCAGCCACACCCGTACGCCCGAGGGAGGAGGGAGAGTGAACCTTCAAGTGGGCAAAACGCATCTCGACGCGTTTGCGCTGGTTGCGCGACTTGAGGAACGCCTTCGTACGCATCAGCCGGCGTGTCACGTCGCGGGCATATTCATGAACATCCCGGGGAACTTCGCGCGACGACCCTTTGGGACAGCATTGCATTTTCAGGGCACAGACTTCGCAGTCGAACTTGGAAGCGCGATAGCGAAGTTTGTAGCCCTCGTGCACGGTGCCGCTGGTGTGCAGCACCTTATTGTTGGGGCAAATGTAAACGCCTCGCCGCCGATCCCAGCGAAAGTCGCTGCGACGCGAGAATGTGCCATCGTCGCGCTCGCTGGCATCGCGGACCGGGATGTGCGGTGCAATCCTGCGGCTAACCAGCCAGTCCAGGGAAGCGGCTAATTCCATAAGCTGTATCGGCCGCAAGCCGTTTCGGCTTCAGGCCAAAGCGCCGCTTGGAGCGATCGAGCATGATCTTGGTTGACTCAACCTCGTCATAGGTGCGCGCCGGCGTTGGCTCAACGTCGACAATGATCGCGTTTTCGATGTCGATGAGATAATTGAGCCCGTAGCCGAACTGTACTCGCTTGTTGGCCTTGGCGGTCCATGCCGAGCAGGGATCGCTGGGAGAGATCACCTTCGGCAGTTTGCGGTCGGGATTGGGTTCGGTCTCGGCTTCGAGCGCCGCGAGATACTCCTTGACCGCGCGGGTTTGGCGGTCCGGCTCGGCCCAAGTGATCTCATCAGGCGTCTTGCCGTGGTAGCGGCTGGCATTGGCCTCCATCACGCTGGCATCCACCGCGAACCCCTCGCCCTTGACTAGGCCGGCATCCATGCAGGTACGCACCACAGCCTCGAAGACCTGGCGCAGGATGTCGCTGTCATGGAAGCGGCCATGGCGATTGACCGAGAACGTCGAGTGATCGGGCACCTTGTCGTCGAGATCGAGCCGGCAAAACCATCGGTACGCAAGGTGCAGTTCGAGTTCTTCGCACAATCGCCTCTCGAACCGATGCCGTAGCAATAGCCGACGATCAGCATCCGGATCATCAGCTCGGGATCGATCGAAGGCCGGCCAATATCGCTATAGAACGGCGCCAGTTTGTCGCGAAGCTCAACCAGTATCCGAGTCACCACCGGATTGATCCGGCGCAACAAATGGCCCGCTGGAATGCGCCGTTCGAGGTTGAACAGGTAAAACAACTGGCTCTGATCTCCCGTCTGCCGACCCATCATGGCAAACCCCCGCTGCCGAATCCCTCAGCAGACGGAATCACTGTTCGCCGAAAATCACGAGCCCTTTTTCAACAGCATCGGTCACAAGCGACCGATTTGCGGTGACCGCACCATGTTCGCTTCTCCCGCGATAGCGACCAGATCGCTGCGCCGCATTGAGTGAGGCCTTGGGCCATGGCCCGACATCAGAGCAATAGGGCGAGCAACGATATTCGCGTCATTGCACGACGAGAGTGCCCCGGGTTTCCTGGTGGAAGTCGTCGAAAAATTCATAGCGACCGGGCGCCAGCGGACGCACACGGACAGTGCCTGCGGCACCGGGGGTCACCACCTTCTCGACCCGAAGTGACACGCTTTCGAATTCCATCGGCGTCGTATCGAGATTCTTCACGGTTATCGCCAGCGGCTGGTTGGCGGGGGCGTGGACTTCCGCCGGTTGGAAACGATGGTCCTTGACCGAAATGGCGACCGCACTGCCCTGTTGCGCGCTTAAGACAGATGCGGCGAACATGACCGCTCCAAACGCGGCGATGGCTCCGATCGACTTGCGCCTTACAAAACTCCTTTGCACAAAAGTCCCCTTCAAAGTCCTCGACGCGAGGTCCGGTCAGAATTCAAATTCGAGCAGCAGCTTTGCCCGGTAGTGTGAGAAGTCGGTCAGATCGAGAGCGCGAGACACGCCGACCTCGTGCCCCGCGACCTGCGTTTCCCAGGCCGCGCTCACCAGCATCTTGGACGAGACCTGCCAATAAAGGGTCGGTCCCAGGTAGTAGACGTCGCCGGTGAAAGTATTGAACCCGACGCCCTCATAGTGCCGCAGATACCAAAGGTCGGCGCCGACGACGACCTTCGGCACAATTTGATAGGCGAGCGCGGAGGAGATCCCGAACGTCGACTCGTTGAACCAGGTGCCGAGGTCGCCGCGCGTGGTTTCCGGCTCGTAGAGAATATTGGAGCCCAGGAACAGCCGATTGTTGATGAGCTCGTAGTCGGATTCGAGCTTGGCCTCGAGCTCGTAATTCACAATGCGGCTTCCGCTGGTTTCATCGCGACTGTGGAATTCCGGCTCCAGCGACAGCGTAACCGCAAGCGGTGATGGGCCGCGGTCCACCAGAACGGACCTGAAAGTGCCGGCAAAGCCGTTAAAGGTGCCGAGGTTGAGGTCGTTGAGACCGTCGACACCGTGAATATCGTAATAGGAGACCGTCGGCCCGAATTCCAACTGCACGAACTGGTTCGGCGTATATTCGTACTCCAACTCGGTCAGGCTGGCGGCGTAGTTGCCGCCGCGCTTGCCGAAGTCGGCGCCGGTCTCCGGCTCAAACGCCTTTTCGCCCTCGATGCCTGTCGAAGAGCCGACGGTGATGTCGCCGAAAATATATTTGGTCTCGATTTCATGGAACGCGCTGTCGTCTTGAGCCTTGGCGCCGACGGCGCTGGCGAGGATTACGGCCATTGCTACAACCGAGATCAGAAGCCGGTGCGGCAGACTGTGAGTGACCTGGAAGATCGGCATTGCTCTCTCGGCACTGCAGGCGCACAGTCACCGCATTCGCGCAGTGTCGCCGGCAGTCACGCCAAATGCATTTCGGTGATCTTTATTGTCAAGAACAATGCGCAATATTCGCAAATATTAGAAGCGTTATATTTTTGAATTAGCAGCGTTCTAAAGTATTTCTCGTAGCACCAAATTCTAGAAAGACTTTAAGCAGAGCAAATCTTCGTTTCCTATCAAACCGCCGGAGCTGCAGATTGTATCAAGCGGCGTTTGTCGGGATGCGCGATTATCGCGTTGGCGCGACTGACCCGTTCGGCCGGGAGTAACGAACTTCGTTGCTGAGGCAGCAATGAAGGTTGATCCGAAAGTCGTTTGCCGACCGAGCCATAGATCAATGGGGCTAAAGAGCCTGGCCGCGGTTCCGCACGGTGGATAATGCACGGCTCCACGTATCTCGACCACATTGAGCCCAGCGGCATTCGCGAGAGCGCGAAGGTTTTCGGTCGTGCGGAACATCGCCGCTTGCCAAGTGGTTCACAGACCCAAGTTTAGAGGCGTGGTATTGTTCCCGCTATTCCAGTCCAGGTAACCCCATTTGGGAAGCGGCAAATGACAATCGACATCGGACGGCGGCAATTCATTTCTATGCTCGGCGGCGCAACAGTCGCGTGGCCGCTCGCGGCACTCGCGCAGCAACCGGCGATGCCGGTGATAGGCTATCTTAGCAGTAAAGGAGAAAAGGCGGAGGCTGGCATAACTTCTGCTATTCGGAAGGGTCTCGAAGAGCGAGGCTTTTTTGATGGTAGAAACGTTGCGATCGCGTACCGTTGGAGCGAGGGCGATTACACTCGTTTGCCCAAACTTGCCGTTGATCTCGTCGACCAGAGAGTCAATGTGATTGCAGCTTCGGGATTACCTGCGGCGCTGGCAGCTAAAGCAGCAACCTCAACCATCCCAATCGTATTTAGGCTCGCTATCGATCCAGTTGCGTTCGACTTGGCACAAAGCTTCGATCATCCCGGCGGTAATATCACTGGCGTGACGATGCTGTTTGATCCTCTCACGCCAAAAAAGATTCAGTTGCTACACGAGCTGATACCAAATGCTACGTCAATCGGGTTACTGGTTGATCCAAAAAATCAAAACGCTGAATCGCACAAGGAAAATGCGAAGAGGGCAGCAAAAACGCTGGATCTGCAACTTATAGTCCTGGCAGCCAGTAGTGCCGATGAAATAGAGACTGCTTTCGCCACAGGGCGGAAAATGGGTATCGGTGCTCTCCTGGTCGGTGACGATCCCTTAATTGATGTCTTAAATGAGCAGCTAGTGAGAGCGGCCGCCCAGTATCAAATTGCCCCTGTATTACGTGCGCGATTTCGTAACCACCGGGGGCCTGATCAGTTACGGTCCGAGCTTCGACGAGATGGCTAAGCAAGTGGGTATCTATCTGGGGCGCATCCTCGAGGGCGCAAAGCCGGCGGACCTGCCGATCCAGCAACCAACAAAAATTGAGCTTGTCGTCAACGTTAAGACCGCCAAGGCGCTTGGCCTCACCATCCCGGAATCGTTCCTGCTGCGCGCCGACGAGGTGATCGAGTGAGGCGCCGGGAGTTCATTACGCTGCTCGCAGGCACGATAGCCTCGTGGTCGCTCGCGGCACACGCGCAGCAGCCGAGGCCGCCGATAGTCGGCTTCCTCACCAGCCGGACGCCCGAGCAAGCGGGCTACCTCGTCCCCGCATTCCTCGGAGGTCTAAAAGCGGTCGGTTTTATCGATGGGCAGAACGTTGCGATTGAATATCGCTACGCCGAGAGCCATTACGAACGGCTTCCTGCGCTTGCGGCGGACCTAGTAGGCCGTCGGGTCGCCGTGATTGTTGCCGGCGGCACATCCGGTCCAGCGACCGGTCGGATACTCAAGGGCGAAAAGCCAGCCGACCCGCCGGTTCAACTGCCAACCAAATTTGAATTGGTCATCAACCTCAAGACCGCCAAGGCGCTCGGCCTCGAAGTACCACAAACCCTGCTTGTGACCGCCGACGAGGTGATCGAATGAGACGACGCGAGTTCATGGCGCTGCTCGGCGGCGGGGCGGTCATCTGGCCGCGCGCAGCGGGCGCGCAGCAGCCCGAGCGGATGAAGCGTATTGGTGTTTTGATGAGCACTAATGAAACAGACTCCAGGGAAAGGGCGAGTGTGGCCGCTTTCGTTGAAGCGCTCGGGAAGCTCGGACAGGTCGTGGGACAAAATGTTGAGATCGTCTATCGCTGGGGTGCCGGCGACCCACAGCTCATGGCAGCCAACGCGCGTGAAATCATCAGCCAAGCGCCCGATGTGATTGTTGTAAAGGGCGCGAACCTGCCAGCCGCCCGCGAGATGACTGCTACAATCCCGATCGTATTTGTGCTCCTAAGCGATTCGGGCGTCCAGGACTACGTCACGAATTTTGCGCATCCTGGCGGCAATGTTACTGGATTCGCGAGCGATGAACTCGCGCTGGTCGGCAAACGGCTTGGGCTACTGCGCGAGATGAGCCCCCGCACCGTTCGAGTTCTCTACATGACAAGTAAGCGCGTTGGCGTCCGAACGGCTGAATTATCCGAGCAAATCCTAAAAGACGCCACGGCAGTGGGCGTCACCTTGATTGAAGGCTCGACTGACAACAATGCAGGGATCGAAGCCGCCGTCCAAGAATTCGCACGAAAGCCCGATGGCGGGCTCGTCGTCGCGTTCAATGCTTTCACCACCACTCATCGACAAACCATTGCAGGCCTCGCGACACGCTACCGCGTGCCAGCAATCTATCCGTTACGATCATTCACAGATGGTGGAGGTCTCTTTTCTTATGGCTTCGATCAAGATGATCAGTTCCGACAAGCGGCCTCCTATGTAGATCGCATTCTCAAAGGCGAGAAGCCCGGCGACCTGCCAGTACAACTGCCTACCAAGTATCAGATGGTTATCAACCTCAAAGCCGCGAAGGCTATCGGTCTCGAAGTACCGCCGACCCTGTTGGCCCGCGCCGACGAGGTGATTGAGTAACTGATGGAGCATCGTGCTGCGATGCACCGAAATCTCGCAGCCAATGTCCCAGAATGGGACGGACCGTAAGATGACGTCAACTAAGCGCTAATGAGCGACAATCATAACTTTGACGAGATAGCTTTGACTGATCCCTAACGCCACTACCCGCCGAGGTCTGCGAGTTGGATTGAGGAGATGGAGAAACGGTCTCGCCGTCGTACCCGTGATCTGGTGACCCAACCGGCCGTTCAGGGCCTTTCCGAGAATGAAATCGGGTGCGTGCGGATATCCATGATGGCCAGGAGCGAAACTGCTCCATTCAAGGGCCGGATACAGAAGCGCATGACCAAATGTCTCCGTTCGTCACATCTGACTTGCAACACACGGCCGGTCCATACAGTTGGGTCATCTTCGACCGATTGACGATGTCCGAGGCATGCCCGTTTCTCCCCCGATAGCGACCGGATCGCTGCAATGCTTGACCGACGCAACGACGCAGACCCTCGATTTCAGACGTGATATCCTTCCCCCACATTACAGTGGACCTGAGGGGCTGGACATGACGCGGATTATCGTGACGCGAATGGCCTTAGGGGCCATCATAATAGCCTTCAATTTTTCCGTTTCTGGTCACGCCCAAAATGATGCCATCAATGACGTCAAGGGCAAGATTTTCGAACCTAAAACGGTGCAGCAGACCTTCGCTGGCGGGTTGAAACATTGCAGCGAGTTTGACGGCAAGAATTTTTATTTGCAGCCGCGCGATCGCGTTCTTAAGCTCGACGACTATCATCGCTCGTTGGACAGCCTCGTCTTAGGGCAGGTATTCAACCCTGAGACCAACCGCCCGTGGACGCAGGAGGATGCTAATGCGCGTTGGGAGCAAGTACAAAAACAGGCGCTCGACGACAAGGCCAAATGCGATCTGGTCGCGAGCCTGCCCGTTCTGCAGAAAAAACTCGACGACTTGCAACGGCAGGCTCCCCCAAAATAATAACGGGGACATACCGTATCGCAGCGCGTGAAACCAGCGCACTTGAAGTTGCTTCATCGCAGCGCAGCAAACTTGGCTGCCCGACTTGAACCATTTCGGCGGCATGTCTGCTTCCACCCAACGAGCAGCCAAAAAAATGGGACGTTCCAGCACTTCGCGTTCAGGCCCTTCGAGACACGTGCGGCCCTATTCGAGAGGCCCTATTTGAGAGGGGTGAAAAACCCCGTCTTGCGCAAGACATGAACAGAGCGCAGTCTGCTCTGCGGCCGATCATTCGCGGCCCAGAAAACCATCAAAAAAACTTTTGTTAATCCCCGCACTCTCACAGGGAGGTACCAAAATGCCGACGTTCATCTGTTTCATTAACTGGACCGACCAAGCCGCCAAAAATGCGAAAGACGCCAGTAAACGCAATCAAGCCGCCAAAAACATGGTCGAGAAATTGGGCGGAAGGCTGATCAGCACCTATGTCACGACGGGCCAATATGACGTTGTCGCTACTGTTGATATGCCCAGTGGCGAGACGATGATGAAATTCGTGACTGCCATCTCGGCGACGGGCAATGCACGCACCACGACGGTGCGTGGCTACACGCCCGATGAGTTCAGCAAACTCGCTGCTGAGGCGCCGACGCCCTAGCCAGGACAGAGCACGCTAATTTAGAGGTCGCGCTCGGTCAGCAAACGGGCGCGACCCTATTTTTGTTTTAGAAACTTGTCATGAAACTCCCCGAAGAGCTTTTCTACATCTGGCAGCAGGTGCCGCGGCGCTACCCGCCGTAACGAGCGTCGCATTCGCGCTCGATTACCCAACACGGCCGGTGCACCTTATCGTTCCATTCTTTCCTGGCAGCCTGTCCGACGTTCTCGCGCGTCCGATAGCACAATGGCTGTCGAAGCGACTTGCGCAGCAATTCATCGTCGACGATCAGCCGGGCGCGGGCGGTAATCTCGCTACTGACATGGTCGTGCGGGCGCACCCCGATGGCTACACACTGCTTGAAGCAACGTCCGCAAACGCCTGGAACGCGTCGCTCTACGATAAGCTCAGCTTCGATTTCATCCGCGACATCGCTCCGGTTGCGTGCATCTCGCGTACGCCCGGTGTCGTTGTGGTCAATCCGTCGTTTCCGGCCAAAACCGTTCCCGAGTTCATGGCCTATGCCAAGGCTAACCCGGGCAAGATCAACGTGGCATCAGGTATCGGCAGCCTGCCGCACGTCGCCGCCGAGCTTTTCATGTTCATGGTCGGCGTCAAACTGGTTCATGTGCCGTATCGCAGCTCTTACCTGCCCGATCTGCTCGGCGGACAGGTGCAGGTAGCGTTCAGTCCGATACCGACGGTGATCGAACAGATCAGGGCAGGCAAGCTGCGAGCCATTGCGGTGACCAGTGCGACTCCCTCGCAGGCGCTGCCCGGAATTCCGACCGTGGCCGAATTTGTGCCGGGCTACGAGGCGACCGCATGGAATGGCGTCGGTGTGCCGAAAAACACGCCAGCGGCGATCATCGACAAACTCAACGACGCGGTTAATGCCGGTCTCGCAGATTCGGAGGTACAGACGCGACTTGCCCAGGTTGGTAGCGTGCCGGCGCCGATGACGAAAGCCGAATTTGGCAAATTGATCGTCGACGAAACGGAGAAGTGGGGCAAAGTCTTTAAGGCAGCCGGTATTAAGGCGCAGTGATTGCCGGTATTCCATATTTTCCGTTAGGCGACTCCGACGAGCCGATGTCACATTTGGGTCAGAGTCGGTCTTCGGCGACGTCCGATTCGTGTCCGCTTTCCCCCGGATCGCGACCAAATCGCGGAAATCTCGGCACTTCGGTTTTGGTAGAGTCGAGGATGGGCGCGGTGACTTGGGGCCTTTGGCCATCGCTCCGTTTCCCATCCCACCGGGTCACCGGAGGCGGTCACCCGCCTCCGGTTCCCACAGAACGTGGCGTGCGGATTTACCGCACCACGCTCTTCGGCATTTGTTTCACAGTACTGCGAGCGCCTGCAGCTTCCCGTAAGGGAGGTGCAGTTTAGGTCGCAGCAACGGTGTCCGTTCTTTGATCTGGTTAAATGCGTCCCAGGTTAGGCCTCGGCCTGCCCAGCTGCGGCTGCACAGCATCTTGCGCCAGTAACGCTGCACGGCCCGGTATACCTTGAACAGCGCCCGGATATTTCCGGCGACGCCGTAATAGGCATAGTGGCCGCGTAGGACGGCATTTACTTCGCCGACCTGGTCGCTGATCGTATGATGGCGTATTTCCCGCATCAGCTCCTGCAGAGACATAAGGCTGCGCCGCAGACGAGATTTCTCAGTGCGCATCCCAACCTTGAAGTTGCCTTTTCGGTTTTGCGTGCAATACAACGTTAGACCCAGAAAATAGATCGCTTCCGGGCGGTTCCTACCGCGTTTGCCCGCGTGTCGCTGCGCGAACCGACCAAACTCAACCAACTTGGTCTTGGTCGGCTCCAGAGTGAGGCCAAATTTCCCCAACCGTAGACGCAGGGCGTCCTGCACGCGGAGGGCATCCGATCGATATTGGAAGCAGATCACAAAGTCATCGATGTAGCGCACCAATTGGGCTTCGCCCCGCAACCGAACCTTGACGACGCGCTCGAACCAGAGGTCGAGCACGTAATGGAGGTACAAGTTGCTCAACAGCACGCTGATCGATCCACCTTGCGGGGTTCCCTGCTCGCTCGGATGGACCGCTCCATCTTCCAGCACGCCCGCTTTCAACCAGCGCCGGATCAAGCTGATCAGGCGCGGATCGCCAACTCGATGTTCCACGAACCGAAGCACCCACTCGTGGTCGAGACTTCCGAAGAAGTTCTTCAAATCCGCCTCCAGCACCCAGCCCGTCTTGCCGCCGGCGATGACCTCAATGAGGGTCGCTAGAGCATGGTGGGCGCCGCGCTTTGGTCTGCCGCCGAACGAGCAGGCCAAGAAGTCCTGTTCGTAGATGGCGGACAGCACCTCAGCCGTGCTGCGCTGGAGCGCCCGGTCAGAGACAGTCGGGACGCCAAGCGGGCGCTTCTCCATCTTGCCGGGCTTGGGGATATAGACTCGCCGAATGTTCGGCGCTCGATACCCTTGGCGGTGAATGGATTGGAGCATTGGCTCTATCCATATTTCAAAGCTTTCCTTGGTCGCCTCCACCGTCTGTCCATCCACCCCGGCGGCAGAACGCTTCGGAATCTGTGACAGATTCTTCTGCACCAAGTCGCGCGTGATGTGATGGGCCAGCGAGGTGAAGCGGAGCTTTGGTTCACATCGAGCTTTCACTGCTATCTGTTCAAGTTTCGTTTCCATGGTCAGCTGATCTTCTCTTTGCATAGAAGGCCGTGTCTCCCGTTGAATGGAGCCCATGTCGCCCAAGAACAATTCAACTACCGCTGACTGCTTCCCCATGTGGCCGGCTCTCCCGGCCTCGGAGTACTATCAGTCAGTCTGACTTCCATCCGATCTTCAGACCCTTCTCGCCTCCTCGGCTTGGCAGGTCCTACAGGCTTGCACCTGAACCGGATGGATCTCCCTTGTTCACGTCGATCCCTTTGGTTGCATGCTGGCGGTTCGAACCCCGGGAGCATCCCAGACCGCTCGCTCTAGCGCGGCCTGCGTTCCTGCCTTCCCCTTTGAGCGACAGGGTCGGCTGTTCCGATCACGTTCGATTTCGGGGCTATTTTCCCGTTCACTGCTGTTCCGGCCTGCAACCTCCCTGTCTACGCTTCGCAGCGACCGTTACCGGACGCCACGCAAGACTTGGTACGCGGCTGCTCGCTAGGCTTTGCCGCGGCCGCCATCTCAGGCGACTGAGTTCGACGCGCTTGCAAGGCGCAACGCTCATCGAACCGGACGTGCCGGTCTCCGGCATCCGGCTCTCCGACTGGTTTCACCGCATGGCACACGATGGTGCAGTGAGTGGCAGACGTTCGAGGCGCATGATTCCGCGTTCTCCATAGGCGACATTACGGGAGAAGCGTTTGGTCCCGCGTCCTGCCATTTTAGTTGCGCACGCGCTCATAGACGTATTGGTCAACCCCGCGGAACGCCGATCGACACGTTCCGTGGCAGAACAGCCAAGCAGAGACCTGTTCAGCGTGTCGCGAACTTCGGGCCACGGATCGTTGTTGCCAGGCGCCAGTAGATTGCCGACCCTCATCTTGAGCCGTTGCACGCTCTTCTTGGACGGGCTCGTGCTCAGATACCAAAGACCGTTCGCTTTGTAACGGTGAGGTCCGAACGAGTAGCCGAGGAAGTCAAAGCGTTCTTGCCGAGCATTCTTCAGCGAGGTCTTGGCCTCATTGACGGTGAGCCCGAGCCGCGTCATCACTGCCTTCGTCCACGCCAGAGCATCAGCCGCACGTCCGCGGCTGAGAATGACGAAGTCGTCGGCATACGCGACGACGTGTGCACGGAACGCTTCCCCGCGTCCAGTCAACCGCCAGTACTTGAGGAACCGGTTCATGTAGATGTTGGCAAGCATCGGGCTCGCGACGCCGCCCTGAGGCGTGCCGCGGCTGTTGCTGTTGCCACCACCGATGTGCCGAGTCCCGTCGTCCTCATCCCATTCCTCGATTGGCGCTTTCAGCCACAGCTTGATCAGCCGCAGCACGTGCCGGTCCGCGATGCGGCGAGCTACTGATTTGAGAAGCTCGTCGTGCGGAATCGAATCGAAGTAGCGGGATAGATCGGCGTCGACCACGTCGGTATAGCCCCGGCAAATCAGCCGGTGCACTTCCTTAACCCCCCCGCGAGCGGGGCGATAGCCGTAGGCATTGTCCTCAAAGTCCACCTCGAAGATCGGCTCCAGCACAATCTTGGCGGCTGTCTGAACCACCCGATCCCGGATCGTTGGAATGCCGAGCGGTCGCTCGCCTCCATCCGGCTTCGGGATCGTCACACGCCGTACCGGATCGGGCCGGTATGTCTTCGAGATCAGTTCCTCGCGCAGGCCCGCCAGCCAGCTCTCTAGGCCCGACGCTTCGATCGCCGCGAATGTCATTCCATCCGTGCCCGGCGCACCCGCATTGGCGCGGGCCAACGAATAGGCATGGCGCAGGATGTCTTCACGATAAATCTTGTCGTAGAGCAGATAGAAGCGGAAGGCAGGCTCCGTCTTCGCCTTGCGATACAGCTTTCTCTGAAGGCTCCGGATCGCAGTCGGTGTTGCCAGGCTCGTCGCCAATCACCTCACCTCGCCATCTTCGAAAGCACACCAGAAGTCAGGGCCCTTTGCTCCGCCGGCATTACCCAGCCTCAACGCTCTTACGACCCTGTCCGACTCCCGCCATAGCCACCCCCTGTCGCGATGTTGAGGCCTTTACCCTCGCTCACAACGGGTCTCCCCCGATTACCCGAACCACCTTTCCGACGTGCCGTGCCCACTACCCCGGCGGATCAAGCGAGTGCGCGTGTCGATTACTTCCCCGCTCATGCAGCCTTCCCCAAATGGCCGAAGGGTCGGCATCCGCATTGTCACTTTCGAGGCCTGCTCAGGCTATCGCGGTAGGGACGGCCATTACTGGCCGCCCCCCGCACAGATCCGGACTTGCCCGACTAAGGCATCCGGCTCCTACCTCGGGTGTCTGACGTCAAAGCGCTCGTCGGGCCAAGGATGAAGGATGCGCGGCGGGGGAAGCCAGTCGGCGACCAACTTCGTCATGCGTTCCCATGTGAACCCATCTTTCTGACTGCGTCGCCGGAGCGTTCGTCGCCAGAGATCGGTCACATAATGCCGGAACGCCGAAAGCGCCCGGCTATTGGTTGGAACCGCGTAGTAGGCGAAGTGGCCAGCCACGACCTGCCTCAGCCACTTCCCTTGCTCTGGAATTGGCTGATGCATCCTGCGCAGTAGCTCCGCCTTAATGTCCCCGAGCTTCCGCCGCATGCGGTCGCGTCGGGTCTTCCGTTGAAGCTGGAAGTTGCCGCGGCGAGATCGGCCACAAATGAAGGTGAAGCCCAAGAACGCGAAGGTTTCCGGTTTTCCAAACCCGCGCCGTTTGCGATCGGTCGCAGCAAAGCGGCCGAACTCAATCAAGCGTGTCTTGTCCGGATGGAGAGACAGTGCAAATTCCCCGAGCCTGACATGCATCGCATCAAGGAAGCGACGTGCGTCGCCCTCATGCTCGAAACCGACAACCAGATCGTCGGCATATCGCACGACGATCATGTCGCCCCGAGCCTCCTGCCGTCTCCAGCGCTCAGCCCAAAGGTCGAAGCAGTAATGCAGGTAAATATTGGCTAGGATCGGCGAAATCACCGAGCCTTGGCCAGTTCCCCAGTCATCGACTGTCACGACCCCGTCTTCGAGTATACCCGCTCTCAGCCATTTCCGGATGAGGCGGATGATGCGCTTGTCACCGATCCGATGTTCAAGGAAGCGAATTAGCCAATCTTGGCTAACCGCCCCAAAGAAGTTCCGGATGTCGGCGTCAAGTATCCAGTTCACCTTCTTTATTTTGATCGCCGTCGAAAGTGCGTCCAACGCATCATGCGGCCCTCGCCCGGGTCGGAACCCGTAGGAGAAGCCGACGAAGTCGCCTTCGTAGATGGCGTTGAGCACCATGACGGTCGCGCCCTGGACGATCTTGTCTTCTAGGGCGGCGATCGCTAGCGGCCGTTGTGTTCCATCCCCCTTGTCCTATGTAGGCCCGGCGGGATGGTTGCGGCCGATAGGCTCCTCGGTGGACCCGTCCATGCAGATCGTCGATCCTGAGTTCGAGATCCGCCTCGTAGTCCTGCCACGTCATACCATCCACGCCAGGGGCGGCTTTGCGCTTGAGCGCGTAGAACGCCGTCTGGAGCGTATCGATATTGATATGGTGGAGGAGCGCAGTGAACTGTTCCTTCTTCCTCTGCCTTGCGGCTTGCCGTACGCGGCCCAGCGCCTGGGTCACGCGAGCCCGGCTCTGCGCCCGGTGCGTGCTTTGCTGATCCGCGTTCCCCTTGGTCCCCGGCCTTGGCTCCACCGGCTCCGCCACCGGTCGCCCGGCTTTGTTCGTCGGCTTCGTCGCTACTATGCCGGAGTTAGACTTCTCTGGATCGTGCATCAGCGGCTACGGCTCCTCACCTTCCCGCTACGGACCATCCGACCCAACAGGGCCTACGGCCGATCCAGAGATCTCCCGGTTCCTGCACAAGGAGCGTCCGTACATGCCAGGGTCTCAGACCACGCCGGGTCCGACCGGCGCTCGCAGTAACGCGCCTGCCGATTTTGCCTTCCGTCAAGTGAACAACGTCGGCACCCGAGTTGCTAACGATTTCGCGGCTCAATGGCTGGCCTATACGCTCCCCTACCGACGCTTCGCCGACATCCTCGCGGACGCCTGCGCACGGATCGGGGGCGACGTGGATTGCTACTCCCTCATCGCAGTGGACTTTCACCACATACTCCTTGCTAGTCTCCCGGCGCACTCACTCACGTTACGGCTCATCGGATCGCTCAGTCGCCAAAGCGACCTTTGTCACGAGGCTCCGGCCCTGCCGGTTACCCAGCCGAGCCGCTCGTCAGCTACCAGATCAATCGACAACTCTCTGGGTGGAATCTTCCTCCACTGATGATTCGCGCCCTCGGGGCGCACGGCCAACAGCAGACTTTTTGCGCTGCGGCAAGGAACGTCGTTATTCGATCGCTCATCCGCCGTCGTTATCGAGTATCGGTGGGCAGAGGGTAGCAGCGAGCGCGCCCCTGAGATTGCGGGTAGAGTTTGTCGGGCGCAACGTTGATGTTATTGTCACGTCAGCAACCGCACCAACACGCCGACCCCGAGTTAAGCGGACGGAGTTTTCAGGAGCAGGTCCGGGGCTATCCAAAATACCAGGTCCGATGATAAAACTCAATCCAACCACGTCTTAGAGTTCGCACTTCACTAGCATGATAGAGAGGAATTGGTTATGGCTAGCCCTGATTGGAGAGATGAAAGAATAAATCGGAACCGGAGATTGTCCAGCAAACGTCCGATTCCAGGCGGAATAACGATAGATGATTTCAGAACAATACAGACATATCTAGCAGATATGCTTCAAGATATCGAAAACGAAACTGGTCGGACTGGTCTACCGCGAGAGCTCCATATGCGGCTCAATGAGAGTGAGAAGCCTTGGCCACTTCCGATCTTTGTCGGCTGGTATGAGGCTGCGGGAGCTGACGATAGGCGAATGCAGTTCAATCAACCTCATCCAGCCCTCTGGCGTTTTGGAGATGACATCCTCTCTGAAGTCTACGCGGAAGCCATTAATTTTGCCGATGAAGAAGGAGACAACGCATTTCAGTACCGAGATTGGAACATTGAGATGGGAGAAAAGAGAGCCGGCGAAAGAGCTACCGACCCGAAGGCGGGGAACTTATATCAAACCTGCCTTGCAATTGTGATTGATAATGAGATGCCCCGTGTGGTTCGGCGCGTCAAAGGAGAACCCACCACCTTTCGACGCGCCGTTGGTACCTTGGTCTTGGGCTTTCGGCGGATGCCTGATGGTGACGTGCTCAACAGAGCTCATCAAACAATGAGGGAGTGGGCCATAGAAAAAGTCGATAAAACAGATGCAAGACGGAGAGGACTCATTGAATGGCTGAAGAAGGAATTTGACCTTGGTGGCCCACTGCTACGGGCAACTCCGAACACCCTCGATAATAGGTGGTTGCATCGTCGATAAAGCAGTGTGATCGTTTGATCGAATATTCGGACATGAAGATAGCGATCGCTTCGGCGGACCTGAGAAATCGTCATCGTTCCTCCAATGTCGCAAACCGGAATTTTCGGGAGTGTCAGATAGATTGTGTGTGGGCGATCCGTGGGTAACCTGAAGGAAGGAGACTCACGATGCCTATCAAACCTGAACATTTGGACGAATTGCTGGCTGGCTATGAGAAGCCAGAAGACCTGCTCGGCGAAGATGGTCTGTTCAAGCAGCTTAAGAAGGCGCTGCTGGAACGGGCGCTTGGGGCGGAACTGACGCACCACCTCGGCTACGAGAAGGGTGACCCGGCCGGCCGCGGCAGCGACAATCATCGCAACGGCAGCTATCCCAAGACCGTGCTGACCGAAGACGGCGCGGTCGACCTCGAGGTGCCGCGCGACCGCAACGGCACATTCGATCCGCAGATCGTGCCCAAGGGCGAGACCCGGCTCGACGGCTTCGACGACAAGATCATCTCGATGTACGCCCGCGGCATGACGGTACGCGAGATCCAAGGCCACCTGCGCGAACTCTATGCGGTCGACGTCTCGCCCGACTTGATCAGCCGGGTCACCGATGCCGTCCTTGACGAAGTGCGCGAGTGGCAGAACCGGCCGCTCGACGCGATTTATCCGGTGATCTTCTTCGACGCGCTACGGGTCAAGATCCGCGACGAGAGCGTAGTCAAGAACAAGGCGATCTATCTCGCCCTGGCGCTCGATTGCGAGGGCCAGAAGCACGTTCTGGGCATCTGGATCGAACAGACCGAAGGCGCCAAGTTCTGGCTGCGCGTGATGAACGAGCTCAAGAACCGCGGTGTCGACGACATTGTCTTCGCCGTGGTCGACGGTCTCAAGGGCTTCCCGGACGCCATTACTGCTGTCTTCCCGCGCGCGATCGTGCAGACCTGCATCGTCCACCTCATCCGGCATAGTCTGAGCTTCGTATCCTGGCAGGACCGCAAGCGCCTGGTGCCGGCGCTGCGCGCGGTCTACCGAGCCGAGACGGCCGAGATGGCTGAACAGCGGCTCGTCGAGTTCGAGGCCGAATGGGACAAAAAATATCCGGCCATCGGTTTGGCCTGGCGGCGGGCCTGGAACGAGGTCGTGCCCTTCTTCGCCTATCCGCCAGACGTTCGTCGCATGATCTACACCACCAACGCGATCGAAAGTTTGCATCGGGGATTGCGCAAGATCATCAAAACCAGGGGCGCATTCCCGTCAGACGAAGCGGCGATGAAACTACTCTACCTCGCGCTCAGAAATATTGGCGTCCACTGGAAGCCAGCAATCGAATGGCGAGCAGCCTACGCTCAGTTCACCATCTTCTTCTCAGATCGCTTGCCCACTACAATCCGCTGATGCTCAACCGCCATGGATCGGTCGCACACAATTAAACGGACACACTCGAATTTTCAGTCCGGAAAGGACTACCACATCCGAGACAAACATTGCCTGGAGTTGGTCGCAACTGTTCTAGTCTTTCAAGCGTAGAATGGTGTACGCCTTGATGGGGGCCGGAAAGCCCTTTAGCGTCAAATTGCCTATAAGCTCACTCTGCACGACGTCCTCAAGCAATCGCAGCGCAACTCGCTGAGAAACCAGTATTTGGTTATGATTGGCTTCGTCGCAAAGGCGAAAAGCAAGGGCCGTGACCGTGCCGATAGCACCATAGTCTATCTGCCCTTCATAGCCTATGCTGCCGAGAGTGGCGTAACCCTGGGCTATGCCAACACCGAAGCCAAGATCATAACCTAGGCGACACCATTCTTGAGACAAATCCTTCACTCGTTCGCGCATTGCGAAGGCCATCCGAACCGCGCGTTCAGCCGGGTTTGCCACCTCCACCGGGTCATTGAAAAGGACCACCATATCTTCGCAAGCGAAGCGCTCTAGGGTCCCGCCGTATTCGAGGATGAGCCTACCCATCTCGCGATGATATTGCCCAAGCACACTCATCACTTCCTCAGGCTCGGAATATCCAGCAAACGCTGTGAAGCCTTTTAAGCCCACAAAAGCTACCGTTATCTCTCGACGGTGAGCCTTAAGAGGGTCGTTAGGACCGCCAACCAAAATCCTCTCGGCAAGGTGAGGAGAAAAGAAGCGCTTTAGCCGTTCCAACCGCTCAATCTGGGCCAATTGTTCGTGCACGCGCTGTTCCAGTTCGGCAGCTCGCGCTTGGACACTATCGAAGAGTTGAGCATTCGCCAGCGCAGTTCCAAGTTGGAAACAAAAATTAGAAATAAGACGCAGTTCAACTTCGGAAAAATAATGTGACCTCTTACTACCAAGTCCGATAAATCCATGAACATTATCTTTGGAGACGATAGGAACCATGGCCAAGGACACGAGCCCCTCTCGTTCCATGGTACGGGCCATGAATGCCGGATCTTTCCGGACATCAGCGCTGATGTGGGGCTTTTGTGTTTTGAAAACCGTCTTGCCCACAACGGGCTCAGGTGAGTCTAAGGGAAAAGAGGTAGTCAAGAACTCTGACGACGACAAACCTCTGGCGGCACGAACAATTAGATTTTTGTTTCCTTTGTCCAGGGTGCGAATATAGCCCACATCAAATCCAAAGATCTCCATAGACTTGTTCAGGGTGGCGTTAAGGATCTTTTCCACCTCCAAGCTCTTTGCTGTGGTTTGCGAGATTTCGAGCAACGCAAAAAGCTCGCGGTTCCTGCTCCGCAACTCCTTTTCGACTTCAGTCCTGTCCGGGCAATCATCTTCCGAACCGATGACCGAAGAATTCGGCGGCAGTGCCTTTGCCGGATGGCGGCGGGCAAGGATGGGCCGAGGAACCCCACGCATCGCGCTCTACCTGGGAGGTCATAGGGACAAAGCTCAGCACTTAAATCGTAGTCATAAATTGTTGCAATGTTCAAGAGGACGTCATTTGATTATCTCAAACTATCGGACGTCATCTATCCTATTGATTTCCCTGCTTAGTCACTTGGCGTATCTCGAAGCTTGATGAGCAAGATATCGTCAAGAACTGGCCCCAAAATTCGGGCGAGTTGTCATGGCCTGCACCCGGTTTGGATCACGCCCATCCTGCCTGCCCTTCAAACTCCCTTAAGCTCATATAATCGTCGAGTGTCTGCGCCTGGGATTATAGAAACGCTCAATATAATCGAATACGTCAGCTCAGAGACGTTCGAACCAACTTGGATTTAATCAAAAGGCGTGGCACGGCGGATAGCCTGAAAGCGCTTGACCCCCCACAACGGCCGATTAGAGAAGCGGACATGCAGTTGCGCATTTGAGGATGTCCGTTACCTTGCCATTAACGGACATCAGTTCGCTTTGGAAGTTAAGGGCTCTAGGACGTTGTATGTCATAATTGGACGGCGAATGCCCTTGAGCGTGAACTCACCGACAGCTTCCACCGTTACTGCCTTGTCCACCGCCAGCAGAACGCGCGGGCTGATGAGGATTTGGCCCGGCTTGGCCTCATCGGACAGGCGAGACGCGACATTCGAGACAGTCCCAATCGCGGCATAGTCATACCGACCTTCAAATCCAACGGTCCCGAGCGTGGCGTAGCCGTGGGCAATGCCGATCCCGAAGCCGAGGTCGTGACCGAGATATCGCCACTTCTCGATCAATGCTGCGATTGCGGTCCGCATATCTAGCGCCATAAGAACCGCTTGGAGTGCTGGGTTTTCTACCGGCACGGGGTCATTGAGGATAACCATGACGCCATCGCCAGCAAATCGCTCGAGCGTACCACTGTATTTAATGATGATCCGGCCGATAGTCGCGTGGTAATCACGCAGCAGGGCCATCACGTCTTCCGGGTCCGAGCTTTCGGAGAAGCCGGTAAAGCCGCGCAGGTCGCAGAACAGCGCGGTGATTTCGCGACGATGGCTTTGGAGTTGGTTCTCCGTTCCCGAAGCCACAATAAGGTCGGCCACCTGTGGCGGCAGAAATCGCCGCAGCCTTCCCATGCGCTCGATCTCGCCGACTTGGTCGGCGACGCGCTTTTCCAGTTTCTGATTGAGTTCGATAATCTTCTGCGACTGCGCCTCCAACTGGTTCGTTTTCTCGCGTAATTCATTCAATAGTCGCGTGTTCTCTATTGCGATGACCGCCTGGGCGGCAAAGTTCTGCACCAGCTCGATTTGTTTGTCGGTGAACGGGCGGACTTCCGTCCGGTTGACCGTGAACGCACCGATCAGTTCGTTCTCCTTCAGCATCGGGACGGCAAGGGACGTCCGTAGACCGCCAATTTCGACAGCCGCAACGGTCGATGGATCACGTTCGGTTTCGGAATAGCCGTCACCCGTTGGAGCAAAGACGGCGTGCGCCACCATTTTGTCCGTCAATACGCGACCAAGAACACTTTTCGGATGGGGACGCACCGGTGAACGTCTAAGCACCTCGGCGAACGCGCCCCAGGTGTTGTGCGTGGCGACGACACGCAAGGCGTCGCCATCCCAGCGATAGATATTTCCAAACTTCGCCTCGCAAATTCGAACGGCATTCTCCAGCATGGCCAGGAACACCGGCTGAAGATCGCCCGGCGACGCACTGATGACGCGCAAGACCTCAGATGTCGCTGTCTGCTGCTCTCGCGCCTCCGCCAAATCGCGCGTGAGAGCGCCGACTTGCTTTTGCAGTTCGGCAATGGACAAATCGGCTGGACGCGCGGTCTTTGACGCGGTGCTGCGCTTCGCCCCGGTCGACCTGCGGTGCCGCGTCTTCGCTGGTCCGCGGCTTACAGCGCCACGCCGTTTCACCCGGCTCTCCCGTTGAGCGGACAACCTCACCCTAGCACATGATGGGGTCAGTTGTGCATCACAGTAAAATCCGCTGTTGATTGGCAGAGATGGGTCATGTATGGACGACGCCCGCGATGCAAGAGGGAATTTGACTTTCTGCGAAGCGTTCGGGTGCGGTCATGTATTCGGCCTGTTGTCGCTTGGAGGATTACCTCTGTCGCGATGCAGCCGCTATGGCCGCTGGCCCTGATGTAATCCGCTGATCGGGTCCCAAACAAACGTGGCGTCCTTTCGAGCGAGATTTGGCTATGTAACTTCAACAGTGACGATTGTCAAGAGGTGGTCCTTATATCGGAGACGCGGAATTTTTGAACCCGTCATGCCCGCGCTTGTCGCGGGCATCCACGTCTCGACGACCGGGCCGAATTAAAGACGTGGATGACCGGAACAAGTCCGGCCATGACGGGTCAGGAGCACGAGCGTAATTTCTCGTAGGGTGGGCACCACGCGGCCTCAATGTGGACCGCTGGGCAAAATCGTGGACGCGTGGTACCCACGCTGTTCGGCAGAGCACACGATTTTGCCCACCCTACGGATTTAGCTTTTCCATCATCGCGCGCATGAAGCGCACCGCGGCGGGGCCCTTGAGCGCGCTCGCCCAAAGCTCGCGCGCCATAGCTTTCGTGCAACGCGAGTGCCTCGGGCGAGGAGGTGATCATGGCGACGCCGACGCGGATATTGGGCTCCTCGCCGAGGCGAAACGGGCTGAGCGCCAGAATGCTGCCGGTCGGGCTGACGGAAGATCTGAAAGCTCGAATGCGGCAGCGTATCGAGCACGATGCCGATCTGCACGCCGATCGGCTCGTTCTCCATGAGCGCGGTGAAATGTTCGGCCTCGGCGCGGGCCAGCGCCCGGCGCTCGCGCGCGGATTTTCTCGGCAAGATCGAACCGCCCGACCAGGCCATTGCGGAGAAAACGCTCCATCTCGATGGCGGCGATCAGATTGACGATCGCCGGCTGGCGCCGCCGATAGGCTTCCTTGCGCTGGCGCAGCACCTCCATCAACTCGTCGATCTGGGCGAGCGCGCGGGCGCGCCCGGCGATGCCGTCCGGCACCGACTCGCGCAGCACGTCGCCGAGCGCGGCATCGAAGGCGTCGGAGGAGAGCACGTAGGAGATCGGGCCGGCCAGCACGATGATGTGCTCGGCAGTCTCCTCGATCTGCCGCATGCGCTCGAAATAGCTGACCGCGGAGGCGATATATTCGACGCCGACGCCGAGCAGGGTCGGCACCGAGACTTGCAGAAGCTCGGCGAGGTTCTCCAGCGTCTCGATCTTGGCCACCTCGCCCTTCTCGAAGCGGTAGAGCGCGGTGCGCGAGATGCCGAGTTTCTGCGCGATCTCCTCCGCCGACAGGCCCGGAGCCGAGGCGAAACGCCTTGAGCCGGTTACCGATGTCGTCGAAGCGGAGCATCAGGGCTCAGATGCCGGAGGTCGCGAGGTCGGATGCCGGACGCTTTCTGTCATCCGACATCTGACATCCGTCTTCCGTACGCATCCGCTTCGCCGCATCGAGCGCGGCGATGACGATGTTCTGATAGCCGGTGCAGCGGCACAGATTGCCGGAAATGCCGATGCGGATTCCTCTTCGGTCGGGTCGGGATTGTCGCGCAGCAATTCGATCAGCGTCGTCAAAATCCCCGGCGTGCAGAAGCCGCATTGCAGGCCATGATTGTCGCGAAACGCCTGCTGCAGCGGATGCAGCGTCTCGGCGTCGGGCGCGATGCCTTCGACGGTCACGATGTCGTGACCGTCGGCCTGCACCGCCAGCATCAGGCAGGAGCGCGCCGAATGGCCGTCGAGCAGGATCGTGCAGGCGCCGCAGACGCCGTGCTCGCAGCCGAGATGCGTGCCGGTCAGCCCGAGCTGATGGCGCAGGAAATCGGCAAGCGTGACCCGCACCGGCACGGTTTCCTCGTAGCGCGTGCCGTTGACGGTGACGGCGATTTTGCGCGTGCTCGCTCATGGCCAACTTTCCTCTCGCGCGATTCGTTCATGCGCCTTGAGCAGCGCGCGGCGCGGCAGCACCGTCGCCAGGTGCTGGCGGTAGGACGCCGGGCGCGTGGATATCGTCGACGGCATCGAGCTTGCGCAACGGCTCGCACATTTCGCGCAGGCTTTTTTCCTCGATCTTCTCGCCGATCAGCGCGCGCTCGACTTCGCTCGCGCGCACCGGCGCGGGCCCCATGCCGCCGAGCGTCACCGATGCGCGCGTCACCTTGCCGCTAGTGTCCTCCTCGATCAGCACCGCCGCCGAAACGATGGCGAAATCGCCATGGCGCCGGGAAAACTCGACGAAGGCATAGCCGTGCCGCTCCGGCCAGCAGGGAAAACTTGCGCCGGTGAGGAGCTCGTCGGGCTCCAGCGCCGGCGTCATATAGGCCACCGGGAAGGCGGCAAAGTCGATGCTGCGTGCGCCGTTCTTGCCGGCGACCGCAACTTTGGCGTCGAGCGCGGCGGCAACCGACACCAATTCGGCCGCCGGATCGAGATGACAGAGCGAGCCGCCGAGCGTGCCGCGGTTGCGCGTCTGCCGATGCCCGACCTGCACGATCGCCTCGTGCATCAGCGGGCAGCGCCGGCGCACCAAATCGGAGAATTCGATGTCGCGCTGGCGCGTCATGGCGCCGATGTCGAGCGCGCCGTTACTCTCGCGGATATAGCTCAAGCCGTCGACCCGGTTGAGATCGATGAGGTGATCCGGCAGCACGTAGCGCATATTGAGCATCGGCATCAGCGACTGCCCGCCGGCGAGCAATTTAGCGTTGTCCAGGCGCGCCGAGCAGCCCGACGGCCTCGGCGACGTTGCGCGGATCGTGATAGGAAAAGGGCGGGGTTTCATGCCGGTGCTTGCGGACTTGCCGTACTTTGACTCTGTGCCAAATACGTGCATCAGTTCAAAAACATAAACCAATCCCGAACTTTGGACCAGCTTGGGACTTGCTCAGGATTTGCTCAGGACTTGCCGATGAAGCCTGCGGCGTTTCGCTACCACGCGCCGAAAACCCTCGACGAGGCGGTCGCCATGCTCGCCGAGGTTGCCGCGGAGGACGGCCGCGTGCTGGCCGGCGGCCAGAGCTCTGGTTCCGACCATGGCGTTTCGGCTGGCGAAGCCCGGCCATCTCGTCGACATCAACGGCATCGCGGCGCTCGATCGTCTCGCCGTCGCCGATGGCAAGCTTTGCATCGGCGCCTGCGTGCGCCACGCCGCATTTCACCGGCCGGTCTGCGACGGCCCGCTCGGCAAGCTCCTGGCCGACGTCGTGCGCCACATCGCCCATTTTCCGATCCGCAACCGCGGCACCTTTTGCGGCAGCCTCGCCCATGCCGATCCGGCGTCGGAATGGTGCCTCGTGCTGGCGGCGCTCGACGGCGAAGTTTTGGCGAAAAGCGCGCGCGGCGAACGCGTCATCGCGGCGCGCGATTTGTTCAAGGGCATCATGACGACGGCGCTGGCGCGACGACGAGCTTCTGGTCGAGGCGCGCCTGCCGCTGCTCCCGGCCGACACTGCGCTGCGGCTTCTACGAATTCAACCGCCGCGCCGGCGATTTCGCTCTCGCTATGGCGCTCGGCATCTATCGCGTCGAAGGCGGCAAAATCGCCGAACCGCGACTTGCGGTCGGCGGCGCCGAAGTCAATCCGCGGCGCATCGCCGAAGCCGAACGCGCGCTCGCCGGCGCCGCGCCGGGCGACAAGGCGTTTCGCGCCGCAGCCGCTGCGGCGACGGCCGCCGTCGATCCGATGGAAGACATCATCAATACCGCCGAGTTCCGCCGTGACCTCGTCCTCGCCGTGACGCGCCGGGCGCTGGAACGGGCGGCGACCGTATGAACCGCTCTGCCCGTCATTCCGGGACGCGGGCGGAGCCCGCGGGCCCGGAATCCATAACCACGAATTGCGAGGTTCTCGAAGGTATGGGCCAGTTCTACTGTGATGGTGATTATGGATTCCGGGCTCCTCGCTTTGCTCGGCCCCGGAATGACGGCAGACGGTGAACAGCGAAACAAGAAAATCCTGGATCGGCCAGTCGGTGACGCGGCTGGAAGACCCGCCGCTGGTCGCCGGGCGCGGCGCGTTCGCCGGCGACATCAATTTCCCGCATCAGCTCGCAATGCGCATCGTGCGCTCGGCGCATGCCAATGGCCGCATCGCGTCGATCGACACAGCGGCGGCGCGCGCGCTGCCCGGCGTCTTCGCGGTGTGGACTTGCGCCGACGTTGCCGACGTGCCGCCGATCGATTTTCGCGAGGGCTCGATCCCGGCGCTCGATCCATATCGCCAGCCGGTGCTGGCGAAGGACCGGGTACGCTATGTCGGCGAACCGATCGCCGCGGTCTTTGCCGCGGACGCCTACATTGCGGAGGATGCCGCCGATCTCGTCGCGATGGAGATCGACGAATTGCCGCCGCTGTTGGATGCGCAAGCGGCGCCGGTCGAATTCCTGCCGGGGCATTCCAGCGAAGCCGCGATGATCCGCCAAGGCTATGGCGACGTCGACGCGGTATTCCGCGACGCCGCTCATATCGTCGAAGTCGAACTTGCCATCGGCCGGCACTCCGGCGTGCCGTTGGAAACGCGCGGCGCCATCGGCCGCTACGACGCCGCGCGCGGCATTCTCGAACTGCACGGCGCGGCCAAGGTGCCGCACCGCAATCAGGAGCTGCTCGCGCGCATGCTCGGACTGGCGCCGAGCGCGGTCCAGGTCCACGAGTCCCATGTCGGCGGCGGCTTCGGCGTCCGCGGCGAGCTTTATCCCGAGGACGTCCTGGTCTGCGTCGCCGCCAAAAAATTCAACCGGCCGGTCAAGTGGCTCGAAGACCGCCGCGAGCATCTGATCGCCGCCAATCATTCGCGCCAGCAACTGCATAAAATTCGCGCCGCGGTCGATGGCAACGGCGTGATCCTCGCCATCGACGACCGCTATTTCCACGACCAGGGCGCCTATGTGCGCACCCATGCCGCGCGCGTCGTGCACATGACGGCCGGCATATTGCCCGGACCCTATCGCGTGCCGGTCTACCGGGCGATCGGCCATTTCCGCCTCACCAACAAGACGCCGGCGGCGACCTATCGCGCGCCCGGCCGCTATGAGACGACCTTCGTGCGCGAACGGCTAGTCGACGCCATCGCGCAGCAACTTGACATCGACCGCATCGAAGTCCGCCGCCGCAATGCGATACGCGCCGACGAAATGCCCTATCCGCGGCCGCTCGAGGCCTTGGGCGAGGAAATCCACTACGACACCGGCGATTATGTCGGGCTCCTCGACAAGCTGTTCGCCAGGATCGGCTGGGAGGCGCTCAACGCCGAGGTGAAAACGCGCAAAGCTTCAGGCGAGCTGGTCGGCATCGGCATCGCCATGTTTGTCGAAAAAAGCGGCCTTGGCCCGACCGACGGCGTGAACATTTCCGTCGATACGTCGGGCCTGGTCGAAATCGTCACCGGCGGCGCCTCGCTCGGCCAGGGCTTTGAGACGGTCATGGCGCAAGTCGCCGCCGAAGCGCTTGGCGTCGACTACCGGGCCTGCCGCGTGATCCACGGCCAGACCGACCGCATCGCTTTCGGCATCGGCGCGCACGCCTCGCGCGCCACGGTGATGACGGCGTCGGCGACGCACATCGCGGCGTTGAATGTGCGGCGCAAGGCGCTCGATATGGCCGCCGAATTATTGCAAACGACGCCGGACGCGCTCGACATTATCGACGGGGTGGTTTTGCGCAAAGACGGGCGGCCCGGTCCGTCGATCGGGCTCGGCAGCATCGCGCAAAATCTCAGCCCGACGGCAAAGACCCGCGGCGACCGCGAACCGGGACTATCCGCGGCAGGCTGGTTCAACACCGAGCATCAGGTTTACCCCTACGGCAGCCACGTTGCCGTCGTGCGCATCGACCGCGACACCGGCGGCGTGACGGTCGAGCGCTATTGCATCGCCTACGATATCGGCCGCGCCATCAATCCGGCGCTGGTGCGCGGCCAGATCGTCGGCGGCTACGCGCAGGGCCTCGGCGGCGCGCTGCTGGAAGAATTCACTTACAGCGAGCGCGGCGATCCGCTCGCCGTGACTTTCGCCGACTATCTCCTTCCCGCCATGCACGACACGCCGGAACCCGAAGTCCTGCTGCGCGAGGACTACACCTCCCCGCTCAATCCGCTCGGCATCAAAGGCGCCGGCGAAAGCGGCATCACCGGCGTCGGCGCCGCGATCGCTTCCGCCATCGACGACGCCATCAGGATTCCCGGCGCGGTGCGCGAATTGCCGATCACGCCGCAGCGGGTCAAGCAAATCTTGGCGGGCCGGTGAGTTGTAAATTATCGCGCGATCAGTCCGGTTTGATATTGGCTTGCCGGACCACGTCGCCCCATTTCGTGGTCTCATCGGCCAGGTACTTTCCAAGCTCCGCCGGCGTCATGATCATCGGGTCGGCGCCAAGTTCGCGATACTGCGCCGTCATCCTGGGATCGGCGACGGCTGCGTTGATCGCTTGATTGAGCTTGTCGACGATGTCCGGCGGCGTCTTGGCCGGCGCCCCCAGCGCGTCCCAAACATTAGCCTCGTATCCGGGCACGAATTCGCCGGCAGTGGGTATATCCGGCAGCGCCGACGAGCGTGCGGCGCTGGTCACGGCAAGCGCCCGCAGCTTGCCGGTCTTGATAAAGACGACGGTTTGCAGGACCGGGCTGAACGACGCCTGCACCTGCCCGCTGAGCAAATCGGGCATGTAATTGCTGCGATAAGGCACGTTGACGAGGTTGATGCCGGCCATCACCTTGAATAGCTCGCCGGCGACATTGGTCGCGGCGCCGCTGCCGACCGACGCATAATTGATCTTGCCGGGATTGGCCTTGGCGTAGGCAAGGAACTGCGGCAGCGTCTTCGCCGGCACCGACGGATTGACGACCAGGACCAGCGGCAGCTGCGCCAGACCCGCGACTGGGGCAATGTCGCGGGTGAGATTGAAGCTCAGGTTGTCGTAAAGCGAGGTGTTGATGGTGTTGGTCGTGCTCAGCGTCAACAGCGTATAGCCGTCGGCGGCAGCGCGAACGACGATCTCGGTGCCGATATTGCTGGCGCCGCCGGGGCGATTGTCGACGTTGAATTGCTGGCCGAACTTTTCCGACAGGGCTTGCGCCACCAGGCGCGTGACAAAGTCGGGAGCGATGCCGGCGGGAAACGGAACGACGATGCGCACCGGCCGCGTCGGATAATCCTCCGCCTTGGCGACGCGCGTCAGCACCGGGAGCGCCGCGGCGGTAGCGGCAAGATGCAGAAACCGGCGGCGGGGAAACTCCATGCGATCGTCCCAATCCAAGCTTGGCGGCCATAGCCTGACGGCACCACGCCGCCTCTAGTCCGCCTTGATATTAGCGAACGCGACCACCTTGGCCCATTTCGCGGTTTCGTCGGTAATGAATTTTGCGAAGTCCGCGGGCGAGCCTGCGAATACATCGCAGCCAAGCGCGTCGAGCCGCGCCTTCAATGCCGGATCGGCGAGGCCGGCATTGATCGTCTTATTGAGCCGATCGACGATTTCCGGCGGCGTGCCTTTGGGCGCGACGACGCCGTACCAGCCGCTCGCCTCGTAGCCCGGCAGAAACTCGGCCATGGCGGGAACATCGGGCAACACCTCCTGGCGCGTCGCCGTCGTTACCGCGAGCGCCCGCACCTTGCCGGCTTTGATGTAGCCGAGCGAGGCCGGCATGACCCCGAACAGAACCTGGTCCTGGCCGCTGAGGAGATCGGGCATCGCCGCCGCCTCGCCTTGGTAAGGCACGTCGATCATGTTGACGCCCGCCATCATCTTGAACAGCTCGCCGGCAACATAGAGCGGCGTGCCATTGCCGGCCGAGGCGAGGTTGATCTTGCCTGGATTGGCCTTGGCATAAGCGATGAACTCGGGGACTGTCTGCGCCGGGACCGAAGCATTGACATCCATCACCAGGGGAATGCGCGCGATGCTCGCCACCGGCACGGTGTCGCGGATGAAGTTGAAATTGAGGTGCCGGTAAAGCGAGCCGTTGATCGCGTTGGCCGACATCGCCAACAATAGCGTGCCGCCGTCCGGCGGCGCTTTCACAACCAGTTCGGTGCCGATATTGGCGCTGGCGCCCGGCCGGTTTTCGACGACGAAGGCTTGGCCGAGGCGCTGCGACAGCCATTCACCGATCAGGCGTCCGATAATGTCGGGCGATCCGCCCGCCGGCACGGTGACGATCAGACGCACCGGACGCGACGGATAGCCGTCCGCCCTGGCGAGCCGCGGCATAGCCGGCAGCGCTGCCGCGCCCGCGGCGAGCCGCAAAAAGTTTCGGCGTGCGAACCCCATCATTGCGTTTCCCCTTGCTGCGGCCGGATCAGCCCGCCTTCATGTGGGCGAACTTGACGACCTTCGCCCATTTGTCGGTCTCGTCGGCGACAAACTTGCCGAACGCAGCAGGCGACATGGCTTCGGGCAGAAAGCCGAGATCGCCGAGACGGGACTTGATGTTCGGGTCGCTCAACGCCGCACCGATTGCGGCATTGAGCTTGTCGACAATCCCCACCGGCGTGTCCTTCGGCGCACCGACGCCGAGCCGGCCGGCGACGTCATAACCCGGCACGCTTTCCGCCACCGTCGGCACGTCCGGCAAAGTGTCGAGCCGCTTCGCGGTGGTCACACCGAGTGCGCGTAATTTGCCGACTTTGATGTAGCCGATCGAGGACACGATGGGATCGAACATGACCTGGACCCGGCCGGTCATCAGGTCGGTCTGCGCCTCGACTTCGCCGTGCGCCGGCACATGGACCATATCGACGCCGGTCAGCATCTTGAACAATTCGCCGCTGAAGTGTGTCAAATTGCCGGTGCCGGTCGAGGTCATATTGATCTTGCCAGGATTGGCTTTGGCGTAAGCGATAAAATCGGCGACGGTCTTGGCCGGAAAGTCCGGGCTGACCACCATGATGAACGGATTTTCGCCGAAGCTGCCGATCGGCGCGATGTCGCGCACGAAGTCGAATTTCAGATCGCTGTAGAGCGAGGCGTTGATCATGTTCGGCGTGCCGATCAACAGGATTGAGTAGCCGTCGGGCGCGGCGCGCACCACCGTTTCGGTCGCGATATTGGTGCCGGCGCCGGGCTTGTTTTCAATGACGAACGGCTGGCCAAGCCGCTCCGACAGCGATTGGCCGATCAGCCGCGCAATGATGTCGGGCGCGCCGCCGGCGGTGAAGCCGACGACGAAGCGCACAGCTCGCGCCGGATAGTCGTCGGCGCTCGCGGCGAGCGATACGATGGGAAGCGCGGCAGCGCCCGCTACCGCTTGCAGAAATCGTCGACGGGCAAGTTTCATCGGACCCTCCCGACAACGCCGATCAATCCGCCTTCATGTTCGCGAATTTAACCACCTTGGCCCACTTCTCGGTTTCGGCCACGACAAATTTTGAGAATTCGGTTGAGCCCATCGGCTGCGTCTCGCCGCCCAGATCTTTGATCCTCGCCACCAGCTGCGGATCGGCAAGTCCCGCGGTGATGTTATCGCTGAGCGTATCGATAATGGCGCCGGGAGTGCCGTTGGGCGCACTGGTTCCGTCCCAGGCGGTGGCCTCGAAACCGGGCAGGAATTCGCTTACCGTCGGCAGATCCGGCAGCACCTGCGCCCGCGCCGCGCTGGTCACCGCCAGCGCCCGCAGCTTGCCGGCTCGGATGAAGCCGATCGCGGTCGATAACGTGATGATGAAGGCCTGAACCTGCGCGGCCAGCAAGTCGGTGAATGCCGGGGCCGGCCCGCGATACGGTACATGCACGACGTCGATCCCGGCCTGCATCTTGAGGAGCTCGATCGCGACATGCATCGGCGTGCCGATGCCGGGCGACGCAAAATTGATCTTGCCGGGATTGGCCTTGGCGTAAGCGATGAACTCGGGAAGTGTCTTGGCCGGGAACGATGGATTGACCAGGATAACCATCGGCAGCCGGATCACTCCGGCAACCTGAGTGAAATCGCGAATGAAATCGAAATCCAATTTGCTGTAGAGCGTGGCGTTGATCGCATCCGCGGTCACGCAGGTGAGAAGCGTGTAGCCGTCCGGAGCAGACTTGGCGACGGCCTCGGCCGCGATATTGCCGCCGGCACCGACCCGGTTCTCGACGATGAACGGCTGATGAACCTTGTCCGAAAGCCACTGACCGATCAACCGCGACACCAGATCAGGCGTGCTGCCGCCGCCAAAGCCGTCGATGATGCGCACCGGACGCGTCGGATAATCGAGCGCCGACGCCGTGCGCGCCACGCCAAACACGGCGGCAGCCGCGCCCAAATGCAAAAAATGTCGGCGAAGGATATTCATATCGCGGAGCTCCGGCAGAACCGCTGGCCCCGCGAAGCCTATCCCGCCCGCATTGACGTGAGAAGTGGCGCGACAATGACGCCGGTCCGCTCCGCAAGCTTCCCCTGACGCGCGTTCCAAAAACCATAAAATTCGGCGGTCGCGGAAATCGCGGCTAGATGCTACTGGCGCGCTTACGCCGCCTTCTTCGGAACCTTCTTGCCCTTCTTGCGCGCCTTGGAGAGGCCGATCGCGATCGCCTGCTTGCGGCTCTTCACCTTCCCGCCCCTGCCCCCCTTACCACTCTTGGCGGTGCCGCGTTTGTAGCGGCGCATCTCGTTCTCGACGTCGGTCCCTGCGCTGGGAGAATATTTGCGTTTCCTCTTGGCCATGCTGTGCTCCGGATAATCGCCAACTCTGCCGATTGTCGGCAAAGCGCCTGGAGAACGTCAGGCGCGTCGGAATGGTTCCATCGTTGGATCGACGCAAATCTCCGCGGCGCAAGCCGCCGCGGGCACTCGATCCCGCAACCCCGACCGTGCGATATCTTTTCACGCGGGATGGACACGCTCACCGATAAGCTCAATCGACAAGGCTATAATGCACACAGTCATGACCCCAGCCGAAATCGGGATCGGCGATACTACCCTGATGGCAATACGGCTCGCCGAAGTCCTGGCCAATCTTGGTGATGCGATTGAGTTTGTCGTTGGGCAGATCTTCCGACATCCAATCGCGACCGTTGTCCGTGAAGTAGAGTTCCTTGGTTTTCGGATTCCAGTCGAAGCCGACCGTGTTGCGGATGCCAAACGCGATGACTTCGGCACCGCTGCCGTCGAGATTGATGCGGCGAAGCTGGCCATGATTTTTGTCATGCAGGACGTTGTTGCCGGGCTGGCCGACCTCGAAGTACAGCTTGTTGTCCGGGCCGATAGCCAAGAATTTCCAGCCGTGCGCCTCGTCCTTAGGTAGATCGCTGTAGATCACGACTGGTTTAGGCGAAGAGTTCGATCTTGTCGTCGACGTTGTCGATCTTGGAAATCTGCGACAGTTCGGTGATGTAAAGCGTGCCGTTCTTGAACGCTACGCCGTTCGGTCGATACAGGCCCGAAACGAGGACATGGACCTGGCGTTTCCCGTCTTTGTTGGTGATGGCATAAACCTTGGCCTGCAGGCGCGAACCGACGAAGACGGTGCCTTTGTCGCTGAGCGCCAGCAATCGGGCATTGGCCATGCCGCTGGCATAGAGCTCGATGTTGAAACCCTTCGGCGCCTTGAGCTTATCGAGCGGGATCTTATCGGTCGCGGCCGCGGGCGGCGGGGCCGGTACCGGCGCCAGTTTCGCGGCTGCTGCGTTGTTGTCCGGACGGCCGATCAACGGCGAGCCACTTCAGGCTGGCCGATACGCGTCGAATCATGACATTCCTCCCAGGTGCGGAAGTCCGGTTCCGCCGGCTTCCTTGACGATAGTGTCCGATATTTCGCCCCCTGCGCGCAATCGGACAATCGTCACCGAGCCATGAATCGGCAAAGCGGACATTCGCTGGCAGCACCAGCCGACGGAAGTTATGAGTACGCGCACCAGAGCGCAATCGTTTCAGATCGAATCGATTGACGCTCTAACATTTGGGGGGAGCATGATCTTTTCGGAAAACCGGTTTCCACTTTTCCGGATCATGCTCTATGCCGCGCGCGGCAGCGCCCGGAATTCCTTGGCGCTCGCCATGGCCCAGGGCATTTCATAGCGCCTGTCGCCGGTGCCGGCGATCAGTTCGCCAGGTTGCAATGGCGGATAAAGCTCGGCGAAGCTTTTCACTTCGTTCTGCGACACGCGGCGCGAGAAATGCGCCGGGGCAAACTGATGCGGATGATCGAGTCCGGCGGCGGCGACCAGCTCGGCGAGCGATTCGACCGTGGCGCGGTGGAAATTATATACGCGCTCGGCCTTGTCGGTCACGACCAGCGCGCGCTGGCGCGACTTGTCCTGCGTCGAGACGCCGGTCGGGCAGCGGTCGGTGTGGCAGGACTGCGACTGAATGCAGCCGAGCGCGAACATGAAGCCGCGCGCCGAATTGCACCAGTCGGCGCCGAGCGCGAGCACGCGCGCGATGTCGAAGGCGCTGATGATTTTGCCGCTGGCGCCGATTTTGATGCGGTCGCGGGCATTGATGCCAATGAGCGCGTTATGCACGAAGTTGAGGCCTTCGCGCAGCGGCATGCCGAGATGATCGGCGAATTCGAGCGGGGCGGCGCCTGTGCCGCCTTCCTTGCCGTCGACGACGATGAAGTCTGGATAGATCTCGGTCTCCAGCATCGCCTTGCAGATGGCGAGGAACTCCCAAGGGTGCCCGATACAGAGCTTGAAGCCCACGGGCTTGCCGCCGGACAGACGCCGCATCGTGGCGATGAATTGCATCATCTCGATCGGCGTCGAAAATGCCGAATGCCGCGACGGCGAGATGCAGTCGGCGCCGACCGGCACGCCGCGCGCGGCGGCGATCTCGGGACTGACCTTTACGCCGGGCAGTACGCCGCCGTGACCCGGTTTGGCGCCCTGGCTGAGCTTCAGCTCGACCATCTGGACCTGGTCGTTCTTGGCGTTGGCTTCGAATTTCTCGGCGCAAAACGTGCCGTCCGCATTGCGGCAGCTGAAATAGCCGGAACCGATTTCCCAAATGATGTCGCCGCCGTTTTCGCGATGGTACGGGCTGTAGCCGCCCTCACCCGTATCGTGGGCGAAATTGCCTTTCTTGGCACCGCCGTTGAGCGCAAGAATAGCGTTCTGGCTGAGCGCGCCAAAACTCATCGCCGAAATATTGAAGATCGACGCCGAATAAGGTTTGGCGCAATCCGGGCCGCCGATGGCAATACGAAACGGCTCCTTGACCACCAGCTTCGGCGCGATCGAGTGATCGAGCCATTCGAAACCGCTGGCATAGACGTCGTTCTGGGTGCCGAACGGCCGCTTGTCCAAGGCCCGCTTGGCGCGCTGATAGACCAGGGCGCGCTTGTCGCGCGAGAACGGCGTGCCGTCTTTTTCGCTTTCCAGAAAATATTGCCGGATCTCGGGGCGGATTTCCTCGAGGATGAAGCGGATATGCGCCGTCAGCGGATAATTGCGCAGCACCGCGTGCCGCTTCTGTAACACGTCGACGACGCCGATGACCGCCAAGGAAATGAAGACGACCAGCGGAATATCGATCAGGAGCGATCTGAACCCGAAGAAGAATTCGAGACCAAGCGCAACCGCGATCAGAACGACGAGCGTGAAAACAATGAACCGCGCTTGCAGCGGCAACAATAATGCGTGCATGGAATTTTCCCCGGTAAAATCAACGGCTCGGGCGAATTCCCCCAGTCGCTCGTGCCGCGACGAATTTAGGAACAATAGTTGTCAGTTTGATTAACCCGAAAGCGGGCGGCACCCGGTCTTGCTGCATTGCGAACGCGGTTGCAGTGCATCATTTCCAAAGAGTCACTGCTTGGGCTCGGCATCGAGCCTGACAATCCAACCTTCCAGGCCCGGTTTGGCCGCGGGATAACGCGCCAGCACCAGGGGATCGTGCCCCGGCACGACATGGCGTGGCGCGGACGCGAGCCTTTTCAGTGTCTCGTAGCCTTCGACCACCTCGCCGACGTTATAGACGAGCGGAAATACGCGGCCGCCGTCGATATGGGCGTAGAGGTGCGAGGCGTCGGCGGCGAGCACCACATGACCGAGGCGCGTCTTCACCCGCACGCTCTGCAGGCCCTTCGAGTGACCGCCGATGTGGTGCACGGTCACGCCGGGAACAATTTGATCCTCGCCGTCGTGGAAAGTGCAACGCCCGGTGAAGACCTTGCGCACCATTGCCACCACGTCCTCGACCTCGAACGGCAGCCGCAACGCCCGGTGGCACATGCAGCGCCCGGTCGCATAAGCCATCTCGCGATCCTGCAAGTGATAACGCGCCTGCGGAAACAGGTCGTAATTGCCGCAATGGTCGTAATGCAGATGGCTGATGATGATGTCCTTGACGGTCTCCGCCGCGATGCCGAGTGCGGCGAGCCCATCGCGCACCGGCTTGATCATTTCACGCTGCCGCTTTTGGCCCATTGCCTCGTCGAATCCGGTATCGACGATGATGGCGCCGGAAGGCCCAATGATCGCCCACACGAAAAAGTCGAGCGGCTGCAAGACGTCGTGCGGATCGCCGTCGATGAAATTCGCCGGCGAACGCCGCGAATGGTGGCCGTAACGGATGGCGTAAACTTCGTGGGTATCGTCGCTCATGGCCTCTCCTGAATGTTTGGTTCGATCTTAACAGGCTTAGAGCATGATCCGGAAAAGTGGAAACCGGTTTTCCGAAAAGATCATGCTCCATCAAAATGCTAGAGCGACAATCCATTCAATCTGAAACGATTGCGCTCCAGGCCACATGAGCGCGGCGAAATCCCGCACTGTGCATTGCAGTTGGCAACAACAAAAAGCCCCGGCGCTTCGCTTGGCGCCGGGGCCTTGTACTACGCAACTACACGATACAAATGTTGCGCTACTGCCGACTACAATTGGCCGTATTTCCGCAAGACCGCGCGGCACTGATCGCCGACACGCCAGCTATGGGCGGCGAGCGTCGCGCCGCAACGCAGCAGGTTGCCCCACGTCATGCCGGCGGAACGATCGCACAAGCGCGCGGCTGCCGGCTTGCACGGCGCCAGCTCGGCGAGATCGACGGCATTGGCGGCGGTGGCGGAAAGGCTCAAAAGAAAACAGACGGCTGCGAGTCGCTTCATCCTCTGTCGTCCCTCAGTTTCAGATGGAAGCCGCTTGCTTAAAGCTTTAATGACCGAAAAGCCAGCACTTTGTGCATTGCACAAGACCATGTAAATAACTGTAAATAAAGGGGAATTGGACGCCCATCAAACAGTGCATAGCTCAAATGCCGCGCTTGTGCCGCAATTGGGCCGGCGGACCGTCCTGAATCATCCGCGAGCGCTGCTGGACGGGTATTAAAAATGCCCGGCGCGAGGCCGGGCATTTTGATTGCAAAATCTGCGTTTGTGCAGCGAAACCGAGCGCCTTAGAGCATGATCCGGAAAAGTGGAAACCGGTTTTCCGAAAAGATCATGCTCCATCAAAATGCTAGAGCGACAATCGATTTAATCTGAAACGATTGCGCTCTAGGCCGCCGCGGCGGTGAGATTGCCGAACCGCGCAAGATTCGCCTTCTGTTTCTCGTTGCGCGGCGGCAGCTTGAACAGCCGCGCCGCGGTGCCGCCGAGGATGTTGTGCTTGGCCTTCTCCGACAGGAACGGCAGGTCCCAGATCGTCGACGGCAGGTCGAAATCCCAGTGCGGATAGTCGGACGAGTACAGAAGCTGCGTCTCGGCATTCATCATGCGGAAGGTGCATTCCAGCGCGCCGTAATCCTGGATCTCCATCGGCTGCGACGAATAGTACATGTCGCGCATATAGTCGGACGGCTTCTTCTTCAAGAGCGGCGCCTCCGACGGCCGCAGCATGTATTCGTGGTCGAGCTTTTGCATCAGGAACGGTACCCAGGCGAGACCGGATTTCGATCCAGATCACCGGCAGCTTGGGGAAGCGCTCGCCCATGCCGTTGATCACCCAGTTCGTGCAATGCAGCACGTTGTACCAGGAGAAGCCGAGCGCGTGCGCGGCGAGGAAGCGGTTGCAGCTCTTGTAGATCGGCTCGCCCCAGTTCGGGCCGGAATGGAACGACAGCACGAGGCCTCGTTCTTCGAGCGCGCGGTAGAGCTTCATATAGGCGTTGTCATAGACCGCGCAGTCGGAGCGCACGGTGGTGACCATGAAGCCGCCGACATGCTTGCGGTCGCCGAATGTCTCGACCTGGCGCAGCGCCGCTTCCGGCGTGTTGAACGGCAGGCACAGCATCGAGAAGAAGCGGTTGTCGGACTCAGGCAGGATTTTTTCGGTGAGCCAGCGGTTATAGGCCCAGCACAGTTCGACCTCCATTTCCTTCTGCGGATGCAGCCCGATATTGAGCATGCCGGTCGGGAACAGGCAGGAATAGTCGACGCTCATCGCGTCCATCCAGCGGTGGCCGAGCTGAATGTCGCGCTGCGCGCCCTTGAGGCCTTCGGTCTTTTCCGAACTGCGCATCGGATAGCGCGTGACACGGCCGCCCATGTCCTGGTAGCCGACCTGGCTCGCCGTGATGCCGGCGCGATTGTTCTTGCTGCGGCTCGACAGGCTGAGCTGGCGCAGCACGTCGTTTTCCATGAACGGCAGGAACTCGTCGTAACTCTCGTTCTCGTAATGGTGGGCGTCGACGTCGACGATGACCATGTCGTCGAGATTGCGCTGATGCGCCTGCTTGCGCGCATGCGCCAACAGCCGACTGGTATTGAGTTCCTCGATCGTTACGCGGCGACCGCGATCAGCGATGAGATCCATGACGTTTCTCCGTTTCCAATCTTTCCAATAGCGGGTTCAGCGACCCGTCCAGTTTTGCCACATGCCGAGCTCGAACACGGCAAGATCGGCGGCTTTCAACAATCCGCTGGCCGTGATCATGACGTCGGTCGCAGAAATCGAATTGCGCGGGACCGGCGTGAATTGCTCGCCGGCCTGCGCGCGCGCGGTATAGACGCGGCAGACGGCAGCCATGAGCTTTTGCAGCGCCTGCGCCGAAACGGTGTCGAGCTTGTCGTCGGCGATGCAGCGCTCGAGTGTCGCGGCAAGCCGCTCGGCTTCGGCCGATGCGCCGCCCTCGGGCGCCGTGGCCGGCTTGATCGCCCGCAGCGCGGCCGGCCGCGTCTTCGCCGCGGACCTCGCCACAGCTTTGGCGGCGCGCTTAGGCGACGACATAAAGCTCATCCCCTTTTTGCACGGTCTTGTATTTCTTCAGCTTCATCTTGCGGTTCGACACGCACTCGCCGGTCTTCATGTCGTATTCCATGCCGTGCCAGGGGCAGACGAAATGCATCTCGTTCGCGGCGAAGAACAGGCCCATCGAGGTCTTATCCGGGCGCAGCCGCTCCTCGACTTTGGCGATGGTCAGCCCTTCGCAAGCCGGACCGCCCTGGTGCAGGCAAAAATTGCTGTAGGCGTAGAACTCGCCCTCGTGCCGGAACACGCCGATCTCGTTGTCGCCGACAAAGACGATACGGCGGTCGCCGTCCTTCATTTCCCCCAGTTTTGCCACGAATTTCTCGGCCATACGCCCTCGCGTTTTACCCTCTATTGCACCTATTCGCTCGCCCTCGATGGGGCAACGGGGCGGCCGGACTCAAAGGCCGCCGCCTGAGTTACCTCTTTAACACAGACCAAAGCCCCGCGCGACGGCCATAAGTCTATGCCCAGCTATGCGCGACTCCCCTCTCCCCGCGTGCGGGGAGAAGTTTTGGGATGAGGGGGCGTTTCGGCTTGGCTCAGAATTGCGGAAAGCCCCCTCACCCGCGCCCCCCGATCAAGTCGGGGGTCGCGACATCTCCCCGCGCAGCGGGGGGAGGTAACTCACGCCATCCGGTTCTCGATCTCGCCGATCTTTTCGATCCAGATTTTCACCACATCGCCGGCCTTGAGGAAGGTGCCGCTCTCGGCGCCGGTGCCGGACGGCGTGCCGGTGAGGATGAGGTCGCCGGGGTGCAGCGTCATGTTGACCGACAATTGCTCGATCTGTTCGGCGAGCGTGAACAGCATCTTTGCGGTATTGGAATTCTGCTTGAGTTCGCCGTTGACCCACAGTTTGAGCCCAAGATTTTGTGGGTCGGGGATGTCGCTGGCCGGCACGATCCACGGCCCGATCGGGCAGGACCCCTCGAAGGTCTTGTGCTTGGTCCAATCCATCTTGAACGGCGATGACGCCGGAACGGCAGGCCGCCGCCCGCGGTCGCGAGCGGAAAAATCGTTCGATGCCATGTAACCGGCGACATAGCCGAGCGCTTTCTCCTTCGGCACATCCTTCGCCGGCCAGCCGATGACGGCGCAGAGCTCGATTTCCCAATCCATCGCCTGCGCGTAGCCGGACAGCTTCACGCTCGCGCCCGGATCGGTGACGGTGCGGGTCGCTTTGAGGAAATGCCAAGGCTTGAGCCCCTGCTCGTGCGGATCGGCCGGCGGCGGATTGCCCTCGCGCGCGGCCATCGCCGCCGCGTGATCGGCATAGTTGGCGCCGGCACAGTAGATGGCGGAGGGATATTGCACCGGCGCCAGCAATTTGGTCTTCCTCAGCGGCTGGCGCTTAACCCGGCTTTTGGCGGCGCCGGCGGCGGCCTTTTTCAGCGCGCCTTCGGCCCGCTTCCAATCGGCGAGAATGCCCGTGACTGTGGCATAAGCCGGCTTGCCGGTGAGCCTGGCCGCGTCGAACACCTCGTCGCCAATGACGAGCCCAGCGCGCGGTCCCTCGCTCGATCGATAGGTCGCGAGCTTGTAACCGGCGGGTTTTGCCGAAGCCATTTGCGTTTACTCCCTTTTTCCAACTGTTTGCCCGGGACCAAACCGCGATCCCGGCCGATTGGCAAGGGCGCAAGCCGCAGCCTGCCTGCCCTTGAGTTCACTTAAGCGTGGTGATTGATTCCCGTGTAGAATGAAGAAAATGCGCGCCAGGAGTACAACATGATCAAGCCACGACGCATCGGACACGCCACATTCGAAACGCCGGACCTGCCGCGCCTCGTCGACTATTACACCGAAGTGATGGGGCTCGTTGTCGCCGAGCGCGACAACGACCGCGCCTTCCTCACCACCAAAATCGGCCAGCTCGCCATCCAGATCAACAAAGGCGACGTCGAACGCTGCACCACACTGTCCTTCGAGGTGGCGCCGGAGTCCGATTTCGGCGCGCTCGCCCGCGAGCTGGAAAAGGACGGCGTCAAGAGCGAGCTACGCAACGATTCCGTTCCCGGCATCGGCCCGGTGCTCGCGTTCAAGGACAACAAGGGCACGACCATCGCACTGTTCAAGGAATGGAACTATCTCGGCAAGCACCTGCAGCACCACGGCGTCGGGCCGCTGAAACTCGGCCATGTCGCCTGGGTGGTCGACGATCCGCAGAAGACGGCGGAGTTTTATCAGAGGGTTCTGGGCTTCCGGGTGTCGGACTGGATCGACGATTTCTTCGTCTTCATGCGCTGCAACGCCGACCACCACACGGTGAATTTCATCCGCGGCACGGCCAACAAGATGCATCACATGGCCTTCGAGCTGAAGGATTTCATCCATCTGCAGAACTCATGCGACCTGTTCGGGCAGAGGAAGATCCCGATCATCTGGGGACCGTTGCGCCACGGACCTGGCCACAACGTCGCCACCTACCACCGCAATCCAGACGATCAGGTCATCGAATTCTTCTGCGAGCTCGACCAGATGCTCGACGAAGAGCTCGGCTATTTCGAGCCCCGGCCGTGGCATGCGGACACGCCGCAGCGGCCGAAGACCTGGATCGCCGGCAAGACCAATGTGTGGGGCCCGCCCCCGCTGCCCGATTTTCACCGCGGGCGGGATTCGCATCGCCGGTCGGGGCGACGGGAGCGCATTAGCCGTCTGCATGCTCCCCCGTGAAAACGGGAAAGGGGGACCGCGCGTCAGCGCCGCGGAAGGGGCGCCGGTCCCGACGTTTCTCTTGCGACGACAACAAAACTGAAACGCAGACGCCCCCTCCACCACCCTACGCTCGTTTCGCGAGCTCCGGGCGGTCCCCTCCCCCGCTATCGCGGGTGCGGATCACGCCGCTCGCGTCAATTCCTTCTGCTCGCCGTAGAGCCACTCCATGCCGGCCATGGCATCGTCAGGCGTGCGCGACGACAGCATGATGTTGCGCAATTCCTTGGCGACGCCGGCGGCGTGATAGAACTCGCCGTAGACGCGCGCCATGATCTGGACGCGGCCGGCGCGCAGGTAACGCGCCTGCTGATAGGCCTGGAACGCGCGCGCGTAATCGCCGTCCGCCGCCACCACCTTGTCGGCGAGGCATACCGCGTCCTCGATCGACATGCCGGCGCCCTGCGCCAGATATTGCAGCATCGGATGCGCGGCGTCGCCAAGGAGCGTGATGCGGTCCTTGCTCCAGTCCTTGATCGGCGGCCGGTCGCACAACACCCACATGCGCCAGCTCTCGATCTTGTTTAAAAGCGTGCGCACCGGCTCGCAGGTCTTGGCGAAGCGCTGGTGCAATTCGGACGGATCGCCGAAACTGTCCCAGCCCTCCTCGTAGCGGTTGGAATGAAACACCGCGACGAGGTTGAACAATTCGCCGGTGCGCAGCGGATAATGCACCAGATGCACCTTCTCGCCGGCCCACAGCACCATGTCGCGCCAACGGAATTTTTCTGGCATGTCGGACGTCGGCAGCACTGCGCGGTAGGTGATATGTCCCGCGGGCTTCGGCTTGCCGTCCCCGACAACGATTTCGCGGATGGTCGACCATAACCCGTCGGCGCCGATCAAAGCCGCGCCGCGGTAGACCTTGCCGCTTTCGGTCGTCACCGCGACGCCGTCCGCCGCCTCATCGACCTTGACGACTTTTTGTGAAGCATCGAGCCGGATGCGATTGGATTGCCGGCAGGCTTCGAGCAGGACTTTGTGCAGATCGGCACGATGAATGAGGGCGTAAGGGTGATGGAATTTCCTGCGGAAGGCGTCGCCAAGCGGAATGCGCGTGACCTCCTCGCCGGTCATCGAATCCATCATGATCAGATTGTTGGGAAACACCGCGAGCGCGCCGATTGACTCGATCAGCCCGAGGCGCTCGAACATCCAGAACACGTTCGGGCCGAGCTGAATGCCGGCGCCGATTTCCTTGAACTCGGCGGCCTGCTCGATGACCTGGGAAGGAATACCCTGGCGCGCCAGCGCCAAAGCCGCGGCGAGTCCGCCAATGCCGCCGCCGACGATGAGGACCTGCTCGGATTTCCAATTGCTCATTGCCGCGTTGCCTCCGCCGTTCATTGTAGAAGGCGGCGGGTCGCCGACAAGAGCGGCAAGGGATGCAACTTAAGTGATGCAATCGCGGATTTCGGCATCGCTACGGCTTAACACAAGCGGGCAGCCAAGCCGCAAAAGCCGGCTCAATTGTCCGGCAATGTAAAGACAGCACAGGGAGAAGCGATGCCGCGCAGTTCGTGCGTTCCAAGCGCGATGAGCGGCGTCTCCGTCTCGGCGGCAAGCGCACCGGACACGAGAACCGTCTTGCGCAGCGGTTTGCACAGCCCCTCCAGCCGGCTGACCAAATTGACAGCGGGGCCGATGGCGGTGAAATCCAAACGATCCGCCGCGCCGATATTGCCCCAGAGAATCTCGCCAAGATGCAAAGCGGCGCCGAACGGCAGAGCCGGCAACCCTTGCCGAAGCCGTTGCTCATCGAGATGTGCCATTCCGACGCGCGCGGCGGACACCGCGCGCAGAGCGGCCTCGCAGGCGCCGCGTGACGTTCCGCCGACGACCGGAAAGATCGTCAATATGCCGTCACCGACAAATTTCAGCACTTCGCCACCGAAGGCATGAACCGCGCCGGCGATGCGATCGAACCAGGCATCGAGTGCCGCAATGACCACGGCAGGAGGATTGCTATCTGACAGCGCGGTGAAGCCGCGCAGGTCGGCGTAGAGCAGCGCTGCTTGGATGGTCTCGCCGATATCGCGTCGCAAAGGAGCCGCCAGTACCCGCGCCGCACTCCGCCGACCGAGATAGGCTTCGACCGTCGCCGTCAATCTGGCGCGCGCAGCCAGAGCGGCAAGCGGCGCGGCAGCGAAGCGCGCGGCCTGACGCAGCTCGCCGATTTCGCTTGGCGTAAACGGACGCGGCCCGATCCAGGCGAGCATAGGCCCGTCGCGCCGTGGCCCAATCGCATCCTCGTGCACCGGGCCGGCGGCGATTGTGGCGAGCCAGCGCCGACCGGCACCGTTGGTTGGGTTTGCTCCGGGCGCTGCGGCAGCTACCCCGGGCGCGAACCCCAAAGCCTCGATGACTTCTCTGCTATCGGCGCGCCACAGCCAGGTGCGCCGGGCGATGAGCGGGTGCGGAATATCAAGCGTCAAGGCGCCGCCGGCGAGCGGCAGACCGTCGGCGAGTAGATTGGCACCGAGTTCCGCCAAGAACCGGTCGGCGCCCGCGCTATCGGTGGCGGCATCGACGAGCCAAGAAAGCGTCGAAGAAAGCTCCATCGCGCGATCATGGGTCGACGCACCACCTTTGTCACGACCCATCCCTCAAAACGCGCGCAGTCTTTGCTTCAGAGATGATCCTCCGCGTTGGAGGATCCGCCGCTGAGAGTGGTGAGCCGAACTCAAATCAGCGCTGCGCGGGTCCATGATCGATGCCGGGATTGCCGCCGCCCGCTGCAATGGTGAGTTGGTCGAGGTAATGCGCCCAACCCCTATTGTGGGCGGCGCACTGCGCCTCGTTGGGAAGGCCGCTATGGGTCATGCGCACCAATGTGCCGCCGTCGCGCTCGATTAGATCGATCTCAACCAAGCTCGATCCCGGCGGCACCTCTTGGCCGCCCTCCCAACCGAAGGTGTAAGCGAGACGATGCACCGGCACGACCTCTCGGAACGCGCCGCGCGCAACCCGGGCGCGGTCGCCGGCGACGCCTTTGAGAAGGTAAAGTCCGCCCGGATGTGTCTCGGTCGTCGCCTCAGCGCCCATCCAGCTGACGATCTTTTCCGGGTCAATCAGGAAGGCGAAAACGGTGGCGGGCGGGGCGGCGATCTGGGTCTCGCGTCGGACCACGAGTGGTTCATTCATTGATGCCTCCTAGGCCGCGCGCGCCGTTTCGCCGGCTAGAGACCAGCTTCAGCCCGGGCGGCAAATGGAAAGCGCTCATCAGCAGATACATCGGCGCCATTCTTGGAGCGCCCAAAATAGTTGATCGAACGTCCCTACGAAAGCGGAGACCCAGGTGATTCTAGCTTTCTAGATTTCCGCTTGCGCGCGAATGAGCGGAGAATATTTTCGAAGTGAAGGGATTACAACTTAAGCGATGCGGTCGCGGATTTCGGCGCGGTGGCCGCTGACGGCGGCGGCGGCATCGTGGTGCAGCACCCAGCCGAACGGCAGATTGGCGAGCGCTAGGAGCGCGCAGCCGCCGAATGCCACCGTGAAGTCGGCCGTGCCGAGCGTCGTCGCGCCCCGCGTAGCGAGCGACCAGTGCAACAACGCCGCGGCGAGCGCGATGCCGAAACCGCGGCTCAATTGCTGCGACATGCTCAAGATGCTGGTCGCCGAGCTCATCTGCGGCTGCTCGATATCGGCATAGCTCATTGCCTGCGTCGCGGTGAATTGCAGCGACTGGAAGAAGCCGGCGATCAACAGCAGCACGAAGATCAGCACCACCGGCGTCGACGCCCGGAACAACGCGCACATGGCGATGGTCGCGGCGCTGATCACGCTGTTGGCGATGATGACCTTGCGGAAGCCGAAGCGGCGCAGGATCGGCTTGGCCGTGAGCTTCATCGACATCGAGCCGACGGCGGTGGCAAAGGTGATGGTGCCGGAGGCGAGGGCGGTCATGCCGAACACGACCTGCAGCAGCAGCGGCAACAGAAACACCAGCGAGCCGGCGCCGGCGCGGAACAGCGAGCCGCCGCTGATGCCGGTCTGGAATGTGACGATGCGGAATACCGAAAGGTCGAGTACGGGATACCTGGCGCGCCGCAGATGGCGCAGCGCCAGCGCGCCGAGCGCCACGCCGAACACGACCAATAGCGCGACGCTTCCCAGGTCGCCGTGGCCGCGGCCGGCCGCCTCGATCGCGTACATCAAGGAGCACAGTGCGCCGCCGGTGAGCACGAAGCCGACGAAATCGAACGGGCGCGCCGCCTCTTCCTTCGGGTTATCGAAGAACAGCATCACCAGCACGATGCCGAGGATGCCGAGCGGAACGTTGACCAGGAAAATCCAGCGCCAGGAAAAATAGGTGGTGATGAAGCCGCCGATCGGCGGTCCGAGCACCGGGCCGAGCTGCGCCGGCACCTGCAGATAGGCCATCGTGGCTACAAGCGCGGTTTTCTCAACACTACGGAACAATACGAGGCGTCCGACCGGCACCATCATGGCGCCGCCGAGACCTTGCAGCACCCGCGCCGCGGTGAGCTCGACCACACTCCCGGACAGCCCGCATCGAGCCGAGCGTGAACAGAGCGATCGCGGCGCGGAACACGGTGCGGCCGCCGAACCGGTCGGCCGCCCAGCCGCTGACTGGAACAAACACCGCGAGGCTGAGCAGATAAGCGGTCACCGCCACGCTCAACCGCACCGGATCGGTATGCAGCGAGATCGCCATCTGCGGCAGCGCTGTGGTGATCACGGTGGAGTCGATCTGCTGCATTATAATCGCCGAGCCAACGATCATCGCGACGATTTTAGGTTTCGAGGCAGGAGGCATCTGGCGAATATATACCGTCATCCTGAGGTGCGAGCGAAGCGAGCCTCGAAGGATGATTGGCCGGGGCCGTCGCCCTTCGAGGGCCGCTTCGCGGCCGCCTCAGGGTGACGGATCACTCGCGCAACGCTTGCAGCACAAGTTCCGGCGTAACCGGCATCGCCGTGATCGGCGCCGCGCCGAGCGGACGCAGCGCATCGTTGACCGCGTTCATGACGGCCGCCGGCGCGCCGGCGATTCCGGCTTCGCCGGCGCCCTTGGCGCCGAGCTCGGAGTCCGCCGTCGGCGTCACCACATGGCCGATGTCGATGTCGGGCATTTCACCGGCCATCGGCACCAGGTAATCCATCAGATTGCCGTTCAAGAGCTGACCGTCGTCATCGTACAGGCAATGCTCGAACAAAACGGCGCCGATGCCCTGCACGATGCCGCCGCGGATTTGCTCGTCGACGAGCTGCGGATTGATCACGGTGCCGCAATCTTCGACGCACCAATGCCGCAGCAGCTTGATCTCGCCGGTGCGAACATCGACGTCGAGATAAGACGCCTGCACGCCGTTAGTGAAGGCGAACGGCCAGGCGCGCGGCACATAATGCCGCGTCACCGCAAATTCGGCTTGGAAGCCTGGCGGCAAAGTGTCGGGGCGAAAATAGACGACGCGGGCGACTTCATCGAGGCCCATGCGCTCGCGGCCGGTATCGGCGTCGACCACGATGCCGCCGCGAATATCGAGCGCCTTCGGATCGGCCTGCAGGATCGAGGCGGCGGCGGCGAGCACGTTGCCGCGCAACGTCTTGCCGGCCTGCCACGCCGCTTCGCCGCCGATGCCGGCGGCGCGCGACGCCCAGGTGCCGCCGCCATAAGGCGTATTGTCGGTGTCTCCGGTGACGACGCGCACGCGCTCGATCGGCACGCCGAACGAGGTGGCGACGCATTGCGCCAGCACCGCTTCAGCGCCCTGCCCCTGCTCGGTGACGCCCGAATGGATGAAGACGGCGCCGGTTGAGTCGAGCCGCACCGTGGCGCCGTCCTGCGAGGTGATGCGCGCACCGCCGACGCCGTAGAAAGCCGCCGAAGGATTGGTGACTTCGATAAAGGAGGCAAAGCCGATGCCGCGATGGATGCCCTCGCCGCGCAGCTTCGCCTGCTCGGTCCGCAGTCTGTCGTAATCCATCATCTCGAGAATCTTGTCGAGCGAGGCGTGATGCGACAGGCCCTCGAACTTCAAGCCCGCGGCGCTCGCCGCGGGATATTTGCCGTCGGGAAAAAGATTGCGCCGCCGCAGCTCGACCGGGTCCATGCCGATCCTCGCCGCGGCCAGCTCGACCAGGCCTTCGGTCACCGCGGTTGCGATCGGATGGCCGACGGCGCGGTATTGGCACATCACATTCTTGTTCTGAAACACGACGCGGGCGCGGGCGCGGTAATTCGGGCAGGTGTAGGGCCCGCCGACCAGATTGACGATCTGGTTGGCTTCGATGCCGCTGGTGCGCGGATAGACCGAATATGGCCCGATGCCGGTCAAGTCGTCGATTTCGAACGCGGTGATGGTGCCGTCCTTCTTCACGCCGATCCGCGCCTTGACGCGATGATCGCGGGCGTGGATGTCGGTGACGAAGCTCTCGAACCGGTCGGCAACGAACTTGACCGGCCGCTTGAGCAGCTTCGCCAGCGCCGCCGTCGCCATCTCGTCGGCATAGGTGTGGACTTTGATGCCGAACGAGCCGCCGACGTCCTTGGTGATGACGCGCACCTGGTTCTCTTCGAGACCAAGGTGCTTGGCGAACAGGTTCTGCATCATGTGGGGCGCCTGCGTGCCCTGATAGACGGTCAGGCGCTGCTCGCCCGGATTCCAGTCGGCGACGATGGCGCGCGGCTCGTTGGTGACGCCGGTATGTCGACCGAACAGGAACGTCGTCTCGACCACCGCATCCGCCGCGGCAAAGCCCTGGTCGGGCTCGCCGGCATTGAGCACCCGCTCGAAGGTGAGATTGTCTCCAAGCTCGGGATGGATCACCGGCGTCTTGGCGTCGAGCGCCGTTTCCGCATCGGTCACCGCCGACAGCACTTCATAATCGACACCGACCAGCGCGCAGGCGTCCTCGGCTTGCGCGCGCGTCTTGGCAACGACCGCGCAAACCGCTTCGCCCTGCCAGCAGGCGCGCTCGACCGCGATGGCGTGCTGCGGCGCCGATTTGATGCCCTTCAGATGCGTCAGCACGCCGACCCAAGGGCTGATCACCTTGGTAAGCTCGGCACCGGTCACGACCGCGACCACGCCGGGCGATTTTTTCGCGTCGCCACTCTCGATATTTTTGATCCGGGCATGCGCGTGCGGTGAGCGCACGAAGGCGACGTGCGCCATGCGCGGCAGCGCGACGTCGCTGACATATTGGCCGCGCCCCTGCGTCAGCCGCTGAAGATTCGGCCGCGGCACCGAACGGCCGATATAGGAGTTCGGCCGGTCGAGCGCGGTCAGTCCGGACGGCTGGTCGGGAGAGATTTTCATGGGGCCCCTACTCCGTCATTCCGGGGCCGAGCGAAGCGAGGAGCCCGGAATCTATATTCGCTGACCTGTGGTTATGGATTCCGGGCTCGCGGGCCAAAGCCCGCGCCCCGGAATGACGTCTAAAGAAACCGGGTCGGCCACATCAGCGTGCGCCACATATGCGACGACGGCGAATTGTCGAAGCCGAGGCCTTCCTTCGGCTGCTTGAAGTTGCGGCCGATGATGTCGACGAAGTCGTTGAGATCGACCTTGGCGTTGGGATCGAACGAGTAGATGTCGTTCACCGTGATCATGCGCGAGGTCATGTAGAATTTGTGGTTCTTGGCGCGCTCGTATTCGGCGACGATGTAAGGCTCGGGCTTATAATCGGCGCCGAAATACTTGACGTACATTTCCGGATATTCGTAGCCGACCGACGGATCGGGAAAAAAGCGCAGCGCCTGGTGCATGCGCACCGCCCAGCTCACTTCCTCGTCGACATAGGGCTCGATCATCTGCGCGCCCCAATAGCCGTGGTCGCAGCGGATGAAGCTCGCGACCCCGATGTCGTGCAGGAGACAGGCGAGCACGACCTTCTCGCTGTGGCCGCCCTTGAGCGCGTGCGTGGCGCTTTGCAGAAGATGATTAAGCGAGGCGAACCGGTTGTTGAAGAAGTCGATCAGCGTCGGCTTCTCCGGCATTTTCGGCAGCCGCGGATCGGCGCCCATCAGAAAATACTTGTCGGGATTGGCGGCCTTAAGCGCCGGGCCGCTCGCCATCTCCACCTTGCCGTCGGCCATGTTGAACAGCACCGACTTGGTGGCGATGCGTTCGCCAAGCTCATGCATCATCCGTTCTTCGAGTTCGTCGGCGCGCGCCGAAAGGGTTTTCGGATTGGCGTGTTCGTTCATGGTGTGTCTGCCTTTCGCGCCCGCATCTGGGCGACCGATTCGATGGCGTCGACGATGGCCTGGTAGCCGGTACAGCGGCAGTAATTGCCGGATAAATGCTCGCGGATAATAGCACGGTTCGGCACTCCGCCATTGGCGAGAAGCGCCTGCGCGCCGATCAGCATACCGGGCGTGCAGAAGCCGCATTGCAGCGCGTTGCGCGTGCGGAACGCCTCCTGCAGATCGGCAATAACCCCGGAATCGGAGATGCCCTCGATGGTTTCGACCTCGGAACCATCGCATTGCACGGCAAGGACGAGGCAGCCGCGAACCACCTCCCCGTCGACCTTTACCGTACAGGCGCCGCAGACGCCGTGCTCGCAGCCGACATGGCTGCCGGTCAGTCCCAGATCGTCGCGCAGGAAATCGACCAGCGTTTTGCGCGCCTCGACGCGCTCGTGCACGTCCTCGCCGTTGACGCGCAGGCTAATGTCGAGCTGGCGTATGCCCATAGCCCGATCCTATTTGCCGGCGATGTCGCGCACAATGTCGATGGCGCGGCGCAGCAGCGTCATCGAGGCTTCCAGCGTGCGGAACGCGGCATGCGCGGTGAGCGTGACATTATCCATCTGCGCGAGCGGGTTATCGGGATTGAGCGGCTCGGCGTGAAAAACATCGAGGCCGGCGTGGCGGATGCGGCCCGAGCGCAACGCCGCGACGAAGGCTGCCTCATCGACCAAGCCGGCGCGCGCGGTGTTGACGAAAATCACGCCCGGCTTCATGCGGGCGAATTGCGCCGCGCCGAGAAAGCCGCGCGTCTCGTCGTTGAGCGTAAGGTTCATCGAGATCGCGTCCGATCGCTCCAATAGCTCGTCGAGCGGAACGAGCGGAGCATCAGGTTGCGGCGTGCGGTTCCAGGCGATGACATCCATGCCGAGGCCGCGGCCGAGGCGCAGCACTTCGCGGCCGATACCGCCGAGCCCGATCACGCCCAGCGACTCGCCAAGAAGCTGCACACCTTCGTGCGGTGTCCAAATGCCGGCGCGCACCTCGCGATCCATGCGGGCAATGTCGCGGCAGGCGGCGAGAAGCAGCGCAACGGCGTGCTCAGCGACTGCGGTGTCGCCATAATTCCGGATGATGTGAACCTTGATGCCGCGCGCCGCCATGTCGGCGAGGTTCATGTAGCTCGCCGGCCCAGTGCCGAGAAACACGATGTGCTTGAGCGCGGCGCATTGCTCGACCAGCGGCGTCGGCATGTAGGAATGATCGTCGATACAGATGTCGTAGCCGTCGAGCAGGCGCGGCAGCTCGCTTTGCTCGAATGGCTTGCAATTGACGTCGATCGGCGGATCGCCGGGGCGGAGAACGCGCTGCCAGACCGGCGCCAGCTGATCGTTGCAGTCGAGAAACAGGGCTTTCATTTCGGATTACCGGCTTGGCGATCCCCTCTCCCGCAGCGGGGGAGAGGGAGAATTCTATGGCGCGACGATCGGCTGCGCCGCCAGCACCGGCGCGCGCGGCGCGACGCCGGAAAACACCGAGCCCTCCTCGAACCAGGATTTTGGCGCCGGCTGGCCCCACAGGGTCTGGCGCTGCGGATCGGTGAGCGACCAGCGGATCGGAGCGTGATCGGGATCGACGGTGAGATAATCGCAGGTGAACAGCTCGATGCGGTGTCCGTCCGGATCGCGGATATAAAGAAAGAACGCATTGGAAATGCCGTGGCGGCCGGGACCGCGCTCCATATTGGAAAGATAGCCCGAGGTCGCCATCACGTCGCAGATATGAACGATGTCGGCGACGCCCGGCGTCCATAGCCCGACATGGTGCAGCCGCGGACCGATGCCGTTGGTAAAGGCGAGATCGTGCACATTGCCCTTGCGATGCAGCCATACCGCCCAGAGCTGCGGGTCGTCGCCGTCGGTTTCGGAATATTCGGTCAGGCGGAAGCCGAGCGCGTTGTAGAAATCGTAGCTCGCCTGCACGTCCGGCGTGAAACAATTGAGGTGATCGATGCGCTGGATGCGCGCGCCCTTGTAGGCGGCGTATTTTTGCAGCATCGATGGCCGCTGCTCCATGCGCGCGTAAAGCTCGATCGGCGTGCCGAACGTGTCGGCAGCGCGCAGCGTGCGGCCCTGATAGGGTACCTCGACGAAGGCGTTCGGCAGGTTGCGGCGCGCAAACCAGGACGCGGCGCGGTCGAGGTCGTCGTCGCTGCCGACCTTGAAGCCGAGAGCCCGCACCGCCGTCTCGCGGGCGCGCCGCAGCACCAGCGAATGATGGTTGCGCTCCTCGACGCCGCGCAGGTAAAGCGCGTCGTCGCTCTCGTCGCTGACCAGGAGGCCGAGGCAATCGGCGTAGAAGGCGCGCGCCCGGCCGAGATCGCGCACGCCAAGTTCCGCGTGGCTCGCGCGCACAATATTGAAGGGCGGCTCGAAGACGGGCGGATGAAGCGGCATAGTTGACCGTTGACGCTCCGGGTTCCGACCTTCTAACACATTGCCGCACCGGCGGAAGGGAGACGCGACTATGCGCTTTGCGAGTTATGCCCTGCGTGGGCGCCCGAGTTTCGGCGCGGTCGTCGGTGACGGCATCGTCGATCTGCGTCCCCGGCTGCACCGCTTCCAAAACCTCAGCGAGGTATTTCGCGGCCAAGCCCTCGATCAGGCCAAGGCGGCGACCGCCGGGGTACGGCCGGACGTGCCGCTCACCGAAGTCGAGTTGTTGGCGCCGCTGCCGGCGCCGGAAAAAATCCTCTGCATTGGCATCAACTACGCCAATCGCGGCCAGGATTATAATGTCACCAATACTCCGAAATATCCGAGCATGTTCTATCGCGCGCCGAATTCCCTGGTCGGATCGGGACAAAATCTCATTCGCCCGAAAATATCCGAGCAGCTCGACTACGAAGGCGAGATCGCGATCGTGATCGGCCGCGACTGCAAGCACGTCGCCAAGAACCGCGCGCTCGACGTGATCGCCGGCATTACGCTTGCCAACGAAGGCACCATCCGGGACTGGACGCGGCACGGCCAATTCAATGTCACCCAAGGCAAGAATTTCGACGCCAGCGGCAGCATCGGGCCGTGGATCCAGACCGAGTTCGACCTTGGCAAGCCGCTGCACCTCGTCGTGCGCAAGAACGGCGAGGTGACGCAGGACGACACCACGGCGAGCATGATCTTCTCGTTCGCCGACATCATCGCCTACACGACGAGCTTCATGACGCTCAAGGCCGGCGACGTCATCTGCACCGGCACGCCGGTCAAGACGGTGCCGAAGGTCGAGCCGCCGGTTTGGCTGAAACCCGGCGACACCATCGAGGTCGAGTGTGCCGAGATCGGCGTGCTACGCAACACTGTGGCGGACGAGGCGTGACCACGCACCGGCGAGCGGCCTGCATCATCGGCTGGCCGGTCGAACATTCGCGCTCGCCGCTCATTCATAATTACTGGCTGAAAAAGTACCGCATTCCCGGCGATTATCGGCGCGAGGCTGTCCGCCCGGAGGAATTCCGCGCGTTCGCCGAATCGCTCGCGGAGCGCGGTTATGTCGGCGCCAATGTCACGGTGCCGCACAAGGAAGCGGCGCTGGCCTTCTCGCGGCCGGACGATCGCGCGCGCGCCGTCGGCGCCGCCAACACGCTGTGGCTCGATGGCGTGTGGCGCTCGACCAATACCGACGTTGAGGGATTTTTGGACAATCTCGACAGCAGCGCACCCGGCTGGGACGGCAAATTACGCAAGGCGGCGGTGCTTGGCGCCGGCGGCGCGGCGCACGCGGTCGTCTATGCGCTGCTCGAGCGCGGCGTCGAGCAAGTCGTTGTCGCCAACCGCACGCAGCAGCGCGCCGCGGCGCTTTGCGAACGCTTTGGCGCACGCGTCCATCCGGTCCCATGGGAAGAACGCGATACCGTGCTCGACGACGCGGCGCTCGCTGTGAACACGACAACGCTCGGCATGGCCGGACAGCCCGACCTCGTTCTCGACGTGGGGCGCCTGCCCGGTCATGCCGTCGTCGCCGAACTGGTCTACGTACCGCTGGTCACGGCACTGAACCGGTCGGCAAGGGCTCGCGGGCTGCGCACCGCCGACGGGCTCGGCATGCTGATGCATCAGGCGGTGCGCGGCTTTTTGCTGTGGTTCGGTAAAAAGCCCGAAGTGACCGCGGAACTGCGGGCGCTGCTTGAGGCCGATCTCGACCTTCCGGCCGCCAAGCTATCGGAATAAGGTCGCACCGAAGGGGTTATAACGCTGTGCCCACAATCCGAGCTACATATTGGGAGGAGTAACGATGACCCCATTCAAGATCGCGGTCGTGACCACCTTTGCGCTGGTGTTCGGCGCGTCAATGGCGATCGCTCAAGCGCCCCAGGTCGTGCGCGTGCGCGCCACCATCGAAAGCGTCGACGGCGCGATGCTGACGGCGAAATCAAGCGACGGCACTGAGATGAAGATCAAGCTCGCCGACAACGCTCCGGTGAACGAAGTCGTCAAGGCGCCGCTCTCCGATATCAAGGAAGGCTCGTACCTCGCCATAACCGCCACGCCGCAGCCGGACGGAAGCCAACAGGCTCGGGCGATCCTGATCTTCCCACAGGGCGTACACCCTGCCGAGGGTTTTTCGAACTGGGACTTGCCCAATAGCACGATGACAAACGCCACCGTGGCCAACGAGGTCGCCGGCACCGCCGGTCAGACGCTCACCGTGAAATACAAGGACGGCGACAAGACGGTCATGGTGCCGCCGAGCGCCGAGATCGTTACCTTAAAGAAGGCGACAATGGCCGCTCTCAAGCCCGGGCAAAAGATCTTCATCTTCGCCGCAAAAAAACACGATGACGGAACGCTGGAAGCGCCAAATGTCTCATTTGGCGACTACGGCGTGTGGCGGTGATGACCGCAATCCCTGTGGGGCGTAAAATGAGAACTGTCGGAATCCGGATTGTCTTCGCCTCGCTTATAGCGTTCGCGGCAACGCCGACGCATGCGCAACAGCCGCAGCGCGTGCGCGGCACCATAGCAAGCGCCGGCGCTTCAACTCTCGTCATCAAACAGAGCGAGGGTCCGGACGTGACCGTAAAACTCGCCGACAATGCCCAGGTGTTCGGGGTCGTGCCGGCGACGCTTACCGACCTGAAACCGGGCGCCTTCATTGGCCGAAAAAAGCGATCTCAAGCCTGGCGCGCATATTTCCATCACCCGCGCCGACAAGATGCCCGACGGCGTCCTGCAAACGGCGCAAGTCAATGTCGGCCGCGACGGTGTCGTGCCTTAGCGCTGCATCGGAATTTCCCGGTTTGCGGAGCCTGTTCCGGGAAATCTCGGCGAAGTTTCACGAACTCGCCGTGATAACGTGCGCTTGGATCATCCCGTCCACCGGCCCATTTCCGAACCGGGCGCTTATCCTGGCGGCGGCAACTTCGGTCACCTCGGCCAGACGACTGGCGTCCCGGACTTCGATCTCACTGCGCAGTGGGGTTCCCTGACAGAAACCGATGGCCGGATTCCGGCACGACGGGGCCACGCTGCGCCGCGTCAGGGTCTCCACTGCGATATTGGCGAAACCGGCGCTGTGCAGTTCAGCGGCGATCCTTTCTTTGTCGTGATAGCCGTGCGGAGTTCTTGCCAGGAAAAGCGGGGGATCGTCCGGGAATAGCTCGGCGACGGCTGTGCTCACCAGGTCAGCGAACTCATTATGTTTGATCTTGTCCCAGACATTGAAGATGAAGCGGCCACCCGGCTTCAAGACGCGCCGCACTTCCCGATAGGCTTTCTGCTTGTCGGGGAAAAACATCACCCCGAACTGACAGACCGCGGCATCGAACGCTTCGTCGGGAAACGGCAGCGCCTGCGCGTCGACTTTCTGCCAGCTCAAACGGTTTGACGACATCTGTTCGGCAGCGTGGTCGAGCATGGGCTGGTTCAGATCCGTGGCGACCACGCTGGCGCCGGTGGACAGGGAGCGCATCAGCGCGCGCGTGACGATCCCGGTGCCGGAAGCCGTCTCCAAGACGCGTCCTGGATTGAGCGTGGACAATCGATGAGCGAGGTCTTGAGCGTAGGGCTCGAAAATGAGCGGGCCGAGATAGCTGTCGTAGACAGCGGGAATTGACCCTGAGAACAGTGCGTCGACCTTCGTCATGGCAACCCTCCATCGCGCAATTCGGGGCAGCAGCGCAACCGGGTCGTTGCTAAAGGTCGCATAAATGCGCGCTTTCGGCGACACCTGCCGCCGGCAGCCGACGGGTCGCGAAGACCCCCGAATGACGGCCGGTCGCCTTCCTTGTGGCACAGCACTTGCTCGTATTGCGGGCAAGCCGGACCAAACACAGGAGGTCGTCCAATGACCCGAGCCGAACTCACCGAGAAATTGCTCGGCATCAAGCGCGAAAAGGACTGGAGCTGGAAATACATCTGCGGCGAGATCGGCGGCATGTCGCCGGTGCTGGTCACCGGCGCCATCCTCGGCCAGATGAAGCTGACCAAGCCGCAGGCGGCGAAGGCTGCCGAACTGTTCGACCTGAGCAAGAGCGAACAGGCGCTGCTCAATGAGGTGCCGAACCGCGGCTCGCCGATGCCGCCGACCGATCCGCTGATCTACCGGTTTTACGAACTGGTGATGGTCAACGGGCCGGCGCTCAAAGTGCTGATCGAGGAGGAATTTGGCGACGGCATCATGTCGGCGATCGACTTCGATCTTGGCATGGAGCGCCAAGCCGATCCCAAAGGCGACCGGGTGCGGCTGACGATGTCTGGGAAATTCCTACCCTACAAATATTACGGCGCCACCGGCAACGCCCAGACCTATGGGTATAAGGATGAGATTACATAGCAGCGATCGCGTGGCGATTGATCTCGCCGATGCTGGCCACCCCCGTCAACGCCATCGAGATATCCAGCTCATTGCGCATAATCTCGATTGCGCGCGCGACGCCCGCCTGCCCGCCGGCGCCGAGACCATAAATGTAGGCGCGACCGCAGAGGCACGACCGTGCACCAAGCGCGACCGCGCGCATAATGTCCTGCCCCGACCGGATGCCGCCGTCGAACATGACCTCGATGTCGGAGCCGAGCGCGTCGGCGATCGGCGGCAACATCGAAATCGAGGACGGGGCGCCGTCGAGCTGGCGGCCGCCGTGATTCGATACGACCAGCGCCGCCGCGCCGGTCTTGGCGGCGATGCGCGCATCCTCGACATCGAGAATGCCTTTGAGGACCAGCTTGCCGGGCCATAGGCTTTTGATCCACTCGACGTCCCTCCAGCTCAAGGTCGGATCGAACTGCTCGGAAATCCACTTCGACAGCACGGTGACGTTGTTCATTCCGGGATAGTGACCGGCGATATTGCCAAACGTTTTGCGCTTGCCGCGGGCGACGCTCAGCGCCCAGGCCGGCTTGGTGGCAATATCGATCAGATTTTTGATGCGAATCTCCGGCGGCACGGTCATGCCGTTCTTGATGTCGCGATGACGCTGACCGATGACCTGCAGGTCGACGGTGAGAACCAGCGCGCTGCATTTCGCCGCGGCGGCGCGCTCGATCAATGCGCGGATATAGCCGCGGTCCTTCATGACATAGAGCTGGAACCAGAACGGCTTGTCGACGGCGGCGGCCACGTCTTCGATCGAGCAGATCGACATGGTCGACAGCGTGTACGGAATGCCCGCGGCCTGCGCCGCTTGGCACGCCAGGATCTCGCCGTCGCCGTGCTGCATGCCGGTCAGCCCGACCGGCGCCAGCGCGAGCGGCAGCGCCGCGGGTTCGCCGAGGATCGTAGTCGCGGTGCTGCGCTTGCTGACATCGAACAGGATGCGCTGGCGCAGCTTGATCCGCTCCAGATCGGCGCGGTTGGCGCGCAGCGTCTGCTCGGCATAGGAACCCGATTCACAATAGTCGACGAACGCGCGCGGGACCTTGGCATGGTAGGTTTGCCGCAGGTCCTCGATGCAGGTCATGATTTTCATGGGCCGTTCCCAGCGCTTAAGCCCGTCTTTGATAGCATAAAGGCACAAGGAACGCTGGCGCTCGCAAACCGTTGTCCTGAAACGGCGGAAGTCCGCCCCTAAGCCATGCGTGACATTATGGATGAGTGGAACAGGAATTGATCGCTGCAGCCGGACGGCACCGGTTTTGAGAGACGCGACGGCAAGCGGCGCGGCGAAGACAAGCGCCAAGACCGGCTCGATGAGGCGCTCGAGCGCGGGCTGGAGGACACTTTTCCTGCTTCGGACCCGGTTTCCGTCACCCAGCCGCCCAGCAGCATCCACGATAAGAACGAGGCGCAAAAGCGCTAGAGCGGCGGATTTGAAGTTTTGCCACGTTCGCAAAGCGCACAGAGGCCGGTTCCATCGGGCCGCGGTCTAAGCCTATCGTCTTGATTCCATTCGGCCTTATGCTGAACGCATCATTAGGGCGGTTGGTAAGATTACCCAATATTTTTTGAAGCGGTTGCGACCCGGAACGGGCTATTATCGCCGCTGCAAGAGGCGGGCGGTGGGGCCGCATGATGGTTCGCAAGTATTTCGGCACCGATGGGATTCGCGGCCGCGCCAATGGCGTGATCACGGCGGAATTGGCGCTCAAGGTAGGACAGGCGACCGGCCTAGTGTTCCGCCGCGGCGAGCATCGCCATCGCGTCGTCATCGGCAAGGATACCCGGCTGTCCGGCTACATGATCGAGACCGCATTGGTCGCCGGCTTCACCTCCGTCGGCATGGACGTCTTGTTGCTCGGCCCGATGCCGACCCCTGCCGTCGCCATGCTGACGCGCTCGATGCGCGCCGATCTCGGCGTCATGATCTCGGCCTCGCACAATCCGTTCGACGACAATGGCATCAAGCTGTTCGGACCGGACGGCTACAAGCTGTCCGACGAAGTCGAGCAAAAGATCGAGGCGCTGATCGACGCCGACATGACCAAGCGCCTGGCCAAGAGCGCCGAACTCGGCCGCGCCAGGCGCATCGACGGCGTCCACGACCGTTACATCGAATTCGCCAAGCGCACGATGCCGCGCAACCTGTCGCTGGAAGGTCTGCGCGTCGTGATCGATTGCGCCAACGGCGCCGCCTACCGTGTCGCGCCCGCTGCGCTGTGGGAGCTTGGCGCCGACGTCGTCCCAATCGGCGTCGAGCCGGACGGCTTCAACATCAATCGCGAATGCGGCTCGACCGCACCGGACGCGCTCACCCGCAAGGTGCGCGAGATGCGCGCCGATATCGGCATCGCGCTCGACGGCGATGCCGACCGCGTCGTCATCGCCGACGAGCACGGTCACCTGGTCGACGGCGACCAGCTCCTGGCGGTGATCGCGGAAAGCTGGGCCGAAGACCGTCTCCTGACCAAGCCGGGCATCGTCGCCACGGTGATGTCCAACCTCGGCCTCGAGCGGCACCTGCAATCGCTGAAGCTATCGCTCGTCCGCACGCCGGTCGGCGACCGCTATGTGCTCGAGCATATGCGCGAGCACGGCTATAACGTCGGCGGCGAGCAATCGGGTCACATCATTCTGTCGAATTACACCACCACCGGCGACGGCTTCATCGCCGCCTTGCAATTGCTCGCGGTCGTCAAGAAGAAGAACAAGCCGGTGTCGCAGGTCTGCCACCGCTTCGAGCCGCTGCCGCAGGTGCTGCGCAACGTGCGCTACCGCGGCGGCAAGCCGCTCGAACATGCCAAGGTGCGCTCCGCCATTGCCGATGCCGAAAATCGCCTCAACGGCCATGGCAGGCTGGTGGTGCGACCGTCCGGCACCGAGCCGGTCATCCGCATCATGGGCGAAGGCGACGACAAGACGATGGTCGAGGAGATCGTCGACGGCATTGTCGACGCACTGACCGCCCACGCGGTCTAGTCATTCCGGGACGCGCCGCAGGCGCGAACCGCTTCGCGGCAATCCGGAATGACGGCTTCACTACCGCGATTTGAGAAACTGCGCGAACGCTTTGAGCGTATTTTCCGAAACGTAGTGCTCGATGCCCTCGGCGTCGGCCTCCGCCGAACTCGGTCGGAACGCCGAGCGCGCGGAGCAAATCGACCACCAGCCGGTGGCGCACCCGCACGCGTTCGGCCAAGGCATGGCCCTTCTCGGTCAGGAATACCCCGCGATAGGGCCGCGCCGTCGCCAAACCGGCGCGCTTTAAACGCGCAATGGTCTTGATTGCCGTGGCGTGGGACACGCCGAGGCGGCGGGCGATATCGGTCGGCCGCGCTTCGCCTTCGCCTGCCAACAGGTCTGCGATCAGCTCAGCATAGTCCTCGAGCAAGGCGGTCGATTGGGCCGACCGCGTCTTGCCGAAACGGCGGGCTTGGGTTCCTTCGGCGGGAAGCTTGCCCATTTGCGACTGCGTCCCGATCTCGTGGCGCTCGGCCCCGGCTTAGTTCCGACTCGCCCGCCGCCCGGGCCGCCCGGCACCGATTGCCAGCCGAAACCACATTTTACTCGCGGTGTCAAAGTGTAGCTAATGCTACATATTATAGCCGTTGACTGTAAGGCGCCGATGGCTATATTGTAACTCGTGCTACATTTTCATGTAATTGCTGGATGCGGCCGGAAGCGATGACCAATTCAATAGCGACCGAGCCCGCCGGCGGCGGGCCGCATCAGGCGCTTGCCGGCCGGCATACTGGGCTGCGCACGGCGCTAGCTTTTGCCGGCCCGGCGATCATCGCCTCGATCGCCTATATGGACCCCGGGAACTTTGCCACCAACATCCAGGCCGGCGCCAAATACGGCTACGGGCTGCTGTGGGTGGTGCTGCTTGCCAACGTGGCGGCGATGCTGTTCCAGGGCCTGTCGGCCAAACTCGGCATCGTCACCGGGAAGAACCTCGCCGAACTGTGCCGCGAGCGGTTTCCGCAGCCCGTCGTCTGGGCGATGTGGGTGGTCAGCGAGATTGCCGCGATGGCGACCGACCTCGCCGAATTCCTCGGCGGCGCGATCGGGCTGTCGCTGCTGCTGCACATCCCGCTGCTCGCCGGAATGGTCGTCACCGCGATCGTCACCTACGGCCTCTTGATGTGCGAGCAATTCGGCTTTCGGCCGCTCGAACTGATCATCGGTTCGATCGTCGGCGTGATCTGCATTTGCTATGTCGTCGAAATGTTCATTGCTCCGGTCGATTGGACATCCGCGCTTTTCCATAGCGTCACGCCGCAAATTGCCGACGCCGGGGCGCTGTTGCTTGCCGTCGGCATCATCGGCGCCACCGTGATGCCGCATGCGATCTATCTGCATTCCGGCCTGACCCAGGCGCGGGTGCCGGTACGCGACGACAATGACCGGCGCGTGGTCTTGAGATTCTCCAACCGGGAAGTTGTGATCGCGCTCTCCGTCGCCGGCCTCGTCAACATCGCCATGGTGATGATGGCGTCGGGTGCATTTCATGCCGGCCATCCCGAAGTGGCGGAAATCCAAACTGCCTACCATACGCTGACGCCGCTCCTTGGCGCCGCAGCGGCGGGGGTCTTCCTGGTTTCGCTCATCGCCTCAGGCGTGTCGGCCTCGACCGTCGGCACCATGGCCGGCCAGATGATCATGCAGGGCTTCATCGGCTTCCGCATTCCCATCTGGGTGCGCCGGCTTGTCACCATGATACCGGCCTTCGTCGTCGTGGCGCTCGGCGTCAACGCGACCAATGCGCTCGTCATCAGTCAGGTTGTGTTGAGTTTCGCGCTGCCGCTGCCGATGATCTCGCTCATCATCTTCACCGGCCGCACCGACATCATGGGCGCATTCGCCAACAGCGCGCTGACGCGCGTCGCGGCGGTGATCGCCACGACCGCGGTGCTCGGTCTCAATGTGGTGTTGATTGCGCAGACTTTAATGTAGCCTGGATCGAGCGTCTCGAAATCCGGCGGCTGCGCGCTCGGCAATCCCGGATTGCGCAGGCGCAATCCGGGATAAGATTTCAGTAAGGCTCGGCCGCTCTGTTGCGGCCGTGCCGTATCTTAAGACAGCGTCTTCAGATTTTCAGCGGCCGACTTGCCGGTCTTGCGGTCCACCACGACTTCGAAGGAAACGCGTTGGCCTTCCCTCAACTCGCGCAGGCCGGCGCGTTCGACGGCGCTGATATGGACAAAGACGTCCTTACCGCCACCCTCGGGTTGAATGAAACCATAACCCTTCTGCGCGTTGAACCACTTCACGGTACCGTTGTTCACGGGTCTCTCCTTGTAGACATGTCGATGTGAGCCGGGCGAGTTTGCCCGGCTCGGTTAGTTCGAGATTTTGGTGAAAGATCGTCAGTCAGGCGCGCTTATCAGTCGCTGCAAGGCCAAATCATTCGGCCGAAAACTCGAAGCGCCCTATTTAGCGGCAACGCGGCAAATTCGCAAGACCGTGGCGGGCCGATTGTGACGGCCGGCTTACAGGCTTAACAAAATGAAAAGTCGCGTTTTTGCCGCGACGCTATCGAAAATCAGTGGCGAACGGCAGTGATTTCGCCGCGCTTTGCCGATTCCACCACGGCGTCGAGCACCGCCACGCCGTGCAGCACCTCGGCGATCGGCACAGCATAGGGCGCCCCGTCGCGGATGGCGCGGGCGAACGCCGCCATCTCGGCCCGCAGCATGTCGAAGCCCGAGAATTCCAGAATTTCGTCCGCCGCCGCGGGTATCAGCCCGGTCGGCGCGACGGTCGCACCCGGCGCGAAGCGGAAATGCGACAGATCGGGACGGGAAATTTCGGCGAGGCCCCCGGTGCCGTAAGCGGTGAATTCGAAATTGGTGGCGGTCGCGACAGAGCAAAAGATCAGCCCGCTCGCTCCGCTGTGGAATCGCAGCAGGATCGAGGTGGTGTCGTCCGAAGGACCCGGAAAGTTGCGCGCGGTCACGCAGCGCAGATCGCGCACCCGGCCGGCGAATTCGATCATATGGTCGAGCGCATGTACGCCGACCGCAGTAAAGGCGCCGCCCGGGGATTCCTCAGGCGACGCGCGCCAATTGTCCGCCCCGATGAATTGCGCTGTCGAGGTGGTGTGCTGCGCCACCATGGCGACGATGCTGCCGAGCCGGCCGTCGCGGAGGCGCCGGCGCAACTCGGCGACGCTTGGATGAAAGCGCCGCGCGAAGCCGACGGCGAGCAGCAATCCCGCTTGGCGCGCGGCATCGGCAACGGCAAGCGCGCTCGCATAGTCGAGCGTCAGCGGCTTTTCGACGAAAACATGCTTGCCTGCCGCGATGGCGGCTAGCGCCTGCGCCTGGTGCTGGCTGTGCGGGGTAGCGAGCACAACGGCCTCGATATCGGGGGCCCGCAGAATTTCGTCATAGCTGTCGGTCAGCGCGATCTGTCTCTCGCGGCAGAATTCTTCGGCGGCGCCTCGCGTGCGCGTCGTGGCGCGCACGAAGCGCAAATCGCCGCCGTCGCCTTGGCCGGCAACGGCATTGACCAGCGACCGGCCCCAGCGGCCCAGTCCGACGATGCCGGCGCGGATCATCGCCGGCGCCGATGCCTATTGCGTGCCATTGCGGCAGCATATTGCGGGACGGCAGCGGCAATGCAACAACAACCGGCCATCGAAATGGAGGACATCGCCTATGCGCACCGTCGCACTCGAGGAACACTTTTCGGTCCCGGCTCTGGCCAAGCGCATCGATCCGAAGGTTGTCAGCGCCCGCGGCTTCCGGCCGCGCAACATTACGCCAGGTGCGGTGAACCCGATGGAGCTTCTGCCAGAGATCGGCGAACGCCGCCTCAAATCGATGGACGACGCCGGCATTACTGTGCAGGTGCTGTCGAATGCCGGCCCAGCCGCCGATCTCGTGCCGGGCCCCGATGGCGTCGTGCTGGCGCGCGCCGTCAACGACCATCTCGCCGAGGCCATCGCGCGCCATCCCGACCGCTTCGCCGGTTTCGCGTCGATGCCGATGCAAAGTCCCGACGCCGCCCCGGTGGAGCTCGCTCGCGCCGTGAAGGAGCTCGGTTTCGTTGGTGCGCTGATCAACGGCACGACCGAAGGCCGCTTTCTCGACGATCCGCGCTATGACGGTCTCCTCGCCGCCGCGGTCGAGCTTGACGTGCCGATCTACGTGCATCCGCATCTGCCGCCCGAGCCGGTGCGGCAGGCCTATTATTCGAACCTGCCGGAAGGCGCGGCGCGGGTCCTTGAGACCGCCGGCTGGGGCTGGCATTCGGAGACTGCAATTCACGTGCTGCGTCTCGTGGTGTCCGGCACATTGGACAAGCATCCACGGCTGAAGATCATCATCGGCCATATGGGCGAGATGCTGCCGATGATGATGGCGCGCATCGACGAGGCCTTCGTGCACGACGTCGGCCACCTCAAGCGGCCGATCAGCCGCGCCATTCGCGATCAGGTCTGGCTGACCACCAGCGGCGTGTTCGACGCCCCGCCGTTCGTTTGCGCGCTTCAGGTCTTCGGCCTCGACCGCATCATGTTCTCGGTGGACTACCCGTTCGCCACCAACGCGGAAGGCCGCGCCTTCCTCAATCGCGTCTGCCCGGCGCCGGCAGACATGGCCAAGCTCACGCATGGCAACGCGGACGCGCTGCTCAAGCTCAAGGCGGGAAAAAAATAAGCGGATACTGTTCCGGCGATGAGCAGTTTGGACGCCGGCTGTCAGTAGGACCGTTTCCGCAGGAAGATCGGCGCGAGATCCGCGGCAAGCTGCCGCCGCATTGCCGTCGCCTAATTTGATTCAGGTCAATGCCGCCTATCTCCAGGAATGCGATTTATAATAATCATCTTCGAGAGGGGCTGTGCGATGACTGAAACCGACTGAAACCAAACTCGACCGCGGCATCATCTTCGTGTTGCGCATTCTTATGGGCTGGACGTTTCTCTATGCCGGTGCGTGGCAGATCTGGGACAATTTCGACACCGCCGGATTCCTCAATCACGTCGTGACGTTTCACGACTTCTTCGCAATATTCGGAACGCCGACGATGTTGCCGTTCACCGACTTCCTGGTGAAGTGGGGCCACCTGTTGATCGGCCTGTCGCTGATCTCCGGCTTGATGGTGCGTATCAGCGGTCCGTTCGGTATCCTGCTGATGATCACCTAATTACTTCGCCCACATGAAATTCCCCTATATCGAGGAACCGGTCAATTTCCTCATCGACTATCATCTCGTCTATGCGACCGTGCTCGTCTATCTGATCGCACACCGCGCCGGTCATGTTTTCGGCCTCGACGGGCTGATCGAGCAGATGCAACTGGTCAAGGAATATCCGATGCTGCGGCCGCTGGTCGGCTAAGCTACTGGATAGGTATCAGTGCTTATGGTTGGAATGCCCGACCCTGGCGCCGGGCATTCTCGTCTTAAATCCGTTCATAAGGCCCTTTGATATTAAGCGAGGCGGCGAGAGCATTTCGATCGGACCACGGATGTCGATCTATCGTCTCGATAAAGCCTTTGCGCCTCGATCCGTCGCCGTCGTCGGCGCCAGTCCGCGGGAAAAGTCGCCCGGCCGTGCGGTCCTGAAGAATCTGCGCGGCGGAGGCTTTGCCGGCGAAATTCATCTGGTCAATCCGCATTACGACGCCATCGAAGGCGTTGCCGCGGTGAAATCCTACGCCGAGCTGCCGGGCGTGCCGGACCTCGCCGTCATCGGCGTGCCGCCGGCGGCGGTTCCCTCCACCATCGCAGCCGCAGGCGCCAAGGGCACGGCGGCTGCCATCATCCTCACCTCCGGCCTCGATCATGGCCCCGGCTCGCTTGCGGAAGCGAGCGAAAAAGCCGCGCGCGCCGCCGGACTGCGCCTGATCGGACCGAATTGTCTGGGGGTACTGATTCCGGGCGTCAAACTCAATGCCAGCTTTGCCGCTTCGATGCCGCGACCGGGCGACCTGGCGCTGATCTCGCAGTCCGGCGCCATCGCCACCGGCCTGGTGGAATGGGCATCCGTTCACGACATCGGATTTTCCGCCGTCGCATCCATCGGCGACAGCATCGATGTCGATTTCGCCGACCTCCTCGATTTCTTCGCCATGGACCGGTCGACGCGGGCGATTTTGCTCTACATCGAATTGGTCAAGGACGCGCGCAAATTCATGTCGGCGGCGCGCGCCGCCGCCCGCGCCAAGCCGGTCCTCGTCGTCAAGTCCGGACGCCATGCGCAGGGCGCCAAAGCGGCGATGACACATACTGGGGCGCTGGCCGGTTCGGATGCCGTCTATGATGCCGCATTCCGCCGTGCCGGCCTTTTGCGCGTGCTCGATCTCGACGAACTGTTCGCCGCCGCCGAGACGCTCGGCCATCTGACGAGCCTTGCCGGCAAACGCCTTGCGATCTTGACCAACGGCGGCGGCGTCGGCGTTCTCGCGGTGGATCGTCTCGCCGATTTGGGCGGCGAACTGGCCGACATTTCGCCGGCGACCATGAAGAAGCTCGATGCGGCGCTGCCGCCGATCTGGTCGCACGCCAATCCGGCCGACATTGCCGGCGACGCCGACGAACAAAGATACGCGGTTGCGCTTGAGCACTTGCTCGACGACGACGCCAACGACGCCGTGCTGGTCATGAACGTGCCGACGGCGTTGGCGTCGCCGACAGCGGCGGCAAAGTCGGTCATCGCCGAGACCGAACGCCATCGCAAGACGCGCAGTCCGGCAAAACCGGTCTTCGCGGTATGGATCGGCGCCAGCGATCCGGCGTCCGAAGCATTCGATGCGGCGGGCATTCCCGATTACGCGACGGAATCGGATGCGGTCGGCGGCTTCATGCATCTGGTGCGTTACCGGGAATCGCGCGAGCAGCTGATGGCGACGCCGCCCAGCATGCCGCAGGATTTCGCTCCGGATACGGCGGCAGTGCGTCCGATCATCGACGCGGCTTTGGCCGACAATCGCACTTGGCTCGATCCCGTGGAAATGACGAAAGTCTTTTCGGCCTACGGCATTGCGATCACGCCGGCGACGCTCGCGCGCAATCCCGAGGAAGCCGTGGCGGCGGCAAAGCCGCACCTTGCCGCAGGCCGCGCGGTCGTCCTCAAAATCCTGTCGCCGGACATCGTTCACAAGTCGGAAGTCGGCGGCGTGCGCCTGAACCTCATTACCGAACAGGACGTGCGCCGGGCCGCAGCGGAAATTCTGGATCGCGCGCGGGCCGCAAAGCCGAATGCGCGGATCACCGGAATAACGGTGTTTCCCATGATCGTCCGCCCGAAGGCCCGCGAATTGATTGTAGGCCTCGCCGACGATCCGACGTTCGGCCCGGTGATCGCCTTCGGCCAGGGTGGCACCGCAGTCGAGGTCATCAACGACAAGGCGCTGGCGCTGCCGCCGCTCGACCTGGCATTGGCGCGCGATCTCATCGCGCGCACCCGCGTGTCGCGTATTCTCAAAGCCTACCGCAACGTCCCGGCGGCGGACGAGCAGGCCATCGCGCTGCTTCTGGTCAAGCTGTCGCAGCTGGCCGCCGATTTTTCCGAGATCCGCGAAATCGATCTCAATCCGGTTCTTGCCGACGAGACCGGCGTGATCGCCGTCGACACCCGCGTCTCGGTCGCGCCGGCCGAGCCGCGCCGCCGCGGACCTTCCGGACGGTTCGCGATCCGGCCCTACCCGAAGGTCTGGGAGCGGCACATGACGCTGCCGGACGGCATGAAGCTACTGGTACGTCCGGTCCGCCCGGAAGACGAAGCACTGTACCCGCCGTTCTTTGCCGCGGTCACGCAGCAGGATTTGCGGCTGCGCTTCTTCGCGCCGGTGAAGGAGTTCAGTCACGCTTTCATCGCGCGGTTCACTCAGATCGATTACGCCCGCGCCATGGCCTTCATCGCCATCGACGAGGCGACCGAGCAAATGCTCGGCGTAGTCCGCATTCACGTCGACCCCAATTTCGAGACTGCGGAATACGCCATCCTCATCCGCTCCGACCTGAAGGGACACGGGCTCGGCTGGCTGCTGATGGAGCTGATCATCGAGTATGCGCGCGCCGAAGGGCTTAACTCCATTCGCGGACAAGTGCTGCGCGAAAACGAGACGATGCTGGAAATGTGCCGCAAGCTCGGCTTTCAGATTTCGTCCGATCCGCAGGATCCTTCCATTGTCGTCGTGAACCTACCGGTCTAGTGCGGTGGATTTGAAGTTCCTACGATCACGCGGCAAACTCGCATAGGAACTTCAAATCCAAAACCCCGCACTAGAATCATAAATTTGCTAGTGTCCCTTTGATTCGGAAGTTCGCATCATGGGATGCCGCAAACACTTGCGAACTTCGGAATCGCGACATTAGTTCGGATACTTATTGTCGGCGATGCTCGGTCGCCTGGGCCAGTACACTAATCGACTAACCCATCATGAAACCGCTTTCCGTTGCGATCTACATTCTCGCTGCGCTCTGTTGCGAGGTTGCAGGTTCGCAGCTTGTGGCCGCCGCGCAAAGCCCGGCTGCTTCTGTCGCCGGCGACGTCTGCTCCTATATCGCGGCGGCCTACAATCGCGGCGACCAAGACAAATTGTGGGGCCACCCGAACCCAGTCGATATCGAAGGCGACGGCAAGCTCCGTTACGTTTACATCATCGAGCAAGGCACGGCCCATGTGCATAGCATCGTTGCTAGTACCACGCCGTTATCGCCTGCCGAGCAAGCGGCTGCGGCGAGCAGCGAAGTCAACTTTTATGGTTCGATCGGTCAAGACATGGCGCTGGAAACGATGCCGCGCATCTTCCAGTTCAAGGGCGCGTACTACGTCGTCTACGAAGGGGACGCTGGACCTTATGATGTTGTCAAACCCAATATCGGCGAGCTTTGCCAATTCAAACGACATTACTCGGCGGTGCTGACCGAAGATCATGCCCCTGCACTGTGCAAGGAAGTTCGCGCCGGCAAGGCGCTCAAGAAACTCTCCACGCGAGAGCTCACGAACGAAATCACCGTGGAGGACGCTGCAACGCTCGATCTTCCCGGCCCCTTCAGTCCCACCATCGGACGTTATTTGAAAGCCAAACTTGATCCAACCGCCGCTCCTGTCAGCGTCGGCTATTTCAAATACGATAGCAGTGCCGGGGCCGGATGCACCGCCAGCGGCGTGGTGTTCCTGCATGGACAGGACATCGAAAAAAGCCCGCGCAACACGGCGCTCCTTGCTGCGCAGCAGAACATGACGAACTGCCGCGGCTCCAATGCGTTTGTCGTTCAAGCGGCTGGACAGAGCCTCGTCGAAATCGACGGTGGAGCAGCCGAGCAGCAGACCATGCCGCGCCTGCTAGTGCGTCTGCGCGGCGATCGCATCGAGACCATCTGCCACGTAGATCAAAATGCGACATATACGCCGCAAGCGGCCGCGAAGACGCCTTAACTTTGCGGCGTTTTTCCCCGACCGACGCTACGTCTCGATGTCGTCATCGGGCAGGATGCGAACCGCGGCGCCGTCGAGGTCGCCATATTGGCCGTTTTTCAGCGTCCACATGAATCCGACAAGACCGGTAAGGCCGAGCAAGAGCGCTAGCGGCACAAGATAGATAAGAACGTTCACGGCACCAGCTCCGCATTGTCGTGCCCCACGGGATCTTCGCTCGGAGGGACGAGCGGCGCGGCAACGTCGCCGTTTATTTGCTCATCCATCGGCGCGGAAATCGGCGCTGATTCATTTGCAATGACGAGATCACCCGGCCCGGCGAGCCGCGCGCGCAAAGCGTTCAACGTCACTAGGATCGACGACCCGGACATCGCCACGGCCGCAATCAGCGGCGTGACCAATCCCGCGACCGCGATGGGCACGGCAAGCGCGTTGTAGATCACCGCAAGCGCCAGGTTCTGCCGCATCAAGGTCCGCGCCTGCCGCGTCACCACCACGGCGCGCAATACCGGCGCGAGGCGGTCGCCGAGGAACAGCGCGTCAGCATGCGCCTGGGTGAGATGCGCAGCAGTGATCGGCGACAGCGAGGCGTGGGCGGCGGCGAGCGCGGGCGCGTCATTCAATCCGTCGCCGACCATGAGGACGCGGCGCCCTTGCGATTTCAAAAGCTCGATGACGGCGATTTTTTCCGCCGGCGTCAGACCTGCGAGCCATTGCCTGAGCCCCAGCCGTTGCGCCACCGGACCGACCGCTTCCGCCCGATCGCCGGACAACACCATCAGATCGAAGCCGCGCGCCGCCAGCGCCTGGATGACGGCAACGGCGTCGGGCCGCAAGCTCTGCCGGACCGGGATGAGCGCCGTCCGGCCGGCATGAGAGAAAGCGATGCGTGAGGCCTCGCGATCGCGCGCGGCTTGCGGCGCTGCGTCGGTCACGCCGCAAAATACCGCGCTGCCGAGACGCGCTTCCTCGCCCTCGATCAGGGCACGCACTCCCCTGCCCGGTTCTTCAACCGCGTCGGGATAAGGAACGCGCTCGCACGCCCTGCGCCCCAGCACCGCCGCCAGAGGATGATGGCTTGAGAGCGCGAGCCGCGCCGCACGTTCCAGCAGGTCTCGATCAATTGACGTCGAATCTACGATCGGACCGGGCAGCGTCAGCGTGCCGGTCTTGTCGAAGATGATGGTATCGACCTCAGCGATCCGCTCGATGGCGTCGCCGCAATTGAGAATGACGCCCGATCGGAACAGCTGGCCCGCAGCCACCACTTGCACTGCGGGAATCGCCAGCGCGATGGCGCAGGGGCAGGTGATGATGAGCACGGCAATGGCCGTGACGATAGCGTCGTGCAGCGAGGCGCCAGCAATCAACCAACCGATGCAAGTCAACGCGGCGGCCGTGTGAACCACCGGCGCGTAGAGCCGCGCCGCGCGGTCGGCAAGCCGCACCGTGCGCGACTTGGCTTCGATCGCTTTATCCAGAAGCCTTTCGACCTCGTCGACCAAGGTTCCGGCGCCGGCGGCGACGACTTTGAGGGTAAGCGCGCCGGTTCCGTTGATGCTGCCGGCGTAAACCGTCGCGCCGGGCGTGACGGCGCGGGCCACGGTCTCTCCCGTCACCAGGCTCTCGTCGATGGCGGAAGAGCCGGTGAGGACGGCGCCATCGGCCGGAATGAGTTCGCCCGGCCGCACCAGAACGCGGTCTCCCGGCTGCAGGCTCGATGCCGGCAGCCGTGTCAGCTCGCCATTTGCGTCGAGCCGATGCGCGAACTCCGCCTTGAACGAAGCGAGATTGCCGGCAAACACTTTGGTCTTGCGCCGCATCGCCAGATCGAGGTAGCGGCCGCACAGCAAAAAGAACAACAGCATAAGTGCGGAATCGAAATAGGCGTGGACGGAATGCGTCGCGGTTTCGTAAAGTGACAAAGCCAGCGCCAGCGTGACGCCGACCGTGATCGGAACGTCCATATTGAGCTGCCGGGAGCGCAATGCGCGCCAGGCGCTGTGAAAGAATGGCTGGCCTGCATAGGCGGCCGCCGGCAATGCGATCAGTGCGGAGAGCCAGTGAAACAGATCGCGCGTCACCTGCGTCATGTCGGACACGTTGCCCGACCACACCGAGATCGACAGCAACATGACGTTCATCGCCGCGAAGCCCGACACGGCGAGACATTTCAACAACCGCTTGGCCTGGAGGCTGTCGTCGGCCTCGACCCGTTGCGGCGCGAACGGATGAGCGTGATAGCCGATTTTCTCCAGCGCCCCGATGATGTCCGGGGCGCCGATCTCATTGTCGCGCCAATCGACGGCGAGACGGCGTTGCGTGAAATTCAGCCGCGCGTCGATCACTCCCGGCAGCTTGGTCAAGCCGCCCTCGATTTTGCGGATGCAGCCGGCGCAGCCGACGCCGTCGACGGCGAGCGTCATATGCGCGGTGCCGGCATCGCTCCGCTCGACAAACTGCGAAAGATCCAGCGTTTCAGCCATACACGGCACTCACTTCAAGATGACTCGGTTCTTCGATCGGAACATCTGCTCGCCTTGGCGCGTAAGCTCGATAACGAGTTCCCACTGACCGGACGCGATTTCGGCATTGCCGCGATAGCGGCCGGCCGCAGCCTCGATCAGGACGACATTGTGATCCAGCCGGCGATCGGTCGGCCGCTCGAACACGGCTGAGGCTTGCAGGCCGGCGAGCGGTTGGCCGGCGCCGTCGCGCGCACTGACATCGAGCCGCTCGCCCCCCGCCGACGGCGTCAGCTTGGCGTCGACGTGCCAGTGCCGCGCGTCTTGCGCCTTAACCGCGGCGACCTCCTGCTCGAACTGGAGGCCGGCCTGATAGGCGCTGTCGGTGTCGACGCCGCTTAATGTCGACAGCGCTTCATAGATCATCACGCCGTTGACGGCGAAGACGGTGCCGAAAAAACCGAAGAGAACGAGCAATATCGTCCAGCCGGTCCATCGCCGCGGCGATCCGCGCCATGCCGTCTCGATCCCTCGGTCGAACAGGCTCATCGATTGCTCCTCACGGTCCCAGGAAATGATCGGCCGCATTGGCCGCTGCAGCGCCGCCGGCGGGCGCGACGGTGAATGTCAAAGGAATCGATGCGTTGGGTTCGAGCTTTTGATGCGTCGTCACCAGGACGCGCACCTCGCGGGTTTGATCGGGACCAACATAGATAATGGGATTGCCGCCGGAGGCTCCCTCGCTGCCGATCACCTCGACCTCGGTATCGGGCAGTCCGGATATTTTGAGCGCGTAGCTTTGGGCGTCGCGCGTCTTGTTGAGGATGCGGATGGTATAGCCGTTGCGCAGCGCGCCATCGGAAAGACGCACGAACATCGGGTTGCGATCGTGAATGACGTCAATGCCGTCATAACGGCGCGTGGCGAGCGCGTAGGTCATAACGGCGCCAACCAGCGCGATGACGACGGCATAGAGAACCGTGCGCGTCCGCAACAGATTGTAGACGGAGGGTTGCCCTTGCTGCCGGCGCTTGATGTTGATGTCGGTATCGTAAGCGATGAGACGCGTCGCCCGGCCGATTTTCGCCATCACCGCGTCGCAAGCGTCGATGCACAAGCCGCACTGGATGCAGCCGAGATTGGGACCGCCCCGGATATCCACACCGGTCGGGCAGACGTGCACGCATTGCAGGCAATCAATGCAGTCACCGGCCATCTGGCCGTGCTCATGCAGCGCCGCCGCCTTTTTCAACGAGGCGCGCGGCTCGCCGCGATCGTAGCGATAGGTGACGTTGAGCGCATATTCGTCGGTCAACGCCGCCTGGATGCGCGGCCACGGGCACATATAAACGCAGACCTGCTCGCGCATCCACCCGGCCAGTGCGTAGGTCGTAAACGTGAGCATGCCGATAAAAGCGTAAGCGACGAACGGCGCCTGGAACGTCGCAAGATTCTTGACCAGCGTCGGCGCGTCGGCGAAATACAGAACCCAGGCGCCGCCGGTCCACCACGCGATCATCAGCCAGCAAAAATGCTTGGAAGCGGCGCGTGCGATGCGCTCGATGGTCCACGGCTGGCGGTCGCGCAATAAATGTTCACGCCGGTCGCCCTCGATCCAGCGCTCGACCGTAACGAAGAGATCGGTCCACACCGTCTGCGGACACAGATAACCGCACCATACCCGTCCGGCGAGCGCGTTCATCAGGAACAGCGCCATCGCCGCGAGAATGAGGAGTCCGGTCAGATAGTAGACTTCCTGCGGCCAGATCTCGATGAAGAAGAAATAAAAGCGCCGGCCGGGGAAATCGAGCAGCACGGCTTGGCTCGGCGCGCTCGGACCGCGATCCCAGCGCACGAACGGCAGAAAATAGTAGATGCCGAGCGTGACAATGAGCACCGCCCATTTCACGCGGCGGAACGTGCCGGTCACATGCTGCGGATAGATTTTCCTGCGCGCGGCGTAGAGCGGCTCGTGGTCGGGATTTTCATAAAGCTCATCAGATGCGACCGCGACCGCTGCCGGCAACGCGAGCTTCGCCTCTGCAACGAGATCAACGAGCGGCGGCCCCGGCTGCACCGCGGATACGCCCTCGCTGGCGAGCACCGATGTACAACCGGAGCACATCCGTCACTCCCCGCCGCCGAACGTGTGCACGTAGACCGCCAGCGCCTCGATCGTCACCGGATCGAGCTTGCCGCCCCAGGCCGGCATCACGCCGCCGTGGCCGTTCCAGATGCCATCGATGATCGTGGCGGTATCCGAACCGTAGAGCCAGATTTGATCGGTCAGATTAGGCGCGCCGACCGACCGGTTGCCCTTGCCCTCCGGTCCATGACAGACGGCGCAATTGGCGGCAAAGATTTTGGCGCCGGCCGCGAGGTCGGTCCCAGGCGCGGTCGAAAGCCCCGACAGCGAGCGCACGTAATTGGCGACAATAATAATGTCGTCATGCTTGAGCATGGCGTCGCGGCCGAACGCCGGCATCGCGCCTTGATGGCCCTGGTCGTCGCCCGAGCGCACGCCATGCGTGATCGTTTGCTGGATGTCGGCGAGCGTGCCGCCCCACAGCCAGTCGTTGTCGTTGAGATTGGGGTAGCCTTTGGCACCGCCGCCGCCCGAGCCATGACACGGCGCGCAATTGTCGGCGAAGGCGCGGCCGCCGAGCGCGCGGGCGAAATCGAGCAGTTGCGGCGTCGCTTCGATCTGTTGCAACGATGCCGAGGCGAGCCTCGCCATCATCGGACGGCGCTCGTCCTGCAGCGCGGCAAGATCGCTCGAGACCGCGGAACGCGCATGCCAGCCGAAGGCGCCGCCGCTATAGGAGGACACCAGCGGCCATGCCGGATAGACCACCCAGTAGCCGACGGACCAGATGATGGTCGCGTAGAACAGCCACAGCCACCAGCGCGGCAGCGGCGTATTCAGCTCATGAATGCCATCCCATTCATGGCCGGTTGTGCCGTGCTGCTGCACTTTGGCGTGCTCGCTTCGCTCGCTCATATCAGTCCTCCCGCAGCGGTACGCGTGCCTGTTCGTCGAACTGCTGCTGGCGCGACGGCCACAGCGCGTAAGCGAGCACCACGAGGAAGATCAAAAAGAAATAGACGAGTCCCCAGGTCTGGGCGAAATGCGAGAAGAAAGCGTAGGTGGGCGACACGATCGTCTCCTCAGCGAATATTGGCTTTGTCGTCGTAAAGCTTGAAGTCGACCAGCGTCCCCAGCATTTGCAGGTAGGCGATCAGCGCATCGGCTTCGGTGATGCGATCGGGATTGCCGTCGAAATCTCTAGCTTGCGCTTTCGGATAGCGCTTTGCCATTGCGTCGGCATCGGGCGCGTTGTCCATCGCCTGCGTGCGCACGTCGGCGAGCGCGGCGCCGATCATCTCGTCGCTATAGGGCACGCCGAGGTCCGCCTGGACCCTCATGTCCTGCGCGATGTGCGAATAATCGAGGTCGGTGGTGAACAGCCACGGATAGGCCGGCATGATCGAGCCTGGCACCACCGCACGCGGATTTTTGAGATGGTCGCGGTGCCAATCGTCGGAATATTTGCCGCCGACCCGCGCCAGATCGGGTCCGTTGCGCTTGGACCCCCACTGAAACGGATGATCGTACTCGCTCTCGGCGGCGAGCGAGTAATGGCCGTAGCGCTCGACTTCGTCGCGCAGCGCCCGGATCATCTGCGAGTGGCACAGATAACAGCCCTCGCTGACATAAATATTGCGGCCGGCGAGTTCGAGCGGCGTGTAGGGCCGCATGCCGTCGGCCGTCTCGATCGTGCTTTTCAGGTAGAACAGCGGAATGACTTCGACGAGCCCGCCGATCGCGATCACGACCAGGATGCCGATCAAGAGCAGGATCGAGTTCTTTTCCAGGATCCAATGTTTCTGCCAAAGCGACGTGGCCATCTGCGATCCCCCCTACTCGGCCGGCGCCAGGCTTGCGGCCGGCACCAGCGCCACGCGCGGCGGATAGATGGTCCGCCACACGTTGAACGCCATGATCAGCGCGCCGCCGAGGAACAGCGCGCCGCCGAGCGCGCGGATCACGTAGAACGGATGCATCGCCTGAACGCTTTCGATGAAGGAATATTCGAGGAAGCCGAGACTCGTGTAGGAACGCCACATCAAGCCCTGCAGGATGCCCGACACCCACATCGACGTGACGTAGACGACGATGCCGATGGTCGCGATCCAGAAATGCCAGTTCACCAGGCGCAGCGAATAGAGCGGCCGGTTCCACAGCCACGGCACCAGGCAATAAATCGCGCCGAACGAAATGAACGCGACCCAGCCGAGCGCGCCGGAATGCACATGGCCGATGGTCCAGTCGGTGTAGTGCGACAGCGAGTTGACCTCCTTGATGGACATCACCGGCCCTTCGAAGGTCGCCATGCCATAGAACGCGACGGCCAGCACCATCATGCGCAGCACCGGATCGGTTCGCAGCTTGTCCCAGGCGCCCGACAGCGTCATCAGCCCGTTGATCATCCCGCCCCACGACGGCATCCACAGCATGATCGAAAAGGTCATGCCGAGCGTCTGCGTCCAATCCGGCAGCGCCGTGTAATGCAGGTGATGTGGGCCGGCCCAGATGTAGAGGAAGATCAGACCCCAGAAGTGAATGATTGAGAGGCGATAACTGTAGACCGGCCGCTCGGCGCGCTTCGGAATGAAGTAGTACATCAGGCCGAGGAAGCCCGCGGTGAGAAAGAAACCGACCGCGTTATGGCCGTACCACCACTGCACCATCGCATCCTGCACGCCCGACCAGACGATGTAGGACTTCGAGGAGAACATCGATACCGGAATCGCGGCGTTATTGGTGACGTGCAGCACCGCGATAGTGACGATGAAGGCGAGATAAAACCAGTTGGCAACATAGATATGCGGCTCCTTGCGCCGCATGATCGTGCCCATATAGACCAGCAGATAGGTGACCCAGACGATGGTGAGCCACAGATCGGCATACCATTCCGGCTCGGCATATTCCTTGGATTGGGTGATGCCGAGCAGATAGCCGGTGCCGGCAATGACGATGAAGAAATTGTAGCCGAGGATGACGAACCAGGGCGCCAGGTCGCCGGCAAGCCGCGCCCGGCAAGTGCGCTGCACCACATAAAAGGATGTCGCCAGCAGCACATTGCCGCCGAAGGCGAAGATCACGGCGGAGGTGTGCAACGGACGCAAGCGCCCGAATGAAATGTAGGGCAGACCGAAATTGAGCGCCGGATAGGCGAGTTCGAGCGCGATCCAAAGCCCCGCCGTCATGCCGGCGATGCCCCAGAATACCGCCAGCAGCGTCCCCACCTTGACCGGCCCCATATTGTAGTTCGGCTTGCCATCGATCTCGAGCGGCGGCGCTTCAGGACCACGCTCGAAATAGCGATTGATGACGACGAAGACCGAAGCCACGCTTGCCGCAGCGAATAGATAGGCGTGGAACGCATATTCCGGCGTGTAGGCTTTGGCGGCGATCACGATCGATAGGAACGCGAGCGCGGTCAAGGCGGCAGCCAAGCCGCCTTCTCCCAGCGTCATCAGTTTCGGTTGGGCATGCGAAGGAGTCATTTTTCGGACCCGTACCAGGAAGGACGTGCGATACGCGCCCCACAGAACATGCGGAGAGTTGGTTGACGTTGACCTAGATCAACGCGGCTTTTTATTCACCTGGGTTAGGAAGTTTTCGATTGAGCGTTGCCGGCGTCAGCGCTCGAGCGACTTGAGGTAGGCGATGATGTCGCCGACCTGGCCGGGGTCGAAACGGAACTCCGGCATGGTCGGATGACCGGTGATGATGCCCTCAGCGAGCGGCTCTTCGAGATCTTCGATCGGATAGCGCCGATGCAGCGTGCGGAACGGCGGCGCGATTTTCAGCGTGCTGTCGCCGACCTTGCCGATCGCATGGCAGTTCGAGCAGTCGGCGCGCAGGAGAACAAAGCCCCGTTGTGCCGCCGGTGACAGCACGTTCTCCGCCTTTGCCGGCGAGGCCGTCATCGTTATCAGGATCGCCACGAGATTGGCGAGGCTGCCGATGCTGATGCCTAGTTGTACGATGTGCCGCATGTTTGATCCATTCCCGCCGCTCACGGCTCTACGACGCCATGGCGCGTTCCTTTGCTTCGTCCTCGACGGAGGGAAACGCCATGCCGGACATCGGCTCGACCCAGACTAAATGATCGTGCACCTGTACGACGCCAGGAACATTCTCGGTCGCGACGACCACGGCCTGCCGCTCCCGCTCGTCGGTGACAACGCCCCAAAGTTCCGTAATGCCAGATTTGACGACGACATTCACGCGCGGCGCCCAATGCTGCTTGTCCAAAGCCGCGATGACGGCGTCGCGGATCGCGGAATCGCCGCCGGCCGGCGCCGGGATTTCCCGTGACAGGCTCGCCAGCGCGTACATCAGATTGGCGCGGCTGACGATGCCCACCATCCGCCCGGCTTGCATGACGGGAAGCCGCTTGATGTGCCGGCGCTCCATGATCTCGACGACGTCCTCCAGCGTAGCGTCTTCGGGCACGGTCCAGGGATCGGGCGTCATGATCTCTTCAACTTTCCTGCCCGACGTGTGCACATATTCCTGAGCAAGCCTTCCCGGTCCGAGGACGAATTCGAGCCATTTCGGGCGCTGCCGCTCGGTGCCGATCTCGCTCCGCCGCAGAAAATCTCCCTCCGTCACTACGCCGACCAAGTCGCCATCGGCATTGACCACCGGCAGGCCGCTGATCCGGTTTTGCAGCATCACCCGGGCGGCTTTAACCACCGGCTCGTTCGCACCGACGGAAATGACGTTACGCGTCATGACATCTTTGACTTGCATGATCCCTCTCCACTTTTTCGCCGGGCCCCATCCGCAAAAATGCGAATTCAGCCGTTCATCCGACTCAGCGCCGGACGATTGCGCAGCACGATGCGGCGTGACGTCGGCACTTCGATCGCCGCCAATTCTTCCAGTGAGGTGAGCGTTCGCGACACTGTCTCGATCGTCAGGCCGAGATAATCCGCGATGTCCTGGCGCGACATCGGCAGTTCGATGGCGTTGGCGCCTGACACGCGCGCCGACATTTCCAACAGGAAGCTCGCGACGCGCTCTTGCGCGCTCTTGACAAGCAGCATGATGCGATCCTGCACCCGGTGCAGCTCGCGTCCGGTCAGCGCGAAAAGCTGCCGGGCTACTGAGGCATCACGACCGGCCAGCGCATCGATGGCGCTGCGCTTGACGACCAGCACTTTGGTGTCGGCGATCGCCTCGGCGGACAAGGTATGCTCCTCGGCGAATTCCAGGCCGAAAATATCGCCGGGCAGATAGAACCCGCCGACCTGACGGCGGCCGTCGCTGAGGATTTTATAGGTGCGGACGCCGCCGCTGACCACCTTATAGAGGTAGTCGGCCGGCTCGTTCTCGCCGAAGATTTCGGAATTGCGCGGATAGGCCATGGTGGCGCCCATCAGCTGCATGGTGTGATCAAGCGCGTCGGCGTCGATTGAACCGACGTGCAAGTGGCTCGGAACCGGCGCCACAGGCCGCGTCGAGATGATAGGGCGGCGGACTTCGGCACTGCGAATTGCGGTGGTCGTATGCATGGGGTTTACCTCCAGGAACGTCGGGAGGTATTGCTAAGCCTCGGCGGACTGGCGGAAAATTCAGATATTGACCCTAAGGGTTTTCCCTTATGCTAAGGCAAGCCCGATCCGCGAAGCTTTTGAATTAGCGGCTTTAATGCTGATCCATGGCGAGATAACGGTAGTTAATTTACGGGCCCTGCAATGGTTGAAACTCTGCCCCGCCCACAATCATTCGCGGCTCCGGCGGCAATGGCGCCGCCGGCTTGGCGCAGAATTGCCAGGCATTACGGCATCGCGATTCTTGCCATTGCGGTGGGGCTGGCCCTCGAGCTGGCGCTGTCAGATGTGCTGCGCGGCCGGGGTTCGTACCTTTTCTTTGTCCCCGCCATTCTGATCGCCTCCGCATTCGGCGGGTGGGGGCCAGGGCTCTTTGCGACTGCGCTGGGCGTGTTTCTTGGCCTGTTTTTTATTAAGGACTTCCGCGTGTTATCGCCTGCGGACGGAGTGACCGGCTTGGTTTTCGCTCTGGTTGGAATCGGCGTGTCGTGGCGCGGCGAGCTGTTGCGCCGCGCTCGCGTTAGCGCGACGGCGAGCACGGAAGACGCCGAGACGCGCGCAGCTCACCTCGCATCGATTCTCGACAGCATTCCCGATGCAATGATCGTCATCGACGAACACGGCCTCATCCAGTCGTTCAGCTTGGCGGCGGAACGGCTGTTCGGTCATACCGCCGCAAGCGTGGTGGGAAAAAACGTGAGGATGCTGATGCCTTCGCCATACCGTGAAGATCACGACAGCTACCTCAATCGCTATATGCGCACCGGCGAGCGGCGGATCATCGGGATCGGCCGCGTCGTCGTCGGCCAACGCAGCGACGGCTCGACCTTTCCCATGGAGCTTGCCGTCGGCGAGATGCACGTGCGCGATCGGCGGTTCTTCACCGGCTTTATCCGCGACCTCACCGAGCGGCAGCACACCGAAGCCCGGCTCCAGGAATTGCAGTCGGAGCTCGTTCACATGTCGCGGCTCACCGCGATGGGCGAGATGGCCTCGGCGCTGGCGCATGAACTCAATCAGCCCCTCTCGGCCATCGCCAATTACATGAAAGGATCGCGCCGCCTGCTCGAATCTCCCTCCGGCGACAACGCAATTCTGGTTCGTGACGCCATGGACAAGGCGGCCGATCAGGCATTGCGCGCCGGCCAAATCATTCGCCGATTGCGCGATTTCGTCGCCCGCGGCGAGAGTGAGCGGCGGGTGGAGGACGTGAAAAAACTGGTCGAGGAGGCAAGCGCACTGGCACTTGTCGGCGCCAAGGACAAGGGGGTGCGGGTGAGCTTTTCTTTCGCGCCAGGACTCGATTTCGTGCTCGCCGACAAGGTGCAGATTCAGCAGGTTCTGCTCAATCTCATGCGTAACGCCATCGAAGCGATGGAGGGCTGCCCGACCCGCGAAATGATCGTCGCAACGGCGCCGGCGGCGGCAAACACGGTAGAGATCAGTGTCGCCGACACCGGGGTCGGAATTTCACCGGAAATCGGCGCACAACTGTTCCAGCCATTTGTCACCACAAAACACACGGGCATGGGCGTCGGCCTGTCGATATCGCGCACCATCATCGAAGCGCATGGCGGCACGATCACGGCGCGGCCAAATGACGGCGGCGGAACGGTGTTTTCCTTCACACTACCCGCCGTGACCAAGGAGGAGGCCGGCGATGGCATCTGAACCGGGACTAATGCAAGGGATTGTACACGTCATCGATGACGACGACGCGCTTCGCGAGTCGCTCACCTTCCTGTTACGCACGGCGCAGATTGATGTGAGACCCTACGCCAGTGCTCAAACCTTCCTTGAGGCACTGCCCGATCCAAGCCTGAATTGCATCATCAGCGACGTACGAATGCCGGATATGAGCGGCATCGATCTGCTACGGCGCTTGAAGGAACTCAGGATCACCGTGCCAGTCATCGTCATCACCGGCCACGGCGACGTTGCGCTCGCCGTCGAAGCAATGAAGATCGGCGCGGTGGATTTCCTGGAAAAGCCCTTCGATGATGAGGTGCTGTTGGCCAGCGTCCAGTCGGCGCTGCGGCGGCACGGCAGCCAAGCCAGACGTGACAGCGAACGTGCGGAAATTGGCGCCCGGCTGGCGGCCCTGTCGCCGCGGGAGCGCGACGTGCTCGACGAACTCGTGGCCGGCCGCGCCAATAAGCAGATCGCCTTCGACCTCGGCATCAGCCCGCGGACGGTAGAGATTTACCGCGCCAACCTGATGAACAAGATGCAGGCTGGAAGCCTGTCCGGCCTTGTTCGCATGGCGCTGGTTGCCGGCATCCTGGGGTCGGACTAAGTGGATCTGCTCAGTCTTGAGCCATTTGAGCCATATCAATGCGGGTGGACCGGCTTACCGCCATTTTGGTGGTTATGACGCCGCAATCCCGCCTGGCAGTGCAATCCCCGGTTATCGTCGTGGTCGATGACGATCTGGCGGTCTGTAATTCGCTGAAATTTTCGCTTGAGCTCGAAGGTTATACGGTGCGCGCCTATCGCAACGGCGCCGAGCTCCTGCAGGACGGCAATCTGGACGACTGCAGCTGCTTCGTCATCGACCAGCGCATGCCCGGCATGAGTGGAATGGAGCTGATCGCGAGGCTGCGCGAGGACAAGGTCGCGACGCCGGCCATTCTCATCATCAGCCAGCCCAATGAGGCGTTGAGCGTGCGCGCGGCCAAGGCGCAGGTTCCGATCGTGGAAAAGCCGTTCCTCAACAATGCGCTGGTGGAGCGGATCCGCGAGGCTTGCCAGCAAGCCGGCTAGTCCGCCGCGCCGCCGTGAGCGGCATCGCTTTGCAAACCACATTTGGCGTGTCCGTGCTGCTGCGGCTTTCGCCATGGCGTTCGCGGCATTGCGCACTTTGCGGCCAAGCCAAATCCTTGCTACTGTGCTGATCGACGCTGACGTGCCGTAAGCGCGTCCTTATGCTTCGGAATGCGCCTCCGAGGCCTGTCCTCCGAACAATCATCTTCGTGCAACTCGCGCGGCTGTTTGCCGTGCGGCCAGCTATTTTGAGGGTTTTCATGAAACTGAGCGCACGCAATCAGATCAAAGGAAAAATCTTGGAGGTCAGGAAAGGCGCGACGACGGCGCATGTCCGGGTCGAAATCGCTCCCGGCCAGGTCATCACGTCGTCAATCACGAACGAAGCCGTTGACGAGCTCGGCCTGAAAGCCGGCGATGCCGCGATCGTCGTCATCAAGGCGTCCGATGTCATGATTGGCGTTGCTTAGACGAGCGCCATGAAAGGAATTTTCCTTGTTCCTATTGCGCTCTTGATCGCGGCGCCGGCATTCGCGCAAGAGCCGGTCGGCTGCGACAAGTTCAAATGGCCGCTCGACCATGAGCGCGCGTTGCTGGCATCGCCCTCGCAACTGGCGTCGGGCGCGGAGATGGCGCAACCCTTGGCGCAAGCGGTGACAGTCGCGCTGGTCCCGCTCGCCAACGCTAAATTGCCTGTGCCGCCCTCACGGCCGCCGAAGTCGCCCGACACTTACGCAGGATTCATCAACGCCCCCGCAATTCCGAAATCGGGCACCTATCGGGTCACGCTCTCGGCACCCGCCTGGATCGATGTCATTCAAAACGGACAAGCACTGAAATCGACCGCATTCAGCGGCGCGAGCGGCTGCGCCGGGATAGCCAAGAGCGTGAAATTCGAGCTTACCGCCGCGCCATTCGCCGTCGAACTCAGCGGGACAACGGCGCACGCTCTCGCATTTGTCGTGACACGAGATTGATGACTGCCAGCTAAGAAGGAAATGTCGATGTTTGCCATCGTTGAATCTGTCCGACGATTCTTCAATCTATTGCTGCCGTCCGGGGCCGCGATAATCGCGGTCGGCCTTTGGCTGTTCGTCAGCCCCGCCGCCTTTGCCGCGGGCACAGTCAACGTCCTTTACGCCGGCTCGCTGGTCAATCTGATGGAGCACGGGATCGGACCGGCCTTCGACAAAGCGAGCGGCGATACGTTCCAGGGTTATGCCGGCGGGTCGAGTGGGCTAGCCAACCAGATCAAGGGCAAACTGCGGCAGGGCGACGTCTTCGTCAGCGCCAGCCCCAAGGTGAATGATGGCCTCATCGGTGCGGCAAACGGCGACTGGGTGAGCTGGTACATCACCTTCGCCCAATCCCCGGTCGTCATCGGCTATAACGCGTCGAGCAAATTCGCCGCCGACTTCAAGTCCAAGCCGTGGTATCAAGTGCTGATGGAGCCCGGCATCAAGATCGGCCGTACCGATCCGAAGCTGGATCCCAAAGGCGCGCTCACAGTAACGCTGATGCAGCAGGCAGAAAACTTCTACAAGAGCCCCGGACTGGCGCAAAAGATCATCGGCGCGCCGGACAATCCCGCACAGGTCTTGCCGGAGGAAACCCTGGTCGGCCGTCTGCAATCAGGCGAGCTCGACGTCGGCTTTTTCTATTCGACCGAAACGCCGGACGCCAAGATACCGGCGCAGGCGCTGCCGCCCGAAATCACGCCCAGGGCGGTCTATACCACCACCATTTTGCATAATGCACCCAATGCCGCCGGCGCCGACGCGTTCCTCGCCTTTTTGTTGGGTGCGGACGGCCACAGCATCATGAAGGACCATGGGCTCGCGGCGCAAAAGCTAACGCTGACGGGTGACGCGAGCGGCGTGCCGAAAGACATCCAAGCGCTGCTCGATCAAGCCAAGTGAATCCGGTCGTAGTCACACGCCGCGTTCCCGCGCTCGTTCCCTGGCTCGCCGGGCTGCTGGCGATCTATCTGATCGCGCCGCTGATAGCGGGAGCGCAACAGGCCGGCTTAGCCGATTGGAATTCCGTCGACACCGCGGCGCTCACGCGCGCCTGCCTGATATCGGTCGCCAGCGCCACCATCGCCACATTCCTGATCGCGCTTGGCGGCATTCCGCTCGGTTATCTGTTGGCGCGGGTGTCGGGCCGCGCCGTGGGATTGCTCGGCTTTCTGGTCCAGCTTCCCCTCGCTCTGCCGCCGCTCGCTAGCGGCGTCCTGCTGTTGTTTCTGGTCGGCTACGCCTCGCCGATCGGCCGCCTCACCGGAGGTGCACTGACCGATTCCTTCGCCGGTATCGTCCTTGCCGAAGTTTTCGTCGCCGCGCCGTTTCTGATCATCGCCGCGCGCTCGGCGTTCGCTGCGATGGATCCAAATCTCGAAGGCGTTGCCGCGACGCTCGGTCGTGGGCCGTTGTTCGTGTTCTTTCGCGTCAGCATGCCGATCGCGCGTCCGGCCATTTGGTCGGGATTGCTGCTCGCCTGGCTGCGCGCCTTCGGTGAATTCGGCGCTACCGTGATGGTCGCCTATCACCCCTACTCCCTGCCGGTTTACACCTACGTCGCCTTCGGTTCGCAAGGCCTTCCGGCCATGCTGCCGGTGCTGATCCCGACGCTGGCGCTGGCGCTCGCCATCATGGTGCTCAGCACGCTGGCCGGCAATCGGGCTGCTGCACCTCGGGCGACCGCCTTATCGGCCAGCGTCTTGCCGCGCGTGATCCCGGATGTTGCCGCACGGCCTGCCGCCGAATCCGGCGCCAAGACGCGTTCAGTCAATCTCGCGCTGCAAATGCAAAAGCGGCTCGGCAACTTTGATCTCGACGTCGCCTGGTCGCCGCAGGCGCGACGGCTCGCCATCGTCGGTCCGTCCGGTTCGGGTAAATCGCTGACGCTCAAGATGATCGCCGGTATCGAGACTTGCGATCGCGGCAGCATCATACTCGACGGCCGCGATGTCGTTCCGCTCGAACCCGCGGCGCGCGGCATCGCCTATGTGCCGCAGAATTACGGCCTGTTTCCCCATCTTACGGTGAGCGAGCAGCTGGCATTCCCAGCAGGTTCGGACCCAGATACCGCCAAACATTGGATCGATCGTTTGGGACTTCGCGACCTCGAACAGCGCCGGGCGGACGCACTCTCGCTCGGCCAGCAACAACGTGTCGCCCTGGCGCGGGCGCTAGTGCGCCCGGCGAATCTGTTGCTGCTCGACGAGCCTTTTTCGGCGCTCGACGCGCCACTGCGCTCGCGACTGCGCCGGGAAATGCTGGCGCTGCAAATCGAGCTCACCGCGACGACAATCCTCGTCACCCACGATCCGGCGGAAGCGGCCATGCTGGCCGACGAAATTCTCGTCATCGAGAACGGCCGCGTGCTGCAATCCGGCCCGACCGACCAGGTCTTCCGCCGCCCGAACAACGAAACGGTGGCGCGGCTCCTCGGCGCCGATCACGCGGCCAAAGGCGTCGCCGTCGGCGCCGATGCTATCGCGATCGGCGCAGACGTTGTGCTCAAGGTCGCCGGACCGGCGCTCGCTCCGGGTGAACATGTCGGCTGGACGGTGTCGCCGGCGCGCGTTCGCCTGAGCGAAACCGGCCGCTACGCGGGCGTGGTCGAAGCCGTCACCCGCGCCGCTTCCGGCCATCAGATCGCACTGCGTTGCGGCGATGCATCGATCGGCGTCGCGGCCGGCTACATCGATCCCCCGCTCGGCAGCGCCTGCCGCTTCGACATCGAGCCCGATGCGGTGCGGATTTGGCCGCTGGAGTGACGACTTCTACGCGAGCGGCGGCGCACGGGTTGTGCCTAGCGCAAATCGCGCGCCGATCACAGGCGCGAGCGCCCAACCCTTTTTGCGCGCCCTTCGCGGTCTGCGAGTCGATAATGGCCGTTGTCGGGCTCGGCTCTCGCCCCTCCTGCTCGCGCACCGCAACGTACAGCTCGTGATGGATGCGCTCCAATGTGCCGTCCCAGTTCCAGAGCTCGAGATAGTCATGCACCGTGCTCTTGGGCGGCAGGTCCTTGGGCAATGCTTTCCACTGGCATCCAGTCCACAGCACGTAGAAAATCCCATTCAACACTTCGCGCACGTTGACTGATCGTTTGCGTCCACCGTGCCGCGCCGGCGGGATCATCGGCGCGACAATGGCCCACTCCTCATCGGTCAGATCGCTTGGATAACGCAGGCCGTTGCGGTTCGCAGTGCGGCGATGCTCGGGTGTCCACATAGGGTGCTCCTTCGCGAATCATGCGCCCAACAAGGAATCACATCCGATTCATCCAACTCAAGAAGTTTTCGGATCGGCTCTTAGAGCGAGCACACGTCCGATAGCCATGATCATGATGCGGCGAGCGGGGTGTGGTCCACGGCGACCCCGTACCTGACGACGCCGGCGGCGGCATCCATCGTTCGCCCCGATCGCCCGAGCTCCAGCGGCTCGCCCCGAACCCGGAATCACTAAAACGGAAATCGGCGGCTGCAATGCCTTGGTCCTCATCAGTGATGGGCAATGCAGGCACTGACGGCCCCTTTTTTAACCTATGCACTTCTGTGCCCCGGGGCAGTGCGTGTTCGGTCAGAACCTGAGCATGTCGGCAGCCGGGGTGTAAGTCAGGCGCAGAGCGTCGGCAACGGCGCGACAAGTAACTTTGCCCGCACAGATATTGAGCCCATTTTGCAGATGGATATCGTCGATCAGTGCGCGCGGGAAGCCTTTATCCGGAAGCGCGCAAATAAACGGACGTGTCGCATTGTTAAGCGCTAACGTTGACGTCCGCGGCACCGCGCCGGGCATGTTGGCGACGCAATAATGTACGACGCCATCGACCACGAAGCTTGGCTGTGAATGGGTTGTGGGATGCGACGTCTCGATGCATCCGCCCTGGTCGATCGAAATGTCGACGATGACCGCACCAGGCTTCATCGCCTTGACCGTGCTTGCCAAGACAAGTCTGGGCGCAGCGGCGCCCGCGACCAGAGCTGCCCCGATGACAACGTCGGCAGACTTGCAGAGTGCTTCAACTTCTGCCGGCACGGCTGCAACGACATGGATGTCACCGCCGAAACTCTCTAAAAGCCGGCGCACCGTCCCGGCACTTCGCGTGGCAATGGTGACGTCACCGCCCATTCCGAGAGCGACCTCAGCGGCATGTGTTCCGACGACGCCACCACCGAGGACGACAACCTTGGCGGGCGACACACCGTCGGCTCCGCCGAGTAGAATTCCACGTCCACCATGCGGACGTTCGAGAAAATGCGCCGCTACCTGAGGCGCCATGCGGCCGGCAACAATCGACATTGGCGCGAGCAACGGTAGTTTTCCTGCCAGGTCGGTAACGGTCTCGTAGGCGATGGCTGTCACACCGGATACGATGAGGTCCTCTGTCTGCTCGAGATCGGGAGCCAGATGCAGATAGGTGAAGAGGATCTGGCCGCGTCGTAGCTTCTTACGCTCGATTGTAAGCGGCTCCTTCACTTTCACGATGAGTTCGGCTCGCTGGAAGACTTCATCGGCGGTCGCGACGACGCGAGCACCGGCGGCAGCATATTCGTTGTCGCTGATGCCGGCGCCCTCGCCCGCAAGGGTCTCGACCACCACCTTATGACCGCTGCGGACCAGTTCCCTGATGGTCGAGGGTATGAGTCCGACCCGGTACTCGTCCGTTTTGATTTCTTTCGGCACGCCAATCAGCATGGTCTTTTTCTCACAGGTCACTTACGCATACTGCGGATTGCAGGCGCAACGAAGTTGTAAGCGTGACTGGCAAAACCGCAAGCTCATAACGAAGTAGACCAAATATGCTTTTCGCGAATTTCGCCGTGCACCAGATCATTTTTTAAATTCAATTTTCTCCTTGAGATATTCGACTGCCCCTTCAAGCGTCGTAAGCTTCGGATAGTCGAGCTCCGGAATATCGATGCCAAGCCGATGATGCATGGCCGTGACGAAATTCAAGAAGTCCATAGAATCGATGTCGAGCGCTTCGCGCAGGTCGACGGCTGGATCGATCGTGCCAATGGCGACCTCCGGGGCGATATTGTTGAGTTCCTCCTCAACTACTGTGCGGATATCGAGGCCACTCACAATTTTTCTGGCTCCTGCAGCAGCTTCCCGACCTGGGCAAGGAATAACGCTCCTGCGTGTCCGTCGCTCACCCGATGGTCGGCCGACAGCGTGACGGTGACAATCGAGCGCGGTCCGATAGCGCCGTCGATGACCCAAGGCCGCACTACGACCTTGCCAAAGCCGACGATCGCCACCTGCGGTGGGTAGATAATTCCATAGAGCGCTTCGACGCCGCGCTCGCCAAGACTCGAAACGGTAATCGTGGAATCCGCAATCTCCGAACTGCGGATGCGGCCCGCTCGCATGCGCTGTATGAGATCGCGCATGCGAGCCATAAGCTCGTCGAGAGCGAGTTCGGCTACATCATGGATCGCCGGAGCGGCTAAACCACCGCCGCGAATCGCAATTGCCATTCCAACGTGGACGGCCGATGCCGGCTCGAATTTGCCCTCACAGTAGAAGCCATTGAACGCCGGGAAGCGTCGTGCGGCCAAGGCGACCGATTTGATTGCGAGCACGCCCAACAGCAGACGGTTGTCGGGCTGCCGTGCCGCATTGGTGTGCGTGAGCCATGCTTCAGCTGGCGTGATATCGACCTGGTGTTCCAGATAATAATGTGGGATTTCCCGCTTCGATCGCGCCATGGCGGCAGCGATGGCCGTTCGCATGGCATCGAGATCGAGTCCGATGGCGCGTTTTCCTTCTGCTTGCGGGGCGACACCAGCAAAACTGCGCGCGACGTCGGCGTGAACGATCGTGCCGTCGGCACCGCTGCCAGTGACCGTAGCGAGATCGACGCCAGCCATCTGCGCGAGCTTGCGCGCAGCCGGCGAGACCCGCACGCGGCCCGCGATACGCGGAATAGCGACGATGGCCGGTGCGGCAGCTGAAGGCATGGTCCGTGGTGGCGCTGTGGCCGCTGCTGCTGGCCGTGCAGCCGGCCCGGCTCGCGGTAACGCAGCCTCAGCAACACCACCTTTTCGTTCGAGCTCGGTTCGAATGCGCGCCAGCGGCGTGCCGACCGGCACCTTGGCGTGAAGACCGACGAGAATTTGCTCGACTTGGCCGGTCTCGAAAACTTCGATTTCAATGGCGCCTTTCTGCGTCTCAACCACGGCGACAATGTCACCACGCTTGACCTGATCGCCGGGTTTAACCAACCAGTCGACCAGAGTGCCCGCCTCCATGTCGGCGCCGAGGGAGGGCATGCGGAACTCGACCACAGCGCGCCCTTACACTCGACCAAGTGCGGTCTTTGCGGCCGCGACGATCTTCGGCACCTGTGGGATCGCCGCGTTTTCGAGATGACGCGGATAAGGAATCGGTGCCTCTTCGCTGCACACGCGGCCGGTCGGCGCATCGAGCTCCCAAAATACCTGCTCGACGATGCGCGTGCAGATTTCCGCAGACAAGCTGCCGCTGCGCCAGCCTTCATCGACGATCACCGCACGTCGGGTTTTGGCGACCGACGCCATGATGGTAGCGTCATCAAGCGGCCGCAAGCTGCGCAGATCGATCACTTCGGCATCAATGTTTTCGGCGGCGAGCGCTGTCGCTGCATCGAGCGTCTTCCACAGCGAGCCACCATAGGTGATGAGCGAGATGTCGCGCCCGGCACGACGCACCGCGGCCTTATCGATGTCGACTGGGCCGGCGTCGGCCGCAAGCTTGCCGGTCATGTTGTAGAGCATGACATTCTCGAAGATCAGTACCGGATCGGGATCCTGCAGGGCCGTCCACAGCATGCCGCGGGCGTCCTCGAGCGTCCCCGGGGCGAGCACCTTGATGCCCGGGATATGGGCGTACCAACCTTCGAGACTGTGCGAGTGCTGAGCAGCAAGCTGACGGCCCGCGCCGGTCGCCATCCGGATCACCACCGGAACGCCGAACTGGTTGCCCGACATGTGTCGGATCGTGGCGGCATTGTTTAAAATCTGGTCGAGCGCGAGTAGACTGAAATTTACCGTCATCAGCTCGACGATCGGGCGCATGCCCGCCATTGCCGCACCGATGCCCGCGCCGGTGAACCCTGATTCCGATAGCGGCGTATCGCGAATCCGTTCGGGGCCAAACTCCGCCAGTAGCCCCTTGCTCACCGCATAACAGCCGCCATAACGGCCGATGTCCTCGCCCATCATGAATACGCGATCGTCACGGTTTAGTGCATCGCGAATCGCCTCGCGCACTGCGTCACGATAGGTGACCTCGATCGTTGCGGCTGCTGCGGTCTGTGCCATGACGTGTCGCGATTTAGGCAGCCTTTTCTGCGATCGTGAAGCGAGTGAGCTGATCAACCGGCTCCCATGTTCCGACTTCGGCAAAAGCAACGGCATCGGCGATCTCGGCCGCAACCTCGTCTTCGATACGAGTCAAGTCATCCGGGTGGATCATGTGGTTAGACTGGAGCCAGCCTTGGAACCGCACGATCGGCTCCTTCGAGCGCCAAGTGTCGATTTCCGCTTTGTCGCGGTAGAGCTGCGCATCGAACATCGAATGGGCCCGCAGTCGGTAGGTGCGACATTCCAGAAAATAGGGCTTGCCGCTCTCGCGCACCGCATGGACCAAGCGGCGAGCCGTTGCCTCGACCGCAACCACATCCATGCCGTCGACCGCTTCCGAAGCAATCCGATAGCACGCAGCCTTGCGCTGGATATCTGTTTCTGATTCCGAAAGCGCCAAGGCGGTGCCCATGGCGTAGCGATTGTTTTCGCACACGAACAATACCGGCAATCCCCAGAGCGCGGCGAGATTCATGCTCTCGTGAAATTCGCCTTCCGCCACCGCACCCTCGCCGAAAAAACATGCCGTAATGGTATCGTCGCCGCGCATGTGGTCGGCAAGCGCGAGCCCGATCGACACCGGGAGGCCGCCGCCAACGATCGCGTTACCGCCATAAAAATTGAAGGCGCGATCGAACAGGTGCATGGAACCGCCGCGGCCGCGGCTGCAGCCTTCCTGCTTGCCGTACATCTCGGCAAGCGTTGTTGTCATCGGAACACCACGCACGAGGGCGTGGCCATGCTCCCGGTAGGTAGCAACGATCCGATCACGTCGCTCGAGGACAGGAATCACGCCGACGGCGACCGCTTCCTCACCATCGTAGAGGTGCATGAAACCGCGGATTTTTTCCTGCGTATAGAGCTCGGCGCACTTATCCTCGAAGCGGCGGATACGAATCATGTGCCGCAACAGGTCGAGCGCGTGCGCCCGTGTCAGATGTGGCTTGTCGGCTGGTGCCGTCATCGTTCCTCGCTTTCGAGCGTCGAGATATCGCCCTCCGGCAGGCCGAGCTCACGCGCTTTGAGCAGGCGGCGCATTATTTTTCCGCTACGCGTCTTCGGCAGATTCTGGCGGAAGGCGATCTCCTTCGGCGCAATCGCCGGACCCAGGCGTGCCCGTGCGTGGCCGAGTAGTTCCTTGCGCAGCGCCTCGCTCGGTTCCATGCCGTTCTTGAGGGCAACGAACGCTTTGACGACCTCTCCGGCCATTGGCTCTGGAACGCCGATCACCCCGGCCTCGGCCACGGCGGGATGTTCCATCAATGCGCTCTCGACTTCGAACGGGCCGATGAGATGACCGGCACTCTTGATGACATCGTCCGCGCGGCCAACGAACCAATAATAATCTTCGTCGTCGCGCATCGCGAGGTCACCGGTAAGATACCAACCACTTACGAAACACTTGCGGTAACGTTCGTCCTCGTCGAGATAGGCACGCATCATCGACGGCCAGCCTGGACGCAATGCCAGCTCGCCCATCGTCATCGGTGTCGTGATTTCGCGCACCGTCCCGCCTTCCACCCGCTCAACAATGCCGGCGGTGACGCCGGGCAGCGGCCGGCCCATTGATCCAGGCTTTACGTCCATCGACCGATAATTCGAGATCATGATTCCGCCGGTCTCGGTTTGCCACCAATTGTCGTGAAATGGCTTGCCGAACGCTTCAACACCCCAGACGACAGCCTCGGGGTTGAGCGGCTCGCCGACGCTCGCCATCAGCCGCAGTTTGGACAAGTCGAATTGCTTGGCGATCGCCGCACCCACCTTCATGAGCATCCGGATCGCCGTCGGAGCAGTGTACCAGACTGTGATGTTCTGGTCCTGCAGGATTCGATACCAGCGCTCGGCATCAAACTCGGCCTGATCAACGACGAGTGTCGCACCATTCGTGAGTGGCGAGATGATGCCGTAGGACGTACCGGTCACCCATCCCGGATCAGCCGTACACCAAAACACGTCGTTCGGATGTAGGTCGAGCGCGAATTGCCCGGTGATGTGATGTGCCACCACAGCGTGATGCACATGGACGGCACCCTTCGGCCGGCCGGTCGTACCGCTGGTGAAGTGCAGCAAGGCCATATCTTCCGGCCCGGTCCAAACCGTCTCGAACGTGTTCGATGCTGCTGCCATGGCAGCTGACAGATTGATCGTGTCCGGTAGCGGGCTGGCGGAGGCATCCGTCAAGAAGACGTATTTCAGGCTCGCAAGCTCCTTGCGCCAGGGCTCGATCTTGCGCCTGTAAAATGCTTCGGACGTAATCAGGGCCTTCGCCTTGCCAATCGTCATGCGGGCTTTGATCGGCTCGGGCCCGAATGCCGAGAACAGCGGTGAAAATACGCTGCCGTTCTTGAGCGAACCGAGAGCGGCAATGTAGAGTTCCGGAGTCCGCCCGAGAAGGGAGAAGACGCGATCGCCTTTCGTAATTCCGCGCTGCGCTAGGCAATTGGCAAAACGGTTCATCTGTGCGCGCAGGGCCGCGTAGCTGAGGTCACGAACTTCGTCATCGCGCCCGATCCAACGCAATGCCAGATTGTCACCATGCCCGCTCAGTACATGGCGGTCCACCGCCTCGTGCGCGATATTCAGCCCACCGTCCGGCAGACCATCGAGCAACGCCCGTGCTTGAGCCCAAGTGAACGCGCGTGCGCGTGCTTCGTAATCCTCAAGGTTCGCGCCGACGCGATCCCCGGGTCTTTTCCGAATGCGCTCCCATTCCATGTGAACGAGCCTGAGTTTGCGTCGTCAAACGAAGCTAAAAATGGCATAATTGCTAGGTATTGTATTGACATGCATCAACGGTGGCTAGAATTCGAAATCGCTACAGCAACCTTGCCCCACGCAATTTAGTGTGATCGGTACCTCCTTTGTCCAACGCGAAAATTAACCTGGTTCAAGGTAGCGACCGGATTCGAGGTTCTGCCCAAACGGTGGATTGTCGAAAGGGCGTTGGCCTGGATCAGTCGCAATCGCAGCTGGCTCGCGACTTCGAGCGCTACGCCACAACCGTCGCTGCGTTCATTCGTCTCGCCATGATCCGCATCATGCTCAGGCGACTTGCTGTAAACGCTTCGTCATGAATCTTCCCGGATGGGCTCTAATACTACAGTTGCATTTTTGAAGATCGATGTTTTCGGTAGTGGCAGCGGCGGGCGATGGCCTGATGGGCGCGCCGCCAGCTGGACCACGCGAGAACGACGGCGCGTGGTAATGCGCCGGGCAACTGCAGGCGCACGATCAGCGAGCGGATCTCCTGGACAGAGAGAGCGACAAGGGACGCGTGACGCCGTTGGTGGGACTCCTTTTGTTCCGTTTGCCTTGATCGATTGCGCCGGCCTTGGCACGCAGGGCTGCCAGATAGGCGAGCGCCAACATGGCGAGTGTGACGTGACGATGCCAACCATGCCAACTGCGCGCCTCGCAATGGTCCAGGCCGACCTCGCCCTTGGCGGCTTGGAAACAGTCCTCGATGGTCCAGCGCCGGCCAGCGACCCGAGCGAGATCAGCCAAGTTCGCCTGGACCGGCGCGAAGACCACATAGTAGTCACAATCTGTCTTGTCCTTTCGGCTGCGCCGGATCAGTAGCCAATGCTCGTGGGGCGCACGTTGCAGGCGCAGAAGACGAATGCGCGCCCAATCATAAATCCGTGGTCCCTTCGCTCCCTGTCCAGCCGCGTGACGTTCCCAGGCTGCCGCGGGGAGTGCCTCGGCGAGGTTGGCAGCGGTGCCGCGCGCGTGACGTAGAAAACGATCGTCTGCCATCAACCGCTCATTGCTGCGAACTGCCAAAACGTAGTGTTTTCCGCGACGTTCCAGCATCATGCGTAAATGCTTGTCACTGCCGTAGACGGCATCGGCAAGCACCCAGGCACATGGCACGCCCGCATCGAGAACCGCGCTGATCAATTCACAGGCGATCTGGGGCTTGGTCGCGAAGGTGATGTCATCCGGGACCCGAGCCTGCTCGCGCCGCGCGGCATCGGTGGCCCATTCCTGCGGAAGATAGAGTCGGCGATCAATGAGCGCTTGTCCGCGGCGGCTTGCATAGCTGAGAAACACCCCGATCTGGCAGTTCTCGATCCGCCCCGCCGTACCCGAATATTGCCGGGCAACCCCAACCGAATGTTCGCCCTTCTTCACAAACCCGGTCTCGTCGACCACCAAAACGCCGTCGGTGGCGCCAAGCTTCTCGATCACATATGTTCGCACCAGATCGCGCGCGGCATCGGCATCCCAGTGTCCGCGTCCCAGCACTGCCTGGATCCGCCACGGGCCCGGATCGCCAAGGCGCTCCGCCAACTGCCACCCGGTCTTGCGCTCCACCCCACTGAGCAATCCATCCAGAAAAGAAAATGCCGCACGCCGTGACTCGATCCGGCCAAACAAAGCGCCAAGGCGTTCTTTCACTTCCTCAAGTGCCTGAGCCCATCGCAGCTCTCGATGCGCATATGATGCAATTGCCATCTGCCCCTCGCGTCAGAATCACGACGGTGCAGATTCGCCCATAATCGGTAAAATACAACTGTAGTACTAAGAGAAAATCTGTGTCAAAGGATTCAATTTCTGGTATTGTGAAAATGTTGGAAGATTTTGGGCGATAGATAGCTATCGCCTTCGATGGGCACTACAGACAAGCTGCGTGGCAGGAAGCCCAATCTGAGGGCCAACAATTTCAAAACCAAGTGCGCCAGTGGTTAAATGGCGCCATGTCCGGTCATTGATTATCTGCGGCCGCGTTCGACGATCATAAAGCCGCAATCATCTTGATATCGCCCTCGACGAAATCACCGACCGCCGCTAGATCACCGGCAGCGGCAGCCACCGTCTCGTAGCTCTGCCTGTGGCGACTTTCACGCATTCCTACAGTCCGATTAGTAGATGGACAACAGCGGTAATTCATCGACGCCGACGTGCCGATCGACTCTCCATCCTCCCGCGTGCAAGGCGAATGATCGCAGTCGGCGACAAAGCAATGTCCGCGGCCAGGAGAGGCACGCCAGTCACTCAGCCGATGAATTCGAGCTTTTTACGGGAACGTGACTGGCGGAAGAATAGCTATGTGCTCGTACTCAACCAGCACCGAAAACGCGTCCGAGCCCTCGATCTTCAAGTGCTCAAAACCTGTTCCCCTTGCCCGGTACTGCTCGACGGGATGCTTTTTTACAACGTGTACCGTTTCTGCATTATCGTGTGCCCATTTTTTATATTTGGCCTCGACGTCTGATTCGGTCCCGCCGCGGAAGCGAATTTTTGCTACGGTCACCTCGGTCCTCCTGCAAGTTTACATCGGGACTCACCGCTGATCGCACATAACGGAATCACTACCCAGATTCCTCGCCCTGCCGTCTGTCTAAATTTGGGCGCGGACCGCGAAGTTTTCCACAATTGGTGTATAGGGTTCTGCGCGACGACGTCGTGGAGGGGCCGAGAATTTTTGGGAAACTGTTGGTGCGCGTTTCGGCGAATGGTACGAGGCAGCAAAATAAGCCAATTTAGGGCCGTTTAACCCCCACCCACCAAATCAACTTGCAACGCTTTGGGAGTGATTTGAAAGGCGTCTTCATCACAACATTTCCGATGTCCGCACCGTGCAGCTCCAATCTCCGATCTCAATGGATTGGGACCGTCCACTTTGAACGAGAGTCGCTCGATTGTCATATTTTGCTTCGCTAAATATCGTGCTCATCACGAAGGAGATCGCCGATGTATATTGCCATGAACCGGTTCCGCGTCACCAAGGGGTCCGAAACATCATTCGAGCGAGTATGGCTTTCCCGCGACACGTATCTCGACCAAGTGCCGGGTTTCGTTGAGTTTCATCTGCTCAAAGGTCCCGAAGCCGAGGATCACACGCTCTATGCGTCTCACACTGTATGGGCAAACCGCGGTGCCTTCGAAGCATGGACGAGATCCGAGGCCTTCCGGGCCGCTCATCATCGAGCTGGCGACAACAAGCCGCTTTATCTCGGGCATCCGCAATTCGAAGGGTTCGAAGTTTGCCAGACCGTACAACACAGCAAGACCAAAGCAACGTGATTGGCATCACGATCTACATCGACGGCCATGGTGCCCGTGGAGGGGGCGACCCAGAAGAGCCGTGTCAATAGCTTATCGTGTCCCACCTCTGTCGAACGTCCCATTGAATCCCAAAGCGTATTTTCGAGATTGTCCCACCAATTTTCGGCTCGCGACCCAACCATTGCCTCCACCACCACGCAATAACCACGCGGGGATAGTCGCGGCCATCCGCGTGCGGTTGCCAGTGGAGCCATTGCCAAAACGGACTTGTTTACTTTCCGGAGGAGAACGCATTGTGCTGAACAAAGGCGTAGCGGCGTCACAGATCGTCACTTGCAGCCGCGAGATACGAGAACATCTGGGACAGCGGCTCAGGACATACTACAACGATACGCAGCACGTTCCCGTTTCGGAGCGTTTGGCTGCACTCATAAAGCGGCTAGCGGAACTAGCGGACGAGATTGGACGTAAGACTGAATAGCGAGCCACCGTCGGCGCCAGCGTGCCTGGACATTACCGTGAGCCCGTTGAGCCCTCTTTCTTTGGGAGCAATCATCGCTGGCCGCCAAGTCCCTAAGCGCGCGGTGGCGTTTGCGCTCAAATGTCAATTTCTTCTCGCACCAATCCACCCGCGCGGCCGCCTCCTCGGCCTGTTGCCGGTAGTCATCCCCATCATAACGAGGCCTCCTAATACCGGAAGAGATTTCGTCGCCTGAAAAATCCAAAAGCCCGCTACGAGTTCCATCTTAACAGAGGGGGACATTCTGCCGCCGTTTGCGGGGTTTTCGATCCAGGCCGAGTCCGAGCGGTGTGCAGCATGACAATAGTCGCGCCGCAACCACCTGCCAGCGCGTAGAAACGACCTATATTCAGTAAGTTAGGGTAAAATGCACATTTGTGCTGCGCATCACATCGCTGATTGCGGGGCGAAAATAGGTTTGGCGCGAGTTCTCCAGCGTTGGAGGGAGCCATGAGCACAATGAGCCTAGATCTCAGAACGCTTCATTCGCGCCGCGGGCTACGTTGGGGCCAAATAAAACAAGGTCTTGCCGAGTGGCGGCGCCGGGCGCATTCGCGCAGGGAGCTGATGAATTTCAGCGATGCAGATTTGCGCGATATTGGCCTGACGCGCTGCTCTTCGGACTTTGAAGCCTCAAAGCCGTTTTGGATGGCTTGATCGATCTTTCCAAACAGACAGAACGACGAAGCGAACTGATCTTTCTGCTCCAGAAGAATAGGGCCAATATGTTCGTGCATAAGACAGCCGAAGGTCGTCTCCTTGGTCTTGACGTTGGCGACTGGTCGATGTTTTTTCTCGTCGGCCTCGCCTTGTTGGGTTTGCTGCTGGTGCTCGTGTAATTCGACCAAGACAAACGTTAGTCAGCGCTTGCCCGTCGTTCGCTTGTCCTCTCGACCAGTGTTGCAGCAACCGTCACACATCTTCGCACTAACAATCGTGACTAAGTGCGTTGAGTTCCTGGACGTCCGCACAAACCATTGGCCTCAATATGGTCTGATGCGCTAAAGTGGTTGAAGGGTACTAGCCGCTGATGCGGCAGGGGCAAGGGGCAAAGCGAATGAAGCCGGTGCAAGTCACCTGCGTCATTGTTGCAATGACGATTGCATATCCATTTTCAGTGGCAGACCCGCAGTTTCGCAAGATTGTTCATGCAATCGAGTGGTCACGCTATACAAAGGCCGCTGCACGCATTCTGCAAGAAGAACAACGAAGCTTAGAATACGATTTTGCGGCCCTTGAGAATCATTTTTCCGCTCGACCGCCGCCAAAACAGGATTTCTCCTACCTCGCCGATTATGCCTATTCCGAAGTTCCTCCGGACGAGAAACCAGCGGAGACTGTTTTAAACTCGTTGAAAGATGTCCCAATCGGAACGCCCATCGAGGAAATCAAACGTGCCTCAGATGCACTCGGTCTAGATTTTATTTTCATGAAGAGCGTGGCAAAGATCGAATCCGACTTCGATCCCAACGAACGGACTGGGTCTTATATTGGCCTGTTCCAGCTTTCGAACTACGAATTTGGACAGTTTGGGACCGGAAATATCACTGATCCTCGAGACAATGCGGTTGCGGCTGCGTACAAATTTGTCATTGCTGCCAGACTCTTCGAATTGGAGACGCACAAGAAGCCGACTTTGAGCGATCTTTACCTGATTCATCAGCAGGGAACGGAAGGCGCAGCAGAACACGTTAGTCACCCGGATCGGATCGCTTGGAAATCCATGTGTGCTACGAAAGAAGGGAGAGAAAAGGGAGAAAAATGGTGTAAGCGAGCAATTTGGGCCAATACGCTTTCGGCATTCAAAGGCATTTGGAAGTCAGTGGATAATGTAACTTCCGGGGCGTTTGTTCAGATGTGGCAACAGCGGGTAGATTCGTTGTACTCACGCTATGCTGAGGTGACGCAATGATGGCGGGTTAAGGATACCCACCGAAGCCGTGGGGCTTCCTTTCCGCGCGATCAGCGCATATATGTGTTTTGACCCCTGACATAATTGATTGATCAACGCCGCAAAGGGGCGAAGTATTTTGCGGCGTTGACGCCGCACAGGAGATTTTTTGCGATGAATTCAGATCAGGCCCGACAACGGGCAGAAAGAAATTTTAAAAAGGAAGAGCGCGCGCTGGATGGTCGAAAAGCGATGACCGAATATGAAGCTCAAGCTCTCGCCACTCTCGAAAAGACCACACGTTTGAAAGCACTCCGACTAGCTAAGGAAGCTCAGGCCCAGACTGAGGCGCCGCCCACAAAGCAAACCATCCAGCTGCGCCCACGCGCGTCCGGAAAATAGCAGCTGCTTGAATTTCGCGGCTCTGCACCAGAGTTGCGCCGCGGAACTCAGCCTGCACCGCTAAGGTGGCGGGGCTTCTATTTCTCGCAACCTGTGTGAAATTACGCATCTCTAGCATCTGATCTCCCTTCCAGAACTTCAAGCGCCAAAACTAGGCTCAAATTCATCAAATCACTTTCCCTTCGACACCGAATCATATCTTCCTTCGAAAGCGCATTTCGCGCTTTAAGGAGGGCAATCAATTATGGCCCAGTCAGCTACCACAGCAAAATCACCAGCAGCAGCGAAGATCAGCCGTCCCGTTACGCTTAAGAATCTTGCGGCAACTTTGGCCGAGGAACATCACCTAACGAAGCGAGCTGGCGAAGCCTTGCTCGGCGAGCTCGTCGGTTTGATCACGAAGCATCTCAAGAAGGGCGAACGAATCCGGATTGCTGGTCTAGGAATCCTGCAGGTCAGAAAGCGGGCAGCCCGCATGGGGCGCAATCCTGCAACCGGCGAAGCGATCAAGATCAAGGCAAGCAAGAAAGTCGCGTTTCGGGCGGCTAAAGATTTGAAGATGGCGGTTTAATCGTTGGACGCAACGTGCTCAGTATTTGCTCCGTCAATGCGAGTTGACGGGGCATCCATTTCTAATGCCGATCCTCTCCTGCTACGATTTTGTTTTTGACCGAGTCAGGGCAAAGTTTCCATAATTGTGAACCTTCGTCCGCATCCAGGCGTGACGATCCGACCCGCGCAGTAAACGAGATGATTGGTGCGAGAACAGCCGCAGCTATGAATGGCACTAACACTACTTTGGCAGATTTACTCACGTCGCCGCTCGTTGCAAATCCATTTTCTGCAATGCGGGCATCGCTGCGGCTGTAGTCGAGCGATGAGTTCGAGGATAGCGTGGCGCACGGCTGGCAAGCTTGGTTGAGGCGGCGGGCCGTTGATTCTTTTTTTCCCGCCTCACTTTTTTGAGGCGACGATGCTGGAGGAAGGCGAATGCGAGCATCGTCATGAGGGCATGACGGTGAAGGCCCTGCCAGGATCGTCCCTCGAAGTGGTCGAGGCCGAGTTCCTCTTTCAGCTGCTGATGGGCCTGTTCACAAATCCATCGCCCCTTGATGGTGGCGGCCAAGGTGCGCAGATCGGTCGCGGCAGGCAGATTTGCGAGGTAGTACGCAAGCCGCTCTGCCATTGGTTGGATGCTCTTGCGTTCACCGGGCCCGATCAGCCCCGTCACGTAAAGCGGACACATCCGTCGCCGCGCTTTGTGATCCAAGCGATCCACAGGAACGGCTTAAGCCAGCGTCCAAGCTCGTCTTCCCAATTCGACGTCGTGCCCACCATGGTCGGCCCCTCCAAAAGCCGACCGTCTATGAATCACTGAAAAACTGATTTGGGAATCCCGTGCCGCTAAAAATCTGCCAAAGTAGTGCTAGCACTACTTTGGCAGATTTACTCACGTCGCCGCTCGTTGCAAATCCATTTTCTGCAATGCGGGCATCGCTGCGGCTGTAGTCGAGCGATGAGTTCGAGGATAGCGTGGCGCACGGCTGGCAAGCTTGGTTGAGGCGGCGGGCCGTTGATTCTTTTTTTCCCGCCTCACTTTTTTGAGGCGACGATGCTGGAGGAAGGCGAATGCGAGCATCGTCATGAGGGCATGACGGTGAAGGCCCTGCCAGGATCGTCCCTCGAAGTGGTCGAGGCCGAGTTCCTCTTTCAGCTGCTGATGGGCCTGTTCACAAATCCATCGCCCCTTGATGGTGGCGGCCAAGGTGCGCAGATCGGTCGCGGCAGGCAGATTTGCGAGGTAGTATTTCTTCTCGCCAGAGGCGCGGTGTTCGCCGATAAGCCAGGCTTCGTCGCCCGGCAGATGTTGCTGGCCCTTGTCCCTGATCCGCTGCGGTGGTCCGTCGGCTGTGCGTACGCGGACGGCGGCAAAGCGGGCTTTGAGCTTGCCTTTCGTCCCGGTTCGCCAACTCACAGTTTGCCACTTGGCAGCGGCCAGCATGTCTTCGGCCGGTGCGGATAGAATATCTGGCACATACCGCCGTCGCGGGCGGCCCCGTTGTATCCCTCCGCCGGGGACCGCCTTGTCTGAACGTGCGTAGAAGTTGAAGACATAGGCGTATGATTGACCATACGGCTATGCGGAATGTGTCACGGCTCGACGTGATCTCGACCGGTGCTCGGCGACGCTGGACGTTGCAAGAGAAGCAGCGGATCGTGGCCGAGAGTTACAGCGCGCCACGGCTTGTTTCGGCGACGGCGCGACGGAATGGTCTGTCTGCGAGCCATCTGTTCACATGGCGGCGACTAGCCCGAGAAGGTCGCCTTGTCGACGCCGATGAGACGACGACGTTTGCGCCGGCGATTATCAGCCACGAGTGTTCGACGAGCAGTCCACTGTCGTCTTCGGAACGCCTTGAAGACGCGGAGAACTCGCCAAGTCCAACATGTCCGGTTGCGGCGCGGGGGTCGGATCGAGATTGTGCTGACGAGCGGGCTTCGTGTGATCGTCGACACTGGCGTTAATGCGGCGGCGCTGGCGCGGGTTCTCGGGGTTCTGGAGCGGCCATGATCCCGGTTCCGAGCGGGGTGCGGGTCTGGTTGGCCACTGGTTACACTGACATGAGGAAGGGCTTTGCCAGCCTGTCGCTGCAGGTTCAGGAAGTGCTGCGGTGCGATCCGTTGAGCGGTCATCTGTTTTGCTTTCGTGGCCGCAGCGGCAATCTTTTGAAGGTGATCTGGCACGACGGCCAGGGAGCCTGCCTGTTCGCGAAGCGATTGGAGCGGGGTCGCTTCTCTGTGGCCGAGCCCGGCGGATGGCGCAGTGACGATCTCCGCGGCCCAGCTTGGTTATCTGTTGTCTGGAATCGATTGGCGCCATCCGCAGGAAACCTGGCGGCCGACCTCGGTGGGATGATGGTTTTGCTTTGCAGTTGCTGACGAATATGATTCTGTCGTCGCGTGACATCAGCACTTGAATCTCTGCCATCCGATCTTGCCGCTGCCCATGCGATGATCCTGGCTGAGCGCGCCGCGCGCGTGGAAGCCGAGGCCGTTGCGGCTCGCGCCAAAGCGGTGAATGCCAGTACGGAAGCCCTGATCGCGCATCTCAAGCTCGAGATCGAGAAGCTTCGCCGGGCGCTTTATGGCAGCCATTCGGAGCGCAAGGCGCGGCTTTTGGCGCAGATGGAACTTCAGCTGGAAGACCTCGAAGCGGCAGCGACCGAGGACGAGCTTGCGGCCGAGAATGCGGCGGCCAAGATGCAGACGGTGCAGGCGTTCCAGCGCCAGCGGCCTTCGCGCAAGCCGTTCCCCGAGATCTGCCGCGCGAGCGCGTCGTCATCGCTGCCCCGCAAAGCTGCCCCTGCTGCGGGTCGACGAAGTTGTCGAAACTGGGCGAGGACATCACCGAGACACTGGAGGTGATCCCGCGCCAGTGGAAGGTGATCCAGACGGTACGCGAGAAGTTCTCGTGTCGGCAATGCGAGACGATCACGCAGCCGCCGGCGCCGTTCCACGTCACACCGCGAGGCTTCGCCGGACCGAGCCTGCTGGCCATGATTCTGTTCGAGAAGTTCGGCCAGCATCAGCCGTTGAACCGGCAGAGCGATCGATATCGTCGCGAAGGCATCGATCTGAGCGTGTCGACGCTGGCCGATCAGGTCGGCGCCTGCATGACGATCCTGCAGCCGCTGCATGCACTCATTGAGCGTCACGTACTGGCTGCCGAGCGGCTGCATGGCGACGATACGACCGTTCCGATCCTGGCCAAGGGCAAGACGGTCACGGGGCACATCTGGGGCTATGTCCGTGACGACCGGCCGTTTGGCGGTCGGGCGCCGCCGGCGGCGCTGTATTACGCTTCGCGCGATCGCAGGCATGAGCATCCCGCGCGACATCTTCAAGACTTCGCTGGCATCCTGCAGGCCGACGCCTACAGCGGGTACAACGAGCTTTACGATCCCTCGCGCGCTCCGGGAGCGATCACGTCAGCACTGTGCTGGGCCCACGCCAGGCGGCAGTTCTTCGAGCTGGCCGACATCGCCGCCAATGCACGGCGCGGAAAGAAGGCGGCGGCGATCTCGCCGGTCGCGCTGGAGGCGGTCAAGCGCATAGACGCGCTGTTCGATATCGAGCGCGGCATCAACGGCCGGAGCGCCGAAGAACGTTTACGCGTACGCCAGGAGCAAAGCGCGCCGCTTCTGGCCTTGCTGGAAGCATGGCTGCGTGAGGAGCGTTCCCACATGTCGCGCTCGGCCTCCGTCACCAAGCCGATCGACTACATGCTCAAACGCTGGGAACGGTTTGCCCGTTTCATCGACGATGGCAGGATCTGCCTCACGAACAATGCGGCTGAACGCGCGCTTCGCGGATTTGCGATCCGTGAGTCATTGTGCATCCCCTCATTAAGTGTCTGTAAACATTGGAATGGTGTTGTCGTCAGCGACGCGACACGGGCGACCCTTTCGCGACACCGCCGCCTTGATCGTCTCCGACATGAGGTCATCGGCGCGGATTTGATACGGCGCTCCAGGAACGACCTGCACGGCGGCAAGGATGCCGGCTTTGATGAGGCGCCGTATCGTGTGGTTTGTGACGCGTAACGTTGCCGCGGCTTCGCTCATGGTAAGCCACTCGCCATTTTTTTCTGCAGATCTGTAGGCGTGGATCCCACGGACGCGACGAACAGAAGAGACGCGGTGCGCCGTCCAAGTCTTGCCCTGACCGGTCGGCAAGCCCATTCGATTGAGTGACGCGGCGATATGCTCGTCCGACCAGCGACCGGCCATACTGCGCATCACCGCCAACGCATCATCAGTCGTCGCGCACCCGTGTTCGCCAGCTCTTGGCTTACGCACGCGCAGTTCGGAGTGCTGGCCTCCACGCCAATGGATCGTGAGCACGACATCGCGCACATTATCGTCGACATTGACGATGATGTCGGCGATCAAAGTTCGCAGCAGCTGCTGGCGGGCACGCATGGTAACGCCCGGCGCATTCCATGCTGCTGCCAGGTTGGCCGCCAGGTTGGCAAAAGCATTCGGATCGACCTCGAGATCCGGTTGCTTGTCGCCTGGGTGGCGCGCCTCCAGATCGCGGACACGACGCAGTGCAGCCTCCCAGTTCTTCTCCAATTGCGCGGCAATGAGACGATTCTCGGGATCGCAGGCCGCGTAGCGCCGTTCGGCGAGGCTAGCCTCGTAGCGAGCCTGCTGCATCTCAAGATCCACGATACGCTGTTGGTCTTCCTTTTGTTCCTGGTGCATCCGTTCCGCCTTGAACGCGGCTTCGACTGCTATTGGTTCCACGGCCCGGAGCAACTCCCGCCCGACCGCAGCGTCAATCCTCGGGCCGCCGAAGGTCATACACCGCGGCAAGCCCATCATAAGGTTTGGCTTGTCGCAGCGATACACCGGTCGGCTTTGCGGATTGCCGGTATAGGCGACGCTCAGTCGCCGCCCGCATCGTCCGCAGGTCATGATTCCCGACAGCAATGCCCTGCCGCCTCGTCCGGTCTTTATGCCGCCTGCGCGGCCGTAATTGTTGAGGGCGAGCTGCTTCTGATTGCGCTCATACTCCGCCCAGGTGATGTAGCCTTCGTGATGGTCCTTGATCATCACCTCCCACGTTCCGATCGGCTTACCATGCCCGTAGCTTCGCCGTGCTCTACCTTCGACGATAGAAGTGCGCTTCTCGCTCTTCCCGTACACGTAGACGCCTGCGTAAAAGGGATTCTTGAGAACCGCGATGACGTTGCGGTAGCGGATCGGCATCCAGTCAAAGCTGGTCATTCGGCCTTCGTCGGAGGGCCGCGGGAAGTGGATTTGGTCGGCTTTCATTGAGAGCAACACTTGGCGCCCACTGCCGAGCTCCCGGAAGCGTGCAAAGATGAGTTGGATCACCTCCTGGAGACGCAGGTCAGGATCGAGCCCAAGCCCGGCTTCACGATGCCAGATATAGCCGAATGGGACCGATAACCGCAGTTCGCCCCGGCTGGCCTTCGACCGGGCGGCGTCAATCATCCTCGCCCGCAGTACGCCCAATTCGAACTCGCTGATGCTGCCCTTCATACCCAGCAGCAAGCGATCATTTGGTCGACATGGATTGTAGACGCCGTCGAGATCGATGACTCTGGCTTCGACAAGCCCACACAATTCGAGAAGGTGATGCCAATCGCGGCCGTTCCGGGCGAGCCTCGATGCATCGAAGCATAAGACGGCGCCGACCTTGCCGGCGCATAACCATGCGACCAGACGATCGAATCCAGGCCGCGCCACCGTTCCGCTGGCTGATCGACCGAGATCATCATCGATGATTTCGACATCGACGAATCCGCGCTGGCGGGCAACATCGACCAAGTCATACTGGCGTCGCTGGCCTTCGAGGTTGGTCATGACCTGGGATTGCGTCGATTGGCGCACATACACGACAGCCTTGCGCTTGAGGATAGCTGCCGGAATCATCTCAGTGCTTGTCATCGTCAAGCTCCTCGACGCTGAGACCGGCCGCCTGCATCAGAATTTGAGCTAGTGTCGAGATGGCCTTGTCCCTCTCCAGGGGTGTCAATCCCTCCGATCTCCTGGTGTCGAACAACAAGTCCATTTGCCGACCTGATGTCGTCGCCGGCAATCTGAGATTCGTCATGGTCTTCCTCCCGAACGATCGCGGAATCGCTCCGGGAGTTTGCGGGGTTGGCTCGGGCTATCAACAGCCGCTCCAGCTCGATCAGCGCTGCCAGATCGACGCGTGGAGCGCCAATGGTCATTCCAGCGCATACAATGGGATCGAGCATCCATTCAGCAATGGACACGACAACGCCGGCCGGCCCCAGGACCTTAAGAAATCGGCCCGTCGCTCGTTGCTCCACCCGCCGTATGCCGACTTTGCTGCCAAAATACGGGTGCCACCGGTAATGGACTTCCAACTCTTGCCTGACATGGGCAGAATGAACGGGCAATGGCCCTGGGTCGAAAGTCTTGGCTGTTCGCCGGTTCCGAACGCGGTGCTGACCGGGCCGCGGCCATGACAACGCTAATCATGACGGCCAAGCTCAACGACGTTGATCCAAGCCTGGCTGGCCGACGTGCTCGCCCGCATCGCCGACATCCCGCAAGGTCGGCTTCCTGAACTCCTGCCGTGGAACTGGAACATCGGCCAGACGCTCATCGCGCCGGCCGCCTGAACAGCGTGTGAAACAACTCCTCCGCCCGCCGCAGGCCTTCATCGCTCAGAACCACAGACTTCGCTTTGTTTGCCGGGTTCGCGATCAAACCCTTCTGATGCAACCGTTCCAGAGCATCCCAGTCAAAGCTCTTCCAGGCGCGCCTCTCGTCATGCAGCGTTAGCCATAAAAGACCTAAAACGGTGTCATCAATCTTGTCGAAGTCGATCTCCATGCCGGCAGCCTATCATACAGAAGCACCGCTGCCGCGGCCCAGGCCGGATGGATACGCCCCGTTTGGCAACGGGCCAGATCAGCTGCACGCCGACAGGGTACACCTTGAGGTGACGAGGGATGCCGACCGCCCAGGCAAGATTGCGGGCCGTAAGTTCTTGGCGGAAAGGCGCGCTCAGCCCATAACCGGCATCCGCCAGCACACAGCCGAAGTGCACGCCGGCCGCCATCACGCGATCGATCTCAGCCAGGGCGATCTCTGGCTTCGTCCGCGCAGTCCGGCATTCGACCGGAACGCGCGCTCGCTTTAACCGCACCCGGTCGCCCGTCCAACTGTCGGGAAGAAAAAGGCGCAAGGCCAACATCACCGGCACTTCGCCTCGTGCGAGCGTCAGGGACACCAGCGTCTGGCAATTGGCGGTCTTGCCCAGCGCTGAAGCATATTGCGCAGCGACACCGACCGAGTGCTTACCCTTCTTCGGCACCGCGGTGTCGTCGATCACCAATACCGCATCGCTGCCGCCGACCAGCTGGTCGGCTTGAATGAGCAGTTCTGTCTCCAATGGTGCCGCATTCCAGACGCCAGCAGCAACAAAATGATGCAGCTGATCATAGTCGCCCGGCGCAAGCCGCTCTGCCATTGGTTGGATGCTCTTGCGTTCACCGGGCCCGATCAGCCCCGTCACGTAAAGCGGAAACATCCGTCGCCGCGCTTTGTGATCCAAGCGATCCAGGAACGGCTTAAGCCAGCGTCCAAGCTCGTCTTCCCAATTCGACGTCGTGCCCACCATGGTCGGCCCCTCCAAAAGCCGACCGTCTATGAATCACTGAAAAACTGATTTGGGAATCCCGTGCCGCTAAAAATCTGCCAAAGTAGTGCTAGTAGCTGGTGACATAAGCCCTCATCAGTTAGCGCAGGATCCGGCGTGATGAGCCCTTCGCCGCTGCTCCACGCGGCGCGGCAGGCAAACCTATTTTCCGTCTGTGTCTGCTTTGCCGATATTTGATTAAAATTACTTACCGCTCATCCGGTCGATTTCACTCTGGCCAACAGTGCCAATACTGTTGAGTGCAGTAGAACCAAGTTATCGCTCGCCTATCATCAACGCCCGCAGCAGCTTCCAGCGCCTCATCGGAGACATCGTAGGTGAGTATTCTTTCATCCGTTCGATCTTGATCGGCTCCGCTGTTGAGTTGATTGTTCATTGTTGAGCGCTTTCCTAGCGAGAAACTACAATGCCGCATTGATCTAGCTCAAGGCCAAGCGACCACGCCGGGCGCGCACGCAAGTCAAATACAAATTCCTCGCGGAGCTAGTCGCAGACCCAAGCCCAACCATAGGGCGTCAGGACGTAGCAACGGTCATAGCCGTAGTCATATCCGTAGTAGCCGCCGTAGCCGTAGCCGTATAATAGGGCCAGGCCCTGTATCGGTAGTACCCTAATCCCCCGCCATACCCGCGCCTGTAAGCGCCGCCATACCTGTATCCGCTACTGTACCCGTATCCACGACTGTACCCGCCACTAAATCCTCGACCGTACCCGGCACTGTATCCACCGGGAACGCCGCCACCGTACCCGCCATGCCCACCACCGCCACCACCACCATGCCCACCACCGCCGCCGCCACCACGCGCTTCGGCACCGCCTATGTTGATGATTAGCGCTAGCGCGATGATCCCAAGACTTTTTGTAAATTTCGACATCGCTGAACCTCCAAATACCCAGTTTATTCGATCACTTAAATCACTAAGTGCATTGATGTGGATCAATGAAGCGAATAATCCGCAAGTGTCATCTCCGAGAGTGGACCGGGCGAAGATCACATCTATGACGCGATAATGAGCGACGCCACCGGCGGGAAGGCAATCAGCCGCCTCGTGCAGCGTTGATCGCGTCCTGGCGTTGCTGGTCGGTTATGAGCACACGGTCAGGAGCCGCCCCGAAATTGCGTTGGATGAAATCGAGTTGGCTATCGGTGGTGCCCCACCGAATTTTCGCGAGAGGTGCCCGAATGGAGACGCGGTTATGTACAGGCATATTTCACATTCCGACTGACGGATCGGAGTTGACCAAGAAAGCTATTCTAAGCGGCATCGTCTTAGCAAAGGTGGTAGGTGCCAAGGTGACGGGGATAACGGTCACGGTTCCCTCCCAGATTTTAACGCTGCATACCCCAACTTTGCCGCCGCTCACGGCCACCTTGGCTCAACGCTGGCCTTCGACGGACAATCGGAAAAAGCCATTCCTCATTTGGAGTTAGCGCTCCGTATGAGTCCACACGATCCACAGAATGTTCGTGTCTACACGGCGCTCGCAGCAGCCCATTATGCGGCCGGCAGGTTTGCCGAGGCGGTCGGCTTCGGCCGCCAGGCGGTGCAGCAGCGTCAAGGATTTTCAGGAGGCCACCGAATTTACGTCGCCAGCCTGGCGCAGGCTGGACAGATTGACGACGCGCGCACGGCTCTCGACCGCCTCAAGGAGCTACAGCCGGAGCTTTCGGTAGCCTGGATTGAGCAGAACGCCCCTTGGACGGCGTTGCCCATGGCCAAGTACGTCGAAGGCATGCGCAAGGCCGGATTGTAATAAGTCCGGCAACTCGGCTTGGTCGGAATATGAAACTCCAAACGGCCTAGAAGTGCCGATATCGGATATCGGTGATCGGCGAAAAGCGGGTCGTTGTTCTTCTGCGGTGCGAAATGTCGCTTTATGGCCCGTCGCGACAGATATTGCAGCGCAAGCGAACGTCGGCTTTCAGGACAACTGCGGAAGTGACCGGCACGCGCTCGAAACGTCGAAGATGACCCGGAGCGTCATCTTGCGACCGCCGAACTCGTCGACAAGATTTTGCACGGGACGAAACCTGGCGATATTCCTGTCGAGCAGCCGACAAAGTTTGAACTCGTCATCAATCTCAAGATCGCCAAGGCGCCGGGTTTGACCGTCCCACCATTGCTGCTCGCCACTGCCGATGAGGTGATCGAATAGCACCCATTTTGCTGCGGCTGATGGATCGGACGGCGAGGGATAGGGTGGCTATTACAAATTGAGGGGCTTCATTCGTCCGCAAACCAATGCTTCCCGTTGACGAGGATTTCAGTCCATTGGTCATCGTGATCGAGGACTTCGACTCTCGTGCCCGTCTTGAGCCAAATACAGCCCTTCCAGCGCGTCGGATAGGGCGGCCGTCCATTATTAAGACTTGCCAGAGTGCGCTCGTGTGCCTCCGCCCAGCTTGGACAAAACCTGGTCTCCTTGGTTAGGCTTTTCATTTCGGCAATCGCCGAAAACGTCCCCACCACAAGAGCTGCTGTTGAGAAAATAAACAGACGCATCAATGCTTGCATATTTACATTCGCCTCCGCCGCAATGTGGGAAGGATATTTTGCGGTGTATGAGTGCGCAATTGGCCCAAACGGTCGCGCCGGTCGGCGACAGCCGCGGCAGCTTTTAAAGGTAAAGCGGACGCCGCAAGTTTCAGCCGCCGCGGCAGCTAGAGCGGTTCCGTGTTTCTAGGCATAGCCTGCATGCCTGAAGTAATTGTTCGCTTCAAGCGCGCTGAGGCTGCGCGCGAACGAACCGATGCGGCGGCACAGACGCCGGACAGTTCGCTCGGCGACCTTGCGCAGAAACGCCTTGAGTTTGCTGAATGCCATCTCGATCGGATTGAGGTCCGGCGAGTATTGCGGCAGATAGCAGAGCCTCGCGCCGCGAGCCTCGATCGCTTCGCGCACACCAGCAACCTTGTGTGTCGGCAGATTGTCCATGACAACGATGTCTTTGCGCTTAAGCGTTGGAGCCAGACCCTGCTTGACATAGGCAAGGAATGTCGGTCCGGTCATGGGGCCATCAACGACAAGTGGCGCCGTCATCCCGTTGCGTCGCAGAGCGCCCACAAAGGTGATCGTCTTCCAGTGGCCGTGCGGCACACGACCCACCAACCGCTCGCCGCGCGCGCAACGCCGCTTGGCCTCACCATTTTCGTATTGGCGGCGGTCTCGTCGATGAACACCAGCCGGGCCGGGTCAAACATGCCTTGTTCTCGCATCCAGCGCCGTCGTGCCCGCACCACGTCCGCGCGCTCCTGTTCCGCCGCGCGCAGGCTTTTTTTTAAACGTGATCCGGTGGCGCTCGAAGAAACGCCACACCGCGGTGCGACTGCCACATCCTTCGCTTGCGCATCGCAGACACCACCTCGTCCAGCGTCAAGTCCGGCTGCTCCGCAATCAGCCCCAGCAAAAAATCCGCGTGCGCCTCCAGCGGCGAGGTGCTGCCGCCCCGCGGTTTCGCGGCACAGCGTCCCGTCTCGTGAAAGCACTTCGTCCATATGACCGCTGTGCTGCGCTATCTCGTAGTGTTCCGCCGCCTCACGCCGCGACGTGCCGCTTGCGACCCGAGCGATGACCCGTTCGCGCATATCCGCAGAATAAGCCTTCGGCATCTTTCCACCTCCCAAAATCAATCAATGCCGATAACTCCCTCATCTACTCGCCCCTGAAATCCTCCATTTAATCGGGCCGGAACTTGCTCTAGAGCAAAATCCAGTCGGATTGAATCGGGCTGCTATCATCCGCTCGTCCCCGCGAAAGCGGGGTCCCAGTGCATTCACCGCAAATAGCGATGCATTCCATCTGGATTGCCGCTTACGGGGCCCCCACCGCGCGAGCGCGGTGGGGTGCCCTCGCGGAATGAGCGGAAAATGCGTCGACTCGATCGGAATTTGCTCTAATGCCAAGCCGACATAGATCGGATGGGTATCCCGCACTGCGGCGAGCCCCTGACTCAACTTCGCCAATCCGTTAACCTGCCTCTTGAGGCCACGGGCAGTAGATGCAATTCGATTGGCTGAAGAGGCGAGAGTTCATGACGTTGCTTGGCGGCGCAGCGGCGTCCTGGCCGGTTGCCGCGCGCGCGCAGCAGCCCGATCAGGTTCGCCGAATCGGCGTCTTGATGTCAGTTGCCGAAAACGATCCTGAGATGCGCGTGCACGTAGATCGCTATCATCCGATCGGGCGGATGTTCGCCAACCGCTATTGCCGCACCGACGGCCTGTCATCGGGCCGCGCGTTCGCGCGGACCCGTTGGCTTTGCCACCCTACCAATCTTCGCTCGCAATGACGCCTTTACGCCGCCGCGGGCCGGTGTGCGCGGAGGAAGGAGCGGATCTGCCGCACCGCGAGCGGAATCCGCTCCTTCGGCTCCTTCCACGGGAACATGCTCACCTCTGCGTTCCGCGCTAGCATCGCGGCCTCCATCGCAACCGCATAAGGATGCGCCGGGATGTCGTCGGGCAGGATCAGCACCGGCGTCCGGCAGTTGCGAACGAAATCGCGCGTCACCGTGAACACGAAGTCGGGGTTGGTGCGATACATCCTGGTCAGGAATTTTTCCACCTGCTCCATCGTGATGTCGGGCCTTCGCTTCACAAGCTCCGGCCCCCAGCCCTTCATGTTGTTGTCGTAGAACAGGTCGCGCATCTCGGGCCGCGAGCCCGAGGGCTGCGCCAGCACGGCCGCAACGATCCGGTCGGGCGCCCGCTTCAACAGATTCCAGATCATGGGACCGCCGATGCAAAATCCCAGCACCATGAACTTGTCGATGCGCAAATGATCCATCAGGCCGAGATGGTCGTCGGTATGAGAATCCCAGGGTCGATCGATCTCGAGGGTACCTGCGGACTGGCCGCCATTAGCGTTGCGAAGGTCGGCGCCGATGCAGCGGTATTCGTACTTGAACTCGTCCATCGCATTGAAGGGGGAATAGGGCGCGGACAGATTTGGGATGGCGGAATTCAGCCCGCCGCCGGCAATCATTAGCAGCGGGAAGCCAGAACCTTTCTCCTCGAAATGGATGCGAACAGGCCCTTTCTCGTAAAAGCTCATGGCGGCTCCTTCCTGTTGGGATCTCTCTAGTCCAAGACCCCACCAAAGCGCCATGCATGCAAAAGCTGACGCCTGAAGGTCGTGGTATTAACACAGGGTGAGCACGATCCTAACAGACATCCTCCAGTTCTGTTCAAATGCCGATGCTGCGCCAGCAATCTGGCCTATCCTTGCGCAATTACATAATGGTGAAAGTCCGCTGGTGGCGTCCGCCGTGAAAAGGTGCACGGCTTTCCCGGCTATCCGGCTGGCGGTCATGGTCGAACTGCTAAGGCACCGCCAAACGAAAGAGGCGGCAACAGATATGTTCAGCCTACAGCTACCGCGCCACATCTCGGCTCTACCCAGCGCGTCACTTGGTGCGACGCAGCGATATGTCTGATGTTGGGTGAACACCGGAAGTAGCTGTCGCGCGCTTCAAGTTACACGCATGAACCCGACCCGGACATCGGACCCCTCACCATCTTGATACGGCTTGCACTTCAGTCTGCGGGATGCATCGTCGCTACTTTCCGCCACTGTGTTCGACTTTCGGTTTCATTTGCGGCTTGGGCAGCGACAAGATCTCGACTAGCGGCCGCCATCTTATCCTGCGTCTCTTGCCTCAGGCTGGTCAGCGCCTGCTGGAGTAACTCGACATTGGCTTGCAGGCTCCGGTACGACGTTCCATCTGCTTTTCCGGCGGTGCAGACTTCCAACCCGCTGAGATGAGGGCGAATAGTCATATGCAGGAGGATGCGGGGTAAATCACAACAATACTGTCACCAACATCAGGGATTTAGCGCCAAATGCGCCTCGCAAAGTTTTTTGTAACCGCTGTTCGGTTTCTTGGGGGCCGTATCGTTCTACGTCTTGCGCTGGCATGAGGCAGGTCACGACCTGAAAAGCCGTGCTTGCAAACTCGCGTGCTAAGCGCATCGCGACAGCGGAACCTGATTTTGTCGCAAGGTAAAAAAGGAAGGAAGCAGAACGCCACGATAAGAGAGTAGGAGCACTGCACCCCGTCTCCGGACGACCACGCGAGTCGAGGAGCCCAGGTCTTGGATGATCTCTTTTTGCAAATGACCGCTTGGTTAAACCCGAAGTCAGACTGTGATCTAGCTTCAGGGTGAAATCCTCGCCTGCGAATCGATCAGGGGGGTAATGCGCCGGATCGCAACTCGCCGGTTGGCACGCTCAGGGCCGCTGGTTTGGACCTTCAAATCCTCTTTGCCATATCCCTGGGTCACTAGGTTCTCAGCAGGGATCTGAAATTGCTCGGTTAGTGCGACGGCCACCGCTTCCGCGCGCCGATCCGACAGCGAGAGATTGTCGATGTCGGAGCCGACTGCATCCGTGTGGCCCTCAATCAGGAACACCTCCCGTGGATTGCGTTGGATTGCACGATTAAGAGCTTCCGCGATTATTGACAGACGATCACCCTGATCAGGGGTCAGTTGCCATGACCCGGTGTCGAAATTGATATCGAGGTCAACGCGCGGCATGAGCGCTCGCAACGGTTCGTTGAAGCGGACTTGATCTAAGGTATAGCGTCCATCGATGCGCTCTACCGGTGGCGCGTCCAACGCCTCGTAAATCGCAGCTTCGTCGGCGGCATCTGCATCAACGATGTAGCGATCACGTGGGATCCGGATGACTGGAGGGGAAAGATCCAGGAACACGGTTTCAGGTTGTGAGCCGACAAAGCTGTTGTCGATAATCACGATCTCGCGGCCATCCGGGTCTCGCCGCACTCGTCGGAGGAGATGACCCTCATCATCGCTGAAATCGATAATTTGTATGCCATCCTGGCGCATCACAATTGTGACCGTTTCATTGCCCTGCCGTTCGACATGCACATCCCGCGCACCTACTGCGAAGCGATCAACCTCGTTGTGACGGATTATCGTCCGATTGTTTTCCTCAATGATCGTCCGATCGGGTTCACGGATGAAAACGCGGTTCCCTTCTCGCACCTCATGACGCTGCTCACGCAACTGATCGATGCCCGCGGTGGGCGCCTGGCCTTTCGGCGCAAGAAACTGCTGCTTGTTGATCGTCTGAGTGGGTGGCGGCACCGCAGCTGGATTAGCACTTGGCGTCGCGCGCTGGACAGTCGATCCTGGCGGCTTCGGCCGCGCGCCACCGGCCGGTAGAGTCCGCGTGTTCTGATTGGCGGCAGGAGGGGTGGCAGCTCCTTGACCTTTCTTTTCCTGGGGAGCGGCCGGCTGCGGCGCTGCTGGCCTCTCGTTGGCCGAAGGTTTGCTTGGACCAGCGGGCGGTGCTGGAGGCGCGTGCTCTTCGATCCGGTGCTCAGGAGTGACTGGCTGGTTCGCCCCAGAGGGGTGGGCTTGAGGTTGCTCCGTCGGACGCCGCTCCTCGCGTTGCGGTGCCTGCGATTGCGGCGGCGTCGCGGGGCTCAATGGCGCCTGGTGAGGAGCCGCGGACGGCGGTGCCTGATGCAGCGCAGGCGGTGGTGACGGCTGACGCGGCGGCGGGGGTGGCGGTCGCACAGTCGGGGCCGGCGGATGGGCAGGCGGTTTCTTCTCCCCGTGCTGATCGCGTTGTTCCGGCTGATTTGCAGGCGCGGCTTGCGCTAACGCCTCACCGCTTAGCGGCGCGGCTGACAGATGCACGATCGCCGTCCCACCAGCTACTGAGAGGATTGTGCTCGCAAGGAGAAAGGACCGACTCGCTCTCATACTTTAGATCCCGCTGTACGCGCCTGAGGGCCAGGACGCGTTCGATGTAATTTGAGTGTGGCCATGGACAGGAAGTACGCCTGAACTAAGGCAGGTGTCCCGTATTATTGATGATTTCGGGCAGCATGGCCTTTGGCCCATGAAGTTGGATCTCAGGATCATCAACGTCGTTTCAAGCGCCAGCCAGCCAATTCCAATTTGGCCACAAACCCAGACATCTCGCGTCACACTGTAAGTTGAGCCATCACCACGGAAGTCGCGTCTCTCACCTAAAAATCACGAGCGGAACTCATACCGACGTAGTCTCCAAAAGTCTTGGTAAGAAGAACGGTCTTTGACAGTAGATTTTTAAGGAAAAGCCGATTTACTCCTGGTTTGCATCCCCTGGTAGTCCCACAGAATTGGAGAATCCAAATAATGAAAATAGGGCCGGGAAACCTGTGGAGCGTGCCGTCGCACTGGCAACTGGCCGACCCTGTTAGCAGAGCTATTGCCATCGGGAACAGATATATTTTTATTCCTGTTGTTATTCTATCGTTGATGCTCCTCGGGCTCGTGATTTCTATTTTTGCTGCTCACGATTTTTTTGCACATCGAGGAGTGTTACTGCCTTTACCCAGAACGCCGTTGGTTACGGGTGTTACTGAAATATTTGCAGTGCTCTGGCTGTTTGAAACGGCAGAGCGGATTACGAAAAACCGTTGGCGTGAAATGCGCCCACTACTGCCGCGGTGGTCAAAAATAGCTCTTGTTACCTGTTGTGCCTGCTACTCCTGTGGGCAACGAACACACATTCATAGTCGTTCGTCGCACCCGCCATTAGTCAATCGCCGTCTTCCCAATTTAGAAGACTCTGAAAGCTCAAAGCGATCACAATTCCAGTGGTCATCTTCGAGAGCGCCGACGCGGAATCGAGTGAGGAAGCGGGTCTGGTGTTGATTTTAATCAACTGAATTTGCCGCAGTCGGTCGCGCCTCGTCCTTGGTGAGCAGCTTCGCTGCCGATCGTCGGCCCAACTCCTCCTCGAAATAGACATAGGCGAGCGCTTGGCCGTCTGCGTCCTTCACGATGAAGCAGGCAATGTTGTGCTCCTCGATCGACCAGGGCGGCGGGAAGCGGCGCCCCGTTACTGCGGCAGGCACGGCATGCGCTCGAGCTGTAGTACCAGGCGCAGCGCAACTACGCCACTCTCGATATCCCCGCCGAGCAATTTGACGGCGTCTACTTATTGCACTGGTGAACTGGGTCGTCCCCGCTCATGCGAAATACTCGCCCGATCTTAATCCAATCGAGCTGGCCTTCAGCAAATTGAAAGCGCTTCTGCGCAAAGCTGCTGAGCGAACCATTCCCGGTCTCTGCCACACGATCGGAAAACTGATTGCCGCTTTCAGCGCCAGAGAATGCACAAATTACTTCATCCACGCGGGCTATGCTTCCAAATGACCGGAATCCGCTCTAAGAAGCGCGCATTGGGCCAGTCTGGGCGGTCCCTTTGTGCCCCCACACCCCAGCCGCTCAGTCGTGAAGCCTGAGGAGACCCCAAGCGCGTAGGTGCTTGGGGTTTTTTTTGTGTGACAACCAGACCAGCCCACATCCGTTGGCGGGTAAGCTGCTGACCCGCGACGAGGCACGGCGGATCGCAGCGGGACAAGCCTGCCAAGCCCCGGATTGAAAACATTATGCACGATGATGAAGCTACAAAGTGTGTCGGCCGTCACATCGCACCGAAGCGCCGAGCTATAGGAGGACATGAGTGGAAATTCCCCTATCCCCAAGGAGGGGTGCTATGAAAGTGACGAACAAAAAGGCTGGGTCACGTCTGGTTCGCTGGTACACTCGCCTCACCGAGCAGAAGAAGTCTCCCGGTCGGTGGTACGACGTTCAAAATTGCTGCATGCATTAGAACCTAAACCATTCCCAACACGTATGCGACGCTGAGAACCGCGCAAAGCGTGGCTGCCGCAAGGAATAGAATTTCGGGAAGGTCAAGCGCGGCGCGTTGCAGCCAATGCGGCGAAGCTGCCGGACCTGCTGGGCCGGAAACAACCTCAGGCGGTGTCCCGATGGTGGTGGGAACGACGGTGCAGATCGCCATCGATCAGATCATCGGCCGCCTTGTCGATTTGCACCCGGACCGGGTGCTGCATTTCCGTGCGCTGTTGCAGGCCGGATCGGCGGCACCGCCCATCGAGTTGACGCTGATCGGCATGACCTCGATTGGCGTCCGCTATATCGTCCGCGACGGCCACCATCGCCTCGCCGCCGCGCAGGCTGAAGGCAACGCCACGATCACCGCGCGGATCGACGGATAAACCGCTCCGTGAACGCTGGACGGTTTCACTAGGTCGCCCACCCGTTGCCAAGAATTCGCGTCACCAGAGACGGTAGACGAAGGAAATCGCAATGACCGAAATCGCTCAACGGATTGTCCTTGCCTCCCGGCCAGTTGGAGAGCCGACATTAGATAATTTTCGCTTGGAAGAACTTCCGCTCCCACAGCCCGGTCCGGGCCAGTTGCTGTTACGCACGCTGTGGCTTTCACTAGACCCCTACATGCGCGGCCGGATGAGCGATGCGCCGTCCTACGCCAAGCCTGTTGGCATTGGCGAGGTGATGGAGGGTGGCACAGTCAGCGAAGTGATTGCTTCGAACGTCCTGCGGTTCGCCAAGGGCGATATCCTGGTAGGTCGCACCGGCTGGCAGACGCACGCGCTGTCCGATGGTACGAGCCTGCAAAAGGTCGAGCCAACGCGAGCACCAATTCAGACTGCACTCGGCGTCCTCGGGATGCCGGGTATGACCGCCTACATGGGGCTGTTAGAGATCGGCAACCCTGCCGCTGGCGAAACCGTGGTGGTGGCAGCCGCTTCGGGTGCGGTCGGCTCGGTCGTTGGCCAGATCGCTCGAATCAAGGGTGCCCACGCCGTCGGCATCGCGGGTGGACCAGACAAGTGCAGGTACGTGACCGAGGAACTGGGCTTCGACGCCTGTATCGACCACCGCGCGCCCGATTTTCCTGCCCGACTTGCCGCAGCCTGCCCAAAAGGAATCGATGTCTATTTCGAGAACGTCGGCGGCGCTGTGTTCGAGGCAGTGTTTCCGCTACTCAATCCGTTCGCCCGCATTCCGGTGTGCGGACTGATCTCCATGTACAATGCCACCTCTCTGTCACCTGGCCCGATCCTCCTGCCGCACTTGATGCGAGCGATCTTGACCAAGCGGTTGACGTTTCGCGGTTTCATTGTCTCCGACTTTATCGGACGCTATGGGGATTTCATGCACGATGTCTCTACCTGGGTCGGCGAGGGACGGATCAAATATCGCGAAGACGTGGTTGAAGACCTCAATAACGCGCCCCGAGCCCTTATTGGGTTATTGCGAGGCGAGAATTTTGGAAAACTTTTGGTGCGGGTTGCGACTAATGATACGAGACAGTACCAGAAGCCAAATTAGCGCCGTTTAACCTCCGTCCACCATCCTCATCCGTGCGCCGCAGACTATCGGAGACGACGCGCTGGCTGAGTAGGCAACGCGAATTTGGAGCATCATCTGTGACTGAGGCTGACCTCAGAGGATCGCTGTCGTAAGCACGATCTCCGATCAAATTTTCGGGCTTTGCTTCGATCATGTAGAAGTCGAAGCATAACTGAACGAGTCGGACTTCGTGATGGTTCGCAGCGTGTGTGCTGACCGAGAGCGGCAATCCATGGCGATCCACAATCGCCATGATTTTCATGCCTTTTCCGCGCTTCGTCGCGCCGACCGCTGCCCCGCCGCCCTTCGCCATTACAAATGTCGCGTCGATGAAGCACTCTTCTTCATCCAATGCGCCTTTGTCGCGAAGCTCATTGGCGATATCCGTCAGGACCTCACGCAAGATTTCGTTGTGGCACCAAGTTTGAAAACGGCGACGCACCGTTTTGTAATTCGGATAGCACTGCGGCAGCATATGCCACTGCGCGCCAGTGTTCAGAATCCACAGCACGGCTTCAAGGATCTGACGCGTCGGGATCGGCTTACGGCCTGGGCGTCCTTCGACAATGTTCTCTTCCGGAAAATGATCTCGGATACGTTCCCATTGCAAATCGCCTAGCCGAATCATTCGACATTTATAGCCGATCGACACCGAGCAGCAATTTTGAGATAGGTTCTAGCACTACTTTGGCAGATTTACTCACATCGCCGCTCGTTGCAAATCCATTTTCTGCAATGCGGGCATCGCTGCGGCTGTAGTCGAGCGATGAGTTCGAGGATAGCGTGGCGCACGGCTGGCAAGCTTGGTTGAGGCGGCGGGCCGTTGATTCTTTTTTTCCCGCCTCACTTTTTTGAGGCGACGATGCTGGAGGAAGGCGAATGCGAGCATCGTCATGAGGGCATGACGGTGAAGGCCCTGCCAGGATCGTCCCTCGAAGTGGTCGAGGCCGAGTTCCTCTTTCAGCTGCTGATGGGCCTGTTCACAAATCCATCGCCCCTTGATGGTGGCGGCCAAGGTGCGCAGATCGGTCGCGGCAGGCAGATTTGCGAGGTAGTATTTCTTCTCGCCAGAGGCGCGGTGTTCGCCGATAAGCCAGGCTTCGTCGCCCGGCAGATGTTGCTGGCCCTTGTCCCTGATCCGCTGCGGTGGTCCGTCGGCTGTGCGTACGCGGACGGCGGCAAAGCGGGCTTTGAGCTTGCCTTTCGTCCCGGTTCGCCAACTCACAGTTTGCCACTTGGCAGCGGCCAGCATGTCTTCGGCCGGTGCGGATAGAATATCTGGCACATACCGCCGTCGCGGGCGGCCCCGTTTGGCAACGGGCCAGATCAGCTGCACGCCGACAGGGTACACCTTGAGGTGACGAGGGATGCCGACCGCCCAGGCAAGATTGCGGGCCGTAAGTTCTTGGCGGAAAGGCGCGCTCAGCCCATAACCGGCATCCGCCAGCACACAGCCGAAGTGCACGCCGGCCGCCATCACGCGATCGATCTCAGCCAGGGCGATCTCTGGCTTCGTCCGCGCAGTCCGGCATTCGACCGGAACGCGCGCTCGCTTTAACCGCACCCGGTCGCCCGTCCAACTGTCGGGAAGAAAAAGGCGCAAGGCCAACATCACCGGCACTTCGCCTCGTGCGAGCGTCAGGGACACCAGCGTCTGGCAATTGGCAGTCTTGCCCAGCGCTGAAGCATATTGCGCAGCGACACCGACCGAGTGCTTACCCTTCTTCGGCACCGCGGTGTCGTCGATCACCAATACCGCATCGCTGCCGCCGACCAGCTGGTCGGCTTGAATGAGCAGTTCTGTCTCCAATGGTGCCGCATTCCAGACGCCAGCAGCAACAAAATGATGCAGCTGATCATAGTCGCCCGGCGCAAGCCGCTCTGCCATTGGTTGGATGCTCTTGCGTTCACCGGGCCCGATCAGCCCCGTCACGTAAAGCGGAAACATCCGTCGCCGCGCTTTGTGATCCAAGCGATCCAGGAACGGCTTAAGCCAGCGTCCAAGCTCGTCTTCCCAATTCGACGTCGTGCCCACCATGGTCGGCCCCTCCAAAAGCCGACCGTCTATGAATCACTGAAAAACTGATTTGGGAATCCCGTGCCGCTAAAAATCTGCCAAAGTAGTGCTAGTCAGTGGGACACATTTCGCTGTATTCTCCATAGCGATAACGCCCGAGGAGAAGCCTGATGAAAATGAGCGTCGGCACGCTCGACCATTACAACGTTTCGACCCACAAACTAAACGAGACCGTGCAGTTCTATGAGGATGTGCTGGGTTTCACGAACGGTCAGCGCCCGCCGTTCAATTTCCCCGGCGCTTGGCTGTATAGCGCAGGCCACCCCGTGCTGCACCTCAACGACATTTCCCAGACCGACATGCAGCAGCGCCCCGATTCAGGCGTCATCGATCATGTCGCGTTCGGCAGCCGCGGCTTCGAGGCGATGAAGCAGCACCTCACCGGCAAGGGCGTGCCATACCGCGTGAACCAGGTGCCCAACAGCAGCCGTTGGCAGATTTTCCTCCGCGATCCCAACAACGTGGAGATCGAACTCAATTTCGAAACCAAGAATGAGACCGCCGCCTGAGTTTTCCGGTCTCTGCACTACGCTGCACTAACTGAGATGGCGGGGCGAAAGGGCATTCTCTGCCTCGCCGAAGTTCCTCCTGCCGAGTACTACTTCGGGAAAGTAAGCGGGCATCGAAAATCGAGCACTAATGCCGTGCGTGGGAGCGGTCTGTTCCCCTCGCGTCTTGCTGCCGGAACTCAGCGTCGTAATTCATAATCTCGCGCATTAGCTGCTCGATCATATTCTGACGAGTTGCCCTGTCTTGGCTGCATGTCATTTCTGCAATTGTCTTTGCCACCGCGATTATCCAGCCAATAGGAGCGGCGGATAAGCTTCTTGCCGCCGTCTCGCACGAACGGACTATCAATATTCTCACTCAAGTTTGGTTGGTAAAATCTCGTTATGCGCTACTTCCGCTGGAGACTAAGGATATAGGCGATAACATCCTCGGTTTCAGCGGGAGAAATGATAAAATTTGGCATGTTGTCGTGATTTGAACGAAGAAATGCTTTCAAGGAAAGCTCAGTGGTCGAGGGCAAATTAGCGATATCGGCAAAGTCGGGACCCGCTTGGATTGTTCCATTACTCGCATGGCAATCGCCGCATATCGTAGCGGCGATCTGACGTCCCGACGAAATGCTGCCACCATCGCGAGATTGAGCGCGCAGTGGATACTGAGCCGCCAATGTCGCTGTGACGATGACGCACGTAAATAAAATATTCCAATCCATAAGATGCCCTCAAAGTTTTCATGCCCGGCCCGGCGGGGAAAAAGTTTGAATATTTAATATTCATCTTGGTCTGGCGCAACTTTGATCTGGATCAACTGCCGGTTTAAGGCACTCGACCACGTTCAAAACGATGTTTTCGCAGAAAAATCAGATTGGACGCTTACTGCCGGCTTTTCACGCCTCGAAAGTAATTCGGCGATCTTGAGCTAGATCAATACCGACAGGCCAGAAAAGTTGAATGTAATAGCTGAAGGGCAACACGGTCCTTCGAAATTTTCTCTAAACCTGCAATGGAGTAAACAGATGAATCTTCCGAGATTGTGGACCACGGGCCAGGAAATGACGTGGGATCCGTTCCGTGCCATGCGGCGCGAAATGGAAAACGCGCTCCGCGCTTTCGATCAAAATTCGTTGTCTCCCGACATTGGGGCCGGCGCGCCGGCAATCAGCGTGGCGGAAACAAAGGATGCCTTCGAAGTAACGGCCGAACTTCCCGGCGTGGACGAGAAAGACATCAAGATCAGCCTTGACGACAACCAGTTGGTCATTTCCGGTGAGAAAAAGGCGGAGAGCAAGAAAGAAGAAAAGGACTGGCATGTCGAGGAGCGGAGCTATGGCTCATTCTACAGATCGATGTCCCTGCCATTCGAGCCAGAGGACGGAGCCGTCGACGCTCATTTCGACAAGGGCGTGCTGCATCTCACGATCAAGAAGCCCGCAAAGGCCATAAAGACCACCAAGACAATCGAAATCAAGACGGGCGCTCCGCCCACGGCGACGGGCACTGCACCGAGGAAGGCCGCTTAAACCCGAAATCGTTGAAAGCGGGGTGGCGTGTAGCGTGAGTACGATGTTGCGTCCCACCCCGAAGTTGGAAGCCCCAGCCCAAAAAGGCCTATAAGCCCAAGCTGGGGCTTTTCCTTTTGGGGGCCCCCGTTGGCGGCGCCTTAACGCTTCACTCGATCACCTGGTCGGCGGTGACGAGCAGTGACGGCGGAATAGTCAGGCCGAGCGCCTTGGCAGTCTTGAGGTTGATCACGAACTCGAACTTGGTCGGCTGCTGGACCCGCAGATCAGCCGGCTTTTTGCCCTTGAGGATGCGCCCAACGTGGTTGCCGGCCTGACGGAAAGTGTTGGCGATACTGACGCTATAGCTCATCAGGCCGCCTGCCACAGCCTCCTTCCGATCTGCGCAGGACGCTGGAACGGGACCCAACTTTTATTCGGAACTGTAAGGTTCATCTTCCTTCAAATGGGCCTTCTGTTTGCATCGGCTGCGCTGCCGCGTCGACCGGCTCGCGATCTATGCCCTCGTACTCGGCGATGATTTGGGCTCCCAGAAGCAGGACCAAGGCTCCTATTTCTACACTCAACAGGACCGCAATCGAGGTAGTAAGGGAGCCATATACAACCTGAATTTGCGACATGGTTGCGTAATACCAAACGAGAATGTGCCGAGTGAGTTCCCAAAGGAATGCAGCTGCAACTCCGCCGATTAGTGCACGCCGCAGAGACAATCGCCCTACGGGCATCACAAGATAAATAGAGCTCAGCAACAAGACTTCCCCGGTCACCCCCAACAGATAAAGCAACCACGCCGACAATTGGCCTAGTGAGTGCGCTCGGCCCAAGATCGTAATATTCTGTGTGCCCAGGGACTGGAATATACCGGCAACCACCGTAACAACGAGCAGACCGATGCCTAATAGCAAAATGAACAAGTACGGCATCACCGCGGATACAAGGAAATGTCGACGCCGAATCGCCACACGGTGAAAGAAAATCACTGACATGGCGTTCTCCAAAACGGTAAATGCCAAAGCACTAAAGAAAAGCATCGTCACCAGCAGAATGCCGCCAACGACATTCCGGTGCGCCAAGAAAATCCGAAGCTCCTCCACCAAGACGTTTGACTGACCCGGCACAACAAACTCAAGATATTCACGAAGTGTGAGCAGCAGACGGTCTTCATCGATTATGTGTGATAGCGCCAGCATAATGACGATCAGCAGTGGGACAAGCGAGAGCAGTGTGTAATACGCGATTGCTCCGGCAAGCAGCATACCCTGATTGGCGCGAAAATGCTTGAGGACAGCGAGAGCGAACGCAACTGGATTTTTGAGCACCTTACTGACGGTCTGATTTTGCATGATCCCACGCCATTGATACGTGGCTGCTCGCAAGCGGCCGATATTTGTGTCGCAAAAATACTCAGTGTCGCAAAACTTATATTGCACTAAACCGCTTGCGCAGTAAGGCAAAGCTGCTTCACCATTCGATAGCTTGATCCTTTGCCTATGCTAGGCTCAGGCGGACCAAATTGCACGTAGCCAGCAGATAAGTAAAAGCGGCGGGCAGTCTCTGTGCTGGTGAGAGCGCAGGTGTTGTTGCCCAGTTCAAGAGCCCTAGCCTCAAGTTGGTTCAAGATTGCTTTGCTGACGCCTCGAAAGCGAGTATCGGGAGACACGTAGTTGAGGGTGATTTCACCGGAAGACGTCATAGCTCCGACACCAATGATCGCTGCGCCTTCCGTTGCAACGACGACATAACTGTCTGGATCGGCAATCCAAGAACGCATATTATCGGATGTATTATTGCTAAGCCATTTCTCCAAAACGATTGGATCGTCTTGGTGATCGGCGTGGCAAAGCTCAGCGATTGACCGTCGCACGACTTGGCACGCTTCGACCGCATCCTCCACACTTGCTTCGCGGATTTGCATTGAGCAATGATGTAGACGCGGCCGCGTGTTCGCAAGTCCGAATAGGGAATATGGCTCAACTGAGCCATTCCGCATACGTCACACAAGATGACTTTCTGCGACGCCAAGATAGTTCGTTCGCAGGCCTGAACGACTTCCGGTATGGCCTCAGCGACGCTTTCCGCAATGCAGCCCTTCGGCCGCTACCGGAGGGAAAGCGGACGTTGCGCGGGTACCGTAAGTGCGTCGCGAATGACCTAGGCTGTGTAACCACTCGAAAAACTGAGAAGCGACGAGAATGACTTTTCTCAGCTCAGCCAAAATCGAACGCCCTCACCAATCTTCGAGCATGTAAACTAAATTTGGAAGAACGTTTATTCTATCGTCGTCGCTCGTCGCCGCGTTTTTACACAGCCAAGACCCACAGCAGAGATCGGCGACAAGAGTTCGCAATAGCACATGCAGGTATTTCCCGCCCAACTCGCGGTCCCCGTTTTATGACTATTGTGCTTTACGTCTAGGCACCACATATAAATAAACAGGCAAACAGTGACTTTAAAACGAGAAAGTACCGAAATTTTCGTTCGTTACTTTGCGCAGCGTTGCTGTTGTCGGCAGGCCAGCGAGGGGCTGCCGACTTGCTCGAAAATACCTACGAGGCTGCTGTCAAGCATGCCACAGACTATAATCGCAAGCTTATCGAGATTGCCGTACCAACACTCGTGCCGCCTTTGACTACATCGATAAGCTGTTGGGTGTGAAGTCCCCGTCGGAATTCATCGAGCTGTCAACCGCGCAGATGCGCAAGCAATTCGAGATCGTGTCCGCGCAGAATAAAAAGCTCTGCGCACTCGGTCAGGAGATGGCGACTGAGGCTGCTGAGAAAATCAAGACGGGCATGTCCAAGGCACTCAATGATCGCATGAATCTCAAGACCGCCAAGGCGCTCGGGAGAGGACGATAATGATCGCATTGGAAGACTGCTTCGGCCTTTGCGGCCTCGATGAGAATGAAGTCACGGCGATTAGCGAGCACGAGCACATCCCGGACATAGCTGCTGCCGCTTTGGCGAGCTATTTGTTGACGCAGCCCCATGGCGGCGAAACGGTCCGAACCATGATCATTGACGACATTCACAAAGCTTTGGACGAGGGTCGTGTCAGACACGCTGCAGAGCTATTCATGGCACTACGGCATTTTCTCGAACATCACCCCGAAGGACGCGCTGGATTAGCTCCAGAATAAATCGCAGTAGAAGCCGGTAGCCGACTCCAGTTCGGGCCACGGCGATCGTGTCGTCCTAACCGGCAGAGAATGACCGCTTATGTTGCAGTGCATGACTCCGATTCTGGGTCCGTTTCTGCCCTTCGCCGCGTTGCATTGATTTGGTGGCGATGGGGGTAGAACGGTCGTGGCCGGCGAGCGCTCGAATCGGCGCTTTTGACCCTCCACACACGGTGCGTGTGCTCGTGTTCAAGTAGCTTTGCTGGTGCCATAAAATCAGGCGGATGAGCGTGGCTTTTGCTGTTGTGTCGGGTTCAATGCATCCGGGCGGCGCCCCGCCACCTCGACAATCTCGAAAAAGCCGAAGGCCAAAAGCCCAAGCGCCGCAATCCCGAGCAGCACGCCGCCGTAGGCTTGATCCTGTATGGCGCGCAATACGCCGGCCAAACTAACCGCTTCCCGCGAATTGGAATCGTAGGTGGCGATCGCCAGGAAGCAGCCGATCAAGAAGAACACGACCGCGCGCGTCATGGTCCCGAATGAACCGAGCATGTCTGCCCAGATGCGCGTCGTTTGTGGTGATTCGATGTGATGCCGATACGGCTCGCGGATAGCCTTCACCGCGAGACCGATCGCGACGCCAGCGAATCCGGCCGTGACCAGTGCGATCAATACGCGTCCGAGCGGTTGCGCCATGGCCCATTCCGTCCATTCGCGCGCCGATTGATCCTCGCTCATGCGCCGGTGCTGGAAGGTGATGCGGATGGTCGCGCCGGCGAGAGCGATATAAAACAGGCCGCTGCCGGCGAGCACGCCGCGCCGCAACAGGCCGTAAAGGCTGCTGCCGTGCCGATCGACATCCAAGACAGATTGCAGGACGCGCCAGCCGGCGAAGCAGGATAGACCGGCGGCAAGAGTCCACAAAAAATAGCCGCCGAAGGGCTGTTGAAAGAGAAGTTCCAACGCATCGCGCGTGCCCTGCGCGTCCGCGCCGAAGCCGCCGGCGGCAAGAAGCGCGAAGCTGCCGATGATCAGAAACACGACGCCCCGCGCCGCGTAACCGATCCGCACCATCCAGGTGATTACCCGCCGGCCGGTACCGGTACTGTGCCTTCCCATATCAGCCTCAGGGGCTCTCAGTCGGGTACTGTCCTAATTCGATAAAGATGGCCCATTAGAAGGCCATTCGCGCCAATGTGTAGGATTTACATCTACAGAGTGGCCGGTTCCGACATTAATCCAGGAGCGATCATTGCGCCGACAGCGAAAAGCGAGGTCGTGTACGCCATCGGCGTCTATCACCGCTAAGACCACATCGCGGTCTGTCGGAACCGCTTCAAAAGAAACGATGAAATGCCACATGCACCTGCTTATGGACACTCGTAGCGATTTTACATTGATTTAGCGCAACGAGCTCGACGGTCTGGGACCTAGTTCACGGTGGGTATGTCCCCGTTATTATTTTGGGGGAGCCTGCCGCTGCAAGTCGTCGAGTTTTTTCTGCAGAACGGGCAGGCTCGCGACCAGATCGCATTTGGCCTTGTCGTCGAGCGCCTGTTTTTGTACTTGCTCCCAACGCGCATTAGCGTCCTCCTGAGTCCACGGGCGTTTGGTCTCAGGGTTGAATACCTGCCCTAAGACGAGGCTGTCCAACGAGCGATGAAAGTCGTCGAGCTTAAGAACGCGATCGCGCGGCTGCAAATAAAAATTCTTGCCGTCAAACTCGCTGCAATGTTTCAACCCGCCGGCGAAGGTCTGCTGCACCGTTTTAGCTTCGAAAATCTTGCCCTTGAAGTCGTTGATGGCATCATTTTGGGCGTGACCAGAAACGGAAAAATTGAAGGCTATTACGGTGGCCCCTAAGGCCATTCGCGTCACGATAATCCGCGTCATGTCCAGTCCCCTCAGGTCCACTGTAGGGGGAAGGATATCACGTCTGAAATCGAGGGTCAGCGTCGTTGCGTCGGTCAAGGGCGGCAACCGCGTGCGCATTACCGCCCAGCTCATCGACGCCGCGACGAACAACCACATTTGGGCCGACCGCTACGACGGCGATCTGACCGACATCTTCGACCTCCGGGACAAGATCACGAAAAATGCGGTCGCTGCCATTGAGCCAAAATTGCTTGAAGCGGAAGCTTTACGCTCGCAACCGCGCTCGTCCGAGGACCTAGGCGCCTGGGACCTGGTCATGAAAGCGAATTCGCAGTTGTGGCGGCTGACCAAGACCGACAGCGACGCCGCGACCACAATGCTTAGGTTGGAACGCTATCCCGACTATTCGCCCGCGCACAGCATGTTGGCGTTAGCTCTGTTGTTCCGGGCCATACCGGTCGGAGTCGCACTCAGTAAAGATATGAAGGAGGCCACACTCCTCGCTTCCCGGGCGGCGGAACTCGACGATGGCGACCCATGGGCGCATCTGGCGCTGGGCTGGGTGGCCTTCCTGATGCGACACACCAACGACGCCATTGTGGAGTACCAGCGGGCGCTCGACATCAACCCCAACTTTGCCGCCGCTCACGGCCACCTTGGCTCAACGCTGGCCTTCGACGGACAATCGGACAAAGCCATTCCTCATTTGGAGTTGGCGCTCCAAATGAGTCCGCACGATCCACAGAACGTTCGTGTCTATACGGCGCTCGCAGCCGCCCATTATGCGGCCGGCAGGTTTGCCGAGGCGGTTGGCTTCGGCCGCCAGGCGGTGCAGCAGCGTCAAGGATTTTCAGGAGGCCACCGAATTTACGTCGCCAGCCTGGCGCAGGCTGGACAGATTGACGACGCGCACACGGCGCTCGACCGCCTCAAGGAGCTACAGCCGGAGCTTTCGATTGCCTGGCTGCAGCAGAATGCCCCTTGGACCCCGGAGCCCATGGCCAAGTATGTCGAAGGCATGCGCAAGGCCGGATTGCAATAAGCCCTGGATCTTGGCTCGGCTCGAATAGGAAATTTCCAAACGGAAGCGATGTGCGAATGTCTGCGTCTGGCCGATAGTGTTGCAAAAGTCCCTTAAACCTAAACGGTGATTTTCTCGGCTGAAACTTATAACGCGAAAGTCGCTACTAAAAGCGACTCGAGCCAGATTACCGAAGTCACTGATGAGTTGGGCGCGAGATCATGTGACCCCCCGCATCCTTACACGAAAAACGCACCTACGGCCCAGAAATTTTCTGATCAACGATGCAAAAGGACTTTTGCAACAGTATCGGCCCGTCGCGTCACTTAATGCGGCGCGGCGGAGTGTTAGCTTTCGGGGGGTAAAACGGAAGTCGCGGCCACACGCTCAAACCGAAGTAAATGCCGAGTAGGCCCAGGGAATTTCACCCTGAGCCTCTCACAGAACCGGACTTGATACTCTCGCATCATCCGGCTCGTGCCATCGCGCGAAGGCTGCCGCCTTCTGCTGAACTTTCGGGCTCCTCCTGGTTTGACCCAGTTGGCCCGCGCTCAACAGCGATGACCTACCCCCTTCGCTCCACGGGCATTACCCCGCTTCATCACTACTACAGGGCAGTCCGCCCCTCTCCGGCGCATCGGTACTTTTGGCCTCGCGGTTGGAGCCGCTTGCGCCTTTTCCCTTAGCATCGCCAGCCAGGTTCTCACGTTCCATACAAGAGCCAGATTGAGCTTCGCGCCGTCTACATGCCGGATGCCGCTTGGGCAGTCTCAGTGCATCCCCCAAGCTTATCCCGGGAGAAGGGTCAGCCCCCGGTTTTGACATCGTCTAATCGCATTTCGACACTTCATCGACGGTTCACTTGCGTTCGCCTCTCCCAATCATACCTGCCGGAATCTTGTTTCGGCTTTTCCGCAACGTTCACCACCATCGCTTTTGACGACAGCAACTTGCGGTGGCTTGAGATCAACACCTGATTGCCGACCTCGAAGGGCCATCCTTGTATGAGGCGATTATTGTCAAGGCTGATCTTCAATCGTCTTGTCTCCTCGGCCCGACCTGGCTTTCGCTAGCCGCCGCGCGCAGTGACGGTCAAGGGTGGCCGAAGGCCATCGCGATGCGACTTGCCCTTGACGGTCACGAGCACGGTGGCAGGCTGACGTTGGTCAGGCGACGCGTAATGAGAACAGACGACGACAATTCCGAGGGGAGCTCGCTATTAGGCGCGAAGATCGCGCGCATCCTTGTATTCGGTCGATCCGTGAGGATCGGAACCATGATGCAGTCATACGCATCAGCGGCGAAGCCCCGGGGCAGCGGACCCATTCTTCATCGCGGCTTGGAAGCCATGGAGGGAACATCGGGTCACCGCCACCTCGGATCGTCATCGGCCGCCCCTAGCATGGGCCGCCAAAGTGGTTGTCATGTTGTTCTGTTGTTCCTCGTTTCGCCTGCCATCGCTCACGCCGCCGGACGCAAGATGACGCCCTCTGGCACCTCGCCCGTCGTGACGAGACGCCACAGCGCGATGAGCAGCTTGCGCGCCAGCGCCACGATCATCGTCTTACGCGTACTGCCGCGTCCGTCGGCCGTTCGCGCATCAAACCATTTTGCCAAGGCACTATCCTTTTGGAACTTGATAAAACACCAAGCCAACTGGATCATGCCACGCCGGACGCGGGCATTTCCGGCGCGCGCAAGACCACGCTCGCGCCGGCGTTTACCGCTCTCGTCCGGCGAGCCGGTAAGCCCGGCGTAGCGGGCGACGGCCTTGCGATCGCGCAAGTGACGCGCGAAGACCTCGTTGACCAGCATGTCGGCCGTCTCGACACCAACACCGAACACCCGCGCAATGAGCCGAACCATGGCATGTGGCCCTTTCTCCTCAGCAGGGGCTGCCGCGAGTTTGTGCAGACGTTCCTGCTCGATCGCACGGATCTGCTCGCGCACAACGCGCAACCGTGCCAGATGGCGGCTCAGCTCCGCGCGCGTGTTCTCCAGCAATGGCGTCCCTTCCGCCGTCCGCAAACCATCGAGCTTTTCCGCGGCCTTGCGCAGGGTCGGCTTAAAGCTGCGAATGCCGAAGCGGGCGAGGATCGCCTTCATTTGGTTCGCGATCCGCGTCCGCTCGGTGACCAGATTCTCCCGCTCGCGGTTCGGCCGCCTTGCATCCTCTTCCTCGGCGGCTGGGACCGCCGCCATGCTGCAATGGCGCTTCTCGCCGCGCAGCCAGCCAAGAAAGGCGCGCATCAGCAGTTCTGTGTCGAGGCGATCAGTCTTTGCGCGCCGGTGTTCGCGTGACACCGCAATACTTGCGGGATGGATAACGTAGGCCTCGACACCGCGCGTCCGCAGCCAGCGCGCCAGCCAGAACCCGTCGCGTCCGGCCTCGTAGGCGACGACAACGCGCTTGATCTCGCGACCCGTCTGGCCCGCTTCGGTGCGCCAACGATACAAAAGCTTCAGCAGTGCTTCCTCGTCGGCCTGGAGCTTCTTGAGCGGCTGGCGTTTGACCCCCGGAACAACCGCCGCGACGAGCCACTTCGATTGGCTCATCTCGATCACGGCGATGACTGTGTTATCCTGCTCGAGGGTGGTGAGGGACTTGCTCGCATCAAAAGGTTGCGACATGGGGTGCTCCGTCGGTTTGTTGAACAGCGCCGAAGGTGTCACACCCTCGCCGCTTGCCCCATAGCATCTTCATCTCTCGTACAGTTACGCATCGCCGTGTGGACCGGCGTTACTCGTGACACAAGACCCATCCGCGACATCGAAGAAAACATGCCTTGGAAAGCTTTAGAGTGAGGACGGGGCATGAGCCGCCAAGAGCTGTACCCGGTCACATCCGCAACACTCGTTCCGCATTCTTGTAAGCGATTTTCGCGCGGTCATCATCGCTGATCGAGAGTCTCTTAAGGAAATCAACGCCGGTGGTGTTGGCCTCGTAGGGCCAATCGATCGCAAACATGATCTTGTCGGCACCGAGCGCGAGTAAGGTGCAAAAGAAGGCAGGCTCGTACCAGTTGCCGCTGGTGGTGACGAGTAGATTGTCCCGGATGTATTCGAGCGGAGTCTTCTTGAGGCCCCGGCGTTTGCAGGCCCGCCAAGTATGGTCGTTGAGGCGATGCATGGCGAAGGGCAAGCCCTCGCCCAAATGACCCAGTATGAACTTGAGCTTGGGATAGGCATCGAATACGCCGGAGAACATGATCCTGAGGAAGTGTATGCTGGTGTCAATGGCGAAGCCCCAGCCGGACCGCGCCAGTTCCTCATAGCCCGCGAAATAGCCGTGGAGCGCGGCCGGATGCGGGGCCAGCGCTGGATGCAGATAGATCGGCTATCTGAAGATTCGGCACGCTCCCAGATCGGCCAGTATTTCTTGGCGTCAAGAAACTCGCCTTGCTGATGGCCATGGATCATCGCGCCCTTGAAGCCAAAGTTCTTCACCGTCCGCTCTAGCTCCTGGACCGCCACTGTGGGATCGGCGGTGGGCAGAGCGGCGAACCCGGCGAAGCGGGAGGGGTACTTTTGCACAATGGCGTAGAGCCGGTCATTGGCGTCCTGTGCCATCGTTATCGCTTCATTGGCAGCGAATGCCTGCGGCCCGGGTGTGCAGGCAAGCCGGCTTCGGCGAGAGCGCTGAATAGCCATTGCGACAACGGTCCGGCTTCCAAGCCAATTCGCTTGAAGTGATAGGCGGGGTCCTTCAGCACCGCCAACAACGCTGCAGGTTCGCTCGTAACCTTCACCTCCCGAACGATCTTGCCCGTGTCATCCACAATGCAAACGCTCGTGTCCTTGACCGATACGTCCAGTCCCGCAAAATGGTCCATGCTGCGCTTCTCCTTCTGATGCTTGAGGCCGTTCACACGGACCTCGTTCCACCATCAGCCTGAAGCGCAGCACCCAAAATCTTCAGCTATCCACAAGCTGCCGGCCGATTACCCCATCTTTCGAGGAGTGATCTCAACCGGTCGACGCAACAGTTTATCTCAGAGGAAAAGATCAATTATAGGCCGATAAGTCAGTGATTTCGTGGTACGAGGGCAACACAGGAAATCACGTTGTGGGATAGCTGGTTGCGGAGGGAGTTGCTGAAAGCGTTTGGGCGAGCGTTTGGCAAACCGTCATCGTTATTTATTGCCAACTGGCCCTTGTGTTGCGTCGACCGGTTGAGTTCGCCAGGTTTAAGCAGACCTGCTGTTGACGGTGACTGACTTCGGCTGATGCCGAGTAGGCCCAGGGAATTTCACCCTGAGCCTCTCACAGAACCGGACTTGATACTCTCGCATCATCCGGCTCGTGCCATCGCGCGAAGGCTGCCGCCTTCTGCTGAACTTTCGGGCTCCTCCTGGTTTGACCCAGTTGGCCCGCGCTCAACAGCGATGACCTACCCCACTGGGATAGAAGTCGGGCGCGCCCCGCTGTAGGTGGGGGGTTTCCGTTCCTGCTCTTTCGATTGCAAGACGGGTTCACAGTCCCACCATGGCTTACGTTTCCCGAAGCCCCCCTATAATCCCGGACGGCCAGATTTCCCGGGTCCGGTTTGAAACCGTGGCTTTCTTCCGAAGGCCTTCCCAAGTTTGGAGAGGTTTAAACGCTGGTCCGTATACACCCCCGCCATTCTGGTTTGCCTCCAGCCTCGCCTCCTGACCTGTCGTGGCGTTGCGCCGGTTTTATCAAGCCGGCCGCCATTTAGCCGAGGAAGCCGCCAAGTGTCCTGAGCCCCTTTGCCCAACTTCGGTGTTACCTTCGTTGGGGAGATGTGAGTACCATCTCCTCCGAGGGCGTTACCCCTCCGTCATCGCTCCTACGGACTCATGTGCCACTCCCGTTGGGCTCTCTCCTGCTTCGGCATTTAGCCTCGTTCGAAGAGTCCTGGCAGGTTGTACGCAGTCCCTGCTGCCCACGGGAGCTTCCCGACGTTATCTCTGAGAATCTTTCCTTAGATGCTGGATCCCGTACCCCGGCGGTACACCGTGTGCTCTCGCCTGTTTCTTCCACGATGTCATCGGCCTTCCCCAAGCAAAGAATGGGTCGGCTTCCCGCGTTTTGTGCCGCGAATTACGACTTCTCGCAGGTCCGTGTTTCGAGGATGCAGATATTCCTTAATGTTCCGGCCTCCAAGTTTGCTCTCCCCCCAGATCGTTCCCACCGCTGCGAGCGCCGCAGGGCAGCCGGGGATTTTACTTCCGGGCCTATCGTGCTTTGTTACCTCCACACGCACCGGATATGCTAACCGTCTGAACTCAGGCAATTGACGGTACAGGGACTTTCACCCTGTCAGACTCTCAGCCTTGTCGGCTGCTCACTTCGCTCCACGGGCATTACCCCGCTTCATCACTACTACAGGGCAGTCCGCCCCTCTCCGGCGCATCGGTACTTTTGGCCTCGCGGTTGGAGCCGCTTGCGCCTTTTCCCTTAGCATCGCCAGCCAGGTTCTCACGTTCCATACAAGAGCCAGATTGAGCTTCGCGCCGTCTACATGCCGGATGCCGCTTGGGCAGTCTCAGTGCATCCCCCGGCTTATCCCGGGAGAAGGGTCAGCCCCCGGTTTTGACATCGTCTAATCGCATTTCGACACTTCATCGACGGTTCACTTGCGTTCGCCTCTCCCAATCATACCTGCCGGAATCTTGTTTCGGCTTTTCCGCAACGTTCACCACCATCGCTTTTGACGACAGCAACTTGCGGTGGCTTGAGATCAACACCTGATTGCCGACCTCGAAGGGCCATC
>CAWCQV010000034.1:0-72951 GCA_963797775.1 uncultured Alphaproteobacteria bacterium | reverse complement strand
GACGAAGCCGAAGACGAGCACGATAGCGCATAGCGCCGCAAGCTTCAGGACAGCCGACCTGATGCGCCGTGTTCTGACTGCGCTCCTAAGGCTCAGCATAGCCGCGCGTCCCTCGCGCCATCTCTAGAATCGACAACTCCTCAACAAAATTATAGCCGGAAATTCGGCCGTAGTTGAAGCATTGTCATTCGCCTCAATCGATGGCTTTCAGGGTTTGGTTGACGGTGCGGCGCGAGGTCAATGCGGTCACCAGGGCCATCAGCACGATCAGCGCGACGATGGCGAGGTAGCCGGCAGCCCCGACGGAAAGTCTGCCGAACAGAGCTGCCGCTTCCTGACCCGCCGCGATATCGGACACCCAGGTGTTCGCCGCGCCGAAAACGCCGATAGTGCCAATGCAGCGCCACCGCCGATCGCTCCACCTTTGAAGCCGAGAATGAGGAAGTGGCGTTGAAATTGTCCGGCGACGAAAGCGTGCGTGGCGCCGACGTAATGCAGCACTTCTATGATCGGGCGGTTGGTCGCCATGGCGCCTCGGGTCGCGAAGGTGACCGACAGCACGGTCACGACGATGACAAGCGCAAGAATTGCAATGCCGACGACGACGGCGGCTTCCGCCATGGCGCGCATGCGATCGATCCAGCCGCGATGATCGTCGAGACTGGCGCCGGGCAGCTGTGCGGCAAGCGTCGATCGCAAGGCGTTGAAATTCGGCGTTACGCCGGGGGCGAGCTTGACGACGATCATGCGCGGAATTGGCAGTTCGCCGAGCGCGAGGCCGGAGCCAAGCCACGGTTCGACGAGCTTCTCCGATTCCTCTTTTGTATAGGCTCGCACATCGGCAATGCCGGGCGTGCTGCGCGCCAGCGACGTCGCCGCGCGCACGTCTGCCTCGATATCGCGCCCGGAAACCGGCCGCACCTGGATTGTCACCTCGCGGCCCACGGCCGACTGCCATTCGCTTGCGGAACTGACCACCATTGTGACGGCGCCGGCGGTGATCGCGGCGAGGAATGTCATGATGGCGATGACGGCGATCAACGAGCGTCCGGCGATGGAGCCGCTCGGAACAATCGGCGCCGAAGTCCGCTGCGTCAAAGCGCGGGGCGACACCGAGGTGCGCTTGTCCCATGGCTCTGCCATGGCTTCGACGGGCTCAATCGTAGACATGCAGTCGTCCCTCGTGCAGGACCAGGCGGCGGGCGTCATACTCATCCATCAGCGCGATATCGTGCGTGGCGATGACGACGGAAGTGCCCGATTTGTTGAGTTCGATGAACAGTCGCAGCAGGCGTTGGCCGAGACTGGGATCGACGTTGCCGGTCGGCTCGTCTGCGAGCAAGAGCTGCGGGCGTGCGATGACAGCGCGAGCGATTGCGGCGCGTTGTTTTTCGCCGCCCGAAAGCACCGGCGGTAAGGCTGACATGCGCTCGCCCAGCCCTACCCATTGCAACAGCTCGACGACTTCGGCGCGGTAACTTGCCTCTTCCTTGCCGAGCACGCGCAGCGGCAGCGCCACGTTTTCGTAAGTGGTCAAATGATCGAGCAGTCGAAAGTCCTGAAACACGATGCCGATGCGGCGGCGCAGCGTCGCGCGGCTGTCCTTGCTCAACGTCGCGGTGTCATGATCGAAAATGGAAATAAGCCCGCGCGTTGGCTTGAGCGATAGAAACAGCATGCGAAGGAGCGACGTCTTGCCCGCGCCGGACGGGCCGGTAAGGAACTGGAACGAGTGTCCGTCAATGTGAAAGCTGAGGTCGCGCAGGATCTCGGGGCCGAGCCCATAGCGCAAGCCGACATTCTCGAATCGGATCACGCGGTCCTCCGATAAAATCCCACGCGTGGCCTGCACCGATGGTCGGTCCGCAACCTGATTCGCTCTGCGTGCGGTAACTTAGCACCCCGAGGCGAAGTGGGCTCGCCGGACCGGGTGGTTTCCAATCCGTTAACAAATGGCTTGCTAAAGTTAACCCAAAGGCGCCGCACCCCTGATTTGCCCAAAATTCGTCCAATGCTGATCGTTTGCCCAAATTGCGCTACATCTTACGATGTCGACGTGGCAAGCCTGCGGCCAGATGGCCGGCGGGTGCGGTGCGTGCGCTGCCAAACGGTCTGGCAGGCCGAACTGCCGCATCGGGAGAAGCTTATCGCCGCAGCCGAGGCGCTGGCGCCGGCGCGCGGCACCGTTGGGGCCGTAGCGGAAGCCACCGCAACGGTGGCGGCGATTGCACCGGCGGCCCCGGCGGCGGAATTTGAAATCCCGATGGGTGCCGAGGCCGAACCTCCGGCGGAGGAGCCCTCGCTTGCTACGCCGACTGACGTGCCTTCAACAACCGGCGCGGCCGAAAGCGAGAATGGCGCCCCTGCGGAGAACGACTCCCCTATCGAAGTAAAATCTCCCCCCATCGCGCCCGCCGATTTCGCGGCCGAGCAGCCGCCGATTGAAGGCGAGGCCGGGCCGCCGGTCGCAGCGATCGACGAACCGCACGAGGACATCGAGAGCGTGGCCGCGCGGCGTTACCCGATTCGCGCCAAGCGCAAGGGCTGGAAATGGCCGTTGTCGCAATTGCAGTCGGGTATTCTCGCGCTGATCATCGCCGATGCGATTGTCGTCGGCTGGCGCGCCGACTTGGTGCGCGCCATGCCGCAAACGGCGTCGTTCTACGCCTGGATCGGCCTGCCGGTGAACCTGCGCGGGTTAGTGTTCGACAACCTCACCACCACCACCGAGCAACATGACGGCGTGCCGGTCCTCGTGGTTGCAGGCGACATCGTCAACAGCACCGGCAAGACCAATAACGTGCCGCATCTGCGCTTCGCGGTCCGCAACGCGGCGCGGCAGGAAATTTATTCCTGGACGGCCGTTCCGCCGCTCACCGCGCTGCCGTCGCGCGAAGCGGCCGCCTTCCATACGCGGCTTGCCTCGCCGCCCCCGGATTCCCACGACCTGCTGGTGCGTTTCGTCAACCGTTACGACGTACTCGCTGGGACGCGTTGAGCATGGCTCGCATCCTGATTGCCGAAGACGAGGAGGCGTTGTGCGCCATGTGTGCCCGCGCGCTCTCGACCGCCGGCCACGAGGTCAAGACGGCATGCGATGGCGGCGATGCGCTCGATCTGCTCAACCGCGAAGCCGGCAATTTCGATCTGCTGCTCACCGACATCCGCATGCCGATCATGGACGGAATCGCATTGTCGCTGGCCGCCGCGCGCGACTTTCCCGATTTGACGATTTTGTTGATGACAGGCTATGCCGATCAGCGCGAGCGCGCGCGCGGCCTCGATGCCATCATCCACGACGTCATTACTAAGCCGTTCACGCTCGCTACGCTGCGCGGCGCCGTGGCTGAAGCGCTGACGGTGAAGGTGCGTTGACGCAGAGGCGAATCGCGAAAGTTGCGCGTTCTCACCAATTGCCATTTCACCGTTAACTACTCGCCATTTCTACTCGCGATCCGCATAGGGCCGCGGTAGCGGCTCGATCGGCAGATCGGGATGGGACCGGCCGAAATCCGGCGCCGGGGAATCTTGCCCGATCTCGACGATGCCGCGGCGGATTGCCCGCGTCCGCGTGAAATGATCGAACAAGGCATCGCCGTCGCCGCGGCGGATGGCGCGGGTCAATTGCGCAAGGTCTTCATTGAAGGTGCCGAGCATTTCCAGCACCGCGTCCTTATTGGCGAGGAAAACATCCCGCCACATGATGGGATCGGACGCGGCGATGCGGGTGAAATCACGGAAGCCGCCGGCGGAAAATTTGAGAACTTCCGATCGCGTCACCTCGGCGAGTTCATCGGCGGTGCCGACGATCGTATAGGCGATCAGATGCGGCAGATGGCTGGTGATTGCCAGCACGAGGTCATGATGCGCGGCCGGCATGGTCTCGACATTGGCGCCGAGCGCGCGCCAGAACGCGGCGAGTTGCTCGGTCGCCACGGGGTCGGCGCCTTCCGGCGGCGTGAGAATGCACCACCGCCCGACGAACAGTTCCGCGAAACCGGCATCGGGACCCGAATGCTCGGTGCCGGCGACCGGATGCGCCGGGACAAAGTGCACGTTGGCAGGCAGGTGAGGGGCCATATCGCGCACGATCGCCGCCTTCACCGAACCGACATCGGACACGGTTGCTCCCGGCTTAAGATGCGGCCCGATCTCCTTGGCGATCTCGCCGCACACGCCGACCGGCGCGCAGGCAATAACGAGATCGGCGCCAGCAACCGCGGCGGCATTGGTTTCGACCACCTGATCGGCAAGGCCGAGTTCGGCGACGCGCCGGCGCGTGGCGGACGACCGCGCACTCGCTGTGATTTCGCGCACGACGCCTTGCGCGCGCGCTGCCCGCGCGATCGAGGAGCCGATCAGTCCGACGCCGATCAGCGCCAGCCGATTAAAAAGCGGTGCCGATTTACTCACAGCGTCACGCCGGCCTTGCCACAAATTCTTGGAGCGCCGCGACGACGAGGCGGTTCGCTTCCTCGGTGCCGACTGTCATCCGCAGCGCGTTCGGCAGCTTGTAGGCGGTGGTCTGCCGCAATATCAGTCCACGCGCGGTGAGAAAGGCGTCCGCATCCCGGGCGGTGCGGCCTTTCGTCTCCGGAAAATGGATCAGCACGAAATTGGCGACACTGGGCGTCACTTTCAGGCCGAGCTTGCCGATCTCGGCCATAAGCCAGTTGAGCCAGCGCGTGTTGTGCTCGCGCGAGCGCTCCTGGTGCTCGACGTCCTCGATGGCGGCGATGCCGGCGGCGATCGCCGGCCCGGTGACGTTGAAGGGGCCGCGTATCCGGTTGACGGCATCGACCACAGGGGCGGGGCCGAACATCCAGCCGAGCCGCAATGCCGCCAGTCCGTGGATTTTCGAAAAGGTACGACACATGACGACGTTGTCCGACGTGGCGACCAGCTCGATGCCGGCTTCGTAGTCGTTACGCCGGACGTAATCGGCGTAAGCGGCGTCGAGCACCAAGAGCACGTTGCCCGGCAGGCCGCGATGCAGCCGCTTGACCTCGTCGAACGACAAGCAAGTGCCGGTCGGATTGTTCGGATTGGCGAGGAAGACGATTTTGGTCTTCTTCGTCACCGCCGCAAGGATCGCATCGACATCGGCTGTTAGATTCGTCTCCGGCGCCACCACAGGCCTCGCGCCGGTGCCGAGTGTCACGATCGGATAGATCAGAAATCCGTGCGTGGTGTGGATCGCTTCGTCGCCGTCGACCAGGTAGGCATGCGCCAAGATGTGCAACAGATCGTCGGAACCAGCGCCGCAGACGATGCGGTCGGGATCCAGCCCGAACGCCCGCCCGATCGCCTCGCGCAAATCGCTTGCCGACCCATCCGGGTAGTCTTCGAGGTGATCGGCCCATGCTTTGTAAGCCGCGACGGCGCGCGGGCTCGGTCCGAGTGGCGTCTCGTTCGACGATAGCTTGAATACCTTGGCCACGCCCGGTGCGCTGCTCTTACCGGGCACATAGGCCTCGATATCGAGCACGCCGGGCCGCGCCAGGGGACGCATCGCAGTCATTACTCTGTCTTCCTCCGTCTTTCGTCCTTCATCCGCCCCCGAGCAGCGGGGATGGGCGGTCACTCCTTTGCGGGCACCGTATAGCGGGTCGCGTGACTGCCGACGAGGGCCGACGAGCGGATCGAGGCACCGATTTTGAGAAGGGCTTCCGAGACAGCGTCGATACCGCCGCGCTCCACCGACACCAAGAGCGCTGCGCCATCGAAGGCGCGGTCCGGCACCGCGATGACGTCCGCGAGCGCAGCCAGCGCATTGACCGCAGCCGCGCTCCAGCCTGAAACCCGCATGCTCCAAACCTCGGTCTCGGTGACCATCGCATCCGCGGCGGCGCGGGAGACGACGAAGACCGGCATCGCCGCCGGATGATCGGCGCGTTCGACGAACGGCAGCCGGGCGATGATTTTCGGCGCCGTTTCGAATTCCAGGGCGGCCCACCACGGGCCGCCGCCCGCAAGCGCGAAGGCGGGAATGAGACCGAGATCGCCCTTCGATTCGGTGACGGCTTCGACCACGCTCGATGCGCCCATATGTGGCACGAACGGCACGGTAAAACCGAAATGGAAGCGCGCGGAATCGCGCATCGACGCGTCGCCGGCGGAGAGGTCGGCATGGACCGAGAACGGCGCCTGCACATAGGTGAAAGTCGAAATGATGACGCGCCAGATACTTTCGGCGGTATCGAGCGGCAGGTTGCCGTGATGGCGTCGAACCAATCGCCGCATCATCTCGGCCTCGCGCGCCGGGCGAAAGGCCGAGCCGGATTCCTCGGTCTTCTTCACCGCGATGAGGCGGTCGATGATCTCGCCGCGATCGATCAGAAGCTCGTGCATCCTCTCATCGATACGATCGATCTCATGCCTCAGATCGGCGAGCGTCTGATCCTTATGGCGCGGTGGTTTCGGCATGAACTCAGTAGCTGCGGCTAAACCGGAAATCGGACTGATTGATAGGTGCCGTTAAGGCCGAAAGCAAAGAAAACGTTGACTCCGGGCGGAAGCGGCCTATTTACGCGGTTTTGGCCGCCAAGTCTTGAGAGCGACTTCGGCGGTTGGGCCGCGCCGGGAAGCGCGGCGTGCGAGGCAATGTCGATGGCCGATATCAGCGCCACGCTCGATCTGGCCGACCGCACGCGCGAGGCGGACGATCCGCATTCGCCTGTCGTTCGCTTTGCGCCGAGCAATCCACTGCACCTCGACGCCGGGCTCGATTTTAGCCCGTTGCAAATTGCCTATCAGACCTACGGCTCGCTCAATGCCGCACGCAGCAATGCGGTACTGGTTTGCCATGCGCTGACCGGCGACCAGCACGCCGTCAACGATCATCCGGTGACCGGCAAGCCGGGTTGGTGGGAGACCATGGTCGGGCCCGGCAAGCCGATCGACACCGAGCGCTATTTCGTTATCTGCCCCAATGTCGTCGGCGGCTGCATGGGCAGTTCCGGGCCGGCTTCGACCAATCCGGCAACCGGAATGCCTTGGGGTCTCGACTTTCCGGTCATTACTGTGCGCGACATGGTCCGCGCCCAGGCGATGCTGCTCGATTATCTCGGCATCGACTCGCTGTTTGCGGTGGCGGGCGGCTCGATGGGAGGCATGCAGGTGCTGCAATGGGCGGCGAGCTATCCGCACCGCGTGTTCGCGGCGCTGCCGATCGCGGCTTCGACCCGGCATTCCGCACAGAATATCGCCTTCCACGAGGTCGGCCGTCAGGCGGTGATGGCTGATCCAGATTGGCGCGGTGGCCGCTATTTCGCCGACGGCACTAATCCGCGCCGCGGCTTGGCCGTGGCGCGCATGGGCGCGCACATCACTTATTTGTCCGACGTCGCGCTACACCGCAAATTCGGACGGCGCTTTCAGGATCGCGACAATCCGACGTTTTCGTTCGACGCGGACTTTCAGGTCGAGTCCTATCTGCGCCACCAGGGCATCACTTTCGTCGAGCGGTTCGATGCCAACTCGTACCTCTATCTCACCCGCGCGATGGACTATTTCGATCTCGCCGCGGATTATGACGGCGTGGTGGCGAGTGCCTTCCGCGGCGCCCCGACCCGCTTCTGCGTGATTTCGTTCACCAGCGACTGGCTGTTTCCAACCCCGGAATCGCGCGCTATCGTGCACGCGCTCAACGCGGCGGGCGCGCGCGTCTCGTTCGCAGAGATCACGACCGACAAGGGCCACGACGCTTTCTTGCTCGACGAGCCGGAATTGTTCGCGATCGTGCGCGGTTTTCTGGAAGGCTCCGCGAAGGCGCGCGGGCTACCGGCGAGGTGACGATGCTGTCGCGTCTCAAATACGATCTCACCATGGCGGAAGCCGCACGCGGCCCGGGCGGTTCGCGCGTCGACTTGCTGGTGGTCGCCGACATGGTGCAGCGCGGCGCGCGTGTGCTCGACGTCGGCTGCGGCGATGGCGAGCTGTTGCGGCTGCTCGAAAGCCGCGGCGTCGACGGCCGAGGTATCGAACTATCGCGCGAGGGCGTCAACGAATGCGTCGCCAAGGGCCTCGCCGTGGTCCAGGGCGACGCCGATACCGATCTCGAAGACTATCCCGACGACGGCTTCGATTTCGTCATCCTGTCGCAGACCTTGCAGGCGACGCGGCGGCCGCGCGTCGTGCTCGAGCACATGCTGCGGATCGGTCGGTATGCCATCGTCTCGTTTCCGAATTTCGGCCACTGGCGCATCCGCCTGCAAATATTCTTCGGCGGTCACATGCCCCACACCGACAACCTGCCCTATGCATGGTACGAGACGCCGAACATCCACTTTTGCAGCATCAAGGATTTCCGCGAGCTGTGCCACGCGGCCGGCGCCAGGATGGAGGAGGCGGTCGCGCTCAATGCCTGGGGCCGGCGGATGCGGCTCAAAATGCCGTGGTGGTTCTGGAATTTGTTCGGCGAGCAAGCGGTGTTCCTGCTGAGCCGGCAAAGCGAGACGGTATCTGCTATATAACGTCGCTTGGCGTCACGTTCGCTCGCGCCGACGCGATCGCGCGGGCCCGTAGCTCAATGGTCAGAGCTAGCGGCTCATAACCGCTTGGTTGGAGGTTCGAGTCCTCCCGGGCCCACCAATTCTTTCAGTGATTACGAGATAATCAGACGCCGATAGAAATTGGCTTCATCGACCTCGCGGGGGCCTCGCGTGATAGGAGCGAGCGGGTGGCCCCCTACTTCCCTGAACAAAAGCTAGCTGAGCTGTATGAACAACGCGGAAAACTCGTTCGCCAATATCTGAACTTGGTGTGCCGACGTCGACGCGAGCGGCTGGACATCGGCCAAATACCGGCGGCTTTGACTGGGGATCGCTCAAACCATAGTTTGTTATTGTGCGATGAACGCAAAGATTTTCGCACGTTTGGCAACCAGGCTACAGCCAAATCCGCGATTCAATTATTAAACTACGCGAGCGCGATAACGCCTTGTGTGGAGGGCCACCGTGAATCTCATCGAGTGGGTCAAACTCAAACTCCGAAGGAGCCGCTCCGCCACCGCGGAATGGCTGGCGGATCGCGATTTTATCAAGCGAGCCTTTTTGAAGACGTTCGGCAGCGAGCTCGATTTGGACAATCCGCAGACGTTTAACGAAAAGATCGCCTTCAAAATGCTTTTCGACCGGCGCCCGATTCTGACGTTGATCGCGGACAAGATACAGGTACGGGATTACGTGGCGCAGCAAATTGGGCCGACCTATCTCACGCGGCTGTATCAGGTCTGCCGCACGCCGCAGGAAATCGACTGGCAGGCGTTGCCGCCGAGCTTCGTCATCAAGGTTAATCACGGCGCAGGCATGGTCGCAATTATCCGCGACAAATCAACGGTCGATTTGAAGCGGTTGTCCCGGCGCATGTAGCGCTGGTTGAACAAAAACTATTACTATTCATGGGCCCGTGAGTGGTCCTACCGCGATATAGTGCCCACCCTCCTCATTGAGGAGTTGTTGACGGATGCGGGCGATGATATCCCCGCCGATTTCAAATTTCTCGTGTTCGATGGACGCGCGGTCTACCTTCAGGTGGATTTCGCTCGATTTTCTGATCACAGGAGAAATTTCTATGATCGAGATCTGAACCAGCTGAATGTCACATACAAAAAATACCCTTCGAGCGACAGGCCCATCGTCTTTCCGCAGAACATCGATGAAATGTTTTCCTTGGCCGATCGGCTGGGGCGCGGATTCGATTTTCTGAGGGTCGACCTATACAACATCGCGGGGCGCATCGTGTTCGGCGAGCTGACGAATTACCCCGCGGCGGGCCGCGGCGTCTTCGACCCATCCGAGTATGACAAAATCTTCGGCGCGCAGTGGCGATTGCCCGCAAGTTACCAATAAGTGTCTCGCCGATCATGTTGCGGTGTATGAAATCCGCTTCTGGCCGATTGTGTTGAAAAAGTCGGCAGTTGCGACGGATCTGCAGCGCTGCATTGGCGAAGGACTGGTCGGTGGGGAAGCACGACGCTGGTCTTCACGCTAGCGATGGACTTGATCAAATTGGCCGTCTTCGTCCGGTTGCGTATCGATTGATTTAGTTTCCAGAGGCGCGAAAGGTGGCCGATCAGTGGCCAGCGCTGTCTATGGCGCCAGCGCCATGCTCGAACGAAAGCGTAAGAGGGCAAGAATGAAGAACAATCCACCGATCCCGGCCACCATGACGAACTGCGGCCAAACCACGTCGATGCCAGCGCCGCGATAAAGGATCGATTGCGCGAACGACACGAAATGCGTTGACGGCGAAGCCTGCATGACCGTCGCCAGCCACGGCGGCATGCTTTCGAGCGGCGTATTGCTGCCCGAAAGCATGTTCATCGGCATGTAGATCAGCATGTAGAGCAAGCCGAGCTGCGGCATCGAACGCGCGACCGTCCCGAGAAATATTCCGACGGCGCAAGCGAAGAAGAGGTAGATCACCACACCGACCATGAACAACGGTATGGAACCGGCGATCGGAATGCCGAGCATCATGCGGACGACGAAATAGAGCGCGAGACCGACCGCCACCGTGATCACCAGGCCATTCGCCCAAACCTTGGATATCGCTATCTCGAACGGCGTCAGCGGCATGACCAACAGATGGTCCATGGTGCCGTGCTCGCGCTCGCGCACGATCGCCGCTCCGGCGAGAATAATGGCGAGCATGGTGATGTTGTTGATGATGCCCATGACCGTGGTGAACCACGCCGTCGTGACATTGGGATTGAATGCAATGAGCACGTCGAGATTGACGGAGGAGAGCGGGGTACCCTCCTCATGCGAGAGAAAGTCCTGTATTTCGGTCGTAATGATCTGCTGGGCGTAACCTGATCCCAGACCCGCCTGCACCATTACGGTCGCATCGACGTTGATTTGGAGGGCGGGGTTTCGACCGCCTAAAACATCGCGCTCGAAGTTCGGCGGGATGTCGATCACAAAAGTATATTTTCTCACATTCATCAGCGGGACGATGTCCCGTTCGGCTATATACTGCGGTGGTTGGAAATAAGGTGGCAAGAACGCATGGGCGATCCGCCGCGACAATTCGGAGTGATCCTCATCGACGATCGCGACCGAGGCGTTGTGCACCTCCTGCGAATAGCTGCCCGCTTGCGCTATGATGGCAAGCGAGAAGGCATAGACCACGAGCCCTAACAGCACGAAATCGTGCAGGAAACTGCGCAGTTCCTTGGTGCCGAGCCAGAAGATATTTGCGATCGTCCGGATCATCGCTTCGGCTCCTAGCGTTCCTGCTTACGCAAAAGCAGAAAGCTTATGAGCGTGAGAGCCGGAATGAAGACGGCAAGCTCGGCGAGCGAGCTGCCGAGATCCGCAAAGCCCAGTCCCTTGGTGAAAGTGCCGACGCTGATCGGCACGAAATAAGTCATCGGAAAAGCTCGCCCCATGATTTGCGCGGTACCGGAGAGCGAGGAGACCGGGGTCATCATGCCGGCAAATTGCGATGCCGGCAGCACGGTCATAATGGCCGTACCGAACAGAGCGGCGATCTGCGTTCGCGCGAATGCCGACATCACCATGCCATAGGCCGTCGTCGTGGTGACATAGATAAGCGCGCCCAAAAGCAGCACGAGAAAGCTTCCCTTGAGCGGTACCTGGAAAACGAACAAGGCCATGATGAACATCAGCGCGAAATTCGCCATGGCGACGCCGATATAGGGGATCTGCTTGCCGATTAGAAATTCGATCCGGGTTACGGGGGTCACATAAAGATTGGTGATCGAGCCGAGTTCCTTTTCGCGTACGATAGCGAGCGCCATGAGGATCGCGGGGAACAGCGCCAGCAACATTGACAGGCTCGCTGGCACCATGGCGTAGATGCTGTCGAAATCCTGATTGTATTTGAAGCGCAATTCGATTTTGGCGGACGGACGCGGCTGCGGCAGCGTCGTCTTCACGGCCGGATCGGTCAGATAAAGCTGATGCATGGCCTGCAAATAGCCGCGAATCGTGGAGGCGCGGAATGGCATGGCGCCATCCACCCAGGCGCCAACCCAGGCCGGACGGCCGCGTTCGATGTCGCGGCCGAAGCCGGGCGGAATTTCGACGGCGGCATCTATGTCGCCGCTCTGCAGGCGTTTTTCGAGATCGGCATAATTGGCGAGCGGCAGTTTTTCCACGAAGTAACTCGAGCCTCGCAATTCCTCGAGATAGGCGCGGCTCTCGTGGCTTTGATCGCGATCGAGCACCGCGAATGTCAGATTGTTGACGTCGGTGGAAATTCCGAATCCGAACACCAGCATTAACAGCGCGGTACCGAACAAGGCGAAGGTCAGCCGGATCGGGTCGCGTAGCAATTCGATCGTTTCGCGGATGGTGTAAGCGAAGAGGCGTTGCAAGCTGAAGGCGCGTCGTGGCGGCGGCAGCCGCGCCGGCTCGTCGGTCTTGCCCGGCGGCGCGGCACGAGCGGGCTCCGCCGTGCGCGATCCGGTCGCCTCTTCGAGAAAGCTGATAAAGGCGTCCTCCAGCGTGGCAACGCCGCGCGCGGTCATGAGTTTTGCCGGCGTGTCGGTCGCGAGCACGCGCCCCGAATCCATTAGCGATATGCGGTCGCAGCGTTCGGCCTCGTTCATGAAATGGGTCGAGACGAAAATGGTTACGCCCTGATTGCGCGAAAGATCGATCAACAACTCCCAGAACCGGTCGCGCGCCAACGGATCGACGCCCGAAGTCGGCTCGTCGAGGATGAGCATTTCCGGCTCATGGACGACTGCGACCGCGAGCGAAAGCCGTTGGCGAATGCCGAGCGGCAGGTCCGAAGCGCGTTGCTCTAGATAGTCCGCAAGGTCGAATTGCTCGACGAGCGCGCCAAGTCGCGCCTTGGCTTTCGGCGCCGGCAGATGGAAAAGCCGCGCATGCAGATCGAGGTTCTGCCGGACCGTGAGCTCGGTATAAAGCGAGAACGATTGCGACATATAACCGACGCGGCTGCGGGCGGCAATGTCGCGAGCGTCAAGCGGCTTGCCGAACAGCAATGCCTCGCCTGCGCTCGGCGGCAGCAAGCCCGTCAGCATCTTCATCGTCGTGGTCTTGCCGGATCCGTTCGAGCCGACGAAGCCGAATATTTCGCCGCGTTCGATGGTGAAGCTTACGCGATCGACGGCAGTGAAATCGCCGAAACGGCAGGTGAGGTCGCGGGCGGTGATGACCGGCTCCGCCGCGACGATGCGGCGCGGCGGTATTTCCAATCTCTTGTGGCCGGCGCGCAGTTCTTCCGGGAGAAACGCGACGAACGCATCTTCGACGGTCTTTGAGCCAGTCTTCATCTTGAGATCGACCGGCGACCCGGTCGCCAAGATGCGTCCGGCGTTCATCGCAATCAGGGTGTCGAACCGCTCGGCCTCTTCCATATACGCAGTCGCAACCACGACGCTCATGCCGGCGCGGCGCGAACGGATACGATCGATCAGCTCCCAGAATTGACGTCGCGACAACCAGTCGACTCCGGTTGTCGGTTCGTCGAGGATCAGGAGATCGGGATCGTGAATGAGCGAGCAGCACAAGCCGAGTTTCTGCCGCATGCCGCCCGACAGCTTCTTCGCCTGACGATCGGCGAACGGCGCCAGCCCAGTACTTTCCAAGAGCTCGGTAATGCGCCATTGCCGTTCGGCGCGAGCCTGCCCAAACAGCCGAGCGAAGAACTCAATGTTCTCGTTGACGCTGAGATCCGGATAAAGGTTCTTGCCTAGGCCCTGCGGCATATAGGCGATGCGGGAGCAGACGGCGTCACGGTGCGCGGCATCCGCCATGTCGCCATCGAGTACCCACACGCGGCCGGACTGAATCTGGCGCGCACCGGCAATGATGCTGAGCAGAGACGACTTGCCGACGCCGTCCGGGCCGATCAGGCCGACCATGCAGCCGGCGGGGAGTTCGAGACTGATTGCGTCGAGCGCCAAGGCACGCGCATAACGCTGCGTGACGTTGTCCAGGCGCGCGACCGGCCTGGTCGCCTCGTTCATTGCGGCGGCAACTTTTGTAGCGATGCCGGCCAAAGCAGGGCCGGATCGGTCTTGACATAGGCGACGCCGGGCAGCCCGCTGCGTACGGACTCGGCGCGCTTGCGCAGCCGGTCGGGATCGATTTGCACGCGAACGCGGAACATAAGCTTGTCGCGCTCGCTTTGGGTCTCCACCGTTTTAGGAGTGAACTGCGCCTGGGTGGCAATGAATGACACCTTCGCCGGAATTGCGAAGTTCGGATAGGCATCGAGCACGATGCGGGCGTCGGCACCGAATTTCACCTTTCCCGCTTCCGCCGTCGGCAAATAAATGTCCATGTAAACGTCGGAGATGTCGAGCATAGTGAAAACCTTGCCGCCGGCGGGAAGCACCTCACCGATATTGGCGATGCGGTATTGGATGCGGCCGTCTTTCGGCGCGACCAGTGAATTGTCGGCGATATTGACTGTATAGAGCTCCACGTCGTGCGTGCTCGCGTCGAGCGCGTGCTCGAATTCGAGCACCCTGGCCTGCGCGGCTTGCAGGGCCGCATTGGCGCTATCCAATTGCTGCTTGCGCTCGTCCAACACTTCCTTCGTTTGAAAGCCCTTCGCTACGAGGGCGGCAGCGCGATCCATTTCCTGCTGTGCCAATACCACCTGACTGGTCTGCTGGGCGACGTTGTCATTGGCTTCCTCGACGGCCCTATGCGCCTGCTCCATCTGGGCTTGCGATTTCTTCAGCGAGGCGGCGATGTCCCGGGTGTCCATGCGCGCGACGACCTGGCCGGCTTTGACCATGTCGCCTTCGTCGGCAAGGATTTCGGCAATGCGTCCGGCGAACTTGGTGTCAATGTCGATTTCGTCCGCCTCAATGCGACCGTTGCCCGATGCGATGCCGGGCGGCAATTGCGACTGTGAGTGCTGCCACCAATAATAAGAAGCCCCGGCGCCGGCGAGCAGCACGGCAAGCGCGAGGGCTGCCCGCAGCCGCCAGTTGCGCATCGGGGCGCGCTTGGCGATGAGCGCCGGCAAGCTGGCATCTCGTCGCACGGGCACGAGGTTGCGCGTCTGTACCGCGGGTTCCGGGGGGAACTCGGTCGCACCAGGCCGTGCCGCGGGGGTTATCTTGCTGTCTTGTTTGCTGTCTTGGTCCATTTCGTGTCCAGGCTCGTGCCCCGCGGGCAGCATTAACTCGAAGGCCGCGAAGGGAAAATTCAGGACTCGGCCCTAAGGAAGATTACGGAGCTGGCGGCTTTGATGGAGCGATCTTGGGGGACTAGCTGTCCTAATAATGATTTGACTTCGTTCGGCCATCTCACTGTTGCGTGAATTGCAGTCATGGGTCGCTATACTTCCATCCTTATCAATCGTTGAGACCGCCATGCCTGATGACACCGTCGCCGACAACCTCCCCGACAGTCAGATTTGTCGATGATCCACGCAATAGCCCTGGCGCAGCCTCCCAATAAGGCAAGCTTCGGCCATGTCGTGGGGAATTGTATTGAACCAGGTCAATGGGGCTGCAAGGAACCGGCTGCGCTCATTAACTGCCGTGACTTTATCATGCGCAATTCAAGCTTCTTACGTTCCGATCCAACGAATTTCCGGCTGTTTGCGCGGCACAGCAGGCGGTGCGGATTTCGGATGGCCGACGATGATCGGGGCAACCGGTCGGTACGCCGGTGGAATTTTGAGCAGCGCCTTGCCCTCGGGTGTACCGAGCCAGCTTTGAGCAAATCCTATCCAGCAGGTGCCGAGGTTCGCGCCACGCGCCGCCAGCATGAGGTTTTCCGCGGCGAGCGCACAATCCTCGACGGCCCACGGAATGTCAGCCACCGTGGAAATCACAATGAGTACAGGCGCATGATAGAAGATATCAAAATTCGCGTCGTTCAGTATTTGCTGAAAATGGTGTGACATCAGCCCGATCGACGTGCTGCGGAGCATGTGTGCCTTGGCCTCGCGCGAAATTTTCGCCAGCACGGCCTTGTCCCGGATGACGCAGAACGAACAGGGCTGCTGGTTGATTGCGCTCGGCGCCTGCACGGCCGCTTCGATCAGTTCGTGAATGGTTTTCTCGTCGACCAGTTCGGCCGTGAATTCGCGCACGGCGCGTCGCGTATAGATCGCTTCCTGGAGGTCCATTTTCGCACCGGTGATGTTAATTGTGAATTGATACGCGTCGGCAAATCGCGCGGGTTGATTTAGATCAAAGCGATGCGTTTCGACCCAGTGCAATTTACATATGTTGGGTTCGTCCTCCCCCCCAAAGAACTCGGACAACCAGCGATGAAAGCCCCGGCCGCCAGTTCGGCCGGGGTCTTTTTTAGCATCGGGACGAGGCGCGCGATCAGGCTTTCGGATAGCCGACGGTCTGGCCGAATTGGATGATTTGTCCCGGCGGCAGCTGCAAGGTCTTGGCCAGCGCCGCCGGCACGCTCTCGCGGAACACCGTCGCGAGCCCCGCGGAAGCGCAGTACAGATAGACGTTCTGGCCCGTCACCCCGGCGGTCGCACCCGAAGTCGCGTTCTTCTCGGCGTCGGTCGCGTTGGGCATTTTCGACGTATCGAAAGCATAGACCAGATTGAGCGGCGCGGTCGCGACGAAAGGCTGGCCGGTCGTGGCCTGTCGGCGCAAATCGCCGGCCATATGGAAGGTAAGGCGGTGGCTCTTGGGCTCATAAAGCCAGACGCCGTCAGCCCTGACGAGATAAATGTCCAACAGATAGGCGTCGCGCCAACGCGGCGCGGTGCGACCGTCGCTTTGCGGCCGATTGACGCCCCAGGCTGCCCACAGCAAGTTCGAAAGATCCTGGTTCGACAACGGCCGATCCAAATAATCGCGGATCGTCTTGCGCTCTTTGAGCGCCTGCATCAGCGACTTGCCGCCCTCCATAACCGGCGGCGGTAGATCGATCGACTGTCGAGTTTGAGCGATACTCGTCGATGCGGCCAATGATGCAGCGGCCGCAGCAGCGGTCGAGAGGATGCCGAGATTGACTTCGCGGCGCGTGGTCATTCGAATGCTCTCCTGACTCGTGTTGCAATGGGATTGCCGCAATCGGTAACGGCAGCCGCGCGGGATCGCGTTGATGTAGATCAAGACAAGTACAAACAGTGACCAGCGAACTCGACGATATGGCCGAGCGCGATCTATCCGGCGGCCTCTCCAGCACCGAAGCCCAAGCACGCCTGCGGGAATTTGGTCCGAACGCAGTCGTTGAGGAGCGGGTTCATCCTGTGCAGAGGGTGCTACGCCATTTCTGGGCGCCCGTGCCGTGGATGCTCGAGGCAACGATTGTGTTGCAGCTCGCTATCGGCCAGTGGCTCACGGCTGTGTTGATCGCGCTTCTGCTGGTGCTGAATGTCATTCTCGGAGCGATTCAGGAAAGCCGGGCAGATGCTGCTCTCGCGCTGCTCAAGCGGCAGCTTTCGCTGAGAACGCGCGTCAAGCGTGACGGCGCCTGGATCGATGCGCCGGCCGCCGATCTCGTTCCCGACGACATTGTCCAGGTTTCGCTGGGCGAAGTTGTTCCAGCGGACGTTATGGTGCTCAGCGGCTCGCTTTTGGTCGATCTGTCCATGCTGACCGGCGAATTGGTTCCGGTCGAGACCGAGGCCGGAAAAACAACCTTTGCCGGCGGCTTGGTTCGGCGCGGTGAGGCGATCGCCAAGGTCGTCGCCACTGGGACACGGACCTATTTCGGACGCACCGCCGAGTTGGTGAGCGTGGCCCATGTCGAGAGCACCGAACAGAAAGCGGTGTTCGCGGTCGTGCGCAATCTGACCGTGATCAATTTCGTCATCGTCGTGGGCATCATCGCCTATGCGCTGTACATCGAGGTCAGCGTTCGAGAGATCGCACTGCTCGTTCTCACCGCGATGCTGTCGGCGGTGCCGGTGGCCTTGGCGGCGACGTTCACGCTTGCCGCGGCGTTGGGCGCCAGGACGCTGGCGCTGCAAGGCGTGCTGCTGACGCGATTATCGGCATTGCACGAGGCCGCTACCGTCGACGTGCTGTGCTGCGACAAGACCGGCACGCTGACCTTGAACGAGCTGTCGGTGGGAGCGGTCCGCGCGGTCAAAGCGGGCTACGACGCAGCGGATGTGATCGGTTACGCCGCACTTGCGAGTTCCGCCGGCGGTCAGGACCCGATCGATGCCGCCATCCGCAGGATGCTGGATGGAGACAAAAACACATGCCGCGCGCCGCACGCCGCCACGCGCTTCGCTCCGTTCGATCCGGCGACGAAAATGGCCGAGGCGATGGTCATCGATGGCGGCCGTGAAATCCGCGTCGTCAAGGGCGCCCCCGCAGTCGTTGCCGCTATTGCGCCGATCGATGCGGCGGCGACGGCCGATTTGGATGCATTGACTCGCGCCGGCTACCGAACGCTTGCCGTGGCTGCCGGTCCGGCGGGCGCGCTGGAACTGATCGGGTTCATCGCCTTCAGCGATCCGCCGCGGCCGGATTTGGCGGAGTTGCTGGGCGAATTGCGGTCGCTCGGCGTGCGGCCGGTGATGGTCAGCGGCGACGCGGCGGCAACGGCGGCGACGGTTGCGCATGCGATCCGGCTCGACGGGCCGGTCTGCCCGCCGGGGAATATTCCCGACAGCGTCGGGCCGAATGATTTCGCCGTCTATGCCGGAGTTTTGCCGGAACAGAAATTTCGCCTGGTGAAGGCGTTTCAGCAGCAGGGCCACGCCGTCGGCATGTGCGGCGATGGGGCCAATGACGCGCCGGCATTGCGGCAGGCGCAAATGGGCATCGCGGTATCGACAGCGACGGACGTGGCCAAGGCGGCCGCCGGTGTCGTGCTCACCGAGCCGGGCCTCGGCGGCATTGTGGCCTGCATCAAGGAAGGGCGCTCGGCGTTCCAGCGTGTGCTGACCTACACGCTGATGATTCTCGTCAACAAGTGCGTGACGCTGCTTATGCTTGGCGTCGGTTTGATCGTCACCGGTCACGCGGTGCTGACGCCGTTCCTGCAGGCGCTGGCGATGCTCACTAACGATTTCGTGACCATGTCGCGCGCGGCAGACCGGGCGCGGCCGTCGCCTTATCCGAACGCGTGGCGCGTCCGCAATCTCACGCTTGCCGCGATCCCTTTGGGCGGATTTAGACTGCTCTATCTGGTGATCATCCTGAGCGTGAGCTGCTATATGCTGCACCTGAGCCCCGCACAGATGCAGACATTCACCTTCATCATGCTCGGCTTTGCCGGACAGGGCAACGTGTATGTTCTGCGCGAGCGCGGCCGTCTTTGGAACTCGCGCCCGGCGCCGATCATGGTATTGGCATCGGCCTGCGACGTCGTCCTGATGGGGAGCCTTGCGGCGGGCGGCGTCCTGATGGCGGCGTTGCCACTATCCATCATCGGCATGCTAGTTGCCACGACGATTGCTTTCACCTTGGCGATGGATTCGATCAAATTGGCCGTTTTCGCGCATTTGCGCATAGATTGACTGCGGGGCCGGTGGATTTGTTTGAGGAAGCAATTGACCAGAATCAATTTCCAGCACCGAACTTTGCCTGTTATTCGGCTGCAATTCCGCGGGAGACCAGGATGCCGTTCAGAAACCGAGCCGAGGCTGGCCAGAAACTGGCGGCGGCTCTTGCCCTCTATCGCGACCAAGATCCGGTGATCCTCGCGCTGCCACGCGGCGGCGTCCCAGTGGCGGCAGAAGTCGCCTCGGCGCTCGACGCGCCGCTCGATCTGATTCTGGTGCGCAAGGTCGGCGTGCCATTCGAGCCGGAACTGGCGATGGGTGCCATTGTCGACGGTGACACGCCCCTCATCGTGCGCAATGAAGACGTCATCCGCCACGCCGGCGTCGAGGAAGTCGACTTCAAGGCGGTGTGCGAAGCCGAGTTTGCCGAGATCGAGCGCCGCCGGAAACGTTATCTCGGAAGTCGCGATCGGGCGAACGTCGAAGGCTTAACCGCGATCGTGATCGATGACGGCGTTGCCACCGGGGCGACAACCCGTGCGGCCTTGCGCGCCATCCGCATGCGCAAGCCGAAGCGTCTCGTGCTCGGGGTGCCCGTCGCGCCGAGCGAAAGTCTCGTCGAATTGCGCGGCGAAGCCGATGACGTGATTTGTCTGGAGGATTACGATTTGTTCGGCGCCATCGGGTTCTACTATGCCGATTTCCGCCAGGTGCCGGACGAGGAAGTCATTGAAATCCTCAAACGTTATCCGGCGCGAAAAATGCAAAAATCCAATATGTCGGCCTGATGAATTGTTCGGCATCGCCGCTGCGGCAGATGCGTATTATGTACCTTCGACCTCTTTTTCTGATCTAAATCAAAGCTATCTAGGTCAACTATCCCTACTATTTACTAAAGTTTGCGCAGTCACCGAGGACCGATCATGACAGAGTATACACTTGATAATCCCCCCGAATTGTCGATTTCTCCGGAAAAAGTGTGCTTCATCGTCGTCAAGGCGCGTGATTTCGACGCCAAGGACGTGGTGACCGATCCGGACGATTCATCCAATGCGACGGACGATGCGATGCTGTCGGTGCTGGAAGATCATAAGGACGACCCGGTGGTCCAGGAGATTTCGGCTGCCATTTTCGGCATGACCGAAGACGAACAGATCGATCTGGTGACATTGGCCTGGCTCGGCCGCGGCGACGGCACGATCGAGGATTGGGACGAGTTGCGCGCGGAAGCCGCGCGCGCTCACAACAAACGCACCGCGTCCTACCTGCTCGGCATGCCGCTGCTCCCCGATCACCTCGAGGAAGGGCTGGCGCAGTTCGGCATGTCCTGTGACGAGTGAGGCTCGCGAGGAACGAGGCTTACGTGCGGCGACGAATTTGCGCTCGTCACGATCGTTCGTGATGCTTCACTTGGCCCTGAGCGCGACGAACCTGATCCTGTAGCTGTCGGCGCGCGTGCTTGAAGGCGTCGTCGATGGCGAAGGTCAGATCGGCATGCCGCTCGTCGGCCGTCGGCGTCCGCTCCACGTTCACTTCGCGGCCGTCAGGCAGCTCCAGCCGCACATGGACTTCGTACAGTCCGCCCTTGCGGTGATGCTGGCTGGGCGCTTTCACCGCCACCCGGCACGCCGTAATGCGGCCCCAGCGCTGTTCCAGCTCGGCCACATGTCGATTGATGGTATCGCGGACCGCGGGGGTAGCGGTCAGGCCTTGAAACTGGATTTCCGGCTGCGTCTGCATGATTTCGCTCCGATTTGACTTCGAAAATTATCGTCGGTCGGCGCGGTCCGTCTTTGATGCATGTCAATGTCGGCCCATGAATTTGGCTCGCGTCATTTCGGCCGCACGATGACCGGCATTTTGGCAAGCTTCGCCAGCACCCGGCAGCGGCGGCGGATCGGCACCCATTCGTAAAGAAAAATCTCCAAGGGCCGCCACATCGCGACCCAGCCAATGATCAGCATGCCTTCGCCGAAAATCTCGGATGCCGCGTCGTTGCCGAAGGAAAAAGCCAATTCCCGCAACAGCACGCAGCAAAACAGGAATCCCAGTCCGCTGATCAGCGCGATGCGGCCGTCGCGGAACAAGAGGCGGAGCCGCCGCCGCTCGTGCGCCTCGCGATAAGCGAAATAATTGTGGATCGCCTCACCGAGATCCGGGGCGCCCGATTGGGGCAATTGATCGGCCGGCAGATGGACGATCAGCGCGATAGGGCGCTGCAGGCCGATCTCCTCGGCTGAGCCAATAATGTAATCTTCGGCATCCTGGTCGAGATCGCGCTCGTGAAACGGCGATGGATCGAGCGAGTTGAACAGCTGCGACAATCGGTTGAGGCTGATTTCTATCTTGGCCTCGGCAGTCGTCGGCGGATTGGGAAGTTCCGGCTCGGCCATGACACGGGATTCGCCCTATTGATCGCCTCGAACGCTTTGACTTGCCGCATCATTAAGCGCAGTCAATTTGACCGGGATCAAGGAAAACGAGAGCGGGCTGGCCGCATCTGCTCCTGGTTTCTCAATTTCGCACTGCGAACGGTAAGCTCGCCGGGGGACTGACATGAAAATGAAGCTTGAGATTACAAAGGCCGGCAGGCGGCTGCACGAGGGCGTCTATGAGATCGACGACACCGCAAGCTTCGGCGCTGCTTGGGAAGATGTCTGGATTAAGGCCCGCGAAAGGTGGATGGCCAAAACGAGCAGCATCGGCGACCTGATTGATTCGATGCATGATGGCGTCATCGACGAATTGAATGGCGCCGAAATCAAGCTGAGGAAGCTGTGACTGAGGCGAGGTGGGTTCCACGTTTTCAGCGATCCGCAGCCACTCCGGCGGATGAGGCTTGATCTTGCGCCATGCTCGTCGAGAAATCTCCAATGGAATTGCAACAGATCGCTCGTACCGAGCCCTCGCTTGCCGATAAGATCGCATTTCTGATGCGCGGCGATTCTTATTCCCCGCAGGCGCGCGAAGTAGTCCGTCGTGAGACGCATATGTCGGAGGTTTTTCTCGCCGACGGCACCGCCTACAAGCTCAAGAAGCCGGTCCGTTTCCCCTATCTTGATTTCTCGACGCTCGATCGGCGCGAGGCGGCATGCCGCGCCGAGCTGCGGCTCAATCGCCGTCTGGCTGCTGACGTCTATCGCGACGTGGTGGAGCTGACGCGATCACCGTCTGGGCTCGCCATCGGCGGCCCCGGCGAGGTCGTCGACTGGCTCGTGGTGATGAATCGTCTCGACGATGCCAAGATGCTCGACCGCGTGATCGCCGAAAACCGCCTGCAACGTTGGCAGCTCGATCGCGTCGCTGCCGTGCTGGTGCAGTTTTACCGCCGCGCCCGCGCCGTCTTCGTTTCGCTGGAAATGTACCGGACCCAGTTGTGGAAGAGTTTGGCCTATAATCGCCGCATCCTGCTCGATCCGCGCTTCGATCTGCCGGCAGGGACCGTGCGCACGATCGATAGCCTGCAGCGCCGGTTCCTGGCCGAGCGCGGCGCGCTTATCACTGCGCGGGTGCGAACGCGCTGCATCGTCGACGGTCATGGCGATCTGCGCCCCGAGCATATCTGGCTCGGCGACCCGGTCTGCATTATCGATTGCTTGGAATTCAACGCCAGCTTGCGGATGGTCGATCCGCTCGATGAACTCGCGTTCCTATGCGTCGAGTGCGAGCGGCTGGGCGCCGGCTGGGTCGGCGAATATCTGCGCCGCCGGGTCGCTCGCGCCCTGCACGATGGACACGCCGACGAGCTGTTTTTGTTTTATCGCTGCCATCGCGCGACGTTGCGCGCCCGGCTCGCCATGGCGCATTTGCTCGAACCGGAAATGCGTACGCCGGAGAAATGGCCGGCGCTGGCGCGGGCCTATCTGCGGCTCGCTCACGCCGATGCGGTGCGGCTTGAGAGGAGTCTCAGAAAACGAGCAGGTCGGTAAGCGTTTTGCCGGCGCGCAGGTGGCGAACGGCCTCAGCCAAGAGCGGAGCCACCGGCAGAATATCGAGCTTCGTTCGCGCAGCGGAATTGCCAAGACGGAAAGCGGGGACCGAATCGGTGACGACGACGCGGTCGATCGCGGCATCCATGACGGCGGCTTCGGCGCCCGGCATGAACAGCCCATGGGTGACCAGGGCCACTATTCGCTTGGCGCCGGCCCGCCGCGCCGCCTGCGCCGCGCGGACCAGCGTACCGCCGGTGCTGATCAGGTCGTCGATGATCAGCGCCGTTGCGCCTTCAACGTCGCCGACGAAGAGATCGCCGGACACGACGCCGGCACTGCGGCGTTTGTCGGCAAAGCCTTTGCCGAGGGGCCGTCCCAGCGCGCTTTCCAGCGCTTCGCGAAACAGATCGGCGCGTTTGGCGCCGCCCGGATCCGGCGATACGACGCAAAGTTTTTCGTCGGCTAGGCCGATCGCCGCGTTTTTCACATAGTCGACGAACAGCGGCGCCGCCGTCAGCGCCACCGTCGGGCAGCGAAAAGCGTTTTCGAACGCGGCCGGATTATGCACGTCGAGAGTGACGATGGCGTCAGCGCCGACGGCTTCGAACAGGCTCGCCACGTAGCGCGTCGTCACCGGATCGTTAGGCTTGGTGCGCCGATCTTTGCGCCCGTAGCAAAGGTAAGGCGCTATCGCGGTCACGCGCGCGGCGCCGGCATCCTTGACGGTGCCGATGAAGAACAAGAGCCGGCATAGTTTGTCGTTGGCGCTTTGCTGCGGGCCGCCGTGCAGACCGTGCAATACAAAGACATCGGCGCCGCGCACCGCGACCAGCGGGCGCGCTTTGTGTTCGCCATCCTCGAATTCGCGCTCTTCGTGCTCGGCGAGCGGCTGATCCAAGGCCGCGGCAATTGCCGCGCCCAGCTCGTCGCTACCGTGCAATGCGAATAGGCACAGACGATCCGACATCGCCGATCCCTCACGCCGCCTTTCAACTCGCCGCAGGCACCACCGACAAACGCGGCTCCGCCGGCGCCTTGGACGAGCGGATGGGCGGAAAATCCTCGGCGGTGAGTGTCTCGCGCTTGAGCAGCAGATCGACGCCGGCATCGAGATCGCCGCGCCGCGTCCGCAAGGTCTCGCTCGCGCGCTCGCAGGCTTGACCGAGCAGGTCGCGCACAGCGACGTCGATCTCTCGTGTTGTGGCTTCGGCGGCCTGCATATGGTTGCCGGCCGGCATCATCAGAAACGGCTGCGGCGGAGGTGCATAGGTGCGCTGACCGATCTTCGGGTCCATGCCGTAGCGGGTCACCATTTCGAGCGCGATCTCGGTGGCGCGCTGCAGATCGTCGGCGGCGCCGGTGGAGATGTCGCCGTCGTATACCAGTTGCTCGGCGGCGCGTCCGCCCATCAACACGGCGATGCGATTCTCCAGATTGCTGCGGTTGAGCAGGAAGCGGTCCTCGGTCGGGCGTTGGATGGTGTAGCCGAGCGCGCCGACGCCGCGCGGAATGATCGAGACTTTCTGCACCGGATCGACTCCCGGCAGCGTCGCCGCCACCAAAGCATGTCCCATCTCGTGGAAAGCGACGCGGCGGCGCTCTTCGGCATTGAGCACGCGGCTCTTCTTCTCCAACCCAGCGACGATCCGTTCGATGGCCTCGGTGAAATCGTTCAGGTTCACCGCCGTCGCATTGCGCCGCGTCGCGACGATGGCCGCTTCGTTGACGAGATTGGCGATGTCGGCGCCGGTAAAGCCCGTGGTCAGCTGGGCGATGGTGTCGAGGTCGATGTCGGGCGTCAGCTGCACCTTGCGCACGTGGACATTGAGAATTTCCAGCCGGCCTTTGCGGTCGGGACGATCGACCAGAACCTGGCGGTCGAACCGCCCGGCGCGCAGCAGCGCCGGGTCGAGAATTTCCGGCCGATTGGTCGCGGCAAGCAGGATCACTCCGACGCTCGGATCGAAGCCGTCAAGCTCGGCAAGGAGCTGATTGAGCGTCTGCTCCTTCTCGTCGGTGCCGCCAAAGCCGCCCGGCATGCGGCTACGTCCCAGCGCGTCGAGCTCGTCGATGAAAATGATGCAGGGCGCGGCCTTGCGCGCTTGATCGAACAGGTCGCGCACGCGCGCGGCGCCTACGCCGACGAACATCTCGACGAATTCCGAGCCGGAAATCGAAAAGAACGGTACGCCGGCCTCGCCCGCCACCGCTTTCGCGAGCAAGGTCTTGCCGGTACCCGGCGGCCCGACCAGCAGCACGCCCTTCGGCACCCGGGCGCCGAGTCGCCCGTATGATTTCGGATTGCGCAAGAAAGCGACCAGCTCTTGCAGCTCGAATTTCGCTTCGTCGACGCCGGCGACGTCCTTAAACGTCACCTTGGTGTCGGTCACGACAAAGACCTTGGCGCGTGACTTGCCGACGGTCATCAAGCCGCCAAAGCCTTGCTTGTCGGCGATGTGCCGGAACAGGAACATCCAGATCATATAAAAGATGACCGCCGGGATGACCCAGGACAGGATGATCTGGACGACGCCGCCGGACGGCGCGCCGTTGACCACGACCTGGTGGCTCGCGAGCTTCTCCGCCAATTGCGGATCGACCCGGACTGCGTAAAACTGTGTTTTGCCGTCGGGCAGCGGCTCCTTCAACGTGCCCTGGACCGAATCCGCACCCACTGTGACGTCGGCGATCTTGTTTTGATCGAGCATCGTCTCGAACTGGCTGTACGGGATGGTTTCGACCTGCGAATAGCTGGTCCAAAACGTCTGGAACAGCAAAACGCCCATGACAGCGGCGAGAACGTACCAGATCATGATCTGGCGTTTTCGCGCGTCGGGTGTCAGATTCGTGGCCATCGGAAGTACCTATTCGCGGTCAAGACTGTCAGGCACGGTTTCCGCCGACATTGACATTCCGCAAAATCTATCCTGGCTGGAGATGCGTCCTCGTGCTGGTGCTGCCGAGTCTTGCGCCGCAAGTGCGCAGGCTTCATGACGTCCGCGGTAGTGGTTGCTACTGGTATTGACCGGCATTGGCACCTCCTGCTGCTCTATTGGGGACACGCGTTTTTTGAACGAGCCGTTGCCGGCTTCTTCTCGGCCTGAGGTTCAAGCGCGAAATAAAGCGCTTTGGCGGCATCGCGTAGCGCTTCGCGGTGTGAAACGTCATCCGGCGGCACGGCCGCGACCGTGCTTGCCAGATCGCTGAGGATTTGGGCGAATAAGGCAAAATGGAAGTGCATCCGCACGGATTTCCGCTCGTCGTCGGTGCCGGGGCGGTCAAGCGTGAGCGAAATGCCGGTCTCATCGAGATGGGCGTCGAAGCGCGCTGTGTGGGCGAAAGTACCGATATAAAGCTTGTCCGGATATTCCACCGCGACTTCGGCCTTGTCGGGAATAGGCTTTGTCATAGCAATGCGTCCTTTCGTGTCCACTGTAAGGGCCGTAGCTGAAGTCCGGGTCGGTCGGCTTGATTTGCATCAAGCGGGGCCTGACACATCATCGCCGGCGCACGATACTTGATCCAGATCAATGAGCGTTTGTGACTATTGGATGATATTGAATATATGTATGAACCGGCGGGTCAGCCTAATCCGAGCCTCATGTTTCTGTGGCCGGCATTCGCCGCAGCCTCGGCAGGCGACGTGGCCGCGGCGCTAGCTCGGCATTTCACTAATCTTGCCGTCGGTTTGGACGGGCCTTCGGCGAAGGAGCCGGACTGGGCGACGCCGCATACGGTCGCGCTTGAACTCGAAGCCGTGAAATTACGGGACTTTACGAAGCGGACGAAGGACTGTTCGACGAGCAGCTTTCCCACATTGCTGTGCGCTCCGTTCGCGCTGCATGGCGCGGCCATCTGCGACTTGGCCGACGACCACAGTCTGGTCGCTGGATTGCGGGCTGCCGGCTTGGCACAGCTGTTCGTCACGGACTGGCGTTCCGCCACGCCGGAAATGCGGCACCGCGGTATCGACGATTATCTCGCCGACTTCAATGTGCTGGTCGATGAGATTGGCCCGCCGGTCGATCTCGTCGGCTTGTGCCAGGGCGGCTATATGGCGCTGATCTATGCCGCACGCTTCCCTGAAAAAGTGCGTAAGCTGGTGTTGGCGGCGGCGCCCGTCGACATAAGCGCAGGGACTTCGGCACTGTCGGGCGTTGCCGCGGCGAGCCCTTTGGCGATGTTTCACGAGATAGTGCGGCTCGGCGACGGCCTAGTCCCTGGCCGGAGAGTGCTGAAATTCTGGGCGCCGGACTCGGTGGAGGCGGAGGATATCCGGCAGTTGCTGCAAACCGAAGAACCGGCCGGTTCTGCCGCCGCCGTTCGGCTCGAAGCTCAGTTTCGCGACTGGTACGCCTGGACCCTCGATCTGCCGGGAAAATTCTTTCTTGAGGCGGTGGAGAAACTTTACAAGCGCAACGAACTCGCCGCCGGGAATTTTGTCGCACTAGGTCAAGAGATCGATCTCGCGGCGCTTCACGCGCCGCTCTATCTCCTCGCTGCACGCGACGACGAGCTGGTGGCGCCGGCACAATTGTTCGCGGCCGAACGTCTGGTCGGCACCCCACCGCACAATCTGCGCAAGGCGACCGCGCCGTGCCGTCACTTGGGGCTGTTCATGGGAAAACGCATCCTACAAGACGTCTGGCCTGGCGTGGTGCGCTGGCTTGTTGAGCCGGCATCCAGCGCAGTCAAAGTTGAAGCTGAACACGTCAAGGCGCGCACCGCCGCGCACGCTCATTGAGCCATGCAGCCATCGGCACTTACTGTTGAAATACGTAGGTCCCAGGTGCATTGCCGAGCGGCTGCTGCCCTGGAATTCCCATCGGTGGCAAGCTCCCTGCCGTGCCAGAACGCTCGCCGAGCCACGCCACCCATTGCGGCCACCAGGAGCCGTCGCACCGCCGCGCCTCTGCCAAAAACCGCTCCGGATCGAGATGATGGGCGTTGGCCGGCTGCGTGTTGATGCGGAAACTGCGTCGGGCGTGGCCGGGCTCCGACACAATGCCGGCATTATGTCCGCCGCTGGTGAGCGCGTAGGTCACTTCGCCGTCAACCTGCAGGTTGATCTTGTAGGTCGACCGCCACGGTGCGACATGGTCGCTCTCGGTCCCCAGGGCGAAAACCGGCGCGCGAATGTCGGTGAGCACGACCGGCTCACCGCCTGCCATAAATCTGCCTTCGGCAAGATCGTTATCGAGGAACAGCTTGCGCAGATATTCCGAATGCATGCGATAGGGCATCCGCGTCGCATCGGCATTCCACGCCATCAGGTCCGTCATCTTTTCGCGCTCGCCGAGCAGATAATCATGGACGATACGCGACCATACGAGATCGTTGGAGCGCAGCATCTGGAACGCGCCGGCCATCTGCCGGCTATCGAGAAATCCTTGCTCCCACATCATATCTTCGAGGAACGCGAGCTGGCTCTCGTCGATGAAGAGCATTAACTCGCCGGCTTCGGTAAAGTCGGTCTGCGCCGCCAGCAAGGTCAGACTTGCGATCCGCCCGTCGGCGTCGCGCGCCATTGCCGCTGCTGCAATCGCAAGCAGCGTGCCCCCAAGACAATAGCCGACCGCATGAACGTTTTGGTTCGGCACGATTTTGGCGATGGCGTCGAATGCGCTCATGATGCCAAGCGAGCGGTAATCCTCCGTGCCGATATCGCGATCGTCCGGCCCGGGATTTTTCCAGGAGATCGTGAACACCGTGAAGCCCTGCTCGGTAAGATATTTCACGAGTGAATTATGCGGCGACAGATCGAGGATGTAATATTTCATGATCCAGGCAGGGACGATGAGGATCGGCTCGGGTCGCACCTGCGCAGTGGCCGGCGTGTATTGGATCAACTCGATGAGGCGGTTGCGATAAACGACCTTGCCGGGGGTCGCTGCAACGTCGCGGCCGACCATGAAGTTCTCGCACCCGACCGGCCGTTTGCCGCTGACTGTGCGCTCCCAATCTTCGGCGAAATTGGCAAAACCTTTCAAGAGATTGAAGCCGCCGCACGCGATGGTGCGCAGGATAATTTCCGGGTTGGTCGTCGGGAAATTCGACGGTGCCACCGTGTCGAGAAGCTGACGCGCGCCAAACTCAACCATATCCTCGTGCCGCTTCGATACACCGCGCACGCCCGTGGTGGCGTTGTGCCACCACTGCTGCTGCAATAGGAAAGCTTGCGAGATGAAATTGAACGGCCATTTATGCCATTCTTCTGCGGCGAAGCGCCGGTCCTGCGGCAGCGGCTCGATGCAATTCTCAGTGCCCGCGCCTCCGGGCGCGCAGCGTATGGCGTAATTGCTGAACCGGATCGCCTTACGCGCAGCCTTATTGAGGAGTTGCATCTGCTTTCCGGGCGCGGCGGCGAGGTGCGTCGCCCAGTCCGAATAGGCCTGCATCAGCGCGGCCGGCGACAGTCCGCCGGTAAAGCGGGCAAGCGTCGCGTGCAGCGCGCGGTCGGTTACGTCGGCAAAAGCAGTGACGGTATAGGGATCGCGATCGTCAAGCGGGGAAACCCCCTCAAACGCCGCAGTCGGATCTGCTGCCGAACGCTCGACGGCGCCGTCAAAATCTTTTTCGAGCAGTTGGTCCGCCGCGCCAATTTCGGGCGACGCGACTATTCTCAAAGGTTGCCGAGTCTCGGCCATGGCACCAGCTCCGCGTGAGATTTAACCGGAACCTTGTCTCAAGTCATCACGCCGCACCATGATCCATATCAATGTCATAATTCCGGTGGGTGGCACTTTCGGCTTCAAGGAGCGAGGTCATTGCTATGCCATATACGTCGAATGACGATCTGCCGGCTTCGGTGCGGCATCATCTACCGCCGCATGCCCAAGATATTTATCGCGAGGCCTTCAATCACGCCTTTACCGCTCATGCCGGCGATCCCCGCCAGGAAGAGGCGGCGCACCGCATCGCCTGGGCCGCGGTGAAGCGGTCCTACGTTAAAGTCGGTGACAGCTGGATTGCGCGCCAAACCCATTGAAAACGAGTTCGAAATATTTATGTGAAGTGCGTGTTCGCCGCGGCCCAGGCGATGCAGTGCCTATCGATACTGCCGCTGAGCGGTTACGATGCGACTGTGCTGAGGATCGCGCGGCGGACGAGGGTTTCGAACAATGGCAGTTTATAGCCATTCTTGCTCAGCGGTGTGGCGCCGTCGAGCGCAGCATGTCCCGCCTCGGAAGCTACCTTTGTGTCTATTTTCTTGCCCGCGAGCGTGGCCTCGGCGGCCTTCGCCCGATGTGGTACCGGTGCCGCTGCGCCGAGAACAATTGAAGCACGCTTGCAAATGCCGCCTGTCTCAAGATCGAGCACAACCGCCACGTCGGCGATCGGCCAATCGAACGAATCTCTTTCGCCTTGCCGCAAATGCGCCATCCGTGTGGTCGGCGGCAGCTTCGCCAGCTCGATGGTGGTGAGGATCTCTTGCGGCTGTAAGTCGTTCTCACGCTGCAAGTCGCGATCGGGTGTGACGAAGAAGTCTTCAAGCAGCAGCCGGCGCGTCGTGCCAGCAGCGTTTGTCAGCTCTATCATCGCGCCCAACGCCACCAGCACAGTCGCCGCCGTGGAAGGATGCACGATAGCGCAAGGCATATTGCTGAAAATCGCGTGGTACTGGTTTTCGCCGGTGATGGCGAAGCAATGCCCGCCGCCTTTGCGCAAGCAGTGGAAGGCCTGCGAGCGGAAATACCAACAGCGCGGACGCTGCAACAGATTGCCGCCCAACGTCGCGACATTGCGAATTTGCGGACTGGCAGATCCACCCAACGCATCAGCCAATGCCGGGTAACGCTCCCGCATGATCGGGTGCGCGGCCAGCGCAGCCAAGGTCGTCATCGGGCCGATTTGCACGCCGCCGTCTTTTTGTTCAATGACCGTATCGAGACCCGGCACTTCGGTGAGGCTCACGATCGTCGAGGGCTTCAGCAGATCTTCTTTCAGCAGGTCGAGAAGATCGATGCCGTTTGCCTTCACGATTGCAGCGTTGTTTTGCTCCATGGCTTCGGGCGCGACCGTCATCGCCTGAGCCACGGTGGTCGAAGCTGCTTTTGCGGCTTCGGAAATTGTTCGCGCAGCCGCCCAGGCGAAACGATTCATGGTTTCAACTCCTCGGTGGGATTTTACCGAGCGCGGCAAGAACCGCCGCCGGTGTCATCGGCAGATTGTGCAGGCGGACACCAATCGCGTTATAGACGGCGTTGGCAATGGCCGGTGCTGTGGCGATGTTGGCCGGTTCGGCAATGCCATAAGCGTCCGTTGCGCTTTGACCCTGATAGTTTTCAAGGATGACGACCTCGATCTCAGGGGTCTCGCGCGATCCAGCGATTTTGTATTGCTCTAGGTTGGGATTGACCATGCGGCCGGTGTGCTGGTCGAGGATGCGCTCCTCAAACAGCGCATAAGAGAGCCCCATCAGTACGCCGCCTTGCACCTGACTTTCAAGCTGTCGCAGATTCATCGGCCGGCCGCAATCCTGCACCGCGACGACACGCTCGACGCGCACGATGCCGGTCTCGGTATCAACCGCCACTTCGACGAATTGGACGCCGCCTAAGTCTTGAAGCGCCAGGGCGGCGTCGCCCACGTGACGGCGGAAGCCGGCATAATCGTCGCTACGCGACGCAACCGCGCTGATGCGATCGTTACGCAGCCGGCCGGCGGCTTCACGGAAACTGATGCTGCGGCCGGGATCGGTGCGGACCACAATCCTGCCATCGCGCGCAATGAGATCGTCGGCTGCGGTGTTGAGCGCCAGCGCTGTCTCGCGAAACAATTGTTGCTGCACCCGCCAAGCCGCAACGCGCGCCGGCGGTGTGATCGAAGCCGTGGTGCGGCTACCATAAGACGGTGGCCCGGGTGGAAATTCGGTGTCGCCAATGCGGACTGTAATGTCGGTGGGTTGCAGTCCGAGCACTTCGGCGACGGTCTGCGCCAGAACCGTCGTGATGCCGGTACCGATATCCTGCACGCTCGACAAAACTTCGACGGAGCCGTCACGCAACACGCGCACTTCGCAGGACGAGTTAAGCTGCACGTTAGCGCCCCAAAGCGATTGCGCCACGCCAAGGCCGCGCTTCACGGGGCCCGGATCGGCGCCCGGTGCATGGCGGCGCCGCCAGCCGATCCGTTCGGCGCCGATTCGCCGCTCCTCGCGCCGCACCGCGCTCGGATCGATACGGTCGCGCAGCACCAGCGGATCGAGCCCCAGCTTTTCGGCCAGCTCGTCGATCGTCTGTTCAAGCCCATAACCGCCAGGGGTATTACCCGGCGCGCGCATGGCGCAGCCTGGTCCGGCATTGATAAAAACGTCGTTCTGAGCGCCTTCGAAGTTTGGACAGGCATAAAGCGCCTCCGCGTTACTGCCGACCCCGGCGCCAAGCCCGACGCCCGCCGTGCCGTAGCTCAACAGTGAAATAGCAGTCAGGGTGCCGTCGCGCTTCGCCCCGAGGCGCAAACGCTGCCAGGTGCCCGGGCGGTTGCCGGAATCCATTTGTTCTTCTTCGCGTTCGAGAAAGAGCTTTACCGGCGCTTTCGCGCGGCGGGAGAGCTCTACGGCGATGCGGCCGAAGTTGCCGAGCGACGACTTGGAGCCGAATCCGCCGCCCATGGCGTCGACGATGACGCGAACCTTGTTGAGCGACAGGTCGAAGTCCTCGGCGATTTCGTGCTGCACGCCGGTGGTGAATTGAGTGGACATATAGACCGTCACGCCGTCGGCGCGCCAATCGGCAACGATGGCATGCGGCTCCATGCAGCAATGAGTTTGTACTTGCGTACTGTATTCGCCCTCGACCACGACGTCGGCTTGCGCAAAGCCTTGTGTCACGTCGCCACGTCGGGAGATGGCAGGACCGCGGACGTTACCATTGAGTGGCAGGTTGGCGGCGGCGGGAAATCCGGACCAATGTCCGCCGGGCGCTGTCGTCTCGTCGTGCACCAACGGCGAATTAGGCTTGCGCGCTGCATCCATCTCGGCGACGAAAGGCAGCGACTGATAATCGACTTTGATCTGGTGCAGCGCCGTTTCGGCAGCGCTCATCGAGACAGCAGCGATGGCGGCGACCGGCGCGCCGATATAGCGCAGCGTCGCGCCCGCGGGATCGCCGGGGGTAACGATGGGCAGGATTGCGCGCACGCCGGACGCCCGTCCCGCCGCGGCCGTATCAAGGGAGCGCACCAGCGCATGCGGCAGCGGCGAGCGGAGAACTCGGGCGAATAGCATGCCGGGCAGCGTGACATCGACAGTGAAGTGCACTGCACCGGTGACTTTGGCCCGGCCATTCGGGCGCGGGAATGATTTACCAATCACCTGAAGTTCGCTGTTGGGTGGCAGCGGCGGAGGTTCGTCGGGTGAGATCTGTCGCGTCACCGCGCCGAGGCCCGCGCTTAAGATACCGGCGGGGAACGTCTCGCTCCGCAAATCCTCATTCGCCGGCTCTTTATTTGCCATGCCTATCCCCTGCTTGCTTTGGCGGCGGCAACAGTGGCGGCGATGACATGCGGATAAGTGCCGCAGCGGCAAATATGCCCGCTGATCGCGGCGCGGACATCGTCGGCACTCGGTTGCGCCTCGCGCTCGACCAATGCCGCGCAGCTCATGATCATTCCCGGCGTACAGAAGCCGCATTGCAGTGCGTCGTGGTCGATGAACGCCTGCTGCACCGGATGCAGCGTGTCGCCCTGCGCAAGGCCTTCGATCGTGGTGACGCGGCGTGCGCCGACCTCGATGGCAAGCATCATGCAGGAGCAGACCGGCTCGCCGTCGAGCCAGACCGTGCAGGCGGAGCAGGCGCCACGGTTGCAGGCGATCTTGGTCCCGGTCAGGCCCAATGGGCCGCGCAAAGCCTCGGCGAGTGTCATACGCGGCTCGGCGTGGATATTGCGCGCCGCGCCGTTGACTTGCAGCGAAATCGGAGCGGCGTCCGGTTTGACCGAGGGCATAGCGTCATTTTCCAGTTCAGCCGCCGTAAGCGCCGACGTAGTCTTGAGCATGGTCGCTCCGGTCACAGCGGAGCCTCTTAGAAACGAGCGACGTGAGAAATCGCCGCGCACGCCGAACCCCTGTAAGGTTGAATGCCAGTGGAGACTGGGCGGCAATCGCCGTGAAGGCTTTGATCTGGGTCAAGTTCCGCGAAAATCAGGCGGGGCGCTGCCCGATGCCGGCGTATGTGGCGTGACTTTGCCCCATAGGCTCGCCAAGCGCGCACGGCATGCTTAAAGGCCGTCTTCACCGACTTGACTGGTGCGTGCTGCCATTCCACGAAATGCGAAGCCACGACACCGCGAAATTCATGGGGCGAACCAATATTGCGCATGATGAAGGTGAATGAATGAGCACTGTTGGCATCGACATCGGCGGTACCTTTACCGACCTTGTGGCCTACCATGACCATTCCATCGTTACGTCGAAGACGTTGACCGTTCCTTCCGAACCGACCGAGGGAATTGCCGACGCACTTTCACTTGTGAATTGCGATCTTACTACCGTAGATGAACTCATTCACGGCTCCACCATTGCAATCAACACAGTTCTGGAGAGAAAGGGTGCCAAGACCGCGCTTGTCACCACGCGCGGTATGCGAGATGTCTATGCCATTGGTCGCGGCAATCGCCCGGATGCCTTCAATTTGTTCTTCCATCGTCCTCAGCCGCTGGTGCCGCGCGACCTTACCTTTGAGCTGCCCGAGCGCATGAATGCCGCAGGCAAGATCCTCGAACCGCTCGACCCAGCGGTGGCCATGACGCTCGCGCAAAAATTGGCAGCACTCGATATCGACTCCGTCGCCGTATGTTTTTTGCATTCCTACGCCAACCCCGCACATGAGATTCTCGCGGGCAAAATTCTGCGGCGTGTGCTGCCGGGCCACTTTGTCACGTTGAGCCACGAAATTCTTCGTGAATTTCGCGAGTATGAGCGTACTTCGACAACCGTTCTTAACGCCTACGTCGGTCCGCGAGTGAGCCGATATCTCAACCGACTGGAAAGTTTCGTAAAGAAATCTCGCTTCGGCGGCCATATCGCTATCATGCGTTCAAACGGCGGCACCATGTCGGTTGGCGAGGCGAGACGCGCGCCGGTGGCGATGATGGAATCGGGACCGGTCGCCGGGATGATCGGCGCCGGGCGCATTGCAGAGCTTCTCGGCATCGAGCGCGCTATCGGCTTCGACATGGGTGGCACCACCGCGAAGACTTCGCTGATTACCGGTGGCACTCCACCGATTGAGGAGGGCTACGCCATCGGCGATGCCTTCACGGGCCAGCCGATGCAATTGCCGGTGGTCGATATTGTCGAAGTCGGAGCCGGCGGCGGCTCGATTGCTTGGTGCGACGACCGCGGGGGATTACATGTCGGCCCCGTCAGCGCGGGCGCTGATCCGGGACCTGCTTGTTATTGCCGGGGCGGCGAGGAGCCAACCGTCACCGATGCCGATCTCGTGCTTGGCCGCCTCAATAGCGCGCGGTTTCTCGGCGGCCAGATGCAGCTGGACCGCAGCCGCGCCGAAACGGCGCTGGGCAAGATCGAGCAAAAGCTGGGGCTCGATGCCATTACGGCCGCGCACGGAGTCGCCACAATCGTCGACAGCGCCATGTCGCTTGCCGTCCGCGCAGTTTCGGTCAAGCGCGGTATCGATCCGCGTGACACGACGCTGATTGCATTCGGCGGCGCCGGCCCGCTACATGCCGTCGCTATTGCGCGTGAAATTTCCATTCCGACGGTCGTCATTCCGAAGCTTCCCGGCGCCTTCTCGGCACTTGGTATGTTGATGGCCGAGTGGCGTCAGGATTTCGTGCGTACCTTGATCGGTGAACTTGGTGGAGTGAACGCGGATTTAGCTGAAACTGCTTTTGCCGAACTCCGGGCTGCTGGTGAAGCCGCGCTGGCGCGCGACCGTCTTGCCCAAGGGCAATTTAACTTCGCTGCCGATCTGCGCTATCGGGGCCAAGAGCATACGATCCCAATAGCTGTGGTCCGCCCGGCGGACTTAACAACCGCAACCGACGACACACGCTTACGATTCGATGTACAGCACGATCTGCGGTATGGCCATGCCGCGCCCGATCAGTCGATTGAGGTCGTCAATCTGCGCCTCGTCGTCACCGTTGCGCGCGCGCGAGATAGCCTTAGGGTTTGGTTGACCGAGCCCTGGAAGCCAGACGGCATAGCAGTCGAACAGCGCCGGCCAGTCGCGTTCGGGGATGCCAAATACGAGAGGGAGACCCGGATTTTGTGGCGCCCGCATCTGGCTGCCGGCAGCGAGATTGTCGGTCCGGCCCTAATCGAAGAGGCAAATTCCACCACGCTCATCGGTCCAGGCGATCGGGCGGCTGTCGATGCGATTGGCAACATCATCGTCACGCTTGGGACAAGCAAGGACAAAGAATGAAAATCGATCCGATCACCGTCGAGGTGGTACGCAACGCCGTCAACGCCTACGCCGACGAAATGGCGACAGCGCTATGCAAGTCAGCCTATAACATGATGATTTACGAAGTTCGCGACTTCTGTTGTGGGCTGGTCGATAGCGAAGGCCGGATGATCTCCCAAAATCAGGGCGGTCTACCGATCTTTCTCGCCGATCTGGGCGTTGCGGTGAAGGACGGCATCGAACGCTACGGTCTCGACGGCTTTGCGCCGGGCGATGTCGTAATCATGAATCACGGCCAAGTCTGCGGTCAACATCTCAACAATGTGGTGATCTACGCGCCCTGCTTCGACAAGGATAAAGTCGTGGCATTTGCGGCAAGTCGCGCGCACTGGGTCGACATCGGCGGCATGCGTGTTGGCTTCGGTTCGGTCGAGACCACCGAAATTTATCAGGAAGGCATACAGTTCCGCTCACTCAAAATATACGAGGCGGGCAGGCGCAATGAAACGTTGTGGCAGATCATCAACGACAATGTGCGCTTTCCCGAAGCGGCGCTTGGCGACCTGCGAGCCCAGATCGCGTGCTGCCATCTCGGTATCCGACGATTTGGCGACCTGCTTCACCGTTACGGTTGGAAATCGGTCGAAGCTTGTATCCACGCGGTGTGGGATTCAACCGAACAAGAGGCGCGCGCTTTCATCAGTAAAATTCCGGATGGCGTCTACGAGGCGGAGAGTTTTCTCGATAATGACGGCCGCACCCTCGACACGACGTTGCGAGTCAAAGTCAAGGTGACGATCGATGGCGATCGCGTAATCGTCGATTTTTCGCAAATGAACGATCAAGTGCCGGGCCCCACCAATTCAGGCTATTCCGGTGGTCTTGCGGCCGCGCGCGTAGCGTTCAAATGTCTCACCCAACCGCATGCGCCCGTCAATGAAGGTTGTTTCCGTCCACTGGAGCTCATTTTGCCACCGGGCAAAATCCTCAATGCCAAATCACCGGCGGCGCTTGGACTCTGGAGCATTCCGCTGCCGACTGTCATCGACACCATCTTCAAGGCATTGGCGCCGGTACTGCCGGAACAGATTCCGGCCGCGCATAAGGGTGACATGGGGGGATGTTCTATCAGTGGCTATCGGCCTGACGGCCGGCGCTTCCTGCTGATGAACATTTTCGGCGGCGGATGGGGCGGGCGTCCGCACGAGGACGGTGAATCCGCTTCGGTGTCGATCTGTCAGGGCGATGTGCGCAGCGCCCCGATCGAGTTGCAGGAGATTCAATATCCGTTTCTCATAGAGCGCTTTGCCTTGCGCCCAGATTCCGGCGGTGCCGGCTATCATCGCGGCGGACTTGGAGTCGATCTCACCTATCGCGCGCTGCAGAATTGCGTTGCTAATGTCAATTGCGAGCGTACTAAGGACCCGCCCTGGGGCCTGCACGGAGGCAAGGCCGGCGCTATCAACGACGCAACGCTCATCCGCACGGACGGCAGCGAACGTAAGCTTAAAAAAGCGACCGGCGTGGCCCTGGTGGCCGGCGACCGGCTCATCTTTTCAACGGCCGGCGGCGGCGGCTGGGGCGACCCGCGCATGCGCGATCGGCAGGCCGTCGCGAACGACGTGCGTGCCGGTTATGTGTCCCCGGAAGCTGCGCGGCGCGACTATGGATTTGATGCCGGCCAGCCGGCAGAACAGGAACGAAATGCTCGCGGATGATCGACGACAACGGCTGTCGGGTTCGATGCGCGCGGCCGGCATCGCTCACTTGGTGCTTTACGGCAACGCGTGGCAGAGCGATTACCTGCGCTACGGCTCCGATTTTGGAATTCTGGAAGGGCAGGGGATCGCGCTGATATCGGCAGATGGCAATGTTGAACTTTATCTCGACAACGCCACCGACGCCGAGCGCGCGGAAATCGAAGTTCCGCGCGTGCAGGTGCATTTTGCGGGGAATCTTACTCGAGCTGTTGACGAACGGCTTGCCCGCATCGCCGACGAGCGCATTGGCGCGGCACCGCGCCGGTTCTTGCCGCGCTGGCTCACCGATCCGGCGCGCAGCTTTGCATTGGCCGACGCCACGGAAATCGTGGATAATCTACTCATCCACAAGATCGAGGGCGAGATTGTCGCGCTACGGCGCGCCGCGCGCATTGCTGACGAAGCTTACGAGGAGTTTCGGCGCGTGGTACGGCCCGGCCGACGACAGTTTGAGATCGTCGCCGATATCGAATCGTATCTTCGTCGCCGCGGCTGCCCGGACAATTTCATGATCATCGGATCGGGCGGCAAAGATGTTTTTGGAATGACGCCGCCGTCCGAACGTCGGATCGCATCCGGCGATCTCGTCACTACCGAACTTACGCCCGCGGTCGATGGCTATTTCGCTCAGATTTGCCGTACGCTGGTCGTCGGCAAAGCAAGCCTAGCGCAGCGGCGCGCCTTCGCCGTTTTTGTCGAGGCATTGGAGGCCGGCATCGCTGCGGTGCGGCCGGGCGTTCGCGCCGCTGACGTGGCCAGAGCCGAGAATGACGTATTTCGCAAATACGGTCTCGGCGAATACACCACCAGCAAATGGACCCGGGTACGCGGCCACGGCATGGGACTTTTTGCTGACTCAAAGCCGCATATTCTGGAAGATGCCGATACAGCGCTTGAGCCGGGCATGGCGCTCATTGTCCATCCTAATACTTATTATCCCGAGGTCGGCTACATTGTACTGGGTGATGGCGTCGTCGTGACAGAAGAGGGCGCCGAGGTTTTGTGCAAAACACCGCGCGAACTTTTCGAAGTCGCCGCGTGACCGATAAGGCAAGGCGATGCGCCGCGGCTTGATCGCTCGTTCGCTGGTCGAATTACCGGACGCGGCGTTCGATTCACGGCTTGGGCGCGTGCGGACAGCGATCAGGCAGGCACAGCTCGACGCGCTTGTCATCTACACCAATAATACCCAGCCTTCCGGGGTGTCATGGCTCGCGGGTTTCGTGCCGTATTGGTCGGAAGCGCTGCTCATCGTGCCGCTGCACGGTGCGCCTTACCTCGTGGCAGCACTGAGTTTTCGCGTAAAGTCTTGGATCGAGCGGGTGAGCCGCATCGGCGAGGTCTTGCACACGCCGCGTATCGGGCTCAAGGCGGCGCAACAGATTTCCGCAGCAGGCCCTGATACTGCCGTCGGCGTTGTCGATTTCGATAATCTTCCCGCTGGTATTGCCGATGATCTCCGTGAGGGGGGCCCCGGCCTTAAGCTATGCGATGCCAGCGAATTGTTCGCGACGCTTCGCGCAAGAGCTGACCCGGCAGAGATCGCATTGACGATGAAGGCCGGATGGATCGCCAATCGCGCGCTTGGCGACGTCTCGATCGACGCAGACCTTAATGTGATGATTGCCGGCATCGAAGCTAAAGCGCGAACTCTCGGCGCGGAGGAGATCTATATTGCAGCGGCGCCCGATCTCGACCGCGACTGCCGGTTTCGACGAATCGAAGGCGAGGCGTCGCGGGGCAAAGAATTCGCGCTACGTGCGACCGTCGCGTATAAGGGAACCTGGGTGCGTCTGGTGCGCAGCTTTACCGATCCCGATATCGGCCAACGGGTTTTGATAGCGCTTTCAAATGCGGCGGCCGAATTGCCGAGCGAAGGTGGGTTTTCCGAATTTCAGTCATGGCTGGTCGAGGGGTGCCGGACGACGCGCCCGCTCGAGCCGATATTGGGATCGCGCTTGGGGCCATCGGCGCCGCTGCCTTTCGGATCGCTCGTCTCGGTGCAGGGTGTCCTCGCGCTCGACGGCCGAAAGGTGCCGGTCGCCGCCCCTGCACTCGTTGGCGCTCAGGGTGAAGCGGCAAGCCTCCTGTACGGGTTGGCCTTCGACTGATAGCCCTTACATCGCCAATTTCACCGGAACGAACTGCGTCGTGAACAGCGACTTGTCCTCAGGAATCTTGTCCAACAAACCCATTTCGATGAAGGACTTTTTCAGGGTTGCGACGGCCTGCGGATCAAACGTACCGTCGGTCGAGAAATACGGCATCTGTTCGTCATAGGCGCGAGACGCGACAGCGGTGCTCAGGTCGACCGCCTTGGCCGAAATTTCGACCGCGTTCTCCTTGTGGGACTTCATATACGCGATCGTCTCGAACCAGCCGGCAAGGAAGGCGCGCACCAGCTCCGGATTTTTCTCGACCAAGTCATCGCGAGCAAAGATGACGTGAGTAATGAAATGATCGACAAACGGTGTTGCCGTAGTGATGACGCGCCATTCCTTGGTCTCCTCAAGCTTGTAGCCGACTTCGAGCGCACCGATATAGCCGTCGAGCTGGTGAGTCTTGATGGCGGCGCGCGCCGGCGGCATGCCGCCGATCGGCACCACATCGATGCCGTCCTTGCCCCAGCCCTCCTTGGCGTTGATGCGTTCGCCGATCCATGCGGTCAGCGAGCCGACGGTCGTGACGCCAAGCTTTTTGCCCTTCAGATCTCCGACCGTCTTTATGTCGGAATCGTAGGCGACCATAACCGCCATATTGCGCGGCTGGCCGTACATCGCCGCGACCGCCTTGGCTGGGACCCCTTTGACGGCGAAAGCCATGCCGGGCCCACTGCCGATGCCAATATCGACGCTATTGGACGTCAACAACTGCTGCAGCTTGGCATCGCCCGAGGACGCCGATTCTTCGATGTCGAGACCTTGCTTCGCGAAAATTCCGGTCTGCATACCCACATCGAGCGGCGTGAAGGTCCAGGCAAAAGGCACGACCTTGGCAACGCGAAGTTTCTCGGCCGCACTCGCAGGTGAAAGCGAAGCCGCGAGCGGAAGCGTGGCGCCATATGCCAGTCCCGATAACAGGCTTCTTCGAGATAATCGGTCCATCGCGTTCTCCCAGAGTCTTTTCTTCGCGTACGACTTGCAGATCATTGCAGAATTTCCGGTCTATGGCCATGCGACAGGGCGGCAGGCTGCGTTTGACCGGTTGGGGGCCTCCGACTAGAATCGTTTAGAACCAGCCGATTGGCAGGAGCGCTCCGTGCACATTATCGATTCGCATTTCCACTGGTGGCCCAGGTCGATTTTCGACAAGCTGTGCAAGCGCACCGATTTTCCGAGAGCACGCGCCAACGAACGCGGCGGCTACGATTACCTGCGTCGCGCGGACAGCAGCCAGCATCTGAATTCCTGGGCGGAATGGTTCGATCTCGACAAGCAGTTAGAATATATGGCGAGCCTCGGCCACCAGGTCGACGTGGTGTGTTCCATCGGGCCGTTCTCGGTGTCGTTCTCCGACATGCCGCTTGCCGAAGGCCGCGACTATGCGCTCATGTGGAACGAGGAGATGGCCGACGCGCAAAAGAAATATCCAGGCCGACTGTGGGCGAGCGCGGCCGTGCCGCTGCAGGACACACGGACGGCGATCGAAGTAGTGGACGATGCGGTCAATCGATTGGGGCTGATGGGCGTCAATCTCCCCGGCAGCGTCGGCACCGATGCACACATCGACGCCGAGCGGCTGGAGCCGTTCTATGCTCACGTCGAAAAGCTTGGCCTACCAATGTTCTTGCATCCGACCGACGTCATCTTCCAGGACATGCTCGACGGCTACGACGGCGCGCTGCATTTGAGCCTCGGCCGAGTCATCGAGGTCAGTGTGGCGGCGATGCGCCTCATTCTCTCCGGAATGATGGAGCGGCACCCGAAACTGAAAATCGTGATGTCGCACACCGGCGGCTCGCTGCCCTATCAGGCTGGACGCATGGACAAAAACTCCAAGGCTGCGAAGCTGGCGAAGCCTGTGCAGGGCTACATGAAGCGCATGTACACCGATACGGTGTCGCCGCACTCGGCCGGCATCAAATTCGCCATCGACTATTACGGTATCGATCACGTCATGTACGGCACCGATTATCCGTGCTGGGATCCGGTGCCGTGCCTCAAGCTGATCGACGAAATTCCGCTTTCGGCGGCAGACAAGCAGAAGCTGTTCTTCGATAACGCCCGGCGCATTCTTAATTTACGCGACCCAGCCAAGGTGCAGCCCCCGCGCGAGCCGGCGCTGGTGTAATCAATCACGTTCGCGGCGCAAAGCGCTCGTCGATAATTTCCCATTTGTCGTAGCCGACAACTTTTTTATAGTTCTCAAAATCCATGCCGTCGTTGCGGCGGGCGAATTTGCCTGATTTCATGTCGAGCAGCACGGTCTCGATTGCCTTGGCGGCGTGCATCAGCGTGTCGAGGCCAAGCACTGCGCAATTGAAGCCGAGTTCGCCGAGTTCTTCCATCGACAGGATCGGCGTATGACCGCCCATCAGCGGGTTGCAGATTTGCGGCACGTCGAAGGCGCGGCCGATGCGCTTGAGTTCCTCGACGCTGCGCGGCGCCTCGATAAAAATACCGTCGGCGCCGGCGCGGATGTAGCGTTCCGCCCGGCGCATGGCCTCATCGAGGTCATAGACCGCGCGGGCATCGGTGCGCGCCAAAATCCAGGTTTCCGGATTGATCCGCTCCGAACAGGCCGCCTTGATCTTGGCCTCCGCCAATTCGGCGGCGACGACTTTCTTGCCGACCATGTGGCCGCAACGCTTCGGCCATTGCTGATCCTCAATCAGGATAGCGCTGACGCCCATGCGTTCATAAGCTTGAACGGTATGCACCACGTTCTTCACGTCGCCATAGCCGTCGTCGCCATCGACGAACACCGGCAGGTCACAGGCCGACATGATGTCGCGCACCGCCGCCGAGATTTCGCCAAAGCCCATCAGTCCGACGTCGGGCAGGCCATAGCGGGCTCCGACGGCCGGGAATCCGCCAATAAAGTAAGTCTCAAAGCCGATTTTCTGGATCAGCCGTGCGCTGAGCGCATCGTGCGCCCCCGGAACAACGAGAAACCGTTTGTTTTTGACGGCCCTGTCAATGATCTGACGAAAGCTTGTCGGCATGGTCAGCTTAATGCCCTTTTCCCCGACGATACGTCAACCGTCAGCGCATTTCAGCGGACTGCTCGGTCACATCACGCGGTGATTTTAGCCAAAGAGCTATAACTTTCCCGTTGCTTGGCTGGCGACATGTCGCCACTGTGACGGCAGCAAAAGCCGTAGCTGTGGGGACGCGAAAACGTGATCGCTGTTGCAATCGATATCGGCGGCACATTCACCGATCTGATCGGTTTCGACGACAGCGCCGGCCGCTTCGTCGACGCGAAAAGCCTAACGACGCCCGCCGATCTGGTCCAGGGCGTCACTGATTGTCTCCAAAAGAGCGGCCTGGCCGCGGCCGTCATCGATGAGCTAATCCATGGCTCGACCATTGCCATCAACACACTGATCGAGCGCACCGGTGCCAAGACTGGGCTTGTCGTCACCAACGGGACCCGCGATGTCTACATCATAGGTCGCGGCAACCGCCCGGAGGCTTACAATCTTTTCTTTCATCGGCATCGTCCGCTGGTGACGCGGCGTCGCACCCGAGAGGTCGCCGAGCGCGTGTTGGCGTCGGGCGCGGTGCATGAAAAACTCGATCGCGCCGGGGTCGAGGCGGCGGCGCTGGCGTTGGCCGCCGAGGGCGTCGAAGCTGTCGCCGTGTGCTTTTTGCATTCATACGTGAACCCGGATCACGAGCGCACGGCGGGCGAAATCATCCGCGCCGCGCTGCCGAACGCCTATCTGTCGCTGTCCCACGAAATTCTTCGCGAATATCGAGAGTTCGAGCGCACCTCCACCACGGTGGTGAATGCGTATGTCGGCCGCAAGGTCGGCGGCTATGTACGCGCATTGAAAGGCAAGCTTGAGAGCATCGGCTTTCGCGGCAATCTTTCAATCATGCGTTCCAACGGCGGCGTAATGACGCCGGAAGTAGCTCAAGAACGTCCTGTGGCAATGATGGAGTCAGGCCCGGTTGGCGGCATCATCGCGTCCGCGCGCGTCGGCGAAAAGCTCGGCTATGGCAATGTCATTTCCTTCGACATGGGCGGCACCACCGCCAAGACAAGCCTCATCCGCGGCGGCGAACCGACAATGGCGCCAGGCTATTACGTCGGCGGCTATGCCAGCGGCCACCCGGTTATGGTGCCGATGGTCGACGTCGTTGAGATCGGCGCCGGCGGCGGCTCAATCGCCTGGCGTGACGAGATCGGCGCGCTGAAAGTCGGGCCGCAAAGCGCCGGCGCCGATCCGGGCCCGATCTGCTATCGAGGCGGTGGTGCCCAACCGACCATTACCGACGCCAACGTGGTGCTCGGCCGGCTAGACCCACATCATTTCCTCGGCGGCACCATGGTGCTCGACGCCGACGGCGCCAAGCGGGGTATTGAGGAAAAGATTGCGATACCGCTTGAGATCAGTGTGACCCAAGCGGCGCGGGCAATCCTCAAAATCGCCGTCAACAAAATGTCCCTTGCCGTTCGCGAAGTGTCGGTGGAGAAAGGCTATGACCCGCGCGATTTCGTCCTGGTCGCTTCCGGCGGCGCGGGTCCGTTGCACGTCCTCGACATCGCACGCGAGCTGCATGTTCCGACCGTGATCGTGCCGCTGTTCCCGTCACACTTTTCCGCGCTCGGCATGCTGCTTGCCGACGAGCGCCACGATTTCATCCGCACCTATTACGCAGATCTTGCCGAGATCGACTTCGCCGATCTGATCAAGGTGCACGACGAGATGGTGGCGGAGGCGGAAGCCGGGCTGCGTCACAAGCGCGGTGCGGTGCGGCAAATTCATCTCGATCTTCGCTATATCGGCCAGGAGTTCACGCTGCCGGTGCCGGTCACGCTGGCGCAGTTGAAGAAAGCCAACCGCCGCGGTATCCGCGCCGCGTTCGATCGCCTTTACGAGCAGCGCTACGCCCATCATTCGCCGGAAGAGCCGGTGGAAATGATCAATATCCGGCTTGCCGTCATCGGCAAGCGGCCGAAGCTGACATTTCCGCGCAAACGCAAGATAACGCGCGAGGCGGTGCGTCGCCGTCCGGTCTTTCTCGATAATGCCGACACGCCGATCGCTTGTCCGGTCTATGCGCGCGCCGCGCTTTCGGCCGCCGCACGCGTGAAAGGTCCAGCGCTGATCGAGGAGCATGGCACTACGACGGTGCTTTATCCGGGGGACACCTGCCGGGTCGCGGCGTCCGGCGAACTGATCATTGCAGTGGCACGCGCACGATGACCGGCAAATCACCCGTGAAGAGGACGAAAGCTGCGAGAAATGGGCGGCGCTCCCATCCCGCGCCAGCTGTGACGCGCGATCCGGTGACGCTCGAGGTGATCCGCAATGCGCTGCCGGCGATCGCCAACGAGATGGCTGCCGATTTGCAGCGCACCTCTTACAATATGATGATCTACGAGGTCCGCGATTTCTGCACTGCGCTGGTCGACCCGAAGGGGCAACTCATCTCGCAGAATGTTGGAGGTGTTTCGCATTTCGTAGCAGACCTGGGCGTCATCATTGCCGACGGCATGCAACGCTACGGTAAGAAAGGATTCGAACCGGGCGACGTCATAATCACAAATCATCAGGCGGTCGCGGGGCAGCACCTCAACAATATCGTCATTTACATGCCGTACTTTTACCGCGGCGAGCTTCTGATGTTCGCCATGGTGCGCGCGCATTGGATTGACGTCGGCGGCACCTCGACAGGATTTGGCGCCGGCCCGCAAGTCGCCGATCCATGGCTCGAGGGCATGCAATTCGACCAGCTCAAGATCTATCACAAAGGTGTGCTCGACGAGACTCTTTATCGTGTTATCAAGGACAATATTCGCTTTCCAGAGTCTTCGCTCGGGGACATGAAATCGCAAATGGCCGCTTGCCGGCTGGCCGCTCGTCGGTTGGACGAACTGTTCGATAAATACGGCCGCGACACGATATTGGCGGCAATCGTCCGAATCTTCGACGAGACTGAGCGCAAGTGCCGCAATGTGGTGGCGCAGATTCCGGACAGCATCTACGAAGCCTCCGCGTCGATCGACGACGACGGCGTGCGCAAAGGCGAACCCGTACCGATCCACGCCAGGGTCACGGTCAAAGGTTCGTCAATGACCATTGATCTGTCCGGTTGCTCCGCGGAGCGAAAGGCCGGCATTAATTCGCGTACGCTCGCCGGCGCTCGCGTCGCCTACAAGGCGCTGACGGGGCCAGTCGATCCCGTCAACGAGGGATCGTTCCGCGCACTCGAAGTGATCATTCCGGAAGGCAACATCATGATGGCGCGCTTCCCGGCGCCGATGGCGGGCTGGAGCGCGATCGTGCCGACGGTGGTCGACTGCATCGTAGCGGCGCTGGCACCGGCTATGCCCGATCGAGTGCCGGGAGGCCATCATGGTCTCCTTGGCGGAGCGGTGGTGTTCTTCGGACTGCATCCTAAGACTGGGCGTCGATTTGTCGTGCAAAGCATTGAAGGCGGCGGATGGGGCGGGCGACCATATGAAGACGGCGAATCCGGCACGGTGTCGGTTTGCCAGGGCGACGTACGCAACGGCTCAATCGAAGGGATCGAGCTGAAATGTCCGGTGCTGGTAGAAAGCCGGGCGCTGCGCACCGATTTCATGCGGTGCCGGCAAATATCGTGGCGGCCTTGGCATCGATATGCGGGTGCGCAACTTGGTAGAAGGTTTGTGGAACTTCGAACAGACCCGGCGCACGCAATGTCCGCCCTGGGGACTGCGCGGCGGCACCCCGGGGGAGAGTGGAGGATATTTATTGCGCCTGCCGGAAGAGAGCGATTTCCATCAGCTGGCCGGCGCCCGAATACCGGTTCCACTTGGCGCCGCCGCGATCGTGCGGACCGGCGGCGGCGGCGGCTGGGGTCACCCGTGCGACCGCGATCCGGCCAGAGTAGTCGACGACGTGCGTGAAGGCTTTATCTCCCTTGAAGCCGCCCATGATCTGTATGGCGTGGTAGTGACCGATGATATCGAGCTCGATATTGCGGCGACTGAAGCATTGCGCGACGAAATGCGGCGAAAAGCCAGTCGCAACCCGGCGACAAACCAATAGGCCGGGCGACCCGAGGAGACCACTCGATGTGCAAGCTGTTCAGGACATTTAAGCTGATACGCCCGATCGTGACGGCGGCAGTGATCTCGGCCGGAATGATCGGACTGTCCGCCGGCGCCCGTGCCGACGACACGCTACGGGTCGGCAAGGCGGTACCGGAAGCGTTCTCCTTCACGCCGCTTGACGTCGGCATGCAGACCGGCATCTTCAAGAAATATGGTCTCGACATCCAGGAGATCGCGTTTGCCGGCGACGCCAAGCTGCAGCAGGGCATGGCGTCCGACAGCATCGACATCGGGATCGGATCAGGCCCCGCAATGGCTTTCATCGCCAAAGGCGCCCCGGTCAAAGCGATCGCCGCCATGGCAGGTCCGCCGCTCCTTCTCGCCATCGTGGTCCGTTCAGACGGACCAAAGACAGTCGCCGACCTCAAGGGCAAGAAGGTCAGTGTTTCGACCGCCGGCTCGCTGACTTACTTTCTGGTCAGCGAAACGTCCCGCAGTCAGGGCTGGGGCCCGAACGGCATCGACATCGAACCGATGGGCGCTATGACTGGCCAGATCGCAGCGCTTAAGCGCGGCGACATCGATGGCATCATCATGGATATTGGTAATGCGTTCAATCTGGAAAAGAAAAGCGAAGGTCGGATTCTGGTGCGCTTCACGCAGATGAAGGATTTCATGATTCATGTCATCTACGCCACCGACAAGGACATCGGCAGCAAGCCAAACGACCTGCGTAATTTTCTCAAAGGGTGGTTTGAGACTATTGCCTATATGCGCTCGCATAAGGCAGAGACGGTGAAGATCGCCGCCGCGGTCACGGAAAAGGACGAGGACATCACCGGCCGCACTTATGATGAAGTAATGCCGATGTTTTCGGCTAACGGCAAATTCCAGCAGAAGGCTTTGGACGGGTTGTCCCGGTCTTGGATCCAATTGGGAATGCTCAATGAACCGCCCGATCTCAAGATGCTCTACACTGAACAGTTTCTTTCAAAGTAGATTGCTGTGGTCGATTTGCCTTCCGGCGAGTCCGGCCGCGTGATCATATCGAGGCTGCATGACATCCGTGCCGTCAGCCATCAGCGTTCACGGCGTCTCGCATCAATTCGGTGATGCCAGCGAGGCGCGTCACGTGCAGGCGCTGCTCGATACGTCGCTTGAGGTCGTTCGCGGCGAATTGCTCTGCCTGATCGGGCCTTCGGGGTGCGGCAAGTCGACATTGCTCAACATCATGGGCGGATTGATTGCGCCTACCACGGGCTCCGTCACCATATCGGGCAAACCGGTGCGCGGCCCACTGCCACGCGATCTCGCCTTCGTATTCCAGGAAAGCGCGCTGTTTCCTTGGAATACGGTTTTCGAGAACATCGTGCTCGGCATGACGTTTCAGGGCGTCGCCAAAGCGGAGCGTCGCGACCGGGCTGGCCGCGCATTGGAAGCGGTCGGTCTGCTCGATTTCGCCGAGCATTATCCCGCCCAATTATCCGGCGGAATGCGTCAACGCGCGGCGCTGGCCCGCGCCATAAGCCTGGAAACCGAAATTCTTTTGATGGACGAGCCGTTCGGCGCACTCGATGAGCAGACGCGCATGGTGCTGGGCGAGGATCTCTCAGTTCTGCTGTCGCGCTCGAACAAGACCATCGTTTTCGTCACGCACAGTCTGGGCGAGGCGGTATTTTTGGCCGATCGCGTGGCCGTGTTCTCGGCGCGGCCCGGCACGATCAAGCAAGTTATTACTGTCGACGCGCCCCATCCGCGCAAGCCGTCGTTTATGACCGCTCCGAAATACCACGCGTTGCGCGACCAACTTTACGGCTTGCTCCACGACGAAATCCGTAAAGCGATGTCGGAAACGGCACAGCCGCGTCGGCGCTACGACCAAGCCGGTGCTGCCAAGGTCGACAGCGGAGATCGCACATGAATTCGGACGGGCGCGTGACCACACAACAACGACTGTTGAGCCGGCTGATGCAGATCGCGTTCATCGCGGTGCTGTTGCTGCTGTGGTCATTGGCGACGACCGTATGGGGTGTTAGCCGTATTCTTCTGCCGAACCCACTCAACGTCTGGCATCAACTCGTCGAGGTCGTTTCCTCAGGTGCGTTCATTCCCGACCTTAAGGTGACGCTGGGAGAACTTACCGCCGCCTTCACCATTGCAATGTCGCTGGGCGTCTCAGTTGGATACTTGATAAGCCGCTCCCGGTTCCTGATCAAAGTGTTCGAGCCGTTGCTCGCCGCAATCTATGCAATCCCAATCATTCTGTTCTTGCCGCTCTACGTCTTGTTGCTCGGACTCGGCCCTAACTCCAAGATCGCGCTTGGCGCCACCATCAGCTTCTTTCCGATCGTACTCAGCACTATTGCCGGATTTGGCAATGTGGATCGCCGGCTCGTAACCGTCGCCCGCTCGATGGGCGCCAACGATGTGCAGATGTTTCGTCATGTACTATTGCCGGCCGCACTGCCAGTGATCCTCGCGGGACTGCGCATGGGGTTTACCGTCGCGCTTTTGTCGGTGATCGCCAGTGAAACCATCGCCTCGTTTGCCGGTCTCGGGCATCACATCGTCGATCTCGCCGAAAATATGGATACCGCGCGAATGTTTGCCTACATCGTCTTTGTCATCGCGATCGTGGCGTCTCTAAATGCCGTCGTCTCCAGGCTCGAAAGATGGGTGCGATGGCGGTGAGCCGGACTGAAGTTGCCCATCCTGTCATGCCTGCCGCGCCGAACATATGGCAACGGCTGGAACGGCGTCCCGGCATCGCCCGGCTCGGCGTGGTGATACTGCTTCTTCTCATCTGGGAGATCGCCGCGCGTTACTTTCTCGACCGCGATTTCATTAGCCCTCCGTCAGTGGTGCTGATGTCGCTTGACAAGCTGTTCGGCACGCCCGGCGTGCCATCGGCGCTCTGGCTGACCTTATATGAAGTCGCCGCCGCCTTCGCGCTCTCCGTGATCATCGGCGCCGGGATCGGGCTCGCCGTCGGACTCAACCGTTTTGCGCACCAAAGCTTCATGCCGATCGTGCTTTTACTCTACGGCATACCGCAGATCACCATCCTGCCGATCTTCGTCCTCGTCTTTGGCATCGGCGCCGCATCGAAGATTGCTTTTGCCGTCAGCCATGGCATGTTCCCGATCGTGATTTCGGTCACCGCCGGCGTGCAGAAGATCGAACCGGTGCTTTTCGTCAGCGCCCGCTCCATGGGAGCCAACCGTTGGCAGCTGTTTCGCTTTGTGATCTTCCCGCACATGATCCCGAGCTTCTTTACCGGCATGCGGCTCGGTATGAGCGGCGTTCTGCTCGGCGTTCTGCTGGCCGAGCTCTATGTCTCCACGGCGGGCATCGGCTATTTCACCAGCATTTTCACCGAGAATTTCGACGCAACCAAGCTGATGGGCCTGGTTTCGATGCTGGCAGCGATCGCCATCGCACTTAACGAGATTGTGCGCCGAGCCGAGCTGCATTACGCGCGCTGGCGCGACTGAATTGCGTCTTCGGGAGCGCAGATGAGCAAGCTCAGACTGACTGTAGCCTGCGGCGATTATGACATCGTTCGTCCGCTAAAAGACGGAACGGTCGAGGCCGATGGGCTCGATCTCATTTTTCTCTCGGAGATGGGACCGCGGGAACGCCATTGGCGCATGGGCCGCAAGCACGAATTCGACGTCTGCGAGGAAAATGTCGGCGCATATTTCATGATCCGTGACCAGCGCAAGCCGCTCACCGCCATTCCTGTGTTCCTACATCGCCGCTTCCGTCACGGCTTTATCTTCGTCAACACCGCGGCCGGCATCGAGACGCCGAAGGATCTCAACGGCAAGGTGGTCGGGGGCACCAATTTTCGGCCGGCGGCCAGCATCTGGATTCGCGGCATCCTCGGCGAGCACTACGGGCTCGACCACCGCTCGTTCACCTGGCTGGTCGAGCGCTCCGAAGACATCGCGTTTAAGCCGCCGGCAGGCTTGCGCATTGAGATGAAAAAAACCGATAAGCCGCTGAGCGACATGCTCGCCGAAGGCGACATCCCGGCCATGATCTCGCCGACGTTGCCGCGGCCCTTCGTCGAAGGCGACAGGCGCATCGCGCGGCTGTTCCCTAATTACAAGGAAGTCGAGCTCGCTTATTTCAAGGACACCGGCATTTTTCCGATCATGCATGTCACCACGCTCAAGCAGGAGATCGCCGACAAATATCCGTGGGTGGCAACCAATCTGGTCAAGGCCTTCGAACAGGCGAAGCAATTTGCCTATCGGCGGCTCGCCAATCCGCGCATGGTGCCGCTCGCCTTCGTGGGCACCGCGGTCGAGGAGCAGGAGGCGACACTGGGCAAGGACCCGTGGGCCTATGGGCTGACGCCGGCCAACCGCAAAAACCTGCAGACGGTGCAGCGCTATTGCCACCAGCAAGGCTTGATCGGGGCCATTTCGCCGCTCGATGAGCTGTTCACCGACACCGATCTCGGCGACGCCGTCGGCAGCGAAGAATTCTGACCGACGATGACGTTCGAGCACCGCCTCACTGAAATCCGCGAGAACCAGAAGGCATCGTCGTTTGACTTCCTTCTGGCGCTTCACGGCAGGGTGTCATGAACGGGATCGAAGAACTTGCCGACCGGATCGTTGGGCTACGCACGGATGGCGTTGCGTCGGCCATAATGGCGAAGCTGCGGCTGCACGTCGCTGACACGATCGGCGCGTGGATCGCGGCGACACAAACTCCAGAAGGCAAAGCGCTTATCTCCTTCCGCCATCGTCTTCCAATTGGTCACGCGGTTGAGCGAAACCTCCATGACGATCTCGCAACCCATTGCGCCCTGGTCCGACTGAGCGAGATCGACGACATCCATCTGGCGTCGATGACGACGCCCGGCTCGATCGCTATCCCTGCCGCCGTGACCTTAGCGGCAAACTTGCATGAGACGGATATTGATAGCGTCGCCGCGGCCATGTTGGCCGGCTACGAGGCGATGATCGGCCTCGGTCTCGTAATCAAAGGCCCAAACGTCCTTTACCGGGGTATCTGGCCGACCTATTTCGCCGCCGGTTTTGCGACCGCGGCTGTAACGGCGCGGCTTTTGCGGCTCAACCTAGAACAGACAGCGCATGCTCTCGCACTGGCGCTTACTTTGGCTTCGCCGTCGGTCGGCCAGCACCATGCCGTGACGACCGCGCGCTGGTTTTCAGTCGGAAATGCCGCACGCAACGGGCTGACTGCAGCGCTGGGCGCGCAATCCGGTTTTACGGCGGATCTTGACATTCTACGCTCACGCCTGTTTCCCGAGGTTTACGGAATCGAGCCGGATATCGCGGTCATGGTTGGCAATACCGCGCTTGCGTTCTCGGAGGTTTCAGTGAAGCCTTGGTGCGCAGCGCGGCAGACCATGGCCGCGACTCAGGCGCTGCGCGAGATTTTGGAATCGGGTGTTCGCGCGGCTGAGATCGCCGAAATCACCGCTTATGTGCTGCCGCCACATCTCAGGATGATCAACCACGGAATTACGCTCGGCGACCGCGCCTCCTTCCTCACCAGTCTGCCCTATCAGCTGGCCATTGTGGCCTTGCAACCGTCACACATGGCTGACCTCAATCTCGCCGCCGAGGTTCCACTGTCATCACTCCATGGTTTCATGGGACGCGTCAAAGTCGCTGCCGAAGACGCCTTGCTTGCCGACTATCCCGCTCGGTGGCCGGCACGTATTGTCGTCGAGGCGTCATCGGGTCGCCGTGAACTTCGTATCGATTGTGTTCCGGGTGATCCAGAGCGTCCTCTGACGAAAGCTGAGATTGAAAAGAAATTCAGTCATTTTGCCGAGCCCCTCGCCAGCGATACAGCTGCAAAGCTGTTACAGTCGAGTTTGAACGCGCTTAATTCGAACAACTCGTTATTCTCTCTGATGAAGGACCTGGAAGGCGTCATGTCGCGCGCCGCTCGCTGACGAAGCAAAGAATTTGCCGAGCTTGGTGACCGTGACCGGCCCGGCTACTGGCGGAATTGCTTCGAACCGGGCTCCCCGACGGCCTGAGCGGACTGAGGCTTTGACTGCGTAGCCAGCCAGCCGGCTTTGGCAACTTCATCCTGAAGCATTTGTAAAATGCGCTGGAGACCGACCCGGCGCAGCACCCCTGCCGCCCCGCCTCCTCTTAATCCGCGCAGCTCCACTCGGAAATTGTCTCCCTGATTGGTGATTGATAGCTGTTCCACGAGTTCTGCAGCGGTCGCGCTCGCACTCAGTAAATCAGCGGGGGCGGGAGACATTCGTTTCGCGGTCTGCGCCATCGCCGCGTCGTGCTCAAAGGCGGCAAGTTCGCGACGAAGCTCTACCGGCGCTCGCTGCGCCAGAGTTGACGTGGTGGCGAGGATTTCCGTCACACGCTCGAGCACCGCAAGCACCACCCGCCTGGTTAGCCAGCAGGACCAGGCCTCCGGACGGCCGGCATTGATCGCCGCCAGGATTCGGTCCTCCTGCATCGCATAAACGAAGGTTACGGATGTCAGCTCTTGCACTGTCAACCAATCCCTTTGAGGCAGCAGGCTTACCCACAGTTGGCGATCGAATGCTGCGAAAGATGACGTCGGGCGGGCTAATGAGAATGCAGCTATTTCTTCGGTCAAGCTTGCAAGTATAGCTTGAGCCGGTTGCAGCGGTCAGACCGAAAATGGCCTCTCCAAAGGGCAATGGTCAAGCGGCGACAGGTGTTCTTGTCAAAAACTCCGTATCTGGCAAAGCAGCGATAAGAATATCGGCTTGGAGCGCATTCAAGCGTAGATGGAACAGTTTCAATAGCCGCTTGGGGACGAGCTTTGAAAAAGTTATGCCGATGGGGTAAGTAAACCGAAGGCGCTACACCGATGACGACAGCGAAATCCAAGGGCCATCAGGCAACTTCGCTAAACTGGAGTCTAACGTCATGCAGAAAGCGATGCATAAAGAGAAATCCCGTCCTGACACAGCGGACGTCATCGATCTTCGCACGACACTGGAATGGCTGAAGTCGCAAGGCGATTTGATCGAAACCGATAAGGTAGTCGATCCGGATCTCGAAGTTACCGGGCTGCAAAAGCACATGGATGGCGGATGCCCAATCCTTTTCAACAACGTCAAAGATAAACCAAATCACCGGGTTATCACCAACCTGTTCGGCGACATGAACGTCATCAACAAAATGTTCGGCTGGAAAAACGATATCGAGCGCACGCGCAAGATCGCGGAAGCCTTCCGCAAGCCGTTAAAACCCGTGATTGTTTCCCAGCACGAGGCGCCGGTTCAGGAACATGTGATCCTCAATCCGGACGACGTCAACAAACACATGGTGCCGATCCGCCATACTACTTACGAGACCGAACTCACGGTTGGTTCCGGCATCCGCTGCATCAGCTTCGACCAGTTCGATGGCGGCACCGACCTCGGCTACAACCGTATGAACTTTCGGTGGGGCAATGTCGGCACGTTTCAAATTTCACCGGGCTCGCATATGTGGCAGGTGGCGAACAAATATTATAAGAACGACAAGCCCATTCCGATTACGATGTGTTTTGGCGTGCCGCCGGCCTGCACGCTGCTCGCAGGCGCCGGCTTCGACTACGCCATTCTGCCGATGGGCTGCGACGAGATCGGTATCGCGGGCGCAGTGCAAGGCAGTCCGATCCGCATGGTGAAGTGCCGCACGGTCGATGCCTACACGCTCGCCGATGCCGAGTTGGTCCTCGAAGGCTATATTCATCCGCGTGATCGCCGGTTCGAGACCAAGGAATCGGAGGATGCCGGCGTCCAAGGACGCTACCATTTCCATCCCGAATGGGCCGGCTATATGGGCAAGGCCTATAAGGCACCGACCTTCCATGTCACTGCCGTGACGATGCGCAAGCCTGAGACCAAGCCAATCATCTTTGCGCTCGGCGTCCATACCCTCGACGACCACAATATCGATACGACGGTGCGCGAGGCGGCGATCTTCGAGCTGTGCGAGCGACTACAGCCCGGTATCGTGCAGGACGTGGTGATCCCTTACTGCATGACGGACTGGGGCGGCTGCGTTATCCAGGTCAAGAAGCGCCATCAAATTGACGAGGGCTGGCAGCGCAACTTCCTCGGCGCGGCGCTGTCGTGTTCGCAGGGCATGCGGCTGGCGATCGCGGTAAGTGAGGACACCGACCCTTACTCCATGGATGACCTCATGTGGTGCCTCACCACGCGGGTCAATCCACGCACCGATATCCTCAATCCGATTCCCGGGGGGCGCGGCCAGACCTTTATGCCGGCCGAGCGCATGACCGCAGGTGACAAGTCGTGGACCGCATCGAATACCCAATTCGAGGGCGGCATGGGGATCGATGCCACGGTGCCGTTCGGCTACGAGAGCGATTTCCTGCGGCCGGTCTATCCGGTCGACAAGGTCAGGCCGGAGGACTTCTTCACCAAGAAGGACATCGAGAACGCCAGATCGCGCATGGTCGGATGGGTTCACTCTCTGGCGCGGACCGGCCGCTGAGACGCAAATGCTGCTGGGCGTCGGTGACGAACGCCCGACATCGACCGCGCGAGGCAAGCTTGACCGCCGAGCGCAAACAATTCTTGTTCAATGCACGACACTGAGTTCACCCACGAGCATATCGAGACCGCGGCCGAGCGCGCCGCCATCGCGCGCTCGATCTGGGACCAGGACAACGTCGCCTTCACGACGGTCGGCATCGACATCGGTAGCTCGACCTCGCACCTGCTGTTCGCCAAGGTTGCCTTGCAGCGCCAGTCGCAAGGCCTGTCCAGCCGCTTCGTCGTGATTGGCCGTGAGATTGTGTGGCGCTCGCCGATCCTGCTGACGCCGTTTCTGCCCGACGGCACGATCGACGCGGTGGAACTTGGGGAGTTCATCCGTCGCTGTTATGGCGAAGCGGGGTTCACGCAGAGCGAGATCGACTCCGGGGCGGTCATTCTTACCGGCGAGGCGATCAAGCGCAAAAATGCCCGCGCCATCGACGAGCTGTTTGCCGCCGACGCGGGAAAATTCGTCTGCGCCACGGCCGGTCATAAGCTCGAATGCCGGCTCGCCGCGCACGGATCGGGTGCCGTGGCGCTGTCCAAGGCGCGCGACACTTGCCTGCTTCACGCCGACGTCGGCGGCGGCACCACCAAGCTCGCCTTGATCGACCGCGGTACGATCCTCGGCCTGTCGGCCTTTGCCGTCGGTGGCCGGCTCGTCGCAACCGACGCGAAGGGCGCGTGGAGCCGCGTCGACCATTCGGCGCAGCTCGTCGCCGACGATCTGGGGATAAAAATTTCGCCGCAGGCATTGGCAGACCAATTGATCCGCCGGCGCATCGCGCAGCGCCTCGGCATGGTGGCGGCCGATTACATTGTCGGAGCGCCGCTCGATCGGCTTAGTGAATCGCTGCTGTTGACCGAGCCGCTGGCGCGCGCGTGTATGCCCAGCGCGATCACGTTCTCCGGCGGCTTGGCCGAGTACATGTTTGGCCACGAGGACAAGGAATTCGGCGACATCGCCAAACTGCTGGCCGCTGAACTGGTGCGCGAATTGAGCCGTCGCAGCGTGCTGCCGCTGATCGATCCGGGCCAGCGCATCCGCGCCACCGTCATTGGCGCCTCGCAATTCACGGTACAGGTCAGCGGCAAGACCATCTATCTGCCCGATCCCTATGTGCTGCCGGTACACAATGTGCCGGTGATCTGCATCGATCTCGAAGCGGCGGGCGACCCGCTGCACATTATTACCGCGATCCGCGGTGGACTAGAAGAGCTCGACCTCGAGCGCAATCCGCGCTTGGCGATCGGCTTCTCCTGGCGCGGCGATCCCGAGCATTCGCGGCTCAAAACGGCGGGCGAAGGGATTTTGCAGGCGCTCGCACCGCTGCAGGATCGCATCAAGCTCCTGCTGTTGATGATCGATGGCGATATCGGCAAGACATTCGGTCGCATTCTGCATCGCGAGCTCAACTGGCCGGGTAAAATCGTCTCCATCGACGGCATGGAGTTGCAGGAACTCGACTTTGTCGACGTCGGCGAACTGATCGCGCCGCCCGGCGTGGTGCCGGTGGTGATCAAGTCGCTGTTGTTCGCATAGCTCGCCGGCGAGACTCGCTGTAATCGCCGTGCAATAATCAAGCTTATTGTCGCGATAGGGGAGAGCGAGATGAACATCCGCGAATTGCCGCAACAGAAGCCGCGATATGGCATTGATCCCTACGTTGATTGGCTCGCAGCGGAAGGTATCCCGGTCACCGAGGATTACGGCGTCTATCTGTTCGACGTGAAGACCGCGCCGTGGCCGCGCTACGGCGTCAACGGAGCGGCGGTGCACCTGAGGGGCCGCGGCGACTTCGCCAACATGTTCCTATTCGATATCGCGCCGGGCAAATCGACGAGCCCGCAGCGGCATCTTTACGAAGAAGTCGTCTACGTGCTCGAAGGCCACGGCTCGACCCAGCTCGAATTCGCCGACGGCAGCCGGCGCAGCTTCGAATGGGGCGAGAAGAGCCTGTTCGCCATTCCGCTCAACGCCAAGCACCGGCATTTCAACGCCGGCGGCACCGAGCGCGCGCTGTTGGTATCAACCACCAACCTGCCGATGGTCATGAATGTCTTTCACAACGAAGCTTTCGTGTTCGGCAACGATTTCGATTTCTCTGAGCGCGCCGGCAAAAAGGAATATTTCTCCGGGGAGGGCGATCTCATCACAGTGCGGCCCGGCAATCATATGTGGGAGACCAATTTCGTTCCGGATCTCGCCGCCATCGAACTGAAAAGCTGGGGTGATCGCGGCGGCGGCGGCACCAACATCATGTTCGTGTTGGCCGATGGAACCATGCACGCGCATATATCGGAAATGCCGGTCGGGACCTACAAGAAGGGTCACCGCCACGGCCCGAGCTTTCACGTCATGTGCGTCATGGGACAGGGCTACTCGCTGATGTGGTTCGAGCACGACAAGGATTTCCGCCGCATCGACTGGAAGCACGGCATGGTGCTGGTGCCGGCCGACCGCCAGTTCCACCAGCATTTCAATACCGGGCCGCAGCCGGCGCGCTATCTCGCCACCGCGGTCGGCGGCCTGCGCTATCCGACCATGCAGGCGCAACGCGTGTCGCTCATCGGCGCGACCGAGGGCGACACCCCGGCGGTTTCCAAGAGCGTCAAGGAGGGCGGCGACCAGATCGAGTACGAGGATCAGGACCCGCGCATTCACCACCTCTGGCTTGAGGAAATGCGCAAGAACGGCGCTCCGCCGAAGATGGAGAAATTCGTTCCGACGCCGGAAGATATGAAGGCCTTGGCAGGGTAAGATTTGACTGAGCGCCGCGGCCACGCACAAAGCGCAGGTCCTCTGGAGCATGATCCGGAAAAGTGGAAACCGGCTTTCCGAAAAGATCATGCTCCATCAAAATGCTAGAGCGACAATCGATCCAATCTGAAACGATTGCGCTCTAGCCGTTCGTCGGCCAGCCGACGAACGAATTGACCGCTCTCATGCGTGCTGGCCGTTGTTCTTGTATGCGGCGCGCGCATCGAGCACCGCCTCGATGATCGAAATGTACCCCGTGCACCGGCAGAGATTGCCGGACAGCACTTCGCGCACCCGGTCGGCGTCGCAATCGGGCTCGTCGGTGAGCAGCGCATGCGCGGTCGTAATCATGCCCGGCGTGCAGAAGCCGCATTGGAGCGCGTGATGCTTGCGAAACGACGCCTGCAGCGGCGTCAGGCCCTCGTCGAGCGACAGGCCCTCGACGGTAACCACGCTCGCGCCCTCGGCCTGAACGGCAAGGATCAGACACGATCGCACGGCGGCGCCGTCGACCAGCACCGTGCATGAGCCGCATATGCCGTGTTCGCAGCCGACATGCGTCCCCGTGAGCCGCAAGCGATGGCGCAGGCAGTCGGCGAGCGTCAATCGAGGCTCGACGTCGACCTCGACCGGCTTGCCGTTGACCTCAAATCGCACCGGCATTGCGATTGCCTGCTACGCTGCTGCGGCGCGTAACGCGCGCTCGACCATCACGCCGATCAGCGCTTTGCGATAGGCGCCGCTGGCATGGATGTCAGCGGCCGGATCGACGGACGCGGATGCCGCAGCTTCGGCCTTGGCGATTGCCGCCTCGTCAATGGTGCGGCCGTCAAGCGCTTGCTCCACCGCGGCCAGACGTAACGGCCGATCGGCGACGCCGAAAGCGCCCACATGCACGTTCTTCGCCGTGCCGTTGTCTTCATCATAAAACAAAGCCGCGCCCGCCATGGCGAAGTCGCCGCGGCGGCGGGCGAATTCCCGGAAGCCGAAGCGGCGTTTTGCCGGCCACGCCGGCAAGCGGATTTCGGTGATGATCTCGTCGGGATCTAACGCGGTCACGAGCGGGCCCTTGAAAAAATTCGCCGCGTCGATGGTGCGTGCGCCGGCCTTGCCGACGACGGCGATCTTTGCTTCGCAGGTCACCGCAATGGCAGGCATCTCGGCGGCGGGGTCGGCATGCGCGATGCTGCCGCCGACTGTGCCGCGGTTGCGGATTTGATAGTGCGCGACGTGTTCGACTGCCGTTACCAGGAGGGGGTGCGCCGTTCGTAACCGCGCGTCATCGAGAATCTCGCGCCAGCGCACCATGGCGCCGAGCGCGACGCCATCATCGGCGATCTTGATTTGTCGCAGCTCTGAAAGTTTTCGCAGGTCGACGAGCAGCGCCGGCGCGGCGACGCGGAACGCCATCATCGGAACCAGACTCTGGCCGCCGGCAAGCGGCTTGGCGTCGCCGTCATGCGAGGCCAGAAGTGTAACGGCTTCGGAGATCGTACTCGGGCAGGCATATTCGAAGGATGGTAATTTCACGGCCCGGCGTTCCCTTCGAACCAACTAAAAAAGCCTATTCACGCTAGCATTGTGCCAAGGCGACGGTCAACGTGCCGCCCTGCTGCGCGCATTGTGCGCGTCACGGATCATCTGCCAAACACGCGGCGGCGACAGCGGCAACTCGCGAAGCTCTACACCCAAAGAACTCAACGCAGCTGCGACTGCATTGGCGACGACGCCGCCGACGGGAATAATGCCGCCTTCGCCGGCGCCTTTGACGCCGAGCGCATTGAGCGGCGACGGCTTATCCTCGAGTGCGACCGCGCGAATGTTGGGAAAGTCGCTCGCGGTCGGCAGCAAATAGTCGGCGAGCGAGCCGGTGAGGAATTGGCCATTCTCGTCATAAATGAAGTGTTCGAGAAACGCGCCCCCCAAGCCTTGCACGACGGCGCCAATGCATTGGCCGTGCAGCGTCAGCGGATTGACAATGCGGCCGACGTCTTCGACGGCGACATAATCGATCAACTCGACCTGTCCGGTCTTGGCGTCGACTGCGACATAGGCGGCGTGGGCCCCGTAAGAATAAGTGCGCTTGTTGCTGGCATGCGAGCCTTCGGCGGACAGTCCGGCGAATTCCTTCAGGTCGATCGCGGCCCGTCCAGGCCCGACCGCCATGCCGCGATCGAGTACAATTTCATGAGCCGCACGATGTAATCGCTGCGCCGCGGCGGCACGGACAAGCTCGCGTAGGCGGCTTGCGGCATTCACGATTGCGTTGCCGCCCATCACGATAGAGCGCGACGAAAACGAGCCGAACCCTTCGACGAGGTAATCGGTCGAGCCGTGAAATACTTTGTTGATGCGCTCCATCGGCACTTCGAGCGCGTCGGCGGCGATCTGCGAAAACACCGTCTCGACGCCCTGACCGACCGACGATGAGCCGACGAAGACCGAGATCGATCCGTCCGCCTCGATCAGCAGGCGGGCGTTCTCCCTTGGTCCGGTACCGCCGCCTTCGAGGTAACAACCGAGGGCGATGCCGCGATAGCGGCCGTCGACGAGTTGGCCTTGCAGCTTCGACCGCTCGGTCCATTTGAATTCGGCAAGGCAGCGGTCGAGCGTGATCTGATAATCGCCGCTGTCGCATTCGGCCTTGATGTCGAGCACCTGCACGGTCGCGAGCTGATACGGCATTTCGCTTTCCGCGACGAGATTGCGCCGGCGAAACTCGACCGGGTCGATAGCAAGATGGTGCGCCACCATATCGAACAGCCGTTCGCGGCAAAAATCCGCTTCAAACCGGCCGGGCCCGCGATAAGTGCCCGACGGCGTCTTATTGGTGACGACCAGCGTCACGTCCATGCGCACATCGGGAATGCGATAGGGGCCGGACATGATTTGCGATATATTGCGCGGAGCGGTGGCGCCGTTCGTCCGCACATAGGCGCCGATATCGACGTAGGCTCGGCCGCGCAAGGCGAGGATAGTGCCGTCGCGCGCGCAGGCGATCTCAAGCTCGCATTCGGCGTCGCGCGCGTGGCTGAGCGCCATCAGGTTCTCACGCCGATCTTCGCCCCACTTGACCGGGCGGCCGGTGAACCGCGCCGCAAACGGAACAAGGAAGTCTTCGGGATAAAACTCGCCGCGCGCGCCAAACCCGCCGCCGACGTCGTATTCCAATTGACGAACCGAGCTTTCCGGCAATTTCATCATCTGGGCAAGCGCGCGCCGATTGGTGAACGGTACTTTGCATGCGCCGCAGACCGTCATGCATTGTCGTGCCGAGTCCCAATCGGCGAGGAGCCCGCGCGGCTCCATCGGCACCGCGCCGTGCCGCTGCACCCGAAAAAGTTCGCGCCGCGTATATGGCGCGGCCTTGAAGGCCGCATCGGCGTCGCCGCGTATCGCCGTGATCGTGCTCGCGAGATTTGATCCGGTTGGTTCGAACAGGAGGATATCGCCTTTGCGGGCCGTATCGCGATCGGCCACGGCCGGCAGCGGCTCGATGTCGGCGACAATCGCGTCTAATGCGTCCTCGGCAAGCGCAACGCTGTCGGCGACCACGATGGCAAGCGGTTCGCCGACAAAGCGGACCTTGTCGACGGCGATGACCGGCTGCTCGTAACGCTTGAACGCCGGCAGCGATTCGTGGCGCAGGGGTATCGTCGGCACATTTCCGATGTCGGCCGCGGTGATGACGGCATGGATGCCGGGCCGCGCCCGAGCCGCCGTGGCATCAATGGCGCGGATCCGGCCATGGGCCACAGAGCTGCGCAGGATCACCGCGTGCAGCATTTTTTCGCGCGCGAGATCGTCGATGTATTGTCCGCGCCCTCGCAGAAAGCGGAAATCCTCCAGGCGTTCGATCGGACTGCCGATAAAGGCATTGCGGGTGCGTTGGACGGGCGCCGTCATATTTTAAGCCGTGAAATCCGCGGATTGGCGGATGTTGGCTGGATTGTTTTCATTGTTGCGGTCCGTTCCAAATTCGTTGTCTGCAAAAAGCTAGATGGCAATATTGCCATTTCCCTGCCGCACAGCAAAACCCTTCTAGCCGTGTGCTCCAGGTGATAGTGTTGCGCTCAAAACGGCCGCTCAAGAACCGAACGGGGGATTCCGCCGTCATGCTGAATAAGACCATCGATCAAATCTTGCCGGACACCGCCGCGCGTCTTCCCGACAAGATTGCCCTGATCTTCGGTGAGCGGACATTCACGTATGGCGAGCTTGAACGTTCGACCAACCGGGCGGCAAATGGGCTTAAGGTGCTCGGCGTCAAGAAAGGCGATCGGGTGACGCTGTTCGCCCAGAACAGCCCGGAATGGGTGATCAGCTATCTCGCTATTGCCAAAGCCGGCGGCGTCATCAATCCGGTCAACGCCATGTTGACCGCGGAAGAACTGGCCTATGTCGTCAAGGATTGCGGCTCCACCGTCCTCATCACCACCGCTGAACGCGCCAAAGCCGTCCTGCATCTTAAAGATGACGGCGTCTTGAAGGAGATTATCGTTCTTACAGGCTCGCCGCCCGGACGCGCGCTTTCGTTCGACGATTTGCTGTCGGGTCAGGCGGACACCATCGAGCCGCCGGGCAACGTTGCCGGGGACCTGTCGACGATCTGCTACACCTCGGGCACGACGGGCTTTCCCAAGGGCGCGATGCTCAGTCACCGCAATGTGGTGTTGAACTCGGCGATGACTGCGGCAATGAACATGCGCACCGAAACCGACATCCAGTTCACCGGACTGCCGCTGGCGCACGTCTATGGCACTGTCCTGATGGATTTGAGCTTTCTCTTCGGCCTGACCTTTGTGCTCCTGGAAAAATTCGATGCCCAGCAGGCGCTGGAGTCCATCCAGCGTCACAAAGTAACCATCATCGACGGCGTGCCGACTATGTACCTTTACATGCTGGCGCATCCCGACTTCGGGAAATACGACTTGTCATCCTTGCGCGTGGCGGTCGTCGGCGGCCAAGCCATGCCGCCGGCGAAATCCATCGAATGGCTGGAACGCAGCGGTGCGCCGATTCTCGAGCTCTGGGGCATGACGGAGCTGGCCGGTCCCGGCATCATGCAGCATTCTTATGGCGAAAACCGCTTAGGATCGGTCGGCATCATGATGCCGTTCATGCAGGGCCGCATCGTCGATCCGGTGGATCCGTCGAAAATTCTGCCGGAAGGAGAGGTCGGTGAACTGATGGTCAAGGGCGCGTTCAACATGCTCGGCTATTACGGTAACGAGCAAGCGACCAAAGAAACCATCGAGCCGGACGGCTGGCTGCATTCCGGCGATCTCTGCAAGATGGATGCTGACGGCTATTTCTACATCGTCGATCGCAAGAAGGATATGATCCTCACCGCCGGCTACAATATCTATCCGGCGGAAATCGAGCGCGTCATTGCCGGACATCCGTCGGTCGCCATGGTCGGAGTTGCCGCCAAACCCGATGCCAACAAAGGCGAAATCGCCAAGGCTTATATCGTGCTCAAGACCGGCGCCAATGGGGACGCTCAAAGCATTCTTGATTATTGCCGGCAGCATCTCGCCGCCTACAAAATGCCGCGCGAGGTGCAGTTCGTGCCGGCGCTGCCGACGACGTCATCGGGCAAGATCATGCGGCGGCAGCTGAAAACGCTGGATCAGGATGCGGGTACGCAGACGCGGAGCGATCGGATGCCGGCGCGCGCCGGCGCCGCCTAAACGACATTTCATCTTCCGGCTTCGGACGCGCGTTCGCCCTGCTTGCGCGCTTCTGCTGCACGCTCGGTTTCGCCGAATGCGGTCAAGACGTCGGCGTAGGATTGCCAGTTTCCCTTCCTGGTTCCGCGGCTGAGTACGCGTTCCGACAGCAAGCTGCGGGCTACAGGTAGATTGCGCGCCCGCACCGCGGCATCGCAAATGAGCTGCGCGAACAGATCGCGTTGCGCGTGACTGCCGCCGATGGCGACGATCTCGTTGCGCACCGTCCATAACAAATCGCACGCTGTGTCGTAGTTGCCTTCCTCATAAGCAATCATTCCTTCGCACAGCGGAATAAGGACGCTCCTGGTCGTTTCGGCGCGCCAGCCTTTGCTCTGCGTGGCAAAATCGGCCATCGACTTGATGTGCCGCCGCGCCGCCTCGAAATCGCCATTTGCCGCCAGGGCAAGACAGAAATGCGCGTCTCTGAACGGAAGCATGTGATCGTGGATGCGTTGCGCCGAATGCTCGGCAAGAGCTTGCCAACGATCGCCCACGTCCACCCCGCTTAACTGCAGACGCTTGAGCAGTGCCGCCTGATTGGACACGTCGACATAAGTCTCGGAATTCACCGAGCACAGCTCGCGATCGTAAAGGCCGAGCGCGCGATCGAATTCGCCCTGCGCCAACAGGAACAATGCGGCATGCCACCAAACGTGAGCCTTGAATGGGTTTTTGCCGGTCCATTGCTCCGGGCTGAAGTTTAGCAATTTGACGCCTTCAGCCGAGCGGCCCTGCATTTCCATGACATGCGCGACCGCATGTAGGGCCCAAAGATCGCCGGAATTTCGCTCGACCGCCTGGCGTCCCCAGCGCTCTGCCTCCGCATAGGCGCCGCATTCTTCGAGCGCGTAGGCATACATGCCTTGCACGCAGCCGTATCCGGGCACGGAATCGTCCCATTCGCCGAGCACGCCTGCGACCACCGCGCGCATGACCTGGCTGCGTCCGGTATAAAAGCTCATGGTGTGGTGCAGCTTGAGCGCCAGGAGATCGTGCGGGTTAGCGGTGAGAAGCTCCTCCCATGCCGAACAAGCCTTGATGATATCGCCGGCGGCCCAGGCTTCGAGCGCCTGCACGTGCCGGCGCTCGCGCGCTGTCGCCGCGGCGAGGTTGGGACGGATTTCATCGAGCGTCTGCCGGACCTTGGGCAAGATCGCCTTGTTCTCCAGCATCAGCAGGAAATAGCCGCGAAAGCATTGCGCCAATACGCAAGCGGGATCCTGCTCGAGCGCCGCGCGGACATGCCCGAACGCCGTCGTGCGATAATCGAGGTAATCGGCGACGGCCTGATCGATGGACTTGGCTGCGCCTTCGCTCGCAGTGGTGAGCACAAGTCCTCGGCAATCCACCTGCATCCGCGCTCGCTCCAACTCGCTATTCGCGCGCTTATGTCCCGCCCGGCAATACGCCCAGTCCCTTCAGCACCCGCTCCGGAGTCGCCGGGAACTCGTGAATGTCGCCGCCGCTGTGGCTCAGCGCATCGGCCACCGCGCAAGCAACCGCGCCAAGCGCACCGATGATCGAGCCCTCGCCGCAGCCCTTGAAGCCGCCCAAAGCTGCCGATGGCGTGTTGGCGTGATGCACCTCGATCCGCGGAATTTCGAGCGCAGAGGGTACGAGATAGTCGGCCAGCGTGATGGTGCGCGGCTGGCCGGTCTCATCATCATAGACGAGCTCCTCAAGCAGTGCCTCGCCGATGCCTTGTGCAATCCCGCCGATGATCTGGCCCTCGACCACCGCCGGATTGATGATGGTACCGACGTCTTCGACAGCGACATAACGCACGATCTTGACTTCACCGGTCTGCGCATCGACGTCGACCACGGCGACATGGGCGCCGCCTGCGAAGCTCCCGAATTTGGGATCGTAGAAAGCGGTGACCTCGAAGCCCGGGTTGAGCTCCGGCGGAATATTCTTGGCTGAAAAATAGCTCTTCTCCGCCATCTCACGAAGCGGCAGAGTTTTCGAACGATCGATTGTCTGGATTATGCTATTGACGATGGTAAGCTCTTCGACCGGCACTTGCAGGAGGTGCGCGCCCAAAGCGAGCATACGCCGGCGCAATTCCTTGGCGGCCTGGATCACCGCGCCACTGCCGAACACCGCCGTGCGGGACGCAAACGTGCCAAAGCCATAAGGCGCCATGGCGGTGTCGTTAATCACGCAGGTGATATCGTCGAGACTTATGCCGAGTTCGTCGCAGGCAACTTGCCGCATCGCCGTCATGATGCGTTGGCCCTGGGATGGCAGCGCCGCGGCGATGGAAAGGACCCCCGTCGTTTCCAGGCGCAAGGTGACGGCGTCGCGGCCCGGCTGCAGCAAGGTTCCCGGACCGACTGCCGTGCTGGTGCCGAGCCCAGTGAGCTCGGCAAAGCAGGCAACCCCAATGCCGCGCAGTGTTCCGTTGGCGCTCGCGTCGCGCTGCTCTTTGCGCAGGCGCCGGTAATCCGCCTTGGCGGTCGAGAGTTTCAAGCACGGCAGATAGTTCACGTTGTCATGCACGAGATTGTTGGCGTTTCGGTACGGCATCGCCTCGATGGGAATCAGGTTGCGCTGGCGCAGCTCCACCGGATCGAGTTTGAGCCGGCGCGCTACCTCGTCCAACAGCAGTTCCAGCGACGCGGATGCCGACGGGCGGCCGACGGCGCGATACGGCCCGACCGGCGTCTTGTTGGTCGCCACGCCGCGGGTTCGGTAACGCATGGCCGGCACCTTGTAAGGACCAGGCATCAGGCCCGCAGTCTGCAAGGGCTCCATGCCCGCCGACCACAGATAGGTCGAATAGGCGCCGACATCGACCCAGACGTCGGAACTGAGCGCAAGAATGCGGCCTTGCCGGTCAACCGCAACTTCCACGTCGATGTACTGATCCCGCGCGTGGGTGGAGGCGACCATGTTCTCGAGCCGATCTTCAACCCACTTCACGGGACGGCGCAATGTCAGCGCCAGATAGGCGCAGACGAATTCCTCGGGATAGATCGAAGCTTTCTGGCCGAAACCGCCCCCGGTATGCGGGACGACGACACGAATGTCGTTCTCCGGCACGCGCAGATGGCTGGCGAGATAATGACGCACGACGTAGGGCAACTGGTGGCTGATCCACACCGTGAGTCCGAAGGTGCTCTCGCGATAGCCGGCAACACAGCCGCGGCTCTCCAGGCACAGCGCCTGCTTGCGCCCAATGCGGAATTTGCGCTTGACCACGAGGTGGGCGTTGGCGAACGCCTCATCGACATTGCCGCGTTGGTGCTCGCGCTTGATGAGATAGTTGTTCGGGCAGGAATCGTGCACCAGCGCCGCGCCGTCTTTTTCGCCCAGGCGCGGATCGGTCACCGCCGGCAATGGTTGGTAGTCGACCTCGATCAGCTCGGCGGCATCTTCCGCGCTGGCGCGATCGTCGGCGACGACCGCACAGATCGCTTCGCCGCAGAACCGCACCTTGTCGACGGCGAGCCAATGCTGGACCGATTCGCCGCCGGAAAAACGGTTGGGCGTGCTGCGAAACGGCTCGACTTTTCCCAACAGGTCCTTGCCGGTCAGCACGGTAATGACGCCGGGCGCTGCCCGCGCTTTCCTCGTATCGACCGAGCGGATAAGCGCATGGGCGTGCTGGCTGCGCAAAAACGCGACGTGGTACATGCCGGGCAGCCGAATGTCGTTGAGGAAGCGGCCATCGCCCTCGACCAGCGGGATAGCCTCGTCGGGCACGACCGGCGACCCGACGGCCTTCTGATTGACGAAGCGCGCATCCGACATCGAACGAGTTCCCTAGGCCCGCGCGGACCGGCTACGGCGCAAATTGCCGGCTTCACCTTGCGGCGAAGTCGCGGCGCGCGCCACCGCCAGCACGGAGTCGACGATCGCTTGGTAGCCGGTGCAGCGGCAGATATTGCCCGACAGTGCTTCGCGTACGTCCTGCTCGGAGGGATTTGGGTTTTCCTGCAACAGCTCGATCGCGGTGATCAGCATTCCCGGCGTGCAGTAGCCGCATTGCAGTCCGAAATTATCCAGAAACGCTTGCTGCAGCGGATGCCGCGTTCCGTCCGCTGCGCGCAGACCCTCGATGGTGACGATGTCAGCGCCGTCGGCTTGGACCGCGAGCGTGAGACACGAGCGCGCGCTGCGACCGTTCAACGCAATCGTACAGGCACCGCACACGCCATGCTCGCAGCCCAGATGTGTGCCGGTGAGATGCAGATGGTCCCGGATGAAATCCGCCAGCGATAGGCGCACCGGCACAGTCCGTTCGTAGACTCTGCCGTTTACGGTCAGCCGAATGCTTTGCTCGCGCGCCAAGTCTAATTTCCTTCCGTCCGCGCCAGTGCCGTTTTCAGTGCGCGCTTTGCCATGACGCCCGCCAGATGCCGGCGATAGGCCGACGATGCGTGAACGTCGTCGGCTGGCTCGACCGCCGCGCCGACTTTGGCCGCCGCCTCGGCGAAAACATCTTGGCTTTCGCGGGCGCCAAAGCGCCGCCCCGTGAGGATTTGCTCTGCGGCGCGTGCACGGAACGGACCTTCACCCATGCCGACGATCGTCAGCCGGGCGCGCTCGCAGATTCCATCGCGCATCGTCAGCAGTGCGGCGGCGCCGGCGATAGCGAAGTCGCCGAGGCGGCGGGCAAATTCCACAAATGCCGTTCCGGTCCCGGCCGGCGGGCGAGGATAGCGCAGCTCAACCACCATCTCGCCGCGTTGCAGCGCGGTCGAGAGGATACCGGTGAAAAATTGTTCCGCAGGAAGCTCGCGGCGGCCGGCCGCGCCCGCAATAACCACCATGCCGTCCAGCGTCGCCAGCACGCTGGGATGTTCTGCTGCCGGATCGTTATGAGCGACGCTACCGCAAACGGTGCCGCGATTCCTGATTGCGGGGTGGGCGACCTGTTTAGTCGCCTCGAACAACAACGGCCAGCCGTCGCGCACCCGGCCATCGTGTAACAGATCGGCATGCCGAACCAGCGCACCTACGGCCAAGGTACCCCCGGCAACGTCCAGGCGATTGAGCACCTCGATACGATTGATGTCGACCAGGACGTCGGGATTGAGCAGGCGGCAATTGAGCATGGGCATCAGGCTCTGGCCGCCCGCCAAAACTCGACCTTCCGGCCCGGCATCGCCGAGGATGCGCAGCGCCTCGTCCAGGCTGCGCGGCGCGCAATAGTCGAACCATGCCGGCTTCACGGCCGCCTCAACCTGTTGTCGCTTCTGGTAAGTCGAACGCCGGCATTCGACGATAGGCCTGCAGTCTGGCACGCTCGGATACGGGCGACCGCATAGGTGAGAGCTTTCATAGTTAGGTACTTTACTATATGAGGCCGCCGGCGCTACGGTGTCAATCCAAGGCGGAGCGGCAAGGCGCAGCAATGGACCTGCAGCTAAAAGATCGCGTGGCTCTGGTCACCGGCGGCACCCGGGACGTTGGCCGCGAAATCGCTCTCACGCTTGCGACGGAAGGGGCCACGGTTGCGGTCAATTACCGTCATTCGGCCGACGAGGCCGCCGCCGTCGTTGCGGAAATTCGCGCTCGCGGCGGTAAGGCGAATTCCTACAAAGCCGACCTTGCCGATCGCGCCGCGGTGCAAGACATGATTGAAAAGATCGTTGCCGACTTCGGGAGCCTTAACATCCTGGTGAACAATGCCGGACTGGCGGTCCGCAAGCCGTTCAAAGAAACGACTCCCGAACAGTGGCGCAGTCAAATCGACGCGAATCTTTTGGGCGCAATCCATTTGTGCCATGCCGCTGCACCGCATCTGGAGAAGGGCGGCAATGGACGGATCATTGCGATCGTCGGCGACTCATCGCGCGTCGGCGAATCCGGGCTCTCCATCGTCGGGGCCGCGCGTGCCGGCGTGATCGCATTGATGAAATCGCTGGCGCGCGAATTGGGCCGCGCCGGTGTCACCGCCAACACGGTCTCGCTCGGTCTCGTCGAAACCGGCCACGACCCGGAATGGCTTAATGCCAATCGCGAGAAGCTCGTACGTCTCTATCCGGTTCGGCGGCTCGGTCGGGCCGACGACATCCCGCCCACCGTCGCGCTGTTGGCATCGCCGCGCAGCGGCTGGATTACCGGCCAGGTGATCAGCGTGAGCGGCGGATATTGCATGGTGTGAGCGGCGACATGGCCAATTGCTTCGCCATAGAAGATCTTATCCCGGTGATCGACCCGGCAGCCTACGTGCATCCGGCAGCCGTGTTGATCGGGGACGTGATTGTCGGACCGCGCTGTTATGTCGGACCGGCCGCCAGCCTGCGCGGCGATTTCGGGCGCATCACGCTGTGCGAAGGGGCCAACGTGCAGGACACTTGCGTGATCCACGGCTTTCCCGACAGCGACACGATCATCGACATCGACGGCCATATCGGTCACGGCGCGGTGATTCACGGCGCTCATATTGGCCGCAATGCGATGGTCGGCATGAACGCCGTCGTCATGGATCGCTCGGAGGTCGGCGAATCCGCTATCGTCGGGGCGATGGCTTTTGTGCGCGAAGGCACGGTTATTCCGCCGCGGTCGCTGGCGCTCGGCGTTCCCGCCCGCGTCGTGCGGCAACTGACCGACCGGGAAATCGCCTGGAAGCGCGCCGGTACGCTGCAGTATCAGGAGCTCGCCGTCCGCAGCCTGGCGAGCCAACGCCCGGTCGAACCGCTGCGCGCGGCGCAGACCGACCGGCCGCGCTACAAGGGCGACGGCTCGAACGTAACGCTCGGTACGTTGAAGGCGCAGGTCTAGGCGGAAGCCATGAAAATGCATCTTCTGCCGTGTGGCCGTCTGCGCATGCGCAAGAACATTTTCCTTCCCGAGGCCGCGCGGAACGAGACCATCGAACTTCCGGTTTCGAGTGCGCTGTTGCGGCACAGCCAGGCCAACGTGCTGTTCGATACCGGCTGCCACCCTGCGGTGGCGGAAGATCCGGAAGGCCGTTGGGGCGGGCTTACCAAGCTGATGACCCCGATCATGCAGCCAGGCGAGCACGTGCTGACGGGACTTGCAGGGATCGGACTGGAGCCGGACGACATCGATCTTGTGATCAATTCCCACCTTCATCCCGACCATTGCGGCTGTAATGGCTTTTTTCGCAAGGCGACCTTCCTTGTGCACCGCGACGAGTTGGCCGCCGCGCGCGCACCCGGCAGCGAGTTCGAGCGGCTATCTCGCCGCCGATTGGGAGCAGCCGATGCCGATCGATGAGATCAGCGGTCAGCGCGACGTGTTCGCCGACAGCCGCGTCGTCATATTGCCGCTGCCCGGCCACACGCCGGGCTCCATGGGCGTACTGGCGCGGCTCGATCGCAGCGGCACCTATTTGCTGGCCGGCGATACCGTGAGCCTGCGCGAGACGCTCGACACCGGAATTGTTCCACGCAATACCTGGAACGCCGACGCGCTGACGAAATCGCTGGCCCAGGTGCGTTATCTCGAATCCTCAGGCGCGACCGTCCTATGCAGCCACGACGCCGGCCAGTGGGACACCCTGCGCAAGGGGGCCGCGAGCTATGACTAAGCCCGACGCACTACCCGGGACACCGAAGTAGCATGTCGCTCCGGTTCGCTCTCCTTGGCTTGCTCGCCGTCGAACCGGCGTCGGGTTACGATCTCAAGCGCGCCGTGAATCGCTCGACTTTTTTCATCTGGAACGCAACCGGCCCGCAAATCTACAACACGCTGCATAAGCTGCGCGAAGAGGGCTGCATCACCAGCAAGTCGCTGCCGCAGCAAGGCAAGCCGGATAAGCAGATCCACACCATCACGGCGTCAGGTCAGGCGCGGCTCGAGGAATTCATGAGCGAGCCGATCCGCGCTTCGGTGACGCGTGACGAGATTCTGCTGCGGATCTTTTTCGGCAACTTCGCCAACAAAAAAATCATCGGGCGCGAGCTCGTGTCTTACCTAGAACGAATTCGCCACGAACGCGCCTATTTGCAGGCGACGGAGGCGCGCATCAACGCCCATCCTGGCCGCAAACACGAAGCGAGACGTTTTCAGCTATTGTCGCTTCGCATGAAAGTCGCCCAGTACCAGGCCATGGAAAAGGAACTCGACCGTTTTCTGACAGACGGTTCCGACAAGACTGCAAAACATCGGACTCTTAGGGCATGATCCGGAAAAGTGGAAACCGGTTTCCCTGCCGCGTTTCCACTTCAGGCATCGTCACGGCCGGATGTAGCTCCAGCCCTGTTCCTCAAGCTCGCTGAGCCGGACCACGCCCGCCGGCACCATCTTAGAGC
>CAWCQV010000033.1:0-40741 GCA_963797775.1 uncultured Alphaproteobacteria bacterium | reverse complement strand
GGGGCGAGGTGAAAGTGGAGCGCGCGTAATGGCGCATCGCGAGAACGAGAAAATTTTGCCCTCATTCTGAGGTGCCCGCGCGCAGCGCGGGCCTCGAAGAATGCTGCTCAAGCGCCAGTGACGTCGTCCTTCGAGGCTCGCCATAGCGCGGCGAAGACGCGAGTAAACGCGCTGATGGCTCGCACCTCAGGATGACGGACCACAAGCGGAGAGGGGATGTGGAGCGGCGCTATTTTTTGCGGATGCGGAACGTCAGCAGTTTCTTTTGCTTGCGTGTATCCTCAAGCATATCGCCGGTCTGATTGAGGAGGTTTGGAATGTCGATGCCGGCGAGCGGATCGGTGCATTCCACAATCAGAATGTCGCCGGCCTCTGCCTGGCTGAGCGCCTTCTTGGTGCGCAGCGCCGGCAGCGGGCATTTCAGGCCGCGCAGATTGAGCGTCTTTTCCATTTCCGTTCGTCATCGTCCGCGGACGATCCGGTAACCACGATTGCCTGACATATATACTTATACTTGCGCTTTCGGTGCTTAGCCTTCGCCAGCATGGCAATATAGAGCCGATGACGGATTTTGATACCACCTCGCCGCAGCGCATCTCTCGCTTGACGCCGCTGAGCGCGATCCTCGCGCTGATCGAGGCGCGCCTCGGTGCGGTCGAGCCTTGCAACCGCCCGCTCACCGCGGCAGCCGGCCGCATCCTTGCCGAAGATGTCAAGGTGCCGACATGTCCGCCCGCGGCGGTCGCTTTGCTTGATGGCTTCGCCGTAGCCGCCGCCGCGGTCGCCGATGCCGGTCCGTATTCGCCGGTGCAATTTCGAAGCGTGCCGCGACGCATCAACGCCGGCGAGCCGATGCCCCAAGGGACCGACGCCGCTTTGCCGCTTGATTCGGTTGTGTTGCGTGGCGATCGTGCCGAAGCTCTTGGCGCCGCGGCGGCAGGCGAGGGCGTATTGCCGGCGGGCGGCGATGCTTCATCCGCTGTGCCGTTGCGCCGATCCGGCGAGCGCTTGCGCAGCATCGACATTGCGGTGCTCGCCGCCGCGGGTGTCGATAGCGTGTCGATCCGCGTGCCACGCATTCGTATCGCCGGCGGCGGCGTCGCCAGTCCACGGCCGATTCGAGCCGCAATCGATTTTCTCGGCCATACGCTGACGATGGCCGGCGCCGACGCTCTGGATTCGGCAGCGGACGAAACACGGCTCGATCGGGCGCTCAAGGCAACAGATTGCAATGCCGTGATCGCTGTCGGCGGTACCGGCAGCGGGCGGCGCGATGACGCCGTTCAAACTTTGGCGCGTCTTGGCCAAGTCGACGCGCACGGCATCGCCATTTCGCCCGGCGAGACCGCGGCATTCAGCTTTGCCGGCGAATGTCCGGTTCTTCTTGTCCCCGGTCGCCTCGACGCCGCTTTGACGGTCTGGCTTCTGATCGGCCGCCATCTCACGGCGAAGCTCGCCGGCGGCACCGTGGACGACATGCCGGCGATGCTGCCGCTCAAGCGCAAAGTGACTTCGGCGATCGGCATGACGGAGCTGATCCCGGTGCGTTGCGCCGGCGGCGTGGCGGAGCCGCTCGCATCCGGCTATTTGTCATTCGCGGCGCTGGCGCGCAGCGACGGTTGGATCGTCGTTCCCGCCGACAGCGAAGGTTTCCCTGCAGGCACGCAAGTCACCGTGACGCCATGGCCCTGAATCCGAAACAGCGCAGCGCGGCGATTATCGACGCGGTGCGGCGCGCCGCGCGGCAGGAGCAATTCCTTGAAGTGGTCTCGGCCGCCGAAGCGCGCCGGCGCTTCGAAGCCTGTGTCGATCGCTCGCCGATGCCGGCCGAATCGATGCCGCTCGGCGCGATCCTTGGCCGCGTGCTGGCGGCTGACGTGCTGGCGCCGGTCGACGCGCCGCCGTTCGACCGCTCCAATGTGGACGGCTTCGCGGTACGCGCCGCCGACACGATCGGCGCCAGCGACGGCGCGCCGAAACGTCTGACGCTCAATCCCGAGGTGATCGCCTGCGGCGTCGCGCCCGCGGTCGAAGTCATGCCGGGCACCGCAACAGCCATCGCGACCGGCGGCGTCATTCCGCGCGGCGCGGATGCCGTTGTGATGATCGAGCAGACCGAGCTGATCGAGGACGGACCCGCAATTGAACTGCGCCGCGCCGGGATGAGCGGGCAATTCATCTCCTATGCCGGCTCGGATATCGCGCGCGGCGAAACCTTGCTGCGTCGCGGCACGATGATCGGTTCGCGGGAGATCGGCATGCTCGCCGCATGCGGATTTGCCGCGGTCGATGTCGTGCGCCGCCCGCGCGTTGCCGTGCTGTCGACCGGCGATGAGCTGGTCGAGCCCGGCCGGCCGCTGCGTGCGGGCGGCGTCTACGACAGCAACGGCGCCATCATTGCCGCGGCGGTCGTGGAGGCCGGCGGCGAGGCGATACCGTTCGGCGCGTTTCCGGACGAGGAAGTCGCGCTCGAACTCGCCATGCGCAGCGCACTCGATGCCTGCGACATCGTGGTCTTAAGCGGCGGCACGTCGAAGGGCGCCGGCGACCTGTCGCATCGCATCGTGTCGCGGCTCGGCAAGCCGGGCATTCTGGTGCATGGCGTGGCGCTCAAGCCGGGCAAGCCGCTTTGCCTTGCCGCGATCGGCGACAAACCTCTGATCGTGCTGCCGGGATTTCCGACCTCGGCGATTTTCACATTTCACGCTTTCGTGGCGCCGCTCATTCGCGCTCGCGCCGGACTGCCGCCGGAAGCGGCGAAGACCGTCACCGCGCGCGTGCCGGTGTGGATTGCCTCCGAACTCGGCCGCCAAGAGTTTGTGCTGGTGTCGCTGGTCGCCGGCGCCGACGGCCCGATCGCGTTTCCGACCGGCAAGGGTTCGGGCGCGGTCACTGCGTTCTCGCTGGCCGACGGATTTTTGGCGATCGACGCGCTTGCCACGGCGCTCGACGCCGATTCAAGCGCCGAGGTTACGCTGATCGGCGAGCGCCAACGCGCGCCGGATCTCGTGATCATGGGCAGCCACGATGTCGCGCTCGACGCGGTGGTCGGGGCGCTGGCCGAGCGCGGCTTTTCCGCGCGCACCATCGGCGTCGGCAGCCTCGGCGGCGTCGCTGCGGCGGGCCGGGGCCAATGCGACCTGGCGCCGGTGCATCTCGTCGATCCGGCGACCGGCATTTACAACAGGCATCTGCTCGCGCCCGGCCTCGCGCTGGTCCCCGGCTGGCGGCGCATGCAGGGCTTCATCTTTCGTCCCGGCGACGCGCGGTTCGAAGGCCGCAGCGCGGGTGGCGCGCTTAAAACGGCGCTTGCCGATTCCGCGATCCTGATGGTCAACCGCAATGCCGGCTCCGGCACGCGCGTTTTGGTCGATGGGCTTCTGCAAGGCAGGCGGCCTGCGGGTTATGCCAATCAACCCCGGTCGCACAATGCGGTCGCCGCGGCCATCGCGCAAAACCGCGCCGACTGGGGCGTCGCGATCGAGCCGGTGGCGCGGATGTATGGACTTTCGTTCCTGCCGATCGCGCCGGAACACTACGATTTTCTGCTGATCGAGGCGCGGCGCGAACGGCCGGCGGTGGAGGCTTTTCTAGAAGTGCTGCGCGATAAAGGCACGCGCTGCCGTATCCGCGCGCTGGGCATGGAACCGGCGGACCAAGCATCCATATAATGACTGGTATGCGCATCATCGGTCTCGCGGGCTGGAGCGGTTCCGGCAAGACCACGCTGGTCACCAAAGTGATCCCGGTGTTGATTGGCCGTGGGCTCACAGTCGCAACTGTCAAGCATGCGCATCATGATTTCGATACCGACCAGCCGGGCAAGGATTCCTGGCTGCACCGGCAAGCCGGCGCCGGCGAAGTCGCCATCGTGTCGAGCCGACGCTGGGCCATCGTCCATGAATTAGGTCAAGAAACCGAGCCGCCGCTCGGCGACATGCTGGAAAAACTTTCGCCTGTCGATATCGTCATCGTCGAAGGTTTCAAGCGGCATCCGCATCCAAAGCTCGAAGTCTACCGCGCCGTGGTCGGCAAGCCGCTGTTGCATCCCGACGACGATTGCATCGTCGCCATCGCGACCGATACGCCGCTGCCGCAAGCGCAGGTGCCCGTCGTGATGCTCGACGACGTCGAGTTGATCGCGACGGTTTTGCAGGCGGAGGCGCTGCCGCGCGAGCAAATCCGGGTGTTGCAGGAAACCGGGTGATGGCGCAGCTGAGCGACGATTGCTTCGCCTTCAACGGTCCGCTGCTTCCGGTCGCCGAGGCGGAGCGCCTGATTGCGGAGCGAGTTGCGCCGGTCGGAGGCCGCGAGACCGTGACATTGCGCGAAGCTTTGGGCCGCGTTCTTGCTGCAAATGTCGTCGCCCCCGTGAACGTGCCGCCGTTCGATAATTCCGCAGTCGACGGCTTTGCGGTGCGCGGCGATGGTCTTGATACCGAGGACGAGAAGCGTCTCACCATCGTTGATCGTGTGGCGGCCGGTCACGCCGCGAGCCAAACGGTGAAACCTGGCGAAGCAATTCGCATCTTTACCGGCGCGCCGATGCCTGCGGGCGCCGACACCGTGTTCATGCAGGAAGATTGCCGCGTCGACGGCGATTGCGTCATCGTCCCGCCGGGACTAAAGCGCGGCGCGAATCGGCGGCTTGCCGGGGAGGATATGCGAGCCGGCGCGGTGGCGTTGCCGGTCGGGCGGCGGCTTGGCGTGCAGCATGTGGCGCTCGCGGCCGCGCTCGGTCTCACCATGCTCGACGTGCATCGGCGCGTGCGGGTCGCGCTGTTCTCGACCGGCGACGAGATCGTCGAGCCGGGTTCGGCGCTGCCGCGCGCGGCGCTGTACGATTCCAACCGCTACCTGTTATCGGGAATGATCGCGCGGTTGGGCGCCGAGATCACCGATCTCGGCATTGTCAGCGACGATCCCAAGGAATTAATGCGCACACTCGCAGCGGCCGCCGCCGATCATGATCTGGTGCTGACGTCGGGCGGCGTCTCGACCGGGGAAGCCGATCACGTGCGCAGTGCCGTCGAAGCCATCGGCCGGCTGGTGTTTTGGCGCGTGGCAATAAAGCCCGGCCGCCCGGTGGCGATGGCCGCCATCGGCGGCGCCAACAACGGCGGCGGCACCGCCTTTGTCGGCCTGCCGGGAAATCCGGTGGCGGTTTTCGTTACTTTCGTGCGGGTGGTGCGGCCGTTATTGCTGCGGCTTTCCGGGGCCTTGCCGGAACCGCTGATCGCGATGCCGGCGCGCGCGACGTTTTCCTATAAGAAACGCAAGGGCAGGCGGGAATATGTGCGGGTGGCATTGCGCAAGGCGGCCGATGGAACCGTCGAGGCGGTCAAGCACGAGCAGGATGGCGCCGGAGTTCTCACCTCGTTGACGGAAACCGACGGCCTCGCCGAGCTCGGCGAGGACGTGACCAAAATCGAGCCGGGTGCGACGGTCGGCTTTCTCTCCTATGCGTCGCTGGTCGGCTAAACGTCTGGATATTGCGCGGCAATCTCCGCCGCGCGCGCTGCGTCGTCGGGCGTATTGACGTTGAAAAACGGATCGACCGGTGCGGGCGGCCAATCGGCAATGGCGACGCCATGGCGCGCCGTCCAGATTTCGATCTTGCGCAACCCGTCGTCGTTTAGGCCCCGGCGTAAATCCTGGCGCAGATCAACCGGCCAAAGCCCGACGACGGGATGGCGCCACTCGCCCGACCGCGCGCAGGCGAGCGGCGCGCCGGACTTGAGGCGCGCCTCGTGCAGCCGCGCCACCAAATCTTTCGGCAAAAACGGACAGTCGCCCGGCACGCTCAAGAGCCACGCGCAGTGCGGCGTGTTTGCCGCCGCCCAATCGAGACCGGCCAGGATGCCCGCCAGCGGGCCGGCAAAATCCGGAATGCTGTCGGCAACGACGAGCAGACCAGTGTCGGCGAAACGCGCCGGATCGCCATTGGCGTTGATGATGACGGCCTCGCATTGCGGGCCGATGCGCGCAAGCACGCGCTGCAGGATAGTCGCGCCGCCGATACGGATGCGCGCTTTATCGCCGCCGCCCATTCGCCGAGCCAAGCCGCCGGCGAGGACAAGACCGAGAGTAGGGGCAACAGTCACGGGCGCTTTAACTCAATCGTCATGCACCGCGGCCTTGCGCCGGTGTTTGGCACTTTCCTCCGCGACATAAGCGAGGTCCTGATCGAATACGATGCGTCCTTCACCGGCGAGCGCGATGAAGCGTTTGCCGCGGGCGCGGCCGATCAGCGTTAAATTCGCCTTGCGGGCGAGCTCGACGCCCCAGGCGGTAAAGCCGGAGCGTGAGATCAAGATTGGTATGCCCATGCGCACCGTCTTGATCACCATCTCGGAGGTCAGCCGGCCGGTAGTGTAGAAGATCTTATCTGTCGCGCCGACATGATGCTTGAACATCCAACCGGCGATCTTGTCGACGGCATTGTGACGGCCGACGTCTTCCATATAGACCAGCGGCCGGTCCTTTACCGCCAGCACGCAGCCGTGGATGGCGCCGGCCTCGAGGTAGAGCGACGGCGTCGTATTGATCTTGTGCGTGAGCGTATAGAGCCACGAGGTGCGCAATTGCGCCGGCGGCAGCGTGACGTTCTCCAGCGCTTCCATCAGGTCGCCGAACGCGGTGCCCTGCGCGCAACCGGACGTCTGCACCTTTTTCTTCAGCTTTTTCTCGTAATTGGTCTTGCGCTTGGTGCGCACGACGACGACCGACAGCTCCTCGTCGTAGTCGACACCGGTGACGACGTCGTCGGCTTTGAGCATGTTCTGGTTGAGCAGATAGCCCAGCGCCAGATATTCGGGATGATCGCCGATGGTCATCGCTGTGACGATCTCCTGCGCATTGAGGAATATCGTCAGCGCGCGTTCGACCACCACCGCCGTTTCGACCGTGGCGCCGGTCTGGTCGACGCCTTGGACGCGCTCGGTCAGGCGCGGATCGAGCGGGTCCGGGCGAACAAGATAATCGTTATCGCGCGGCGGCATGCCGCTAATGTAGGAGAAGGCGGGCACCGGCGAAAGCGCGCTTCGGCCCATATGATGAAGAGGCCCGGTTTGCGCCGGGCCTCCGCACACTCACTCCACGTCGCAATCAATTGGCCTGTATTTCACTTGGCAATATCAGCCGTGAAGGCCGCCAAGCACCCAAATCAGAAGAATGATCGGCAACGGAATGCCGAGGAGCCATAACAACAGCCCGCGTCCCATGACTGCCTCCTTTGTCGCCTCTTTCGGACTGGCGAATAACGTCGCATGAGGACGAAAGTTCCGCCGCGTGTTACGGGCGCGTGGCGCCGATTTCGGCGCGGGTTGTAAGTCGAAACCCCGCCGCTATATTGCGCGTTGTTTCCCCGTTGCGGAGGGGTGGCCGAGTGGCTGAAGGCGCTCGCTTGGAAAGCGTGTATACGGGAAACCGTATCGTGGGTTCGAATCCCACTCCCTCCGCCAGCTACGAAGAATTTCGCTACAACACGCGCCTTTTCGCTCTGGTGCGCAAACGCCGTCTCAGGGGCGCTTCTTGAGAGCACGTCCGCTTCAGATGGTGCCCAATTACGACGAGTTGATGCGACAGCTGGTCCGCAAAGTGATGACCGAAGCCGTCGTGCATGTCGAATCGGCTGCGCCTTTAACCCGAGTTGTCCAGTTGATGGTGAGCCTTAAGAGCCGCAGCTTTCCGGTTAGCGGGCCCGATCGCCTACTGGTAGGAATGATCTCTCGCGAGGACGTGATACGCGCACTCCAAGAGGCACACGGGAAGTTGGCAAAGCCCGCTAGACCCTCTCGAACGAAGAGTGACACCGAGGCAATGGTTTTGTGAACAAGCCGATAACAAAAACGCCCATCCTTGCTCCTGAGCGGCGCCGAGCGGCCAACGCACCCGAAGGATCGGCCGCAAGCGGAAAGGCCTTGGGCGAAATCGCTTGCCTTTCGCCCGACGACGCATTGCAGCGACTTTCCAGCGTCGCGGAGGGCCTCACGTCCGACCAGGTCGAGGAGCGGCTCCGTTCAGCGGGACTTAATCAAGTCGCTCGCGAAGCGCACCATACAATTCTCGGCGAGCTCATCGGCCGCTCGATCAATCCGTTGAACCTGCTTCTGCTCTCGCTGGCGACTGCGTCCTACTTCCTGGGTGACCAGCGCGCCGCGATCGTGATCGCCGTCATGGTGGTTCTGAGCATCTCGCTGAGCTTTATCCAGGAACATCGCTCCAACAATGCTGCCGACAAGCTGCAGCGGATGGTGTCGATAACCGCGACCGTGCGCCGGCAGACAGGTGCCGAGGCGCATGACCACATCGACGTGCCGATCGCGCAGCTAGTGCCAGGCGACATCGTCCTGCTGTCGGCGGGTGACATGATCCCCGCCGACCTCAGGTTGATCTCGGCGAAGGACCTCTTCATCAACCAGTCGACCCTCACCGGTGAGGCGATGCCGCTCGAGAAGGTCGCTGCTGCCCATGTCGGCACCGCGGAGACGCCGTTTGATCTCCCCAACATCTGCTTCATGGGCAGCGCTGTCGTCAGCGGCCTCGGTTGCGGTGTCGTCGTGCTCACCGGCCCGCGCACCGCCTTCGGCCTGGTGGCGACTGCAATTGCCAAGCAGCGGGTGCTCACCAGCTTCGACAAAGGCATCACCCGGTTTACCTGGTTGATGCTCGGTTTCATCGTGGTGATGGCTCCTCTGGTCTTCGTCATCAACGGTCTCACCAAGGGCAATTGGCTAGAGGCACTGCTGTTCGCGGTCGCCGTGGCGGTGGGTCTCACGCCCGAGATGCTGCCGATGATCGTGACAGTCAATCTGGCCAAGGGCGCGCTGGCGATGTCGCGCCGAAAGGTCATCGTCAAGCGCCTCAATTCAATCCAGAACTTCGGCGCGATGGACGTGCTGTGCACCGACAAAACCGGCACGCTCACGCAGGACCGCATCATTCTCAAGCGCTGCCTTAATATCAGGGGTGACGACTCGGAGCACGTCCTCGAATACGCCTATCTGAATAGTTTCCACCAATCTGGCCTCAAGAACTTGCTCGACGTCGCCGTTCTGCAGCATGTCGAGCTCGCGGCCGGCCTCAAGGTGCAGGCCCGGTTCCAGAAGATCGACGAGATGCCGTTCGACTTCGAGCGGCGGCGGATGTCCGTCGTTCTCGGCCGCGATGACGGGGTTCACATTCTCATCTGCAAGGGCGCGGTCGAAGAGGTGTTCGCGGCTTGCAAGCACTACGCGATCGATGGCGAGATCGGCCTCCTCGACGACAGCCATTTCGCCTCGGCGAAGGAGACAACGGCGAAGCTCAACGCGGATGGGTTTCGGGTCGTCGCGGTCGCCTTCAAGGAGATGCCGCCAACGCAGACAACGTATTCGGTCGCCGACGAAGCTGACCTGACCTTGCTTGGCTACATCGCGTTTCTCGATCCCCCGAAAGAGACTTGCGCTGCCGCGCTTGGCACGCTGAAGGCGAGCGGCGTGCAGGTGAAGATCCTGACCGGCGACAACGATATTGTTACGCGCAAGATCTGCCATGAAGTCGGCCTGCCGGTGGAGCGCATTGTTCTCGGCAGCGAGATGGCGGCGTTGTCGGCGGACGAACTGGCGAGCCTAGCCGAGACGGCCGCGGTGTTTGCCAAGGTCTCGCCGTCGCAAAAGGCTGCGATCATCGACGCCTTGCACCGGAACGGGCACGTCGTCGGATTCCTTGGCGATGGCATCAACGATGGACCGGCGCTGAAGGCCGCGGACGTCGGGATATCGGTGGACAGCGCCGTCGATATCGCCAAGGACTCCGCGGACATCATATTGCTCGAGAAGAGCCTCGCGGTGCTCGGTGACGGCGTGATCGAGGGCCGCAAGGTCTTCGGCAACATCACCAAATATATCAAAATGGGTGCGAGCTCCAATTTCGGCAACATGTTCAGCGTGCTCGGCGCCAGCATCTTCCTGCCGTTCCTGCCGATGACGGCGATTCAGGTGCTCACCAACAACCTGCTTTACGACTTCTCGCAAACCACCATCCCGACCGACAATGTCGACGCCGACTACTTGGCGGTCCCGCGGCGATGGGACATCGGCAATATCGCGAAATTCGTGCTGTTCATCGGCCCGATCAGTTCGATCTTCGACTATGTCACGTATTTCCTGATGCTCTATGTCTTCAACGCGTGGACCAATCCTGCGCTGTTCCAGACCGGCTGGTTCGTCGAATCCCTGCTCACTCAGACGCTCATCATCCATATCATTCGCACGGCGAAGATTCCGTTTCTGGAAAGCCGGGCCAGTGCGGCGCTGATCACCACGACCATCGTCATTGCCGCGATCGGGATCGCGCTGCCGTTCACTTGGCTCGGCGGCTTTCTGGGCTTTGTTCCGCTACCCCCGGCGTATTGGATCGCGCTCTGTCTTATCCTGATGAGCTATGTCATTCTGACACATTTCGTGAAGACATGGTTCATTCGACGGTTCGGATTGAACTAAATGATGGCTTCGCCATGGGGCTCATTATGGCTGGCCAACGTCTTCGTTTGGATTGGCATTGCGCTGTGTATCACTCAATCTGCTATTTTTTCAGGTTGTAATCTGGCGATTTTCAGCATCAGCAAGTTGCGGCTGGAAGTCGAGGCGGCGGGTGGCAACAGCGATGCGTCCGGACTGCTTGCCTTGCGCAAAGATTCGAACCTCACCTTGGCCACGGTCCTCTGGGGCAATGTTACGATCAATGTGCTCCTCACGCTGCTGTCGGATTCCGTTCTTGCCGGCATCGGAGCGTTTGTTTTTTCGACGATCGTGATCACACTGTTCGGCGAAATTATTCCGCAGGCTTATTTCTCACGAAATGCGCTGCGCATGGCGGCGCGGCTCACGCCCCTGTTGAATGTGTACCGAGTGGGGCTTTTCCCGATAGCGAAGCCGACCGCGATTATTCTCAATTGGTGGCTCGGACCGGAAGGAATCACCTTTCTGCGAGAGCGAGATTTTCGAGCGCTTATCACAAAGCATGCGGGCGTTGCGGGTGCGGACGTGGGACATTTGGAGGCTATCGGCGCGCTGAACTTTCTCGATCTCGACGATATCCTGGTGATGGACGAGGGGGAGTTGGTCGACCCTCGCAGTATCATCGCTCTTCCGTTAGAGAACCAACGGCCCGTGCTGCCGAAGTTCGAACGTTCGCCCGATGATCCGTTCTTGCGGCGTTTGAATGCCGCCGGAAAAAAATGGGTCATCATCGTCGATACCTCGGGCCGACCATCGTTCGTATTGGATGCACACCATTTTCTACGCGATTTGCTTTTCAACGCAACGGTTGACCCGGAAATCTATTGGCATCGCCCGATCATTGTGACGGATATGCGCACGCCCTTGGGCAGCGTGATCGGTCGCATGAAGGTGAAGGCCGAACATCCTGAAGATGATGTCATCGACAACGATTTAATCTTGGTCTGGGGAGACCAAAAACGTATAATAACCGGAGCCGACCTTTTGGGGCGGCTGTTGCGCGGAATCGTGACGCAGGATGCAGGTCGAAATTAAACAATCCGGCGCTGCACACCAAATAACCGGTTTGGGTCCAACAGCACCGAAAACGATCGCGGCTAGCAAGCAGCGCGTGTGCGGATTGTCCCGAAAGCTGACGGAAGTTCATACCCACGGTACTCATCGCGATGGGCAAAAAGGCTCGGGAGCGAACTCGCACGAAAGCCCTAGAAGTTCCGCAAGAGAGAGAGTTCGAAGTCGCGCGAAATCCTGCGAGAGAATGTTGAATACAGTTCCTCTCCCTCCGTCGCCACGCAGGCAAAGCTGACATCACGTGGTCGTGCTGTAATGTTGCTTATTGACCCGCAACAGGCATTTGATTGAATTCTGTGTAGGCTAGATAGGGGGGATCGCTTGCTGCTCGGCACGAGGAGGAACTTCAATGGCATCCAATCTCGAGACCACAAAGAGGGGCTATGAACTTTTTCGGCAAGGTGACATTCCCACTCTTGTGAGGGACATTGTTGACGACGCCTGTATCTGGATATCCCCTGGTCCTCAGGACAAATTGCCTTGGGCGGGTAATTTCAAGGGGAAGCAGGGGATTGCAGATTTCTTCACGCGAGTAGCTCAGAACTTGGATTTTTCCGAGTTCACGCCGCGTCAAATGATTGAGCAAGGTGACACCGTCGTTGTTATCGGAACGTCATCCGCTCGGGCAAAAAGAACAGGAAAGACGATAAAGGACGACTGGGTCCACATTTTTAAATACAATCAAGGAAGATTGGTTTTCTTTCAGGAATATATCGACACAGCGGCTGCCGTTGTTGGATTGTCCTGAGCGACCTGCGAGCTTCCCGGCGAAGTTAGCTGCCGCTTTTGGCACGTTTCTGCCGTATCCGCATGTCTGCAATTCGGTCGCTAGGGTGAAAGCGGAGGTGGGGCCGAAGCGCCGAGAACATCGCTTTTGATCCAACTGACCTTGAACGCCGTTCGCGGCCGCAGGCGCGTTCCGCCGTTCATCGCATGCTGCGGCACGTCAGACAACGAGACGCAAACGCCCGCAGTTACTGCGGGCGTGCTGATTTGTGCTGGGGCTTACGCGCTGTTGTCGGAGTTTTATCCCGCAATAGCCAGTTTTGAGTGGAGAAAGGCTTTGGCGCCGCAGCGTGCGCCGGGCTGGCAGGAAGTTGGGATGGTCGCGGTCGGGCGCAGAGTGTCGAGCTTGCCGAGCGCACTCCACCTGTCGTCGAACGTGACGCCCGGGAGCCGGTCCCCCTTGTTCTCGTGATTGATGGTCGAACTGAACGCCACATGATTGTCGGGCACGATATTCAGCCTGCTCAGGATGGAGCCGGTCACGGATGACAGGTGGGCAATCCACATCACGATGATCCCGCTCATGAGGGCATAGGCAACCATCACCACAATCCCGTTGCTCTGATGCTGTGCGCTGATGGCCGTCGCTTGAACGCGCGGCTGACGCATGAAATGGCGCGGGTAATCGGATTGCATGGAAATCTCCCTCGGTGAACCAATGTAATGGTTAATAAACGCTCGGCCGGAGGGTGAAAATTCCGATTTTGTCCCTAAGGGATTGCCCGGAGGTCGAAGGTCCGCCGTTCCGTCGGCGAAGGCTATCGGGCTTCGATTGCAGCGCCTTGAGTCTTCGTCATCCGGTAATGGGTGGAACGATTGGATGCCCAAAGAATCCGGTTTGTGCCTCATTCATCCGGTTTGATATGAGCAAACCTGATGACGTCACCCCACTTTTTGGTTTCCTGAGCGACAAACTTGCCGAAATCGGCGGGCGATCCAGGCAGCGGCACGCCGCCAAGCTCGGCGATCCGGGGCTTAAACGCGGCGTCGGCCAGGCCGGCATTGATCTCCTGGTTGAGCCGCTCGACGATCCCGACCGGGGTGTTCTTCGGTGCGCCGATGCCGATCCATTGGCCGGCTTGGAAGCCGGGCACAAACTGAGCCACTGTCGGGACCTCGGGCAACAGTTCGGATCGCGTCGCGCCGGTCACCGCCAAGGCGCGCAAACCTCCGGATCTGATCTGTTCAAGCGTCAGTAACACGGTGCCGATGACGCCCTGAATCTGCCCGCTCAGCGCGTCGCTGACCGCCGCCGGGCCACCGCGATACGCAACCAGGACAATGTCGGCGCCGGTTATCATCTTGAACAGTTCGCCGGCTACGTGTTGCGGCGAGCCGAGTGGCGGAGTGCCAATGTTAATTTTGCCGGGATGCGCCTTGGCGTCGGCCAAAAGCTCGGGAATGCTTCTTGCGGGAAAAGACGGGTTGACCGTGACGACCATTGGGAAAGTGACAACGCCGGCGACCGGCTCGATGTCGCGGATGAAATTGAACTTGAGATTTGCGAAAAGCGTGGCGTTGATCGCGTTGCTGGCGGACGCCAGCAGCAAGGTATAGCCGTCCGGCGCCGCCTCCACCACGGCCTCGGTTGCAAGATTGTCGCTGGCGCCGTTTCGATTCTCGACGAACACTGTTTGGCCAAGCCGCTGCGACAACCACTTCGCCATCAGCCGTGCGATCACATCCGGCGCGCTGCCGGGCGTGCCGCCGACGATCAGGCGAACCGGCCGCGTCGGATAAATTTCGGCGCTGGCGATCCGCGGCGTAACGGCGAGCGCGGCACTGCCAGCCGCCAGGCGCAGGAAGTTTCGGCGGGGAAGCTTCATGACGAGGTCTCACGAGTTCGAGTCGTCTTGGCTATGAAATGCTTCGGAACCGGCGCCGCTTTCTCGAGGCTCGAAGAATCCTCGCTATTGTCCGCTCGGCGTTCGCACGCCGAACCAGGAGTCGCGCACCTGCTGATAGTGCACCATCGGATCGTAGATCGGGACCGGTAACGCCAGCTCCCGGGGCGAAAGGCGTCCCACCGCGGCCAATAGGCTATACGACGCGACCACTCGATCGTGCTGCGCAACGATCAGATTCTGCCGCGCGCTGACCAGAACCTGCTCGGCATTGAGCACATCCTGCGTGGTGCGTTGTCCGGCCATCGCCTCGTTGCGCACGCCGGTCAGCGCCCGCGAGGCGGCGTCGTTCTGGCGTTCAGCGGCTTCGATCTGCGCTTTTGCCGCCTGCAACTGGCCCCAAGCCTGGACGACGTCTGCCCGCGTTTGGTCGCGCACTTGGTCGACCGTCAGCCGTTGTTGGGCGAGAGATTCCTTGTTCAAGCGGATTGCGGAATATTCTGCGCCACCTTGATAGAGTGGCACCGATAGATTGAGCATCACCGTGTCGGTGAATTCCCTCGGGGTGGTGATCGTCGGAAAAATCTGCTGCTGGACGCTGTACTGTCCGGTCAGCGTCGGCCACAGCGCGCCTTCGGCGATCTTGATTTGCAATTGGACGACGTCGACCCCGTACAATGCCGCCAGCACGTTTGGATTTTTCGCCGCACCGATCGCGATTGCGGCGTTGAGCGTCGAGGGCGCGAGCCTGTCGACGGCGGCGGCTGGAGCGAGGTTTGCCGGTTCATCGCCGATGATGCGACGGTAATTGGCTCGCGTCGTCATCAGCGTCGACTCGGCGGCATGCATCGTGGCTTCGGCGGCCGCCAATTGTGCCTCCGACTGCGCGACATCGGTCGATGTGACCTGACCGGCCGCAAACCTGTTGCGCGTGTCCTGGAGCGTGCGCTGCAAGACGCGAACATTGTTCTGCTGGACTTCGAGGTTGGCGCTGTCGCGCGACATGTCCATGTAGACCGTGGCCGCCGCTAAGAGTACGGTCTGTTCCATTACGCGCAGCGTCTCGCGTGCAGCGGACACTTTGCTTTCCGCCTGCCGAACGTTGTTGGCGGTCCGGTTGCCGTTGAAGAACGTCTGCGAGGCGGTGGCTCCAACCGAGTACGGGGTCGTCAGGCCTCGAGCCTGGAACGATCCGCCCGACGGCAAAAACGATGCCGGCGGGATGCTCTGCTTGAGGTCGGTGTATTGTCGCCCAACGGTGGCGTTGGCGGTGATCGTGGGACGATAACCCGAGAGCGCCTGCGGCACGCTCTCGTCGGTCTGGCGCACGATGGCGCGCTGCGCGTTGAGTTGGGGATTGTTCTCGTAAGCTCTGGCCAGCGCCGCTTCGATTGTCTCCGCGGTCGCCTGATGCGGCGCGGCGACAAGGAGCGCCATGCCGATGGAAGCTACCGCTGCGAGCGTGCGCCCGTTACCTCTCCGCGGCGCGCCTGCCCGCACCCTTGGAGCCATAATTCCACTCGCCACCATCAGCCCCAATTGACCGATGGCGACCTTATCGTGGCGACATTCCCCTTACAAGGTTAGGGCGTTGTCGGCGCGCCTGGTGTGCGCACGCCGTGCGAGCAGCCGCAGTTCGCGCAAACCGAACATCAGGATGGCGAGGATAAGCGGAAGAAAAAAATCGAGCACGCGGAACGTCAGCAGTGTCGCGAGCAGCGCCTCGCGCTGATATTGCGGGAGGCCGATCAGTATCGCGGCTTCGACGACACCGAGACTGCCGGGGGCATGACTTACTGCTCCAAGCAACGTGGCAAGGACAAAGACGACGACGATCGTCGCGAAGCCGGCGGCGGGGCTGGCCGGCAGCAACATGAAGATTGACAGCGACGCCAAGCAGCGGTCGAGCGTGCCGATGCCGATTTGCAGAAGCGTGCGGCGCAGACTTGGCAACACGATCCGCCAATCCGAGCGGCCGACGATCCGCGGTCCCGGCACGAGCCAGATCAGATAGCAGGCGATGGCGAACAGACCCGACAGCCCAATCAGCCGGTTGATCCACGGCAGCAGGTGATCGACGACGCTCAATGCCGCCGGCGCATAGAAAACGGCGCCGCCGAGTACGAACATGTTCCCTAACCAGAATGTGAGCCCCGTCATGAACGCGATCTTGGCGATGTCGACGACGTTGAGGCCCCAGAATGAGTAAACGCGGAACCGCAGCAGCCCGCAGGTCAACGTCGCGGCGCCGAGCGAGTGGCCGATCGTGTAGCTGGTAAAGCTCGCGAAGGCGACGACGCGCAACGGAATTTTGCGCTTGCCGATCGTGTGCAGCGCGAACAGGTCGTAACAGATGAGATTGGCGTAGCCGGCGACAACGAGCGCGCCGGCGATGAGGATATGCAGAACGGACTGCGATCTCAGCGCAGCAATGACTTTGCCGACCTCGATGCCGCGCAGCAGATAATAGAGCGTTGCCGCGGCGATGACGACGATCGCAAGACTGACGGCAAAACTGATCCGGTTCCGGCCGAAGCCGCGGACAACCGTCTGTGTGAAGGGAAGCAATGCTGCCAGGGCCAAATCAGCTCCGTCGGACGAATCGTGGCGGCAAATTCCCACCCATTTATAACACGCATGTTACGCTCGGAACCGCGCGTCGCTCGCGACCTTCTGTGACCGTCACACGAATGAGATATGAAATCGCAATTGTTGTTGGATGCGATTCGAAAAATACATCGGCCACGCGATCTCGGACGAAAGCGCCGCGATGAAGATCCTGATCGCGACGGATGCCTGGCATCCGCAAGTCAACGGCGTGGTGCGAACGCTCAGCTCGCTGGCGCGAGCGGCCGCCAAGCTTGGCGTCGAGATCCATTTCTTGACGCCGGACGGGTTTTGGACCGTTCCGGTGCCGACTTATCCTGGGCTGCGCCTCGCCGTGCCACGCCGCAGACGCATCGCCGAGCGTATCGATGCGGCGCGGCCCAACGCAATCCATATCGCCACCGAAGGCCCGATCGGCCATGCGGTGCGGGCGTATTGCATTCGCATCGGCCGCCCGTTCACGACCAGCTATACGACGCGGTTCCCCGAATATATATCGGCGCGCTCGCCGATCCCGCAACAATGGATCTACAACGCGTTGCGGCGGTTTCATGCCGCGGCGACGGTGACGATGGTGGCAACGCCGTCGCTCATGACCGAGCTTTCGGAACGCGGATTCGGCAAGCTCGGCATGTGGACCCGCGGCGTGGACGTCGACCTGTTTCGCCCCGATCGCGCCATCGATCTCGATTTTCCGCGGCCGATTTTCATGACTGTGGGCCGGGTCGCCGTTGAAAAGAATCTGTCGGCATTTCTGTCCCTCGATCTGCCCGGCAGCAAAGTCGTCATCGGCGCCGGGCCGCAGGAGGGCGAACTCAAACGGCGTTTTCCGGCAGCGAAATTTCTCGGCCAATTGGACAACGGCATTCTTGCCGCGCATCTTGCCGGAGCGGACGTCTTCGTGTTTCCGAGCCGCACCGACACGTTCGGCGTCGTGCAGCTCGAAGCGCTGGCCAGCGGCGTTCCGATCGCCGCCTTCCCGGTTACCGGTCCGAAGGATGTGATCGGCAACAATCCCATCGGCGTGCTGAACGAGGACCTTCGCGTCGCCTGCATGCAGGCGCTGTGGATCTCCCGCGAGTCGTGCCGCGAATTCGCGCTCCGCTATTCGTGGGAGAACAGCGCGCGGCAGTTTATCGCCCATGCCCGCAAGGTCGCCGCAGGCGCCGCGCGCGAAGCCGACTTAGCGGTTCCAATCGCTCAAACCGAGCCCCAATCAGCTGGACAGACGCTGGTGCCGGGCCGCAACACAAAGGTCACGCATGAACACTCTGTCTGACGCGGACTTGAACAATCAGATGGTCACCAAAGCCTATGCGCGGTGGGCGCCAGTCTACGATCTGGTCTTCGGCGCGGTCTTCGAGCGCGGCCGGCACGCGGCAATCGCGGCGGCCGAACGCGTCGGCGGCCGCATTCTCGAAGTCGGCGTCGGCACCGGAATTTCGCTGCCGAGCTATTCGAAGAGCTGCCGGCTGTGCGGCATCGACATTTCCGCGCCGATGCTGCGCAAGGCCCAGGAGCGCGTCAGCGAGCTGGGTTTGAGCAATGTTGAGGGCTTGTGGGTCATGGACGCCGCGCATCTATCGTTTCCCGACAATTCATTCGACGTGATCGTCGCGCAATACGTCATCACGACGGTGCCTAATCCGGAAGCTACGCTTGATGAGTTCACTCGCGTGCTCAAACCCGGCGGGGAAATTGTGCTGGTCAGCCGCGTCGGCGCTGAGGCCGGCCTGCGGCGCTCACTCGAGCATTGGTTTCAGCCGGCGGCGCGCAAGCTCGGCTGGCGCACTGAATTTTCGTTCGAACGATACTCGCGATGGGCCGAACAGGTGCAAGGCATGCGGCTCATCGAACGCCGCGCCATGCCGCCGTTCGGGCACTTCTGCCTCATCCGCTTCGGCAAGGACGGCGGGGCGGGCAGGGTCCACGAATCCGAACCGGTTCGCGCCGCGGGCTAGGAACACATCATAAGAAATGCTTTCGGCGACGGTCACGCGATCGTCACACGCTCGGCTTGGCCGCCGTCGCTGGACTCCTTGTCACACGGGATTCACCGAATCGCCATAGCCAGACCAGACGGCCGCACGACGGGGAAATAGCAAATGGAAAACTTTCTCGATGTTCTGCGGACCCAGCGCTGGGACGATCATCGCTACTATCACCACAGCCGGATCAACCAGTCGCTCCATTTCGTCAGCGCCGTAAGCTTTCTGTTTTCCTACGTGATGCTGTTCAAGGATCCCGCGATCTCGGCGCTGGCCGGTTGGCTTGTGGCGATGACGACGCGGCAAACCGGGCATTTTTTCTTCGAGCCCAAGGATTACGACGTCGTTAACAACGCCACGCACGAGTACAAGGAGGAGATCAAGGTCGGCTACAATCTGCGGCGCAAGGTCGTCCTGTTGACGATCTGGGCGCTGTCGCCGCTGGTGCTCTATCTCAGCCCGACTTTTTTTGGCCTGTTCAGGCCGGCCGCCGACAAGACCGAGTTCGTGCGCCACGTCGCGATCATCTGGCTGGCCCTCGGCATCGGCGGCGTGCTGTTCCGCACCGTTCATTTGTTCGTCATCAAGGACCTACAGACGGGTCTGGTGTGGGCCACCAAAATCCTCACCGATCCGTTCCACGATATCAAAATCTATCACAAAGCGCCGCTCGCATTGCTGCGCGGCGAATTGATCGATCCCGAAATAGGTCTGCATCGTTGGGACGAGGACGAAGAGTTGCCGGAACTGCCGCGCGCGAGTTGAGCGCGAAGATTTCGGTTGCATCCGCCCGGCTAATGCTTCTGCCGGCCGCGCGAAGGAAACAGCCGATGCATGACCATCTCCTTCAGGACGGTCCGCTTGATCGTCTTGTTGGTGGTCGACGGATTGTTCCACCACCAGCCGTCGTCTTGCATCGCCTTTGCCGCGGCAACGAAACGGTCGGCGACCGCGGCAAAATCGGCGTCGGTGTAGTCGAGGCTGAAGATCAAGCGGCCGGTGCCAATCCAGCTCAGCGCCAGCCCTTGGACACGCAGATAATATTGCAACATCCAATTGTAGCGCGAAGGTTGCGTGTAGCAGACGGTCCAGATCGACGACATGTTCGCTATTTCGACCGGCAGCGCTTGCGCGGCGAGCCGGCGGTTCAGTGCGTGCGCTCGTTCATCCCAAATGCCGTCGAGGTCGCGATAGAGTGCGTCCGCCGCCGGCGTTTGCAAGTGCCGCAAAAACTCGTTCATCGCCGCCATGACATAAGGATGCGAGTTGAACGTGCCGCGGGCAACGCAAATATCGGCGGGGCGATCTTCGCGAAAGCGCTTCATCAGGTCGCGCTTGCCGCAGACCACGCCGATGGGCAATCCGCCGCCGAGCGTCTTGCCGTAGGTGACGAGATCGGCCCGTACGCCGAAATAATCCTGCGCGCCGCCTTTGGCGAGGCGGAAGCCAACGAAAACTTCGTCGAAGATGAGAACGATGTCGCGCGCGGTGCAGACTTCGCGGAGTTGCGTGAGCCATTCGGCGTAGCGGGCCTTGTCAAAATGGGCGTCGCGTGCGCTGTCGAGCGAAGCCGAGTTGCTCGGGGCCGGTGCGTTGGGATGCAGGGCCTGCAGCGGATTGACCAGCACGCAGGCGATGTTCCGGCGCCTTTGCAACAGGCGCAACGCAGCTTCGGACATGTCGGTGAGCGTGTAGGTCTCATGCGCCGGTGCGGGATTGCCGACGCCCGGCTGCACGTCGCCCCACCAGCCGTGATAAGCGCCGCAGAAGCGCACCAGATGGGAGTGTCCGGTGTGGTAGCGCGCGAGCCGCACCGCCTGCATCACGGCTTCGGTGCCCGACATGTGGAACGAGACTTCGTCGAGCCCGGAAATTTCCTTGAGGATTTTTACGTTCTCGACGATCACCGGGTGATAGGGGCCGAGCACCGGACCGAGCTCGCGCACGCGCGCCGCTCCGCGTTCGATTGCATCCTTGTAAAAGTCGTAGCCGATGAGGTTGACGCCATAGGAGCCGGTCAGGTCGTAGCTGCGATTGCCGTCGAGGTCGGTGACCGTCACGCCGCACGAGGATTGAACGAAGGCGGCGGACGGCAGGTGCGCTTGCATCACGCGGCGATATTGAAACGGCACGCGGTAGGCATCGGTGAACTGCAGATCGGAAATAGCCTCGCTCGCCTGCGCGGTGCGCCGGATCGTTTCGGCAAAACGGGATCGATAAAGTGCTGACAGACGCGCGAAACCGTCGCGGCGCCGCGCCGCGATTTCCTCCGGTGCGCCGTCCGAACGGAAGAAGCGGTCCTGGTCGTAGTCGTAAAACGGTACCAGCGCGGCCAGCCGGCGCGCGATGCGGGAATGTCCGGCGAGCGATGTGTGCTTGGCTTGCGACAGTTCAAGCCGCTTTTTCAAGGTCGCAACGGAGGTCGCAACCGCCGCGGCGCCCAGCCCGTAGAAGGCGAGACTTGTCGAGCCCCATTTCATCGAATCGCGGTTTAGCGCGGAGTTTTTACAGCCTCATGACGATGAGGATTAAAATCCTTCGAATATTCGCGCAGGAAGACATCAACTTCCTGCTTACCAACCGCATTCCGCGGCGGCTGGCCACGCAGTTCATCGGCTGGCTCAGCAAGATCGAGCAGCCGCTCATCCGGGATTTGTCGATCGCAACCTGGCGGCTGTTCTCGGACCTCGATCTCAGCGAGGCCAAAGAGACCGAGTTCATGAGCCTGCACGATTGCTTCATCCGCGAGCTCAAGGACGGCGCTCGCCCGATCGATGACGCGGCCGACATCCTGGTCAGTCCATGCGACGCGATCGTCGGCGCCTGCGGCGCCATCGAAGGAACCGAGCTCTATCAGGCCAAGGGATTTCCTTACACGCTGCAAGATCTGCTGTGCGATCCGGCTGCGGTCGAGGCACATCGCAACGGCCGCTTTGTGACGCTGCGGTTGACATCGAGCATGTATCACCGCTTCCACGCGCCGCACGATGGCAGGATCGAGCAGGTCACCTACGTTTCCGGCGACACCTGGAACGTCAATCCAATCGCGCTTAGGCGCGTTGAGCGGCTATTCTGCAAGAACGAGCGCGCGGTGCTGCGGATGACGCTCACGGCGGGTGGACAGACCATAACCCTGGTGGCGGTTGCGGCCATTCTTGTCGCTAGCATTCGTTTGCACTGTTGCAAAGATGCTTTGGAGCGCAATTACCACGGACGAAACGTCATCGCCTGCAACAGCGAGATCCGTAAGGGCGAAGAGCTCGGCTGGTTCGAGCACGGCTCGACCATGATCGTGTTCGCGCCGGACGATTTTGCACTTTGCGACAACGTCCGCGAGGGCGCCAAGGTCCAGGTCGGGCAATCGCTGTTGCGGCGTTTAAGCTAGACTAGGATGCGGCCTTCTTCATCTCCGCCGCTTTCGCATCGTCGAGTTCCTTCGCGCGTCGACAAGCGGGCCGGCTGCTGATCCGCTGCCAATATTGCTCGAAGGCCAGGCGTTTCTCCAAGGTGCCGAACATCATGCCGAAGCCGATCTGCGAGCCGACATAGAGATCGGCGGCCGTAAAGCTGTCGCCGACGAGATAGTTGTTGCGCGAGACCGCGGCTTCGAGCGTGTTCAGGGCTTGTGCAATATTGCCATATCCCATCATCCGTTCGCGGTCCGGCGGAACGACAAAGCCGAGCGCCTTGTTGCTCACCGCCGCTTCGACCGGTCCGGCCGAAAAGAACAGCCACCGATAATACGGCGCGCGCAACTTATGTCCCGGTGGCGGCGCCAGGCGGCTTTCCGGAAATGCATCCGCGAGATAGGTGCAGATTGCGGCCGTCTCGGTGACCACCGCATCGCCATGCCGCAACGCCGGCACCTTGCCCATCGGATTGATCGCCAGATAAGCGGGCGCTTTCATCGTCGAGGCATAGTCGAGCACCTCGACTTTATACGGCTGGCCGACTTCCTCCAGCATCCAGCGGGCGATCCGCCCGCGCGACATCGGATTGGTGTAGAGAACGAGTTCGTCGGCCATTGAATGTTCCTTCTGTGGATGGAACCGTCGATTGGAAACGCTCGAATATGCGTCGTCAGAACTCGGCAGGCAATTCTGGCGCCGATCAATCAGCCGTGAGCGCGCGATACATTTCCGCACCGTCGCGCGCAGCCCGCAGCGCGGCCATCGTCTTCGGATTTCGTAGCTTGCGGGCAACCAAGGCCAAGGCGCCGAGCTGGTCGCCTGTCGGGGCCGTTTCCGGCAGCAGAAGCAGAAAAACGATGTCGACCGGTTCGCCGTCGACGGCGTCGAAGTCGAGCGCCTTGCGTAAGCGAACCAATATCCCGAGCGGTTTTGCGACCTGATTGAAACGCGCATGCGGGATGGCGACCCCGCCGCCCATTCCGGTGGAGCCGAGTTGCTCGCGCTTGTTGAGTTCGGCGAATAACCGCTCCGGAAGTACGTCGACAATCGCTCCGGCCTTGCGCGCAAGCTCGGACAGCAGTTTTTTCTTATCGGCAGCGGCAACGTCGGTCATGACGTTGTCCGCAGAAAGAAAGTCCGGGATTTTCATGGGGTGTGGAGCGTTCAAGGCAGGGGAGGCAGCAGTGAACCGCGATGCCGACGAATCAATCGGGCGCGCGCAGCCGGTAACCTATACCAGTTTCGGTGAGAACGTATTGCGGCCGTTCGGGATCGGCTTCGATCTTTTGCCGGAGCTGCCGTACATAGACCCGTAGATATTGTGCGTCGGTCAGGTCGTCCCACAACTCGCCGAGCAGGAATTTATGGGTCAGCACCTTGCCCGCATGCTGGACCAGCACGCGCAGCAGCTCGTATTCCTTCGGCGAGAGTTTAACCTCCTTGTCGCCGACTTTGACGATACGGCGGACGAGGTCGACGGAGAGGTCGCCGACCCGGAAGATCGGACGCTCGCCCTGCGTCTGCAATTGGTGGCGTAGCGCCGCGCGCATGCGGGCCAACAGTTCGTCCATCCCAAACGGCTTGGTTACATAGTCGTCGGCGCCGAAATCGAGCGCTTGAACTTTGCCGGCCTCATCGCCGCGGCTGGAGAGGACGACGATCGGAACATTCTCGTTGCGGGCGCGGATCGTACGCAACAGCTCGTGGCCCTGCATATCGGGCAAGCCAAGGTCGAGAATGATCAAATCCGGAGACTGGCCGAGAAGCTCAAGCGCCGTTTTGGCATTGCCCGCCTCGACGATTTGATAGCCTTGCGCTGTCAGCCCCATGCGCAGGAGCTTGCGTATGGGCGGTTCGTCGTCGACCACCAACACACGGAGCGGAGTCGCGGTCATGCGGCGACGTCCAGGCGTTGCCGCTCGCGCGGGATCGGCAGGTTGATCGTAAACATCGCGCCGCTGCGGTCGGAGCGATTTGCCGCGACGATAGTGCCATGCATGGCCTCGACGAAGCCGCGCGAGATCGCAAGGCCGAGCCCGGTGCCGGCGCGGACCTGATCCGTCTTCTGCGCACGGTAGAACTTGTCGAAGATGTGCTCGAGGTCGGCCGCTGGTATGCCGCCGCCTTCATCGAGCACGCGCAGGCACACGGCGTCGCCGTTGCACCAACTCTGAATACGGATTGTCGTCTTCGGCGGGGCGTATTTGGCGGCATTATCGAGGAGATTGAACAGCACCTGCTCGAACAGCACGGCGTCGAGTTCGAGCATCGGCAAATCCGGCGCCAGCTCCAGCTCGACCTCATGCCGCGACAGAATGCGGCTGGCGCGGCGTAGCGCGCTACCGACGATTTCACCGAGATCGTGCAGCGCGACGTTCGGCGTGATAGCGCCGGCTTCGAGCTTGGTCATATCCAGCAAATTGGCGATGAAACGGTTGAGCCGCTCCGATTCGTCGATGATGGTGGCGAGGAGCTCGGCCTTCTCGCTGGTCGAGAGCTTATCCGCAAGATCGCGCAGCGTGCCCGCCGATCCGAGTACTGCGGCGAGCGGCGTCTTGAGATCGTGGGAGATCGAGGTCAGCAGCGCCGAGCGCAAGCGCTCGGTTTCGGCGACGCGCTCGACGCGATCCATTTCCTCGACCAGCCGCACGCGCTCAATGGCGAGCGCGCCTTGGTCGCGCAGCGCATCGAGCAAGCGTCGTTGATCCGGCGTGAGCAGCGGACCGGGCTTATCGCTGTCGATCCCCATCACGCCGATGGCGCCGCGCCCGGTATGCATCGGCAAAAACAGCCGCTTGGCGCCCGGCAAGGTGTCCGAGCCGCGGCCGGCGACGCGATTGTTCTCCCAGGCCCATTTCGCTGCGGCGATGTCGGCGTCGTCGAGAATATCCTCGGGCGGATAACCCGCCTTCACCGCGATCGAGCCGCGTTCGGGCAACAGCAGCACGACCCGAACTTTCAACATCAGGGCGGTTTGATAGGCCGTCGCCCACAAGACGTCGTCAAGCGTTCCGGCGCCCGCGAGCTTGCGGCTGAAGGCGTAAAGCGATTCGGTGGTCCGCGCACGCTCCATCGTTGCCACTGTCTGCGTGCGGCCGCGCGCGGCGACGCTGGACACGATGATGGCGACGAGCGTGAAAAAACCGAACGCCGTGACATTGTGCGGATCGGCGATCGTGAACGTGTAGATCGGCGGCAGAAAAAAGAAGTTATAGGCGAGCGCGGATGCGACGCCGGCAAACAGCGACGGCCACAGCCCGAAGCGGACGGCGACTGCCACAATGGCGGTGAGAAAGACCAGATCGCTGTTGGTGGGGCCAATCCATACCACGATCAATTCGGCGAGACCGAGCGCCACGGCAACCGCGATCAGTGCGGCGCCATACGGGAACGCGTCGAAGGCTTTGTCGTGCTCGGCGGAGCGAGTCGATTTCTTTGGGATGGGCTGGCCAGCGACGGTGTCGCCGGCGATCACGTGCACGCTGATATTGCCGGACCGGCGCACCAGATCGTGCACCACCGAGCCATGCAGAATCTCGAACCAGCGCGTGCGCGCCGACTTGCCGATGATGATCTGCGTCACATTGTTGGCGAGCGCATAGCCGATCACGTCCTCGGCAATGCTGCGGTCGGCGGATGGCAGCGTCACCGCCTCGCCGCCAAGCGCCTCGGCCAGCCGCAGGGTATCGGCGGTGCGGTCGCGCTCCACTTCGGAGAGCTGCAGGCTGCGCCGGCCCTCGACGTAAAGCGCGACCCAAGGGCCGTGCAGACGGTCGGCGAGCCGCTTGGCGTAGCGCACGAGGCCCGCGGCGCGTACATCCTCACTGATGCAGACCAGAATGCGCTCGCCCGCGGGCCATGGGCCCTGAATCGCATGCGCCTGCATTTCCGAGAGCAATTGCTCGTCCACCCGCTCGGCGGTGCGGCGTAAGGCGAGTTCGCGCAAGGCGGTCAGGTTGGCGGGCGAGAAGAAATGCTCCAACGCGCGCTCGGCCTGTTTCGGAACGTAAACCTTGCCCTCTTTGAGGCGCTGGATCAGGTCGTCTGGCGTCAGATCGACGAGTTCGACGGCGTCGGCACGGTCGAACACGGCGTCCGGCACGGTCTCGCGCACGCGCACATGCGTGATCTGCGCCACCACGTCATTGAGGCTTTCGATATGCTGGATATTGACCGTCGTGTAGACGTCGATGCCGCAGCTCATGAGCTCTTCGACGTCGAGATATCGTTTCGGGTGACGGCTGCCCTCGACGTTGGTGTGCGCAAGTTCGTCGACCAGCACGATCTGCGGCCGCCGCGCAATGATGGCGTCGAGGTCCATTTCCGAAAGCGACTGACCCTTATAGTCGATGCGCTTACGCGGAATCTGCTCAAGGCCATCCAATAGCGCTTCGGTCTCGCGGCGGCCGTGGGCCTCGACGATGCCGACGACCACATCGTAGCCGTCTTTCTTGCGAGCATGGGCTTGCTGCAACATTTCGTAGGTCTTGCCGACGCCGGGCGCGGCGCCTACGAAGATTCGAAGTTTACCAACGCGTCCTTCTTCGCGGCGCGCCGCTTCAAGAAGCGCTTCCGGAGATGGCCTATTTTCGGAATCGCGCCTCTGCTCCGCCATCGCCGATGGATCTCAAGCTATAGGCGTTCGCCGCTCATCCAGTGGTCAACCGATCGAGCGCGAGATTGAGCAGCAGGACATTCACACGCGGCTCGCCCAAAAGGCCAAACAAGCGGCCTTCGGTGTTGTCGTCGACCAGCTTGCGGACTCGATCTTCCGGCAGATTGCGCGCCTTGGCAATACTGGGCACCTGGAAAAGGGCGGCTTCCGGCGAAATGTCCGGATCGAGGCCGCTGGCCGAAGTCGTGACCAGGTCGGCCGGCACCGGCATCGACGGGTTCTCCTTCTTCAATTTGTCCATGTCGCCTTTCACGCGGTCGATCAGCGCCTTGTTGGAGGGCCCGAGATTCGACCCGCCGGAATTGTCGGCGTTATACGGCGCGGCGATTGTCTTGGTGGGATCTTTGGGATCCGGCGCGGTGGTCGCCGACGGGCGGCCGTGAAAATATTTGTCGCTATCGAACTCCTGGCCGATCAGTTCCGAGCCCACAACCGTGCCGTTGCGCTCGATCATGCTGCCTTGCGCCTGATAGGGGAAAATGACTTGGGCGATTCCGGTCATCGCCAGCGGATAGGCCAAGCCGGTGATGAGCGTGAGAGCGACCAGAACAACGATCGCCGGACGGATTTCGCGCAACATGACGGTTCTCCTCAAACCAGATGCAAGCCATTGACGAGGACGTCGATGGCCTTAATGCCGATGAACGGGATGATCACGCCGCCGACGCCGTAGATCCAAAGATTGCGTACCAGCAGCGCGGCGGCGCCGATCGGCCGATAACGCACGCCTTTCAGTGACAGCGGAATGAGCGCAATGATGATCAGCGCGTTGAAAATAATCGCGGAGAGGATCGCGCTCTGTGGCGTCGCCAGCTTCATGATGTTCAACGCCTGCAGTTGCGGATAGAAGGCGACGAACATCGCCGGGATGATGGCGAAGTACTTCGCCACGTCGTTGGCGATCGAGAAGGTGGTCAACGCGCCGCGGGTCATCAAGAGCTGCTTGCCGATCTCGACGATCTCGATGAGCTTGGTCGGGTTGGAATCGAGATCGACCATGTTGCCGGCCTCACGCGCCGCCTGCGTGCCGGTGTTCATGGCGACGCCGACGTCGGCTTGGGCTAATGCCGGCGCATCGTTGGTGCCGTCGCCGCACATGGCGACAAGCTTGCCTTTGCCCTGCTCGTCGCGAATGAGCCGCAGTTTGTCCTCCGGTGTGGCCTGCGCCAGGAAGTCGTCGACGCCAGATTCGGCTGCGATCGCCGCCGCCGTCATCGGGTTGTCGCCGGTGATCATGACGGTGCGGATGCCCATGCGGCGCAGCTCCGCGAAGCGCTCGCGGATGCCGCCCTTGACGATATCCTTGAGGTGAATGACCCCGAGTAACCGGCCGTCTTTGGCGACCGCGAGCGGTGTGCCGCCGGATTTGGCGATGGCATCGGCAATCGCGTTGACTTCGCGAACGGTGTCGCTGCTCACGCTCGGGCGGAGCGCTTGCGCGGCGCTGCCGGAGGTGACGGTCGAGGGACCGTTGAGGAAATTCAGGATAGCGTCGACCGCACCCTTACGGACCCAGGACGAACCGACCTCGACGCCGCTCATGCGGGTCTGCGCGCTAAACGGAATGAAATTGGCTTTCAGCTCCGCAAGCTCGCGGCCACGAATGCCGTATTTCTCTTTGGCCAGCACGACGATAGAGCGGCCCTCGGGTGTCTCGTCGGCGAGCGACGCGAGCTGAGCGGCGTCCCCCAATTCCCGTTCCGTCACGCCGCGCAGCGGCTTGAACTCGGTCGCCTGGCGATTGCCGAGCGTGATGGTGCCGGTCTTGTCGAGGAGTAGCGTATCGACGTCGCCGGCCGCTTCGACCGCACGGCCCGACATTGCCAGCACATTGAAGCGCACCAGGCGGTCCATGCCGGCAATGCCGATGGCGGAAAGCAGCGCGCCGATCGTGGTCGGAATGAGCGTCACGAACAGCGCCACCAGGATGACGACCGAGATCGTGCTGCCGGCATAATAAACGTAGCTCGGGATCGTCGCGGTCGCGAACACGAAGATGATGGTGAGCCCGATCAGAAGAATATTCAGCGCGATCTCGTTCGGCGTTTTCTGCCGTTCGGCGCCCTCGACCAGCCGGATCATGCGATCGAGAAATGTCGAACCAGGCGCTGCGGTAATGCGCACGCGAATCCAGTCGGAAAGAACCTGCGTGCCGCCGGTAACCGCGGAGCGGTCGCCGCCCGACTCGCGGATGACCGGCGCGGATTCGCCGGTGATCGCTGCCTCGTTGACCGAGGCCATGCCCACGATCACCTCGCCGTCGGACGGAATCATGTCGCCGGCTTCGACGAGAACGATGTCGCCGACCTTGAGGCCGGTGCTTGGCACCAGCCGATAATTCTGCGAATTGCTCGCGCCGGTCAGGAGCTTGGCTTGAGTCTCGGTGCGCTGACGGCGCAGCGTGTCGGCCTGCGCCTTGCCGCGGCCCTCGGCCACGGCTTCGGCGAAGTTGGCAAACAGCACGGTAAACCACAGCCACAGAATGATCTGAAACTCGAAGGCGATATGGCCGCCGCCGGTTGCGAGATCGCGGATCAGGATGACGGTGGTCAGCGCAGTCACGATTTCGAGCACAAACATGACGGGATTCTTCATGAGCGTGCGCGGATTGAGCTTGACGAAGGCGGAGCCGATGGCCGGCACCACGATCTTCGGATCGAACAGCGCCGAGACGGGCATGCTCTTGCGCAGGTGTGAGGTTTCCATCGAAGTCACTCCAAGCCTTAATTGGATGCGAAAAGAGTGCCGGCGTTGATTGCGAGCTGCTCGACGATCGGGCCGAGCGCCAGCGCCGGAAAGAAGGTGAGGCCGCCGACAATCACGATGACGCCGACGACAAGGCCGACAAACAATCCGCCGGTGGTCGGGAACGTGCCTGCGGAAGCCGGCACCAATTTCTTGGCTGCAAGCGAACCGGCAATGGCCATGGTCGGAATGATCATCCAGAAGCGACCGACGAACATCGCGACTGCGCCGGACAGATTGTAGAACAGCGTATTGCCGTTCAGCCCGGCGAAGGCGGAACCATTGTTGCCGTCCTGCGAGGTATAGGCATAGAGGACCTCGGTGAAGCCGTGCGGGCCGGGATTGTTCATCGAGGCAACGGCCGACGGCACCAGCATGGCAACCGCGGTCCAGCCGAGATACATCAGCGGCAGGACCAGGATGGCGAGCATCGCCATCTTGACTTCCTTGGCCTCGATCTTCTTGCCGACATATTCGGGCGTGCGGCCGACCATCAGGCCGGCGACGAAGATCGAGATAATGACGAAGAGAAGCATGCCATACATGCCCGCGCCGACACCGCCGACGATGACCTCGCCGAGCTGGATGTTGATCAGCGGGATCATGCCGCCGAGCGCGGTGAAGCTGTCATGCATGGCGTTGACCGCGCCGCACGACGCGGCGGTGGTAATCACGGCGAACAGAGCCGAGGCGACGATGCCGAAGCGGACCTCCTTGCCTTCCATGTTGCCGCCGGTCAGCCCGAGCGCATTGAGCGCGTCGTTGCCGTGAGCTTCGGCCCAGTAGCAGAAGAAGACGCCGGTGATGAACAGCACGCCCATAACGGCGAGCACCGCCCAGCCCTGACGCTGATTGCCGACCATGCGGCCGAACACGTTGGTCAGTGCCGCACCGAGCGTGAAAATCGAGATGATCTGCACGTAATTCGACAAGGCGGTCGGATTTTCGAAGGGATGCGAGGCATTGGCGTTGAAGAAGCCGCCGCCATTGGTGCCGAGCATCTTGATGGCGATTTGCGAGGCCACTGGCCCGACTGCAATAGTCTGTTTGGCGCCTTCCAGCGTCGTTGCATCGACGTAGGCGCCGAGCGTCTGCGGCATGCCCTGCCAGACCAGAAACAGCGCGTAAGGGACGCAGATCGGAATCAGGATGTACAGCGTGCAGCGGGTGATATCGACCCAGAAACTGCCGACGGTGCGGACCGAATGCCGCGCGAAGCCGCGGATCAGCGCGACCGCCAGCACGATGCCGGTTGCCGCCGAGAGAAAGTTCTGATGGGTCAAGCCGAGCATCTGCACGAGATAGGACAGCGTGCTTTCGCCGCCGTAGTTCTGCCAGTTGGTATTGGTGATGAAGCTGACCGCCGTGTTGAACGACAGATCCTCGGACACCGCGGATTGCTCGGCCGGATTGAACGGCAGGAATGCCTGTAGTCGCATCAGGGCGTAAATGATGAGCAAGCCGCCGACGTGAAACAGCAGCATGCCGACCGTGTAAGTCAGTGCGTGCTGCTCCTGGCGCTCGTCGACGCCGGCGATCTTGTAGATCGCAATTTCGACCGGCCGCAGGATCGGCGTCAGCCACGTGCGCTCGCCGTTGAACACTCGCGTCATATAGGCGCCGAGAACCGGCACAATCGCGATGATGATCGCGCAATAGAGCAGAATCTGGACCCAGCCGATGACGGTCATGGTCGTTATCCCTTCAGAACAGTTCTGGCTTGAGCAGCGCGTAGATCAGATAGACGAGCAGCCCCGCGGTCACGAGGCCGGCCAGCGAATAATCGAAGATCATGGCGGTTCTCCTTAGAGCCGGTCGCAGGCGTAGCAGTAGGCGATCGACAGCGCGAAAAAGACGAAAACGATTGCCATCATAACGGCGTCCATCATCAGAACTCTCCGAATAAAAATTCTCCGGTCGGCATCAGATGCCCTATTGGCGGCGCGCTGTCCTGATCTGAATCAAGTTTGCGCAAACAGACCCCGCCATTCACGCGCGATTAGGTGTCACCAATGGCATATGAATTCGAGACGTGAGCGACGGAAGAGTTATAGGAATCCCATAAAGATCCTTTCAGCGGTAGGAAGATAAGCCCAACGCTGAGAATGATGGGTGAATTCATGTTGTGGACTCTCGCCAGCAAGGAAGGCGGCTGCGCACGCGCCAACGCCGGGACTAGCACTACTTTGGCAGATTTACTCACGTCGCCGCTCGTTGCAAATCCATTTTCTGCAATGCGGGCATCGCTGCGGCTGTAGTCGAGCGATGAGTTCGAGGATAGCGTGGCGCACGGCTGGCAAGCTTGGTTGAGGCGGCGGGCCGTTGATTCTTTTTTTCCCGCCTCACTTTTTTGAGGCGACGATGCTGGAGGAAGGCGAATGCGAGCATCGTCATGAGGGCATGACGGTGAAGGCCCTGCCAGGATCGTCCCTCGAAGTGGTCGAGGCCGAGTTCCTCTTTCAGCTGCTGATGGGCCTGTTCACAAATCCATCGCCCCTTGATGGTGGCGGCCAAGGTGCGCAGATCGGTCGCGGCAGGCAGATTTGCGAGGTAGTATTTCTTCTCGCCAGAGGCGCGGTGTTCGCCGATAAGCCAGGCTTCGTCGCCCGGCAGATGTTGCTGGCCCTTGTCCCTGATCCGCTGCGGTGGTCCGTCGGCTGTGCGTACGCGGACGGCGGCAAAGCGGGCTTTGAGCTTGCCTTTCGTCCCGGTTCGCCAACTCACAGTTTGCCACTTGGCAGCGGCCAGCATGTCTTCGGCCAGTGCGGATAGAATATCTGGCACATACCGCCGTCGCGGGCGGCCCCGTTTGGCAACGGGCCAGATCAGCTGCACGCCGACAGGGTACACCTTGAGGTGACGAGGGATGCCGACCGCCCAGGCAAGATTGCGGGCCGTAAGTTCTTGGCGGAAAGGCGCGCTCAGCCCATAACCGGCATCCGCCAGCACACAGCCGAAGTGCACGCCGGCCGCCATCACGCGATCGATCTCAGCCAGGGCGATCTCTGGCTTCGTCCGCGCAGTCCGGCATTCGACCGGAACGCGCGCTCGCTTTAACCGCACCCGGTCGCCCGTCCAACTGTCGGGAAGAAAAAGGCGCAAGGCCAACATCACCGGCACTTCGCCTCGTGCGAGCGTCAGGGACACCAGCGTCTGGCAATTGGCAGTCTTGCCCAGCGCTGAAGCATATTGCGCAGCGACACCGACCGAGTGCTTACCCTTCTTCGGCACCGCGGTGTCGTCGATCACCAATACCGCATCGCTGCCGCCGACCAGCTGGTCGGCTTGAATGAGCAGTTCTGTCTCCAATGGTGCCGCATTCCAGACGCCAGCAGCAACAAAATGATGCAGCTGATCATAGTCGCCCGGCGCAAGCCGCTCTGCCATTGGTTGGATGCTCTTGCGTTCACCGGGCCCGATCAGCCCCGTCACGTAAAGCGGACACATCCGTCGCCGCGCTTTGTGATCCAAGCGATCCAGGAACGGCTTAAGCCAGCGTCCAAGCTCGTCTTCCCAATTCGACGTCGTGCCCACCATGGTCGGCCCCTCCAAAAGCCGACCGTCTATGAATCACTGAAAAACTGATTTGGGAATCCCGTGCCGCTAAAAATCTGCCAAAGTAGTGCTAGCCTGTCTGAGCAAATTCGACGGCTTTTAGTTGAATTTCGTCCAGTCGGATGAGACCCTAAATCGCCTTTGAGCCGAACAGGGCATTCGGAATGCTTGAGCGCCTGCCTGTCCTAGTCCGTTCCGCGATGTACGCGCTTCGCGGGGGTTTCCTCATTCGGCCATTGGTCATCGCATTGATCCTGGGAACTGCGGGCGCCGTTCTCTCGTCTCTGGAAGAAGCGACGCCCCAAATCAGCGCCTGGATCCCGAACATCCTTTTTCCTTCGCATCAGGATCCTGGCGTGGCGCAAGTGATCCTCAGCAGCATCGCGACCTCGATAATGACGGTCGTGTCGATTGTGTTCGCGATCCTGCTCATGACGCTCACGCTCGCATCGACGCAATTCTCGCCCCGCATTCTGATCAGCTTCGTCAGGGACCGCACCACGCAGTGGACACTTGGTTTGTTTCTCGGAACTTTCTCCTACTGCATGGCGGCACTGCCTGCCGCACGTGCATTGCCGCGCCCGTTTGTGCCCGTCGCGACCGTGACGGGGGCGATGCTGCTCGCGCTGGTGTGTGTGGGGTGGCTGATTTACTTTATCAACCACATTTCCCAATCAATCAGCGTCAATCACATCGTGGATCGAATTGCGCGCGAAACTGAGTTGGTCATTGAAGAACTCATGCCCTATCCGCGGGGTCCGTTCCCGTCATCGGATCGGAGTGAGGCGTCTCCGCCACAAGACAGACCCCTTCTCAATCGGCGCTCTGGCTACATCCGCTATGTCGATATCAAACACCTTATTGCCCTGGCACAGGCCTACCGCATTTCCGTGCATTTAGAGCGCCGTGTCGGCCAGTTCGTGCCGGCCGGCGTTCCGCTTGCGCGCGTGTCGAAACCGGAGCGCGTGCCGGCCGACCGCGCGCTCCATCTCATCGCGGCCTTCGATATCGGTCCGACGCGCACCATGCAGCAGGATGTTGAGTTTGGCATCATCCAGATCGTCGACATAGCGCTACGTGCAATGTCTCCGGCGGTCAACGATCCCAGTACCGCGATCAGTTGCGTGGACCAACTCAGCCGAATCATGATCCTCTGGATTAGCCGCATGCCGCCGCCGTCTCACTATTACGCGCCGCCGCATGTACTCCGGCTCTTCGTGCCGTGGATGAGCTTCGATGGCCTGCTCGATACGGCGTTCGAACAGATCAGACACTATGCCGCTGCCGATATCGCGGTAAGCTTGCGACTAGTGCGCGCCTTCCACGATATCGCAGTCGCCACCGAGCATGCCGATTTTCGTATGAGACTTGTCGAGCGCGCGCAGCGGGTGGCTGCCGGATGTGCTGGGCATTTGCAGAAAGACGAGCTGGTAAAATTACAGCAGCGCGTCGCAGCGATCGAGACTACTATCGTGGCCAAGAGCTGAGATGTTGCTGAAAGCGCTGCTCAAGAAACGCGGTCGGCCTGCGCGAGGCAGGGTGACGGCAGGGCCAGAATACGTTGGCCTCGATCCCAAGTGCTCGTTGTACAACACTTATAGGAAGCCCATCGCATGCGAATGGATGAGGTGAAAGAACTGTGTCGCCGCGCCGACCTTAGCGATGGTCGCGGCTCCTAAGAGCGCAAGGACCGTCAACAAGGCCGAAAGCTCGGAGCGCTTTTCGCCACTTTCAATTTGAACCTTCAAAGCCTGTCTCATCGCAACAGCCCTCTCGTTTGCATCAGCTCGCATCCATGCAGGCTGAGTTCTGAGACAGATGTGAAGAACGGAGCATAAGAATTCCAGTCGGAATGTTCGTAGCCGGCATAAAGGCGAAATAAGCGCCAGATGGACTTCCAGCCGGCAAAGGGCACTTACAAACCAAGCTTTAATTATGAATCAACTTATTCGTCGCAACGATCCCTTCAAGCCGCGAAATATCCTGCTTATTCGTCTCGACGATTCCTTCAAGGCGCGAAATATTCTGCATCAGGCGTTCGGTGGTCAGCCGCAGGAAATAATAGCCGAATTCCGGATTCTGAAAATAAAGTTCGAGCAGCTTTTCGTAGGTGATGGTCAGAACGTCGCCGTTTTCCGTGCATTCGACGGTTTGGGTTCGACGGTTTTTCGGATCGACAAATCCGAGTTCGCCCATCATCCGCCCGGGCGGAAGCTCGATGCCGATTTCGGTCACCAAAAATTTTCCGGTGACGGTGAGGAACATTTCCTTGGCGACATCGCCTTTGTGAAACAGCACCTCGCCCTTGCGGTACTTGCGCGGAATCATGAACGGCCGGAGCCAGTCCATCGACAGGTCGCCCTGTGCGGAGACACGAGCCTTTTTGACCAGGTTCAGCATCTGGCGCAGCCGCAAGACGTTGATCGGCAACGACAGCAGATACAGCAAGAAGGTCGGAACGGCTCCGGCCAAAAGGCCGTAGCAGATGAAAAACAAGTTGCTGATGATGCCGATAATACGCAGCGGCACGATGGTGCGCACCATGAGCGTGGCGACGAAGAATATTGCGCCCATCAGCGCCATCATGTTGGCGAAATTGATATGCGCCAGCCCAACATCCAAGAGGCGGTCGAATACCGCATGGAAGGTAATGTCGGTGGGGTCGAGACCGAGCTGGATAAACAGCTTTTCGATCCGCAGATTTTGCGACGCGATCGCGACCGCGCGATCGAGTATTGTGGTCGCATCCAAACTCGCGCTGTTCATGCTTCCCTCACCGGAATCGGCTGGTAGCCCATGCGGCGAAATTAGCACTCTGATCTCGATGGGGGATAGCCACCGGGCCGGGGAATTTGCCAGCCGCGACAATAGGATGAAGGCTTGCCGCCGCGGTAGCCGCCAAATCGCGGCTTGGCCAACGCTTATGAGAACGCTGTCGGCTTTTTATGGCGGGTTTATACCGTTCATGGCCGCGTCGTCTGGCTTCTTTACGGACTTTGACTCCATCTTATCGCACGAAGGCGAAAGATCGGCTTGTGGCTCGTAAGATGGCATTTGGCTCCGACCATGCGGTTTTGCTCGAGCGTTTGGACGAAGCGGTTCGCTTCGCGCCAAAGCCCACGGCTGAGCTGTTTGCGAAGATCATCGCCGGCGCCTGCATCCGCATTCCCGTTTTCGGCAAATCGCGAAGGGCCGCCGGGATAGGCGGATTGGTTGAATCGAGGGCGTGGACCGACGCAGCGCTGGCTTTGATCGAACTGGAATTGCCGAGCTGGAAGCTGCGACGCCTGATCTGGGAAGAGGGCGAATGGTTTTGCTCGCTCTCCCGGCAACCCAATCTGCCGGCCGCGCTCGACGATACGGCGGATGCCAGTCACGAAGTCATGCCGCTGGCCATTTTGCTGGCGTTTCTCCGAGCGCGCCGGAAGGCCGCAGCCATGCCGAACCCCGTTGCGGCGGTGCCCGCCGTCGAACCGGCGCCGGTGGGACTCCTGTGTTGCGAAAATTTCGTCTGACCGCCCGCAGTTACCTGGCCGTTAACGCTCCTATGCCGCCCTTATGAGAAGGCGGGTCGCGCCATCTCGAATTCATATGGCCTCAAGCGCAAGATTCGGGTCAGCCAAAAACGACAACAAGGAGAGATCCGATGAGTGTCATTCCCGTCGACTTGGGCCCGAAGCCGGCGCCGCGCGGCGCGAAGCGGCGACGCTTCTGGCGCGGTCTCGCCGAGCGGCTCGATGCGCTGGTCGCTTATCCGACCAAGCACGCCGTCTCCGAGCAGGAATTGCGCCGGGTCGACGACGACATCAGGCGCTGCCGGCAGCTGATGTTCAATAAGCCGCAGCAGAAGCGTGACGCGAAATTGGCCTCGGTCACCGTAGCGCCCGAGGCGCGGATCCAAGGCAGGTAACCGAATTCGAATCGAAGCCAGATAACGAAGAACGACAATGAGCGGCCTGAACAGAAATTTTGGTCTTACCAGTTCCACTGCGGCGGAAGGAATTAGGCTCGCCATTACCAACTCCGGGCAGAATTTCAATTCGTACCGAAAACCCTCCGGTGGCATCGGCGGTGTAGTCGAGCTTCCCAAGCGGCCGGATCTCACCATTCTCAATGAAACCATCCCCTTGTTCTACATCGCCCAGAACGGTCGCGGCTTCTGGGTGGCGCGCGACGCCGATGGCCGTTGCGGCGGCATATTTCTGTTGCGGCGCTCCGCCACGCGTTTCGCCCGGATTAGGAGTGCACCGGCCGGTTGCGCCATGATGTTCGTCAATGAAGTGCTTGAACTCGATGTCGGGAACGAGGGTAGCCGCTTTGTCGAGTTGCTTAGTAAGGCCGTCGACATGGCCAGGCGGCGGATGCCGACTCTCGCAGCCTTTGTGGCAATGGCGGTGGACGAATGGCGCAAGCTGGTCGCGCAGCTGTCCCGCGCCCTTGCCGGCGAGCGGCGAAACCGGGCGGCGATCGAGCGCGATCTGTTTCAGGGCCAGTATACGCTGTCATCGAAAAACGACGACGATCTGCCGATCCCATAATCGGTATCGCATCGCGCTTTCGCGATCGGACGATCGTCGCCCAACTTCAAAGGAGAAATCCGATGAAAATCCAAGCTGAACCTCCCTCGCGCTTGCGACCTCCTATCTTCATGATTGGTCAAGACAGTCGGGGCAACTGGGTGGCGCGAGACCAAAACGGAACGCGCGGGGGCCTGTTCTTGAGCCGCGCTGAAGCTCTTCGATACGTACGATTTGAAAACGGAGATCGTCCGCAAGCCTTCGTCGCAGTCAATGGAACTTTCGAACTGGATATGACCAAAGCACAGGGCGCAGCGCCGCAACGGCAGCTCAACGCCGATACCCAACGCCAGCTCCGGGTCGCCTGAAAATCCCCCCATTCGGCACTGGTGCGTGCGGTCGCGTGCCGGTCATCGCCGGAGCCGGCTCAAACGCGACCAAGCACGCGATCGAGTTGACCAAAGTCGCAGAGGCGAATGGCGCGGACGCGATTTTATCGGTGGTGCCCTACTACAACAAACCGACCCAAGCGGGGCTCTATGGCCATTTTTGTGAAATCGCCGCTTGCACTGCTTTACCGATCATCCTCTATGACGTGCCGTCGCGAACCGCATCCGGGCTCGCCGATGAAACGGTCGCACGATTGGCCGAAGTGCCGCAGATTATTGGTCTCAAAGACGCCACTGGCGATGTCGCGCGGCCGGCACGCTTGCGGCCGCTTGTCGGAACGGATTTCAGGCTGCTTTCCGGCGACGACTTCACCGCCCTGGGCTTTGTCGCGCAGGGCGGCGACGGCTGCATTTCGGTCACGTCCAATGTCGCGCCGGCGCTTTGCCGGGCTGCGTTCCTGGCATTGCGTCAGGGAGACTGTACGCGGGCGCGACGGCTCGCCCTTGCGCTCGCGCCGCTGACGGCGGTGCTGTTTCGCGAGCCAAATCCAGTACCCCTCAAATATGCATTGAGCTGCTTCGGTCTGATGTCGTCGCGAGTACGGTTGCCGCTTATTGAACTCGGCGACCAGGCCAAGATCGAAGTTGCCGGCGTTCTGGCGCGATTATGCGATGAGTACTCCGCATCGATGATCGGCAGGATCGGCAGCCGGATGTCTACGCGCCCAACCGCGATGGCGGGCTGACCGCGGCATTTTCCCTGGCGTTTCCCGAAGCGGCAACTTTCGTTCGAGCCGGCCATTCAGAAAACAGCACCCAAAACAGATATCCCTAATTTGTGAAACTGCGACAACTCGGTATTTCCGAGCTTGGCGGCGTCAACCCTTCGTTGACCATTCAGGCGATCGCCTGCCGCACTGCCGACCGGATCAAAGCCATGGCCGGCTGCGGCGAGCTCTAAATGCGTTTGCTGAATATCGTCGATGCTTAGCAGGTCGTTAGCAAACAACCGGGCATTTGAACCGCGCTTTCAAAAAAAGCGGCGCTGCCAAGAAACGATTCGTCGCTGAGTGGTTTCACGCCATCTTTAGGAATCTGACGGCAAAACAGCCGTGAGAAGGGCGCACCGGGTTGCGTTTCCCGTCGACGGTTTCGACAACCGATTTAGGAAGGCGTTCCCGTAACAGCTCGGGGTTTCGTCGGATGACAAACGTCACTCGCTTTTTTCGCTGCGCAATGAACCAAATGCGCCGCTTGTGCCGCGAAGAGCGCGGCTCGATGGCCATCATGATGGGCTTGACCGCGGTACCGCTGATCTTCGCAGTCGGCGCCGGCGTCGATTACGGCACTGCGAATATGGCGAAGGCGAAGCTCGATGCGGTGGCCGACACCGCGGCGCTTGCCGCGGTGGATCATCAGGCGATCACCGGGACCCCGGTTGCGGCGCAGACTACTGCGCAAACCACCTTCAATGCGGAAGCGGTTAACATTCCTAATGTCACGGTCAATAACGTGACCGCTACGGTGACGGATTCGACGACAGGCCGCACCGCCGTCGTCAGCTACTCGGCGACGAAGACCAACATGTTCATGGGGATTTTCGGCTATCCGTCGACGACGATTACCGGTTCGTCGACCTCCCAAGCCGGCCTGACCACCAATATCAACTTCTATCTGTTGCTGGACAATTCGCCGTCGATGAATATCGCGGCAACGAGCGCCGGCATTGCAACGATGGTGGCGGCCACCTCGGCGCAAGGCGGCTGCGCCTTCGCCTGTCATGAGTCCGATCCGGCCGCCGACAATCTCGGCAATCCCGGCGGCGAAGACAACTATACCCTCGCGCAAAAACTGGGTGTGGTGACGCGAATGCAGAATCTGGCGAGCGCGACGCAGTCGCTGATGAGCTCGGCGGCATCGATGGAAGGCGCCAACAATTCGCAATATGAGATGGCGATCTACACGTTCAACAGTTCCGGTCTCAATACGATTCAGCTCTTAACGTCGAACTTGACGAACGCAAAGACCGCGGCGGCCAATATCAACGTGGAGGAGGTCTATTCCAACAACTGGCTGACTAAAACGAACCAGAACAACGACACCGACACCAACTTCGAAAGCGCCATGTCGGCAATCAACACGCTGATGCCGCTGCCGGGCACGGGCACCCCAGCGAGTACGCCGCAAGAAGTGCTCTTCATCGTCAGCGACGGCGTCGACGATGAAGTCTCATCGTCCTGCTCGCAGACGCTGGACGGCAACCGCTGCCAGCAGCCGTTCAACACGACATGGTGTACGACAGTGAAAAATCGCGGCATCCAAATCGCGGTGCTGTATACCGCATACCTGCCGCTGCCGACCAATTCCTGGTACAATAACTGGATTGCGCCGTTCCAGAGTCAGATCGGGCCGAACCTGGAAAGCTGCGCTTCGCCCGGAATGTTTTTCACCGTGACGACCGACGGCGATATCACCGCCGCCATGCAGACGCTGTTCCAACAGGCGGTCGCGGCGGCGCGATTGACCCAGTGATTTAAGAGACCATCGGCCGCGGCCGTTGCCGCCCCTTGCCGGTCGGCCGGGATGCGCTATTTTGCCGGCGTGCTGCAAGATTGCGGCGCGCGGGTGTAGCTCAATGGTAGAGCAGAAGCC
>CAWCQV010000032.1:0-1193778 GCA_963797775.1 uncultured Alphaproteobacteria bacterium | reverse complement strand
AATCCTCCCGCCCCAGCCAGCTAAAAGTGATTTCTGACAACATCTCAGGCCGTTCCCGAATTGTTTCCCTCGGGGTCATTCTGAACCGAATTCCGCCCTTGAGCTTCTGAACGTTTGTTCTCTGGGCGTTCGCCAGGCGATGTGCGTGTCTTTTGCGAGTAGCGGGAAGCGCACGCTCGAGCGATTGCTTGGCATATCCAGCGTATGCCTGCCTTGTTTTGTGACCGGACAGCGCACGACCTTGGCCGTCTGTTAGTTCAGCTTTTTCGAGTTCATCCATCCCCACCATGAGAGCACGCATCAAGAGTGAATGTGGATGGTAATCCGATCTCTTTCCGCAGGTCTTGGACCTTTTTTTGGAACCCACTCAACGAAAACAATTTGCAGGTCGGCTGTTGATCAACTCGATGGCGCGGCGGCTTCACTTCACGTAGGATCATCGGTACTCCGCGGCAAGGAAGTTTGGGCGAGTACGGCCTCTGCATCTTCATAAAAGCGTGTCGTCACCCCGTCGACTGTCTCTTCAAGCGGATGCCAAACCAATTCTCCAGTCTTGTGATGCTCAATCTTGATCGCGTTCGGCCATTCCTTGCTGCGATAATCAGTCCAACGCAGATAACCGAACAAGTACGTTTTTCAGGTCGCTGTAGCCATTCAAAACAAATTACTGCGGCTGCAGCCGGCTCCGGGATCCCCCGCTCAATGCAGCCCTGAGGGAAGGCATAGACTTGCTCGCGCGTTGCCGCGGGTTTCTTTTTCTTAACCCCGCCACTCGCGAGTTTCGCACCCTCCCAGGTATTAGGGACCCTATTTTCGAACTCCTCGGGATAAAGGCGTCGCACCACCCTCCATGCCTTTCGGCATAGCGCAATGGCTTTTTCGCCCTGGCGCAGTCGCTTGCCTTTCGGGGCTGGAACTGAGTTATCTCCCGTAAAATATTACTCGGCAGCTTCGCGGCGTGATAAATCATCGACAAACCAGTCACCGATCCGATCCCCTTTCTTGGTTACGACATCGGCGACCATTAGCATTGTGCGCTCATAATCAGGACGTGATCGCTCCGCGACCTTTTCAAGATATGCTTTGCTCGATTTGTATTCCCGGAATAACCATTCAACAGTGCCGTCTTCGGTATAGACTGGCGGTAGGAATTTCCTGACCAAGTCTTTTCTTGTTCCACTCATCGAAAAGCCCGTTGAGAGGTCCTGCACGACCGCCGCTCCCATCATCGCCGCAGGCGATCTCATAATCGGTCCCCAGGGGCTCGTTTAAAATCGTGCAGCCAAAAAAGCCAATAATTGGTTGGGATGTTGAAGTAAAAGCCCGTAAGCCCGCTCGCAAGTGGCTTTGCGATGACATAGCGGGGGAGGGGCTTTACGAACATCACATATCCTCGGCGGCGTCCCGCGCCGCCGCCAATTCCGACGGGAGGATTGCTTGGTCGAGATAGTCGCGAAGCCATAGCCGGCGTTGTCCGTCGTTCACACGAGGTTGAGGATATTCCTTTCCGACGCGTTTTAGAAAGGCAGCGGTGTTCGGTTCGCCACAATAGATTGCCGAAAGTTCTGCACTCATCCGGCGCGGCCAGCAGCCAACCAAGATCATGGGCGGCTCATGGCGTAGCCCCAGTGAGGGCTCAGCGGCTCTTTGCCGCCACGCGTGATAACTCCCACGCCAGCACGCGGCCGGGTTCATTCGGGCATCTTCGATATGTAAGAGTCGCCACTGGGCATGGCGATAGCCGCGGTGTCAGGGGCAAGAGCGAGCAGTTTTCGACCATCGAGTAACCAGAGAAGACCTGCGCGATTGATCCGGCAAGCGGCTTGGCGCGGTCGCAGCCGAACAAGTCGAGCGGCGTCCATCCTAATCGCTCCGCACAAGCCGCCCAGCCGTCATCAAGGAATAGCCCGCAGTCGTTGATGAAGCGCAGCCATCGCTTAGGAGGGATGTCGCAAGGCGGGCAAATCGGATCAAGTCGTGCAAACGCTTCGGACCAAGCTCGGGGGGCACCTCCATCATACTCTGAGACGGCGGCGCGCTCTTCCTGCCTCTCGCCCCATGAAGTGTCATGTTCTGCGGCGGCGAATGGCTCAACTTTAGCAACTTTAGCAACTTTAGCGGGAACGGACTTGGGTTTACGATTTTCTCTCCGGTTATGATGGTCATTCGCGGAGATTTGACCAACATCCTGATTTTCATTTTTCAAGGACGAGGCTGCTAAAGTTGCGAAAGCTGCTAAAGTCGTGGGGTTGGTCGCGCGGCTCAGCGCATCCTTCGAGATCCGGGCAAGACTAGCGTTCGTAGCCGCTCGCTGTTCGCTTTCGAGGAAAGCTTGGGGATCGAATTTCGCAAAACCGACCATGGCACTAAACCTTGATTATCCGCCAAGCGTCACGGCGATATTGGCCCGCAACCGGCGCGCCGCCATTGATCCGAATAAGCCAACCGTGATTTTCAAGAAGATTCACGAGCTTCGTCGCCGTAGCTTTGTCTCGGATGGCATTAGGTCCGTTCTGATAAATGTCCGGCAGCGATATTGCGTTCTCGCCCCAGGGGCCGCGTAACCAGCCCAAGAGCTTCTGCGCTAGGAGTAACCAGCGTCGATCCGACTGCCTTCGAACAGGCGCAGTGCTTCGGCGGCGTAGTGTTGGGCGAGGATAATTCCCGCGGAAATGTGTTCAGCGGCGATCTCGCTTACCTCTACATCGGCAACGAGCCCCAGTACCGCAGCGAGCCGCGCAGCGTGCTCTGGTAATTTGTTGGCCAGGCCGCGAACTGGCTCAAGTCCGCCACTAGAAGCGACTTTTTGCTCAATGTGTGTGTAGAAACCGATCCACAGCCGGCGCGCCGCGTCCGACAGCGGTAGGGCCGCGGGGTCAGCGTGTTTTGACTGCCGGCGGCGAGCGGCAGCGGTAGCTCGAGGATGTCGAGGATACGGGCACCATATCGCTTCATTGCCACGTCTGAGTTAGTCGACGGTTCACGCCATAACCGTGTGCCGCTCGCGGCGTCAGGCGAGGTGACCAAAATGCGCGAGAGCGTTCCCGGTCTGCGAGCATCCGATCGTTTAGCATCGTGCTCGCCACGTCGGGTTGTGCCATCAAGTGCATTGCGAGCCGACGCCCCGGTAGCACAATCGCGCCATCCGCTCGGACTCGCTTGAACGGTTCACCGTCCCACGCAGCGGACAAGCCTGCCGCGGTCCGGAGCTTGGCGTCGTCTGACATGCCGTGGCCGCCGATGAACTGCCCGCCTTCGCTCGCAAAGATTCCAAGGCTTGGCTGACCAACAAAAAAGAGCTTACACAAACCTTCATATGTTGGCTCGGGGCAGGTTAGCAGGGGCTCCAGGGGAGCGACTGGTGCCGGCCCGAGTGCATCCAGCGCTGCTTTTATTGCGGCGCGGCTGCCTTTCGGCTTGGCGTTCTTGATGGCGGCGTCCCGCGCTTTGTCCCACGCCAGCAGCGAATTTTCATACTCGTTCCGCTCGCCGTCGTGTTTCTCCCTCAAGCTGTTTTCGCGTTTGCGTATCGGCCACAGCGCTTCTGTGTCTACCGCGGTCTTGCGCTCACCGGTCGCAGCGATTGTCAGAAAGTAATTCGTGAGGGGGCGCCTCTGTCCCGTAGGTAACACAATGTCGGCGTGCCCCTGAACCGCGAGGGTCGCTGCGCCGAGAACTGATTGGCCGCAAATGGCGGGAGGCGCCCCCACGCGATCGTGGATGGCGTCAGCCGCGGGCGCAAGTACATGGCCGAGCGCTTGAGTTCGGGCAGGGGTCCGCCGGCGGTAGCCCGCGCATCAACGGACGCGGTGGTTCTGGCGAAAACTCCGGCGACTCGTCGATAGTCTTGCGCACGCGCTCGGCACCGCCCTCACGCTGGGTCATAGCGTCGCCCTCCCATCGGTGCCGACATACTGCCGAGCAGCACGTCGTTGAAATCGAGACCTTGGGCGGCCGCGCGATGCGTACGCGGCGTCCTTCGTACTTCCAGCGCTGCGCACCATCGCGTGCCGCTGCCTCGCCGGAATTGTCGCCATCGGCGAGCACGATCACGTCGCGGACGTCCTTTGGTAAATCCAGTGTCCGCAGCCCGGAGTCCTGGGAGGAATGGGAAATCCCCCGCGAAGCCACTGCCTCGTGGTCAGACAACATCAAACGTCTACACAAGGCTTGGTGGGAGTTGCGGATTGCCCGACAAGGGAAAATTGACGAGTCCATCGCCGAGAGTGCCGAGGTCGAGCCTCTCTACGACCGTCCCTATGAGGACAGGTCGCGCGTGCGAGTTGCCGGGCCGTTCACGGTCGAGAGCCTGTCGCCTCACCGCGTCGTGCCTGCCGACGAGGAAGTGCTTAACGACGCGTCGACGCGGCCAAGGGCAAGCGCCGGCGTCCGAAGTTTGTCACCCCACCCACCGATTTCACCGAGATCGTCTTGGAGCATTTACGCACCGCGGGCGTACAGCAGAGCGCCAAAAAGGACGCCATAAGTTCACGTCCCTCCAGGGTTGGCCGGGCGAATATGTCGGCGCCGAGGGCCGCTTCATGGAAGGCGAAACCGAGCGGCGCGCCGCGATCTTTATCGGACCGGAATTCGGCACCGTCTCCCGCGTCGATCTCGTGGCAGCAGCGCGCGAGGCGACCGAGGCGCGCTTCGACGTGCTGATTGCCTGCGCGTTCAACTTCGACGCCCACGCCTCCGAACTGTCCAAGCTCGGGCCATTGCCGATCCTAAAGGCCAAGATGAACCCCGACCTTCACATGGCCGACGAGCTGAAGAACACGGGCAAGGGCAATCTCTTCGTCGTGTTCGGCGAGCCCGACATCGACATCGAGGACGACAAGGACGGACGCATTCGCGTGTCAGGTCAACGGCGTTGATGTGTTCGATCCGAATACCGGCGAAATCCGCTCTAACGACACCGAAGCCATCGCCGCCTGGTTCATCGACACTGACTACGACGAGGAGAGTTTCTTTGTCCGCCACGCCTATTTCCTCGGCGCGCAGGACCCGTACAAAGCCTCAAGACCGCGTTCAAGGCCGAGATCGACGAGGAAGCCTGGGCGACGCTCTATCGCGACACGTCGCGGCCGTTTCCGCGGCCGCGACGGGCCGCATCGCGGTGAAGGTCATCAACCACTTCGGCGACGAGGTGATGAAGGTGTTTTCGGTGTAGCCATGCTGCCAGGTGGGTTAAAGCACGGATTTGCCCATTCGGATCGGGACATCGCGAAGGTAGAAGCGCGAGCAATTATGATTGAGCGCGCGAAAGTGCGTGGCATGATCGCCTATTCCGACCTCGTGAAACGGATAAAAGCTATTAAGCTTGACGCCCATGATCCACGGCTCTTCCATCTGCTCGATGAAATCTCGTCAGATGAAGATGCGGCGGGCCGCGGCATGTTAACTGTGGTTGTCGTTCACAAAGTTGGCGACATGCAGCCCGGGCCTGGTTTCTTTGAACTTGCGAAACAGTTAGGTCGCAACACCTCGAATATACTTAAGACTTGGTTGAGGAACTCCACAAGTTCATGCGGTTTGGTCCAAATCGTGAGCCGCAGCAAAAGGGGCGCTGATGAATCAGGCCGATGATCGGTAGGCGCAATGGAATTTCGCATCGCCGATACCTTCACTGACGCGCTCGCGAAACTCCCGTCGCAGGAACAGAAGGCTGCGAAGACGACTGCGTTCGATTTGCAATTAAACCCTTCCGCTCGGGGTCTGCAATTCCACCGCATAGACAAATCAAAGGACCCGAACTTCTGGTCGATCCGTGTCAATCGGGATTTGCGGATCGTCGTTCACAAAACCGCATCGAGTTTCCTGCTGTGCTACGTCGATCATCACGACAAAGCATATGACTGGGCCGTGCGACGTCGGATTGAGGCCCATCCCAGGACTGGCGCTATCCAAATCGTGGAAGTGCGCGAACGAGTGGAGATTGCTCCCCCGGCGCCAGTGAGTGTCAAAGCCCCTGTCGAAGAGGCTCCCCCTGCTGGGCCGCCACTCTTCGAGACTCTCTCTCCGAATGAGTTACTTTCTATAGGGGTTCCACAGGACTGGATCCCCGACATCCGATCAGCGTCAGAGGATCGGTTCTTTGATTTGGTGAGCCATATTCCACGAGAAGCCGCCGAGGCGCTGCTCGAATATGCCGCCACGGGAAACTTGGCGACTGTGAGCAATGTAGTCTCTCAGCTGTCTCTCCCGCCCCTTACCCATGCTGCGGAAGCATTATCCGTTGAGCCCCCATTCGTTAAACCAGCGAGAGATCCATTCACGCATCCCGATTCTTTACGTCGCTTTCGCGTTATCGAAAATACCGAAGAGTTGCGCCGAGCTTTGGAATTTCCATGGGAGAAATGGGCAGTTTTCCTGCATCCCTCTCAGCGTGAAATCATTGAGCGCGACTTTGACGGTCCGGCCCGCGTCGCCGGGTCCGCCGGCACGGGAAAGACGGTCGTTGCCTTGCACCGGACAGCCCGCCTCGTGCAAGGCAATCGCGATGCGCGCGTGTTACTGACAACCTTCTCTCGCCCCCTCGCGAACATGCTTGAGCAAAAACTAAAAATCCTGATCGGGGAGGATTCATCCGTTATTCCGCGGGTTGTGGTCACCCCTTTCAGAGGTGATCGCCGAGGAACTCTATCAGCTTGCATTTGGGCGTCGGCCGCATACCCCACCCGAAGAGCTTGTACGCAACGCTCTTTCCAAGGCGGCAGACGAGAACGGCGTAACCGAGTTCACGGCGCGCTTCCTGTTTTCCGAATGGACCTACGTGGTGGACGCTTGGCAGGTCGTCAGTGCCGAGGCTTATGCCAACGTTCCGCGCCTCGGGCGAAAAAACCGCATGGGTGCAAAGCAACGGGCGCGGCTTTGGCCCGTATTCGCTGCCGCACGCGAGACGATCAGCGGACGCGGCTTTCACACGTGGGCGCAAATCTTCGCAGAGGTGACGGCTTACTATTCCAGGCAGGAGCACAAACCGTTCCGCCATATTGTTGTTGACGAAGCGCAGGACTTGGGGGTGCCGGAGCTTCGCTTACTTGCAGCTATCGCGCCGGCGGCTCCCAATGCCTTGTTTTTCGCTGGCGACCTTGGGCAGAGGATATTCCAACAACCATTTTCCTGGACAACGCTCGGCGTGGACGTGCGGGGGCGGTCTCAGAACTCTTAAGATCAACTATCGAACCTCGCATCAAATTCGCCAAACCGCGGATCGGCTCTTGCCGAGCGTGGTCCGCGACGTTGACGGCCGTGAAGAAGAGAGATCGGGTACTATCTCTGTTTTCAATGGGCCGGAGCCAATCATTTCGGTACATACCGACGCGAAAGCAGAAATCGCAGCCGTCGCTCAATGGATTTCTGACGTCGTAGGGGACGGCATCGCGCCTTCCGAAGTCAGCATTTTTGTGCGTACCCGAAGCCAGATCGATCGTGCGCGAGCAGCCGTCACCCAAGCCGGCTATGAAGTACTGGAGCTTTCCGAACGCGGCGATGCCCCTGCCGGTCGCGTCTCGATCGGCACCATGCACCTTGCCAAAGGGCTTGAGTTCAGAGCCGTTGCGGTAATGGCCTGCGACGACGAAGTCCTTCCCCTTCAATCCCGCATCGAATCGGTGGCCGATGAGGTAGAATTGGATGATGTCTATGAAACCGAGCGGCAGCTATTCTACGTCGCCTGCACGCGGGCGAGGGATCGGCTTTGGATTAGTGGCGTGGCCCCAGGCGTCGGAGTATCTGAGCGATCTGAGGGCTGATGACGGACCAGGGGCGTCAAGTCGTACGGTGGGCTAGTGACTTTGACTGTGAGATCGCTCACCGACGCTGCGGGCCGCGAATCAATTCGCAGGGATCGATCCGAAACGCCTGGGCGAGCCTTCCAAGTACCGTAACACTGGCGGAAACGTTCGCTCGTTCGATCGAGCCGAGATACCGGGTAGTGTCTCAGTTTGATTAAGGCACTCTGATTCCGAAGCGCCGCTGCCCTTTAGGCTTTTGACGTACTGGGTCTCTCCAAGCCGTTCCTCCAACGCGCACCGCAATTGATCCCGGTAGTGGTCACGGCTGAACAGGATGCTGTCGCCGCGCAGCGGTCGTCCGTCGCGGAGACGATCGAGATTGATCTTGCCGCCAAATATGCCGGCAAATATCGCGTCCGCGTCAGCAGCGGCGTCGATGTGCAAGCACTGCGGCGTGTGCTCGATGTGCTGGAGCGGCGATGATCCCGGTTCCCTCGGGCGTACGGGTGTGGCTGGCGGTCGGACGAACCGATATGCGGCGCGGCATGAATGGCCTGGCTCTCCAGATCCAGGAAGCGCTGCGGCGCGATCCCCATGCCGGCGATCTTTACGTCTTTAGAGGCGCCAGAGGTGACCTGATCAAGATTTCTTGGCATGACGGCCTCGGCATGTCGCTCTACGCCAAAAGGCTGGAGAAGGGCCGCTTCATCTGGCCATCGCCGGCCGACGGCGTAGTTGGAATCTCGGCCTCGCAGCTGGCCTATATGCTCGATGGAATCGATTGGCGGAATCCGCGTCATACCTTCCGACCGGAGCATGCGGGATAAACGCTGACGATTCATTTTTTTCGGAGTCATCCGCCAATATTTATGATTCTATCTGGGCATGGATTCGGGTGGCGAAGCCTTTCCAAATGACATCGCTGCGCTGAAGACCGCGCTGGCCGCGGCGCGCGACAGGCACATCATCGAAGCCGCCAGGGCGGCGCATGCCGAAGCGGAACTCGCGGTGGCGCGCGCCAAAGCCGCCGACGATCAAGCCCTGATCGCGCAGCAGCAATTGCGCATCGAGAAGCTGACGCGCCAGCTTTATGGCCCGCGCTCGGAACGTTCGTCACGGATTCTCGATCAGATCGAGTTGCGGTTCGAGGAGCTGGAGAGTTCAGCCACCGAGGACGAGATTGCCGCCGAGATGGCGGTGGCCAAAACCACGATGGTGGCGGCCTTTGCCCGCAAGCGCCCGGCGCGCAAGCCGTTCCCCGAACATCTGCCGCGCGAGCGGGTGATCGTGCCGGGACCAACTGCTTGCCTTTGCTGCGGCGGCGGGCGACTGCGCAAATTGGGCGAAGATGTCACCGAGACGCTGGAGGTGATCCCGCGCCGGTGGAAGGTCATCCAGCATGTCCGCGAGAAGTTCACTTGCCGGGACTGCGAGAAGATCAGCCAGGCGCCGGCGCCGTTCCATGTGATCGCCCGCGGCTGGGCCGGTCCCAGTCTTCTGGCGATGATCCTGTTCGAGAAGTTTGGCCAACATCAGCCGCTCAACCGGCAAGCCGAACGCTATGCCAAGGAGGGCGTGCCGATCAGTCTGTCGACCTTGGCCGACCAGGTCGGCGGCTGCGCGGCGGTGCTGACGCCTTTGTTCAAGCGCATCGAGGCGCACGTCCTGAGCGCCGAGCGATTGCATGGGGACGACACCACGGTCCCCGTCCTCGCCAAAGGCAAGACCGACACCGGCCGAATATGGGTCTACGTGCGCGACGACAAGCCGTTCGGTGGGCCGATGCCGCCAGCAGCCGTGTTCTATTACTCGCGCGATCGGGCCGGCGAGCATCCCCAGGCGCACTTGGCTAGCTACACCGGAATCTTCCAGGCCGATGCCTACAGCGGCTACGGCAAACTCTACGAGCCCGGCCGCTCGCCTGGGCCGATCTACGAAGCGGCCTGTTGGGTCCATGCCCGACGCCCGTTCTTCGTCATGGCCGATCTGGCCGAGAACGCCCGTCGTAAGGCTCAAGGTAAAAAGCCGGTAGCGATATCACCTCTGGCGCTGGAAGCGGTCCGCCGGATCGACGCCCTGTTCGACATCGAGCGGACGATCAATGGACAGAGCGCCGAAAGGCGTAAGGCCGTCCGCCAGGAACTGAGCGCGCCGCTCGTCGCAGATCTGGAGGCCTGGATGCGCGAGCAACGCGCCAAGCTCTCGCGCGGCAACGACGTCGCCAAGGCTTTTGACTACATGCTCAAGCGTTGGACTGTGTTCACACGCTTCCTTGACGACGGCCGCATCTGCTTGTCGAACAATGCCGCCGAGCGTGGCGCGCGCGGAATTGCCTTGGGAAGGAAGTCATGGTTGTTCTGTGGTTCCGATCGCGGCGGCCAGCGAGCTGCAGTCATGTACAGCCTGATCGTCACAGCCAAGATGAACGACGTTGATCCGCAAGCATGGCTCGCCGACGTGCTCGCCCGCATTGCCGAACATCCTGTCCAAAAGCTCGACGAGCTGCTGCCTTGGAACTGGTGCCCGCTCAACGCGCAGGTCCGTCAGGCGGCCTGACCATGGCCGGGATAAGCCACGTCTTTACAATCAGCCGTGTCGCCGAGATGCTCGGCGAGAACGAGGACTGGTTGCAGGAAATCTCCATCGAAATGGACCCCGAAGACGGCCGCCTCATCGTCTGGGGAACCGGCGAACAGACCATAACGGCCTTCACCGACCTCGGCGTCGAGAACCTTGCTCTGATCGTCGAGATCTATAAAGCTGATCCAGATTTGATGGCTCGGTACCCCAAGGGTGACTGACCCAGTCCGGTCCTCGACCGTCTGCTCATCGAACCAGTCCCGCGGTCCTCACCGGATGCTGACCCTTCTGTTATGCCAAGGACAAGAACGTGCGCGACGCCAAGGCTGCTCCGGACGGCGCAGGCAACGTTTGGACGTGGACGGCGCTCGATAGCGACAGCAAGCTCATGGTGACGTGGTGGGCAGGCGGTCGCGACAGCAGCACAGGCGTTGTGTTCCTTCGCGATCTACAATCACGCCTATCAAATCGCATCCAACTGACGACTGACGGCCACGGCGCTTATCTTGAAGCCGCCGACCACACGTTCGGCGATGAGGTTGATTTTGCCCAACTGGTCAAGATTTATCGCGAAACGAAGATTGAGCCGGGTCGCTACAGCCCGGCCGAGTGTATCGGCTGCAAGACGAAAGTGATCTCGGGCAATCCCGATCCCGATCACATCAGCACGTCACACGCGGAACGTCAGAACCTCACCATGCGGATGCAAATGCGCCGCTTTACCCGGCTAACTAATGCCTTCTCGAAAAAATTCGAGAACCACTGTCATTCGCTGGCACTGTATTTCGTTTGGTACAATTGGATTCGGAAGCACAAAGCGCATGGCAAAACGCCCGCGATAGCATCGGGCTTGACGGACAAGCAAATGACCATGGCCGATGTGGCGCAACTCATTGACGTGCGCGAGCAATCCGCCATTCAGGCTAGGCGAGATAGGATTTTAACCCTCTCAAACTGAGACACTAGTGCGCCAGGAAGCTGGCGAGATCCTGCCGGTGAAAGTCCGGCCCAGGTAAGGGGTAGCTCCGGCCTGGTAGCGAGTGTTGCGCTGTGGGAGGTAACGACCATGGCGAAGCGTACACAGCAATCATGCGGGGTGGGATATTGAGCCGCGAAAGCAGTAATGTCGTAGGGGCCGAGGCTTTTAGTGTAGCCGAAGGCAACATGTGCGGCGCCATCATGCGAGGCGCTGACGCCCTGCCGAGGTCGAAGACCCCACCACGCACGGTCGTCAGCCCCGCCAGCACGAGGATAGCCGCGAGCGTCGAAACCCCGGCCGGGCCGCGTGAGATGGACGTAAAATCGAAATTCCTCATGGAGTTGCTCCGACTGCCTGGCAAATGGGCAATTCACCGTTATCAGGGAATTGAAGGCACGCTCTAAATTAAATAGGCGCCGGCCTTTTAGAGTCGAGTCCTGTTCGTGGCTAACGTCAGTCGACAAAAACAGGACTACCCGAGACTGTGCCCAGTTTTTATGTGGTGCCCTATGCTGAACTTCGGAGCGCACCAGTCGTGATAGCCACTTTTGCAGGCATTGTTCATCATCGCCAGAGTGCTGGCGGTCAGGAGCACAGCCGCAATGAGAATAATCAATACGGGGGTCTTCATTGGGACCTCGCCTACTGCGAGCCCCGGGCCACCAACCGCCTGGCTGCCGTCGCGAGACTAATCGAAGACAATGACGCCCCGAATGTTCCTGCCCGCATCGAGGTCGCTGTAGCCGCGATTGACGTCCTCGAGTCGGTAGGTCCGCGTGATTAACTCGCGAAGTCTGATCTCCCCACGGCGATGGAGCGCGAGCAGTTCCGGGATCTGCACGCGCGGGCTCGCAAAGCCGTATACCGCACCCATGATGGCCTTCTGCGTGACAAGAAGCTCGAGGGGCGGAATGTCGATATGCGCGACACCATCGGGAGACAACGCGGTCACCACGACGTTTCCAGCCTTGGCGGTAGCCCGGAAGGCCGGCAACAGGGTCGACGGTGGATCGACGCATACAAATGCGTGCTGCACCCCGATGCCTTCGGTGAGTTCGAGCACCGCGCGGGTGAGCGCTTCGCCTTGCGCAGAGATTGCGTGGGTGGCCCCGAAGGCGCGCGCCCATTCGGCTTTGTGAGGAAGGATATCGGCCGCGATGATTGGCGCCGCACCGCACAGTCGCGCGCCTTGAACGACGTTCATGCCGTCGCCGCCGACCCCGACGACGAGGACGCTCTCGCCCCGGGCGACCTTGGCGCGCTGGCGCACCGCGCCGAATTCCGGCCGGCACCCCGCACGCGACGAGGCTGGCGAGATCGAGCGGGACATCGCGATCGATGACACAGACCGACGCCTGATCGACGACGGTGCGCTCGGAGAACGCCCCGATCATACAGAAGGCCCCAACGTCGTGGCCTGCGCCGTCACGCCGGCGGAACGTCCCGTCGAGCTGGGGGCCGTGCGTGATCCGTGGGCCCTCGGCACACAGATGGTGCAACCCGCTGCGGCACCAGCGGCACCGCCCACAGGCCGGGATGAATGTCAGGACAACGTGGTCGCCCACCGCGATCCCGCCGACATCGGCGCCGACCGCCTCCACCATGCCTGCGCCTTCGTGGCCCAGCACCATCGGGCTCATGGCGACCCGCCGCTCGCCCCGCATGACGTGGTAGTCGGTGCGGCAGAGCCCGACGGCTGCAAGCCGCACCAGGACTTCGGTTGGGCGAGGCGCGTCGAGCGTGATGGGTTCAATTGAGAGCGGAAGCCCAACTCCTCGAAATAGCGCTGCCGTCGACAACATCATGCCCCTCTGCGCATCCCCGCGACGGTCGAGCCGTCCATTGCCGGCTTCACGCTCGGGCTTAGGGTTTGCCGTACTTTTTAGGCGTCAAACGAGCCGCCACCAACTTTAGGGCGCCGATCCTGCGGCGGGCTTCTCGTAGGTCGCTGCAATGGTCGGCAATCTCGAGCATAACGTCGGCGAAGCGGTCCATCTGTAACTCGCGTGCGATCGCGTACTCACGCCGAAATTCCGCATTACGAGCGAGCCAGCGGCATACCGTGACTTTGGCCGGCATCGCCGGATCGGTACAGATAGCCCTGAGGCTTTCGCCGTTGATGAGCCGGGAGCAGATCGTCATCGCGATCTCAGCGCTATATTCGTACGAGGGCCGACGACGCTGGGGCGGGCCGGTGATCTGCATGGGCAGCTCTCAACAATCCTGGGCCGCCGGAGCTATCACTCCGCTGATGCTTTGCGGGGCCGATCCGGCGGCGCCCGGCCCAGCCGTCTTCACATTTCCGATTATGGCTTGGCCTCCGTCATTGACGTTGACGTGCTCGACGCGAACATATTGATTTCCGCCGTAACGTAACCGTCGAAGAACCTCGACCTGGGTTGAATAGGCCTTCATTAAACGAGCCGCGGCCGAGCCAAGTGCCGCCACCCGCCGCTCCGTTCCGCCTCCGCCTGCGAATCTGGCGAGAACCGCCATGATGGCAGTATGCGTGCAGGCCATTTGGACGACGAGTGCTCCCTCGATCTCATCTTTCGGCGCGGCGGCTTCAATCATTGCGAGAGCCGCGTTGACGGCGATCTCGCTGATGCCGCTGCACGGAAGTTGAGCCGCTGCCTGCAACTGATACAGGGAGGCCTCCACGAAGTCGCTGGATGTCGTGCCGAGTGCCTTCTTCAGCCTATTCCACCAAGCCTCAGTCTCCCCGTCGGGCGGATGGGCCTTCGCGAGGTTCGCGTTGACGCGCTGAAGCTTCACGCGAACTGGCGGACGTCGCCGTTGGTTGGACACGGGCGTCAGTGAGTTGTCGGTGGGGGACGATACCACAAAACTACGATATGGGGTTTGTATCCAGCGGTTGTGACCAAGCCTGTGCAGACCAATGCCCCCGTTCAGGGAATTGACTGTCCACTCTCAAGTCGTCCGACAAGGGCATCTAATGAAGATGTCATTTGCTGCGGTGCATGAGTCCGGAAATGACCGAGGCTGTGTGAAAACGCACTGCTTTATTTGATTCTCACGGTATGATTCCTTCGCGATTTGTGGAGGGATCGGATGAGACGCTTCGTTGAGGGCACGGATCGCGGGCAGAACACGCTGTTTCCAGAATGCCTGGACGACTGGATCGGCGAGGACAATCCGATTCGGGTGATTGATGTCTTTGTCGAGGAACTGGACTTGGCCGATTTAGGGTTTGGCGGGGTCGCTCCCGAGGCGACCGGCCGGCCTTCATATCATCCATCGGTCCTGCTGAAGCTTTACATCTACGGTTATCTCAATCGGGTTCAGTCGAGCCGGCGGCTCGAGCATGAGGCTGGTCGGAACGTTGAAGTGATGTGGCTGACGGGACGACTTGCTCCCGATCACAAGACGATTGCCGACTTCCGCAAGGACAATGGCACTGCCATTCGCAAGGTTTGCGCGCGCTTCATTGCGCTGTGCCGCACGATAGGTTTGCTCACTCAAGCCCACGTCGCGATCGACGGCAGCAAGTTCAAGGCGGTAAACAACCGCGACAAGAACTTCACGAGCGCCAAGATGGAGCGTCGCATGGCGCAGATCGAGGAGAGCGTCGCACGCTATCTTGCGCAGCTCGACACCGCCGACCGGCAGGAACCATCCGAGGCGCTGCAAACCAAGACGAGCCGCCTGAAGGAGAAGATCGAGAAACTGAAGGAGCAGATGCGGCGTCTTGAGGTTCTTAAGGTGCAAATGCTCGCCACACCGGACCAGCAGATCTCGCTGACGGATCCCGATGCCCGTTCGATGGCGACGAGCGGCCGCGGCTCCGGCGTCGTAGGTTACAACGTCCAGGTGGCCGTTGACACCAAGAGTCATCTGATCGTTACGCATGAGGTGACCAACGTTGGGAGCGACCGATCGCAGCTCGCACATGTGGCCAAGGAGACGAAAGCAACGCTGGAAGTGGAGAAGCTGGATGCTGTCGCCGACCGCGGTTACTTCAATGGCGAAGAGATCATGGCGTGCGAGGAAGCTGGCATCACGGTCACACTGCCAAAGCCCATGACCTCAAACTCAAAGGCGGAAGGGCGCTTCGGCAAGCAGGACTTCCGTTACGTGGCCGCGGAGGACGTTTACGTTTGCCCTGCCGGTGAGAAGCTCGCCTACCACTACACGACCGAGGAGAAAGGATTGATTCTGCACCGCTACTGGACCAATGCCTGCCAGAGCTGCGCCATCAAGCACAATTGTACCACTGGCAAGGAGCGACGGATCACCCGATGGGAGCACGAGCACGTTCTCGATGCAGTGCAGCGCCGGCTCGATGAGCATCCGGAGAAGATGCGCCAGCGGCGCGAGACGGTCGAGCATCCCTTCGGCACGATCAAGGCGCGGATGGGAGCAACCCACTTCCTGATGAAGACGCTGCCACGGGTAGCCAGCGAGATGGCGCTGCATGTACTGGCCTACAATCTGACCCGCGTCATCAACATCATGGGTGTTCGACCGCTCATGGCGGCGATGACGGCATAGTATCAGTCCGGAAATGAACGCGTCTCACCAACTTCGACGACCTTGTGTCGCCTCTCCCCACGGCGTTTCTACACAACCAAGACCCACATGCGACATTGAGCCTGGATTACTGAGCGGGTGTAATATGGTTCAACATACCCAGCACGGAACTCGGCATGGGGCGAACAGGGCAATCGGATGGGGCGGTTCAGATTGGATGCTTCGGCCAACGATCAACGCCCCCAATCTTGGTGGTGAGGTTGTGTTGTCATCGCTCCTCGTCAAGCGCCGTGGCTTGCTGGCTTCGTTGCCGCTCCTTTTGCTGGCGACGCGAACGTTAAGCGCCGCAAATAGATCGCCGGTCCGGATCGGTTGGCTCAAAATTCAAGACGCGCAACATACGCCGGATCAGTTGCAGGCATTCCGGGAGGGTATGAAGGCGCTTGGCCTGGTCGAAGGTCGCGACTACGTGATTGAGCAGCGTTATGCCGACGACAAGGGCTCGCGGTTGCCGGCTCTCACGACTGAGTTGCTCGACGCTGGCGTGAAGATCATTTTGGCCACCAGCCAGCCGTCGATCGCTGCAGCGGCTCGCGTAACGAAAACCGTTCCGGTGATCGGCCGTATGGTGGACGATCCTGTCGCCGATGGCATGGCGCAGTCGTTCGCCCGGCCAGGCGGCAATATCACTGGCATCTATACGATGACGGAGGAATTGAACGCCAAACGGCTGTCATTGCTGAAGGAAGCCGTACCCGCGGTGCACCGCGTTGGGGTGTTGCTGCGGGGCGACTTCCCAAATGTCCAAACCGCGGATCACGATTGGCAAGTTGCACAAGCTGCGGCGCGAGAACTCGATCTCAGCCTCGTCGCTTTGAACGCCCGCTCGCTAGAAGACATTACCGCGGCATTAGCACAAGCATCCGCGGGCGACGTTGACGGCATCATGACCTTCCGCAACCCTACGGTCGTGACCTACCTCAGCCAGATCGCCGAGCTATGTGCGAAGCAACGGCTACCCGCGGTATTCGACGCCAGCGAATACGTCGAAGCTGGTGGCTTGATGTCTTATGGACCGAATATCGACGCGGTATATCGGCAACTCGCGATGTACGTGCAGAAACTTTTGCGAGGCACGCCGGCCAGCGAATTGCCGATCGAACAGCCGACGACGTTTGAGCTTGTCATCAACAAGCGAACAGCGGACGCGATCGGTGTCTCAGTCCCCACCGAACTATTGGCACGGGCGGACAAGGTGATCAGATGAAGACTGGCGAATTCCGGATATGACATAGAGCGGCCGCCAGCATTCAACGCCATGTTATAATTACGTCAGGAAAACACGTGGGGTATTCCGGCCATGTCAATGAGTGAGCAAGCGGCGCTTTATCGGCTGGCGGCCTTCCATTTTATTGGCGATGTCGCGTTAGCGACGGTCGGCCCGAAAAAGGCGGCCTGTCGTGATGGGCCATGATCCGGGGGCATTGCCGACATGGCCCCTTACACGGGCTTTGCTGGATCGGGCGCGAATGACCCATCTCCGACATCGGTGACTGCTTTCAAGGAGTGTTGTGGTTCGTCCGGGCGGTGGCCGTTCTCGGCTTCCGCCGAAACCGGTCTGGTCCATCACCGAATAATGGAACTTTTCAAACGCTGAAGGATTGAGGCGTCCAGAAAGGCAGTTTCCATGAAGGCAAGCCTGCCAGTTTCAGTACCGGGGTCGGGGACAGATAAACACAATGGCAGTTGGTTTTCTCGGATAGCCACGGCCACGGCGTCCTGGACAGGCAAGCCGACAGCATTTTTGCTGGCCTCCGCGATCGTTATAATTTGGGGAATCAGCGGCCCTCTATTTCATTATAGCGATACTTGGCAGCTGGTGATTAATACAGGCACCACGATCGTCACTTTCCTGATGGTCTTTTTGATTCAGAACACGCAGAACCGGGACACGCTTGCGCTGCAAGTAAAGCTTTCAGAACTCATATTGGCCATAAAGGGTGCCGATAATCGTTTAGCAGATATCGAAGACGCACCGGACGAAGAACTGGAAGCCGCAAACGAGGCAGTAAAGCAAAAGGCCCATCCAAAAAGTTCGGCAAGTTCGAACTAAGCATCAATCTCGGGACCGCTAAGGCACTCAGACTTGCTGTATCTCAAAGCTTGTGTGACTGCGGACGAGGTGTCCTCATAGTGACACTAACACTTCCGAAAGTGGCCCAAATGCGAAGTGCCGGAATGTCCGCTATTCGGTCGCGATCCGGTGAAAAGCGGACATTACTCAACGTCGCAGAAGTGCAGCGGTTGATCCAAACTGCGACATGGCCAATGGAACACTCTGCAGTGATGCCGCGTTCTTTATCCGCGCGGAGGATATCCCTAGGAGTGTGTCACGAGTTCTTATTGATTTTCCGACGTTTAAATTTGGCCGGCGCGAGGGCATCACTTCAGCTTCACCACGCTGTGACCACTGCCGCGGCAAACTCGGATTCCGCGTGCATCACTATTGGCACATGCGCTTCTGTTCGTCGGCTTGCATGAGCGCGTACCAACAGCGACTTTCCCCACAAACAAAACAAAAAATACTCCTGCTCTGTGTTCAACGGAGGACCGGGACTTGAACGGCTCGGTCGAAGCTTCCGCCGTTTGTTTAATCGACTTGAGCCTTGTCACTATCATATGCGTGCCGCCGAAGGACCCTCACGACGATGATGATGAAAATGAAGAGGACGAAGAGGATGACGGCGAGGAAGAAGAGCCGGCGATCATCAGAGAACCGGAGGAATAGCAGTGTCTCGTAAGACGGCGCCGTATGGCTCCTGGAAATCGCCGATTACCTTGCAACACAATCCCGTCGAAAGGAGACACTGACGGTGGTTTGATCCCGTAAAAGGAAAGCCCTAGTGCGGAGTTGCGCCGGTGCTAATTTCGCAGGCCGTGATCGCCAGCTACTTTCCGCCACTGTGTTCGACTTTCGTCTTCATTTGCGCCAACTCGTTGTTCAGCTTCGCCATTGTCGACTTGAGCTCAGCGATTTCGGCTTGGGCAGCGGCAAGATCTCGACTAGCGGCCGCCATCTTGTCCTGAGTCTCTTCCGTCAGCCTAGTCAGTGCCTGCTGAAGTAATTCGACATTGGCTTGCAGGCATCCGGTACGACGTTCCATCTGCTTTTCGGTGGTGCAAACCTCCAACCCGCGAATGTCCTGTGCGCATGCGGACGACAGCACCATCAGCACGGCAGCACTGGTATCGCGGTCGGTCAGCGGGCCAATCGATGCTCCGGTGCGCTGGTAACATCAGTTAATCTCGGTCCGGCCGGGCCCGTACGGATCATAGGCTGGGCCCGATCGATCGCAGGCATCCGGAAAGCGGGCCTTCGGGGCGAGCCGGATTCGGCCGTCCAAAAAACGCACCTCCAGGATCTGGTCCCGCTGGAGCACCTTTTTCCACGGGCAACTTTTCGACGTGATTTTGACCTTGCTGTCCGGCGGCTTCGCCAGGACCACCGTCGCCGCATCCGAAAAACAGAGGGGGTCGGCCGGCTCAAGGCGATCCGTCATGGGCAGCTCGCGAAATGAGGGGGTGTCTATTCGCATAATTCCCCCGAGCACCCGCTGTTACGTCGCGTTACGTTTGTTACGACGTAACGGAAATCCTGATTTACTCAGCCGGCCGCGACAGTTGAGACCTTCATCTGTTGTCGCCTTATGGCATTGAGCGCTTCCCTCAAGACGAGAGCAACCGTTACAACGTCACGCCGCGGCGTACCTTAAGGCTTTGGTCATGGCCTTCACCGTCATGCCCTCATGACGATGCTCGCATTCGCCTTCCTCCAGCATCGTCGCCTCAAAAAAGTGAGGCGGGAAAAAAAAATCAACGGCCCGCCGCCTCAACCAAGCTTGCCAGCCGTGCGCCACGCTATCCTCGAACTCATCGCTCGACTACAGCCGCAGCGATGCCCGCATTGCAGAAAATGGATTTGCAACGAGCGGCGACGTGAGTAAATCTGCCAAAGTAGTGTTAGCCCCCACCCACCAAATCAACTGGGTCTTGACGCAGCATCGAGCAAGAGATTGAGGAGCAACCTGATTACAATCAATTTGATTTATTTTAGCTCCTGCAGCTTGGATAATCCGACGATGATTGCGATTAGCCCGAAGATTTCTTAAATTGTGATCTGGTGGCCAGCCGGGAAAGCGGTGATTTTAGGTGGGGAGAATGAAGGCCCAATATTGGATTGTGTAAAACGGATCGCCAATCCATCTGGCCTACTAAATCAGGGGAATGGGGCTAACCATGAAATCGCTTCAGATTGTCCCTCGCACTGGTCCGCACCTTTATAGTGAAACAATCAGGAAGCAAACCGAGATCCACCGCAGCGGGCGCGGAACCTTCTTACGGGCGAGATCACGAAAGCGCAACGCCGCGAGATGGACACACGTCCGCTATAGAGGATCGATCAACTTGGAGCCCGGTCTGGCGCAGGCGGTGGAGGCCGTCATTAAATCACCCGATCGTGGCGACGAAGCACGATTACTATCATCGTTTCTCGGCTGGCTCGATCGGCATTTTGGCAAGCACTTGTCGTCGATCAACATCGAGTACCGAAAAGCCACCGGTGGCTTAAAAGGCCGGCGCCTATTTAATTTAGAGCGTGCCTTCAATTCCCTGATAACGGTGAATTGCCCATTTGCCAGGCAGTCGGAGCAACTCCATGAGGAATTTCGATTTTACGTCCATCTCACGCGGCCCGGCCGGGGTTTCGACGCTCGCGGCTATCCTCGTGCTGGCGGGGCTGACGACTGTCCCCGCGCTGGCGGCCGACTACGACGTCGGCTCGATGCACATCACGCAGGCCTGGGCGCGGGCCACGCCGAAGGGTGCAGCCAGTGGCGCCGGCTACATGAGCATTACCAACAAAGGCACCGCGTCGGATCGAGTCAGTTGCGTCTCGGATGATGCCAGCACGCAATGCCAGATCCACAGCATGACCATAGAAGACGGCGTGATGAAAATGCGGCCGGTCGAGGGCGGCCTGGAAATCAAGCCGGGCGAGACGGTCACGCTCAAGCCAGGCGGTTACCACGTCATGTTCGTCGATCTCAAACATGCGCTGGTCAAGGGCGAAACGGTCAAAGCGACGCTGAAATTCGATCACGCCGGAACGGTCGATGTGGCCTGCCCCATCGCTGCGATTGGCGCGCCGGCGCCCGGTGCCGACGCCGGCGGCGGCACGATGATGATGCAAGGCGGTGGTATGCAAGGACCCGGCGGGATGAACATGCAAGGCCCCAGCGGCGGTATGCCGACAAACAAGCCGTAGGTGGATCGAATTCGGTCCGGCGCGACGAGCCACCGCTGGTCGGGCCGGATCAACGGCCGATGTTCCGCGGCCCGTTCAATCGCACACGCTGCCTCATTCAAGTATCCGGCTATTACGAATGGCAGGCCACGCCCAGCGGCAAGCAACCCTGGTATTTCACGGCGCGGGACGGATCGCCGGCACCGACCATCGCCGGCCTATGGGACGAATGGCGGGACAAAGCGAACGGCGAGACGCTCAAATCCTGCACCATGATAATCACGGAGCCCAACAATTTCGTCGCCGAAGTGCACGATCGCATGCCAGTCCTTCTGGCCGAAGAGGTTTTTGAGCCGTGGCTGAGCGGGAAGGCCGGCCTCGAATTGTTGAAGCCCGCGCCAAATGACTTACTGCAAAAATGGCCCGTATCAAGGCGCGTTAATAGTTCGCGCGCCACCGACGATGATCCGACGCTCATCGAGGAAATTACGATGGCGTCATAGTACCTGGAGGCTCCGATGATCGGCCCCGTATATGCGCTCAACCTCTTCAATGTTGCAGACCGCGCCGAGTATCTTGCCTATTCGCGCCGCTCGGCAAAGGAGGTGGAGGCACACGGCGGGCGCGTCGTTGCGCTCGGCAAGTTCCGCGAGGCGGCGGCAGGCGACATCAAGCCACGAACTGTGATGATCCTAGTCGAATGGAAATCAAAGGCAGCCTTCGATGACTATTGCAGCGATCCAAAGATTGCCGACCTACACCCGCACCGAGAGAAGGGCGCCAGCGACTACATCTGGCACCTCTTCGACAAACTCGAGGACCTGAGGCCGATTCTCAAATAACAACTGTCCAGACCTCGACGAAGCGGATTTGCGTCTAATCAATCTCAATTGGGCAGCGGAACTCGGAAGTTCCGGCTGCAAATTTTTGATTTCCGCTTTTGGATGAAGTGGAGATATCCCACTGACGTCCGATCGGAGCATTTGCTGCCGTGCAAATGGCCTGCCATTTAGCATACACCCTGTTTCTGGCCTCGCTTCACTAGATCAGCACTCTTTATGTGATAGGGAGCGTCTTGGTGATGATTTGGCAAGCGGTGTGATGGGCGCTTCGACATGGGTAACTTGCAAGATGCAAGGGAATCCTCGGAGGAGGTCGATAAGGTCCGCGACCTTATGCGAGAGGTCACCTATCAGCGGCGGGTGGTCGTTTTTTACGACGTGCTCGGCTGGAGGAGCCATATTAGGCGCGCCGGAAACAAGGCCTCGGACGTTAGCCTGCTCCGGCGGCTAATCCTCAAGACGGCGCGAGCAACACGCATAGAAAAGGGTCTGGATCTTCGGGTCAGCACGTTCTCAGACAACGTGGTGATTAGCCAACTGCCGGGAGCGAACACGCCGCAACTGCTCATGCAGCTCGCTATCTGGCAGCTCGGCGCCGCGATCAACGGCTTCCTGATGCGCGGGGCGTCACAATTGGAGACCTCATACATGAGGATGAGGCCGTCTTTGGTCCGGGGCTCAACCGCGCGTACTACCTGGAAAGCAAAATCGCGATGTATCCGCGCATCGTCCTCGACCCGCTGCATATGGAGGGGTTTGGCGAGCTGGGAAGCCTTTGCACGACCGAAGACAGCGTGTGCTTCATTAATCCCTTCAGGCTGGCGTTCTGCGAGCATTTGCGAGGCGCAACATCCACGCCGCCAGAAGAGCTCACGAAAGCTGGCCTGCCGCAGCCGAAAGGAATCTACGCGCAGCTCAGCAACGAACTGATCCTATCGCAGGTGGCAGATACTTTACGGGAACAGATGAAGGAGCCGATGACCTGGAAGGATTTCCGAAAAGTCACATGGCTCTATGACAAGGTAGCAAAACAGGTTGGCTGGCCGCACTCGGATACGATCGCGCGCAGACCCGCCTGAGCTATTTCCCGCAGCTTGAAAGATCACCGTCACGCGAAAACGAGAGCTGTCTCGCCTGCTGGTGCATATTTCGAGACAATAATGCCTTGCAGCGCTTCAGATCCTCACCCAGCGCACCGTGAAACTATTAGAGATCATGCGCTCCTGAGTTCCCCGAAATCCGAATTATCCTGGCGCGCGTTGCCCCGCGTTTCGACAGTGAACGGCCTGATCCCTTACCTCCGATTAGCATCTTTTGCTGCACTGCCGTCGGTCTGTTGGCCCGAAACCGAAGTCGCACGATGTCCGCAATTTGGTTGCGATCAGGTGGAAAGCGGAGTGCGCCGGGAGACCGGCAAGGAGTAGATGGTGCAAGTCCATCACGATGAAGAAGTAGCGGTGCGCCAGGCGAAGCTGGCGTGGTCCAGCCGGTGAAAGTCCGGTCCGGGAAAGGGATAGCGCCCGCCCGGTAACGAGTGTTGCGTCGTGGGAGGTGACGACCATGGCGAAGCGTACACAGTGATCATTTGGGGTGCGGGATTGAGCCACGAAATCCTTGAAATCGCAGGGGCCGAGGCCGTCGCTACTGCCGAAGGCAACATGTGCGGCGCCGTTATGCGAGGAACCGTCGCCCTGCCGGGGTCTGAGGCCACATCACGAATGGAAGGATCGCGTCGGAACCTGGGAGACCTCGTTTGGCCCGCAGTCGCTTGTCGATCCCGGGCCGCGACAGGAAGTCGAGGAGACGAAGCTGTCGGGGAACAGACGAGGAGTTCGGACGGCTGCGTATTACCGATGAAGCATCGAACAAAGTCGACTGAAATCGGCGGCGGAGATGACGGAGGGAAGGCGGCCGGTCGAAGGAAAGGTAAGCTGTAACACATGCTCCGGACTTAGCGCCGGGTTCAGCATGACACTGAAGCAGCGAGCCTGCGGATCTGTGGCGTCCAAACCCACGATCGCGTTTGACCTTCGACAAGAGCCCGGTGCAGGAAAGTTGCACGCCGGGATCTGTGGGGGAGGTGTCGAGTAATCGGCACCTCTACCCGACAACCGCATCGACCCCGAGTCATGCGCGGTTGCCCGCGAGGGCATCAGCGAAGCGTTGACAGGGGAGTGCATAGGCCAGCCATTGAGCCGCGAAAGACCCCTCTTCTCGGGCGCCGACGTTGTTCTGCTGACGGAAGGCAATACGGATGGGTGCGATATCGCGAGCACTCAGACGGTCCGGCGTGGTCGAAGACACTGGCATGTGCAGACGCTCCTTGCGCGGGAACCGGGATACCCCACGCCTGACCACAGGCACGTTGCCGATCTGGTCCGCATCGGGAAGGCGAAGATAGAGCCGTAGCCGATGATGCACGGACGTGGGGAGTCAGACTTCGCCATAGTAGCCGTGAAGCCGACGAACAAAGCGGAGCAATCCGCTGCGGAGCCGGTGGAGCCAAGGGCGGAGGCCGCGGGGAATGCGAGCCAGCAAAGCACGGGCCGGACACAGAGCCGGGGAACCGTGTCACAGGCGCTGGAGCGCATACGGCACGTCGCGAGAACATCGCGAAGCGCCGTCAAACACCCGAGGTGGGAGCCGTATGCCTGAATTGGGCCCGTACGGATCTGTGCGGGGGGCGCGAGGTAACTCGCGTCCCTACCGCGATCACACTAGGAACTGCCGCCCACTTCGCATTTTGACCCTGGCTGTGTGAAAACGCACTTTGTTATTTGATTCGCGCGGTATGATTCCGCCGCAATTTGCGGAGGGATCGGATGAGGCGCTTCGTTGAGGGGATTGATCGGGGCCAAGCGACACTGTTTCCGGAATGCCTGGAAGACTGGATCGATGCGGACAATCCGGTTCGTGTGATCGATGCCTTTGTTGAGAAGCTCGACTTATCCGGTTTAGGTTTCGAAGGAGTCGCCCCCGAGGCAACCGGCCGGCCATCATATCACCCTGCGGTCCTGCTGAAGCTCTACATCTACGGCTATCTCAACCGAGTTCAGTCGAGCCGGCGGCTTGAGCGCGAGGCCGGACGCAATGTTGAGGTGATGTGGCTGACTGGCCGGCTCATCCCTGATCACAAGACGATTGCCGACTTTCGCAAGGACAGTGGACCCGCGATCAAGCAGGTCTGCGTGCAATTTGTCGAACTGTGCCGCTTGATGGGCTTGCTCACGACGGCGAGCGTTGCGATCGACGGCAGCAAGTACAAGGCGGTCAATACCCGCGACAAGAACTTCACACGCGGAAAGGTGGAGCGCCGCCGCGCCCAATTAGAGAAGAGCGTGGCGCGGTATCTTGCCCAGCTTGACACCGCCGACCTGCAGGAACCGTCGGAAGAACTGGCAGCGAAGACTGCGCATTTGAAAGAAAAGCTGGTCAAGCTGGACAGCGAGATGGGACGGCTGGCGGCGATGGAGAAGCTGATGCTGGCGTCGCCCGATCAGCAGATCTCGCTGACCGATCCCGATAGCCGCTCGATGGCGACCAGCGGCCGCGGCTCCGGCGTGGTCGGCTACAATGTGCAGGTCGCAGTCGATACGAAACATCATCTGATCGTCACGCATGAGGTAACGAATGACGGTTCGGATCGAGCGCAACTCGCCAATATCGCTTGCCAGGCGAAGGCAGTTCTAGGCGTCGACGAACTCGAAGCCGTTGCCGATAGGGGCTACTACAACGGCGAGAAAATCCTCGCGTGTCACGAAGCCGGCATCGTCGTGACGCTCCCCAAACCGGTGACCTCTGGCATTGAGGCAAAAGGTCGCTTCGGCAAGCAGGACTTTGTCTATCTCAGCGAGGAGGATGTGTATCGCTGTCCGGCCGGCGAAAAACTGAAATACCATTACACGAACGAGGAGAATGGGCAGAAGCTGCGGCGCTATTGGACAAATGCGTGTCGCGACTGTGCGCTCAAGCGACGCTGTACCACCGGCAAGGAGCGACGCATCGCCCGCTGGGAGCATGAGGACGTCCTGGAGGCCGTGCAGAAGCGCCTCGACAGGAACCCGAACGCCATGCGCCAGCGTCGCGAGACAGCCGAACACCCTTTTGGCACGCTGAAGATGAGAATGGGGGCGACGCACTTCCTAATGAAGCGATTGCCCAAGGTCGCCACCGAGATGGTACTCCATGTCCTTGCCTACAATCTAACCCGCGTGCTCAACATCATGGGCATACAGCCGTTGATGGCGGCGATCCAAACATAGTCGAAACCCAGGGAACGCAGTTCGCCTCATCAACCAACCTAGTCCCAGCCCTTGCGGCAAAGTGTTTTGACACGGCCAAGACCCAAAGCGGACATTCGCTGCTGAGGATTGTTGCCACGCAAAATGATGATCGGACCCCCATTCCGCCGGTCGCAAATCCCTGCTGTAATCGCCTTATTGTCAACTCATAGCAGCGTGGTCCGGAGCCTTGAGGCTTCGGTTCTAGACCAATGGCAGACTTTTCCCCACTTTGCGGTGTGCAAGCCTGTGTATTCGACGCCTACGGCACGTTGTTCGATTTTGCGTCGGCAGCAAGAAAAGTGCTGGGCGAACACACCAGTTTCATCACCCTCTGGCGAGACAAGCAGCTGCAATATACGTGGCTTCGCACGGCCCAGGAGCGACATGCAGACTTCTGGCAGGTCACCGGCGACGCGCTCGATTTTTCGCTGGAGACAAGCATCGGTCTCAAAAAATCCGACCGTGACCGGTTGATGTCGCTCTTTCTTACGCTTGATCCGTTTCCTGAGGTGCCGAACGTTCTCAGGAAATTGAAAACGGCCGGCATGCGCACCGCGATTTTATCAAATGGTTCACCAGCGATGCTCGACGCCGCGGTCAAGGCAGCCAAGCTGGAACCGTTGCTGGATGCGGTCCTTTCGGTCGAGGAGGTTGGCGTCTACAAACCGCACCCGAAGGTGTACCAGCTGGCGGTAGATCGTCTTGCCGTTCCTGCATCGGCAATCTGTTACCAGTCCTCCAATGCCTGGGATGCCTACGCAGCTTCGGCATTTGGGATGCAAGTTGTGTGGTGCAACCGGTACGGCCAACGTCGCGAACGTCTGCCGGGGTCTCCTGATCGAGAGATTGGTTCGCTGACCCAATTGCCCGCCCTCGTGGGGGCAAGTTGAAAGCACGATTTAAAGTTTAGGAATTGTCAATGTCGACGCTACGGACCCAGCGGTCGAATGTCCGCTATTGGCCGATACTGTTGCAAAAGTCCTTTTGCATCGTTGATCAGAAAATTTCTGGGGCGCGTTTTTCGTGTAAGGGTGCGGGGAGTCACATGATCTCGCGCCCAACTCATCAGTGACTTCGGTAATCGGGCTCGAGTCGCTTTTAGTAGCGACTTTCGCGTGTGTTGGTTTCAGCCGAGAAAATCATCGTTTAGGTTTAAGGGACTTTTGCAACAGTATCTGCCCAAAGCGGACACGGAGAGCACGCCGCAGCCAATGGATTTGATGCCGATTCCAGCGAGGAGTGCCACTGCGCACCTAGGGTCATTTGGCTGGGGGCTTCAACAGCTCATTTCTGAGTTCGGCATAGCAGGCGCCGCGCAACGTCGCATTCTCTAACGCGCTACATTTCTGAAAACTTGGGCTGTTGAGTACCCATAGGGCCGCGAGAAGAAGCGCAACGAATAGTACTAACACTCCGATCTGGAAACCAAGCTGATCGACAAAATCCGCTGGGGTCTGGGGCAGATCGATGTCATTTTCATCGTCGCCCTTCGGCGCCACATTAAGATGATCCCATTCTGAGAAGGTTTGCACGGCAATTCTCTTCAACCACAGCCCAAGATAACAGTCCTCGTATAAAGGTGCGATGTGGGTCGAGCGGCGACTTTATGGGGGGGCAGCGAAACGCGCTCCGCAATGCACTTTGAGCGATTGACTCCTAACCGACCGCGCGAGTTCCGGTTTTTCTGGCTTGACGAACTCCGGCTCTCTAGGATGCGGGTTGAGACAGATTTCGTCCAGTCCCCGTCGGTAAAGTTGCTACCGCTGGCGGCGCGCTAAACGCGACGGGGCGATACTCGAGCGCCACCATTATCGTTGCTGCGCATACGGACCATCGTGCCAATGCTTGATACCGCCCTTGTGCTGCTCGTCATCGCGGGTTTGCTGGTCATCGTCGGGATAAGCCAACCGCTCGCGATTCGTCTCAGGCTACCGCCGTCTGTGCTGCTTGCGGGGATCGGGGTGGTGATCGGCGTGTTGCCCGTAGTCTTCGGCCGATTGGGCCTGTCGGGGCCGGTCGACCTTGCCGCCGGGTTGTTTGCCAACCTGCCGGTCAACTCAGCAACCTTTATTTATGTGTTTCTGCCGCTCCTTGTATTCGAGGCTGGGATTGCCACGGACGTCCGGCGGACGATCGAGGACGCCACCGCGATACTATTTCTCGCGGTCATTGCCACGCTGATTACGACGGCGGTGATCGGCTTTTCGTTATGGCCATTCGCTCAAGTTCCGCTTGTGGTTTGTTTGCTGCTCGGCGCCGTCGTTGCTACGACGGACCCGGCTGCGGTCATCGCCATCTTTCGCGACGTAGGCGCCCCTGCACGGTTGACGCGGCTGGTTGAGGGCGAAGCTCTCTTGAACGATGCGGCCGCGATTTCCCTATTCGTTGTACTACTCGCGATGATTCTGAGCGGGCGCGAACCGAATACCATCGGGGGTCTTCGGGATTTTGCGGTATCCTTCGTCGGTGGTGGGTTAGTCGGCTTTTTTGCCGGCAAATTCTTGCTTTGGATTATCGGGCGAGTTGGCGATGACCGGCTGGCCGAGGCCACGCTGACATTGGCGTTTTCCTATCTGGCATTCATCGCGGCCGAACGCCTTTTTCACGTTTCCGGCGTAGTTGCCGTGCTGGCGTCTGGCCTGACACTGACCGCTCTCGGACCGTCGAGAATCGCGCCCGAAAATTGGTCGTTCCTCACCGAACTCTGGGAACAAATCGCGTTCTGGGCGCGCTCTTTGATTTTCATACTCGCTTCAATCCTAGTGCCGAGACTGCTGGTCGATGTCGGATCTCGGGACTTGTTTTTGCTCGTGGTGCTGATCGCGGCGGCGGTCGGAGCGCGGGTATTCTCTTTATTCGTTCTCTTACCGCCCCTCGAGCGGCTCGGACTGACACAGCACATTGAAGCTTCCTACAAGGTCGCCATCATCTGGGGCGGCCTACGTGGCGCGTTGACATTGGTCTTGGCGCTGGCGGTCACCGAGAACCCGGCGCTGCCGGAGAATATCCAACGTTTCGTCGCCGTGCTCGCTACCGGTTTTGTGTTGTTCACGCTGTTCATCAACGGCACTACACTGCGTCTTGTGATTAGTCTCCTCGGGCTCGATCGGCTGTCCCCTAAAGACGAGGCGCTCCGCGACCGCATCTTGGCGCTATCCTACGGCGAGGCCCGTGAGACGGCCCGCCAGATAGCGCAGACACACGCACTCTCCACGCCGGCTGTCGCGCAAGTGGTCGCGTCCTATGAAGCCAGGACCGCATCGGAAAATGCTGGCGAGATCGGCAAACAGGGCTTGAGCGAACGCGACGGCCTGGCGATTGCCCTCGTCGCTGTTGGCAATCAGGAGCGCGTCCTCGTCCTTGAAATGCTGAGCAACCGTATCGCATCGCCGGCGGCCATGCAGGTGATGCTCGGCAGCGCCGATACCATCAGGGAAGCGGCACGGAGCCAAGGGCGTGAAGGCTACCGCAGAGCCAGCGAAGCCACTTTGGCGTTTCCGCTGAGTTTCAGCGTCGCTTATTTTCTCTATCGCCGGCTAGGCGTCGTTCGGCCTTTGGCCGGTCGACTTGCCGATCGCGTTGAGGTCCTGCTGATCATGCGTTTTGTAATCGAGCGGCTGCGTCCTTTCAACGAACAACAGATACGCTCGATCTTCGGAGAACCCATCGCTGGCGTGATCGGCGCCATCCTCGACGAGCGGCTGGACGCGGTCACCGGGGCTCTCGACGCGTTGCGCCGACAATATCCCGATTATGCGGCTGAGATCGAAGCACGGTTTCTGCGCCATTCGACACTACGCCATGAAATGACAAGATACCAAAGCCTCTTCGAGGAGGGGCTGATTGCGCATGAGGTCTACGACGATTTGAAACGAAACGTACTCGGCGCGCGTGTTGCCCAGCAGCGCCCACGCTTCGATATCGGGTTGGATACCCATCAACTCGTCAAGCGGCTCGATATATTGACCAACCTCGATCAGCATCAGCTTGACCGCGTGTGCCGGCTACTTCGCCCGAGATTCGCCGTGCCGAATGACCGAATCCTGCGCAAAGGAGACCGCGGCGACGCAGTCTTCTTCATTGCATCCGGAGCGGTCGAAGTGGTCATGGCGGAGCGCCGCGTTCGGCTTGGAAGCGGTGCATTTTTTGGGGAGATGGCTCTGCTGTCGGGTCGGCCGCGGCAGGCCGACGTGGTCGCTCTGACCTATTGCCAGTTCCTCGTCTTGCGGCGATCTGACTTCGAGCGTTTCATGGAGGCGAATCCGGAAGCCAGAGCCGTGATCAAGGAGGTCGCCGATGCGCGGTTGGCGATCAACACCCCCGAGCGTGCAATGTCTCCCGATTCTCCGGTTTGATTATGAGCGGAATAGGCGATGGGCTACTGCGCCGATATGGCATCAAAAATATGAGAAGACGCAGTCCCGGTCGACGGGTGCCATCTCGTTAATTCATATATGCCACCATTATAAGGAACGGCGCCGCTTCCCCTCGAAATTATATGCGATCCTAACGAAAATTATGGCTTGGGTTTGTATGATCCACACGAGCGCCTAGATCATCTGAAGCGCGTTCGGTTGATCGGGAGTAGTACGATGCTTAGTCAGATGGAAATGAACACGGAAAGCAGAAATATCAATGATGCCCTCGATCTGTCTGAGTTGCGGGCCTACGATTGCGCTCTGGACATTCTCGGAGCCTATAAATTAACTGGCAATTTTCACGTTGACCTACAAATCGTTCTCAAGGATCTCGGTGTCCTCGACAAGATTACATACGAGATCGAACCAAAGACTCCGCTGTCGGACTGTCGGCATGTCATTTTCCGGCCAAACGATAATGTTCACAGGGACAGGTTCACTGAAATTACGCGCTCAATAGAAAGCCGGATCGGTTTCAATGCGACGCTGCCCTGGTGGGTCAGATTGTTTCGTTAGTCCACTCCTAGGGAGCATGAGTTTCCGCTTATGGCCCGTCGCTGCACTTGCCGCGTTACGGCGCAATGTCGGTTGCTGGGGGATGAGCGGACTCACTAGGAGCTGCCGCGCACTTCGCATTTTGACCCACAGCCGACGTGTGCGGTTTAGGGCGTGCTGCCGCGCATTGAGGCGGGATGGCCGGGCAGCTTGAACGGCGATCCTGTCGGCACCAGCTTGTTGCCCGCGATCCGGAAAGTGACAAGATTCTGTTCGACTCCGTTGGCGATATAAACGAATTGGCCATCGGGGCTGAAGGCGATGCCCTCGGCCAGCCCGCCGACGGGGGTCTCGCTGACCTTGCGGACCTTCTTGTCGTCGATCGTCAGCAGCACCGCAACCGAATGGTCGCGATGGAAATAGACATTGTTCGGCGCGGAGTTGCCGGAGCCATTGGTCAGCAAACTTACGGCATAGCCGCCGCTCGGGCTTACCGCCAAACCCTCCGGTGAGTTGCCCACAGCGACCTGGTCGATCACGCGCGGCGGATCGAGCGTCATGTCGATGACCGCCAACGTCGTAACTTGGCCGTCGGCGATCCCCCCATTGCCATTATTATTGACCAAGCCGAGCTTGCCGTCCCCGGTGATCTGGACGTTGTAGGGAAAAATGCCGGTAATCATGTCGTAGCCTTTGTACGTCACTTGAGTGCCCTCGATGTCGAGCAACGCCACTTTGTTCGCCGGCGCCTTGGCCACGAGCGCACGCTTGCCGTCAGGCGTGATCGCAACGGCGGACGGTTGCTGACTCGGCGCGTCGGCGGGCGCCACCGCAACGGTGCCGACGACGGTGACTGTCTTTCCCGAAATCGAGAACACGCTCACGCTGTTTTCGGCTCGGTTCGTAACCAACGCCAAATTTCCCGCGCGGTTGATCGCCATGCCCGAAGGCTGTTTGCCGGTTTGAAGCGTGGCGATCACTGCCGGCGGTGAAGTCGTCAAGTCAATGACGTAGAGCTTGTTGTCCGGCACGTTTTTCAGCGTGCCATTATCGGTGACCACGTCCATTGCATTCGTCAGCAGCGCTAGTTTTCCGTCCGGCGTAATCGCAAGATTGACAGGCGGTCCGATGACCGAGTTCTCTAGCGGCAGATTGGCGATGATCCGCGGTTTGGTGCGAGCGCTGATGTCGACGATCAATACGGTGTCCTTGCCCGGCGCACTCAACACCGGCTTGCCGTCGTTGAAAGCAAGCTTCTCATCGTTGCCGATGATCAGATATTGAGCCTGAGCCGCTGCGGCGAAGCCCATCATCGCGGCGAGCGCGGCCGCGCCTAAATACATTGACATGGTTTCCTCCCTCGGCCGGTCTGCGCCGACTTTGGCGAAACTATGCCATGTCTGGGACAGGGTGGCCAGCGCGGCTTCCAGGCCCGGAACGTCAGCGCCTTGCACGATCTGATATTGCCAGTGGCGCTCGCCTCTGTTGGTGACATCTTTCATTTTGATCCAAGGAGCGCGATGTCGGCCCAACTCGGACATCGGACGCCCAAATTTGCTGCATCGCGATGAAGGCCCTTCCTGTGCGCTGGTCCCACCCGCTACGATGCCTTGTCCTAGGCCAAGGGCGAGGCCATGAAGGGCACACAAAAGTAGGCGGCAAAGCGGTTAAGGCGGGACGCCGCAAGGCGGCGACACCAAAGCGCTTCAGCCCACGAAAGTCGGAGCCAAGGCATCGGCCCGCTGAGACCAGCCAGGAAGCGGAAACCGCGCGGTTTTCTCAAGAGCTGATGGAGGCACGGGAGCAGCAGGCGGCAACCGCCGACGTGCTCAGAGTTATCAGCCGCTCTCCTGCCGACGTCCAACCGGTGTTCGATATGATTGCCGAGAGCGCGGCACGGCTCTGCGATGGCCTGTTCTGCTTTGTGTACCGGTTCGATGGCCAGCTTCTCCACTTCGTGGCGCACCACAGTCTCACGCCCGAGGTGCTCGAGATGAACCGGCGGGCGTATCCCGCACCGCCAAGCCGGAAAAGCGCGGCAGCGCGCGCGGTACTCGAAGGAGGCTTCGTCCAAATTCCAGACATCCACGCGGATCCCGACTACGTGCTCGGCCCAATGGCGACGGTCGGCGACTATCGCAGTGTCATAGCTGTCCCAATATTGCGCGACGGCGTCGCTATCGGGTCAATTGCTGTCTCTCGCGCTCAGGCGGGGTTCCTCCCAGACCCACAGATCGAGCTCTTGAAGACCTTTGCCGACCAGGCGGCAATTGCCGTCGAGAACGCGCGGCTGCTCAATGAACTGCGCCAGCGTACGGACGACCTGACCGAATCTCTGGAACAACAGACGGCAACAGCGGAGGTACTGAAAGTTATTTCGAGTTCGCGCGGTGACTTGCAGCTAATCTTTCATGCCGCGCTCGAAAACGCGACGCAGCTTTGTGCGGCGAAATTCGGCAATCTTTATCTTTGTGAAAACGACGCCTTTCGCCTTATCACAATGCACAACGTGCCGCCGGCATTCGCGGAGGCGCGCGGCCGTAACCCTCTGGTTCACCCCGAACCGGGTAGCGCGCTTCACCGCATCCAAAGCACCAAGCGGGTTGCTTGCATTCCCGACGTCACCCTGGAAAAAGGTTTTATTGAGCGTCAGCCTCGTTTTGTCTCGATGGTGGAGCTTGGCGGTTTCCGTGCCATGCTCGCGGTGCCGATGCTGAAGGATGGTGATCTGCTTGGCGCAATCATGATCTACCGGCAGGAGACCGGCTATTTCACCGACAAGCAGATCGAGCTAGTCCAGAACTTCGCCGCACAGGCCGTCATCGCCATCGAGAACGCGCGGCTGCTGCAGGAATTGCGCGAAAGTCTCGATCGCCAGACCGCTACCGCCGAGATATTGGAGGTCATCAACAGGTCGCCGGGCAACCTCGCACCGGTGTTCGATGCGATGGTCGAAAGGGCGATGCGGCTTTGCGAGGCCGCCTATGGACACGTCTTTGTGTATGACGGCGAATTATTTCATCTCGTGGCGGCGCACGGCGAGGCACGCTATGTCGATTGGATACGAGAAAGTGGACCTCGGCCGCCGGCATCTTCTCTCACCTTTGGCCGGATCGTGGCGGGCGAGCCTCTTGTCCATATCGGCGATATTGCGGAGGACGAGCCCTACCGGACCGGAAATCCACGAGCCCGGACGATCGTTGATGAGCACGGCATCCACACTTTGCTGAGCGTCGCGTTGCGCAAGGAGGATAAACTTCTCGGTACGATCGTTCTCTACCGGCAGGAAGCACGACCGTTTTCCGATAAGCAGATCATGCTGGTGCTGAACTTCGCCGCCCAGGCGGTCGTCGCGATGGAAAACGCGCGGCTGCTCAACGAATTGCGCGAGTTGCTGGATAATCTGCGTACCGCACAGGACCGCTTGGTGCAGACCGAGAAGCTGGCCTCGCTCGGCCAGTTGACCGCCGGGATCGCCCACGAGATCAAGAACCCACTCAATTTTGTGAATAATTTCTCGTCCGTCTCAGTCGAGTTGATCGACGAATTGCGAGGTGCGCTCGGCGGAATTCACCTAGACACCAAGGTGCGCGCGGAGATCAGCGAGATTGCCGATACGCTGCAAAGTAATCTTGACAAGGTGGTGCAGCACGGCAAGCGCGCCGACGCAATCGTCAAGAACATGCTGTTGCATTCCAGGCAAGGCTCAGATGAGCACAGGCCGGTCGACATTAACGCTCTAGTCGAGGAGAGCCTGAACCTAGCCTATCACGGGGCACGGGCCGAAAAGCAGGGTTTTATTATCACCCTGGAGAGGTCTTTTGACCCGGCGGCTGGCGAGGCCGATCTGTTCCCGCAGGACATCACGCGGGTGCTGCTCAACTTGATCTCGAACGGGTTTTACGCGGCCACAAAGCGCAAAGCCGAAGCCAATGGAGGCAATTATGAGCCTACGCTGGCTGCCGCGACCAAGAACCTCGGTGACCATGTGGAGATCAGGATTCGCGACAATGGCACCGGCATACCCCCCGAAGTGAAGGAGAAGCTGTTCAACCCATTCTTTACGACCAAGCCAGCCGGTGAAGGGACTGGGCTCGGTCTTTCAATCAGTCACGACATCATCGTCAAGCAACATGGCGGGTCTATCGAGGTCGATACTAAGCCCGGCGAGTTCACCGAATTTCGGATAGTTCTACCGCGTGCAGGGGTGTCCCTTATCAAGTCGGGAGAACACCCGTGAACCCACTCATTATCGTGGTCGATGATGAGCCTGATGTCGAGGTTCTTTTCCGGCAACAGTTCCGGCGCGATCTACGCGCCGACCGCTTCGAGATGGAGTTTGCGCAGTCGGCCCCAATGGCACTTCAGTGCATTACCGACGCAGGCGACAGGTCGCTTATTCTGATCCTGACCGACATCAACATGCCGGGCATGAGCGGTCTTGAACTTCTGCCCAAGGCAAAGGCCCTGCGGCCGGACGTTCCGATCATTGTGATTACCGCCTATGGCGATACGGCGACCAAGCGCAAGGCGCTGGAGAACGGTGCCGAGGCGCTGCTGACCAAGCCAATCGACTTCGGGGCATTGCGCAGCGAAATCGACGTGCGGGTCGAACGCACCGCATAGTAGACCGTTAAATCAGACCGACCTTGCCGCAGTGCAAAATGTCGCTCATGTCCCCGAGGGCGACATCAGGCGCCGAGCCTCAGGTGACAGCCCACCCCACTGCTTTATGTCGCACACCGGGGTCGCCTGAGTGTGCTAGTCTTTTATTAGTTTTAGCGTGGTTTAGCCGGGGGCGGCAAGTGAGACGGCGCGAATTTATCACGCTTTTGGGTGGAGCATCGGTTGCGTGGCCACTTTCGGCGCGGGCGCAGCAGCCTGCGAGCAGCGTCCTTAAAATCGGTCTCCTGTGGCCAGGAGCCGCGCCCCCTGCGCCACCCCGCATGGACGCGTTTCGTCAAGGGCTGCACGAGGAAGGCTTTACTGAAGGCGAGAATGTTGTTCTCGATCTCCGCTACGCGCGAGGAGGTCTCAAGGACCTTGCGGGGCTCGCTGCTGATCTGGTCCGCCTGAAGGTAGACGCCATTGCGGCATTCGGCGATCTCGCACCGCGAATAGTTCAGCAGAAGACGGGGACGATTCCTATCGTCGCGATTGCCGATGACGTCATCGGAGCGGGGCTCGTCTCCAATCTCTCGCGACCCGACGGAAACACCACCGGGCTGACCATTCTTTCCCCGGAACTGAGTGCAAAGAGATTGGAGATACTGCGAGATTTGATCCCCGGGCTTTCGAGAGTGGCCTCTCTCTGGGACCCCACGACCGGCAAATCGCAGGTGACGACAACAGAGAGCGCAGCGCACGCCTTGAAGATCGAGCTCTCGGTCCTAGAGGTCCGGCGTCGCGAAGACCTTGCCGATGCGTTTCAAGCGGCGCTGAAGCAACAGGCCCAGGCCCTCAACGTCTTTTCATCGCCGTTTCTTGCGTCGCTGTATGACGAGATCGTCGTTTTGGCAGCCAACAATCGGCTTCCGGCGATCTATCAATGGAGGGAACACGTAGAGGCGGGCGGTCTCATATCCTACGGACCTGGTCTTGCGGAGATGTGGCGGCAGAGCGCCAAGATCGTTGCCAAAATCCTCAGGGGTGCCACGCCCGCAAACCTGCCCGTCGAGCAACCCACGAAGTTCGAGTTAGTGGTCAACGCAAAGACCGCGAAGTCCCTCGGCCTCACCATCCCGAATTCCATCTTGCTCCGCGCCGATGAGGTGATCGAATAGAAATGTTTTTGCTGCGGTGCATGAGTCCGCAGTTGATGGCCCGGAACGTCGTTTGCTGCGAGACAGCATTACGTCTGAAATTGAGGGACAAGCCGACATTGCGCGGACATGGCAGATGGGTCGTTCGTGACCCAACGGCGACATGAGGCGCCAAGCCGAAGATGACAGCCCACTCCATCTGATCGTGCCTTATGTCGCACACCGGGGCTGCTTGAATGTGCTAGCCTTTGACCAAGTTCCAGCGTGGTCTTTAGCCCGGGGCGGCAAATGAGACGGCGCGATTTTATCACGCTTTTGAGTGGTGCGGCGGCAGCCTGGCCACTCGCGGCGTACGCGCAGCAAGGCCAGCAGGTGCGACGCGTCGGTGTGCTGGCCAACGGCGTGAAAACTGACGCGGAAGTGGTTGCGCGTCTTGCGGCGTTCCGCAAGGCCCTGCAAGACTTAGGCTGGACCCCCGATGCGAACCTGCAGGTTGATGTTCGCTATGGCATCGAGGACGATGACCTGCGCGCGAAGGCGAAGGAGTTGATCGGGCTCGCGCCGGATGTTGTTTTGGCGATGGCCCCACCTAGCGTCATGGCGCTGCTGAAGGTCACCCGCGCAATTCCGATTGTATTTGCCGCGGTCACTGATCCCGTTGGCTTGGGAATTGTGCAAAGTCTTGCGCGCCCTGGCGGCAACGCCACCGGCTTTCTTTCGGCCGAATTCGGTTTTGGTGCGAAATGGTTGGAGTTGCTCAAAGAAATCGCGCCGGGCGTCCGAAAGGTGGTTGTCATTACGGACCTGGACAATCCCAGTGCGGCGCCGCAGTTCGCCGCAATCCAGGCAGTCGCGCCCTCGGTTGATGTCGAACTCACTCTGCTCGGATCAAAAGACAATGGCTCGATGGAGCACGGGATCAGCGACTTCGCACGCTCAGGAAATGGCGGCCTCATTGCGCTGAGGATTGCCGAAGTGATCGCTCAACGCGCATCGATCATCAAGCTGGCTGCTCTGCATCGGTTGCCTGCCGTTTATCCTTTGCACATATTTGCCGTCGACGGAGGCCTGATATCCTACGGGCCCGACACGGTTGACGAGTTCCGGCGGGCGGCCTCATACGTTGATCGCATTCTTAAGGGCGAAAAGCCGGCTGACCTGCCGGTGCAGGCGCCGACCAAGTACGAGCTTACGATTAATCTCAAGACCGCCAAGCTGATCGGCTTAGCGGTCCCACCGGCGATGCTTGCTCGCGCCGACGAGGTGATCGAATAGGTCGGATTTTGCTGGAATGCAGTTTGGTCGGTAATGGCCCAAATGCGAAGTGCCGGAATGTCCGCTATTCGGTCGCGATTGGGTGAACAGCAGACATGACGCAGGCGTCACCGAAAGACCGAATTTGACCCCAAGCCGATGTCACCTGCGGGATCGCCAGCCGGGTGCAAGCGAGGAGGGCGATCTCAAATCGCCAGCGGGGTGCCGCTCAAATCTTCCGCCCGCTCCACCTTGATGAGCACGCCGAACCCCTTCTTCTCCGGATCGCTCTTCTTCTCTGGCTCGATTAGCCGCTTCCAGATTTCCTCGTAGATCGGGCCGGACTTGTAGATTTTCGCCATGCCGTAGAAGCGCGCGATGCCGCCGCGCGGCAACAAGCCGGATTTGCGCAGCGGCGGCATGCGAAAGAAGACAGTGACCTTGCTGCTGTCCGCGAGGTTGGCGTTAGTCGATCCCCTGCCGCGCTCCCACAATGCGAAGTGTTCGTCGTCAAACACCATGGTGCTGCCGCGCGGGCTGATCTGGGCATATCCGTTCGGCAGTGTGGTGCCAATCAGGCAGACATGCGCCGGATACGCCGTGTTGATGTGCTCATGCAAAGTTTTGGGAATGGTCGTCAATGCATCCTCCCTGGCCAACGGGTTGTCATCGCCGCCTCGGTCAGTTTGTAAGTGGAACGCCCGCACATGTTATGCCACAGCAGATTTTGAAAATACGCGTTTCGCCATCACGCTTCCGCTTCCGCATTTTCGGCACCGCAGTCTTTTGATGAAACGGCTAATCGGAGCGCCTGGCTTAAGCCCAAAGCGTGCCAGGTCGGTCTCGTGGATGATGCCTTCGTGCTTGCAGCTAAGGCATTGGACTAAAATGACATTGGGAACGCGCTTCGTCAAAGGCATTACCGGCCCCAATCTTCCTCGCGCTCGCGTGTGACTGCCGGCGCCCGCGGGTTTTTCACCTTTATCCAATGCTGAGAACGGCCAGAGCGATAGGTCGAGCCGAGCCGTTTGGACACGATGCCTTCGCAGCCGAGCCTGCACGCCTCGCGAAAGATGATGGCGCCGTCCTCTTCGTAATGCTCATTGAGAACGATGTTCGAGTGTGCCCCGCGCAGCAGCCTGGCGAGCAGCCGCTTGCGCGCCTCGATCGGACTGCGCCGTAAATCTTCGCCGTCCAGTTCGATAAGATCGAACGCGCAGTGCACGGCGCTGGCGAGCGTGCGATGGCCGCGGATCCTCTCAAACACGGCCAAACCGTTTTCGTTGCACACGATGGCCTCACCATCAATGATGCACGACCGCGCCGGCAACGCCGCAACCGCCATGGCAATGAACGGGAACCGCTGGCTGAAGTCGTTACCGTTCCGGGTAATCAGCCGCACGCCGGCCGCATCGCGCCGGGCTATGATCCGAAAGCCGTCGTGCTTGATTTCATGAATCCAATCGGGCCCGCTGGGCGGCTTTTTCGCCGGCGAGGGCAGGCAAGGCTCGACGATGCCTATGCCGCAGCTCTTACGCTCACGCAACAAAACCATAACAGATTAAATAGGCGCCAGCCTTTCGGAGTCGAGTCCTGTTCGTGGCTAACGTCAGTCGACAAAAAACAGGATGATAAAGAAAACCCCCTCCGGACTGGGACTTCTCGCTGCTGGGGTCGTGGCGGGCAAAGCAGCGCAGTTTAGACAAGATTCCGGCATCGTGGCCGTCTATTGGTCAGTAGACGAATTTCTCGCGCACCACTTTTCCGTCCGACCACTCCTGAATGGCCACCTCGCTCATTTTAAGCGTTCCCCACTCTGCATGGTCGGCGTCGATGCGGTAAACAATGAACGCCTTGTTGCCTGAAATAACGTACCCGTCGCAAACGTAGGTACGCACCGCCTTAATCTTAGAAAGAAAGTCTACCTCGAAAGCACGACAGGCTGCCTTACCAACTCGGGGCGGTTGCTCGTTTTCCTGCATGGTTACGTCGTCGGCATAGTATCGATCGAAAGCATCCAGCGCCTTGCCTCCAACGACATTGGCTATCAAATCCTCAACTGCAGCTTTAAAACTTTCCGCGTTCATTAGATTCTCCTATCATGATGGGCTACCGAGTATCATGGTGACTTAATCCCACAGCGCAATAAGGCACCTTTATGTGCCCGCTCCCTACACAACGAAATAGGGAATTTTCAAACTACCGTGGGCAAGATTTCTCGACCCTCCAAGTTCTTTACACGTCCATTGCTTCACCCGCATTAAATGGCTACTTCGCCACTGCGGTTGAGGGCTCCGCCGATCCAGTAACGCCCTTGCCCGCTTCGTTACCCATATTCGCTACGGTTTTCGGGCTTGCGGGTTTGCTCGGCTGGCGCAGGAAGCGGAAGAACGTCGCTGCTACCGCAGCCGCCTAAATCCAAAGAGCTAATCGGAATTTCGAATTGGATTGGATTTCGGAAAGGCCGCCGCGCACTGGTTCTGTGGTGCCGTCGATCATGTTTCATGCACGAGTCTCTTCATGGCCCTTCGCGATACTTACTGCGGTGCGAATGAATGTCGGCTGTTGGGGGAAGAACCGGAAGTGGCGTCGTTCCCACTACTCGCCGGGGATCCGACGTGTGTGCGCGATCCGCATTTCGTCGGCGATGCTGGTCCGTGATAGGCGCACAAGTTCGGCGAACGGTGCGTGCGGTCGGCACGAGCGGCAGGATAACGCCGGGATGAGGCTCGTCACCGCCGCGTCGGGGATGACGATCAAGCGTCCGCAGGTCGATCGCCTGTGTAGTGCGGCAGGCCGGGCAACGCACCCACAAGTACCAATACCGGGACGCCAGCGCCGCACCGATAGTCGGCGAGAACAGCCGCGGCATCCGCTTGGCCTGGCGCTCGTTCCAAGCGGCGATTAGGCGCTCGGCATCCTCGAGCACCTGGGCATCGGTCGTACGCCGCGCCGCGGCCATCTTCTCGGAAGCCTGCTGGCGCCGATCCTCCATCTTGCGACGATTGAAGCCCATTGCGCGTCCCCAAGCAGGGTGTGAGCCCGCCGCCAGTGTTTTGGGGGCGAAGCTGACCGACGGACTGCCGTTCTGCGCCGCAGCGGCAGGACTCGATTTCAAAATAGATCATTTTTGTGCTGGCGATCACATCGGTTTGGTGAGCCGGCGATATTCTCCACCATACGAGGACGGAGATTTGCCATGACAACGATCGCGCTCAAATTGGACAACGTGAAGTTTCTTGGCTGGCAGCACCGCAATACCGGCGCAGACCTCAAGAGCTTGAGCGACAAGGCTTTGGAAGATCGGCGCGATCTCAACGCTGTTAAGCCCTTCTGGATGGCATAGCCGCAGGACCAACGACGCCTCACCATTTTGCAGAATCCCCGCCGCGCCCTGCTCAGCCCTCGGCTCATGGTGCTCCGTGGACGGGACCTCTCCGCGCTCTACCGCACCTGCCCCTAAAAGGGGGGAAGCATGCCCGCCGGGTCCGCTCGGCTGAGGTGCGCTTTACACCCGGCTTTACACCAGGTCCTCGAGGTGCGCTCGATGGAAAAGGGGCCACTGGCCAAAATTCCTACTAGCCGAGAATTCGATGCGTATGCGAAAGCCCGTGCAGCGTCCCGCTGCGGCCGGCTCGCTTTGCATAGAGCGAGTTGCTGGGCATATTCGTTATTGCCGAGCTCCTGGCGGACTCGTTAGCGACGCGAGAATTGCTCAGTCTGCGCGACACTTTCTGCAAGCAAACATCCGTTGCACTTTGACTTGACGGTCAGGGGATTTCATAGACCGCCACTTCGCCCGCGACGCCCTTGAGCGCCGCGCTCTGCGGGCGCGGGGCGATGCCGGCATTTTGCAGCAGCGCCGACGACTGCGGATAGTCGACGACCGGCTTGCTGGCGAAGATCGCGTGTGAAACCGCGAGCCCCTGAATGCGGGCCGCGATATTCACGGTCTGGCCGAAGTAGTCCAGCCGGTCGTTGAGCATGACCGCGAGGCATGGTCCCTCGTGGATGCCGATCTTAAGCAGTAGATCCTCTTGTCGCATGTCGTTCCCAACATCGCGAATCGCCTCGCGCATGCGCAGCGCTGCGGCAAGGGCGCGGTCGGGCGTCGAAAACGTCGCCATGACCGCGTCGCCAATGGTCTTGACCACGGCGCCTCCCTCCGCCGCCACGATCGCGTTCAGCAAGTGAAAATGCTTCCGTACCAGCTCATAGGCGACCAAATCGCCGACACGCGCATAAAGCTCGGTCGAGCCCTTGAGATCGGTGAAAAGAAACGTGAGACTCACGATCTTCAGGCTTTGGTCGACTGAAAGCGTGTCGGTGCGGTAAAGATCGCGAAAGGTCTGGTTGGTGAAGATACGCTTCGCCGTGAGGTTCGGTCTGCGTTTGCCAACGAGTGCATCAAAATTCCGATTCTCGATCCAGACCACCGGCAAGGCGCGCGTGCCGGTGCGATTGGTCATCGTCAGCTGCAGCGGTCCGGATTTCAGCGCGGTCGTGGCGGTCGGCGCGCCGGTGCCCTCAAAGGCAAGCGCGAGCTTTTGCACATCGCCGGTCTGCTCGGCCGCAACCTTCATGTAGTGCCCGAAATGCGACACCGGATCGAACACGATGACCCAGCCTTCCGGCACTTGCAGCAAAACGCTCGCCTGTTCGCCCGGGTCGAGCACGCGCGCATCGAGCGTGAATTCCGCGATCAACTTCGCGAGCCCTTCGTCGGACAGGTCGACGGCGGAACTCCAAAAGACCTGCCGGTAATAATCCCAGAACGGCAATGTCTGCGGATCGTGTGCGGCGATCCTGCGCACGCGTGGACTGACGGTGAATACGACCTCGACCATCTCGTCGAGTGAAACCTCGAAGGACCTGCTGCATAGTGCGCATTCGTAAGGTTCCCTATGGACATCCTTCAGCGATGTGGTGATGTCGAGCACGCCTCCGCATGTCGGGCACAGCACGTCCCACGACAGCTCGAAAATGCCGAGCTGAGCCGCGTGCAGGAATGCGGCGATGGTGCGTTCTTCGTCCAGACCGCGCTCGGCCGCGAACGCGAGCACATTGATACGGACGAGGTCGCGGTCGGCTCCCGACTTGACGAGTTGCTCGATGGCTGCCGCCGTGGCTGCATCGGCCGTCTCGCGCAATGCCGCGAAAAGGGCTTGGGTATCGTTCACGCGTGCAAGCTTACGTGAAAAGCGGCTTGCAGAAACCCCGCCCCAGCCACGGATGGCTCCGCAAAAGGCGCGCCGACTGAGCCAACCTTGCTTTAATTTATTCCGCTGCGACCTGCGCGGTGTCGGCTTTGAGCTTGGGATTGAGCTCGCATGCTTCCTCCCAGCTCAACACGTTGAGCGATTTGTCGAACTTGCCGACGCCGTCGACCTCGGCGCAGAACAGGCCGGTCCTTTTATCGGGTCAAAGGGGTGGACCCGTCACATCGTCACTTTTCGACGACAAGCTCGATAACGCAGCGTCCGGGCGGGGTGCCTTCCGGGCCAGCCGGATTCGACCCTCCATCGAGCGCACCTCGAGGACCTGGTCGCGCAGCGGCACCTTTTCCTCGGGCAGGCTGTCCGAGGTGATTTTGTTATTGCCCTCCGGCAGCTTCGCCAATTCGAATTGTCGCCGCGTTGGAATAAGCGAGGGTGTCGGCCGGCTCGAGGCGATTCTTCACGGGCAGCTCGCGTGCAGCGCAGCAGTCGAGGGATCAGTACTCGATCACCTGTCGGCACGACCGAGTAGCGGCAGGGGACCGGTGAGACCCAGTGGCGGTCTTGAGGTTGATGACGAGTTCGTTCTTGGTTGCCTGTTGGACGGGTAGATCGGCGGGCTCTCGCCCTCGAGAATGCGCCCAGCGTAGCGAGCGATCACTCAGCCTCGTCCAATCGCAGGTGCAGCGATATACGATACGTCGGCTTGCGGCGGAATGTTCAACACTACTTGGCAGCCATTGCAGTCGAACGTCTGAAACGCAGACTGCGCGCCGAAGTTAGGAGAAGTGCGCCTGAATTCCATCGGCAAGCCGCAGAACGGGCAGTGCGGGTTTGGCGCATCAGTATCCATGCACCGAGTGTGGGGGCGGCTCGGTTAACCAAAAGTAAACGAGTTCGCTCAAACTGGATAAAATAACGCGGGCCAAATAGTGCAACAAAGCGTGCCAATCAAACCCGCGCTTTAGCTTTCCGGTGGTCCTGCAAACCGCCGCCTTGTCTCGCCTCGGTCGGGCCAATGAGGCCAAGGCTATGGCACGCCGCGTACTTGACCTCGAGCCACGCTTTAGCGTCGCTGAATTTGTTCGGGCGCATACGGGTCGGGCCGAGATCTGGAACCCGATTGGCGACGCTCTGCGGCACGTCGGGCTACCAGAGTGAATAGCGTTCGCATGGTCGCGTGTGGCCCTCAACGATGCTTGCCGTAACGCAGCAATTCGGTAGCGATCAGGGGACAAGCGGACATGACGCGGACATCACAAATCGGTCGTTCGTGACCCAAATGCGACATTGAGCCTGCCTAACTGAGCGGTTGCACAAAGCCCCTCCGAGCCCCTTCCAGAGCGCCCATTTGAGCCGATACGATGTTGTGTCCTGGGCTTGAGGCGAGGCAATGCGACGGCGCTCCAGAGCAGGTCAAAAGGCGATGACACAAAAGCGTGGCAGTTCGCCGAAGGCCGTGCGTCGCCTCAGGTCGTCCGCCGCCGGCCGTGAAACGGAGGTTGCGCGGCTTACCCGCGAACTGAACGAAGCGTTCGAACGGCAGACGGCGACAGCCGAGATTCTGAAGATCATCAGCGCTTCGCCGACCGAACTCCAGCCCGTGCTAGAGGTTGTCGTCAAGAGTGCGGCACGCTTCTGCGAAGCCGACGACGTGACGATTTTTGAACTCGACCGGCAGGACCTACGCGCGACCGCCCACTGGGGTCCGGTTCCGCAAGATAGCGGTGTTCGTTTCCCGTGCTGCCGCGGGCATGTCTCAGGCCGCGCCGTTCTCGAGCGAAGACCCGTCCACATAATCGACCTTCAGGCTGAGGTGGAGGAATTTCCCGAAGGAAGCGCCTTCGCGAAGCGGCTGGGACACCGGACGACGGCCGGTGTTCCACTGCTGCGCGAGGGGATGGCGGTTGGAGCAATTCTGCTTCGACGTGCCGAAGTTAATCCGTTTACGGATAAGCAGATTGCGCTTCTCGAGACCTTCGCCGCGCAGGCCGTCATCGCCATCGAGAACACGCGGCTGCTTAGCGAATTGCGTCAACGCACGACGGACCTAACCGAGTTGCTGGAACAGCAGACAGCGACATCGGAAGTGCTCCGCGTCATTAGTAGCTCCCCGACCAATGTCCAGCCGGTGCTGGATACGATTGTGAGGACGGCTGTCAGCCTTTGCAATTCCTACGATGCCGTGATCTTGCTGAGAGAGGGCGAACACCTACGAATAGTCGCGCATCACGGGCCTATGGCGCTCGACTTCGAACGGTTGCCGCTCGGCCGAGACTTCGTCAGCGGTCGCACCGTGATCGATGGAGTGCCGGTGCATGTGCCCGACTTCATGACGGCAGGCGCAGAGTTTCCACGAGGCCGCGAGGTCGCAAAGCGGCTCAAACAACGAACTGTACTCGGTCTTCCTCTAAGGCGCGAAGGCCAAACGATTGGCTGCCTGTTCTTGCGTCGAACCGAGGTTCTGCCGTTCACCGACAAGCAGATCGAGCTGCTAACCACCTTCGCCGACCAAGCGGTGATCGCCATCGAGAACGTGCGGCTGTTCGAGGCCGAACAGCAGCGCACCCGCGAGCTTTCAGAATTGCTCGATCAGCAGACGGCTACCGCCGACGTGCTCAAGGTCATCAGCCGTTCAACGTTCGACCTACAGACGGTGCTCGATACCCTAGTCGAGTTGGCTGTCCGACTTTGCGCGGCCGATAGGGGCGTTGTCTTTCAGCGCGACGGGGACTTGTATCGGTTCGGCTCAAGATATGGCTTTTCGGCCGACGCGGAGCAGTACGCACTTAAACATCCTATACGGCCGGACCGAGGTAGCGTGACAGGGCGAGTAGCATTGGAGGGCCGGGCAATTCATATTGCGGACGTGCTCGCCGATCCCGAATACAAAGCAGTGGGCTATCAGAAGGCAATTCGGGTACCGAACTAACCTCGGCGTGCCGCTGTTGCGCGAGGGCACAACGATAGGGGTCTTTTCGCTAACGCGCGATGAAGTGAATCCGTTTACAGACAAGCAGATTGAACTTGCCACCACCTTCGCCGACCAGGCGGTGATCGCCATTGAGAACGTGCGGCTATTCGAGGCTGAACAGCAGCGCACGCGTGAGCTGACAGAATCTTTGGAGCAGCAGACGGCGACGGCGGAGGTGCTGCGCGTCATCAGTTCATCGCCCGGCGAGCTAGAGCCGGTATTCCAAGCCATGTTGGCGAACGCTGTGCGTATCTGCGAGGCAAATTTTGGCGTTCTGTTTCGATTTGAGGATGGCGCGTGGCGTGCAGACGCAATGTTCGGCGTTCCGCCGGCGTTTGCAGAGTTCTGGAATCGCGGACCACAAAGACCGGGTCGGCGAACCGCGCTCGGCCGCGTTGTCGAGACCAGGGAACCCGTTCATATTGTCGACGTCACTAAAGAACCGGCATACGTCCAGGGCGAACCGATTTTCGTCGCCGCCGTCAACCTCGGGCGCTTCCGGACGATACTCAACGTGCCCCTGCTCAAAGAGAACGAGCTGATCGGCGCGTTCGCGATCTACCGCCAAGAGGTTCGCGCTTTCACCGACAAGCAGATTGCTTTGGTACAGAATTTCGCCGCTCAGGCCGTCATCGCCATCGAGAATACGCGGCTACTCAACGAATTGCGTCAATCGCTCGATCAGCAGACGGCGACGGCCGACGTGCTCAAGATCATCAGCCGCTCAACCTTTGATCTCAAAACGGTGCTCAACACGCTAGTGGAATTGGCCGCGCGGCTTTGCGAAGCGGATATGGCATCAATTCCGCGGCAGACTGGCGCGATCTTCGATCACGTCGCGACCTACGGCTATGACCCGGCTTTCCAGGAGTTCCTGCAACGCAATCCAATTTCGGCCGGTCGAGGCACCGTCACCGGCCGCGCCGTCCTGGAGGGCAAGACTGTTCACATTCCCGACGTTCTGAACGACCCGGAATACAGCACCGCCTTCCAGAGCGTCGGTGGATATCGCACCGTGCTCGGCGTCCCGCTCGTGCGCGAAGGCGTTGCAATCGGCGTCTTGGTCCTGGCGCGCTCTGCTCCGCGACCATTCACCACCCAGCAGATCGAGTTGGTCGAGACCTTTGCCGACCAAGCGGCAATCGCCATCGAGAACGTGCGCTTGTTTGAAAGCGTGGAGGCTCGCACCCGTGAATTAGCGAAATCGCTAGAGGATTTGAGGACAGCGCAGGATCGCCTAGTGCAGACCGAGAAGCTCGCTTCACTCGGCCAGTTGACAGCCGGCATCGCGCACGAGATCAAGAACCCACTCAATTTCGTCAACAATTTCTCGGCTGTCTCGGTCGAACTAATTGACGAATTACGGGAGGCGCTTGCTGGAGCGCACCTCGACAGCAAGATGCGTGCAGAGATCACTGAGATTGCGGATACGCTGCAGGGCAATCTCGACAAGGTCGTGCAACACGGCAAGCGGGCCGACGCAATCGTCAAAAACATGCTGTTGCACTCGCGTCAGGGCTCCGGCGAGCATCGGACGGTTGATATCAACGCCCTCGTCGAAGAAAGCCTAAATCTCGCCTATCACGGGGCGCGGGCCGAGAAACAGGGCTTCGAAATCACCCTAGAGAGGTCCTTTGATCCGGCGGCCGGCGAGGCCGACCTGTTCCCGCAAGAGATTACGCGGGCGCTACTCAACCTGATCTCAAACGGGTTCTACGCCGCGACCAAGCGCAAGGCCGAAGCCAATGGAGGGAACTATGAGCCTACACTGGCTGCCGCGACCAAGAACCTCGGCGACCGGGTGGAGATCCGGATTCGCGACAACGGCACCGGCATACCTCCCGAGGTGAAGGAGAAGCTGTTCAACCCGTTCTTTACGACAAAGCCTGCTGGTGAAGGGACCGGGTTGGGCCTTTCGATTAGTCACGACATCATCGTCAAGCAACATGGCGGGTCTATAGAGGTCGACACCCAGCCAGGCGAGTTCACCGAATTTCGGATCGTTCTGCCGCGCGCGACGGGTCCTCGCTAAAACCGGCGGACGCCGCCGCGGGACAATTGGATGTGACGCAGGGCACAGCAGTCATTCACAATTTTCAAGACACTCCAATGAGGCTCACGGAATAAAAAATTCTTCCCCTCGGACCGCAGAATCGGTTGCCGGAGCAGGAGCGCACGGGCAATGAACCTTCTCATTCTCGTGGTTGATGATGAGCCTGACGTCGAGGTGCTCTTCCGTCAGCAATTTCGACGCGACCTTCGCGTAGGCCGCTTCACGATGGAGTTTGCACAATCTGCCCCGATAGCACTCCAGCGCATCGCCGATGCAGGCGACCGTTCGCTCATTCTGATCCTGTCCGACATCAACATGCCAGAGATGAGCGGCCTTGAACTACTCCCCAAGGCGAAGGCCATGCGGCGAGATGTTCCGATCATCATGATAACCGCCTATGGCGATGCGGAGACCAAACGCAAGGCGCTGGAAGGCGGCGCCGAGGCGCTTCTGACAAAGCCGATTGATTTCGGGGCACTCCGCGGCGAAATCGATACGCGGGTTGAGCGTGCTGCATGACTTTGCCGGGCCAAAAATGCTGACACTCTACGATTTCGGGAATTCAGTATGCTGCCAGAAGGTGCGGATAACGATGCGCGCCAAGGGGCTCACTTGGGAGCCTATCAATATCGATCTGTTCAAAACCGAACAATATGATCCGAAGTATCTGAAGCTCAATCCCAAGGGCGTGGTGCCAACGTTGGTTCATGACGGCAAGCCGATAATCGAGTCGACCTTAATTTGTGAATATATCGACGAGGCGTTTCCGCAACCGCCGCAACTTATCCCAGCCGACCCGTGGCTGCAAAGCCGCATGCGGCTTTGGAGCAAAATGGTCGATGAAGGGCTGCACGACGGCGTCACCGAAATCAGTTTTTCAGCAATGTTCCGCGAGCGGATGAAAAGCATGCCGCCAGAACTGCGCGAGGGGCGCTTTCGCAATGTCGGCGATCCACGCCGGACGGATCGCTTCAAGTCGACCTACGACTATGGCGTGAAATCCCCTTTCGTTGCGCATGGTGTTGCTGCCTACGAGCGCGCGTTCATGACGTTGGAGGCTACTCTCGCCGAAGACAAGGGCCCCTGGATTCTCGGTTCTGATCCGACGCTGGCCGACATAAACCTGATGCCATATGCGGCGCGGCTCGATTATCTTGGACTTCTCGATTTGTGGATTAAAGACCGGCCGCACACGAAAGCCTGGTGGGCCACAGCGCGCGAATGGCCGAGCTTCAAATCCGGTCTGCACGATCTGATCTCCGAGACCGAATTTGTGGAAATGAGAACGCATGGACCGCAGATTGCGAACGAGGTCGCCGAAATTATCAACGAGATACGATGCAATACGCCTGCCGCGATGCGCTGATCCGCAAGTCCCGATATCACCTTGGCCGCCACGGCGCTCTTTGGCCGAAGCGAAATGCCGAGACGTGCACGATTTGGTCGCGATCGGATGGAAAGCAGACGCAACTCGGACATCGAATTTCGGTAGAGATTGACCCAAAGGCGTCGCGGCGCCGGCTTATTCAGGTGCTACAGAAGCGGTCCTAGGTGGCAACAGACGGCGCAAGAACGGGTCGCTTGCTCGCTCTAATGGCGGGAAACGGTTATGTTCTCACCAAGCTGTTCGAGCATTTCGACGAAGTCACGAAGGCTCCAGACCACCCGTATTTGACTTGGCAGTTCGTGGCCATGCCACTGTTCGGCGCTTTGGCGGCCTACTTAGCCCTTTGCGGTAAGGCAGGCTCTAGACCTTCAAAGGCGGCGGAGGCGCTTAGCGTGATCTGCATAGTTTCGGCGGCTGGCGGCTTCTTATTTGCAACCGCGTGGAAGGTCGGCCTTTATAGCGTTTCTCATTAGCCACGTCCGGGCGCGCCACGATGGAGCGCCCCCGAGCGGTCGGATCCACTATTTTCTCCGAGAACGCGACGCCTGTGTTCCTCGCGCATTTCGTCGGCGATACTGGTCCTCGATAACCGCACGAGTTCGGCGAACGGCGCATTCGGCCGGCACGAGCGGCAGGATAACGCCGGGATGAGGCTTGTCACTGCCGCGTCGGGATGACGATCGATATGTCGCAGGTCGATCGCCTGCGTGGTGAGGCAGGCCGGGCAGCGCACCCACAAGTGCCAATACCGCGACGCAAGCGCGGCCCCGATCGTCGGTGAGAACAGCATCGGCATACGCTGGGCTTGGCGCTCGTTCCAAGCGCTGATCAGGCGTTCGGCATCCTCAAACACCTGGGCGTCAGTCGCACGCCGCGCCGCGGCCTCCTTCTCGGAAACCTGCTGGCGCCGATCCTCCATCTTGCGGCGGTTGAAGCCCATGGTGCAATTGTCATCGAAGCGGGATGAAAGCCAACTGGTCTCGCGTGAGGTGTAACGAAGCCGCTGCGCCCCCGTGTGACATGCCGGCACTGATCAAATCTTCAACAATCGCTTGGCATTCTCGTAATAGACCTTGTTCTCGTCGGAGGGTGAAAGCCCGATCTTTTTGATGACCTAGACACCTTGCTTCTTCAGAACCTTTAGGGGCGGCGCGTCGGTGGGCCGCGCCATCAACTGAATTCTGACGCTCAGTGGCCTTGGGGCGAGTTTTGTGAAACGCCTGCCGAACTCGCTGGCCGGTTCGAAACGCGAACAGCGCCGATGGTGACGTTTGGAGCGGGTGACACCGGTCCGGTCGTTGACCTGGCGTCCGGATGAATCAAGCCGGAGGCGATCATGGCGCGGCCGTCCCGGGTCGGATTGCTCATTTCTTTGACATTATCGCTAATGAGCTGGTCGGCGGCCTCGGGATGTCCGGTATTAATCTTGCGCATATTGTTCACGAAGACCTTTGGATAGATCAGCGTCGAAGACGGCACTTTGAGGCCCATGAAGTTTGCGATGTCGGCGACGAAAGCGTTGCAGTTATATAGCTCCACGCTCCAGAAGTGCGAGCGCGATTGCAACTCTCTGATGTGGGCGACCACCCTGTTGTACTGGTCCTTATTCATCAGCACGCGATAGCGCGAAGTGATGTACTTGTCCTCAAGGTCGCCGTCGGTCCAGCCCGTATCCGAGGGGACCGGAACATAATGCCCCATGACCCACATCGAGGGGTCATCGCCCTTTGGCGAAAGTCCAGCAACGTTGTTCTTGCCGGGTGCCTCGCCGACACGGCCAAATACAACAAAGGTGTGGCCGTAGTCCCAGGCTTGGCGGGAACGGAACTCGACGTAGTACTGCCCCGATCCGCTCGTGGCGGCCGCGCTGCTCAGTATTCGCCGGCCGTATGGTCTGCGATTGTGAGCTGGTCTGCGCGCCAGCCACCGAGAGGCCGAGCCCCGTTACGACGATCAATGCCAACAGGTTAAGCAGCCGGGTTGAAGAGCTCCTGCCGGTCAGCTTCCGCCGCATAATGCCCCCCGCGTAACGCGGCTTAGCGACTCGGTTCCGGTTGATCGCATTTAGCGATACGCCATAGCTCTCTTGTCGGTGGCAAATATTCGTTAGGTATCTTGAAGGGACCGGCACAATGTCTGGCCCCTTAATTTCTTGCTCAGCCTTTGGTAACTACCGGCGGCGGGGCTTTGCCCTTGCCGACGTATTGCGCGCAGCCAGCGATGCTCAGAAGAGCCAACACCGCGGCCATTGCTAGAGAGATCTTTTTCATTGAAGTCGTGCCCTTGTCCTGACGAAGGAAGGCTACGACCGGAGTAGCGCCGCCAATAGTGCTGAAAAGACACACTCACTATTGGAATTGAGGCAGATTGGTCCTTGGCGTGGCGGCTCTTGCCAGCAATCATGATCGCGTCGTCGACGAGGCGCACTTCGAGCACTTGATCGCGCAAAAGCCTTCTCTCGCGGCAAACAATTTGAAGATACTTGATTCTCCCCCTCGGCTGCACCGTCGGGACGACCGCGAGCGCGTCGAAGTAAGCCAGGATATCGGCCGGCTCGAGGCGATCTGGCCATCGATCAGCCAAACCCGCTCATTCTTTTGTCACGCCCCCGCTCGCTTGCATCAACTTGGCAAGTCCAGCAGGCGTAGCCAGTGGCGGCGCCCAACCCAGACCGATCAAGGCCGAGGGATCGGCAACCAGCGGACGGGACAGCCGCTGGTAGATTTCTTCGCGGCGGCCGGCGCGGAGCAGGATTTCGAGTAGCGCGGCCGGGAACGGAAAGACGTTCGGCTGACGTCCAAGGCCACGGCGCATGGCCGCGATCATTTCCGCGACCGTGAGCGCCTCCGGATCCTTCGAGAACTATGCTGAATACATGGAGAGCATGAACGCACTATTATCCGGAGAACTCGGCGCGCGAGTGCGAGACGCCTGCGTCCGCAATTATCCGTCGCAGTACGCCGCAGAGCGAGACCGATTTCACCGTCGTGTTCTTGACCGATACCTGATGGTGTTAGGCGGAAGAGATAAGCGACCGATTGTTGAACAGCCTGACCCCGGCCCTGAGCGAGATAAGGCGTGCCTATCCTAGCTCTCTGAAACAAGTCCCGCATGAGTCCGGTCCTATGTAGGTTTCTCGGACGCCGGTATGACGCGACCCTCCCCACGCGCTGATGCGGCCGGCATCGGAGAAGCGCCAAGGCACGAAGTCGCGGGAGGAGATTGCGGGTGGTGCGGCGGGCGCTATGGGGATTGAGACCGGGCGCGGCCGGTGCGGCACGGTGATGGTGCGGCGCAGGTGAAACCGGAACCTGGCGCACGGGGGTATTTGTGGCCACTTGGCATGAGGCGGCGACGGTTTGCGGCGCAGAGGGATGGGTCGAGCAGATGCGACGGACGCCATTTAGTGTCTGCGGCGCGAGCGGCGGCGCTGCCGGCGGAGGGCCAACGATGCGGAAGTGCGTCAGTCTAATCTGGCATCAGTCGCGAGTTCATGAGGTGTCGATTGATGGCTTGTGCCTGGGCGTCCCGCCGCGTGCAAGGACCTCGATGACGATCATGCGGCCACCGCAGCAGGGCATGGGCGCGGGTGCACGCGGGGCTGATTGGACTGCTGCGTTGAAGCAGCCTCGGATTGGGTCTGCGGTGTCGCCGCGGCAAGCAGTTCACGCGCCTTGGCGATGCTCTCGGCGCGACTTTCACAACAAAATCGGCCCGTCGCGACAGATATTGCGGTGCGAGCGAATGTCGGCTCTCAGGGGAATTTCGGAAGTGGCTGGAGCGCGCTCGAAAACGTCCCTGGATGCCCTCGGCCGGCAACCACGAGAACGAACTGGGTAACGGACCGATCGGGTACCAGGCCTATCAGACCTACTTCTCGGTGCCGGAATCGGCCGGCCAGACGGACGTGACACGTGGGCTTTGGTACGCCTTCACCGCCGGCGCGGTGCGCGTGATTAGCATCGCCAACGATGACGTCGCCTATCAGGACGGCGGTAACTCCTACGTCAGGGGCTATTCGTCTGGCGCTCAAAAGACCTGGTTGGAAAAGGAATTAGCCGCCGCCCGCAGCGATCATGATGTCGACTGGCTCATAGTGTGCATGCACCAGGTCGCCATCTCGACGGCGGACATGTTCAATGGCGCGGACCTCGGAATTCGAGAGGAATGGGTGCCGTTGTTCGACAAGTACGGCGTCGACCTCGTGGTGTGTGGGCACGAGCACCACTACGAGCGCTCGCATCCAATCCGCGGCCAAGAATCGAACGCTACCCTGACGCCGATCCCCGCGGCGACTGCGACCGCCACGATCGACACCAGCAGGGGAACGGTGCATATGGTCATTGGCGGCGGCGGAACGTCCGTGCCGTCCAACCAGCTGTTCTTTAACCCGCCACAATGTCGGGTGATCACTGCCGTCGGCGACCGCGACCCGAATACAGGCAAGCGTCCACCTATCTATGTAAGGGAGCACGCGCCATGGTCGGCGATGCGGAATGCGGCGCATTCCTACGGGTTCGCTGCATTCACCGTTGATCCCGGGTCAGATCGCGGGAGTATCACCACGATCAAGGTCACCTATTACGACGTGGTGGGGCCGGACGGTCAGCTCAGCCCATTCGAAACGTTTGAGCTGCGCCGCCCTCGCCGCGACTAGTCCGGAGTGCGAGCCGGATTCGGCCGTCCAAAAACGCACCTCCAGGATCTGGTCCCGCTGGAGCACCTTTTCCACGGGCAAACTTTTCGACGTGATTTTGACCTTGCCGTCCGGCGGCTTCGCCAGGACCACCGCCACCACGTCGGAAAAACAGAGGGGGTGATTTTTACCTTGCCGTCCGGCAGTCTCGCCAGAGCAACCGTCGCCGCATCCGAAAAACAGAGGGGGTCGGCCGGCGCGATCGGTCATGCAAGCGGCTCGCGAAAATGAGGGGGGTCTACTCGCATAATTCCCGCGAGCGACCTCGTGTAACGTCGCGTAACGCGTTACGTCGTCACATCGTCAGTTTTCGACGACTATTTTGAACGGCAGGCGCGGTTCTTACTCGAAAACGCAGCGTCCGGATGGGGTGCCTTCCGGGCCAGCCGGTTTCGACCATCGACCATCCGCACCTCGAGAACATGGTCCCTCTCGAGCACCTATTCCACGGGCAGGCTGTTCGAGCTGTTTTTGACCTTGCCGTCCGGCAGCTTCGCGAGGATGAGGATTGAGGCGGTCTGTGCGTGCGCCAGCGTGACGTTGCCGCTCGTGGCTTGATGGAGCTGGCATCCAGCGCGCGCTGGGGGGATATGCCCGGCGCGCGCTCTTCGCGTTTAACTCCTGCTACTGCGGCGGGATTGCCGCCGAGGCCGGTGCGGCCGGCGCGCGGCGCGTTGTGGAATTCGTCCACGACGCCCCGCGTTCCGCCGCTTCTTGCCTTTTATGGGCAAGAGCAGCTCGTCTTCGGAGTTCATTTTTGTACGTCTCCGTGAAGAGCGGGGAGATCGACGGTCAAAGCCGTCCCGGTGATGTCACCGGATGCACTGCGCAGCGCCTCCGACCCGCACCGCCATTATCCTGCTGCGGACGGCTCGTGCAAGGACCCAACTGACGCGCGGCGGGTCGCGGGGAAGCGCGGCCTTAATCCGGCCGGCACAATTATCTCGCCGTGGGGCGCAGGGCAGCGGGGTGTGAGCCCGGATGTACGGCCACTCTAGACGAGACCAACCGTTACAACGTCACGCCGCGACGTGGCACCTGTTACGACGTCATCAACGCATCGGAAAATGAACGAATTAGCTGCTTCTTCGATTGCGCGGGCGTCATCGCGAAGCTTCGGGTCGAGGTAACCCCGCTTCGCCAATCTCTCACGGATACCCTGCGTGAAAAGCACGACGTCCGGCACGCGATCAACGAGCTGAGTGTCCGGCCGGAATAACGAATATCCTTGTCACGCGCGTTGACCTGATCGAGATTGGTTGGCTGGCGGCCACGCGCTGGAAACACGTCCACCTGAAAGATCAGGCGGCTGCGGCGCGGATAATAATCCACCATGTATTGCAGTGGCGTGTTGGAGAAGAGTTCCTCCGTCCCAGTACCACTCGCCGTCGATCTCGACTGGCGGAAGGCCCGGCGGCAGCGCAGCGCTGGCCATGACATGCTCGGGCCGAATCGTGATCTGCTCGCTGTCAAAATAGGCAAAGTGGCCGGTCCGTACATTGACCGCACCAACGCTCAACCGCATGTCCTTTGCGTCATTGATCCGGTCGAAATCGACCAGCCACTCCAGCGTTTTCTTGAGCGCTGAGGTATCATAGTAGCTGACGCATTTTTCAGATAAAAACCAATCTTGCGGCGCACGCGGCGTGAATAAGCCGGGTTGGCCAAACATCAGCGTCGTTAGTGCGCTCGCCTGACGTTGCCACGCCGCCAGCGGTCCGTCAGGCGCAGAAGGCCACTGCCTAGTCGGAGAGGTGATTTCCTCCCAGAAACTACGCAAGCGTTCTACGCGGTGCTCCGGCGCATTGCCGGCGATCAACGCAGCGTTGATCGCACCGATTGATATTCCCGCCACCCAGTCGGGGAAATATTCCGAAAACGCCAGCGCCTCGAAGACGCCCGCCTGATAGCTGCCGAGCGCACCGCCGCCCTGCAGAACCAAGCCAACTTTCTTGTCATAGGATGCCGGGCGGGCTGGCGGGATTCCGTCGGTCATAACGACGTCTCAGCAGGAAGCGTTCCTCCCCGCACGGACCACACTCTAGCACATCTTCGAGCGAGAACTGTGCCCCCGCGTCAAAAGGCAAATGGACCGCGCATGTCCGAGAATGGGATGGACCGGCCGTGCTCCCGTCCCTAATGGGTTTCGATGGGGGCCAAATCCCGGTTACAGCGGCTTCGAAAGATGCGCTTTCGGATTGGACTCAGCACGCCGGCGCGGCCGCGCCGATTCCCCGCGCCGACGACTTTCGCACCGTCAGAACAAGTACCGCCGCGATCAGGCAGAGCGCACCGGCGACGAAGAAGGCCGGGAGATAAGTCGAATATTCCGTACGTACCAGACCGGCGCCGAACGCCGCGCTGGCGGCGCCGATCTGGTGGCCGGCGAACACCCACCCGAACACCATGCCGGCCTTCTCCGGGCCGAAGCGGTCGGCCGTCAGTTTCACGGTCGGCGGTACGGTGGCGATCCAATCGAGACCGTAGAATACCGCGAACAGCGAAAGGCCGTAGAACGTGAAATCGGTGAAGGGTAGGTAGAGCAGCGAAAGGCCGCGCAGCCCGTAATACCAGAACAACAGCCAGCGATTATCGAAGCGGTCGGACAGCCAGCCGGAGCCGATGGTGCCGAAGAAGTCGAAAATGCCCATCATCGCGAGCACGCTCGCCGCAGTCACCGCCGGCAAGCCATAGTCGTGGCATAGCGTGATGAAATGGGTCTGGATCAATCCATTGGTGCTGGAACCGCAGATGAAGAACGTGCCGAATAGCACCCAGAAGATCGGCACGCGCACCGCGTCCTTAAGCACATTGACGGGCGCCATCAATAAGGAGACGAGGCCGACCCCTTCGGCCGGCCGCGGCGTGATCTTGCTCTCGCCATAGAGCGGCAGATTGAGGTCGCTCGGTCGGTCGTGCATTAATAGCGACGCGACAAGCGCGACAAAGGCCAACATGCCGGCGACGAAAATGAGCGCCACGCGCCAGCCGAAGCGGGTGGTGAGTTCGGCGATCAAAGGCAGAAACACCAACTGACCGGTCGCACTGCTCGCCGCCAGCATGCCGATGACGACGCCGCGGCGGTGATTGAACCAGCGCGTCGCCACCGTTGCCGCCAGAACCATCGCGGTCAGTCCGGTGCCGATGCCGACCACAATGCCCCACAACAGGATGAGCTGCCACACTTGCGTCATCGCCAATGACGCAAGCAGCCCGCCCGCGATCAGCGCCATTGCGAACATGATGACGCGGCGGACGCCAAAGCGATTCATGAAGGCCGCGGCAAACGGACCGAACAATCCGAACAGCATGATGCGGATCGCCAGCGCCGAAGAAATCTGCGCGTTGTCCCAGCCGAATTCTTTCTCGAGCGGCACGATCAGCACGCCGGGCATGCCCATGGCCGCAGCGGTGACAAGGAGGGTAAGGAAAGTCACTCCGACCACAACCCATCCATAATGGACGTTGCGGCGGGCAAGTGTCGCGGCGAGCGCAGTGCCGGGGGTCATGACGTCCTACGCAGTCCCGTCGTCACTTACATGACGATCATCATATTACTTGCATATTGATGACGGTTGTCATATAAGTTGTCAAGCGCCGCCGTTCGGGCGCATAGCTGAGGTGCGCCATGAGAGTGAGCCGGCAGAAGGCCGCCGAGAACCGTGAACGCATCATCGATGCGGCAGGCGCGCTGTTTCGTGAGAAGGGGTTTGACGGCATCGGCGTCGCCGACATCATGAAGGCGGCGGAGCTGACGCACGGCGGCTTTTACGGACACTTCGCCTCCAAAGACGATCTGGTCGCGCAAGCGAGTCAGCGGGCGATGGCGCGTGCCGCCATGAATTGGACCAATGTCACCGCGGGCGCGCCAAAAAATCCCTACGCAGCCCTCCTTGAGCATTATCTCTCGCCGCGCCACCGCGACGATCCGGGCCACGGTTGCGCCTTCGCGGCGTTGAGCGGGGAGGCCGCGCGGTGCGGCAAGCCGGTACGGTTGGCATTTGCCCGCGGTCTAGAACCGCTGATCGAAATCATTGCCAGGGCCGTTCCAGGCCGGTCGAAATCGGGCCGACGGCGCAAGGCGGTCGCCGCAGTGGCGGAATTGGTGGGTGCCTTGATGCTCGCCAGGGCTGTTGATGACCCGGCCCTGTCCAATGAAATCCTCGACGCAGCCAAACAGGAGCTTCTAGCGGCCGCAAACCGCTAACTGCTTTGCTGCTGGTACCAATCGGCAGGTCTGTGACCAACGTCGCGGTGGTCCGACGAGGAAAGGCTCGCTGCTTTTCCGCAGCGCGAAGTGACGCGAATGGCCCCGTCGCTGCACTTGCCACGTTACGGCGCAATGTCGGTTACTGGGGGATGAGCGGACACACTAGGAACTGCCGCCCACTTCGCATTTTGACCCTGGCTGTGTGAAAACGCACTTTGTTATTTGATTCGCGCGGTATGATTCCGCCGCAATTTGCGGAGGGATCGGATGAGGCGCTTCGTTGAGGGGATTGATCGGGGCCAAGCGACACTGTTTCCGGAATGCCTGGAAGACTGGATCGATGCGGACAATCCGGTTCGTGTGATCGATGCCTTTGTTGAGAAGCTCGACTTATCCGGTTTAGGTTTCGAAGGAGTCGCCCCCGAGGCAACCGGCCGGCCATCATATCACCCTGCGGTCCTGCTGAAGCTCTACATCTACGGCTATCTCAACCGAGTTCAGTCGAGCCGGCGGCTTGAGCGCGAGGCCGGACGCAATGTTGAGGTGATGTGGCTGACTGGCCGGCTCATCCCTGATCACAAGACGATTGCCGACTTTCGCAAGGACAGTGGACCCGCGATCAAGCAGGTCTGCGTGCAATTTGTCGAACTGTGCCGCTTGATGGGCTTGCTCACGACGGCGAGCGTTGCGATCGACGGCAGCAAGTACAAGGCGGTCAATACCCGCGACAAGAACTTCACACGCGGAAAGGTGGAGCGCCGCCGCGCCCAATTAGAGAAGAGCGTGGCGCGGTATCTTGCCCAGCTTGACACCGCCGACCTGCAGGAACCGTCGGAAGAACTGGCAGCGAAGACTGCGCATTTGAAAGAAAAGCTGGTCAAGCTGGACAGCGAGATGGGACGGCTGGCGGCGATGGAGAAGCTGATGCTGGCGTCGCCCGATCAGCAGATCTCGCTGACCGATCCCGATAGCCGCTCGATGGCGACCAGCGGCCGCGGCTCCGGCGTGGTCGGCTACAATGTGCAGGTCGCAGTCGATACGAAACATCATCTGATCGTCACGCATGAGGTAACGAATGACGGTTCGGATCGAGCGCAACTCGCCAATATCGCTTGCCAGGCGAAGGCAGTTCTAGGCGTCGACGAACTCGAAGCCGTTGCCGATAGGGGCTACTACAACGGCGAGAAAATCCTCGCGTGTCACGAAGCCGGCATCGTCGTGACGCTCCCCAAACCGGTGACCTCTGGCATTGAGGCAAAAGGTCGCTTCGGCAAGCAGGACTTTGTCTATCTCAGCGAGGAGGATGTGTATCGCTGTCCGGCCGGCGAAAAACTGAAATACCATTACACGAACGAGGAGAATGGGCAGAAGCTGCGGCGCTATTGGACAAATGCGTGTCGCGACTGTGCGCTCAAGCGACGCTGTACCACCGGCAAGGAGCGACGCATCGCCCGCTGGGAGCATGAGGACGTCCTGGAGGCCGTGCAGAAGCGCCTCGACAGGAACCCGAACGCCATGCGCCAGCGTCGCGAGACAGCCGAACACCCTTTTGGCACGCTGAAGATGAGAATGGGGGCGACGCACTTCCTAATGAAGCGATTGCCCAAGGTCGCCACCGAGATGGCACTCCATGTCCTTGCCTACAATCTAACCCGCGTGCTCAACATCATGGGCATACAGCCGTTGATGGCGGCGATCCAAACATAGTCGAAACCCAGGGAACGCAGTTCGCCTCATCAACCAACCTAGTCCCAGCCCTTGCGGCAAAGTGTTTTGACACGGCCAAGACCCAAGTCGGACGTCGAGTAGCCGCACTTGCTGCGCCGCAATCAAGCCCTTCCGATAGACCGGTTTGACCGGCTACGATGGCTTGTCCGGAGCTAGGGCGAAGACGATGAAGCGGCACGCAAAAGTCGGGGCAAAGACCTTAAAGGCACGACGCCGCGCGGGGCGCGCTCGGCTGAAGCGCTCCAGTCCGCAGAGGGTCGGTTCCAATCGTCGATCTGCGAAGGATAAGGAAGCGGAGATTGCTCGGTTCGCACGCGAGCGCGACGAGGCGCTGGAGCGGGAGAAAGCTACGGCGGAGGTTCTGCGCGTTATCAGCTCGTCGCGTGGCGAGCTGAAGACCGTTTTCGACGTCATTCTAGAGAACGCCACCCGGCTTTGCGAGGCCCGTTTCGGAACGCTAAATCTTTATGATGGAGATGCGTACCGTACGGTTGCTAACCACAACGCGCCTGCGGCATTCACCCGGGCGCGTCTTGAGTGGTTCCATCCTCATCCGGAAAGCGGCCTCGGTTATGTAGCTATGACCAAAAAGGTTGCCCACATTGAAGACGTTAGAACTGAACGGCCTTATCTCGAAGGCAATCCAGCGGTTGTCGCCATGGCGGATATTGCTGGAGCGCGCTCCCTTCTGATTGTGCCAATGCTCAAGGACAATGATCTCATCGGTGCCATCGGCATATATCGCCAGGAGGTCCGTCCGTTCACCGATAGGCAGATTGCGCTAGTGACGAACTTCGCCGCCCAGGCCGTCATCGCCATCGAGAACACACGGCTGCTCAACGAACTGCGCCAACGCACGGACGATCTCACCGAGTCCCTAGAGCAGCAGACCGCGACATCGGAGGTGCTGCGCGTCATCAGCTCGTCGCCCGGCGAACTGGAGCCGGTATTCCAGGCCATGCTGGAAAACGCGACGCGCATTTGTGAAGCCAACTTCGGCATTTTGCTTAGCTACGACGGCAATCTCTTTCAGCCGCGCGCAATTCGCAACGCGCCGTCGGCCTTACAGGAATTTCTTGTGCAACGAGGAGCGTTCCAACCGACATTCGGCACTCCGCTGCATCGCCTACTTACGACGAGGGATGTGGCTCAGCGTGCTGACGACTCGGCCGAGAAGATGCCGAGCGTTATCGCCCGGCTTGGAGCCGCAAAAACTCATCTTGCTGTGCCAATGCTCAAAGACGATACGCTGCTTGGCGCGATCGTCATTTACCGTCAGGAGGTCCAGCCATTCACCGACAAGCAAGTCGAACTGCTCAAAAACTTCGCCGCCCAGGCTGTGATCGCCATCGAGAACACGCGGCTGCTCAATGAATTGCGTCAGCGCACGACGGACCTTAGCGAGTTGCTGGAGCAGCAGACCGCAACATCGGAGGTACTGCGCGTCATCAGCACCTCGCAAATCTCGGTGCAGCCAGTACTTGATACGGTCGTCGCCAATACGGCTCACTTATGTGAAGCGTCGAACGCGACGATCTATCTCCGCGAAGGAGACGTACTGCGAACCTGCGCCCATACCGGGCCGCTCGGTGGCACCGCAGTCGGTGGACCGAGACCACTCAATCCAAGATGGGTGACTGACCGCGCGGTTTTGGAGGCGAGGAATGTCCACGTCGTTGACGTCCTTAGCAGTGACGAATTTCCCGAAGGCAAGGAGATGGCCCAAAGTTTTGGCCATCGCGCGACCTTGGCCGTGCCGCTCCTACGTGAAGGAACGGCCATTGGTGCCATCCTGGTCCGCCGCCCGGAAGCGCGTGCGTTCAGCGATAAGCAAATCGAGCTGGTGCAGAACTTCGCTGCCCAGGCGGTCATTGCTATCGAAAACACGCGACTGCTCGGCGAGTTGAGGCAATCGCTGGAGCAGCAGACGGCTACGGCAGACGTACTTAAGGTCATCAGTCGTTCCACGTTCAATCTGCGGACAGTGCTGCAAACGCTTGTCGAGTTGGCCGCCGAACTTTGCGATGCCGACAAGGGACTCATTACGCGGCAGAAAGAAGGGTTGCTCTATCGAGCGGAGGCTTATGGCTTTTCGAAAGAGTTCATGGATCACGTCCGTGATATGCCAGTAGAACCAGAACGCGGGTCCGTACAAGGACGGGCCCTACTTGAAGGGAAAGTCGTTCATATTCCCGATGTGCAAAATGATCCGGAATATACCTGGGCCGAGCCGCAAAGACTGGGCGGTTTTCGCACCGTCCTTGGTGTTCCGATGCTGCGCGAGGGCGTGGCGATCGGCGTCCTTGGCTTGGCCCGCTCCGAGGTGCGGCCTTTCACCGACAAGCAGATAGAGTTGGTCACCACTTTCGCCGACCAAGCGGTGATCGCGATCGAGAACGCGCGGCTGTTCGAGGCCGAACAGCAGCGCACCCGCGAACTGGCAAAATCGCTTGACGACCTGCGAACAGCGCAGGATCGTCTGGTCCAGACCCAGAAGCTTGCTTCGCTTGGTCAACTGACTGCCGGCATTGCCCACGAGATCAAGAACCCACTCAATTTCGTCAACAATTTTTCGGGGCTGTCAGTCGAATTGCTTGATGAACTTCAGGAAGCCGTCGAGAGCGGAACATTTAATGACGAACGGCGCAGGGAGATCGCTGAACTGACTGACACCCTGCGCGGCAACCTCGACAAGATCGCGCAGCACGGCAAACGGGCGGACTTTATCGTGAAAAACATGCTGCTGCACTCACGGGAAGGCTCGGGCGAGCAAAGGGCGGTCGACATCAATGCGATCGTCGAAGAGAGCCTAAACCTTGCCTATCACGGCGCTCGGGCAGAAAAGCAGGGCTTCAACATTAGCCTACAACGGTCCTTCGATCCTGATGCCGGGCACGCGGACCTGTATCCCCAGGAGATCAGTCGGGCCCTATTGAATTTCATCTCCAACGGGTTCTATGCCGCGACAAAGCGGCAGCGGGAAATCGGGGATGGCTATGAGCCCACCTTGGTTGCGGCCACCAAGAACCTTGGCGACCGGGTCGAGATCAGGATTCGTGACAATGGCACCGGAATACCGCCAGAGGTGAAGGAGAAGATTTTCAATCCCTTCTTCACCACCAAACCGGCGGGGGAAGGCACTGGCCTTGGCCTTTCCATCAGCCACGACATCATCGTCAAGCAACATTTGGGCAGTATTGAAGTCGACAGCGCGCCGGGCGAATTTACTGAGATTCGAATCGTTCTGCCGCGGACTACAAGTCTCTCCAGCGAACCAGGGGGATAGGGGTGAATCTGCTGATACTTGTGGTCGATGACGAGCCGGATGTTGAAATCCTGTTCCGCCAGCAGTTCCGGCGTGACCTGCGCGCTGGCCGTTTCACCATGGAGTTTGCCCAGTCCGGTGCGGAAGCACTGGAGAAGATCAGCATGGCAGGGGGCGCCTCCCTGATCCTCATCCTCTCCGACATCAACATGCCGGGCATGACCGGCCTTGAACTGTTACCTCGCGCGAAAGCGCTGCGACCGGACGTCCCCGTGGTCATGATTACGGCCTATGGCGATGCGGAGACCAAGCGCAAGGCGCTGGAGCGCGGCGCCGACGATCTGCTGACCAAACCGATCGATTTCCTGGCGCTCCGCGACAAGATCGACACACGGGTTGAGCGAGCGGCCTGAGCCCGCCGCACCGTCTAGACCAGCCCGCATTTTGCTGCACCTGCTCAGTTCTCTTCCTGGCCCGTCTCGACCTTGGGAGTAGCGGGCCGCCACGTCCGAAATCGGCGAAAGCGGACTTGCAGCAGACATCGTCAATCGGTCGAAGATGACCCATGTGCGACATGCGCCGTTCAGAATTTTCGCAGCGCAAATTGAGCACCGCTCCCTATATTGCTCGTCGCCATTTGCTGTTTTGATGGCCTAATCTGATTACGAAGATTGGCGTGGCCCCAAGCCATGGAGGCAAGTTTCATGAGCGATGCAACTTCACAGACTGTCTATTTCTATAATCGTCATCCCATCTCATGCGAAATCATCCTTACAAAACTACGCGCAAGCCGTGGCCATCTCGACGGCTTACGTCCTGAAGAGCTATTTCGCCATGATCAAGATCATTATGGCGGCCTCGCCGCTACAGATGAATTGGCGCGAGGAGCGCAGATTAGCAATGGATCGCGCGTAGCCGATTTCTGTGCGGGTCTTGGCGGCACGGTGCGTTATCTGGCTCACAAATTTGGAGCCGACGTCACTGGTATCGAATTGACGCCAGCGCGCGTCATGGGCGCGCAGGAGTTGACCAGGCGCGTTGGCCTTCACGGTACTGCGCGGATTGTCGAGGGCAACGTGATGGACGTTCCGCTTCCTGACGCAAGCATCGACGCTGTCGTCAGCCAAGAAGCATTTTGCCACGTTCCTAATGTGAAGAGAGCGGTTGCCGAAGCCTTTCGTATTCTGAGGACAGATGGTCGATTGGCATTCACAGATTGGATAGCTAATCAGCCGCTTACCGCCGCTGATGCGCAATTGATGTGGGAAGGAATGGCTATTCAGCCTCTTCGGTCGATCCCCGAATATCGGAGACTGGTCGAAAGCGTTGGCCTTAGAGTGATTTCGTCAAAAGATTTGACGGAAGAATGGGGACCAATTCTGAAGGAACGACTGGCAATGTATCAACGGCTGCGTGAAGAAGCCCGACAGGCTGGCACCCCAATGGGGCACGATGCATTCCACAAGTCCTACATTCGATTTGTTGAACTCATTCAAGAGCGCAAGATGGGCGGCGTCAGGATGGTGGCCACGAAGTAGCAAGCGCGTGATTGAGGAACGCCGCGCGGTACCGGCGCTGCTTGCCCGCGCCGACGAGGTGATCGAGTAGCGGCGTGTTTTGCTGCGGTGCCAAATGACGCGATTGACCCGATCCGGACATCGATCTAGGTCGCCCGCTCGAATTTCACGGTGTGCACAACTTCATTGCCATTGAGCGGGTTTTTTGCAGGTGCCGACATGTATGTGAGAATACTTCCTTCGATCTTACAGAAGCGTACCTGCTCGGTTCCGGTCCACGCTTCATTCCAACTCATATCGAGATGGTGGATCACTCGGTCGGATTTGACCGTATAGGTTCCGGAGTAAGCAAACATCGTGTCGTAAAGCGCGAGCTTTTCGTCGGGGGTCGGCACAAGTCCAGCAGGCTTTTTGCGATCACTTTTTAAAACAAGCACCATCACGCGCTCGGGACTATAGACGATCCAGCCGCGAGGATTGGCGCCTAGCGCATCCCGTTTTTCGCCTGTTTCGACGATTTCGTACGTCCAGGACGTCATTTGCCAGGCACCCAGCAATGCGTCTTTGGTCAGCGGTACTAGCTCGGCGATTCCTGTCATCAGAAGTCTCCGAATTTGTCTCGGGTGTTCAGTCGGGATGATAGTAGATATCAGAGGTTAGAAAATGGCTCCAAATGTCCGCTCCAGCGCTCTGGCGAAAGCGGCGCATACTTACTGCGGCACGATCCCGCGACAGGCCCAGGCCACACACGCAAAAGAACGCGGGCCATCGGGCCGGTTGGCAATATAGGCACGTCGCATGTGCTCTTGGAGTGTCGCGCGCGTGCTTTCCGACTGACGGCGAGGTGATCGAGGGTGTGGCCTATGTATGGACGAAGTCAAACGTTGGTGGGATTCAAAGGCATCAAAGGACCTCCGTGAGGTCGGTGCCAGATATGGCAAGTTCCGGGTATTTGCGATTGAAGGATTGGAGCAATAAAGGGACTTGTCGGACTGGCAATCGACGTCGGAGGCGGGAGACACAGCCGACATTTCGACGGTTTGGCAAAAACGACCCTAATGACCCAAGCCGGTCGTTAGTCGTGATGGCATCCTGCAATGCAGTGAAGCCCCTTCACGCCACAACCTGCAAGACCTACCTATGGTCTGTCCTGGGCATGTACGTCCGCGGCAGTCGTAGCGAGAGTCTTCCGATGACTATCACCCTCAACCACACCATCGTCCCAACCCGCGACAAGAGGGCAGCGGCGCAATTTTTTGCACGCATTTTTGGCCTCCATGCCAATCCGAAAGGCGACCATTTCGCGCCGGTACGTATCAACGACACGCTCACACTCCTCTTCAACGACGACGAGGAGTTCGAGAGCCACCACTACGCCTTTCACGTCAGCGATGCCGAGTTCGATGCCATCTTCGGCCGCATTCGAGAGGCTAAGCTCGCCTATGGCAGCGCACCGTGGAGCCTCGACGACGCTAAGCTCAACGACTGGAACGGCGGACGCGGTGTGTATTTTTGCGACCCAGACGGCCATGTGCTCGAACTCATGACGGTACCGCGGTGAGCTTCACCCCCTCCGCTACACTGACGATATGATCGACATCTCGTTGTGCAGTGCGTGAGTCACCCGAAACCGAAGTGCCTAAACGCCCGCGATTTGGTCGCGATCGGGTGGAAAGCGGACCTAACTCGGAAATAGAATTTCGGCAGAGGTTGACCCGGAACGGACTTGTCGCCTCGATAGACACTTGGGACGGTCGACCATAGAATCCTTGCACAGACCCGCCAGGCAGGGGCGCTCGACATGGCCGAACAGCGCGTGGAGAGGCGGCTCGCTGCCGTTCTGGCGGCGGATGCCGCTGGCTACAGTCGGCTCATGGGCGCGGACGAGGAAGGGACACTCGCTCGGCTCAACGCCCACCGCCGGGAATTCCTGGAACCGACGGTCGCCGAGCACAACGGCCGCATCGTCAAGCGCACGGGCGACGGGATCTTGATCGAATTCGGCAGCGCCGTGGATGCCACCCGCTGTGCAATCCAGGCACAGCGTGGAATGGCGCAACGTAATAGGGACGTCCCCGTCGACCAGCGTATTGAAATCCGTATCGGCATTCACGTCGGTGATATCATCATTGAGGAAGGTGATATTTTCGGCGACGGCGTCAATATTGCCGCGCGACTGGAAGGCATCGCCGAGCCTGGCGGCATTTGCATATCGGACGACACTTTCAGGCAAGTGCGCGGCAAAATTGACGTAGCGTTCGAAGATGCGGGCGACCAGCAGCTCAAAAATATAGAGCAGCCGGTGAGGGTTTACCGGATCCAACTGGGTGGGACTGCAGCCAAGGGCTGGAAGACGTTGGCATCATCCGATAGGCCGTCAATCGCAGTCCTGCCATTCCAAAACATGAGCGGCGATACGGGGCAGGAATATTTTGTCGATGGTATCGTTGAAGACATCATCACCGGATTGTCGCGGATCAAATGGCTGTTCGTGATCGCCCGCAATTCAAGCTTTACTCTTAAGGGCCGCGCGGTCGACGTAAAGCAGGCTGGCCGAGAACTTGGTGTCCGGTACGTGCTCGAAGGCAGTCTGCGTAAGGCCGGCGATCGCGTCCGTATCACTTGCCAGCTTATTGAAACGGCGAGCGGTACTCACGTCTGGGCTGAGCGATATGATCGGCCGCTCGGTGACATCTTCGCACTTCAGGACGAGATCACGTTGAGCGTCGTCGGCGCTATCGAGCCAAGCCTGCGCCAGGCCGAGATTGAGCATGCCAAGCGTAAGCGTCCAGAAAATCTGGACGCTTACGATTTGTATCTGCGCGCTTTGCCCCACGCGCAGGTCGCCATGCCAGGCGACAGCGAGAAAGCGCTCGAATGGCTTCACAGGTCGCTCGCGCTTGAGCCGGATTATGCCGCCGCGCATGCATTGGCGGCCTGGTGTTATGAGCAACGCTATCTCCGCGGCGGCATGCACGAGGCCGACAAGATCGCCGGATTAAGCCATGCGCGGGCCGCGCTCGGGGCTGGCGCAGATGACCCGACAACACTCGCCACCGCGGGCTTTGTGATCGGGCTTGTTGAGCACGACTACCAAACTGCGATGAACGCCATCGATAACGCGCTGCCATTGAATGGTTCATCGACATTAGCGCTCGGCCTCGGCGCCACGATCCTGGCCCACGACGGTCAGACTACCCGGGCAATAGAGTACGGCGAGCGTGCTCTCCGGCTAAGCCCTCACGATCCGACGGCCTATCTGCAACTCACCGGGCTCAGCATCGCCCACCTTGCCGCGGGCAGGTTCGAAGAGGCTGCCGCCGTGTGCAACAAAGCGTGCCAATCAAACCCGCGCTTTAGCTTTCCGGTGGTCCTGCAAACCGCCGCCTTGTCTCGCCTCGGTCGGGCCAATGAGGCCAAGGCTATGGCACGCCGCGTACTTGACCTCGAGCCACGCTTTAGCGTCGCTGAATTTGTTCGGGCGCATACGGGTCGGGCCGAGATCTGGAACCCGATTGGCGACGCCCTGCGGCACGTCGGGCTACCAGAGTGAATAGCGTTCGCATTGTCGCGTGTGGCCCGTCGCGACAGATGCCAATACTCTGAGCTAGAGCGGATTCCATTTAGTTTGATCCATAACCGGCATGGCTGAAGTAGTTGTTGCATTCCTGTGGAGCGAAGGTTTGGAGGATGGTGCCGATCCGATCCCAGAGAGCTGGGATGGAGCGTTCACCGGCTTTTCGTAGATGGGCCTTGAGTTTTGCGAAGGACTGCTCGATCGGGTTTAGGTCAGGGGAATAAGGCGGCAGCAGCCGCAGCTCTGCGCCTGCCGCCTCGATTGTCTGGCGCACGCCGGCAACCTTGTGGGCGGGGAGATTGTCCATCGTCACGATCTCGCCGGGCGAGAGGGTGGGCACCAGACATTGTTCAAGATAGGTGAGGAAGATTTCGCCGTTCATCGGGGCATCGACAACGAACGGAGCGGTCATGCCACCTTGCCGTAGACCGGCGACGAAAGTGGTCATCTTCCAGTGGCCGTGCGGAACCTTGGCGACGAGCCGTTTGCCGCGCGGGCAGCGTCCACGCAGCCTGGTCATGTTGGTCGACGTTCCGGTCTCGTCGATGAAGACGAACTTGCTCGGATCAAGCCGCGGCTGCTCTTGCTTCCAGCGCGCGCGTGCCATGCGGACGTCTTCGCGGTCTTGTTCGGCTGCGTGCAGGCTTTCCTAAGAAACGGCCACCGGCGCTATTGGCTGGAGGACGAAGCCGAAGGCCTTGGCACGCCGATGCAAATTGTCGATGACCCGCGCACGATAACGAATCTCGTAGGAGGACGCACCCGGGTCGACGTAGTCCATCCCATGGCGCAGGGCGTTATAGAAGAGAACTGCGATCTTGCGCGCTGTCGCGGTGATCGCCTTGACCTTCCCGATGCGGGCAGAAAGCCTCCGGTAGAAGGCACCCAGGGCAGTGTCGGTTCGTCCGATCGTCACCGCGGCGAGCCTCAGGAGCGCCGCGGACCGGCTCCCCGAGCGGCGCGTGCGCGACGAGAGTACCTTACCACCAGAGATCTTGTTGCTCGGCGCCAGGCAAAGCCAGGAGGTAAAGTGCTTTGCGCTCGGCCAGGCAGAGAGGTCGTCGCCGCACTCGGCGATCAATTTGAGCGCGAGGTATGGGCCGAGGCCGTTGATCTGCGTCAGGTCCTTGCCGAGCAGCGCAAAGAGCGCCGCGCGAACATCGAACTCGGGGCCGTTCGGTTGCCGGCGCATGCCCCGACGCGGTGACGGCAACGGACCGACCTCACGGCCGCGGCGGAAGCTGAGTTGCTTCAGGACGGCCTCGATTCGGGCGTCACAGGCCAATGCCTTTTCCTGGTATGCATCATAGAGAGCGAGCGCTTGCTCGAGCGCGAATACGTGCTCGGCACGATAATGCCCGGTGAGCGCCTTCTCGATCGTCTCGACAGTGGCGTGGCAGCGCGTGTCACGCAAAAGTGCCAGCACTGCTGGATCACGCTCGCCCGCAAGGATCGCGCGGATAATCCGCAGCCCGGTCGCGCCGGTGATGTCGGCAACGACGTGGTGGAGCTGCAGATTCATCTCGGTCAGCGCCTTTTGCATGTGCTGGATGTGCGAGGCCGCGTACTCGAGCAGACGCTCACGCTGGCGCAGGTAGGCGCGCAGTTCAACGATCTCCCCCTTGGGGCGGAAGCTGGCACGCAGCAAACCATGAGAATGGAGCCGCTGCAGCCACTGTGCGTCGATGACGTCCGTCTTGCGCCCGGGCACATGCTTGACATCGCGTGCATTGACGAGGAACACCACAAAGCCGCGCGCCTCGAGGAGCTCGAAGACCGGGATCCAGTAGACACTGGTCAACTCCATAACGACTGTCTCAACGCCGCATTCTGCGAACCAATCCACTAGCCGGTGCAAATCCGTCGTGAAGGTGCCGAAGCTGCGCACTGGCTCGGCTGTGCGCTCTGGCCCCACAGCCGCCACATGCATCCTCGCCCCGATATCGATTGCAGCCGCGTTCGGATGCACCATCGGCAGTGCATGTCGAATTTTGTTGTCGCCCGCTTCATTCCGTCTCATCACCAACCCTCCTGTTACGGGACGGAAGGGCTGGGCTGCGCTGTCGTTCAATTTCCTAACACGGGATCGCCGAACGGCGTCGCCACTTTCAAGCCCGCAACAGCCCATGGACCATGTTTTTTTACGGGGTCACTCGCCACCAAAAAGCACTCGGCCGCTCCCTTCCAGGTGCACGATAGAGCCCCAAAGTTTCTACGCCCACAGGGGCGACGCCGTCCCAGATCGTTTTTTTGAAGGTGATGTCGTGGCGATCGCAGAACCGCCACACCGAACTCGCGCTGGCGCGGATCCCGCGCTGGCGCAGCCGGCCGCGGATTTCCTCCAGCGTCAGGTCCGGTTCGGCGGCAATCAGCTCCAGCAGCCATGGCTTGTGAACATCCAGCGGCGAGCGCTTGCCACCCATCGATTTGGCCGCCGGCGATCCGGTCTGGCGCCAGCGCGAAACCCACCGGATCGCCGAGCTCGGGCTAACCTCAAACGCTGCCGCCGCTTCGTGGCAAGAGGCCCCGGCCTCGACCGCACGCACCACCCGTTCACGCAAGTCCTGCGAATAGGGTTTCGGCATCCTCGTCTCCCGAATCAATCCGAGGAGACTCGCCCATCCATCCGATTTTGAGAATCCCGGCTCACCGACTTTCAATTCAAGCCGATCGGATTATGCTCTAAGTCGGCTTTCGGGGGCATTGCCGACAAAGAACGCTCTTCGGCGCAAATCGACCTGTGCGAAGACCCAAAGCGGACATCCGACCAATTCGGCCACCCGTTGATCCACATCAAGGCGTTCGAGGGACGTCCGCGTAAGATCGATTGGCTCAGCGGGGGCGAACGCCCGAGAGCAAGCGGCCTCGACCGAACCAAATAGCTCCTAGGCAACCTATTCGGCTCCGGTCTTGGCCGCTCCCGGATCGGAATGGCAAAGAGGCAAGCATATGTCTCTTCCGCAAACGGATTATTTTGACGCCAACTTGCCTGGCGCAAGCCAAACTGTCCGAATAGCAAGCCTCTATGATGCCAAGGTGTTTTTGTGCCGATGGGTGATCAGGGACAAAGACCCTGCTTTAAAGGCGTTTCTTCGGCAGATGGAAAAGGCCAAGAGTTTTGCAATGACGGAAAGCGCAGTCCAGCAATTGACACAGGAGCTCGCTGCACGCGGATTATTGGTTATGCCAAGTCCGTAGTCATAGACGTCGATGATCTGGTGACTTCCGCTTATGGCCCGAAGCGTCGCTTAGTGCGTCGCAGCGATATTTCCGCTGTTGGGTGAAAAGCGGAAGTGCTTGACCCACGCTCGAAGTGACGTGAATGACCCAAAGCGGTCCTTGCTATGGCCTTCAATTTGCGCCGCAACAATCGCCGGACGCATCTTTGGTCTGAGCTGGCGAAGAATCGTGACCGGACGGCGGCCGCGTCGTTATTCGAATTTGCGGCCGTGGCCAACCAGCGCATCGATCGATATTCCGCCGCCGAACGGGACCATGAAACCCGCCACCTTCATCCTCGACGATCCGCCCGGTGTCTGGCCATGGCTTTCATCCTCCGAAAGCCCGGCAGCCCTGGTCAATTCCAATCCTGCAAGATGTCCAGCGCTAGGGGCGCACTCCAATCGGGGATCAAATTTGGAAGCCGATTGACATCATTGCCTCGAATAGGTCACGGCGAGCGTTCGGAACTGTCGTCATGCGCGAGGCATCGAGACGACCGCGGTATTGCAACTCGTCTTTCGCGTTGAAGCCGAAGAAATCAGGTGTGCACTGAGCGTCGTAGGCGCGCGCGACTTCCTGGGTCGTATCAATAACGTATGGGAAGGCGAAGCCATGCCGGGCTGCAAATGCCTTCATGTTTTCGAGGGAGTCCTCGGGATAGCTCTCGGTGTCGTTTGGCATGATCGCAATCGTTCTGATGCCGATCTCGCGCAGCGCCTTAGCCTCTGCCACGATGCGGTCGAATTGATGCCTTCACGTAGGGACAGTGATTGCAGATAAAGACCACGACCGTGCCCTTTGGCCCCCGGACGTCGGCAAGCGAATAGGTCTTACCGTCAACGCCCCTAAGTGAAAAAGCACTTGCCTTCGAGCCCATCGCCTTGATCGTGCTCAATACCATTTGGCGTTCTCCAGGATTGAGAGATCGATGAACCTACAGGTATTGGGTCTCCTCACTCGCCCAACACTTGGCGCCAGCGCTCTTCACGCAATTCGTCGGCGATGCTGGTCCTCAATAGCCGCACGAGCTCAGCAAACGGCGCGTTTGGCCGGCAGAAACGGCAGGGAAGCAGCGAGGCCTGTTTCAGCCTAGGCCAGGTACCAAGCTCGACCACCTTGTCGATCTCGTCGTAGAACCAATCTCAGAGGGTAACGGGGGTCGATACGCTCTGCGATCGAGAACTGTCGCGTCAGGTGCACATTGCCGACATCGGCTGCCAACGCGGTGCCGAGTACTCAGAGTCGCTAACGACGGTGATTAGTTTGACTAATCGATCTTGATACCCGTTGTCCTAATGACCGACTCCCACTTCTCGGTGTCCGTTTTCAGAAACTGCGCTAGCTCGTCCGGAGAAGAACTCTCAACACCGTACGCGTTGCGTGCGAGCTTCTCGATAAGAGGCCGGGCAGTGAGAGCTTTAGCCACGTCGGTGCTTATTTTTTGTACGATTTGAGAGGATGTTTTGGCCGGTGCAAAGATACCTTGCCAGGAGTCAACTACATATCCGGCGACGCCAGATTCAGCGATTGTCGGGACGTCTGGCGCCGCGGGAGACCTTTTGGCGCCGGTCGATGCAAGAACCCGAACCTGTCCAGATCGCGAATATGTAAGCAATTCACCGCTGCCAAAATAACAGTGCACACGGCCGGGAATGAGGTCGATAAATGCCGGCGCCGCGCCACGATAGGGTGCGTGCGTCATTTGAATGCCGGCCATTTGCATGAACAGCAGTTCGGCCAGATGCGGCCCGCTCCCCGTGCCCGGCGAAGCCATGATGAGCTTTCCAGGGTTAGCCTTCGCATAGGTGATAAATTGCTTCACGGTCTTGGCGGGTGAGGAATTCGGCACGAACATGAAAAATGGAAACTTCGCCACTAGTGAGACCGGCGCCAGGTCCGTCATCGGATTATAGTCGAGCGAGCGGTATAAAGCGCCGTTCGATGCCAGTGATGAGGTGCCATACAACAGTGTGTAACCATCAGGATCGGAATGCGCGACGAAGGCATTTCCGATATTGGTGCCGGCACCTCCTTTATTGTCGATGACGACTTGTTGACCCCAGATCTTCGAGAGCTGTTCGGCGACGATCCGCGCGTTGGTGTCAGTTGGTCCGCCGGCTGCAATCGGAACGACCATGTGAACGGTGCGATCGGGCCAAGCATCTGCCTGCGCCGCATAAACCAGTTTCGGCGCAACCAATGATGCGGCATACATTGCCAGGAAATGACGACGCGCAAGCATGGCAATACCTCGAAGCTGCTGTGGATTGCCTAGTTAATGGTGTCAGGAAGAGGACAAACGCGAAGCCATAGCGGCTTATTTGGTGGCGATCCTCTGCAACACCGGCAGCCAAGTGTCTTGCTCCTTCTTGACGAATGCGATGACCTGCTCGGGAATCATGGCCCGCGAATAGCTGCCGATGCTCGCAAGGCGTTTCTGGAAATCGGGATCGGTCACGACTTTTGCCAAGTCGTTGCTCACTTTGTTTACGATGAGTTCCGGCGTGCCGAGGGGCGCGACCAGGACTTGCCAGCCAGTCGCCGAGAAGCCCGGAAGCGTTTCTGCAACGGTCGGCAGATTTGGGAATTGGGGCAGCCGGCTGGCAGATGCGACCGCGATCAGCTTCACTTGTCCGGCCTTGACCGCCCCTACGATGCCCGAGTAGCCCTCAATGATCATCGAGACACGGCCGCTCCCCACATCGCCGAGCGCAACTGCGGGGCCGCCGGTATATGGGACCGTGAGCAGTTTAATGCCGGCTCGCTGTTGCAGTACCTCACCGGTGAGGTGAGTTAGTCTGCCGATGCCGGTCACCGCGATCGAGATCTTGCCCGGGTTCTTCATTGCGAGAGCGATCAGTTCCGGCAGCGTGTTCACGTGCAGTGACGGGTTGACCGCGATAAACATTGGATTTTCGGCGGTATAGCCGAGGGGAATAAAATCGCGTGGCAGCTTTAGAGGCAGATTGGGAGCGACACTCGACAGTGCGACAAATGTTGAAAGAACCGGCATGTAGAGCGTGTAGCCGTCGGAAGCGGCCTCGGTTGCAGTCCGAGCGGCAATGCTCCCGTTCGCTCCCGGGTGGTTGACCACTATGACCTGCTGACTCCAGATTTTGCTCAATCCTTCTGCAACAAACCTTGCATCAACGTCGGGAGTTGAGCCTGGCGCCGCGTCCGAAATGATCGTGACCGGCTTGTCAGGATAGTCGGTCGCCCGCGCATGCGTTGCCGACCCTGCTGTGGCAAAAATAAAAATAGATGCTAAAGGCAACCAACTCCGAAGGTTGTTCATGTCACTCTCCCTCTCGTCATCGCTCAATGAGCAACAAACTTTGCGAGATATCAGTGAAACTGGGGACTTGGCAGGCAAAAGCTTAAAACCAATTGGTTGTCTCGGCTCGCGGCAGCATGTCGCATGACGTGATCCTGATGGCGGCCATCATGGATTTGCAAATGTCGCGGGCATGCTCCTGCCAAAATGGCCGGAGCGCTATGACGCGATGCGGTAACGTCCCGGCGACTAAGCGCCTTCAGGCTGCTGATCGCAGCTTTAGCGCATGGCGCCCCCACTCGTCCCACATATGGAAAATGGGCTAGGCCGTGACTTTCGGCACGGCGGGCGTCGGCACTGCGCGATGGTCACGTTGCGATCCGGGTAGGTCTGTCCCAAGGCGATCTGCCAAGTTCTTGCATCATACCGGTTCGATCACAGACCTATTATTAACGGGCCTTCATAACTTGCCACCTGCCCAGCGGCGGCCTGCCATCATGGCGATGTTCAATCGGACGAGGGGGCCATAAGCGTCAGACCGGTGGGTGGGGAATGGCGGCGATGAGTTCCCTGGTATAGACGGCCTTGGGCGCTTCCAGGACCTGTTCAGCTGAACCCTCCTCGATGATGTGGCCCTGCCGCATGACGATAACGCGATCGCATAGTAACCGCACCACGTGAAGGTCGTGGCTGACGAAGAGATAGCTCATACCGAACGTGGTTTTCAGCGCTTGCAGAAGATTGAGCACGACGGCCTGGACCGAGACATCGAGCGACGCCGTCGGCTCGTCGAGTATCACCAGTTCGTGATGGAGCGCGATCGCGCGTGCAATACCGACGCGCGCCTTCTGACCGCCCGAAAGCTGATGTGGGAAGCGGTCGATGCGTCCTGCTTACTTCGCTTCCTCCCGCCATCGATGTTTTAGTCGTGGTACCGGAAGCAGTTGCCATCGGAGCGTTGCTCAGCGTTTCTTTTTTGATCGCGGTATTGGAGTGCGTTCCTTGACGTTACGGACTTCGGTGTTCATCCGCACGTCCTTGCGGCGGCGCCCTTTCAAGAGCTTCGCGTTTTCGAAATAATCGCCCCGCGTCGCGCGCTCGGCTGCCTCGTCGAGGTCCGCCGACCATTCCCCAAGCGAATAGCCGAACCACGGCGCTTCGGGCTTGAGTTTTGGCAAGCCCAATTCTTCCCAGATCGCTTTGGCGCGCTCCATATACGGCCGCTTCGGCAACGAGATCGGCGGAAAGTTTTCCTTCAGCGTTGCGTCGATCAGCACCGAGGCATCCTGGCCGCCGTTGCGCTTGCTACGCGGTCCGTGACCCTGGTCGCGATGCGGCAAGATATGAAAATCGAGCGTCGGATTGGCGCGATAAGACATTGCCCACAGGATGGCGTCGGCGTTCTCGGGATCGATATCGTCATTGATGGCGATGACGTATTTGCCAGCGGCGCGATGTAGCACGGCGGCGCCATAGAGCGCACGCCAGATTTCCGTCGTCGGCATGTCGCGCTCGCAAATCAGCGCAATGACCTTGCGGATATTTGTGAGCGGCTCGTGCATCGACACGCGCTTGACGCCTTTGACTCCGAGGGTGTCGCGCAGAAAATTCAAGAACAGTGGCTCCATGCCGATGCGCTTGATCAGGCTCGATTCCGATGGCGTCACCTGGGAGATGATCGAGGTCAGAATGGCGTCGCGCCGCCGCGTGATGGCGGTCACGTCCATATAGGCATTGAACTCCTGTAGGTTGACGTGGCCGTGCGATTCGCCGAATGGCGCCTCAGGCTCGAGATATTCGGTGTCGATGAAGCCCTCGATGACGATCTCGGCTTCGGCCGGCACTAGGAGATCGACCGTCTTCGCCTTCACGACGTTGATCGGAGCGCCGACCAGCGCGCCGGCGACGTGCAACTCATCGAGTGTCTCGGGCAGCTTCTGCACCGACGCGAAGGTGACGCAGGGCGGTGCGCCGAGCACAACTGCGCAAGGGAGTTTCTTGAAGCCGCGCGCGCGCAGCTTTTCCCAATGGTTATAGATGCCGGGGCGCAATTCGAGCGACGGGTTCATGCCGAGCCGCCGCCGCGCCTTCACCTGACCGCGGTAATTGCCCATGTTCTGGATCCCGGTGTCGGGGTCCTTGGTGATGTACTGCGACAGCGTCGCGTAGGGCGCGATGTCCCAGCCCGGCGTCGAGATCGGCAGTGGGATGCCATCAAGGCCGTTGCCGGGCTTGTCGATGGCCGCGCCGGTGACGACGATCTCATGGCACGGTGCGTTCGTGACGACGCGCGGCGGGATCGGATGTCGCGCCGCCTCGACCCAGCGCGCATCGATTTCTTCGAATGAGCAGCCGATGCCGATGCGGTAAATCTCCTTGTTGGCGGCAAGGCCGCCGACCAGCACCGGAATGTCGTATTTGTGGCCCTTGCTGTCGACGACATTAGTGAAGAGAAACGCCTTGCGGTCCTTCTCTGCGATGCCGCCGCGGAACTGCCAGCGCACCAGCGGGTGCATCTCGGTGTCCTTGTTAATCGGACGATCGACCTTGATTAAAAGCCCCGCCTTGTCGAGTGCGCGCACATGGTCGTGCAGGTCGGGATAGGGACGACTGAGCGCGGGGAGAGCTTTTCGCTTCGGTTTGGTAAAGGCATCCATTGCCACGATTCCTCATTAGCGATGCCGGTTCGGCGCCTACCCTACGCCGAGACCTTCATCCGTTTGATCCAGTCCTCGCGCAATTTGTCGCGTAAAACCTTGCCGCGGTCGCTCTTCGGTAGCTCGGCCACGATATTGACCTGCTTCGGTATTTTCCCCGACGGCAGGAATTTTCCGCAGTGTTGCGCGACGTTCGCCGCGGTCAGGTCCTTGCCCTTTGCCACTACGTAACACACGACCTCTTCGCCGTAGATCTTATCCGGCACGCCGACGGCTGCGGCATCGAGGATACCGGGATGCTTGAGCAGAATCTCGTCGATTTCCTGAGGCGCGATGTTGACGCCGCCGCGGATGATCAGATCCTTGGTGCGTCCGGTAACGCGGATGAAGCCTTCGGCATTCTTGATTCCCAGATCGCCGGTCTTAATGCGTTTGCCGCGTACGGGATCGATCGAGCCATCGTCGAGCAGGTAGCCGATGGCCATCTGTGGTCCGCCAACGGTGATTTCGCCTTCGACGTCAATCGGACATTCGTTGCCGTCGCCGTCGACGATCTTAAGTTCCTGATGCAGCGCCTGCAGGCCGACGGTGCCCATTTTGCGCGTGTAGTACCGGTTTCCGCAGACCCAGCCGGTTTCCGACATGCCATAGAGCTGCAAGAGTTTGACCCCGTACATTTCCTCGAACTGCACCCATTGCTGGGCGGTCAGCGGCGCGGTCGAGCAGCTCATGAGGCGCAGCGTCGGGATGTCTTTTGCGGTGTAGCCGAGTGGCTTGTTGAGCAGCATGTTCAGCACCGTTGGCACGCCGGCGGAGAACGTGATGCCGTATTTCTGCACCCATTCGAAGAAGCGGCTGTGCGAGAACCGCCTGGCGATATGCATGGTGAGCCCCTTCTGCAGAAACGGCAGAAGGCTCAACACTTGCGCGGAATTCCAGCCGAACGAACGGTATTCGAGCGTGCGATCGTTTTCGGTGAGGCCGAGAAATTCCAACGTATCGAGGCCGTTGAGCCAGTACGCGGCATGGTCGTAGACAACGATCTTCGGCCGCGCCGTGGTGCCCGAGGTACAGAACACGCAGGCGGTATCGTCGGCATTGTTACGTTCCAGAATCTCCGTCGCATTGTGGCCGCGCGTCAGTGACGGGAAGAACTCGTCCTGCACATCGGCGGCCCCGGCCGCGCTCCAGGCGCCGAAACGGATGCGGGGCGCTGAAGAATTGCCGACCATCGCGGCGACGTCGATGTCCTTGTGGTAGACGACGAGCGCCGGATCGAGCGCCGCGGCAAGCGCCACCATCTGCTTCTCGTTGATCTCGGTGTTGAACGGGCAGGTCACTGCGCCAATCCGCCAGACGCCGAGCCAGATCAGGAGCTTTTCGAGATTTTCGTCGGAGAGCAGCAGCACGCGGTTGCCCTTCTTTATGCCGCGGTTCTTCAGATAGACGCCAATATCGATCGTGATCTGATCGAGTTCGCCGAACGTAATCGACGAATTCTCGTCGAGATCGACAATGGCGGTTTTGCGCGAGTCGCGCGCCTTGTATTTCGCAAACAGCTCGGCAATCGGCTGATAGGGAATACCAAGCTGGTGGTTTCCGAAAACGCCCGGCATACCTTCCTCCCTTGGCCCGCCGGGTTCAGCGCCCGCTCTTGGCGAGCAGCTCCGTCCAGCCTTTCAGGCGGCCCGTCACGTTGGCGATGTCGTCCTTGCTGAAGAAGTCTTCCAGCTTCACGCGATCGACCGGGTAGACCGGCCGCATGAAATCCTCCTCGTAGCCATACGGGACCGTGGCATCGATGCCCATGCCGCCCTCGTGGCGCGTGTTGGTGGCGGTCCATTCACGGTCGCCCGCGGTCATGCGCTCCGCTGGCATGAAGGTCTGGCCGCGGCCGCCCGGCGTCGGATTGAGGATATCGGTTTGCGGGTTCACGCGGGTCGTGAGCGCCCACATGATTTCGTCCATGCTGTAGATGTCGGTGTCTTCGCTCACCGCAATCGCGAGCCGCATGCCCTGCGAGGTCGCGAGCAGCGTGGCCAGGAAATTGCGCTGCCAGCCCTCCTCCAGGCGGTTGCGCTTCTTCACCTGGATGATGACGCCGCCCCAGTCGGTCATGCAGTAGGGAATGTTGACGTCCTGGATGATACCGGGCTGGAGACGGTGGCACAGCTCGAACATCGCCGCCTCGCGGATCGATGTGTCAATGTTGTGTTCGTCGAGCGTATGCGCGCCGAGGCAGTAGATGATGCGCTTGGCGTCCTTGCGCATGGTGATACCGGTGACGTGGAAGGTCGGCGCCTTATAGGCCTTGCCCATGTAGCCGGCCCATTCGGGATGGAAATGGTGCTTGCCTTGGGTCTGGTCGGCTTCCGACTCCGCCGTCTCGAAACGGCGGTCGCGCGGATCGACATAACCCTCGATCACGATCTCCGAATCGGCGATTGCCCAAGCGTCGACCGTGCGGGCCTTGACGACGCGCACCGGGAAACCTTGCGCCGAGCCAGCGACGCCCAATTCATCGCAGCCATAGGGAAGGATCACGTAGTCGAAAGCCGCGCCCGCGAGCAGCGTGCAAACTGGCGGCACGCCGAAGCAGAACGTCAGCGGCGGCACGAGATGCTCGTTGACGTCGTTCGGCCCCTCGATGACGATTTGCTGGCAAGGCGCTTCCGACTGCGAAATCTCGCGCGGCGGCAGCGGCTTCGACAGCGCGCGGGCAAGCGTAAGGGTACGCTCCTTATCGCCTGCCCAACCGAACAACGCATTCACGACGGTGATGTCGCCGAAAAGATTAGTGAGAACCTTGTGGTTCGGCTTGCCTTTGACGTTGTTGAAGAGGACCGGGCAGCCGCCGTCCATCAGCTTCTGCAGGCCGGTGACTTCGAGATCGGGATTGATCTCCTTGTCGGTCTCGATCATGGCGCCGCGCGCCTTGAGCCAGGCGAGCGTGCTACGGAGGTCCTGGAGGTATTTTTGTTCGCCGCTCGGAGCGGTGGCAATGGCGGAAGCTCCGTGCATCATCGTGTCCTTTCCTGTGCTGGCAGGCCGGCCTGTCCCTCTCAACAATGCGGGCATGATCCGGCGCGCGCCGACAAAAGTCAGCTCACCGGCCAGCGCAACTGCACCATTTGATCGAATTTCAGATGCTTGCCGAACCGCGAAACGGCTACTGGAATTTCTTCGTAGAGCTTGTTCTCGTCGACCTTGGTCAGCCGGCCATCGGCCACCACCCGGTCGCCGGCGACGAACACGTCGCGCACCGAGTCGCCGGTCGCGCTATAGACAAGATTGGCGACCGGATTGATGAGCGGCTGCCATTCCGGCCGCTTGGTATCGAACAGCACAATATCGGCCTCTTTGCCGATCTCGATGCTGCCGATGCGGTCGCTCATGAGCGCCGCCTTCGCGCCGTTGATTGTCGCCATTTCGATCCCGGTCTCTGGCGGCATGACGCGTGGATTGATCCGCGTCTCCTTGTAGCAGCAGCAGGCGAGCCTGATTTCCTGAGGCATGTCGACGATACCGGAGCTGGCGTGATCTGAGCCGATCGTCAGATTGACGCCGAGCGCCATCAATTCCGGTAATTTGCCGAACAGGAAATTTCCATAGCCATTATGAAGGCTTGAGCTCGGCGCACACACCAGCGACGGTTTGCGCCGGGCCAGGATCGCGACTTCTTCCGGCTCGAGCCAGCCAGAATGGACGATCAACATGCGCTCGTTGATGACGCCGAGCTTTTCCAGCCGCTCGATCTCGGCCATTCCGGTGCGCGCTACGCTCGAAATCGTGGGTTGAATAGCTGAAACACGCATGTGTTTGCAACAACGTGCCGTATTTGCGGGCCAGCTCGTCGAGCCCCAGGATCAGTTGATCGGATGCGTTGTTGAGCCCACGAAACGACGCGCTGGCGCCGAGCCGAGGATTGCCGGATTTGGCGTAACGCTCCAGCACCGTCTCGGCGCGCTTTAGCGCCACCTCGGTCAACTCGATCATCCGTTCCGGCAGTATGCCCAGTACCGATTTCGTCAGATCGAACGATGAGCGCGACACGATACAGCGAATGCCGGTCGACATCACGCCTTCGACGGATGCTTCCGGATGATAATTCCCGGGATCGATGAAACAGGTCACGCCGTGCTTGAGCAACTCGGCGCCGGCGAGCGTCGCCGAAACGCGAACGTCCTCGCCTTCAAGGGCCGCTTCGTACGGATACATGCGGTCAAACAGGAACGACTGTGCGTTCGCCTCGTCGGCAAGGCCGCGCGAGAGTTGGAACGATGCATGCAGATGGCAGTCGATCAGCCCCGGCGTTGCCACCGTGTGCCGGCCGTCGACCTTGCAGTGTCCGGCATAATCCTTGGCGACTTCGTCCGATTTGCCGATGGCGACGATCTTGCCGCCGTTAACGGCGATCGCAGCATCGCGGACGATGCGGCGTCCACGATCAACGGTAATCAGCCAATCGATGCCGGCGATGACCAGATCGACGGATTTCACGCGTTCCTCACTTATTTATTGTCCCCGACATAGGTCATCTCGTCGGCGATCTTGAGCTCGACGAGGACGTTATCATCGGTCGAGTCTTCGCAAAGCATCGAACGGTGACCGATGCCCTTGGGGATGAACAGCATGTCGCCTGGATGCATGATCTTGACGCCCATCTCGGTCTCCCATTTGAGCGCGCCCCTGACGCAGAAAATAATCTCGTGCGCATCGATATTGCGATGCCAGAAGCCCATGTCATGCTTGCGCCGTTTCGAAACGTCGACCTTGACCCGTTCCGAGGTGTAAAGTCGTAGCGGCGTTCCGTCCGCCTTATCGATGTTGGTCGGCGAGAACTTTTCCTCGAAAATATTGAACATGCGGAAAATCTCCGCATACTCGAGAACGCCGGCATTGATGACCGGCGGCTCGTTGTGGGCGAGCACGACGTTCTTGCCGTTGATGGTGACGAGCTCGCGGAAGACCTGTTTGGGGGCGGGCTGATTGGTTTGCGGCTTGTTCATGACTTGCTCCTGGGTTCGGACGTTGGTGGCTGGCCTGCCGCCTCAAGCAGCGCGGACACGATGCCCGCATAGCCGGTACACCGGCACAGGTGTCCGCTCAAGACCTCGCGGATATCCGCCTCGGAAGGCCGCGGATCGCGTTTGAGATAATCGGTGAAGGACATGAGGATGCCGGGCGTGCAAAAACCGCACTGCAGCGCGTGATGGTTCTGGAATGCCTGCTGCAGCGGATTAAGCGTGCCGTCCGGCGCCGCCAGGGATTCCACGGTCCGCACGTCGCGTCCCTCGGCCTGCACGGCGAGCGTCAGGCACGACCGCACGGCAGCTCCATCGATCAGCACCGTGCAGCAGCCGCATACGCCATGCTCGCACCCGACATGGGTCCCGGTCGCGCCTAACGAATGACGAAGGAAATCGCTCAAGAGCATGCGAGGCTCAGCTTCCGCCGACAGCGCACGGCCGTTGAGCGTCAGCCTGATCCTGGCGCGCTGATCCTTGTTTATGCGGCGCATCGGATGGCCTCTTCGATGACGACCGGACCCATGTTGCGCAGCAAATCGCGCCGCATTGCGGCGGAGGCATGAAGATCGTCGTAACCTTCAAGTTCCGAGGCCAGTTGATTGACTGCATCACGGAGCGCGGAACCGCCGCTGACCGCGATGCGGCGGACCACAGGCCGGCCGGACATGCCGCCGATACCGAACCGCGTTTCGCCCGCACTCTCGATCAATGCAGCGACTGCGATGATGGCAAAGTCGCCGTGCCGCCGTGCCACTTCGCGGAAAGCGGCGCCGCGTCCGGCCATGACCGGGAAGCGAACGGCGGTGATCAGCTCGTCCGGCTCGCGGGCAGTGGTCAGCATGTCCTGCTGGAACGCGGTTGCCGCCAGAACGCGCATGCCGCGGCGCGAGCGCAGAACCACCTCGCCTTCGAGCACGGCGAGCGACAGCGGGATTTCCGAACTCGGATCGGCATGCGCCACCGAGCCGCAAACCGTGCCCTTGTTGCGGGTCTGGAAATGGCCGACGAACGGCAACGCGGCCGCGAGCAGCGGCAGCTTCTTTGCGAGGTCCGGCCAGGCCAACAGGCGGTTCTGCGTAACGGCGGCGCCGACCTCGATCTTATCGCCAAGGTCGCGGATGGTATCGAGCTCGAGGATCCGTGCAATGTCGATGAGGACCGCAGGATCGGCCAGGCGCAGATTGAGCATCGCCATGAGCGATTGCCCTCCGGCCAAAATACGCGCCTCGTCTCCGTGCTCGGCCAGCACCGCGACCGCTTCGTCGGTCGTATCCGGGCGGACGTAGTCGAACGGCCGCGGCTTCATGGTCCGCCGCCTTCGATGAGCGCGTAGATACGCCGCGGCGTTGCCGGCACCTGCACATTCTTGACGCCGAGTGCGTCGGCGATGGCATTGGCAATGCACGCCGGCACGCTCATGCAATTGCCTTCGGCGAGACCCTTGGCGCCGAGCGGCGTCAGCGGCGACGGTGTCTCCTGGTGCAGCATTTCGACCGGCGGGATTTCGCTGACCGTGGGAATGAGATAATCGGCAAACGTGCCGGTGAGGAACGCGCCCTCATCGTTATAGGTGAATTCCTCATAGAGCGCCGCGGCAATGCCCTGCGCGAACGCACCGCGCATCTGGCCGTCGGCAATCATCGGATTAAGGATGCGGCCGGCGTCGTGCATCGAAACGTATCGGTCGACGCGGACCTGATAGGTCAGTGGATCAATCTCGATGCCGCACATGTCGAACACAAAGCCGTAGGTCAGCGAAGTGTTGATGCGGTCGTCGCTCGACGGCGGCTCAAGTTCGGGCGGGGTCCATAGCGCGGTCTCGCTCAAGGCTGGCGCCATGCCTTCGGGTAGCATCACCGGTGACCAGTGCGACGTGCCGGCGACGCGGCCGAACGGCGCGGCGTTATCCGGATTGCTGCGGCTGCGAATCTTGCCTTGCGCAAGCTCGACGTCATCGGGCAGGATGTTGAGCTGCTTTGCGCCAATGTTTTTTAGCTTGTCGGCCATGCGACTCGTCGCAATGTGCGCCGCTACCGCCGTGCCAGGAGTAAATCGGCAAGAATAAGTACCGGCGGCGATCGACCATTGATCCTTCGCCGTGTCCATCTCGAGCACGACATTGACGTCGTCGGGCTTCAGCCCGAGCTGATCGGCGACGATCTGCGCCAGCACGGTCGCGTGTCCCTGGCCCTGCACGGTGACGTCGGCCGTCACCGACACGGCGCCAAGCGGATCGATGTTGATGGTCACCATCGATACCGCGCCGTTCTTCGGTCCGGCCTTCTCGCGCGCATCGGCGGTGAGCAAGGTCGACAGATAGCCCATATTGGACATGGCGGGCTCGACCACGGCTGCGAACCCGATACCGTACTTGCGCCCGGCCGCGCGCGCGGCATCGCGACGTCGCTTGAGATCATCAAGCCGGCCATCACCGGTCGCGGTTGCGATGGCGCGTGGATAATCTCCCGAATCGTAAAGCGCGCCTGCAGCGGCGCGGTAAGGCATCTTCGCGGCCGGCACGAGATTACGCCGGATGACATCGAGATGGTCGAGACCAAGCTCGATTGCGATTCGTTGCACCAAACGCTCCAGCGCCATGTAAAGCTGTGGGCCGCCGAAGCCACGGATCAGGCTCGCCGGCATCTTGTTGGTAAGCACGACGCGGTTGACAACGTCGACATTGGCGACGTCGTAGGCGCCGGTGATGGCGCCGTGCATGCGATAGAGCGGACCCGGCATTGGCGCACGCAGAAATGCGCCGTAATCTTCGAGCTGGTCGAGCCGAAGGCCGAGGATGCGGCCGTCTTTTCTCACCGCAGCCTCGATCTCGGTGATGCGATTCGGCCCCGAACTCGCGGCGAGAAGGTGTTCGACGCGATCCTCTACCCATTTCACCGGTCGGCCGGTGATACGTGCGGCAATCGAGATTAGCACCACATAGGGAAAGACCGAGAGCTTGATGCCAAAGCTGCCGCCGCTATCGGGCGGAATACGCAACCGCAGCTTTGGACCCGGCACGCGTAGCGCACGCGCCATGACCGGATGCGTGCTGAACGGCCCCTGGAAATTCGCCAGCACGTCGTAATCGTCATCGGCCGCATTGTATTGCGCAACGACGACGTAGCATTCCATCGGCGTGAACGACAGGCGCGGGAAATCGACTGTCAGCGCCACACGCGCGTCGGCTTGCGCGAACGCCGACTTGGTATCGCCATAGGTGAACTTGCGGACGGAAATCTCGTTGGTCTTGGCTTCGGGGTGTAGGATCGGTGCCGATCCACCGCGCGCCGCCCGCGGATCGATCACCGCATCGAGCGGCCGATATTCGACATGCACCAGTTCGCCGGCGTCCTCTGCGAGATAGCGGTTTTCGGCGATGACCAGCGCTACCGGCTCGCCGACATACCGCACGCGGCCGAACGCGAGCGACCACTGATGGACCGGCGTTTTGAGGGCAACCAGGAATGGATCGGATATTTTGCGAACGTCCTCGCCGGTGATGACCGCCCAAACGCCATCCTTGGCGAGCGCCGCGCGTGCGTCGATGCTCACGATGTCAGCGTGCGGATGCGGCGAGCGGATCACATGGGCGTGCAAGGTCCCGGCCGGCATCGGAAGATCGTCAGCATATCTGCCATGCCCGGAGAGTAGGGTAGGGTCTTCCTTGCGGCGGATCGGCGTTCCAACGAGCGATGGCAATGCATCACCTTGAATTGAGTATTGCGGCAAAGGCACCCGGCCATAGCTAACAAGCGCAGCACGACAGGTAAAGGGATCGCGCGGTGTTGTCGTGTCCGCTGGCGAGCACTCGGGCGGCGTTGACGAAGCGCCATGCCGTCGTCATAAGCCCTACTGAATCATCACGGCGATGCATTCCACCCGATGCATTTCGAACTTCCCGCGTTCAGCATGACTTTTGACGTTGCGCTCGATGACGGCGCCAGAATTCGCATGCGGCGGCATGGCAACCCTGACAGGGTGCGTTTGCTGCTGAGCGACGGCAACGGATTTGCCGCGGATGCCTATTTTCCTACTGGCAACACCTGCTGCCGAAATTCGATCTGCGGGTGTTCGATTTTCGCAATCATGGGCAGAACGTTCCAGTCGAGCCGTCGCACCATACCTATGAGCAATTGAGCCGCGACCTTGAGCGCGTCGTGCAGGCAGTGAAATCCCGGCTCGGCCAGAAGCCGACATCCGGTCTGTTCCATTCGATGTCAGCGCGCACCGCGATGAAGCATGCCATCGAGATCGAGCTGGCGCTGGGATGCACTGGTCCTGTTCGATCCGCCCGACGTGCCGCCGCCGATTTTCTCTGCGGCGACGCCCACCGGCTATCACTCGATCAGGAAGTTGCTGACGCTCGCGCTTTTCATGTGCCACGATTACAAAGCGCCGGGACGCGACACGTATGCGTGGGAGACCACGGTGCGCGAGGAGCGCGAAAAGAACGTGCACGTGAAGGAGGGTGTGGGTGAGGACGATTTTGTAGCGATGCGCAACGCATGAGACGCCACACTCTCTGCCCCCCGGCTGCTCCTGTCTTCAATCCAGGTCAATATCCGTGCTGGAAAATTCCCGCCAGCTCATGCGAACGGGGTGCACTACCTGACGATTCCAGTAAAATTCAGGAACGTAGAAGCGGTGAAGTGAGGCCATCGTTTCTGACTGCCGCGAGAACTTCGTTGGAGTTCATCCCGGAGCGGAACGTTCTAAGGCTTTCTCGCGGTGAAATTGATTACGGCGGACATGCCACCGTGCGAGGTACCCTCGTGAATCTCGCGTTCCTCCTCTACGATTTTCATCTCCCGGAAGTCGCCAAATTCGCTTTCGAGCATCGCGCGGGTATAGAGATTTTCGACCTGTTTGGGTCCGCCGGTGCCATATTCCAGTTGCTTCGGGGTGTAGCCCTGGATGATCAGAAGACCGTCGGGCTTGAGCGCCCGCCGCATGCCAGCCCACTTCAGGGCTCGCTCGGCCGGCGAACTGAACTGGGTGAAGATTTCGACCATCACATCGAAGGCAGCTTCCGGATAGTCCCAACTATGCACGTCGACCTGTTGGAAGGCGATATTGACATGCCGCTCGGCCGCCAAAGCCCGGGCCTTCTTTTGCGCAGAAGGCGAAAAGTCGATCGACAAGACGTCGAGCCTCTGTTCAGCTAACCAGACGCCGTTGCGTCCTTCGCCATCTGCGATTGCCAAGACCCGGCCGGATGGCGGGAGCAAAGGCTTGCAGGATGCAAGAAAATAATTGGGGTCCCTGCCAAAAGCGTATTCGGGCACCGCATAACGGGTCTCCCAGCGTTCAAATTCGCTCAAACACATCCCTAAGGTTTCAGAGTTAGGCCTATTGCCTGCGTAGGCCGGATTTGGCCTCCGGCTCGGCATCGTTTCGTAGATCTGTCATGGGTTCGACTTTCGAGCCCTCAGCGGCGTCGGAATTTTCGGGCATGCCGCACACCGGAAACGGGGAGCTTGGCAGCAGAAGCTGCCAGAGCCCCTTCAGATCGGCATCGGGTTTGCAGGGACGACTCGCCATAGATTAAATATGGGCAAAACAGCGTGCTGTGCCAGAGGCTCAGTCACCTTTCGAACGAAATTCGGGCTTTTCGATTATTCGGTCCGCATCGCGCCTGCTCCGGAGCCCGTCTCATTGCCCTCTCCTAGGCTCAGGACAAGGCACCGAACTTGATGCAAATAGTGTTCAGGAAGAGCTAGGTGTGATCTCAGGACGCGCCGTTCGGTTGAAAAGAGTAATGTCGAGTTCATAAGCCGAAGTAACGCCGCTATGAATGGCGTGTTCGGCTAGATTAAACGCGCGACCATGCATGCAACGCTAGGGCATGGTACGCATGGCCAAGGGTTAAAGCGGATGAGCCAAGCAGCTGCAAGCGGTCCGGTTCTATGGAGTATCGACGAGCGCGGAGTGGCGCGCATCACCTTCAATCGTCCGGAGGTGTACAACGCCTATAACGGCGACCTGATTGCGGCGCTGCTGGCGGCTTTCGATGCGCTTGGCCGCGAATTGTTGCGCGCGGCCGTAATTGCCGGCAAAGGACGGAATTTTCAGGCTGGCGCCGACGTCAATTGGCTCGATGAGGTCCGGCGCTCGTCGCCACAGGATAATTTGCGCGCCTCGCGTATGACCGCGGAAGCGGTGCGGCGACTTAACATGCTTCCGATCCCGACCATCGCGCTTATACAAGGCGCCTGCTACGGCGGCGGCACCGGGATAGTTTCTGCCTGCGACATCGTGATTGCAGCAGACAATGCCGCCTTCTCAATTGCCGAGGCGCGCGTCGGAGTGGCCGGCACCATCATCATCCCGCAACTCAACGATGCGATCGGCGTGCGCCAGGTGCGGCGCTACGCGCTCACGGGCGAACGCTTCGACGTCGAAGAAGCGCGCCGTATCGGCCTCGTTCACGAGATCGTGCCATTGGCTGAGTTGGAAGCCGCGGGCGAGCGCATCGTGGGTCATCTGCTGAAAAATGGACCGGAGGCGATTGCGCAAACCAAGGCATGCGCTTTGCGCTCGGCTTGGAGTGATCTCGACGAAGCGACGTTCACCGGGCTGATCGAGAGTCACGCCGCCAAACGGCAGACAAACGAGGCTGCTGAAGGATTGGCTGCGTTCCTGGAGAAACGTCCGGCGCGTTGGAAAGCGCCGCAGAAGCCAAACGTTTAGCAGCCCGCTGAAAAACTCAGAAATTGATTTTTTGCCACAAACGTCGGGGTTGTTCGCCGGCTGTTCTTCCGCACCTAGCGATTTTGCAATGTCCGCGATATATTAAATTAGCGAGCAATCTCGGAACTCGGCTTCGCTACTCGACCTTGAATACGGACATCACCGGCTGTTTGATCTGATCAAGCACCAACGTAAATGCTGCAGCGGCGACAAATATCACCAGCACGAGCCGCCACGACAGCGGCGCCATCAAAGTGCCCGATAGAGCGAGTACCGCGACGACGCCGATGTCTGCGGCAGAGGACGCGAACACCCATTTGCTCGGCATTGACGACCACACGTGGCGCCGCTCGCGCAGGACATAAATGAGGCTGTGTGTACCGAGAACTCCATGCGTGTTGATTTGGTGACCGAATTGCTTAACGTCGGCGACGATGGTCGCCCTGTTATGCTTCTTCCTGACGCTGTTCGCCTCGCCGTTCAAGTCGAAGAGCCGACTTGAAGCGGAGAACGCCGCGCTCCGGCATCAACTGACCGTACTGCGGCGGAAGGTGCGAGGTCGCGTCCAACTCACGAACGACGATCGCTTGTTCTTGATCCAGCTGTATCGATGGTTTCCTTCGATCTTGAAGGTAATCACGATCATCCGGCCCGAGACCTTCGTGCGTTGGCATCGTGCCGGCTTCCGCCGGTACTGGCGTTGGAAATCCCGATCCCTGGGAGGCCGGCCGCAAATCGACGTCGACCTGCGGGTGTTGATCCGGCGGATCAGCATGGACAATCCGCTGTGGGGCGCGCCGCGCATCCATGGCGAGTTGCTCAAGCTCGGCTTTGAGGTCGCTCAGTCCAGTGTCGCCAAGTACATGGTCAAGCGGCGTGGACCGCCCAGCCAGCGGTGGCGCACCTTCTTAAGTAATCACGCGCCGGACATCGCAGCCATGGACCTGTTCGTTGTTCCCACTATTGGCTTCGACCTGCTCTATGCCATCATCATCGTCCGGCTGGTGCGCCGAGACCTTGTCTGGATCAATGTCACAGCAAATCCGGCCGCGGAATGGATTGCACGCCAGATCACGCAGGCATTCCCTTGGGATGAGACTCCGCGCTACCTGATCCGCGATCGGGACCGGGTTTTCCGTGCTCACAAGCCCATCGCCCCAGGTCCGCCTTGGCAGAACGGCTTCGCCGAAAGGCTGATCGGATCGATCCGTCGCGAGTGTGCCGACCATGTCGTCGCCTTGGGCGAGGGACACTTACGTCGGATCCTGCAATCCTACGCGCGCTACTATAATGAATTGAGGACCCATCGGTCCCTGAACAAGGACGCCCCACTTCATCGGGCGATTGAGAGCCTCGGTGCCATCATTTGTCGGCCGGTTCTCGGTGGACTTCACCACCAATATTACCGAATTCTGATTTTCGGTACACACAACTCATCGGTCCCTGAACAAGGACGCCCCACTTCATCGGGCGATTGAGAGCCTCGGTGCCATCATTTGTCGGCCGGTTCTCGGTGGACTTCATCACCAATATTGCCGAATCTGATTTTCGGTACACACACCGCTGTGGGCATGTGCTTTGGATACTATCCCGCGCGCAAGGCCGCCCGCCTCGATCCTGTCGAGGCTTTACGACACGAGTAGGCACCAGCTAGAACCAACAATCCGCGCCTCAAGCCGGCGCTTCTTCACTATCTTCGCGTCCGCGCAAAGCGTCGCTCATGAGATCGCGGAGCGTGGGACGGGGCAGGACGGTAAATGGCAACGGCCGAATGACATCGATGGCGGCTAGACCCAATCGCGCGGTGAGGAGGCCATTTAGCAGGCCCTCGCCGAGCCGCGCCGATAACTTGGCCGCTATGCCGTGGCCAAGTATCTGTTGAAGCAAACTATCGCTCGCAGCCAGTCCACCAGTCATTGCCAGATGTGAAACCACGAGACGCATTAATCGGATAAGGCCAAGCGTACCCGGTCGTACTCCGTAGAGAAATGAAAGCCGACGTACTAACGCTAGCACGGTAGCGAGGACAAATAACATGTCAATGGCGGCGCGCGAGCTCACCGCGGTGACGACAGACACGCGCTTGGCCGCCGCGCCGACGAGCCTGCGCGCCTCCTGATCGAGAGGTGTCATAAGCTCGCGCTCAGCGAGCCGAACTAGGTCCGCACCATCGATAATATCGCCGAGATGACCTTCCAGGCTTGCCCGAGCGCGTGCTAGACGTGGCATGCTACGCGTTTGTGCAACGAGGTCTTGCACAAGCGTCCGGCCCTCGATGCGATTGTCGCTCAAGATCGTAGCGGCAGCGCGCTGATGCAGCTTCTCCATCGTTGCGAGCCGCAAGAGGCCGATTGCCTCGCGAACACCAACAATAACAAGCGAGACGGCGGCTAAGATCGCAAGCGCCAGACCGAGCCAACCGAGCTCCTGGCTGCGGGCAAACAGGTCCTCGATCAAGCCAGTCACCGCGAGACCGATGGCGAGCAGCATCAGACCACCTGAGGCGTACCAAAACAGCATTCCCCAACGGAAGCCACGTCGCAGCGACCGAATCGGATCATCGACCGAGATAGTCGGCGTCGCGGAATCAGGTTCCGGCAACACCAGCACGGTGCGCCCAGTCGGGCTACCTGCCTCGTTAGGTGGGCCGACAATGACTTGATCATCGTCGAGCCGGAAGGCAGCAGGTCGACGGTGTTGCGAGCGCTTACTCATATCAGTCGATCCCCGATCAAGAATTGCAACGCACGGTCGAGGCGAATATGAGGCAGAGCGGGCATGCCACTTTTAGTCGCCTCCAGGACGGGCGGTCGGACGCGTAGGAATCGAAAGTCAGCGTGTTGCGGAGAGGTTTCAGCAAGCCCGCGAAATGCGTTTTCATCGTTGCGGAACAGTTCGGTGGGGTCGACGGGAAGGTCCCCGGGAAACATTGCTGCCTCCGTCTCTCCGTCAAACCTCTCTCCCGCTACAACTTCACCAGAAAGTGGCACCCCGAGGATTGCTGGTAACTGCTCGCGCCCTCGCCGTACCATCGCCTCGCGGGTTGCACGCACGGCAGCGAACGCGACGACATCGACATGCGCGCCGGCAAGCTCAGCCTTCGCCGCTGCACGTTCGGTCAAACGCTTGAGAATCAATTCGAGACGGTCATGGCTCGTGTGATGAAGATGGTCCGCCTTGGTGGCAGCTAGAAAATCCTATCGATACGCGGGCGCAGCAGCGCGCTCAAGAACGTTTGTCGACCGGTTCGGAAGCAATCAAGAACCGTAGCAAGGGCACCCTCAAGATCAAGAACCGCATCGGGGCCGGCGTTGATCGCAGCCAGCGCATCCACCAGCACGATCTGGCGATCGAGGCGCGCAAAATGATCATGGAAAAATGGACGGACCACCACGTCTTTATAAGCCTCGTATCTGCGCAGCATCATCGCCCACAGAGAGTCTGTCGGCGCGGGGCCCTCATTCGATAGTTCGAGTGGCGCAAAGGTTAGTGCAGGCGTGCTCGCGAGATCACCTGGCATAAGGAAGCGGCCAGGGGGCAGCAGGCTCATCGAGTAGTGTTCGTCGCGGCAAGCCTTTAGATATTCAGTGAAGAGCTTTGCCGCGGTCAGCGCCGCTTGCTCGTCCTCGCCTCCCTCCGGACTAAGGGTCGCCAGATGTGAATGCCAAGCTGCGGCAAGGCGGGCGCGCGGGCGTTGGCGAGAGAGGCGCAGACTCTCGGCCGCCCAGGTCTCATAGCTTTTGGTCAGGAGAGGAAGGTCGAGAAGCCACTCGCCAGGATAGTCGACGATGTCGAGAGTAAGGTGGCGCTGATAGCCGCTCTGCGCTTGGTATTCGACTATAACTCGCAACTCGCTGATCTGTCTCGTCGAGGCCGGCCAACGGTGCTCGGTCACCAGCGCTTTTACATGGCTCTCATAGTCAAAACGTGGCACCGCGTCATCCGGCTGCGGTGCAAGGTACGCGCGCGCGACGCGACCAGTAGCCAACGCCTCGAATACCGGAAAGCGTCCGCCGCGCAGCAGGCCATGAACGAGCGCGGTGATGAACACAGTCTTGCCGGCGTGCGAAAGCCCAGTAACACCAAGCCGAACCGTCGGATCGAACAAATGGCTGCTGAACTCGACGAGTGCTCGGGCCGCGAGCCGGGCTTGTTCAATTAGTTCGAACACAACGACGGTTCCCGACTGCTGCCTGCAAGGCCTCGTCACAGGCGTCGTCGTTGAGGTTAGATTCGTAAAATTGCGTCATGCGCTATTTCCGCTTGAGGCTGAGGATATAAGCGATCAGGTCATCCGTATCAGCGCTGACGCCCGCTTGGCCATATGCGCTCAGCGCGCACCCAGTTCAGCTTGTCGGGAACATAGCCGATGTCCTTCCAAGCGGGCCAGCCTCGCCCGGCCCGGCGGCAACGCGACCGGGATCAACATTTTCACCCAGGAGGTGACGGCCAAGCGGCTACGGTCCCTTGTGTGTACCGAGAACTCCATGCGTGTTGATTTGGTGACCGAATCGCTTAACGTCGTCGACGATGGTCGCCCTGTTATGCTTCTTCCTGACGCTGTTCGCCTCGCCGTTCAAGTCGAAGAGCCGACTTGAAGCGGAAAACGCCGCGCTCCGGCATCAACTGACCGTGCCGCGGCGGAAGGTGCGAGGTCGCGTCCAACTCACAAACGACGATCGCTTGTTCTTGATCCAGCTGTATCGATGGTTTCCTTCGATTTTGAAGGTAATCACGATCATCCGGCCCGAGACCCTCGTGCGTTGGCATCGTGCCGGCTTCCGCCGGTACTGGCGTTGGAAATCCCGATCCCTGGGAGGCCGGCCGCAAATCGAGGTAGACCTGCGGGGGTTGACCCGGCGGATCAGCATGGACAATCCGCTGTGGGGCGCGCCACGCATCCATGGCGAGTTGCTCAAGCTTGGCTTTGAGGTCGCTCAGTCCAGTGTCGCCAAGTACATGGTCAAGCGGCGTGGACCGCCCAGCCAGCGGTGGCGCACCTTCTTAAGTAATCACGCGCCGGACATCGCAGCCATGGACCTGTTCGTTGTTCCCACTATTGGCTTCGACCTGCTCTATGCCATCGTCATCGTCCGGCTGGTGCGCCGAGACCTTGTCTGGATCAATGTCACAGCAAATCCGGCCGCGGAATGGATTGCACGCCAGATCACGCAGGCATTCCCTTGGGATAAGACTCCGCGCTACCTGATCCGCGATCGGGACCGGGTTTACGGTGCCGCCGTCACGCGTCGATTACGGGCCATGGGCATCCGTGACAAGCCCATCGCCCCAGGTTCGCCTTGGCAGAACGGCTTCGCCGAAAGGCTGATCGGATCGATCCGTCGCGAGTGTGCCGACCATGTCGTCGCCTTGGGTGAGGGACACTTACGTCGGATCCTGCAATCCTACGCGCGCTACTATAATGAATTGAGGACCCATCGGTCTCTGAACAAGGACGCCCCACTTCATCGGGCGATTGAGAGCCTCGGTGCCATCATTTTTCGGCCGGTTCTCGGTGGACTTCACCACCAATATTGCCGAATCTGATTTTCGGTACACACAGCCACAAGCGGGCACAGGCACACAGGGTTGGTCGCCAATCACCGTGATCTTCCAAGCCGCAGACGCGGCCGCCCGTAATGTTCAAACTTGGAAATTGCTCTTTAACGCACTCTCGCCGACAACTTGTCGGCGAAGAATGATGACTTCCTCAGAATAATATATCTTCGTCGCAGGGCTTGTAACCAGGGAAAGGCCGCAGCTTCCTGCGGCCATCCCTCGGAGGTTACTTTCAGCTCGCCTCTCGCTGCGCTCTACAGCTTAGCGGCCAATTTCAACGCCGACGGCGCCGAAACGAACAGTAGGCGTATGGACGGCCGCTCGATGCTCGCTGCCGCGCAGCTTCGCGGTGCCCGATCGGCTGCCTGATCCATCCGATGGCGGTATGTTTTCGTCAGGAAGTGCGCTGAGTGGAGCGCTTAATCATAACTCGTGAATCTTCCTGCGTGGTTCAAAAATAAATAACCAAATGCCAGCGCCAGCCAGAGCTGTTACCGCGATCGTAATAAAAAATGTGTCCATGACATACACTCCAAGAGGCATCTAGTGGTGAATGGCTTTCGCCTTTCGATGAGAGGCAGGCGTCCGTGGGCAATGCTCAAAGGCTTAGGCGCTCATGGCACCTACTCGCGAACGCAACTCTAGTTGAAGCGTTATTTATACCGACCGACGGCACCAGAGCTGCCAATATGCGGACCGGAGACTTCGGTACGTCGCCGATTTTCGTGCAGCTCTCGAACAAGCAGCCGCTTGCCAGAGTCTTTATTATGTGGAGCCTCGGAACGTAAAGCACAATGGCAGATCGAGAAAAAAGCGCTGATCCAATTCGATGATGGCGTGCTCCGCTGGGGCCAGTTTGAACGAGTATTGCTCGCCACTTGTTCCTCGTCGTGTATTGCAATGTAGACGAGCCTGATGTGGCTCGGGTGCGAGTTGCCAGGTTCAAAGTGCTATTATCGATCGCGCCTGGGCTTCCTTAGCTAATCGAAGCTCCTTCAAATGCGCGGTCTTTTCGCGAGTGGCTAGAGCTTGAGATTCATATTCGATCATCGCCTTTCGACCGTCTTGGGCGCGTTCCTCCTTCTTGAAAACTGCTTCTGCCCACTTCTTTTGGGCTTCCTTCGAATTGTTCTTCACCATGATCTCCTTTTCGGCGGGTCTGTTCAGACACAAAGCTTTATTTGCAGCATTGATTGAAGCTACTACGGGCGCATGTAGGTCGATTGAAGACGGGTCCAGGGCCGAGGGCGCGAGGCAGGCGCTGTCGTACTTTCCAACTATAGCCGAGGCGACGGCCAGAAATCGGTCAGCACGGCCCACAAGGAAAACTGGCACGCGATTTTCTCGAAAAAGAACGCGAAGAAGAGAAAGCGATAAATCGCGCGACAGGACAAGAAAAGGGCCCGGAATAAATCCCGGGCCTTCGTCATTGTCGTTGAGAGTGGGCTTAATAGTCCATGCCGCCCATGCCGCCGCCAGGCATAGCCGGCACTCCGCTGTCCTTCTTTGGCCGTTCGGCGACCATGGCTTCCGTTGTGATGAGTAGCCCGGCGATCGACGCCGCATTCTGAAGGGCCGCTCGAACAACCTTGGTCGGGTCAATGATGCCCTTTGAAACGAGGTTTACATACTCGCCATTTTGGGCGTCGAAACCGTAGGCATACTGATCCTTCTCAAGAATCTTACCAACAATCACGGAGCCATCTTCGCCGGCATTGGTCGCGATCTGGCGTGCTGGAGTGGAGAGCGCCTTGCGGACGATCTCGACACCGTGCTTCTGGTCTTCGTTGGTCGTGCGTACTTTTTTGAGCGATTCGGTGGCTCGCAGCAGTGCGACACCACCGCCGGGCAGGACGCCCTCTTCGACGGCCGCACGGGTCGCGTGCATGGCATCATCCACCCGGTCCTTGCGCTCCTTGACCTCGACCTCGGTCGCACCGCCGACGCGGATCACCGCGACGCCGCCTGCGAGCTTGGCGAGACGCTCCTGCAGCTTCTCTCGGTCGTAATCAGAGGTCGTCTCCTCGATCTGCGCCTTGATCTGGCTAATACGAGCTTCGATCTCGGACTTCTTGCCGGCGCCACTGACAATCGTGGTGTTCTCCTTCTCGATCATCACCTTCTTGGCGCGGCCGAGCATGTTCACCGTAACCTTGTCGAGTTTGATGCCGAGATCCTCGCTGATCGCCTGAGCGCCGGTGAGAATCGCGATATCTTCGAGCATGGCCTTGCGGCGATCACCGAAGCCTGGCGCTTTCACCGCCGCAACCTTGAGGCCACCGCGCAGCTTATTGACGACGAGCGTCGCCAAAGCCTCACCCTCAATATCCTCGGCGATGATGACGAGGGGCTTTGAGGTCTGCACCACCGCCTCAAGCAGCGGCAACAATTCCTGCAGGCCTGAGAGCTTCTTATCGTAGATCAGGAGATAGGGGTCATCCATCTCTACGCGCATCTTTTCGGCGTTGGTGATGAAGTAGGGAGAGACGTATCCGCGATCGAATTGCATGCCTTCGACAACTTCGAGCTCAGTCTCCAAGGCTTTCGCTTCTTCGACCGTAATCACGCCTTCGTTGCCGACTTTCTTCATGGCGTCGGCGAGGAACTTGCCGATCTCGGAATCGCCGTTGGCGGAAATCGTGCCGACCTGGGCGATTTCTTCATTCGAGGTGACCTTCTTCGAATTCTTCCTCAGGTCCTCGACCACTGCTTCGACCGCAAGATCGATGCCGCGCTTAAGATCCATCGGGTTCATGCCGGCGGCTACGGACTTGGCGCCTTCCCGTACGATCGCGTGCGCAAGAACCGTGGCGGTCGTCGTGCCGTCACCGGCGTAGTCGGATGACTTCGAAGCGACCTCGCGGACCATCTGAGCGCCCATGTTCTCAAACTTGTCTTCGAGCTCGATTTCTTTTGCGACCGTAACCCCGTCCTTGGTGATGCGAGGTGCCCCATAAGACTTGTCGAGCACTACATTTCGACCCTTCGGGCCGAGTGTCACCTTCACCGCATTGTTCAAGATGTCGATCCCGCGCAACATTCGGTCGCGCGCATCAACCGAGAATCTAACTTCTTTGGCAGACATTTTGCTACTCCGTGAATTTCTGTTTCGGGATGAGAATGCTCAGGCAGCTTTCTTCTTAGCCACCGTGTCCTGGAGCACGCCCATGATGTCGCTCTCCTTCATGATCAAGTAATCGACGTTGTCGAGCTTAACCTCGGTGCCCGACCACTTGCCGAACAGCACGCGGTCGCCGACCCTCAGGTCGATCGGAACCAACTTGCCGCTCTCGTCGCGGCCGCCCGGACCGACGGCGATGATCTCGCCCTGCGAGGGCTTCTCCTGGGCGGTGTCGGGGATGATAATGCCACCAGCGGACTTCGCTTCGGGATCAATACGCTCGACAACAACACGATCGTGTAATGGACGGAATTTCATTGGTGTTCTCCTACGGTTTCCTCAAAAAGTCTGACGCATTGGAATGCTGATCGTTATTTCGAAAGCTGTTCGTTGCGGGTCCGATATTTCGGAACCGTTGCGATTCAGGGCACCTTATTGAATGCCTTGGACACGCCCGTTTTGATTGGCTCGGCAGCCTCGGCCGCCACCTCCTGAGCGAGCGCGCAAAGTTCCTTATTCTGCGCGGAAGCGGCATCGAATTGCTTGCGCATTTGCGCGGTCGACAGCTCGATAAACTCGGACGGGGACTTCACACCCAACAGCTCGTGGGCGTAGTCAAACGCAGCGCGAGTATTGGTACGGGCAATCTCGATCACCTTGAGATTGTAGTCCGTGGCGCCCTTGGCAACGGTCGCATAGGTATTTTGGAGGAGATCGGTTGCTTCGTCGTTGGCCACGTTCGCCATCGCGTAAGTATCCCTGGCATGCGCTACGCCCTTCTCAGCCATTTCGCGAAATACCTCCGGCATTTCCATATTCGGCAGGTCAAATTTTGGCATCGCGAATTTCGGAATCCCGTAGTCCGGCGGGCCGAACGAGGAAGCGGCATGCTTCGTAGTCTGCGTTTTAGTCGCGGTAGTGGTGGTTTCCGTCATGACACTTAAGTCCTTTGAGAGGGCAGTTTGGGTAAACCTCCCGACGCTGCCCTCAACGCCGGATGGCGGTAGAGAAGTGTTTCAGTTCGCCCTCAATGCAACCTGAGACGCCGTTGCCTCCGTCGGCTGAGTGATTCTCTTGACGCATTCCTCGCGGCTGGAAAAGGGTCCAGAAGACAGGTTGCCGTCATTCTCAACTGCGTACCAGCCGGGCTTGATGCCGCGCATCTCGGATTTGTCTTCGCTGATGTAATGGGGAGTAGTCACTATGGTGTTCCAATGCCCAGCAATCATCGTCCGCGCCGTTCTGAGGGCGGACGAATTCGTTGCCTGACCAAAATTGTTTTTACAGGTATTGTGCCTACCGACGACACCGGTGCTGCCAGTTAATAAAACTAAGAGAACAGAGACTTCAGTAGGTCCCGGTTTTATGGGCAGCTAACAGACAAGTCCTGCTTGCCTTATAAACATATGGCTATCCAAATTTTGAGCACAATAGGGGCAACGCTCAATTTGACCTTTTGTTTGCAACAATAAGATTGAAGCGCTCGCGGCAGCAAACGATTAGCCCGGCGGAGGACTTATCGTTCTTCCCGACGGGTTCAATCTCAGCAATGGCGCCACGATCATTGCCCAGGCGGCGAAATATCGCTTGCCACAATCTACCCGTTCCGTTCAGCTACTTCCGCCATTCACCCATTGCAGACATGTCGCTGCACCGCACCGGACCGCTGCTTCGCGAAAAGGCTGCATTTGGATGTATAATGAACTGTGCACACGGCCCGCCACCAGTGAGAACGCCATGCGCAGGAGATTTATCGCGGCAGCATTAGCGACATGGGCACTGTTATCTGGCGCCGCATTGGTTAGCGCCCAGCAATTCGGCACAGCAGAAGAAGCGAGAACGATGCTCGACCAAGCCGTCGCCGCGCTCAAGTCGAACGAGGCTACTGCACTGGGCGCATTCAATGATCCGAACAACAAACAGTTCCACGAACATGACCTTTACGTCTTTTGCTTCAACATGTCGGACGGCAAAATCACGGCATACTCAAGCCCTGCACTGGTGGGCGTCGATATCCGCACCTTGACGCTCAAACACGACCCGATATGGCAAAGAGCCTACGACGCGGTTCAGAGCTCACCGGAAGGAACCGTCGTCATAATGGACCACAGTTTACCGAAACCCGGAACGACCGAGTCTCTCCCGAAACAGTCCTTTGAAACACGCATCGGCCATCAAGGTTGCGCCGTCGACTATTTCAAGTAGCCCCGGCGTCGGGTCGAGCGACATGGCCCGCGCTCGCTGGACGGAAGATCGACTGTCAAAGACGATGTTTCGTCGCTAGCAATCCCCATCAGTGGGATGAGGCTGGTTCGCAGGGCAGGGGATTGTTCAAGAGCCCACCCGAGCGCGAATGTTGCTGTGTTCTCGGTTGCTCCAAACACTCCAAAGACTGAGGATGGCGTCGCTCTGCTTTACGCGGAGTACCATGCAAACCCCCTCTTGCAGTAGTACGAAATTCTAGCACAACACGTCTTTGCCGTGCTGTATGTACCGCCCCGTTATGTCGCCTAGTGGAGGCGGTACGGGCGGCTATTGTGGCGGAACAGTCGGATGAATTGGTTGTGATTCCTTGGTGGGCGTTTGGTTCGCATAGGAGCGCCCAATGTGGAAGCCCGAGCGCCTAGCGCACCGGAGTCTCCAGCCTTGATCGGGATGGCTGGAACAGCCACATCCAGTCGACCATGAACATGCTCATCCGCGCCCCCCAGGGCGCCCCGGCTCAGTCACCCATTGCGACCGAGGTAGAACGGCGGCGCACCTTTGCGATCATCTCCCACCCGGATGCTGGCAAGACCACGTTGACGGAGAAACTCCTATTGTTCGGTGGAGCAATCCAGCTTGCCGGGCAGGTCAAGGCCAAGCGTGACCGGCGTTCAACTCGTTCAGACTGGATGGCCGTCGAACGCGAGCGCGGGATTTCCGTCGTTACCTCGGTGATGACCTTTGAGTACGACGGCCGCGTGTTCAATCTGCTCGATACTCCAGGCCACGAGGATTTTTCCGAAGATACCTATCGGACCCTCACGGCAGTCGATTCGGCCGTCATGGTGATCGATGCGGCCAAGGGCATCGAGCCGCGCACGCGCAAGCTATTCGAGGTCTGCCGGCTGCGCGACATTCCGATCATTACATTCATCAACAAGATGGATCGCGAGAGCCGCGACCCCTTCGACCTCATCGACGAGATCGAGAAAACACTTGCGCTCGATGCCGCGCCGATCACCTGGCCAGTCGGGCGCGGACGGGACTTCGTCGGCACATTCGATGTGACCAGCGGTGGCGTGCGCTTGCTCGACGGTGATGTGGGTTCTGCCGGCAGGCTGCGCAAAATGACGATCGCCGAGCTCACCGCTCTGAACCCCGGTCTGGCTTCAGCGACATTGAGCGGGGAACTTGATCTGGTGCGCCATGCCTGCAAGCGCTTTGATCCGCGCGCTTTTGCCGAGGGCCACATGACCCCAATCTTTTTCGGCAGTGCACTCAAGAATTTCGGTGTCGGCGATCTGCTCAATGCGCTTGCCGCCGTGGCGCCTCCGCCGCGGGCGCAGGCGGCTGACAAGCGCGCCGTAGCGGCTACTGAGCCAAGGATGTCCGCATTCGTTTTCAAGATTCAGGCGAACATGGACCCGAACCATCGAGACCGTATCGCCTTCGTGCGACTTTGCTCCGGCAAGCTCACCCGCGGTATGAAGGTCAAGCAAGTACGAACGGGCAAAAGCATCAGCCTGCGCGCTCCACAATTTTTCTTTGCCCAAGATCGAGCACTCGCCGAAGAAGCCTACGCCGGAGACGTGGTTGGCATACCCAATCATGGAACGCTGCGCATCGGCGACACCCTGACCGAAGGCGAGGATCTCAATTTCGAGGGCGTACCGAACTTTGCGCCAGAGATCCTGCGTCGGGTTCGTTTGCCCGATGCCATGAGGGCCAAGAAGCTGAGGCAGGCACTGCACCAACTGGCCGAGGAAGGCGTAGCGCAAGTATTCCGGCCGACGGATGGATCCCCTGCTCTGGTGGGCGTTGTTGGTTCATTGCAACTCGACGTACTGAGGGCAAGGCTCGCCAACGAATATGGGCTAGAAATTGATTGGAGCGCAGCCGAGTTTCAGTTTGCGCGCTGGATCGCGGCGGACCACCGAAAGATGCTTGATCGGTTTGTGACGACCTACCGCTCAGCCATTGCCGAGGATTTCGACGGCGATCTCGTCTTCCTGGCGCGCAGTGCGTTCGACCTTGAGTACACGGGCGAACACAACCTCGACATTTCTTTCACCGACGTGAAGGACGTTCACCGGCGCAAGCCCAACTGATGTTCTCGAAGCTGCGCTTCCTGTGCCAGCAGAGGAGCCCCATTATGCCGAGGCCGCCCGCAAAGAGGGGGAGAGCAGCGGGTAAAGGGTGTTGGATTAAAAAGGCATAAGCAGGTTCGGCTACATTTTCATAATCGATGATCCATGTGCGTCTCGACGGCGTGAGACCGCACTTGGCAGCGAGCATCGCCTTGGCTAACGGCCAGTACCAGGTGGACTAAACAAAAAGAGACCCCGACCGAAGTCGGGGCCTCTCCGTTAGCGCCGGCTACGTGGCGCTGAACACGTAATCCTCCGGAGAATGCAAGGAAGTGTGAGGATTGGTCGGGCCAGCATCCAGCACTTGTATGATAGCGGCTTGGCAGCCAGAACCTTGATGAAAATGTCACTGAGAGACTGCCTGCCAGTACCCTTATATCTGTGGTACCGAGACCAAAGCACAAGGAAGCGTCGAAAATTTAGTTTGCAGTGGAGGCGCTGAGGCCCTCTCGACAGGTCGTAGAGTTGATCGTGCAGCAGGCCCGGCAGCTTGGCGGCGCTTGGAAAATCCGCAGTGACGCAGGATTACAGCGTTGATCTGTATCAAGGACGGTTCTGCCATATGGATGATAAAATAAGTTTTTTTGGAGGCCGTGCAATGTTCACCAAAATGCTTTCCACAGACACAATCGGCGCGCACGCCAAGCCTCTTGCTGCGTTCGCGGTCGCACTCGTCTTCGCCGTCGCGTCACTGCCAGCGCTTGCCCAGCAGCAGGGACAGACGACGCCGAACGTCCCCTCCGCGCCTTACGGCTATTACGGCTATGGTCATCACATGTGGGGCGGGCCCTTCATGGTAGTCGGCCCGATCTTCGTGGTGCTTGCCATCATTGGCATGATGGTCGTCTTCGTGTGGCTGGTACGTTGGGCGACTCGTGGCTATCCGTTTTATGGCCACGGCTTCCACCATGTCCATGGTGGGTGCGGCGGCCGCGGCCGCGCCGCCCTCGACATTCTTGATGAGCGCTTCGCCAAGGGCGAGATCGAGAAGGCCGAGTTTGAGGAGAAGCGTAAGCTGCTCGGCCGGTAAGGCCGAGCCGCCTGTTGACGGCCCGACGCTGCGGCTCGTCGTCGAAGCCGAGCGCCTGTCTGGTCGCGTCGCGGACCTTGTAGCTTTCGGCAAGCTCCTTTGCCGACCATGGGAGTGGGCTGGTTGTGATATGGAGCAACCTGTTGAAGGCCCGCCTAGTGGTTTTTATATCAAATGACAGAACAAATGAGGGAGGGAATTGGGCTATGAACGGCAGGACGAGTGCTGACAAGGCTTGGGAGGCGCGGCAAGAGGCTGCCCGCTACCGCATCTTCAGCGCTGCAACTAAAGCAGCAGAAGCGTCCAACGCCGCAGACGTAGACGATGAAACATACTTTGCAGTCTTGGCAAAAGCGGGCGATGCCGCTGAAGCCGCCGCCGCTAAGATCACAGGATATAAAACTTTTGCTGAATTGTTGGCGGCCTTGGATGAAGACGACTGACGGCACCGCTTAAGCGTCATTGGCCGCAACGCCATAAGACTCTGCCGGCAATATCGGCCAAACAAGGCAGTCTGAGTAATTCTGACCACAAACTGGGATTTGCGTCGGGAGTTGAAGGGCGTTGGCCCTTACGACAAAACCTGAGTTTCGGAAGAACTATGCGAGCAACGGACCAAGATAGCTTCCCACGCTTGAAGTCCACTGTGGGTCAGGAACGACCGATTTCCGACGTACGCGAAATGTCCGCTTCTACTCCGATGGCGACCAAATAGCTGCATAGCAGTCGTCTCACTTAGGGTATTTCCTTTTCAAGAAAATCCATTCGTAATCGCTGCGGAGGAGACTGCTATGTTGATCCACGATTTCAGCGTCCGGCTGAGCCACGGGCGAGGAGCGGCGTCTCGCTGACTACCGCGGCAAGGTTTTGCTGATCGTTAATGTCGCCTCGAAATGCGGCTTCACACCGCAGTATAGAGGCTTGCAGGCCCTGTACGAAAAGTTCCAACTGGGTGGCTTTGAAATTCTTGCCTTTCCATGCGACCAGTTTGGCCATCAGGAACCGGGGTCAGACGCAGAGATCGCTACCTTCTGCAATGATACCTATGGCGTAACTTTCCCCGTGTTCACCAAGATCGAGGTCAACGGCAACAACGCTCACCCTCTCTACGTTTGGCTCAAACAGCAGCACGGCGGGTTACTGGGCAACGGCATAAAATGGAATTTCACGAAGTTCTTGGTCGATAGGGCTGGTACCGTGCGAGCGCGCTTTGCACCAACGACGAAGCCAGAAAGCCTCGCACGCGACGTGGAGGAGCTTCTCTAGCAACTGCACGCAGCGGTTTTGATTTGGATCAAAGCGCAAGCCCATCTGCCATGGCTGAATTTCACGGTGCCAAAGAGAAAACACACGATTTCGCACCGCGGGTCGTATGGCCATGATGACTTGCGTTGAACTTGCGTTGACCGCTCAACTCATCTGCTTGTCGGACCACACACCTGTGTGCACCGACAACGACTCCATTGCGCAACTAATTGGCGTTCCTGCCTGCACCAGCACTGAGCCGAGCCAACCCAATGATGACCTGCGACGATTTAAGGCTAGCGCGATTGAGCCGTTCGGTGAGTATCCGGCGACCTGCCGGTTCAGCAAGCTGTGGAGGTCGAACTGGTCGTTAATCTCAGGACCGCCAAAACGCTCGGCCTTTCCGCACCACTCACGCTGCTCGGCCGTCCACCACATCAATAGCGGAGAGATTTAACGTCTGTGTTGCATCGACCGGTTGAGCCGACACTCCGACTTGGGACATATCGCTGCGTCGCACTGAGCGACGCGCCGGCCCCGTGCGGACTTTCGTACGTAAAAAAGTAGGCCGCTTCCTAAGGCGACCTACACAGGTCCATGGTCAACTGTCAGCCTACGTAGGCGACGCGCTTCTGGGCATCCGCCTCGGTCGCGGTCACTGGCTGTGCAGGCAACTGCAACACAGTTGCCGCCTGACCCTCGCACAGCAGCGTCAGCAGTACCGTGCGCCCGTCCGGAAATTCGAGCGCATCGTGATGTGCGGCCAATCTGTCCTTGTTGACTTGTCGAAAGATGGCCGTTCGGTGGTTGATTGTCTTCGTCTTCCACCCGAATAGGCCAGCCGGCAGGCACGCAACATCGCCAGCGAAGGCCAGTTCCGTCCCCGGCATCAAACACACCGCCAGTCCTGGATCATCCGCGGCGGCGAAGCCGTGTGTCCCAGTGCCGAAGTCACGCGTCACCAGCTTATCGCCGACCTTCGCGGGCCGCGAGCGTACGCTTTGGAGGCTAAAGTCACACATCTTTTGAACTCCCTCGTTGGAAGCCCATCAGCCCCACCAAACACTAGCGCACTTGCGGTCCTCCCGCCATCACCAAAACCTTAGACGGTGAAGGGAACGCGACGAGGCACCAGCCGCATCAGCGCAAGCCGCTTGCAGCAAATGTCCCGCGTTTTGCAGGTGCCAATCGCTTTCTTCTTCGAGGGCTCACCGAGCCATTCAATATGATCACAGGTTGTTGCCGTGATCGAGCGGACATTGCGCACGACACCGGTCGACGCGACGCACCGGTCGATCCGCTGATAGCGGCGGAAACTGGCTTTTCCCACACCACGATCCGCCGGATGTGGGTGGCGTTCGGCTTGCAGCCGCATCGTAGCCAGACGTTCAAGCTGTCGAACGATCCTCTATTCGTCGACAAGGTACGCGATATCGTCGGTCTTTATCTTTCCCCGCCCCACCGAGCCCTCATCCTCAGCATCGATGAGAAGAGCCAGATCCAGGCACTCGATCGCGAGCAGCCGGTCTTGCCGATGATGCCTGGCGTACCCCGAACGTCGCACGCACAGCTACGTGCGGCATGGTACGACCGCGCTGTTTGCCGCACTCGACGTCGCCTCGGGGTTCGTCATCGGTCAAATGCTACAAGCGTCACCGGGCGGCCGAGTTCTTGAACTTCCTCAAAGAGATCGATGCTCAAGTCCCCGAAGGGCTCGATATTCGTCATGGACAACCATGCCACCCACAAAACCCCCAAGATCAAGGCGTGGCTCGCCCGCCGGCCGCATTATCATGTCCACTTCACGCCGACTTCGGCGTCTTGGATCAATCAGGTCGAGCGCTGGTTCGCTGAGCTCACCGGAAAGCGGCTCAGGCGAGGTGTTCATACCTCCGTCAGGCAACTCGAAGCCGATATCCGCTCATTCATCGATCGGCACAATCAAAATCCCAGGCCTTTCAAATGGACCAAATCTGCCGATCAAATCCTGGCCTCAGTTAAACGCTTCTGCCACAAAGCGCAGCAGACATTATGCGACGAACTTTAGATTCATGTGACTAGCTGGGGATCGCATAAATTTCAAATTATGGATTACCGCTTTGGCTGTTAGGAGCACATAACCCCCGGGACGCGATTTGATCTAAGTCAAAGCGCCGATCATCGCCATCAGGTTTACTTGGAATACCGATGAGCGGAGGGTCACATGGTTGCCCTGCCCCGTGATCAAATCTCCTCTTCACCGATCGAGGCCATCCTGCAATGGATGTGGGATCGAAGCCGCAGCAGGACTCTGAACGAGCTGCAGTCGTGTGGCGAACAGGAAGTCGAACGCATAGCGCAAGACAGCGGCCTATCCGTCGCCGAATTCCGCATGCTCGCGTGCCTTGGTCCGAACGCGACTGACCTTCTGGAACGCCGCATGGCGGCGCTCGGCCACGATCCCATTGCGGTGTCAGCGGCTGTGCCGCAGACATTCCGCGATCTTCAGCGCATTTGCTCTTACTGTGAGAGCCCGAGGCAGTGTTTGCGAGACCTTGCGCGTGATCCCGCCAACCCGGCCTGGAAGGATTATTGCCCGAACGCGAAAATGCTGATGGTGCTCCATGCCAAAGGCCAACATGGGACACGGTGTGCGCCATGACCGTAAAACACCTGCTTGCACAAAAGGGGGGGAACCTTTGGACCATTGAGCCGGATGCCACGGTGCTCGACGCTGTGGCCGAAATGGAGGAAAAAGATATCGGCTCTCTGGTCGTGATGGACGGCGAAAAATTGGTCGGCATCATCACGGAGAGACATTACGCGCGGAATGTCATTCTCAAAGGCAAAGCGTCCCCCACCACGCTGGTCAGGGACATCATGGAGCGAAACGTCATCTACGTCCGGCCGGAACACTCGGTTGAGCGCTGCATGGCCCTGATGACCGACAAGCGCGTGCGTCATCTGCCTGTTCTCGACGGCACAAAAGTAATCGGCATCATCTCCATCGGCGATTTGCTCAAATTCATAATTTCCAAACAGGAATTCGTCATCGATCAACTTGAACACTACATTCAGGGTTAGCGCGTCTCGTCCCGCGGCGTGGGCGTGTGGCCCGAAGCTGACCAGCGACTCGCGTCAATCAATATGAGGCGGACGCTCCCTCACAGGGCTATGTGCGTTCAGGCGCTAGGCCGCTTTGGTTGGCAGCATCGCCGCCAATGCCGCAGCTCCTCCTCGACAGAATTTTATCCGCTGCTCAACCGAGCCGCGGATCTCCACCAGACGTTCCAAAATCCACGACATGGATTTCACGTCAGCATCCGGTGAGGACCGCGGGACTGGTTCGATGAGCAGACGGTCGAGGACCGGACTGGGTCAGTCACCCTTGGGGTACCGAGCCATCAAATCTGGATCAGCTTTATAGATCTCGACGATCAGAGCAAGGTTCTCGACGCCGAGGTCGGTGAAGGCCGTTATGGTCTGTTCGCCGGTTCCCCAGACGATGAGGCGGCCGTCTTCGGGGTCCATTTCGATGGAGATTTCCTGCAACCAGTCCTCGTTCTCGCCGAGCATCTCGGCGACACGGCTGATTGTAAAGACGTGGCTTATCCCGGCCATGGTCAGGCCGCCTGACGGACCTGCGCGTTGAGCGGGCACCAGTTCCAAGGCAGCAGCTCGTCGAGCTTTTGGACAGGATGTTCGGCAATGCGGGCGAGCACGTCGGCGAGCCATGCTTGCGGATCAACGTCGTTCATCTTGGCTGTGACGATCAGGCTGTACATGACTGCAGCTCGCTGGCCGCCGCGATCGGAACCACAGAACAACCATGACTTCCTTCCCAAGGCAATTCCGCGCGCGCCACGCTCGGCGGCATTGTTCGACAAGCAGATGCGGCCGTCGTCAAGGAAGCGTGTGAACACAGTCCAACGCTTGAGCATGTAGTCAAAAGCCTTGGCGACGTCGTTGCCGCGCGAGAGCTTGGCGCGTTGCTCGCGCATCCAGGCCTCCAGATCTGCGACGAGCGGCGCGCTCAGTTCCTGGCGGACGGCCTTACGCCTTTCGGCGCTCTGTCCATTGATCGTCCGCTCGATGTCGAACAGGGCGTCGATCCGGCGGACCGCTTCCAGCGCCAGAGGTGATATCGCTACCGGCTTTTTACCTTGAGCCTTACGACGGGCGTTCTCGGCCAGATCGGCCATGACGAAGAACGGGCGTCGGGCATGGACCCAACAGGCCGCTTCGTAGATCGGCCCAGGCGAGCGGCCGGGCTCGTAGAGTTTGCCGTAGCCGCTGTAGGCATCGGCCTGGAAGATTCCGGTGTAGCTAGCCAAGTGCGCCTGGGGATGCTCGCCGGCCCGATCGCGCGAGTAATAGAACACGGCTGCTGGCGGCATCGGCCCACCGAACGGCTTGTCGTCGCGCACGTAGACCCATATTCGGCCGGTGTCGGTCTTGCCTTTGGCGAGGACGGGGACCGTGGTGTCGTCCCCATGCAATCGCTCGGCGCTCAGGACGTGCGCCTCGATGCGCTTGAACAAAGGCGTCAGCACCGCCGCGCAGCCGCCGACCTGGTCGGCCAAGGTCGACAGACTGATCGGCACGCCCTCCTTGGCATAGCGTTCGGCTTGCCGGTTGAGCGGCTGATGTTGGCCAAACTTCTCGAACAGGATCATCGCCAGAAGACTGGGACCGGCCCAGCCGCGGGCGATCACATGGAACGGCGCCGGCGCCTGGCTGATCTTCTCGCAGTCCCGGCAAGTGAACTTCTCGCGGACATGCTGGATGACCTTCCACCGGCGCGGGATCACCTCCAGCGTCTCGGTGACATCTTCGCCCAATTTGCGCAGTCGCCCGCCGCCGCAGCAAAGGCAAGCAGTTGGTCCCGGCACGATCACCCGCTCGCGCGGCAGATGTTCGGGGAACGGCTTGCGCGCCGGGCGCTTGCGGGCAAAGGCCGCCACCATCGTGGTTTTGGCCACCGCCATCTCGGCGGCAATCTCGTCCTCGGTGGCTGAACTCTCCAGCTCCTCGAACCGCAACTCGATCTGATCGAGAATCCGTGACGAACGTTCCGAGCGCGGGCCATAAAGCTGGCGCGTCAGCTTCTCGATGCGCAATTGCTGCTGCGCGATCAGGGCTTGATCGTCGGCGGCTTTGGCGCGCGCCACCGCGAGTTCCGCTTCGGCATGCGCCGCCCTGGCGGCTTCGATGATGTGCCTGTCGCGCGCCGCGGCCAGCGCGGTCTTCAGCGCAGCGATGTCATTTGGAAAGGCTTCGCCACCCGAATCCATGCCCAGATAAAATCATAAATATTGGCGGATGACTCCTAAAAAAATGAATTGTCAGCGTTTATCCCGCATGCTCCGGTCGGAAGGTATGACGCGGATTCCGCCAATCGATTCCATCGAGCATATAGGCCAGCTGCGAGGCCGAGATTCCAACTACGCCGTCGGCCGGCGATGGCCAGATGAAGCGGCCCTTCTCCAGCCTTTTGGCGTAGAGCGACATGCCGAGGCCGTCATGCCAAAGAATCTTGATCAGGTCACCTCTGGCGCCTCTAAAGACGTAAAGATCGCCGGCATGGGGATCGCGCCGCAGCGCTTCCTGGATCTGGAGAGCCAGGCCATTCATGCCGCGCCGCATATCGGTTCGTCCGACCGCCAGCCACACCCGTACGCCCGAGGGAACCGGGATCATCGCCGCTCCAGCACATCGAGCACACGCCGCAGTGCTTGCACATCGACGCCGCTGCTGACGCGGACGCGATATTTGCCGGCATATTTGGCGGCAAGATCAATCTCGATCGTCTCCGCGACGGACGACCGCTGCGCGGCGACAGCATCCTGTTCAGCCGTGACCACTACCGGGATCAATTGCGGGGCCGTCGGCATGGCCGGCGCACGTGACTCGTCGCGATAGCGCTTCCGCCAACCAAATACCCGGTTCGCATTCACGTCGTAATGCCGAGCAACCATTGAGACCGACGAGCCCGGTGCATACGACGCCGCCACAATCTCCCGCTTCAGCGCCTCCGGCCACGACCGGTTACGCCTCCCAGTCCCATTCGTGCCCATAACCGCCTTCGTGGACACTTCTCGCCCTCACAACGCCAACGATCACATTAGAATCGGCGAAATGAAGCGATTTTGGAAGGCGGTCCCCGGCGGAGGGAGACGATTTCACGAGCGAAGCCCCTATTTGGGCGTGATCGCCGCACAGGAGACACCCATGAATTCAAACGAGGCCGGTCAACGGGCAGAAAAAAGCTTCAAGCAGGAACGGCGCGTGCGGAATGCTCGAAAGGCGATGACCGAATATGAAGCTCAAGCGCTGGCCATCCGCGAAAAGACCGAACGTTTGAAAGCGCTTCGATTAGCTAAGGAAGCTCAGTCGCAGACCGACGAGCCACCCCCGAAGCCGACCAGGCGGCGCCGCGTTTCTGCGTCCGTGAAAGAAGCGAACGATGACCGCTAATCCTAAGAGCATCCGAGTGGAATTGCGGTTGGAGAAGACTGCGCGGGAGAATAACAACCTCACCGTAGGCTACGAAGCCCAAGCAAAGATTATTCGTGAAAAGACCGCGCGATTGAAAGCTCTTCGGTTGGCCAAGGAAGCGAAGTCGCAGAACAAGGCGCCGGAAGAGCCGCCGGCCAAACCTACCAAGCGTCGCACCGAAACCCGTCGCAAGAAATAATAGCTCTTTTAACCTTCGCAGCTGTTCTCTATTTTTTTCCCTTCGCTGCCACCTTGCCCATGCCCTTGCGCAGATCGTCCGCGTTCATGACCGGCACGAACTCGACCGCTGCGTCGAGATTTAAAAAGAGCGGTTCGGCAATTTCGACAATATCCGACGGGTCAGCCAGGTCGAAAAACATCATTCCGCCGCGCTTACCCTCCATTATCGTCCCGAAGTAAACCGCCTCCGGCTTGAGTTTCTTCATTACCGACTCCATCGCTTTTCCGAGCGAGCCGTCCTTAAATGTCTCGTTGCCCTTCTCTATGGGGATCGTAATTCTCAGCATCATGCGCATCGTCGTCTCCGATCCATGTCGAAGCAAAATAGCAACCGCATCCGCAACGAAAGCTTAGTCGCGGCCTGAACCCCTTGCAATCTGATTTTGCACTGTAAAATGCTGGTCGGATACGTAATGCTTTTGTTATTTGATTGTGGCGCGGACCGTTTCCAGTTCTTTTGCCCGCATTGCGGAGCTCTTTATTCGGTGACGTATCCAAAACTTTCCAAGAGCGACAGCAATATCGCAAAATGTGCGAGCTGGACGAAACCGAGGAAATTCTCGTGATAATACTCCCAGCGGACGAGAATGCGTCGCTGCCACTGCAGCCAGGCAAAGAAGCGCTCTACCAGCCAGCGCCGCGCATATCGGCTAAGCCGGCGTCGATCTTGTGTCGGCGGCTTGCTGCGGTTTGAGCGGTGCGGCGCGATCATCTCGATCCCGTCCTGGTGCAATTGCTCGTCCAGAGGATCGCTGTCGTAAGCACGATCTCCGATCAAATTTTCGGGTTTTGCTTCGATCATGTAGAAGTCGAAGCATAACTGAACGAGTTGGACTTCGTGATGGTTCGCAGCGTGTGTGCTGACCGAGAGCGGCAATCCATGGCGATCCACAATCGCCATGATTTTCATGCCTTTTCCGCGCTTCGTCGCGCCGACCGCTGCCCCGCCGCCCTTCGCCATTACAAATGTCGCGTCGATGAAGCACTCTTCTTCATCCAATGCGCCTTTGTCGCGAAGCTCATTGGCGATATCCGTCAGGACCCCACGCAAGATTTCGTTGTGGCACCAAGTTTGAAAACGGCGATGCACCGTTTTGTAATTCGGATAGCACTGCGGCAGCATATGCCACTGCGCGCCAGTGTTCAGAATCCACAGCACGGCTTCAAGGATCTGACGCGTCGGGATCGGCTTACGGCCTGGGCGTCCTTCGACAATGTTCTCTTCCGGAAAATGATCTCGGATACGTTCCCATTGCAAATCGCCTAGCCGAATCATTCGACATTTATAGCCGATCGACACCGAGCAGCAATTTTGAGATAGGTTCTAGCACTACTTTGGCAGATTTTTAGCGGCACGGGATTCCCAAATCAGTTTTTCAGTGATTCATAGACGGTCGGCTTTTGGAGGGGCCGACCATGGTGGGCACGACGTCGAATTGGGAAGACGAGCTTGGACGCTGGCTTAAGCCGTTCCTGGATCGCTTGGATCACAAAGCGCGGCGACGGATGTTTCCGCTTTACGTGACGGGGCTGATCGGGCCCGGTGAACGCAAGAGCATCCAACCAATGGCAGAGCGGCTTGCGCCGGGCGACTATGATCAGCTGCATCATTTTGTTGCTGCTGGCGTCTGGAATGCGGCACCATTGGAGACAGAACTGCTCATTCAAGCCGACCAGCTGGTCGGCGGCAGCGATGCGGTATTGGTGATCGACGACACCGCGGTGCCGAAGAAGGGTAAGCACTCGGTCGGTGTCGCTGCGCAATATGCTTCAGCGCTGGGCAAGACTGCCAATTGCCAGACGCTGGTGTCCCTGACGCTCGCACGAGGCGAAGTGCCGGTGATGTTGGCCTTGCGCCTTTTTCTTCCCGACAGTTGGACGGGCGACCGGGTGCGGTTAAAGCGAGCGCGCGTTCCGGTCGAATGCCGGACTGCGCGGACGAAGCCAGAGATCGCCCTGGCTGAGATCGATCGCGTGATGGCGGCCGGCGTGCACTTCGGCTGTGTGCTGGCGGATGCCGGTTATGGGCTGAGCGCGCCTTTCCGCCAAGAACTTACGGCCCGCAATCTTGCCTGGGCGGTCGGCATCCCTCGTCACCTCAAGGTGTACCCTGTCGGCGTGCAGCTGATCTGGCCCGTTGCCAAACGGGGCCGCCCGCGACGGCGGTATGTGCCAGATATTCTATCCGCACCGGCCGAAGACATGCTGGCCGCTGCCAAGTGGCAAACTGTGAGTTGGCGAACCGGGACGAAAGGCAAGCTCAAAGCCCGCTTTGCCGCCGTCCGCGTACGCACAGCCGACGGACCACCGCAGCGGATCAGGGACAAGGGCCAGCAACATCTGCCGGGCGACGAAGCCTGGCTTATCGGCGAACACCGCGCCTCTGGCGAGAAGAAATACTACCTCGCAAATCTGCCTGCCGCGACCGATCTGCGCACCTTGGCCGCCACCATCAAGGGGCGATGGATTTGTGAACAGGCCCATCAGCAGCTGAAAGAGGAACTCGGCCTCGACCACTTCGAGGGACGATCCTGGCAGGGCCTTCACCGTCATGCCCTCATGACGATGCTCGCATTCGCCTTCCTCCAGCATCGTCGCCTCAAAAAAGTGAGGCGGGAAAAAAAGAATCAACGGCCCGCCGCCTCAACCAAGCTTGCCAGCCGTGCGCCACGCTATCCTCGAACTCATCGCTCGACTACAGCCGCAGCGATGCCCGCATTGCAGAAAATGGATTTGCAACGAGCGGCGACGTGAGTAAATCTGCCAAAGTAGTGTTCGCCTCGTGCGAGCGTCAGGGACACCAGCGTCTGGCAATTGGCAGTCTTGCCCAGCGCTGAAGCATATTGCGCAGCGACACCAACCGAGTGCTTACCCTTCTTCGGCACCGCGGTGTCGTCGATCACCAATACCGCATCGCTGCCGCCGACCAGCTGGTCGGCTTGAATGAGCAGTTCTGTCTCCAATGGTGCCGCATTCCAGACGCCAGCAGCAACAAAATGATGCAGCTGATCATAGTCGCCCGGCGCAAGCCGCTCTGCCATTGGTTGGATGCTCTTGCGTTCACCGGGCCCGATCAGCCCCGTCACGTAAAGCGGACACATCCGTCGCCGCGCTTTGTGATCCAAGCGATCCAGGAACGGCTTAAGCCAGCGTCCAAGCTCGTCTTCCCAATTCGACGTCGTGCCCACCATGGTCGGCCCCTCCAAAAGCCGACCGTCTATAAATCACTGAAAAACTGATTTGGGAATCCCGTGCCGCTAAAAATCTGCCAAAGTAGTGCTAGTCTGCGGACGCATCATGGACGACATGGGATTCGACCGACGTTCAAATCTTCAAACTCGTTCATCGGCCTGAAGATGCCTAGGCGGAGTTTCGTCAGGCGCTTTGCTTGAGCATCGCCTCGAGCTCCTCTTCGAGCGATCGCGGCGAAATTCCGAGCTCCCGAAATCCAGGTCGGTCCGAGGCCACGGTATCGACCTGCATGAGATCGACCTGATTGCGGGTGAGGGGCGGGTGCGGCAGGTTCTCGGCGAGGGCCGCAAGCGCATACCAAAGGGCAAAGGGCATCCGCAAAAGCACGGGCCGCAATCCCGCCGCGCGGGCGATGGTCCGCAGCAGCTCCGCGTACGAATAGACGCGCGGGCCGGCCAGCTCGTAGAGAGGATGCGGGGTTTCGCTCTGCAGCAGGACTTGCGCGATCGCCGCTGCGGCGTCGTCCGCATACGCCGGCTGGAGCTTCGTCCGGCCGTCGCCGAACATCGGATAGGCCGGCAGGAGCCGAAGCAGCCCGAGAATCGTCGTGAGAAAGCTGTCGTCCGCCGCGAACATCACCGCCGGGCGAATGATGACCGCGCCCGGGAACGCGGCCTGCACCACCGCCTCGCCTTCGCCGCGGCTGCGAATGTAGGGCTTGGACGAGGTGGCGTTGGCGCCGATTCCGGACAGGTGCACCAGCCGCTTGACCCCAGCCCGGCGGGCCGCGCTCGCGACCAGGCCAGCCGCTTCCACGTGCACCGAACGAAACGTCTCGCTGCCGCGCTCGACGTACAGGCTGACCGCGTTGACGACGCCGTCGGCGCCGGCAACGGCGGATTTTACCGAGCGCTCGTCATGCGCATCGGCTGCGATCCGCTCGACTCCGTCGCCCTCGGCCTGGCCAGGATGCCGTGAGGCGATCCGCACCGCAGCGCCGGACTCGCGCAAATGGCACACGACGCGGCGGCCGAGGAAACCAGTTCCGCCGAACACGGTGATGCAGCTCATCGCCCGATCCGCTCAACGATATCCGCAAGAATTTCTCAGAATTATATGCCTGACAAAGGTGCCGAAACGTTCATTTGATGGGACGCCAGTTGCGAATTTAGAGCCATTACGCACAATTGTTGTGGCCTGCCCAGGGCGCGATGCTGTCCATAAATACCCCCTCGTAGGATCCGGCGCAGCATCTACGAGGAGGCCCGCGACGTTGCTGGCGTGCTGGCCAAGACTAAGGTGTTCGAGCAATCACGCCGTGATAGGAGGCGTGTTGAGATGCTGTTCGCGCATTTGAAGCGCATCCTGCGGCTACACGAGGGGCAAGCAACATGACCGAAGCTCTTGCTGGCAAAACCTGTTCTCCCTGTCGCGGGGGAATACCGCAGCTCACGCGCGAGGAAGCTGAGCTCTTTCACGCACAGGCCCCAGACTGGCAACTGCTGGAGGAAGCTCACCGCATCGAGCGGAGCTTCCGGTTTGGCAATTTCTGGGAGGCACTTACCTTTGTGAGAAGGTAGCTCTGTTTCGGCAGGTCAACCGCGAGCAGCCCAACGTGCATCACGACACGTTGGAGTTCCCCGACGGTCAGGTCGTGAAGCTCACCCGGCTGTGCGAAGGTCAGCACGCGACGGTGCTGGAGTTGCCGGTTTGTCCGCACGCCACGAGCGAAGCGGAGCAGCAGAAGCGCGGCTCTCTCGTTAGCTGATCGGGTCGCACGCCATCGAGCTTGTCTGGCTATCGGAGCGATAGAAACGAGCCATCGGGATGCCGATGGCTCTTCCACTACCCGCGCGCGGCAACAGAGCCGCATTGCCGAGAGAGGTACCTTGGCCCTATGAATTATTCGGTCGAAGGAAGCCGGCTGAGTTGGCCGGCCTCTCAAGGAGAGGGATCGTGCGCACGCCTGGTTTGGCCTGCGGGGTAGCGATCGCGATGACTTGCATCTTGTTTGGGCTCTGAAATGACCAAGGTCGGCGGCAGCGAGTCGAAGAACACGCTTTACTGCTCGTTCTGCGGCAAGAGCCAGCACGAGGTGCGCAAGCTCATTGCCGGGCCGACCGTCTTCATTTGCGACGAGTGCGTTGAGCTGTGCATGGATATCATCCACGAGGAGAAGACGTCCTCGCTGACGAAATCACGCGACGGTATTCCGACCCCGAAAGAGATCCGCAAAGTCCTCGACGACTACGTCATCGGTCAGAACCATGCCAAGAAGGTGCTCGCGGTTGCCGTCCACAATCATTACAAGCGGCTAAAACACCAGGCCGACCACAAAGATGTTGAGCTAGCGAAGTCGAATATCCTCCTGATCGGTCCGACCGGCTCCGGCAAGACACTGCTGGCGCAGACGCTAGCGCGCATTCTCGACGTTCCTTTCACCATCGCGGACGCGACGACGCTCACTGAAGCCGGCTATGTCGGCGAGGACGTCGAGAACATCATCCTCAAGCTGCTGCAGTCGGCCGACTACAATGTCGAGCGCGCGCAGCGCGGGATCGTCTATATCGACGAGATCGACAAGATTTCCCGCAAATCCGACAATCTCTCGATCACCCGCGACGTATCGGGCGAGGGCGTGCAGCAGGCACTTCTCAAGATCATAGAGGGCACGATCGCGAGCGTGCCGCCGCAGGGTGGCCGCAAGCATCCGCAGCAGGAATTCCTGCAGGTCGACACTACTAACATCCTGTTCGTCTGTGGCGGCGCCTTCACTGGCCTCGAGAAGATCATCTCGGCGCGCAGCCGGCCGGGCTCGATCGGCTTCGGCGCCAAGGTCATCGCGCCTGAGGATAGAAAGCAGGGCGAAATCTTCCGCGACGTCGAGCCCGAGGATCTGTTGAAGTACGGCCTCATCCCGGAGTTCGTCGGGCGGTTGCCCGTGTTGGCCACGCTTGAGGACCTTGATGAACCGTCCCTCAAGCGCATCCTCACGGAGCCGAAGAACGCGTTGGTCAAGCAGTATCAGCAGCTGTTCGAGATGGAGGGGGTCGATCTCACTGTGGCCGAGGAAGCACTCGGCGCCATCGCCAGGAAAGCGATCGACCGCAAGACCGGGGCGCGCGGGCTGCGCTCGATCATGGAGGCGATACTCCTTGATACTATGTTCGACCTGCCAAGCCTCGAAGGCGTCGCGGAGGTCATGATCTCTCAGCAGGTCGTCGAGGGCGCTGCAGGACCGCTCTACATGTACGCCGCTCGCGCCGGTGGCGCGAGGTCGACCTAATGGCGCTTACGCCGCATGGGCGAGCGATAGAACCGCAGCCATCGGACATAACACTCTCATCCTCACCGACGCCAGACGCTTGCGAGCCAGGGCTGTTTTTCGAGCGGTAGGCCGGCGGGGCGGTAGTAGTGATTAATCTCAACGAATCCAGCAGCAGACACATAACCGCGCCAAGTCTCAAGATCATGATACACGCCGTAGCGTCCACCATTCCAGCCTTCCTCGTTATGGCCGTGCGGGTTTGAGCTGAACAGCACACCACCCGGTTTCAGAATCGCGTGCAGTTCCAGCAACACGCGCGGTAACTCCTGGCTGGGTACATGAAACAGCGCGGCATTAGCGAATACGCCGTCGAAACGATTATCCGGAAGCTTGAGCTTGAGGAAATCTTGCTGCCATACTTCGCAGCTGCTATGGGCGCGCGCCATCACGGCAAAATGTGCCGCGCTTTCCAAGCCTACCGCAACGTGACCGAGTTCGGCAAACACCTTGAGGTCGCGACCGGGCCCGCAACCAAAATCTAGTATCGTAAAAGGCGGTTTACCCTCGATGCATTGTAACAGCGCCTCGATGTTCTGGTTGACGTTGTGACCGCGCGTGCCTTCCCAGAAGTCTTCGGCACGCTGGTTGTAGTGACTCAGCGTGAGATCGGTGATTTTTTCCAGGTCTTGCGGATTCAGTTTCATGTTCGATCTAGCAGCTCGCGTGCTCGTTAACGAGCATTGGTCAGCAGGGGTGCGCGAATTTCCGCTTCCGGGTTATACGCGGCTGTCGTTCGTTGCGGGCACCACTTCCGACCGGTGCTGACAGCTTGTGACTCCTCATAATGGTTTAATTGAAAATCACCGGAGCGATATAATGTCCAGTCATGTTCGGAGCCATTTCACCTATTGCACGCTCGGACGCAGCGCCACCGCGTGTCGTCATCGTCGGGGCCGGATTCGGCGGATTATGGGCGGCTAAGACTTTCGCGAATGCCCCGGTCGAGGTCGTCGTCATTGACCGGGAGAACTATCACTTGTTTCAGCCGCTGCTCTATCAGGTGGCGACCGCTGGACTGTCTCCGGCTGACATTGCCGCACCGATCCGCGGCATCGTTGGCGCGTACCGAAATGTTTCCGTCATGCTGGGTGAAATAGTCGGCGTCGATGTCATGGCGCGCCTAGTCTCGATCAGGAGCGGGCGGCAGGTGCCCTACGACTATCTCGTCCTCGCTACCGGCGCGCGCCACGCCTATTTCGGTCACGACGATTGGGAGCCCTTGGCGCCCGGACTTAAGCGCATCGAGGACGCGACCGAGATTCGGCGGCGAATCCTGCTCGCCTTCGAGCGGGCCGAGAACGAGACGGACGCGGATGAGCGCCGGCGCCTAATGAATCTGGTAATCGTTGGCGGTGGTCCGACCGGAGTCGAGCTCGCCGGCGCGATCGCCGAACTCGCCCGCCGAGCGCTGGCAAAGGATTTTCGCAACATCGATCCGCGCGTCACGCGCATCATTCTGGTCGAGACCGGACCACGGCTGCTGCCGAGCTTCCCGGAAGATCTTTCCGATGATGCCACGCGACGGTTAGAGCAGCTTGGAGTCGAGGTCCGTCTCGGCGCGCCGGTCACAGCGATCGACTCATCGGGCGTGAAGATCGACACGGCGCGTATCGAGGCGCGCACAGTGTTATGGGCCGCCGGCGTTGCCGCTTCGCCTGCCGGACATTGGATCGGCGCCAAATGCGACCGTGTCGGTCGGATTGAAGTCGATCCCGACCTCGCCGTGCCTGGTCATCCAGAGATATTCGCTATCGGCGACACTGCGCTGGCCCTCGACGCCAATGGCAAGCCACTTCCTGGCATCGCTCCAGTCGCCAAGCAGCAGGGGCGCTATGTCGGCAGTCTGATCAAGGCCCGGCTGCGCGGCGGAGAGCGGGTCGAGCCATTCCACTATCGTGACTACGGCAATCTCGCCACTATTGGACGCAAGGCCGCTGTCGTCGATTTTGGCTGGATTCGCCTACGCGGTTTCTTTGCCTGGTTGGTCTGGACCGTGGCTCACATCTATTTTTTGATCGGTTTCCGCAATCGGACCATTGTCGCGCTCAACTGGCTGTGGGCTTATTTCACGTTTCAACGTGGCGCGCGCCTTATCACCGGCCCGCTCCGTTAACGTCGGGCTTTCATCCTGCTCATTTCAATTTGGCATTTGGTGTCGATTCAACAATGTCCGTGATAGGTCTGCTTCACTTCCAATTCCTGACGAAATGGTACGCCCCGGTCGCGTTCCAACTGCTCTGCTTGCCGTGCTAAGTCACGCCATTGTCGCGCGACTTCGGCAAAGGAAGCTTTCGCATCACGGTCTGCCGCCTGTACGGCCAAACGAGCCTTACAATCAAAGAAATACTCGAGATCATCGGCGAGGTGAAGTCGCTACGGCTGAACCAAGATCTTTTGATTGCCCCGGTGCATTTTTATGGAACTTTTGGCGCTCACAAGCACCGCCTCAACCGCGAATTAAGTGTTCCGCACACCCTTGTTCTTTGGTTTCGACACCACAGCTGCATAGGTACTGGTAAGTACTTGCTTGCCTGAGAGCTGCACACGAAACGGCGACTTGCCGTAGTCTCCGCTCATTCACTGGCAGCACCGGTGCCATCGGCTGGCACAATTCTAATCCAAAAGTTGATCTGGCTTGCAGTGCGGTGCCGTCGGCATCCGCACGGCGGCAACGCGCGCACCTCTGGTGCGTGCGTACTCAAAGAGATTTTCACAATGGAGAATACCGATGAATAACGAAAACCTGACTATTCACTTCAAGGTCAAGGACTTCAACGCTTGGCAGACGAGTTACAATGGGAACGAGAAAAATCGCACCACTGCCGGCATCACGAAAAGCAAAGTGTTCCGCAGCACCGACGACCCCAATGATGTGCTGCTCCTCCAGGATGTTGCCGACGTATCGAAGGCCCGCACCTGGTACGGCTCAAGTGAAATGAAGGCGCAGTTCGAAAAGAGCGGCGTAGTGGGCTCGCCCAGCATCCGTGCCGCGGCCTAACTCCTAGTTTCAAACAGATCGTAACCGGGGCGGCGCGCAACGTGAGTGTTTTGTTGTGCGTGGCCCTCCCGAAGATGGAAGCCCCAGCCCGGGTCGCCCCCGACTAAGGCTGGGGCAACCAAAGCAGTATTGGTATCGCCTAGAGGCCTGAGATGCCGCGCCAGACCCGCGAAGAAGAACGGCTAACGGAGGACGAGATCACCCGACGGAAGGGACGCCGCCGAACGAAACCTATGGGTGGAATATCTACAGGAACTTGGATGTCTTACCTATCCTGCGATCACAGCAACTTTTTGTCTCTCGAATGGCGGGGCTAGCTGACGCTAATCGATCAAGGCTGCAATTAGAGCATAATCCGATCGGCTTGAATTGAAAGTCGGTGAGCCGGGATTCTCAAAATCGGATGGATGGGCGAGTCTCCTCGGATTGATTCGGGAGACGAGGATGCCGAAACCCTATTCGCAGGACTTGCGTGAACGGGTGGTGCGTGCGGTCGAGGCCGGGGCCTCTTGCCACGAAGCGGCGGCAGCGTTTGAGGTTAGCCCGAGCTCGGCGATCCGGTGGGTTTCGCGCTGGCGCCAGACCGGATCGCCGGCGGCCAAATCGATGGGTGGCAAGCGCTCGCCGCTGGATGTTCACAAGCCATGGCTGCTGGAGCTGATTGCCGCCGAACCGGACCTGACGCTGGAGGAAATCCGCGGCCGGCTGCGCCAGCGCGGGATCCGCGCCAGCGCGAGTTCGGTGTGGCGGTTCTGCGATCGCCACGACATCACCTTCAAAAAAACGATCTGGGACGGCGTCGCCCCTGTGGGCGTAGAAACTTTGGGGCTCTATCGTGCACCTGGAAGGGAGCGGCCGAGTGCTTTTTGGTGGCGAGTGACCCCGTAAAAAAACATGGTCCATGGGCTGTTGCGGGCTTGAAAGTGGCGACGCCGTTCGGCGATCCCGTGTTAGGAAATTGAACGACAGCGCAGCCCAGCCCTTCCGTCCCGTAACAGGAGGGTTGGTGATGAGACGGAATGAAGCGGGCGACAACAAAATTCGACATGCACTGCCGATGGTGCATCCGAACGCGGCTGCAATCGATATCGGGGCGAGGATGCATGTGGCGGCTGTGGGGCCAGAGCGCACAGCCGAGCCAGTGCGCAGCTTCGGCACCTTCACGACGGATTTGCACCGGCTAGTGGATTGGTTCGCAGAATGCGGCGTTGAGACAGTCGTTATGGAGTCGACCAGTGTCTACTGGATCCCGGTCTTCGAGCTCCTCGAGGCGCGCGGCTTTGTGGTGTTCCTCGTCAATGCACGCGATGTCAAGCATGTGCCCGGGCGCAAGACGGACGTCATCGACGCACAGTGGCTGCAGCGGCTCCATTCTCATGGTTTGCTGCGTGCCAGCTTCCGCCCCAAGGGGGAGATCGTTGAACTGCGCGCCTACCTGCGCCAGCGTGAGCGTCTGCTCGAGTACGCGGCCTCGCACATCCAGCACATGCAAAAGGCGCTGACCGAGATGAATCTGCAGCTCCACCACGTCGTTGCCGACATCACCGGCGCGACCGGGCTGCGGATTATCCGCGCGATCCTTGCGGGCGAGCGTGATCCAGCAGTGCTGGCACTTTTGCGTGACACGCGCTGCCACGCCACTGTCGAGACGATCGAGAAGGCGCTCACCGGGCATTATCGTGCCGAGCACGTATTCGCGCTCGAGCAAGCGCTCGCTCTCTATGATGCATACCAGGAAAAGGCATTGGCCTGTGACGCCCGAATCGAGGCCGTCCTGAAGCAACTCAGCTTCCGCCGCGGCCGTGAGGTCGGTCCGTTGCCGTCACCGCGTCGGGGCATGCGCCGGCAACCGAACGGCCCCGAGTTCGATGTTCGCGCGGCGCTCTTTGCGCTGCTCGGCAAGGACCTGACGCAGATCAACGGCCTCGGCCCATACCTCGCGCTCAAATTGATCGCCGAGTGCGGCGACGACCTCTCTGCCTGGCCGAGCGCAAAGCACTTTACCTCCTGGCTTTGCCTGGCGCCGAGCAACAAGATCTCTGGTGGTAAGGTACTCTCGTCGCGCACGCGCCGCTCGGGGAGCCGGTCCGCGGCGCTCCTGAGGCTCGCCGCGGTGACGATCGGACGAACCGACACTGCCCTGGGTGCCTTCTACCGGAGGCTTTCTGCCCGCATCGGGAAGGTCAAGGCGATCACCGCGACAGCGCGCAAGATCGCAGTTCTCTTCTATAACGCCCTGCGCCATGGGATGGACTACGTCGACCCGGGTGCGTCCTCCTACGAGATTCGTTATCGTGCGCGGGTCATCGACAATTTGCATCGGCGTGCCAAGGCCTTCGGCTTCGTCCTCCAGCCAATAGCGCCGGTGGCCGTTTCTTAGGAAAGCCTGCACGCAGCCGAACAAGACCGCGAAGACGTCCGCATGGCACGCGCGCGCTGGAAGCAAGAGCAGCCGCGGCTTGATCCGAGCAAGTTCGTCTTCATCGACGAGACCGGAACGTCGACCAACATGACCAGGCTGCGTGGACGCTGCCCGCGCGGCAAACGGCTCGTCGCCAAGGTTCCGCACGGCCACTGGAAGATGACCACTTTCGTCGCCGGTCTACGGCAAGGTGGCATGACCGCTCCGTTCGTTGTCGATGCCCCGATGAACGGCGAAATCTTCCTCACCTATCTTGAACAATGTCTGGTGCCCACCCTCTCGCCCGGCGAGATCGTGACGATGGACAATCTCCCCGCCCACAAGGTTGCCGGCGTGCGCCAGACAATCGAGGCGGCAGGCGCAGAGCTGCGGCTGCTGCCGCCTTATTCCCCTGACCTAAACCCGATCGAGCAGTCCTTCGCAAAACTCAAGGCGCATCTACGAAAAGCCGGTGAACGCTCCATCCCAGCTCTCTGGGATCGGATCGGCACCATCCTCCAAACCTTCGCTCCACAGGAATGCAACAACTACTTCAGCCATGCCGGTTATGGATCAAACTAAATGGAATCCGCTCTAGTTGATACCGACTCACAAAATCTGAAAACGCAAGAACAGTGTTCTATTTGAAACACTGCTGTTTGCATTGACAATTCCTCTTGATATCCCCACTTAATGCACAGTTGGTTCATAAATATCGCGTGTAGTCGGCCAGGTCCCGCCATGACGAGTGAACCGATCAGCTCCAGAAATCGCGAGCGCTTTCTCAGGACCAGATTCCACTGCGAATAAGTGTACACATGGCGACCCGGCTGGACCCGACGACCGCCGAGGTATCGGTCCTAATCGCCGGAGGCGGCTTGATCGGCCTCACAACGGCGATGTTTCTTGCGCAGCACGGCATTCGCTCGATTGCGGTCGAGCGCATGCGCAGCGGCTCGCCACTGCCACGGGCGGCCCACTTTCATCTCCGCACGATCGAATTATTTCGTGCGGCTGGGATCGAGGATGAGGTACGGCGGCAGTCGAATGAAGATTTTGTCCCTGAGGGCGCTCTCATCGCTATGGATAATCTGTCGGGGCGCAAACTTGCCGACATCATCCGAAGCCTTAACGTTGGCGTCGACGACACACTGACCCCTTGCCGACGACTGTTTCTCAACCAGCCCAGTCTTGAGCGCATCCTGCGCAAGCGGACACAAGAGGTCGGCGCGACAGTGCGCACCGGTTGCGAACTGGTTAGCTTCAGTGAAGACGCCGATGGCGTTACTGCGACGGTGCGCGACATCGATAGCCACGCGGAAAGCGAAATCAGATGTAAATATCTTGTCGGAGCCGACGGCGCGCACAGCAAGGTGCGCGAGGTTCTTGACATTCCGTTCGATGGGCGCGGCGTTTTCTCCAACAGCATCACGATTTACTTTCACGCCGATCTCTGGCCGCAGCTCGGCGATAAGCCGATCAGCATCGTTTACATCAACAATCCGGTTCTGGGCGGCTTTTTTCGACTTCAAAAGGATTGCCAGTCGGGTTTTCTGGTGGTGAATACCGTCGGCGATCCCAAGATCGATCCAGCGAAAGCAGCCAACGCCGCCGCTGACACTAGCGAGCAGCGGCTGATTGAATTGGTGCGGGCCGCAGCCGGTGTTCCGGATTTGGCGGTAAAGATTGACGGCGTGGCGCGCTGGCGCGCCACATCCGATGTGGCTCGAACGCTCCAGCGCGGGCGCACCTTCATCGTAGGTGATGCCGCGCACCTGATGCCGCCCAATGGCGGCTTTGGTGGAAATACCGGCATCCACGATGCCCACAATCTTGCGTGGAAGCTCGCGCTGGTGCTCAAGGGTGTTGCTGGCCGTGGCCTGCTCGACAGCTACGAGCCCGAGCGCAAGCCGGTGGCCAAATTCACTGTCGAGCAGGCGTACACCCGCTACGTCACTCGCACCGCGACTTATCTCGGCGTTACGGACTACGAGCCTCTGGCTAACGATTTCAATGTTGAGCTTGGCTACATCTATCGGTCGCGTGCAATTCTCTCGGAGGACGGCGATGCCAAGCGCCACGACGATCCTCGGGAGGCCCGTGGGCTGCCTGGGGCGCGGGCACCTCATCTCTTTGTTGAACGCAACGGAAAGCGGATGTCGACTCTTGACTTGTTTGGTCACAGCTTCGTCTTGCTGACGGGCCCCGACGGCGAGTCTCTGGTACCAAGCCGCCCGCGCTATCGCGGGCCGGTTCAGTGGCCTGGAACTCGATGTACATCGCGTGGGCGGCGCAGATTTGCGCGATCCGGAAAATCGGTTTTGCTCTGCCTATGGATTATCGTCGGCTGGAGCTTGTCTCGTCCGGCCCGACGGCTTCGTTGCCTGGCGCGCTAAGGCTGATGAGCCGGACGCGGCGGCAGCTTTAGCGCGCACCTTACGGACGCTTTTGTTTTTGTCTTAACTCCATTCGATTTGAAATGCGTGGGCTGTGAAGGCGCCGCCGTCGAAATAACCCTCGTGAATGTCCGTGACCGCTTCGGGTCACGAACGACCGATTTGCGACGGCCAAGCAATGTCCGCTTTTCACCTGATCGCGACCAAATTGCGCGCGTCTCGGCACTTCGGTTTTCGGGGCATTAGCCACGTTCCCGGATCGGACCTGCAAGACCGTTCAGCCTCCCTTCTTAGGCGAGGGACAAGAAATTCGATTAATTAGGGATCACTGAATCACCGAGCCGCGATCAACTCCACTGGCAGGCTGGCAAACTGCCGCAGACTGTTGCTGAGCTTGCGCTGCGGTTCGCCGACGATGTCGATGCGCTCAATCCGCGCGGCGAGCGCCGTCATGACCATCTCCGCCTCGAGGCGCGCCAGCATCTGGCCGACGCACAAAATGAATGCCGGCGCCGAAGGCAACGTGACCGGCGGCCCGGCGGTCGACGTCGAAGCGCTCGGGTTCGTCCCAGCGGCGCGGATCGCGGTTGGCGGAGCCTAGGAACAGCAATACCTTCGCGTCCTGCGGGATTTCGACCCCACCGATGTCGGCCGTGCGGGTGGTGGTGCGGAAGAACGTCTGGATTGGCGACTCCCAGCGCAGCGCCTCGTCGAAGGCCGGCCGTGCCAGCGCCGGCTTCTCGCGCAGCGCCTGCCACTGCGCCGGGTTGGTGGCGAAGGCGTAGAACGCGTTGCCGATGCCGACAATGGTGGTGTCGAGTCCGGCCGAGAGCAGCGAGCGCACCAACAACGGCGCCTCCTCCGCCGTGATCTCGCCGGTGTCGACCGCAGCCCAGATGATCGCGCCGAGTCCGGCGGGCGACAGCGCCTCGCGGGCGCACTGGGCGTTGATCCAGGGCACGACCTTTGCCGCCTCGGCCATGACCGCCTCGAAATGCGCGTTGCGCGGACCAAACGCATTGAACACCATGGCGCCGTAGGGCAGCAGGTTTTCCAGGCCCTCCCGGCCGAGGCCGACCGCCTTGGGAAACACGCTCAGCGGATAGGCCTCGGCGATGTCCGCGATCGCGTCGACCCGCCGGCGACCGACGAGCTCATCCGCGAGTTTCTCGGCCGCTTCCTTGAAGCCTGCGCGCAGGCCCGCCATCGGCTTTGCCGACAGCGCCCGGTTCATCACCGTACGGCTGCGCGTATGCAGTGGCGGATCGGCCTCGAGGATTAAGCTCGGAGGCCGCCATGGCTTGGTGCGGCGGAAATCGTCGATGCCGACCCCGGCCGCGGAGCTGAACGTCTGCCAGTCGCTCAGCGCCGCCTGCACTTCGGCATGGCGCGCGCACGCCCACAGCCCATAACGCTCGAGCCACACCACCGGCCCGGCTTCGCGCAATTCCACATAAAACGGATAGGGCGCGGCGAGGAAATCGTCGGCGAAAGGATCGAGCGACGAAACCGGTAAGGCGGGCATCGCAAATCCTCGATGATGGACGCGGCGGCACCGGGCAACAGTGGGCAATCTTACGACGTTCGTCTTGACGCTGAAACAGCGACGTAGAGCTGGCCGCAACGGCGCCGCCGGATGAAGTCGTCGTCGGATTGTCCCTCACCATTGCGATGATTTGCGGGACGTTCGATTGCGACCAACTGATGCAGCCGTCACTGCATTGGCGCGGCAGCGATGGGCCGGTTACGGACATCGCGGTCCCTCGCGAACACCGAGCCAAACTGGTAGCGTGAAAATCGACCAGCGATGTACTCGAGAGTCAGTCTTGAAACGGCACTCTCAACTCATACGCGACCTCCCTCGGCCAATAGCCCCCCACAACAACCGCCGGGATTCGTGATAATTTTCCACTCGACCTTTTCCTCTTAACGGCTCCTCCATGCCTGACCACAAATTCAAAGTCGGCCAAACAGTAATTCTCTCACCCGCGATCGCTCGCAACCTGCCCGGCGGTCTGTATGAGATCACTGAGCAATTGCCGAAGCGCAAAGGCGAGTATGAGTATCGGATCAAGAGCGTCAACGACCCGCACGAACGTGTCATGCGCGAAATTGAACTCCTTATAATTAGTCGCAGTTGATCGCCACCATCCCGGCCCAAAACAAGACCTCAACTTCTCCCACATGGGCAATGGCCTGTAGTATTATAACTCACAGGATGCTCATCACAGTCCGCGTGAAAACCGAAGCGAAAAAAGAGATCGTTCGGAAGATCTCCGACGGCCGCTTCGAAATCAGCGTGCGGGAGAAACCGGAGAACAACCTCGCCAATCACCGGATCGTCGCCCTGGTCGCGATCGAGTTTGGCGTGCCCGCGTCGAAAATCCGCATCTTAAAAGGCCACCGACATCGCTCGAAAACGCTTTCGGTTGGTTCGCGGTGATTTGCGACAAATCGGTGGAGCATGTCCGAGTTGGGTCTTGGCTGTGTAAAAACGTAACGGCGCGTGACGGCTGAGCGCATCGTCGCGACAACGTCGTCCGGCGTCTTCTCAGTCCGAGCGCATCAATCTGAAATAATGTTCGGCGTACTGGTAGTAATTCTCTGCCCCGACCGTGTTGCCAATTTGGGCTTCAGCACGGGCGAGCGCCACATACCGTTCATAATTTCTTTGCGCGTTTTGAGCGCTGTTCGGCGCGGGACGAGCGGCATTCGATGTCCACCGCTTTGCGCGCGCAGCAAAGGAAGCTGCCGGTCTGGGTTGGCGTGTATTCATGATCGTCTTTTGGCCATCTTGCATAGCTCACTTTTGGTGGCTGCAGGCGACATGCTCTGTGCGAAACGATCGCAATTTCTGGAGCTGATTGGTGCAGTCGCTCTGGCGGAATCTACCGTACTACACGCGAAATAGATGAATTAAACGTGCAACGTAACACAAAAGCGGGTGAGTTGTTGTTCTTTATCTCCGGCACACCCATTTTTTGTGTATATAGGCAGGCATTGGCTTATCAGAAGAGCTGCCTAACCGGCTACTTTTGCCCACGCTGCAAAGGCTGCTGACGACTATGGGGCATCATCCCGTACCCGCCATCGCGACCTTTGTCGGCGCTGCTGGCAACAAACTCATTGCCGACGTGTTCGGTGACGGCGGCTCTCCCGTGCTGTTGCTGCACGGCGGCGGTCAGACCCGCCACGCCTGGCACAAAACAGCGCAAGAGATCGCGCGCAAAGGACATATAGCTTATGCGCTCGATCAACGGGGTCATGGAGACTCGGACTGGGTTGCGACCGGAGCCTACGAGTTCTCGGATTATGCAGCGGACGTGAAAGTCGTCGCGGCCAAACTCGCCCGCCGCTCGGGCGCAAAGCCGATAGCAATTGGTGCTTCGCTCGGCGGCATTGCTTCGCTTCTCGCTGAAGGCGAGTCCGAACGCGACAATGGCGCTAACGTCTTCTCGGCGTTGGTGCTTGTCGACATTACCCCACGCGTGGACCAATCCGGTGTTGCAAAGGTTCTCGGTTTCATGCGCGCACATGCCAAGGAAGGATTTTCGTCGATTGCCGAGGCCGCGCAGGCGGTCGCCGATTATCTTCCGCAGCGGCCGCGGCCGAGGAGCACTGAGGGACTGAAGAAGAATCTCCGCCTATCGCCCGACGGGCGGTGGCGGTGGCACTGGGATCCGCGTTTCCTCAATGGGCCGCGCGCGGCCGGAGCGAACCGCCAGGGGCTCGAAGCGGCGTTGATCGAGGCTGCGCGCAGGATCCGGATCCCCGCCCTGCTTGTGCGCGGCGGATCCTCCGAGCTCGTGAAGGAGACGCATGCCAAAGAATTTCTCGAGCTCGTACCGCACGCCGATTACGTCGATGTCAGCGGTGCGCGGCATATGGTGGCTGGCGACCGTAACGATCACTTCTCCGCCGCCGTCCTTTCCTTCATCGGACGGCTGCCGACGGCGGAGTAATTCCAGGTCACGGGCGTAAAGCAAGAGACTATTGCGCTGCCGAGCGCGCGAGGGGGCCAGCGCGGGACACGGTTCCTGCATGGCGATAATTTCCCTGTTCGTCGAGATATTTTCCCTGCAAGACGTTTGAAAATTCCCTGTTTCGTTGCGTAGGGGGTATAGTGATATCGGGGAAAGTAGGCCACTGTGCAACGATCCATTCGTTCGGTCGGTTTCTCGAATAATGGGTCCTTTAACTGAAAGCCGCCGGAAGAGAATGGCAATTTCGCTTGAGGAAGTCCGGCGTCGCATTCTGATCGCCCTGTTTTCAGATGACGAACTCATGAATACCCTTGTGTTGAAGGGCGGCAACGCACTTGCCCTCGTCCATAAGGTTGGGTCGAGAGGCTCGGTTGATATGGATTTTTCTATTGAAACGCCGTTTGTCGATTTGCAGGAAACTCGCGGCCGAATTTTTGAGACCCTCAAACGAGAATTTGGGTCCATCGGCTATGTTGTCTTCGATGAGAAATTCGAGGCGAAGCCTTCCCAACGTAATCGGGATCAACCAGAATGGTGGGGGGCTATATCGTCGTCTTCAAGCTCGCGGAACGTAAGCTTTACGATGAATTGCATAATGATATTGAGGCGCTTCGCAGGCGTGCCGAGGTGGTTGGACCGCAGCAACTGAGAAATTATACAATCGATATTAGTTATCACGAGTTCTGCGAGGGCAAGGTAAAGAGGGAGGTCGATGATTATGCTGTCTACGTCTATTCCCTTGAGATGATTGTGGCAGAAAAACTTCGAGCAATTTGCCAACAGATGCCCCGAATACACGGTCCCTTCGCACTAAAAGACCGCGGGCGCGAGACTTTTATGATATTCATCAGGTTATTTCACGAACATGGCATCGATCTGACAACTAATCAGAACCAGGTCGACGCTTGCTGCTATCTTCGATGCAAAGCAGGTTCCGCTGAAACTATTGGGAGCAATTCCATAAGTATCGAGATTACCACGCGCAGGACTCGCCGTCGGTCGAAGCATCAATTTCTGGCGCACATGAAGATTTTGATTATTACTTCGATTTCGTCGTCAAGACTTGTTTCAAGTCTCGAAGCCCTTTGGAAAAAATAGGCGCCATTTACTTGAATATTCTGGCTCCTTCATGCCGTGAGACAAATAGAAATCAAATTTTAGACCTAGTTCGTTAAGCATCGCATAGCGCTTGTCATTGTAGCGAGCGCGCTCCATTAGGAAGCCGATTGCTTGATGATAAGGATATACGTAATCTAGCTTCTTGAGTGTTGCAACCAGCCGGTTCGTAGACACTCGGTCCTTGGCTCCCCGATACGCTTCCAATACCTGGAATATGCCGCCGGCATAATTCGGTCGCACTACGATATCGATAAGTGTTCGTTCTAAATTCGTAGCTCGAAGTCAGTTCTTCGGATGGTCCGACGATTTCTTCAACGCCTAAATTGGCTGTGTTCTTTCCATTGATAATGGTGACCGACCAACTGTGGTGGTCGTATGTCATTTTCGACTGCCGCTGCTTCCGCGAAAAAGCCAGATCGATCCCGCGCTAAGTCAGTGACCCGGAAGGAGCAGGCTTTGGGCTTTGCTCGACATTGAGATAGAGGATTTTTGGAATCAGATCTGTCAGCCCATGCAAGACAACTGCAGTTGCATGGCTCAGATAGCCGCGCGGCTGTAGAGACTGTGCTAGTTCATATATCGAAGCGTCCCGCCACGAGTAGCGGGTAATCGTTCGGTCGTATTTAGCAGCATGAAACGTGGCTGGCTTCAGATTTCCTTGTTTCTTCCAAAAAGGCAATAAAGTCACGCGTCCACGTGCGCTCAGAAAGGCGCCAGTATGTATGCTGTTGGCTTAATATCGTGGCGAGTTGTGCTTTGGAGTATACTCTTTTGAGGGGATTGGTCGAAGAGGTCGAAGATATCCTTCTTTGCAATTGTTAGGCGTGAAGGGCGCGCCATGCAGTTCCCCACTTTGGTGCCGTCCTGAGCGGTATGTATACCGCTCAGGACGCCAATATGTTTAATGGCCGTATTTCGTGACGGCTCTAATTACGTAGTAGTCGGCTGAGGTATATATACCTCAGCCGACTACATCAAAGAGTATCTACTGATTTGCTTACCAACGATTAAATAGGGTACCAAGGCCCAATCTAGTGGGGAAACCAAGCAATCGAAATGATACTAGCGTATGGTATATATACCATACGCTAGTCACATGACTCGAGCACGAGCAAAGGCCTGCTAAGATAGCTAGGACCCCTCAGGCGATAGACCGCATATTGGATGCCTACGACAGTTTCCCAATAAGCCCCTTCAATCCCGCCGCGTGAAAATATCAATTCTCATCTATCAGCAAACAGAAATATGTTTCAAGCTTCGGATGCGCAAGTCGAGCGCGCGCAAGGGACGGAATAAACGCTGAACTTTCCGAAACCGCCCTGCATGGGCTGGCATTGCTACTGCCTAACTTAAATCTCTTATAACGTGCTCCAGCGCGCCGATTGCCGAGTAAGCCGTGGCGCGGTCGCAAGTCTGCGCGAGACGAGCCGCGCGGCCCGGATAAATCAGGTTTCTGAAGCTTCGTGCCAATCGAGCAGCGCTGCATGTTTCCGGCTTGAGCAAATTCAGGTGACCGGCAACCTCAATGAAGTGATGCAGCTCCCAGCGATCGACGTTACCGTCCGGCTTGCTTATCGTTCCGCCTGTCGCCAAGGTCGCCACAGCCGATTGAACGGCGGCAGCGCCGGGCGATGGTTCTGCAGCCGCCAATGCAATCGGGCCTCGATCGTAGCTCCGGCCAGCACGGTGGCGGCTTTCCATTCAGCGTTATTCAGTGCTCTGTTCGCAGCCCCCGATCGCGACGATCTTCTCCCGCAGCGCGGCATCACTGATAAACAAGACCTCCGTTGTCCCCGAAGGCGGATACTCGTCCGCGCATTTGGCTAACGCTCGCCTGATCACCGTGACCGCATCAAGGCCCTTCACATGGCTCATGTTACCGACGTTACCCCTGGCCCTCCAATGCATCAGGGTTTCCTCGATCGTACTCTTGGCGAGTATCGAGTTCGGAGTAGTCCGCAGATGTCAGGGTGATCAGCTCATCCGAAACGTCGTTTAGCAAGTTGAGAATCCCCGAGGAGTTGTGGGCTCTGCCCGGCAGACAGCTCCCCGTCGCGAACGTTTTTCGCCGCATAGGGAAACAATTCGTCGATCGTCTGCACCACTTGGCTTGGCATCACGTGAGCCATGGATTACCCCAAGCAATCTCAACGCCCCTTATTGTCATCATCAGGCGCGTCGGGCCACGCTGTCAACGCGTGGTTAGATCGCAATTAAAATTCTTCGAATTAATCGCAATTATCGTTGGACTATCCTACGGCCGCTTTGAACCAACGCTACACAGAGGACCATAATTAGAGAATCCCTTCAATCCGAAAGCAGCCCACATAAACAACAGCAAAAGGACGATTGCCCAAATTCGAGTGGAATGATCGTAACAAAGCGAGAATAGGCCTCAACGCGGCGCGTTCGGTATTGGTTTCGATGTCGATCCTTGGACCAGATGCCAAGCTCACTCGCCTCGATCGAACATGCCTTCAGATTTTGCAATCCCTGTGAAGCGCCTTCAAGTGGCGCGGAATATGTAAATGTGCTGGTGATAAACTGCATTGCGCCTCCGACATTAATCAGGTTCAAAAGTCTGTCCCCATCGTTGTGAGACAGCTCCGCAACTACATTGTGAAAACCGTTGGCGCTGAGCCGGCGGCTGATCTGGTACGTACCGGCGGCAATTCGATCAATAACAATTTGGATTGAAGGTCCAGAAGTCGCCATCTCATTGTTATCCGTGATAGTGGCAGCCAAATTATCACTGCGCCACCTTATGCCCCAGACGTAATGCTCGCCAGTACTCTGATCGGCATAGCCAGTGACGAGCCAGCAGCCAAAAGCACCATCGAAAAGCCTGATCAGTGCCGTTTGCCAACTACCGGCTCCAGGCCATGTCCGCAGGATGTTTTGTATTCCCGCATTCGGCGATCTCTGTTGGGCCGGTGACGTTGTGCCCAAGACGAGCAATACAATTGCGGTGACTAGCGCACGGTGCATCGGGTCATCCCTCCTGATATGGGCACTCCCTAATGAATTTAAATCAGAATGTACGGGTTATAGCCAGTGGTTTGATAGCCAACAAAGATGCCCGCCTTAGGGCATGGACGGGCGAGCACTCGTAGCTTGGAATTTGCGTCGGATCCGGGTGAAGCGCGGCCTGTCTCAGGAGCGGCTCGCCTTCGACGCTGACGTAGATCGGTCCTACGTGGGCGGCTTGGAACGCCAAGAGGAAAATCCGACTGTTGACGTGCTCGACCGATTGGCCGTCACCCTGGACATTTCAATCTCGGATTTCTTCAAACAGCCCCGTAAAGGTGCTGCACGCCCGAAGCCGCTGAGGAGCGGACGCCGGCCCTCCAGCTAGGTAGAGCACTGAAACCTAACTTGCGAGCGCTTCAGTTCGATTCTTGCTAACGTACTTCGTCAGATTTTTTCGGCTTTGACAAATCGCTCTACAGTTCGCCGCGATACGCCGCTTTCCCTTGCCACTTTGCGCTGTCCAACCTTCCGGATACTTGCCCGCATGTCTCGTAGAAGCGACTCCGAAGTCCTAGGTGCAAGGTCTCCCTCCGCCGGGGACCGCCTTCCAAAATCGCTTCATTTCGCCAATTCTAATGTGATCGTTGGCGTTGTGAGGGCGAGAAGTGTCCACGAAGGCGGTTATGGGCACGAATGGGACTGGGAGGCGTAACCGGTCGTGGCCGGAGGCGCTGAAGCGGGAGATTGTGGCGGCGTCGTATGCACCGGGCTCGTCGGTCTCAATGGTTGCTCGGCATTACGACGTGAATGCGAACCGGGTATTTGGTTGGCGGAAGCGCTATCGCGACGAGTCACGTGCGCCGGCCATGCCGACGGCCCCGCAATTGATCCCGGTAGTGGTCACGGCTGAACAGGATGCTGTCGCCGCGCAGCGGTCGTCCGTCGCGGAGACGATCGAGATTGATCTTGCCGCCAAATATGCCGGCAAATATCGCGTCCGCGTCAGCAGCGGCGTCGATGTGCAAGCACTGCGGCGTGTGCTCGATGTGCTGGAGCGGCGATGATCCCGGTTCCCTCGGGCGTACGGGTGTGGCTGGCGGTCGGACGAACCGATATGCGGCGCGGCATGAATGGCCTGGCTCTCCAGATCCAGGAAGCGCTGCGGCGCGATCCCCATGCCGGCGATCTTTACGTCTTTAGAGGCGCCAGAGGTGACCTGATCAAGATTCTTTGGCATGACGGCCTCGGCATGTCGCTCTACGCCAAAAGGCTGGAGAAGGGCCGCTTCATCTGGCCATCGCCGGCCGACGGCGTAGTTGGAATCTCGGCCTCGCAGCTGGCCTATATGCTCGATGGAATCGATTGGCGGAATCCGCGTCATACCTTCCGACCGGAGCATGCGGGATAAACGCTGACGATTCATTTTTTTAGGAGTCATCCGCCAATATTTATGATTCTATCTGGGCATGGATTCGGGTGGCGAAGCCTTTCCAAATGACATCGCTGCGCTGAAGACCGCGCTGGCCGCGGCGCGCGACAGGCACATCATCGAAGCCGCCAGGGCGGCGCATGCCGAAGCGGAACTCGCGGTGGCGCGCGCCAAAGCCGCCGACGATCAAGCCCTGATCGCGCAGCAGCAATTGCGCATCGAGAAGCTGACGCGCCAGCTTTATGGCCCGCGCTCGGAACGTTCGTCACGGATTCTCGATCAGATCGAGTTGCGGTTCGAGGAGCTGGAGAGTTCAGCCACCGAGGACGAGATTGCCGCCGAGATGGCGGTGGCCAAAACCACGATGGTGGCGGCCTTTGCCCGCAAGCGCCCGGCGCGCAAGCCGTTCCCCGAACATCTGCCGCGCGAGCGGGTGATCGTGCCGGGACCAACTGCTTGCCTTTGCTGCGGCGGCGGGCGACTGCGCAAATTGGGCGAAGATGTCACCGAGACGCTGGAGGTGATCCCGCGCCGGTGGAAGGTCATCCAGCATGTCCGCGAGAAGTTCACTTGCCGGGACTGCGAGAAGATCAGCCAGGCGCCGGCGCCGTTCCATGTGATCGCCCGCGGCTGGGCCGGTCCCAGTCTTCTGGCGATGATCCTGTTCGAGAAGTTTGGCCAACATCAGCCGCTCAACCGGCAAGCCGAACGCTATGCCAAGGAGGGCGTGCCGATCAGTCTGTCGACCTTGGCCGACCAGGTCGGCGGCTGCGCGGCGGTGCTGACGCCTTTGTTCAAGCGCATCGAGGCGCACGTCCTGAGCGCCGAGCGATTGCATGGGGACGACACCACGGTCCCCGTCCTCGCCAAAGGCAAGACCGACACCGGCCGAATATGGGTCTACGTGCGCGACGACAAGCCGTTCGGTGGGCCGATGCCGCCAGCAGCCGTGTTCTATTACTCGCGCGATCGGGCCGGCGAGCATCCCCAGGCGCACTTGGCTAGCTACACCGGAATCTTCCAGGCCGATGCCTACAGCGGCTACGGCAAACTCTACGAGCCCGGCCGCTCGCCTGGGCCGATCTACGAAGCGGCCTGTTGGGTCCATGCCCGACGCCCGTTCTTCGTCATGGCCGATCTGGCCGAGAACGCCCGTCGTAAGGCTCAAGGTAAAAAGCCGGTAGCGATATCACCTCTGGCGCTGGAAGCGGTCCGCCGGATCGACGCCCTGTTCGACATCGAGCGGACGATCAATGGACAGAGCGCCGAAAGGCGTAAGGCCGTCCGCCAGGAACTGAGCGCGCCGCTCGTCGCAGATCTGGAGGCCTGGATGCGCGAGCAACGCGCCAAGCTCTCGCGCGGCAACGACGTCGCCAAGGCTTTTGACTACATGCTCAAGCGTTGGACTGTGTTCACACGCTTCCTTGACGACGGCCGCATCTGCTTGTCGAACAATGCCGCCGAGCGTGGCGCGCGCGGAATTGCCTTGGGAAGGAAGTCATGGTTGTTCTGTGGTTCCGATCGCGGCGGCCAGCGAGCTGCAGTCATGTACAGCCTGATCGTCACAGCCAAGATGAACGACGTTGATCCGCAAGCATGGCTCGCCGACGTGCTCGCCCGCATTGCCGAACATCCTGTCCAAAAGCTCGACGAGCTGCTGCCTTGGAACTGGTGCCCGCTCAACGCGCAGGTCCGTCAGGCGGCCTGACCATGGCCGGGATAAGCCACGTCTTTACAATCAGCCGTGTCGCCGAGATGCTCGGCGAGAACGAGGACTGGTTGCAGGAAATCTCCATCGAAATGGACCCCGAAGACGGCCGCCTCATCGTCTGGGGAACCGGCGAACAGACAATAACGGCCTTCACCGACCTCGGCGTCGAGAACCTTGCTCTGATCGTCGAGATCTATAAAGCTGATCCAGATTTGATGGCTCGGTACCCCAAGGGTGACTGACCCAGTCCGGTCCTCGACCGTCTGCTCATCGAACCAGTCCCGCGGTCCTCACCGGATGCTGACGGTGCAAGTCCGTAATCGACTTTTTTATCCTCACCAAAGCCGAGATAGAATCGTGGCTCCCTGGCCTGCACCCGGTTCCGAAGACACCGAGTTAGGTGTTTTTATGGGACCGGAGGTGAGTCATGGAGAGACGACGGTTTACGCGGGAGTTCAAGCTTGAAGCTGTGCGGCTAATCAGAGATCGCGGGGTCTCGTACGCGCGGGCATCACAAGACTTGAAGGTGCATCCGACGCAGCTGCGCAATTGGGTGAAGGCATTTGCTGACGATCCACAGCATGCGTTCCCTGGTCCCGGTCAGATGAAGCCCGAACAGCTGGAGATCGCGCGGCTCAAGCGCTTCGTTTCTTGCGCGAAAGTGGCCTTATCGTGAACGCTTTGGTGCTTAGAGTTCGCATTCAATTTGAATACGAAGATGTTTTTGATCGGCGAATTGTTGATGAAGCCTATTTCATTGGAACCGCTGGGCGCATGTCGGATGTTGTCCAGACTGAGTTCGGGCCTACACAATGGCAATGCCAATTGCATCGCATTGATCGGCCCAACGATTGGCCACCCGACAGTGACATAGATGGCCCATGAAGTTTGTGACCATTGCGCCGCCAGAATGTTCCTCTCCTACCGGGATGCCGATGCCAGCTATCTCGCGCCAATTCCCCCCCAAACGGCGATAAAGGTTCCTTATTGGGGTACTGAAGCTGCAATAATGAACAGTAGGGTGCCAGACAAAATTTCGAGCGGGGGATTGTCCAGTATTTTTGGCGGTAATTCTGACAAGCGGTTGGACATCGGCGAGAGGGACTGCGCCCTCAGTCATTTGGAGAAAAACGACAGTCGCCGCGCGAATATCGACGTAAGCTCTGACTTGGGCCTCGCCGAGCCGCCGCGTTTCCCCAATGAAAGCAGCCGTGTCGTGGGATTGTCTTACGCCGCTTCGCCAAGTGGCCAACCAAAGAGCAATATTAGCCGCAACGAGAAAACCAGTGAGCCAATCCAAAGCTTCGTTGTAGTCGGCGATCCGCTGATTAATCGCCGTTTCCAAGGCTACCTGTGGGGGATTATTTGTGGGCTTGGATTTTGCGGCATTGTCTTTTGGGTAGATTATCAGGACCGAGTAGATCGCGACCGCCGCAATCGTCAGCAGCATACCCAAGACGATTTCGGGAATACGAAATCGACGCAACGCAAGGCCCCATGCCCGGACTAAATCTCCTCCAATGCTACGCCGTCTAAATCCAGGGCTGCAAGCACGGCTAGAAACCACGTAGCCGGGAATGTCCCCCGTTTCAGCTTATTGGTAATGCTGGCCTCGGTTTCGGCCTTGAAACCGTGCTTTTTGAGCCTTTTGGCTAACTCTATATAGGTCACCTCAAATTCCCGCAGTTTGTGCTTAAGGAATGCAGCCGCACGCTCGGCCCATTCCTCCTCAGAAGCTATGGACATAGGCTCTCCTATCGAATGTGAGGGCTATCATATATGATATTTTACTGTTGACAAGCCCATGCCTATCGAATATGATAGCTTACATAAACGATAGGTGACGTTATGGCCCAACATTTCCTGCTTTCCAAAGCCGCCAAAGACCTTTCGCTGGCGTCCGTTTTCTATCCGTTGGGCCGATACCAACGGTGATCCGACCTGCCCGCATTGCGGCGGGACCGATGCATATGATTGCCGGCGCTTGAAAGGCGCGCCCCGCTTCCGCTGCCGGGCTTGCGGCAAGGATTTCTCGATTACCTCGGGGACGCTATTCGCTAATCACAAACTGCCGCTCCGCTGTTATCTCGCGGCCATTGCGATCTTCGTAAACGAGGTCAAAGGCAAGTCGGCGCTGGCGCTGTCCCGCGATTTGAACGTTTCCTACAAGTGCGCTTTCGTGCTGTTGCACAAGCTTCGTGAAGCGATGGCGGCTGAGTTGAAGGGCCGTGTGGTCGGCGGGGAAGGCAAGATCGCTGAGGTGGATGGCGGCTATTTCGGCGGCTACATCAAGCCCGCGAACCTCAGAGAGAACCGCCGCGACCGTCGCTTAATCCGCAATCAAAACGGCAAGCGCAAGGTTGTCGTCGTCGTCCGTGAGCGTGGCGGCAATTCAGTCCCGGCCGTGTTCAAGTCCGAAGCGAAGGCGATGGCCTTCCTTCGCGCCCATGTTGCCAAGGGAACGATCCTCAATGCGGACGAAGCCGGGTCGTGGGAGGAACTGCACAAGCGTTACGAGGTCCGGCGCATCAATCATGAAGAGGCTTACAGCCTGGACGGCGCTTGCACGAATTGGGCGGAAGAATTTTTCTCGCGTATGCGCCGCGCCGAGATCGGTCACCACCACCATATCGCTGGCGCTTATTTGCTCCGGTACGCGCAAGAGAGTAGTTGGCGTGAGGATAACCGCCGTGTGTCGAATGGCGATCAGGTAAGCCGCCTTGCGGGTTTGGCGATGGCGCAAAAGCCGTCAGTGGATTTCAGTGGGTATTGGCAGAGACATCAGACAAACTAATTTCGTGCGGTTTTTGCGCTTTCAATGAAATTCTGAATTTCAGCGAGTGGCATCCCGGCAAGTTTTAGCGCTTCACGGGCGGCACCTTCATCGTGGTAATCTCGGCGTCTAAGACCAACGCGGCGCGTTGTGCCGCGTTGCTTGTAGATCATTACCCTATCGGTCTGTTGTTTGAATGTGAAATTTAGAGACCGCAGCGCATTAACGAGGGCGTCGTTCGGTATCACGCCTCGCCCCCTCCGCGATTATGTGCCAGGGGACGTCGAATTGAACGTCACTATCTGGACGCGCGGGGAGGCCCACAGCTTGCCAACCCTTATCACGCAGGAACTTGTCGAGTTCATTATCCTCGAACAAATCCTTCATAAGAAGGTGGATAGCTTCAGGAATAAGGCTGTGCAGTTCGGCTTCTGAGTCGGCCTCTAGACACAAGTTGAGTGGATCGCAAACGCCGACGATATGCCTCGTTGTCGTGCTTTGAGCAACACGCCAAGGGACACTCGTATTGATCGTAACCTTGATCATGGCTCCCTCCTGCCCACGCAACGCAGTATGGCCATACGCCTGAGGGGTTGACAATGGGTCAATACACAACCCGGTGATTCGTTTCTATATGGTCAGTATTATTGACCTATACAAGCCATAGTCTTAGCTACTGCGTGAGAGTGACGCAATCGTGTCTGGCATTGGCCAGGCTTTTATTGTCCGGGCAAACGCAGCCCATTGAGTTTGGCTCTGATCACAGCAGCGAAGGCGCAAGCACCCATTGGGCGTTCCGGCTCGTTCCTGACTTGGTGACCGTTTCCCGCTTGCTGAGCCGCCGCAGAACCGTAAGCGCCATATCGCTAACAGCCTCAGACAGCGCCCCCTCGCCAACCGGGAAGCCCTTATCCGCCACGATGGCGCATGTGATGGCGGCGGTAGTCATGGGCTTGCCGCTGGCTTCCCGCAGCGCCGACAGAATGCGCCTAGCCAGTTCGCCCTTGGCGAAATACCGTGTGCGCCGATAGGTCCGTTTTGGCGGGATGCTGTCGGGGTTTAATTCCGGCGCATATAGCCGGATCGTGGCATCGAGCGCCGCTAGGCTTGCCCGATGGCGCGCCAGCTTACGTTCAAGATCGTGAATGTACCCGCTGATTTCAGCGCGCTTGGCTCTGAGGGCGGTAACAACATGAGGTTCGGGCATTGGCGGGGCGCAAAGCTAAAAGCTATAATGAAATGTCGTGGGTTTTCTTGTCACCGCAGACTCCCTTAGCCCCGGCTGTGTGGAGAAGCCGGGGCCTTTTTTAGGTAATCACTTGCGAGCTAAAAGGCTTGTGGCGTTTGCGCCATAATACCGAAAATTCCCTGTTTATTTCCCTGTTAGCAGGGAATTTGGGTTGGAGACTGGTCCGATACGGACTGCCTCCTCAGCCATCATTTAAAAAGTTGATATTGCGGCAATCTTTGTCGTTTTGGCGGGTCTGTTTCGTGGCCAATTTGAACGGCTTTCTGACGACCGGGTGCGAACCGATTTGCCGCAGAGACGATTGCCCGCGTGATCTCAGCCGCAGGGGTCACAGAAATCTCTCGGGCGCTGCGCTGAGCGATCCGGATTACTCGACCTTGAGGCCGGTCGCCTTTATCAGTTCGCCCCATTTCTTGTTGTCCTCTTCGATAATGTGGCGCATCTCACTTGGACTGTTCGGCGCGGGCTCAAGGCCAGCGGCTCTCAGGACCTGTTGCGCTTGCGGTATCGCCGCGATCTTGGCGACTTCCGCATTGAGCTTGGCAACGCGGTCGTCCGGCGTGCCGCGCGGCGCAAATATCGCAAGCCACGACATGGCGCTGAAGTTCGGAACGCCGGCCTCACGTAACGTCGGAATGTTCGGCAGGGACCGCGAGCGAACCGGCTCGGCCACCCCCAAGGCGACAACTTGGCCGCTAGCGATCATCGGGAGAACTGCGGCGGTGTCGGTAAATCCTAAGGGGACCTCGCCGGACGCGACCGCCGCCGCCGCCGGGGCGCCGCCGCGATAGGGCACAGGTTGCATCGTCACCCCAAGCGCACGCTGGAGCAGCTCGCCCGCGGGGTACGATGACGAGCCGCGCGCTGCGGTAGCGTAGCTCAAGGGCTTGGCCTTGGCGGCCGCGACAAGATCGGCGATCGAACCGATTCCCGCCTTGGCATTGGCGGTTAAAATAAGCGGGCTGCTCACCACTTTGCTGATCGGCACCAGGTCGGTGAGCGGGTCGTAATTGACCCGTGTCAGATGGACGTTGATCGTGACCGGGCTATCCGAGAGGATGATCAGGGTATAACCATCCGGCTCGCTTCGCATTAGATCGTCGATGCCGATGGCCGCATTCGCGCCCGGCTTGTTTTCCACGATGACGCTCTGTCCGACACTCTCCTGCAGGTTCTTTGCGATAACGCGCGCGGTCAGATCGATGCTGCCACCAGGCGCATAGGGGACGATAATTCGGATGGTCCTGCTCGGGAATGTCTCCGCGTGCGCCGATACAGCGACCGTGACAACGGCGATCAAAATGATCAGCCACTGCTTCACGCGAAGGAAGTCCGTCATGCGATATTCTCCTGCGACGCTGCCGCCTGCATCGCGCTTTTTATAGTGGCGATGATGTTCGTCGCACCCTGCCATGCTCAGAGCAGTCAAGCGGGTGACCCGGATGAGGCTCGAATTCAAGATGTGATTACGGCGAGCCATATCCTGACCAACGAAGGCATCCTCGATAGTTTCGGCCACGTCAGCGCACGCTCGGCAAAAAATCCCGATCATTTCTTCATGCCGCGCGCAATGCCGCCGGCGCTCGTCACTCGCGCCGACATCGTCGAAGTCGGGCTCGATTGCAAACCTGTCGCAGCCGACGCGCCGCGATTGAATGGAGAGCGCTATATTCATTGCGAAATCTACAAGGCGCGAAGCGACGTCCAATCCGTGATCCACACCCACGACCTGGCGGTCATTCCATTTGGTCTCACCGGAATTCCGCTGCGGCCCGTGGTGGCACAGGCCGGGTTCCTGCCGCCGGAAACGCCATTGTTCGAGGTTCGCGAGGCGAATGCGTCGCAGAAGAAGCGCGGCATGCTGGTGCTCAATGCGGATTTGGGAGACGCGTTAGCCAAAAAGCTGGGCGCAAATCCGGTCATTTTGATGCGCTGCCACGGCGATACTGTCGTGGGCCGGTCCGTCCGGGAAGCGACCGTTCGGACCATCTATACGCATATCGATGCGCTGGCGCAGAGCGCCGCATTGGCGCTCAGTCCGAAGATCACCGCCCTGGATGACCGGAGCTGGAGACTAATGCTGCAGAGAATTTTGACGCGGACAGGCCGTGGCAGAATTACAAGCAGAGATTACCAGCGGAGCGATGAGGAGACAGAGTCAAGATCGCGTTTAAGAAAACGCTTCAGAATGCGCGGCTCGCGAGAAGGGGAATATGGTCGATGGAAATGTGTGGATTTGGGGATACGATCCCGTTGAAGCGTGCGATAAGCCGCTGACGATCGCGGCTATCGAGTAATGGAAAATTGCTGGCGCAAAGCCCGTCTTGCCAACCACAACACGATGCATGAAGGTTTCGGTCGCGGACCGAGGGGACCCTCAGACAACACCGCGAAATCAGGGCCGCTGAGGTTCACAATTCGGAGAGCGCCATGATTCGGAGAGCGCCATGATAAAGGCCAAGCGCTTCGGCCACGTCACCTTTGAGACATCCGACATCGAGCGCCAGATTGCCTATTTCACCGAAGTCGCCGGTTTGGTTCTGGCGGAGCGCGAGAACGGACGAGCTTACCTCGCGACCAAACTCGGCGATCTGGTGGTGCAGCTCGAAAGCGGCGATCAAGCACGCTGTCGCCGATTGGCATTCCAGGTTGCACCGGAGCTCGACTTCAACGACATCCGAAGCGGCATCGATGCGGAAGGTCTGCGCTGTCAGTCACGCAACGACCCGGCCCCTGGCATTTCGCAGATGCTTTCATTTGAGGATCCGAAGGGTACGGTCTGCGAAATCTTCGCGGCCCAGACGCCGATTTGCAAGCCGCGACCTGTCGCCGGCATTGGACCGCTCAAGCTCGGTCATCTGGCTTTCGTCGTTCCGGAGCCGAAGCAATTTGCCGACTTCTACGGCCGGGTTCTCGGCTTCCGCGTATCGGACTGGATCGAGGACTGGTTTGTCTTCATGCGGTGCGGTCCGGACCACCACACCATCAACTTCGTGCGCGGCAAGCGCACGCAGATGCACCACGTTGCTTTTGAACTAAAGGACTGGCCGCAGGTCCAAGCGGCATGTGATTTCCTTGGCAGCAAGAAAATTCCAATCATCTGGGGGCCGGGGCGGCACGGCCCCGGTCACAATATCTATACATATCACCGCAATCCCGATGACCAGATCATCGAAATGTTCACCGAACTCGACAAAATGCTCGATGAAAATCTCGGCTATTTTGAGCCGCGGCCGTGGCATCGCGATCATCCGCAGGTCCCCAAGGTCTGGGGACCGTTGCCAACCGATATCTGGGGGCCGCCCCCCACTCAGGAATACGTGCGGCAGCGCGAGTGAAAGCCGTGCGATGCCCAGCCTTTTTGATTTGTTTCAACGTGGTCATGATCGCCAATTCTCTGACAGCGACCTGAGCATCATTGGATGAACTTATGAGGAGCGTTTTCTACGCTGTTAGCGGATATTTCGTCGTCCCATAACACCGAATTCACCAGTGGGCTGATAGGTATTCTTCGACGCAGGCGACCGATGCTTTGGCATATGTACCGCGGCGACTGACTACGGATCCCGTAAGGTTGTTTAGTGCCAGTGTCATTTCGGCCGCCTTGACCGCTACTGCGATACCGTTGAGCACTAGCGCGCCATCGATGATGAAAGGCCTTTCGCGCGCGAAAAGGAGCATCGGCAGACCCCCCGCGGGGATGATCACTTCGGCGCCCGCTGCAACAAGCGGCCGGACCTGTTCGATGAAATCCGCGCGGGTCTTGGCGTAACTGGCATCTTCGATAAAGGCGCGCATGAATCCGGGCAAGTCGATCTGAATCGCACGCACGCCAACGACGCGCTGATCGAAACAGTGCGCCGCGATCTGGCGTTGATGCCAATCGATAAAAACCGGATCGATAGTCACCAGGCCAAGCCTGCCGCCCATGCTCAACGCCGCGAGCATGCTAGCTTCGCCGAGGCCGATGACGGGGATCTCCACCGCACCGCGTATTTGCAGCAGACCCGGTTCCTGGAAGTGGCCGATGACGAATGCATCGTATCCCGCGCGTTCGGCTTCCAGCGCGTTGCGGATGGTCTGTGCCGCGCACCGAAATTCAGTCAACGGATGAAAATGCCGGTCAGGCGGATCGAGACCGTGAACTTCGAATTTCACGCCGGAGCCGGCGGCTTTGTCGAGATACGCTTGCAGCCGGTCAATGTATGGCTTTTGCTCGGTCGGATGGACGAAGCTCTGATACCAAATCCGAGCGGGACGAGACGGTTCGGCCATAGGCAATCCCCGGTGTGAAAATGTCGGTGCGATGTTGTCGCACCAAGCGCCGGGAGCGCGCAATAGCTGGAGCTTGTTGCAGCGGGCCGCGTCAAACCGATAGAACCAGGTGTGATGGACGATTTGTATTTCGAAGACGTCGTCGTGGGCACCGTGCTCCAGGCCGGTCCTTACGTCATTCCCGAACAGGAAATGATGGCGTTCGCGGAGGCGTGGGATCCGATGCCGATGCACATTGATAGGGACTACGCCGCCAAGCATCACGGTGGGCTGACGGCGCCCGGGACTTATCTGCTGGCAGTCAAGCTCAAGCTTATCCATTCGCTGCCGTTCCGGCGAACGGTCATTGCTTCGACCGGGTATGACGAAGTGCGCTTCCATCGGCCGGTGCACGCGGGCGAGTCGGTGAGCCTCACGCTGGAATGGACAGGCAAGCGGCGCTCCAAATCAAAACCCGACAGAGGAATTGTGAGCGGTCGCAATTTACTTATCGACGCCAGAGGTGAGCTCGTGCTCTCGCACCGAGACACGCTGATCATGCGGCTGCGGGATCCAAACGCGTGAGTTCATTTCACCGTATTGGTTCGACAATGCGGGTCGCCATTGCGTAGTGGTTGTTGGGGCCGGTGAATTTTGGAAAAGTGCGAAAGTCGGCGCGCATTTCGTGGCGGACCGGCGAATTAAGCGCATGCGTCAACGCTTCGGGGCTGTCAAAGGCAACCTTATTGCGTTGCATGAAATACACGCGTGGCCACGGCAATGCGCTGACCCAATCGAGCCGTGTGTAGACCTCAAGCTCGCGGATTTCGGGGAACATCGCCATGTGGCGGGTGTGGTTCGCAAGATAATGGCCGTGCCAGGCATTCAGATCCTCGGCCTCGCCTTCGTAGGATACGAGATAGGTGCAGTACGGCTTCCCCGGCGCATTCTTGCGCGCCGGGTCCGGTACCGCGAAACGGCGGACCAGCATCGCCTGTTGGGTGACATCCGCAGCGCTCAGCGCCGAGAATTCGCGGTGCGAGGTAAGGGCTTCGAGATTGCCGGCTCGGGACAGCGCGGCTTCGAGCACCTCTACTTCCGGGAAATAGAGCTGAAGGACTATCGATGGCGGCGCATCGTCCTTCACGTATGGATCGTTCGCGCTCGACGAGGTGTGGATCAGGGCCTTGGCCAGCCCCGGCACGGCGCGCAGATGCCGCTCAAGCTTTGCCAACTCGCCCGGGGACGGCTCGGTACGATATCTGAAGGTCAGAAAAAGGCATGTCGTCATGGCGGCTGTTCTATGTGGCTTAGGCGGATGCAATATAATTTGAGCATGGTACGGTCACCCTGGCCGTCGAGGATGCCGCTGCTCGGAGGTAAGGCGTGGAATTAGCGCAGGTGGGCCTGGAGGACAAATATACCCTCCAATCCGGACGTATCTATCTGTCGGGCATTCAGGCTTTGGTGCGCCTACCGATGATGCAACGCCAGCGCGACCGCGCGGCAGGTCTCAATACGGCGGGTTTCATTTCCGGATACCGCGGCTCACCGCTCGGCGGTTATGACAATGCGCTATGGCATGCGCAACGACTGCTCGACGATAACGATATTCGCTTCCAGGCCGGGTTGAACGAGGACCTCGCCGCCACCGCCGTTTGGGGCAGCCAGCAGGTTGGCCTGTTTCCAGGCGCCAAAGTCGATGGGGTATTCGGCATCTGGTACGGCAAGGGCCCGGGTCTCGACCGTTCGCTCGACGTATTGCGGCACGGCAATTGGGCCGGGACCTCGCCGCAGGGCGGTGTCTTGGCGATCGCCGGCGACGATCACGGAGCCCAGTCCACCACGACGGCCTATCAGTGCGAGCAGGTGTTCGAGGCGGCCATGATGCCGATCCTCAATCCCGCGACCCTTCAGGATTATCTCGATTTCGGCCTGTTCGGATTTGCGCTGTCACGATTTTCGGGATGCTGGATCGGTTTTAAGGCTACCAGCGAAGCCGTCGACAGCTCGGCGTCGGTTGACGCTGATCCGCGGCGAGTGACGATATCCATGCCGCGCGATTTCGAGATGCCGCCGGGCGGCATCCATATTCGCTGGCCGCGGCCGGGGATGGATTATGGCCTCGAGCAGGAGCGACGGCTGTTTGGACCGAAGCTCATGGCGGTTCGCGCCTTTGCGCGTGCCAATCCGATCGACCGCATCGTGATCGATTCGCCGCAGCCGCGTTTGGGCATCATCGCGACCGGGAAGGGATATCTTGATCTTCGGCAGGGTATGTCGGAACTTGGCATTAGCGAAGAGATCGCGGCAACGCTCGGCATTCGCGTCTACAAGGTCGGTCTCACCTGGCCGCTCGAAGCCGAAGGTGTGTTGCGCTTCGTCGAAGGCCTCAAGGATATTCTTGTTGTCGAGGAGAAGCGCGGCTTCGTCGAAGCTCAGCTTATGCGCCTCCTTTACAATATGGATGCCGCGCGCCGGCCGAGCGTGGTCGGCAAATTCGACGAGACTGGTGCAGCGCTTATCCCCAGCACCGGCGAGTTGACGCCGATCATTGTCGCGCGCGCACTTGTCTCGCGGATAAAGCGGGCGGGATTGAAAGAGCCGTTCTCGCGGCAATTCGAGCAACGTCTGACGCAGCTCGAAGCATTCGAGCGTCCACTCGCCGCGCCGGCATCCAAAATCGTGCGCGCGCCGTTTTTCTGTTCGGGGTGTCCGCACAATACCTCGACGCGCGTGCCCGAGGGCAGCCGCGCGATGGCCGGGATCGGCTGCCACAGCATGGCGCTGTTCATGCCCGGCCGCGAGACTGCGACGACCACGCAAATGGGCGGGGAAGGAGTGAACTGGGTCGGACAGGCGCCGTTCACGACCGAGAATCATGTCTTCCAGAATTTGGGCGACGGCACCTACTCGCATTCGGGCTTGCTGGCAATCCGCGCCGCCGCGGCGGCGGGCGTCAACATCACGTACAAGATTCTCTACAACGATGCAGTGGCGATGACCGGCGGCCAGCCGATCGAAGGCGGCCTGAGCGTGCCGCAGATCGCGCAACAGGTTCTGGCGGAAGGCGCGCGGCGGATCGTCGTCGTCAGCGACGAGCCCGACAAGTATCCGGCGAATGCCGGATTCCCAAAAGGAACCGAAATCCGCCATCGCGACGATCTCGACGCGGTTCAGCGCGAGCTGCGTGAGATTCCCGGCCTCACTGTCCTAGTCTACGATCAGACGTGTGCAGCCGAAAAGCGCCGCCGCCGCAAGCGTGGACTTTATCCGGACCCGCCCGCCCGCGCCTTTATTAACGACGCTGTCTGCGAGGGTTGCGGTGACTGCTCGGACAAATCAAATTGCATTTCGGTGCAGCCCGTCGAGACGCCGTTCGGCCGCAAGCGGCGGATCGATCAATCGAGCTGCAACAAGGATTTCTCCTGCCTAAAGGGTTTCTGCCCGAGCTTCGTCACGGTGCGCGGCGGCAGTGTGCGCAAACTTGCCGGACTGGGTGTCGGCGATGACGCTTTTGCTCCGTTGGCCGAGCCGCAACTCCGAACCCTCGATTGGCCTTACAGTATTCTCATTACCGGTATCGGCGGCACCGGCGTCGTCACGCTCGGCGCTCTCATCGGTATGGCCGCGCATCTCGAAGGCAAAGCCGTCACCGTGCTCGACATCACCGGGCTTGCCCAGAAGAACGGCGCGGTAACAAGCCATATCCGCCTGGCACCGGGAGCTGACGATCTGCACGCCGTGCGGATTGACGCTGGCACCGCCGATCTCGTTCTCGCCTGCGACCTGGTGGTGGCGGCGACGCCGGCCGCGCTCGCGCGTATGCAAAACGGCGTCACCAGAGCCGTGGTCAACAGCCACTTACAGCCGACTCCGGCCTTCATTTTCAACCCGGATGTCGATTTCGAGGTTGCCGCAATGCTGCAGGCAATAAAGGCCGCCGCCGGGGAGGGCGGGGCCGATATCGTCGACGGCACCGGCCTTGCGTCGGCGCTCATGGGCGATTCCATCGCCGCTAATCTGTTCATGCTCGGCTATGCCTTTCAAAAGGGCCTCGTGCCTCTGAGCCTCGCCGCGCTTGAGCGCGCGATCGAGCTCAACGGCGTCGCGGTCGAAAGCAATAAGCAAAGCTTTATCTGGGGCCGCCGTACCGCCGCCAATCGCGCGCAGGTCGAGGGGCTTGTGCGCAATGCGCTCGGTGACGACGCGGCTGCCGAACCGCAGGGTCTTGACGCGCTGGTCCAGCATCGCGCCGAGTTTCTCACCAAGTATCAGAGTGCAGCCTATGCGCGACGCTATCGCAACGCGGTCACCGCGATCAAAGAGGCCGAATTGACGCGCACGCGCGGTTACTCGGGCCTTGCCGAAACCGTGGCGCGAAACCTGTTCACGCTGATGGCCTACAAGGACGAGTACGAGGTGGCGCGTCTCTATACCGACGACACATTCCGCAAAAAGCTGCAGCAGCAATTCGATGGCGCATACACCCTGGAATATCACTTGGCGCCGCCGCTCCTTGCCTCGCGCGATCCAACGAGTGGCGAGCCGCGCAAGCACGCGTTCGGCCCGTGGATCATCAATGTGTTTAGAATTTTGGCGCCGCTGCGGCGGTTGCGCGGTACCGTATTCGATGTTTTCGGTCATACCAAGGAACGCCGCATGGAGCGGCAATTGATCGCGAATTACCAAGCGACGCTTTGCGAGCTTGCGGCTTCGCTCAATCCGGAAAACCACGCGCTCGCCGTCGAGATAGCATCGGTGCCGGCGAAAATTCGCGGCTTCGGCCACATCAAGCAGCATAACGTCGAAAGCGCCAAAGCCTGCGAGGCCGAACTGCTGGCGCTGTGGCGCAGCAAAGAAGCTCCCGCTACGGCGGCCTGAAATTCAGTCAAGATGATGGAACGGACGCGAGCGCCGGCCAGGGCGCTTCAGCCTCGTCGGGTGGGACCGAGGAGATGAGCGCGCGTGTGTGTGGATGCTGTGGATCGGCAAAGACGGCCTCGATCGATCCCTGCTCGACGATCTCGCCGCGATACATCACCAGCACGCGGCTGCAGAGATGGCGAACGACCGAGAGATCGTGAGAGATAAAGAGCATGGCGAAGCCGAGTTCGGCGCGCAGCCGCGTCAAGAGATTGAGCAGCTGCGCCTGGATAGAGACATCGAGGCCAGAAACGATCTCATCGGCAATCAGAATCTTGGGAATGTTGCAGAGCGCGCGCGCGATATTGATGCGCTGACGCTGGCCGCCCGACAACTGTCCGGGTAGTCGCGAAGCGACATCGGCCGATAGACCGACCTCCGCGAGCAATTCCTTGGTTCGTACCAGACGTTCGTCCCACCTCGCGTGGCGGCTGCCGGCTTCCATTGCCTGAGTAACGATGCTCGCGACGCGCCGCCGTGGATTGAGCGCCGAATACGGATCCTGAAACACCATCTGCAAGCGTTCGGCGCGGAGCTCATGGCTTCGCCTCGAGGCTAAAGTCAGATCCTCGCCGTCGAGCAGGATGCGTCCGGCAGACGGTTGTTCCAAGCCGACCAGAAGCTTTGCAATCGTGCTCTTGCCGCTGCCACTCTCGCCCACTAAGGCGACAAACTCATTTTCGGCAATACGAAAAAACGCATCCTTGACCGCGGTAACGGTGCGCACCGCGCCCAACAACCCGCCGCTGACGGCATAGTGCTTTTGCAGCCCTTCCGCCTCCAGCACGCAACGCTCGGGCGTCTGGGCTACGGCCGCCTGGCGCTCCATTGCGGCGATGCTCGGCGTTGCCGCTGCGTGGAGGCAGGCGACACGACGCCCGGCGGAAATCGCAAGGTGCGGCGGCTCGCTGCACCGGCAATCCTCGGCAACCAGTGGGCAGCGCGGCGCAAAATGGCAACCGAACATGCCGGCAAGTTGCCGCAAACTCGGCATCTGCTCCGGCATGACGTGGAGCGCGCGCCGATCGGCGCGCATCGACGGATTGGCAAGCAGGAGGCAACGCGTATAGGGGTGTGCGGGGTTGGATAGAACGGCTCGCGCCGGCCCGCTTTCGATGGCGCGTCCGGCGTACATAACAATCACTTCATCACAGATTTGCGCCGCCAGCCGCAGGTCGTGAGTAATGAAGATGACGGCGGTGCCGTGCTGGCGCTGCATGTCGGCGATCAGTCGGATGATAGGCGCATGAATGGTGACGTCGAGCGCCGTCGTCGGCTCATCGGCAATGACCAGGCGCGGATTGCTGGCAAACGCCATGGCAATTAGCACGCGCTGACACATGCCGCCCGACAATTGATGCGGATATCGCCGCAGTAATTCGCCCGCCTGCGGCAGCCGCGCGGCGTCCAGCATGGCGAGCGCGCGCCGGCGACGATCGCTGCTACCGGCGTCGTCGAAACGCGCAATGTGCTCGTCGAATTGTGCGCCGACCGTCAGCGCGGGATTAAGCGCGGTCAGCGGCGCCTGCGGGATGAACGCGATCGCTCGCCCCAAAAGGGCGCGCCGTTGCGCCGCCGGCATTCGCAAAAGGTCCTCGCCCTCAAACGCCAGCGTCCCTGCCGTGATCGCAAAACCTGGCGGCAGTAGCTGGGCGATGGCGCGTCCGACCATGGACTTCCCAGCGCCGGATTCGCCGACGAGGCCGAGAATTTTTCCGGGCTCAAGATCGAATGACAGCGCGCGAATCGCGGGAACGACAGCGCCGTCAATGCGCGCACCGACCACAAGGTCCTTGGCCTGCAAAGCGGGCACGATCTAACGCTCCGTTTCCGCGAGCCGCGCGTCAAGCGTACGGCGGAGCCCGTCGCCGAGCAAGTTGAACGCAGTCACCGTTAGAAAGATCGCCACGATCGGCAGCAACAAGTTCGACGGCGATTGATAGACGTATTGGCGCGCATCGGCGATCATCTGGCCCCAAGCCGGTTGGTTGGCGCCAACACCGAGCCCGACAAAAGATAGGATCGCTTCGACTACGACCGCGATCGCCATCTCCAGGCTGACGAGCGTGATCACGAGTGGCAGCGTCGCCGGCAGCACCTCGCGCATGATCGTTTGCCAATGGGTAAAGCCCAACAGCCGCGCCGCGGCGACGTAGTCGTTACGGGTCACGACCAGCACTTCACTGCGCAACACGCGGCAAAACCGCGTCCAATCGACGAGAACGATCGCGAGAATGACCTTGCCGAGGCCGACGCCGAGACCGACCATCAGGATGAGCGAGAGGATCACCGGCGGAAACGACATCCACACGTCGACCATGCGTCCGATGATCCAATCCACGGCGCCGCCGAAATAGCCGGAGATGTGGGCTAGGATCGATCCGATGATCATGGCGCCAAGCGAGGCAAAGAACGCCACCAGCATTGCCGTGCGGGCGCCGTAAATGAGCCGCGACAGCACGTCGCGGCCCAGGCTGTCCGTTCCCAGCGGGTAGCTGGGATCGCCGCCCGCTGCCCATGCCGGCGGCGTCAGGATCGAGAGCAGATTCTGCTCGTCGGGATCGTGCGGGGCGAGCAAGCCGGCAAAGATCGCGCAGCCGGCGATGCAAAGGATCATGCCGAGCGCGATCAGGATCCTGGGCGAGCGCAGCGAACGGGCGAGGGGACCGGGCATCAGCGCACCCGCAGTTTCGGGTTGAGCACCACATAGAGACTATCGACCGCGGTATTGATCAACAGCACCACGATGCAATAGGTGAGGCCGATGGTCTGGATCAGCGGCAGGTCGGCGTTGCGCACCGCGTCGACCATCAAATTGCCCATGCCGGGATAGGAATAGATCACCTCGACCAGAAGTGTGCCGCTGAAAAGAATTCCGAATTGTACGCCGGTCAGCGTCAGCGTCGGCAGTGACGCATTCTTAAGCGCGTGACCGAGTAAGATACGGCGCTCGGAAAGGCCGCGCAGCCGGGCCTGCTGGATGTAGTCTTCGTGATAAACGTCGAACAGGCTCGAGCGCAAAACCCGCATGATGGTCGGCGAGAATGCCAATCCGAGCGCGACGGCGGGCAGGACGAGGTGCCGGCACGCGCTCAGAAACACGTCGAAGCGTCCGATCAGGAGCGAATCGAGCAAAAGAAATCCGGTTATATGCGGCACGGGCAACCCCGGTGCGACTTCGCCGGTGAACGGTAGCGTGCGAAGCGCGACCCCGAACACGAACAGCAGGATGAGGCCCCACAGGAACTCCGGAATCGACAGCAGAACGATTGAGAATAGATCGGCTACGGGCTCCAAAATCGTGCCGCGCACGCGAAATAAGATGAGACCGCCGCCAAATCCCAGGATGCCGGCGATGACCATGGCGGCGAGAGCGAGCTGGATTGTCGCGGGCAAGGTCGCCGCGACCAGCGACCCAGCTTGCCGGTGAAATTGGATTGACTGGCCGAATTCGCCATGGAACGCGCCGCGGAGCCAGATCGCATATTGCTCCGGCAGCGGCCGATCGAGACCCATCTCACGGCGCTTGGCTTCGATTTCGGCAATCGTCGCGTTCGGCGGCAGCGACATCGCCGCCGGATCGACCGGAAGCGCCCACAGCACACAGAACAATAGCGCCGAGACGATGAGCAGGATCGGGATCGCCGCCACGAGACGGCGCGCGATCAGTTTGATGACGGTTGCGATCATATGGCTGCGCCTATCGCGCACGCAGCCGAAGCATCAGCTCCACTGCAGGGTCTGCGGCAACAGCCAGCCATTGCCGTATTTTGTATAGGCCAGCTTCTTCTTGCGCACGACCGTCACGACGCTTTGCAGCAAGGGCATGGTCGCTCCGTTTTCGACGGCGTAGCGTTCCAGATCGCGGTAGCCGGAAATCCTCTTGTCATAGTCGGCGACATTAAACAGCGCGAGTACCCGGTTGCCGATATCCTCGTCCTTCCAGGGCGAGAACGGCATTTTCGGGTTGAGCTGGTAGCCGCTGAAAATCTCCGGATCGCCGGTCGCATTGTCCCAGCTATAGAGCGTCGCCTCGGGCAACTTGTTGCCGCGATTGAGCTCGAAATATTTGGCGTATTCGATGACCTGCACGTCGGCATCGATGCCGACCTGCTTCCACATCTGCGCGATGGCCCGCGCGATATCGTAGTCGCTGGGGAATTGCCCGTTGGTGGTGGCGAAGCCGATCTTCACCGGTTTGTCGGGCGAGAATCCGGACTTTGCCAAAAGCTGCTTGGCGAGCTCGGGATCGTATTTGAAGGTATAGTCGCTGAGATAGCCGGGCGTCCCCGGCGTCGCCAGCACGGAGAGCGGCACCGCGGCGCCGCCATAAAATGCCTTCGACAAAGCCGCCTTGTTGATGGCGTGATGCGCGGCGAGGCGCACGTTCTTATCCGCGAACACTAGATCGTTGCGCACATTGATCAGGATCACCCGGGTGATCGGATCGATCTCGGCGACAAAGCCGCCGTCCTCCTGGAAGCGCTGCACTTCGCGAACCGGGACATTGATAGTGCAATCGACCTGTCCCGATTGGATCGCCGCCACCCGCGCCGAAGGATCCTTGACGATCTGGATGGTGACGCGTGCGATCTTCGCCTTTGGCCCCCAATAGTTGTCATTGCGCTCGAGCACGATGCGCGAGTTCAGCTCGTATTCAGCGAGCTTGTAGGGTCCGGTGCCAACGGGGTTTTTCAGGAAGTTGTCTAGGCCTTTGCTCTCAATGTAGTTCCTAGGAACGATGTAGCTGCCGAGGAATGCCATCCATTGCGGCATGGTCGGCGCCGGCGAGCTGAACTTCATCGTCGCCTTGGTCGGCGAGTTGATGACGATGTCGTCCACCTTTCTCATGGAATTGGCGATGTCGAGCTTGAGGCCGGATTTGTTGCGCTCGAGGAACGTGTAGCGGAAATCCTCGGTCGTCATCTTGTCGCCGTTGTGGAACGCCACATCGTCGCGCAGCTCGATCGCCATGCTCAAGGCGTCCGGAGCCAGATTCCAGGTTTTGATCAGATGCGGGATCAGTTTGAGGCGCGGGTCCTGATCGAGAGGCTGGTCGTACACGGCCTTGAAGATCGGTTGGGCATCCGGCGTGAAGCGTTGATTGGGATCCCAAGTGGGCACGTCGTTCGGCCATCCGATGGTCGCGGCGTCATTGGTGGCACCTGCCGCACGAGCAAATGGTGCAAATGCGCCAATGCTCGTGGCCGTTCCCATGATTAGTTGCAGGAACTCTCTTCGCTTCAACACGAACGTCATGGTGTGCTCCTCATACCCACCGCCAGCAAAACGCGATTATAGCCGCAATTTCCATCCCGTCACGCCAGCCCGGTGCGGGCTGCGACGCCATTTCCCACTCACGTCTTGTCACGCGCCGCCGCCTCACGATCCCAAGTGCCGAACGTGATGCCGCGATCGCGGAGTTTATATTTTTGCACTTTGCCATTTTCCGTCGTGGGCAGCGCGTCCACGAACTCGATGAAACGCGGTATGGCAAAACGGGCAAGACGCGGCCGGCAGAATTCGCTCAATGCGCTTTCGGTGATCGTACTTCCCGGCCGCCGCACGACGGCAGCCATGACTTCCTCTTCAGCAAGTTCGGAAGGTACGGCAAAAGCCGCCGCGGATGCTATGTCGGGGTGACTCAGAAGCACCTGCTCGACTTCGAAAGAGGAGATATTCTCGCCACGCCGTCGGATTGCGTCTTTCAAACGGTCTATAAACCGAAAAGAATTGTCGGCCTCGCGCACGACTCGATCGCCGGTGTGAAACCAGCCGTCGCGGAATGCTTCGGCGCTCTTATCTGGCATAGCAAAATAGCCAGTGGCGAATGCGAGTTGATCGTCAGATCGCAAAATGAGCTCCCCCGCCTCACCCGCTTTGGCTTCGTTGCCACTCTGGTCGAGGACGCGCGCATGATAGCCATCGCATACCTTACCCATGCTTCCGGGTCGCTGCTCCGCGGTGGTGCTGCCGATGACGAAATTGGTCTCGGTCGAACCATAGCCGTCGATCAGCCGAATACCGGTGCGTTGCTCGAACGCGATGTGGAGATTGGCCGGCACACCGGGTCCGAGTCCGCATCGAATGCAGTGATTTCGCTCCTGCGGAGATGGTTGCCTCGACATCAGGATAGGCACCATGGCGCCAAGCACGTAGGCCGCCGTTGCACGATGGTCTACGAGGCTCTGCCAGAACCGGGACGCGGAAAAGCGCGGTTCGGCTACGAGCGTCGAGCCTGACAACAGGGCTTGGTAAAGCGTGCCGAGCGCGTTGGAGTGAAATAGCGGTAGCGTTGTGCATAGGACGTCACCTTCGCGGATCTCCAGATTGCGAATGCCATTGATGCCCCACCAGAAATATTGCGCGTGTGGGCAGCATACGCCCTTCGACGGTCCGGTCGTTCCCGACGTGTAAAGGATCGCGAGCAATTGGGCAGGATCGTTGGCGCCCGAACTAGTGGCTTCGCCACGCGGCGGCATGCTGCTGATGGTGACCCGACCGAAGGGTGTCGAAGCTTCGCCGCCAATTAGCCAAATGCGCTCCAGCGCCAAGTCCTTCATTTCGACATGGTCGAGTGCACTGAGCAATTCCGCTTCCATCACCAAAAGGCGGGCGCCGGAGTTGCTCAGGATGTGTCGCAGCTGCGGTCCACGCGAGGCGATATTGATCATGACGGTGATGGCGCCGAGCCAGGCGCAACCGAGAAAGATTTCGAGGAATTCGGCGCGATTGGAGCACATCAGCGCCACGCGATCGCCGGGTTTAATGCCCCCTGCCGCAAGCGTACCAGCACATTGTGCGGCGATCGCGGGCCCATCCGCGAAACTCCAACTCACGTCACCCGCCGTGAACAGGCGGCGCTCGCCATACCGGTGCGCCTGCCGTTGCAGCATGACGGGAAGCATCCGCTCGCCGGCAGGAAATGCGGCAAGGATGTCGGCGACGCTCATCGGCGCTTTTTCCGAATACGGCCCTTCATCTTGGCGCTCTTATGGAAACCGCGCGCCGGCGCGCTTACCGGTGACGGCACCAGTGCGAGAACCCGCAACGGGCTGCCGCTGCCTTCTTTGATTTTGAGCGGGGCCGCGATGACGACCGCGCCGGTGGGCGGCAAAAGATCGAGATTGGTCAGGCACTGCAGACCGAACCGCCCTGAGCCATGCATGTAGTAGTGGCAAGGATAGGGGGGCTTGAGGTGAAAGGCCTGACCGGCATCGGTCCCGATCGCTTCCGATCCAAATCCCAAGACCTGCCGTTCATCGATGAGAAATTTTACGGCGTCGGCATCGGGTCCTGGCGTGTGCTGGCCGGTCTCGTTGAGATTCTGATAGGCGACGGGGTCGAGACGTTTTGACCAATCGGTCCGCATCAGAACCCATGATCCTGCTGGGATGCGGCCGTGACGGCGTTCCCAGTTGCGCAGGAAGTCGACGGTCAGGAGGAAGTCGGCATCGGCCGCCGCTTCGCGCGAACAATCAAGCACGCAGGCCGGCGCGATGAAACGCGTCGCGGGAATTGTATCGGTGCTGTTGTCGGGCAGATGCCGGCCCGAAATCCAATGGATGGGCGCATCGAAATGCGTGCCGGTATGCTCGCTGCAGGAGAAGTTATTCCAATACCAGCCGGGACCGCGCGCGTCATAGCGGGACGCTTCTTCGATGCGAAACGGCCAAGCCTGTCCCATCTCGGGGGGCAGCACGATCTGCGGGAAATCGGGCGACAGAGTCTGCGTCAGATCGATAACGTGGATGCGCCCGGCGGCGAGGTCGGCAACCAATTGCAAGAGCACGGGTTCACTCATCTGGGCATAACCGCAAGTTCGCGTTCCAGCGCCTTCGGGTTGTCGCGCCAGCGCGCCAGCCAATCTTGCGCAATGTCGCCAGGGAAGACGTCTTCAGCCCCGCCGCGCAGCGCTCCGACAATGTCGGCGGCAAGCCGGGCAGGCGCAATTTTGGGCGGCGGCAGCGCCTGATTCCATTCGTCGTCGATCGGGCCCGGAAACACGTTGATGACGCGGACGCCCGCCGTTGAGAATTCGGCGCGCAGGCATTGCGCCAGCGAAAGGGCGGCGGCTTTCGAAGCTGAATAGGTGCCATGCGGCGGGAAATTCGAAAGTGCGAAGACGGACAGCAAGTTGACCCAAGCGACGGCGCTCGACTGGCCGTCCGCACCGCGCGCGCGCATCGCCGGAGCGAATTCCTGAGCGAGCCGCAGCAGGCCGAAATAATTCGCTTCCATCTCGGCGCGCGCCACCTCGATGCCGTCGCGCGCCGAGATGCCGAAATTGCGATGGTGGTCGGCGGTGTTGATGAGAATGTCGACGCGGCCGCCGATCTCGCCGGCCAGATCTTTGACGGCGCGTGAATCGGTCAAGTCGAGTGGTACCAGCGAAACTGGCGGCAGCGTCGACAGGCGCTCGAAGCCAGGCGGCTTTTTCCAGGGCTCGGCATATCCTGCCCAAACGAGATCGGCGCCGGCTGCGACGACGGCTTCGACCAAAGCTTGCCCTAGCGCCGTTTTGGCGTCCGTGATCAAGACCTTGCGGAATTTCGGATCGCAGGTCATTTCGCGGAGCTGGCGATCGTCAGCCATGTTCGGGGTATCCTTCTGCGGAATTGCCACCAGCGCCGCTTGGCCCGCACGATCGATATGGGCGCGCACGCGCACGCGTGACGGCGCGCGCTCACAATCGCCGTGTAGGTGCGCGACGACGACTGGACCGCAATCAAGCTTGATCAAGCCGAGCCGCCACGGCATGCGTTCGCGATAGAACAGTTCGTTGCTGTGATGGAGCGTCGTTTCCGAGACCAGTTCACCCGCGCCGTCCTGCGCCCGCCAATCGAGCCGTTGCGAGAGACAAACGCGGCAGGCTTCTCGCGGCGGATACTGCACCGTCCCGCAATCGCGGCAGACTTGCAGTTCTAAGCGGCCGCGTGCCGCAGCTGCCGTGAGACCGAGCGCAACACGGCTGCGGAGACCGGGGGGCAGCGTCGGCACACGTGTGCGCAGGATCGGGTTCTTGCGCGGCGGTCGCACCAGTGGACGCGTCATCGTATTATTGCCCCGCTGCAAGGATGGCGGCGCCGCTGCACAGCCCGCGATCGTAATTGATCATACCGAAGCCGCTCGCTAGACCAAGCCGCGCCTTGGCCACGGCGGCGCCGAGCGGTTGCCCGGTGACCTGACGGATAAGTTCGATCAGACCAAGGAAGCCGCCGGCCGCGCCGGCTTGGCCGACCGACAATTGTCCGCCCGACGTGTTGAAGGGAAATGACCCGTCGGCGGTGAAACTATGTCGCCGAACGAAGTCCGGCCCTTCGCCCTTCTTGCAGAAGCCAAGATCTTCGATCTGCATAATGTTGATGACCGGGTAGTCATCGTAAGCCGCAATGACGTCGATGTCGGTCGGGCCGATTCCGGCTTGCGCATACAGTTCGTCGCAATCGAGCGCCCATCCGCCGCGATACTGAATTGGATCGTCGGGATACGCGTTGTGCCGCTCGATAGTCGCCAGAATGCGTGCGTAGGGCAGGCCAAGCTTTTCAGCATTGCCGCGGCGCAGCACCAGAAACGCTTCCGCGCCGGCGCAGGGCATGACGCAGTCGTAGAGGCGCAGGGGATCCGCGATCGGTCGCGCCATCAGATATTCATCGAGAGTAAGCGGCCTTTTCATCAACGCGTAAGGGAATTTCAGCGCGTTACTGCGCTGGGCCACGCAGAGCTTGCCGAAATCCTCAGCCTTGGCGCCATAGGTTCGCATGTAATAGCTGGTGAGAAAGGCAAAGCTTGCATTGGGTCCGCCCGAGCCGTACGGATAGCTCGCGTCGCGGGCGAACTGACTGAAGGTTCCCAGATTCTGGCGAAACGAGTCGGTGTGGTTGGTGTCGCCCGCGATACAGGCGACCGCCGCCGCGTCACCACTTTGAACCGCCCGCGCGGCGCGGCGCAGCGCGACGATCCCGCAGGCGCCGCCCATCGGAATGTGGTCGAGCCACCGTAAGGTGAAGTCCGAGATGCTGCGTGAGCCCGACCGCCGTATCCGGTATGAGCGTGAAGCTCGACACGCATAGCCCGTCGATCCTGTCTTTGCTGAGACCGGATCGTTTCAAAACCTCAGCCAGAGCGCCGGCGAGGAACCAGTGCGCGCCGCGAATGGAGTAGCGCATATAGGGCACGGTCACGGGCGTGGTGACCACCACATCGTCGTAAGCGGCGCGCCTATTGTTCATGATCAATGCGGCACGACGGCCGTGGCCTCGATTTCGACCTTGGCGTCATCCTCCACCAGAGCCACCACTTGCACCAGTGTCATGGCGGGAAAATGCGATCCCATCACTTTGCGATAGGCCGCGCCGAGGTCGCTCAAGCGCGACAGGTATTCCTTCTTGTCAGTGACGAACCAGGTCAGCCGGGTGATGTGATCTGCGGTGCCGCCGCCCTCACGCACGAGAGCCACGATGTTCGCGAGGGCTTGGCGTGCTTGCGCGACAAAGTCCGCGCTTTCGAATTTCTGCTCGGCGTTCCAGCCGACTTGGCCGGCGAGGAAAATCATACGGCCTTCTGCGGCGATACCGTTGGCGAAACCTCTCGGCCGCTTCCAGCTTCGTGGATCGAGCAGCGCGTGCGGCGTTGTCATTGTACGGACCCCGGTTATGACGCGTTGTGCCGCAGGCGGAAGCGTTGGATCTTCCCGGTCTGCGTCTTCGGCAGAGCATCGACGAATTTAACGGAGCGCGGATATTTGAAGGGTGCAATCGTCGCCTTGACGTGATCCTGCAAGCGTTTGACGGTGTCGACCCCTGCCAGAACGCCGTCATTGAGCACGACATGCGCCTCGACGATCTGGCCGCGACCCTCATCCGCCGCGCCGATGACCGCACATTCCTTGACGTCCGGGTGCGATAACAGCGCTGCTTCGACTTCGGGCCCGGCGATGTTGTAGCCAGCCGAGATGATCATGTCGTCGCTGCGGGCGGCGAAGTGGAAGTAGCCGTTCTCGTCCTCCGAGAAGGCGTCACCGGTGAGGTTCCAGCCGTCGCGCACATAGTTGCTTTGCCGCTTGTCGGCGAGATAACGGCAGCCGGTCGGGCCGCGAACCGCGAGCTTGCCGACTTCGCCGTGCGGTTTTTCTTTCATGTCATCATCGACGATCTTGGCCTCATAGCCGATGACTGGCTTGCCGGTCGACGCCGGCGCTGCGTCGCCGAAGCGGTTGGAAATGAAAATGTGCAGCATTTCGGTTGAGCCGATGCCGTCGAGTATGGGCTTGCCCGTTTTGGCGACCCACTCCTTGAATACCGGCGCCGGCAAAGTCTCGCCGGCCGACACGGCCGCGCGCAGCGATGAAAGATTGGCGCCCTGATCCATTGCCGCCAGCATCGCGCGGTACGCCGTAGGTGCGGTGAACGATATCGTCGCCTTATAAGTCTCGATGATCTCGATCATGTTGGCGGGTGAGGCATTTTCCAGAAGCGTTGCGGTGGCGCCGAAACGCAGCGGAAACACTGCCAATCCGCCGAGACCGAAGGTAAATGCCAATGGCGGAGAGCCGACGAATACGTCGTCCGGGGTCACCCCGAGAATCTCCTTCGCGTAGCCGTCGGCGATGATCAGAAGATCGCGATGGAAATGCATGGTCGCCTTGGGCTCGCCGGTGGTGCCCGACGTAAAGCCGAGCAGCGCGACATCGTCGCGGCCGGTCTGCACGGCGTCGAAGGTCACGGCTTTGCTGAGCGCAATGCGGTCAAGCTCGGCATCGTGATTGGCGGTACCGTCGAAGCCGATCACTTGCTTGAGGTATTTGCTGGTCTTGGCGCAAGTGACGAGCTCGTCCATCAGCCGGGTATCGCACATGGCCAGCGCGACCTCAGCTTTGTCGACGATCTTGCCGAGTTCGCCGGCGCGCAGCAGCGGCATCGTGTTGACGGCCACTGCGCCGGCTTTAGTCGCCGCCAGCCAGCACGCGACCATTGCCGGATTATTCGCCGCGCGGATCAGAATGCGATTGCCAGGCTTGATCCCGAAGTCCTCGACCAGGGCGTGGGCGAGACGGTTGGTCCAATCGGATAGTTCCTTGTAGGTGCGGCGCCGGCCATTGCCGATCAGCGCGACGTGGTCGCCGAACCCGCGCGCCACCATGCGATCGGTCAACTCGACGGCGGCGTTCAGGTACTCGGGATAGGCAAAGCCATCGAGCGAAATTTGCGGCCATTGCTGCGAAGGTGGGAGGTTGTCGCGGGCGAACGTGTCAGTGTGCGCTGTGGGACCAAGTGATTTCATTGATCATGCTCCCGAGAGCACTTGTCGCGCGATGACGACCTTTTGGACTTCGGACGCGCCCTCATAAATCCGCAGTGCCCTGATTTCCCGGTATAGCCGCTCGACGATATGGCCGCGGCGAACGCCGTCGCCGCCATGAAGCTGCACCGCCTTATCGATGACGTCTTGCGCGCGGTCAGTGGCGAACAGCTTGGCCATCGAGGCCTCGCGCGTGACGCGCGCGGCGCCGTTGTCCTTGGCCCAGGCGGCGCGATAAACCAGAAGCGCCGCAGCGTCGATGTCGACCGCCATATCGGCGATATACCCCTGCACCAGCTGCAGATCGGCCAGCGGGCCGCCGAATACTTCGCGCTTGCGCGCTCGTTCTGTCGCTTCGTCGAGTGCGCGGCGCGCCAGACCAAGCGCGGCGGCACCGACTGTGGCGCGGAAAATGTCGAGTGTCGCCATCGCAATCTTGAAGCCTTCGCCGCGGGCGCCGATCAGAGCGGAGACGGGGAGACGCGCGCGCTCGAATTTAAGCCGCGCCAACGGATGCGGCGCAATCACGTCGATGCGCTCGGCGACGGACAGGCCGGCCGTGGCACCGGGCACAAGAAAGGCTGAGAGGCCCTTTGCGCCCGGAGCTTCCCCGGTTCGCGCGAACACCACATAAATGTCGGCAATGCCGCCGTTTGAGATCCAGGTTTTCTCGCCGTCGAGGATAAAAGCGTCGCCATCACGGCGGGCGGTCATCGCGCTATTGGCGACATCCGAGCCGGATTTTTCTTCGGTCAAAGCGAAGGCGGCAATCGCTTCGCCGCAGCGCGTGCGCTTGAGCCAATGCCGCTGCTCCTTGCTGCCGAACAGACTGATCGGGCCGGCGCCCAGGCCCTGCATAGCGAAGGTGAAGTCGGCAAGCCCGTCGTGGCGCGCAAGGGTTTCGCGCATGAGGCAGAGCGTTCGCACATCGAGTGGGGCCGGCGCATCGGGATCGGGCGCAGTGTGGGCGAGGAAACCATCGCGGCCGAGCTTTTGCACGAGTTCGCGGCAGGCTGCATCGACGTCGCCATGCGCGGCCGGCAGATTGGCTTCGCTCCAGCGCTCGATCGCGTCCGCCAGCGCGCGATGGCGATCGGTAAAGAATGGCCAACCAAGGAAGCTCCTGTCCGACATCAATCGCCCTCGAATACCGGCTTCTGCTTGGCGATGAAGGCGCGATAGGCGCGTTCGAAGTCTTTGGTCTGCATGCACAAGGCTTGCGCCTGAGCTTCGGCCTCGATCGCCTGATCGAGGCTCATCGCCCATTCTTGAGCGAGCTGGGTCTTCGTGATGCCGTTGGCGAAAGTCGGGCCGGACGCGATGCGGCGAGCGAGCGCGAGCGCTTCGCTTTCCAGCGCCTCGGCGGCGATCAGTCTATTAAAAAAGCCCCAGGCTTCACCTTCCTGCGCCGTCATCGCGCGGCCGGTATAGAGAAGCTCGGCCGCGCGGCCCTGGCCGATGATCCGGGGTAGGATCGCACAGGCGCCCATATCGCAGCCGGCAAGGCCGACCCGGTTGAACAGAAACGCGGTTTGCGCCTGCGGCGTTGCGATACGTATGTCGGAAGCCATGGCGAGGATCGCGCCGGCGCCGACGGCCACGCCGTCGACCGCGGCAACGATCGGTTTGCCGCAATGGAGCATGGCCTTGACCAGGTCGCCGGTCATGCGCGTGAAGGCGAGCAGTTCCTTCATCTCCATGGCGACCAGCGCCCCGATGATCTCGTGAACGTCGCCGCCGGAGCAGAAATTTCCACCATTGGGCAAAACCGCCACGGCGTTGACGTCGCCGGCATAGGGCAGGGCACGGAAGGTGTCGTGCAGCTCGGCATAGGACTCGAAAGTGAGCGGATTTTTGCGATCCGGCCGATTAAGCTGGATGACGGCAACGGTACCATCCATGCGCCAGAGAAAATGCGCAGGTTTCAAGGCGGCCATTGCGCTCATGCCGAGCCCTCCCAATCGCTCCGAAACGACTTCAGCTTGGCTGACAATTGTTCGGCGTCGCGCACCGAGATGCCGCCGAGGAGTTCGTCGACCCAACTTTCATGGGCGCCCGCCATATCGGCAAAAAGGGCGCGGCCCTTGCGCGTGAGACTGACGAAGCAGGTACGGCGGTCGCCATTGCGTTGCGAGCGGACAACAAAACCGTCGGATACGAGCCGGTCGACAATGCCTGTGACATTGCCGTTCGAAACCATGAGAAAACGCGAAATCTCGCTCATCAGCATGCCGTCCGGTTTGCGATGGAGCGCAGCCATCACGTCGAAGCGCGGCAGCGTGGCGTTAAATCGCGACTTCAAACGCTCGCGCGCCACGCCCTCGATCAGCCGGCTTGCGCGCAGAAGCCTGATCCAGAGCCGCAAGCGCGCCTTGCTGTCGGCTTCGCGGCGCCGGGCGGTCAAGGGTGCGCTCACCATGTCTCGCCTCCCGAAATGGAGATCGCCTGGCCGGTGATGCTGCCGCTCGTGTCGGCGCATAGCCATAGCACCGCGTCGGCGACCTCTTGCGGCGTGATGAAACGCCCTTGCGGATTCTTGGCCGAAAGGATCTTGCGCGCTTCGGCCTCGCTTCGCTTCGTTGTCGCAACAATGCGGCTCACCGCCTGTTCGAGCATCGGCGTTTCGGTGTAACTCGGGCACACGGCGTTTACGGTGATGCCGTCCTTGGCCGTCTCGAGTGCTAGCGTCCGCATCAGCCCGATGACGCCGTGCTTGGCCGCGACATAGGGCGCGATATAGGGCGCTGCCCGTAGGCCTGCCGTCGAAGCGACGAAGACGATACGGCCCCAGCCGAGCTTGCGCATGTCGGCAAGCGCCGCCTTGGCCGTAAAGAACGCCCCGGTGAGATTAACATTGAGCGTCTTGTGCCAGAGTCCGGCGGAAATCTTCTCGGCCGGCGCGCTTTCCGCGCCTCCCGCATTGGCGACGACGATGGCCAGCGGGCCGCGCGCATCCTGCGCCTCCCGGTAAAGCCGCGTCATGGCGTCTTCGTCGGTTACATCGGCCGTCATCGCGAAAATCCCGGCGCTGCCAGCGGCGGTCTCTTCGAGCGGCTCCTTGCGCCGCCCGCAGATCGTGACGTGAGCGCCCGCTTGCGCCAGAGCCCGTGCAATCGCCGCGCCGATGCCACTGCCACCGCCGGTCACCAAAGCATGTTTGCCCTCGACTGCCATCTCACACCCTGTTCGTGGCGGTGTCGGCCGCGCCGGACAGCCGGTAGAGCTGGTCGCGGCCGGCGAGATAAGGCAGCGGCCAGGTCTCGCCGCGGTCGCCAAGCTTCGCTGCCGCATGCAGGGTCCAGTACGGATCGGCGAGGTGCGGGCGCGCGAGGCAGACCAGATCGGCGCGACCGGCCATCAGAATCGAGTTGACGTGATCGGGCTCGAAAATGTTGCCCACCGCCATCGTCGCCATGCCGGTTTCGTTACGGATGCGGTCGGAAAACGGCGTCTGGAACATGCGGCCATAGACCGGATGCGCATCGATCGAGGTCTGGCCCGCGGACACGTCGCAGATATCGACCCCGGCTTGTTGCAGCATGCGGCTGATGGAAACCGCGTCTTGTGGCTCGATGCCGCCGGGCCCGACCCAGTCGGTGGCGGAAATACGCACCGAGATCGGCTTTTCCGCCGGCCACACCGCGCGCACCGCATGAAAAATTTCCAGCGGGTAGCGCATACGGTTTTCCAGTGAACCGCCGTATTGGTCGGTGCGCCTGTTGGTCAGCGGCGTAATAAAAGAGGACAGCAGATAGCCGTGCGCGCAATGGATTTCGAGCATGTCGAAATCGGCGCGTTGCGCCATTTTTGCGGCGGCAACAAACTGGCCCTGAACGCGATCCATGTCGCCGCGCTCCATCGTGTGGGCGCGCTGGTTGCGCTGCGACCATGATGTCGCGGACGCGGACATGACCGGCCAATTGCCGTCTTTGAGCGGCGCGTCCATTTCCTCCCAGCCGAGCTGCGTCGAGCCTTTGGCGCCGGAATGGCCGAGTTGGCAGCAGATTTTTGCGTCGGTTTCGCGGTGTACAAAATCGACAATGCGCTTCCACGCCGCTTCGTGCGCTGGTGCATACATGCCGGTGCAGCCCGGCGTGATACGGCCCTCCGGGCTGACGCATGTCATCTCGATGCAGACGAGGCCGGCGCCGCCTTTGGCGCGTTCGCCGTAGTGAACGAGATGCCAGTCCGTTGGACAGCCGTCGACCGCCTTGTATTGCGCCATCGGCGACACGACGATGCGATTCTTCAGTCGCATATCGCGGAGTTTGAATGGCGCAAACATCGGCCGCCGCACCTTGTTGTCGTCGGCCCCAGCAAGCCGCTGAAACCAGGCTTCCGCCGCTTCGAGCCAACTCCTGTCACGCAGCCGCAAGTTTTCGTGACTGATGCGTTGCGAACGCGTCAGCAGCGAGTAGTTGAACTGCACCGGATCGAGATGAAAGTAGCGTTCGACATCCTCGAACCACTCCATCGAGTTTCGCGCTGCCGATTGCAGGCGCAGTACCTCGGTGCGGCGTTCATCTTCGTATTTCGCAAAGGCCGCCTGCATGGTTGGCTCGGTGTGCAGATAGTTCGCCATGGAGACCGCGCTCTCCATCGCGAGCTTGGTTCCCGAGCCGATCGAAAAATGCGCCGTGGCGGCAGCATCGCCCATCAGCACGATGTTGCGGTGTGACCACTTCTGGCAGAGTACGCGGGGGAAGTTCAGCCAGGCCGAGCCGCGGATATGAGCCGCATTCGACAACAGGCGTTGGCCGCCGAGATATCGGGCGAAGATGCGCTCGCAGGCGCGGCAGTTTTTCTCCTGGCTCATCGCGCCGAAGCCGAACTTCTCCCAGGTCGCTTCGGAGCATTCGACGATGAATGTCGCGGTGTCGATGTCGAACTGGTAGGCGTGCGCCCAGACCCAGCCGTGCTCGGTTTCTTCGAAGATGAAGGTAAAAGCGTCGTCAAATTTCTGATTGGTGCCGAGCCAAACGAATTTGTTCTTGCGCTTGTCGACGGCGGGTTGGAAATAGTGCGCGAATTCGGCGCGCGTCTTGGAATTCAGGCCATCCGCCGCGACGACGAGATCGTATTTCTGCGCAAGCTCGCCGGCGCTGACGATTTCGGTCTGAAAATTCAGCGTCACGCCGAGCGCGCCGGCGCGCTCTTGCAACAGCATGAGCAGCTTCTTGCGCGCGATGCCGGAAAAGCCGTGGCCGCTCGATACGATTCGCTGGCCGCGATAATGTACCGCGATGTCGTCCCAATAGGCGAAATGGGCGCGAACCGCCGCGGCGCTGACCGGATCGTTGGCGGTGATGTTGTCGAATGTCTCGTCGGAGAACACCACGCCCCAGCCAAACGTATCGTCCGGCCGGTTGCGCTCGAACACGGTGATGTCGTGCGCGGTGTCGCGCAGCTTCATGCTGATCGCGAAATACAGCCCCGCTGGGCCGCCGCCGAGGCAAGCGATCTTCACGCGATGCCGCCTTCCTTCTGTATTGTTGCCAAGCATGGCATCGCGCGCGATATGTTTCAAGTTTAAACATTTAAGTTTGAAGGTTTATCCTCAAGCGCGCGTTCGGCTTCCGCTTGCGGCCACCCTGTGCCATCATTGTCTTGTATTGCTTGGGGTTTTTGCGCTGTAAGCGGGTTGAAGGCGGAACACATGAGCGGGAATCCAACGGTCGCTTCGGTCATCGGACGTGACCTTGCCGGCTATGGCGCGCGGCGCTGTTTTGGTCTGCTCGGCACCGCCAATTTCAAGGTGTCTCATGCACTCGTCGAGAATGGCGTCGAACTGATTTGCGCGCGCCACGAATGCAACGCCGCCAGCATGGCCGACGCCTATGCCAAGGCGACCGGCGAACTGACGCTAGTCAGTGTTCATTCCGGCCCGGGATTAACCAATGCGCTGACCGGGATCGGTGAGGCGGCGAAAAGTCGGACGCCGCTCGTGGTGCTGGCCGGCGACGTGCCGACCGGCGCGGTGAAGAATAATTTCTATATCGAGCAGTCCGAGATGGTGCGCGCGGTCGGCGCGGTTTCGGAACGGCTGCATACACCAGCGTCCGCGCGCGAGGACGCCCAGCGTGCCGTGGCGCGCGCCTTGCGCGATCGCCAGACCGTGGTGCTGAGCATGCCGCTCGACGTGCAGAACGCGACGCTCGCCAGCAATCTGCCGCCGCTCGAACTGCCGCCAGCACCGGGCCGGCTGCATCCCGATCCGCGGGCAGTCGAAGATCTCGCCGGAGCGCTGGTTCGCTCGCAGCGCCCGCTCATTCTCGGCGGCCGCGGCGCCGTGATCTCGGATGCCGAGCCGGCGCTGCTCACGCTGGCCGATCGCGTCGGCGCGCTCTTGGCGACGTCGGTCTGCGGTCACGGCCTGTTTTCGGCAAATCCTTGGTCGCTCGGCATCAGCGGCGGCTTTTCCTCGCCAGTGGCCGACGAATTGATTTCCGAGAGCGATTTCATTCTCGGCTTCGGCGCAAGCTTCACGCAATGGACGACGAAGCGCGGCAAGCTGATCGCGCCTGGCGCGGTGGTCGCGCAGGTCGATATCGAGGCGTCGAAGCTCGGCTATCAGATGCCGATCCGACACGCCGTGCACGGCGACGCGCGCGCAGCGGCGGAAGCTTTGCTAGTCGAGCTCGATCGCCGAGGTTTCAAGTCGGCTAATCCGGGCCGCCGCAGCGATGTCATGCACGAGCGGATTCGCGCCGGCGACAATCATCATTTTCCGCACCCGGACGAATCAAATGCGCAATTCATCGATCCGCGCACATTGAGCAAAGCCATCGACGCGCTCCTGCCGGCGGACCGCGTCGTGGCATCGGACTCCGGGCACTTCTGCGGCTGGGTGCCACGCTATTTGCGCGTGCCGAATGCGCGCGCCTCGTGTCTGAGCCATTCCTTCCAGTCGGTCGGGCTTGGTCTGCCGTCGGTCATCGGGCTTGCCGTCGCCAATCCCGGAAAGCTCGCGGTGCTCGGCGCCGGCGACGGTGGTTTCATGATGTCGATATCGGATTTCGAAACCGCCATTCGGCTCAAGCTGCGCCTCTGTATTCTCGTTTATAACGACAGTTCCTATGCGGCGGAGGTGCATTATTTCGGCCGTCAGGGTTTTTCGACCGATATCGTGCGTTTTCCCGAGACGGACTTTGCGGCAATTGCTCGCGGCTATGGCGCGCGCGGCGCTACGGTGCGCACGCTCGCTGACCTCGATCCAGTCAAAGCATGGGTTGCGAAGGGCTCACCCGGCGTCTTTGTGATCGACGGCAAAATCAATCCCAATCTCGAGGCCGACTGGCACGCCGAGCACTTCCCGAAAGATACCCACTAGATGCTGTGGGCCTTCAAATCGGTAGTTCCGGGTCGCATCTTGGACGACCGGCGAAACGCCTGCGTGTAGCGAAAACCTAATCCGGCGTTGGGTACGACTGCGGTCGCTGAAATTTCCCGTTGTTTGAGAAAAGAATTCCCTGTCACGCCCCAGACAGTTCCACAGAGCGTTGGCAACAAGGATTGCCAATCGTGCTCATCCATCCTTCAATTAGGGGCATCTTCTGCGAACATGTGAGGGGGCCTATTTGGCGACCATCGTTCTTGCTCATGGTGCTTGGTCTGCGGCGTGGGCGTGGAAAAGGATGCGGCCGCTGATGGCGGCGGCCGGACACGAATTCTATGCACCGAGCTACACGGGACTGGGCGAGCGAGCACATTTGGCGAGTCCGGAAAATAGCCTGGAAACTCACATCCAAGATGTCATTGGCGTTCTCAAATTCGAAGATCTCCGAAATGCTGTGCTGATCGGCCACAGCTACGGTGGCATGGTGGCGACTGGGGTCGCCGACCGAGCTCGCGAGCGCGTTGCTCAGATTATCTATCTCGATGCCTTTGTTCCGGAAGATGGCCAAGCCCTGGTCGACTTCTTGTCCCAACACGAGCGGCAGCGGCAGCTCGACAGCGTTAGCGCCGGCGACGGCTGGCGCGTTGCTCCGAACCCCATCCCGCCTGACACTTCTGATGAGGACGCAGCCTGGATCGCGAAATTCCGCATGCCGCAGTCGGTCCGGTGTTTCGAACAGTCAATTCGTCTGCAGGGCAAACTGACACTGCCACGCACGTATATTCAATGCATGCGGTACGCCGACCGCGGCCCGTTCGGTCAGTTTGCCGCACACGCAAGAGCTGAAGGTTGGCGGCTGTGTGAGCTTGACGCGAGCCACAGCCCGAATGTTACAGCACCTGGAGCGTTGATGGAGTTATTGGCACAAATTTTGGCGAAATAGGATTTCATCGGGCGGCACCTCGGCTACTGCGGAGCGGCAGAGAACATCGATCCGGCATTCGCCGGTCCGCCAAAAATGCAGCCCGGAGGATATTCCGGCCCTACGCGACAAAATTTTGTTCCGGCTTGCGTTGACGCGCGAATATTTGTCGTGTCAACGTTTTGCAGGCGTTCAGCCCATTGCCGATAGCGGGACGGTAGGGCCAAAAACAAAATAGCAATAGCCATGGCGGCGGGAGAATAGTTCGCAAAATGTTGCAGACACCCGCCGGAATGCAAGATAGCGCTGCTCCGAAATTGCTGGAGATCGCACACGTCACAATGCGCTTTGGCGGCATCGTCGCGCTTGATGACGTGAGTTTCACAGTGAGTAAGGGTCGGATCGTAGGACTGATCGGACCGAACGGCGCCGGCAAGACCACGTTGTTCAATTGTCTGAGCCGGCTTTATCGTCCGGAGCGTGGCGACATCCGCTTGAACGGACAATCGCTGCAGCAATGCGCGGCGTCGGCCATCGCGGCCATGGGTGTCGGCCGTACGTTCCAAAATCCGGCGCTGTTCGCCTCGATGTCCGTGCTCGACAACGTCAAGGTCGGCGCACATGCGCGCTGCCGCAATGGCCTCCTCAGCGATGCGGCGACACTGCCGTCGGCGCGCCGCGAAGAGCATGCGTGTGATGACACCGCGCGCGCGATGTTGGCTCTCGTTGGGCTGGAGGACGTGGGTGAGCGCTCGACAACAAGCTTGTCGCTCGGTGCGCGCAAGCGCGTAGAGCTCGCGCGCGCGCTTGCCGCACAGCCGTTATTGCTCTTGCTCGACGAGCCTGCTGGCGGGCTCAATCACGAGGAAGTGGCGGAGCTCGGCATTCTCATTCGCTCGATCTGCGATCAACTTCACGTCACCGTGCTTCTGGTCGAGCACCATATGGGTATGGTTATGAGTCTTTCGGATCAAGTCGTGGTGCTGAATTTCGGCCGCGTAATCGCCGATGGACCGCCTGGAGAGGTTCGTAGCGATTCGGCAGTAGCCGAAGCCTATCTGGGGAGAAGGCATTGATGGCGCCTGTGCTGGAGCTGCGTAGGGTCAAGGCCTTCTATGGCCAATCCGAGGTCGTACACGGGATCGACATCGTGGTCGATGATGGCGGCATGACGGTGCTGCTGGGGGCCAATGGTGCCGGCAAAACGACAACGCTGCGCGCGATCTGCGGCATGATCCGCACCGAGGGCGAAATCCAGTTCGCGGGACAGCGGCTCGAACGGCGCACGACCGAAGCAATCGCCGCCTTGGGCGTTGCCCATGTGCCCGAGGGCCGCGGCACCTTCACCAGCCTGACCGTGGAGGAGAATCTGCGCCTCGGCGCCTACACCCGCGCCGGCCGGCCGGATGCCGGCGTACAGCGCATGTTCGGCTATTTTCCGATTCTCGGCGAGCGGCGGCGGCAACAGGCCGGTGCCTTGTCGGGAGGCGAGCAGCAGATGCTGGCGATCGCCCGCGCTTTGATGATGTCGCCGCGGCTTCTGGTGCTCGACGAGCCGTCATTCGGCCTTGCGCCCCGTATCGTGGAAGACATTTTTGCAATTCTGGAGCGGATACGGCGCGAGGAACGCGTCAGCGTGTTGCTCGTGGAGCAGAATGCAAACCTTGCACTGGACCTGGCGGATCAGGCCTACCTGATGGAAACCGGCTGTGTCGTCATGTCCGGTCCTGCCAAGACTTTGGCGGACGACCCGCAAATTCGCCGATCCTATCTGGGATATTGACGGGCCTTTGGATGCATCAACTCCTGCAGCAGATTTTCTCGGGCCTCGCCGCGGGCGCCATTTATGCGAGCCTCGCTTTGGCTTTGGTGATGATCTATCGCGCGACCGACCTCGTGAATTTCGCGCAAGGCGAGATGGCGATGTTTTCCACCTACATTGCCTGGACACTGGTTAATGCCGGGGTGCCGTTCTGGGCCGCCTTTCTCCTGACACTGGTCGCTTCATTCCTCGGCGGCATGGCGATCGAACGGATCGTCATCCGGCCGGTAGAGAATGCCCCGGTTTTCGCTGCGGTCGTCGTCACTATCGGCCTGTTGCTGATCTTCAATTCCCTGGCCGGCTGGATCTTCACCTATACCCTGCAGGAGTTCCCGAGTCCGTTCCGAGATCGCACTTTGTTCGGTGCGTTGATGACGACGCGCGATCTGGGCGTGATCTGCGTCACGCTCGCAATGTTGCTTCTGCTGTTCATATTTTTCCGCTTCACCAAAACGGGATTGGCGATGCGTGCGGCCGCGCAGAATCCGGAATCGGCGCGGCTGTGCGGCATTCCGGTGGGGCGCATGCTCGCGATCGGTTGGGGATTGGCCGCGGCGATCGGTGCGACCGCCGGAATTATGGTGGCGCCCGTCCTATTTCTCGATCCCAACATGATGGCTGGTGTGCTGCTTTATGCCTTCGCCGGCGCGCTTCTCGGCGGCATCACCAGTCCGGTCGGAGCCGTCGTCGGCGGGCTGACCGTTGGCGTCCTGGAGAATTTGGTGGGCACTTATTTGATCGCCAGCCAGCTGAAACTCACGGTGGCGCTTGCGCTGATTATACTTGTCCTCGTGTTCCGGCCGAACGGCTTGTTCGGCACGACGATCGTGCGACGGGTATAATGATGGCCGAAGACGCCGCGGTCGTTGCCCCTGAACGCTTGCCTGCCCGGCGCAACGCCGTTCTCGGTTCCGGAGCCTGGCGCTCGCTCGGCGCGCTAGTGCTGATCGCGGTGGCGGCCGCGTTACCGTTCCCGCTCAGCAATTATCATGTATTCGAGCTGACCCTAGTGATGATCTACGCTATCGCCGTGCTCGGCCTCAACATCCTCACGGGATACAATGGTCAAATTTCGCTCGGCCATGGCGGATTCTTTGCTGCCGGTGCCTATACCACTGCCATCCTGATGCATCGATACGGCGTGCCGTACTGGGCGACGCTGCCACCCGCTGCCTTGATTTGCTTTGCGCTCGGAGTGTTATTTGGTTTGCCGGCGCTACGCTTTGAAGGTCCTTATCTTGCCCTGGTCACGCTGGCGATGGCGGTTGCGATGCCGCAATTGCTCAAATATTTCGACAGCTGGACTGGCGGTCAGCAGGGCATCAACCTCGTGAAGGTGCAGCCGCCGCCAGGTTTTGGCATTGATCGCGATCGTTGGCTCTATCTGGTGGTCCTTGCAGGGTTGGTTCTGGCAATGCGAGTTGCCGCCAACTTACTCCATGGCCGTACCGGCCGCGCCCTGGTCGCGATCCGGGATCATCCGATTGCGGCCGCCGCGATGGGTATCGATGTTGCCCGCTACAAGACCCTGGCTTTCGGGACCAGCACGCTGTTCACCGGCGTCGCGGGAGCGCTTTCCGCGATCGTCATAGGTTTTGTCGCGCCGGAGAGCTTTACCTTGTTTCTATCGCTGTCTTTTCTGGTAGGCTCCGCCATTGGTGGGATTGCGACGATCAGTGGCGCGATTGTCGGCGGATTCTTTATCGAATTCGTGCCCAACTTCGCCAATGATATTTCAGACGCCGCGCCGTGGGCGATCTACGGTCTGGCGATGTTGTTGTTCATGTACGTGATGCCGCGCGGTGTGGTCGGCTCGCTCGCCCCTCTGGCGCAACGGTTTGAGCAGTATCGTGCGGCAGCCGTGAAAAGTTAGGAACAGTGCAAAGGGAGGTTGTCATGAAAGTGAAACAGTCCATCGTGGCCGGCCTGTCTGCGGCGGCTCTCGTACTTGCGAGTAGCTTCGCCTGGGCGGCAGGCCAGTACGGCCCCGGAGCCAGCGATAGCGAGATCAAGATCGGCAACACGGTGCCGTACAGCGGTCCGGCTTCGTCCTATGGCGTCATCGGCAAAGTGGATGCTGCCTATTTCGCCATGATCAACGAACAGGGTGGCATCAATGGCCGCAAAATCAATTTCATCAGCCGTGACGACAGCTACAGTCCGCCGAAAACGGTGGAGCTGGTGCGCCAACTGGTCGAGCAAGATCAGGTGCTGTTGCTGTACAACACGCTCGGTACCCCGCCCAACATGGCGATCCACGGCTATATGAACGATAACAAGGTGCCGCAATTGTTCCCGGCGACTGGAGCCGATCAATGGAACGATCCCAAGCACTTCCCCTGGACCATGATGTGGCTGCCGAGCTACAGCATCGAGTCGCACATCTACGCCAACTACATTCTCAAGAACCTGCCGAATGCCAAGATCGCGGTGCTCTATCAGAACGACGATTACGGCAAGGACTATCTCAATGGGCTGCGCGCCGGGCTCGGCGACAAGGCCGACAAAATGATCGTCGCCTCGCAATCTTACGAAACCACCGATCCGACCGTAGACTCGCAGATCGTCGCGCTGCAGGGCAGCGGCGCCGATGTGCTGCTGACGGCGGCAATTCCTAAATTCGCCGCTCAGGCGATCCGCAAGGTCTACGATATCGGCTGGAAACCAACGCATTTCCTCAATTCGGTCGGCAATGCGGTCGGTACCGTAATGAAGCCCGCGGGACTGGAGAAAGGGGTTGGTATCATCTCGGCAGCGTTCGCCAAGGATCCCACCGATCCGCAATGGCAGAACACGCCGGAGTACAAAGAATGGCTGGCCTTCATGAACAAGGCTGGGCTCTCGGCGAACATCAATGACGTCCAGACTGTCGTCGCTTATTCGTCCTCGCAAACGGTGGTCGAGGTTCTGAAGAACTGCGGCAATAATCTCACGCGCGAGAACGTGATGAAACAGGCTGCCAGTCTTCACAACTTGCAACTGCCGATGTTACTGCCGGGCATCACTCTCTCCACCTCGGCTGACGATTTTGACCCGATCAAACAAATGCAGCTGCAGAAGTTTGACGGGACCACGTGGAAGCTGTTCGGCGAGGTGATGTCTGCTTCCGGCAGCTAGCAGGTTCCACCGCGTTAAGTCGCGTCCCGCGTTTCCGAGTCATTGCGGGCTATTCGCGACGCAACAGCTTTGAGCGCGTCCTTCGGGCATGCGCTCGACCCGATCGCCAACTGCCATGCCGGGGATTTCCGTCCCCGGCATAGTATTCCTTTCGCTTGCTGCTCATGACGCTCGAGCCAGTTATGACAGGCGTTACGCCTGCCTCAAATTCCCAGATAACGATGCTGAATGTCCGGCGCGGCCGCCAGTTGCTGCGAGCGTCCCGCCCACACCACGCGGCCGCGTTCGATGACGTAATGGCGATCGGCGATGTGCGTCAGCACAGCGACATTCTTGTCGATCAGCAGGATTGCCTGGCCAACCGCGCGCAGCTTTTCGAGACAGCGCCAGATCTCGCCGCGGATCAACGGCGCCAGGCCTTCCGTCGCTTCATCGAGGATCAGCAAGCGCGGATTCGTCATCAAGGCGCGGCCGATCGCCAGCATCTGCTGCTCGCCGCCGGAAAGCAGATTTGCCATGCTGCCGGCGCGTTCGGCGAGCCGCGGAAACAGCGCCCATACTTTTTCGAGCGTCCATGGATCGACGGCGCCGCCGCGATTTGCGGCCGTGGCGACGAGATTTTCGCGCGCCGTGAGATTGGGAAAGACCTGACGTCCTTCCGGCACCAAGCCGATGCCGAGCTTGGCCACGCGGTAGGCTGGAAGCTTACGGACGTCGACGCCGGCGAAGCGGATGGACCCGGCCGATGCCGGGGTGAGGCCCATGATCGAACGTACCGTCGTGGTTTTGCCCATGCCGTTGCGGCCGAGGAGCGAAACCATTTCGCCAGGTGCAACCGCAAGCGAGACGCCGAACAGCACTCGGCTTAATCCGTAGTTCGTCTCGACATCGCACAATTCGAGGAGCGGCCCGTCAGTCATGCGAAGCCTCGTCCTGATCGCCGAGATAGGCGTCGCGCACCGCGGCGTCGGCCCGGATCGCCGCTGGATCGCCGGAGGCGATGATGCGGCCGTAGACCAGCACGCTGATGCGATCCGCCAAGGCGAATACTGCGTCCATGTCGTGTTCGACCAGAAGAATTGTTATGGCGCCCTTGAGGCTCCGCAGGGTTTCCACCAGCCGGGCGGATTCCTCGGGACCCATGCCTGCCATCGGTTCGTCGAGCAGCAACATGCGCGGCCGGGTGGCCAGCGCCATGGCGATTTCAAGCTGGCGACGTTCGCCGTGGCTGAGATCGGCGACCGGTACGTCGGCGCGCTGAGCTAGGCCGACGCGAAGAAGCGCGGCGCGCGCCGGCTCACGCAATTGCGGCTCGCCCCGCGCGTCGCGCCAAAAGCGGAACGAATGGCCGCAATGCGCCTGGACCGCGAGCGCGACATTGTCGAGCGTCCTGAAATCGGAAAATAGCGAGGCGATCTGAAATGAGCGCGCCAGTCCGATCTGGCTGCGCCGATAGACCGGCAGCGCCGTGACATCTCGGGTTTCAAAGCGAATGCGACCGCCATCCGGCGCGATCTCGCCGGTCAACTGACCGATCAAGGTGGTCTTGCCGGCGCCATTCGGGCCGATCAGCGCATGCAGCTCGCCCGAACGGACAGCGAGCGAAATGCCGTCGGATGCCACCACACCGCCGAAGCGCTTGGTCAGGCCGTGGATTTCCAACAGCGCGTCAGCCACGACTCGCTCCCACGGCACCTCGCGCACCCGCAATCAGTCCGTCGATGCCACCGTGCACGTAGAGTGCGACCAGAAGCAGTCCCGGCCCGAGGATCAGGTCGGGATAATCCGTGACCCGCGAAAGGCCCTCTTCAAGGAGCAAAAACGTCATGGCTCCAATCAACGGCCCGAACATCGCCTGCATGCCGCCGAGCACGACGATGACGATGAGGTCGCCAGAGCGGGTCCAGTGCATCATGGCGGGGCTGATGAAATTGGTTTGATTGGCCAGCAACGCGCCGGCCAGCCCGCACATCGCGCCCGCGATCACGAAGCAGACCAGCCGGTAGCGGAATGTCGGAAATCCAATGGCGCGCATGCGCCGCTCATTCGAGCGCGCGCCCTGGATCACCAGACCGAAGCGCGAATTGACGATGCGCCATACGAAATAAACGGACGCCAGCAAGAGCGCAAAGCACAGGTAATAGAACAGCGTCTTGTTGTTGAGATCGATGGGACCGCCGAAGCGGCTGCGCTGATAGATGGTCAGGCCGTCGTCGCCGCCGTAGCGATCGAGCCCCATCGCGACGTAATACACCATCTGCGCGAAAGCCAACGTGATCATGATAAAATGGACGCCGCGGGTGCGCAAACTCAGCGCACCGACGACGAACGCGTAGATCACGGACGCTGCGATCGCGACCGGCCACTGCACGAAGCCCGAGCCTACGCCTTCCTTGGCCAGAATGCCGACAGCATAGCCGCCAATGCCGAGATAGGCGGCGTGGCCGAAGCTGACCATGCCGCCGAACCCCATGATCAAATTGAGGCTCAGTGCCGCCATCGCCAGGATGAGCACGCGCGTGAACAACGTCAACACGAAGGGATCCGCGGTTAGCGTTGCATAGACCGGCACTAAAGCGAGAATGACGAGCAGGCCGGCATTGAGCGCTACGCGCGGGTCGAGCCGGATCGCGCGCCAGCTCTTTGAGAAGTCGCTCATTTGCTGGTCGCCGGAAACAGTCCCTCGGGCCGCGCCACGAGCACGATGGCCATCAGCAGGTAGATCATCATCGATGACAGCGCGGGGGCAAGCGTGGCCGCGGCATTCTCGCTCAGGTAATCGCGCAGGAGGTCGGGCAGGAAGGCGCGGCCGCTGGTGTCAATGAGCCCCACCAGCATCGCCGCGACGAACGCGCCGCGGATCGAGCCGATACCCCCGATGATGACGACTACGAAAGCAGGGATGAGAATGTTCTCGCCCATGCCGATCTGCACCGTGAGGATCGGCGCCTGCATCAGTCCGGCGAATCCCGCGAGCGCGGCGCCCAGTCCGAATACCAATGTATAGAGGAGTTTTATGTTGATCCCGAGCGCGCCGACCATCTCGCGGTTGGAAGCGCCGGCGCGGATCAGCATGCCGAGCCGCGTGCGCATCACCAGGACGTAAAGCAGCAAAGCCACCGTTAGGGTTACTCCGACGATGACAAGGCGGTAGACCGGATAAAAGATGCCCGGCAGGATTTGCACGGCGCTGAGCATCGGTTCCGGCAGCGCCAACGTCATGCCGGCCGGCCCCCAGATCAGCCGGACCAGCTCATTGAAGAACAGCAGCAGGCCGAACGTGCCGAGGACATGATCGAGATGATTGCGTCCGTAGAGTCGCCGTATCGCAACCATCTCGAGCGCCATGCCGACCGCCAGCGTGGCCGCGATCGCGAGGATGGCGCCGAGCACGAAGCTGTCGGTCCACGCCGCGAAGGTGGCCGCGAAATAAGCCCCGATCATATAGAGCGAACCGTGGGCCAGATTGACGAGGTCCATGATGCCGAAAATCAGCGTCAACCCCGCGGCCAGGAGAAACAACAGCATGCCGAGCTGGATGCCGTTGAGGAGTTGCTCGATGAGATACAGCATGGCCTTGGCGCGCCGCTTATCGCTTCGCCGTCACGCCCGCGCTTGTCGTGGGCATTCACGATTTACAGTACTGCTACGTAAAAGACGTAGATGGCCGGGACAAGCCCGGCCATGACGATGTCAGCAGATACCTGAAACAGAGCCTCTCACTTCATCGGGCACTTGTCGTGGAACCTGTCCTGGTCGTCCTTGACGATGGTGGCGACGGTTTTGAGCGCATAACTGCCGTCGGCGTTCTTCACCGCATCCTGCAGATAGAAATTCTGGATCGGGATGTGGTTGTTACCGAATTTGAAATTGCCGCGCACCGACTTGAAGTCGGCCTTTTCCATCTCCTTGCGCATGCCCTCTTTGTTGGTGAGGTCGCCCTTGACCGCAGTCACCGCACTGTCGATCAGCGCCACCGCGTCATAGGTCTGGGCGCCGTAAAACGACGGCGAGGAGCCATATTTCGCCTTGTAGTCGGCGACGAATTTCTTATTCGCCGCATTGGGCAGATCGTTGACCCATTGCTGCGCTCCGGGAATGCCGACCGCGAGATCCTTCAGCCGCGGCAACGAAAGATCGTCGATGGTGAAAGCGGTGTACAGCGGAATCTGGCCCTTCAGCCCGGCTTGGGCGTATTGCGTGACGAACTGAATACCGGCGCCACCCGGATAAAACGCAAAGATCGCATCCGGTTTGGCCGCACGCGCCTTGGAAAGTTCGGCGGAGAAATCGAGCTGATCGGGCCAGCGCGTGAGCTCTTGCCCGACGATCTTGCCTGCGAAGGTCGTCTGGACGCCGGCCAGCATGTCCTTGCCCGCGGCATAGTTCGGCCCCAGCAAGAACGCGGTTTTCACGCCCTTCTGGTTCATGTAGCGACCGACCGCCGCGGGGGTCTGGTCGTTCTGCCACGAGGTCGAAAAAACATAGGGCGAGCACAGCTCGCCGGCCAGTTGCGAGGGGCCGGCATTGGTGTCGATCGTCATGGTCTTGCTGTCCACCAATGGCTTGAGCGACGCGAGCAGCACGTTCGACCAGATATAACCGACGACAAAATCGACATGGTCGGATTCGATCAGTTCCTGGGTCTTCTGCACGCCGACTTCCGGCTTAAGCTGATCGTCGGCATAGACGACCTCGACAGGCAGGCCGCCGAGCTTGCGGCTGTGGTGATCAAGCCCGAGTTCGAACGAATTCTTCATGTCGTTGCCGATCGCGGCGACCGGTCCGCTGAAGGTCGAGATGAAGCCGATCTTGACGGTCTTCTGCTGGGCCATTGCCGGCCCTGCCGCGAGCACAAGCGCAGTCCCGGCGGCTATCCATGCTTTGGTCATTGAATCCACTCCCCTGATTGGAGCCCTGGCATTGATGCCATGGGTTTTCAACTCGAACTTACTCTTCGACCGATATCCGGTCTATGGCGGAAAAATCTGAATTGGTTTCCGCGCTTCTGCCGGCGCAATCAGCGGCAATCCGCGCCGCAGATCGCGGCTACCTGGGCTAGTGTGCGGCCAAGGCACAACTGAACAGGAACTTGATATCACATTCTGCCCTGGACATTTGCCGCGCTTTGCTATCATCAGCCGGCTGGTTCGGCTGGTTGCTGCATGTTAATCATTTGGCAGCGCATGCGAGGAAAAGTCTCTGGGGTGTTTCGTCAAACGGGAGGAAGTGCTCCGTGACTGTCGCCGAACTACGGCCGGCGTCGCCGCCGGATAATATACCGAACGCCGACGAACTCGTGGCGCGGGCGCGGGCATTGGCGCCGAAGCTCCGCGAGCGCGCGGTCCGGGCTGAGCGCGATCGCAACATCCCGCAGGAATCGGTTGATGAATTCATCGCCGCGGGCCTCATTCACACGCTGCAGCCGAAGCGCTGGGGCGGCTACGAGCACGACCACGAGGTGGCCTTCAACATCGCCGTCGAGCTCGGCAAGTCGACCTGCGGTTCGTCCGCCTGGTGCCTAAATTATCTCGCCGATCACGCTTGCATGCTGGCATTGTTCCCGGAACAGGCGCAGCACGACGTTTGGAGCCGCGAAAAAGCCGCCTGCATCGCCACTTCGGCGGCGCCGACCGGGAAAGTCAAGCCGGCGCCCGGCGGCTATCGCCTTGATGGCCGCTGGTCGTGGTGCTCGGGATTGCGGCATTCGCACTGGATCATGATCGGCGGGCTGGTGCAGCGCCCCGGCGAAGATCACCCCGACATGCGGCTCTATCTCGTGCCGGTATCGGAAGTAAAACAGGACGACACTTGGTATTGCGCCGGGCTCCGCGGCAGTGGCTCGAACACGTCCGCGCTCGACAACGTCTTCGTGCCCGAGCATCGCAGCGTCTCGTTTTCGGCGCTACGCGACGGCTGTTCGCCCGGATCGAAAGTCAACACCAATCCGATCTACCGTACGCCGTTTATCGCCGTACATAGTTACGCGCTGCTCGGTCCGGTGCTCGGCATGGCGCGCGGCGCTTACGCGGAATTTGTGCAATGGACGCGGCAGCGCTACCTCACTTACACCCAGCTCGCCATCGCCCAGCATGTGCCGGTGCAGATGCGCATCGCCGAAATCGCGGCGCAGATCGACGCGGCGGAGCTTTTGGCGCGGCGGGCATTCGCGACCGCTCGCGCGGATTATGCCGGCATGTCGCTTGCGACCCGCACGCTGTTGCGGCGCGATTTCACCTATGCGATGCGAAGCTTGCGCGCGGCGCTGGACGATCTCGTCAAGATCTCCGGCTCGAGCGGGCTGTTGGACGACAATCCGGTGCAGCGCTGCTGGCGCGACGCGCACGCCATTTCCTCGCATGTGGTCATGAACTGGGACGTGCCGGCGGAGAATTTCGGGCGGATGGAATTCGGCCTGCCGCTCAATCCGGCCTATCCGATGTTCTGATTGCCAACTGTCAATTCCAGCGCCAGACGCCGTAGGCGTGGCCGTTCTGCATCTGCGGTGCCACATAGGTCGGCTTGCGGTCGCCGACGGCGCCGAGCATGGCAATCCAGTTCAATAGCTCGCCGCCGACATTGCCGGCTTTCAAGAGCTGGTGCTCCGTCGCTTCGGCGATGAGCCCATCTATCTTCTGTTCCTCGAGCGACTTGATCACGCGCATCGCCCAGTCCGGATCGGGCACGCCGTCGGAGCGGCCGGGCGCCATACGCGGTCCGCCGACTTCGAGCGAGAAGCTACCGGAGCCCATAATGACGACGCGCAGCCGCTCGGGCCAGGATTCGATGGCGCGCGCCACCGCCCTGCCGAGGTCGTGGCAGCGCTGAGCCTTCGGCAGCGGCGGCACATGGCCGCTGACGAAGAATGGAATGACCGGAATTTGCATCTCCGGCGTCAGGAAATGCAGCGGCACAATGACCGAATGATCGACCGAGAAGTTCTGCGTCATGCCGACGTCAAAGCCTGAGCCGATTGCGGCGGCGCGAATATGCGCGGCGAGGCCGGGTAGGGATTTTACAATGTAATCAGGCACGTCGCGCGGTTCATCATTCGGCGCTTTGAAGTCTTTATCGATGCCGACGGCGAAGATCGGCAAGTCGTCGAGGAAGAATGTGTTGAGATGATCGGTGTCGAACATCACGATCAGATCGGGCCGCGTGGCGGCAAGCTGCTCTTTCTGAGCGCCGAACAGTTTCGCGATTTCGCAATCCGGACCGTCGCGCTTGACGAAATGCGGGAAAATCGGCGTGTGCGGCACTCCGAAGCCGGCAACGATCTGCGCCATATTCAAACCTCCCGTTCGTCATGCCACCGGCTGGCCGATCTCATCGACCTTCACCGCGCGCATGCGCTGGTTGTAGATCTCGCCGGTCAGCCCGCAAACCTCGAAGCGCGCCAGATAATTCATGAGGAAGCCGTTGACGCCCATCCGATACAGCGCGCCGACGTCGCCTGAGAGGAGCGCGCGTCGTTCGTCGTCGCTCAGATTGAGCGGCGCCAGCGCTTTCCCCGGATCGGCCTTCATGGCGGCGCGGAAGGCGTGGTCGCGCAATAGCTCGCGGCAAAGATAGTTCACGGCAAAGACCGACATGACGGGCTCCAAGGTAGCTTCTACATTATCTTGCACGACTGCGCAGCGATTGCCACAGCGGCGTTGCGTTCGTAAGCTTCGCGCATTGCTCGGGAGGAATGCCATGGCTGCAGCGGTGAGTGCGGGGCAGGACCGCCGCCTGACCAATCCGGTGTTCAACGACCGCAAGCTCAAGCTCGGCACCTTTGGCACCAACCTTGACCGCGGCTGCGCGATTTCGACCATCGACGGCGTGCTGGAGATCAACTGGCCGAACACGCTGGAACTGGCCAAGACCTCCGAAGAGATGGAGTTCGAGGCGCTGGTTCCGATCGGGCGCTGGCACGGTTTCGGCGGCTTGACGAATTTCAACGGTCCCGGTTTCGAGTGCTTCTCCTGGGCCTCGGCGATCGGGGCGTCGACGCATTATTCGGGCATCTTCGCCACCTCGCATGTTCCGACCATCCATCCGGTGATGGCGGCAAAACAGGCGGCAACCATCGATCATGTCACCGGCGGCCGCTTTGCGCTCAACATCGTCACCGGCTGGAACCGGCCGGAGATCGAGATGTTCGGCTCGCCGCTCATGGAGCACAACGACCGCTATGATTGTGCCGCCGAATGGCTGCATATTTTGAAAGAACTATGGATGCGGGACGAGCCATTCGATTTCGAAGGCCGCTTCTATAAGATCAAAAAAGGCTATCTCGAACCGAAGCCGATCCAGCGGCCGTTTCCGGCGGTGATGAACGCCGGCGGCTCGGAAAAGGGCCAGCACTTCGCCGCCAAGCATTGCGACATGGTTTATGTGGTGTTCGGCTCTCACGACTTCGACGACTGCAAGGCCAAGGTCGATTCCTACCGCCAACTCGCGCGCAAGGAATACGGCCGCGAAATTCAAGTCTGGAGCTATGCCTATGTCGTGCAGGGCGAGACGGAAAAGGCGGCGAAGGACTATTTCGAGAATTACGTTCAGAAAAACGGCGACTGGGAGGCGGTCGCCAATCTGGTCGATACCATGATCGCCAATGCCAAGACGCTGCCACCGGCCGTGCTCGCCGAGATGAAGAAGCATTTCATCGCCGGCTGGGGCGGCTATCCGTTGATCGGCACGCCCGAGCAGATCGTGGATGGGCTTATCCGGATGTCGAAGATGGGCCTCGACGGCACGCTATTGAACTGGCCGCGCTATATTGAAGACCAACGCTGGTTCAAGTCCAACGTCTATCCCTTGGTGCAACAGGCGGGCCTGCGCTGACCCTGAACGTATGCGCGGTTCGCGAGTGGGAAGACCTCACACAAATCTGTTCTTTGGATCGGGTCCCAGACCGAGCTCCATGCGGCCAAAGTGCGCGAAGTTCATCTCTGGATTGAGGCTGATGTGCATGGACGCGAAGTGGATGTCGCGCCAGGCCCGCTGGATCGGATGCGATGTCGCGAAGCCCGCGGTTCCGCTCAGCGCAACGAGCGTGTCGATCGCCGTCATTGTGAGTTCGGAAGCCCTGGCGAAGTCACGCACCGAGCGGGCGAGCAACATCGGCGAATAGTCCTGTGGCGCATCGGCGACACAGGCGGCGCGGCGCAACAACAGTTCGGCGGCGTCGATGTCGGCCGCGGCGCGGGCCATTCTCACTTGAGTGGATATCGTCTCGGCCAGGGGCGTGCCGTCCTGCGCCTTGCGCGTCTTCGTCCAGTCCCGGAACACCTCATAGGCGCCTTGGACCGCGCCGAGCATCGGCGTCGCGAAGCAGATCGGCGCATAGTAGAAGAACGGCGTGTGGAAAATGATATCGGGGTGGACGGCGGCGCCCGGACCGTTGCCGTCGCGTAAATCCCGCAACCGTAGCACCCGGCTGTGCGGCACAAAGACATTATCCGTGACGACGGTCTTGCTGCCGGTCGCGCGCATGCCGGCGGTGAACCAGGTGTCGAGCACCGTGAATTCGCCGACCGGCACCAGGAAGAACTTCGCGTCCGGCGTGCCGCCCTCGTGCGTCAATCCGCCGAGCATGGCCCACGACGAGTGATCGATACCGCTGGCGAAGGGTGCCCCTTTTGTCGAAACGCGATAGCCGCCGTCCACGGCGGCGGCCTGCACGGTCGGAATAAATGAGGCGGCAATCGCAACATCGGGACCGTTCGCCCACACGGCCTGCTGCGCTTCTTCGGCGAATTGGCCGATCATGTGGGCGTGGTGGATGATGAGGCCCGCGCACCAGCCGTGCGACGCATCGGCCTTGCTGATCTCGCGCATGACATCGAACCACGCGTCGAGGCCGAGACCGTAACCGCCGATCCGCTCCGGCATCAGGATGCGGGCGAGACCGGCATCAAGCATTTCCTGCACCGAGACGTCGGGAATGCGCCGCGCCTCCTCGGCAGCCGCGGCGCGCGCGGCAAAGCGCGGCGCCAGCGACTGGGCTCGGTCGATCATCTCTTGCTTGGTCGCGCTCTGCGTTGGTGTCGCGGAGTGGGCCATCTCATACTCCTAATTGTTTGGACGCATCCCCCGAGGGCGCTAGCGTCAGCCGTCGGCCGAGCGGGAACAGTTGCAAATCGTAGCGGTGGACGACCCAACCCCAAAGCCCCGAAGGTGCTTTCAACATGATGACGATGGCGATAAGGCCCAGCAAGATCAAATAATAGGTTCCGTAATCGGCCAATAATTCGCGCAAGACGATGAAGATCAGCATGCCGATGAACGGTCCCTCGATAGTTCCGATGCCGCCGATCACGACCATGAAGATGACCACGACAGTCCAATCGTTGATGCTGAAGCCGGCCTCGGGCGAAATGCGCAGCTTCTGCAAAAAAATCAATGCGCCAACCAGCCCGGTGCATGCGGCGGTCGCGACGTAGATGATGAATTTGGTGCGAAACGTATTGACGCCGAGACTTGCCGAGGCTGGTTCGGAGTCGCGTATGGCCGTGAGTGCGAGTCCATGGCGCGAGCGTAGCAGCAAATAGACGATCCCGATTACGAACAGCGAGGCGGCAAGCGTCATCAGATAGAGGACTGTATTGCGTACATCCCGATCGGGCGAGATTTCCTCCATGATCGGAACCGTCAGCGACAGACCGGAGCCCGCACCGAGCACCAGAATGAGGCTTGCGAAGAGAGCAAAAACCTCCGACACCACCCAGGTGCCGATGGCAAAATAGGCACCGCGCAGCCGGAACACTGCAAACGAAACCGGAATTGCCATCAGTCCGGCGAATGGCCCGGCGATGAGCAGCGCCAGATAAACATTCATGTCCCAGACACCGGTCAGATAATACAACATGTATCCGCCGAGCCCGACGTAGGCCTGCTGACCAACGGACACGAGCCCGGCATAACCGGCGAGCAGATTCCAGAGCTGGGCGAGCGCAACATAATAGGCCATTTCGGCGATAAGCCGCATCCAACCGGCGTCGCCCCACCACGGCAGCGAGATCAGTACCGCCAGCATCGCCGCCGCCACGGCGGCGAAGACGCGGCTGGCCTTGGTTGCGCGCTCGACGCGGACAGATTCTACAGCGGCGGCCATGTCAGTCCCTGGTCCGCGGGAACAGCCCGTTCGGGCGCAGGATCAGAATGGCCAGAAAAGCGAGGTGCCCGGCAAGGATTTGCCAGGTCGGGTCAAGCGCGGCGCCGATCGATTGCGCGATACCGAGTGTCATACCGCCGATCAGGGTGCCCCACATGCTGCCAAGCCCGCCGATGATGACTGCTTCGAAGGCAAGGATCAGCCGGATCGGTCCCGCGGCCGGATCGAAGATCGTCCGGATGCCGAATAAGACACCGGCAATGGCGGTGAAGACCATCGCGATGCCGAGCGCCAAGGCGTACAGCTTGCGATTATCGATGCCCATGAGTTCGGCCGTGTCGGCATCGTCGGATACGGCGCGAAACGCCCGGCCAAGCTTCGTGCTATAAAAGAGAACCTGTAAGCTTGCGATGCCGAACACCGCGACGGCGAAAACCACGAGCGGATAGACGCCGACATCGATGCCGCCCGGCAGGTGCAGGCTTGCGGTCTCAATCGGCCCTTCCTGGAGCCGATGGTCGTAAGCGCCGAAGCCCTGCAACAATCCGTTCTGGATGATGATCGAAATGCCGAAGGTGACGAGAAGCGGCGGTAACAGGCCGCCGCTGAGTGTTTGATTCAAAAGTCCGCGTTGCAGTGCGTAGCCCACGGTAAACATTACCGGCACCACGATCACAAGACTTGAAAACGGATCGAGCCCGGTACCATCCGTGACAACGAACGCGACATAGCCCGAGAGTACGATGAAATCGCCGTGTGCGATATTGACGAGGCGCATGATGCCGAATGACATCGATAAGCCGATGGCAAATAGCGCGTAGATTCCGCCGAGCAAGCTGCCCTGGATCAGGATGTTGACGTATTGCATGGTGGCGCCTGCGTTACATCCCGAAATAGGCCGCTGTCAGCGCGGCGCGATCGAAATCCTTGGTGGGAGCGCTCAATGCCAGCCGACCCTCCTGAAGGCAATAAAAGCGTGTCGAGGCGTCGAGCGCCCGGTTGATGTCCTGCTCGACCAGCACGACGGTGGTGCCATCGGCGGTGATTGCACCAAGACACTGATAGATGTCGCGGATGACCACGGGCGCCAGGCCGAGCGACAGCTCGTCGCAAAGCAGAAGGCGCGGATTGGACATCAAAGCGCGGCCGACTGCCGCCATCTGCTGCTGTCCGCCGGAGAGCGACGGCGCCGGCAGGCGGCGCAGCTCGTACAGGCGGGGAAACAATTCGTAGATGCGTTTCAGATTCCACGGTCCGGAGCGTTCGCTATGGGTGCCGAGCAGCAGATTTTCTTCCACCGAAAGGCTCGGAAAGAGCCGGCGTCCCTCCGGCACCATGGCGATGCCGAGTTTGACGATTTCATGCGGCGTCTTATGTCCGATCGGCTGGCCTTCGAACATCACCGTTTCGGGCGGGGTGTCGAGCGCGCCGGCAATCGCGCGCAGGAGAGTGGTTTTGCCGGCGCCGTTGGCGCCAATGATAGCGATCGTTTCACCTTGTTCGACGGCTACGTCGATCCCGAACAACGCCTGGAAGTCGCCGTAGAACGCCGACAGATTTTGGGTCTGCAACAGCGTCATGATAGCGGGATGCCCATATAGACTTCACGCACGCGCGGCTCCGCCATCACCGCATGCGGATCGCCTTGGGCCAGGATCTGACCGAAGTTCATCACAATCAGCCGGCTCGCCACAGAAACCAGCGCATGCACAATATGCTCGATCCAGACGATCGTCGTGCCGTGTGCATGAATGTCCTTGATTGTCTTGACCAGTTCGCCGCATTCAAACTCAGTCAGCCCGCCGGCAATCTCGTCGAGCAACAAAAGCTTGGGCTGAATGGCCAAAGCGCGCGCCATCTCCAGACGCTTGCGCTGAAGGAGTGTCAGCGTGCGCGCGGGCAAATTAGCCTTGTCGTAGAGCCCAGTCACCCGAAGTAGGTCGCTGCAGCGCTTGTAGCTTTCATGCTCCCTGACGCCGCCGCCGAATATGGCGCCGACCAAGAGATTCTCGAATACGCTCATATTCGCGAAGGGGTGAGGAATCTGGTAAGAGCGGCCGATCCCGAGGCGTGAACGATCGTGCGGCGGCATTGCCGTCATGTCGGAGCCGTTGAATACGACGCGTCCGCTTGTGGGCGCCACGTCACCGGTGATCAAGTTGAACAATGTTGTTTTACCGGCGCCGTTAGGGCCGATGACCGCCAACGCCTCGCCATCTTCGACGGCGAGGTTCACCGTATCCACGGCCTTGAGCGCGCCGTAGGACTTGGAGACTCCCTTGAGCTCGAGCAGGACCGTCATGAAACGCTTTTATAGGCGACCGCCGCGCGTTGAGCGCGGCGGTCATGTCTCACCGGCACGTGAGACGTGTCAGGAATATTGAATCGCGGAGAACGGTCTGTCGACCGGGATGTTCGGCGCGGTACCGTTGAAGACGATGTTCAGGTCATATTTCCACTTCGTGCCCTTTTCCCACTGTCCGCCGACGATCGGCGTCGTGCACACGTTCGGCACCGGATTGAGCGGGCCGGGGCCGGCTTTCCAGGTGAGCGGACCGACGATCGACTGGTAGTCGGTGTCGGCAATGGCGTCGCGAATTGACTTGGCGTCGAGTTTCTTCGCCCGCTTGAGAGCGTCAATCGCAACTTCAAGGTTGGCGTGCTTGAAGCCGAGCGGCTGGGTCCACTGCTTGCCGCGCGCCTTCTCGTAAGCGTCACAGTATTGCTGCGCGGTTTGCCCGGTGAGGCCGGACTTGAACGGGTGGTGATGCGACCACCACACTTCCGTGGACATGCCGGCGCCGCGGTTGCCCAGCGCCTCGACGGCGGTCGGGAACAACAGTGCCTTTGGCGGCGTGACGATTTTCGGATGGTAGCCCTGCTGCGCGCATTGCGTCCAGAAGATCGCGAATTGCGGTGGATTGAAAATGCCGCACGCGATGTCGGCATTAATGTCTTTCAGTTGGCCAATTTGCGCTGTGAAGTCGTCGGACAGCGGCGGATAGAGCCCGAGGTAATGCACGTCGAAGCCGTGGCTCTTAATGGTGGCCGGAAGACCATGCTCCGGATTGCTGGCCGCGATGCCGTCTGGATCGTTGGTCAGCATCACGCCGGCAATTTTGTTGGTGCCGGGCAAGGTCAGCCACATCTCGGCGAACATGTTGGCGACCATGTCGAAGCCCCAGAAGAAATGATAGGTCCACTGGAAGCCTTTCTTCGGATCGCCCTTGCGGCCGAAGAACCAGGACTGCCATGGGTCGTCCGAGGTGATGCACGGCATGCCGGCGAGCTCGCATTGGTCGGCCACCGGATTGACCGTGTCGCCGGTCGACGACGCGATCATGATGTCGATTTCGTCGTTATTGATCAGTTGTGCCGCCACTTCCGACGCGCGGTTCGGATTCGATTGGCTGTCGCGGTTGAGGATTTGAACCTTGTGCTTCTCGCCCGCAACAACGATGCCGTCGCCGAGAAACTTCTCGATATCGTCAGCGACCCATTTCGACGGCTCGCCAAAGGCGGCGATTGGGCCGGTTTCTGGCGTAATCTGACCGATCTTGATGGTTTTGGCAGCGGCGCGCGAAGACTGGAAGGACCATGGCGACGTCATTACGCCGGCGCTCCCCGCGGCCGCGAGTTTCAGAAGCTTGCGGCGCTGCTGGTCGACCTTGCCACTATGCTTGGCTTTCATTCCCCATTTGATCGTCACGATCATTCCCTCCCACTTTTGCGCCATACGCCGACGGGCGCGGGCCCCACATTAGTCCCATCCTCTCGGCCTAGGCAACCCAAGCCACTGTGAAAACGCGACAAACCGGCACGACCCAATATTCGTGGCCCCGCGTATTTGAACGAGTCCCATTGTTCCTTAATGTCCGAAAAGAGCAACCGCTACACGCGATTTAGGCGAAATTCTGCAGCATTGCTTCGCGCACGAATTTCGGCAATTCGGCAAGATCGCCGCCGCCGTAATCGTCGGCGACAGCGGCCGAGAGCGATGCCAGCGTCGCCGCCGATAGCGGCATCGGCACGCCGGTGAGCGCGCCGGTCGCAACCGCCGACATCAGATCCTTGCGCAGGGTGCGGATGTCGAGCGTCATCTCGGCCGGCGCGCCCTTGATTACGTCGATCTTGCTCTTGAGCCAACCGCTCGCATACGGCGCCTCCTGCAACACGTCGAGCATTTGATCGAGTGTGAGGCCTTGCTTCAAGCCCAGCGCCAGCGATTCCGCCACTGCCTGGATATAGGCGCCGAGCCCCAGATTGACGGCGAGCTTCATTGCATAACCGCTACCATTGGGTCCCATATGAACGATGCGTCGCGTCATTTTCTCAAGCACCGGTCGCGCGCGATCGAGGTCTTCGGCGCGGCCGCCGACCATAGCGAACAGCGTACCGGCGCGGACTTGCGGGATAGTCCCGAGCACCGGCGCTTCAATGAGCCGTGCGCCTTTGCCTTCGACCAGCGGCGCGAGCTCGCGCCCAGTCATTGGCTGCAGCGTGCTCATGTCGATGAACAACTTGCCGTTGACGTCGCCACCGAGAAGGCCATCCGCCCCGGTGAAAATTCGCCGCACGCCGTGATCTTCGGTAATGATGGAAATTACGATGTCAGATTGCGCGGCGACTTGGCGCGCATTGGCGGCGATCCGTAGTCCACTTGCAGCAAGGGTACCATTCACGTCGGCGTTGTGATCCCAGCCCACCACGTCAAATCCTTGTTGACGCAGGCGCTGCGACATTGCCGCGCCCATCCGACCCAATCCGACAATTCCGAGGTTCATGACTTGCTCCCTGATCCGCACGGCAAACGGTTAGCGCAGCGTCGCACAGTTGTCGCACTATAATTGACAGCATTCTGTGCTGAGATAGTCTGTCGCCGTCAACGCGGTCTTTTTGTGCGCGGCGGCGAGAATAAAAGAAACGGCCTCGGGAAAACACCGCGGCCCGGGAGGGCATCATGCGATATCGCGTTCTTTTGGCTTTCATTCCGTTTGCGCTTGCGTTGCCGCTGACTTTCGCGGTTGTGCCGAAGGCCGTTTCCGCAGCTCAATATGTGCTGAAATGGGCGATCGTCACCCGCGGCGACATGCAGGAGAAATTCGGCCGCAAGCTTGCTGAGATCCTGCCGCAAGCGACCAATGGCCGGGTCGAGGTGCAGGTTTATCCCGGCGGGCAGCTCGGTAGCCCCTCGGCGATGATCGAAGGATTGCAGCTCGGCACCATCGAGGCTTACGAAAATCCGGCCGACTTTTTCACCGGTGTCGATCCGCGCTTCGGCATATTCAGCATTCCGTTCCTATTCAAGAGCACCGAGCAGGCCAACAAGGTTCTCGCCGACCCGGAATACAATGACTTTGTGATGCATATGGCCGAGGCCAAGGGACTCGTCGGCGTCAACCTCGCGGTGGCCGCCGAGTTGCTTTATTTCGGCGTCAAGAAACCGCTGCGGACGCTTGATGATTTCAAGGGCATGAAACTGCGCGTCAACGCGACGCCGGCCGAACGCGCGCGCATGGCTGCGCTCGGCGCGACCGCTGTACCGATGGGGCTGCCGGAAATGATCACCTCGCTGCAGAACGGCGTGATCGATGGCACCATGAGCGGCATGTCGATTTATACAAACTTCAATCTGCAGAATGTCGGCAAGGTCCTGCTCGAGACCCACGATACGCTCTTGGTTTCCTATGGCGCCATGAGCAAGCCCTGGCTCGACAAGTTACCGCCCGACCTCAGTAAGATCATCGTCGACGAGGCGCGCAAATTGCAACCCTGGTCGCGGCAGACGGCGGTCGACGAGGTCGCGCAGTTGCGCCAAGTATGGCTTAGCCGCGGCTGCGAGATCGTGCATCTGTCGCCGGCCGACCAGGCCGAATTGGAGAAGCGGCTCAAACCGATCGGCGCCGAGGTCACCAAAGACGATCCGGCGCTCAAGGCGTTCTACGACAAAACCGAGGCGCTGGCGGCGAAGTACCAATAAGCCCGAGCGCGCACCGGGCCGACGCGTCACCGCCGGGGATGCTTCGGCCAATTCCAGCCGGGACCAGTGAGGGCGGCGCCGTCGCGCGTCAAGCCGGGTCGCTTTGCGCGCGGGGGGCGCGCGAGGGTAAAGAAAATGTCGGATGCAAAGCTGCTTTCCAGGCGACGGCAGATCGTAGAGTTTATCTTTGTTCGGATTCCGCATGTTTTGTCCGGCGCGCTGTTCCTGATCGCGGTGGTGCTGAACATTGTCAACGTCATCGGCCGCTATGTGTTCGGCATGCCGGTGTTCTGGGCGGAAGAGGCGCTGACCTTCACCATAATCTGGATCGTGTTCCTGGTCGTGGGCACGATCACCTATCGCGGCGCCCATCTCAGCATGGACCTGGTGTATTCCAGGATGCCGGCGCCTTTGCAACGCGCGGTGCGAATTGCGATCGCGCTGGCGTTGATCGTTTGCACCGTCTTCACCGCCATACAGTCGTGGAAGGTGGTCGAGCTTCACTACATGACCCACGGCGTCACGGCGGGAACCAATATTCCGCTGGTCATCCCGCACTCGGCTCTGCTGTTCGGTTTCAGCTTCATGGCCGCGGCGGCAATTGTGCGTCTGCCGTCCTACATCACCGGCAAATTCGATTGAGCGGGGCGCTGCAATGTATTGGGTGATGGCGATCCTGCCCTTTGCGCTGCTCTTGCTCGGCTTTCCGATCTTTCTTTTGCTGCTGATCACGTCGCTGGTGGTGCTGATCGGGTTTTTCGACATCCCGATGACCGTGATCGCCCAGGACATTTTCAACAGTCTCAACAAATACGCACTGCTGGCCGTACCGTTCTTCGTCTTTGCCGGCAGTCTGATGTCGCGCGGTGGCATTTCGGTGCGCTTGCTGCGCTTCGTTAGTTCGCTGATCGGCGGCTTACGCGCCAACGTTCCCTACACCTCGCTGGGCTTCGCCGCTTTGTTCGGCGCGACCTCCGGGGTGACGACGGCGGCGACCGCGGCGATCGGCACCCTGACTTACCCGAAGATGCGCGAGGCCGGATATAGCGAGGGTTTCGCCTCGGCGCTGATTACCTCGGAAGGCGCTCTCGACAATCTGATCCCGCCCTCGATCGCGATGATCATTTACGGCATCGCATCGGATACTTCGATCGTTCAGCTATGGACCGCCGGCATCGGCCCCTGCATCCTGCTGGCGTCGTTCTTCGGCGCCTACATCTATTATCATTCCGTCAAAGTCGGCATCAGCGATACCGGACGCTTCTCCTTCAAGGAACTGTTCCAGGCCACGCGCGACGGCATCTGGTCGCTGGGCGCGATCGTGGTGATCATCGGCGGTATTTACTCCGGCGTGTTCTCGCCGACCGAGGCCGCCGGCGTCGCCAGCGTCTATGCCATCGTGGTCAGCTATTTTATCTATCGCGAAGTGACGCTCGCCGACATCTTCGAAACCGCGGCGCGTTCGATGTATTTGACGGGACTCATCTTCATCATCGTGGCGATTGCGGGCCTCTATTCATGGCTCCTTACCATCAGCGGCATAGCGCAGGCGCTGGTGACCGTGATCACAAGCATGCATTCCGAGCGCTGGGTGGTATTGCTGGTCATCAACCTGTTTTTGCTCTTCATCGGCTGCTTCCTCGATCCGGCCTCCGGGCTGATCATGCTGACGCCGCTATTGGCGCCGGTTGCCGCCTCGCTCGGGGTCGATCCGATTCATTTCGGCGTCATCGTCGTGATGAATCTGACGATCGGCACCTTCCATCCGCCATTCGGATTGAACATTTTCGTCATTCAGGCGCTGTTCAAGACGCCGTCGGAGACGTTGTATAAGGGATTGATACCGTTCGTGATCTTGGCGGTGATCGCGTTGCAGATCGTGACCTATGTGCCGGCGATCTCGCTGACGATCGAGCACCTGCTGTTCCGATAAGCCGAGAGACCTAAGCACCTTCGATCATCCCGGCGACGTTTTTGAGTGCCGCGCGCAGATTGTCGAACATCACGATGCCCTCGGCTGTGACTCTGCGCTTGACGGCGTGGCCGCGCGCGCCAGGAAGGCGCGGCGAATCCGCGCCCGCCATCGGCTTTGCTTTGCCGACCATATCCGCAATGTGCGACACGCGCGTATCGTACGCTTCGAGCCCGGCGAACCCTTGCGGATTGAGCGCCAGAAAGAAATGGCAGATGTTGCTCGGCCGCTTGACCACGTTCTCGTAGGTCACCTGGAAGCCCGGCTCGCCGTCCGATAGCGCGCTGCACAGGATTTCCACCATCAGCGACAGCGCGTAACCCTTTGGGCCGCCGATCGGCAGGACCGAACCTTTGACCGCTTCGGCTGGATCGCTCGTCGGCCGGCCGCTCGGATCAAGCGCCCAACCGTCCGGGATGGCCGTTTGCCCGGCAGCGAGCATGTGCCGGATGCGCGAGCGCGCCACCATCGCGGTCGCCATGTCGGCGATGATCGGATCGGCATTCGGCAGCGGGAATGCGGCGCCGATCGGATTGGTGCCGAACAAACCTTCGGTGCCTCCGGTCGGCGCGATGGCCGGACTGGCATTGGTAAACGCCAAGCCGATCAAGCCTTGCGCGGCGGCGTGGTCGGCATAATAGCCGGCGGCGCCGAAGTGACTTGAGTTGCGCACCGCGACCGCGCCGAGACCGTTCATCTTGGCGATCTCGATCGCCATATCCATGGCGCGTCGGCTCGACACCAAGCCTAGCGCGTGATCGGCGTCCATCACCATCGTGCACGGCATTGCGCGCGCGGTCGAAATGGCCGGGTTGCTCTTAATGGTGCCGTCGAGCAGGCCTCGCGTGTAGAGCGGCAAATGCACGACCCCGTGCGAGTCCGAACCATGGGTCTGCGCCCAGAGCGCAACGTCCGCGCCGATTTCGGCGTCCGTCCGGGGCACGCCGCAATGTGCGAACACGTCGGCGACCAGCGCGGCAAGGTCGGCCGTCGTCACTTTGTCGGTTGCGGCAATCTGCCGGAGCTTTGCCGCGAGCGCAGCTGCCTGTTGCATCGGGTTGCTCATGGCGCGGGCGCCGCGCCGCGGAAGAACGACTCGGCGTTGCGGTGGAAGATTTTCTCATAAACGTCCTCGGAATAGCCAAGCGCGCGCCAGTCATCGACCAGCCGCTCAAGCGTCAGCGTCGGCCAGTCCCAGCCGAACAAAATGCGATCCTGCAACCGGCCGCCGATTTCCTTCTTCAAAGCCGGCGTAAAATATTTCGGCGACCAGCCGTGCAGCTCGTAGCGGACATTGGCCTTGTGCAGGAGGATCGCGATCATGTCGTCTTGCCACGGCCAAGCCGGACGGCCGGCAAGAATCTTAAGCTCGGGAAAGCGCGCGGCGACAAGATCGACATGGCGCGGATGCCCGTCGTCAAGCACCACGCCCATGCCGCCGGGCATGCCTTGGCCGATACCGGTCAGTCCGGTCATCAGCAGCACCGGGACGTTCGCTTCGATCGACAGCTTGTAGAATGGGTCCCAGATCGGATCGCTGGGCGGAAAACGCAGGCTGTTCTGGCTTTGACAAAATCCGAAAAATCCCGAATTGCTCGCTGCAAGCCGCGTATATTCCTTCAGCCAAAAATCCTTCATAGTCGGATTAGCGGCAAGCCAATTGCCGTGGACGACGTCACGGTTGTTGCGGGCGAATTCAGCCGCATAATCATTCGAGGCGCGAATTTCATCATCGTCGCTCATCCGCCAGGTCCGGTAGATATCAAGAATGCTGCGGACGCTGCGTTGACGAAAGTCGTCGGCCATCTCCGCCTCGGTCTGAAACGTGCGCTTGCGCTTGAAAATGCGCTCGGCATTTGCCAACTCTTCCGCAGTGCGATGATGCAGCCCGGCGCGCGTCGAAAAATGCGAATGACAATCGAAATAGCGCACGGAGTTTACTTCTTGTCGTAGCGCCGATCGATAATGCGCTTCGGCTTGCCTTCGCGACCGCGATTCGACCATTCCATAAGCGCGTCTTCGGGCACGAGCTCGATGTTAAGCTTCAGCCCCAGATCGGAATGCAGGCGCGCCTCGATGTGCTCCCTGAGCCCGTCCCAACCCGGTGCGTCGTCACGGACCTCGACTTTCACCGTCATCTCGTCGCGGATCACGCCGTCGCGCACATTGCGCTCGGCAATACATAGCCATTCGCCGGTGGTGCGGTTGTCGCTCTTGATCGCCGGCAGACAGGCTTGCGGCCAGATGCTCACGCCGCGGATGCGCACCATGGTATCGCTGCGGCCGAGCATTTTCTGCATGCGGCGGAAAAAGCTGCCGCATTGGCAGCGGTCGATGGCGACGATGCGGGTGAGGTCGCGAAGATTGAAGCGGATCATCGGCTGCTGGCGGCGATGCAAGATCGTGCACACCATATTGCCGATTTCGCCGTCCTTGACCGGCTTGCTGTCCTCTATCCCGACAATTTCAAAGAACGTCGAGTCCTCGTGGAAATGCAGGCCGGCCTGGTGCTGGCACTCAAATGCACCCATGCCCATCTCGTGGGTTCCGTACATGTCGTAGACTTTGCAGCCCCACAATTCTTCGAGCTGGTTGCGGAAAGTGTTTTCGGTATCCGGCCCAAGCCCGCAGCCGAGGAACTTTGTTTTCAGATCGCGCACGTCGAATTTGAGTTCGTCGCGCGCCACTTTCGCGAGCTGGGTGGCATATTCGGGACGCACGTACCAGACATTGGTGCCCCATTCCTGCGCGATTTCGATCTGACGCCGCGACGAGGTGACCGCGCCGGTGCCGGTGGTGATCGGCAAGGCGCCGAGATAATCGTGCGTGCCTTTATAGGCGCACCAGCCGGCATTGCCGAGCGAGCAGGTGTGCGGAATTTGCAGCCGATCGCCGGGCCGTACTCCGCAAATGTAAAACACGCGGGCAATGGTGAGCCCGTTCAATTCCCACTCCACCGGCGCGTAGAGCGTCGGTCGCGGCTTGCCGGTGGTGCCGCCCGATGTTTGCAGTTTCAGCGGTTGCGTCTTCAATATCTCGTCGACATTGCCATTGATCAGGCCGAACGGCGGATTGTCTTCCTGATCCTTCTTGATGTCGGCGGAATTGAAAGTCGGCAACTTGACGATATCGTCGATGCTCTTGACATCGCCCGGCTCGAGCCCAGCCGCCTGCCAGCGCCGCTTGTAGAATCCATTCCGCCATCCGGTTTTCATCAGATCGAGAAATTGCTCGTTCTGGAATTTGCGGATTTCGTCCGGCGACCATTTCCACCGGGTTTTGGCGAACACGTCCGGTACCGGATAGCGCTCGTATAGCGCCTCCCAGTCGATCGAGCGATGATAGATCGGCAGCGATGTCTCGGTGACGGTGCGCTCCATGACGGACATCGTTTTCTCCATATTCATTCCGTGCAGCGGCGCGGCAGTGGCCGCGCGGCGCGAGGCGCCGGGCTGGACGCGGGCGTTTCAGGTCTTGTAGTCGGGCGCCACGCGGTCGAGTTTGCGAAGGAGCGCCCGCCACGTCATCTGATTGAACGGCTCCTTGCCGTCGGTAATGATTTTTGCTTGTCCGATAGTCGCGTCGAGCACCGCTTGCGGCGGCACATAAGGCTTGATCGCGCCCGCCGACGAGCGCACTTGCGTCTCGCAGGCGCGGATAACGAGGAACGCCAGCATGTAGGCCTCGTGCACCGTATGGCCCCACAGCACGAAGCCGTGGCCGCGCTGCAGGACGATTTGCTTGTTGCCGAAATTCTTCGCTAGCCGCTGGCCTTCCTCGACGGTCGAAAGCAGGCCCTCGTAATCATGATAGCCGATCGGTCCGAGCCACATGGCGTACTGATTGCCGGGAATGAGCCCGTGCCCCTGCATCGCCACCGCTGTTGCATATTTGGTATGCAAGTGCATGACGCATTGCGCCTGCGGAAAGGCGTCATAGATGCCTTTATGAAACGGAAAAGCGAATTTGTGCGGCAGCTCATCGCACGGCTCGACATGATTGCAGTTTTCGTCGAGCTTGTGCAGGTTCGAGGCGGTGACCTCTTCGAACAGGATGGCCGCCGGGTGCATTAGAAACTGGTTGAGATGGTTCGGCACGCGTGCGGACAAGTGTGCGAACAGCAGCTCATCCCAGTCTTGCATCGCGGCAAGACGGAAGGCTGCGGCGAGATCGACGCGCACCTTCCATTCGGCGGGGTCCATGCCCGGCTTTAATGCCCGGGCGGTGCTTGTTGCGGCGTTCACGGCATTTCTCCCTGAATCAGCGCGTTCTGCGGCGCATCGGTTTGATGCAAATTATGTCCGTGCGGGGCCGCATTGTCCATTGCGGTCGCTGTCCGGTCATATCCGACGCAATGCGGCGTCGCATGTAGGCGATGGACCGATGCCTGCGGCGCTGAAATCGGCTTCAGCGGCTATTCACGCCGTGATAAAACGCAAGCGATGATAGATGCCAGAGTGCTCAGCCGCCCATCTCGCCGCGCGCCGCCGCGGGTTGATGAAGGCAAGCTTTCGCAACCACTGCAGGATTTGTTCGCGACCTGGCGGCAATCGCTGCAGCAGGGCTTTCGCGGCCTCACCGCCAACGGCGAGGTGATCCAAGACCTTTTTCCGCTTCGCGCCGCCGGCGCTTCGGCCCAGCCGTTGAACGCCGCCGTGAAAGATTTTTTATCGTCGCTCGATGCGGAACAGCGCTCCACCGTCAGCTTTCCAATGCACAGCGAGGTGTGGCGGCACTGGAGCAATATCCATCGCAACGTAATGCGCCACGGCCTCTGCTTTGCCGAACTGAGCGACAGGCAATTGGAGCTGGCTTATGAGATTATGCGCGTTGGGCTCGGTGCACGGGCTTATCAAACCGCACGCAACGCCATGCGGCTCAATGAGCATCTGGCCGAGTTGACCAGGCTGCCCGACGAGTTCGGCGAGTTTTTCTACTGGATCAGTATTTTCGGCACGCCTTCGGATGATAAGCCGTCTGACGCGCCTTGGGGCTTCCAGATCGACGGCCACCATTCCAACATCAACTGCTTCGTGCTCGGCGACCAGGTGGTGCTCACCCCGATGCTGCTCGGCTCCGAGCCCGTGCTGGCGGAATCCGGAAAATATAAGGGCACCACGGTGCTGCGCGAAGAAGAGGCGCGGGGTTTTGCTTTCATGAGCGGATTGACGACTGAGCAGCGCGCCAAGGCGACGATCGGCTACGACTTGCCGTTCGACGGCTTCGCCTCGGGCTTCAAAGATAATGTCGTCATTCCTTACGACGGCTTGTGCGCGCCCGATATGACGCCCGTGCAGCAGGCCTCGCTCCTCGATCTGATCAGGCTCTATACCGACCGGCTGCCGGTCGCGCACGCGCAACTGCGCCTCAATGAGGTCACACGGCATCTCGGCGCGACGATCTTCGCCTGGATCGGCCAATTCGATCCGGTCGCGCCGTTCTATTATCGCATCTACAGCCCGGTGATCTTTGTCGAGTTTTATCACCAGCCCGGAGTGGCGTTGCCCAATACCGGCTACAACCGCCGTCACGCCCATGCCCTGGTGCGCACGCCGAACGGCAACGACTACGGCCGCGCCCTGCTGCGGCAGTATTTAGCGAGGACGCAGCGGGCCTAAGCGGTCAGTCCAGCGGGCTTGCCGCCGAGCACCTCCGCCACCCAATCGCAGATATACTCCCGCGTCGGCGCGACATTGTCGACGCCGCAATGCTCGGCGCCGCCGTCCGCCAGCGTCTGCACATGAAGCTCCGCTTTCGGGCTCGCGACGCAGTCGGCGATCAACTGTTCTGCCTGGCGCAACGGAATCTGGCGATCGTTTTGGCCGTGAATGCACAGGATCGGACATTTGATACGATGCAGGATGCCCCTGAGCGACAGTTTTTCGGAAACCGCGATCACTTCCTCAACCGACGATTTGCCGAACACCCAGGCGACGTGGTCCCAGTAATGCGGCACCGGCAGCCGTTGCTCTTTGGCCTCATAACGCCGCCGCTGCGTCTCGCCCCAGTCATAGTTGGCGCCCCAGGCGACGGCGCATTTCAGGCGAGGCTCGAACGCCGCGGCGCGCGGCGCGTGGTAGCCGCCGAGCGACAGCGCCATAATGCCGATCCTATTGCGATCGATGCCGGGCGTCGATTGCAGAAAGTCGACCGCGGCTTTGGCCGGAATTTCGGCTTCCGGAGAATTGTGCAGTCCGCGCAAGCGTAGCGACTCGCCGACGCCCGGATTGTCGACGATTAACGTGGCAATGCCGCGCTCCGCGAGCGCGCCGGGCACGCCAACGAGATAAATAATCTCCTTGGTGACGTCGAGTCCGTCGAAATGCACCATGCACGGTGCATCGCCGCCGTCGCCCCGTGCGCCGACCAAGAGCGCGGGCAGCGACGTGTTCAGATACGGCACGTCGAGGCGCCGGCAATTTTGCCGCGTCAGCGCCAGGAACCGGGAAAAGCAATCGAGCGCTTCGCGGTACGCCTCTTTGCGCGGCGCGAAATCCGGCCGCTGCATCCGTTCGCCCTGAATGAAAGCGATGAAGGCGCGGCGATATTTGGCGCCGGCGCTAAGGAGCCGCCCCCGCGTCTCGTCGGCGGCGGCGAGCCGTTTGAGCTTGGCGCCAAGCGCCGTCCACGCCGCAAAGAATCGTTCCGCCGCGGCGTCGTCGCGATTTTTCGAAAGCGGTCGCAGCGCGCGCGACGCATCGTCGATATCGCCGATGCTGCCGCCCATGCCGAGCGCGAGATTGACGGCCATGTTCCAAGTGTAATTGTCTTCGAAATATTCGAACATGTTTCATTTATGGCGTCGCGGGGTCGGCCGGCGCGCCATTCCCCGGTTGTAACTGTCGCGCTCTTGCCGATGGATAACGGCGACGCTTCGTTTGCGGCCAATTGACTATATCCTCCTTGCGATTTTGACCAGCCATCGTGCAATGGCCGCCGCTCGGGGGCCGCGCCGGCCGCAATAGACGCCGGGCAGTAGTGTTCAGCTTGCGAGCGCTTCTATGGGTGTAATCGGCCGTTGGCCGGTAAGCCGCGAATATTGCGCAATCGGCGCCGGACGGCCGATCAGGTAACTTTGCACCTCGTTGAGGCTTCGCGCTTGGGGAATGCCAGCTGCTCTTTGGTCTCGACACCTTCCGCGACCACCGAGGCAGTTACGCATCGCCTAATTATGCAATCGGTGAAAATCCTTATGCGGACTTCTTCCTATGGCCGCGTGCCGGTTTTTTTCGTCAGCCGCCACGTCCAGCGCAAGGCGGTCATGCGCGCCAGATCCGATCTGCGGTAAGGCTTGGCCGAGACGTGACGCCGGGGGTCGAGGCGGCCATGATGTACGATGGCGCCTTCGGTGTAGCCGGACGTATAAAGGACCTTCATTCCCGGCCGGCTATACGAGGGATCGGAATATGCGGTATCGCCATTGCGCCGTCTTGCTTGTCGCGCGCCAACTCGACCGGCGAGACGTAGATTTCATTCGACGGCATCGCGGTTGCAAGCCGCGCCAAAGGTCGTTGCGATGCAGGCAATGGTGCTGGAACGGTTGGCCGAGCCGCTCAAATGGATGGATCGGCTAGATCCCAAGCCGGCTGACGGCGAGGTCAGGGTGCGAGTCGCCGCCTGTGGGGTTTGCCGCACCGACCTTCATGTGGTCGACGGCGAATTGCCCAATCCAAAACTCCCGATCGTGCCGGGCCACGAAATTGTCGGCCGCGTCGATGCGGTGGGCGGCGGCGTCGAGGCGCTCAGTGCCGGCATGCGCGTCGGGATTCCCTGGCTCGGCAAAACCTGCGGCCATTGCCGCTACTGCCGCGAGGGCCGGGAAAATCTCTGCGATCATCCGTTGTTTACCGGCTATACGCGCGACGGCGGCTATGCCAGCCATGTCCTTGCCGATGCGCGCTACGTTTTTCCGTTGCCGGAGAGCGGCGACGATATAGCGACCGCGCCGCTCCTCTGCGCCGGACTGATCGGCTGGCGCTCGCTGAAAATGGCCGGCGAGGGCAAGAAAATCGGCTTCTACGGTTTTGGCGCGGCCGCCCATATCATCGCCCAAGTGGCGCGCTGGCAGGGCCGCGACATCTATGCGTTCACCCGATCGGGCGACGTCGCCGCGCAAGCCTTCGCGCGCAAGCTCGGCGCATGCTGGGCGGGCAGCTCCGAGGATACGCCGCCCGAGGCGCTTGACTGCGCCATCATCTATGCGCCGGTCGGCGCGCTGGTGCCGGCGGCGTTGCGCGCGGTGCGCAAAGGCGGCCGCGTCGTCTGCGCCGGAATTCATATGAGCGACATTCCAAGCTTTCCCTACAGCATTCTCTGGGAGGAACGGCAGCTTCAGTCGGTCGCCAATCTCACGCGCAAGGATGGCGAAGAATTTTTCGCCATCGTGCCGCAGGCCGGCATCGTGACGCAGACCGTGCCTTATCCGCTTGCCCGCGCCAACGACGCGTTGGCGGATTTGCGCAGCGGGCGGCTGCAAGGTGCCGCGGTGCTGGTGCCGTAACAGGGACGAAAACGGCCGATTCACGCGCGCCGTTCAATCGCCGCGCGGGCTCTGGCCAGCGTCGCTTCGGGTGAGCCCGAGGCATCGACGGTGGTCCAGCTGAGTGCGCCGATTTCAAATTCCTCCTGCATGCGCGCAACCGCGGCGTCGGCATCCGACGCATCGGGGCCGCGCGATCCAACCCGATGAAGCCGCGTCGATAGATCGGCGACCAGAAACAGCCCGCGGAATTCGGCTCCTGACTCGGCCGCCGCTCTTTCGATCGCGGCCCGCTCCTGCGGCTGGGCGAAGACAGCGTCGACGATGACGGAATGACCGGCCCGCGCGACGCGGGCGGCCTTGTCGCTCAAATCGCGATAAACCGCTTCGGTCACTGCAGAGCGATAGGCCGCGGCGGGCAGGTGCTCGCGATCGGCAACCCCATAGCGCGCCTTGCGCTCGACATCGGAGCGGAAAATAAGCGCACCCGGAAGCGGCATGAGATGCGGCGCCAGCGCGCGCGCCAGCAGCGATTTGCCGGTGCCCGATAGTCCGCCGGTGCAAACGATCATAGGCTTTGCCGGCGCCAAAAGCTCGAGCGCGAGATCGAAATAGCGCTTTGCCGATTGCGCGAGTGCGCTTTTGTCTTTGGCCGCGGCGAGACCGCGGCGCGCCGCCGTGACTTTGGCGCGAATGGCGGCGCGTAGCGACATGAAGAACGGCAAGGCGGCGATGCCGTCGCAATCCTCGATGCGCTTGCTTGCTAAAAAATAACCGTTCAACACGCCGTTTGCGGCGCGTGGAAGGTCCCGTTCGACCAGATCCATCAGCAAAAACGCCAGATCGTAGAGCACGTCGCCCTCGGCGATGATGGGATCGAATTCCAGCGCGTCGAACGCCACCGGTGCGCCGTCGAGAACCGCGATATTGCCGAGGTGCAGGTCGCCGTGGCCGCGGCGGATCAGGCCGGCGGCGCCGCGCGCGATCAGAAGAGGGCGCAATCGCGCCAAGGCCGCCCGCGATTGTCGGTCAAGCTCCTCGACCGCGCCGTGCGGAAACAGCTCGCTGTATGATTGGAATGCCGCGGTATTGTCGCTGATGAAGCCTGCAACCGCCGTGAGCCAAGGTGCGGCTTCCACCGGCTCGGCGCGCACATGCATGGCGGCAACAGCGACGGCAAGCTTGCCGACAAGCGCGTCACCAAGCTCGCCGCGCTCGGCGAGATGGTCGAGCGTGCTATTCTCGTCGAAACGCGCCATCTCGACCGCCCATTCGATCGCCTCGCCGGCGCCGCCCAACGCGAGCGACCCATCGGGTTGGCGCGCGATCGGCACGACGCGCCGGTAAATTTGCGGCGCAAACTTGCGATTGACGTCAAGTTCGGCGCGGCAGGCGGCTTCGCGCTTCGCCAAGGTCGAATAGTCGAGAAACGGATAGCGCACCGCGCGCTTGACCTTGATGGCGCGGTCGCCGGCAAGAAACACGACCGCGGCGTGGGTCTCATAGCGGCGCACCTCGACGCTGCCATAGGTCGTCGGGTCGCCGAGCAGCTTGAAAACCTCGGCTTGGACGTTTCCTTGAGAATTGGCGGAATTCGCAGTCTCGGCCATATCAAACGAATAACCGCAGCAGCGAGAATCTCAAGGCGGTTTGCAACTCCATGCGCGCGCCGGCGTTTTGGTAGATTATGATGAATTCTCTTCTTGCATCGGCTGTCTTCGGCACCGCAATGCCGCTCGAACTGACCTGGTCGGACTTGGCGATCCGTCTCCTGTGCACGCTGATCGCCGGCGCGATCATCGGTTACAACCGCGGTGAAAGCGGCAAAGCCGCGGGGCTCCGTACCACCATTCTGGTAAGCATGGCGGCGTCGGTGGCGATGCTGCAGATGAACTTCCTGCTGCCTTTGGCTGGTCGCACCAGCGATTCCTTCGTCATGAACGACCTGATGCGGCTGCCGCTCGGCATTTTGACCGGCGTCGGCTTCATCGGCGGTGGCGCAATTTTGCGCCGCGGCAACCTGGTCGTTGGGGTCACGACCGCGGCCACCCTCTGGTACGTTACCGTGGTCGGACTGTGTTTCGGCGGCGGCCAGATTCTGCTCGGCTGGGCGGCGACGGCGCTCGGCTTGTTCATATTGTGGGGACTGAAATGGCTCGAGGGCTTCATGCCGGTTCAAAAACAGGCGCGGCTCACTGTCACCGTCGATGAAGCAGGTCCGAGCGAAAGCGAGATCCGCCGTCGTCTCGCGGGCGGCGCCATCGAAATCCGCGATGTCGGGCTCGCGGCGGATGGCCGATTGCGGACCTATACACTTAACGTGCGTGAAATGCGTCCATCCCCTGATAGCTCCATCCCATCCGTCATTGAGGAGTTGAACCGGCGCCCCGGAGTTGCCTCGCTCAAATGGCGGTATTTCGAGTAGCGCTAATCGGCCGACGCTTGGTGCTGAGGATTTGTACCCGTCGCCGCATGATCGTGCCGGAATTTTTTCTCTGCCTGGTCGGCAAGCTTAAACCAGTCGCGAGCCATCGCGAGAAGGAAGACTTTACGGTCCAGATCGGCAAGGTGCTCGGCGAGCTCCACGCAATTGGCGGCGTAAAGCCGGTAGCAGGCCACGACCTCACGATTTACGAACATTCCCCAGTATGGCGTTTACCTTACGAAGTCTTTGCCCCACTTGTCTTTTGACATAAGCCGGATGGGGCAGCCGTGGTTCCCGTTGGCCGCCCTGGGAAAGGCCGGCAACAGCGATCGGGGAACCCGCAAGAAATTTTTCACCTTCCGCGATTTTTGCCGGAACCTTCGCCGGGGGCCCGCGTTCGTGGTCGAGGCACAGCAGGTTGAGGCCCGACCGTGAGGGGGATTCCACGTCGGTTCAGGGACTTAGCGCCGCGGGATTTCAACCCGTCCGGCGCGATTTGTCGCGTCTGCCTCACCGCGTGCCGTGTCCCGCTCAGTTCCGGCTTTGGAGAAAATTATGCAGTCCGCTGAAGACGTTGCTGGCTCTGAATTGGCCAATGGTTCCGCCCTTCCAGCCGCCCAGGTGAGCGAGCGCCACGTCAACGGCGACGCCAATGCCGATGCCGGCGGTCTCACCGAACTGCTTCACGCGTTGCAGGCGATGCGGGTCGGCGATTTCTCGGTGCGCATGGCCGGCGACCGCGTCGGCATTATCGGCAAAATCGCCGACACGTTTAACGAGATCGCCGCCACCAACCAGCGAATGGCCAAGCAGCTCGAACGGGTGGGGCAGGTGGTGGGCCGCGAGGGCCGTACTCGTCAGCGCGTGCGCTTTGGACTCTCCGACGGCGCCTGGGGCGAGATGGAAGCTTCCGTCAATTCGCTGATCGACGATCTGCTTTGGCCGACCACCGAAGTGACCCGCGCCATCGCCGCGGTGGCGCAAGGTGACCTGTTGCGGACCGTGGCGCTTGACGTCGACGGCCGCCCGCTGAAAGGCGAGTTTTTGCGCTCCGCCGAGATCGTCAACACCATGATCAAGCAGCTCAACGTGTTCACCTCCGAGGTGACGCGTGTGGCGCGCGAGGTCGGCACCGAGGGCAAGCTCGGCGGCCAGGCCCAGGTCGGCGGCGTGACCGGTGTGTGGAAAGACCTCACCGAGAGCGTCAACTCGATGGCGTCGAATTTGACCGCTCAGGTCCGCAACATCGCGGAAGTGACGATCGCGGTGGCCAACGGCGACCTGTCGAAGAAGATCACGGTCGATGTGCGCGGCGAAATCCTGCAGCTCAAGGAGGCCATCAATACGATGGTCGATCAGCTGCGCTCATTCGCTTCCGAAGTGACGCGCGTCGCTCGCGAGGTCGGTACCGACGGCAAGCTCGGCGGCCAGGCCATCGTGCCGGGCGTCGCCGGCACCTGGAAGGATTTGACCGACTCGGTCAACGCCATGTGCGGCAACCTCACCGACCAGGTGCGCAACATCGCGCATGTGACCACCGCCGTCGCACGCGGCGACCTGTCCCGCAAGATCACGGTCGACGTGCGCGGCGAGATTCTGGAACTTAAAGACACCATCAATACGATGGTGGACCAGCTCAACTCTTTTGCTTCGGAAGTGACCCGCGTGGCGCGCGAGGTTGGCACTGAGGGCAAGCTCGGCGGCCAAGCACAAGTGCCGGGCGTCGCCGGCACCTGGAAGGACTTGACCGACAGCGTCAACTTCATGGCCGGAAACCTCACCGCGCAGGTCCGCAATATCGCCGACGTCGCCACCGCGATCGCCGGCGGCGACTTGTCCAAAAAGATCACCGTGAACGTGTCGGGTGAAATCCTTCAGTTGAAAGAAACCATCAACACGATGGTGGACCAGCTCAACGCGTTTGCCGGCGAAGTGACCCGCGTCGCGCGCGAGGTCGGCACCGACGGTCGGCTTGGCGGCCAGGCCAACGTGCTCGGCGTTGCCGGCACATGGAAGGATTTGACCGACTCGGTCAACTCGATGGCGTCGAACCTGACCGCGCAGGTGCGCAACATCGCCGAAGTGTCGACAGCAATTGCGTCTGGCGACTTGTCGAAAAAAATTACGGTTGACGTGCGCGGTGAAATTCTGGAACTGAAAGACACCATCAACACGATGGTGGATCAGCTCAACGCCTTTGCCGGCGAGGTAACGCGCGTTGCGCGCGAGGTCGGCACCGAAGGCAAACTCGGCGGTCAGGCGCTAGTGCGCGGTGTGGCCGGCACCTGGAAAGACTTGACCGACTCGGTCAACTCGATGGCCTCGAACCTGACCGGCCAGGTGCGCAACATCGCCGAAGTCGCCACCGCCGTGGCGCGCGGCGACCTTTCCCGCAAGATCACGGTCGACGTGCGCGGCGAAATTCTCGAGCTCAAAGATACGCTCAACACCATGGTGGACCAGCTCAACGCCTTTGCCGCGGAAGTCACCCGGGTCGCGCGCGAGGTTGGCACCGAAGGCAAGCTCGGCGGCCAGGCCAACGTGCCGGGTGTCGGCGGCACCTGGAAGGATTTGACTGACTCGGTCAATTCCATGGCGTCGAACCTCACCGGCCAAGTCCGCAACATCGCCGAAGTGGCGACCGCAATCGCCGGCGGCGACCTGTCGCGCAAGATCACGGTCGACGTGCGCGGCGAAATCCTTCAGCTCAAAGAAACGCTCAACACGATGGTCGATCAGCTCAACCGCTTCGCCGGCGAAGTGACGCGCGTGGCGCGCGAGGTCGGCACCGAAGGCCGGCTCGGCGGCCAGGCCAACGTGCCGGGCGTCGCCGGCACCTGGAAAGACTTGACCGACAGCGTCAATTCGATGGCCGGCAACCTGACCGCGCAAGTCCGCAACATCGCCGAGGTGACTACCGCCGTCGCGCGCGGCGATCTCGGCCGCAAGATTACGGTGGACGTGAAGGGCGAAATTCTGGAGCTGAAGAACACCATCAATACGATGGTGGACCAGCTCAACGCTTTTGCTTCGGAAGTCACCCGCGTCGCCCGCGAAGTCGGCACCGAAGGCAAGCTCGGCGGCCAGGCCGGCGTCCCCGGCGTCGCCGGCACCTGGAAGGATTTGACCGACAACGTCAACTTCATGGCGTCGAACTTGACCGCCCAAGTGCGCAACATCGCCGAAGTAGCCACGGCAATCGCCGGCGGCGACCTGTCGAAAAAGATCACGGTCGACGTGCGCGGCGAAATGCTGCTCCTTAAAGACACGCTCAACACCATGGTCGAGCAGTTGCGCTCGTTCGCCGCCGAAGTGACGCGCGTCGCGCGCGAGGTCGGCACCGACGGTCGGCTCGGCGGTCAGGCGGTGGTGCCTGGCGTCGCCGGCACCTGGAAGGACTTGACCGACAACGTCAATCTGCTCGCAGCGAACCTGACAACGCAGGTCCGCAACATTGCCGAGGTGACCACCGCCGTGGCGCGCGGCGACCTTTCCCGCAAGATCACGGTCGACGTGAAGGGCGAAATTCTCGAACTGAAAAACACTATCAATACAATGGTGGACCAGCTCAACGGCTTTGCATCGGAAGTCACCCGGGTGGCGCGCGAGGTCGGCACCGAGGGCCTCCTCGGCGGTCAGGCGCAAGTGCCCGGCGTCGCCGGCACCTGGAAGGACTTGACCGACACCGTCAACGTCATGGCCGCCAACCTGACCGAACAGGTGCGCGGCATCGTGAAAGTGGTGACCGCGGTCGCCAACGGCGACCTCAAGCAAAACCTCGCCGTGAAATCGAAGGGCGAGGTGGCGGCGCTCGCCGAAACCATCAACAACATGACCGACACGCTCGCCACCTTCGCCGATCAGGTGACGACAGTGGCGCGCGAAGTCGGCGTTGAAGGCCGCCTCGGCGGTCAGGCCAACGTGCCCGGCGCTGCCGGCACCTGGAAGGACTTGACCGGCAACGTCAACCTGCTGGCAGCCAACCTGACCACGCAGGTGCGCGCCATCGCCGAAGTGGCGACCGCCGTGACCAAGGGCGACCTGACGCGCTCGATCCAGGTGGAAGCGCGCGGCGAAGTGGCCGAGCTGAAAGACAATATCAATACGATGATCGATAATCTGCGGCTCACCACCGACCGCAACACCGAGCAGGATTGGCTGAAGACCAATCTCGCCAAGTTCACCAACATGCTGCAAGGCCAGCGCGACCTCACCACGGTCGGCCGTCTTTTGCTCTCCGAGCTCACCCCGCTGGTCAACGCCCATCAGGGCGTCATCTACCAGATGGAAGGCGAGGAAAAAAACAACAGTCTCAACCTGCTGGCAGCTTATGCCGATGACAGTTCGAACGGTCACCCGCAGTCATTGGGGCTCGGCCAAGGCCTGATTGGCCAATGCGCGCTCGACAAGCGCCGCATGCTGATCACGGATATGCCGGAAAGCACCGTGCCCATCAGCTCGGCGCTGCTCAAAGTGCAACCGCGCAACAACATCGTGCTGCCGGTGCTGTTCGAGAATCAGGTCAAGGCGGTCATCGAGCTCGCCTCGATTCAGGAATTCACCGCGCTGCAGACCATGTTTCTTGAGCAGCTCACCACCTCGATCGGCATCGTGCTCAATTCGATCGAAGCGACGATGCAGACTGAAGGCCTGCTCAAGCAGTCGCAACAGCTCGCCGGCGAATTGCAGGCGCAGCAGAGGGAGTTGCAGCAGACCAACGAGCAGCTCGAACAAAAGGCGCAGCAGCTCGCCGAACGCAACGTCGAAGTCGAGCGCAAGAACCAGGAAATCGAGCAGGCCCGGCGCGCGCTCGAGGAAAAGGCGACCGAGCTGGCGCTCACGTCCAAGTACAAATCGGAATTCCTGGCCAATATGTCGCACGAGCTGCGCACCCCTCTCAACTCGATCCTCATCCTCGGCCAGCAGCTCACCGACAATCCGGAAGGCAATCTGACGGCGAAGCAGGTCGAATTCGCGCGCACCATCCACGGCGCCGGCACCGACCTGCTCAACCTCATCAGCGATATTCTCGACCTGTCCAAGATCGAATCCGGCACCGTCACCGTCGACGCCGAGGAAGTATACTTCTCGAACCTGCTCGACATGGTGGCGCGGCCGTTCCGTCACGAGGCGGAAACGCGCCAACTGTCGTTCGAAGTCCACGTCGATCCCAATCTCGGCCGCGGCATCACCACCGACACCAAGCGGCTGCAGCAGGTGCTCAAGAACCTCTTATCGAACGCGTTTAAGTTCACCGCACAGGGAGGAGTTCGCCTCAATGTCAACGCCGCCGTCGGCGGCTGGAGCGGCGAGCATCCGGTGCTCAGTCAGGCCGCCGGCGTGGTGGCGTTCGAGGTCACCGACACCGGCATCGGCATTCCGCAGGAGAAGCAGAAAATCATCTTCGAGGCCTTTCAGCAGGCCGATGCCTCGACCAGCCGCAAATACGGCGGCACCGGCCTGGGGCTCGCCATCAGCCGCGAGCTGGCAAGCCTGCTTGGCGGCGAAATCCATCTGCGTAGCGCGCCGGGCACCGGATCGACCTTCACACTCTATCTGCCGATCAAATATGTCGGGCCGAGCGCCGCGATCCACGCGGGCGCTATGGCGGCCGCCACGACGGTGTCGCCGCAGCATACGGGGTTCCATATCGTGCCTGAGCGCACTGTAGAGCCGATCCCCGACCACCGTATGGATATTCAGGCCGGCGACGCCATCCTGCTCATCGTCGAGGACGACCCGCATTACGCCCGCATCCTGGTCGATCTCGCGCGCGACAAGGGGTTCAAGGCGCTGTTGGCGATGCGCGGCGACGATGCGCTCAATCTCGCCAAGCAATACCAGCCGACCGCGGTGTCGCTCGACGTGTTCCTGCCCGACATGCTGGGCTGGAACGTCCTCAGCCAGCTCAAGCAGAATCCGCTCACTCGGCATATTCCGGTGCAGATCGTCTCACTCGACGAGGATCGCCAACACGGGTTGGCGCGCGGCGCTTTTGCCTTTGTCAACAAACCGACGACGCGCGAAGGCATCGATGAGGCGCTGTCCCGTATCAAGGAGTTTGCCGAGCCGCGGCGGAAGCGCTTGCTGATCGTCGAGGACAATCAAGTCGAGCAGATGAGCATCCGCGAGTTGCTCGGCCATGACGACATCGAGATCGTCAATGCCGGCACCGGCAACGAAGCGCTGAGCGCGCTCCACGAGAATCCCTGCGATTGCGTGGTGCTCGATCTGCGGCTGCCGGATATGTCCGGTTTCGAAGTGTTGGAGCGCATGCGCGCCAATGAGGCGCTTGCCGACATTCCGGTGGTAGTCTTCACCGGCCGCGAATTGTCGGCGGAAGAAGATGCGCAGCTGCACACCATGGCCCGCAGCATCGTGGTCAAGGGCGTGGAATTGCCGGAGCGGCTGCTCAACGAGACGGCGCTGTTCCTGCACCGCGTCATCACCGATCTGCCGCCCGAGAAGCAGCACATGCTGGAGCGGCTCAACAGTTCCGATGAGGATCTGGTCGGCCGCACCGTGCTCCTGGTCGACGACGATCCTCGCAACATTTTCGCGCTGTCGAGCGCGCTGGAACGCCGCGGCATGAAGGTGTTGACCGCGACGACCGGCGCCGAAGCGATCGTGCTGATCGAGGAGACCCCGGCGCTGGCGATCGTCTTGATGGACATCATGATGCCGGAAATGGACGGCTATCAGACCATCGAGAAAATCCGTCAGGACCGCGCCTATCGTCGCCTGCCGATCATCGCTTTGACCGCCAAGGCGATGAAGGGCGACCGCGAGAAATGCCTGCAGGCCGGCGCGTCGGACTATCTCGCCAAGCCCGTTAATACCGAGCAGCTCCTTTCGGCGCTGCGGATGTGGCTGCACCGCTAGGCGGAGCAATATGAACGAGAAAGTCAACGTCCTCCTGGTCGACGATCAGCCCGATAAGCTTCTCGCTTACGAGGTGATCCTGCACGATCTCGGCGAGAATCTGGTAAAAACCGCGTCGGCGCGCGAAGCGCTGCAATTCCTGCTTAAGAACGACGTCGCTGTCGTTCTGATTGACGTCTGCATGCCGGAGCTCGACGGTTTCCAGCTGGCAGCGATGATCCGCGAGCATCCGCGGTTCCGCAAGACCGCGATCATCTTCATCTCGGCCATTCATCTGACCGACGTCGATCGGCTGCGCGGCTATGAGATGGGCGCGGTCGACTATGTACCGGTGCCGGTCGTTCCCGAAGTATTGCGCGCCAAGGTACGGGTATTCGCCGAACTGTTCCGCAAGACCCGCGAGCTCGAGCAATTGAACTCGAAACTCGAACGCCACGTCGCCGAACGCACGGCCGAACTGGAAGCCTCCAACGTCCGGCTCACCCAGAGCGAGCAGGGCAGGAGCCTCGCGCTCGCCGCCGGCCAGATGGGCTCATGGGACTGGGACCTCGCCACTGACGAATGGCGCTGGGACGAGGGTCAGCACCGCATCTTCGGCGTCGAGCCGCGGACATTCAAAATCACGGCGGACAATATCCGCGCGCTCATCCATCCCGACGATTGGAGTTCGCTGCAGCTCATCGCGCGCGGCATGGCCGAGGGCACGCGCACCGAGCAGACCGAGTTCCGCGTGCTGCGTCCGAACGGCGAAATACGTTGGTGCATCGGCACTGCGGCCGCGAGCGTCGACGTCGCCGGCAAGGCAGTGCGTATCTCCGGGGTCACCATCGACATCACCGACCGCAAGGAGGCCGACGAGCGTCAGGTCTTACTGGCGCGCGAGGTCGATCACCGCGCCCGCAATGCGCTGGCCGTGATCCAATCGATCATCCGGCTCACCCGCGCCAAAAGCGTCGACGATTATGTGCAGGCGATCGAGGGTCGCATCAAGGCGCTGGCGCGCGCCCATACGCTCCTGTCGGACTCACGCTGGCATGGCGCCGATCTCGCCACGTTGGTGTCGGAAGAGCTCGCGCCCTACCGCGCCGGCGACAAGATCAAATTCAACGGGCCGGATATCTCGCTGCAGCCGGCCACCGCGCAAGGGCTCGCGCTTGCCTTGCACGAGCTCGCCACCAATGCGGCCAAGCACGGCGCGCTGTCCTCGCCGGGCGGAAAGATCGTGCTGGACTGGCAACTAGAGAGCGATGCGCTGACGCTGCATTGGATCGAAAACGGCGGCCCCGGCATCGCGCAACCGACCTCCAGCAGCTTCGGCCTGAAAGTCATCGTCGCCAGCATTGAGCAGCAGCTCGGCGGCAAGTCGTCGTTCGACTGGCATCCGCAAGGCCTGCGCTGCGTGTTTTCGATCCCGCGCAGCGAACTGACGAAATCGCGCGCGTTTAGTCCGGTGCGCAACTGCGGCGAGGTCAATGGCGCCTTTATCGGCCTCAAACACGCCGACAAGCCGCGGGTGCTTCTGGTCGAGGACGAGGCGCTCGTCGCCATGATGATTCAGGAGACGCTCACCGAATTCGGCTTCCAGGTGATCGGTCCCATCAGCACCGCGTCGGAGGCGTTGTCCTCGGCGCGCGAGAGTCATGTCGACGCCGCCGTGCTCGACATCAATCTCGGCGATGGCCTCGTTTACACGGTCGCCGAGATACTGAGCAAACGCGGCGTGCCGTTTGTCTTCGTCACCGGCTATGACGCCGACAGCGTCGATACCCGCTTCTCCGGCGTCCCGATCCTGCAAAAGCCGATCGAGCGCGACATGTTGCAGAAAATCTTCGCGCTCGGCGCGGAGCGTATCGTCGGTGAACCGCGTTCGGCGGCGCACGTCTGAGCATTACGTCGCCTATTCGTCGAGTGCTCTGAGGCCGCAAAACTGGATCGTTTTTGGGTAGAGTTTTCCGCGGTGATTCCCCGGCTGGGAGGAGCGGAGAGCGATGAAGGCCTCGAGGTTTTCGGACGCCCAGAAGGCGTTCATTCTGAAGCAGGGTGCTGACGGGACGCCTGTGGCGGATATCTGCCGCAAGGTCGGGATCAGCCAGGCCACCTATTTCAACTGGAAGCGCAAGTACGACGGACTGCTGCCGACCGAGATGCGGCGGCTGAAGCAGCTCGAGGACGAGAATACGAAGTTGCGGAAGGTTGTTGCCGATCTGAGCCTCGACAAGGAGATGCTGCAGGACGCGCTCCGCCGAAAGCTTTGAAGCCTGTCCGCAAGCGCAAGCTCGTTGATGAGATGCGCGGCGATTGGGATGTGTCGATCCGACGAGCCTGCCGTGTGTTCCTGGTCGACACCTCCACCTACCACTACAAATCTCGTCGCCCCGGACAGGCTGCCCTCGAACAACGGATCAAAGAGATTTGCCAGACGCGAGTGCGCTACGGCTATCGACGCGTTCATGTGCTGTTGTGCCGTGAAGGATGGTCTCTCGGCCAGAACAAGACGCGGCGCATCTATCGAGAGTTAGGCCTGCAATTACGCACCAAGGCACCCAAGCGGAGGGTCAAGGCGAAGCTGCGTGAGGGGCGGTGCAACGCCACGCAGCCGAACGAGACCTGGGCCATGGACTTTGTGCATGACCAGCTTGCCACCGGCCGCAAGCTGCGAGTGTTGACGATCGTCGATACGTTCTCACGCTTCTCGCCGGCGCTGGAGCCGCGCTTCTCCTTCTGCGGCACGGACGTCGTCGAGGTGCTGGAACGAGTTCGGGCGAGAAGTGGGATTGCCGGCAACGATCCGGGTCGACCAGGGCACTGAGTTTGTGTCACGCGACTTGGATCTGTGGGCTTATCAACGCGGCGTCACGCTGGACTTCTCGAGGCCAGGAAAGCCGACCGACAATGCGTTTATCGAAGCCTTCAATGGCAGATTCAGAGCTGAGTGTCTCAACGCCCATTGGTTCCTGAGCCTTGCGGACGCCCGAGAAAAGTTGGAGGATTGGCGCAAGTACTACAATGAGGAACGCCCCCATGGGGCAATCGGCCAAAAGACGCCGATTATGATGCTCAATCACGTTGGCGCAGCCAGCCCGCCACCGTGAGTAAGCCGGAAAAATCTAACCTCCGGCGATCCAAAGTTCGGCCTCAGTGCACGAGAACCGTGCGCACTTTGGCGGCGAGCTGTTCGAGCGTGAACGGCTTTGAGATGAAATTGACGCCGCTGTCGAGCACGCCGCCGTGAACCACCGCATTGGCGGTGTAGCCCGTGGTGAACAGCACTTTAAGACCCGGTCGGCGGCGCACCGCTTCGTCGGCAAGCTTTTTTCCGTTGACGTCCGGCATCACCACGTCGGTGAAGAGAAGCTTCACATCCGCCACGCGATCGAGCGTCGCCAGCGCGTCCGCGGCGCCGTCCGCGTCGAACACGGTATAGCCGAGTTCGTGCAGCGCTTCGGTCGCCAGCCGGCGCATCAGCGGGTCGTCCTCGACCACCAGGATGATCTCGCTGCGGTCGCCAGTGCGCATGGGCGCCGGTAATGCGCGCTTGATTTGCTTCGCGTCGGCGGTGAGGCGAGGCAGATAAATCTTCACCGTCGTGCCGGCGTCGACCTCACTATAGACCTTGATATGCCCGCCCGATTGTTTGACGAAGCCGTAGACTTGGCTCAGTCCGAGCCCGGTGCCCTTGCCGGTGGCTTTGGTGGTGAAGAACGGATCGAAGGCGCGCGCGGCGACCTCCTCTGTCATGCCGACGCCGGTGTCGGTGATCGCGATCATGACGAATTGACCGGGCCGAACCCCCGGATTTTGTGCGCAGTAAGCCTCGTCCAGATAGGCATTGGCGGTTTCAATCGTGAGCTTGCCGCCATTTGGCATGGCGTCACGGGCGTTGATCGCGATGTTGAGAATCGCGTTCTCGAGCTGCTGGGAATCCGCGTTGACGGTCCACAGACCGGCGCCGGTGACCGTCTCGATGTGAATGTGCTCGCCCAAGGTCGAGGCCAGCAAATCGGACATGTTGACGATCATCTTGTTGGCATCGAGCGGCTGCGGCGACAACGGCTGCTGGCGCGCGAAAGCAAGGAGTTGTTGCGTCAGCGTCGCGGCCCGTTCGCTCGCTGCGGCGGCGGCATCGAGGAAGCGCTGGATAGCGTAGTCGCCCTTGGCGATGCGGCGCTTGATCAGATCGTGTGTACCCATGATCACGCCCAGCATGTTGTTGAAGTCGTGGGCGATGCCGCCGGTGAGCTGACCGAGCGCCTCCATCTTCTGTGCTTGGCGCAATTGACTTTCCGCCGCTTCTCGGCGGGTCACCTGGTCGATGAGTTGCCGGTTGGCGGTCGCCAGCCGGTCGCGCGCGGCCGTGATTGCCGCAAAAGAATCCCGCGTGAACCGAGCAATCAGGACACCGACCCCGCAAATCAGCAGGAACGCGACCGCGACGCCGGCCTGCAGCAACATGCCGGACCGCGCTGCGGTCGACTGCCGAGCCGTCAGGAGCCGATCCTCCTCCGCCTGCATCGCTTCGATCGTGCGCCGGATTTCCACCATCAGTTGGAAGCCGCTGTCGCTGTTGACGATCGCAAGCGCCATATCCTTGTTGCCGGCCTTATAGGCGTCCACCGTGGAACGCAGTTCGTCGAGTTTCTGCGTGACCAGTTGGCGCAAGGTTTTGAGCGACTGTTGTTGCTGAGGATTGTCGCTCACCAGCGCCGCCGTGCGATCGAGCGCCGTCGGCAGTTGCTCCAGCGCCGTACGGTAAGGACCCAGATAGAGGTCCTGGCCGGTCAGCAGATAGCCGCGTTGCCCGGTCTCCGTGCTTTGCACCAGGCTCAGCACGCGCGTCAGTTGCGCGCGCACTTCCAGCGAATGCTGCACCCATTCGTCATCGATTTTATTGCGCGCGCCCAGCCAGAATGCCGCCGCCACAATCAGGGATGCGAGCACCGTGGTGACGATAAGGCTGCGATTGAGCAGGGCAAGCGGCCGCTGCTCAGGTCCTGGTCGGGATTTCCGCTCGGGGGTCGGCTCGGTCAAAGATCGCGCCTCGCGGCACCGCGATATTATCTTAAGCTGGGTCGCACTGACTATATCAAAAGACGCAATCGGCCGCTGCTTTTGGAACTTTTGTGCGGCCCTGCGCGTTTACACGCCATCCATCGCGTCCTCGGCCGTATTAGCACACCGCAAATTCCCACGCCCATCGAAGTTCGTTCAACGCGGTTTCGTACATAGTCATTTTGTTCAACCGGGATTCTCGGTCATGGCAACGAGCTGTTATCAATGCGCGCTACGCGCTTGCGGCCTGTTCAAGCCGCTCGGTCCCGATCAGCTTAAGACCATCAACGACATGCTGGAAACGCAGATCGCCCTTAAGCCCGGCGCCGCGATCGTCAGCGCCGGCGATGATTGCCCCGAGCTTTACACGCTTTATTCTGGCTGGGCGTTCCGTTTCAAAACACTGCCGGACGGCCGGCGCCAGATTTTGAATTTCCTCCTGCCCGGTGATCTGCTCGGCCTGCAGGCGGCGATGTTCGACGCCGCGATGCACGGCATCGAGGCGTTGACCGACGTCGAACTTTGCGTGCTGCCGCGGCGCAAAGTCTGGGATCTATTCCGTGACATGCCGGAGCTTGCGTTCGATGTCACCTGGCTCGGCTCGCGCGAGGAAAACATCGTCGACGAGAACCTGACCAGCGTCGGCCGCCGCACTGCCGCGGAGCGCATCGCCGCGCTGATCGTTGCGCTCTACAAGCGCGTTAGGGCGCTCGGACTTACGACCGGCGAAAGCTTTGGCTTTCCGCTCACCCAGCAGCATATCGCCGACGCGCTCGGACTCTCGCCCGTGCACACCAACAAAACCCTGGCGAAGCTACGCCGTATGGGAATGTTCACGCAGAACAACGGTACGATAACGCTGGCCAATCCGCGCGTGCTGGAGCGCGTGGCGCAATATTTCGATGAGGAGATGCCGAAGCGGCCATTGATCTAGCGACATTGACGATTTCCCTATAAGGGCATTGTTATTGTGAGTAAATTCAGCTCGCTGACGGGGTCTTGGGCGGCTAATATCTGCAATTTTCCTCCACAAATATGTGGAACCTCATGCCGCAATCGTGGGGTTTATCCCCGGCGCACTTTAGGCTCGTGGCAAAGGCAGGAACGATTCGTGCGCTTTGACGTCGTTCTTCGCGGCATGCTTCGGGAGCGTGAAAACAGACGATGAAGCTCTTTAAATGCCAACATTGTGAGCAACTGCTCTACTTTGAAAATACCGTGTGCGAAAAATGCTCGTACCGGCTCGGGTTCATTCCCGAAATCATGAACCTTTCGGCGCTCGAACCCGAGGCCGATGCGTGGCGGGCGCTGGCGGTGAACAAAAGGCTCTATCGCTTTTGCGCCAATGCCGAGTTCGACGTTTGCAACTGGATGATCGAGGCCGACGCGGCCGACATTTATTGTGCCGCGTGTCGGCATAACCGGACCATCCCCGACACCGCCATTCAAGACAATCTCTTCGCTTGGCGAAAGATCGAGCTCGCCAAGCATCGATTGTTCTATACGCTGATGAAACTCAATCTGCCGCTCGACGGGCGCAACGAAAATGGCGGCGAACGCCTGGTGTTCGATTTTCTGGCAAGCCCGCCCCACGTCGATGGGCCGCGCGTCATGACGGGTCACGACAACGGTCTGATCACGCTCGCGCTCGAAGAGGCCGACGACGCCGAACGCGAGAAGCGGCGCACCACCATGCACGAGCCTTATCGTACGCTGCTCGGCCACTTCCGCCACGAGGTCGGCCATTATTTCTGGGACCGGCTGGTGCGCGACGGCGGCCTCATCGAAGACTGTCGTAAGATTTTCGGCGACGAGAGGACAGATTACGGCGCGGCGCTGCAGGCCTATTACGGCAACGGCGCTCCGTCGAACTGGCAGGAGAATTTCATCAGCGCCTATGCGACCTCGCATCCGTGGGAGGATTTCGCCGAGACCTGGGCGCATTACCTGCACATCGTCGACACGCTGGAAATGGCGCGCGCCTTCGGCATGTATGTTCATCCGCGGCTGGCGCGGCCCGGCGAACTCGATGCCCAGGTCGATTTCGATCCCTATAAGGTGCGCGACCCCTCGGAGTTGATCGATACCTGGATTCCGCTGAGCAACGCGCTCAACAGTCTCAACCGCACCATGGGCTTACTGGACATCTATCCGTTCATCCTGTCGCCGCCGGTGATCGAAAAACTTTCCGCGATCCACGACCTCATTCACGGCTACAAGCTGCCGGTGAAAGAGGAAAAAGCGGTATAAATTTCCTGAGAACTTATTCGCAAAATTTGCTCTTGAGGCGCGCGCAATTCCCTGTTCTGTTGCGCGCGGAATTATACAGCAACCGGGTGAGGGACATGCTCAAGTCGAACCGTGAAAAGGCGTCGCACAAAGCGATCAAGCGGGAATTGACCGTCGCCGGCAAAGTGCTGGTGGCGCAGGGTCAGGACGATTTTACCCGGGGCCATATCTCGTTCCGTTTGCCCGACGATCCGAAACTGTTCTTCATGAAGGCGCACAGCCTCGGCCTCGGCGAAATCACGCCGCAAAACATCCTTACCATCGATCTCGACGGCAAAGTCGTTGCCGGCACCGCGCGGCGGCACAGCGAGGTCTATATCCATTCCGAGATTTTCAAGGCGCGCAGCGACGTGAACTGCGTGATCCACACCCATCCGACGCATTCGATCGCGCTGTCGGCGACCGGCCGGACGCTCAAATGCTATAGCCAGCCCGGCGCGCTGTTCTATGAGGCGCTCGGCGCCTACACCGACACCATCAATCTGATCCGCAGTCCCGCGCTGGGGGCGGGCGTCGCCCGTGCGTTGGGGCGGGGCAGGGCGGTGTTGTTGAAGAACCACGGCGTCGTCGTCACCGGCGCGACAATCGCGGAGGCGGTCATCGGCACCATCATGCTGGAGAACGGCGCCGTGATGCAGTTGCTCGCGGAAGCCGCCGGCGACCCGGCTCCGGAATTTCCGCGCGCCGACATCGAGAAGCTTAAGGCCGACATCAGCCAGCCCGAGCAGTTTCAGATCAATTTCGATTATCTGGCGCGGCGGCTCAAGCTCGGCGGCAGGCTGTAGTTTTCCGTCACCCTGAGGTGGCCGCGGAGCGGCCCTCGAAGCGCGACGGCCCGAGCGCCTCGGCCGCATCCTTCGAGGCTCGCTTCGCTCGCACCTCAGGATGACGGGCGACGATCATTTGCCGGCCTGGGCTCCGTACTGCTTACGCAGCTCGGTCTTCAGGATCTTGCCGTAATTATTCTTGGGCAGCGCATCGAGAAAAAGGTAGTCGCGCGGCCGCTTGAACCGCGCGATGGCGTTGAGGCACAGCGTGTCCAATTCCGCGACCGATACCGTGCGCTGCGGACGGGCCACCACGCAGGCGACGACTTCCTCGCCCCAATCGGGATGCGGTCGCCCGATGACCGAGACTTCGAGCACGTCGGGATGACGCAGCAGCACCTCTTCGACTTCGCGCGGGTAGATGTTGCTGCCGCCCGAGATGATCAGATCCTTGAAACGGTCCTTCAGAGTTAGAAAGCCTTCGTCATCGAACGCACCGACGTCGCCGGTGTGCAACCAGCCGCCGCGCAAGGTTTGCACGCTCGCGGCTGCATCGCGCCAATAGCCCGGCATCACCACGTCGCCCCGCGCCAGCACTTCGCCGATTTCGCCGGCGGGCACATCGCGGTCCTCGGCGTCGGCGATGCGGACCTCGACGTTGCTGCGCGGCAGCCCGACCGAGCCCATGATCTCGTTCCACCGCGGCCGCGAACGGTTCGCATGTATCGCTTTCGCCAGGCTGGTAATGGTCATGGGTGCTTCGCCTTGACCGTAGATTTGGGCGAATTTCGGCCCCAACAAATCCATGGCTTGCAGCAGGGTTTCGACATGCATCGGACCGCCGCCATAGACGATGGTGCGTAATCCACGATGATCGGCGCCGGCGAAGCCCGCGTGATTGACCAACCGGCTCACCATGGTCGGTGCGGCAAAGAAACTGACGTTGCCGTGGGCCGCAATCAGTGCAGCGATCTCGTCCGGATCGAAGCCACCGTTTTCCGGAACGACATTGTTGGCGCCCATCGCGACGAAGGGCAGGCCGTAGAGGCCGGAGCCGTGCGACAGCGGCGCGGCGTGCAGCTTGGCGTCGCGCGCCCCGACCGGCTCGATATCGGCAAGGTAGGCTAGGCTCGCCGCCATCAGGTTGCGATGCGTCAGCATCGCGCCCTTGGGGCGGCCGGTGGTGCCGCTGGTGTAAAATAGCCAGGCGAGATCGTCGGGCTGCCGCGCCACGACGTCGATGCCGTCGCCTTGACCAAGCTGCCGCCATTCGCCGCTGCCGGTGACGATGGTGCGGCCATGCGGCGCCACGGCGTCGGCGAGGTCCGGACTCGCCAGGATGAGCGAGGCTTCCGCATGGCCGACAATGTAGCCGAGCTCGTCGCTATGCAGCTTGGCGTTCATCGGCACCGCAGCGAGGCCGGCGTGCCAGATTGCAAACAGCGCTTCGAGAAATTCGGGGCGATTGGTCATGGCAATCGCCACCCGGTCTTCGGGCCGGCACAACGCGCGCAGGTTGCTGGCGAGAATGCGCGAGTGCGCCGCCCACTGCCGATAGCTGCAATAGGCCGTCGCGCCGAACGAGATCGCGGTGCGCTCGCCCTCGGCGCGGCCCCATTTTTCCACCCAGCGCGCCAGATTCATGGGCTTGCCCAGTCCCGGTCGTTAGTATGTATTTTATTGAATGTTGAAATCGGATGAGAGTCCAGGTCGGGCGCGGCAAAAGGACCGGCGCGAGGTCAATCCGGCGCTGGGCTCGCGCAAGCTGAAACTCGGCACGTTCCAGACTAATCTCGATTCCGGCTGCGTGATGTCGGACCTCGACGGCCGGCTGGAAATCACTTGGCCGAACACCGTCACCCTGGCGCAGCTCGCCGACGGCATGGAGTTCGAGGCGCTGGTGCCGGTGGCGCGCTGGCGCGGCTTTGGCGGCGCCACCGATCCGCAGGGACCGGGTTTTGAGACTTTCACCTGGGCCGCCGGCATTGCCGGGGCCACCAAAAATTCCGGCGTGATTTCGACGTCGCACGTCGCGCTCAATCACCCGATCATTGCCGCCAAGCAATCGACCGTCATCGATCACATTTCCAATGGCCGCTATACGCTCAATATCGTCAACGGCTGGAATTTTCCGGAAATGGAAATGTTCGGCGTCTCGCTGCTGGAGCACGAGGACCGCTACGCCTGCGCCGAGGAGTGGGTCGCCATCGTCAAGCGGCTATGGACCGAGGAGGAACGCTTCGACTTCGACGGCAAGTTCTATCGCATCAAGGGCGGCTACTTGCAGCCGAAGCCGATCCAGAAGCCGCATCCGGTCATCATGAATGCCGGCTCGTCGGAGCGTGGACGGCGCTTTGCCTGCCAGCACTGCGATCTGGTGTTCACCAATATCCGCAGCCACGACATCGCCACCAACACCGCCCATATCGCCGCCTACCACACGCTGGCGCGCGAGGCTTTCGGCCGCGAGGTCAAAGTCTGGAGCAATGCCACTGTGGTGCAGGCCGAGACCGAGAAGGAGGCCCGCGACTTCTATCATTATTATGTGCATGAGAAGGGCGACTGGGTCGCGGCGCGCAATGTGATCGACACGATGGGCGCCGAGATCAACAAGCGCGACTATCCGCAAGAACGCCGGAACGCCATGGCCGAGATGATGATCTCCGGCTGGGGCGGCTTTCCGCTGATCGGCACGGCGGCGCAGATCGTGGATGGTTTGATGACATTGTCGAAAATCGGCTTGGACGGCGTGCTGCTGTCGTGGCCGCGTTATATCGAGGGCATGCGCGAATTCCGCGACGTGACCTATCCGTTGCTCAAGCAGGCGGGCTTGCGGGATTAGTGGCCGTCATTGCGAGGAGCGCAGCGACGAAGCAATCCAGAATTTGTGTCAACGGACCGCGCGACTTCACGCGGGTCCGTTGGCTCGCAATGACGGATCGGATCGTGATAAGAAATGGGCTACGGCCCACCGCAAGCAAGCGACCAGGAGTCACTATGTCCCGCATGAAGGGTGCCGAACTCATAACCGAATATCTGATTGCGAACGACATTCCTTACGTCTTCGGCATTTGCGGGCACGGCAATGTCGGCATGCTCGATCCGCTTTACGCCGCGCGTGACCGCATCAAGCTCGTCTCGCCGCGCCACGAGCAGGTCGCGGCGCATATGGCGGACGCCTATTTCCGCATCCGCCACAAGCCGGTGGCGACGCTGACCTCGTGCGGGCCGGGCTCCGCCAATATCGTGATGCCGCTCGCTTGCGCGCTCACCGATTCCTCGGCGGTGTTCGCGATCACCGCCAATGTGCCGACGTCGCAGTTCAACAGGAGCCCATTTCAGGAGATCAACCGGCACTATCAGGCCGATTTCGTCAACGTGCTTCGTCCTGTGGTGAAGCGGAGCTTCCAGCCGACGCGCGTCGACATGCTGCCGCTGGCGCTGCGCCAGGCGATGACGACGATGCTGTCCGGCCGGCCGGGGCCGGTGAATATCGACGTGCCGTTCAATGTGTTTCAGGAGGAGGACGAGGTCGAGCTGCCGCCGCCGGCGCCACCGCTCAATGCGCAAAGGAGCGGCGCGTCGCCTGAGGAAATTTCCTGCGCGCTCGACATGATCCTTGCCGCGCAGCGCCCGGTCATTTTCATCGGCCATGGCGTGACGCTGTCGGAGGCAAGCCGCGAATTGACCGAATTCGCCAAAAAGCTCGGCATTCCGGTGATCTCATCGCCGAACGGCATGGGCTGCCTCGACATGACCGATCCGCTGTCGCTCGGCTTCATCGGGCGCAACGGCGCGTTTCCCGCCAACGAAGCTGGCCGCCGCTCCGACGTCGTTATCGCCATCGGCGCGCGCTTCGACGACCGCTCGGCCTCGTCGTGGATGCCCGGCTATTCGTGGAATTTCCCGCACACGAAGCTCATCCATGTCGACGTCGATCCGGCGGAGCTCGGTCGAAATTATCCGCCCGATCTCGGCATTCTCGCCGACGCCCGCACATTCTTGCGGCAGCTCCTTACCGAACTCGACCGGCGCGGCGCAAAGCTCGGCGCCACAAAAGAATGGCTCACCGACATCGCAAAATGGCGCGCCGAATGGGAGAAATTCGTGCGCCCGAATTTCGAGGTGCACGCTTCGCCGATGCGGCCGGAGCGCGTGGTGGCCGATTGCCAGGCCGTGCTGCCGCCCGACGGCATTATCTGCTGCGACGTGGGCGTCAGCCACAATTGGTACATGCAGTTCTGGAACGCGCGCCGGCCGCAATGCATGCTCAACTCGTGGGGCTTTTCCGGCATGGGCTTTGGCGCCTCAGGCGCGCTCGGCGCCAAACTCGCAGCACCCGATCGGCCGGTGGTCGCGGTCACCGGCGACGGCTGCTTCACCATGGTGCCGCATGTGCTGTGCACCGCGGTCGAATACGACATTCCGGTGGTGTGGGTGATCTGGAATAATTTCGGCTGGGTTTCGATCCGCGACATTCAGCTCGGCATGTTCGGCGGCCGCGAATACGGCACCATGTTCCATCAGGGCGCCAACAAGAAACCGTACAATCCCGACCTCGCCGCCTGGGCCAAGGCCGCCGGCGTCGAGGCGCTTACCGTCACGAAATCGCAGGATTTCCGCGGCGCGCTGGAGCATGCCATCAAGGCCAACAAGCCGTTCCTGATCGACGCTCATGTCGACGCCGAGGTGCGGCCGCCCTCGACGGGCGCCTGGGAATTGCCGCCGACGCCTTACAAGGAGCCGGTGTTCGGCCAGCGCTTTATCCCGGACGCCGCGCCGGTGAAGTAATCGCTCATCCATCTGTGCGTTGCATTCGCGCCGAACGCGCATTGCTGGACAAATTTTCTGAGCAGCGGCCGCTCATTTATTAGGCAATCCGTTCGCGCCAAGCCGCGTTTTTTCCGCATCGGCGATGGCCCCGATCTTGCACGCTTTATGTCATTGCGAGGCGGGAGAAGGGCATGCCACGCGTGAAATTCGATGCCGAGCCAGCGCCGCTGGTCGTCGATCTCGATGCCGCTTCGCTTGTGATCATCGACATGCAGCGGGACTTCCTCGAGCCCGGAGGGTTCGGTGAAGCGCTCGGCAATGACGTGAGCCGGTTACGGACGGCGGTCGCGCCTTGCAAGGCGGTGCTAAGTGAAGCGCGGCGCCTCGGTGTTCTGGTCATCCACACCCGCGAAGGCCATCGGCCCGATCTCGCGGATGCGCCGCGGCACAAGGTCGAACGCGGCGATCCGTCGACGCGCATCGGCGCCCGCGGTCCGATGGGCCGCATCCTCATTCGCGGCGAGCCCGGCCACGACATCATCCCGGAGCTTTATCCGGTCAACGGCGAGCCGGTCATCGATAAGCCGGGCAAGGGCGCATTCTATCAGACCGATCTCGAGCTCATGCTGCGCAATCGCGGCATCGACACTTTGTTCGTCGCCGGCGTGACGACGGAGGTGTGCGTCAACACGACGGTCCGCGAGGCCAATGACCGCGGGTTTCGCTGCATCGTGCTGGCCGATTGTTGCGCGTCCTACTTTCCGGAATTCCACCACGCCGGTCTCGCCATGATCAAGGCGCAGGGCGGCATTTTCGGCTCGGTGACTGGGTCACAGCACTTGCTGCGCGCGCTGAGCGCCGTTGGCAATCAGAAGATCGCGTGACCCGCAGATGAATCTCCATGACGGGAGGGTGAGATGACGACATCGACAACAGCGTTCCGGCCGACGCTCTGGGCCCCCGGGGACTGGAATGCGTTTTTTGGCTTCGGCACCAACATTCTGGTCAACATGCTGGTGCTCACCGGGCTGCTGCGCTTCGTGCTGAAAATGCCGGACGAACTGGTCTTCGGCCACATCCTGCCGGCGATGGGCCTGATGATGTGCCTATCCACTTTCTACTACGCCTTTCTCGCCTATCGCCTGGCCAAACGCACCGGCCGCAACGATGTCTGCGCGTTGCCTTCCGGCATCAGCGTGCCGCACATGTTCATCGTCACTTTCGTGATCATGCTGCCGATTGCGCTGAAGACCCACGATCCGGTGCAAGGCTGGGAGGCAGGCTTGGTCTGGGTCTTCTTCCAGAGCTTCATTTTGATGATCGGCGGTTTCATTGCGCCGTATGTGCGCAAGATCACGCCGCGCGCCGCGCTGCTCGGCACGCTCGCCGGCGTCTCCATCACTTTCATTGCGATGCGCCCGGCCTTGGAAATGTACCAGACGCCGGTGATCGGACTGATCTGCTTTGCCATCATCCTGGTGAACTGGCTCGGCGGCTTCAAATATCCCAAGGGCGTTCCCGCCGGTCTGATCGCCATTGCGGTCGGTACGCTGATCGCCTGGGGCTCCAATCTGTTCGGGCTCGATTACGGCGGCCTGAGCGTCAAAGGCGTCGGCGATGCGTTTGCAAATTTCGGTTTCTACGTGCCGATCCCGGCTGCCGGTCACGTGTTCTCGGGCTTCCACTATCTCGCCGTCATTCTGATCACCGCCGTGCCGTTCGGCGTCTATGACCTGGTCGAGGCCATGGACAATGTCGAGAGTGCGGAAGCCGGCGGCGATCCGTATCCGACGACGCGCGTGCTTACCGCGGACGGTGTGGTCAGCCTGATCGGCTGCCTGATGGGTAATCCGTTCATCAACGCGGTTTATATCGGCCATCCGGGCTGGAAGGGCATGGGCGGCCGCATCGGTTACTCCGCCGCCGTCGGCGTCATGGTCATCGTGTTGTCGTGGTTCGGCATCATCTCGCTACTTCTGGCGGTCGTACCGGTCGTGGCGATCTCGCCGATCCTGCTCTACATCGGCATGCTGATCGGCGCGCAAGCCTTCCAGACCACGCCGCGAGAGCACGCTCCCGCCATCGTGCTGGCGCTCACGCCTCATCTCGCCGCTTGGTGCCAGACCTTGATGGACGGCGCGCTTGGCGTCGCCGGCACCAGTGCGGCGGTGCTCGGCTTCGACAAGCTCGCCGGCGTCGGGGTGCTTTATCCCGGCCTCGCGACCATGGGCGGCGGCGCAATCCTGACCGGCTTGGTGCTGGCGGGCATCACCGCCTGCATCATCGATAAGAATTTCGTCAAAGCCTCAATCTTCGCCTGTGCCGGAGCCGTGCTCACCTTCTTCGGCTTCATGCACGGCTCGGCGGTCGGCATTGCTGTCCCGCCGACATTGGCTGTCACCTATGCCGGCGTCGCGACGTTCCTGTTCGCGCTCAGCCGCTACCCGGCCTTGGCGCCGGCGCTGACGGGGACCGCGACCGGCTCCGACGAGCTTTTGGACGCGACGCCCGCGGAATGACGCAGCGCGCTCCGGCCGCTTCCCTGCGTCAATCTGTCAACGGGCAACGCGGCGACCGTTCCGTTGCGCCGTCGGCCTCCGCGGGCAAGCTTGCTCGAATAGACAAGCTTTCCTCGAATTAATCTCTTCGTCAGGTCGCTGTAACGCGCGCTCGTCCATCTATGCGTTGTATTCGCAAAAGGCCCGAAGTGCAGAACCCGGGGCCGTGCAGATGGAGGTGGTACGTCATGACTTAAACTAATCCCCCGCAATCCGGAAAGGTCCTGACGGGCCGCCGCATCGTGCTGTTGGCATCCGTCGCTGCAGTCGGCGGCGCACTCCTTCTCGCCGGACCCGGCGGCTATTGGAGCGGCGCCCTCGGCTCGCCGCTCGCCAACGCAGCCGCAGCGGGTCCGGTGTCGGATCAGCCGATGACGCATCCACAAGGCTTCGCCGACCTCGTAGCGAAAGTGAAACCCGCGGTGATCTCGGTGCGCGTCAAGATTCCCGCGTCCGCCGATCCGGCGCTGGCGCAGCATTTAAGCGATGACGACCAACAACAAATTCCGGCCGAGCCCGGCTCGCCGCTTGACAAATTCTTCCAGCAGTTCGGCGACCAGTTTAGTCGGCAATTCGGCGTGCCGCAGGGCCATCAAACGATCGTCGGCGAAGGCTCCGGCTTCTTCATTTCGCCGGACGGTTACGCGGTGACCAACAATCATGTGGTCGATCACGCCAAATCCGTCCAGGTGACGACCGATGACGGCACGATCTATAGCGCGAAAGTGGTCGGCACCGATTCGAAGACCGATCTGGCTTTGATCAAGGTCGACGGCAAAGGCGACTTTCCTTACGTTCAATTCGCCGGCCATCGTCCGAGAGTCGGCGATTGGGTGGTCGCGGTCGGCAATCCGTTCGGTCTCGGCGGCACCGTGACCGCCGGCATTGTCTCCGCCCAAGGCCGCGACATCGGCGCCGGACCGTACGACGATTACATCCAGATCGACGCGCCGATCAACAAGGGCAATTCGGGCGGACCGGCATCAACGGCAACGTGATAGGCGTCAACACCGCGATCTATTCGCCGTCCGGCGGCTCGGTCGGCATCGGCTTCGATATTCCGGCCGAGACCGCCAGGATGGTCGTGGCGCAGCTGGAGAAGGACGGCCACGTCACGCGCGGCTGGCTCGGTGTGCAGATCCAGCCGGTCACTCCCGGCATCGCCGATAGTCTCGGCCTGAAGAAAGCCGCAGGCGCGATGGTCGACGAGCCGCAAAGCGACAGCCCGGCGGCCAAAGCCGGCATCAAATCCGGCGACGTCATCATCGCGGTCAACGGCACGCCGGTGAAGGACGCGCGCGATCTCGCCCGCACCATCGGCATGATGGCGCCGGACTCCTCGATCAAGGTCGACCTCATCCGCCAGGGCGAACAGAAGACGGTGTCGCTCACGATTGGAACAATGCCGAATGGGCAGCAAGCGGTGAACGCCGGACAAAACGCGCAGCCGGAGAGCGGCGTGCCGCATCTTGGCCTGCAAGTCGCGCCGGCACAGGACGTGTCCGGCGCCGGCAATCAGGGCGTCGTGGTGACCGGCGTCGATCCCGACGGTCCCGCGGCCGAGCAGGGCCTCCAGACCGGTAACGTCATTCTCGATGTCGGCGGCAAAGCGGTCGCTAATGCCGGTGACGTGCGTCAGGCGCTGGTCGAGGCCAAGGCGCAGGGCAAGCATGACGTGCTGATGCGGGTGAAAATGGGCGACGCCACGCGGTTCGTGGCAGTGCCGCTCGGCAAGGCGTAAGAGAGAAAAACGGTAGTGTCCGCGCCCGCCGGCAGTGCCGTCGTCTCCCGGCATGAAGCGTGCGGGCCGGTCGTGTGGGGACGGGTTTTAACCCGTCTCCATTCGTTGTAATAAGCAGCAACTTGATTGGCGTGGTGTGCTGCCTTAATCAGGCGCGTTTGGCACGCGATAAGGTCGGGACCATCGAGAAAGCGGAGAAGTTTCATGCATCGTTCGCGGATTTTCATCCTGACCCTGATTGCCGGGTCATGTCTCGGCGCAGGATTGGCGCTGGCACAAACTCCGGCTCCGTCGGGCCCGCCGGCGGCAACTCCTCCCGCGGCGCCCGTGCCAGCCGCTCCACCGGCGGCAGAACCTTCACCGCCGCCTGCCGCGGCAGTGCCCGCGCCGCCGCCGGCCCCGGCCGCAGCCGCACCGGCTCCGGCCCAGCCCTCCGCGACATCGATGACGATGGACGACGTTTCGAAGTGGACGACAAAGAAATGGAACGCCGCGCGGGCGAAATGGGCGAAAGAAAAGGCCAAGTGGCATGACTGCCGCAAGCAAGCATCGGCGCAAAAACTATCGGGCCGCGCGAGCTGGCAGTTTCTCTATGACTGCATGACCAAGAGCTAGACGCTCGTCATTGAGTTGCAGGTTTCGCCAAGCTTCAGTGCGGCGCGCCGATAAGCCGGCTGCTGTTGGCGCGCACGCAGCGGCGCAGCGGCAAATAGGCGCGCTCGGCGGCAACGTAAATACCGAGCCCATTGGCCAGCGCGCGTTCCGCGGCGATGCGGGCGTCGCTGAAAGCGACGAACTTCTCCGCGACCATGCGGGTGGCCTCGTCGGCTGAGGCGGGCGCACCCGAGGCAAACAGCATGAGGCGAGCCGAAACGACGCTCTGCGCTTCGCAAGTGAAGCGAACCGCCTCGCGCCAATTGCTCCAGAAATCGTCCATGCGGAGCAATGTGGCAAAAATTATCTAAAATTGCCGTCCGCGATTTGATAAAGTTTGTCGAAAATCCTGGAGCATGATCCGGAAAAGTGGACACCGGTTTTCCGAAAAGATCATGCTCTACCAAAATGCTAGTGCGTCAATCGATTCAACTTGAAACGATTGCGCTCTAGTCCTCACCGTGAGGCTTAAAGCGTCATGACTCCAGCATTTCCGGCCGAAACTGCCCGCGGCGGCTCACGATCTTGCCGGACACCATGAAGACGCCGTCGCCGGTATAATGCAGCGTCTGCGGATATTTCGGGCGCCGCGCGACATGCGCCTTCACCACCTCAAAAATGAAAAAATTATAACGCTTGACCAGCGTATCGTCCTTGAGCCGGCACTCGAAATTGGCATGGCACTCGGCGATGAGCGGCGCCTTGACCTTGTGCGCGGGCTCTGCCGTGAGCTGAAATTTCCTGAACTTGTCGACGTCGGCGCCGGAGCAATTGCCGATGCCGACCACCGCGTCGGTCAGCGCCGTCGTCGGCACATTGATGACACATTCTTTGCTGCGGCGGACAAGCTCGAAACTATGGTTGCTGCTGGCGATCACGCAGCCCAGAAGCGACGGCACAAATTCCATGACCGTGTGCCAACCCATGGTCATGATATTTTGCTCGCCGCGCCAGGCCGACGAGACCAGGACGATCGGGCCTGGTTCCAGGTAGCGCCGCACCTTCGCTACCGGGAAGTCGATCTTTGCCTTGGCCATGCGAAGGTTAGGTTCCCCGCGGGCACTTCTTGAAAAACTTATAAATCTCCGGCGCTTGCAGCCAGAGCAATGAATAGGTCAGGCCGCCTTTCTTGGTGATCCATGCCTGGATATCCGGCGGATAGTCTCGCCACAGGCTTGGAGTGACGAAATAGGGAAATGCCAGATGGAACCCGAGCGATCCTTTGGGAGTGACGCAAATATTCTCGCGCGGCATATAGCCGGCGAGCACGGTACAGGCGGAGACGCAGGGCCCTGCAATGCGCACGTCGGCATGCTCGTCGGCGAGCTTCTTCCATTTCGCTTCATAGGCGACAAGAAAGCCGCCGTAATCGCCGGCGATTTCCACGGTTTTCGCGCGTGCAATTGCGGACGTAAGACACAGAATTATGACTGCGAAAATTTGCCAAGTTCGCATCGCCCAGCTCCCTTCCGTCTGCGCGGCACGTTAGCACAATTTTTTCGGCGCAAAATCTTCGCGGCAACGCGCTGCTGCCATTAATTCGTCGGGATCGCTGCATAGTGCCGCCCGGCATGGGGGGCATAAAGCTTACGCGTTCGATCGCCTACGCCGAGCGCTCGCGGCACCGGCTAGATGTTTGCCGGCCGGCCGGCGCCGCGGCGGCGCCGGTGGTCGTCTTCTTTTATGGCGGCGCGTGGCGCAGCGGCAACAAGGAATTCTACCGCTACGTCGCCAAGGCGCTGGCGCGGCGCGGTTATGTCGCAGTGGTGCCGGACTACCGGATTTATCCGGAAGCGCGCTACCCCGATTTCCTCGAAGATGGCGCACAGGTGGTGCGCTGGGTGAAGGATAACGTCGCCCGCTTTGACGGCGATCCGAACAAGATTTTCCTCAAGGGCCATTCGGCCGGTGCGCATATCGCCGCCATGCTGGCGATCGATGCGCGCTGGCTCCGCAATGTCGGGCTTGATCCGGGGTGCGACATTGCCGGGCTTATCGGCATCGCCGGGCCGTACGATTACATGCCGCTGCGCGACGAAACTCTGAAGCTAATCTTCGGCGGTGCCGATCGGCCGGAGACGCAGCCGATCCTCCATGTTGCGCCTGGCGCGCCGCCGACTTTGTTGATGACCGGCAGCCGCGACCGGCTGGTCGAGCCCGGTAACTCCACCCGGTTGGCGGCGCGGCTGGTTGCCGCCGGCAATGCCGCCACGGTAAAGACCTACGCGCGCGTCGGCCATTACCTCATCGTTGCCGCCATCGCGCCGGTGTTGCGCTTTCTGGTTCCGGTGCTGCGCGACGTCGATGCCTTCATCGCACAAACGTTGCATTCGGCGACTTTGCGGTCGGCGAACGTGCCGCCATCGCAGCAAAGGGATTACCTTGCGAGCGGAACCGTCGAAATCGCCGGCACCTAGGCGTTACGCATAAAGTTCCCAACATTGCCGTTTATGCTGCGGCGCACGGCAGCCGTCTTGCGCTGGCGCTCTGACGGGTGAAAACTGGCGTCACGGCTCAAGCGTGACTGACTGTGCGAGACGGCATGCCGTAACGGTCAAGCTTATCGCGCGATCAAGAAAACGCGGTCAAAAATATGCGAGCACGCTCATGGATGCGCACAGCGACGCGCACAAGGACACGCGCCTGGACGTTTCACTCGAACAAAAAAGGCCGCTCGATGCCGGATCGAATGAGCTCGTCAAGCTCATCCGCAAACTGCGCTGGATCGGCATGGACGACGAGGCTGCGCGACTGCAAGCGGAGTTGACGCAGCGGCACGCCGCGGCATCCGACAGCGTGGTCGCGATGTCGGGCGAAACGGACTGATCGCGCGGCGAAACAACGCGACGGGCGGAAGAACATCGAGGGAGGACGGCAATGGTGGCGCTCATGGCACTCGTTACTCTGGCAATAGTTTGGGCCTTGGTGATTTGGGGCTCCCTTTACTTCAACCGGAACGTGGTCTGATCAGGGCGCACAGAAAGAGACATGAACGTGGGCTGAGGCCTCGCGCGTGCGAGCGCACTTCGTTTCATCCACGCCGCCGTCCGGCCGCGTACATAGCGATGGCGCACAGCGCGTAGGATTAAAGGGCGTGCGTGCCGAATTCAGTATTCGATTAGGGGGTCATCTAGCCAATGAGGCGCCGATATTCCTTTTCCGGTACGCCGTAAGAACCACGCGCCATTTGTTCGATGCCCCTGCGGTTGCGCACAATGATTTGGCTTCGGCCGGTGTCGATCAGCTTCTGCCGCTTGAAATTTTTCAGTGCCTCTGTGACTCCGGCTCGTCTCACCCCCAGCATCAGCGAAAGGAATTCGTGTGTCAGCGGGAGCGTGTTGTCCCGGGTTCGGTCATGGGCCATCAAAATCCATCGCGCTAGACGCTGATCGATACTGGCGCGAGCGTTTGCGATGGCGGTGTGGGCCGTCTGCACCATGAAGACTTGGACGAATTTGAACAGTAAGCTGCGCAAAGACTTGCTGGAATTCTGTAAATCCGGTATGTCAATTGACATAGTTTTCACAGACATCAATCTCGTTGGCTCGGCGAGCGGTTGGAATGTGGCTCAATGTTTTCGAATTGACCACCCCGATGTGCCGGTTCTGTATACATCAGGGAAAATGATCGACCCCAAACGCTGTGTTCCGGGGAGCGTGTTCGTCGCCAAGCCGTATCGCAGCACGGAGATCCTGAGTGCGTGTCAGCGGCTTTGCACCAAATGACCGCTGTGCGTCTCATTCGCGACGCATCACGATGTCCACGGCGTGTCTGCTCTTCTCCCTATGGCGGGCAAATCGGCGGGATTAGCTGCTCTGTTCCTCGACCAGATTCAGGTGATCGCGCGTGCGCGTGACGCTGGTATCGGCAACGAGATGCGGGGAATTGCCCTCAAAAATCGCTTCCCACATAGGCTCCTCCCTTCAAGTATAGGGTAGGGGCAACCTGGGTCGGACAACCTTGATCTAACTCAAGACAAAGTGCCAGGCGTCCAGCATTGTGGGTAGGACCAGAGCGAGTAGATGACCGTAAAGGGCTGGATCTGGAAGTCAGTTATCGCGGGCCTGTGCGGCACGACAGTCCATTTCTTTTTTATGTATTTCAAATCGCGGATCGGTCTGCTTCCAGCGTTCCAACCCTACCACAGCTTTCAGATCGCACTCAGTCATTGGGTCGGCACCAATGTCCCCGCCACCGTGCCGTGGGTGCTTTCATTCGCGAATGGTATGGCCATTCTGGGTTTCTTGTTTGCTCGCATCAACCGCCTGCTGCCGGGCCGAACGGGCGCCAGCAAAGGAGTAACATTCGGTCTTATCGGCTGGGTATTCATGGGGCTAATTTTCTTTCCATTGATCGGGCTCGGGCCGTTTGCAATCGGTGTCGGGCTCGGCATTGGTCCTGCTTTGTTATCGCTTGTCATGCTGCTGACCTACAGCATCGGGCATGGTGTACGTCGCGCTCAATTCGTGGAAACCTTGAGGCGGACATCACGCCACCTCGCATTTGGGTCGATAAGCGACATGGCACGCTTGGTTTGAAAGTGAAAGAAAGGGCGTTCTGTCGAGAGGCTTTCCCGCTGGCGGACGTGGTATTGGTGCGGCATGAATGATTTTGCCGCGGCCTTCTACAAAGCTTTTGCCCTGATCGGCGGCGTTGATGCCGAGCTTCGTGAGATTGTTCTGCTTTCTCTCGGCGTGAGTTTGTCTGGAAGCGCCTGCGCCTTCCTTATAGGCGCTCCGCTCGGAACGGCCTTGGCAGTGTATCGCTTCCGCGGGCGTGGCGCGCTGATCGTTATCGCTAATGCCTTGCTCGGCTTACCGCCAGTTGTCGTTGGACTTGTGGTCTATTTGCTGCTGTCACGCTCGGGGCCGTTGGGTTCGTTCGGCATTCTATTTACTCCCACAGCGATGGTGATTGCTCAGTGTGCTCTCGGGATGCCGATTGTCATCGCACTTGTCCATCGGACGGCGGTAGGACACTGGCGCTCTTACGGCGATGCCCTTCTGGTTGATGGTGCTTCCCGTCGGCGAACCATTTGGCCGCTGCTTAGTATCGGACGAGAAGGATTGCTGACAGCATTCTTAGCCGCGTTCGGCCGCGCCATCGCCGAGGTCGGTGCAATCATTATTGTAGGCGGCAATATCCGCGACTACACGCGCACGATGACGACGGCGATCGCGCTAGAAACCAGCAAAGGCGATCTGAGCCAAGCTTTAGCACTGGGCATAATCCTCATCGTTATTTCGACGGCCGTTAGTGCCGTCAGCCTGTATCTTGGGCGCGGGTTGAAAGACGATCAGTGAGTGGCTTCGCTACGCGGCGGAAAGAAAAGTTCTTCGCCATTGATCCTATATGACGTGATTGCGTCGAGGCCGGGCTTCGTAGTCAACCACTCATGCCATATCTTGGCGTCGCTGTATTTCACTTGGGGCCACTTGGCTGGATTGACCAGGATGCTGCCATAAGGATTGAACAGGGCCGGGTCGCCTTCGGTCAAGATTTCGAGATTTTGCCGGTTCTTAAAGTTAGCCCAGGTTGCGCGGTCTGTCAGTGTATAGGCGTCCATTGCGGCGGCGATGTTTAGCGTCGGCCCCATGCCTTGACCGAGATCGCGATACCATCCACTGTGCGGGTCGGGCTGAACGCCTGCCGATTTCCACAGTCGCAGTTCCATCCGGTTGGTGCCGCTGTCGTCACCTCGGCTCGCAAACGGAGTCTTTGCGGCGGCAATTCGCGACAACGCAGCTCGGGCATCTTTGAGGCCGCGGATATGGGCTGGGTCCGCGCTCGGCCCGACGATGACAAAATCGTTGTACATCACGTCGCGGCGGTCGATACCGTAACCCTCTGCCACGAATTTGTCCTCACCGAGCCGATCATGCACGAGAAGCACGTCCGCGTCGCCGCGCATTCCAATTGCGAGAGCTTGGCCAGTTCCGACCGCGACGACATGGACGCTCATGCCGGTCGCCGCTTTGAAAATCGGCAGGATATAGCCAAATAGCCCAGAGTCCTGAGTTGATGTTGTGGAACTGAGCATGATGAACCGTTCGTCAGCCTGTGCCGTGCTGACAGCGAACATAGATAGTAAAATCACTGCAATTCTGAACACCCGCAACTCCGAAGGACCATTCGCATCGCGCCGCCGCTTTAATATAACTGGATGGTGCTTGATGTCTGCCAACGGGTCAATCGGTACAGGTCGGACAACTGGCATCCGTCAGGCTACGGCTGCGCATTAATGAGTTCACGCCCTAACTAATCTCCACGTTCGTGGAAATATCAATGTGCGGCCCCGATGAGCACCATCGAGATCGCCGGCACGTAGGTAATGATCAGCAGCGCCAGGAAGTTGATCGCCACAAATGGCAGCACGCCGCGGTAAATCGTCCGGCATCCCGAATTGCGCGGTCAATGCACTGCGGATTTTTTCTACGGACCTTAGGATCGGCCGCGCGGTGGCTTAGAATGGGGATCGACGCGAACTCAAATTAATTATTCACAAAAGAAAGCCCGGGACTTTGGTTCCCGGGCTGGGGTTCTCGAAAATCTGCGACGATCAGTGCCCAGTCCAGTTAAAGCGCCAGACTAACGATGAGGTTACCGTTTGCACATTCTGTTTGAACGATTCGCCGAAACCGTTGCCCGGAGGGCCGAAACTAGGAAGACCCTGGCCGATTAGATTTTCTGAGCGATAGGACGAGTACCGGTATTCGCTTCGCCAAAACAGGCCGGGAACCATACTGATCGCAATGTCCGTGCCGCCGCCAAGGAACCAGCCGTTGTACGTATTGCTAGGATAAAAGCTCCCGGTCGGCGTGCCGTCCGCGGCCAAACCGATAGAGTTGAAGGACGCCTGGGTGTAACCGCCGTCCCAGTAGGTCAGCACGGCCGGCGTGACCAGAAAACCGATGCGGCCGCCGATTGCCCAGGCCGAGCGCTCCTTTTGCTCGCCTGTCAGAGGCGTTCCCAGAGGAAAACCGGCTAAGGGAAACGCGCCGGTGAAGCTGCCATGGATGTCTGCGGCGTCATAATCGCCGAATAGGCCAGCGACGACATTCCAGTTGTTCAAAGCACTGAACTGATAGTCGCAACCACCGCCAAACCGACCCAGCCAGCCTCTCCCACCGTCGGTAATATTGTCGGTCGTGGTGGGATATCCAAATGCCAATGTGCCTGAATGATCCGTATTGGACACACCGTAACCTAAGCCCGCGTCAGCGTAACAGCCCGTCCAGGTCGGCGCCTGCGATAGCGGAGGCGGCGGCGCCTTGACCGGCATGTCGGCGGCAACAGCAGCTTGAGAAAGCCCGCCGCAGAGAGCGACTGCGGCCGAAAGAGCTAGATTTCGACACCACATGACAAACCCCCTGTTTTCAGCAACTGCTGAGCAACACCCTAATTGACCTGCCTCGTCGAGGCCAGCCGCAAGATTTCTTTTGAAGACGACGGAACTCGTCTGCTGCCCTGCGGGCCATCACGGCCTTTAAAGACGGAAAATCAATGTTTTGGATGGCTTAAGGCATGCGCACCGTGGCGCGTCGAATCGCGGCATTAATTTAGAGATTTTAGCGATCTGTGACAATTCAACCACACTAGCGGACGGGTTCTCGGCGATAGCGACGCGAACGAAAAAATCGCCGGGCTCCGGGCGAATGTCGCCATGCAGGACCAACTCAATGTCGTGACCCCGTTTCATCATCTATCGGGGGGCAGCCACATCAATCGCTCGCTAGAGCAGGCCCATTACGGCATCTAATCTGCGCGTTCGCGGAAATATCAACGTGCGGCCCCGATGAGCACCATCGAGATCGCCGGCACGTAGGTGATGATCAGCAGCGCCAGGAAATTGACCGCCACGAACGGCAGCACGCCGCGGTAGATCGCGCCCATCGGCACGTTGAAGATCGCTTTGGCGGCGAACAGGTTCAGGCCGAACGGCGGCATGTAAAGACCGATCGACAGATTGACCGCCATGATGATGCCGAAGTGGAGCGGATTGATGCCGGCGGCTTCGACGACCGGCAGGAGGAGTGGGGTGAGGATCAGAATCGCCGGCGCCGGCTCGAGGAAGCTGCCGGCAAGCAGCAGGCCGGCATTGACGAACAACAGCGTCTGCCAGTGCGGCAGGTGCAGCGCGGCGACGCCGGCGATGATGCTCTGCGGAATGCCGCTTGTCGTCATCAGCCACGAATAGACGCCCGCCGAAGTGACGATGATCAGGATTTGGCCGATCAGCACCACCGAGCTGACGATGATCTGCCGGAGCTCGGCGAGCCCCACCGTGCGGTAGACGACCATCGTCACGAAAAGCGAATAGACCACCGCCACGCCGGCCGCTTCGGTCGGCGTGAACACTCCGCCATAGATGCCGCCGAAGATCATGACGATGGTGCCGATTGCCCAGCTCGCCTCCTTGGTCGATGCCCAGATGTTCTTCCAGCGCGCCGGCGCCGACAGCGGCACCATTTTGATCCGCGCATAGGCCATCACGTAGACGGCGTCGACGAGCCCGAGCAAAAAACTCGGGAAAATCCCGGCGGTGAATAGCTTGACCGCGGAAACCTCCGCCGTCATGGCGTAAAGGATCATCGCGATTGATGGCGGAATGATCACCGCGACCGCCCCCGAGGAGGTGATCAGGCTGATGGCGAAGCGTTCGCTATAGCCGTGCTTGGTCAGCGAGGGAAACAACAGCCGCCCGATGGCGACCACGGTGCCGACCGAGGTATGGGCCATGGCGCCGAACAATTCCGATGATGCGACCGTGGTCACCGCCAACGAGCCGCGCACGCCGCCGACGATCGACACCACCCAGTTGACCACGCGGTCGGCGATGCCGCCTTTGCCCATGATCTCGCCCGCCAAGACGAAAAACGGCACCGCCAGCAGCGGAAAATTGTCGAGGCTGCCGAACATATAGGTTTGCACGGCATCGGTCGGCACATGGGCGACGAAGATGATCGCGGAGAACGAAGTGAGGAGCAGGACGACGAAGATCGGCAGGCCGAGGATCAGCAAAATCACCGGTAGGATGAAATAGACGAAGGTCGCCATTTCAATGCTCGAAATCCCGGCTCGCGATAATGTCGTCGTGGCGTATGCCGACCGCGATCAACCGCGCCGCGATCAGAAGCGCCATCAGCAACGCGCCGATCGGGACGGCGGACTGCGGAATGACGAGGGGAATGTTTGCGGTCTCGCTGCGCTGGTCGAGTTCGTAGAACATGGTCATCACCGGCCAGGCAAAGACGGCAACCGCAATGCAGGTGGCGATGGTGATGAGATCGGACAGGACGTCGAAAACCCGGCGCGTCCGCGGCGGCAACAGCGAGATCACGATATCCATGCGGATATGGCGGCCCAGCCAGCCGGCCTGACTGGCGCCGAAGAAGACGCAGCCGATCATCAAAAACAGCATCGCCTCTTCGGCCCAATACAACGACACCGAGAAGACGTAGCGGCCGATGATGTTGGCGAAATTGATGCCGACGCTCAGCACCAGCATCGTGCCGGCGGCGACGCGAAGCAGGGCCATGAGCGCGTTGGCGACGCGCCGGATGATCACGATCATGGGTCGATCCGTCGGCGGCGGCCGCCGCCCGGCGTTCAGTGTCTGGCGACGGCCGTGCGCACCATTTGCAGCATATCATGCACCGCGGGCTGGTCCTTGGTCGCCTGATCGGCGACCGGATCGAGCAGCGTCTTCAACTTGGCGAGGTCGTCGTCGGGCAGCGTATGCACGGTGCCGCCGAGCTTGATCCAGGTGTCCACCAGATTCTTGGTGAAATCGATACACCATTGCTGCGCCTTGGCCTGCGTTTTAACCCCCGCCTCGATCACGACCTTCTGCAGATCCGGCGGCAGCGTGTCGAACCACGGCTTGCTGATGACGGCGAGCGAAACAATGTAAGTGTCGTTGGTGACAGCGATTACCTTGAGCAGATCGTTCATCTTAAACGCGATAAACACCGACAGGCCGGAAATCGTGCCGTCAATCGTGCCTTGATCGAGCGCGGGCACCACGTCCGACAACGGCATGCCGATGCCGGTGGCGCCGAGCTTCGCCATCTTCTCGCGTTCGAGCTCGGTGCCGTTGATGCGCAGTTTCTTGCCTTCGAAGTCCGACAGCCGCATGATCGCTTTTTTGGCGCCGTAATCGGATGCGCCGATATTCATGGTCGCGATGCCGACCATGCGCTTCGGCGTCAGCATGTCGAACATCGCCTTCTGGATATCCGGATCCTGCACCGTGGCGATGGCGTTTTCGTTGCTCTTGAACAGCATCGGCGCCGAGAACACGCCAAAGCGAGGATCGACGCCGACGAAGAAGTCGACCGGGCCGATATAGCCCTGCACGGTGCCAAGCTGCACACCCTGGATTTCGGCCGGGATCGGTCCGAGCTGGCTCGCGGGATAGGCCTGCACCTCGATGCGGCCGCCGGACGCCTTTTCGACTTCTTCCTTGTAGAACTTGATGAACTGGTGTTGCGTCTCGTTGATCGTGGCGGTGCCGAACTTTAAAACGAAGTCGGCGGCGGCCGCCGGAATGGCGGCAGCGAACAAGCCGATCGCCGCGGCCGCGCTCAGCGCCAGGCATTTGCCGGCGCGGAATCCGAGTGTGCATGCAGGCATGAGTCCCATCCCCCTCTTTCGCGCCCCCGACGCGTCTTCTGTGGCCGGACGGCCGCGCGCTTGCGGCGGCGACTATAACGGAGGAGGGGGCTCGGCCCAAGGCGGGGTCGGAGAGGCTTAGTGTCGCGTCACATCTATGGGGACGACATTTGACATTCGTCACCGTTACAGTTAAAAGCCTGCAAATCATCTCGCCCTATAAGGGACGCCGCCCGGGTGATGCCGGGCGGCAGGGGGCGAGTGCGGTGCCCGCGGGCGCGGCCTCATCAGCCGCACGCTCGCACGCTCGCACGCTCGCACGCTCGCACGCTCGCACGCTCGCGCGGTCCGGGCATCATGTCTGCCGGCATTACGGCCGGTGTGCGGGGTGCGTCGCTGGAACTGGGAAGGCAAGCCTTCCCACGAAGCCTGGCCCGGATCGCACCAAGGGACTACACACCCCTTGGGCAGAGCCGTGGTGGAACGCCGGCAGGCGAGCGCGCCCGCAAGCGGAGGGCGGCGCAAGCCGCTACTTCGTGGCGCGACCCGCGCGCCGCTTGCGTGCGGGGACTGACGACAGTGCGACTGCCGGCGTTCCGCTTTCCTTACTTTCTAAAATTCCCTCTCCCGCGAGCGACAGCGAGTGGTGGGGAGGGCATAGGCGGCCTTCGGCCGCCGTCCACTAAAGTTACGCCGACGCGAAGCGTCGGCTATGGGTGGGGGGCTTTATTTGCTCCGCTCCCCCCACCCCGGCTCGCATCGCTGCGCAATACTCGCCGACCCTCCCCACCGCAAGCGGGGGAGGAAAACACATGGGCTGTTTGACAACACTCGCGTGCGGACGCGCCGCGAGAGCAGAATCGGTTTGCCTCCCCATCATTCGCAAGTTCTCATGGAGGGAGGGAAAAGGTTCAGCGGTCGCGCATGCGGTCCATCAGGACCTTGTCCTGGCCGCCGTCGATTTCGATCATGGTGCCGTTGACGAAGAAAGCGAGGTCGGAAGCGAGGTAGGCGACAAGATTGGCGACTTCCTCGCACTCGGCGATGCGGCCGAGCGGAATGCTCGCCGGCGCAAGCTTGTCGGCCTCTTCGTAGGACAGTTTCATGTCGCGCGCCATCGCCTTTACCAGGCCGGTCCAGCGCTCGGTGCGCACCGGCCCCGGATTGACGACGACGAAGCTGATATTGTCCTTGCCGTATTGGCTTGCGAGCGATTTGGTCAGATTTTGCCCGGCGGCATTGGCGGCGCCCGGCGCGATTTCCCAATAGGAGACTTTGACGCCGTCATTGCCGATCAAGTTCACGACGCGGCCCTTCTTCTGCTTCTGCATGATCGGCAGCACGTGTTTCAGACAGCGCACGTAGCCCATGAATTTGAGCTGCAGCGATTGCGCCCAATCTTCCTCGCTCAAATGATCGAGTACGCCGCCCGGCGACGAGCCGGCATTGTTGACCAGGATATCGATCCGGCCGAGCGCGGCATGCGCTTGCTTGACAAAATTTTCGGCGTCGGCCGGCTTGGTGAGATCGGCGGGAATGGCAACGATCTTGCGGTTGGTTTCTCTCGCGATTTCGGCCGCGGTCTTCTCCAGCGGTTCCTTATGGCGCGCGCAGATCGCCACATCGACGCCTTCGCGCGCCAGCGCGCGTGCGATCGCCTTGCCAATTCCTTCGCTGCCCCCTGTGACGAGTGCCTTCTTGCCGGTCATCGCCAGGTCCATCGCAGCGTCTCCTCTGTGCGGTATTTTTCGTCACGTCAGCATACGGACAATCGCCAGTCCGGCAAAGAGCGCATCGACCCCGATCGCAGCTCCTTAGGCGTCCTCCTCCAGAGGCTCGAAGTGCGGTCTAAACCAAATTTGCGCGATCAAAGTGGGCACTATCGCGCTTCCAATCACGCCCGTCAGCAGGATCGTATATTGAACCTGGTCGATAATGTGATTGGTGAGACCGAACAGTGCCGAGATCGATCCGAAAGTCAGACCCGTCGACATCATCAGTGTCGTGTACATGCCCTCGCGCGGTTCGAATTTGAAATAGCGCGTCAACGGCAAGATGCCGCAGAACTTCGTTATCATCTTCATGGCGAGGAACAGGCCGATAAAACCGGCGCCGGTGATCAATGCGTGAGATTCAATCAAGGAGCCGGCCTTCAGGAAGTAGAATGGGGTCAGGAAGGCGAAGCAGATGGCGCGCATCCGCAGTTGCAGTTCACGGTTCGCCAAGAAAAACGGGGCGAGCGCCATCCCGACCAGATAAGCAGGCAGGACCGCCTCGCTCTTGCCCAGATTGGCGAGACCACCAAGCGCAAAAAGCACCAGGAAGAGAAATTTTATCTCGGGTTCGCTCGTGCGCCCGCCGAGCCAGTTGAACAAGGGGCGTATGATGAAGGGCAATACGGCGACAACCGCGATGGTGACGACTGCAAAAAGGACCAGATACAAATTGTAGTTCGCAAATATTAGACCGAGCGCCAGCACAGTGCCGATATCGTTGATGAAGCAGGCAGCGAGAATGATCTTGCCGAGCTCCGTGCGGTTGTAGCCAGTCTCGACCATCACCGCGTAGACCACCGCGACGGATGTCGTGGACAGCGCTATGCCGCCGATCTGCGCCTGCGGCCATGGCCAATCCAGCCCGTAATGCGCCAGCAAAAGGCAGCCGATATAGGGCGCAAAGAAGCCCATCAGGCCAATCGTCACGCTCGAAGCGAGGTTCTTCTTGACGACATGAGGATCGATGTCGGTGCCTGCGAGAAATGTCAGCACCACCGCTCCAACGCCGGCGATGTAATTGATCCAGGGGGTAAGCGGTAATCCAATAGTGTTGCCGGCGATGGCGCCAACGACAATCTCAAACAGGGCTGCGGAGATCGTTATGTAGAGCGATCCCGTCGCGGCAACGAGTGCAAGCGCCATCCACAGAGCCGACTGCAACCAGACATTACCCATCAATGTTCTCCCTCTGCATCCACAATGTTCTCTACACGCAGCATTGACCAAAGCGCGCATCACTGCGCGTCGGCGCGCGTGTTGAGCGCGCGAACACAAATAGCGCTGGAGACAGTCGGAGCAAAACAAAACTCCCACCGACGCCAGAGCGCTCGGCAGGAGTCATCAGCCAGAACGGCGGTTGTTGGGGGACTCCATCCCCGACACGATTCGATATTAGCTGAAAATTCTGCGCTGACAAGCGCGCCGCTGGATCGCCGCTTAGCCGGCGCGGCGCTCGGCCCCGCGCTCGGTTTCGTCCGGGAACAGGCGATCCGACATCGCTCCGCTATAGCGAAATTCGCTTTGCACGATTTTCGAATCGTTGGCGTCGCGCAGCGCCGCGTCGGCCTCGCCATAGAGGAAGGCGAGGAAGGCATAGCGCTTGCCGCGCGACACCGGCGTCACCTGATGCAGCGCGCCGCAGGAAAAAACGATGGCGCCGCCGGGCGGCGCGCGATAGGTGCGGCGGCCGAACTCCGGAAAAACGAGATCGCAGCCGTCGTAATCTTTGTTGAGGTTGATGGTAACGGCGAAGCGGCGGTGTTGCGCGCCGACATTGACGTTGTCGCGATGGCGGTCGAAATGTCCGCCGATCGCGCTGTCGTAGCAGGCGACGATATAGCGATCCATGCGCGTCGCCGAGAATTGAAAAAACCGCTCGACGGCCGGAACGAGACGGCGCACGATTTGACCGCGAATAAGCTCTCGCACTTCCGGCACAAGAATGCTCAGATCGTTGCGGCGCTTGAGCCGATAGTCGACCACCGTCGAGGTGTGACCATCGCGGTCGAGCAGAAAGCCGGAATCCTTGCCGCCGAGCTTGTCGTAGACTTTGACCAGGAAGTCGCACAGCTCGAAATCGAATATGCGCGGCACGATGAGCGCGGGCGCCGTCAGCGGAACGCCGGCCGAATCGTCGACCTCCGGCAGACCCTGCAAGATATTGCGCACGGTTTCGGCGTGTCCCGCCGCATGATCGCAGACGATGTCGGCGACCGCGCGCAGCATCGGATCGAGCACGATGGTGCGCGGCATTTCGGCGGCGCCGAACGCCCGGCTGATCGCGCCGTCATAGTCGGCGAGGAATGTGATCGCCGACGTGCTCATCGCGGCGTACGGCGCCGGATCGGCGGGCGGCGCGGCGAAAATGCCGCAGAATATGACCTTGTCTTCGTCGAACGCGCGCGTGTCGCGCAGCAGCTCCGTCAATTCCCGGTTCGCCTTCGGATCGGCCGGCGAGCCTAAAAAGCTCAGCACGATCCAGCGGCCGGCCGCGACCTGAAGGTTGAAAGCTCCATTGCCGCTGACGAGCGGCGCGCCGAACCATGGCGCCGGATCGCCCAACACGATGGCCTTGTCGGCCGCAATTGTCGCCATGACGGAGCCTTCACTTGAATTTCGGTTGCCGCCAAATCCTCGTCCGCCATGGTAAATTTTGTTCTAATTCGGCGGCTCGGCTGTCCGCATTATTCTATTATCATCGCTCCGCGGCATTGATTCGCCGCGCCGGCCAAGGTCGCAACGCTCGTGATCAATCACTCGCAACCCGTTGCGGGAAGCTCGCGCATCAGCGCGCTTGATCGGGTCCTGAAGCATAATCCGGAGGCGTTCGCGCCGCGCTTCGAACGCGCCGGTCTGTTACGCGAGCAGGGTCGCTACGAGGAGGCCAAGCGCGACTATCTCGAGCTCATTCGCCAAAAGCCAACCGATTTCGGTGCCCTCAATGATTTCGGCACGCTCGTTCTCAATGCCGGTTATCGCGAGGCAGCGCGTTCGCTGTTCGGCGAGGCGGTGCGGCACCACCCGAACAACCCGAACGGCCATGTCAATCTCGCCAATCTCTTGTTCTGGATCGGCGAGCACGTGCAAGCGCGCCATCACTTTGAAGCCGCGTTGCGGGCCGATCCAGATCATATCCACGCGCATCGCGGCATGGGCAACCTCCTGGCCGCGATCGGCGACTCGGCAGGCGCGCGGACACATCGCGACAAGGATTTCAAGAACCACTTTTTGACGCGGCTTCCTTATCGCGGCGAAGGACAACCTATTTCGGTCCTGCTGTTGGTTTCCGCGGCCGGCGGCAATGTACCGACGAGTTCAATTCTGGACGATCGCACTTTCCAAACCACGATCTTGGTGACGGAATATTGCGGTCCGAAGCTGCCGTTGCCTCCGCACGATATTGTTTTCAACAGCTTCGGCGACGCGGACTTATGCAGCGAGGGTCTCGAAGCGGCGCGGACGGTACTTAACCGAACCAGCCGGCCGGTGCTCAATCATCCGGCGCAAGTCTTCAAAACCGGGCGGCTTGCCAATATCGTGCGGCTGCGCGGCGTGCCGAACGTCGTGGTGCCGCGGATGGTCAAATTGCCGCGTCGCGCACTTACCGGAGCCGGAGGAATCGAGGCGGTCGCCAGCAGCGGGTTTTCCTTTCCGCTGCTGTTACGCGCGCCGGGATTCCACACCGGCCATCATTTTGTTCGTATCGGGCGACCGGAGCAGCTTGCGGCCGCGGCGGCGGATCTCCCCGGCGATGATGCCTGGCTCATCGAACAACTCGACGCTCGCGACGACGAGGGCATGTATCGCAAGTTTCGCGTCCTGTTCGTCGATCGGAAAATGTATCCACTGCATCTTGCGATTTCGCCAAGCTGGAAAGTCCACTATTTCAAGGCCGACATGGCCCAATCGGCGGCGAACCGCCGCAAGGAGGCCGCCTTTCTCGACGACATGGCGAGCGTCGTCGGGCCGCGCGGAATGGCTGCGCTCGAGCGCATCAACGCCGCGTTGGCTCTCGACTATGGCGGCATCGATTTCGCGGTGAACAAGCAGGGCGATATTTTGTTTTTCGAAGCCAACGCCACCATGGTCATGGCGCCGCTCGCGGCCGACGAGAAATGGGCCTATCGCCGGCCAGCCTTCGACAAAGTGTTCGCGGCGGTGCGCACCATGCTGAAGGAGCGGTCGATCTCCGACAGCGCGGCGTAGATTGAACCGATGCTCCAGCAGAAAATCTCGTCACGGCGCCATGATCTGCGGCGGCTTTTAATCATTCGTTAACGATAAATCGCCCAAACTATGTGCGCTGCTCCCGTCTGAAAATGAATATTGCAGGTGCGGCGGGCGCGGCGATCTCATCCAAGGGAAACGCCGATGAACAGCAATCAGCTTCGAATTGCGGTCGCGTTGGTAATCGGCTTGCTTGGCACTGCCGCTTTGGCCGAGGATGGAGTTTCCAGCCACAAGATCATCTTCGGGCAAGTTGCGGCGCTCACGGGGCCGGCGCAGGACTTGGGCCAAGGCATGCGTCGCGGCATTCTGGCCGCATTTGACGAGGCCAACCGGCGCGGCGGCGTTTCCGGGCGCATGCTCGAACTTAAATCGCTCGATGACGGCTACGAGCCGGAAAAAACCGTCGTCGCGACCAAAGAGATCATCGACGACGACAAGATCTTTGCCATAGCCGGCGCGGTTGGAACGCCGACATCGAAGGCCGGTCAGCCGATCGCTACCGATGCGAAGGTGCCATTCATCGGCCCATTCACCGGCGCCGAATTCTTGCGCAATCCGTACAATCGCTACGTCGTCAATGTGCGCGCTTCCTATTTCGAGGAGACCGAAGCGTGGATCGGGCATCTGACCAAAGATCTCGGGATCAGCAAAATCGCGATTCTCTATCAGGACGACGCCTTCGGCCTGGCCGGGCTTGACGGCGTGGAGCGGGCGCTGACGAAACGCAATATGTCGCTCATCGCGTCCGGCAGCTTCAAGCGCAACACCACGGCGGTGAAATCGGCGCTGCTCGACATCATGAAGGGCAATCCGGAAGCCGTGGTCACAGTCGGGCCGTATAAGCCGGTCGCCGAATTCATCAAGCTTGCACACCAGCTCAAATTTAACCCGGTCTTCGTAGCGATCTCCTTCGTCGGTTCGGATTCGCTGGCCAAAGAACTCGGCAGCGACGGCGCCGGCGTCGTCATAAGCCAAGTGGTGCCGTTCCCGTGGGATGCGTCGCTGCCAGTCGTGGCGTCCTATCAAAGGGCTTTGGCTGCGGATGACTCGGGGGCCAAACCCGGCTTTGTCTCGCTGGAGGGATATCTGGTCGGCCGGCTTGCGATTGAAGCGCTTAAGCGCGTGGCCGGCGAGCCGACGCGCGAAAAGCTTCTCGACGCTTTCTACAGCGCTCCGTTCGATCTCGACGGCGTCACGCTGAGCTATGGGTCGGCAAAGAACCAGGGCTCGGACCAGGTCTTCTTCACCATTCTGCAGGGCGATGGATCGTTCAAACCGGTCGTCCGCTTGATCAAGATGGCGGCGGGTCGGTGACCAAGCGCACCCGCAGGCTATCACGGCTGCGAGGTCGTCGGTGCTTGTAGACAAATACAGATTGAGCTTCGACGGCATTCGCGACCGTGTCGGCTCGTTCACCTGGCTGCGCACGATCCGCTCGCGCCTATATCTGGCATTCGGCTTGGCGGCGGGCTTGACCGTCGTGGGCTCGCTATTTGCGCTGGTCGCGTCAGCCAATATCAGCGCCACCTTGCGAGAAATCGTTTTCCGCAGCATGCCCGCCACCGTCGAATTGTTTCGACTTGCCGAGGGCACCAACAGCCTGATTGGTTCGGCTCCGCGCTTGATCGCTGTCCAGGACGACAGCCATCGGGCGCAAATCGCCAACCAGATCGCCGCGCAATCTCAGGAACTGCAAGCCAGAATCGGGAACCTCCGTTCGCTCGATGCGAGCGAAAGCGACGAGATCGCCGTGGCGCAAGCCGCCATGGGCGAACGGCTCAATGCGCTCAATCAGGCGGTCGCCGACCGCATCCAGATTTCCGCGCAACGGCGTGCGCTCACGCTTGCGGTACGAAAAGCGCACGAGGATCTTCTAGAGGCGCTCACGCCGGCAATCGACGACGCCAACTTCGATCTTATGACGAAAAGCCAGACCGAGGATCGCGCGACGCTCAATCAATCGATCGATGCGCTACGGCGACTTCTTGAAGTGCAGGCCGACGCCAATCTGCTTACCGGGCTGATGATCGAAGCATCGATGGTAATCGATGTTGCCAATCTGCCGCCGTTGCGCGATTCGATTGCTGCAGCGAAGCGCGACATCGACAGCAATCTGCAAGAGCTACCGCAATCCGATCAGCGCGCCAGGATAGCGAGCCTCTACGGCAAGCTTGCCGCACTGTCCGGCGACAATGAAATCGTATCGCAACGGGCCAACGAGTTGAAAGGCGAGCAGGATGCGCAGAAAGTCTATGCGGCCGCGCTCGCCGAAGCGACGCGGCTTCGCGCCGCCGTCGAGAATTTGATCGAGCGGCAGCGTATGTCGGCGCAGGTGCTTTCGGCACGCGCCATTGCGCAAATCAGGTTTGGCCGGATCGTGCTGATCGTACTAAGCCTCGCCGCGCTCGTCGCTGCCGCGCTGATTGCCTGGTTTTATGTCGGCCGCAGTATCGTCGGCCGCTTGACGCTGTTGAGCGGCGCGATGCGGCGGATCGCCGCCGGCGAAACCGGAGTCGCAGTGCCGGTGGGCGGGCAAGACGAGATCGCCGGTATGGCGCAAGCGCTTTTGGTATTCCGCCAGGCGATGGAAGATGTCACGGCGGCGCGCCACACCGACGCCGAGCAGGCGCGCCAATCCGAATTGCGGCGGCAGAAAATGGAGGCGGCCACGCGGAATTTCGAACGCGAGGTCAACGATATCGTCCAGGCGCTGGATGCCGCCTCGACGACCATGGATCGCTGCGCGCAAATCATGGCGGAAGCCGCCGAACACAATAAAACACAAGCCAACGCTACGGCGACCGCGTCCGAGGAAGCAACGACGAATGTCAGCAATGTCGCCATGGCGGCAGAGGAAATCGCTCAATCTGTGGAGCAGATTTCGAGCCAGGCGCGCACCTCGGCGGACATCGCCCGACACGCCAGCAACGAAGCGAAATCGATCATAAGCACGGTCGAGCGACTCGCCACCACGGTGGGGCAAATCAACAGCGTCAGCAATCTCATTCGCGACGTGGCGGCGCAGACCAATCTGTTGGCGCTCAACGCGACCATCGAAGCGGCGCGCGCCGGCGCCGCCGGCCGCGGCTTTGCCGTCGTCGCCCAAGAGATCAAGACTCTTGCCGCGCAGACCGAGAAATCGACCGGCGACATAACCCAGCAAATTGCCTCAATCGAGGCGACGACGTCGAGCGTGGTCCAGGCCATGAAGGCGGTCACGGGTACGATCGGACAGCTCGACGAGAACGCCAACGAGATTTCGGTGGCGGTGCAGCAGCAGGACGCCGTCAGCAAGGAAATCGCCCGCAGCGCCAATGCCGCGGCCGAGCGCACACGCGAGGTTTCGGCGAGCATTATCCAGGTTTCGGACGCCGCGGCCAAAACCGGCGAGGTGGCCAATGCGGTGCTGACGGCCGGCGGCGAGCTTGCGGCGAAATCCGGCCGGCTACGCGCCGAGGTCGAACGCTTTTTGGCACAAGTCCGCGTCGCCTGAATTTCGACGCATCGGCTGCAGCACAATTCTGTTCAATAGTGCCAGTCGGCTTTGGCGTAGTAGGCGCGGGGCAGACCGACATAGCCGCCTGCGCTCTGCGCTGTCGTGAAATATTCGATATTGGTGAGGTTTTTGATGCCGACCTGCGCATCCCAATGCGCGGCGGAGTACCGCAGCATTGTATCGACCACCGCGGAGCTCGGAATCCAAACGGTATTTGCCGTGTTACCGTGCCTGGGCCGCGGCATTTAGAGCTTTTGCGATAGGCCGACATAATAACCGCGGCGGGCGCCGTATTGCGGCGCGAACACACCGATGCCGGAACCGTCGCGCAGCGCGTAAATCTGATCGAACAGGTTGACGATGTCGAAGCGCACGGTCAGCGGCTTGTAATCCGTCGACCACGTGTAGTCGTGGGCAATGCCGGTGTTGATGACCGCATAGGGAGTCGTATGCAGCGAGTTGGGCGCAACTCCGTCGGATAAGTCGCCGGCGCGCAGGCCGCTGCCATAGATCATGTCCGCGGTCAGAGTCGTATCGTAGATCCGGTACGATACGCCGGCCGATCCGGTCATGCGCTGCATGTCGTCAGTGTAATGATAATGACCAAGGAGATACTCGTAGGCCGCAGCGTCGAGAACATACTGGTTTGACTCCGGACCTATCGCCCTGGAGATGTTGTAAGCGAAATTAGCGTAGGCATTGAAGTTGCCATTCTTGTATTTCAGCTTGAATTCGCCCCCTTCGCTGTAACCGCGCGCCCAATTGAACTGGGTGAGCACGACGGCTTGGCCGAACTGACCGCCGTCGATCATGTCCCGTGCCTGTTTGTAATAAGCATCGAGCCCAACATCGAGACCCGGCAGCACGGTTTGGTCGATCCCGGCATCGAAATAGTTCGCACATTCGGGCTTCACCGGATCGGCCAAAGGAACGTCGGGTGCATTCGTCGTATTGGCGAACAATGATCGTGCCGCGAGGAATTTCTATGATTGTTCAAGCCGGGAGCCGCCGATAGCGTGCGTAGAGCGGCTCCCACATCTTGGCGCGCACTGCGGCGGCCAAATCCTCGTCGGACATGGAATCCGCCAATCCTTCGGTCTGTGCTTCTTTGGCGACGGCGAGCGCGACGTGGAACGAGAGCTTGCGAATTTCGACGAGCGGCGCGAGGAGATTTGCATTTGGGTCGTGCCTCGCCGGCGAGAATTCGGCGACCGTACGCGCCGCGGCAAGAAACATGCGATCGGAAATGCGCTGGGCATCGGCGACGATGGCGCCGAGCCCGATGCCCGGATAGACGTAGGCATTGTTGGTCTGGTCGACGCGAATACTCTTGCCGTTGCGCTTGAGCGGCGGAAACGGACTGCCGGTGCCGATAACGGCGCGGCCTTCCGTCCACACATCGATATCCTGGGGCGTCGCCTCGGCGCGCTCAGTTGGGTTCGACAAAATAAAGATCACCGGCCGGCGCGCGTGCTCGGCCATATTGCGCACCGCGGCTTGTGAGAACGCGCCCGGCTGGCCGGACGTGCCGATCAGCACGGTTGGGTGCGCGTTGGCGATGACGTCGGCAAGGCCGATGCGGCCGGCAGCTTCCAGCGTCCAGCCTGCGATGCGGTCCCGGCTTTGCGCGAAACACGCCTGAAACGGTTGCAGGTCAACCATGCCTTCGACCAGCAGGCCTTGGCGATCGACGAGATAAAAGCGGCTGCGTGCCTCGGGCTCGCTGAGGCCGGTATCAATCATGGCGCGAAGCAGGAGCGCGCAGATGCCGGTACCGGCGGATCCGGCGCCGAGCACGGCGATGCGCTGGTCGCGCAACGGCACACCCGTCACGTTAATCGCGCTCAACAGCGTCCCGACCGCTATTGCCGCGGTGCCCTGAATATCGTCATTGAACGTGCACAGCCGGTCGCGATAGCGCGCCAACAGCCGGTTGGCGTTGCCGAGCGCAAAATCCTCCCAGTGCAGCAGCACGTGCGGCCAGCGTTCGCGCACGGCCGCAACGAATATTTCGATAAAGTCGTCGTATTCGGCGCCGCGCACGCGCTGGTGCTGCCAGCCGATATAGAGCGGGTCGGCAAGATGACGTTCGTTGTCGGTGCCGACATCGAGCAGGATCGGCAGCGTAGTCGAGGGATGCAGGCCGGCGCAGGCGGTGTAGAGCGACAACTTGCCGATCGGAATGCCCATGCCGCCGGCGCCTTGGTCGCCAAGGCCGAGAATGCGCTCGCCGTCGCTGACTACGATGGCCTCGATACCGTCGTAGCGCGGATGACCGATGATGCGGGGTATGGCGTCCTTGTGCGGAATGCTGAGAAACAGACCGCGCGGCTTGCGAAAGATGTGGCTGAACAGCTGGCAGCCGAGACCGACGGTCGGCGTGTAGAGGATCGGCATCATTTCTTCGATGTTGCGGGTCAACAGCGCATAGAACAAAGTTTCATTGGAATCCTGCAGACCGCGCAGGAAGACGTAGCGCTGAATGTCGCGCCCGAGCGCGCGAAATGCGTCGAGCCGGCGCTTGACCTGGTAGTCGAGCTCCGCGACATGCGGCGGCAAAAGGCCGTGCAGGTCGAAAGTATCGCGTTCGTCTTCGGTGAAGGCGGTGCCCTTGTTGAGCAGTGGATCGTTGAGCAGCTCGTAGCCGCTCAGCGCCGTCGCGACGTATTGCGGAGTTTTTCTGCTCATCGGTCCCGGCACACCCAGCCGAGCAAGACGATACATGCGAACTGGACTGTTCAACAGGACTTTTGCGGCAGCGATTTCACAGGGCGGGATTTGCGACTGCTCCGCTTGTGTCGGCGACGCTGCCAAACTTGACGCCTTTGGCTTCGGTGCCGAGTGCGGCAAGAATGACGATGACGATCGCGACCACGTCGGCGACTGCGGCAAGCGCAATCGCGTAATCTCCGCCATAGTGGGCGGCGATGCCGGCCTGCAATGTGGCGTTGACCGAGGCGATGAGGTTGCCGAGTTGATAGACAAAGCCCGGAAACGTGCCGCGCGCCTCGTCGGGCGACAGTTCGTTCAGATGCACGGGAATCACTCCCCAGGCGCGGCGTGTTTCTGGTCGCCGGTCCATCCCGAAAGCGCTTCGATGCGCATCGCCGCCCTCCCTGGGCGCGGGCTAGCCCTCGACGTCGGTGTCGGGCCTATCGTCGCCGCGCGCTAATTCTTCATGCCATTTTCCGTTCTGGTCTTCCCAGGAAATCGTCCGCGTTTCCCCCGGCACGTGTTGCTCCTGGGCGGCGCGCATCGCCGCTTGGCGGGCGGCATCGTGGGACGGGAAAGGCTCCGAGTACACGCCGTCAACTCGATAGGCCCAGCCGTCGTCGTGTTGCACGATGTGATAGGTCACCTTGGTCATTTAACGCCCTCCATATGCGTACTAATAATGGGTGGCCGCAAAAGTTCCAGCTATGCCGCCGGCACTGCCGCAGTTTCGCGCTGCCGCCGCGCTTCGTAAGCCTTGAGGTGTGCGTAGGCGATTCGTAACAGCACATAGTTGCGCGCCTCGCCTTTTCCACGGCGCAATAAATCGCCGACGATATGGTCGGCCTCGATCGGGGCGCCGTGCTCGATGTCGCGTAGCATCGAGGCGGCAAATGTAGAGCCTGGCGCGGTCAACATTGTGCGGCCGCGTGTCTTGATTGCTTCCCGAGGCGGAAAGCCTTGCGCCGCCGCAATCGCCGAGCATTCATCCAGCAGTTCGATCGCAAAATCCCCGGCGCCTGCCGCAACGATGTCGCCGACGGTGGCCCGCATCAGGCAAGTGATGCCGGCGGTCGTCGCGATAAACACCCACTTCTCCCACATTTCGTGGAGGATGACGGTGCTGAGCCGCGAATTGAACCGGGCGGTCGCCATGGTCGCGGCGATCGCTTCGGCACGAGCGGAAGCGGCGCCGTCAAGTTCGCCAAACGACAAGCCGTGTGTGTCATTGAGATGCAGAATGCGGCCCTCGGCGTCGAGCGTCACTGAAATCACGCATTGACCGCCAAGCACGGCGCGGGCGCCGAACCGGCCGCCGAGGAAATCCAGATGCGTCATGCCGTTGAGCAGCGGCAAGATCGCGGTATTGGCGCCGACGGCCGGCGCAAACGAGCCCGCCGCCGCGGCGAGATCGTAGGCTTTGCAACTGAGAATGATGACGTCGTAAGGCTCGCGCAATGCGTCCGCCGTGATCGTAGACGGATTCGGCAGGCTTGCATCGCCGAATGGGCTGCGAATGACGAGGCCCGTTTTGACAAGCTGCGCGGCGCGCCGCGGCCGCACCAGGAAGGTCACATCGCGGCCGGCCTCCAGTAGCCTGCCACCGAAATAGCCACCGATCGCACCGGCGCCGACCACCAGAATGCGCATCGGAATTATCCGTTTTTGGCGTCGCTCGATCGCCGTGGCACCAACAGATTTCCGGTAAACATCATCACGGGCTCATTGTTCTGATTGAACGTCGTGGTGCGCACCCGGATCATGCCGCGGTCGGGACGCGATTTTGACGGACGCACTTCCAATACTTCGCTCTCAGCATGCAATTCGTCGCCGGGCCGCACCGCACGCGGCCAGCTCAACTCCTCGAAGCCGACGCCGAGAATGCCGCCGGCCGGCTTGAACTCGCCGTCGACCATCAATCGCATAGTCATCGCGGCGGTGTGCCAGCCGCTTGCCGCGAGACCTTGAAACGGAGATTTGTTTGCCGCCTCCTCGTCGACATGGAACGGCTGCGGATCGAATTGCCGCGCAAAGGCGAAAATCTGCTCTTTGTCGACGCGCAGCCGGCCGGTGTTGAAAACCTGGCCCGTCGCGAAATCCTCCAAATAGCGCATGGTCATCTTCGCGGTGACTCCTCTGAACGGAGAACGGGGCGTTCGTTACGGCCTTTAAACCATACTCCGCTCGCGACTGCGGCGGCATTGATCAAACCAAAAGCGGCGAGCGCGATTGCCAAGGCAATGAAGACATCGGTCAGATTGCCGCTCCAACGCAAGGCGAGCCAGCCACCCCCGGTCGCGATCACGAGACGCGCCATATTAGCGAGCAACGGCCACAGCAGGCGGCCGGCGCCCTGCGAGGCGAAGTAGAGCGCCATGCCGAGGCCGAACAGACCGTAAACCGGTCCGACCGCATGAAGATAGCGCGAGCCCGCGTCAATCATGGCGGGAGCGGTGTCGAACAACGACAGCCACGCGCGCGGCGCTACGGCGGCACAAAACCCGATAATCTCGCAGAGCCCGGTGGCGATCCCCGCGCCGATCCATGCCACCCGCAGAGCGCGATCGCGGTGGCCGGCGCCGATATTCGTGCCGACCATGGCGACGAGCGGACCGCCAAGACCAAAGACGAGTGGAATGAGCAAATATTCGAGACGCGAGCCGGTGCCGTAGCCCGCGATAGCGGCCGGACCGAATGCACCAACGAGTCCGGTCGCAATAGCGATGGTGAGATTGGTTTGGATGGTGATCAATGCCGCGACCAAGCCGACACGAAGGATGTCGGCGAATAACGGCCACCGGAACCGGATGCCGCGAAAGGTGAGACCGACCACGCTGCGGCCCGATCGCAGGTAGGCGGCGAGCACCATGCTTCCCACGGCGTAATAGATGACAACCGCCACGGCGCCGCCGGCGACGCCGAGCCGCGGGAACGGTCCCCAGCCGAAGATCAGGCACGGCGACAGCGGAATGAGCACGACGACGCCGGCACAGGTCACGAGCGCGGGCACCATCATGTTGCCGGTGCCGCGAATGACATTCGCGAGCGTGTTAAAGAGCCAGACCAGAATGGCGCCGGCAAAGACGACATGAGAGTAGGTGAGTGCCGCTTGCAAGGAAGCTCCGCTGCCGCCCATTGCTGCATAGAGCCATCGGCCGCCCAGCAGCAATGCAATCGTGAAAGCAAGACCGAAGACGAGCGCGATAACGAGCGCATGGAGGACCAAGGCATTGGCATCGGCGCGGCGTGCCGCGCCGAGCGCGCGAGCGACCGCCGAAGAAATGCCGCCACCCATGGCGCCTGCCGACATCATCTGCATCAGCATCAGAAGTGGAAACACCAGTGCGACGCCGGCCAGCGGATCGGTGCCGAGCTTGCCGACGAAATAGGTTTCAACGAGGCCGACCGAGGTTTGCGCCAGCATCACCAGCATATTCGGTGCGGCGAGCTTGATCAGTGTCACCGCGATCGCCCCGTCGATCAGCGCGCGGGTGCGCGGATCGTAGCGCGCTTGCTCTAACGCGCCGACGGCGGGCGCGTCCGGAAGCGGCTCGGAGACTGCAACGCTGGACATTCGGCCGCTCCTTTGCAGCTGCCGCGAAGCGATGTATTGAACGGGCCAGCATATAGGCGTATATGCACCTATATCAAGCGCGCATTATTCGAAGGCTTGCCATGGCGTCCGATGAAACCAACCCCGCAGCCTGCAATTGCCTGGCGTTGCGCCAAGCCGCGCGCCATGTCACGCAATTCTATGATCAATACCTGGCGCCGAGCGGCGTGCGGGCGACCCAGTATTCGATTCTTGCAAGGCTGCAACGCAGGGGCGCCATGACGATCAATGCGCTCGCCGCCGAATTGGTGATGGATCGCACCACCCTTGGGCGGAATATCCTGCCCATGCAGCGCGACGGCCTGATCGCCGTCCATCCGGGAAAATCCGATCGTCGCAGCAAGGAGTTGCGCCTGACCGCCGCCGGCGTCGAGCGATGTCGAACCGCGTTCAAAGGTTGGAGAGAGGCGCAGGCGAAATTTGAAACCGCGTTCGGCGTCAACCGCGCCAAGGAGTTGCGCGCCTTGCTGCGACAAGCCGCGACTAACCAACCGCGGGCAAGCGGCGATCACCGTCAGGTGTAACGCGAGAAGTCGCGGCCCTCTTTGACCACGAATTCGAGCAAGAACGGCGCGCTCTTTTCCGTGACGCCGACTGCCTCTTTGATCGCACCGACGATGTCGCCGGGCTTTTCCACGCGCCGAGCCGCGACATTGAGGCCCTCGGCGACTTTAGTGTAATTGCCGCCGACCGTCATGGCGCCGTATTTGGCATCAGAGATCTTCAAGACATCGCGTTCGGCACCCATCACGCCGTTGTTGAAGACGACGGTGAGGATCGCGATGCGGTTCCGTGCCGCTGTTTCGATGTCCATGCCGGTCATGCCGATGGCGGCGTCGCCCATCACGTTGATGCAAAGTTTCTTCGGCGCTGCAAGCTTGGCACCCATGGTGATACCGAGCCCGTAACCGAGCTGGGTCGATTTTCCCCAACCCATATACGAGCCGGCCGCTGTCGTCTCCCAGAACGGGATCATTTGCTCGCGCGGGCTGCCGGAATCGTGCGTCATGATGACGTTGTCGCGGGGAAGCGTGCGAAGCATGTCGCGAATGACGCGGTATTGATTGAGCGGCGTTTCATCGGAGTTGAGAAACTTCGCCCATTCCTCAAGCCACGCCTTTTTGCCGGCGGCGACCTCTTCCTTGAGCGATGCAAGGGCGTTGCCGCCGCCCGGCCCCTTTTGCTTGGCGATTTCGGCAATCAGCGCATCGATAACGAGGCCGGCGTCACCGACCACGGCATGATGGACGCGATATTCCTTGTTGATATCGCCGGCGTCGTTGGTGGAATGGATGATCGTTTTGCCCGGCGGGATAGACGGTCCGAAATTCGTGATCGTCAGGCTCGAGCCGATGGCCATGACCACATCGGACTTCTTCATAAAATCGGCGAACACTTTGGAGCGTGAACGCGTCGCGCCGCCGAGTGCCAGCGGATGGCTGTCGGCAATGGCGCTTTTGCCCGGATTGGTGGCGACCACCGGCGCCGGCAGCATTTCCGCAAGCGCCGCGAGCCTCTCGCTGGCTTCGGCATAGTGCACGCCTTGCCCGGCCCAGAGCAGGGGATGCTTGGCGGCGAGCAGCATCTCGACGGCTTTTTTGATAGCCGCGGGATCGGGCGCCGCGCGCTGCGCCGGCACTGGCTGGTAGTCGAGTTCGCCTTGGTATTCGCCAGCAAAAACTTCGTCCGGCAGCTCGATAAGCACGGGGCCGCCCTTGCCGCTGCGCATGGCGTGATAGGCGCGCCGCATCAGATCGGGCAGTTCCTGCGCCGAATGCGCCAGCGCCGACCATTTGGTCACCGGCCGATAAACTTCGGCGGCACGGAAAACCGGACGCACCGATTGCCGCTCCAGCGGCATACCTCCGGAGACGATCAGGAGCGGAACGTTCTCGGAATAGGCTTGGGCGATGCCCGGGAACGCGTTCTCGATGCCCGGTCCGGCCTGGGCGGCGAAAACGCCGTTCTTCTTACCGCGCTTGATGCGTGAATAGCCGTCGGCAATGCCGACGCCGACGCGCTCCTGCCGGCACAGGATCGGGCGAATGTCGATCGCTGCGCAGGGTTCGATCACCGGATTGCGCGGGTAGCAGGAGAGAAATTCCGTCCCCTCGCGCTTGAGTATTTCGGCAATGATTTCAGCGCCATTCATGGCTTGGGTTCTCCGGCTCGACAAAAGCTACGGCCGCTATCATAGGCGCGATCGGGCCCGCCGTACCATTGCTCAGGCCGCCGATGGGTGGAACGACATTTCTTCCGCACCGCGCTTTGGCTATGATCTCGCCGTGCAAAGGGAGCGCATCATGAACCGGCTTCTCGTCCTCGGCAGCCTTCTCGTTTGCTGCGGCATCACATCGCCGGTCGCAGCGGGAGACGATGGGCAAATCGATCAGTCTTGTTACTGGTGCATTCGCGACGCCATCTATTCGGATGTCTCATTGATCGATCGTCTGGAGGCTAATCCGGATATCGACGACGGCATCAAGGGCCCGCAAATCGTCGCGGCGCGGGCCGACATTCATGGCCTGCGCGCCTTACTCGGTCTGATCGAGCAGGTGAGCCCCGAGCCGTGTTGCTACACGCGGCGGCCGCTTTACATCCGCTGAGCGATTCGCCAAGACGCATCGGGGTAAGCCGTTTTCTCTGCGCCTTAATTTACTCCGCCGGTGTCGGTGGCGGTGCACCGAACAGACCGGGCAACAGCCGCTGTCGCGTCCGCAGCGACCATTGGCCGAGCCGATCGAGATACAGATAGACGACCGGCGTGGTGTAGAGCGTGAGCAACTGACTGATCAGAAGCCCACCGACGATCGAAATGCCCAGCGGCCGGCGAATTTCGCCGCCATTGCCGAAGCTCATCGCCAGCGGCATCGCGCCGAGAATGGCAGCCGAGGTGGTCATCATGATCGGCCGGAAGCGTAACAGGCACGCCTGGAATATCGCGTCGTAAGAGCTCAAATGCCGGGTTCGTTTTGCCTCGATGGCGAAATCGATCATCAGAATCGCGTTCTTCTTGACGATGCCGATCAGCAAGATCACGCCGATCAGCCCGATGATGCTGAATTCGGTGTGGAACAGCATCAGCGCCAATATCGCGCCGACGCCGGCGGACGGCAATGTCGAGAGGATCGTGATCGGGTGGATGTAGCTTTCATAGAGCACGCCGAGGAGGATGTAGACGGCGGCGATCGCGGCCGCAATCAGCACCGGCTCGTAAGCCAGCGATTGAGCAAAAACCTGGGCCGTGCCGGCGAGGCTGCCGTGGATCGACGCCGGCATACGGATTTGTTTTATGGCGTTCTCGATCTCGTTCGCCGCGTCGCCGAGCGCCGCGCCCGGAGATAGATTGAAGGAAATGGTGGACGCCACAAACAATCCCTGGTGATTGACCGACAGCGGCGCGTTCCCGGCATTGTAATGGCTCACTGCAGCAAGCGGGATCATGGTTTCGGCCGCGGTCGAGACCGCGGCGCCCGACGACGTGGAGCTTCGGCCGGTATTGGCCAGTGCATTGATGGCGGCATTGCGCGCCGAATTGTTGTTGGCATTGGCCGCGGCGGTCGCACTCGCCGATGCTGTGGAGGCGACCGATGTCGCGTTGGCCGCGGTCACCGTTCCGACCGGAGCATTCGACTGCTGGGTGCCCGAAGCTCCGCCGCCGGAAGTCGCCACATAGATATTGCGCAGCATCTCCGGATACTGCGAGTAGCGCGGATCGATCTCCATGACGACATGATATTGATTGATCGCGCTGTAGATCACCGACACCTGACGCTGCCCGAAGGCGTCGTAGAGCGTATTGTCGATTTGCGCCGGCGTGATGCCGAGCCGCGAGGCGGTCGGCCGGTCGATGATCAGATCGGACTCCAAGCCGCGCTGCTGCTGATCGGAATTCACATCCGCCATCACCTTCGAGCGCTCCAGCGCCTGGACCAGCGAGGCCGTCCATTTGTTGAGCAGGTCCGGATCGTCGGCCTGCAGCGTGTACTGATATTGCGCACTGCTTTGCCGGCCGCCGGCGCGGATGTCCTGCACGGCGAACAAGATGAGCCGGCCGCCGGGCACCTGGGCAAGCTTCGGCCGCAGCCGCGCGATGACCTCGTCGATCGGCGGACGTTGCTCTATCGACTTGAGCGAGACGAACACCGAGCCGGTATTGATCTGCCCAAAGCCGCCGCCGCTGCCGACACCGGTGTAGCCGACGACATGCTCCACGGCCGGATCGGCCTGCACGATTGCCGTCATTTGCCGCAACTTTTGCGTCATCAAGTGGAACGAGACGCTTTGGTCGGCGACCAACGAGCCGATCATGCGGCCGGTGTCCTCCTCGGGGAAGAAACCCTTCGGCACGATGTAGAACAGCACGATGTTGAGTCCGATCGCGCCGAAGAAGATCAACAGGACGACACGGCTGTGGCGCAAGGCCCAGCCGAGCGAGCGCTCATAGCCGGCGAGCGCGCGATCGAACAGGCCGCGGCGGCGCGAAGTTTCGCTCGGGATCGGCGTGCGCAGGAACAGCGCGCACATCATCGGCGTGGCGGTCAGCGAAATCACCAGCGAGATCATGATGGCCAGCGACAGCGTCATCGTGAATTCGCGAAACAGGCGACCGAGGATGCCGCCCATCAGCAGGATCGGGAGAAACACCGCAACCAGAGACAGGCTAATCGACAACACGGTGAATCCGACCTCGCGCGCGCCAAGAAACGCCGCCTGCAGACGCGGCATTCCGCCTTCGAGGTGACGCGAAATATTTTCCAGCACCACGATGGCGTCATCGACCACGAAGCCGGTCGCGATGGTGAGCGCCATCAGCGACAGAATGTCCAAGCTGTAGCCCAACAAATACATCGCGCCGAAGGTGCCGAGAATTGAGACCGGTACGGCAACGGAGGGAATTGTGGTGGCGCGAAAGTTGCGCAGGAACAGATAAACTACGACCGTGACTAGGGTAATGGCGATCACCAGCGTCAATTCGGTGTCGTGCAGCGATTGCCGGATCGTGGTGCTGCGATCGATGGCGATGGTCACATTGACGTCGGCCGGCATCGCCGCTTCGAGATGCGGCAGTTCGGCCTTCACGCTGTCGATGGTGTCGATGATGTTGGCGCCCGGCTGGCGAAACAAGATGATCAGCACCGACGGCTGACCGTTGGAGAGTCCGAGGTTGCGGACGTCTTCGACCGAGTCGCTGATCGTGGCGACGTCCGATAATTTCACGGGGGCGCCGTTGCGATAAGCGATAATGAGCGGTGCGTAATCCGCCGCTTTGGTCGACTGGTCGTTGGTGTAGATCTGAAAACGGCGGTCGCCGTCGTCGATGGTGCCCTTCGGACTGTTGGCGTTAGCGGCTGCCAATGCAGCGCGCACATCCTCAAGCCCGATGCCGTATTTGAACAACGCTTGCGGATTAAGCTCGACGCGCACCGCAGGCAGCGCGGCGCCGCCGAGGATGACCTGGCCGATGCCGCCGATCTGCGACAGCTGCTGCTGGAAGACATTGCTGGCTGCGTCATAGATCTGGCCTTGTGTCAGTGTTTTCGACGTGATCGCAAGAATGAGGATCGGCGCATCGGCCGGATTGACTTTGCGATAGGTCGGATTGGTCTTCAGGCTTGCCGGCAAGTCGGCGCGAGCGGCGTTGATCGCAGCCTGCACGTCGCGCGCCGCCCCATCGATGTCGCGGTTTAAATCGAATTGCAGCGTGATGCGGGTCTGCCCGATGCCGCTGTTCGAGGTCATTTCGGTGACATCGGCGATCTGGCCGAGGTGGCGCTCGAGCGGTTCGGCGACGCTGGTCGCGACCGTCGCCGGACTGGCGCCGGGCAGCTGCGCGTTCACGGCGATGCTCGGAAAATCAACTTGCGGCAGCGGCGCGACCGGCAATTTCGAGAATGCGAGAATGCCGGCGAGCGCGACGCCGAGCGTGAGCAGCGTCGTCGCCACTGGACGGCTGATGAATGGCGCGGAAATATTCATTCGGCCGGCGCTTCGGGGACGATTGGGCTCGCGGCGCTGCGGCCGGTCAGACGCGCGGCCAGGCGATCGAAGTACAGATAAATCACCGGCGTGGTGAACAGCGTGAGCATCTGGCTGACGACCAAGCCGCCGATAATGGCGATGCCCAGGGGCTGGCGTAGTTCGGAGCCGGTGCCGGTGCCGAGCATCAGCGGCATCGCGCCGAGGATCGCGGCCATCGTGGTCATCATGATCGGGCGAAAGCGCAAGAGACAGGCTTGATAGATCGCGTCGCGCGGTGGCAGGCCCTCAACGCGCTCGGCATCCAATGCGAAGTCGATCATCATGATGGCGTTTTTCTTGACGATGCCGATCAAGAGAATGATACCGATGATGGCGATCACATCGAGGTCGTAGCGCAGCAACATCAACGACAACAGCGCGCCGACGCCGGCCGACGGCAAGGTCGATAGAATCGTGATCGGATGGATGAAGCTCTCGTAGAGGACGCCAAGCACGATATACATCGCCACTACTGCGGCGATGATCAGGAACACCTCGTTGGCCAGGGATGACTGGAATGCCGCCGCGGTGCCTTGAAACGCGGTGATGAAGCTCAGTGGCAGCCCGACTTGGGCCTCCGTCTGCTGAATGGCGGTGATGGCGGAACCGAGCGAATAGCCCGGCGCAGTGTTGAACGAGATCGTCGTCGCCGGAAATTGCCCGAAATGCGTAATCAATAGCGGCGAGGCACGCTGATTGACATGGGCGATAGCGGTCAGTGGCACTTGCCCGTTAGTTGAGGACGACGATGACGGCAAATGGAGCGCTTCGAGTCCGGTCAACGATTGTTGCAGAGTCGGGGCCAGCTCCAGGATGACGCGGTACTGATTCGATTGTGTGTAGATCGTCGAGACAATGCGCTGGCCGAAGGCGTCGTAGAGCACGTTGTCGATCGTTGCCGGCGTGATGCCGAAACGACTGGCGGTAGCGCGGTCGATGACGATATCGACGGCCAAGCCCTGTTGCTGCAGATCGCTTGCTACGTCGGTGATCTGCGGCAATTGGCTGAGCCTTTGCACCAGCTTCGGCACCCAGGTGTTGAATTCCGCGGAATTGGCGTCCTCCAGCACGAAATGATACGGCGCGCGGCTGATGGTCGAATCGATCGTCAGGTCCTGTACCGGCTGCATGTAGAGCGTGATGCCGACGATGTCGGAGACTTCACCCTGCAGCCGGCGAATAATATCGCTGGCGCTCAGGTTGCGGTCGTCGTGCGGTTTGAGCGTGATCAGGAAGCGGCCGGTATTGAGCGTCTGGTTGGTGCCGTCAACGCCGACGAATGAACTCAAGTTGACGACATCCGGGTCTTTCAGAATCGCCTCGGCAAGCTTGTTCTGCAGCTGCGCCATTTCGCCGTAGGACACGCTCTGCGACGCCTCGGTGATCGCTTGGATCATTCCGGTGTCCTGCACCGGAAAGAATCCCTTCGGGATCAGCACATAGAGCAGGATGGTCAGCGCCAGCGTCAGAATCGCGACCAGCAATGTCGCCGGCTGCCGATCCAACACCCAATTCAGCGCTCGGCTGTACTGCGCGATGATGTCGTTGAAGACCTTTTCGGCCTTGAGATCGAAAGCGGTGCGTTCGCCCTCCGGATGATGGCGGATGAGCTTGGCGCACAGCATCGGCACCAGGGTCAGCGACACGACAGCGGAAATGACGATGGTGACCGCGAGCGTGATGGAAAATTCATGGAACAGCCGGCCGACGACGTCGCCCATGAACAGCAGCGGTATCAGCACCGCGATCAGCGAGATCGTCAGCGAAATGATGGTGAAGCCGATCTGCTCCGAGCCGCGCAGCGCCGCTTCGAGCGGGTCCATGCCGCCTTCGACGAAGCGGGCGATGTTCTCGATCATGACGATGGCGTCGTCAACCACGAAGCCGGTAGCGATGGTCAGCGCCATCAGCGACAGATTGTCGAGGCTGAAGCCCAACAGATACATCGCCCCGAATGTGCCGACGAGAGACAGCGGCACCGATAGGCTCGGGATGATCGTGCCCGGCAGCGTGCGCAGAAACACAAAGATCACGAGCACGACCAACACGACGGCAAGGCAGAGTTCGAATTCCACGTCGGACACCGAAGCGCGGATCGTGACGGTGCGGTCGCTCAGCACGCGGACATCCATCGCCTGCGGCAGCGTGCTCATGATCTGCGGCAGCAACGCCTGGATTCGGTCGACGACCTGAATAATGTTGGCGCCCGGTTGCCGTTGCACGTTGACGATGATCGCAGGCGTCGTGTTCGCCCAGGCGCCGAGCTTGGTGTTTTCCGGACCGCTGACGATGGCGGCCACGTCGGAGAGCTTGATTGGACCGCCATTGCGATAGGCGACGATCAAGTTGCGATATTGATCGGCGCTGGTGAGCTGATCGTTGGCATTGATGGTGAGCGCCTGGGTCGGACCGTCGAAATTGCCCTTCGGCGTGTTGACGTTCAGGTTGCCGATCGTGGTGCGGACATCGTCGACGTTCAGACCATAGGCGGCAAGCGAATCGGGATTGAGCTGGATGCGCACCGCGGGACGCTGTCCGCCGCTGACGGTGACAAGCCCGACGCCGGTCAGTTGCGAAATCTTTTGCGCAAGCCGGGTCTCGCTGTAGTCTTCGAGGTCAGTCAGCGCGAGCGTCTTCGACATCACCGCCAGCGTCAGTATCGGCGCATCGGCGGGATTGACTTTGGAGTAGATCGGCGGCGCCGGCAGATCGGCCGGGAGCAGATTGCCGGCGGCATTTATGGCGGCCTGCACCTCCTGCTCGGCGATGTCGAGGGAAAGGTCAAGGCTGAACTGCAGGGTGATTACCGATGCGCCGGCGGAGCTTGCCGAAGTCATCTGATTGAGCCCCGGCATCTGCCCGAATTGCCGCTCCAGCGGTGCGGTGACCGACGACGTCATCACTTCCGGGCTGGCGCCGGGATAAAGCGTCTGCACCTGGATGGTCGGATAGTCGACTTCGGGCAGCGTCGACAGCGGCAAGAACGAAAAAGCCACCATGCCGGACAGCATGATCGCCGCCATCAAGAGCGAGGTGCCTACCGGGCGCAGAATGAAGGGTTCGGAGACGTTCATCGCACCGCTTTATCGCCGCGCAAGATCGCGCGCGCCGGCGTATTACTGCCCGCCGTTGCCAGGCTGATTGGGCGGGAGGTCGGAATTGTGACCTTGCCCGCCGCCTCGCCCTGGCGCTGTCGCAGTCGGCTGGCCGTTCTCGGCGGCAACGGAGACGCGCAGCCCGTCGCGCAGCCGGTCGGTGCCGTCGATGACGACATGCTCGCCGGCAGTAAGGCCGGATTTGACCTCGGTCAGGTCGCCGTCGACTACGCCGGTTTTGATTTGCCGGACCGAAACCGTGCTATTCGAATTGACGACATAGACATAGGTGCCGGGCGAACCCCGCTGGATGGCCGATGTCGGCACTGTGACGACATCCTTTAGGGTCTGCACCAGCAGCCTTGCATTGACAAATTGGTTCGGAAACAGCGCATTGTCGGCGTTGTCGAATTGCGCCCGCACCTTCACGGTGCCGGTCGTGGTATCGATCTGATTGTCGACGGCCGAGACCTTGCCGGTGGCAAGCTCGTGGATGTTGGCGCGGTCATAGGCGATGACAGTGAGCGTAGTGCCGGCGTTCAATTGCGGCATGATCTCCGGCAGATCGTCTTCGGGGATGGTGAAGATCACCGTGATCGGCTGCAGTTGCGTGATGACGGCAATGCCGGTTGAAGCCGTGGTCTGCACGTAATTTCCCGGATCGACCAGGCGCAGGCCGACACGGCCGGTGACCGGCGAAACGATATGGCAATACGAAATGTTCAGCGCCTCGGCGTCGACCAGGCCCTGATCCTGCCGCACCGAGCCCGTGTATTGCTGGACGATGAAGACCTGATCCTCGGCCTGCTGCTTGGCAATCGAGTTTTGCTGGGCAAGCGTCTGATAGCGCGTGAGATCCATTTGCGCTTGAGCGAGCAAACCCTGGTCGTGGGCGAGTTGGCCTTCGTATTGCTCCTTTAAAATCTGGTACGGGCGCGGATCGATCTGAGCCAGGAAGTCGCCTTGTTTGACCAATTGACCTTCGGTAAATCCGACATCGGTGAGTTGGCCATTGATCTGGGTTTGCACCGTTACGGTCGCGAGGGGAGTAACGGTGCCGAGCGCGTTGACGATCTCTCGGATATTTCCAGTCGCCACGGTCGCGGCGCCGACCGATTGCAGTGCGCCTTGCGGGAAACGTCCGCCCGACGGCGCGGACTTTAGCCAGTGCACTGTTTGATAGACTGCGACAGCGAGCAGAAGCGCTACGAGCGCGACGCCAATTCGGAATTTCGAACGTGATCGCGTCCGTACGTCCGGTTCCGGCGCTGGCCGCCGCATGTTCGGCGCCAGCTCCTCATCAGTTGTGCGCGTTCGCTCGTCCATGGTAGGCGTTTATCGATCCCGACTGTTCAACTGGCACCAATTTATAGAGTGCGCCGGCCCCGGCCGCCTAATGAATATTCGCTAATCACTTCAGGGATGAGTCCCATGTTCCATCACGCTACGGCCTGATGCGCCCACGAATAGCTTCGTCTGATTCTGCTGTTAAATCAATCTCTTGGACGCTGAAGCGCGGTTGCTGCCGAAGCATGCCAACAGAGAGAGCCCGGCTAAGTCAAGACGTTAGCGCTGGAAGCCGCGGCTAATTCAGGCGCTAGCTCTAAGCTTATGCCGCTTTAGGCCGTTTATGGCGCGCCTGGCGGGTTCGAAGGTGTTTGAGGCTTGGGCAGTAGCTCAACAGCCAACGGGGTCGGCGAGTTGAGTTTCGGCACAAACGAGAAGTCTTTCTGCAATTCAAACTGGTCCGGCACCAACGTCGTGTCCCATCCGCCGCCGAGCGCCTCGATCAGGCTCACGCTGGCCAGGAAAAGGTTCTGTCGAGCGGTCAACTCCGCTTCCTGGTCTGTCAATAAGGTCAGCTCCGCGGTGACGACGGTGGTAAAGGCCACGGTGCCGGCCTGAAATTGATTCAAATAGACATTGACGGCCGTTTGTTCGTCCTTGACCGCTTGTTGCTGCGCGTGAAGCTGCTGGCCGTAAAATTTGATTGCGGCGAGTTCGTCCTCGACTTGCTGGAATGCGGTGAGCACAGTCTGCCGATAATTGGCCACGCTTTGCCAATAGACGGCGCGTGCTGCGTCGACCTCCGCCGAGGTTAAGCCGCCGTTGAACAAGGCTTGCGTTCCGCTCGCGCCGATCGATCCGATCGATCGTGCGGCACTGAACGGAGTAGGGATGGGACCGAGATATTCGATCATGCTGGACAGAGAAATGTCGGGGAAATACGCCGCCTCGGCGACACCGATGAGCGCGTTCTCCTGCTGCATCGTCCTTTCCGCCGCGGCAATGTCGGGCCGCCTTTCAAGAAGCGCGGACGGCACCGTGATCGGAATTCTCGGAATGCCGCCGGCCAGGAGGCGCGGCGCAACAGTGAGCTCGGCGGGAGGCCTACCGATCAAAATCGCGATGGCGTGTTCGTACTGATCGCGTTGGACGTGGGCGCTCAGTAGCTGCCCCTGGGCGGACTCCAGCTGGGCTTTGGCGGTCGCCACGTCGCCGGCGGTGACGGAATAACCGGCATTGAATTGATTCTGCACGATACCGAGAGTCTTCTTGTACTCGGCGACCGTACGCCTGAGCAGATCGATCAGCGAATCCGACGCGCGAAGATTGAAATAGGCGGTGGCAAGCATGGCCTGCTCGGCGAGCTTGGCATTGTCGAGATCGGCGGCGCTCGCTTGCGCAGCCGCGGTGTTGCTCTCGATTTGCCGGCGCAGCTTGCCCCAGACGTCGATGTCCCAGCTGCCGCTGATCGGCGCGGTGTAGAGCGTTGTGTATCTGGTCGGGAGGCTAGATCCGACTAAGCTACCGCCCGTAGTGCCGGCGAGCGACCCGGTTCGCGTCCGGGTCACGTTGTAGCCCGCGGTCGCGGTCGGGAATAGCGCCGCTTGCGCCTCGCGGATCAGCGCCTTTGCTTCTTCATAGGCTGCGGCATCGGCAGCGACTGTCTGATTGGAAACCTCGACCTCGGGCAGGAGCGTATTCAATCCCCGATCCCGGTACACCTTCCACCAATCGCCGCGATCGACATTGTCGCTCGGTCTGGCAAGCTTCCAGCCCTTGAGTTCTTTGAACTGAGTGGGGACTGGCGCCGGCGCGCGAAAATAATTGGGTCCTATGGCACAGCCGGCGAGCTCTAGTCCAAGGGTCAATAATCCAGTGCCGAATGCCAAAGCACGGCCGCGGGCTCGCGGAGGTGGGTAAGCTCTGCGTAGCACCAATCTACCCCGATGCACATCAGCATGGGCCAACGCGAGCACGCCAAAAAACCCGTTGCTGTAAGCCCCAAACGCGTAACCCTACGCACGACCAGGAACAACGCGAACCGTCCGTGCTGGAGCGAATCCAGCGGCGGAGAGTTACATTGTGCTCGCTTCCGCTGTGATCCCCCAGCGATCCCGTTAACTATAACCATGCCCCACGCATGGGTGAATATCAACACGCCACCGATACGACGTGCTTCGTTATTGGGTGCGTTGTGATATTCGGGCGACAGTTCGCGCGCGTCGATGGTCGGCCATCAAACGTTACGCCGGTTGCGGCGAGCTTCCGACGGTCGCAGCTCCGAACCAGTGCCTTGACGTCAGCTCAGAGCTCCCGCTCGCCAATCATGAAATCGCGCTTATTAATGACAGCGATGGTGGCGCCGACCGGCGCGGGATCGATGGAAATCTCCCGCACCCCGTCCAAAGTGGCGCAAAAGCGAAGCAACGCCGCCCGCGCGTCTCGACGCGGTCGGCAAGCGGCTGCAAACCATGCTGCAAGCGGTGGAGACGGTTCAGCCGGCGTTGGCGGATTTCTACAATGCGCTGAGCGACGACCAGAAAGCGCGCTTCAACACCCTGGGCAAGCAACTGTTCGCGTAGAACCAGGAGTAGCGAATGGCGAGTGGCGAGTAGAGGGTGGCGAACTATTCGCTATTCGCCACTCGTTATTCGCAAATTTTCAATGAAACAGCTTCGGGAACTTCGCCCGTAGCTTTGTCCGCAGATCGGCGCTGACGTCGACGGTTGGCGGGAAGGTGCCTTTGAGCTTCATGTCGTAAGGAATGCAGGCGTCGATCAGAATCCGGTTGTTGAAATTGCCGGGCAGATAAAGCGGATCGCGTTTCGACGCCCACGCCTTTTGCACTAGGTCGATATCGACTTTGGGATCGAACCGCGTGCACATCGCCCACAGCACTTGGTCGAGATCGCCGGCATCGATGTCGTCGTCGACCACTACAGTCCATTTGCCGGCGTAAGCGCCCCCCTGGCAGGCGCAGGCGACGTGCAGCGCTTGGCGCGCGTGGCCGGGATAGCGCTGGCGGAGCTGAATAGCGGTGAAGCGCGTCGCCGGCCCGGCCTCGTGATTCCATACGCCGAGCACGTCGGGAATGCCGCAGGCGTCGAGCGCGTGCCAGATTTGCGCCGCGCCGGCAATGCCTTTGAGCAATCCGGTTTCGTCAATCGGCTTGTGCTGTGGCGCGCAGGTCAGGATCGGATCGTTCCGATGCAGGATGGTCTTGACGTTGACGAAGGGCCGCTCCTGCGTGTCGTCGGAATAATAGCCCATCCATTCGCCGAACGGGCCTTCTGGCTTGGTCTTGCCCGGAACCGTCTCACCCTCGATGGCGATTTCGCAGTCCGCTGGGATCGGAAAGCCGGTATAAGGCCCGCGCACCACGTCGATCGGCTCGCCGCGCAAGCCGCCGGCGATATCGTATTCGCTGACTTCCGGGAGCGGGCTCGACGACAACATGAACAACAGCGGATCCTGGCCGCACAGGATCACCACCTTCATCGGCTCGCCGCGGGCAAAATATTTGTCGCGGTGGATGCGGCCGTGCTTGCCTTCGGTGATCTGACAGCCGACCGTCCTGCCGTCATAGACCTGACTGCGATAAGCGCCGAGATTAAACCAGCCGTCGTCGGGGTCCTTGGTCACCACGGCGCAGGCGGTGCCGATGAAGCGCGATTTGTCCTGCTCGTGATGGCGCGGCACCGGAAATTTCAAAACGTCGACGGTGTCGCCTTCGATCACGTTCTGGAAGATCGGCCCGTCGTTGACAAAGCGCGGCGGCAACGGCCGCAAATCCTGCAGGCGCGTGTGATAGCGCTGTACGATGTCGACCTTGCGCTCGTAGTCGAGCGGCAGGCCGAGTGTCAGCGCGATGCGCTTGATTGAGGACAGCTGTCCGTAGAGCGTGCGATAGCCGGGTGCGTAGCCGGGCACATCGTCGAATAGGATCGCCGGCGCAAGCCCGCGGCTCTTCTCGGTGAGCATCTGCGTGAGCGCGCCCATTTCGGCATCCCAGTGGGCGCCCGACACCCGCTCAAGCTCGCCGAGCTGGTCGACCGCATCGATCCAGCCGCGCAATCCGCGATAGCGTTGTGCCGCCGCTGCGACCGCCATGTCGGTCTCCGTAGTCCGAGTGCTTGAGCAACGGATATGAATTTTTGATCCCAGGCCTGTCAAGTTGGCGTCGCGCGACGCACTTCGCGCGCCGTTGCCGGGCTGCTAGAGTGCTTGCGCCTCGGCTGGGCGGGGGTGAATCGGATGGACCAGGCCGGCGTGACTGTTTCGCCAAAGCGGCGCGTTATGTTTGTTGTCGTCGCCGCTTTAATGCTCGTGCTGTGGGGTTGGAGCCTGATCCCACCCATTCAGAACTGGAATAATCCGAACGAAGACGGCTTTTCCTACGTTCCGACGTTCTACGCCACTCCCATCTGTCTACCAGTCGGCGCCTATCTCCTCGCGGGCGCGATCACGGGCCGGGGTCGTTCGGCCGAGCGCGCCGGGACTGCATTGCTGATCGGTTGCGGGGTGCTGCTCATCGTGGTCGCATTCCTGATATTTCAGTATATCGCGAATTCGATGGGCGGCTCCTAGCGTCGGATTACTCGGCAATCCCCATGTGGGAGCCTGGCGGGTGTCTTGCGATTTGCTACCATCCGCGTTGGAACATTTGCAGCATCCGGAGTCCTTCGTGAGCATCCCCAAGCCCAATTATGATCCGCCGTTCAACGTCACCCGCGCCAGCCATGCCGTACTGCAGGTGAAGGACCTGGCGAAGAGCCGCGCCTTCTATGTCGATCTGATCGGCTTTGCCGTCAGCGACGAGGACAAGGATGCGATCTATCTGCGCGGTGTCGCCGAAGCGTGCCACCACTCCCTTGTGCTCAAGCGCGCGAACGCGGCGCAAGCCGAGCGCGTCGGCATGCGCTGCTTTTCCGAGGAAGATCTGGAAAAAGCGAAATTCCATTTCGAGAAAGCAGGACTGCCGACGCAATGGGTCGAGCGGCCGTACCAGGGCCGCACGCTGCATGTGAGCGATGCACTCGGCGCGCCGCTCGAATTCTGCGCCACCATGGAAAGGAAGCCACGTCTCGTCGTTTCGTTTAATCATCATCACGGCGCGGTGCCGCAGCGGATCGATCACTTTCAATTGCTCGTGCCGGACGTGCAGCGCGAATTGGAATTCTACATGGCGATGGGGTTTCGCTTGTCCGAATACATCGCGGTGGACGCTAGCGACGAGCCGTTTTTTGTATTCTTGCAGCGCAAAGGCAACCCTCACGACATTGTATTCGCGCCCGGCGCTGGGCCGCGGCTGCACCACGCCGCGTTCAGCATTCCGGAATCCTACCTGTTCTTCTATGTTTGCGATCTCGCCGCGACGATGGGCTTTGCCGACAATATCGAGTTCGGCCCGGGCCGGCACGGACCCGGCCACGCGCTGTTCGTGTATATGCGCGATCCCGACGGCCACCGCATCGAATTATTCAACACCCATTATCAGTGCATGGATATAGACGACGAGCCGGTGCGCTGGGACGCGTCCTATACCGCGAGACGGAACTGGCAGCTTCCGGCGCGGGCGCAGTGGTTTGCCGAGGCGAGCCGCTTTGTCGGCGTCGAACCGCGCGAGCCGGCGAAGAAAGGCAATCCGATGACGCTCGAGCGCTATGTGAGCAAAGCCGGGTAGGGCCATTCGATGCTGCCGCGGGCCGCGCGCGGCCCTGCCGCGATCCTGGGATTGCTGGGCGGACTGCTTGCCCTTTCTAGCGGCGCGCGGTCCGCCGATCCGAATGCACTGTGGAATATCGTGCACGGGCGGTGCCTGCCGGACATGCGGCAGCATGGCGATCCGAGACCATGCGTGGAAGTGAATCTAGAAAGAGGTGTCGCCGCAGGCTATGCGGTTCTCAAGGATATCCGGGGCGCGACGCAGTTCCTGCTGATTCCAACACCGCGCGTGAGCGGCATCGAGTGCCCTTCGCTTCGAACGCCTCGGGCCAGCAATTACTTCGCCGATGCGTGGCAAGCCCGGACATTCGTCGAAAAGGCCCTCGCGCGGAAAATGCCGCGCGACACATTGAGTCTGGCTGTCAATTCGCAATTGGCGCGTTCGCAGAACCAATTGCATATTCATATCGATTGCATCCGCGCCGATGTTCGCGACGCGCTACAACGCGAGCGCTTCGCGATCGGCCGGCGCTGGACGCCGCTGCCGATATTGCTCGCCGGTCATCGCTATCGCGCGATCCGCGTGGCAGGAAGTTCGCTCGGCGGACAAAATCCCTTCAAGCTCCTGGCCTGGGGCGTTCCAGGCGCGCGCGCGGATATGGGATATCACACGCTGGTGGTGGTCGGGATGTGGTTCGCGCCTTATGTTCCCGGTTTCGTCGTCCTCGACGATCGCGCCGACCCGGCGAACGGCGACAACGCGGGCGGCGAGGAATTGCAGGACCACGCCTGCGCGCTGGGTCGCTAGAAGCGGTCAGACCCTTCGATGCAGCCGATGCTCGATAAAAAGCAGGATCGCATTGGCAATCGCCGCGAAGGCGAACAGCACGATCGCGACCGAGATCATGTCCGTGCTCTGGGCGAGCGACATGTCGGTCATGATCATCGAACCGAGGCCGGCCTTGGAGGCGAACATTTCGCCCAGGAGGACGCCGAGAAGCGTCACCGTGAATCCGATGCGCAGTCCGGTGAAGACTTCCGGCAGTGCGGCGGGCAGCAGCACCGTCGCGATGGTCTGCCGTGGCGACAGATGCAAGGTGCGCGCCGAGCGCAGATAGACCGGCGGGATGGCGCGGATCGCGCCCATGGTGAGCAAGGCGACCGGCAAAATGCCGTGCATGGCGCCGAACGCCACCTTGCCCGATATACCGAGGCCGAAAATGAGCAACACCACCGGATAGAGTGTGATCTTCGGCAGCGAATAGAGCGAGACCAGGATCGGTTCGCCCACCGCGCCCGAGAGCCGGTGAGCGCCCATCCAGATGCCGACGGCAAGCCCGATGCCGTAAGCAAGAATGAGGGCAAGCGTGAACGCCTGGGCCGTCGCCGCCGCGTTCGTTGCAAAGCGCGCGGTCGTCACTGCGTGCATGAGATAGGACATCGTCTCGATCGGCGCGGGCAGGGCGGTCTCGCCGGCGATGCGGTGCAAGAGCTCCCAGATCGCGAGCATGACGAGCAATAGCGCCAAAGTGTCGACGGCGCGCCGCATTGCGGTCGCCGGCGCCGTCATGGCTGTCGTCATCGCGTCCGTCATGCTCGGCCTCCGCTGCGGCGTTCGGCAAAGCGCATATCGAGCGCATGCAGCGCCGCATTGACGATGGTCGCGATGATGAGCAGGAACAGGATCAGCGCGTACATGCGGCGATTGTTGAAGTCGGCATAGGCGTCGGAAATGTCGCGGCCGAGCCCCGCCGGTGCAAGGATGAATTCCGCGGCAATTACCGCGATGAAGCCGTAAGACACCGAGAGTTTTATCCCAGTGAAGAGATAAGGCGCCGCTGCCGGCAGCTGCAATGTCAGCGCGGTGGCGAAGCGCCCAAGCCGATGCACGCGCGCCACTTTGATGAGCACGCGCGGCACGCGATCCAGCCCGTTGAGCGTGGCGATGATCATGGCGACGACGGCGGTCGCCACGCCGATCACGACGATCGGCATCGGCGACAGTCCGAAGATCGCGATCAGCACCGGATAAAAAATGAAAATCGGCACGGCATAGTAAGTCGCGAAGAACGGATCGAGCGCCTCGCGCAAGTGCGGCAGCGCGTGAATGACAAGCCCGGCGGCAAAGCCCAGCACGATGGAAAGGGCAATCACGATTGTAATGACGCCGAGCGTGCGCTCGATGTCGGCATTGATCGATCCGGCAGCGAGCAACGTTATGAGCGCACTCGCCATCTCCGACGGCGCAATGAAGATGCGATGGTCGATAAGACCGAGCCGGCAGGCCAGTTCCAGCGCCGCGATCAATGCCGCGATAACCGCAAGCCTGATGAGGCCGACGCGCGTCATTCGGCGGCGAGCGCGGCGGATGCCGCCGGTTGCGCCAGGCCCGAATGGCCCAGCGCCTTGAGGGATTCGCCGCGCAACCGCTCCCACAATCGGCCAGTGATTTCGCCGAATGCCGGCTCGGCAACGATGGTCGAGTCACGCTGGCGCGGCCAGCCGGTTTCGATGATCTCGATGAAACGGCCGGGGCGGGCCGACATGGCGCCGATTCGGTCGGCCAACATGGCGGCTTCGTCGAGCGCGTGGGTGATGAGCAGCACCGTGGCTCCGGTCTGCCGCCACAGCCGCAAGACCTCGTCGCCCATGAGGAGCCGCGTCTGCGCATCGAGCGCGCCGAACGGCTCATCGAGCAGAATAAGGCGCGGCTGCAGCACCAGCGTACGCGCGATGCAGACGCGTTGGCGCATGCCGCCGGACAGTTGCGCGGGGTAGGCGCGGGCGAAATCCTTCAGCCCCATGAACGCAATGGCGTCGTCGACGCGCCGCCGCAGTTCGCGTTTGCCGACGCCGCGCCGGCGCAGGCCGAATGCGGCGTTGTCCCACACTGTCAGCCAGGGAAAACTCGCATCCTCCTGGAACACGACGCCGATGCCGTCGGCGACTTCCCCGCTTACCGGCTTGCCCTCGAACGTCACTCTGCCGTCGCTCGGTCGTTGCAGCCCGGCAAGCACTTCGAGAAAAGTCGATTTACCGCAGCCGGATGGCCCGACCACCGCGAAGAACTCGCCTTTGCGAAGCTCAAGATCGATCGGACCGAGCGCGTGCACCGGCGGATGCTCGCCGGCGCCGGGATAGGTTCGCGTCACGCCGGCGAGCTCCGCATGGATGTCGCGGTGCACGGCCACGCTCGTCACTTCTGCAGATCGGGCGGCAGGAAGGACGTGTCGATCATCTTTGCGAGGTCGGGATCCCTGTCGATCATGCCGACATATTTCATGGCCTTCACGGTGTTCTGTAAAAGAACCATCTCGATTTGTCCCTCACTGTAAAATTTTGCGTCGACGAGCTGCTGCATCAGGGTATCGACGTCGTTTGGCGGCAGCGGAGCGTAGATCGGCTCGAGAATTTTGGCCGCCTCCGCCGTGTGGTCGTAGATGAATTTTACCGCGTCGCGGCGGCCCGCGAGGATCGCGCGCAACTTGTCGGGATGATTTTTAATGAGAGCGCCGGTGGCGATGCCGACCGCGGGCGGCAGCAGCGGCAAATCCTTCGGCCCGACAATGATCCGATATTTGCTGGCGCCGCCGCGCATCATGAACAGGATGCCGGGAATGGTGGTGGCATCGACAACATTGTTTTCGAGCGCGGTGAGCGCGCCGGAAAGATTGCCCAGCGCGACGCGCTGGACATCGTTGGGATTTATTCCGGCATCTTCGGCCGCCAACACCGCGGTCATTTCGCCAAGCGATTTCGGATTGGAAATGGCGAACTTCTTCCCCTTCAAGTCCTTCATCGACTTGATCGGCGAATTTGGCATGACAATGATGACGTTGCTGGCCATCGAGCGCGAGCCGATATCGACGATCTTGATATCCTGGCCTTCATTGATGGCGGCGATGATGCCGGCCGGCGAGGTCTCGCCGTAGCCGAGTTCGCTCGCGATCGTGGCGCGCACCGAAGAGCCGCCGCCCTCGCCGGAAATGACGCCGGTAATATCGACACCGGCCTTTTTAAAAAATCCTTTTTCGATACCGACGCCGTAAGGCGCACCCGACGGATCGGCCTTGTACTGCGTGACGAGGATATCTTCGGCCAGCGCCGGCAGCGGCGCGGCGATGCACAAAGCGACGACGAGGGCCGACAGTCTAGGCTGCAACATACCAACCTCCCTTGGACTTCGTTTTAACCTTTGGTGTGGCAAGCGGGGATATTATCCCTCGATCCGCGGCGAATGGGAACGGAAGCGCTGTTCCGCCGCATGCAATGGATGATAGAATCAATCATGATGGCGCAAAATGACCTTGATGGTCTCGCCGGAGACGCCATGACGGTCCTGTCGCAGAGCGAAGCGGCGCCCAAAACCAAGGCGACCGAGCCGATCTGGCTCGCTTCCTACCCCGCGGGCGTGCCTACGAGCATCGATCCGAACGCCTATCCGTCGTTGCCGGCGATGCTGATCGAGGCTTGCCGGCAGCATGCCGAGCGTCCCGCATTCGAATGCTTGAGCGTGCGGATGACCTATGCCGAATGGGATCGCGACAGCCGCGACTTCGCGGCTTTCCTGGTGGAGGAAGCGGACTGCCGACCGGGTGACCGCGTCGCGATCATGCTGCCGAACATGCTCGCTTATCCGGTAACTTTCCTCGGTGCGTTGCGCGCCGGGCTGACGGTGGTCAATGTTAATCCGCTCTATACGTCACGCGAGCTGCAAGAGCAGCTCGCCGATTCCGGCGCCGCAGTTATCGTGATCATGGAGAATTTCGCCCACAAACTGGAATCTGTCGTCGCCGATACTAAAATTCGGCACGTGGTGGTGGCGCGGCTTGGCGATTTCGTGCCGATGCTCAAGCGCTGGGCGTTCAATTTCGCGAACTCCTACATCAAGCGCGCCGTGCCGGCGTGGCATTTCGAAAAATTCACCATGCTGCAGGACGCCTGCGACCGGCCGCCGAGCGGGCGCTACCAGGACGCGCCGGTGCAATCGGCCGACGTCGCATTGCTGCAATATACCGGAGGCACGACCGGCGTGCCGAAAGGGGCGATGCTAACGCATCGCAATCTAGTCGCGAATACGTTGCAGTGCCTGGCCTGGACCGGAGCCGGCGTGCGGGTCGAAAGCGAGCGGGTACTCACCCCGCTGCCGCTCTATCACATCTTCTCTCTGACGACGAACTTGCTGACCTTTGCGGTGCTCGGCGGGTTGAACTATCTTATTCCCGATCCGCGCGATCTGCACCGGCTCGTTCGTGTCATGGCCCGTGCCGGCATCACCTGGATGTCCGGGGTGAACACGCTGTTCAATGCGCTGGTCAACGCCCCCGAGTTCGCCGGATTGGATTTCAGCGCGTTGCGCGTCGCGGTCGGCGGCGGCGCCGCGGTGCAGAGCCAGGTGGCGCGACGCTGGCGCGAAATCACCGGCAGCGAATTGGTCGAGGGCTATGGTCTGACCGAAGCCTCGCCGGTCGTGTGCATCAATCCGTTTTCCGCCCCGAAGCTTGGCACCGTTGGCCTGCCGGTGCCCTCGACCGAGGTCACCATTCGCGACGATGCCGGCAAGGCGCTACCCGTTGGCGAGGCCGGCGAAGTATGGGTGCGCGGCCCGCAGGTCATGAAGGGCTATTGGCAGCGGCCCGACGAAACCGCGCTGGTGCTTACCGCCGACGGCTGGCTGAAGACCGGGGATGTCGGCGCATTCGACGCGGACGGATTCCTGCGGCTGCTCGACCGCAAGAAGGATATGATCAACGTCTCCGGCTTCAAGGTATTTCCGAACGAGGTGGAAGAGGTCGCCATGCAATATCCCGGCCTGCTCGAAGCCGCCGCGATCGGGGTGCCCGACTTGCGGACCGGACAGGCGGTGAAGCTCTTCGTCGTCAAGCGCGATCCTGCTCTCACCAAAGCCGATCTCACCAAATTTCTGCGCACCCGCCTGGCCGGCTACAAAAGGCCGACGACGATCGAATTTCGCGACGAACTTCCGAAGAGCAACATCGGCAAGATTTTGCGCAAAGAACTGTACTGAGCACCAAGCGCGTAGGTTGAGCCATTTTCTCTACTCGCCACTGTGCTAGTCTTTGACTTCCTAAATCGAGAACCCAGTCTAGCCATCCGACGGCGCGAGTTCATTACTCTTCTTGGCGGCGCGATGGCCGCATGGCCGTGCGCCGCGCGCGCAGCAGGCCGAGCGCATGCGGCGCATCGGCGTGATCACAGCCCTGGCTGCGGGCGATGCTGAGGATCAGGCCCGCAACGCTTCTTTCCTGCGGGAGCTGCAGCAATTGGGCTGGACCGGGAGGTGACCCCTGTCAGCGTGCGCGACGAAATCGATCGCGCCGTCACGACCTTCGCGCGCTCCGCGAATGGCGGTTTGATCCTGACGGTGAGCGCGTTATCAGAGGTTCATCGTGACCTGATAATTACGCTCGCCGCCCAGTATAAACTGCCTGCGGTATACCAAATATGTCGCCGCCGGCGGATTGATCTCGTATGGGCCGAATTTCCTCGACCAGTTTCGGCGCGCGGCCGGTTACGTCGATCGCATCCTCAAGGGCGAGAAGCCGGCAGACCTGCCGGTGCAGGCGCCGACCAAGTATGAGCTCGTGGTCAACCTCAAGACCGCCAAGGCGCTCGGCCTCGCCGTTCCGCAGCCCGTGCCTGCCCGCGCCGACGAGGTGATCGAATAAAACGGCCCGCTCGTCCGCTTGCGCCGACCTTCCCGCTCTTAGAGCAGCGTGCTAACCGTACCGCCGCAGAAAGAGCGGGAGGACGGCGCATCAATGCCCAAGTTGCAATTGTCGTTTGCTTGCGGCCTCTACGATCGGATGCAGCCGCTTTACACCGGCGAAGAGAAGGCCGACGGCATCGATCTCAATTTCATCGCTATCGATCAGCCGCGCCCGATCTTCGACCGCATGTCCGGCGGACAGGAATTCGACATCGCCGAATATTCCAGTTCGGAGTTTGTCCAGCGCTTCGCACGCAAGGAGTGCCCGTTCGTCGCCATTCCGGTGTTTCCGTCGATCGCGTTTCGGCTCGGCTTCATCGCTGTCAACCGCAGATCCGGCATCAAGACGCCAAAGGACCTCGAAGGCAAACGGATCGGCGTGCCGCTTTACACGATGACTGCCGCCATCTTCATCAACGGCATATTGCATAACGAATTCGGCGTCGACCTGTCGAAGGTCCGTTGGGTGCAAAGCGCGATGAATACCGCGGGCTCGCACGGCGCCCCGACGGTGCTGCCGCTACTCAAGAAAATCTCCATCGAAAACAACACGACCAAAAAAACGCTCGGCCAGCTTCTCGCCGACGGCGAAATCGACGCCACGCTCGGCACCAGCCTGCCCGAGGAAATCCGCAGCAATCCCGACATCGTGCGGCTGTTTCCGGATTATGTCGCGCGCGACGTCGAGCTCTACAAGCGCAAAAAGATCTATCCGATCATGCATCTCGTCGCGATCAAGAAGAGCGTATATGAGCGCTATCCGTTTGTCGCCACGAGCCTCTACGATGCCTTCGTCCAGTCGAAGAAGATCGCACTGGACAAGCTGTTCAATCTGCGCGCGGTGCGCTACATGACGCCGTTTTTGATGCGCGAGATCGACGACATCTGGGACGTCTTCAACGGCGATCCGTGGCCCTACGGCGTCGAGCCCAACCGGGCGACGCTGGAGGCGCTCGTAACCTATGAGCAAGACCTCGGCCTCATTGCCGCGCCGGTCAAGGTCGACGATCTGTTCGTGCCAACGTATGGCTAAAGAACATTCGATGAGTCTGCATCGGCTGCTATAGTCCGCTCGTCCGCCGCGAAAGCGGGGATCCAGAACCTGGATTCCCGCTTGCGCGGGAATGAGCGGAAAACATTCTCGGATTGGAAGAACTGCCATGAGCCAACTCGACGATCTGCTGCGCGACCTCGTCGTCGCCAATCGCATTCTCTCCAACGAGGACGTGGTCGATGCCTACGGCCACATCAGCGTGCGGCATCCCGACAATCCGAAGCGCTTTTTCATGTCGCGCTCGCGCGCGCCGGAACTGGTCGAGCGTCACGATCTGATCGAGTTCGACGCCGAGGGCGAGCCGGTCAGCGACCAGCGGCAGCCGTATCTGGAGCGCTTTATCCATGCCGCAATATTCGAAGCGCGGCCTGACGTGGTGGCGGTCGTTCACGCGCACGCCGAAGACACGTTGCCGTTCGGCCTCATCAACAAGCCGCTCGAGCCGGTCATTCATTCCGGCAGCTTCATCGGCGGCAAGGTGCCGGTCTGGGATATCCGGAAAAAATTTGGCGACACCAACATGCTAGTCACCAATATGGCGCAGGGCCGCGATCTGGCGAAATGCATGGGCGCAGGCCATGTCGCGCTGATGCGCGGCCACGGTTTTGCCTCGGCGGCGGCCTCGATCATCGAAGTGGTGCGGCTGTCGGTCTATCTGCCGCGCAATGCCCGGGTGCAGATGAACGCCATGTGCTTGGGCGGTAAACCGAAGCCATTATCGAAGGGCGAGATCGCCGCGCGGTTTCGCGGCTATCTGCCGGCCTCGACCGAAACCTGGCGCGCCTGGGAATATTGGGCCAATCGCGCCGGCTGCGGCGACATGATCGGCGAGCCTCACGACCACGCGCCGAAGAAATAAGCCGCCTTTCGCGTGCTGCATCGCAAGGGCACTGGCTTTCCTTCATCCGCCGTGCGTGGCAGACTTTAGTGTATGGAGGACTATCGCGGCCATCCAACGCGGCCCCCGAGCCTGAAATGGGATTTGAACGTCAATCACACATCACGAGGAAAACAGCCATGACTACGCGTTACGTCGGTTTATGCACCGCCGCGATACTGGCGGCTCTCGCTTTGCAAGCAACATCCGCCAGCGCGCTGACGATGACGGAGTGCAGCGCCAAGTATAAAGCGGCCAAGGCCGCCGGCACGCTCAACGGCCAAAAGTGGAACGACTTCCGCAAGGCGCAATGCGGCTCGGAAGCCGCTGCTCCGGCAGCGGCTCCAGCGCCCGCCACCGCGGCCGCTCCGGCTGCCGCGCCGGCACCGGCGCCGAAGCCCACCGCGACGTCGACTGAGGCCAAACCGGCATCTGCAGGGCGACAGGCGATGTACGCACGCGAGCGTGCTTGCGGTGCCGAGTGGAAGGCCGCGAAGGCAAATGGAACGAGACCGGCAGGAATGAAGTGGCCACAATTCTGGCACGAATGCGACATGCGTATGAAGGCCGCCGGCAAATGACGGCACGCCTGCATGACCCTGCGGGCGAATGCAGCAAAAGGCTGAAGGACGCCTGAGCCTGTTTGGTTGACCAACAAAAATCGGAGCGCGGATCGTCTGCGCTCCGATTGTATTTTTGACGGCAAACTTCCGCTTAATGCAGGACCAGTTCCGTCACCTTGCCGTTGCTGGCGCGGCCTTGCGCGTAATATTGGCCGATATTGTTCATCAGGGCTGCGTCCGACACCGAATAGATCACCGCGTCGGTCTTGCCGGTATTGATGTGGCGGCGCCATAGGAAGTTCGGCACCACGAACAGATCGTTGTGGCCCCATTCGAAGCGCTTGCCGCCGACTTCGGTGACGCCTGAGCCTTCGATGCAAACGTAATAGGTGCCGGCGGTTTCGCGCTTGAACTCGGTCTCTTCGCCGGGGCGCAAGAGCTGCGCCGAATAATTCAGCGTCTTGAAAACCGGCTCGCCGGTCACCGGATTGACGAAGTCGACCTTGATGCCCTCGTAGGGATCGCCCTTCTCCTTGCGCAGGCTATGCAGCATTTCGAGCACGTCGGCGCCGCGATAGTGGAACAGCGGCGCGGGCGCGTGGCCGACGCCGCGCTGGTGGTCGACAAATGCCGGTTTGATGCCACCATGGCTGTAGAGATGGCGGGAATAGCCTTCCTCGACGGTGACCGCTTGCACGTTTGTGTTGCCTTGCGCGCCGGGCATGTTGTGATCGACCCAGGCGGCATCGAGGAATTCCATCAGCGGCCAGTCCAGCGTGTCGATCCAGATCACCGGCTCGTCGGAATCGTTGCCGTGGTCGTGCCAGGTGCCGTTCGGGGTGAGAATGAGATCGCCGTAGTTTGCCGTGACCTTCTCGCCTTCGACGACGGTATAGCCGCCATTTTTGGAAAGAATGGTTCGGCTCGCATTCGGCGAGTGCAAATGCACCGGCGCGACATCGCCCGGGTTGTAGATCGAGATGGCGCAGCGGATGGTATTGGTGACCTGCAGGCGGCCGTTCAGCCCGGGATTGAGCAAAAGGATGCTTTGGCGGTCGGCGAACTCGATCGGCGAAACGTCGGCCTTGCTGGCGATCTCGGAGATTTGTTTGAGGTAGCCGCTATATTCGTTCCACTTCCACATATAGGGAACGGTTTTCATCTGATTGACGGCGACGCGGCCGCTGCCGAGCTGACCCGAGCCTTCGCCGCTGGTTTCGCTGAACCACGGCCTTTGCGCCGGTGCATTGGCCTGGGTGCGGACCCAAATATTGTGCTTGCCGGCATCCGTATTGATGGCTTCCATCAATTCGCGCGCTTTGTTGGAAAGCCCGCCCGGGGCAGGGGCCTTCATTGTCATCGTTGCCATGACGTTTTCTCCTTAAAGGGGCACCCGTATACGGCTGAAATTGACTTTGCTTGACGTATAGTGACTCCGCCAGGTGATTGCAAAGCCGTGCGACGCGATGCGTCCCCCGCCGAAAAGGCATGGCAAGTGCCGATCAAGCGGCCAGGAAATCGCGGATGGCGCGGGTGAATTCCGCCGGCCGGTCCATGTTGGAGATATGACCGGCGCCGGGAATTTCGACGTAGCGCGAGCCGGGAAGCTTCTCGTTAAGCTTACGCATCGCGAGCGCGGGTGCGTCCTTCTCGCCGACCAGAAACAGGACCGGGCGCTTCACGGTCGCGACCGCGGAGGCGTAATCGTGGTCGGCGAGCGCCGCCGCGCAACCGATAAAGCCGTTGACCGGCGTGGCTCGGATCATGGCGCGAATTTTGTCGATATGTGGTGGATTCTTTGCCACGATTTCCGGCGGCACCCAGCGCGCGATGGTCGGCTCGACGAGAGCTTCGATGCCTTGCTTCTGGGCAATGGCGATGCGCTCCTCCCATCGCTGGCTCGACTGCGGCGTCGACTGGCACGGCGAATCGCAAACCACGATGCGGTCGAACCGGTCGGGATAGCGCTCGGCAAGCCCAAGCGCGGTGGCGCCGCCCATCGACAGACCAGCGAAGTGCGCCTTTTTGATTGACAAGGCATCGAGCAGGCCGAGCGCATCGGCAAGCAGCGTGTCGTAAGCATAACGGCCCGCCGGCGTGTCGGTCGAGCCATGGCCGCGCTGGTCATAGCGCAGGACGCGGTACGACTCCTTCAGGCCTGCCGCTTGCTCGTCCCACATGGCGAAAGTGGTCGCGAGCGAATTGGAGAACACGAGGCAGGGCGCGCTCTCAGGCCCATCGAATTGATAGTTGATAGTGATGCCGTTCGCTTTGATCTTCATGTTGGTTTCCTAGCGGGTGATTTCATCTCGGCAAAAAACTTTCGAGCAGGCCGGCAAGCGCTTGCGGCGCCTGCGTCGGCATGAAGTGGCCGGCGTCTTCGATCAATTCAAAGCGCGCGCCAGGAATCTTCTTGGCAAGCTCGGCCGTTCCGGCATGCGGGCGCACCGTGTCGTGACGGCCGGCGACCACCATGGCGGGACAGCGGATCTGCGGCAGCATGTGCAGCATGTTGGTGCGCGCGAGGCAACGAAAGGCGAGGCCGAAATCCACCGGATCGTTGGCGAGATAGCGCCCGAGATAGGCCTCGTAGGCGGCGCGCTCGCCGAGACTGGGCGGAAAGGACAGCGCCAATGTCGTCGGCAGCGAGGCGCGCATGCCCTCGCGCGCGGCGAAGGCGGCGCGCTCGTCGAGTACCGCGGCACGGCTCGCGTCGACGCCGGGCGCCGGATTGCAGAGGACCAGCGCGCCGACTTGGTCGGGGTGCTTTTCGAGGAAGCGGAGCGCCTGAGTTGCGGCTGCGGCGACGGTGACGAAGTGAAAGGGCGGATCAAGACCGACATCCTTCGCAAGCACCTCGAAATCCTCCACCAGCGTGTCATTCGAGAAGTCCTGCCGCACTTTTTCCGAAAGGCCGGCGCCGCGCTGGTCATAGCGCAGCACGCGAAACCGCTCCGCAAGCCGCGGCGCCACGCCGTCCCAGGAATGCAGCGTGCCGCCGAGTTCGTGGAGGAGCACGACAGAGCGACCGGCCGCGCCGGCCAGTACGTAATGCAGGCTCACACCATTGGTGTCGATGAACGGCAAGGTCCGCTCCTTCAAAATTCCCAGCCGATGAGACGGTCGAGCGAATAGGCGCCGCCGCCGTGCACGAGGAAATAGAACGTCGCCACCAGCCACATCAACGTATATTCGAGGCCAAGTTTGTTCCAAAAATATCGGCCGACGCGCCAGCGCTCGAAATTCGTCACGATCAGAAACAACACGAGCGGCACCGCGGCGGCGCGGGTGAACAAGCCAAGCGCCAGCATGGGACCGGCAATCAGCTCGGTCGCGGCGATCAGCGGTGCCCACAGCCAACCGGGCCGATAGCCCCAAGCGTCGAGATCAAGCGCCAACATGCGCACGTCGCCCTGTCGGATGCCCGTGCCGGGGAAGAAACCGAATGCCATGCGCAAGCCATGCGGCACCATCCACAGCCCGACGACGACGCGCAGCAGCGCCTCGCTCCACGGCGCCAGCGTCCGATAAAAGGTCTCCAGTTGCGGAAAGACCGGATGCATGTCGCTCATTTTATGAAACTGGCGAGACGGCCGCGGCGTTCGCTCAATGCGCCATCAGCACCGGCAATTTCGCATTGGCAAGGATGTGCCGGGTGGTGCCGCCGAAGATCATCTGGCGCAGGCGGCTTTGCGTATAGGCGCCTTTGACGATGAGGTCGCAGCCAAGCTCGTCGGCCTTGGCGAGGATGGTTTCGCCGGCGCTGCGTTTTCCGACCGGTTTCAGAGTCATTGTATCGGCAGCAATGCCGTTCTGCTTCAGCGCGTGCGCCATCTGCTCGCCGCTCGGCCCGGCGACGGTGGCGCCCTCGACCGTCAAAATGGTGATACGATCGGCGAGGTGTAAAAGCGGCATGGCATCCGCCATGGTGCGCGCCTGCTCGGTGCTGTTATTCCAGGCCACTAATATGTTGGTACCGAGCGAGCGCGGCGAGTTAGGCGGTGCAATCAGCACCGGGCGTCCGCTTTCGAACAGGGCCGATTCCAGCGTGATCATGGACGGGCTCTGCCACTCGTCGCCGGGCCGCGCCAGCACGATGATGTCGAAGACGCGGCCGTAGCTGCCGACGAAATCGTGACCGCTCGGCGCGTCCTTGAGCCAAGTCCATGACAGCGATGCGCGCGCCTCGCCGTCGCGGGCTGCGATGCGATGGTTTTCCATAAACGTGCGGAACAGCGTTTCCGCCTGCCGCACCATCTCGGCGTCATTCTCCTTTACGGCCACCATGGTCAGCCCGCTGTCGGGATCCATGGCGACCAGATCGGCGACCGCCGGCCGCAGTGGAAAGCCCTCGATGCAGCTGTCGAATTTCTGCGCCAGCAACAGCGCGGTGTCCAACGCCGATACCATGGTGGAACCGTGCTCGGTCGGAACGAGAATGGTTTTCATGCGCGCGCCCCAGATGGTGTCGGCACAGCCATGGAAGTTTCCCCGTATGGAAGGCGCCCCTTACCGGGGTCTTGGGCTTGCAATCATACTGCCGCGCCGCTCGCAGCCGGACAAGATGTTATGCCCTTTTGGCAGCGGCCATTATTGCCGCTGGTCGGCGGGCTGGGGACGCCCGGCCTCCGGCCCGAAATCCGCGAGTACGTCGGCGAGTGCGATTGGTTCCACTTTGACCGATCCCGGATAAATCCCGGGATAAGCGCAGCGGCTGCGACGCCCGGCCGGCGACTTTTGATAAAATGCTGCCGATTCGCACGCGAATTTCTGCTTGCGCGCGATGGGGCGACTGCCATGCGCAATTACGGCATCCGGCAAATTCAATCGACCGCGCGCATTCTTCTGATTTGTCCCGATTGCGGGCAGGAAAATTCGGAATTCGCCGATACGCTGCGCGGCATGAGCAGTTATTATTGCAACGGCGAGGGTTGCGACTACATCTTCGATCTCGCGCCAAGCCGGCGTATGGATTTCGGCCAGGGATTTGTCGGCGCGTGCAAGCGATTCTACGCCGCGGTCGCTACGCTGGGCTGGCAGCGGGTACGCTGATATTTATTTGCCCGCCTGCGCCGCCGCTTTGACGAGTTCGATCGGATCGGTGAAGGCGGCGACGCCAAGCGCGCGCAGCTTGGCGACGGCTTCGTCCACGCTCATTTGGCGCGTCGCGGCATGACTGGCGGCAAGTCCGACGAACAGCGGCTTCGGCAGCGGCTCGGCCGTGATCCAAGCAACGAGTGCGTCGACGCGCTCGGCGAGCGAGCGCGAGGCGATCACCGTCTGAAACACGATCGCCTTGATATTCGGCCGCGCAGCGAGTGCGCGGGCGATCTGCAGGCGCTCCGTCATGGTCTCGTCGGGGGCGCCGCGCAGATTGTCCATGAAGCTTGCGGCACGAAGCCCATGATCGGCCAAAAGGTCCATCATCATCATGGCAAGGCCCGCGCCCGAAGTGACGAGGACGGCATCGCCATCGGTCTCCACGAGCTGGAAGCCGAGGTCGCGCGCCGAACGCTCAAGCGTCGTCATGGCGCGCTCGGCGAGCTGGCGGCTTGTCGGAAACTCGTCGGGGTCGTGGCGGAAATCGGCGCTGTCGTCGCGAATGATTTTTGCGTCGCAGGCGACGAAGGTGCCGTGCTGCGTCAGCGCCAGCGGGTTGATCTCCAAAAGCTCCAGATCCTCTTGACGGGCGATATGCGGCAGTCGCGCGGCGTAACGCGCGAGCCGCGCCGCGAGTTCGCGCGGAAAATACCGGACGATGGCCGCAAACATGGTTTCGGGCCTCGGCATGTCTGCAATCGGGATGCGCACAAGCTTCGCCGATTGTTCGACGTTCTCGCCGCCTTGTGGGGCGATGAGAAGTTCGAGCCGTTGCTGCGTGCCATCGATGCGCAGCGCGACGAAAATCTCGCGCACAATCGGGATCGCCTCTTCGAGGAGAAGCGACGTATCGGCGTCGTCGAGCGTGGCAAGAATGAGCCGCCGCATGTCGCGGAATTCAGCGAGCTTGCCGAACTGCCGCACCAAGCCACGCTTGCCGCGTCCCCCTTCAAGGATCTGCGCTTTGAGCAAAAATCCCGGCCACTCCGCCGCGTCGTTGGGCGGATTCTCGCCGGCGCCGAGCAGGACGCCGCGCGGCACGGCAATACCGTGACGACGCAGCAAGGCTTTCCCGTCGACCTCGGCCAGACGCATAATGGCTGACTTCCAGTGGTTCACTTCTTGGGCGCCGTCCGGCGCGCACTCCCTTTCGGAGGATACCGCATGTCGGGCGAACTACGCCTGCCGTTCCTCGACCCCGAGCCGTGGCGGGTTGCGGTGATCAGTCCGACCGGGCGCTACGCGAAAAACCAGGTCGCCGGCATGATTGCAGCCGGCACGCCGCTCGTCGGCGGGGTCGCGCTCGGCCGCGGCGGGGCCGACATGGACGGTCTGCCGCTCTACGACCGCATCGGCGATCTGCCGCAAAAGCCGAACATCGCACTCGTCTATACCCCGGCCGAAGGCGTGCGCGATGCCATCGCCGAATGTGCCGCAGTGCGCATCCCGACCCTGATGGCGGTTGCCGAATATGTGCCGGTCCACGACGCGCTTGCGGCGGTAACGCTCGCCCGCGCGGCTGGCAGTTGGCTCGTCGGACCCAACACGCTCGGAATATTTGTGCCGGTGCGGGGGCTGCTCGGCTCGATCGCACCGAGCTTTTGCCGGGAAGGGCGGCTCGCCGTCATCGTGCGTAGCGGCACGGTGGCGCTCGCCCTGGCGCGGCAATTGACGCTCGCCGGCATCGGCCAGCGCCTCGTCGCCCATATCGGCGGCGATAGCGTCATCGGACGCAACCCGCACGAATATCTGCAGGCGCTTGCTGGCGACGCGGCGACGGCCGCGGTGCTGTTCTGCGGCGAGATCGGCGGCGACAAGGAATATGCCTTCGCCGAGACGGCGCGCGGCTTCCCCAAGCCTATTGTCGCCATGGTGATCGGCCGCCACGCGCCGACGCAAAAACAGATGGGTCATGCCGGCGCGCTGATCGGCAGCGCGCACGAGAGCGCCGATGCGAAATTGGAAGCGCTCGCCGCCGCCGGCTGCCGGATCGCGAAAGGTCTAGAGGAGGCGGTGAACATTGCGGCGGAGCTGCGCTGTTTGAATTAAACTCGCGCCATGAAAAAGATATTGTCGACCACCGTATAATCGCCTCGATAGCCGAGCCGCCCGATCGGACGGAGGCGCACCATATCGATCATGCCGTCGACGATGAACGCATCGTCGATATGGACGTTGACGACTTCGCCGATCACCATCTCGTAACCGTGCCTCCTGCCATTGCCGCTCACCAGCTTCACCGTTTGCGAATAGACGCACTCGAGCGCGATCGGCGAGCGCGCGACGCGCGGCGGCTTGACCGACCGCGACCGTGCCATGGCAAGCTTGGCCACATCGGGTTCGCTCACTTCGGCGGGATAATCGCCGCCGGTGATGTTCATCTCGGTGCGCAGATCGTAGGTCGCCAGATTGAACACGAATTCGCTGCCGCTCTCGGCATGGGTTTGCGTGTGCTTTCGCGAATTCGACGAGAACATGACGAAGGGCGGATGGCTCGCGATCAAATTGAAGAAGCTGTAGGGCGCCAGATTGACGACGCCGGACGGACTGATGGTCGTAATCCAGCCGATCGGGCGCGGCACGACGAGGCAGGTCGTGGGGTCGTGCGCGAGATGGTGCGGCTCGCTACGCGGGTCGTAATCCATGCGGAATTTCCGGGGTTCTGCGATTGCTCTTGGAAGGTCGGAACGCGCTGTAGATCGCCAAGCGGCGATCATGCAGAATGCTAACGCGTGGAATGTCAAATCGCCATCGACATTCCCAGTCGAAATAGTTGCGCTGCGAAGAATTCGTTTTCAAGGTCTCTCCATGAAGCTGCATTGGTCGCCCCGCTCGCCGTTCGTGCGCAAGGTCATGATCGTCGCGCATGAGCGCGGCATTGCCGGCCGCATCACTTGCGTGCGCACGGTGGCGGCCACGGCCAAGCCGCATGCCGGGCTGATGCAGGACAATCCGCTGTCGAAAATCCCGACGCTGGTGCTCGACGACGGCACCGTGATCTACGACTCGCCGGTGATCTGCGAATATTTCGATTCCCTGGGCGACGCACCGAAACTCTTTCCTTCTGAACCGAAGGCGCGCCTCGAGGCCTTGCGCCGGCAGGCGCTCGGCGACGGCTTTCTGGACATGATGGTGCTGCTGCGCGACGAGCGCATGCGCGCCAATCCCTCCGACCCGCACAAGGCGAGCGCCGCTGTGCGCAAGGCGGCGGTGCTCAAAAGCCTGGAGCGCGAGGCAGACGCGCTCGCGGCGACGCCGTTCGGCGTCGGCCATATCGCCATCGGTTGCGCGCTCGGCTATCTCGATTTCCGCTATGCCGACGAGGATTGGCGCATCGCGCATCAGCGGCTTGCGGCCTGGCACGCGACCTTTGCCGCGCGCCCGTCGGTGCGCGCGACCGAACCGGTCGATGATTTGTGAGCGTTACCCGAGCGTCGGATCGAGCACGATTTTGCCCTGGCCTTCATGCGCTTCGACCAGGCGATGCGCTTCGGCGGCCCGCGACAGCGGCAACACACGCTCGATCTGCGGCACGACTTTGCCTTGTTCCGCCGCGGCCAGGCAGTGCGGCAGGTCGGCGGCCGTATAGCCTGGCATGCCCCTGATCGTGATCCGCTTGTGGTAGAGATGCGAGAAATCGAGCGCCACATTCGGCCCGGCATGGGCGCCTGCGGTGACCAGCCGTCCATTCATGCCGATGGCGCGGAAGGCCAGCGGCAGCACCGCCGGATTGGCGATGTTGTCGTACAGCACGTCGACGCCTTTGCCGTCGGTGATTTTCATTATCTCATCGAAAATATTTTGCGTCGCGTAGTTCACACCATGATCCGCCCCTAGCTTCTTGCCGAGCGCGACGCGCGCATCGGAGCCTGCAGCGGCAATCACGCGCGCGCCGATCACGTTTTTGGCGATCTGGATGCCGGTCGTGCCGAGATTGCCGCCGGCGCCCATGATCAGCACGGTCTCGTCGAATTTGAGGTCGGCGACGTGGACGAGGAGATTCCATGCCGTCGGCACATGGCGCAGCACGACGGCGGCGCGATGAAAGTCGAGCTGCTTGGGCAGCGCGACCGCCGCGCAGGCCGGTACGGCGACCAGTTCGGCAAATCCGCCGGGCCGCTTGATTCCCATCATGCCGCGGGGGCCGTCGTAACCGCTGCCGTCCTCCGCGCAGGTATCGAGCGGCATGAAGCCGGCGGCAGCGACACGATCGCCGGCACGCCAACGGTTGACCTGCGGTCCGACCGCATCGACGGTGCCGGCGCAGTCGACGCCGGGAATGAGTGGCAACACCGCGCCGCGTGCCATTTCCTTGCCGGCGCGAAGGCTCACGTCGAGCACGCGATTGACGGTCGCGGCGTGCACTTTGATGCGGATTTCGCCGGTGCGCGGGATGGGATCGGGAAGCTCTTCGTAGCGCAAGACTTCGGGCGGACCGAATTCGTGGATGACGATGGCTTTCATGCTTAAGTCTTAACGCTCCAGTCATGCCGATTCTGTAAGTACGACGGCGGGAATGGCGGAATAAGAGAGCATTTGCGTGCGGTCAACACGCTATCCTATCGTGCACTCATGCCTTAGGTAGATTCGCAATGGAATTCGAAGACAAATTTGCCATCGCGGAGCTGATCCAGTCCTGGGGCGTCTATCGCGATCAAGGCAAGTGGGACGCGTTGCGCTCAACCTTCACGCCCGATGGACATATCTCCATCTCCTGGTTTCGCGGCGCGTTCGAGCAATTCGTCGAGCGTTGCAAGGCTAATTTCGCCGCTGGCCATACCTGGTCGCGTCATCATCTGTTCGCGTCCATCGTCAGGCTCGACAAGGATCGTGCGGTGGCGGAAACGCCGGTCATTATTCGCGTGCGGCAGGAGTTCAAGGGCGTCCCGGTCGATCTGACCTCGTGCTCGCGCTTCCTCGATCGTCTGGAGCGTCATTCCAAAGGCTGGCTGATTGCCGAACGGGCGGCGATCTATGAGCGCGACCGACTCGATCCGGTCGAGGCGTCGCCGGAATACGACAATTTGTTCTTGGCCGGCGGCGCCGCGCGCTTTCCAGAGCAATACCGCTACATGGCGTTTCGGCTCGCCCATTCCGAAGGCCGCGCGCTCGCGCCCATCATCTATCGCGATGGGGGTGCGGAAACCGCAGACCTTTACGCACGCTTTTACGCCTGGCTCGCCGGCGGCACGGCTTGACGCGGACACGGATACCGAGCTAGCCGCGAAGGATTGGAGCCCTTCATGGCGGTCTATACCGATGTCACGGCGGAAGATCTCGGCCGCTTCCTTGCCGGTTACGACATCGGCGAGCTGCTGTCCTACAAGGGCATCGCCGAAGGCGTCGAAAATTCGAACTTTCTCGTCCATACCGGCAGCGGCAATTATATCCTTACGCTTTATGAGCGACGTGTCGCCGAGCGCGACCTGCCGTTCTTTCTGGCGCTGATGGAGCATCTGGCGAGCCGTGGCATCACCTGCCCGCAGCCGGTGAAGAACCGCACCGGCAAGGTGCTGGGCAAGCTCGCCGGCCGGCCGGCTGCTATCGTCACCTTCCTCGACGGGGTCTGGATCCGCCGGCCGAGCGCGGCACATTGCGCGGCGCTCGGAGTCGCGCTGGCGCAACTGCATCTCGCCGGCGCCGATTTTCCAATGCACCGCGACAATGCGCTGTCGGTCGCCGGCTGGCGGGCGCTCTACGAAGGTTGCCGCGAGCGCGCCCACAAAGTGGAACGCAATATCGAGTCGCTGGTCGCAGCCGAGCTGGAGTTGTTGCAACGCGACTGGCCGCGCGGGTTGCCGCAGGGCGTCATCCACGCCGACCTATTTCCGGACAATGTATTTTTCCTCGGCAATAAGCTTTCCGGGCTCATCGATTTTTATTTCGCCTGCACCGATACGCTGATGTACGACGTCGCGATCTGCCTCAACGCCTGGTGCTTTGAAACTGATCACTCCTACAACGTTACCAAGGGCCGTGCGCTCCTCGCCAATTACGCCAAGACGCGTCGGCTATCGGATGAGGAGTGGGACAAGCTGCCGCTCCTCGCCCGCGGCGCCGCTTTGCGTTTCCTGCTGACGCGGCTGGTCGATTGGCTCGACGTGCCGCCCGGCGCGCTGGTGCGGCCAAAGGATCCGCGCGAATACGCGCGCAAGCTCCGCTTTCACCAGAAGGTCAAAAGCGTGCGCGATTACGGAGTGAGCGCGCCGTGAGCGCCGCACCGCCGCAAAATCTGCCGCATGTGGTTATTCACACCGACGGCGCCTGTTCCGGCAATCCCGGGCCCGGCGGCTGGGGCGCAATCCTCACTTTCGGCGATCGTGAGAAGGAGCTGAAAGGCGGCGAGGCGAACACCACCAACAACCGCATGGAATTGATGGCGGCCATTGCGGCGCTCGAAGCGCTCAAGCGGCCATGTCGCGTCGATCTGCATACCGACAGCCAATATCTGCGCAACGGCATCATGTCGTATATCGCAAAATGGAAACAGAACGGCTGGCGCACCGCCGACAAGAAGTCGGTGAAAAACGTCGACCTCTGGAAGCGCCTCGATGCCGCGCTTGGCGAGCATCAGATCCGCTGGCACTGGGTGAAGGGCCATTCCGGCCACGACATGAACGAGCGCGCTGACGAGCTCGCCCGCGAAGCGATTGCCGAAATCCGCGCGCAACGCGCGTAGGGGCGGATTTAAAACCCGCCCCCACAGTGTCGCCTCACAGCGACTTCATCAGATTGTCGGCGCTCGAGACTTCGGCCTTGCCCGGAGCATCTTCGACGTTGAGCGTCTTCACCACGCCGTCATCGACGACCATGGCGTAGCGCTGCGAGCGCACGCCGAGCCCGCGTTCGGTCAAGTCCGCCGTCAGGCCCATGGCCTTGGCCCAGTTGCCGCTGCCGTCGGCCAGAAACTCGATCGCGTCGCCGCCGGAGGCCTTCTTCCAGGCGTCCATCACGAACACGTCGTTGACGCCGGTGACCGCGATGGTGTCGACGCCCTTGGCCTTGATCGAGGCCGCGTTCTTCACGAAACCCGGCAGGTGGTTCTTGTGGCAGGTCGGCGTAAAGGCGCCCGGCACCGCGAACAGCACCACTTTCTTGCCCTTGAATAATTCGTCCGAAGTTTTCGGCTTTGGCCCGTCGGTCGTCATCACCGTAAACGTGCCGCTCGGTGCGCGGTCGCCAACCTTAATCGCCATGATCGTTTCCTCTCGCGTTCACAATAAAACTCGTCCGCAGCTCTCGGTCGCCGTTGCGGCGGCCCCTAAACTAGCGCGCTCTGCGCGACTTAGTCGAGATGGGCAGGAACCTCGATCGCGCCGTCGGCGGAAACCGCGGTGAACGTAAGCATCGCGCCCTTGCCCTGCGCCTCGGGCGGCAGCCCATCGAGCTCGAATGCGAATTGGCGTGTCGCGCCATTGCCGTCGGTGGATTGCGGCTGCGGCAGCGACCAGTCGGTCGTCGGCCCCTCGACGAACAGATTGACCGGCGCGTCCGCGGGCGCGGCGACGTCGACCACGACACGATCGTGCGGCCGGCCCGGCTCGCGATGCACGGCGAGGATGGCAAGACCTCTAGGTCCGGTATTTGGGCCGAGCGGGACGTGCCGCGGCACGCGAATTTCCGCCTTTTCGATCGCGGCGTCTTCGGCGCCGTCGCCGTTGAGGGGAAGTTGCAGCTTGGCCTCGACCGGAATGCAAAGAGTGCCGCAAATCGCATAACCGAGCTTCAGATGCAGCAACGATTGTTTCGCGGCATCCTCGCGAGTGACCCGCAGCGGTAGGATGACATGACCGACATAGCCGATCGATTGGCCGCCGGCGCCGTCGGGAAATTGCTCGGGCGCCGGCCACATCACGGTGGCCGTTTTCACGTTGTCGGACCCGGAAAAATCGAAAGTCGGCGGAACGCCGGTGTCTCCTGGATCGCGCCAATAGGTGTGCCATCCGGGGTCAAGCTTGATCTCAATTCCCGCGCGAACGAATGTCGCATCGGGCGTCTTCGTCGTCGCACCGGCAATGAGGCGCACGGCGGTATGGGGTTGCGTATCCCAGCCGGAAGCGTCCTGTGCCCAAGCAGACGACGATGCGGCCGGCGCGGCCGCGAGGCCAGTCAGCGCAACCGCGGTAAATGCCAATCGACAAAGTGTTAGTCGGAGGATTTTCGTCATCGCCGCTATCTAGGGCGAACGGCAAGCAAGCGCCACTGACATGATCGTGACTTAGTGATCGTCGCGACCAAGCGATCGTGAGCGGGTCGCAATGCCACCGCATCGCCGCAATTGCTAATGCCTAGGGCATATCGTGAACTTTTGGCCCGCTGGTTCGTTTGCAAATGCGGATCGATGGGCTAACCTTTCCATATGAAATTGCCACGCGGCACATCGGGAAAATCACGGCGTCGAGGCTATCTCGACGGCCAGATGCTGATTGCCATGCCGGCAATGGGCGACGAACGTTTCTCGCGCTCGCTGATTTATATCTGCGCGCATTCCTCCGAAGGTGCCATGGGCATCGTGGTCAACCATCCCGCGTCGAACATCAACTTCTCCGATCTTCTGGTGAAGCTCAACGTGATCCCGGCCGCGGACGTCATTCAGCTGCCGACGCGCGCCGACGTCGTGCAGGTCATGCGCGGCGGGCCGGTCGAGACCGAGCGCGGCTTCGTGCTGCACAGCGCCGATTTCTTCATCGAAAACTCGACACTGCCGATCGATGACGGCATCTGCCTCACCGCCACCATCGACATCCTCAAGGCCATCGCCCGCGGCGACGGCCCGGCCAGCGCCATCCTTGCGCTCGGCTATGCCGGTTGGGCGCCCGGCCAGCTCGAGAATGAGATTCAAGGCAACGGCTGGCTGCACTGTGCGCCGGATCCGGAGCTCATCTTCGGTCCCGATATCGGCGGCAAGTACGAGAAGGCTTTGAAGAAGCTCGGCATCGATCTCGGCATGCTGTCGAGCGAGGCGGGGCACGCCTAAATCAGAGGACAGATGGCGGACCGCCAAGGACGGGTAGTTCTCAATCCATCCGTCCTCCGTCCTCCGTCGTCCGCGCTCCGTCGTCCGTCAGGCGCCGAAGACCTTTGTCCTAATTCCTGCTTGCTGAGGTCGCACGGCCGCTTCCGGTTCGAGCAGCGCGCGTGCCCGCTCGGCGCTCATCGGTTCGCCGAAGACAAAGCCTTGCGCGAATTCACAGCCGAGCTGGAACAGCTCGACCGCGTCGGAATCGGTTTCGGCGCCTTCGGCCACCACGTCCATGCCGAGATCGTGCGCCAGCGTGATGATCGAGCGTAGTATGACCGGACGCGTGCCTTTGGTGGTCATGCGCACGAACGACTGATCGATCTTGATCGTATCGAACGGAAAGCGTTGCAGATAAGACAGCGACGAATAGCCGGTGCCGAAATCGTCGAGCGCCAGTCCGGCGCCGAGTTCGTGGATACGATGCAGCATCTGCGCCGCATGTTCCGGATTCTCCATCACCACCGATTCGGTGAGTTCGAGCTTGAGCGACCCGGGAGCCAGCGGCGCACGCGCCAGCACGGTGCGCAGGTCCTGGATCAGGTCGTGACGTAGCAATTGGCGCGACGAGACGTTGACGCTGGCGAATATCGGCTCGCGATGGCGCAGCGTCCGCTGCCAAGTCGAGAGCTGCCGCGCCGTGCGGTCGAGAACGAACAGGCCGAGCTCGACGATCAGTCCAGTTTCCTCGGCGATGTTGATGAACTCCATCGGCGAGACCCGGCCGAGCTTCGGGTGATTCCAGCGCGCCAGCGCCTCGAAGCCGGCGACGGAACGGTCTTCAAGCCGCACGATCGGCTGATAAAGGATGGCGATCTCGTCGCGTTCGAGCGCGCGGCGCAGGTCGGATTCAATCGACAACCGATCGGATTTGCGCGCCCGCATGGCAGCCTTGAACACGTCGATGCGATCGCCGCCGCCGCGCTTGGCGTGATACATGGCAAGCTCGGCGTCTTTGAGCACCTCTTCGGCGCGTTGCGATTCACTGTCGCTAAGCGCCAAGCCGATCGAAGCGGTGAGGAATATTTCGCGGTCCCGGAAAGTGATCGGGGCGCGCAGCGTCTTGCGGATCGTCTCGGCGAGCGCAGTGACGCGCGCCAGCTCGCGTTCCGACAGCAGGATCACGCCGAACTGATCGCCCGACAAACGCGCCAACGTGTCCTGCGGCTTGATGAGCCGTCCGAGGCGGCGCGCCAAGGTGAGCAGGATCGAGTCGCCGACCGCCATGCCGACCGAATCGTTGACCTGCTTGAAACGGTCAAGGTCGATGACCATGACCGTCGGGTGTATCGCGGTGTCGGCTTTGGCGAGGCCGAACACGGCCTGCAGCCGATCGAGAAAAAGTTCGCGGTTGGGCATGCCGGTCAAGTTGTCATGCACGGCATCGTGCAACAGCCGCTCCTCGGCGGTCTTGAACTCGGTGACGTCGGTGAGGGTGCCGACCAGCCGGATCACTTCACCGTCGGAACCGACGATGGGCCGCGCCCGCAGCGCGAACCACAGATAATGGCCGTCGGCGGTGCGCAGGCGGAAATCCTGCGCCACTCGCCCGCGCCGCTGTTCGAGCACGCCGTCGAGCGTGGCGCGGAATCGATCGCGATCGAGTTGATGGAGCACGTCGAGCCACTTGGCTGCCGAGCCGTCGAGCGATCCGTGCTTGAGACCGAGCGCGGCTTCGGTCTCCGGACTGGTAAAGACCTTGTCGGAGGAAACGTCCCAGTCCCAGATCATGTCGCCGGCGCCGGTAAGCGCGAGCGCACGCCGTTCGACGTCGGAGACAATGCCGCCGGTTATGCCGCCGGCGAAGGCGTGCTGCATCACAGTGAAGCCGATCAGCATGACGATGAGCACAAGGCCGCCGAGCAAGGCCGGACCGACAATATCGTTGGTGAGGAATCCAAGTACCGTCAGCGCAGCGCCGATCACCCAGACGACCAAAAGGAGCCAAGTCGGAATCAGCATCACCGCGCGATCGTAGTCGTGGGTAGCGAGATAGATCACCAGCGCGAAGCCGAGCACGGCCACGAGGAACAACGATATGCGGGCAATGCCGGAGGCGACTGCCGGCGAGACCAGAGCGACCGCGACCAGCGCGCCGAGAAAAGCGAGCCAGCCGACGGTGATGTGGGCATAGCGCACATGCCAGCGGTTGAGATTGAGATAGGCGAACAGAAACACCAGCAGCGTCGCTGCAAGGATCGCTTCCCCGGACGCGCGCCAGATGCGCTCGGCGGCCGACGACAGGTCGAAGACTTTAGGCCAAAAGCCGAAGTCGATGCCGATATAGATCAGCACCGCCCAGCCCAGCGCCGCCGCGGCCGGGAACATCACGCTGCCTTTGACCACGAACAGGATGGTCAGAAACAATGCGAGCAGACCGGCGATGCCGATGACGATGCCCTGGTAGAGCGTGAGCGAATTGAGCTTGTCTTTGTAGGCGTCAGGTTCCCAAAGATAGAGCTGCGGCAGATTGCTGGCGCGCAACTCGGCGACGAAGGTGAGGACCGTGCCGGGGTCGAGCGTGATGCGGTACACATCGGCATCGGAGCTGTCCTGGCGCTCCGGCGGGTCGCCGGATGACGGGGTGATGTAGACGATGCGCGACTGCCCGAGATCGGGCCAGATGAGGCCGGAGCCGACCATCCGGTAATGCGGTGCGACGATCAGCCGGTCGATCTGCTCGTCGCCGTTATTGGCAAGCGCGAAGACCGCCCAATTCCGTCCGCCTTGCCGCGCGCGCACTTCGATGCGCCGAATGATCCCGTCATCGCCCGGCGCGGTCGAAACCTGGATGCGGTCGCCGTCGGTGTGTACGATATCGACCGCGCCGGTCAGATCGATCGCCCCGACATCGGTGCGGACGTTGACAGCCTCGACGGCCCGCGCGGGCGAGGTGCCGAAGCACGCCAGGATGGCGATCGCTAAAATCGCGCCCGTTGTGGCGCCGAGGGACTTGGCGCGAAAAACCGCTACGCAAGACGTCTTGGCGCTCAAATTGGCGGCGCGCGAAAATGCCAAGAAATCCCTCCGAGGCCGGCAGCCGGCGCCGTTCGCGCCACCATTAAGTCCCCGGATCGACTACCTACCGGGCTTTGCGCCGAATTCGCGACCGCTTGGCAACTCGCATTTTCAGCGACGGCTGCCTGCGCCATAGCCGTTCTTAGTAAGCCCTGATGCATTCGAGGGCAAGGATATTCCTTTTTACTTTCAAGGGGTCAGGACAATTCTGCGGCTTTGGTTGTTGGCTGCTAGAGTGCAATTGGAGAGGGCCTCGCAGTAGGACAACCGCAGCAGGACCGCTAGTATTTCCGGTCAGGAGCCAGCAAAATGCCCGCCCTCGACGACGAGGATAAACCGAAGAAGAAAATCGTCCATGAGATCGGCCAGGATCTGACGCTGTTGTCGACGAGCGAACTTTCCGATCGGATTGCGCTCCTGCGGGAGGAGATTGCGCGGCTCGAGGCCGATATGACGCGCAAACGCGCGATCAAATCCGCTGCCGACAGCATTTTTAAGAAATGAATATTTTTCAACGATTTAGTCTAGGCTGCGGGCGATTTTCGCGCCGAATTTGAAAAAGATTTGGCAAGTTTCTGTAATTCCTTAACGTCTCGTTAAGCTTTCTCGTTCATTACAAACACTGTCCATCTTCTGGACATTGAGTGGCTCCTGTCCACTCTGTTTGACGCCTCCCTGTTATCACCTTGAGCCGCCGGCAACGGCGGCTCTTTTTTTTGCCAAACGCCTTCGCGCGAACCCATAGCTTTTCGTTGCGACGGCCGTTGACTGGCAACTATGTCGGAAGGTTCTGGCTCGGTACCGCTGGACAGCGCGCGCTCGCCGCGCGATGCTGGTCCGGTGGTGTGAGGCGTACATGTCCGATAAGCGCATGATGGAAGCCGGCGCGGTCTCCTTCAGCGAGCGGCTGGCAAGTTCCCAGGTCTTCGCAACGCTATTTCGCGATGGCATGGCGCTGGTCGAGGAGACCGCAAGCTATCTCGACGGCTCGGGCCGCCAGGAATCCAAGAAACTCGACCGCAGCGCCAGTCTCGTCTACGCGACCGAGAGCATGCGGCTGACGACGCGGTTGATGCAGCTTGCGTCATGGCTTTTGCTGCACCGCGCGGTCAAGGAAGGCGAGATGACGCTCACCCAGGCGAATAAAGAAAAAAGCAAGGTCAGACTGGCCGCTTGCGAGCCCGGGGATGCAAAGTCGCTGGAGCTGCTGCCGGCGAAGCTGCAGGAACTGATCGCGCGATCCACCAAATTGCAGGCCGAAGTGCGCCGCCTCGACGCCACCATGCATGCGGCTGTGCCGGCAAAGCTTGCGGCCGATAACCCGGTCGAGCGTCAAATGGGGCTGTTGAAGGCGGCGTTCGAATCCGACGCCTGAGCGGCCCGGCTATTTCTTCAAAAAGCCTTCGAACTTTTTCTGGAACCGTGACAATCGGCCGCCGCGGTCGACCAGATGCTGCTGGCCGCCGGTCCAGGCCGGATGCGACTTCGGATCGATATCGAGATGAAGCGTATCGCCGGGCTTGCCCCACGTCGTGCGCGTGGTGAATTCGGTGCCGTCGGTCATGATCACCTTGACGGTATGGTAGTCGGGGTGGGTGTCGGGTTTCATGGCTCTGTTTAAGGGGTTATCGCTGAAAATTTGGCGGCTCTATAACGCAGTGCGAGGTGGGCGGCAAGCTGCCGCAATTGACCCGCAGCAACGGCGCAGGGCATTAGCATCGCGAACCTCGCGGCGTGGCCCTGCGGGCAGCAGCATCGGCCGGGATTAAAAGCGATGGAACGACACGAATTGCGCGCTGCCGGCTCTCTCGCCGCAGTCTTTTCCGTCAGGCTGCTCGGCCTGTTCATGATCTATCCGGTGTTCGCGACCTATGCCCGTAACTTGACTGGCGCAAATCCGTACCTGATCGGGGAGGCGCTCGGCATCTACGGGCTCACCCAGGGGCTTTTGCAGATTCCGTTCGGTCTTTTGTCCGACCGAGTCGGACGCAAGGTCATGATCGTCTTGGGGCTGATCGTGTTCGCGATCGGCAGTGCGGTGGCGGCGGTTTCCACATCGATTGACGGCGTTATCGTCGGCCGCGCGCTGCAGGGCGCGGGCGCCGTCGGCTCGGTGATCCTGGCGCTGGTGGCCGATCTGACGGCGGAGGAAAACCGCACCAAGGCGATGGCGGTGGTTGGCATCAGCATCGGCGCCTCCTTCATGGTGGCGCTCGTCCTTGGTCCGATCATTGCGAATTTCGTCGGCGTTGCCGGCATATTCTGGTTGATGGTGGGATTGGCAGCGCTCGGTATCGCGATTACCCAGTTCGTCGTGCCGAACCCGCCGCGCGTGCGCGTGCATCGCGACGCCGAAGCTGTTCCGGCAATGATCGGCGCGGTGTTGCGCAACGCCGAGCTGCTGCGATTGGATTTCGGCATCTTTGCGCTGCACGCCATGCTGACGGCGAGTTTCCTGGTGGTGCCCGGCCTGCTGCGCGGGACGCTCGACGTGCCGCTCCACGATCAATGGCTCGTCTATCTGCCGGTGCTTGTGGTTTCGGTTGCCGTGATGGTGCCGGCGATCATTGTGGCCGAGAAATATCGCCGCATGAAAGGCGTATTCGTGGGCGCGGTCGCCGCGCTCGTCGCCAGCCAAGTCATGCTCTATGCCGGCGCAGGTAATTTATTTGTTCTGCTGGCTGCACTCGTCGTGTTCTTCTCGGCCTTCAATGTGATGGAGGCGAGCCTGCCGTCGCTCATCACCAAGGCGGCGCCGGCCGAGGCCAAGGGCACGGCCATGGGGCTTTATTCGAGTTTGCAGTTTCTCGGCATATTCTCAGGCGGCGTGGTCGGCGGCTTCGCGCACCAAGAAGGCGGCGACGCCGCGGTGTTTGCGCTCACCGTAGCGATCGCTTTCGTCTGGCTTGTTGTCGCCGCCACCATGGCGCAACCGAGCTATCTGACGACGCGCCTGCTTCCTATTGCCGACGGTCGGGACACCGAAAGCCTCGCCGCGAGGCTCCGCCAAGTGCCGGGCGTGGCCGAGGCCGTGGTGATCGGCGAGGAAAAGCTCGCCTACCTCAAAGTGGACGCCAAATTCTTCAACGCCGCCATGGCGGCGTCGCTCGTCGGCGCGCCGTAAGACGCATCGTTGGTCGCGCGAGCTTCATCCATCGCCGGCACATAGCGGGCGCTTGTCCAATGGCGAGGTTATCCGTTTTCGCTGCAAGGCGCGATCGGCAAATTTGTAACCACCGCGTTGCTACGCATTTATACTTATGATGGGCGCAACCGATCTGCGGCCGGCCGCCAACTCATGCGGTGGATCGGCCGGCCGGTAATCGGATTTTTGCCCGCGCCGGTGATGATGAATTTTTCCTTGGTGTAAAAGCGGATCGCGCGCGTGTTGTCGGTATTGACGTCGAGATCGAGACCGTGCGGCGAAATGCGCTTCGCCGCGGCAATCAGCGCCGCGCCGACACCGGATCCCCAGCGCTCCGGCGCGACGACAAGCTGATCGAGATAAAGCGTGCGCGCATCGACGGTGACGAAGCCGATCATGACGGCATTGTTGGTGTCTTGTTTGATTTCTTGTTTGATCTCTTGGGCTTCGGCGATGACGATTGCGGCGCGGGGCAACAGCTCGTCGCGCCAGCGCGCGCGCCACCACGACAGCCGCTCGGCGAAATTAAGCTCCGGATAGGTCGCCTGCCAGGTTTTGAGCCACAGCGCGACGGCGGCATCCTCATCTTCGGCGGCATAAGCGCGGAGCGAACAGGCTTGCTCGCTCACGGCGCGACCGTCTGCTTTTGCGCCTCTTGCAATAGCCGCAACAGCTCGCGGTGCATGGTCTCGTTGCCGGCGACGATCTGGCCCTTCTCGAAGATGGCATCCTGGCCGTCGAGATCGCTGACAAAGCCGCCGGCCTCGCGCACCAGAAGCGAGCCGGCTGCGAGATCCCACGGCGACAGATCACGCTCCCAATAGGCGTCGAGCCGGCCGGCGGCGACCCAGGCGAGATCGAGCGTGGCGGCGCCGTAGCGGCGCAAGCCGGCAAAATGCTGCTGCGCCGCGGCGATCTCGTTGCGCGCCAGGAGGAGATCGCCGCGTCCGTAATGCGGCAGCCCGCAGGCGACCAGGGCGTCGGCAAGATTTTGCCGCGCCGCGACGCGGATGCGCCGGTCGTTGAGAAAGGCGCCCTTGCCGCGCTCGGCGACGAACAATTCGTCGTTGGCCGGGTTGGAAACGACGCCGGCGACGATGACGCCGTTGCGCTCGAGCGCGATCGCCACCGCGAAATGCGGGATGCCGTGCAGGAAATTGGTGGTGCCGTCGAGCGGATCGACGATCCAGCGATGGCTCTTGTCGGCGCCGTCGCGGCTGCCGCCTTCCTCGCCGAGGAAGCCGTAATCTGGCCGCGCCTTGAGAAGCTCCTCGCGCACCGTTTCCTCGGCTTTGCGATCGGCGGCGGTGACGAAATTGCGCGGGCCCTTCAGCGAGACCTGCAAATGTTCGACCTCGCCGAGATCGCGCTTGAGCCCGCGGCCGGCGCGGTGCGCCGCCTTGATCATGACGTTGAGCACCGCGGAATGCTGCATGGGCGTCTCGTTAGCGCATGTCCCGCGAAAGTGAAAACCGGTTTCGCGAAAAGGACATGCGCAAGCAACAGTCTTAACCGGCGCGTCGTCAAGTTTCATGCGCCGCCGTGAAGCGGGGACGGGCCTGGCGCTCCTTCTCCCCGCCCGCGGGGAGAAGGTCGGGATGAGGGGCGCGGGCTGCGACACAAGCATCATATCCGTCATCCTGAGGTGCACGCCAACGGCGCGCCTCGAAGGAGACGGCCGAGGCGCAACCGAAATCGGCTTGCCGATTTCGATGCATTAAGTGGCCAAGTCGTAAAAAGCCGACTTGGGTGGGCGTCGCCCTTCGAGGCTCCCCCGATCAGGTCACTCTCCAGAGGAGGGTGAAGGGCAGCGACGCCGTCAGCGCTTCGCCGGCGCGGCTTGCAATTGTTGCGGCAGCTGCGCCTGCTCCTGCTTGGTCTCTTGCAGCCGCGCCGCTTGCGCCTGCTTCAACGCTTCGAGCCAGGGCTGCGCCTGCTTTTCGCCTTCGGCCACCGTCGCCGCGTCGAGCTTGGCCATGAAATCGTCGAGCGTGATGTCGGTCTCGCCGGCGGCGCGGGAGACCAAGTGCCATTTCACCACCTTGACCGGATCGCGCGGCGCGCCGAGCCCGCTCGCCAGAATCCGCGCCAGCCGGTCCTGCGCGATCGGGCTGCCGCGCCGCGCCGCCTTGCGGAACAATTCCGCCGCGGCGTCCTCGTCGCGCGCGACGCCGTCGCCGTTGTAGAGCGCAATGCCATATTCGACCTGCGCGTCCGTGTTGTCGGCAAGGGCGGCCGCCGCCCAGAGCTTGACGGCCTCGTGCATGTCCTTCGGCACGCCGCGGCCGTCCTTATAGAAGGTGCCGAGCGCATATTGCGCGTCGGGGCTGCCGGCGTCGGCGGCGACGCGCAACAGTTCGGCGGCGCGCTTGAAATCCTGCGGGAACAGCTGGCCCTCGACGTAAAGCAGCGCGAGGTCGTAGGCGGCTTCGGGATGGCCGAGCTTTGCGGCGGCGGCGAGCCATTTGGCGCTTTGCTCGCGGTCGCGCGGGCCGGCGCGGCCGTTCAATGCAAACATCGCCAGCGCGAACATGGCGTTGCGGTCGCCGCGGGCGGCGGCGAGCCTGTACCATTCGGCGGCCTTGTTGTCGTCCTGCGGCATGCCGAAACCGTTGGCGTAAAGCTCGCCCAAGAGCGTCATCGCGATCGGATCGTTGTTTTGTTCGATGCGCTCGGTCGCAAACTGGAATGCGGTGAGGAATTCGCCGCGCTGAAACGCGCCGAAGGCGAGATCGGGTTTCGCCGCATTTGACGGAGCGCTTTGCAGCGGCGCTGCGCCTGGCGCGACACTATTTCGGTTTGCCGGCACCTTCGGCTGTGCCGCTGCGGGAGAGGTCAGGACGGCAGCGACGAGCGCGGCAAGAACGAGCTTGGCCGCGAGCGTCATCGCGAGACCGGGGGCCTGAGAATTTCGGCGGCCATCTTTATCGTTGCGGTCACGCTTTGCGGCTCCGTCCATATCCACTCACCCAGCGCTAGGAAATCGGCGCCGGTCTGCGCCAGCGGTCCGACTTCGTCCGGGCTTGCCGCATAGCCGACGCAGGGCACTTCGAACAACTCCGCCCACCACGTCAGGCGCTCCAGCAGGTCCGCGAACGGCAGACGGCGGCCCCCACCCTTGCCCTCCCCCGCACGCGGGGGAGGGTAGCGAGGGGGCGGGTCGGGCTCGCCGAACATCACGTAATCGGCGCCAGTCTCGGCCGCGAGCATGGCATCATGACGGCTCGTTAGCCCGCCTGCGCCGGCAATGCGGTCGGGCTTGAGCAGCGCCAGCGCCGCGGCCAAGGCCGCGGTGCCGGAAAGATGCGCGCCATCGGCGCCGGCGCGCGCGGCGATGTCGGGACGGCCGTCGAGCAGGACTGCGACATCGCGCCGCTGCACGATCGGAATGATCGCCTTGGCGCGGTTGATCAGCGTGCGCTCGTCGGCGTCGCGAAGCCGCAGCAGCACGGCGGCGACATCGGCGACGGTGAGCGCAGATTCAAGTTCGCGCGCGAAGGGTTCCGGATCGTCAAGCTGCGGGGTGAAGAGATAAAGCCGCTGCGGCGGGCGGGGAGGGGTCATGGCACGGTCATATACGAAACTCCGACCCTCCGTGTCCGTCATGGCCCGACTTGTTCCGGCCATCCATGCCTTTGGTTCGTCGCGGCTGTAAGACGTGGATGCCCGCGACAAGCGCGGGCATGACGAGGTAAAGTTATCCGCGATCCTTGCCCGCTATCGCGGGGGCGGATGCTGTCACGCCGCTTTGCGTTCGAGGTCGGCTTTCCATTGGCCCATTGTGGCAAGGCCGTTCATCATGGCGCGATGGCCGAAGGCGCGCTGCGCGGCGGCCGTGTTTTCCGACTTGCCCGACCATGCCTTCTGCGGCGCCGCCTGCAACGCGCGGCCATAGGAGAACGTGACGCGCCACGGCAGGTCGCCCATCTTGTTGATGGCGTCGAGATGCGCGGTCGCCTCTTCGTCGGATTGGCCGCCGGAGAGAAAGGCGATGCCGGGCACCGCGGCGGGCACGCATTCCTTGAGCACGCGCAGCGTCTTGTTCGCGACTTCCGCGACGGACGCGCGCTTGCCCGACTTCTTGCCCGGCACCGCCATGTTGGGTTTGAGCACCATGCCTTCGAGCGCGACGCGAGCAAAGAACAAGGCCTGAAAGGTTTCCTTGAGCACCCACTGCGTGACCTCGACGCAGCGGTCGATGTCGTGGTCGCCGTCCATCAAGACTTCCGGCTCGACGATCGGCACGATGTTTTCGTCCTGGCACAGTGCGGCGTAGCGCGCGAGCGCATGCGCATTGGCGGCAACGCAAGCGTAGCTCGGCAGCCCGTGTTCCTGCCCGACGTCGATCACCGCGCGCCATTTGGCGAACTTGGCGCCTAGCGCGCGATATTCGGCCAAGCGCTCGCGCAGGCCGTCCAAGCCCTCGGTGACGACTTCGCCGGGACAGAAGGGAAGGGGCTTTGTGCCCTTGTCGACCTTGATGCCGGGCAGCGAGCCCGCCTTCTCGATCAGCTTGACCAGCGGCGTGCCGTCCTTGGCGTTCTGACGGATGGTCTCGTCATAAAGAATGACGCCGGAAATATATTTCGACATCGCCTCGGTGGAGCGGAACAGCATTTCGCGATAGTCGCGCCGAGTATCAGGCGTCGAACTCGACGCCGAGCGTGTCGAAGCGCTTCTTGATGGTGCCGGTCGATTCGTCGGCGGCCAGGATGCCGCGGCCCGGCGCGACCATCGCTGTCGCCACCTTGTTCAATTCGGAAAAATTCATCGCGCCCTCCAAATCCTTCGACGTGATGTTCGGCGCCGGCGGTGCGGCGCCATCGCACGATCCATTTTAGCCGCGAGTCGGCCAGGAAGTCTCAACGACCAGCACTTTAACGCCCAACGACCAATACTTTAACGCCCGGCAGGGTCTTGCCTTCGAGTGACTCCAGGAACGCCCCGCCCGCGGTCGAGACATGGGTTAACCGGCCCATGACGCCGGCGGCATTGAGCGCCGCCACGGTATCGCCTCCGCCTGCAAAGCTGACAAGCCGGCCGGCCGCCGTGAGTTCCGCCACGGCCTCCGCAATCTCGACCGTGCCGTTGTCGAACGGTTCGACCTCGAAGGCGCCGAACGGGCCGTTCCAGACCAGCGTCTTGGTGCGGCCGAGCACCGAGACGACGTGCGCGATGGTGCGCGGGCCGATGTCGAGGATCATGTCGGCCGCGCCGACTTGGTCCACCGCGACGACGCGCGAGGCCACATGCGGGGCGAGTTTCGGCGCCACCACGGCGTCGACCGGTAGCACGATCTCGCGGCGCAGCGATTTCGCTTTGGCCAAAATCTCGCGGGCATTGGGGATGAGATCGGTCTCGCACAGCGATTTGCCGACCGCGCGGCTCTCCGCCGCCAGAAAGGTATTCGCCATGCCGCCGCCGATGATCAGCGTTTCCACTTTCGCCAGAAGGTGACCGAGCAGATCGAGCTTGGTCGAGACCTTGGCGCCGCCGACAATCGCCGTCACCGGATGCTGCGGGTGCTCGAATGCGCGCTCGAGCGCATCGAGCTCGGCCCGCATGGCGCGCCCAGGATAAGCGGGCAGTTTCGACACCGTCACGATCGAGGTATTGGAAGCGTGTTCGCGGTGCGCGGCCGAGAAGGCCTCATCGACGAACAGGTCGCCGAGCGCCGCAAGCTGACGCGCAAATTCCGGATCGTTGTTCTCTTCCTCGGGATGGAACCGGGTATTTTCCAGACAGAGAATGTCGCCGTTGCGCATGGCGGCGACGGCGGTCGCGGCCGGCGGACCTACGCAGTCCGTTGCGAACGCGACCGGGCGCTTGACGATCCGCGCCACCTCGGCGGCAACCGGCCGCAGCGTGTCCTTCGGATCGCGGCCTTTGGGGCGGTTGAGATGCGACAGCAGAATGACTCTGCCGCCTTTGTCGGCGAGCTCGGTAATGGTCGGGGCGATTTCCTGGATGCGGGTCGAATCGGCAACCTTGCCGTCGGCCATCGGCACGTTGAGGTCGACGCGCACGAGCACGCGTTTACCTTTGACGTCGGCGTCGTCGAGGCTGCGGAAGGACTGCATGGACCCAGGCGAGAGGCTTCGAAACGATGTTCAGACGAGCTTGCCCATCGCCACCGCGGTGTCGATCATGCGATTGGAAAAGCCCCACTCGTTGTCATACCACGACATGACGCGCACCAGCGTGCCGTCGATCACCTTGGTCTGATCCATGTGGAAAACCGACGAATGCGGGTCGTGGTTGAAGTCGCTCGACACGTTGGGCGCCTCGGTATAGCCGAGAATGCCCTTGAGCTGCTGTTCGGCGGCGCGCCTGACCGCATTGTTGATCTCGTCCTTCGAGGTGGCGCGCTTGGCGACGAATTTGAAATCCACCACCGAGACGTTGGGCGTCGGCACCCGGATTGCCACGCCGTCGAGCCGGCCGGCGAGCTCCGGCAAAACCAGGCCGACGGCTTTGGCCGCCCCGGTCGAAGTCGGAATGATGTTGAGCGCCGCGGCGCGCGCCCGGTAGAGATCCTTGTGCACCTGATCGAGCGACGGCTGATCGTTGGTGTAGGAGTGCACCGTGGTCATGAAGCCCTTGTCGATGCCGACCGCGTCGTTGAGCACCTTGGCGACCGGCGCCAGGCAATTGGTGGTGCAGGATGCGTTGGAGACGACGGTGTGCGCCTTGGTCAGCTTGTCGTGATTGACGCCGTAGACCACGGTGAGGTCGGCGCCGTCCGCCGGCGCCGAGACCAGAACGCGCTTGGCGCCGGCCTTCAGATGCGCCGCGGCCTTGTCCTTCGAGGTGAAAATGCCGGTGCATTCCAGCGCGACGTCGATGCCAAGCTCTCTCCACGGCAATTGCGCCGGGTCCTTGACGGCAGTCACTTTGATTGCGCCGTTGCCGCAGGAGATGGTGTCGCCCTTGACCGTCACCTCGCCGGGAAAGCGGCCGTGCACCGAATCGAAGCGCAGAAGGTGCGCATTGGTTTCGACCGGCGCGAGATCGTTAACGGCGACGACTTCGATGTCCTGGCGTTCGGCTTCGACCACGGCGCGCAAAATGTTGCGGCCGATGCGGCCGAACCCGTTGATGGCAACGCGAACCGACATATTTCGCTCCTGGATTCGGCGTCATGCCCGGATTTGTCCCGGGTATCCAGCTTTTTCGTACAATCTATTTAATGCTATCCAGCGCGATCAGCCGCCGGCACAAGATAAACAATCCATACCTGTTTGGCCGGGGTAAGGGACGGGCCATGCAGGATTTTTTCCGCAGGGTGCCGAGTCTTAATCGACCTTGCCCGGCGTCCGCGCCAACGGTAGGATAACATTGTCTTCACAATCGAAACAATGCTCGGAGACAATGAAAGGTTCTGCCATGTCGCAGACGAAACAAGCTTCGAAGCGAAAACGTCGGACGAAAGTCGTACCAATATTGGGAGCCGCTGGATTGTTGTCGCTGGCGGGCGGCGCATCGGCAACAACGGGGCCGGCTGCGGATACCGCGCAGACGACCGCGCGGGGTCACGAAATCTTCCTCGGTGAGGAAGAGATCTCGGACGTCAGCCTAGCGACGTTCTATGTTTTCGACAACGAAAACGCCAGAATACCCCAGGGCGGCATACGGCTCGCCAAAGGTGGAGGTGGTGGCGGCGGCCACGGTGGTTGCGGCGGCCACGGTGGTTGCGGCGGCCACGGTGGTTGCGGCGGCCACGGTGGTTGCGGCGGTCACGGTGGTTGCGCCGGTCACGGTGGTTGCGCCGGTCACGGTGGTTGCGGCGGCCATGGCTGCGGCGGCCATGGCTGCGGCGGCCATGGCTGCGGCGGCTGCAGAGGCTGTGGCGGAGCCTGCGGCCTCGGCGGCTGCGGATGCTGGGGCGGTTGCGGCTGCGGTTGCTGCTTATCGTGGGGAGGCTGCGGCCTCTGCTAAACTCGAGCACTTTGCGATTACGTTGACAGACGCAGGTCGTCATGGCCGGGTTTGACCAGGCTCAACCCGGCCAACGGCGTCTTATTTGCAGCGCCGATGCGGGTGCGCGAGTCAGGCCTGATCAAGAAACGCTAGCGCGCGAGCTAGACAACGGCGCTCTGGCAACCGGAGAATGCGTCTTGCGCTGGCGATCCGGAGTAGTGACGAAGGTGCGCGTACCGATCTCATGACAGGCGATCGCGGGAAAAGTTTTACGCAGCGTAACAGCAAAGACGTTCCGCAATTTGCGCCGAATTTCACCGTTTATGTGCTGCCGCCTGATGTCGTGTGCCTCTATTCCGAGGACCGGAAGTTCTTTCTTCACGGCGAACTCTATTGCGCGCTCGCGTCGGCCATCGGCGAGGGCAAGAAGAGCTTTGGCAGCATCGTTCGCGCCCTGGAGCGGGATTTTCCGTCCGATAAGATCCACGAAGCCTTCAAGCGGCTGGTCGACCGCCGTTATGTTCTCCCGGCATCGCGCTCATCCGCCGGCATGGCGGCGGCCTATTGGGCCAGCCTCGGCCTGCCGCCGGAGATCGCCGCAAGGAATCTCCAGAAATCCACCGTGCGCATCCAGGCGATCGACGTGCAAGGCGCTAAGGAGCTTGAGCGCGCCTTGAAGGGTCTTGGCGTTCGCGTCGTGACACGCTCGCCCGATCTGACGGTCACCCTTGTCAACGATTATCTCGAAGGACAATTGGCCGAGTTGAACCGGCAGCATGTGTCGGACCGCACACCTTGGCTGCTCGCCCAACCTTCCGGCATTTTTCCGCTGGTGGGGCCGGTGTTCACCCCGGGCAAGGGCGCCTGCTGGGCGTGCCTTGCCGATCGGATGAAACGGAACCGGGAGGTCAAGGCGCTGCTCGAGCGCGGACCGAGCCGCACCGTCGCCATTTCGCCGCTGGCCCGGCATACGCTTGGACAGAGCGCCGTCCAGCTTGCAGCCGTCGAAATCGGCAAGGCGATCGCCACCGACTTCCGCACCGAATTGAGCGATCACATCGTCAGCCTCGACCTCCTGGGTTCGACCATCGTCAAGCATTACGTGGCGGCCCGCCCGCAATGTCCGGTCTGCGGCCGCAAGGTGCTGCGGAATCCGCGCCGCGCGCCGGCGCCGGTGGAGCTTGGCCCCGGCGCCAAGCTGGTCATGACCAGCGGCGGGTACCGGACCGTATCGTCGCGGTCGACGGTCGCGCACTTCCGCAAACACGTCAGCCCGCTGATCGGCGTGGTCTCGCGCCTCGAACGGATCGAAGCCGATTTGCCGCTGAACACCAATTACTATGCCGCGCACAATTTTTCGGGGCCGGCCGCGACGGTAAATGAGCTGCGGGCGGGACTGGGCGGCGGCAGTTTCGGCAAGGGCAGCACGGCCGAGCAGGGCGAGGCCAGCGCGCTGATGGAGGCGATCGAGCGTTATTCCGGAATTTTTCAGGGCGACGAGATCAGAGTGACACGGCGGTTCACCGATTTCCCGTCCGGCGAAGCCATCCCTCCGAACAAGGTTCTGCTGTTCAGTGACGCTCAATTGCAACAACACCAGACGCCGGCACCCGATTCCCACCATTCAAGAGTGCCGGGCCCCTTCGATCGATCGGCCGAGATCGAATGGTCGCCGGTCTGGTCGCTGCGCGACAAGCGCTTCAAGTATCTTCCGACCACCCTCTTGTATTTTTTCTACAAGGGCCCCGCGGCCTTTCTCGCAGACTCCAACGGTTGCGCCGCCGGCAACACGCTCGAGGAAGCAATCGTCCAGGGATTCCTCGAACTGGTGGAACGCGATTCATACGCGATCTGGTGGTACAATCGCTTGCAGCGGCCGGCCGTGGATCTCGGCCAATTCGACGATGACTACGTCCGTGATCTGCAAAGCCAGCTCGCTGAAACCGGCCGCCGGCTTTGGGTGCTCGACGTCACCAGCGATCTCGGCGTTCCAACTTTTGTGGCGATAACGCACTGGATCAGCGACGGGCGGGAAAACATCGAATTCGGTTCCGGCGCGCACTTCGACACGCGCATCGCCTTGTTGCGCGCGCTGACGGAGCTGAACCAATTCCTGTCGATCGGACTCATGGGCGGCGGGACGGGAGAGAAATCGAGCCTCGACGGCACCACGCCGTTGCGGCTGCAAGACCATCCCTATTTGACGCCAAGCAACAAGCCGGCGGTTCTGGCGGGCTCCGACTCGAAGTTCGGCAACCTCGACACGGTCGAGCAGGTGACCGCTTGCGTGCGTCTTGCCAAGCAAGCGGGCCTCGATTTCCTCGTCCTCGATCAGACGCGCCCCGACATCGAAGTCCCGATTGTCAGGGTCATCGTTCCGGGATTGCGGCATTTCTATCGCCGCTTCGCGCCGGGCCGGCTTTACGATGTCCCGGTCAAGCTCGGATGGCGCGACCGGCCGTTGCCGGAAAGCGAGATCAATCCGATTCACCCGCATACCTGAGGGTCGCCCCGCTTGCGCGCTCCCGGAACAAAGACAAGGCGCCGCGCCGCGCCGCCAATTGTCGCCGTCCGGCTCAGCGGTCACGTCGCGCTCGAAACGCACGCGAACGGCAAAATCGATGTATCTTTCGACGGCTACTCGATTGGCCTGGGTACCTTCGGAGCCGGCGCGGCGGAGCGTGCACAAGGCCTGCGCGCCGGTCTGCCACTCGCCTCCTTCGCGTCCGGCGGCAACGTCGAGGGGGAGCTCGGCCTATTGATTTGGCGATTGGCGGTGCGCGGCCTGCTGGAGTACCGCCTCGCTCGCGCGCAAGACGACGAGGAGCTGGTCGTCATCGAACCGCAAACTCCGGATTATTGGCCGCGAACGCCGCCGCTCGGTAACGCCGACGTTCTCGTCCTATCCCGGTTCGCGTACTTGCGGCGGCGCGGCAACGAGATGGTCTTAAAATCGCCGCGTGCCGGCGCGTTGTTCAGGATTTGCGATCCGAAGATTGCGGCCGCCATCGCCGCGCTGTCAGCCCCGCGGCAAGTCAAACAGCTCCGCCGGTTGGACGGATTTCCGGGGATCGAGCTTCTCGCGTTGCTTTTGGATTGCCAGATCCTTTTCAAGATCGGCGCCGCCGGCGGCACCGGCCTGCGCGCCAGCGAAGGTGACGACAACCTTGTTCTTTGGGACTTTCACGATCTTCTGTTTCACGCGCGCAGCACCGAAGGCCGGCAGGCTAATCCATTGGGCGGACTTTATCCCCATTTAGGCGTCATTGCTCCACTGCCGGCGGTGCGGCCGCGCTGGCCCGGAAGGAAAATCGATCTGCGCAAGTTATTGGCCGCGTCGCGACCCGTCTCGCCGGTCGCAGAGCTGTTGCGTCAACGTCATTCGACACGCAGCTTCGACGAGCGGCGGCCGATCACGCTCGCCGAGCTTTCGCGCTTTCTTGACGGCACCGCGCGCGTCCTATCCGAAGGCAAAAAAGGGGCCGATTTCGCCAACGACGGTCCGGCGGCGGAATACACCGTGCGGCCGTATCCGTCGGCGGGCGCCAGCTACGAGCTGGAACTCTATCTGGCCGTGAACAAATGTGAAGGGCTTACCCGCGGGTTCTATCATTACGATGCCGGCGGCCACGCGCTGGTGCCGATCGGCGCCGCCACGCCGGAGTTTGAAGCGCTGTTGACCGGTGCCAAATTTGCAATGGGCGCGACTGCCGCACCCCAGATTTTGATCACGATTGCTGCGCGCTTTGGCCGGATTTCATGGAAGTACAGCGCGCTTTCTTATTCGCTAATTTTGAAGGACGTCGGCGTATTGTTTCAAACTCTTTATTTGATGGCGACCGACATGAGCCTGGGCGGATGCGCGATCGGAATCGCCAATATCGACCTGTTCGCGAAGATGACGGGGATCGAGTTTCACGTCGAGGGTCCGGTCGGTCAATTTGCGATTGGTCGCGGCACGCAACCGGAGGCTTCCGACTGACTGACAGTCTGACGGCCTCGCTGTGGCCGGGGCAACGGCCACACAAATGGCGACGCCACGGCCGCGGGGCCGTCTTTGGCCGTTAATCGACGGTTGCCCGCTTTACCAGTTCCATCGCCGGGCACGCGGGTCGGAAGGATCGCGCGGTGCGACGCGCTCGAAGTATCCGATAGCGTTGGAACTCCGCTTTCCCAGCAGCGCGAATATGGCGCCCTGAGGGTCCACGCATTCAATGATCCAGATACCGTCCGACGCTTCCATCGGGCCAGCGAGGATCTCCCCACCGCCGGACTTCACGCGCTTCGCTGCCGCGTCGATGTCGCCGACGTTGAAGTAATAAAGCCAGAAGGGGACCTGGACCGTCGGGGGCTTCGTAAGCATGCCGCCGATCGTCTGACCTCCGGCGGAGAACAGCTGATACGCGCCCGTCGCATCGATATCGGCGTCCGCTTTTTGCCAGCCAAAAAGCTCGCTATAGAAAGCGAACGCCTTCCTCGAGTCGGCTGCGAACAGTTCGTGCCAGCGGATACGGCCGGGTGCGCTGAGTTCGGCGGGGTGCTCGCGACGGGGCCTCAGCCACTTCACCAGCACAAGCGTCGCCATTTGTGGGTCCGCGACGACCGAAAAACGGCTGATGTTGGGGATGTCTGTCGGCGGGACGTGCACGGCTCCGCCAAGGCGCTCGATCCGAGCGGCGGTAGCGTCCACGTCGTCGACTCCGACAAATCCGATCCAGCTCGGCTTCGCGCCTACTTTTTTCGCGCCCTCGGGAAGGCGCATCATTCCGCTGACCGAGGCCCCTTCGACGGTAAACAGGGTATAGGCCATACCGGGCATCGAGGTCTCCTCCGTGCCCCAACCCACGACCTTGGCGTAGAAGGCCTTGGCGGCTTCCATATCTGTCGTCATCAACTCGTACCAGACGAAACGGTCATGAGAATCGGCCATGCCTGTTTCTCCGTTCGAGTCTGCAAGCCGTCGCGAGGCCGGAATTTTTAGTTCAACTTGCTCAGCGCCGCCTGCGCCACCGCGTCAGCCGTGATTCCGAAGTGTTGGTAAAGGTCCTTATAGGGCGCACTGGCGCCAAAACCGGTCATGCCGACGAAAGCTCCGTCCGAGCCGATGATCGCGTCCCAGCACTGGCGTATGCCGGCCTCCACGGCCACCTTGATTTTTGCCTTGCCGATAATTGCCGCACGCTGGTTTTCCGGCAGCGCCAACAACAGTTCGAAGCACGGCACCGAGACGACGCGAGCCGAAATCTTGCGCGCGGCGAGGAGCTTTTTGGCTGCGATCGCGATGGCGACTTCGGAGCCGGTGGCGAACAGCGACACCACCGCGGCATCGTCCTCGGTCGCGGCAAGCTCGTAGGCGCCGGCGGCGCAGCGATTGCGCTCGTCAAAGCCTTCGCGCAATTGCGGCACGTTCTGGCGCGTCAAAGCGAGCACGCTCGGGCCGGTCTTGCTCGCCAACGCCAGCTGCCAGCATTCGACGGTCTCGACCGCGTCGGCCGGGCGAAACACTTTCAGGTTGGGGATGGCGCGCAGCGCGGCGAGATGCTCGACCGGCTGATGCGTCGGGCCGTCCTCGCCGAGCCCGATCGAGTTCGTGCGTCATCACATGGATGACGCGCAGGCGCATCAGCGCGGCAAGCCGGATCGCCGGCCGGCAATAATCGGAAAACACCAGGAAAGTGCCGGAATAGGGAATGATGCCGCCGTGCAGCGCCATGCCGTTCATTGCCGCGGCCATGCCGTGCTCGCGCACGCCATAGTGGATGAAGGTGCCGGAATAATCCTGCGGCTTCATCGCCTTCATGGCTTTGGTTCGCGTGTTGTTCGAACCGGTGAGATCGGCCGAGCCGCCAACCATTTCCGGCAGCGCCACGGTGAGAGCTTCGAGCGCAAGCTCGGACGCGGCGCGGGTGGCGATGTCCTTCGGCGCGGCGCTGAGCTTTTGCTTCACGTCAGTTACGGCTGCCGCGAGCTTGCCGCTGACTTCGCCATTCAAGCGGCGCTCGAACTCGGCGCGCTTGCCGGCATCGAGCGCAGCGCGGCGCTTTTCCCAGGCGAGCCGCGCCGGTCGGCCGCGCGCGCCGGCGTCGCGCCAGTCCTTAAGAATGCCCGCGGGAATTTCAAACGGCGGCGACGTCCAGCCGAGCTTTTGCCGAGCGGCGGCGATCTCGTCGGCGCCGAGCGCCGAGCCATGGCTCTTCTCGGTGCCGCCTTTATTGGGCGCACCGAAGCCGATCGTGGTGCGGCAGGCGATCATTGACGGCAGAGTGGACTTTTTCGCCGTTTCGATTGCGGCCGCGATGGCATCGGGGTCGTGTCCGTCGATCTGCGTCGCCGCCCATCCTGCCGAGCGGAAACGTTCGACCTGATCGACAGAGTCGGCGAGCGAGGTCGGCCCGTCGATGGAGATGCCGTTGTCGTCGTAGAGCACGATGAGCTTGTTCAGCCTAAGATGGCCGGCAAGCGCGATCGCTTCCTGGCTGATGCCTTCCATCAGGTCGCCGTCGGAGACGAGCACGTAGGTGGTGTGATCGACGATGTCGCCGCCGAAGATCGCGGCGAGGTGGCGCTCCGCAAGCGCCATGCCGACCGCATTGGCAAGTCCCTGGCCGAGCGGGCCGGTGGTGGTTTCGACGCCGGGAGTGTGGCCGTGTTCGGGGTGACCCGGAGTGAGCGAGCCGAGCTGGCGGAAGCGCTTGATCTCGTCGATCGTCATCTTGTCGTAGCCGACGAGATAAAACAGCGCGTAGAGCAGCATCGAGCCGTGACCGGCCGAGAGCACGAAGCGGTCGCGGTCGGGCCAGACCGGAGCAGCCGGATCGTACTTCAGGAAGCGGGTGAACAAGACGGTCGCGATATCGGCCGCGCCCATGGGCAGGCCGGGATGTCCCGATTTGGCCTGCTCGACCGCGTCCATCGCCAGCGCGCGGATGGAGTTCGCCATGAGATCGTGATCGGCGCGCGACATCGGAGTCGTGGCGGCGGCGGGAAAGCGAGCGGGCTGGGCGAGAATGCTGCTCGCCGCGGGCATGCGGTCCGGCTTGGTCATCGGATGGGCCAGTCGCGGCGCGAAAACCAGCTGCCGCGGTCATTGTAGCGGTCTTGGTCGCAGTCTCGGAAACAGGCGGCGCACAGATAACATGGGGGGACTTCAAGTCAATTCCGCGCCAGGCGGCGGCGAACGTCATGCACAGGCTCGCACGCGCGCCGTTGACGCTTTCCCGCGACACGACGTAAGCTTCTCTCGGTAAATAGTTGCCGGAACACAATATTCGTAAGGTGCCAAGGCGGTATCGATGGCCGCAGCCAATGTCCAATTGAGCGAGACCGATTTGATCGCGGCCGCGGCGGCGCGGCTTTCGCTTGCGCTCGATGCCTTGGACGCAGCGGCCGAGCGGCGGCGCGAGGCCGATCGCCGCGCTCAGTCCACGGCCGATCAGCTTCATGCGCTCGGTAGCGATCGCGCGCGGCTCGCCAGCGAACTTGACGAGGCCACCGCGCGCGTGCGCGGCCTCGAAACCGCCAATCGCGAGGTCGCCGAGCGCGTCGATGCGGCGATTGGAATCATCCGCGGCGTACTTAATGCGAATGAGTAAGAACGTGAAGACATGAGTCTGAGGACATAGGTTTGTCTCAGGACATGAGTTCCAAGGTAGGAGCTAAAGATATGGCCCAAGTGAGCGTCACCATCAACGGCCGGCAGTTTCGCATGACTTGCGAGGACGGTCAGGAGGATCATCTCCTGGATCTCGCGCGCGAGCTCGATACGCGCATCAGCGGACTGCGGACAAAATTCGGCGAGATCGGCGACACCCGCTTGACCGTGATGGCGGCGATTACGGTGGCGGACGAACTCACCGAGGCGGGTGCGCGGGTCAAGCGGCTGGAGCAGGAACTCGCCGCATTGCAGAACGCCGGCGTGCTCGCGTCCGATCGCAGCAAAGCCGCGCAAGCCACGATCGCGACTGCACTCACCGCCGCGGCCGAGCGGATCGAGAGCATCACCAAGAAGCTCAATCAGAGCATCACCGGCGGCGGCGTGGCGGTGGGATAATCGTCATTGCGAGGAGCAAAGCGACGAAGCAATCCTGGCGGCCGCGAGGTCCGGATTGCTTCGCGGAGCTTGTCATGGGACCGGCCACTTCGGGCCGGGTCCGTTGGCTCGCAATGACGCGAGGAACCAGCAGTCGCCGCGCTGCGTTCTTTCGCCCCGGAGGGGAGAAGGACAGGATGAGGGGCTACTGAGTCCGAGTATTCGTTCAGCGGCCCGAACCCCCTCACCCCAACCTTCTCCTCTACGGGGCGAGGGAGCAGCACGAGGCAAGATGGAGATCACCATCAAGATCGAGATTACATAGCGTTACGGACCATCACGCATTACATTAGGCGAGCGGGGCTGCCCGGTGCGTCAGGAGCCAATTCTCGGGGCCTTATCGATCTCTTAGGGAGCTGTCCCTGGCCGAGCTCGTGGGTTCGGTCACACGGTGCCCACCTACTTGTGTAGGGAACCCGGGATCGCTGCTCCAACGGCCGGCGCGGCTCCGCACTTTGTTCGTCATGGCCGGACTTGTTCCGGCCATCCACGTCTTTAGGTTGGCGGAAACGAAGACGTGGATGCCCGGCACCATAGGCGAGCGAAGCGACGCCGTTCTTCGAACGGCTATGGCCGGGCATGACGGTGGAATGTCCGAGCCATCCGTAATTGCAGATGAGAAGGCGGCGCTTCGCCGCGACGCCACCGCGCGGCGCGATGCGTTGCCGGCCGAGGTGCGCAAAGCGGCTGCCGAGAAAATTGCGGCGCGCGACTTTCCGCTTCCGCTCGTGCCGGGCACGATCGTGTCCGGCTTCATGCCATTAAAGAGCGAGATCAATCCGCTGCCGCTGATGAGAAAGCTTGCCGAAGCCGGCGCCACGCTGGCGCTGCCCAAGATTGCCGGGCGCGGCAAGCCGCTTCTCATGCGCGCATGGCAATGGGGCGCGCTGCTCGATGCCGGGCAGTGGGGTATCCGCGAGCCCAAAGTCGACGCGCCGGAAGTCGATCCCGACATTGTGCTGGTGCCGCTTCTCGCCTTCGATCGCGCCGGCCAGCGCATCGGCTATGGCGCCGGCTATTACGACATGACGATCATCCGATTGCGTTCGCGTAAATCGATAACGGCTGTCGGTATCGCCTTCGCAATACAAGAAGTTCCCGCCGTGCCGGCGACGGAACGCGACGCCCGGCTCGATCTCGTTCTGACCGAGAATGAGGTGATCGAGATCAAAGGCCCCGCAGCGAGGTCTTGAAGCAGCGGTGATAATTCTTGATTTTCATGCTCCGCGAAAGCGGGGCATCCAGTATCCGCCGCCGAATTGGTGATTACTGGATCGTTCGCCTCTGCGGGTGATGACAGCCGAATGAGGCGCGGCCTTTGCGGCAAAACCTCCGGATTTAGTTGCCGCCCGGGCCAGTCTATTGTATATGACTACTGTGGTCATATCGAGGATATCATGCGCAAGATTCAATTGAAGGATGCCAAAGCGAGCTTATCGGCGGTGGTGGATCAAGCGACGCGTGGCAAGCCGTCTGTCATCACCCGGCACGGTAAGCCGGAGGCGGTCGTGCTTGGCTTTGCCGATTGGCAGCGGCTGTCGCGCGTGCCGTCGTTCGGGCGGCTTCTGATGTCGGCACCGCTTGAGCCGGGCGACTTGCCGGAGCGCAACCGCGCGCCGTTGCGCGATGCCGGCCTGTGACGCGATATTTGGTCGATACCAACGTCATCCCGGCCGTCGCGCCCACCACGCGCGTGAGGCGCGCCGAGCTGATGGAATGGATGAATTCGCATTCGTCCGAGCTTTTTTGTCGGCGGTCACGATTGCCGAGATCGCCGACGGCATCGCCAAAGCCAAGCGCGAGGGTGCCAAGCGGAAGGCCTCCGATCTGGCAGCCTGGCTGCAAACTGTGTTGCATCTCTATGGCGATCGCGTGCTGTCCTTCGACAGCCCGACGGCCGAATTCGCCGGCGCCTTGTCCGATTTGGCGCGCAGCCGCGGTCATTCGCCGGGTTTTGCCGACATCGCCATCGCCGCGACGGCGCGGCGGCACGACCTGATCATCCTTTCGCGCAATGCGCGCCATTTCGCGCCGATGGAGGCGGCCGTCGTCGATCCGTTACAAAAGGTTCCGCCGATAAAATGAAACCGGTGTCCGATAACCGGTTTCCTGTTTTCCGGTTCATGCCCTAATTGTGCTGCTAACTGGGATTGGACTCTGTGACCATCGGGTTGTGAGCATGCGCATTCTTTTCGTCGGCGACATTGTCGGCCGCAGCGGGCGAACGATCGTGTACGAACGCTTGCCCGGGCTCATCCGCGACTGGAAGCTCGATCTGGTCGTCGCCAATGGCGAGAATTCGGCCGGCGGCTTCGGCATCACTGAAGCGATCTATCGCGAGCTGCTCGACGTCGGCGTCGACGCCGTCACGCTCGGCAACCACGCCTGGGACCAGAAGGAGGCGCTGGTCTTCATCGAGCGCGCGCCGCGCCTTGTCCGCCCAATCAACTATCCCGCCGGAACGCCCGGGCGCGGCGCTGCCATGATCGAAGCAAAAAACGGCGGCCGCGCCCTCGTCGTCAACGCCATGGGCCGCATTTTCATGGACCCGCTCGACGATCCGTTCGCCGCGGTCGATCGCGAGTTGACGGCGTGCCCGCTGCCGACAGGCGCCGATGCGATCATCGTCGATATCCACGGCGAGGCGACCAGCGAGAAGCAGGCGATAGGCTATTTTTGCGACGGCCGCGCGAGTCTCGTGGTCGGCACCCATACCCACGTGCCCACCGCCGATCTGCGCGTCCTTCCTGGCGGCACCGCGTTTGTCAGCGACGTCGGCATGACCGGCGATTTCGATTCGGTCATCGGCATGGCGAAGGATGAGCCGCTGCAGCGTTTTCTGCGCCGCGTTTCCACGGCGCGTTTCGAGCCGGCTGCCGGTCCGGCCACGCTCTGCGCCGCCGCCGTCGAGACCGATCCGTCGACCGGGCTCGCCTCGCGCGTCGCCGCAGTCCGTCTCGGCGGCGTACTCGAAGGGTCGAGGCCGGCATTTTGGCAATAGCAGCAAGCCAGCGCTGGCGCCCCTATGCACTCGACGTGGCGTCGTCGGTGTCTTTGTTCCTCTGCGCGAGCGACAGCGTGCTGGCTACTGTCACGGCCGGGCGGCAAAAGCTGGCGACAATTCATTTCGGCGAAGATAAGGATGCTGCCTTGAAAAGTAGGCTGACCGGTGTTGCGTTGGAGAACTATATTTTGAGCGTCGATCTCTACCGGTGAGCGCGGCTGAAATGCGCCGGCGACGGCCTTTATAACCGCGCGAAGCAACGCCAAATCAGGACGAGTCAATTCGAGACCAGCCATGGCCGGACATTCGCAGTTCAAGAACATCATGCACCGCAAGGGGCGGCAGGATGCGCAAAAATCCAAGCTGTTCGGCAAGCTTGCGCGCGAAATTACCGTCTCCGCCAAACTCGGCACGCCCGATCCGGCGATAAATCCGCGGTTGCGCGCGGCCGTACTCGCAGCGCGGGCGGAAAACATGCCGAAGGACAATATCGAGCGCGCCATCAAGAAAGCGTCGGGCGGCGATGCCGAGAACTACGAGGCGATCCGTTACGAAGGCTATGGACCCGGCGGCGTCGCGGTGATCGTCGAGGTGTTGACCGATAACCGCAACCGCACCGCAGGCGAGGTGCGCGCGACCTTCACCAAGAGCGGGGGTAATCTCGCCGAGACCGGCGCCGTCTCCTTCATGTTCGATCATGTCGGCGTCATCGAATACGACGCCAAAGTGGCGAGCGCCGAGGCGATGTTCGAAGCCGCGCTGGACGCCGGCGCCGACGATGTGGTGTCGAACGAGAACGCGCATGAAGTCTATGCGGCGCAGGATCATTTTGGCTCGGTCGCCAAAGCGCTCGAGCAAAAATTCGGCGAGCCGCGCAAGGCGTCGCTCGTCTGGCGGCCGCAGAACACCGTGGCGGTCGACGACGAGCAGGGCGAAAAGGTCCTGAAGTTAATTGAGAACTTGAACGAGCACGACGACGTGCAGAACGTCTATGCCAATTTCGAGGTTTCCGACGCGCTGGTCAGCAAGATGAGCGCGTGAGCCGAACCCACGATCAAAATTTTAGCTCGACCAAATCACCGGGGCGCAGTTCCTTGATCGCGGCTAAAATCCGACCCTGATAATTCTGGATCTGCCTCCAGTTCGTCGTCGGCAGCACCAAGATCGCCAATCGTCGCCCTGCGACATTCTGCTGATGGCGGATACTTCGGTCGGTCGTAATGATTGCATCAAATTGAGTCTCGGCGGCGGACAGCAGGCTGCCATTGCACTAGACTGCGTTCGGCGTGACGGAGCACAAGCTCGACCTGTTCGCGCGCGACCCCGGGAAACCACTCCAGGAATTCGTCGATGCGCGCGCCGCCTTCGATATTCTCGAACAACGCCCGCACCGGGACGCGGGTGTATTTGAACAACCACTCGCCGCCGCCTTTACCGGCGACGCGTTCGACCGCGGAACAAGTGCTCCAATCCAGCATGGCATGGATTCTAGGAGTGGGGTTGGGCTTTCGCAAGCTGGGCGCTTTCCGGCCTGCGCCCATCGGTCTATCACGGTAGCAGGATGACCCGCCCGATTCGCATTCTCGGCATCGATCCCGGGCTCCGCCGCACCGGCTGGGGCATGGTCGAGACTGCCGGCAGCACTTTAAGTTTCCTCGGCTGCGGCTCGGTGACCACCAACGATCGCGATGCGCTCGCCACGCGGCTTCTCGCCATTCATGACGGCTTGATGCGGATCCTCGACGAATTTCACCCGGACGAGGCGGCCGTCGAGGCAACTTTCGTCAACAAGGACGCCAAGGCGACGCTCAAGCTCGGCCAGGCGCGCGGCATTGCCATGGTGGTGCCGGCGCGGGCCGGCGTGCCGGTCGCGGAGTATGCGCCTAACCTCGTCAAGAAGAGCATCGTCGGCGCCGGCCATGGCGACAAGGCGCAGGTGCGGATGATGATCGGCGTGCTCCTTCCCAAGGCCGATCCGGGTTCCAACGACGCCGCCGACGCGCTCGCCATTGCGGTGACGCATGCCCATCATCGGCAAAGTGTGGTGCTTCACGCGGCGCTCAAGGTTGCGGCGCCAAAGGTAGCGGCGCGATGAGGAGCGTTTCCTATATTGTCATTCCGGGACGGCCCGCAGAGCCGGGCCCGGAATCCATAACCACAGGTGGTCCAGAAAGAGCATTGAGCTTCTTCTGCAAAGACAGTGGTTATGGATTCCGGGCTCCTCGCTTCGCTCGGCCCCGGAATGACGAGTTTCTTATTCGGCCTGCGCCATGATCGGCAAGCTCAAAGGCGTCATCGATTCATACGGCGAGGATTCGGTCATTCTCGACGTTGGCGGCGTCGGTTATCTGGTGCATTGCTCGGCACGCACCTTGCAGGAATTGCCGCGCGCGGGCGAGTCGGCGACGCTGTCGATCGAGACCCATGTGCGCGAGGATCAGATCCGGCTGTTCGGTTTTACCACCGACGTCGAGCGCGAATGGTTCCGGCTGCTGCAAACCGTGCAGGGCGTCGGCACCAAGGTCGCGCTTGCGGTGCTCGGCACGCTCAAGCCGGCCGATCTCGCTTCGGCCATAGCCATGCGCGACAAGGCGATGGTGGCGCGCACGCCGGGCGTCGGCCCCAAGGTTGCCGAGCGCATCGTCACCGAACTGAAAGACAAGGCGCCGGCCTATACCGATATCGATCCGGCTTTGGTGCGGCTGTCCGGCGCACTCGACGACAAGCGCGCGCCGCAGCCGGTCACCGACGCGGTCTCGGCGCTGGTCAATCTCGGCTATGCCCAGGTGCAGGCGGCGGCCGCCATCGCCGCCGCGGCGCGGTCGGCGGGGGAAGGCGCGGAGGCGACGACGCTGATCCGGCTCGGCTTACGGGAACTGGCGAAGTGAGACGGCCGGCGAAACTGAGCAAAGCGGACAAGGAGCTGATCGCGACGGCAAGCGCGGCGATCGCACGACGCTACCGTGACGATTGGCAGGAGGTCGGCGCCGCTTTGCGCACGCGCTCGGGAAGAATCTTCACCGGCGTCAATCTCGACGCCTATCTCGGCCGCATGGCGGTGTGCGCGGAAGCCGTGGCGCTCGGGCGCGCCGTCGTTGATCTCGGCGATGCAGGCATCGATATGATCGTCGCGGTGCGCCATCCGCAACCGCAGGACAAGGACCAGACCATCGCGGTGGTATCGCCATGCGGCGCCTGCCGCGAATTGATTTTCGATTACGATCGCAACGCGCGAGTGATCGTTCCGAACGGCAAATCGCCGGCTGTGGTGCCGATCGCCGAACTGTTGCCGAACAAATACACACGGGGGCCGGAGCGGTGACGAGCGTGCCACGCAAGCTTGTGACACCGGAGCGCCGCGACGAGGATGCGGCCGAAGCGAGCTTGCGCCCGCAGCGGCTGGCGGAATTTATCGGCCAGGAGCAGGCGCGAAAGAATCTCGCGGTGTTCATCGCGGCGGCCAAAGCCCGCCGCGAGCCGCTCGATCACGTGTTGTTCGTCGGACCGCCGGGGCTCGGCAAGACGACGCTGGCGCAGATCGTGGCGCGCGAGCTTTCAGTCAATTTCCGCGCCACATCCGGGCCGGTGATCGCCAAGGCCGGCGATCTCGCCGCGCTCCTCACCAATCTCGAAGAACGCGACGTGTTGTTCATCGACGAAATCCACCGCCTCAATCCCGCGGTCGAGGAGATTCTTTATCCCGCAATGGAGGATTTTCAGCTCGATCTCATCATCGGTGAAGGGCCGGCGGCCCGCTCGGTGAAGATCGAACTCGCTAAATTTACGCTGATCGGCGCCACCACGCGCGCGGGTCTCCTCACCAATCCGCTGCGCGACCGCTTCGGCATTCCGGTGCGGCTTAATTTTTATACCGAGGCGGAGCTTGAGCAGATCGTCAATCGCGGCGCGCGCGTGCTTGGCATCACCATCACCGCGGACGGCGCCAACGAAATCGCGCGGCGCGCCCGCGGCACCCCGCGCATTGCCGGGCGGCTGTTACGTCGCCTGCGCGATTTTGCCGATGTCGCCGGCGCCGCCGCGATCGATCGCGCGCTCGCCGACAAGGCGCTTGCCGCGCTCGAAGTCGACGGCGCGGGATTGGACGCCATGGACCGGCGCTATCTATCGACCATCGCAGTGAATTACTCCGGCGGGCCGGTCGGCGTCGAAACGCTGGCCGCCGCGCTGTCGGAGCCGCGCGACGCCATCGAGGACATCATCGAGCCGTATCTGATCCAATGCGGGCTGCTGCAGCGCACGCCGCGCGGCCGGCTTGTCACGGTGCACGGATTCCGCCATCTCGGCCTGCCCGAGCCGGCGCGCGATCCGGCGCAATTCGGCTTGTTCAATGGCGACGACAATGGCTGAGGCAATGCGAACCTACCAAGGCGGCTGTCATTGCAGGCGGGTGCGCTTTCGCGTCACTGCCGATCTGTCGCGCGTCACCAAATGCAACTGTTCTATCTGTGCCAAGAAGGGCTTTTTGCATCTTATCGTGCCGCCGGATTCGTTCGCACTTTTAAGCGGCAAGGATGCGCTGACGACCTACCGCTTCAATACCGGCGTCGCGCAGCACACCTTTTGCGCCACCTGCGGCATCCACCCGTTCTACGTGCCGCGCTCCGATCCCGATAAGATCGACGTCAATGTCCGCTGTCTCGACGGCGTCGATGTGGCCGCCATCAAGCCCCATCTGTTCGACGGCAGGAATTGGGAACACGCGATGGGGGAGCGCGTGCCGTGGAGATCGTAACGTGACGAGTGTTTCCCTCGACGGCGAAATCCGCGACGGCCGCCACGTGCTGACCGTGCGCGTCTATTACGAGGACACCGATTTCACCGGCATCGTCTATCACGCCAATTATCTGCGCTACATGGAGCGCGGCCGCACCAATTATCTGCGCCTGATCGGCGCCGACCACCGCGCGCTGTTCGAAGAGACTGAGAAGGAAGCGCCCGGTTTCGCCTTCGTGGTGCGCTCGATGACGATCGATTTTCTCAAACCCGCGCGCATGGACGACGTGCTCGACATCGTCACCGAACCCGAGGAGGTGAAGGGCGCCTCGACGACCGTGCGCCAGCGGGTGATGCGCGGCGACGAGCTTTTGGTCGAGGCGCATGTGCGCGTCGCCTTCATTTCAGGCGGCCGGGCGCGGCCGATCCCCAAGCCGCTGCGCATTGCCATGAAGGCGGACCAGAATGCGCTGGAAGGAACCGGCTAGGCGAGACCGGCTGGGCGAGGCGCGGCTCACCCCGAAGAATTGGCCTCCGCCGGCGCGGATGCGCCCCATGAAGTTCCCTGCCGCCCGGTCTTAACGTCGCATTAAGCACAGTCGGGCTTCGTAAGGGCGAACGACGGGTGTTGCGCCCTAGTTTGGACATGTTTCGCGATTGATTTCGGCGCGCCGGTGACGGGTCCGGCTCCTGTTTTCGCGAAATTTTGGGTCTGGTCGGCGCGCGCGAAGCGACGGCCTGCCACGGCCCATGCGGTCCCGACATCAGGGCGTCGCGCCGGTCATGGTCCAGTGCTTGGTGGCCAAGTACTTGGTAGCCAAGTACTTGGTAGCTCAGTATTCGGTGGCCGCGAATATGGCCGCTGGCGCCGGACCGCCGAAGGGGACGTTCCATGAATCCAGCCGACATTGCCGCGTCGGCCGTACCGTTGACATCGGCCAACCTCTCGCTCTTTCACCTGTTCTTACACGCTCACTGGGTCGTTGAAACGGTGATGGTCGGCCTGCTGGTGTGCTCGGTCTGGGTCTGGGCCATCGCCATCGACAAAACGCTGTTATTTTCGCGGCTTCGCCGCGCCGGCGACCGTTTCGAGGAGGCGTTCTGGTCCGGCCAGTCGCTGGAAGAGCTTTACAAATCGCTCGCCACGCAAGAGGGGCGTTCGACCGGCGTATTGTTCGTCGCCGCAATGCGCGAATGGAAGCGCAGCCTCGAAGGCCATGCCCGTTCCTTCGCCGGGCTGCAGATGCGCATCGAGAAGGTTATGAATGTCGCCATCGCGCGCGAGGTGGAAAATATGGAGCGCCGGCTTTTGGTGCTGGCAACGGTCGGTTCCGCCGGCCCGTTTATCGGACTGTTCGGCACGGTGGTCGGCATCATGACAAGCTTCCAGTCCATCGCGGCGTCGCAAAACACCTCGCTTGCGGTGGTCGCCCCGGGCATCGCGGAATCGCTGTTTGCCACCGCAATCGGCCTCGTTGCCGCCATCCCGGCGACGATTTTCTATAATAAGTTTGTTACTGAGGTGAACCGCCAGGCGCAACGGCTCGAAGGTTTTGCCGACGAGTTTTCGGCAATCCTGTCGCGGCAGATCGACGAGCGGGGCTGAGGGCTTTCGGTTATGGCGGCAGGCACCCTAAGCACGATGAGCGGTGGCGGCGCCAAGCGCCGCCGGCGCCGGCCGGTCATGAGCGAAATCAACGTCACGCCGTTCGTCGACGTCATGCTGGTGCTCCTGATCGTGTTCATGGTGTCGGCGCCGCTGCTCACCGTGGGCGTGCCGATCGACTTGCCGCAGAGCCAGGCCAAGGCGCTGCCTCAGGATAACGAGCCGCTGACCGTCTCGGTCAACGTCGACAGTCAGATTTTTCTGCAGAACGATCCCATCAAGCTCGACGATCTGGTGTCGAAGCTCAAAGCAATCATCGACGCTCGCCACGGCGACTTCAACGAATTGATCTATGTGCGCGGCGACAGGAAGGTCGATTATGGTACGATGATGCGCGTGATGGGCCGAATTTCCGGCGCCGGCTATCATCGGGTCGCGCTTGTGACCAACGTCGAGCAGGGCGAGCAATGAAAACCGGCATGACCATATCGTGCATCGGTCACGCCGTCGCGCTCGGCTGCGCGCTCATCGCAATATCGGCAAAGCCGATGGAAGTGCCGCCGGTTGACTCGCTGCCGGTGCAATTCATTTCGGAAAAGGATTTCACTCAGCTCACGCAAGGGGTCAAAAACGCCCCGAAGCTGAAGATCGATATGCCAAAGCCTCTCGCCGACAAGATCGACGCACCGAAGGCGGTCGATCAGCTGGCGCCCAAAGTCGCGGACAAGCCGGAAATCAAAACCAATTCGAGCAAGGCCCAGGCGCAGCCCGATTCAAAACCCGATCCAAAGCAGGCGCAAAAGGCCGACAAGCCGAAGCCGCCCGACTACAAACCGGACCAGATCGCCGATCTGTTGAAAAAAGACGCCGCCAAGAGCAAGCCGAAGCCGGACGATCAATCGACGCCGCAAAAAGCGGATTCGCCAAAATTCAACGCCAACCAGGTCGCCGAATTGCTCGACAAGCGCGAACCGCAGCGCCAGATGGCATCCGCCGCGGAGCTCAACGACACGGCCAACCTCGGCGCTGCGAACGGCGCCCCGTCCGCTCAGATGTCCCAGAGCGAGATTGACGCGTTGCGCGCCCGCATTTCGAGCTGCTGGAGCCCGCCGCCGGGTATCGACGCCAATTCCAAGATCTATGTCGTGCTTCGGGTTCTGTTCAAACCGGATGGCTCATTGCAAAGCGACCCGGTTCTGGTCGAGGCCACCGCCTCGTCACTAGGTCCCGCATTGGCCGATAGCGCCAAGCGCGCTCTGCTCTTGTGTCAGCCTTTCACCATGCTGATGCCCGCGCATTACGATCAGTGGAAAGATCTCGAGCTTAAATTCGATCCCCACGAGCTGCTCGGCGGCTGACCGGAGACAAACGCAGGCATCATGACACTTCGGCATAGACCCAACCTCTTCGTGTCGCGGCGGCGCGCGCTCGCGCTCGGCGCCGTTGCCGGCGGTCTGACGCTCCTGCCGCGCTACGCCGCAGCGGTGGTGCGCCTCGACATCACCCAAGGCAATTTTCAGCCGATGCCGATCGCGATCACCAAATTCATCGGCGGCGGACAAGGCGACGACGACACCGCGGCCGGCATCACGCAAATCATCACCGCGAACTTGCAACGCAGCGGCCTGTTCGCTCCGATCGATCCTACCGCCTTCATCGAAAAAATCGCGAGCGTCGATAGCGTGCCGCGGTTTGCCGATTGGCGCAGCATCAATGCGCAGGCGCTGGTGACCGGGGCGGTCACCCGGCAGGCCGATGGACGGCTGAAGGCCGAATTCCGGCTGTGGGACGTGCTGGCCGGCCAGCAACTCGCCGGCCAGCAATATTTCACCACGCCGGACAATTGGCGCCGCCTCGGTCATATCATCTCGGATGCGGTCTATGAGCAACTCACCGGCAACGGCGGCTATTTCGACAGCCGCATCGTGTTCGTCGACGAGACCGGTCCGGGCACGCAACGCGTCAAGCGGCTCGCCATCATGGATCAGGACGGCGCCAACGTGCGCTATCTCACGCGCGGCGACGATCTCGTGCTGACCCCGCGGTTTTCGCCATCGTCCCAGGAAGTCACCTACATGGCTTACGGCCAGGGCGATCCGCGCGTTTATCTTTACAATATCGACACCGGCCAGCGTGAAGTTGTCGGAAATTTTCCCGGTATGAGTTTTTCGCCGCGGTTCTCGCCGGACGGCCAGAGCGTCATCATGAGTCTGCAGGAGGGCGCCAATTCCAACATTTTCGTCATGGACCTGCGCTCGAAGGCGACGACGCGCCTGACCAACACGCAGGCCATCGACACCGCGCCGTCCTATTCGCCCGACGGTTCCCACATTTGCTTCGAGTCCGATCGCGGCGGCCAGCCGCAAATCTATGTCATGGCGGCGGCCGGCGGTCCGGCCCAGCGCATCAGCTTCGGCGACGGCACGTATTCGACGCCGGTATGGTCGCCGCGCGGCGACTACATTGCCTTCACCAAGATCGTGAGCAGCATGTTTGCGATCGGCGTCATGAAACCGGATGGCAGCGGCGAACGCATCCTCACCGAGAGCTTCCACAACGAAGGCCCGACCTTTGCGCCGAACGGGCAGGTGGTCATGTTCTTCCGCGATCCGGGCGGCAATTCAGGGCCTTCGCTGTTCACGGTCGACATTTCCGGCCGCAATGAGCAACGGGTTCCGACGCCAAATTATGCTTCCGATCCGGCATGGTCGCCGCTGCTGTCATAAGCCGTTGATTTGACCGCGCCGGTTCCATAAAGTCGCCGCATTGACGCCTCATTAACCATTGCAAGAGCTTTCTGGGGAATCCGCGGGATCGAGGCATCTTTGCAAGGCCCCATCAAGGTTGACGGAACCTTCGCTTAACGAAGGCGCTGCTAGACCCGCCACGATCAAGCATGTCCGGTCACAAAGCATGTATGGAGGCACCGGAATGAACATGGCGAGAATGATCCGCGGCGCCAAGTTCGTCGCCGTCATCATGGCAGCGCTGGCGATTGCAGCGTGCGCTAAAAAAGACGATCAAACTGCGATGGGTACGGCTGCCACGCCCGGCAGCCAGCAAGACTTCGTCGTCAATGTCGGCGACCGCGTCTTCTTCGACACCAACTCCTCGGAGCTGTCGGATCAGGCGCGCGCGACGCTGGATAAGCAGGCGCAGTGGCTCAACAACTACAATAGATATTCCTTCACCATCGAAGGTCATGCCGACGAGCGCGGCACGCGCGAGTACAATATCGCGCTCGGCGCCCGCCGCGCGGAGACCGTGCGCGAATATCTGATCTCGCGTGGGCTTTCGGCGCAGCGCATGCGCACCATCTCCTACGGCAAGGAGCGGCCGGTCGCGCTGTGCAACGACATTTCCTGCTGGTCGCAGAACCGTCGCGCGGTGACCGTGCTCGACCAGAGCTCATAGCGCCGCAACCGGGATAGATCGCAGGCAATCGGCGCCGTGATGGCGCCGATTGTATTTTGATGCGATCTTTGTCCTTGCCATTGCCGGGCTGAAATCGGAACGTTGCGCCGTGACGCGACGTCGTCTACGCCGCTCTGTTCGGCTTTGCAGCGCATTTGAATAAAGGTTCGGCCATGACCCTCGGTTGGTTCGCCCGCGTCACGTTCGTGTTTGCCCTTGCCGCCGCTGCCGGCGCCTGCGGTCAAAAAAACGAATATGCGGCGCCGCCGCCGCCCAAGGTCACCGTCGCCGCGCCCCTCGAGCAGGATGTCACACGCTATTTCGAGTCGACCGGCAACACGGCGGCTATCAACTCGGTCGATCTCGTGGCGCGCGTGCAGGGCTTCGTGCAGGCGATCAGTTACACGGATGGAGATTATGTCAAGAAAGGCACGTCGCTGTTCACCATCGAGCCGGAGCCGTACAAACTTAAAGTCATCGCCGCGAAGTCGGCCGTCGTCAGCGCCCAGGCCACGCTGACGCAGACACAAGCCGAATTCGATCGCCAAGCCGCCCTGATCAAGAATCAAGTCTCGACCCAGGCGAATTACGACAAGGCGCTCGCAGGCCGCGATTCGGCGCAAGCCGATCTGCAATCGGCGCAAGCCAACGAGCAGCAGGCCGAGATCAATCTCGGCTATACCAACGTGACTGCGCCGTTCGATGGCGTCGTGACCGCGCGGCAGGTTTCGATCGGCCAGCTCGTCGGTGCGAGTTCGCCGCCGACGGTGCTCGCCAGCATCGTTGAGCTCGATCCGATCTGGGTCAATTTCACCGCCAGCGAACGTGACGTGCTGCAGGCGCGCGCTACTCTCGCCAGCCGCGGTGAGACCACGGCCGCTCTCATCGGACTTCCCGTCGAAGTCGGCCTGCAAAACGAAAGCGGTTATCCGCACGAAGGCAAGCTCGATTACGTGGCGCCGAACGTCGATCCATCGACCGGGACGCTGGCGGCGCGCGCCAGCCTGGACAACGGCGATCGTCAGCTCTTGCCCGGCTACTTCGTGCGGGTGCGCGTGCCGTCGCGGCCGCGGTCGGCATTGCTCGTGCCGGACGTTGCGCTCGGCAGCGACCAGGGCGGACGTTACGTGCTCGTGGTCAACAAGGACAATGTCGTCGAGCAGCGCAAGGTTGAGCCCGGGCAACTCGTCGGCGATATGCGCGTCATCGAATCCGGGCTCACCAAGGACGACCGGGTGGTCGTCGGCGGCATCATGCGCGCGATCCCCGGCGCGAAGGTCGATGCCGAACAGCGCTCCGCGTCGGCGGCAAAATAGCGCAACGCGATGATATCGAAATTCTTCATCGAGCGTCCGGTTCTCGCGAACGTCCTCGCCATCCTGATGATTTTGATCGGCGCGGTCGCGCTGTACGGCTTGCCGGTCGCGCAATATCCCGACGTCGTGCCGCCGACCGTGCAGGTGACCACGCGCTATCCCGGCGCCAGCGCGCGCACGGTGATGGATACCGTGGCGCTGCCGATCGAGCAGCAGGTCAACGGCGTCGAGAACATGATCTACATGCAGTCGACCAGCGCCAGCGACGGCAGCTATACGCTCACGGTCACCTTTGCCATCGGCACCAACCTCGATAACGCGCAGATACTCGTGCAGAACCGCGTGGCGAGCGCGCTGTCGCAATTGCCGCAAGCCGTGCAGTCGCAGGGCGTCACGGTGCAGAAGCGTTCGACCGCGATTCTGCTGTTCGTCACGCTGACATCCCCCGACGGCCGTTACGACAGTCTCTATCTCGCCAACTACGCCACCATCAATCTCAAAGACGAGCTGGCGCGGCTTCCCGGGGTCGGCAATGTCAACGTGTTCGGCGCGGGCCAATATTCGATGCGCATCTGGCTCGATCCGGAGAAACTGAAAGCGCGCAGCCTGAACGCGCAGGACGTGGTGGCTTCGTTGCAGGCCCAGAGCCAGGAAGTGGCGGCGGGGCAAGTCGGCATGCCGCCGACGCCGCCCGGCGTCGATTTCCAATACACCATCGAGTTGCCGGGCCGGCTCGCCGATGTCGACCAATTCGCCAACATCATCGTCAAAACGGGAAATAACGGCGAGGTCACGCGCTTGCGCGATATCGGGCGCGTCGAGCTTGGCGCGCAGACCTATGGCCAGGTTTTCAATCTCGACGGCAGGCAAGCCGCCGGCATCGGCATCTACCAATCGCCCGGCGCCAATGCACTCGAAGTCGAGCACGCGGTCACGGCGAAGATGGCGGAACTGGAGCGGCAATTCCCGCAAGGCCTCGTTGCTTCGGTGCCGTTCGACACCACGGTCTTCGTCAACGCGTCGATCTACGAGGTCTACAAGACGCTCATCGAGGCGGCGGTGCTGGTGCTGATCGTCATTCTCGTTTTTCTCCAGGACTGGCGCGCCATGCTGGTGCCCGCGACCACGGTGCCGGTGACGATCATCGGCGCCTTCGCAATGATGTGGGCGCTCGGCTTCACCGTGAATTTTTCCACGCTGTTTGCGATCGTGCTCTCGATCGGCATCGTGGTCGACGACGCCATCGTCGTGGTCGAGGGCGCCGCGCACAATATCGAGCAGGGCATGAGCGGCCACGACGCGGCGATCAAAGCCATGAACGAGCTGTTGGGGCCGATTATCGGCATCACGCTGGTGCTGATGTCGGTGTTTTTGCCGGCGGCGTTCCTGCCCGGCCTGACCGGGCGCATGTATGCGCAGTTTGCGCTGGTGATTGCGGCGACCGCGCTGCTTTCCGCGGTCAACGCGGTCACGCTCAAACCGACCCAGTCGGCGATGTGGCTGCGCCCGCCGGTGCCGCTCGAACGGCGCAACGCGTTCTACCGCGGATTTAACGCGATCTATGGCCGTCTCGAACGCAACTACGCCGGCCTGATCCATCACATGGTTGAATATGCCGGCCTGATGACAATCGTGGCGTTCGCGATCATCGGGGTGGCCGTCTGGGGACTATCGCGCATACCGACAGGTTTTCTGCCCATCGAAGACCAGGGCTATCTGCTCGTCAGCGTCCAGCTCCCGGACGGCGCCTCGCTCGCTCGCACCGGTGACGCGATGCAACAGGTCTCCCGGATCGCGGAAAAGGATCCCGCCGTTGCCAACGTGATCGCCATCGCCGGCATTTCAGTTCTCGACAACAGCGCCACGCTCGCCAATGCCGGCGTCGCTTACGTCGTGCTCAAGGATTGGAGCATCCGCGACGACCTGCGGACGATCTTCGCGCGCTTGGCTCCGGCACTCGACGCTGTCGATGCGCGCGTCGTTGTGCTGCCGCCGCCGCCGATCCAGGGCATCGGCAATGCCGGCGGCTTCACCATGCAGGTCGAACTGCGCGACGGCTCCACCGACTTCGCCAAGCTGCAGAGCATCACCAACACCATTGTTGGCAACGCGCAATCGCAGAGCGCGCTGCAGCGCGTCTCGACCCCATTTCGCGCCATCGCTCCGCAAATTCGGGTCGAGGTCGATCGCGTCAAGGCGCAGACTTTGCACGTTCCGGTCGACCAGGTATTCGCGACGCTCGCGACCTATTTCGGCTCGACCTACGTCTCGCAGTTCAACAAGTTCGGCCGCGTATTTCAGGTCTATGCCCAGGCCGATTCGAAATTTCGCCTACGACCGCGCGACATCGAGAATCTTTCGGTGCGCAACCAGCAGGGCGACATGATCCCGCTGGGCACGATGGTCAAAATCGAGCCGATTGTCGGCCCGTCCTTGATCAGCCTGTACAATCTTTATCCGTCATCGAGCATCATCGGGCTGCCGGCGGCCGGCTTCAGTTCGGGCGAGACGATCCGATTGATGGAACAAAACGCGGCGGCGACGCTGCCGTCCGGCACCGGCAGCGAGTGGACCGCGATGTCCTATCAGGAGAAGATCGTCGGCAGTCAGATGTATTTCGTGTTCGCGATGGCGATGCTGCTGGTTTATCTGGTGCTCGCCGGCCAATACGAAAGCTGGTACTCCCCGCTCGCGGTTATCTTGTCGGTTCCGCTGGCGCTGACCGGCCCGGTGCTGGTTCTGCAAATGCTGCGCATCGATAATAATCTCTATACGCAGATCGGCATCATTCTCTTGATCGCGCTGTCGGCCAAGAATGCCATCCTGATCGTCGAGGTCGCGCGCGAGCACCGCGTCCATCAGGGCAAGCCGATCGTCGATGCGGCGGTGGACGCCGCCCGGGCCCGGTTCCGGCCGATCCTGATGACGTCGTTTGCGTTCATTCTCGGCGTCGCGCCGCTCGTTATCGCCAGCGGCGCCGGCGCCAGCGCGCGAAAATCGATCGGCATCACGGTGTTCTCAGGCATGATCGCCTCAACCTGTCTTGCCGTTCTTTTTGTTCCGTCATTGTTTGTGGTCATCCAGCGGTTCGAGGAATGGCGCGTGTCGCGCAAGAGCCCGCGTATTCAGCCGGCGGAATAGGCCAACCTGCGGCGTACGGTCACCATGCAGCCGCCGTGGGTCACAACTGGGGCCGCAGTCACAATTTAGACGTACGACGCGCTATGGTAGACAGGGGAAACCACCAAAAATGTCGAAATTGACGAGTCGCTCCGCAGCTCTGTATGTGATTGCGCTCTCGTGCATGCTGTGGGCGGATGTCGCCTGTGCGCAGGACAGCCCAAGCGATCTTGTGACTCGCATCGACCGGCTTGAGGAGACGGTCCGCAATCTCACCGGCTCGGTGCAGGAATTGCAGTACCGCAATCAGCAACTCGAACAGGAGGTGCAGCGGCTGCAAGCCGGTGCAATTCCGGCGGCAAGCACGGTTCCGGCGCCGCCGCCGCGGTCGACCGTTTCTACGGCGTTGCCGCCGCCGGCGACATCGCAATATTCACCGCCAGGTTCGCAATATTCACCGCCAGGCTCGCAACGTTCCTCGCCACCGGCCCCGCAAAATCAGCCGCTCACCCCGGTGGCACCGTACCGGCCGCCGCCCTACTACCAGCAGCAGCCGCCGCCGGCACCGGTCATCGCCAATGCCCCGTCAGGGCCCGGCCATGACGCGTTCAATCCGGCGATCGACCCGAACGCACCGGGCGCGCCCCGGCCGCTCGGCTCCAGCAGGACCGCGACGGAACCGCCGCCGCCCGCCCCGGATACGGGCGGGTCGGGGCAGCCCGGCGCGCCGCTCAATCTGTCGAACATTTCCACGCCGGGCGGCGGCGCGGCCGCCGGCACTCTGCCGCCACCGCCGCCGACGAACCCGAACGCGACCGGCGTCATGCAAGAGGCGTCACTGCCGCCGAATGCGACGCCGAAGGACGAGTACGACCTCGCTTACAGTTATGTCCGGCAGAAGAACTACGGGCTGGCGGCGCAGACGTTCCGCGATTTCCTGCAAAAATATCCAGGCGAGCGGCAGACGCCGGAGGCGCAATACTGGCTCGGCGAAAGCCTGTTTCAGGATCAGAAATATCACGATGCCGCCGAGGCGTTCCTCGCCGTCTCGACCAAATACGAGACCAGCGGGCACGCCCCCGACGCGCTGTTGCGGCTCGGCGAGTCGCTTGCCGCGATGGGCGAAAAGGAAGCAGCCTGCGCTTCGCTCGGCGAGGTGTTACGCAAATATCCGCACGCTTCGATCGGCGTAAGGCAAAACGTTGACCGGGAGCAGAAGCGTGTCCACTGCTGAAGAGGCCATTCGCGACGATGAAGCGAATGCGCTGTTCTCCGGCCTTGAAAATCTGCGCGGACTCATCCTGGCGGTTTCCGGCGGTCCCAACTCGACGGCCCTGTTGGTGCTGGCGGCGCGCTGGGCGAAAGGTCGCGGCGGCGCGCCAAAGCTCCTCGCCGTCACCATCGATCACGGCCTGCGTCCGGAAGCGGCAGCCGAGGCGACCCACGTCAAGCGCTTGGCGCGCCGCCTCGGCGTTAAGCACCGCACGCTGCGCTGGCGCGGCAACAAGCCTCGATCCGGCTTGCAAGAAGCCGCGCGCAATGCGCGCTATCGGCTGCTCGCCGAAGCGGCCGAGCACTCGGGCTATGAACATATCCTGACGGCCCACACCCTCGACGATCAGGCCGAAACGGTGCTGTTCCGTCTCGCCCGCGGCAGCGGGCTCGGCGGTCTCGCCGGCATGGCCCATGCCGCGCCGGTGCCTCATAAACTTTCGAAACGCGCACGGCGCACCGTTTTTCTTGTCCGCCCGCTGCTTGCCGTTCCAAAAACCCGGCTCATCGCGACGCTCCAAGCAGCCGGCATTTCCTATAGCGAGGATCCGACCAATCGCGATCCGCGCTTTACCCGCGCCCGGCTCCGCAGCGTCATGCCGGATCTGGCGAAGGAGGGACTTGATGCGCGGGGCTTGGCACGCTTGGCGGCACGGATGCGGCGCGCCGAAGTCACAATCGAATTCGCCGTTCGTGCCGCGCGCGAAGCGCTGGCCCCGGGCGCCTGGCCGCAAAGCGGTCCAATCGTGTTCGAAACCGGCCTATTCGCGAATCTACCCGCCGAAGTGGCGTTGCGGCTCCTCGGTCGGGCCATCGCCCATGCCGGCGACGAGGGGCCGGTCGAGCTTGCCAAGCTCGAGACGCTTTATGACAGCCTGCGCCAGACCCATACTCGGCTGCGCCGGACGCTTGCCGGCGCGCTGATCACGCTCGGCAGCGACCGGCTGACCGTCGAGCGCGCGCCGGCCCGGCGCCGCTTAGGCATGCGCAAGGATCGCAAGAGGCGCTTTACGAAATAGCCGTATAGTTGCGTGGTTTTGCAGTGGGTTCCCTTGGCAGGGGGCGGGCTGGCGCCTACATTGTCGGGTATTGGGGACGTGAAGCCGCCACGATTTGCGGACAGGTAAATAGGCTCCGGACTCCGTTCGGTCGGGGGTCAAGGACGACAGATGAACGCCAATCTGCGCAACTTCGCCCTGTGGGTCATCATTGTCCTACTGCTGCTCGCGCTGTTCACGCTGTTTCAGAACCCGGGCCAGCATACGACCGCGCAAGACATCACGTTCTCGCAACTGCTTAACGAGGTCGATCAGGGCCGCGTGCGCGACGTCCTGATTCAGGGCCCGGAAATCCATGGCGACTTCACCGACGGTCGCGCCTTCCAGACCTACGCGCCGAGCGATCCGACGCTGGTGCAGCGCCTCTACAACAAGGGCGTCTCGATCACGGCGCGTCCGTTAAGCGACAACGTGCCCTGGTTCGTGTCGCTGTTGATCTCCTGGCTGCCGTTTGTCGCACTGATCGGCGTGTGGATCTTTTTGTCACGGCAGATGCAAGGCGCCGGCGGCAAAGCGCTCGGCTTCGGCAAGAGCCGCGCCAAACTACTCACCGAGGCGCATGGCCGCGTCACCTTCGAGGACGTGGCTGGCGTCGACGAAGCCAAGCTCGATTTGCAGGAGATCGTCGAGTTCTTGCGCGACCCGGCGAAATTCCAGCGGCTCGGCGGGCGCATTCCGCGCGGCGTGTTGCTGGTCGGCCCGCCGGGCACCGGCAAGACGCTGCTCGCGCGCGCCATCGCCGGCGAGGCGAACGTGCCGTTCTTTACCATTTCGGGCTCCGACTTCGTCGAAATGTTCGTCGGCGTCGGCGCGAGCCGCGTCCGCGACATGTTCGAGCAAGCCAAGAAGAACGCGCCCTGCATCATCTTCATCGATGAGATCGACGCCGTCGGCCGCCATCGCGGCGCCGGCCTTGGCGGCGGCAACGACGAGCGCGAGCAGACGCTGAACCAGTTGCTGGTGGAGATGGACGGCTTCGAGGCCAATGAAGGCATCATTTTGATCGCCGCCACCAACCGGCCCGACGTGCTCGATCCGGCCTTGTTGCGTCCCGGCCGCTTCGACCGCCAGGTCGTGGTGCCGAACCCAGACGTGGTCGGCCGCGAGCAGATTCTCAAAGTACACGTGCGCAAGGTGCCGCTGGCGCCCGACGTGGTTCTCAAGACCATCGCGCGCGGCACGCCCGGCTTCTCCGGCGCCGATCTGATGAACCTCGTCAACGAGGCGGCCTTGATGGCGGCGCGGCGCAACAAGCGCATGGTCACCCAGGTCGAGTTCGAGGATGCGAAGGACAAAGTGATGATGGGCGCCGAGCGCAAGTCGCTGGTGATGACGGAGGAGGAGAAGCTCCTCACCGCCTATCACGAAGGCGGCCACGCCATCGTCGCGCTCAACGTCAAGGCGACCGATCCGGTGCACAAGGCCACCATCATCCCGCGCGGCCGCGCGCTCGGCATGGTCATGCAATTGCCCGAGCGCGACAAGCTGTCGATGAGCCTCGAACAGATGACGTCGCGGCTCGCCATCATGATGGGCGGCCGTGTCGCCGAGGAACTGGTGTTTGGCCGCGAGCGCGTCACCTCGGGCGCGGCGTCCGACATCGAGCAGGCGACCAAGCTCGCGCGCATGATGGTGACGCGCTGGGGCCTGTCCGAGGCGCTCGGCACCGTGGCCTATGGCGAAAACCAGGAGGAAGTATTCCTCGGCTATTCGGTGTCGCGCCAGCAGAACATTTCCGAAGAGACCGTGAAGAAGATCGACGCCGAAATCAGGCGGCTGGTCGAGGCCGGCTACGCCGAGGCGCAGGAGATTCTCACCACCAAGCGCGGCGATCTCGAGACGCTGGCCAAAGGCTTGCTCGAATTCGAGACGCTGACCGGCGACGAGATCAAGGATCTGCTGCTGGGCAAGCGGCCGAGCCGCGAATTGGTGATCGAGCCGACGACGCCCCGCAATTCGACGGTGCCGACCGCCGGCGCCGGCCGCAACCGGCCGCGTCCGGAGACCGGCCCGATGGAGCCGCAGCCGCAGGCGTAACGCCGGCCCGCCCTTCGGCGGGGCCGCAGAGACGTCGTAGCGCCGAGCCGGTCGAATTGGATGACGCCTGCCTCGGCTTGGCGTGCAGCGAATTAAAATCGCCGCCGCGCTGCGTGCGCAACATGTCCGACCCGGGGTGATCAACGGTAAGCTGGATTACACGCAGCAAGAGAACTGCGCCGAGTATTATTATACCAAGTTCGGCTACTGGACGACGGTGATGAGCGCGCTGACGACGTGGGCCATCATCGCCGGCCTCGGCTCTAGCAAATAGGCGCACGCCGTATTGCCGCCGCGATCCAGAGTTTGGTTATAAATGGTATATAGTGTTATGCGCGCTCGGCTTCGCAGGAGGCGAAGCCGGGTGCTTAGGCTCTGCTGGGGAGCGCTCAATGCGGATCGGGTTTATTGCCGGTGTGGTGCTTGCACTCGCAAGCGGCCCGGCGCTGGCGCAGGCGGCCCGCGCGCCGTCCGCCACGGTCAAACACGCTTCTCCCGCCAAAGCTCCGCAGCCCGCTCCGCCGCTGTCGACTCCGGAATCGCGTTCGGCGGCCCTGCTTGCGCAGTCGTCGGACCCGGTGTTCGACGACGGCACCTATCTACGCATCAAGCAAACGCTGCTCAGCTATTCGGATATCCAGGTCCGCGGCGGCTGGCCGGCCCTGCCCGCCGACGCCAAGCTCCAGCCGGGCGCGAGCGGTCCCGATGTTGCGCTCCTGCGCCGGCATCTCGTCATCGGCGGCGACATGCCTGCCAATCAAGAGGCGGGCGACGTCTATGACGACGCTGTGGTCGAGGGCGTCAAGCGCTTCCAACTGCGCCACGGCCTCGACGTCACCGGGGCCGTCGGCGCGCAGACGCTCAAAGCACTCAATGTGCCGGTCGGCGATCGCATCAAACAACTCGAAGCGTCGCTGGAGCGGCTGCTCGGCATGGATTTTGTCTTTGCCGAGCGTTATGTCGTGGTCAACATTCCGGCGGCCTTCGTCGAAGCTGTTGCCAATGACAAGGTCGAGCGGCGCTATCGGGTCATCGTCGGCAAGATCGACAAGCCGTCGCCGACGCTTTCGGTCTATATCACCGCTATCGATCTTAATCCGACCTGGACCGTGCCGCTGTCTATCACCAAGAACGAGGTTTTCGCCCGCATGCGCCGGGACCCGTCGTATTTAAGCCGCATGCATATGCGGCTGATCGGCGCGAGCGACGAGGATATCAGCCCGAGCAGCGTCGACTGGTCGTCCGACCGCTCGCCGAATTTCGTCGTCCGCCAGGATGCCGGCAACTGGAACGCGCTCGGCAATCTCAAGATCGACATGCCGAATCCCTATTCGGTGTACATGCACGATACCGATACGCGAAAGCTGTTCGCCGCCGACTACCGCTTCGATTCGCACGGCTGCACGCGGGTCGACAATGTCCGCGATCTCGCCGCCTGGATTTTGCAAGACGGGCCGCCGGGCTGGGATCGTGCGGCGATCGACGCCGGCATCGCCGCCGGCCAGACCCGCGTCGTCAATCTGCCGCGCAAAATGCCGGTGGCCTGGGTCTATCTCACCGGCTGGGTGACGCGCGACGGCACGGTCGAGTTTCGCGACGACGTTTATAAGCACGACGAGACGCTGGACCGTAACGGTCTTGCCGATGCGGCCGCCGGCGGCTTCGTCGCGCCGGTGCCGACAGCCGATCTGAAGCGGGTTTCCATCGACAGCCGTTGATCAGCGCAAGCCGGCCTGTTGTAGAAGCGGCAGCGTCGTGTCGCGGAATTCGCGCATGCCGGCCTCGAAGCGCGGCCACGACAGCAGCACGCCGTCCATGCCCATGCGCGAAAGTCCCGCCAACTTGTCGACGATCTGCTCCTCGGTGCCGACCAGCGGATGCCCGCCCCAGCCGGCGATGAACATTTCGGCGATCGCCTTTAAACGTTCCGGCGGAAATTGCTTTTCGTTGACTTCGGCGGTCATCGCGCCAATGACGTTGTTGGCGGCCACCCCAGTCGCCCTTCTGGTGGACGTAGTAGTCGTAGAATTCACGTGCTTCTTTTTCGGTCTCGCCCTGAACCACGCAGGCGTGCGTCCACACCTTGACCGAGCGGCCGTATTCCTCGTGCGCCAGCTTGTGATAGGCAGCGACGTGCGCGGCGTTGATGTCGTAGTCGTGGGTACGGATGAGCGTGAAGACGAGATCGCAATTCTTTACCGCGAAATGCCGGCCGCGCTCGGACGCGCCGGCATTCATGATGGGCGGCAGCGGTTTTTGGATGGGCTTCGGCTCTAGATAGCCCTTTTTGATCTGGTAGAAGTGGCCGTCGAAGTCGAACTCATCGTCTTCGGTCCACAGCCGCTTGACGATCGTCAGCCATTCCTCGGCGCGCGCATAGCGGTCCTCGTGGCGCGCAAGATCGGAGCCGAACATCTCTATTTCCGGGCCGTTCCAGCCGCACACGATATTGAGCGTGAATCGGCCGTTGGAGATGTGGTCGATCGCGGCCGATTGCTTGGCGGCGATGATCGGGTGATTCAGCGACACGTGGGACGTGGAAAAGACCCCGCTATGCGAGGTTGAGGCGGCAATGCCGGCGGCCCAGGTATAGGATTCGAAACCCGGCCCCTGGGGATTGGTGGCCCCGCCGAAGCCGCGCCAGCGCGCGACCGGGACGATGGCCTCAAGCTCCATTTCGTCGGCGAGCCTCGCCAGCGCCAGCGTGTTCGGCCAGGTGATCCGGAACCGGTCCTCGAGGCCGGACATCACGCAAGCGCTGTCGAGATTGGTCTGGAACGTCCCGAGCTTGAGCTTACGGCCGCCGAGCGCCGGATTGGTGCGGGGTCGGTCCTGTTGCATCTGCCTCGCCTGTTCCTGTCCGAAGGCATCTTAGCGAGGAGGCGCCTTTTCGGAAAACCGCTTTCCGCGCCATAATGCGCGGCGTTCTGCCAACGCCTCAGCAAGCGGGCGGCGGTTCTTGATCTTCCTTCGCGCAACGCGGGGGAGGAGGGGAGGACCGGAGATGCGACGGGCACCTGCGATGCGCCAGATGATCTTGGTCGGTTTCCTGCAGGCGCAGAACTGCACCAATCTCGCCAGTTCCTGGCGCCACCCGGCATCGCGCACCGACAGCTGGTCGCCGGATTTTTATCGGCACATCGGCCGCGTGCTGGAGGCGGGCAAATTTCATCTCGGCTTCTTCGATGACCGCTTGTCGATGCCGGACATGTACGGGCGCGATCACGCCCACACCGTCGCCCACGGCATTCGCTGCATCAAACTCGACGCCGTCACCGTGCTCACCGTCATGGCCATGGCGACCGAGCGGCTTGGGCTGGGCGCCACCTATTCGACCAGCTACTACGAGCCGTTCCATGTCGCGCGCGTGTTCGCCACGCTCGATCTGATGACGGGAGGGCGCGCGGCCTGGAACGTCGTCACCTCGCTCAACGACGGCGAGGCGCAGAACATGGGCCGCGACGAGGCGATCGGTCATGATCTGCGCTACGACCGCGCCGACGAGTTCATGGAGATCGTGCTCGGTCATTGGGACACCTGGGACGACGATGCCATCGTCCAGGACAAGGCGACCGGGCTGTTTGCCAAGCCGGAGAAGGTTCATCGCCTCGATTATGCCGGCCGCTACTTCCATTCGCGCGGGCCGTTCACCGTGCCGCGCTCGGCGCAAGGCCATCCGGTCATCATCCAGGCCGGATCGAGCGGCCGCGGCAAAGCGTTCGGCGCGCGCTGGGGCGACTTGATCTTCGTCGTCTATCCGAACATCGAGATCGGCCGGCGCGACTATGCGGACTTCAAGGCGGAGGTGGCGCGTTGCAACCGCGATCCGCAAGCGGTCAAGATCACCCACCTCGTCAACACGGTCGCGGCCGCGACCAAAGCCGAGGCTGAGGACAAGTGGGCCGAGATCGAGAAATTGCCGCTCGAGATCGACGCGTTGTCGCTGTTGTCGGAAGCGCTCAATTTCGATTTCGCCAAGAAGGGCATGGACGAGCCCTTCGCCGCGCAGGAGCTGGAGCAAATGTCCGGCCTGCAAGGTATCCGCGACCGAGTCATCAGCGCGAGCGGGAAGAAAAATCCGACGGTGCGCGATTTCATCGAAATCAGCGGACGTGGGCGCGTGCACAACCCGATCGTCGGCGGGCCGAAGGAGGTGGCCGATCGGCTCGAACAATGGTTCGTAGCCCCCGCCTGCGACGGCTTTGTCCTGTCCGCCACGCACGTGCCGGGCGCCTACGAGGATTTCGTGCGCTTCGTCGTGCCCGAACTGCAGCGCCGCGGGCTGTTCCGCAAGGATTTTTCCGGTACGACTCTACGAGAAAACTTGGGGCTGGCAGTGCCGGCGATTGGCGCATGGCGTACCCGGCCGGTGAACTAGATCATCGTCAAGCGAGAACTGGTTCGTCGCATGACTGCTGCTCCTCAGACCTCGATCGCGATCATCGGTGGTGGTCTTGGCGGCCTCGCCGCGGCGGCAATCCTGTTGCGCGCCGGATTTGACGTGCGGGTTTATGAGCAGGCGAGGGTCTTGAGCGAAGTCGGGGCCGGCATCAACATCGGTCCCAATGCCATTCGCATTTTGCAGCGGCTGAGAATCGGCGAGGCGCTGGCAAGGGTCGGCGTCAAGCCGGCGACATTCGATCAGCGGCGCTGGGACGACGGCCGTATTTTGCTCAGTGCCCCGCTTGGGGAGCCGCTCGAAGCCGAATTCGGTGTTCCGTACTACACTTTTCATCGCGCCGATCTGCATCGCGCTTTGGCAAGCGCAGTGCCTGCGGATCGTGTCTATCTCGATCATCGCTTGACCCGTCTGGTGGATCACGGCGACCGCGTCGAAGCCCATTTTGAAAATGGCGCGTCGATTTCAGCCGACGCGCTTATTGGCGCGGACGGAATCCATTCGGTCGTGCGTCACGCCCTGTTCGGTCCGGAACAGCCGCGGTTCACCGGCTGCGTGGCGTATCGCGGCCTCGTCCCGGCCGACCGGCTGAGGCATCTCGACCTTACAACCACCAATCAAATCTGGATGGGGCCGCAGGCACATTTCGTCCACTATTTCGTAGCGGCGAAAAGGCTGGTCAATTTCGTCGCCGTCATCGAGGCGGATAGCTGGCAGCGGGAATCGTGGGTGGATCGCGGCGAGGTGGCGGACGCGCTCGCTGCATTTGGCGGCTGGCACGATCAGGTGCTGTCGATCATCGGCGCGGTCGACGAAACCTACAAATGGGGCCTGTTTGACCGCAACCCGCTGCCGCGCTGGTCGGTCGGCCGCGTGACGCTGTTGGGCGACGCCTGCCACCCGATGCTGCCGTTCATGGGGCAGGGTGGCGCGCAGGCCATCGAGGACGGCGCGACGCTCAAAGGCTGCCTGCTCAAATTCCCCGAGGATATTCCCGCGGCGCTCCGTCTTTACGAGGAACTGCGGCTGCCGCGGACGGCGCGCCTGCAGGGCATGTCGGCCACCAACAAGACCCGGTTCCATCTGCCCGACGGACCGGCGCAGAGAGAACGCGATGCGGCAATGGCCGGCGGCGCAACGGATTGGTCATGGGCCGCGATCGCTTGGCTCTACGAATACGACGCCGAAAATGCCGTGCCGCTCTGACGCAATCGCGGTCTGCGGAACCGCAGCCTCGATCGAGTTGGATTTCTATTGCGCCAGCGGCGTCGGGTTGGGCGAAGGCGGCTCGATGCCGAAAGTGCCGGCGGTCATGCAGGTCATCGAGAAACTGCCGATCGATGCGACCAGCGCGACTAGGCTCTCGAGGCCCATGACCTTTTCCGCACCGGCGTAGGTGGCGTCGCTCAGCCCTTTATTCGCGAGTAAATCGCGCGCCACGACAAAGCAAGTCCGCTCCCGCGCGTCAGGCAAATCCGGCATCTTGTGCGCGTTGATGGCGTCGATAACGGCTTGGTCGATGCCGACGGAGAGCGAGCGGCGCACCTGCGCGAACCAGGGATAGTGCGCATTCCAGTGCCGGGCGACGACGAGATTGACGACTTGCTGCTCGCGCTTGGACAACGGCCCGGACGCCAATGACTCGCGCAAATTCTGGGCGGCTTCGAATAATTTCGGCAGCCGGATATAGGCATAATACGGGCCGCCGACGATGCCGCTTGCCTGCTTGGCGGCGTCGTAGACCCGCGCCTGTTCGGCATTCATGTCGGCGCGCTCGATGATGGGGATGCGTGGCATGCGTTTCCTCGCTTTGCGGATTTATCGGGTGGGCGCAAGGTAGCACCGAACGGTAGATGGCGGGAACGGGCCGATGGGTCGGGTCAGGCAATGCCGCTGCAAAACCGCGTCACGCCGTTCGGTGATTTGATTGCGACGCCGGCGCGCGGCCTGTTCCTGGGCAATCGCGGCGGGCGGTTTCACGCCGATGCCAAGACGCTGACGGCGCGGCGCTGGGCGTCGCGGCAATGGATCTGCTGTGTGCTCGACTTCAAGGGTCGCCATCGCGACGTCTGGGGCCGCTTCTATACCGAGCTGTTTTTCCTCGACGAAGTGACCGCGCTTGCCGCCGGCCATCGGCCCTGCTTCGAGTGCCGGCGCCACGAGGCGTTGGGCTTTGCCGCGCGATGGCAAGAGGCGTATCGGCTGCGCGTGCCGCCGAAAGCCGGCGCGATGGACGAACAGCTGCACCGCGAACGCCTCAACGGCCGCGCCAAACGCCTGCACCGGCGCGAAATCGACGTCTTGCCCGACGGCGCCTTCGTCGCGATGGAGGAGGGCGCCTTCGCGGTCCGCGGCGATGCGCTCATCCACTGGACGCCGCACGGCTACGATGCGCGCAGGCCGCGGCCGCGCCGCATCGCGGTCGACGTGCTGACGCCGCCGGCCATCCTTGCGGTGCTGTCGGCCGGCTATCGGCCGCATTGGCATCCGAGCGCTGATGGCGGTGCTGACGACTGAGCCGGGGACTCGCGCCGAGCGATTCTAAAGCGGCATGACATTACCCTGAATTGATTTCAGGATTCCCAAATCAGTTGGTTTCTGATTCAAGATGCTGGCTGGGCTGGAGGCCAGCATCCGATGGGTCGAGCCTATTCCATTGATCTTCGCGAACGAGTTGTGGCAGCGGTTGAGAGCGGTGGCCTTTCGTGTCATCGGGCAGCGGCGCAGTTTGGCGTCGGCGTCAGCACGGCGATCCGGTGGGTGGAGCGTTTGCGCAACACCGGCAGCGTGGCGCCGAGCAAGATCGGCGGCTACAAGCCCCGCGCGATAGCGGGCGAGCACCGCACATGGCTGCTGGCGCGGATCAAGGAGAAGGACTTCACACTGCTCGGGCTGGTGGGCGAACTCGCCGCGCGCGGTCTGAAGGTTGACTACCGCTCGGTCTGGAGCTTTGTCCACGACGAGAAGCTGAGCTTCAAAAAAAGCGTGGTGGCTGGCGAACGCGACCGTCCTGACGTCGCCCGCCGGCGGGCGCAATGGATCAAGTACCAGGACCGCGTTGATCCTGCCCGCTTGGTCTTCATCGACGAGACCTGGACCAGGACCAACATGGCATCGCTGCGTGGCTGGGCACCGCGGGGCAGCCGCCTGATCGGCAAGGTCCCGGACGGGCGCTGGAAGACAATGACGTTCCTGGCCGCGCTGCGGCACGACCGGATCACCGCGCCCTGGCTGCTCGAAGGCCCGATCGACGGCGAAAGCTTCGCCACCTATGTCGAGAAGGTTCTGCTGCCTACCCTACGGCTCGGCGACATCGTCATCATGGACAATCTCGGCAGCCACCGGGGCAAGATCATACGCCAACTCATTCGCTCAGCCGGTGCCAAGCTGTTCCTGCTGCCGAAATACTCTGCTTGAGCTTGGCGAACACATCTGCTCCGTAAAGCCGCCGCGCGAACGGTCGAAACCGTCTGCGCCGCCATCGGCGAGCTTCTCGGCGCCTTCACCAAAACCGAATGCGCCAACTACTTCAAAAACTCAGGATATGCACCAAACTAAATGCATTACGCTTTAGCGCGCCGACGGCTGGAGCGCGATCGGCCGCAAAGAGGATGGCCAGATCATCTTTCAAAGAAATCTCTTGGCCGCCCTTTACTAGCCCCGCACCGAGAATCCGCCGTCGACCGGCAGCGCCACGCCGGTGACAAAATCCGACGCCGCGCTGCACAGGAACACCGCGGCGCCGGCCAGATCGTCTGGCTCGCCCCAGCGGCCTGCGGGCGTTCGCGCCAGCACGCTGTCGTGCAGTCCGGCGATCTGCTCGCGCGCCCGGCGCGTGAGGTCGGTGTTGATCCAGCCGGGCAGGATGGCGTTGACCTGGATATTGTCGGCGGCCCAGGCGCAGGCGAGCGAACGCGTCAGCTGGACCAGACCGCCCTTGCTTGCCGCGTAAGGCGCGACCACCGGCGCGCCGAAGATCGAATACATCGATCCGATATTGACGATCTTGCCCCGGGCGGCGGCTCTCATATGCGGATAAACGGCTTGCACGCAGAACAGCGCGCCGCCGAGATTGGTATCGAGCACCTCGCGCCATTCGCCTTCGGAAATCTGTTCGGGCCTTTTGCGGACGGTCGTGCCGGCATTGTTGATGAGAATGTCGCAGCGGCCGAAATCGCTGACGACGTGCTCGACCATCTCTCGGCACGACGCGGCGGACGACACTTGCAGCGGATAGAACCGGCTGCGCACGCCATGACCGCGCAATTCCGCGACTGCCGCCTTGGCCTTGTCTTCGCGGCGCGCCGCAATCGCAATCGCCGCGCCGGCCTTGGCAAGACCGCGCGCCATTCCCAGCCCGAGCCCGCCATTGCCGCCGGTCACGATCGCGACGCGGCCGCTTAGGTCGAAGTCGCTCATACGAAAGCTCCTGCCCTCGAAGCGTTTTTTTGTCGCGAAACGCGGCCTTAATCGCCTCTACGCCTTTGCCGGGCTTCGCTGCGGCGAATGTCCGTCATGGTACGCGCAGCTGGCCCATGGTTGACAATCGCGACTGTCGGCGATGTCTCGAAAGCGGAATTTCGCAAAGCTCGATCGCACCAAGCACGGTTGCAGCGATGATTATGTTGGGTTTGGCATCGACCAATTCTCGCGCCAGTATCCGGAAGCGATCCGGATTTTCGGCGGGAAAGCGATGGTCAAGATGAATGTTTTTGCCCTCGACATATCCGAAATCATTGAACGCTTTCAGTAGAACACTCAGATAAACGTCTTCCTCCTCGGCGCTGCCGGCGTGTCAGAGCACGCCAATCGTAGGAATGCTTTTGCGCCTTGCTGCGCGCGCGCTGCGCATGGCCACAGTGCGGCAGCGCCACCAAGAAATGTGATGAATTCCCGTCGCCGCATGGCTTCGCCTGCGCCAAGGACCACATCGAATATCAAGAGAATATTACATTTGTCGATCGATTACGCTAACTTTTGAATGCCGCCTTGATCGCCTCCACGCCCTGGCCCGATTTCGCAGCCGCAATGATCTTCGCTTCCTGCTTCATCAGCCCGTCAAGTGCCGCCGCCATTGCGTCGATCTTGTCGACCGGCACGACGACGGCGCCGTGGCGGTCGGCATGGATGAGGTCGCCGCTTTTCACGTCCATGCCGTGTACGCGAACCGGGGCCCCGAAGTCCTCGACCCGCACATAGGCGTGCGAGGGCGCAATCGAGCCGGCGAGCATCTGAAAACCCTCGGCGACCTGCGCGATGTCGCGGATCGAGCCGTTGGTGACAGTGCCGAGGCAGCCCAGCGCCTTGTGCACGTTGGTCTGCACCTCGCCCCAGAACGCGCCATAGCCGGGCGGCTCGTCCTTGTCTTCGATGACGACGACGCTCGGGCGCGGCTCAGCCGCGACATAGTCGAGATAATCCATGCGCTTTTGCATGTAGCTCGGCCCCGAAACCTTATCGCGCGCGCGGATGCTGACGGTCTTGGCGAAGCCGACCATCGGCGGCAGATCGGGAAACGGGCAATGCAGGTGGACGGCGGTATAGCCGGCGCCGCGCCGTTCCGGCGCCACGATCTCGATGAGATTGCATACGGTCGGTGTATCAATCGACCGCAGAAATTTGAATTGGCTCTCTGACAACACAGGTTCCCCCTTCATGCGATTTTTTGTGTTTCGCAGGATCAGTCCCAAGCAACCGCGACGATGACCGCGATGATCGCCTGCATGACGACAATCGTTGCGACGCAGCCCGGCCACCCGGCCGCCGCCCAGGCGAGGCCGGTGAGAAACGCGCCCGCGCTGCCGCCGATATAATAGATTGACGCATAAAGCCCGACTGCGGAGGAGCGGCCTTCCTTGGCCGTCATCGTGACATAGCCGGTTGCGACCGTCTGGCACAACATGCCGCAGACGGCGCACAGCGTCAGGCCGGCAAGGATGAGCGTAACGGGCGGCGTCAGCATCAACAGCGCGCCGACCACCCATGCGGCGATGATACCGAGCACGAAACGGCGGCGTCCAAACAGCGCGATGCCGCGTCCGACCCATGGCACCACGACGCTCGAGGCGAGATAGGTAACGAACAAGCCGCCGAGCAGCGTCGGCGAAAACAAGTAGGGCGGCGCCGCAAGATGGAAGCCCACATAGGTGAAGGTGGCGATGAAGTTGAACAGTACGCCGAAGCCGATGGCATAGGTTGCGATCAGCCGCGGATCGCGCAGATGCCGGATCATGTGCCGGGCCGAGCCGGCAAGGCCGCCTGAGGCCACGAAGTGCCGCTCGCGCGTGAGCGTCAGTGCGACTGTGGCCGCCGCGGCAAGTGTCAAGAGCGCGACCACATCGAAGGCGCCGCGCCAGCCGATCGCATCGGTCAGAATGCCCGGGATGAATTGCCCGGAAAATCCGCCGACGCTCGCTCCCACCATATAGAGGCCGGCGACGCGCGCGACCTCGGCGGCCGGCCATTCGTCGCCGATATAGGCGACCGCGACGGTAAAGATCGGCGGCACCAGCAGTCCTTGGACGAAGCGCCAGAATATCATCTCCGGTACGGTCGCCGCGTAAGTCATGACCACGGTCGGCACCGTGATGGCGAACATGGCGGCCGTGATCAGGCGCTTGCGGCCGACGATATCGGCCAATACGCCGGTAAACGGCGCAGTCAGCGCGATCGCGGCGGTACTGGCGGTCATCAGGGAAGAGATTTCGCCGGCGCCGGCGTGAAATTCGCGGGCCAGTACCGGCAACAGCGCTTGCGGCGAATAGAGATTGACGAAGGCGGCAAAGCCTGCGGTCGCCACCGCGAAAGCGCGAACGTCGAAGGACTTCGGCCGGAACGCCATGCGGCATTATCGGCGAGGCGGGCCGCGAAAGCACGCCGCCGCCGCGCCGCTCAGAGCTGGCGGATCGAATTGAAATTCCAGGCGGTGGCGCTGGCGTCGTTCTCGCCCACCCGCAAGGTCGTGGCATTGACGAAGCGGTAGGGCGGCACCGGCAGATTGTATGGCGCCGGTACGCCGGAGAACACGCGCCCGGCCGGATCGTATTTCGAGCCGTGGCAAGGGCAGAAATAGCCGCCCGGCCAATTCGACACCGGGGTCGTCGCGCTCGGCGTCGGATAGAACAACGGGATGCAGCCGAGATGCGTGCAGATGCCCACGAGGATGCCGTATTCCGGCTTGATGGAGCGGTGCCAGTTGGCGGCGTAGGGCGGCTGCTGGGCCTCCTCGGAGTTTGGGTCCGAAAGCAACGAAATCATTTGCTGGCTTTGCATCGCATCGAGCGTCTGCTTCGAGCGATGGAAGACGAAGATCGGCCGCTGCCGCCAGTGGATCATCACCTGCGCGCCTTCCTCGATCTTGCTGACGTCGAGATCGACCGGGCCGCCCGCGGCGAGCGTCGAGGCATCGGGATTCATCTGGTCGACCAACGGCACCAGCGTCGCTGCCGCGCCGACGGCGCCGACCGTGGCGGTGGCGATGAACAGGAAATCGCGCCGCGTCGCTTCCGGCCCGTGGCCGCCGGTTGTCGCGGTAGTGGCAGTGCTCGCCATGGTCGGTCCCTTGTGGTCGATGGTCGATCCGGTGCGGTGGTGCAGCTTATGTCGCCATCGGCCCCGCTTAGTCAATCAGGACAAGCGCCGCTCCCCTGCAAGTTTCGGTCATGCGCAATTTGCGCTATTGAACCGTCATAGAAATGCATGACCCGTACCAATTCGTCCGAATGGGGCAGGGACGAACAGGGATTGGAACGGGCTGGAAGGAGACGCCGATGCGCGGCAAGGACAATATGCGTAGCGCCGCCGAGGTTCTCGTCGATCAATTGCGCATCCATGGCGTGCAGCACGTCTTTTGCGTTCCCGGCGAGAGCTATCTCGCGGTGCTGGATGCGTTCCATGACAGCGACCTCACGGTCACCGTCTGCCGGCAGGAGGCCGGCGCCGCGATGATGGCGGAGGCCGTCGGCAAAGTGACGGGCCGCCCCGGCGTGTGCTTCGTCACCCGCGGCCCAGGCGCCACCAATGCCGCCCACGGCATCCACATCGCGCGGCAGGATTCGAGCCCGCTCGTCATGTTCGTCGGCCAGGTCGCCCGCGACACGCGCGAGCGCGAGGCCTTCCAGGAGGTCGATTATCGCGCCGTATTCGGCGCGATGACCAAATGGACGACCGAGATCGACGATCCGGCACGCGTGCCGGAGCTTGTGTCGCGCGCGTTTTACACGGCGGCGAATGGACGGCCGGGGCCGGTCGTCATCGCGATCCCCGAGGACATGCTGGTCGAGCGCGTTGCCGTCGCCGATGCGCCGCCCTACGCCCCGATCGAGACCTCGCCGGGGCCGGCCGAGATGGCAAAGTTTGCCGAAATGCTGGGCGCCGCGCGCAGTCCGATCATCCTCCTTGGCGGCAGCCGCTGGTCGCAGGCTGCCTCCGACCGCCTCGGCCGCTTCGCGCAAAAGCATTCGCTGCCGGTCGCCACCACGTTCCGCCGCGGATCGGTGTTCGATCAGACCCATCCCTGTTACGCGGGCGATCTCGGCATCGGACCAAATCCGAAGCTCCTCGAACGCATCAAAAACTCCGACCTTGTCATCATGGTCGGCGGCCGTTTGGGCGAACTACCGTCACAGGGCTATACGCTGTTCGACATTCCCCGTCCGCAGACGACTTTCGTGCATATCCATCCGGGCGCCGAAGAGCTGGGCCGCGTTTACAGCCCGCATCTGGCGATCAACGCCACGCCGGCCGCCTTTACCGCGGCGCTCGAGCAATTGAAATTCCCGCGTGCGGCCACCGGCGACGCCGAGGGCGCCCATGCCGACTATCTGCAATGGACCGACAAACCCACCGTGCAGCCGGGCGGCGTCAATTTCGGCGCGGTGATGGTGTGGCTCCGTGAGAATCTGCCGGGCGACGCGATCCTGTGCAACGGCGCCGGAAACTATGCGGCGTGGATTTATCGCTTCTTCCGCTTCCGCCGCTTCGCCTCGCATGTCGCGCCGGCGTCGGGCTCGATGGGCTATGGCGTGCCTGCCGCGGTGGCGATGAAGCGGCTTTATCCCGACCGGCCGGTCGTTTGCCTTGCGGGCGACGGCGATTTTCTGATGAACGGCCAGGAATTCGCGACCGCCGTTCAATACAATCTGCCTTTCACCATCATCATCGTCGACAACGGCATGTACGGCACCATCCGCATGCACCAGGAGCGCGAATATCCGGGCCGCATTTCGGCGACCGAATTGCGCAATCCGGATTTTCCCGCTTATGCGCGCGCCTTCGGCGGCTTCGGCGCGTCGGTCGAGCGCACCGAGGATTTTCCGGCGGCGTTCAAGCAAGCGATAGCCTCCGGCAAGCCCGCCATCGTGCGCTTGGCCATCGATGGCGACGCCATCACGCCGACGACCACGCTTGCCAAGATCCGTGCCAAGGCGATGGCGGAAAAAGGCGGCTAGACAGTTACGTCCCATCGGAGGTCACCGAACATGAAATCGTTGCTGCGTTATCTCTTACCGGCATTGGCACTGACGCTCTTGATCGCGTCAATGTCCGCACCGGCCGACGCCAAGGGCTGCATCAAAGGCGCGGTCGTCGGCGGGATCGCCGGCCACGCCGCGCATCACGGATTACTGGGCGCCGCGGCCGGCTGCGTCATCGGCCACCACGCGGCGGCCAAAAGAGCGAAGGAAGAACGCCTGCAGGAAGAGCAACGCAAGCAGGGGCAGCAGCCTGCGGGAGAGCAGCAGAATCAGCAAAGCCAACCAGCAAACTCAGCGCCGGCCGCAACGCCAAGCAAGCAGCCGTGATTCTTCACTGCGCTTTGATGCCGGCGGCCTTGATGATCGGGTACCACTTATCAATCTCGGCCTTCTGGAAGGCGCGCAGCGCCTCGGGCGTCTCCTGATCCGGCGGGTAGATCGTCTGCGCCAGATCGGTGAGGCGCTTGCGGGTGGCCGGATCGGCGAGCGACGCCATCACCGCCGCGCTGACCTTCCTGATAATCGGCGCCGGCGTGCCCTTGGGCGCCCACATTGCGTGCCAGAACGAGAATTCGAATCCCGGCAGCCCCGCCTCGTCGGCGGTCGGAATGTCGGGCGCCACGGCGATGCGATCCTTAGCGGTGACCGCGTAGGCTTTCAGCGCCCCGGACTGCACATGCGGCAGCGATACCGCGGGCGTGTCGAGTTGCAGATCGGTGATGCCGGCGAGGAGATCGTTGGTGGCGAGGCCGGCGCTGCGATAGGGCACCATCTGCCACTTCACGCCGACCAATTGCTCCATCAATACGCCGGCGACGTGGCTCGGCGAGCCAACGCCGGAGGTGCCCATCGTCGCCTTGCCGGCGTTGGCTTTCAGCCACTCAACCAGTTCTTTCAGATTGTTCGCCGGCAGGGTCTTGCGCGCATCGATAAAAAACGGCTGCGTCGCGACCAGCGCGATCGGCTCGAAGTCGTTGAGGAGGTCGAAGCCGAGGTCATAGATGGCGCCGTTCGCCATGTTCGTGCCCCACATGCCCCAAAGCAGCGTGTAACCGTCCGGCGTCGCGCGCTCGGCGCGGGTGACGCCGATGGTGCCCGCCGCGCCGGCAACGTTCTCGACAATCACGGGCTGGCCGAGCCTCGCCGATATCGCCTGCGCGATGATGCGGCCGAGCACGTCGGTCGAGCCGCCGGGCGCAAGAGGGACGATCAGGTCGATCGGCCGAGTAGGGTAATCATCGGCGGATGCAGGCGCTGTAACGCCAAGCATGAGACCGGCGGCGACGGCCGCTGCAGCGACAAACTTCTTCATGGTGGGTTTCCCCCGGAACAGGTGCAGCCTCCTATGCCAGAGGACAGGGCGGCGCCAAAGCGCAAATCCCCCGCTGCGACGGAATAGCATCGCATTGCCCAGTGGCCTGAATCATGGTTCAGTTATTCAGCGACGCGATTCCATTTTCTCAAACTCATATGCCTTATCGCCGCACTGCGAACGTCGAGCGCCGACTTGCTGCGCGGCGTGCCGCCATCATCGAGGCCGCGAGGCAGGTGGCGAGCGAAGGCGGCATGGCGGCCGTTCAGATCGTCCCGGTCGCGCAACGCGCCGGCATCGCGGCTGGAACGGTCTATCGCTATTTCCCCGGCAAGACCGATCTGGTCGCAGCATTGCTGGCGGAAATCGCCGACCGCGAAATGGGCGCATTGCGCCGAGCCGCCGATGTCGCGCCGGGTCCGCTGTCGGCGCTGTCGGCGGCGATCATGACATTCGCCACGCGCGCGCTGCGAAACCGGCGGCTGAGTTTTGCGGCGACTGCGGAACCGGTCGATGCGGAACTGGACACGGCGCGTCTCGGTTTTCGCAAAGCGCTGGCGACGGAATTTTCGGCGCGCATCGCCGCCGCCGCGGCCGGCGGGCACCTGCCGGCGCTGAATGCAGCGCTGGCGGGGAGGGCACTGGTCGGCCTCCTCATCGAGCCGCTCGTTGGACCACTCGCGCAGGAGGCCACGGACAGCGAGCGCGAATTGGTGCAATCGCTGACGCTGATTGCGTTACGCGCGCTCGGCGTCGCCGACGCCCGCGCCCGCGGCCTGGTGGTGCAGACAGTAGTCAGTAGTCAGTAGTCAGAAATGTGCGGTGAAAATGGTCATTCTGTTTACCGAACCCCTGCCTACCGATCTGTCAGTGCGACAGCAGCGCCGGCACTGTCATCGACCGGAATATCGAGTGCGTTACGCCGCCAAGCACGAATTCGCGCAAGCGCGAATGGCCGTAGCCGCCCATGACGATGAAATCGGTGCCTGCGTCGGCGGCATGCGAGAGCAGCGCATCGGCGACGTCGATGTTGCCGCCGCTGATGCGGTGGACGTCGACCTTGAGGCCATGCCGGGCCAGATGCTGACCCATATCGGCGCCTTCGATCTCGTCCTGTTTGCCGCGTTCGTTGGTGATGATGACGATTTCGACGTGGCTGGATTTCGCAAGGAGCGGCATGGCATCGGCGATGGCGCGCGCCGCCTGACGGCTGCCGTCCCAGCACACCATGACATTGTCGAGCTTGAGCGGCGCTTTCTGGATATAGGGCACCATGATCATGGGCCGCCCGGATTCGAACAAAGTGGTCTCGGCGATGATCTCTTCCACCGTGCCGGTTTCGGGTTCGCCCTGCCCGACAATGGCGAGGTCGAAACGCCGCGCGATGCGGCCGAACTGATCGCCGGCGCCGGCCAAACTGGCCGTCAGCGACACCGGCTCCGCGGAAAGCCCGGCGCGATTGGTGGCCGCGGCGAAGCGGTCGATCGCGGCCTTGGCGGCGGCCTCGTTATCGGCTTGTTGCGACTTGATCACCTCGGCCGGAATGTAACCCACGCCCGATACCGGAACGATCGGATCGAAGATAAAGGCCACGCCGGTCAGGTGCGCGTCGAATGCGCTGGCGACGGACACCGCATAATCGCCTGCGGGTCCGCCATCCGTGCCGACGCTGAGATTGACGACAATGTCTTTGATCATGGCGATATTTCCCTCGTATTCGGTCATTCTATCTCATATTCGAGGCCGGCGCTCCTTGAGCCAGATCAAGCGCGGGCGCCGACTTTTTCGGTCTACTTTTCGTTATTGCCGCTGGCGTCGAACTGGCTGATATAGGCCCATAGGTCTTTGATCTTCTGCGCATCCTTGATGCCGGCAAACGGCATCTTGGTGCCCGGCACCATGGCGCTGGGATTTCCGATATATTGCGTGAACGTCGCTTCGTTCCAGACAATTCCCGAATTTTTATTGGCGTCCGAATAATCGAAATCCGGCGCGGTGCCGCAGTGCCGTCCATCGAGGCCGTTGAGCTCGGGGCCGACCTTGTTCGTCGCGCCGGGTCCGATGGAGTGGCACGGCAGGCACAAATTGAACACCTGCTTGCCGTGGTCCGCATCCTGCGCCGAGGCCGGCGGGATGGCTGCACCGGTCGCGGCGGCGATCAACGCCGCCAGCATGCTTGCTTTTATCATCCGCGTCCCTTTGCGGCATTGGTGCCGGCTGCAATCGCCCGAGGCGCCGTTCAAGCGAGGCCGGTGCGGCGTGTCAACCGCCATCGGCGACGTTGCGGCGCCAAAGCCGGTTCACTTAAGACGCGTAAGACTGGCGTTTTCTCGGCTATAATACCGACCAAAACGCCGAGGACACCGGGAGGATCCAGTGCCGCTATTGATGCCGCTGTTCGACGATGCCGTGCTCGCGCGTCGTGCCGAGATCGTGGCGGCGCTCAAGCGCATCGTGCCGGGCGAGGGCGTCATCGCTTCCGAAGAGGAGATGCGGCCCTTTGAGAGCGACGGGCTGACTGCCTATCGCCAGCTTCCGATGGTCGTGGTGTTACCGGAAACCACTGCGCAGGTCGCGGCGGTGCTTGGGCTTTGCCATCGCGAAGCCATCAAGGTCGTGCCGCGCGGCGCTGGAACGTCGCTGTCCGGCGGCGCGCTGCCGCTCGGCGACGGCGTGCTGCTCGGTCTCGCCAAATTCAACCGCATCCGCGAGATCGATTTCGACAACCGCGTCGCGGTGGTCGAGCCGGGCGTCACCAATCTCGCGGTGTCGCAGGCGGTCGCCGAGGCCGGTTTCTATTATGCGCCCGATCCGTCGTCGCAGATCGCCTGCACCATCGGCGGCAATGTCGCGGAGAATTCCGGCGGCGTGCATTGTCTCAAATACGGCATGACCGCCAATAATGTGCTGGGCTGCGAGCTGGTGCTGATGACGGGGGAGATCGTGCGGCTCGGCGGCAAGCATCTCGATGCCGGCGGCTACGACCTTCTCGGCATCGTCAACGGCTCGGAGGGACTTCTTGGCGTCGTCACCGAAGTGACGGTGCGCCTGCTGAAAAAGCCGCAAGTCGCCCGCGCGGCGCTGATCGGCTTTGCCGCTTCCGAGGACGGCGGCGAATGCGTGGCAAAAATCATCGGCGCGGGCATCATTCCCGGCGGCATGGAAATGATGGACCGCCCGGCCATTGCCGCAACGGAAGAATTCGTCCATGCCGGCTATCCGCTCGACGTCGAAGCGCTGTTGATTGTCGAGCTCGACGGCCCGCGCGACGAAGTCGATTATCTCCTCGAACGGGTTCAGGATATCGCCCGCCAATGCCGCGCGGTGACCTGCCGCGTGTCCAATTCCGAGGACGAGCGGCTTCTGTTCTGGGCCGGCCGCAAGGCGGCTTTCCCCGCGGTCGGCCGCATCTCGCCGGATTATTTCTGCATGGACGGCACCATCCCGCGGGCAAAACTGCCACTGGTGCTGCAGCGCATGAAGGAGATGTCGGCAAAATACGGGCTGCGCGTCGCCAACGTGTTTCATGCCGGCGACGGCAATCTGCATCCCCTGATCCTCTATGACGCCAACAAACCCGGCGAACTGGAGCGCGCCGAACAATTCGGCGCCGATATTCTCCGCCTATGCGTCGAGGTCGGCGGCGTCCTTACCGGCGAGCACGGCGTCGGCGTGGAAAAGCGCGACCTGATGCCGGTGATGTTTTCGGAAATCGACCTCAATCAGCAACAGCGGCTCAAATGCGCCTTCGACGACAAGAGTCTGCTCAATCCCGGCAAGGTATTTCCGACGCTGCATCGCTGCGCCGAGCTCGGCCGCATGCATGTGCATGCCGGCAAAGTGGCGTTTCCCGATATTCCGCGGTTTTGAGCGCTTTAGGGCGGGTCAGCCGCGAAGCAGTGGCCTATGACGTGGAGTTCTGCGACTATCATAGAGAGGAAAAATGAGCATTCGTCGTGACGATCTCGAAGCAGGCAGGGTCGATCTTGCCGAGGTGATCGACAAGCGCCGGGGATCAATGCGGCCGTATCCTCCGGGCGATGTGCTGCGGACGGAGTTTCTCAAGCCGATGAAGTTAACCGCGTATCGTCTGGCGAAAGACATCAGCGTTCCGCTCAATCGCGTGGCCGGCATTTTGGCCGGCAAGCGTGCGATCACCGCCGACACCGCGCTGCGGCTGGCGCGCTATTTTGGCACCGACGCGCAATCCTGGATCAATCTTCAGGCGCGGTACGATCTGGAGACGACACGCCAGGCCTCCGGGCGGCGAATTGACCACGAGGTCAAGCCGCGGGCAGCGTGAACGGCGTCGCGGCCAGTTTGAACTGTCGCGCCGAGAAGCTCGCGCGCGTTCGCATTGTTGCGTAAGTTCAATGCGTCAAATGCGTTCGCCTGAAAATCAGGCCAAAAGCGGCCATCATGAAATTCGGTCTGTTCTGTTCAGCACAAGCCGACAGCCGCGATCTCGGTCCGGAAACCGGGCAGGGCTTTCGCGATTATCTGGATTTCAATTGCGAAGCCGAGGCGCTGGGTTTCAAGTCGAGTTTTTTGGTCGAACATCACTTCACCGGCTGGAACCAGGTCTCCGCGACGCTGATGCTGTTGATGGCGCTGGCGATGCGAACGAAGACGCTGCGGCTCGGCTCGGCGGTGATGGTGCTGCCCTGGCACAACCCGGTGCTGCTCGCCGAGCAGGCGGCGACGCTCGATTTGATCTCCGGCGGCCGGTTTGATTTTGGCATCGGCAAGGGCTATCGGCACAGCGAGTTCAAGGGCTTTGCGATCGCGCCGGACGAAGCCGAGGCGCGATTCGAGGAAGCCATCGAGGTCATCACCCGCGCCTTTACGGAGCGACAACGCTTTTCGCACCGCGGCCGGTTCTGGCATTTCGAGGACATCGTCGTCGAGCCGCCGCCGGCGCAGAAGCCGCATCCGCCGTTGTGGGTGGCCGCCGGCAGCGAAAACTCGATCCGCCACGCCGCGGCACGCGGCTTCAATTTGATCCTCGATCAATATGCCAGCACCCAGCAAATCGCCGCGCGCATCGGCATCTACAAAGCCGAGCGGAAGCTCTGCGGCCTCTCTTTCGATCCGCAACAGATCGCGGTGGCGCGCCAGCTTTATGTCGCCAAGGACGAAGCCGACAAACAGGCCGCCCTCATTCGCCAGGCCGCCTATACCAAGCGCACTGTGGATGTGTCGCGGTCGCCCGACGGCAAAACCGGCTCGCACGTGCTCGCTTATGCCGACAAGACCGGCGGCACGGAGGAGAATGCGCTGTTCGGTACGCCCGACGAAATTTGCGCCATGCTCGAAGCGTTGCAGGACGGCGGTGTCGATTACGTCTTACTGACCGTTTCCGGCGGCAATGCGCAGTTGCGCCGCTTCGCGGGGGAGATCATGCCGGTCTTTGCCCGTTCTGCGCGGGCCGCTCACGCGGCCGAATAGGCGAGCCGCGATGGCCGACAATCTGAAACCCCGCGACGCCAAAGAGGTCGAAGCCGCGATCCAATGGGCGCTCGCCGACGGCAAGACGTTCGAAGTTGTCGGCCACGGCACCAAGCGCGCCATCGGCCGTTCCGCGCAATGGGATGCAACGCTCGATCTTTCCGGACTTTCCGGCGTCACGCTCTATGAGCCGGAGGAACTCGTGCTCTCCGCGAAGGCCGGCACGCCGCTTGCCGAAATCGAAGCGCTGGTGTCGTCTCGCAACCAGCAACTGGCTTTCGAGCCGATGGATTATGCGGTGCTTTTGGGCAGCAAAACCGACGGCGGCACAATCGGCGGCGCACTCGCGGCCAATCTGTCCGGACCGCGCCGCATCAAGGCCGGCGCCGCGCGCGATCATTTTCTGGGCGTCACTGCGGTATCCGGCCGCGGCGAGACGTTCAAGGCCGGCGGTCGTGTGGTCAAGAACGTCACCGGCTATGACCTGTGCAAGCTCCTCGCCGGCTCGTGGGGTACGTTCGCGGCCATGACCGACGTGACCATCAAGACTCTGCCTAAAGCCGAAACTGAGCAAACGATCTTCGTGCTTGGTCGAGACGATGAAACCGCACGAAAAATCATGACGGCGGCTATGGGCTCGTTCGCGGATATTTCGGGAGCGGCGCATTTGCCGGCTGCCGTCGCCGCGCGGATTTCCGAAACTGGGTCCGCCCAAGCGGCGGTGACTGCATTCCGTCTCGAGGGCGTGGCGCCGTCAGTGGCACAGCGCAAAACTGTGCTTGAAAGCCTGCTTGACTCATTCGGCTCGGGCGGCTTGCTCGGCGAGGCCGCATCGCGGCTGTTCTGGCGGGCGGTGCGCGATGTCACACCGTTTGCGGCGAACGGCCCCGCTGGCGAGCGCGATATTTGGCGTATCTCGACGGCGCCGAGCCGCGGCAGCGAAGTCGGCCGCAGGCTTGCCGCCGAATGCGATGCGGAACTGCTTTACGATTGGGCCGGCGGGCTCGTCTGGGCGGCATTGCCGGCGAGCGACGATGCGGGCGCGCCGCGCGTTCGCTCGACCGTTGCGGCGGCCGGCGGTCACGCCACGCTGATCCGCGCGCCGGCCGCGGTGCGCGCCAAGGTCGATGTCTTCACGCCGGAAGAGCCGGCGCTTGCTGCGTTGACCAGACGCGTGCGCGCCGGCTTCGATCCGCAGGGCGTGCTCAATGCCGGGCGCATGTGGGCGGGCGTGTAAACCATGCAAACGAGCTTTACCCTGGCGCAGCTCGCCGATCCGGACATCGCGGAATTGAATAAAATTCTGCGCGCCTGCGTGCACTGCGGTTTCTGCACTGCCACTTGTCCGACCTATCTGCTCGACGGCAACGAACTGGATTCGCCGCGCGGGCGCATCTACCTCATCAAGGACATGTTTGAGCACGACCGCCCGGCGACGGCGGAGGTGACCACACACATCGATCGTTGCCTCTCCTGCCTCGCCTGCATGACGACGTGCCCGTCGGGCGTCCATTACATGCATCTCGTCGACCATGCCCGCGCCCATATCGAGGAAACCTACCGCCGTCCGTTCGGCGAGCGCGTCCTGCGTGGCATTCTCGCCGCGCTGATGCCCTATCCGCGACGCTTTTGGCTCGCGCTTCACGCCGTGCGCTTTGGCAAGCCGTTTGCGCCTGTCGCTACGGCGATCGGCCTGGGGCGCGTTGCCGCGATGCTTCGGCTTGCGCCCTGGCATCGGCCGTACCGGCCGCTCGCGCCACAGACGTTTCCGGCCAAGGGTACGCGCCGGGGCCGCGTCGCGCTGCTGGCTGGCTGCGTCAATGATCTGTTGGCGCCCGAGATCAACGCGGCGACCATCGGCGTGCTGACACGGCATGGCATCGAGGTGGTGCTGGCCTCAGGCGCGGGCTGCTGCGGGTCGCTGGTCCACCACATGGGCCGCGAGGCGGACGCGCTGGCCCAGGCGCGAGCCAATATCGACGCCTGGAACGCCGTCGAAGGTCTCGACGCCATCGTGATCACGGCTTCGGGCTGCGGCACTACGGTCAAGGATTATGGGTTCATGCTGCGCGGCGACCCGGTCTACGCCGCCCGCGCCTCCCGGGTGTCGAGCCTGACCAAGGATATTTCCGAATATCTCGCCGGCCTGCCGTTGCAGCCGCAACGCAACGCCCCGGCGCTCATCGTCGCTTATCATTCCGCCTGCTCGCTGCAGCACGGCCAGCGTATCGACCGGCAGCCGAAACAATTGCTGACCAGGCTTGGCTTCGCGGTGAAGGATGTACCGGATGGTCATCTGTGCTGCGGCTCGGCCGGCACCTACAATATTCTGCAGCCCGACATCGCAAGGAGGTTGCGCCAGCGTAAAGTCGGGACTATCGAGAGATTGCGACCTGACGTGATTGCAGCAGGCAATATCGGCTGCATCACGCAAATCGCAGCGGGCACCGAGCTTCCCGTCGTCCATACGGTCGAGTTGATCGATTGGGCTACCGGAGGGTCCTGTCCGCCGACGCTGCGGGAGCATCGGCCGGGTGCGGCGATGCGCCCAGCGACCACGGGCTGAGTGGGGCCAGGTCGGCGTCGGGTGACACTGCCGGTCTCTCCTGATCGCATTCTTGGGGGGCCGCAACGGATTGGTATCGATAGCAAGATCGGGAGGTCGATCATGGCGAAGAAGTCAAAAGCGAAGAAGAAATCCGCGAAAAAGAAGAAGGCCGCTCCGGCCAGCAAGAAAAAGAAAACCCTGAAGTCAAAGGCGAAAGTCGCGAAGAAGAAAACGGCAAAAAAGGCTGCACCGAAGCGCAAGGCTGCGGCGCCGAAGCCGAAAGCAGCATCAAAGCCTGCGCCGATGGCGGCGCCGGAACCCGCGCCCGCTCCCGCGCCCGCACCGTCATGGACCCCGCCAATGGGTTCCGGATTCGGCGGTGGCGGCAGCAGCGGCGGCTAGAGGTCTTCGCTCGATCGAGGCTCCTGGCTCCGCATTGCCCAGGCTTTGCGGGGCCAATAGCATTGCGGTGTGAGTTCATGATCGGCCGTCTGCAGCCGCCCAGCGCAACCCGGCCGTATCGCTGTGTTGAGGAGGTGCGTTATGCCGGCAACCTACAACATCCTGCTGATGGGCGCGTCCTATGGATCGCTGCTCGCCTCGAAGCTCCTATTCGGCGGCCATTCGATCCACCTCGTCTGCCTTTCTGCGGAAGCCGACCTGATCAACGCCGAGGGGTTTAAGGTTCGTTTGCCGGTGCGCGGCCGCAAAGATCCGGTGCTGCTGGAATCCCGCAAGCTCCCAGGCAAGGTGACGGCAGGCCCTGCGAGCGGGGTCGACCCGAGGAGATACGATCTTGTCGGCCTGTGCATGCAGGAGCCGCAATATCGCTCGACGGGCGTGCGCGAATTGCTCGATGCGGTGGCGAAATCGCGCGTGTCTTGCATGTCGATTATGAACATGCCGCCACTGCCTTATGTGAAACGGATTCCCGGCCTCGATTACGAGGCGCTCAAGCCCGCTTACACCGATCCGACGGTGTGGGATTCGTTCGATCCGGCGACGATCACCTTGAACAGTCCCGATCCGCAGGCCATTCGCCCGCCGGATGGCAAGGCGAACGAGTTGCTGGTTACGCTTCCGACCAACTTCAAATGCGCCAAGTTCGACGACGACAAGCGCACGGCGATCCTCCGCCAGCTCGAGAAAGACGTCGACGCCGCGCGATTCGACGCGCCGGAGGGCAAGATCGAGCTGCCGGTCAAATTCAAGGTCTACGATTCGATCTTCGTGCCGCTTGCCAAATGGGCGATGCTGTGCGCCGGCAATTATCGCTGCATCACCAAGGACGGCATGCGTACGGCGCAGGAAGCGGTGCACGGCGACATCGAGACGTCCCGCTCGGTGTATAATTTCGTCAACGATCTTTGCGTCAAACTCGGCGCCAAACCCAACGACCTCGTGCCGTTCGAAAAATACGCCGCCGCCGCGCAGTCGCTGACGCGTCCGGCCTCGGCCGCCCGCGCGCTGCAAAACGGCGCTCCCAATATCGAGCGCGCCGACAAGCTCGTGCAGCTAATCGCCAAACAGAAAGGACTGAGCCACCCCGTCCTCGACGCAACGGTTGCGCTGGTCGACGCGCGGCTCGAGGCCAATCGCAAGAAGCAGGCGGCTTAGGCGGACCGTCAGCCCACCTTTACGTCCTGCCAGAAGCCGAATCGGCCACCGACATTCCGCATTTCCGGGCGCGGGGATTCGTAGCACCAAGCGGCTCGTTGATGCCGCGCGCCATCGATGACGACATCGTAGAACTGCACGCCATGCGGACAGGCCCGGTCGTCGGCGGTCTTTTCCGCCTTTTCGAGCCAATCCAGCCGCACTGCCGTCCGCGGAAAGTATTGATATCCTTTGCATTCCAAGACGTCGTTGCTTTGGGCAACGATCTGGCCATCGACAATTGCCTTCATGATTCCACGCTCCGCTTGACCCCAATCCTTCTCTGCCAGGCTATGGGAAGTCGCCTATATGCGAGATATCCGTCAAACCCACCGAAAATATTGGCTGGCGAATGATTTGGCACGGTCAAAGCTGTCAAAGTGTATCCTCCCTGCCACAGTTCGTAAGAAAAGGTGAAGTTATCCCGGAAAAGCATAAATAGTCAGCATTTGCTGATGTTTTAATCTTGGCTGTCCCACTACAAAATTAAAGAATTCGCGAAGGTTCAAGCTGCGCAAGTTTGTGAATCACGTTGGCGCTGCAGGGAATGGGCTCTTTACCGGTTGTCGACAAGGGGTGTCGCCTGAGTAAGGGGTAGGGACAGAAGCAAGGGGCACGTTATGAAAAGAGTCGCTTTATCGTTGGTTTTGTTAGCCGGGTTGGCCGGTTCGTCTGCGATGGCTGCCGATATGGCAACCAAAGCCCCGCCGGCACCACCGCCGCCGCCTTCGCCGTGGGACGTTGCAATCAGCGCAGCTTTGATGACGGACTATAATTTCCGCGGTGTCACGCAATCCGATCACAAACCATCGACGCAAGCCGGTTTCGAACTTCGCTACAATCAGAGTTCGAGCGCACAGTGGTACGCCGGCATTTCCGGCGAGAGCATCGATTTTCCGAACCGCGCTGCGGCCGAAATCGACTTCTACGGCGGCTTCCGCCCGACCTTCGACAAACTCGCACTCGATTTCGGCGTCTGGTATTATTACTACCCGGGTGGCCAATGCTTCAGCGCGACTTGCCCGGCGGGACCTCTGCCGATCAACGGCAACGTCGCCAAGGCCGACGCGAGCTTCGTTGAATTCTACGGCAAGGCCACCTACACCATTAACGACCAATGGGCCGCGGGCATTCAGGAGTGGTATTCGCCGTCGGTCGTGAACACCGGTGCTGACGGCTGGTACACGGTCGGCAATCTAACTTTCACGGCTCCGGGCTCGTGGTTCCCCGCCAACAGCGGCCTCGGCGGCTATATTTCCGGCGACCTCGGCTACTGGGCGCTCGGCACCAGCGATTCATTCTACGGCACCGGCGTTTCCTTCCCTGGTCTCGGATGGCAGTTCGCGAACGGCGTCAAATATACTAGCTACTGGAACTGGGATGCGGGGTTCGGCTGGACCTACAAAGCCTTTACACTCGATTTGCGCTACTACGACACCAACCTGACCAAGGCGGAGTGTAACGTGTTCACGAGCGATCAGACCGCGACGTTCGGTGGTGCTGGCGCTATGACGGCGCAGAACCCTGGCGGCTTCACCTCCAACTGGTGCGGCGCCGCCTATATCGCGAAGCTCTCCTTCGCAGCCAACCTCAGCGGCCTAAAGTAACGATCGACTCAAGATTTCCAAGAATTACGGCCGGGGGCGGAAATGCTGCCGGCCGTTTTTCGTTTGCCGGCTTCTGAATTTTTTTTCCGCTCGTCGCCGCGAAAGCGGGGACCCAGATGTTGCAAGTGGAATCCCGCTTTCAAGCGAATGAGCGGAGTACGGAATCACTCCGCCGCGGAGACCAGCGGCACATTGCGCACCTGCGAGGCGGCGTCTCCCGGCACGACCTCGACGCGCCGGCGATGGAAGGCGCCCAATGTCGAACGGTGGCCGATGGAAATGATCGTGGTGCCTTTGAGCCGATCCTGTAACAGGCGGTACAGCATTGCTTCGGCGGCTTCGTCGAGCGAAGCGGTCGCTTCGTCGAGGAAGAGATAATCGGGCTCTTGCAGCAGCGCGCGGGCAACCCCAAGCCGCTGCTGCTCGCCTTGCGACAGCATGCGGTTCCAGTGCGCTTCCTCGTTGATTCGCCCGCTCCACCCGGGAAGTCCGACCGCGGCGACCACCTCGGCAACGCGCGTATCGTCAAACGTGCCGGCCCTGGTCGGGTAGCTCACCGCCGCGGCGAGCGTCGCCACCGGGAAATAGGGCCGCTGTGGCAGCAGCATGACCCTGGCGTCTTTGGGCACCATCACGCGGCCCGATCCGAACGGCCAGATCCCGGTGACGGCGCGAAACAGCGTCGACTTGCCGGCGCCCGACCGCCCGGTCACCAGCACACGCTCGCCGGGCGCGAGCACGATGTGCTCGGCATTGACCAGCGGCTCGCCGTTCGGGAGGCGAACGCTCAGGTGGTCGATCGAAATCACGTTCGGCGTCTCGCGCGGCAGCATCTCGATGACAGGCGGAGTGAGCGCGACATTGCGGCCGGCTACAATGGCGTCTTCGAATCCGGACAAACGGGTGACGACCGCGCGGTATTGCGCGATCGACTGGTACGCCGAGACGAAATACGACAGCGCGCCCTGCACGCTGTTGAAAGCGGAAGCGGTCTGCATCAAACCGCCGAGCTGCATGGCGCCGGAGAAATAGGCCGGGCTCACCATCAGATAAGGAAAGATCACCGAAGCCTGCGAATAGCTTTGCGTGAAGAACATGAGCTGCTTCTGCCGCTGCATGATGGCGATCCAATTGGACATGATGAGCCCGAAACGACCGAGGTGACGCTCGCGCTCGGCGGCTTCGCCGTGCAGCGCGGCGATCTGCTCGGAATTCTCGCGCGTGCGCACGAGATTGAAGCGGAAATCGGCCTCGTAGCGTTGCTGCTGAAAGTTAAGTGGGATAAGCCGCCAGCCGATCAGGTGCGTGAACGAGGTGCCGAGCACCGCATAGAACAGCGCCGCCCAAACCAGATAACCGGGAATCGTAACTGACGCGCCGAACAGATGCAGCGGCGCCTGATTCGACAGGGTCCAAAGAATCACGACGAACGAACCGAGTGTCACGCACGAATTCAAAAGGCCGAGTCCGATGGACAGCGTGTTCTGCACGAACATCTGCAGATCGTCGGCGATGCGCTGATCCGGGTTGTCGGCGGCGTCGCCCAATAGCTGCATGCGATAATGATTGGCGGTGTTGAGCCATTGCCGCAGATAGGTCTGCGTCATCCAGCGCCGCCAGCGGATCTGCAGCCACAGATTGAGATAATTCTGATAGACCGCCAGCACCGTATAGATCGCAGCGAGGACGCAGAAGAAAATGATGGCGCTGACGAAGGCGGTCCAGTTGTGATCCTGCAGCGTATTGTAAAATCGATTGTACCACTGGTTTAGGATGACGGTGATGGCGACGATCGACAGCTCGATCCCGATCACCGCGGCCAACAGAATGCGCCCCGGCCAGCGGTCCTCCGAGCGGAAGTAGGGAATGGCCAATCGCCAGATCGTGGCGAGCGTCGCGGCAAGACGATTCACGAAAGACCTCCGACATTGAGCGAATTTGGGCGCGGTACCCAACGGTCATTAGCAAACGGCATCGAGCAGGCCAGATCCCTCGTGAACAGACGACGTAGGCCGCGGGAAGTTAGGCCGAAAAGTCTCGACGGTGCACCGCATTAACACGAAGCTGTCCATAGCGGCAGTGCGGCTTATAGGCCGTAGAGCCGTCGATTTGTCGGTAGCCAGCCGCCACAACTTCGCCTAAATTTGCGGCAGGCCGCCAGTAGTATCGCCTTGATGACGGCGAAATGCGCGGCTTTGGCGCCTGCAGCTCCGATGTTGAATTAAAAGAGGGGGCGTGGCGGCGTTTGCTGGGGAGGAATCACTCAATGTTCACGCAAATTCTCGACCCTACAGGAAATCTGTTCCTGACCTGGTTGGTCGCGCTCATCCCTGTCGTCCTGTTGTTGGTTCTGCTTGCGGGCCTCCGCATGTCGGCGTGGCTTGCCGTGTTGATCGGTTCGATCGTGACCTTCCTGCTCGGACTTTGGGTCTGGCAGATGCCGTTCGGCGACGGCGTGCGCGCGTATGTTTACGGCTCGGCCACGGGGGTATGGAACGTGGACTGGATCACGTTTTGGGGAGTGATGCTGTTCAACACGCTGGTCACCACGGGCGCCTTCGACAAATTGCGGCGGTGGCTCATCCAGCAAGGAACCCGCGACGTGCGGGTACAAACGATCCTGTTCGCCTGGGCCTTCGGCGCGTTGCTCGAAGGGCTGGTCGGCTTCGGTTATCCCTGGGCGTTCGTCGCCCCGATTCTGATCACGCTCGGCATTCCGGCCCTCGACGCTATCCGCGTCGCGGCCATTGCCAATAACGCGCCGGTGTCCTACGGCGCGCTCGGCGCCCCGATCATCGCGCTCGCCGCGGTGACCGGCATGCCGCTCCTCGCTCTCGCCGGCTCGGTCGGCAAGATCGTCGCCATTCTCGCTTTGCTGCCGCCCTGGATCCTGCTTTATCTCGTCAGCGGCAAAGAGGGCCTTAAAGGTGGCTGGCCGCTCGCCATCGTCGGCTCGCTCGGTTACATCGCCGGCCAATTGCCGACCTCGGTCTATCTCGGGCCCTATCTGCCTGACGTCATCGGCTCGATCGTTTGCTTCGCCTGCCTGCTCATCCTGCTCAAATTCTGGCAGCCGGCGCGCACGCTCGGTTATGGCGGCGTGCCGGTGACGGCGGCGCAGGAAGCGCAAGCCGAGGGTCACGGGCTCAGTCCCGGTGAAGTGTTCCAGGGCTGGCTGCCGATCATCGTGCTGATTGTGATCGTCGTCGCCTGGACCGGGCCGTGGTCGAAGCTGCCCGGCATCGTCGAGCTCCATCTTCAGGTCAACGCCGCTTCCTCGATCGCGCCCGGTGCCACAATCGCCGCGATCTTCAACTGGACGCCGTTCGTCGGCGGCTCGGCGATCCTGGCGTCGTGGATCGTCGTCGCGCTGCTGCTGCGGATCAACGGCTCGCAGCTCGCCCAGATCTGGAACACGACGTGGTCGCAAATGTGGGGCGCCTGTCTGGTCGGCGTCTTCATTTTCGGCTTGGCTTATGTTTTCAACTTCTCTGGCATGGCTGGCTCGCTCGCCAAGGCGTTCTCCGTGCTTGGGCCGTACTTCATCGTCGTCGCGCCGCTGTTGGGCTTCATCGGCGTGGCGCTGTCCGGCTCGAACACCTCGACCAACGCCATGTTCGGCAAGTTCCAGGCGCTGGTCGGGCAATTGCTCGGCTTCCCGCTGATGCTGTTGCCGACGCTGAATTCGGTCGGCGCCGAGATTGGCAAGCCGATTGCGCCGCAGACGGCAAGCGTCGGCGTCTCGACCAGCGAGTTCGTGCGTAACGAGGGCGAGGTCATCCGCCATAATTTCGGCTGGACGCTCGTGCTGTTGGCCTATCTCGTGCTGATCGGGATCGCCTGCTACCTGTTCTTCCCGGGTATTGCCGTGCTGCCGAGCAGCTGACGGTCGCACGCGACGCGTGATATAAAGCGTTTGGGGCCGCTGTTTTGCGGCCCCATTTCGTTAGGGCATGATTCCGAAAAGTGACCACCGGTTTTCGGATAGATCAAAAAAAGTAACCGGAGATGAAGATGGTCCGTCCCGCCGTCTGGCTCGCTCTGTTCATGCTTGCAAGCTCGGCTTGGCCGGCTCGTGCCGGCGAGCCGTTTCCGTTCGGCAGCGAGCTGATGCTCGATGCCGCGCCGATGCCTGGTTCCAAGCGCATTCCGATGCTCGAGATCGAAGACGACGGCAGTGCATCGATCGATCTGTGGTGTACCAGTCTGCGCGCCCAGGCTGTGGTAACCGACGATTCGATCACCATCGTGCCAAACCAGACGGACACCGGCGCGCTGCCGGCGCCGGTAGCGCCATGCGATCCCGAGCGCCAAGCCAGCGACGCCACGCTTCTCGCCGAACTTGCCCAAGCGACCAAGTGGCGACGCAGCGGCGACCGCGTCGAATTCTCGGGCTCGACCACGCTGCGCTATCAGCTGATGACGAATTGAACCGATGGACAGCGACGGAAACGAAAAGGGCGCGGGATCGGCTCCGCGCCCTTGATTTTTTTATCTTGCGAGCGAATGGGCCTAAAAGCCCATTCCGCCATTCGAAGTCGGCCTTGGCCGACTTCGAACATTCAAGATTCCCTCGGGCAAATGGGCTTAAAAGCCCATTCCGCCCATGCCGCCGCCGCCGCCGGGCATTGCCGGCATGGCCGGCGCATCCTTCGGCACTTCGGCCACCATGGCTTCGGTCGTAACGAGCAAGCCGGCAACCGAGGCTGCGTCCTGCAGCGCCGCGCGCACCACCTTGGCCGGGTCGATGATACCCTTCTCGACCATGTCGACATACTCTTCGGTCTGCGCGTCGAAGCCGTAGGTCTCCGACTTGCTCTCGAGGATCTTGTTGACCACGATCGAGCCCTCGACGCCAGAATTCTCCGCGATCTGGCGGAGCGGCGTTTCGAGCGCCTTAAGCACGATATTGATGCCGGCTTGCACGTCGGCATTGTCGTTATGCAGCTTGCCGATCGCCTTCTTGGCACGAAGGAGGGCGACACCGCCGCCCGGCACGATGCCTTCCTCGACCGCGGCGCGGGTAGCGTTGAGCGCATCCTCGACCCGGTCCTTTTTCTCCTTGACCTCGATCTCGGTGGCACCGCCGACGCGGATTACGGCGACGCCGCCGGCGAGCTTGGCGAGTCGCTCTTGCAGCTTCTCGCGGTCGTAGTCGGAGGTGGTCTCCTCGATCTGCGCCTTGATCTGATTAACGCGGCCTTCAATGTCCTTTTTCTTGCCGGCACCGTCGACGATCGTGGTCTTCTCCTTTTCGATCACGATCTTCTTGGCGCGGCCGAGCATCGCCGGCGTCACGCTCTCGAGCTTGATGCCGAGGTCTTCGGCGATGAGCTGGCCGCCGGTCAGGATGGCGATGTCTTCGAGCATGGCCTTGCGACGATCGCCGAAGCCGGGCGCCTTGACGGCGGCGACCTTCAATCCGCCGCGCAGCTTGTTGACCACCAGCGTCGCCAGCGCCTCGCCTTCGATGTCCTCGGCGATGATGAGGAGCGGCTTGCCGGACTGCACCACCGCTTCGAGGAGCGGCAGCATGGCCTGAAGCTGCGATAGCTTCTTCTCGTGCAACAGCACGTAAGCGTCTTCCAGCTCCGCCACCATTTTTTCCGCATTGGTGATGAAGTAGGGCGAGACATAGCCGCGGTCGAACTGCATGCCCTCGACGATCTCAACGTCGGTATCAAGCGCCTTGGCTTCCTCGACGGTGATGACGCCCTCGTTGCCGACCTTCTGCATCGCTTGCGCGATCATCTTGCCGACTTCGACGTCGCCGTTCGACGAAATGGTGCCGACCTGCGCCACTTCGGCCGAAGAGCCGACTTTCTTCGAGCGCTTTTTGATGTCCTCGACCACGGCTTTGACCGCGATATCGATGCCGCGCTTGAGATCCATCGGGTTCATGCCGGCGGCAACCGACTTGACGCCTTCCCTGACGATCGCGGCGGCGAGCACGGTTGCGGTCGTGGTGCCGTCGCCGGCCTGGTCATTGGTCTTCTGCGCGACTTCGCGCACCATCTGCGCGCCCATATTCTCGAACTTGTCGTCGAGCTCGATCTCCTTGGCGACGGTGACGCCGTCCTTGGTGATGCGGGGAGCGCCGAACGATTTGTCGAGGATGACGTTGCGGCCCTTGGGCCCGAGCGTCACCTTCACGGCATTGGCGAGAATATCGACGCCGTGCAACATGCGATCGCGGGCCTCGGTGGAAAATCTTACCTCTTTGGCAGCCATGGTTTAGTTCCTTTAAAGGTCAATTGTCAGTGGTAGGACAACGGACGATGGACGGCAGAGGACAGATGAACGGCGAACCGGCTTGCTTTTCTGTCGTCTGTCATCCGTCGTCCGTCCTCCGCTTAGGCGATCACACCCATAATGTCGGACTCCTTCATGATCAGGAGTTCCTCGCCCTCTAGCTTGACTTCGGTGCCCGACCATTTGCCGAACAGCACGCGGTCGCCGGACTTGACGCCCATCGGAGTAAGCTTGCCGTTCTCGTCGCGGCCGCCGGGACCGACGGCGACGACTTCGCCTTCCGACGGCTTCTCCTTGGCGGTGTCGGGAATGATGATGCCGCCCTTGGATTTCCCTTCGGCGTCGATACGCTTGACGACCACCCGGTCATGGAGCGGTCGGAACTTCGTTTTTGCCATGATTACCCTCGTCGCCGCGCGACCTCGCTGAGGACTTGGCGGCTTTTGGCGTTAGAAAAAAACCATTTATTCTACAGTATCTTAGCACTCCTAACAGTGGAGTGCCAGAAGGCATGGCGGAGATAATGTGCCAGCGCAAAACTGTCAAGGCGCGCGCCCAAAGGAAAAAAGAGATGAACGGCTCTTCGTTCCCTCCTGCTCAAAGGGGGGCAGGGTGGGGGTCATGATGCGGCACTGGGGCGATGGCGTGGGGGTCGAGAATGTCTATTCTAGGCGCTCATGGTCTCGTGGGTCGGGCCGGGGAGGGCATAAAAGGAAATGCGTGCGCTGAGTCTGGACGAGGCCAATACCATCATCGCGGCGACATTTGCCGCAGCCAAGAAACATAAATGCCGGCCGATGAGTGCGATCGTTCTCGATGCCGGCGGCCGCGTGAAGGCGTTCCAGAAACAGGACAATGCCTCGATGCTGCGCTTTGAGGTTTGCTACGGCAAAGCCTATGGCGCGCTGGCGCTTGGGCGACCGTCAAAGCTCGTGCTGCAAAAAGCGAACGAGAAACCCTTATTCATGCAGGGAATCGAGAACCTCGCCGACTATCCTTTGTTTCTCGAAGGCGGCGGGCAACTGATCCGCGATAAATCCGGCGAGGTGGTCGCCGCGGTCGGCGTCACCGGCGACGCCAATGAGATGGACGACATCTGCGCAATTGCCGGCATCCATGCCGCCGGATATCGCGCCGACAGTGATTTCTTTGGCGATGCGGAGCGCATGCGCAGCTTAAGCATCCACAAGTCGGCGCCGCTCGTCGATCCGCGTCCCAGGGCGGGGCGGCAGAAGCGCGCTGCGCCAGAGCGGGGAGCAACTGGCGGACGCGCCGCCGGCAACGGTTCCAGCCGCCATGGTTCCGGACGCAATGCCCGCGGTGCCGGCGCGCTATCTGTCAAATCCGGGCCGTAATCATTGCCAAGGGTCGATTTCGGGTGTCCAATTTGAAACAACGTCGAAAGGTCGAGGCGGTAAAACGGACCCAGCTTCGTTTGACACCCCGCCCCGGGGAGGCCCCTGCATGAGCGCGTCGTATCGGCGACTGGCATTCGGCTTCGCGGCAGCCGGCGCGCTGGCGCTGGCGTCCTGCACCACGAACACGCCCGCCCCGCAAGAGGCGGCCGCGCCGCCGCCAATGACGCAACCGGCAATTCCATCCAAATACCAGCCCGAAGACATCGTCGGCCGCTGGGGCTATGGGGCGTTTCACCGTGAGGGCGATTTGGCGCGCACCGCGGCGGCGGCGCGCCAGCAATGCGGCCAACCGGTCGAGATCACGCGCGGGCCGAATGGCGGCGTCATGATGTATCTCGCCGATAGCGCGCAACTGCAGGAATTGCAGCTCAAGGGGTCGCAAAGCGGCGCGAATTATATCGGGCCGCCCGGCGATTCCGGCGGGCCGCAGGACCGCGAGATCGTGTCGTTCGACGGCCGCACCATGGTGCTGAAATGGATGGATCCGGAGGTCGCCGGCCGCTACGGGACCGGCGTTTATGTACGCTGCGCGCCCGAGGGCACCGCGCGCGCCGCCGGCCGGCCGCCGATGAAACCGCCGCCGGGACAGTAGCTTCGCTTCTCCGTCCTTCTGCGCGAGGTGACTCGCGACGGCGTTGCGCGCAATAAACGCTGATGCATCGCCTTCCGACCCCCACCCCTAACCCCTCCCCACAAGGGGGAGGGGAATAAAAATGCCCTCCCCACGCGAATTCGTTGTCGGGCCCTGGCGCGCGGTGAGTGTGCTCGGGGTCACCGAGATTTTGTCATGGGGCGCGCTGTTTTATCCCCCGGTACTCACCGTGCCGCTGATCGCCGCCGATCACGGCTGGTCGCGCGCGTTCACGATGGGCGGATTTTCCACAGGCCTGTTCGTCGGCGGGCTCTGCGCGCGTTACATCGGTGGCGCCATCGATCGCCTCGGCGGCCATGTGGTGATGCCGGTCGGCTCGCTGCTTGGCGCCGCGGGGCTTGCCGCCCTCGTCGCGGCGGAAAGCGCGCCGGCTTATTTCGCGGTGTGGATGGTGCTCGGTGTCGCCATGGCGGCCTCGCTCTACGATCCGGCTTTCGCCACGCTCGGTCGCATCTTCGGCGCCGGCGCGCGGGCGCCGATCACGACGCTGACGCTCGCCGGCGGCTTTGCCTCGACGGTGAGCTGGCCGGCGACGCAGTTTCTGATCGGCGTAGTCGGCTGGCGCGGCACCTATCTCGTCTATGCCGCGTTGCTCGCTTTCGTTGCCGCACCGTTGCACGCTTTCGCGCTGCCGCGCCGGCATGCCGAACATGCCACGCGGCCTTCGTCCGCGATTGCGCCCGAGCCAAAGCCCGCAAGCTTGCTGCCGGCGCAGGGGCTCGCTTTCGTTCTGGTCGCCGCCGGTTTCGCGTCTTATGCGTTCGTGCCATCGGCTTTGTCGGCGCAGCTCCTCGCCATTTTCAAGCGGTTCGGATTGGCGCCGAATATCGTGGTCGCGATCGGGATGCTGTTCGGCCCGGCGCAGGTTTTGGCGCGCATCGGCGAGCTTGGCTTCGGCCGGCGGACGCATCCGTTGTGGATCGCGCGCTTCGCCGTCGGCCTTCTGGTCGCGGCCTTCGCGCTGTTGGCGCTCCTCCCATTCTCAGCCGCCATGGCGGCAATGTTCGCGGTGATGTACGGCATGGCGAACGGGCTTTTGACCATCGCGCGCGGCACCGTGCCGCTCGCTTTATTCGGCGCCTCGGGCTATGGGCGGCTGGTCGGGCGGATCGGCGGGCCGTTTCTGGTCGTGCAGGCGCTCGCACCTGTGGTGGTGACATATGTCGCCGACCGCGTTTCGGACGCCGCCGGCCTGGCGCTGGTCGCCGCCTTCGCCGTCGTTGCGTTTATTTGCTTTCTGTTGATCCGGCGCCCGCAATAACGGCGCTACGCTCGTCGCAATGATGCGAAATCAGCAGAATAAGGCGTCGATTTCGCTTTGCGACAGGTGGCCTTTGTCGGGCGGAAGCCGCGGGCCGCGCAGGTCCGGCGCGGCATCGTCAGAATGACGCGGCGGCGCTTCGTTTGCATGTAGCGTCTTCATCACCTTGACGACGCGTTGGCTGGTCAAGTCCTGGAAATTGCAAGCCTCGAAAATGCGGACGACGATATCCGAGATATCCTGAGCCAAATCCTGCTCGCTCCGGCCCTTAAGCGCCGCCGATAAATTGTTCGCGAGCTCATCGATTTGCTCGGCGGCGGCGAGAATTTTATGCGTCGCCTGTGCGCTGCCGGCGGTGACGGCGTCAAGTTCTTGCATGATGCGCGCCGTATTTTCTGCCCGCAGCGCCGCGTCGCCGTCTGCGGTTTCGGCGACGGCGATCGATCCGGTCGGCAGCGATGTCGCCGACGCCGCCATCAAGGCTTGCAGCGCGCTGAACGCCCGCATGACCTCGCTGCGGTGCGACGATGCGGCGGTGTCGCCGCCGCGGTGCGCCATCCGCGCGGCGGCGGTCCGTTCGATCCGGAAAACCTTGCGCGGCTCGGCCATGTCTCGTTCGCAGTCACTCATTACGCGTGCACGCATAATTCGTAGTGGTGCGCCGCTTAATACCGCGTTCACGGCCCGCCGCCGCGGCGCGCGGCAAACGTTCGGTTAACCACGACATGCACGCGTTGACGCAAAATCAACTCTAACTTGATGAACAATGTCCAAATAAAGCGCCGCCGCAATTTATTTACCAAAACGTCGAGGTTTACGGGCCTACTCGTCGCATGAGCGCGCGCGCCGCTTTTAGATCGTCGCGTCAGTCGCTTGCAGTGAAACTTGCGTAACGAGTGAACCAATGCGGCCCATCTGCCTGACGGCGCTTATTCTGAGCGTGCTTTCCGGTTCGGCCTTCGCCGATCCTCTTGCGGTCACTGTCTATCCTTACGGTCAGCCTGCCTATCCGCCACAACCGGCGCCCCAGCAATATTATGTGGTCCAAACTCCGCAGAATGACACCGCTCCGGCACCGCGAAGCTATGCTGCTCCTGCACCGCAACCTTATGCCGCCGCTCCGGCGCCGTCCGGTCCCGGCGGCGGCGGTTTCCTCGCGGCCATTTTCGGTGGGCCGACGATCAATGTGCCGGTGTCTCATATCTTTAACTTTCAAGCGCCGCAGCAGCAGCCCGAAGCCGCCGCTCCGCCGCAGCAGCAGGCCTACGCGCCGGCCGATCCGCAGGACGCCGCGAATTATCCGACCGATCCGAAATTCATGCGCCAAGTCGTCGCTTATAACGGCGGCGAAAAGCCGGGCACGATCGTCGTCGATACGCCGGACAAATTTCTCTTTTTTGTCGAGGACGGCGGCAAGGCGTTGCGCTACGGCATCGGCGTCGGTCGGCCGGGTTTTACCTGGTCGGGCGAGAAGACCATCACCGCGATGAAAAAATGGCCGGACTGGACGCCGCCGCCTGAAATGATCGCGCGACAGCCAGGCATTCCGCATTTCATGGCCGGCGGGATCGGCAATCCGCTCGGCGCGCGCGCGCTCTATCTCGGCTCCACGCTTTATCGCATTCACGGCTCGAACGAGCCATGGACCATCGGCACCAACGTGTCGTCGGGCTGTATCCGGATGCGCAACGAGGACGTCGAGGATCTCTATGACCGCGTGAAGGTCGGCACCAAGGTCGTCATCCTCTAGACCTGGCATCGTAGCTGGAAGAGCCATTCTTCGGCACACCGGTCTTCTTTCTTCTGGGTCCCCATTTTAAGCAAGCGCAATGCCGCGCTCGGCGAGCAGCCGTGGAAAAGCCTCGTTGAGAAAATACGCATATTCGCGTTCACGCAGATCCGTTAGCGGATCGAGCCGGCGCAATTCGGCGTCGACCTTTCCCGGATGGCACATGACGAGGCCGCCGTCCGGCAGCCCGTCGAGGAAATCCGGAAATAGTTTTGCGAACTCGGCGCCCTGGGCAAAGGAATAAGTACCGGCAAAGGCCGGGTTGGTCCACACGCCCGCGCGCGCGGCCAACCGGCGCAAGCGGGCGCTGAGCACATCGAGCACATAGCCCTTGGGATCGGCAAACCTTTTATGCGCGGCGGCGGGCCTTCCGCATTGGCGCAGCCAGGCCTGCGGCGCGGCGTCTTTGACCACCCGCAGCAGCACAGTGCGAATTTGCGGAAACACGTGGATATGCTGGTGGCCGTCGACGAAATCCGGCGCGCGGCCGAACGCGGCAAAAAACGCCGTGAATTGGCGTGAAATCTCGCGCTCCAAATCTTCGGCTTTAAGCCAATGCGCCAGCGCACGGCCGGCCGTCGCCGCCAGCGGCAGGAAAGCGCCGTCGCGGGTGGGCGAAAAGCCGGCGCTCAACGGGGCAAACGGCGCCGTCAGAGTCACATGCAAACCGATCGCGGCGTGCCGGGCGGCCGCAGCCGCGAGTGCGCTTGCCTCGCTTTGCGAAAAGCTCCGGCTCACGACCATCACCGAAGTGGCGTTAATGCGGCGACTGGCCAGGAGATTTCGGATCGCGGCACTCACGGCGGGCGAAATACCGTAATCGTCGGCGCAGAGCCAGATGCGGCGGAGTTTTGCTTCGCTCATTCGGCCGCGGTACGGGCGTCGTGCTCGGCCGCTTTGACGCCGTCGGCGAGCTTCAGATCGTGGTCGGCGACGAAATAAACCGGCCGGCCTTTGATCTCTTCCAGGATCTTGCCGATATATTCGCCCACCACCCCGATCATGATAAGCTGTACGCCGCCGAGCACCATGACGCCGACGAACAAGGACGGATAGCCGGGAACGTCGGTGCCATAGACCAAGGTCTGATAGACGATCTGCAAACCGTACATGAAGGCGATCACCGCGAGCACCGTGCCGAGCACGGTGGCGAGCCGCAGCGGCGCCACCGAAAATGACGTGACGCCGTCGATCGACAATCCGATCAACCGACGGAGATTCCAGGTGCTGCGGCCGTCGACGCGTGGGGACGGTTCGTAGTCGACGCGCATCTGGCGGAAGCCGATCCAGCTCGACAGGCCCTTGAAGAAGCGGTTGCGCTCGGGGAGCTGGCGCAAGGCATTTGCCGCGCGCGGCGACAGCAGCCGGAAGTCGCCGGCGTCCTCGGGAATCTTCGGCCGGGCGCCCCAATTGAGCAGCACGTAGAACGCTCTCACGGACAGGCGACGCAAGAACGATTCATTGGCGCGGTGCGCCTTCGCGGTATAAACGACGTCGCAATCGTCATCGAGCCAATGGCCGACCAACCGCTCGATCAGATCCGGCGGATGCTGGCCGTCGCCGTCGATGAACAGGACCGCGCCGCGCCGCGCGTGATCGAGGCCGGCGAGCAGCGCCGCCTCTTTGCCGAAATTGCGCGACAGCGACACGACCTGGACGTCGAGCCCCGTCGCCGGCAATTCGCGGGCGATAGTCAGCGTGCCGTCGCGGCTGCCGTCGTCGACATAGACCACTTCGCAGGACAGCGCGCGGGTGGTGGCGAGGCGCCCGGCGATCTCGACGAGGCGGGCGTGCATGCGCGCCAGTGCCGCCGCCTCATTATATAACGGCACGACAATCGACAGCCCCTTCGCGGCGGCATCCGGTCCCGTCCGGTCGCGTGACAACGGTGTTATTCTCGGGTCAGCTTTGCTCGCCATTCAAATGGCCCTTTCCCGCCCGTTCTATAGCGCAATCGGCCAAGTTTGTCCCGATGCGGAGCCAGTGCGCACCGCTGGCGCCGGGGCGGATTTGCAATCTACTGCCGCGCGCCGCCGGACGTGATATGCGGAGGCGGCCATGAGCCCACTCTCCCGCTACAATTCGACCCCAGCCAAGTCGAGCCGCACCAATTCCGTCCGTACCATGCTCGCCCACGCCTGGCGCAAGCGGGCGCTCAGCCTCAAGGCGGCGTCGTTCGCGCTGATCGGCGTCGTCAATACGGCGATCGATTACGGCGTCTTTCTGTTGGCCCGGGCGGGGTTCGAAAGATCGCCGGCCGCGCTGTCGCTGCTCGATGCGCTGGCGGGGTCCTGCCGCTGCGGCAAGCCCGCGACGGTTCTACTGATCGCCGCCAATGTGACGTCGTGGATCGTCGCGGTGAGCGCCTCTTACATCATGAATTCTTCGATTACGTTTGCCGCCGAGTCCGGGCGCAAATTGCACTGGCGGCCTTACCTGAAATTCATCGTTGCCGGGATAGTCGGCTTGGTCGCAAATACTACGGCCCTGGTCTTTGCCGCGCAAATCCTGCTGCTGCCGGTCTATGAGGCGAAGGCGATCGCCATCCTGGCGAGCTTCGTCGTCAATTTCTCGCTGTCGCACTTCGTCGTGTTTCGCGTGCGCGACGGTTCGGGCGCAAGTTAGCGGTCATGCCATTGCTCAGCAATACTTTTTGAAATGCGCTTTCCAGTTTGGCGCGTTGACCGGCGGTAGAGCGTAGCTCCTATCCCCGGCGGAGAACGTCAGCGGTCTTTTCAAATCGAGCAAGTTAAGCAGCCGATCTTCGAGACCGTGCCAGGCCTTGCCATAGAGCGCGGGATCTTGGCGGCGGTGGCCCAGATCCCACTGGGTGAATTGGACCGGGCCGGTATCGCCGGCCTCGGCCTTTTCGATCTCACCCTGGAAGACCATGCTGGTTATTCCGTTGCTGATGGTCACCGATGCGCCACCCTTGCGGTCCGCCGCGCCAGGATAGTTGACACGCAGTGCGAAGGCGCGCCCGCAGCCGATGAAGAAAACATCCTTGCCGTTCTGGACATAAACGAGACTGGGCTGCTCTTGCTCGTCGAGCGCAAACTTCCAAACGCCATCCTTCCAGGCGCCGTCGACCGCCGAAGCAGACGAAGAGCAGAACCCTGCAATTGCGGCCAGCACGGCTGCCGCCGCTGCAATCGCAGTCTCACGCACGGGTTTGCCCTCCAAGACAGCCGTCAAGAAATACTATCAGACCGTGAACGAACCGGCGCATGGCGCGCGAGTCAGCCCAAGCGATGGTTCGCACCGGCCGCCACGCCGCTGCCACGGCCTATGATAACAGCCGCACTTGAAATGCTAATCTTCGGTCAGCTATGCGCTTTCAATTGCTGTTCGAAATTTTCAGCCTTGACGTGCACCGCGCTCTGCAAATTTTTCCAATTGTCGCTGACGACTCCCCAATTGACCATCGGCGCCCGACCGCCGGCCGAAGCCGCCGACAAGCCGTTGGCGGAGCGGCCGGTGGAGGTATCGTATTCGTAAGCACCGACGATGGTGACCGCCACTCCGAGGATGAATCCAAGCAAGACCGGCACGGCTGCCTCCCGTTTAAATTAAAATCGCACAATGGAACGCGTTTGCGCCGCGATAAGTTCCGCCGGAATGGCGCGCTAGATGGTGGCGCCGTGGTGGCCGAACAGCACGACCAAGACGACGATCAGTACCAGAAGCCAGATCAGTCCGTGGCCGCCGCGGCCGTAATAGCCGCGGTTGTAACCCCAGTAACCGCCGCCGCCGCCGAAGAGAATGACCAGAATGACAATGAGAAGAATGAGCCCCATGATTCAACCTGCCTGGTTGGTTTATTGTCGGCACAGGCAAAATTGCCCGGCGGAATTTTAAGTTCCCCGATCGACGCAAATATTTACGCCGTCGTTTCGACGGCACATTAAACTGTCGGGCGTCATTAGCTTGGACTGTGAACTTTTCCGGGCCTTCGCGCGTTGACCAGCGAAGACTCCAGCAAACATCGCCGAGGACAGCCATGCCGCAGACCCGCACCGCCACATCCGATTTCACGCACGCCTTCGGCGACGCCAAGAAACAAGCCGGCGGCGTCGCCGACGATGTCTCGGACGCTGCCCAGGAGCTTTACGACCACGCCCGCGGCAGCGCCGCCGATATTGCCGATAGCGCCAACCGCGCGGCGCGCAAGACCGTGGGCTCGTTCGAGCGGGCGCTGCGCAACACCATCGAGACGCAGCCCTATACCGCGGTCGTCATCGCGCTCGGCTTGGGCTGGCTGTTCGGTCGCATGCACCGGCCGCTGTGAGGTCGACATGACCGATAAGCTTCGCGAGTCGACGCCCGAGCAAGAGCGCGAGACCGAAGATCAGATGGCGCGGCGCAGGCTCGGCCCGCGCGGCCAGCCGAATGTTGCGGATACCGCGAAAATGACGGTGCAGGAAGAAGAGCAGCTGCCGAAAACCGGCGAATTCGACGGTCATACCGCCTAGCTATTTGATCGACAATCCCAGCGCCGCGACCATGCCGCCCCACTTCTTGAGCTCGGAAGCAAACATGGCGTCGGCTTCCGGCTGTGAGCCCGTGATCGGGTCGAAGCCCATATCGGTGAGCTTCTTCTCAATCGCCGGGCTCTTGACGATGTCGTTGATCGTCTCGTTGAGTGTTTGCAGGATTTTCGGATCGGTTTTGGCGGGCGCGAAGAAGCCGACCCAGGACGCCGCGGTAAAAGCGGGGTAGCCCTGCTCGGCATAGGTCGGCACATTCGGCGCCACCGCGGCGCGCTTGTCGGCGGCGATGCCGAGGCCTTTGAGCTTGCCGCCCGCAATCTGCGCCGCCGCGCCGCCGCCGAGCGTGGTCGCCATCAAATCGACTTGACCGGCGACCGTCGCATTGATCGCCGGCGCGCCGCCCTGATACGGGATCGGCTGCACCGGCGCCTTGGCAAGTTCTTTGAAGAAATACTCCGCCTCGATATGCGAGCCGGTGCCGACGCCAGGGATGGCGAGATTGATGGTGCGCCCGTCCATCGCCTTGATGAAATCGGGAAGATTGTTGGCCGCACTATTCGGGCTCGTCACCAGCGCTTCGGGGCTCGACGCGGCGATGGCGACGGTTTTGAAATCGCTCGCCGAGAATTGCTTGTTGGCAAACAGCGTTTCATTGATCGCCAGCGCGGTCGTGGTGGCAAGGAGCGTATAGCCATCGGGGTTGGCGCGGGCGACGAGTTCAGCTGCGATATTGCCACCGGCGCCGCCGCGGTTCTCGACCACCACGCTCTGATGCAAGCGCTCGCTCAAGCCCTGGCCGATCAGCCGCGCCAGCGTGTCGGCAATGCCGCCGGGCGCGAAGGCGACGATCATCGTGATCTTGTCAGCCGGATAAGTTGCCGCTTCGGCGCCGCCGGAGGCAAGCGCCAGCGTGGCCAGCGCCAGGGCGGTCAGCGTGTTTCGGAATGTGCGTGAAACTGCCATGAGACTATCCGGCTGAGGTAGGCGAATTGCATGGAAAAGCGGCGTGTGCGAGCGTCACGTGAAGTCACGTAGAGTGCATCATGAAGCTTCTACGCCGTCAATTCCTGCAACTGGCAATGAGCGCGGCCGCCATGCCTGCCGTCGCGCTACGCGCAATGGCGCAAGCCGATTATCCCGCGCGGCCGGTGCACATCATCGTCGGCTATAGCGCGGGCGGCGTCAGCGACATTGTGGCGCGGTTGATCGGGCAACGGCTTTCGCAAAAGCTCGGCCAGCCCTTTGTCATCGAAGACCGGCCGGGCGCCGCCAGCAATGTCGCGGCGGATTACGTCGTGCATGCGGCGCCCGACGGCTACACGCTGTTCCTCGCCGGTATTTCCAACGCGATCAACGTGTCGCTCTATCCCGATCTCGATTTCAACTTCGCGCACGATATGGCGCCGGTCGCGCTGTTCTCGCGCAGCCCGCTGGTCATGGAGGTGAGCGCGTCGTTTTCGGCCAAGACGGTCGCGGACTTCATCGCCTATGCCAAGGCGCATCCTGGCACCATCAATATGGGCTCGGCCGGCACCGGCGGCGCCACCCATGTCGCCGGCGAGCTGTTTCAGATGATGACCGGGACCAAATTCACGCACGTGCCTTATCGCGGCTCGCCGCCGGCGCTGGACGATCTTCTGGCCGGGCGAGACCAGATCATGTTCGACAATGTCGCGTCCTCGATCGCGCTTATCCGCGCCGGCAAATTGCGCCCGCTCGCGGTAAGTTCGCGCACCGAGGCGCTGCCCCAAGTCCCACTGATCAGCGATTTCGTGCCGGGCTACGATGCCTATGTCTGGAATGGCCTCACCGCGCCCAAAAATACGCCGGCAAGTGTCGTCGACAAGTTGAACGCGGCCGTCAACGCCATCGTCGCCGAGCCCGATTTCAAGAAACAGCTTGCCGACCTCGGCAATACCGCCGTCTCCGATACGCTGTCGGGCTTTGGCAAACTGATCGCCGCGGATACCGAACGCTGGGCGAAGGTGGTGAAGTTCGCCGGCATCAAGGCGCAATAGCGCTCATTCGATCACCTGGTCGGTGAGCTGGATAGGCCGCGCGCGGTTTGCTCAGCCGCGCTTATCCAACTCCGCCGCGAGCTTGGCATAAAGCGGGTTGTCGCGCGTATAAACATAATCCAGCGCCGCAACCGAGACCGCCTCGGCGCCATGCTCGCGCAGGAAATTGGCCAGCGCGTGCACGTTCTCCGGCGGGCAATGCAGGGTGAGCATGCCGGAAGAGGTCGGGCCGCCGAACGGGGAAGCGACGCCGAATTTCTCCCGCGCGATGGCGAACAGCTTTTCGTTCATTCCGGCAAAGCGGGTGCGCACCTCGGCAAACGCTTCGGCGCGCTTTTGCGCGGCGATGCGATCGAGCAATAGCCGCGCGGTTTCGCGCTGTTCGCTGGTCCAGGCCGCACTGCGCGCGGCGACGAGGTTCGCCTGCGAGCGCAGGATCACGCCATCCTCGACCACTTTTAATCCGTTGGCGGCCAGCGTGGCGCCGGTCGTGGTGATGTCGACGATCATCTCTGCAGTGCCCGCCGCCGGCGCGGCTTCGGTTGCGCCTGAGCTTTCGACGATGCGGTAATCGACGACGCCGTGCGCGGCAAAAAAGTCGCGCGTCAGATTGGCGTATTTGGTGGCAAGCCGCATTTTGCGCTCATGCTTGAGCCGAAATGCGGTCGCGACATCGTCGAGATCGGCCATGTTGCGCACGTCGATCCAGGCCTGCGGCACGGCGACGACGACATTGGCGAAGCCGAAGCCGAGGCCGGTGATCAGCACGACGCGCTCGTTGGCCTGCGGGATCATCTCGCCGACCAGATCTTCGCCGGTGACGCCGAGATGTGCGGCGCCTTGCGCCAGCTGCGCGGTAATTTCGGCCGCCGAGAGGTAGGCGATTTCGATATCGCCGAAGCCCACGATGGCGCCGCGGTAGTCGCGCGCGCCGCGCGGCTTGACGAGAGGCAGCCCGGCGCGGCCGAAGAAGCTTTCCGCGTTCTGTTGCAGCCGGCCTTTCGACGGCACGGCGAGGATAAGCGGAGTGCTCACGGCGCGCCTCCACTGCCGGCAAGCTCCTCGATCGAGGCGGCAAAGCCGACCGCGGGAATTGCTTCCTTGGCGCCCAGGCGCGCGAGCAACCCGTCATAGCGGCCGCCGGCAACGAGCGCCCGCTTGCGTCGGGCATCGTGGAGCTCGAATACGAAGCCGGTGTAATAGTCGAAGCCGCGGCCGAAATCGGTTGCGAATTTGATGGCGCGCACGTCGAGCCCGCGGGCGGCGAGAAATCCGGTGCGCGTCTCGAACAAATCGAGCGCGGGCGCCAGCGAAATTTGTGCGTCGGCGGCGAGCGCGCGCAGTTCGCCTGTCGCGTTATCCGGGTCGCCGGCAATAGAAAGGAAGCGCTCGATCAGTGCGCGGGTCTCGCGCGGCAATCGCGTCGGCGCATTGAGCCCCGATTGCTCGAGGAAGCGGTCGGCGATTTCGGCGACGGAACGGCCGCCGACCGCGGCGATGCCGGCGATCGACAGGAGATCGGTGACGAGCGCATGCGCCGCCTTGGGATCGGAGCCGGCAAGGGCCGCCAGCACACCTTGATATTCCTTCGATCCGTTGGCGGGGGTCAGTGTCAACTGATCGAGATCGTGCTTGAGCGAGGCTTTGCGGTTGAAATCCTTGATCAGGCGCCGCTTCCAGACCGGCGCCAGATCGAGCGCGGCGACGAAAGCCGAGAACAGTCCGACGTCGCCGATGCGGATTTCGGGCGCGGCGACGCCATATTGCGTCGTCGCTTCAAGCCCAAGCGCCAACATTTCGGCGTCCGCCGCCGCCTTGTCCGAACGGCCGAAGCTCTCGATGCCGGCCTGGAGAAATTCGGCGGGCGCATTCGCCCGATGACGGAACACCGTGCCGAGATAGCAGAAGCCCGCGGGTTTTCCCGCCATCGGCGAAGCGAGATAGTCGCGCGATACCGGAATGGTCAGGTCGGGCCGCAGGCACAGTTCGCGCCCGTCGGGATCGGCAGTGAGGAACATGCGCCGGCGGATGTCCTCGCCGGAAAGGTCGAGGAAAGGCTCGGCGGGTTGCAGCACCGCTGGATCGAGCCGCGCATAGCCGGCGCGCACATAAGATGTCACAAGCGCTTGCGCCCGCGCATCCAGATCGTTCTGTGTGTCGCTCGACATATTCGCTACTCATGATCGGCCGCTCGGCCGGCCTCGCCATCGCGATTTGCGCAGCTGGCGGCGGCCCTTTAGCACGACAACCGTCGCCATTCGATAAAGATCGGCGCGGGCCGTTAATGCCTGTCCGGCTGGCGATACGGAACGTGGATAATCAATGGTTTCCGCTTCGCCAGGGCCATCGGCGCGGGGCAGGGGGCAACTGCGTTACCCGGCGCGCCGACGATGGCTGCGTCGGCGCCCATGACTATGACCATGACTATGACCGGTGACTATGACTATGACCATGACCATGACCATGACGGTGCGTCTCGCCGCTGCCCTGGCTGTGCGCGCTGTCCGCCGGCAAATACACGACATGACCGTGACGCACGCCGCGCTCGGCGATGATGTGATCGGCAAATTCCTGCACGTCGAAACCGCGGCCTTTGAGCACGGTGACTTCCATGCAGCTGTCGTGATCGAGGTGCATGTGCAGCGTTGTCTGCGCGAGATCGTGACGATCAGGCTGGTGGCATCATCGCCGCCACATTCTGAGCAAAGCGATCGCGCTCCCCTTGCCTATTGTAATATTATAACGCTAGCATGCCGTCATGGGGTGGGTTCGTGGCAATAGACGGCATGGCGCGTACTTCGCGCTTGCGGCGCTGGTGCTGCAAATCGTGGTGTCGTTCGGACATGTGGATCTCGACGGTATCGTCGGGTCTGACCATGTCGCTTTAACCGGACTGCATAAAGCCGTTTTCGCCAAGACTTCGCAGCCGGGTCCGGCGCAGACGCCGGGCGAAGACGATGGTTATTGCCCGATCTGCGCCTCGATTTTTCTTGTCTCCACATCGTTCGTGTCCGAACCGCCACAATTGCCGGTGCCGGATGGATTCGTCCGCGTCAGACATTCCGTCAGTTTTGCCCATAGCGTGTTCACGCCGCTGCGCGTCGCTTTCCGCTCGCGAGCTCCGCCGGTAGCTTAATCAGCGGTCGGTGCTGATCTTCGGCATTGTCGCGGCGTTTGTTTTGCGCCGGCAATGGCCGCAAGAACTGACGCGGCATCTTACTTTCTTGTAAAGTTACGCAATTTGCCGCGACAGCACGACCGCCAACAGGCTTTGGTCGTTTCCTGCAACATTGCTTGGCGGAGTATCATGTCAGCACATGCTTATCGCGCCCGTCGCGCGAGTGTCTTTGGCAGTTCAGCGCTGGTGGTGGCGCTCCTGGCCATGGGCTCGATGGCGACCGCGCAGGATCAGCCAGCGCAAAGCCAACCCGCGCAAACTCAGTCGCCCCAAGAGCAGTCGCCCGCAGCACCAGCACCTGCAGCACCGACGCCTGCGCCACCAACGCCTGCAGCAGCAGCGCCTGCAGCAGCAGCGCCTGCGGCGCCGGCGTCTTCAGCCCCGTCACCGCCGTCGGCACGAGTAGGCGGTCCTGGCGGTCAGCTTCCCCAAATCACCGTCACGGCTCCGCCAGTAAGGCGGGCGCCACGTCAGGTCGTTCGACGCACTCCGCCACCGCCGACGGTGCCGCCGGTCTCGCCGACCGAACGGCTCGCCGAACAGAGCAACAGCTTCGATGCCGCCCGCAGTAATCTCTACACCGCCATCGGCACCACCTCCGACACGCTCAGCCACGACACCATCGAGGCGCTGCCGCAAGGCGCCAACGCGCCGGTCGAGCGCGTTATCCTGCAAGCGCCGGGCGTATCGCAGGATTCCGCGGCCAGCGGACTGTTCCACGTCCGCAACGATCACGCCAACGCGCAGTTCCGCATCAACGGGGTCATGCTGCCCGACGGCGTTACCGGCTTCGGTAGCGTTCTCGACACTGACCTGATCGGCAGCATCTCGCTCATTACCGGCGCGCTACCGGCCGAATACGGGCTGCGCACCACGGGCCTGCTCGACATCACCACGCGCACCGACATTTTCAACAATTCGGGCAGCATCAGCTATTACGGCGGCAGCCGCGGCACCATCGAGCCGAGCTTCGACTACGGCGGCACGTACTGTCCGTCGAGCACCGCGACCGGCACCGCAAAGCCGTCTGCTACAGGAGTGGCTTGTATCGGTGGCGTCCAATATTTCCTCACCGGCAGCTATCTGCAGACCACCGAAGGCATCGAAAATCCGCTGCCGGCACTCAACGCGATCCACGATTTTTCGTCGCAGGAAAAGGGCTTCGCCTATGCCTCGACCTTTCTCGACCCTTATACGCGCTTGACCCTGATGGCCGGAACCTCGACCAGCAATTTCCAGATTCCCAACGTGCCGGGCGCGCCGACGGTGCTCAACAGCGCATTCGGGGTCACTACTTTCGATTCATCGAAGCTCAACGAGAATCAATACGAGGACACCCAGTTCGGGGTACTGGCCTTGCAAAGATCGATCAACGGCTTTGACGGGCAATTATCCTACTTCACCCGCTATGACGCTCTGCACTTCATGCCCGATCCGGTCGGCGACCTGTTGCTCAACGGCATCTCCTCCGACATATCGCGGCAATCCTATACCAACGGCATCCAGGGCGACGCGTCCTACGTGCTTACCCCGGCGCACACGCTGCGCATGGGATTTACCGTGAGCGCCGATCAAAGTTCGGTCGACAATACGTCGTTGGTCGAGGCCGGAGCGCCGCCGGGAATGGAGCCGCCTTTCCCGATTACCGATGACGCAGACAAGCTCGGCTGGCTCGCCGGCGTCTATGCCCAGGACGAGTGGAAGATCACCGACAAGCTGACCATGAATGCCGGGCTGCGCTTCGACCAGATGTGGCAATACACCAATGCCAATCAACTAAGTCCGCGTGTCAGCTTCACCTATAAACCATTCACCAACACTACGCTGCATGCCGGCTATGCGCGCTACTTTACGCCGCCGATCCTGGTCGAGGCGGCGCCGGCCAATCCCGCTTTGTTCAACGGCACGACCGGAGCGGCGAGCAACGACGGCAACAATCCGGTGCTGCCGGAGCGCTCGCATTATTTTGACGCCGGCATCGATCAGAAAATCCCATTCGGCTGCTATACCACCGCCGAAAAGGACTGCACGACGCTCGATCTCGGCCTCGATGCCTATTACAAGATTGCGACGGATCTGATCGACAACGGCAATTTCGGCCAGGCGCTCGTGCTCAGCGCCTTCAACTACGCCAAGGGCGTGGTCCAGGGCGTCGAATTTTCCGCCAAGTACCACAGCGGTAATTTCCAGGCCTATGCCAACCTTGCCGTGAGCCAAGAGAAAGCCACCGACGTGGTGTCGAACCAATATTTGTTCGACAGCACCACGCCGCTCGCCGATCTCGGCGGTTTAACCGAACTGCAGTACATCGACTCGCACTGGATTTACACCGATCACACTCAGATCGTGACCGGCTCGGCCGGCGTCGCTTATAAATTCTGCGAGCGGCCGTCCTATGCTGGCGAGACGTGGTGGGACTCGCTGTGCGGAACGCGTCTCAGCGCCGATATGATCTACGGTTCGGGGCTGCGCACCGGCGACGCCAATATCGGGACCGAGCCGCCTTACGCGCAGTTCAACACCAGCATCGCACACGAGTTCGCTATGCCCGATGGCAAGCCGCTGACGGTGCGCTTCGACATCGTGAACATTTTCGACACGATCTATCAGATTAGAAATGGCACCGGCATCGGTGTGTTTGCCTCGCAATACGGCCCGCGCCGCGGTTACTTCATCGGTATTTCGAAGAAGATATGAGGTCAGTCATGTCGGTGCGCATAAAGGTTGTCGCTGCAGTTGTCGGTGTTTTGGCGGTCACCAAGCTCGCATGGGGAGCCGACCTGTCGCCTCCGCCAACACCTGCATATTACAATTGGACCGGCCTCTACCTTGGTTTGAATGCCGGTTATGCATCTGCCACGGTCGGCGAAACCCCCTCCGACGGCAGCGGGTCGGGCAGCGCGGCCGTACCGGGCGGGATTGGCGGCGCGCAGATCGGCTACAATTACCAGATCGGTAGCGTGGTGCTGGGCTTTGAAGCCGACTTCGACGGCTCCATGGCGACCAAGTCGGTTACGGCCGGATCCGCGTCAGGCACAGTTCAAATTCCATGGATCGGAACATTACGCGGCCGGGTCGGCTATGCGTTCGACCGGTGGCTCATCTACGCAACCGCTGGCGGCGCCGCAACCCAACTTCTTTCCAACGTGAATGTGGGCACCATTGGCTCCGCGAGCACGTCGAACACAACCGGCGCCTGGACCGTTGGCGGCGGCGTCGAGGCCGCCATCACCGACCATCTCAGCGCGCGCATCGAATATCTTTACCTCGACACCGGCAATATCCCTGTGGCCCAAGTCGGCGGCACTCCGCCGCCGCCCGTCGTTACGGTGACTGGCCGCCTCCAAGACAATTTGGTGCGGGTCGGGCTGAACTACCGATTCCCAATCGCGCCTTAAGCGTCAGCCTTCCGATAGTTCATTAATCGTTGATTTGGGAATTTGCCCGCCAGAACCATCCCGAGATAAATCTGAGGAAACGGGCGCTATACGGCGCATATTCGTTGCTGGGCGGGCAGGCGGGGCCGGCCAATGGATCGGTGCGTTGCTCCGGATCGGGCGACTCTGGCAGCGCGTCCGCCGCGGCGCTCGGCCGCGATTGGATATCCGGGGATGCGCCGTTGCCGACAAACTTCATGCACGCCGCGCTCATAGGCACGGCGTCGGTGGCGGGGCAAATCAAACCGGCCGGCGGCGCGGCCTCCGTGGCCGCCGACATTCCGATGACGATGCGATGTTCGCGCTCGATCGCAATCAACCCGGCCGCGATGACGGCGACGAGCGCCAATTCAAGCTTGCATAGCGCCATCGCAAGGTCTCAATGCCGAAACGCGAGGGTCCACCACGGCATCAGCACATAGATCACATAAGGAATCGCCAGGATCGGAAATATCCAGACTAGTGCCAGCGGGATTTTGTTGATGATGCGTTCGGGAAGCATCACGGCGACGACGCCGAGCGCGGCCGCTATAAGAATGGCGGTCAGCGTCCAGCCATACCAAAGCATGTTCGGGCCCTTGGTCATCGCCTCATAACCCCAGACCAGGCGGTTCGTCGCCGGCCAGTAGGTGACCAGCGGCCAGTTGAGGTACTCGACCGCGCAGTAAACGACGGGACCGGAAATGGAAAACGTCGTGGCGAACGCCTTAAACTTTCTTGAATGCGCCAGGGGCGATGAGGACGCCGCCATATCCGAAGTTGTGGTTTTGCTCATGGTCATGATCCGAATCCCCGGGTGTTGTTGAGGACGTGGCCAACGACAAAGAGGAACCAGCACATTACGGCGAGCACCAGGGTCACGCCCTTACGTGGATTATCGTATTCCGGGTGTCTATCCGGTATTCTTGTCGACGGGCCGTAACGAATGCCACCATCAGCCACGGCGACTTGCCGTCGTCGGTAGCGCCCGATGCGGTGCTTAGCATGCAACCAAATCGGCGGGAGATAGATCGACAACTTCGATTTCCTCGGCCAAGTCGAGTATGCTGTCGGGGACAGTCTCGCGTACAACGGTCCATATGGTCTTAGCGACGATGTCATTGAGACTCTCGATGTGCTGGACATTCAATGTGGTGAAAACATCGATGCCCGCTTCAACCCGACCACCTTTTATAATCGTGAGGATCGCTGGGAGATCCCGCACGAGCTTTATCGAAGCACCGAGATCGCGATGCTGCCCTATTATGTGACGACGCAGCTTCCCGGTTCGGACAAGCCGGAATTTCTGTTCATGTTGCCCTTGTCGTTCGCTGGCAAGAACCAGATGGCGGGTTGGCTCGCGGGCCTCTCCGATGGCGAGAACTACGCGAAAATGGTGGCTTTCCGCTTTCCCAAAGGCACCTTCATCGACGGCCCGGCACAGGTGGAATCACGGATCAGCTCGGACAGCCGGTTTTCCGGCGATCTCACGCTCTGGGATCAGCACGGTTCGCAGGTCATTCGCGGCAATCTCATTGTGCTGCCGCTCGTCGACAATCAGCTCATCATGATCGAGCCGGTCTATATCGAGGCAGAGCAAACCAAGATCCCAATGCTAGCCCGCGTGGTATTGGGACAGCTTTTGCCTGATGACCGCAAGATCGAGTGGGCAAGCACGCTCACGGATGCCGCCGGCTCCTCGTCGGTGTTGCAGCGCCGACATCCGCTGCCGCAGGCGCGCCCATTACGGGAACTGACAATGAAACGCTGCAGCGCGCACGTGCACTGTTCGGCGAGATGCAGCGGGAATATGCCTCCGGCAACTTCGCGCGCTACGGCGAGCTTCTTCAGCAGCTCGGAAAGCTGCTCGTGCCGCAATGAAATTTTATTATTTGGCAAACTGCTCCTACATAATAAGTCATCGGGTTCCGAGATTATGCGTACGGTCAGCGAAGTGCGGCGGGGCCGTCTGAAGATCTTCCTCGGCGCCGCCCCCGGTGTCGGTAAAACCTATGAAATGGTGCAGGCGGCGCAATCGAGACACCGCAGCGGCGTTGATGTCGTAATAGGTCTAATCGAGACACACGGGTCGTCCGTCGGGCAGATCGACGCCGCTCATGCGCGTCTCTGCCGAGAAATCCATCCGCCGGCAGCCGTCGAGTACCGCCGAGCGCTTGGCGCCGAGCTTCTCGGTGAAGGTGATCACGGATCACGATGGGCGGGTTCGATACCACGATGGAGGAACTCTTTCCGCTCGTGCGCCGGCCCGGTGGCGTCAAGAAACCCCATTCATTGCGCGCTCCACCATCACTTGATCAAGATCAAAGCCAAAAAACGCGCGTTCGATTATTTTATGTTTTGAGAATTATTGAGTTTAAGAAATGCCGATCGACACCGTCATCGCGATCATTGCTATTGCCATCGCATTCGCTTTTTGCGGCGCTGTGCTTGCTTGGACAAGGCAAACGGATGATCATTAGCCTCGTTGAAGCAGACGTGCGTTCCGCGGCATTGAGTTGGCGACTATGTTGTTGGTGAGGACAACATGCTGCTCGGGGTGATGGATACTAAGGAGGACCGGTTTTGTGCGAGGCTTTGTGCGACCGCCCCGTAAGGTACGCTCAAATTTCTGCTTTGGGTCGCCCGATGAGATCTCGTGGTAGAACGTCACTGATGCTGCACTTCGACGGTGACGTGCGACAGCGCGCGAAAGCGGCTCAGCTGCGACTGATAATAATCGGGGCCGCGCTGGCGCTGCGTTTCGACTGAGAGGATCGCGGCGAGGTGGCCGGGGCCGACTCGCCAAACATGAAAATCGGTCAATCGATCGCCGTCGGTTTCGATGACCGCGCGCATGCGCTCGGTCATTTTCCGGTCCGGGTTCATATCGAGCAGAATGACGCCAGTGTCGCGCACGAGGCCATACGACCATGCTGCGATGACGACGGCACCGCAAATGCCTGCAACGGGATCCATCCAGTTCCAGCCGAAAGCAAGCGCAAGCGAGAGCCCGGCAATCACCAGCACCGAGACGGCGGCGTCCGCCAGGACATGAACGATGGCGGCGCGCATATTATTGTCGCGATGCGCGGTGTGGTGCGCGTGTTCGTGATCGTGTCCGGCACGGTCGTGATCATAGCTTAGCATATTATCATTGGAATGGCTGTGGCCATGCTGATGGTCGCCGCCACTCAAGAGCAGCACGCTCGCGACGTTGACGATCAGGCCAAATGCCGCAATCGGAATAGCCTCGCCGAAATGGATCTGGACCGGCCAGAAAAAGCGCGCGACCGCCTCGTAACCAATCAATAGGGCGATCATGGCCAGCACGATGGCGCTGGTGTAACCGGCGAGATCGCCGAGCTTGCCGGTGCCGAAGCTGAAGCGCTCGTCGTGAACATGGTGGCGCGCGTAGCGGTAGGCGAGCGCGGCCAGCAACAGGGCGCTGGCATGGGTCGACATGTGCAGGCCGTCGGCGACGAGCGCGATCGAGCCGAACAACAGCCCGCCGACGATCTCCGCGACCATCATGACACTGCACAGGGCGATCACCATCCAAGTGCGGCGTTCGTTTTTCTCGTGGCCTTCGCCGAGAAAAATGTGCGTATTGGCGCCCGGCAGCATCTCGGACATGGTCGGTCCCTTAATTTGCCTTCGTTCGGCTCACCTCAGGTAGGCCTGCACGGCCTCGATCAGCTCATCGGCGCCGCGGCTGCGCTCGGCGTCCTTCGTCGGATCTACGACATGGAGGCGAATATGGTCCTCGATCACCTCGGTCATCAGGCTCGACAGCGCGCCGCGCGACGCGACGATCAGATGCAACACGGTGGCACAGCCCTGTTCGTCTTCGAGCGCGCGCTCGACCGCTTCGATCTGGCCGCGCACGCGGCGAACCCGATTGAGGAGTTTCAACTTTTCGCGTTTGGTGTGAGACAAGTGTTGACGGGCCTCCATCCGATAGGGTAGGGGGTATCATATATAGGATAGAGGGTATAGTATAGGTTGGTGCTCAAAATGTCGAGCGCGACTTAACCCCATATCCTGATCGGAAACGAATGGGCAGTACCAGTTTTGGCGGCGCGGCGCCTGCGGGCGAAGTGGCTACGCCACACCATGACAACATCGATCGCGGCGCCGTTGGCTGCGAGAGGATAGGCGGCCGCAGCTAGTCGGTCGTTGCCGCTCGCCAACCAACCGCGACCGCGGCAATGGAGGTGAGCGACGTTCGCAAAACTCGCACAATTCCGCACGCTCAAACGCGCCGTGGGACGTGACTCCGGAGCGACTGCTGCGCCTTGCAACGATAATCAACCCGGCCGCCACCTCACCGTGCCGGTGCGGCGGAAGCAGCGGCCGCTCCTAGTGCGCCGCTGGCATATCGCGCCGAGCGGCGAGCTCGAATGCAGCTGGCATATCGAAGCGGCTGCGGCATCCACGGCTACAGAGCCTGGAATAAATTGGCGCATCGGCTCTGTGACGTCGCCTGCTGTGGCAAACCGCAATCGCCGCCACATTGCGCAGACACCGCGAATGTGTAGCGTTTGACCCGCATCAGCGGAAGTCGCGCCTTCTGGATTTGCAAGGCAGTGGCGCGTTGATGGGCCCGAACGAGCTCGGATAAGATGACTCCATGACGCGTATTGAGAATCTCGGAGCGCCTTGCGAGAACGCCTGTTGCGTTCCGTCACCTTTGATTTTGCCGACAAAGCCGGCGGCTGATCGCGAGCCACTAATTCGGGAAGCATTCCGCCTTGAATGGCTCACGATCAGCTGGATGGTCATCGAGGCAATCCTAGCAACTGCTGCAGGCGTTGCGTCGGGCAGTTTGGTACTGATCGCGTTTGGGCTGGATAGCGTTGTTGAGTTGATTTCGGCCGGTGTGCTCATGTGGCGTCTGTCAGTCGAGCTTCGTGACGGACTCGCTTTCTCGGAGAACGCGGAACGAATTGCCAGCCGGATTGGAGGGGCGTTGCTGATTGCGCTTGCAGCTTTTGTTGTCATAGCCGCAGGTTGGAATCTTTGGACGCGATACACTGAGGAGTTTTCGTTACCGGGGTTCGTCGTCACGCTCTTGGCGATTCCGGTCATGCGGTATCTCGCTCATAGAAAGATCGAGCTTGCCAATCAGCTAGGCAGCCGAGCGCTAAGGGCCGATGCTATGGAATCCGCCACATGCGGGTGGTTGTCTGTGGTCGCCGTTGTAAGCCTCGGTGCGCAGGCTGTGTCTGGCGTTTGGTGGGTCGACAGCGTGGGTTCTCTCGCGATCGTTTGGCTGCTCGTCAAAGAGGGCCGTGAGGCCTGGCGAGGCGAGTGCTGCGCGGACTGCTAAACTGCCTTTGCGTAAGGACGAATGCCCAAATGATCCGGTCTATGCGAAGCGCTTCTGGCAGGCTCTGACAAAGGCCATTCGGAGCGAACTCATTGGTCAGCCAACGCTCGCACTGTGCACTCTTCCGAAACTGCAATAAAATGTTGGTGGTCTTTGCGACGCCCTACACCTGACTATCCGGATGCCGCTCAACTGACGGGTATTGCGCCCAAAGCTTAGGTTTGCGAACGCAAAAACCGAGCGAACGCTTTAAGCGTCGTTTCCGATACGTGATGCTCGATTCCTTCGGCGTCAGCTTCGGCAGTTTCGACGGGTACGCCCATTGCGACAAGTACATCCACGACGAGCCTATGGCGGGTTCGTGCTCGCGCCGCTAGCCTCTCTCCACTATCTGTCAGAAAAACACCACGATACGGGCGAGCTGTTGCCAGCCCTTCCCGCTTCAGCCGCGAGATAGTTTTGATCGCGGTAGGATGGGAAACGCCGAGGCGGCGCGCAATATCTGTCGGACGTGCCTCTCCCGCGCTGGCCAGCAGGTCAGCGATGAGTTCAACGTAGTCTTCAAGCAAAGCTGTCGATTGGGCCGATCGAGCCTTACCGAAGCGGCGCGCCTGGATCAGCTCCGCAGGAAGCTTCGACAGCCGTTCGACTAGATTTCCCATTGGTCCCCGGGACATCGCATCTCCTATGATCGCGACCATAACACCCATTTGACCATTGCACTGAGTACAGCACTTTCAATAACTTGATCAAACTGGTGACGACTATACATCTTGTTTCCTACATTGACAACTTATGCTACATATGTACTCTGTAGCCTTAGCTACGCGTGGATAGAAATGTTGGATACACAGAGCCCGCGGATGACTGATTTGAAGGTGCGACCAGGGTCGCTCACGGAGCGGAGCGTCGTGGCGGCACGCGGAATATTGAGCGGGGAGCGCCGGAGGCCTAGTGCGTATTTGGCTTTCGCTGGTCCCGCAGTGGTTGTCTCGATCGCCTACATAGATCCCGGAAACTTCGCGACAAATATTCAAGCGGGCGCGAAGTACGGCTACGGCTTGCTGTGGGTCGTCTTGCTGGCCAACTTGATTGCGATGTTATTCCAGGCGCTGTCGGCCAAGCTCGGCATCGTCACCGGCCGAAACTTGGCAGAGATGTGCCGCGACCAGTTTCCGCGGCCGGTCGTCTGGGCGATGTGGATCGTCAGCGAGGTCGCCGCCATGGCGACCGATCTCGCCGAGTTTCTCGGCGGTGCCATCGGGCTCTCGCTCCTGTTCAGCATGCCCCTCCTTGCGGGCATGGTCGTCACGGGCGTCGTGACCTACGGCATCTTGATGTTTGAACGCCATGGGTTCCGAGCACTAGAGCTGATCATCGGCAGCATGGTTGGCATTATTGCGCTTTGCTACCTGATCGAGCTGTTCATAGTTCCGGTCGATTGGAGCTCGGCAGCATTCCATACGGTCGTGCCGCAGCTTGCCGATGCGGAGGCTCTACTGCTGGCCGTCGGTATCATCGGCGCGACTGTCATGCCGCACGCCGTTTATCTGCATTCCGGCCTGACCCAGGGCCGCACGCCGGTCCACAACGCGGACGAGCGGCGCATGGTGCTTCGCTTCTCAAATCAAGAGGTCATCATCGCACTGACGCTCGCTGGCATGGTCAATATGGCGATGGTCATGATGGCTTCGGGAGCTTTCCATGCGGGACATCCCGAAGTCGCGGAGATCGAGACGGCCTATCATACATTGACGCCCCTGCTCGGCATCGGAGCGGCCGGAGTGTTTCTGCTTTCCCTCATTGCATCGGGGATATCGAGCTCGACGGTTGGCACGATGGCCGGCCAATTGATCATGCAAGGCTTTGTCGGGTTTCGGATTCCGATCTGGGTTCGACGGCTTGTGACAATGATCCCGGCCTTCGTGGTTGTTGGCCTGGGTGCGGACGCAACAAATGCGCTCGTTATCAGTCAAGTCGTTCTCAGTATCGCCCTGCCACTTCCGATGATTGCTCTGCTCATTTTCACGCGACGGCGAGACATCATGGGTCAGTTCACCAATAGCCGGCTGACCAATATTGGCGCGATAGTCGGCACCGCCGTGGTCTTGGGGCTCAATGTTTTCCTGATCCTGCAGACGCTCGGCGTGCCGATTCCTGGCTTGTCTGAAGGTGGATAACCGACACTTTGCACTAGATGGTGGTTCAAGCCTATGGGCGCTCGGAACTTAGCCGTTGTCACGCTATTGTCGTGAGCGCAATGGCAGCAAGGCGGTCGATCGCCGGCCGCGTTGGGGTGCGGGGGAGTGATGCGGGGACTGCGGTTAGCCGGCATAGGGCTCATCGTGCTAGCGGGGAGCGCCCGTGCCGCCGATCTCTCGGCGGGGCTGCCAACTAAAGCGCCTCCGCCGGCGGCGCCGGTCGGCTATGACTGGAGCGGATTCTATCTCGGCGCCCATGCCGGCTATGGACTCGGCGGCTCAAACTGGGCAGCGACGCAAGCGGCCGGGGCGAATCTAAACGGAACGCTGAGCTTCTCGAACGGCTATAACTTTTCCAGCGGCACCGGCAGTTACATGCTCGGGCTGCAAGGCGGTTATGACGTTATGGCCGCTTCGCGTTGGCTCCTCGGCGTTGCAGCCGACGTATCGTTTCCGAGTTTTGTCGGCGGCACCCAAATTATCTCTACTCCGACGATCGGCACCGCGAACTATCTAAACGCGGTGGAGTTCTCCGGCACGGTGCGCGGCCGTGTCGGTTACGCGCCAAGTCCCGGTAACGCTGGTAACTGGCTGTTCTACGCGACCGGCGGGCTCGCCTTTAGCTACGACCAATTCACCCGCGCGCAGCTTGCCGGCGTTTCGGGAAGTGCGATGCCAGGCCTGAGGGAGAATCTGTTTCTCGTGCCGCGGGTCGGCGGCGTGGTCGGCGCCGGCGTCGAAGTCGCCTTGGCGTCACATTGGACCGCGCAATTCGAATATCTGTTCATCGATTACGGCAATCGCAGCGTTACGTTTCCCGCCGGCGCGCAAAGCTTCAATTCGGATCTGACGCTGAACGAATTGCGGCTCGCGCTGAACTACCGCTTCAACGGCGACCCTTCGCAGTCCGCCGCTAAGGACATTCAACCGCCGGCACTGCAGACCGACAATTTCGCCGTTCATGGCCAGACCACCTTCCTGGAGCAATATGACCCGCCGTTTCATGCGCCGTACAGCGGGCCCAACAGCCTCTCGCCGAACCAAAGCCGCGAGACCTTCGACGCCACGGCTTTTCTCGGCTGGCGGCTGTGGGACGGCGCCGAGCTGTGGGTCAATCCGGAGATCGATCAGGGTTTTGGGCTGAGCAGAACGCTCGGGGTCGCCGGATTTACCAGCGGCGAGGCCTATAAGGTCGGCGAATCAGTTCCCTATGCGCGCATACAGCGCGCGTTCATCCGGCAGACCATCAATCTCGGCGGCGACAGCCAGAAAGTGGACGCCGCGGCGAACCAATTTAACGGCACGCAGACGGCGAATCGTCTCGTTCTCACGATCGGCAAATTCTCCGTTACCGACATATTCGACACCAACAAGTATGCCCACGATCCGCGCGGCGACTTCATGAACTGGTCGCTGATCGATACCGGCACGTTTGATTATGCCGCTGAAGCGTGGGGCTACACCTACGGCGGAGCCGCCGAGTGGTACCAGGGCGACTGGACCGTGCGCGGCGGCATCTTCGACCAATCGACGGTACCCAACAGCGCCGACCTCGACACAACGTTCCAGCAATTCCAATGGGTCAGCGAAATCGAGCGGCGCTACACGCTTTTGGGGCAGCCAGGCAAAATCGCGGTCACCGGATTTCTCACCCGTGCCCGCATGGGCAGTTTTGCCGACGCCATCGCCTTGGCGCAGCAGACCGGCGGCCCTGCCGATATCGCGGCGGTCCGCCAATATCGCGGCCGCGGCGGCATCAGTATGAATTTCGAGCAGCAGATCACGGATGAGCTTGGCCTGTTCGCGCGCGCCGGGTGGGCCGATGGCGACGTCGAACCTTACGATTTCACCGACATCGATCGCACCGCCGCGGCCGGCATCGCGCTTTCCGGCAAACAATGGGGCCGACCTGACGACACATTCCGTTTCGCCGGCGTCGTCAATGGCATCACCAAAGTTCACGAGGAATTTCTCAATGACGGGGGGCTCGGCATTGTGGTGGGCGACGGCATGTTGCCGCATCCCGGCCCGGAAGGGATCATCGAGACCAATTACACGCTGCCGATTTCGTTCTTCAAGCTGACGCTCGATTATCAGTTCATCGTCAATCCCGGCTACAATGAAGATCGCGGCCCGGTCTCGGTGCTCTCAACGCGCCTGCACGCCGATTTCTGACAGGGCTAGGCGCCTGACCGGCTCGCGCCGATGTGCTATACTTTAATGAATGCGAATCTTGCGACGATTTGTCCAGAATAAGTCCTCAGGCGGCCTATTGGCCGTGTGCGTCGCCTATTGCCTTGCCATCCAAGCGCTGACGTCCAGCGTCGGGTTCGGCATGTCGGCGGCTGCGGCGCCCGGCGGAACCGGCCTTGTCATTTGCAGTTTTGCCGCCAATCCGAGCGTCCGGGGCCCTGCGATGAACGGCGACCGTCAAAATCCTCCGCGACCGGAATGCCCGTTTTGCTTCGTCGCCGCGCAGAGCGCCGGCCATATTGCGACCGTGGGCGATGCGCCGGCATTTCCCGCCTATAGCGCGACCCAGATGGTGGGCGTGGTTGCCGACCAACTCGGCGATAACAACTTCGTCCCGCAATTTCGCCATAGACTCGGCGAGCCGCGCGCGCCGCCGCCGGTCTCCGTCTGACGCTCGAACGTCGCTTCGCCTTCGCGGAGCCGTCATCCATGCGCTTACGGAGAACACCATGCGCTCGTTTTTGAAACTCACCGTCGCGGGTCTTTTGATCGCGTTCGCCGCTCCTGCACTGGCTCAGGGAGCCTCTAGCATTGCCGTCGAACAGCCATGGTCGCGGGCGACGCCCGCCGGCGCCAAGACCGGCGCCGTGTATATGAGCCTCGACAATAAGTCCACCAGCGCCGATCGCCTGACCAGCGCGTCATCAGACGTCGCCGCCGAGGTGCAAATTCATGAAATGAAAGTCGTCAACGGCGTGATGCAAATGCGTCAGCTTGCCGACGGCCTGCCGATACCCGCGGGGGGATCGGTCGTCCTTAAACCCGGCAGCTACCATGTGATGCTGATCGGATTGAAGAAGCCGCTTACCCCGGGCGAGACATTTCCGCTGACGCTGACATTCGGGAAGGCCGGGAATATTTCCATCACGGTTCCGGTCCAGGCGATGGGGGCGATGCAGGAGGACAACAAAAACGGCATGAGCGGGATGAGCGGCATGGGGGATAACAAGTCCGGCGGCGGCATGGGCAAAATGGAGATGAAGTGATGGGCGTGCGTCATTGGTTATTGACGGCAATCGCCGGGCTGGCCGGTTTTGCCACAGTGGCGCTGTGCGTCGCCTACGTCATGTCGTTCGACGGCAAGGGCCATGGCCCCGCCGTTGCGTCCATCGGCGGACCTTTCACGCTTGTCGACGACACCGGCGCCACGGTCACAGAAGAGTTGCTCGCCGGCAAGCCGTACGCGATGTATTTCGGCTATACGTTCTGCCCGGAAGTGTGTCCAACGACGCTCCTGGACCTATCGCGCTGGATTCAAAAACTTGGGCCCGATGCCGATAAGCTCAACTATGTGTTCGTGTCGATCGATCCGGAGCGGGATACCCCGAAGCTGATGCATATGTATCTGTCGTCCTTCGACAAGCACATCCGCGGCTACACCGGCACGCCGGACGAGGTCGCCAAGATCGCGAGCGAATATCGCGTCTATTATAAAAAGATTCCGACCAATGACGGCGGCTATGTGATGGATCATTCCGCCATCATTTATCTGATGGGGTCTGACGATACATTCGTCACGGTCATTCCCTATCAGGAGGACGACGCGTCGGCGGTCGCCAAGCTCAAAAGCCTGGTGGCGACGCCGACATCCTGACAGGGCGGCGCCAAGGACGTGGCCGCGTTTGCATCCAGCGCTAAACCGCGGTCGAACTGCATCGCGGTCGCGTCGAAGTGGACAGCAAAGAAGGCGAGGGCTCACGCTTCACTGTTCGCCTGCCCCGCCAGCTTGATGCGGCCATGAAGGATTTGCCTCATGACGAAGCAATCGCGATGACGGACGCATGACCAAAACGCTGGCCTTGGCTCTCTTGACGTGCGTCGCATCGGCGCAGATCTGTGCGGCGGCGGTCTTCGAGACTTTGTCGGCGCGCAGCCCTGTCATGCGCGTCGATTGGCAATACCCGCAGTCGCTGCCGACGCGATTTCGCAACCACTGCAGCAGCGAATATTTCACCGGCCGCCAATATTGCTCGAATCATTGCGGCAGCGACTATCAATTCTTCTACTGCTCGGAAGACTCGTTCGGCTGCTGCCATCTCGGCCGAGGTTATTGCGACATTAACGGCGTGCTGCGCTGTAGTCCGAACTAGGAGCGAATTCATATAATGGCTTCCACACCATCGGCATACCTACAATAATGATAATGACGCGCGAATTTCAGTGGTTATGGCAAGGCCAGAAACTGGTGCTCGGGCTCGATGAGACCGGAGATGGGGCCTCGATTTTGTTGCTGCCTGCCTTGAGCTCCATCTCCACGCGGAGCGAAATGCGCCCCCTCATGAAACGGCTTGAAGGACAATTTCGCCTCGTCGCCATCGACTGGCCGGGGTTTGGCACACGACCGCGACCAAACCTTCGATGGACACCCGACGCACTTTCGAATTTCTTAGAGTACGTTTTCAAACATGTAGTCAGCAATCCGCGTGGCGTGGTCGCTGCTGGGCACGCGGCTTCGTACGTTCTGTACTACGCCGCGCGTCGTTCGGCCATCACGGATCGGCTCGTTTTAATTGCTCCGACATGGCGCGGGCCCTTGCCAACGGTGGCGGGCGGCGACCGTCGTTTCTTTGCCAAAATACGACGTGCGATTGAAACGCCGGGGATTGGTCCGCTGCTCTATCGGTTGAACGTCAACTCATTCGTCGTCCGCAAAATGGTCGCGGGCCATGTTTACAGTGATAAGAACTGGCTGAGCGGTGAACGTTTGGTAGAGAAGCTCCAAGTCATCAAAGCGCCGGGCGCTCGCTTTGCGTCGGCGGCCTTTGTGACTGGGGGTTTAGACCGTGTGGCAACCCGGGCAGATTTCTTAGCGCTTGCCGCACGCGCTACCGTCCCGCTTCTACTCGTCTATGGCATGGAGACGCCAGCGCGATCTCGATCCGAGATGGAGGCTCTCGCCGCGCTGCCTGGCGTTCGGACGGAACGAATGACGCGCGGCAAGTTATCGGTACATGAAGAGTTTCCCGATGAGGTCGCCGCATTTGTGGGGCCGTTCTTGTCAAATTAATTCGCTCTGAAAATCGCGGCCCAGTCCGGGACGGCACAGCCCATGATAAATGTCAAAAGCCGCCGATCCAGCCGCGATCAACGTAACCTGCTACAACCGCCGCCACGATTAAGTCGGCGATAATGGTCGCAGTCCAATAAAGAATCCTTCCCAATCTCGCATCTCTCGCTCACGAGCATTTCGCCCTGAGATTATAGCCGCTTGATGTCGCCGACCGTGTAAATAACGCCGCAGACCAAGAGTGAGATCGTGAAAGCGGCGATAATCGAGAGTCCAAAATCGATCAGCACGGCTTGATACTCCCTAGTTTGCTGTGCCCGTCGTCCGGTCAAAAATGCTCACCTAGAGCACTCGCCTCAAATCGCTCAAGGGGACCGAATGGCTCGCCCATCGCGGCGCGGGGACATATTGGCTGCAAAGTCATAGCGGCAAAGCGAGAGGCACGGCTGCGGCCGCACTAATCTCTGATGCCGGGCACCGAGCCCTTGCGACAAAACAAAAGCCCCGCGAATGGGGCTTTAATGGACGGAGCCTCCCCATGGGGGTGTAGGGGCTGGGGGGACTATGAGGGAGGTCCGTCCAAAATCCATAACGGTAAGGATCATCCGATGTTCCGTGTCATCGCAAAAATAATCCCTGCTCCACGCAACCGGGTCGGATTGCCGGGTGCGAGGCGTGGCCGTATATCCGGGCTCGCGCCCCGCTCCCCTGACACCCCACGCGAGATCATTGTGCCGGCGGTGCCAAGGCCAGATTAGGGCAAGCGGCAACGCGCTGTAGTGATTAAGCGGCGCTTTCGGATCGGCACCGTCACCGGGGATTGGCTCACCCGCGATGAACTAGCATGCGATCCGGTAGGCATGCTTGCGCGACTGCCCATGCCGATCCTGGGATTTGCAGTAGCGATTGCGTGCGCTGCCGGAGCCATTTGCTATACTGCCCAAAGCAATTGCGGCCGCGGCCAGGTCGGTCGGCTTTGAGACTAACGTTATGACAAGCGCCAAAGACGCCGAGCGGGGTTTGCGAACGACCCGTGAGAGCGAAATTTTTCGTGATCCCCCCGGAAGTGGGAACTACAGCAGCAGCATTGGCGCCGCGCAGGGTATCGAGCTGTTTAGTGGCAATGGCCGTGCGCGCCATGTTCGCCCTTCCAAAACTGTGTTTGAGCCGGCGCGCCAAGTTCCAGTCTTCGCCGAGACTGATGTGCTGGTGGTCGGTGGCGGCCCGGCCGGAACGGCTGCCGCCATAGCTGCAGCACGGATGGGCGCTGACGTGTTGCTGGTCGAGCGTTACAACCACCTTGGTGGTCTTTCGACCGGTGGCCTTGTCATCTGGATCGATCGCATGACCGATTGGTCCGGTCGGCACATCATCCGCGGCCTCGCCGAAGAATTCATGGACCGGCTGCCGAACGACGCTATCCAGGGTCCGCCGCGTGCCGATTGGGGAAATCGTGATGCTGCGACGGCCGCCTATTGGGCACAACGGACCGCTGCGTACCACGGCATTGTCACGTGGTCCCCGACGATCGATCCCGAGGCGCTTAAAACGCTGTCCATGCGGATGGTGACCGAAGCCAAGGTGAGGCTGTTGCTTCACGCTTGGTGCACAGCGCCGATCGTTGAGGACGGCGTCATTAAGGGCGCAATCTTTGAAAGTAAGGAAGGTCGCCACGCGGTTTTGGCCAAGGTCGTTGTCGACACGACGGGCGACGCCGACCTAATTGCTGGGTCCGGCGTCCAATGCGAAACCGACATCGATGCTGGCGATATTCATCACTGCATGAATACCGCCTTCCTAATCGGCGGCGTCGACATGGAACGCTGGCTAGCCTTCCGCCGCAATGAACCAGCTGCATTCACGGCTTTCATGGCGTTGGGTCGTGAGCGTCTGAAGTTCTTCGAGAAGCCGTTTGTGTCTTGGCGTAACGACATAGCTTTGTTTATGGGGCCACGCCTCGCAGGATACAGTGCCGTAGATGTCGAGGACCTGACCACGGTCGAGTTGCGCTCGCGCGAGCTCGCGGGGGGACACCTCGAAGTCTATCGTTCTGCAGCGCCGGGTTTCTCTAACGCCTTTCTGATGCTCGGCGCGCCGCAGATCGGTGTTCGCCACAGCCGGCGGCTCGTCGGCCTGCGCAGGGTAACTCGCCAGCAATGGGATACCGGTCACGTCTGGGACGACGAAATCGGAGTATCGACCTCGCTGGCACCGAAGTTTCCCAACATCTCCGTTCCTTACGGTTCATTGGTGCCCGAAAAGCTCGACAACATTTTGGGAGCTGGTCGCCACGTTGGATGCGATGCAAGCTCGCACACGTTTCTGCGCGAGATCCCACAATGCTGGCTCACTGGCCAAGCTGCCGGTGTTGCTGCCGCCCTCTCCGTGAGCATTGGCACCCGTCCCCGCGACGTCGCAGTGAGATCAATCCAGCACGAATTGCTCCTTCAAGGAGCATATCTGTCACCGACCATCGAAGCCGCCATACAGCCTGCTTCGGCGGCGGAGTAACGCCAACCGCGTTTTCAATTACTTCCGACAATACTGATTATCGGAACCAACATGAGCGCCTCGGCTAGGTGACCTCAGCGTATTCGCAGTGTCAAAGCACCGGCCAGAGAATCTCGTGCTGAATGAGCGTGGGCATTGCGGCGCAGCGCGGAATGCGATGCCTGCACTGCACCGCCCCTCCGACGCCATCCCACGATCTGCAGAGACAGGCTCATGAGCACCGCAGCCTCCGCCATCGACTTCGACAAATATCGTTTGCGCAATTTCGTCGCTCGCCTCATCGATCTTGGCGAGGTGGAGGTTCACGACCGACCGGTTCCCCTGACGGCGGTGAGCAGCACGATCGAGGCCACCGACAAGGCGGTGCTGTTCAAGAAGGCCGGCCCCGAACAGATGGAGCTGGTGGCCAAGACGGCGGGCAATCGCAGGCGCATCGCCGCCGCGTTCGGAACGAGTGAAGACAAATTGTACGACGAATATTTCAAGCGGCTCGCCAATCCGCAGCCGCTCGTCGAGGTGCCGTCCGCCGACGCGCCGGTGCACGCGGTCAAGATCACCGGCAAGGACGTCGATTTGACCAAGCTGCCGTTCCATCCGCAGCATGCCTATGACGGCAGCTGTTACATGAGCTCGGCCATCGACTACACGATCGATCCGGCGACCGGGCAGCGCAACGTCGGCTGCCGCCGCCTGAGCCTACGCGACCGCTACGAGACCGGCACCAACGTTACCGCGCCCTCCGACTTAAAGCGCATCTACACCGCCTGCGTGGCGAGGGGCGAAAAGCTGCCGATCACGTTCACGGTCGGCGCCCATCCGCTCGATTTCTTCGCCGCGACCACGCGCCAACCCGGCGACGAGCTCAAGCTCGTGGCGAACTTCCGCGGCGAGCCCACCCCGGTCGTCAAAAGCCTCACCAACGACATTCCGGTGCCGGCGGACTCCGAGATGACGCTCGAAGGCTATCTGGACGAGCGCGGCTACGTCGAGCCGGAAGGGCCGTACGGCGAGTACATGGGTTATTACGGCGCCATCCACATGGACCCGGTGTTTCATTGCACCGCGATCACCATGCGCTCCGACGTGCTGCACCATACGCTCCTGCACGGCACGGCGTTTTTGCTCGACCAGACCGACAGCGCCAACATTTCGGCCATGCGCGTGGAGGCCGACGCGATGAAGATTTTGAAGGCGACCGTGCGCGAGCCAGTCGCCGTCTATCTGCGCGCGGTCTCCGGCGGCGCCAACACCTTGCGCGTCTCGATCAGGCAGCGCTCATACGGCGAAGCGAAGCAGGCTATCGCCGCTCTGTTCGGCGGCATCATGCGGCTCAAGCACGTCTACGTGTTCGACGAGGACATCGACATCCACGACGACCGCCAGTGGATTGGGCGATGGGCACGCGCTTCCAGGCCGACCAGGACATGGTGATCTTGACCGGCATGCTCGGCATGACCATGGACCCCTCGCTCAACGGTAGGCGCACCGGAGCGAAATCCGGCTTCGACTGCACCAAGCCGTTCGGCCGCGAGGCCCAGATACCAATGACGCGTTGCGCGTCGCGAGTTTTCAAAGGCCCGGCACGCTATCAGAACGTCGAGCGGGCGCTCGCCGCTTCTCCGATGTTCTATGCCGACATTGTCGAAGCGCTCGGCAGCGACGACGGCCGCGAAGTCGCCTGCGCGATCGACGATTTGCGCCACGCCGGCAAGCTCGGCCGCGACCGCGACGGCCGCTATTACCTCACCCAGGCGAAGCCGGGATCGACCGGCATCGTTGGGGAGCTTTATCACGACCCGAACGAAGGCGCGTGATCGCGCGGGATGTCCGCTGCTGGAACCCTAAGCGACCGTTTGCCGCGAGACCTTATTGCATCGCATCATGTGAAACGTGTAGTTATACAAATGCTCGATCAGGTCCTCGATAACCTCGTCAGCGCGAAGTAGAAGCCAGATTATTCCAATAGTGGATATGATTGACTCACGGGTCTCGCACTCTTGCGAGGTCAGCTATTTCGAAGCGCGCTCAATTTTTTCCTATATGCCGAGATAGGCCGCTTGCACCTGCCTGTTGTTTGCCAACTCCGCGCTTGTTCCCTGCATAATCACCTTGCCACTCTCCAGCACATAGGCTCGTTGCACGAGTGCCAGTGCGCGGCTGACATTTTGTTCTACGAGCAGGATTGCCGTGCCCATGGCATGGATTTCCTGAATTTTTTGGAAGGTCATATCAGTCACGACTGGTGCCAGCCCCAACGACGGTTCGTCGAGCATTAGGAGGCGCGGCTGGAGCATCAGGCCGCGGCCGACGGCGAGCATCTGTTGTTCGCCGCCACTCATCGTGCCGGCGAGTTGCTTACGGCGTTCGGCTAATACTGGGAAAATGGTGAAGACGAGGTCGAGTGTGCGGGCACGCGCTGCCTTGGCACTTGGAATGTAGGCCCCGATTTCGAGATTCTCCTTGACTGTCAGTTCGGGAAAGACCTGACGGCCCTCGGGCACATGGGCGATGCCGAGTGCGGTAATCTTGTACGCCGGCAAAGAGCCGATATTCGTTCCTAAAAACGTAATCGTGCCGGATGTCGGGTGCACCAGGCCGGAAATCGCGCGGAGCGTGGTGGTCTTGCCGGCTCCGTTTGCTCCTAACAGACCAACGGCTTCACCCTCTCCGACCACGATGCTGACATCGCTGATTGCTGGGACGGATCCGTAACTGGCTCTAACTGCTGATAGTGCTAGCACCGACTCTCCTGAGCACCCCTCTGCTGTGCGTTGCCGGTTCCCAAGTATGCGCGGATCACCTCCGGGTTAGCGACGACGTCCCCGGGATCGCCCTCGGCGATCTTCTGGCCATGGTCGAGCACGATGATATGACGCGCCACTGCCATAATGGCGCGCATCACGTGCTCGACGATGACAATGGTTAATCCGCGCTTTGAAAGTTTTCTGACTAGTTCGACGGCCAGATCGATTTCCGCCGGGTTGAGGCCGGCCATGACCTCGTCGAGAAGAAGCAGACGTGGCTGGGTCGCCAATGCCCGAGCCAGCTCGAGCCGGCGTTGATCAATCGTGGTCAAGTCGCGCGCCGGTCTATGCTCTTTGGCCGAGAGTCCGACAAAATCGATCGCTTCGCGTGCTTGCTCGCGCGCGACCTCAAGCCTGCGGTCACGCAGAAATGCACCCGTCATCACGTTCGCCAGTACCGTCATCTTGCCGAATGGCCGAGCGACCTGGAACGTGCGCGCCAGGCCGTGCGCACAGATGTCGTGCGGCCGCAACCCTACGATTTCGCGGCCAAAGGCAAGCACGGAACCGGCATCGGGTCGGTAATAACCGGTGATGAGATTGAAGCTCGTTGTCTTGCCGGCGCCGTTTGGCCCGATGAGCGCAACGGTCTCGCACTCATTGACGGCAAAGTTGAGGTCCTGCACGGCGCGCAGGCCGCCGAACCGCCGGCTGAGGTTACGGATGACCAGCGCTTCAGCCATCGAGCAGCGATTCTTTTACGTGCGTCTTGCCAGCGTGAACTACCCGCTCATATGCATCGGTTAGAACGCCAATCAGTCCGGATGGCCGGTACAGGATAACCGCGATCAGGATCAGGCTGTAGACCGTCAATTGGACCCCGCCGTGGCCACCGCCAAGCCAGCTTTGCAACAGTGCTGAAGTCGCTTCGAGCAAGACGGTACCAACGACCGGCCCCCACAATGTGCCGATGCCGCCGACAATCGACACCAGTGCCGCCTCGACCGAGACATTGAAGCTGAACGCGGTGTTTGGATCGATGAAGTAGATGTATTGGACGTAAAATGTTCCAGCGAGAGCGGTGAGAAACGCACTGATCAGATAGATGTGGCGTTTGATCCTCAGCGTGTCCACGCCGATGGCTTCGGCAGCATCCTCGTCCTCGCCAACGGCGACGAGGTAGTAGCCCATCCACGACCGTTCGATCTTGTACGTGATCGCGAGCCCGATCGCCAACAGCGCGAGTACGACGTAATAGTACGGCGCCTTAGCGTCGAACTGCATCATTAGCGGCGCGTTGCCGAGATTGGGCATAGTCGTACCTTCGGCGCCCCACGCAAAATCGCGAAATTTTAGGAACAGCAGCATCAAGACCTGTGCTGTCGCGATCGTTGCGATCGCGAAATATGGTCCGCGCAGCCGAAAGCACAGCGCGCCGATCGGGAGGGTTGCCAGCATGGCCACGACGCCGCCCGCCAGCATCCCGATCCAAGGCGAAACACCGTATCGAATGAGCAGGATCGTCGAGGTATACGCGCCCAGACCAAAATAGGCAGCATGTCCGAGCGACAACTGCTTGGCGTACCCACCCATGAGGTTCCAGGCCACGCCGATAAACGCAAACAGCATAATCCTGATCGAGATGTCGATCGCAAAAGCACTCGAAACCAAAAGAGGAAGGGCGAGCGCGACCGCCGCTAACACGGCGACCCAAAACCCGCCGCGGCTTATGAGCACCGGCATCACCGGCTCCATCCTCCGAACAGACCGTTCGGCCGGAGCGCAAGCGTCAGCAGGAGCATGGCGAACACCACGATTAGGCCGGAGTTGGCACCGACGAACTGAATCCCGAGCGACTCGGCCACCCCCATCATGAGGCTCGCGATCAGCGCACCGGTGACGTTACCCAGCGTTCCCAGCACGACAGCGACGAACGCCATCAGCACGAACACCTGGCCGACCAGTGGATACGCCGGGTAGAACGGCATGAGCAAAGAGCCGGCGGCGCCCGCGAGTGCCAGCGCTACGCCGACTGCCATGCAGAAGACGCGATCGGGATTAATCCCCATTAGCATCGCCACGTCGCGATTTTGCGCCGCCGCTCGCATGGCCTTACCGAGATCGGTTGTGTGCAGGAACACCCAGAGCAGTCCGCTCAGCAGCATAGCGACGGCAAAGGCGATGAGTTTTGCCACTGGAATATAGAGCGCACCGAGATGGATAGCCGTTTCGCTATATGAGGTTTGCACGGTCCGGTAGTTGGCCGTGAACAGCAAAAGCGCAACGTTTACCAGCAACAACGACAGCGCAAAGGTGAGAAAGATCTGCGGCATGTCGCCGAGCGCCAGCACGCGGCGAAGCAGGAAGTGTTGCAGCACCACGCCGACAACGAACAGGACTGGCATAGAGATAACAAGCGAGACGAGTGGATCGATACCAAAACTCGTCGCGAGAAAAAAGCTGATATACATGCCGATCATCACGAACTCGCCCTGAGCGAAGTTCACGATTTTGACCACGCCGAAGATCAACGTGACGCCTATGCTCACCAATGCATAGATGCCGCCGATGAGCAGGCCGTTCACCACCGCCTGTGCGACTGTCGTCAGCATCGGCACCGTAACGTGTCTTCAAGATTTCATCAGCGGTGCGCGCGCGTCGTCCTTTGGAAACACAGTCGCGAGGTCCGCATGCTGCCATTGCACGCCAACGGGGTGCGCGTAGATGTTCTTCCCATCCGGCCCGAATTTTACTCTGCCGCCAGGGCACATCGCTGCGTAACCCGACGAGACATCGAGGGTCGAGAGCGCATCGCGCACTTTTTGCGGATCGGCCGATGCTGCCCGCTCGAGCGCGTCAGCGATCATAAAGGTTTGCGCGACAAGGCCTCCAGCATATTCGAATAAAAACTCGCCATACTGCTTCTTGTAGACCTCGTTGACCTGCCGGGCGTCAGCGTTGATGTCGTGGTTCCAGTGTGCGACGCCGAGCAGGCCTTCGGCGACAGCGCCTACGTTTTTATAGAAGTCGGGAATGACGAAGCCGCCGGAGCCGCCGTTGATGGAGATCTGGAGGCCATTCTGCTTGATAGCGCGAATAATCAAAATGAGATCATTCAGGTAGGACACTGGGAACAGCATATTCGCGCCCGAAGCCTTGACCTTGTTGATCAGCGGGCTGGCGTCGGTCAGTCCTGCTGAGTACGGCTCGAACATGACGATTTCGACACCCTGGCCCGGCGCTTGCTCGCGCAGACCGTTGGAAGTCGATGTGCCGAACGCGGTGTTCTCGAAGACCACGGCAACCTTCGGCGTATCGCTAACTAATTTCGACATTTGCAGTTGCGCCAGCGCGAATTGCGACGCACGCGAGAATGGTGTGAACGTATAGTGGCGGTCTTTGTTGAGCTGGTCAGTGCTCGACCCAGTGAGGAGCGGCATTTTCGCACGTTCGGCGACTTCACTGGCGATTAAGGTGAGCGCACTGGCAAAGCAGCCATGGATGGCGGAGAGTTTGTAGCCGCTGATCAGGCGGTCGGTTTCGGTGCGCGTGACAGTCGTGTCGCTTTGCACGTCGGACACGATCAGGTTCAGCTTGGCGCCGCCAAGTGACTTTATGCCGCCGGCATCGTTGACCATTTGGACAGCGAGCTTGGCCGCGTTGACACACCCTTGGCCAATTTGTGCGAAATTTCCGGTGACCGGATAAAGCCCGCCGATATTGACCGGTTCGGCCGCGCTCGCCTTACGCAGAACGCCGAAAGTGGCGAGCGTACCGGCCGCGATCGCGCCGCCCGCGGTTTTTTTGAGGAAATCTCGGCGGCGTAGCCGCCGTCGCATCGTGTGGCTTTGGGGCTTTTCCATGCGCGACTTTTTCATGTGCACCTCCCTCACGGCGTCCGTCCGCGGCAACGCTGTTGGGGGTCGCCGTGACATCCGCTCGAGATTGTATACAATATTATTTTTAAGATTGCAAACATCGATTTCCTGGCGTATCTGCCTTGGTGAACCGTGCGAGGATCGCCGATGGCTGTCAGCAGGACGCTGCAAAGAAAGGCTTCGCCGCCGCTCGCGGCGGCCGTCGCCAAGCGGTCCTCGACCAAATCGCCCGGCACGCGTCGCAGCGGCGAAATGGCTCCCGCCGCCTTGATCGCGGCCAGCCTTGAAGAGGACATCGTGCTCGGCCGCCGACACCCGCGCGAGCGGCTGGTCGAACAAGATCTGAGCGATCGCTTCAACACCCATCGCGGCGACGTGCGGCTTGCGCTATTCGAGCTCGAGAAGAAAGGGCTGATCGAGCGCATTCCCAACCGCGGCGCGATGGTGCGCGACCTCACGCCGAAAGAAGTGATGGAAATCTACGCGGTGCGCCAGGAGCTGGAAGTCATGGCGGCGCGCATCCTGCCCTTTCCGGTGGCTGCTCACGATTTAGCCAAGCTCGAAGAACTGCAGAAAAAACACAGCGCGGCGGTCGACAAGGGCGACATGCTCACCGTGTTCTATACCAACCTGCATTTCCACCAGGCGCTGTTCGGCCTGTGCGGGAACGCCTGCCTGATCGAGACCATCGAGCGTCTGGCGCAAAAGGTCTATGGCATCCGCTCTTATGCCAACGCATTCTCGGAGGCGCTCGATCGCGTGCGCCGCGATCATATCGAAATGGTCGAGGCGTTGCGCGCGGGGCGCCGCGACAAGCTGATCGAATTGACGCGGCGTCATCTGCAGCCCTCGCGGGATGCCTATATCCGCGCCTATGAGCGCCGCTTCGGCGGCACGCCGACCGCATCGAGGAGCGCACGATGAAACGCATTCTCATCACCGGCGCGGCCGGCCAGATCGGCGTGGCATTGCGGACGGGCCTGCGCGGCTCGTATCCGCTCGTACGCTTGCTCGATGTCAGTCCGCTTAGCGTCGCCGCCGACGGTGAGGAAATCGTCACGGCGAATATCTGCGACATTACGGCGATGGAAAAGGCGACCTCCGGCATCGACTGCGTCGTGCATCTGGCCGGTCAGTCCACCGAAGCCGAATGGGAGAAGGTGCTGCCGCTCAACATCGAGGGCTGCTATAACACGTTCGAGGCGGCGCGAAGGAGCGGAGTCAAGCGCATCATCTTCGCGAGCTCAAATCACGCCATCGGCTTTCACCGCCGCGAGCGGTTCATCGACGACAGGGTGCTGCCGCGTCCAGACACACGCTATGGGGTGTCGAAAGTTTTTGGCGAGGCGCTCGGGCGTCTCTATGCGGACAAATACGGGCTCAGCGTCGCCGGCCTGCGTATCGGCACGTTCATTAATCCCGACCGGCCGAGGGACGCGCGGCAATTGCTCACCTGGATCAGCCATCGCGACATGGTGCAGCTCGTGCGCCGCTGCATCGACCACCCACGCTATCATTTCGTGATCGTCTACGGCGTTTCCAACAATCTGCGCAGCCGCTGGGACAATACCAACGCCAAGTTTCTGGGCTACCGCCCCGAGGACGACTCCGAGAAATTCGCGCCGGAAATTCTGGCGCAGGGCAAAAAAGAAGACGAAATCGCGGCGCAGTTCCACGGCGGCTTCTACACGCCCATGGAATTCGCCGGCGACCCCGGCGCGATCGATTGAACCAAACAGAGGCTGCCTTGGCGGACCAACAAAAGAATGGCTTGGCGCGCGGGCTGACCAATTACGGCGACGCCGATTTTTCGCTCTATCTGCGGCGCTCGTTCGCCAAATCAATGGGCTACTCGGCCGAGATGCTGTCCCGGCCGATCGTCGGCATCGCCCAATCGGCGAGCGGGTTCAACAATTGCCACCGGCATTTTCCCGAACTGGTCGAAGCGGTCAAACGCGGTGTCATTGCCGCCGGCGGCCTGCCGCTCGATTTTCCGACCGTCTCGCTCGGCGAGGTCTTTTTGCATCCGACCAGCATGATGTTCCGCAATCTGATGGCGATGGATGCGGAGGAAATGATCCGCGCGCAGCCGATGGACGCGGTGGTGCTGATCGGCGCCTGCGACAAGACCGTGCCGGCGCTGCTCATGGGCGCTACCTCGGCCGACCGGCCGGCCGTCCAGCTCATCGGCGGGCCGATGCTGTCGATGGTGCATCACGGCGAGCGGCTCGGCGCCTGCACCGATTGCCGGCGCTTCTGGGCAAAATTCCGCGCCAAGGAGATTTCGCAGCACGACATCGACGACATCGAGGGCAATCTCGCCACCACGACCGGCAGCTGCGCGGTGATGGGCACGGCCAGCACCATGGCGGCGATCGCCGAGGCGCTCGGCATGACGCTGCCTGGCACGGCCGCCATACCGGCGGTCCATTCCGACCGGTTACGCGCGGCCGAGGCGAGCGGACGCCGCGCAGTGCAGATGATCGGCACGGATTTGCGTCCGAGCCGGATTATCAACGAACAATCGGTAGAGAACGCATTGCGCGTTTTGCTCGCCATCGGCGGTTCGACCAACGGGCTCATTCATCTCACCGCCATCGCCGGCCGCGCTGGCGTCGAAGTCTCGCTCAAGCGTCTGAACGCGCTGTCCGACGAAACGCCGATCCTCGTCGATCTCAAACCGACCGGGGTTCATTACATGTCGGACTTATTTGCCGGCGGCGGCATCGGCGCCGTGCTGCGCGAGTTAAAGCCCCTCTTGCATCTCGACTGCCTGACCGTGACCGGCGAGACGCTCGGCGAGCGTTTGGCGCATGACGCGTCCTGGGTCGATCGCGAGATCGTCCGGCCGCTCGGCGAGCCGTATCAAAAACAGGGCGGGCTCGCGGCTTTGTTCGGTTCGCTCGCTCCGAACGGCGCCATCATCAAACGCTCCGCCGCCGATCCGCGCCTGTTCGAGCGCGAAGGCCGCGCCGTGGTTTTTTCCTCGCTCGACGATCTCGCCGCGCGCATCGACGCGCCCGATCTCGACGTGACCGCCGACGATTTTCTGGTGCTGCAGAACGCCGGCCCGAAGAGCGGCTACGCCATGCCCGAGGCCGGCTATTTGCCGATCCCCGCCAAACTCGCGCGCGCGGGCATCAAAGACATGGTGCGTATTTCCGACGCGCGCATGAGTGGCACTGCCTACGGCACCATCGTGCTGCACGTCTCGCCGGAAGCGGCGATCGGCGGCCCGCTGGCGATCGTGCGCAACGGCGACCGTATTAGGATCTCGGTCGCGCAGCGCCGGCTCGATCTAATGGTGAGTGAAGCCGAACTCGCCAAGCGCCGCGTTGTGTACCGTCCAGTTGTGGCCATGCCCGAACGCGGCTACGCTCGCCTTTACATGCAAAGCGTGCTGCAGGCCGAGATGGGCTGCGATTTCGATTTCTTGAGGAAGATATGAACGAGCACATAACCACTCCGACGCCGGGCCGCCGCGCTCAATCGGCGGCGGCCAAACAGGATGCTGGACGCCTCCGCGGGGTGCTGTCCCCCGTCGTCACACCGTTCCGCGCCGATTACAGCGCGGATGCCGACCGCCTCATCCGCCATTGCCGCTGGCTTGTGCGCAACAACGTCGGCTTGGCCGTATTCGGCACCAATTCGGAGGGCAATTCGCTCTCGGTCGAGGAGCGCATGATGCTGCTCGATCGCCTGATCGATGCCGGCATCGACCCGGCCCGGCTCTTGCCGGGCACCGGCTGCTGCGCGCTCTCTGATTCCGTGCGGCTATCGGCCTATGCGGTCACGCGCGGCTGCGCCGGCGTACTGATGCTGCCGCCATTCTATTACAAGGGGGTTGCCGACGAAGGGCTCTATCGCAATTTCGCGGAAGTGATCGAGCAGGTCGGCGACGCGCGGACCCGGATTTATCTCTATCACATTCCGCCGGTGTCCCAGGTGCCGATCACGATCGCGCTGATCGAACGGTTGCTCAAGGCCTATCCGCGCAACATCGTCGGCATCAAGGATTCGTCCGGCGATTGGAACAACACCGAAGCGATGCTGCGCGCGTTTGCAGGCACCGATTTCGCTATTTTCGCGGGCAGCGAGCCGTTTTTGCTCGCCACCATGCGCTCCGGCGGCGCCGGCTGCATCAGCGCCACCGCCAACGTCAATCCGGGACCGATTTATCGGCTATTCGCGTCGTGGCAGGACACCGATGCCGATGCGCAGCAGGCAGCCCTGGATGTCGTCCGCCGCACTTTCCAGAAGTATCCGATGATTCCGGCGCTGAAGCAGGCGATCGCGCACTGGAGCGCCGATCCAGGCTGGAGCAAGCTGCGCCCGCCGCTGGTCGAGCTCAGCGATAGGCAAGCGAGCTCGCTCATCGCCGATTTGAAGCAATGCGGGTTCGATATGCCAGGTCTGGGCGCGGCCTGAGCCGGCGATGGCCGTGCGGCAAGGGTGCGGCGCCCGGCGCAGGTACGTTTGCAAGCCGCACAAGCCGCACCTTTTTTGCGCGCCGGCAGGCTGCGGATGCTATAGCTAGCCGCCTTTCACCTCACGTCCGACGTGGGCTATTGTCCTGACCCATCCTCGTTCTGCCGCTCTTTGCAAACTCCCGTGACGATCCGATACATTCCTCACGATCCTGAAGGACAAGGACGTTCGCCTCCACCTACGTGTCCGACCTTCTTCGCCTGTGTTCGCGCAGCGTAAGGACGATTCGCCAGAAATTTGCCTATCCCCGCGGAGCGAGACACATACCGAACCATCATGAAGCGCTATTGAGCGTCGATGACGATCGGCGCGGCGAGCTCGAGATGCTTGCCGGAACCGAGCACGGCACTCACAGTGACCGTCCAGTTGCCGGGCCGAGTGAGCTCAATACCGTCGACTTGCCAGAGTCCGTCGGCGTTTAGCGCGGCAAAGCGCGAGATCGGTTTGCCGCCCGGCGCCGGTGACGTGAGAGTTAAAGTCACCGCGTTTGCCTCAAGCGGGTTCTCATCCGGGTCGTACAAACGGACAGTGACGTCCGCGGTGCCGACGTGGCCCGGCTCGACCGTCACGTCTGCCATGCCGTTTTCGGTATGGATGTGTTGGAATGATGCGTCGGCCGGAATGGCGCCGGACGCCCCGTGAAGGTGGATGTGATTGGCCGGCGGCAAAATGCCAAGCATCGCGACGATGGCGATGATCATCGCGCCTGCGGCCGCCTCGATCGCCGCGTTCCGACGCAATTGCCACAGTGCTCGCAGCGCGCCGACCAGGTTCCCGTCAAACACGAGGCGCGGCGTAAGGCGAAAGCGGTTGACGACCGCGATCGCAACCATGATGAAAAACAGCGCAATTTTTGCCAAGAGGAGACGGCCGTAATCGGTGCCAAGCAGCGCTGCACGACTGCCAACCAGGTACCAGGTGTTGATGCCGCCGGTCACGAGGATCGTGGCAACGCTGGCAATGCCAAGCGTCGAGAAGCGTAGCGTTGCCGTTCGCGCGATTGCGAGCTTATCAACGTCCGGTCCGACCGCTTTGAGCAATAGCGCCAGCGGAATGAGCGCGCCGACCCACGCTGCCGCGGCCACGAGGTGCAAGACATCGGCGGTCGGGTGGATAATGTCCTCGATGCCTTGGCCGCCGATGGCATGGCCGGACCAAGCCAACGTGCCGACGAGCGTGGCAGCCAAAATCACCGCCAGAATTTCGACCCAACCCGATTTTGGGTTTTGCGCCGAGAACAACGGAATGAATATTCCGGCGAGACAACAGGCCAATGCAAAGCGCACTAGCCAGTTATTGCCGAATTCGGTCTGCGACAGCACGATCGGAAGCACGCCGCCCGAGAACATTTGCGCGACCGGTTGACCGCTCATGGCCGCGGCGGTCAAAACGAGCCACGCTGCTCCGGAGAGCATCGCGACGGCAAGACCAATCCACGCGATGCAAGCGAACCGCAAGCCAATAACGACCTTCAGGCGCGGCGCATCCTTTGCGTTGCGCAAGGCCGGCTCGCCGATGAAGACGGCAAAAAAGACGACGCCTGCGACCATGATCGTCGCGGCGAAGTGGATGAAGCGCGCATAGACCAGCGGATCGTTCAAGGCTGCAGTCCGCCGTTATTGACCGACGTGAAAGGTGAAGCTGCCCTGCGTGGTGTGGGTGTCGACGGAGAGCGCGTGCCAATGCACGTGATAGGTGCCCGGGCCGGCGGCCATGAGCCCCACGCGCATGGTGTTGCCACTGATCTGCGGCTTGCCCTGGTCGACGCGCGTCCCGTTGGGGCCGGTCACTTCGACCGTGCTGAAAGCCGGCTCGAGATTCTGCGTGAACGACAGCGAAAGTTCGTGTGGCGGCGCGCTGACTGTCGACCCCACCAGCGGGCTCGCATGATCGAGGAAGGCGTGCGCTTGCGCGGCCGGCGCGGCCAAGAATGCGGCGCCCGAGGTTATCAAGAGTGCAGTTGCAATAGCGATGAGGGTTCGCATGGCTTTGACCTTTAGAAGGTGGGTTGCCGGGGAGCTGCGCCGGTGCCGCCGATAAGGGGCTGTCCGATCGTGTGCGGGAACATGTCGTCAAGATAGAGGTGTAGCTGGGCAATGAAGCCGACGCCGGTACCGCTGGCGCGATTGACCGGAATCATCGCTTCGAGCCCCACCTGGTAATAAGTGCTGACATAGATCGCGCCCGGATTGATGGTTCCGGTGGTGACTGGGCTGTTGCCGTAGTTATTAGCGACCGGGGTTGCGAATTGCGCTTCCACGATCGGAATCAGATGATTGATGAAATCGGGCAGTTGATAATCTTTGATCTCCGATTTCAGATACGGCATGCTGTATTGGATCGATCCGCCATAGACCAGCACCTGCGGAATGTAGGCATTTTGCGCCATTTCGTAGGACGTGGTCGGGAACTGATAGCCGATCTGTCCGGTCACCGCGAAAGCGCGCAAGGCTCCGGCGTCGTCGGGCAGGTCGCCGAACCCTTTGCCGAAATAATAAGTCGGAGTGAGGAGGCTATACGGCGTTCCTATTCCTGAATTGATGGCGCCGGTGCCACCCCAATCGACGATGAGCCCGAGCAGCATCGCCAGTTCGTGCGTATCGTCCTTGAGCAGCTGATATTGCAGCGTAGTTTCGATATCGCCGAACCCCGCCATTTTCGGGCCGCCCGGCGGGGTGATCTGCGACCAGACATCGCCGATCGAAATGCCCAGATCCTCGGTGATGCGTTTGGAAAGTTCCGCCGAAACGTCCCATTCGCTCGCCGAAGGTACATCGCCGGTCTTGAACCAATCGACCGTCGGCAGGGATAGTTCATCTGCAACGCACGGATCGTCGATGACGAGCGTGGCCGGAAAGAACCGCGCACCGACAAAGCAATGGGCGAAGGCAGTGGAACAGGGGAGGCAGAGGAACAACAGCGCGAGCGCATATGCGCACCGACGCCTCGGATTGCCGAACATAGCAACTCTCCATAGAAGCGTGAGATGCAGAACAGCGCGGGAAGGTTCCCGCGCGGCTCACGCTGGAGGTGCTCGCGAGCGATGGGATTTTGCCGCGCCCGTGCCGCTGAGAGCGGCCATCGCCACCGGCGCGTCGCGATGGCTGATGACGACCAAGGAAGGCACGGCGATTGCCGGCGGCGGCAGCGCCGCCATCGGCATCAAACAGCCGACGCAGCAACAATCGATGCAGGTTGTGCCGTTGCTCTGGCCGTTAAACGGCGAAGGCTGTTCCCCCGGCGCGTGGTGACAGACTATGCCGAGCGGATTGACCGTTGCCTCGGCCGCGGCGCGGGCGGCGCCAAAGCTGGCGAGGAGGCTCGACAGGGCGATCGCGTAAGCGGCCGCCAGCGCGATGATGCGCCGCCGCAAGGATCGCCGGCCGAGATTTATCCGCACAGCCTTAGCCTCGCCCCGGACAATGTCCAATTCTCTAACATCCTAGGAGCAATTAAATTCCTTCACCAGCGGGAAAATGTTACGGAGACGGCCGAGGATCGAAGAAGGCGCGCTGCCATGACTGAAGCCGACGTCAAGCGTCCGTCGACGCCCACAGCGATTATTCGCGGCGCGCTCGGGCGATGCCCGCGATGCGGACAAGGCCGGCTGTTGCACCGCTACATTAAAATGGTCGATCATTGCTCCGTCTGCGGCGAACCCTACGGTCATTACCGCACCGATGATGCCGCGCCTTGGCTGACGATCCTTGTCGTCGGTCACCTCACCGTGCCGATCATCCTCATCAGCGAGATGAATTTCCAACCGCCGATGACGCTCGCGCTCGCGATCTATTTGCCGCTGATCGTCGGCCTGACCCTGTTCCTGTTGCCGCGATGTAAAGGCATCATGGCGGCCGTATTGTGGGCGATGAAGGCGGAAGGGTCCGAAAAGATTTGAGCTCAGCGCGTCAGCGCGGCATTAGCCCGTGGCGCGCCAGCACTTCGCGCACCGCCTCGACGAGCTTGGCTTCGGGAACGGAACGCTGCGCCTCGACCTGCTTCTGCAAATGTTCCTCGCGGCCCTTTTCCAGCTTGGCGAGCTCGGCGCCGACGATCAGATCCTTGATGGTCACTTCGCCTTTGGTTTTTTCATCGGAACCCTGGATGACAACGCACGGCGAATTGCGCCGGTCGGCGTATTTCATCTGCGGGCCGAATTTGCCGGAGCCGAGATAAAGCTCGGCGCGAATGCCGGCGTTGCGCAGCGCCACCACCATGTTCTGATAATCGGCGACACGCTCCTTATCAAACACGGTGACCACGACCGGGCCGCGTTCGGTTTTCAGATCGACCTTGCCGAGATGTTCGAGCGCGGCGAGAAGTCGCGACACGCCGATAGAAAATCCAGTCGCCGGCACCGGCTCGGCGCGGAAGCGCGAGACCAATCCGTCGTATCGCCCGCCGCCGCCGACCGAGCCGAAACCCGATGCGCCGTCTTTGCCGATGGAAAATGTCAACTCAACCTCAAAGACCGGGCCGGTGTAATATTCCAGGCCGCGCACGACGGAGGGATCAATTCTTATTCTTTTGCTTCCGTACCCAGCCGATTCACAGAGCGAAACAAAATCGCGTAGCTCTTGAATGCCCACTTTTCCGGCTTCCACAAGGCCAATAGTCCCACTCCAATGGGTTAATGTGCTTTGATTGTCGATAAATCTTGGACCGGGTTGATTTGGATCACCATCAGAAGGATCGATCAACTCCATATCTTGATAAGGGCGCTGTACGTCGCTGCGTTCCACGTTGTACCCATAAATCGGTCTGTCCAGGAAATTCAGCAGAAACTGGATCGAACCCTCGTTCAGCCCGGCACCCTTGGTGAAATCGCCGCTGTCGTCTTTTCGCCCTTTGCCAAGCAGGGCGCGAACGCCATCCGAGCCGAGCCGATCCAACTTATCGATCGCGCGCAGGACGGTAAGTCTCTTATGGAGATTTTCTTCACCGGTTAAGCGAACGGCATCGAGCATTCCATCCAGGACTTTTCTGCTGTTCACCTTGACCACATAGGAGCCGCGTGGAATGCCAAGCGCCTCCATGGTGTCCGCCGCCATCATGCACATTTCTGCATCCGCAGCCATCGAAGCCGAACCCACCGTGTCGGCGTCGAATTGCATGAATTGGCGGAAGCGACCAGGGCCGGGTTTCTCGTTGCGAAACACATTGCCGACGCGATAGCTGCGATACGGCTTCGGCAGTGTGTCGAAATTCTCCGCGACATAGCGCGCGAGCGGCGCGGTGAGATCGTAGCGCAGCGACAGCCACTCCTCGTCGTCATCCTGGAACGAGAACACGCCTTCGTTGGGCCGGTCCTGGTCGGGCAGGAACTTGCCGAGCGCGTCGGTATATTCGATGGCCGGCGTCTCCACCGGCTCAAAGCCGTAAAGCTCGTAGACGGCGCGGATTTTCTCGATCATCTGCCGCGTCGCGGCGATCTCGCCCGGCGTGCGGTCGGCTAGTCCGCGTGGCAGCCGGGCCTTGAGCTTGTTGGACTTTTCGGACTTGTCGGCCATGCACGGGTGGTATCAGCAGAGAGAAATCGCGGCAAGCTGCCGGCAATTATCAGAGCTGGCCTCGCCCACGTAATGCTTTTGGCCGGCCTGTGGTCGAAGGGACAAGGGAATATAGGATGTGACCTGACTGTTCACTGCGTCCGCGGCGACCTGTAATCCGAATTCAATCCGGGATCACACGTGGCGCTCGATTGGTGCGCACCCCACTACTTTCGCAATTTGCCACGAATGATTGTGTGTTTTCGAAAACGCACCCCAAGGCCACCTCCGTTCTCGTCGATAAATTGGACGCCCGCCAACTCAAATGCGCGCTGAAGCACCGCAAGAGTGGCTGGACGCGCTTCCGCGGTTTCACCCTCAAATGCCCGAACCGTAGCCACCCCAACCTGGGCGGCATCCGCGAGTTCTTGCTGGGTCCAGTCAAGCAAGCCCCGAGCGGCTCTGCATTGGGAAGCCGTAATCATAGGTCCCTGAAGAATCAAAGTCAGCGATTCGCGTCAATTCGATTGTTTTTCAATTGACTCTTAAATCAAACGTTTTTATATCGTTCAAACGATTATCAATCGTATTGGAGACTCGAGCATGAGTGACGGTCAAAGGTCAGGTCGTTCCCGGTACTTCGTCGGCGGATCGGACGCGCGGATCATCATGGGGGATGACGAGGCTGCCTTGATGCGGCTGTGGCGGGAGAAGCGCGGGGAGGTGGAGCCCAAGGACCTATCGGGCAATCTCATCGTCCAGCTCGGGGTGGCTACCGAGGACCTGAACCGGCGCTGGTATGAGGCCAATACCGGGCAGGTCATTTCCGATATTCAGCGGCGGATCTTTCATCCGGCCCTGAAGTGGATGGCGGCGACTTTGGATGGCCGGGTTCAAGGCAGCGGTGCGGTGTTCGAAGCCAAGTTCATGCTGCCGTGGTCGTTCTCGGAAGAAGGGGCGCTGACGAAATATGCCCCGCAGCTGCAGCACAATATGTGGGTGGTAGCGGCTAGGACCGCGGTGCTCTCGGTGATCACCGGAGGAGGCAAGTGGGTGGAGATATTGGCCCATGCCGATCCGCTCTATCAGCACCTCATTGTCACCGCAGAACGGAAGTTCTGGCGCTGCGTGGAGAATGGGGAGGAGCCGAAGCTGTTTGGCGTTGAGCCGCCAAAACCCCGGATCGAGGCCATCCGCATTGTCGACATGAGCACGTCCAATGCCTGGGCCGAGTTCGCCGGCGTGTTCCGCTCGACCCGCGATGCCTTTCTCGAGCACGAGAAGGCCAAGACGGAGCTGAAGGGCCTGATGCCGGAGGATGCCAAGGAGGCGATCGGCCATGGGGTCCGGGCCAAGCGATCAAAGTCGGGGGCCGTCAGTTTCGATCTCCTCAGCAGCGGTACCAATGGGGAGGACAGCCACCATGCAGCGGTCCAGTGAATCCATTGCTGCCTTGGCGGCCGCTCTGGCCAAGGCCCAGATCGAGCTTTCCAACCCGGAGAAGTCGCTGGTGGGAACGATCGAGGCGCAAGCGGGAGAGGGGGCTCAACGGCTGTTTCGCTATGCGCCGCTCTCAAGCGGGCTCGAGATCGTGCGCAAGACTCTGGGCCAGCATGAGATCGCCACCGTGCAGACCACGGCCCTCGATCAAAATGCCGGCATCATCAACCTCACCACTGTGCTGGCCCATTCCTCCGGGGAATGGATTGCCTCGGACTGGCCGGTCTGCGCCATCGCCGACACCGCAACCCCGCATCGGATGGGAGCGGCCTTAACCTATGCCCGGCGCTATGCGCTGTTCACGCTGGTTGGCATTGCCGGCGAGGATGACCTTGATGCGCCCGATCTCGTCACTCCAACCACCCCGTCATCGCGCCTGGAAAAGCCCAAAGGGGTAAGCGCCAGATCAAACGGCGGCGCTCAACCCCACCATGGTCACCGCCCATCTGCTCGCCGCCATGACAAAGGTATCTCGAGCTCGGCCGCGCCAAGTCCTCCGCAACCAAGTTTTGCCCAACCAAGTCTTGCCCCAGAGGAATCGACGCAACTACGGGGCCGGCTCCTCGCTGAGCTGAGTGATCTTGCCGGCAGTGACGAGGCCGCACTCTGGGCGAAGCGGTCGCTTCCGGAGAAGAACAAACTCACCACCGCCGATGCCCAGTGCATCGAGAGTGCGTTCCAAGAGAAATTGGCGACCTTGCAGGATCCAAACGCGCCGGTGGCCCAGATGTCCGAGCTGTCGGGCCAATCCAATCCCCTCTCACCGGCGACGAGCCCCGCCAGCGAACAAATTAGTGCCGATGTCATCGACAAGGGTGTGCTGAGCTTTCCGGAACCGCGTCGAATCCGAGACAAGGAGCACCTGAGATTCATTGCGAAGCAATCGTGCCTGCGCTGTGGCCGGCGCCCTTCGGATCCCCATCACATTCGTTTCGCGCAAAACCGGGCGCTTGGGCGCAAGGTCAGCGACGAGTTCACCGTGCCGCTGTGCCGGGGCCACCATCGTGAAGTCCATCGCTGCGGTGATGAAGCCGCCTGGTGGATCGCGGCCGGTATCGATCCCATGGAGCAGGCCGGCGCGCTGTGGCGCAAAACGCATTCGCTGCCGGCAGTTCCCAACAACACGGCGATAGACGGCGCCGGTCCGGCCGACCCGATTGACGGTGATCGACACGGCACAAAGCGCGGTCGAGTTGCCAGCACCCGTAGAAGACGCGGCAGCGCTGTTCGCGAAACGAACCCAATCCTGCCGGTCCGACCGCAATGACTTCTTTCAGGCAGTGGCAGGCCAACCGGAATAATGCTCGTAAAAGCACCGGTCCGACTACGGAAGAAGGCAAACAGCAGTCCCGCTGCAATGCTGTCCGCCACGGGCTGACCGCCGAGACGGTGATCGGCGCGTTGGAGGACGCTGAAGACTACAAAGCCTTCGAAGCCGCCATCATCGCCGACTACGATGCCCAATCCGCCGTGGAGCGGGAACTGGTATTGCGTCTGGCCAGTGCCTTGTGGCGGTTGCGCCGCGCCACGGCCATGGAAACCGGTCTGTTCGAGATTCAGGCTGAGCATCTGAGTGGGTTGGAGGCTCGCAAGCTACAGCCGGCCTCGCGAGACGTGGTCTATGCCCTGTTCAGACCGGCTCATCCTGGCAGTCACGGCGCCGATGCGGCGTCGTTGCCGACGGATGCAACAGAACCCTTGCCTCGGTTCGATCCGCAGACCGAAGAGCCTGCTGCCGATCCCAGCCTCCACCTCGCCCAATGCTTTTTGCGCCTCGCCAATCTACCGAACTACGCCCTCGATCGGCTCAGCCGCTATGAATACACGCTGTGGCGCCAAGTGGCCCAGATTCTCTTCGCGCTCGATAATCTGAACCGGCGCAAACCTCAGGAAAGAAAAAGCTCCCGTTTTGACTATCCGCAGGGTCGGTTCTCTCCCTACGCGCCCGGCGATGATTGAGCATCGGGGCTACCAAAATCGACACCGCGCAGCCAGAAAATTGGCTTCGTTCTGTTAGGCGGCGTGGTCTGCAGCTCCAAAGCTGACCAATTTGATGCTTGCAGCTCGAGCAATCTCGCCGACCGATCAATCGATGCTTTTGAGCAGAACGATCGCTTCCCGCAAGAGCCGGCGAGTCTGCCGGTCCCTCGCAATGGCTTCACGCGTATACCGTCCACGCTTCAGCGCGTTTTTATTGCCTTGCGTCCGACACCGTTTCTTTCCGCTCACCGCGGGAGACATGCAGGCGTGCCCGCGCGGGTTCTGGCGCCGCAGCCCCTGTCAGCAATCGCCTTCGACAGCCAGGTCGAGGCCATGGGGCAACAACTTCACCAGCTTACCAAATGGCATCGTGAGGAGCTCTACCAATTCGAGGCAGGGCCAGTTATCAATATGCTTAGTCGAGTGAAACTTCATGGAAATCGCACGCGCTCGTTTTTGTTCACGGGGGGTCATTTGACGGTCCGGCCGCTGCGTCGCGGGGCGTAATAGATTCAAACCAGTACGGGCAAGCGGTTCATTGTCGGGCCCGTGAGGCCAGGGTAGAGGTACAAATGCGCCTTTCGGCAGCCCGCACCAATTGTCGAAATCCGCATTTGATCGTGCGAAACCCGCTACGCTTGAAAGATCTGGTACGGCAAGGTCTAGCAATTCAGCTGTAAGATCTGCAAATGTAAACCAGATGAGCCATGGCGGTGCCGACGCAAACACTCTTTCCAGTTTTTTCTTCTCAGAGGCGCCAGAGAAGCGGGCAATGAGTTCGTGACGAAGGTACCGGCCGCTTAAAAATGCGCCACCTTGGTCAAACGGTGAGCGCGAATAGTGGTGAAATGGATATTCACCGTGCTTTCGCCAATTGTCACCGAAATTGTCAACGAGTTGTTTTAGTTCCATCGCTTCCCATTTATCGCGATACTCTTTCCACACCTCGGTGCTGGTGAAACGTTCCCACGCACAGGATAATGGCTCGCCAATCTTTGGCTTTCCATAGCGGATGAGAAAGGCGAGAATGGCCGCGTTGCCGACCGCTGCGTAAAAAGTTGTCCACCATTTTTGCTCGTTCTGCCGTGCAACTTTGAAGTAGGGCTGGGCCAGCTTTTCTAAACGAGCGATCTATCGAAATCGTGTCTGGCTCATGCCACGCAACTCCCCTTTAACACCAACTTTCGAAGACGCTGACTCATCTGGCGCAATGGCCGGAGCTTATGGCTCCCAGGAAACTGTGAGAAATCATGAATGATTTTGTGTCCTACCGCGGTGCAGTGACCATGCTTGGAAGAGTCAGAGTCAGGGTCTGTGCGAGTTGGTGTAATCGCGCCTCCAGCGCGTCCAGTCTTTTCACCACGTCGGCCTTATCGATCGCTTCTGTATAGGACTTCACCAACGTAGCCAGTGAGGCCCCTTCGCTCGGACTGATCCGCCCCTCCGACACGGCACGCATGATCTGCCCGAGGGCCGCCACGGCATCGTCAGCAAAATCCATGGACGGCAGGTCGAGTTTGATCAGCCGCTCCTTGGGCAGGAGTTGTTCGAGCAAGAACTTGAGCATCGTGGGGTTGCCCGCCTTCGCGAGCTCGACTGCCTTGCGCAGCAACTCTTCAGCGTCGCCTTCGAGCAGTGCCGCGGCAACGAGTGTACGCCGGTTCTTGGATCCGCGTTTGCGCCCGGAATTGCCGTTGGCGAACGGGCGGCCGCGAGGAGCCGGTACGTGGGACGCTTCCGGGCCGTCGGATCGACGCATTGTCGAATCCTCCAACAAGTTTCCGGTTTTTAAGCTCCCAGTTTATGTTGACTTAGGATTGGCTTGGAAAATCCGCAAGATGTTAACTCACATTTTGGCCCTTTCTAAAATGATTTAACTTGGACGTGGAACACGCCGCGACCAAATACCGAAAACTATTTTAGTATGATTGCTTAGCAAGTATTTTATACGTTATAATTACTTACTTATAAAAGTATTACTAATAATAATACTCCGATATACAAGTATAGTTTTGGAGAACACGGGCGGGTCGGGGAGGATCAAAGGATCACGCTCCGTCACCCACGTAAATCCCGCGTAATTTACGCGGCTCGTGGATGGGCGCCATAACAATCTAGGTGTCATGAACCAGCAAGGGGTGTCCGACTGTTGTCGGGCCTGCGAGAATGTCGGAGTAAAGCTGGAGAACGTACGGCGGTGATCGCGTATCTGCGGTGTAGCCATCGCCAACTATGCGCTCGACCGGCTCAGCCGCTATGGTGCGCTGAAGATTACAGCATTCGAAGCAACCATCATTGCGGATTCTGATGCTCAATCGGCCGAGGAACTTTAACCTCGCCTTATGGCCAGCACGCAAAAAATGTGTTGCATTTCACAGGACGTGGCAGCGGATTTCATCACTGCACGACGGTGGAGAGTTACATGTCCCCGGCAACCGCCCCGATCCCTAATGATCTCGAATCGTTCTGGCTGCCATTCACGCCGAACCGCGCGTTCAAACACGCGCCGCGGTTGATCGCCCGTGCCAAGGATATGCATTATTACACGCCCGAGGGCCGCGCCGTGCTCGACGGCACCGCCGGGCTGTGGTGCAGCAATGCGGGGCATTGCCGCGACCCGATCGTCGCGGCGATCGCGCGCCAGGCCGAGGAGCTCGATTATGCGCCGGCCTTTCAGTTCGCCCATCCGAAGAGCTTTGAGCTCGCCAGCCGCATCGCGGCGCTGGCGCCGGGCGATCTTAACCGGGTGTTCTTTTGCAATTCCGGCTCCGAGGCGGTCGACACCGCGCTCAAGATCGCGCTCGCTTTTCATAATGTGCGTGGGGACGGCGGACGCACCCGCCTGATCGGCCGCGAACGCGGCTATCACGGCACAGGCTTCGGCGGCATTTCGGTCGGCGGTATTGTCGCCAATCGCAAATATTTCGGCGCGCTCTTGGCCGGCGTCGATCATCTGCCGGCGACCTATAGCCGCGAGCATCAGGCTTTTACTAAGGGCGAGCCGGATTGGGGCGGCCACCTCGCCGACGACCTCGAACGCATCGTCGCGCTGCACGATGCTTCCACCATCGCCGCCGTCATTGTCGAGCCGATGGCCGGGTCCACCGGCGTACTACCGCCGCCGAAAGGCTATCTGCAAAAGCTGCGCGCCATCTGCGACCGTCACGGTATTCTGTTGATCTTCGACGAAGTTATTACCGGCTTCGGCCGGCTGGGTTATGCGTTTGCCGCCGAGCGCTATGGCGTGACGCCGGACATGATCGTCTTTGCCAAGGGCGTCACCTCGGGCGCGGTACCGATGGCCGGCGTAATCGCACGTGACGGCATCTACGAGGCATTCATGCGCGGGCCGGAACATGTCATTGAACTGTTCCACGGTTACACTTATTCGGCGCATCCGCTCGCCTGCGCCGCAGGTCTCGCAACGCTCGACCTTTATCGCGACGAAAAGCTGTTCGAGCGCGCCCGCGCGCTGGAGCCGAAATGGGCGGATGCGGCAATGACGCTCAAAGGTCTGGCGGGCGTGCTCGACATCCGCACGGTTGGCTTGACGGCTGGCATCGACCTTGCCGCGCGTCCCGGTGCGCCGGGCTTGCGCGGTTACGAGACGATGGAGCGCGCGTTCCATGATGAAAGCCTCATGGTGCGCATCGCCGGCGACACTATCGAACTCATGCCGCCCTTGATCGTCAGCGACGCGCAGATCGGCGAGATTTTTGCGAAGGTGGCGCGTGTCATCTGGGCCATTGCATGACCTTACCCCGGGGGCCCCATCCTTTGCGCGGCGTCAGCGCAAGGAAAACGCCGACACCAATCTATTTCCTCCACCTGAAAGGAGGACGAATATGGGGTCGGAATTTTATTGCGGCTGCGGCGGCAAAATCGCCCAGCCGACATGGACCGTGCCGTAGCCGCGGCGCATCGGCAGATCGAACGGCGCGCCGATCTCGGCACCGGGGGCGATTGTGGCGAATTGCGCCGGCAGCGTTTTCGGATCGCCCTGCGTCCACACCACGATGGCGCCCTCTCTGCGCAGATTGGCAAGATCGATCCACGGCGCGCGGGTTGGTTCGCCGTCAATCAGCACTTGCGGCTGGTCCGGCGAATAATGCGCGAGATTGCCGCCGCCCCACATCGAGCCGATGACGTAGCGCAGCGGCGCGCCGGTCGCGGCCTGAAAACGCTGCGTTAAGCTCGCGCCGAGCTTGTCGCCGGGAAAAAGTACCGCGCGATAGCGGTGATCACGCAAAGGCAGCAGCGTGTAGTTCACCAGAAAGGCGACGGCAAAGATCGTGAATACGATACCCCATGTCGCGACAACCCGCCCGATGCGATTGCGGTCGAGCAAGGGCCGAACCGTCATCACGATCCACAGTCCGACAAAAAGCCACAGCGGATAGCCCCACATGGCGATGGTGCCGCGTCCGGTGACGGCGGCAAGTGCAATCGTAGCGGCGCCGGGACCGAACGCCAGAAGCGTCACGATGCGCCAGTCGAAGGAATCGGCGGCGATCTCGCCGTGCGCTTTGGGTCGCGGCCACATAAGCGCCGCAGCGATCAACAGCGACGGTAGCATAAAGTAGATCTGGCTGCCGGCGAAAAGCGCCGGATGCAGAATGTGATCGAACCAGCCGCGCACCGGCGCGGCGCGCTGCTCGGCATATGCAAACGGTAGGAAGTTGGTGTGGAACAGCCAAACGACGTGAGGCAGCGCGATCAACAGGGCGACGGCAAGCGCGAGCCAGGGCCCCGGCGTGGCAAAGGCGCTACGCGCGCGGCGATCCAACAGCATGAACAGCGCACAGGGCGCCGCCAGCATGACCACGAAATATTTTGCCCACAACGCGCCGCCGAAGGCGACGCCGAGCAGCAGCCAGTGGAACAGCCGTCCACGCTTGAGCGCGGCATAAAAGCAATAGCCGGCCAGCGCCCAGAACGGCAGTTGCACGACGTCGTGATTGAATTTTACCGCCGTGTACTGGAAATAGTGCATGCCGTCGACGATGAGGACCGCAATGAGCGCACCCGTTGCGCCGACGAGCGGTCGCGCCATGGCAAAGACGAAGACAAAAGCGATGACGACCGCAGCCTGCGCCATGGCGTAGTAGCCCGCGTCCAGGCCAAAGGTCCGGTGCACGATCTCGACGAGCCACCACGGCAACGGCGGCAGCTTGTCGTAGCCGAGCTGCCATTCCCGGCCATAGACCAGGGCCTCGATGAGATCGAGCGGCAGATTGGCGTAAAGCAACGTCGGCAGCGCGGTCCAGACTGCAAAATGCAAAGCCAAAAACCAGCCAAATGCGGCCTGCGGCCGGCGCTCGATCCAGCCAATCAGTCCGGGCTTTGGTGCCGTCGAAGGGGCCGCAAGCGGCACCGCGGCGGCGGCCGAATTCACCATCTCACGGATCTGCATCAGTTTTAGCTTAATAAAACCGGCTCATAGTCTTAGCCATTCATATCGTCGCACTTGCGGCGGTCCCGCGCTTGTGGACACTGCTAGGTTTCGGGCGCGAATCGGCTCCAGGTGTGGCGGATTCGGCTTGGCAAACCCGCACGGGAACTTCAAATCCGAAACCACACCAGGCTTACAAGTTTGCTAGTGTCCCCTTGATTCCGAAGTTCGCATCGAAGCGAACACTCGCGAATCTCGGGATCCGAGCACGAAGGAGTAGCGCGGCATGGTACGCATCAGCGCCATCTTCATTGCGGCCTGCATGGTGCTCATTGCCGGCTCGATTGGCGTTGTGGTTTATCTGCGCTTCGGCTTTACCGGCGCCGAGTTGGCGCTGGTGGCGCTTGGCGTACTCACCGCGCTTGCGGTCTATAACGCCATCTCGGCGCGCAAGCACGACCGCCTGGAAGCGAGCAATCAGCTCGCCAATCTGGCCCGCGGCTCGGGCGACCTCGCCCGCCAGCTCGCCGAATTCGGCCGCCGGCTGAACGCCATGGAGGGCAAGGTCGACACTGCGATCGACCGGGCCTTGGCGACCGCCGAGCCGCTCGCCGCCGAAATCGAGGAATTATCGACACTGGTCAAGCAATTGGCCGACTCGGTCGCCGCCCATGACGCAGCACTTGCCGGCGACCGCCGGCTGCCCCGCACCGCCGCCGAAGCGCCGCCCACCGTCAATGGCGCCGCTGTCGCGGTGGCGCCGGATTTGGTCATTGCCGGACCGGTTGAGGCCACGGCGCCGGCCGCGCCGGTAGAGCGCAAGATCGCGGCGTTTGCCGGACTTGACCGCGACGGCATCATCGCCGCGCTCGCAGGCGCCATCGATGCCAGCAAAATCGAACTCTACCTGCAGCCCGTGGTGACGCTGCCGCAGCGCAAGGTGCGCTATTACGAGGCCTTGTCGCGGCTCAAGGCCGATAACGGCGATCTGGTCGCGGCGGGCGATTTCCTGCCCTATGCCGAAGCGGGCTCGCTGATGCCGAAGCTCGACCACTTGTCGGCGTTGCGCTGCGTGCAGGTGGTGCGGCGGCTTCTCTTGAAGAACCGCGACATCGGTTTGTTCTGCAATTTGTCCGGCGCCACACTCACCGACTCCGGCTTCCCGAAATTTCTCGAATTTATGGACGCCAACCGTGCCATTGCGCCGCATTTGGTGTTCGAATTCACCCAGAGCGCGGTGCGCGCCATGGGACCGATTGAGCACGAGAGCCTCGCCGCGCTTGCCGAGCGGGGCTTCCGCTTCTCGATCGACAATCTCACCGACCTGCGCGTCGAGGCGCGCGAATTGAACCAGCGCGGCTTTCGCTTCGTCAAAGCGCCGGCGGCGCTGCTGTTCAACCGGGTCGGCGTCGCCTCGACCGATATCCATCCGGCCGATTTCTCCGACCTGCTCGGCCGTTTCGGTATCGATCTCATTGCGGAGCGCATCGAGAATGAGACGACGGTGGTCGATCTGCTCGATTACGACGTTCGTTTCGGCCAAGGTTTTTTGTTCTCGCCGCCGCGTCCGGTGCGTGCGGAAGCGCTGCAAGGCGTCGCTGGCGAGGCCCGCGAGTCCGGCAAGGACGCCGCGCCGCCGCAGTTGGCAGGCGACCCGATCGGGCCCGGCGGCGATCTCAGCCAGTTCGCCCGCGCCGGAATGCGGCGAACTTGATTTTTCCCGTCATTGCGAGGAGCGGTAGCGACGAAGCAATGTAGACTGCTTTGTAGGATGCCGGATTGCTTCGTTTCGCTCGCGATGACGCGCCGATGCCGCCCTTGGCCCCATTCATGAAACACTTTGAACCGCTGGCGCGCGACTACGACGTGCTGTTCTGCGACGTCTGGGGCGTCATTCATAACGGCCTTGCCGCCTTTCCGGCAGCCTGCGATGCGCTGATGCGCTTCCGTAAGTGCGGCGGCACGGCGATCCTGATTACCAACGCGCCGCGCTCGGGGGATGCGGTCGCGCGCATCCTCGACCGGCTCGGCGTGCCGCACGACGCCTATGACGCGATCACAAGCTCGGGCGATGTGACTCGCGGCATCGTTGAGTCGCGGCTGCCGCAAGCCGTGTTTCATCTCGGCCCGGCGCGCGACCGTTCGATCTTCAGCGGGCTCGACGTGAAGTTTACGCCGCTGGAGAGCGCCGATTACGTGGTCTGCTCCGGCCTGTTCGACGACACGACGGAAACGCCGGAAAGCTATCGCGATATGCTCGCGGCGATGCGTTCGCGCGCGCTGTTCATGGTGTGCGCCAATCCGGACATCGTGGTCGAGCGCGGCGATGCGCTGGTTTACTGTGCGGGGGCTTTGGCCGACGCCTATGCGGCGCTGGGCGGCGAGGTGCTTTACTGCGGCAAGCCGCATGCGCCGATCTATGACAGCGCGCTCGGCAAGGCCGCGACATTGCGCGGCGGGACCATGCCGGCGCGAAGCCGCGTGCTTGCGATCGGCGATTCGGTGCGCACCGATCTCAAAGGCGCCGCCGCCTTCGGGCTCGATTATATGTTCGTCACCTCAGGTATCCATGCCGAGGAATACGGCTCGCGCGATGCGCCGGACCTCGCAGCGCTCAATGCGATATTCGCCGGCGCCGGCGTTGCGCCGAAGGCGGTGATGCGAGGACTTATTTGGTAACGGTTGGGGGTCGTTTAGCGCGTCATAGCGGGCCGCGCTGCGGCCGCGACGCGGCAAATGTGGCCGCGTTGCTTTGCTCGACCGCCGAAGTGAGCGCGGCCTTCTCGGCGAACACCGCTTCGATCTTGGATTTGAGCGTCTGAGCGTTGAACGGCTTGACGATGTAATTGTTCACGCCGGCCTTTTTCGCCGCGATCACGTTCTCGGTCTTGGATTCCGCCGTCACCATAATGAACGGCGTCGTCTCCAACTGAGGATTGGCGCGCACACGCCGCAACAGGTCATAGCCGGTCATCGGCTCCATGTTCCAATCGGAGATCACCAAGCCATAGCGCTTTGAGTTCATCTTCTCGAGCGCCGCGGCGCCATCGTTGGCATCGTCGATGTCGACGAAGCCGAGCTGGCGCAGCAGATTGCGGATGATGCGCACCATGGTGCTGTAGTCGTCGACTACGAGCACGGGCATATTCGGATCGAGCGCCATCGCTCTGCTCCCAATCCTGCGACCGGCGCAAGTCTGGCGCGCTTGGCGCGCAAGTATCTGCCGTGTCAACTGATCTGGCGTCGAGGCGGGATTCGCCCGACCGTCCCCTTCCCAGCCGGGCAGACTACATGGGGTGTTTGAACGCGCGGTTAACCGCTGTGGCCGGCGCCGCCGACCGAACCGGTCCGCGCCGATCGCGGTCCCTTGACTTTGCAACGCCCGCGACGGCACCACTTTCGGAAAGCTTGCCGTAAACGGTTCCTTAACCATCGCAGCCCCGATGCCGACGAAGAATTTCCGCGTCGTGCACGATTTTGCACCCGCCGGCGCGCCCCACGAAGCGCTCACCGGCGCGGTTGTCGCCATCGGCAATTTCGATGGCGTGCACCGCGGCCACAAGGCGGTCATCGCGGCGGCACAAAAGCGCGCCGCGGCGCTGGGCCGTCCGGCTGCGGCGCTGACCTTTGAGCCGCATCCGCGCGCATTCTTCAACCCCGGGGAGCCGCTGTTCCGCCTGACCGATGAAACCGCCAAATTACGGCTCCTCGCCGCCACTGGGCTCGACGGCGCCATCGTGCTCACCTTCGACGATGCCTTGGCGAACCTCAGTGCGGAGGATTTCGTCGCCCGCATCCTGGTCGAGCGGTTCGCCGTCCGCGGTGCGGCAATCGGTTTTAACTTCCATTATGGCGCCAATCGCTCGGGCTCGCCGGACTTCCTGGCGGCCGAAGGCGCCAAGCACGGTTTTGCCGTCGATGTGGTGCCGCCATTGCAGGATCGTGGCCGGCCGGTCTCGTCGCAACCGATTCGCGAGGCGCTGGCTGCCGGGCGGATCGACGACGCTGCGGAGCTTTTGGGCTATCCGTGGTTCATCTCCGGCGAGGTTATCCAGGGCGACAAGCGCGGCCGCGAACTCGGCTTTCCGACAGCCAATCTCAAGCCCGACTTCAGCTTGCGGACTACGCCACGGCATCTATGCGGTGCGTGTCGGCGTTGGCGGCCGCCGCTATGACGGCGTGGCAAGCTTCGGCCGCCGCCCGATGTTCGATACCGGCACCGTGCTCCTCGAAATCTTTCTGTTCGACTTTTCCGGCGACCTCTACGGCGCGACGCTCGATGTCGCTTTCATCGCCTTCATTCGCGACGAGCGGGTGTTCGCCTCGGCCAGGGACCTTGTACGGCAAATGCAGGAGGACTCCCGGCTGGCGCGCGAAGCCTTAAGCCGCGCGCCCAACGCGTTCCCGCCGATTGACGCTTGATTTCCAAAAAGCCGTCCCCCGACTCGATCCGGGGATGGTGACCGGTCTTCGCCAAAGATCATGCGCCGAGAAGATCAGAGATTTTTTCGGCCCTGGTCGCGGTATTCGCGCGCCCATTGCGCCGCCATGAAGCCAAGCAACGCCATCGGCACGAGGCGCTGCCAGCCGATGGTACGGCCGGCCTCCACGACGACGCCGAGAATTTTCGGGTCAAGCAGCCACGGCGGCGAATGCGCCTTCGCCGCGCGGGCGAGGATGGCGCGCTCGCGCACGCGGCGGCGGATTAGCGCGCTGACGATTGCCGCCACGATCGCGATCACGACGAAAATGCCGGTCATGATCAAGGCCGCAAAAATGGCGCCGAACTGCACCGCAAACCAGTCGTAGCCGCTGACGCACAGAAAGACGAACGCGGTGAGCAGCGCCACCGCCATGATGCCGAGCCAGACCATAACGGCGACGCTGGCGCCGTTCTTGGCCTGGATCAACAGTGTAATCTCACGCGTCAGGGTCTTGAGCATGGGGCGATCCGCTCGGCGCGCTCTGTCGAAGCCATATCCATCGGCGCCACCTATCGACGCCACGTCGCTCCGAACAAAAAGCCGAGACCGGCCACGATCGCGAGCGTGGCATAGGGCCGGTTCTTGATCGACTTGTCGATGGCTTCGACGAAATTGTCCGATACGTCGCGCACGGCACCGACGGCCTCGCGGCCTTTGCCCTGGGCGTCGGCCAAGACTTCGTCGACGCTCGACTTGGCGCGCTGCCAAGCCGCGTCACCTTTATTGGCAAGGATGTCGCGGACCTGTTCGGCAAGCCGGCCGAAATCGTCACGCAGCGCCTGCAAGTCCTTTTGAATGTCGGGCGCGGCATCAGCGCTGGCTTTGCCGATTTCGCGCACGCCTTCGCGCGCATCCTTGGCGGTTTCGCGCATAGTGGAAGAAACGTTCGAGGCCGAAGTCATGCCCTTACTCCATGAATTGAGGACTGGCGGATTGGCCGGATAAGTATCAGGGCTCGGGAAAAGTTCCTTGATCAAGATCAAGAGCCGAAAAAGGCCAATTCAATCAGGAAGTTTGACGTCTTCGGCCGGAACCAGATGATTGAAAATGACGAGGCCGACGATGGAGAACGGCGCCGCGAGCACCGCGCCGAATGGGCCCCACATCCAGGTCCAAAACGCCAACGCCAGAAATACCAGGAGCGGATTAAGCGTCAGCCGCCGGCCGACGATGGTCGGAGTGACGAAATGCCCTTCCATGGTGGTGACCGCAATCAATCCGAGCGGGGCGATGAAGGCTTGGCTCAGCGAGGGGAACGTGACCAGGCCCACGCTGAACAGGACGAGCACCATGGCCGCCGGTCCGAAATAGGGGACGTAGTTGAACAGAGCCGCCAATAGGCCGAAAATCGCCGGGTTGGGCAAACCGACGAGCCAGGCGCCGATGGCGACGATGACGCCGACCGCGGCGTTGATGATCGTCACCACCGTCAGGTAGCCGGCAAGATTGCGCTCGATGTCGTGCATGATTTTCAAAAAACGCAGCTTGGTCTCGCGGCTGGCGAACATCGCGACCGCTTGATTGCGCAGATCGATCTGGCCGACGAGAAAGAAATAAAGCGTGACGAAGAAAAGTAGAAGCTCTCCCGCGGCCGGCGTGAGAAAGGCGACCACCGGGAGCACAACATTGGGCGTGCTGACGCTCAGCGAGCCGTTGCCGCCGAACAGCGAACCCTCAAGCTCATGCAGGGCCGCGAGCGGCTGATCGAGCACCGAGAGTTTCTGCTGAATGGTGGCGCCGATCTCCGGAGCACGGCCGATCCAATGGCTGACCGGCCCGGCCAGTGCCGTGGCCAAGAGGCTTAAGGCGCCAAGTCCGAGCAGCAGGACAAACAGGCCGCTGATCCAGGGCGAGACGCCGAAACGCTTGGCAGCCTTGATCAGCGGCGCCAGCGTCAGAGCGATCACTGCGGCGGCGAGGACCGGCAGCAGGATTGCACGGCCGATATAAAGGAAGGCGCCGAACAGCAGCAGAAATATGCCGATGGTCGCGGCCTGCCCGGCCGACGCCCACATCTTGTCGACGCTGTCGACCGGCAGCGGATCGCTGATGACGAGCGCGTGGCGGACTTCGCCTTTGGCTCGGATATAGTCCAAAAAACCCTCCGTCGCCCCACGCCGATAGCCTATGGCGCTAACGCCGGTGCGGGGCGGTCGTTCCCCCAAAGGCCTTTGTCGCAATGCCGCCGAGGAAGCCCTTTGCGCAGCGCGACCGGCTTGTTAGAAGGCGCAACCCAAGACGGACGCCACCAGTGACCGACAGCAAAGCGCGCGATTACTCAGAGACGCTGTTTCTGCCTAAGACGGATTTCCCGATGCGCGCCGGATTGCCGCAAAAGGAGCCAGAGCTTCTGGCGCGCTGGCAGAAGCTCGACCTGTACGGGCGGCTGCGTGCGGCGGCCAAGGGGCGGCCACGCTTCGTCCTGCACGACGGCCCGCCTTACGCCAACGGCAACATCCATATCGGTCACGCGCTCAATAAGATCCTCAAGGACGTGGTGACGCGCAGCCAGCAGATGCTCGGCTTCGATTTCGAACTATGTGCCGGGCTGGGACTGCCACGGCCTGCCGATCGAATGGAAGATCGAGGAAGAGAATTATCGCGCCAAGGGTAAGCGGAAGCCGGATTTCTCCAATGCCGCGGCGCTGGTCGAATTCCGCCGCGAATGCCGCGCCTTTGCCGAGCACTGGATCGAGGTGCAGCGCGCCGAATTCGAGCGCCTCGGCGTCACCGGCGACTGGGCGCATCCCTACACCACGATGGATTTTCACGCCGAGGCGCAGATCGTGCGCGAACTGATGAAATTCGCCGCCAACGGCACGCTCTATCGCGGCAGTAAGCCGGTGATGTGGTCGGTGGTGGAGAAGACCGCGCTCGCCGAGGCCGAGGTCGAGTACGAGGATTATGTCTCGGATCAGGTGTGGGTGAAGTTTCCGGTGCGGCACGCGCCCTTTGGACCCTTCGTTGGTGTTCCGGAAGCATCCAAAATTCTGCACGCCCTGCAGCAGGCCTCCGTAATCATTTGGACCACGACTCCCTGGACGATTCCGGGAAATCGGGCAATTAGCTTTTCGCCGAAAATCTCATATGGATTGTATGAGGTGCTTGATGCACCAACTGACAACTGGGCGAAGGTCCACGATCGGCTAGTGCTTGCAAATAAGTTGGCTCTCGATGTTTTGCGGCAGGCACGTGTTACCGCATACAAGAAACTTTCTGACCTCGACGCGGAACTACTGAGCTTTGTTATTTGCGACCATCCACTGAAGGGAAAAGGATACGACTTCTCAGTGCCGCTTTTTCCCGGCGATCATGTCACCGACGATACTGGCACCGGCTTCGTCCACACCGCCCCAGGACATGGGCGCGAGGATTTTGACGTCTGGACTGCGAACGCGTCCAAGCTGAAAAAGTGGGGCATTAACACGCACATCCCCTACACCGTCGACGCCGACGGCCGCTTCACCGAGCAGGCGCCAGGCTTTACCGGCAAGCGCGTGCTGACTGAAAAAGGCGAGAAGGGCGACGCCAACGACGCTGTGATCAAGGCCCTGATCGATGCCGGCATGCTGCTCGCGCGCGGACGATTGAAGCATCAATATCCGCATTCGTGGCGCTCCAAGAAGCCGGTGATTTTCCGCAATACGCCGCAATGGTTCATTGCGATGGATAAGGACATCGACAGGCATCGCGATACGCTGCGCCGTCGTGCGCTTTCAGCGATCAAGGCGACGCGCTGGGTGCCGGCGCAAGGCGAAAACCGCATCACCGGCATGATCGAGAGCCGCCCCGATTGGGTGATCTCGCGGCAGCGCGCCTGGGGCGTGCCGATCACGCTGTTCGTCAAGGAGAAATCTGACGGCTCAGTCGAAATTCTCGACGATCCGGAAGTGAATGTCCGCATCATCGAAGCCTTCGAGGAAGAAGGCGCCGATGCGTGGTATGCGCCGGGTGCGCGCGAGCGTCTCCTTGGCAAGCTCGCCAACGACGGCTGGCAGAAAGTCGACGACATTCTCGACGTCTGGTTCGATTCCGGCTCGACGCACGCTTTCGTGCTCGAAGACCCGCAGCATTTTCCGGCCCTCGCCCACATCAAACGCAAGGCCGACAGCGGCGACGAAACGGTGATGTATCTCGAAGGCTCCGACCAGCATCGCGGCTGGTTCCAGTCTTCGCTTCTGGAAAGCTGCGGCACGCGCGGTCGCGCGCCGTTCGATATCGTGCTCACGCACGGCTTCGTGCTCGACGAGGACGGGCGCAAAATGTCGAAATCGCTCGGCAACGTCACCGCGCCGCAGGACGTGATCAAGCAAGCCGGCGCCGACATTTTGCGCATGTGGGTGTGCGCCGCCGACTACGCCGACGATCTGCGCATCGGGACGGAAATCCTCAAGACCACGGTCGATACCTACCGCAAGCTGCGCAACACGCTGCGCTGGATGCTCGGCAATCTCGCGCATTTCGAAGTCGCGGATCGCGTCGCCCATGAAAAAATGCCGGAACTCGAGCGGCTGATGCTGCATCGGCTCGCCGAGCTCGATCCGCTCATCCGCCAAGCCTATGTGGATTTCGACACCAAGCGTATTTTCGCTGCGCTCAACGCCTTCATGACCGTCGACCTCTCGGCGTTCTATTTCGACATCCGTAAAGATGGACTCTATTGCGATCCGTATTCGTCGCTGACGCGCAAGGCCTGCCTCACCGTGCTCGATCAATTGTTTTGCGCCACCGTATGCTGGCTGGCGCCGATGCTGTGCTTCACTGCCGAGGAAGCCTGGCTGGCGCGCGACGCGAGCGCGCAATCGGTTCATCTCGAGCCCTTCCCATCAATTCCGGCAAGCTGGTGCAACGACGCGCTGGCCGAGAAATGGCGCAAATTGCGTAATGTGCGCCGCGTCGTCACCGGGGCGCTCGAACTTGAGCGTGCGGCCAAGCGCATCGGCTCATCGCTTGAAGCGCATCCGATCGTGTACATCGCCGATCCGGACCTGTTCGGCGTGGTGGCGGACGCTGATCTCGCCGAAATCTGCATCACATCCGGTGCCGCGCTGGTCGAAGGGGAGGGCCCATCGGACGCGTTCCGCCTGCCGGATGTGGCGGGCGTTGCCGTCGTTCCGGAGTTGGCGCAAGGGCGGAAATGCGCTCGGTCCTGGAAAATCTCTCCCGCCGTCGGCCTTGATCCGCAATTTCCCGACGTGACCCCGCGCGACGCCCAGGCGTTGCGTGAATGGGACGCCATGCGTAAAGCGGCCGAGTAGGGGATGGCGGACCTGACGCAAGGGAAGTCGGCCGCTTCCTATCTGTGGGGCCGCCTGAGCGCGTTCGGGCTTATCATCGCGGCGATTACTTGCATCGCCGATCAGGCCTCGAAGTTTTGGCTGCTCGACGACTTTGGTCTCCCCAGCCGCGGCTCAGTGGCGGTGACGCCTTTGGTTGATCTAGTGCTGACCTGGAATACCGGTATCAGCTACGGCCTCTTCCCACAGCAGGGGCCGGTCGGCGCCTGGGCACTGCTGGCCTTCAAGGTGGCGGCGATCATTTTCCTGTGGGTTTGGCTGACGCGGGCGCCGTCGCGGCTAACCGCCGCGGCGCTCGGCTTGATCATCGGCGGCGCGATCGGCAATGCCATCGACCGGCTGCATTGGCCCGGCGTGATGGATTTTGTGCTATTTCACATCGAAACAGCTGGCTTCAGCTTCCGCTGGTACGTATTTAACCTGGCCGATGTGGCCATCGTTGCGGGGGTTGTGGGTCTATTGTATGATTCATTGCTCAGTGGGGGTGCCGCAAAAGCGCCCCGATCGTCGATATAAACCTTTAGCCGGGCATGGGTTTATACACTTTGATGCAGGCAAGTCGGGTGAGGGCATGCCGCAGGATCGAACAGCCGGCCAAGTGATTGGCGGCCCCAGTATTCGCCGGACGAAGCTTTTGTCCTTTGCGCTTTGCGGTGCAGTGGCTGCGCTCGCCTTATGCGGCAACTGCTCGGCGGCCCGCGCCGGTGACGACGACGTGTCGAATCAATCTTTCGGCGACAAAGTGATGAACACGCTCGGCCTGCGCAATCCGTTCGCGCCGCAATACGGAATCAATTACAGCGAGCGCTCCCCGCTGGTCGTGCCGCCAACCCGCGACTTGCCGCCGCCGCAATCGAGTAACGCGCCGCCGGCGCCGAACTGGCCCGTCGATCCGGAGATCAAGGCGCGTGCCGCGGCGAAAAAGGAAGCCGCGGTGGGCCCGCATGAAGACAACGTCATCGAGCTCTCGCGTCCGCTGCGCCCGAACGAGCTCAAGGTCGGGTCTGTCAATGCTCCCGGCACCAACGATCAAAGCACGCCTTCCGAGCTCGGCACAAAGAAACCGGGCGTATTCAACTTCGACTGGCTCAAGCAGGAAGATTACGGCACGTTCACGGGCGAACCACCCCGCGTGAGCCTTACCGATCCGCCGCCCGGCTATCAGGTGCCGTCGCCGAATCAGCCCTATGGCATCGTGCCGGAGAAAAAAATCTACAAACCGCCGACGCTCGGCGAGCGCATGGAGCCGACGCGATAGGCTGCAAGAGCGAGCGCGGAATATCGGGGTCCGGCTCAATCATAGAAGCCGTTTCGATCTAAGCGGGCGGCGAAGGGTCCCGGTCTGCTGTGTAGAGTCAAATTCTGCTCGAGGCGCGCACAGAGGCCCGCGGAGGGGATGTATTGTCGAAAATACTGACGCTTGTACTGGCGCTCGCCGGCCTCGCCGCCGCCACCGCCACCGCACACGCCGTCGCCAGACCCGATGTTACGGACTTCACCCTGCCGAACGGGCTTGAAGTCGTCGTCATTCCGGATCATCGCGCGCCGGTCGTCACGCATATGATCTGGTACAAAGTCGGCGCCGCCGACGAGACGCCGGGGAAATCCGGCCTCGCTCATTTCCTCGAGCATCTGATGTTCAAGGGCACCGCCAAGAATCCCGGCCCGGCGTTCTCGCAGGACGTTGCCGAAATCGGCGGCGAGGAAAATGCTTTCACCGGGAGCGACTATACCGGCTTTTATGAGCGCGTTCCGCGCCAGCATCTCCGGGAGATGATGGCGTTCGAAGCCGACCGCATGACCGGTCTGGTCCTCACCGACGATGTGGTCGAGCCCGAGCTCAAGGTCGTGCTTGAAGAGCAATTCATGCGCGTCGCCAATAATCCGGGCGCGCGCTTAGGCGAGCAGATGGACGCCGCGCTCTACCTCAATCACCCTTACGGCCGGCCGGCGATCGGCTGGCGGCATGAAATCGAGAAGCTCGACCGCGACGATGCGTTGGCGTTTTACCGACGCTTTTATTCTCCCAACAACGCCATCGTGGTCGTTGCCGGCGATGTCACGCCCGAAGAGGTCAAAAAGGACGCCGAGGAGACCTACGGCAAGGTTGCCGATCGTGCGACGACTAATCTTCGGCTGCGGCCGATGGAACCCACGCCGGAGGCGCCGCGCATCGTGACGCTCGCCGATCCGCGCGTCGAGCAGCCGAGTGTCAGCCGCGAATATCTGGTGCCTTCCGAAACGACCGCCAAGCCCGGTACGAGCGAGGCGCTCGATGTGCTCGCTCATGTGCTCGGCAGCGGCGAAGGTTGCCGGCTGTACCGAAGGCTCGTCGTCGAAAAGGGCATCGCGCTTAATGCCGGCGCCTATTATTCCGGCACTGCGGTCGATTACGCCGAATTCGGTCTCTATGGCGCGCCGAAACCCGGAATATCGCTGCACGACCTCGAGGCCGGCATCGATGACGTCGTCAACGACGTGATCGACCACGGCGTCACCGCCGACGAACTCGACCGCGCCAAGACCCGGCTGATCGCGGGTGCCGTCTATGCGCAGGACAATCAGGCGACCTTGGCGCGACGGTACGGCTCGGCCGTGGCGACCGGACAGACCGTCGATATGGTCCGCGCCTGGCCCGACCGCATCCGCGCGGTGACTGCGGACGCCGTGCAACAAGCCGCCCGCACCTGGCTCGATCGCCGCCGCTCGGTGACTGGCTATCTTGTGCAAAGCCTGCAGCCTCAGGAGAGCCATTCATGAACGCTGTTGCATGTGCTGCGTCCGGTTCGCTGTTTCGGCGCGTCATGACCGCGATGACGCTTACTGTTGCGCTATCGGCGGCGGCGCTCCCGGCACGCGCAACCACGATCCAACACGTGGTGTCGCCCGGCGGCATCGAAGCCTGGCTGGTGCAGGAGCCGGCGGTGCCGCTGATTGCGCTCGACTTTGCCTTCGCCGGCGGCTCGGTTCAGGACCCGCCCGGCAAAGGCGGCACCGCCAATCTCGTCGCTTCGCTGCTCGACGAGGGCGCCGGCGATCTCGACTCCAAAGCCTTTGCGGACCAGCTCGAGCGCAAAGCGATCGAGATGAATTTTTATGCCGCACGCGACAAGCTCGGCGGTTCGCTGCGCACCCTTAGCGAAAACCGCGATGCGGCCTTCGACATGTTGCGGTTGGCGCTGAACGCGCCGCGCTTCGACGCCGCCGACGTCGAGCTGAACCGCGCGCAGATCCTGTCGATGTTGCGCAAAGAGACGACAAGCCCGGGCGACATCGCAAGCCGGCGCTGGTGGGAAACCGCCTTCCCGGGCCATCCCTATGGCCGGCCGGTCGGCGGCACGCAAGAAACGGTGCCGAACATCACCATCGACGATCTCAAAGCCTATACGCGTCGGGTGCTGGCGCGGCAAAACCTTAAAATTGCCGTGGTCGGCGACATCGACGCGGAGACTTTGAAGCCGATCCTTGATCGCGTGTTCTGCGGGCTTCCGGCAAAACCGGATCTGATACCGGTCGAGAACGTCGTACCGCAGGGCCTCGGCCGCATTATCGATATCAGCCTCGACGTCCCACAGGCGGTCGTCGATTTCGGCGGGCCCGCCATTGCGCGCAAGGACCCAGATTTCATGGCCGCCTATCTCATCAATCACATTCTCGGTGGCGGCAATTCCGACTCCCGGCTCTATCACGAAATCCGCGAGAGGCGCGGCTTGGTCTATTCGGTTGCCGACAGCCTGATTTGGCTCGATCAGTCCGCGCTGTACCTCGGCGGTACCGCCACGCGCGCCGACCGCGCCGCCGAAACGGTCGATCTCGTACAAAAAGAAATACACCGTTTCGCCGAGCAAGGCCCGACGGCCGCGGAGCTCGCCGAGGCCAAGAACTATGTCAAAAGCTCGTTCGCGCTCCAACTCGATACCTCAACCAAGATCGCATCGCTGTTGGTGCAATTGCAGCTCGATAGACTCGGTATCGACTATATTCAGCGCCGTTCGGCAATGATCGATGCGGTGACGCTCGACGATGCGCGGCGGGTCGCCAAGCGGCTGTTCGATAACAGAATGCTGGTCACCGTCGTCGGCAGGCCCGCGGGCGTCGCATCGGCTAACGCCGATCTTGGCCAGGCCGGTTTGAGCCGCCCGGCTGCCGTGCCTTCGCTCGGACCGCCGACGGGACCTGCGAATTCCGAATTACGCTGAGGCGCAATCTCGTCTACGCTGACGCCATGATCCGCGTCACCCCTGAGATCGATATCGACGAACGTGAAATCGAAGAGAATTTCGTGCGCGCCTCGGGGCCGGGCGGGCAGAACGTCAACAAGCTTTCGACCGCGGTGCAGCTTCGCTTCGACGTGCGGCATTCGTCGTCGCTGCCGGGCGACGTGCGGGCGCGGCTGGAACGGCTCGCCGGCTCGCGGCTCACGCGCGACGGCGTTCTGGTCATCATCGCGCAGCGTCACCGCACGCAGGCGCGCAACCGGCAGGACGCGCTCGACCGGCTGATCGATCTGATCCGCAGTGCGGCGGTCCGGCCGATCAAGCGGCGGCCGACTAAGCCGACCAGGGCCTCGCGCGAGCGCCGCATCGAAGGCAAGAAGCGCCGCGCCGGCATCAAGCACTTGCGGCGGACCGGGCCCGCGTTCGACTGAAAATGTTCGACTGAAAATGATCGATTAGTGGAACAGCGCGTAGACGCCGCCGGTGAACGCGAACAGGCCGAGCGTCACCATCGCCAGCGCGTAGAGCACGGCAGGTCGCGATCCGGTATTCTGGACCGGATCGATGACCGCCTCGGCGTGATCCTTCGGGTCATAAAAGACCCGGACCTTGCAGCCGGCCGGGTAGGTCTCGACAACGGACGCCATATGCCTCCGCCATCCTTCATTGCCGCCCCAGAACACGCGGTTCGATTGGTAATCCTTGCCGCCGACGCGGTAGCTGTACTGCAGTGCCGCACGGTACCGCCATCGCTTGTCCGGCAATTTTTCCAGCGCGGATGCCGTGACCGTGCCGGAGGCGGTCGGCCATTTTTTGCTGGCGTCGGCACGTAGCCCTTGCCGGAATTGAACGACATAGACGATCACGCCGATGGCAATGGCGATGGCGCCGAGGCCGATCAGGACCGCATCGACCATTTTTTCGCTCCACTGCCGCCCGCCGCGTATCTTGCCAGGTTTCTGCCCCGGATTTCTCCCGCACTCAATCCGGGTTACGGTGGCCGCCGAGTTGTGATCCGAACCGCGCCCCATGCCCATCCGCCAGCTTTCGGAAGCCCTCGTCAACCGCATCGCCGCGGGCGAGGTCGTCGAGCGTCCGGCGAGCGTGGTCAAGGAATTGGTGGAAAACGCGCTGGATGCCGGGGCAACCCGCATCGACGTGTTCACCGACGGTGGCGGGCGCCGGCTCATTCGGGTCGGCGATGACGGTGAGGGCATGACCCGCGCCGATCTTGCGCTTGCCGTCGAGCGCCATGCCACTTCGAAGCTTGCCGACGACGATCTCGTATCGATCCGCACGCTCGGCTTCCGCGGCGAGGCCCTGCCATCGATCGGCGCGGTCGCGCGCCTCGCCATTGCATCGCGCCACGGCAGCGAACCGCATGCCTGGGCGATCGAGGTCGAAGCAAGCGCAAAATCCGAAGTGAAGCCGGCGGCGCTGGGGCAGGGCACGCGCGTCGAAGTGCGCGACCTGTTCTACGCGACGCCGGCGCGGCTGAAATTCTTGAAACTCGACCGCACCGAGGCGGAAGCGGTGCGCGAAGTGGTGCGCCGGCTCGCCATGAGTCGGCCGGACGTGGCCTTCACCCTCGCCGGCGAGGAGCGCTCCCCAGTCAGCTTTGCCGCCACGCTGCCCGGTGCGACCGGGCGGCTCGCTCGGCTCGGCGACGTGCTTGGCGCGGATTTCCGCGCCAATGCCGTCGAGATCGCCGCCGAGCGCGAAGGCGTCGCCATCGCGGGATTTGCCGCGCTGCCGACGCTGACGCGGGCCAACGCGCTCGGCCAATATCTGTTCGTCAACGGCCGGCCGGTGCGCGACAAGCTTCTCATCGGCGCGGTGCGCGCGGCTTACGCCGATTATCTGCCGCGCGACCGTCATCCCTTGGTCGCACTGTTCGTCACGCTCGCCGCGCGCGAGGTCGACGTCAACGTCCATCCGGCTAAGGCCGAGGTGCGCTTTCGCAACGCCGGTCTCGTTCGCGCGCTGATCGTGCACGCGCTGAAAACTGCGCTGGTCCGCGAAAGCACCCGCGCGGCGACGACCGGCGGCGCGGCGACCATTGCGTCATTTCGGCCCGCGGCCGCGCCCACGCCGCAGGGCTGGGATTGGCGGCGCTCGCCGGCGCGGCCGTACGACGCGCCGCGCGCTTTTGCTCCGCCGCGCGGCGGTTTTGCCGAGGCGGCACAGGCGGCTTTCGATGTCGGCGGACCGGCGACCGATTGGCGTGCCGGCTTTGCCGAAGGAGTTGAACCCGAACCGTCGGCGGCCGAGATCCTCGATCATCCGCTCGGCGCCGCGCGCGCGCAAATCCATGAGACCTACATTGTCGCGCAGACGCGCGACGGGCTTGTCATTGTCGATCAGCACGCCGCGCACGAACGCATCGTCTATGAGCGGCTCAAGGCCGCGCTCGATCAGAGCGGCGTGCAACGGCAGATCCTGCTCATTCCGGAAATCGTCGAGCTCGACGAAGCCGACATCGAGCGTCTGGTCGCGCACGCCGATGAGCTGAAGCGCTATGGCCTGGTGCTGGAAGCGTTCGGTCCCGGCGCGGTGGCGCTGCGCGAGACGCCGGCGCTTTTGGGCGAAATCGATGGCGGCGGGCTCATTCGCGATCTCGCCGAGCACATGAGCGAATGGGATGAGACGCTGCCGCTGGAACGCCGGCTGATGGCGGTCGCTTCCTCGATGGCTTGTCACGGCTCGGTGCGCGCCGGACGCCGCCTCAAGCCGGAAGAGATGAACGCGCTCCTTCGCGACATGGAAGCGACGCCGAATTCCGGCCAGTGTAACCACGGCCGACCGACTTATGTGGAACTCAAGCTTACCGACATCGAGCGGCTGTTCGGGCGGCGATAGGGCGGAGCTTGCCGGTAAAGTAAATCAAGATTTGGTTCGTTGCGAAAGATGACCCTCTCCTTAATCCTGCCCTTGGGGTGGGACCAGTCGGCAGATACGAGGTGCAAAAATGTATCGCAAGCTTTTGTTGGCGGTTGCCGCAGCCGTTTTTGCTGTTGGCACGCCGGTCCATGCCCAGGATTGGCCGAGCCGCCCGATGACGCTTGTCGTACCGTTTGCCGCCGGCGGCGGCGTCGATGTCAGCGCGCGCATCCAGGCGCAAGGCATGAGCGAGCGGCTCGGCCAGCCGATTGTGGTCGACAATATGGGCGGCGCGGCCGGCATGACCGGCGCACTGCACGTCGCTAAGGCAGACCCCGACGGCTACACCATATTGATCGGCAATAGCGGCACGCAGGCCTTCAGCCAATCGCTGCACAAGGAGCCGCTGTACAATTCGCTCACCGATTTCACTCCGGTCGGACTGGCGACGGAATTGCCGCGCATTCTGATCACGCGCAAGGATCTGCCGGTCTCCAATCTGCAAGAGTTCATCGCCTATGTGAAAGCCAACCAGAACAAGATGCAATTTGGCTCGGCCGGCGTCGGCTCGGGCACGCACCTGCCTTGCGTGCTGCTCAACACCGCGATCGGCGTGACCGTGACCCATGTGCCGTATCGCGGTGAGGGGCCGGCGCAACAGGATTTGATCGGAGGGCGGCTCGATTACATGTGCTCGACCATCCAGACCGGGGCGGCGTTGGCGAAGCAGGGCGCGGTTAGGGGCATCGCGGTGATGTCGGCGCAGCGTGTGAAAATCATTCCCGACTTGCCGACCACCGGCGAGCAAGGTTTGCCGGGCGTGGAGGCAAGCGTCTGGAACGCCTTTTTCCTGCCGCCGCGTGCGCCATCCGCGATCGTTGCGAAGCTCAACAAGGCAATGAGCGAGGCGCTCGACGATCCCATGATCAGCAAGCGCCTGGAAGACCTCGGCCTCGAAATCGTCGTGCCTGCGCGGCGTTCGCCCGATTATCTCGCCAAGTTTCAGGCCGATGAAGTGGCGCGCTGGGGGAAGGTCGTCCACGCCGCCGGCATTACGCCGAATTAGAGCGGATTCCATTTAGTTTGATCCATAACCGGCATGGCTGAAGTAGTTGTTGCATTCCTGTGGAGCGAAGGTTTGGAGGATGGTGCCGATCCGATCCCAGAGAGCTGGGATGGAGCGTTCACCGGCTTTTCGTAGATGCGCCTTGAGTTTTGCGAAGGACTGCTCGATCGGGTTTAGGTCAGGGGAATAAGGCGGCAGCAGCCGCAGCTCTGCGCCTGCCGCCTCGATTGTCTGGCGCACGCCGGCAACCTTGTGGGCGGGGAGATTGTCCATCGTCACGATCTCGCCGGGCGAGAGGGTGGGCACCAGACATTGTTCAAGATAGGTGAGGAAGATTTCGCCGTTCATCGGGGCATCGACAACGAACGGAGCGGTCATGCCACCTTGCCGTAGACCGGCGACGAAAGTGGTCATCTTCCAGTGGCCGTGCGGAACCTTGGCGACGAGCCGTTTGCCGCGCGGGCAGCGTCCACGCAGCCTGGTCATGTTGGTCGACGTTCCGGTCTCGTCGATGAAGACGAACTTGCTCGGATCAAGCCGCGGCTGCTCTTGCTTCCAGCGCGCGCGTGCCATGCGGACGTCTTCGCGGTCTTGTTCGGCTGCGTGCAGGCTTTCCTAAGAAACGGCCACCGGCGCTATTGGCTGGAGGACGAAGCCGAAGGCCTTGGCACGCCGATGCAAATTGTCGATGACCCGCGCACGATAACGAATCTCGTAGGAGGACGCACCCGGGTCGACGTAGTCCATCCCATGGCGCAGGGCGTTATAGAAGAGAACTGCGATCTTGCGCGCTGTCGCGGTGATCGCCTTGACCTTCCCGATGCGGGCAGAAAGCCTCCGGTAGAAGGCACCCAGGGCAGTGTCGGTTCGTCCGATCGTCACCGCGGCGAGCCTCAGGAGCGCCGCGGACCGGCTCCCCGAGCGGCGCGTGCGCGACGAGAGTACCTTACCACCAGAGATCTTGTTGCTCGGCGCCAGGCAAAGCCAGGAGGTAAAGTGCTTTGCGCTCGGCCAGGCAGAGAGGTCGTCGCCGCACTCGGCGATCAATTTGAGCGCGAGGTATGGGCCGAGGCCGTTGATCTGCGTCAGGTCCTTGCCGAGCAGCGCAAAGAGCGCCGCGCGAACATCGAACTCGGGGCCGTTCGGTTGCCGGCGCATGCCCCGACGCGGTGACGGCAACGGACCGACCTCACGGCCGCGGCGGAAGCTGAGTTGCTTCAGGACGGCCTCGATTCGGGCGTCACAGGCCAATGCCTTTTCCTGGTATGCATCATAGAGAGCGAGCGCTTGCTCGAGCGCGAATACGTGCTCGGCACGATAATGCCCGGTGAGCGCCTTCTCGATCGTCTCGACAGTGGCGTGGCAGCGCGTGTCACGCAAAAGTGCCAGCACTGCTGGATCACGCTCGCCCGCAAGGATCGCGCGGATAATCCGCAGCCCGGTCGCGCCGGTGATGTCGGCAACGACGTGGTGGAGCTGCAGATTCATCTCGGTCAGCGCCTTTTGCATGTGCTGGATGTGCGAGGCCGCGTACTCGAGCAGACGCTCACGCTGGCGCAGGTAGGCGCGCAGTTCAACGATCTCCCCCTTGGGGCGGAAGCTGGCACGCAGCAAACCATGAGAATGGAGCCGCTGCAGCCACTGTGCGTCGATGACGTCCGTCTTGCGCCCGGGCACATGCTTGACATCGCGTGCATTGACGAGGAACACCACAAAGCCGCGCGCCTCGAGGAGCTCGAAGACCGGGATCCAGTAGACACTGGTCGACTCCATAACGACTGTCTCAACGCCGCATTCTGCGAACCAATCCACTAGCCGGTGCAAATCCGTCGTGAAGGTGCCGAAGCTGCGCACTGGCTCGGCTGTGCGCTCTGGCCCCACAGCCGCCACATGCATCCTCGCCCCGATATCGATTGCAGCCGCGTTCGGATGCACCATCGGCAGTGCATGTCGAATTTTGTTGTCGCCCGCTTCATTCCGTCTCATCACCAACCCTCCTGTTACGGGACGGAAGGGCTGGGCTGCGCTGTCGTTCAATTTCCTAACACGGGATCGCCGAACGGCGTCGCCACTTTCAAGCCCGCAACAGCCCATGGACCATGTTTTTTTACGGGGTCACTCGCCACCAAAAAGCACTCGGCCGCTCCCTTCCAGGTGCACGATAGAGCCCCAAAGTTTCTACGCCCACAGGGGCGACGCCGTCCCAGATCGTTTCCTAAGAAACGGCCACCGGCGCTATTGGCTGGAGGACGAAGCCGAAGGCCTTGGCACGCCGATGCAAATTGTCGATGACCCGCGCACGATAACGAATCTCGTAGGAGGACGCACCCGGGTCGACGTAGTCCATCCCATGGCGCAGGGCGTTATAGAAGAGAACTGCGATCTTGCGCGCTGTCGCGGTGATCGCCTTGACCTTCCCGATGCGGGCAGAAAGCCTCCGGTAGAAGGCACCCAGGGCAGTGTCGGTTCGTCCGATCGTCACCGCGGCGAGCCTCAGGAGCGCCGCGGACCGGCTCCCCGAGCGGCGCGTGCGCGACGAGAGTACCTTACCACCAGAGATCTTGTTGCTCGGCGCCAGGCAAAGCCAGGAGGTAAAGTGCTTTGCGCTCGGCCAGGCAGAGAGGTCGTCGCCGCACTCGGCGATCAATTTGAGCGCGAGGTATGGGCCGAGGCCGTTGATCTGCGTCAGGTCCTTGCCGAGCAGCGCAAAGAGCGCCGCGCGAACATCGAACTCGGGGCCGTTCGGTTGCCGGCGCATGCCCCGACGCGGTGACGGCAACGGACCGACCTCACGGCCGCGGCGGAAGCTGAGTTGCTTCAGGACGGCCTCGATTCGGGCGTCACAGGCCAATGCCTTTTCCTGGTATGCATCATAGAGAGCGAGCGCTTGCTCGAGCGCGAATACGTGCTCGGCACGATAATGCCCGGTGAGCGCCTTCTCGATCGTCTCGACAGTGGCGTGGCAGCGCGTGTCACGCAAAAGTGCCAGCACTGCTGGATCACGCTCGCCCGCAAGGATCGCGCGGATAATCCGCAGCCCGGTCGCGCCGGTGATGTCGGCAACGACGTGGTGGAGCTGCAGATTCATCTCGGTCAGCGCCTTTTGCATGTGCTGGATGTGCGAGGCCGCGTACTCGAGCAGACGCTCACGCTGGCGCAGGTAGGCGCGCAGTTCAACGATCTCCCCCTTGGGGCGGAAGCTGGCACGCAGCAAACCATGAGAATGGAGCCGCTGCAGCCACTGTGCGTCGATGACGTCCGTCTTGCGCCCGGGCACATGCTTGACATCGCGTGCATTGACGAGGAACACCACAAAGCCGCGCGCCTCGAGGAGCTCGAAGACCGGGATCCAGTAGACACTGGTCGAACTCCATAACGACTGTCTCAACGCCGCATTCTGCGAACCAATCCACTAGCCGGTGCAAATCCGTCGTGAAGGTGCCGAAGCTGCGCACTGGCTCGGCTGTGCGCTCTGGCCCCACAGCCGCCACATGCATCCTCGCCCCGATATCGATTGCAGCCGCGTTCGGATGCACCATCGGCAGTGCATGTCGAATTTTGTTGTCGCCCGCTTCATTCCGTCTCATCACCAACCCTCCTGTTACGGGACGGAAGGGCTGGGCTGCGCTGTCGTTCAATTTCCTAACACGGGATCGCCGAACGGCGTCGCCACTTTCAAGCCCGCAACAGCCCATGGACCATGTTTTTTTACGGGGTCACTCGCCACCAAAAAGCACTCGGCCGCTCCCTTCCAGGTGCACGATAGAGCCCCAAAGTTTCTACGCCCACAGGGGCGACGCCGTCCCAGATCGTTTTTTTGAAGGTGATGTCGTGGCGATCGCAGAACCGCCACACCGAACTCGCGCTGGCGCGGATCCCGCGCTGGCGCAGCCGGCCGCGGATTTCCTCCAGCGTCAGGTCCGGTTCGGCGGCAATCAGCTCCAGCAGCCATGGCTTGTGAACATCCAGCGGCGAGCGCTTGCCACCCATCGATTTGGCCGCCGGCGATCCGGTCTGGCGCCAGCGCGAAACCCACCGGATCGCCGAGCTCGGGCTAACCTCAAACGCTGCCGCCGCTTCGTGGCAAGAGGCCCCGGCCTCGACCGCACGCACCACCCGTTCACGCAAGTCCTGCGAATAGGGTTTCAGCATCCTCGTCTCCCGAATCAATCCGAGGAGACTCGCCCATCCATCCGATTTTGAGAATCCCGGCTCACCGACTTTCGATTCAAGCCGATCGGATTATGCTCTAAATCGGAGAAATATGAGCTCGGTGTCGTCGTAGGCGCGCCGGTCGAGTTCGGCAAAGCCTGCCGGCGCGGCAAAGCGCGCCTTGGTCGCTTCTTCGACGACGATCAAGGCGCCCGGCAAAAACCAGCCTCCAGCGCGCGCCGAGGCGAGCGCCTTTTCGGCGAGGTTTTGACCATAAGGCGGATCGAGGAAGGCGAGCGAAAATGGCTCGAGCGGATGCGCGGGGCCGAGCTTGGTCGCGTCGCGGCGGAATATGCGGGTCACGCCGCCAAGACCGAGTGCGGCTGTGTTTTCGCGAATGAGCGCGCGCGCCTCGGCGCCGTCGTCGATAAACAGCACAAAGGCGGCGTCATGCGAGGCCGCTTCGATGCCGAGCGCGCCGCTGCCGGCAAACAGATCGAGCACGCGGGCGCCGGTTATCGGATCGCCGTAGGCATGGAGAAGTATGTTGAACAAGGACTCGCGCAAGCGATCGGCGGTCGGGCGGATCGCTTTCGATTTCGGCCCGGCAAGCGGGCGACCGCGCAGCCGTCCGCCGACGACGCGCATTAGCTGCGGTCCTTTGGCTGTCGCGGGCGCGGGCCGGATGCGCGATCGGGAGAGCGGCGGCGGCCGCGTGCTGGCGGATATTTGCCCGTCCGCTCCTCGCGTCTCTCTTCCGATTTCGGCTCGCCGTAGCGTTCGACGGCGATCGAGCGGCCCTTGCGATCCTCCAGTAGCCCGGCGCGCACTTCGCCGACCGGCCGTTCGCGCGATTGCGCGGTGCGGCGCGCGCCATGAAATTTGCGGCGCAATTTCTTGGTCGGGCGATCTTGTTCGTGCGCACGCCAGGCGTGATCTGAAGATTTTCGCGCTTTCGATTTCTCGGCACCCGCCTTCGGCGCGGCGACGACTTCCTCGCGCCGCGGCGCCGTCGGCGTCACGACCGGCGCGGAAAAATCCGCGCCCGAAAGCTTCGCGAGCTTGTCGCCAAGCTGTTCGCGCAATGTCCGGGTGCGCACTTCCTCGACGGCGCCTTGGGCAAGCTCGCCGAGCTGGAATGGGCCGAACGAGACGCGGATGAGCCGCGTCACGGTGAGCCCGAGATGGCCGAGCACGTTCCGCACTTCGCGGTTCTTGCCCTCGCGGATGGCGAATGCCAGCCACAGGTTCGAGCCTTGCACGCGGTCGATATTGGCCTCGATCGATCCGTAATGGATGCCGCTGATGGTGACGCCGCTACGCAAGCCGTCGAGTTGCGCTTGCGCGACCGAGCCATGCGCGCGCACGCGATAGCGCCGCAGCCAGCCGGTCGCCGGAAGCTCGAGCACGCGCGCCAGCGTGCCGTCATTGGTGAGCAGTAAAAGACCCTCGGTATTGAAATCGAGCCGTCCGACGCTGATGAGCCGCGGCAGGTCTGGCGGCAATTTCTGGAAAATGGTCGGCCGGCCGCGTGGGTCGGCATGCGTGGTCAAGAGCCCGCGCGGCTTGTGATAAAGGAACAGCCGGGTGCGCTCGCGGCGGGGCAGTGCTTGCCCGTCGACGCTGATGCGGTCCTCGGCGGTGACATTGAGCGCGGGCGAGTTGATCACCGCGCCGTTGACGGCGACGCGGCCCGCTGAAATCCAGTTCTCCGCCTCGCGGCGCGAAGCGAGCCCGGCGCGGGCGATCACTTTGGCGATGCGCTCGCCGGATTTGGGCTGGTCGCTAGATGTCATGACGCCTTATATCGTCATGCCCAGGCTTGTGCCGGACATCCATGTCTTTATACACCGGCAACGAACAAAGACGTGGGTGGTCGGGTCAAGCCCGGCCATGACGATGAATGCCCTCATTCATGGACATGGCCTTGGCCGAAGCGCGCGCCTCCGGTAACCGCGGCGAAGTGCCGGTCGGCTGCGTTATCGTGCGTAACGGGGAAGTCGTGGCGTGCGCCGGCAATCGCACGCTCGCGGATCGCGACCCCACCGCGCACGCGGAACTGATCGCCATCCGCGAAGCGGCCCGCTTACTCGGCTCCGAGCGGCTCGACGACTGCGACCTCTATGTCACACTGGAGCCTTGTGCCATGTGCGCCGGCGCGCTCGCCTTCGCCCGCATCCGCAGGCTTTACTACGGCGCCGCCGATCCCAAAGGCGGCGCAGTCGACAACGGCGTTAAGTTCTTTGCTTCGCCCACTTGCCATCACCGGCCGGAAGTCTATGGCGGATTGGCGGAGGCGGAAGCGGGCACTCTCCTTAAGGAATTCTTCCAGGAACGTCGTTGAGCAGCGCGCCGAGCTTCTTTTTCACCTCGGCCTTCACCGCTTCGGCAGAGCGGATGATTGAACTCGCCTGATAGAAATCGAGCGTGCGGAAGATCGAGACATTGGGTCGGATCACGACGAGATTGGGCGGCGCGTGGTTGTGCTTGGCGGCGACGATGGTCGAGCCCATGATGTTGATCGTCGTGAACACGCTTTCCCACGCGCCCGGCACGTCGGTTCGCTCGGCCGCCGGCGCGCCGAGCACATTGATCGCAACGACGACATCGGCGCGGCCGAACAGTTGATCGAAAGGCAATGGATTGGTAGCGCCGCCGTCGACCAGGATGCGACTATCCATCAGCACCGGCCGGAACAAGCCCGGGAAGGCGATCGAAGCGGCGAGCGCCGGACGGAGCGGGCCCGTTGTTAATGGCGCCTCTTCGCGCCGATGCAGATCGGTGGCCATCACAACGAGCGGGATGGCGAGCGCGGAAAATTCGCTCGGGATCGCCTCCGGCAAGAATTGAGCGCAGAATTTCTCGGCATCCATCTGCGTCGCTTGGCTGAACGCGCCTGACAGCAAGTCCGAAAGCGTTCCGGCGCGCGCTTGGACGAGACGGCTCATGGTTTCGCGCCGGTCGTGCGCGAACCTGATGACGTGGTGGCGGATGTCCCGGCCGCTCATACCAGCGGCATAGGCGGCGCCGATCAGCGCACCAATCGAGGTGGCGGCGATGGCCGCCGGCTTTAAGCCCATCGCATCCAGCGCCTCGATGACCGCGATATGCGCCAGCCCGCGCGCGCCGCCGGAGCCGAGCGCGAGCGCGAAGGTCTTCATGGCAACCTAATTTTCATCACATCGCCTGCCGGGCGAACTCGAAACCCTTGACGGCAAGCGGCCGCACCAGCTCCGCCTTGGCCGCGGCGAACGCGCTGGTAGCGGTGCCGTCGCGCACCCGGCCGGCGATGCCCTGCATGATCGCGGCGAGGCGGAAAAAATTATAGGCGAAATAGACCGGCAGATGCGGCCGTGGATCGAGTCCGGTGCGCGCCACATAGGCGTCGACATAGGCATCGCGCGAGGGAATGCCGAGGGTTGCGAGATCGAAACCTTCGAGCGAGCCGGTACCGGCTTCCGAAGGCGGCATATGCCAGGCCATCAGATGATACGAAAAATCCGCCAGCGGATCGCCGAGCGTCGAGAGCTCCCAATCGAGCACGGCCGAGATTTTCGGCGCATCCGGCGCAATAATCATGTTATCGAGCCGGTAGTCGCCATGCACCAGCCGTGGCGGCGCGCTTGGCGGCAAATGGCTTGGCAGCCAAGCGATCAGGCGCTCCATCTCTTCGATCGTCTGAGTTTCGGAGGCGCGGTACTGCTTCGACCATCGCTCGACCTGCCGCGCTACATAGTTCTCGCCGCGGCCGTAATCGGATAGTTCGATCGCCGCCGGATCGAAATTGTGCAGCCGCGCCAGTGTCGCGTTCACGGCGTCATAGACCTGTGCGCGCTCGACGGCGCTGGATCCCGGCATTTGCGGTTCCCAGAACACGCGGCCTTCGACATAGGCCATGATGAAGAACACCGTACCGATGATGGCCTCGTCGGCGCAATAGAGCACCGGCTCGGCGACCGGAAAGCCTTGCGCGGCAAGCGCGCTGATCACCCGGTATTCGCGGTTGACGGCATGCGCCGAGGGCAACAGCTTGCCGGGCGGTTTGCGGCGCAATGCATAGCGCCGCAACGGCGTTTCCAAAAGATAGGTCGGATTGGATTGCCCGCCCTTGAACTGGCTGACCACGATCGGCCCGGCAAATCCCGCGACGCGATCGCGCAAATAGGCTTCGAGCCGGCCGGCATCAAAGCGCAACCGCTCGGCAACCTCGCACGTCCCGGAAAAGGCGCTCTGGCGGTCGCTTGCGCTCATAATACTTTACGCCTCGAACTCGTCCTAGCCGTATTTAGATCGTTAGGGCGGCAACAATATCCGTTTGGCTAAAGTCATCGCCTTTGAAGAGCAGCGGCATGTTGCGACCTTTTGCCAACGCATAAGCGAAACAATCGGCAAGGTTGAGGCGTGCCCGGTGGCGACCTTTCCCGTATTGAAGGAAGGCCCGAATCGCCGCGTCAGTTTGGTCTCGCGTTACATCGACAATTTCAATGCCGAGGTCGGAGACAGTACCATCGACTTCACGCGGATCGGCATCTAGAGCGGATTCCGGTCATTTAGAAGCATAGCCTGCCTGCCTGAAGTAATTGGCGCATTCTTGACGGCTGAAGGTGGCCGTAAGCGTGCCGATTGTGCGGCATAGACGCGGAATGGTTCGCGCGGCTGCTTTGCGGAGATGGGCTTTCAGTTTGCTGAAGGCCTGCTCGATCGGATTAAGGTCCGGCGAATATTTGGGAAGATATCGCAGTATTGCACCCACAGCTTCAATCAACTCTCGCACGCCGGCCACCTTGTGGACGGGGAGGCTATCCATAATCACAGTATCGCCACGCCTGAGTGTCGGAACAAGACACCGTTCGAGATAGGCAAAGAAGGCAGGTGCATTCATTGGTCCATCAAGCACCAAGGGCGCGACCATCCCGCGACGGCGCAGGCCAGCCACGAAGGTGATCGTCTTCCAATGCCCGTGCGGCACATGATCGATCAAACGCATGCCGCGCGGGCAGCGGCCTCGAAGCCGTACCATGGTGGTGTTGGTCGAGGTCTCGTCAATAAACACCAGTCGGGCTGGGTCAAACATGCCCTGTTCTCGCATCCAGCGTCGTCGGGCGCGGGCGACGTCCGCCCGTTCTTGCTCCGCCGCCCGCAGGCTTTTTTTTAAAGCTGATATTATGTCGCTTGTAGAACCGCCATACCGCGACGCGGCTGCCGGCGATCCGCCGCTTGCGCATCGTCGTGACGATCTCATCCAGCGTCAAATCCGGTTGCTTGACAATCAGCGCCAGCAAAAAGTCCGCGTGCGCTTCCAGCGGCGAGATGCTGCCCCCGTTTGGCTTGGCCGCGATGCTTCCGGTCGCCTGTCGGCGCTGCATCCACCTGACCGCCGAACTGGCGCTCACGTCAAACCATTCGGCTGCCTCTCGCCGCGACGCGCCGGATTTAACTGCGTCCACAACTCGCTCGCGTAACTCCAAAGAGCATGGCTTCGGCATCGATCCGCCCTCCAAAATCCGAATCAATGCCGCCAGATTTAACTATCCAACCCGGCCAGGGAATCCCGATTTAACCCAGCCGAAATCCGCTCTAAATTGCGTCCAGCGACCACCATATGAGTTTTGAGATACGAAACCGCCGACATGATCGTGGCGGTCTTATCAAGTATGTCAACGAAGGGCGCAGAGCTCTTTTCTTCGCGAATTATTGCAACTACGACCGACGTATCGACAACGATCATATCGGCACGCCGTTCTCGTCGTAGCCGACGATCTGCTCGTCCGTCAGGTCCTCGTTAATTTTCGGCAGGGACCTGAAATATGCGAGATGCTTTGCCAAAGCCTCGCGGTTCACGCGGCCCTTGCGCGTTGGCGACCCGAGTTGCGAAAGCCGCTCGTCGATGGCCCGCTCGACCGCCGCAGTCAGTGTCTCGCCTGTGCGCTTGGCGAGCCTTCGGATCTTGGCCTCCGCTTTGCCGTTCTTGATAATGATGCCCATCAATGCACCGTGTATATATCAGGTCGTCGATCGTATATACTCCCGCACGGTCACCTTGTCATTGTTTGGCGCTCCCGCTCGACCGCGCGCCAGCCGATGTCGTGGCGATAAAAGCCCTCTGGCCAGCGGATACGGGCTATAGCCTCATAGGCGCGCCCCTGCGCTTGCCGCACGGTCTTGCCGATCGCCGAGATATTCAAAACGCGGCCGCCATTAGCGAGGATTTTTCCGCCTTCGGCCTTGGTGCCGGCATGGAAGATTTCCACGCCTTCAATCTTTGCGGCCTCGTCGAGACCTTCGATGACGCTGCCGCGAGCGTAGGCGCCGGGATAGCCCTTGGCCGCCATTACCACGGTGAGCGCGGGGTCGGCGTACCAGCGCAGGTCGAAGCTCTTGAGCATACCGTCGCGGCTTGCCAGCAGCGCCGGCACGAGGTCGGACATCAGGCGCAGCATCAGCACTTGCGTTTCCGGATCGCCGAAGCGCGCATTGTATTCGATCAGCTTCGGGCCTTCGCGCGTGATCATCAGCCCGGCGTAAAGCACGCCCTTATACGGCGCTCCCATCGCCGTCATCGCCTGCAGCGTCGGTTCGATGATTTCAGCCATGATCCGCGCGCTCATCGCCGCATCCACATTCGGCGCCGGCGAATAGGCGCCCATGCCGCCGGTGTTGGGTCCTTTGTCGCCGTCGTAGGCCCGCTTGTGATCCTGCGCGGTCGTAAGCGGAAGCGCAGTTTCGCCGTCGCACAGCGCGAAGAACGACGCTTCCTCGCCGTCGAGGAATTCTTCGATCACGATTTCTCTTGCGGCCGCGCCTAAACCACCGCCAAACATCATGTCGATTGCCGCTTCGGCTTCAGCCACGCTTTGCGCCACGACCACGCCCTTGCCGGCGGCGAGGCCATCGGCTTTGACGACGATTGGCGTGCCGCGCGAGCGCAGATAAGATTTGGCCGGATCGGCGGCGTGGAAGCGATCATAAGCCGCCGTCGGAGTGCCGTTGGCCCGGCACAAATCCTTGGTGAATCCTTTGGAGCCTTCCAGGCGCGCCGCGGCGCGGCTCGGGCCGAAGGCCTTGATGCCGGCTCCTTCAAGGTCGTCGACGATGCCGGCGCAGAGCGGGGCCTCAGGGCCGACGACGACGAAATCGATGCCCGCCCCCCGGCAAAAGGCAATCACCGCCGCATGATCGGCAATGTCGAGCGCGACACATTCGGCTTCGCGCGCAATGCCGGCATTACCCGGCGCACAGAAAAGCCGATCCGTCAGCGGACTTGCCGCCATCTTCCAGGCCAGCGCATGCTCGCGGCCGCCGGAGCCCAACAGCAGGATATTCATGGGGCGACACGCATTTTTGACGCTTTCCAGCGGGCTTGCGAGTGGTGTGAACTATGTAGCAAAACATAGTGAGCGAGCCGACTCGTAGTCCTGCTCCTGTGCAGAACGCAATGAATGAACCGCGCCTCAATCTGCCCGAACTGACCGTCTCCGAACTGTCGGCGTCGCTGAGGCGCACAGTCGAGGATAGCTTTGGCTACGTACGCGTGCGCGGCGAGGTGTCCGGTTACAAAGGCCCGCATACGTCAGGGCACGCCTATTTCGCGCTCAAGGACGATAGCGCCAAGATCGATGCGGTGATCTGGAAAGGCGCGTTCGGGCGAATGCGGCTCAAGCCCGAGGAAGGTCTCGAGGTCATCGTTACCGGCAGGCTTACGACTTATCCCAGCCGCTCAAGCTATCAGATCATCGTGGAGACGCTGGAGCCCGCCGGGCTCGGTGCGCTGATGGCGCTGCTTGAAGAGCGCAAGCAAAAGCTTGCCGCCGAAGGGCTGTTCGACGAGGCGCGCAAGCAGCTGTTGCCGTTTCTGCCGGCGGTGATCGGCGTCGTCACTTCGCCCACCGGCGCGGTGATCCGCGACATTCTGCATCGGCTTGCCGACCGCTTTCCCCGCCATGTCCTGGTCTGGCCGGTCAAGGTCCAGGGCGAGAGCGCGGCCGCCGAAATTGCCGCCGCGATCGAAGGTTTCAACGCGCTAGAAGAGTTCGGTAGGCCGCCACGGCCGGCATTGCTCATCGTCGCGCGCGGCGGCGGCTCGCTTGAGGATTTGTGGTCGTTCAACGAGGAAATCGTGGTCCGCGCGGCAGCGGCGAGCTTCATTCCATTGATTGCCGCGGTCGGGCACGAAACCGACGTCACGCTCATCGATTTCGCCGCCGACCGCCGTGCCCCGACGCCGACGGCGGCCGCCGAGATGGCGGTGCCGGTCCGTGTGGAACTTCTGGTCGACGTCGATTTGCTGGCCCGCCGCGCGCTCGCCTCTTGGCAGCGCAATCAGGAGACGCGGCGTGCTGAATTGCGCTCGGCGGTCCGCGCGCTGCCGGATGCCGACGAGGTACTCGCTGTGCCGCGGCAACGCCTCGATCACGCCGCCGCGCGACTGCGCCACGCGTTGCGTGCCAACGCGCAGATCCACCATGTCAGCTTTTCGCGCATCGGTGGCCGCTTGAGCCCGCACCTGCTTCGCGGCGGCGTTGAACGCCGGCGCGAGCGCGTGGTGGGATATGCCGAGCGTGCGCAGCGTGCGTTCAGGAACTTCATCGCCGGACGCCGTGCACGATTCGAGCGCGACGGCCAATTGCTCGCCGCGTTTTCCTATCGCGGCGTATTGGCGCGCGGTTTTGCGCTCGTCCGCGATTCGGCGGGCCAGCCATTGCGTATGGCCGCTGCGGTCGGTCCCGGCATGCCGATCGAAATCGAGTTCTCCGACGGCCGGGTCGGCGCCCGCGCCGACGGCGCAGGGTCCGCTACGAAGCCGAGCAGCGAAGCCACCAAGCCGCGCGAGCAGCAGCGCCGCGGCGGCTCGGGGCAGGGCGATCTGTTTTAGACCGAGCGAAAGGAAGCGTGCGATGCAGGGCAAGATTGCGGTCGAGGAGCATTTCGCCATCGGCGCGACGGCGGCGAAGTCGGTGCGCTTTCCGGAACACCCCTATTGGTCTGGGATAGAAGCTAAGCTCATCGACCTGTTCGATCGGCGCCTCGCTGAAATGGATGCATCCGGGATCGGCTGCGCCGTGCTGTCGCTCAATGCCAACGGCATTCAGGAAATCCCCGAGGCCGATAAAGCGGTCGCACTGGCGCGAGAAACCAACGACGCCTTGGCGGCAGCCGTCGCCAAGCGGCCAGATCGCTTCGCGGCACTCGCCGCGCTGCCGATGCAGGATCCGCAGGCCGCCGCCACCGAGCTGCAACGTTGCGTGCGCGATCTCAAATTCAAGGGCGCGCTGGTCAACGGCTTTTCGCAAATCGGCTCGGCCGATAGCGCGGTTTATTACGACCTGCCGCAATACCGGCCGTTCTGGGCCGAGGTCGAGCGCCTCGGCGCGCCGTTTTATCTGCATCCGCGTTATTCATTGCCAAGCCGCCGGCAAAGATATGAAGGCCATCCCTGGCTGATCGGCTCGCCGTGGGATTTTGCCGAGGAGACCGCGATCCATTCGCTACGCCTGATGGGCTGCGGACTATTCGACGACTATCCAAAATTACAAATCGTGATCGGTCATCTCGGCGAACGCATTCCGTTCGATCTGTGGCGCCTCGATCACCGGCTGAGCAAGCTGCCGGGCCGGCCGGCCAAACGGACCATGGCGGAATATTTCCGCAACAATTTTCACATCACGACGAGCGGCAATTTCTGCACGCAATCGCTCGTTCACGCCATTCTCACCGTCGGCGCCGACCGCGTGCTGTTTGCCGTCGACTATCCGTTTGAGGATCATGCGCAAGCCGCATCATGGTTCGATGCCGTCGAGATCGCCGAGCAGGATCGAATCAAGATCGGTCGCGACAATGCCAAGGCGCTGTTCGGGCTCGATTGAAGCGAGGTTTTCCTGAAGGTTTGTTCATAGTGCGGCATTTCCCTGATCGCGGAACCGCCATCATGTTGGCGTGTTATGCACCGGCATAGGTTCGCGCCTTGAGGAGAATGACAATGAGGACTGTTTTTGCGATGGCGGTCGCGGCGTTGCTTTTCGCGGCCGTTTCCGGGACTTCGCAAGCTGCGCCGATTGCGCCGCTGAGCGGTACGTCAACCGACGCCAGCCAATTGACCAAGGTATACTGGCACCATGGCTGGCATCGTGGCTGGCATCGTGGCTGGCATCGGCATTGCTGGCGCGGGCGTTGGGGTCACCTCCACTGCTGGTGATGATTACGCCCCGCATCTAGGGATCGCTTTGATCTTGCGCGCGCCGGATAATCGGTGCGGCGCTTCATTTCAACGGCAAATAGGGCGGTGAGCGACCGTCTTTCGTCCCGGCGGCGGAGTGATTATGTTCGCGGTCCAGGTCGTTCGCCGTGGGATTCGACCCGGTTTTAGCGACAAGATCGCCCAAGCCGTCGGAGGTGGCTTTGCTCAATCGTACCGATCGTCCGGCGCCAATGCCCGGCGAGGCTGAGGTCAAGTATCTCGACGGCGATTTTCGCGTCATGCGGCCGGGCGCCTTCGTGCGCTGCGCCGTGACCGGAGTGTCTATACCGCTGGAAGAATTGCGCTACTGGAGCGTCGACTTGCAGGAGGCTTATGCCACGCCAGAGGCGGTCCTGAAGCGGCTGGGCTCGAGTTACGCGCGGAAATCGCAGCAACCATGAGATGGTTGCTACTTACGCTTCACCGCTTGCAGGATCGTCTGCCGAAATAAATCCGCTTCCTCGATGATAAGCCGCACCGGCAAGGCGCTGGCTCGTGTGGCCAGCGCCTCAAGTTGCGGCTCGCCGGATAGCCGCATGAGGTCTTTCTCGGTGCTGACCAACATCAGGTTTTTGGCTTGCGCGCGCGCGATCAAATCTTGCGCTTCCGCCGCGGTGTAGACGTGATGATCGGAAAAGCTTGCACGCTCGGCAACCGCAATGCCGGCCGCGGTCAGGGTTGCAAAAAATTTTTCCGGATCGCCGATGCCGGCAAAGGCAAGAGCTTTACGCCGGCCGATGGCCGCGATGACGCTGCGATCCGGCTCGAGGCGAGCGTGAAAAATGGCGATGCCGCGGCGCTGCGCGCGATCGAGCACTGCGGCCGCGCCGTCCGGCGCACCGACGACGATGACCGCCTGCGCACGGGCAAGCTGCCAACGGAGCGGCGCGCGCATCGGTCCCGCTGGGATGATGTGGCCGTTGCCGATGCCGCGGAGGCCATCGACGACGACGATCGTGAGATTCTTGGCGAGCGAGGAATTTTGCAGTCCATCGTCCATCACGACGACGCTTGCGCCGGCAAATTGCGCGAATTTTGCACCGGCGACGCGGTCGCGCGCGACAATGGTGGGGGCAAGCCGGGTCAACAGCAGCGCCTCGTCGCCGACATCGCGTGCATGATGGATGGCCGGCTTGACCCGCACGGGCCCAGCCAGGCGCCCGCCATAGCCGCGGCTTAGAAAGAACGGACGCTCTTGGACGGCGTGAAGGAGCTGCACGACCGTGATCGCCGCCGGGGTTTTGCCGGCGCCGCCGACGGTGAGATTGCCGAGGCAAATGACCGGCACGCCGATCTTTTGGCCGGCTGATCGCATGCGCAGAGCCGCCACCGCCCCATAGATCGCGCCGAATGGGATGAGAAATCTTCCGGTGCCGGATTGCCACCAGAAATCCGGCTCGCGCATCAGGACGCCCGCTGCTCGAGGCGAAGCTGCACCAGATAGGGATCGAGTGCACCAAGCGTACGCTTGAGCGCGCCGCCAAGCCGTTCCACCGTCGCCGCTGCAGCATCGGCTACGGTTTTGCGGGCCGCCGCATCGGCGAGCCACACGCCAAGGCGCGCCGTCAGCGCCGCTTCGTCCTTGACCAGTTCCGCGCCATGCGCGTCGTCGAGTGTTGCGTAGATCTCGGCGAAATTCCACACGTGCGGGCCATGCAGCACGGCGGCGCCTAATCTGGCGGCTTCGACGGGATTCTGACCGCCATGGCTGGCCAGCGAGCCGCCCATGAATACGATTGGCGCGAACCGGTAGATCAAGCCGAGTTCGCCGAGCGTATCGGCGACATAGATGGAAATATCCGGCATGGGTTGGGCGCGGCGCGAGCGCAGCGCCACGGACAGTCCGGCAGCCTTGGCGATTGCCGCGACGCTTTCACCACGCGCCGGGTGCCGCGGCGCGATCACCGTCAACAGCTTGGGGAATTTCGCGCGTAAGCGCCCATGCGCGCCGATGATCGCTGCCTCCTCGCCGGGATGCGTCGAAGCGGCGGCGACGATGGGACGCGGGCCGATGATTTCGCGTAATCGTTTCAGAGTCGCTTGATCAACCGGCGGGGCCGGCACGTCGAGCTTGAGATTGCCGGTCATCGTCACTCGCGGCGCGCCAAGCTGCGCATAGCGTTCGGCGTCCGCGGCCGACTGGGCCAAGCACAGATCGAAACGGCCGAGCAATGCTGCGATCGCGCCAGGCACGCGCTGCCAGCGCCCGAATGAGCGCTCCGACAGCCGACCGTTGACGAGAATCATCGGAATTTTGCGCTCAGCGGACGACAAAATCAGGTTGGGCCACAAATCCGATTCGACGAACAGAGCGAGCCCCGGCTGCCAATGATCGAGGAAACGCCGCACGAAGCGCGGCGCATCGAGTGGAATAAATTGGTGCAAGGTGCCGTCCGGCAGACGCTGCTCGGCAAGCGCCGCCGAGGTAACGGTGCCTGATGTGACGAGCACGGCGAAATCCTGCGCCCGCAGCCGCTCGATCAGCGGCACGACCGCGAGCATCTCACCGACGCTGGCGCCATGCACCCAAACGAGCGGGCCGTGCGGACGTTGCAGTGTCGCTTCGCCGCGGCGCTCGGCCAGGCGTTCGGGGTGTTCCTTGCCGCGATAAAGCCGCCGAGCCAGCACCTGCGACGCCATCGGCGATCCGGCCGCGGACGCCAACTGATAAAGACGCAACGCCAACGGCACGCGACCGGCCACGCTCAAACTCCGCGCTAGTGTCCCGATTTCGAAGTTCGCGAACGCTTGCGGCGCTCCCGACACGCACCTCGCAGTCAAGGACAAGCTTAACATTTCCGTGCGGCTTGTGGATTTGAAATCGCCAGGCGAGTTTGGCGCCGGACGGTGGGAACTTCAAATCCAAAACCCGCGCCAGCGGTCCGATTCTAACATTCGCATCCGAGTTCGGCAGGCTCTCATGCAAATGTCAGAATGAAAGGACCACTCGCAAATAATAGTCCTAGTGGAACTTTGGATTTGACATTCGCTTGGCGAGTTCGCGGCCAGGTGGCTAGCGAATGTCAAATCCGCTCCGCTAGCGTTTGTCAACGAGATCATAGGCCCGCCGCGTCGCCGTATTGAGCCGCTCTTCGAGCAGGCGCCGGGCCGCTTCGAGGCCGGCGGCGTCGGCATCCGCCGCAACGCTGATCGGCTCGGCGGCAACGCCGGCGCCGCGGCCGAACGGCAGATTGATCGTGGTGCGATCCCAGTTGTCGAGGACGTAGCGACGGCTAGTGGCAATGGCGCTCGGATAGATCGGGCGGCCCGAGGCCTGGGCGAGCTTGATGATGCCCAAGCCCGCAACACGCGCGACTTTCGGCACGTCCGCCGACAGCGCGATCGAGCATCCTTCGGCCAGCGAATCCAGCATCGATTGGAACGCCGCGACGCCGGCCTTGTGCACAAAGCCGCCGCCGTGATTGCCGGAGCCGCGGATGGTGCCGACGCCGAGCCGTTCGGCAGCCAACGCATTGATCTCGCCGTCGCGATGCCGCGACACCAGCATGTTCACGCGGTGCTCCATCTTGCGCGCGACCGGCGCAAGCAAATGCTGGCCGTGCCAGAACGCCAAGATGATCGGCATATCGTTTGCGCCGCGCTCATAGATATCGGCAGGCTCCAGCGTGAATTCGGGTGGTTCTGCCGACAAAGCGCAGATATTCGGCGGCGACGATCCCAATCGTCACCTTGGCCCAGCGTTGCCGTCCAATCTGCCGCCATAACCGCATGCGTCGCCCTTATGCTTGCGGCGCGTGGCTTTTCGGATCGAGCAGCCGGTGCAAGTGAACGATGAAATAACGCATCTCGGCGTTGTCGACGGTCCCTTGCGCCTTCGCCTTCCACGCCGCATAGGCGGCGGCATAATTCGGATAGATGCCGACGATGTCGAGCCGGTCGAGATCCTTAAATTCGATATTCGACGCGCTGTCGAGTTCACCGCCGAAGACGAGATGGAGCAACTGTTTGGGCTTGGGAGTGCCAGACATGGTGGTCGATCAATGCGCTCAATAGGCAATCTATGAAAGCGCCAGGCGTCCATCCCCAAGAAGTTCGATCAGCGCCGCGTGCCTGTCTCGGCCGGCCGCGACGAGCATCCCATGCCGCGGCACGGGACGATTATAGGTCACAGTTCCGCCCGTAATGGACGTCAATGCGCCACCCGCTTCGTGCACCAAAAGGTCCGCAGCCGCAAGGTCCCAATCGTGGCTGTTGCCACCGGCAAAAGCGGCGTCACAGGTGCCGAGCGCGACCTGGGCGAGACGGAGCGCCAGCGATCGCATCCTCGGCACGACCGCAAACGGCGGCGCCACGGCGGTCAGCCGTTCGAGCAGGTTTCGTGGCCCGGCGATCCGAGCCCCACTAAGCTGCTCTCCTGTTGTTGCCTCAATCGCTCGCTCGTTGCAGGCGGCGCCGGCATTGACGCGGGCCGTGAAAAACTGATCGACGATAGGCGCATAGAGGCAGGCCGCGATCGGTCGGCCGTCCTCAACCAAAGCCGCCGATACGGCCCAATCCGGCAAGCCGGCGATATAGGCGCGCGTGCCGTCGATCGGATCGACAATCCAAACGTATCGCGCGGCAAGACGCTTGGCATCGTCGACACTTTCCTCCGACAGCCACGCGAAATCCCCATCGACTGCGGTGAGGCGCTCCCGCAATACATTATCGAGCGCGATGTCGGCCTCGCATACTGGCGAAGCTGTCGGTCCCTTGGTCCAATTCTTCAACGGCGTGCCGAACATTGAGCGCGCGAGCGCGCCTGCCTCGCGGACGGCCGTCGCCAGCCGTTGCGAGATTTGCGTCAGGTCGTCGACCTCAATGGCCGGCAACGGTCAGGCCCTCCACGCGCAGCGTCGGCGCGTTCGTGCCGTAACGGAAAGTCAGATCGTTTGCCGGCGTGAGGCTTGCGAACATTTCAGTGAGTTGTCCAGCGATCGTCACTTCGCTCACCGGATAAGTGCGCTGGCCTTTTTCGATCCAGAAGCCTGACGCGCCGCGGCTATAGTCGCCGGTCACCATATTGGCGCCGGAGCCGATGAGATCGGTGACATAGAAGCCATCTTCGATGTCGGCGATGAGTTGGTCGGGGCTCATGGTCCCGGGCGTCAGATAAAGATTGCTCGGGCCGGGCGAGGGGACCGACGACACGCCGCGCTGCGCGTGCCCGGTGGTCGCCATGTCGAGCTCGCGCGCGGTGGCGCAGTCGAGCAGCCAGGATTTGAGGACGCCGTCCTCGACCAGCTTGACCATGCGCGTCGCGACGCCTTCGGCGTCGAAGGCTCGCGAGCGCTGACCGCGGCGGCGCAGCGGATCGTCGATAATGTCGATGCCGGGAGCGAAAATCCGCAACCCGAGTTTCTCGCGCAAAAAACTGGTCTTGCGCGCCACCGCGGCGCCATTGGCGGCGCTGGCGAGGTGATTGACCAGCGAGTTGGAAATGCGCTGGTCGAACACCACCGGCACGCGGCGGGTCGCGACCTTGCGCGGATTGAGCCGCTCGACCGCGCGCTTGCCGGCGCTGTGGCCGACTTTGTCCGCTTGTTCGAGGTCGGCGGCATGCAGCGTCGAGGAGAAATCGTAGTCCTGCTCCATGCCGGTGCCGGTCCCGGCGATCGCCGACATCGAGACCGAATGTCGCGAACCAAGCGTGGCGCCGCGAAAGCCGTGGCTCGTCACCAGCACCATGCCGCCGATGCCGGCCGAGGCCGACGCGCCGCCGGATTTGCTGACGCCGGACACGCGAAGGCCCGCTTCTTCCGCCTGGCGCGCGCGGGCTTCCAGCACGGCGACGCCCGATATGTCGGCATCGAGGAGGTCGAGATCGGGAAAGTCGCGAGCGAGCAAATCCGGATCGGCCAAGCCGGCGAATTTGTCCTCCGGTGCCGCGCGGGCCATGGCGACGGCGCGCTCGGCCAGTGCATCGAGGCCGTCGCTTTTGAGATCATTGGTCGAGATCGCCGCTTGCCGGTGGCCGACCAGCACGCGCAGCCCGACATCGTCGTCTTCGGAGCGCTGCGATTCCTCGACCGCGCCGTCGCGCACGTCGACCGACAGCGAGACTGAGCGCACCGCGACGGCATCGGCCTGATCGGCGCCGGCACGCCGCGCGGCGGCAACCAGACGGGTAGCGAGATCGGTGAGGGTGGATTGATCGAGCAAGTCGGACATTTTCGGTTGGCAATCGGTTTATGCGGGCGCGGCGGCCAAAACAAGCCGCGTGGGGCAGGGCGAAGATGTGCCCGCAAAGCGGGCGATTCAACCGGCAACGCCGCGAATTTTCCGGTCGGCGGCAACGACTCGTCAATCATGCAATGCATCGCGCCAAAACTCATGAGACCTTAACCAGCCTTTTTAAGCCGATGACGACCCCGCCGTGGCATGGTTGGGACAACAACCGGGCGGCAACAGCCCGGCAGGAGCCGAACCTTTCGGGGCGTCAAAATGGAAGCCGGCAGGATCGCTGCCGGGTCGGGCCGCCGTGCGGGAGCATCCCCGCAGCGGCTCGACCCCTTCTCTCTGCCCGTGCGCTTCGAAACCGCCGACGCGGCGGCCGACGAGCGGCTGCGCATCGTCGACCTGTACCGCGAACGCGTGGTGCTGCGCCGTTCCGTGCGCGGCATGCGCATGGCGTTGAACATGCCGGTCGCCGCTTTTCGCGGCGTGGCCATCCGGCTTTACGGAGATGCCGGCAATTTTCAGGGAGATTCCGCGCCGACCTCGATCGCCGTGGTGCTCGAACACCAAGATCCCGCACTGTCGCTGCCGCTGTTCTCATCGCCGGAAACCGACGACATCGTCGCCGAATGGCAATCCTGGGGCCGTGTGCTCGGGCTTCCGCTTTTGGTTGCCGAAAGTGACGGCAGTTTGCGCGAGCCGTTTCCGCGGCTCGGCGCCCTTCGTATCGAAGCGCCGACCTGGCGTCGCCGCCGGCGCTCTGCCGTCGCGCGGCGCCGGCCGTCTCGTTTGCTGCGCCGCCGGCCCGGCAAACTTTCCGATGCGCCGCTCGTGCATCTCGGCGAGCGCGAGATCGTCGCGGGAATTAGCCGAGTTATCGCCACGTAAAAGGCAGCTTGGGTCAACAGCGCTCTTCAGCCGATGCCGGGCCACCTAAAGCGTAATGCATTTAGTTTGGTGCATATCCTGAGTTTTTGAAGTAGTTGGCGCATTCGGTTTTGGTGAAGGCGCCGAGAAGCTCGCCGATGGCGGCGCAGACGGTTTCGACCGTTCGCGCGGCGGCTTTACGGAGCAGATGCTTGAGCTTGGCGAACACCTGTTCGATCGGGTTCAGGTCGGGCGAGTATTTCGGCAGCAGGAACAGCTTGGCACCGGCTGAGCGAATGAGTTGGCGTATGATCTTGCCCCGGTGGCTGCCGAGATTGTCCATGATGACGATGTCGCCGAGCCGTAGGGTAGGCAGCAGAACCTTCTCGACATAGGTGGCGAAGCTTTCGCCGTCGATCGGGCCTTCGAGCAGCCAGGGCGCGGTGATCCGGTCGTGCCGCAGCGCGGCCAGGAACGTCATTGTCTTCCAGCGCCCGTCCGGGACCTTGCCGATCAGGCGGCTGCCCCGCGGTGCCCAGCCACGCAGCGATGCCATGTTGGTCCTGGTCCAGGTCTCGTCGATGAAGACCAAGCGGGCAGGATCAACGCGGTCCTGGTACTTGATCCATTGCGCCCGCCGGCGGGCGACGTCAGGACGGTCGCGTTCGCCAGCCACCACGCTTTCCTAAGAAACGGCCACCGGCGCTATTGGCTGGAGGACGAAGCCGAAGGCCTTGGCACGCCGATGCAAATTGTCGATGACCCGCGCACGATAACGAATCTCGTAGGAGGACGCACCCGGGTCGACGTAGTCCATCCCATGGCGCAGGGCGTTATAGAAGAGAACTGCGATCTTGCGCGCTGTCGCGGTGATCGCCTTGACCTTCCCGATGCGGGCAGAAAGCCTCCGGTAGAAGGCACCCAGGGCAGTGTCGGTTCGTCCGATCGTCACCGCGGCGAGCCTCAGGAGCGCCGCGGACCGGCTCCCCGAGCGGCGCGTGCGCGACGAGAGTACCTTACCACCAGAGATCTTGTTGCTCGGCGCCAGGCAAAGCCAGGAGGTAAAGTGCTTTGCGCTCGGCCAGGCAGAGAGGTCGTCGCCGCACTCGGCGATCAATTTGAGCGCGAGGTATGGGCCGAGGCCGTTGATCTGCGTCAGGTCCTTGCCGAGCAGCGCAAAGAGCGCCGCGCGAACATCGAACTCGGGGCCGTTCGGTTGCCGGCGCATGCCCCGACGCGGTGACGGCAACGGACCGACCTCACGGCCGCGGCGGAAGCTGAGTTGCTTCAGGACGGCCTCGATTCGGGCGTCACAGGCCAATGCCTTTTCCTGGTATGCATCATAGAGAGCGAGCGCTTGCTCGAGCGCGAATACGTGCTCGGCACGATAATGCCCGGTGAGCGCCTTCTCGATCGTCTCGACAGTGGCGTGGCAGCGCGTGTCACGCAAAAGTGCCAGCACTGCTGGATCACGCTCGCCCGCAAGGATCGCGCGGATAATCCGCAGCCCGGTCGCGCCGGTGATGTCGGCAACGACGTGGTGGAGCTGCAAATTCATCTCGGTCAGCGCCTTTTGCATGTGCTGGATGTGCGAGGCCGCGTACTCGAGCAGACGCTCACGCTGGCGCAGGTAGGCGCGCAGTTCAACGATCTCCCCCTTGGGGCGGAAGCTGGCACGCAGCAAACCATGAGAATGGAGCCGCTGCAGCCACTGTGCGTCGATGACGTCCGTCTTGCGCCCGGGCACATGCTTGACATCGCGTGCATTGACGAGGAACACCACAAAGCCGCGCGCCTCGAGGAGCTCGAAGACCGGGATCCAGTAGACACTGGTCGACTCCATAACGACTGTCTCAACGCCGCATTCTGCGAACCAATCCACTAGCCGGTGCAAATCCGTCGTGAAGGTGCCGAAGCTGCGCACTGGCTCGGCTGTGCGCTCTGGCCCCACAGCCGCCACATGCATCCTCGCCCCGATATCGATTGCAGCCGCGTTCGGATGCACCATCGGCAGTGCATGTCGAATTTTGTTGTCGCCCGCTTCATTCCGTCTCATCACCAACCCTCCTGTTACGGGACGGAAGGGCTGGGCTGCGCTGTCGTTCAATTTCCTAACACGGGATCGCCGAACGGCGTCGCCACTTTCAAGCCCGCAACAGCCCATGGACCATGTTTTTTTACGGGGTCACTCGCCACCAAAAAGCACTCGGCCGCTCCCTTCCAGGTGCACGATAGAGCCCCAAAGTTTCTACGCCCACAGGGGCGACGCCGTCCCAGATCGTTTTTTTGAAGCTCAGCTTCTCGTCGTGGACAAAGCTCCAGACCGAGCGGTAGTCAACCTTCAGACCGCGCGCGGCGAGTTCGCCCACCAGCCCGAGCAGTGTGAAGTCCTTCTCCTTGATCCGCGCCAGCAGCCATGTGCGGTGCTCGCCCGCTATCGCGCGGGGCTTGTAGCCGCCGATCTTGCTCGGCGCCACGCTGCCGGTGTTGCGCAAACGCTCCACCCACCGGATCGCCGTGCTGACGCCGACGCCAAACTGCGCCGCTGCCCGATGACACGAAAGGCCACCGCTCTCAACCGCTGCCACAACTCGTTCGCGAAGATCAATGGAATAGGCTCGACCCATCGGATGCTGGCCTCCAGCCCAGCCAGCATCTTGAATCAGAAACCAACTGATTTGGGAATCCTAGAGCGGATTTCGGCTGGGTTGAATCGGGATTCCCTGGCCGGGTTGGATAGTTGAATCTGGCGGCATTGATTCGGATTTTGGAGGGCGGATCGATGCCGAAGCCATGCTCTTTGGAGTTACGCGAGCGAGTTGTGGACGCAGTTGAATCCGGCGCGTCGCGGCGAGAGGCAGCCGAATGGTTTGACGTGAGCGCCAGTTCGGCGGTCAGGTGGATGCAGCGCCGACAGGCGACCGGAAGCATCGCGGCCAAGCCAAACGGGGGCAGCATCTCGCCGCTGGAAGCGCACGCGGACTTTTTGCTGGCGCTGATTGTCAAGCAACCGGATTTGACGCTGGATGAGATCGTCACGACGATGCGCAAGCGGCGGATCGCCGGCAGCCGCGTCGCGGTATGGCGGTTCTACAAGCGACATAATATCAGCTTTAAAAAAACGATCTGGGACGGCGTCGCCCCTGTGGGCGTAGAAACTTTGGGGCTCTATCGTGCACCTGGAAGGGAGCGGCCGAGTGCTTTTTGGTGGCGAGTGACCCCGTAAAAAAACATGGTCCATGGGCTGTTGCGGGCTTGAAAGTGGCGACGCCGTTCGGCGATCCCGTGTTAGGAAATTGAACGACAGCGCAGCCCAGCCCTTCCGTCCCGTAACAGGAGGGTTGGTGATGAGACGGAATGAAGCGGGCGACAACAAAATTCGACATGCACTGCCGATGGTGCATCCGAACGCGGCTGCAATCGATATCGGGGCGAGGATGCATGTGGCGGCTGTGGGGCCAGAGCGCACAGCCGAGCCAGTGCGCAGCTTCGGCACCTTCACGACGGATTTGCACCGGCTAGTGGATTGGTTCGCAGAATGCGGCGTTGAGACAGTCGTTATGGAGTTGACCAGTGTCTACTGGATCCCGGTCTTCGAGCTCCTCGAGGCGCGCGGCTTTGTGGTGTTCCTCGTCAATGCACGCGATGTCAAGCATGTGCCCGGGCGCAAGACGGACGTCATCGACGCACAGTGGCTGCAGCGGCTCCATTCTCATGGTTTGCTGCGTGCCAGCTTCCGCCCCAAGGGGGAGATCGTTGAACTGCGCGCCTACCTGCGCCAGCGTGAGCGTCTGCTCGAGTACGCGGCCTCGCACATCCAGCACATGCAAAAGGCGCTGACCGAGATGAATTTGCAGCTCCACCACGTCGTTGCCGACATCACCGGCGCGACCGGGCTGCGGATTATCCGCGCGATCCTTGCGGGCGAGCGTGATCCAGCAGTGCTGGCACTTTTGCGTGACACGCGCTGCCACGCCACTGTCGAGACGATCGAGAAGGCGCTCACCGGGCATTATCGTGCCGAGCACGTATTCGCGCTCGAGCAAGCGCTCGCTCTCTATGATGCATACCAGGAAAAGGCATTGGCCTGTGACGCCCGAATCGAGGCCGTCCTGAAGCAACTCAGCTTCCGCCGCGGCCGTGAGGTCGGTCCGTTGCCGTCACCGCGTCGGGGCATGCGCCGGCAACCGAACGGCCCCGAGTTCGATGTTCGCGCGGCGCTCTTTGCGCTGCTCGGCAAGGACCTGACGCAGATCAACGGCCTCGGCCCATACCTCGCGCTCAAATTGATCGCCGAGTGCGGCGACGACCTCTCTGCCTGGCCGAGCGCAAAGCACTTTACCTCCTGGCTTTGCCTGGCGCCGAGCAACAAGATCTCTGGTGGTAAGGTACTCTCGTCGCGCACGCGCCGCTCGGGGAGCCGGTCCGCGGCGCTCCTGAGGCTCGCCGCGGTGACGATCGGACGAACCGACACTGCCCTGGGTGCCTTCTACCGGAGGCTTTCTGCCCGCATCGGGAAGGTCAAGGCGATCACCGCGACAGCGCGCAAGATCGCAGTTCTCTTCTATAACGCCCTGCGCCATGGGATGGACTACGTCGACCCGGGTGCGTCCTCCTACGAGATTCGTTATCGTGCGCGGGTCATCGACAATTTGCATCGGCGTGCCAAGGCCTTCGGCTTCGTCCTCCAGCCAATAGCGCCGGTGGCCGTTTCTTAGGAAAGCCTGCGGGCGGCGGAGCAAGAACGGGCGGACGTCGCCCGCGCCCGACGACGCTGGATGCGAGAACAGGGCATGTTTGACCCAGCCCGACTGGTGTTTATTGACGAGACCTCGACCAACACCACCATGGTACGGCTTCGAGGCCGCTGCCCGCGCGGCATGCGTTTGATCGATCATGTGCCGCACGGGCATTGGAAGACGATCACCTTCGTGGCTGGCCTGCGCCGTCGCGGGATGGTCGCGCCCTTGGTGCTTGATGGACCAATGAATGCACCTGCCTTCTTTGCCTATCTCGAACGGTGTCTTGTTCCGACACTCAGGCGTGGCGATACTGTGATTATGGATAGCCTCCCCGTCCACAAGGTGGCCGGCGTGCGAGAGTTGATTGAAGCTGTGGGTGCAATACTGCGATATCTTCCCAAATATTCGCCGGACCTTAATCCGATCGAGCAGGCCTTCAGCAAACTGAAAGCCCATCTCCGCAAAGCAGCCGCGCGAACCATTCCGCGTCTATGCCGCACAATCGGCACGCTTACGGCCACCTTCAGCCGTCAGGAATGCGCCAATTACTTCAGGCAGGCGGGCTATGCTTCTAAATGACCGGAATCCGCTCTAAATCAATTCAGGGTAATGTCATGCCGCTTTAGCTCACTTCAGGCGCATCGCCACCTGATACGACAGGCTCGCTCGAAATTATCTCGCCTCCGTCTGCCTTGCAGCCGCCCTGCAGGGGAGGGCGCGCTGCTGCCTTCAATCCAGCGGCTCGACTTTCACCCGCCTTCGCTCGCTCCGCGAGCTTCGACGGAGACACCCACAATTCGCCGTTTTTGTCGAACACCGCGCGGTACGGGAAAGTGTCCGGCGGCAGATCGTATTCGGTGAATTGTTCGGTTTTGGTATCGAACAGAGCGACCTTGTTGCCGCGATATTCGGTCACCACGATGCGGTCGGCATCGTCGATCTCCATGCGCCGCGCGCGGCCGTGCGGCGTCGGGAGCGCAAACCAGGTCACCTTCAGCGTCTTGGCGTCGATCTTGCCGAGATGGCCGTCGACGAATTCGGCCATCCAGAGGTTATTTTTGGAATCCGAGATCACCTGATAAATGCTGTAGCGCCGCCCGGCCGGCAACTGGTCGGACGGATGCAAGCGCTGCCAGTTGCCGGTCGCGAGATCGAGGCGGTAAATGTCCTGGGTGCCAACGTTCTTGGTCCAGACCTTGCCGTCGACGTCATGGCGCAAGCCGACGAAATTGAGTTGCACGCGGTTGTCGTTCCAGTCCGGCCGCAGCGGATAATATTTGATGGTGCCGGTCTTCGGGTCGAGGTTGCCGAGCGCGCCCTGGTACATGGTGTCGAACCACAGCGTGCCCGCTTTGTCGAAGTCGAGCGAGAGATTGCCGACCGGGGCGTCGGGCTTGAATTGCTTGACCGGATATTCGGTGAGCTTGAGCGTCTTCGGATCGAATTTGGAGATGAACAATTCGCCGAAGTCTGAGTACCAAACGTAACCGGCCCGATCGACAACGACGTCATGCGGCTGGGTGGTCGGGCGCCCCATGTCGTATTCGGTGACGATGGCGCGCGTCGCGCGACCGCTGGGCCGCGGCAGCGTCTTGAGCTCGTAAGCCCAATGGTCGGCCGCGCTCAAATTGATGGTGGCGAGATATTCGGCCGCTTTGCGGTATTGCTCCGGCGTGCCGGCACGCGCCTCGTCGAGCATGCGCTGCGGCTTGATCGGCTGGCTCACCGGACCGTAACCCCGCATACGGGTGATGACCTGCGTCCATTCGTCGGCATTGTGGGTCGAGCGCACGACGCGCTCCAGCGTGTGGCAGCCGACGCAGTCGAGCAGGAACGCCTTCTGTTCCTCGGTGCCGGGAATGCTCATCATCCATTCGGCATTGCTGAGCTGGCTGGCGAGATTTTTCGTCTTTTGCAGCTTGAGATCGAGATTGGTCGTTTTCTCAGCGACAACCTCACCCGCCGCCGGCGCGGCAAGATCGTAACCGACCGCGCGGATGGCGATCTTGTATTGGCCGGGCTCCAGCCGGTTTTCCGGAAATGCGTAGCGGCCCTGCGCATCGGTCGTCACGCTTGTCGAAACGATCGAGCCGTCCTTGTGCGCGGTGACGACGACGCCTTCCATGAGGCCTTCGGCGTCGGAACTGACCTGGCCGGCGAGCGCCACCGGCGTCTGGTCGTTGGCGCGGATCGTCCCTCCCGCCTGCAGCACCAAAACCGCGAGCGCGGTCATGCCCAGCATAGCAATGCACTTCATCATTCGCTCCCTGGAAATGCTTTATTCTTATAACCGCCGATCGCCCGCCATCCCGCGCTTGGAGGTGTGTCTCGACAAGGGGCCTTCCATCGTCATTGCGAGGAGCGGAGCGAGGAAGCAATCCAGTTCTGCCTCACGGCTCGTGCACTCGGCCTCTGGATTGCTTCGCTTCGCTCGCAATGACGAATTCAACCGATGCGGGGCAGCGCGGCGTCGAGCAGCAAGCCGGCGAACAGGATCAATCCGGCGTCACGGTCGGATTTGAACACCGCAAGGCAGTTGTCGGGATCGGCAATGTCGAGGCGCACGATCTGCCAGGCGAGGTGGGCGGCAAAGGCGCATAGCCCGAGCGCGAAAACCAAGCCGGCGCCGGCGGCAAATCCGGCGGCGGCAATGAGAATGACGGCGACGCCGTAGAATAAAGCGACCATCGGCTTGGTGCGCGGCCCGAACAATAAAGCGGTCGATTTGATGCCAATGAGCGCGTCGTCCTCGCGATCCTGGTGGGCGTAAATCGTGTCGTAGCCGATCACCCAGGAAATCGATCCGGCATAGAGGAGGAGCGCCCGAACATCGAGCCGGCCGAATGCTCCGGCCCAGCCCATCAGCGCGCCCCAGGAGAAGGCCAGACCCAGCACAATCTGCGGCCAATACGTGATCCGTTTCATGAACGGATAGATCACGACGATGGCGAGCGAGGCGATGCCAAGCCAGATGGTGAAGGCGTTGAACGCGATCAGCACCGCAAAGCCGACAAGCGCTTGCAGGGCGAGAAACAGCGCGGCTTGTCCGACGCTGACCTGGCCGGAGGGAATAGGCCGCGACCGCGTCCGCTCGACGCTTGCGTCAAGCTCGCGGTCGACAATGTCATTCCAGGTGCAGCCGGCGCCGCGCATGGCAAAGGCGCCAACCAGGAACAGCAGGAGATGCCAGAGGTTCGGCGCTTTGGCATGCGCGGCGACTGCGGCAAGCCCTGCCGACCACCAGCACGGCAACAGCAACAGCCACGAGCCGATCGGGCGATCGAGCCGGGACAGCCGCAGATAGGGGCGCGACCAGGAGGGGGCGAGGGTGTCGACCCAATTGCCGGTCGCGTCGGCGACCGAACCGGCCGCCTGGTTCATTTGCCCAAGGGATTGCCGGTGAGCGTGTCGAAAGTGCCGAACCGGCCGGCTTTGGTATTGCTCGCCGAATCGACCGGCTCGGTTTTGATGGCGTCGCTCAACGTCGGCGGTTTCGGCCCCGGGGGAGCTGCGCTGCAGGCCGCGTCGCGGAATTTGGCCGATCTTTCATGACTTGCCTTGGCAGCGGCGATGGCCTGGTCGGGAACGCCGCACCATGTCTTGTTATCAGCGAGGAATTTAACGACTAAGCTTTCGGAAGCGACGAAGGCGGTCATGAGCCGGCAGATCTCTTTGCGATCGGCCTTGGCCTTCATCGCGGCTGCTACGGCGTTCGCTTTCTCCTGCGTGGCTTAACTCATTGCCGGAAACTTCATGCATTGCGGCGATGTTCCGACTTGCGCCCGCGCGGCAGGGATTGCCATGCCGAGCGCAAGTGCCGCCGATACCGTACAAAGTGCTATGGCGAGGCCGCGGTTCATCTTTAAGCCCCTATACCGGTTCCCGTCAAAATCTGCCCGAACTCTCGCGGCGATTAAAGACTAGTTGAATTCGACGGCAAGGCGGCAGATCGCCCCGCTCGCCTCCTTTGCCGACCACGACTTAACGGCTAAACGAGGGCAAATTGCTAAGCCCATGCGGCCCTACCGCTGAGTTTGCGACGCAAGGCTGCGCTAGCCAAGTCCGATGCAACCAAGTCCGGTCCCAACATGTCCGGCTACGATTTCCGCAGTCCCCGGCTTTTCTTGAGCGCGCCGCTCGAACCGGGCGCCGCCGTCGCGCTTGACCGCGCCCAGGCGCACTACCTCAACCATGTGCTGCGGCTCAAGGCCGGCGATCGGGTTCTGGTCTTCAATGGCCGGGACGGCGAGTGGAGCGCGACGCTCGGAGGGGAAAAGCGCGCGCCGACGCTATCGATCGGCGCCAAAACGCGGCAACAGACCACAGCAGCCGACCTGCACTATCTGTTTGCGCCACTGAAGGCGGCGCGGCTCGACTATATGGTGCAGAAGGCCGTGGAAATGGGGGTGTCGCAGCTGCAGCCCGTCCTCACCCGCCACGGCCAGGTGACCCGGGTCAATCTCGAGCGCATGCGGGCCAATGCGGTCGAGGCGGCGGAGCAATGCGGCATTCTTACGCTGCCGAACATCGCCCCGCCGATTGCGCTCAGCCGCTACATCGCCGACCGCGATCCGGCCCGTTGCCTCGTGTTTTGCGATGAAGATGCCGAGACGGCCAATCCAGCCACCGCTTTGGCCAGGGCGCAGCCTCGCTCGGCGCTTGCGGTCCTGATCGGGCCCGAAGGCGGCTTTGCCGCGGACGAACGAGCGGCCCTGGTGAAGCAGCCCAATGTGGTGCGGCTTTCGCTCGGTCCGCGCATCCTGCGGGCGGACACTGCGGCGGTGGCGGCGCTAGCCTTGGTCCAGACGGCGCTCGGCGATTGGCGGTGACTTAATGAATTCGGCTCGGGCGATCGTAGCAGACGAAGCTGACGTAATCGCCATAGGTGCGATGGATGCTGGTGACCTTGCCCAGCCGGCCGTAGCGTGCGCAAAACGTCTCGGCGATTTGCCGATAGGTGGCCTGATCGGCCGGGCGATAGGGAAAGATGCCGCCGGTATTGTTGCCGGTGACCCCGGGACCGGGGCCGCTAAACTCCGCTCCCCATGCCATCGCGTGGGTCACAGCGCCAGTATTGGCGAGGGCGCCGGCCGCAGCGACGGCAAACGCCATGAAGAGCTTTCGGTACATCGCCTAGCCTCCCCCATAGAGGGCGGCAAGCTTAGAGCATGATCCCCAAAAGTGGAACCGGTTTTCGGAAAAGATCATGCACGAACAAGCAGTCTCAACTCGAGCCACGGAATGAAAGCAGCTGGCCGGCCTCGGCGGCCTCGCTGCGCGGCAAATTCACAGCATCGAGTAGGCGCTGGCCACCATGCCGACCGGCCGCCTGTCGGCGGCATTCAACAGCATGACGCGGCCGAAGCTGGTATTGCTGCCAATGCGCACGACGCGGGCATCGGCGACGATGTCGAAATTCACCGGCCGCAAAAAATGCGTGGTCTGGTCGATCGTGCTCATCGGCCGGTAGCCGTTCCAGGCGGCCGAACAGGCGATGACCATCGCGGTGTCGGCGAGCGCCATGAGCGCTTGGCTGCAAACTGCCGCCCCGTCGGCGCAGATCTTTTTGGAGAATGGCAGCCGCACGGTGGCGCCGGGTTGCCAATCCGGCGGCGCGCCGGGCGGACAAATCGGCTCTACGCTTTCAACAAGCAGCGCTAAATCCTGCACCCAGGAGGGGAATATTTCGGTCATCAGGCGCCCCGCCGCCTGCAGACCGAACAAAGGCCGCGGATTTTGCAGCTGATGCACTTGGCCCATGTCAAATCTCCCCAATCCATCCCCGCTGGTCCGCCACATTCGGGGCGGATCATCCCAAACCTCGTTACACAGATTGAACAGGGCACCGCCGATATGCGGCTTTGCTCTCGCGAACACGCTGCCAAACGAATCAAATGCAACGCTTGAAGCTTGGTAGCACAACCGCGCCAGTGTGCGAGCATTTTGCGCGCAGCCCTTGACCCGCACGCTTGGGCGCGGCACGCTGCGATGGACCAGCGGGGACCGGGGAAGGCAATGTCGCGATCCAAGTTGCGGGTTCGTCGCGGCCTGATTGCATACGCGGCAGTTTCTGTGGCGCTTGGCGTTGCGCTATGCGCGCTGCCGTTGGCGTCGGCCCGTGCCGCGACTTGGCTGGAAAAGAATTTCTGGATGTCCGGCCCGAATTACGATCGTGACCTCCCCAGCTGCGAGTCCCATTCGGCGCTCGACCGGATCATCAGCAATTTCCGCACCAAGGAATTCCGGTTCTGGAACTCAGAGTTGCGCATTGTCGGCTTCGAGAACATCCACGAGATCACCACCATGCCTTGGGCGGCACAATCCATTCCGCACCGATTCTGCGGCGGCACGGCCGTGATCAATGACAACAGCAAACGCACCATCTACTACTCGATTGCCGAAGATACTGGCATGATCGGCGCAGATTGGGGAGTCAATTTCTGCGTTGTCGGCCTCGACCGCAATTGGGCTTACAACCCCGAATGCCGCGCCGCCGGACCTTGACCGTCGCAGTCAACGCGCTCGGCCAAGCGTCGGTATTTGTCATCGGGTATATTCCTCGGCGCGGCCTCTTAGAGCATGATCCGGAAAAGTGGAAACTGGTTTTCCGAAAAGATCATGCTCCATCAAAATGCTAGAGCGACAATCAATTCAATTGAAACGACTGCGTCTTGACCATTTCATCGGTCTGTAATGCCGTCGTCGTGGCTGCGCTCAGCCGCGCAGCGCCTGCAATACGCAGTCGCGCAGCAAAACAGGATCGCGCGCACCGCGCTGGGCGAACTCGATGACGGTTTTGGCGACGGCGTTTGTCTCGCCCAGATCGCGATCGTTCACGCCAAGCGTCCGGCACACCTCGGCGTAAGTGCGCGTCATGGTCGAAAGCGCCTCCGGTTCGAACGGTTGGTTCTTGAACAGGCGGTAGACGGCCATGCTATCCCCTCGCTAAGTGCAGTGCGGCCGAAGCCACTGCAACGTAAGTCCGCCAAAGCGCGCCTTCGAGTATGTCCACAAAAACGTTCCCCATTATTCTCGACAAAGTCGTAAAGCTGCAGCGGAGCCGCCACGATCCGCGGCCATGTTCTTGATTTGTTCCAGAGAGCGGCATAAAGCGTCAGGCAAGAGGGGCGACCATGGTCCTGTCTGTCATCCGGGTGGCATTGGCCGCGCTGTTGCTCGCTGCAGCACCGGCTGCGGCGCAAAATACGGCGATGATGTCGCGCCAAGACCAGCCGGGCCAGTTCGATTTTTATCTCTTGTCGCTATCGTGGTCGCCGTCGTTCTGCGCCGAAGCGGCGGAGCGGCATGCCGGCCGCTCGGTGTCGCGGCAATGCGGAGCGCGGCCCTATTCGTTTGTAGTGCACGGGCTGTGGCCGCAATACGACAAGGGTTTTCCGGAATATTGCGAGGTTCCGGCGCCGCGGCTCGACCGCGGGATCGTTTCGTCCATGCTCGACCTGATGCCGGCGCCGCACCTGATTTTCAACGAATGGGACAAGCACGGCACGTGCTCCGGACTTGCCCCGCAGGCCTATTTCGACACGGTGCGCAAGGCGCGCGCGGCAGTGAAAATCCCGCCCGAATATGTCGACCTCAAAGCGCCGCTCAGCGTCACGCCGGACGTGGTGGAAAGCGCCTTCATCAAAGCCAATCCGGGGCTGTCGGCGAAAGCCATTGCGATCGGCTGCAATAAGAAACGGCTGACCGAGGTCCGGCTCTGTGTGGTCAAGGATTTCGCCAAGACGCTGCAATTTCACGATTGCGCCGATGTCGCCAAGCGCAGCTGCCGGCGCGATCAATTGGTCATGCCGCCGGTTCGCGGCGGCAACAGCTGACCGGGATTTTCCTGCTTATTGTTTGTATGACACCAAATTGGGGCCGAGGCATCGTGTTGGACCGGCCAAAGTCGCTGCCATGAACTATCAGCATGCTTTCCATGCCGGCAGCTTTGCCGACGTGCACAAGCATGTCGTGCTGACGCGAATTCTCGAATATTTGCGGGCCAAGCCTACCGCCTTCCGCGTCATCGACAGCCATGCCGGCGCCGGCCGCTACGATCTTTTCGGGCCGGAGGCGGCGCGTTCCGGCGAATGGCACGACGGCATCGCGCGCGTCTTCGCCATGCCGCAACAGCCACGCGCCGACGCGCTCATCAAGCCTTATCTGGAGGTCGTCGCCGCACTCAACACCGGCGGCGAGCTGCGGCTTTATCCCGGATCGCCGCTGATCGCCAAAGCGCGGCTACGGGCTGGGGACCGTCTCATCGCCTGCGAGATAGCGCCCGGTCCGGCCGCTTCGCTCAAAATCGCCTTGCGCGGTGATCCCCGTGCCAAGGTGCTGGCAATCGACGGCTGGACTGCGATCAAAGCCAATGTTCCGCCCAAGGAGCGGCGCGGCCTCGTCTTCATCGATCCGCCCTATGAGGAAGCGGCCGATTTCATCCGCTTGATCGGCGCGCTCGGCGAGGCCCATCGCAAATGGCCGACCGGCATCTACATGCTCTGGTACCCGATCAAGGAGCGCGATGCGCCCGATGCAGTGGCGCGACGACTGCGCCGGCTTGGCGTGCCGAAAATCCTGCGCAGCGAGATCGCGCTCGTGCCGCCGCGCGCGGAGGCTGGCCTGGTCGGTTCAGGCCAGGTTGTGGTCAATCCGCCTTACCCACTGGAGGAGGAGTTGCGCATTTTGCTTCCCGCGCTGGTTCGGGCGTTTTCGCCGCATGCTACCCACCGGATCGATTGGCTCACGCGGGAAGGTTAGCCCAGCGTTCGCCCATGGGTAGCAAATACCGCGCGAAAGCCGCGAAACCGGGCCCGGCAGGCCGCTTGCCACTTTTCCACACGCACAAATTGGTTTAATTGATTCATTGCTGGCTTAGACGTTCCGCCTCCTGAGGGGGGCCGGCGGAGTGACTGAGGCCGTCTGGGGCTCAAGCTCTTTGCTCGCGTGGATGTCCGGCTAGCCGTCGCACCGTGGGGGTGGCGGCGAAGGAACTACGGGGGAAGGAGTGTCTCGATGGCAATGACCGGTACGGTCAAATTTTTCAATGGCGAACGCGGCTACGGCTTCATCAAGCCCGACGACGGTGGCCGCGATGTGTTCGTGCACATAACCGCTGTTGAACGTGCGGGGCTCAAATCGCTGGTTGAGGGACAGCGCATCAGCTTCGACGTCGAACCCGACAAGAAGGGCAAAGGCCCAAAGGCCGTCAATCTCGTCGTCACCAGCTAGGACGACGTCGCCGCGGCGCGCTATGCGCTGTATGGTGAGATCGCGGACGGCGGCGTCGCCCGGCCCGGCGTCACGGCATTATTGTTGCAACAGGGAAGGACCGGAGCGACCTCCGGCCACGGGCTCACAATGATGATCTTACGTTCCTCGCCGTCCTCGCCATTCGGGCGCAAGGTGCGGATTGCTCTCTCGGTGCTCGGTCTCGACGGCGATACGAAGATCGAGCCGGCCGACACGACCGACGTCAACGATAGCGTCCGGCGACAAAATCCGCTGGGTAAAATCCCGGTGCTGATCGCCGAGGACGGCGCCGCCTATTACGATTCACGCGTCATCCTCGATTATCTCGACTATCGCGCCGGCGGCGGCAAGATCGTGCCGCGCGAGCCGAAGGAGCGCCTTGCCGCGCTGCGTCTGCAAGCGCTGTGCGACGGCATCATCGACGCATCGATCCTGACCATCTACGAAACGCGCTGGCGCAAGGCGGAAGCGCACGAGCCGAAATGGCTCGAACACCAAGCCGGCAAGGTGACGCGCGGGCTCGCTGCGCTTGAAGCCGCACCGCCCGCCCTCGAACCGCAGACGCTACCGAATGTGGGTCAGATCACGCTCGCCTGCGTGCTCGGCTATCGCGATTTCCGTTTCGGCGGCAGTTGGCGCAGCGATCACCCTCAACTCGTTGCCTGGCTCGACAATTTCACGGCGCGCGTGCCCGCCTATGCCGCGACCAAGCCGACGGGGTAGCGCGCGCGGCATGCTCAAAGGCGGCGGGGACTTGCCGAAGGATCGGACATGCCGCTCTTTTCTCTGGACGAGCTAGAGGCCGCTGCCGCGATTGTCCGCAAAGTCGTAGCGCCGACGCCCGCTTATCCGTGGCCGCTGCTCGCCAGGGCGGTGGGAACGGAAGTCATCGTCAAGCACGAGAACCATACGCCGACCGGATCGTTCAAGGCGCGTGGCGGTCTCGTCTATGTCGATGCGCTGCTGCGCGCCGGCGCTCGGCCGACGGGTTTGGTCACGGCGACGCGCGGCAATCACGGCCAGTCGGTTGCCATTGCCGCGGCGCGCAACGGCATTCCCGCAGTGATCGTCGTGCCGGAGGGCAACTCGAGCGAGAAGAATGCCGCGATGGCGGCCTTCGGCGGCGAAATAGTGACCGGCGGCAAGGATTTCGACGAAAGCCGCGGCGTCGCTGCCAAAATCCAGGGTGACCGCGGCTATCATTTCGTGCCGTCCTTTCACCGCGACCTGGTGAAAGGCGTTGCGACCTACGCGCACGAATTATTCGAAAATCACGCCAACCTCGATGTGGTTTACGTTCCCATCGGCATGGGTTCGGGCATTTGCGGACTTATCACCGTGCGCGATCTGCTTGGGCTGTGCACCGAGATCGTCGGGGTGGTTGCGGACAATGCGCCGGCCTTTGCCTTGTCGTTTGCAGCCGGCCATCCGGTGCAGACGAACGCGGCGCGCACGTTCGCCGACGGCGTCGCCTGCCGCGATCCGCCGGCGGAGGCGCTCGAAATCATCAAACAAGGCGCCGCACGCGTCGTCAGCGTCAGCGAGGACGAGATCGCGCAGGCGATCCGCATCTATTACACGACGACGCATAATCTCGCCGAAGGCGCGGGCGCCGCGCCGCTCGCGGCGCTGCTGAAGGAAAAAACTCGTTGCGCCGGCAAGCGCGTGGGGTTGATCCTTTCGGGCGGCAATATCGACATGCCGGTGTTCGCGCAGATCCTGCACGGCGAGACACCCACCGTTTAAAAGGGATTCAGAGCGCCCGCGGCATTCGGACTGGCAGTGGTTTTGGGAGAGAAATGCATGGCGACTTTTGTTCTCGTTCATGGCGCATGGCATGGCGCCTGGTGCTGGCGCCGCGTCGCGCGGCTTCTGGCGCGGAACGGACATGAAGTCTTTACGCCGACGCTGACCGGGCTTGCCGAACGCTCGCATCTGCTCACGCCTGGCGTCGATCTCGACACCCACATTCTCGACGTCGTCAATGAAATGAAGTGGCAGGAGTTGAATGACGTGGTGCTGGTTGGTCACTCCTATGGCGGCATGGTGATTTCCGGCGTCGCCGAGAAGATGGAAAAATTCATTGCGTCTTTTGTGATGCTGGATGCGTTCTTTCCGGCGACCGGCGAAGCGCTGGCCGATTTGGCGGCGCCCACGGTTCGCGACGGATTTTTGGCCGCAGAGCGCAACGGGGCGTCGACCATCCCGCCGCGGTCCGCCGCGATGTTTAAAGTCAACGAAAAGGACCGCGCGTGGGTCGATGCACAGTGCACGCCGCAGCCGATCAAATGCGTGTTGGAGAAGCTGTCGCTGACCGGTGCGAGCGAGCGGATCGCGAAAAAGGCCTATATCAGGGCGACCGATTACCCGAGCCCGCCGTTCGATCTGGCGCTCGAGAAAGCCCGCGGCCGGGGCTGGCGGACTTATGAGGTGGCGTGCGGCCACGATGTGATGCTGGACGCACCGGAACAACTCGCCGAGATATTGCAGGCCGAGCAGACGTAACAAATTTGCGCGGACGCAGCACCGCTCGCTCGCAAACAAAACCCCGGGGCAAAACCCCGGGGCGTTTGCGCCTCGGTCAGTGGGCGCAAATCAAAACTTGTAATTCACGCCAGCGCGCAGAATGTTGGTGTGAAACGACACGTCGTCGCTGGTCAGACCGGCGTTGCAACTTAGACCGCAGTTGAAGCTGCCGAGGTCGACATAGAGATATTCGACCTTGGCCGTCCAGTTGGCGGCAAATGCACTTTCGAGGCCGGCGCCCAGCGTCCAACCAGCATTGTTGCTGGAGTTTTGGAAGCCCGCCGTCGACGCTTTGATATTGCCGAACGCGGCGCCGCCGGTGACGTAGGGCATGAAACGATCCGCCGCATAGCCAAGCCGACCGCGTACCGTCGCCAGCCAGGTATTGCTGGTCTTGCAGCCGGCTGGGCAGTTCGAGGTCGCGCTGCCGTTGATGTCGGTCGCGTCGATGTCGCCTTCGACGCCGACCACCGCTTGTCCGAACTGGTAATTGTAGCCAACCTGCGAACCGACCAGCCAGCCGCTGACGTCGCGACTGCCGGAGCTATCCCATGACGAGCCGCCGAAGGCGCCGCCGCCATTGATGCCAAAATAAAACCCGGTCCAGCTATAGGGCGGGGGCGCATAGACGGCAGCCGGCGGGTAGTAGGGCGCGGGCGCCGGCTGTGCCATGTCGGCCGCCCTGACCGCGCCAGCGAGCACCATCAGGCCTGCAAAGGCCAAACACAAGCGCTTCATTTTGCAACTCCACGAGATCGAAGCACAATTTGTCATATAGTATTCGGAACATCCTTTTCAACTAGTGTAGAAATGACACAGTAATTTTGTCTTTTGTGATTGTATTATTGCGATATACTACGTAATTTCGCCACGGTTATAGTTGATAATGTATTTCTGGTCAGAAATTATACTGAACATAAAGTAAAGTTATGCTGTATTTAGTCCGGGCGTCAGAAGCGGTAGTTGACGCCCAGCCGCAACAGATTGGCAGCCAGGGCGTCGTTGGTCCCGGTGACCGAATAGGAGCGACTGGCCAAGTCGAGGTAGAGCCATTCGGCCTTCGCCGACCAATGCGGCGTCAAGCCGATCTCGGCGCCGCCGCCTGCGACCCAGCCGAAGCTGGTATGGCTTTCCGACAGGTTGCCCGATGTATCCGCCGTCACTTCGCCATAGGCGAGACCGGCCGTGCCGTAGATCAACACCGTGCCGACGGCGACACCGGCGCGGCCGCGCAGTGTCCCGAACCAGGGATTGGAGAACTGCCAAGGCGCGAAGGTGTCTTCGGCGCCGGAGACGTTGAAATCGGTCTCGGCGCTGTACACAAAATTGCCGCGCTGCCAGTTAAAGCCCGCTTCGATGCCGCCGGCCACGCCCGAAGGCTTCGTCGGGGTGTCGCTCACGCTGCCCCATTCATAACCCAGTGTACCGCCGACATAGGGGCCGGCCCAGCTATAGGCCGAATAGGAGGCCGGCGCCGTGTAGTACGGGTAGTTGGAGGCGGGCAGATCGGCCGCAAGTGCCGCACTTGCCATTGCCGACAGGCAAGCCGCGGCAAAAAAAGCTGAGCCAAAAGAGGCGGCGCCAAAAGAGGAGGCGTCACGTATTGTTCTCATGTTGGCCTCCTCATGGGAAATCGAGGCGGTGGCTCGTGACGCCGTCTGGGCACGCGATGCTTCTGCAGCGTCAAAGAAAGCGCGCGCAGGCCGTCGCCCGGTCGGTCTAATTAATCGCGGCGTTTAAGTTAAACAGTGCTGAATCGTCAGACCGTTCCAAGTTGATATCGTTAAGAGAGCCTATATCTCTGTGATCGCCGCCCGGATTTCGCTAATGCTCGGTCCGCGCTACGTTTCAGCATGAGCACTCCGAAACCAGACATCGCGCCCGAGGCCGAGATCGTCGAGGAAGACGACGAGCAATCGTTGCCGCAGCCCGACGAGATCGAAGTCGCGAAACTGTCCTTCGACGAGGAGGCGGGCTCGCTTGCCGCCGGCCGCGCCGCGATCGTGCACTACGTCAAGCTCGCGCCGTCGCGGCCGGGCGTTTACCGCATGATCGATGTGCGCGGCGACGTGCTCTATGTCGGCAAGGCGAAGAACATCAAAAAGCGCGTCGCGGCCTATGCGCGGCCGACCGGGCTCGATACCCGCATCGAACGCATGATCGCCGCCACGCGCACGCTCGAATTCGTCGTCACCCGCACCGAAACCGAGGCGCTGCTTCTTGAAGCCAATTTCATCAAGCGGTTGCGGCCGCGATTCAACGTGGTGCTGCGCGACGACAAATCGTTTCCCTACATTCTGATCACGTCCGATCATTGGGCGCCGCAAATTCTCAAGCATCGCGGCGCGCGCACGCGGCCGGGCCGCTATTACGGGCCATTTGCGTCGGTGTGGGCGGTCAACCGCACCGTCAATGCGCTGCAGCGCGCCTTCCTGTTGCGCTCCTGCAGCGATCCGTTCTTCGAAAGCCGGACGCGGCCGTGTCTGCTCTATCAGATCAAGCGCTGTTCGGCGCCGTGCACGAAGGACATCGACTTCCGCGATTATTCGGTGCTGGTGCGCGAGGCGAACGATTTTCTGTCCGGCCGCAGCAGCGCGGTCAAGGACGAGCTTGCCGAAGAAATGGAAAAGGCTTCCGCCGCGCTCGACTTCGAGCGCGCCGCCATCTATCGCGACCGTTTGGCGGCGCTGTCCGCGATCCAATCGCATCAGGGCGTCAATCCGCGCGGCGTCGCGGAGGCGGACGTGTTCGCCCTGCATCAGCAGGGCGGCTTTACCTGCGTGGAGGTGTTCTTTTTCCGCACCAGCCAGAACTGGGGCAATCGCGCGTATTTTCCCCGGGCCGACCGCTCGCTTGGCGCGAGCGAAGTTTTGTCGGCGTTCCTTGCGCAATTCTACGACGACAAGCCGCCGCCGCGCCTTATCCTGATCTCGCACGCGATTGCGGATCGTGCGCTATTGGCGCGCGCGCTGGCGACCAAGAGCGGCCGTCAGGTCGAAGTCACCGTTCCGCAGCGCGGCGAGAAGAAGGACTTGGTCGAACACGCGCTCGCCAATGCCCGCGAGGCGCTGGGGCGCAAGCTCGCGGCGACGACGTCGCAGGAGAAACTCCTGCGCCAGCTCGCCGAGACGTTCGGGCTGCCGCGCGTGCCGCGGCGAATTGAAGTTTACGACAACAGCCACATCCAGGGCTCGAACGCCGTCGGCGCCATGATCGTCGCCGGCGCCGAGGGCTTTCGCAAAAGCCAGTACCGCAAATTCAACATCCGCTCGGCCGACCTGACGCCCGGCGACGACTTCGCCATGATGCGCGAGGTGTTAGAGCGGCGCTTCAAGCGGCTGCTCGCCGAGGCGCCAATACCCTCCCTTGAAAGGGGAGGGATGGATCGCCAACGGCAACCGGGGGAAGGGGCGGGGCTGGCGGAGATGACGGGATCGTTGGCTCCCACCCGGCAGGCTGCGGCTGCCGACCTCCCACTTTCAGGCGGCGGAAATGGCGCCGATGCGCAAGACGAATCGCCTTGGCCGGACCTCGTCTTGATCGATGGCGGGCAGGGCCAGCTCACCGCGGCGCGCGAGGTCTTGACCGCGCTCGGCGTCGAAGTTCCGATCATTGCCATCGCCAAAGGTCCCGACCGCGATGCCGGCCGCGAAACCTTCTTTCTTCCAGGCCGCGACTCGTTCAAGCTGCCGCCGCGCGATCCGGTCCTCTATTTCGTCGAGCGGCTGCGCGACGAGGCGCATCGTTTCGCCGTCGGTTCGCATCGGGCGCGCCGCAAGCGCGATCTGCGCGAAGCCGGCCTGCAGGAGATCGCCGGAATCGGACCGACGCGCAAACGGGCGCTGCTGCACTATTTCGGCACGCTGAAATCGATCGAACGTGCCTCGGTCACCGATCTGGTGCAGGTCGACGGTATCAGCGCCGAAACCGCGCGGCGGATCTACGAGTTCTTTCATGAGGGAGCGGCATGAGCATGATCGGGAGAAAACCTGCCCCGGACTTGATCCGGGGTGGAAACCGATTTTCCGAAAAGATCACGCTTTAAGGAAAATGAGCATGATCCGGGAAAGTGACATGAGCCGGGTCTGTCGGTTGTCGCGCCATGGCGCTATGGTGGCGCCATGACCTCGACCACGACGAGCCCGCCGGGACGGCTGCGCGCCCACCCGCTCGCGCTGCCGAACATCCTGACCTATGGCCGCATTGCAGCGGTGCCGCTCGTGGTCGGCTGCATGTTCTGGCAGAACATTTTACACGGCGGGCTGTGGCTGCGCTGGGTCGCGCTCGTCATCTTCATTGCCGCCGGGGTTTCCGACTTCCTTGACGGTTATTTCGCCCGCATCTGGGCCCAGCAGTCCTCGCTCGGCCGCATGCTCGATCCGATCGCCGACAAGCTCTTGGTGGCGTCATGCCTTCTGATGCTGGCCGCCGAGAACACCATCCATGGCTGGGCGCTATGTGCCGCCGTCATCATCCTCTGCCGCGAAATTCTGGTCTCGGGATTGCGCGAATATCTCGCCGAACTGCGGGTCAGCGTGCCGGTGACGCGGCTCGCCAAATGGAAGACGACGCTGCAACTCGTCGCCGTCGGATTTTTGATCTGCGGCGAAGCCGGCGACGCCGTTGTGCCGGTGGTCACGCGGATCGGCATCACGCTGTTGTGGCTCTCTGCATTGCTGACGCTCTACACCGGCTGGGATTATCTGCAGGCCGGACTGCATCACCTGACGAAAGAGGATGCCTAAAGGCTCGTAGATGCGTTGAAACAGAGCCAGCTCAAGGATGTTATTGAGCGTGATCTTTTCGGAGAATCGGTGACCATCCCGGATCAAGTCCCGGGGCAGGCTTTTTCGGGATCATGCGGCAAAGGAGGATGCGTGAAGGTTCGCTATTTCGCCTGGGTGCGTGAGCGTATCGGCAAGGCGGAAGAGGAGATCGAGCCGCCCGCCGGTATCGCGACGGTCGGCGAACTGGTGAAATGGCTCGCGCAGCGGGGCGAAAGCTACGCTTACGCGTTCGAGAACCCCAAGGTGATCCGTGCCGCGATCGATCGTAACCACGTACGCGCCGATGCACGCATCGAAGGCGCCGGCGAGATCGCATTTTTTCCGCCGATGACAGGCGGCTGATTTATTTTTCTTGCGTGAATGTTCGGGCCGGGCTCAAGCGACATCACGCCGCTATTCAAGGCGTAGCCGATACGGTACCCTTAATTCGAGCTGCCACCGGGAGATGCCGGCTTCCCGTGAAATCTAACGGCAGCGCTTGTGCCTGCGGCGGGCGGCTGCCAAAGAATAATTGAATGGGAGCGGAATGCCTTCGGCGCTCGCCCGAGGGTTGGTACTCAGGGGGTCGCAATGAAAATTCCGCGTAGGGAATTCCTGCACCTCGGTGCGGCCGTCGCTGCGCTTTCTGTCGGCTCCCGCATGAGCATGGCGGATAGCTATCCATCGCGGCCGGTGCACGTGATCGTCGACGTTCCAGCCGGGTTGGCGCCGGATGTGCTGGCGCGGCTCATCGGGGCGCCGCTTTCACAGCACCTCGGCCAGGATATTGTCGTCGAGGACAAGCCGGGCGCCGGGGGAAACGTGGGCGCTGAGTACGTCATACGGGCAGCACCGGACGGATATACACTCCTGGTGATGATTTCAGGGAACGCGGCCGGCGCCGCGCTCTACCCAAATCTCGCATTCGATTTCGTCCGCGACATCGCGCCGATCGCGTTCGTTGGCTACACGCCCTTCGTCGTCGTGGTCCATCCATCGATCACAGCGAAGACGATCCCTGAGCTCATTGCCTACGCCAAGGCTAATCCGGGCAAGCTCAATTTTGCGTCGCAGGGCGCCGGGACGGCGCCGCATCTCGCCTTCGAGCTGTTCAGGATGATGACCGGCGTGAACATCGTTCACGTGCCGTATCGCAGTTCTTATTTGCCCGATCTGCTCGCCGGCCAGGTGCAGCTCGCCTTTGCCACGGTCCCGCCGGTGCTCGGGTACATCCAAGCCGGCAAGCTGGGTGCGCTCGGCGCGACCAGTACGAAGCCCATGGAGGCGTTACCCGATGTGCCTGCAATAGCCGAATCCCTGCCCGGCTATGAGGGAAGCGGCTGGGCAGGCGTTGGAGCGCCGAGGGGCACGCCGGCCGACATCATCGATACGCTCAACAAGAACATCAATGCCATCATCGCCGATCCTGCGATGAAGGCACGCTTCGTGGCGCAGGGCGCTGAGCCGGAAACGATGACGCCGTCTCAATTTGGCGCGCTGATTGCCAATGCCGCCGGGAAGTGGGCGAAGGTGATAGCCTTCGCGAATATCAAAGTGGACTGAATCTGTCGCGCGGCGCCGTTGCGTTGTTTGAGGCGGCAACATCATTGGCGCCATCGGTTCTCCGGCGAGCATAGACGCCCTCGTTTCCCCAACGGATCGGGATCGCGCGACCTATGCCAACATCAGCGGACGGATTATGATGGGCGAGTGACGCGGACTGTCCGACTGCAAAGGGAACCATTCGATGGCGCTGCCGAGGCGGCGCGGTTGACGCGCGGCCGCACCGATATCGGCGCCGTGGTCACCTTTACCGGCCTCTGCCGCGCCGACGAAAACGGCGAGGCCATTGCGGCGCTCAATCTCGAGCACTATCCGGGGATGGCGGAAGCCGAAATCGTGCGCCATGTCGAGGAGGCGCAGACGCGCTGGCCGCTTCTCGGCGTGACGGTGATCCACCGTTATGGGCGGATTGTGTCCGGCGAGCCGATCGTGCTCGTCGTCACCGCGTCGAGCCACCGCCAAGCCGCCTTCGCGGCGGCGGAATTCCTGATGGATTATCTGAAGACCCGCGCTCCGTTCTGGAAACAGATCGAGAAGCCGAGCGGCGCAAATTGGGTCGAGGCGAAGGCAGCGGACGATGCCGCCGCCGAGCGCTGGTCCGCGCCGGCACCGCGGCGCGAAACCGCCAAGTAGCTGGCGGTCGTGCGCTCTGCGCGATAGACTAACCAAAGTGCGCGCTCAGACAGGAGACCGTCATGCCCGGTGCAAGCTCGCAAAGTCGTTCATGCCGATATCAAGCCTGACAATCCGCCGGAGCGCGCCGCGCATTATGTCGACGCGCCCAATATGCCGTGGGAGATGACCAAGTTTCCCGGCATCAAGATCAAGGTGCTCTATACCGACGACAAAGGCGTCACCACCGCGTTGTTCAAGCTCGATCCGGGCGCGGTCGTGCCGCTACACGAGCACACTGCGTTGGAGCAGACTTACGTGATCGAGGGCTCGCTCGAAGATCACGAGGGCAAATGCGGGCCCGGCCAGTTCGTATGGCGGCCGGCCGGCAATCAGCACGAAGCGGTTGCGCCCAACGGCGCTGTCCTGCTCGGTTTCTTTCTCAAACCCAACCGCTTCGCCTATGGCGAGAAGTTTTTCACCGAGGCCGGCGAGCGGTAAGCGCCTTCTCGCTCGGTGCCGCGGCGGACTTATGCCGCCGCGGCTTTGCCCTTCGGCTGCACCGTGTGCGTGTAATCGCGCATCAACTGCGCGGTGATCCGCGCCGGCGTGAAAGTCCAGTGGCCGATTTCGGACACCGCGGTCACTTCGGCCGCAGTGCCGGTGATGAAGCACTCGGAAAACTCGCCAAGCTCCTCGGGCATGATGCGGCGCTCGATCACTTCGATATTGCTGCGGCGCGCGAGCGCGATCACAGTCGCGCGGGTGATGCCGGCGAGGAAGCAATCGGCGATCGGCGTGTGGATCTTGCCGTCACGCACGAAGAAGATGTTGGCGCCGGTGCATTCGGCAACGCGGCCCTGCCAGTCGAGCATCATGGCGTCGGCATAGCCGCGTTGCTCGGCGCGATGCTTGGAGATGGTGCAAATCATGTAGAGGCCCGCCGCCTTGGCGAGGCAGGGCGCGGTCCTTGGATCGGGCCGGCGGTACTCGGCGAGATCGAGGCGTATTCCCTTTAATCTCTCTTCGGGATGGAAATAACTCGGCCATTCCCAGGTGGCGATGGCGAGGTGGATTTTGTTGGCCTGAGCCGAAACGCCGAGCGCTTCGGAGCCGCGCCAGGCGACCGGGCGGACATAGGCGTCTTTCTGATTGTTCTTGTCGAGAACAAGCTGCTTGGCGGCATCGATCTCAGCCACCGAGTAGGGGATTTCGAAATCGAGAATTTTGGCCGAGTTTTTCAGCCGCTCGGAATGCGCGGTGCCTTCGAAAATCCTGCCCCCATAGGCGCGTTCGCCCTCGAACACGCAGCTCGCATAATGCAGGCCGTGGGTGAGGACGCTGATCTTGCAGTCGACGGTCGGAATGAGCTTGCCGTCGAACCAAATCACGTCGGGACGTTGGTCGAAGGGCACTGCCATGGCACTTACCTCTCTTGGCTTCCCTCGTATTTATGGCTCAATGATCGCCGATACCTCGGCCGTTCTTGAGCTTTTGCGCCGAAACCGCAGACCCGCTATGGTCTTTCCGCTCCACGAAAGAGGCGTCATGAGAGCGCTTGCCTGCGCCCAGCGCAACGTCAGGAGCGGCCAGATACCGCCTCGTTAGAAAACGATATCGCGCGGGGAGCTTAACAACCAAGCCGGAATATGTCAACATACCTGACCTAAATGGCCGATATCAGCATCACTGCAACCAGTAAGCCGCACGGGACGCCTGCGATTGAGGCTACGCCGGTTGCGGCCGAGCCCTATTTCGATCTCATCGAACTGTTGTTCTTCGCCTATCGCGACTTCGTCGGCGATCCCGACGAAGTCTTGGCGAAGCTTGGCTTCGGGCGGGCGCACCATCGCGTCTTGCATTTCGTCAACCGCAATCCCGGCATGAAGGTTGCCGAACTGCTCGACGTTTTGAAAATCACTAAACAGTCGCTCGGCCGCGTGCTCAAGCAGCTGATCGACGATGGCTATGTGGTGCAGAAGGAAGGCGCCAACGATCGCCGCCAGCGGCTCCTCTATGTGAGCCCGACGGGCGAGGCGTTGGCGCTCAAGCTCGCCGGATTGCAGACCGCGCGCATCGCGCGCGTGCTCGCCGAGCTCGGCCCCGGCTCGCGCGAGGCGGCGCGGCGCTTTCTCGCCGGCATGATCGATGCCAAGGACCGCGATCACGTTCTACGCTTGATCGCGCATGCTGATCGGGCGCGCGGGCGATCGCGAGACGACAACCCGTGAGTTTGGCGCCATGACAGTCGCCGGCGAGAACGCGGCCGAAAATCCGACGCCGAACCCGGCGCAAAACCCGGTCCAAAATCCCGCTGACGACGCGCCGCATCTCCTCGTCGTCGACGACGATCGGCGGATTCGTGCGCTGTTGTCGCGTTTTTTGCTCGGCGAAGGCTATCGCGTATCGACTGCCGATACCGCGTTTGACGCGCGAGCCAAGCTTGCCGGCTTGAAGTTCGACCTTCTCATTCTCGACGTCATGATGCCCGGCGAAAACGGATTCGATTTCGCCCGCAGCATTCGCGCCGCGTCTACCGTGCCGATCCTGATGCTGACGGCGCGCGACGAGAAGGAAAGCCGGATCATGGGGCTCGAAATCGGCGCCGACGATTATCTGGCGAAGCCATTCGAGCCACGCGAACTTTCGCTGCGCATCGCCAATATCCTCAAGCGCGCGCGGCCACCCGCGGCGCCGCCTGTGGAATCGGTGCGCTTCGGCCCATTTGTGTTTCATTTGGCGCGCGGCGAGCTGCGCCGCGGCGAAGAAGTGATCAGGCTTACCGATCGCGAACGCGAAATGCTGCGCGTATTGACGACCAGCGCCGGCGAGACTGTGCCGCGCGAGGCGCTCGCCGGCAACGGCGAAGCCGTCGGCGAGCGCACCGTGGACGTGCAAGTCAATCGGCTGCGCCGCAAGATCGAGCGCGACCCGTCTAATCCGCTGTTCGTGCAAACCGTGCGCGGCGTCGGCTACCGGCTGGTGGCGGCGAGCACGGCGGCACCATGACCGGTCTCGACCATGACTTGTTTTAGATCATGACCAGTTTGGATGCAGGCATCGGGCGCTTGCGCAATGCCGCCGGCCAATTGGTTGCAGCGGCCAATGCGCTGGCGAGCGCCGGAGCTACCGTGGTGCGGCCGATCGCCGGACCCTGGGATCGCTTTGGGCGCTGGCTGAAATCGGTGATGCCGAAAGGACTCTATGCCCGTTCGCTTCTCATCATCATCGTGCCGATGGTGGTGCTGCAATCGGTGGTCGCTCTGTTGTTCCTGGAGCGGCACTGGAATTTGGTGACGAATTATCTTTCGTCGGCGGTGACGCAGGAAATCGCCACCCTCATCGATGTCTATAAGACGTTTCCGCAGGATGCCGGCCACGCGCAGCTTCACCGCATCGCCCAAGATCGGCTCGGCCTGGTGGTGGATTTCATGCCCGGCAGTCAATTGCCGCCGCCCGGCGCGAAACCGTTCTTCAACCAGCTCGACGAGGCGCTCTCCGACGACATCCGCAAACAGATCGGCCTGCCGTTTTGGATCGACACGGTCGGGCGCTCGTCGATCGTGGAAATCCGCATCCTGCTTCCAGACGCGAATATCATGCGGGTGTTCGCACCGCGCGCCGACGTTTACGATCCGAATTCGTGGATTTTCCTCGTATGGATGGTGGCGACGTCGCTCGTCGTGCTCGCCATCGCCATCGCCTTCCTGCGCAATCAGATCCGGCCGATCGTGCGGCTGGCCGACGCCGCGGAAGCATTCGGCAAGGGCCGCGAGGCGCAGAATTTTCGCCCGCGCGGCGCGCGCGAGGTGCGCCGTGCCGCCGCCGCATTCCTGGAAATGAAGGGCCGCGTCGAACGCGCCATCGAGCAGCGCACCACCATGCTCGCCGGCGTCTCGCACGATCTGCGCACCATCCTGACCCGCTTCAAGCTCGAACTCGCACTGCTCGGAAAAGGTCCGGAAATCGAGGCCATCAAGAAGGATATCGACGAGATGGCGGCGATGCTGGAGGCCTATCTCGCTTTCGCCCGCGGCGATATGGGCGAACAGTCGGCCCCGACCGATATTCCGGCCTTGCTCGACGAGCTCAAGCTCGACACCGAACGCCACGGCCATCGGGCGAGCGTGGTCTTCTACGGCCAGCCGGAGGTCACGGTGCGGCCGGCCGCGTTCAAGCGCTGCCTCGCCAATCTGGTCACCAATGCCTCGCGCTTCGCCTCGACCGTCGCCATCACCGGCCACCGCGATCACCGCTGGCTCACCGTCACCGTCGACGACGACGGACCAGGCATCCCGGTCAATCTGCGCGAGGACGTATTCAAGCCGTTCCTGCGTCTCGACGACGCTCGCAACCAGGATGAAGGCGGCACCGGCTTAGGTCTCGCCATCGCCCGCGATATCGCGCGTTCGCACGGCGGCGACATCGCGCTCGGCGATAGCCCGCTCGGCGGCTTGCGCGCGACGGTGCGCGTGCCGGTGTAAGCGCGATTCAACTCGCGGCCGGTGGCTGGATTGCGCCCGGCCCCGATATCGCTGCCGGCGGGCATTGACCGAGGATGATCATGCCGAGCACTTGATCCTTGCTGACGTCGCCGACGCGGACGGTGCCGACAACGCGGCCGTTCTTCATCACGCAAATCCGATCCGCCAGCTCGAAGACGTCATGAATATCATGGCTGATCAGGAAAATGCCGACGCCGTCCGCCTTCAGCTTTTTGACGAGTTCGCCGACCTCCGCCGTTTCCTGCGGACCGAGCGCCGCCGTCGGTTCGTCCATGATCAGAATTTGTGCATTGAACAGGATCGCGCGGGCGATCGCCACCGACTGGCGCTGACCGCCAGATAGCGCCTTGACTGGATCTTTGAAGCGCTGGAAATGCGGGTTGAGGCGCCCCACGACCTTACGCGCCTCGGCTTCCATGGCGATGTCGTCAAGCGTTCCCCAGCCTGTTCGCAGTTCACGGCCGAGAAACAGATTGGCGGCGGTGTCCACATTGTCGGCGAGCGCCAGCGTCTGATAGATCGTCTCGATGCCATATTTTCTGGCGTCGCGCGGATTGGCGATCGTGGCCTCCTCGCCGCGAATGGCAATGGTCCCGGAATCGCGCTGATAGGCGCCGGAAAGAATTTTGATCAGCGTCGACTTGCCGGCGCCGTTATGCCCGACCAGCGCCATCACTTCGCCGGCGTAGAGATCGATCGACGCCCGATCGACGGCATGAATGCCGCCGAATGACAGCGATATGTCGCGCATCTCGACGAGTGGCGTCGGCGAGACTTTCATGAAGCGGCTCTCCCGGTTCGACGCCGATAGGTGGTGTCGAGCCACGCCGCCAGCACCAGGGCGACGCCGACGACAATGCTCTGCAGCGGCGTATCGACGCCAAGCAGCACCATGCCCGACTGCAGCGACTGCATGAGAACGGCGCCGAGCATCGCTCCGGCCACGGTGCCGACGCCGCCGGCGAGCGACGTTCCGCCGATAACGGATGCGGCGATGACCAAAAGTTCGGCGAGCGTTCCTTCCGAGTTCGTGGCGGCGTTGAGACGCGCGATCGAGACGGCGCCGGCGGTGGCGGCAAGGAGCCCCATGAGCATGAATATTTTCATGATCACCCAGCGCGTGTTGATGCCGGCGAGTTCCGCCGCCTCCGGGTTGCCGCCAATCGCGTAGGCATAGCGACCGAACCGCGTTCGCGTCGCGATAAAGTTGATCGCAACGCCGATGCCGATCGCAATCAGAACTGGAATCGCAATGCCGTGCGAGATGAATAGTCCGGCGTCGGAAAGCGCGATATGATTGGCGTCGGCGTAGCGGCGCACGCTGCCGGTCGGCCACGGATAGGCATTGGCGACTGCAACCGCGGCGAGGATGGCAGCGCAAGCGACGCTGCCGAGAAAAAGCTCGGCCGTCATCGGCCGCAGTGGGAAGTGGAACGTCTTGCGCCGGACCCGGCCGTGCGCCAGCGACAGCACGACCGCTGCGCAGGCGATCAGGCCGACGCTCCAACTGAAGGTCGCGCCGATCGAACCTTCAGGGCCGCCGCCGATCAGCTTGAACGTGTCATCCAACGGCGCGACCGTCTGGCCGCTGGTCACCCACCAGGCCGCGCCGCGCCAGACCAGGAGCCCGCCCAGCGTTACGATGAAGGACGGAATGCCGAGATAGGCGATCAAAAAGCCTTGCAGCCCGCCGAGGCTGGCGCCGAGAACAAGACCGATCGCGAGCGTGAGAATCCAAGTCGCAGGATGTTCGAAGCCGAGAAACTTTGGCATGAGATCGGTCTGCACGACGCCCATGATCATGCCGACGAAGCCGAGCATCGATCCGATGGACAGATCGATGTTGCGCGTCAGGATGACGAGCACCATGCCCGTCGCCATGATGGCAACGGGCGCAGACTGCACCGAAAGATTCCATAAATTGCGCGGCGTGAGAAACAAGCCGCCCGAGAGCACGTGGAAGATGATCCAGATCAGCAGCAAAGCGCCGACCAGGCCGAGCATCCGGGTGTCGAGTTCGGTGGCTTTGAGAAAGCGCGCAACGAGGCTCATGGGGCGGCGCGCAATCAGCCGCAGACCTTGACCGTGCCAGGCTTAACCCCCTGGCAGACTTCGTCCTTGGCGATCCAGCCCGCATCGATGACGACGTCGAGATTGTCCCTGGTGATCGGGATTGGCGTCAGGAAGATTGAGTTCATCTCGATTTTCTTCGGGCCGCCGACGAATTTCACCACGCCGGGAATCTCGCTCATCTTTTTGCCATCGGCGAGCAGCAAGGCGACCTCGGCCGCCTTCTTGCCAAGCGCGCGGGCGTCTTTCCACACCGAGACGGTCTGGGTGCCGAGTGCGATGCGGTTAAGGGCGGCGTGATCGCCGTCCTGGCCGGAAACTGCGACGGCGCCGGCCATGCCTTGCGCCGCAAGCGCGGCAATGGCGCCGCCGGCCGTGCCGTCGTTCGACGCCACGACCGCATCGACCTTGTTGTTGGTCTTGGTCAGAATTTGCTCCATATTCCTCTGGGCGTTGGCCGGCAACCAGCCGTCGGTATAGGCCTCGCCAACATTTCTGATGGCACTGGCCGCGATGGCCGCTTTCAGCACCTCCATCTGGCCGGCAAACAGGAAGTCGGCGTTGGGATCGGCCGACGATCCTTTGATGAAGGCGTAATTTCCCCGCGGCTTGACCGCGAACACGCTGCGCGCCTGCATCCGGCCGACTTCCTTGTTGTCGAACGTGATGTAAAACGCATTCGGATTTTCGATCAGACGGTCGTAGCCGATCACCGGAATGCCTTCGTCGACCGCCTTCTGCACCGCGGGGCCGATGGCGGAGGAGTCTTGCGCCAGAACGATCAGCGCGTTGGCGCCCTGCGCGATCAGGCTTTCGATGTCGGTCAATTGCTTCTGCGCGGACGATTGCGCGTCGGCGGAAATGTATCTATCGCCGGCCGCCGAAATCGCAGCCTTGATCGCGGCTTCGTCGGTCTTCCAGCGCTCCTCCTGGAAATTCGACCAGGAAACGCCGATGATTTTGCCCTTGGCGCCGGCCGCGCCGACGCAGCAAAACGACAATACGACCCCCGCCAGAACGGCGGTTGCTAATTTCCTCATCATGACCCTCCCTGCATTGGGGCCGCCCTTGATAGCGGATTTCTGCCCCAGCCGCTCGGGCTCATCCTGCAAGGCGGCGATTTGCGGTTACGTCCGGATGATGGGCTGCCCCAATCTTGAAATGGCCAGCTCATCTCTCCATCTCCGAGCAAATAGGACCTCGCTGGGGATACGCCATGCCAACCGCCGAAGAAACCACAACGAAGAGCAAGGCCGAAAGCCGCCCGTCGGAAGCGCATGCCTTCCAGGCCGACGTCGCCAAGCTCCTGCAGCTCATGGTGCATTCGGTCTATTCCGACAAATCGGTGTTCTTGCGTGAGCTGATCGCCAATGCCGCGGACGCCTGCGAGCGGTTGCGCTACGAGGCTATCGCGGAACCGGCGCTCCTGGGCGACGATGCCAGGCCGCGCATCACCGTTGCGCTCGATCCCGAAGCCAAGGAACTCGCCGTCGAGGACAACGGCATCGGCATGAGCCGCGAGGAGATGATCGAAGGGCTCGGCACCATCGCGCGTTCGGGCACCAAGGCGTTTCTGGAGCGGATCGAAGCCGCCCAATCCGGTGATAACGGGAGCGGGGAGGGCAACGCACTGATCGGCCGGTTCGGTGTCGGCTTTTATTCGGCATTCATGGTGGCGGAACGGGTTGAGGTCATCTCCCGCCGCGCCGGCACAGACGCCGCTTGGCAGTGGTCGTCGGACGGCAAGGGAGCTTTCGACATATCGTCCGTGGCCGGCGTGCAAGCGCCGCGCCGAGGCACCCGCGTGGTCCTTCATCTGATGGACGACGCCAAGCGCTATGCCGAACGCGCGACCGTCGAGCCTTTGGTTAAGGCGCAGTCCGGCCACGTGCCGGTGCCGATCGCGATCGCAGAAAAGCCCGGCGCTGCGCCCGCGGAAATCACCGATGGCGCCGCTTTATGGGCCAAGCCGAAAACCGAAATCAGCACGGCCGACTACACCGATTTTTATCGCAGCATCGCGGTTGCGTTCGATGAGCCCGCGCTCACCGTGCATTTCCGCGCCGAAGGGCGGCAGGACTATACGACGCTCCTCTTTGTTCCAGGTTCGCGGCCGTTCGATCTGTTCGACCCCGACCGCAAGGGCCGCATCAAGCTCTATGTCAAACGCGTCTTCATCACCGACGATGCGGAAATCCTGCCGCGCTATCTGCGTTTCGTCCGCGGGCTGGTCAACTCCGCCGACCTGCCGCTCAACGTGTCGCGCGAGAAGATCCAGGAGAGCCCGCTTCTGGCCGCGATTAGAAAGGGCGCGACCAGCCGCGTGCTCAGTGAGCTCGAGCGGCTTGCCGACAAGGAGCCGGAGACTTTCGCGAAAATCTGGGACACGTTCGGCGCCGTCTTGAAGGAAGGCCTCTATGAGGATTTCGAGCGCCGCGACTCACTTCTCAAATTGGCCCGCTTCAAGACCACGTCGTCGCCCGACGGCTGGCGTAGCCTCAAGGACTATGTCACGGCGCTCAAGCTTAATCAGACTGCAATCTATTACCTTGCCGGCGACGATATTGCGCGGCTCAAATCGTCGCCGCATCTCGAAGGCTTCGGCGCCCGTGGCATCGAAGTGCTGCTGCTATCCGATCCGGTCGACACGTTCTGGGTCATGCCGAGCACCGGCTTCGACGGCAAGCCGTTCAAATCGGTCACGCAAGGCGCGGCGGACCTGGCGCTCATTCCGCGGCTCGACGCGGCGCAGGCGCCTTCGCCCGACCTCGCGGAATCGGTCAAGAATTTTCTGGCTTTCGTAAAGACGGCGCTCGGCGATGCAGTGGCGGAAGTCCGGGCGTCGGATCGGCTCACCGACAGCGCGGTTTGCCTGGTCGCTCCCGATTCAGGTCCCGACCGCGCGCTGGAGCGTATTCTCGCCGGCGCCGGGCGGCTGCCTTCGGCGTCGAAGCCCATCCTCGAGGTCAATCCGCAACATGCACTTGTCGTTGCGCTCGCCGCGCTCGGCGAGGTTGATCGCAGCTTCAAGGAAGACGCAGCGAATCTGTTGCTGGACGAGGCGCGGCTGCGCGACGGCGATCGCCCGACCGACGCGCGTTTGTTTTCCGATCGGCTCACGCGCGTGCTGGAGCGCGGCCTGCGCAAGGACCAAGCGTCATCGTGACCGAAGTCGGATCACTCCGCGGGCGTGCGCATCTCGGCCGTGATCGGCGGCGCATCGCTATCGTGCGGACGCAGCGAGGGTTCGATCGGCGGCTTGGTGCCTTTCAGTCGGAAATAGATCTGCGAACCGATCAGGATCACGCACAGCGCGACGAACACTGCGCTGATCGGGCGCTCGACGAAGACCCCTAGATCGCCGCGCGAGATCAGCAACGCGCGGCGGAAGTTTTCTTCGAAGCGCGGTCCAAGAACGAAGCCGAGCAGGATCGGCGCGGGATGGAAGCCAAGCCGCAACAGGACGTAACCGAACAGGCCGATGACCACGACTTCGCCGACCTGGAAGAAGTCGTTGTTGGCGGCGTAAACACCGATGCAGACGAAGAACATCGCGCTCGGGTAGAGGTAGCGATACGGAATCGCCAGCATCTTCACCCAGATGCCGATCAACGGCACGTTCAACAAGACGAGCAGGATGTTGCCGATCCAGAAACTCGCGACTAGGCCCCAGAAGATATCGGCATGCTGCGTGATGAGCTGTGGGCCGGGCACGATGCCTTGAATCATCAAGGCGCCGAGCAGCAGCGCCATCACTGCGTCGCCGGGAATGCCGAGGCTCATGGTCGGGATGAAATCGCCCTGCACTGAGGAATGCGTCGCCGCTTCCGGGCAAACCACGCCCTCGATCAACCCGGTGCCGAATTTTTCCGGATGCCGTGAGATTTTCTTTTCCGTCGCATAGGCGACGAAGGAGGCGATGGTCGGCCCGGTGCCGGGAATGAGCGCGCACAGGCTGCCGATGATCGTGCCGCGCCACATCGGGAAGAACGAGCGCTTGAGATCGGCCTTGGTCGGCCGCATGTCTTTAAATGTGACATTGGTATATTTGGTGTTGATCGGCGCGACTTGATTGATGCTGGTCATGAACTCGGCGATGCCGAACAGGCCGAGCGCAAGCGCGATCAGCTCGATGCCGTCGTCGAGCTCGGTCATACCCAGCGTGTAGCGCTCCGAGCCGGTTTCGAGGTCGGTGCCGACCGAGCCAAGAAACAGACCCAAGACCGTCATGGCGACGCCCTTGATCGGCGAACCGCGCGCCAATGTCGAGCCCGCCAGGAGGCCGAGCAACATCAGCGAGCAGACCTCGGCCGGCCCGAATTGCAGTGCCGCCTTTACCAACAGCGGCGACAGGAAAATCATCTCGGTGATGCCCCACGAGGCGCCAACGAACGATGCAAATACCGTCAGGCCGAGCGCGACTCCGCCGCGGCCTTGCTTGGTCATCGGAAAGCCGTCGAGGCACGTCACCGCGTGCGGCGGATGACACGGCAGATTGAGCAGGATCGAACAGATGGCGCCGCCGTATTGCGCGCCGTACATGACGCCGCCCAGCATCAGGATGGCGGCGACCGGCTTCATGCCGAAGGTGAGCGGCAACAGAATTGAAATGGTGGCGAGCGGGCCCATGCCGGGCAGCACGCCGACCATATTGCCGACCAGCACGCCGAGGAAGCAGAACATCAAATTGTGCGGCTCTAGCGCGACGCCGAAGCCGTACATAAGATCGGTCAGCGATTGTCCTATCACTGGCTACCCCACCAGCTGAAAATCGGCATCGGCACCTGCAGGAAGTAGGAGAATAGTCCGACGCCGAACACCGTCACGACGGTTGACAAAACAATGGTGCTTTTCCAGGTCGCCTGCTTGTCGCCACATGCGGCAATGGCGACGCAGGCGAAGGTTCCGGGTGCCATGCCGAAGTTACGGCCGAAGAAAATAAAGAACACCGGGCTCAGCAGGATGCACGCCCAGCCCCACCATTGCGGATTTTCCGGCAGGATGCTGTCGCCGTGTTCGCTGCCTTCCGCCGACGACGAAAGTCCCGTCGCGGCGATGACGACCCCGAGGATAACGAGGAGCACGCCGAGTGAGGTCGGGAAGAATCCGGGGCCCATATGCATGAGCGTGCCGGGCCGGTACGTCGTACCTTTCAGCGCGATGCCCAGGCCGAGCAAAAGCATCAAGCCGCCAGCGTAAAAGTCACGCTTGCCCATCAACTCGCGGAGAGGGCTCATGGAAGGCCGCAATATTTCCTCCCGGCCGTCTGCGGGGCCGTTACGCATCTCGCCCCGATGATTTTCGAAACGAGCAACTACTCTATATGCCGCGGTGTTCCGCCATGACGCGGTCTCGCGGGTTCCCCTCGCTCCCCCTGCAGAGTAACTCGCCCCGGGGAGCCCTGCATTTGGCAGGCAGTAAACGATATAGGTTGCCGCTTTGGCGCGCAACTGCCATCTATAACCGCGTTAGCGACATAATATTCCAACGATTGGGGTCGGTTAGACCGGCTGGCCTGCGGGGGCGAACAGGTCGGGGCTGTCGTTGCGCACATTGCCGACTCGCCGATCGACCGCCCAGAATGTCATGCCGTCGGCGGGGTAGGGTCTGAGCATGGCTTTGAGCTCGGCGTTATCTGCCGGGATTTCGCCGAGCCATGCCGGCCAACGGTCCGGCGCCAGCAGGACCGGCATACGGCCATGTAAAGGCTCAAGAAGCTCGTTGGCGGTCGTGGTGATGATGGTGAAGGATTTGAGCGCGGTGCGGTCGGGCGCCTGCCAGCAGTCCCACAATCCGGCAAACGTCATCGGCCCGCGATTGCTCAAGCCCACAGCGAAGGGTTGTCTGTCGGCATCGCGCCACTCGTAATAACCGTCGGCGATGACCAGGCAGCGGCGGCCGGCCCGCCAGGCGGCCCGGAAGGCGGGGCGGTTATCCACACCTTCGGCGCGGGCATTGAAGGTCGAGGATCCGATTTTGAGATCCTTTGCCCATGACGGAATGAGTTCCCAGCGCATCAAAGTGAGAGTCCGCTCGCCGTTATTCGAGACGACCACGGGAAGTTTCGACGTCGGCGCCGCGTTCCAACGCGGCCGGTAATCGCCGATTTCGTCGAAGTTGATTTTGAGGTCGAGTTTTATTTCGGAAACGTCGTCGGGCAGTTTGGCGCGGCCACACATGGCGGGGCTCCCCTGTTGTCGGTGTGATCAATGAAAGTCGCGGCTCTTGAGCGGCAGCGCGTCGGCATCCGGATAGGTGCCGCCGGAAAATTTCGGCGAGAAAAGCTCGCCGTCGCGCAACCATGGCAGTTCGGCGGAAAGATCGACGAAACTTTCCGCGACCACATGGATGACAAGCCCGGCGCGCTGCAGCCTCCCGCACACGGCGAGGAAACGCGACGTCATCACCGTGCGGCGGTTCTTGGCGAAGACTTTGGGCCAGACGATGATGTTGGCGATATCGGTCTCGTCTTCGAGCGTCATGAACACGACGCCCTTCGAAGTGCCCGGCCGCTGCCGCACCAGGACGAGGCCGGCGACGGTGACGGTTGCATCCCCCTCCCTATCCCTCCCCCGCTTGCGGGGGAGGGTAGGGAGGGGGATGCCGCGCAACTCGTTATTGCGAATGGCGCCGAGGGTTGTGAGGCGGTCGCGAAAGAAGCTGACCGGATGCGCTTTCAGCGACAGCCCGGTCGCCACGTAATCCTCAACGACGTGCTCGCAAAGCGGCATGGCGGGGAGCGCGACCGATTGTTCCGGGAAAAGCTCGTCGCTCAAATGCGGCGTGAGCAGCGGCAGCGCCGCGTTCACGCTCGCGGCGCCGCCGCGGGGCGGACGTATGCCGATCATATCGAGCCGGCGCGCCGCCCATAAAGCTTCACGGCGATTAAGCCCGAGCGAGCGGAACGCATCGGCCTCCGCCAGCCGCTCGATGGTGAAGCGGGAAATGCCGGTGATCGCCGCGAGGCGCTCAATCGAGGAAAAGCCGTTGCCGCGCGCGGCGATGAGTTTTTTCAGTTCCTCTTCGCTAAGCCCGTGGATCAGACGGAAGCCGAGCCGCACGGCGTGGCCCCCACCCAATCCTTCCCCGCTTGCGGGGGAGGGAAGGGAGGGGGCTTCCAGCGTGCAATCCCAATGACTGAAGTTCACATCCGCGGCGCGGATTTCTACGTTATGCGCCCGCGCGTCGCGAACGAGCTGCGCCGGCTGATAAAAACCCATCGGCTGGCTGTTGAGGATGGCGGCGACGAACACATCGGGGTAGCGGCATTTGATCCAAGCCGAGGCGTAAACCAGAAGCGCAAAGCTCGCTGCGTGGCTTTCCGGAAAGCCGTATTCGCCGAAACCTTCGATCTGGCCGAAGCAATGTTCGGCAAATTCGCGGTCATAGCCGCGCTCGGCCATGCCGCCGATGAACTTGTCGCGAAACAGATGGACATTGCCGGTGTGACGGAACGTGGCCATGGCGCGGCGCAGCCCGTCCGCTTCGTCGGGCGTGAACTTCGCCGCCGCAATCGCGATCTGCATCGCCTGTTCCTGGAACAGCGGCACGCCGAGCGTCCGTTTAAGGACGTCTTTCAATTCGTCGGCCGGTCCATGCGCGGGGGACGGGGAGGGGTAATGTTCCTTCTCGATACCGTCGCGCCGGCGCAAGTAAGGATGCACCATGTCGCCCTGGATCGGCCCCGGCCGCACGATCGCGACTTCGATGACGAGATCGTAGAAGCAGCGCGGCTTCAATCGCGGCAGCATCGACATCTGCGCGCGGCTCTCGACCTGGAACACGCCCACCGAGTTGGCGCGCGACAGCATGTCGTAGACGGACGCGTCGTCGGCCGGCAGCGTGGCGAGCGCGTAATCCTTGCCGTAATGGTCCTTAAGAAGATCGAGACCGCGGCGCAGACAGCTCAGCATGCCGAGCGCCAGCACGTCGACCTTCATTAGGCCGAGCGTGTCGATGTCGTCCTTGTCCCACTCGATGAAGGTGCGGTCGTCCATGGCGGCATTGCCGATGGGGACGGTTTCATCGAGCGGCGCGCGCGTCAGCACGAAGCCGCCGACATGCTGCGAGAGATGGCGGGGGAAGCCGATCAGTTCGTCGGTCAGTTCGACGGCTTGGCGGATCGCCGGATTGTTCGGATCGAGGCCGGCCTGACGGATGTGATCGTCCGGCAGACCGTCGCCATAGCCCCACACGGTCTTGGCCAGCGCCGCGGTGACGTCCTCGGTCAATCCCAAAACCTTGCCGACTTCGCGGATGGCGCGCCGCGAGCGGTAATGCACGACGGTTGCGCAAATTGCTGCGCGATGGCGGCCGTAGCGCCGGTAAATGTATTGGATTACTTCCTCGCGTCGCTCGTGCTCGAAATCGACGTCGATATCGGGCGGTTCGCCGCGGTTCTCGGAAATGAAACGGGCGAACAGAAGATTGCTCTTGTCCGGGTTCACCGAAGTGATGCCGAGGCAAAAGCACACCGCGCTGCTGGCTGCCGAGCCGCGGCCCTGGCAGAGGATTTCCTTGTCCTGATTGCGCGCGAAAGCGACGACGTCGTAGACGGTGAGGAAATAGCGTGCGTAATCGAGCTTGGCGATGAGCGCGAGCTCGTCGTGCAGCCGCTTTTGCACCTCGGCGGGAATGCCTTGCGGATATCTGTCGAGCGAATAACGTTCCCGTGCTCCTTCCCAGGTGAGATCCTCAAGATGCTGCTGCGCGGTTTTGCCGTCCGGCACCGGCTCATCGGGATATTCGTATTTGAGTTCGGTAAGCGAGAAGCGGCAGGCTTGCGCGATCTCGATGCTGTGGGCGACGGCGTCGGGAAAATTCTGGAACAGCCGCGCCATTTCCTGCGCCGGTTTGAGATGGCGTTCGGCGTTGACGGAGAGCCGCAAGCCCGCTTCGTGGAGCGTGCATTTTTCGCGCACGCAGGTGAGCAGGTCGGCGAGCAGCCGGCGTTCGGCTGAGTGATAGAAAACGTCGTTGATGGCGACAAGCGGCGCGCCGTGTCGCGCGCCGAGTTCGGCCAAGAGCGTAAGCCGGCGCGGCTCGTCGCCGCGATGATAATGCACGCCGGCAAGGAAGGTGCGATCCGGCGCGGCGTGGACTAAAGCGGCGAGACGCTCGGTGAAACCGTTCATCCGCCCCCGCGAAGCGGGGGAGGATGAAAGAAACAGAGGCGGCGGCAGCGCAATGAAAATCTGGCCTGCGCCGGTATTGAGAATCTGCTCGAAGGTCAGTTCGCATTCGCCTTTCTTGGCTTTGAGATTGCCCGCGGTGATGAGGCGGCAAAGCCGGCCGTAGGCCGCACGATCGGTCGGATAGACGAGCACTTCGAACCCATCGATGGTGACAAGCCGCGTGCCGACGAGGAGCTTGATGTTGCGCTTTCGCGCTTCGTCGTAAGCGCGCACCACGCCGGCAAAAGAATTGCGATCGGCGATGCCGATGGCGGCAAGCCCAAGCGCGTCGGCGCACGCCACCATTTCTTGCGGATGCGAGGCGCCGCGCAGGAAGGAAAAGTTAGTGGTGACGGCCAGTTCGGCATAGGCACTCATCTGCTTCCTCACACCAACAAACTCACGCAAACAAGCCTTGCACGAACCAGCGGGCCGCCGCCGTTTCGCGCTCGTAAAGGCCTTCGCGATAGAGCCAGAAGCGGCGGCCGCCGCGGTCCTCGACGAGGTAATAATCGCGCGTCGGGCCCCCTCCCTTTCCCTCCCCCGCTTGCGGGGGAGGGTTGGGTGGGGGCGCGCGCCACCATTCGGCGCCGATGCGTTCCGGGCCCTGGGAGGCTTCGACGTCGTAGGTCACGCCGCGCCAAGAAAACCGCCGCGGCGGGCCGTCGGGGACAAGGGCGGTGACTTCGGTCGGCTCGGCGTGGGGTAAGAGGAGGAGCGGGCGCTCTTGCTGCGGCGCCGGCCAGGCGGCGCTCTCGCCGTCGACGGGCGGCAGAATTTCGGCCCGCTCGGGGAGATGACTGGCAACGGGCGCGAAGCGCTGCACGCGATGCGGGCCGAGACGTTGACGCAGCGCATCGATCAATGCCGCGCAACGTTCGGTGCGGTCGCCATCCCCCCACCCCGGGGTCCCCGCGACGCGAGCGTCGCGGGGTGCCCCGTACCCTTTCCCGCTTGCAGGGGAGGGACGGGAGGGGGTGAATTCGATTTGCCGTGCCGGCATCGGTTCGGTGCGCGTGACGGCAAGCCCGATGGCCTCGAAGCCGAAACCGGCATCCTCCACCGCCGCCAGCGCTTCGAGCTTAAGGTCGATCAGCCGCGCCACATGGCCGACGCTGCGCGTCGGTGCCGTAAGCCCGATAGCGATGGCCGCGACCGCACCGTCAACGCGATAGAGGCAAAGCCGCAAGGCGCGCGCTCCGACGTCGTCGCGCAGGAGCGCGTGGACGAGGTTCTGCATCAGCCGGCTGGCGCGCGCGACGACCGCTTCCGCGGTGACGATCGGCTCGAGCAGATAGTGCAGGCTGTGATAGACCGGCGGCGCGACGATCGGGATGAGCGGCTCGTCGACGCGGCCGAGCACCTGGTCGAGGCGGCGAAGAAGCTCGGCGGCAAAACGTGCGGCAAACGGCGCGCGCGGCTTGTCGATGAGCGTGCCGACGGTTTTGAGGCCGAGCCGGCGCAGCGCGTTGCGAGTCTCAGTCGACAGCCGCAAGGCAGCGATGGGCAGGTCCGCGAGCGCTGCGGCTTCTTGCCCAGAAGATAAGACGCACAAGGGCGTTTCGTAAAAATGCGAGGCCGCCCAAGCGGCGCCCGGCGTGTCGGCTATAGCAAGCCGTGCCGGCAATCCGAAACGGTCAAGCCGGTCGGCCAGATCGGCGATGAGGCTTTCCTCGCCGCCGAATAGATGCGCGGCGCCTTCGATATCGAGGAAAAAACCATCGGCGCCGTTGTCCTCATTCCACGATGCGACGGTCGGCGTGTAACGCGTGGCCCATAAAGCCAGCCGCCGCAGCGCGGCATCGTCGGCAGCGGCATCGACGGCGCGTACTTGCAAAAAGCCCGCTTTTGCTCGCGCATCGGCCAACGGCTCGCCGGGCGCAACTCCTGCCGCTTCCGCCGCCTCGTTCAAGGCGGCAATGCGCAGACCGCCGGATGCGGCAATGGCAAGGACGAACGGCCGCTCAGGATCAACTGGCTTGTCTGCAGGAGCGACCGCCGGCGTTGCGAGAAAACGCCGGATCGGCCAACGCGGCAGCCAAACTGAAACGATGCGCGACATGATCGTACTCCACTACCCATTCGCCCGACCGTCCGTTGCGAGCGCGTTCAAGCTGCAGATGCCATCGTGGGCGTGCCTGCATGCCGAAGCGGTCGCGCGAGGCTTCCGCCGTGCCGACGCGCCAGCGCGTTGCCGCGGCGCTTGCTTCCAGCGTATGCGCCGGCCGCAACAGCAACAGCGGCAGGCCGGCGTCGGCGGCGGCGAGCTGCAGCTTTTGGCTGGTCTTCAGATCGAGTCTGTCGATCATTCCGGCGACGGCTTGCGGGGCTGTCGAACGCAACGCCTCGGCAACCGCCCAAAGGGTTTCTTTGCGGTGCGCCGTTTCGACCAGGATCAAGCGCGCCGGATCGAGACCGAGACTGTTGAGGCCGTGGCCGGAGAGGCGGCCATGTTGGCGCCGCCCATAGGCGGGGAGGACGAAGATGATCCTTTCCCTCCCCCCTTGTGGGGAAGGATGGGAAGGGAGGTGGCGAGGTAACTCAGTGACGCTTGCATATGACCTTCCGACCCCCACCCCTAGCCCCTCCCCACAAGGGGGAGGGGAAAATGCAGAGTATGTCGCACTGGTGTTGGTCAACCTCGATGAAATGCGCGCCAAAACTGCCACGATGAAGCCGAAGGCGGCCGGCAGCGCCGCTTCGCTCTGGGGAACGACCTCATGCAAGGCGCTGCAAGCCAAGCCGCCGTCCGGCAGAGAGCCATCAAGCGCGGCAAGACCGAAGGGGAGAGCGTGATGGGAACGCTCGCTTATGGGAAGCAGACGGCGCAATTCGTGCATGACCGCAGCGCGGCTTCGCGGTTGGGGAAGTTTGCTTGCAAGAGTTGTGAAGAGAGCAGCGGATTCAGTCATTTACACCGCCTTCTTGACTTTTTTTGCGGCCGTTTTGCCGTGGATAAGCATGTGATGTTCGGTATATGTTCTAGCGGTGCAGACTAGAACAAAAGATGAACATTGCCAAGAGGGGCCGAAGGCCGAAGGCAAGGGGATTAGGTCAAAAAAGGACGAATGACGTCCTCGCCCGTCCATTTTCAACGATATGGATCGAGCAGCCCTTCACTTTGCTTTTCGGACCTGCGGGACTAAACTGTTACAGTGCAAATCACTCTTCGCAGACTGCTATTTGCCGCTGCCTTAGTGGCCGCAGCGCTATTTCTCGGCACGCCAGCGAGCCACGCCTACACGACCGGCGACGAAAAGTGGTGCGCCGTCACCAATGATGGGGGCGATGCCATCAACTGGGATTGCGAATACGCTTCAGCCGCCGACTGCCAGCCGGCCGTCACCCAAGGCAATCGCGGGTTTTGCGCCATAAACCCATATTACCAGCCGCCGCAGCCGTACCCCGCTCAGCAGCGCTGACGCCGAACCATCATGCAGGACTGAGGCCATGCCGGAAGCCGACAAAGAAGGCCAACGCTATTTCCTCGATCAGCCGCAACAGACGCCAGGCTTCTATCTGAAAGGCTCGCATCAGCTCGACTGGGGCATGAAGAACCGCATGGCGCGCGTGTTCGATCCGTCGTCGGGCCGCACCGTCATGCTCGCCATCGACCACGGCTATTTCCAGGGTCCGACCACCGGACTCGAACGCATCGATCTCTCGATCGTGCCGCTGTTGCCGTCCTGCGACGCTTTATTCTGCACGCGCGGAATTTTGCGCAGCGTCATTCCCGCGGAATGCGGCAAGCCGATGGTGCTGCGCGCGAGCGGGGGACCCAGCATTTTGCGCGAGGAACTCTCCGACGAGCAGATCGCCATGGACATGGACGACGCGGTGCGGCTCAACGCCGCCGGCGTCGGCATTCAGGTCTTCATCGGCGGCGAGCATGAGACGCGCTCGGTGCACAATATGACGAGGCTCGTCGACGCCGGGCTGCGCACCGGCATTCCGGTCATGGGCATCACCGCGGTCGGCAAGGCCATGGTGCGCGACGCCAAATATTTCCGGCTCGCCTGCCGCATCATCGCCGAGCTCGGCGCGCAATACGTCAAGACCTATTACGTCGAGGAGGACTTCGAGACCGTCACCGCATCCTGCCCGGTGCCGATCGTGATGGCCGGCGGCAAGAAACTTCCCGAGCTCGACGCGCTGACCATGGCCTACAACGCCGTGCAGCAGGGCGCCTCCGGCGTCGATATGGGCCGCAACATTTTTCAATCCGAGGCGCCGCAGGCCATGATCGCGGCGGTCGCGGCCGTAGTGCACAAGAATATGAAGCCGAAAGAGGCGTTCGACCTTTTTAATACGCTAAAGCGGCGTAGCGAACTGCGAATAGCGAATCGCGAATAGGGCAGCGGCTCCCTTATTCGCTATTCCCCCTTCGCTATTTGCTCATCCATAAGTCCGCACCGGTCCGGCGCCGATCAGAAACCAGGCGACCGCGCCTGCGGCAACCGCACCGCCGAGCGCGGCCAGCAGTTGCGCGATCCAAGACGCGTTGCCGACCTCATCACGCGCGGGGGCGGCGAGAGCCGTTTGCGGCGCCGGTGCGGCACCGGCGTGATCGCTTGGCGTTGCTCGTGACGGAGCGTCGTGCTGGGCGGCAAGATCGAGCGAATTGAGCCGCGAGTTCACCTGCGCCGGCTGACCGTTGACCTGCATCGCACTTGGATCGGGACCGCCATCTGCCGGTGGACTTGCGGGTGCCGGCGCGACGGCGCCATCGGCAGACGAGTTCGGGTTCACCGCCGGCCAATTATCGGTAGGTGCGGGGTTCGGGGCCGTTTGCGCTGCCGGCCCTTCGGCGAACGCCGAAGCGGCTATGAAGCGTTCGCGGTTTTCGTATTCTTTCTTCGCTGTGTTCCTGGCTGAGAAGTGTCTTGTGTGCTCGGCGGCCATTCTGCCGCGGCGTGTCGCGGCGGCTGTTTTGCCGTGCGCAGTCTTGCCGTGCTCGATTTTGCTTTGGGCCGCGTGTCTGGTCTCTCGATGTTTGAACTCGTGCGGGGGCCGGAGCCCTGCAAGAACCGCCGGCGGTTTACCAGCGTGTTGGCTCGTTGCGCTCTGTGCCCAAGCACCGCCAGCCGCGAATGCGATGGCAAGCGCCGTGACTGCCGCACCGAAGATGCCAACTGTGCGCATCGCGCACTCCATTACTTATCAACTACTTACCAAGAGCGCATAGGGCCCAGCCCGCGTGACCGCACGGTGACGCAATTGCGGATTTTTTCGCGCAAATGGCGGGCAAAAAGCGGCGCTGATAACCCTACGACAGCGCCACTCAGCCCAGTTCCGTGATCGCTTCGGGGAACTGATGCAGCCGTTCGCCGGGTCCGTTCGGCCCGATCAGGTAATTATCGCAGAACCACGACAGCATGCCGTTTCGCAGGTAAGTCGGATGCACCACGATGTTCATGTCTTTTTCGATTTTCATCGGCTCGTCGCTCCGAATAAGCGGGCGCTCGACCAGATCGTAGCCCTGGCCGTGGCAGTGCAAGCGCCTTTCCTCCGGCCGGCCATTCTTGCGCATGAAGTCGTTGTAGGCCTCGAACACGTCTTTGCATGGCGCGCCCGGTTTTAGGAGGCCGAGATTGAATTTGCGCGCTTCGAGCGCGAAAGCATACTCGTCCTTCATCTCTTGTGACGCCTTGCCGACGACGCAGGTGCGGCCGAGCTCGGTATACATGCCGCCGGGACCGGCATCCTCGACCAGCAGCGCCACCGCGTCGTCTTCCTGGATGACGCGGTTCTGATAATGGCGCGCGGCGAATTGCGCCGGCTGGCCGGGCGGCATCGAGGCGCACAGATAGATGCCGTGCTCGCTGCCGTGACGCTGACTGTAACATTGCGCGATCGCCGCGATGTCGCGGTCGCGCATGCCCGGCTCGACGGCGGCAAAGGCGGCGCGCATGGCGCCGTCCTGCATCGCCGCCGCGCGCCGCACCAGTTCCTGTTCCTCGGCGCTTTTGATGACCTTAATGCGGTCGACCAGATCCGAGGCATCGACGAATTTGGTGTTCGAGAAACGTCCCTTCTGCATGTAGTCGACCATCGCGAACGACATCTGATAGGTGCCGACGAGGCCGATAGTGCCGCCGGCATAGGGCGCCAGCGCTTTGGCTGCGAGTTCGGGATCGTAGGGTGCCGTGTAATAGCAGGACGAGTAGCTCGGCGTCGTGAACCACTGTTTGACGCCGCGGCGGGTGCCGTCGCTTTTGCCGTTGAGATCATGAACGCCGCCGAACGGTCCCTGGCTTACGAGCGTCATCAGATCGTCGCGCGGAAAAACGACGGTCAACGGATAGCCGTTGGTGGCGGGAAGGTCGGTGAAATATTTGACGTAGCCGCCCATCTGGTCGCTGTTGTTCTGCATCAGCAGCACGTCGATCTTGTCGCGCTCCATAGCGGCGCGCACCGCGGCCCAGCGCCGCTCGAGCTCGGCGGTCGAGATCGGCGTCTGCAGGCGTTCGGAAAGCTCCATTTCTTGCTCCTAAGTGTTCCGTTCATTCCCGCGCCAGCCTGAATCCGGCCAAGGTCCCCCGCTTTCGCAGGGACGAGCGCGGAAGGCTACTCAATGCGGCACCACATTGATCATGCCGCCGATATTGCCGGAGAGAAAGGCTCGCATATTGGTTTCGACGGTCGGCAGGGCGTAGTCGATATAGACATCGCAGAACCCGCCCTGATGGGTGGTGATCAGCACATTCTGCATCGACCAGAACGGATGATCGGCCGGCAGCGGTTCCTGGTTGAACACATCAAGCGCCGCACCGGCAATGCGGCCCGATTTGAGCGCCTCGACCAAAGCCGGCTCGTCGACGACCCCGCCGCGCGCGAGATTGACCAGATAGCTCGACGGCTTCATCGCCGCCAATACCGCAGCGCCAATGCTGTTGCGGGTCGCCGCGGTCAGCGGCGTCAGCAGCACGAAGAAGTCGAAGTCGCCGACGACCCGCAAAAGCTCGTCACGGCCGTGCATGCGATCGAACCCGGCAACGGCGCGCGGCGCCGAGCTTATGCCGACGACGCGCATGCCAAAGGCCTTGCATAGCGGTGCCAGCGCTTCCGCGATCAGCCCGACGCCGAAAATGCCGACGGTCTTGTTGTGGAGAAGCTGCGCCGGCCATCGTCGCCATTCCCGCGCGTCCTGACCGCGCACCGCGCCCGGAATATTCCTGGCCAGCGCCAACATGGTCGCGATCGCGGCTTCCGACACCGGCGGCCCATGAATGCCGCGAACGTTGGTGACGATTACGTCCTTACGCAAGGTCGGCTGGTCGATCAGGTTGTCGACGCCGGTGCCGAGCGTCTGAATCCATTTCAGGCTTTCCGCCTGCTCCAAAACCTTGCCGGTCATCATCGGCGTGAAAGTGACCAGCGCGTCGGCGGCCGCGATATGCGGGCCGACCTTGGAGTGATGATCGACGAGCGTGATCGCCACGTCGGGAAAGCGCGCCCGCAATCGTTCACGGTATTGGCTACGGATTTCCGGCGTCAGGCCGAGCAGAATAAGCACATTGGTCATGCGGAAGAACACTGGCGCGTCATGGCAGCGTTATATCGTCTTGTGCGAAGCGTCGCCAAGGTGTCGCGGACCGCGCCGACTTCGGCTAAGCTGGCTGCACCGCTCGTCCCGCTCGTCCCGCTTGCAGCGCCAGCCAGGAGCAAACGATGTCAATCGATCTTGGGTCCGTTCTCGCGTCGGTGGATTGGTCTTATGTCGGCATTCTGTCGTTCCTGGCATTCATTTCCGCGCTGCTCGGAAGCGTCATTTCGTTTAGAAACCGCGTCGGTGGCGCGATCATTGCCGCCATCCTGTTTGCCGTTGGATTCGTGTACTGGACCTATTATCCGCATCCCAATATTCCCGGTCCGATCAGCGCCGGCTTCACGAACGCGGCGCCGCCAGCGTCGCCGGCGGCGCCCGCCGCGCCGGCCGTCGCCCCAAGTGGCACCAAATAGCGAGGGCCGGAGCACCGAATCCGAGCGGTGGTTGACCTTTCCGCCGGTCCCGTTATGCGTATGTGAGATTTGCCCGGGGAAAAATGGAGCGGTCATGAACAAGGTCTATGCGGATGCGCAATCCGCGTTGGCCGGGTTGCTTAAGGATGGCATGACCATCATGGCCGGCGGCTTCGGCCTGTGCGGCATCCCGGAAACCTTGATCCTCGCAATCCGCAACTCCGGGGTGAAGAACCTGACGGTCGTCTCCAATAATTGCGGAACCGACGGCAAAGGGCTCGGCATTCTGCTCGACACCCGGCAAATCAGGAAAATGATCTCCTCCTATGTCGGGGAGAATAAAACCTTTATGCAGCAGTATCTCGCGGGCGAGTTGGAGATCGAGTTCAATCCGCAAGGCACCTTGGCCGAGCGCATCCGCGCCGGAGGCGCTGGCATTCCCGCCTTCTTCACCAAGACCGGCTACGGCACCAAGATCGCCGAAGGCAAGGACATCCGCGAATTCGATGGCGAGCGCTATGTCATGGAGCGCGGCCTCGTCGCCGACCTCGCCATCGTGCACGCCTACCGCGGCGACACCGAGGGCAATCTCGCCTACCGCAAGACCGCGCGCAATTTTAATCCGCCGATGGCGACCGCGGGCAAGGTGACCGTGGCCGAGGTCGAGCACCTGGTGAAACCCGGGGACATCAATCCCGACCACATCGTCACGCCCGGCATTTACGTTAAGCGCATGATTCACGTACCGAGCGCGACCAAACACATCGAGCAACGTACGGTGCGCAAGCGTCAAAAAGCCGATGCGCCGGCGGGAACCGGAGAGGAAGTCTAATGGGAGCCGAAAGCTAATGCCTTGGACCCGCGATCAGATGGCCGAACGCGCCGCCAAAGAGCTGCGCGACGGCTTTTACGTCAATCTCGGCATCGGCATCCCGACGCTGGTGTCGAACTACATTCCCGACGGCATGAGCGTGCAGTTGCAATCGGAGAACGGCATGCTCGGCACCGGCCCGTTTCCGTTCGAGGGCGAGGAAGATCCCGACCTGATCAATGCCGGCAAGCAGACGGTGACCGAGTTGCCGATCACGAGCTATTTCAATTCGGCGGATTCGTTTGCCATGATCCGCGGCGGCCATATCGATGTCGCCATCCTCGGCGCCATGGAGGTCGCCGAGAACGGTGATCTCGCCAACTGGATGATCCCGGGAAAGATGGTCAAGGGCATGGGCGGCGCCATGGATCTGGTCGGCGGCGTCAAGAAGGTCGTCGTGGTCATGGAGCACTCCGCCAAAGGCGACTCCAAGCTCAAGCATCGTTGCACGCTGCCGCTCACCGGCGCCGGCGTCATCGACATGGTCATCACCGATCTTGGCGTGTTCACGCTCGACCGCCATGGCGGCGGGCTCACCCTGATCGAACTTGCGCCCGACGTGACGCTCGACGAGATCAAGAGCAAGACCGAGGCGAGTTTCAAGGTCGCCAATACGCTGAAGCAGTAACAATCCGTTCCGCACATTCTTTACCGCGCGCACTCGCAAGGGATTTTGCGCAATCGGGTCAGCCATGCGCGGACGCAGGACCCTATTCGGCAATGCGCAAATGACAGCCGCCGGCTTTGTCGTTATTGCTCGACGCTCATTCCGTTGGGGACGTTGCGGCCGCGGATCGCAGCGTGAATTCGCTTCATGAATGACGCGCATACCGAGAGCGCTATCGAAGGCGGCGGGGAATCTATTGTCTCCATTGCCCCATCGCGCTTGCCCCAGGCCGATACACAACCGCTCACGCATCGCGAGAAGCGGTTGATTGCCATCAGCATGATGCTGCCGGTCTTCCTCGGCTCCGTCGACCAATCGATCCTGGCTACCGCTCTGCCGACGATCGGCCGCAACCTCGGCGAGGTGCACAACCTGCCGTGGCTGATCACCGCTTTCCTGATCGCCGCGACGGCGCTTACCCCGCTTTACGGCAAATTCGCCGACATTCACGGCCGCCGCGCCGCGATGCTGATCGGGATTGGCGTCTATATGGCCGGCGCCCTAATCTGCGCGTCATCGCTGAACATGACGATGCTGATCTTTGGCCGTGTCGTGCAGGGTTGCGGCGCCGGCGGACTGACCGTCACCGCCAACATGGTCCTTGGCGACATCGCCTCGCCGAAGGAGCGCGGCAAGTACTACACTTATTTTTCGATCGCCTTCACCACCGCCGGCGGTTGCGGGCCGGCTTTGGGCGGGTGGATTTCCGATCACCTGCATTGGTCGGTGATCTTTTTGTGGAATCTCCCGCTTTGTGCGCTAGCGATCGTGCTCGCGCTCACGATGTTGCGGCGGCTCCCGTACCACGGCCGGCCGCACCGTCTTGATTTCGTGGGCGCGCTTCTTGTCATGTCGGCAAGCTCTTCCTTCATGCTGGCGCTCAATCTTGGCGGCGTGCGTTATCCGTGGCTCTCTTCGCCGGTGCTCGCGCTGCTCAGCTGCACGGCGGTGCTGGGGGCAGGCCTCGTCATCCGGCTGCTCACCGCGGTCGAGCCACTCATTCCGATCGCCGTTCTATCCGATCTCGCCGCGGGCCTTGCCATCGCCGCGCATTCGTGCGGCTGGGGCGCCATCATCGGCCTGAACATCTTTCTGCCGATGTACCTGCAAAGCGCGCTTGGCTGGTCGGCGACGTCGTCCGGGTTGAGCATGATGATCCTCATGGTGACGCTCAACGCCAGCGCCGGTCTCTCCAGCCAGCTCCTCGGGCGCGTGCGCCACTACAAAATTCTGCCGCTCTGCTTTTTGATCGTCGGGCTCGGCGCCGTGGTCACGCTCGCATTCTCGGCCGGCGCGATGACGTCGCTCAAATTCGAGATCATTCTGTTTCTGATCGGGATCGGCTTCGGTCCGACCGCCCCGCTGACGCAAGTGGCGTTGCAGAATACCGTGCCGGTCCACGATCTCGGTGCTGCGCTCGGTACAATGAACTTCGCCCGCACACTGGTCGGAACAATGCTCATCGCTGCGTTCGGCGCCATTATCCTGGCGAAGGCGCCGGTCGGGGCAACGGCGGGATCGCTCAGCCACGCGTTCCTCGGCGGTGCTTCGATCGGGGCCTTCGAGACGGTCTTCCTGGCTATTGCGGTTACGCTCGCAGTCGCGTTCCTGTCGATCATCCTGCTTGAGGAAAAGCCGTTGGCGGACAGCCACCGCGGCACCCGTCGCTAAGGCGGCCGGCGCTGAGCCAGCTCAGCCCGCCGAGATCAACGTCCCCGACGAGCCGAGCAAATAGGCCGTGCTCATCGGAAAACCCTATCCCATTGTAGATACAGAAACTTTCCCGCGTGAACCTTTTGCGCGCCGGCGCGACGAATAACTGGAGGCGAAATTAAGCCCCATCGGCGCGCTATTCCCCTGACGCTAGCGCCGATTTTTCAGACCCGCCCGGTCTCGTCCCCGCCGGGCGGGTCGCCTCATTTTCAGATTTCGGTTGAACGCACGCCCCGAACGTGCGGAAAATGATGAAGGTGGGGGATAGTGGTGAGTGCCGATACCGTCCTCGAAACCGAGGACCTGACCAAGGATTTTGCTGGTTTCGTCGCGGTGCGTGCGGTTAATCTGCGCGTCGCGCGCGGCAGCATTCACGCCATGATCGGGCCGAACGGCGCCGGCAAGACCACCTGCTTCAACCTGCTGAGCAAATTTCTCAATCCGACGCGCGGCCGCATCGTGTTCGACGGTCGCGATATCACCGCGCTCAGGCCCGCCGAGGTGGCGCGATTGGGGCTGGTGCGCTCGTTTCAGATCTCCGCGGTGTTTCCTCATCTGACGGTGCTCGAAAATGTCCGCATCGCGCTGCAGCGTCGGCGCGGCGGCTCGTTCGATTTCTGGCGGAGCAAGCGCGTGCTTCGCGCGCTCGATGAGCGCGCGCTGGCGTTGATCGCCGATGTCGGCCTTGCGTCCTACGCCAATGCGCTCGCGGTCGAATTGCCCTACGGCCGCAAGCGGGCTCTCGAAATCGCAACCACGCTGGCGCTCGATCCGAAAATGCTGCTGCTTGACGAGCCGACAGCGGGTATGGGCCATGAGGACATCGGCCGCATCAGCGCCCTGATCAAATCCGTCGCCGCGACGCGCACCGTGCTGATGGTCGAGCATAATCTCAGCGTGGTCGCGGATCTCTGCGACCGCATCACCGTGCTCACCCGCGGCCAAGTGCTCGCCGAAGGGGATTATGCGACAGTATCGGCCGATCCCGCCGTGCGCGAAGCCTATCTCGGAACCGGCCATGCCTGACACCCGTGCTTTGCTTGCCGTCAGTGCACTCGAAGCCTGGTATGGCGAGTCCCACATTCTGCACGGCGCGACCTTCGACGTGCGGGCGGGCGAGGTGGTGACGCTGCTCGGGCGCAACGGCGTCGGTAAGACGACCACGTTGAAGTCGATCATGGGCATCGTCGAGCAGCGCAGCGGCTCGGTGCGTTTCGAAGGCCGCGAGCTGATCGCACTGCCGTCGGATGCTATCGCGCGCGCCGGCATCGCCTTCTGCCCGGAGGAGCGTGGCATTTTCGCAAGTCTCGACGTGCGGGAAAATTTGCTGTTGCCGCCGCAGGTGCGCCCGGGCGGGCTCGATCTCGATCGCATCTTCGCGCTGTTTCCCAACTTGCGCGAACGGCTCGCCAGTCAAGGCACTAAACTTTCAGGCGGCGAGCAGCAGATGCTGGCGATCGGGCGCATCCTGCGCACTGGCGCCCGCCTGTTACTGCTCGACGAGCCGACCGAAGGTTTGGCGCCCGTGATTGTTCAGCAGATTGGGCATACCATCGGGCTGCTCAAGGCGCAGGGGTTCACTATTCTCCTGGTCGAGCAGAATTTTCACTTTGCTGCCACTGTTGCCGATCGCTACTACGTGATGGAGCATGGCCGTATCGTCGATGAATTCTCGACTGCGCAACTGACGGCGAATACCGCTAAGCTGCACGAGTATCTCGGAGTCTGATATACGCCACAGGGCCGCCTAAGGCCCGCACAAAGGGAGATATGTAATGAGAGTAGTAGCCAGTCTGGCATTTGCGGTCGCCGCGCTGTTCGGCGCGGCGGCGCAGGCTCAGCCGATCAACGTCAAGATCGGCGTGCTCAGCGACATGTCGAGCCTCTACGCCGATATCGGCGGGCCCGGCTCGGTCGTCGCTGCCAAGATGGCGGTGCAGGATTTCAATCCCGCCGCCCACAACATGACGGTCGACATCGTCAGCGCCGACCACCAGAACAAGCCCGACGTCGGCTCCAACATTGCGCGCCAATGGTTCGATGTCGACCATGTTGATGCCATCGTCGACGTACCGACGTCGAGCGTGGCGTTTGCGGTGAGCGACGTGACGCGCGAGAAGAACAAGGTGTTCCTGGTCTCCGGCGCGGCCGCTTCCGACCTGACCGGCCCGAAATGCTCGCCCAACACGGTTCATTGGACCTACGACACCTGGATGCTCGCCAACGGCACCGGCAAGGCGCTGGTGAAAACCGGCGGTGACACCTGGTTTTTCATTACCGCAGATTATGCTTTCGGTCACGCGCTCGAACGCGACACGGCCGCAGTCGTTACGGCCAATGGCGGCAAGGTGCTCGGTGACGTGGCCGTTCCCCTGAATACCCCGGACTTCTCGTCCTTCCTGCTCCAGGCGCAGGCGTCGAAAGCAAAGATCATCGGGCTCGCCAATGCCGGCGGCGACACCGATAACGCGATCAAGCAAGGCGCCGAATTCGGCATCACCAAGGGAGGCCAGCAGTTCGCCGGACTCCTGGTCTTCATCACCGACGTCAACGCGCTCGGCTTGAAGACCGCGCAGGGTCTCGTTCTTACGGAAACCTGGTACTGGGACATGACCGACGCCAATCGCGCTTGGACCAAGCGCTGGCAGACCGAGCGGCCCGGCAAGTTTCCCTCGATGGTCCAGGCTGGCGTCTACTCTGCGATCACCCACTACCTGAAGGCGGTCGCCGCGCTAAAGAGCGCTGGCGATGGCAAGGCCGTGGTCGCCGAGATGAAGAAATTGCCGACCGACGATCCGCTGTTCGGCAAAGGCACCGTCCGCGCCGATGGCCGCACCATCCACCCCGCCTATCTGTTCGAGGTGAAGAAACCCGAAGAATTGAAATATCCGGGGGACGATTACAAATTGCGCGCGACTATTCCGGCGGACGAGGCGTTCCGTCCGATGAAGGACGACAACTGCCCGATGGTGAGCGGGTGAACCTCTCCACGTTACTGGGGAGGGTGGTGTAGGGGTCGGAAGGGACGCGCAAGCGTCGACGTCTGTGCGTCGCCTCCCGATCCCCACAAGGGGGGAGCGCTCAACACGCGGCAATGGAGTGAGCGTGTCGGCATGTTCGAGATTTTCGGCATCCCGTCGCAAGCGCTGTTCGGGCAGCTCCTGCTCGGCCTGATCAACGGCTCGTTCTATGCGCTGTTGAGTCTCGGGCTTGCCGTCATCTTCGGCATGCTCAACATCATCAATTTCACCCACGGCGCGCAGTATATGATGGGCGCTTTCGCCGCTTATCTGCTGCTGCAATATCTCGGTTTGAACTATTGGGCGGCGCTCGTCATCGTACCGATCCTGGTGGGTGCGCTCGGCATTTTGATCGAGCGGCTGTTTTTGCAGCGCATTCAGAAGCTCGATCACCTGTACGGCCTTATCCTTACTTTCGGCCTGGCGCTGATCATCGAGGGCCTGTTCCGCAACTATTATGGCTCGTCGGGCCAGCCCTATGGCGTTCCGGACTCGCTGCAGGGCGGGCACAATCTCGGCTTCATGTTCCTTCCCAATTATCGCGCTTGGGTGATCGTTTTCTCGCTGGTCGTGTGTTTCGGCACGTGGTTCGCGATCGAACAGACGCGGCTCGGCTCCTATCTGCGCGCGGCCACGGAAAATCCGACGCTGGTGCGCGCCTTCGGCATCAACGTGCCGCGCATGGTGACGCTCACTTACGGTTTCGGCGTCGGGCTTGCCGGGTTAGCCGGCGTAATGGCGGCGCCGATCTACAATGTCTCGCCGCAGATGGGCTCGGATCTCATCATCGTGGTGTTCGCCGTCGTGGTGATCGGCGGCATGGGTTCGATCATGGGCGCAATCCTCACCGGCTTTGCGCTCGGCATCGTCGAGGGGCTGACCAAAGTGTTTTTTCCGGAAGCGTCGAACACGGTGATCTTCTTCATCATGGTCATCGTCCTGCTGGTGCGGCCCGCCGGCCTGTTCGGACGGAGCGCCTGATGGCCAGCGCGTCCGATATTACGGCGATAAAACTCCATCGCGACACGGACCTAAGCCTCGCCGTCGCCGCTGCCGCATTGTTGGCATGTCTGATCGTGGCGCCGTTCGTGCTTTACCCGGTCTTTCTGATGAAAGCGCTGTGCTTCGCGCTGTTCGCCTGTGCCTTCAACCTTCTGATCGGTTATGTTGGGCTGGTCTCGTTCGGCCATGCGCTGTTCTTCGGCTGGGCAAGCTACCTTGCGGCCCATGCCGCCAAGGTGTGGGGTCTGCAGCCCGAGCTTGCGATCGGCATCGGCACGGCGACGAGTGCCGTGCTCGGCTTGCTTTGCGGTGTTGTTGCCATTCGCCGCCAGGGCATTTATTTCGCCATGATCACCTTGGCGCTTGCGCAGATGATGTATCTGGTCGCGCTGCGGGTGAAACTCACCGGCGGCGAGGACGGCATTCAAGACGTGCCACGCGGGCGATTGTTCGGCATGTTCGATCTCAATAACGAAATGACGATGTATGCATTCGTGCTCGTCGTGGTTCTCGCCGCGTTTTTTCTGATCTATCGGACCATCAATTCGCCGTTCGGCGAAGTGCTCAAGGCGATCCGCGAGAACGAGCAACGCGCCATTTCGCTCGGTTATCGCACCGATCGCTATAAGCTCGTCGCCTTCGTCCTGTCGGCCGCCTTGGCCGGGCTGGCCGGATCGCTGAAGTCGATCGTTTTTCAGCTCGCCTCGCTGACCGACGTGCATTGGACCATGTCCGGCGAGGTCATATTGATGACGCTGGTCGGCGGTCTCGGCACCGTCTTCGGCCCGGTGGCCGGCGCCTTCATCATCGTCGCGATGGAGAATTATCTGGCGTCGCTCGGCCAATGGGTGCTGGTGATCCAGGGCGCTATCTTTGTCGCCTGCGTGCTGACCTTCCGGCGCGGCATCGTTGGCGAGTTCGCCAACTGGCTGCGCGTGAAGCTATAGGCCGAATCAATTTTCCACGTTGTTATCAACAATCTAAAAGTCAACAAATAGTCCGTGTTGTCGCCACATTCATTTCAGTTGCCCGAATCAACAAACACAGGTCGTTTATCCGCAAGCGCCGATTTCGCGGCGCTTCTGGCTGCTTTTTCATGTCGGAACCGCAATCCGGTCGGTACGACAGTATCGCGCGCCGATGGCTCGCACTGATCGTGCGTCGGCAGGAAAATCTTCTCGATCTGTGCGATACCGGGCGCTGGCGGCACTATTACACGGAAGGCGAGTTTCTCGACGAAATGCGCAAAGTCTTGCGCGTGCGCGAGCAGTGGGCGGCTCTCGCCGGGCTGCCGCTCGAGGATGAGGAATTGGCGGCGGCCAATGATGGCATAGCGCCACCAGCGATGCCCTCAGCTGGACTGCCGCCGTCGTCCTGGCCCGGCTAGATTCCGCGCGCCAGACGGGTTATCCACAGCCCCAAACTACCGACAGCGAGCGTCGGTAACGCGGTCATGCGCTCGCCTTCACCCCCTGCAATCCCTATTCCTCAAGCAATATGTGAGCATCGATGCCGAGCCCTTTGTTCTCACCGATCAAACTTGCCGAACTGACTTTGCCGAACCGCATCGTCGTTGCGCCCATGTGCCAATACAGCGCCGACGATGGCGTCGGCAACGATTGGCACATGACCCATCTCGGCATGCTTTCGAATTCCGGCGCCGGGCTCTTGGTGGTAGAGGCCACCCATGTCGAGCGGCGCGGCCGCATCACCCATGGCTGCCTCGGTCTCTATTCCGACGCCTGCGAGGCGGCGCTTGAGCGCATCGTTTATCACTGCCATCGCATCGGCAGCGCGAAACTCGCCATTCAACTCGCGCATGCCGGACGCAAGGCGTCTTCGCAACGCCCGTGGGAGGGCGCCAAGGCGCTATCGGACGCGGAAGACGCCTGGCCGACCATCGGACCCTCGGCGCTGCCGTTCGGTCCGGGCTGGCATACCCCGCGCGCCATGACCGAGGATGACATGGCGCATGTCACCGCGTCCTTCACCGATGCCGCTAAGCGCGCGCTGCGGGTCGGTTTCGACGCGGTGGAATTGCATTTCGCGCACGGTTATTTGCTGCACAGTTTTGTTTCGCCGCTCGCGAACAAGCGCAACGACGCCTACGGCGGTTCGTTCGAAGGCCGGATGAAGTTCCCGCTCGAAGTGGTGCGTTCGGTCCGCGCCGCGGTGCCGCGTACGATCCCGCTCGGCGCGCGGATCACCGGCACCGACTGGGTCGAGGGCGGGCTTACCGCCGACGACGCAGTCGCGATGGGCAAGGCGCTGCAAGCGGCCGGCCTCGACTATGTCGACATTTCATCGGCCAATATCACGCCCGACAGCCGCTGGCCCAGCGACCCCGGTTTCAATGTTCCAATTGCGGAACGGGTGCGCCGCGAATGCGGCATCGCTGTGCGCGCGGTCGGCATGATCGTGGGCGCGAAACAGGCTGAAGAAATTGTCGCCAACGGCAAGGCGGACATGGTGGCAATGGCGCGCGCGTTTCTCGACGACCCACATTGGGCTTGGCATGCGGCGCAGACGCTGGGTACCGAGGTGCCGCGGCCGCCCCAGTACGCGCGGACGGCGCCGAAGCTATGGCCCGGCGCGGCTCTGCGCGGGTGACGGTGGCACCGGCTCGTAATGCCGCGCGAGACGGGCCGGCTCGGCGCCGAAATAATAGGCTAATCGCAGCCGCCACATCAGCACGATGGTGCGCAGGACGCCGTGGTGCTCCCAGCGCCGGCCCGACGTAACGACCGGCGTTGAGACGCAAAACGGCCGGCACAGGCACTTGAGCCGTCTTGAAATCGCAATGTCTTCCATCAGCGGCAGGTCGGGAAATCCGCCAACTGAAAAAAATGCCTCGCGCGCGACGAAGATGGCTTGGTCGCCGGTGGCAATCCCGGTCACCCGCGAGCGCCAATTGATCATGCGGGCGACGATCGCCAAAAGCGGATGGCGTCCGGCAATGCGCAGATCGAAGCGGCCCCACGCGCGACGCTTAAGCGCGCTCGCGATCAGCCGATCGGCATCCTGCGGCAGCATCGTGTCGGCGTGCAGAAAAACGAATGCATCGCCGTCGCCCTGCGCGGCACCGGCATTCATCGTCGCGCCGCGTCCGCGCGGGGCGGCGATGACCCGGTCGGCGAGCGGACGCGCCAGATCGGGCGTGCCGTCGCTGGAGCCGCCGTCGACGACGGCGATCTCGGCGCCGCGGGCGCGAAGCGGCGCAAGCGCTTTGAGCGCGGCAACAATGATTGCCGCCTCATTGAGCACCGGAACGACGATGGTGAGCCGACGCATGGCCTACGCCCACAAGAGCGAATAACGTCAGATGCAAACTTATACTCGCGAACCGAAGATGACTAACCCGATTCTCGTCGAAGTCCTGCGCGGCGCTCTGGTCGAGAGCCGCCATCGCGGCGCGGTCGCTGTCATCGACGCCGAGGGCAAGACCATCTTCGCCGTCGGCGACGTGGCGGTGCCGGTGTTTCCCCGTTCGGCGATCAAGGCCTTGCAGGCTTTGCCGCTCGTTGAGCAGGGCACGGCCGAGCGTTATGGCCTCAGCGACGAGGAACTGGCGCTCGCCTGCGCCTCGCACAGCGGCGAGGCGGCGCATGTCGCCGGCGTCGAGCGCATGTTGGCGAAAGCGGGTCTTTCGCCGTCGGCGCTGCGTTGCGGCGCGCATTACCCGATCTCGCAAGCCGCCGCGGCCGCCGCGGCGTGTGCCGGCGCGCCGTCGCCGCTGCACAACAATTGCTCCGGCAAGCACGCGGGCTTCCTCTGCCTCGCCTGCGCGATCGGCGTTGACCATGAAGAGTATTTTCGACCCGAGCACCCGGTGCAGCTGCAGGTGCGCGCCGTGCTTGAGGATTTCACCGGCGCGGTCCTGAGCCAGGAGGTCTGCGCCATCGACGGCTGCTCGGTGCCGACTTGGGCGGTGCCGTTGGAAAAGCTTGCTTATGGGTTCGCCAAATTCGGCACCGGCCGCGGTCTTGCTCCGGAGCGCGCGCGCGCCGCGTCGCGGCTGCGCCAGGCATGCGCTCGTCAGCCATGGTACGTTGCCGGCACCGGCCGGTTCTGCACTGAGATCATGCAACTATTCGGTGCACGGGTGTTCGTGAAAACCGGTGCCGAGGGCGTCTATTGCGGCGCGTTGCCGCAACAAGGTCTCGGCATCGCGCTCAAATGCGAGGACGGCGCCAGCCGTGCCGCGCAAGCGATCATGGCGGCGATGATCGCCCGTTTTCTGCCGGCCGACGCCGCCGAGCGCACCGCGCTGGCGCCCTTCGTGAGGCCCGTGTTGCGCAACTGGAATGGCTTTGAGGTCGGCGCGCTGCGCGTGACTGAGCCAATCGCTTAGGCAGCACGTGGCGAGAAGATTATTCGGTCGGCGCCCGGCGTCACCGCACGCGGTTGCCATCGATCGACAATTGCGCGTAGCGTTCGGCGCCAGACTTGCTGAGATCATCGGTTACCGGCTTATTCCATTCCATGCCGACGATGGCGCCGAGCCGAACGTCGGCGATGAGATTGTTGGCGATCACCACCGCGCCGGCTCCCGGCACGACGGAAATGGTGATGCCGTAATCGGCGCCGCGCACCACGTTGGCGGTGATCGCGACGTCGCGCAGATAGGGCCCGTAGCCGGCGCTGATGCCTACCCCGAGTATGTTCTCGACGACGTTGCCGCTCACCACCGCATCGGCTTCAACGCCGATGCCGAGCGCGCCGCCGGGGGCCGGATTCATGCTGGCGGGGCGGTCGGCATGGAGATTGCGAACGAGGTTGCCCTGCACGATAACGAGCCGGCCGCCCTGGTCGAAATTCGTCACACTCACGCCGGTCACCGCGCCGTCGACGATGTTGTTGGCGATGACCGCGCCCTGGAAGCCGAATTCGGCGAATAACGCGGTCTCGCCAAGGCCGGTGCAGGTATTGCCGACGATCTGCAGGTTCGAGGCGCTGTTGCCGCGCACTGCCGAGAACGCCGCATTGCGGATGCGGTTTCCTCGGACAATGACATTATCGGCGCGGAAAACGTTGATGCCGTTGCCCCATTGTCCGGAGCCGCCCAGCTTGTTGCTGATATTTTCGATGCGGTTATCGACGATCAGCGTGCCGTCGTCGCCGGGGGTGCCTCGCCAAACCAAAATGCCGCCATTGCCAGCGCCGCGCACGGTATTGCCGGAAACTCTCAGCCCGGCAGCGTCGTTGGAGAAAATCGCAAAGTTGGCGGCATCGACGGTATTGCGCGTCACCTCACCGGCGATCGATTGAAGCTTGATGCCGTCCCCGCCGGCGCCGGTGATCTCGCAATCGGTAATGCGCACCGCACGGCCTTGCGTCAGATGCACCAGGCCGCGGCCGTCGGGCAGCGGCAGATTGCCGCCGTCAAGCATAAGGCCGCTGAGGCTGACATGGTCGCTGCCGGTCGAGGCGAGCATGGACGGGCCGCCGGCCATGACGATCCGCGTCGTACCCGCGACGCCGGCGATGGCGGCATAGGGCGGTAATTGTAATCCGCCCGCCCGATAATTTCCCGCCGGCAAACGTAAGACCGCGCCGGCCGCCGCGGCGCGCGCGATGGCGCGCTGCAAGATCATCGATTGATCGGCCTCGTCATTCGCACGAACGCCGAGCGATACGGCATCGATCTCGGCGCGCGGCATCGCTTCGCGTTGCCAAGAATCGCGTTGCCAAGAATCGCGTTGCCAAGAATTGTTGCGTAACGTTTCGCGCGCCAGCGCGGGCGTCGCGACCCCGGCCGAGAGGCCGGCAAATGCCGCAAACAGGCGGCGGCGGTTCATAGTCATGAGCGGTTCCTTGTGCGGCATTCTCCATTGCATCAAATGATGTGCCAGGACCCTGTTTCGGTGGGATACAGCCTGCCGTTTTCGCGGTGACGGTTAACGGCGGTTTGCGGCGATAAGCGCGATCAAGAGCGCCTCGGCGGCGGTGATGAGGCGGGCAAGCGTCGGCAAATGGCGCCCGCCGGACCGCCGCTGCGGCGCGAGCCTGATCGGAGGGATGTGAACGAAGACAACCAGCGGCCGGTTACCGTGTATGTGATGCAAGGCCTGCCAATAGGCATAGTTGCAAAGGTAGCGTCCGGCATCGTGCGATAGGCGCGCCGGAAACGCGCTTTGGCGGACCGCTCCAAGAAGGCGCGCGAACGGCGCGTTGCCGGCGCGTGATGGCGGCTCGCGCGTCGCGATGACGCCGGACTTTGGCCGATGTCCACCGGCATCGGGAAATAAAACCGAAACGGCGTTGCGGGCGCGCGTCTCGATGCAAAGCCGGCGGCGGCGCCCAGCGAGACTGAATATCAGCACGATGTCGGGCTGTGCCGCGAACAGTTGGGGCAGATCGCGGTCGACCGCCGCATAAGCGGTGGCAAAGACGTGTGTGACGCGTGTGATGCCGGCCAGAATGGGTCGCCGCCGCCGGGTAAGCGCCTTGACCAACAACGCGCTCGGATTAAACGGCGCCCCAGGAAATGGACCGAAGCCGGCAATGACGATGCGCATGTCGTTACAGGCCGAGCATGTCGGCAATTTCCTCGACCGCCGTTCCCGGCGCCAAGCGGCCGGCGGCGACATCGGCCTCGATCCGCGGCAAGGCGGCTTTCAGCGCGCGATCGCTTCGTAATGGCGCGAACACACGTTCCTCCAGCATGGTCCACATCCATTTCACCTGCTGCTCGCCGCGGCGCGCCGCAAGCTCGCCGGACGCGATCAGCCGCTGGCGATGATCGAGAATGCATTGCCATAGCGCCTCGATACCGTCGCCAGTGAGCGCCGAGCAGGTCACGACCGGCGGCGACCAATTCGGCGAGCGCGGCGATAGGATGTGCAGCGCGGCGCCGTATTGCGACGCGGCGAGCTTGGCGCGGGGCAGATTGTCGCCGTCGGCCTTGCTGACCGCGATCATATCGGCAAGTTCGACGACCCCCTTTTTCAGCGCCTGCAATTCGTCCCCGGCGCCAGGGAGCGCCAGCACCAGGAAGAAATCGGTCATGTCGGCGACAGCAATCTCGGACTGCCCTACGCCGACGGTTTCGACCAGCACCACGCCGTAACCGGCCGCCTCGCAGAGCAACATGGTCTCGCGGGTCTTCGCCGCGACGCCGCCGAGCTTGCCCGAGGAGGGCGAGGGCCGGATGAAGGCGTTGGCGTCGTTGGCAAGATGCGCCATCCGCGTTTTGTCGGCGAGGATCGATCCGCCGGTGCGCCGCGACGACGGATCGACCGCCAGCACCGCCACTTTGCGGCCCTGGGCGGTGAGCCGGCTGCCGAGCGCATCGATCAGGGTGGATTTGCCGACGCCCGGCGCGCCGGTGATGCCGACGCGCACCGCCTTGCCGGTGTCCCGCAGCAGCGCCTGAATCAGTGCGGCGGCAGCGTGGCGGTGGTCGGGGCGCTTACTCTCGACCAGTGTGATGGCGCGCGACAGCACGGTGCGATCGCCGCCGCGCACGTCGCGCGCCAGCCGTTGGGCATCAGGAGGCAAGGAAGGCGAAGGCATATTGTGTCATCGGCGAGAGGGCTTGGTCCGTCAAGCTAATGACTTGCGAGAAGCACCGCGAGTCCGCCTGTCGCATGCGGCTTGGCGGCGCTCGCGTGCGCAAACGCCAGTACGGCGTCGCGCGTCGCCACGCGGCAAGCGGCGTCCGGTTCTTGGCCGCAATATTTATCGCGCGTGGCCGCTTCGGCGTCGTTTTCGTCGACGGCAAAAAGCAGGTAGGTGCCGTCGGCAAGTTTCCGCGCAATGCCGTATTCGGCCGGATGGCCGCGTCGGAGGCTCTGCACGATCAAATCGTCGCCCTCGAAGCTGTGCAGCGTGAAATCGTGAACGTCGCTCGTGGTGCCGCGGACCGGCGTGTAGCGACCGTTTCGCCAAGCGAAAGCTTCGGTATTGGGCTCGCGCGCCGCGCCATCGCGCAGCACGTAGATTTCAAAGCGGGGCCGTTCGCCGAGGAGGGGCTGCGCATCGGTCAATAGCGGCTTTGCCGAATTGATGCAGCCGGCGAGCAACAGGATGCCGATCAATGCCAGAATTTCTGGCGCACGGGCGCGCCGGAGCTGACGATTGGTCATGATGCCTGGCGTGTTTTGGCATCGTGATTTAGCGAATTGCAACCACACCGACGCGAAGATTATTGGCGGCGATGGAATAGCAGCATTCTGAATTGACAAATCGAATCCGCCCGCGGAACGCCAAGATTGACCTTGGAAAGACCCTGCCGTCGCCGAATTCAGGCCGCATCCAAGCGCTGACATGAGGTGCTCCAGAACGACGCGGCGAGCGTCGTTTGCCCAGCCTCCAAAAGGGAGACAACCGATGAACTGGGATCAAATTCAAGTCAATTGGATGCAATTCAAGGGCAAGGTTCGCAACAATTGGGCCAAGCTCACCGACGAGGATGTCACCCGCATCGGCGGTCGCCGCTCCGAACTCGTCGGCCGGCTGCAGGCGCGTTACGGTTTTGCCAAAGCCGAGGCCGAGCGCGAGATCGAAGCTTGGATGAAGGCGCAGCGCCACGCCGCCTGATTGATCGGCCGACAACTCCCTCTTGGGTCGGGGAGGGGGAGTTGTCACAATTTTTCCTCATCGCTTTTCGGTCGCGTGCCGCCGAAGATCGCCGCCCCTTCGGGCGACAGGTATTGTCGGAACGCGACCCACGGGACAAACACGGTGTAAGGACCCTCCACATAGGGACCCACGCCGTACGGCGAATAATGGAATGTCAAACCGGCGCTCTTGCCGCGTTCGGTCGACGGAGCGAGTGTGACGGGACCGAGTTCGAGGAGAACCGGTTTGATCCCGTCATTGATAAAATTGTCATTCCGCAGCTCCTCTTCCGGCGTCATCTTCGACGCAGGCGTATCGTCGTCGCCATAACCGGTGATGCCGTTGGCGAGTTTGGCGGCCGCGACCGCGAGGCGGGCAAGCCGCGCCAGCGCGGTCATGGTCGGACCGTTATCGGTCGTCTCGGCGAAGAACGGGCGGATACTGATACGCTTTTCCGCGACATTTTCCCACAAGATGGTGTCGATTTCCTGGTTCGGATGCGCGCCGCCTTCGAACGTGCCGTCGTTTCGCACGACGCTCACATAGCGCCCGACCACCGAGCGCAAGGCGTAGTCCCGGTCATAGCTCCACTGCAACCCACGGAACGATTTGGGATCAGCGCGCCAGTTCGCGGCGGCAGTGCTGTGCATTTTAGCCGCCCAAGCTTTGCCTTCAGCGAGGCAGTCGGCAAATAACCCGGCGAACGGCTTGAGCGCCGGATCGACGACGACGGAAATCTCGACATATTTTTTCTCGATGGCGATTTGCGACGCTGCCGCCGCGGCATTCGGCACCAAGACCGGCGACGTAAAGATTTGCGACGTCAAAACGCACAGCGCCAATGCGAAAGCCGCACCGTCTTTCCGAGCGCGTAAATCGAACATCATTTGCCCTTTGAATTCCCCTCCCGTCCTTGGATGGGTCGCGACGAGGACGAGCTGCGTTCACGGCAAAATCGCGAGAGCGCGTGCCGGAAAGCCGAGCCCGTCTTTTACTTTTGGCCAGGTCACGACGATGAGCGCGCCGGTTTCCGGCACCTTGTCGAGATTGGCCATGACCTCGATCTGATAATGACCGTGCTGCAATAGCCAGGTTTCCGAATCCATCTTCTCGGTCGTGTCGGTATCCATCGATTCGTGGCCGGTCGCCGTCACGCCGCGCTTTTCGTATAAATATTTGATCGTTTCGAACGACCATGCTGGAAACGGCTGGCGCTTGAAGCGGTCGGGATTGGTATCCCAATCCTTGTACATGTCGGTGCGCAGCGCAGCGAATGCGCCCTTCGGCACCCGGCCGTGCACGCGTTCCCAGGCTTTGAGATCGGCGACCGAGAAGGCGTGGTTCGGATCTTTGTCGAGGTAGGGCGTATCGTCGAGCACGACCAGTCGCAAGATCATCTCTTTGAGAGGAATCTTATCCATGGTGACGCCGCTTTCCGCAAAATGCGCCGGCGGATCGACATGCGTGCCGTATTGCCCGACCATCTGGTAATAGGTGGCGCGGAATTCGTCTTTGGGAATAGTATAGGCTTCGCCGGTCTTGGGATCGCTGGCCGGCGAGAATTTGGCTTGGCCAAAGCCGGCCCACACCGGCGTGTCCGGGCCGAAAGAGTGGGTGAGATCGACGAAGTTTTTGGCGGCGATGATCCGATAGGCGCGCGCAAGGTTGGATTCGGCCTGCACGGGCGCGGCCATCGCCAGCAATGAGCAAATCCCTCCGAACAACAGGCAAGCTGCTTGAGCATGAACGAAGCGGACCATCGAACTTCTCCTCTCATCGATCGTTCTCATTAACTTATCGCGCACGGTTGCCGACGGAACTTCGCTATTCCCGAACCGTTGCAGGAAGGCTGGGACCGAGTTTCCAAAAATGCCGGGTCCGACCCCGATTGGGCCGAACATGCGAGCCAAAAGGCTTTTAGGGTTTGCGGTCGCTTTTTGCTGCTTTCTGGCGCTGGCAGCCGGTGGCCTTGCGATCATAGCGTGGCAACCGGCAATCGCTCCTATTGTACGGCCGCCCGCAACAAGCTTCGATCCGGGATTGGTGAAGCTGGGCGCTGAACTTGCGGCGATCGGCAATTGCGACGCCTGTCATACCGCGCCGGGCGGTCGCGAATTCGCCGGCGGCCGTGCGGTTCCGACGCCGTTCGGTGCGATCTATTCCACCAACGTTACGCCGGATGCCGAGACCGGAATCGGCAATTGGTCGGAGGCGGCTTTCCGGCGCGCGATGCGCCTGGGCGTGCGGCGCGACGGCGTCTACCTTTATCCGGCATTTCCTTACGATCATTTCACGCTCGTGTCCGATGACGATGACAGGGCACTCTATGCCTTTCTGATGACGCGTCAGCCGATCCGCGCGCATGCGCCCGCCGACAAGCTGTCGTTTCCATTCGACATTCGGCTTGTGATGTTCGGCTGGAATCTTTTGTTTCTGCATCCGGGCCCTTACCGAGCTGACGCCGCGCATGATGCGTCGTGGAATCGCGGCGCCTATCTCGCTGAGGGTCTAGGCCATTGCGGCGCCTGTCATACGCCGCGTAATGCCTTGGGCGCGGAAAACCCGGATAAAAAATTCGCCGGCAGCGTGGTAGACGGTTGGACCGCCTATGCGCTCAATGCTGCCTCGCCGGCGCCGGTGCCCTGGAACGCCGAGGCGCTAGGTCATTTTTTGCGCCACGGCTTCGACAAGAACCACGGCGTAGCGCGTGGCCCGATGGCCGAGGTTACCGACGACGTTCGTTCCGCCTCCGCCGAGGATGTCCGCGCCATCGCGATCTACGTGGCCGAGCACATGAACCATGCCGCCCCAGAAAACGATCAGGTGGTGCAGCAAGTCGAGCTGCAGGACGCGCGCGGCAAGAGCCATACAGACGCCAGTGCCGACAGCCAAACCAATACGTTGCGCGCTGTCGACACCGAGAATGATGAAGGCGCCGTCATCTATGCCGGCGCCTGCGCCGGTTGTCATGAAGGGCCGCGTGCACTGCCGTATGGCGGCATCGATCTCGCGCTTTCCAGTACAATCAGCGGCCCGAGTGCCGGCAATCTGGTCAATATCGTGCTCTACGGTTTGCCGGCCGCCGGGGCCGAGCGCGCTCCGATCATGCCGGGCTTCGCCGCCGCCATGAACGACGCGCAAGTCGCGGCGTTGGCGCGCTATCTGCGTGCGCGCTTCTCCGACAAAGGCCAGTGGACCGCTATCGCCGGGAGGATTCACGACGCGCGCAGCCGCCAGCGAGTCGCTACGGCCAGTCACGTGCTGGCAGATGCGCCGGCGCCGCCCGGAACAGCACAACGGACGAACAATGAGACTCAACGTTAATAACGCTCAGCACGACATCGATGTCGATCCGCGCTCGCCGCTGCTCTATGTGCTGCGCGAGGATTTGCGACTTAACGCGGCGAAATTCGGCTGCGGCCTCGGTCAGTGCGGTGCCTGCACGGTGCTGGTGGATGGCGAGCCGGTATTCTCATGCGTGACGTCGGTCGCGTTGTTGGCCGACAAGAAAGTTACCACGCTGGAAGGTCTCGGCACGATCGAGGATCCCGCGCCCATCCAGCGCGCTTTTATCGAGGGCCAAGCGGCGCAGTGCGGCTACTGCATACCGGGAATCATCATGCGGGCGCATGCACTGTTGCAGAAAAATCCGCGCGCCAGCGAGGCGGAAATCCGCGCTACGCTTGAACCTCACCTGTGCCGTTGCGGCACGCATATGCGAATCTTGCGCGCGATCCGTCGCGTCCAAGCGATGTTGATGTCGGCGAGCGCGGGAGGCGGCAAATGATCGACGCGGTCGTCGTCTCACGCCGTGCGGTGCTGGTCGGATCGGGCGCGCTCATCTTCGGCTTTTCCTCCACCGACCGATTGCTCGCGCAGCAGAATGCTCCGCCGCTCTCGGCCGCGTCGCCCGCGCCTGCATTGCCCGGCAGCCTCAACAAAACGCCGTTGCTCGATTCCTGGATTCGCATCGACGCGGACGGCGGCATCACTGTTTTTACCGGCAAAGCCGAGCTCGGTCAGGGCATCAGCACGGCGCTGATGCAAATTGCCGCCGAACAGCTCGATGCGGATTTTGATCAGATCAAGCTGCAAACCGCAGACACCGCGCTGACCCCGAATGAGGGCTACACCGCCGGCAGCCATTCGATGCAGGACTCCGGCACCGCCATCATGAATGCCGCCGCGCAGGTGCGGCAGCTTCTCATCGCCGAGGCGGCGAAGCGCGCCGGGATGCCGGCCGATCAAATGAAGACGCAACACGCCGCCGTCCTCGCTCCCGACGGCCGCCGCTTCGGTTATGGCGAGCTCGTTTCGGCGCAACTGCTGCACGTCGAGGCGGCGCCGGACTCGCCGCTAAAGCATCCGAGCCAGTTCAAAATCATGAACCGGCGCATTCCACGCGTCGACATTCCCGCAAAAATGACCGGAGGCGCCGCCTTCGTGCAGGATTTGCGTCCCGACGGTATGGTCCATGCTCGTATCGTCCGGCCGCCGAGTTATGACGCACAGCTTGTGAGCGTCGACGATGCCGGCGTGCAGAAAATGCCGGGCGTGTTGAAGGTCGTCCGCGACGGCAGTTTCCTTGCCGTGATCGCCCGACGGGAATTTCAGGCGATCGAGGCGATGCGCGCGCTCGCAGCCGCGGCGCGCTGGCGGGAAACCGCGAAGCTGCCGGATCAATCCGCATTGCCTGCATTTCTGACGAGCCTGCCGGCGCAGGACATCACCGTACTTGACCAACAATCCAGCGCCTTTGCGACGCAATCGTTTTCGGCCACTTACACGCGCCCGTACCTGTCCCACGGTTCGATCGGCCCGTCCTGTGCGGTGGCGCAATTCGACCACGATGCGCTGACGGTCTGGACCCATAGCCAGGGCGTTTTTCCGGATCGCGACGCGATTGCCGAAATGCTGCACATGCCGAAGGGCAAGGTCCGCTGCATCCGCAGCGAGGGCGCGGGTTGTTACGGCCACAACGGCGCCGACGATGTTGCGGCCGACGCCGCACTGCTGGCACGCGCGATGCCCGGCCGGCCGGTGCGCGTGCAGTGGACCCGCGAGCAGGAGCACGCCTGGGAGCCCTACGGTCCGGCGATGGCCGTCAAAGTGACCGCGGCGCTGGACGCTGCGGGTCAAGTCGCAAGTTGGGATTACGGCGTCTGGAGCAATACCCACTCGACGCGGCCCGGACCGGCCGGCTCGCTTCTCGCCGCGCGCTACCTCGCCGAGCCGTTTGCCGAACCGGCGCCCAAGCCGATCCCGATGCCGGAGGGCGGCGGCGATCGTAATTCCATTCCGCTTTACAAAATTCCCCACATGCGGGTGATCTATCACTTCCTGCCCGACATGCCGGTGCGCGTTTCCGCTTTGCGCGCGCTCGGCGGCTATATGAATGTTTTCGCGATCGAAAGTTTTATGGACGAGCTCGCCGTGGCCGCCCACGCCGACCCCGTGGCGTTCCGCCTGAAACATCTCGATGATCCGCGCGCCCGAGAAGTGGTCTCGACCGCCGCCGAACGCTTCGGTTGGACCAACAATCCGCGCGCCGGGCAGACCGGACGCGGCCAAGGGTTCGCCTTTGCGCGCTACAAGAATTTAGCCGCTTACTGCGCCATCGCCTGTGAGGTGGAAGTCGACGGCGACACCGGCCGGGCGCGGATGCTGCGCGCCGTCGCCGCCGTCGACAGTGGCCAGGCCGTCAATCCCGACGGCATCGCCAACCAGATCGAGGGCGCTATTCTGCAATCCATGAGTTGGACGCTTTATGAAAGCGTGACCTTCGACCAAAGTCGCATCACCAGTATCGATTGGGCGACCTATCCGATCCTCCGCTTTTCTGCAGTGCCCGACGCCATGGAAATCCACCTGATTAATCGTCCGGGCATGCCGTTTCTGGGCAGCGGCGAGGCCGGCCAGGGCCCGGCCGCGGCGGCGATAGCGAATGCAATCGCCAGTGCAACGGGCAAACGCTTTCGCGATCTGCCGATCACCCGCGCGCGGATCAAGGCGGCGATTGGCGCTTAAGCGCGCCGGGCGTCTTTACGACTCCGGCAGCGGGATGAACTCCGCGGTGTCGCCGGGGACGAGCGCAAAACGGCCGGCTTTCCAATCGGCCTTGGCTGACTCGATGCGGTCCTTGCGCGAGGAGACGAAGTTCCACCAGATATGGCGCGGCCCATCCATGGTGGCGCCGCCGACCACGATGACATGCGCGTCGGTTACAGCCTTCACGTCGATACGTTCGCCGGGCTTGAGGATCAGGAGCCGTTCCGGCCCGTGGCGGTCGCCGGCAATCTCGATCTCGCCGGCAATGACATAAAGCGCACGCTCCTCATGCTCGGCGTCGAGCGGCAAGATCGTGCCGGCTTTGAGATGCGCTTCGGCGAACAGAGTGTCCCAATTCGTCGCGACCGGCGAGCGTTGCCCGTGCATCGCTCCGGCGACGACGCGCAGCGTGAGACCGTTCTCGCGGAGTTCGGGAATGTCGGTCGCCGCAGTATGGGCGAAGGCCGGTGCGACCTCTTCGTCCTTGACCGGGAGCGCGACCCATAATTGCAGGCCATGCAGCGGGTCGCCGCCGTCGCGGTGGTCGGGCGCGGTGCGCTCGGAATGCACGATGCCGCGCCCGGCCGTCATCCAATTGACCGCGCCCGGCCGGATCGGCATCGCACTGCCGAGGCTGTCGCGATGCACGATCTCGCCGTCGAACAAATAGGTGACGGTCGCTAGCCCGATATGCGGGTGCGGCCGCACGTCGACGCCGTCGCCGGCCTTAAACACCGCCGGCCCGAAATGATCGAAGAAAATGAACGGTCCGACCATACGCGAGCGCGCCGACGGCAGCGCGCGATGCACTTGAAAGCCGCCGAGATCGACTGTGCGCGGCACGATCAACTGTTCGACGGCGTCGCTTGCGCGTGCGTCGCCCGGGGCGGGGTCCTTGCCGGGGAAAAAACTCATGACGGCTGCCTCAGATAGCGTGGAACTGCTGGCCTTTCACCGAGTTGACCAGGCCGTAGAACACCTCGTTCACCTTGGGCCAGGTCGGCAGTTTCTTCACGTTGTTGAGCCAGCGTTCGACATTCGGATAGGCCGAGAAGTCGCAGCGAATGACCTCGCCGAGCGTGACCAGCGCGGCACCGAAATAATCCGCGATCGTGATCTGATCTCCGCACAGATATTTCTTGTTCGGGCCGATCCAGTGGTCGTTAAGAATTTGCAGCCAGCGCTTGGCGTTCTGCTGGCCAAACTCGAGAGTGGCTGCCTGCGCTTCGTCGCTGCGTCGCTTCAGATGCGGAAACAGCTGCGGATAGGCGAGATTGTAGGCCCACTCACGATAGAAATTGGTGTTGAGCCAGTCCATGATTTCGTTGACCTTGGCGCGCTGCTTGAGGTCCTTCGGATAAGCGGGGGAGCCGATCTTGTCGGCGAGATATTTGAGAATCGCCGAGCTTTCGGTGAGCCGCAGGTCGCCGTCCTCGATCATCGGCACGAGACTGTTTGGATTTAATTCCGCATAGGGCGGCTTGTATTGCTCGCCAGTGAACAGGTCGACGGTGACCTCATCGACGGGAATCTTGTTCTCGGCGATGAACAGCCGTACCGGCCGGCTCGTCATCGACACTGGATGCATGTAGAGCTTCATGGCAATATCCTCCCACAACGCGCATTCTCCGGCCGAGCTTAATGACTGGCCGTCACTTGCGCCATTCACAATTGTATTAGCGCCGGCATTTTACCGCCATAGCCCTGACTCGAGGCCTTCGCATTCGACTTTGGCAGCCTAGCGCGGCTACTTCTTGCCCGGTTTGGCTCGCGCCACAAGTTCGGCGATGAAGCGCGGCTGAGCAAAGGCGGCGACGTGGATCTCCGGCGACCAATACTTGGTTTTGAAACTGCCGGCCCTGCGATAGCGTTGCGCGATCGTTTGCACCGAGTGCCGCCGCAAGCGCTTGTCATCGGTGGCAAAGCCCATCGCCATATGGCCGCCGACATAGACCGGAATTGCTGCGACATAACAGGTGGCATCGGCGAACAGCCGCCGGAATTTCGTCATTGTCGCGGTCAATTCGTTCTTCTGGAAAAACGGGACGCCATTCTGCGTTATGAGCACGCCGCCCCTGTTCAAACAGCGCTTGCAGCCTGAATAGAACTTTTCGCCGAACAGGATTTTTCCCGGCCCCTGCGGATCGGTGGAATTGACGATGATGATGTCGAAACGGCGGTCGGTCTTGACGACATATATCGCGCCGTCGTCGATCACGGATTCGAAGCGCTGGTCGGCGAAGACCGGTCCGGTGAATTCGGGGAAATGCTCCCTGGCGAACTCGACCACCTTGGCATCGATCTCGACCTGGGTGAGCCGCCTGACAGTCTTATGCTTGAGCACTTCTTCGGCGATGCCGCAGTCGCCGCCGCCGACGATGAGGACGTCGCGTGCATTGGCGTGAGCAAACAGCGGTACATGCGACATCATCTCCTGATAGATGAATTCGTCGCGCTTGGAGATCTGGGTCGCGCCGTCGAGCATCAGCATTTTGCCGAAGAACGGCTGCTCGAACAGCACCAGATGCTGGTGCTCGGTCTGCAATTCATAGAGCACTTTGTCGACTTGGTAGCTCATGCGGAAGCCGAGATCGTCGAACAGCGTCTCGGCAATCCAGCGCTTCTCGGGCAATTTTTCCGTCATGACACCCCCCGGTGCGAGGACAAATCCGATGCGGAAACGGCCGGGACTCGGCCCGGCCGTTCAAGCTTTGTCAATCGAAAATCGGCAATCGGATCAGGCGTTTTGACCGCGCAGCAACTCATTGACGCCGACGCGCTTGGCGGAAAAGGCCTCCCGCAACACCGGGATGCACAGGTCCGGATCGGCCGAGCCGCACATGAACACGTCGAGCGCGGCATAGCCGGCTTCCGGCCAGGTGTGGATTGAGATGTGACTCTCGGCCAACACCGCCACGCCGGAAACTCCGCTCGGCTGGAAGTGATGCAGGTGAATATGCAGAAGCGTCGCGCTGGCGGCCTCGACGCAACGTCGCAACGTCGCTTCGATGTGTTCGATGTCGTCAAGACGCTTGGCGCCGTGCAAATCGACGATCAGATGCACGCCGGCGCAGCGGACGCCGTTACGAGTGGCGAAATGATCCTTGGAGTCCAACTGCTGGCGATCCTCCTCGGACTCCGGAGTCGCCACTTTCAGTTTGGCCTTCCTGTCTTCCTTTCGGGCGGTACCTGGGATCCCCAAGCCCTTCACCGATCGCAAGAGGGCGTGTTGGCTCATGCCGTCCTCCCCAACCAGAGATCAGAACCCGAGATGCCGGCAAGCCGGCGCCACGGAAAGCGAAAGCCGCCCGATCAGTCCAACCGAACCGACCAACAGCGGCAAATTCCCCACATAAATGCAATCACTACGGAGTCAAGAAGATTCTGCAAGAAAACCTTTAACGCTTTGTCACGATCGTCGCCCGATGCCGTGCCGCAGAGACGCCGACGGCGCCGTTGCGCCGATTGAAGCCGCTCGCGGCGCGATATCGAATGCGCGCTCACCGGCCGCAGCGCTTGCGCGCGCGAGATAGCCCGTGCGGCGCGTTGACGCCGCGGGATGGCGTGTCGGAAAGTCGCATGCGACGCCACTTTCGCATACTGCGCGGGCGCGCTTTCGCGATTTTGGGGCACCTCGGTCGGACATTTGAGAGCGAATATTCTATGCTGCAAACGAGACTCGGTGTGCCGCCGACGAAGGCTTTGAAGCCGGGCCGGGTGGCCCGAGCGGAAGGGAGAACGAACATGAAGCGGATGATCGGGGCGGTGATATTTTTGGCGCTCGCGGCACTCCTGCCGGTGCAGCCGGCGGCGGCGCAGGATCCGGTCGCCGGCGCCATCGTCGGCGGCGCGCTCGGTGGCATCATCGGCGGCGCCGTCGGCCATGGCCGCGGCGCGGTTGCCGGAGCAGTGATCGGCGCCACGACGGGCGCGGTGATTGCCGCGGAAGCGCAGCAGCGGCGCGGAGGCTATTATTGGTGGCGGGACGGCTGCTACTACCGTTATCCCGACGGATCGTGGCTGCAGGTAGCGCCCGGATACTGTTCTTAGGCCGACAGGCAAGCCAGCGCTAAATCGGCTTAACCGTTGACGGCGACCGCCGGCGGGACCATCGGTTCTGCCGGCTTTTTGGTGCGGGTGCGGAAGAAGCTGAGCACGCGTCCCGCGGTATCTGGCTGCAACTTTTGGAAGCTCGTCAACGCCTGTTCGAGATCCTTCGCCGACATGCCGCGGTCGGCAGCGCGCAACAGCAGCACCGCCTTGGTCGTTGCCGCGGTCAGGCCGGCCACTTTTGCAAGAATAAGGATGATCTCGGCGCCGGGATCGAGCAGCGCCCGCTCGACGACATCGATCGGAGTGTCGCACATGATCGAGAGCGCGATCGCGGTCTCTTCGAACTTGCGGTCGCGCGCATATTGGTAAATCTCGGCTTCGCCGATGCGCCGGATGCGGTTCTGCCGCTCGACGGCCGCCTGCGCGGCGGCGAAATCCGGCGAGGCGTTGCGCGCCTCGGCACGGATGCTGCTGACCACTTCGGCCACAACTCCCTCGATGGCGGCGCCAGCTTGCGGATTTTCAGCGGCCAGGCGCTCGCGCACCGCGCTCGAAGCTTTTTCCAAGAGCATGAGAAAATGCGATCGCGGGATGTCGGAGCGCAGGCCAACGTCCGTCGCCAGCGCATCGTCGCCGCTCGATCGCTTGACCAAAATGTGGAAGCCGGCGTCGGAAAATCGCGCGCCGCTGTTTTTGACCACCGAATGAACCACGTCGCGGTCGCCGCGTTCGATCAGAACATCGGTGACCGCCTCGCTCAACGATGGGCGCTGCGAGATGGCGAAAAGGTGCTGTTGGCTCTTCTTGCTGCCGGCGTTGACCAGGGCGCGGTCATCAAGCCGGATCGACTGCACGAGCACCGGGCGGGCAACTTCGATGTCGTCGTCGAAGGCGAGCATCTGAATCACGTTCGACGGCGCATTGGCGATCGGCGCCAGCCGGTAGGCCAGCTTGGCGCGCGCCTTGGCCTCGATGGTATCGACGAGGCGCGCCATAACATCGTCGAAAACGCCGATCTGATCCTCGGAATAGCAATGGGCGCCATTGATGAAGAGATCGGTGATGCGGGTAAGGATATCGATCCGGCGGTTGACGCTGCCGGAGGCAAGTGCGGCCTCGAGTTCGTCAAGGAGGGGAAGGCTACGCATCAAAACTCCGGACGCCGCCACGCCGTTGAATTGGCTGTAACAATGCATTGGGAAGGGTGAACAAAGCCTTGCCGGAAACCACCGTGTGCAGGCTGGAACGGTTAAGAAGACGCTAACGGCGCGATTGAGCCATTCATTGGCAAATCTGGCGAGGCCGGTTTGCGCTTCGAGATCAAGGCGCGGACGCACGGCGCCGGCCGCCGAACACCCCCATACGATTTTGCACTTCGGCGGGGACGCGGTAGTCGCGCATAACCGGCCGCGGGTCGCGCAACCCGCAGGCCTCGCGCTGCACTATGAAGCACCACAGCGCATCGCCGGCGTCCTGCACCAACTCATCCCGCTTCGTCCCCGGCTTCGGTTCGCCGCGGTCGTAGTCCCGTAGCGCCGCGAGCGCTGCTTCGAGCGCGCGGCCGAGCCGGCCGAGCGCGGCCGCCTGCTCCTGCGCGATCTCGTAGTCGAGCGCGACGATGCGCGTTACGCCGGTCGCGGTCGGGGAGGGACGTACGGTCATGTCGAGATATTTGCGAAATACTTGGCCCTCGGTTTCTTGGCGACATCATAGCAGGCGCTTCGGCGCCGTCATCGTTGCCGTTCCCACGTCACGACGGAAACGCCGGCGGCCGCATCGAGTGTACGCCGCGCGCCGGGCCTAAAGCCGCGTCGCGCCAGCACATCTTCCGGCGTGGCGTTCGGGCCGACCTCGGTAAAGACGGCAAGGCCGCCGGGGATTGCTACATCGGCGACACGGGAAAGGTGAAACGCATCGTAGAGCGGCAGAAACTGGCTGAACACTTCAGGCCCGCCGATTACGGCGACTGTGCCGTCGGCAACCCCGAGCCGCGCCAACGCCTGTTCGAGGCTGGCGCCCAGAGGGTTCCACAGCAGCGAATTCGCATGCGCCGGATCGGGCGCGATGGCGGCGATCTGACGGGTCAGAACAAGGCGCTTTCGCCCCGCCGCGCGCGGTCCGCCTTCATGGGAATGCCGGCCGTGCACCACGACGGCAGCACGGTCGAGCGCGTCCTGGAAGTATCGCTGGTCGGCATCGTTCTTGATCGAATCCGGCATCGCGCCTTTGGCGTCGGCGAGCATGCCGTCGGCGGAGACAATGACGTAGCCTTCGATGCGGCGCACAGCACCGGCGATCCTAGAGCATGATCCGGAGAAGTGGAAATCGGTTTTTTGAACAGACCATGTTCCAGGAGGCCTAGGCTACGATCTAGAAGACCGCGAAATATCGCAGCAAAGAGATTATACCGATGATGATCACCACGACGCGGACGATCTGCTTGGCACGACCGTCGATCGGCAGCATGTTGACGAGATAAAGCACCAGAATGACGACCACGAACGTGATCAGAACGCTGATGAGGATGGACATGAAAATGCCTCGCGATGAAATTCGGCAAACAACGCGCATTCATCGCCTTCGGTTCCGTCGGCTCGTCAGGCTGTACCCCGGAGCGTTTAGCCTTATATAAAAGGAACGAGGGAGCCGGCGAATGTCCGAACAGCCGAGCCTGATTATGATCCAGTTCCTCGCCTGGGTGGCCGATCGGCCGCGCAATCGCGACCATGCGATGGAAGCTTGGCACAGTTGTCCGCACATTTCGGCCTGGGAGGATGCGATCGTTGACGGCTTGGTGCGCATCGAGAACGACGGCAGTCGCACGGTTGCGCTGACGCCGCGCGGCAGAGCCGCGCTGGAAAAAGCCAAAGCATCCGCGCTCTGAGGCGGCCAGCTATGTCAGCACGTCGCCGCCCGGCTGCGGCGGCACTTCGAAGGCATTGAGCACAAATCCGATCATGCCATAGAAGCCGGCGCAGCTCACCGCCTCGATGACGCCATCACGGCCGAAGGCAGCCGTGGCGCGCTCGAAGGTTGGAGCGCTCACGGTCTTGGTCGTGAGCAGTTCGGTCACGAGATCGTAGATCACCCGTTCGTCGTCGCGGGAGAAATCCGGCCGCTGGCGCGCGCGTATGGCCTCGACGGTTTGCGCCGTCAGGCCCGCTTGGCGCGCCAGCTTTTCGTGCACCGACCAAGCATATTGCACCGTGGCGCTGCGGCACATCAACAGAACGATCAATTCGATGAGCCGCGTGTCGAGTTTGGGATTGACGCGAAAACAATTGGCCAATGCATCGGCGGGTTCGGCGATTTCGGGAGTGTGGATCCACACCGAAAACGGACCGCTGAGCGCGCCGCGCGGCCGCGTGCGCATGATGGCGTCATAAAGCTGCTGCTGCCGCGCGTTGAGATTTTCCCGGTTGACTTGGTCGATGCGAGTCATCGCGGCTCTCCTATTTTAACTCCGCGGAGCCGTCGCCGCGGATTGCGGCGACATAGCGCGCGACCGAGTTTTGCACGATCGCCTTGCCGTCACGGGGAACGATGCGGTCGAACCAGGCGCCGTAGATGATTTCGAACGGGTAAGGTTCGAGCAGCCTGCCGATCCGCTCGACCGCTGGGGCCGCCAGCGGAAAGAAATTCGGATAGCTGCGCATGAAGCTCACGAAATTACGGTTCGGCAGGACCTGCACGATATCGCCGGACAAGAGCGCGCCGCCGCCGGCGGCGCCTTGCGCCCAATGCAGCACGGTGCCGCCGGCGAAGTGACCGCCGCAGCGGATCAGCGTGACGCCGTCGGCCAGCGTGAGCGTATCGCCGTCCCAGAATTTTATCGCCGGGTCGGGACGCATGACCCATTGGCGGTCGCCGGCATGGAGGTGAATCGGCGCGGCGAAGGCATGGGCCCACTCGACCATGGAGGCATAATAATGTGGATGCGAGATGGCGATGCCGCTGAGGCCGCCCAACGCCTTCACGATCGCAACGGTGGCGTCATCAAGCAGCGAAATGCAGTCCCACAGGAAATTGCCGCGGTCGGTAGTAAGCAGCAACGCCCGCTGCCCGATAGCAAACATGGGCATGGTGCCGATGCCGATGAGATTCTTCTCGTGCTGCCGGAAGCAGTTGAAGTGGCTGCGCGTCAGCGCGTCGCGCGTCGTCCAAGCCTGGCCCGACGGCGGCACGAATTGACGCTCGTCGTCGCAGATCGGGCAGCGCTCGGGCGCTTTCTCCGAAGGCGCGAACTGGGTCCCGCAGGTGACGCAGATAAAGGCCGGCATCGACGTAATAGACATGAAAAAGCGCAGTGCCGCAAAGCACTGCGCTTGATCGGCGGTGTCGGGATCAGCTCAACACATCGTACTTCTTGAACCAGGCGATCATCTTCGCCCACGCATCCTCGGCCGCCTCCTTGCGATAGCTCGGCCGGTAATCGGCGACGAAGCCGTGGGGCGCCCCGGGATAAATTTGGAACACTGCAGCGGCGGATGGCCTGAAAGCGCTTGACCCTAAACGGCCGATTAAAGAAGCGGACATCGCGACGGCACCGCTTGCATAAACCCCATCCGCCGCTCAAAAGTCCAGGTTCCGGCATGCGGCAAAGCGGCGATTGCATTGCGGAGGCCAAACGGCTATTTGGAATTTTCAAACACAGGTTTGAAAATGGCAAGGCCCGACCGGCGATGACGCGGCCATCCGAAATCACCCGCGAGCGCATCATGAAGGCTGCCGAGCGGCTGTTTGCCGAGCGCGGCTATGACGGCACCAGCATCCGAACTATCGTCGCCAAGGCGCGGGTGAACCAGGCGGCCATCAATTATCATTTCGACGGCAAGGACGGGCTTTACCGCGAAGTGTTGCGCGCCGCCTTTCGCGCCATGACCGAAGATCAGGTGGCGCATGCCGCAGAGGCGAAGGCGATGTCGCGCGAGGCGGCGCTCCACGCCTTCATTAGCCGGCAGCTGCATCCTTTGATGTCGCGCGACGAATTCAGCCGCTACATGCGGATCTTCAATTGGGAGACGGTGCGCCCGACCGCGGTCTTCCGCAGCCTGGTCAGCGAGGAATCCGCGCCGTTCATGGGACTGGCGGTCGACCTCGTACGCCGATTTCTGCCCGACGCAGACCACCGCACGTTGACGGTGGCCTCGATCTGGCTGATCGGCCAATGCAGCATATTCTTGCGCAATCGCGACATGCTGGCGCAACCCCCGACCGGGCTCGTCCTCGACGAGGCCGCAGTCGGCTGGCTGTCGCAGCTGATCGGGCGTTGGCTTCTCGATGGCCTCGACCGGGCGGCCTGACCCCGGAAGCCGCCCGAATCTGGTGGATTGCCTCAAAAATTCCTTTTTCTTGGCCTGCGAGTGCCCAGAACAGGTGTTTGAAATTCAATCGCGCGTTTGAAATACTGGAGAGCGGCCATGCAGCCGGGCGGGATCGGAATGATGCAGCAGAATTGGGCGGCGTGGCCGCAGGTGCCGTGGATCGCGCGCTTTTTCGGCAAATTCGTGCTCGACGTTCTGCCTGCCGCGCTGGCGAGCGTGATCGGCGGGTTCCTGTTCACGCAGTACCACTTCGCGCAGACGGCGTCGGCGCCAACCGCTGTGGAACAAGCCGCGCCTGCCTCGGCCGAAATGATGGCGATGATCCGCGATGAACACGCCCAGATCATGGATTATCTCAAAACTCAGGTGGCGGCTGAACGGAGCCGAGATCTCGCCGCGGATGCCGATATCGCCCGCGCCGCAGCGGATGCACGCGCCGCGGCGGATGCCAAATTGGCCGATGCTGTGATCGCTTCCCAGGCGGCGGCGCAGCAAAGCGCTTCGGCTGTTGCGCCGAAGCTGCCTCGTGCGCATCTCAAACCGGTCCTTGTGCTCGCTGCGGCGCCGCGTGCGCCGCTGCTCATCGCAGAAGCCCAGCCGGTTCAAGATGATGCTGTCGCGCCGGCGAGCAGCGATGTGCGCGAACCGAATTCGATCATCGCCAAAACGCTCGACATCAGGGACCATGTCGTCGCCGCGACCCGCCACGTCGTCACGGCCATTGGCAACATGTTCGCCTCGGTCGGCAACAGCATCGGCGGCGTGATGTCGGCTGGACGACAATTCAGCTCAGCATCGTAAGGTGTGCTCGGATGCCAGCACCACGTCGAGCGAAATGTGCTAATCACCATCCACAGAGCTGTGTACAAGAATGGGACAACCGGCTATTTGCCGCCGAAATAGCGCTAAATCGCGCGTCAAATGGTGCCTTTCGGCAACAGACCGCTATTTTCACGCAAGCAGGTCTTGCTGGGTTCCATCACCACCGATAAGCCATGAATTGACGGGGGAACCGTCCGCGCAGCGCTTGGTTTTGTACAATGGGCCAGAGTTTAGGGGCCGGGATCTGGGCGTCAATTCGCCCTATGGCTTTGAGGATTCAGTGCGGGCGGCAACGTCCTGCCTCGGAGGCTTGAGATGCGTTCGGCGGAGAATTTCAATCCGGAATGGGGCTACCTCGCCCCCGCACCGAGCTTCATGCGTACGGCCCGGGCTGTGCTCGTCGCTACCGCCATCGGTGCCACCGCCGGCGCTGCCGTTGTCATTTCGCTGATCGACCGCCCGGCCGACGATTCCGGCAAAGCGAGATCGATCGCGGCGCATGCGATCGTCACCGGTGTGCAAGCTGCCACGGCCCCGACAGCGCCGCCGGCCGCTGCCGTCGCGTCCGGCGCCGCTCCGATCGCGGTCACTGCAACTGCAGCGCCTGCCGCCGCCGCTGCACCCGCCGCTTCTGTCGCTGCGCCGATTGCCTCGACTGCAATGCCGGCTGCATTGCCAGCGGTTCAGCCGCAATCGCCGGCGGCCCCAGTGACGCCGCCAAATCCACCGCAAGTCGCGACGCAGTCAGCGCACGCCGTGACAATGCAGTCGGCTGCAATCGTGCCTGCGGCGGAAGAGGGGCGCGCGAGCGATGCCGTCGCAGCTCCATCGCCAAAGTCGGCGGCGGGAATTGCGGCATTGTCGGAGGCCGCGCCAGCGGGCGCGCCGGATCAGTCCTTGATTCCTCCGCAGACGGTGCCGCCGGATAAGAAGAAACGCCACGTCGCGGGCGCGTATGAATCGAACAAACCGCTGTCCGGCCTCGGCACGGTATTCCGCCGGATATTCAGCCCGCACGGGGGAACATATTATCCGAACCGCTGATTTCGATCGCGGCTCAGTGTGTCCTCGTGCGGTCCCCCGAACTGGCCGTAGATTGCAATAACCAAGCACTTAGCCGCCCACCATTTCCCGGCGGGCGGCAGCAGGAAAGCTGAACGAAAGAGGGTTAGGCTATTTGCACTTACCCTTCTTGACCGCGGCGTCTTGCGCGGCCCACGCGCCGGCGAAGTCGGGCGCCGTTGCGACCACGGTCCAGCCGGTGCCGATCGGCTTCGCGCTGCTATCCCACCAGATCCGGCAATAGCCGAGTTCGAATTTCACCACGGCGAAGTCGGCGCGCGCCGGAACGGACGCGGCAAAACTCAACGCCAATACGCCAACTGCGAATACCAAACGCTTCATTGTCAGCTCCCTGTTGTGCCTACCCGGGAATTTTCCGATAGTACGTGCCTGAACTTGAGGCAAGCCCATACCGGGTCTGGAGCGCGACTTGTGGCCGGGTGCGGCAGGCAAGCAACAATGGAGGACAGATAATGCCGGAAGTCGTCGTCTATATTTTGGAAGGCCGCACGCTCGAGCAGAAGCGCGGCCTAGTGAAGGACATCACGGAAGCGGTGGTGAAAAATGCCGGCACCACCGCCGAACACGTCACCGTTTCTCTGGTGGAAACGGCGAAGACGTCGAAAGGCAAAGGCGGCGTGCTGTTCAGCGAAATGCCGCAGCGCTAGCAGTCCACGTCAGCTCGATGCCAAGAGATAGGGCCGCGACCGTAGCGGTTGCGGGCTTGCGCTTTGGTGTTTTAACAGTGCCGTAAGTGCATTGCACAATTAACTTGCTGCAATGCGGTAAATCGCTGATAATAAGGACTCAAAAGCCTGCGAAACGGCACAGTCGAGGTGCGCCATGAGCGAAGTGTGGGAGACAAAGGATGGTCGGCGCCGGGTCCGCCGCGATCCGCCGACCCTTGAAGACGCTGTGCTGGCGGCGCAGGGGCTCAGCGACGATATCGACGCCCAGATCGAAATCGTGATGTCGCTGATGCCGGTATCCGCCGACGCGGCGCGGGGCGCGGTCCTCAAAATGGGCCAGCGCAAGGAGGCCAGCCGTTTCACCATTGCCGGGCGAAGTGGTGCGCCGCGCGCCGTCGTGGTCGAACGCCGGCCGTCGCGGAGCGTTTCGCCGCGGCCTAAAGCCAGCGTCGGGTACCGGGGTCGGATATAACGCGCGCCGACACCAGCCGGTGCCAGATGAACAGGACGATGATGGCGCCGACGACCGCTCCGATGAGTCCGGCGCCCTGGTCGGGCCGGTACCAGCCGATCATTTGACCGATCCACGTCGCGATGAAGGCGCCGGCGATGCCGAGCAGAGTCGTCAGAATAAAACCCGCCGGATTATTGGCGCCTGGCGCCAATAACCGTGCGATGATTCCAGCGACAAATCCGATGATGATGGTTTCGATGATACCCATGGCAACCCCTCGCAATGATTTCGCTGCGATGACTGTGGCAACTCTCAATCTAACAGCAGGACGGCCGTCAACGCCACATGGGTTGGGCGGTTCCACGATGCAAGCCGCCCAGACTGGGACCGCGTGCGCGACCGATTATATTGTGACTGCGCTTTTGCGGCGTTGGCGTGTTATCATTCAAGCCATGTCAGGTTTCTGCCATGACCAAAACCATCGTCAAGCCGCGCACCGAAGTGCGCACCAAGTCGAAGCGGCCGCCGCTTTATAAGGTGATCCTGCTCAACGACGATTACACGCCGCGCGAATTCGTCGTGCTGGTGCTCAAGGCGGTGTTCCGCATGAATGCCGATCAAGCCTATCGCGTGATGATGACGGCGCATCAGCGCGGCGCCTGCGTGATTGCAGTCTATACGCGCGACGTCGCCGAGACCAAGGCCAAGGAAGCGACCGAGCTCGGCAAGAGCAAAGGCTATCCGCTGTTTTTCACCACGGAGCCGGAAGAATAGCGCGGACGCCGGTGCTGGGTCCGGCCCGAAATGGCCGGTTTGATGACGGGGGCGCCGCGGAGCGCCCTGCTTTGTTTGCCGGCTAATGCAGTGTGATTTGCGGCAGAGCATTCGCCGCAAGGTGCATTGGGCCCGGCTCGGAAGTGTAAGCGAAAAAGAAGCCGCCAATCGCAATGCCGGCGAAGAACACCGCGAGTATCGCCAACATCAAAACGCCGTCGCTGCGAGGAGCGACATAAACCGCGTGTAATTGCTTGTCCAAAAGTTCCTGATCGCGCCGGTTCATTGCAAAATCTCTCGATACTTAGAACGCGCAAATACAGCTCGAGTTCCGGCTGTGCCACCCGCCCAGCAGCGCTTCGGACGACTATTCTGTTCGGCCGCCGCATGGGTGCGCCGCCGCAAACCCAATCGTATTGGAAAAAAAGGAACACGGCTGCGAATGCCGGCGTTGCCTCAAGAGTGGGGAAGGGATGACGCGCGTAAGTGTGCCAAGGAACAGGACGCAACATCCACGACGCAACATCAAGGAGCGCCATCATGCTTCCGGCTTCCCGTCCGGATTTCCGCTGGTTCTTTCGTACCGTTCGCGTATTGCCCGTCGTTGCCATCGCCGCGCTGGTCGGCGGGATGATCGGCGGTTTTAGCGTCTTTGCCATTGACCTCGCATTGAGCGCGCCGCCGAGCCACGACGTTCGAGCCGACGCGGGCAAGATAAACGAGCCGAAAGCGAACGGCACGGCTCCCATGCGCACATTCGATGCGTCTGGATTCACTCCCGTTGCCGGAACATCGGCGCCGTCAACCCCGGCGCAAGCGAACTCAACCGCACCGCCATCGCCTGCAGTATCGACCCAAGCTGCGCCGCAAATTGCAGTCACGCCGCAGCAGAAAGTCTGGCCGGACGCGCTATCGCGCGAACATCAGGCAATGCCCAGCCAGGCGGAATCGAAAGCCGGCAGGCCGCAAGTGGCGCCAGGGATCCCGCCCGCGGCGGTGGCGCAGGCAGCGGGCGATCATACTATCGCGCCGCAGGCTTCACCCGATGATGCGCAAAAGCCCACGCCGGCGACGCGGCGGGTTGCGATCAAGCGTAGTGCGCAGCCGGCGCCCAATGAAAGCGCAGCCGAGACATCCCCGCGATATGGCCGACCGGTCTATGACTATTATGACTATTATGGCCGCGACGACGCGCGCACTGCGTCCGACGAAGAGCGTAGCGCGGGCGCAAGCTATAAAGCCGCCAAGCCAGGCTATGTCCTCCGCCGGAATGGTCCGGAAGTCCGGGATTCCGAAGATCGTTCCGATGATCGCTCGGCAGACAGGTCCGATGAGCGGGACGGTTCTTTGCCGCCGCAACCGGCCCCGCCGCCGCTTTTCTTCGGATTGTTCGGCTTCGGCGACCGCTAGAGCATGATCCGGAAAAGTGGACACCGGATTTCCGAAAAGATCATGCTCCATAAAAATGCTAGAGCGACAATCGATTCAATCTGAAACGATTGCGCTTCGTTGCGTGTGAATACGCAGTTTGACTTATTCGGTCTTTGCCGGACTTATTTGTTGCCAGTCACCGGGCGCCCGTGCGGCGCGCCATCCGGGCGACGGGCTATTTGACCTTGAGTAGCTCGACGTCGAAGATCAGCGTGGCGTTCGGCGGAATGACGCCGCCGGCGCCGTTCGCGCCGTAAGCAAGATTGGGCGGGATGATCAGGGTGCGCTTGCCGCCGACCTTCATGGTGGCAACGCCTTCGTCCCAGCCGGGGATGACCTGGCCCTTGCCGATCGGAAATTCGAACGGCTGGCCGCGATCGAGCGAAGAATCGAATTTCTTGCCCTTCTTGCCGCCCTCGTAGAGCCAGCCGGTGTAATGCACGACGACGGTCTGGCCTGGCTTGGGCGAGGGCCCGGTGCCGACTTTGGTGTCGATGATCCCCAATCCGGATGACGTGGTCCGCACCGGCTGCGCGCCGGCGGGCGCGGCACTGGCGACCATGCCGGTCATGGCGACGATAACGGCAAGCGCGGCGAAAACGCCGGCGCGCGGGAAAACTCGCATTCCTTGTCTCCTGAACTGGGCCGCCGTTAAGCCACGTCTGAAAAGGCGAGGCAAGTACGCCGCGAAACAAGCGCCCTGAGGCGGGCGCCAATTTGCACAAAAAGCGGCCCACGCACGCTAGCATTTTGATAGAGCATGATCTTTTCGGAAACCGGTTTCCACTTTTCCGGATCATGCTCTAGGCGCGCCGCTTTGCCGGGTAGCGATAGGCCATGCGGGCATGGCCGGCGCAGTAGGAAAAGCCCCCGATGGCGTCATTGCCGCAGAAGGCAAAGTCCGCCCCGCACGGATCGCCGAACGGCCAGCGGCACTTTTTCTGCCCGATCTCGGTGAGCAGGCAGCGGTGCGCCGTGTCGATCGGCATAATGGCGGCGTTGTCGCCGAGGCACGGGGCTTCGGTGGAGAACAGCCGGAGGAACTCGCGCTGCGGCGAGAGCCGCGGCCGCCGGACGCGTGGAGGGCGGGCACGCGCCGGCATGGCCGCGGGCCGCCCCGGCGCGAGGCCGAGGCGGTGGATTTTGCCGATGACGGCGTTGCGCGTGACGCCGATCTCGGCGGCGATCTGACTGCAGGTCAGACCAGCAACGACGCAGTTTCGGAGCTGTTCGATACGCTCCGCAGTCCAGGTTGCAGTGATCATGATGGGACGGCCTCGTGAATGCCGCGGCCTGTCTGGGCCGCCGCCAGGGCAAAGGCCGCGCGCAACCGGCGCGAGCGCCGCAAAGCCGAGGAAAGCGCGAAATCGGTGGGCGACGGCGCGCAATACTGAAAGGACTGGCGCCGCGATCACCGAGCCGCATCCGCGCTTTTGGGGATTGCAAGCCCGCCGCTCTCACTCAAACGCCACTGAGCCGGAACGCTTTAAGTTTGTTGTGCGAAAACCCTCGCCGAGGCCAAAGCTTGCATGATTCGAGTCGCCTGCCAACGGTTATAATGCCATTATAAACATGTTTTAACCTGAGGCACAATTCCCCATGGCGCGACCCGAAAACCGCTCGGAGGCGCGGGCCTTGAGCCTGACGCTGCCGACCGAGACCTTCAATTACCTCGCTTTGCTGGCCACGCTCGGCAAGCTCGGCCGCACCGAGAACGAGGTTGCCGTGCACATCCTGGTGCGCGAGGTCTACGTCATGCATGCGCGGGGCTTCCACGAAACGCGCATCCCGCCGCCGGCGGACGAGGGCGGATGAGAAGACGCGGCGGCTTTGCGGCGAGACAGTGCTCAAGGCATCCTGCGGGCTTGCAGCTCACGCGCCAGCGTTCGCTGCGGTAGCCTGCCGTATACGCTCGCTTGCTGCCCCAACAGGTTAGGGAGAGAAAATGCCACAACAAGTTTTGATCACCGCGGGTGCCGCCGGCATCGGCCGCGAATTCGCGCGCGCGTTCGCCGCGACCGGTGCCAAGGTGTTTGTCTGCGATATCGACGCCAAGGCGCTCGACGCCATTGCGAAGGAAATCCCGGCCTTGACGGCGCGGGCCTGTGACCTGTCGCGCCGCGCCGATATCGAGCGGATGGTGCCGGACGCGGTCGCGAGCCTCGGCGGGCTCGACGTGCTGATCAACAATGCCGGCATCGCCGGCATGACGCTGCCGGTCGCTGACTATCCGCCGGACGACTGGGACAAGGTGATTGCGGTCAATCTCACCGCCATGTTCGACGTCACCAGGCTTGCGATCCCGCATCTGAAACAATCCAAGGCCGGCGTCATCATCAACATGTCATCGGTCGCCGGGCGCTATGGCTTCCAGTATCGCAGCCCCTATGCCGCCACCAAATGGGGCGTGATCGGCTTCACCAAGACGCTGGCGATGGAGCTCGGCTCTTATGGCATCCGCGCCAACGCGATCGCGCCCGGCGCGGTCGAAGGCGCCCGCATCGAGCGCGTGTTCGCCGGCCGCGCCCAGATCGGAGGCAGAACGGTCGCGGAGGTGCGCGCCGAGGCGATGGCCGCGCAGTCAATCAAGGCGATGGTTGATCCGAAGGACATCGCGGCGCTCGCGGTGTTCTTGGCCTCCGACGCGGCCAAGTCGATCAGCGGCCAGGTGCTACCGATCGATAATGACCGGCAGAAAGCGTGATTGGTTGAGCGCGCTGAATGGTGATTGTGCAATATCTCGATTGCGTCGTCATGCACGGCACCCGCCATTAAGCGATGAGGAGAGGGGGTGCAAGTGCTCAACCCGCGTCCTATGGGCTAACGCTCCTCGGCCATTGCAATCGAGCGTCACTTGTCTGAGCCAACGCTCGTGACACGAAATCCCTTGCGTTTCTGTTCTCGCAGGAAATCAGCGATGCTCGGAGGAAGCTGCCGCAATTGGCCGGTCAAACGTCGTTGCATCCGCGCGAGTTCCTTGGCGCGCACTCTCGCGGCGGGCAAGCTTATGTCGAAGCGCTCTGCAATTTCTTCGGGCGTTAAGAGCATATCACTCGGCCAAGTATGACGGAGCTAGAAAGGCGCCAGCGAATCTTTCCGCCTCACGCTCCTCTTGTCTGATCTGCTTTACCAGCTTTTCCTGTAAAGCACCGGCTTCCCCGCGGTGTCGAACGCCACTGTGCTTTAGCCAGATGTGTCCAACCTCGTGGGCTAGTGTAAATCGAGACCTACGGCGGTTCGCCTCGGGCGCGAACATACTATTAGCGGCGCAGAAGGTGCTTTCGCGAACGTGAAGAATTTGGTCGAAAGGATCAAAATAGGCCTCCCCGTCGGGCATCTGTTCGTCTGGCACGCGCTTATAGTTTTTGATCAGTCCACGATGCTTTAGCTTTACGATGACGGTGATCATGTCAGGCCGAGCATCAAATTCAATCCCGAGAAGTCTTCTCAGAGACCGAGCTGAATTCTCGAATTCAGCGTCCTGTACATCGGCATTTGATTGCCCTCGCTGTTAGCTGCACCCCGTCGTGCCGCCGCACGTATCGCATTTGAGACACGTGCCGTTGCGCACCAAGGTGAAATTGCCGCATTCGCCGCAAGCCTCGCCTTCGTAGCCTTTGGCGCGGGCTTCAGCGCGCTTTTCCGCGGCGGCTTGCTTGGCGTGGCTGCGAGCGTCGACGCGGTTGACTTGCTCGAGCTGTTGCGCCGGCGACAGTTTCGCTTCGGGCTCGGTTTTCAGCGCCGCACTGCCGGAAAATTCCGCGCGCGGGCCGGAGGAGGCAAGCGCGGTGATGTTGGTTACCCCACCCCGGCCGCCTTCGGCGGCCGACCCTCCCCCTCCAGGGGAGGGTGATGCATCGCGATCGCCGCCGCCTTCCATGACTTTGAGCCGATCAGTGCGCGAGCGGGTCAGGCCCTTTGAGACGAAGCGCGCGTCGGGGGCGGGCTTGCCTTCCTCGATGCCCTTGCCGAGCGCGTCAAAACCTTCGCCGCTCGGATCGACATGGGCGAGGTCGAAGCGCGACAGATAGCTCACCGCGAGCTCGCGGAACACGTAATCGAGAATCGAGGTCGCGTATTTGATCGAGTCGTTGCCCTGCACCGGGCCCGACGGCTCGAAGCGGGTGAAGGTGAAGGCATCGACATATTCGTCGAGCGGTACCCCGTATTGCAGGCCGAGCGACACAGCGATGGCGAAATTGTTCAGAAGCGAGCGCAGCGCCGCGCCCTCCTTGTGCATGTCGATGAAGATTTCGCCGAGCTTGCCGTCATCATATTCGCCGGTGCGCAGATAGATTTTGTGGCCGCCGACCACGGCTTTCTGGGTGTAGCCCTTGCGCCGGTCGGGCATGCGCTCGCGCTCGCGCATCACCACGATGCGCTCGACGACTTTCTCGACGATCTTTTCGGCAAGCCCCGAAGCGCGCGCCGCCGCCGGCTTGTCGAGGAAGGCTTCGATGACGTCGTCATCCTCTTCCTCGTCGGCGATGAGCTGGCTCTGCAGCGGCTGGGAGAGCTTCGAGCCGTCGCGATAGAGCGCGTTGGCTTTGAGCCCGAGCTTCCAGGAGAGAATGTAGGCCGCCTTGCAGTCCTCGACCGTCGCCTCGTTCGGCATGTTGATGGTCTTGGAAATGGCGCCGGAGATGAACGGCTGCGCCGCCGCCAGCATGCGGATATGGCTCTCGACCGACAGGTATCGCTTGCCGGTGCGGCCGCACGGATTGGCGCAATCGAACACGGCATAATGCTCGGGCTTCAAATGCGGCGCGCCCTCGACCGTCATGGCGCCGCAGACGTGGATATTGGCCGCCTCGATCTCGCGCTTGGAAAAGCCGAGATAAGCGAGGAGGTCGAAGTTCGGCGCGGCAAGGTCGGCGGCATCGACGCCGAGCTGGTCGCGCAGGAAGTCGGCGCCGAGCGTCCATTTGTTGAAAGCGAACTTGATGTCGAAGGCGGTCGGCAGCGCCTTCTCCACTTTCTCGATCGCCACCGACGTGAAGCCCTTGGCCTTGAGCGTGGTGTGATTGATCGCCGGCGCCTGGCCCATCGAGCCGTGGCCGACGGCGTAAGCGATGATCTCGGCGATCTCGCTTTCCTTGTAGCCGAGCACGCGCAAGGCTTCGGGCACGGCGCGGTTGATGATCTTGAAATAGCCGCCGCCGGCAAGCTTCTTGAATTTCACCAGCGCGAAGTCAGGCTCGATGCCGGTGGTGTCGCAATCCATGACCAGGCCGATGGTGCCGGTCGGCGCCACTACGGTTGCCTGCGCATTGCGGTAGCCATGCGCCTCGCCGAGCGTGACGGCGCGATCCCAGGCGCGTTTGGCGTGCTCGATCAGGCTGCGGTCCGGGCAGGCCTTGTGATCGAGCGGCACCGGCGGCGTCGTCATCACCTCGTAGCCGGTGCGGTCGCCGGAAGCGGCGCGGCGATGGTTGCGCATCACGCGCAGCATCACGTCGCGGTTTTCGGCATAGCGCGGGAAGGTGCCGAGTTCGGCCGCCATTTCGGCGGAGGTGGCGTAGCAGACGCCGGTCATGATCGCGGTGAGCGCGCCGCAGATGGCGCGGCCGGCCTCGGAATTGTAGGGAATGCCCGACGACATCAACAGCCCGCCGACATTCGCATAACCAAGTCCGAGCGTGCGGAAGTCGTAGGACCGCTGCGCGATTTCCTTCGACGGGAATTGCGCCATCAGCACTGAGATTTCGAGCACGATGGTCCACAGCCGCACCGCGTGCTCGTAGCCTTCGACGTCGTAGAGCTCGCTCTTGAGCTTTTCGCCGTTGGCGACGGTGGCAAGGGCAGGGGTGTGGAACGCGAGCAGGTTCAGCGACGCGAGATTGCATGCGGTGTCGTCGAGGAACATGTATTCCGAGCACGGATTGGAGGCGATGATCGGCCCCGACGCCGCGCAGGTGTGCCAGTCGTTAATCGTGGTGTGGAATTGCAGGCCGGGATCGGCGCTGGCCCAGGCGGCGTAGCCGATCTTCTCCCACAGATCGCGCGCCTTCACCGTCTTGGCGATCTTGCCCTTCTTGGTGCGCCAGAACAGATCCCAGTCGCGATCGGCGTCGACCGCTTTGAGGAACTCATCGGTCACCCGCACCGTGTTGTTGGAATTCTGCCCGGAGACGGTCAGATAGGCCTCCGAATCCCAATCGGCGTCGTAGGTCGGGAATTCGATGTCCTTGTAGCCCTGCTTGGCGAACTGGATGACGCGGCGGATGTAATTGTCCGGCACGTGGTTCTTGCGCGCCGCCTTGATCTCGCGGCGCAGCACCGGATTTTTCTCCGGATCGAAGCAATCGTCGCCCGAGCCCTCGCAATTCACGCAAGCTTTCAGGATCGAGCGCAGGTGCTTCTGATTGATCTTGGAGCCGGTGACGAGGTTCGCGACCTTCTGCTCCTCGAGCACCTTCCAGTCGATGAACTGCTCGATGTCGGGGTGATCGACGTCGAGGATCACCATCTTGGCGGCGCGGCGGGTGGTGCCACCTGACTTGATGGCGCCCGCAGCGCGATCGCCGATCTTCAAAAAGCTCATCAGGCCGGACGATTTGCCGCCGCCGGAGAGCTTTTCGCCCGCGCCGCGCAGTTTGGAGAAGTTCGAGCCGGTGCCTGAGCCGTATTTGAACAGCCGCGCTTCCCGCACCCACAGGTCCATAATCCCGCCCTCGTTAACGAGGTCGTCGGCGATCGACTGGATGAAGCAGGCGTGCGGCTGCGGATGCTCGTAAGCAGTCGCCGACTGCACGAGCTGCCCGGTTTTGTAGTCGACGTAAAAATGCCCCTGGCTCGGGCCGTCGATGCCATAGGCCCAATGCAGGCCGGTGTTGAACCATTGCGGCGAGTTCGGCGCCACCATCTGCATCGCCAGCATGTAGCGGTGCTCGTCGAAGAACGCCTGCGCGTCGCTCTCCGAGGTGAAATAGCCACCCTTCCAGCCCCAATAGGTCCAGGTGCCGGCAAGCCGGTCGAACACCTGCTTGCAGGAATTCTCGCCGGTGAAGCGTTCGGCTTCGGGCGGCTCTTTGAGCGCGGCCTCGTCTGCGGTCGAGCGCCACAGCCACGACGGGACCGTTTCCTCCTCGACCTTCTTCAGGCGGGACGGCACGCCGGCTTTGCGGAAATATTTTTGCGCCAGCACATCGGAGGCGACTTGCGACCATTGCTCCGGCACCTCGACGTCCTCGGCATGGAAGACGACGGAGCCGTCCGGATTGCGGATCTCGCTCGTGGTCAGACGAAAGACGATGTCCGCGTAGGGCGATTGTCCCTCTTTGGTGTAGCGCCGCTCGATCCGCATTTTCTGCCCCTTAATGCTTGGTGTTCCGGTATCGGTGGCCTACGCACGCAATATAAGTCACCGACGATTTCCCTGCGACGCGGGGAAGTGTTTCGCCGCGTCGATCCTCACCCCTGTTTCTGTCCGCCGCCCACGCAGTCCGGCTTTAGAGGCCGGGTCTTGTGTTGAGCCACAACCCAGTCGAAATCCGTCGTCGTCTCCGTAAGGCGCAAAAAGCTACGCTCGCGCCACGGCGGCGCTGAGCACTCCCGCAAAACCTTTTTGGAGAGCCCGGCGGACTTCGTTACCCGCGCGCCGAACTTGAGGAGGCTAGGCCAAGCCGATCGCGTACGTCAAGCTTTAGTACGCGAAATCTGAATCAACTACTAAATGTGGGGATTACGGGGAGAATCGGGGAGGGGTTCGCAAGTATCGGAGATTCGTAGTGAATCCGAAAGAGGCGTGCCGGCGCTTGTCGAATTTCGCTGTTCGCAACTCAGCGCAAGCGGCTTTTTCCCGTACCTGAGAGCGTGCTCCGCTGCTCCGCCGAGGCGATAGGGCGTATTCCCTTAGCCCCGTACCGTCACGCCGCTGTCACGCAATGACGGGGGTTTCCTGCTGATTCCGAGTGAAATAGCCCGCAAAATCAGAGCTTTCCGCGCTTTCGGATTCGGCCATCCGCCGTAAGCTCTTGGAATCCCTTACGGGACTCAGGCCCGCGCCTTTTTATCCAGAGGAGCGTCTCGTCGCCAGCGCCCGGTTCGTGCCGCACCTCTCTACCGCCGTGCGTTGTGACCGGCGGCAAAAGAGCTTTTGAATTAACCTTAAAGAAGTCTTACTTTTCGCTTCCGCTGGGCTTTCCTTGACGGGGTAGCAGTGGGGCGCAGATAACCTTTTGGTAATGTGTGGGGCTTTGTTTCAGCGTGCGATCCGCGCGGGGCGCGTCATTGCCTGTGCCGCCCTGGTGGTCGGTTGCACCCAAATCATCCGCAATGATCCGATCAATCAGCCGCTTACGGCCAATGCCGTCGAGCTAGAAGCCGGGCTCAGGTCCGACGTCCCGACCAATTATGACGACACCATCGTGGCGTTGTCGTTCTCCGGCGGTGGCATGCGCGCGGCGGCCTTTTCGTACGGCGTGCTGCAGGGCTTCGACGAAACCCGGGTGCCGACTCGCACCGGCCCGGTGTCCCTACTCGATCGCCTCGACTTTCTCTCCGGCGTTTCCGGCGGCTCGGTGCTCGCCGCCTATTACGGGCTGCGCGGCCGCGCGGCGCTTGGCGATTTCAAGCAGCGCTTCCTTCTGGTCAACGCCGAGGAAAATCTGCAGACCGACCTCAGTCTCGGCAACATCGCGCGCGGCCTGCAGGGCGGCGTCAACGACACGACCGGGTTTCCGGTCTGGCTTGACGCTCATCTGTACAACCACGCGACGCTCAAGGACCTGCTCAGCAAGACGCGGCCGCGGGTTTGGATCAACGCCTCCGATATCTACAATCGCACCGCCTTCATTTTTGCGCCCGTCACGTTCACCGCGCTGTGCAGCGATCTGACGAGCTATCCGGTCTCGCTTGCGGTCGCCGCTTCCGCGGCGGTGCCGGTCGTGTTCGCGCCCATTGTCATTCAGAACTATCCCGGCGGCTGCCCGATCGGGTTACCCAGTTGGGTCGCGCGCGTACGCAACGATCACAACGTCAAGCCGCTGATCAAGTCTTATGCCGATGCGCTGGAGCGCTATCGCTCGGGCGAGATCAAATACGTCAAGCTGCTCGACGGCGGGCTCGTCGATAATTACGGCCTTGCCGGTTTCACCGTCGCGCGGCTCGCTTCCGATGCGCCGTTCGGCCCGTTGGCGCCGCAGGAGGCGGTCAAGCTGCGGCGCTTCTTGTTTCTGGTGGTGGATTCCGGCCGCGATCCGTCGGGCCAGTGGGCGCAAACGATCCCCGGCCCAACCGGCGTCGACCTCATCATGGCGAGTTCCGACACCGCGACCGAGTCCGGCGCGATCGGCAGCTATTCGGCCTTCGATGCCACGATGGAAGATTGGAGGAAGTCTTTGGTGGCGTGGCGGTGCGGGCTTTCCGAGGCCGATCGCACCCGCCTGGGTGCGCCGCCGGGCTGGAACTGCAGCGATGTGCATTTCTTCATCAGCCGCCTGACCTTCGATCAGTTGGGTCCGGAGCGGGAAGCCGCGCTTAATAAGATTGAAACGCGGTTCAAACTGCCGGCGGATCAGGTCGACCTGCTCATCGCGGCGGGCCACGACGCACTTAATACCAATTCGGGGTTCCGCGCTTTCATGAAATCGCTGCCAGGCGCGCCGCGGCCCCGTTTAGTTCCGCGTGCCGTCCCGCAGCCATCGACAGCGCCGGTATCGATGACGCCGGACGTGCCCGCCGCCCACGAGGCGCGGGCGAACTGACCAGTACGCCTATTCCGCCGCGGCCTTGGAATGCCCGAGCCGGCGGTTGAGGGATTTCAATAAATCCTCGGCAGCTTCGGCGATCACCGTGCCGGGCGGAAAAATCGCTTCGGCGCCCGCTGATTTGAGCGCATCATAGTCCTGCGGCGGCACCACGCCGCCGACCACGATCATAATATCGCCGCGGCCAAGCCTTCCGAGCTCGGCCTTGAGCTCGGGAATGAGCGTCAGATGCGCGGCCGCGAGCGAAGACACGCCGATGATGTGCACGTCGTTTTCGACCGCCTGGCGCGCGGCTTCAGCGGGCGTTGCGAACAAGGCGCCGATATCGACATCGAAGCCGAGATCGGCAAAGGCCGTCGCGATCACCTTCTGGCCGCGGTCATGGCCGTCCTGGCCGATCTTGGCGACCAGGATGCGCGGGCGGCGGCCTTCATTGTCCTCGAATTCGGCGACGAGTTTTTGCACCCGCGCGACGGCATCCGTCATGCCGACCTCCCGCCTGTAAACGCCGGAGATCGCCTTGATCTCCGCTTGGTGACGACCGAAGATCTTTTCCAGCGCCAATGAAATCTCCCCGACCGTCGCCTTGGCACGCGCCGCGTCGATGGCGAGCGCAAGGAGATTGCCGTTGCCGCCCGCGGCACTGCGCGTCAGCGTCTCCAGCGCCTCGGCAAGCGCTTTCGGATCGCGTTCGCGCTTTAGTCGCGTCAGCTTGTCGATCTGCAATTGCCGCACCGCCGCATTGTCGACTTTCAGCACGTCGATCGGCGCCTCGTCGCGCGGCCGAAATTTATTGACGCCGATCACCGCCTGTGCACCGGCATCGATGCGCGCTTGGGTACGCGCCGCGGCCTCTTCGATGCGCAGCTTCGGCAATCCGGCCTCGATGGCGCGGGTCATGCCGCCGATCTCCTCGACCTCGGTGATGTGGCCGAACGCCTTGGCGGCAAGATCGTGGGTGAGCTTTTCGACATAGAACGAACCACCCCATGGATCGATCACGCGCGTCGTGCCGCTTTCCTGTTGCAACACGATCTGGGTGTTGCGCGCGATGCGGGCGGAGAAATCGGTGGGCAAAGCGAGCGCCTCATCGAGCGCGTTGGTGTGCAGCGATTGTGTGCCGCCTTGCGTCGCCGCCATCGCCTCGATCATGGTCCGCGCGACATTGTTGAAGACGTCCTGGGCGGCGAGCGACCAACCCGAAGTCTGGCAATGCGTGCGCAGCGACAGCGAGCGCTCGTCCTGCGGATTGAACTGCTTCATCAGCTTCGCCCACAGCACCCGCGCGGCACGCAGCTTCGCCACCTCCATGAAAAAGTTCATGCCGATGCCGAAGAAAAACGATAGCCGCGGCGCAAAACGGTCGACGGCGAGATTGGCGGCGAGGCCGGCGCGGACATATTCGACGCCGTCGGCGAGCGTATAGGCAAGTTCGAGATCGGCGGTCGCGCCGGCTTCCTGCATGTGATAGCCGGAGATCGAGATCGAATTGAACTTCGGCATATGCGCCGAAGTGTAGGAAAAAATATCGGAGATGATGCGCAGCGACGGTTGCGGCGGGTAGATATAGGTGTTGCGCACCATGAATTCTTTGAGGATGTCGTTCTGGATGGTGCCGGCGAGCTTTTCCGGCGGCACGCCTTGCTCTTCGGCGGCGACGATATAAAGCGCCAGCACCGGCAGCACCGCACCGTTCATGGTCATTGACACCGACATCTGATCGAGCGGAATCCCGGCGAACAGCGTGCGCATGTCGTAGATCGAATCGATCGCCACGCCCGCCATGCCGACGTCGCCGGAGACGCGCGGATGATCGCTGTCATAGCCGCGATGGGTGGCGAGGTCGAAGGCGATGGAGAGTCCCTTCTGACCGGCGGCGAGGTTGCGCCGGTAGAAGGCATTGGAATCTTCTGCCGTCGAGAAGCCGGCATATTGCCGGATCGTCCACGGCTGGGTGACGAACATGGTCGGGTAGGGGCCGCGCAAATAGGGCGCGATCCCGGGAAAGGAATTAAGGCCATCGAGGCCGTCAAGCTCGGCGGCGCCGTAGGCACTTTTGACCGCAATGCCTTCGGGCGTCTGCCAGGGCGGAGCTTGCTCAGGCGCCGCAAACGCCACGTCGGCAAATTCAACCTGTGAAAAATTCGGGATGCGGCTCATGTGTTACCGGCTTCTCGGTTATCCGTTCCCGGCTAGCTGAGAATATCGTAAGCGGCGGTCAGTGTCGCCAGTACATCGCAGCCCTCGTAAATAAATGATTGTACGCCGGCGGCCCGAAGCGCGGCCTCGCGCTGGCCCGGACGCCCGGTGAGATAAATGTGCTTAGCGCCGGCCGCCTTGAGCGCCCCCACGGCCGCAGGCGCCTCTTTCTCGTAGACTCTGTCGGACGAGCACAGACAGGCCAAAACCGTGCCGGCGCTTTTGTAGACGGGCGTAAAGTCGGGACCCGGGCTGCTTACCGACTCGATGCCGCCGATCTCGAAGAAATTCTTGGCAAATCCAACCCGCGCGTTGAATTCCGCCGGCGTTCCGAGCGTGGCCAGGAAGATTTTCGGCCGCGCACCAGTCTTGGCAAGAATGTTATCGGACCGCTCGCGCAGCGCCTCGAAAGGTTCGGCGAGTCGGATCCGCGGCAGGGGGGGCAGCGTGGTGGCCTCGGCTTTCGGTAACTCGTGCGGCGCGACATTAAGAACCGCGGGCGCGTTTTCATGAATGTCGGGAAACGCATTGGTGCCGGTCAAAATGTCCTTGCCGCGGGCGATGGCTTTTTGCCGCTCGATATGCACCGCGGCGACGTTGCGCTGGATTAATCCCGTTTCCAAAGCATTCCATGCGCCGCCCGTTTTTTCGATATCCTGGAAAGCCGACCAGGCCGCGGCGCAGAGCTGTTGCGTGAGCGCCTCGATTGCGCCGGAGCCGGCGGCCGGATCGGCAACGCGCGCCAAGTTCGACTCTTCAAGGAGAACGAGCTGCGTGTTGCGCGCAATACGGCGAGCGAATGCATCAGGCAGGCCAAACGGCGCGGTATGCGGCAAGACCGTGACGGCGTCGGCGCCGCCGAGACCGGCGGCAGCCACCGCGATCGTCGTGCGCAGCAGGTTCACGTAAGGGTCGCGCCGCGTCATCATCCGCCACGCGGTCTCGGCGGTAACCAAAACAGGTTTGGGCACGAGCCCGCAGGCCGTCTCGATGCGTGCCCACAGTTTTCGCGCGGCGCGGAATTTCGCCATGGTGAGAAGTTGATCGGCGTCTGCCGACAGCCGGAAGTAAATGCCGTCACGCGCCGTATCGAGCGTCATGCCGGCGCCTTCGAGCGCGCGCAGATAGGCGACGGCGCTCGCCAGGGCGAAGGCAAGCTCCTGCGCCTCGGAGCCGCCGGCATGGTGGATCGCGCGCCCGTCGGCGACCGCAAAAGGACCTTTGAAGCCGGCTTCGGTGAGCGTGCTGATGAGGTGCGCCATCAGCGCCGCAGTCTCGCTCCACGGCAGCGGCGCTCTACCACTCACGGCGGCAGCGGTGATGGGATCGTAACCGAAGCGGATATTTGCCGTGGCGGGATTGCTGCTCTGCTTAATCGCCACGGCGACATGTGGCGGCGTCTCGCGCGCAAATGGCGCGAGATCGAGCTCGAGGATCGAGCCGGAATCGAACGCAATGCCGTCAAGGACGCGCGTCAGCGCTGCCGCCGACGCATCGATGCCAAATCCGTTGGCGCTCACGGAGCCGGCAAAAACCAGCACTAAGCCGGCGGCGCCGTTTTCCAGATCATCGCGCGCCTGCGCATTGGCGGCGGTCGGATCGGGCTGATCGACACGCTGCAGCAGCGTCCAGGTGGCGCCGGGCGCCCGGCCGGCGAGTGGGGCAGTGGCGGCCGCGCGCTCATAGAGCGGTTCGATGGTGAGCCCGTCATACGTGTGGGCCTCAAGCCGGGCAAACGGCGCGCCCTTGAGCACGGCGTCGACCAGCTTGCGCCAATCGTCAGGCGTCGCCGGGGGGAAATCGTCAGCAAGCAATAGGGGCTCGGGTTCGGTCATCGGCTCAAAATGCCACGCTTGAGCTCTGCGGGCCACACGTTCAGCCGTGCAATTGCCGTGCCGCTGGTGAGCCTACAGGCGGGGCAATTTCTCGATCCCGCTTGCATCCACACGGGTCAGCGCATCGCGCACGCGGATGCCGGCAATCGTGTGCTCGGGTGCGATCTCGGCAAGCGGCACCAACACGAAGGCGCGGCCGAACAAACGCGGATGCGGCAGCGTCAAGTCGGCATCATTTAAAGTGAGATCATCGTAGGCAAGAAGATCTATATCGATCGCCCGCGGTCCCCAGCGGCGTTCGCGCGTGCGGTCGCGACCGAGCGCGCGTTCGACCGTGAGCGCCCGCGCGAGCAGCTCGCGCGGCGACAGCGCGGTCGCGACCGCAATCACGGCATTGATAAAGGGTGGCTGGTCGGTGACGCCCCACGGCGGCGAACGGTAATCGGACGAGCGGGATTTAAGCCGAACCGCGGTGCCATCGCACAGCATTGCCGCTGCCCGCTCGAAAGTCACTCGCACCTCGCCGATATTGCCGCCGAGTGCGAGCAACGCCTCGGTGAGAGTCTCAATCATGTTCGCGGCTGCGCGCGCGCTCGATCGTCACGCCGACGTCATCGAAAGTTGCAGCGATCGGAGCGTGCGGCTTGTGCACGGTGACGCGAACCGCACGAACTTGCGGGCAGCGCTCCAGCACCGCGGCGGCAACCGCTCCGGCCGCGGTCTCGACCAGCCGATAGCGGCGCGCGCAGAACACCTCGCTCGCCATTTTCACCACGACATCGTAGGACAGCGTGTCCTTGAGCTTGTCGCTGCGCGAGGCCGCAGCGAGGTCGACGTCGAGGACGAGATCGAGCCGAAACGTTTGGCCGACCCTCGCTTCATGCTGCATCACACCATGATAGGCGTGCAGTGCGAGGCCATTGACGAAGATCGCGTCGCTCATCGCATGTGCCGGATCGCGGCGGCGACGGCGAGCGCCTGGACCGTTGCTGCGACATCGTGAGCGCGGATAATGGCGGCGCCGTGCTCGACCGCGATGAGGTGCGCGGCAAGCGATCCGCCGAGTCGCTCCATCGGCTCGGATGGCGTGATCGAATTGATGAAGCGCTTGCGTGAGGCGCCGACGAGGAGAGGCAGCCCGAAGCCACGGAACTTTTCGAGTCTTGCGAGGCAGGCCATGCTCTGCTCCGGCGTTTTGCCGAAGCCGATGCCGGGATCGAGCACGATATTGTCGCGCGCAATCCCCGCCGTCCAGGCGATTTCGAGCGAGCGCGAAAAGAAATCATCCACGTCGGCGATAATGTCGATGTTGGCATCGACGGTCTGGCGGTTGTGCATGATGACGATTGCTGCGCCGTGCTCGGCGACGACGCGCGCCATGTCCGGGTCGCGCTGCAGACCCCAGACATCGTTGACAATGGTCGCGCCGGCTTCGAGCGCCCAGGCCGCCACTTTGGCTTTGAGCGTATCGATCGAGACTGGAATACCGATGGCGGCGGCCGCCGGTAAGATCGGCTCCAGCCGCGCGCGCTCTTCCTCAAGCGATACGGGCTGCATACCGCCGTAGGGACGCGTCGATTCCGCACCGATATCGAGAATGTCGGCGCCCTCCGCGGCAAGCCGTCGGGCGTGCGCGGTGGCCGCCGGCGGCTGCAAAAACCGGCCGCCATCAGAAAACGAATCCGGCGTCACATTGAGAACGCCCATCACCAGCGGCCGTGCTTTGGCCAAAAGCTGCGCCAGCACATTGCCCGGTGCGGCGGGCGGCGCGGAACTGGTGCGAGGATTCAGGCTCGTTGCCATACGTTGGCCGTTGTCACCGCGTTCTTGGTCGTCGCTTTGCGCGGTCACTGAGGTTGAGTTCAAGCCGGCCGGCTTGGAGCGGCGGCGCCTGCCGCCGCGGAAAATTTCACCGCCGCTTAATATCGGATGCCCGGCTGTAGGCTCTTGGCGAATTCGATCCAGCGCGTCACCATCTTCTCGGACGGTAGGACCTGCACCAATTTTCGCTTGGTGTTGGCGTCTGACATGGCTTTGGCGAGCCTTTGCGGATTACGAAACCGCAGTTCGTTCACGGTGCGCACGCCGACGACGCGCAACAGTTCGGCGTATTCGCAGCCGACGCCGGTGATGCGCATGCGATCGGCGGCGGTCACCCAGTCGAGAACATTCCTTTCATCGGTTCCAATCTTCTCCGCAAGCTTGAGTCTCTGCCTCGGCGTCTTGGCCAAACGCAATAGGCCGACTGTGGTGCGAATCCCTTCCGACTTGAGGATTTCGGCGACGTCGGTTCCGATCCCCTGAATTTCGGTTATGGGATACCCCATCGATGTCTCCTTCAACGCAATCTCGTCGCGGCAACTACTGCGTACTCAAACAAACTGCGCCAAACCCGGAATCGCGACGACAATTTCGCCGACTGCATCCTCACCAACTTTCTCACGCGTATAGGCGATGACTGCCCGAGTGACGCTCTGCACCTGACCCATGCTCAACCCCGCCGACATCATGCGCATGCCGGCGCCCATGACCCCACCCATCGCGCCGCCCATCAATCCGCCGCCACCTTCGTTCGCGGCCTTCTGGATCAAGGCTTCGGCTCCGGGCAGCTTGGCCAAAAGCGGTTGCACCTTGTCGGCCGGCCCTTCCTTGACCAGAAAGTCCAGAATGATGCCGACGGCCGTTTCGGCGGTCGCCCGGTCTATCCCCATGTCGGCGACAAGCCGTCCGATAAGTTCGTCCATTGCCCCACGCCATGCCCGCACTTTTGGCAGGTTTCGGCCATATTGTACGCTTGCCGGGGGTGTGACAAGCAGTTGAGGTGGATTTGCCGCGCGCATTGCGTCAAAGCGTTGCAAACATGCAACGCTTTGCGGCGCGCACGATGGCTTCGGCGGCAGGCGCGGACTATAAAACCGAGCTGTCGTCGGCGGGCGCGACGACGCCATGATTAAGGTGACGCCATGACGGCATCGGAAGTTCTGCCGCAGGTCCTCGATCGAGTCGATCGCGATCTTCAATCGAGTCTCGATCGTTTATTTGCGCTTTTGCGCATCCAATCGGTGTCGACCGATCCCGCCTATGCGCCGCAATGCCGCAAGGCGGCCGAGCACGTCGCGGCCGATCTGCGCGATCTCGGCTTCGACGTGAGCGTGCGTCCGACGGCCGGCCATCCGGTCGTGATCGGCAAAAGCGGCGACGGCAAAGCTAACGGCAAAGCGCCGCGCGTGCTGTTTTACGGCCATTATGATGTGCAGCCGGTCGATCCGCTCGACCTTTGGCAAACGCCGCCATTCGAGCCGCGCATCGAGACGCTGGACGGTGGGCGCAAGATCATCGTCGCGCGCGGCGCCTGCGACGACAAAGGCCAAGCGATGACTTTCGTGGAAGCATGCCGTGCCTTCAGGGCGGTCACCGGCATGCTGCCGCTCGACATTACGATGATGATCGAAGGCGAGGAGGAATGCGGCTCAAAGCATCTGTTCGGATTCGTGCGCGACAATGCCGCGGAGCTTAAGCGCGATCTCGCTTTGGTCTGCGATACCGGCATGTGGGACGGCGAAACGCCGTCGATCACGACGTCGCTGCGCGGGCTGGTGTACGAAGAGGTGAGGGTGACTTGCGCCGACCGCGATCTGCATTCGGGCTTGTTCGGCGGCGCGGCGCGCAACCCTATTCACGTACTCGCCGATATTCTTGCAGCGCTGCACAAGCCGGACGGCTCGGTCGCCATTCCCGGCTTCTACGACGGCGTGCATGAATTGCCGGACGACATCAAAGCCGATCTTACCGGCTTAGACCTGACTGCGGAGAAATTTTTGGGCCAAGTCGGCTTGAAGATTCCGGCTGGCGAGAAAGGCCGCATGCTGATTGAGCAGATTTCGACGCGGCCGACCGCGGAAGTGAACGGCATTATCGGCGGCTATACCGGGGAGGGGGCGAAGACCGTCATTCCCGGTAAGGCCATGGCAAAAGTCTCGTTCCGCCTGGTCGGCGCTCAGGATCCAGACAAGGTTCGCAGCCGTTTCCGCGAATTCGTGCGCGCGCGCGTTCCGGCCGACTGCACGGTGGAGTTCGGCAACTTCACCAGCGCTCCGGCATTCGAGGTGTCGTTCGACAGCCCGGCGTTGAACAAGGCGCGCGCCGCGCTCGGCGAGGAGTGGGGCAAGAAGGCGGTGACCGTCGGCGGCGGCGGCTCGATCCCGATCGTTGGCGATTTCAAAGCCGTGCTCGGCATGGATACGCTGATGGTCGGCTTTGCGCTCGACGATGACCGCGTGCATTCGCCGAACGAGAAATACGATCTCAAGAGCTTTCACAAAGGCATTCGCAGCTGGGTGCGGATTTTGGCGGCGCTGGCGGGTTGAGAGCCCACGGAGAGCCGATCCCGACCGCTACAGGTACGCGACCGCGTCTGACTTCTTGCGCTGCTGTTCGGAGCGTCTCTTCCGGTTTTGCGGGAACGCCGGCGGCGGGTTTGCCTGAGCGCTGCGCAGCACGATACCCACGATGTGCTCATAGAGCGCTTTCGGCGAAACCGGTTTGACCAATAAGGCCTCCGCACCCGAGCTTCTTACCGTCAGCGCCGCAGCTTTGGTCAGATATCCGGACAAGACGATGACGGGAGTATTGTGCGCGGGCGACTGCGGCCCTTTCACCATATTGATAAAACCAAGCCCATTGAAAATGGGCGTGACGAGATCGGTGATGATAATGCTCGGCATCATGTTGCGGGCGAGCTCGAAGGCTGATTGGTGGACCTCGCGGCTGCCGAAGCCGACCAGCATCGAACGGATCAGGTGCCGGGAAAACGGCTGATCGTCCACGATGAGAAAGCTCAGCCGCGAAAAATCAATCGCAAACGATGAGCGGCTGACCGGCAAAGGCGTGACTTGAACGCCCCAAACGAGTAGTCGCCTGTGGCAGCGTCAGAAACGGACTGACTTTGTGCTGTGCTATCGAGATTATCGAGGATCCGTGCGGCTGCTCATCACGACTGGATACGCCGTCGAATCGATCCGCAGCCCTTGGCGAAATAATCTCAACGCTGGGCCGCCGCTGCAATGGCGGAAGCCCGGCATCGTTATTCGGTCGCGGCCGCTATCAGCCGCGGACTGATAAAGCGCTCGAGCCGTCCCGCGTGACCGCGCAGAAGCGACCAATCATCGAGCGGCAGATCGATGACAACGAGCCCTGAAGTCGGCAGTTTCTCGTTGAGGTGCTCGCGCATTTCCACATCGCCGGAGGCGATCAATTGCATGGCGAGATCGTGTAGACCCGGATTATGCCCGACGACGACGAGGTTACGCGCTTTGCGCGCCTCACCGATGACGCCGATCAGCGCCTCGGGATTGCCATTGTAGATGCGGTCGTCGCTGACCATCCGTGGTGGTTTGGCGAATGCCTCGGCAGCAAGCGCCCAGGTCTCTTGCGCCCGTTTCGCCGGCGATACGAGCGCGAGATCGGGAACAAGGCCGTGATGCGCCATATAGGCGCCGATCACCGGCGCGTCGGTGCGGCCGCGCTTCATCAGCTTGCGATCGCGGTCGCGCCCGCCGGGTGCGGCGCGCTCGGTTTTGGCATGGCGGAGCAGCATCAGACGGCGCATTGCAATAATGTCGCTTTCCCAGCTTAGGGTGTCTAGGGTCCCTTTGGCTCCGAAATTCACATGAGACAATGCCTCGAACACCTGCGAACTTCGCCATCCGGACCCTGGTGCGGTCGAAATGAACTACTTACATTGCGGCGGCATATCGGGGGAACAGCGTCGTAAAGGTGCGCCGTGAGCAACACCGATAGCACAGCCTACGGCGACAGCTGGTATGCGGCCACGATGGTGGATGCGTCGCCGCGGCCGCCGCTGACGATGGATCTTGATGTCGACGTCTGCGTGATCGGCGGCGGGCTCGCCGGGCTGACCGTGGCGCGGGAAGTCGCACGTAGCGGCTGGTCGGTCGCGCTGCTGGAAGCCGGGCGCCTTGCCCACAGCGCCTCCGGCCGCAACACCGGCTTTGTGCTGCCCGGTTTTGGCGCCGATGCCGACAGGCTGATCGCCCGCGTCGGTTTTGATCGCACCAAGGATTTGTGGTCGCTGTCGCAGGCCGGTCTCGATTACATTCGCGACACCATCCGCACCGAGCGAGCGACAGGCATCGATTTGCAGAATGGCTGGCTCTATGTTTCCAAGACAGACAATAGCGATGAATTCTTGGACTATATCGGGCTGCTCGGCGAATTAGGTTGCGAGGTCGAAGGCTGGCCGACCGAGCGTGTGCGCGCGGTGCTGCGCAGCAAGCGCTACTTTTACGCCATCAATTATCCGCAGGCGTTCACCATTCATCCGCTCAATTACGCGCTGGCGCTCGCCGCCGCCGCCGAGCGGGACGGCGCACGGATTTTTGAACATACGGCGGCTTTGTCGATCGATCCGACCGGCGTCCGCAAGCGCATCGTGACGCCGGGAGCGCGGTTGCGCGCCGACCATGTCGTGTTGTGCGGCAACGTGCAGCTGGGGCGATTGATGCCGCGCCTCGCTGCAACGCTCTTGCCGATGACGACCTATGTGATCACCACCGCGCCGCTCGGCGAACGGCTCGCCGCGGCGGTCGGCTATGGCGGCGCCGTGAGCGATACCGACCTTGCCGACAATCACTACCGGGTCGTCGGGGGCGACCGCTTGATGCTGTCGGGTCGCTCGACGGCGTGGCTGCGCGATGCGCGCCATTACGCCGCTGCGCTGACGGCCGACATCAAAAAAACCTATCCGCAGCTCGGCGATGTCACGGCCGATTATGCCTGGCACGGCACACTGGGCTTTACCGTGCATCGAATGCCGCAGATCGGCGAACTCGGTCCGGGTGTCTGGCTCGCCAGCGGTTTCGGCGGCCACGGGTTAAACACCACCGCGATGGCCGGCAATATCGTCGCGCGCGCAATCGTCGAGGGCGATCAGACTTGGCGGCAATTCACGCCGTTTGAATTGGTCTGGGCAGGCGGTGCATTCGGACGGGCCGCCGCGCAAGCGCGCGTTTGGATCAAACGGCTGCGCGATCGCATCGAGGAGCGCCGCGCCAGGGCGCGCGAAGTTGCGCATCGCCGCGCTCAGGACGCCGAATTGGCACACGCAGCGCAACGGGCGGCCGCGAAACGCCCAGCACCTGAGCAAGTTATCAACGGGCCGAAAGGCGAATTGCCTCCGGCGGCGGATTTTGCCCGGCGGGAGGAGCCGGTTACCACAACCGATTCCATTGTTCCGCAGCCTGGCGAACCCGATGGGGCGAGACGGCCGCAGCTGCGGGGGCGCCGGCCCAAGCGCAGACAGCGCCGTCCCGCCGCAGACGCAGCCGCCAACCACGGTTCGGGCCAGAACAGCGCTCGGTAGACCGCACAAGACGTAAAGCCGTAGGCCGGTTCCGAACAAATCGGCAACAGATTTGCGCCAAATTTTCGGTTCGTCATTTCCTCCTTCGCGAAGCGGCGCGGTTTGCGATATGCTCGCGCCGTCTTAGGGAGAACCCTTTGGGGGGTGGCATGGGATCGGCGGGTTGGCGGTTTGCGCTTGCGCTATGTGCTTTCGTCGTACCGGGGATAGCGGCGGCGGCCGATCTGCCGGCACAGTCGCCGCCGGCCGCGCCGGCGGCTTACACGCCACCCGTGCCCGACTGGATCGTCACGATCGGGCTTGAGGGCCGTATCGTTCCGGCTTGGCCCGGCGCTTCGGACAGCAAGCTCGGCTGGTCCGCGCTGCCGCTCTTTAGCGTTCGCAACGCGGGTACGCCGCCCGACTTTTTCGGGCCGCGCGACAGTTTCGGTTTTAATCTCATCAATACCGGCATGTTCCAGTTCGGGCCGGCGCTGCAATTCATCAACCAGCGCAAAGCTTCGTCCTATACCGAGCTGAACGGCTTATCGAACGTCGGCTACGCGGCCCAAATCGGCGCCTATGCCAATTTCTGGCCTGTGCCGTGGCTGCGGCTGCGCGGCGAAGTCCGCCAAGGCATCGGCGGCGAGACCGGCGTGACCGGCGATGTATTTCTGGATGCCGTTGTGCCGGTCGGGCAGTGGACGCTCTCTGCGGGACCGCGGGCGACGTTCCAAACTGCGGCGGCGACGTCGCCGTATTTCACCATCACGCAAGCGGAGTCCGGTCCCTCGGGCTTGCCTGCCTACACTGCCGGCGGCGGGTTCTACTCGTACGGCGCCGGCGCGCAGGTGCAGTACACCTTCAACCCGACCTGGACTGCTCATGCCTTTGTCGAATATCAACGGCTAGAGGGCTCCGCCGCCGATTCACCACTGGTGACGCTACGCGGCTCGCCGAACCAATGGACCTACGGCCTCGGCGCCACCTATTCGTTCAATATGCACCCGTTATGGTGAGAGCGAGTCTTAGCTCAGCGCCCCTCGCGCCGCGTCATGAAGGCAAGACGCTCGAACAGGTGGACGTCCTGCTCGTTCTTGATCAGCGCGCCGTGCAGCGGCGGAATGAGCCGCTTCGGATCGCGCTCGCGCAGCGTCTCCACTGAAATGTCCTCGACCATCAGAAGTTTCAGCCAGTCGAGCAGTTCCGAGGTCGACGGTTTCTTTTTCATGCCCGGCACGTCGCGGATTTCGTAGAACAGCCTCAGCGCTTCGGCGACCAGGCGATGCTTGATGCCGGGGAAATGCACATCGACGATGGCGCGCATGGTGTCGGGATCGGGAAAGCGGATGTAGTGGAAGAAGCAGCGGCGCAAGAACGCGTCCGGCAATTCCTTCTCGTTGTTCGAGGTAATGACGACAATCGGCCGGCGGCGGGCATGGATGGTCTCGCCGGTTTCGTAGACGAAGAACTCCATGCGGTCGAGTTCTTGCAGGAGATCGTTGGGGAATTCGATATCGGCTTTGTCGATCTCATCGATCAGCAGTACGGGCCGCTCGTCGGCAACGAACGCATCCCACAGTTTGCCGCGCTTGATGTAGTTGCGGATGTCCTTGACGCGCGCTTCGCCCAACTGGCTGTCGCGCAACCGCGTGACGGCATCGTATTCGTAAAGTCCCTGTAACGCCTTGGTGGTCGATTTGATGTGCCACTCGATCAGCGGGGCCGCGAGCGCCTTGGCGATCTCGATCGCCAGCACAGTCTTGCCGGTGCCGGGTTCGCCTTTGACCAGCAACGGCCGCTCCAGCGCAATGGCGGCGTTAACCGCCACTTTGAGATCATCGGTGGCGACATAGCCGCTGGTGCCTTCAAAGCGCATGAGATTCCGCTCGCTTGTCATATGAGGAAATTAAAACACGTCCAACTTGGCGCTCACAAGGCAGCCTCGCGCGGTTAGGCGCAATGTCGTAAGGCACCAGCGTTCCGCGGCTCGGCAATTTTTGCCCGCAAACCGGCACATCCATCCCAGGGCGAAACTCTGCAACTAACATAAGTATTTGAAATAGCATAACAAATCAATGGCACGCGGTTTGCTGTCCTGGCGGCAGTGCGGCTATGCGCCGCTGTCGCGTTGAGCGAGTTGGAGACAAGTCATGGGTATCTTCGATGCATTGACCACCGCAGTGGCTGGTCTGCAAGCACAATCATTCGCGCTGCAGAATATTTCCGGCAACATCGCGAACTCGCAGACCACCGGCTACAAAGAGACCGACACCAGCTTTCAGGATCTCGTCGCTCAGGCCGCGCTGAACCAGCAGACGACAAACGGCGTCATTGCCGATTCTGTCGCTACCAACAACGTCCAGGGTACCATCAACAGCACGCAAGTCTCGACCGATATGGCCATTAACGGTGACGGTTGGTTCGTGGTCGCGCAACCGACTGGCTTTACCGACAACCAACCGACCTTCTCCGGTGTCACCGACTTCACCCGTGCCGGCAATTTTCAACTGAATGCCAACGGCAATCTGGTCAATTCCGCCGGGTACTATCTCATGGGCATTCCTGTAAATGCGACCACCGGGAACCCCGAAGGCAGCGTCCCACAGGTTTTGCAGTTCGATAACAATTTCATACCGGCGCAGGAGACAACGTCGATTTCCTATCAGGCCAACCTGCCAAGTGCGCCGACTTCAGGAATGATCGTGCCGAGCGATTTTTCGAGCAACCCGATCGCCGGAGCGGAAATATTCGGGACCGGCGCCACGCTTAACCCGGATGCGGTGGCGACCGGTACAGGCACCGTAGGCAGTCTCACGAGTGCCACCACGCTTGCGTCGCTCGGATTTAGCACCGGCGACAAAATAATGATCGGCGACGGGACCAACACGACGACATATACGGCGACCGGGAGCAGCACCGTCGGCAATCTCATTGATGCCATCAATTCCGCCACACCAGGCAACGCGGCGGTGACCGCTTCGCTCAGCGGCGGTAATCTTGTGCTTACCGGAAATAACGACACCTCTTCGGTTACGATCAGCGGCAGCGGCGCGAATGACGCCGCCGATATTGGGTTCGGATCGTCGAACAACACGTTCCAGCCGACCAATCTACTGACGCAAGGCTTGAGCGGAGAAACGCTGACTGTTTCAGTCGGCGGCGGCATCCCGCAGACCATTACCTTCGGTACCGCAGCAGGCGACGTCGCGACGCTTAGTGAATTGCAAACCGCAGTCCAAAACCTGAGCGGCGTGATCGGTTCGGTGAACGCCGCGAATGGTGATATCAGTCTGTTGGCGACCGATCCGTCAGCCACGCTTGCCGTCGCTGGTACCGCATCACCGTCAACCTTTGGCATCGCAAATGCGACCGTGTCGCCAGGAAACGGGACGGTCATCGGCAACGATCTGACGACCTTCACCAATCAATCGGTCGCCGGCGGCTCTCTCACTGCCTATGACAGCGAGGGCAATCCGCTCAATATCCAGTTCCGTTGGGCGCAAGTAACCAATACCGATGGTCAAAGTGTTTGGAATCTGTTTTACCAAACGAATTCGAGCGCCACGGGCACACAAGCGGCATGGCAAAATGTCGGAGCGAACTTCATTTTCAATTCCAGCGGGCAGCTTATTGAACCGACGTCAAGTGCACTCAATCTGACGAATCTGACCGTCAATGGTCACACATTGAGCAACGTAGAGCTCAATTTCGGTAGCAATGGCCTAACGCAGTTCGCCAATTCGAGCGGCACCGCACAGGTCACCCAAATCCAGCAGAACGGTTTTGCCGCGGGCCAGTTGCAGTCGGTCTCGGTTGATAGCGAGAATCGTGTGGTCGGTTCGTTCTCGAATGGCCAGACCATCCCCTTGGCGCAGATCACGCTGGCGACCTTCAATGGCGAGAATGCGTTGCAGGCGCTTAACGGGGGAGCCTACGCCGCCACAGCCGATTCGGGTCCGCCGATCTACGGCGCGACCGGTAAGATTGACGGCAGCTCGCTGGAAGCTTCAAACGTCGATATCTCTACGCAATTCAGCAATCTGATCGTGGCGCAACAGGCCTATTCGGCCAATGCCCGTGTCATGACGACGGCGAACCAGATGATCCAGAGCCTGCTGCAAGTGATCCAGTGATTTCACTTGGTGATCGCCCGGTGACGAGAACCGCGTCGTTATTTCCACGCCGTGAGTCGCGTGGACCGCTGCCGCTATGAGCATCAACCAGGCGCTCTCCGCCGCACTGGCGGGAGTGAACGCTACTCAGCAAGCGCTGTCGGTAGTCGCCGGAAACGTGGCGAACGCCAACACGGCCGGCTATGTCGAGGAGGGCGTCAATCAAGTCGAGACCGCCGTTGACGGTCAGACCGGGACGAGCGTTGACGTCAGCGGTATCAACCGCAATCTCAATACGCTGCTGCAAAGCCAATTGTGGACCGAGACGTCCGGAGGTTCCTACGCGGATACGGCCGCGCAGCTTTATCAACAACTCCAGCTGGTCTACGGCACGCCGGGATCGTCAACTTCCTTCGACGCGATCTTCAACAATTTCACGAGTGCGCTGCAAACGCTGTCGACCAGCCCGAGCTTGTATTCGGCGCAGAGCGGAGTGATCAGCGCCGCGCAAGCCGTGGCGCAAAATCTAAATTCGATGACCGGCAGCATCCAACAGCTGCGCGGCCAAACCGAAGCTGGCATAGCGAGCGCGGTACAAACCGCCAACACCGCGATGCAGCAGATCGCCCAAATCAATCAGCAGCTTGTAGCAGCGCCGCCGGACAGTTCCACGGCGACGCTCGAGGACCAGCGCGACCAAGACATTACGCAGCTCGCGCAAATAATGAATATCACTGTGACGCAGGGCGCCGACAACCAAATATCGGTATTTACCGGTAACGGCCAGCAACTTGTGGCCGGCGCGCAAGCGTCCCAACTTTCATTCAATAATGTGGGGGCGCTGTCGGCGACTTCGCAATGGAGCGCCAATCCGAGCCAGGACAGCGCCGGTACTGTCACGCTCACGCCGCCTAGCGGCACCACAATCGATTTGATCGCTTCGAGCGCCTTTCAGTCCGGTGAAATCGGCGCTTATCTGCAGATGCGCGACACCATTCTGCCGCAGGCGCAGAGCCAGCTCGACGAACTGGCTAACCAGATGTCGCAGGCGCTGTCCAACCAGACGACGTCGGGGACGGCAGTGACTTCCGGCTCGCAAGCCGGTTTTAGCGTGGACGTCGGCGGCCTGTCGCCTGGCAATACGGTCCAGCTTACCTATACCGATGCGCAGAGCGTCCAGCATAACGTTACCATCGTCGCGCTGGGCGCCGGCGGTTCGTTGCCGGCGCAGTCGGCCAATTCAAGCAATCCTGTCATCGGGGTCAATTTTGCCGGTGGCATGAGCGTGGCGATTGCGCAACTCAATGCCGCGGTCGGCACCAACCTGCAATTCTCCAATCCGTCGGGCACCGTCTTGCAGGTGCTCAGCAACGGCAGTGGCAGCGTGGTCAATTCGATGACCGCAACGTCGACCGTCACGTCGGTGCAGAGCGGTAGCGCACAACTTCCGCTGTTTACCGACAGTAATGCACCGATAACTGGAGCGATTACCGCGAGTGGCTCGCAGACCACCGGCCTTGCCGGCGTTATCGAAGTCAATCCCGCGCTCGTTACCTCGCCGTCGGACCTGGTCGCCTACGCGTCGAATACCTCCGCCGGCGATCCGACGCGGCCGAATTTCATTCTCAATCAGATGACCGCCGCGACGCTAACCTACTCCCCGGCAACCGGGCTCGGCAGCGCCACAGCGCCGTATACCGGCACGCTGACCCAATACATGAGCGCGGTTGTTACGCAGCAATCGCAAGCAACCACCGCGGCGACCAATTTGCAGCAGGGCCAGGACACCGTGCTGACCGCCCTGCAGCAACGATTCAACGATCAATCTGGCGTCAATATCGACACTGAAATGTCGAACCTGATCGCGCTGCAGAACGCCTATGGCGCCAATGCACGGGTGATGACGACGGTCGAGCAGATGATGGCGGCGCTCTTGAAGGCAGTATCCTGATGAGCATCACCGGACCCGGATCAGTCACTGCCGCCAATGTAATGGCGCAGACCAATATGATGAACCAGCTCAATACGCTGAGCGAGCAATTGAGCTCGGGGCAGTTGGCCCAGACTTATTCGGACCTCGGCTCGCAGGCCGGCGTGGCGCTGGCGCTCAACGCGCAACTCTCGGCAATCAACGGCTATAGCAACACCGCAACGACGGTCGGAACGACGCTGAGCGTGGCCCAGTCGGTGCTGAGCGAGCTCGGCAGCACCGGCGCTGCCGTCCAGCAATCGAGCGATCAGAATCCCGCGTTCGCGCTTAACGGCAACGGGCAGACCCCCACCCAGGCCGCCGCCATTTCTCAGCTCGATCAGATTTTGTCGCTCCTCAACACCCAAGTCGGCGACAACTATATTTTCTCGGGCAGCGCGACGGACCGGCCCTCGGTCGCCAGCGCAAATGATATTCTCAACGGCAATGGCGCACAGGCGGGTCTTAGCCAAATCATTTCAGAGCGGCAGCAAGCCGATCTCGGTGCCGGCGGGCTCGGGCGCCTAACTATTGCTGCCACGGGATCTGGCACTGGAGTGACGGTGAACCAGGACGGCTCACCATTCGGCTTCAAGCTCGCGGGGGTGAATTCAAATCTGACCGGCGCGACCATTACCGGACCAGCCGGTACGCCGCCGTCGCTCACGGTCGATCTGGGGTCAAGCAATCCCAACCCGGGCGACACGATTTCCTTCAGCTTAACGCTGCCGGACGGCTCGAGCCAAACCATCACGCTGACGGCAACCGATGCGTCTCCACCGGGAGCAAATCAGTTCAGTATCGGCGCTACCCCAACGAATACTGCGAGCAATCTGCAAGCGGCGCTGACCAGCGCCGTCAGCAACCTTGCGCAGACGGCGCTTCCGGCCGCCTCCGCCATCGCCGCCGCGGATAATTTCTTCAATTCGGATCCGCCATTGCGGGTCAACGGCCCGCCAGCGACCGCCATGTCGCTGGTCGCCGGCACGACCGGCAATACGGTGTTCTGGTACACCGGTGAAAACGGCAGCACGCCGGCGCGTCAGACCGCAACCGCGCAGGTCGGACCGTCGATGACGGTCAACTACGGCATGCGCGCCAGCGAGCAAGCCATAAGCTCGTTGGTCGCCAACGTCGCCGTGCTCGCCGCGACCACCTACTCCGTAAGCAATCCGAATGCCCAAGTGAGTTACCAGGCGCTCAGCCAAAGCGTTGCGTCTAATCTCGATGGGCAGCCGGGCACGCAGTCGATCAACGATATCGAGGCGGACCTGGCCAACGCGCAGATAACGGTCAGCAATGCGGGAAAAGTGACTTCGCAAACGCAAACGACGTTGCAGGACATGCTGCAGAATATCGACGGTGTGAACCAGAATCAGATCGGCGAGCAGATCCTGACTCTACAGAACTCTCTATCGGCGTCCTTGGCGGTGACGGCGCGGCTGGCGCAGTTCAGCCTGGTCAATTATCTCGCGCCCTCGACCGGCTAACCGGGATCTAACGAATATCGAATCAGCGGCGCAGGTAGCGTTGCGGCCGAAATTATCGGTAAAACGCGTGTCCACCAGATACTCTCCGGGATGGGCGCCGACAAATTGCCGAAGCGTCTCGCGCTTAACGTCGCTGTCTTCGACGACGAGATAATCGCCAGGAGACATATATTTGTGAAACTGCTCCAGCACCGCACCGACATTATGGTGCGCGTCTTCGACGACGAGCCATGGATGCGGCTCGCCACTCAGCAGATCGGGATCGAACAATCGCTCGGGATTCGAGCAATCGCCTTCAGAAAACCGGACACGAGGATGCTCGATTGCGACTTTCACGCGGTCGACCGAGTGAATACGGCCCTCGATGCCGCAAAACGTCATGTTGTCGGCGAACCAAAGAGCGCTGGCACCCAAACCTGACCCGATCTCGAATATGGTTTGCGGACGAAGTTCGGCGATCAGTGCCGGGTACATCGCGAAATCGAAGACGTTCTTCATCAACGGTGTGTCGCGCCAGCGCATCAGCGACGGAGCACCTTGGCAGGTGAGTAGCACGTCGACACCGAACTCCGTGCCGAACCGCGGATGATAGTGAGCGCCCGATCGTTCGCGTTGGGAAAACTCGACGAAGCGCCCCTGCTGCCAGCGGTCGAGGAATAGACGCAGCCGCTGTAGATCCCATTGCAGGCTGTGGTCCTGTCCGGGAGACCGCAAGGCACTTTCGCGGACGCTGTCCTCCCAAGAGTGAGTTCGGATCGAAGTTCGTCGTCAGTTGGACAAGCACGCGGGTGAGCCAGCTGTCGAAGATACTGCGGAGGCCGCTTTGCTCTTTCTCGATCCTCGTTTGGGCTTCGCCGATAAACTTCAGCGCGGCCGTCTTGAGTTCGTCGCCGGCAATCAAATCCACCGCGTTCGTCATGCTGCGACCCATGCGGTCGTGCAACCGCCACGAACCTTCAAGACACCACACGACGTTAGAAAATCATGGTAAATAAATTGCTTCCGCGTGTCGCCCCCCTGGCTGCATTCGAACCAACTGTTAACCCTGCCGACCTAGGTTGATTGCTCGAGATTTGCAAGGATTTGGCGCTTTACGGTCGGGGGCATCATGTGCGGTATAGCGGTCGCCGTCGACTGGCATGGCGCCGAAACCGCCGTTCGGCGCTTGATCGCGGGCATGCTGCATCGGGGAGACGTTACTGATCCACTGGTCACGGTCGGAAACAATATCGCGATGTGTACGCGTCGCCTGCGGATCGTGGATGCGGCGCGTGGCGTGCAGCCGCAAGCGTCCTTCGATGGGCGCTTTCTCGTCTCCTTCAACGGCGAAATTTACAATCATGAGGCGCTGCGCCGGGAATTGGCGGCTCTCGGCGTGCGGTTCCGTACCGAATGCGACACCGAAGTCGTCGCAAACGTGCTTCGGGCCTGGGGCCAGGCCGGCATCCAACGCCTGGCTGGCATGTACGCTTTCGTTGCGGTCGACATGGCGACCAGCGAGTTTCTCGCTGCGCGCGACCCTTTCGGAGTAAAGCCGCTCTACCTGATACAGTCGCCCAGGGGCTTTCTGTTCTGTTCGGAAATCCGGCCGTTGCTGGAGGTGACCGAAGACGAAGACGTCCTGTTGTTGCCTCCAGGTCATTTATTGACCCGAAAGTTTTGCGGGCGCCATTACCAGCTGCCATCGGCAAAGGAGTCGGGCGCCGCCTCTCCGCAGCAACTGGATCGCGTTCTGTCGGAAGCCGTGCGTATCCGCGTGCCGTCAGATTTGCCGGTCGCGACGCTGTTCAGCGGCGGTATCGACAGCACGCTGATCATACATTATGCACGGCGACTCCGCCCGGCGATGCCCGGCTACATCGCGGTAGGCCATAACGCGCCCGATCACATATACGCCAAGCGCTATGCCGAAGAGACCGGCCTCGACCTGCGTGAAGTGGCCATTGCGGCGCCCTGCCTCAAGACGCTTTCCCTTATCGAGACCATTGTCGATACCGTTGAAACATTCGAACCGTCGGTCATCCGGCCCAGCCTTCACACCTATCTGCTCTCGCAGCGTATTCATCGAGACGGCTTCCGTGTTGCCCTTTGCGGCGAGGGTGCCGACGAATTGTTCGCGGGTTACTCGCCACTCGAAAGTGCTTTTATGCAATCGAACGATGCGGGCCGTTATGTGCAGAAGCAATGCTTGGGCATGATGCATCGTGCGAATTTGCAGAGGGTCGATCGTTGTTCCATGCAATTTCAGCTTGAAATACGTGAGCCGTTCTTGGATCAAACGGTGGTCGGTTATGCGACCGAACTCGATGAGTTGGCCTTGATGAAGGAAACGGGTCACGCGCCGGTCGGAAAGGCGCCGTTGCGCGCGCTCTACGACTTGTATCCTTCGGAGCTGCCGACTTGCATCCGCGACCGGCAAAAAATGCTATTTCACGAGGGCGCAGGCAGCGACGCGGAAGGATCCGGCTGGCTCGACCTGTTCGAAAGCGCACTGTCGGATGCCGAATTTCGCGATGGTCAGCGCGAATTTTGCGACTTTGAAATCGCCACCAAGGAAGAACTATTTTATCTGCGGATACTCGCCCTCAAAATGGATATTAAACGTATACCGCATCTACGCGGGCGGCTCCGGTTGGATATGCCACGCGCCGCTTGAACCTTCGGCGCAAGTTGCTTTTTTACGCCTTGCCGCGTAGGCCGACCGCAAGGCCGCGATTAATTTTAATAATCGACGTCAGATGGTCCGGCTTAGGGTTGGTCATCAGCGAAAATGTCTCCGCCATAATGTACATGCCGAGCCTCCTGATATTATCGCGGACCGCCACCGGCAGCTTGTTGTTTTCGTTCGTTACGGCGTCGAGGAATATTGTCCAAAGCCGGCGATTGTACAGCAGCGCGTCGTTAAGACCGCGTGGCTTGTCGCGCCAAGCATCGTAGACCACCTGCAATTTTGCCGCGGCTTGCAAGAGCAATCTCGCCTCAAGCTCACGGGGGGCCGCGGTTTCCAAGGCGGTCTTCGCGTAGGCGTTGGTTGCGTAGTGCATGTCGAGATATTCCTATTCGAAAGCAATGAGCTTGCGCGTCTCGTTTAGGGACTTATACGGCTCGCCAGTTAAGATTCGATTGTTGATACTTTCGATATTTCGCGCCCGGTGCCGCCTTCAGGAATTCATCCGTCAGCCGAAAGTAAAGCGCTCGGTGATCCTAGGGCCGCTTGGCGGTATAGATGAACTGCACCGCAAGATAGATGAGCTTCGCCAAGCTGTCGGCAGCTTGTTCACGCCGGATGGCAACGTCGCCGTCGATGACAAGCCGCGTAGACGGTCGACATCGATGACGACAAGTCGTCAAGCATCACGGGCTCGTTCGGCTTAAGTTCTCCGAGACGCCGAGCCATGGTCTCGGATGGCGTCGCTAAAATGCGCAATCTTGGGCGAGTAACGAAATGGCGAGGAGCGCATGGGAGGCGGTTCCTCAGGAACCCATCAGCGCGCCGTTCCCTGAAATGAAAACGGCGGGGCTTGCGCCCCACCGTCCTCACTAGAAGGCCTGTAGCAGAAAGAACTTAGCCGAACAGCTTGAGCACCGACTGATTCGCCTCGTTGGCGATGGACAGTGCGGAGATTTCCAGCTGTTGTTGGGTCTGTTCGGTCAGCAGGTCGGCGCTGGCCTGGTTTTGGTCGGCCAGAACGAGGTTGCTGGCGCCGGTCTGCAGCGTGTTGATCAGATTCGTCGTGAAGGTTTGACGGGTTCCGATGACGCCCGAGTTGGTGCCGAATGTCTCGGTCTGCGTCTGCACCGTCGTGATCGCGGCATTGATGTCCGCGACCGCGGTGCTCAGCGCGCTGTTGTCCTGGAAGGATCCGGCGACAGAGCCACTGATCGTCGACAGTCCAAGTCCCGTGGCATTGAAAGTCACGCCGCTGATGGTCAGCGAGCTGGTGCCGGCGGAATTGAAGTTGATGGTCAGATCGGCCCCGTTGAGGAGGTTGACGCCGTTGTAGGAGGCATCGCCGGCGAGCTGATTGATCTGCGTCAGCAGCCCATTGTAGTTGGATTGCAGGGTGGTGCGGGTGGAGCTCGTTCCATACACCGCTGTATTGGTGCTGGCCCCTGTGAGACCGAGCGTTTCGGACGTTGCGTTGTCGAGGATCGTGAAGTTTGTGCTGCCCGAATTCGCGGTCAGGACAATTTTGCCGCTGCCGTTGTCGCTTGCAGTGACGGCGCCGGAGCTGCCAAGGCCGCTCGTGGCATTGATCGCTGCCTCGATGGCGCTCGCGGTCTCGCTGGTCGCGATTGCGATCCCGTAGGTGGTCGTGCCCACCAGGATGTTGAGAGTGCCGGCTGTTGCGACGGTTGAGCCGGTGACGGCGACCGTTCCAGTCGTCGCACCCGCGGTCTGGCTGGCTTGCTGCGCCTGCTGCACCGTCGCCAGCGCCTGCTGGAGCAGGCTCGATATGCCGGTGAGACCGTCGGTCGCGGCGTTGATCGTCTGCTGGCCCTGGCCGACTTGGTCGAGCAAGGCGCTCAGCGAATTGGCGCTATTAGTCAGATTCTGCGAGGTGAAATAGGAGCTCGGGTTGTCGGCGGCGGAATTGACCTTCTTGCCCGTCGCCAATTGCTCCTGGGTAGTGGTCAAGTCAGCCGACGTGTTCTGCAACGACAGCAAGTTCTGCCGGATGCCGGCGGTCAAAGTGATGTCAGACATGGTGGTACCCTTCTGGTTACAGGCCGTACTGGCTTGCACTTGCTGTACGTGCCGTACCGGCGAGTGCAGTTCCCGATCGACACGATCGGCTGCCAGACGTTTGCCTTAATTGGCTTAAAGACGTGTAAATCTGCGACTTTTTTGCGCGGACCTGTGTTGCCAAACCTGCTCGGCCGGTCCTTTTGCGACAGTTGTTTCACGCTTGTGCCATAGGTGTTTTCATTGATTCAGCAGGTCGCGGGGTAAGCCTTAAGACGCGCTTAACCATTCCGGTTTGCTATTGGTTAACCGTGATTTGAGAGTGCCTTCATCTCGCGCTTGCGAATTGGGAACTTGCTCCCGACGGCGGCCGCGAACATGAACAATCGAGGACTTCTGTTATGCCCTCCGCGAGAACTGTGACCCCGAAGTCCAAGCGCTTAGCGACCAAAGACGAAGGACTTCAATCACCCGGAGTACAGTCTAGCCCTTCACGGACACCCGCTGGGGCACCGGCGCCGCCGATCGTCCCGGCTTCCTTGATAGTCAATCTCGTCATCGCTACGCCGTGCTTTGGCGGCCAGATTTCTGTTCTTTACGCGGCGTCGCTGTTCAAGCTGCAAAAGCTCGTGCGCAAATACAGCGGCTTTAATCTCAAAATCTTGTTCAAGGATGGCGATGCGCTTATTACACGCGCGCGCGCGAGTCTGATTTCGCAATTTCTCGACGATTCGAATGCAACACATTTGTTGTTCATCGATGCCGACATCGGCTTCGATCCGGAGCAGGTTCTACGGCTGATCGAGTGCGGAGCCGATATGTGCGCAGCCATCTATCCCGTCAAGCGGATCGATTGGGGCAAAGTTAAGAATGCTATCGAATCCGGTCGCATCAATCCGGCCGCAGCGGCGCTGAAATACGTGTTTGAAGTCGACGATCCGAATGCGGTTACCGAGAAGGGCGGCTTTGTCAAAGTGCGCTATGCCGGCACCGGCTTTTTCATGATCCGACGCGAGGCGCTGGAGCGGATGTGCGGCCATTACTCGCAATTGCGGTACCAACGCGACCATTCCATGGATGCCGCGATGCCGAGCAATAACCGCGTCGCGTTGTTTGAATGCATGATCGACGATGACGGCACGTACCTCAGCGAGGATTTCGCTTTCTGCAAGCGCTGGACCGACATCGGCGGCGAGATCTGGGCGGATCTGAGAAGCAAACTCCATCACGTCGGCCCGATGACCTTTTGCGGCGACCTGTCGTCGCAAATCGCGGGGGTAGCTACGTCAACTGCGGACGCCAGGCGCCCAAGCCTGGCGGCTTTAACTCAGCAGGTTGACCAGAGTGCCGCTGACGCCGGCGCCGCTGAGAATGGCGGCGGCTGAGCTCAGATTCTGCTCAGCCAGCGCAAAAAGAGTCGGTAGCGCTGCCGAGCTGCTTGACGAGTTGCTCGCAGCGGAGTTGTTCGAACTGCCGGATGTGGTCGACGAAGAACCGGTGGATGAATTTGAAGAGCTCGTGCGGCTGGAAGAGCTCGACGATCTGGCAGCGCTCTTCGACGGCGCTGTCGGCTGAAAAGCGCTGTTGCCGACACCGAAACCGATAGCAGCCGCGTCGGTGCCGCCGCCGACGATCGCAATCGAGTCGGTCTGGTTTCGACTGGTAATGACCAGCTTGCCGAGGCTGTTTACGGATGCGGTGACTTGCGCGTTGGTCGGAAGATCGACGTTGATGGCATTGATCAGATCGCCGATTGTGTCGGTGCCGGTCGACGTATAGGTCGTCGCGCTGACGCCGGCGCTGATTGTGATCGTGCCGCCAGGGAAAATGCCAAGGCTTGACAACGTGGTACCCGTCGTCAGGGCCACAGTGCCGATGCCAGTCGCCGGTGCGCCGGATGTGCTGGCGGCGCCCGACGATTTCGTGCCCGACGATGCGGGGCTGGACGAGGACGATGCACCCGTGACACTCGACGACGAACCCGAGCCGCCTTGCAAGGCGTTCTGGATGCCTTGCAAGAGCTGGGAATTGACGCGCTGCAAGGCCGTGCCGTTGGCGATGCTCGCGAGTCCCTTTCCCAAATTGGTTTCAGCCGATTGTATGGCGCTGATCACCGTGTCGGTCGCCGCAATCGTCGCGTCCGGGGTCTGCGCCTGGCCCCAAAAAGCTTGGTCCTGCTGCCAAAACGATGGCGTGCTGCCGATACTTCCGACGCTCATGACTTGCCGCCGCAAAAGGATTATTCGGCGCTATTGATGGCCTGCTGCGGTTAATAAGGCGTGTCCGATCCAGGGAAATTTACGGCCAATTAACCATCTTGAATGACCTTGCCTCATCGACATGAACCGCGGGCTCCCGGAGTGACGGAAGAATGGCGAAGCGTGCAGGCAAACAGCGCTCGCCGGGTAAGCCCTCCATCCAGCAAGCTTTGAGCCTGCACCAGCACGGCCGGCTTCTCGAGGCGGATCTGCTCTACGGCGCTATTCTCTCCGCGGACCCCAAACATTTTGACGCATTGCATCTGCGTGGTGTGCTGCGCCATCAGCAAGGCCGATCGGCGGACGCGCTCCGCCTCGTCGGCGCAGCGCTCAAGGCGCAGCCGAGATCCGCTGACGTACTGACCAATCACGGCGTCATTCTCGAAGCACTCAAACGCCACGAGGAAGCGCTGGCGAGCTTCGACAAGGTTTTGGCGATGCGCGCCGACCATGCCGATTCGCATTACAATCGCGGCAATGCGCTAAGAGGACTCGGACGATATACTGAAGCCGTGGCGAGTTACGACCGTGCGCTCGCGTTCGATCCTGACCATATCGATGCGCTTTGGAATCGCGGCAACGCCCTCTGCGCAATGCAAAAGCACGAGGCGGCGCTCTCCGACTATAGCAAGGTACTGGCACTGCAACCGCGGCACGTCGGCGCGCTCAACCGGCGCGGAATTGCGCTCGGATCGTTAGGGCAGTTTGCGGAAGCGCTTTCCGCTTATGACGCGGCGCTGGCGATCGAACCCAGCCACGCCGAGGTGCTCAACAATCGAGGTGTCGCGCTGGCGGCGCTTGGCCGAAATGAACAAGCGCTGCAAAGCTGCGAGCTCGCTCTTGCCGCAAGACCAAACTACGCCGATGCGCTGTACAATCGCGGCAACGCATTGCTGGGACTTGGCCGTCCGGAGGACGCGCGCGAAAGCTATGCGGCGGCTCTTGCATTGGAGCCGCGGCGGGTCGATGCGCTCAACAATTTCGGCTTGGCGCTGATCGGGCGCGATCGGCCCATCGAGGCGCTAGAGAATCTCGACCGCGCTCTCGCAATCGAGTGCGATCATGTCGGCGCGCTCCATAATCGTGCCAACGCATTATTGATCCTGAACCGTTTCGAGGAAGCGCTCGCATCGTGTGACAAGGCGCTCGCGAAGGACCCAGCGAATGCCGACGTTTCAAACACTCGTGGCGTCGTGCTCGGCAAGCTCCGGCGTCCGAGCGAGGCCTTGGTGAGCTACGATGCGGCGCTGGCAGCGGCGCCCGATCGCGTCGATATCCAAATCAATCGCGGCACAATCCTGCTGGACCTCGATCGGATCGACGAAGCCCTGTCAGTGTTCGATAAGGTGGTTGCGCTTGAGCCCGACAATGCCGCGGCCTTGGCCAATCGCGGAAAGGCCTTCATCAAGGGCAGGAATTACGCACAGGCATTGGAGGATTACGACAAGGCACTCGCGCTAAAGCCCGGCCAGTCAGGCGTACTTTCCGACCGCGGTGCCGCGCTTGCCGAAATGAATCGATTCGATGAAGCGCTGGCCTGTTACGAGCATGCATTGCGCGTCGAGCCGAACGCGGTCGCCGCCCGCGTCAATCGCGGCAACGCTTTCCTCAAGCAGGTGCGCATGGATGAGGCGCTCGCCAGCTATGCCGAGGCGCTTGCGCTTGACCCAGAGAATGTCGATGCCAATTTCAACGCGGCGGTCACTCGTCTGTGCGTGGGAGATTACCGCCACGGTTGGAAACAGTACGAGTACCGCTGGAAGAGGAAGGATTTGGCGCGGCAGCGGGGCGACTATTCTCAGCCCATCTGGGACGGGGAGCAGGATTTGAATGGAAAGACGGTGCTGCTCCACGCCGAGCAAGGGCTCGGCGACACAGTTCAATTTGTGCGCTACGTGCCGCTCGTCGCGGCGCGCGGCGCCAAGGTGTTGCTAGCGGTGCAGCCGCCGCTCAAAATGCTCATGTGCTCAACCCCGGGCGTTTCTGGAGTATTCACCGACGGCGAGATGCTGCCAGATTTCGATCTGCATTGTCCGCTGTTGAGTGTGCCGATGGGATTCGAACCCAACCTCGCCGCGATTCCCGCGAACATTCCATATCTGCGGCCGTTCCAGGAACGCATCGACGCCTGGCGGCCGCGGCTGCCGGAGCATGGGCGCCCGCGCATAGGCCTATGCTGGGCAGGTAACCCAGTGCATACGAATGACCGCAATCGTTCTATCCCGCTCGAGCGCTTGACTCACGTGCTGTCTGTCCCTGGCCTCGACTTCGTGAGCGTACAAAAAGAATTGAGTGATGCGGACGCCGCGGTCCTGCATGACTACGGCGTTCTCCAGCTTGGCCGGGAATTCGCCGACTTTTCCGATACTGCCGCTGTTCTGGCGATGCTCGATCTCATCATCGCAGTCGATACTTCGGTCGCGCATCTCGCCGGCGCGATGGGCAAGGCGGTCGCACTGCTCGTACCGTTTTCGCCCGACTGGCGGTGGCTGCTCGATCGCACCGACAGCCCGTGGTATCCGAGCATGCGCTTATTTCGCCAACCCGCCATTGGCGATTGGGACAGGCCGCTCGACCAGCTGCGTCGCGAGCTTGAAGAGGTCGCGCGTCGGCCGGTGAAGCCGCACTAAGCTTAGGAGCGCTACAGCGTGCGGCTCACTGCCAGCGGTTTGCCCTGCTTGGGGTTGGTTGCGATGGCGCGGCCCGAAGCGCCATAAACCTGCGGGGAAGCTTTGCGGGCGAGGTCGCCGGACAGCCGGCGCACAATCCCTTCCGAGACTGCATGCGCGGTCGCCAGCACGATCATGTTCTTCTGCAAGATGGCGCGGAATCCGTCCTGCAGCCGAAGCAGTGCCGTGCAGCGAGCGGGCGCCGATTGCCGCAAGAATTTTGCGCTAGCCTTTAAGCTCTCGCTGGATGCGAACAGCCGGCCAGCGAGTTCCGCCTTGCTCGGCTCGAGCGAGGCGGCACTGCGAATGCGGCCGGCATGCACCAGCGCCGTCTCCTGTTCGAGGAGTTTGGCGAGTTTTTCCATCAGTGCGGCGAGGTCGTCGATCGCCTGTTCTGCTTGCACGGTCGTGGTAATCGGGGTCATGACGCTCTGTGACTCTGTTCTTTGAGCATGGTGTCGTAGACCATCGAAGAGATGCCGATGCCGCCGGCCTTGGCGAATGATTTGGCGTATTCGTCCGCCATGAACGAGCGCCACACCTTCAAGGCGCCGCTGCCGCCGAACGGGCCATCGCCGTCGATGCCGGTAAACATTTCTTGGAACATGTTGCTGAGGAACATCGCCTCGAAATTCTCCGCTGCGGATTTCGCTTTGGTCTTGATGCTGAGTTCGGCTTGAGCCTGCACGCTCTGGGCCGCGCCGATGGATGCCAGCGAAGCGCCGAGATCGACGGGGCTTATGCTGGTCATCACATCACCTCGATGTCGGCCTGAATGGCGCCGGCGGCCTTGATCGCCTGCAAAATTGTGATGAGGTCGCGCGGCCCGATGCCGAGCGCATTAAGCCCGTCGACGATCTGCTGCAGCGAAACGCCCTCGTGCACCAACGCCAGCCGCTTGCCTTCCTCCTGCACGCCGACCTGAGTGCGCGGCACCGTGACGGTCCGGCCCCGGGACATCGGGGCTGGCTGACTGACTTGCGGCGATTCGGAGATCGTGACCGTGAGATTGCCTTGGGCAACGGCGACCGTCGACACGCGTACGTCGCGGCCGATGACGATGACGCCGGAGCGCTCGTCAATGACGATCCTGGCGACTTCGTCGGGTTCGACCTGCAGCTGCTCGATTTCGGTCAATAGCTGGACGATGTTCTGCGGAAATTTCTTCGGCAGCGTGAGCTGCACGGTGGACGGATCGAGCGGCTCGGCAATCGGCGCGCCGATATAGTCGTTGACCGCCTCGGCGATGCGCTTTGCCGTGGTGAAGTCGGCATTGCGCAAGGCGAGGCGCAATTGGCCGACGCCGTTGAGCGCGAATTGCATCTCGCGTTCGATGATGGCGCCGTTGGGCAGCCGCCCGACGGTCGGTACGCCGCGCGTGATGCTCGCGGCTTGGCCCTGGGCCTGAAAGCCGCCGATGGAGAGCGAGCCTTGCGCGACTGCATAGACATTGCCGTCGGCGCCGAGGAGCGGGGTGACCAAGAGCGTGCCGCCCTCCAGGCTTTTGGCGTCGCCCATCGCCGAGGCGGTGACGTCGATGCGGGTGCCTTGCGTGGCGAAGGGCGGCAGGTCGGCGGTGACCATGACGGCCGCGACGTTGCCGGTGCGGATCTGCTGGCCGCGGATGTTGACGCCGAGCCGTTCCAGCATCGCCTGCAGCGATTGCTTGGTGAAGGGGGCGTTGTTGAGGGTGTCGCCGGTGCCGTTCAGGCCGACGACGAGGCCGTAACCGATCAGCTGATTCTGCCGCACGCCCTCGATATCGGCGAGGTCTTTGATGCGCGACATCGCTGCCGCATGCGATACGGCGCAGGCCAAGACCAGCAGCGCGGCGAGCGCTGTGCGACACGTCCCTCTCATCTCTTGCTCCCCAAGAGGCCGGACAGATCCCGCAATGCCAATTGCGTGCCACGCCGTCCAAATATCTAAGTCAGTGAAATAAATAGGTTATTTTATACGGAGAGGGCCGGATAAGGCGGCGAAGGCAAGCATCCCTTGCCGGATCGCGGCAATTCTTGCCGCCACGTTTTACCGACCATTAACCATAACAAGACACCATCTTCCTTCTTATGCGCGTCGATGGAACGAACCGGACGGCCATGACGACGGCGCCCAATTTGGCGCGGCGGCCGTCGGGCGGCACTTTTTCGCTTACGCAGGCGGACACCCCGCATGCCGCGAGCGCGGCGGTGGCGTTGCGTACTTTGGGCGGAATAGATGCCTTGATTGCGCTTCAAGGCATCGAAGACCCGGTGGAGCGCCGGCGCCGCGCGGTCAAACATGGCCGCCGGGCGCTCGATGCGCTGGACGAGCTCAAGGTCGGGCTGCTCGCAGGCACGCTCGACCAAGCCACGATGCTGCGGCTCAAAGCCGTGGCGGTCGACCTCCACGACACGTCCGGCGATGACCGCCTGGACCAAGTCCTCGCCGAGATCGACCTGCGGGTCGCGGTCGAATTGGCCAAAGCCGGCATTTCCTAGACTGCGAAAGTCCGCAATTTCCGCCTGTTTCGCCAGCGCGGGGCGCCGCGGGCCGTGGCGTCTTAAGACGCCATATTCCGCTTCCTCATCGAGCCGGCTCTGGCGCTCGCTTCCTGCAACGATCTTGTTGTCTCCGTCATGGACGTTGGATATAAGCCGCCGCGCGAGGGGGGCCTCGCAAAGTGTGGGGTGCGGGAGTAGACGCAAAATGCAGTTGTTAAAGGGCAAAAACGGTAGAGCCGCCGACAAGCTTGAGAAGAACGGTAAGGGCGAGGCAACTGTCCGGCTGGATCAAAAGCTGTACCGGCCGACCGACAAAGAGCCGTTCATGAGCGAGCGTCAGCGGGAGTATTTCCGGGTGAAATTGCTGAATTGGCGCGAGGATATCCTCAAGGAGGCCAAGGAGACGCTGCAGCATCTGCAAGACGAGAGCCAGAACCACCCCGACCTCGCCGATCGGGCGTCGTCGGAGACCGATCGGGCGATCGAACTGCGCGCCCGCGACCGCCAGCGCAAGTTGATCGCCAAGATCGATGCTGCGCTGCAACGCATCGAAGACGGCACCTACGGCTATTGCGAGGAAACCGGCGAGCCGATTACACTCAAGCGGCTGGAGGCACGTCCGATCGCGACCTTGTCGATCGAGGCCCAGGAACGCCACGAGCGGCGCGAGCGCGTCTATCGCGACGACTGAAGTCTTCGTCGACCGCCAAGGAGGGTGCTCGCGTGCAAATTTCGCGACGCCTTTCAACCTTCGTAAACCGTCACCGGAACGTCAGACAGCGGTATTGATCTGCATCAAGATCGCTGCCGCGCGCATGGGGTTTTGGTCTGCCGGACATTTACCCGGCCGACTCCCGGCATGCGTTAGACTGCATGGTGATGCAGCTTCGGGTGCAGCCGACTGCCGCAATTCGGGAGGTCTGGATTGACGACCGATGATGCCGCCGTCGCGCGCCAGCATTTGGTGGAGCGAAGGAGCGCGTTGATCAAATCCTTGCGCTTCGCGCAACAGGACGAGCAGCTGGAAGCGCATATGGATTTGATCGTGCGAGTTCAAACCGTCATCGACGTGATCGACAGGATCGCCGATGAGAAGGCAATTGCCCGATGATCGAGCGTCGCGCATTGGTCCGCCGCAAGACGTTCATCAAGGGCCGAATCTATTTCAACAAAAGACTGTCGAGCATGGATTGCATTATCCGCGACGTCACCGACAAGGGTGCCCGCCTGGAATTTTCCGACAGCGTCGCGTTGCCGGATAGTTTCGAGCTCTATTTGCCCAACAAGGACGAATATTTTTAGTCTCACGTCGAATGGCGCAAGGGCAATCATCTCGGCATTACCTGGCGGGGGGAGTATGTGCCCAAATCGAGCAACGAGGACGCGCACAGGGCCTTTCCTATCGCCGACAGGGTGGCGAAGCTCGAGCACGACGTCGGGATTTTGCAGAAAAAACTCGCCGCGCTGCGGCAAGCCTGACGGCCCAAACCGCTTAAGCCTTTGTTTACCGTCCTCCTTTACCGACCGTTAAGGATCGTTGCGGGGGCTGAGCGGCGCCGCGGCAGAAATGGCGTCGCGATGTGCCGCGAAAACCAATTCGTTGAAGACAATGTCGAGCAGGCCGTCGCAGCTTTTGCAGCCGAATTGTCCGCGCCTGTTGCGCCGGGCGCGGCGCGCGCATGACAGCGGCGATCTCGCTACAGCGGAGCGGCTCTATAACGCGCTCCTTGAATACCAGCCGGGAAATTTCGACGCGCTGCACGGCCTCGGGCAGCTGCATTTTTTGCACGCGCGCTTCGACACCGCGCTGGTGCTTATTCAGTCGGCGCTGAGGAACGATATGAGCCGCGCCGAAGGGTTTGCGAGCCTTGGGCTCGTTTTCCATTTTCTACGCCGGTACAAGGAAGCCCTGGTCAGCTACGAGGAAGGTCTGTCGCTTGATCCGGGCAATACGGAGCTGCTCAATCGGCGCGGCGTTGCGCTCCTCGAGCTTGGCCGGCCGCTTGCCGCGCTGGAGAGCTTCGAACGCGTTCTCGCGATCGTTCCCAGTCATTTCGACGCGCTCGGCAATTACGGTAATGCGCTGATCAAGCTCAATCGCCCGGAACAAGCCATTGCCGCCTACGACCGCGCGCTCGTCGTCGCACCCGAGAATGCCCAACTCTTGACCAATCGTGCCGTTGCGCTGCGCCGGCTCGACCGGCCGTGCGAAGCCTTGATGAGCACAAGCCGCGCGCTCGCCAGCACGCCGGATTTTGCCCAAGCCCGGTTTGTCGACAGCGTCGCCCGCTTGACGCTCGGCGATTTTGCCGCCGGCTGGCGCGGCTATGAAGCGCGCTGGCAAGTGGGCCTTTTGGCATCCCAGCGCCGCAACTTCACGGCGCCGCTGTGGTTGGGCCAGGACACCTCCAAAGTGCCGCTTGACGGCAAAACCATTCTGCTGCATGCCGAGCAAGGTTTTGGCGATACCATCCAGTTCGTGCGCTATGCGCCAGCTCTGGCGCGGCGCGGCGCCAAGAAAATCCTTCTCGAAGTGCAGCGCGAAGTGGTACCGCTGCTGTCATGCATGACCGGTGTGGACGCCGTGATCCCGCGCGGGCAAACGCTGCCGGCTTTCGATGTGCACTGCCCGTTGCTCAGCCTGCCGCTCGCCTTTGCCACCGAGCTAGCGACTATCCCCGCGGACGTGCCTTACATCACGCCGCCGGAAGAAAGGATTTCCACTTGGCGCGATCGAATGCCGCGGCGGCGGCCGCTCATCGGTCTGGCCTGGTCGGGAGATCGGGGCCACGATAACGATCTCAATCGATCGATGGGTCTCGAGACGCTTGCTCCGTTGCTCGATCTGGCGGACGTATCGTTCGTCAATCTCCAGCACGAGGTGCGCGAACGCGACCTGCCGATCCTGCAAAAGTCAGCCAACGTCTTCTCGATCGAGCCGAAATTTTCCGATTTTGCCGATACAGCGGCCGCCGTGGCGCTCCTGGATGCGGTCATTTCGGTGGACACGGCAGTCGCGCATCTGGCCGCAGCGATGGGAAAACCGCTGTTGCTGCTGCTGCCGTTCGCCGCGGATTTTCGCTGGCTGCGCGAACGGCAGGATAGCCCGTGGTACCCGACGGCGCGGCTTTACCGGCAACCGAAATTCGGCGACTGGGAGAGCGTCATCGGCGCCGTGCGGCAAGATTTGATGCGCGCAAAGTTTTTTTCCTCTGCGCGCAAGCTATCGGCCTGAGGCCCGTTAATTGCCGCCGTCGATTTTGCGTTATCGCCATCGGCGCGTCGCAAATGCAAAGCATGCCGAACATCACGGCTGACCTAATTCGTGCGAGCGAATAAGAGGTGCGGCCTCCGGCGGGGAGCTGCCGGAGGCCGCGGCGTTTCGGGATCGACGTTACACTTACGCGACGCGGACCCCGGGGAGCCAGTGCCAGAGGTCAGTGATCAGCAGTCAATAATCAGATGGAAAAGTCCGTTATTACCTTCCAATTGCCGATTAACGACCTCCGATTCCTGATTAGAACGGTAACAGCACGCTCAGCGCCTGCTGGCCCCAAGGCGGATCCTGAATGTTGGTGAGGATGCCCTTGCCGCCATAGGCGACGCGCGCCTCGGCGATTTTGGCCAAATTGATCGTGTTGTCGCTCTCGATATCCTCCGGGCGCACGACGCCGGCAACGAGCAGCACGCGCATTTCCGAATTGAGCCGGACTTCCTGCTTGCCTTCGATCACCATATTTCCGTTGGGCAACACCTGCGTCACCACCGCGGCAACATTGGTCAGCAATTGATCCTGCCGGTTGATCGTGCCGTTGGCGTTGCTCTGCGAATTGGTATCCGCGGTTATGATGCTGCCCGGCAGGATCGCTTTGGCCGGATGGGCAATGGTGTTCGCGCCGATGAAATTGGTGATGCCGGAATCCTCGGTGGAGGTGCGCTGCACCTGAGTCTGATCTTGAAACTGCGCGGTGTCGTTGATGTTGACCTTGACCGTCATAATGTCGCCGACCTCGTGGGCGCGCTGATCGTTGAAGAACGCGCGCGAGCCGTTACGCCACAGCGAATTGGGATTGAACGAGGCGGGTTGCGGCGTGGGCATCGGCATTTGCACCGGCTTGTAACCGGGCGTTGTCGTTGGATTGGACACCGGCGAAAGCGGCGGCGGCTGGCCTATCTCTTTCAGCTTGTCGAAGGTCGTGCAGCCAGAGCCGAACATGGCGACGGACGACAACAAGGCACAACGCATCAGCAGAACGCGTTTCGACATCGAACTACCTCTCACTCGCGTCACTCGCGCAACTTACTCCGTCATCTGCGTCGAGTTATCGACGACGTGGGTGATAACCGGGCCGACCGTCACCCGGTCCGGCCCGGCAACGACGGTCTGCATCACCCGTTTCGATTCCGTGTTGACGACGTTGATCGTGTCGCCCAGCGCGCCGGCATCCTTCGCCTGGCCGCGCAGCGTGAGCGTTATTCCCGGCACTTGATAAACGATGGTCACGATATCGTTGTGAGCGACAATCTCGGGCTTCATCAGATCGGCTGCGGCGAGCGCATCGCCCGGACGCAGCGCATGCCGCGCCGCGAGTCCGACCGCGGCGCTGCTATCGGTCAGCAATGCGCTGCCTTCCGCCTTGGGCCGCCGCACGACGGTAAGATCGGAGGCTTTGAGCGCCTCGCCGCGCTCGACCGGACGAGCGACCGCGACGGCATCGACCGTCTCGATCGCCGTCCCGATGTAACGCGCCGGTTCGCCGCGCAATGCGACGCTCTTCGGTAGATCGAATGTAACGTCGAAGCGCGCGGTACGCGGATCGTAGGACAGCGCCAGGACTTGCAGCTCGCCGGTCGCGTCGGGCTCGACTTGTAGCGTACGCACGCCGCCGTCGAAGTTGATCAAGATGTTACGTGCATCGCCGAAGCCATATTGCCCGGACAAAGCCTCGGCGATGCGGGCTGAGATTTCCCGCGTGGTGATAACGCGGCTGGCGCGCGTCACAATGACCTCGGCGAGCCCATGCGTGTCGACGCCGATGAGCTGGTGCGGCCGGATCGCATCGAGAATGCGATCGGTCGCCACCGCGCCGGTCGTGCCGAGATCGGGCGCGCGAAAAATCGGTACGTCGGCCGCCGGGCCGGCATTTTCGACGAGATCGCCGATGGTCACGATGTCGCTGGTGACGGTGACGTTTGCCTTGAGCGCCAGCAGCGCCGCGGGCGCCGGAGCCTGCGCGACCGCGGCGCCGGCGAATGCAAGCAGCAGCACTACAGCACCGATAATCGAGCGGGTCATGAAATAGACCTTTCTCATTTCATCAGTTGCGAGGTCGTCTGCAACATTTCGTCGGCGGCGGTGATGACTTTAGAATTCATTTCGTAGGCGCGTTGTGCCGCGATCAGATTGGAGATTTCGGTCACCGCCTGGACGTTGGATTGTTCGAGGTAGCCTTGCTGCAGCGTGCCGGCGCCGTCGGTTCCGGCGAGCGTGTCCTGCGGCGTGCCTGAGGCCGGCGTTGCCGTGAACAGGTTGTCGCCGTTTCCCTGCAGACCGGCATTGTTGGAAAAGCGCGTGATCACGAACTGACCGAGGATCGAGGATGTGGTGCTGCCGGGCAGCATCACCGAGACCTGGCCCTGCTGATTGATCGTCAGTCCAGTCGCATTTTGCGGAATGGTGATGGACGGCTGGACGACGTCGCCCTCGGCATTGACGATGCGGCCTTGCGCGTCCTGCTGAAACGAGCCGTCGCGCGTGTAGCTGAAAGTGCCGTCCGGCATTTGAATTTTGAACCAGCCGTCGCCCTGGATGGCGACGTCGAGCGAATTGCCGGTCTGTGCCAGCGAGCCCTGTGTCATCAGGCGCGGCGTGCCCACGGTCTTCACGCCCGAGCCGAGCTCGATGCCGACCGGGAGAATGTTGCCCTGATCGGAAGCTTGCGCGCCGATGCGCTGCACGTGCTCGTAGAGCAGGTCCTGGAACTCGGCGCGCTGGCTCTTGAAGCCGGTTGTCGTCATGTTCGCGATGTTGCCGGCGATGACCTGGACCTGAAGGTCCATGGCCGCCATTCCGGTTGCCGCAGTGTCAAGCGCACGCATATTGCCGTCCCCCGAAATCTAAGCCGTTACGAACTGGGCGTCTGCGACAGCTGCGACAGCGCGTTGCGGCGCTGATCGCTTTGCTCCTGCAGGATGTTGGCGATATCGGTGTAACTGCGAGTGACCTCAATAAGGTGCGTCATCTCGGCGACGCCGTTCACGTTCGATTTCTCGATCGCGCCTTGCACGACGGTGGTGTTCGCGGGTGCCGGATCGGGAGAGACGCCAGCGGGCGCTTCAAACGTCGAGCCGCCGTCCTTTTGCAAAAGCTGCGGCTTCGCGAAGCTGACGAGCTGAAGGTTGCCGCGGGGCGAATCGGCCGTGCTGTTGCCCTCGCGCACGGTGATGATGCCGGTCGGACTGATGATGACGTCGTGATCGGTCGATTGGAAAGTGATCGGCCCGGAATTGCCGACCACCTGATAGCCATCGCTGGTGACGAGCTGACCGGCGCCATTGATCGTGAGCGAGCCGTTGCGCGTATACCGTTGCTGTCCGCTCGGAGTTTGCACCACCAGATAGCCTGTGCCATCGATGGCGATATTAAGCGGATCGCCGGTGTGCTGGATCGAACCTTGACTCATGTCGATCCAGCTCGCGCGGTCTTCCACGTAACTGATGCGGCGATCCGGGCCGCTGAAGCTTTGATCGCTGGCCCGCGGCATGAGGTACTGTGCGAACATCGCGTTGTCGGCCTTGTATCCGGTGGTGTCGATATTCGCGATGTTGTTGGCAATGACGTCGAGCTCATGCGTGAGCGCCATCTGCCGCGACAGGCCGACGAGAAGGGCGTTCTCCATCGGTACACTCCCCATGAGCGAGGAAGTCGCCCAAGCAAGCCGGCAGCTTCCTCAAAAACGTGCAAGCGTCTCTCCCAAGCCGCTTGCCACGCCGATTGCGAGCTTTGGATTGCAGAAGCCGTGCCAAGGGTAAAAGTGTTGGTAATACAATCGACTAGGGCGTATTGACCGGATCATCGAGCGGGCAGAAAAGGCCGCACTCGGTCTCGCACCCGGCAAAAAGTTCCCCTCGCACCCGCAACGGCAAGTATCCGTTAACCATTCCTCCCTAGCTTCGAAGTTATGGCGCTTTGTCCGGCGCCGAGTAGCGCTCGCAACATGAGTTTTGCGTTGTGTCCGGCCGGCGGCGTGCGCCCCCACGCCAGCGGGAGCGGTGATGGCAACGACCACCATAGAAGCACAAACAGAAGTCGAAAACGCTGAGGCCGATGGCGAGGAGGGCAAAGCAGCCCCCGCCAAACGTAAACTGCCGCTCAAGCTCATCCTGATCGCCGCAGGCGGGCTGGTCGGGCTCGGCGGCATCGGCGGCGGCGTCTATTATTTCTTCTTTGCCCATAAGACCGAAGCGGTGGCCGCCGCCAACCAGGTCAAGCCGCCCGCCTTCCTCGATTTGCCCGATGTTCTGGTCAATCTGTCGAGCACCGGCGGCGATCACACCCAGTATCTGAAAGTGAAGGTGGTGCTCGAACTGCCGGATCAGGCGCTGTCGGCGCAAATCGAGCCGGTGATGCCGCGCATCATGGACACGTTTCAGACTTACTTGCGCGAATTGCGGCCAACCGATCTCGATGGCTCTGCGGGACTGTATCGCTTGAAGGAAGAGCTGACGCGGCGCGTCAACGCCGCGATCGCGCCGAACCATATCAATGCCGTTCTGTTCAAAGAAATCGTCATCCAGTGACGGTCTCAGCCTGAGATTTACCTGACATGGCAGCGAAGGATCAGATCGACAACGACGCGCTTGCCGCCGAGTGGGGCGTCGCGCGCAATGCCGAGCAGAATGCCGCGACGGCCGCGCCAGCAGCCGGCGATGCTCCGCCCGCGGAAGACGAGGACACGTCAGCGACCATGGCGTCGCAATGGGCGACGATGGTCGATGACGGCCATTTCATCCAGGCCACCAAGGGCGGCGCCGAGCGTGTTCTCACTCAGGACGAAATCGATTCGCTGCTTGGCTTCAGCCTTACCGATATTTCGCTCAGCGATCATTCCGGCATCCGCGCGATCATCGACTCCGCGATGGTCTCCTACGAGCGGTTGCCGATGCTGGAGATCGTCTTCGACCGGCTGGTCCGGTTAATGACGACCAGTTTGCGCAACTTCACTTCTGACAATGTCGAAGTATCGCTCGACCGCATCACCTCGGTCCGTTTCGGCGATTATCTCAATTCGATTCCGCTGCCCGCGATCCTCGGCGTGTTCAAAGCCGAGGAGTGGGACAATTTCGGTCTCGTCACCGTCAATTCGAGCCTGATTTATTCGATCATCGACGTATTGCTTGGCGGCCGGCGGGGCCAGACCGCGATCCGCATCGAAGGCCGACCCTACACCACGATCGAGACCAATCTGGTCAAACGCATGATCGAGGTCGTGCTGGCCGATGCCGAAATGGCGTTCAAGCCGCTCTCGCCCGTCAAGTTCAACATCGACCGGTTGGAGACCAATCCGCGCTTCGCCGCGATTTCGCGCCCGGCGAATGCCGCAATCCTGGTGCGGCTGCGCATCGACATGGAAGATCGCGGCGGCAACATCGAGCTGTTATTGCCCTATGCGACCATCGAGCCCATCCGCGACGTGCTGTTGCAGATGTTCATGGGTGAAAAATTCGGCCGCGACCCGAACTGGGAAGGGCATCTGGCGACCGAGCTTGGTCAGGCAGAAATCGCGGTCGATGCCGTGCTCTACGAGGCGCGGTTGCCCTTAAAGCAGATTATGAAACTCGATGTTGGCGATACCCTGATGCTGGAGCTTAAATCCGACGCGCCGGTGATCGTGCGCTGCGGCGACGTCACGCTGACGGAAGGGCGCATGGGCCGCGTCGGCGACCGCGTCGCGGTGCGCGTCGGCAAGCCGCTGCGCAAGCCCAACATGACCTTCGCGCTGTTCGAAATCGGCGGCCGGTTCCAGCAATCGGATGGAGGCACCATGACAAACGGTATCGGCATCGTCATCGACGGCCTGGTGGCGATCCTGCTCGTTCTTACAATCGGCTACTGCATCCTGCTCAATCGTCGCCTGAAACTGCTCAAGGCCGACGAGCAATCGCTGCGGGCCACCATCTCGGAACTGGTGACGGCGACGGAAATCGCCGAGCGTGCCATCGGCGGGCTAAAACTCACCGTGCACGAATGCGACATGGGTTTGGGGGAACGATTGCGCAAAGCCGAGCGCGTCACTATCGAGATCGAGCGGACGCTTGCGGCCGGTAAGGATTTATTGGGCCGGCTGTCGCAGATCGTGACCGCGGGGCGGGGCAACGATCACGCGGTCGCGCCGCGCAACGAGGCACGGCGCAGCGATGCCATGATCGACGCGAAGATCGACGCAAAAACCGACGTCAAGACCGACGCAAAAGCCGTCGCCGCCGCCGCGGAAGCCTTCGCTGAGAGACTGCGCACCAAGGTGCACGGTCTCGCCGCATGATCCGTTACATCCGGGATCTGCGGTTTATTCCGATCGCGCTGATCGCGAGCGCGTGCCTGTTGACGCTGAAGATCGCCGATATTGCGCTGAACGGCTCATCGCTGTTCGGCCACGGCAATGCGCTGCCGGCCTATGGCGACGTCTCGGTCACTCGCCCAATTCCTGACGCCACAGAGCCGCCCGGAGCGAAATTGTCGTGGGCGCAGCAGATGTTCAATTTTCCCGACGGCAGCGGCTCGCCGCCGGTACCGTCGAAAGCTCCGATCGTCACGCCGCAAATTGCCGAGCGGGATAGTGAGGACACCACCGGCTCGGTCACGACCGAACCCGCGAACGGCAGTGCCAGCGCGGCGGGCACAAAACCCGCCGCGCCAGCCGGCAGCAGACCGCCGGCTCCGCTCGGCAAGGATGCCAAGCCGCCGCCGCCGGCGGGCGGCATTGTCATTCCGACCGACGGGGTCGCGCTGCCGACCGGTGCCGAGCGCGCCATACTTGAACGGCTGCAGCAGCGCCGCGAGGAACTCGACACGCGCGCCCGCGAACTCGACATCCGCGAAAACCTGATCCAGGGCGCCGAGAAGCGCATGGATGCGAAGCTTGCCGAGCTCAAACAGGCGGAAGCGCAAATCAAGGCGGCGACACAGCAGAAAGACGACGCCGAAAAAGCCCAGCTTAAGAGCGTTGTCACGATGTACGAGAATATGAAGCCGCGGGATGCCGCCAAAATCTTCAATGGTCTCGACACCAATGTGCTGCTGGAAGTGGCTGGGCAAATCAATCCGCGAACGATGGCGGATATCGTCGCGCAAATGTCGCCGGACGTGGCCCAACACTTGACCGTCGAGCTTGCCGACAAGGCGCAACAGCGGCGTAAAGACGGCGACACCAGCGCGGCGAGCCTGCCCAAGATCGAAGGTCAGCCGCCACCTTAGCGCGGGATTGTCGCCAGATCGTCCCGGCGCAATCGGGGGATGCTATCTAAGCTCATGTAATTATTGAATTAAGCCGACATTAAGCACAACAACCTATCTTCAAGTCCTGGCCGGCGCCGGAGATGGCTCAGCGGCCGCGAAGGCTCGTCCGCCGGCCCGTCGGCCATATTCGGTTGAGTGAGTTTTAAGTCCTGCATGGCGTGCGGTCGCACCATCCCAAAGCTTGGTCTTCGCCTCCGCCTGTGGCGCGCCAGCAAAGCTGCAGCCGCTCTCATCCTCGTCGTCGTAGCGCTCGCCGCGCCGTCGATTGCCGCGCCGTCGGTGACCGCACCGCTGAAAACGACGCTCACGGTGACGACCAAGGACGGTTATGCGCGTCTGGTGTTCGCGGCGAGCGAATATATCGACGGCTCGGCGCACGAGGCCGGTAATGTCCTGATCATCAGCTTCAAACAGCCGCTCGATGTTTCGGTCGAGCGCGTCGCGGAAGAGGCGGCCGACTATATCGGCGCCGCGCGGCGGGACCCCGACGGCAAAGCCGTTCGCATGGCGCTGCGGCAAGCCGTCACCGTCCACGCCATGGCCGCCGGCGAAAAGCTTTTCGTCGATTTGCTGCCGAGCACATGGAGCGGCTTGCTGCCCGGCTTGCCGCAGGAGGTCGTCGACGATTTGGCGCGGCGCGCGCGCGAAGCCGAGCAATTGCTCAAGCACAGCCACAACGCGGCGCAGGACAAGAAGCTGGCGCCGATCCGCGTTCACGTCGCCGCCGAGCCGACTTTCACGCGCTATGTGTTCGACGTGCCCGGCCAGACCGCGGTGACCGCCGCCCGCGTCAAGGATCGGCTGGTGCTGAATTTTGACCGGCCGGTCACTTTCGACCTTGCCGATGCGCAAGCAGCGCTGCCGAGCGCGGTCGCGGAAATCTCGAGCGAAGTGGACCAGGATTCGTCTCTTGTCCGGTTCATCCTGGCCGCGAAAGTCGACGTGCGCACGTTCCGCGAGGATGCTGGCTACGTCGTCGACGTGGCCAACCCGGTCGCGGATCCGAATGCGCCGGCAAAGCCCGCCGGGGAGGGGGGCGTCGGCGAGGGCTCGCCGCCGCAAACTGTGCCGGCGACAATACCGGCACGGCAGGGCGCGGCCGGGCAGGGTGGCGCATCGGTCAATCCTGTTGCAGCAAATCCTGCTGCACCGAGTCCTGCCGCACCGAGTCTCGCCGCACCAAGTCTTGGCGCACCAAGTCTTGCCGCCGCGGCGGCGAAAATTTCAGCTGTCGCCTCAGCCGCGCCGGCACCGCAGTTTGGCGCGCCGTCGGCTGCCAAGATGAATGCCAAACCGAGCGACAAGCCAAGCGACAAGCCGAGCGAGCCGCCGAAATTAGAAGCGAAGCCCGCGGCGGCGAACGCGGCGCTGCCGCCGTCACCGCCGCCGCCCTCGTTGCCGGCCGCCGCAAACAGCGCGCCCGCTCCGGCATCGGCAATGGCCCCGCCGCCGACCGCGGCGCCGGCGGAAAAGGCCGTGGCGGCCGCAAAACCTGCAGCTCCGCCCGCCGTTTCGCCGCAACCCGCGCCCGCCGCCGCGCCGCCGCCGAGCAAGACCAGTGAGGCCGCATCACAGCTGCCGGGGGGCGGCGATGCCGGCGGCAAAATCGCCGCCGACCTGAGCCAGCAAGGCGCCGACCTGAAGTTGACATTCGCATTCAAGTCGCCGGTTGGGGCGGCGGTGTTTCATCGCGCCGACACGTTGTGGATCGTGTTCGATGCCAGGTCCGAGATCGATCTGAGTGCGCTCGACGGCGAACCGAGCCGCACCATTCGCGGCTACGAATTCAGCCACGCCGGCGACGCCGACGTGGTGCGGCTCAAGCTCGACCGGCCGCGGCTGTCGAGCGTCGCGGCCGACGGCGCGGTGTGGACAGTCGATATCGGCGATGCCGTGCTCGATCCGACCCGAGCGCTCGACATCACCCGCAATCTGATCGGACCCGGCCGCTCGAGCGTCACCATCGAAGACGCCGCGGCGCAGCATGTGCACCAGATCGCCGATCCGGACGTCGGCGACAAGCTGTTCGTCGTCACCGCGCTCGCTCCGGCGCGCGGCTTTATCGACGCCAAGGATTTTATCGAATTCCATGCGCTCGCTTCGACGCTCGGCGTGGTGATCGAGCCGCTTGCCGACGACCTCAGCGTGGCGCTCGCCGCCAACAAAATCGTCGTCACCCGGCCGTCGGGACTGACCCTGTCGACGTCGCTGCAAACCTTGCTGCATGGCTCCGGTCTGCGCCCGGTGATGTTCGACTCGCAGGTTTGGGGTTACGACCGCGAGCGCTCCTACTTCGACCGCCAATCGCATCTGATCGACGCCGCCGCTGCAGCGCCGGAGCATAAGCGTCTGGTGCCGCGGCTCGAACTGGCGCGATTTTATATCGCGCGGGGTTTTTGTCCGGAGGCCAAAGGCGTGCTCGACGTGGCGCTCCGCGACGAGAGCCGCTCCGCCGAGAGCTCTGCGGCGCTGGTGTTGCGCGCCGTTGCCGAGATCATGATGGACCGGCCCGATGACGCGCTTGCGGATCTCGCCCAGCCCGGCGTCGGCGATCAACACGATGCGCCGCTGTGGCGGGCGCTCGCTTATGCGCGGCAGGGCCAGTGGGCGGCCGCGCGCGAGGCCTTCAAATCCATGACCGCGGCGGTTGCGACGCTGCCGGTCGAATTGCAGCGCGTCGCGCTCAAGGACGAAATGCGCTCGGCGATCGAGGTCGGCGATTTCAACGGCGCCTCGAGCGATCTCGACGATTTCGAGACCATCGGCATACCGCACGCCATGGAGCCGGCGCTCGCCGTGCTGATGGGGCGGCTGGCCGAAGGCTTGGGCCGCAAGGACGACGCGCTCGCCGCCTATCGGACGGCGGCCGACTCGTGGGATCGTCCCGCCGCCGCGCAAGGCCAGTTGCGCGAGACCGTGCTGCGCTACCAGCTCGGCGTGCTCAAGCGCGACGACGTTATCTCCCGGCTCGAGACGCTCACCACGGTGTGGCGCGGCGACGAGACCGAAATCGAGGCGCTGAAAGTGCTGGCGCATCTCTATACCGCCGAAGGCCGTTACCGCGACGCGTTTTACGTCATGCGCAGCGCCATGGCGGCGCAGCCCGACTCCTCGCTGACGCATCAAATCCAGGACGAAGCGGCGCAGACCTTCGACTCGCTGTTCCTGTCCGGCAAGGGCGACGCCATGCCGGCTATCGACGCGCTGGCGCTGTTCTACGACTTCCGCGAACTCACTCCGAACGGCAATCGCGGCGACGAAATGATCCGGCGGCTTGCCGACCGGCTGGTTGCCGTCGATCTGCTCGATCAGGCCGCCGATCTCTTGCAATACCAGGTCGATCACCGCCTGCAGGGCGCCGCGCGCGCGCAGGTGGCGACGCGGCTTGCCGTCATCTATCTGATGGACCGCAACCCCGACCGCGCTTTGGCGACGCTGCGGGCAAGCCGCGTCGCCGATTTGACCAGCGATTTGCGCGATCAGCGCCTGCTGCTTGAAGCGCGTTCGCTGTCCGATCTCGGCCGCCATGAGCTCGCGCTCGAAGTGATTGCGGATATGTCCGGCCGGCCGGCCGATCGCCTGCGCGCCGACATTCTGTGGGCGGCCAAGCGCTGGGATGAATCGGCTGAGCAGATCGAACTGATGCTGGGCGACGGCTACAAGGATTTTGCGCCGCTCGACGACGACGAGCGGCAGGACGTCATGCGCGCCGAGATCGGCTATGCCTTGGCGGCCGATCAGCTCGGGCTCGGCCGCTTTCGCGAGAAATACGCCGCCAAGATGGCGGCGACGCCGGATGCGCGCGCCTTCGCAATTGTCTCCGCGCCGCTTGGAACCAGCGGCCAGGAGTTCACCACGATGGCGCATGCCGCCGCCTCCGTCGATACGCTGGAAACCTTCTTGCGCGACATGAAGACGCGCTATCCGGACGCGACCGCGCCGGCGAGCGAACCGCCGGCGGCGCCGCCTGCCGCGAACGTGCCGAGCGCGTCGGCGTCGGGGCCGCCCGCCACCGTCCCGGCCGCGCCGGTATTGCCGCCGGGGCTGCTGCCGCCGCTGACGCCCGCCCGCGCCGCCGGCCGCACCGCGCAGCGTTGATTGTTCGCCCGCGCGTATTTGCACGCGAGTGTTGTCAAACAGCCCATGTATTTCCCTCCCCCCGCTTGCGGTGGGGAGGGTCGGCGAGCGAAGCGAGCCGGGGTGGGGGGAGCGGAGCAAATAAAGCCCCACCCTTGATCCCTCCTCCACCACTCGCTGCGCTCGCGGGGGGAGCGAATTTTATAAAAAAAGCGGAACGCTGGCAAACGCACTGTCGTCAGTCCCCGCACGCAAGCGGCGCGCGGGTTTCCACGTCTTCGATCCGGTTCGCACTTTAAGACGTGGATGCCCGCGACAAGCGCGGTCATGACAGGTCAGAATCCACTGCCGTCGATAATATTTCAATACCCATCGAAATATCCCTTGACGGACGGGCTGCCGGCGGGCCACGTGGCGCAAAAGCTCAAGCTCGCGCCGAACACGTTGACGTTTCATTTCGACCGGCTGCGCGACGCGGGTCTTGTCACCGTGCGCCGCGACGGCCGCTCGATGATCTATGCGGCGCGGTTCGCGACCATGAATGCGCTGGTCGAATTTCTCACCGAGAAAGCAGGGCCACCGAACCGTGTAAGATGTCATGGTTTGAAGACGTCTGGCTTGAAGATGTACTGGCTTGAACGAAGCGAGACCCATGACCGAAATACATACTGCTGCCAACGCCATCTCCGCGCTTGCCAAGATCCGCACCGACGTGGTCGGCAGTCTGCTGCGCCCCGCCGCGGTGCGGGAAGCGCGGATTGCGTTCGACGAGGGCCGGATCGCAGCGGAGGCGTTACGCTCGATCGAGGATGACGCGGTGCGCGACGCGGTGCGGCTGCAGGAGAATGCCGGCCTCGACGTGGTCAGCGACGGCGAAATGCGACGGCTCAATTTTCAGGACAGTTTCGGCGCCTCGGTCGAAGGCTACGCGGCCAGCCGATCGACGCTCAAGGCCTATGAGCGGCGCGTCGAAGGCGCGTCGCCGGGCCAGCGCTGGGACATTCCCACGCTCGGCGAGGCCGGCACGGCGGTGTCGCACCGCCGGCCGGTCAAGGCGCGGCTTACGCTGGCGCACAATATTCCGCTCGACGAATACCGCTTCGCCGCGACGGCCGCGCGCCAGCCGGTGAAGGTGTCGCTGATCGGGCCGGACCGCATCGCGCAGCGCTTCGCCTATGAAGATTCGCGCGCGGTCTATCGCGACATGGATGCTTTTTTGGCCGACGTGGTGGCGATCGAGCGCGCCATCGTCAAAAGCCTGGTCGCCGCCGGCTGCCGCTACGTGCATATCGACGCGCCGGGCTTTACTGCTTATGTCGATCCGCCGTCGCTTGCCGAGATGCGGGCGCGCGGCGAAGACCCGATGCAGAATTTCGGCCGCTCGCTCAAAGCCGAAGCCGCGGTGATCGCGGATTTCCCCGGCGTCACCTTCGGTATCCATCTGTGCCGCGGCAATCAGCGCAGCATGTGGCACCGCGAAGGCGCCTACGACACGATCGCCGAGCGGCTGTTCAACACCTTGCCGCACCACCGCTTCCTGCTCGAATACGATACCCCGCGCGCCGGCACGTTCGCGCCGCTGCGCTTCGTGCCGAAAGGCAGCGTGGTGGTGCTCGGGCTCGTCTCGACCAAAGTGCCGGAATTGGAGAGTGTCGACGCGCTCAAGCGCCGCATCGACGAAGCGACGAAATTCATTGCGCTCGACCAGCTTGCTGTTTCCCCGCAATGCGGCTTCGCCTCCGACGTGGTCGGCAATCTGCTCAGCGCCGACGATCAGAAGCGCAAGCTCGAACGCGTCGTGGAGGTCGCGCGCGCGGTGTGGGGCTAGAACAAATTCCGTTCAAGTCGAGTCGCTTGCCGCCACCCGCTCGTCCCCGCGAAAGCGGGGTCCCAGAGACTTGCCGCAGCATCCGTTCGTTCCGACTGGTTTCCCGCTTACGGGGTCCCCACCGCGCGAACGCGGTGGGGTGCCCTCGCGGGAATGAGCGGTCATCGGATCCGATCCTATCGGAATTTGCCCCAGAGCCTTATCGGGTCTGATGGAAGCGGAATTCGCGGCTATAATGCGACCCGCCAGGTGCGGCCGCGTTCGTTCGGGCCGCGAAGGCCAAGGCCAACAAAAGGGGGCGCCGCAGCATGGATGCGCCGATTGCGATCTTAATCGTCGCTGCGATCGGCGCCATCGCACTGGCCGCGGCCGCGTTTCTCACCGCGCGCTCCCGCATCGGCGTGCGGTCGGCCATCGCGGCAAAGGATGCCTCGCCTGGAGCGGCCGGGCTTTCGGAATCCGCCAGGCAGTTCCGAGTGTTCGGCTGGATTCTTGTGCTACTGCTTTATCTCGCCGCCGTGTTCTGTCTGCTGCAGGGCTTGAACGCGCTGCGCATCGTTCATCGCTGGGCGCAGTGGGAGGCTGCGTTCGGCAACGCGCTGTCCGACCCAGCCGAGATGACGCTCTATTCCCGCTTCTGGATCGCGACCGCCGTTGCGTTGGTCGTCATCGGCTATTGGGCGCAACGCCGGCTCCGCCGCCGTCAGGTCCCGTAACTCTGGATCAGCGAACCGGCGACCAGCGTCCAGCCGTCGACCAGCACGAAGAAGATCAATTTGAACGGCAGCGACACCACGACCGGCGGCAGCATCATCATGCCCATAGACATCAGCACCGAGGCGACCACGAGATCGATGATCAGAAACGGCAGGAACAACAGGAAACCGATCTCGAAGGCGCGCTTGAGCTCGGAGATCATGAAGGCGGGGACCAGAATGCGCATCGACAGATCTTGCGGGCTGTCCGGCGGCTTGTCGCCCGACAGATCCTGGAACAACTGCAAATCCTTTTCGCGGACGTTCTTCTCCATGAAACCGCGCAGCGGAATCGAGCCGCGCTCGAAGGCCTGATCGACGGTGATCTGGTTGGCGACGAGCGGCTTCACCCCGGTGTCGTAGACGCTGGTAAACACCGGCCCCATGACGAAGGCGGTGAGAAACAGCGCCAGCGAAATCACCACCGAATTGGGCGGCGCCGTCGCGGTGCCGAGCGCGGTGCGCAACAGCGACAGCACCACGACGATGCGGGTGAACGACGTCATCATGACCAGAATCGAAGGCGCCAGCGACAGCACCGTCATCAGCGCGATCAACTGAATGATGCGCTCGTTGAGCCCGCCGTTGCCGGCGGTTTGGCCGAAATTAATGCTGATATCCTGCGCGGCGAGCGGCGTCGCCGAGAACAAAAGCGCCGCTACTGAGGCCGCTACGGTGATGAACCGAACGCGGCGGCCCCATGGGGCGAGCATCAGGGTTTGTTCGGACGGCCCAACAAATTCGCCATCTCCTGTTCGAGCGTGTCGTAGATCGGGGTCTTGCTCGCCTTCGCCTTGGCGTCGGGACGCGCCGGATTTGCTTCGGCGGCGGGAGCGGCCGGGGCCGCGGCGGCCGCGCGCGCCGGCGTTGCCGGCTGACGGGCTTCGCCGCTCGGCTTGCGCAACGCGGCTTCGAGGCGTTGCGCCATGTCGGCGAGGCTTTGATCCGGCGCCGCGTTAGCCTCCGCGCCTGCAACTGGCGGCGCCGGCGGCGCCGGTGGAGCGGCGACGGCCGGCTGCGCCGTCGGCTTGCGCGGTTCGGCCCGAGGTTCGGCTCGCGGTTCAGCTCTCGGCTCGGCTCTCGGTTCAATTCTTGGCTCGGCCCGCGGTTCGGCCCGTGGTTCGATTCTTGGCTCTGGTCTTGGCTCTGGTCTTGGCTCTGGTCTTGGCTCCGGCCGCGACTCGGCGCGATGTTCGGCCGCCGGCTCCTGCGGGGCCGGCCGCGCGGTGGGGGACCGGCGCGGCGCGGAGTGGCGCACCGAAAGTTCGTCGGCCAATGCCGAAAGCGTATCGCGCTGCGGACGCGGCGGCGGTTCGGCCGGCGGCAATTGCCGCGGCAACTGCTCCGGCTCAAGACGCGGCGGGGCGCGCAAAGCGCCGGCCGGTTCGGGCGCCAAGGGCCAGGAGCCGTTGCCGTTGTCCGGCAGCGGAATGGCGCGCGGCAGCGCCTCGATTCCGGCGGTCGGGCGCGCGCCAGGCACGTCGCGGGGCGCGGCGACGGCGCGTACGATATTGGGTTCCACGACGACGTCGGTCGGCCCGCCGATCATCAACAAATGTTCGACATTGTCGCGCCGCACCAGGATGAGACGGCGGCGGCCGTCGACGCTGGCATAGTCGATCACGGCAAGCCGCGGCTGCCGGCCGCGCGCGCTGGCGCCGCCGAGCCGGCCGGCTCCGAACCGGCGCACGGCCCATGCGGTGACGCCGATCAGTCCGAGCACAATCAGGAAAGCGAGGAAGAAGCGTACGGCGAGCGGCATCTCCGCTCCGAACAAATTATCAAACATCCGCACTACTCCCGTTTCGCTGCGGCGCGCCAACGAACCTGCAAAGGTTAACGGCGCGGGTAACATTTGCCGCCGTGACTACTAACAAAGGATTAAAGATATTAGCCGATTTTCCCGCAAATGCCGATGCCTCAAGCATTCTCATGGTAAACGGCGGTTTAATGGCAAAGCCGGCAAAAACCGCCATTTAACCTGGCATTAACCATGCTCCCGGCAAAGTCTGCCCGGTGTCCGATTGGAAACTGGGAACGCCGCCGATGCCGATCACCGACCTTCCGATTCTCAATATGCTGCGCGAGCGCATGCAATGGCAGCAGGCGCGCCAGCAGGTGCTGGCTCAGAATGTCGCCAACGCCGACACGCCGGATTATCAGGCGAAGGACTTGGCGCCGCTCGATTTCTCGCGCGAATTGTCGGCCGCTTCGCTCGATCTCGATCGCACCAATCACGCCCACATCGCGGCAGTGTCCGCCAGCACTGGCTTCGCCACCAGCGCCGCCGCCAGCTACGAAGTCCGCCCGCGCGGCAACTCGGTGAGTCACGAAGACGAGATGATGAACGTGGCGAGCAACCAGATGGACTACGAGGCGGCGGCCGAGCTCTACACGCACAGTCTCCAACTGATCAAGCTTGCGGTCAAAGAGTAAGCCGACATGAGCATGGACTTCATGAAATCGCTCACCATCGCCGCGTCCGGTCTGCGGGCGCAGATGGGACGCATGCGCATCATCACCGAGAACATCGCCAATGCCAATTCGGTGGCGCAGACGCCGGGCGGCGATCCGTATCGGCGGCGCATCGTGACCTTTTCCGCCGAGCTTGACCGCTCGATCGGCGCCGATGTCGTCAGGCTCGGCCAGGTGCAACCCGACAATTCCGCTTTCCTGGTCAGGCACGAGCCCGGCAATCCGGCCGCCGATGCGCAGGGCAACGTCAAATATCCCAACGTCAACACGCTCATCGAGATGACCGATTTGCGCGATGCGCAGCGGTCCTATGAGGCCAATCTCAACGTCATCACCGCGACGCGCAAAATGCTCCAACTCACCATTGACATGCTCAAGGCCTGACCATGGCGACACCGACCATTGCTGCCAATGCCTATGCCGCGCTCGCCAAGATGCGCGAGAGCACGGCGAATATCGCCGGCGGCGGCGGCGCGCAGGATGCCGGGCCGAATTTCGGCTCGATCCTCAAAGACGTGATCGATGCCGTCTCCGCGGCGGCGCAGAAATCGGACGCGCAGGCGCAGGCGGTCGCTGCCGGCAAAGCCAATATGGTCGACGTCGTCACTGCGGTCGCCGAGACCGAAACCGCGTTTCAGACGCTCGTTTCGGTGCGCGACAAGGTGATCGCGGCCTACGAAGACGTATTGAAGATGCCGATCTAAGTAATTCCGGCGCTGCGCCCGTCACCCTGAGGTGCGAGCGCAGCGAGCCTCGAAGGGCGACGGCCTGGGCGCTCGGGCCGCATCCTTCGAGGGCCGCGGAGCTTGTCATCGGGCCGGCCACTTCGGGCCGGACCCGTTGGCGGCCACCTCAGGATGACGGGAGAAGGCACAAAATGACGGGCCCGGAAGTTTTGGATGTGTCGCGCGATGCCATCGTCACGCTCCTTATCGTCGCTTCGCCGCTGATGCTGGTCGGATTGATCGTCGGCGTCGCCATCTCGCTCCTGCAGGCGCTGACGCAAATCCAGGAAATCGACGCTGGTCTTCGTGCCGAAAATCCTCGCCATCTTTCTCGCGCTGTTGGTCGCGCTGCCGTTCATGGCCGATGCGCTGCACTCCAACTTCATGCGGATCACCGCGCACATCACCGCCGGGTAATTCACTAACGTCATCCTGAGGTGCGAGCGGAGCGAGCCTCGAAAGGATGACCCAGCGCAGCACCCTTCGAGGCCCGCGCTGACACGCGGGCACCTCAGGGTGACGGAGCAAAGATCGGCCGTGAGAATCGACATTTCCAATCTGCCGGCGCTCGGCGCGGCGTTCCTCTTGGTCTTCGCCCGCACCGGGACCATGGTCATGCTGTTGCCGGGGCTCGGCGAGCAGAGCATCTCGGCGCGGCTGCGTCTGACCATTGCGCTGATGCTCGCCGCCGTGCTGCTGCCGCTGCATCGCAACGCCTATCACATCGATCCCGGCGCGCTCGCGCCCGCCATCGTAATGCTGGTCGAGGAAATCATCATCGGCGCGGTGCTGGGCTTGACCGCGCGGTTGACCATCTCGGCGCTGGAAGTCGCGGGCTCGGTCATCGCCCAGCAGCTCGGCTTGGGCTTCGTCACCGCGGTCGATCCGACCCAGGGCGAGCAGGGCATCCTGGTCGGCACGTTCCTGACCATGCTCGGCGTGACATTGTTCTTCGCCACCGACATGCACTATCTCGTCATCGCCGCGCTCAACGACAGCTACACCTTGTTCGCGCCGGGCGAAGTGCCCGCCACGGGCGACGTCGCGGCGCTGATGATCAAGATCGTATCCGGCGCGTTTCGCATCGGCATTCAGCTGTCCGCGCCGTTTCTGGCGTTCGGGCTTCTGTTCAATCTCGGCCTTGGCGTGCTGTCGCGGCTGATGCCGCAGATGCAGGTGTTCTTCATCGCGCTGCCGGCCTCGATCATGATCGGCTTTCTGTTCCTGATTCTGGTGCTCGGCTCGATGATGGGATTGTTTCTCGACTACGCCGGCGGCGTGCTGCACCAGCTTGCTCCGCACGCCTGAAGTCCGATGGCCGAAGAACGCGACGATAACGAACACACCGAAGACCCGACGCCGCGGCGGCTCGAGGAAGCCATCAAGCGCGGCGACGTCGTCAAGAGCGTGGAAGTCTCGACCTGGTTCACCATCGGCGGCGCCACGCTGATGCTGATGGTGTTTGCCGCGCCGATGGCCTCCAGCCTCACATCGACGTTCCGCGGCTTGCTCGCCCGTTCCGATGAAATTCCGGTCGACGGACCGGCGCTCGATCATCTCGCCAAGGCGATCGCGGCGCATGTCGTCGCCGCGCTCGGCATTCCGATACTGGTGCTTATGCTCGCCGCCTTGTTGGGCAACGTCATCCAGCACCGCATCTTGTTTTCGGTCGCGCCGGTTCTGCCCCGGCTGTCGCGAATTTCGCCGGCGGCGGGTCTGCGCCGGCTGTTTTCCCAACAGGCGCTGGCCAATTTCGTCAAAGGCCTCGCCAAGCTCACGCTGTTCGGCAGCGTCATCGGCGCGCTGCTATGGCCGCAGCGGCTCAAGATCAGCGGTCTCATCGCCGCCGACCCGGCGCTGATCCTGCCGTTCACCCGCGCGCTCGCCATGAAAATGCTGGGCGCCGTGGTGGCGATCCTCGCCATCGTCGCGGCGGCCGATTATCTGTTCCAGTACCGGCAATGGTACGAGCGGCATAAGATGTCGGTGCGCGAGATGAAGGAAGAGTTCCGCCAGACCGAAGGCAATCCCGCCATCAAGGGCAAGATCCGGCAGTTGCGCGTTGCGCGGGCGCGCAAGCGCATGATGGCGGCGGTGCCGAAGGCCTCGGTCGTCATCACCAACCCGACACATTTCGCGGTCGCGCTGCAATACGAGCGCGGCATGAACGCTCCGGTCTGCGTTGCCAAAGGCGCCGATCTGATCGCCCGCAAGATCCGCGAAGTCGCCGAAGCCCACGGCGTCCCGGTGGTCGAGAACCCGCCATTGGCTCGGGCGTTGCATGGCACGGTCGAGATCGACCAGGAAATTCCGCAAGAGCATTATCGCGCGGTTGCGGAAATCATCGGCTACGTGATGCGGCTGCGCGGCGCTGTCGCCAGGCCGGGTTAGTCGTGTACGCTTTGCCAATTGCCGTTGTGCGATTCGCTGACCCAAGGCACTGAAACAAGTCACTGAAACAAGTCACTGAAGCAAGGCACTGAAAGCGGGGCATGACACAGCAGGCCATGATCGAGCGGGCCACAGCGGAGCAGCCGTTGACTGCGCTCAAGACCGCGCCAATGCCCGCGCCGGCGCTTGGCAAAACCTCAAATCGCGCAATCGCTTTGGGCGAGACTTTAGGCGATCCCGGCGCGCGGCCGGCGATCGATCGCAGCACCAGCGCGGGCCGCGGCAGTATCGTTCTCGTGCTTCTGGTCGCCGCCTTGTTGGTGGCTGCCGCGACCGCGATAGTGCTGCTCGGCCGCGACAATGCTCAACCGTATATTCTGGCTTTCCTGGCGGTGCTTGCCACCGTCGGGGTATTCTCGCTATTCGCGTTTGCCTGCGGCATTGCGCGCCTGGCCGGTGCGGCGCCGAATAATCCCTTGGTCAAGGCGGTCGTCGACGGCGCCGCCGAGGGCGTCGTCGTGACCGACCGCGACGGCCGCGTCGTCTATGCCAATGCCGCCTATCTCGATCTCATCGATGCGTCCGATGCCAACGATATGCGCCCGGTCGAGCGCGCCTTCATCGGCGACGCCGATGCCTCCGAGGTGATTTACCGGCTTTTGAAAGCGGCAAAAGAGGGCAGGCGGCTCGAGGAGGAGGTGCGTATCGCCGGCAGAAAGGGCCGGCCGGCGCGCTGGCTCCGTTTCAAAATCCGTCCGCTCGGCAACACCCGGCGCGACGCGCGGCTTACGGTGTGGTCGCTCGCCGACGTCACCGCCGAGCGCGACCGGCAAGAGAATGTCTTTCAAATCCTGCAGCACTCGATCGATTATCTCGATCATGCGCCGGCCGGCTTCTTTTCCGCCGACGCCAAGGGCGACATCGTCTATCTCAATGCCACGCTCGCCGACTGGCTCGACCAGGACCTGGCACAGGTCGGTTCGGGAGGCCTGAAGCTCGCCGATCTGGTCGCGGGCGACGGCGCGGCTTTATTGACGACGCTGCGCGGCGCCCCGGGCGAGGTCAAAACCGAAGTACTCGATCTCGATTTACGCACGCGCTCGGGCCGCACCTTGCCGGTGCGGGTGCTGCACAAGCTCGCCTACGGCTCGGATGGTACGCCCGGCGCCTCGCGGACGCTGGTGCTCAACCGCGCCCTTGACGACGGCACCGATCCGCAGCGCGCCGCGGAAATCCGCTTCGTGCGGTTTTTCCACCGCACGCCGATGGCGATCGCGACCATCGACAAGCATGGCGGCGTCATTCGCACCAATCCGCTGTTTGCAAGGCTGTTCCACGGCGTGCGCGGCGGCCAAAACGAGTCCGAGGATCGCTCCATCCTGTCCATCGTCGTTGAGCGCGACCGCGAGGCGCTGGCGGCCGCCCTTCAACAGGCGGCGCTCGGCAAGGGCGACATCGCCCCGGTTGACGCCATGCTCGCCGTCGATGGCGAACGGTTCGGGCGCTTTTACGTGACCGCGGTGGAGGAGGAAGAGCGCGACCAGGAAGCGGCCATCGTCTATGCGCTGGAAATCACGGCGCAGCGCGAATTGGAAAATAAAGTCACGCAACAGCAGAAGATGGAGCTGGTCGGTCAGCTTGCCGGCGGCATCGCGCACGATTTCAACAACGTGCTCTCGGCCATCATGATGGCGACCGACTTTCTGCTGAGCGCGCACAAACCGACCGATCCGTCGTTTGCCGACATCATGCAGATCAAGCAGAACGCCAACCGGGCGGCGAGCCTGGTGCGCCATCTCTTGGCGTTTTCGCGCAAGCAGACGCTGCGCCCGCAAGTGCTCGATCTCGGCGAGGTGCTGTCCGACCTCACCATGCTGTTGCGCCGTCTGATCGGCGAAAAGGTGACGCTCGACGTGGTGCACGGGCGCGACCTGTGGCCGGTCAAGGTCGATATCTCGCAATTCGAACAGGTGATCGTCAATCTTGCGGTCAATGCGCGCGATGCCATGCCCGGCGGCGGCGAGCTTTCGGTGCGCACGTCGAATGTCACCGCGGCGGAAAACCGGCGCTTCAACGCCAAGGGGATGCCGGTCGCCGATTACGTTCTAGTCGAGGTCAGCGATACCGGCACCGGCATTCCGGCGAAAATTGTCGACAAGATTTTCGAGCCGTTCTTCTCGACCAAGGAAGTTGGCAAGGGCACCGGCCTCGGTCTGTCGACCGTTTACGGTATCATCAAGCAGACCGGCGGCTTCGTTTACGTCGAGTTGGCGGAGAATAAGGGCGCCACGTTCCGTATCTTCCTGCCGCGCCACATTGCGACCGCGCAGGAGATCGCCGCCGAGCGTCCCGCAGAGGCCGCGGCCGATGGCAAGCGCGCGGCGACCGCCGACCTGACCGGCGAGGGCACGATCCTCCTGGTCGAGGACGAGGAGGGGTTGCGCCAGCTCAATGCCCGCGGCCTGAGTTCGCGCGGCTACACCGTGCTCGAGGCTGCAAACGGCGTCGAAGCCATCGAGGTCCTGGAACGACACGGCGGCAGGGTCGATCTCGTGGTATCCGACGTGGTCATGCCGGAGATGGACGGGCCAACGCTGTTGCGTGAACTGCGTAGCCGCAATCCCATGCTGAAGATCATCTTCGTCTCCGGCTATGCCGAGGACGTCTTTCAAAGACACCTGCCGGCGGAGGGCCAATTCGCCTTCCTGGCCAAACCTTTCACGCTCAAACAGCTCGTCCACGAGGTGAAAGAGACGCTCGCCGCCTGACAATCGCCGCACATCTGTCACATGGCAGATCCGCTCCGCGGCGGCGCGGCGACGATGCGGCCGGTGGCAACGCCGCTTCCAGGATGCATGCTGATTCGACGCATCTGCGGTGCGGCATCCGCGCGTGCGACGCTTTGCGACAGGTCGCGCGGGAGCGCCTCGGGCGTAGATAAGCCGGAGCGCGAGAGGCGGTTTATATCGCGCCAAGCGCATGCGAAGGGGCCACGGTGTATAGATTGCTCGGAACTCAGGCGCTCATGCCGGCGCGGTGGCTGCCCTTGCTCGCCGCTCTTATCGTGCTGACACTGAGTTCTCATGGTCTGGGCGGCGGACGCGGACGCGCGGCGGGGCGACGCTTTGAGCTTCGTCGGCGCCAGCGCCACCGATTTGTTCGGCATCGGCAGCGTCATCGGGCTCGACAATTCGCTGCTGCCGGAGGCCGCGCCGCCGACCTATCCCGGCGGCTCGCTCGGCGGATTGTTCAGCCGCGGCGACCTGATCGGCGGCTTCGCCGCAGGCTTCCTCGGCTCGGGCGTCATCGGCCTGCTGTTCGGTCACGGAGTGGTGGGAGAATTGAGCGGCATCGCTTCCGTGCTCGGCCTGTTGTTCCAGCTCGCGTTGATTGCCATGCTGGCGCGGCTGATCTGGACTTGGTGGCACGACGACAGAACCAGCGCACTCACCGGTCTGTCGCCGCGGCAATTGGCCGACGCCTATGGCCGGCCGCGCCATGAGGAGCTGCCCGATATCGATACCGGCGCGAAGTCTCGATCCGGCGCTCGATGAGACGGCGGACGACGGGCTCGGTCATCCGAAATGATCGTCGCGTTGATCTATTGCGGCGACGGTCCGTCGTGGCACGACTGCGGTCCGGAATTATGGGGCAGCAAGTTCGGCACGTCGCATTTGGAGCAGGCGCCGAGCGCGAGGCCGAGACAACAGATCGCGGCGAGCACGGCAAATGGCCGCAATATGCGTTGGTCGGAAAAACGTCCGTTGCTTTGCACCAAATAGGACAAGATACCCACCCTGCCTCGGCCGCCGACATACTACTCCATTTTGTCCGGACAAATCGTCGCCGGACCAAGAAGAACCTCCATCTCGTTCGGCGCGAGGCCTCGATTACCGCAGCATTGCTTGCAAATTTCCATTATTCTGCCGCCTGGCTGGCCGCTCGGCTGAGCGCCGGTCGTGATCGATAGGGAGAGAAATGAATGGACATTAAAGTTTGCGGCTCCGTGCCGTCGCGGCGCGGGCCGCCCGATAGTTTCACTGGCGTAGTCTGGCAGGAACCGATCATCGAGGCGCCGGCCCCGGCGCGCGTGCGCTCGGGCCTGGTCCGCTTCGAGCCCGGCGCGCGTACCCATTGGCACACCCATCCGCTCGGCCAGACGCTGTTCGTCGTGTCGGGCGCCGGAAGGGTGCAGACCTGGGGCGGCAAGGTGCGCGAAATCAAGGGCGGCGACGTGGTGTGGATTCCGCCGAACGAAAAGCATTGGCATGGCGCTGCGCCGACGACGAATATGGTTCACGTTGCCATGCAGGAGGCGCTCGACGGCAAGCACGTCACCTGGATGGAGCCGGTGACCGACGAACAATACAAGGTCGCGCCGTAATCAGATGCGCTACGAGCTTTATTACTGGCCTTCGATCCAGGGCCGCGGCGAGTTCATCAGGCTAGCGCTCGAAGGGGCCGGCGCCGATTACATCGACGTCGCGCGTCACGGCAAGCGCGGCATGGCGAAGATGATGAAGCTCCTTGACGGCAAAGGCGTCGCGCACCCGCCCTATGCACCGCCTTTCCTGAAAGCCGGCAAGCTCATCATCGCGCAGACCGCGGAAATCCTGTTCTTTCTCGGTCCGCGCCTGAAACTCGCGCCGCGCGACGAGGCGGGCCGGCTGTGGGCGCATCAATTGCAGCTCACCATTTCCGATCTGGTGGTGCGCATCCACGATACCCATCATCCGGTGTCGGGCTGGCTCTATTTCGAGGAGCAGCGGCCGGCGGCGAAACGGCGCACCAAGGATTTCTGGCGCTATCAGGTGCCGAAAATGCTTGGCTATTTCGAGCGCGCCTTACAAAAGAACGGCGGCACATACACGGTCGGGCGGCGCCTCACTTACGTCGATCTGTCGCTGTTCCAGATTGTCGCGGGCCTGCGCAATGCGTTTCCCAAACGCATGAAGCGGTTTGAGAAGAAAATTCCGGGGCTCGTCGCATTGCACGATCGCGTAGCGAAGCGGCCGCGGATTGGGGCTTATCTCACCTCGAAGCGGCGCATTGCCTTCAGCCAGTGGGGCATCTACCGCTACTTCAAGGAGCTGGATGCTTGAGCACCGCGCAGGGTCGCCGCACAACTGGCAATGTCGCGACCGTCAAGCTAATGACGGCGGGCGATTTTAGGGGGGAGCCATGTCGGGCTATCTGCAGAACTTCGATCTCACCGATGAATTCAACATCCTGCGCTTGATTTGCGGGCTGTTCTTCATCCCGCACATTTACGCGAAATTCTTCGTGCCGGAGGCGCTCGGCTTCTTCGTTGCGGCAAAGTTCAAGCCGCCGGCGGTCTGGATGTACACCGCCTGCGTCATCGAAACCTTTCTCGCCATCGGTCTTATCTTCGCGATCTTTCCGATGTATGCCGGCGCCATCGCCTGCATTCACCTCCTCGTCGCCGGCGGCGCGGTGTGGAAGGTGACCAAGGGCAAATGGTTGTGGAACATCGGCGGCTACGAATACTGCCTGTTCTGGGCGATCTCCTGCCTGGTGGTGACGATGCATTATTATCATTCGCCGTGAGGGTGATCGTCGCAGCGTCCTCGTTCCACAGGGAGTGAGCAAAATGATCAAGGCGGCGATGGTCGGACTGGGCTGGTGGGGCAAGACGGTTGTCGAATCCGCCGAAGGAAGCGACGCGATCCGCTTCGTCGCCGGCACGACGCGTACCGTGACGCCGGAAATTGAGGCTTTTGCCAAGAAGAACGGATTTCGCCTTGTCGCGGATTACGCCGCGGTGCTGGCCGATCCGACTGTCGATGCGGTGGTGCTCGCCACGCCGCATTCCATGCATGGCCCGCAAGTCGTCGCCGCGGCCGCGGCCGGCAAGCATGTGTTCTGCGAAAAACCTTTCACGCTGACCAAGCGGCAGGCCGAAGACGCCGTCGCCGCCGTGCGCAAGGCCGGCGTCACGCTGGGCTTGGGTTACAATCGCCGGCTTCACCCCGAAATCGTCAAGCTGCGCGACATGATCCGCAACGGCGAGCTCGGCGTCATTCTCCACGTCGAAGCGACCATGACGTTTCCCAACGTCTTGTTCATCAGTCCGAGTCATTGGCGCGCCGACAAGAATGAAACGCCGTGCGGCGGCTTAATGCCGATGGGCGTGCATGCGGTCGACGGCATGATCGATCTGTGCGGACCGATCGATCATGTCTTTGCCCAGAGTTTTCGCCGTGCCGCGACCATCGACGCCGACGACACCACCTCGATCCTGTTCCGTATGAAAAAAGGCATGTCCGGCTATCTCGGCACCATGACGACGACCGGCCCCGGCTTTTCCTTCCAGGTGTTCGGCTCCAAGGGCTGGCTGCGGCTCGAAGGCGTCACCCATGTCGCCGGCGCTTCGTCGGAGGAGCGCCGCATGAAACTGTTCGGCACCTGCAAATTTCAGCCGGTGAAGGGCGAGGCCAAGACCTGGCAGGCGGCGAGCCTCGACGTGTCGCGCGCCGCGCTGGAGGCTTTTGCCAAAGCCGCCGCGGGCGGGCCGGCTTATCCGATCCCCTATGACCAGATGATCCACGGCGTCGCCGTGACCGAAGCCATCGTGCGCTCGGCGGCTTCGGAGAAAGTCGAGCAGGTGGAGTGATGAAGATAAATCGTCATGCCCGCGCATAGCCGTTCGAAGAACGGCGTCGCTTCGCTCGCCTATGTCGCGGGCATCCACGCCTTGAAGTGCGATTCAAATTTGAAGACGTGGGTGGCCGGAACAAGTCCGGCCATGACGAATCGAATAGGCCGCATCAAGGAATAGAAACGAAAATAGGAAGATGAAGACATGGATCTCGGCAACGGCCTCGGCCATTTGACCTATTCGACGCTGGTGCATCCCGCCGACGATTGGGAGCAACTGTACCATTCGCTTGTCACCTATCTGCCGAAGGTGAAAGCGCGGATCGCGGGCAATCGAGCATTTGGCGTGTGCATACGTTTGTCGGCGAGTTCGGCGGCGACGCTCGCCGCCAGCGCCGTCGAACGCGACAAGCTCAAGAAGTTCCTGGGCGACAACGACATGTATATCTACACCGCGAACGCCTTTCCCTACGGCGCGTTCAAGGGCACGGTGGTCAAGGAACAGGTTTACGAGCCGGACTGGCGCTCCGAGGAGCGCACCCGCTACACCATCAACGTTGCCGACGTACTGGCCGACGTTTGCCCGGCTGGCATCGCGCCGTCGATCCAGAGCGCGCCGCTCGGATTTAAGCCGCGGGTCACCGACGACGCCGTGGTTAAAAGCTACACCGATCACGTATTGGGCGTGGTTGCGCATCTGATCGCGCTCGAAGACCGCACCGGGCGGAGCGTCCAACTTGCGCTCGAACCGGAGCCGTATTGTTTCCTCGAAACCACCGACGAGACCATCGACTATTTCACCAAGCATCTTTATTCCGGAGCGGCGGTCGAAAAGCTCGCCAAGCTCGCGCATGTTCCAATCGCGGAAGCCAACGAGGCGCTGCGCCGCCATCTCGGCATCGTCTACGACATTTGCCATCAGGCAGTCGAATACGAGAATATCTCACAATCGCTGCAGAAGCTGGTCGATGCCGGCATTCCAATCTTCAAATTCCAGGAAGCCGCGGCGTTGCATATTCCGGAAGTGACGCAGCCCGTGGTCGATACGCTCAAGCGCTATGCCAAGACGATCTATTTGACGCAAACGATCCAAAAGCAGGACGGCAAGCTCACCAAATTCCTCAACGTCGACGATGCCATTGCCGCTTTCGAGAAGGACCCCGGGCCGCGGGAATGGCGGACCCACATCCACGTGCCGGTTTTCCTCGACGATCTCGGCCAATTTCGCACCACACGTTTTGCCATCGAGGACGGATTGCGCTTTCACAAGCAAAAGCCGCTGTCGCACCATCTTGAAGTGGAGACCTATACCTGGGACATGCTGCCCGACAGTTTCAAGTCGGGCGACATTGTCGATTATATCTGCCGCGAGCTCGAATGGGTGCGCGGGCAATTAGTCTAGCGAAACAGCCGCTCGTCCCCGCGAAAACGGAGACCCAGAATCGTGCTGGATTCCCGCTTGCGTGGGAATGAGCGCAGAAAAGTTAAGGGCGTGTCGATGAACTGCGCGGACGGAGAGTCGTCATGAAGGTGGGATTTATCGGGCTCGGCCGCATGGGTTCGGCCATGGCGCGCCGGCTGATCGACGGCAAGCACGAGGTCGGCGTCTACAATCGCAGCGTCGAGAAATTAAAGCCGCTGACGGATGCGGGCGCCACGCCGCTTGATTCGATCAAAGCCGCGGCAAACTACGGCGCGGCGGTTTTCACCATGCTCGCCGACGATGCGGCGCTCCTGGAAGTGGTGAGCAAGCCGGGCGGGCTTCTGCAATCGCTGCCGAAAGGCGGCATCCATATCTGCGCCGGCACGCATAGCGTCGCGGCCATGCAGAATGTCAAAAAGCTGCACGGCGATGCCGAACAGGTTCTCATCGCGACGCCGATGCTGGGGCGGCCCGAACTCGTCGCATCGGGCCAGGCCGGCATGCTGGTCGCCGGCGACAAGGACGCCGTCGCGCGCTGCCGTCCGCTCTTGGACGCCATCCCGCGCCGCACCTTCGGAGCCGGTTCCGATCCGGTCGCCGCTGCGGCGATCAAGATCGCCAATAATTTCGTGCTCGGCTGTGCCATCGAGGCGATGGGCGAGGGGTTTTCTCTGGTCCGCAAATACGACGTGGCGCCCGACGTGTTTCTCGACGTGATGACCGACGGATTATTTGCCTGCTCGGCCTACAAGATCTACGGCAAGATCATCGCCGAGCAACGCTACCAGCCGGCGGGTCAGCGCGCGATTTTGGGATTGAAGGACGCCAATTTCGCACTCGAGGCCGGCGGCGCCGTCGGCGTGCCGCTACCGTCGGGAAATGTCTGGCGCGACCGGTTGGTGGGCGCGGTGGCGCATGGCGAGGCCGAGCACGACTGGGCCGTGATGGCGAAAGATCAGGCGCGCGCCAGCGGGCTGGACTGAAGCGCAAATCACTAAGCGAAGCTTTCGATAACTGCGAAAATTGCTCTGTGCCTTCGGTCACAGCATTTGTCGCGCTTGCCCACTATGTCCAAACGGGGAGGGGAATTGGAGATGCGCCATGACCATCTTCCCGATCGAGCTTACGCGCTTGCCGGAAGTGATCGCCGTCAATTTCTTGCGCTGGAAGCGCCGCAATCGCGGTGATGAACTGGAACGGCTGAGCGACCGGACCATACAGGATATCGGCCTTGCCGAGCGACCGAAACGCTCCCTCGACGGCGTTAAGCCGTTCTGGATGCCATAAAGCCGGGCAGCCACGGACACGGCAACGCGCGGTATTCAAGGCTACGCACAGGCGTCCGACATTCGCTTTGTAACCATGCGACTTATGCCTCTATGGTGGAGAGCGGACCAATGAGACACAGCCGGTCGACATGGACATCCTGCGCCAAACCGATTTTGACTTTCTCGGGCCGAAGACCGCCGGAAAAGTCCGCGATATCTACGACCAAGGTGACCGGCTCGTTCTGATCACGACGGACCGCCATTCCTCGTTCGACCGCATCATCGCGCATGTCCCGTGGAAGGGACAGGTCCTCAATCAGGTCAGCGCGCACTGGTTCGAATTGACCAAGGACATCGTGCCGAACCATGTGCTGGCGGTTCCCGATCCGAACGTGACCATTGCGCGCAAATGCAAGATGGTGCCGATCGAGGCGGTGGTGCGCGGTTACCTCACCGGCATCACCGACACCGCGATCTGGACCCGCTACGGCAAAGGTCAGCGCAATTTCGGCGGGCTTAAGCTCGCCGACAACATGCGCAAAAATCAGAAGCTGCCGCAGCCGATCTTCGATCCCACCACCAAAGAGGCCGCCCATGACCGCACGCTGACGCCGGACGAGATGATCGCGGAGGGTTTCGTCAGCAAGGATTTGTTCGCCCGCATCGAGGGGACCGCGCTCGAGCTATTTGCGCGCGGCCAGGATATCGCGGCGCAACGTGGCCTCGCGCTGGTCGATACCAAATACGAATTCGGCACCGATAAAGCGGGCGGGCTGGTCCTGATCGATGAAATCCACACTCCGGATTCGTCGCGCTACTGGCAGCTCGATTCCTATGAGACGCGGTTTGCCGCCGGGGCGGAGCCCGATTATTTCGACAAGGAATTCTTGCGGTTGTGGTTCAAGGAGCACTGCGACCCCTATGCCGACAAGACGCTGCCGGATGCGCCGGGCGCGCTCGTCAAGGAATTGTCGCGCCGCTATATCAAAATGTACGAGCAGATTACCGGCAAGACATTCGAACGCGGCGCCGTGCCCATTCTGCCGCGCATCGAGCGGAACCTGAGCTCGTTCCGCCGTTGAGCGGCGCCGGCCGGGCAGAAGCCCGGTTTCCGCTGTTGCGCGCGGCCATGGGCGGCCGCCAAGCCGGAATAACCGCCGACGATGACCCAGCATAGGGCTGCAACCGAGGCCGCCATGCCGGCATAGCCGATATATTCGGCGCGCCCGATCGGATGGGGCTTGGCGAGCGGGATGCCGCAGGCGCCAAGCGCGACCACGGTCAGCGGTCCCATGGCGCTGTGGATTGACAGCGGCGAAGATCACCGTCGATAGCGAGAACGCCAGCGCGATGACGCGGACATTGCAGTTTCCGTTGCCGGAGACCGTTATGGCGGCTGCTGTGGCGCCGGCCACCTGATTCCTGCGGCGTTCGCGCGCCTTTATCCAAGCGCGGCGGCGCCGGCTTGCGCGACCTGTTCGTCCTGGTGCGATTGCACGCCCGATACGCCGACGCCGCCGACGCATTCGTTCTGATGCATGAGCGGCACGCCGCCCTGGATGAGCGTGCCAGGAAAGTCGATGAAAGCCGGGCGCTTTTCGACCATCTCCTCGAAGAACTTACTCGGTCGCCCGGTCATCGCCGAGGTGCGTGCCTTGCCGATGCAGACTTCGCTGGAAATTCTCGGCGCACCCTCCATACGCATAAAGCCAAGCAGAATACCGCTGTCGTCGACGACGGAAATCGCAACCGCCCAATTATTCTTGGCGGCTTCGGCCTCGCAGGCGGCGATTATTTTCTTCACGTCGGCCGACGTCAGGGCGTGCTTGGTGCGCATGAATGCTCCCAGGATGCTGGCCCATATTACCGCCGGCCGGCAATGAGGTGAGGGGGAACCGGATTGCCTGTCCCTACCGGAAAGAAGCGCAGCTCACTTCAGGGAAAAGCGGATCGGGACGGTAAGGTCAAGCTTGGCTTCGGTCATGGTCGGCGGGAACGGCGGCAGCGGCTGGGCGCGCTCGATCATCGCCATGACCTCGTCGTCGAGCGCCGGATAGCCGGAACCGCGCACCACATGGCGCTCCAGCACATGGCCGGTGCGATCGACGCTAAAACTTAACAGCACCACGCCTTCCTCGCCGCGCGACTGCGCATCGCTCGGGTAGCGCTTGTATTGCTCCAGATGCCGCACCAGCATCGTCTGCCACGCCGGGGCGACGTGCGGCGCGCCGCCTTTGGTGCGCGCCGCCATCGCGGGCGTCGGGGGTTTTTGCTCTTCGACCTTTGGCGGCGGCGGCGGTTTTTCTTCCGGCGGCGCGACGACGGCCTGCGGCTCGGGCGGCGGCGGGGGCGGCGGTTTCTCGATCTCTTTCGGCGGCTGCTCGGGGACCGGCGCTACCTCGGCCTGGTTGACGGTGTCCTGGGTCGGCGCAAAATCCACCGCGATCGGCGTCGTTTCGTCGCCGATTTCGTCGGGCCTGTGCAGGTAGACGTAAGCGGCAATGGCGGCGAGATGGACGCCGAGCACGACGGCGGCGGCCAGGGCCCAGCGCCGCAGATCGCGCGGATCGTCGTCGTCGAACCAGGTGAGCGCAGCCACGGTCATTTCGCCTCACGCGTCTCCATTCCGACCAGGGCGATTTTGAGGTAGCCCGCGTCGCGCAGAATGTTCATCAATTGCATGACGTCGCCGTACGGCACCGCGCGGTCGCCGCGCAAGAAGATGCGTTCCTCCTTGTTGTTCCCGGTTGCGCTCGCGAGCGCGTCGGGTAGCGCATCGCGCGACACCGTATTATTGCCGATGGCGAGGCTGCCGTCGGCCTTGAGCGTGATGTAGACCGGTTTCGGCGGCCGCTGCTGCTGCGGCGCGGTGGAGGACGGCAGATCCACCGCCACGTCGACGGTCGCCAGCGGCGCCGCCACCATGAAGATGATGAGCAGCACCAGCATCACGTCGATAAACGGCGTGACGTTGATGTCGTGCACTTCGATGAGTTCGTCGGTGCCGTGATCGAGACGGATGGCCATTGGGTTTCGCTGCCGTTTACTCGGCGGCCTGGGTGAGCGGGACCTTGGCGCGGTCGAGATCGCGACTGACGAGCCGCATCACCTGCGCCGAGGCGTCGCCAAGATAGGCGCGATAATGCGCGGTCTGGCGCGCCAGTACGTTATAGATCATCACCGCCGGGATCGCGGCGACGAGGCCGAAGGCGGTGGCCAGCAGCGCTTGCGCAATGCCGGGCGCTACCACCGCGAGATTGGTGGTGTGGGCATTCGAAATGCCGATGAAGCTGTTCATGATGCCCCACACCGTGCCGAACAGTCCGACGAACGGCGCGGTCGAGCCGATGGTGGCGAGGACGCCGGTGCCGCGCGAGACTTTTCGGCTCACCGCCATTTCGATGCGCTCAAGCTGCAGCGCGATGCGTTCCTTTAAGCCTTCGGCGCGTAAGTTGGCGGAGAGCCGTATTTCCTGAGCGGCGGACAGCATCAGTTGCGTGACCGGGCTGTCGCCGTCGCGCAATTGCTCGTGCGCCTGAGCGAAAGTCGCCGCGCCGTTGAGAATGCGAATGTCGCGGCGGACTTCGTTGCGCGCGCTGTGCAATTCCAGGGTTTTGGCGAGCCACACGGTCCAGGTCGCGAGCGATGCGAAAGCAAGCCCGATGATGACCAGCTTCACGATGATGTCGGCGTTCTCGAACATGCCCCACGGCGAGAGATCCTCCGGCAAGTCGGCGCCGCTGACCATGTGTTCGCCCGGTGGCGGTGCAGCTGCGGCGGGCACCATCGCATTGGCCGCCGGCGCCGTTGCGCTTGGCGGCGTGGGCGGTGCAGGCGGTGCAGGCGGTGCCGCGGCCGGCGCCATTGCATTTGGCGCGACAATATTTGACGGCGCCGGAATTGCAGCGGGCACCCCTGCCGGCGGCGCAATCGGCGCTGCGGGAGCGGCCGCGGATGGCGACGTCGGCGCGGCGGGCTCGGTAGGACCGGCGGGCGCGGTGGGGGCGGCCGCGGGAGCACTGGGCTCGGTGGCGGCGGGCGGAGCCGATGTGGCATTGGGTGCTGCAATCGGTGCGGCAATTGGAGCCGGTGTCGCGGCGGAGTTTCCCTGCGCCAGCGCCGAAGGGGCGAGCGAAATCGCAAAAAGCAGCGCGGCAGCGAGTGGCGCACCGGCATAGCTTGCGACAATGCGGATTGGATTTAAACGCTGTGAGCGAACACTCTGCTTCATCGGCTAGGTTCCATTTTCGCTTGATCCGGCTCGCCCACGCACATCTCAGTGTTGAGGAAAGATGACGTTATAATGTAACATTATGGCCAATCGGGTCCAATCGGAGCGGAAGGCGTGCGCCGCCTTGTTTTAGTTTGGAATTAAGAAAAACTTCTGTCTTTTCAGTATCTTCTGTCACAGCATGCGGGCCGGTCAAGCGTCTTCTGCAAAGAAACTTGGAAGGCACTGGATGTTGCCCCGAAAAAGGGTGCCGCCCCCGGCTCGGCAGCCACCGCTGGCCGTCGTCTAACATCGGCAATCAGCCGCCGTCCACGGCGACTGGCACATTATTATGTCACGATGCGGGCAAGATCGGTCCCGCGACTCTCGATCGCCGATGCTCAATGCATTTGCAGGTGAGCGTCGCGGATCGTGCGGCCATAATTCTCGTAATCCTTGCTGATTATCGCGCCGAAGTCGGCGCCGCACTGACCGTTCGGAATGAAGCCGAGCGAGGCGAACTTCGCCTTCATCTCCGGGAGCTTGATCGCATCCGAGAACCAGCGGATCGATTGGCTTATGGTCGCTGCAGGCGTCTTCGCTGGGCCGACCACGCCGCCGTAAAATTCGGCCTCGACATTCTTGTAGCCCGATTCAATGACCGTCGGCACATTGGGCAGCACCGGCACGCGAGCCGGCGCCGTCGTGGCGAGCGCGCGGAGCTTGCCGGTCTGCAATTGGCCCTGCAGCGTCGTGAGGTCTGCCTGGGCTGCCGTCAGCTGATGCGCCAACAGCGCCTGGATCGCCGGCGTGTAGCCGGTGAACGGAACGAAGGTGATGTCAACTTTGGCCGCCTGCTTGAGCATCTCAAACGCAATCTCCGAGGCGGTCGCCGGTCCGATCGTGCCGTATGTCAGAGCGCCAGGGCGCGCACGAGCGGCAGCAATAAAATCGGCGAGCGTGCTGTAGGGAGAATCGCCGTTGACTACGATGAGCGGCGGGAAGGTCGCGAGTTCGCAAATCGGCGCGAAATCTGTCAGCGGGTCGTAGTTCAGCTTGCGCACATTGGGCAGCACGACGAAAGACGGTGAAATGACCAGCAAGGTATTGCCGTCGGGAGCCGCGTGCGCCACGTACTCGGTCTCCGTGCCGGCCCCGGGGTGACTCTCAACCACTATCGTTGGACCACCCGAGGCGCCGATCTGTTGCGCCACCAGGCGTGCCATGGCGTCGGCCGGTCCGCCGGGCGGAAAAGGCAGGATCAGTCGGATCGTTCGCCCGCCCTGGGACCAAGCCGCCGAGCAGGCGAGGGCACCCATAAGGGTGATGATCGTGAGTACGACGCGCAAACGAATTTGTCGGTGCCATTGCATGCGGTCGCTCCCCAAGGCTCCGATGCAGACAACGTCGTGAGTTAATCTTATACCTCGTCGCTCCGGCCGAGACAGCGGCGAATTGGCGCGGCGGATGTCGGGCCGATTGCTACACCGGCTCGGCATCGATCAGCACAAACGCGACAACGGCCGGCTCGGCGGTGCGATTGCTCCAGGCATGGTTGGTGCCGCGCTGGATGAGGACATCGCCCTGTTTCAACAAAACTTCGCCCTCGTCCATCATGGCGTAAATCTCGCCGGCGAGCACGATGGCGTAGTCGATGGTGGCGGTCTTGTGAAAGCCGGGATGGCGGGGATTGTTGCGATCGCTTGCCTCGGCGCGTCCGGAATCGTCGGGCAGCGCGTGCTCGCGCGCGATGGCGGCTAGGCGCTCGGTGTCCGGCGGATATTCGATGACGCGGAACACCGAGCCGTTCGGCGGCGGCGGGAGACGGTGGCCGCGCGCGATGCCGTCGGCGCTGCCGCGATTGTCGGCGGGCGTGCGCTCGGTTTGCCAAAGCTCATGCACGATGGCGCTGCCTTTGCTGCGGCTGAACACGTGCGGCGTAGAGCCGTCGCTGATGAAGATTGATCGCCCGGCCGCATCGTGGCCGGTGACGACGCGGCGAATTTGCTTGGCCATGCTTTTCCCTAATGTCCGGCGCGCATGCGCGCGAGCAGGTCCGCCGTCGGATAGGAATCCGCCGGCAGGCCGTATTTCTGCTGCATCGCCTTGACCGCCTGCCGTGTCTTTAAGCCGAGAAAACCGTCGATGGTGCCGACGTCGAAGCCTGAGCGCGCCAACATCCCCTGCAGCGCCTTGAGGTCGGCAAACGGCAGCGCCGGCGGCGGATTGCCGCGATGGAGCAGCGGAGCGCCGGCGATGCGGGTCGCCAGGTAGGCGGCGGTGGTCGAATAAACCAGCGAGTTGTTCCACTGCAGATAAACCTGGAAATTCCGATAGACGAGGAATGCCGGGCCGAGCCGCCCCATCGGCAACAGCAGCGATGCCGGCAGATCGTCCGCCGGCAGCGGTCGCCCGTCGGCCAGCGTCACGCCATAGCTCGCCCATTTCGCCCGCGGCAACCGAATATCGAGATCGGCCTGTTGCCACGGCAAGTTCGCTGGCACACGCACCTCGGTGAGCCACGGTTCGCCGCGCTTCCAGCCGAGCCCGACCAGATAATTTGCCGTCGAGGCGAGCACGTCGGGCACGCTGTGCAACAGATCGCGCTTGGCGCTGCCGTCGTAATCGACGGCATATTTGTAATATTCCGACGGCATCATCTGGGTCTGGCCGAGTTCGCCGGCCCAGGAGCCGATCATCTCGACGGGGCGCAGATCGCCGCGCTGAATGAGGCGGAGCGCGTCGAGAAGCTGGGCGCGGAAGCGGTCGGCGCGCCGGCAATCGTAGGCGAGCGAAGCGAGCGACGGCAGCGAGCGGTAGTTTCCCATATTGGCGCCGAAATCGCTTTCCAGTCCCCAGAACGAGACGATGACCGGCGCCGGCACGCCATATTGCTGCTCGATGCGCGCAAAGACCGGGGCGTAGCGTTTGATCAGCATCTCTCCGCGCTGGATGCGATAGGCGGCAGCCATGCGATCGGAGAATTCCAAGAATGTTTGAGTAAAGACGCGCTGGCCGCGGTCGATATTTACGATGCGCTGGTCGTAAGTGAGATAGGGCGCGGCTTCGGTAATGGCCTGCTGCGAAATACCTTGCGCGACAGCCTCACGCTCCAGATCGGCAAGCCACTGATTGAACGGCCCGCTGGTCCGGCATGGCGCGGCGGCGTTGGCGGCGCCGCTGACCAGCGCGGTAAGGAGCGGCAGCGCCACACGGACTAACGTGCGGCGGCGCATTGCAGATACCAATGCAAAATCTGTTCGCCGGTCCAATAGACGACGCCGTCGAAGCGGCGCGTATAGTCGTAGATCGCTTCGAGATATTTGATGCGGTGCGGTTGTCCGCTCAAATAAGGATGAATGGCGAGCGCGAGAATCTTGGCGCGCTTTTCACCCTCGGCATAAAGCCGGTCGAACTGGTCGACGGTGCGCTGGAACAGATATTCGGCCTCGTGGTGCTGCACCGTCATCATCGGAATGTCGTTGAGCTCCATCGTATAGGGCAGCGTCACCAAGGGACCGTTCGCGGTGCGGATCGTAGTCGGCTCGTCGTCATAGACCCAATCGCCGATATATTTGATCCCGGCGGCGGCAAGAAGGTCCGGCGTTTGCAGCGTCTGCGTCAGGCCCGGGCCGAGCCAGCCGATCGGCCGCTTGCCGCAAAAGCGCTGCAGCGTGTCAAGCGCTCGCGCGATCATCGCCTTCTGATCGGGTTCGTTGTGGATCGGGCCCTGCTCGTAGGAGTGGCCCATGAATTCCCAGCCGTCGCTCTTTGCTTCTTGGGCGACACGCGCGTAATCCTCGCAAACTCGCGCGTTGATCGCGAGGGTGGGGCGGATTTTCAGGCGCTTGTAGAGATCGAAGAAGCGCCATACCCCGACCCGCATGCCGTATTCGTGCCAGCTCCAATTCGGCACGTCGGGCAATTGCGTGACCCCGGTCGGCGGCGCCAGGACCTGACGCGCCATCGGCTTGCCGATGTCCCAGACTTCGAGATTGACGATGCTCCAGAATACGACGCGCGCGCCACCCGGAAGCTTGAGCGGCGGCCGATCGACGATCGCCGAGAAGTCGCACCGCTCGCGCGGCAGCATCGCTTTCGCGCTGGCTTTTTTCTTTGTGGCCTTGGTCATCGCCTCGGTCCTCAGCCGTCGAATCGCGCCGTTCTTGCTCGACGGTGCAACATGTTAAAGTGCATGGCCGCGTTGGCGACAAACCATACGTCGGCATACTGACTTAAGCCAATTCCGGTGCGAATATTGGCTCGATTTTCTTGGGCGATCACATCCGCGTTAGCAGACGCCGATTGGCATTGCAGTCTGCGGCGGATAGATCATCTATGGAACCAACCTGCCGGGGACCGATTATTCTCCCAGTCTTTGAAATTCTCTAGATAATCCCGCTCCTTGCGGACATTTATGATGTCAGGCTCGGCTGTTTTCACGCGCGCTCGGCTCACCGATCCGGCTGTTGCTGCCGACGAAAATGACGCGGCTGGCGCGGCCGGCCGGGCGCGGCGCCCCGCCGAGCCGCGGCAATATTGGCTGCAAGCTTTTCGCGCCGTGCGCGCCGAGACCGAGCGCCGCGCGGCCAAGCTTAGCGTCGAGGATCAGGTCGTCCAGTCGATGCCCGATGCGAGCCCGACCAAATGGCATCGCGCGCATGTGACGTGGTTCTTCGAACAGTTTTTGCTGCGGCCTTTTGCCAGCGGCTACCGCCCATTCGATGAGCGCTTCGCGTATCTGTACAACTCCTATTACGTTTCGGCCGGACCGCGCGCGGCGCGGCCGCAGCGCGGCCTGGTTACGCGGCCGAGCGCCGTTGAGGTCGCCGCTTATCGCGCCCATGTCGACGCCGCAGTGACAGAACTGATCGAGACCGCGCCCGATTTCGGTGAACTTATTCCAATTATCGAGATCGGGCTCAATCACGAGCAACAGCATCAGGAATTGCTGCTCACCGATATCTTGCACGCCTTCGCGCAGAACGAGACGCATCCGGCTTACGATCCGGATTGGCAATGGCCGCACAGCGGCGAATACGCCATCGCCGGCGCGGCGCTTTCGGGCGTCAAAACCATCGGGTATGACGGCGACGGCTTTTGCTTCGACAACGAGCGGCCGGCGCATCAGGTGTTGTTGCAGCCGGTGCGGCTCATGCCACAGCTCGTCACCAATCGCGAGTGGCTCGATTTCATGGCCGACGGCGGCTACACGACGCCGACGCTCTGGTTGTCGGACGGGTGGGCTGCGGTCGAGGCGCAGGGCTGGAGCGCGCCCGGCTACTGGCGCAAGATCGACGGCGCGTGGTTTGCGATGACGCTTGGCGGCCTTCGCCGCGTCGAACCGGCGCGGCCGGTGTGTCACGTCAGCTATTACGAAGCCGACGCCTTTGCGCGCTGGGCGGGCAAAGATCTGCCGACCGAAAGCGAGTGGGAAGTCGCGGCCAAAAGCGGCGCCATTGCAGATGCTTTCGGCATTGTCTGGCAATGGACGCGCAGCGCCTATTCGCCGTATCCCGGCTACAAGGCCGCGCCGGGCGCGCTCGGCGAATACAACGGCAAGTTCATGGTCAATCAGATGGTCTTGCGCGGCTCGTCGCTCGCGACGCCGGCCGGCCATTCGCGCGTGTCTTACCGCAATTTCTTTTACCCGCCCGCGCGCTGGCAATTTTCAGGGCTGCGGCTTTCGGAATACCAACACTGAGAGAAGAGTTCCATGGCACGTGCTTCACAGACTGCGCTGCGCGCGGGGCTCCCCGTCGAAACGGCGGATCCATTCGCCGCCGATGTGCTGGCCGGGCTTGCGGCGAAACCGAAACGGCTGCCGCCGAAATATTTCTACGATGCGGCCGGCTCCACTTTGTTCGAGCGCATCACGCAGCTGCCGGAATACTATCCGACGCGCTGCGAGCTGGCGTTACTGCGCGCCAACGCGCCGGCGATCGCGTCGTTGTTTCCGCCGGGCTGTGCGCTGATCGAATTCGGCAGCGGTTCGAGCAAAAAGGCGCGCATCCTGTTCGGCGCCGCGGCAACGGTGGAAGCCTATGTCCCGGTCGACATTTCCGGCGATTTTTTGCAGCAGGACGTCACGCTGTTGCGGCGCGATTTTCCGCATCTCGCGGTCTATCCGGTGATCGCCGATTTCACCCAACCCTTTGCTGTTCCGCCTGCGGTCGCCATGCTGCCGCGGATCGGGTTTTTCCCGGGCTCGACCATCGGCAATTTTGAGCCGCCCGAGGCGGCAAAATTTTTGCGCCATGCCGGCGCCGTCCTCGGCCACGGCGCGGTGCTGGTGATCGGGGTCGATCTGGTCAAGGACGCCAAAATCCTGTGCCCGGCCTATAACGATGGCGAAGGCGTCACCGCGAAGTTCAATCTCAATCTGTTGGCGCGCATCAATCGCGAGCTCGGCGCCAATTTCGACCTGACCGCCTTCGAGCACCACGCCTGCTACAATCGCGAGCACAATCGGATCGAAATGCACCTCGCCAGCACCAAGCGGCAGAAGGTGAAGGTCAACGGCAAGACGTTCAGTTTCCGCGCCGGCGAGACCATCCACACCGAGAACAGCTACAAATACACCGTCGAGTTTTTTCAAGCGCTGGCGCACGGCAGCGGCTGGTCGCCGCTGCAAGTCTGGAGCGACGGCCAGTTCAGCGTGCACGCGATGCGACTGACGGAGGACAGATGACGGAGGACAGATGACGGACGGCGGATCATTCGTTGCTGTCCTCTGTCGTCCGTCATGCGTCGTCTGAGCCATGCCCATCTGCGAAGCCGATCCGTGGCGTCTGCAATATTTTGCCCACGTCCACACCGCCGCCGATATCCCGACCGAGGACAGCGATGCTTGGCAATGGTACCCGGCGCATCGTTTTGTCTATGACAAGCTCAAGCTGGCGCTGAGCCAGAATCTCGATGCCGCGCCGCACGGCGTGCCGCCGCCGCGCTATCCGGTTTTTTCCAAGCCGATCGTCAATCTCAAAGGCATGGGCGTCGGCAGCCGCGTGCTTAAATCGCCAGCCGATTACGTCGAGCACTACGCGCCGGGCCATTTCTGGATGACGTTGCTCGACGGCCGGCACGTCTCCTCCGACATAGCGGTTGTCGACGGCGAGCCGCGATGGTGGCGGCACGTCACCGGCAAGCCCGCGGGCGAAGGCACCTTCGATTACTGGATCGTGCATGCCGAGCCGCTTCCCGGCATCGAGGCGCATTGCGGGCAATGGGTGCGAAATAATCTTGCCGGCTATACCGGGATGCTCAATCTCGAGACCCTCGGCGACACCGTTATCGAGGCGCACTTGCGCTTTGCCGATCAATGGCCCGATCTCTACGGCCCGGGCTGGGTCGATGGCGTCGTCGGCCTCTACGAGCGCGGCGTGTGGGATTTTGCCGACGACGACCGCAGCGAAGGCTATAGTGTCGTGCTGTTCGGGCCGCAGGGCCGGCGCTACCGCCATCCGCCGCCGGCCGTGGTCGAAGAGGTGAAGGCGAGGCCCGGCGTCACCAGCATGCAAATCACGTTTCACGAGGACCGCGCGCCGGAACAGCATGCGATGCCGCCCGGCGGCTTTCGTTTGGCTATCGTCAACGGCTTTGATCTGCGTGCGGCTCTGGCGGCGCGGGAGCGGCTGAAACAATTCTTCCTGCCGCATTCCCCTTTAGAGGAGCCGTGAACTATAGTTAGGGCCCCACCATTGCAGGTCCCGTGCATGTTGTGGCGTTGGTTCACCGCGCTTGTGATTTTGTCCGCGACGCTCGTGCCGGCCTCGGCGCAGGAGGAGGTCAAGATCAGCATTGGATTCGGGCTCGCTTTTCTGCCGCTCTATATCTGCGAAGATTTGAAGCTCGTCGAGAAATACGCACGCGCGGCGCATCTCGACGTCAAGGCGAGCTTCCGGCAGCTCATGAGCGCCGCGCAAGTGCAATCCGAGATCGCGTCCGCCGCGATCGATATCGGGCCGTTCGGCACGGCACCGCTGCTTTCGGCGTGGGACAAGGCCAAGGATACGCCGCAACAGATTTTTGCCGTTGCCGGCATGACGTCATTGCCGCTGGTGCTCCTCAGCAATCAACCGGACGAGCACTCTTTCGCCGACCTTAAACCGAGCGACCGCATTGCGGTGCCGACGATCACGTCGCCGCAGATTCAACTCTTGCAGATGCAAGCGGAGAAGATATTCGGCCGCCATGACCGGCTGAACGGTCAGGTGGTCGTGCTGCCGCACGCCGACGCCGTCGACGCGCTGGGCGAGGGAGCGAGCCGGGGCAACGATCGGGTGACGGCGTATTTTTCGTCGCCGCCGTTCACCGAGCTCGCGCTGCGCTATCCCAATGTGCATGCGATCCTGAAATCGTCCGACGTGTTGAACGGCAAATTCTCGTTCATCATGCTGGGCGCCGCCAAGGCCTATATCGAGCGGGAGCGGCAAATGCCCGAGGTCATCGACAAGGCGATTGACGAGGCGGCGCGCATCATCCGCGACGATCCGCGCCGCGCCGCGCAAATCTACCTGACGCATGAGCCGTCGGGCACGCTCAACGGCGCGGCGATGGAGGCCGTGATCGGCGACATCAAGGATGAATTCGGCAGCGCGGTTTACGGCGTGCAGACGATGGCCGAGTTCATGGCCCGGCGCGGCGAACTGAAGGCGCCGCCGGGGAGTTGGAAGGACATCGTTGCGCCCGCTTTATTGAATTCACCGAGCAGTTAGGAGATCAATCATGGCTAACGTCATCAGCATTTGCGGCAGCCTACGCAAGGGCTCGTTTAACCGCATGATCTTGAACCTGCTGCCCGGTTGGGCGCCGGCAAATTTGAATATTACCGAAGCGCCGTCCTGGGCCGAATTCCCGCTCTATAACGCCGATATCCAGAATTCGACCGGCTTTCCGGCGCCGGTGCAAAAACTCGCCGAAGCCGTGCGCGCCGCCGACGGCGTAATCTTCATCAGCCCGGAATACAATTATTCGATCCCCGGAGGATTGAAGAATGCCATCGACTGGGTCTCGCGCGTGCCGAACCAGCCTTTCGCCAATAAGCCGGTCACGCTGATATCGGCAGCCGCCGGTCTTCTCGGCGGCGGCCGCATGCAATACGATTTGCGTCGCTGCATGATCTTTCTCGATGCGCTGGCGATGAACAAGCCGGAAGTCTTCATCGGCGGCGCCATGCAGAAATTCGATGACAAGACCGGCCAGCTCAAGGACGAGCAGGCGGTAGGCTTCATCAAGCAGCAGCTGGCGGCGTTCGCCAAGTTCATCGACCAGCACGGCGGCAAAAGTTGAGCGAGCGTCGCTCATAACCAGGGGAGGGTAGTATGGCGCGTCTCGACGGCCGCGTGGCGATCCTGACCGGCGGCGCCAAGGGCATCGGCCGCCACTATGCCGGCGTACTTGCCGCGCAAGGCGCACGCTTGATGATCGCCGATGTCGCCGACGGCAAGAAGGTTGCCGAAGAGCTGGCGCGCGAACATGGCGCCAATTCGGTTGCCAGTTCGGTCATCGACGTCAGCGACGAAGGCGCGGTGAAGGAATTGGTCGCCAAGACCATGGAGCGCTTCGGCAAGATCGACATTCTGGTCAACAACGCCGCTTTGTTCGCGCCGCTCAATGAGCAGAAGCTCACCGACATCGAGACCGCGTTGTGGGATCGCGTCATGGCGATCAATGTGCGCGGCGTCTTTCTCATGACCAAGCATGTCGCTCCGCACATGATCGCGCAGAAATACGGCAAGATCATCAATATTAGCTCGGGCACGGTTGCCCGCGGCATTCCGCTGTTCGCGCATTACGTGACCTCGAAAGGCGCGGTCACGGCGTTCACGCGAGCAAGCTCGCGCGAACTCGGCGAGCACAATATCTGCGTCAATAACCTGGCGCCGGGCTTTACGCTCAGCGACAGCGTGATTGAGGAGAATCCCGGCCATCTCGAACACTCGCGGGCGCCCTCGCTGGCGCGCCGCGCGCTCAAGCGCGACGAATATCCGGAGGATCTGCTCGGCGCGCTGGTGTTCCTGGCGTCGGCCGACAGCGATTTCATCACTGGCCAGACCATCGCCGTCGACGGCGGCGCGACCAATAACTGACGGTACCCCTGGCGCCCCGAATGTTCGCCTGCGGCCCTGCATGGCAGCCCCGCCGGTGGCTGGCCGGTCCCGCTATTTCCGCGTGGCAGGGCATTGACTATATTGTGACAAAGCACGCGACTTGAGAGATTCTTGGAGGACGCCATCGTGGCAAGAAATTTGGCGGTCGCCGCCGCGAAGAAAACCAACGGCAAGCCCGGCCCGAAGCACAATATCGAGGCGGTCCGGCAGGACTATTACCAGCGCATCGCCAAGCACGACATGAAGCCGTTGTGGAAGGTGATGAATTCCATCGTCACCAAGGAGCCGGTATCGCGTTGCGCGCCGATGGTCTGGCACTTCGACGACGTGAAATCGCTGGTCATGGAATCCGGCAGCCTCATTACCGCCGAAGAGGCCAAGCGCCGCGTTTTGATCCTGGAAAATCCGGCCTTGAAGGGCCAATCCCGCGCCACCAATACGCTGTTCGCCGGCATCCAGATGATCCTGCCGGGCGAGATTGCGCCCGCCCACCGTCACGCTGCCGCCGCGATCCGTTTCGTGCTCGACGGTGAGGGTGCATATACGGCGGTCGAGGGCGAGAAAGCTTTCATGTCCCCGGGCGACTTTGTCATTACCGCGAGCTGGGCGCCGCACGATCACGGCAATACCTCGAAGAAGCCGATGCTGTGGCTCGACGTTCTCGACGTGCCGGCGGTGAATTTCTACGAAGCCTCGTTTGCCGAGGACTTTGACAATCCGACCCAGGAGACCACGCGGCAGGACGGCGATTCATTGAACTTCTACGGTTCGGGCGTGCTCCCGGACGGCACACCGTCGATGAATCGCACGCCCGTCATCAATTACACCTATGCGCGGACCCGCCCGATCGTCGAGCGCATGATGCACGCGGGCGAGATCGACAAGCGCCATGGCGCGCGCGTGCGTTACGCCAATCCGGTCACCGGCGGGTCGGTGCTGCCGACCATGGGCGCCTGGCTCGCCATGCTGCCGAAAGGCTTTAAGGGCGAGCCGTACCGCTCGACCGACGGCACCATCTTTGCCTGCGCCGAAGGGCAAGGCTCGACCAATGTCGACGGCGAGGTTTTGCAATGGGGGCCGAACGACGTCTTCGTCGTGCCGCCGTGGAAGCGCTATTCCCACAGCGCGTCGAAAGAGTCGGTGCTGTTCTCGATCTCCGACCGTCCGGCGCAGGAAGCGCTCGGCATCTGGCGCGAGGGGAAATAGTTCGCGCGCAGGGCGCATGAATTTAAAGGCAGCAATGAAGCGGCTTCTTACGGCGACCGCACTGCTCGTTTTAGCCGTTCATTCGGCAAACGCCACCGACCTGGGCTGCGTCAGCACGACGTTCAACGCCCTTTCTCCCAACGACAAGGTTTGCGTCAGCGTCTTTGAGGATCCGCAAGTGCCCGGCATCGCGTGCCACATCTCGCAGGCGAGAAAGGGCGGGTGGGGCCAGCCACTGGGTTTGAACGAAGATCCATCTAACTTTTCCGTTTCGTGCAGACAGATTGGTCCCATCAACGTCGATCTGTCGAAGCTTGCGAATAAAGAAGAAGTGTTTAGTCAGAAGACCAGCATTTTTTTCAAGACGACCCGCATCTATCGTATGGTGGACATTGCTCACAGCACGATCGTTTATCTCGCGATCAGCACCAAGATCGTCAACGGGTCACCGGCGAACGCCATCAGCACCGTTCCGATCATGCCGTGGCCGCACTGACCTGTGTGACGGCGCAGCCCGGCCGCCGGGCGCATGAAGCCCTCGGCGTCAGGCCGGACCCGCCAGATGAACGATGTTCAACTCCTCCCGGCGGACATTGGGCGACCCGCGTCCAAGGTAGGCTCCGGCGTCACGTATATGGGTCTGTTCCCTAAAATCTCTGGCGATATTCCGCCGGCGTGGTGCCGACCTGGCGCGCAAAAGCGCGGCGCAATCGCTCCTCCTGACGAAAGCCGCAGAGCGGAGCGATCTGCTTGATCGGCATGTCGGTTTCTTCGAGGCTGCGACGGACGGCTTCGACGCGGATTTTCTCGACCATGCGCGCCGGCGTTAATCCCATCTTCGCCGCATAAATCCGCGCAAAGGTGCGCGAGCTCATGCCGGCTTGTTCCGCGAGCCGTTCGACGCGCAGATCGCCGGCAACATTTTCGGCGATCCAGTCATGCAGCGGCGCAAAATGGTTTGGCGCGTTGCCGTCGGCGGCCGCAGCTTGCGCTTCGAGCGCCGCGGAAAACTGCGATTGCCCGCCGGGCCGATTGAGAAAGACCACGAGGTGGCGCGCGACCGCCATCGCGACTTTGCGCCCAAGGTCCTCCTGCACCAATGCGAGGCTGAGATCGATGCCGGCGGTGATGCCCGCCGATGTCCATATCCGCCCGTCGCGTACATAGATTAAATCTGGGTCAACATGGATATCCGGATACTGCTGCTGCAGACGGGCGCAGAATTTCCAGTGCGTTGTCGCGCGGCGTCCGGCAAGTAGACCGGCTTCGGCCAGCAAAAAGGCGCCGGTGCAAACCGACGCGATGCGGCGAACCGCCGATGCTTGGCGGCGGACCCAATCGAGCGTCCGGACGTCCTTGAGCGCGTCCTGGACGCCGGCACCGCCCGGTATGATCAGCGTATCGATCCGCGCCTTGCCGATTGCGCTTGCGATCGGCCGGGTCAGAAGCGCCAGCCCCGATGTGGTTGTCACCGCGCCGCCGCGGCGTGACACGACAACGACGCGGTAGGGCGCACCGCGCGCTTCCATCGCGATTTCATTGGCGCTGGCGAAGCTCTGCACCGGCCCGGCCACGTCAAGAAGCTGCGCGCCCTCGAAGGCCAGCACCGCGACCAGACGCTGCGTTGCTTTCGGCTTGGGGGCGGCACGATTGGGCACGGCGTGGCGGGGCATGGCACGGTTAGGCATGGCACGGCCTCTTGCGGGGTTGGCATAAAATCACCGGTAGAATGACATTGCTGCCATACCTCGCCATCGCTGACAATGGGTTTCTGCAACGGAGCCGGTTTGGCCATGCCGATGCCCAGTCGGGACGTTTTTGTATTGGCTGTAGGACAGGCGCTGACCAGTACCGTGGTGTCGCTGCTCACCTCGGTATCGAGTCTCTCCGGGGCCTATCTGGCGCCGGCTCCATCGCTCAGTACGGTTCCGGTGACCGCGACCGTTCTCGGCACGCTCATCATGATCTATCCGGCATCCACGCTGATGGGACGGCTCGGCCGCCGCGGCGGCTTCATGTTCAAAGCCGGTGTCGGCGTGGTCGGCGGCGCGGTCTGCTCCGTGGCGCTCCTGGCGGCAAATTTCACGATCCTGATTATCGGAACTTTCCTTCTCGGCATTTTCAGCGCGTTTGGGCAGTACTACCGCTTCGCCGCCATCGATGCTGCACGAAATCCGCAACAACGCACCTCTGCCGTCGCCATCGTCACCGGAGCCGGTGTGGTGGGTGGCGTGGCGGGCCCGTTTCTTGGCGGCAACTTTGCCAACGCGGTCGCCGCGGTGCCCTATGCCGGTGCGTTCGTCGTGCTCAGTTTCGTCTGCGTCTTTCTGGCCGCATCCCAGTTTTTGCTGTCAGCCGATCTTGGACGCGACGCGGCCGAGCCGGAGGCGGGCAAAGCCGCGTCGAAATTCACGCTTAACGCTGATTTCGCCAAGGCGAGCGCCATTTGCGCCATCGGCTTCGCGGTGATGACATTGACCATGAATGCGGCGCCGCTGTCGCTGCACCAATGCGGCTATTCCCTGGCGACGTCGTCGACGGTTCTCCAGGTCCATTTTGCTTTGATGTATCTGCCGTCCTTCTTCAGCCCGGCTTTGGTGGCGCTGATCGGGTTGCCCGGGTTGGTCATGTTCGGTGTCGCCGCCAGCGGCATCGGATGCCTGCTCACGCTCATTCCGGATCAGACGCTGGGCATCTACGTTCTTGAGCTTGGTTTGTCGGGCATTGGGTGGAATTTCCTGTTCAACGGCGGAACCTTGTTGCTCGCAAACACCTATCGCACGTCCGCCAAGACCACGGCGCAAGGATTGAACTCGCTGTTCGTCTATAGCGCCAATCTCGTGGCCTCGTTTTCGGCCGGTGCGCTCATGGCGTCTTACGGCTGGCAGGCCGTGAACCTCGCCTGTCTGCCGGTTCTTGCCGTCGCCGCTCTTGCCTTGCATCGGGTCGCGCAACGCGCAAACGCCGCCGTGTAGCCGAACGGAGATAGGATGCTTGAACTGCGCCCAAGTTGCGAATGCTGCGACAAGGATTTGCCGCCCGCGGCTGCCGACGCGATGATCTGCACCTTCGAATGCACATTCTGCCGCGATTGCGTCGACAACAGGCTCAATGGCGTCTGCCCGAACTGCGGTGGCAATTTTTCGCCGCGGCCGATCCGGCCGGCAGCGAAACTCATGCGCAACCCGCCGTCGAAACAACGCGTATTCAACCCGGCGGGCTGCACCGGAGCCGTTCGGGCGTGACGCTAGTGGAGCGGATTTGACATTCGCTACCCACCGGGCCGCGAACTCGTGAAGCGAATGTCAAATCCAAAAGCTCCACTGGAACTGATATTTGCTAGTGGTCCTTATGATTCTAACATTCGCATAAGAGCCCGCCGAACTGGGATGCGAATGTTAGAATCGGACCACTAGATATCACGCGTCGAGATCGTCCATCAGCCGGCCGAGATGTTGCGGCATCGCCGCTGCGTCGCCGAGCTTGGCCTTGAGCCGCTTCAGGCAGCCCCACAACACCGCCTGATTGCTGTTGACCACCGGCTTGCCGAGCGCCGCTTCGATTGCCGCCACCGCCTCGATCTGCGTGGTATTGGTGCAGCTTAAGAAAATGCCGTCAGCCTCCGGCGTGTCGTTCTCCCGCGCCAATTCGAGCCAGCGCTGCGGCGTCACCTTCTCGAAATCGGCGGGGGTTTGGCATTTCAGCGCGACATCCTTGACCACGGTGAAACCGGCCGCCGCCAGGTAATCGATGATGTTTTGGTTGGACATATAGGGGCTCAACACCACAAGCTTCTTCAGCCCGAGCGCGTGCAGCGCATCGTTGACGAGGCGCGACGTCGACAACGCCTCGATGCCGGTGGTGCGGGAAATAAGATCGATGATGCGGGTTTCGCCGTCGGTGCCTTCTTTCATCGACGTGTGGGTGCAGTGAAACACGATGAGATCCGGACCGGCGTCGGCCAACGTACCGGCCGCATGCGCGATCTCGTCGGTCAGTTCGGCGACCGTTCTTGGCGGCCCGCCCGCCACCCGGCCGCGCGCGACCAGAATGCCGAGGCCCTCCGGCGCATAGTGATTGAACTGCGGCTCGGTCATCCGGTTGACCGAGGGAATGATCAGGCCGATGCGCGCACGCGGCTCGCGTAATTCCGGGACCAGGCGGTCCTGCTCGGCGATGGCGTCCATTGTTCGCTCCCGGGTGGTTCTATTTGTTGGGGGCATTGTAGCCGGCCGGGCGGGCCGCGGCGATGCCTTGCGCGCGATTTGCGGCGATGTAAGATCATGCTCTTCCAAGGATGGGGGACTAACATGCGTATGGTATCATTCCTGAAAGTCGCATTGCTGGCGGGTGCAGTCGCGTTGCCATCGGTGGCGTCGGCCAAGGCCATGAAGCTGCCGCCCGGCGCCTGCGCCTTCGGCAAGAAGGGCGTCATCGCGGCCGGCATGATGTGTTCGTACAATTGCGATCCGAAGACGAACATGTGCGCGCAGCAGGGCTGCTGGAACGGCACGCTGACGCCGGTTCTGAGCTGCTTCAAGCCGTTCTGCCTCAACGCCTGCGGCTAGGTTTCCGCGGCCGATCGAGCGGTTGTGACACGGCTCCCGCGCCGCCCGGCGCGGGACTTGTCGCGCGCGCCGGAAGCGCGTAACCGAACCGCGATGGACGCACCGGCACGAAAATCCAAGCTGATCAAAGGCGCAACCGGCGACTGGGAAGTGGTCATCGGCATGGAAGTCCATGCCCAGGTCGCCTCGGCCGCTAAATTGTTCTCGGGCGCATCTACCGAATTCGGCGGCGAAGCCAATGCGCATGTCGCGCTGGTCGATGCCGCCATGCCCGGAATGCTGCCGGTGATCAATGCCGAATGCGTGCGCCAGGCGGTGCGCACCGGCCTCGGGCTGAAGGCCAAGATCAACCTGAAGTCCGTGTTCGACCGGAAGAATTATTTCTATCCCGATCTGCCGGCCGGCTATCAGATCAGCCAATACAAGCAGCCGATCGTCGGCGAGGGCGAAGTCACAGTCGACATGCCGGACGGCGAAACGGTGCGGGTCGGCATCGAGCGGCTGCACCTGGAGCAGGACGCCGGCAAACTACTGCACGAGCAAAATCCCAACATGTCGCTCGTCGATCTCAACCGGTCCGGCGTGGCGCTGATGGAAATCGTCAGCAAACCCGATCTGCGCTCCGCCGACGCGGCCAAGGCCTTCATCGCCAAGCTGCGCAGCGTGCTGCGGTACCTCGGCACCTGCGACGGCGACATGGAGAAGGGCAATTTGCGCGCCGACGTCAACGTCTCGGTGCGCAAGCCCGGCGTGCCGTTCGGCACGCGCTGCGAGATCAAGAACGTCAACTCGATCCGCTTCATCGGCCAGGCCATCGAGCACGAGGCGCGCCGGCAGATCGAGATCATCGAGGAGGGTGGCAAGATCGAGCAGGAAACGCGGCTATTCGACCCGATCAAGGGCGAAACGCGGTCGATGCGCACCAAGGAGGAGGCGCACGACTACCGCTATTTCCCCGATCCGGACCTGTTGCCGCTTGAGCTCTCGCCCTCGCTGGTCGCGGACCTGCAGAAGAGCCTGCCCGAACTGCCCGACGCGAAGAAGGCACGCTTCATGCGCGACTATGCATTGTCGGTCTACGACGCCGATGTGCTCGTCGCCGAACGCCAGATGGCGGAATTTTTTGAAGCCGTTATCACAGGCGCCGGCGGAGCGTCGCAGTGCGATCCGAAACTTGCCGCCAATTGGGTGATCAATGAATTGTTCGGCCGCCTCAATAAGGAAGGTTCGGACATTTCCAACTCGCCGGTGTCGGCGGCGCAGCTCGGCGCCATTCTCGGCCTAATCGGCGACGGCACTATTTCCGGCAAGATCGCCAAGGACGTCTTCGAAATCGCCTGGACGGAGGGCGGGGATCCCCGCGCCATCGTCGAACAGCGCGGGCTGAAACAGGTGACCGACCTAGCGGCGATCGAGCAGATCGTCGGCGACATCGTCGGCAAAAATCCGGACAAGGTCGCCGACGCCAAGACAAACCCGAAGGCGATCGGCTGGTTCGTCGGCCAGGTGATGAAAGCCTCCGGCGGCAAGGCCAATCCGCAGGCTGTGAACGATCTTCTCAAGAAGAAGATTGGCATCTGAACGCGAAGTTCCGCGCCGCGATTTCGCCGCGATCGAGCACGATCGCGGCTCTGCGCCACAGCTCTCGGCAAAGTCGAAAACAGAATCGAAAACCTCTCGCGCCGCACCGCGCGGAACCGCCGAGCGCGCCAGCGCAGCACGCCCGCAGGCGAATCGGTCGGCACTGATTCGCCCGTTTTGCGCCTTGCGAGACCGTCAACGCGCCCGCAACGGCCTCCGGTGCATAATTTTTTTCGCGGCGTGAAAGCGGCCGCGTCGGGCGCCGTTGTCGCAGCGAAGATACGCAAGAACACCTGACGCGCGCGCTTGCAAAGCGGTGCGAGCAAAAACATCGACGTTGCAAAAGCCCATATTTCATCGGCACTTCTGCGCATTGTCGAAATTCTCACGATCAAACGCGCGCGGGAAAAGTTTTTCGGGTTGGTGCTGGGCTGGCGGGTACCGGCGCGTCGCGCACGACACGCGGCGGCGGCGCTTACACACAAAATTAAGTGGAGTCACTGTTATTTTTTTCCCGCTGTAGTAATCGGGATGTAGTGCGGATCAATTCGCGACTGCACTGTACCGATATCGCCATCCACTCAAGCTAGGAGGGCAGCAATGGCGAAGAAGAGAAAAGCGAAAGCTAAGGCGAAGAAATCGACAAAGCGTCGGAAGAAGAAGTAGCCGACGCTGCAATCGGTCTTCGACTTCGCTTAGTTGAAGATCGCGTCACACGGGCCGGCCGATGTCCCGGATGGATCGACGATCCGCCGAGGCGGGCCGGTTCCGGTGGACGGCAGGGGGCGTCGGCGTGACGGAGGTGCGAGCTTCGCTATCGCGTTCACTCGATGCGACGGCGAACGGGAGAGACGGGAAGCCGAACCTCACGCCGGTAAATAGAACCGGCGCACTCGCCCCTCAGCCATCTCGCCGACGCCCTCGGTGTTTTGGCAATCATCCCCCGAAACTTATCCCGGCGTCGTGGAGTCATTCCGCGGCGCCGTTTTTGTTTGCGGTGGCATGACGCGCGCGCGCAATAGTTCGGTCAGGAAACGGTCCGCCGCAATCGGGCGCCCGGCGGCCGGACGCAATGCGCCACTGCGCGCAAAGCCGATCGAGCTTTATTACTGGCCGACGCCGAACGGCTGGAAGATCTCGATCATGCTGGAGGAGTGCGGCTTGCCGTACATCGTGCGTCCGGTCGACATTTCCAAGGGCGAACAATTCGCTCCGGATTTTTTGGCGATCTCGCCGAACAACCGCATGCCGGCGATTGTCGATCCGGATGGCCCGGGCGGACGGCCGATCTCGGTGTTCGAATCCGGCGCCATCCTGCAATATCTCGGCCGCAAAACCGGAAGATTCTATCCGAGCGAGGAGCGCGGCCGCGTCGCGGTCGAGGAGTGGCTATACTGGCAGGTCGGCGGGCTCGGGCCAATGGCGGGACAGGCCGTCCACTTTCGCCGTTACGCGCCGCAGGAGGTCTTTTACGCGATCGCGCGCTACACCGACGAGGTCAACCGGCTCTACGGCGTCATGAACACGCGGCTCGAGCGGCGCGATTTTTTGGCCGGCCGCTATTCGATCGCCGACATGGCTTGCGTCGGCTGGGTCCGGCTCGCCGAACGGCAGGGCCAAAAGCTCGAAGAGTTTCCGCATCTCAAGCGCTGGTTCGAAACCATTCGCGCGCGGCCGGCGGTCAAACGCGCCTTCGCCATCCGCATCGAAGCGGCATCCGCCGTCGACGTGAACGACCCGAAAGTGCGCGCAGTGCTGTTTGGCCAGCGGGCGCGCTAATCGCGAATTTCCCTCTCTCAAAAAGAGGAGGGACGGGTGAAGGTCTGCAGCGTCGTGGTTCGGGTCAGCAATTCGGCTGCGAGGTTATTTCGCCCGCGTCCAGGTCTGCGACTTGCAGAGGATGGCCATCACGCAGCCCTTGAGTTCGGCGGTGTTTTCGCCGGTCATGGTGAACGAACCGGTATAAGTCTTGCCGTCGGAGGCGTTATAAACATTGCCGCTCCAGACATTGGCGCCGCTTGGTTTCATGTCGAGCACGATCGGCACGCCGAGCAGCGGCCGGCTTTGCTTTGACGCGTCGGTATTGTTCTTGTCGAGTTTCGGCTTGCCGGTGGCCGGATCGATGGGCGTCTTCAGCCATACCAGGTTGCCGCAAAGCCCGCCGCCGCAATTGGTGATGCGAACCTGGCTGTCTTTGTCGGCGGTGTACCAGGTGCCCAGCGGATTGGCGGCGAGCGCGGGCCGAACGATATTCGGCCCGCCCAACAGTGCGATCGTCGCCAGCGAAAACGCGGCCATCCCCTTGCGATAGGTGTTCATTGCAACCTCGAAGCTCGTTGTCCTCAACGCGCCATCATAGCCGAGGCGACGGGCAAATCCTAGTTGACTAACGAAACATTGCCAAAATTGACCGGATTGCCCCGCGCAATTCAGAATCGATTCATCGCATTGCTTAAACCACCGTTCAAATCTTCTGAGGATTATCGCGTATCGGCTGGGGCAAAGAGCCGGTGAGAGCACAAAGCTCAAGAGGCGCAAGACGCCTAAGAGACAGGGGAATGAACTATGGCGCGTTTTGAAATTCTCGACGTGAACGCGGCGCCGCTCGGCGAGGGGCCGGCCGCCGGCGATATGCTGTTCGAACTCGGAATGATGTATTCGATCGGGCGCGACGCGCCGGTCGATCTCGTTTCGGCGCACAAGTGGTTCAACCTCGCGGCGATGAAGGGCAATGTCGATGCGGTCCGGCTGCGGCGCGAAGTCGCCAATCAGATGTCGGACGTCGAGATCGCCACCGCGCAGCGCGCGGCGCGCGACTGGCTGCGCAGCAACGCACCGGCCGCGGCGCCGGCGCTCGCCGCTTAGAGCGCCTGAGCCTTCGTCACCTGGAACTGATACATGCCGGAGAATGTATCCGGCGCCTCGATCTCGAACGCATTCCAGTGGTCGAGGTCGGTCAAGGCCGCAGGTTGCGGAAAGCGCGCCGCGAATTTCTGCAATACTGCCGGCTCAAGGTTGAATCCGGAGAATTTCAGGTCGTTTGCCTCGAGAAACGATTTGATTGCGGGCAAGGTGAGCGTGATTTCCTGAACGTGAAACAGCAAATCGCGGCATTCGCTCATGGTGTAAAAGTCCTGGGACCAGACCAGCGACCGCGGCGACGGATCATCCGAAGCGACGATCTCGTCGCGGCAGCGCCGAATGTCCTGCGGAACCGGCCGGTAACCGCGCGCAGCGATAAAGGCACGTGCGGCGACCACATTGTGGCGCGCCAGCGTGCTGTAGAGCCCAAGCTCCATCGTGCCGCCGGGCCGCAGCAGCGACAGCAGCGCACGCCAGCCCAGCCATGGATCCGCCATGTGGTGCAGCACGCCTGAGGCGTCGATGAAGTCGAACTGCCGCCCGATCGCAGCAAGGTTCAAAATATCGGCTTGGCAAAATTCCACGTTGGCAAGCTTCAATTCTTGCGCGATCCTTTTCCCGTAACTGAGGCTCGCAAGACTAAGATCGACGGCGAGAAAGCGCGCCCGTGACGCTTGTCGCGCGAACTCGATTACCGAAAGGCCAGTGCCGCAGCCGGCGACGAGGACATCGACGCTGCGCCCGGCTTGGCGGTCATCAAGCACAATCGGTTTTCCCGGAGCCGCGGTATTGACCCAGCGCGGATATGGATTTTCCTCGTACTGTCTGCGAACTCCGCGCGAAACGTCATCGTCGATGGTCGTAAGGGCCGGAATGGATGGGGAGATGCGGCGTTGTTCGGCCGGATTTTTGATTTGCTGGATAACGACAGCCTCGACGCATGGCGGCCATTGCCGTTGGCAAATCAAGTCTCTGGTCGGCAATGAGTTCGAGCGCATCATAAGCGCCGGCCGCAACGATCCAGAGCGGCGGCACCGGGGCACCGCGCTCGAATCGATCCGACATTGCAGATTGTAATTCGTGTGCCCGCGCCGCTTCGGTCTCGGATAGTGAGTAAATGTACTCGTTGATGAAACATTGGCGCGCCACGGCGCTGTAGAACGCGAGCGCGCGCTCGTCGACGGCCTGCTCACCGAGCGCCAATGTCAGCATCACCGTGCGGACCCCGGCGAGAAGCCGTTCTAGATCGATATCGGTAATCGGATCGCGTTCCAGCAATCGGAGGAGCAACTGATCCTCTGCCAGCGATGCCGCTCCGGCCGTTCCAAACAACTCCTCGGCAGGCAAGCGCGCGGGCCAAGCAGCGGCGGCTCGGGTCATGCATGCGTTCGTGACAGCGTTAAGCTTGACGAGACTGATGCAGACACCGGTCAGCTCGCGCGGCCGCGCCCAACCTTCGGTCAATGCGCGAAGCATTAGCTTGCGAATTCGTCCATCCTTGTCCGACGTGCAGCGCGCCGTCTTGCAGCACATCGCCAGAAGTGCCTTGCCTTGCTCGGTTTCCCTGATGGCGAATGCGCGAGTAGCGGCACGGAACGCCGGTTCCATCTGGCCAGCGGCTAGATAGGCCTGGGCGAGATTCCCGTAAGCTTCGAACAGGCCCGGGTTGAGCGACAACGCGCGCTCGAAGTGCCCAATGGCGTCGCCGACCCTGCCTTGCGCCATCACGACCGCGCCAAGTCTGCTATGCGTTTCGGCGTGTTCGGGCGCGACAGTGAGGATATGACGGTAGCGCTGCTCGGCTGCGGCGAACGCGCCGGCGCGATGCTGTGCGATCGCGGCGTTCAACAGAGCGGCGACTTTCTCCTGCGACTGTACACGCGAGGAAACATCGCCAGATCCACCCAAAGCTCGTCTTTGCTTGCGGTTCATCAGACTTTGAGGCCTGTATTCTAGGCAGCCGTTGCGTTGACAGGTATGTTTTGCTCGACGGATGTCAGGCGAATCAACTTTGTTTTCACCATGGTGTCGAGTCGCGAAGAGAAGCGGGCGTTACCACAGGTGCTTCCTTGCAAAAGCGTGGCCCGAACCCGATTCGGATCGGGTGAAACCCTGGCGCAAGTAAACCAAGTAAACATCGCGCATTTGCGGCCTCCTTCGCTAAAGCTTCGGAGGACATCCTGCTTCGCGGCATTGATTGGCCACAGTGCTGCGAAGCGCGCCAGCGCGAAGCAGGATGGCGGAGAGGAAGGGATTCGAACCCTTGATACGGCTTTGGACCGTATAACGGTTTAGCAAACCGCCGCCTTCAGCCACTCGGCCACCTCTCCGAACCGACGCTATGACTAAGCGCTGCAAAGCCGCATCGCAAGGCTTTCCGGCGCCGGCAAAATGCCAATAATTCCAAGAACTCAAGCCATCTGCGGCGGCGCGCGCAATATGCGGCCCACGCCCGGCGCTTTATACTGTATAATGCCGCTACGCGCTCGCGACTGCGTCGCGCATTGCAGCGCGGTCGCTCCGCTGGCGCGGCTGCAGAAGAATGCGTCCGATCGTGCGAAAACAGATCGCCCGCTGTGGGCTCGCGAGTGCGTTGTTATGCGCAGCCGCCGGCGCAGCATACGCGCAGGACAATACAATCGAGCGCGCGATCAAAGCCGTGCCGGGCGAGAACGTGCGCGTCGGCATCTACACCAGCATTCGGCCGGATTGCACCTCCGGCGCGCTGCCGGCGATCCGGCTCGCCCGCGCGCCGGCTCACGGCACGGTCAGCGTCAAGCGCGCCATGCTCAAGGCGACCAATGTCAAACAGTGCTTGGCAATCGAGGTGCCGGCCTTCGTCGCTTTTTATCGCGCCGCGCAGAATTTCGCCGGCGTCGACACATTCGAACTGGAGGTCACCTTCGCGGGCGGCCGCAAGCAACTGCAAGCTTTTCAGGTAAGCGTCGCAAACGGCGGCCGAGGCATTTAGCGACCACGATCCGATTCAATCCGATCGGATCATGGTCTCGTTCGGCATTTGACAAAGCGGAAATCGCGCGCGACCCGACCATTGACGGAAGTGCCAGCGAAATTCCAAAGCCTGTCCGCGCCGGATCGAATTGTCGCTGGCGATGTCGCATTAGGTCGTCAAGGAGAGTGGCGACGATTTCGATGGTCGCCGATCGGGACGCTAGAATTGAGGCTCGCAAGGCGACGAAGAGGTCAAGCCCCGCGGGGCTCGCCGGGGGGTGATCGGTCACGACGGTTCCCCCGCTTTAGCGCTAAGACCGGCCGAATTGGCCGGCATAGCCCGGCAAGTTCGCTTCGGAACGCATTGATTTTAAATCAGAAATAATACCTGGTTCAGCGGCCGGCGGGGTCTCCCACCGCTCAGTGCGGCAGCACTGCGTGCGTGTTTTTTACGCAACACCTCACGGAAATCGGTCGAAGCGGCCTGTGACTTGGGTAGTTCTCCATTGCACCCTGGAACTCATTGGTTAAGGTGTGCATGCGACGGAGGGGGGAACCCCAAGTCGACTCGTCCGGTGTTTTCGGGAAGTGGAAAGACCGGGTGGTTTGGGGACTTAGGGGACCTTCTTTGGGGTGGCGTCACCCGGCGGAAAGAACCCTCCCACGGCAAACAATTGGAGGTTCAAAATGAAGATGGTGAAAAGCCTCCTCCTCGGCTCCGCAGCTGCTCTGGCTGCGGTCACTGCGGGGCAGGCAGCTGATCTTCCCGTCAAGGCCAAACCGGTCGAATACGTGAAGGTCTGCAGCCTCTACGGGGCGGGATTTTACTACATGCCGGGCACCGATATGTGCATCAAGATCGGCGGCTGGGTGCGCGCCGAGGCGACCTGGGGCAATAACAACGGCAGCATGACCTGGGGGCCGTATGCTGGCCAGCAGAATATTCGTGAAACCAGCAACTTCGTCGTGCGCGAACGCGGTTACGTCACCGTAGACGCGCGTGAGCAGACCGCCTACGGCACGGCTCGGGCCTATATCGACGTCGGCCTCAGCGACAATGCAATCGGCGAGTTGGTCGGCGGGCAAGGCACATTCAGCTCGAACCGCGCCTTCTTACAGTGGGCGGGTTGGACTACCGGGTTGACGCAGTCGTTCTATGACTTCTACAGCGGGGCAGCGGCGGCGTATCGCGCCGCGTTCATGCCGCTTGAAGACACCGGCGACGGCGGCCAATGGGTATGGGCCTACACCGCACAGCTCGGAAGCGGTCTCTCGGCGACAATATCGGCCGAAGACCGTCGCGACACTCAGATCATTGGCGTCGGCTGTAACAGCCTCTCGGAAAGCAACTTCTGCTCTACCGGGGTGCTTCAAGGGGGTGCCATCTTTACGGGCGCCGTCAACAGCCAGGTGGGCTACGGCGGTTTCCAAGCGCCTGATGTTGTCGGCAACATCAGAATGGATCAGACCTGGGGCAGCGCTCAGGTCATGGCCGCGGCACACGAGGTCAATGCCACCTACTACAACACGGCCATTAACCAGGGTACCAGTTCAGGTCACCCGGGCGACACATGGGGTTGGGTGGTCGGCGCCGGCCTTCGGCTGAATTTCCCGACGGTAGCGCAAGGCGACTACTTCCAGGGCGAAGTCAACTACACTGAAGGTGGGCTGCGTTATCTCAACCAGCCGACCCAAGGCAACTACGAGGCCTTGCACAGCGATAACGCAACGTATGGCATCATGTCAGACTGCGTGTATGGCTCAACCACGCAGTCCGCATTCGGAGGATCAGGATGCAATTTGACGACGGCCTGGAGCGTCAATGCGTCCTATGAGCATTACTGGACGCCGTCGGTGCACGAGTCATTCGTCGGCGCCTACGAGGCGGTCAGCTACAACAACCAAGCCAACGCTATCCTCTGCTTCGCGGAAGGCACTGGCACTACCAATGGCTTTGTTTCTGGTGTGGGATCGTGGACGGCGCGGTCGGGCTGCGACAACAATTGGTCAGTGTGGGCCGTCAGTTCACGGCTGCAATGGGACGTGACCAAGTCGTTCTATCTTGGCGTCGAAGTGATGTATGACCGCATGAGCAGCGCAAGTTCGACGAATGGCCTCCTGCCCGGAGCCTTCGCGAGCGGCTTGGGTGCGGCCCCCGGGCCGTTGGCGGGCAATAGTGGTCCTGTGTCCGTTGGCGGCAGCAACGTCGAGAACGCCTGGAACGTCACCGTCCGTATGCACAAGGACTTCCTGCCCTGATCGACTGATCACGGCGTGAAATCGGAAACCCCGGCGGCTCGTCTGCCGGGGTTTTTTTATCGACCGAAGCAATTATGAGGAAGCGGCGACGAGCAACATCGCTGACCCCCGCTGGAACGCTGGAACCGAGCGGGTGTTGTTTGCCGCTCGGGTAAGGGCAGGGAGGGCGGTATTGGAATGGAGCCAAACGGAGCTTGCCCAAAAAGCCGCAATCACTCAGCGCGCCATTTATCGCATTGAGAAAGGCGCGGTTCGACCCAGAAAGGCCTCGGAATCGGGAAAATCGAGAGGGCATTCAGCAAGGCAGGTCTAAAGTTTCAAATCGCGGGGGATGACCGCGTCAAGGGTGACTATTGAGCACGGCATCAAAAATATCTTGGTCGAGCAGTGCAGTAATACCACGGCCATGGCTTCAAGACGACTTAGGCTCAAGCGACCAATGCTCGCAATCTGCCGCTATCGAAGGAGATGGCGATCAATTTGCAGAGTTTTGCGAGCGGGTAGATGGAGGACGTCATCACCACTTCAAGTTGAGACAATAATATGATCAGGGGCCAAGCCCGTCTGATAGCGCTCGTACATTGCCGTATACGCCGCTTCGAGATGTTTCGTGAAGAGCTTGGTGTCGAATAGTGGCGTGGTCAGACGATGTTCCGCCAATTTTCGCTTGATCGCGGTCAGCTTTTTAGGGTGCGTAGCAAGATCGACCGCCATCTGCTCATAGGCTTCTAACGTTGGTGTTATAAGTTCAGGCAACCGAATCGCATTGAGCAAACTTGAAGCGACTCTGCTTGCGAAAGTCTCACCGAGGCAAGTTAATACAGGCAAACCCGCCCATAAAGCATCGCTTGCGGTGGTATGGGCATTGTAGGGCATCGTATCCAAAAACAAATCGGCCAGTGTGTGACGCGCAAGGTGTTCGGGTAGCGGCATACGCTTCGCAAACACCAAGCGCTCAGAACTCACGCCCCGTGCTACAGCCTCCCTTTTTAAATTTATTGCTGCAAACGGATTAGCTTCCAAAAGCCATAACACGCTTCCTTCAACTTGCTGTAGAAGACGCATCCAACAATCGAAAACATGAGGTGTGATCTTGTAATTATTGTTGAAACAGCAGAACACGAACGCTTTAGGCGGCAATCCTTCGTTAGATCGATTGAAGACCTTATCGGAAATCGCGCGCCAACGATCATTCGCCTGATAGGTATTAGGCAGCGCAACAATCTTTTCTAAATAGACCGCTCTACACTTGTCCGGAATTATTGTCTGATCGGCGATCAGATAGTCAATATAACTTGCACCAATTGTTCCAGGATAGCCAAGATAGTGTACCTGAATAGGCGCTGGACGGAGAGCAAACAAGCCGATTCGTGCGGCTTGTGTAAAGCCGTTTAGATCAATCAATAAGTCAATTTCTCCTTTTCTTATGTATGAAGCAATCTCCTCGTCGCTCAATGTTGTGGCATCAATAAAACGATGGAAAGTGTCCCTTAAACGATGCCGCATCTCAGACTTATCATCAGGCCCTATCGATATTGCTGTTATTTCGAATCGTGATTTGTCGTGGCATTCAAACATACCAGCCGTAAGATATGCAATCGGATGTTGACGAAAGTCAGCTGAGACGTAAGCGAGACGAATTGTTTCGTGTCTATAGCTATCTCCTCTCCAAAGAGGCTTTTGATGTGGTGAATGTTGTTTTGAGACCCACAACTTGGCACATTGGAGTTGGTCTTGAGCCGATGAAGAAATAGGAAGAATTGCAAATGGCTCGGCATCTGCGTTTCCCATTCGAATAGACGAAATCAGATGCGCGCACTCGACGTCAAAATCGTTCCAATCACAAATATGCATTTTTGAATGAAGCCGCGCACCTTCGACGCCTTCCAAATCTGGCTTGACTGCCAACGCTTTGTCGTAAGCGGCAAAGGCTTCGTCATAGCGTTTGAGAGCAGTGAAAACATTGCCGCGACCAAGCCACGCTTCTCCCAAATCAGACTTGAGCTCTAGCGCGTTATCATAAGCAGAAAGTGGCCTGCACCCGGTTCGGTTGACAGCATCCTAAGCTAGTTTCATTCGGTTTTCGAACTCCGCTGGGCTCAGGTAGCCGATAGTCGAGTGCCTGCGCTTCTCGTTGTAGAAGCATTCGATGTAATCGAACACGTCAGCCTTGGCCTCGTCGCGTGTCCGATAGGTTTTACGAGCAGTGCGTTCGGTCTTTAGCGACGAGAAGAAGCTCTCCATCGCCGCATTGTCCCAGACGTTGCCTGAGCGGCTCATCGAGCAGATGATGCCGTGATCGGCCATCAGCTTCTGGAACTGCTCGCTGGTGTATTGGCTGCCACGATCGGAGTGATGCAGCAGCGCGTCGGGCTTGCCTCGCCGCCAGATCGCCATCACCAGGGCATCGGTGACCAACTGTGCCGTCATCGCAGCACTCATCGACCAGCCGACTACACGACGCGAGAACAGATCAATGACGACAGCCACATAAAGCCAACCTTCCGCCGTCAAAATATACGTAAAGTCAGCGATCCATCTACGGTTGGGAGAAGGCGCATCGAAAGTGCGGTCGAGCACGTTCGGAGCGACGGCGACGACCTGCCGCTCACCCAGATCGGGCGGCAGTCGACGCCGGCGCGGACGGGCCTTGAGAGCCTGTAATCGCATTAATCGCTCGATCCGATGCAGACCGCAGGGGATGCCTTCTGCAAGCATGTCATGCCACACTCGCCTGGCGCCGTAGGTTCGATCGCTGGCGATGAAGCTCGCCCGGACCTTCGCGCCCAACTCTTCATTGCTGCGGCTGCGCCGACTGCGCGGTCGCTTGAGCCAGGCATAGAACCCACCCCGCGAGACACCGAGCGCCCCGCACAACCAATCCGCCGGCCAGATCCCCCGGTGCTTCGCGATAAATCCAAACTTCACGTCAATTCCTTCGCGAAGTAGGCCGCGGCTTTCCTAAGGAACAGCCACCTCAGCCATCGCAGCGTCGCATGGAACAGCTTGCAAAACGAAGCCCAGCGACTTAGCGCGCCGCTTCAGATTGGCGAGGACACGGCTGCGATATTGTTCCTCATAGTGGTCGGCACCCGGGTCCCTGTAGGTCATGCGGTGCCTGAGGGTATTGTAGAACAGGACCGCAATTTTGCGGGCGGTCGCAGTCACGGCCTTCGCCTTGCCTGCACGAGCGGACAGCCGACGATAAAATGCGCCGAGCGCCGTATCGCTCCGCCCGATGGCCGTGGCCGCCAGCCGCAACAACGCAGCTGCCCGGCTCGACGATCTTCGCGTGCGTGAAGAGAGCACCTTGCCACCCGAGATTTTGTTCCCTGGTGCCAGGCACAGCCAAGAGGTGAAGTGCTTGGCGGTCGGCCATGCCATCAGATCTGTGCCGCACTCGCCAATGAGCTTCAACGCAAGTGACGGACCCAACCCATGGATCTCGGTTAGATCGACCCCGAGGACGCCGTATAGAGCGGCCCTGACATCGAACGACGGTGTGTTGACTTGCTTAGTCTTCACCCGCGGTCTGGAGAGCTTGCCGACCGGCTTGGCCCCTTTGTCAGTGAGCGCCGCTATCAAGGATTCCAGCTTGCGGTCGCAGTCGAGCATCTTGGCCTGATAGGTGTCATAGAGTTCCAGCGACTGGGTCAGTGCGAAGATATGTTCGTCCCGATTGTTGCCCACCAGTGCGGCGCGGATCGTCTCTATGGAGGAATGGCAATGCACGTCGCGGTAGGTCGCCAACACGTCGGGATTGCGCTCGCCCGCGACAATAGCTCGGATAATCCGCATCCCAGTCGCGCCGGTAATATCGGAGACAACGTGATGAAGTTGCAAGTTCATCTCCATCAGGGCCTTTTGCATGTGCTGGATGTGGGCAGCTGCGTATTCCACCAGCCGCTCCCGCTGACGCAGATAGGCGCGCAGGGTTGCGATCTCAGCGTTAGGGCGGAAGCTCCCGCGTAACAGACCATAGGAATGGAGCTGGCGCAGCCATGCGGCATCGCTGACGTCTGTCTTGCGCCCAGGTACGTTCTTGGCGTAACGCGCATTGACCAGAATGACCTCGAACCCGCGCTGCTCAAGAATCTCGTAGGCCGGAATCCAATAGACCCCAGTGGATTCCATCGCCACACTGGTCACGCCACACGCTTTGAACCAGTTCGCCAGATCATGCAGGTCCTGCGTAAATGTGCCAAACGCACGCACTGGCGTTTCAGTGCAAGTCGGATCGACCGCAGCCATATGCATTCTTGATCCGATGTCGATAGCGGCCGCGCCACCGTTGATCGGCTTTATTCCGGGCGGTTACCGGTCGTCCTCTTGGGCATAGCAAATCCTCCATCTAATTGTTTGTCGGCAGGAGGGTCTGGGCTATGCCAATCGTCATTTTCCTTCGGGTCGCGCCGGGCGGCGTCACCACTCTCAAGTTCGCATGCACCCATGGACCACGTTTTTTAACGGGGACTCTGCCTCCACTAAGCTGACGGCCGCTACCCTCCAAGCCGCAAGGATAGCACCAGCTGTTTCTACCGTGCGCAGGCGGGCAACGGCCCGCGACAGTTTTTTAGTATGTCGCGCTCGGCCTTCCTAAGGAACAGCCACCTCAGCCATCGCAGCGTCGCATGGAACAGCTTGCAAAACGAAGCCCAGCGACTTAGCGCGCCGCTTCAGATTGGCGAGGACACGGCTGCGATATTGTTCCTCATAGTGGTCGGCACCCGGGTCCCTGTAGGTCATGCGGTGCCTGAGGGTATTGTAGAACAGGACCGCAATTTTGCGGGCGGTCGCAGTCACGGCCTTCGCCTTGCCTGCACGAGCGGACAGCCGACGATAAAATGCGCCGAGCGCCGTATCGCTCCGCCCGATGGCCGTGGCCGCCAGCCGCAACAACGCAGCTGCCCGGCTCGACGATCTTCGCGTGCGTGAAGAGAGCACCTTGCCACCCGAGATTTTGTTCCCTGGTGCCAGGCACAGCCAAGAGGTGAAGTGCTTGGCGGTCGGCCATGCCATCAGATCTGTGCCGCACTCGCCAATGAGCTTCAACGCAAGTGACGGACCCAACCCATGGATCTCGGTTAGATCGACCCCGAGGACGCCGTATAGAGCGGCCCTGACATCGAACGACGGTGTGTTGACTTGCTTAGTCTTCACCCGCGGTCTGGAGAGCTTGCCGACCGGCTTGGCCCCTTTGTCAGTGAGCGCCGCTATCAAGGATTCCAGCTTGCGGTCGCAGTCGAGCATCTTGGCCTGATAGGTGTCATAGAGTTCCAGCGACTGGGTCAGTGCGAAGATATGTTCGTCCCGATTGTTGCCCACCAGTGCGGCGCGGATCGTCTCTATGGAGGAATGGCAATGCACGTCGCGGTAGGTCGCCAACACGTCGGGATTGCGCTCGCCCGCGACAATAGCTCGGATAATCCGCATCCCAGTCGCGCCGGTAATATCGGAGACAACGTGATGAAGTTGCAAGTTCATCTCCATCAGGGCCTTTTGCATGTGCTGGATGTGGGCAGCTGCGTATTCCACCAGCCGCTCCCGCTGACGCAGATAGGCGCGCAGGGTTGCGATCTCAGCGTTAGGGCGGAAGCTCCCGCGTAACAGACCATAGGAATGGAGCTGGCGCAGCCATGCGGCATCGCTGACGTCTGTCTTGCGCCCAGGTACGTTCTTGGCGTAACGCGCATTGACCAGAATGACCTCGAACCCGCGCTGCTCAAGAATCTCGTAGGCCGGAATCCAATAGACCCCAGTGGATTCCATCGCCACACTGGTCACGCCACACGCTTTGAACCAGTTCGCCAGATCATGCAGGTCCTGCGTAAATGTGCCAAACGCACGCACTGGCGTTTCAGTGCAAGTCGGATCGACCGCAGCCATATGCATTCTTGATCCGATGTCGATAGCGGCCGCGCCACCGTTGATCGGCTTTAATTCCGGGCGGTTACCGGTCGTCCTCTTGGGCATAGCAAATCCTCCATCTAATTGTTTGTCGGCAGGAGGGTCTGGGCTATGCCAATCGTCATTTTCCTAATCGGGATCGCTGCCGGGGCGGCGTCACCACTCTCAAGTTCGCATGCACCCATGGACCACGTTTTTTAACGGGGACTCTGCCTCCACTAAGCTGACGGCCGCTACCCTCCAAGCCGCAAGGATAGCACCAGCTGTTTCTACCGTGCGCAGGCGGGCAACGGCCCGCGACAGTTTTTTAGTATGTCGCGCTCGGCCTTCAGCTTGATCACCTCGCGCTTGAGCCGCGCGATCTCCAGCTGTTCGGGCTTCATCTGACCGGGACCAGGGAACGCATGCTGTGGATCGTCAGCAAATGCCTTCACCCAATTGCGCAGCTGCGTCGGATGCACCTTCAAGTCTTGCGATGCCCGCGCGTACGAGACCCCGCGATCTCTGATTAGCCGCACAGCTTCAAGCTTGAACTCCCGCGTAAACCGTCGTCTCTCCATAACTCACCTCCGGTCCCATAAAAACACCTAACTCGGTGTCTTCGGAACCGGGTGCAGGCCAAAGTGCGGCATCGTGGCGTTTGAGATCGTTGAACGCATTTCCGAGACCAAGCCACGCTTCTGCTAAATCTGGCTTGACTGCCAACGCTTTGTCGTAAGCGGCAAAGGCTTCGTCATAGCGTTTGAGAGCAGTGAAAACATTGCCGCGACCAAGCCACGCTTCTCCCAAATCAGACTTGAGCTCTAGCGCATTATCATAAGCGGCAAAGGCTTCGTCATAGCGTTTGAGAGCAGTGAAAACATTGCCGCGACCAATCCACGCTTCTCCCAAATCAGACTTGAGCCCTAGCGCATTATCATAAGCAGAAAGCGCTTCATCGTAGCGTTTGAGATCGTTGAACGCATTTCCGCGACCAAGCCACGCTTCTCCCAAATCAAACTCGAGCCTTAGCGCATTGTCATAAGCGGCAAAGGCTTCGTCATAGCGTTTGAGAATCAGTGAAAACATTGCCGCGACCAAGCCACGCTTCTGCTAAATCTGGTTCGACTGCCAACGCTTTGTCGTAAGCGGCAAAGGCTTCGTCATAGCGTTTGAGAGCAGTGAAAACATTGCCGCGACCAAGCCACGCTTCTGCTAAATCTGGCTTGACTGCCAGCGCTTTGTCGTAAGCGGCAAAGGCTTCGTCATAGCGCTTGAGAGCAGTGAAAACATTGCCGCGACTAAGCCACGCTTCTCCCAAATCAGACTTGACCCCTAGCGCATTATCATAAGCGGCAAAGGCTTCGTCATAGCGTTTGAGAGCAGTGAAAACATTGCCGCGACCAAGCCACGCTTCTCCCAAATCAGACTTGAGCCCTAGCGCATTGTCATAAGCGGCAAAGGCTTCGTCATACCGTTTCAGTTCGTTGTACGCCATGCCAAGACCAAGCCACGCCTCTGCTAAATCGGGCTTAAGCGCTAAAGCCTTTCCACAAGCAGCAATCACCTCATCGTAACAATTAAGTCTTTTGAACACATTGCCACGGCCAAGCCACGCTTCCGCAAGATCAGGATTGAAAGCAAGCGCTTTGTCATAGGCAACAAGCGCTTCATCGTAACGTTTGAGTTCGTTTAACGACTTTCCCTTGTTGCAATACGCATCTGCATAGTTCGGCTTCAGCGCGACGGCTTTGTCGAAGTCTAGGATAGCGTTTTCATAGAGATTTAAGTCGTTGAATACCGTCCCGCGATTGTTCCATGTTTCCGCAACTGTTGCATTCAAGCGCAGGGCGTTGTCAAATTGCTTTAGAGCAAATCGCGGCTTTTTCAGCCGCTTTAAAATTAACCCATAATTATAAAATGAGACATCTGACCCTTGGTTTAACCGCACTGCTTTTGAGACAAATTCTTCAGCTTCTGCGAACCGCTCCATACTCATCAGCGCAACAGTCAAGTAGTTTAAAGCACCAACGTGGCTTGGCTGCTCTTTTAAAACGATTCTGAGAAGCCTCTCCGCATCGATAAACTTTCGATGATTTAATGCCGCCAGCGACTCTTTAAAAAAATAATCTGATGAGCTCATACACGGTTCCTACCACAAGATTATTGTATCGCAATCTCGCACCAATTCCACGACACTGCGTATCGTCGCGTCTGAGAGGTCAGAATATAACGCCGTCGTGCTGATATTTCGACGCCCCATCAATCGCCGCGGGATGAAAGTGCAGTGGCAGGTCACTCGCTCTCAACGCGATGAAATTCACGCTCGCTATATGCTGCGCCGACCGAAACCTGTCTCTGAGAATTGTGTATACCTCCGTTTGATATCCTACGCCGTCGTTCCAGCAATTTGGCCACCAGTTCAGGTTTTCCTTCCGCTTCTCGCCGGGGCTGCAACACCTGATCCCACACGGCTTTGCCGTTCGCCGCTTCGAACTGGCTGAATGCCTCTAAATCCTCTTGCCTTTCTTCGCACTCCTTCATCTCATGCAGCGTTTGGGGAATCCGTAGCAATGGCAACTTTGCGAATCGCATTGCGCCTTGATATTTCCATGAGTTGTCGAGTGTTTGGCTCGCAAAACTTCTGGGCAGGCACTTTGGGCGTCAACGGCACAGGATGGATCGCGGCGGCTTCGCCGCGCTCGCAGAGAAGCGGCACGCTGGTGGCCGTGCAGGCGGCGGCTGCCGAGGCGAGCAACCGGCGACGGTTGATTTTGAAGCTGTGTTCGTGTTGTTCGGCAATGAGGCTCCCCTGGAACGAAGGGCTGGCGCTGACCCGCTATGTTTGCCGAATTCTCGGCCACATCGTTCCCTTTTCGGGGGAAAAACCGCCGTGCTGCGGAAGAAATGCCATTGCCAACTAAGTCGAATTAGATTGCCACTCACTCAGCTCATTTGAATACGTGAAGGTCTGCGGCCTCTACGGGGCGGGATTTTACTACATGCCGGGCACCGATATGTGCATCAAGATCGGCGGCTGGGTGCGCGCCGAGGCGACCTGGGGCAATAACAACGGCAGCATGACCTGGGGGCCGTATGCTGGCCAGCAGAATATTCGTGAAACCAGAAACTTCGTCGTGCGCGAACGCGGTTACGTCACTGTATCCTCTGCTACGCGGAAGGCAGCACTCCAATGGCTTTGTTTCTGGTACTGGGATCGTGGTCGGCGAGTTCGGGCTGCGACAATAATTGGTCGATGTGGGCCGCCAGTTCACGGCTGCAATGGGACGTGACCAAGTCGTTCTATCTTGGCGTCGAAGTGATGTATGACCCACATGAACGGCGCAAGTTCGAGAATGGCGTCCTGCCCGGAAATATCTCGGGCTTGACTGGGGCCCCCGGCCCGACGGCTGGTTTTCAGTCCGTTGGCGGCAGCAACGTCGAGAACGCCTGGAACGTCACCGTCCGTATGCACAAAGATTTCCTGCCCTGATCGACTGATCACGGCGTGAAATCGGAAATCCCCGGCGGGCCTCCGCCGGGGATTTTTCATTGTGCGGCTTTCCTCTTTGCACTGAACGTCGACGAAATGCTCGAACGCGTTTTCACTCCAAGGCGCAGCGGCGAGTCATTATTCGGCCCAAATGATGCTGCGATCGTTTCGAAGCACGATTTGTCCTGTTGCTCGATCGGACCAGCCTTCGAATATCCTGTGGCAAATTTCCCGTTATCGTCAGCCGCACCGGCCGATAAACTCGACGATGCGGTGGAGTAGGTCTGAACCGTCAAGCACAGGAACGTGGCCTTGGTCGACAACTTCGATGATATCCGCGCCGGGATGACGCTCGCGCATGGCAGCCACCGTTGCGGCCGATAGAATGTCGGAGTTGGCGCCGCGGATCACCAAAATAGGCACGCGGGCGAGCGCGTCGAATTCGTTCCACATCGGCGGCAATGGGCGCTCGATGTCGAATTCCGCAAGCGTACGCGCCAATCGCACGTCATAAGTCGGCACCAACGCGCCGTCGTTGAGTTTCCAGGTGCGTTGTGCGGCGGCGAGCCATTGCTCGGCGGTGAGCTTGGGGAATTGCGCGTCAAACAACCGGCGAAGGATATCCGAACCCTCGGCAAAGCTGCGCGGCTGCGGCAACTTGCCGACATAGCTCTTGATGCGCGCCAGCCCCTTCGGCTCGATCACCGGCCCGATATCGTGGAGCACGACGCCGGCGACCGCGGTCGGATGCGCCACGCCAAGCAACATGGTGAGGATGCCGCCGCGCGAGCTGCCAACGAATACAGCCGCGCCGACTTCGAGGGCCGTCAGCACCGTCACCACGTCACCCAGCTCAACCGCCAGAGTGTAGTTCGCCGGATTGTCGTCGTAATCCGATTGGCCGCGGCCGCGCGCGTCGATCGCAATCACGCGCCGCGGTTGGCGGCCGTTGGCGAGCGCCGGCGCCAGCGCGTCAAAATCGGCAACGGTCCGCGCCAAACCTGGCAGGCAAACGACCGGGAAGGCGGGCGCACGGCGCGAACCGTATTCGCGCACATGCAGCCGCAGCCCATCCTGGGCCGTGACGAAAACGCTTCTTCCAGGATCGCTGCCGCCGCCGATGCTTTCTGGCGGGAGGTGGGAGGGGATTTGGCTCACCGTATTTCCTGATCGTGAGTTGGCCAATGTAATCGCCTGGCGACGCTGCTGCAATCATTGCCGCGATCGGACCTGCATCGATTTATAATTGATTCCAACCACTTGCCGGTGAGTTCCACTTGGCAGCAACCGATAGGGACGGCGACGAGTTTCATTTCGTCGGTGTTGGAAGTGATGCAACCCGGTAAATATGGCGGAGAGAAAGGCAGCTGCGCCGGGCATCAGAATGCAGAGTTTGATGCCACGCTCTACAATCATGCGGCGAGGTTAGTATTAGCCGCGCCCGGTCGGCCTTTGATCGTGGGTATGTTGCAATTTTTTTGAGGCGTGATTCACACTCGGATCAGGTCGCCCCTGACTCGCTGGACCACTTCATCCCAATCCCCAGCCTTCTCTTGTCTGTACAGTTTCACAGTAGGATACCAAGGACTATCGGTTCGATCCAATAGCCAGCGCCAATCAGTGTCAAAGCGATTAAGAATCCAAATGGGCTTTCCCAAGGCTCCAGCTAAGTGTGCTGTTGAGGTATCCACGGATATGACCAAATCAAGGTTTTGTATGAGTGCGGCGGTGTCTGAAAAGTCGATCAGCTCTCCTGTTAAATCTATAATATTTGGACCGCCCCAATTGTCGCGCTTTAATGCAGTTAATTCTGACTCCGCTGGCTCGCCCTTTTGTAAACTATAAAAATCAATATCTAAACCGGCAAACGAGGCAAACTTTGCCAACGGAATGTTTCTGCGCTTATTGACGGACCACACTTGGGGCTGATCAGGGCGGAACCCTCCCGACCATACAAGCCCCACCCTCGGCTTATTTTTATGCCCAAGCCTCCCGTTCCAAAATAGTACTCTGTCGGTATCGGTTTTAAGATAAGGAATATTCGCAGGAATGCTCGATAATGTCGTCTTGAAAGCTAAAGGCAAGCTCATTAACGGGCAATGGAAATCAAAAAATGGAAGTTGAGATCCAACTTCTATTAATTCGGGTGAAGAACAAAGACCTTCGAACAAGCGCATAAGCGATTTCGGCACTTCGAGAATCACTCGCACGCCGAGATTGGAAACTAATTCAGCGTAACGACAGAATTGGATTGTATCACCAAGTCCTTGTTCGCTATGCAGCAAGATGATTTTTCCCGCAATATCTTGTTCTCCGAGCCATAACGGCTCGGAAAATGGTCTGCTGCCAAGAGGGATGCGGATCCTTTTTCGCCATTCGAATTCGCGCCAGCCCTCTTCGTAACGCCCGTTGAGCAGGTGATTCAAACTACGATTGAAATGTGCTTCAGCCAAATCGGGCTTGATTGATAGCGCCTTGTCATAAGCGAAAGGAACGCTTCGTCATCGCGCCTAAGTTCGGTAAATACGTTGCCACGGCCAAGCCACGCCTCAGCCAAATCTGGTTTGAGTGCCAGTGCCTTGTCATAGGCTGAGAGCGATTCTCGATAATGCGTCAGGTCGCGAAACACATTGCCGCGACCAAGCCATGCCGCAGCCAAATCCGGCTTGATTGATAGCGCCTTGTCATAAGCGGCGAACGCTTCGTCATCGCGCCTGAGGTCAGTCAACACATTGCCGCGACCAAGCCATGCTTCAGCCAGATCCGGCTTGAGTGATAACGCCTTGTCATAAGCGGCGAACGCTTCGTCATCGCGCCTGAGGTCGCCAAACACATTGCCGCGACCAAGCCATGCTTCAGCCAAATCCGGCTTGATTGACAGCGCTTTGTCATAAGCTACCAGCGCTTCGTCATGACGCTTGAGGTCTGTGAACATATTACCACGACCAAGCCACGCTTCGGCCAAATCCGGCGTGATTGAGAGCGCCTTGTCATACGCTGCGAACGCTTCGTCATGACGCTTGAGATTTGTGAATATATGACCACGGCCAAGCCACGCCTCGGCTAAATCGGGCTTGATCGATAGTGCCTTGTCATAAGCTGCGAACGCTTCGTCATAGCGCTTAAGGTCCTGCGAACGAATTGCCACGACCAAGCCACGCGTCAGTCAAATCAGGTTTGAGCGTTAGCGCCTTGTCATAGGCAATAAGCGCATCATCATAGCGTTTCAGCTTGTTGAAAGTATTCCCACGGCCGAGCCACGCTTCAGCCAGATCCGGCTTGATTGATAGCGCCTTGTCGTAAGCTGCGAACGCTTCGTCATAACGCTTAAGCTCTGCAAACGAATTCCCACGTCCACGCCACGCCGAAGGTAAATCAGGTTTGAGAGCCAGTGCTTTGTCAAAAGCCGCGAGCGCCTCATCATTGCGTTTAAGATCAAACAGCAAAGTTCCCCCGACCAAGCCACGCCTCGGCCAAATCGGGATTCAGCGCCAGCGCTTTGTCATAGGCTACAAACGCGTCGTCGTAGCGTTTGAGTTCACCCAGCGACTTGCCCTTATTACAAAAAGCATCCGCGTAGCTTTCATTTAATAGAATAGCCTGATCGAAATCCGATATCGCGAGTTCATATTGGTGTAAATCGTTGAAGACCGTACCGCGATTATTCCATGTCTCTGGAACTTTAGCGTTCAAGCGAAGAGCATTATTGAATTGCTGCAGCGCCTGTTTTGTCTTATTGAGCCGTTTTAGAATTATGCCGTAATTGTAAAATGAAACATCCGAGTTTTGGTTTAGTTTGACTGCTCTAGAAATAAATTCTTCGGCCTCGGCAAATCGCTCCATGCTCATTAAGATGACAGTCAAAAGATTCAAGGCAGCGACGTGTCTTGGCTGTCTCTTCAAAAAAGTCTTGAAAAGACGTTCAGCATCGAAAAACTTCCGTGCATTGAGTGCGTCAAGCGCAGCTTGAAATGTTCTCTCCACAGAGCTCATGATGGCATCAATGACCGACGGGAGGTTGGAAAATAACCCGAACGACCTGCACGCTGTTCCGCCAGGGCCGATTTTCCGCAGTTTGCAGCATTACCCGCCGCGGCGCAGATCGGCTTCGATGAGAAGCCGGGGATTGTTTTCGATGAGCGCGCGGTAAACCTGCATGTTCTCAAGCACGCGTTCGACGTAATTGCGCGTTTCCGAGATCGGGATGCGCTCAATCCAATCGATCGGGTCGACCTTGGGGTCGCGCGGGTCGCCGTATTGCTCGATCCATTCGCGGGCGCGGCGCGGTCCGGCATTGTAGGCGACAAAGGCCAGAATATAGGAGCCGCGCCAGGTGGCGATATCGTTGCCGAGCTCCGCGGTGCCGAGCTGAGCGTTATAGGCGACGTCGTCCATCAAGCGACGCTGATCGAACGCGACATTGAATTTCTTGGCGGTATCGCGGCCGGTGCCCGGCGTGACCTGCATGAGACCGATTGCATTGGCGGCCGACACCACGCGCGGGTTAAACGCGCTTTCCTGACGCACGATGGAATAAACGACGCAAGGCTCGACCGCCGGTCCGATCTGCTGATAGCTGGGCACGCCAAAGGCAGGAAAGGCATATCTTTCAAAGGGATAGCCGCGGCCAAGCATGGCCTTGCCGATCAGCAGCGTCGTCCGCGCATCGTCGTGGTGGGTCGCGATGTCGGCAAGCGTCGCCAGGGCTGCGGTATCGGTCGCCTTGTCGCCGAGGTCGGCTGCCATCGTAGCGACGAGGTCGCGGGCGTCGACAGCATAGAGAATTTCGAATGCCCGCGCGATTTCGAGCGTGCCATGCTCGGCGCGCGGACTCGGCAATGGGCGCAGCGTGACTTCGTCGAGGCCGAGATGGGCGCGCGCAAGTTGGCCGTAATAGGCGGTCGGATAGCGCTCCGCCTGTTCGTAAAACGAACGCGCGTCCGGCTCGCGCCCCAACGCTTCGGCGGCGCGGCCTTGCCAATAGAATGAGCGCGCCAGCGTGATCGGATTGGAGACGCCGTCGGCGATCCGGGTGAAATGAGCAAGCGCCATGGCCGGCTCGTGCAGGAAGCGCAGCGCAATCCAGCCGGCGGTGAAATGCTGCTCGGCACGGTAGTTGTCATTGTTTGGCGGCGCCGCACCATCGGCGACCTGATAGGCCATTTTGGCCTCGCCGAGGTCGAGTAGCTTTCGCGCTATCAGTCGCCGCTCCACCCACCATTGATCGACGTCGACAAGCTTCGCCGGATCGCGTGGCGCGGCGTTCAACCATTGTGCCGCCTCGACGATCTTGTCGGCACGCCGCAGCCATTGAATGCGGCTGAACATGTAGCCCGGGTCGTGGCGGGCGGCCTCCGGCACGGCTTCAAGCAGCGCCTTGGCATTATGGGACTCGTTGATAACAGCGGCGCGGGCTTTGGCGATGGCGAGAGCTACAGCGTCGAGATGCCGTGCCGCCCGCAATCCGGCGCCGTCGTCCTCGGCGTAAAGCCGCGCCGCCATGCGCACTTCGTCGTCGGCAGGCGTGATCAGCCCGGCGAATTGGCCGCGCGCCTGTACTTCGAGATCGGCGGAGAAGCTGTCATTGCGCCAAGCCTGGCGCACAGCCGCCGCCGCGCCGGCAACGTCGCCTCGCGTGAGCAGCGCCCGCGCCAGCGCGAAATGTCCTTTGGCGGTATGCGGCGGCTCGGTCCGAAAAAAATTGATGATGGCTTGCGGATCGGCTTGCCCTTGCCACGCCACCGCTTCGGCCCGCCGCCGCAATGTCTCGATGCTCGGCCAGCTTGGATTGGCGGCGATGAAGGCGGCATAACGCGAGAAATCGGCCGCGCCGTCTTCGCTGCGAAGGATCGCCCATTCCACAAGCTTGCGGGTGACCGGATCGGAAATGGTCGCCTCGATACCGGTGGCTTGGTCCTGTTGGTTCTTGCCCACAAGATCGAGGGCTTGCTTGACTGCGGACAGATCCAGCGGCGAAGTCGCGGTGGCCGTCGTAATAGCGAAGGGCGGGGCGGATCGAGGCGGCGGCGCCAATATCGGCGCCGGCGCGACTGGCGGCTGCAGCCGGGAGTTTGGCGAGGCCACGCCGACCGGAGCCTGACGCGGCACCGCAGCGACCGCCGGCGCGGGGGTCGGCCGATGCGGGACCGATTTCCGCATGCCTGAATTTGGCGCGTCGGCCTTGCCGACCTTTTCCCCGTTGATCGCCGGCCGGTGCTTCGGCAATGGGACCGGACCCGAAAGCGGCGCGGCCTGCGCATACGCCGTCGGAATGCCAATGGCGGCAAGGAGCACAATAGTGCGGAAACTCGGCACATTCCCTCCCGGTGGGGCTCGACTGAAGAAGTCTCTTCGGCCGGTTAGGTTGAAGAAACCCTAACCCCTCTTGTCCCGATTCCGAAATTCGCAAGTGTTTGCAGCACCCTTGGATGCCAACTTCGAAATCAAAAGGACACGAGCAAGATTATGATTCCAGTGTAGTTCCTGGATTTGAGGCTCCTCCGCGAAGGGGGCGTTGGGACTTGGGATTTTCAAATTCGCCACACTGCAAGCCGCTGCGACAATTTACAGTTTTGCGGCGAAAGCGAGGCCCCTGAACTGAGCCGCCTTTGGCCGCGTCCGCGGCGCCCAAGTCGTCGAACAAGTCGTCGAACAAGTCGTCGAAGGGGCTTTCAAGGCCGGCCGCGACCCGATATTTATGGTGAGGCCGCTCTGTTGCCGGGCCAAAGATCGTGCCAAGGGTCGTGCCAAGGATCGTGTCATGTCTGCCAAGACCAGCTTTCGAGGCTCATTTACCGCGCTCGTCACGCCGTTCAAGAACGGCTCCGTTGACGAGAAAGCGTTCCGCGATCTGGTCGATTGGCAGATCGCCGAGGGCACCAACGGGCTCGTCCCGGTCGGCACCACGGGGGAAAGCCCGACGCTATCCCATAAAGAGCACAAAGAGGTCGTCGAATGGTGCGTCGACCAGGCGCACGGCCGGGTTCCGGTCGTCGCCGGTGCGGGCTCCAACTCGACCGCCGAGGCGATCGATCTCGCCCGGCACGCCGAGACGGCCGGCGCCGATGCGGTACTTGTGGTCACGCCCTATTACAACAAGCCGACACAGCAGGGCCTCTATGCGCACTTCAAGGCGATCAACGACGCCATCGGCATTCCGATTCTGATCTACAACATTCCGGTACGGTCGGTGATCGACATGGCGGTCGACACCATGAAGCGCCTGTACGAACTGAAGAACATCGCCGGCGTCAAGGACGCCACCGCGAACATGGCGCGCGTGTCGCAGCAGCGCGCGGCGATGGGTGAGGACTTCAATCAAATGTCCGGCGAGGACATCACTGCGCTCGGTTTCATGGCCCATGGCGGCCACGGCTGCATTTCGGTGACCTCGAACGTGGCGCCGCGGCTGTGCGCTGAATTCCAGGCGGCGTGCTTGCGCGGCGATTTCGCTGTGGCGCTGAAATTGCAGGACAAGCTGGCGCCGCTGCACATTAATTTATTCGTCGAAACCAGTCCGGCGCCGGTCAAATACGCGCTGTCGCTCATCGGCAAGTGCACCAACACGCTCCGGCTGCCGATGGTGCCGGCGACCGAAACGGCGCAAACCGCCGTGCGGGCGGCCATGGTGCACGCCGGCCTGATCAACTGACGACGCCCGCTGTCCTAAGTGAAGATTGCGTAGCGCGGACGTCGCGCCCAGCGCGTTCGATCAAATCCGGGAGGGATGAATGCTTGAGGAATTCAAGAAATTTGCCATGCGCGGCAATGTCGTCGATCTCGCCGTCGCCGTGATCATCGGCGCTGCTTTCGGCGCCATCGTCAATTCGCTGGTCGGCGACGTCATCATGCCGATCGTCAGTTCGATCACCGGCGGCATCGACTTTTCGAACTATTTCATTCCATTGTCCTCGAAAGTGACGGCGACAACTCTCGCCGAGGCGAAGAAGGAGGGCGCGGTGCTCGCCTGGGGCAATTTTCTCACGCTTGCCATCAACTTCCTGATCATCGCCTTTGCGTTGTTCCTGGTGGTCAAGGGCATCACTCAGCTGAAGGCGCAGGAGCCACCGCCGGCGCCGGCCGCTCCTTCCAAGGAAGAGCAACTGCTGACCGAGATCCGCGACCTGCTCAAGAGCCGCTGAAAGCGGAACCCGTCCCGTGGCAGCGAAACCGGAACGGAAGCTTCGTGTCGTTGCCGACAACCGCAAGGCGCGTTTCAATTATTTCATCGACGAGACGTTCGAGGCCGGGCTTGCGCTCACCGGCACCGAAGTCAAATCGCTGCGCCAGGGCAAGGCGACGATCGCCGAATCCTACGCCGACGCCCGGGGCGGCGAGATCTGGCTGATCAACTCGAACATTCCCGAATATTTGCAGGCGAACCGTTTCAATCACACGCCGAAACGGCCGCGCAAGCTTCTGCTGCACAAGCGGCAGATCAATAAGCTCGTCGGCGCGGTGGAGCGCGAGGGCATGACGCTCGTTCCGCTCAAACTCTATTTCAATGAGAAGGGCCGCGCCAAGGTCGAGCTCGCGCTGGCGCGCGGCAAGAAGCTCTACGACAAGCGCGAAACGGAAAAGAAGCGATCGTGGGAACGCGAGCGCGGCCGGCTGTTGCGGCAAAAAGGGTGAGCAATGACGCGGGACAAAGTTATTGGCGTGCGGATCATCCGCTCCAACGTGCGATTAAGTCTTGCTGTCCAGGCCGCCCGCCCCCAAGACCTCATCTTCTACGGAGCTGTCACAGGCGCGTGCGGCAATGCGGTCGCTTGCCGGCCAACATATCCGCCACCCTGCTGCTAGGTGCGCCCCTTAATTTTGGCCGCCAGTGCAATCTCGATAAGCCGGCGAATTGCTTCAGGCCGAGTGCAAGAAAGCTCCTGCTTGGCTATCCACGCGTCTAGTCTTGAAAGGAGTGTCGGCTGTAGACGGACCAGAATGGGCACGCCTTTTCCGGTCGGCGGAGGGCCGCGTCGTTTTTGTGATATCACAGATTGACGACGCATCGAAACTCTGATATCAAGGAAAGGTCGGGCCGCCTAGGTGCTGGAACACCATAGCGGCCCTAACCCAAGCCACGGAGGAATCCCATGGCCCAGGCTAAACACGTGACTAGCGCAAATCGCGCGCCGATCACAGGCGCGAGCGCCCAACCCTCCACAAATCCCATCTGGCGTGCGCCGCTCCCGCCCTTGGTTGACCTTCAGCTCATCGAACCTGACGGTCAAGCAGGGAGGGGCGCATGAGCCCGAGGATCAAACCTGCCGATCGGCGATATTTCATCGGCGGCTCGGACGCCCGGATTATCATGGGGGATGACGAGGCTGCCTTGGTGCGGCTGTGGCGGGAGAAGCGCGGGGAGGTGGAGCCGGTGGACCTTTCGGGGAACCTCATCGTCCAGCTTGGGGTGGCGACCGAGGACCTGAACCGGCGCTGGTACGAGGCCAATAACGGGCAGGTGATCACCGATATTCAGCGGCGGATCTTCCATCCGGCCCTGAAATGGATGGCTGCGACCTTGGATGGCCGGGTGGCGGGCAGCGATGCGGTGTTCGAAGCCAAATTCATGCTGCCGTGGTCGTTCTCGGAGGAGGGGGCGCTCGCGAAATACGCCCCGCAGCTTAATCACAACATGTGGGTTGTTGCAGCCCGGACCGCGGTGCTTTCCGTCATTACCGGGGGAGGCAAGTGGGTGGAGATATTGGCCCATGCCGACCCGCTCTATCAGCATCTGATTGTCACCGCAGAACGGAAGTTCTGGCGCTGCGTGGAGAATGGGGAGGAACCAAAGCTGTTTGGCGTTGAGCCGCCAAAACCCCGGATCGAGGCCATCCGCATTGTCGACATGAGCACGTCCAATGCCTGGGCCGAGTTCGCCGGCGTGTTCCGCTCGACCCGCGATGCCTTTCTCGAACACGAGAAAGCCAAGACGGAGCTTAAAGGTCTGATGCCGGAGGATGCCAAAGAGGCGACCGGCCACGGTGTCCGGGCCAAGCGGTCAAAGTCGGGAGCCGTGAGTTTCGATCTCCTCAGCAGCGGTACAAATGGGGAGGATAGCCACCGTGCAGCGGTCCAGTGATTCCATCGCTTCCTTGGCGGCCGCTCTGGCCAAGGCCCAGATCGAACTCGCCAACCCGGAGAAGTCGCTGGTCGGAACGATCGAAGCGCAAGCGGGAGAGGGGGCTCAGCGGCTGTTTCGCTATGCGCCGCTCTCAAGCGGGCTTGAGATCGTGCGCAAGACTCTGGGCCAGCATGAGATCGCCACCGTGCAGACCACGGCCCTCGATCAGGGTGCCGGCATCATCAATCTTACCACCGTGCTCGCCCATTCCTCAGGCGAATGGATTGCCTCGGACTGGCCGGTCTGCGCCATCGTCGACACCGCAACCCCGCATCGGATGGGGGCGGCCTTAACCTATGCCCGACGCTATGCGCTGTTCACGCTGGTTGGCATTGCCGGCGAGGATGACCTTGATGCGCCGGATCTGGTCACTGCGACCACCCCGTCATCAGGGCTGGAGAAGCCCAAAGGAGTAAGCGCCAGATCAAACGGCGGCGCCCGGCCTCACCATGGTCACCACCTCCCTGTTCGCCGCCATGACAAAGGTGTCTCGAGCTTGGCCGCGCCAAGTCTGGTCCAACCAAGTCTTGCCGGAGAGGAATTGGCGGAACTACGGGGCCGGCTTCTCGCTGAGCTGAATGATCTTGCCGGCAATGATGAGGCCGCCCTTTGGGCCAAGCGGTCGCTTCCGAAAAAGAACAAACTCACCACCGCCGATGCCCAATGCATTGAGGATGCGTTCCAAAAGAAACTAGCGACCTTGCGGGAATCAAGCGGATCAGTCGACGAAGAAGTAGAGCTGCCAAATCAATCCGATCCGACCCTCTCAGTAGCAACCAGTCCCACCAGCACACCGATCAATATCGACGTCATCGACAAGGCGGTGCTCAGCTTCCCCGAGCCGCGGCGAGTCCGAGACAAGGAGCACCTGAGGTTTGTGGCGAAGCAGCCCTGTCTGCGCTGCGGCCGGCTCCCGTCGGATCCCCATCACGTCCGCTTTGCGCAAAATCGGGCGCTCGGCCGCAAGGTCAGCGACGAATTCACCGTGCCGCTATGCCGGGGCCATCACCGCGAGGTCCATCGCTCTGGCGACGAAGCCGCCTGGTGGCTCGCGGCCGGGATCGATCCGATGGCGCAGTCCCGCGCGCTGTGGCTTAAAACCCGTCCGCTGCCGGCAACTGAAGAAAACGTGGCCATGAATGAAGTGCAGTCGGCTGAAACTGTTGGCAATAATCAAGGCAGCACAAAGCGCGATCAAGTCGCCGGTTCCCGCAGACGACGTGGCAGCGCTGTTAGCGAAACGAACCCAATGCTGCCGGCTCGACCGCAATGACCTCCTTCCGGCAGTGGCAGGCCAACCGGAATAATGCTCGAAAAAGCACCGGTCCGACCACGGAAGAGGGCAAACAGCAGTCCCGCTGCAATGCCGTCCGCCATGGGCTCACCGCCGAGACGGTGATCGGTGCGCTCGAGGATGCCGAAGACTACAAAGCCTTCGAAGCCGCTATCATCGCCGACTACGATGCCCAATCCGCCGTGGAGCGCGAACTGGTGTTGCGTCTGGCCAGTGCCTTGTGGCGGCTGCGCCGCGCCACGGCCATGGAAACCGGTCTGTTCGAGATCCAGGCTGAGAATCTGAGCGGGTTTCGGCAATCGCGCAAACTACAGCCCGCTTCGCGAGACGTGGTCTATGCCTTGTTCAGACCAGCTAATCCTAGCAGTCACGGCGGCGATGCCGCCTCCATGCCGTACACAGATACAGCAGAACCCTTGTCCCATTTCGATCCGGAGACCGAAGAGCCGGCCGCCGACCCCAGCCTCCATCTGGCCCAGTGCTTCTTGCGCCTCGCCAATTTGCCTAACTACGCGCTCGATCGGCTCAGCCGCTACGAACACACGCTGTGGCGACAAGTGGCGCAGATCCTCTTCGCGCTCGACAATCTGAACCGGCGAAAGCCCCAGGAAAGAAGGAGCTCTCGTTTTGACTATCGACAGGAACGGTTCTCTCTCTACGCGCCCGACGATGATTGAGCATTGGGCTATCGAAATCGACGCCGCGCGGGTGCAGCAGATTGGCTTTGTTTCGCCACGCGGCGTGGTCTATGCAACTCTAAAGCTGGCCAATTGGATGCAGTCGTTCGGCTTGATGCCGTTGATCACGGAAACAGCAAATTCCAATCCCTCGCTGCCGAAACCATCCGCATCCATGAGTTGCGAATAGAGGCCCTGAAGAAAATTTTGATCGGTTATGCCGAACTCCGCCATCGAGCGCTTAAAGTCCAACAGGTCGATATGCATGGCACGCTCCTCGTCGCGTTACGCGTTACAGCACGGCAAGCGAACTACATACCGATGGTTCCCCCTGTTCCTTAAGAGCTCCTATTTCTTTTATGTTAATTCTTTGATGTTTAGCCCTACTTTGCATGGGGTTGTTTTCAAAATTATTTTGATTTCACTTCACTTCCCCCCCCGGGGGCTGGCGGCTTGATTCCGCCAAGTCGCAGAACCTGCCCCCGGATCTTAAGGCCCACCTAACCCAATGCTTCCAGCGCCTGGCCAATCCGTCCAACTATGCCCTCGATCGGCTCAGCGCTGTGGCGGCAAGTGGCTCAGATTCTCTTCGCGCTCGACAATCTGAACCGGCGAAAACCTCAGAAGAGAAGAAGCTCTCGTTTTGATTATCGGCCGGACCCGTTTCCCCCCGATACGCGCCCGGCGATGATTGAACATTGTGGCTATCGAAATCGATGCCAACCCGTGCAGCAAATTGGCTTCGTTTGTGCGTCCAGCAAAGGCTGGTGTGTTCGGCAGGGATCAAACCTGCTGGGGCAAAAGTCAGACGCCCCGAAAGTAGCACGGCGGGTGGAATAGGACCTCCAATGGGTAGGGCCTCCAATATTGAGTACGCTCGTACACTAAATCTAGGCCACGAATCGAGGCAGTTCAAAAAATTGTGAGCCAGCAAATTTGTGGACCACTCGGGATCAGACGAGCGAGTCTTGAAATGCTATCTTGCTGGGATTACGTCTACCGCGCTAACGAGGTGCCGCCAGTCGTCGCGATAGAACATCCACAGGACATTTTGTTTTGTCACAGTGTTCGATCGGAAAACCGTTCTGCTTAACACAGGAAAATTCCCTGCTCCGCGAAACCCAATTCCCTGCTGAGTTGATGCAGGGAATTCCCTGGGCAAGTGATTGAGGCTGCTAACTTACCGGGCCTGGCAAGTCGAGGAGAGGGCCAAATTCGGGAAAATTCCCTGCTCAATTCCCTGCTAGCAGGGAATCGGATTTCGATGGGCGTGAGTTCGGGCATCGCGTTCATCGACGAGAACCGGCGGCGGCCCCGGAGTGCGCTTGCAAAAGCGGAAACACTGACTTGGCGCCGACACGAAGTAGGTTATCCGGCGCGCCATCGATAACGCTCAATTGCGGCCACGGCTTCTCGGGTCCATTGGAGGATGCCGAAGATTACAAAGCGTTCGAGGCAGCTATCATCGCCGACTACGATGACAATCCGCAGTGGAGCGGGAACTGGTATTGAATCTGGCCAGTGCCTTGTGGTGGCTGCGCCGCGCGGCCGCCCTGTTGCGGCAAAAGGGTTGAGCGCAAAGAGGTTGCTATGGCGATCCCGACCAAACTCGATCACTGCGTCATCCACGTGACCGACTGGCAACGCTCGAACGCGTTCTACACGACGGTCATGGGCGCAGAACTCGTCGAGCGGCCGACGGGCTATGCCTATCGGTTCGGCGACAAGCAGCTCAATGTGCACGGCCCGGGCGTCAAGCCTGCCGAAGTCGCGCGGCTTCCGGTCGCGCCGGGCAACAGCGATCTGTGTTTCGAATGGATCGGGCCGATCGCCGACGCGGTCGCCCATTTGCAGCGCTGCGGCATTCGCATCGAGAGCGGACCGATGCAACGCTTCGGCGCCAAGGGCGCAGGCACCAGCGTTTATTTCCGCGATCCCGACGGTTCGCTGATGGAGTTCATGTCGTACGCGGGAGGACAAACGTGAGAGAGGCGCCTGGAAAACACGATCCCACCTTTTTGCCGCCCGATATCCCGGTGCCGCAGGACGACGGGGCCGCGCGTCACCTGACCGGCATGAAATTGCCGGATATTGCGCTCGTTCCGACAAGCGGATCGCCGGTAAATCTGGCGCAGCTCAAGGGCCGCACCGTCCTCTATATCTATCCGCGCACCGGCGTGCCCGGCGTCGACGCCCCGCCGGGCTGGGACGATATTCCCGGCGCGCGCGGCTGCACGCCGCAATCGTGCGGTTTTCGCGACCATTTTGCCGAGTTGAAGCGGCTCGGCGTCGCCCAGCTCTATGGCCTCTCCACCCAAGACACCGCCTATCAGCGCGAGGCGGCCGAGCGGCTGCATCTGCCGTTTCCGATCCTGTCCGATGCCGATCTGAAATTCACCGCCGCGCTGGGTCTGCCGACATTTTCGACGTCAGGCATGACATTGCTCAAGCGCATGGCACTGGTCATCGACGACGGCAAGATTGTCAAAGTGTTCTATCCAGTCTTTCCGCCCGATAAGAACGCTGCGGAAGTGGTTGCCTGGCTGCGAAGTGGCTGAGCCGGGAGATTTGGACGATTCGCGCCGCGGCCATGGCGAAAGCCGTGAGCGAGTCGAGCTTACCCGATAGCGGCAACGGACTCCGCCTTGTCGAGGTGTGCGCGGAGCTGAGCCACCACCTCGCCGAACATTTGCGGGGTGAGCACGCCGGTGTTCGTGTTGTAGCGCGAGCAATGATAGCTATCGAAGAGAGTGAGCGCGCCGAGCGCGTGGACCCGGCCATGCCCAAAGGCGAATTGCGACCGCCGCGCGCCGCTGGCAACGATGAAAGTCTCGTGAGCGATGCGTCCCAGCGCCAGAACCGCGGCGAGCCGCGGCATTTCTTTCACCGTCGCGGCGAGAAAATCGCGGCAGGTCGCGATCTCTTCCGGCACCGGCTTATTCTCGGGCGGCACGCAGCGCACCGCGTTGGTGATGCGGCAATCGATGAGTTCGAGCCCGTCATCGGCGCTGGCCCGGTAGTGACCGCGCGCGAAGCCGAATTGCAACAGCGTGGCGTAAAGCAGGTCGCCGGCATAGTCGCCGGTAAACGGCCGGCCGGTGCGATTGGCGCCGCGCAGCCCGGGGGCGAGGCCGACGATGAGCAGACGCGCTTGCAGCGGCCCGAACGAATCGACCGGGGCGTTGAACCAGTCCGGCTCGCGCTCGCGCCAGGTTTTGCGAAATGCGACGAGACGCGGGCAGCGCGGACAATCGCGGCCGGGCATTCCGCTCGGGCGCGTCATAGCGGCTATTCGTCTTCGAACTCGTCTTCCTCGACTTCGACACGCGGTGAAGCCGCGCTGCGCTGCAGAAATTGTGGCGTGTGCCGCGGCTCGCCGCGGGTCTCGCGCGGTTCGCGCATGCCTTCTCTGGGCTCGCGCGCCGGCCGCTCGGATGGATCGCGGCCGATCTTGCTTTGCAGTTCCATGATGTCGACAAACTGGTCGGCCTGCCGGCGCAACTCGTCGGCGACCATCGGCGGCTGCGTCGAGATGGTCGAGACCACGACGACGCGCACGCCGCGCCGCTGCACCGCCTCGACCAGCGAGCGGAAATCGCCGTCGCCGGAGAACAGCACCATCTGGTCGATGTGCGGGGCGAGCTCCATGGCGTCGACCGCAAGCTCGATGTCCATGTTGCCTTTGACTTTGCGCCGGCCGGTCTGGTCGACGAATTCCTTGGTCGCCTTGGTGACGACGGTATAGCCGTTGTAGTCAAGCCAATCGATCAGCGGCCGGATCGAGGAATATTCCTGATCCTCGATCACTGCGGTGTAATAAAAAGCACGCACCAGGTAACCGCGCGACTGGAACTCGCGCAGCAGCCGCTTGTAGTCGATATCGAAGCCGAGCGACTTCGCCGTGGCGTAAAGATTGGCGCCGTCAATGAACAATGCGATTTTTTCGATCTGTGCTGACATGCTGCTCTCGCGACTGTCTCTGGTGATGAAACCGGATCGACCCGCAATGGACTAGCCGAAACCGGCGTTCTTTAAATCTAAGTTTTCGCCGTCGGAAACGTTCGACGGTCGAACTTACTCTCGCAAGTCAAGTACTATCGCCGCATTGTGCCGTGGCAAGCTTCAGTGGGGCCAAAGTACTTGCGGCACGCCGTCGCGGTATTTCCCAAAGTGCGATTCGGAACGCCGCGAAGCGGGCTCGAAATTTTGGGTAACAGAGCGGCGCGCCTGCGCCAAGTTAAATATCGAAAGCCGGAGATCACAAGGAAAAATCGGACTTGCGCTTGGCGGCGCGGAACGATACCTAAGCGCCACATTGCGGACAACGTCCCGTTGCGGGACCCGCCGGATAGCCTTAAGGAACCTCGCGAAATGGCCCGCGTCACCGTTGAAGACTGCATCGACAAGGTTGAGAACCGCTTCGACCTGGTCCTGTTGGCCAGCCATCGGGCGCGCATGATCGCGTCCGGAACCCAGATCGCCGTCGACCGGGACAACGACAAGAACCCCGTCGTCGCCTTGCGGGAGATCGCAGACGAGGCGATTTCGCCGGAGGACCTCAAGGAGGAACTTGTTCACTCCTTGCAAAAATACGTCGAGGTCGATGAGCCGGAACCCGAGACGGTTCCGCTGATCGGGGCGCCCGGCACCGGGGTCGATGCCGACGATACCGATGTCACGACCGACCGGATGTCCGAGGAAGAGCTGCTCAAGGGCCTGGAAGGCCTCACGCCTCCGGAAAGCCAGCCCGAGCCCGACGTCGGCGACGAAGAGGAATAGATCGCGCCTCGCATACGGCCGGTAAGGTCTTCTGTTCCGAATATTTTAACCACGACCGGCTTTGCCGGCGGGCAAACCTCAATTTCCCTGTGCGGCTCGGTACGGATTGTGGCGCCCGCGTAGCGCCATGATATCCTGTCATTGCTTTTGGCCGACTCTGTGGGCGGGGGCGGCCGTCAAAGCATTGCCAAAGGGCCGTCATGGCGCGCTCGCCGATCGATCTGCCGCGCATGCAGAATCAACCGAAATCCCGGCTGCCGGCGGCGCGCGGTCCGAATCTGGTGCCGCTGGACGGGCAACCGCCGCTGCCAAGAATGCGCAAGCCGCGCGTGATGCGGCAGTACGACCTGATCGAGCGGGTCAAACAGTACAATCCGAAGACCAATGAGGAGCTGCTCAACCGCGCTTACGTCTATGCCATGCGGGCGCATGGCGAGCAGAAACGCGCGTCCGGCGACCCTTATATCTCGCACCCCCTCGAAGTCGCCGCGATTTTGACCGATCTCAAGCTCGACGACGCCACCATTGCGGCGGCGCTCCTGCACGACACCATTGAGGACACCGACGCCACCGGCGCCGAGATCAATCGCCTGTTCGGTCACGACATCGGACTTCTGGTCGAGGGGTTGACCAAATTAAAACGCCTCGAACTCGTCTCCAGGGAGGCCAAACAGGCGGAAAACCTGCGCAAGCTGCTCTTGGCAATCGCCGACGATGTCCGGGTTCTGCTGATCAAGCTCGCCGACCGGTTGCACAATATGCGCACGCTCGCCTATCAGCCCCCCGAGGCGCGCCGCCGCACCGCCGACGAGACGCTCGAAATCTACGCTCCGCTCGCCGGCCGCATGGGCATGCAGGCGATGCGCGAGGAGCTTGAGGATTTGGCGTTCCGCGAACTCAATCCGGACGCCTACAAGGTCTTAAGCGAGCGGCTCGAAGCGTTCGCCGCGCGGTCGAGCGCTTGGATTACCGAGATCGAGCAGCAGCTGACTAAGAAGCTTGCCGATCGCGGCATCGCCGCCGAGGTCAGCGGCCGTCGCAAGCGCGCCTATTCGATCTGGCGCAAAATGGAGCGGAAGTCGGTCGGCTTCGAGCAGCTTTCCGATATTTTCGGCTTCCGCGTTGTCGTTGGCAGTGTCGCCGAGTGCTATCAGGCGGTCGGCATCGTGCACACGACCTGGCCGGTCGTTCCGGGGCGCTTTAAGGATTATATTTCCACGCCGAAGCAGAACGATTACCGCTCGATCCACACCACCGTGATCGGGCCGGGCAAGCAGCGCGTCGAACTGCAAATCCGCACGCGCGACATGCAGCAAATCGCCGAATACGGCATCGCCGCCCACGCTTTGTACAAGGACGAACAGGGCTCGCCGACGGAAATGCTGTCGCGGGAATTGAGCGCCTATGCCTGGCTGCGGCGTACCATCGAGCTTCTCGCCCAAGGCTCCGACCCCGAGGAGTTTTTGGAGCACACCAAGCTCGAACTGTTCCACGACCAGGTATTTTGCTTCACCCCGAAGGGCAAGCTGATCGCGCTGCCGCGCGGCGCAACGCCGATCGATTTCGCCTATGCGGTGCATACCGACGTCGGCAATATGGCGATCGGCGCCAAGATCAACGGCAAGATCGGCCCGCTCAGTTCGGCGCTGCAGAACGGCGATGAGGTTCAGATCTTGACCTCGAAGGCGCAGACTGCGCCGCCCAGCGCCTGGGAATCGATCGTGGTGACGGGAAAGGCGCGCGACGCCATTCGCCGCGCGACGCGCGATGCGGTGCGCAACCAATATTCCGGGCTTGGCCGCAGCATGGTCGAACGCTTATGCCATCGCGCCAAAATCGAATATTCGGACGAGAAGCTGCAAGGCGCATTGCCGCGGCTGGCGCGCGCCTCGATCGAAGACGTCATGTCGGCGGTCGGTCGCGGCGAGATGAAAGCCTCCGATGTCGCGCGCGCCATGTATCCCGACTACAAGGACGAACGGGTCGCGCCGGTCGCGCCGAAGTCGGAAAGCGGCTGGTTTGGGCTGCGATTCGCCAGAGCGTTGAAATTCAAGGTGCCGGCCACGGGCGAGAATGGCGCGGCGATCCCGATCCGCGGCATCAACAGCGATCTGCCGGTCCGTTTCGCGCCCAAGGGCGGCGCCGTTCCCGGCGATCGCATCGTCGGCATCATGACGCCGGGGGAGGGGATCACCATCTATCCGATTCAATCGGAGGCGCTCAAGCAATTCGAGGACGAACCGGAGCGCTGGCTCGACGTGCGCTGGGACGTCGACGACAAGGCGCCGCAGCGGTTCCCGGCGCAGCTCGCGGTGCAATCGGTCAACTCGCCCGGGACGCTGGCGCAAATCGCGCAGGTGATCGCCGAGCACGACGGCAATATCGATAATATCCGCATGACGCGGCAATCGCCCGACTTCAGCGAACTGACGATCGATCTCGAAGTCTATAACCTCAAGCACCTGACTTCGATCATTTCGCAATTACGAGCGAAGAAAGTGGTCGCCAACGCCGAACGCGTGAACGGGTAAGAGAAGGGAAAATTCGCATGGCGACCGCACGAATATTCACAGTGCGAAATTGTCAGGCCGTACGATTGCCGGTTCGCTTCCGCTTTCGTGGGAACGAAGTGGAAATATTTCGAAATGGCGACGAAGCGATATTGCGCGATAAACCGAATGGAGGACGAAGATTTCGGCGTAGTCCACAAAGGCCGCAAAGGTCTGGACGGCGCATAAATCCTTAGTCTGACTTATTGCCTGATATGCCCGCTCCTCCCATCCGCCTCGGCGTCAACGTCGACCACGTCGCCACCGTGCGCAATGCGCGCGGCGGGCATCATCCCGATCCGGTGAAGGCCGCCGAGATCGCGATCGCGGCGGGCGCCGACGGCATCACCGCGCATTTGCGCGAAGACCGCCGCCATATCGTCGACGACGATATCGTCCGCCTTAAGGACCGCATCACCAAACCGCTTAATCTTGAAATGGCGGCGACGGCGGAAATGGTCGGCATCGCCTGCAAGCTTAGGCCCCACGCCGCCTGCATCGTGCCGGAACGCCGTGCCGAGCGCACCACCGAAGGCGGTCTCGATGCCGCGGGCCAACGCGAGGCGCTGCGCGGCGCGGTCGGCGAATTGGCGGCGGCGGGCATCCGGGTATCGCTCTTTATCGCCGCCGAGCCGGCGCAGATCAAGGCCGCTGTCGCCATCGGCGCTCCGGTGATCGAGATTCACACCGGCGCCTGGTGCGAAGCGCTTGCGGCGGGCAATGCAACAGCCGCGACGGCCGAGTTCGACCGTATCGTGCGCGGCGCCGCGCAGGCCAACAACGCCGGCCTCGAAGTTCATGCCGGTCATGGCCTCGATTTCGTCACCGCGGAGAAAATCGCCGAGCTTGCCGATATCGTCGAGCTCAATATCGGTCATTTTCTTATCGGCGAGGCGATCTTCTCAGGCCTCGGTGCGGCGGTGCGCACCATGCGATCGGCGATGGACCGCGGCAGGGCCCGCAGCGGATCCGAGTCATGATTCTCGGCATCGGCTCCGACATCACCGACGCTCGCCGCATCGCCAAGGTGATCGAGCGCCATGGCGAGCGATTTCTCGATCGCATTTTCACGCCAATCGAGCGCGCCAAGGCCGAAAAGCGGCGCAACCGGATCGAAACCTACGCCAAGCGCTTTGCCGCCAAGGAGGCCTGCGCCAAGGCTTTGGGAACGGGCTTCCGCCGCGGCGTATGGTGGCGCGACATGGGCGTCGTCAATTTGCCGGGCGGGCGGCCGACCATGGAGCTGACCGGCGGCGCCAAGCGCCGGCTGCAGGCGATCACGCCCGAAGGCTACGAGGCGCGCATCGACGTCAGCATTACCGACGAGGGGCCGATGGCACATGCCTTCGTGGTCATCTCGGCCGTTGCCGTTGCCGGCCCGTGATCGCGACCTCGGCGCAATCGGGCCGTGGCGAAATATTCGTCACGTGTCCGGGGCAGACTGTAAGCGCATGGAATTCCAAGATAAAACGCGGGCACCGGAAGCCGCGGCGAATTCCCGCGCAGCATTGCTCCACAATTGCTTGTGCCTGCCTCAGCGGCTACAAGGTCGCGGGCGGGCGCGGGGAATGCGAGACGACAGGCCGATGAGCGTGCAGACAGGGACCAAGCGGAAAGAGGGTGGATTTGCCGAGACAATACGCGTCGTCTTCCATGCCCTGATCATTGCGGTCGTCATCCGGACTTTTCTTTTTCAGCCCTTCAATATCCCTTCCGGCTCCATGATCCCGACGCTGTTGGTCGGCGATTATCTCTTTGTCTCGAAATATTCCTACGGCTATACGCATTATTCGCTGCCGTTCTCGCCGGATATTTTCTCCGGGCGGGTCTGGGGCGCGCAACCGCAGCGCGGCGACGTCGTCGTGTTCCGGCTGCCGCGGGAGGACTTGATCGACTACATCAAGCGCGTCGTCGGGCTGCCCGGCGACCGCATTCAGATGATCGACGGCGTGCTCAACATCAACGGCACGCCGGTCAAGCGCGAGGCCATCGACGACTACGTCACCGACGAGGACGGCATCGTGCAACGCGTCAAGCGCTTTCGCGAGACGATGCCGAACGGCGTCAGCTACACGACCATCGATCTCACCGATAACGGCTTCTACGACAATACGCCGGTCTACACCGTACCGGCCGGCGATTATTTCATGATGGGCGACAATCGCGACAACTCGACCGACAGCCGCGTGCTCAGCCAGGTCGGCTACGTGCCCTACGAGAATCTCATCGGCAGGGCCCAAATCATTTTCTTCTCGATCCGCGACGACACCCACGCCTGGGAAGTGTGGCGTTGGCCTTGGGCGGTGCGCTGGAGCCGCCTGTTCACGCTGGTACGATGAGTGGCCGCAGGAAAGCCAAGCCCGCCATTGTCAGCGAACACCCGGCCGCAGACGCCGCCGCTGCGCCTTCCGCCGGGACCAAGCCGCTAAAGCAGCCACGCCGCCGCAAGCGCGCCGCCACCGCTCTCGAAGACCGCATCGGCTATCGCTTCAACGACGCGGCGATGCTCGAAAGCGCGCTAACCCACATTTCGGCGCTCAAGGGCGCGCGCAACCGCGCGGGCAGCTATCAGCGGCTGGAATTTCTCGGCGATCACGTGCTCGGCCTCGTGATTTCCGACATGCTGTATCGGGCGTTTCCGAAGGCCGACGAAGGCGAGCTGTCGCGCCGGCTGGCCGATCTGGTGCGCAAGGAGACCTGCGCGGAGATCGGGCGCAGCATCGATCTCGGCGCCGCCATTCGGGTCGGCGCGTCGGAACATAATGCCGGCGCCCGCACCCGGCCTGCGATCCTCGCCGACGTCTGCGAGGCGGTGATCGGCGCGGTTTATCTCGACGGCGGCTACAAAGCCGCCGAGGGTCTGGTCGAACGGCTGTGGCAGGTGCGGCTTAGCGCCACTGCGCAGCCGCTGCGGGATCCCAAAACGGTGCTGCAGGAATGGGCGCAAGCGCGCGGGCTGCCGACACCGTCCTATCGCGAGGTGGCGCGCTCGGGACCCGATCACAATCCCGAATTCCGCGTCGCCGTCGTGCTTCCTTCCTTTGCGCCGGCCGAGGGCATCGGCCGTTCCAAGCGTGGCGCGGAACAGGCGGCGGCCGCCGCCATGTTGGCGCGCGAGGGCGTCAAGCCCGCCAAGCGCGATGGCTGAGCCGGCCGAAGGCGGCCGGCGCGCCGGCTTCGTTGCGCTGATCGGCGCGCCGAACGTCGGGAAATCGACGCTCATCAATGCGCTGGTCGGCGCCAAAGTGTCGATCGTCACGCCCAAGGTGCAGACCACGCGCAGGCTTATTCGCGGCATCGCCATCGACGGTGCGGCGCAGCTCATCTTTGTCGATACGCCGGGAATTTTCTCGCCGCGGCGCCGGCTCGACCGCGCCATGGTCGACACCGCCTGGGCCTCGACGCAGGAGGCCGACGTGGTGGCGCTGGTTATCGATGCGAAGAAGGGCGTCAGGGACGACGACGAAGCCATTTTGCGCGCGCTGTCCAATGTCCGCGCGCCCAAAGTGCTCGTGCTCAACAAAGTCGATCTCGTTGTCAAGCCGGCGCTGCTCAAGCTGACGCAGACGCTCAACGAGCGCGTGACTTTGGCCGCGACCTTTATGATCTCGGCTTTGTCCGGCGACGGCGTCGCCGATCTGAAAACCTGGTTTGCCGCGCATCTGCCGGCGGGGCCATGGCTCTATCCGGAGGATCAGATTTCCGACGCGCCGTTACGCCAGCTCGCCGCCGAGATCACTCGGGAAAAGCTATATCTGCGGCTGCACCAGGAACTGCCCTACCAGTCGACGGTCGAAACCGATGTGTGGAAGGAATTGAAGGGCGGCGCGGTGCGCATCGAGCAGACGATCTATGTCGAGCGCGAGAGCCAGCGCAAAATCGTGCTCGGCAAGGGCGGCCAGGCGATCAAGGCGATCGGCGCGGCGGCGCGCGCCGACATCGCCGCGGCCATCGAGCAACCGGTGCACCTGTTTCTTCACGTCAAGGTTCGCGAAGGCTGGGGCGACGACCCCGAACGCTACCGGGAAATGAGCTTGGAATTCCCGAAAGAATGATTTGTCATGCCTCGCGAAGGCGGGGCATCCAGTAAACACCGCCCGCGGAAACTCAAGCCGAACGGCCAGCAGTTACCGGATCATCCGCCTTCCGCGGATGATGACAACGCAATGAGTTCGAACGCTACATACACCTCATGCAATGGACCGATGAAGGCATTGTGCTCGGCGTCAAACGCCATGGCGAGACCAGCGTCATTCTCGAATTGATGACGCACGCGCACGGCCGCCATCTCGGGCTGGTTCGCGGCGGCGCCGGCCCGCGTCTGCGCGGGGTGTTGCAGCCGGGAAATGCGCTGCGCGCGACCTGGCGGGCGCGAACTCGATGAGCATCTCGGCCAGTACACGGTCGAGCCGGTCAATTTGCGTGCTGCAGGCTTCTTCGCGGCGGCGCACGCCGTCCACGGCATAACCCATCTGGCGGCGTTGTGCCGTCTGCTCGCCGAGCGCGAACCGCATGCCGGAGTCCATGACGCGCTCGAAACGATCCTCGGCCATCTCGACGACCCGCACGCCGCCGCGCCGATGATCGCCCGCTTCGAGCTGGACTTTCTCGCCGAGCTTGGCTTCGGCCTCGATCTGTTGTCCTGCGCAGCGACCGGTGCGACCGACGATCTCATCTATGTCTCGCCGCGATCCGGCCGCGCGGTATCGCGCGCCGCTGGCGAAGCCTTTCGCGACAAGCTGATGCGGTTGCCCGCGTTCCTGCACTCGGAAGACGGTCCGGAATCGCCACAGGAACTCGCCGATGCCTTTGCGCTCACCGGATTTTTTCTCGACCGCCACGCCTTTGCGCCGCGCGGCCTGCCGGTTCCGGAGGCGCGCGCCCGCTTCGTCGCCGCGCTCGCCTCCCTTGTTCCGACGGCCCAACAGCGGTAGCGCTCTTGCACCATGAATAAGAAAGTGATTCCCCCCGATCCGAGTGGCGTGCAGGAGATCGCGCTGCGCGAGGCGCTGGAGGAGCGCTATCTCGCTTATGCGCTCTCGACCATCATGCACCGGGCGCTGCCCGACGCCCGCGACGGGCTCAAGCCGGTGCACCGGCGCATTCTTTACGGCATGCGGCTGCTCCGCCTCGATCCCGGCGCGACGTTTAAGAAATCGGCGAAGATCGTCGGCGACGTGATGGGCAATTTCCATCCGCACGGCGACCAAGCGATCTACGACGCGCTGGTCCGCTTGGCGCAGGACTTCTCCTCGCGCTATCCGCTGGTCGACGGGCAGGGCAATTTCGGCAATATCGACGGCGATAATGCCGCGGCCTACCGCTACACCGAAGCGCGTCTGACTGAGGTCGCGCGGTTACTGCTCGACGGCATTGACGAGGACGCCGTGGATTTCCGCGCCAGCTACGACGGCGTGATGCAGGAACCGGTCGTCCTGCCTGCTGCCTTTCCGAATTTGCTGGCCAACGGCTCGCAAGGCATCGCCGTTGGCATGGCGACTTCTATTCCGCCGCATAATGCCGCTGAGCTGTGCGATGCCGCGCTTTATCTCATCGAGCAGCCGAACGCGCGATCGAAGACCTTGCTCAAATACGTGCCGGGTCCCGACTTCCCGACCGGCGGATTGGTCGTCGACCCGCCGGCGGCCATTGCCGAAGCCTATTCGAGCGGCCGCGGCTCGTTTCGCGTTCGCGCGCGCTGGAAAACGGAAGACACCGGCCGCGGCACCTATCAGGTCATCGTCACGGAAATTCCCTGGCAGGTGCAAAAAATGCGGCTGATCGAGCGGATCGCCGAACTGATCAACGAGAAGAAGCTGCCGCTCCTCGCCGACATGCGCGACGAGTTGGCCGAAGACGTGCGCATCGTGTTCGAGCCGCGCTCGCGTTCGGTCGATCCGGCGCTGCTGATGGAGAGCCTGTTCAAGCTCACCGAGCTGGAAAGCCGCGTGCCGCTCAACATGAACGTGCTCATTCGCGGCCGCGTTCCGAAAGTGGTCGGCCTTGCCGAAGCGCTGTCCGAATGGCTCGCGCACCGCCGCGACGTGTTATTGCGCCGCTCGCGCCATCGCCTGTCGCAGATCGAGCATCGGCTCGAAGTGTTGGGCGGTTATCTCGTCGCCTATCTGAACCTCGACAAGGTCATCAAGATCATCCGCAAGGAGGACGAGCCAAAGCCCGTCCTGATGAAGACGTTCAAATTGTCCGACGTTCAGGCCGACGCCATCCTCAATATGCGGCTGCGCAACCTGCGCCGGCTGGAAGAGATGGAGATCCGCCAGGAGGACAAGGATTTACGCGGCGAGAAGAAATCGATCGAGGAGCTGATCCGTTCCGAGAAGCAGCAGTGGAAGAAAATCGCGGAGCAGATCAAGGAAGTCCGGGACCGGTTCGGGCCGAAAACGCCGCTCGGCAAGCGACGCACCGGCTTTGCTGAGGCGCCCGCGCACGATGAGGCGGCGATCGAGGAGGCGCTGGTCGAGCGCGAGCCGATCACCGTCGTCGTTTCCGAAAAGGGCTGGATTTGGGCGCTGCGCGGCCAAGTGGCCGATCTTTCAAGTCTCGCCTTTAAAGCCGACGACGGCCTAAAGCTCGCCTTCTTTGCCGAGACGACGTCGAAGCTTTTGGTCTTCGCCAGCAACGGCCGCTGCTACACCATCGACGCCGCGAAACTGCCGGGCGGCCGCGGCCACGGCGAGCCGATTCGGCTGTTCTGCGAGATCGAACAGGAAGCCGACGTCGTTTCGGTGTTCCGTTATCAGGGCGGACGCAAGCTCATCGTGGCAAGCCGCCAGGGCAGGGGGTTCATCGTCCCCGAGGACGAATGCCTCGGCAATACCCGCAAGGGCAAGCAGGTGCTCAACGTGAAAGCGCCCGACGCGGCATGCGCCGTCGCGCCGGCCGATGGCGAACTGGTCGCCGCGATCGGCGAAAACCGCAAAATGCTGGTCTTCCCCATCGAGCAGGTGCCGGACATGACGCGCGGCCGCGGCGTGCGGCTGCAGCGCCACAAGGATGGCGGGCTGTCGGATATCAAGACGTTTGAGGTCGAGAAGGGCTTGAGCTGGACCGATTCCGCGGGCCGTGCCTTTAGCCTGTCGCTCAAGGAGCTTGCCGATTGGCGCGGTAACCGCGCTGACGCCGGGCGCCTTGCGCCGAAGGGATTTCCGAAAACCAACAGATTCGACAATCTCGATGGGCTCACGGTCGCAGGCGGCGAGAGCGACGATTAGCGGTAATGCCGGCCGATGCGTCTGGACGACCCTCGGACGCAGCGAATTTATAATTGTGGGGGGACTTTTTCGCCCCTCAAGGCAATCATCTCACCGTCGTGATTTGTAAAAGGGCAGGGGGATGAATCTCGATCTTCGGCAATGGCGAGCAAGCTTGCGGCTCACGAGCGGGCTCGTCATGCTTGCCTTCGTCATCTGCCACCTGACGGCGCATTGCTTTCTCCTGGTGTCCTTCGAGGACGCCGAGGCCGTGCGCAACGCTCTCATGTATCCATGGCGAACCTGGATCGGCACCGGCATTCTGGTGGCGGCCTTTCTGGTGCACTTCAGCAACGCTCTATGGTCGGTCTACATCCGGCGCTCGTTGCGACTGACGCGCTGGGAATGGGCGCAGCTCTCGCTCGGCCTGTCGATCCCGGCGCTGTTGATGTTTCACGTCTTGGCGACGCGTATCGCCGAGGAGTTGCTCGACGTCACCACGTACTACAACACGGTCTTCATCGTGCAGTGGCTGATGATGCCGTGGCTCGGCGCCGTGCAGATGCTCGCCGTGATCACGGTGTGGACGCATGCCAGCATCGGCATTCATTACTGGCTTCGCACCAAGCCCTGGTATCCAAACTGGCGGCCATTGTTTTTCGGTTTCGCGCTGCTCCTGCCGGCCTTGGCCTTGGCCGGCTACGTTACCGGCGGCAACCAGGTCCTGCGCCAAGCCAAAAACGATCCCGACTTCGTCAATTCGTCGCTCGGCGACTCCAATCTGACCGCGGAAACGGCCGCCGCAGTCAATCGGATGGTGTATATCGGCTGGGGCATTTGGCTCGGCCTAGTGCTGCTGCCATTTGTCGGACGCGCCGTCCGCAGCTGGCAATATCGCCGCCGCAAACCGCCGATGCTGTCGCACGCGAGCGGCCGGAATGTGCCGATCTTGCCGGGTGCCACCGTGCTCGAGACGCTGCGCGCCTGTGGCATCGCCCATGCCTCCGTGTGCGGCGGCAGGGCGCGCTGCACCACCTGTCGGGTGCTCGTCACCAAAGGACTCGATCAGCTGCCCGAGCCCGCGGGCCTGGAAGCCAAGGCGCTGTCCCGGATCGGTGCCACTCCCGGCATGCGGCTTGCCTGCCAGATCCGTCCCTCTGCCGATATCGCGGTGATGCCGCTCCTTACCGCCGACGCCAATGCCGCCGATAGCGCGGTGCGCGGCGGCCTCGAAGGCAGCGAACGCCTGATTACGGTCGTCTTCGTCGATCTGCGCGGCTCAACCACGCTCGGCGAAGCGAAGCTGCCTTACGACGTGCTCTTTATTCTCAATCAGTTCTTCCATGAGATGACGAACGCCCTCGTCGCCACCCACGGACATTATTCGCAATTTACCGGCGACGGCCTGATGGCGCTGTATGGGCTATACGCCGATCCCGCGGCCGGAGCAGCCGATGCGGTGCGCGGCGCCCGCGAAATGCTGGCCCGGCTCGATCAGTTGAATTATCAGCTGCGGAGCGATTTGCGCGAGCCGCTGCGGATCGGCATCGGTATTCACCACAGCGAAGCCATCGTCGGCGCTATGGGCCCGCCGCGATCGCAAATCATCACCGCCATCGGCGACACCGTAAACACCTGTGCGCGACTGGAAAGCCTGACCAAGGACTACGGCTGCGTCGTCATCATCTCACGCCAGGCGGCCGAAGCCGCCGGACTGCGGCTCGTTGGGCACGAGCTGCGTCGAGCGCCGGTCAAGGGACGCAACGAACCGGTTGAGTTTTATGCTTTAAACTCGATCGCCGAACTGCCGATTTAGCGAGCGGAACCGATCGCGCTTGCAGAAAGCCACGGCAGTCGTTCCGCCATCGGAGCGACGCACAATTTTGCTTGTGCACGGATTTGCGGCATTCACCCGCTATATGCCGCGCGTTTTTGCATTGCAGCCTCTGCGGCCGTCTTCGGCAGCGCCGGCAACTGCAGAACCGTCGCCTCTTGGCCCTCGCACAAGAGCGTCAACAGCACCACGCGCCCGTCCGGAAATTCGAGCGCATCGTGATGCGCGGCCGCCTTGCCTTTGTTGATTTGACGAAAGATGGCCGTGGTGTGATTGGTCGCGCGCTCGCGCCAAGGAAACAGGCCGGTGTGTTTGCACATCACTGCGCGGGCGAAAGACAATTCCGTGCCGGGCAAAACGCAGACCGCCATGGCGGCGTCTTCCGCTGCGGAAAAGCCGAGCGTTCCGGTGCCGAAATCGCGGGTGGTGAGGCGATCGCCGACTTTGGCTGGCCGCGAAAGGACATTCTGAAGGCTATAGTCGCACATCGGGGCGTTCTCCAATTTTGAACAGCCCCATGTGCGAAACGACGGGAAACCTTTTTGGTTTCGTCGCGCCGGCAAATTTGTGTAGTAGAGTTCGGAAAGGCCGCTGAGGCGAGAGAAATTGCGGCGTTAATCCGGCGCACTCACGGCGTGGCGATATGCCAGACGTTATTGACGCCGTCGCCGTTGGCATCGCCGGGATTGCCGTCCTTGTAGAAGGTATAGAGCGGCTGGCCTTTATAGACCCATTGGCCTTTGCCGTCTTTGCGGGTGGCGACCGTCCAGTCGCCGGAAGGCTTCGCATCGGCTGGCGCGTCGAACGCGGGCCAGTTGTTGGCGCAAGTGCCGTAACAACTCGATGTGCCGCTGCTGTCGCGGTCGAATCGATAAAGGGTCATGCCGACGCCATCGACCAACGCTTTGCCCTTGGATGTATCGGCGACTTTTGCCGGCGCGGTCTGCGCCTGCGCGGCAGATGCCACGACCGAAAAATTCCGACGGCGAGAAACATTGAAATGGATTTTCGCATCGACTGATCTCCCATCACGATCGACTCTGGAGCATGATCCGGAAAAGTGGAAACCGGTTTTCCGAAAAGATCATGCTCCATCAAAATGCTAGAGCGACAATCAATTCAATCTGAAACGATTGCGCTCTAGGCGGCAATGACAGCGGCGCGAAGTCACTCGACTCTTGCCCAGCCGTCCGGCAGCAGCCGTTCCTGCGGCAGGAAGCGGCTCTTGTAGTCCATCTTGCGCGAGCCACGCACCCAGTAGCCGAGATAGACATAAGCCAAACCCATGCGTTGCGCGCGCGCGATATGGTCGAGCACCATGAACGTGCCGAGCGAGCGGGCCGCTTCGTCGGGCTCGAAAAACGAATAAACCATCGACAGACCGTCGCCGAGCATGTCAGTCAGAGCGATGGCGACGAGATCGCCGCCGGCGCGCTTGCCTTGTGCCGGGCCCGCCTCGCGGCGCCGGTACTCGATGACGCGGGTCTCGATGTGGCTGTCCTCGACCATCATGGCGTAGTCGAGCACCGTCATGTCGGCCATGCCGCCGTCGCGATGCCGGGAATCGAGATAAGCGCGGAAGACCGAATATTGCTCCGAGGTGGGGACGGCGATCCGCATTTCGCTGCCGATGTCGGTATTGCGGCGCATGATGCGGCGCATGCTTTGCGTCGGGCGGAATTCCTTGGCGATCACGCGGACTGAGACGCAGGCGCGACAGCCCTCGCAGGCCGGCCGGTAGGCGATGGATTGGCTGCGGCGAAAGCCGCCCTGGGTGAGGATGTTGTTGAGCTCGCCCGCGCGCTCGCCGACCAGATGAGTAAAGACTTTTCGCTCCTCCTTGCCGGCCAGATAGGGGCAGGGCGAGGGGGCGGTGAGGTAGAATTGCGGTGTGTCGCGCGAGTGCTGGGTCACGGGGAATTATAGCATGGCATAACAGCAGGACGTAGCGGCCGGCAGCTGAATCCGGCCATAGTATCATCTAACATCGCCCCTGCGGCTGCCGCCGTCAAAGGCCGATTTCCGCCTCAACGGGACGCGCGGGCCCGCAGCGAAGCCGCGCGCGTTGCATTATTAATCAAGACGGTGCCGACCAGCATGTCGTGCAAAAGCCGTCGTCGGGCGTTGAAGAAGCCGACCACGAGGATAAATGGGGTCAGCACGCTGACGGTGATCCAAAAGACTATGGCGTGAACCGCTCCCAGCACGAAATAAGAGGGTGCGCCGTACCAGGTGCGCATTTCGATTTCCATGGCGCGCATGCCGATGGTGGCCGAGGCCGGGCCGCCGAGCGTCATCCCATAATAGACCAGCGCCCAGATCACCGAGCCCGGTGACATCAACCAGAACAGCGCCCAGCCGAGGCCGAATGTGACAAGGCCGAACACGAAGATGAACATCCATCCCGCGATCAAGGGAATGACGATGATGACGAGGTCAATGACGAAGGCAACGACACGGCGGGACAGCACGCCCTCGAACAGTTCCGGATTTGTCGCCGGATCATAAGCATGCGGCTTGACATCGAGCGAGATGCCAAGCCGTCCAGGACCTGTGCTTCCAAGCGATGGGCCAGAATTTGTCATGGCGATTGGACTATAATGCCGCGACAATGACCCAACAACGACCGCCCGCGCAACCGCGCATGTCGGGGGGAAAATATCCAATGAAGGTCACGCTCGCCGATATCGAGGCGGCCCGGCGCACCATTGCGGGGCATGTGCTGCGCACGCCGGTTTTGGCGGCGCCGCCGCTATCGGCGCTCACGGGAGCCGGGGTTTACGTCAAATACGAGAATTTGCAGGTCACCAATTCATTCAAGGAACGCGGCGCCTGCGTGAAGCTTGCGGCGCTCGATGCGCAGGAGCGCCGCCGCGGCGTGATCGCCATGTCGGCCGGCAATCATGCCCAGGCGGTGGCCTATCATGCTCGGCGGCTTGCGATTCCGGCGACCATCGTCATGCCGGTGACAACTCCGTTCGTGAAAATCAAAGCGACGGAAGCGCTTGGCGCCGCCGTGGTGCTCTGCGGCGAGACTTTGGCGGAAGCCCAGGCGCGCGCCGAGGCGATCGCCACCGAGCGCAATCTGGTCTGGGTTCATCCCTACGACGACCCGGACATTATCGCCGGACAGGGCACCATTGCGCTGGAAATGCTGGAGGAGGTGCCGGATCTCGAGGTTCTGGTCATCCCGATCGGCGGCGGCGGGCTCATCGCCGGCAATGCCATTGCGGCGCGCGCGGTAAAGCCGTCGATCGAGATGATTGGCGTTGAATGCGCGCTCTATCCGTCGATGTGGAATGCGCTGCGCCATGCGCAACGTCCTTGCGGCGGCGCCACGTTGGCCGAAGGCATCGCGGTGAGCAAAGCGGGCACGCTCACTTTGCCGATTGTGCACGAACTGGTGCGCGACGTAATTCTCGTCGACGAGCCGTTGATCGAGCGCGCGGTGAACGCCTTTCTCACGCTGCAGAAGACAATGGCGGAAGGGGCGGGCGCCGCAGGCCTTGCCGGCATGCTGGCCGAGCCGGCACGCTTTGCCGGCCGTAAAGTCGGGCTCATCTTGTGCGGCGGCAATATCGATCCCCGCATCCTGGCATCCATCATGGTGCGCGAATTGGAGCGCGAGGACCGCATCACCTCGTTCCGGCTCACCATTCCCGACCGGCCGGGAATTTTGGGCCAGATCGCGAGCCGGCTCGGCGAGCTTGGCGCCAATATTCTCGGCGTCGATCATCACCGGCTCTTCCTTGACGTGCCGGCCAAGGGGGCCAAGCTCGACATCACCATGGAGACGCGAGACGCCGCGCATGCCGAGGAAATTTTTCGGGCGCTCACGGCCGACGGTTATCAGCCGATGCGAATGCAAGGCGGCGCGGCGCTGGAGTGACCTCGGCGCCGCTCGATAGATCGCGGCTAATAATGCCCGGGCTCCATCCCCGGTTCGTAGCCCGAGGCGGGCGCTTCGACCGACGTACCCGGCGTCGCGGCGGGAGCGTCCGACGGGCGCGGCCTTGGCAGCGGGATGGCGGTCTGCACCATGGCAAAGAGCATCGGCTTGCGCGGCGGCAACGGAACCCGCCCGGCAATAGGTTCGCCCGACGGCAACGCCTCAGCTGCGGCGTCGCCCGCAGCCGGCGGTTCCGTGGCGGGCGTCGGACCGGGCGCCGCTGCGGTCCCCGTTGCGCCATTGTCGGTTCCGACGGTCGGAGGCGAATTGGTGTTAGGATTGGGCCAGGAGAAATTGTTGGCCGGCGCGGCAGGGGCGGGCGCGGCGGCAGAGCTTTGCATCTGGCCCATTAACGGCGTGGCAGTTGCCGGAGCGGCCGGTGCGGCAACGACGGTCGTCATGGGCTGGATGGCATCGGCTGTCATGGGTTGCACGTGGACGGGCACAGGCATTGGCCGAATGGTAGGTGCCGGCATCGGTGGCGCGGGTGCGACAGGCGCCGGCCGGGGGGCGGACGACTGGATCGCAACCGCGATTTTGGGCGCGGCGGTCGGCGCATTGGCTTGCGGCTGCCCGTCAGCGGGCTTCTTGATGTCGAGGAGCGGCAAATGCGAGTCAGACGCTGTCGTCCCGGCATCGGCCATCCGCCCCGCAGGGGCGGGAGATTGATCTTGCGCCGCCGCCGGGGGCGCCGCTTGCGATGCGTCGGATAGGGTGCCCGACGGCTGGTTCTCCGTCATCCGTTGGAACGTCGGGACCTTGGGCGGCGCGAAATAGGTTCGCACGACAGTGGTAATGGTCCACATCACCACCGGCACGGCGATGATCACCGCCAGCAGAATGATGACCCGTTGCAAGACCGGCGTGTAAAGCCGGATATTTTCGTCGTCGTACTCACGCATGATCTCACGCATGACTTCCGCCTCGTCCTCTCGTCCCGGGCGGGGGCCGCACTACTATACTATTCGCGCACAACTTTGTCCCGAACCGCCCCCGGATCAGGTCCGGGGATGAGCTTCAGAGTTATGCGCCGAAGCCGCCCTCCCTCAGCTTCTCGGCAGCATTTGCTGCAAAATAGGTCAACACCCCATCGGCGCCGGCGCGCTTAAAGGCGATCAGGCTTTCCATCATGGCCTTATCGCCGTCGAGCCAGCCATTCCCGGCAGCGGCCATGATCATCGCATATTCTCCGGAGACTTGGTAGGCGAAGGTGGGCATCCCGAAGGCGCTTTTGACCCGCTGCAGAATGTCGAGATAGGGCAGCCCCGGCTTTACCATGACCATGTCGGCACCCTCGGCGATGTCGAGTTCCACTTCGCGGAGCGCCTCGTCCGAATTGGCGCAGTCCATCTGGTAGGTACGCTTGTCGCCGGTCAGCGTGGCGCTGGAGCCGACGGCGTCGCGGAACGGGCCATAGAAGGCGGACGCGTATTTTGCCGCATAGGCCATGATCTGAGTGTCGGCAAAGCCGGCGGCATCGAGGGCCGAGCGGATCGCCCCGACGCGGCCATCCATCATGTCGGACGGCGCGATGATGTCGCAGCCCGCTTGCGCCTCCACTAAGGCCTGCCGGACCAAGACCGCGACCGTTTGGTCATTGAGGATGACGCCATCGTGCAACAGCCCGTCATGGCCGTGGCTGGTATAGGGGTCGAGCGCGACGTCGCAGAGCACGCCGATTTCGGGCACTTCTTTTTTGATAGCGCGAATGGCGCGGCAGACGAGGTTGTCCGGATTGAGCGCTTCCGAGCCGGCATCGTCGCGTCTGCCAGGCTCGGTATAGGGAAACAAAGCCACGCAGGGGATGGTGAGTTCAGCGGCCCGTTCGGCGGCGCGTACGGCCTCATCGACCGACAACCGTTCGACGCCGGGCATCGAATCGACGCCGGCGCGGATTTTCGTGCCGTCGACCAGAAACAGCGGCCAGATCAGGTCGTCAGTGGTGAGAACGCTTTCGCGCACCATGCGGCGCGCCCACTCGGCGCGGCGATTGCGCCGCGGACGGATTGAAAGATCGAGGCGCGGCGCCTCGGTCTCAACCGGGGCAAGCCGGCGCTTTTCCAGCGGCCGGCCTAATTTGATCGCCATGCCGAGACTCCGTTGTCCAGCTTCTTTTACCCCTTCCATGCCTTGGGTGTCACTGAGCGCGGGCGAGATTTTTAATCCCGATAACGCTCTATTCACCGCGTTGACGGGCCTTTGTGGCCCCTCTAACGCTTGGGGCGCGCGGGCGCGCTACCGGCATGCCGGATGGCCTCTGCGCCCGCGGTGTTTCGGGGATGTCATGAGCGATCAATCGCAGCGGCGACCGACCCGGCCGAGCGACCTCCTGGAGCCGGTGCGGGTCACCAAGCGCAGCGACCGCGGAACCTGGACCGAGTATCTGGTCCTGTTCCTCCGCATCATGGCCGTGGTGTCGCTGATGAAGGGGCTCTATCACTGGGGCGAGGTCTGCGGCATCGGCGCCGGCGCCGATGGCGGCTTTCAAACCCATACCATCGCCTGGCAGACCTCCACGGTGTTCTTCGCCGTGCTCGATCTGGTGGCGGCGGTCGGGCTTTGGCTTGCGGCACCCTGGGGAGCGGTGATCTGGCTCACCTCGGTTGTGTCGATGGCGGCGGTCGAAGTGTTTTTTCCGCAGGTCTATGGCGGCAGCATATTCGTGGTGTTCGTCGAGATGCTGCTGCTTGGCGGCTATCTTTATCTGGCGATCGCGTCCGCGCGCGAGCATGGTCAGTAGGCCGTGTACTCATAAATCCGGCTCAATGTCCGCTTCGCACCGGCAGCGATCGAAGCGCCGCGTTGCCGCAAAACGACGCGAATGGCCATGAGGCGACATCGAATGAGCAACCACACATTCACATTGAGACGTGGTATTTACGGGCGGCCGGCTGAGTCATCCCCTTTTGGGGCTGTGCAGCGTGCCGCGTGTGCAACAATATACCCAGCATGTCCAATTCGGCACACGATGTGTACAAAAAAGGACAGACGCACGCTCGCGCTGCGTTCATTCTCGCCAATGCAGGGGTTTCTCTCCCTGTCACTCGCCAGTCGAAGTACCCGAGGTCCGCCGACGAGTTCTTCGGCGAGGGATGCTTGATCGGACAATTGCAGCGATTATCGACGGCGGCTGCAATGACGGACTGCGAGGTTATGCAAGTCGACAAGATCGAAATGACGCGGATTCTTCAAGGCGAGCCCGCGTTCTCGAAAATGTTTATTTCGCATATTTTGGCAAGAAGCGCCCGAGTGGAAGAAGACCTGATTGATCAACTTTTCAACTCAACAGAAAAGCGGCTGGCCCGCGTCCTGTTGTTGCTGGCCAATTTTGGCAAGGAAGGTCGCCCGGAGCCAATTATATCAAGCACCAATCAGGAGGTGCTGGCGGAAATGATCAGTTCAACCCGGTCCCGCGTGAATTTTTTCATGAACAAATTTCGCAATTTGGGGTTCATTGCTTACAACGGCAAACTCGAAGTGCATAGCTCGCTGTTGAGCGTCGTGCTGAGTGATCGGCCCGGCGCCGTGAGGTCGTTTGTAAATCCCTCCAGCAGCGCTGTCGCTGGACGTGCAATGGCGCGATAGCGCTTTTTTTTAATTCCGGTGAGCATCGCGTACCGCGCGGTCATCCTGCGCGGTAAGGTCAGTTTTCCGGTGCGCTGAAATTCAATACGCTTTCCAGGACACTGCGCACCTTTCGGGATTTGGTCTTATACGCTCTTGCCGAAATGCCGTGAGCCTGAAAGCCACTCCTGTGAGAGTTGCCCTCGGAGCGGTGCTGTCGGACGACACGTACTCCGATCGGCGGATTTATTTTATCCTGCTGTCCCGTGTTCGGTGCATGTCCGAGAGGGGGTCATTTTCCGCCGATCCAGCCGGTTTTGCCTTGGCATCAGCACGGTGCTGGTCTTGCGGCGCGCAGCGCCGATCGGATGCGCTGCGGCGTCGCCGGGATTTCGTCGATCGACACGTGAAAAGGCGCAAGCGCGTCGTTGACGGCATTGAGGATCGCAGCCGGCGCGCCGATCGCGCCGCCTTCGCCGAGGCCCTTAGCCCCAGTAATCGAGGACGCGGCCGGCGTTTCGATATGGTGCAATTCGATCGGCGGAACCTCGCAACTCGTCGGCGGCAGATAGTCGGCGAGCGTGGCGGTCGCAATGTTGCCGAGGCCGTCATAGACGATTTCCTCGAACAGCGCGTTGCCGATGCCCTGGGCGATGCCGCCATGCACTTGGCCGTCGGCAATGCGCGGATTGATGATGCGGCCGGCATCTTCCACCGCAAGAAATTTCTCGAGTCTCACCCGCCCGGTTTCCACATCCACGTCCACCATCGCCACGTGGCAGGCGTTGGAGAAGGTGCCTGGCGGATCGTAATGCGCGCTCGCGCTTAATCCCGGCGTGAGGTTCTCGAAACGGTGCGCCTGGTGATAGGCGGCGCGCGCCAGCGCCGCGATCGATACCATGCGATCGGTGCCCGATACTTTGGCGCTGCCATTTTCCAGCACGATGTCGTCGGTTGCCGCTTCCAGGACATGGCTGGCGATCATGAGAAGCTTTTCGCAAATCTTTTGTGTCGCAAGCATCGTTGCGCCGCCGGAAATCACCAGCGACCGGCTGGCGAACGTGCCCCAGCCATAGGGCGTGCGATCGGTATCGCCGGCAACGACGCGCACGTCGGCCGGCGTGACGCCGAGCTGATCGGCGACAAGCTGAGCGAGCGTGGTGCGCAATCCTTGGCCATGGGGGCTCGCGCCGATGCGCGCTTCGACGCGGCCGGACGGATCCATCGCCAGTTCGACGGTTTCCCATCCGGGCGTGATCTCCATGCCGCGTACGGCAAAAGCGGGGCTGCCGTAGCCGGTGCGCTCGGAAAAAGTCGCAAAGCCGATGCCGAGATAGCGCCCGCGCCCACGCGCCTCGCTTTGCCGGCTGCGAAACGATGCCAAGTCGACATGCGCCGCTGCCTTGTCGAGGGTCTCGCGATAGCTGCCCTCGTCGAACACCAGCCCGGTCGCCGAGGTGTAGGGAAAACGCGCGATCAGATTGCGGCGGCGGATCTCGACCGGACTTAGTTCGAAGGCGGCCGCGGCCTTGTCCATCAGCCGCTCGATGGCAAAGGTAATGACCGGACGCGACACGCCGCGATACGGCGCCATGGTGCAGGTATGCGTCGCCACGCCGCGCGCGCGGCAGGAATAGGCGCGCAGGTCGTAAGGGCCCGGTATTTCGGCAAGAGCCATCAACGGCTCGACGCCGCAGGTCGTCGGAAAACACGAATAGGCGCCGATATTGGCGATGACGTCCGCCGACAACGAAATGAGCTTGCCGTTATCGTCGAAGGCGCCTTCGAGTTCAACATGCTGATCGCGGCTGTGGAACGCGGCGATGAGATTTTCGCGCCGGTCCTCGGTCCAGGCGACGCTCGTTTGCAACCGCCGCGCCAGAACGACGAGCACGACATATTCGGCCGTCAGCGACATTTTCTGGCCGAAGCCGCCGCCGACGTCGGGCGCGATCACGCGCAGGTCGGATTCCGGAAAATCGAGAACATCGGCGATGGCCGTGCGCGTCAGATGCGGCATCTGCGTGGCGCAAGTGAGCGTGGTGCGGCCGCTCGCCGGATCGAATGCCGCGTGCGCGGCGCGCGCTTCGAGCGGCGTCGCGTTCTGGCGGCGCGAGCGTACCTTCAAGCGAATGCGGCGGTGCGCCTTGGCCAAAGTCGCGTCGAAATCGGCGGTCTTGATCCGGCCGTCTACCACGACATTGCCGGCCTCATGAACGCGCGGCGCATCCGGCGAAAGCGCGTCGCGCGCGTCGGCCACCGCCGGCAATTCGGCAATCTCGAGCTCGACGCGGTCCGCGATGTCTTCGGCTTCGGCCGCGCTCGCCGCATAGGCCGCGGCGAGCGGCTCGCCGACAAAGCGCACGACGTCTTTCGCCAAGACGGGCTGCTCGATCGGCCGGTAGTCGAACTTGTGCAGCATCGGGCAAATCGTACGCACTCCGGCAAGCTCCGCGGCGGTTAGGAGCTTCGCGCCGTGTGGCGCGGCGATCCGCACAATGCGGCCGGAGGCGATCGGACTACGAACGAAGCGCACATGAAGCGCTGCGGCAAGATCGCCGGTGAAGCGCCCGCGCCCGGTCACCAGCGCCGGATCCTCCAACCGCCGGATGGCGCGGCCGACCCATTTCATTCCGGAGCCGGCGGTTGCTGGTTTCATGGTTAGGACTGTACCCCGGATCGAGCGAAGCGACAGCCGGGGCGGAGTTTCCGTTGCTGCCGGGTTCCGCTGCCGCTCAGCCCAGCCTACGAAAATCGCGGCGGCTCGCCGGCGTAGGCTTGCGCGATGATGTTCAAAAGGTCGGCCTTGGTCACCGGTTTCGGGTGTTCGATCTTGACCGCGGCGACCACGTCGACGGCTTTGCCGATATCGTTCTCGCGCAGGCCGAGGTTCTTTAAACCGGTCGGCAGGCCGAGCCGCACATTGAGATCGTAGAGGCCGCGCGCCGCATCGGGAGCGCCAAGCGCGCGCTTAATGCGCGCCATGGCATCGGGTGCGGCATCGGCATTAAACCCGATCGCGTAGGGGGTGGCGATCGCATGGGTATGCGCGTGGTCGAGATCGAACCATTGCCGCACCCGTTGCGCGATGGCGTGTTCGAGCCCGACCTCGGCGCGGAAATTGGCGGCGAGCCAGGCGCCGTAGAAGACGTCGGTCCGCGCGGCAAGATCGCGCGGGTTTTGCACGATGAGCGGCAGACTCGCGCCGATGAGCCGAATGGCTTCCTCGGCCATGGTTTGCACCACCGGATTGGTGTCTAGGCCGTAAAGACTCTCCACCGCGTGCGCCATGGCGTTCATGCCGCTCGCCGCCGACACCCGCGCCGGCAGATCGAGCGTCAGTTCGGGATCGTAAATGGCGGTCGCGGGCAGTGCCGCCGCACCCTCGCCGGAGAGGCGTTTGTCGGCAATGCCGATGCGCCAGCGCGCCGCCATTTCCGAGCCGGAATAAGTGGTGACCACGGCGATGTAACGAAGTCCGGTGGTTGCCGCCGCGGCTTTGGCAAGCCCGATCGGCGAGCCGCCGCCGATCACGATGAAGCCATCGGCGCTGTGCCGCTTGAGATCGGCAAGCACGCGCTCGAACGCCTCGGGCGGCATGTTCGGCTCCGACGCGTCGCAGATGCCGGCGCAGCGATCGGCAATCGGGGCCGTGACGCGGCGCGCCAAATCGATCCGCGATTTCGAGCACAACACGACGACCCGCGACATATTGTGGAGGTCGGCCTCGGCCGGCAGCGCTGCGACCGCGCCAGCGCCAAAGACGATGCGTACCGGGTCGGAGCGATAGGTGAAATGGTTTATCGCGGCATCCATGACCGCTGTGCGCCCATGTCCCCCGTCAAACTACTCCATCAGCTTCAGGTTGGCCTCGTGGATCACCTTGGCCCATTTGTCGGTTTCGGCGATCAGGAACTTGTCGAATGCGGCAGGCGGGCCGCCGAGCATCATGCCGCCGAGATCGGCGAACTTCTTTTTCATGTCGGGATCGGCGAGCGCGTCGTTGACCGCCTTGTTCAAGTCTCCGATCGCTTCCGGCGGCGTGCCCTTCGGCGCATTGAGCCCGTAAAACGCGCTGACCTCGTAGCCGGGGAGAAAGTCGGAAATGCACGGCGCGTCCGGCAGTGCCTCCGAGCGCACCGTGGTGGTGACGCCGAGGGCGCGGAATTGGCCGTTGCGGATATAGCCGATCGCGCCCGGCAAATTGTCAAACGCCGCCTGCACCCGGCCGCCCAGGAGATCGGCATAGGCGCCGCCGTTCATGCCGCGATAGGTGATGTTGTTCAGCGGGATTTGCGCCATCAGCTTGAACATTTCCATCGACATGTGCGGCGAGGTGCCGTTGCCCGGCGAGGCGTAATAGATTTTGCCGGCATTGGCCTTGGCGTAGGCGATGAATTCGGGAACGGTGTGCACGGGCACCGCCGCGCCCACTACCAGCACGTTGGGTACCCGCATGATGCCGGCGACCGCGTCGCTGTCGTGCAGGAAGTTGTAGTTGAGATGCGCGTAGAACGTCGCGTTGATGACGTTGGTCGGATTGGTGAGAAGGAGCGTATAGCCATCGGCCGGCGACCGGATCATATCTTCGGTCGCGATGTTGTTGGCGGCGCCGGGCCGGTTCTCGACCAAAAACTGGCCGTTGAGGCGCCGCGACAGCCAATCGCCGATCAGGCGGGCGACCACGTCGACGGCGCCGCCAGCGGGAAAGCCGACCAAAATCTTGACTGGCCGGGTCGGGTAGTCCAGCGCCAGCGCGCGGCGTGACAGCATGGGCAGCGCGGCGGCGCCGGCTGCGAGCTGTAGGAACTTGCGGCGGGGAAGTCTGGTGGTAAGTCTCATGGCGCTACCCCCAATGTTTTGCATGCCGTTCCGGAGAGTGCCCGCGATTCCGTCGGTGTCATTTTCTAATTGTCAATGCTGGCCCCAGCGGCGGCTCTGCACAAAAGCCTATACCGATTACTGGGCCTTCTCCAGGGACGCGGTCGGCTATGCGCGGCAATTATTGCCGCAGCCTGACTAGCCCCTTGTCCGTCTCAGCCGCTGGCCAAGGGGAAGGAAGATCCAAAGACGATTGCCATGCCCACAGCGGAGAGAGACGATTCTCTTGCTACTCTCCTGCTAAGCGCTGATCTCCCGCACCTCTTTCGCCTTCGCCGTGCAGGCGGCGAACAGAAAGCCGAGATCGGTGCCGGTCGAGACATAGCGCGCGCCCATCCGCACAAATTCGGCGGCGATCTGTGGGCGCGAGGCGAGCCCGCCGACGCCGACATGCTTGCCGTACTTGCGGCAGGTGGCAATGGTCTTGGCGTAGGCATCGCGCAGCCGCGCGTCTTCGTATTGGCCGGTCAGCCCCCAGTCGGCAAGCAAATCGTTCGAGCCGATCATCACCATGTCGACGCCTTCGACGGCGGCGATCTCGTCGGCTTTGGCGATCGCTTCGTCGCTCTCGAACTGCACCATCACCGTCGTTGCGGCGTTGAGCGCGGCGTCGGCTTCGGCGACCGGAAATGTGCGGTAGTGGAAATGGGGCAGGGGACCGGCGGCGGAGCGCTCGCCGAGCGGCGGGAATTTCGCCGCGCGGACATAGTCGCGCGCCTCGGCGGCCGAGCGGACATGCGGCGCGATGATGCCGAGCGCCCCGGCGTCGAGTACGCGCTGCACCTCGGCGACGCCCGGCACGCGCACGAACGGCGTGATGCCGGCTTCCAGCGCGGCGATGCAGATCTGCCCGGTGGTTTCCAGCGAAAAACTCGCATGCTCCATGTCCACATAAAGACTGTCGAAGCCGGCCGTTTTGGCGATGCGGGCGATCTCGATGCCGCGGACGAGCCGCACCGTCATCGAGGCCACCACCTCGCCGCGGGCGAGCTTCTCCTTCACATGGTTACGCAGGATATCGCCGGGCGCGTTCATCGCCTTTTGCCATCTGACTTATCGACTGACTTATCGACTGACATGGGCCGTCCCGCGCGCTATCTTTGAGGGAAAGGGAGAGACGGACGTGAATTATTCGACCGACTTCAAGTCGATTCGCAACGAGGTGTCGGCGCAGGAGTGGCAGACGCGGCTCGATCTCGCCGCCTGCTACCGGCTGGTCGACGCCTATGAGATGACCGACCTCATCTATAATCATATCACGGCGCGCATTCCCGGCACCGAGCACCTCCTCATCAATCTCTATGGCCTCCTTTACAAGGAGATCACGGCGTCCAGTCTGGTCAAGATCGACGTCGAGGGCAATATTATCGCCAAGCCCGATACCGACTACAGTCTCAACGTCTCCGGCTATGTGATCCACGGCGCCATCCACAAGGCGCGGCCGGACGTCGCCTGCGTCTTGCATACGCATACCCGCGCCGGCATGGCGGTCGCGGCGATGACATGCGGCTTGCTGCCGCTGTCGCAGACCTCGATCCGCTTCGTCGGCCATATCGGCTACCACGACTACGAGGGACCGGCGATCGACACCGACGAGCGTGCGCGCATCGTGGCCGATCTCGGGCCGCACGACGCACTCGTCATGCGCAATCACGGCCTCCTCACCTGCGGGCTGACCATCCAGCAGGCGTTCAATACGATGTACCAGCTCGAACTGTCGTGCCGCTCCCAGGTTGACGCCATGGCGGCGCGCACCGAGCTGACCATGCCGGGCGAGAACGTGCTCGCCCACACCGCGCATCTCTATCGGCCCGGCACGCGGCGGCCCTATGGCGTGCTGGAATGGCCGGCCATGCTGCGGCTCCTCGCCGCGCAGGAAAAAGCGTCGGGCTATCCGCCGTATTGGCATTAGGACACCTCCTCATTAGTTGAGGTGGCTCGGCAGATATTGGTCAGGTCCGCTTTACTCCCCGAAAGCGATCGACGTCTTTCACCCCCCATGAATATTCCGGCTCATTTGGAGAGCCACCATCCCTTGCCGATCAGAACCGCATGGATAAGTCACCGTGCCTTCCGCAAGCCAGAATAGAAGGCCGCGGTGACGTTGGCCGCTTCGGCAGAGCGCCCAATCCCGCGATGGAGATAGACGGGATCAACAGCCATATTATCGATTTCAACGTAACGTCGTTTTCGCCTTATCGGCGTTTTGATTTGCTTGTCGAGCCGGCAGTGTAATGAACCCCACAATTTCGTTGTTGATTTCGGCGACAAGTATCGTGCTATCCGGGAGCTAGGAAAGGGGTCTCGACAGCATGCGTATTATCCGCCGAGACTATCCGGCTCCGGGATATCCCATGCCGTCGCAGCAGACGACCTATGCGCCGAAGACCTCAGGCGGCCCTGTCTGTACCAACCGATCGCGTCCTCGAGACGATCATCGCCCCAAAAAAGCTCGTGTCCTACTATGAACGTCGGGGAACCGAATATGCCAAGCTTTTTAGCGACGTCTGTTTCCTCCATTAAAGCAGCTGTTACGTCGGGCACATTCGCTAATGCGAGCACTGACTGTGGCTCTTGACCGATGTCACGCAAGCTTTCCGACACATTAGGCTCGCTCCCGGTTTCCTGCCCAAGTTGAAACCACCGACGATAGGCGGCACGGACAAAATCGACGCCCCACCCCTGGCGCATGCCCACGGTCGCCACGAGGTTCGCCATGATCGACTGTTTGGCGGGATACGGCACAGGTAACGAGACGGGCAGGCCATACATCGCTGCTCGTCGTTCGATATCGCGCCACATATATGCAGACTTCGCTGGTTTGTCCGCGAAAGGAACGTGCTTCATTTCCTGAAGGATGACGAGCAGGTGGAACGGTCGCCATCGGAATCGGATGCCGCTGGATTGTTCCAATCCGCCAATGCGCATCACGCTTAGATAGGTGTACGTGCTGCCCATGGTAAACCAGAAATCGATAGGATCGGTCGCCATCGAAATATCCTGCTCGACGAGAACAATGAGAATATTCCACGGTAAGGACGTCCGCTATGGGGGTCATGCACGTCAAAGCGTGCGGCAGCTCTTTCCGGTGTTCACCCAACATCAGACATATCGCTGCGTCGCACGAAGTGATGCGTCGGGCCATGTATGGACGGCGCCCGCGGTGCAAGAGGAATCTGACGTTTAGCGAAGCGTTCGGGTGCAGCCATGTATACGGCCTGTTTTCGCGTGAAGGCGCTTGCCTGCATCGCGATGCAGCCGATGTGGCTGCTGGCCCTGATATGATCCGCTGATCGGTCCCAAACAAAAGCACGCGCTCTATCCGCGCGGTGGCCCAGACGGGTTGTCCGATCGACGGTCTCGACCGTTTCGCATCAATGTCGTCATCACCCCTGCAGTTCGTGTACGCACAGACGCAACTTCATCCTGCCATCGCCCGACTTCTTATTAGGCCGCTGCCGTAAGCGCAGGCGCCCGATAGGTGCCACCCCTGGCCAGCAACGCCCAGGCGATGCGCGCCATCTTGTTGGCAAGTGCCACCGCGACCACCTTGAACGGTTTGCGGGCGAGAAGCTGTGCGAGCAACGGATATTTCTCTGGTCGCTGGCGCGCCTGCTTCAACACCGCATGGGCTCCGACCACCAGAATGCGCCGCAAATAGCGATCCCCCCGTTTCGAGATCGGCCCGAGCTTGTGCTTGCCGCCGGTCGAGTCTTCGCGTGGCACGAGCCCGTCCAGGCCGCAAAGTCACGACCCGATCGGAATGCCTTGGGGTCCGTAACCGTCGCGGCGATCGCGGTCGCGCCCACAATGCCGATCCCGGGGATTGTCTCGAGCCGCTGGCTTGCCTCGTTTGAACGATGCCGTGCCATGATCCGTTTCTCGACCGATCCAATCAGTGTCTGCACCGCTTGAAGCCCAGCCGCCAATACGGTGAGACTGACGTGAGCATCGACCGGCAAGCGCGCGTCCTCCTCGCTCGCAATAATCTTCAGAAGCTCTTTAATCCCTTCACGCCCTTGCGCAGCCGCAATGCCGAGCTCAGCCATATGCGCCCGCAACGCATTGATCAGCTGGGTCCGCTGCCGCATCAAAAGATCCCGCACTCGATGCGGCATCAATCGGCCCTGCTGCTCGGCCGATTTGACCTGTGCCCCTCAATCTCGCTGACAACCGCGCGGCCAGCTGCTTTTTGCGTCACGCACCAGTGGCGCCGACGCTCTCGACGCGGCGGCGCACCACCGCCGGATACCATTGGGTGAACCATACGGCCGCGACGAATGCACCGATCGTTGCCGCGATGTCGATCCAAAGCGGAATCGCTTCGACATATTCCGCTGCTGCGTCGGCGATGGTCATCAACGCAAAGGCCGCCGCCCAGACACCTGTGATGCGCTGGTTGGTTGCGAGGAAGAGCGGCGAAGCCCAGTACTCCTTTGGCACGCGCTCGCGCGCGAATTGCAAGGTGAAGGGCGTGCCGATCGCGAGTGACACCAGCACAATCGTAAAGAGGCCGCCGTCGACCGCAAGCCGTACCGTCGCCACCGACCAATGCGGCGTTGCTATCAGTGTGTATAGCAAGAGCAGTCCGAACAGAAGCAGGCTGCCTACTTCGAGGACCTTTACCTGTTCGCCGCGCCACCATTGGTAAAAGCCCAACAGCAACGAGACCGCGAAGGCAGCGGCAAGGCCCGCGAGCGGCGAGACAAGTCGCATCAATACGAAGAAGACGATGAACGGCGATAAGCTGAGAAGAATATTCATGCGCACGCCTTCATCGCGCAAACCCAGCCAAATCCTCAGGGGACTAGGAGATTACTCCACAGTCGAAATGGCAGCTACGGGGTCGTTAGCTGCTGCGGCGTTGTCAAACTGGAATGTCCGGCTTTCCCCCCGAAAGCGGACCCCGCGTAGAGGTCCCCAAAACCGTGCGCTCATAATTTATCGCGCGGTCGGCCGCGGTGGCGCGGGTTTGCCGCGGTTCGGCAGCTTGGCAAGAATGCCGTCCACGCGCTCGATCACCACGGCTGCGCTCAAGTCCTTCATGCAGGAGTGGCCGTTCGGACATTCGCTCAAGCGGCGCAGGTAGCACGGCGAGCACGGCAGCTCCACGCGCAGCACCGCGTCGCCGCGGCGGTAGGGTCCCGCCCAGACCTGATCGGTCGGCCCGAAAATGCCGACCACCGCGCGATCGAGCGCCGCCGCAAGATGCATCGGGCCGGAATCGTTGCTGACGCAGAGCGCGGCGCGGTGCAGGAGCGCCGCAAGCTCAGGCAGCGTGGTTTCGCCGGCAAGGTTGACTGTGCCCGGCGCGAGCCGCGCCACCTCCTCGCAAACCGCGCGCTCGCCGTCCGATCCGACCAGCGCAACTGCAAAGCCCTTTTGCAGCGTGTGCCGCGCCACTTCGGCGAAACCGTCGCTGCGCCATTGCTTGGTTTGCCAGTTGGTGCCGGGTGCGACAACGGCGAGGCGGGCTTTGCCGATATCGTAGTAATCCAGCAAGGCATCGATGCGGGTGATGGCTTCCTGCGGGATCGGAAATGAGAAATTCGGCGCGCCGTCGTCGAGGCCGAGCAGCGGCGCCACGCCGAGATAGCGCTCCACCGGATGCCGGTCGAGCGTCGGCAGCGGAATATAATGAGTGTAGGCGAGGAAGCTGCCTTCGCGCGCGCCTTGCCAGGCATGCTTTTTGGCTTCGTCGGGAATCTTGCGCGACAGCGCGGTCCATCGGTCCGCGCGCGGCTTGTCGAAGCCGATGCGCACCGGCGCGCCGCAGGCAAAAGCAAAGACTGCGCTCCGCAACTGCCCTTGCAGATCGATCACGAGCTCATATTCTGTGGCACGCAAGGTGGCGATGAGCCGCGCCGCGCTCACGAACGGCGCTAATCGCCACGGCTTCGCCCATTCGTCGCGCGCAAATTCAACGACATTGGTGATCGCCGGATTGTCACGCAACAGATCGGACAAAGCCGGCGTCACCAGCCAATCGATCCGCGCTTTGGGATAGCGCCGCCGCAACTTGCTCAACAGGGGAAACGTCTGTACGACATCGCCCATGGCTGACAGCTTGATCACCAGGATCCTTTGAAAATCGCGGCTGCGCAGCTCGTCAGGTTGCACGGTCGGTTCCTGTTGGGCGAAGCAGATCGACTTTCGCGCGCGGCTTGAATGACTTGAAATTATCTAGCACCATGCCGCGCGAATTGTAAGCGAACGTAGTTTCGAAGAATTTCTTGTGAGTTCGGGGAGGGATCATGCGGAGATTTGCCACAGTCATCGCGCTGGCGACTTCGATCGTTGCCTGTGCCGGTCCGCCGCAAGCGCGCGCCGCCGCTCCGGCGCCGGTCACCATCGTCGTGTTCAATCCGCCGTCGCTCGGCGCGGTCTTTCCCTCGATCATTAAGCAGCAGAAGTTCGACATTGCCAACGGTATCGACATCACCTTCATAGAAAGACCGCCGGACGCCTATGCGACGGAATTCAACGCCGGTGACTTTCAGGTCGGCGGCAGCGCCTCGGTGATGATCCTCGGGCTGGGCGCCACGCGCGGCATCAAGACGAGCTATCTGTTCAATCTGTTCGATTATTGGGGCACGGTGGTGACGAGCCGGCCCAACATCAAGACGCTCGCCGATCTGGCGGGCAAACAACTGGCGGCGGCGAAGGGCACCACGAATTACACGATGTTCGCCTGGCTGGCGAAGCAGCAAGGCGTCAATCCCGATTCATTTCAAGTGGTCAACACCGCGCCGCCGGGCCTCGTCGGCTATGCGGTCGCCGAGCGAGCCGACGCGGTGCAATTATGGGAGCCGGCTTATACCTTGGTGAAAGCCGTCATGCCGGACATTCGTGCGATCGATCTCAATATCGCAAAGGTCTGGCATGCGTTCACCGGCGGCAGCCAGATTCCCTATCTCGGCGTGGCGGCGCACCAGGAATGGATCGATGCACATCACGATCTCATCCCGGGCCTCTACCGCGCCTATAAGCAGGCCGCCGATTGGGTGGCGGCAAATCCGGCGGCGGCGGCGTCGCTGGTCGCGACGCTGAAGGATGACGCCCAACGGCAAGCGATGACGGCCCTGATGCGCGACAACTCGCGGCTCGCGCTCGACATCCAGCCGGCCGGCAAGATCAGGAAGGAGATCGAGGCCACCTACCGGGCCGGAATTGACGTCGGACTGTTCAAAGATATGCCGCCCGCCTCCTCGATCTATGCCGGCGAGATGGAGTAATGACGCTCGGAGACGGCGCCGCGCCGCGTCCGCGCGCGGCTGGAAGAAAATTTGCCCTCAACCGCTTTCACTATGAAAGTGTGATTGCGCTCGCCGGCCTCGCCGTCGTCTGGCAGATCGCGTCGCTGTTTGTGCCGCATTTCCTGTTTCCGTCGGTTCCGGAAATCGCGACGCGTCTGGTGGCGATCTTCACGTCGTGGAATTCCATCTTCGACGTATTCGCGACCAGCGCCCGCATTCTCGCCGGCCTCGCCGGCGCTTTCGCGTTCGGCACGTTGCTCGCCATACCGATGGCGCGCTCGCCGGCGATCGAGCGTTACGTCTATCCGCTGCTGAATTTCAACCAGGGCATTCCCGCGCTGTCCTGGGTCGTGATCGCCATCATCTGGTTTCGCGGCAACGAGTTCCGCATCTTTTTCATCATGGTGATGACCACGCTGCCGGCGTTCGCGTTCCAAGTGCTCGACGCCTATCGCGCCATGTCGAAGGACCTTTTCGAAATGACGCTGGCGTTCCGTCCGACGCGGCTCGATTTGCTGCGCACGCTGATCTGGCCGACGGTGCTTCCCGGCATCCTGACCGCATGGAAGGTCAATCTGGGCAATGCATCGCGCGTGGTCGTGGTCGCCGAGCTGGTCGGGGCGACCGGCGGCGTGGGTTATGAACTCCTGCAGCAGCAGCAAATCTTCGACATGGCCGGCGCCATTGCCTGGACGCTGGTGCTGGTGCTTTTCGTGCTCATCGTGCAGGGGATCATCACGCTGATCGAAACGCGCGCGCTGCGCTATCGCGCCTTCGCCGAGCACGCATTGTGACTGCTCCACCGGAAATTCTGTTCGAAGGGGTGAGCAAATCGTTTCCGCGCACCGACGGCGGACCGGCATACGAAGCGATTCGCGATTTGAGCTTCGCGGTTGGCCGCGGCGAGCTGGTCGCCATTCTCGGCAAGACCGGCTGTGGCAAGTCGACGACATTCAATCTTATCTCGGGTCTCATTCGCCCGTCGCAGGGCTGCGTCACGGTGCAGGGTCACGACCCTTACGCCGACTTCGCCTGGTTTCGCGGCAAGATCGGCATTGTCTTTCAGAACGATCGGCTGATGCCGTGGCGCACCGCGATCGACAACGTGGCGCTCGGGCTTGAGCTCAACAAGATGCCGCAGCAGGAGCGTCTGGAGCTGGCCGCGTCGTGGCTGGCGCGGCTCGGGCTAACCGGCCATGGGAACGATTATCCGCATGCGCTGTCGGGCGGCATGCGCCAGCGGGTCTCGATCGCGCGGGCATTCGCCGGCCAGCCCGATATTTTGCTGTGCGACGAGCCGTTCAGCGCGCTCGACGAGCATACCGGTAACGCCTTGCGCGAGGAATTCCGTGAATTGTTGCGGCTGACCGGAGCCACCTCGATCTTCATCACGCATTCGATCGAGGAGGCGCTGTGGCTCGGCACGCGGCTCATGGTGTTCGAGCGCCCGGCGCGTATCGCCTACGAGACGACGCTGCGCGCTGGCATGAGCGAAACCGAGCGGCAGGCGGTGCGCGATCGGATAAGGCAGGTGCTGTCCGTCGCGGACACAAGCAATTAAGACGATCTAGCCCCGGCGCGCGGCCTCGATCGCCTGCCACACCCGGTTCGGCGTCGCCGGCATTTCGACGTGGCGCACGCCGAGCTCCCACAGCGCATCGACGACCGCGTTGATGATAACGGCGAGCGCCGGCACCGTGCCGCCTTCGCCGGCCGGGCGGATGCCGAGCGGGTGCGTCGACGACGGCACCTCGCTGATCTCCGTTATGTAGTTCACCAGATCGGTGGCGCGCGGCATGGCGTAGTCCATGAACGAAGCGGCCAGCATTTGCCCGCTCTCCGGATCGTAATAGGCGTGTTCGAGCAGCGCCTGACCGACGCCCTGCGCGATGCCGCCGTGGACCTGGCCGTGGACGATCAGCGGATTCACCGCGCGGCCGACGTCGTCGACCGCGACGTAAGTGATCAGCGTGACCTTTCCGGTGTCGACGTCGACCTCGACTTCACAGACATGCGCGCCGTAAGGGTAGCTGGCATCAAGCACAGTCTCGTCGCAGGCGGCGTACAAGGGTCCGCGTAAATCCTCCGGCAGGTCGGCGCGCTCGGCCGCGGCACGCGCCACCTCAAAAATTCCGACCGCGTGGTTGGTGCCCTTCACGGCAAACTGGCCGTTCTTGAATTCGATGTCGGCGGCGGACGTTTCAAGAAGATGCTCGGCGATGCGCAGGCCTTTTTCGATGATGCCGTCGGAGGATTTCTTGATCACGATCGAGCCGAGCCGCATGCCGCGGCCGGAATGCGCGCCGCCGCCGACGCTGACGCGATCGGTGTCGCCGGCGACGAAGCGGATCGATTCGATCGGCACGCCGAGCCATTCGGTGACAAGCTGCGCAAAGCTCGTCTCATGGCCTTGGCCCTGCGACACGATGCCGATGACAAGTTCGACGGTGTTGTCGGGCTTGACCGTGATTTCGGCTTTCTCGCGCGGCACCCCGGTCGAGATGTCGACGTAATTGCCCACTCCGATGCCAAGATATTTGCCGCGCTTTCTTGCTTCCTTGCGGCGCTTCTTGAAGCCTTCCCAGTCGCCGAGTTTCAGCGCCAGATCCATGCCGCCGATATAATCGCCATTGTCGTATTCGACGCCGAACGGATTTTTGTACGGCAGCTCCTTTTGCGTCACCAGGTTCTTGCGACGCAGCGCCACGCGATCGAAGCCGAAATCGCGCGCCGCGAGATCGATCAGCCGCTCCATCACGAAAATCACTTCCGGCCGGCCGGCGCTGCGATAGGGCCGCGTCGGCGAGGTGTTGGACAGCGTGGCGCGGGCGCGAAAATGCGCCGCCGGCATGCGATAGATGCTCGACATCATCTGCACGCCCTTCTGCACCATGGCGAAATTGGTGGTGTGGGCGCCGAGATTGCCCAGATTGGAGCCGCGCATCGCCAAAAACCGGCCCTTGGCGTCGAGCGCAAGCTCGGCTTCCACCGCAAGGTCGCGCCCCTGATAGTCGCTCAAGAACGACTCGGTGCGCTCGATGATCCATTTGACCGGGCGCTTGAGCTTTTTCGCCGCCCAGGCGACGGCCGCGAATTCGGGATAGATCATGCCGCGCGTGCCGAAATTGCCGCCGACGTCGCCCATCAGCACGCGGACTTTTTCCGGCGGCATGGCGAGGATGGCGGCGAGATCGTGCTTGAGCCGCACCGCGCCGCCATTGCCGGCATAAAGGGTCAAGCGACCGGTATCGGCGTCGTAGTCGGCGAGCGCGGCGCGCGGCTCCATCGGCACCCCGGTGACGCGCTGCACCCAGGTCTCGAACCGCGTCACATGCGCGGCGCGCGCAAACGCGGCCTCGGTGGCCGCGGCGTCGCCGAGCTCACCGTCGATGCAGACATTGGAGCGCGCGCCCTCGTGAACGCGTGGCGCATCCTGCCGCGCCGCCGCGACGGTCTCGACCACCGCGGGCAAAACCTCGTAATCGATCTCGATCTGCTCGGCGGCGTCTTTCGCAGCGTTGACCGTCTCGGCGACAACAATCGCCACGGCTTCGCCGACGAAGCGCGCTTTGTCGGTCGGCAAGGGGAAGTGCGGCGCTTCGAACGGCGGGTTGCCGTCGCTGTTGTACAGCTTTGTTTCCGCCGGATGCGGCGACCACGGCTTGTGCGGGACGGGTTTGAGCCCGTCGGCGAGAAAATCGGCGCCCGTCAGCACCGCGAGCACGCCGGGTGCCGCCTTGGCCTTGTCAGTGGCGATGGCGCGGATGCGCGCATGGGCATGCGGCGAGCGCACCATCACCGCGTAAGCCTGGCCCGGCAAATTCTCGTCCGCCGTGTAACGGCCGGCGCCGCGGACCAGCCGTAAATCCTCGCGGCGGCGCACCGGTTGGCCGATGCCGGACCCGTTGACAGGTTGATCCATCAACACTCCTCGTCATTCCGGGGCCGAGCGAAACGAGGAGCCCGGAATCCATATTCGCTAACCTGTGATTATGGATTCCGGACTTGCCACTTCGTGGCAATCCGGAATGACGGACTGTAGTTGAGCCCTCCGCGCCGCGCCAGCGCCGCGCGCCTTTTACGCGTGCTGACAATATCCGGCCCGGGATGTAGAGAAAGGGCATAGGGAGATTGCTGCTGAATATGTCGGCACAACTCGGCAAGCCCATGCTGCGCAAGGAAGACCCCGCGCTGTTGTCCGGCCGCGGTCGCTATGCCGACGATCTGCCGATCCCGGTCGGCACTTTGCACGCCCACGTCATCCGCTCGCCGCACGCCCATGCCGAGATCCTCCATATCGACGCGGCCCGCGCGCTGGCGCACGACGGCGTGTGGGCCGTCATCACCGGCGAAGACGTGCGCAATCTCTCCGAACCGTTTCTGGCGGCGGTCAAGACGCCGGTGCAGCAATGGTCGCTGGCGGTCGAGCGCGTGCGCTATGTCGGCGAGCCGGTGGCGCTGGTCGTCGCCGAGAGCCGCTATATCGCCGAGGACGCCGCCGAGCTGGTTGACGTCGCGTACCAGCCGCTCGCCGCGGTGATCGATCCGGTGGCGGCCTGCGCCAGCGATGCGCCGCTCTTGCATCCGCAAGCCAAGACCAACGAAGTTTCAGTGCGCGAATTTTCCTACGGCGAACCCGAGGCGGCGTTCGCGCGCGCCGACCGCCGTATCGCCATGACCGTGCCGTTTCACCGGCTCTCGTTCACGCCGATCGAATGTTACGTCGTCGTCGCTCGGCACAATCCGGCCGAAGGTAGCTACGACGTGCTGGCGAATTTCCAGGGCCCGTTTTCCATGCATCCAGTGATGGCGCGCGCGCTGGGGGTGCCGGGTTCGAAAATGCGGCTGCGCATCCCGCCGGATTCCGGCGGCAGTTTCGGCATAAAACTCTCGGTGTTTCCCTATGTTGTGCTCATGGCGCTCGCCGCGAAGATCACCGGCCGGCCGGTTAAATGGGTCGAGGACCGCATCGAGCATCTGGTCGCCGCGAGTTCCGGGCCGAACCGCGTCACCGCAATCGAGGCGGCGGTCGCCAATGACGGCCGCGTGCTGGCGCTGAAGCTCGACCAGCTCGAAGATTACGGCGCGTTTTTGCGCGCGCCGATGCCCGGCCCGCTCTACCGCATGCAGGGCGCGGTGACCGGCGCCTACGATATCGCGCACGTGGCAGTGACCAACCGGGTCGTGCTCACCAACAAAATGCCGGCGAGTCTTATTCGCGGTTTCGGCGGGCCTCAGCTTTATCTGGCCTTGGAGCGATTGATGCATCGCATCGCGGTCGAGCTGAAACTCGATCCGCTCGACGTGATCCGCAAGAATCTCGTGCCGGCAAAAAAGTTTCCGTACCGCGCGGCGGCTGGCGCGCTTTACGATTCCGGCGATTATTTGCGCGCGGTCGAGGTGACGATCGGGCAGGGGCGCCTTGCCGAACTGCAACGCCGGCGCGACGCCGCGCGCGCGGCGGGCAGGAAATACGGCATCGGCTTTGCCGCCGTGGTCGAGCCGGCAATGTCGAATATGGGTTACCTTTCGACTTTGATGACGGCGGCTGCGCGCGAAAAATCCGGGCCGAAAAACGGCGCGGTGTCGATGGCGACGGTGAACGTCGATCCGCTCGGTGCGGTGACCGTCACCGCCGACGTCACGGTGCAGGGCCAGAGCCACGAGACGGTGCTGGCGCAGATCGTCGCCGACGAGCTCGGCCTTGCGCCCGACGATGTCGAAGTCGTTCTCGAAATGGATACGGCGAAAGACCAGTGGTCGATCGCCGCCGGCACCTATTCGAGCCGCTTTGCTTCCGGCACCGCGGTCGCCGCCCACATGGCCGCGGTGCAGATGCGCAACAAGCTCAAAGCGATCGGCGCCAAGCAGCTCAATGTGCTGCCCGACGATGTCGAGCTTGCCGGCGGGAAGATCAGAAGCCGCTCCAATCCCGACAATGCGCTGCCGTTCGGCCGCGTCGCCGGCACCTCGCATTGGTCGCCGGTGCTGCTGCCCGAAAACATGGCGCCGGCGTTGAGCGAGACCGGCATCTGGGCGCCGGCCGAACTCGAGCCGCCGTCGAGCGACGACCGCATCAACACCTCGCTCACTTACGGCTTCATCTTCGATATGTGCGGCATCGAAATCGATCCCATCACCTATCAGGTGCGGGTCGACCGCTATGTGTCGATGCACGATGCCGGACGCATCATGAATCCGATGATTGCCGAGGGGCAAATTCGCGGCGCCTTTGCGCAAGGCATCGCGGCGGCGCTGTACGAGGAGTTTTCCTATAACGAGGAGGGCGCGTTTCTCTCCGGCACCTTCGCCGATTATCTGGTGCCGACCGTGAGCGAAATCCCCGAACTCGAAATTCTTCATTATAAATCGCCGTCGCCGTTCACCCCGCTCGGCGCCAAGGGCCTCGCCGAAGGCAATTGCATGTCGACGCCCGCCTGCATCGCCAACGCCATCGCCGACGCGCTCGGCGTGAGCGAAATCGTGCTGCCGGCGACGCCGCGGCGGATTTACGCGATGATCGAAGGCATGCAATGAAGCCGCGGCCCTTCGATTACGCGCGGCCCGATACGGCCAAGGAGGCGATGGCGCTGCTCGCCGAATACGGCGACGACGCGCGCATTCTGGCCGGCGGCCAGTCGCTCATCCCGATGCTCAATCTGCGGCTGATCGATCCGGCGCTGCTGATCGATATTTCCCGCGTCGCCGAGCTCGACGCCATCCGCGACCTTGGCGACAAGATCGAGATCGGCGCCGCAGTGACGCAGAACGAGCTGATGGCGTGGCCCAAGCTCGCCGAAAAGCTTCCTTTGCTCGCCGCGGCGTTGCCTTTCGTCGGCCATTTCCAGACCCGCAACAAAGGCACGGTGTGCGGCTCGATCGCGCATGCCGATCCGAGTTCGGAAATTCCGCTGGCGCTGGCAGTCGTTGGCGGCGAGATCGTGCTGCGCTCAAAACAACGCGGCGAGCGCGTGCTTGCGGCGGACGCTTTCCAGCAAGGCATGCTGACCACCGCGCGCGCGGCGGACGAATTGATCGCCGCGGTGCGGTTTCCGGTGACGGCGGGGCAGGGCGCCGCTTTCCGCGAAGCGGCGCGCCGCCACGGCGACTTCGCCATCGTCGCGGTGGCGGCAATCGTCGGCCGCAACAAGGCCGTTCGGCTCGGCGTGGGCGGCATGGCCGGCCGGCCGATGGTGCGCGTGATGAACGGCGACGCCAAAGGCGCGGTCGCCGCCTGGGCGGAAGAACTCGAAGGCTACGAAGACCTCCATGCGACGGCCGCGCTGCGCCGCGATATCTTCCGCAATCTCGCGCCGCTGGTCATCGCGGCGGCCAAGGGAGAGACCAGGTGATGCGCCGCGTGACCAAAAATGAGCGCGCGCGGATCGCGCTTATCCTCAACGGCCGCAAGCTTGCCGCCGACGCCGAGTCGCGCACGCTCTTGTGCGATTTTCTTCGGCAGGGGCTTGGCGCCACCGGCACCCATGTCGGCTGCGAGCACGGCATTTGCGGCGCCTGCACCGTGCTGATCGACGGCGTCGCGACCCGCTCCTGCCTCACGCTCGCGGTGCAGGCCGAAGGCCGCGAAGTGACAACCGTGGAATCGCTCGCCGCAGCCGACGGCACGCTCAATGCGCTGCAGGCGGCGTTTCGGGCCAATCACGCTTTGCAATGCGGCTTTTGCACGCCGGGCATATTGATGTCATTTACGGACTATCTCGCCCGCAATCCGCACCCGTGCGGAGACGAAATCCGCGACGTGCTGTCCGGCCATCTCTGCCGCTGCACCGGCTATGCCGGCATCGTCAAAGCGGTGGAGGAGGTGGCAAAGAGATAGGGTATTTTACCCCGTCACCCTGAGGTGCGAGCGGAGCGAGCCTCGAAGGGCGACGGGTCCGAACGCCTCGGCCGCATCCTTCGAGGGTCGCTTCACGGCCACCTCAGGATGACGGTACGGGAGGTGAAAGATGACGCTCGGCCCAAGTCTTGCTATTCCTTTTCCCTAGCAAATTGGGCCGGTCGGGGGCCGCTGAGCATGATCCGGAAAATGCCTGCCCTCGGACTTGATCCGAGGGTGGGAACCGGTTTTCCGAAAAGATCATGCTCCATCAAAAAGTTCTCGCCGGGATCGGTAACGCAACATGAAAGACATCGTCGACAAACTCGAAGGGCGGCGCGCCAATGCGCGGGCCGGCGGCGGCGCTGTGCGCATCGAGGCGCAGCACAAGCGGGGAAAACTCACCGCGCGCGAGCGCATCGAGCTTCTGATGGACCGCGGCTCGTTCGAGGAGCTCGACATGTTCGTCGAGCACCGCTCGACCGATTTCGGCATGGAGAAAAGCCACATCGCCGGCGACGGCGTGGTCACCGGCTTTGGCACCGTCAACGGCCGCACAATATTCGCCTTCGCCAAGGATTTCACCGTGTTCGGCGGCTCGCTGTCGGAGACGCACGCGCAGAAAATCATAAAAATCCAGGACATGGCGATGCGCGCGCGCGCGCCGATCGTCGGCCTGTTCGACGCCGGCGGCGCCCGCATCCAGGAAGGCGTCGCCGCGCTCGGCGGCTACGGCGAGGTGTTCAAGCGGAACGTCATCGCCTCGGGCGTCATTCCGCAGATTTCAGTAATCATGGGCCCGTGCGCCGGCGGCGACGTCTATTCGCCGGCGATGACCGATTTCATCTTCATGGTGCGCGACACCAGCTACATGTTTGTCACCGGGCCCGACGTGGTCAAAACCGTGACCAACGAGATCGTCACCGCCGAAGAGCTCGGCGGCGCGTCGGTGCACGCGGCGAAATCCTCGATCGCCGACGGCGCCTACGACAACGACGTCGAAACGCTCTTGCAGATGCGCCGGCTGATCGATTTCCTGCCGGCGAATTCGTCGTCTGGCGTGCCGGAATGGCCGAGCTTCGACGACATCGAGCGCACCGAAAAATCGCTCGATACGCTGGTGCCGGACAATCCAAACAAGCCTTACGACATCAAGGAACTGATCCTGAAGGTCGTGGACGAGGGCGACGTCTTCGAATTGTCGGAGGCGTTTGCGCGCAACATCGTCATCGGCTTCGGCCGGATCGCCGGCCGCACCGTGGGCTTCGTCGCCAACCAGCCGATGGTTTTGGCCGGGGTCCTCGATAGCGACGCCAGCCGCAAGGCGGCGCGCTTCGTGCGGTTCTGCGATGCCTTCAATATCCCAATCGTCACCTTTGTCGACGTGCCGGGGTTTCTGCCGGGCACCGCGCAGGAATATGGCGGCCTGATCAAGCACGGCGCCAAACTTCTGTTCGCCTATTCGCAGGCCACGGTGCCGCTCGTCACCGTGATTACGCGGAAAGCCTTCGGCGGCGCCTATGACGTGATGGCGTCAAAGCACATCGGCGGCGACGTCAATTATGCCTGGCCGACGGCGCAGATCGCGGTGATGGGGGCGAAGGGCGCCGTCGAGATCATCTTTCGCGCGGATATTGGTGACCCTGAAAAGATCGCCAAGCGCACTCGCGAATACGAGGAGCGCTTCCTGTCGCCGTTCATCGCCGCCGAGCGCGGCTATATCGACGACGTCATCATGCCCCACGCGACGCGGCCGCGCATCGCCCGCGCGCTCGCCATGCTGCGCGGCAAGACGGTGGAGATGCCGGGGCGCAAGCACGATAATTTGCCGGTGTGAATTTTCCCTCGCCCCTTGCGGGAGAGGGCCGCCTGAGCGAAGCGAGGGCGGGTGAGGGGATAACGGTGCCGACGATTCTGCGCTGGGGGCCCTATCGCGCCTTCTTTTATTCGAATGAGGGCGAAGAACCCGCGCACGTTCACGTCCGCTCAGCAGGCAACGAAGCCAATTCTGGCTTCACGATATGACGATTGCGATCAATGCGGGTTCCCGGCCCATGAAATAACCGATATCATTCGCCATCTGAGACAGAATCGTAATCTTTTGTTGAGCGCTTGGCATGAGCACTTTGGAGCTTGAAGTTGGCGACCTAAAACCGCGCGCGGTTGAGTTCACGGCGAGCGAGCTGGTCGTCACGCTGTCGGACGGCCGCAAGATCGCAACTCCGCTGGAATGGTATCCGCGCTTGAATAAGGCATCGGCAGCGGAACGGGCCGATTACGAGATCATGCCGCTGGGCATACATTGGCGGGCTATCGATGAGGACCTCAGCATTGCCGGCATGTTGAAGGGGCAGCGGGCGAAATAAGCGGCACGATCGACAACATGATCATGCCGCACGCCAACCGGCCCGCACCTTGGCCGCGCGCTGGCGATGCTGTGCGGCAAGACGGTGGAGACGCCGGGGTACGAAGCACGATAATTTGCCGGTGTGATTCTCGGCGAGAGCTATGCGAAGTTATGTGCCGCTCTTGCCCCCGCTAAATGCGCAACTACTTGGCCGGTGCCTTCAGTGCGTAACTTTCGTCAAAGATCGCGACAATATTCGGACTGTAAAACTTCTGTTTCTGCGTCTTTACGTTCTGCGGATCCAGACGTCGGACGTGGCAAAAACGAGAATCTCGTTCCAGAGGTCTCCTAATTTTGTGGAATTTATCGTTTTCCTTAAAATCTTCGTAGCGACGCCGGAGTGCCTTTCTTAGGTCAGTATAGGTCCAAGGAAAGGCTCTTCGTGAATCCTCTTCCGTAATCGTCACCGGGACGGCGTTCGGATCGCCTGGGGCAACCCCTACTGCGATTGCCCCGTCACTAGCCTTTCGCATGAAACGAAGTTCTATCTCAACGCTGACATTAAAGGGCTTGGCTGCATCGAAGGGAAAAGCCCGCATGGCATCCGCAAATAGCTTTTGAAGCTTTGCACCTGCTCCTTTCGCGTCCTCCGCGAAAACCGTTTGGATAATTCCCGTGGGGGATTCAAAAGCGAACGGCATCAGAGCGAACTCGTACGCTGCAAGGTCACGATCGAACCATGTCTTGCTGGCGTAAACGAAATTTCTGAGCGCAGCTGCGCCGATTTCTTGAACTCGTTTTCGTAGGCCTTTATCCGCGCTGTGAAAATGAATTGCGTTGTCTCGAATTTCCATCAGCAAGAGAATGTTTTCGACGCAATATTGGTCTATTCTGTCCTTTGCATAATCGCGAACAATCATCGCGGCCGCACTGACCCCAATTGTCATAATGTTCCCGGTTCGGTTTCTTTTAGGTGCAAGTTTTTTGCTCGGTAATCCGGTTTTCGTGGCCTTACGCTCCCACACCTCAATGCTGCGCAACGAGTTTTTATTCTCTTTGAGGATGCGTGCCTTGAGCAGCAGTTCCCAGGCGTTCAGCATCAAGATGGAGAATGTTTCTTCGCGGTATCGAAATCCGGGTTTGTTGTAGACTTCAATTGCGCTGATGACAGCCTCAATGGCCTTGTCAACGAAATAACTGTGCCTAGGTCTGCGCATCGAAAGGAGTTGGTGTGGGTGTTTCGGTCGCAGATAGACTAACGCCTAGCACTACTTTGGCAGATTTTTAGCGGCACGGGATTCCCAAATCAGTTTTTCAGTGATTTATAGACGGTCGGCTTTTGGAGGGGCCGACCATGGTGGGCACGACGTCGAATTGGGAAGACGAGCTTGGACGCTGGCTTAAGCCGTTCCTGGATCGCTTGGATCACAAAGCGCGGCGACGGATGTGTCCGCTTTACGTGACGGGGCTGATCGGGCCCGGTGAACGCAAGAGCATCCAACCAATGGCAGAGCGGCTTGCGCCGGGCGACTATGATCAGCTGCATCATTTTGTTGCTGCTGGCGTCTGGAATGCGGCACCATTGGAGACAGAACTGCTCATTCAAGCCGACCAGCTGGTCGGCGGCAGCGATGCGGTATTGGTGATCGACGACACCGCGGTGCCGAAGAAGGGTAAGCACTCGGTCGGTGTCGCTGCGCAATATGCTTCAGCGCTGGGCAAGACTGCCAATTGCCAGACGCTGGTGTCCCTGACGCTCGCACGAGGCGAAGTGCCGGTGATGTTGGCCTTGCGCCTTTTTCTTCCCGACAGTTGGACGGGCGACCGGGTGCGGTTAAAGCGAGCGCGCGTTCCGGTCGAATGCCGGACTGCGCGGACGAAGCCAGAGATCGCCCTGGCTGAGATCGATCGCGTGATGGCGGCCGGCGTGCACTTCGGCTGTGTGCTGGCGGATGCCGGTTATGGGCTGAGCGCGCCTTTCCGCCAAGAACTTACGGCCCGCAATCTTGCCTGGGCGGTCGGCATCCCTCGTCACCTCAAGGTGTACCCTGTCGGCGTGCAGCTGATCTGGCCCGTTGCCAAACGGGGCCGCCCGCGACGGCGGTATGTGCCAGATATTCTATCCGCACCGGCCGAAGACATGCTGGCCGCTGCCAAGTGGCAAACTGTGAGTTGGCGAACCGGGACGAAAGGCAAGCTCAAAGCCCGCTTTGCCGCCGTCCGCGTACGCACAGCCGACGGACCACCGCAGCGGATCAGGGACAAGGGCCAGCAACATCTGCCGGGCGACGAAGCCTGGCTTATCGGCGAACACCGCGCCTCTGGCGAGAAGAAATACTACCTCGCAAATCTGCCTGCCGCGACCGATCTGCGCACCTTGGCCGCCACCATCAAGGGGCGATGGATTTGTGAACAGGCCCATCAGCAGCTGAAAGAGGAACTCGGCCTCGACCACTTCGAGGGACGATCCTGGCAGGGCCTTCACCGTCATGCCCTCATGACGATGCTCGCATTCGCCTTCCTCCAGCATCGTCGCCTCAAAAAAGTGAGGCGGGAAAAAAAGAATCAACGGCCCGCCGCCTCAACCAAGCTTGCCAGCCGTGCGCCACGCTATCCTCGAACTCATCGCTCGACTACAGCCGCAGCGATGCCCGCATTGCAGAAAATGGATTTGCAACGAGCGGCGACGTGAGTAAATCTGCCAAAGTAGTGCTAGGACGCGTTGCGCAAAGCAAACAAGCCTAGCCAGCACGACGAAACGACATCTGGGGGCGGGAATTCCCGCAAATCGGTGCGCTCATGCGGGCTACCACTCCTGTCATGGCCGGGCATAGCCGTTCGAAGAACGGCGTCGCTTCGCTCGCCTATGACCCGGTGGTCCATGCTGAACCGCCGCATGGATTGCCGGATCAAGCATGCACTCGGGGCGGCCGAAGGCTGAACCCGTGTGTGTCCGGCAATGACGAGGCGCTTATGTCACGACCGGCCTGTGGCTGTTGACGTTGTTCGGACCGAACCAATACCATCCCAGGGAATGAAATGCCGCAATCTGGAAGTCACCGATGAGCAAGTCTCCGCTGACACTGCAAATGCCGCCACCGCCGGAGCCGGTTGCGGTGGCGCTCAACGCCGCGAAAACGGCATTGCTTATCTTCGACATCGTCGATCCGATTTGCGCGCGTCAGCCAAACTGCACGGGGAAAATGGTGCCGGCTATCGCTGCACTGCTGGCGCGGGCAAGGCAGGCTGGTGTTACCATCGCGTATGGGACCAGAGCGCCAACCATGTCGAAGTGGTTGCCGGAAGTTCTTCCCGCGCTCGGCGACATCAAGATCGAAAGTCAAGCGCAAGACAGATTCTACAAAACCGATCTCGACACGCTACTGAAGGCCAAAGGGATTACGACGCTTGTTCTCGCCGGCTGGAAGGTGAGCGGATCGGTGACCTATACGTCGGTCGGAGCAACGCTGCGGGGTTATACGGTCGTTGTGCCCGTCGATGCGAGCCTGGACGCGACAGATTACGAAATTGCCATAGGGCAGTACCAAATCCTGCATCAGCACAGTTCGAATGCCGCGAACGAGCCTTTGAAGGCTGGAGCTTCGACGCTGAGCCGCACCGATATGATCGCTTTCAAATAGCGGGGCAAACCGGCTGCAGGAAATCCGCGATCATCATTCCGGCATTTCACTGCCGTCATGCGGGCTACCACCACCGTCATGGCCGCACCAAGCGCGGGCGTGACGCAAATTTTTGCCCGTCACCCTGAGGTGCGAGCCGATAACATCGGCGAGCCTCGAAGGGCGACGGCCCGTGCCGTGTCGCTGCCTCGGCCGCATCCTTCGAGGCACGCCATCGCAGCCAAGTTTACGCAGGCTGCGCCTGCTATGGGCGTGCGCCTCAGGATGACGGATCACAGCCCGCAACGAGTGCGGGCATGACATTCCCAAATCGTCACCGCCGGGCTTGACCCGGTGGTCCATGCTGAACCGCCGCATGAATTGCTTGATCAAGTCCGGCAATGACGAGGGAGCGGTAAGCTCGTCGTCTCATCTCTGTTGACATACGTCACCGTATCGGATACTATACCGAACGAATCATCTCGCCCGATAAGGACGCTTGCCGGAGGCATGCCGGCAGGTTGGGGCGAGTGCGGTTCCCGCGGGCGGATTTGCACTCCGCTCCCGGGCGGCTCCGGGCCAAAACGCCCGGCCGGCATTACGACCGGTCTGCGGGGCAACCCGCTGCACTGGGACGGCCGGGAGCGGATAACGCCCGCTCCTACCTAGTTCCGTCCCAGGAAGCGCGTGAACTGGAGCTGAGCGGTGGCGTTCGGTCGCTGCCGCAAGTGCCGTGGTGGAACGCTGGCAGGCGAGCGCGCCCGACAGCGGAGGGGCGGCGCAAGCCGCCTTCTCCGTGGCGCGAGCCGCACCCGCTGGTGCGGATCATGAAACAAATGCGTCTGCCGGCGTTCCGCTTCCTTTGCTTTCTTACTTCGTCATTGCCGGGCTCGATCCGGCAATCCATGCGGTGACTGCGCTTCTCGGGATTGTCTGCGAATTCTGGAGCCGCAGCTCTGCATAGACCACCAGGTCAAGCCCGGCAGTGACGAAGAGAAGGCGTGGGCCGTTTGACATCGTCGGCTGCGAACTCGCGCGCAGATGCAGCGCGGGAGCGGTGAAACTCATCCGTCCCCGCGAGGGCTACCCCGTCACGCTTGCGCGACGGGGGACCCCATTAGCGGGGGAGATGGGGTAAGATGCCGCGCCAGGAGGACCTCATGCGAAAACTGACCATTGCCGCGGCGCTGGCGCTGTTCGCGGCCGTCGCCGCCGCGCGCGCCGACACCTATCCGTCGCGCCCGATCACGCTGATCGTGCCATTTCCGCCGGGCGGCTCGACCGACGTCGCCGGCCGCATCATCGCCGACAAGATGGGCAAGGCGCTGGGCCAGCCGGTGATCGTCGAGAATCTCGGCGGCGCCGGCGGCTCGATCGCGGTCGGCAAGCTCGCGCACGCCAATCCCGACGGCTACACCATCGACATCGGCCAATGGGACACGCATGTCGGCACCATCATTTACCACATCACTTACGATCTGCAGACCGACTTCGCGCCGATCGGGCTGTTGTCGATCAATCCGATGCTGCTCGTCGCCAAGAAAGATCTGCCGGCGAACGATCTTAAGACGCTGGTCGCCTGGATGAAGGCGCATCCCGGCGATGCCAAGTTCGTCAACCAGAATGCCTCGGCGCAGGTCGGCGGCCTGTTGCTGCAAAAACTCAGCGGCACGCAGGTCTTGTTCGTGCCGTATCGCGGCGCCGGCCCGGCGATGACCGATCTGATCTCGGGGCAGGTCGATCTGCTCTTGGTGCAGGGCGCCGTGGCGCTGCCGCAGGTGCGCGCCGGCACCGTCAAGGCTTTGGCCGAACTGGCGCCGCAACGCTCGGCCTCGATGCCGGATATTCCCTCGGCCGCCGAATCCGGGCTGCCGGGGCTTTACATATCGGGATGGTTCGGCCTCTACGCGCCCAAGGGCACGCCGCAGGCCGTGATCGCCAAGCTCAACGACGCGATGGTGGAAGCGCTTGCCGATCCAACGGTGCGCGCGCGGTTCGCCGAACTCGGGCTCGACATCGCCCCGCGCGGCGAGCAGACGCCGGTCGGGCTTGCCGCCTTCCAAGAGGCCGAGATCGAAAAATGGTGGCCGATCATCAAGGCCGCGGGCATCAAGGGGGAGTGAGGTTAGGCCGTCACCCTGAGGTGCGAGCCATCAGCGCGTTTACGCGCGTCTTCGACGCGCTATGACGAGCCTCGAAGGGCGATGGCCGATCATCCTTCGAGGGCCGCTTCGCGGCCACCTCAGGATAACGGACAACAATACGGAGGAAATCTCATGCCGAAAGCCTATTTCATGGTGCGCGCGGTGGTGGCCGAGCCGCTGCGCCAAAAGTTCGATCATTGGTATTCGACCGACCACCTGCCGCGCGCGCTCAAGGATTTCAAGGCCGAGAAGGGCTGGCGGTTCTGGAGCACCGCGGATGCGAGCGTGCACTACGCCGTCTATCAGTTCGCCGACGAGGCCAGGCTGAAGGCGGCGATGCGCGACGAGGTGCTGAAACCTTTGATCGCCGATTTCGACAAAAATTGGCCGTCGGGCGTGACCCGCTCGCGCGATCTGTTGAACCTGGTCGAGGAACGGAGCGCGTAAGAAGATGGCTTTGGTATTCTCGGCGTGTTCAACGGCAACGCAATAACGATCACGCAGGCGCGCCGGGAGGTGACTGTTCGCGGCGCTCAGGCTACTCCTCCGGTCACGATTCACCGCCCGCAAGCCGAACCGAACCATGCCGCGCAGGTTGGAAGATTTCGCCGTGTTCTCGGCGCCGGGCGTGTTCGTGCTGTTGTGGGCGTCCGGCTTTATCGGCGCGAAATTGGGGCTCGGTTATGCCGAGCCGCTGACGTTTTTGGCGCTGCGCATGATCATCGTGGTCGTGCTGCTCGCGGTCATCATCGCGGCGACGCGGCCGAAATGGCCGCACGCCAATGGCCTCATGCATAGCGCCGCGACCGGGTTGATGGTGCATGGGCTTTATCTCGGCGGCGTCTTTGTCGCGATCGAGAACGGGTTGTCGGCAGGGTTGGTCGCGCTGACTGTGAGCTTGCAGCCGGTGCTGACCTCGACGATCGCCAATCGCTGGCTCGGCGAGCGCGTGGTGGCGCGGCAATGGCTGGGTCTGGCGCTCGGGCTCGCCGGCGTCTATCTGGTCCTGCAAGCCAAGATCGAAACCGGGGACGCGACGCCGCTCGCCTGGATCGCCGCCGCCGTCGCGCTGATCGGCATCACGATCGGCACGCTTTATCAGAAGCGCTTCGGCGGCGGCATCGATTGGCGGCCGGCCTTGTGCATCCAATATGCGGCGGCGGGGCTGCTGTTCGGCCTCGGAGCGTTGGCATTTGAGATCCGCGTCGTAGAGTGGACGCCGCAATTTCTGTTCGCGCTCGCCTGGCTCGTCCTGGTGTTGTCGTTTGGCGCGGTATGGCTGCTCTATTTTCTCATTCGCCGCGCGGCGGCGACGCGCGTCGTCAGTCTGTTTTATCTGACGCCGCCGGTGACGGCTTTATTGGCCTGGGCCTTGTTCGATGAGCGATTGGCGCCGCTGTCGCTCGCCGGCATGGTGGTCTGCGTCGCCGGCGTGTTCTTGGTCAACTGGAAGCCGCGCGGGATTTAGCGCCAGCCGCCGCCGCCGTTCACATAGACGGTGTCGGCGGTCATGAACGGGCAGGCGTCCGAGCACATGAACAGGGCGAGTTCGCCGATTTCTTCCGGTGTGCCGAAGCGCTTCATCGGCACGTCTTCGAGGAAGCGCTGCACCAGCTCGGGCGAGGAGCCGGCTGCGTCCTGAAACGGCGTCTGGATCGGCCCGGGCGAGATCGACAAAGCGCGGATGCCTTGGGTGGCGAATTCGCGCGCCACGCCCATGGTCATCGACACCACCGCGCCCTTCGCCGCGGCGTAATGGACCGACGAGCCGGGGCCGCCGCGCCGGTGCGCCATGCTCGCCATATTGACGATGACGCCGAGCTTGTTTTTCAGCATATGCGGCAGCACCGCCTGCATGGCGTAAAGCGTGCCGTCGACATTGAGCGCGAAGGTTTTCTCCATCAACGCGTCGTCGATCTCGAGAAATTTGGCGCGGCGGATCGCGGCGCCCGCCGAGTTGAAAAGAAACTGCACGCTGCCGAACGCGGCGATGGCGCGCGCCGTCATGTCGTTGACTTCGCCGCGCGAAGTAACGTCGGTTTTCAAGGCCAGCGCCTGACTGCCCTTGCCGTTGACTAAAGCCGCGGTATCGCGCGCGCCTTGCTCGTTGATGTCGGCGCAGACCACGTTCGCCCCTTCGCGCGCAAAAATCAGTGCCGTGGCGCGGCCGATGCCGCTCGCGGCGCCGGTGATGATGATGGTTTTTCCGGCAAAATAATCCGGCGTTTTTGGCATGGCGCGTTCTCCCCGTTTGCCGGCGGCAGTGTGACTCGCCGGGGCGCGCGCGACAATCCGCGGCCGGTGGCTTATGCGGCGGCGAGGAGGTGGGCCGATTTCAATTGCAGCAAGGCGATTTTCGCCGCGGCCGGGGCGACATGGGTCGGGGCGACGGTGCAGGCGGCGGCGGGCCGACAAATATTCGAAAATGTGGCCGCTCGGTTTGTGCGCGAGGCGCAGTTTCAAGTCGCCAGCGATGACCTTGGTTCACCCGGATGGGTGCGAGAGGCCGCCGTATCTGCGCAATGCAGTGGTGCGGTAGAATTCCGCTTGCCGTCTCGCCACCAAGTGGCAATCAAATCAATTCAAATTCGCCGCATCCGCTGCGCTGCGTGCAACGGCGCGGCAGACGGCTTTCCGCGCGGTGACCGGAGCCGCTAAAGTGGCGGGGCATAATGTCCAAAGGTCAGGCCATGCCCCGCACACCGATCGAGTATCGCGACGCCTCCGCCGAGGTTCGCGCCGTGTTCGACGACATCAAACGCACGCGGCAAGTCGCAGACGTCAACAATTTCTGGAAATATCTGGCGCACGATCCGATGACGCTTTCGCGCACCTGGGCGAGCGTCAAGGAGGTCATGACGCCCGGCGCGCTCGATGCGCTGACCAAGGAAATGATCTATGTCGCGGTCAGCGTCACCAACGGCTGCGGCTATTGCATCGCAAGTCACAGCGCGGCCGCGCGCAAGGCCGGCATTGAGCGAGGCGATGTTCGGCGAGCTTTTGGCGGTCGTCGGCATGGCGAACGAGACCAACCGTCTCGCCAACGGCTATCGCGTGCCGACCGACCCGGCGTTCGAATAGCGCCTCAACCTTTGGCGTTGTTGGTGGCCCCGGCGCGGTCGGTTTCGGCGCTCCCGATGTCCCGCCGCGCCACTTCCGTGCCGACACTGGCGGTTTTACTCAAGTCAGAACAAAAGGCGCAAGATTGCCTAGCGGGCCGGCAACGGTGCCGTTGTTATGCATTTGCCCATTGGGCAGCGCTGCCTGAGGGAACGGCGGCCGCAAACTGGAGTGTGCTCATCACTTCAGGAAATCGCACCGAGCGGCGTCGAGCGCAGCGGCGCCGCATCAACCGCGTGGCGAAGATTTCAGCTCGGCAACGGCGCACTGCCGCGCGATTGCCTGATCACCGATATTTCGACGAGCGGCGTGCGGCTTCATGTCGAGGGTTTCGATGTCCCCGACCACTTCGTCCTCGTCCTCACGGGCGAAGATCTCGCCAAGGAATGCAATTACCAGGTGGTTTGGCGGCTCGGCCATGAAATCGGCGCGCGATTCGTGGGCATGGTCCGCCGAACTGCAACTGCGGCAAACCGTTAAAGCTGTCTGAGCATACGATGACGGCCCCGGCTTCGACCGGGGCCGTCTCTGCGCAAAGCGGCGACTACGCTACACGCTAATGTGCGCCGCCTTGCTGCGGCGGTGTATTGGGCGCTCCGGTCACCGGCGGCGTCGGAGTTCCGCTCGCCGGAGCTGTACTCGGCGGCGGCATCGTTGTTGCCGGCGGGGCTATATGCGTCACCGCCGGAGGCGATATGTCGTTCGATGCCGTGTTGGTGCCGAGCTGGCCCGGCCGATGCCCGTAACCGAAGGCAACCGCCAAGACGATGATCAGGAACACCGCGGCGGCGATCCAACCCCATGCGGCGCTGGGGGCGCGCACGTTCGGATCGAGCTGAGGATCGCTCCGGAAGGGGTCCTCCGGACCGCGGTAATCGTAATTCGGGTTGCGATAGTCAGACATGATGGGGTCTCCGTCCATCGTTGGGTCTCGGAGATAACTGCATGCGGCGCGGCGTCGTTCCCCAGCTTGGGCGGAATACTGCCCCAGACGGCCGGGCATAACCGCGGAACTCCGCAAAAGTTCCGTTGTCGATTTTCGGGCGTTTCACGGCCGGCCCGGCGAATCGATAAGGTCGCTGATTGAACGGGTGAGCGACGCGCCGCAGTGCAGTGACTTTTGCAACCAAGCCACTATTGTGTCCGCAAGATAGACCTTTGCGCTCGTAGCTCAGCTGGATAGAGCATCAGACTTCGAATCTGAGGGTCGGGAGTTCGAATCTCTCCGAGCGCGCCAGTGTTTTCAAAAACCTAAAGCGAGGCGATAAGCCCGATCTGGAAGAACTCAAGCGCGGTCACGGCGATAGGCCGGAGGACAAGCGCTTTCGATCCTTGAAAGTCTTCCCTAGTTCCGAACGCGAGTGAACGCAGATGCCCTCATCGACATACATCCGCACATCGTTTCGCCCGATACCCAACGCTATCCGTTGGCTCCCCTTGGCGGCACGCAATCCACCTGGTCGAGCGAGCGGCCGACCACGTATCAAACCTTGCTCAAGGCCATGGACGATGTCGGCGTCGACAAGGCGGCGATCGTGCATTCCTCCACCGCCTATGGCTATGACAACAGCTATGTGGCGGACGCAGTCGCTGCCGTTCCGTCCCGATTTACTGGGGTCTATTCCATCGACGTCATGGCGCCCGACGCGGTCAAGACATTCGATCACTGGCTCGCCCGCGGCTGCGCCGGCATGCGTCTCTTCACCACCGGATCGACTCTGCCGGATCAGGCCACCTGGTTCGCCGATCCGAAGACCTATCCATTCTGGGAGCATGCCTCGGCAAAGAACATTCCGGTCTGCATGCAGATGAGGCAGGAAGGCTTGCCGCTGCTGCGCAAGATCATGGATCGCTTTCCGAAGGTCACGATGATACTCGACCACCTGGCGCGCGCGCCGTTCGAGGACGGGCCGCCCTATCGGGGCGCCGCCGAATTCCTCGATCTTGCCAAATACCGGCAGGTCTATCTGAAGATCACGCCCGTCAATGTGACGCCCAAGAACTGGGGCCAAGGCACGCCGGCAACGTTTTTCGGCAAGATCATCGATACGTTCGGCGCGTCACGGATTGCCTGGGGCTCGAATTTTCCGAATTCGCTAGGCACGCTGCCGGAGATCCTGCGCGCCGCGCGTGAGGCGTTTTCCTTCGCCAAAACGTCGGATCAGGATTGGATTTTCGGCAAGACCGCGCTCACGCTCTATCCCGCTCTGGCCAAATGACAAAGACCAAGTGACAAAGAAACGACAAGGAAAGCACGCTCATGGCGACTGCAACAAAGCTCAAGCTGCGCACGATGTTGGGCGACTATCCGAACACTACAGCGCTCAAGAGCGGCGCGATTCGTTCGGATCTGGTCGATTTCGATTTTGTCGAGGTGAAAGTTGCCAACGCCCTGTTCAAGCAGGTCGTGCGCGATGCCGAATACGACGTCGCCGAACTTGCCATCGTGACCTATCTGCAGGCCAAAGCCTACGGCAAGCCCTATGTGCTGATGCCCGCCGTCGTGGTCAGCCGCGGCCAGCATCATACCATCGCCTACAACGCCGATCGCGGCCCGCTCAAGCCGTCCGACCTGAACGGCAAGCGGGTCGGCGTGCGTGCCTACACGGTGACGACAGGGACGTGGGTGCGGGGAATTCTGGCCAGCGATTACGGCGTCGACATCGACAAGGTGGAGTGGATCACGTTCGAGGATCCCCATGTCGCCGAGTATCGCGATCCCGCAATCGTCAAGCGCGCGCCGCAAGGCAAGGACCTCGTGCAGATGCTGTTGGATGGTGAGATCGATGCAGCGATTGTCGGCGACCACTTGCCTGACCCGCGGCTTAAATATCTTATCCCCGATCCCGAAATTGCCGCCAAACGATGGGCTGACCTCCACCACGGCGTCCCGATCAATCACATGGTGGTGGTCAGGCAAGAGCTGTCGCGCTCGCGGCCCGACGCGATCAAGGACATTTTCCGCCAGTTGCACGACAGCAAACGGGCCGCTGGCCTGCCTGACGGCGGCGAACTCGATCCCTACCGTTTCGGCGTCGCGGCCTGCCGTCCGATATTGGAAATCGTCATCGATTTCTGCCACCAGCAAAAGCTCATCCCGCATCGGATCTCGGTCGATGAGCTGTTCGACGACACGACACGCGTTCTGAAAGCCTCTTAACGCGGTCTCCTCGCATGCCTCAACTGGCCGGCAGGAAGCTCACGCCGCTTTTAGCCTTACCAGCGACTTACGCGACCGGGTTACGCGATCGGCTCGCGTTCGCGAACGGCTGTTGCCGCGAGGGGCGCTGATTCCCTGGCGCCGCCGCGCTCCTGCGGTGAGGCGGGGAGTTGCAGCACGGTCGCGGTTTGGCCGGCAACGAGCCGCGTCACCATCACGATCTGGCCGCCGGGGAATTCGAGCGCGTCATGGTGGACGTGCGGATCGTCGATATTGACTTGGCGGAAGCGGGCGACGCGCGCTTCGATGCGCGCCCGGCCGAACATGCTGAACGCGCGCTCATATTGCACTTCGTAATCGAAGGCGATTTCGGTGCCGGGCAGCAGGCATACCGCCACGTCGGGCTGGCCGATTTCGGTGAAGCCGCGGGTGATCGATCTCACAAAGTCGGTGGAGACAAGCTTGTCGGCGACTTTGGCGGGTCGTGAAGCGATGAGATGCAGGCTGTAGTCGCACATGGGAGGGCACTCCTGTGGAGAGCCGGCGAGCGGCTCTTCTTCCCTCTGAACCCACCGGTTGCGCAAATGTTCCTGACCGGCCGGTACGCTTGATTGCAAATCGTTCGGCGGCGTCTTAGACCGCTGATGCCGGGCGTTGGGCCTCGCGAAATTTGACGGCGCGGTCGGGGGATGGACGGTTTAACCGGCAAAAAGCCCAGGGACGTTGTCAGCATATCGGTCGCCGGGCCCGCCGGTCTCAGGCAAATGCAAGGCCGAATTGAGGACGTGCCGCGCGCCATCCTCCTCATGGTCATTGCGACCGTTTTGTTTTCGAGCGCGTCGGCGGCCAGCAAATGGCTGGTCGGTATTTATCCCATAGGCGAAGTGCTATGCCTGCGCTCGCTGTCGTCGCTGTTCGCCTGCGCCGCCGCGATGCTGCCGGTCACCGGCCTGTCCGTGTTCGCCACCCGCCGGGTGGGTGCCCACGTCGCGCGGGGTCTGTCGCAATCGATTTCGCAGGCGGCCTTGCTGATTGCCTTCAGCTTGATGCCGCTCGCCGGCGCCGTCGCCATCAATTTCTCCGCGCCGCTGTTTGCCGCTCTGGTCTCGATCGTGTGGCTCAAGGAGCGCGCCGGTATCGTGCGCGGCGGCGCGCTGGTGATCGGTTTTCTGGGCGTGCTGATCGTCACCGATCCCGGCGCCAATTCGCTGACGCTGGGTGCGTTGTTCGCGCTCGTCAACGCCGTCATGTACGGCACGGTGACGGTCGCCGTGCGCGGCATGACTAGAACGGAATCGGCCAATACGCTGGTGATCTGGCAGTTGGCAGTGCTGGCGTTCTTTCACAGCTTTCTCTTGGTCTTCGGCTGGCGATGGCCGACGCCGGTCGACGCCGCGATGCTGTTCGGCACCGGGTTCGTCAATGCGATCGGACAATGGTTTTGGACTAAATCGCTGCACCTCGCGCCCGCCGCGGCGGTGACGCCGTTCTACTATCTCATGCTGGTTTGGGCGTTGGTGATTGGATTTGCCGTGTGGGGCGATGTCCCTACAGCGAGCCTGCTGGTCGGCTCCGCCATCGTGGTCACGACCGGACTGTTCCTGTTTCTGCGCGAGGCCCGCCTGCAGCGCGTCACATCTTCCCGACCGCTATGACGTGACAAGATTATTGGATGAGCTTGCCAATTCGCTCGACGACGGACTTCGGTGTGGCGTAGGCTTTCTTGATCAACGCTTCGAGCTCTCCGCCGTCCTCGGCGTCGATCGTGAGCTTGCGCAAGTTCGCTTCGGCAATGAATTCCGGGTCGGTCATGGTCGCGTTGAAGGCGTCACGCAGTATTTTAAGCCGATCCGCTGGAAGGTTCGGCGGCGCGACATAGGGTCGGCCGACGCCTTGGCCCGTATAGAGGAATTCGATCGCCTGTTTGTCTTCGGGTTGTTGCGCGAGATCGACCACGAACGGCACGCCATTCAATTTGGGATTGGGTTTTGCGCCGCCCTGAAACAGGACCCTGACCGTGCCGTTGGCAATCCAATCGGGCCTGTGCACCATGACGCTGTCATAGCTCTCGCAGATGCCCTGCACCTCGCCGCGCTCCATCGCAAGGAGCACCTCGACCGAGGATGAGTAACCGCCGACGATGCGGAATTTAAAGCCCAGGATGTCATCGAGCGCTTTGGGATAGGAGTGGGTGCCGGTGCCCACCCCGGTATCGCCGACCACGAGCTCTTTCTCTTTAAGGTCCTGCACATTTGTTACCGGGGCGGTGCGAGAGGCAATGCAGATATTGGTCTCGATGGCGGGCGTGCCGAGCCAGGAGAATTTGGTCGCATCGAATTCCGCGCCCACCGCGCCGGTAAGCGGTCCGAGCACGGCGTCCCGTGAAATCGCGCCAATGGTCGTGCCGTCCCTCGGCGCCACGTTGTAAATAAAATTGGCGGCGCGGTAGCTGCCGGCGCCTTCCAGATTCTGAGGTATTACAGTTGGCTTGCCCGGCAGGTGTTTGCCAAGGTGGCGGGCAATGACGCGCGCCCACGAGTCGTAGCCGCCACCGGGCCCGAAGCCGATGAGCATGGTTACAGTCTTGCCGGCAAACGCGGCGTCGGGCGTCTGCGCCGTCGCGGCGGCACCGAGGACACATGCGGCCAGCGCCAACAAGGGGGCTAGCGGCGATAGGACGCGCCCGAGACCTTTGCTCATCTGTGATCCTCCCTGTTTTCGCCGCCGCTATTTGCTAACAAATGGGAGAGCCTTGGACGAAGTGGTAACCTGAAATAGGCCCGGTAGGGCGTCGACGCTCAGCGAGTTTAATCGTCTTCAGTGCACCGGGGAACAAATGAAACGCCGGGATTTCCTGAAAGCCGCTACCGCAACCGCCGCGTTGCCTTTTGTGCCGCGCCGTGCATTGGCGCTCGATTATCCGACGCGGCCAGTGCAGGTTGTCGTCGGGCAAGCGGCCGCCAGCTCGTCGGACATTACCGCGCGTTTGATCGCTCAATACCTTTCCGAGCATCGCGGTCAGCAGTTCATCGTCGAAGTCCGGCCGGGGGTCACTGGCAATATTGCGACCGAGCAGGTCGTGCATGCGACACCGGATGGCTACACTTTGCTCTGCGTGAATTCGCAGAACACCATCAACGCCGCACTGGTCCCCAATCTACCGTTCGATTTCGTGCGCGATATCGCGCCGATTGCCGGTGTCGACCGCGTTGCGCTGGTCATGGAGGTCAATCCACCCTTCCCCGCCAAGACGGTGCCGGAATTCATCGCCTATGCCAAAGCCAATCCCGGCAAAATCAACATGGCATCGGCCGGCGTCGGCGGACCGCAACATGTCGCCGGCGAACTATTCAAATACATGGCCGGAGTCGATCTGGTGCATGTGCCATATCACGGCTCGACGCCGGCAATCACCGACCTGTTAGCTGGACAAGTGCAAGTGATGTTCGACGTCACGCCGACCGCGCTGCCGCAAATCAGGGCTGGCAAGTTGCGGGCGCTCGCAGTGACCATGCAAGACCGGCTGGCTGCGCTCCCCGACATACCGCCGATGTCCGACTATCTGCCCGGCTACGAGGCGTTCGGCTGGATCGGGTTTGGTGCGCCCAAGGGAACGCCGCCCGCGATCATCGACGCCCTTAACAAGGCGATCAATGCGGCCGCGGCCGATTCGAACGTGAAGGCGCGGTTGGGCGATCTCGGGGGCCTTATCATGCCGCCGAATTCGCCCGCGGACTTCGCCACGTTCATCGCCGCCGATACGGAAAAATGGCGCAAAGTGGTACAATTTGCGCATCTCAAGCCCGAGTGAGACGCAGCCTTTAATCTCAATGACAAAATTTGGGGAGCGAACCATGAAACTTGCACGCAGAAACTTTCTGCAACTGGCAGCAGGGGCCGCCAGCGCCGGCAGCTGTCCCGGTTTTGCATTCGCGCTCGATTATCCGACGCGGCCGATCACCATCGTCGTGCCGTTCGCCGCCGGTGGCGCAACGGATGTGCTGGCGCGCATGCTGGCGGACCCGATGGGGAAGTCGCTCGGGCAGACGGTTATTGTCGAGGACTTGACCGGCGCCGCCGGCACAATCGGCGTAGCCAAGGTCGCGCACGCTAATGCGGACGGCTACACGCTGTGCATCGGAACCCTGACGACGAATGTATTGACCGGCGGTCTCTACAAGCTCGATTTCGATCTCTTGACGGACTTAGTCCCGATCGCGGAACTCGCCTACGAGCCGCTGATGATCTGCGTCAAGAACGCGCTGCCGGCGAAAGACCTGAAGGAACTGATTGCCTGGCTGAAGGCCAACCCAGGCAAAGCGAGCGTCGGCATTCCCGGCGTCGGATCGACCGGAAATCTCGCCGGCCTTTCATTCCAGAAAACCACCGGAACCACGTTCCAGTTCGTGCCGTATCGCGGCGACAACCCGGCGGTACAGGACATGATGGCCGGACAGATCGATATGATGATCGAGCCGTCGTCCAATTTCACGGCTCAGGTGAAGGCCGGCACGGTCAAGGCTATCGCTGTTACGGCCAAGACCCGCCTCCCCAATCTGCCTGACGTGCCGACGACCGACGAAGCGGGCTTGCCCGGATTCTATGCATCGATCTGGTTTGGCATGTGGGCGCCGAAAGGCACGCCGAAGGACGTCCTCGACAAGATCCATGCCGCGACCGTTGCCGCCTTGGCGAATGAAAATGTGAAGGACAAGCTCAACGCGCTCGGCCAGCAAATTGCCTCACGCGACTTGCAATCTCCGCAAGCGTTCGCCGCCTTCCAAAAGTCGGAAGCCGACAAATGGTGGCCCATCATGAAGGCCGCAGACATCAAGCTGCAATGAGCGCGTGGTCCGATTCTAACATTCGTATCGCAGTTTCGGGACGCGCTCATGCGAATGGTAGAATCAAAGGGTCACCGGCAAAGCTTCAATCGGGATAATCTCCGGGCTTGGTTTCGGACACGAATACCCAGATCAGGGCGGTGGCGGCGCCGGCGACCGCCGCGATCGCGATGAATCCGCCGGTCGTTCCGACGCCCTGGAACAAAAATCCGGTGGCGAGCGTGCTCAGCGAGGCGGCAATGCCGATTGCGGCGCCGACTGCGCCTTGCGCCAGATTGAAGCGGCCGGTGCCCGCGGTCAGATCGGTGATCACGATCACGGTCAAGACGCCGATGATCGCGCCGGTGATGCCGGACAGCAATTGCGCCACAATCAGAAAGCCGTAGGCGCTGGCGAAGGCGAGCAGTGCTGCGCGAACCGGTTCTGCGGCGAAGCCGATCAAGAGCAGCGGTTTGCGGCCGCGTTTCTCCGAATGATAACCGACCCACGGTGCGAACATCGCCACCACGATCTGCGGTACGATAATCAACCCCGACATCCAGAGCGAGGACTCGGTCGGTATGGTGGTCGCCAGATTCTCGCCGATCAGCGGTAGCATCGAAGCGTCGGCGAGCTGGAACAACACCAACGCCGCGGTGAACAGGATGAGTTTATGATTCTTCAGAAGATCTGTGACTCGGCCGATCTCACGCGCTTTCGCGCCCGCGGCAGCGTTGCCGGCGCGGGCATAGTCGATCTCGTCGGGACGGATCAGCCCGAGCGCGACCAAAGCCGGAATGCATAGGCTCGCCGCCGCGACGAAGATCGCGCCCATGGCGAAATAGGCGCCGACAAGGCCCATCAGCCCCGCCGTCACCGCATGGCCGGCGGCCGCATAGCGATAGTTCCGCCCGGTGCGTAACGACATGGCGCGCCGGCCGACCAGACCGAGGCTGATCGCGCCGATTGCCGGCGTGACGAGCCCGCCGGTCGCGCCCTGCAACAACGAAGCGAACAGCACCATGAAGTAGGACGGCGCGAGCAACAGGATCAGCGCGGCGGCGCCGATCATCAGGATGCCGACGGCAATCAACGCGCGCTTCCAGGGCAGCGCGTCGGCGAGGGCGCCGCCCGGGATTTGGCTCGCCACCCCGGTAAGCCCGCCGAGCGTCATTGCCAAGCCGACGTTACGCTCCGACCAGCCGAGATGCGCCAGATAAAAGGCGACGAAGGTGCCGAAGCCGGTTTGGACGTCGGCCAGGAAAAAGTTCATCCAGTCGAGGCCGTAGCGGCTCTGCGCGGACGCCGGCGTGTGCAGCGTCTTACTGGCGTCGCGGTAGCGCGCGACGGCCTTGTGCAGGCGCCAGGTTTTGCGAGCTTTTGCGGCCATTGAAACGGTTGTTGCGGCAGAACGAACAAAGCTGCTGTTCATGCCAACGGCCGGCAGCAAAGCGCGGTTCCGGCGGGTCGCGGAACTTCAGTAAACCACGACGCTCCGGATGCTCTTGCCCTCGCGCATCAGCGCAAACGCCTTGTTGATGTCGGTAAGCGCCATCGTATGGGTGATCATGGGATCGATTTCGATCTTACGTTCCATGTACCAATCGACGATTTTGGGCACATCGGTGCGGCCGCGGGCGCCGCCGAAGGCAGTGCCGCGCCAAACCCTGCCGGTGACAAGCTGAAACGGCCGCGTCGCAATCTCCTGGCCGGAACCGGCAACGCCGATGATGATGCTCTGGCCCCAGCCGCGATGGCAGCTCTCCAGCGCCGCGCGCATGAGACCGACATTGCCGACGCATTCGAACGTGTAATCGGCGCCGCCGATCTGATCGGCGCCGCTCTTGGTCATATTGACGAGATGGGCGACGAGATCGCCGCCGACATCCTTCGGGTTGACGAAATGCGTCATGCCGAAGCGCTCGCCCCAGGCCTTCTTCTCAGGGTTAAGATCGACGCCGACGATCATGTCGGCGCCGACGAGGCGGAGCCCCTGAATGACGTTGAGCCCGATGCCGCCGAGACCGAATACGATTGCTTTCGCGCCCGGCTCGACCTTGGCGGTGTTGATCACCGCGCCGATGCCGGTAGTGACGCCGCAGCCGATGTAGCAAACCTTGTCGAACGGCGCGTCGTCGCGGATTTTTGCCACCGCGATTTCCGGCAGCACGGTGAAATTGGCGAAGGTCGAACAGCCCATATAGTGGTGAATCTTCTTACCCTCGACCGAGAAGCGCGAGGTGCCGTCGGGCATGACTCCCTGACCTTGGGTCGCGCGGATCGCGGTGCACAGGTTGGTCTTGCGCGACAGGCACGACGGACAGGTTCGGCATTCCGGCGTGTAGAGCGGAATGACGTGGTCGCCCTTTTTGACCGACGTGACGCCGGGACCGTTATCGACGACAACGCCGGCGCCCTCATGCCCGAGGATCGTGGGAAACAAGCCCTCCGGATCGGCGCCGGACAGCGTAAATTCGTCGGTGTGGCAGATGCCGGTCGCCTTGATCTCGACCAGCACTTCGCCGGGGCGCGGACCGTCGAGGCGGACCGTCGTGACTTCGAGCGGCTTGCCAGGCGCGTAAGCCACGGCGGCGCGAACGTCCATGGGCATTGCAAATTTCCGCAAATGTTGGATCGTTTGCTGACGATGGCACCCGGAGTTGGAAATGGCAAACACGCAATCGGTCGCGCCGCGGCTTGAATTTATCTTCGGCGCGCATGTCACGGTCGGTCCGGCGCAAGACCTCGGCGTGTTCAACAAGGGCCGCCGTCGCGTCGTGCCGATCACCGGCGGCGATTTTTCCGGACCGGACCTGCGCGGCACGGTGCTGCCGGGCGGCGCCGATTGGCAGCTTGTTCGCAGCGACGGCGTCGCCGAGCTCGAGGCGCGTTACACGCTGCGCACCGACGACGGCTCGTCGATCTACGTGCACAATCATGCGCTGCGCCACGGTCCGGCCGACGTGATGGAGGCGCTCACGGCTGGCCGCGAGGCCGATCCGGGCAGTTATTACTTCCGTGGCGCGACGTTCTTCGAAACCAGCGCGGACCGCTATTCCTGGATGGCGAGACACATTATCGTGTGTACCGGCGAGCGCGAGCCGGCCAGCGTGAAGCTTAACTTCTACAAGCTGCTGTGAAAGGTTTGCCAGTGTCGACCAAAACCGCATCGCTGCGCGAACGCGCCGCCATGCACAGCGCCAATGCGTTCAAGATCGGGCTGTTCGGCGCGAACTGCTCATCCGCGCGTACCGCCACGTTGGTGCCGGAGCGCTGGCTCGCGACCTGGCCCGATTGCCTTGCGCTGGCAAAATTGGCCGATGCGGCCGGTATCGATTTCCTGTTGCCGATCGGGCGCTGGAAGGGCTACGGCGGCCCAAGCGATTTTCACGGCACGACGCTCGAAACCGTGACCTGGGCCTGCGGGCTCCTGGCCGTCACGCAGCGGGTCACGGTTTTCGGCACCGTGCATGTGCCGCTGTTCCATCCGCTGATCGCCGCCAAGGAATTCGTCACCGCCGATCATATCGGCGCCGGCCGCTTCGGGCTCAATATCGTCGCCGGCTGGAATGAAGGTGAATTCGAAATGTTCGGGGTTGCGCAGCGCAGCCATGAGGACCGTTATGAATACGCGCAAGAATGGATCGACATCGTCAAGCGCGCGTGGTCCGACGAAGAGGACTTCGATTTCGACGGTAAATATTTCAAGCTTGCCGGCGTGCGGGCGAAGCCGCGACCTTTCGGCGGCGGCCGGCCCATCATCATGAATGCCGGAACATCGGGGACCGGGCAGGCCTTCGCGCTACGCAATTGCGATGCCTTCTTCACATCGACCGGCCGGTCGCGCCTTGCCACCGCCGGTACCGGGACCACCGAGGTCAGCTTGTACGAACGGACTGCGAAGATGGTCGCCGACGTCAAGGCCGCAACACAAAAATTCGGGCGCGACATCGACGTCTATACCCAGGGTCAGGTGATTTGCCGGCCCACCCAACGGGAGGCCGAAACCTACCATCGCCATGCCAATGTCGAGAGCGCCGACTGGGCGGCCATCGAGCGCATGCTCGCGCTCAAGAACATCACGCTGCAAAACACCAATGCCGACGAATATGCTGCCAAGCGCGCCTTCCAGGCCGAAAGCGGCATCGGCGGCCATCCGTTCGTCGGCACGCCCGACAAGGTCGCGGAAGAATTCGCCGATATCGCGCGCGCCGGCGTGCGCGGCATTGCCGTTTCGTTCGTGAACTATCTCGAAGAGGCGCCGTATTTCTGCGCCGAGGTGTTGCCGCGGCTGGCCCGAATGGGGCTCAGAGCGACAAATTAACGCCGGCGTAACCGCCGCAAGTCTTACGGACGCGCCGGTTAGGGCTTCTCCGGCGGAATAACGATCTGCGTCTGGATCACCAGCGCACACAGTCTGCCGTCGTTGCGCGTAATCCGCGTCTGCCACACCATGGTGCTGCGGCCGCGATGCAGCGGGGTGCATTCGGCGCGCGCCGTGTCGCCAATGGGGATGGCGGCGAAAAAGTTGGTCTTGCTTTCGATCGTCGCGGTGCGGCCGCCCGGCGGTAGGTTGGCCATGGTGGCCGTACCCCCGAGATTGTCGGCAAGCGCCATCACCGCGCCGCCGTGCAGCGTCCCATTGCGGTTATTGAGTTCCTCACGAACGTGCATTTCGGCCACGACCTTGTCTTTCGAAACGTGCGTGATCTTGATGCCCATGAGCTCGGCGAACGGCGGCTGCATTTCGGCTTCAGGATTTATAGCGGTTCCGCAAATCCATTTGCACAAACACACTTAACCGAAAGACAGGACCGCGGCCACAGCCGTGTCCATGTATGATTGCGTAAAGCCTATGCCGGGATGAATACTCCATGGCGCAAAATGGGAGGTGACAATTATGCGGCAGATCTGGATCACGCGCGCCGGGCCGCCCGAGGTTCTCATGGTGAGGGAAGCTCCCGATCCGGAGCCTAAAGCCGGCGAGGTTCGGATTCGCGTCGAAGCGAGCGGCGTCAACTTCGCTGACATTATCGGCCGCATGGGTCTCTATCCGGACCTGCCGGCCATCCCCGTCGTGCCCGGCTACGAGGTCAGCGGCCGAGTCGATACCGCAGGTGTTGGTGTCGGCGGAGATTGGGTCGGACGCGACGTGGTGGCGATGACCCGTTTCGGCGGCTATGCGGATACCGTTTGCGTTCCCGCCAAACAGATCTTTGTACGCCCGGCGGGCATGTCCGCGTTGGAAGCGGCGGCGATGCCGGTCAACTACTTCACCGCGTGGCAACTAATCATCGTGATGGGCGGCTTGAAACGCAACGACACCGTTCTGGTCCATTCGGCTGGCGGCGGCGTCGGTATTGCCGCCACGCAGATTGCCAAACATCTCGACGCTCGCGTCATCGGCACGGCTTCGGCGGGAAAGCACGCGGAATTGCGCGCGCTTGGCGTGGACCACCTGATCGATTACCGGACCGAGGATTTCGAAACGCGGGTCCGCGAGATCACCGGCGGCCGCGGCGTCGACCTCATCCTCGACGCCGTGGGCGGTGAATCGTGGAAGAAGGGCTATCGCCTGCTGGCGCCGACAGGACGCCTCGGCGTATTCGGCGTTTCGGCGCTGGCAAGCGGAAAACAGCGCAGCAGGCTCGCCATGCTGGGCGTGATCGCACGCATTCCCTGGTTCCAGTTCAATCCACTCTCGCTAATGAACGCGAACAAGGGCGTGTTCGGCGTCAATCTTGGCCATATGTGGAGCGAGATCGACCGCATGCGCGAATGGGCTGATCGATTGTTCGAGTTGTGGGCACAGGGCATTGTCAAGCCGAAGATCGCGCAAAGTTTCCGGTTCGCCGAAGCTGCGCAAGCACATCATTACATTCAGGATCGCCGGAACGTGGGCAAAGTCCTTCTGGTGCCGTAGGGTCGCACTGGGTCCATTGCCGCCGCCCAACGCAAAAGGGCGCGGCCAAGCTTTCGGCCGCGCCCCCACAATCAAAGCAGAGACTTGAGCGACTTGCTACCGCGGCTGCGGAACAACGCGCATATAGGGTTTCGGCGTTTTCCAGCCCTGCGGGTAAAGTTTCTTCGCCTCGTCGTCGGTCACCGCGCCGGTGAGGATGACGTCTTCGCCCTGTTTCCAGTTTGCCGGCGTAGCAACACGGTGCTTGGCGGTGAGCTGCAGCGAGTTGACCACGCGCAGCACCTCGTCGAAGTTACGCCCCGTGGTCATCGGATAGACGAGCACGAGCTTGATCTTCTTGTCCGGTCCGATGACGAAGACGTTGCGCACCGTCTGGTTGTCGGCGGGGGTGCGTCCTTCCGAGGTGCCGCTCGTCGAGGCCGGCAGCATGCCATAGGCCTTGGAGATCTTCAGATCGGTATCGCCGATCATCGGGTAGTTCGGCGCGAAGCCGACCACGTCCTTGATGTCGCCCGCCCACTTTTTGTGGTTGTCGACCGGATCGACCGACAGGCCGATGATTTTCACGCCGCGCTTGTCGAATTCGGACTTTAGCCGCGCCATCGTGCCGAGTTCGGTGGTGCAGACCGGGGTGAAATCCTTGGGGTGCGAAAACAGCACCACCCAGTTGTTGCCGATCCAGTCGTGGAAGCGAATTTTGCCTTCGGTCGTTTCGGCTTCGAAATCCGGGGCTGTATCGCCAATCGCCAATGCCATGAAAAACCTCCGTCGTTTTGGCCGAATTCTATCGGCATAACTATTTCGCGGTCTTATTTACGGCGTATAGCCGGCTATTACCAGCCTCCGCTAGGATAATATTCCCTTGAACCAGAAGCATTATTCGTTCGGCGCGGGAGCTAAATCGGAAAAAATCGTCTGAGCGCAGGCTCAAGCCTGGAAGGTATCTCCGGAACCCCTTGGCGGCATTTTGTGCGCATAACACGCTGCGCTGCAGTGCAGTGGCGGCGGGCGGCGCCTCGACATTGCTCGACATTGCGCAGGAGTGCCGCGAGATTGCCGCACTGCCGCCCTTTGCGGGCCACCCTGACATTGGAATTAGAGCGCGTTTTGAACCCGTGGCGCGATTGCTCCGACCAATTGGAACGGGCCCGGGTCGTGCGCGTTTGCATCAGTGAAGGCTGGCCGGAGGCGGCAGTGACAATGCCGAGTGACGAGCAATATACCGATCTCGAGACCCTCGCCGCCGCGATTGCGCGCTCGCAAATTCTGATCGCTGCGCCGCCCGCGCGCCGGCGGTTGCCCGCCGGGTTCGATGAGGTCGATGTCGCTATCCTGGACTGGATCGCAGCCGAGGGCCGGCGTGCGAGCGGCAGCTTCGCCCGGATGTAGCGGCGTCACTGTCTTTGCTCATAACCGTCGACGAGCGAGTTCAAGAACGCGATGATGTCGTCTTCGTCGCGCGCCGTCATTGCCGGCCCGTCTCCGACATTGCGGTTGAAGGGCGGATCGGCGACGTCGACATTGGCTTGATAGGGCTGTGGCAGATCATTGAATTTTTGCACTGTACCGTCCGCGGCAAGCGGATAGATCTTTTGCGGCGTAATGTCGCGGAGATTGTAAAAATCCAACACTTGTTTGAGCGTCGAAAACACGCCGTTGTGAAAGAACACGTGTCGGGTCGCGGCGTTGCGCAAGGTCGGTGTCATGAACAGTCCGCAATACTGGGTGTCGCCGGACAGGTCTTTGCGATAGGGCCCGCAAATACCGAGATCGAAAAAGGCCGGGTCGGCGTTGACGGCAAGCGCCCTGTTACGCGGCGCGCCCAAGGCCTCGAACTGGTGGTCGGTGAAAAGCGGCGGCAGGCCGTCGCGTGACGGCTGGTCGACATGGCAGCCGGCGCAATTGGCTTTGGCCGGATCGTTGAACAATGAATAGCCGCGCATTTCGCTTGCGGTGAAGCGCGCTCTGCCTTCCAGCCAAAAATCGAACTTGCTCGAATAGGGGTGAAAGCTCGGCTCTTCGATTTGGTAGCGCGCAACGGCAAACAGCGCCTCGCTGACCGCAAGAGGCGTATCGGACCATAGCGAGCGTCCGAAAAGTTGCTCGAAACGCGCCGCATAAGATGTGCGCTGCAATTTGCCGGCCACGGTGTTGATGCCGCCGCCGTCCATCTCGCGCGGGTCCAATAACGGCGAGAGCGCCTGGGCTTGCAGCGTGTCGGCCCGGCCATCCCAGAACAGCCCGCCCTGCGGCACCATATTGTTGGCAGTCTCGCTTGCCTGCGGCGCGGTTTTTTGAATGCGCACCGCCGTTTGGCTGAGTGCGACGAGCTGCGGCAGGCTGACATTTTCATTTTCTTCGTTGTCGGGGCCGATCGCGAAGCTCGGCTGGCGCTCCAGGTAAGTAAGCGACGGCACGGCGCGCACGCCCGGCTGCGACAATTGCGGTCCGCCGCGCATGACCGGCAGATCGCCCGGCGGTCCGTAGGCGTGCTGCGGGCTATGGCACGAGGCACAGGACAGTTGTTCGGACGACGACAGGCTTGCGTCGAAGAAGATCAGCCGCCCCAGCTCCGCCATTGCCGACAGCGGTTCGGCGGGTGGACGCACAAGCTGAACAGGATGCGGGTTCTCGCCCGGTGCAGCGTCGCCGCCGGCGAGTGCGGCGCCGCAGATCGCCACCACGCAGACGGCACTGGCGGCGCCAGTCATTGTGAGGAGACCGGCGCCGAACAGGGAACGTCTGAAACTGCGCATCCAGTCTTCGGTATGCTCCGTCTCACCCCGGCGGAGCGGCGAGCGGCGCGCCGGTCTTCGGATCGAGATAGAGCACGGCGTTTTTGCCGGCGCCGCTGAAATCGAACAGGCCATCGAGCGATCCGGCAGTCGCGTCGAACGATCCGCCGCCGAGCCGCCGTCCGTGCAGCCAGTTATCCTCGATGAAGCGCACCACGGAGGCGAACGAAATCTGCTCGTGACCCACATAATTGGCCTTCGCCCAGGGCGAAATCACCATAAACGGGATTCGCGTGCCGGGACCACAGCGACCGTTAACTGGCTTGTCTCCGGCGCCGGGCAGCGGTGCGCCGGTGCCGCACTTTCCCGGGCCATCGAGTTGATCCGCCTCGGCGTCAAAGGATGGGCTGGTCACTTTCGCGAACACGTGATCGTACCAGCCGTCAGAGTCGTCCCAGGTTATGACGACGGCGGTGTTTTTCCAATCCGGTTGTTGTTCGAGAAAGTTGATCAGCGTCACTGTGCCGTCCTGCTCGTCGAGCGGATCCGAATAAGCGGCGTGACCGTCCTGATAGGCCGGCATTTTGAAGTAGGAGACCGACGGGAAATTCCAGGCCTTCACCGCATCGTAGAAATCCGTCAAATCGTAATTGTGATTGGCGGGATCGCGCGTAACGCCGTCCTGCTCCAAACTGTAGCCGATTGCAGCGAGCGAACTCGGCCGCTCGTGCTTTGGATTAGCGGTGGAAGCGTAATATTGAAACCAGGCGTGATGGGGGATGTAGTCCACGACATCGGAGCCGACGGTCGTCGAATGGGTCGAGCGTTTGCAGCCCGTCGAGCCGTTGGCGTTGGCCGTGTCGAGGCGGAAGCCGCCCATGAACGAGCCCCAGGTGAGGCCGGCGCCGTTGAGGAGATCGCCGATGGTTTTGCCCGACATCATCGCCTGGTCTTTCGGATTCGAGCAAACATCGTAACCGGGATCGACGTCGTTGATCACGGTCAGGCCGCCCTGGCCGTCGTTGATGTAATAAGACACGGCGGCGACTGTGGACGGCTCTTTGGTCGTGGCCACGATCGTCATGCCGTTGGTCTGGCCGGAGGAAACGTTGAGCATTCCCGGCGTCGACGGGCCGTAAGTGTCGCCGAAGGCATTGTCGCTCATCGCGAAATGCTGCGCGTAGTTCCACATCGCCGCGACGGTATTGCCGTCGTAATAGCCCATGACCTGGCCCTTGGTGCCGAACGCGCCGGCGCCGCCATTGGTCCCCTTGCCGGTGAATTTGGGAAACAAGTCGGACTTGCCGTCGTCATAGGCCTGTTGCTCGGTGGTGTAGGCGTGATTTTGGTCGGCGGTAAAAGCCTGGCTGCGGTCGAGCCGGAACGGCTCGGCAGCATCGCTGCCGTTGGCTTTGTTGGTGAAATTCGGATTGTCGCGCAGCAGGCCGGCATTGGCCAGGTTGTTGACGCTTGGTGTGCCGCCTTTGGCCTTAAATGACGGCTCGCCCGGCGGATTGGTGGCCTTGGGATAGGTCGCGAAGTAATGGTCGAACGAGACGTTCTCATTGAAGATCACGACGAGATGTTTGATCGGCGTCGCGGTGGACGCGGCGTCTTGCGGGCCCGGGCTCGAAGTGTTGGCGGATGCCGCGGACTCCGCGGCGGCGGCAATGCTGCAGGCGCCTGCGAACGGGACTTGGGCGGCGATCAAGGAAACAGCAACGGTTGACAGCAGCTTGTTGCTCATCGAATCCCTCGAGATTGTGCTGGCGTTCGAGGCAAGCTAGTCCGCGATCTATGACCTGCGCGTGACAGTGTCGTGCTCCGCCGGGATTACCAAGCGGACTGCGGGCAAAAAAAGGGCGGCCCCGGTTGGGGCCGCCAAGGATCCGCGTAACTTACTAGAGAAGCGCGGACCCAGACTTGCGAGCGGCCATCATGCTCGCAAGGAAAGTGGCGCGGGGCTGCTACTCGCCCTCCGTGCCGATCGCGTAGGCGGTCTCGCCGTGCACCGCGTCGTCGCCGACCTTCAGAGTGGCCTCGTCCATGCGCAGACTGACGAAGATCGAGATCACCTTGAGGATGATGAAGGTCAAGATCGCGTTGTACACGATGATGAATAGCCCGCCATAAAGCTGGAGCAGGAGCTGATGCGGGTTGCCGTAGAGCCAGCCGGTCACGTTGACACCGGGCGCGTCCTTGTCGGTGCCGATGTATTGCAGCATGGCCGGATTGGCCAGGATGCCGACCAGCAATCCGCCGGTCAGGCCGGCCACGCCATGTGTGGAGAACACGCCAAGCACATCGTCCACTTTCTGCATGAAGCCGAGCTTCTGGAACTTGTTCATGCTGAGCCAGGGAATGATGCCCGCGCAGATGCCGACGATGATCGCGCCGATGCCGTCGACGTAACCGGCGGAAGGAGTGATCGCCACCAAGCCCGCGATCATGCCGTTGACGGCGCCGAGCACCGACGGCTTGCCATAGGCCATCTTGTCCATCAGCGTCCAGACCAGGAGGCCCACTGCGGTCGCGGTATTGGTATTAAGCACGGCCGCGCCGGCGTCGGCGTTGGCAAAATACGGATCGCCGCCGTTGAAGCCGTCCCAGCCGAGCCACAGGATTCCGGCGCCGACGAGCGTGACCAACAGACTATTCGGCGGGAAGTTGTCGCGATCAGCCTGAAGCCGCGGGCCGATGACCCAGGCGGCGGTAAATCCGGAGGCTCCCGCTGCGAGATGGATGACGTAGCCGCCGGAGAAGTCCGCCACACCGAGGGTTGCGAGCCAGCCGCCGCCCCAGAGGCTGAACGCCCCCACGGTGTAAACAAGCGTCATCCAGACCGGGCAGAAGATCATCCAGGCCGTGAAATTCATCCGGCCGAGGAGGGATCCGCCAAGGATGATCACCGTGATCGCGGCGAACACGAACTGGAAGAACATCAGCGTCGCCATCGGGAAGGCGAGAGGTGGCATGCCCGATGCCGCGGCCGGAATTGTCGCTTGCCCGAGGGTAAAGACCGCCGACGTACCTAAGAGCGGCTCACCCAGAAATGGAAACCATTGCGGCCCGAAAGCCATGTTGTAGTCAAACAGGACCCAGACGACCAGAACCGATGCAAACGCATACATCGACATGAATGCAGAATTGATCGCCCATTTCTTTTTGACGATGCCGCCATAAAGAACGGTCAACCCCGGAATGCTTTGCAGGCCGACAAAGGTCGCGGCTGCCAGCTGCCAGGCGTTGTCGCCGGTATCTAGCCATTGCGGTGATGGTACGAGTGCCATGTGCCTTCCCCCAAAATTGCCCTCAGTGCGCCGACGGCACACGGGCGGAACGGGGGGAGGATCGCAAATTCTATGCCAGTTACTCGAACGTTGACTGGATACATTTTCCCATGAAGGATTTGGCCGGAACCAAGGTATGGTGACTAAAAAATCCGCACATTGAACAGAAAGTGGGCAGGGACGTGATGAGTTAATTAGAGTGGACTAGGTCATTGGCTGCGGGAATTGGGCTACTGGCGCTCAGTGTTGCCCTTTGCATCGCCGACGAAGCACAGCATGGCGAAAAAGCAATCGCCTGTACTAATCCAGTGAGCGGAGCGACCTGGCAGATTAAGATCGACTACGATCGAAGCACTGTGGATTCCAATCGGGCCAGCATCAGCGATGCCGAGATTACGTGGCGCGACGCGACGAACGGTTGGGGCTACACGCTTGACCGCAAATCAGGAGAACTTACGGTCGTTCTCGCCTCGGCTACTGGTGGCAATTTCCTCCATGATCGCTGCAAGTTGGAAAATTAGGCCGGCGCGTGCCCGTCGCGCTCCGGCCTGCTTGTCGCCGCGCCAGCCAGAGCGGCGATGATGGTCGAGCGCGCGTTTGGCGTCAAAGCAAGCGCGGGCTTTGCCTCCGAGACTGGACCGCGCGAACGCAACGAAGATTTTGCCGGCGTGGTGTTCGGTGTGGAACTGCCGCAACCGCGCCGCGACGTTGTTGCGGCGATTGCAGATGGAATTGGCGGCGCCAAGGGCGGCCGCGTGGCGGCCGAGACTGCGGTCCGCGGTTTTCTCGATGGATTTTGCGATCAGCCCGAGACGATGGAGGTGCGCCGGGCGTCGGCGACCGTCCTCAATTCACTCAATCGCTGGATCTATTCGGAAGGCCACCGCAATGCCGAGACCGCGGGAATGGGCTGCACCTTCACCGCGCTGGTGCTGCGCGGGCGCATCGCGCATGTGCTGCATGTCGGCGACACCCGCGCTTACCGGCTGCGCGGCGACCGTCTCGCTCTTCTGACTACCGATCACGTGCGCGAGGAGCGCGGCGCCGGCCGGTCGAACATTTTGTCCCGGGCACTTGGTGTCGAGACGGAAGTGCGGCTCGATTACGCCGCACAGCCGTTGGCTTTGCATGACCGCTTTCTGCTGTGCAGCGATGGCGTGCATGGCTACCTGACGGCCGAGGCCATCGCCGACATCCTGCGCGAGCGTTCCGGTTCGGAAGATTCGGCCCGTGCGCTGGTAAAGGCGGCGCTTGAAGCGGGGAGCACCGATAACTGCACGGCTTTGGTGCTCGACGTGGTCGATCTGCCGACGGCCGGATCGGTCGATATCGGCGCCGACATCATGGAGCTGCCGCTTATCCCGGTGCCGATCGACGGCGAGACGGTCGATGGTTTCGTGCTCAAAGTGCTGATGTCGGAGGGCCGCTATACCCGGCTGTTCGGTGCGATCGACGAAGTCGAGGGCGGCGAGGTGGCATTGAAGTTTCCAAAACCTCAGGTCGCGGCGGTTGCCACCTATCGCGCGGCGTTCGTTCGCGAGGCATGGGTCGGCGCGCGTGTGCACTCGCCATGGGTCGGCCGCACCATCGTGCTGCCGCCGGGGCGGCAAACCTGTCTCTACACGGTCATGCCGCTCTATCAGGGCGAACTTTTGGAAACGCGGCTATCGCGTCGCCCCTCGATAGGCTTGGAGGAAGGACGCAATATCGCCATCAAATTGGCGCGCGGCGTCGCGGCGCTGCACCGCGCCGGCATCATCCATCGCGATATCAAGCCGGACAACGTGATCCTCGAAGGCGAAGGCTCGCTCAAGCTGATTGATCTCGGCGTGGTGCGCGTGCCCGGCATGGAGGATTTCCCGCCCGACGACATTCCGGGCACGGCGGCCTACATGGCGCCAGAAATGTTCGCCGGCGAACCCGGCAACGAAGCGACCGACATTTACGCGCTCGGCGTCACTATGTTCCGCGCCTTCGCGGTTGAGTATCCATACGGCAACCTCGATGCCACGAGCCGGCCGCGCCGCGACCGCCCAAAGCTGCTCGCCGATCTGCGGCCGGACCTTCCGGCCTGGCTTCAGGCCGCGCTCAACCGCGCGATTGCAACCGATCCGTCCAATCGCTTTCGCGATATGATGGAATTTGCGATCGAGATGGAGGAGGGCCCGGCGCGCGCCCCGACCATGTCCGGCGGGCCGCGAACGCTCTATCAGCGCTACCCCGTGCAATTCTGGCAAGGCGCCAGCGTGCTTCTTGCACTTGCACTCATTGCCTCGCTGCTGCTGCGGCATTGATTGAGATGTCGTCGCGTCATTAACATTTACAGGCCGCCGCCGCAAAGCCAAAAAGCCGGTTCGCGGGATCGGGAGCTTCGATGTTCAAGCGCATCCTGATTGCCAATCGCGGCGAGATCGCCTGCCGGATCATCAAGACGGCGCGCCGGATGGGAATTGAAACGGTCGCGGTTTATTCCGAGGCCGACCGCGACGCGCTGCATGTCGAAATGGCGGATCAGGCCGTTGCGATCGGCCCGCCGCCGGCCGCCCAGAGCTATCTGGTAATCGACAACATCGTCGCCGCCTGCAAATCGAGCGGCGCCGAGGCCGTGCATCCCGGCTACGGCTTTCTCTCCGAGCGCGCGGCTTTTGCCAGCGCGCTGGCCGATGCCGGCATCGTCTTCATCGGGCCGAACCCCAAAGCCATCGCCGCCATGGGCGACAAGATCGAGTTCGAAGAAGGCGGCCGCTCGCGCCAAGGTATCGACCGTTCCGGGGCATCTGGGCGTGATCGAGGACGATGCTCAGGCGATCGCCATCGCCGAACAGATCGGCTACCCGGTCATGATCAAGGCGTCCGCCGGCGGTGGCGGCAAGGGCATGCGGATTGCATTTTCCAAGGCGGAGGTGGCCGAAAACTTCGCGCGTGCCCGCTCGGAGGCGAAGTCGAGCTTCGGCGACGATCGCGTATTTATCGAGAAATTCATCACCGATCCGCGCCATATCGAAATCCAGGTTTTGGGCGACAAGCACGGCCACATCATCTATCTCGGTGAGCGCGAGTGCTCGATCCAGCGCCGCAATCAAAAAGTCATCGAGGAATCGCCTAGTCCGCTGCTCGACGAGAAAACCCGCAAACAGATGGGCGAACAGGCGGTCGCGCTGGCGAAAGCGGTCGGCTACGACAGCGCCGGCACCGTCGAATTCGTGGCCGGGCAGGACAAGAGCTTTTACTTTCTGGAAATGAACACGCGGCTTCAGGTCGAGCATCCGGTGACTGAACTCGTCACCGGCATCGATCTCGTCGAGCAGATGATCCGGGTGGCCGTCGGCGAGCCGCTCAAGCTTAGGCAAAGCGGCGTCAAGCTCTCTGGCTGGGCGGTGGAAAGCCGCATCTATGCCGAGGATCCGTACCGCAATTTCGCGCCGTCGGTCGGTCGGCTGGTGCGCTATCGCCCGCCGGCCGAAAGCGTGCGCGACGGCGTCACAGTGCGCACCGACACCGGCGTCACAGAAGGCGGCGAGATTTCGCTCTATTACGATCCGATGATCGCGAAACTCATTACGCACGCCGCGACGCGTCTTGACGCGATCGAAGCGCAGGCCGACGCGCTCGATGCCTTCACCATCGAGGGCATTCGTCACAACATTCCGTTCCTGGCCGCGATCATGGCGCATCCGCGCTGGCGCGCCGGCAAACTGAGCACCGCTTTTATCGGCGAAGAATTTCGCGGCGGCTTCGAGCGGATTGCGCCCACGGGCACCTTGGCGCACGCCATTGCCGGCGTTGCTGCGGCAATCGATCACGTGCTCGGCGAGCGCAAAAGGAAAATCTCCGGACAATTGAATGCGACGCTCAAGCGCGAGCGGCGACGCGCGATCTGGCTCGGTCCCGACGAATACCAGGCCGATGTCGAGCATGACGGCGAGGCGATCGTAGTGACCTTCGAGGACGGCGCGCGCCATGTTTTGGCGTCGAACTGGATTCCGGGCCTGCCAGTCTGGTCCGGCACGATCGACGGCGCGCCGGTCGCTATGCATGTGCGCCCGGTCCCGAACGGATTTGAGCTCGCCTATCGCGGTATCGAGGTGAAGGCATTCGTCTATACCGGGCGCGAAGCCCGTTATGCGCGGCTGATGCCGGTGAAAAAGCTGTCCGACAGCGAGAAGGCTGTGCGCTGCCCGATGCCGGGTCTTGTCGTGTCACTTGCGGTAAGCGAGGGCCAGGAGGTCAAGGCCGGCGAGACGCTGGCCGTGGTCGAGGCCATGAAGATGGAAAACATTTTGCGCGCCGAGCGCGACGGCACGATCAAAAGAGTCCGCGTGAAACCCGGCGACAGCGTCGCCGTCGACGCAGTAATCATGGAATTCGCCTGAAGGCGAGGCTTTGCGAATCGGGCATGATGCGGCCTTCGCCGGGGCCGACCAAATGCAGGGTATACAGTTCCTTTTCTCGTCGAGCGGGCGACTGCGGCCGCAGCCCTTCATCTATGGCGCGGTCGGCGTCTATCTGTTCGGCGCCGCGTCGCATTCGCTCACCATGCCCGATGTGCTGACGCGGGCCGGCCTGTGGCCCTTCCTTGTGGCGCAAGTCCTGCTGATCTGGATCTGGTTCGTGCTGCACGCCAAACGCTTGCGTGACGCCGGGAGAGGCAGCGGGTTGGCGATGGCCGTGGGGCTATTGTATGTCCTCTCGCTGGTGCTGCTGTTGATCGTAGCCGACAGCTTTTTCAATTCCGCGAGCGGGCTTATGGGCAACGCCGGCGCGACCAGCGCGCTAGAACTCATTCTGCTGCTCTACGTCATTGTGACGTTGATCGGATCGCCGCATTACGATCTCGCCTGGCTTATGGTGATGCTGCTCATGCTGATTGGCTTTGCGCCGATTGTCGTGGCCGTTGTTTTTTCGCTATGGACGGCGCGGCGGCCGAGCGTTGCCGGCGAGACGTGATGCTCCACTTCGCTTACGGCTCGAACATGCACCGCGGCGTCATGCGCAGGCGTGCGCCCGTGGCGGTGCCGGTCGGCATGGCGCGGCTTGCCGATTATTGCTTCGTCATCACCTCCGACGGCTATGCCTCGGTCGCGCCGGCGCGCGCGCAAACCGTGCACGGCGTCATATGGCGGCTCACGCCGCGCGACCGTGTGACGCTTGACCTTTGGGAAAGTATCGGAGCCGGGCAATATCGCGCCGAAATCCTGCCGGTGCTCCAGGGCGGCCGGCGTCAACCGGCGCTGGTTTATGTGGCGCGGCGGCGGACGGTCGGCAGACCGAAGCGCGGCTATATGGAGATTATCGTCAAAGCGGCGCGCGAGTGGGGAATGCCGGCGAAATACATAGCTTCGTTGCAGCGGTGGCTGCCGAAACGATCGCTCGGCAAGGGCTACCGCAAGCTTGGAGATTTCGGTTGAACGTCCACCGCTATGTGCTGATCCGCGGCCGGGTGCAGGGCGTCGGTTTTCGTGCCTGGACCGAAGTGACGGCGCTGGAGCGCGGCCTGCAAGGCTGGGTCCGCAATCGCCGCGACGGCGCCGTCGAGGCGTTGTTCATCGGGGTCGAAGGCGACGTAACGGCGATGATCGAGGCGTGCCGTTACGGCCCGCCGGGCGCCCGCGTCGATTTCGTCGATCAGCGTGAGGCCGCACCGCACGAAGTGACGTTGCGCCGGCGCGACGAATTGTTCTCGGTGCTCGGCAACTTTTGAGCATTGATTGCTGGACCGAACAGCGGCGCGAACGCTGACCTCAATGCCATATCCACTTCCGGCGTCGTTGTCGTGCGGCCGAGATCGGCGAGCGAGGTGACGCCGTAGCGCGGATCGCTGACGCCGCACGGCACGATACCGGAGAAATGCGACAGGTCCGGTGCGACGTTGAGCGCAAAACCGTGCAGCGTCACCCACTGCCGCACGCGGATGCCGATGGCCGCGATCTTGTCTTCGCAACCGTCGCCTTTGTCCGGCCGCTGCACCCAAACTCCGACGCGATCGTCGCGCCGCTCGCCGCGCACGTTAAATGCGCTGAGCGCCTGGATGATCCATTCTTCGACGCTGGCGACGAAGCGGCGCACGTCCGGCGCCCGGCGCTTGAGATCGAGCATGATATAGCCGACCCGCTGGCCCGGCCCGTGATAGGTGAACTGACCGCCGCGCCCGGCGCTATGGACCGGAAAGCGCGCCTCGATCAGTTCGGTCGGCCGTGCCGACGTGCCGGCGGTATAGAGGGCCGGGTGTTCGAGGAGCCAGATCAATTCAGGCGCCTCGCCGCGCGCGATCGCCTCGGTGCGCGCCGTCATGGTTGCGAGCGCAGAGTCGTAGGCCACTGGCCGATCGCTCCCCAGCCATTCGACCGGCGGCGCATCCGCCGCAGGTAATAGCCCGAATTTCAGATCGCCGCGCGTGTTAACCACCTCGTAACCATGGCGTGTTCAACACTATGAACCTTCGCGAGGCAAACCGAAACGGGGGGCTCCGTGCCGACACTCGATAACGTCTCGATCGACATTACGGTGGTCTTGGGGGAGAGCTCGATGCCGATCCACCAAGTGCTTCGCCTCGGCCGCGGCGCCATCATCGAACTCAACGCCTCGGAAGAGGATGAGGTAAGCATCCTCGCCAACAACCTGCCAGTGGCGAAAGGCACCGTCATCGTCAGCGGCAACAAGATCGCAGTCGAGGTCAAACAGCTTTTGCCGCGTACGCCGGTCGGCGCCTGAACCCGCGTTTTTGGCGGGGTTCGCGCCTGGTCTTGTCCTCAAATAGCCTAGCTGTTACATCGGCGCCGCGCGTGCCCTTTGGCGCGCCTAGCCCACATGCGGCCGTGGCGGAATTGGTAGACGCACTAGCTTGAGGTGCTAGCGGGGCAACCCGTGGAGGTTCGAGTCCTCTCGGCCGCACCAATCGGGGACAACTCGGGAGTGAACGTTGGCCCCCGCATCTGGATTTTACTGATTGACTTGATCGATCGCGGCGATCTTCCAGTCCCCGGCCGGCGTCTTTGCATAACATAATCGATCGGTGAACAGCGGGCGCACCGCCGAAGCTGCAATCCAGCCGGTCTTGCCCGAGGGCAACAGAACTTCGATGTGGGTCGGTTGAGGCGCCGGCTGCCCCTGTTGGGGCGGCGGATAAAGGCCAAGCATTGGCAGCGCCACAGTGCCGACCCTGCCGACGGGCGGCCCGGTATCGCCGGGCGCCTTGGCGACGTCGGTATCGGCGAGCATGAAATACCAATCCGCTCCATCATCGCCGGTCTCGATTTTCTTGCGCGCCCTGGCGAGGTGCAGTAACTTCCCGCGGCTGGCAGATTTTGCTTTTTCTGTAATCACGCGACCGGCGTTATCTCGTAAGACACAGCCGGCATTTTGCGCGTTCAGCAAGCGGTCTGCGTCGGCGAAAACAGTGCGGCAAAGGCGTGAACCCGGCTCATGAGATCCGCGCGGGGTCCGTCGGCGCCGGTACGGGCATGCGCCCGCGACCGCTCGATGTGCCGTTTCACGCGTGCGTGGTCGACCGAGCGAGCGACATGGGACTTTCGCCGTTGCGGATGAGTGGCCATTCTCTTGCGCTCACGGCTCGGCATTGCCGAGTGCCGCTCGGGCGTCGCCATGACGGCCAGCGGGAGATCGGGCCACTGCACCGTGCCACTATCGGCAGCCAAGCCGGCATCGGGCTCGAAAGCCGCCGGATCGGGGACGGGCAGAACGACCTTATCGGTGGCGAGATCGTCAGCGGCTTGCGGCCACGACGGGCTGGCGGCATCGGTATTGTCGATTGTGAGCTCGCCGGGCATCGCCGAAGCGACCATCCGGGCTGCAGGCTTGCGCGCCATCGCAATTTCATAGGCAGCGGACGGCACCACTTGCACGATGTGGAAGCCGTTCTGCCTGAGTTGCTGCAAAAGACCGGGCAATGCCGCTACCGTTTTCGGATGGATGTCGTGCAAGAGCAAAATGCCCTTGCCGGCTTTTTCGAGGCGGCTCAGCGCAAGAGAAACGATTCTGCCCGGCGTGATGTCGCGATGCCAGTCATCGGCCACAACGTCGGCGGAGAAAACGATCAGTCCGCGTGCGGCGAGCTCGCTCTCCAGTGTGTCGGAGCGTTCGAGGCCGGGAATGCGGAAGAACGGCGCGAGGTATCTGGAATCGCCGCCGAATGCGCCGCTGACATCGGCAATTCCGCCGTCGATCTCCGCCCGCATTCTTTCAGTCGGCAATTTCCCGAAGCCGATCGGATGATGGTCGCTGTGGGTGCCTATGGTGTGGCCGTCCTGGTAGACGCGGCGCGCCGTTGCGGGAAATGAATGCGCCATCTCGCCGACCATGAAGAACGTCGCCTTGACGCATTGCGAGGCGAGAATGTCGAGGACTTGATCGGTATAAGGCGGCAAAGGTCCGTCATCGAAAGTGATCACGACCTCTTTGTCGTTCAGCGGCAGCGTGTCCGGATACTGCATGCGGCCGAGCTGCTGGTACTCGCTAAAATCGATCGGGAGCACGCGGCTCGTGCCAATCGCGTTAGAGTTTCCGGGACAAGCCTGGGGCGAATTTTGCGCTTGGTTTTGAACTTGCGGCGGAGCTGTTGCCGCGCCTTGCGCTTGGTCTGAAGCTTGGCTCTGGGCGCGCGCCGAAACGGCGCCCAGCGGCGGTCCGACCGCTGACGCGAGAGCCGCGGCAATCAAGCCTGCTCTGAACCTTCGCATCCCCCGAACTCTCGAAACGTATGGAGCCCGCCCGCAACGGAGCGTAGGACACCCTGAGAAAAGGCTACAAGTCTTCATGCCTAATGTCATGTTAACGCTGCATTTCGCGGGCTCGAACTGTTGATAACTGACATTACCTTATTGTTGCGCTCGAATGCGAAAGCGCCTTTCCTTAGCGTTAATCAAGCCCGCTTACCTTGCGGTTTTGTAGCGTAGTGAGGGGCGTAAGATGAAGGCCGCTGTGGGAGCCCAAAAACGCTGGGCGCGCCGGCGGCCCGGCGGGCCCAAGGGTTCGTTCATGCCCGGACCGACTGTCGCGCGCGTCAGCACCGTCTTGTCATTGGTCTTGGCCTTCGCCGTGCTCGCCTGTGTCGCGGTCGGCTTAAGCGCAACGCAACGCGACGACGATCGCCGCGCCGCCGCGGAGCATGCTGCATTGCAGGCGGCGCTTGGCGATCTGCACTCCGTATTCGGCGACGTCGATCATTTCGATGCCGACCAGCTCGGCATCATCAAGCGGCGCGCCGGGCTGCGTGATCTAAGGTTCGACGGCGACTTGGCGAGCGATCGCGGCCGCGAAGTGCAGTCGCTGCACGACGGGCAGGGCCGCATCGTCGGCTGGTTCAGTTGGACGCCCGACCGGGCATTTATTGGCACGATGAACTGGCTGTGGGGCCTGCTCGCCGGCCTTGGTCTGGCGCTGGCGTTGGCTGCGTATCTTGCGGTGCGCGCCACCCGGCGTGCGACGGTTGCGTTGGCGCGCAGCCTCGAAACGATCCGCAAGCTCACGACCCGGGATGGCCTGACCGGCCTGCCGAACCGGCGCATCATGCTTGAACGCCTCGACGAGGCTCTCGCGGCGCGCGGTTCGCACCGCGCGGCCTTCGCGTTGATCGACATCGACGGCTTCCACGACATCAATGATGCCCTGGGGCGCTCCGGCGGCGACACCATACTTCGCCATATCGCCGAGCGGTTCAAATCCGCGCTGCCGCCGGGCGCGGTCTTGGGACGCTTCGAGGACGACGAGTTTGCCATCGTCGTTTCCAGCGATGACGCGAGGATTGCGACGGAACTTGCCGACCAGCTGGTCGCCTCGCTCGCCGTTCCGATCTATCTCGACCGGATGTGGCAGATCAGCGCCAGCATCGGCATCGCGCAGGCGCCCGAGGACGGCGTCACCGGCGATGAATTATATCGCCATGCGGCGCTGGCGCTGCGCACCGCCAAACGTGCGGGCCGCGGATCGGTGCGCCGCTACGTGCCGGAAATCCGCCAGGAGCATTTTGAACGGCGCTTTCTGCTGCGCGAACTGGAAACGGCAATCGAGCGCAATGCATTCGACGTTCACTATCAACCGGTCGTCGCCGCCGAAGGTGGCGGCATCGTCGGCGTGGAAGCGCTGTTACGCTGGAACCATCCGGCGCGCGGCGCGATCGCGCCGGCCACATTCATTCCGCTCGCCGAAGAAAGCGGTCTCATGGTCAGGCTCGGCGAAATCGTGTTGCGGCGTGCGCTCGCCGACGGCGCGCGGTGGCCCAGTCTCTTCGTCTCCGTTAACCTGTCGCCGGTGCAGATGCGCAGCCGCGATCTTGTCGGTCTTCTTGCCGGGATCTTGGCCGAAACCGGCATGACGGCTTCGCGCGTCGTACTCGAAGTGACCGAAGGCATTCTCATCGACAATCCGGAGGAGACCCGGTTAAAGCTCGAAGCGTTGCGCGCGCTCGGCGTCTCGACCGCGCTCGACGATTTCGGCACCGGCTATTCGAGCTTGAACTATTTGCAAAAATTTCCGTTCGATCGGCTTAAAATCGATCGCAGCTTTGTCGCCGCGCTCGGCACCACTGGCAATACCGGCGCTATCATCCAATCGATCGTCACGCTCGGTCACGCGATTGGCATGAAGGTTTTGGCGGAGGGCGTCGAGACCGACGAGCAGCGGGTGCTGCTGCGGCTTGCCGGCTGCGACGAGATGCAGGGCTTTCTATTTGCCAAAGCCTGTCCGGCGGAGGCAATCGACCGAATCTTGGCAAAGCCGTCGGCCCGCTCGGGCGCCCGCCAGGCAATAGGCAAGGCATCCTGACAGAGCCGCGGCCAACCGCTATCTATCCATAAAGAGCAATTTCCGGCGCGCTCGGCGGTGGGAGGAAGCACCGATGCTTGCGAACAGCCTACCCGGCCTCGATTTCGGCCTCGGCAGCGAGCTCGAGATGCTGCGCGACAGCGTGCGCGATTTCGCCAAGGATAAGATCGCGCCCTGCGCCGACGAGATCGATCGCTCAAACAGTTTTCCGCGGCAACTGTGGCCGCAGCTCGGCGCGCTCGGCCTGCTCGGCATCACGGTCGAAGAGGAATGGGGGGGCGCGGGGCTGGGCTATCTCGCCCATTGCATTGCTATGGAGGAGATTTCGCGCGCCTCCGCCGCGATCGGTCTGTCTTATGGCGCGCATTCGAATCTGTGCGTCAATCAGCTTCGCCGCAACGGCAGCGACGAGCAGAAACGGCGCTATTTGCCGAAGCTGATTTCCGGCGAACAAGTCGGCGCCTTGGCGATGTCCGAACCCGGCGCCGGATCGGACGTGGTCTCGATGCGCACGCGCGCCGACCGCAAGGGCGACAGCTATATCCTCAACGGCTCGAAAATGTGGATCACCAACGGGCCCATTGCCGACACGCTCGTGGTCTATGCCAAGACCGACCGCACCGCGGGCGCACGCGGCATCACGGTTTTCATCGTGGAAAAGGAATTCAAGGGCTTTTCCGCCGGCAAGAAGCTCGACAAGCTCGGCATGCGCGGCTCCGACACCAGCGAGCTCGTGTTCCAGGACTGCGAGGTGCCGCGCGACAATGTGCTCGGCGCCGTCGGCAACGGCGTCAACATCCTGATGTCGGGCCTCGATTACGAGCGTGCGGTGCTGGCGGCGGGCCCGCTTGGCGTGATGCAGGCCTGTCTCGATCTCGTCATTCCTTACCTGCACCAGCGGACGCAATTCGGCCAGCCGATCGGCCGTTTCCAGCTGATGCAGGCCAAGCTCGCCGACATGTATGTGACGCTCAACGCCGCGAAGTCTTATGTCTATGCCGTTGCGCGCGCCTGCGACCGCGGCGAGACGACGCGCGAGGACGCGGCCGGAGCGATCCTCTACGCCGCCGAGCGCGCCACCTGGATGGCGCTGGAAACGATCCAATGCCTAGGCGGCAACGGTTATATCAACGATTACCCTGCGGGCCGGCTCTTGCGCGACGCAAAACTCTACGAAATCGGCGCCGGGACGAGCGAAATCCGCCGCATGCTGATCGGCCGGGAGATCTTTGAGAAGACGCGGTGACGTTCTTTCCGCCGCGAAGCGGGGGAGGGTGGTGGAAGGGGCCTCGGCCTCAAAGCTCGCGCAGTCGTCAAACATCTTTCTCCTCGAATCCGCTCGCACTGACTTTCACCTCCCCCTGGAGGGGCCCTCCAGGGGAGGGTGAAGCAAAAGTAATCCCGTTCTCGCGACGCACCCGCGCCCGAGTTATGCCGACGCCACTGCCAAAATCGTCCTCGGAGCCCGATCGCGTCATGCCTCGACCGGTGGTGGGACCGGTTTTCGGCTCGATCACGCTCCGATAAGCCAATAAGAAAAAGGAAGCAGAACGCCGGCAGACGCAATATTCCATGTTGCCGTGCCAGCGGGCACGGCAGCGCGCGAAGCGTCGCGCGCTCGCCTGTCGGCGTTCCACCACAGCACTTGCGGCAGCGACCGAACGCCACCGCTCAGCTCCAGTTCACGCGCTTCCTGAGACGGAACTAGGTAGGAACGGGTGTTACCCGCTCCCGGCCGTCCCAGTGCAGCGGGTTGCCCCGCAGACCGGTCGTAATGCCGGCCGGGCGTTTTGGCCCGGAGCCGCCCGAGGCTTATAGGATCGTCAGGAAAACCGCTATTTCCGTTCAGAGTAGCAATACTTACTGTGCTTCTATCGATTTAAAGACGCTAGCCGTTGGAAGTCTAAACTACGACAGTCCCTACATATGCCCTTGTTGTGGGCGATAGGAGGGACACCACAGGAAAATCCTACGGCTACCTCCGGCTGTGACCGCGAGGCGGGGACAACGTGACTCGAGGCCAAGACAGCGAGGGCGAACCAATGAACTATTCCGATCGGTATTTGCGAGAAACTGCCAGTTACAGCGTACTCGACGTCCTGCTTGTCGATATAGCTGTTCGCATTCAACTCACGCCGACCGACTATGAAACGGCGGTGGCGCATTACAACGCCATAAACGAGTGGATCGACCGCGAGGACAGTCCACTCCGTGGACAGGTGCAGCTTTTCTACCCGCAAGGCGGCTTCATGATCGGAGCCACGACGGCGCGGCACGCCAACGACGCTGATTTTGACATTGACGTTATGGCGCAGCGGGATGGGTAAGCAAATTCTCAAAAGTATCGTGCTGCACCGGGTCTTGCGCTCTGATCTGCTGTAATATCGAGAACCCGGTTCACCGCGAATTGCGCGGTGGAGCGAAGTTGGACTGTTCTTCATCATTGCCGGGCATGAGGACACGCTACGGGTCAGTGGCAAAGGATGGATAGTGCGCGACAAATCGCTACAGAGCAGGTTCAGTGTCAATGGCCGGGCGCCGAACCTCGTGCTCGTTGTTTCTGTGGAAGAAGCATTCATGCATTGTCCAGCATGCATGATCAGGTCGAGCTTGTGGAACTACGCGCTATGGCCGGTTCAAGCGGACGTAGCCACCTTCGCCGAGGCCAAGCTGGCTCATGGAGCGCTGACCAAAAAGGGCACCCGAAATGCAAGCCCTCATCGATGATGATCGGGCTAAGCGCCTCGATTAAGGAACCATCGCTTCGGGTCACCAACGACCGATTTGCGTTGTCCGCATAATGTCGGCTTATCCCTCAACGCCAGACATATCGCTGCGTTGCGGCGAACGTCGAAAGGGGCCAGGAGCGGACATCGCATCAGCGTCTACGCGGACCGTGAAGTAGTCACAGACCACCAGTTTAAGACGTGATAGCCTGCCGACGGGCCGCCAGCGCGACTTGGGCCGGCCGATTTGGAACCGCTCAACCCAGAACGTCCTCGGCTTTATCCATCTGCCTGCGTTGTTGTCCTCCTCAGAAGATTTTGAGATAGATCTGGTAAATTTGCATATCACTTCATTCCAATCAATCCGATAGCATCGGGGCGATCCGGAGTGGCATGAGGCGCCGCACCTACGCTTATGGAAAAGACGAAATGTAATCTCGTGCTCGTGCAATGGAGCGATCACGCTCTCACCGAAATCGATCTGATTCAAATTGCCGAACGCGTAATGCGGCTCAATCCCACTGTCAGAGCTTTTGTCGTTCCACATCATAAACTGGATCAACTCAAACTGATCCACACGTGGTTACAGCCTACGTTATCTTTATCTTTTCTCACCCTCGAAAAGCGAAAATTGCTGCCTGGGCGATTCCTGAGCGGCGCGCTTTTGCATAAGCATGGCGAGTATGCGCGTCTGGACGCCGCAGGCATTCCGGTGCCGAAGTGGACGATCATCACGCCGGAGACGCGGCTCGATCCGGCTGTGTGGGGGCCCTATGTCGTGGAGAAACCGTCGGCAGGACGTAAAGGAGCGCAGGTGCGCATCCGCAGAACAACACGCATCCGATATGTTCATCCCGGCTTGTTTCCCGGTGACCATTACGGCCGTCATGGACCGATGATCGCTCAACGCTTCATCTATACCGGAGAGCGGCCATCCAGCTATCGTGTCGTCACCATGTTTGGCGAAGTCTTGCTGTGCTATCGTCAAATATCGCAGTCACGCGGTTTCCCGCTCAAGGGGCGATGGAATTTTCGCGATACCGGCGGGATCAATATCGTATCCAACACCAAGGACATGAGTGCCGAGTTGATCAAGGACGAGGCCGTGATTGCGTTGGCAGAACGAGCCCATCGTCAAGCATTTTCCGATATTCCGGTCCTCGCCTTCGATATCATCCGCGATTTTGAAACAGCGTCGCTGCACGTTTTGGAATGTCATGCCGGAGGCAGCTGGATGTTCACCGGCGATGCAGGTCTGGCAATTGAGGCCGCCAATCGAATCGATTTCAGGAAACAATTCGGCGCCATCGAAAAGGCCGCGGCCATAATCGCGCGCGAAGCCCCGATACGCGCGGTCGCCGCGTGGCCATTTCGCGACTAGGGGTGAGGCAACGGCCAACTCCGTCAGGTCGGGCGGCTGTCGCTGAGAGACCTTTGCGCGAGGTCGGCGCGATTGTTCTTGATGCGCAGGTGCTCGATTTCGCTTCGGCTTAGGGTCGTCCCCCTTGTCAACTTTCTGACCGCATCGCGCAATGGGATAAACGGTTGTTGAAGCCAATTACGAAGTTGCCGCCATCGATGCTTGCGCAATACAGCTCGAATCGCCTTGGCCCAACGGGTATTACCCATCCCCGCTGCTTCCGCATCGTGCGCTAATTCCTCCCATCGGCGCACTTTAGCAATCATATGCATGCGCACGCGTCTTATCTGCGCGTCGCTTGGCTCGCATTTGAACGTGTCAGGCTTCGGGCAACCGGCGATCCGAAATGCAAGCATGGTCCGAATGCACTTTTCGCACTCGCAACAGTTCTCGTACCTGCCCGGCACGTTCACTCCGAAGCAAACATGGAGCTGCCGCATGGCTTCCGGCCAGGCTGAGATCACTTTCGCTTTTTCCGCTCGGGAGTAGTCTCCCCCGTCGTCAATAATCGCAAAGCCCTGGCTGCCAAGCAACGGATTGGTAACCGGGTGACTTGTCGAACGAACGTCCAGCCACTGATAGGGCACTTCGTTTGCGATCAGAGCGGTGTCGTAACGTCCCGCCAGCAAGCATAACCCGGCCACCAGTTGTGTCGCCCATGCATCGGCCCAATCCGGCCGAATTTGCTGGAAGTTAGTTTTCATCGAAATGCAGGGCACCGCGAGGCTGTCGAGCATCGCGGTCGCGTCGGCGAGCAAGCTCGCATAGATCTGGTTCGAATTGATCTGCTCGAGCCAAACATCGAATCCGTGCTGCACGATTGCCGCTCCGATCTTGCGCGTACGACGTCCGGCGAGGGCTCGCGCGTGTCGGTACAGGGTGAAGCAGGAATCAAGCCCGCAGGAGAAGGAAGCGACAGTCAACCCTGGCTCCGACACGGCTGGCAACTCAGTCTCGGTGTCGGCGCTGAGCGTAACCGGACGGTACTTGTCCGGCGCCCATTGAGCTCGAATTTTCATAAACAGTTCCAGGTTTGCCAAAAGAGAAGGCGAAACCTTTCCCTCAATGTGCACGGGGACACCGCCCTGCATGATCGGAAAAAGCAGTCCGATTACCCAGGGATCCGCCCAGGACGTGACAGACTCGCCATACGCTTGCGGCAATTCCCACCACAAACGATCGCTCGTTCCGTCCAGATGCAACAACCTCGCACTGAACCGGAGCACACTGCCACGCTTTGACGTTGGCTCAAGGACCAGACGCGCCTTGTTCATGATCGGCTGCCTGATCCGCCGTTACGAAACCGTCGGTTCAAGGCCCCTCGCCCATGGTTCGTACTCCTCATAGATCGAGCTTGCGAAGCCGTTCGCCCGTTTGTGGCTTGACGCGTCGTTCCCCGACGATTGCCGCAGCTGGATTTTTCGCCGCGTCAGCTATCGTGGTCTCCAGCATCCCTTCATCGACACGCACCCGACTAGCTTTCCATGATGATTTCGGCAGCCTCGTCGAGTTCGCGATAAAGCTCATCTTGCGCTCCGTAGCGGCGGCCGTTTTCGCTCCATCGCGTAATCGTGGCGGGATCACTGGCATCGACCAGCGCGCGGTGAAATTGTTTCTCGCTGAACTGTTCGGCCAGAACAACTCCGGTTTTCGCCAAATTTACGTGACCGGCATAACCGCAGGCTGCGGTGACGATAGCAGGCAACCCGTTCACTATCGACTTTAGGATTGCCGATCCGGTCGTTTCAAGCCGAGCGGGATGGACAAACAAGTCGGCTGCCGCCATCAGCGCAGGGACATCCTCTTGATAGCCAATGAGGCGGACGCGATCCGAGTTGCCGTTGCGCAGCATTTCTCGTCTCAAGCCGCGGCCCCGCCGCGAATTCGAATCGATGCCCACAACGAGAAGGCGTGCATTCGAATAGGCTTTCAGGGCCCTTATCGTTCGATCAATGCCCTTCGTATAGGGATATGACGCTATGGAAAGCCAAAGCCAATTGTCCGGAGCGATGCCCAGCTCCGACCTTAGGCGCTCCCGTGTGCCGTCAAAGCGAAGGTTCGGCTTGCACCGTTGTTTATCGAGTGTGGCGGAGATCAATGAGATTCTGGAACGTGGAGTATTCCAAGCCTCCAGATACGAGTGCAATTGGTCCTCGGACAGCAGGATAATTCTGGTTGATCGCTCTCGCCCAAAGCACAGTTCTTCGAGCCCTAGTAAGGCACGTTTGCGCGGCAAGAGACGCGCAAGAGCGCCGGCTCTGCGACTGGCTCGGCAATGATCGGCGCAGTAGAGGACATCCAACCCGGGAAGTTTGTCGAACCCTACAATGCGATGAAAGCGGCTTTTTGCGATGCGTCTGAAATCGCGGCCGAATTGGACGTTTCGACCTTGATTTGTGAGGGCCCGATTGGGTAGAAGCTCCATTTTTATGTCCATGGGATGAGTGCCGTCGGACCGTGAGGTGAAAATCGTCACCTCATTCCCCTTGGCGATAAGGCGGCGGGCAACCTGCACGCAATCGCGTTGCAATCCGCCGCCCGCAAAATAGCTGACGATCGCGAGTGCTATCCGCATGAAATCCGTAGCGGTCGAGGGCCCAAGCGGTCGGTCATTTCCTGCGGACCCCGGAATCGGGACACTAGACGTGCCGTCGCCTCACCTTTAATAACGGGAAGTGTTCCGCTATTCAAAAGACACCACCTATAGGGAACGGGCTGCAGACGGCGGTTTCATCTTGCAGGCTCTTGTTAGACCCGCCCAGGCGATTCTTGAAATCATCTTCGCACAAGCCGGCGCAGCGCCACGAACTCCTCCCATTGAACTGTAGCGCGCTGACGAGTGCACACCATGCAGTGCTCGGCTCGCCATAGCCCTCTGTTTCTCGGCCGCGGCGGAGCCATCGACGGACAGCAACGGCAAGTCTTGTATCTTTCCGCCGGATTGGCAATTCGACGGATGGCCCCGGTCATTGCGCTTGATAGCGATGGCCCGCTTTGCGACGAACTTACGCGGCTCGGCATCGAAGTCCATAGTTCAGGAATGTCGTCGTGGCGGGCCCCCACGCGCATTTTTCGGCGCTACGCCGACGCGCGCCGATTGCTCAAAATAGCCTCCGGCCGCAAGATTTGCGTTGTCCACGGGCACGATGTTTGGCGTACTGAATATGCGCGATTTGTGGCAAAGCGCCTTCGCGTCCCTTACATCATTCATGTTCGCGGCCCGCTTAGCATCCGTGACATTCAAAAGCATCGCCTGACATTGGCGGATTCCGTAATCGCAATCGCGCAGCGATACGCCGATGACCTGCTTGCCGGGGGCGTCGGGCATCGGCGTATTACGCTCATCGACGATGCGGTCGATCTAACGCTTTTCGATCCCGCAATCGCGACCCCCGCGCCCCTCGGCGATCGAAGCGTTGCCGATGGCCCGGTTATCGGCTTCGCGGGTCGCATCGTTCGTTCAAAACTGGTCTGCGAATTTCTCGAAATAGTCGCGCTGTTGCCCGCATACGCTAGAGCCCGCCCGATAGTCGTGATCGCCGGCGAATGGGACGATCCTGCCTATGGATGGGAAGTAAGAGCTGGCGTCTCGCGACTTGGCCTCGAACGGACAATCCGGTTTGTCGGCAGGCGGCCGAGTTGCGAGATGCCGGCTTTCTTGGCGGGCATCGACATGTTGGTTACCCTGTCTGGAGGATCGATCATGTTCGAGGCGATGGCCATGGCGAAGACGGTGCTGTCGATTCGCGCCGACGGCCGCCATTCACTTCACACTCGGCACAGCGAAACGGCCTGGTGCGTTAATACGACAGATAGGTCTATCTGCGCGCAGGAATTGGGGCGACTGGTGGATGATGACGAATTGCGCCGCCGTTTGGGTACCGCGGCACGGACGTGGGTGGCCAGGAAGCTGTCTGTCGACGCGATGGTGATGAAGACTGCCGATCTTTATGATCACCTCGCAAAGCTGGGCCCCCGAGCTTGTGAGCCGGTATCGTCGTCCGCGTAAGCGCTGTCCTGCAAAAGATCGGGGACAGTTGGCGCACCACAGGCTGGGCGTGGTCGAAGCATTAGCGCAGGCATAATTGACCGCTTTGGGTCTTGGTTGTGTAGAAACGCCGTGGGGAGAGGCGACACAAGGTCGTCGAAGTTGGTGAGACGCGTTCATTTCCGGACTGATACTATGCCGTCATCGCCGCCATGAGCGGTCGAACACCCATGATGTTGATGACGCGGGTCAGATTGTAGGCCAGTACATGCAGCGCCATCTCGCTGGCTACCCGTGGCAGCGTCTTCATCAGGAAGTGGGTTGCTCCCATCCGCGCCTTGATCGTGCCGAAGGGATGCTCGACCGTCTCGCGCCGCTGGCGCATCTTCTCCGGATGCTCATCGAGCCGGCGCTGCACTGCATCGAGAACGTGCTCGTGCTCCCATCGGGTGATCCGTCGCTCCTTGCCAGTGGTACAATTGTGCTTGATGGCGCAGCTCTGGCAGGCATTGGTCCAGTAGCGGTGCAGAATCAATCCTTTCTCCTCGGTCGTGTAGTGGTAGGCGAGCTTCTCACCGGCAGGGCAAACGTAAACGTCCTCCGCGGCCACGTAACGGAAGTCCTGCTTGCCGAAGCGCCCTTCCGCCTTTGAGTTTGAGGTCATGGGCTTTGGCAGTGTGACCGTGATGCCAGCTTCCTCGCACGCCATGATCTCTTCGCCATTGAAGTAACCGCGGTCGGCGACAGCATCCAGCTTCTCCACTTCCAGCGTTGCTTTCGTCTCCTTGGCCACATGTGCGAGCTGCGATCGGTCGCTCCCAACGTTGGTCACCTCATGCGTAACGATCAGATGACTCTTGGTGTCAACGGCCACCTGGACGTTGTAACCTACGACGCCGGAGCCGCGGCCGCTCGTCGCCATCGAACGGGCATCGGGATCCGTCAGCGAGATCTGCTGGTCCGGTGTGGCGAGCATTTGCACCTTAAGAACCTCAAGACGCCGCATCTGCTCCTTCAGTTTCTCGATCTTCTCCTTCAGGCGGCTCGTCTTGGTTTGCAGCGCCTCGGATGGTTCCTGCCGGTCGGCGGTGTCGAGCTGCGCAAGATAGCGTGCGACGCTCTCCTCGATCTGCGCCATGCGACGCTCCATCTTGGCGCTCGTGAAGTTCTTGTCGCGGTTGTTTACCGCCTTGAACTTGCTGCCGTCGATCGCGACGTGGGCTTGAGTGAGCAAACCTATCGTGCGGCACAGCGCAATGAAGCGCGCGCAAACCTTGCGAATGGCAGTGCCATTGTCCTTGCGGAAGTCGGCAATCGTCTTGTGATCGGGAGCAAGTCGTCCCGTCAGCCACATCACTTCAACGTTCCGACCAGCCTCATGCTCGAGCCGCCGGCTCGACTGAACCCGATTGAGATAACCGTAGATGTAAAGCTTCAGCAGGACCGATGGATGATATGAAGGCCGGCCGGTCGCCTCGGGAGCGACCCCGCCAAACCCTAAATCGGCCAAGTCCAGTTCCTCGACAAAGACATCAATCACCCGAATCGGATTGTCCTCGCCGATCCAGTCGTCCAGGCATTCTGGAAACAGCGTGTTCTGCCCGCGATCCGTGCCCTCAACGAAGCGTCTCATCCGATCCCTCCACAAATCGCGAAGGAATCATACCGTGAGAATCAAATAAAGCAGTGCGTTTTCACACAGCCTCGGTCAATACGCGACTCAGCCGCCTCTCGGTGGCAAGTCCGTTTATCCCTCAATTGCGGACATGCTGCTGGAACGGTTCGACGGGGCGGGCAGAGCATCCGCTCTGCCCGGGTAATTCAGACGTCTACCTGTTCAGCAATTGCAAGAGCGTCGTCCACCTAGATGCCGAGATATCGAACGGTGCTTTCGATTTTAGTGTGCCCAAGAAGGAGCTGAACGGCTCGCAGATTGCCGGTGCGCCGGTAGATCAGCGTCGCCTTGGTTCGACGAAGCGAATGCGTACCGAAGATATGCGGGTCTAAACCTATGCTGGCAACCCACTCGGAAACGAGCCGGGCGTATTGTCTTGTCGTCATTCCTCGTTCTGAGCTACGCCGACCAGTGAACATAAATTCACCGGGTTTCTTGCCGGCTGCCCTTAGATACTCATCGACAGCTTGGCGGCTCTGTTCGGTCAGTTCAAACCTGACAGGCTGTCTGGTTTTCCTCTGGCGGATGGTCGCCCGATCGACAGCGTGTCCGTTCGGTGCGACGTCTTCGACCTTCAGCGCAACAACATCGCAGCCACGGAGTTTGCTGTCTATTGCCAAGTTGAACATTGCCAGATCGCGCGTTCGTCCTTCCAATTGCAGTTTGCTCCGGATCGACCAAACGTGCTTTGGCCGGAGCGGAGGTTTTGCCCCGGTCAGCTTTCCCTTATTCCAAGGCGCACGTTTTGGCAGTGACGGGATAAGCGTCTCTTGTTGATGCATGGTCATGCTCCTCTGATACTGAAGTTGACCATCATGCGTCACTCCAGCGGGGTCTGCCCGGGAAGCCGTGTATCTTGAGGAAGCAAGTCGGTAAGGTCACTCGCCAAAACTATTACCGAAGGGTTTGATCGTGGCCAAAGAGAAAGGTGCTTCGCCAACCTGGGTCGACGTTAAGGCAATACTTCTCACCTTCGATCGGACAGGTCTTCAGGGGCTGGTTCAAGACCTTTACGCTGCGAGCAAGGACAATCAAGCATTCTTGCATGCACGGTTTGGCTTGGGTCCCGATCAGCTCGGGCCCTACAAGGCAACTATCTCGCGATGGATAAACCCCGACCTAATGAAGAACCAAACTGTATCGGTTTCAAAAGCCAAGAAGGTGATGGCGGGCTATGGGAAAGCGATTGGGCGCCCGGAGGGTTTGGCAGAGCTATCGATATACTTTTGCGAGGAGGCGTTCAACTTCGTCGAAGGGTGCAGCTTCAGTGATGAGCGGTACTTCGTTGCGCTGATCCGCATGTATGACCGGTCCGTGAACCGCGTATTGAGCCTACCGCTTGCTGAGCGCTGCCCCTATGTTGAACGCCTCGACAAGCTGCGGTTGCGCAGAAAGCACGTCGGCTGGGTCGTCGAGGATGCTGCCGATTTCGATGAGCAGCTGGAATGAATAACGATACGTCGCGCCTTCGGAGACCTGCTTCGAACAGAAAGCGGCGCAACCAACCCCGCGCACCTTCGCCTTCAGTCGCCGCGCCGCGCCGCCCGCTGCTGCTCGCCGTACTTGCCTTCGTGCTGGCTGCCCGGGCTTGTCCAGGTGTGCAGCGGGTCTCGCTCCTGGGTTCCATTCTAACAGCCAAGGCGATCCCAAAAGTCGTCGATGTCCTCGTTACGATCGATGCCGCCATGGACTTGACCAGACTGGCGCGCTCCGGTCGGCGTCTTATGGGGCAAGCCCAAACTATCAATCTTGGCGCTGACATCTTCCTCGCCGATACGACGGGGCGTTACCTTGGTCGCATCTGCCATTATCGCGAATGCCATCCACGCGTTCTCTGCCACGCCCAGCATTGCGGGCAGCGGGACCATCTTAACGACGATCTTCATATCGTCACGCTATCGCAGGAGCTGATTGCGTCGCCTCCTGTCGAGCTTTGGCCGAAAGTCATTCGGCGGCTCTTGGTGCCGGCCGATGTTGAAGATGCACTGCTGAATAAACTAAATCAAAACCAGTAGGCGTCCGGTCCCTCTTGTAGGGCCGCTGGCTGCTACTGCAATGAATGTCTGGTATTAGGGGAACAGCGGACCTGGCGCGAGAAACCCGTCACTTCGCCTTTTGACCGAGGCTGTGTGAAAACGCACTGCTTTATTTGATTCTCACGGTATGATTCCTTCGCGATTTGTGGAGGGATCGGATGAGACGCTTCGTTGAGGGCACGGATCGCGGGCAGAACACGCTGTTTCCAGAATGCCTGGACGACTGGATCGGCGAGGACAATCCGATTCGGGTGATTGATGTCTTTGTCGAGGAACTGGACTTGGCCGATTTAGGGTTTGGCGGGGTCGCTCCCGAGGCGACCGGCCGGCCTTCATATCATCCATCGGTCCTGCTGAAGCTTTACATCTACGGTTATCTCAATCGGGTTCAGTCGAGCCGGCGGCTCGAGCATGAGGCTGGTCGGAACGTTGAAGTGATGTGGCTGACGGGACGACTTGCTCCCGATCACAAGACGATTGCCGACTTCCGCAAGGACAATGGCACTGCCATTCGCAAGGTTTGCGCGCGCTTCATTGCGCTGTGCCGCACGATAGGTTTGCTCACTCAAGCCCACGTCGCGATCGACGGCAGCAAGTTCAAGGCGGTAAACAACCGCGACAAGAACTTCACGAGCGCCAAGATGGAGCGTCGCATGGCGCAGATCGAGGAGAGCGTCGCACGCTATCTTGCGCAGCTCGACACCGCCGACCGGCAGGAACCATCCGAGGCGCTGCAAACCAAGACGAGCCGCCTGAAGGAGAAGATCGAGAAACTGAAGGAGCAGATGCGGCGTCTTGAGGTTCTTAAGGTGCAAATGCTCGCCACACCGGACCAGCAGATCTCGCTGACGGATCCCGATGCCCGTTCGATGGCGACGAGCGGCCGCGGCTCCGGCGTCGTAGGTTACAACGTCCAGGTGGCCGTTGACACCAAGAGTCATCTGATCGTTACGCATGAGGTGACCAACGTTGGGAGCGACCGATCGCAGCTCGCACATGTGGCCAAGGAGACGAAAGCAACGCTGGAAGTGGAGAAGCTGGATGCTGTCGCCGACCGCGGTTACTTCAATGGCGAAGAGATCATGGCGTGCGAGGAAGCTGGCATCACGGTCACACTGCCAAAGCCCATGACCTCAAACTCAAAGGCGGAAGGGCGCTTCGGCAAGCAGGACTTCCGTTACGTGGCCGCGGAGGACGTTTACGTTTGCCCTGCCGGTGAGAAGCTCGCCTACCACTACACGACCGAGGAGAAAGGATTGATTCTGCACCGCTACTGGACCAATGCCTGCCAGAGCTGCGCCATCAAGCACAATTGTACCACTGGCAAGGAGCGACGGATCACCCGATGGGAGCACGAGCACGTTCTCGATGCAGTGCAGCGCCGGCTCGATGAGCATCCGGAGAAGATGCGCCAGCGGCGCGAGACGGTCGAGCATCCCTTCGGCACGATCAAGGCGCGGATGGGAGCAACCCACTTCCTGATGAAGACGCTGCCACGGGTAGCCAGCGAGATGGCGCTGCATGTACTGGCCTACAATCTGACCCGCGTCATCAACATCATGGGTGTTCGACCGCTCATGGCGGCGATGACGGCATAGTATCAGTCCGGAAATGAACGCGTCTCACCAACTTCGACGACCTTGTGTCGCCTCTCCCCACGGCGTTTCTACACAACCAAGACCCGAACCGGACATGCGACAGTCGGGCAAAAGGAGCCTAGCAAAATATGCGCGATTATCGCAGATTGCCCGGAACGGTCGCATTTCTTCACTTCAATTGCCCTACTTGATTTCGGTCAAAGCCTCAAACCGAGCCTACGTGTACATTTTTTTGGGTGAATCTGCTCCAGGAGAAGAAATGAAGGCTCTCGTTTATAACGGGCCGGGTAAGAAAGCGCTCGAAGATCGGCCTAAGCCCGACATCGCCGTGCCCACGGATGCCATCATCAAAATCGTCAAGACGACCATCTGCGGCACCGATTTGCACATCCTCAAAGGCGACGTTGCGACGTGCGCCCCTGCGAATGAGCGGTCATGCATCTGGTGAACTGATGACCGAATCCAACACGCAGGTTGGAAGCGTCGTTGCGGTTCGCGGCGCGGTGGTCGACGTCGCCTTTGCAGCTGCGCAGTTGCCGCGGCTTGAGGAGGCGCTTGTGGTCGAATGGGACCAACCCGAACCTCTGACGATGGAAGTGCAGGCCCATCTTGATGAGCATACGGTGCGCGGAGTGGCGCTGCAGCCCACCGCCGGGCTCCGACGCGGCGTGCCGGTGCGCGCCAGCGGCAACGCTGTCACGGTGCCCGTCGGCGATGCCGTGCTTGGCCGGCTGCTGGACGTGACCGGAGCCGCCCGCGACGGCGGTCCGCCGCTGCCTGCCGATATGGCGCGCATGCCGATCCACCGCGCCGCCCCGCCGCTGCGCGACCGCAATCCGGCAACCGCCATTTTTCAAACCGGCATCAAAGTCATGGACCTTCTCGCGCCGCTGCCGCAGGGCGGCAAAGCCGCCATGTTCGGCGGCGCTGGGGTCGGCAAGACCGTCGTGGTCATGGAGCTCATCCATGCCATGGTGCAAAGCTACCAGGGCATTTCCGTCTTTGCCGGCGTCGGTGAACGCTCGCGTGAAGGTCACGAGCTGCTCGCCGAGATGCGGCGCTCGGGCGTGCTTGACCGCAGCGTTCTCGTCTACGGCCAGATGAGCGAGCCACCGGGAGCGCGCTGGCGCGTCGGGCTGACCGCGCTCACCATCGCCGAGTATTTCCGCGACCAGAAACGGCAAAACGTGCTGCTGTTGATGGACAACGTATTCCGTTTCGTGCAAGCCGGCAGCGAAGTTTCCGGCCTGCTCGGGCGGCTTCCCTCGCGCGTCGGTTATCAGCCCACGCTCGACAGCGAAGTCGCCGCGCTCCATGAGCGCATTGCCTCGATCGCGGGGGTGTCGGTGACCGCGATCGAAGCCGTTTACGTGCCGGCCGACGATTTTACCGATCCGGCGGTGACCGCCATTTCCAGCCACCTCGACAGCATGATCGTGCTGTCGCGCGCGATGGCCGCCGAAGGCATGTATCCCGCTGTCGATCCGTTGAGTTCGTCGTCGATCCTACTCGATCCGACCGTCGTCGGCGAAGAGCATTACCGCATTGCCGAGGAAGTGCGCGAAGCCATCGCGCATTACAAAGAACTGCAGGATATCATCTCGCTGCTCGGGATCGAGGAGCTCAGCGCCCAGGACCGGCTGGCGGTCGCGCGGGCGCGGCGCTTGCAGCGCTTTCTCACCCAGCCCTTTGCCGTCACCGAGGCGTTTACCGGCAAGCCCGGGCGATCCGTGCCGCTGGCGGAGACGATCAAAGGCTGCCGCGCGATACTTGAGGGCGCTTGCGACCGCTTTGCGGAGAGCTCGCTGTACATGGTCGGCACCATCGACGAAGCGCGCGAGAAGGAAACCGCCGCGCATGCGCCCGTGGCGAAGCCATGAGACTGTTGATCACGACCCCGACATCGGTGGTGGTCGACCAGCGTGATGTCGTTGCCGTACGCGCCGAGGACGAAAGCGGCAGCTTCGGCATTCTGCCGGGCCATGCCGACTTTCTCACCGCGTTGACGGTGTCGGTGGTGAGCTGGCATGGCGCAGAACCGCATGGCGCGCAACCGCCACAGCAATTCTGCGCGGTGCGGCGCGGTGTTCTTTCGGTCAGCGCCGGAAACGAAGTCGCGATCGCCACCCGCGCCGCCATCGTCAGCGACGATCTGGCGCGGCTCCAACATCTCATTCTCGCGCAATTCCGCGAAGACGTTGAAGCCGAACGAACCGCCCGCGCCGAGAGCCTGCAGCTGCAGCTCCAAGCCATCCGCCAAATCGTCCGTTACTTGCGGCCGGAACGTCCGGGCATATTCGGAGCCGGCTAATGAATGCAGACGCCGAACCCGAGCCGGGCCCGCCGAATGGCATGGCCGAAGCGGCGCGCAAACAGGAAGACCGCCGGGCGCGTTGGCGTACCGAAGGCGAGCAGTCGGTGGTGCGGTTTGTCGGCCAGATCGGCGTTCTGGGCTGGATTATCGTCGCCCCGACGTTGTTTGGCCTGTTTGCCGGACGCTGGCTCGATCGCAGCTTCGGCACCGGCATTTTCTGGAGCGCGGCATTGTTGGTGCTGGGCGTAACGGTCGGCTTCTGGTCGGCTTGGCGGTGGATGCAAAGGCAATGACGAACCTCCAATTTGCCGCGCCAGCTTTTTTCGTTTTGCAGGCCGCCGCCTGGCTCGGTGGCGGGGCGCTGATCGGTGTGGCTTACTTCTTGACGCTGAGCTGGAATGTCGGGCTGCTCACGCTGCGTCGCGCCCCGCTCTTCGCCGCGGCCGTGCAAGTCGGCCGCTTTTTGCTTCTCGCCGCCGTCTTGGCCGCCATCGCGGAGCGGTGCGGAGCGCTGCCGCTCATCTCGGCCTTAGCGGGCATCCAGGCGGCGCGAGCGTTGGTGATCATGCGATCGGGAGTGCCGACATGATCGAATCGCCGCTGGTCATGAAAACGGTCTTTACGATCGGCCCGGTGCCGATCACCGAGCCCGTCGTCACCACCTGGGGCCTCATCGCGGCTCTGACGCTTGTCGGCTTCTTTGCGACCCGGGCACTGAAGTTGTCGCCCACCCGCAGCCAAGCGGCACTCGAACTGATCTTCGGCGCCATAGCAGATCAAATCCGGGGCACCATGCGCGCGGCGCCGACGCCCTATGTACCGCTGATCGGCACGCTGTTTCTCTTTATCCTGGCGGCCAATTGGTCGTCGCTCATTCCGGGCGTCGAGCCGCCGACGGCGCATATCGAGACCGACGCCGCGCTCGGTTTGATCGTGTTCTGCTCGATCATTTATTTCGGCATTCGCGCGCGCGGCTTCGGCGGTTATCTGAAAACCTTCGCCGAGCCCAGCATCGTCATGATCCCGCTTAATATCGTCGAGACTTTTACCCGCACATTCTCGCTGATCGTGCGCCTGTTCGGCAATGTGATGAGCGGCGTCTTCATCATCGGCATCGTTTTGTCGCTCGTCGGCCTGCTGGTGCCGGTGCCGCTGATGGCGCTGGAGCTGCTGATCGGGGCGATCCAGGCCTACATCTTCACCGTGCTGGCTATGGTCTTCATCGGCAGCGCGATAAAGCAAGAATCAAACGCTTAAACCGCAAAGAAAGGGAAAACCATGAATTGGCTTGAGATCGTCAGCATCTTCGCTGCGGCCATGGCGGTTTCGTTCGGCGCTATCGGTCCGGCGCTCGCCGAAGGGCGGGCGGTGGCGGCGGCGATGGACGCCATCGCGCGCCAGCCGGAGGCGGCCGGCGTCGTATCGCGCACTCTGTTTGTCGGTCTCGCGATGATCGAGACGATGGCGATCTATTGTCTGGTGGTCGCGCTGCTGGTGCTGTTCGCCAACCCATTCATCCACTGAGCCATGCACATCGACTGGTGGACGCTGGCGCTCCAGACCGTCAACGTCCTGATCCTGGTCTGGCTGCTTGCCCGGTTCTTCTTCCGGCCGGTGATGGCTATCGTCGCCAGGCGCCAGCAAGAGGCGACCAGGCTCATCGACGACGCGGCGCAGGCGCGTCAAGCGGCCATCGCAGCGCGCGCGGAGGCGGAGCAGGAACGCGCCGACGTTGCCGCCGAGTGCGAAAAGCTGATCGCGCAAGCGCAGCAGGCGGCACAACTCGAACGAGAGAACATGCTGGCGCAGGCCGCCCAGCAGATCGGCAAGCTTCGCGACGAGGCCGCCGCCGCCGTCGTCCGCAGCCAGGCCGCGGCAGAAGCCGCCGTCGTCGATCATGCCGGCGCGCTGGCGGTCGACGTGGCGCGGCGTCTCTTGGACCGCTTTCGGCAGCAGGATCTGCTGGCGACGTTCATCGATGAATGCTGCGGCGACCTGCGTGGATTGTCGAAGGAGGCGCAGCAAAGCCTCGCCGCGGCGGCGACCGCGGAGCATCCGATCGACGTGATCAGCGCCATACCTTTGTCCGACGGCGAGCAGCAGCGGATCGGCGCGACGCTCATGGAGATTTTCGGACGCGAAGTGCCGGTGGCGTATCGCAGCGATCCGCAACTCATCAACGGCGTCGAGCTGCACGGCCAAAATACCATCATCCGCAACAGCTGGCGCGCCGACCTCGATCGCATTCGCAAGGAGATTTCGCAAATGGGGCTCAAGCCGTGACCGGCATGCTGAGTGGGCTCGAGTCCTGGCTCAGTGACGCCCGCCGGCGCGTTAAAGCGACGCCGCTTGGCCCGATCGCCGAGCAAGTCGGCCGGGTCGAACGGATTGCCGACGGTATCGCCCAGATCAGCGGGCTGCCCGAGGTCCGGCTCGGCGAGCTGGTGCGTTTCGAGGGCGGCCAGGTCGGGTTTGCCGCCACGCTCGATCGGGATGTTCTCGGTTGCGTCTTTCTTGACGATCCCGGGGCGGTCGAAGCCGGCGATATCGTTCACGGCACCGGCGAAGTCGCGCGCGTGCCGGTCGGCCGCAAACTTCTCGGTCGCGTCGTCGATCCGCTTGGCCGTCCGCTTGACGGCGGCGACGCCATCGTTGCCGAAGCCTATGAGCCCGTCGAGCGTCCGGCGCCCGCCATCATCGATCGCGATTTTGTCAGCCAGCCGGTGCAGACCGGGCTGTTGGTCATTGACGCTATGTTTGCGCTTGGGCGCGGCCAGCGCGAATTGATCATCGGCGACCGCGCCATCGGCAAAACCGCGATTGCCGTCGACTGCATCATCAACCAGAAGCAAAGCGACATTATCTGCGTCTACATCGCGATCGGACAGAAATCGTCGAGCGTCGCGCGGGTGATCAACGCGATCCGCAGTCAGGGCGCGCCGGAGCGCTGCATCTTCGTCGTCGCCAGTGCGTCGGCGGCTCCCGGTTTGCAATGGATCGCGCCGTTTGCCGGCTTCACGATGGCGGAATACTTCCGCGACCGCGGTCAGCACGCGCTAGTCGCAATCGACGATATGACCAAACACGCCGCCACGCACCGCGAGATCGCGCTGTTGACGCGGCAGCCGCCGGGGCGCGAGGCTTATCCGGGCGATGTGTTCTACGTGCATGCGCGGCTCCTCGAACGCGCCGCTAAACTGTCGCCGGCCCGCGGCGGCGGCTCGCTCACCGCGCTGCCGATCGCGGAATTGGATGCCGGCAATTTGAGCGCATACATCCCGACCAATCTGATCTCGATCACCGACGGGCAGATCGTTCTTGATGCGCGCCTGTTTTACGGCGGCCATAAGCCGCCCGTCGACGTCGGGACCAGCGTCAGCCGCGTCGGCGGCAAGACCCAGGCGCCGGCCTTGCGGCAGGCGGCGGAAACCTTGCGGCTCGATTACGCCCAATTCCTGGAGCTCGAAATGTTCACGCGCTTCGGCGGCGTCACCGACGCGCAGGTCAAAGACAAGATCGCCCGCGGACGGCGGATCCGCGCCGTGCTGACGCAGCCGCAATACGCGCCGTTGCGGCTCGCCGACGAGGTCGCGCTTGCGCTTGGACTGCAGGATGGCGTTTTCGACCGCCTGCCGCTGAAGCTTTTCGGGAAGCTGCGCGCCGAACTTTCGCCTTGGCTCGACGCGACCGCCGGCGCGCTTGTCGGGGAGATCGAACGTGGCGGCAGCCTCGACGAGGGCAAAGGCGCCGAACTGAAAGTAACGCTCGCGGCGCTGGTCGCGCGACTGACGCCGCCGCCCGCGGCAAGCGAAATGACGGGTCAAGGTCATGGCTGAGCGGCTCTCCGACATCGTCACGCAAATCGGCAATATCCGGCAGCTCAATGCCGTCGTCACCGCGATGCGCGGCATTGCCGCCTCGCGGGCGCAGAAAGGCAGGGCGCTCCTTGCCGGCATCGAGGCCTACACCGCGGTCATTTCGCACGCGATCGGCGAAGCGCTGACGCTGTTGCCGGCCGACGCCGGCGCCGTGCAGGAACGGGCAGATGCCAAGCGCGGCCTCATCCTGTTTTGCGCCGAGCAGGGATTTGCCGGCGCCTTCAGCGAGCGCGTCTTCGAAGCGGCCGGGACCGATATCGAGGCGGCCGTGAAGTTTGTCGTCGGCACGCGCGGCGCGGCCGTCGCCGCCGAGCGGGGCCTGACCCCCGATTGGTCGGATGCGATGACGACGCGCCTCGATGGGATTGCGGATTTCGCCAACCGGCTCGCCGAGGCTCTTTACGGCTATCTCGCCAAGCGGACCATGGCCAAAGTCGACATCCTGTTCTCGCGTTCAGTGGCCGGCTCGATCCGCATCGATCGGCATTCGCTGCTGCCGATTGATTTCAAGCGCTTTGCCCAGCCGCAAGGGAAACAGCCGCCCTTGATCACGCTCGCACCGCAGGCGCTCCTGGAACGGCTGGCGACCGAGTATGTCTACGCACAGCTTTGTGAAGCCGCCATGCATGCCTTTGTGGCCGAGAACGACGCCCGGACGACCGCGATGGCGGCGGCTAAAAACAATACGGAATCAAAACTTGCCAGGCTGCAGCACCGCGAGCAGCAGCTCCGTCAGGAAGAGATCACGACCGAGATCGTTGAGCTTGCCACCGGAGCGGAGGCCTCGCGAACTACCCCGGCCTGAATGCCGTCACGCTCGCTCTCACCTGTTGACGCGCCATCGTCATGCTCCCGAAGCAACGATCGCTCAACTTCCGCTTCTGGCCCGTCGCCGACGTAGTGTGATGTCCGCGATTTGGTCGCGATCGGGCGAGAAGCGGACATCCGATCAAGCAGACACGACTTCGCACTTTGACCCTTATGCGACATTGAGCCTGCCTTACTGAGCAGTTGCACAAAGAGGGGCCGAGCCCCTTCCTGTGCATTGGTCTGAGCCGATACGATGCATCAACGCAATGCCCCAGGGAGGAGACATGGTTCAGCTTGTAGACAACGACATCAAGACTCGTGAGGTACTGGGCTGGAAGGGCATCCACGTGCTGCACTTCATGGGGTCGTCGTGTTCACAGAAGCTGCGCATTTTCCTCAACCTCAAGGGCATCAAGTGGGAATCGCATCTCATAGACTTGCACACCAATGAGAATTTCAGCCCTTGGTTTCTCGGCATCAATCCTCGCGGGCTAGTCCCAGTGCTCGTGCATGACGGTAGGGTCCACATTGAGAGCAATGACATCATCCAATACCTCGAAAAGACGTTTCCCACGCCGAAGCTCATTCCGGCTGGGCACGAGAACGAGGTCGCAACGCTGCTCAAGCATGAGGACGACCTCCATCTCGACTTGCGCACCTTGAGCTTCCGGTTCGTGTTTGCGCCGCCCGGGCCGCCGAAGCCTGCTGACGCGCTTAAAAGCTATGCTGCGAACGGTTCTGGCACCGTGCAGGGAACCAAAGATCGCGACAAGGAGATCCAGATTGAGTTTTGGGAGCGCGCCGCCCGGGAAGGCTTCACTGACGAAAGCGCCCGTACCTCGGCCCTGAAATTCCGTTCCGAGTTCGATGGGCTCGAAAAGCGGCTGGCACAGCATCCCTATCTGATGGGTGGCGATCTGAGCGTGCTCGACATTGCTTGGTTTATCTACGCGCACAGGCTCTCGCTCGCGGGCTATCCGATTGCCCGACTGCATCCGGGTGTCAGCGCCTGGGTCGAGAAGCTGCGCGCGCTTCCGGAGTTCTCAAAAGAAATCGCGATGCCGCCGGAATCCGTGGCGCGCCTTGCAGCCACGCGCCGCGCGCAAACACAGGCCGGAAAGACGCTGGAGATGGTCGCGGGGTTTTAGCAGCCCAAAATTCAAAGACCTAGTTGCCGTGTGTCTGAACGAATGTCCGCTTCTCTAATCGGCCGTTTGGGGTCAAGCAAGTTGAGCGCTGGCGTTCAACTAAGTACACTCGCTACAACGTAGAACCGTCTCGGGGCTGTGGATGCGAATACTACAATTAGATCACGTTCAACTAGCGATGCCGATTGGAAAAGAGGATGCGGCGCGAGCTTTCTATCAAGACACCCTCGGGATTCCTGAACAGATTAAACCGCCCCACCTAGCAGCTAGAGGTGGGTGTTGGTTCGAGAGTGGTCCTTTGAAGGTTCATCTTGGCGTGGAGAAGGATTTTGTGCCAGCCCGCAAGGCTCACCCCGCGTTCCTGGTCGAGGACCTTCCAAACCTTGTGGCGCGATTAGATCGGGCAGGCTATCGAGTTGTCGAGGACCAGCCGTTGGAAGGATACGAGCGGAGGTATGTCGATGATCCATTTGGGAACCGCATCGAGTTAATGGAGCGGAGCCGCCAATCGAAGGCCTAGCGGCATTTCGGGATTGCCGTAGAGACCGCTGTTGGCCCTTATTCGACGCTTAGAGCATAATCCGATCGGCTTGAATTGAAAGTCGGTGAGCCGGGATTCTCAAAATCGGATGGATGGGCGAGTCTCCTCGGATTGATTTGGGAGACGAGGATGCCGAAACCCTATTCGCAGGACTTGCGTGAACGGGTGGTGCGTGCGGTCGAGGCCGGGGCCTCTTGCCACGAAGCGGCGGCAGCGTTTGAGGTTAGCCCGAGCTCGGCGATCCGGTGGGTTTCGCGCTGGCGCCAGACCGGATCGCCGGCGGCCAAATCGATGGGTGGCAAGCGCTCGCCGCTGGATGTTCACAAGCCATGGCTGCTGGAGCTGATTGCCGCCGAACCGGACCTGACGCTGGAGGAAATCCGCGGCCGGCTGCGCCAGCGCGGGATCCGCGCCAGCGCGAGTTCGGTGTGGCGGTTCTGCGATCGCCACGACATCACCTTCAAAAAAACGATCTGGGACGGCGTCGCCCCTGTGGGCGTAGAAACTTTGGGGCTCTATCGTGCACCTGGAAGGGAGCGGCCGAGTGCTTTTTGGTGGCGAGTGACCCCGTAAAAAAACATGGTCCATGGGCTGTTGCGGGCTTGAAAGTGGCGACGCCGTTCGGCGATCCCGTGTTAGGAAATTGAACGACAGCGCAGCCCAGCCCTTCCGTCCCGTAACAGGAGGGTTGGTGATGAGACGGAATGAAGCGGGCGACAACAAAATTCGACATGCACTGCCGATGGTGCATCCGAACGCGGCTGCAATCGATATCGGGGCGAGGATGCATGTGGCGGCTGTGGGGCCAGAGCGCACAGCCGAGCCAGTGCGCAGCTTCGGCACCTTCACGACGGATTTGCACCGGCTAGTGGATTGGTTCGCAGAATGCGGCGTTGAGACAGTCGTTATGGAGTTGACCAGTGTCTACTGGATCCCGGTCTTCGAGCTCCTCGAGGCGCGCGGCTTTGTGGTGTTCCTCGTCAATGCACGCGATGTCAAGCATGTGCCCGGGCGCAAGACGGACGTCATCGACGCACAGTGGCTGCAGCGGCTCCATTCTCATGGTTTGCTGCGTGCCAGCTTCCGCCCCAAGGGGGAGATCGTTGAACTGCGCGCCTACCTGCGCCAGCGTGAGCGTCTGCTCGAGTACGCGGCCTCGCACATCCAGCACATGCAAAAGGCGCTGACCGAGATGAATTTGCAGCTCCACCACGTCGTTGCCGACATCACCGGCGCGACCGGGCTGCGGATTATCCGCGCGATCCTTGCGGGCGAGCGTGATCCAGCAGTGCTGGCACTTTTGCGTGACACGCGCTGCCACGCCACTGTCGAGACGATCGAGAAGGCGCTCACCGGGCATTATCGTGCCGAGCACGTATTCGCGCTCGAGCAAGCGCTCGCTCTCTATGATGCATACCAGGAAAAGGCATTGGCCTGTGACGCCCGAATTGAGGCCGTCCTGAAGCAACTCAGCTTCCGCCGCGGCCGTGAGGTCGGTCCGTTGCCGTCACCGCGTCGGGGCATGCGCCGGCAACCGAACGGCCCCGAGTTCGATGTTCGCGCGGCGCTCTTTGCGCTGCTCGGCAAGGACCTGACGCAGATCAACGGCCTCGGCCCATACCTCGCGCTCAAATTGATCGCCGAGTGCGGCGACGACCTCTCTGCCTGGCCGAGCGCAAAGCACTTTACCTCCTGGCTTTGCCTGGCGCCGAGCAACAAGATCTCTGGTGGTAAGGTACTCTCGTCGCGCACGCGCCGCTCGGGGAGCCGGTCCGCGGCGCTCCTGAGGCTCGCCGCGGTGACGATCGGACGAACCGACACTGCCCTGGGTGCCTTCTACCGGAGGCTTTCTGCCCGCATCGGGAAGGTCAAGGCGATCACCGCGACAGCGCGCAAGATCGCAGTTCTCTTCTATAACGCCCTGCGCCATGGGATGGACTACGTCGACCCGGGTGCGTCCTCCTACGAGATTCGTTATCGTGCGCGGGTCATCGACAATTTGCATCGGCGTGCCAAGGCCTTCGGCTTCGTCCTCCAGCCAATAGCGCCGGTGGCCGTTTCTTAGGAAAGCCTGCACGCAGCCGAACAAGACCGCGAAGACGTCCGCATGGCACGCGCGCGCTGGAAGCAAGAGCAGCCGCGGCTTGATCCGAGCAAGTTCGTCTTCATCGACGAGACCGGAACGTCGACCAACATGACCAGGCTGCGTGGACGCTGCCCGCGCGGCAAACGGCTCGTCGCCAAGGTTCCGCACGGCCACTGGAAGATGACCACTTTCGTCGCCGGTCTACGGCAAGGTGGCATGACCGCTCCGTTCGTTGTCGATGCCCCGATGAACGGCGAAATCTTCCTCACCTATCTTGAACAATGTCTGGTGCCCACCCTCTCGCCCGGCGAGATCGTGACGATGGACAATCTCCCCGCCCACAAGGTTGCCGGCGTGCGCCAGACAATCGAGGCGGCAGGCGCAGAGCTGCGGCTGCTGCCGCCTTATTCCCCTGACCTAAACCCGATCGAGCAGTCCTTCGCAAAACTCAAGGCGCATCTACGAAAAGCCGGTGAACGCTCCATCCCAGCTCTCTGGGATCGGATCGGCACCATCCTCCAAACCTTCGCTCCACAGGAATGCAACAACTACTTCAGCCATGCCGGTTATGGATCAAACTAAATGGAATCCGCTCTAAGGTTCACCAAATCGGTAGCGATGCCCGGAGCCGGGCGGGGCTTTGAGCGCGCGTCGCCACACTGACGCGTTCCGGGTCCGTTCGGCTGCCCGTCGAGGAGCGCCCTCAGCCCTGGACACCGCCCGCCGTTAAGCCCGAGGCCATGTAGCGGCGCAGCGCGTGGAAAATCGCGATCGGCGGCAGCGAATAGAGGATCGCTATCGCCATCATATAATTCCACGGCGCGTCGTCGTCGTCGAAGAACTGCTCCAGCGCCATCGCCACCGTGGTGTGCTTTTCCGACATCAGCAGCATGTACTGATAGAAATAGTCATTCCAGGCGAAGAGCAGCGCGTAGGTGCCGACCGCGGCCAGTGCCGGACCCATAAGCGGCAGATAAATGCGCAGATAGAGCTGGACGGCGGAAGCGCCGTCGACGCGCGCGGCGTCGTCGAGCTCAGTCGGAATAAGCCTGGCGTAGTACTGCAAAACGAGGATCGCGTATGGCGTTGCAAACGTCACCTCGGCGGCGATCACCGCTAACGGGTTGTCGAGCAGTCCGTAGACGTGCATCACCCGCAGGAACGGGATGATGAGGGTCGACGACGGGATCGCGTAGGTGAGGAGCGCGGTGCTGGAGAGTGCCCAGTCTTTGCCGAGCCGCATGCGGCCGATGGCGAAGCTGGCGAGCGAGCCGATCGCGACCGTCAACGCCATGACGGCGAGCCCGATATAGGTGCTGTTCGCGAACGCAGGCCAGATATCGCGTACGTCCTCGTCGTCGGCGTTCCATAGCGCGGCGAATACGTCAAGCGTCGGCTGCGACGGCCAGATGTCGTAGCTGAATTCGTTGTGGCCGGTGGGATCGAGCGCCACCAGAAACATGTTGTAGAGCGGAATGAGCGACCAGATCAGGATAGCCGCGCCGAGCAGCAGCGAGCCTCCTTCGACGAGGATTTGCCGCCGCCGGTTGCGGGCGTGCAGATCGGCGATCACAGTTGCACCTCGGTCGCCTTGAGGCGCTGCATCAACAGGATCACGACCGGAATGAGCAGCGGCAGCATCGACAGGCCGGCCGCTACGCCGAGCGGCGGGTTGGCGAAATCGAGCGCGTAGTGAAAGCCGAGCGTGGAGACGACCTCCGACTCGAAGGCCGGCGTGCCGGCGGAGACGAACAGCACCGGCGAGTAATCGCCGACCGCCCAGATCGTCGCGATCAACGTGGTGATGATGTAGAGGTTGGCAAGGAGCGGCACGGTGACGTGGACGAAACGGCCGTAGGGCGAGGCGCCGTCGACGTCGGCCGCGTCATAGAGATCCTGTGGGATTGCCATGCGGCCGCCGAGAAAGATCAGTGTCCACAGCGGCATCCATTTCCAGACGGTGGCGAAGATGTCCGAGCCGAGCGCCAGCCAGCCGTGATTGAACCAAAACGGACCCTCGATGCCGAACAACGCCGACAATAGATTGTCGGCCAGACCCTGCGGATAGGCGACCAACATCCAGTGGAACGAGAGGTAGGCGGGGACAGCGGGCAGCGTCCACGGCAGGATGTAGACGACCAACAGCGCTTTGATCCACCAACGCCGGCGCGCAAAGAAGCCGGACAGCAAGAACGCTAGGACCATCTGTACGTTCACCGCGAGCCCGACAAACAGCACGGTGTTGACCGCTGCGCGTACGTAGCGCGGGTCCGCCAGCAGCGCGGCATAGAGGGCCGGATCGCTGCCCATCCACAGCGCGTAGCCGATAGGATAGATGGCAAACGCGGCGAACAGCGCCGCGTAGGGAACGACGAAGGCGATCGACCAGCCGAGATCCGAGCCGTGCAGCCGGCTGCGCCACCTGGGAAGGCGCGGCCAACGGGAGGCGAGGAGCTGTCGCGCGGCGATAGCCCTGGAATTGACGCTCATAGCTCTGCCGAAGCGATGGGCGACTTCAGCCCTTGACGCCGCCCATGGTCAAGCCCGCGGTCATGCGCCGGCGGAAGGCGTAATAGACCGCCACCGGCGGTATCGCATAGATGATCGCGGTCGCCATCATGTAGTTCCACGGCGCTTCATCGCTGTTGAGGAACTGCGCCAGCGCCACCGGCACTGTCATGCTGCGTGTCGAGGACAACAGCATGAACTGGTAGAGGTACTCGTTCCACGCAAGCAGCAAGGCGTAGGTGCCCACTGCGACCAGAGCCGGAGCCATCAGCGGCAGGTAGATGCGCAGATACACCTGCAGCGGCGAAGCGCCGTCGATGCGCGCCGCCTCGTCGAGCTCAATCGGGATGCTGACGCCGTATTGCTGGAAAATGAAGATCGCGTACGGCGTGGCGAAGGTGACTTCGGCGAAGATCACCGCCCACAGATTGTTGGCTAGCCCGTATTTGATCATGATGCTGTAGAAGGGAATCGCCAGGAACGAAGCCGGGATCACGTAGGTGAGCAGCGCCGCGTTGCTCACGATCCAGCCGTTCTTCAGCCGCATCCGGCCGATCGAGAAGCTCGCCAGCGAGCCGATGAGCAGCGTGAGGAACGTCGTGGCCGCACCAATGTAAATGCTGTTGGCAAACTGGTGCCAGAAATATTGCAGGTACCAATAGCCCTCGGTCACCACCACCCAGAAGCCTTTGAGCGTGGGATGTGCGGGCCAGATACTGGTGGTGAACACGTCGCCGTGGCTCTCGAGCGACACCATGACCATGTTGTAGATAGGCGCCAGCGTCCAGAGCACGAGCACGAGCGCGAACGCGACAGCAGCTGCTTCGGTGAGACGGCGCCGCAACCGGTAATTCGGGCGCCGCCGCGTCGCGCCGCGCCCATCGATTGAGACGACGCTCACAGCTGCACCTCCGTGGCGCGCAGTTTGCGCATCAGGATGATAACGAGCGGGATCAACAGCGGCAGCGCCGACATTACCGTGGCGACACCGAGATCGGGCCGCCCGACCTGGAAGGCGTCGCGGATGCCGAGCGTCGCCAGCACGTGGGTCGAAAGCGCAGGTCCGCCGCCGGTAATAAAGTAGACCTCGTTGAATTCTCCCAGGACGAAGATCGTCGAGAGCAGTGTGCAGATCAGATAAAGGTTGGCGAGCAGCGGGAAGGTGACGTAAGCGAAGCGCTTGAGGCCGGTGGCGCCGTCAACGTCGGCGGCGTCATAGAGCTCCTGCGGGATCGCCATGCGGCCGGCGAGCAGGATCACGGTCCAGAATGGCATCCATTTCCAGATGTGCGCGGTGATCACGGAACCGAGCGCAAGCCAGCGGGAGGTGTCGAGCCAGCCTGGCCCGTCGACGTGGAAAAGATCCCACAACGTGTTGTTAACGAGGCCCCACTGGCCGTTGAGCATCCAGTGAATTGAGATGAAGGTCGGCAGCGCCGGCACCGCCCACGGCAGCACGAATATGAGCAGGAGGCCCTTCGTCCACCAACTGTGCCGCATGAAGAAACCCGACATCAACAGCGCGCCGAACATTTTCAGGTTCACGCCGATGCCGACAAAAAGAACCGTGTTGACCACGGTGTTCAGGTAGAGCGGATCGGAAAACAGCTCGGTGTAAAGCTCCGGCCTGTGACCCATCCACAATCCATAGACGATCGGATAGGCCACAAACGCGATGAACACCCCCGCATAGGGCACCACAAAGGCGATCGCCCACGTGAATTCCGAACCTTGAAGACCGCCCCGCCAAAGACGACGCCGCGGCAGCGACGGCGACGGAATGGTAAGTTCCTGGGCGGCCTCGAAAGTTGTGCTGCTCATCGTTTCCTCTCAAGCCTGTGCGATAGGATATTTCGCGAGGACGGCGCCGATGTGCTTCAGGGCCGCGTCGGCTGCGGCTTCCGGACTGACGTTGTCGCGGATGACGCTGGCGTGTGCCGTACCCCAGATCTGCGCGGCGTTCGCCTCGGACATGCCCGGATTGTAGGCGTAGTGGCGGGGCAGCGTCTTGCCGAGCACGCCCTGCGTGACATAAGCGAGGCGGTGCGGGTCCTTAGGGTCGGTCCACCACGGATCGTCCTTCACGATGCTCGGAATCGCCGGCAGCCAGCGCGCCAAGCCCGATTTCAGGTACGCCGCAGCCGTTTTCGGCTGAATCACGTAACTGACGAACTCCTTGGCGACCGTGACGTTCTTGCCGCCTTTCGGGATGAAGGCGCCGCCAACTGTCAGTGGCGACGGGATTTCGTTGCCTGAATTGTCCTTGGGCAAGCCCAGCGTCACTGCGTCGTTGTACTTCTCCGGGTCGTGGATCATCGCCAGTTCGGTCGAGATCGTGCCGTCCAGATCCATAACAAGCTGCTTGGCGTGGAAGGCGTTGTTGTCGTCGGCATCGCCCCAATCGACCGCGCCAGGCGGGACATAGCCCTGCTTGAACGCGGTCGTGATGTAGGTGATGGTCTTGACCACCGCCTCCTTGACTTTCGGATCGTCAAGATGCGGCTTTCCATCGGGTGTGACGATGTCGTAGCCGCCATAGGCCGAGAGGAAGTAGTTGAAGAGGTTGTTACCGTCGGCCGGCCCGTTCGTCGTGGCCTGCAGGCCCAAGGAATAGACGCCGCGCATGCCCTGGCTGCGCAACTTCTCCTGCGTGGGCTTGAAATAATCCCAGAACGCGTCCCAGGTTTTGGGCGCATTGGCAACTTTCAAGCCGGCTTTCTCGACCAGCGAATTCCAGATGTGGAACGGCAACGTCGCGGTCTTAAACGGGGCCTGATAGGCGCCGCGCTTCTTGGTGACGTTGTTGTAGTAATGCGATGCCAGATACGCGGTCGGATGCAGTTGTGACTTGAGCGGATCGACGATGTCGCTCAAGTCCACAAGCGTGTCTTTCCAGGCGTTCTGCGGGACGACCGTTGCGTCCTGCGTGTCGTGCGACATGATGTCGGGAACGTCGCCGCTGGTCAGCGAGGAGACCATCTTCTGCATCAGCGGCCCGGTCGGGATCAGGCTGTATTCGATCGAGTTGCCGCTCTGCTTCTCATAGTCGGCGACCATGGCCCGGAAGGATGCGTCTTCTTCGGGAACAAAGCCCTGATTCCACCATGCGGTCGCGGTCTTGGCCTGGGCGTTGGCGACGTGGGGTCGCCCAATGGTTGCGGCGGCGGCGAGGCCGAGGGAACCGTGGATTACCGTACGCCTGCTGAGTTTTCTCACTGTTATCCTCCCTTGTCTGCAGTCGTGCTGCAAAATGGCGCCCAATCTGCGCTTGGCGCGGCGGGACAACAGCGACATCGCCGAGCGTAGAGGACAACCGATCTAAGTGACCGTATGACCTGCACTTAGTATATGTCGGCCATGCGGAAATGTCATGTGCCATTCCGACGCGACCTCAGGCGCCCGCAGGTACCGGCTCTCGAGTTACTGCAATGACCTCATCAGTTTTCGGGTCGATGAGATGCATGTGATCCATTTGGGCCATAAACGTCATCGGCTCGCCCGGCGAAGCCACTACATCAGGTGCGCAGCGGGCGCTTATATCAACGCCTGCAATCTCGAAATGAATCATGGTCTCCGTCCCCATCGGCTCGACGACATCGACCGGAAGAGTGACCTCGGGGCCGCTGCGATATGGCTGCCGTTCGGTGATGTGGTCGGGCCGCAGTCCGAAGATAAGATCGCGACCGACGTAGCGCCGATAGCTCGAGACCCGGGATGGAGGTACCGGCAGCGTCAAGTCGTCTGCCAATCTGACGGCAAGCTCCGCGCCGCGCTCGATGAGTCGGCAGGACAGGAAATTCATCGCGGGCGATCCAATGAAGCCGGCCACGAAGCGTGTCCGCGGCCGGTGGTACAGTTCGTTCGGCGGTCCGACTTGCTCGATCCGTCCCGCATTCATCACGACGACTCGGTCGGCGAGCGTCATCGCCTCCACCTGATCGTGCGTGACATAGACCGAGGTAGTGCGCACTTTTTGATGCACCTTTTTGATTTCGGTGCGCATCTGCACGCGTAGCTTGGCGTCGAGGTTGGATAACGGCTCGTCGAACAAGAAGACTTTCGGATTGCGCACAATCGCGCGTCCCATCGCCACGCGTTGGCGCTGTCCGCCTGAGAGCTGTTTGGGGCGCCGCCCCAAAAGCTCGGTAATTTCGAGGATGCGCGCGGCCTCATCGACGCGCCTGCGAATCTCGGCCTTCGGAAAATGCTTAAGCCGAAGCCCAAACGACATGTTCTCGAATACCGACATATGCGGGTAAAGGGCGTAGTTCTGGAATACCATGGCGATGTCGCGATCGCGCGGCGGTAGATCGTTTACAAGATCACCCCCGATGTAGATCTCGCCGCTGGTCAACTCCTCAAGGCCGGCAATCAGCCGCAATGTCGTGCTCTTGCCGCATCCGGAGGGACCCACCAAGACCAGCAATTCCTCGTCGGCTATGTCGAGATTGATGCCGCGGACGGCTTCGGTGTCGCCGAAGCGTTTGACGATATTGCGCAATGACAGTTGTGCCATTTTTGAGCCCTGGGTAGCTGGAGATCGAATGTTCAGAGTAAGCAAAGAATGGGAAATCGTCGGCAGTCCGGATCCCGATTAGCGGAACGATAGTATTGCAACGGCGCGGGAACGTCAGCACTGTGCACAACGTGCCGCACGAACGCACTCGGAACGTCCTACCCGTCCCCGCCGGTCCGGTCTAGAACGAGGCGCGTGCGCCCGCATAGAAGGCTAACGGCATGCCCGGCACGAACGTGCGCGGGTCTGTGAGGTTCAAATATGGAAATGACGTCGTATCAAAGAATGTGCCGTACACGTAATAGTGTTGATCGAAAAGGTTTCTCACCAGGCCGAACAGCTCGATATGGCTTGAAAGCTTGTACGAGGAGTGGAGATTTACCACCCAATAGGCCGGCACTTTCGGATTTTGGTTGGATTCGTCGCCGACGAGATATTGACTGCCGGTCACGTTGAGGTCGGCGCCCAATTTCCACCGATCGGTGATTTGATAGTCGGCACCGGCCTTGAAGCGGAAATCGGGAATGCCAGCGAGATGGTCGCCGGGCACGACCTTGATGTCACCGGTGACAGGATTAGCAGCAGGATTGAACGGCGAGGACAAGGTCAAATAGTTACGGAAAGTCGCGTCCACGTAAGTGAAATTGGCATAGGCGGTCCAGCGATCCAATATGCCCGATGCATTGGCCTCGATTCCTTGGCGTAGCGTGTCGCCGGCGTTTTGAAACGATTCATGGCCGGGGATGGAGCTCGCAACATCGATGATGTCGTTGCTATTGAGCGCGCGATAGAGGCCCAGCATCCAGTTCAACCGGCTGCTTGCGATTTCGGCATGACCGCGCAAGCCGGCCTCGCCCGTATAGGTTACGACCTGTTGGAGATTGGGATCGCCGACCAGCGCGTTGTCGATCAGGCAGGGCCGCTGCGGATCGGAGCAACCGAGCTCCAGCGGTGTCGGCGCCCGGTTTGTTATCGCGTAATCGTCCCGCGAGGGACACCATTCCACCGCTCGAATGGATGAGGTGAGTTCGCACTTCCGCTTGGACCTGCCGTTACTTTGACGGCAAGGCCGCCCATTAGATTGTTCCACCTCGTCCTCGAATCCCATGGTGGAAGGGCCCTGGTGCCGATTCCGCGCTTCTCTAATCGGCCGTTTGGGGTCAAGCACAATCGAGGTCGATACGAAGCCCGGCGAGTTGACTATCCACCACTGCAGTGTCGATGTCGCTCACGGGCCATCGGTCAAATGACGCTCGTTCCAAGCAACCCGGCGTACGGGCTCAATGCGATCGGCGGCGCACTGTCCTTCGAGATGAAGGATCCATCTCGTCGAACGCACCAGCATGCTCTGGGCTGCTTCGTAGAGCATGACCCGCATCATCTCATCGCCGCAGCGCGATATTCTGCCGCTGCGATCGATCTCGCCGGATTGATACTTGGAGCACGTTAGCCCAAAGACGGCACCGACCGACTTGGAGTGCCGGAACAGAGCGGGGACGTCGACGGTGGCGCGATAGGTCAACGCCACCACAGGGCCGACACCGGGTACCGTCATCAGGCGCCGGCACACCTCATCCTCCCGCACGATGGCCAGCAAGCGGCGATGCAGGGCGACAATCTGTTGGCGTAGCGCCCGCCGCACAATGAGCAGCGGTTCGACCAACTCGGCCGGAAGTCGAGCAGCCAAGTTTGCTGCGTTGCGATGAAGCCACTTCCACTACGCTGGCCTCACCCGCTACGATGTTTTGTCTGGGTCAAGGCGGGGCAATGAAGCGGCGCTCAAAAGTAGGCGTCAGAGCAGGTAAGGCGGAACGCCGCAAGGAGGCGACGCCTAAGCGTTCTATTCCACCCGAGGCCCTGCCCGGTCGTCCTTCCACAGCGACCACCCGGGAGACAGAGATCGCGCATCTTACCCGCGAACGCGACGAGGCGTTGGAGCGAGAGAAAGCCACAGCGGAGGTGCTGCGCATCATTAGCGCGTCGCCGGGCGATGTGAAGCCTGTCTTCGACGCCATCCTGGCAAACGCAACGCGCCTCTGCGAGGCCAAGTTCGGTACGCTCTACCTCTACAACGGCCGAACATTTAGTACGGCGGCAACCCACAACGCGCCTGCGGCCTACGTCAAGTTTCGCATGCGCGGGCCGATCCGAGCCGGTCCAGGCACCGCCCTCGACCGCGTGGTCAGGACGAAACGGCCAGTTCATATACCGGACATCACGTTTGCCGCGGACCATGATTTACCGGCGTGCAACGTTGAGGAAAGCTATCCCCGGGTCCGCCCGGGAATGGAGTTAGCTCCGGATGTCTAAAATAAATTAAATATTATCAAATAGATAAGTGCTCGAGCGACCCCGTCAGTTTAGGTAGGAAGACTATAGGTAGCATGATGTACCGCCCCTTCGGGTTCGGTTTTTCTCTAATCTACTACTTCTCGCCGGCTAGACGAATACCGTTAGCTATTGCCGGAGGCAGTGATGGCAAAGACTTCTCCCGATGATCTGGAAGCGGTGCGTAGGCGCTGCTTCGGCCACCCCGGAATGTCTTCCACACACGCATTCCAGGCCCGGGCGATCCGCCGGCGCGCAGCATTATCCGAGGTCAACGCCGTCGTCTGTGCGCGGTATTTCATGTAATCATCGAGAACCTCCTCATTGACGTCGCTGGGGTTGATACCCTTGGCCGAGGCGTAGCGGATCAGTCCTGAAAGCCGCTTGCGAAGGAATTCGTCCGGAATCTTGCTCCGAAGCGCTGCCCAGACTGGCGACAGCGGCGTGCCACGTTTCGGGAGATTTTTGATTCCTGCAAACCAAGCCAGCGCTGCGCGCAAGTTGGATTTGTGGTTGGAGAGTGTCTTCGGATTGCAGCCGACCCGGGCGTGATGGAGCTGTTGGACGGCGCTATTCACGCCCGACCATCGGCCCGGGATGTTTTCCGGCGGCCTGCCAATTCCAATGCAAATCTGGCGGAGCGAACAAGACCAGTGGGTCTTCTTGCTTGCCGGCAGATCAATAGCCCCTTCGATCGCTGTCAACGCATCCGCGATCGAGGGCTCAAGTAACGTGATTTTGGTCATTAGGCGAAACTCCTCACTCCTCACAGTTGATTGGGTTTCCTCACGATGTATATCGGTGCAGATTGGGAAGTCGTCAATAGTATATAAGCTATCTATACTTTCATATTCGTTCCTAATCCCCGTTCTTCTTCATTCCTCTAGGTGTATATTGATGTATAGATGTTGACCATTATTACGAGGTCTATGTGAACGGTCCGTAGAAAGCTTGCGCGCGCTTTCGTCTTCACTTCTTCCTGGTCGAGGCGGGTTATGACATTCGCTCATGACCGGGACGCTGTTCGAGCGCTCGCACATCCCGCTTACAGTGGCTGGGCCGCGTTCCTGATCTGCGCCAGCGGGGCATGAGCGCCCTTGCACTGTAGCCGGCTTGGCGTCAGCTACAATCTACATGGTTCTGTTGCACCGCATTCGCGAGCGATGCGCGACGGGCAGCTTCGGCCCGATCGTGGAATCAGGTCGTTGAGGCGGACGAAACCGTAGTCGGCGGCAAGGCCAAGTAACCTTTTGCTGCCTATCTCAAACCTGGTACCGCTTAGAAATCACCTTGTCTTGTCGCTCGTCTAGCGCGTCGGCGCTGTTCGCTCTTTCCACTTTCAAGTTGTCGTCGGCCGACGCTCGCGGATATCCTGTTCTCGCTAGACTAGACCGCTAGTCCTATTCTGTTGACTGTCGTAAACTCTGCCTATACTGTTTAGCTTTGCCTTCCAGTTCTAGTGTCACGGCACCGTTCAACCACTCAGCCAATTATACATTACTGCTCGCTCGTCGACAGGCGCTGACGGGACTTCATCCACTGGAGCAGGGCGGCCTCGGTGTAGCGAATAGAGCGGCCGACCTTCATGTAGGGCGGGCCATCGCCACGCATGCGGCTCTTGGCCAACCAAGAGACGCTGACCTTAAGCAGCCTGGCGGCTTCCTTCGGCGTGAGCAGCACGATGACTGATACGGCTGACTTCTGCGGAAGCACGCCGCCAGCGAGAGAAGATTGCGATATCATTTCTGTTAATTCCCCATACAGCCGGACCCCCCGGCCTTCGCTCGTCAACATGGGGAGAGCTCAGGGATCAGTCACATCGACAAAAGTGGCTCAGCCACCACGTGGGTTCTGTCGATACGCGTTAAGCAAGCGTTTACGACTGCACTCCAGGCGCTTGCCGCACGCCTCGGGACTCGGTGACCGCATGTACGCGTCAAGGAATGGCTCGAGCGCTTGGGCAGCATCGAACAACCACCCGCCCCGCATTCGATTGGCTCGGTTCTTATTTAGATTGGCCTCAATGCCGGCCTTTCGAGCAATCTGCAGCAAGAGAGCGGTGAAGCCGTCGTACCAGAGCAAAGGGGCGCGACCATCATTCGATGCTTTTTGACTCAGATCTGCATACGCGATCAAACAAGCGTGACCTAACGATGCAGCGTTCCCTCGGAACTCGGCAATCAATTGCTGCGCTCGGAAGCGGGAGCCGAGAGTCGGATCGAGCGCCAATGTATTGATAGCTTGCGATGTCACCTCTGTATCGACTCGATTTCGCAATCCGGTTTCGAGCCCACCAAGGATGTTCGAGGCATCAATCAAATTATGTCCTAGGTTCCTGAGTTTCTTGGCTACTGGTGAGACTTCCATGGCCTCTTGTTCCGAGAGCCATTTCCCATAAATCGCAGCGATCGATAAATACAATTCATGGACTTCGGCATCACTGAAAACGGCAGCAACCCCAAGCTTGCCAAGAGCGCCCTTAAGGTCGCTCTCACTCAGCTTAGGAGGCATCAAAGATGCTCCGTGGATCTGTAACCTTTTCATCGGCGAATCACCTTTCGGTGACACAATGTAACTCCGCGGCTGGCTCCCTGTGAGGCGAAATCAATGTCCGCTTCACTGCGCATTTCGGACATAAGTCGGACGTTGTGCGAGGTCTGCGATGGGCCGATTTTGTTGCAGAAGTCGGCGATGACGGGCCGTGGTGGCTGACGGAAATTTCTTGAGTTAGGCGCGTGCTATCCGCTATCTGGCATGGTCTGACGCCAACGCTGCCGAACTCTGCACTCCTCATGCAAAGCATGGTTCGGTGACCGGCGGCGGTCGCACGACGAGCTTTGCCAGCCTGCGGAGGTTTTGCGCAATTGCCGCCAGTGTGAACTCGAATTGAGCGCCGCATGGCCCGCGCAGGCGCAGACGACGCAGCCGGAAGATGCGCTTGAGATGTGCGAACAGCATCTCAACTCGTTTGCGCTCGCGGCGCGAGCGATCGAATGCCTCGGTCTTGGCCAACGCCCGGGCTACGTCACGGGCCTCCTCGTAGATGCTGCGCGGAATTCTGCGCAACGGCGCCTTCGGACAGCACTGTGACTTGAGCGGGCAGCTGCGGCAATCGCGTGTCCCGGCCCGGTAATACAGTGTCTCTCCATCGGTAGCGACCTTGCCAGTCGTAGTGAGAACCTTGCCGGCTGGACAAATGTAAACGTTGCGCTCCTTGTCGAATGTGAAGTCTTGCCGACTGAACGTTCCGTCGTCTCGCTTCGATTTGTCGATCACCGGGATATGCGGCGCGATCTTCGCTTCGCTGACCAGCCAGTTGAGGTTGGCTCCAGAACCGTAGGCCGTATCGCCCGCGAGCCGTTCGGGCTTGATGTCAAAGCGTTGCTCGGTGCGTTCGATCATGGTCCTGGCCGCGCTGACCTCGGCCTGGCGGATGGCGCGCGACGCCTCGACGTCCATGATGATCCCAGACTTCACGTCAATCAGATAATTGTCAGAATAGGCAAAGAACGCCGGTCCGCGCATGGCCCCCGTCCATTGCGCCGCGGGATCGGACGGCGATACGAACTTCGGCGTCACATCGCTGGCCGCCCCGAACGCAGCATCATCGAGCCTGGCGAGATACTCCTTGGTCGCTCGGCCTACCGCCTGTGCGTCAATCTCCTTGTTCCACTGTGAGCCGGGGGTTGATCGCTGCTTATTGGCATCCGCAACAATCAGGCTGGCATCCACCGCAAATCCCTCGCCACCAACCAGACCAGCCCCAATGCAAGCGCCCACAACACGCTCAAACATGCTCCGGAAGATGCCGCTGTCGCGGAACCGCTCATTGCGAGCCCGCGAAAACGCCGAGTGATCCGGGACCTTGTCCTCAATCGAGAGCCCGCAAAACCAGCGATAGGCCAGGTTCACTCCCACCTCACGGCACAGCGCCCGCTCCGAGCGGATGCCAAACACATAGCCGACGATGAGCCGCAATGCGTAAAACGGCGGACCTTTTCGTCGTCGACGACTGCGAAATCGGTCACAGACCTACCGATTGGGGCGTGCTATCGTTCGCAATACTCCAGTGCGTGTGACCCCCGCTGGAGGGTCCGATGGCGATCAACATCGCAAGGCGTAAATTCATTGCCGCGCTCGGCGGCACGGCGGCGGCGCCGGTTCAAGCTTAATCGGCGCTTGCCCCCGATCGAGCAGCCACCTAGCATTTCCGAAACCCCGGGAGGACCAAGCTCATGAGCCACAATCGCATTCTACCTAGCCGCCGCCACCTGCTCGCCGCCGCCGGCGCCGCTGCCACCGTCGCCGCCCTCAGCGCGCCCGCCATCGTGCGCGCTCAGGGCGGAGCCCTGAAGGTCGGCGTCCTCCTGCCGCGTTCCGGCTTCGAGGCCGGCATCGGCCAAGATTGCCAGCGCGGCGTCGACATTGCCCCGGCGATCCTAAAGTCCATGGGGCTGCCCGATCTCGCGATCATGAACGGCGATACCGAGTCGAACGTCGATACCGCACGCGAGCACGCTGAAAAACTTATCAGCGATGGCGCGCAGCTCCTGGTCGGCGCATTCGATTCCGGCCAGACCACCGCGATTGCCCAGGTGGCCGAACAGAAAGGCATCCCGCTCGTCATCAATATCGCCGCGGCGCCCAACATCACCGAGCAGGGCTACAAGTTCGTGTTCAGGAACTTCCCGACCGTGGGGATGATTACCACCGACGCGTTCACCAACCAGAAGGACGTCTTCGACAGCGCCGGTGTGGCGCCAAAGACGGCGGTCTTCATGCACGTGAACGACACTTACGGCACAGGCATGTCGAAGGCCGTCGCCGCGCTGATGCCGAAATTCGGCATGCCGTACACGATCGCCGACGAGATTTCCTACGATCCGGCGGCGCGCGATCTTTCCGTCGAGGTTACGAAAGCCAAGGCCACAAACGCCGAAGTCCTGCTTGTCGTCGGCCGTCTCAACGACGCGATGCTGATGACGCGGGAACTGGTCAAGCAGCGCTGGACGCCGCAGGCGATCTTGAGCATGGGGCCCGGCTGGTACGAGGACCAATATATTAAGACGCTGGGCAAGCTGTCCGACGGGCCGATCAGCTTCGTGCCCTGGTACGATCCGAACAAGAAGTTGAGCCAGATGCTCGAGGCCGCATTGGCCAAGAGCTATCCGGGCATCAATCTGAACACCAATCACATCTTCACGTTCGAGGCGTTGTTGGCGGCCGCCGACGCCTATAAGCGCGCCGGTTCGACCGATCCCAAGGCGCTGGCCGATGCGCTGCGCACGACCAACATCACCGATAATGCCAGCATCGGACCGGGCATCCAGTTCGACGCCAAGGGTCAGAACACAAAGGTGAAGGACGGCGCCATCCAGAATCGCGGCGGCAAGCAGGTGACGATCGCGCCAAAAGCGGCCGCCAATGCCAAACCGGAATGGCCGCTGACATCGTATCAAAGCCGCGGCTGAGCCCGTTCGGTGCCGTTCGATGTCTATCTGAATGTCGCCGTCGGCGGGTTTTGACCGGACCTGTCTACGCCCAGAAGGCGCTCGGCATCGAGGTGCCGTCGGGGGTGCTCTTTATCGCCGACGAGGTAATCGAGTGACGGTTCGCCCCGTGTACGCTTTGGGTCTTGGCTGTGTAAAAACGCGGAGACACGCAACGGCTTACCGGGGGGCGACGACCTGATGAGAACGAGCAGCAACCACATTCTGACAAGCCAGTCCGGGAGCCTGCCACGTCCGGACGACTTGATCGAAGCCAATCGCCAGCGTGACACCGGCGCGGCGGTCGACGAGCAACGTTTCCAGGAGCAGCTCCGCGCGGCCGTGACGGACGTCGTGCGCCGCCAGCACCAGATCGACATCGACATTCCGGGTGACGGCGAGTTCGGCAAATCGATGGGGCACCGGGTCAATTACGGGGCATGGTGGAGCTACTGCTTCAATCGCCTCGGCGGGCTTGATCTGAGCAGCGGCGCCGGTCTCTACGAGCTGCCGCCAAAGCGCAGCCGTCCGGGCGAGATCGTCCTCACCAGCATGGCCGATCGCCGCGATCGAATTAGGTTTCCGGCGCTCTATGCCGATCCGGAGGGTCCCGCAAGCACCGGCCCAAGGCGGGCCACCTGGCCGGTGTGCGTCGGTCCGCTCTTCTACAGAGGGCAAAACGCAATCCAAGCCGATATCGCTAACTTCAAGGCCGCACTCAAATCCTGCAGCATTGAGGAAGGCTTCATGACCTCCATCGCGCCGGGAAGCGCGATCCGCATCGCCAACAAATATTACAAGACCGACGAAGAGTTTTTATTCGCCTGCGCCGATGCCATGCGCGAAGAGTACAAGGCCATCGTCGAGGCCGGCCTGATCCTTCAGCTCGACGATCCGTCCGTCGCCGAGAATTGGGACATGATTAATCCCGAGCCGACGGTGGAGGACTATAAAAAGTTTTCGATGGTCCGGGTCGAAGCAATCAACCACGCCATCAAAGGACTGCCCGAAGACCGCATCCGGTTTCATTTATGTTGGGGCAGCTGGCACGGTCCGCACACGACCGATATTCCCATGCGCGATATCGTCGACGTCATGTTGGCGGTGAAGTGCCAAGCTTACTCGTTCGAAGCCGGCAATGTCCGCCATGAGCACGAATGGGTTGTCTGGCAGGACGTCAAGCTGCCGGACGGCAAGCTCATTCTCCCCGGCGTCGTCAGTCACGCAACGAACGTGGTCGAGCACCCCGAACTCGTTGCCCAGCGCATCCTCCGTTTTGCCAATTTCGTTGGCCGAGAACGCGTCATTGCCTCGACCGATTGCGGCCTCGGCGGCCGCGTTCACCCGATGATCGCTTGGGCAAAGCTTGAGACGCTCGCCCAGGGCGCGGCTTTGGCCAGCCGCCAGCTCTGGCGCTAGGCCGAGCGTAAATCGTCACACCCCGATCGCGCATGTCCTACACCATCGATTTTGCCTACGAGCGTCGGCAGGCGGTGACCAACGTCAACCTTATCCTACGCGGCATCAAGGCCGCCGATATCCCGGTGCAGGCGCCCACAAGATTCGAACGATCCTCAATCTGAAAACGGCGAAAGCACTCGGCCTCACCGTGACACCGGCCCTTCTGGTTGCCGCCGACGAGGTAATCGAGTGAACTTGGTGCTTATGTGAGGAACTCGGGGTGAAATTCCCCGGGTCTACTGGGCAATTTCGACCGATCGACGAGGTTGGCAGGATGTCCGCTATGCCTCCCATTGCTACCGAAATGACGCGCCGCTGAAACGACGAGAAGGGCCCAAACGCGACATCTCTCAAAACCGGGCGCGCGGTCCTGGCTCATCCGAGCAAAGCCACTTCGCGGTGCAGCCTAAACAACGACGCAATCGTGTCCGGCCTCCTTCGACCAAATCCACATTCGGTGGCGACGCCAAAGTCAGTCACCACCCGCTTCGCCGACATTAGTCGCTTGCGGGCACCTTCAAGGCCGTCAGTGAGATGAATTAACCCGAAGTATAGTTCCGTTTCGGCGCGACGATGCAACCCTCGCAGGGGCGCGAAGTATGCCTCGTCGTCGCGATCACGCGGCACCGGCATGTGGATCCATTCAATTGGTCGCTGAACGTTCGCTGCAAATCGATTGGCCAACTCGACCATCAGACCCATATCGGTCGGCTCGACGAGGTGCTTGTGTCCAGGATCGCCATAGCAGAGGTGAATGCCGAGCTCGGCTCCAGCTGGAACGTGATGGCAGACCCGCACAATGGCATTGATCAATTCATCCTTTGACCAATCCTTCGCCACAGCCGGAACTTCCAGAATGCCATCAATCTCCACGGCCACATCCCATTGCATAGCAAGGTCTTGGTGAGGGATGGCTGCAGCGATCTCATCAACTTCTTCCAACAATCGCTGCTCGTAGACGGGCCACACCTTGCGGATGTCGGATGGAATGAAGAAAGCGAAGACCACAGCAAGCGGGGTCGGAAGGCTAACCTGGAAACGAACGCCGGCTGGAATTTTTTCCAAATCACGCAGCCGCCTAAACTCGGCATAAGACACTTTCGCAGCGTCGGCATATCCGAGTCGGCCAAATTTGACCTCCTGCACGCCTAATCCGGCCCGAACACGATATTGCGTGTACCTCACCGCACCGCCTTGGATTTCCCGAGAGCCGCCGACTTCGATACCCTGGGTGCGGCTCATCGTGTTCTTCTGCCACGCGATCCACTCTAGACGCGGCCCAACCTCCCCGTCCGGCATCCGCTTAACAAGGTCGCCCAGATGAGAGGCGGTGGCTTCGAAAACTTCAGTGACCGTTCCAAGAGGAACGCTCCCAACCAGCAACACTGGTCGTGCCCTTTGCGATCCCTTGTCTGACTCCAGCATCAACTCTCCGTTATTTCCACGCCGCAGATCATGGCGAGATCTCCTCGAGCACCCTTCCTCCAGTCTCGACGGCGAACAAGAAGCAAACGAGTGCACCCACGACCCCGACGAGTGCGCATGCGAGGAAAACGCCACTCAGCCCATACACAGGCAGGATCGCGCCGACTGCGTAAGGTCCGGCAATCGATGCGGCGCGGAGCCAGAACGTCGACCAACTCGCGCCCATTGCGCGCAGCCGCGTTGGGAACAGTTCGGGCGTATAAAGGTACAGACCGCCGTTACAAATTGTAACAAAAAGGATGGCAACAGTGGCGAGGTACATCACGCTTTCTGCGGTGGGGCCTTGCAGCCACCAAAGCACGAATAGCGGCAATGAGCCGATCAGAAAAGCTAAACCAAAGGTCAGTCGCCGACCCAGCCGGTCAACGACGAATGCACAGGCCACAAAGCTGATCAGGCCGACGACGTTTGCCAACAGGCTGTAATTCAGCGCCTGCTGGACTGGCAGTTTGTAGACTCTGGTGAAAATGGTCGGCAGCCAGACGAGCAGGCCGTATGTAATGAAATAGGCACAGATCCAAAGCACGCTAGCTGTAATCATGCGCGGGAGATAGCGCCCTCCGAACAACTCGGTCCAGCTTCCCTTTCGTATCGGCTCGCTGGCGATAGCGGCAACGGACGGCAATGTGTCGGGATTGCCTTCACTGATTTCCCGTTCAATCGCGGTAACGATTTTGTCCGCTTCGGCGAGGCGTCCCTTCGAAGCCAGCCAACGTGGCGATTCCGGACACCACAGCAGAAGCGTGAATGCCAGCAAGGCCGGAAGTGCCCCAAGCACGAACAACCATTGCCAGCCAAATCTAGGAACGATCCACGCTCCGACGAGCGCGACTATCAGAAGCCCCACCGGAAACGCAGTTTCGTACAAGAAAAAGAATCTGCCGCGATCCTTGGCGCGTGTAATCTCGTTGATGTACGCGGCTGCAATCGGGACCTCGCCTCCGAGGCCAACGCCTTGAATGAAGCGATACCAGAAAAGTTGCTCGTAGCTAGTCGCAGTCGCACAGACGAGACTCATCAGTCCGAAAATCGCCGTCGTGAAAATCGCTATGCGCAGCCGCCCGAATCGTTCTGCTGCCCAACCAAAAAATACAGCACCGATCGCTTGGCCAGCAAAGCCGATCGCAATAAGCGAACCGATCTGCTGGGGAGCTATCTTAAAGGTTGGAATGATTACTGGGAGGACGTAGGCGATTGTAAGTGAATCGAAGGCATCAAAAAAAGTGGCAACACCGACTATGAGCCGCGTGCGGACATGCCACCAGCTCGTCGGCAGCCGTTCGATCCTAGCAATGATAGATTGCTCTGACAGGACAAGGGTGACGCTCATTGTTTCCTCTCCCGATTTCATCGGCCAGCTTGTTGCTAGCTTTGCGTTTCTGCGCCTACTTACGACGCACTGGTCGTCGCCTCACAGTTTCAAGCAGCAATGCGAGCGTCGCTGATTTCGATCACGTCGAGATTCAATTTTCGGAGCAGTCCATAGATCGTGTCGATCTCCTCCTGCTTTGGCTTTGGCATTGGGGCGCGCATGAATGGATTAGGAATGAGCCCGCGCAGCCAAGTCGCGGTCTTGTACCGAATATGCAGACGTCCCATGTCAGCGATATATTCGTGAAGCTCCGAGAGACCGCTCTCCCAGATTGCGCAGGCCCTTTCGAAGTTGCGTTGATCCCACGCCTCGAGATGATCGAGCATCGGCTCCTTGGCAAAGGTCCAGAACCCGCTCAACGTGCCGTCGAAAATGCCGGTGGCGCGGTATTCATGGAAGCGCGACGCCAGGGCGCCCATGACGGCGACTGGTCGATCGAGCGAGCGCAGGCCCTTCGCGATGATGCGGAAGCCGTCATACATGTATGTCATCTTCCAACCCACGACGTTCGGCACCTCACGGCAGATGCGAAGCGTCGCTCCGAGTGGCAAACCTGGATAGAAGGGCGGCTTGGCTCCGCCAACCGGATGCGTGACGATCGGCAGATCGACTGCGCGGTCCTGCGCGATGATCTGATCAAGCCAAATCTCCGGATATTGGTCGGCATCCCAGCATGACGTGACATCTTGGGCGCCGCCAGGCGGAGTCACGAAGATGCCGTCGACTCCGAGCGCCTTGCAGTCTTTGGCAATTTGCACGGTCTCTTCGGTCGTTAGCGCCCATGTGCCGGCGATGATCGGTAACTTGCCGTGCGCCTCTTCCATTGCAATTTCGAGCACGCGCTGCTTCTCTTCGCGCGAGAGGTAGAAAATCTCCCCGGCTTCCGGATTGATGCAGAGCCCGCCTTCCCGCGCAAAGCGGGAATTGTCGGCGAAATAGCGCACGTAGCTGCGGTAGGCCCCTTCGTCGATCTTGAAGGACTTGTCGAGCGGTAAGAGTACGGCAACGTAACGACGATGGCCGATCGTGGTCACCAAAACCTCCCTAGGCGATTGGGGAGCGCCGAATATCTGGCGTTCCTTCAGGTCCGACTCATAAGGATCTTCCCTATGAATGCAATTTAGTTATTCTAATCAGCGCATGAATGATGTTTATGGTCGGCCATGAACCTCAACGCCGTTGATCTCAATCTTTTGGTGGTCTTTGACGCCCTTGTATCGGAGCGCAACGTATCGCGCGCCGCCGAAAGGCTTGGTGTGACGCAACCTGCCGTCAGCCACGCCTTGAAGCGGCTTCGTCATCTGTTCAAGGATGATTTATTGACGCGCGGTCCGCATGGCATGCAGCCCACCGGGCGAGCGCTGTCGCTTTACCCCGCCGTTCAATCCGTGCTCGCGGATGTCCAGTCGATTGTCAGCACTGGAAAGGTTTTCAATCCGGCGACCACATCGCACACCTTCCGTCTGTCAATGAGCGATGCCATGAGCGTCGAAGCCCTTCCGTTGATCATGCGGCATATCCGTCGAGAGGCGCCGAATATAGACCTCTTGATAAGTACATCAGGCCCTCAGGACTCCTGCCGTCGCATTGCGGACGACGAGGTCGATCTAGCGATCGGTGTGTTTCCTCACGTGCCAAAGGAGCTCGGTAGCGCCGCTCTCTATCGCGATGAATTGATCTGCATTGCGGATAGGCGAAATAAGCGATTGAAGAACGGACGCATGAAGCTAGAGGCCTATCTTGATTCTCCGCACGTCACGGTCGCACGCAACCGCGATAGCGGCATCCAGGTCGATGAAATTCTCGATTTAATGAGCATTGCACGTCGCATCGTCGTCGCAGTACCTCATTATCTAAGTGTTCCCGCGCTGATCCGTGGCACTGATCTGGTGGCGCTTTCCCGCAAACGTCTGCTGTCGGTCTTTCGAATGTCGTCAGAGCTGGTTGTGTTTCCTGTGCCGCTTCCCATGAAGGTGCCAGATCTCGAATTCATCCAGATATGGCACAAGCGTTACGAGCGTGATCCTGGCCATCGTTGGCTTCGCGATTTGGTTCTTAGGGCAGTACAGGAGGGCGGACGATCTGGTCACGACCTAAGTGCTTAGGCCTGAAGTTACGGTACCATTCTGTTGGACATTTGTTGCGTTATGCATCACAGCAAAATACTGCTGTGGATGTCGCATTTGGGTCAAGAGCGCCTGATTCACGAAGTCCTGAGCAAGTCCGCTCTTCCTCCGATCGCGACCAAATATCGGTATCGCGACAACCGTCGAAAAGGGGCAATAAGCAACGTTACGGCATCTCCGCGTGACGTCCGTCTATCCCTCAAAGGCAAACTTCACGAGCGGGCTGCTCAATCTAGCGTGATGTGGCCATCGGTGATGACCTTACGCCATTTCTCGTATTCGGCCTGGGTGAAGGCGGCGCCTGCATCGAGGCTTGTGCCGCGCGGTTCGATGCCGAACTTAGCGAACTCAGCCTTCACTTCGCCGTCCCGCAGTGCCGTGGCCACCGCGCTGTTGAGAGTAGCAAGCACATCGGGCCGTGTGCCCGCCGTTCCGTAGAGCCCGAGCCAGACTTCGACGTCAAAGCCGGCGAGACCCTCCTCTTCCACCGTCGGCAGATTAGGATAGACGGGCGAGCGTGTATGTCCACTTGTGGCCAGCGGAATGACGCTGCCCTTAGACGTAAACGGCAGCGCGCCGGCAATACTCGAAAATTCCATCTGTATCTTGCCACTCATGAGGTCGATGAACGAAGGACCGACACCCTTATAAGGTACGTGAGTAGCTTTGATGCCAGTACGCTGGGCCCACATCACGCCGGCCAGATGCGGTGTTGTTCCGACACCGGCTGAGCCAAAATTGAGCTTGCCGGGATTGGCTTTGCCGTAGGCCACAAGCTGCCCATACGTCTTTACGCCAAGTTGCGGTGAAACGATGAGGACGTGCGGTGACGAGCAGACGATTGAAATCGTGATCAGATCCTTGAACACGTCATAGGGCATGCTCTTGTGCAAGGTCTGATTAATAACGATCGACGGATCGATCAGCACGACGTCGTATCCATCAGGAACTGCGTGCGCGACCTCGTTGACGCCAACGATGCCGCCACCGCCCGGCTTATTTTCGGCGACTACAGTCTGCCCCAGGATGCCAGTGAGCTGTTTGGCCAGGACCCTTCCGGCAAAATCGACGATGCCACCGGGTTGATAGGGCAGGATGAGGTGAATAGGCCGCGATGGGAAATTCTCAGCTCGTGCTGCTCCAATCCCGGTACCGAGTGCGAGCACCGTCCAAATCAGGATGCGCATGGCACTTCTTGGGGAATTCATCTCGGTTCTCCTCGGAACGATGTCGCACTTTCACAAGTTGCGCTAAGGGCGGGAACGCATCAAAGCCGATGGCTCCAAGGTACGATGTCAAGACAACTGAGAAAAATTTCGATCGTTTTTTGGCCCCACCATCGCTTGGCATCCTGAATAGGATACCTTGTTGCAAGACAGTAAAAGTGCGCAGATGTCGCAGAACGACTATTTCCGCCGTTCGCGGCTCACGGAGCTCATGCTATATTGAGGCGCTTCGCCAACCTGGGAAAGAGTCTGACAGCGTTCTTGCTTTCGATGCCCTGCCGCGTAGGCGCATCCCAATCCGCGAACGCCTCGAAGCCCGCGATTGACGACTGGACATCCTTCACCGGTGTAACGTGCCGCGAAAACGGAAAATCGCTGCCGAACAGAATGTGCGAGGGCTCGGCGATTTCCATAAGGCATTTCAGCGGCGCTGGATCACAGATCTCCGCCACATCATAGTAGAGACCCCGCAAGGTATTGGCGACCTTGCCACCATTCAATTTTTCCGCAACGCGTGGGCGATCATTCATCGCGCTAATCCGATAGATCAGAAACGGAACGGTCCCGCCGCCGTGCGGCATGATCCAGCGGATGTTCGGATATTTGCCGAACGTGCCGTTCCATAAGAGATTATGGATCGCACGTGTCGTATCCAGCACAAGCTCCGTCATGCCGGATGGATAACTATAGGCCGGCATGTTCTTGGCCTGGTTTCGCAGCGGATGAACGAACACTACCGCGTTACGGCGATCGAGCTCCGCGTACAGCTCGTCCTCTTCGGGCTGCCCAAGATGGCGGTCGCCGGCGTGAGTCAGCAGGCAGACGCCATCGAGCTTGAGCATATCGAGCGCGTATTCCACCTCACGGACTGCAGCTGCGACATCGGGCAGCGGCAGGATTGCAAAAGCGCCAAACCGATCCGCATGGTCAGAGACCATGCGCGCGGAGTCTTCATTGCATTCGCGCGCCAGACGAACGGCAAACTGGTGGTCTCCGAAATAAACGCCGGGAGATGCAATTGAATTCACCGCAGCCGCAATGCCCATTTGGTCCATCAATTCAAGTTGCGCGGAAACGCTCCAGTCGGCCCATGGATTTTCACCGCTGCCGTGAATGCCAACTTTTTCAAGGGCGCGTTTGTAATAGTCCGGGATCGGATGCTGGTGGGTATCGATGAGTGGACCGTGAGTCACCTGTGCGCCTTCTTTTTTGTGGAGATCTGCTTTTTAATGCTGAGCTGTACGCTCCCACGGCATCATCAGCCGTTCGACGAGCGCGACCGCGGCGAACAGTAGAATTCCGAGCGCGCTGAGCCAGACCAGGGCCGCCCAGGCCAGTGGTCCATCGAGCTGCGAGTTTGCCGCCATAACGAGATTGCCGAGCCCGGCAGCCGAACCGACAAATTCACCGATGACCGCGCCGATCACCGCGAGCGTTATCGCCACTTTTGATCCAGAAAATATGAAGGGCAGAGCCGCCGGCATCTGAACCTTGAAGAACACCTGGAGCGGCGATGCGCATAGTGCGCGGGAAACCTCCAGCAGTCCGGGTGGTGTTGCCTGCAAGCCGGTCGCCGTATCCACGACAATCGGGAAGAACGCCACCAGGAAAGCCAATGCCAGCTTCGAGCTTATGCCCAATCCGAACCACACCAAAATAATCGGCGCAATTGCAACTTTCGGAATCGACTGAGTTGCCACCAGTATCGGATAAAGCACAAGATTGAAAAGGCGCGAGTTGGCGACGAACACTGCCAGCGGAATACCGATCAGCAGTGCCAACCCGAAGCCCAGAACTGTCTCGACGAGGGTCGGCCAGGTCTGCTGCAGCAGCAGGTCGTAACGCCTGACGGAAACGGAAGCGATTTCCATGGGACTGGGCAAAACCAGCGGGGTGATGCCGGACAGCGACGTATAGAGCTGCCATATCGCCAGTATCGCTGTGACGCCAAGCAAGGGGTAGATCGAGCGTCCGAGGCTTTTCGGGTTCATCGTGTAATCCCAAGGGCCCGGCCAGCCCGATGTTCAAGTTCAGTGAATTCGGGCGCGTATCGCGTTTCCGGCCGCCTCGGATAGGACAAATCAACAGCAATAAAATCAGCGATTCTGGCGGGACGGGGACTGAAGACGGCAACCTCGTCGGAGAGATAAATCGCCTCGCTGATGCTGTGCGTTACCAGCATCACGGTCGCTCCGGTCTTGGTACGAATGTCTAGCAGAAGGTCCTGCATCTCCATCCGCGTCAGTTCGTCAAGCGCGCCGAAGGGCTCGTCCATCAGCAGCAATTTCGGCTGAAGAACAAGCGCGCGGCACAAGGCGACGCGTTGCTGCATGCCGCCGGAGAGTTGCGCAGGGTAGGAGTGTTCGAAGCCCGACAGGCCGACGAGCGAAAGCAGTTCAGCTGCGCGTTGCGCTGCCCTGCCGTCGGCGTCGCCCTGAATTTCAATCGGGAAGAGCACGTTCTTAAGCACCGTGCGCCAGGGCATCAAATTCGGTTGCTGAAAGACCATTCCGAAATCTGGCTGGGGCCGTTCGACCTCAGTGCTGTTGATCTGGACAGTGCCGCTTGTCTTCGGGATAAGTCCCGCGGCAATGCGAAGAAAAGTGGTTTTACCACAGCCGCTGGGCCCCAACAGGCTGAGGAGTTGCCCTGCGTGAAGATCGAAAGAGACGGTATCGATAGCGACAAGCGGCGCCTGGCCGGGACGTTTAAATGTTTTGTGGACGTTTTCGAAGCGACCGAAAGGGCGCCGCGAAGCCGCAGAAGAAATCGTCCCGTGTTTCGCCTGCGCAAGCCCCCGCTGAACGTCCGAATCGATCACGGCTTGATCGGCGGATTGGGTAGGAACCCTGTCGCGTACATATCGGCAGGCGCCGGGGGAGTGCCGGTGATGCCGATGTACTTCGTAACGAAGTCCACGTTCGCTTTGATCTGAGTGGGGTCGAACCATCCGAGGCCGTGCTGCTGCGTGTCGGGTGTGACCACGAGATCGTGCACGATGTCGAGTTCGGCTGCGATCACCTCAGGCTTGAGGCTTTGAACGAATTGTAGTTCGTCCTGTGCCGCCTTGGCGGGATGATCCAGCGCAAACTTCCATCCCTTCAGTGCCGCGCGCACAAAGCCCCGGACCACCTGTGGGTTTTGCGAAAGGTACTGTTCGGTAACGCCGATCCCGTTTGAATAGAGCTGGAGGCCGTTATTGGCGGGAATGAAGGTCTGAAGCTTTTCATGGACGCCTTCGGCCGCCAGCTCAAGACCTGGCTTGCCCATGATGAATGTTTCGATAGAGGGAATCTTCTTAGTGATCAGGGCGCCGGGACGAGCCGGGGGCGCGATGTCGGTAACATGCAGCGTGCTCGGGTCCAGGCCCTTTCCGGTCATGAAGCCCTGCAGGATCTTGGGGGTGAAGCTGCCCGAACCACTGCCTAGCGCCAGTCCTTCAAGCTGCCTTGGCGTCGTTACGTTTGCCCCGCTTTGCAGGCTGAAAACTGCGATCGGCTGCTTTTGATAAATGACTGAGACGATTTTGAGCTTGGCGCCCGTCGAGCGGGCAATGGCGACTTCGGGGACTCCCATGAAGCCGAGGTTTGCGGTCCCGGAAGCGACGTTTTGAATAACCTGCGCGCCGCCTTGCGACGGAATAATGCTGACGTCGAGGCCTTCTTCTTTGAAGAAGCCTTCTGCGACCGCTGCATACCAGGCAGCGTGCCGGCCAAGCGGAATAAAGTCGAGTGAAGACACAACTTTGGTCAGCGCTGGTGGAGCGCCCTGAGCCGACGCCGTATCGGGCCGCATGGCCGCGGCCGAAACGACGGCGAACGATGCAGCGATCGCGCCTGCAAAAATACGCATTGCTCTCTCCCGCGACGAGATGGGTCGGCCTTGCGCGACGATGGTGCCACCGATAGTTTCGTGTAGTCAACAGATTTTCGAAAATCCATTGATTGTCGAATAGCGCTCGTATATGCGACTACGGCTGCCGATCGGGCCATTCAAACCGGGAACACGCATGCCCGCAATGTCTGCCAAACGTGTCGTCGATCAGACTTTGACGGCCTCGGCGTTGAGCCGCATTCGTTCGGACATCATTGCCTGCCGCCTCATGCCCAACGAACGGCTGCGTTTCGAGGCGCTTCGCGAACGTTACGGCGTGGGCGTCAGTCCGCTGCGCGAAGCCTTGATGCGCCTCGAAGCCGAAGGGCTCGTCCAGCTTGAGCAGAACAAAGGCTTTCGGGTATCCGAAGTATCACGCGAGAATCTGCTCGATCTGATGCAGACTAGGATCGAGATTGAAATCGATCGCGCTGCGCTGGTCGCTGAAAAAAGGCGGCGTCGAGTGGGAGGCCAATTTGCTCGGGGCATTCCACCGGCTGTCTCGCCAGACCAAGATCAATCCTGTCGATCCGGAAACCATCAACGAAGCCTGGGGCCGCCAGCACGCGGCGTTTCATGCCGCTCTCGTTTCAGCGAGCGGTTCGCCGGCGCTGACGTCGATCCGTGAGCGTTTGTTTGAACAGGCTGAGCGTTATGTCTCGCTATCGATCATGTCGAATGCCCCGCTGCGTGACGATGTCGGCGAGCACAAACAGTTGATGCGGGCGGCACTCAACCGCGACGTGGAAAAGACGATCGAGCTCAATCGTCTGCATATCAACCGGACCCTGGACAAGGTCGCGGCGTCTCTTGCCGCGAACCGCGGCGCCAGCAACGGAGTGGCCGCACTTAAAAGAAAGTCGTTCAAATGAACGTGCAGGTGCACGCCGGACCGGTGACAATTCCGGCCGCACAACTTGCGGCGTTCGTGGCAAGACTGTTTGTCGCTACCGGACTTTCTGCCCCAGCGGCGGAGAAAGTTGCGAACGGCCTCGTTGAGGCTGACCTCGAAGGGCTCGCATCGCACGGCGTGATGCTGGCCGACATGTATATCGAGAGGCTGCAGGGAGGTTCGGTGTCCAAAGAAACCGCTGCAGCTGTTGTGTCCGAACGGCACGGCGCCGTCGTGCTCGACGCCAGCAACGCCCTTGGCCAGTTGACCGGCGAACAGGCGATGACCCTTGCGATCGATAAGGCCAGGCAATTTTCTGCGGGCATCGTGGCCGTTCGTCATGGGTTTCATTTTGGCGCAGCCGGCCGTTACGCCCGCCAGGCGGCGGATGCGGGCTGTGTCGGCATCGCGATGTGCAATACGCGTCCGCTGATGCCCGCACCAGGCGGCGCCGAGCGCGTCGTCGGCAATAATCCGCTCGCCATCGCCGTGCCGACCGACGGCGACATTCCCATCGTGCTCGATATGGCAACGAGCGAAGCGGCGATGGGCAAGATACGCATGGCTGAAAAAGCCAAGGATCCTATCCCGCCAACATGGGCCGTGACGGCGCGGGGGCTCCCCACCACCAATCCAACCGAGGCCATAGCCGGAATGCTGTTGCCTTCGGGAGGTCCCAAAGGCTTTGGGCTCTCATTCCTGATCGACCTCTTGTGCGGGCTGCTGTCACAGGGCGCGAGTGGGGCTCAAGTTCGACCGCTCTATGGCGATTTCGGCGTGCCTTACGACTGCTCACATCTGTTTATTGCAATCGACGTGGCGCATTTTTGCGATCTCGATTGGTTCCGCGCGCAGGCGGCCAACGCCGCGGAGCGCATCCGCAGCGGCAAACGAGCGCCGGGCGTCAGCCAATTGTTCACGCCCGGAGAGCCGGAATGGCAGCGGCGCGATCGCTCCGGCGGTCAGGTCCTTGTGGATCCCGCCGTGGTCGCGATGCTGCAAAACTACGCCGAGCGCCTCGGCGTTGCGCCAACGCCTTTTGACGCCCAGACACCATAGGAAAAACACGTCATGCCTAAGGTTCAGATATCCAGCCCGAAGCTGCGGCAGCCCAATGGTATTTTCTCGCACGCAACAGCCATCGAGGCCACGGGACGCTTTGTTTTCATCTCCGGAATGACTGCGCGCCGCCCCGATGGCACTATCGCCGGTATCGGCGACATCACCGAACAGACGCGGCAAGTCTGCGAAAACGTCAAAGCCGCGGTGGAGGCCGCTGGCGGCACGCTGGATGACGTCTGCCGCGTTGACGTCTATGTGCGGAACATGGAGCACTTCGAGGCGATCCACAAAGTGCGTGCCCAGTACTTCAAGCCGCCATTGCCGGCCTCGACCATGGTCGAAGTGACCAAGATGACGTCACCTGACTATCTGATCGAAATCAGCGCCATCGCTGTGCTTCCGAAGTAAGCACGGAGACAGCCGACATGTTGGATAGATTTGGAATTGCAGAAGCGGCAAAACGCGGCATCAAGCTGGGCGAAATCGGCCAGCGCATCGTGCTTGAAAACGAGCACGTGAGGATTTGGGAAATCAATCTGAATCCCGGTGAGACCATCGACTTCCATATTCACTATCACCCTTATGTCGTCATATCGCTCGGCGGCGGCGAGAACGAAATCGAGACGATCTTCGGAGATCGCATCAAGACCGTGGAGGAACTCGGCTCGACAGTCTTCATCAGCGAGATGCGCGCCGTTCACCGTCTGACGAACCGCGCGAAAATTCCCTATCTGTCGCGCCTCGTCGAATTGAAAAACGTCCAGTGGACCACCGAAGTCAAAAGCTGATCCAGGAGTAAAGCCATGTTGCCGAAAGACGCGCCGAAGGTCGAAGAACTTCTTGTCCAATCGGAATCGCTGCCGTGGCGCGAGAAGTCGCTGAAGGGCATTTCCGAAAAAATGCTGTGGCGCGACGAAAAGACCGGCGCGTCAATTGCGCTGATCAAATTTGCGGAAGGGGCTGGAATTCCGCAGCCTCATTTCCATGCCTCGAACCAATTCATGTTCTGCCTCAAAGGCAAGTATGAATACACCTCGACTGGTGTCACGCTGACCGCCGGCAGCTTCTACTGCAATCCAAAGGGCAACGTTCACGGCCCAGCAATCGCTCATGCCGAGACCGTCGTGATCGAGATCTATGACGGCCCGCATTATCCCGAAAAGCCGTCCTGGTATACTGACGAGCAAGATGCCCGCTAATCGCACAGGCATATGGCGGGGCTGAAGGGCTCGGCGCAGCAGCACAGACCGGGTTCCCTAAACTCATGAGTGAGTTGCACAATCTACGTCTATTAAGATGCAAAGAGAGGGCATCAGCAAAGACACATCGCGGACTCGACGGTCGCCATCGATCGAGGATGGTCTTTCATACCTCATATCCAAAGAACAAGAACCATGTCGGAACCCATCTGGAACGACGACGAGCACGATTTGCGATATGAGAATCTTGCTGCGAGAGCACGCCGACGCGGCACTAAAAGCTTGGCTCACATCGATTGTTAGGTAAAACTGTTGTCCTGTTTTACCTCCTTGGGATTGCCCCCGGAATGTCACGAACGATTGCCGAAACCCGCAGCCAAGCTCGGTTGATTTTGACTGGGACTGCCCTCTTGCTCACCCTCGGTATGGGGATCCGCCAGAGTTTCGGACTGTTTCTGAGGCCAGTCACGCACGATCTGGGAGTGACGGCGGCCGATTTCACGTTGGCGCTGGCGGTCCAGAATATTGTCTGGGGCCTATCGCAAGCGTTGGTCGGCGCCATTGCTGACCGTTTCGGTTTGCGTATCACGATGATGGCGGGCGCTGCGATCTACGTCGGCGGCCTGGGCATCATGGCTGCGGCCCACGGCGCGCTAGCCCTGATTATCGCCGGCGGGCTGATTGGCATTGCCTTGTCCTGCACGGCGACATCGCTGGCGATGACCGCATGCGTTCGCGCGGTTTCGCCGGAGCGGCGGAGCGCGATGCTCGGTCTTGTCTCGGCGGCAGGATCGCTCGGCACACTCGTGGTGCCGCTCGTCACCCAGGCCTTGCTCGCCCGCGAGCGGTGGCAGATCGGGGTAATGCTTTTCGTGGTGATGGCGGTCGCGATGCTGCCGGCGGCGTTCTGGGCCGGCGGCGCCGACGAGATACCAGGGCACCGGGCGTCAACGACCTCCATGCGTGAGGTGCTGGGCCAAGCCATGCGGAACCGGCCGTTTCTGGTGATGTCGGGGGCCTATTTCGTCTGCGGTCTCAATCTCATTTTTCTGACCACGCATCTGCCGGCCTATCTCGCGATCTGCGGCCAGGATCCGATGCTGAGCGCGGAGGCGCTGGCCACGATCGGCGGCGTGAGCGCCATCGGCTCGCTCACAACCGGCTGGCTCGGCGGAAAATATCCGAAGCACATCCTCTTAGCACTACTTTGGCAGATTTTTAGCGGCACGGGATTCCCAAATCAGTTTTTCAGTGATTTATAGACGGTCGGCTTTTGGAGGGGCCGACCATGGTGGGCACGACGTCGAATTGGGAAGACGAGCTTGGACGCTGGCTTAAGCCGTTCCTGGATCGCTTGGATCACAAAGCGCGGCGACGGATGTGTCCGCTTTACGTGACGGGGCTGATCGGGCCCGGTGAACGCAAGAGCATCCAACCAATGGCAGAGCGGCTTGCGCCGGGCGACTATGATCAGCTGCATCATTTTGTTGCTGCTGGCGTCTGGAATGCGGCACCATTGGAGACAGAACTGCTCATTCAAGCCGACCAGCTGGTCGGCGGCAGCGATGCGGTATTGGTGATCGACGACACCGCGGTGCCGAAGAAGGGTAAGCACTCGGTCGGTGTCGCTGCGCAATATGCTTCAGCGCTGGGCAAGACTGCCAATTGCCAGACGCTGGTGTCCCTGACGCTCGCACGAGGCGAAGTGCCGGTGATGTTGGCCTTGCGCCTTTTTCTTCCCGACAGTTGGACGGGCGACCGGGTGCGGTTAAAGCGAGCGCGCGTTCCGGTCGAATGCCGGACTGCGCGGACGAAGCCAGAGATCGCCCTGGCTGAGATCGATCGCGTGATGGCGGCCGGCGTGCACTTCGGCTGTGTGCTGGCGGATGCCGGTTATGGGCTGAGCGCGCCTTTCCGCCAAGAACTTACGGCCCGCAATCTTGCCTGGGCGGTCGGCATCCCTCGTCACCTCAAGGTGTACCCTGTCGGCGTGCAGCTGATCTGGCCCGTTGCCAAACGGGGCCGCCCGCGACGGCGGTATGTGCCAGATATTCTATCCGCACCGGCCGAAGACATGCTGGCCGCTGCCAAGTGGCAAACTGTGAGTTGGCGAACCGGGACGAAAGGCAAGCTCAAAGCCCGCTTTGCCGCCGTCCGCGTACGCACAGCCGACGGACCACCGCAGCGGATCAGGGACAAGGGCCAGCAACATCTGCCGGGCGACGAAGCCTGGCTTATCGGCGAACACCGCGCCTCTGGCGAGAAGAAATACTACCTCGCAAATCTGCCTGCCGCGACCGATCTGCGCACCTTGGCCGCCACCATCAAGGGGCGATGGATTTGTGAACAGGCCCATCAGCAGCTGAAAGAGGAACTCGGCCTCGACCACTTCGAGGGACGATCCTGGCAGGGCCTTCACCGTCATGCCCTCATGACGATGCTCGCATTCGCCTTCCTCCAGCATCGTCGCCTCAAAAAAGTGAGGCGGGAAAAAAAGAATCAACGGCCCGCCGCCTCAACCAAGCTTGCCAGCCGTGCGCCACGCTATCCTCGAACTCATCGCTCGACTACAGCCGCAGCGATGCCCGCATTGCAGAAAATGGATTTGCAACGAGCGGCGATGTGAGTAAATCTGCCAAAGTAGTGTTAGGCATTATCTACATTCTGCGCGCGTTCGTGTTCGCGGCATATTTCATGATGCCGCCCACAGCGACGAGCACGCTCCTCTTCGCCGCGGCCATGGGCATGCTTTGGTGGCCGGGCCTGGCGCCGCTCATTGGCGGCATGGTCGCCGAGATCTTCGGCACTCGTTACATGGCGACCCTGCTCGGGCTGTCTTTCGTCGTGCACCAGCTCGGCTCATCGCTCGGCGCTTGGGGCGGCGGCTTGATCTTCGACCTCACCGGTTCCTATGACCCCGCGTGGCGCATCGGCACGCTGATCGGGCTCACCGCCGGTATCGTTCAGATCATCGCCGGCGGCCCGACCCGGCGGCGCGATGTGATCGTGCCCGCGGTGGTGACGACGTGAAAGCACTTCCCATCAGCTGCAAATCTGCACTCAACTTCTGAGAGAAACAGGAGGTGGCCTCATTGCACACGAATATCTCCGGCACCACCACAAATGACTTTCAGTAAATTTTGTAAGAAACCGTTTCGGATCGGGGATGGCCTTTCATAGCCCTTATCGAAGGAACAAGAATCATGTCGGAACCCATCTGGAACGAATTTCTCACGGAGCGCGATAAGGCGGTGTTCGCTACATCCGGTTACGGCGCGTGTGGTCGAAATAATTAGGTGACGACGTATTGTCAGACACGGTCTTCGGGCGAGGTCCGATCGGCAGTTGGTAAAGACAATGATCAGTCAATCGGCGATCACGTGCCCAAAATGCGGCACAATCAAAATTGAAACGATGCCGATCGACGCATCTCAGATTCTCTACCAGTGTACTAGCTGCCGCGTACGGCTGCAAAAATTACGCCGAAAGGGTATGGCTAAGTGGTCATGACTAGATTCTACCAACCGGACCTGAGCGAGAAAGTAGACAGTCCATTCGTACGGGACGGCGGCAATAAGCTCGTCCGCCGTTCCTACTGGCTTGACATGAATGATCGTAGCCTCGTCGCCATGGTGATGACCCAAGGCAGAATCACACGCAAGAGTCCGCTCTTCCCCCAACAACCGACATTCCTTCGCAGCGCGGAAAGTGTGTAGCGATGGGCCAATGAGAGACCTACGGCGTTGCAGCAAAAAGACGCCTATTCGGTCACCTCGTCGGCGCGACCTAAAACATTCCGTTGTTGTTTACGGCGCTATCCGGGATCGGTTGAATGACGTCCCAGTGTTCGACCACCTTGGCGTTCTCAAGCTTGTAGATATTGACAATGGCAAATCCGCGCGTGCCCGGCTCGCGGACGGCGTGATCATGTGCGATCACATAATCGCCATCGGCGAAGATACGCTTGATCTCGGTGTGGTTGTTCGGGAACTTGTCTTTCAGGAACGCAATGTAGCCCTTGAGGCCCTCCGGCCCGTCGGCAGCGTTTGGATTGTGCTGGGTGTAGCGCGGTCCGAGGTATTTCGAGGCCGCGGCGAAATCCTTCTGATTGAGTGCGGCATTTTCGAATGCAGCCACCGTCTTTTTGTTCGCCTCCAGCTGCTCAACGCCGGCGGCACGGGCACTTGGCATTGCTGCCAACAGAGTGAATGCTATTCCGGCGAGTAAAAGGCGAACCATGTCAACCTCCATTGTCATTGCAGAGTATATTATCGCATGCTCGAGGGCAGCCAAAGGGGAAGCGCCATAACCGTACTTACGCGACGTGCCCTGGTCGGCGGTCTCGGTGGTCTCGCGGTTACCAGGGCGCGGGCGCAGGCTGGATGGCCAGCGCGCACCATCACGATCATTCATGGCTTCCCGCCGGGCGGTCCCTCAGACGTTGTTGCCCGCATCATCGCCGACGGCCTCTCTAAGGCGCTCGGCCAATCGGTCATCGTTGAGGCCCGGCCGGGCGCGTCCGGCACCACCGCGGCGGCTCAGGTCGCGCGTGCCGCGCCTGACGGCTACACGCTGATGGTGATCCCGTCCGGCCACCCGACAACGGCGGTGACGTTCGCGAAGCTGCCGTTCCGCCCCGTCGACGATTTCACTATGATCACGCTGGCGTCAACCTATCCCTACGTGATGGCGGTCCCCAGTGCGACCGGCATTAAGAGCGTTGCCGAACTGATCGATCTCGGACGGACACGCGCGACGCCGCTCACTTACGGAACTCCAGGCACCGGCTCCGGCCCCCATCTCGCCATCGAGCTGCTAGCGCTGCAAACCAAGATCAACGTGCAGCACATCCCATTCCGTGGCAGCGCGCCGGCGGTGACCGAACTCATTGCCGGCCGGCTCGATTTTATGATGGACCCACCCGCCAGCATGATGGAGTTCATCCGTGATGGCAGGCTCCGCGCTCTCGCAATTTCGAGCACTAAGCATTATTTCGCCCTGCCTGATACACCAACCTTGGCGGAGGCCGGTGTTGCGGGTTTTGACGTCACCGGCTGGCAGGGCTTGATCGCGCCCGCGGCTCTTCCGGCGCCGATCGTGAGTTGGCTCAACAGCGAAGTCACGCGCATCCTCAAGGAGCCGGCGACCATCGAGCGGCTGCACGCATTCGGCAACGAGCCGGCGCCAAGCAGTCCGGAAGAATTCAAGCAACGCATCGAATTTGACATCGCCAAATGGACGACCGTGGCCAACCAGATTCACTTTGAGAAGATCTAAGAAGTATTGCACAGGAGGACGCGACGTTGTGCAATACAGCAATTCTGGGCGCTCGACTTCCGCCTTGGGTCAAAATGCGAAGTGCGCGGCAGCTCCTAGTACTACAGTTGTATTTTACCGATTATGGGCGAATCTGCACCGTCGTGATTCTGACGCGAGGGGCAGATGGCAATTGCATCATATGCGCATCGAGAGCTGCGATGGGCTCAGGCACTTGAGGAAGTGAAAGAACGCCTTGGCGCTTTGTTTGGCCGGATCGAGTCACGGCGTGCGGCATTTTCTTTTCTGGATGGATTGCTCAGTGGGGTGGAGCGCAAGACCGGGTGGCAGTTGGCGGAGCGCCTTGGCGATCCGGGCCCGTGGCGGATCCAGGCAGTGCTGGGACGCGGACACTGGGATGCCGATGCCGCGCGCGATCTGGTGCGAACATATGTGATCGAGAAGCTTGGCGCCACCGACGGCGTTTTGGTGGTCGACGAGACCGGGTTTGTGAAGAAGGGCGAACATTCGGTTGGGGTTGCCCGGCAATATTCGGGTACGGCGGGGCGGATCGAGAACTGCCAGATCGGGGTGTTTCTCAGCTATGCAAGCCGCCGCGGACAAGCGCTCATTGATCGCCGACTCTATCTTCCGCAGGAATGGGCCACCGATGCCGCGCGGCGCGAGCAGGCTCGGGTCCCGGATGACATCACCTTCGCGACCAAGCCCCAGATCGCCTGTGAATTGATCAGCGCGGTTCTCGATGCGGGCGTGCCATGTGCCTGGGTGCTTGCCGATGCCGTCTACGGCAGTGACAAGCATTTACGCATGATGCTGGAACGTCGCGGAAAACACTACGTTTTGGCAGTTCGCAGCAATGAGCGGTTGATGGCAGACGATCGTTTTCTACGTCACGCGCGCGGCACCGCTGCCAACCTCGCCGAGGCACTCCCCGCGGCAGCCTGGGAACGTCACGCGGCTGGACAGGGAGCGAAGGGACCACGGATTTATGATTGGGCGCGCATTCGTCTTCTGCGCCTGCAACGTGCGCCCCACGAGCATTGGCTACTGATCCGGCGCAGCCGAAAGGACAAGACAGATTGTGCCTACTATGTGGTCTTCGCGCCGGTCCAGGCGAACTTGGCTGATCTCGCTCGGGTCGCTGGCCGGCGCTGGACCATCGAGGACTGTTTCCAAGCCGCCAAGGGCGAGGTCGGCCTGGACCATTGCGAGGCGCGCAGTTGGCATGGTTGGCATCGTCACGTCACACTCGCCATGTTGGCGCTCGCCTATCTGGCAGCCCTGCGTGCCAAGGCCGGCGCAATCGATCAAGGCAAACGGAACAAAAGGAGTCCCACCAACGGCGTCACGCGTCCCTTGTCGCTCTCTCTGTCCAGGAGATCCGCTCGCTGATCGTGCGCCTGCAGTTGCCCGGCGCATTACCACGCGCCGTCGTTCTCGCGTGGTCCAGCTGGCGGCGCGCCCATCAGGCCATCGCCCGCCGCTGCCACTACCGAAAACATCGATCTTCAAAAATGCAACTGTAGTACTAGTGAGTCCGCTCATCCCCCAGTAACCGACATTGCGCCGTAACGCGGCAAGTGCAGCGACGGGCCGATTTTGTTGTGAAAGTCGCTGGCGGTCTGGCACGGATCGGAAGAGTAGTATTTCTCGTCCTACTGCGGGTTAGAACGCGGCATTTACGCTGCGCAACTGACGGCTCTGAACTCAAGAAGGACGCTACGAACCGGATGCCAAGCTCACGCAACGCACGGGACTGGCGCTATTGGCGGAGGCCGTGCGACCAGCTTTGCGAGCCTGCGAAGGTTCTGGGCGATCGCCGCCAGCGTGAACTCGAACTGGGCACCGCGCGGCCCACGTAATCGCAGGCGTCCGAGCCGCAGGATGCGCTTTAAATGTGCGAACAGCATCTCAACCCGCTTCCTGTCACGACGTGATTGCGCGAATGCTTTTGTCTTAGCCAGCGCACGAGCGACGTCACGGGCCTCCTCGTAGATGCTGCGCGGGATCCGACGAGCAGGCATTTTTGGACAGCAACGCGCCCTGAGCAGGCAGCTACGACAGTCGAGCACGCTCGCGAAGTAAAGCAGTGTCGTCTCCCCATCGTTGACCAACCTCCCTGTCGTCGTGAGAATCTTGCCCGCGGGGCAGATGTAAACGTTACGCTCCTTGTCGAACGTGAAGTCTTCCCGATTGAACGTCCCATCGTCGCGGTTCGACTTGTCGATCACCGGTACGTGCGGCGCGATCTTCTTGTCGTTGACGAGCCAGTTGAGGTTCGCTCCTGAACCGTAGGCCGTATCGGCAGCAAGCCACTCAGGCTTGATGTCGAAGCGCTCCTCGGTGCGCTCGATCATGGTCTTGGAGGCGCGGACTTCGGCCTGGCGGATGGCCCGCGACGCCTCGACGTCCATAATCACGCCGAACTTCACATCAATCAGATAGTTGTCGGCATAGGCGAAGAACGCCGCTCCTCGCATCGCGCCAGTCCATTGCGCCGCAGGATCGGATGGCGAGACGAACTTTGGAGTGACGTCGCTGGCCGCACCGAATGCCGCGTCATCCAGGGTAGCAAGATACTCCTTCGTGGCCCGGCTCACCTGCTGCGCGTCAACTTCTTTGTTCCACTCCGATCCAGGGATCGATCGCCGCTTGTTGGCGTCGGCAGCAATCAGACTGGCATCCACCGCAAAACCTTCGCCGCCGACTAGACCAGCCCCGATGCACGCGCCCACAACACGCTCGAATACGCTCCGGAAGATGGCGCTGTCGCCAAACCGCTCATTGCGCGCACGCGAAAATGCCGAATGATCTGGGACCTTGTCCTCGATCGAGAGCCCGCAAAACCAGCGATAGGCAAGGTTGACCTGAACCTCACGGCACAGCGCCCGCTCCGAGCGGATCGCGAATACGTAGCCGACGACGAGCATCCGGATCATCAGAACCGGATCAATCGAGGGTCGACCAATCTTGGGGTAATAGCTCGCGAGCTCGGCATGAACCCATGACAGATCGAGAACCGCTGCAATCGCGCGAACCAGGTGATCGTCCGGCACCACCTCGTCGAGGCGAAATGAATAAAAAAGCTGCTCTTGGTCCCGATTGAGCTGCCCCATCATCGTCCGCCTCCGTCCTCGATCACCTCATCGCCGGTGAATCATGGTCCGCGGCAAACATCAACTGACTTCTGCAACAAAATCGGCCAATAACGGAAGTCGGAGGCAATGCGTCACCCGAAACTGAAAATTTCGCGAGAGCGAGCGGGCCATAGCTAACAAGCGCGGCACCGCAGGTAAAGGGACCGCGCGGCGGCGCCGCAAACGATCCCCGGTGGGATTCAAATCGCCGGATTCATCCCGCTTAGGCCGCATCTTCCTTGAAGGCGGTATTGTGCTTGGGGAACAAGACGTGTCCCTTGAGCATGTAGTTCCAGTACAACTGCGGCAGGAAGCTCACTTTGATCCACCAGCCAACCCAGCGCTCCTTCGCGGGATTAAGCGGCAGCGTCGGTGTTACTTTCCCGCCGTAGATGAACTCCGCCATAATAGCTTTGCCGACGGCGGTCGTCAGCGGGCAGGACGCATAGCCGTCGTAGCCGCCTTCGACCGCCGTCTTGCCCATCAAGTGGAGAATGTTGCCGACGACGACCGGGGCCTGTTTGCGCACCGCCGCCGCGGTCTTCGAGTTCGGCGTCGATGCAACGTCGCCGAGCGCGAACAGGTTAGGATAACGCACGTGCTGCATCGAGTTCTGGTTCACCTCGACCCAGCCCGCCGCGTTCACCAGTGGGCTCGATCTGATCTCCTCGGGCGGACTTTGCGGCGGCGACACGTGCAACATGTCGAACGGCACGGTCGCTCGCTCGCCCTTGTTCTGGTCGCCGACGTTCTCGAATGTTGCCGTCTTGGCCGCTCCGTCGACTGCGACCAGGTTGCGCTGGTAGTGCACGTTGACGCCGTATCGTGCCGCGACCTTGACCAGTTCGCGGGCAAAGAACGGAACGCCGAAGATCACCGGCGCGTGCACGTAGTAGTCCAGCTTGCAATCCTTCAAGATGCCGTGACGCTGCAAATGGTCGGCGGCGAGATAGACGATCTTCTGCGGCGCGCCGGGGCATTTGAACGGCAGCGGCGGCTGGGTGAATACCGCGCGGCTGCCGGCCTTCAGCCTTTGCAGGCAATCCCAGGTATAGGTGACATGCGCGGGCGAATAGTTGCTGCACACTCCATTCTTGCCCAGCGTCTCCGCCAGGCCCGCGATCTTGTTCCAGTCGAGCTTCACGCCGGTGCAGACCACTAGGTACTCGTAGGTCAGCGCATCGCCGTTCTTGAGACGGACAATGTTCTTCTCTGGCTCGAAGGTCTGGGCCGCGTCGCGGATCCATTGCACGCCGACCGGGATAAGGCTTTGTTCCGCGCGGCGCGTGCGCGCCAGCGAATAGACGCCGGCGCCGACCAGCGTGAGGGCCGGCTGATAGTAATGGTCCGACGACGGCTCGACGATGACGATGTCGACGCCCGGAGCGCGACGCTTCAGGATTGCCGCAACGGTGATGCCGGCGCTGCCGCCGCCGACGATGAGAACCTGATGGTGTGCTGAGCCCGGCATTCTCGATCTCCACCACAAGCGCGACCGGCGCGCTTTACTCCGGTTGAGTGCCGCGAAATATTGCAATTTGCAGCATGGAACTTTTGAACCGGGCGAGCAAGCTGCTTGAATGCTCCAGATGGCGGCATTCGGCACCCTGCGCTACCGGAACTCGTATGCTGGCCGCAGTTTATTGACCTGACGGCACGCCGTCGTCATAAGCCCTGCCGGATCGTTGCGACCGCACATTCCATCCGCCGGCGTGGCCGCCCGGAGATTTTCCATGAATTTTGCAATTCCCGCGCCGAGCATTTCCTTCGACGTGCCGCTCGACGATGGCGCCAACATCCGCATGCGACGTCACGGTTGCGCGGTCGGCGTTCGTCTGCTCCTCAAGAGACGAGTCGAGGCATCGAGGTCTGGAGTGGGTCAAAAGGCGAAGTGACGGGTTTCCCGCGCCAGGTCCGCTGTTCCCCTAATACCAGACATTCATTGCAGTAGCAGCCAGCGGCCCTACAAGAGGGACCGGACGCCTACTGGTTTTGATTTAGTTTATTCAGCAGTGCATCTTCAACATCGGCCGGCACCAAGAGCCGCCGAATGACTTTCGGCCAAAGCTCGACAGGAGGCGACGCAATCAGCTCCTGCGATAGCGTGACGATATGAAGATCGTCGTTAAGATGGTCCCGCTGCCCGCAATGCTGGGCGTGGCAGAGAACGCGTGGATGGCATTCGCGATAATGGCAGATGCGACCAAGGTAACGCCCCGTCGTATCGGCGAGGAAGATGTCAGCGCCAAGATTGATAGTTTGGGCTTGCCCCATAAGACGCCGACCGGAGCGCGCCAGTCTGGTCAAGTCCATGGCGGCATCGATCGTAACGAGGACATCGACGTCTTTTGGGATCGCCTTGGCTGTTAGAATGGACCCCAGGAGCGAGACCCGCTGCACACCTGGACAAGCCCGGGCAGCCAGCACGAAGGCAAGTACGGCGAGCAGCAGCGGGCGGCGCGGCGCGGCGACTGAAGGCGAAGGAGCGCGGGGTTGGTTGCGCCGCTTTCTGTTCGAAGCAGGTCTCCGAAGGCGCGACGTATCGTTATTCATTCCAGCTGCTCATCGAAATCGGCAGCATCCTCGACGACCCAGCCGACGTGCTTTCTGCGCAACCGCAGCTTGTCGAGGCGTTCAACATAGGGGCAGCGCTCAGCAAGCGGTAGGCTCAATACGCGGTTCACGGACCGGTCATACATGCGGATCAGCGCAACGAAGTACCGCTCATCACTGAAGCTGCACCCTTCGACGAAGTTGAACGCCTCCTCGCAAAAGTATATCGATAGCTCTGCCAAACCCTCCGGGCGCCCAATCGCTTTCCCATAGCCCGCCATCACCTTCTTGGCTTTTGAAACCGATACAGTTTGGTTCTTCATTAGGTCGGGGTTTATCCATCGCGAGATAGTTGCCTTGTAGGGCCCGAGCTGATCGGGACCCAAGCCAAACCGTGCATGCAAGAATGCTTGATTGTCCTTGCTCGCAGCGTAAAGGTCTTGAACCAGCCCCTGAAGACCTGTCCGATCGAAGGTGAGAAGTATTGCCTTAACGTCGACCCAGGTTGGCGAAGCACCTTTGTCTTTGGCCACGTTCAAACCCTTCGGTAATAGTTTTGGCGAGTGACCTTACCGACTTGCTTCCTCAAGATACACGGCTTCCCGCCGGGCAGACCCCGCTGGAGTGACGCATGATGGTCAACTTCAGTATCAGAGGAGCATGACCATGAGCAGGCAGCTACGACAGTCGAGCACGCTCGCGAAGTAAAGCAGTGTCGTCTCCCCATCGTTGACCAACCTCCCTGTCGTCGTGAGAATCTTGCCCGCGGGGCAGATGTAAACGTTACGCTCCTTGTCGAACGTGAAGTCTTCCCGATTGAACGTCCCATCGTCGCGGTTCGACTTGTCGATCACCGGTACGTGCGGCGCGATCTTCTTGTCGTTGACGAGCCAGTTGAGGTTCGCTCCTGAACCGTAGGCCGTATCGGCAGCAAGCCACTCAGGCTTGATGTCGAAGCGCTCCTCGGTGCGCTCGATCATGGTCTTGGAGGCGCGGACTTCGGCCTGGCGGATGGCCCGCGACGCCTCGACGTCCATAATCACGCCGAACTTCACATCAATCAGATAGTTGTCGGCATAGGCGAAGAACGCCGCTCCTCGCATCGCGCCAGTCCATTGCGCCGCAGGATCGGATGGCGAGACGAACTTTGGAGTGACGTCGCTGGCCGCACCGAATGCCGCGTCATCCAGGGTAGCAAGATACTCCTTCGTGGCCCGGCTCACCTGCTGCGCGTCAACTTCTTTGTTCCACTCCGATCCAGGGATCGATCGCCGCTTGTTGGCGTCGGCAGCAATCAGACTGGCATCCACCGCAAAACCTTCGCCGCCGACTAGACCAGCCCCGATGCACGCGCCCACAACACGCTCGAATACGCTCCGGAAGATGGCGCTGTCGCCAAACCGCTCATTGCGCGCACGCGAAAATGCCGAATGATCTGGGACCTTGTCCTCGATCGAGAGCCCGCAAAACCAGCGATAGGCAAGGTTGACCTGAACCTCACGGCACAGCGCCCGCTCCGAGCGGATCGCGAATACGTAGCCGACGACGAGCATCCGGATCATCAGAACCGGATCAATCGAGGGTCGACCAATCTTGGGGTAATAGCTCGCGAGCTCGGCATGAACCCATGACAGATCGAGAACCGCTGCAATCGCGCGAACCAGGTGATCGTCCGGCACCACCTCGTCGAGGCGAAATGAATAAAAAGCTGCTCTTGGTCCCGATTGAGCTGCCCCATCATCGTCCGCCCCCGTCCTCGATCACCTCATCGCCGGTAAATCATGGTCCGCGGCAAACATCAACTGACTTCTGCAACAAAATCGGCCCAGCGCGTCACTTCGTGCGACGCAGCGATATGTCTGATGTTGGGTGAACACCGGAAGTAGCTGCCGCGCGCTTGAAGTGACGCGCATGACCCTGAGCGACATCCACGCACATTTCATGTTGCAGAAGCCAACCCGATTTCAGTCCGTTCCCAATACAGAGCCGGCCCGTGTGGCGCAAAACTTCGAGGCGCCTTCAGAGCCAGTTGACCGGGCCGAGAAAATCCCGTTTTCCGATCGGCACACCGCGATGACGCAGGATGTTGTACGCCGTCGTTACAAAGAAAAAGAAATTCGGCAAGGCGAACTGTTGCAGATAGTCGCTGCCTTTCATCTTCCGGTCGTTGCCGCCACTGGTCCATGCGATGACCTTACCCTCCGCGCCGTCGACCTGTGCGCGAGTCAGGGACTTCACGAAGCCTAGGGCGGTTTCGACGCAACTCTTGGCGGCGGCGAAGCTGGTGTCGTCCACGGCCGGCATGGCGGGGGGAGTAACGCCAGCTAGGCGGCCGCCGGTGTTCATGGCGAAATCTGCTGACTGACGGATCTGGCGGGCGAGGCAGAACATGTCGGGATACAACCGGTCCTGCAGCAGAGCCGATTCCTCAATCTTGTTGGCGGCACAATGGGCGGCGGCCTTGTCGATAATGCCAGCCAGTGCGCCAAGTTGCTGGGCGCAGGGCGTTACAGCCGCGTCATACAAGGAATATGCCATTTGGGTTTCTCCTTCGGGTGGGTTTTATGGGAGAGACCATAGGGGAAGCTCGGTCCTCCTGCCAACCGAAGTTGGAGGGTGATCTCAACTGGTCGAGGCGGCACTTTCTTAAACGTAAAAGAATGGAGTGTCTTGGTCTGCGGCGTTATTTACACCGTCGGCAACATCAAGCGGCTATAATCTCAGAGCGAAATGCTCGTGAGCGAGAGATGCGAGATTGGGAAGGATTCTTTATTGGACTGCGACCATTATCGCCGGCTTGATCGTCGCGGCGGTTGTAGCAGGTTACGTGTCCGACTCTGGCGAAGGCGTACCTTTTATCTCGACCACCGCTTTAATGCTTGCCGGAGCTATTTGGCTCGTGGGATGGATCTGCCGCAATCGTTCGCAAAACTGATGGCCGTTGCCGGCGCCGTCTCTCACGATGAAGCAGGCGGCAAAATCGACCCCGGCGGCGGAAAACGGCGTGGACGACGCTCTGTCGTGGTCGGCGGCTAGTAGATCCCCACAAGCGGGAGCACCCGCTGAAGGATCGCCCCCACACAAATAAGTATCACCAGCAGTTTCAGCAGATTGGCCAAACGACGGTCCCTGACATACTGTTCGATGGCCCAAAAGCAAATCGCGCCGACGACGCAAATAATCAAAACGCCGATCAAAGCAGAAATCATATTTACCCCCTCTGCCTACGACGCTCTCGTGCAAAACTATGCCACGGCGGGAAGGGGCACTCAATCCGCGCGCGCCGTCATTGCGGCAGACACGGCACGCGCTCCAATTCTAGGACGAGCCGGAGCGCGACCACCGCACCGGTAATATCCCCGCCGCGCGCGGCATCGTGAAGCCGATCGGCAACGTGCCGCCAAGTATCCCGCTCGCGGCACTCGGCGGGCAGATGCTTATCGACCAGCTCGCGCACGTCGGCGAGGGTCTTAAGCGTCATGACGGTGGGGATCTTTAGAGGCCGCGGAAGCTTGCGCGACCAATTAGGACGGGGCACGTCGATTACTCATACGCTACACACTTTGCTAAATCGAAACTTCCTCTATCAGCGTCGGGTCGTCGTCGGGCGCCCGTGAGCTGTTAACACGCTTTGACACCGGCCACCGTTGCAACAAATCCGTTGCTGCCGGTTCTGGCGCTGAACGTGGCCAGGGATGGCGTCTTAGGAAATTTGTCTCGAGCTAATTGCAGACCATCCGGCAGTTCCCATATGGGCCACAGACTTGATGCGCCCCTCGGCCACCGCATGGTCCTACAGGAGCCACAACTACAGCTCCAGGTACAACTACGACCGGGGCCGGGGCGCCCCAGTAGCGACCGCCATAGTAGCCGTTGGCACGGCATCCACCGTAGGGTCCGCGATGGAAACCAACGCCGCATCCGCCAGCGACTGGAACGACCAAACTGTCCTGAGTTTGATTACTCCCCAACGGCATGGCCTGTGTCGCGACCGCTGACAATCCGACAGCAGCAGCAATTAGAACTGATGCGAAAAGCTTATTCATTCGTTCTCTCCCTGAGCGGTCGCCTTCTTCATCCCCGCCGATATTATCGGCGTACCTTACTGGTCGCAATCACTTACTGCGGTGCGAATGAATGTCGGCTGTTGGGGGAAGAGATGGGGTAATCGGCCGGCCAGCTTGTGGATAGCTGAAGATTTTGGGTGCTGCGCTTCAGGCTGATGGTGAATACGAGGTCCGCAGTCACGGCCTCAAGCATCAGAAGGAGAAGCGCAGCATGGACCATTTTGCCGGACTGGACGTTTCGGTCAAGGAGACCAGCGTCTGCATTGTGGATGACACAGGCAAGGTCGTTCGGGAAGTGAAGGTTGCGAGCGAACCTGAAGCGTTGTTGGCGGTGCTGAAGAACCCCGCCTACCACTTCAAGCGGATTGGATTAGAAGCCGGGCCGCTGTCGCAATGGCTCTTCAGCGCTCTCGCCGAAGCCGAGTTGCCGGTGGTCTGTGTCGAGACGCGGCACATGCAGGCGGTGCTGAAGGCACAGATCAACAAGACAGACCGCAACGATGCGCGCGGCATAGGGCAGATGATGCGGGTGGGGCTTTACCGTCCGGTGCATGTCAAGACGCTACGCAGTCAGAAACTGCGGATGCTGCTGACCCATCGCAAGCTGCTGCAGTCGAAGGCCATCGCCATCGACAACGACCTGCGCGGTACTTTGCGCAACTTCGGCCTCAAGGTTGGAATGGTCGGCAACGCGAAGTTCGAGGTACGCATCAAGGAGCTGGTCGAGAACCTGCCCGATCTGGCCGGGCTGATCGAACCGCTGCTGGTCGTCCGGCGGGTACTTCGCGAGCAGCTCGTCATCCTGCATCGCCGTTTGCTGGCCATCGTGCGGGACGATGAGGTGTGCCAGCGCCTGATGACGACCCCTGGTGTCGGCCCGGTGGTGGCTCTGACCTACCGCGCCACTGTCGACGTGCCTGCTCGCTTCCGTAAATCCAAGTCAGTCGGGGCGGTATTTGGACTGACGTGCTCCAAGTATCAATCCGGCGAGGTCGACCGGAGCGGCAGAATATCACGCTGCGGAGATGAGATGATGCGGGTCATGCTCTACGAAGCGGCCCAGGTCGTGCTGTATTCGAAGAAATGGTCCTGGCTCAAGGCCTGGGCGATGCAGATCGCCAGGCGCCGTGGGGTGAAAAAGGCGATCGTGGCACTGGCACGCCGGCTGGCCGTAATCATGCACCGCATCTGGGTTGATGGCACCGAGTTCCGCTGGACCAGGGCACAAGCTGCTGCTGCAGCATGAAGACCGTACGGGATCAGATCCAATAGGAGGAAACTCGAGCTCCACCGATCGGTGGAAAGATGTCCCTCGCGGGACGACGGATGAGGTGAGTTCGCATGTCCGCTTGAACCTGCCGTTAGTCTAACGGTAAGGCCGCGGAAGAGATTGTTCCGCCTCGTCTTCGAATCCCATGATGGAAGGGCCCTGGTGCCGATTCCGAAGAGAAGCACGAGCCCGCGAGAGACATCGACACTGAGGCGGCGGATAGTCTGAAAGTGCTTGACCCAGAATGGCCGATTAGAGAAGCGGAAGTCACGTCGTTCCCTGGCCCGAAACCGAAGTGCCGCGACGTCCGCCATTTGGTCGCGATCAGGTGGGAAGCAGACATGAAGCGGACATCGCCCGAAGACCGAGTTCTGACCCGCAGCAGACATCGCGTCTCAGCATCGGATAGGTCGGGCATACGGGGCGAATGCCGGTCGAGATAGTATCGCCGCGCCGCCGCTTGCGGTCAGTTCGGCAATACCGCAACGTGCGCACCCGCCCAGCAGGAGGATTCACATGGCCGCCCCCGAAGAGATCAACGCCGACATGCTTGCCTTCTGGAACGGTAAGGGCGGCGACACCTGGGTGGCTCGACAGGAGCACACCGACATCACTCTCACGCCGGTGACAGACGCCTTGCTCGCCTTTGCCGCGCCGCGCGCCGGCGAACGGGTGGTCGATATCGGCTGCGGCTGTGGCGCGCCCACGCTAGAGTTTGCGCGCGCCGTCGGTCCCTCTGGCCGCGTGGTGGGGTTGGACATTTCCGAGCCGATGCTGGCCGAGGGTGAGAGGCGCGCGAGCGCTGCCGGCATCGCCAATGTCGATTGGCGACAGGCCGATCCCGCCACGGCCGCGCTGGACGAATACGATTTGTTGACCTCGGCCTTCGGCGTAATGTTCTTCGGCGATAGGGTGGCGGCCTTCACCAATATGCGCCGTGGCGCTGCTCCGGACGCGCGCATAGCGCTTGTGTGCTGGCGCACGCTGGCCGAAAACCCGTGGATGGAGGTGCCGATGACTGCAGCCGCGCAGCACCTGCCGCCGCGGCCGAAGCCGGTCCCGAACGCTCCCGGAATGTTCGCCTTCGCCGATCCGGAGCACGTCACTGAGGTTCTCACTGCGGCAGGCTGGGCGTCGCCGCGCTTCGAAAAGCTCGATATGGACCTCGACATCGCCGCCGGCCGCGGGCTGGAGGAGGCTGTGGTTCAGTCGACCCAAATCGGCGCCGTGAACAGCTGGTTGCGTAACCAGCCGGCAGAAGTCGTCTCGGCCGCCGTCACCTCCCTCCGCGAAGCGCTGGCGCCCTATGCGGACGGTGCGACCGTGCGCCTGCCCGGTGCGATGTGGTTGATCCGCAGCGCGTCTGCCTGAACGAGCACCGCCCCTAACCAACTTTTTGCCGCGCGTGAGTCAGAAAATGGCCGATTGTGTTGCAAAAGTCGTTTTGCACTGGTGATCAAAAATTCTGCGGGCTACAGGCGCGGCTTTCGTGTAAAGATGTGAGGGACCTCATCGCCTCACGTTAAACTCACAGGCGACTTCGGTAACGCGAGTGAGGCTACACGAATTGGCAATCACTTGCCGTTTCGTAATTTCGCGAAAAATTAGGCGCTCTCCAACTTTCGACTTTTGCAACACTATCGGCCCGAAACCGAACTGCCACGACGTCCGCGATTTGGTCGCGATCGGAGGGAAAGCGGACTCAACTCGGACATCGCAGAAGTGAAGCGGTTGACCCACATCGGAAGTGGGATGTGCAGCGCAGCAGTCGAAAAGCTCGCGACGGGCTTCGCAACACGGCTCACGCCCACTGGGGGGGGCCCACGACGGCTAGTGTCGCACAAACGACGTCGAAAAAAGTCGGCGATGCATTGATTTGGATCAAAAGCGCAGGGCAGACCCCGCATTAGCATTTCGTACGTTCGAAGAACGAGCACATCCCTTCAGGGAGGAACAAATGACCAAACGCCTCGACTTCCGCGCCGTAGACCGCCGCACTGTCGTCAAGGCCGGCGCTGTCGCTGGTCTCACCCAAATCGCCGCGCCCTTCGTCTGGTCCGCGCGCGCAGCCGACGCGATCAAGGTCGGCATGGTCGATCCGTTTACCGGCGTCTATGCCGCGGTGGCGCAGAACGAACTGATCGGCGTCAAATACGCCGTGGAACAGATCAACGCCACGGGAGGCGTGCTCGGCCGCAAGATTGAGCTCTTGGTCGAGGATTCGGCCAACGATGTCGGCACCGGTGTGCAGAAGACGCGCAAGCTGATCGAACGCGACGGCATCCAGTTCCTCATCGGCGACGTGAATTCGGGGATCGCGCTCGCCATCGCACAGGTGTCGAACGAGAAAAAGGTGCTGCACATCGTCTCCGGCGGCCACACCGACGGCATTACCGGCAAGGACTGCCACTGGAACGTTTATCGGGTGTGCAACACGACGAAGATGGAGGCCAACTCGGTCGCCGAACTGCTGTTCAACAAGTACGGCAAGAAGTGGCACTTCATCACCCCGGACTACGCCTTCGGCCACACGCTGCAGGAGGCGGCGCAGGCCGACCTCACGAAGTTCGGCGGCACGGTCACCGGCAACGAGCTGACGCCGCTCGGCACGACCGACTTCTCCGCTTATCTCATCAAGGCGCGCGCCGCCAATCCCGACGTGCTCCTGGTACTGCCGCAGGGCCTCGACATGGTGAACTGCCTGAAGCAGGTGGCGCAGTTCGGCATCGACAAGCAGATCCACGTCGCCGGCTTGCAGCAGGAGCTCGAATCGCTCGAGGCGATGCCGCCCGAGGCGCGCGTCGGCATCTGGATGTTCGAGTGGTACTGGAAGCAGCCGGGCGTGCCAGGCGTCGAGAAGTTCGTCGCCGATATTCGCAAGGCGAGCGGCGGCAAGGTGCCGACGGCGCGGACCTGGTTCGGATACACCTCGATGATGTCCTACGCGCTGGTCGCCAACCAGGCAAAGACGCTCGACGGCGTTGAGCTTGCCAAGGCGCTGGGCAATTTCGAACTGCCGGCCGACGTCAAGCTGCAGCCCAATAAGTGCTACTACCGCGCAGGCGACCACCAGCTGATGACCTCGGCCTTCGTCGGCGAGGCGCTGACCAAGCCGGCGGGTGACCCCGAGGACCTGTTCAAGGTCGACACCGTCGTTGCGGGCGACAAGACCTCGCCGCCCGAAAGCGAAACCGGCTGCACGCTCCAGTGGCCAGCCTGACGCCGGCGAATGCGTAACGCCCCCTAACCCTCCCCCAACTTCCCTCCCGTTCCACGGGGAGGGAAGGGTGGAGGTCATTCTTTGCGTGCCTGGATGACCCAGCTTCTCCTGTTCAACATCACCAACGGCTTGATCATCGGCGCCTTCTATGTGCTGATGGCGATGGGCTTGTCGCTAATACTCAACCTCTCGAATGTCATCAACTTCGCGCATGGCGGCTTCCTGGTCGTCGGTGGCTATATCGCCTACACGCTCGAGCCCTATCTGGGATTCTGGGGCGCGCTGATCGCTTCGCCCTTCCTCACCGCGATTATCGGACTCGCGGTCGAGAAAGTCCTGATCAGCCGTGTCTACGGCCGCGACCCGCTCTATAGCCTGCTGCTGACCTTCGGCCTCGCCTTCATCCTTGAGGACGGCACGCGGATCATCTGGGGCGCGAACGGCAAGCCCTTCACCATCCCGGCCGCTTTGGCGCAGCCCTTGAGCAACCAGTTCTTCTTCATCACCGGCTACCGCTTGTTCATGGTGGCCATGGTGGCGGTGATGATCTCGCTGCTCTTCATGCTGCTGCGTTACACCCGCGCCGGCATCCGCATCCGCGCTGGCACGCTCGACCTCGACACCGTCTCGGCACTCGGCGTTAACGTGCGCGCGCTGCGCTCCTTGAACTTTGCGGTCGGCATCTTCCTCGCCGGGTTGGCGGGCGTGCTCGCCGGCGGGCAATTGGGGTTGGAGCCGACCATGGGCGCCGGCCTGCTGATGCCGAGCTTCATCGCCATCATCGTCGGCGGCGTCGGCTCGCTCACCGGAACCCTGGTCGGCGGACTGCTGATCGGCGTCGCCTCGGGCGTCACCGCGGTGTTCTTCCCGGCGGCGAGCGAGGCGATCATGTACGTGCTGATGGCGGTGGTGCTGCTGGTGCGGCCGCGCGGCTTGTTCGGCGAGGAAGGCATGCTGACGTGAGCGAGTTGCTCAAACTGGAATCGGGCCGCAAGCTTGCCGCGCTGGTCGCGATCTGGGCGGCGCTCGTGCTCGCGCCCTTCTGGATGCCGCTGCTGGGCGGCTACACTGCGCTGGGGACGCGCGTCCTCGTGCTCGGGCTGGCCGCGATGTCGGTGAATTTCCTTTTGGGCTTCACCGGCGTGCTGTCCTTCGGCCACGCCGCCTGGTTCGGCATCGGCGCCTATGGCTGCGGTATGATCCTCAAATTCATCGCGCTTTCGACGCCGCTCGGAATCCTCGCCGGGACGCTGGCGGGCGGCCTCGCCGGCGCGGTGCTGGGCGCGCTGATCGTGCGCCGGCGCGGCATTTATTTCGCCATGGTGACCATCGCCTTCGGCCAGGTGTTCTATTACATCGCCTTCCAGTGGTCGTCGGTCACTGGCGGCGACGATGGCTTGCGCCCGTTCTACCGCCAGCCGCTGCATCTCGGCGTCACCACCCTGGACATCCTCAACGACGCGGTCGCGTTCTATTATTTTGTGCTAGTCTGCTTCGCGCTCGCCGTGGCGGCAATGGCGTTCATCCTGCGCTCGCCCTTCGGCCGTACCATGCTGGCCATCCGCGAGAACGAGCTCCGCGCGCGCTTCCTCGGCATACCGGTCGAGCTGCACATCTGGATCGCGTTCACGCTCAGCTGCTTCTTCATGGCCTATGCCGGGTCGCTCTACGCGCTGGTCAACAACTTCGCCGACCCCAGGGGCCTGCATTATAGCCAGTCGGGCGATTTCGTGATGATGGCGGTGATGGGCGGCATGCGCAACTTCTGGGGGCCGCTTTTGGGCGCGATCGTCTTCGTCGTGTTCCAGGACTACGTCTCGAGCGTCACCATCAACTGGCAGATCTTCATTGGCATCCTCTTCGTGCTGGTGGTGCTGTTCTTCCCGCGGGGATTGCTAGGCTTCTTGCGGCACCGCCGAGGATGACGCCGCGATGTTATCCGGCTGCGAAGTGCGGGGGTGACGGAGAGGGCGGTCGAGCATCTGGTAGGACGATAGTACAAAATCACCCGGGCTAACTATCCCGCAAGCCATCCTTGTTGCTGCCGACGACGTGATCGAATGGCGGCAACTTTGCTGCAGTGCCTGGAGTGCGCCCCCTGGGCGGGACAGTTTCATGCGGCGGTTTTGACAGTCTGCCGGGCGTGGTGATCCTCGAACTGTGCTGGGCTTAGGTAGCCGAGCGCGGAGTGTAGTCTGCGGGTGTTGTAGACCTCATCGATAAAGCGTGGAAGGTCGACAGTGACATCTTGGAAGGTCTGGTAATCCATCGGATAGACGGCCTCGACCTTGAGCGTCTTCATGAAGCTCTCGGCCTGGGCGTTGTCGTAGGGATTGCCGCGCCGGCCCATGGAACCGACCATGCCATGGTCGGCGAGTACGTTGCGGTAGGTCTCGGAAGCGTACTGCGAGCCGCGATCGGAGTGGTGAATGCAGCCTTTCGGCGGCTGCCTTGCTCGGAGAGCCGCCTTCAGCGCCGCAACGGCAACGCGGGCATCGATCGAACGGCTGATCGCGTAGCCAATGACGCGGCGCGACCAGGCATCAAGGACTGCCGCCAGATAGACGAAGCCCGTCGCGATGGCGATGTAGGTAATATCCGCCACCCAGAGCTGGTTCGGGCCGTCGACAATTCTGTCGCGGGTGAGGTCCGGGAAGATCGGGCAGTCGTGATCGCTATCAGTCGTGGCCACGAACCGCCTGCGGCGCTTGGGCTGCAAGTCGTGCTCGCGCATCAGGCGACGGACTTTCTTAGAGTTCACGAGCATCCCTCGATGGCGAAGCTCGGCGCCAACGCGGCGATAGCCATAGGCCTCAAACTCATCGCAGATCGTAGTCATAGCCGCCACGATCTCCCTATCATCAGCTTTCACCGCTGGTGCGTCATAATAAGTTGAGCGCGGCAGCCCCATCAGACGGCATCCTTCGACGACGGAGATGCCATCGGGCCTGTGATGACGGATGTAGTCACGCTTCTCGGCCGCGGTGCGTTTCTCAGAGCCCCCTTTAAAAACTCGATCTCGAGTGCCTGCCTGCCGACCATGCGTTCGAGTGCTGCGATCTTCGCCTCATATTCCTGAAGAAGATCAGCCGCATGGGCATCTTCATCGAATGCCCCAGTCTCAAGCTTCCTGACCCAGACCCGGATCAGGTTGCGTGAGACGTCGTGGCGTTTGGCAAGAGCGTGAAGCGTTTCGCCCGCAATAAATTCCTGGGCGACCTGTCGTTTGAATTCGATACTATGGGAGCGGTGTCTGGCCATGGCTTTCATCCTCCGAAAGCCCGGCAGCCCTGGTCAATTCCAATCCTGCAAGATGTCCACCGCTAGGGACGCACTCCAGCCTTTGGTCGAAAATGACACTTGGCGGACATGCCATCATGTGCGCTAGACCTCCGCTTTGTGGTAACGCGGATACCGCAGTTGCGATTCTTCTGCAAACAGGCTGGACTTGAAACAGGAGCCCTGCGCCATGCTGATGATCCGAATCCTTCGATCGATGCTTTTCCTCTCGTTCGTCGTGTTCACCGGCTCTTCGCCCCTGCGAGCTAGCGGCTGCGAGGACACGATTGCGCGACACATGGTCGGCGAGGCGCTGCTCGCTGCCCATTTCGTAGCTGTCGCAGAACAGACCGGCATGACGGCCGGCGCGATTGACGCCATCCTCAAGGAGATCGCCGCCAAGTCCGCCATTCAAGAATTTTGGATCACCGATTCGGCGGGACACGCTTACTTGACCAACACGGGGATCGATTTCACTTTCAGTCCAGATGCAACAAAGCAACCTCAGGCCTCTGCGTTCTGGCCGCTAATCACCGGCGGCAAGGCGATCGTCATCCAACATGCGCGCAAACGCGAAATTGACGACAAGATTTTCAAATACGTAGGCGTTGCTGGCATCGATAAACCTCGGATCGTCCAAGTAGGTGTCGGCGTGGCGAACTTGTGCAAGTGAACAAATCTTGTCGGAGACACCCATGAATGAGCTGCTTTTGTCGCCTATTGGCCTGTCGCTGCACTTGCCGCGTTACGGCGCAATGTCGGTTACTGGGGGATGAGCGGACTCACTAGGAGCTGCCGCACACTTCGCATTTTGACCCACAGCGGTCTTCGCCGCAGCCGCGCTCATCTTGAATTGCATGATCACGCTGGGCAAACTTGGGACGCTAGGCCGGGAGAGAACAATGGTGGCAAGAGCGCGCCTGCTGCTAGTTGGATTGGACCCAGATATAGTTGACTATAGCAAGTCACCAGTGCCCGGCCTTACGGCAGCAAAGGTTCGCGCCGCTTTTGAGGCTGACTGCACCAAATTGGAAACGCTCGGCTATAGCGTAAAGTCGCTGTATGTTGATGATGGCAAGACCGCAGAAGCGGTGCTTACTGACGCGCTCACGACTGGTACATACGATTGCATCATGATCGGTGCAGGCTTGCGCGTTGTTCCACCGTATTTCCTATTGTTCGAAAAGTTAATCAATGTCGTCCACCGGCATGCCCCAGCTTCGACGAAGCTGTGCTTCAACTCGAACCCCACAGATACGGCCGAAGCTGTAAGGCGCTGGGTTTAGACGTTGGCAGCCATCGGGCGCAAGCTGACATGCCGCTCTCTCGGCCAGTCGTTTGCTAGTGGCACTCATGCAAAGTGCCGGGACAGTCCGCGATTTGGTCGCGATCGGGTGGACGAAGCGGACATCGTCCAAAGACCGAGTCTGACCCACTCCAGACCTCGATGCCTCGGCTCGTCTCTTGAGGAGCAGACGAACGCCGACCGCGCAACCGTGGCGTCGCATGCGGATGCTGGCGCCATCGTCGAGCGGCACGTCGAAGGAAATGCTCGGCGCGGGAATTGCAAAATTCATGGAAAATCTCCGGGCGGCCACGCCGGCGGATGGAATGTGCGGTCGCAACGATCCGGCAGGGCTTATGACGACGGCGTGCCGTCAGGTCAATAAACTGCGGCCAGCATACGAGTTCCGGTAGCGCAGGGTGCCGAATGCCGCCATCTGGAGCATTCAAGCAGCTTGCTCGCCCGGTTCAAAAGTTCCATGCTGCAAATTGCAATATTTCGCGGCACTCAACCGGAGTAAAGCGCGCCGGTCGCGCTTGTGGTGGAGATCGAGAATGCCGGGCTCAGCACACCATCAGGTTCTCATCGTCGGCGGCGGCAGCGCCGGCATCACCGTTGCGGCAATCCTGAAGCGTCGCGCTCCGGGCGTCGACATCGTCATCGTCGAGCCGTCGTCGGACCATTACTATCAGCCGGCCCTCACGCTGGTCGGCGCCGGCGTCTATTCGCTGGCGCGCACGCGCCGCGCGGAACAAAGCCTTATCCCGGTCGGCGTGCAATGGATCCGCGACGCGGCCCAGACCTTCGAGCCAGAGAAGAACATTGTCCGTCTCAAGAACGGCGATGCGCTGACCTACGAGTACCTAGTGGTCTGCACCGGCGTGAAGCTCGACTGGAACAAGATCGCGGGCCTGGCGGAGACGCTGGGCAAGAATGGAGTGTGCAGCAACTATTCGCCCGCGCATGTCACCTATACCTGGGATTGCCTGCAAAGGCTGAAGGCCGGCAGCCGCGCGGTATTCACCCAGCCGCCGCTGCCGTTCAAATGCCCCGGCGCGCCGCAGAAGATCGTCTATCTCGCCGCCGACCATTTGCAGCGTCACGGCATCTTGAAGGATTGCAAGCTGGACTACTACGTGCACGCGCCGGTGATCTTCGGCGTTCCGTTCTTTGCCCGCGAACTGGTCAAGGTCGCGGCACGATACGGCGTCAACGTGCACTACCAGCGCAACCTGGTCGCAGTCGACGGAGCGGCCAAGACGGCAACATTCGAGAACGTCGGCGACCAGAACAAGGGCGAGCGAGCGACCGTGCCGTTCGACATGTTGCACGTGTCGCCGCCGCAAAGTCCGCCCGAGGAGATCAGATCGAGCCCACTGGTGAACGCGGCGGGCTGGGTCGAGGTGAACCAGAACTCGATGCAGCACGTGCGTTATCCTAACCTGTTCGCGCTCGGCGACGTTGCATCGACGCCGAACTCGAAGACCGCGGCGGCGGTGCGCAAACAGGCCCCGGTCGTCGTCGGCAACATTCTCCACTTGATGGGCAAGACGGCGGTCGAAGGCGGCTACGACGGCTATGCGTCCTGCCCGCTGACGACCGCCGTCGGCAAAGCTATTATGGCGGAGTTCATCTACGGCGGGAAAGTAACACCGACGCTGCCGCTTAATCCCGCGAAGGAGCGCTGGGTTGGCTGGTGGATCAAAGTGAGCTTCCTGCCGCAGTTGTACTGGAACTACATGCTCAAGGGACACGTCTTGTTCCCCAAGCACAATACCGCCTTCAAGGAAGATGCGGCCTAAGCGGGATGAATCCGGCGATTTGAATCCCACCGGGGATCGTTTGCGGCGCCGCCGCGCGGTCCCTTTACCTGCGGTGCCGCGCTTGTTAGCTATGGCCCGCTCGCTCTCGCGAAATTTTCAGTTTCGGGTGACGCATTGCCTCCGTTCGTTGGAACGCCGGTTCGTCGCGCAAAGAAGACCCCGCCGCAGCGCCGAGGCGGTCCAGCACCGCCAGCGATTTATCTGGCGACGGCGAAGGGAGCGGACGAGGGGCCGACTTTTTCGCAAAGGCTCAGGCCCCAATCTTGGGCGAGCTCCGCCAAACCCGGCGGCATATCGACGGCCGCGCGCCGCTTTATTGCGCTATGAACTGCATGCCTGCGTCTGCTGGGACTATCCTAGAGACCGTTAGGCCGTCCGCATCAATCGACAGGGTACGAATGCTCCTCTTTCCGACTTCCGTTATTGGCCCAACGCGGAAGTGCCCGCATGTCCGAGTTGAATCCGCAATGCGCTTCAAAGCGGACATGCTCCGTTACTGATCTCTGATTCATGTGACGACTCGATCGCGGTTCAGCGTTGATTGGAATTCTTTCGATCTGCCCTCGATCGAGCCTGTTCATTTTTTCGTATTTGAACGTTTCGGACGATGTGTTCGACATGAGTGCCCCAGCGATCAAGCGCATCCTCGCGCTCGACTAAGAACTCATGCCGCTGATAGACAGCCGCGACGCCAGAGATCGTGCCTGCCTGATGATTGAGGATTTTGTCCGCTACATGTGGCGGGACGCCAAGCCTGGCCATGCCTGAAACAACCGTCCGTCTTAGATCGTGAAGTCGCCAGCCGGTGACCCCGCAGAGCTTATCAAGGGCTCGTTTTGCTTTCCCGAAGGTCTGAAAGTGATTGCCCCGTGATGTGGCGAAGACATAATCCCCGTTGAGCCGTCGGGCGATAAGCGCCCAGGCGGGTTCCGACAGGTGGACGATGTGGGTCTTTTTGTTCTTGGTTCGCTCTGCCGGAATAGTCCAAGTCCGCGCTTTCTCATCTATTTCCTGCAGCTTGAGTTGAGCGACTTCTTCGCGTCGCTGGCCGGTGAGCGCCAGGAATTCCACGATACCTCCGTACGGCCACGGCATTTTTCGTCCAGCTACGATGACGGCCGCAAGCTCTTGGTCAGTCAGAACTCTATCCCGGCTGACTTCCCGCCAGCCCGACGGCACGCCCTCTGCGGGGGAAAAGTCGATGACCGCACGCCCCACGCACCAGCGAAAGAAGGTTTTCAAGGTCTTGAGCAGGCGGTAGCCGGCATGCCCATTGCGCTGGGTAACCGTGCTGACCAGATCGATCACATCGCGTTTCTTGATGTCATGGATGCTCTTTGCGCCCCAGTGCGCAATGACGTCCCGCCGCAGCAAATTTGTGATCCGCCGTGCGGTCTCAATCTGGGTGACGTGCTCTCTGATGAAGGCCTCGACCAGGTCATCGATTCGATCGACCACCAGACGCCGCCGCGACTGCTTCTTCTCCTCTGCCGGGTCCCGACCATCAAGTCTTGCGGCGAAGATTTTCCGCGCCTGTGCCCGCGCCATCGGCAACGTGACACGACCGTAAGGACCAATTGTATATTTACGCAATCGCGAGCCGGCGCCGGCGACCCGATAGAGCACCAGAAAGACCTTGCGGCCCTTGGGTGTTACCTTGATGCCGAAGCCCGGCAGTCCGGCATCCCAATACAGGGTGTCTTTGGACAAGACCGGCAGCTCGTCGATAGCGGATTTGGTGAGACGAAGACGGGGGATTGCGCTCTCCTGGGATTGCTACCAATAGGTAGCACCCGGCGGGCAACAACGGAACAAATCGGGCATCCCAATCCACAAGGTCATCTGCATTTGCGTATCAAAATCAACGAACCTCCATCAGCAGGAATGTCGAGCAAAACTATCCCCGGGTCCGCCCGGGAGCGGGGCTGACAACCCCGCCCGCGGGAACCGCCTCGCCCCTTTCCGCCGGTGTCACCCGGCGGCGTCCTTACGGGTGAGATTGGGCTCGATGTAACTATAACGGAGACGATTGTCAAATGATTGTCGCTAAATATGAGACGGCCTGTAGGCGCGCGCTCCTTCTCCCCGCGTACGGGGAGAGGGTTGGGGTGAGGGGGCGTTTCCGCTAGGCTGAGAATCCAGGAAATGTCTCTAACTCCGTAAGTCTGATGCGCATCGCTCAGAATCGCGGCGAGGCCCCCACACCCTCGCTCGCTACGCTCGCTCGGCCTCTCGCCGCGCAGCGGGGGCCGCGAAAGGGAGGGCGCATCTGTCCCGCGTATCGCGACGATCCGCTACCACTTATCGACGCCGCATCCTTGGAGGATCGAGCCTTTCCCATGACCAAGCGCCTTGCGCGCGTCGAGGAGCGAAAATGCTTCCGCCGTCCTGTATTTCGGAAACTCGACCGTGAACGACTTACGTTTGCTTGCCGTCAGGAACAGCACCAGATCGCGGAACTGCCATTGCGCGGTGCGCGAATTGGCAAGGAACTGAGTCTCGTTGAGTTCGAAGGCGTGGCTGTCGCCGTCAACGACAATCTGCACGGTCACCTGCTCGCCCGCCTTCGGTTTGATCCGCTTCACGTCGATGAACATTCCCGGTGTCGTGTCTTCCTGGCCCTCCGGGCAGTAGATGTTGAAGGTTGAATCGTTGACGTTTTCGATGATCGCTTCGAGCGTTCCCTGATCGAGGCTTGTCGTCCACCGATAGTCGACAGCGAACGCTGCCGAAGCCGCAAAAACGAACAAACAGATCGACAGCACCAGTTTCACGCGACGCCCCCGAAGCCACGTGGCTGGGGCGACTATACAAGTCCCGTACAACCTTGGCCGGCTCCAGGCGCATTTGCCGCCGCGGCCCGAGGATCAAGATCACGGTCAGCCGGCGGTTATTGTTTTCCTTGACAGTATCAAATAATATAGCCATATACCTTTGATACTATCAAAATAGCGGAGACCGTCATGCCAGTGGATCGACGCCGGATGCGGCAATTGACGCAGGGCCTAAGCAGTAAATCGGAGAAAATGCGGGTGCTAGGCCGGGCCGGATACGAACGCGCGGATATCGCGCGGTTTCTTGGAACCCGCTATCAATTCGTTCGCAATGTCCTGGCCAGGGAAGAAGAACGCAACGCCGAGTACGCGTCGCCCACGACCGAAGCAGAGGGCGGCCGATTGGCGCCCATGCGGCTCCGCCTCGGCCCCGACGGCCGCGTTGTCATTCCGGCTCCATTCCGCGAGGCGCTCGGGCTTTCCGAAGGCGACATGCTGATCGGATCGGTGAGCGAGGGAGAACTGCATCTTTTGACTCGGCAAGCCGCAGTTCGCAGAGCACAGGCGATCGTCCGGCAGTTCGTGCCGGAGGGCGTAAACTTGGTCGATGAACTCCTGGAAGATCGGCGTCGCGAGGTCGAGCGCGAGCAGCAAAATGGCTAACGCCGTTCTTGATTCCTCCGCAGTTCTCGCCGTTCTCAATGCGGAACCGGGCGCCGATTTGGTTGCCGCACTGCTTGATGACGCGCTCGTCTCGACGGTGAATTATGCGGAAGTCGTCACCAAGCTGATCGAGCGCGGCAGCACCGATGCGCAGACGGAGGCGGCGTTGCGAGCCATTGCACTGACGACGGCCGATTTCGACCTGCCATTGGCGCGGCGTACAGGCACGATGCGTGCGGACACGCGCAGACACGGCCTATCGCTTGGTGATCGCGCGTGCTTGTCGTTGGCCGAACGAGAAGGCGTGCCTGCGATCACCGCCGATCGCAGCTGGGCCGGAGCGATTTCGAGCGTGGAGATACGTCTCATTCGCTGACCTTTTGTGCATTATTGGTCCTCACCCCAGCCGCCGATCAAATTCCAACACCGCATTGAGCAAAACCTGCGCGCCGGCGGCGCATTCGTCGAAGCTCGTCGATTCCGCTTCGTTGTGCGAAATGCCACCTGCGCTCGGCACGAAGATCATGGTGGCCGGCGCGACGCGCGAGACGTAGCAGGAATTGTGGCCGGCGCCCGAAATCATGTCGCGCGAGGCAAAGCCGGCCTTGGCGGCTCCGATGCGGACGCAGTCGATGAGCGCCGGATCGAATGCGATCGGCGGCGATTGCCAGATCCGTGCTTCCTTGTAGGCAAGGCCCGTCGGCGTCAGAAGCGCGGCGAGCGCCAAGCGCAGTTCCGCTTCCATGGCGTCGAGGACTTTTTCATCCGGATGGCGGAAGTCGACGGTGAAAAAGACTTCGTCCGGAATGACATTGCGGCTGTTCGGCCGGTTCTCGATCAGCCCGACGGTGCCGACGGCATCCGGCGCATGATTGCGGGCAATGGCGTCGATGCGCTCGATCATCGCGGCGGCGCCAAGGAGCGCATTCTTGCGCAGACCCATCGGCGTCGTGCCGGTATGGGCGGCCTCTCCGGTGACCGTCACGTCGTACCAGCGGATTCCCCGCACGCCTTGGACCACGCCGATCATGCAGCCTTCGGCTTCGAGGATCGGGCCCTGCTCGATATGCAGCTCGAAATGGCCCGAGAATTTGCGCGCTCCGGCGCGCACGCTGCCGCGATAGCCGATGCGCTCGAGCTCCGCGCCGAAGGTCTTGCCGTCGCGATCCGTGCGCGCATAGGCAAAATCGCGCGACAGCACGCCGGCGAAGACGCCGGAAGCGAGCATCGCCGGTGCAAAGCGCGCGCCTTCCTCGTTGGTCCAATTGACAATCTCGATCGGCGCGTTGGTCTCGAAGCCGGCCTCGTGCAGCGTCCGCATCGCTTCAAGCGCCGCGAGAACGCCGAGCGTGCCGTCGAACTTACCGCCGGTCGGCTGGGTGTCGAGATGCGAGCCCATGGCGATCGGAGGGAGTGCGGGATTCTTGCCCGGCCGCCGCGCGAACATGTTGCCCATGTCGTCGATTGCCACGGCGCAGCCGAGCGCCTCGCACTGCGCTTTGAACCAATCGCGCACCTGGCGGTCGAGATCGGTCAAAGTCAGACGGCAAATGCCGCCTTTCGGCGTGGCGCCGATCTGCGCCGTCTGCATCAAAGTGTCCCAGAGCCGCCGGGCGTTGATCTGTAAATTCTGCAAATCCGGAGCTCCAACGGGTTAGAGCGGGGTGAAATCTAAAGACGTGGATGGCCGGAACAAGTCCGGCCATGATGATCAAACGGATTCAAGCTCAACTCACCCCGCTCTAGGGATCATCCACCGATTTTGTCCTTGAACCAAGGCCGGCGCGACTGCGACAGTTCGAAGTAGGGCAGGCGAGGTCGGCGATGGGCAGATCGCTTTTTGCGGCGGGTGTTATTGCAGTGTCGATCTCGGTGGCCGGAAATGTTGATGCGCAATCGCGCCAGCCGACCACGCAGGAGGTCACCGCAATCCGCGACTGCGCGACAAAATACCAGGACGATCTGGATGCGGGCGAGCAGCAGTGCCTGTTCAAGCTGGTCGCGGAGCCTTGCATCGGAGCCCCCGGAAGCCTGGCGGAGGCGGCGACGGCCGCGTGCTACGACGTTGAAGGGGCGATCTGGGATAGGCTCCTCAACGAGAACTACACGACGCTCCTTGGCGAGCTTGACGACCAGCAGACCAAGCAGGCTCGCGCCATGCAGCGCGCCTGGATCGCCTACCGCGACGCGACCTGCCAATTTTACGACGACAAAATCCGCGGCTCGATGTCGATCATGATGCACGCAGCCTGCGTCACCCGGCAAACGGCGCGGCAAGCCATGCTGCTCGGTTTCTTCAGCCGATTGTGAGCGCCAGGTATCGTGCAATGGCCGATCTGCCACTGAATGAGTAGGCCGCTGGCGGCGTCCGATCCGGCTTTCGGCTCACTAACTCATTGAATCCACGACGAATCAGCTATGATGCCGGCTGGCCTAAACGTCGGGGCTACCTCGGGGCGAGCGCCATGCTGCGCGTGCGATTAAAAGCGGACGGGCGTCTGGTCGAAGTCCTGCCGGACGGCAGTGAACGCGCCATTGCCAGCGATCCACTGGCGATTGCGACCGCAGCGCATAATGCGGCGCGCTCCGCCAGCCGCTTAAGCGACGCCACCTATGCCCGCAGCGTGCGCGGTCAGACCGGCCTCACCCAGGCCGCCTTTGCGACGCGGATCGGCGTGCCGGTCGAGACGGTGCGTAACTGGGAGCAGGGCAAGCGCTCACCGCGCGGGCCGGCCCGCGCGCTTCTCAAAGTGATCGAGGAAGCTCCCGAAGCCGCTTTTGCCGTGCTCGGCAAGGCGCGCTGAGCACGTAGCCTGGATTGCGCAACGCGCAATCCGGGGTTTCACTCGCCGCAGATTTTCTCCCGGATTGCATCCGCAATCCGGGCTACAATTGATGCATGACGACGATCGGACCGATCTCCAGCGTCGAAGCCAACGGAGCGACGATTCCATTGGTCGGGCTCGGCACTTGGGAATTGCGCGGCCGCAGCTGCGCCCGCGTCGTCGAGCAGGCGCTGCGGCTTGGGTACCGCCACGTCGACACCGCGGAAATGTACGACAACGAGCGCGACGTCGGGGAGGGCATCCGCGCCTCCGGCGTCAAGCGCAGCGAGCTGTTCGTCACCACGAAAATCTGGCCCTCGCATTTCGCCCCGCAGGCGCTCGAGCGCGCGGCGCGCGATTGCCTGATGCGGCTGCGCCTGAGCGAAGTCGATCTGCTGTTGCTGCACTGGCCCAATCCGCAGATTCCACTCGCGGAAACCATTCCCGCGCTATGCAAGGTCAAGCGCGACGGGCTGACCCGCCACATCGGCGTTTCCAACTTCACCGTGGCGCTGATCGAAGAGACTTTACAAGTGGCAACTGAGCCGCTGGTCTGCGATCAGGTCGAGTGCCACCCGTTTCTCGATCAGTCGAAGGTGATCGCGGCATGTCATGAACACGGCATGGCGGTGGTGGCCTATAGTCCGATCGCCCGCGGCAACGCCAAGAACGACAAGGTGCTCTCTCGCATCGGCGCCGCGCACAAAAAGACCGCCGCGCAAATCTGCCTGCGCTACCTGGTGCAGCAGGACATCGTCGTCATCCCGCGCACCGGCAAGCTCGAACGGCTTTCTGAGAATGCCGCTTTGTTCGACTTTGCGCTGAGCAAAGAAGAGATGGCCGAAATCGCCGCGCTGTCGCACCGCGACGGCCGCCTCGTCGATTGGTCCTATTCCGGCAGCATGAGGTGGGACTAGCAAGTTGGATTAGCGCAGAGTTAGAGCATAATCCGATCGGCTTGAATCGAAAGTCGGTGAGCCGGGATTCTCAAAATCGGATGGATGGGCGAGTCTCCTCGGATTGATTCGGGAGACGAGGATGCCGAAACCCTATTCGCAGGACTTGCGTGAACGGGTGGTGCGTGCGGTCGAGGCCGGGGCCTCTTGCCACGAAGCGGCGGCAGCGTTTGAGGTTAGCCCGAGCTCGGCGATCCGGTGGGTTTCGCGCTGGCGCCAGACCGGATCGCCGGCGGCCAAATCGATGGGTGGCAAGCGCTCGCCGCTGGATGTTCACAAGCCATGGCTGCTGGAGCTGATTGCCGCCGAACCGGACCTGACGCTGGAGGAAATCCGCGGCCGGCTGCGCCAGCGCGGGATCCGCGCCAGCGCGAGTTCGGTGTGGCGGTTCTGCGATCGCCACGACATCACCTTCAAAAAAACGATCTGGGACGGCGTCGCCCCTGTGGGCGTAGAAACTTTGGGGCTCTATCGTGCACCTGGAAGGGAGCGGCCGAGTGCTTTTTGGTGGCGAGTGACCCCGTAAAAAAACATGGTCCATGGGCTGTTGCGGGCTTGAAAGTGGCGACGCCGTTCGGCGATCCCGTGTTAGGAAATTGAACGACAGCGCAGCCCAGCCCTTCCGTCCCGTAACAGGAGGGTTGGTGATGAGACGGAATGAAGCGGGCGACAACAAAATTCGACATGCACTGCCGATGGTGCATCCGAACGCGGCTGCAATCGATATCGGGGCGAGGATGCATGTGGCGGCTGTGGGGCCAGAGCGCACAGCCGAGCCAGTGCGCAGCTTCGGCACCTTCACGACGGATTTGCACCGGCTAGTGGATTGGTTCGCAGAATGCGGCGTTGAGACAGTCGTTATGGAGTCGACCAGTGTCTACTGGATCCCGGTCTTCGAGCTCCTCGAGGCGCGCGGCTTTGTGGTGTTCCTCGTCAATGCACGCGATGTCAAGCATGTGCCCGGGCGCAAGACGGACGTCATCGACGCACAGTGGCTGCAGCGGCTCCATTCTCATGGTTTGCTGCGTGCCAGCTTCCGCCCCAAGGGGGAGATCGTTGAACTGCGCGCCTACCTGCGCCAGCGTGAGCGTCTGCTCGAGTACGCGGCCTCGCACATCCAGCACATGCAAAAGGCGCTGACCGAGATGAATCTGCAGCTCCACCACGTCGTTGCCGACATCACCGGCGCGACCGGGCTGCGGATTATCCGCGCGATCCTTGCGGGCGAGCGTGATCCAGCAGTGCTGGCACTTTTGCGTGACACGCGCTGCCACGCCACTGTCGAGACGATCGAGAAGGCGCTCACCGGGCATTATCGTGCCGAGCACGTATTCGCGCTCGAGCAAGCGCTCGCTCTCTATGATGCATACCAGGAAAAGGCATTGGCCTGTGACGCCCAAATCGAGGCCGTCCTGAAGCAACTCAGCTTCCGCCGCGGCCGTGAGGTCGGTCCGTTGCCGTCACCGCGTCGGGGCATGCGCCGGCAACCGAACGGCCCCGAGTTCGATGTTCGCGCGGCGCTCTTTGCGCTGCTCGGCAAGGACCTGACGCAGATCAACGGCCTCGGCCCATACCTCGCGCTCAAATTGATCGCCGAGTGCGGCGACGACCTCTCTGCCTGGCCGAGCGCAAAGCACTTTACCTCCTGGCTTTGCCTGGCGCCGAGCAACAAGATCTCTGGTGGTAAGGTACTCTCGTCGCGCACGCGCCGCTCGGGGAGCCGGTCCGCGGCGCTCCTGAGGCTCGCCGCGGTGACGATCGGACGAACCGACACTGCCCTGGGTGCCTTCTACCGGAGGCTTTCTGCCCGCATCGGGAAGGTCAAGGCGATCACCGCGACAGCGCGCAAGATCGCAGTTCTCTTCTATAACGCCCTGCGCCATGGGATGGACTACGTCGACCCGGGTGCGTCCTCCTACGAGATTCGTTATCGTGCGCGGGTCATCGACAATTTGCATCGGCGTGCCAAGGCCTTCGGCTTCGTCCTCCAGCCAATAGCGCCGGTGGCCGTTTCTTAGGAAAGCCTGCACGCAGCCGAACAAGACCGCGAAGACGTCCGCATGGCACGCGCGCGCTGGAAGCAAGAGCAGCCGCGGCTTGATCCGAGCAAGTTCGTCTTCATCGACGAGACCGGAACGTCGACCAACATGACCAGGCTGCGTGGACGCTGCCCGCGCGGCAAACGGCTCGTCGCCAAGGTTCCGCACGGCCACTGGAAGATGACCACTTTCGTCGCCGGTCTACGGCAAGGTGGCATGACCGCTCCGTTCGTTGTCGATGCCCCGATGAACGGCGAAATCTTCCTCACCTATCTTGAACAATGTCTGGTGCCCACCCTCTCGCCCGGCGAGATCGTGACGATGGACAATCTCCCCGCCCACAAGGTTGCTGGCGTGCGCCAGACAATCGAGGCGGCAGGCGCAGAGCTGCGGCTGCTGCCGCCTTATTCCCCTGACCTAAACCCGATCGAGCAGTCCTTCGCAAAACTCAAGGCGCATCTACGAAAAGCCGGTGAACGCTCCATCCCAGCTCTCTGGGATCGGATCGGCACCATCCTCCAAACCTTCGCTCCACAGGAATGCAACAACTACTTCAGCCATGCCGGTTATGGATCAAACTAAATGGAATCCGCTCTAGTTGGGCTTGAAACCGCAGATCGTCATGGCCGGACTTGTCCCGGCCATCTACGTCTTTGCTTCCGTGAAAAGTCTTAAGACGTGGATGCCCGCGACGAGCGCGGGCATGACGATTCAATAAGATTTCATTCCGCTCCAGCCTTCAGCCTCACGCCGCCCGGCTCGCCGCCGCGATCGTGCGCGCCATGAATTCGGCGAAGACGCGGGCGATTTCCGGCTCGTATTGGCTCCATTCCGGGAATGGAATGAGCGCAACATCCTGATCCTTAATCGGCAACTGATGCAGCGTTGAGCCGGCGATAGAGCGATGCGCGACAAGCCCGCTTGAGCTCGAATGCGTGTTGTCGTTGCCGGGAATGACGATGGTCGGCGTTTTGACCGCCGCCAACTGCTCCCGGCTCACGCCCATGACCGGATAATGCCCGCCAGCGACGAAAATCTCGTTCCAACGCGTCAGCACGTCGATGAATTGCTGCGCCGGGAGCTTGGCCAAATACTCGCCGTTGCGCGGATTGGCGGCAATACGCTCCTTCCACGCATCCATGGCGCAAACCGCGGCCATGCCGCCTTCTTTGGCGGCGCGGATGAATTGGCCGTAGTACTGCTCGGGCAGCCGGCCGGCCGCGAACGGGCCGCCGGTGACGCGCAGGAGCAAGAGGCCGCGAACGTCTTTTGGATAATTCAGGTAGTACAGGATCGAGGTGCGCGCGCCCGCTGAGGAGCCGCTGAAGAAGGCCGGCAGCGCATTTTGCTCGGAAAGCAGCGCGTGCATGTCGCGCGTCCAGATCACCTCCTCGCCCTCGTTGCCGGCGATAAGGATATCCGAGGCGCCGGTGTTGCGGCGATCATGCAGCATCACGCGATAGCCGTAGGCCGCGATCTTTTCGGCGAGCGGGACGAATTCGTCATGCCCGCGCCGGCCGCCGGTGGTCATCACGACCCAAGGATAATTAATCTTGGCGCGGTCGCCGACCGTTCGCCAATTGATGTTCACGCCGTTGATTTTACTGACTGGCATAGCGCTCTCCCGCTGAAGGAGCACCAGTTCATCATAGTCATGCCGATACGGAAAGTGGGGGAGGGACGTGATCGATGTCAGAACTCGACGTCGAGCTCCTCGAGTTCATCGGGCTCGGCTTTAGCGCCGGCGATCCATTCCTGCATTAAAGGCATTGCCATGATGGTGCGGCAATAATCCTTCGCCGCCTGGTCCACTACGACATCATAGGTGACGAAGCGCGAGCACACCGGCGCGTACATGGCATCCGCAGCACAGGGCTTTTTGCCGAACAAGTAGGGGCCGCCGTACTGAGCGAGGCATTCGCGCCAGATCGCGGTGATGCGCTCGATGTCGGCGCGTGCGCCGGCCCAGGATTTGAAGCCGGGGAAATGCGCCTTGATATTCATCGGCAGCGCCGAGCGCAGGTTGGAAAAGCCGGAATGCATTTCGCCGCAAATCGATCGGCAATGCGCGCGTTCCGCCTGGTTGGCGGGCAATAGTCCAGCCTCCGGGTTGGTCTCGTGCAGGTAGTCGGCGATTGCCAAAGTATCCCAAACTTTCAGCCCGTCGTGGATCAGGCAAGGCACCAAAAACGACGGCGACAGCAGCAGCAACTCGGCCCGTGTCGACGGGTCGTCGGTCGAGATGTGCTGCTCCTGGAAATCGAGGTTCGCCATTTTGCATAGCAACCAACCGCGCATCGACCACGAGCCGTAGTTCTTGCTGGCGAGCGTCAGAGTGGCCTTGGACATCCCATTGCTCTCTTTGCAAAACCTGTTCGAACTCAAAAGGTTAGCAACCAAGGAATGGATTCGCGGCGGCGCGCTGGTTGATATTTGAGCAGCCTGCCATTCGCCCCTTCCCAATTGTGCAGGATGTTCACATTCTTGTCGCAGTGCAACAAAAAATGCACTAGCTTTTGCCCGTTGGGGGGTCGAAGTGTGTCTGCCGTCAGGCGGACTGCGGCGCCCGTGGACAACGGATGCTGTATCTCGCTTATCAGCTGCAATCGGACGTCATGACGCCGGTCCGGGCCTGGGCCAGCATGGCGGCCGGCACCGGCAGCCCCTCGCTGCTCTCCGACCATCCGGCGCTGCGCAACCTCACCGCGGTCTATGAGCTGATCGCGCGGGCGGGCCTGACCCATATCCGGCCGCCGTTCGCCATCGATAAAGTTACCGTCGGCAACCGCGAGGTCGAGGTGCGCGAGGAGGCCGCGGCGCAAACGCCGTTCGGCACGCTCCTGCATTTCAAGAAGGGCATCGCCACCGCGCAGCCGCGGGTGCTCTTGGTGGCGCCGCTGTCCGGGCATTTCGCGACGCTTTTACGTGCGACCGTGCGCACCATGCTGCCGGATCACGACATCTTCATCACCGATTGGCACAACGCCCGCGACGTTCCGCTGACCGCAGGCCGCTTCGGCGTCGACGAATACACCGACCACCTGATCAGGTTTCTCGAAACCATGGGGCCGGGAGCGCATGTGCTGGCGGTGTGCCAGCCTTGCGTCGCCGTGCTCGCCGCGGTCGCGGTGATGGCGCAGGCCGGCAACCCGGCGCAGCCGCGGTCGATGACGCTGATGGCCGGTCCGATCGATACGCGGGTCAATCCGACCAAGGTCAACGAGCTTGCCAAAAAGCGCACCATAGAATGGTTCGAACGCACGCTCACGGCCTCGGTGCCGCTGCGCTATCCCGGCGCATTCCGCCGCGTCTATCCCGGCTTCGTGCAACTGGTCGCCTTCATGAGCATGAATATCGAACGGCACGTCAAGGCGCATAAGGAGCTTTACGAAAATCTCGCCAACGGCGAACTCGAAAAGGCGGCGGTGACCAAAGCCTTTTACGACGAATATTTCGCGGTGCTCGACCTTACCGCGGAATTTTACCTCGAGACGGTGCAGCTCATTTTTCAGGAGCACGCGCTACCGCTCGGACAACTCGAATGGCACGGAGCGCGCGTCGATCCAAGCGCGATCCGCAAGACCATGCTGCTCACGGTCGAGGGCGAACGCGACGACATTTGCGCCGTCGGCCAGACGGTGGCTGCGCACGAATTGTGCAGCAAGCTGCGGCCCTATCTCAAGCGTCATCATATGCAGGCCGGCGTCGGCCACTACGGCGTGTTCTCAGGCACGCGCTGGGAAAAGCAGATTTACCCGATTTTGAAGAACGTAATTTTGTCGAGCGATTGATAAGCAACGAGTACCGCATCGGTCTCGCTTCGAGCGTCGCGAATTGTTAGAACGGTATCTTCCAAATTCCTGATGATGCATCTCAAAAAAGCGAATAGTCCCGAATGAAATGATATCCCACTATCGCGCTCGGCTGACTGCGTGAAAACGGACGGGGGGGAAATGCCTAAAACAACCCTGGTTTTGACCAATAAGGACGCCTTCGGACTACTCCCGATGGCCGAGTGCATCGGCCTGCTGGAGGAGGCTTACGCCGATTTCGGACGCCGCAGCGCGCAGGTGATCCCGCGCCGGCGCATCCACACGCCCTTGAAAAACGGCGAGGAGCAACGCTGGGGCTGGATGAATATCATTCCCGGGGTGGTGCCTTGCCATGGCGTGGCGGCGATACGGCTCGATTGCGCTCACATCAGTTTTCCGCTCAAAGGCGGCCAAAAGCGCATGGAGTTTCCCGGCGATTATTCCGGCTTCGTCCTGGTCTGGGATCTCTACACCAATGAACTGCTGGGCATCGTCCATGACCACGCGGTGTCGGCGCTAAGGGTGGGCGCGACCTCGGGCGTGGTCGCCAAATACTGCGTGCGCGAGGACGCGCAAACGGTCGGAATCCTTGGCGCCGGCGAGCAGGCAATCTCGCAAGTCGAGGCGATTTGCAGCGCGCGACCGGGAATACGCAATCTGAAAGTCTATTCGATGACGGCGCAGAATCGCAAAGCATTCGCCGACAAAATGGGCCGCAGCCTCAACATCAATGCAACTGCGGTCGATACCGCGGAAGCGGCGATCCGCGGTTCGGACGTGGCGATTGCCGCGACCAACTCGGCCGATCCGATCCTGTTCGGCGAATGGCTGTCTCCCGGCTGTCACGTGATCGGCATGATCGGCACCAATAAATTCGACGGCCGGCGTGAGCTCGATGACGAATGCGCGCGACGATCCGATTTCATCGTCGCTAATCTCAAGGAGCAGATCGAGCTCGACGATCAGTCCGAAATCATGATGCCGATGCGCAAAGGCTACGTCACGTGGAACGACATCTATGAAGTCGGCGACCTCTGCATCGGCCGGATTCCGGGGCGCACGGCATCGGCGCAGATCACCTACCACCACAATAATGTCGGCATGGGAATCCAGTTCGCCTCGGCTTGTCGGCGCATCATCGAGATTGCGCGACAGAAGGGAATTGGTACTGAACTGCCGATGGACCTGTTCATGACCCGCCGCGAAGGCGGCGAGGTCTATGCGCCTTGACCTGTTCGGGGGCGCGCGGACAGCGAACCGGAAGGAATGCGGCGATGCGGGTCTTCCTCCTCGTTCTGTCGATGCTCGGTGTCATCGTGCCGACGCATGCCGAGAGCTGGCCCGACCGGCCGATCAAGTTGATCGTGCCGTACTCGGGGGGCGGCAGCGGGGACATCGTCGCCCGCGAATTGGCGCAACAGCTCACGGCATCGCTGGGCCAGGCTGTGATTGTCGAAAATCGTCCGGGCGCCAGCGGCAATATCGGCACTGCCGACGTGGCGAAATCGCCGCCGGACGGCGACACGCTGTTGCTGGCGTCCGATATTCAGGTCGCCATCAACCCGAATTTTTGGCCGGATCTGCCTTATCAAGTGAAGAATTTGGCGCCGGTCAGCTTGGTGGCGACCGTCGAACTTGTATTGACGGCAAATCCATCGCTCGGCGTCGCCGACCTGCGCCAAGTGGTGGCGAAGGCCATGCGGGAGCCCGGTGTTATCACTTTCGGCTCGACCGGCCCTGGCAGCACGCATGAGCTGGCGATGGCGCTGTTGCAGCAACTTGGCGATTTCAAGCTCACCGAGGTGCCTTATCGCGGCAGCGCGGAGGCATTGCCCGATTTGCTGTCCGGACAGCTGCAGATGATGCTGATGGGCGTTCCGCAGAGCCTCACTTATTTGCGTTCGGATAAATTGAAGGCGTTGGGCGTCGGAGCGCCCGAGCGGCTCGCCGCGTTGCCTGACGTTCCGACCATCGCGGAACAGGGCTTTCCCGGTTTCGAGGCCAACAACTATTGGTGCCTCTACGCGCCGGCCGGAACCGACCCGAGTATCATCGAAAAACTACAGCACGCTACGGCGCGTGCCGTGGCGGAGCCGGAGCTGCGCAGCCATTTCTTGGCGACCGGTCTCACTCCCGTCGGCAGCACCGCCGCGGCGCTGGCGGCGCGGGTCGACGCCGACTTGGCGAAATGGATCAAGGTGATCCAGTCGCTTCACCTGAACGCGCCGAAGCAATAAATCGCGCAAACCGAGTAGCCTCACCGAGATACTACCGCGGCTTGCGGCACAGATCGTGCGCGACTACGGCAATATCGCCGCCGCGATGGCGCCACCACATGAAGGCCGGTGTCGGTCATTACGGCGTGTTTTCCGGTACGCGCGCTGGGAAAAGCAGATTTACCCGATTGTGAAGAACGTGATTTTGTCGAGCGATTGAAAGCGTCGCGCCTAAACGACTATCTTAAGCACGATGCGCCGCCGCCGCCGACCTCACGCGCGTGCGCAGGGGAGGTTGCCATGGCCCAAACCGTCAAACAAATGCTGGAGGCCGCCAACGCCGCGGTGCCGAGGATCGCGCCGGCGCAGGCCAAGGAGATGATCGCCAAGGGCAATACGCTCGTGGTCGACGTGCGCGACGGCGCCGAGGTGGCCGCGAGCGGCAAAGTTGCCGGCGCCGTCCATGTCTCGCGCGGCATGCTGGAATTTCGCGCCGACCCGGAATTGCCGTCTCACGACAAGAATTTCGCCAAGGACAAGACCGTCATTCTTTACTGCGCCTCCGGCGGCCGTTCTGCGCTGGCCGGCAAACTGCTCAGAGATCTTGGCTACGAAAAAGTCTTCAACCTCGGCGGCTTCAAGGACTGGGCCGACAGTGGCGGCGCAGTCGATAGGTAGCGCGGCGCTTTTGCGAGGAGCCCCGATTTATCTGATTTTGCCGAACACAATTTTGCCAAGCGATTGAAGTTCAAGGCTTTGTGACCAAGCTGACTTGGCGCTTGACGAGTTATTCAGGCGCTGTTCAGTGCAGCGGAGGCCTAAATCGGCCTCTCGCTGCCGGAATGGTGGCGGCGACAACCGGGAAGGAAAGTGACAATGGTTAGGATAATTGCATTGAGTGCGGCATTCCCTTTCAGCGTTGCGACGGCTGCCGTCGCGGGTGTTCCGGCGGCTCCGATCGGAGCTTCCGGCGGCGGCCTGATCGTTAAGGTCGCGGAAGGCTGCGGCGCCGGATTTTGGCGCGGTCCGGGTGGCCGTTGCCATCCATTTGCGGTGAACCGCGCCTGCCCACCCGGATACCACCTCGGCCCTGAAGGCAAGCGCTGCTGGCCCAACGGCTGATCGCGGTTCGGGTGCGATTTACTCGTCCCTGCATGCGCGGGGACGAGTAAATTTATTATCGCATCGCGGCGGCGATGTTGCCGCCGTCCACGGTGGTGACGTCGGCGGTGGTTTTCAAAGCGAGCGCGTGGTGCAGAAAAGCTTGCGCGACGTCTTCGGTGGTGACTTCGCGCTGTAGCAGATTGCCGCTCATATAATCCTTTTCGGAAAGTCCCCGCGCTTTGGAGCGCGACGCGATCATGTCGGGCGTAAGCAGTCCTGAGCGGATGCGATCGGCATTGACGGCGTTGGCGCGGATGCCGTCGGCGCCGTAATCGAGCGCATATTGCCGCATCAAAGCGAGCGCCGCCGCCTTCGGGATGCCATAGGGTCCGAAGTTCGGCCCCGGATTGACCGCCTGCTTGGAGACGTTGAACAGGAGACAGCCGCCGGTGCCTTGCGCCAGCATGATTTTCACCGCGGCCTGCGCGACGCGCTGGTGACCGTAAAAATTCAACGCGAAGCTCTTGCGCAAAATTTCTTCGTCGACCTCGCCGATGCGGCCCTGCCAAGCCGCGCCGGCATTCGAGACAACGATGTCGACGCCGCCAAAGCTTTTGACGACTTTGTCGAAGGCGGTGCGCACCGACTCGACGTCGGTCACATCGCAGGCGACCGGCAAGGCGTCGGCGCCAATCGTGTCTGCTTGCTTGCTCGCGGCCGAGAAATTCACGTCGAGCAACGCGATGTCCGCTCCGGCAGCCGCGAAAGTCTTCGCCGTCGCCGCGCCGATGGCGCCGCCGGCGCCGGTGACGACGGCGATCTGGCCGGCAAGCGGCAATTCCTTGCGTGCGACGAGCTTGGCCTGTTCCAGCGGCCAATATTCGCAATCGAACATGTCGGTTTCGGAGATCGATGCGAAATGCCCGATGGCTTCGGCGTCGCTTACGCCTTCGATCCAGGCTTGCGCGATATCGGCGGCGATGATGGCATCGCGCTTCGAGCGGCCAAGACCGAACAAGCCGAGCCCGGGAACGACTACGACGCGGGGCAGGGGATCGAGCTCGTGCTTGATGCCGCTGACACGTTTATTGTTGCGCTGAAAATAGAGGTGATAGCGGTCAACGAATTGGCGGGCCCGTTCGCGCGCTGCGCGCGCGAATTCGTCAAGCGCGCCGACTTCGGGCGCCGGCAAAACCAGCGGCCAGTTTTTGGTGCGGATGGTATGGTCCGGCGTGATCACGCCGGCCTGGCTGATCCGCTCCAAATCCTCGGCGTTGGCGAAATTGCGCACGGTCTCGCCGCCGCGGAAATCGAGAACAAGCCGCCGCCAGGCGCCCTCGACTGTAGTGTCGCGCTCGCTGCAGGCCCCGCGCACGATCGGCGCGACCTGCGCCACGCCGGTGACGTTCTGTGGCGCGGCGGCGACCGCGACGGATTTGCGATGCCGCGCGATAAAATTCTCGGCGAGCGATACCATCTCGATCATGCGCTCGTACGCTTCACGTGCGCTTTCGCCGTAGGTGACGATGCCATGCTTGCCGAGAATGAGCCCGTCGTTCGGCTTGGCGCGCTCGAAAACTTCGATCGCCTTTTTCGCCAAGCCAAAACCCGGCATGACGTAGGGCACGAACCCCAGCCGTGTGCCAAACACTTCAACGCACTTTCTTTCGCCGTCGGGCTGGTCGATCAGGCTGAGCACCGCGGTGGCATGGGTGTGATCGACGAATTTGTGCGGCAGGAACGCGTGCAGCATCATCTCGACGGACGGATTCGACACCGCCGGGTCGATGAGGTTGGCTCGCTCGATCGCTACGAGTTCTTCGTCGTCGATTGTTTCTAGCGCGCGGAGCTTGCGCATGGGCGTAAGCCGCACCGCCGAAAAGCCCTCGGCTCCGATTGTCGCCATGTCGGAACCTGAGGATTTGACGCAAAGCGCTTCGACCTCCTCGCTGAGGAGGTCGCGCGCCCGCGTCTTCAGCGAAGTATTGCCGCCGCCATGCAGGACCAGCTTTGGATCGCGGCCGAGGAGCCTTGTGGTGTAGATGCGGAGCGCAAAATCGCGGTCGATGCCCGATTTCGCGCCGCAAGCCACCATCGCCTCGGCGTCGCGGTCCGCCCAGGCGCTTTTCATAAGAGCATAATCCGGAAAGCCCCGGACCCGATCCGGGGTGGGAACCGGAATTCCGAAAAGATCATGCTCCACCCAAGCTTATGCGCCCGATCCGCCTTCAGCCCCCGGCAAAGCGGCGCGACCACCAACCGGTGCGGCGCGGCCGATCGCTATCCGCAGCCTCGGTGGATTCGGCGACGACCGGTTCCGGCGTCGGAACGACAGGCTGCTGGGTTTGCGGCGTCGGCAATGCTTCTTCGCTGCCCCCGACTGGCGCGCGCTCGCGCACCGTCGAACGCCGGCGCACCGGCTCCTCGGGCGGCGGCACGGGCTGTGGCGCCGCGGCACTGACCGGCGCTGGCGATACGGCGGGCGGCGTAGCGTCGAGATCGGCGACAGCCTCTTTAAGTTCCGGCTCGGTCGGCGGCGCGCCGCTCAGCTCCTCGGCCGGTGCAAATTCCTGCTGCGGCGGCGGATACGGCTCACGGTCCTCGGCTGCGTGCGCCGCGTCGCCGGTACGATGACGATTGCGCCGACCGCCGCGGCGACCCCGGCGTCGCCGCCGTTCATCGTCACGGCGCGGCTCGCCGCGCTCGTTGTGCTCGCTGGGCTCTTGCGTCGCCAATTCACCTTCTTGCGGTTCGACGAACTCATCGTCGCTCGGAACTTGATTTTCGCCTTCCGCAGCGAATTCGTCGGCGGTTTCGCTGACCGGCATGTCGTCCTGACCAACGTGCTGTTGCGGTTGTCCGGGCGCGCCTTCGCCGCCGTTGCGGCCGCCGCGCCGGCGCCGGCGCCGTCTTCGCCGCGGACCGCCGTCGCCTTGCTCCGGCGCCATGGCCGGCGCTTCCTCCGCCACTTCGGCTTGTTCACCTTCCGCCGTCCCGAATTCTTCGAGGTCGTCCTCTTCTTCCAGCGGGGCGGGGGCGACCTGGGCGCGGTCGGCAAGCGCTTTGGCCGCCTCGACCGTGTGCACCTGCTCGCCGCGATCAATAATGAAGGCCTGCGGCGCCCGCACGGATTCATCGGCGGAGATGGTGATGGTAATGGCGAACCGCTCTTCCAGACTGCGCAGATGCGCGCGCTTCTGATTAAGAACGTAAAGCGCGACGTCGGGCCGCGTGCGCGCGATGAGATTGTGCGTGGCGCCCTTGATGAGCTGCTCCTCGAGCGCGCGTAAGACCTGCAGTGCAAGCGACGACACCGAGCGGACATGACCGCTGCCGCCGCAATACGGGCACTTCTCGGTCGAGCTTTCCAGCACGCTCGTGCGGATGCGTTGGCGCGACATTTCGAGGAGGCCGAAATGCGAAATGCGGCCGACCTGGATACGGGCGCGGTCGTGCTTGAGGCACTCCTTCAGCCGGCGCTCGACGGCGCGGTTATTGCGCTTTTCGTCCATATCGATGAAGTCGATGACGATCAGCCCGGCGAGGTCGCGCAGCCGCAGCTGGCGGGCAATCTCGTCGGAGGCCTCCAGATTGGTTTTGAGCGCGGTGTCCTCGATGTGGTGCTCGCGCGTGGCGCGGCCGGAGTTCACATCAATGGCAACCAAGGCCTCGGCCTGATTGATCACGATGTAGCCGCCTGAGCGCAGCTGGACGACCGGCGAGAACATGGCGTCGAGCTGATTTTCGACGCCGTAACGAGATAACAGCGGTTGTGTCTCGTTATAGAGGTGAACGTTCTTGGCATGGCTCGGCATGAGCATGCGCATAAAATCCCTGGCCTCGTGATAGGCCTCGGGCCCGGCAACGATCACCTCATCGATGTCTTTGGTATAGAGATCGCGGATCGAGCGCTTGACCAGCGAGCCTTCCTCATAGACGAGTTTCGGCGCAGTGGATTTGAGGGTGAGGTCGCGTACCGTCTCCCACATCCGCAGCAGATATTCGAAATCGCGCTTGATCTCGATTTTGGTGCGGTTGGCGCCGGCGGTGCGCAGGATCACGCCCATGCCTTCCGGCACTTCGAGTTCCGCCGCCGCTTCCTTGAGCCGCGCCCGGTCTTCGGCGCTGGTGATCTTGCGGCTGATGCCGCCGCCACGTGCGGTGTTGGGCATCAGCACCGAATAACGTCCGGCGAGCGACAGATAAGTGGTCAGCGCCGCGCCCTTGGTGCCGCGCTCCTCCTTGACGACCTGCACCAGCATGACCTGGCGGCGTTTGATGACCTCTTGGATCTTGTATTGGCGGCGATAGCGCGGCGCGCGGTCGGGGACCTCCTCCAGCGCATCGGCGCCGCCGACCGATTTAACCACTTCTTCGGCAGCTTCATCGTCTTCGCCGTTTTGTTCGTGCTCGCGCACTTCGGCGACGCCCGGCGCTTCGCCGCTCTCGGCAGCGGGCGGACTTGCCGATTCGTCCACCTCGGCTTGTTCGGTTTCGCCGGGACCGGCCGCAGAGCCAGTTGCCGCGGTCTCGACTCCAAAATGACCCGCTTCGACTTCCTCGGCGGAGGCATCCGGCTGTGTTTCCTCAGCCAAGGACTCTGGCGTTTCGAGAGTGGGCGCGGCTTCTGCCACGCCGTCCGCGGCCAGCTCGGCGTGCGGTTCGCCATCCACAGCAGGACTAAGCGCCTCGTCGTTTGTGGCGGACGGCGCCGCGAATTCCTCGCCGGCAACCAAATCGCCCGCCGGGGCTTCGGCAAACTCGCCGCGCACCACCGTGTCGCGGCGCGCGGCAGGATGCGCGCCGTGGCGACGATGTCGCCGCGAACGGCGATCGACCTCGTCATCGGCGGCGCGCTGCGCGCGCTCCTCCTCGTCGATCAGGGCCTGCCGGTCGGCGACCGGAATCTGGTAGTAGTCGGGATGGATTTCGCTAAACGCAAGAAAACCATGACGATTGCCACCGTAATCGACGAAGGCGGCCTGCAGCGACGGCTCAACGCGCGTCACTTTCGCCAGATAGATATTGCCTCTTAATTGCTTACGGTGCGCGGATTCAAAGTCGAATTCTTCGACGCGATTGCCGCGCAAGACGACCACCCGGGTCTCCTCGGGATGGGTCGCGTCGATGAGCATTTTGTTGGCCATTGGCAAATCTCTTGGGGGCCGGCATGCCGGCACGCGCCGCGCCGGATCGGCGCGGAGCGAGGGCGTGGGCCCGATTTTCGGTGAATGGGACGGATCGGAAAGCGCGAGCGCCGCACGTGGACCAGGCTCGAATTCCGGCAAGCGTCGCATGAACGCCGCCATACTTCGTCAAACGAACCTGAACTTGCGCCTCGAACATGAACTCCAAACCGCTATGAGGCGACAGCGCTGGGCGCGGCCGCAATTTCGCTCAATTGCTGACGGCATGGCGCGAAATGGTGCCAGCATCTAGGCTCCTGGCACCCGCGTCGCGCGCGAGATTCCGGCTGTCCTCATCTTGGAGGGCGTCGGCGTCGCTTTACGCCCTCGGCGCCCTGTTCGCCGAGGTCGTGACCTCATTGAACGGCCGGCGCCGGAGCGGTGCGAAAGCGATGTCCGCCTTGCTCCCGTCATCTTCCTCGGGGAGCCAAACCTTGCGGACGTCACCGGATGCCCTAACGCGACACAACCGGAACCTTTCACCGTCAGCATCCTCTTCATAAGGCCCGGGGGAGGGAATTGGCAAGTCATCTGTGGGATTTGGCAAAAAAACAGCGTGAATTTCGCGATGTCCGGAGGTGCTTCTGCCGAAGTTCAGTTTCGGTTAACCACGCGGGCCTAATGGAGTAAGAGGGGCTCGATGGGGTGGAAACCGATGCCTGTCCAAGCCGTGCGCTGGGCTCTCCTCGGTGTGTTCCTTGCCGGGACGGCATTGGCTGCCGGACCGCCGGGGACAGTTCCGGCAGCCGACTCGTTTCCGGTGGCATCCGACGTCCGCCTCGGCGGCGACGCGACACAAACGCGGTTCGTCATGGATCTCGACCGCCGGATCGACCTGCACGTCTTTACCCTTGCCGACCCATATCGCCTCGTCCTCGACATACCCCAGATGACGTTCCAGCTGCCGCCGCACGCCGGCGAGGCTGGGCACGGACTGATCAAGGCGTTCCGCTTTGGGCTGGTCATGCCGGGCGGCTCGCGGATGGTGTTCGACCTGATAAAGCCAGTGCGCGTCGACAAGGCCTTCGCCGTGGACGCAGCGGCTGGCGCGCCAGCGCGGCTGGTGCTCGATCTTGTCGCCACCGATCGTGAGAGTTTCCTGCGCAAGATTGCGCTCGACGAGAAATTTGCCCGCAGCGAAGCCCTTCCCATGAGCGCGCCGCCGCCGGCTTCGGCCGACGCGCGCCCCCTGGTCGTGCTCGATCCCGGTCATGGCGGCATCGATACCGGGACACGGGCGCCAAACGGGCAATGCGAGAAAGACATTGTGCTCGATTTCGCCAAGCGGTTACGCGAAAGGATTGAGAAATCGGGTAAATATCGCGTCCTGATGACGCGCACCGACGACACATTCGTGCCGCTGGCCGACCGGGTGCGGATCGCGCGCAACGCCGGCGCTGTGTTGTTTATCTCACTTCATGCCGATTTCTTGCCGCGTCGGGAAGGCGACGCCGACGGCGCCACGGTCTACACGCTTTCGGATACGCCATCGGATCCGCAAGCCGCGCAGGTTGCCGCAGAGGAAAACCACGCCGACGTCATCGCCGGTGTCGACCTCAAGACCGAGCCGGACGACGTCGCCGGCATCCTGCTCGATCTGGCGCAGCGCGAAACCAAGACGTTTTCAATGCAGTTTGCGCATAAGCTGGTTAGCGACTTGGGGGCAACGACGCGATTGCACAAGGACCCGATCAGGTCGGCGGGTTTTCGCGTGTTGCGCGCGCCCGACGTTCCCTCGGTGCTAGTCGAGCTGGGATACGTGTCCAATAAGCAGGATTTGCAATCGTTAAACTCCGATACCTGGCGCGACCGCACGGCGGACTCGATGGCCGCGGCCGTCAATGACTATTTCGCTACCCATCTCGCCGGCGCCCGCGCTGGGGCAAACTAAGGTGGCAAACTCGAACGCGTTTACGGGTAGTCCCGGGGTGGCCTCAGTTTGAACAAAAACCCAAGCGACGAAGCGCAATTAAAACGCTAATGTCAGGCAGATATACGGGGCGACTCGGCGTTAATTCCGTCGGCCGAGATGCGGCAGGATACTGGTAATGAAATCGGTGTCGCGGTGAAGTTGTTCCTGCGGTTTTTGGGCTTTCTTTTCGCGGCCGGGACGATCCTCTTCATCGCCGGGATCGCCACGACAGCCGGCATATTGTGGCATTACTCCAAGGACTTGCCCGACTACAGCCAGCTTCAGGACTACGAGCCGCCGGTGATGACGCGAGTGCACGCGGCCGACGGCTCGCTGCTCGCGGAATATGCCAAGGAGCGGCGGCTCTACCTGCCGATCCAGGCGATCCCCAAGCTCGTCACCAACGCTTTCGTGGCGGCCGAGGATAAGAATTTTTACCACCATCCCGGTGTCGACGTTTACGGCATCCTCCGTGCCGGCATGCTCTATGTCCAGAACTACGGCAGCGGCCGGCGGCCACAGGGCGCCTCGACCATCACGCAGCAGGTCGCCAAGAACTTTCTGTTGAACAACAAGGTTTCGTTCGAGCGCAAGATCAAGGAAGCGCTGCTCGCGTTGCGCATCGAGCGCACCTATTCGAAGCAGAAAATCCTCGAACTTTATCTCAACGAAATCTATCTTGGTTTCGGCGCCTATGGCGTGGCCGCGGCATCGCTGCTGTATTTCGACAAGTCGGTACACGAGCTGACCATCGCCCAGGCGGCGTATCTCGCCGGTCTGCCCAAGGGGCCGAATAACTACAATCCGTTCCGCCGCAAGGACGAGGCGATCGCGCGGCGCAATTACGTCATCGATCGCATGGTCGAAGACGGCTTCATCTCCGCGGCGGACGGCGCCAAAGCGGAGAAGGAGCCGCTCGACGTCACCGTGCGGACGGCCAGTCCCCATGTCTTCGCCGCCGAATATTTCACCGAGGAGGTGCGGCGTTATCTCTACGACAATTACGGGGAGAACAAGCTCTACGAGGGCGGGCTATCGGTGCGCACGACGCTCGACCCCCAACTGCAAATGCTGGCGCGCAACACCATGGTCAACGGGCTCGTGAGCTTTGACGAGAAGCAAGGCTACCGCGGGCCGGTTGCCACTATGGACGTCAGCGGCGATTGGGGCGTCAAACTCGCCGACATCAAATCGCTGGACGATATCGACCCCTGGCGTATGGCCGTGGTGCTCCAAGTGGACGATCAGTCGGCGCGCATCGGTCTGCAGCCCGGCCGCGATCCGTCCGGCGCCGTTCTCAAGGACCGCACGGTCGGCATCGTGCCGCTCGACGGCGTGAAATGGGCGAAGTCGGTCAACGGACCCGCAAAGCCGATCCAGCGCGTCAGCCAGGTGCTCTCGGTCGGCGACGTGATCTACGTCGAGCCGACCGATCAAGCCGGTCAATACCAGTTGCGTCAGGTGCCGGAAATTTCCGGCGCCATGGTGGTGATGGATCCGCATACCGGGCGCGTGCTGGCGATGGTCGGCGGCTATTCCTTCGACCAGAGTCAATTCAACCGCGCTACGCAGGCGCTGCGGCAGCCCGGCTCGTCATTCAAGCCCATCGTCTATGCCGCAGCTCTCGATAACGGCTATACGCCCTCGACCATCATCATGGATGCGCCGATCGAGATCGATATGGGACAGGGCGGCGGCATCTGGACGCCGCAAAACTACGGCGGCAAATTTTTTGGCCCCTCGACGCTGCGTTTTGGCCTGGAAGAGTCGCGCAACGTCATGACGGTGCGGCTCGCCCAGGATATCGGCATGCCGCTGATTTCCGAATATGCCAAGCGGTTCGGCGTGTACGACGAGCTGCCGCCCTATCTGTCTTACGCGCTCGGCGCCGGCGAAACCACCGTGATGCGCATGGTCACCGCCTATTCGATGTTCGACAACGGCGGACGCCGCGTCATCCCGACCCTGATCGACCGTATCCAGGACCGCTACGGTCACACCATCTACAAGCACGACCAGCGCGAATGCACCGGCTGCAATGCCGACAGTTGGCACAATCAGCCGGAGCCGACGCTGGTCGATAAGCGCGAGCAGGTGATCGATCCGATGACCGCCTATCAGATCACCTCGCTCATGGAGGGCGTCGTGCAGCGCGGTACCGGTATCGCGGTTCGTGCGGTCGGCAAGCCGATTGCCGGCAAGACCGGCACCACCAACGACGAAAAGGACGTGTGGTTTATCGGGTTTTCGCCCGACATCGTCTGCGGCGTCTATATGGGCTACGACAAGCCGCGTCACATTGCGAACCGCGCGACCGGCGGCAGCCTCGCCGCGCCTGTGGTCAGGGATTTTCTCAAAGTGGAGCTTGCCGACAAGCCGCCGATCCCATTTTCCGTGCCGCCCGGCATAAAACTCATCCGCGTCGATGCTAAAACGGGAATGCGCGCCGGACCCGGCGATCCGCGCGTTATTCTTGAAGCCTTCAAGCCCGGCACCGCGCCGCCCGACAGCGACACCGTGGTCGGCGCCGATACGACCAACGGCGTTTCCAATGTGCAGCAAGTCTCGCCTGACGCGGGCAACGTCGTGCGGACCGGGACCGGCGGGTTGTATTGAGATCGGAGGACGGGTGTCAGAGATCGGATCGCGAAACGACAGTTGTGATTTTGCCTTCTTGAGCCTATCTGACCTCTGACGTCTGATCTCTGTCATCCAAACTCCATGCGCGCCGAAATCACGACCATCGTCGAGGAGATCAAGCAGTCGATCGAGCTGCTGAGGAGGCATCTTTGACGTCGACAAAGCGCGCGCTCGGCTAGCCGAGCTGAACCGGCAGGCCGAAGACCCCAATCTGTGGAACGATCCGCAGCGCGCCAGCCGCGTCATGCAGGAGCGCACCGCGCTCGACGACACCCTCGCCGCACTATCGCGCATCCAGCAGGAACTCGACGATCAGGTGACGCTGATCGAGCTTGGCGAGGCGGAGAAAGATCAAAAGGTCGTCGCCGAGGCCGAAGCTGCACTGCGCAAGCTCAAAGTCGAAGTGTCGCGCCGTGAGCTCGAAGCGCTGCTCTCTGGCGAGGCCGATGCTAACGATGCCTATCTCGAAGTCCATGCCGGCGCCGGCGGCACCGAGAGCCAGGACTGGGCCGCGATGCTGTTGCGGATGTACACGCGCTGGGCCGAGCAGCACGGCTTTAAGGTCCAGTACATCGAAGAAACGCAGGGCGAGGAGGCCGGCATCAAATCGGCGACAGTCGAGATCAAGGGCCGCAACGGCTATGGCTGGCTCAAGACCGAGAACGGCGTGCATCGCCTGGTGCGTATTTCACCGTTCGATTCCAATGCTCGCCGTCACACCTCATTCGCCAGCGTCAACGTCTATCCGGTGATCGACGACCGCATCAAGATCGATATCAACGAGGCCGACGTGCGTGTCGATACGCTGCGCTCCGGCGGTGCCGGCGGCCAGCACGTCAACAAGACCGAGTCCGCGATCCGGCTCACTCATATCCCGACCAATATCGTGGTGTTTTGCCAGAACGACCGCTCGCAGCATCGCAACCGTGCGCAGGCCTGGCAGATGCTGCGCGCCAAGCTCTACGAGGCCGAATTGAAGAAGCGCGAGGAGAAGGCGGCCGCCGACCAGGCGGCCAAGACCGATATCGGCTTCGGCCACCAGATCCGCTCCTACGTGCTGCAGCCCTATCAGATGGTGAAGGACCTGCGCACCGGGGTGTCGACGTCCAACACCGCCGCCGTCCTCGACGGCGACATCGATCGGTTCACCGAAGCAGCGCTGGCGCAAAAGGCGTTCGGCACCGGGCCAAAGGAAGTCGAGGACGTCGAGTAACTCTTAAGTTCGGTGTTCGCCCCGGTGCCGGGATAGACTGCCCGCTCCGGCGCCGGGCCGTTCAGTCCTGAGCGCTGGCGCGATCGCTGCGGACGATCTGCCCGTCGCCGAAAAGCTTCGCGCCGGCTTCGAGGAATTTCTGCGGATTGACCGCTTCGCCGTCGACGCGCGTCTCGTAATGCAGGTGGGGACCGGTCGAGCGACCGGTCGAGCCGATCAAGCCGACGATTTGACCGCTCCGTACTTCATTGCCGACGCGAACGTTGATCTGGGAGAGATGGCCGTAGCGGGTCGACAGGCCGTTGCCGTGGTTGATCTCGACCATATTGCCGTAGCCGCCGTCCCAACCGGCAATGGTAACCCGTCCCGCCGCGGTTGCATGAACCGCTTCGCCGACTTCGCCGCGGATGTCGATGCCGGTATGCATCGCCGCCTCATGCAGAAGCGGATCCGTGCGGACGCCGAACGGCGAGGTTTCATCGATCTCGCCGCTCACCGGCTTGCGCAACGGCACCGTGCGAAGCGTATCGCTAAGCTGGTCGGCTTCGGAGCGCGCCAAATTGACTTCAAAGAGCGCGCGCTGAAATCCTTCATTGGCCGGTGGCGGCTTGACTGGGACGAAGGGGCCGCCGGTCGCCGGCGCATCAAGCCTGACGCCGAGCCGATCGAAAACGCCGCGAATGCGGCGCGCCTTGTCTTGATAGCGGTTCTCCAACTCGCCGAGAGTGATCGATTGCCGCCGCTCGACCCGATCGAGCGAGGCCTCCATGCGGTCGAGCGTTGCGCCGATGCTCGATTGCCGGCCGAGATCGTGCCGCGAGGGTGCGGGTTCTCTTGCCGGATTTGTAGCCGTCCCAATCGAGCCGGTGATCGTCGGGTCGGTGAGGGTACTCAAGGCCGTCGCCCGCGATTCCAGAGCGGTTTGGCGGCGCATCAACTCGTCGAGCTTTTGCTCGAATTGCTCCTGGTCGAGCAGTTGATGACTGGTGGTGCGATCGATCTGAGCGCGCAGTTCGGCTATGCGGTCCTCATAGCCGAACTGTTGCTCGGTCTGCCGCGCGATGAGCGTTCGCAGCACGTCGTCACGGAAGGCGAGATAGGTTGCCGCCGTGACCGACCAGCCCGCCATGATCACGACCGTTCCAACCGCGATCCAGAATGCAAGGGGCCTGAATCTGATCTGCCGTCCGGCATGCGCGATAGTATAGGCGGCCCCGGCCGATTTTGGGACTTCACGGGCACGCGCCTCGCTGCCGCGCGCACCGTCCAGCGAGCAATGCTCCCCGAAATTTTGCGCCGGAAATTGCGTTCGTGCGGCCTTGAACGACCGGGACGCGGTCCACTGCGACATTGACGCTCCCACCCAAGTCGGGAGCGGATTTGAGCCTCTTATGGTTAATTTTCAGGAAACTGGACCCCTAGACTTGGCGCCATTTTGCGAACTTCAGTAAATGTTTCGGCAATTTGCCAAACCCGATTACAGAACCTTCACGGCGGCCAGGACCTCCTCGGCATGCTCCGCGACGGAGACCTTGGGCCATATCCGGGCGATGCGCTGATCGGGGCCGATCAGGAAGGTGCTGCGTACGATGCCAAGGAACTTCCTACCGTACATCGACTTCTCCTGCCAAACCCCATAGGCCTCAAGAGTTTTATGCGTAGCGTCGGATGCCAAAGCGATCGCAAGTTTGTGCTTTGACTTAAACGCATCCAGCGTTTTTACCGGATCGGCGGAAACGCCGAGGATGTCGGCGCCGGCGCGGCTGAATTCACCCTTCAACCGGGAAAAGTCGATGGCCTCCTTGGTGCAGCCGGATGTGTCGGCCCGGGGATAGAAGTAAAGCACGAGTTTGCGGCCGGCGAAGTCCGCCAGCGATACGCGGCTCTCCCTATCGGCGGGTAGCGTGAATCTTGGCGCTTTTGCGCCCGGCTCGATGCCCTTTTTGGCATCCATGATGTGCGCTATCCTGTTGTTGCCGGCTCTGTTTCGACCGGCGCCTTGCACCGCCTTCGGTGTCGTCTTCCGCCGCATGTGCCTTCCTTTCGACGCTTTCCCAGCGCCATTCTTTACCTTGAGGATATGCTCGCGGGCAGGGGTGTCGATCGCTCACGGGTCGTTTGCCGCAATATCGTTATGACGGCGCCACGGACGGGGGGACGCCCGAGCGAGCATGACGAATCAAGACAGGCATAGTGCGGCATCTCCGCCTTGGGAATCCGTCGGTCACCCGCGGCGCCGGGGCAGTACCGTGGCAGCTCGCCGCGGTGAGCGCCGGGGCGATGGCCGTTACTTGGCCGCCTATCGGCGGCTGCTTGTCCGGCATCAACGCCTGATCAGGCGGGTCGGTATCGGCTCGGCCGTCGTTGTCGGACTCCTCCTGTTCGGGGTCGGCGGACTGTGGTGGCGGCTGTCCAGCGGGCCGATCCAGCTCGATATCTTCACTCCTTGGCTCGTCTCCGCCATCGAGGATAATTTTGGCAGTCGCGAACGCATCGAAGTCGGCGGCACTCAGATCGAGCGCACCGGAAACGGCGGCGCCGCGGTGCGGGTGCGCGATATCGTGGTGCGCGACCCCGACGGCACGGTGGTCGCGCGCGCGCCAAAAGCTGAAATCCACGTCTCCGGCCTGAGCCTTCTGCGCGGCCATATGCGCGCTGAAAGTCTCAATCTGGTCGGCGCCGCGATGGCGGTGCGCATCGAGCCGGACGGCGCCGTGACGGTGTTTGCCTCCGGCGCCGACAAGCACCCGATCGCGACAGCCAATGTGCCGCTCACAACTGCTGCCGTCACGCGTCAGGCCGTAGAGCAAACTGCTGCAACACGAGCGGCCTTGCCGCGGCCGCCCACCGACAGCATTGCTGCGCTGATGTCGTGGCTCGACGGCATCGGTCAGTCCGGGCTCGACGGCCACGACCTGCGCGAACTCGGATTGAAGGACGGCACTCTTACCGTCGACGACGAGCGCACCGGCAAGCGATGGACGTTTCAGGATATTACGCTGACGCTGCAGCGGCCGCCTAGCGGCGGCATCGTCGTAACGGTCGGCTCGGACAATCCTGATCGATCGTGGGGCCTGACGGCATCGATCAAGCCGACCGGGGATGGCTACCGCAGCATTGCGCTGGAAGCCCGGCAAGTCTCTGCAGACGACCTGTTGCTGGCGTCCCGGTTTGGCGACGGCAGCATGCAAATCAACGTGCCGCTGTCCGCCAGCCTGCGCGGCGTGATCGGACCAAACGGCATACCGCAATCGCTGACGGGTCGGATCGTCGCCGACGCCGGCTACTTCGACGATGGCGACGCTGCCGACGGGCGCATCGACCTCGATCACGCCGAGTTCAAGATCAATTGGGATGCCGGCAGCCGCATCCTCACAGTTCCGTTCCAGATCCTGTCCGGCGGCAACCGAATCACGCTCCTCGGCCAAGTCGAAGCGCCGGTGCAGGCTCCGGGGGCATGGCTATTCCGGATCGGCGGCGGCACGGCCGTGTTGAACTCGCCGGACGCACAGGCTGCCCCGCTCATCCTCAATCAAATTGTGATGAGCGGCCAGTTCGATCCGGTCAGGAAGCGCTTTGTGGTCGAGCATGGCGAGATCGGCAACGGCGCGGTCGGCGTCGCCATGTCCGGCACCGCAGACTACTCCAGCGGCGATCTTCGTCTTACCGCAGGCGCCGCCGCGACCAGCATGACGGCCGATGCCTTGAAGCGGCTGTGGCCGGTCTTCATCGTTCCTAAAGTTCGCGACTGGTTCGTCGAACATCTCGTCAGCGGCGACGTGGGACGGGTGGTCATCGGCGTGAATTCGCCGCTCGATAATCTCAGAGCGAACGGTCCGCCAGTGCCCGACGACGGTCTGACCCTCGATGCGCAGGCGACGAATTGCGTGATCCGGCCGGTCGCGGGCCTGCCGGCGCTGCACGACGCCGACCTCGCGGTTCATATCGTTGGACGCGATGCGCAGATTTCTCTCGGCAAGGCGACGGCCGATCTGCCCTCGGGGCGAAAGCTCGTTCTGTCCGCCGGCCTGTTCGAGGTGCCCGATACGGCGCCGCATAGCCCGCCGGCGAACGTGCACTTCAAGCTCGATGGCCCGGTTCCGGCCGCCGCCGAGCTTTTAGCCATGGACCGGCTGCGCAATGCCTCGGGCGTGCCGTTCGATCCGGCGACCACTCACGGCACTTTGAGCGCGCTCGTTGCTTTGGCGATGCCGCTGAAGCCCGATCTGCCGCCGGGATCGACCAATTATGCGATCACCGTCGATGCCACGAATTTTTCCGCCGAACACATGATCATGGGACAGAAGGTTGAGGCGGCGGACCTGAAAGTCAGCGCCAACAACCAGGGCTTCGCGCTGAAAGGCGATGTCAAGATCGGCGGCGCCCCGGCCAGTCTGGAATACCGCAAATTGCACAGCGACAATGACGCCGACGTCCATATTCAGGGCATGCTCGACGAAGCGATGCGCGCCAAACTCGGCCTCGATCCGTCGAATTCGATCGGCGGTGCCATTCCCATCGACATTTTGGGCCGGGCCGGCACTTCGTCCGATCGCGACGGACGCTTTGCGGTCGAAGCCGATTTGACGTCGGTTCAGATCGACGGCTTCCTGCCGGGTTGGGTCAAACAGGCCGGCAAGCCGGCGCGCGCGACCTTTACGCTTACGACTAAACCGCAGTCGATCCGCATCGACGATCTCCTGATCGAAGGCGCCGGCGGCGGCGTGAAGGGCACCATAGAGCTTGACAGCTCGGGCGCGCTGCAATCGGCCGACTTCCCGTCCTACGGTTTCTCGGACGGCGATCGCACCAGTCTCAAGGTCGCACGGGCACCGGATGGAGTGCTGCGCGTCGTGATGCGCGGCGACGCTTATGACGGCCGCGGTTTCGTCAAGGCGGCGAGCGGCGGGCCGACAGCGATGCAACCCGGTAACCACAAGCCGCCCGATATCGATCTCGATATGAAACTCGGCGCCGTCCTCGGCTTCAACGGCGAGGCGTTGCGCGGCCTCGAATTGAAGTTGTCGCGGCGCGGCGGCGAGATCAGCAATCTGGGCCTTGCCGCCAAGATCGGCCGCGACGCCGCGCTGACTGGAATTCTGCGGAGCGCTCCGGGCGGACGGCAGGTGATCGACCTTGAGACCAGCGACGCCGGCGCGTTATTTCGCTTCACCGACGTCTATTCGCGCATGACCGGCGGCGAGATGACGACAGTGATGGACCCGCCTTCCGCAAGCAATCCTGTCCAGCTCGGAACCGTCAGCGTTCGCAACTTCGCCGTTCACGACGAGTTGCAACTCGAACAGGCGGTATCCAACGGCAGCCCGATGCCGCGCAACAATTTGGGATTCTCCGGCTTGAAGATCGATTTCGTCCGCACGCCGGGGCGGGTTGCGCTGCACGACGGCGTGGTGCGCGGACCGGTGCTCGGCGGCACCATCGATGGGCTTATCGATTACGCGGGTGATGAGGTCCACCTGCGGGGCACCCTGATCCCACTCTACGGCGCCAATAATCTGCTCGGCCAGCTTCCGATCGTGGGACTTTTCCTCGGCGGCGAAAAAGAGGGGCTGGTCGGCGTCACCTATGAAGTGGTCGGCAAGCCGGGCAATCCGGTGCTGCACGTCAATCCGCTATCGGCTTTGGCGCCGGGACTTTTGCGCAAGGTGTTCGAATTTCCCGCCAACAGTCCGCCGGCCGTTGACGACAGCACGGGCACGGTCAACGACAGCATGATCAATAATCGCTAGTGGAGCGGATTGACATTCGCTACTCACCTGGCCGCGAACTAGTGAAACGAAACTCACGTCCAAAGCTCCACCGGGACTATATTTGTTTGTGATCCTTTGATTCTAACTTAGATGTTTCGTTGGAGCATGATCTTTTCCAAAGACCGGTTCCCCCACGGATCAAGTCCGAGGGCAAGCTTTTGGGATCATGCTCTAAGCGAACCCGTCACACCGGCTTGAGCAAGACGTGACGCTTGCGGCCGAGCGAAAGCTTGATGACGCCTTCGGGCGTTACGTCTCGTTCGGTGATCTCGGCCATCTCGCTGGTAACTCGCTTATCGTTGACCATGATCGCGCTGTTGGCGATAGCGCGCCGAACTTCGCCGTTCGATGCGGCAAGCCCCGCCTTGATGAAGGCCGTGCGCACGCCAAGGCCCGATTTGAGTTCGGCCCGAGCGATCTCGACCGTCGGCAAGCTTGCGCCGAGGCCGCCTTCCTCGAAGGTGGTGCGCGCCGTGGCCGCTGCCGCCTCGGCCGCCGCTCGGCCGTGCACCAGCGCGGTCGCCTCGGTGGCGAGCACTTTTTTCGCCTCATTGATTTCGGCGCCCTTGAGCGCGGCGAGCCGTTCGATCTCGTCGAGCGGCAGGATCGTGAACAGTTTCAGGAAGCGGCCGACGTCGGCGTCCTCGGTGTTGCGCCAATATTGCCAATATTCGTAGGGGCTCACTTGATCGGCGTTGAGCCACACCGCGCCGGCTGCGGTCTTGCCCATCTTGGCGCCCGAGGAGGTGGTGATCAGCGGCGACGTCAGCGCAAAAAATTGCGCGTTATGCAAACGGCGGCCGAGATCGATGCCGTTGACGATGTTGCCCCATTGATCGGAGCCGCCCATCTGCAGCACGCAGCCGTAACGTCGGTACAGCTCGACGAAATCGTAAGCCTGCAGGATCATATAGTTGAATTCGAGAAACGACAGTTCCTGCTGCCGATCGAGCCGCAGTTTCACAGAATTGAAGGCGAGCATCCGATTGATGGAAAAATACCGGCCGATATCGCGCAAGAAGTCGATATAGTTAAGAGTATTGAGCCAGTCGGCGTTGTTGGCCATGATGGCATTGCCGCCGCCGTCTTCGAATTTGAGGAATTTTGCGAAGACCGCACGGATGCCCGTAAGATTTTCGTTGATGGCGTCGTCGGTGAGAAGCCGCCGGCTCTCATCCTTTCCAGAAGGGTCGCCAACGCGCGTAGTACCGCCGCCCATCAGCGCGATCGGGCGATGTCCGGTCTGTTGCAGCCAATAGAGCAGCATGATCGGCAACAGCGAGCCGACATGCAGCGACGATGCGGTGCAGTCGAAACCGATATAGCCGGTGATTGTCGAAGAGCGCGCCAACGTGTCGAGCGCATCGGACTCGGAGACCTGGTGAATGAAGCCTCGCGCGGCGAGGACGTTGAGGAAATCGGACTTGTAGGCGGTCATCGCTGCTCAGCATAAATTATCGCCGCCGCGGCTCGTCGCACGGCGGCACGGCTGGTGTAACAGGTCCCAAAGCCTATTCAAGCCGCGCTTCGGCGGATCGGTCGAAAGCCAAGATGGCTTTTGCCTATCTCGCGGTGCGCGGTTTGCGCGGCCTGCCGCTTACGTTTCCCGGAACGATCGGCGGCGTGCTGGCGCGGCCCTGAACAAATTCACGGCAGCCGCGACAGATAATGCGCGAGCTTGGCAAAATCATCGTCGCTTAACCCGTAGACTGCCTCGGGCATCGCGGCGATGCCGGTGCCGCGGCGGGCGCCAGTGCGGAAATCGGCGAGCGCCTTGAGCAGGACCTCCTCGCGCTGGCCGGCGACCCGCGCCGTCGCCTGCTGGCCGGCGAAATTCGCGGTGTGGCAGGAATTGCAGTGATGTTCTTCGGCCAGCGCCTTTCCCGCCGCACTCAGCTCGGGATGCGGATCGGGATCCGATGGCGCGGGCGGCGGCGGCAGCGCCGCGAAATAGGCGCCGTAGGCTTTGACGTCGTCGTCGCTCAGGGATTTGGCCACCGGGCTCATGGTGTCGTTCTTGCGGGCCTCGAGGCGGAAGAACACCAACTGCCACTGGGTATAGAGATCGGGCTGCGCCGCGAGCGACGGCACGCCCGCGGTCTTGGAAACGCCGTCCGCGCCGTGGCAGGCAAGACACGGCGCCACCTTGTCGGCATCAAGCGCTTGCGCGCGAGTGGCAATCAGCACCGCGGCCGCGAGAACCGACAATCGCAGCATCATCGCTTGCTCATCGGCGAAAAATCCCCGCTCGCGCGTCGCGAGCGGGGCTTGTTGCGAACGTTATCCGTGTTACTTGGAATAGCTGATGCGATAGATCGCGCCGGCCTCGTCGTCGGACACCAGGATCGAACCGTCCGGCGCCATCAGGATGTCGTCCGGCCGGCCGGAATATTTATTTCCGGGTTGCAGCCAGCCCGAGGCGAACACCTCCTGCTTGGCGTTTTTGCCATCGGGATCGACGGTGATGCGCATGATGCGCGCGCCCTGATACTGATGGCGATTTCACGAACCGTGCTCGGTGAGCAGGATGTTGTTCTTATAGCCCGCCGGGAACTGGCTGCCGGTGTAGAACTTCATGCCGAGCGGCGCCACATGCGCGCCGAGCAACAGCACCGGCGGGGCGAACTCCGGGCACTTATGCCCGAAATTGTATTTCGGATCGGGAATAGTGCCGGCGTGGCAATACGGATAACCGAAGTGCTCGCCCATGTGCGAGATGTGTTCGAGCTTGTCGTCAGGCAAGTTGTCGCCGAGCCAGTCGCGGGCGTTTTCGCTGAACCAATAATCGCCGGTGCGCGGATCGATATCGCCGCCGACGCTGTTGCGCTGGCCGAGCGCCACGAGCTCGTTCATGCCGGTCTTGGGGTCGAAGTGGTGGATCGCCGCGGTGCCGGGCGGCGGCATGCAGATATTACACGGCACGCCCTGCGCCATGTAGATCCAGCCGTTCTTGTCGAATACGAGATACTTCCAGCCATGCGGAATGAACGGCGGAATGCCGGCATTGATCATGGTCGGGTCGGGAAGCTTGTCGAGCGAGTCATCCGGATTGTCGTACTTCATGATCTTGTCGATATCGGCGACATAGAGCGCGTGGTCGTGGAACGCGATGCCGGTCGCCATGCGCAGACCCTTGATGATGGTCTTGACCTCTTTCTGCCCGCCATGATCGACCACGGCATAGACGGTGCCGGAGAGGAATGAACCGACAAAGAGCGTGCCTTTGTCGCCCCACGCCATCTGGCGCGCCTGCAGGAGACCGGGCGCATAGACTTCGATCTTGAAGCCGGGCGGCAGCTTGATCTGCTTGAGCGTCGCGTCGAGTTCGGCGGCGCTGGCCGGCGTCGCGCGCGGCGGTCCGGGCGAAAGACCCTTTTGATCCTGGGTCTCGTCGCCGAGGAACCAGTCGGGCGGCGGATTGGTCCAGAAATCCGGTTTGCTGGAATTGTAGTGCTTGAGGCCTTGGGCGCCGGCGCCGACGACGGCCGTGAGCATGAAAGCGATGGCCGCTACGGCGGTCCGCGACGATATCCGATGCAGTGACATCGCGACTTCCTCCCTCGATCGTCCCGCCATTGGTGGCGAGATCAATTGACCGGGGCAGCGTAGACCGATTTTTGACGAGAGGTCACTAGCGCCGCGCGGCAGAGCATTCGATTCCTGCGCGTCTGGAACTTTCACAGCTTGGTCTTTCGGCTTCTGGAACTTTTTTGCCTTGCCGCCGGACGCTCTGAACCGCGCGGCGGACCGAACCAGTCATTGTCATCAATCCATCAAAAACACGCCCTTGCCGCTGGTCTGGCGGTCGAACAGCCGATAGGCCTCATCGGCTTGCGCAAGTTGCCAGCGATGCGTGAACAGATGCTCGACGTCGATCTTGTGGTCGGCGATGAAGCGCGCGCAATCCGCTTGCCCGACGGTGGAAAAAGTCCATGAACCGATAATGGTGAGCTGCTTGCGCAGCATATGCGGGCTCACATCGAGCGTGACGTCGCCGCCTTCGCCGACAAAACAGGTCGTGCCCCAGGCCCGCGTGCCGCGCACCGCGATCAAACGTCCGTCCGGCGTCCCTGATGAGTTCGAGCGTCATATCGGCGCCAGTGCCGCGAGTGAGCTCCCTGATCGCGGCGACGGCGTCGCCGGCCTTTGGATCGATCAGCGCGTCGGCGCCGAATTCCTTGGCGCGTGACAGCCGCTCCGCGCTCACGTCGAGTGCGATGACACGGGCGCCCATCGCAGCGGCGAGTTGCGTCGCGGACAACCCGACGGGTCCCTGGCCGACAATGGCGATGGCATCGCCTCCGGCCACGTTCATCCGCCGCAGCGCCTGATAGGCGGTGCCGGTGCCGCAGGAAATCGCGGCCCCGGTCGCAAAGCTCAATTCGTCCGGTAACGGCACCAGCGTCTGCGCCGGGACTTTCATGTAGGGCGCATGCGCGCCATGTCCGGTGATGCCATAGACGATGCTGCCGTTGGAGCACATCTGCGTCCAGCCGGTTTGGCAGTGCCGGCAAGCGCCGCAGCCGGAATAGTGGTGCACCATGACGCGCGCGCCGATGCGAGCGGTGCGCTCGTCGACCGCGCCGCCCACCGCGGCCACCACGCCGCACGGTTCGTGTCCGGCGATGACCGGGCCGCTGACTTTACCCAATCCCAATGCGGCTGAGCCCCCAGTCGCACGATAGGGCTTGAGATCGCTGCCGCACATGCCGGACGCTTTGATCGCGACGATGACGTCGCGCGGCCCCGGCGTCGGGTCGGGGAATTCTGCGAGCTGCAGCTTGCGCTCGCCGAGGAAAGTCACACCGCGCATGGATGAACGCCGCGCACCTTACTTCGCTGCGGCCTCCTTCAGCGGATCCTTCACCGCCGGGAAGGTTTTAATCTCGATGGCCCACGGCTCGCCGCTCACCATCTCGACCTTGCGGATATAGATGTTCTGCACGATGTCGCGGGTTTGCGGATCGATTGAGATCGGGCCGCGCGGGCTTTCCCATTGCATCCCCTTCATCGCGCCAATTATCGCATCGGCGTCGGCATTGCCGTTGGTCTTTTCCAGCGCGGCATAAATCAGATGCATGCCGTCATAGCCGCCGACCGAAATGAAGTTGGCGCGGTGTCCCGTCGCTTTTTTGTAGGCCGCGACATAATCCTTGTTGAACTGCGACGGATGCGCGGCGGAATACAATCCCGCGGTAACGACGCCAAGGAGCGTGTCGCCTATCGTCGGCAAATCGTCGTCGTCGGTGATGTCGCCCGGCCCGACCAGCTTGATGCCCGATTTGTCGAGACCGCGCTCGGCGAATTGCTTGGCGAAGGTTCCCGCCTGTCCGGCCGGGACGAAGACGAACAGCGTGTCGGGCTGCAGATCGTGCGCGCGCTGCAGGAACGGCGAGAAATCCGGATTGGCGAGCGGCACTTTGAGCGTATCGAGGATCTGACCGCCGCCCTTGGTGAAATTACCTGCAAAAACCTTGCCGGCCTCGGCGCCTGGCGCCCAGTCGGACAGCACCATGACCGCTTTCTTGCTGCCGTTCTGGATCGCCCAATCGGCGATGATTCCGGACTGCTGGCCGAGCGTGAAGCTCGTGCGAACATAGTAAGGCGAGCGTTCGGTGACCACTGACGTGCCCGATACCACAACCACCGTCGGAACTTTTGCTTGAGTTGCGATCGGCGCCATCGCCATCGCGCTTGGCGTCAGCCCGGCACCGAGGAAGTTGACCTTGTCGTTGACGATGAGTTCCTGGGCCAGCCGCTTGGCGTTGTCCGGCACGCTGGCGTCATCTCTGACGATGAGCTCGATCTTCTTGCCGGCGACGGTGTCGCCGTGCTGCGCCATGTAGAGGTGCGCGGCATCGGAGATTTCCCGCCCGACCGCGGCCGACGTGCCGGTCATCGGGATCACCAGGCCGATCTTGACGGTGTCCTGCGCGGCGGCGCTGCCGGCCCAGAAAACGGCAACTGCGATGGTCAAACAGCCGGCAACAAGACGCGCAATACGCATGATTTCCCCCGGTCGGTGGTTCTGTGTGATTGGTGAACCCATTGAACGGCGGGACCGCGCGGATTGCAAGCGCCCGCGCGTACATGCTTACAATATTGACTTACCTCGCCCTGAATTTCTTTGTCCCAATTTGAAGTCATGATCATGCTGGCGTGAGGACCATCGTGCTCGGTACGCTCAAGGCCTTCTGAACCGAAGTCCGAAACGCGCCGCTCTTCCAGGCGGCGCCAGCCGGCCCCGAATAACGACAGGAGTAGCGCTTGGCTCATTCCACACTGCCCGACCTCCTTCGCCAGGAGGGTTGCTTGGTCCTTCCCGGTGTCTATGACGGCATTTCGGCCAAGATGGCGACAAGCGCCGGCTTCGATGCGCTATATATGACAGGTTACGGCGCCGTCGCCTCCGCGCTCGGCCTTGCCGATGCCGGGCTCGCGACGTTCACCGAGATGCTCGACCGGGTGCGTTGCATCGCCGGCGCCACGGCATTGCCGTTTATCGCCGACGGCGACACCGGCTATGGCGGCCTCCTCAACGTCGAGCGCACGGTTCGCGGCTACGCCGCGGCGGGTGCCTCGGGGATTCAGCTTGAAGATCAGGAATTCCCGAAGAAATGCGGCCATACCGAATTTCGCCGCGTGATTGCGGAGGATGATGCGGTCGCCAAGATCCGCGTCGCCGCCGACGCGCGGCCAAGCCGCGAGTTTCTGATCGTCGCGCGCACCGATGCGCGCTATGCGGAGGGCCTCGACTCCGCGCTGCGCCGCGCCGAGCGCTTCCTTATGGCCGGCGCGGATGTCCTGTTCGTGGAGAGTCCGGAGAGCCTCGAAGAGCTGCGCCGGGTCGCTGAAACCTTCCGGGGCGCAATCCTGCTCGCCAACATGGTCGAGGGTGGGCGGACGCCGTATTTATCGACAAAAGAATTGGCGGCGCTGGGTTTCAAGATTGCAATTTTTCCTGTCGCCGCGCTGCTGAGCGCCGCCGCTGCCATGAAAGTTTGCTACCATCATTTGAAACAGCATGGAACCGGAGCGGGCAACGCAGCGCCGATGCTGCCCTTTGCCGAGATGAACACTCTGATGGGCTTTCCCGCCGTCCATGCCTTCGAAAAACGCTACGGACTTGCCGGTAGCCGATCTGATTGAAGTAGTCCGGCCGGGCAGTCACGCCGCGCGCGCCAGCGCGCCGAGTACCGCGGCGGCGTCGGCGGGCCGCCACCATAACTTCACGCCAAGATCGCGCGCGATGATGCCGGCGCTGATGTATCCGGCGCCGCCCGAAATGGCGCCGCCGGGATGGCCGGCCGATCCCGCCATGTAAAGGTTGGCGATGGGCGTGCGGTAGCCGAAGTGGTTGTACATCACCTGTTCGGCATTGAACGCGCCCATGAAGATGTCGCCGTGTCGCATGTTGATCAGTTCGCCGGTGTATTCGTTGGCCGTGTAGACGTATTGCGCGATGATGTTGCGCCTCGTCATGTTGGGGCAGTAGCGCGCGAAAGTGTCGATGATTTTGTCGGCGAATTCGCGCTTGAAGTCTTCAAAGTTCTGGCCGCCCAATTCCGGATGGCGCGGCATCACATGCCAGCAATAGGTCGTGTGCTTGCCGGGCGGCGCCTGCGTCGGATCGAGCACGCTCAACGGCCCGGAGCCGAACTGGACGATGCGCGGTACGCGATTTGCCTTCACATCCTCGAACGCCGAAAAAAGATCGTCCATGGTTTCGGCGCCGACGCTCCATTTCAGGGTGCGGTTGATGTTCGGGTCGAACGCGGCGGCGGCGAATTGCGGGCTCTGGTGCAAAGCCAGATGCAAACCGAACAGCGTCCAGCCGGTGTACTGAAACCGATCGAGTTTTTGAACAAACGCAGCGGGCAATTGCGCGCGTCCGATCATGGTCTCAAAAGTCTGATGGACGTCGAGCGTGCTGGCGACGAAGCTGTTTGCCCGCACCGTCCTGCCGTCAGCGAGTACGATGCCGCGGGCGGCGTTGTTCTCGATCAAGATGCGCTCGATCGCCACCTGCGGCGCAAACGTGCCGCCCGCGGCTATGAAGGTTTCCATCAAGCCGCGCGCCAGATTGAACGAACCGCCTTGGCAGAGCTGATAGCCGGTCTCAAGATCGAAGGCGCGGATCACCGAGCCCATCGGGCTCGTCTTCGACAGGGTGTCGGTGAGCCAGGTGCCGAACAGCGAGACCTTGAACAGGAAGAGGAGCTTGACGTGATCGTTCTCGAACAGTTCTTGCACTACGTCGAGCGGCTGACGGCGGCTGACCGCGAGGAAATCGCGCCCGATCGCCGTCTTGGCGAGCAGCGCTTCGCGCTCGGCTTGCGGCAAGGGTTCCGCGTAGCGCTCCGGGATCAGAATGCGCGAGGTGATGTCTTCGGCGCGCCGGTTCCAGTCGCGGAACGTCTCCGCGTCGCGGCTGGAGAAGCGCGCGACATTGGCAATCGTCTCGGCCCGATCGCGCCCGAATACCAACGCGGTGCCGTCACGATGCGCCTGGCCGAACTCGTAGCGTGGTGTGATATAGGTGACGCGATCTTCGAGGCCGAGGTCCTTGAACCATGGCGTTTCCGAAATGTGGAAATGGTTGATCGAATGGAGGTTATGATAGAAGCCGGGCGCGGTGGCCTCTTTGGTCATCAAACCGCCGCCATACTCCAATCTTCGGTCGACCAAGAGCACGCTTAGTCCCGCCTTGGCGAGATAGCTGCCAAGCACGAGGCCGTGGTGACCGGCACCGATGATGATGCCGTCGTAGGTCTTGTCCAAAGCCTTTGCCATGCGTCCTCCCGCCGGTGACGTAGTTCTGCGGCGAACGACGAATTTGCATGAGACAGTTCGGGCAAGGCAAGCGCGCGGCAACTGGGCTTTTCCGCGCACTCAACCAGAGCCGGTTTTTGCGGCGGCCTCGGCATCACATGCCGTTACGGTGCTCGGCTAAGCGCGTCGTTGCCAATTATGCTGCGCTGGTGGCCCGCCCGCCTTTGAGCCTCTTGTCGAGATAGGCGCTGATGGCTTGCATCAGCGGCTCGACCTTGCCGTCGAAGAAGTGGTTGGCGCCGGGCACGACCTTCTGCTCGATGACGATGCCCTTTTGCGTCTTGAGCTTCTCGACCAGATTGGTCACGTCGCGATACGGCACGACCGCGTCCTTGTCGCCGTGAATGATCAGGCCGGAAGACGGGCAGGGCGCCAGGAAGGAAAAGTCGTAAAGGTTCGCCGGCGGGGCAATCGAGATAAATCCCTCGATTTCCGGCCGCCGCATGAGTAACTGCATGCCGATCCAGGCGCCGAACGAGAAGCCGGCGATCCAGCAACTGCGCGCCTCGGTATTTACCGTCTGTGCCCAGTCGAGCGCCGCCGCGGCATCCGACAATTCGCCGATGCCGTGATCGAAGCCGCCCTGGCTCCTTCCGACGCCGCGGAAGTTGAAACGCAACGCCGAAAAGCCGCGATGCACGAAGGCGTAGTAGATCTGATACACGATCTGATGGTTCATGGTGCCGCCGAACTGCGGATGTGGGTGCAGCACGATGCCGATCGGCGCATTCTTCTGCCGCGCCGGATGGTAGCGGCCTTCGATGCGGCCGGCGGGCCCCGTGAAAATAACCTCGGGCATCTTTATGAACCTCGATTGGTGCGAAGCGGCACTGGCGACAGACTTAACGTTGGCGACAGACTTAAAAGGGCTGCGCTTGACGTTGCCGGTGTGTCCACGTAAGTATTTATAACCGCTTCATATTTTCGCAACTGGCGACGGGATCGGACCGGCGAAAGCCTAGGGTCGCGACTTCTAGCACAGGCCAGGGGCCAAAAAGCAAGCACAACGAGCATGGCGCAGCGCAGTTATTTCGATTGGAACGCCACCGCGCCTTTGCGGGACGAGGCGCGAACGGCGTTTGCGGCTGCGCTTTCGCTCTCGGGCAATCCGTCCTCGGTGCATACCGAAGGCCGCGCTGCCCGGCGGGTCATCGAGCAGGCGCGCGAACAGGTCGCTGCGCTCGTCGGGGCGCGCCCTGGCGACGTCTTTTTCACCTCGAGCGGCACCGAGGCCAACATGCAGGCGCTGACGCCGGCGATCGAGGTCGCCGGCGACAAGCGGCCGCGGTCAAAACTTTTGCTCTCGGCGATTGAACATGCCTCGGTGCGCGCCGGCGGCCGGTTCCCGGGCGGGGCAATCGAAGAAATTGGCGTCGGCGCCGATGGGCGGGTCAGTCTCAGCGCGTTGGCCGACGCGGTTGCGAAATCGCCGCGCCCGTTGGTTTCGCTGATGCTCGCCAACAACGAAACCGGCGTCATCCAGCCGGTCGCCGACGCGGCGGCGATTGTGCACGCCGCCGACGGCTTGCTGCACGTCGATGCGGTGCAGGCGGTCGGCCGCATCGGCTGCGACATCGGCGCGCTCAACGCGGATTTGATGACGCTGTCGGCGCATAAGATCGGCGGGCCGAAGGGCGTCGGCGCGCTCATTCGAAGAAGCGAGGATATCCATTTCCCCGACCCAGTCATTCGCGGCGGCGGACAGGAGCGGGGACTGCGCGCCGGCACTGAAAATGTCGCCGGAATTGCCGCGTTTGGCGCGGCCGCCACCGCGACTCGACGCAACCGCGAGGCCGAGGCGGGGCGCATGCTGGCATTACGGGATTTGCTGGAATCCGGCCTCAAGGGAATCTCCCCGCAGGGGATGATTTTCGGCGCTGGCGCCGAGCGACTGCCGAATACAACCCTATTTGCCGCCCCGGGCATGAAGGCCGAGACCGCGGTGATCGCCTTCGATCTGGAAGGTTTCGCCGTGTCGTCGGGCGCTGCGTGCTCGTCCGGCAAGGTGCAGCCGTCGCATGTCCTTGCCGCCATGGGGGTTTCGCCGCCGCTGACGCGCGGCGCGGTCCGTGTAAGCCTGGGCTGGAGCACCACCGCGGCCGATGTCGAAAGGTTCCTCGGCGCTTGGAGAAAGCTGGCAACTACATTATCTAAAGAAGAACGCAATGTTGCCGCCTAGACGAGCGCAAAAAGCAATTCAACAATGTTGTTTAACCGATTGAAATAATGGAGAAAAGCCTGACGGGGCGATCCCGCAAGGCAGTTTGACCATAACCGACTAATCCAACCCGCGGTCCTTGCAACCGTGAGCGGAGGGACGAATGCCGGCAGTACAAGCGACCGTCGAACAGGTCCGGCGCATCGACGTTGACCAATACAAGTATGGATTTGAGACGCTGATCGAATCGGACAAGGCCCCGAAAGGCCTGTCCGAAGACACGGTGCGATTCATCTCGGCAAAGAAGAACGAGCCGGAATGGATGCTGGCGTGGCGGCTCGACGCCTACCAGCGCTGGCTGACCATGCGCGAGCCGAAATGGGCCAAGGTCGAATACGGTCCGATCGACTACCAGGACCTCTATTACTATTCCGCGCCAAAGAAGAAGCCGCAGTCGCTCGACGAGATCGATCCGGAGATACTACGCACTTACGAGAAGCTCGGAATTCCGCTGCGCGAGCGCGAAGCGCTTCTGGGTATCCAGCGGCCGGTCAATGGCGACGGGCAAGAATCCGAAAATGGCGGCAGCGAGCGGCGCGTCGCGGTCGATGCGGTGTTCGATTCGGTTTCGGTCGCCACCACGTTCAAGGCCGAGCTCGCTAAGGCCGGCGTGCTGTTCATGCCGATCTCGGAAGCCGTTCACGAACATCCCGATCTGGTGAAAAGGTATCTCGGCACGGTCGTTCCGATCAGCGACAATTTCTTCGCCACGCTCAATTCGGCGGTGTTCTCCGACGGCTCGTTCGTCTATGTGCCGCCGGGCGTGCGCTGCCCCATGGAGCTGTCGACTTATTTCCGTATCAACGAGAAGAATACCGGCCAGTTCGAGCGCACGCTGATCATTGCCGACAAGGGCTCCTATGTCAGCTACCTCGAGGGCTGCACCGCGCCGATGCGCGACGAAAACCAGCTTCACGCGGCCGTGGTCGAACTTGTGGCGCTCGACGGCGCCGAGATCAAATATTCGACCATCCAGAACTGGTATCCGGGCGACGCCCAGGGCAAAGGCGGCATCTACAATTTCGTCACCAAGCGCGGCGACTGCCGCGGCAAGAACGCGAAGATTTCCTGGACCCAGGTGGAGACAGGTTCCGCCATCACCTGGAAATACCCGAGCTGCATTCTACGCGGCGACAATTCCCGCGGCGAGTTCTATTCGATTGCGATCTCCAACGGTTATCAGCAGGTCGATTCCGGCACCAAGATGCTGCATCTCGGCAAGAACACGACGAGCCGCATCATCTCCAAGGGCATCGCCGCCGGGCATTCCAACAACACCTATCGCGGGCTCGTCACCTCGCATCGCCGCGCCTCGGGCGCGCGCAACTTCACCAATTGCGACTCGCTTTTGATCGGCGACAAATGCGGCGCGCATACGGTGCCTTACATCGAAGCCAAAAATTCCTCGACCGTATTCGAACACGAGGCCACTACCTCGAAAATTTCCGAGGAGATGCTGTTCTACTGCAGGCAGCGCGGCCTCTCGGCCGAGGAGGCGACCGCGCTGGTCGTCAACGGCTTCGTCAAGGACGTGCTGCAGCAGCTGCCGATGGAGTTTGCGGTCGAGGCGCAGAAGCTGATCTCGGTCTCGCTGGAAGGCAGCGTGGGCTAGGTTCCGGGCAATTTGCGATGACGACGTATTGGTTCCGACCCAAGCGATACGGCTACGGCGCCACGCCGGTGACCTGGCAGGGCTGGGCGGTCACGCTGGCGGCTTTGGCCGCGATGGTGACGGTGTCGCTGTATTTGCGCCTGACCGAGAGACACTACTGGGCGCTGGCCGTGATGCTCGGGTTCGACGCGGTGGTCGTTATCGCACTCGTGATCGTGAGCCGCCGTAAGACCGACGGCGAATGGCGTTGGCGCTGGGGTGGCCGCCAGTCGTAGGAACGATATTCTGGAGCGTTTTGGAATGACGTTGCTTGAAGTTAAGAATTTGCACGTCGGAATCGGCGGCAAGGAAATTCTCAAAGGTCTCGACCTCACCGTGGAGGCGGGCGAGGTGCACGCGATTATGGGGCCGAACGGCTCCGGTAAATCGACGCTCGCCTATGTGCTCGCCGGCAAAAGCGGCTACGAGCCGACTGCGGGCGAAGTCAAATTCGACGGCAAGAACATTTTCGATATGCAGCCTGACGAGCGCGCCGCCGCTGGCCTGTTTTTGGCGTTCCAATATCCGCTGGAAATTCCCGGCGTCGCCACCATGACCTTCCTGCGCACCGCGCTTAATGCGCAGCGCAAAAAGCGGGGCGAGGCGGAATTGTCCACGCCGGAATTCATCAAGAAGGTCCGCGAAGTGTCCGGCAAGCTCGGCATCGAACAGGATATGCTGCGCCGCGCCGTCAATGTTGGCTTTTCCGGCGGCGAGAAGAAGCGCAACGAGATTTTGCAGATGGCACTCTTGGGGCCGCGCCTGGCGGTACTCGACGAAACCGATTCCGGCCTCGACATCGATGCGCTCAAAATCGTCGCCGATGGCGTCAACAGCCTACGCTCGCCGCGCCGGTCCTTCGTCGTCATTACGCACTACCAGCGGCTGCTCTCGTATATCGTACCGGATATCGTGCACGTTCTCGCCCAGGGACGCATCGTCAGGACCGGCGGTAAGGAACTGGCGCTCGAACTCGAAGCGCGCGGCTATGCCCAGTATCAGGAAGAAGTTTTGGCATGAACGCCGGCGTTACCACGATTAGGAGCGCGGCCGAGACGGCGCTGGCGCAAACATTTACGCAGGCGCGTCCGCGTTTGCCCGGCGCCGGCGCGATTGCGGCGCAGCGCGACGCCGCCTTCGATCTGTTCGCCAAACAAGGCCTGCCGCATCGCCGCATCGAAGAGTGGAAATATACCGACCTGCGCGCGCTGATGCGCGATGCCAAGCCGTTGGCGAGCCCGCCCGACGCCGCCGCCAAGGCGCGCGCCAAATCGGCCGGCGCTTCGCTCGGCGACGTCGAGGCGCGCCGCATCGTCTTTGTCGACGGCGCATTCGTCGCGGAAGCATCCGATCTGGCGGACCTGGATGAAGGGCTCAGCGTCGGGTCGCTTGCCGACGCGCTGTCCGACAACGACCCGGCGCTCGCGACCCATCTCGGCAAACTTGCGCCGTCAAGCGATGTCGCCGTTGCGCTCAATACCGCATTGATGGGCGATGGCGCCGTGATCCGCATCGCCGCGGGCTCGACCATCGAGCGGCCGCTGCATTTGTTGTTCGTGGCGTCGGAAAAGCCTACGGCGACTTTCGTACGCTCGCTTGTCGTGGTCGAGCGCGGCGCGCGCGCCATGGTGATCGAAAGCCATGAAGGCCCCCCGGGCAGCGATTATCAGGTCAATGCCGCGCTGGAACTGTTCGTCGGCGACGAAGCCCATGTCGACTATGTGAAGATCATCGGCGAAGGCGCCGATGCGCTCCATGTCTCGACGCTTGCCGCGGCGATCGGCGCGCGGGCGCGCTTTAATTCTTTCACGTTCACCGTCGGCGGCGCGGTTGTGCGCAATCAGCTGTTTTTGCAATTCGACGGCGAGGGCACCGTAGCCAACGTCCGCGGCGCCACTCTCATCAAAGGCCGTCAGCACGCCGATACCACGCTCGTCGCCAATCACATCGCCCGCGATTGCCAAAGCCGCGAAGTCTTCAAGGCGGTGCTCGACGACGACGCCCACGGTGTCTTCCAGGGCCGCATCATCGTACGGCCGCACGCGCAGAAGACCGATGCCAAGATGATGACCCGGGCGCTGCTCCTTTCCGAGCGCGCCGAAGCCGACAACAAGCCGGAGCTCGAAATCTTCGCCGACGACGTGCAGTGCGGCCACGGCGCGACGGCCGGTGCGCTCGATGATGAGCTGAAATTTTACCTGATGGCGCGCGGCATTCCGGCGGCGGAGGCCGAGGCGCTGTTGATCCAGGCCTTCATCGGCGACGCCATCGAAGGCATCGAACATGCCGGCCTGCGCGAGGCGTTGATGGAGCAGGTCGCGGCATGGCTCAAAGCGCGGGGACAGCAATAGACATGCATCCCGCGGTCAGCAACGGCGCCTATGACGTGAATCGCATCCGCGAGGATTTTCCGATTCTCGCAATGCAGGTTTACGGCAAGCCGCTCGTCTATCTCGACAATGCCGCTTCGGCGCAGAAGCCGCGCGCCGTGCTCGATCGCTTGAACCAAGCCTACACGACGCAATACGCCAACGTGCATCGCGGCCTGCACTATCTCGCCAACGAGGCGACCGAGGCCTACGAGAACGCGCGCGAAAAGGTCTCAGCCTTTCTCAATGGCGGGCGCAAGGAAGAAATTGTCTTTACCCGCAACGCCACCGAGGCCATCAACCTCGTCGCTTATACGTTTGGCCGCGAGCGCATCAAGCCGGGCGACGAGATCGTGCTCTCGATCATGGAGCACCACTCCAACATCGTGCCGTGGCATTTTCTGCGCGAGCGCCAGGGCGCCGTCATCAAATGGGCGCCGGTCGACGACGAAGGCCATTTCCTCATCGACGAATTCGAGAAGCTTCTCACCCCGCGCACCAAGATGGTCGCCATCACCCATATGTCGAACATGCTTGGCACCCTGGTGCCGGTCAAAGAGGTGACGCGGATCGCGCATGCCCACGGGGTTCCGGTGCTCGTCGACGGCGCACAGGCGGCGGTGCATTGCGACGTCGACGTGCAGGATATCGACTGCGACTTTTACGCTTTCACCGGCCACAAGCTCTACGGCCCGACCGGGATCGGCGTGCTCTACGGAAAATACCAGCATCTCGCCGCCATGCCGCCGTTCAATGGCGGCGGCGAAATGATCCGCGAAGTGTTCGAGGACCGCATCACCTACGGCGAGCCGCCGCACAAGTTCGAGGCGGGCACGCCGTCGATCGTGCAGGCGATCGGGCTCGGCGCCGCGATCGATTACGTCGCCTCGGTCGGCAAGGCGCGCATCCGCAGCCACGAGGCCGGTCTCGTGCGCTATGCCCACGACCGGCTGCGCGAGATCAATTCGCTGCGCATCCTCGGCACCACCAAGGACAAGGGGCCGATCGTATCGTTCGAAATAAAGGGCGCGCATCCGCACGACGTGGCGACGATCATCGACCGCTCCGGCGTCGCCGTGCGCGCCGGCACCCACTGCGTCATGCCGCTGTTGGCGCGGTTCGGACTGACGGCGAGCTGCCGCGCCTCCTTTGCCATGTACAACACGCGCGACGAAATCGATTACCTTGCGCAAGCCTTGCTGAAGGCGCAGGATTTCTTCTCATGACCGATGACGCAAAACTCGATGCGGGCAATGTCGCGGCCGTCGCGGACAAGCCGTCCGCCATTCCGGCCGACGAGATGGCGCGCCTGACCGACGAAATCGTCGGCGCGCTGAAAACCGTTTACGACCCCGAAATTCCGGCCGACATCTATGAGCTCGGCCTGATCTACAAGGTCGACATCGACGACGACCGCATGGTCAATATCGATATGACGCTGACGACGCCGAATTGCCCGTCGGCTGCGGAATTGCCGAACCAAGTCGAGAATGCGGTCGCCGCCGTTTCCGGTGTGCGCGAGGCCAAGGTCAATATCGTGTGGGATCCGCCGTGGGACCCGAGCCGCATGTCGGACGAAGCCCGCACCGTGCTCAATATGTGGTGAAACAGAGGTCGCGGGTTGCATGCGAACGGCCGGCGCATTACATCGAATGATGTCAGGTCGTTAGGATTCTCTGAGTTATTCTAGGTCGTAAGAGAGCCGCGTTCGCTTGTCGCGCAAGCCAACGCGGGGAGGATGTAAAGATGGCCGCTACCCGGCCGAGACCTCAGGTGATGCGGCTGACCGAAGCCGCGGCGGAGCGCATCAAGGCGGTCATGGCGAAAGCCGAGCGCCCGATTGCGGCGGTGCGCGTCGGCGTCAAGAACGGCGGCTGCGCCGGCATGAGCTATTTCATGGAATATGCCGAGCAAGTAAATCCGCTCGACGAAGTGATTGAGGATAGGGGCGTGCGCATTCTGGTCGACCCGAAAGCGGTGCTGTTCCTGCTCGGCACCGAAATGGACTACAAGGTCGACAAGCTGTCCGCGCAATTCACCTTCAACAATCCGAACCAGACCGCGGCCTGCGGCTGCGGCGAGTCGGTGCAGATCGAGCCGGCGAGCGATGCGTCCGGCACCGCGGCGCATTAGGGCGCGCACTCATAAATCCGGTTCTGTAATCGCGGCTCGCTGAATCTCCGCTTCGCTCCGAAAGCGACTGAATTGCTGCGCCGCCGCTAAACGACGCGATGGGCCTAAAACGCTGGAAATTGTCACGCCACCCGCGCCGTCGGCGCAGTCCCGGCCTCAGTCTCCGGGTCGGCCTCGCAGATGACGCGGTTGCGGCCGTTGCGCTTGGCGGCGTAGAGGCATTGGTCGGCGCGTTCGATCAGAAGCTGTGAGTTGTCGCCCGGGCGCAGCACCGCGACGCCGACCGAGATCGTCACGCGGCCGAGGCGTTCGCCATTAGATCGTCGAATCAATTCCTTGGTCATCACGGCACGCCGGATGTGGTCGGCGACCGTGATCGCCGATTGCAACGCTGTGTCCGGCAGGGCAATGACGAATTCCTCGCCGCCGTAGCGCGCGGCGATGTCGCGGCCCTTGACATTCTGTTTCACCGACATTGCGACGAGCCGCAACACCTGATCGCCGGTGAGGTGGCCATATTGATCGTTGAAACCCTTGAAGTGATCGATGTCGGCGATCAATAGCGATAACGGCTGGTTTTTCTCCTGAGCTTCGGCAATCCCCTTAATAAGGGCGGCATCGAAAAACTTGCGATTGGAGAGTGCAGTCAGTGGGTCGGTGAGGCTTTCGTTTCGCACGATTTCAAGATTTTCCTGGAGCTGCTCGATTTCCTGGCGCGACGAAGACAAACGCGTTTCGAGTTTCTTGTTGTTGAGCTCCATTTCCTGGGCCCCCTCGACCAGGCAGGCGATCACGGCGCGCAGCCCCTCGCCATCTTTGGCCTGCTCAAGTTGTTCGCTGGCGTCGGCAAGGGTCTCGGAATAGTTGTTCGCCGAGCCGGCGGCGGCATTGACCATATCGAGCACTTGCTTGATTTCGTCGATGACGCGCGAGCCGACCACATCGATGCGCTCGCCCAACCGGGTCGTGGCGATGTAAGTCGTGTAGATTTGCTCGATATCTGCTTCGCTCAGTCTGCCCTTTTGCGCCAGCGTATCGTTGATCGCCTGATTGAGGGACGCATTGTAGCCGGTCGCGTAGTTGTACCAGATTTCAAAATTTCGCGGCGTTACTGGCTGACCCAAAGCGCGCATTTGGCCGAGTGCAATATCGGCGAATGCAAATGTATTTTCGTGCTCTCCGTCGGGCACGGCCATAATCTCCACCGGCACTGGAAATTCTCAAACCGCGTCGAATGGCGCGGCACGCGTTGGCAATCTACAGAAAAATCTAGGGGATAGCGGTGGAGGAGCGGTAAATGAGCGGCCTGTAAGGTTAAACCTGACGCAGGTCGGGTGCAGGTCGGATCCTTGCCGCGGCTTTTTCTTAGCGACTAGAGCGCAATCGTTTCGGATTGAATTGATTGTCGCTCTGGCATTTTGATGAAGCATGATCTTTTCGGAAAACCGGTTTCCACCCTCGAATCAAATCCGAGGGCAGGCATTTTCCGGATCATGCTCTAGGCCTTCAGCGGCACGGGACGCAGCAGGAAGGCTGGCAGGTGAGAGGCGTCGGAATCGTCCTGGCGCGAACGCGGAGCGGGCGGCGGAGCGCGGCGCGATCTGGCATCGTCGATGCGTGCGACCGGAGCCGGACGGTGCGGACGACGGTTATCGGAACGCCCGTGATCGTGCCTGTGTCCTTGCGGCGCCGCCGCGACGACGGCCGGCAGCTGGTCCATAAATGGAATTGCTTGTCCGATCAGCTTCTCGATCGCGGCGACGGCCTTGGCGTCGTTGGAGCCAGCCACGATGGTAATCGCGGTGCCGCTGCGCCCGGCGCGGCCGGTACGGCCGATCCGGTGCACGTAGTCGTCGGGATGGTACGGCACGTCGAAATTATAGATGTGGCTCACGGCCGGAATATCGAGGCCGCGGGCCGCGACGTCGGAAGCAACCAGCAGCGTCACTTCGTTCTTGCGGAATTGCTCCAGCGCGGCCATGCGCGCGGGCTGGTCCATGTCGCCGTGCAGCGCCTGCACCGAAAAGCCGTGACGCAGCAGCGAACGGAACAAGGTCGCAACGTCACGCTTGCGGTTGCAGAAGATAATCGCGTTCTGCATGCCATCGGCCGAGCGGATCAAGCGGCGCAGCGTGTCGCGCTTGTCGTGCGGCTCGCGGCCCGATCTGGCGAGGAGTTGCGTCGTAGCGGCAACCGTGGAGGCCGGGCGGGAGACTTCGACGCGGACCGGATTGTGCAGGAATTGTTCGGTGATGCGCCGGATTTCCGGCGGCATGGTCGCGGTGAAGAAAAGGGTCTGCCGGGTGAACGGCACCAGTTTGCAGATGCGCTCGATGTCGGGAATGAAACCCATGTCGAGCATGCGGTCGGCTTCGTCGATGACCAGAAGTTCGACGGCGCTGAGCAGGAGCCGGCCACGCTCGAAATGATCGAGCAGTCGTCCCGGCGTTGCGATCAACACGTCGACGCCGCGCATGAGCTTGTTGTCCTGGTCGTCGAACGAGACGCCGCCGATGATCAGCGCGACGTTGAGCTTGTGGTTGACGCCGTACCTGACAAAGCTCTCTTCCACTTGCGCGGCGAGTTCGCGGGTCGGTTCGAGGATCAGCGTGCGCGGCATGCGGGCGCGGGCGCGGCCGCCTTCCAGCATGGTCAGCATCGGCAGTACGAAGGCTGCTGTCTTGCCGGTGCCGGTCTGCGCGATGCCGAGCACGTCGCGCCGGGCCAGCACGTGCGGGATCGCCTGTTCTTGGATCGGAGTGGGAGTTTTGTAACCAGTCGCCGCCACGGCGGCGAGAACCTTTTCGGACAAGCCGAGATGAGAAAACGACATAAACCCTCTATTCAAGACGGCCCTCGCATGAGGCGCCGCCGGCAGAACCGTTTCGATTGAAACAGCTAATTCGATTGAAACAGCTAACTCGCGTCAAGCGCGGTCGAATTTGCCTTAAGCAACGATGCGCGCAACATAGGGTCGATTGGCCGAAAGTCAACCTGCACGCAACCGCCGCCATGCGGTAAGTTAAACGGATTACTTCACTTTTTGTCCGCGGAGATCACGATGTCATCCGATCCGTTGCCGATTGTGCTCATTGCCGGGCTGAACTGCTCGGCGCGCCTCTACGCCCTACAAATCCCGGCCTTGTGGGAATTCGGTCCGGTGATGGTCGCCGACCACCGGCGCGACGACAGTCTGGCGGCGATTGCACGGCGCATTCTCGCCGCCGCGCCGCCGCGCTTCGCGCTCGCCGGACTGTCGATGGGCGGCTACATCGCTTTCGAAGTCATGCGCCAGGCGGCTTCGCGCGTGGCGAAATTGGCGCTGCTCGACACCGGAGCGCGCGCCGAAACGCCGGAGCGGACCGAACAGCGCAAGCCGCTCCTGGAACTGGCGCGAAGCGGACAAGGCGAATTATGCGAGTTCCTCGCCCGCCTTCACCATCACGGCGGAACTCCTGAAACTGAAGTCCGGCAATGCCCGGCACCATGATCCCCTACAAGAGCAGCAACGAGATGAATCTCAGCGTCATCGAAGGCCAGAGCGCGATGACGATTGCCGACGGCCCGCCGACCATCCCGCAGGTCAAGGGCGGCAAGGTCAAGGCGATCGCGGTCACCGGCGCCGAGCGTACGCCGCTCCTGCCCGATGTACCGAGCATGGCCGAGGCCGGCTATCCGAGCGTCGACGTCCATCTCTGGAGCGGCGTGTTCGCGCCGGCGGCAACGCCAGCGCCGATTGTCGCCAAGCTGCAAAAGGTGATGAACGATGCGATCGCCAATCCCGGCGTGGCGGAGAAGCTCAAGGCGCTCGCGGTCGATCCCGGCGGCGCGACGCCGGATCAATTCGAGCACATCATCGCGAGCGACATCGTCAAATTCCGCGACGTGGTCAAAGCCGCGAACCTGAAGTTCGAGGACTGACGAAAGTTTCCTCTCCCGCTGTGCGGGGAGAGGATTCACACATCCAGACTTGCTTCGTCGGCGAACTCGGCGCGCTCCTGGATGAAATCGAACCGCGCTTCCGCTTTGGTGCCCATCAACCGCTCGACCGACTTTTCGGTGTCTTTGCGGTCGTCGGCGACAAGGACGACACGAAGCAGCGTGCGCTTCTTCGGGTCCATGGTGGTTTCCTTGAGCTGCGCCGCCATCATCTCGCCCAAGCCCTTGAAGCGGCTGACTTCGACCTTGGCGTTGGCGTGAAATTCCTTCTTCAAAATCTCGTCGCGGTGCTTGTCGTTACGGGCATAAAAATTCTTGCCGCCGTGGGACAGCCGGTAGAGCGGCGGCACCGCGAGATAGAGGTGGCCGTGGTCGATGAGCTGCGGCATCTGCCGGTAGAAGAAGGTGATCAAGAGCGAGGCGATATGCGCGCCGTCGACGTCGGCGTCGGTCATGACGATGACGCGGCCGTAGCGCAAATCCTCGTCGCGGTAATGCACGCCGGTGCCGCAGCCGAGCGCCTGGACGAGGTCCGCAAGCTGCTGGTTCTGCGCGAGCTTGTCCTTGCCGGCGGAGGCGACGTTGAGGATTTTGCCGCGCAGCGGCAGGATCGCTTGCGTGGCGCGGTCGCGGGCCTGTTTGGCCGAGCCGCCGGCCGAGTCGCCCTCGACGACGAAAATCTCCGAGCCTTCGGCGGCGCTTGCGGTGCAGTCGGCGAGCTTGCCGGGTAACCGCAGCTTGCGCACTGCGCTCTTGCGCGCGATGTCCTTTTCCTGGCGGCGGCGAATGCGCTCCTCGGCGCGCTCGGTGACGAAATCGAGGAGCTTGTTGGCGGCGAGCGGATTGCCGGCAAGCCAATGGTCGAACGGATCCTTGATCGCGCCTTCGACGATCCGTTGCGCTTCGGCGGTGGCGAGCCGGTCTTTGGTCTGGCCCTGGAATTCCGGCTCGCGGATGAACACCGAGAGCATGGCGCCGGCGCCGACCATCACGTCGTCACTGGTGATCGCGGCCGCACGCTTGCCTTGGCCGACGCGATCGGCGTGGTCCTTTAAGCCGCGCGTGAGCGCGGTGCGCAGGCCGGATTTGTGGGTGCCGCCATCCGGCGTCGGAATGGTGTTGCAATACGAGTTGAGAAATCCATCGGCGTCGGCGGTCCAGGCGACGGCCCATTGCACAGTGCCATGCGCGCCGGTCTTGCCGGCGCTACCGGTGAAAATGTCGGGATGCACCAGCGTCGCGCTGGCCAGCGTTTCGGACAAATAATCGCGAAGCCCGTCGGCGAAATGAAACGTCGCCCGTTCCGGTACGCCATCGGTGCCGCGCAAAAGTTCCTTGGCGCAGGACCAGCGGATTTCGACGCCGCCGAACAGGTAGGCCTTCGAGCGTGTCATCTTGAACACGCGTTCCGGCTTGAATTGCGCCTTGGCGCCGAAAATCTCCGGGTCGGGCCGGAACCGCACTTTGGTGCCGCGGCGGTTCGGCGCCTTGCCGGCGTCCTGCAGCTTCGTCTTCGGCTTGCCGCGTTCGAACGCCATCTTGTAGAGCTTTTGCCCGCGCGCGACCTCGACCTCCATGCGCTCGGACAGCGCGTTGGCGACCGACACGCCGACGCCGTGCAGCCCGCCTGACGTCTCATAAACTTCGGAATCGAATTTGCCGCCAGCGTGCAATGTGCACATGATCACTTCCAGCGCAGATTTGTTCTTGAATTTCGGATGAGGATCGACCGGGATGCCGCGGCCGTTGTCGGTGACAGCCACAAAACCGTCGGCTTCCATCTCGACCTCGATCCAGTCGGCGTGGCCGGCCAGCGCCTCGTCCATGGCGTTGTCGATGACCTCGGCGAAGAGGTGATGCAGCGCTTTCTCGTCGGTGCCGCCGATATACATGCCGGGGCGGCGGCGCACCGGCTCTAGCCCCTCCAAAACCTCGATATGCTTGGCGGTATAGCCGGCTTCGCCGCTCGTGCGGGCGGACGCGCCAGTGACGCGGCGCGCAGTCCCGCGTCGGCTTTCGCTCGCGTCGGCGAACAGGTCCGGCGTTTTGGTGGATTTCGAAGATTTGGCAGCTTTTCCCACGGCTTTACCCAAGACTTTACCCATGTGGAGTGTCACGCTTTGGCGTGCAACGCAGACCGGCGAATCAAGCCTTACTATGCGCCCGACTATGCCATTTAGGCGGCAAATCCATCAGCACATTGACGACCTGCGGCACGGGCTTTATATCGCCGCCTATGAATTGGTCGCGATCCACTATTGCGCTTTCCAATTGCCGCCGCCGTCGCACTACGGCACGGACGCGCGTTTGCGCGTAATCGTTCGTGCCGCCGGTTCCGCGGCACTCCCATCCTGATATCCTGCCCCGCGAAATCGGCCTGATCCCTCAAAAGGTCATAGGTTGATCCATGTCTGCGAAAGCAAAGATCGGCGTGCTCGGCGCCTCCGGCTATACCGGCGCGGAGCTGGTGCGGCTGCTGCTGTGTCATCCGCGCACCGAGATTACGTTGCTGACGGCCGATCGCCGCGCCGGCAAGACCATGGCCGACGTCTTTCCGCAGTTCGCGCCCTATGATTTGCCGACGCTCACGTCGGTCGAGGACGCCGATTGGAAAGCGCTGAAGCTTGATCTTGTCTTCTGCGCGCTGCCGCACGGCACCACGCAAAGGGTCATCAAGGATGTGATGGCGCGCGCGCCGCGGACCAAGGTCGTCGACCTGTCCGCCGATTTCCGCATTGCCGATCCCGCCGCTTATGAACGCTGGTATGGGCATGAGCATTTGGCGCCCGAACTGCAAAAAGGCGCGGTCTACGGCCTGACTGAGATTTATCGCAGCAAGATCAAGACGGCGCGGCTCGTTGCCAATCCCGGCTGCTACACGACCTGCGCGGAACTGGCCTTGATTCCGCTGCTCAAGGGCAAGGCCATCGATCCGGACGAGATCGTCATCGACGCCAAATCCGGCATGACCGGCGCGGGCAGGGCGGCGAAAGAGGAGATGCTGTTTTCGGAAGTATCCGAGGGTTTTCATGCCTATGGCGTCGGCCGCCATCGCCACATGGCCGAGCTCGACCAGGAATTCTCGATAGCCGCCGGCCGGAACGTGATCGCGACCTTCACGCCGCATCTCGTGCCGATGAACAGGGGCATCCTCTCGACGATTTATGTCCGCGGACTGAAGGACTCGCCGCAGGATCTTCATGCGATACTTTTAAAGTCCTACGCGAAAGAGCCGTTCGTTCATGTGCTGCCGTTTGGCGCAACTCCGCAGACCCGCCACGTGCGCGGCTCGAATATGACTTTTATCGGCGTGGCCGCCGACCGCATCGCCGGCCGCGCCATCGTCGTCGCCGCCCTCGACAACCTGACCAAGGGCGCGTCGGGCCAGGCGGTGCAGAACATGAACGTCCTGCTCGGCTTCCCGGAGACGATGGGCCTCGAACAGGTGGCGTTGTTTCCGTAACTTTTCAGGCGAGCTTGAAGATCGCGAGCACCAACAAGGCCTGCGCCACGAAGCCGCCGGCAAAGGCCAAGGTGCGCAGCACCGGAATGCCGAGCGTATAAACGACGACGTGCACCAGCCGCGACCAGAAATACAGCGCGCAGGCGATGCCCGTCAGCGGGGTAATGATGCTCAGCGCTTGCGTCACCAAGACGAGCGGCGCGAAAATGACGAGATTTTCCACAGCGTTGGTGTGCGCCGCCATCATGCGCTGCGCCCATGCCGATTGCGGCTTATCGTTCGGGCCCGGGTTGGCCATTGTCGCCATCAGCCCGCGCACCATGATGCGGTCGAGAATATAAGGCAGCCAAAACAGGCCGGTCATCGCGACCGTCAGCACCAGCCAGAATAATTCCTTCGACATCTTGCTCTCCCCGGTCTTGCGCGGATTGATCCGCACCGGGGAGCTTTGCAGTTAATGCATGCGCCAGGAAGGCCTGTGCATAAGATGCGCTCGCCAGCGCCGCGAGGAATGGGGGTGGTCGGATCTAAGTCTCAGCGTTCTGGCGGCGCAGGCCGTGCCGCCAGCGCAGCAGGCGTTCGTCAGCGGTGATCAGAGTTGCCTTGTGCACGATCGCCGTTGCCACAATGAAGCGGTCGGCAGGATCACTGTGTAGTGCGCTGAGCTCGGCTGCAACGATCGCAATTTCGCCCGGGCGGGCGAGTTCGGTTATGCCGGCGTTCAACATGAAATGACGGGTTTCGATTGCTGAATTGATCGAACGCAGTCGCTGCTTGGCGACAAGCAGAGCGATTTCCCAAAAGCTGACTGCGCTGACTGCTAGTTCTCCGCTGCTCAGCGCCTGGTCGGCTATTCGCCGGCTCCGCTTTCCCAGCGACTCGCTATCCGTCGCGAACCACAGAGCGGCGTGCGTATCGAGCAGGATCACCTGAGCGCTTCCCACTCGACGTCAATGAGAGAAATTATGTCGCCAAGAATCTCCAACCGGCCCTTCAAAATACCTCGAGCATTACGCTTTTTTGCGGTGTGCGGTATCAGTTGAGCGACCGGCTTGCCACGCTTGGTGATCACGACGCGGGTTGCCGCGTGCGCTCCACTTCGTCGAGCATGGCGAGGCACTTGGCCTTGAATTCCGAAGCTTTGATTATCCGCGACATTGCGCGACCCACTATATAACTATGGTCATTGACCATGGTCATATCGCAAGAATCTTCGTGCCGCGCAATTCAGTGACGGCCGGTCCGGGGCGTCCTCAATCCCGCACCTTGACATAGCTTCCGGGCGCATCCTCGATCGGTTTGAGCGCGCTGTCGCCAGGAATCCGCGCCGGCACCTCGGTCGGGCTCTGCCGGGTCAGCCAGACGAGCCAATCCGGCCACCACGAGCCGGGGTTTTCCTTGGCCTTGGCGAGCCAGCCCTCGATGTCGGCGTTACGCGGTTTCGGCCCGGTCCAGAATTGATATTTGTGCTTGGCCGGCGGGTTGATCACGCCGGCGATATGGCCGGAGCCGGCGACCACGAATTTCACGTCGCCGCCGAAAAACTTCGACCCGACCATCACCGATTTGGCCGGTGCAATATGATCTTCGCGGGTGGCCAGATTGTAAATCGGGATTTTGATTGCTTTGAGGTCGATCGGCGTATTGCCGAGGATCATTTTGCCCTTCGCCAGCTTGTTCTCGAGATAGCAATTGCGCAGGTAGAACGAGTGATTGGCCGCGGGCAGACGGGTGGCGTCGGAATTCCAGTACAGCAGATCGAACGGGAACGGCGCTTTGCCTTTGAGATAGTTATTGATGACATAGGGCCATAGCAGATCGTTCGAGCGCAACAAGTTGAAAACCGTCGCCATCGACCGGCTGTCGAGATAGCCGCGCTCGGCCATCCTCTGTTCCAGCGCCGCGACCTGTTCTTCGTCAACAAACACCTTGAGATCGCCGGCATAGGTGAAGTCGACCTGAGCGGCGAACAAGGTCGCTGAGACGATGCGATCGTCATGGCGCGCTGCCATTGCCGCCAAGGCAACGGCGAGGAGCGTGCCGCCGACGCAATAGCCGACGGCGTGCACTTTATCCTCGCCGGTCGCCTGTTTGATCGCGTCGAGCGCCGCCAGCGGCCCTTGCTCCGCGTAGTCGTCGAAACCTTTCTGTGCGAGGTGCCGGTCGGGATTGACCCAGGAAATGCAAAACACCGTGAGCCCCCGGTCGACGCACCATTTGATGAAGGATTTCTCCGGCGTGAGGTCGAGGACGTAATATTTGTTGATCCATGGCGGAACGATCAGCAGCGGACGCTTGAGCACGGTCTCGGTCGACGGCGCGTATTGGATGAGCTGCATCAGCTCGTTCTGGAAGATGATCTTGCCTGAGCTGGTCGCGAGATTGCGGCCGACTTCGAACATCGAGGCGTCGGACTGGCGGATTTTCAGGTGACCGCCGCCGGTTCGGATGTCTTCCGCGAGCATGTGCATGCCGCGGACCAGGTTGTCGGCATTCGAGGTCAGGGTCTCGCGTAGCAGCTCCGGATTGGTCAGCACGAAATTCGTCGGCGACAGCGCATTCGTGATCTGCCGCATATAGAATTCGGCCTTCTGCTTGGTGTGCGGATTGAGGTCCGCGGCGTCACTGACTAGTTTGTCGGCCCAGCGCGCGGTCAACAGATAGGCTTGCTTGAGAAAATCGAAGAACTGGTTCTGCGTCCATTCGGGGTCGGTGAAACGCTTATCGCTCGGCGCCGGCCGCACCACAGGTGGGCCTTCCTCCCCGGCAAGCCGCTTGACCGCAGATGCCCATAGATCGAGATAGGCTTTGCCGAGCCGGTTTTGCAGTTCGATAGTACGCTGTGGATCGGCCAGCCAATATTCCGCGACCTGACCGAGCGTTTTGACGACTTCGGTCACTTCGTCGGCGAGCTCGCTGTTGTCGCGGCCTTCTTCGCGCGGCTTAAGATAGGCGGCGAGCGCGCGGCCGCCTTCCTCGATGAGCCGCGCCAGATTGCGCGAAAACTCCTCGACGTCGACCGACCCGATTTTCATCGGGGTTTGCTGCACCGGCGCCTGCTGCACCGGCTCTTGCGATGGAGCCTGCACGAGCGTTCCTCAATGGCCGATAGCCGACCTTGCGTCAGACATGGCTTGCGCGGCTGCCCTGCACAAGGCGTGCCTTAAGCTGCAGATTTGCGGCACTTCTGAACCCGTCGCCAATGCAGGAACCGGCGCCGTCCTTGTTTCGACATATTAGCACGCTAGCGTGATAGCTTGTGTGATTTCTCAGTTGCTCCGTATAAATTATTGGGGCTATAGGTATTTCAGAGCTTCGTGGGGATGGGTGAGGCGGATTTTCGGACTGGATGGGGCCGAAACGGGGCGCTTTGCCAAGCAGTCGGAGATCAGGGTGCGGCGCCGACGAGTGGTGACGACGCGAGTGCTTGCCGTTTGGGCGATCGTTGCCGCGGCGGCATTTGCCATGTCCGCCTGCTCTCCGGGGAGCGATTATCCATCGCTATTCCCGGCGGTTCGCGACGCGCCACCGCCGCGCGCCGACACGACGATGGATGCCAATCAGGTGCAGCAAGCCACCGAAGATCTCATTACCGACCGCAACCGGCTGAGCGCCCAATCGCAGGGGAGCGGCCAAACGGCAAATGCCCCATCGGCACCGGCGAAGCAGAAATCGCCCGGATCCCCTGCAGCGGCCGGTTCCAATAATGCGCAAGGCATTGCCCTTGTTGGCGCGCAGCCTCCTGAAACCAAGTGATAAAGGTCAAAGTCTAGTGTAGTGTTGGCGGAGACGACCTGCCGGGGCAAACATGGAAGAATTTTATCGCATTCGCCGGCTGCCACCCTACGTGTTCGAGACCGTCAACCGCGCCAAAGCGGTGGCTCGCAACGGGGGCGCCGATATCATCGATCTCGGCATGGGCAATCCGGACCTGCCGACGCCGGCGCACGTGGTCGAGAAGCTGAAAGATACCGTCGGCAAGCCACGCACCGACCGCTATTCGGCGTCCAAGGGCATACCCGGGCTGCGCCGCGCCCAAGCGGCCTATTACGCGCGCCGCTTCGGCGTGAAGCTCAATCCGGAGACGCAGGTCGTAACGACGCTCGGCTCCAAGGAAGGCTTCGCCAATGTCGCGCAGGCGATCACGGCGCCGGGCGACATCATCATCGTGCCCAATCCGACCTATCCGATCCACGTCTTCGGCTTCCTGATGGCCGGCGGCGCCATTCGCTCGGTGCCGGTCGAGGCGGACGACAAATTCTTCGGAGCGCTCGAGCGCGCGGTGTTGTTTTCGATTCCAAAGCCGATCGCGGTGGTCGTCTGCTACCCGTCGAATCCGACGGCTTGTGTCGCCAGCTTGGATTTCTATCGCGAACTCGTCGCGTTTGCGAAGAGGCACTCGCTTTTGGTGTTGTCCGATCTCGCCTATGCCGAGGTGTATTTCGACAACAATCCGCCGCCGTCGCTGTTGCAGGTGCCCGGCGCGATGGACGTTGCGGTGGAATTCACCTCGATGTCCAAGACCTATTCGATGCCCGGCTGGCGCATCGGCTTTGCGGTGGGTAATGAGCGCATCATCGCCGCGCTTGGGCGGGTCAAATCCTATCTCGATTACGGCGCCTTTACCCCGGTCCAGGTGGCGGCGACGGCGGCGCTCAACGGTCCCAACGATTGCATTGCCGAAATGCGCGCGACCTATAAGCGTCGGCGCGACGCGCTGGTCGATTCATTCGGCCGGGCGGGCTGGCGGGTACCGCCGCCATCAGCCTCGATGTTCGCCTGGGCGCCGATTCCCGAACCGTTCGGGCCGCTCGGCAGCGTCGAATTCTCCACGCTGCTCGTCGAGAAGGCAGGCGTGGCGGTGTCGCCCGGCGCCGGCTTTGGCGAGCACGGCGAAGGCCACGTCCGTATCGCCCTCGTCGAGAACGAGCAACGCATCCGCCAGGCTGCGCGCAACATCCGGCGCTTCCTTGAAACAGGGCCGGAAATGCTGCACAACGTCGTTCCGCTCGCGACGCGACGTTGAGCATGATCCCGAAAAGTGGTTTCCCGGTTTTCGGAAAAGATCATGCTTGAGAAACTTGCGTCGCTCCATCCCAATCTGGGCGACGTTCTATGGCTGAGCCGCTGAAAGTCGGTCTTGCCGGGCTCGGAACCGTCGGCAGCGCTGTCGTTCATCTTTTGGAGAAGGGCCGCGACAAGCTCATCGCACGGTGCGGCCGTCCGATCGAGGTCGTCGCGCTTACTGCCCGATCGCGTGGCAAAAAGCGCGACGTCGACGTGAAGAAGTTTCGCTGGCTCGCCGATCCGGTGGCGCTGGCGCGCGATCCGGAAATCGACGTGCTGGTCGAAGTCATCGGCGGGGCGGGCGATCCGGCCAAGCGCGCGGTCGAAACCGCGCTCGCCGCCGGCAAGCCGATCGTGACCGCGAACAAGGCGCTGCTCGCCCGTCACGGCCAAAAACTCGCGGTGCTGGCCGAACGCAACGGCGTCGCGCTCAATTTCGAGGCGGCGGTCGCCGGCGGCATTCCAATCGTCAAGACGCTGCGCGAAGGACTGAATGGCGCGTCGTTCACGCGCATCTACGGCATCCTCAACGGCACCTGCAATTACATTCTTACCCGCATGGAGCAGGACCGGCTCGCCTTTAACGACTGCCTGCGCGAAGCGCAGCGGCTTGGCTACGCCGAGGCCGATCCGACTTTCGACGTGGAAGGTCACGACACCGCGCAAAAGCTCGCGATCCTGGCGAGCCTCGCCTTCGGCACCAGGATCGATCCCGACGCGGTCTATGTCGAAGGCATTTCGTCGATCACGCTGGCCGATCTCGATGCCGCGGCCGAACTCGGCTACCGGGTCAAGCTGTTGGGCGTGGCGGTGAAAACCGACGCCGGCATCGAGCAGCGCGTGCACCCAACCATGGTGCCAAAGGATTCCGCCATCGCCCAGGTCATGGGTGTCACCAACGCCGTCACCGTGGATGCCGAAGGCCTGGCGCCGATCACCCTGGTCGGGCCCGGCGCCGGCGGGGTGGCGACGGCCTCCGCGATTGTCGCCGATCTCGCCGATATCGCGCGCGGTGTGCGCAATGCACCGTTCGGCCGTCCGGCGGCGCGCATGACCGCGATCCGCAAGGCGCCGATGCAGCACCACGAGGGCGGCTATTATATCCGGCTCCTGGCACGCGATCGGCCCGGTACGGCGGCGACGATTGCGCGGCGCTTGGCGCAACAGAAGATTTCGATGGAGTTGATTGTGCAGCGCCATGACACGGGCTCGCGCGGCGCGGCGCAACCTGGCCGCTCCGGCGAAGCGGTGCCCGTCATCATGATTACATATGCGACCAGCGAGGACGCCGTGCGCAAGGCGCTTGCTGCGGTGCGGCGCGACCGGGTCGTCTATGGCCGGCCGCAGGTCATCCGGATCGAGCGCGCGTGATCGGCAAGACCGCTGCATAAGACCGTTATCGTTAGTTCTTCTTGGAGATTTGCCTGATGTCATCGAAGCCCAGCCGGCCGCAGCAGGGACTTGAGCGCGTTCTCTCGCTCGAAATCGTCCGTGTCACGGAACGGGCCGCAGTGGCCGCGGCGCGGCTGCGCGGTCGCGGCGCTGAAAAGCAATCCGACCAGGCGGCCGTCGACGCCATGCGACGCGAGCTTGGTGACCTCACCATCGACGGCACCGTCGTTATCGGCGAGGGCGAAATGGACGAGGCGCCGATGTTGTTCATCGGCGAGAAGGTCGGCATCAAAAGCGGGCCGAAGGTCGATATTGCCGTCGATCCGCTGGAGGGCACCACGCTCTGTGCCAAGAACATGCCGGGCGCCATTGCCACGCTGGCGATGGCCGAACAAGGCACGCTGCTGCACGCGCCCGATATTTACATGGACAAGATCGCGATCGGTCCGGGCTATCCGAAGGGCGTGGTGGACCTTGACGCGCCGGCCGACGAAAACATCCGCGCTTTGGCCAAGGCCAAGGGCGTGAAGCCCGACGCGATCACCGCCATGATCCTCGACCGGCCGCGCCACGCCGATTTGATTGTCGCGGTGCGCAAGGCCGGCGCGGCGGTGAGCCTGATCACCGACGGCGACGTGGCCGGCGTCATCCACACCGCCGATCCGGACAAGTCCGGCATCGATATTTTTCTCGGCATCGGCGGTGCGCCGGAGGGCGTGCTGGCGGCCGCTGCGCTGCGCTGCATCGGCGGTCAGATGCAAACGCGGCTCGTCATCGATACTGACGAGAAGCGCGCGCGCGCGACCAAAATGGGCATCAAGGATCCGCGCAAGAAGTATGAGATCGAGGACATGGTAAAGGGCGATTGCCTGTTTGCGGCGACCGGCGTCACCGACGGCCGCATGCTGCGCGGTGTGCAATTCGGCAGGGACGTGATCGAAACCGAAACCGTGGTGATGCGCTCGGTGAGCGGCACCGTGCGCTGGATCAGGGCCGAGCACCGGAAACTTGATAAATTCGAGTAGCTTGCAGTTGATTTGTTGAATCAGATAGCGTCACTCCCGGAGCGCCATTGCGCGCCGACGCGCCCGGATCAATCCGACAACCCGGCCTTTGCGAAGCCTTCCTTGATCCTTGCGGCGTCGGCCGGATCGGTGAACGGCAGCCGCGAAAGGTGATCGGTGCAGGTATAATTCGGATTGAGTGTCCCCAATTCGGCTCGAATGCGTCGGGCCTCGTCGATTTCGCCGAGATGGCCGAGCGCCGAAACCAATAGCCCGCGCGACAGGTCTGTCCCAGGCACCAGACGAATGCGCTCACGGAACGAGGTGACGGCCGCTTCGTATTTGCCAGCGACAAGATAGGCTGAGCCTTGGAAATGCATGTATTGCTGGGTGAAAGCGGGGTCGAGGCGCAGCGCGCGCTCTATAGACACCAGGGCCGCCTGCGGATCGCCTGAATACAATTCCGCGAGGCAAAGCGTGCCATAGGCAGGAGCGAAATTCGGGCTGAGCACCAGCACGATCTTGGCTTCTTGCTTGGCCCGCTCGAGCTCCTTCGTCCAAGTCGCGACGACTCCGGCTACCCAATGGGCAAAAGGCACCGCGGGGCCCTTTTCAATCGCGAGCGCGGCGAAACGTGCGGCCACGTCTAGACCGTCCGAAGCGCCAGTCCATTTGTTCTGAAAGTCCAGACTGTGTAGAAAGCCGACGCCGGCATAGGCTTCCGCATAGTTTGGATCGAGCTCGACCGCGCGCGTGAAAAGCGCCATGGCTTGCTCGAATGTTTCGCGATTCCACTTGTTGCCGCGTAGCAATTCCCGCCCTCGCAAAAAGGTGTCGTGGGCTTCAAAGTTGTTGGTGGGCGCGTCGGGAATGTGGGCCACTTCGCTCGGCGTGAGCTTGACTTTGAGCGCATCGACGATGTGCCGAGTGACCTCGTCTTGAACCGCAAATATATCGGTCAGGTCGCGGTCGTAACGTTCCGCCCAAAGGTGGGCGCCATTCGCGGCATTGATCAATTGCGCGGTGATCCTGACCCGGTTGCCAGCGCGGCGGATCGAGCCCTCCAGTACCGACCGCACGCCCAGTTCGCGTCCGACGGTACGAATGTCGGGACTCTTGCCCTTGTAAGCAAAGCTCGAATTGCGCGCGATCACCAGCAATCCGGAGATCTTGGAAAGATCGGTGATGATGTCCTCGGTTATGCCGTCGGAGAAATATTCCTGTTCGGGGTCTCCTGAAATGTTGTTGAACGGCAGCACGGCGATCGAGGGAGGCTCCGGTTCGGCAGTCTCCGGTGCCGCAGGCCGCGCAAGCTGCTGGCCGGCGGCCGCGTCGCCGTCGGGGTGCCACTTCCACAACCGGATCGGCCGGGCGATGTTCTTGACGGCGACTTCGCCGCCGTCCTTGAAGCTCGTCTCGATGCGGTTCCCGACGCTCTCGTTGACGATGCCGGAGACGCACACGCCGCCGGGATCGGCAAGCGGCTCAAGGCGGGCGGCGACGTTGACGCCGTCGCCGTAAATGTCGCCGCCCTCAATAATGACATCGCCCAGGTTGATGCCGATCCGCAGCACGATGCCGTTGCCATCTGGTTGCGCTTGGGTGCTGACCGATCGCTGAATGGCGAGCGCGCATTTGACGGCGTCGACTACGCTGGCAAACTCCACCAGCGTCCCGTCGCCGATGAGCTTGACGACCCGTCCCTTGTGCTGGGCGACGATCGGATCGAAGATGGTCTCGCGATGGTATTTGAGCGCGGCCAGAGTACCGGCCTCGTCGATGCTCATCATGCGCGAGTAGCCGACCACATCGGCCGCCAGCACGGCCGCAAGCCGCCTTTCAAGTTGGGCGTTTGTCATGAAGAGGTCGGCCATTCGGATTGTCGCTATAAGTCTATGATCGGGTACAATACTTGTCTATCGCAACGGCCACATCGTCGCGCCAGGCTTTTCTAAATCGGCTAGGCTCGCCAGATGGGCTTCGAGTTCGCGCAAGTTTTTCGTGAGCAACCGCTTCTTCCTCGGCGTCGAGAATTCGGCGACCGGTCGCGCTTGGCGCGACCGGCTCGACGAGCGCGGCGCGGCGCGCGCGCTTGCCATCGCGCAGCGTCACGATCTTCCTGAACTCCTGGCGCGCATTCTCGCTGGCCGCAATGTCGAAGCCGATGCGGTCGACGCCTTCCTCGATCCCACCATCAAGCATTCGATGCCCGATCCCTATGTGCTGACCGCCATGAAGGAGGCCGCCGAGCGCATCGCCGACGCGGTGACGCGGGCCGAGAGCATTGCCATTTTCGGCGACTATGACGTCGACGGCGCGACCTCGGCGGCGCTGTTGGCGCGCTATCTGCGCCAATGCGGATTCGAGCCCATCATCCATATTCCCGACCGTCTATTCGAAGGTTACGGCCCGAATGTCGAAGCCGTGCGGACGCTCGCCGAACGCGGCGCAAAACTCCTCGTTTGCGTCGATTGCGGCACGACCAGCATCGAGCCGCTGGCGGAGGCCAAGAAGCTCGGGCTCGATACTGTCGTCATCGATCACCATCAGGCCGACGAGGAGCTGCCGCCGGCCGTGGCCATCGTCAATCCGAACCGGCGCGACGATCTCTCCGGGCTCGGCCATCTCGCCGCCGTCGGCCTCACTTTCATGACGGTCGTTGCGGTCAACCGGGTGCTGCGCGAGCGAGGCTTTTGGAATGCCGAGCGGGCCGAGCCCGATCTGCTCGCCCTTCTCGACGATGTCGCGCTTGGCACCGTCGCCGACGTGGTGCCGCTCACCGGGCTCAATCGCGCCTTCGTCGCCAAAGGCCTGATCGCGCTGCGCCGCCGCAATCGACCCGGCCATGTCAGCCTGATGGACGTGGCGCGGCTTTCAGCGCCGCCCGAGGCCTGGCATCTCGGATTTTTACTCGGGCCGCGCATCAATGCGGGCGGGCGGATCGGCCGTGCCGATCTCGGCGTAAAACTCCTGATCGAGAACGATCCGATCGAAGCCGCTAAAATCGCAGCCGAGCTTGATCGGCTCAATCATGAACGCCAGGCCATCGAACAGGCGACGCTGGCGCAGGCCGAAGCCGAAGCGGGCGCCGCGCTCGGTATCGAGGAAAAGGGCGCGGTCGTGGTAACAGCTGCCGAAGGCTGGCATCCGGGAGTTGTCGGTTTGGTCGCCGCGCGGCTGAAGGAGAAATTCGGCCGTCCCGCTTTCGCGATTGCGCTCGAGCCCGGGGGCATCGGCACCGGCTCGGGTCGCTCCATCGCCGGGGTCGATATCGGCCGTGCGGTGCGGCGCGCGGTAGCCGAGGGGCTTTTGCTCAAGGGCGGCGGCCATGCCATGGCGGCCGGCGTGACCTTGCGCAAGGGCGGTCTCGCGGAGCTGCGCGCGTTTCTCGAAGCGACGCTGGGCGCCGATGTCGAAATCGCAAGACGTGCCAACGGTCTCCTGATCGACGGCGCCGTGACCGCCGCGTCCGCGAACGCAGGTCTTGTCGCGATGATCGAGCGCGCCGGGCCGTTCGGCGCAGGCAATCCGGAACCGGTCATCGCGCTTCCTGCACATACGGTGACTTATGCGGAGGAGGTCGGTCAGGCGCATATGCGCGTGCGGCTGAAATCCGCCGACGGCACCGGACTCAATGCGATCGCGTTTCGCGCCTCAGGGCAAAAACTTGGGATCGCGCTGCGCAACAACCGGGGCCGGCAAATCCATGCCGCGGGCACATTCGCGCTTGACCGCTGGCAGGGCGAAGAACGCGTGCAGTTCAAGCTCACCGATATCGCGCCCGCCGAGCCGTTGGCGGGGCATTGAGGAAATCCTACGGCTTTCCCGCGCACCAGACGCCGTGCGCCTGCCGCACCATGTCGTCCGGGGTGTCGAACGGACCAAGCGGGCCAAGCTCCCTTTGGCCGGTCGGATCGTACAGCCAATACCAGTCATAACTGCCGCCGAGCCGAAGATCGCGGTGCTGAAGCACGACAAGATCGTCTTTATATTTGTTCGAGCAGAAATTCAGTACCAGAAGATCGTTGGCCGGCGTGACAAACCGCTCGTCGCCGCTGGGCATATCGTAGACATGGAGCGCGCCCGATGTCGCCGAGCCCGGCGTGAGGAAATAAAGCCGCCGGCCGTCGGAGCTGAATTGCTTTTGCCGAAAATCGCAAAGCTGATGTTCGGCGCCACCCTTGCGGCCCTTGAGCAGAAGCTTGTCGCCGGAACCGTCGATGTTGATCCGGCGCAACTGGTCCGGCCGCGGCTCCGTGGTGCACACTTGGCTGCTGTCGTAACCGTGAACGGTGCGGCCGCGCCCCTGCCGCGTATAGACGACGTAGTCGCCGTTTGGGGCGAGTACCGGATCGGCATCCATTTCCGATTGCGTGAGCTTGGTCTTGGCGCCGTTGCGCCCGATATAGACATTTCCGGCGTCGCTATAGACGTGCGCCGCGGCATTTTGCGCTTGGGCGGCGCAAGGCAGGACCTGCGGCAGCAGGATCGCCACGGCCGCAACAAGAAAGCGTTGGCGTTGCATCATGGATTCCAGCAACGAATTCGGGCGAAACGGCGGATCGTCAGATAGCACCTTGGCACGACCCGTCGGAGGCGGCTATCTGTCACAAGCAATGTGAGTAGGGAAGGGAAATGGCCAAGCTCAGTCTCTCCGTCGCCGTCGGCGACTACGATCGCACCCGCGCGCTGATCGACGGCACCGTGCAGATCGACGGCGTCGATCCGGTCTATATGACGCTCGTGCCCGAGGAGATTTTCTTTCGCGCCTTCCGCGCCGCCGAATTCGATATATGCGAATTGTCGCTGTCGAGCTATACGGTCAAAACCGCGCAGAACGATTGCCCCTATATCGCGGTGCCAGCCTTGGTGTCGCGTGCCTTCCGTCACACTTCGGTTTACGTCCGCACCGATCGCGTCAAGAAACCCGCAGACCTCAAGGGCCGCAAAGTCGGCGTGCCGGAATATCAGCTTACCGCCAATGTATGGGCCCGCGCCTTCCTCGAAGACGATTACGGCGTCAAGCGCTCCGACATCCACTGGATCCGCGGCGGTATCGAGGAGGTCGGCCGGCCGGAAAAGATCACGGTAAAATTGCCGCCGGGCGTGCGGCTCGACAATGCGCCGGAAGGCAAGACAATCTCGGGCCTGCTCGAAGCGGGCGAGATCGACGGTTTCATTGCGCCCCGCCCGCCGACGCTCCTGGAAAAGGGCCATCCGCATGTCGGCTGGCTGTTTCCCGATCCGGTGGCAGTGGCGAAGGATTATTTCAAGCGTACCGGATTTTTCCCGATCATGCACGTGGTCGGCATCCGTCGCGAATTGGCCGAAAAACATCCCTGGCTGCCGAGTGCCGTGCTCAAGGCGTTCGAGCACGCCAAGGAAGCGGGTTTGCGGAAATTATCCGACACGTCGGCGACCAAGGTGACGCTGCCGTTCGTCGAGGAGCGGCTGAAAGAGGCGCGCGACCTGATGGGCCACGATTTCTGGTCCTACGGCATCGGGAGAAACCGCGAGGTGTTGGATTACTTCCTCGCCCAGCATCACCACGAAGGGCTTTCGCCGCGCCGCGTCAGCGTCGATGAGCTATTCCATCCGGCGACGTATGAAACGTTCAAATTGTAGTCGTCAAATTCGATCCGGAAACTTGACGATGAAGTTGTCGTGGTTCGGCATCTTCACCTTGGGCAGCGTCTGGGCGCTCATCACCTCGTCTTCCGGAATGAGCTTGTTGGCCGCGAACAGATAGGCGCACAGCGCGTAAACTTCGTCGTCGCTCAGCGTCTGAGGCGAGGTCCACGGCATGGCGCGGCGGATGTAATCGAACAATGTCGTCGGCCACGCCCAGAAATTGGCGATGGTCTTGGTCGAAGCGATGCCGTCCGCGGTGAGCGACGGATTGCCGACCAGCGTCGGATTTGGCCCGCCTTTGCCGTTCTCGCCGTGGCAGAGGCTGCAGCCTTTGTCGACATAGAGCTTGGCGCCTTGCGCGGCCGTGCCGCCGCCCGGCGGCAGATTGGTGCCGTCCGGCAGCACCGTGATGTCCCACGGCTTGATGTCGGCGTCCGTGAGCGGCTTGCCCAGATGCGGGCTATCGCCGGCGATCGCAGTCGCCGTGCCGAAGGCGAGCGTGACAAGGAGACCAGCGGCGAGCGGCTTAAACATAGACATGTTTGATCTCCCCGTTGGGGTCGATCCCCCATGAGGTCAGGCTGTTGTAGTGCTGATTGGGAAAGCCGAGCACGTTCGGCACTTTCTTGGCTTCGCCGCGCGCGGCAACGAAATCGGCGCGCAGCGGCTGCATGGCGCCGGACTCGTCCCAGGCTCTGCTGGTCAGGACTGCCGGCTGGCCGTCCCAGCGCCACGGCATGCGAAAGCGCGTGAACGATTTTGGACTGACAGGCGCGTCAACCGCCGCTTCGCCCCAGCTTTTGCCCCCGTCGGCGGATACCAAAACTTTCTCGATGCGCCCGTTGCCGGAATAAGCGAGGCCGGAAATCTCGTAAAATCCCGGTCCCTTGAGGCTGTAACCGAACGACGGCCGAGTGATCTACGATTTCACCTCGCAGACGAAGTAGAACTTATACGCCTTGCCGTCCGGCAACAGCGGCGAGTAGTTGCGCGACTTGTAATAGGTCATAGCCGGCTGATCGACCGCTTTCAGGCGGCGGAGAAATTTTATGTTCATGTTGCCTTCGTAACCGGGCAACAGAAGCCGCATCGGATAGCCGTTGCCGGGCATCAACCGCTCGCCGTTCTGGTACAGCGCGAGCATGGCGTCATCGTAGGCCTTTTTCATCGGCACGCTGCGCGACACGGCGAGCGAATTGGCGCCTTCGGCGACCAGCCATGTCGCTTTTGGATCGACGCCGGCTTCGTCGAGCAAGGTCGACAGCGGCACGCCGGTCCATTCCGCGCATGAGCTCAAGCCGTGCAACGCCTGCACCGTCGCCTGGATCGGCTCCGGCGAGAACATCGGCGCGCTGTTGCCGCCGCATTCGACGAAATGCTTGCGTGTGACCATCGGATAACGCAGCAGCGCCTCGACGGTGTATTCGAGCGGCTCTTTGACCATGCCGTGAATGACGAGGACATGCTGCGCGGGATCGATATCCGGAATGCCGGAATGCAGGATCGTAAAATGCAGCGGGTTCGGCGTGATCGTGCCCTCGAGCATTTGCAATGGTGCCCGAGCGTGCTGCGTACGCGCTTCGCCCTTCGGGTTGCTGAGCGTGCGCACCACCTTGGCTTCGAAGCGCGAAGGCGTTTGCAGCGCCGGCGTCACGTCTCCCGGCACCAAACTCCATTCCGGCTCTTGCAGCGGCTCAGCTGCGGCGCCGGTCGACGCTGCGCCGTTGGCCAGCGCGCCCGCAAAGGCGATGCCGCCGCCAAGCAGTGCGCGGCGGTGCAATAGGTCGTTGCCGGCAACCTGTTCGAGCGCAGGTGCGGCTGCGCCGCGCGTCTTTCTGCTCATGATTTCCTCCCCACGGATCGACGTCGCAAGCGCCGTTGTGCCATAGCGGCCGCGGGGCCCCGCTTGCTAATGTTGCTACTTTATATCGTTGGTGTGAAGCGGAAACCGTGGCGGCGCCAGGTCACGCACGCCGGGTCACACACATTGTTATTCGATCACCTCGTCGGCGAGCGCTGCGCCAGGTCTTTCGATTACTTCGCCGGCTTGAGCCGGACGTGGATGTTCTTCTCCTGAGTATAGGCCAGCATTTCCTCAAAGCATTCCTCGCGGCCAATGCCGGATTGCTTGTAGCCGCCGAACGGCGCACCGAGAAAATGCTTCGACACTTCGTTGATCCAGACGAAGCCGGCCTGCACCGCGGCGGCGGTGCGATGGGCAGTCGACAAATCGTTGGTCCAGATCGACGCTGTGAGGCCGTATTCGACGGCATTCACCTGTTCGAGCATGTTGGCCTCGTCGCTCCATTTGAAGACGGCGAGGACGGGTCCGAAAATTTCCTCGCGCGCGATGCGCATGTTGGGCTGCACATCGGCGAACACCGTCGGCTCGATGAAAAAGCCCTTGGCAAGCGCCGGATCGTTGGGCCGACCGCCGCCGGTCAGAAGCCGCGCGCCTTCCTGCTTGGCGCTGTCGATGAAGCCCAAAATGCGCTCGTACTGCGTCTTGGAGATGATTGCACCCATCGTCGTTGCCGGATCGGTGGCGACGCCGGGCTTGTAGTGCGTGATCTTGGTCTTCACCTTGGCGAGCACGGCGTCGTAAATCTTCTCATGGATAAAGGCGCGGCTGGTCGAACCGCACGATTGCCCGCACCAGGTGAAATTCATGCCGCCGATGACGCCGTCGGCGACCTCGTCCGGATCGGCGTCCGGATAAGCGATCAGCGCATTCTTGCCGCCAAGTTCGAGCATGACGGCTTTGAGCGTGTCGGAGGCGGCTTTCATCACCGCGCGGCCGGTCGGCACCGAACCGATCAGCGCGATCATAGCGACGCCGGGATGCGAGGCGAGTGCCGAACCAGCTTCTCTGCCGCCGGGCACGAGGTTGAACACACCGGGCGGCAGAATATCGCCGATCAGCTCGGCCAGCCGCAGCGAGGACAGCGGCGCCTGTTCCGGCGGCTTCATCACCACGGTGTTGCCGGCCGCAAGCGGCGCGCCGGATTTGCCGGCGCAGAACATAAATGGATGATTGAACGGGATGATGCGGCCGACAACCCCGCGCGGCTCGCGCACGGAAAAATTCACCACGCCGGAACCCATCGGCACCGAGGCGCCTTTCATTTCGGTGACGAGGCCGGCGTAGAATTCGATTTGCGCGGCGGCGATCGTCGCATCGCGCACCATCTCGGTATAGGGATTGCCGCAATCGGCGGCGTCGATCAAAGCGAGTTCTTCGGCGTTTTCGCGCAAGACATTGGCGAGGCGCTTCAATAGCCGTGCACGTTCGAGCGGCGCCGTGTCGCGCCAGGCCGGGAACGCCGCCTTGGCCGCGCTCACTGCGGCGTCGATATCGGCCGAGCCGCAGTCGGCAACGGCACCGAGCGATTCCCCGGTGCCGGGATTGATGGCGTCGGCGGAGCGACCGGATTTCGCCTTGTGCCATTTGCCGCCGTAGAAGGCGTCGCGATGCTCGGGCAGATGCAACACTTGCGCTTTAAGCGATTTAAGCGGGACTGCCTCGTTCATGATCGTTCTCCCTAAGCGACCTCCTGTTCAATTTCAGGCGCGCGTCATCGCCGCAGTCATGACTGCGGTATAGCCGGGCTCAACGCGCACATCGACGACCGCAACCTGGCCGGCGTCGACCGCGGCGATGGCCTTTTCCAGGACGGCCGCGAGATCGGCAGACTTGGTGACCGGGCCGAAGCCGACCGCGCCTTGCGCGCGGCCCATGGCAGCGAGATCGACTTCGGGATCGGCCATGCGCTGGCCGATCCACTTGTTCTCGACCGGGCGGTTGCGCGCGCGCGCCATCCGCTCCTGGTGCAGCTCATCATTGTAGAACGAGCGGTTGTTGGCGAGCACGAAGAGCAGCGGGATCTTGTAATGCACCGCCGTCCACACCGCGGTGCAGCCCATCAGAAAGTCGCCATCGCCGCAGATCGCGATCGGCAGCCGCCCGGAGCCTTTCAACGCCAGCGCTGCGCCCACCGAAATGCCGGGCCCGCCGCCGACGCCGCCGCCGCCGTCCGAGCCGATGTAATCGAGCGGATGGCGGAAGGTGACCCAGCTGTCGTCCCACGATAACGGCAGATGCGTGTAGGTGACCGGGCGGTCGCCCAGCACTTTGCGCAGATTGCGCGCGATGTGCTCGTTGGTGAAGCCGGACGGTTCCTTGTCCGAAATCTTGCGCGGCGTCGGCATCGCATGGGGCTTTGCGCTTTTGCCGATTTCCCTGACCAGTTCCGGCACCACGAGATCGGGATCGGCCGACAGCATGAGATCGACCGGCGGCAGCGCCTGGTAATCCATGTTCCAGCCGAGATGAATGCGGTGGTCGAGCGAGATTTGTATGACCTTGGCCGCTGGCATCGGCCCGCCATAGCGCATGGCGCCGGCGAGATCGACCCAATCCAGGCTGAGAACGACGTCGACGTTCTTCAAGCCCTCGACGCTGTCGGGCGTGATCGCGCGCGGCGATCCGACATAGAGCGGGTGGTCGTTTGGAAAACTCGCGCCAACCTTCAGATCGGTGACGACCCGCGCATTGAGCGCTTCGGCAAGCGCGACGCGCGCATTCCAGGCGTCGAGGTCGCGCGAGGCGCGGCCGGCGAGGATCAAGACTTGCTTGGCGTCTTTGAGCATCGCCGCCGCTTGGCGTACAAGATCGGCCGGAGCGGCGGTCGCGATCGGCGGCATGTAGCGCGCGGCGTCGATCGGCGGCAATTGCTCGGAGATTTTTGCCTCCTGCAATTCGGCGTCGAAATTGATGTAGACCGGACCGTGGGGGGCGGTATTGGCGATCCAGGTGCCGCGCAGGATGGCTTCGCGCGCGGCGGCGGGCGACGCCGGCTGGTCGTCCCATTTGGTGTAGTCGCGAATGAGCGCGCCCTGATCGCGCGCGGTATGGATCCAGTCGATCCAGGGCCGGCGCTTGGCGGCGTCGACCGGGCCGGTGGCGCCGAGCACCACGACCGGCATGCGGTCGCACCAGGCATTGAACATCGCCATCGTCGCGTGCATCAGCCCGACATTCGAATGTACGGCAGTCGCCATCGCCTTGCCGGTGACCTTGGCGTAGCCGTGGGCGATGGCGACGGCAGCTTCCTCGTGCAGGCACAGCAGCATTTGCGGCATGGTATTGCCGAGATAATTGACGATTGAATCGTGCAGCCCGCGATAGCTCGCGCCCGGCGTGAGCGCGATATAGGGAATATCCAGCGAGCGCAGTGCGTCGGCGATGACGTCGGAGCCAAAGCCGGGCGTATTGGCGCCGGCCGGAGTCGGGCGCTCAAGTCCGGCGACGGCCGGGTCGGCTGTGGTGGCGCGTGCGGTCGCGGATTGGGAAGGCGTCATGGTGGGCATTTCCTCATGTTTCAGGCTGGAGGGGCGGGATTGGCCCACATCCAACCGGATCATGAGCCAATTCACAAGCCTTGGCGCAACCCGGCGAGAAGTCCCACTCCGGCATAGCCGTCGGCCGGCGCGATACCGGCCTTGCGCTGATAGGCGCGCACCGCGAGCGTCGTTGCGTTGCCGACGCGGCCGTCGGCGCCGCCGGTATCGTAGCCGAGCGCGGTCAGCCGGCTCTGGATTTCCTGTATTTCGGCCCGCGTCGGGCCCGGCTCGCTGCCGGGGAACTTTTGCAGAAATGGTGCGCTGCCGACACAGCGATCGCCGAGATAGCAAAGTCCAAGCGCATAGTTCATCGACGGATTGTAGCTCTTTGCGGCGAAGAAGTTCCGCCCCAGCAAGAATGCGGGACCGCCAGGCGCCGGGATCCAAGACCGCGCGGTGGCATTCGGCTGCGGGTAGGGCTCTCCGTCGGCACGGATCACGCCGAGCTTGCGCCACTCGGCATAGGTCCGCGAGGCGTGGCCTTTGACGCCGGGTCGCATGCGAACTTCATAACCCCAATGCTCGCCGCGCCGATAATTGCCGCGCTCGACGAAAAAGCGCGCGGTCGTGCCAAGCGCGTCGTCCGGCGGACCATAGGGCGAAATCTTGCCGTCGTGGTTATAGTCGATGCCGATGTGGAGCCAGACTTCGGGCATCCATTGGGTGTGACCCATGGCGCCGGCCCAGGAGCCGATCATTTCATCCGGCGTGCTCCAGCCGCGTTGAACAATGCTCAGTGCGTTGATGAGTTCGCCTTCCCAATAGGCGCGCCGGCGCGGTTCGCCCCAGGCCAGCGTCGCCAGCGACGGGATGACCGGCCGCATATGGTTCCTCGCCACGACCGGATCGCCGAATGCCGATTTAATACCCCAGACGCCGAGCATAATCGCGGGCTCAACGCCAAAATCTCGTTCGATGCGGGCAAGCAGCGGCGCGCATTCCTTCGCTTTTTCTTTGCCGGCGGCAATTTTCCAGTCGGTGGCGACACGGTTGAGATATTGCCAAAGTTGTTCGCTGAATTCGGGCTGGTTGTGGATCGCCTCAAGGCCGGTGGTGTCGGGCCCAATTCCCCGCGTCGCGCGTGTGTAAGTCGCATCCGTAATGCCGCGCGCCGCCGCCTTGGCGCGAAAGGCGGCGATCCACTGATCGAACGGCATGTGTTGCGCGTTGGCGCTTCTCGGCACCATCAATGCGGCGACGGCGCCGGCAATCGCGTTGAGCGATGCGCGTCTCGTCGCAACAAGCATCACTGATGCGCCGCCTGAATGATCCCGGGCTGTTCCAGCTTTTCGACAATCTGGTCGAGGCTGTTGGCAAAACTGTCGATATCGAAATTCAGCGGATCGTCGTGACCGTTGGGAATTTCGGCGTCGATGGCGGCGTGAAAAGCAGGGATGAGCCATTGGCCGCTGCGGACGCTGGCGATCGTATAGAGCAAGGCCAGCCGGTCGTATTGCGCGGTGGTGAAGGCCGGATCGGGGGTTCGTGCGTCATTGCGCCGGCCGTGACCGGGCGCGCTGCGCCGCGGCTGGATGAGCTCGTTATGCAGGAACAGCCCCTGCAGCGCACCGCCGAACTCGGCCGCTTGCTCGAATTTGGTCTCGCGCCAAGGGATTGAATAATCGTGGGCCGGCAGCATTTCGCCCATGCGATTGACGAAAACATGGGCGCGTCCCCAGCCATCCGAACAGGCATAATCGGCGAGGTTTTCGTAGTGCGGAACCGTATCGATGTTGTCGGGAAATGCGCGGTGGCCGTAATTCGGTCCGCTGGTATCGTGGATCACAAAGTAGCGCGCCAAGGGCGCATCGGGATCGTTGTTATAGGCGCGCGATACCGGCTCCCACAGATGAGCGGCGAAATCCGTTTCGAGGTCTTGTTTGGAGAGATAGCTCGCCAGCGCCTCGCGCGACGGCAGGCCCGTGGTTTTGCCAATCCGCCGTGCCAGTCCAGGCGGCAGACTATCGAGCGGCTGACCGAGATTTCTGCTTGCATCCATGCCGCGCATCAGACACATGGCCTGCTGCGCCGGCGTGCCGGCATAGCTCAACGTCTCCGGGTCGAAGGCGCAAGCGCCCATGCTCTTGATAAAATACGGCGCGCGAAAATGATGCGGCTTGCATTCAGTACCAAACACCGCATGCACAGAACCGAGCACCACCGCGGCAGAAAATCCCGCCGCGCGCAGGCTGAGATGCGGTTTGATGAAAGTGCGCACGCGCCAAATCCCGAATTAGAGATTTTGTAGTATCGCCAGCGACGCACCTGCTGCCAAGCGGCACCGCGCACGGTCGCCGGGCAATTCATCTGCAACAATGAACAAACATTCAGAAATGATACCGACGACGACAGCGGGCTATTGCGGCCAGCGCGCCCTCGTCAAGGTCTTGCAGAATTTCTTCGCATGGTGCGATCGGGTTCATTGGCGAAACGCCCTTATTCCTTGGCCCGCTCGACGTAGCTGCCGTCGGCGGTCATCACCACGATTTTGGTGCCGGCGGTGATGAACGGCGGGACCATGGTGCGCACGCCGTTGGAGAGTACTGCTGGCTTGTACGATGAAGCGGCGGTCTGGCTTTTGATCGTCGGCTCGGTCTCGACCACTTCGAGCGTGGCCTTGGGCGGCAGCTCGATCGCGACCGGAACACCGTCGTGGAGGCTGATCGTCACCTCCATTTCGGGTTGTAAATAGGCCGCCTGATCGCCGATGATGTCGGCGGGCAGCGCGACCTGATCATAGCTTTCCATGTTCATGAAATGGAAGCCGTCGCCGTCCTGATACATATATTGGTGCTTATTGTCCTCGACGAAGGCGCGCTCGACCTGGTCGGTGGTCTTGTAACGAAGCGAAACCTTTACGCCGTCGGCGATCCGGCGCACGTCCATCTGGGTGACCGGCGTACCTTTGCCGGGATGGATATTCTCGATGGCCATAATGACCCCGAGTTTGCCGTCGATTTCGACAATATTGCCTTTGCGCAACGAACTGGCGATGACTCTCACGGCTGCCTCAATGTTGATGGCTAAGATTCCGGCTGCAACATACTGATCTTCGGGCTCACCGCTAGTTATTTCCTCATTTGGCTCCGGACAAGGACATCCAGACAAAGACATGCCGGACGTTCCGCCAGTCTCCTCGCCCTTCTGGGCTCCCCATGCCCACGCCGACCGCCGGCCGATCCTGCTGGCGCGGGGGCGGATCGTGGCCGTGCTGCGGGCCTGGTTTGCCGCGCAAGATTTTATCGAGGTCGACACCACTGCGCTGCAAGTTTCTCCGGGCAATGAGATTCATCTGCATGCTTTCGCTACGACACTCGTGGCGCCCGACGGTACGCGGTCGCGCCGATACCTGCGGACCTCGCCCGAATTCGCCTGCAAGAAACTTCTCGCGGCCGGCGAGCGCCGCATCGTCGAATTCGCCAAAGTTTTTCGCAACCGCGAACGCGGTGCACTGCACCATCCCGAATACACGCTGATCGAATGGTATCGCTCAGGCGAGCCCTATCAGACTCTGATGGGGGATTGCGCCGCCCTTCTGCGAGCGGCAGCGCGAGCGGCGGGAACGCGGCAGCTGAGATTTCGCGGCCGTACCGCCGATGCTTTCGCCGAGCCCGAGCGACTCAGCGTCGCCGAAGCGTTTTCACGCTTTGCCGGCATCGATCTGTTGGCGACGCTGCCGGGCGGCGAGCCGGATCGCGAGCGATTTGCCGATGCGGCGCAGACCGCAGGCATCCGCATCGGCGACGACGATAGTTGGGGCGACATTTTTAGCCGCGTGCTGGTCGAGCGCATCGAGGGCAATCTCGGCAGCGGCCGCGCCACTATTCTCGACGAATATCCGGCCGCGCTCTCCGCACTGGCGCAGCCGGCATCCGATCCGCGCGTCGCCGAACGCTTTGAGCTTTACGTCTGCGGCGTCGAACTCGCCAACGGATTTGGCGAACTCAACGATGCCGCAGAGCAACGCCGCCAGCTTGAGCGCGAAATGGCGGAGAAGGAGCGCATCTACGGCGAGCGCTATCCGATCGACGAAGAGTTTTTGGTCGCGCTGGCGCAAATGCCGCCGGCTTGCGGTATCGCGCTCGGCCTCGACCGCCTGGTCATGCTGGCGACCGGAGCCTCCCGCATCGACCAGGTTTTATGGACGCCAATTCAGGAGTGACCGGGATGACTGCTACCAAAACCTTTCACACGCCGGCCGACCTCGCCGCTGTGGAATTCGCACCCCGCGACGACCGGCTCGCGGCGGTGGAACGCATTGCCGCGCGCTATGCGGTTGCGATCACGCCGGCGGTTGCCCGCTTGATCGACCCATCCGATCCGCACGATCCAATCGCGCGGCAATTCGTTCCCGATCTGCGCGAACTGGATTCGCAAGCCGTGGAAATGACCGATCCGATCGGGGACGACGCGCACAGCCCGGTCGAAGGCATCGTTCACCGTTATCCGGACCGCGTCTTGCTCAAGCTCGTCAATGCCTGCGCGGTTTATTGCCGCTTCTGTTTCCGCCGCGAGACCGTCGGGCCGGGCAGGGGGGGACTGTCGCGCGCAGCGCTCGCCACCGCACTCGATTACATCCGGCGCAACTGCCAAATCTGGGAGGTGATCCTGACCGGCGGCGATCCGCTGTTACTGTCGCCGCGGCGGCTCAAGGACGTCACCGCGCAACTTGCCGCGATCGACCATGTCAAAGTGCTCCGCGTGCATACGCGCCTGCCGGTCGCGGCGCCCGAGCGGGTCTCGCCGGCACTGGTGCGGGCGTTGCGCGGCGACAAAGCGGCGTTCGTCGTTGTGCACGTCAATCATCCGCGCGAGCTGACCGCCGAGGCGCGCGCGGCTTGTGGGCGGTTCATCGACGCCGGCCTGCCGGTGCTGAGCCAATCGGTGCTGTTGCGCGGGGTCAATGACGACGCCGACACGCTCGGCGCGCTGATGCGGGCGCTGGTCGAGTGCCGGATAAAGCCGTATTACCTGCATCACGCCGATCTGGCGCCGGGAACGGCGCATTTACGCACCTCGATCGCGCAAGGCCAAAACGTGATGCGCGCGCTGCACGGACGGTATTCGGGCCTGTGCCAGCCGGCTTATGTGCTCGACATTCCCGGTGGCTTCGGCAAATCGCCGGTCGGCCCGAATTATCTGAGCGCGGACTATTCAACGGTCGAGGATTTCAATGGACGGCGACACGCTTATCCGCCGCGCGTCGACTGATCATGCCGCTTCGGCGAAAAATACCGCGGTTTCGAATTGATAGCCGCAGGCTTCGCACGACCAAGTGTGGCGCACGCAGCGGGCGTTGAGATATTCGGACCAGTCGGGAGCGAGCAGCCACTCGCTGCATTGCGGGCAATTGTTCTTGCTGTAGGTGGTCAAGCGCACGTGTGCCGCCGTCTCGGTTTGCAGAGCCATGATTCTTCCTCCCTGAACCAAACCCTCTCCGCCCACGGGGAACGCTAAAGGCACTCTGTGGCGCCGCCGTGACGGATGTTGGCCGGCGCAGTGAATGATGCGCGGTAAATTTCCGGTGGCGATGCAACGGTGCGATGAATTGTGCGCTGCATCAGACGTGGTGTCAGATGTGGCAACCGACGCATTTATGGGAACCGACGCATTTGAATGAGGTTTGACCCATGCGGCCGGGAACACCACCGATCCGGGCGCGTGCTGAAACCCTTTGCGCATACTCTGCAGGGCTAAGCCGGGAAGCGCGTGGCAATCTCACTGAGCGGTGGTCGCGGCCGATCCTCGGGCGGGCCCGGCGGCGTGCCGATGTGAATGAAACCGGCAATGCGCTCGTGCGGTGCGAGACCAAGGGCATCGAGCACACCCCGATCATAAGCGTACCACTCTGTAATCCAGTTTGCGCCATAACCGAGCGCATGGGCGGCGAGGACGAGGCTCATGGCGGCGGCGCCGGCCGAGAGCACTTGTTCCCATTCCGGAATTTTCGCGTGGGCAGCGGCGCGGCTGACCACAGCCACGACCAGCGGCGCGCGCATCAGACGTTGGCGCTCGGCCTCGACATGTTCAGGTTTTGCGTCCGGATATTTGGCGCGGAATGCCCGCGCGATGACGGCGCCGGCTCTCTGCCGCGCCTCGCCTTCGAACACGATGAAACGCCACGGCGTGAGCTTGCCATGATCCGGCACCCGCGATGCAATCGTCAAAAGCGTGTCGAGTTCCGCAGGCGATGGGGCGGGGCCGGCGAGTTCGGTGGCCTTGAATGAGCGCCGGGTGGTGAGGAGTTTGAGGGCATCGGACATTGTGGAGGTTTGCCTAGACTGGACGTGAAGCAGTATCTCGTCGCTTTGATGCGGTCATCCGCAAAGTTGGGATGCCGAAAGCTTTTAGCGTTTCCTAGGAACTGCCGAGAACTTTTTTGAGGGCTTTTTCGAAATCGGCTTCAGTGAACGGTTTGGGAACGTAAGCAATTGCGCCCGCAAGCCAAGAGGTGCTTCGGCTCGATTTTGCCGTGAACATGATAACGGGCATTTTTATGCCTGAAATGAGAAGCCCATATTGCTTCCGACGAAGGTGCTCGAGCGCGTAGAGACCGTCTTCCGCCACGTCGACGTCGGAAAAGCCAAGATTATTGAGATGCTTCACAATAATGGATTGTTCGGTTTGAGAATCATCCAGCACGAGGACGGCAATGGAATTGATCATTTCGCTATCCCATTTCGTCGGGCGAGCCGTCGCAGACGTTAAAATCTTCGAGTGTTCCTCGATAGACAACGGTGGCGGGAAGTGGCGGGCGCTTTGGGGCGTTGTCCATCCTGCCGCCGCTAAATCTGCAACGGAAAGCGCGCCGGCTCATCGATAATGCTCAGCACGAGTCGCAAATGCGCCGCCGTTAGCGTTCTGCTGTGCCTCCGTATCTCCCCGACCACGCGCGCCCGGCACAGCGCCCGGCACAGCTGAGCCGCATTGTCCTTCATGAGCTCGTCCGTCTCGGCGTCGCGAAACTGCTTCTCGCACAGTGCGAGGTGACGAGGCACGCCCTCCCGGACCATGTTATAATTTTCGCTCCCCAGCGCCAGGACGCCTTTCAGGAAGGCTTCAATGCGCGTGTCCATAGGTTTCCTCGATCTGCCGCTTACCGGTCTGCCCGGCGCCCATCCAGCATAGCTTCTTAAAGCTCCACGATCAGCGTGGCCACGTTTGCCGCCACGCGCCGCGCCTCAGCTCTGCGGCTTTGCGCTGAGCTCCCTATTCAATCTCAGTCTCTCAAGATGCTCTGCGACTTTCGCCTGTTCGGATCGCTGCTCAGCGTCGGCCAGTGCGTCGTAGTGCTGCGCAATCGTCAGGTAGCGGTCGCGAACGTCAGGAGCGAGGTCAGTCTCGGCCAGTTGGCGGAATTCTGCCGCACGATTCCTCAATCGTCGGATTCTCACGAAATCGTCCAATACCGACATCAGCCCCTCGTGCCGAATTCGGATGATGCAGGCGCAGAATACCCGAAGTGGCGGAAGGTTCCGCCTTCCCGACGGTATTGGCTTGGACGCCTCCTGCGAAGATTAGCGAACGCCTGTCGGCGGTTACAATCTTTTTCGCTTACGTTGCAGCGCGGCTCTCAACCCCAAAATTGCCTGCTCAAGCGAGCGTCGGCCATACGTCAAACCCCATACCCGCGACCGAAAAGGCCGGGGCCGAGAAAGAGGAACACCTGCGGCCGGTTATCGATCTCATTGGCGCGCCCTACGGGAAACCAGGGCGTCAATGAAAAGCCCGTCAAATCTGAATAAGTGCCTCAACCCTGCCGCGGCATTGATACCACCCGCTTACACCACCTTCAATGGACGTTGCCTGACTGGAACGGAGATAAGTTAGAGCCCAAATCGGAAGAAGTCCTCGCTCGCGCGCTGTAATCCCGGAGGGGGTCATGCCGACTACCGAACGAGACGTATTGGATGCGCTTCATGAAGTTATCCATGAAGCCGACGTTCGCGAAAGCCGTGAACGTGGGAAAAAGCTCTATACTCCACTAAAGCTTCCTGAGCGGCTTGCAGAATACGTAGCCGAGACGAAACTTAGCCGAGCTAGGGCGGCAGAGCGCCTTGGTATGAGCCGTCGAACGCTCGACAGCATTCTCGCTGGCGGCGCATTGTCTGACAGCATGCTCTTTCGCATACGCAACGCGTTGGAGTACGCCTCACAGCATCCAGGAATTTCGATTGACCATAGCGAAAATATCTTTCCAGGTGATTGGCGCGGCACCAGAAAGCAGGCCATTTTAGCTGAAACGGCTCACCTATATCTTTGGGTGCCTAATGCCCTCCTGCCAGATGGTCTGGAGGTAATGAAAGCATGGGGCTTACGAATAACTCCCCGTTACTAATAGTGCTTACCAAATGCTCGGAGAAACTAACCGTTGTTCGAAAGATTATTGGGCCGAGCAACGGCATAATCCACAATGGCATCGTCGTAAATATTGTTGTTACCACAACTTCCGTTGTTGCTTTGGCCTGCACCCGGTTCGGTTGACAGCATCCTAAGCTAGTTTCATTCGGTTTTCGAACTCCGCTGGGCTCAGGTAGCCGATAGTCTGGCCTGCACCCGGTTTGGTTGACACCCTCCTAAGCTAGTTTCGTCCGGATTTCGAACTCCACTGGGCTTAGGTAGCCGATAGTCGAGTGCCTGCGCTTCTCGTTGTAGAAGCATTCGATGTAATCGAACACGTCAGCCTTAGCCTCGTCGCGTGTCCGATAGGTTTTACGAGCAGTGCGTTCGGTCTTCAGCGACGAGAAGAAGCTCTCCATCGCCGCGTTGTCCCAGACGTTGCCTGCGCGGCTCATCGAGCAGATGATGCCGTGATCGGCCATCAGCTTCTGGAACTGCTCGCTGGTGTATTGGCTGCCACGATCGGAGTGATGCAGCAGCGCGTCAGGCTTGCCTCGCCGCCAGATCGCCATCACCAGGGCATCGGTGACAAGCTGTGCCGTCATCGCTGCACTCATCGACCAGCCGACCACGCGGCGCGAGAACAGATCGATGACGACCGCCACATAGAGCCAACCTTCCGCCGTCCACATATACGTGAAGTCGGCGATCCATTTGCGGTTCGGAGCAGGCGCATCGAAGGTGCGGTCGAGCACGTTAGGAGCGACGGCGACGACCTGCCGCTCACCCAGATCGGGCGGCAGTCGCCGCCGGCGCGGACGGGCTTTGAGAGCCTGTAATCGCATCAATCGTTCGATCCGATGCAGACCGCATGGGATTCCTTCCGCCAGCATGTCATGCCACACCCGCCTGGCGCCGTAGGTTCGATCGCTGGCAATGAAGCTGGCGCGAACCTTCGCGCCGAACTCTTCATTGCTCCTGCTGCGCTGACTGCGCGGTCGTTTCAGCCAGGCATAGAACCCACCCCGCGAGACACCGAGCGCCCCGCACAACCAATCCGCCGGCCAGATCCCCCGGTGCTTCGCGATGAATGCAAACTTCACGTCGATTCCTTCGCGAAGTAGGCCGCGGCTTTCCTAAGAAACAGCCACCTCAACATCGCGATGGAACAGGTAGCACAACAAAGCCCAGCGACTTGGCGCGCCGCTTCAGATTGGCGAGGACACGGCTGCGGTATTGTTCCTCATAACGGTCGGCACCCGGATCCCTATAGGTCATGCCATGCCTGAGGGTATTGTAGAACAGAACCGCAATTTTGCGGGCGGTCGCAGTCACAGCCTTTGCTTTGCCTGCGCGAGAGGATAGTCGACGATAAAATGCTCCGAGCGCCGTGTCGCTCCGCCCGATGGTCGTGGCCGCAAGCCGCAGCAGCGCAGCCGCCCGGCTGGATGATCTCCGCGTGCGCGAAGAGAGCACCTTGCCACCAGAGATTTTGTTGCCCGGTGCGAGGCACAGCCAGGATGTGAAGTGCTTGGCGGTCGGCCATGCCCTCAGATCCGTGCCGCACTCGCCGACGAGCTTCAATGCAAGTGACGGACCCAAGCCATGGATCTCAGTCAAGTCGACGCCAATAACGCCGTATAGCGCAGCCCTGACGTCAAACGAGGGTGTGTTGACCTGCTTGGTCTTCACCCGCGGTCTCGATAATTTGCCGATCGGCTTGGCCGCTTTGTCACTCAGCGCCGACATCAAGGATTCCAGTTTGCGATCGCAGTCGAGCATCTTGGCCTGGTAGGTGTCGTAGAGTTCCAGCGACTGGGTAAGCGCGAAGACATGTTCTTCCCGATTGTTGCCCACCAGAGCAGCGCGGATCGTCTCGGTGGAGGAATGGCAACGCACATCGCGGTAGGTCGCCAACACGTCGGGATTGCGCTCGCCCGCGACAATCGCTCGGATAATCCGCATCCCGGTCGCGCCGGTAATATCGGAGACGACGTGATGAAGTTGCAGATTCATCTCCATAAGGGCCTTTTGCATGTGCTGGATGTGGGCGGCTGCGTATTCCACGAGCCGCTCCCGCTGACGCAGATAGGCGCGCAGCGTTGCGATCTCGGCATCAGGGCGGAAGCTACCGCGCAACAGACCGTAGGAATGGAGCTGGCGCAGCCAGGCGGCATCGCTGACATCTGTTTTGCGCCCAGGCACGTTCTTGGCGTAACGCGCATTGACCAGAATGACCTCGAACCCGTGCTGCTCAAGAATCTCGTAGGCGGGGATCCAATAGACCCCCGTAGATTCCATCGCCACACTGGTCACGCCACACGCTTTGAACCACTCCGCCAGATCGTGCAGATCATGTGTAAATGTGCCAAACGCACGCACCGGCGTATCAGTGCAAGTTGGGTCGACCGCAGCCATGTGCATTTTTGATCCGATGTCTATGGCGGCCGCGCCGGCGTTGACCGGCCTCAATTCCGGGCGGCCCCCGGTGATCGTCTTGGGCATGGAAAATCCTCCTTCTAATTGTCGACAGGAGGGTCTGGGCTATGCCAATCGTCATTTTCCTAATCGGGATCGTCGCCTGAGGGCGACGTCACCACTCTCAAGTTCGCATGCGCCCATGGACCACGTTTTTTAACGGGGACTGTGCCTCCAATAAGCTGACGGCCGCTACCCTCCAAGCCGACAAGGATAGCACTGGCTGTTTTTGCCCCGCGCAGGCGGGCAACGGCCCGGGATAGTTTTTTAGTATGTCGCGCTCGGCCTTCAGCTTGATCACCTCGCGCTTGAGCCGCGCGATCTCCAGCTGTTCGGGCTTCATCTGACCTTGGCCAGGGAACGCATGCTGCGGATCGTCCGCAAATGCCTTCACCCAATTGCGCAGCTGCGTCGGATGCACCTTCAGGTCTTGCGATGCCCGCGCGTACGAGACCCCGCGATCCCTGATTAGCCGCACAGCCTCAAGCTTGAACTCCCGCGTAAACCTTCGTCTCTCCATGACTCACCTCCGGTCCCATAAAAACACCTAACTCGGTGTCTTCGGAACCGGGTGCAGGCCACAATACGCGCCTTGCGCCAGCGGTATCCGGCCGTTTTAGTGATCTTGCGGATCACTCCAGCACTTACGGGGCGGCTCGTCTCTCGCAAAATGCGTGAGAGGTGGGACATCGTCCAGGTCGTTCGGTTTATACCGTAGTTGGACGGTGGCTCGTGCAGGAGCTTAAAGACCGCGCTTTTGATTGCTTCATCATCGAACTTCCGATTGGATTTTGTTTGGGGCGCGAATAGCCCCGAGGCGCCAGCGTGTGCAAACTTCCTAATGTATTTGCGGGCAGTCTTGCGGTTGATTGCGAGAAAACGGCAGGCAAGGCTGCTGCGCACGCCGTGACGGTTCGCCAGTATGACCAAGGATCGGTTACGTTCAGATAATCGGCCTTCATACAACCGTCGTGTCAATTCTTGAAGTTCAGGTAAATCGCCAACGTCATGTCGTAGTGCACTTATACCGATCTCCCGCTGAAGAACGGCTCGCATCCACTCGAAGGCAACTTCCTTGGCCTCCAGTGGTCCGCTTCGCTTACGGACGACGCTGCTTTGCTGGCTGTAAATAGCTGTCCTTTGAGGGCATTTGGGAGCGCGCGGTCCATACGGTTTGGGAAGGTGGTTCGCCAACATTTTACGGATGGTCTTTCGGCTCATACCGATCACGCGAGCCATCTGATGAATGGGAACGCCATCCACCAGAATTCGATGCCGCACCTTCGCCCATAGAACGCGGTCGCGGTACATGTAGTGGCCCCGGAGGGTATGGCCCTGGAGACATTTATCGATCCAGCGTCCCTCAGCACGCATTCTGGAGGATGTCGCCTAATGCCTCCGTCTTTTCTTTCCGTGCGTTTTACTCGCTCAAGAGCTTCGGCAGCGATACTGAAAGCGCCTCAGCAATCCTCGCCATCACAAGTAGGCTGGGGTTCCTCTTGCCTCTCTCAATGCCCCCAAGATACGTCAGATCAATCTCAGCGTCGAATGCAAGCTGCTCCTGAGTCATCGCGCGTTGCTGACGCAGCCGACGAACGTTCCTCCCGAGTATCGCTGGCCAGTTCCGCATTTGCAGAATGGCATACGATCCGGCATATAGTCTCCAGGGATTATAGTCCCTATTGAGGACAAACTGTTCGCACGTCCGATGCTTAGTTGCCGGAGGCTAGGCAATGTCGAAATTCCTACAATGTGCTGTTTTAATTGCTGCGAGCTTCCTCGCGGCCAAGTCTGCTTATAGCGCAGATAGTGTTTATGCTGGTTCCGTAGGGCAGCAGAGAGCCTCAATCTCGCCTATCACGGGGCGCGGGCCGAGAAGCAGGGCTTTGAAATCACTCTGGAGAGGTCCTTCGATCCGGCGGCAGGCCAGGCCGATGTCTTCCCCCAGGAAATTACGCGGGCGCTACTCAACCTGATCTCAAACGGGTTCTACGCAGCCACAAAGCGCAAAACCGAAGCGAATGGCGGCGACTACGAACCTACCGTCACCGCCGCGACCAAGAACCTCGGCGACCGCGTCGAAATCAGGATTCGCGACAACGGCACCGGCATACCCTCCGAAGTGAAAGAGAAGCTGTTCAACCCGTTCTTTACGACAAAGCCCGCCGGTGAAGGGACCGGTCTGGGCCTTTCCATCAGCCACGACATCATCGTCAAGCAACATGGCGGGTCTATAGAGGTCGATACCAATCCCGGTGAGTTCACCGAATTTCGGATCGTTCTGCCGCGCGCGATGGGCCTTCGCTAAAGCCGGCGGATGCCCGCCTGCGGAAGAATTGGGTGTGACGCAGGACACAGCAGTCATTCACAATTTTGAAGACACTCCAATGAGCCGCACGGAACTCAGGATTCTTCCCCCTCGGACCGCAGAAACGGTTGCCGGATCAGGAGGACGGGTATGAACCTTCTTATTCTCGTGGTCGATGACGAGCCTGACGTTGAGGTGCTGTTTCGGCAGCAATTCCGCCGGGACCTGCGTGCTGACCGCTTCACGATGGAGTTTGCCCAATCTGCCCCTATGGCCCTTCAACGCATTGCCGATGCCGGCGACCGTTCACTCATCCTCATCCTGTCAGACATCAATATGCCGGAGATGAGCGGTCTTGAACTGCTGCCGAAAGCCAAAGCCTTACGACCCGACGTTCCAATCATCATGATAACCGCCTACGGCGATGCGGCGACCAAGCGCAAGGCGCTGGAGGGCGGCGCCGAGGCGCTTCTGACCAAGCCGATTGATTTCCTAATGCTCCGCAGTGAAATCGATGTACGGGTAGAGCGTGCTGCCTAGCGTAGTAGCTTTCGTTAAATTTTGCCGGATTTTGTTGCAGTGCGTGAGTTTCCTTGTGGCCCGTTTCGTCACTTCGTGCGACGCAGCGATATGTCTGATGTTGGGTGAACACCGGAAGTAGCTGCCGCGCGCTTGAAGTGACGCGCATGACCCAACTCCGGCATCGACCGGGTGACGAATAGATTTTCCTCCCCGCGTCTGGGCAGACGCCAGCCTGAGCTAGGCGCGAGCACACGGCAGAACCCTGGCCCCGGCATTCACCGGGGCCTTCTTTTTTGTCCGGTGCATGGAAGTGGCGCTGCGCCTTTAGGCGGCCGTTGCTGATCGGCGGTTGCCGCTTTATCTTGCGGGCATGAAATTCAGCATCGGCTATTTTGCCAAACCGCGCGCCCCAGGCATTATGCCGGCCTTGCTTGCTACGTACACAGGCGACTTTGATACGGTAGACGATGCCAGAAAGGCCGCGATTGCCGACACCGATAATCCTAAAATTGGTCCTGTCGATTCTATCACCATCGACCCCATAGGTGAGCGCTGGGTAAAAGGTGAGAGCCTGGTAAGAACGGACAGCGGATGGGAACGCAGGCGCGAACCCGAATGAACGGCCGCGTCTCGTTTCATGATCAGCGCATTGCAAATCAGCCACAAAGCCGAATTGAACTTGCACTGTCTGGGGCGGTGGAGTCCCGACCCTGGATATTCATCTGTCTGACTTGGCCCCGCCTTCGGGGGGGCCTTTTGTTTTGGTGCGACTATCTCCTGATTTAGGAGCCCCGGCCATCGGGAGAGGGGAAAGGAAGATGCGCCCGGGCGGGCAGTGGACATCTGAGGCTATTCATTTGCCGGTCTGCCAACTTGACAAAGCAGGGATTGCGGGGCCGTTCCTAAGTGCGATTTGAGACTTGCCGTTGATCCAAAATGGATTGGGACCATCAACGGACTTGCAACGCAATCGACCATGATCTTACAGAAACTCGTGGGTTAGAGAGGAGCAAACAAATGTCAGAATCTCAAAGTGTTGGCACCGAGGCCATCACCGCAATTATCGCGGCTATACTCGCGCTAGCTAATGCGCTCGACAAGAAAGGCGCGGTTTCATTCGAAGAATATCGCGATGCGCTTTTGAGCATGTATCGAGAAATGCCGCACCAAGATGCCAGCGGAGACGCGGGTCACATATTCGATGGCATGCTGTCTCAGCTCGAACGCGCGATAAGGAATCGCACGAGGCAAACGCCGCAAACACCATCGCGACCTAACACACCGTAATAGCCGGTTGGAAACTTCTACAGGAACTCAATGAACGGCGCGGCGCAAGCGACCGTAGGCTCCAGTAGACCAAAGGTGATCTCATATGATTTGGAAAATCAAAATTAAGGGCGAAAAATACATCGCCGAAGTACTTTCCGATGATCTCGGCAACGCCATTTTCAAAGCGGGTCAATGGCGGAGCCAAGGGGCGGAGGTTTGGATCGAGGACGTAAACGGCAACAAGGTAGACGAAGCTACGCAGAGTAAGGCGGCTGACCAAATCCACTGATCTGATTACGGCTTCCGCAAAAGACAGCGATCTTCCGTCAATCCGCCGCCCGGGGGCGCTCAGTGATGTCAGCTTGTGGCCCGCTTCGACGGTTGATTTTGCCTCGTCTCAGCGATGGGGAGATGATCGGACATAGCGCGGACATCGGATTTCGGTAATAATTGACTCCAAACGGATGTCGAGCATTCCATTTTGTTGTGGCGCAACAAGATCGCCGCTCAGCATCAAGAAGGACCGGCCATTTTGCACTTTTGTAGGCGCTGAGATTGGGATACAACAACACCAACAGAGAGGAGTGCACACATGCCGACCGACCAAATCTCTTTCCTCGACGAATCTCTAAAGAAACAGATAGAGGGCTCCTACGTAACGGATGGCTGGGCAATCCATGTTTCTTCCGTATACGGCTATAAGAGTGCCCCCTATACCGATATGGGCGCGCGCATCGATCATGATGCACAGGTTTTGTTAGCGCAAAAGCTATTGAGCGAGATGGCGCGTGATGCAGCAAAGGACAAGAAAAGCCATTAGGCTCAGGAAAGAAATAAATGGTGTCAGCCACCAAAACTGTTCAGAAACCGTCGTCGCTTTTTTGCCGGGGAGGGTCGTTACATTGGCCCCGCTAGCTTGGGCGACGGCGACTTTCTACTGCGCGACAATGCGGGAATCAGGCTTGTGATCGCCGCGCCGGTCCCCAAATCGACCATGTGCTTCGCCCATTGGTTCAGGTCGCGGGGGTGTCTTGGCCAATTCATAGATCACCTGCCCGCTGGCCGCTTGGTCAGCTCGTAGGACCACCATGCAGTTGCTTTGTTCCAGCTTTTAATGCGCAAGCTGCAGACTTCACAATCTTCATGGCCCGTGTCCTTGAATGGGCTGGTAAAGACCGTCACTCTGTAGACGGCCCCGCAACCGGGACAGGTATATTCACCGCCATCGCGGGTTCGCACGCCGACGCAGTACGTGGTGAAGGACATGGAGATTGGGCAACCTATCAACTCCGAAAAGTGTTCAGAAACTGCAGATGGCGTCGCACGCGAAAGCTTAAGGCGTGAGGTCTTGTCCGAGAGCCGGATGCGGGAAATCTGCCTGTCCGGTTCGATGAGCGTTGCGCCTTGCAAGCGCGTCGAACTCAGTCGCCTGAGATGGCGGCCGCGGCAAAGCCTAGCGAGCAGCCGCGTACCAAGTCTTGCGTGGCGTCCGGTAACGGTCGCTGCGAAGCGTAGACAGGGAGGTTGCAGGCCGGAACAGCAGTGAACGGGAAAATAGCCCCGAAATCGAACGTGATCGGAACAGCCGACCCTGTCGCTCAAAGGGGAAGGCAGGAACGCAGGCCGCGCTAGAGCGAGCGGTCTGGGATGCTCCCGGGGTTCGAACCGCCAGCATGCAACCAAAGGGATCGACGTGAACAAGGGAGATCCATCCGGTTCAGGTGCAAGCCTGTAGGACCTGCCAAGCCGAGGAGGCGAGAAGGGTCTGAAGATCGGATGGAAGTCAGACTGACTGATAGTACTCCGAGGCCGGGAGAGCCGGCCACATGGGGAAGCAGTCAGCGGTAGTTGAATTGTTCTTGGGCGACATGGGCTCCATTCAACGGGAGACACGGCCTTCTATGCAAAGAGAAGATCAGCTGACCATGGAAACGAAACTTGAACAGATAGCAGTGAAAGCTCGATGTGAACCAAAGCTCCGCTTCACCTCGCTGGCCCATCACATCACGCGCGACTTGGTGCAGAAGAATTTGTCACAGATTCCGAAGCGTTCTGCCGCCGGGGTGGATGGACAGACGGTGGAGGCGACCAAGGAAAGCTTTGAAATATGGATAGAGCCAATGCTCCAATCCATTCACCGCCAAGGGTATCGAGCGCCGAACATTCGGCGAGTCTATATCCCCAAGCCCGGCAAGATGGAGAAGCGCCCGCTTGGCGTCCCGACTGTCTCTGACCGGGCGCTCCAGCGCAGCACGGCTGAGGTGCTGTCCGCCATCTACGAACAGGACTTCTTGGCCTGCTCGTTCGGCGGCAGACCAAAGCGCGGCGCCCACCATGCTCTAGCGACCCTCATTGAGGTCATCGCCGGCGGCAAGACGGGCTGGGTGCTGGAGGCGGATTTGAAGAACTTCTTCGGAAGTCTCGACCACGAGTGGGTGCTTCGGTTCGTGGAACATCGAGTTGGCGATCCGCGCCTGATCAGCTTGATCCGGCGCTGGTTGAAAGCGGGCGTGCTGGAAGATGGAGCGGTCCATCCGAGCGAGCAGGGAACCCCGCAAGGTGGATCGATCAGCGTGCTGTTGAGCAACTTGTACCTCCATTACGTGCTCGACCTCTGGTTCGAGCGCGTCGTCAAGGTTCGGTTGCGGGGCGAAGCCCAATTGGTGCGCTACATCGATGACTTTGTGATCTGCTTCCAATATCGATCGGATGCCCTCCGCGTGCAGGACGCCCTGCGTCTACGGTTGGGGAAATTTGGCCTCACTCTGGAGCCGACCAAGACCAAGTTGGTTGAGTTTGGTCGGTTCGCGCAGCGACACGCGGGCAAACGCGGTAGGAACCGCCCGGAAGCGATCTATTTTCTGGGTCTAACGTTGTATTGCACGCAAAACCGAAAAGGCAACTTCAAGGTTGGGATGCGCACTGAGAAATCTCGTCTGCGGCGCAGCCTTATGTCTCTGCAGGAGCTGATGCGGGAAATACGCCATCATACGATCAGCGACCAGGTCGGCGAAGTAAATGCCGTCCTACGCGGCCACTATGCCTATTACGGCGTCGCCGGAAATATCCGGGCGCTGTTCAAGGTATACCGGGCCGTGCAGCGTTACTGGCGCAAGATGCTGTGCAGCCGCAGCTGGGCAGGCCGAGGCCTAACCTGGGACGCATTTAACCAGATCAAAGAACGGACACCGTTGCTGCGACCTAAACTGCACCTCCCTTACGGGAAGCTGCAGGCGCTCGCAGTACTGTGAAACAAATGCCGAAGAGCGTGGTGCGGTAAATCCGCACGCCACGTTCTGTGGGAACCGGAGGCGGGTGACCGCCTCCGGTGACCCGGTGGATGTGGAAACGGAGTCACGGTTGAACCACTAAGGCACCGCCAGACGAAAGAGGCGGCAACAGATATGTTCGACCTACAGCCACCGCGCCACATCTCGACTCTACCCGTTTCGTCACTAAGTGCGCCGCAGCGATATGTCTGATGTTGGGTGAACACCGGAAGTAGCTGCCGCGCGCCTGATATGACGTGAATGACCTAGGCTGTGTAAAAACTCAAAAAATTGAGAAGCGACGAGAATGATTTTTCTCACACCAATTGAAATCGGCCACGCTTGGGAATTTTCGTGAATCACACCGCGACTTGGCGCATCATTTATTCTATCGCCGTCGCGCGTCGTTGCGTTTTTACACAGCCAAGACCCATTGCGGTCATCCCGGCGGTTGTCAATTTGCACTGCAACAAACGTCGCGACGTGCTTACTCGATCACCTTGTCGGCGATGGCGAGTAGCGTCGGCGGCACGCTTAGGCCGAGCGCCTTTGCGGTCTTGAGGTTGATGACAAACTCGAACTTGGTCGACTGCACGACCGGTAGGTCAGCGGGGCTGGCGCCCTTGAGGATGCGGCCCGTATAGACGCCGACTTGTAGATACATGCCCGCAATGTCGGTTCCGTAGCTCATCAACCCTCCGACTTCGGGATAGGGACGCAAGTCATAGATCGCGGGGACAGCGTAGCGCGCTGCGAGCTGAGCCAATTGGACGCTCCGGTTAATGAAGAACGGGCCGCTGCTGATGAAGAGCGCGTCAGGCCGCTCGTTTGCAAACGTGGCGAAGGCGGCGTCAATGTCGGCAATGCTGCTGGCCTTGAGAACCCGGAGTTGCAGTCCCATGGCGCCGGCGGCGGCTTCTACGTCCCGCAGGTTGGCGGCGAAAATCGTCGGTTCCGCCGGATTGAGCAGCGCAGCCACTCGCGTGGCTGTCGGCACCAGCGTGTGCAGGAGTTCCAGCCGCTTGGCAGCCAACTCGGCCACGAAGATATTGACCCCGGTCATGTTGCCGCCCGGCCGGGAGAGGCTCGTGACCAGACCAAGCCTGACCGGGTCTTCGGGAACAACGAACACGATGGGAATCATCGTGGTCGCCTTGGCCGCAACCACAGCCGCGGGTGCGCTTACCGCGACGATCACATTGACGCGCCTGCGAACGAGATCGGCCGCCATCACGGGCAGCCGATCGGGCTCGTTCTCGGCCCAGCGATATTCGATCGCGACGTTCTCGCCTTCGACATAACCGGTTTCCTTCAAGCCCTGACGGAACGCGGCCACCTCGGATTTAAAGCCGTTGAGCGCTGCGGCGTGGAGGAACCCGACCACCGGCATTGCCGGCTGCTGCGCGCGCACCACGAGCGGCCACGCGACCGCCGAGCCGCCAAGCGCAGCAATGAATTTCCGCCTTGCGATGTCGATTGCCATCGGACCCTCCATTGGGGGTCACGCGCACTGGATCACTGCGAACATAGCACGCCCCAGTCAGCAGGTCTGTGACTGTCCGACACGATGATCCCGATGGCCAAAAAGCTCGCAATCTTACTGCATTGCGAAATGTCGCTTGTTGGCCGATTTTGTTGTGAAAGTCGCTGGCGGTCTGGCACGGATCGGAAGAGTAGTATTTCTCGTCCTACTGCGGGTTAGAACGCGGCATTTACGCTGCGCAACTGACGGCTCTGAACTCAAGAAGGACGCTACGAACCGGATGCCAAGCTCACGCAACGCACGGGACTGGCGCTATTGGCGGAGGCCGTGCGACCAGCTTTGCGAGCCTGCGAAGGTTCTGGGCGATCGCCGCCAGCGTGAACTCGAACTGGGCACCGCGCGGCCCACGTAATCGCAGGCGTCCGAGCCGCAGGATGCGCTTTAAATGTGCGAACAGCATCTCAACCCGCTTCCTGTCACGACGTGATTGCGCGAATGCTTTTGTCTTAGCCAGCGCACGAGCGACGTCACGGGCCTCCTCGTAGATGCTGCGCGGGATCCGACGAGCAGGCATTTTTGGACAGCAACGCGCCCTGAGCAGGCAGCTACGACAGTCGAGCACGCTCGCGAAGTAAAGCAGTGTCGTCTCCCCATCGTTGACCAACCTCCCTGTCGTCGTGAGAATCTTGCCCGCGGGGCAGATGTAAACGTTACGCTCCTTGTCGAACGTGAAGTCTTCCCGATTGAACGTCCCATCGTCGCGGTTCGACTTGTCGATCACCGGTACGTGCGGCGCGATCTTCTTGTCGTTGACGAGCCAGTTGAGGTTCGCTCCTGAACCGTAGGCCGTATCGGCAGCAAGCCACTCAGGCTTGATGTCGAAGCGCTCCTCGGTGCGCTCGATCATGGTCTTGGAGGCGCGGACTTCGGCCTGGCGGATGGCCCGCGACGCCTCGACGTCCATAATCACGCCGAACTTCACATCAATCAGATAGTTGTCGGCATAGGCGAAGAACGCCGCTCCTCGCATCGCGCCAGTCCATTGCGCCGCAGGATCGGATGGCGAGACGAACTTTGGAGTGACGTCGCTGGCCGCACCGAATGCCGCGTCATCCAGGGTAGCAAGATACTCCTTCGTGGCCCGGCTCACCTGCTGCGCGTCAACTTCTTTGTTCCACTCCGATCCAGGGATCGATCGCCGCTTGTTGGCGTCGGCAGCAATCAGACTGGCATCCACCGCAAAACCTTCGCCGCCGACTAGACCAGCCCCGATGCACGCGCCCACAACACGCTCGAATACGCTCCGGAAGATGGCGCTGTCGCCAAACCGCTCATTGCGCGCACGCGAGAATGCCGAATGATCTGGGACCTTGTCCTCGATCGAGAGCCCGCAAAACCAGCGATAGGCAAGGTTGACCTGAACCTCACGGCACAGCGCCCGCTCCGAGCGGATCGCGAATACGTAGCCGACGACGAGCATCCGGATCATCAGAACCGGATCAATCGAGGGTCGACCAATCTTGGGGTAATAGCTCGCGAGCTCGGCATGAACCCATGACAGATCGAGAACCGCTGCAATCGCGCGAACCAGGTGATCGTCCGGCACCACCTCGTCGAGGCGAAATGAATAAAAAAGCTGCTCTTGGTCCCGATTGAGCTGCCCCATCATCGTCCGCCTCCGTCCTCGATTACCTCATCGCCGGTGAATCATGGTCCGCGGCAAACATCAACTGACTTCTGCAACAAAATCGGCCCGAAGCGTCACTTGGTGCGACGCAGCGATATGTCTGATGTTGGGTGAACACCGGAAGTCGCGCTGACACCGTGAATGTGTCGTGAATGACCCAACTCGGAAGTTGAACGGCCAATTTTGCTGTGATGCCACGACGCGAGACGCGACATCGATCCCCTTGAGGCAAAAACAGGGCTCGCGTAAATCACAAAGAGGGTATCAATGGCGGGGGCATGGCCCCGTGATCGGGTAGGAACAATGAGTGTGCTGTCCGAATTGCAAAGCGTTGGCGTTAGGCTGTGCTCCGACATTTCATCAATCAATTGTGAGATGCACGAACCTATCTCTGGGTCTTCTCGCCTGGTAATGCGGGAAAATCCCATTGTCTCTTGCCTGATGACGACGCGCGGCAATATCGAGCTGATGAGATATTCTGTGGCCTGCTACCGGCGGCAGACATATGCTCATCGAGAACTCGTCGTGGTGGTGGCTGAACCTGAAGCCGGCGAAAAGGTCCGAGCTTTCATTTCTTCACAAGACGTTTTGAATGTTACAGTCTTCGTCGCCCCACCCGGCTTGACACTTGGTGATCATCGGAATCTCGCGACAGCCCGCGCGAGCGGTGCGATACTTGCCTGTTGGGATGATGATGACCTCTCGGACCCGCGGCGGCTTGATATGGCCGTTCAAGTGCTGCGCGAGACTGGTGCCGTCGCGGTGTTCCTCTCGCGCTTGCTCATCTGGTGGCCGCAGCGGAAGGTTGCGGCGATTTCAAGGCGTAAGTGCTGGGAAGGATCCATAGCGGCCCGGCGGGGCTGCATGCCCGTCTATCGGTCGCTACCACGCGATGAAGACAACCCAGCTATGGACTGGCTCGTTAAAACGCATCGCGATCGCGTGGCTTATATTGATTGCCCGCTTTTGTACCTTTACGCGGTCACCGGGCGAAACACATGGGGCGTTTCTCATTTCGAGCGTATGCTTGCAGAGGCCGAATGCATCTTTGAGGGAGATCAGTTTGATGAACTCAACGAGCTCTTATCGGACCGTCTACCACTGCTCGACTACGCGATCACCCTGAACGGTGTAAGCGCAAGGCCGAGAGAAGCGCAAGTAGCGCGAGTGACGTCAACTACTGGCGGACAGTCTGAAAGTGCTTGACCTAGAACGGCCCGACCAGCGTATTGAAATCCGTATCGGCATTCACGTCGGCGATATCATTGTCGAGGAGGGAGATATTTTCGGCGACGGCGTCAACATTGCCGCGCGACTGGAACCCGATTGGCGACGTCCTACGGCACGTCGGGCTACCAGAGTGAATAGGGTTCGCATGTCGGATGATGGCCGATAGTGTTGCAAAAGTCCCTTAAACCTAAACGGTGATTTTCCGGGCTGAAACTTACACACGCGAAAGTCGCTACTAAAAGCGACTCGAGCCAGATTACCGAAGTCACTGATGAGTTGGGCGCGAGATCATGTGACCCCCCGCATCCTTACACGAAAAACGCGCCTATGGCCCAGAAATTTTCTGATCAACGATGCAAAAGGACTTTTGCAACAGTATCGGCCCTTCTGCGACATCGATCGATGTGCGAGTTAGGTCCGAGATCGGGGGTTTAGCGGACATCGGATTACCTCCGAGAATGGCTGTTATCGGAGGCTACGAGCCGCCGCATCGCGGTGTCGATCGATTGACGCGGATCAATGGCTCGTGCGTCCAAGGAACTCCGCACACTTTGCAGTGAAGGAAGGGAACGATATGCGCCAGCCAGCGCTTCCTCCCGCAGAGGCGACATCATGACCACCGAGAACGCGTATCGACCAGCGCCAAGTTGCTCAAGCTGCGGCATGCCTATGCGGCTTGCGCGATCATTCCCGCAGCCTAATGGATTGCCCGAACTGCAGACTTTCGAATGCAATATGTGCAGCGTTGCGTTCACGGAAGAGGTCGAAACCAAAATTCTGAAGACCGCCGCGTAAGAAATAGAAGATCACGTCAAATTCATCGGCCTCGTCGGGAGCGTTTGAAGTCCGGAAAACGAACCAGGGAGGAAGCCAAAGCTGACGTGTTCGACTACACCGAACGCTACTATGTTAAACGCCGCCAGCGACAGGCCGGATTAGCTTAAGCGAGTGTCCAAACCGGGTGCGGGCCAGAGACCGCGAACGGCCCCAACGAAGTGAACGAATATCAAAGGCTCGAACGAAGCTTCGCCGAGCTCGCGGACAATGCACAATGGACGGCCGACAATCATGACAAGATCCTTCATGCGACCGTATGCAACCGCGCCGTTCACGCCAAGCCTGCCCGTTCCAGTAAACGTCGGTCCCGAACCCCACATACAATAAATGACGCTTTTTCATTCCATCCCCGGTCCGTCGCATCGGCTGTTTCAGTGGCTTTTCATCCTGACAGCGATAATGATGTCGGGAATTTTGCTTATAACGAGGCATTCGCAGCGTGTTCGAATTGTTCATCACGAGTTCGATACCGTCGGCGATCATTCAAAAACTTGATGGTTTTGTTCCCGTTAGACCTTTGACGAACGTCTATCGCCGGCGTCCCAAAGAAGCTTCACGGCCGTCTTGGTCTAAATCCGTAGGCCATCGCGAGGGTGCTGCGGCGTGTTCAAGGGATCGAAGAGCGACCTGGTCTTCGCCATTGTGCCTCGTAAAAGCCGAGATCCTAATGGCGTCTGGTTGAAGCTCATCAAACTGACAAGCTTTCTCGCTATAGTTCGCAGCAAGACGCGCGACGGCAACTTTGGCTTTGCGGAGCCCGTTGAGCTTGGCAAGTCTAATTCCCCAAGCCTTCAGCGCCGACCATTTTGGCACACGGGTCAGCAACACATTGGCGGCTTCGAATACGCGAGCCGTGAGCGCAAGTACGTGGACCAACTCAAGCGCGGAACCCGATCCGATCAGCGACCGTTGCAACCGATCTTTTATGGGCCGACGAACTACTCGGGCAGACGCACAATACGAAGGAGGCCGGCCGCACTCGACAGGCTATGAACAGACCAGCGACGGGCCTCCAGCAATAGTTCCCTCAGCAACAGCCGATCGGTCGTGCCCGAGGGCTCTTCGACGAATGATAGCCGATGCAGTGAGTAAAGGCCGAGAAGACAGGTAATCCCAAAGTAAAACGTCCACGATTGGAAATTCAGGACCTGAACCGTGACGCCCTTTTCGGCGCCCATCCAGGTGAAGGCGAGCGTAAGCTGGTGCGACGCGCAAAGAAGTCGGCAAACAGACCGCCAAGGATGGGGGCTGCCGCGGCGAAGCTCGCCGAGATGACACTGTTGGCCGCAAGATAGGCCGTCGCCTGGCCGGCCGGCGAGAGCTTCATGGCGATGTTGCCCGACGCCAATCCGACGCCCGCGGTGGCGATGCCCATCAGGATGTGGATGACGATCAGGAGGTAGAGTATCATGGGTTGGACCCACGGCAGCCCGGTGAATGTCCGGGCAAAAGTGCAGGCGAGAAACAGTGGCGACGATGAGGCGGCGGAAATTCGCCTCGCGTAATGGAGCGACAAGCAGCGCAAAAGGGTTCGCAGTCTTTTCCGCCGCCGCCATCGGACTGTCCGGCGTGATACGCAGCAGATAAACACCAAGAAAACCGATGAGCGTGCTGATCATGAACAGGATTGAATAGCCAAACACCGTTTGATCCGGCGCGTACCTCTTCCAGCTGTCGACCAGGACGCCGCCAAGGAGCGCTACAGTCACCGAAAGAGCGGTCGTCGCCGTGGTCCGTCGCCCGAAAAATCGACCGAATTGCGAGGACGGGACGAGGTCGCGCATCCATGAATTCCAGGCGCAGCCGGCGATCGCTGCCATCGCTTGATAGATCGCCAGCGAGACGATCAGCGTGATGATAGCAAACGGCTGTCGCTGCCAACGGCTGGACAGATGATCTCATCAAAAGTCGCACGCAAGAGCTCGCGCGGATAGTGACTGAGATTTGGCCGGTTCCGAATGGTTATCGCTCTGCTTTTGCGTCTAAACAGCCAAGAGTACGTAAAACAGTTGGGATTTCCGACTTGCTCGCGGCCGGTGCCCTGACGCCTGGGATGTCGTTGTTTCCCAGGCGCAAGAAACACAGTGAACGCGTCGTCGTTTTGCTTCCAGACGGCCGGGTTGAAGTCGATGGAGTGGCATTCGCCCGACCTAGGGAGGCAGCCACATCTATCGTGGGAAAACCATCCAACGGTTGGTGGTTTTTTCTGGTCGACCAGGAGGCCAAGAGATCGCTTCGGGACGTCCGGCAAGATTATGTAAGCGCTATGTCGGTTGATGAAGAAGATGATGAACCGGACGATGACGGTGATGATGACGAAGACAATTCGCCGGGATAGCGTGAGGATCAACAGTGACCGAGCATCAAGCCTGGGCGCAAGCTCGTCGCCTCCTTAGGCCAGGGACAGAAGTCAGAGCTTGGAGCCGAGACAAAGGCTACACCGGCATCACATTCAAAATATCGGACAGTGACGCTGATTTCGATCGTTGTTAACTCGCCTACCTTCGCAAAGGAGCGAGTTATCGGCAAAACCGACTTCATGAAGGTCGTCGCGGCGTGGCACGATTACTGCAATGGCAATATTAGGCGCGCCGAGATGGCGAAGTTATCTCAGAACACCACTTACGTTTTTGGCATCCTTAAATGGCTAGAGGGTGACCATTAAGTTAGTCGGACGTGTAGAGGTACACCGGGGCTGAGCTCAGCAGTTGAATGGAGGGCGGTGTGCCTGCTCACCGGGTTGCGCCCGGCATTTTCGCCCGAATTTTTCCGTTCGATGTTACCCCGGCTGTTACCCCGAGGGCATTTTGTCGTCAAACGATCGTTTGAAAAATATAAGCTATCTATTTGAAGTTGTTTGGCGACCCCGGCAGGATTTCGAACCTGCGACCTTCAGCTTAGAAGGAGTTTGGTAATTGCCGGGGGCAAAAGAGCCGCGCGGGGTTTCTTTCTGCACCAAACTGACAAACTCCTAGCACTACTTTGGCAGATTTACTCACGTCGCCGCTCGTTGCAAATCCATTTTCTGCAATGCGGGCATAGATCCGGTCGCGGAAATCTGCACAGGGCGATAGGTGGAGTTTCTGCCTGAGCGCGGGCACGCTGTTGCCTGCGAATCAGGAGAGACCATGCAGAGACGACCGCGCCGGAACCATACACCGGCTTTCAAGGCGAAAGTGGCGCTTGCCGCCGTCAAAGGCGATCGGACATTGGCGCAGCTTGCCGAGCAGTTCGACGTTCACCCCAATCAGATTACATCGTGGAAGGCGCAACTTGAGAACGGGGCTGCCGATGTGTTCGGTCCTGGTGGCGGGGGCGCCGCGGCGCCGGCGATCGACGTAAAGTCGCTGCACGCCAAGATCGGCGAGCTGACCCTAGAGAACGATTCCTAAGAAACGACGACGCCAGGTGCCGGCTCCATGGGCTGGAGAACAAATCCGAATGCCTTAGCGCGCCGATGCAGATTATGGACCACCCGCGCACGGTAGCGTGTCTCATAGAACGACGCGCCGGGATCGACATACTCCATTCCATGACGCACGGCGTTATAGAACAGGACTGCGATCTTGCGCGCCGTGGCCGTCACCGCCTTGGCCTTGCCGATGCGCGCCGAGAGCCGCCTGTAGAATGCGCCCAGTGCGGTGTCGGTCCGTCCAACAGTTACGGCAGCAAGGCGCAGGAGCGCCGCAACTCGGCTTCCAGACCGGCGTGTTCGGGACGAGAGCACCTTCCCACCGGAGATCTTGTTGCTCGGCGCCAAGCACAGCCAGGAGGTGAAGTGTTTTGCGCTCGGCCAGGCGGAGAGATCATCGCCGCACTCAGCGATCAGCTTCAACGAGAGATAAGGACCGAGACCGTCGATCTGGGTGATGTCCTTTCCAAGCAGCGCGAAGAGCGCCGCGCGGACATCGAAGGCCAGCCCGTTCACTTGATCGGTTCGCCGACGTGACGACGGCAACGAATTCGACCTATGCCCGCGATCGATGCTGAGTTCCTTCAACACGGCTTCGATCCGCACGTCGCAAGCAGACACCTTCTCGTGGTAAACGTCGTAGAGGGCGAGTGCCTGTTCGAGCGCAAAAAGATGCTCGGTCCGGTAGCTGCCGGTGAGCGCCTTCGCAATTGTCTCGGCGCTGGAGTGGCAGCTGTAATGGCGCAAGCGCGCCAGCACCTCGGGGTCACGCTCGCCGGCAAGAATTGCGCGGATGATCCGCAGGCCGGTCGTGCCAGTGATGTCGGCGACGACGTGGTGGAGCTGGAGATTCATCTCTGTCAGCGCCTTCTGCATATGCTGGATATGCGAGGCCGCGTACTCAAGCAGACGCTCGCGCTGACGCACGTAGGCACGCAACTCGGCGATCTGGCCTTTGGGTCGAAAGCTGGCACGCAGAAGCCCATGCGAATGAAGCCGCTGCAGCCACTGCGCATCGCTGACGTCGGTCTTGCGTCCGGGCACGTGCTTGGCATCGCGCGCATTGACAAGGAAGACAATAAAGCCACGGGCATCGAGCAGCTCGAAAATTGGAATCCAGTAAACGCTGGTCGATTCCATGACGACGGTCTCGACGCCACATTCCGTGAACCAGTCCACCAGCCGATGCAGGTCGGCCGTGAACGTGCCGAAACTACGGACTGGCTCAGGCGCGCGATCTGCTCTTACGGCAGCCATGTGCATGGTCGCCCCGATATCGATGGCAGCCGCGTTCGGATGCACCATCGGCATCGTGCGGTCGATTTTGGACTTCGATCTGTTGCGGTTCATTCTCCAATCCTCCTGCTGACGCCAGTGGAAGGGCTGGGCTGCGCTATTGGTCAGATTCCTAAACGGGATCGCCGGGACGGCGTCACCACTCTCAAGTGCGCAACAGCCCATGGGCCAGGTTTTTTAACGGGGTTGCACGCCACCAAAATCATATCGGCCGCTCCCTTCCGGCCCCAACTTAGCGCCAACCCGTTTCTATCCCACAGGGGGCGCGCCGCGCCGTGCATAGTTTCCTAAGAAACGACGACGCCAGGTGCCGGCTCCATGGGCTGGAGAACAAATCCGAATGCCTTAGCGCGCCGATGCAGATTATGGACCACCCGCGCACGGTAGCGTGTCTCATAGAACGACGCGCCGGGATCGACATACTCCATTCCATGACGCACGGCGTTATAGAACAGGACTGCGATCTTGCGCGCCGTGGCCGTCACCGCCTTGGCCTTGCCGATGCGCGCCGAGAGCCGCCTGTAGAATGCGCCCAGTGCGGTGTCGGTCCGTCCAACAGTTACGGCAGCAAGGCGCAGGAGCGCCGCAACTCGGCTTCCAGACCGGCGTGTTCGGGACGAGAGCACCTTCCCACCGGAGATCTTGTTGCTCGGCGCCAAGCACAGCCAGGAGGTGAAGTGTTTTGCGCTCGGCCAGGCGGAGAGATCATCGCCGCACTCAGCGATCAGCTTCAACGAGAGATAAGGACCGAGACCGTCGATCTGGGTGATGTCCTTTCCAAGCAGCGCGAAGAGCGCCGCGCGGACATCGAAGGCCAGCCCGTTCACTTGATCGGTTCGCCGACGTGACGACGGCAACGAATCCGACCTATGCCCGCGATCGATGCTGAGTTCCTTCAACACGGCTTCGATCCGCACGTCGCAAGCAGACACCTTCTCGTGGTAAACGTCGTAGAGGGCGAGTGCCTGTTCGAGCGCAAAAAGATGCTCGGTCCGGTAGCTGCCGGTGAGCGCCTTCGCAATTGTCTCGGCGCTGGAGTGGCAGCTGTAATGGCGCAAGCGCGCCAGCACCTCGGGGTCACGCTCGCCGGCAAGAATTGCGCGGATGATCCGCAGGCCGGTCGTGCCAGTGATGTCGGCGACGACGTGGTGGAGCTGGAGATTTATCTCTGTCAGCGCCTTCTGCATATGCTGGATATGCGAGGCCGCGTACTCAAGCAGACGCTCGCGCTGACGCACGTAGGCACGCAACTCGGCGATCTGGCCTTTGGGTCGAAAGCTGGCACGCAGAAGCCCATGCGAATGAAGCCGCTGCAGCCACTGCGCATCGCTGACGTCGGTCTTGCGTCCGGGCACGTGCTTGGCATCGCGCGCATTGACAAGGAAGACAATAAAGCCACGGGCATCGAGCAGCTCGAAAATTGGAATCCAGTAAACGCTGGTCGATTCCATGACGACGGTCTCGACGCCACATTCCGTGAACCAGTCCACCAGCCGATGCAGGTCGGCCGTGAACGTGCCGAAACTACGGACTGGCTCAGGCGCGCGATCTGCTCTTACGGCAGCCATGTGCATGGTCGCCCCGATATCGATGGCAGCCGCGTTCGGATGCACCATCGGCATCGTGCGGTCGATTTTGGACTTCGATCTGTTGCGGTTCATTCTCCAATCCTCCTGCTGACGCCAGTGGAAGGGCTGGGCTGCGCTATTGGTCAGATTCCTAAACGGGATCGCCGGGACGGCGTCACCACTCTCAAGTGCGCAACAGCCCATGGGCCAGGTTTTTTAACGGGGTTGCACGCCACCAAAATCATATCGGCCGCTCCCTTCCGGCCCCAACTTAGCGCCAACCCGTTTCTATCCCACAGGGGGCGCGCCGCGCCGTGCATAGTTTTTTAGAGGGCGCGCTCACCAAGGCGGGGTTGCTGAGCGCAAAGCGATGATTGACCGCGGGCACGGTCTGTCGATTACCAAGCAGGCCGAGGTTCTACGCATCAGCCGCGGCAGCGTCTACTACCTGCCGCGGCCAGTGCGGGAGGCCGACCTTGCGATCATGCGGCGTCTCGACCGGCTTCATCTGGAGTTTCCCTTCGCCGGCTCGCGGATGTTGCGCGGCCTGCTGGTGGCCGAGGGGTGCAAGATCGGACGCCGTCATGTGAAGACGCTGATGCAGCGGATGGGGATAGAGGCGCTTTATCGCCGACCACGCACGAGCAAGCCCGAGCCCGGCCACAAAATCTATCCGTATCTGCTGCGCGGGATGGCGATCGCGCGGCCGAACCAAGTGTGGGCGATGGACATCACCTACATCCCGATGGCGCGTGGCTTCGTCTATCTGGCCGTGGTGCTCGACTGGTTCAGCCGCCGCGTGCTGTCGTGGCGACTGTCGATCACGATGGAGGCGGCGTTCTGCGTCGAAACGCTGGAGGATGCATTGGCTCGTTATGGCAAACCCGATGTCTTCAACACCGACCAAGGCTCGCAGTTCACCGGCGCGGCCTTCACCAGCGCGCTCGCCCGCAATGGCATTACAATCAGCATGGACGGCAAGGGCGCCTGGCGAGACAACGTGTTCGTCGAGCGGCTGTGGCGCAGCGTCAAATATGAGGAGGTGTATCTGCGAGCCTACGATAGCGTCAGCGCCGCCCGCGCCTCACTCGGCCGCTACCTGGACTTCTACAACAGTCGGAGGCCACATTCGAGCCTTGACGGCATGACACCCGAACAAGCCTACTTCCCACCACCGCTGCCTCTCCGCTTGGCAGCCTAACCCTGGCAGGGACTCCACTTATCGAGGCGGAAAATCTGTTCAGATAATCGGGACCACTTCACATCGCTGCGGCTGTAGTCGAGCGATGAGTTCGAGGATAGCGTGGCGCACGGCTGGCAAGCTTGGTTGAGGCGGCGGGCCGTTGATTCTTTTTTTCCCGCCTCACTTTTTTGAGGCGACGATGCTGGAGGAAGGCGAATGCGAGCATCGTCATGAGGGCATGACGGTGAAGGCCCTGCCAGGATCGTCCCTCGAAGTGGTCGAGGCCGAGTTCCTCTTTCAGCTGCTGATGGGCCTGTTCACAAATCCATCGCCCCTTGATGGTGGCGGCCAAGGTGCGCAGATCGGTCGCGGCAGGCAGATTTGCGAGGTAGTATTTCTTCTCGCCAGAGGCGCGGTGTTCGCCGATAAGCCAGGCTTCGTCGCCCGGCAGATGTTGCTGGCCCTTGTCCCTGATCCGCTGCGGTGGTCCGTCGGCTGTGCGTACGCGGACGGCGGCAAAGCGGGCTTTGAGCTTGCCTTTCGTCCCGGTTCGCCAACTCACAGTTTGCCACTTGGCAGCGGCCAGCATGTCTTCGGCCGGTGCGGATAGAATATCTGGCACATACCGCCGTCGCGGGCGGCCCCGTTTGGCAACGGGCCAGATCAGCTGCACGCCGACAGGGTACACCTTGAGGTGACGAGGGATGCCGACCGCCCAGGCAAGATTGCGGGCCGTAAGTTCTTGGCGGAAAGGCGCGCTCAGCCCATAACCGGCATCCGCCAGCACACAGCCGAAGTGCACGCCGGCCGCCATCACGCGATCGATCTCAGCCAGGGCGATCTCTGGCTTCGTCCGCGCAGTCCGGCATTCGACCGGAACGCGCGCTCGCTTTAACCGCACCCGGTCGCCCGTCCAACTGTCGGGAAGAAAAAGGCGCAAGGCCAACATCACCGGCACTTCGCCTCGTGCGAGCGTCAGGGACACCAGCGTCTGGCAATTGGCAGTCTTGCCCAGCGCTGAAGCATATTGCGCAGCGACACCGACCGAGTGCTTACCCTTCTTCGGCACCGCGGTGTCGTCGATCACCAATACCGCATCGCTGCCGCCGACCAGCTGGTCGGCTTGAATGAGCAGTTCTGTCTCCAATGGTGCCGCATTCCAGACGCCAGCAGCAACAAAATGATGCAGCTGATCATAGTCGCCCGGCGCAAGCCGCTCTGCCATTGGTTGGATGCTCTTGCGTTCACCGGGCCCGATCAGCCCCGTCACGTAAAGCGGAAACATCCGTCGCCGCGCTTTGTGATCCAAGCGATCCAGGAACGGCTTAAGCCAGCGTCCAAGCTCGTCTTCCCAATTCGACGTCGTGCCCACCATGGTCGGCCCCTCCAAAAGCCGACCGTCTATGAATCACTGAAAAACTGATTTGGGAATCCCGTGCCGCTAAAAATCTGCCAAAGTAGTGCTAGTCCATGTAATCAATCGTGCTCCGAGTATCCCAAGCGGTGATTGAGGCGATCTCGGTCCACAGTGCGGCAATGTCCCAATTCGACGGGTTGAACGCGTCTCGTCGTTCTCGAGCCCATGTCAGCCACTCCTCTGCGGATTTCCCTCCATGGCGGGTATCCGCATGGGGTATGCATGCCTCCAGTGCGCTAATTAATTCTCCCGCTAATTGTGTTTGCCGCCATAGCTTGGCGTATTGAATGAAGCGTCGCCACCTGTTGCGGTCCTGGTCCTGTTCCTGTTTTTCTCGGCGTCGTCCTTCCTCTTCCTCCCAACGGCGGCGTTGCGCCTCTTCGGTCTCTAGTCGCCGTTTCTCGAGGATTGGTCCAACGGTGGCGAGCACCGCCACCATCTCGTCGATCTGCTCCTCAAGTGGCCGTTCTCCGTCGCGCCATTCGGAATTCAGACCGTGGCCGAGATAGGTCTTGATTGTGAAGACCAATTCGCCCGTCGCAATTCTTTCCTGCCGCCATTTTTGATTGGATGAATACGACTCCGCTTTCTCTTCATCGGTTAAAGGTCGGCGGATCTGCTTGATCCTTTCGCGCAGGGTGAACTCGACGGCGTTTTGGCCGGTCTCCAGCGAGAGGTTGTGCGGAGCTTCGCCCTTGACCTTGTAGTCGAACCTTTCGGCCTCCTTGAACAGGGTGCTCAGGATGCGCTGCTGCCGTCGTTCCAGTGCGGTGAACGATCTTGTCTGGAGGGTGGTGCCCCAATACGAGGGATTGCGTCGGTCGGCAGCGACCTCGCGCTCGTGCCTGGCGATCCAGGCGGCGATAGCCGGATGCGGCCGCCGCAGTTTGGCCGGGACGGCTATACCGGTGGTTTTGGCGCTTGCCTCTTGCAGGCGCTGGGTCGTCTCTGGATCGAGCTCCGGCGCCCGTGGAGAGGCCGCTGGCGGCGGGGTCGGGGTGATGGTGACCTGTAGCGGGGTACCGGTCGACGGCTTCGGCAGCGATATCTGCGTGACGGATTTACCGGCGCTGAGCTTGGCCCAATGGCCGCGCGGCGGGTAGGGGACGTTCAGCCGGTCGCAGATCTTCTTGAGGCCGTTTCCCGAGATTCCGTATTGCTCGCCCAGCCGCGACATCGGGGTCGACCAGACTTGCCGGTATAATTCCTCGCGGGTGATAGTCGCTGGTTGTTTTTCCTGCTCTTCGCTCATGGCACGCTCCGCTTGACGAAGTTTCGATGAATTCAGTCGCGGAGGTCACGCGGATCGTTGCGATCGGTCAACGGTTCAGTTCTGCGAAAAATTTCTCGTCGCCGAAAGCGTGCGCGCGACTCAATTTCTGCTGCGCTTGAAGTTGCTCGCGCTCGATCCAACGCGACCGTGGCGGTCGCGCGATCGACTCCGCGTGTTGCCGTAACGTTCGTTAGAGAAAACTTGAGGAAGCCGCACAGCGGTAACGATAAACTAGAGCTAAGTCATTGAAATCATTGGCGCGCCCTACGGGACTCGAACCCGTGTTACCGCCGTGAAAGGGCGATGTCCTAGACCGCTAGACGAAGGGCGCGTGCTGAAAGCGCGCGAGGTATAGAAGGGATTACCCTATCGCGCAATCGCCGCAGATCGAGGCGATCGGTACCTCTGCGTCACCACTTTCCGGTATTGGACATCGAAGCCCATGGCTCCTTCGGCGGCAGCGGGGAGCCCTTCTGCAACAGCTCGATTGACTGCTTGTCGGGCGAGCGCACGAAGGCCATCTGGCCGTCGCGCGGCGGGCGGTTGATGGTGACGCCAGCCTTCATCAACTTTTCGCACAGCGCATAGATGTCGTCCACCTCGTAGGCGAGATGACCGAAATAACGCGCGTCGCCGTAATCCTCGCTGCTATCCCAGTTATAGGTGAGCTCCACCAGCGGCGCCTGCCGGTTGGCCGGTCCGTTGGCGACAAGGCCATCGTCGGCGGGCGCCGCCAGGAATACCAGCGTATACTTGTTCTTTTCGTCGACCCGGCGGCGCACTTCCTTCAATCCGAGCTTGCTGCAATAAAAGTCGAGCGCGTCGTCGAGATTGCGTACGCGGAGCATTGTGTGAAGATACCGCATGGTGGAAACCTCCGCTGGTCGGGCAATTGACCTTGTTCTGGGCCGGTGGGTGGGGGGCCGAAGGGTAATGTATGAAGCTCCACGCCTGGTATGAAGCATGGCCGGGATAATAGCGACGAATGATAGTGCCAGATCTCGACTGCGGCAGAGCGCGATTGCTGGAAATGGTCCACGAGGCCGGCAACGTCGTGCCCTTTACCGGGGCGGGCATATCGACCGAGTTCTGGCATTCCAGACTTCCGCTCGCCGGGCGGGCTATGGGACCGCTACCGGCCGATCCCGTTCGACGAGTTCCTCGCCAGCCAGGAGGCGCGTAACGAATCTTGGCGCCGCCGCTTCGCCATGGAGGAGCAATTCGCCGGCGCCCGGCCGGGACGCGGGCACCTCGCGATCGCGAGCCTCTACCGCACGGGCCGGGCCCCCGCCGTGATCACGCAAAACATCGACAATTTACATCAAGTTTCGGGAATTGCGCCGGAACATGTCGTCGAATTGCACGGCAATACGACTTTCGCACTGTGCCTCGATTGCAGCGAACGCTACGAATTGTCGTGGGTGCGCCGCCGGATGGACGCCGCCAATGGATGCGCGCCTGACTGTCCGGCCTGCGGCGGCTTCGTCAAGACCGCAACCGTCTCGTTCGGCCAGGCGATGCCCGATGCGGCAATGCGGCGCGCCCAGGACCTCGCGCAGTCCTGCGATCTTTTCCTGACGATCGGTTCTTCGCTCGTCGTCTGGCCAGCCGCCGGCTTTCCCTTGATGGCAAAGCGGAATGGCGCGCGCCTCGTCATCATCAATCGCGAATTGACCGAGTTCGACGATATCGCCGACCTGGTCGTGCATCAGGACATCGGGACCGTTCTCGAACCCCTGATCCTGCAATGAATAAAATCCCCTTTGTACACAGGCGATGACGCTTTTACGCCAGTGTTGCATTTTTGCCCTTTCGCGTCGAATTGCCGGTGTTATCTTCGATTTGCGAGATTCGTGATGCGCCCGAAGGGCGCCAGCACCAAAGCGGCGGCCACGGCGTCATGGCGTCGGACGGGATCGAAACAAAATCTACCACGCCGGGCCTCGGACCCGACGTCGCTCTTCCTGATGAAGCTTCGGCGCGCGTCATCGAGGTCGCCGGCGTCATCAAGTGGTTCGATGTCGCCAAGGGCTACGGCTTTATTATCCCGGACAACGGCATGGCTGACGTGCTTCTGCACGTTACGTGTTTGCGCCGCGACGGCTATCAAACGGCCTATGAGGGCTCTCGTGTTGTCTGCGAGGTCGTAGTCGGGCCGAAAGGCCTGCAGGCTTTCCGGGTCCTGTCGATGGACGAATCGACGGCGATCCATCCGGCACAGATGCCGCCGCCGCGAACCCATGTTACTGTCGCGCCCACAAGCGGTCTCGAACGGGCACAAGTGAAATGGTTCAATCGGCTGCGCGGTTTCGGGTTCGTCACGCGGGGCGAGGGGACGGCGGATATTTTCGTCCACATGGAGACATTGCGCCGCTTCGGCATGACCGAGCTGCGCCCCGGCCAGTTCATCTTGGTGCGCTATGGTCCGGGACCGAAAGGCTTGATGGCGGCCGAAGTTCGTCCCGAGGGCGGCCCGCTCGGCCCAGCCTCCCACTAGCTTTACGCGCCGCGCTTCGCTCAACGCGATTCGTCCGGGCCATTGGCCTCGCCGCGATCCTGCTGGTCGCCGGTTGCGCCGTTCCAGCCGCTCAAACGACCGCGATTGCGGCCGGACAGGATACGATCGAGATCGTGACCAACTCCGGGGTCCGCGCGTTCTCGGTCGAACTTGCGACCAACGAAGCGGAGCGAGCCCTTGGCCTGATGTTCCGCAAATCGCTGCCGGAGGGTCACGGCATGCTGTTCGACTTCAAGACCGACCAGCCGGTACAGTTCTGGATGCACAACACCTATATCCCGCTCGACATGATTTTTATCGAGGGCGACGGACACATCCTGCGCATTGCGGAAAATGCCAAGCCGCTGTCGGATGCGCTTATTCCGTCGGGCGGCCCGGTGCGTGCCGTGCTGGAAGTGATCGGCGGTACTGCGCGCAAATTCCATATCGCGCCGGGCGACCGGGTGACCGGATCGATTTTCGGTAGCCATTGATCGCACAGCAAGGTTGCTCGGCTTGCTGGGTGCAAGCGAAACAGCTATCCAGTGCGGCGACCCGGCGGGGTATAGCGCAGCCTGGTAGCGCGGCAGTTTTGGGTACTGCAGGTCGCAGGTTCAAATCCTGCTGCCCCGACCATCCGCCCGCACTTGGCTACCGCGCGGCAAGCTCGCCAAACGTTTGAAAAGAGATCGTTTATGACCGCCCGCATCTACAAACCGGCCCGCACGGCGATGCAGTCCGGCACCGCCAAAACACAGGAATGGGTGCTCGATTACGAGCCAGAACAGCCGCGCGCAGTCGAACCGCTGATGGGCTGGACGAGTTCGGGCGACATGAAGCAGCAGCTACGGCTTAACTTCGATACCAAGGCAGAAGCGATTGCCTATTGCGAGCGCCACGGCATCGCCTACGAAGCGTTCGAGAGCAAGCCGCCGAAGCGGCAGCGCATCTCCTATTCCGACAATTTCGCTTACACCCGCCGCAGCGCCTGGACGCACTGACGGGCAGGCTCGCCTCAAGCGGTCTGCTTCTCCAGCGCGCGCGAAGCGACGGCCGGCCGGCGTTGCGGGTTGGCGCGCTGGCGCAACAACGAGACGAAGCGCTCTTCCGGCATCGGCTGGCCGAGCAAAAAGCCCTGGCCGTAATCGCAGCCCATGCTGACCAAGGCCAGCGCATCGGACGCCTTTTCTATGCCGATCGCCACGGCGACGCTGCCGAAATTGTGCGCGAGGTCGATGACGGTCTTGCACAACGGTGCATTGACCTTGTCGGTGCCGCAGTCGGTCACAAAGGCGCGGTCGAGTTTTAGCTCAGCAAACGGCAGATCCTTGAGCCGTACCAGCGAAGAATAGCCGCGGCCGAAATTGTCGATCGCAAGCTGGACGTTAAGGTGCTGCAATCGCTTTGTGATGTCGTTCGCCAGCGCGAGATCGGTGACGATCTGTTCCTCCGCCACATCGATGATAAATCCCGGCCATTTTTCGAATTGCGGGCGATAGGCCTGCACGATTTCGGCGACGTCAAGCTTCGCCAGCGCGCTGGCCGGGATGTTGATGGCCATGCGTAGAGCGACGCCGAGCTTTGCGAAGTTGACGGCAGCGGTCAGCGCCTTTGACACGGCCAATTCTGACAGGGCAAGCAAGCTTGCTTCCTTGGCGCCGGGCATAAATGCATCCGGCATCAGGATGCCGTGAGCTGGATGCCGCGCGCGCGCGAACGCTTCGGCGCCGATCAGCTGTTTCCGGCGCAGATCGATCTTCGGCTGGTACCAGAATTCAATCCAGTCCTTCGACAAAGCTTCGTCGAGATCGATCCGCCCGGCGACCGCGGGCGGGTTGCCGAGCTTGAGATCGTTAAGGAGCTTAAGGAGAACATTGGTCTCGAACGGCTTTCGCAGGACCGGCAACATCTGCAGGTGCTGCAGTTCGCCGATGCTCTTGACATGGGCTAGCACCGCCGAACCGCGGGTCGACATGAGTTGCACTTGCCCGCCAAAGTGTGCGCCGCCGAGCGCAATCACGCATGCAATCGCTTCGGCGGATTCGAGAGGAATGTCGAGAAAGACGATATCGGCGGCGCGCCGCGACAGCGCCTGACGCAGTCCCTGGCCGTCGGCGAATTCCTCGGTATCGATGCCGACGCCGTGCAGAATGAGCGATATGAAATGCCGGATGCTGGCGTCGCTGTCGACGACAAGGCAGAGCGGCGTGCGCGCCGCGTTGTGCTCGATCGCCACGGCTGCTGCGGCGGATGTTGGCTGCGCCGGTTTTGCGCTCATGGCATTCATCGATGCGGCCGCGTGACGGCATAAGACTCCGCTGGCGGCATGGGATATTATCGATGCAAGTTATTAACCTGCGGTTTCAGCGATATCGCACTAGAATGCCGTGTCAGGCGCGTTCTGCTGCCCTAATGGCCTCGATTTGCTTGTGGAATAGCGCGCGGCAACAATCCGACGCTTGCGTCATGGCATCCAGCTGCGCGACAGGATTCCCGATGGGATACATTGGATGCGCGCCTTCTGGTGAGGACGCACGGAGCCAGGCCAAATGATTCAGATCAGACGCCTCGGGCATGCGACATTGACCACGCCCGATATCGAACGTCAGATTGCATATTACACCGAAGTCGTCGGGCTTACTCTGATTGAGCGCAGCAAGGACCGCGCATTCCTTGCTTGCAAGCTTGGTCTCGAGGCGATCGCGCTTGAGCCCGGTCCGCCTAACGCGCTGTCGCGGCTATCCTTGCAGGTCGCCCCCGGCAGCGATCTGACAGCGGTCTCGCGCGAGCTTGCCAAGCACGATGTCGCAAGCGAGCGCGCCAGCGGGATTTCGCCGGGCATTGCCGAGGCGGTCGTGTTTCGCGACAGCAAAGGCACGGCGATCGAGGTATTCGCCGACTATGTCTTTGCCAAGGATGACGGGCGGCAGGCCGGCGTCATGCCGCTCAAGCTCGGCCACGTCGCCTATCGCGTCGACGATGTGCAAAAGACCGTGAAATTCTATTGCGACGTGCTTGGCTTCCGCGTCTCCGATTGGCACGCCGACAACTTTGCATTTCTGCGCTGCAACACCGACCATCATACCTGTAATTTTGTGTATGACGCGCAACCCCAACTGCACCACATCGCCTTCGAGGTGAAGGACTGGGCGGAAATCCAGCGCGCGGCCGAAATTCTGGCACGGCACGACATCCATCTGGTCTGGGGTCCCGGCCGCCACATCATCGGCCACAATGTCGCGATCTATCATCGCAACGCCGACAAGGTGCGCGTCGAGTTCTTCTGCGAGATGGACCAGATGAAGGATGAGACCCTGGGCTATTTCGATCCGCGGCCATGGCACCAGGACCGGCCGCAGCGGCCGAAAGTGTGGGGCCCAGAGACGCTGCGTAATTATTGGGGTTTTGGCTCGGAGGCGGTCATCCGCGGCTATCAGACGGTCGAGTAGCGATTTCGCCGAAGGGCGGCGCGCTCGTACACGATATCGTGACTGCGCCGTGCGCAGGCTTGGCGGTCATTGTGATTGGCGGAGCCCGCGCGACTTGCCGTAAGAATTCTTATATCTGCCGCGCCGGTCGGCATGGAGGACACGGAAATGGCACGCACGAAATTGGCGAGCACTTTGCTGTTGGGGGCGTTGCTGTTTGTTCCGCTGTTTGCGCTGGCGACCGACGTCACGCAGGCGGCCGAGTCGGCGGTCGCTATTCCTGCACCGGCGCTCGACGAGACCGCGACGGGCGCGGGCGGGCTGCAGACCGTTGTTTTGGCTGGCGGCTGCTTCTGGGGCGTGCAAGCGGTCTACGAGCATACCAAGGGCGTTACCCAGGCGGTGTCAGGCTATTCCGGCGGGTCGAAGGAAACGGCGCATTACCAGATGGTCGGCACCGAACGCACCGGCCACGCCGAATCCGTTTCCGTGACCTACGATCCGCAGCAGATTTCGCTCGGCAAGATTTTGCAGATCTATTTTTCGGTCGCGCACAATCCGACCGAGCTGAACTATCAGGGGCCCGACAGCGGCCCCTCATATCGCTCGGCGATCTTCTATGCCATTGACGACCAGAAACGGATCGCGACGGCCTATATCGCGCAATTGCAACAAGCGCATGTTTTCAACGCGCCGATCGTGACCACTCTCGAGCCGCTCAAGGGCTTCTATCCGGCCGAAGACTATCATCAGGACTTTTTCGTCCTGCATCCGACCTATCCGTACATCGTCATTAATGATGCGCCGAAGGTGGACAACCTCAAGCGACTGTTCGCGGATTACTACCGCGACACGCCGGTTACCGTGATGGCGTCGAACAAGCCGAGCCAATAATTCGGCCGCGGTCGCACGGGGCACGAGAGGTCACCTCCCGGTCTTCGTTCCGTTGCACTGCGTCAAAAATGCCGCGGGCCGGGGTGTGTGTAACCCTCAGGGCTGTAGCCACGCGCCGACCTCTGCGTATATCCTCCCTGACGGAGCCGGGCCTGGAGTCCGCTCTACAAAACGAGGAAACCGGGGGAGGTAATGCCATGGCTATGGCAGCGACAGTCGGGGGATTGCCCGAAGCTGAACACAGCGCGCAGCTGCGCAAGGCGGTCATCGCGTCAACGGTCGGCACCGCAATCGAGTGGTACGACTTCTTTCTCTATGGCACCGCGGCCGGCCTCGTGTTCGGCAAGCTCTATTTCCCTAATCAGGACCCTCTGTCGGCGACGCTTCTGGCGTTCGGGACCTATTTCATCGGATTTGCCGGCCGGCCGATCGGCGCGGCGATATTCGGCCATTACGGCGACCGCATCGGCCGCAAGGCGACGCTGATCGCCACGCTGCTCTGCATGGGGTTGGCGACCTTCGCCATCGCCTTCGTGCCGACCTACGAGTTGATTGGCATCTGGGGCGCGGTGCTATTGACCGTACTTCGCGCGATCCAGGGCATCGGCGTCGGCGGCGAATGGGGCGGCTCGGTGCTGTTGGCCATGGAATGGTCGCGCACGCACGGCCAGCGTGGCCTCGTCGCCGCATGGCCGCAATTCGGCGTCCCTTGCGGGCTGCTTCTCTCGACGCTGGCGGTCATTGTCTTCAGTACGTGGGCCGGTCCCGATTTTGCGACCTGGGGTTGGCGCGTTCCGTTCGCACTCTCGATCATTCTGGTCGGCGTCGGATTGTGGATCCGTCTCGGCATCCTCGAGACACCGGTGTTCCAGAAACTCCTCGACACCAACAAGATCGAGAAGGCGCCGATCGTCGAAGTCATCAAGAAGCAGCCGAAGCAAATCATCCTCTCGGCCTTGCTGCGGCTGTCCGAGCAGGCGCCGTTTTACGTGTTCACGGCGTTTGTCTTCGCCTACACCGTCGGCACCCTGAAAATGGATCGTAACTTCATCCTCACCGCGGTGTGCGTGGCGGCGTGCGTGTCGTTCTTCACCATCCCGATCGCCGGGCATATCTCAGACAAGATCGGGCGCAAGAACATGTACCTGATCGGCGTCGTCACCATGGGCCTGTTCGGCTTCCTGTATTTCGGCATGGTGGACACGGCGGTCCCGTCGTTGGTCTTCGTTGCCATCGTGCTGTCGCTCATTCCGCACGATATGCAATATGGGCCGCAGGCGGCGCTCATTGCCGAGTTGTTTACGCCGAATCTGCGATATAGCGGCGCCTCGCTCGGCTATCAGCTGGCGTCCATCATCGCCGGCGGCCCGGCGCCGCTAATCGCCACCGCATTGTTCGCCGCCTACCATACGGGCTACGCGATCGCCGGTTACATCGCCGTCCTTGCTGTGATCAGCTTCATCTCAACCGCGATGATGCCGGACTACACCGGCAAGGATATTTCGGACGCCGCCTACAGCGAAGATTAAGCGACGATCGACGGTCCGCGCCCGGGCGCGATTGCCCGCGCCCGGACCGGTCGCTTCCTGCAACAAAAAGGGGCCCGGCCCGACGGTGTCAGGACCGGGCTCTTGTTTTGTGAGGGTCACAGGACCAATCCCGTCTGCGGATCAATCAGGTGCATGCGGTCCATGTCGGCGGAGAGCCGCATGGATTCGCCGGGGCCCTTGGCGCTGCCGGGATCGACGCGGCCGCAGACTTCCTGACCGTCGACGGTGAAATACACCATCGTCTCCATGCCCATCGGCTCGACGACGTCCAGCGTTGCCGCAAACTCGCTTTGCGGATCGCGGCCGCTGCGCCGCGGTTCGGTGATGTGCTCGGGGCGCAGCCCGAAAATCAGTTCCTTGCCGTTGAGCGACTGGAAGCGGTTTGCAAGCGATGCCGGCACCGGCAGGCCGATCTTATCGGAAATGCGCACACGCTGGCCGACGCCGTTCTGCTCCACCCGGCAGCGCAAGAAATTCATCGCCGGCGAGCCGATGAAGCCGGCGACGAAATGCGTCTTGGGATGATGATAGAGGTCCTGCGGTGCGGCGATTTGCTCGATCACTCCCCCGTTCATGACCACGACGCGGTCGGCGAGCGTCATCGCCTCGACCTGATCGTGCGTGACGTAAACGGTGGTGGTCTTGACCAGCTGATGCACGCGCTTGATCTCGGTACGCATCTGCACGCGCAGCTTGGCGTCGAGGTTGGATAGGGGCTCGTCGAACAGGAACACTTTCGGATTGCGCACGATGGCGCGGCCCATCGCGACGCGCTGGCGTTGGCCGCCCGACAAGGCCTTCGGCTTGCGGTCCAACAGCTCGGTGATGTCGAGAATGCGCGCGGCATGGTCGACGCGCTTCTTGATCTCAGCCTTCGGAAATTTGCGCAGCTTCAGCCCGAACGACATGTTCTCGAACACCGACATGTGCGGGTAGAGCGCGTAGTTCTGGAATACCATCGCGATGTCGCGATCTTTCGGCGGCAGGTCGTTGACAAGCTCCCCGCCGATATAGATGTCGCCCGCGGTGACTTCCTCGAGGCCGGCGATCATGCGCAGAGTGGTCGACTTGCCGCAGCCCGAAGGACCGACCAGCACCACGAATTCGTTGTCGGGGATATCGAGATTGATACTGCGCACCGCTTCGACATTGTCGAAACGCTTGATTACGTTGCGCAACGCGACTTCCGCCATCTGTTACGATCCTCGCCTCTAGAGCGGATTTCGGCTGGGTTGAATTGGGATTCCCTGGCCGGGTTGGATAGTTGAATCTGGCGGCATTGATTCGGATTTTGGAGGGCGGATCGATGCCGAAGCCATGCTCTTTGGAGTTACGCGAGCGAGTTGTGGACGCAGTTGAATCCGGCGCGTCGCGGCGAGAGGCAGCCGAATGGTTTGACGTGAGCGCCAGTTCGGCGGTCAGGTGGATGCAGCGCCGACAGGCGACCGGAAGCATCGCGGCCAAGCCAAACGGGGGCAGCATCTCGCCGCTGGAAGCGCACGCGGACTTTTTGCTGGCGCTGATTGTCAAGCAACCGGATTTGACGCTGGATGAGATCGTCACGACGATGCGCAAGCGCCCTTGGTGGCGCCCGCCGTCAGCCCCGCGATGTAGTAGTCCATGAGGAAGGCATAGATTACGAGCGGCGGCGCCGCCGCCGTAAGCGCGCCGGCCATCAGCATGCCCCACTTATAGACGTCGCCGCGGATGAGGCTCGTCACGGTGCCGACGGTGAGAACCTGCTGGTCGGACGAGTACAGAAACGCCATCGGATAGACGAAGGCCGCCCACGACACCGTGAAGGCAAAAATCATCGCCGCGATGATGCCGGGCAACGCCACCGGAATGAAAATTTTGGTCAGCATCTGCAAGTGGCCCGCGCCGTCGATCAAAGCCGCCTCGTCGAGCTCTTTCGGAATCGACTGGAAGTAGCCGATCATGATCCAGGTGCAGAACGGCACGGTAAGCGTCGGATAAACCAGCACCATGCCCCAATAGGAGTTGAGGAGGCCGACCGCCTTGACGATCTGGAAAAGCGGAATGAACAACAGCGTATCGGGAACGAGATAGGTCAGAAAGATCCCGGTCGCCAGTACGCCCGAACCCCAGAATTTCATGCGGCCGAGCGAGAAAGCGGCAAACACGCTGACCACCATGGTGATTGCGACCACGCAGACCGTCACGACGATCGTATTCTTGAAGAAGATCAGAAAGTCGGTCTGCGTAAACAGGATGCGGAACTGGTCGAGCGTTACGCCGTCGACAATGATCCAGGGATTGGTCGCCATCCGCGCCACCTCGGCGTCGCTCTTGAGCGCGGTGACGACCATGTAGTAGGGCGGGATCAAAAAGAAGATCGCAAACATGACCAGAAATACATAGGACGTTATCAACGCCCAGCGCCGATTGCGGCTCAGGCTGGCGCGAAGGCCGAACCCTTGGGCGGCGCGTGCGGTCAGCGCGGATCTCCTCGCACGCCGCCCATAGCCAGCGCAGCTCGTCGTCGCTTAGAGCGCGATCACCCGCCCGGCTATCGATTTCGCTGCGCAGCGCGCCGAAATCGATCGGCTTGGTCAGAAGCGCCTCAGCGCCACGTTCCAGAGCCTTCCGCTTGGTCTCCGCGTCGCCGTAGGCGGTTATCATGATGATCGGGACGTCCGGTCGCAGGGCCTTCGCTTTGGGCAGGAGTTCAAGGCCGCTCATCCCCGGCATGTTGATGTCGGACAGGATCAGAATGAGTGAACGGTCGCCGGCATCGGCAATGCGTTGAAGCGCCATAGGGGCAGACTGGGCAAACTCCATCGTGAAGCGGTCGGCGCGGAGATCGCGCCGAAATTGCTGCCGAAACAACACCTCGACGTCAGGCTCGTCATCAACCACGAGAATCAGAAGGTTCATGCCCGTCCTCTCGGTTTAGGGAAGCTAGGCTGCTGTCCGGGGCAGAATAATCCGAAACTCAGTGAACATGCCGGGTTCGGTGTCGACCTCTATAGCGCCTGAATGTTGCTTGACGATGATGTCATGGCTGATCGAGAGGCCAAGGCCAGTGCCCTCGCCAGCCGGCTTGGTGGTGAAGAAGGGATTGAACATCTTCTCCTTCACCTCAGGCGGAATGCCGATGCCGTTGTCCCGTATCCTGATCTCGACCTTGTCGCCGAGGCTTCTGGTCGATGCCGTCAGGATGGGCTCATAGCCATCGCTATCGGCATGCCCCTGGCGCTTGGTGGCCGCATAGAAGCCGTTGGAGATTAAATTCAACAGAACCCGCGTGATCTCCTGGGGGAAGACGTCGACCTCGCCGGCCCCTGGGTCAAACGACCGTTCCAAGGTGATATTGAAGCCTTGCTTCTCGGCCCGGGCGCCGTGGTAGGCCAGATTGAGGCTTTCTTCGACCATGGCATTGACATCAACCGACCGTCGCTCGCCCGAACCCTCCCGTGAATGCAGCAACATATTTTTGACGATGGAATCGGCGCGTTTGCCATGCTGCGCGATCTTGTCGAGATTGCCGCGCAAGGTGTCAGTCAGTTCAGCGATCTCAGTGCGCCTCTTGTCAGCAAATGTCCCGCTCTCGACTGCTTCCTGAAGTTCATCAGCAATTCGATTGACAGTCCCGAGAAGTTATTGACGAAATTGAGCGGGTTCTTGATCTCGTGGGCGATACCAGCCGTGAGCTGGCCGAGCGAGGCAAGCTTCTGTGTCTGAACCAACCGGTCCTGAGCAGTTTGCAAATCCTGAAGCGATTTTGCCAACTCACGTGTGCGCTGCTGCTCAGCTTCAAACAAGCGCACGTTCTCGATGGCGATCACCGCCTGATCGGCGAAGGTAGATAACAATTCAATCTGCTTATCGGTGAACGGACGCACGCTTCGCCGCATCAGTATAAATACGCCAATCGGCACGCCTTCGCGCAACAGCGGGACGCCGAGAGTCGTTCGTGCGCCCAATTTTTCGACTGCTGCAGTCAAGGTGTATTCCGGATCGGTCCGGACATCGTGCACATGAACAACATTGCGCCCGAGAACGGTGCGTCCGGTGACACTACCCCGATCGGGTTCAAACCGGATCGCCTTCATGTGGTCGTGCAATTCGCGGGGGATCCCGTAACTTGCCGCATGCTCGTAGTGGGTACCCCGAAGACGATGTGTGGCCGCCATATCGGCATCACATAAACGCGCAGCAGACTCAGCGAGCGTATCGAGCACGGCTTGAAGATCGAACGTCGAGCGACTAATGACCTTGAGCACGTCGGAGGTCGCTGTCTGCTGTTGGAGAGACTCACGCAATTCGTTCAGCAGCCGTGCATTTTCGATGGCGATGACTGCCTGGGCAGCGAAATTGGTCAGCAGCTCGACCTGCTTGTCGGTAAAGGGGCGCACTTCTTGGCGGTAGATGGCAATGGCGCCGATCAAAACATCGCCCTTGAGCATCGGCACGGCAACGATGGATCGCGCGCCAGCGAGCCTGGTTGGGGGACTGGGAACATCTTCAGCGGCGTCGTCGGTGATGTGGATCACTTGCTTCGTGCCCACGATACGTTCGATACGGCTGCCAAGTTCTGGTTGGAACGGCCCGCGCCGCCTCTCGAATTCCGCAAGTTCCGGCGGCGTTCCGACTCCCGCCGCCACTTGGAAGGCTTTGCCGTCGAAGCGGAAGAGTGTGCCGAACTTCGCCTCGCAGATGCGAGTTGCATTCTCCAGCATGGCCTGGAAGACCGGTTCCAAGTCGCCTGGCGACGAACTGATGACACGGAGCACATCCGCTGTGGCAGTCTGCTGCTCCAGCGATTGCCGCAATTCGTTGAGCAGCCGCGTGTTCTCGATGGCGATGACCGCCTGGGCGGCGAAGTTCTCGACTAGCGCGATCTGCTTTTCGGTAAATGGCAAGACTTCTTGGCGGTAGATGGAGATGACACCGATGACCTCATTGTCCTTGAGCAAGGGCACACAGAGCAGCGTGCGTACGCCTCCAAGCTCTACCGCTGCGACCCGCTGTGGATCGCGCTCGGCATAGGCTCGGTCGGCGGATATATCCTCAATTTGTACTACTGCTTTTGTTCGCACTACGCGGCCGAGACCGGTATTTGGGCCGGGATGACGTAACGTGTGCAGCCGTTTATCTACGTAAGCCTTCGTCGGCACGCCGTGCATGGCAACGGTACGGAAATCATCGCCTTCGCGAAAAGACATTGCACCAAATTTTGCCCCGCAAATGCGCACTGCATTCTCCAGCATGGCCGTGAAAACTGGTTCCAATTCACCCGGCGACGAACTGATGACTCGCAGCACCTCGGACGTCGCCGTCTGCTGCTCCAGCGATTCGGTCAATTCGCGCGTGCGCAGCTGCTCGGCTTCGAACAGGCGAGCATTCTCGATGGCGATCACCGCCTGGTCGGCGAAGGTGGTGATAAGCTCGATCTGCCGGTCAGTGAACGGCGCGACCTCCGTTTTCCACATGGTTATTATGCCGAGCGGCACGCCTTCGCGCAGCAAGGGCACGGCCAGCACGGTCCGGAAGCTTTGCAGTTTCAGCGCTTCCGGGAAAGCGTAGTCTGGGTCCGCCTGGGCGTCTGTAATCTGGACCGCACGGCGCTCCAGCAGCGCGCGACCCGTCGCGGTTTGCCGCGCCCTGTGCGGATTGGGGTGCGCTGCCAGAGCTCCAGTAATCCGGACGGGTTATTGTAGTCTGCGGCGGCACGGCAGCATTCGCCATCATACCGAAAAATCATGCCGTGCTTCGCACCGGAAAGGCGGACAGCATTCTCCAGCAACGTCTCAAGGACGCGCTGGAGGTCGAACGCCGTCCGGCTAATGGTTTGGAGCACGTCGGCCGTAGCGGTCTGCTGCTCCAACGACTCGGTGAGGTCGGTCGTGCGCTGGCGTAATTCATTAAGGAGCCGGGTATTCTCGATAGCGATCACCGCCTGGGCGGCGAAGTTCTGTACCAGCTCAATTTGCTTATCGGTAAACGGACGGACTTCCTGGCGGTAGATACCGATGGAACCGACCAGCTTATCTTCCTTGAGCATTGGGACGAAAAGCAACGTTCGAACACCCGAGAGGTCGACGAAGGCATCAAACGATGAGTCTCTTTCGAAGTAAGCCAGATCCTTCCTAGCGTCGGATATGTGCTGCACCTTTTTGGTTGCAAACACACGTCCAACCGGATGGTTTTCGCCGTAGTGGACTAATGGTTCGCGCCGCCGCAACGCGAGGAAGGCCTCCGGTACATTAAGCGTCGCAGCGGTGCGGGCGGTGCGAGCGGCGCCATTCTCAAAGAGGTGCATGAAACCGAAACTCGCTTGGCAAATGCGAACTGCGTTCGCCAGAATGTTCTGAAACACCGGTCCGAGCTCGCCCTGCGATGAGCTGATGACGCGCAGGACCTCTGCGATCGCCGCCCGCTCTTCGCGCGCCTCCTGCAGTTCGCGCGCTTGGTGCTCAAGCTGATCTTGCAAATCGGCAACGGACGAACCGCGTCGGTGCGCGGCATTGGACGCGGTGCGCTTCAGTGTCATTCGGCTTGCGCGCCGCGTTTTTGCTGGTTTCTGGCTTACTGTGCCAAGCGGTTTCACCTAGCCCTCCGTTTGGGCAGATAACCCTAGCCTACCACATCATGAGGTCGGTTGTGCAGCACAGCAAAATCGGACCGCCCATGTCTCATACGGGTCATGCGCGTCGGTTCAAGCGCGCGGCAGTTACTTCCGGTGTTCACCCAACATCAGACATATCGCTGCGTCGCACGAAGTGATGCGTTGGGCCGATTTTGTTGCAGAAGTCAGTTGATGTTTGCCGCGGACCATGATTCACCGGCGATGAGGTGATCGAGGACGGAGGCGGACGATGATGGGGCAGCTCAATCGGGACCAAGAGCAGCTTTTTTATTCATTTCGCCTCGACGAGGTGGTGCCGGACGATCACCTGGTTCGCGCGATTGCAGCGGTTCTCGATCTGTCATGGGTTCATGCCGAGCTCGCGAGCTATTACCCCAAGATTGGTCGACCCTCGATTGATCCGGTTCTGATGATCCGGATGCTCGTCGTCGGCTACGTATTCGCGATCCGCTCGGAGCGGGCGCTGTGCCGTGAGGTTCAGGTCAACCTTGCCTATCGCTGGTTTTGCGGGCTCTCGATCGAGGACAAGGTCCCAGATCATTCGGCATTTTCGCGTGCGCGCAATGAGCGGTTTGGCGACAGCGCCATCTTCCGGAGCGTATTCGAGCGTGTTGTGGGCGCGTGCATCGGGGCTGGTCTAGTCGGCGGCGAAGGTTTTGCGGTGGATGCCAGTCTGATTGCTGCCGACGCCAACAAGCGGCGATCGATCCCTGGATCGGAGTGGAACAAAGAAGTTGACGCGCAGCAGGTGAGCCGGGCCACGAAGGAGTATCTTGCTACCCTGGATGACGCGGCATTCGGTGCGGCCAGCGACGTCACTCCAAAGTTCGTCTCGCCATCCGATCCTGCGGCGCAATGGACTGGCGCGATGCGAGGAGCGGCGTTCTTCGCCTATGCCGACAACTATCTGATTGATGTGAAGTTCGGCGTGATTATGGACGTCGAGGCGTCGCGGGCCATCCGCCAGGCCGAAGTCCGCGCCTCCAAGACCATGATCGAGCGCACCGAGGAGCGCTTCGACATCAAGCCTGAGTGGCTTGCTGCCGATACGGCCTACGGTTCAGGAGCGAACCTCAACTGGCTCGTCAACGACAAGAAGATCGCGCCGCACGTACCGGTGATCGACAAGTCGAACCGCGACGATGGGACGTTCAATCGGGAAGACTTCACGTTCGACAAGGAGCGTAACGTTTACATCTGCCCCGCGGGCAAGATTCTCACGACGACAGGGAGGTTGGTCAACGATGGGGAGACGACACTGCTTTACTTCGCGAGCGTGCTCGACTGTCGTAGCTGCCTGCTCAGGGCGCGTTGCTGTCCAAAAATGCCTGCTCGTCGGATCCCGCGCAGCATCTACGAGGAGGCCCGTGACGTCGCTCGTGCGCTGGCTAAGACAAAAGCATTCGCGCAATCACGTCGTGACAGGAAGCGGGTTGAGATGCTGTTCGCACATTTAAAGCGCATCCTGCGGCTCGGACGCCTGCGATTACGTGGGCCGCGCGGTGCCCAGTTCGAGTTCACGCTGGCGGCGATCGCCCAGAACCTTCGCAGGCTCGCAAAGCTGGTCGCACGGCCTCCGCCAATAGCGCCAGTCCCGTGCGTTGCGTGAGCTTGGCATCCGGTTCGTAGCGTCCTTCTTGAGTTCAGAGCCGTCAGTTGCGCAGCGTAAATGCCGCGTTCTAACCCGCAGTAGGACGAGAAATACTACTCTTCCGATCCGTGCCAGACCGCCAGCGACTTTCACAACAAAATCGACCCAAAGCGACATCGCTGGGTGATATTTATATCCTCAGTCCTGTGGGCCTGACGTATTCACGTTGGTTGCTGTCGGTTCCGGCGGAGCAGTGTCTGATGGACTACTGCCAGGTGGCCATAGAGCTGCTCCGTAAGTACTGCCGCCTGGCGAACTCGAATTAAGCGAACACGGTTGGCCTATGCCCGGACAATTCATAGTCGTAAACATCGCACCGCGGAACGGATGGGGGATCACTGGCACCGCCACGACGTGGTGATGATTTGCAAACTGCGCTTGAAGTTTTCCCAAGTTTGCCTGCTGCGTTTGCAAATTGGTCTGCAGCGTCGAAACTTGTTCTTGGAGTGATTTGATCTGCTGCTGCATGTCGAGCATGCTTTTGTACATTTGATTGACCATCCCGGGTATGTTTTCACCAGCAGTGATGGGAAGTATGACGGTCTTCGGAGGCCCCTTTTGCGTTCCGGGCGGAGGTACAACTTGATCCTTCGCGAAGGCTTGGAAGGACTGAGTCAGCTGAGACATGAGATAGCCCCCGAAGTGACCGGACACGGTCTCCCACTTAGCAAGTGTGAGGCATACAACCGTGTCCATGACCAACACTACGGATCGAGTTGAGATCATCACGTCGGTTCAACGCCGGCGGCGTTGGACGGCGTCCGAGAAGGTTCGGATGGTCGAGGAGACCTTCGAACCGGGCATGACGGTGAGCTTGGTTGCTCGGCGGCATGGCGTTGCCCCGAACCAGCTGTTCAGGTGGCGCCGCCTGGTGGCGCAAGGCGGTCTGACCGCGGCGGGCAGCGGCGAAGAGGTCGTGCCGGCATCGGACTATCGAGCCTTGCAAAGCCAGGTTCGAGAACTTCACCGGCTGCTCGGCAAGAAGACACTGGAAACCGAGATTCTCAAGGAAGCGCTCGAGCACGCCACGGGCTCAAAAAAACAGCTGCGGCTGCCGCCGTCGCTGCCGAAGGACGGTTCCCGGTGAAGGCCGTGGCAGAGGTGATCGGGGTCTCCCGGTCCAATCTGATCGAACGGATGCAGGACCGTCCGAAGAAGCGACTTGGTCGGCCACCACTACCGGACGACGCGCTGGTGGTTGACATCAAGGCGGTCATCGCCGAGCTGCCGACCTACGGTTATCGGCGGGTCCACGCCATCCTCAAGCGTCAGGCTCTGGCCGCTGATCGCAATCCGCCCAATCACAAACGGGTCTACCGCGTGATGAAGGTCTACGGCCTCCTGCTCGATCGTCACGGTGGCGGCGTTGAGCGGCGGCACAATGGTAGGATTGCAGTAGATGAACGCAACCGCCGTTGGTGCTCCGATGGCTTCGAGATCGGCTGCGACAACGGCGAGAAGGTGCGGGTCGCCTTCGCTCTGGACTGCTGTGATCGCGAAGCCATGAGCTTCCTCGCTACCACCGGCGGCATCAGAGGCGAGGACGTACGTGACCTGATGGTGGCCGCCGTCGAGTATCGGTTCGGCAGGATCAATCGCTTGCCGCTCACCATCGAATGGCTCTCCGACAATGGCAGCTGCTACATCGCTGGCGATACCCGCAGCTTCGCTCGCGACATTGGCCTTGAACCCAGAACGACGCCGATCGAAAGTCCACAGAGCAATGGAATGGCCGAGGCGTTCGTCCGCACCATCAAGCGTGATTATGTCCGCGTCAGTCCACGACCGGATGCACCGACCGTGATGCACCAGCTGTCATCGTGGTTCGACCACTATAACGAGGTTCACCCGCACAAGGCTCTCGGATATCGTTCACCCCGTGAGTTCATCGCAGCTCGCGGAAATCCCTGACCGTGTCCGGTTATTTGGGGGCGACAACAAGACATTCCAAAGACAGTTCCGAATAGAACTGCGATAATGAAAGTGTATTTCGTGCTCATGATCTGCACTCGCGCTGCTACACCAAATTCATTACGTGGCAAAACGCTAGCATAAGCCCGGCTCGAAATATATCGGGCAGAGGTCCCGCCCAATTTTGTCCGGTCCTGGCGGATCATTAGACAGAATTCCGTTTTTGTACGCCTAAAATCCGCTTTGGCCACCAAGAGGGGACTTCAATCAGACATTCAGCAATGTCGCATACGGGTCATCAGCGCCCGAGCGATGATGTCCGCATAATGTCGGCTTACCCCTCAACTCCAGACATATCGCTGCGTTGCAGCGAGCGTCGAAAGGGGCCAACAGCGGGCTTTAGTGACGCGACGCTTCCGGGGTAGCGAGTTGGATTTCGCTGCTAAGAAGACGCTTGCTCCCGTTCGATCAGCGCCGCAAGTTCGCGACGGAAGCGCAGCGGTCCGGCGTCGAGTGCGAGATTGATGTGAGGAGTCGCGGTGGTGGCCATTCCGTGGTGTACCGCTTCAAGCACGCGGCGGTCCTCTTCGAATGCACTGCGCGCACTCGCGGCAATACGAGCCGTCACCGCTGCGTCGTCTGGATCAGTGTTGCGATGCTGCAGCCAAAAATAGCGCGTCACTTCCGTGTCAGTCGGTGTCAGAAAATGATAGGACACCATGACGTAGGCCTCGGGATGCAGTGGCTTGTCGGCGCCGCCACTGCCCGCCGGCGTGAAGATCGACTTGTTGATCCCAATCGAAGGGTAGCGCACCTCGTAGTGCTGGAGCCGGTCGCAGCGGCCGGCGAACTTGACCAGCGGCGCATAGAAAGGCGGCAGCTCCTGATTGAGGATCCAGCGCAAGACCACCACGCCCCGGTCACTTGCGTCGATATTAAGTGGCGTGTCCTCGGTTCCTCCGGCGGCGAAGGTTGTGGCATGCACCCATGCGACATGCGAAGGGTCGAGCAGGTTATCAGTGAGATAAAGGTAGTCGCAGGCGCACGTCATGGCGTCGTTGCCGCTCAGGCGCCAGCCGCGGGTATCGTGGTTATCGATAGAAATGATCTTGGCGGTGTCAGCCAGCGCTGGATTGCCCATCCAGATCCACAATAGCCCCCAGCGGTCGATTGCAGGGTAGCTGCGCACTCGCGCGCTCGCCGGGAGGCGGGTCTGGGTCGGTGAGGAGATGCACTTGCCGGTGCGGTCGAAGGTCAGTCCGTGATAGCCGCAGACCACGTGATCGCCGTCTCGACGGCCCATAGACAGTGGCAGCTTACGGTGACAGCAGGCGTCTTCGAGCGCACCGGGGTCGCCGTTCTCGGTGCGAAAGACGACGATGTTCTCACCGAGCATGCGAAGCGGCACAAGGCTCTGGCTGATGTCGGACGATCTCGCAGCGACGTACCAGGTGTTGCGTAGGAACACCGGCGGCTCCTTTCCTTGGCGGCCAGCCGGCAACACTAATGCGTTTTGAGTCAAATCAAAACAGCGTTCTGCATTCGACATGCAGCAAAGAGGCCGCGCTTTGTTACGCTGAGGTCTGACATTGCAGTCAGGAGAAGCGGGAAATCAGTGAACGGGCACTGCCATCAAGAATGAGTGCTCGTTCATCTCCGTCGAGCTTGGCAAGCACGACCGCGTCGGTGGGCGCTTCCGGCGTCAAGATCGGATAGTCGGTTCCGAGCATGATCCGGTCTGCGCCAAATACTTGAACAGCGACTTGCAAGGCGCGCGGGCCGAGCGAAGCGGTATCGTAATAGAGGCGCCGCAGCCGTTCGCTCGGAAACGGTGACAGCGGATTGCGCGAGTGAGCGATCGCCTCCAGGCGCTCGAGGATAAACGGCAGCGTGCCGCCCAAGTTGACCAGCTGGATCGCGACGTTGCGGTAGCTGTCGAGCAGATCGCCAAAAACAAAGGTGAGGCACATCTGCGAGATCGACGTCTGGAGCGCGAGAACCGAGGTGCGATAGACCGAGCAATCTAGAAATGACGCCGGCGGATTTTCACCCGGAGCAAGACCGGGGTGAATCATGAAGAGCGAGCCCACCTCGTCGGCGGCCGCGAAGAGTGGACGCAGCGTCTCGGCTCGCTCGATCGAAAGAAAGAAGTTTCCCGGTAGGATGGCGCCGAGAAGACCAAGCTGGCGCGCCCGACGCAGCTCCGCCACTGCCATGCCGACGTCAGCGAGGGGAAGTCCGGCCAGCCCGACGAGCCGACCGGCGGAGCCGCTGGAGATGGCGGCAAGGCGGTCATTGAAGGCGCGGATCGTGCCTGCCACTTCAGCAACTGGCATCACGTCGACGCCGAGCGAGCCGGGGAAGGTCATGAGCTGCGTATCGATCCCGGCGGAGTCGAGGTAAGCAAGCCGTGACGGCACGTCCGTGTACCCAGCCGAGATGACTGTGTTCGCGGTCATGGCGTTGAGTACGTCACGGCCGTCGGCATCCGTCGCAATATAAGGACGCAACGTTCGCTGGCGCAGCGCCTCGACGACGCCGCCATAGTAATGCGAATGCATGTCGATGGTCACGGCTCGCCCAAGAAGGTGCGGTAATCCTCGATCCCGTCGGCGATTGCAGCGGCGAGAAGCTGACGGCCGTGCTCGGGTGTGGCGAGCGAGGGGTCAGATCCGACGCGTCCGTCGGGAAAGTGCCGCCGGTGCTCTTCGGCACTTCCATGCTGGTCACCAGCATGATCACGCAGGAAAGCGTCCGAAAGTCTTTTCGGCTGCGCCATGGCTTGCGCCGCCACGCGCTCGCCATGCAGCGCCTGCGTTATCGCGATTTCGCTGGGCGTGGCGTGCATTCCCTCCCATTCGCCATAGAGCTCGCGCCGCATTCGGTTCGTGTTCGGATATTCCCACCAGTTGCGAAGACGCATACGCAGGCGGCCAACACCGCCTCGGGCATCGAAGCTCTCTGTCGAATGCAGATCCTGGAACGCGGCACGCAATGGGGCGATATTGCCGCCATGCCCGTTGAGGAAATAAAAGCGCTCGAAGCCCTGACGCGCGAGCGAGTGCACGTAATCCTCCACAAGTGCCATCAAGGTCGTCGCGCGGGTCGAGATCGTACCGGGAAAGGCTAGATTGAAGGGACAGACGCCGAATGCGATGGCCGGTCCGACCAGCGTGCTCGCTGCCTCTGCAATCCCATCGGCGATCGCCTGCGGACAGATGACGTCGGTGCCTATCAGGCCCGTCGGGCCGTGCTGCTCGATCGAGCCGAGCGGTACGATGATTCCTTTCGAGCGCTCGAGATAGGCCTCCACGTCCTCCCAGGTCGAACGAAGCAGGTCCATCGCATCAATTGCTCTGCAGCCACTTCTGATCGAGATGGTCGAAAAATCCCAGCATGCGCTTGATGGTGATCCAGTTGTTCATGTAGTTGAGCCAGACTTGGTCGTTCTGCGGCATCAGGAAGCTTGCTGGCCGGCGGCTGCGCGCACGATCGACCGGAGCAATCACAAGTTCCGGGTAGCGGCGCACCAGAGCGGCGGCGTCGACGTTGCTGGTGATGGTGACATCGGCGCGGCCGGCCAGCACCTCTTGGAAACCCAGCGCCGGTGCCTCCACCTGCTTGAGGTTTGCCGCCTTGAAGTATTCGCGCGCCTGCGCGTCGAACACCGTGCCCAGCGTGGTGACGACCGTGACTCCCTTCTGGTCGATATCGGTCCAGCTCTTGAATTGATCGGCGTCCTTCTTGCGCAGCACCGGTACCGTACCGAACTCCATGTAGGGCTGAGTGAAGCCCGCGACCTTCGCCCGATCGACGCTCATGGAGACGCCGGACATCACGATATCGTACTTGTCCGCGACTATACCGTTGATCAGCGTCTTCCAATCCGCCGGCACGAACTGGACCTGGACACCGAGGTCCTTGGCGAGCTCGGTCCCGGCATCGATGTCATAACCGACGTAGCTTTTCGAATCGGGATCGCGCGACGTCATCGGCGGGAAGTCACCGGTAGTGCCCACCCGCACGGTGCCGTTCTCGAGGATGCGGTTGAGGTGCGAGTAGTGGGCCGCATCGGGCCCATCCTCTGCGCGGGCCGGCGCCAGTAACATGAGCGCGGCCGCTGCCGCTAGCAAACTCGTGCGAGTGTAGCTCATTGATTGCCCCTCCTACCCAGCACATTCGGCAGGTAGTGTTCTATAGACAAAGCGGCAGCGCAGGTGCAAGGTTCTCAGCACCCGCTGGCAGCCAAATTCGCGCGCAGTATACTGCGCCATCACGAGAAGCGCGATGGCGCTCGATCCTGATATTCCGGTTATGGTCGACGTCCAGGGCGTCAACAAATGGTTCGGCACGTTTCAGGCGCTGAAAGACATTAGCTTTCAGGTGAGGTTCGGCGAAAAGTTGATCGTCTGCGGCCCTTCCGGCTCCGGCAAATCGACGATGATCCGGTGCCTGAACCGGCTCGAGCGGCACGACAGGGGCCGGATCGTTGTCGACGGCATCGAGCTTGGCGACAAGCTGCGTGACCTGACTGCTGTCCGCCGCGAGGTCGGCATGGTGTTCCAGCAGTTCAACCTTTTCCCGCATATGACCGTGCTCGACAATCTCACGTTGGCGCCGATGCGACTGCGCCGACTGTCGCGCGCGGAAGCGGAGGAGCTGGCGATGCAGCTTCTCGAGCGCGTGGACATCGCCGAGCAGGCATGCAAGTACCCGGCGCAACTTTCGGGCGGCCAGCAGCAGCGCGTGGCGATCGCCCGCGCGCTCTGTATGAAGCCGAAAATCCTGCTATTCGACGAGCCGACATCGGCGCTCGATCCGGAAATGATCGGCGAGGTACTCGACGTCATGATTGGCCTCGCGCGCGAGGGTATGACCATGATCTGCGTAACCCATGAAATGGGCTTTGCGCGCAAGGTGGCCGACCGCATGGTATTCATGGACCGCGGCGAGATCGTCGAGACAGCGCCGCCCGATGAGTTCTTTGCCGCCCCGCGCAGCGCGCGCACCAAACTGTTTCTCAGCCGGGTTCTGTCGCACTGAAGGGATCCAAATGTTGTGCCAGGATCGCCTCACGTGTTGCGACGTGCAGCGCCGCAATCGACCGAAATTTGTCACTGTGAGCAATGCAACGCGCATCGTCCTCGTGCTCGCCGCCGCCAGCCTGCTTTCTGGCTGTGGCAACGGCTATACCTGGGGCTGGCACGTCGTCTCGCCGGCGCTCGCACGCGGTCGGAGCAACATCGCATTTCTGCTGAGCGGGGCCGGCTATACGGTGGCGGTGGCACTCTGCGCCATCGTCATCTCGATCGTGCTCGGTCTAACGATCGCGCTACCCGGTCTGTCGACCAATCGCATCGCGCGTAGCCTGAGCCGCGGCTACGTCGAGTTCCTGCGCTCCGTGCCGATGCTGGTGATGGTGCTCTGGGTCTATTACGGCCTGCCAGTCATTCTCAACGTCAGCCTGGACGTCTTCACGTCCGGGGTGATCGCTTTGGCCCTGTGCGATAGCGCTTTCGAGGCGGAAATCTTTCGAGCCGGTATCCAATCGATCGACCGTGGCCAACTCGAAGCCGCCGACGGGCTTGGCCTCAGCTATCTGGACAAGATGCGTTTTATCGTGCTGCCGCAAGCGATCCGCAGGGTGTTGCCGCCGCTCGGCAACCAATTCGTCTACATGCTTAAGACGTCTTCGCTCCTGTCTGTCATCGGGCTCACCGAGCTCACGCGCCGCGCCAACGAGCTGGTCGTTACCGAATACCGGCCACTTGAAATCTACAGCTTTTTGATCCTGGAATATCTCGCTCTGATACTGGTCGCCGCCGCGCTGGTGCGTTGGGTCGAGCGACGCATGGCTGCCTCTGAGCAAACCACAGCTCCAGGGCCGAATCCCTGAGCGCACAATTCGCGAGCTGTCTCTTTTCTGTGCGTGCACGACCCCACTGGGGCCAGGAATGAAGGACGTTCCCTAATATTGGCGGTATGCCGAAGTTTGGAATATCCCGAATGGCCGAGATGGGTCAGGAACAACCGATTTACGAGGTCCGCGCATTGTTCGCTTTGGCCGGAATGCGACATTGTCTCTGTGGTGATCTGGTTCCACGAAATGTTATCGTGATTGGATAATTGGGAGTGGGTTCCATGGGCAAACCTTATCGAGCGCTTGCCACCGCTATCGTGACGTTGGCGCTGGCGAGCGCGGGCGTGCAAGCCGCGGACAATTATCCATCGCGGCCGGTGCAGATGATCATCCCGTTCGCTGCTGGCGGCCCAACCGACATCGTCGGGCGCCTTATGGGAGCGAAGATGGGAGAACTGCTGGGACAGCAGTTTGTCGTCGAAGACAAGGCCGGTGCAGGCGGCAATATCGGTGCCGATGCGGTCGCGAAGGCCGACCCCGACGGTTACACGCTGTTGATGGCGACGGTGTCCACCAATGCCATCAATCCAGGACTGTACAAACACCTGGCATACGACCCGGTACACGGCTTCACGCCGGTCGGGCGGGTTGGAGTAACGCCGACGCTGTTGCTCGTGAACCCTTCCATTGCTGCGACCGACGTCAAGAGCCTCATCGCGCTACTCAAGGCCAACCCGGGGAAGTACACCTATGGTTCCTCCGGCGTCGGTTCGATCCTTCATCTCTGCGGCGCAGAATTCCTTTCGCTGGCAGGCGGGCTCGACGCCACGCATGTGCCTTACAAAGGCTCTGCGCCGATGGACACGGACTTGATGGGCGGCCAGATTTCGATGGCGTTCGACGCGACGCCAACCGCGATGCCGCTGGCGCTTGCGGGCAAGGTCCGGGCGCTCGGTGCAGGCATGGCGACGCGCCTGAAGGCAATGCCGGATCTGCCGACATTGCAGGAGCAGGGCTTGAAGGGTTTCGAGTGCTATACCTGGAACGCGATCCTGGCACCGGCCGGCACGCCGAAGCCGATAGTCGATAAGCTCAACGCGGCCATCAACAAGTCGCTTGCCGATCCTGCGGTGTTTAGTTCCCTGCAAAAGGCGGGGATCGACCCAACACCGGGTAGTACGCCGCAACAAACGGCCGAATTCATCAAGGCGGAGCTGGCGAAATGGGCGCCAATCATCAAGGATTTTGGCGCGCAAGTAGACTGACGAAGCGCATTGCATCCAACGGCTAAACCGCCATCTTCAAGACCTTGACCGCCCGGAATGCAACTTTCTTGCTCTTCTTGATCTGAATGAGTTTGCCGTGGTGGAATTGCATCCGGGCTGCGCGATTTCTGACTTGTAGGATACCGAGGCCCGCAATACGGACTCGTTCGCGCTTCTTAAGATGCTCTGAGTGCGAATCCGTAAGCTTGCGTCCGCCTTTTGGGCGAGCGGGATCGCTGAGTGTCGCATTTCGGCCGATCATACTCACCCTCACCCAACCTCCTGATTGCTGCGCTTGCCTCACCCACGAGGAAGCTTCGGCTCGGCGTCATGGGGCTCGTGCTGCCCTAGTGTTTTCCCTTACCGCCGGCGCGCTGGAGCGTCAGGCGCGCCGAGCCTACTCGATCGTCACGATCCACCGGCTGTCCTTATTCTTAATTGTGTATCGAAGGGTGGACCGATTACAGGCTAAGGTGAACCCGCCTGGGCGTGGCGCTAGGGCGCTGATGCTGTCGCAGCGATAGCCGCTTCCGCGCACAAAGTGAGCGAACTCGGTCGCCGTGTCAGAGTTTTCCGGGGAATCGGGTCTGATCACGGCATCCTGTTCAATCGGTACCGACAAACCCGCCCGCTTTTCTTGGGGTTGGGCCGGCTGCTGCGTAGTGATGATTTGCGATGGCAGCGAACCGGTTGTTTCCGCTCCCTGCGACGCAGCCGGTGTCACGCATTGTTTGCTGGTTGCCTCCAGCCTCAGGCCGCGTGACGCGCAAAATTCCTGCGAAAAGCTGCCCATCCCGGATGCACCCGGCAGGGCGCAGGCGGTGAGCATCAATGCAACGGGCACAATGAAATATCTCACGACCCACCCCGAGGAGAGAGCGCGAGCCTCGTCAGCGGCGCGACTCAGTCCGGAATCTTACAGTTAAATGAGAAAATTACCCGGTCCGCTGCATGGCCAGTTCGGCGACGATCGGGCCATGGGCTTCAATCGTCGACCGCGAAACGACATCCTGTGATGCGCTCCTTGTTTGGAATATTTTCAACGGGGGCGCGCCGCCCTAGTTGCAAGTCGTCATGTTGCCGTTTTGGGTGCAAGTAAAGCCTGGAAGGGCGACAGGTTTTACAACCGCGGCATCCGCAACCGCCGCAGATTGTTTTTGTGCGGCTGCCGCGCTCTGTTGCGCCAAGACAGAATTTTTTGAGTTTGCCCGCCGCTGACTCTCTGTCACTGCCTTCGACCATTTTTTTGGCTATGGCAGCATTTGCTTCGTCAATTGTCATTTTTCCGCTTTGAACTTGCTCGGCGATGACCATGCTGTCCCCCATGACCGTCCGTGCCAAATCTTGATCCGGTCCCAAGGTCGGCAATCTGATTGCGAATCCGTCGTTGATGCACTTCCTTCTCACAACTGCCGTTTTGGGATCGCCAGCCGGAAACTTGGCGTCGCAGGCAGCCATAGCGGCTTTCGATTGTTCGATGAGCTGTGCGTTTACCGTGGCCTGTTGCTTTTCTTGGTCATCCGCTTGGGCGCGTGGAGCAACCCCACAGCCGGAGAGCGCAAGGCTGAGGACGAATAAGTTGAACGTGATGCTATGCGGCACGGCAGTGCCCAGGCGCGCCCCAAATGATAATCCGACAATTTGAGCGCGATTCGCAATTGGTATCGAAGGTCGATTGACCGTGGAGGCTTTCGGCAAATAGGCGGAGATCGCGGCGATGCTCAAGGCGAACCGCGCCGGCGAGGAATCGTGCAACCTGAAGTCGTGCTTCTATCGCGTCTTTTGTTCAACGCTTACGCTTGCTCCGCGCATTTGATTGGGACTTCCCCGCCAACCGAGCGTGCGCGCTTATCAAAAGTTCCCAAGCGGGTACATTTTCATCAAATTTTGACCTTTCCCATCCAATCATTCCCGTTCGGGAACATTGGTGGCCGTCATCATGGACAGGCACGACAATGCCCTCAGCCGTAGGGCTTCGCAGGCCGCTTCGGCCTTCGGGGTGCTGATCCGCAGCCGGCGGAAAGCGCTGAAGATGCGCCAGGATCAACTTGCCCTGGCGACCGGTGTCGGCCGCAGGTTTTTGGTCGATTTAGAAGCCGGCAAGCCCACCTGCCAGCTTGGAAGAAGCCTCCTGGTGGCTGAGGCGCTGGGGCTCAGGTCGGCTGACGTTCCGGCACATAGCGCTCCACCTCAAGCCGCTACCGCGCCCGAATTGCCCGATCTTCCCGACGAGGACGAGGAGCCGGATGGCCAATCTACCAGTGTACTTTGAGCAACGGCGCGTTGGCACGATCGACGTCGATAAGAACGGACCTTGTTTCTCGTATGATCCTGACTGGATTGCACTGCGGGGCGCGTTTCCGATCTCAACGACAATGCCGCTCAAATCCGAGTGCATTGCCTCCGATATTTTCCTGCCCTGGGCAGCGAACCTACTGCCTGAAAGCGAGCAGTTGCGCACTCTCGGGCAACTTCTTGGGATGGCACGCAGCGACGTCATCGGCCTGCTCTCAGCGATCGGCGGCGACACCGCCGGCGCACTCTCGATCGGTCAGCCGGGAAGAACCGCGTCGGTCCAATGGCGGCCGGCGGGTAAGCCGGATGATCTCGCTCGGATGATGGACGAACTGCCGAGCAAGCCTTTCCTTGTGGGGGACGAAGGCGTGTCGATGTCGCTTGCTGGCGTTCAAACGAAACTAGCGGTCGCGGTCGACGACACAGGCGACATCTGCATCCCGATGAACGGGTCTCCGTCGACGCACATTCTCAAACCGGACTCGCCACGCCTTTGGGGCGGCGTTCAGAACGAAGCGTTTTGCCTCACCTTGGCAAGACGCCTGAAAATCCCGACACCGAATATCACTACCGGGCAGGCAGGCAAACGAACGTATTTGCTTGTGCAGCGATACGACCGAACTGTTGTTGGCGGCCGTTGGCGCCGCCTACACCAAGAGGACTATTGCCAAGCACTTGGGAGGCCGCCATCCGCCAAATACGAGTCCAATCAAACTGGCGTTCCTGGGCCGAAATTAAAGGACATGTTCGAGGTAACGCGACGGCACTTGCCCCCGACCGACATCGTGCGCTTGCTCGATATGGTCGTGTTCAACGTTCTGGCCTGCAACACCGATGCTCATGCCAAGAACTACTCGATCATGATTCGAGGCAATGGCGCGTCACTTGCGCCGATGTACGACGTCATGTGCGGCGAAGCTTGGGAGAATGTCACGAAGAACCTCGCACAGAAAATCGCCAACAAGGCTCAAGGTGACGACCTCAAGGGCAGGCATTGGCAACAGTTTGCGCGCGAGTGCGGTCTCAATCCCAAGCAAGTGCTTGAGCGCGTCAGCATACTGGCAAAATCGGCTATCGCGGAAGCAAGCTCAGCCGAATCCGAAGTGGCCGCGATGCCAGCGGGTGAGCATCCAATTCTGAATCGGACTCGACACGCACTGGAGCGACGCGCTCATTTGCTTCTAGCACAGTTGCAAGAGATACGAGACGAACCTTTTGTCGGGTCGGGCGAACACGTCGCCGCAGTGGGGACCCAGACAGTAGGCTAGGTGGCGCTCTAAAACCTGAAAATCCGTTCGCTGTGAATCGGCCTTCCTATTCGGTTGTTCCATTAGGGATTCAACTCTCCGCGTCTTGTGCCGTGTGCGTCAAAGGAGTGGCCGCTTGGCGCGATGGGCTCCGCAGCAAAGACAGCGCCCGCGACGAGGAGTGTGGAAATGACTGACAGCGGTGGGCTCGGTTGGGAAGCTCTAGAAGTTTTTAATTCCATGGCACGCTTATCAGTCAATCAGAATACCAGGGTTTAAGACAGAGTGTGGGTCCAACCGCTGCTTGACCGCCTTCAAAGCGTCGGCAAACAGTTTGGGCCGCTCTCGGTCGTACCAGGTGCGGTGGTCACGGCCGAGCGCGTGATGGTGTGTGATGGTCCCGCCGGCGTTGACCATAGCATCCGAAGCGGCGGATTTGATCGCCCAGAACTGCTCGACCAGCTTTGGTTTGTCGCCAAGCGCGTGCCATGTGAAGTACGGTGCTGGCCCATCTGGATAAAGATGCGTGAAGCGCACCGTACATGTGCCTGCGCGGCCGGTGACCTCGCGGATCGCGCGCAACGTCGCTTCCTTAACCTGAGACTGAAACTGCATGTAGCGTTCCCACGTAATGCAGCTTTCCGTGGTGTCGCGCATCACGCCACGCGCAATCGCGTACTCACGGAGATATGGGCCGCGCAGAAACTTATCGCGCCAGTTTCCAGCGGCGCCTCGTCGCTGCGAATTTTCCTCGGCCAATGCATTACGATCCCATTTGCCGGTGTAGTCGCCGCAGATTTGCAGCGCGCGGTTCATCCATGGCTCAAGGGGGTGGTCTGCCGACTCGAAGGAAAGTACCAGTAGATCGTAGGTGCCATCTCCGGCCTCGGTAAATTTGGCCTCGTCACGCTCTATCAGCCGAGCGTTGGCCGGATATAGCCCAGCCTGGCTGATCGTTCGTACAGCGGTGACCGCCTTTTCATAGTTGTGGAAGCGCACTGTGGTCGACAGTCGAAACGTCGGTCGGCGATGCAGCCGCACCCACGCTTCGGTGATGATACCGAGCGTGCCCTCAGAGCCAAGAAATAGTCGATCGGGATTCGGTCCCGCTCCCGAGGTTGGAAATCGACGTGTCGCAATCAAGCCGGCCGGCGTGACGACACGCAGGCTCTCGATATGGTCGTCAATCTGACTATAGACGGTTGCGTAGTGTCCGGCGGCGCGAGTGGCGATCCATCCGCCCAGTGATGAGAATTCCCAGGCCTGCAAAAAGAAACGCATCGTCAGCCCGGCAGGCCTGAGCTGATCCTCTAGGTCGGGACCAAGGACGCCACCTTGAATCCGCGCTGACTGAGATGTCTTGTCGATCTCGATCACGCGATTAAGGTGTTTTAGGTCAATCGTCACCGTCCCGCGATAGCGTTCGTTGGTAGGCGGGTTTACACCGCCAACGACGCTGGTACCGCCCCCGAAGGGGATCGCGGCGAGGTCGTTGGCGCCACACCAGTCGAGCACCGTGCGGATTTCGTCCTCGTCGTGCGGGTATGCGACCGCGTCCGGCGGATTGGAAAAATCCCGCCGGAGAATCATCCGCGCGAGGTCATGAACCGAGCGGCCGTAGCAATGAAGGAGACGATCGTACTTGTCATTGGTGCAGAATGGCCGCAAGGCTGTCGGTAACGACATCCGGGACGATCGCAATGAGATCTCAGACTCGCGCGGCATAGGTGCTGGATCAAAGTTGTCGGTCTGGAAAAGTTTAGACCAGACGCGCTCAAACCAGCCAAGCTCCTCTGCTGAAACAACGTCTCCCTCGTATCCCCAACCGTAGAAGCTGCGCCTCTTTTCGCGCATCGGTCGCTCCTTTGTGTACGCCGCGTCACGGCGAACCGCGCTGGTAATGAAACAGGGAATTTCGGTGCGAACAAAGAGCGATCGTTGCTACCCAAATTGCTACCGAACAAGCTGGGACAGGCCGTGATGGAAACAGACAGCGAACGCTCTGGTACGCAAGAAGTGCCGATGAAATGGGACTTTCTGGGATAGAACAGAACGGGTAGGGAGGGCGGCCTTAGAATTTCAAGACCGGTGCCTTAAACCACTCGGCCACCCTTCCGGCGCGGAAATCAACCGTAACTCGTACTCAATATATGAACGTCTTGCCGATTTTATCCGCCCTGGACCGGATTTGAAGCCAATTCAGCCGCGGCCGGGTGGATATTGTCCAACCACATTGTCATCATCCGGGCCTTCACCTGAAGAATTTGGCAAATGCCAACGAGCTTCGTCGGGCAATTTCCCGCAGGACCCGGATGCGGCGGCGGGCCGGAGCGAGCACGGCTTCGCGGCGCAGCTTTTATTCGCAATTTTTGGTGGCGGCGCGATTTGATGGGCCAATGGAGATGACTGAACCAAATCTTGCGAAGAAATAAACCGGGTACCGGCAAGCTAGAACAGGCTCATTGCCGACGGGGCTGGTCCTCGTAACGCTCCGGCTGGTCCTCGGAATGCTAAAGAGCCCCAAGCGGGGCTGCTCGGGGCTCTCGAGGTTCAATATGAGGCAGCACATGTGGTGATTGGGGACTGAGCGCTGTCTCGTCAGGGAATTGAGCAAGTGTAATCGACCGCGTCCACTGCGTTGGCGATTTAGGGTTAACTCCGGTCGGCCAACCGAGGCCGCTGCCGAAGTCAAGCGGTCGAGACATCGCAATGCTCCATTCACTATCGCGCCCGACTTGCCCATTTTTGCCACAATCTGACCACGCTGGAATTCGATAAACTCTGCCTCGGGATTGGGGACGATGCGGGGTCGGGTTAGCTCGACAATGCGACGGCTTGCGCCGCTGAGCGCCTGCGCCGTGCTTTGCCTGTTTGTCGCCAACTGCGCCGATCATAGCCGAATTGATGAGCGTTACGGCGTTGCACCGAGCGCACGCGTCATTGAACCGGGCTCGGGCCAGCCTGTGCCTAAAGGCGGGGGCGTCTATCGGGTCGGGTCACCCTATGTGGTGGCGGGCCGCGTCTACGTCCCGCAGGACGAGCCGAATTACAACGCCGTCGGTCTCGCCTCATGGTATGGCGCCGATTTTCACGGCCGCGCCACCGCCAATGGCGAAGTCTTCGATGATAACGCCATCACCGCCGCGCACCCGACGCTGCCATTGCCGAGCTATGTGCGGGTGACGAATCTGAGCAACGGCCATTCGCTCATCGTACGCGTCAACGACCGCGGGCCCTATCACGGCAATCGCATCATCGACGTATCGATGGCAGCGGCGCATCTCCTTGGCTTCACCAATCGCGGCCTCGCGTGGGTGCGTGTCCAATATGTCGGGCGGGCGCCGATCGAAGGCTCGAACGACCGTGTGCTTGCATCGACGCTTCGCGTCAACGCCCCCGCGCCGGCGCCGTGGAATGTGCGGCTTGCTGCGACGCCGATTTTGCCCGCATTCCCCGCGCAGCCGCCCCCAGTGCGCAATGAACGGCTTGCCAGTGCCTCGATAACCGACGCCGTAGACGATCCCGGTCCGTCGCGCGCGATGTCGTTTTCGGACCCCCCCGATGGCGCCGACGGCACAGACCAGTTTCTCAACGGACGCGGGCTTTATTGATCTAACCGTCCTTGTAGGCGGAGCCGGTTAGATCGATTGCCGCCGCGCATTTTCACAGCCCCCATCGCAGTCTTGCATGGACCCCATAATGCGCGGGATATAAGCGTGCGGGTGAGCGAGAGGCGGAACATGCAGCAAGCAGGACGGGCGGGCAGGGGGCGCCACGTTCTGGCGGCGGCCGCGCTGATCGCGACGATCGGCTTCGTGATGGCGCCCGCTCGCGGCGCACCGGCCGGCGCCGGGAAGCCCGAAGGCGGATTTCAGACCAGCGCTCCCACCGCCATCCTCCTCGACCCCAGCAGCGACAGCATTTTGTACGAGAAAAATTCGGATCAGCCTGTCGAGCCGGCGAGCCTCGCCAAGCTGATGACGCTGGAATTTCTGTTCAACGAGATCAAGCAAGGCCGGGTCAAGCTCGACGACACTTTCACCATCAGCGAGAAAGCCTGGCGCAAGGGCGGCGCGCCGTCGCACGGCTCGACCATGTTTGCCGCCATCCACAGCAAGATCGACGTGTCGGACCTGATCCAGGGCATCATCGTCGATTCCGCCAACGACGCCTGCATCGCGGTTGCCGAAGCGCTGGCCGGCAACGAAACCGCTTTCGGCCAGCTGCTGACCAAGCGGGCGCGCGAGATCGGGCTGCAAAATTCGACCTTCACCAACTCGACGGGTTTGGCCGATCCCGGTATGCACGTCACGGCGCGCGATATGGCCGAACTGGCACGACATATCATTCAGACCTATCCCGACCTCTATGCAATGTTCGCGCAGCGCGATTTCACCTGGGACAATATTCACCAGCAGAACCGCAATCCGCTGTTGGGCATGGGGATCGGCGCCGACGGGTTGAAGACTGGCGAGACCAAGGAAGCGGGATTTAATCTCGTCGGCTCAGCGACCTCTGACAATTGGCGGCTGATCGTGGTGGTCACCGGAGCGAAGACGGACAAAGAACGTGCCGATGAGGCGCGCAAATTGCTCGATTGGGGATTTCACGGCTTCAAATCCCGCGTTTTGTTCGCCGAGGGCCAGACCGTCGGCGAAGCCAAAGTCTTCGGGGGCGACCGGAGCTACGTGCCGTTACTCGGCCCCGGCCTCGTCAAGGTGATGGTGCTCCGCGATAGCAACCAGCGGCTCAATGCCCGCATTGTCTATACCGGTCCGGTGCCGGCCCCGATCAGCAAAGGACAGACCATCGGCGAGCTGAAAGTGTGGCGCGGCGACGATCTCGCCCTCGATGTGCCGCTGCAAGCCGCCGACGATGTGGGGAAGGGAACCATGACCCAGCGCGCGATGGATGGCGCGACCGAGCTCATCATCGGTCTGCTGCGCGCCGGTGTTGCCAAGCTGTAACCGCGTGTTGCGACAGGGTCGACGGTGCGGCGGCAGTACAGGCCGCCTATATTGCAATCGCGTCTATTGCAATCGCGTCGGTCGTTGTTTTCATGTGTTTCGTAGAGAGATAAGTACAAGTCATTGTTTTATTTTGAATAAAGAGCTTGGCGATGCGAGGGAAGTTCATCACTTTCGAGGGCGGCGAGGGCACCGGCAAGTCAACGCAAGCCGCAATGCTGGCGCTGCGATTGGAAGCGCTTGGCCTGCCTGTGCAGTTGACCCGCGAGCCGGGTGGCTCGCCGGGCGCCGAGATCATCCGCCACGTGTTGTTGTCCGGAGCGGCAAAGCCGCTCGGACCGGACGTGGAGGCTATGCTGTTTGCGGCGGCGCGCGAGGACCACGTGCAATGCACGATTTTGCCGGCGCTGGAAGCCGGCAAGTGGGTGATCTGCGACCGCTTTGCCGATTCCACCCGCGTCTATCAGGGCATTCTCGGTCAGGTCGATCAGCGGCTGATCAAAGGGCTTGAGCGCGTTTCGATCGGCGATCTTGCCCCCGACCTGACGCTTGTTCTCGATGTGCCGGTCGAACTGGGACTGGAACGGGTCAAAATGCGCCTCGGTGAAACCAAGCCGGATCGTTTCGAGGCGGAGAATACGGAATTTCATCAAAAGTTACGTGAGGCCTATCTGTCGATTGCGGCCGAAGAACCGGGCCGCTGCGTGGTCATCGATGCCGGCGCGTCCAAGGAGGCGGTGGCCAGGAAAATCTGGAAAGCCGTCGCCACGAAACTCGAACCGATGACCTTTCCGGTCGCCAGCGAGCGCCGGCTGGGGGAAGTGGGCGCCTCATGAGCTCGCGCGAGACGAAAGACGACATCGACGAAGCGCCGCATCCGCGCGCCACTGCCGTGTTGTTCGGCCACCAAGCGGCGGAGGCCAAGCTGCTCGCGGCTTATCGCTCCGGCCGCGTGCCGCATGCCTTTCTGATCGCCGGCCCGCAGGGCATCGGCAAGGCCACTTTGGCCTACCGCATGGCGCGTTTCGTGCTCGCTCATCCCGATCCGGGCGCGCGCGACGTTGCGGCGGCGAATTCGCTCTTTGTCGATCCGAAAAATCCGGTGGCACGGCGGATCGCCGCCCAGGCGCAGCCGGATCTGCTGGTCATCGAGCGCACGCTCAACGATAAGGGCGTTCTGCACAAGCAAATTCAAGTCGAAGATATTCGCAAGACGGTCGGGTTTTTCGGCTCGACGGCAGGCGAGGGCGGTTGGCGCGTCGCGATTGTCGATGCGGTCGATGACTTGAACCGCTCCGGCGCCAATGCGCTGTTGAAGGTGTTGGAGGAGCCGCCACAGCGCGCCCTTCTGCTCCTGGTCAGTCATTCGGCGGCGCGCGTCCCAGCGACGCTGCGCTCACGCTGCCGCATCCTCACCCTGCGGCCACTGGGCGCGGCCGATGTCGCGGCGGCGGTCGCTGCCGCGACGGGAACGGCGGCGGACGATGCTAAGCTTACTGCGGCTGCTGCCGCCGCCGACGGTTCGGTGGCGCGCGCTTTGGCGTTCCTTGACGAGGACGCCTTGGAATTACGCCAGCACGCGCTCGATCTCCTCGATCGGCTGCCGGCGCTCGATTCCAAGGCGCTGCATGCACTCGGTGAAGCGCTGGCCGGAACGGACCCGCAGCCGCTCGCCGCCTTTGTCGACACCGTCAATGTCTGGCTGTCGCAGCGCCTGACCCGTGAACAGAATGCACTCGATCGGATGGCGCGGCTCGCCGACGCCTGCGAAACCATCAACCGCGCCGCGCGCGATGCCGAAACCTATAATCTGGAGCGAAAGCCGCTGGTATTCAGCGTGTTCGGCTTGCTTGCCGAGGCCACGCGCGGTTGATACCAACGCGCCATGTCCGGCAAGCCCTATTACATCACCACCGCGATTGCGTACCCCAACGGCGCGCCGCATATCGGCCATGCCTATGAGGCGATCGCCACCGACGCCATCGCGCGCTTTGCCCGACTCGATGGCCGCGACGTGTTCTTCCTCACCGGCACCGACGAGCACGGCAGCAAAATGCTGCAGACGGCGGCCAAGGAAAACCTAACGCCGAAGGAGCTCGTCGAGCGCAACGTGCCGCGTTTTCAAGCGATGGATGAACGATTCAACATCTCCTACGACGATTTCATCCGCACCACAGAACCGCGCCATTTCGCCTCCTCGATCGGCATCTGGGAACGCATGGAGAAGGCCGGCGACATCTATCTCGACAAATATTCCGGCTGGTATTCGGTGCGCGACGAAGCCTATTACGACGAGAGCGAGACGCGGCTCGACGACAAGGGCACGCGGCTTGGTCCGCAAGGCACGCCGGTCGAATGGGTTGAGGAGGAGAGCTACTTCTTCAAGCTCTCCAAATATGCCGAGCCGCTGTTAAAGCTCTACAAGGACGTGCCGGACTTCGTGCTGCCGAAGGAGCGCATGAACGAAGTCGCAAGTTTCGTGCGCGGCGGCTTGCAGGACCTTTCGCTCTCGCGCACCACGTTCGACTGGGGCATCAAGGTGCCGGGCAATGCCAAGCACATCATGTATGTCTGGGTCGATGCGCTGACCAATTACATCACCGCCGTCGGCTTTCCCGACACCGACAGCGTCATGTTCAAGAAATACTGGCCGGCCGATTTGCACGTCATCGGCAAGGACATCGTGCGCTTTCACGCCGTCTATTGGCCGGCGTTTCTCATGTCGGCCGGCGTTGCGGTGCCGCGGCGGATTTTCTCGCACGGATTTCTGTTCAACCGCGGCGAGAAAATGTCGAAGTCGGTCGGCAACGTCATCGATCCGTTCGCGCTGGCCGACGCCTATGGCGTCGATCCGCTTCGCTATTTTTTGTTGCGCGAAGTGCCATTCGGCCAAGACGGCAATTACAGCCATGAGGCCATCGTCAACCGCATCAATGCCGATCTCGCCAACGATCTCGGCAATCTGGCGCAGCGCTCGCTGTCGATGGTGGCGCGCAATCTCACCGGCGTCCTGCCGAAGCCGGGCGCGTTCAGTGCGAACGACCAGGCTATCCTTAGCTCAGCCGACGCGATGATCGGCAAAGTGCGCGAAGCCATGGCAACGCAGCAACTGCATCAAGTGCTCAATTCAGTGTGGGCGGTAGTCGCCGAGGCCAACCGCTATTTTACCGGCGAGGCGCCGTGGGCGCTCGCCAAGACCGATCCGGCGCGGCAGGGCACGGTGCTCTACGTCACGGCCGAAGTGTTGCGCCAAATCGCGATCCTGGCTCAGCCCTTCATGCCGGGTTCGGCGGGCAAACTGCTCGATCTCCTCGCGATCCCGCAGAACGAGCGGAGTTTCGCGTTCCTCGGCGGCAAGCATCGCATTGCCGCGGGCGCAAAACTTCCAGCGCCGGCTGCGATTTTTCCGCGTTATATCGAGCCTGACGGTCGCGCGCCGCAATAGAACCGAAAATGCTCATCGACAGCCATTGCCATCTCGATTTTCCGGATTTTGCCGCCGAGCTCGATGCGGTGGTGACGCGCGCCCGCGCCGCCGGGATCGAGCGCATGGTGACGATCTCGACGCGGGTAAAGCGCCACGACGGCGTGCTCGCCATCGCGGAGCGCTTTCCCGATGTTTTCTGCTCGGTCGGCACCCATCCGCACCACGCCCATGAAGAGCTGGACGTAACGGCCGCCGATCTCGTGGCGCGTTCGCATACGGCAAAAGTCGTGGCGCTGGGCGAGGCCGGTCTCGATTACCATTACGACAACTCGCCGCGCGAGGCGCAGGAGCGGGCCTTTCGCACCCACATCACGGCGGCGCGCGCGACCGGCTTGCCGCTGGTCATTCATTCGCGCGAGGCCGACGACGACACCGCGCGCATTCTCGAAGCGGAGACCGGGAAGGGCGCCTTCCCGGCCGTTCTGCATTGCTTCACCGGGGGGCCCGATCTCGCTCGCCGGGCCGTCGCGCTCGGACACTTCATCTCGTTCACCGGCATCCTGACGTTCAAGAATTCCGACGCGCTGCGGGCGATTGCTGCGGAACTACCGGCGGACCGTATCCTGGTCGAGACCGACGCGCCCTATCTCGCGCCTGGAAAATTTCGCGGCAAGCGCAACGAGCCGGCTTACGTGGTCGAAACCGCAAAAGTCCTCGCCGAAACGCGCGGCGTTTCGTTCGACGAGATCGCCAAACAGACAACGACGAATTTCTTCCGGCTGTTCGGGAAAGTCCCGCGCCCCGCGGCTGCCGCCGCGTGATGCCGAATGAATCTCCGATGACGCTGAAATTCACCATTCTCGGTTGCGGCTCGTCCAGCGGCGTGCCGCGGCCGGCCTTAGGTTGGGGCGATTGCGATCCGAACAATCCGAAGAACCGGCGCCGGCGCACCTCGCTTCTGATCGAACGGCGCCCACACCCCAGCCCTGCCCCGCTTGCGGGAAGGGGGAGGGAGGGGGTCACGCGCGTCCTCGTCGACACCTCGCCCGATCTGCGCGAGCAGATGATCGTTACCGAGGTCGATTGGCTCGACGGTGTGCTCTATACCCACGAGCATGCCGACCATACCCATGGCATCGACGATCTGCGCGCCTTTTTTCTCAAGCGCCGGCGCCGGGTCGACGTCTATCTCGACGAAGCCACCTCCGCATCGGTACGCGCTAAATTCGGCTATTGCTTCGCCTCGCCGCCCGGCAGCGATTATCCGCCGATCCTGACCGAGCACCGGCTGACTGCCGGCACGGCAGTCATCATTGAGGGGGAGGGCGGACCGATCACGGCACTGCCCGTTCGCCAGGAGCACGGCGACATTTCTTCGCTCGGCTTTCGCTTCGGCAAGCTTGCCTATTCGTGCGACCTCAGCGGTGTGCCGCCGGAAAGCGTCGCGGCGCTCGCGAACCTCGATGTCTGGATCGTCGACGCGCTGCGCTACCGCCCGCACCCAAGTCATTTCTCGCTCGACGATGCGCTCGCCTGGATCGAGCGGCTAAAGCCGCGCCGCGCCATCCTGACCAATCTGCACGCCGATCTCGATTACGAGGTGCTGCGCGGCAAACTGCCGGTCCACGTCGTACCGGCTTTCGACGGGATGAGTTTTGCCGTTGCAGAAACCCAATAAACCCGGATATATCGGGTCATATTCCATAATATGTCTTATGCGAATCGCGGTTTACCAAGCCCATTAAACTTTGAGCCAAATCCCTGCTCGCGTCACCACAGGCCTGGAATGAGCCGCCAGCGGACGCGGCTTGAGTAGTCGCGATAGCCCGGCCAGTTCGGCTTGGAGAATGCGGTCTTCGGTAGTTGCCCGGTACAGCAGGAACGGCAGGGTCAGGATTACCAGCAGCGCCGCCGCAAGCCACGACCCGAGCGCGATGCCGCTGGCCGCAATAATCAGAATTCCCGCGGCATAACCCGGGTGTCGGATGACGGCATAGGGCCCGGTGGTGACGACGTATTGGCCGCGGTCGGACTGGATACGGATGACCGAGGAAAAGAAGCGGTTCACGTGCATCGCCCAGAGGCACAGCGCATAGCCGGCGGCAACAACGATCAGCCCCGCGGCCTGGAGCCACCCCGGTACGCCGTCGCTCCAATGGAAGCGGCCGCGGTCGAGCCCGGCCACGATCCAATGCACGAACAGGACGCCGGAGAAGACCCGCAGCCCCAGCGGCGGCTTTTTCCCGCCGGGCCGCATCCGTTCGCGCGCCAGGTCGGGGTCGAGCCAGAGGAACGAGGCCACGAATACGGCCGCAAAAATCGCAAGATAAATCCAAAATCCCAAAATCACGAAGCTGCCGCCCGAGGCAAATAGGGCCGCCGCCGCCAAAATGAAGAAAATCGCCGCTTGGAAATAGGCCGTAACGGGCATTGCCTCGCCCTTCATCGGGAAACGCGGATTATCGGGAACACGGAACCAAGGTTGTTCTGCCGGCGTTGTTTTGCAACCCGCCCCGGCTCTCGGCACAAGCGAGTTTGGGCGGAACTATCGGATTCCCCGCCCCCAAATTTTGCAAGGTGATGCCGTGAACAACAAAGTCCGAGCCCTTCATCCGAGCCGCAAGGTGTCCCCCGCTCTCGATACGCCAACCGATCTCGGTGCCGAAGCTGTGCGGGACATTTCGGCCAAGCTCAACGTAGTGCTGGCCGACGTATTCGCGCTTTATCTCAAGACCAAGAACTTCCATTGGCACGTCAGCGGACCCCACTTCCGCGATTATCACCTTATGCTCGACGAGCAATCAGAGCAGATTTTCTCGATCACCGACGATATTGCCGAGCGGATCCGCAAAATCGGCGGTTTAACGCTGCGGTCGATCGGACATATCGCGCGGCTGCAGACACTCGAAGACAACGACGAAAACTTCGTGCCGCCGCTCGATATGTTGCGGGAGCTGATGCACGACAACAAGGCGCTGGTCGCCTCGATGCGTGTGGCCCACGAAATCGCCGACGAGCACGAGGATGTCGCGACCACGAGCCTGCTCGAGAATTTCATCGACCAGGCCGAACGCCGCACCTGGTTCCTGTTCGAGGCAAGCCGCGCCACGCAAAAGTAGTCTCCGCCGTCGCATGCGGCGATCCGGAATGACGAATGTGCTAGGGTCCGCGCCAATAACGCAGGACCCTTCTCATGACCCCTTCCCGCGACATCGGCCGCCTCCTCGAAATCATGGCGGCTTTGCGCACGCCACAAACCGGCTGTCCGTGGGATCTGGCGCAGAGTTTTTCGACCATCGCGCCCTATACGCTGGAAGAAGCCTATGAGGTCGCCGATGCCATTACGCGCGACGATATGGGCGATCTACGCGACGAACTGGGCGATCTTCTTCTGCAAGTCGTCTTCCACGCCCGGATGGCGCAGGAACGGGGCGCGTTCGATTTCGGCGACGTGGTGCAGAGCATCACCGAGAAACTTGTCCGCCGGCATCCACATGTGTTTGACAACGAGTGCAAGGAGACGCCCCAAGCCGTCGAGGGCCTCTGGGAGCGGATCAAGGCGCAAGAGCGGAGGGAAAAAGCCGCACGCAAAGGCGCATCAGGTGAGGCAGCTGCACTGGCCGACGTACCGGTGGCGCTCCCTGCCCTGACCCGCGCACTCAAGCTTCAGGCCAAGGCCAGCAAAGTCGGCTTCGACTGGAACGATCCGCGGACGGTATTGCGTAAAATCCGCGAAGAGGCCGACGAGATCGAAGCGGAGCTTGAGCGCGACGATGCCGCCACTGCCGCTGAAATCGGCGATCTTTTGTTTGCCGCCGTCAATCTCGCGCGCCATCTGCGCGCCGATCCGGAAGCGGTCTTAAGGCAGACCAATCAAAAATTCGAACGCCGCTTTGCCGCGATCGAACGCGCACTCGCCGCGCGCGGGACGTCGCCGGGGAACGCCACGCTCGCGGAGATGGATGCGCTGTGGGATGAAGCCAAGGCGCAAGAATGATTCAAGAATGATTATTGTCATGCCCCGTTCGGGCGGGGCATCCAGTATTCGCTGTGCCAGTCACAAAGGCATTGGCGTTTACTGGATCATCCGCCTTCGCCTTTGCGGATGATGACAGGCGAAGCAAACTTCGCCCGCACGGATTCCGCCTTATCCGGGTCGACGCGCACCGTCATGGCGATGCGACCCTCCGCGTCGACCGTCTTGCGCATGACCTCGGTGTGGCGGTGCAGCCAGCTGACGCCGGCGCCCTCGGCGGGATCAAGCTCCAGTTCGAGGACGACGCGGCCAGCGGCAAGCCGCGTTTCGATGACCGCCGCAAGCGTGTCGATCCCCTCCCCGGTGAGCGCCGACACCAGCGCCGGACGCTCGGCCTCCGGCCGCCGCTCGGCGAGGTTTTGCAAGCGCGCGCGCCGATCCGCATCCAGCCGGTCAATCTTGTTCCAGACTTCGATCAGCGTGCGTTTGTGCGCTGGGCCGTTATGCGGATCGATGCCGAGCTCGCGAAGGATTTTCTCGACGTCGCGCAATTGCGCCTCGGCGTCCTCATGCGACACGTCGCGCACATGCAGGATCACGTCGGCTTCGATCACTTCTTCGAGCGTGGCGCGGAACGCCGCGATTAGCATGGTCGGCAGGTCGGAGATGAAGCCGACCGTGTCGGAGACGATGACGCGCGCGCCATGCGGCAGCGCTATCGCACGCAGTGTCGGATCCAGCGTGGCGAACAGCATGTCGGCGGACAGCACGCTCGCGGCGGTCATGCGATTGAACAGCGTCGATTTGCCGGCATTGGTATAGCCCACCAGCGCCACGATCGGATAAGGCACGCGGCGACGGCCCGCGCGATGCAGTTCGCGGGTGCGCTTGGCCTTGGCGAGTTCGCTTTCGATCTTGGCAAGGCGCTCCTCGATCAAGCGGCGATCTGTTTCGAGCTGACTCTCGCCGGGTCCGCCAAGAAAACCGTATCCGCCGCGCTGGCGCTCGAGATGGGTCCAGGAGCGCACCAGTCGGCTTTTTTGATAGGTCAGATGCGCATGCTCGACTTGCAGCGCGCCTTCGCGGGTGCGCGCGCGCCGGCCGAAAATTTCCAAGATCAGCGCGGTGCGGTCGACCACCTTGGCATTCCAGGCTTTTTCCAGATTGCGCTGCTGCACCGCAGATAATGCGCAGTCCATCACCACGACGCCGGCTTCAAAGCTTTTGACGAAGTCGGAAATCTCCTCGACCTTGCCCTTGCCGAGATAGGTCGCCGGGCGTAGCGCGCCGAGCATGACAATGCCGGATTGCTCGACGCTAAGATCGATAGCGCGCGCAAGGCCGATTGCCTCGTCGAGCTTTGCCGCCGCCGATCGCTCGGCGGCATCGGCGCGCGCGGCCGCGCGCCGCAGCAACGGCTCGATGACGATCGCGCGGCCGGTCGTCGAACGACTACGGTCCGAGTCCTTGGGACTCAGACGGTCAGAGCGCGTGTCGCGACGGCGCGGCTCCAATCGGACCTATTCCCCCGGCGGCGCTTCCTCGGCGCCTTCGAAGAGCTGGACCGGATGCCCCGGCATGATGGTCGAAATGGCGTGCTTGTAGACGAGCTGCGAATGCCCGTCGCGACGCAGCAGCACGCAGAAGTTATCGAACCAGGTCACCACGCCCTGCAGCTTTACGCCGTTCACCAGAAAAATGGTGAGCGGAATTTTGCTCTTGCGGACGTGATTGAGGAAGGTGTCTTGCAGATTTTGTGCGCGGTCGGCTGCCATGGCCGTTATCCCGTTCTTTGTACCGCGGGCCCCTACCCCGCGGGTCGTTTCTTAACGCCTTCTCTTGTCGTCACTTTTGCCCTCGAGCCTGGTTCGGCACAATTGAGCCGGACCGTCGCGAAGGGATTGACCATTAGAGGGCGCGGCGGGGAACGATGCAAGCCCAAGTTGGAAGCATGTGTCAGCGCGGACTCCCGAGCCGGTTTCGTCTGCGACGGCATCGGCGGCCGCCTTACCCAGCCTCGGCATAACGATGAAAATCGCGCCGTAGTGCGACGGCGATTGGACCGGGTTCACCATCGCCGACGGTGTGACCGTCGATACTTACAACCGGCATCACGATCTGAGTTGCCGAAGTCTCGAAGGCTTCGCGCGCCGCATAAGCCTCTTGCAGTGTAAATCCGCGCTCCTCCACAATCAGGCCCTGCGCCTTGATGGCCTCGAGTGTGACCATGCGGGTAATGCCACGCAAAATGGCGTGATCCGCATTGCGCGTGACCAGCACACCGCCGGCTGTGACGATCCAGGCATTGGCGGACGCGGCCTCGGTGACGATACCGTCGTTATCGACGAACCAGGCGTCGCGGGCGCCCCGGTCGATCGCCGACTGCCGCGCCAGCACGTTTGGCAACAGGCCGACGGTCTTGATGTCGACGCGCCCCCAGCGATTGTCCGGCACGCTGACGACGGCGATTCCCCTCTGGGCGAGCGCCTCGTTGCGCGCCCTGTTGAGCGGCCGCGCCGTCACGACGACGGTCGGCGGCAGCTCGGGCCCGGGAAAGGCGGGATCGCGCCGCGCCACGCCGCGGGTGATCTGCAAGTAGACAATGCCATAGCCGATTCGATTGCGCGCCACCACTTCACGCAAGATCGCGCCAAGCGCGCGCGGCGACATCGGCATGCGAATGCGAATCTCGCTGAGCGAGCGTTGCAGCCGCGCCATATGCCGCCTCTCGTCGATGAGGCGGCCTGCTCTCACCTCGCAAACTTCATAGACACCGTCGGCAAACTGATAACCGCGGTCCTCGACATGGACCTTTGCATCGCGGAGCGGAAGGTAACGGCCGTTGACGTAGGCTATTCGGGACATCGGGGATCAGGATTGATCAGTCTATTCCCAACGCTTTGAGCTTGCGGTGCAATGCCGAGCGCTCCATGCCCACGAATTCGGCGGTGCGCGAAATGTTGTTGCCGAAACGGTTGATCTGCGCCAGCAGATATTCGCGCTCGAACACTTCGCGCGCCTCGCGCAACGCCAGACTCATCAGATGTTCGCCGCCGTTGCCGTTCGGCATGTTCGGAATCATCGAGCCGACGTCCTGCGGCAGCATCGACGCGGTTATCACTGCGTCCGGCTCGCCACCGGCAAGGATCATCAGCCGCTCGACGTTGTTGCGCAGCTGCCGCACATTGCCAGGCCAGTCATGCGATTGCAAAACAGCGAGCGCGTCGGCGCCGATGTTGCGTTTGGGCAGGCCGGTAGTGTGCGAAATCTGGTTCATGAAGTATTCGACGAGTTCCGGAATGTCCTCGCGCCGCTCGGCGAGGCCGGGCACGCGGATAGGGACGACGGAAAGCCGATGATAAAGGTCCTCGCGGAATTTTCCCACAGCGATATCGGCTTCGATATTGCGGCTGGACGACGAGATGATGCGCACATCGACCGTGACCTTGGTGGTGCCGCTGACGCGCTGGAAGGTCTGGTCGACCAAGACCCGCAAGATCTTGTTCTGCGTCTCGCGCGGCATGTCGGCGATCTCATCGATGAATAGGGAGCCGCCGTGCGCCTCTTCGAGCGCGCCGATCTTGCGGCTCGTCGTGCCATTGCCGGCTTCGACGCCGAACAGTTCGATCTCCATATGCTCAGGTGTGATCGCTGCGGCGTTGATCACCACGAATGGACCGTTCGCTCGCCCCGAATGGTTGTGAATTGTGCGCGCGGCGAGCTCCTTGCCGCTGCCGGACGGCCCCACAATAAGGATGCGGCTGTTGGTCGGCGACACCTTCTCGATCGTCTGGCGCAACTGGTTGGCGGCGGGCGAGTGGCCGACCACCATCGCGGCGAGCGGGGCCAGCTGCTTGAGTTGACGCACCTCCCGCTTGAGCCGCGAATTTTCCAGCGCGCGGTCCGCAACCACCAGGAGGCGGTCGGCCTTGAATGGCTTTTCGATGAAATCGTAGGCGCCGCGTTTGATCGCCGAGACCGCGGTCTCGATATTGCCGTGGCCGGAAATCATGACGATCGGCAATTCGGGGTGATCCTGTTTGAGGGCATCGAGCAGCTGCAGACCGTCGAGGCGGCTGCCTTGCAGCCAGATGTCGAGAAACACCAGATTTGGCCGGCGCGCGATGACCGCGCCCAGCGCCTCATCGCTGTCGCGTGCAGTACGGGTGCCGTAGCCTTCATCCTGCAGGATGCCTGCGACCAGTTCGCGAATATCTGCTTCGTCGTCGACTATGAGGATATCTGACGCCATGGTACGAAAGTCGCCCTACTCCACCTGATCACTCTGCCGCCGCGCGCGGTTCGTCTGCGGGCTCGGTCGCCGCCGCGACCGGTTCCGCAACGAAACGCAATTGCATCCAGGCGCCGCGCGCGCCGGGGACTTTCTCCGACGCATCGTGCAGTTCGAGACGCCCGCCGTGCTCTTCGAGAATGCGACCGACGATCGCGAGTCCGAGACCGGTACCTTTCTCGCGGGTCGTCACATAGGGCTCAAGCAGCCGCGCGCGGTTTTCCTTCGGCAGGCCAATGCCGTTATCGATCACGTCGATGACGACCTCTTTGCCTTCGCGGCGGGCGCTGACCAAAATGCGCCCGCGCCCGAGCTCGCCCGGAGGTACCGCGCCGATCGCCTCTGCGGCATTCTTGATGATGTTGGTCAAGCCTTGCGAAATCAGCCGCCGATCGAACCGCGCCGGCATGGCCTCGGTCGGCACTTCAACCTCGAAATCGATGTCGGGATGGGCGACGCGTAACAGAAAGACCACCTGGCGGACCGTATCGGCGACGTCCTCGTTGGCGACGACGGCTTTGGGCATACGCGCGAAGCGCGAGAACTCGTCGACCATGCGCTTGATGTCGTCGACCTGGCGCACGATGGTTTCGGTGCACTGCTCGAAAACGGCCGGATCATCGGTGATCGATTTGCCGTATTTACGGCGCAGCCGTTCGGCCGAAAGCTGTATCGGCGTGAGGGGATTCTTGATCTCGTGCGCGATTCGCCGCGCGATGTCGGCCCATGCGGAGGAACGCTGCGCCGCCACCAGCTCGGTGATGTCGTCGATGGTGATGACGTAGCCGTGCTCGGATTCGGTGGCCTGCTCGCTGGTGACGCGTACCGAATAATTTCGCTCCTGGCCGTCGCGCGTGAGCGTGATCTGGCGTTGCACCAAGCGTTGACTGCCGCCGCGCGCCACTTGAAAAATCTCGGCAAGCTCAGGCGCGATCTCCGCGAGCGGACGGCCGAGAACGTCGTTCTCGATGCGACCGATCAAGCGTTCGGCGGAACGGTTGAGAATGGATATTCGACCGTCGCCATTGACGCCGATAACGCCGGCGCTGGCGCCCGCCAGCACCGCTTCGGTAAATCGCCGCCGGCTATCGATGAGGTCGCGCGCGCGCACGATGTCGTCATGCTGGGAACGCAGCTCTTGCGTCATCTTGTTGAAGGTTTCGCCCAATTGGGCGAGGTCGCCCTCCGAGCGGCGGACTGGCACCTGAATATGAAGATTTCCGGTCGAGACCACGTTGGCGGCGCCGATCAACCGGCGGATCGGCGCGACCAGCCGGTTGGCGAAATCCAATCCGATCCACGCCGACGACAGCAGAACGATGAGCGCGATGACGGCAAACATCAGCGCAAACGCGATCTGGATGCCGAGTCGCCGCTCTTCAAGATTGGCGTATTCGGTGACGCTCTCCTGGGTGTTGCGCAATTGCTGCACGACGCGCGGATCGAGAAGCCGGGCGACATAGAGATACATGTCGTCGTAGCCGTTCAATTTGACGACGGAAGCGACATTGTCGCCCTCCGGAATGAACGCGATCTGCGGCTCGGTCTCGGTGGTCTCGCTGAGCAGTTGCGGCGACGGCCGCACAAATCTCTTGTCGATCGCGATGTCGGCAGGCTCAATGATCGAACCGTCGGATTTGAGAACAAGCGCGATCGAAAGGTTGCGCCCATTGGCTTGGGCGACGAGGAATTTTCGGAATTGATCGCGGTCCTGATCGAAGACCGTCTTGACCCGTCCGACGTCGTAGCCCATCGCCAAATCCTGGCTGCGGACGTCGGCTGCGTGCTCCGTCACATAGGCGTTGGCGACGATCAGCGATTGCTCGATCATCGCGCGGGTGTGCGCCGAAAAGAAGCGGTCGAGCCCGCGGTCAAGCGTCGTCGAGGCGACGACGGCGACGAGAACGGTCGGCACCGCGGCAATCACCGCGAACAGACTGACGATCTGAATGTGCAGCCGTGAGCCCGCGCGGCCGCGGCGGCGAGCCTGAACCACAACCCAGACTTCGCGCCCGATAATGCCGAGCAGGAGAAGTCCGGTGACGACATTGCCGAGCAGGAGATCGACGACAACTTGGTGGACCGGTGCGATAGGCGTCAAGCCGGCGAGCACAAGGAACGTGGCCGTTGCCGACAGGAGCGCGACGCCCACAGCAATCGCCCCGATAAGACGCGAGGCGACCGGCATTGGCGCGGCGGCCAGCGGATCGAGCGGAGCGACCTGATCGGCAGTCGTCATCTGGGCGTCCGGATGTTTCCAACCACAAGATTTTAAAAGGGAATCTCCGACGGACAGAGTCCGCCACCCGCCCTTGAGTGGTGCTTTTATACAACAATGTTGCCCGATTGCGACAATTAATAGGCGCAGTTGCAGGGCCGAAAATGTGGCCCGATTGCCTATCCTAGTGGTCCGATTCCAATATTCGCATCCCAGTTCGGCAGGATTTTCATGCGAATGTCAGAATTGAAGGACCATTTGCAAATGTGGAGCCTTAGATTTGACATTCGCTTCACGAGTTCGCGCCAGGTGGGTAGCGAATGCCAAATCCCCTCCCCTAGGGCCTACCCGCCGCCGGTGCGATAAACCTGGATGTCCAGATCACGGATTTTCTTGCGCAACGTGTTGCGGTTGACGCCGAGGAGATCGGCGGCGCGGATCTGATTGCCGCGGGTCGCCGTCAGTGCCGCCGAGAGCAGCGGGCCTTCGATCTCCCGCAGGATCCGGTGATAGAGTCCCGGTGGCGGCAGACCGTCCTCGAATCCGGAAAAATAACGCGCGAGATGACGTTCGACCGCGCTGGAAAGATTCTCTTCACCGCCTCGAGCCTCTCCTGGAGCCGCCAGCACAGGTTGCGACAGTTCGGTATCGACTACGGCGGCCGTGATCGTCTCCTGCGGATAGAGCGCGGCAAGCCGGCGCGCCAGATTCTCCAGTTCGCGCACGTTGCCCGGCCAGCGGTGACGCTTGAGCCGGTCGAGCGCGGCTTGATCGATCTGTTTCGGCGGCAATCCCTCGCGCTCCACCAGCGTGAAAAAATGCCGGATGAGGTCGGCAATGTCCTCGGTGCGCTCGCGCAGCGGCGGCAGCCGCAACGGCACAACATTAAGCCGGAAGAACAGGTCCTCGCGAAACAGACCTTGCTGGATGAGTTGGCGTAAATCCTTGTTGGTCGCCGCGATGATGCGCACGTCGGCCTTGATCGGCGTGCGGCCGCCGACCGTGGTGTACTCGCCCTGCTGCAGCACGCGCAGCAGCCGGGTCTGCGCTTCCATCGGCATGTCGCCGATTTCGTCGAGGAATAGGGTCCCGCCCTCGGCTTGTTCGAAGCGACCGGAACTGCGCGTATTGGCGCCGGTGAAGGCGCCTTTCTCGTGGCCGAACAGTTCGGATTCGATGAGGTCGCGCGGAATTGCCGCCATGTTGATCGCAACGAATGGCCCGCTCCGGCGTTTGCCATAATCGTGCAGCGCCCGCGCGACCAGTTCCTTGCCGGTGCCGGATTCGCCTGAGATCATGACCGTCAAGTCGGTTTGCATCAGGCGTGCGAGCACGCGATAGATTTCCTGCATCGCGGGCGAGCGGCCGACCAGCGGAATGGATTCGAAATCCTCGACCTTGGCGGGTGGCCGAGATTTCTCTTTTGGCTCGGACAGCGCGCGGCCGACAATAGCGGTCAGCTCTTTGAGGTCGAACGGTTTCGGCAGGTATTCGTAAGCGCCGCGCTCTGATGCGCGAATGGCGGTCATAAAGGTATTTTGCGCGCTCATGACGATGATCGGCAGATCCGGCCGTGCCTTTTTGATGCGCGGCAACAGATCGAAGGCGCTCTCGTCCGGCAATAGCACGTCGGTAATGATGAGATCGCCGTCGCCTTGGCTGATCCAGCGCCACAAGGTGGCCGCGTTCCCAGTCGAGCGGACCTCGTAGCCGGCGCGCGAGAGCGCCTGATTGAGCACCGTCCGGATCGCCGCGTCGTCGTCAGCGACGAGAATGCTTCCCGCGGGCATCAATGATTCCCTTGTGGTTGAAGGGCGCCGTCCGGCTCGGCGCTCTCACCGCTGTGTGTGGCGGCGTATTTCGGCATGAGTATGCGGAAGATGGTGCGTCGCGGCTGCGACTCGCATTCAATGATGCCGCCGTGGTCGCCGACGATCTTGGCGACCAGCGCCAGCCCGAGGCCCGATCCCGACGGCTTTGTCGTCACGAACGGATCGAACAGATGCGGCATCAATTCATCGGGTACGCCCGGTCCATTGTCTCGGACGCAGAACTCGAGCGGCAAGGATACGCGCGTGTTGCCGCCCGGCAGCGACAGCCGCACACCGGGGCGGAACGCCGTCGTCAGTGCGATTTCGCCGCCGGAGGTGTTTTCCCCGATCGATTCGGCGGCGTTCTTAATCAGGTTCAAGAATACCTGAATGAGCTGATCGCGATTGGCGAGCACTGGCGGCAGCGACGGATCGTAGTCCTCGATGAATTTGATGTGCCGCGCGAAGCCCGATGTGGCCAGCCGTTTCACGTGTTCCAGTACGACATGGATATTGATCGGCTCGCGTTCGACCGGGCGTTCGTCGGTGAAAACCTCCATGCGATCGACCAGTTTCACGATACGGTCGGCTTCATCGCAAATGAGGCGGGTGAGCGTGCGGTCGTCGTCATCCGCCGACTGCTCCAAAAGCTGCGCCGCGCCACGGATGCCGGACAGTGGATTCTTGATTTCGTGGGCGAGCATGGCGGCAAGGGCAATCACCGAACGCGCCGCGCCGCGATGGGTGAGCTGGCGGTCCATCTTGTCGGCGATGGTGCGCTCCTGCAGCATCACCACGACATAGTCGGCCTGCTCCGGGAGCGGCGCGACGTGCAGATCGACCAGCCGGTCGCCGGGATTGCGCGGCGTGCCGAGGTCGACCTTGTACTCATTGACCGCGGCGCCGCGCTTGCGCACCTGCTCGATCAGCGCGATCAAGGGACTGCCGAATGGCACCAGATCGCGCAACAGGTGACGTCGCAACAGTGGCGCCGAAACCTCGAAAAAGGCTTCCGCGGCGACATTGGCGTCGACCACCTTGCCGTCCGACGACACCACGATGACGGGATGCGGCAGCGCATTGAGCACCGCATCGGCAGCCGAACTTGTCGCCAGGGGCTCGACGGCGCTCATGCCGCTTTTCTCCATCCCGTTGCCGATCCGCCGAAAGCTTCGAACGCCTCGGCGAGGCTGCGCTGCACGATTGCGGGATCGGTCGCGGTCAGCACGCGGCTGCGGTGCTGCTTGAGCAGATGGATCGGCGCGTCCGCGCTTATTGCAGCGGTGTCAAGCGCCCAGCCGAGATGCTTGCGCGCGTGGCGCAAACCGATATCGACGCCGTGATGCGCGAGCATTTCCCCGTAGAGTGTGCTGATAAGCGCGAGCTGATCGTTGAGCGCCGGCGATGCTTGGCGTTCGCCGGTCGCGAGATAATGCGCGAGTTGGCCGGGAAACCACGGCCTGCCCTGCGCGCCGCGGCCAACCATCACGGCGTCGGCGCCGGATGCCGCAAGTGCCGCGTTGGCGCCGTCGAAGCTTCGGATGTCGCCGTTGACGACGATCGGTATCGACACATTTTCCTTCACCGCGCGCACCGCCGCCCAGTCGGCGCGGCCGTTGTAGAATTGACAGCGCGTACGGCCGTGCACTGTGACCAGAGCCACGCCGGCCTGTTCGGCTCGCCGTGCAAGTTCCGGCGCGTTGCGGCTCCGGTCGTCCCAACCGAGCCGCATCTTCAACGTAACCGGCACTTTGACCGCGCGCACCACCGCTTCGATCAATGTCAGGGCGTGATCGAGATCGCGCATCAGCGCCGATCCCGACTCGCCGTTGGTGACGTGCTTGACGGGGCAGCCCATGTTGATGTCGACGATCGCGGCGCCGATGCCTTCGGCAATGCGCGCGCCTTCGTCCATCCAATGCGCCTCGCAACCGGCAAGTTGGACGACGTGGAACCGCACGCCGTCACCCTGGGCGCGTCGGTTGGCGTCACGCTTGCCCGCGGTAAGTGCCGCACAAGCGGTCATTTCCGAGATGACAAGGCCAGCACCCAAGGCCTCGACTTGACGCCGAAACGGCGCATCGGTGATCCCGGACATAGGGGCCAGAAGGACCGGATTTGCCAACGCTATCGGGCCAATGGCGATTGATCGGGTTTTTTTCGGCAGTTTGGACGGGTGAGCTGTCATGTGCACACTAATTAGGCGTCATATGACCGTTGCATAGAGTTTAGCCAAAATGCGAGCTCGCGCAAGTGCTGCACTGCAATATGACTAACCTGTGTAAATCGTAACCCCGTGCCCCCTGATCGGAGGGCAGTTCCGGCGTGTTGAATCCGACATAGTGGGCTATTCGCAGATCGAACGGACATGCGCTAAAGCCATCCACGAGCGGTGGATTTGAAGTTCGTACGAGGCAGCCGCAAGCCGCCAGCAGTTGGGAACTTCGGAATTCGGGACGCCAAGCCGGGAGCAGAGAAACTTCATGACGGGCATGGTGGCTGCTGTCGTCGTCGCGGCCGGGCGCGGCGAACGCGCCGGCGGCGATGTTCCCAAGCAATATCGCGACATCGCCGGCGAGCCGATGATCCGTCCGACATTGCGCGCGTTCCTCAACCTCGCACAGATTGGCGTCGTGCAGCCGGTTATCCATCCCGGCGACGACAGCGTCTATCGAGCCGCGACCGCGGGCTTACGGAGCGCGGGCTTGCGGAGATTGTCGATGCCGGTTGCCGGCGGCGCAACGCGGCAAGCTTCGGTGCGCGCCGGACTTGAAGCGCTGGCATCGAGCGGGGCTGAACTTGTCCTCATCCATGACGCCGCGCGCCCGTTCTTGACCGGCGTGCTGATCGACCGCGCCATCGCCGCCGGCAAGGCGACCGGAGCCGCAGTGCCGGGTGTCGCCGTTGCCGACACCGTGAAGGTGATCGATGCCGCCGCTACCGTTACCGAAACGTTGGACCGCAGCCGCTTGCGCATCGTGCAGACGCCGCAGGCTTTTGCTTTCGATCTGATCCTTAACGCCCATCGCCGCGCCGCGGCAGCGGGCCTCGAAAGTTTTACCGACGATGCGGCGCTTGCCGAATGGGCGGGCCACCGCGTCAGCGTGTTCGAAGGCGAGGCCGGCAACGTAAAAGTGACAACCAACGAGGACTTTGCCCAGGCCGAAATCTCGCACCTCGCAAAGCTATCCGATGTGCGCACCGGCAATGGTTTCGACGTGCACGCTTTCACCGACGGCGATCATGTGATGCTCGGCGGGGTGCGTATTCCATATTCGCGCGGCTTGACCGGGCATTCGGACGCTGATGTCGCGTTGCATGCTTTGGTCGACGCCATTCTCGGCGCGCTTGCCGATGGCGACATCGGCGCGCATTTTCCGCCGTCCGATCCGCAATGGAAGGGCGCCGCATCGGAGCGCTTTCTCGCTTTCGCCTGCGAGCGGGTGCGAGGGCGTGCCGGCGTGATCGCGCATCTCGACGTGACGATCGTGTGTGAAGCGCCGCGCGTCTCGCCATACCGCGACGCCATTCGAGCGCGTATCGCGGCAATCGCCGGGATCGACGTGGCGCGCGTCGGCGTCAAAGCGACGACCAGCGAGAAACTCGGCTTTACCGGCCGCGGCGAAGGCATCGTCGCCATGGCGACGGCGACGGTGCGATTGCCGTGGAGCGCCGCATGATCGACGAGGCATTGCGACGGACCGCAAAACGCGTGCTCGATCTGTGTCGCGCGCGGGGGCTCCACATTGCTACCGCGGAATCCTGCACCGGCGGACTGGTCGCCGCCGCCTTGACCGAAATTGGCGGCTCCTCTGACGTAGTCGAAAGCGGCCTCGTGACCTACTCCAACGAGGCGAAGCAAAAGCTGCTCGGCGTGGCGGCGGCGACGCTCACGCGTTACGGCGCGGTCAGCCGCGAGACCGCCGCAGCCATGGCCAAAGGCGCGCTGAAAAATTCGCCGGCCGATCTTGCGGTGGCGATTACCGGCATTGCCGGGCCGGGCGGCGGTTCCAAACGAAAGCCAGTCGGGCTCGTTTATTTTGCCGCTATCAGCCGCGACGGGCGGCGCCTCGCGCGGCGTCGCCGATATGGCAAGATCGGACGAACGCGTGTCCGGCTACGCGCCGTTGCTGAGGCCTTGGCGCTGCTCGAAACGCTTGCCGAAAACACTCCCGATTAGCCCCTCTTCGTGCAAATTCAGCTCGCGCGATCGAGCGGAACACCCGTTCCCTTCGCTGGGAAGCCCCGATAAGATTTGGCCGGTATGCCGGAATTGACGCAGTACGCGCCCGAAGAAACGCCCGACAAACGAGCCCGCAATCGACGAGGCTTCACCGGCGGCATCGCTGCGCTCGCGGATGATCGGCTCTACGCGCTGCAAAACCCTTTCGCGCTTGACGGCCGCGTCAGCTCCTATCCGGCGAGTGCACGCGGCTTTTCGGTGGTGAACAGCTACCTCTTGAAAGAGCCCGCCGCCGCGATGCTGATCGACACCGGCTTCGGCAAGGACGAGCCGGTGATCCGGGCGCAAATCGAAGCGTTGATCGCGCCCGGGCTGCCGCTGTCGCTGTTTCCGCTGCGGCTCAACGAATTCATGTCGATCAACAACGTCGAGAGCTTTGCCGGACATTTCAATGTCGAGACTTGCTACACCAGCAATATCGATGCGGCTTTGTGGTTCGATTTCGGCGCCAAGGCAGAAGGCCGCGACATCCTGAAATCGATGAAGGTTACCGCAGTAACCCGGGCGGACACCATTGCACTCGGCAAAACCGGCAGGATCATCGACGTGATGCAGGCGCCGATCCGCCTGATCGCCACACGCTGGCTCTATGACCGCGCAACTCGCACATTGTTCTCATCCGACATGTTCACCCACGTCTGGCGCGAGGCCGCAACCGGCCCGTGGATCGTCACCGACACCGACAATGATTCCACATCCCCGGGCGAAGTTCGGTCGTTCATGCTGAACACGCGCTATTGGTGGCTGGAAGGCGCACCGACCGACTCGATCCGCCGCGGCATCGGTAACGTGTTCGACACATACGACATCGAGACCATCGCGCCCGGTTATGGCTGCATCCTCTCTGGCCGCAACGTGGTCGAGCGGCACTACCGGATGCTGGATGATTTTCTCAAAGCCTGCGACAAGAGCGTCGCGGTGTCGCGCTATGTCACGCGCGACGAGGAGCGCTAGCGATGACCAACAAAATGCCGCGCGAGATCGCGCCCGGCGTGTTCTGGATCGGCGACTGCCTGGCGCAGCGCCATAAGGGCAAGGTCTATCACGGCTACAACGCCGCCTTCCTGGTCGCCGGCGATAACGCGTCGATCCTGGTCGAGACCGGTCACCCCAAGGACTTTCCGGTTATTGAACGGCATTTGGGCGAGCTGTTCGCCCGCGGCGTCGCGCCGCTCAAATATCTGTTCGTCACTCACCAGGAGACGCCGCATTGCGGCGGTCTCGGCCGCATCCTGAAGACCTTTCCCGACGCGATCCTTTGCGGCGACGTCAGCGATTATCATCTCGCCTTCCCGCAATACGAGCACCGCATGCGCTGGATGAAGGAAGGCGATGAGATCGAGCTCGGCGGGCGCACGCTGATGGCGGTCGAGCCGGTGATCCGCGATCTGCGAACCACCTGGTGGGGTTTCGACACCAAAGAGCGCGTGCTGTTTCCCGGCGACGGCTTCGCCTACAGCCATTATCACGAGGACGGCCATTGCGGCCTGGTCGCCGAGGAGGCGGTGTCGCTCGATTTGCCTGACGTGTCGTCGACCTTCGCCGACCTCGCGCTGTTCTGGACCAAGTTCGCCGACATGAACGTCTATTGCGATCGGCTCGACCACTTGATCGAGCGGCTCGGCGTCAAAACCGTGGCGCCGACCCATGGCCTGCCGATCACCGACGTGAGAACCACGGTGCCGAAGGTGCAGGCGGGGCTGAAAGCGGCTGCGCTGATGCCGGAGACGGGTACGAATGAGAAAGTGGCGGTAACGGGGACAGCATGAAACAGCTCACCATCGGCGACGTCACCATCACCAGCATCATCGAGCGCGACGGACCGTGGCGGAAGCCGGAGGAAATGTTCCCGGCCTATAGCCCCGAGGTCGGCAAGCGCCATCTCGAGCAACTGGACTCCGAAGTGTTCGATCCGGCATCGGGCAAGATGGTCATCACCTATCAGACCTTTATCGTGCGCACACCCAGGCACACCGTGCTGGTCGATACCTGTACCGGCGAGGACAAGGGCTATCCACCGCCAATGGATTTCCCGAAACAGCCGTGGCTCGACGGCTTCAAGGCGGCCGGCTTGCGCTTCGACGACATCGATTACGTGTTCTGCACCCACCTGCATATCGATCACACCGGCTGGAATACAATGCTGCGCGACGGCAAGTGGGTGCCGACTTTTCCGAAGGCCAAATATATTTTTCACAAGGGCGAATATGCCGCCTGGGAGGAGTCCAACAAGCGCGGCGAGAACCGGCCCGGCGGCGGCGGCAATGTCTGGGGCTATAATTGCGAGCCCGTGGTCAAGGCCGGTCAGGCGCTCTTGGTCGACGAGAACTATCAGCTCGACGACACCTTCTCGCTACTGCTCACGCCGGGCCATTCGCCGTGCCATTGCTGCGTCAATATCCGCTCGCGCGGTCAGCACGCGGTCGTGGTCGGCGATCTCATGCATCACGCCTTGCAGGTGCGCGAGCCGGATTGGTCGACGATCTTCGACTGGGACCAGAAGCAGGCCGCGCAGTCGCGGCGCAGGTTCCTGAGCGAAAGCGCCAGCACCGGCAAATTCGTGCTGCCGATTCATTTTCCGCACCCGACCGCGGGTCTCATCGAGGCCGACGGCGAACGCTTCCGCTACGAGTTCGTCCGCTAACCGCCGGAGGGCGTCGCATGTCCGCCACAACCGCCGTCGCCGCGCCGAAAAGCGGCATCGATCCGTTCTCCGACGCTTTCGCCGCCGATCCGTACCCGTCTCACGAGGCGCTGCGCGAGGCCGGTCCGGTCGTTTGGCTGGAGCAATATGGCATCTACGGCATGGCGCGCCACGCGCAGGTGCAGGCGGCGCTCAACGACTGGCAGACCTTCATGTCCGGCGCCGGCGCCGGCATCCAGGATCTGCGCGCGGCGAAAGCGTGGCGGCCGCGCAGCATCGTGCTCGAAGTCGATCCGCCGCTGCATGACCAGACGCGCGGCGTGCTCGGCCGCGTGCTGTCCGGCCCGGCCATCAAGAAATTGCGTGACGCTTTCGAGATCGAAGCGGAACGGCTGGTCGAGCGGCTCGTTGCCGGCGGCACGTTCGACGCGGTCAACGATCTCGCCATGGTCTATCCGCTCAAGGTCATGGGTGACGCGGTCGGAGTGCCGGCGGAAGGCCGCGAATGCCTGCTGCCGTTCAGCAACATGCTGTTCAATTCGTTCGGACCCGAGAACGATATTTTCCGCCAATCCATCGCCGAGTCCGATCGCGTAGTGAAGCAGCTGTTCGATCAATGCGAACGCGCCGCGCTGTCGCCCGAAGGTTTCGGCGCGCAAATCTACCAGGCCGCCGACGAAGGTCGGATCACTCACGAGCAGGCGCCCGCGCTGGTGCGCTCGGTGCTCTCGGCGGGCTTCGACACCACGGTTTCCGGTCTCGGCAATGCGATCTACGCGTTCGCAGCCAACCCCGAGCAATGGCAGCTATTGCGCGAAGATCCCACCCTGCAGCGCACCGCCTTCGATGAGATCATCCGCTGGGAGGCGCCGGTCCAGACCTTCTTCCGCACCACGGCGCGCGAGGTCGAGATCGAAGGCATTGCGCTGAAGGCCGGCCGCAAGGTGCTGCTGTTTCTTGGCGCCGCCAATCGCGACCCGCGGCGCTGGGACAATCCGGAGCGTCTCGATCTGCGCCGCAAGAGCATGGGGCACGTCGCGTTCGGCAGCGGCATCCATGTCTGCGTCGGCATGATGGTGGCGCGGCTCGAAGCCGAGATGTTGTTCGCCGCCTTCGCCAAGCGCGTCGCGCGGTTTGAGCTGGTCCGCGAACCGGTACGCCGCCGCAACAATACCTTGCGCACATTTGCCAGCCTCCCGGTCCGGGTCGTCCATTGACCGCGCATTGAAGGAAACGCCGCCATGCCCGACAAGAAACTCACCGGCCGGATCGCGGCCGACCGCATCCGCATGCAATCGACGCCAAAGCCGCCGGCCGGCGCGGTCGAGCGCTTTCTCGCGCTTGGCGAATGCACCAGCCTGATTTCCGACGTGATGGACGAGCTTGGCGTGCCGTCAGGCACCATCGGCGCCAGCGTGCTCAGGCCGACGCTGCCCAGCAAACTGATCGCCGGTCCGGCGCTCACCGTGCGCAACATCCGGCAGCGCTCCGATCCGCTCGACGCCGGCACCCACGTCAACCGCATGGCCGAGTTCGAGGCGCATAATCTGGCGGAAGACGGCGACGTGCTGGTGATTTCCGGCGTCTCCGGCATGTCGAACATGGGCGGCATCTCGTCCTATACCGGCCGGCGCCAGGGCGAGCGCGGCGCCATCGTCATGGGCGGCGTGCGCGACGTGCGCCATTCGCGTTCGATCGACTATCCGGTCTGGGCCAACGAGATCACGCCGGTCACCGGCAAGTGGCGGCTCGAGACAGTCGAGATCAACGGTGAAATCCAGATGGGCGACGTGCGGGTCAATCCGGGCGATCTGGTCGTCGCCGACGATACCGGCGTCTGCTTCATCCCGCGCGCCGACATCATGCGCGTACTGGAACTGTGCGAAAAGAAGAAGCAGGCCGAGGACGCCCGCATCGACGCCATCACGCAGGGCGTGCCGGTGCCGGTGTTCTACGCCAAGGGATAATTGCCGTCATTGCGAGGAGCAAAGCGACGGAGCAATCCGGGGCAGCGTACAAAGCCTTACCGAAGTTCTGGATTGCTTCGCTGTCGCTCGCAATGACGGGGCCTGCCTACTGCGCCGCGATGTGGTTGTCGCGGACCACCTCGCCCCAGCGCACGACCTCGCGCTTGAGCAAGGCGGCGGCGAATTCCGGCGTTTCCTCGTTGGCCGCATATTCGTCCATGCCGCCCTCGGCATAGGTCTTTTGCACCTTGGCGTCGGCGAGCGCGGTGCGGAGCGCGGCGTTGAGCTTGGCGACGATCGCCTTGGGCGTTCCGGCCGGCGCCAGCAGCATGTGCCAGAAATCGATGTCGACATTCTTGTAGCCGAGCTCGAGGAAGGTCGGCAGGTCAGGCAGGCCGGCGAACCGCGTCCTGCCGAACAGCGCGTAGGCCTTAAGCTTGCCGGATTTGACCAGCGGAGTGGCGACCACCGCCGATATCGTGCTCACATCGACCTGGCCGGCCAAGAGATCGACCAGCGCCGGGCCAGCGCCGCGATAGGGCACCTGGGTGACCTTCACGCCCATTTCCTGGACTGCCAGCACTTCGGCGAGATGACCGAACGAGCCGACGCCGGGATGGCCGACCTTGACGTTCTGGCCTTGCGCTTTCATCCAGGCCAACAGCTCCTTGAAATTGTTCGCCGCCAGCGTCGGACGTCCGGCAAAGGTGTTGGCGGTAGTGTTGATCATGCCGATGGCGACGAAATCCTTTTCGGCGTCGAAGCTGTGATCCGGATAAAGCGTCATGCCGGCCGCCAGAGCGTCCTGGGCGAGAAAGATCGTGTAGCCGTCGGGTTCGGCGCGGGCGGCCTTGGCGCCCGCGATCATACCGCCGGCGCCGCCGATATTTTCGACCACCACCGGCTGGCCAAGCGCTTTCTGAAACGCGTCCTGAATGATGCGCGCGGTGGCATCGTCGGCGCCGCCCGGCGGGAAGCCGACGATCATGGTAACGGGACGCTCGGGATAGGTCTGCGCCGAAGCGGCGCCGGCCGCCAATAGACCTGCGGCAAAAAGCGACGTCGCGAGCGCGCGTGCAAAAATCATGATGCCTCCCAGACGCCCGCCATCATATGTTCTGCGGCGGCCGCTTGGATATTCATCCTTTTCGCAGGCCTTCCGCAAGACTGTTACGACGCCATGCGGCGTCACGTCACCCGAGAGCCGCGTTTCGACCGAGTGAAAGCGCAGCTCTGGCACTTTGTTTGAGCATGATCGTTTCGGAAAGCCGACGCCCCCTGTTCCGTAATCGCGCTCTAAGCGGCTGATGGCCCGTAAACTTGATCGGCGCGGCGTTCGAAGGCTGCGGAAAAGCGGCGGAAGGCGGTTTCGAACATGGCGCCCATGAGAAGCCCGAGCGTGCGGCTGCGAAACTCGTAAGCGATAAAAAACTCGACGTCGCAGGCGTCCTGTCCCGCGGGACGAAAGCTCCAGCGGTTGTTCATTTTGCGAAACGGGCCTTGGAGGTATTCGACCAGAATTTCAAGTTTCTTGCGGTCGAGCGTGACGCGGCTGGTGAAGGTCTCATGGATGAGCTTGTAGGCGACCGTCATGTCGGCGACAATCACCTCCCTACCCTCGCTGTCATTGCTGCGCTGGCGCATTTGGAGCGACCGGCACAACGGTACGAATTCGGGATAGTGCTCGACGTCGGCGACGAGATCGAACATATCGGCTGCGGAGTGCGTCACCCGCCGCTTGGTCGAGAATTGCGGCATCAAATCATCGCGGCGCTCGGGCCGCTTTCAGCCGCGCAAAATCCTCGCCCGCATGGTGCGACGATCGCGTCAGCGGGCTTGCCGAGACCATCGCAAAACCCTTGGCGTAGGCGATCGCTTGGAGCGCCTTGAATTCGTCCGGCGGCACGAAACGCACGACCGGGTGATGCTTGCGCGACGGCTGCAGATATTGCCCGACGGTCAGAAAATCGACCTCGGCAGCGCGCAGATCGTCCATGACTTGCAGGATTTCGTTACGCTCCTCGCCGAGCCCGACCATGATGCCGGATTTGGTGAACCTGAGCGGATCGAGCTCCTTCACGCGCTGCAACAGCCGGATCGAGGCGAAATAGCGCGCGCCCGGCCGCACCGTGAGATATTTCGACGGCACGGTTTCGAGATTGTGGTTGAAAATGTCGGGTTTGGCGGCGACCACGATTTCCGCCGCGCCGTCCTTGCGCAGAAAATCCGGCGTCAGCACTTCGATCGTGGTGGCCGGGCAGTACGCGCGAACGGCCCGAATGACGGCGGCGAAATGCGCCGCTCCGCCATCGGTGAGGTCGTCGCGGTCGACCGAGGTGACGACGACATGAGCAAGCCCGAGCTTTGCCGTGGCCTCGGCAACATGATCAGGTTCGGCGGCATCGAGTGCGCCGGGCAAGCCGGTCTTGACGTTGCAGAACGCGCAGGCCCGCGTGCAGGTGTCGCCCATGATCATGAATGTCGCGTGCTTCTGCTCCCAGCACTCGCCGATATTGGGGCAACCGGCCTCTTCGCAGACCGTATGCAGGCCGTTGGCGCGCACGATGCGCTGCGTATCGCGATAGCCGGCGGAAACCGGCGCCTTGACTCTGATCCAATCGGGCTTGCGCAAAGCGGGCTGGTCCGGCCGATGCGCTTTTTCAGGGTGCCGGGGGCGGGCAGCGGATACGGTGTCGAGAACGACGGCCATAACGTTCCGAATTTGCTCAACCAATACTTACGAAGCTGCGCACGGCGCCGCAAGGCATGGCTCGGCGAGGAATGGCTGTATCAAATGTTCAGCACCTGCCCGTAGGCGTCGAGCACCGCTTCCTTCATCATTTCCGACAGCGTCGGATGCGGGAACACGGTGTGCATGAGTTCTTCTTCCGTGGTCTCAAGATTCATTGCCACGACATAGCCCTGAATGAGTTCGGTCACTTCCGCGCCGACCATATGCGCGCCGAGGAGCTGCCCGGTCTTCCTGTCGAAGATCACTTTGACCAGGCCCTGGTCCTCGCCCATGGCGATGGCCTTGCCGTTGCCGATGAAGGGGAAACGGCCGACGCGGATGTCGAGCTTCTTCTCCTTGCATGCCTGTTCGGTGAGCCCGACCGAAGCGATCTGCGGCGAGCAATAGGTGCAGCCCGGGATCATCAGCTTGTTCATCGGATGCGGATGCAACCCTTTGATCGCCTCGACGCAGATAACCCCCTCATGCTCGGCTTTGTGCGCGAGCAATGGAGGCCCGGCGACGTCGCCGATGGCGTAAATCCCCTGCACGTTGGTCTTGCAGGCGCCGTCGATGACAATCATGCCGCGCTCGGTTTTTACGCCGAGCTTTTCCAAGCCGAGATTCTCGATATTACCGATCACGCCGACCGCGGAAATGACTCGCTCGACGGTGAGCGTTTGCGTGCCGCCTTTGCCGTCGTCGATGGTGGCGGAGACGCTATCGCTTTGCTTGTCGAGCTTGGTCACCTTGGCGCCGGTCAAAATCTTGATGCCCTGCTTCTCGAAACTTTTGCGCGCGGAGGCGGCGATCTCGGCGTCCTCGGCCGGCAGGATCTGCGGCAGGACTTCGATGACGGTCACTTCGGCGCCGAGCGTGCGATAGAACGAGGCGAACTCGATGCCGATGGCGCCCGAACCGATCACGAGCAACGTCTTCGGCATGCGGTCGGGCACCATCGCTTCGAAATAGGTCCAGACGAGTTTCTTGTCGGGCTCGATGCCCGGCAGCACGCGCGGCCGTGCGCCGGTGGCGACGATGATGTGCTTGGCTTGATAGGCGCCGGGCCCGAGCGCGCCCTTCGGCGCCTCGCTGTTGCCGGCCTTCACGGTGATTTTTCCGGGCGCGTTGATGACGGCTTCGCCCCAGATCACCGCGATCTTGTTCTTCCTCATCAGAAAGCCGACGCCGTCGTTGAGCCGCTTCGATACGGTGCGCGAGCGCTTCACCACCGCAGCCGGATCGTAGGTCACCTCGCCGGCGGAGAGTCCGTAATCCTTGGCGTGCTGCAGGTAGTGGAAAATTTCCGCGGAGCGGAGCAGCGCCTTGGTCGGGATGCAGCCCCAGTTGAGGCAGATGCCGCCCAAATAGTCGCGCTCGATGATCGCGGTTTTGAATCCGAGCTGCGCGGCGCGGATGGCGCAGACATAGCCGCCCGGTCCCGAGCCGATGATGATGATGTCGAAAGCCGTGTCAGCCATTCAAAGCCTCAAGGTTCCGGCTCCCTTTTATATGGGAGGCCGCGGGCGAAGTTATAGCAAGCTTCCTAATCCGGAATGGGCCGGAAAACGCCGTCCGCGCCGAGTCTTTCGAGCACGCCGGAACGGATGCCGAAAAAGCAGCCGTGCAGCGCAAGCGCGCCAGCCTCGACCGCGGACTTGATCCACGGAAAGGTCATCAGGTTTGCGAGCGAGAGCCGCACCGCCTCATGCTCGCAAAAGTCATGGCGAAGCTCCGGCGGCACCTGCATGGCCCGTTGCCGCGCCGGTTCGGCGATGCGGACCCATTGGCCGACAAAATCGGTGATCTCCGCCGGCGTGCCGTCAAGCAACGCCTTGATGCCGCCGCACATGGCATGACCCATCACGACGATTTCGTGAACGCCAAGCCCCCGAACCGCAAATTCGATCGCCGCGCTAATGCCGTGCGGCTGATCGTCCGGCCCGTAGGGCGGCGCCAAATTCGCGACGTTGCGCACGACGAAAAGCTCGCCCGGCGCGGCATTGAACACCATCTGCGGATCGGTGCGGCTGTCCGAGCAAGCGATGACCAGCGCGCGCGGCTTTTGCCCGAGCCGGCTCAATTTCTCGAACCGGCTCCGCTCCGCGCGCCAGGTGCCGGCGCGGAAGCGGCGGTAGCCTGCAATGAGATCGTCCATTGTTTTTCCGGATATTTCTTTCACGTGGATCGGTCCGCGCGATATAACGCAAAGTAAGAAGAATGCCCAAATCCAGGACTATCAAGTTTATGGCAGAGCTCACGGTCTACAGCACGATCGGCGTACGCAGTGCGGCGGAGGAACTATTTCAGCGGTTCGAGGAGACGGCGGGTCACAAGCTCGTTGTGACCTGGGGCACCGCGCCGATGCTGGTCAGACGCATCGAGGGCGGCGAGAGCGCGGACGTGCTCATCCTCAGCGCCGCCGGCATCGCGCAATTGACGAATCAGAGCAAGATCGAGCCGGGCTCCGTGGTCGCGCTGGCGAGTTCCGGCGTCGCTTTCGCCGTGAAAGCGGGCACGCCGAGGCCTAACATTTCGACGCCCGAGGCGCTTAAGCAGACTTTGCTTGACTGCAAGTCCATCGCGTACAGCGAGCCATCCGCCGGCGGCGCCAGCGGGGTTTACTTCGCCAAGCTCCTGGAGCGCATGGGCATCGCTGAGGCGATAAAACCGAAGACCAAATTTCCGCCGGCGGGCGGATTTTCCGCGGCGCTGTTGATGACCGGCGAAGCCGAACTTGCCGTGCAGCAGAAGCCGGAGCTGCTTCACGTCGCCGGCTGCGAAATTGTCGGCTTTCTTCCCGGCGATCTAAACGTGGTGACGGATTTCGCCGCAGGCATTATGCCGGGCAGCAAGAATGCCGATGCGGCGAAGGCGCTGATCGATTTCTTGCGAACGCCGGACGCGAAAGCAGCATTCCGCGCCAAGGGTCTCGATCCAAGGTGAAAGGGCGCGACGCCTCACTCCCGCTGCGCGTCGACGAGCTGCCTGATTTTGTCGAACGTTTGGTCTGGATCGGTAACGTCGCGCACGCTCACGCCGCTGGCCGAGATGTTGCCGAAGCCGAATGCGTTGAAGGGGTTGAAGCTTCCCGACCCGTAGCCCCACGGGCTCGTTCCGGTGGCGATTGTGGCGAGATAAATCGTGCCGAGCCCGTAGATGCGTTGGAAAACGCCCTTGTGCAACGTGACTTCTTTCACATCCTGGTAGCGAATGGTTTTCTCGTTGATCGAGAAGAAGCCTTCCTCGAATTCGAGGCGGTCGCTGAAGAAACGATATTCGGTCCGGCTGTAATTGAGTTTTTTGCCGAGATAAGCGACGGCCGGGACCGCGAAGAATGCGATCGCTCCGAAAATAATGAACGGCGCCTCCGATCCGCGTGTAAAGAACGGCAGCGCTTGTGTCATTCCGCCAAAGAAAAGCGCTGCCCAAACCGTGAAGAACAATTGGAATGGCAACTGCATCAGAAAAGTAATCCAGCCGATGAAGACCGGCCGGACCGAAAATATTTGCTCGTCGCCTGCCAGCAGGGTGTGCCCCCGTATCGTTATCAGATGAGACTTTGTGCCGGCACCCTGTCTCGGGGTTCATTCCGTCAGGGTTAAGGAATTCGGCGGCGGGGCGATATTTAAACCAACATCATTACCGGATTCTCGATCAGCGCCTTGAATGCGCTGATCAGCACCGCGCCGAGCGCACCGTCGACGGCGCGATGGTCGCAGCCCATGGTCACGCTCATGATATGCGCGGCTACGATTTTACCGTCGCGCACCACGGCGCGTTCTTCGCCGGTGCCGACCGCAAGGATGGTGGCGTGCGGCGGATTGATCACCGCGGTGAAATCCTTGATGCCGTACATGCCGAGATTCGATACCGCCGTGGTGCCGCCCTGATATTCGTTGGGTTTGACCTTGCGGTCCCGGGCGCGCAGGGCGAGGTCGCGCATTTCGTTGGAGATCGCGGAGAGCGATTTCACTTCGGCATTGCGGATGATCGGGGTAATCAGCCCGTTCGGCATCGCCACCGCAACGCCGATATCGGAATGCTTGTGCTTGAGCATGCCGCCTTCGGTCCAGCTCACGTTGGCGTCCGGCACCTTCTGCAAAGCGAGCGCCAGCGCCTTGATGACGAAGTCGTTGACCGAGAGCTTGTAGGCGGGCTTGCCGTCCTTGTCCTTTGGCGCCGACGCATTGATTTCCTCGCGCGCGTCGAGGAGCTTGCCGATGTCGCAGTCGACGGTCAGATAAAAATGCGGAATGGTCCGCACCGACGCGGTGAGCCGCTGCGCAATGGTGCGGCGCATGCCGTCGTGCGGGACCACCTCGTAGCTGCCCTCATCGTAGAGCGCGCGGATTTGCTGGTCGGTCATCGACGACGCGATCATCGGAGCCGGTGCGGCGCCCGGCGCAGCGGCAGGCGCGCGCAAACCGCCGCCCTCCTTCGCTTTGGCCACATCGCGCGCGATGACGCGGCCATGCGGGCCCGAGCCCTGGATGCGGCCGATGTCGATGCCGGCGTCTTTGGCGAGCCGACGAGCGAGTGGGGAAGAGAAGACGCGGTTGGCGCCCGCAGCACGCCCGTTGGTCCGACCCCCCTCACCCGCCGCCTTCGGCGGCGACCTCTCCCCACCGGGGAGAAGTGAAGAAGGTGGCGGCGCCACCGGCGCTTTTGCTTGAGGCGCAGGCGCCGACGAGGCTTGGCGAGCAGCTCCCTCTCCCCGTGGGGGAGAGGGTTGGGGTGAGGGGGCTCCGGCGCTCGGTGCTTTCGCCGCGGCAGCGCCCTTCCCTGCCGCTCCGGCCGCAGCCGCTTTCACGTCTTCGCCTTCCTGCGCCAACACCGCGATGAGCTGATTGACCGGCACGTCATGGGTGCCTTCCGGCACCACGATCTTGGCCAGCGTGCCATCTTCGATGGCTTCGTATTCCATCGTCGCCTTGTCGGTCTCGATCTCGGCAATCACGTCGCCGGTCTTGACTGCGTCGCCCTCCTTCTTGAGCCACTTGGCAAGGTTGCCCTTCTCCATCGTAGGCGACAAAGCCGGCATGAGGATGTTGATGGGCATTTCGGTTTCTCTGGCGCGCCAATTTCACCAAATACGATGTCAGCGATAACAGACGGCCTTGGCCGCCTCGACCACTTCGGCGACCGACGGCAGCGCGAGCTTTTCCAGATTGGCGGCGTAAGGCATCGGCACGTCCTTGCCGCAAACGCGCGCGACCGGCGCGTCGAGATAATCGAAGGCCTGTTCCATCACCCGCGCGGCGATTTCGGCGCCCACGCCGGATTGCTTCCAGCCTTCCTCGACGGTTACGAGGCGGCCGGTTTTCTTCACCGATTCGATAATGGCGTCGGAATCCATCGGCTTGAGCGTGCGCAGATCAATCACCTCGGCATCGATATTGTCCTTCGCCAATTCCTCGGCGGCCTTGAGCGCGTAGCTCATCCCCATCGACCAGGCGACGATGGTCACGTCATTGCCGGGGCGCACGATGCGCGCACGGCCGATCGGCAGCACATAATCGTCGAGTTTCGGCACCGGCGAGGAATGGCCATAGAGGATTTCGTTTTCCAGAAACATCACCGGATTGGGATCGCGGATCGCGGCCTTGAGCAGGCCCTTGGCATCGGCCGCGGTCGACGGCGCGATCACCTTCAGACCGGGAATGTGCGAGTACCAGGCGGAGTAATCCTGGCTGTGTTGCGCGGCGACGCGCGAGGCCGCCCCGTTCGGTCCGCGGAACACGATCGAAAGCTTGACCTGGCCGCCGGACATGTACGGCGTTTTCGCCGCCGAATTGATGAGCTGGTCCATCGCCTGCATGGCGAAATTGAAGGTCATGAATTCGACGACCGGCTTTAAGCCGGCAAGCGCGGCGCCGATGCCGAGGCCGGCAAAGCCATGCTCGGTAATCGGCGTGTCGACGACGCGTTGTGCGCCGAATTCCTCCAACAGCCCCTGCGTGACTTTGTAGGCGCCCTGGTATTCGGCGACCTCCTCGCCCATCACGAACACGTCTTTGTCGCGGCGCATTTCCTCGGCCATGGCATCGCGCAAGGCTTCGCGCATGGTCATGGTGACGAGCTCGGTCCCTTCCGGCACCTCGGGTTCGGCGGCGGCAGGCGGCGTCGGAGCGGCTGCGGGTTTTGCGCCGTCGGCCTTGGCGGGCGCAGGCGGTTCGGGCTTTTTCGCCGCCTCATCCACTTTTGCCGGCGTCGGCGGTTTCACCGACGCAGACTTGCGATCCTTGAGCGCTGCGGCGTCCTCGCCTTCGGCCAGGATCATGGCGATCGGGGTATTGACCGCCACATCATTGGTGCCTTCCGGCACCAGGATTTTACCGAGCGTGCCTTCGTCGACCGCTTCCACTTCCATGGTGGCCTTGTCGGTCTCGATCTCCGCGATGACGTCGCCGGATTTGATGCTGTCGCCTTCCTTTTTGAGCCACTTGGCGAGATTGCCCTTCTCCATGGTCGGCGAGAGGGCGGGCATCAATACCTCAGTCGGCATGGTGGCTCACTTGGCAGCTCGCTTAAGCGGCGGAAGTTCCGCGTCACCGATACACGTCGGTATAAAGTTCCGATGCGTCCGGTTCGGGATCATGGGTGGCGAATTCCGATGCCTCGTTGATCACGGCGCGCACCGCAGCGTCGATCTTCTTCAACTCGTCTTCGCTCGCCCACTTCTTGTCGAGGAGCCGCTTGCGCACCTGCTCGATCGGATCGTGCTCGGTGCGCACTCTGTCGACTTCCTCCTTGGTCCGGTATTTGGCCGGGTCGGACATCGAGTGGCCGCGATAGCGGTAGGTCAGCATTTCCAGAATGATCGGGCCCTTGCCGGCGCGGCACCAGGCGATCGCCTCGTCGGCCGCCGCCTTCACCGCACGCACGTCCATGCCGTCGACTTGCGAGCCCGGAATGTTGAACGAGACGCCGCGTTTGGAGAAATCGGTCTGCGCCGAAGATCGCGTGACCGAGGTGCCCATGGCGTAGCGATTGTTCTCGATGACATAGACCACCGGCAGCTTCCACAGCTCGGCCATATTGAAGCTTTCATAGACCTGGCCTTGGTTCGCCGCGCCGTCGCCGAAATAGGTCAGGCTGACGTCTTTGGTGCCGCGATACTTATTGGCGAAAGCCAGCCCGGTGCCGAGCGGAACCTGCGCGCCGACGATGCCGTGCCCGCCGTAGAATTTCTTCTCCAGCGAGAACATGTGCATCGAGCCGCCCTTGCCCTTGGAATAGCCGTCGCGCCGGCCCGTGAGTTCCGCCATGACGCCCTTGGGATCCATGCCGCAAGCGAGCATGTGGCCGTGATCGCGATAGCCGGTAATCATCTGATCGCCATCGCGCATCGCGAGTTTCATACCGACGACGACAGCTTCCTGACCGATGTAGAGGTGGCAGAATCCGCCAATGAGGCCCATGCCATACATTTGCCCGGCCTTCTCCTCGAAGCGGCGGATCAAGAGCATTTGCCGCAGCGCGGCAAGCTCCTGTTCCTTGTTGAATTCCGCAACGGATGCTTCGTTTGCCGCGAGATCCGCAACCGGCGGCAAACCTTGGGTGTTTTGAGCCGTTTGCTTGGTTTGGGCGACGGCCATTATTGTCCTCGAAACACCATTGTCAGTGAAACGTCAGGGCGGGCATCAACCCCTTAGCCGAAAATGCACCGTCGCGAAAGGCGGGGGAATTCCCGCAGGTCATGAGCGACGGCGGCCAACTCCTTGTCGGAGAAATTAAATTTGGGGCCGGCAGCGCCGACTTCAAGGCCTGTGGCTAAGGTGCCGGAGCGGCCACATGATGGTTTGGCGTGTCGTACATCAGCGTCAAATCATCGGGATCGACATAATCGAGCAGCGCGCGGGCGCGTTCGTCGAGCATGTCGGGATCGATATCGTCGGCCTTAAGCAGCGCAATGCGCCGTTGCCACTGCGCATGCTCGATCTTAAGCCGATCGAGCTCGGCGGCGAGAGCCGCCGACTGCCGGTCAATGACTTCCTTGGCTTTAAGTCCGCGATCGCCGCTATAGGCGTTGACCCCGAAATAGCCGATGAGCAGAGCCGCTAGGGAATAAAGGGCGAGTGCGTTGAGTATCGCGCGCAGGCGTTTGCGGGTGACCATGCCGCCACCATGTCAGCGAGCCGCTTAAAGCGGAATTAATAGAGTCGCGAGCGGGTCGCCCTGAACCGCTCATTCCGGGCAAGTGGGAATCCAGCCTGGGTCCCCGCTTTCGCAGGGACGAGCGATCGATTTGGCTACGGCAACCGATTGCGGACTTCGCTGAGCAGGAAGTTGCCGAACCGTTTGCCGCGATTGCGCAGAAAGCGCAGCGCTCCCTGGTCCACGAAATAGGTCAGGAGAATGCTGTCGCGGGTCTTCACTTTAGGGCCGACGGCGTCGGCCGAATGCCAGGTGTCCGTGCCGACGGCAAAAGCGTAGCCGCTGTTCGGCGCAAAGCTCATCTGCTTTCGCTTCGGCAGCGAGCCGTCGGCGAGTTTCTCATGGAAGATCGTGCCGATATGCACGTTGGCGCGGTCGCGCGGCAGGTAGAGCTGCACGGTGATGCCCTTCCAGCGCGTGTCGGTATGCGGCGTGATCAGATAACCGGGAATGTCGCGCGTGAGAATCGGGATCGGATACATGCCGACCTTGCGCTTGCCGAAACGACGCACCAAGGGAGCGGCGAGGCGGCGTTTGAACGCCTCTTTCACCGGGCGCGAGCACAGCGCGCGGCCGACCAGGTCCCACACCGCACGCTTTTGCGGCGGCAGGTGCCGGATATATTCAGGGAACAAATCGATCTTCACCCGCGTGTGGGTGCCATCGGTGAGATCGTGACCTTTGCTGCGGCCGTGCATCGGCCGGTAGTCGGTCGCTTCCGGCATATTGGCGAGCATCAGCGCATAAATATCGTCCGGAAAAACGCGGTCGAACACAAGGTGCGTGAACGGCGCGTCGGACGCGGCCGCGGCATCGACCGATGCGGCGATGAAATCGCTCAATCGTTCGACGGCGAGACGGCGGTTGCCCGGCTTTAATTCAAGCGTTTGATCCATCGCGTTGATATAGCGCCGAATACGATGGCCGGACAAGCGACGGGAATCTGGAACCTATCCAATCCGCTTGAATGCCGCGCGCCCGGCGTAGGCGGCCTGCGCTCCGAGTTCCTCCTCGATCCGCAAAAGCTGATTGTACTTGGCGGTGCGGTCGGAGCGAGCGAGCGAGCCGGTCTTGATCTGACCGCAATTGGTGGCGACTGCGAGGTCGGCGATGGTGGAATCTTCCGTCTCGCCGGAGCGGTGCGACATCACCGCGGTATAGCCCGCTTTGTGCGCGCACTCGACCGCGGCCAGAGTTTCAGTGAGCGTGCCGATCTGGTTGACCTTGATCAGGATCGAATTGGCGATGCCGTTTTTGATGCCGTCGCTCAATCGCGCCACATTGGTGACAAAGACATCGTCGCCGACAAGCTGGCACTTGCCGCCTATTTTCTGGGTCAGTTTTTTCCAGCCAGAAGCATCGTCCTCGGCCATACCGTCCTCGATCGACACGATCGGGTATTTCTTGATGAGCTCGGCGAGATAGTCGACCTGTTGCTCGATTGAGCGCGTCTTGCCCTCGCCTTTGTACTGGTAAGCGCCGTCAGCAAAAAATTCGCTCGCCGCCAGATCAAGCGCCAGCGCCACCTCTTCGCCGACGCGATAGCCGGCCTTCTCGATCGCGGCAAGAACGAAATCGAGCGCCGCTTCCGCCGACGGCAGATTGGGCGCAAAGCCGCCCTCGTCGCCGACATTGGTGTTGTGGCCGGCCGCTTTGAGCGCGGCGCGCAGCGTGTGGAAAATCTCCGCGCCGGCACGCAAAGCTTCGGCGAAAGACGGCGCGCCGAGCGGCACGATCATGAATTCCTGAAAGTCGATCGGATTGTCGGCATGCACGCCGCCATTGACGATGTTCATCATCGGCACCGGCAGGAGCCGCGCCGCGGCGCCGCCGACGTAGCGGTAGAGCGGCAGATTATTCGTCGCTGCCGCGGCCTTGGCGGTCGCAAGCGAGACGCCGAGGATGGCGTTGGCGCCGAGCCGGCCTTTGTTCGGCGTGCCGTCGAGCCCGATCATGGTCTCGTCGACTTTGACCTGGGCCTCCGCCTCCATGCCGGATAGCGCATCGAAAATCTCGCCGTTGACGGCTTCGACCGCGTTCTTCACGCCCTTGCCGAGATAGCGCTTCTTGTCGCCGTCGCGCAGTTCGATGGCCTCATGTGCGCCGGTCGAAGCGCCGGACGGCACGCCGGCGCGGCCGCGGGAACCATCTTCCAGCACGACGTCGACCTCGACGGTTGGATTGCCGCGGCTATCGAGGATTTCCCGGCCGATAATGTCGACGATCGCGGTCATGCAAACTCCCGGCTGTATCCGCCGGGCTTCTACAGGATGGGAGAGCCCCTTGTCATGTCCTGCCGAAGCGAGGCATGCAGTGTTCCCATGGTAAAGCAGCCCCAACTCGGCCGCCCCTCCCCGATCCCGGCTTCGCCGGAAAAAGCGGTGCTCGATCGCGTGCGCAATCCGCACTCGGATACGAACTATGTCGCGCGCTTCACGTTTCCCGAATTCACCGTGATGTGCCCCGTCACCGGGCAGCCGGATTTTGCCATCCTCATTATTGACTATGTGCCGAAGGATTGGCTGGTCGAATCCAAGTCGCTGAAGCTTTATCTGAACAGTTTTCGCAATCACGGCGCGTTCCATGAGGATTGCACCGTCGCGATCGGCAAGAAACTCGTTACGCTGCTCAAGCCGAAATGGCTTCGCATCGGCGGCTATTTTCATCCGCGCGGCGGCATGCCGATCGACGTGTTCTGGCAGGCCGGAAAATTGCCGCCAGGCGCCTGGGCGCCGGATCAGGGCATCGCCACCTATCGCGCGCGGGGATAGCCCTTCAGCGTTGCGACAAGCGCTCCGACTTCAAGCGCCGGATCGGCGGCGCGCATGACTCCGCCCATGACGGCGACGCCGGCGCAGCCCGCGGCGATGACCTCGCCGACGCGTGCGGTATTGATGCCGCCGATGGCGAGCACCGGAACCCGCGCGGCGCGGGCGATTTCGGCGAGACCTTTGCGGCCGATTTCCGGCCCGTAGCCGGGTTTGCTTGGCGTCTCAAACGCCGGACCCGCGAGCGCATAATCGGCCGCTTGCGGATCGATCGCCTGCGCTTCGGTGATGGTGTGGATCGACACACCGATCAGTTTTTTTGCTCCCATCAGGGCCCGCGCGGCGGCGGCATCGCTGCCGGACGGCAGATGCACGCCGTCGGCGCCGGCGAGCTTTGCCAGCCGAGCTTCGCCGTGCAGCATGACCAGGGCGCCATGTTTGCGCGCCATCGGCATCAGCATGCGAACGAGGACGGCCTGCTCATCCTCGGGCAAATCTTTTTCCCTTAAACTCACCCAGCGGCAGCCGCTGGTCAGCGCCGCACCGACGATTTCGGCCAGCGGGCGCCGTGCCTGCGCGCGGTCGGTGACCAACAGCAGCGGTGGATCGGGAAGCCGCATCGCGTTGCTCCTTGTCCGCAAGCCGCGATTATGAGAAATTTCTGCTATGGGATGAATGGGGAGGCTAGCTATGCTTTTGAAATCGATTGTGACGATCGCGCTGGCCGGCATATTCGGCGTCGCGCTTGGTTTGGCAGCGCTGTCGCCGGCACTTGCGGCGCATCACGCGAAGAAGATGACCGGCGCTTGCGCGCAATCGGCGGGACGCTGCATCTCCGATTGCGATGGGTTCAATTGGTGCACGATGTACACCTGCGTCAACGGCCAATCGACGCCGGTGCCGTTCTGGCGCTGTTACGAGCCGAGCGGTCTGTGCCTGGCGCCGCATTGCTGAATGAGTTTTCGCCGCTGCGCGAGCGCGGGAAGAACGAGCGGATCAACGCTCGACTGGCGCATAGCTCGTCAGCGTGCTGAGCGTGGGCATCGGCACGAGATGACGCGGGATGATGATGCGCTGGCCTTCGGCGAGCGGGTCATGCTCGGTGACCGAATTGAGCTGGGCGAGCGCCCATAGCGGCACGTGGTAAGTCGCCGCCAAGGCTTTGAACGTGTCACCGGCATGAGCCGCAATCGGCGAGCCTGAATCCCACAATTCAATCGCAGCTTCGGCTGGAACCTCGAGCTGGATCGGCACCGCCTCGCCTTCGGCATCGGCCGGAGTTTCGGCGAGCCGCGCGATCTTGTTCACCAATTGCTCCTGGATGCGGTCGGCCTTCTCAATGTTGATGTGAACGATCTCGGTGTGGTCTTTGAGATTGTAACTCGCATAGTGGCCGTGGAAGTGCGAGCCCTGCACCACGTTGCCGCCGCCCATGATGTTGTTGGATTGGAAAATATTGATGTAGCGCTCGACATTGGGCGGGACGTTGTCGGCAATCCGGCTGGGATCGTAGGTGACGAGGAGGCTCACGGGGATGTGCGCCTGGTTGAGCATCTCGGCAAAATCCAGCACGGCATCCCCGCCCATCGAATGACCAATCAGCGTGATCGGCTGCGGGTCGCGACGGTAGTCGCGGATCGCCTGATCTGCGGCCGGTCGCCACAACAAATAGGTCTGCACGCTGGCGGCGATGCCGGCCCGCCGGACGCGCGATGCGAGGTCGTCGATACCCCGCGAATAGATCAAGCCAGCGACGCCGCGAAACAGATAAGACCGGCCGCGCGGCTCGGTGATCTTCTCCGCCGCCTGCGGCGGCGCGACGGGAATGGTGTTGGCGGCATCGGCCACCGCGATGGGCTTTTCACCCGTTTTGGAATCGGACTTGGTGGCTGCCGCCGGCGCGGAGATCGACCCCGTCGTGTCGGAATTGGATGAATCTGGCGCGGTGCTCTGCCCCGCGCCTTTCATCGAACCGGCCTGCTGGCCGGGCGTGTTGAAACCAGCGGTCGAATCCGGAGCGAACATGGCATAGCCGCCGCAGCCGGTGAGACAGGCAGCGAGCAGCAAAACCACGATGTGCCTTGATTGCACCATTCGCTTCCAGCACTGATGTTCGAGCGGCAAAAACAACCATACCCGGCCCATCAGCCTGCGCTGTACCGGATCGTTGGGACTTTCGCACGGACGGCGCCAGAATCGCTAGCCACCGCTCGCCGAACACGAATGAGACCGCGAAATCCTTAATTTCCCCCGAACGTGGTCTCCTCAATGCAGAATTCACCGGGTGGAATCAGGGATTTGGCCCGACTTTTTCGTGGCAGCCATGGGGTAGAATAACTTAATAGAGGCACATACAGAAGCTCATGCACAGCCCTCCCCGTATATCCTTCGTCTCGCTCGGCTGCCCGAAGGCACTCGTCAATTCCGAGCGCATCATCACGCGGCTGCGCGCCGAAGGTTACGAATTGGCGCGCGAACATTCCGGGGCCGATCTTGCCATCGTCAATACCTGCGGTTTTCTCGACAGCGCGCAGGCGGAATCGCTTGCCGCCATTGGCGCCGCCATGGCCGAAAACGGCAGGGTCATTGTCACTGGCTGCATGGGCGCGGAGCCGGAGAAGATCACTGCCGCTCATCCCGGCGTGCTCGCGGTCACCGGCCCACAGCAATACGAGAGCGTGCTCGACGCGGTGCATCGCGCGGCGCCGCCGGCGCACGATCCCTACGCGGATCTGATTCCGCCGGAGGGCATAAAACTCACGCCACGGCACTACGCTTATCTAAAGATTTCAGAAGGATGTAACAATCGCTGCACCTTCTGCATCATCCCCAAATTGCGCGGCGATCTGGTCTCGCGCCCGGCCGCCGAAGTGTTGCGCGAAGCCGAGCGGCTGGTGGGCGCAGGCGTCAAGGAACTGCTCGTCATCTCGCAAGACACTTCGGCCTATGGCGTCGATGTCAAATATGCGCCGAGCGACTGGAAAGGCCGCGAGGTGCAGACAAAATTTCTCGATCTTGCGCGCGAGCTTGGCGAATTCGGCGTCTGGGTGCGGCTGCACTACGTCTACCCCTACCCGCACGTCGACGATGTCATCCCGCTGATGTCCGACGGCAAAGTGCTGCCCTATCTCGACGTGCCGTTCCAGCATGCCAGTCCCGCCGTGCTTAAGCGCATGCGTCGGCCGGCAGCGCAAGAAGAGACACTCGAACGCATCCGCACGTGGCGGCAGATTTGCCCGAGCCTGACCATCCGCTCGACCTTTATCGTCGGTTTTCCCGGCGAGACCAGCGAGGATTTTGCGCGCCTGCTCGACTGGCTTTCACAGGCCCAGCTCGATCGCGTGGGATGCTTCCGCTACGAACCGGTTGCGGGCGCCGCGGCGAACGATCTCGGCGCGCCGGTGCCGGACGCAGTGAAAGAAGAGCGCTGGCACCGCCTGATGGCGCACCAACAGGCGATTTCGCAAAAGCGGCTTAGGCGTAAAGTCGGCGCCCGCGAACGCGTCATCATCGATGAGATCGATGCCAAGTCGGGAATCGCCAGGGGCCGCAGCAAAGGCGACGCGCCGCAGATCGACGGTACGGTGCATGTCATCAGCCACCGGCCGCTGCGCGTCGGCGAGATCGCGACGGTGAAGATCGATCGCGCCGACGCCTATGACCTGCACGGCAGGGTGGTGGGTTACTAAGCGAGGATCGCCCATGGAAATGCGGGTCTACGGCCGCACCGGCATGCAGCTTTCGGTGCTGGGCTTCGGCTGCGGCGCAGTCGGTGGGCTGATGGTGCGCGGCGAACCGAGTGATCAGGAGCGCGCCATCGCGCGCGCGCTCGCCGTCGGCGTGAATTACTTCGACACCGCGGTGCAATACGGCAACGGGGAGTCGGAAAAGAATCTGGGCCGTATCCTGCAAACGCTCAAGCCCGCCAACGCCATCGTCGGTACCAAGGTGCGGTTGCCGAGCGCCGAGTTCCGCCGCATTGCCGAAACGGTGATGAAATCACTCGAAGGCAGTCTGGCGCGCTTGCGCCGCGACCGCGTCGACATTTTCCACCTGCACAATGCGATTACCGAAAATGGCGGCGGCGAGGCGCTCAGCGTTCGCCAAGTGCTTGGCGAAGTGGTGCCGGCTTTCGAGCGGCTCCGCCAGCAGGGCAAAATCCGTTTTCTCGGCCTCACCGCGATCGGTGGCACGGCGGCGCTGCAAAAGGTGATGGACGCGCGCGTCTTCGACAGCGCACAGGTGGTCTACAATATGCTCAATCCGTCCGCGGCCATGGCGCTGCCGCCGAACTATCCGGCGCAGGATTACGGGCGGCTGTTCGATCACACCGAGGCGGCCGGCGTCGGCACCATCGCTATCCGCGTGCTGGCCGGCGGCGCGCTGTCCGGATCGGCCGAGCGGCATCCGATCGCCAGCCCGCCGCCGGAGCCGATCGGTTCGGCCATGAATTACGACGTCGATATTGCGCGAGCCCGCCGCCTCATGCCGCTCGTCACCGAGGGCTTTGCCGGTGGCCTGACCGAAGCCGCCACGCGGTTTGCGATCACGCAACCGGCCATCGCCACCATCCTGGTCGGCATGGCAACACCGCAGCAGTTCGAGGACGCGCTCGCCGCCGTGCAGAAAGGCCCCCTGCCGGCCGCCGCGCTGGAGCGGCTCAAGACACTGCGGCAAGGCTTCGTGGGGGAAGCAAGATAATTACGCGGTGAGTACCTTCCGGATCGCTGCTATCAATGTCGCCAGCTCGTTTTCGGCAATGGTGAATGCAGGCGTCAAATAAACGATGTTGCCGAACGGCCGAATGAAAACGCCTTCGGCGATAAAGCGCTGGCGCAAGGCGTTGAGATTTTCGATGCGGTCGAGTTCGACCACGCCGATGGCGCCTTTGACCCGAACGCCTTTGACGCCGTGAAGCTGCCGACAGGGTTCAAGACCTTGCCGCAGCCTGGCTTCGATTCTTGACACTTCATCGAGCCGCGGCTCGCGGTCGAACAGATCGAGCGAGGCATTGGCGGCGGCGCAGGCGAGCGGGTTCGCCATGAAGGTGGGGCCGTGCATCAGCGCCTTGGCCGGATCGTCGGACCAGAATGCCTCGAAGATTTTCCGGCGCGCAATCGTGGCAGCGAGTGGCAGCGTGCCGCCGGTCAAGGCTTTCGACAGTGTGACGATATCCGGCACGACACCCGCTTCCTGGAAGGCGAACATCGCACCGGTCCTGCCAAACCCGGTGAAGATTTCGTCGAAGATCAACAGCAGCTCGTAACGTTCCGCCAGCGCACGCAAAGTCTTGAGCACACGTGCATCGTGAAAGCGCATGCCGCCGGCGCCCTGCACCAACGGCTCGACGATGATGGCGGCCACCTCGCCAGCGCGCTTTGCCAGCACGGCTTCGAGCGCCGCAGTGGTCGCCTCGTCGACCGGCAGATCGGCGACGATCTGCTCCGGCAAGAGACCGCGGAACGCGGCATGAAAGCTTCCTTCCGGGTCGGAAACCGCCATGGCGCCGGTGGTGTCGCCGTGATAGCCGCCTTTGAAGGCGACGATGCGGGTGCGTTCCGCAACACCGCGATTGCGCCAAAACTGCACCGCCATCTTCAGCGCCACTTCGACCGCGACCGAGCCGGAATCGCTAAAGAACACGCGGTCGAGATCGGCCACCCGATGAGCCCCGGCGAGCATCGCCGTCAGCCGGCGCGCGAGCGTCAGCGCTTGCTCATGCACCAAGCCGCCGAACATCACATGCGGCATGGCGACGAGCTGCGCTTCCACCGCGGCGCGGATGTGTGGGTGGTTATAGCCGTGACAGGCGGTCCACCACGACGCAATGCCATCGACCAGTTCGCGTCCGTCGGCCAGCACGATGCGGCAGCCGTGCGTCGCTTTGACCGCGAGCGGCGGACTTGCGATCTTCATCTGCGCGTAGGGCAGCCAGATGTGGTCGAGGCCGGCGGCGTACCAATTCGGTTGGACACTCCCGGCTAGCCCTTTGTTTTCTCTGGTATTGCCCGACATTCGGCGCTTTCATGCAGGTTCCAGCCGCCATTGTGCCCAAGGCGGCTTGGCGAAGGAAGCCGATGCGCTCGCTCGATGAATTTGCCGGCGAAAAGCTGCAAGCCCTGGAACGGGCCAAGCTACGCCGCACGCCGGCCGTCACCGCGCGCGCCGGGATTTGGGCGGAGCGCGACGGCCGGCGGTTACTTTCGTTTTCGTGCAACGATTACCTCAACCTGAGCCGGCACCCCGACGTGATCGCGGCGGCGATCGAGGCCGCGGCGCGCTACGGCGTCGGCGCCGGAGCGTCGCGGCTGGTGACCGGCAATCACCCGCTCTATGCCGAGCTTGAGAGCCGGCTGGCGCGGCTCAAGGGCGCCGAAGCGGCTTGTGTGTTCGGCTCCGGCTATCTCGCCAATACCGGCATCATCCCGGCGCTGGTCGGGCCGGATGACGTGATCCTGGTGGATGAGCTTTCGCATGCCTGCATCCATGCCGGCACAAAACTTTCCGGCGCCGCCGTGCATCATTACCGTCACGCAGACGTGGGCCATGCCGAAGCGTTATTGGCGGCGCATCGCAGCGCTAAAGTGCGCGCGCTGATCGCGACCGACGGCGTGTTCTCCATGGACGGCGACTTGGCGCCGCTCGCCGCGCTCTCGCAACTCGCGCAACGCTTCGACGCCTGGCTGCTCGCCGACGACGCACATGGACTGGGCGTCGTCGGCGGCGGCCGCGGTTCGAGTTTTGCAGATGGCAAAGCCCAAACTCCCGTCGATGTCCCGCTGCAAATGGGTACGCTATCCAAGGCCGTCGGCGCTTATGGCGGCTATCTCTGCGCCTCGCGCGCCGTGATCGATTTCATGCAGACGCGGGCGCGCACCTTCATCTATTCGACCGGACTGCCGCCGCCCGTGGTCGCCGCCGCTACCGCAGCTCTCGGCGTAATCGAGCGCGACCCGGCCCATGCCGCTGAGCCATTACGCAAGGCCAAGGAGTTCGCCCGCGCGCTCAATCTTCCCGAAGCACAGAGCGCCATCGTCCCGGTGATCGTCGGCGACACCGAAGCGGCGCTCGGCGCATCGGAGCTTTTGCGGCAGGAAGGATTTCTGGTCGTCGCGATCCGGCCGCCGACCGTGCCGGCAGGCACTGCGCGGCTGCGTTTCGCCTTCACCGCCGAGCATCCCGACGCCGACATCGCGCGGCTCGCGGACGTGGTGCGAAGCCGCGTTCTGAGGCACTAACTCGTGAGCGCGATCTTCATCACCGCGACCGGGACCGATGTCGGCAAGACCTACGTCGCCGCGTCGCTAATCCGGCACCTGCGCCAGATGGGCCGCTTGGTCGACGCCATCAAGCCGGTGGTCAGCGGCTACGATCCGGCGGCCGCGGAGGTGAGCGATCCGGGCGTTCTGTTGCACGCGCTCGGGCTCCCGGTCACGGAGCAAGAGGTCGATCGCATTTCGCCGTGGCGATTCCGCGCCGCGCTGTCGCCCGATCTCGCCGCGGCGCGCGAGGGGCGCCGCATCGACGTCGATACGGTCATTAAATTCTGCCACACCGCGATCGAGCAGCGCCGCGACATTCTCTTGATCGAAGGCGTCGGCGGCATCATGGTGCCTCTCGACGGCGAACGCACCATCCTCGACGTGATGATGGCGCTGCAATTGCCGCTTATTCTGGTAGCCGGAAGTTATCTCGGCACCATCAGCCACACGCTGACCGCGCTCGATGCGCTATTCCGGCGAGAGTTGCGGGTTTTGGCGGTCGTCGTCAGCGAGACGAGTGGTTCTCCCGTGCCGCTCGACGACACGGTCGCGGCGATCGCGCGCTTTGCCGAACCGGTGATCGGGCTGCCGCGGCCGCCGCAGCCGCCGCAGCCGGCCCGTAGTCCGAACAAGACGATTGACGCCTTGGGCCGCATTTTCGGCCACGAGTAGCTGCCGGAGCCGCAGCCAAACTATTTGGCGAAAAAATGCACCTGCAGCACGGTTTCCACGGTGCCTTCGAGATTGAACAGCGCGTGCAGGAGAAACGTCAGCAGCATCGAGGCGCTGCGCCAACGCATCCAGCCGAGAAACAGTCCGACGACGAAAATCTGCAGCACGCCGGTCCAGTCATATTGGATGTGGAGCCCCGCCCACAGCACCGAGATCGCGACGATGGCCGGCCACGCCGAACGGTCCGGGCGCGCCCAGCCGCGAAACAGAAAGCCGCGAAACATCAGCTCCTCGCCGAGCGGGGCGACGATGATGGCGGCAATGGCCATGGGCAGAAGCCAGCCCTCGGCGGCGGCGCTGTTGTAGGATTGCAACTGAAATGTCGTCACCAGGTCGCGGCCGCTTAAGTAAAGCAGCGCATCGCTCAGCGCGATCAGTCCGACAAGCAAGGCAATCCCGAGCGTTACATCGCGCCGGTGCGGCCAATGCAGCGCGAAATACTCGGTTTGCGGCGCCCGTCGCAACCAGACGGCAAGAACCAGCACACCGACCGTGATCGGATTGGAGATCAGGATGAAAAGCGTAACCAGAGTGCCGTCAAACGGCGTTTCCAGGATCGAATTCCAAGTTCCCGCGCGCAACCACAGTAGCAGTCCGAAGCCGACGAATTGCCCCGCCAGGAAAGCGAGAACGGCCCAGCCCAGCGTCGCCCAATAACCCCAAGTTTTCATCGTGGCCTCGTCATTGCCGGCGCGCCGCTTTCACGACGCCCCGGAATGACCACGTGTTACGGCACCAGAATGGATGAACCCGTCGTGGCACGGCCTTCGAGATCCTTGTGCGCCTTCGCGGCGTCTTTGAGCGCGTATTTCTGCTGGATTGGAATTTTGACCGCGCCCTTGCCGACAACGTCGAACAGATCGTTGGCGATGGCCAATAAATCCTCGCGCTTGGCGGCATAGGTGTTGAGCGTTGGTCGGGTGGCAAACAGCGAGCCCTTGGTCTGCAGGATATTGATGTTGAAGGCATCGATCTGCCCCGACGAGCTGCCATAGCTCACGAAATAGCCCAGCGGCTTGAGGCAATCGAGCGACGCGGGGAACGTGGTCTTGCCGATGCCGTCATAGATCACCTCGCACAATTTGCCGCCGGTGATTTCTTTGGTTCGCGCGGCGAAGTCCTCCTCGCGATAGAGAATGGTGTGATGGCAGCCATTGGCCTTGGCCAGCGCGGCCTTTTCTTTGGTGCCGACCGTCCCGATGACATTGGCGCCGAGATAGTTGGCCCATTGGCACAGGATCAAGCCGACGCCACCAGCCGCGGCATGGACGAACACGTTCATGCCCTTCTCGACCTTGAATGTGCGGCGCAAGAGATATTCCGCCGTCATACCCTTGAGCATCATGGCCGCGGCCTGCTCGTAGCTGATATTGGCCGGTAGTTTTATGGCGCGTTCGGTCGGCACGACGCGTTCGGTCGCGTATCCGCCGAGTGCCACCACGTAAGCGACGCGGTCGCCAACCTTGAAGTCGCTGACGCCCGGGCCGACGGCGATGACTTCGCCAGCGGCTTCGTTGCCGGCCACGAACGGCAGGCCGACCGGCGACGGATACATGCCCATGCGAAAATAGGTGTCGATGAAATTGACGCCGCTGGCGTGTTGTTTGACTCGGATTTGTCCCTGAGCGGGAGCTGGAAGCTCGATCTCCTCGTAGGTCAAAACCTCGGGTCCGCCCGTCTTATGCACGCGTACTGCAGCAACCATTTTCGTCTCCTCGGAATGCGTTCGAATTGTCGGTGAAAAAGCTCGCCCGGGATCATAGGCGCAGAAACGTCGAACACAAGGTGGTCAGGGTTCGGGCCGGTGAATCCTGCGCGATGTCCGCGTTCGCGGAAGCACCGTTATTGAAGGAGGTCGCGCATCGCGCGCACCGCCACGGCATAACCTTTCGCGCCTAGGCCCGCGATGATTGCCGTAGCAACCTTGGACACATACGAATTGTGATAGTACGCCTCCCGTTTATGAATGTTCGAAATGTGCAGTTCGATGATCGGCCCCGGAAACATCTTTAGCGCGTCGAACAACGCGAGCGAGGTGAACGTGTAGGCAGCGGGATTGATCACGATGCCGCATCCCTTGTCGATCGCCTCGTGGACCCACTCGATCAGTTGTGTCTCGCTGTTAGTCTGTCGAAACTCAATGGGCTGCTCCTTGGCTTCGGCGCGGCACATAGCCTCAACGTCCGCGAGCGTCGTCGTGCCGTAGATATGCGGTTCACGCGTGCCGAGCCGATTGAGATTTGGACCGTTGAGGACATAGATCGGTTTGGACATGCGATTGCCTTTCATGCGTCTTGGAAACCGGTACCGGCGGCGTTGCGTTTAGCGAGCGCCAGAGACATTGAGCACCGCGCCGCTGGTATAGGAGGCGGCATCGGACAATAGAAACAACACAGCCTCGGCGATCTCATCCGGTTCGCCTGGACGGCCCATCGGCAAGAGCGGCGTGATCCGTTCCAGGCGTCCAGGTTCGTGGATTTCGGTCCTGGTCGGGCCCGGCCGGATCGCGTTGACGCGGACGCCTTCCTTTGCCACTTCGCGCGCCAGGCCGTTGGTGAGCGCATCGACGCCGCCTTTGGCGGCGGCGTAAAACACATATTCGCCGGCGCCGCCGGTCACCGCGGCGATCGACGACAGCAACACGATCGAGCCGCCCTTGCCGCCCTGCGCCGTCGACATCCGGCGAACCGCTTCGCGCGCGCAGATCAGACAACCGAAGAGATTGATGTCGATCACCTCGCGAATAGTGGCGGCAGTGGCGACATCGAGCCGCGAATTTTTGCCGCCTACGCCGGAACTGAAAACAAAATGCGTGATCGGCCCGAGCGCGCGCGTCGTGTCACCGAACACGCGGACGATGTCGTCTTCTTTCGCCATGTCGCCCTGCAGGGTGACAGCTTTGCCGCCGGATTTTTTCACTGCCGCAGCAACTTTGGCCGCCGCCTCGACATTGCGGACGTAATTGATGGCGACGTCATAGCCGTGCTCGGCGGCGAGCCGCGCCGTCGCAGCGCCGATGCCGCGGCTGCCGCCGGCGATGAGAAGAACTGGTCGCGGCATGAGGCTCCTCCGTTTACGGATGATGCCGGCGCAGAAAGCCGACGCCGACGAAATAGATCGCAAGAAGACACAAGCCCGCAAGAGGCCAGAAACCGGGCTGAAGATTTTTCGCCACGGCAAAGATGGCGAGCAGCGTCCACAAAATAAGCGCCGCCGTGGTCAATGCGCGCAAATGCGCGATGCGCACCGGGTGCACAACGTGAAACGGCACGAAAGTCAGCGCCGCGAGGCCTGCGATCAGTGCCGCGCTGAGCCAGGGCACCGGCCGCAGCAGGAACAGGTAGAAGGCCGCCACATTCCACAACGCCGGGAAGCCGCGGAAGTAATAATCGGATGTCTTCATCAGCCGATCGGCGAAATAGAGCGAACCGGTGACGACAACGACGATGCCAAGCGGAATTGCGGCCCATTGCGGCAACAGCCCGCTCGCGGCCAGCGCGTAGGCCGGCACAAATACGTAATTAAGGATGTCGACCACGAGATCGAGCACCTCGCCCGACCACCGCGGCAGCACGTCGGCAACGCGAAGGCGGCGCGCGAAAGTGCCGTCCACGCCGTCGATGAATAACGCGGTGCCGAGCCAAATAAACATCCGCGGCCAATCGGCGCGGACCGCGGCAATCAGCGCGACCAGAGCGCAGGCGGCCCCACAGGCGGTGAAGACATGGACCGCGAAGGCCGCCGTGGCGAGCGGTTTTCTTTCTGGCGCAGTTGGCTCCATAAGTTAAGCTTACACGTGAAATGGAAATTCGTACGCAATCTCTCTGTCATCGCTGAAATTTTGACCATAGATTACGGCGGCGACCGGAGTGCATGGCAATGACAGTTTCGAACGTGGGCAGAGGCACATTGAGTGCCGAAGTGGCGGTGATCGGCGGCGGGCCGGCCGGCCTCGTCACGGCTATCGCGCTCTCCGTGGCCGGCGTCGACACGCTTCTGATCGCGCCGTTTGCCGAGCCCGATCACCGCACCACCGCGCTTCTTGCCAGCTCGGTCGCCGCGCTCGAAACATTGGGCGCGTGGCAGACCTGCCTTGCCCATGCCGCGCCACTTAAGAAACTCCAAATCATCGATGACACGCAGCGGCTTGTTCGCGCGCCGGAGGTGGTTTTCGATGCCGCTGAAATCGGACTCGCTGCGTTCGGTCATAACATCGAGAACCGGTATCTGTTGGCCGCGCTTGAGGCCCGTGCCGCGGAACTGCGATTGCCGCGTGTCGCCGCTCCGGCGATGGCGCTAACATCCGATGCGTCGGGCATCACCGTCGAATATGCCGGCGGCGAAGCGCGCGCCCGCCTCGCGGTCGGGGCCGACGGACAGCGTTCGCGCGCCCGCGCTGCCGCGGCCATTTCGACGCGGCGGCATAGCTATCCACAGACCGCGCTGACGCTCAATCTGGGGCACGACCGAGCGCATGACGACACGTCGACTGAGTTCCACACCGAGAGCGGACCGTTCACGCTCGTTCCCCTGCCCGGTCGGCGTTCGAGCCTGGTCTGTGTGCTTGAACCCTCACGTGCGGCCGAACTCGCAGCGCGCGACGATGCCGCGCTCTCGGCGGAGATCGAGCGCCGCGCCCATTCGCTCCTCGGCAAAATGAACGTGGAGCCCGGCCGCGGCGTTTTCCCGCTTGCCATCGAGACCGCCGATACATGCGCCCGTGGGCGGATCGCACTGGTCGGCGAAGCGGCCCATGTGGTGCCGCCGATCGGCGCGCAGGGTCTCAATCTTGGGCTGCGCGACGGCGCCACCATCGCCGAAATCGTTGCCGATGCGCGCCGGCACAGTCTCGACGTCGGCGGCGCGAGCGTGCTCGCACGCTACGATGCACAACGCTGCACCGATGTCACGAGCCGCACCTTCGCGGTCGATGTGTTGAACCGCAGCCTGCTCACCGGCTTCTTCCCGGCGCATGGTGCGCGCGGGCTCTCGCTTTATCTCGTCGACCGCATCGGCCCATTGCGCCGCGCCTTGATGCGCGAAGGCGTTGCGCCGGCCGCCTCGCAGCCGCGGCTGATGCGCGGGGAGTTGGTGTGAACGAGCGCTCAGCGGGCGGCGCGGTCCCGCATTGCACCGGCATCGATTGACGCGAACACACACCTTAAAATCGACGACGTGGTCGAAGGGTATGTGAAGGGCGGTGCGACGATTTATTGCAGCAACGCCGCCTTTTACCGGATTGTTCTGGACGACGGACTCGTCGGTTATTCCGACGCCCTGATACTCGGTCTCAACGTCACCGAGACCGATCTTGCGATTGCGGCGGCGGAATGCAAACGCCGCGGTGAGCCACGTCTCGGCATGAACGTCAAACAACTCGAAGCGACATGCTGGGGCAAGCCGGATCACGTCAACCGACGGCAAACGGCAGGTAGGGAGCGGCTTGCAATCGTATGCGGTGGTGACCGGTTCCTTGCAGAAACTGACCGTCAGCCCGCTGACCCAATATTGCTTGCCGACATTGGGCTGGTATTTCGCTTTTTCCGGCGCAAATTTCGCCGCCGCCCGTTCGGCAGCCGACGTGCAACTGACCAGACCGCCAAGCGTAAGTATGGCGACAATGACGCCGATACGCACCGTTTCCCTCAAGCCACCCACCATTTTCTACAACTTTCACGCGAAAACAAGCTGCTGGCGGCGTGCATCTCGTCGGCCGCATCCGTGCAAATTTTTGGGCCTGTTGGCACGAAAAGCGGCTTGGCGGGGCCTGCCCGTTCATCCTACCGTTGAACTGCCGGGGCTGCGGGTTAATGCATGAAACTGCCGCGTAATTTTTTCAAAGCGCTCGCTATCGGCGCGCCCGCGCCGCTGCGCGAATTGCCGCTGCGGCTCGAGCGCATGATTCATTTCGTGCCGCTTCATATCGAAAAGGTGCGCGCCAAGGTGCCGGAGCTGGTCGCTCAGGTTGACGTTGTGCTCGGCAATCTTGAGGATGCCATCCCGGCCGACGCCAAGGAGGCGGCACGAGCCGGCTTTATCGCAATGGCGAAGAGTTGCGAATTCGGCGAGACCGGATTGTGGACGCGCATCAATGCTCTCAACTCGCCGTGGGTGCTCGACGACATCACCGAAATCGTCGCAGCGATCGGTCAAAAGCTCGACGTCATCATGCTGCCGAAGGTCGAAGGCGCGTGGGACATCCATTATCTCGATCAGCTTCTCGCCCAGCTCGAAGCCAAGCATGGCGTGAAAAAGCCGATCCTCATTCACGCCATCCTGGAAACCGCCGAGGGCGTCGACAATGTCGCCTCGATCGCTGTCGCCTCGCCGCGCATGCACGGCATCAGTCTCGGCCCGGCTGATCTTGCCGCGTCGCGCGCGATGAAGACGACGCGGGTCGGCGGCGGTCATCCCGATTACAAAGTGCTGGCCGATGCCGGCGCGCCCGATGCGCCGCGCGCCGCTTATCAGCAGGACCTCTGGCACTATACGATTGCGAAAATGGTCGATGCCTGCGCCGCGGCCGGTATAAAACCTTTCTACGGCCCGTTCGGCGATTTTGCCGACGGCGCCGCTTGCGAGGCGCAATTTCGCAACGCCTTTCTCATGGGCTGCGCCGGCGCCTGGACGCTGCATCCGAACCAAGTTCCGATCGCCAAACGGGTGTTCTCGCCGGATCCTGCGGAAGTCGCCTTTGCCAAGAAGATCATTGCCGCCATGCCGGACGGCAGCGGCGCGGTGATGATCGACGGCAAAATGCAGGACGATGCAACCTGGAAACAGGCCAAGGTGCTGGTCGATCTCGCCGGCCTCGTCGCCGAGAAGGATCCCGAGATGGGAGCGCGTTACGGGCTATGAACGGCTGTTCAGGAGGTGCGGCAGGCTGCGGCATAATCGTTGTACATTCGCGCCGATGACGCGATAAAATACGCTCTGCATGGAAAAGATTCGGAACGCGAAATATCAGATCGGCCAAGTCGTGCGGCACCGCCTTTATCGGTTCCGCGGCGTCGTGTTCGACATCGATCCGATATTCGACAATACCGAGGAATGGTACCAAGCGATCCCCGCCGATGCGCGGCCGCGCAAGGACCAGCCGTTCTATCATTTGTTCGCCGAGAACGAGGAGACCGAATATGTCGCCTATGTCTCGGAACAGAACTTGCTGCCCGACGATAGCGGCGAGCCGGTGCGCCATCCGCAGGTCGACGAAATATTCGTCAAAGACGGCAACGGCGGCTATCGCCCGCGCGCGGCGATGATGCACTGAGCGGCGTCATTGCCGGCGAGACGAAGCAATCCATGCTGTGATCGCTACTGTTTCGCCGGCGCGCCTCCAGACGGCGCCGCGGAAGCACCGGGCGAGCCCTGCTGCTGCTCGAGCTTCTGGCGCGCCTCATCGGCGCGGCGTTGCAGTTCTTCCTGCAGCTTCTTCTGCTGCTCTTCAAAAACCTTGGGATCGGTCGGCGGACCGTCATAGGCCTTGGCGAAATCGGCGAGCGGCAACACGAGACTGATCGGCTGGCCAGTCGAATTGATCGCCTGGACGACGAGCCCCTGTCCCTTTTTCATCTTGCCGATCATGTCGGGAGTGAATTCGTAATCCGCCATGCAGCCGTTGGTGAAGCAAATGACGTAAGGCGCGGTCATCGGCTGGTTCTGGTCGATGATCACCCGCGTGCCGTGAATGAGCTGCATGCCGAGCGGAAGCGTAACGCGAAGGATCTTCTTCGGGTCGTCCTGCGGCTCGATCAGCACGGCGGCAACCACCGGCATACCGGATTCGATACGGGCATCCTTGCCGGTGAAGCAGACTTGCTTCGCATTAGGATCGTTCGGGTTCTTGAGGCAAAACTTGGTCCACGGCGAATAGATCAATTGGACCTGTTGCTGCTCCTGTCCTTGCGCCGGGGCTTGTGGTTGTGCTGCCGGCGCGGGCGCCGGAGCCGGCGCCGCAGGGGCGGCCGGCTTTTTCGCTGCCGGCTTAGTCTGGGCCAGCGCGGAGGAGCCGCTTGCCAGTTGCAGGCCGAGGGCAAGCGCAATGGTCACGACGAGGGTCTGTCCAATCCTCTTGCCGATGGCAGCGAGCGTCGGGCCCACCGGCCGAACCGGCGCCGACGCGTTCAGATAGTTCATGAGATGCAGTTCCTCTTTAGTGCTGCCACCCGCAATTCGATCCAGATCTCAGCGACCTGATCGATTGCCTAGTCAGACTGCGTGTCAATGATCCGATGTCGCAATAGCCGGCATTTGCCGCCGCGCTAAGCGGTGCCCTGGAATCGACGCACAATGCGGCAACAACGTGACCCCTTATCGCCCTTGGCCCGGCCCAATACCCTAATTGCGTGGCCAGATAAAGCCCGCATCTTGAGCCACGCGACGGGCGGTCTTTTCGCCCTGCTTCGAACGGCCGCAATCGCCCTTCGTGCTACATTCGCTGCTCGCCGAGTGAACCGCGCTTTAAGCTTCATTGTCGAGGGAACACTGAAAACCGACGGATTTCGAACACGGGCCGCATTCTGCGCCGCCCAATTGCTGGCCGGCATGTTGACCGGCTTCGCGCTGCCGGCTGTTGCCGAGCCGACGCAAAGCGTCGCGACCGACGCCATCGCCAAAGCTGCCATCGCAATGCACGGCGCACCGGTGCTGCCGGCCGGCTTCACGGCGCTGCCCTACGTCAATCCCGACGCGCCGAAGGGCGGCAGGCTGATCGAGGGCGTGCTCGGCACCTTCGACAGCCTCAATCCGCTTATCGTCCAAGGTCTCGCCTTGCAGACCATTCGCGGCTACGTCGTCGAGAGCTTGCTGGCGCGCAGTTACGACGAGCCTTTCACGCTCTACGGATTGTTGGCGCGGACGGTGGAGACCGACGAGGCCAGAAGCTACGTCACCTTCACGCTCGATCCGGCGGCGCATTTTTCCGACGGCACGGCGGTGACCGCCGACGACGTGGTTTTCTCATGGCAATTGCTGCGCGATCACGGCCGCCCTAATCATCGGACCTACTATTCCCGGGTGGCCAAGGCCGAAATTCTCGGCCCGCGAACCGTGCGCTTTGATTTCGCCGATTTGAGCGATCGCGAATTGCCGCTGATCCTCGGACTGATGCCGGTGCTGCCGAGGCACGCGATCGACGTCGCCACGTTCGAGAACTCGACATTGGCCAAGCCGATCGGCAGCGGTCCCTATGTTGTCGCCGCGGTCGATCCCGGCAAAAGCGTCACTTTCAGGCGCGATCCCAATTATTGGGGCCGCAAACTTCCCATCAATCGCGGCTTGTGGAATTTCGACGAATTGCGTTTCGACTTTTATCGCGACGACAATGCCTATTTCGAAGCCTTCAAAGCCGGACTCTACGACGTGCGCGCCGAAACGGATCCGACCCGCTGGCAGACCGGTTATGCTTTTCCCGCCGCGCGCGACGGCCGCGTCGTCCAGGAGACATTCCGTAGCGGATTGCCGAAATTTGCTTCCGACTTCGTCTTCAACACGCGCCGGCCGATGTTTGCCGACATTCGCGTGCGTCAGGCGATCGCCCTGTTGTTCGATTTTCAATGGGTCAATCGCAGCTTCTTCTATAATCTGTACCGGCGGAGCGCGAGCTTCTTCGACGACAGCGAGCTCTCCGCTTACCGTCGCCCGGCGGACGACAACGAGCGCGCGCTGCTTTCGCCGTTTGCGGATGCGGTGCGCCCCGACGTGCTCGACGGAACCTGGTCGCCTCCGGTCACCGACGGTTCGGGCCGCGACCGCGCCGCCCTGCATCAGGCGCTCACTCTGCTCGAAGCCGCCGGCTATGAGCTTAAAGGCACGATGCTGCGCAATCGCGCCAGCGGACGACCGTTCGCCTTCGAAATCATGGTGACGAGCCGTGACGACGAGCGGTTGGCGCTGGCATTTTCCACCATGCTGGCGCGCGCCGGTATTGCCGCGCAGGTGCGGCTTGTCGAACTCGGTGCAATACGAGCAGCGCCTGGTGTCGTTCGACTTCGACATGATCGAATATCGCTGGGATAAATCGCTCTCGCCTGGCAACGAGCAGAGTATTTATTGGAGTTCGGTGGCGGCCAATGAACCCGGCACGCGCAATTATATGGGCGTCAAGAGCGCGGCGGTTGACGCCATGATTGCGGCTCTGTTGCGCGCACGCACCCGTCCCGACCTGGTCGACGCCGTGCGTGCGCTCGATCGGGTTCTGATTTCCGGCTGTTACGTCGTGCCGTTGTTTTACCTTCCCGAGCAATGGGTGGCGCGCTGGAACTACATGCAGCATCCGGCGCGGACCTCGCTATTCGGTTATTTGCCCGAGACCTGGTGGCGTCAGCCGGCAAAAGCCGTGCCATGATACCCGTATGATTCTCGGGGATCCCGCACTGGCATCAGCCGCGGCGCCGCCCGGCGCAAGCCGCATCACGCTCGACGACTTGTTTCGCCGCGCGGCGGCGCGCCGGCCGGGCGCCATCGCGCTCGTCGACGCGGCGAACCGCGAGACGTTCACCGACGGCCCGCCGCTGCGGCTGTCCTATGCCGAAGCCGATCGCATGATCTCGGCGATTGCCGGCCGGCTGCGCCGCATGGGGCTGCCGATCGACGCGATCGTCGGCATTCAGATGCCGAACATCGTCGAGACCGTCTTGACCTTCCTCGCCGTGCTGCGCGCCGGATTGATCGCGGCGCCGCTGCCGCTGCTGTGGCGCCGCGCCGATGCCGTCACCGCGCTGGCGCGCGTCGGCGCCAAAGCCCTGATCGCTTGCCGGCGCGTCGGCAGCTTCGAACATTGTGAACTCGCCACGCGTGTCGCCGCGGAAGTGTTTTCGCTGCGCTTCGTCTGCGGCTTCGGCGGCAACCTGCCCGACGGCGTCGTGCCGCTCGACGATCTGTTCACGGCGGCGAAGCTCGATCCCGTACCGGCGCTCGATCGCGACGCCAATGCCGCCGCGCATGTCGCGGTGACGACGTTCGAAGTCGGCGAGGACGGACCGGTTCCGGTCGCACGCCGCCATCTCGAGCTCCTCGCCGGCGGCCTTGGCGTGCTGCTCGAAAGCCGGCTGGAGCAGGATGCGAGCCTGCTGTCCACCATCGCGCCCGCTTCGTTCGCCGGCATCTGCCTTACGCTCGTTCCGTGGCTCCTGGCCGGCGGCACGCTGGTGCTGCATCATCCGTTCGATGCCGACATTTTTGCGCAGCAGCGGCGTGACGATCGCTGCGGCACGCTGATCCTGCCCGCTGCGGTGGCGTTTCGCCTTGCCGAAACCGGCCTGTTCGCGCGCGAGGGACCGACCCACGTGGTCGCGGCCTGGCATGCGCCCGACCGGTTCTGGGCCGGCGGCGATTGGCCCGAGCGCGACGCCAGCTTGATCGACGTGCCGATTTTTGGCGAAACCGGGCTGATCGCGACGCGGCGCGGCGCGGGCGGGCGGCCGCTGCCAATCCCGCTCGGTCCGATCGGCACCCCGCGCGATAGCGAAGGCGCGGTAACGGTCATCGAACTCGAAGCGACCGCGGCCAACACCGTGGCGCTGCGCGGCCCGATGGTGCCGCGTCATGTGTTTCCGCCCGGCATCGAACGCTCCGATCGCCCGCATTTTGCAATTCCCCGCGATGGCTTTGTCGATAGCGGTTACCCGTGCCGGGTCGATCGGTTGAGCAAGTCTCTCGCGGTCACCGGGCCGCCGGCCGGCATCGTCAATGTTGGCTGTTATCGCTTTCCGCTTTGCACGCTGTTGGAACGGATCGGCCGGATCGACGCCGGTGCGGCGCTTGCGGCGCTGCCCGATCCGCTGACCGGCCAGCGCCTTGTCGGCAGCGCGGCCGATCTCGACGCCATGGCGGCCGCGCTCGCCGCGCTCGGCCTCAATCCCCTGGTCACCGCCGCGTTCGGCGAGCGCGGCGAGCAGGTTTTGCACCGGGCGGTTGCCGCCGGCTGATCGGCAAAAGCTGCCGAAGGGTTGAGCCGTGCGGGCCGCGGGCGCGCTATTCACGGGTTGTAGAGCTGTGCTATTCTACCTGCCGCCGACCCTTCTTGGGGGAGGGGTGGGCAACTTGAACCTCCTCCGGCCCCGCCGTGTCCCCCCATGGCGGGGCCTCCTATTTTGGCACCATGTCAGCCAGCATCTCCGACAGTTTGAGCGGCGAGTTTGCGACCTCATGTCCGGAAAATTGCCGCGACGAGGCGAGCGCGCGGGCGTAAACTGAAAGTGCTGGAAGTGCTTGGGACGGGGAAAGAGTGATGCGTAGGACGCTGTTCGTCCTGTGTGCTGTGGTTTTGCTCGCCGGCTGCTCGCTCATGAGGCGCGGCAATTCCGCCCCGGCCCCCGGTCCCGCCCCTTTCTCCCAGCGTGCTTTGACGCCTGATGAGATGGCGCTTTTGACGACCATTTTGGCCCCGGTGATGAAGGATCCCAATTCCGTACAATTCAAGTGGAATCCCATCGGGCAACCCGATGATAAAGGGGTTGCGCAATATTGCGGGATGATGAACGGCAAGAATGACTTTGGGAATTATGTAGGATTTCAGCCGTTCAGTGCTCAAGTGTTTTTCGTCGGCGGCAAAATAGTCACCGCCAAACTGACATTGATCGGCTACGACCCGGCGAGCGCCCAGGCCGTCGAGCGAGACTGCAAAACCTACGGTATCGATCCGCACACCGCCAGTTGAGTTCGCCGCTACGCCGCGCGAGGCTGCGCAGTTATCGCCAGGCCGGGCATCTTCGCGACTTCGTTGACCGGCCGTTAACAGCGCTTTGGCATGGTTGCGGACCGTATCTGCAAAAGTCCGCACCGTACCATGGCGCTGCAAGGTCCGTTCGCCGTCATTGCCGACAGCCAAGCGCCGGATGTCGTCGATGCGCTGCGCGCGGCCGGCGGCTTCCTCATCATCGAAACCACGTGGACCGACGCCCCGCAGGCGCTGGCTTCGGTCGCGCCCGAAGCGGTCATTCTGGCCGAGCCGTGTGCCGATCGCTTCCGCCTCGCCGCGCTCGCAGAATTGCTCGCCGAGCAGCGGCGCAAGAGCGGCGGCCTCTACATGCCGGTCATTGCCCGCACCCGCGATGACGGCGCGCCAGCCGTGGCGGACGCGCTGGCGATCCCCGCCAATGCGCCGCCACAGCGGCTGATCAGGCGGCTGAGCACCGCGCTGCGCATTCGCGCCCTACACGGCACGGTGTTGCGCCGCACCCGCACGCTGGCATCGCGCGGCGAGCAACTGCCGGAATTGTCCGCCGGCGATCCGCTCGATGAGGCGACGGTGCTCGTTGCCGGGCGCGGCCGTTCCTATCCCGCGCTCTCGGTCGCGCTGGGCGAGCGCGTCGGCGTGGTCGGCGCCTTGAGCGTCGAGAGCGCGGCGCGCGCGCTCAACGTGCGCGATGTCGACGGCATGGTAATCGGCGAAGGTTTTGGCCCGAAGATCGTCGAGGCTTTGCTGACCGTGCTCGCCGAGGACGTGCGATTTCGCGATTTGCCGGTCGCCGTGCTTGGCGGCCATCCCGCCGTCGTCGAGGCCTTTACCATCGAGCTTGCCAATCTCGAACGCATTGCCGAGGGCCCGCAGCGGCTGGTCGAACGCTTCCTGCCTTACGTGCGCGCCCACGCCTTCGGCCAACGGCTCAAGCGCATGCTCAAATCGCTCGACGCCAAAGGCATGGTCGATCCCGACACTGGACTCCTCGCCCACGACGCGTTCTGGCGCGATCTCAACCGCGCCGTCGACGATGCCGAAAAGCGCGGGGTCGGTCTGTCGATCGCGCGCTTCTCGTTCGATGGCGGCGATCGCCGCGTCGGCCTCGATGCGGCGCGGCTCGTCGGCCGGCTGATGCGGCAGGTCGATTTCGCCTGCCGCGAGGCCGACAATTCGATCTTCGCCGTCTTCACCGAAACCGATCTCCGCGCCGCTCATGTCGTGGCGCGCCGCATCGCCAGCGTGCTCAAGAACACCATGCTGGCGCCGGACCGCGAAACGGGCGGCATCGACACCGCGGTGACGCTCGCCACCTTGAAGCCGACCGACAGCGTCGATTCCTTGATCGCACGGGTCGTGGGCGAAGCCGCCGCCGGCTAAACGCGCGGGACCATTGCGGCTCTGGCGGCCGGTTCCTAGCGTCCCGATATATGCGCTAGGTTGGATAGGTTCGAATCGAAGGTTTTTGCGATGGTGGATTCTTCCGAGGCGTCCGGTTCCGTTCACGTCGATGTGGTGTCCGACATCGTCTGTCCGTGGTGCTACATCGGCAAGCGGCGGCTGGAAGCCGCCATTGGGCTGGTGCCCGATGTCGCGGTCGACATCAATTGGCGGCCGTATTTTCTCAACGATTGGATCCCGCGCGAAGGCATCGATCGGCAGACCTATCTGGAGACCAAATTTGGCTCGGTCGAGCGCTACGCCGCGATCGCCGAACGCATCTCGGCTGCCGCCGCGATGGAGGGGCTCGCTTACAATCCCGACAAGATCGGCCGGCAGCCCAACACGCTCGACTGTCATCGTCTCATTCTGTGGTCGCGCAGCGCCACCGATCCGGCGCGGATGAAGCAACGGCTGATGGAGCTTTATTTTGCCGAAGGCGCCGATCTCAGCGACCCCAAAGTGCTGATCCAGGCCGCGACCGACGTCGGCATGGACGGCGATCTGGTGCGCCGGCTTCTCGCCAGCGACGCCGATATCGATCGCATCGAAGGCGAGGCCACCGCCGCCAAGGAAGCCGGCATCGACGGCGTGCCGTGTTTCGTGTTCGGCGGCAGCGTCATCGTCACCGGCGCGCAGTCGCCGGAATATCTCGCCAGCGCCATCGAGCGCAGCTCGGACCGGCACGCGAGGTTGCGGGCGTAATTTGTAATCCGTCACCCGGACGTGCGCGCCGACGGCGCGCCTCGAAGGGCGACGGCCAGGGCAGCGCAGCATCCTTCGAGGGCCGCTTTGCGGCCACCTCAGGATGACGAAGTCAGTCATAGCGAACTCGTTCCCGCGCCGCGTTTCTGCGCGCGAGTGGTTGTCAAACAGCGATGTCGACTGTCCGTCGTCCGTAGCCCGGATGGAGCGGAGCGAAATCCGGGAACGGTCGAGAAGCTTTCCTCGCGAATGGCGAGTAGCAAATGGTGCCGCTGCTAAACCGTCGCGTTGCCTGCCGCTCGCGAGTTGAACCGCTCAAACTCGCAGGATGGGTTGAGCGCAGTGAAGGCGCGACTCGCGAAATGCCTCATAGCTCGCTGGCACGCTCAGCCTTGTAGCCGCAAGAGGCGTCCCATTCGAGCTTGCCCATCAGATCGAGCAGATTCTGCGCGAAGCCAGTGCGAAAATTCCCAGGCTACGCTCGCTTAATCGCCCTCGCCCCACAGCTTCAAAGCGCAATGGCTGGCGATGCGTTTGTAGTCATTGTCGGTCGACAGCATCGTCAGGTCGTGACGGATGCAGAGCTGCGCCAAGAGCGCATCGATCGTTCCAACCTGAACGCCCGCACGACGGCAAACGTTGCGCAATGCCGCCGCGGCGATGTGATCCTCGCGATCCTGCACGAGGAGCGGTACCGCGGAAAATCGATCCAAAATCTGCGCTCGGGCTCGCGGTCCGGAAAAGCCTTGTAGAAGCTCCTGGAGTACCAGGCCCGTCGTCAACAGCGTCTCGCCGGACTCGATCGCACGCATCATCGCACGCACCGGCGCGGCTTTGGGCGGACTGTCGCGCCGCAGCGCGAGCGACCACACGCTGGTATCGACGAACAGGCTCAATCGCGCGCCCGCTCTGCCTTATAGTCGTAAGAAGCGTCCCATTCGAGCTTGCCCATCAGATCGAGCAGGCGTTTTTGCCGTCTTCGCGCGATAAATTCCTGCAGCGCCTTGGTGACAGCGGCTTTTTTGGTGCGCTCGCCACTCACTTCGAGGGCGCGGTCGATGAGGTCAGGATCGATCGAGAGGTTTGTTGCCATGTGTGGCTCTTCACACATAGTTTGACACACTGCGCGGGATTACGCAACGGAGGGCGTCGCGGATGAGTAATGGGTTTCGCAAGGGCTCAATCCGCCTTAGGGGCTGACCATCAAGCCCGGTGGTGACGTGCCGTCAGTCCGTAGGCAACGGCGAGCGCTGCCACGATGCAGCCCCAGAGCGCGGTGTAGCCGCCGCTTAAGTCGTGAACGAGGCCGAGCAGCGGTGGCGCGCCGATGATGCCGAGCTGATTGATCGCCATGGCGGCGCCGAGCGTGAGCCCGACTTGGTCCGCCGGCGCCGTCTCGGCGAGATAGGCGACCCATGGCCCGTACCAGCCGAGCCCGAAGAAACCGAGCCACGCGGCGAGCACGGCGAGCGCCGGCTCCGGCGTTTGCGGCGGCACGACCATAAGGAGCAAAACGCCGGCGGCGACCGCGATCATGCTTGAGGTGAGCAGGCGAAAGCGCGCGCCGGGCGTGCGGTCGCTCCACGCCGCGAGCCCGATGCGGCCGGCAACGCCGGCCGCCTGCGCCAGCGATAGAAACAAAGCGCCACGGGTCAGCGCAATATGGGCGTGGTCGCGCAGATAAAGCATCAGCCAGGTGAGGATGCCGTATTGCGCGCTCACCAGCGCGAGCCCGGCTGCCATGGCGTTGCGCATCCAAGACTGACGCAGCAATCCGGCAACCGCCGCGAAGGTCAAACCCGCGCGTTTGGGGCCCGCAGCGGCGGCCTCGGGTGGCGGACGATAGATCAGGGCAAAGGCGACCCCGCCGCCGAGCGCGGCCGCGGCGCCGGCGACAAACGCGGCGCGCCAGCTCCACGTCGCCGCGACGGCCGGCAAAATCGCCGCCGCGACCGCGCCGCCAAACGGCAGTCCGGCCTGGCGAATGCCCATGGCAAGGCCGAGCCGATCGCCGCGAAACCAGGCCGAGACCGATTTGCTGCCGCCGGGCTGCGTCGTTGAGTAGCCAAGCCCGACGACGAACAGCCAGAGGAGAAGCATGGTGAAATTGCCGCTCGTCGCCGCGAGCAGGAGCGCGGCGCCGCCGATCGCCGCGCCGACGCCGATGATCAGCCGTTCGCTCTTGCGGTCGAGCAGATCGCCGACAAAGAGCAGCGAGACCGTCGGCGCGGCATAGCTCGCCGTGATCAGCAAGCCGGTCTCGGCGGCGGAGAGCCTGAAATCCTGCTGCAGGAAGCCGACGAGCGCGGCAACGCCCAGCATGGCAAACGAAGCGGAAGCCTGCGCCAATGTCGCCGCCGCCAGCACGAGCCAGCGGTACGTGGGTTTCGGCGCTAAGGCGGCAGCGGTCATGGTTGGCGTTTTACCGCTCTCGCTAGGAAGAGGCGAATTACGGCTGCTTAAGCCGTCATGCCCGCGCTTGTCGCGGGCATCCACGTCTTGCGTTTCGTTGTGGAAAGACGTGGATGGGCGGAACAAGTCCGGCGATGACGATGAACTTTCGTCGCTTCAGCATGGACCATCAGGTCGTAGGCGAGCGCAGCGACGCCGTTCTTCGAATGGCTATGCCCGGTGGTGACGCTTCCTTTCGTCATTGCCGGACTTGATCCGGCAATCCATGCGACCGCGCCGCCATGCGGCTCGACCGCCGCCCGGTTTATCGGCTGCGCGGGCCGTCGCGCGAGGACTGGAAGCACAGCATCCCCGCGGCGGAAGAGCTGCGCTACTCGATCACCTTTCGGTCGCTGCGGCATCCCGCCTCGCGATAGCAGAGTCGGCTAGGCAACGGTCCACGCCACGGAATAACTATATTGGTCGCATGTCCAAGAAGCTCCCAGAGACCGACTTCCGCGCAGAAAGAAGCAAGCTTGAACCGCATGAATTCGCGAACAGCGAAGGCCAAGATGTGGCCCCTTCTGATCTTATCGAGGAGGAAGTCTGGGACGGCATGATGCACTTGCCGGAAGACGTCTCTATTCGGATCTCGGATCATAACGGTACGCGTCTTAGGCTGCTCCACGGCCTGTGGAAGGACTGACTCACCGCAATTGGTGACCCGGACAAATCGGATGAAATTTATAATTGTCTGGCTGATGCCGCCGATTGTTTTAAGTGCGCAAATTTCAATTTTTTGCATGGCTATTATCGAGCGGCGCTTGCTGAGTTACGCGTCGCCATGGAGCTTGTGATCATTGGCGCCGAGTTAGAGGAGGCTGGTCAATATTTCATGGCTGCGATTGCACTGGCGCTCGCACTTGAAACCACCGTTCTGACTTGGTTGAGTTCGGCGAGGACAACGGCGGTGAACTTCAAATCCCAGACTCGGTCAATATGTCGGAGTTAATTGCCGCCGCTAATGAGATTGATGTTTTGAATGCGCCATTCCATCACACGCCGCTTCGGAGGGAAGCGAAGCGCCTCCGAAGTATGTTGCAAAAGACGTAGCAGATAAAATTAGACGGTTCCGAAATTTGGTTCATCCTGCCCGCGCGTTAAAGGTATCATACGATCCTCGAACTTTCACTTTCGAACAATTGACCGAATTCAAGCTTATGTACGAATCCGTCTTGCATAGCTTGCTCTATTACATTTAGAGCCCGCAGAAGGCAGGCATTGGATGTCGCTCGCTCGTCCAGGCTACGCTTGCCCGCGCGCTCGCCTTCGCTTTTGAAGCTCGGCCAGGAGAAAACGGCCTAACGCCACGTCAAGGTTGACCATCCAACTCGAGGATTTATTGTCTGCTATAAAGGTTCGGATATCATCGTCGAAATATTTTTCGCGAAAATGGTAGGTGCCAGCGCGATATGCTCGAAGTTTGGCATACAGCGGATCCGAGCGTAATTCTTCCACTTCGGGATTAACGAGGCCGAGATTCTCATAGCCCTCCATCGCTGCAAAGATGCCTGCGTACCAATAATCGAGATACATCTCGATCTGAAAGCGCTCAGTCGTGGGCGTACCCACTTTGAGCGCCTCTATTCCCTCCTTGCTGATTAACTGATCCTTGGCCTGGTGCAAACAGCCGCGCATGTGCTCTGCTCTCAAATAGTACTTGTGAAGCGCGAGAAGTGCGTGGTCGCTCACATCCCTCGCTTTCCGGCGATTCCTGCGCTGTTGTGTCATGTGCTACACCACTGCCTCACGCCGCCTTCGCCCCCTTCTCCGCGATCCCGGCGAGCGTGCGTAAAATCTCTGTCGCGCCTTTGAGCCGCGCCTCCGGCGTGTCCCATTCGTCGAAAAAGATTCACACTCAGAACGCGGGGATCGCGACATCACGCCGTTACGCGCCCCTTGCCGTGGCGGATTTGCGCGGGCGACCGCCCTTGGCGCCGTTGCGACGAGCAGCGGCTGCCTTGGCGGCCGACCGTGCCGAACCGGCCCGTGCGGCGCGCTGGCGGTCCATATAGGCCTTGGTCCCGAACAGTCCGGCGAGCAGGCCCGGAACGCTCAGGTCGACATCGAGCGTCTCCCAATGAAGCCCGAGTCCCAGCCCAAGAATTTCGACTTGCGCCAGTTGCACGTCGCTCGCGCGTTCCAAGCCCTGCGCCTTGCGCGCCGGAAAGGCGAAGGTGCAGCCGTTGGTCAACTCAACATGGACGCGCCCGGTGCGGCGATCGTAGCGCGCGACGCGCGCCCGCGGTTCGACGCTTGGCGAACGTCGGCCGCGCCGCTCGGCCGTAGTCATAAGCGCGTCCGGATCATTGCTCATGAATTGTCTTCCACATCGCGAGTAGCCGCTTCCGCTCCTTCATTATTTCCTGCATGAGGCGGCGCTACGCCGCCTTCGCCGCCTTCTCCGCAATGCCCGCGAGCGTTCGTAAGATTTCGGTGGCGCCTTTCAGCCGCTCCTCCGCGCTGTCCCATTCGTCGAAGAACACGACTTTCATGTCCGGGCGCACCCGCGCGCCGACCGGATGCTTGGCGATGTAGGAAATCAGCCCGTCGGGATTGGCGAAAATGTTGTCGCGGAACGACAGCACCGCACCTTTGGGGCCGACCTCGATCTTCTCGACATTGGCGCGCCGGCACAAGGATTTGATGGCGACGATCTGCAACAGATACTCGACCTCCCGCGGCAGCGGGCCGAAGCGGTCGACCAGCTCGGCGCCGAACGACTCGATGTCGCGGTCGTCCTCGATCTCGGCCAAGCGCCGGTAGAGCGACAGCCGCACCGGCAGATCGGTGACGTAATCCTCAGGGATCAGCACCGGCGTGCCGACCGTGATCTGCGGCGACCATTTGTCGGCTGTGGGTGCGGTGATGCCGGCCTTCATCGACAGCACCGCCTCTTCTAGCATCTGCTGATAAAGCTCGAAGCCGACCTCCTTGATGTGGCCGGATTGCTCGTCGCCGAGGAGATTGCCGGCGCCGCGGATGTCGAGATCGTGGGAGGCGAGCTGGAAGCCGGCGCCGAGCGTATCGAGCGATTGCAGCACGCTGAGCCGGCGCTCCGCCTGCGGGGTGATTTTGCGATTGGCAAGCAGCGTCAGGAGCGCATAGGCGCGCAGCTTGGAGCGGCCGACGCGGCCGCGCAGCTGATAGATCTGCGCCAGCCCGAACATGTCGGCGCGGTGCACGATCAGAGTGTTCGCGGTCGGGATGTCGAGGCCGCTTTCGATGATCGTGGTCGACAGCAGCACGTCGTATTTGCCGTCGTAGAACGCCGCCATGATGTCTTCGAGCACGGCGGCGGGCATCTGGCCGTGGGCGACGGCGACGCGCACTTCCGGCACATTCTTGTCGAGGAAGGCTTTGGCGTCGGCGAGATCCTCGATGCGCGGGCAGACGTAGAACGCTTGCCCGCCGCGGTAGCGCTCGCGAAGCAGCGCCTCGCGCACCATGAGCGGATCGAACGGCGACACGAAGGTGCGCACTGCGAGCCGATCGACCGGCGGGGTGGCGATGATCGACATGTCGCGCACGCCGGACAGCGCAAGCTGCAGCGTGCGCGGGATCGGCGTCGCGGTGAGCGTGAGCACATGGACCTCGGCGCGCAGCTGCTTGAGCTTTTCCTTGTGCGCAACGCCGAAATGCTGCTCCTCGTCGACGACGATCAGGCCGAGGTCCTTGAACTTGATGCTCTTGCCCAGCAGCGCGTGGGTGCCGATGACGATGTCGGTGGTGCCCGCGGCGAGGCCGTTCTTGACTGCGACGAGGTCCTTGGCGGGAACGAGCCGCGAGGCCTGCGCGACATGGATCGGGTAGCCCTTGAGCCGGTCGGAAAAGGTCTTGAAGTGTTGGCGCGAGAGCAGCGTCGTCGGCACCACAATTGCGACCTGCTTGCCGTTCATCGCGGCGATGAAAGCGGCGCGTAATGCAACCTCCGTCTTGCCGAAGCCGACGTCGCCGCACACCAGCCGATCCATCGGCCGCCCGGACGACAGATCGTTGAGGACTGCGGCGATGGCAGCCTGCTGATCGTCGGTCTCCTCATAGGGAAAGCCGGCGCAGAACTCGTCGTAGAGGCCCGAGCCGACCGCAAGCTGCGGCGCCTGGCGCAATTGCCGCTCGGCGGCGACCCTGATCAATTCGCAGGCGATTTCGCGGATGCGGTTCTTCATCCGCGCCTTGCGCGTCTGCCAGGCCGCGCCGCCGAGCCGGTCGAGCTCGACGCCTGAGCCCTCGGAGCCGTAGCGCGACAACAGCTCGATGTTCTCCACCGGCAGGAACAATTTGTCGCCGCCGGCATAATGGATTTCCAGGCAATCGTGCGGCGCGCCGGCCGCCTCGATCGCGCGGAGACCCACAAATCTGCCGATGCCGTGATCGACATGGACGACGAGATCGCCGGCGGCGAGACTCGTCACCTCGGCGATGAAATTTTCCGCGCGCTTGCTCGCCCGCCGCGGCCGGATAAGGCGCTCGCCCAGAATGTCCTGCTCGGTAATGAGCGCGACGTCGGCGGTCGCGAAGCCGGATTCGATGCCGAGCACCGCCAGCGCGGTCTCGTGGCGCGGCAAAGCCAGCGCCTCCGGCCACGATGCGACGAGCGTCAGATTGTGCAGGCCGTGCTCGGCCAGCACATGCGCTATGCGCTCGCGCGCGCCGTCGCTCCACAGCGCGATGGCGACGCGCTTGCCGGCAGCTTGCAGCGCGTTGACGTGTTTGGTCACCGCCTCGAACACATTGGCGCCGGGCGTGTTGCGCTCGGCGGTAAAGCTATGGCCGGGATGCGCGCCGACCTCGATAACCGCCTCGTTGCCCTCCCCCGCATGTAGGGGCGGCGCCGGCGCGGTGAACTGGGTGAGCCGCGCCAGCGCCGATTTTTGCAAGCGCGCCTGCCATTCGGCGTCGGCCAGATAGAGCCGGTCCGACGGCAGCGGCTTGTACGGCGCCCTGCTGCCGCCACTTCCCGCACTTCCCCTTTGGCCGGCTTGGTCGAGCGCATCCTTGCGCGCCTGGTAGTAGTCGGCGATCTGCGCCAGCCGCTCGTGAGCGGCGTCTTCGGCGAGCGGTTCGAGGACGATCGGCGTTGCGGCCGCCTGACCCTCACCTCGCCCCGTTGGGGAGAGGTCGACGTCCGAGCGACGCGAGGACGTCGGGTGAGGGGGGGCAAACCGTGGGGTTCGATCCCCCTCACCCGCCTCGCTTCGCTCGGCTCCCTCTCCCCCACGGGGAGAGGGGAAAGCAGAGACGCCGAGATAATCGAACAGCGTCTCCATGCGTTGATGGAACAGCGGCAGCCAATGCTCCATGCCGGCGTGGCGGCGGCCGTCGCTGACGGCTCCGTAGAGCGCATCATCGGGATCGGCCGCGCCGAACGCCGCGACATAGCCGGTGCGAAACAGCCGGATCGTGTCGCTCGTCAGTTGGAATTCCGCCATCGGCACCAGATCGAGCGCGCGCAGCTCGGCATCGGTGCGCTGGGATTCCGGATCGAAGCTCCTGATCGATTCCAGCGTGTCGCCGAAAAAATCAAGCCGCACCGGCGCGTCCATACCGGGCGCGAACAGATCGATAATGCCGCCGCGCACCGCATAGTCGCCGGCCTCGCGGACCGTGGCCGCACGATTAAAGCCGTTGAGATCGAGCCACTGGGTGATGCCGGCCATCGGCAGCATGTTGCCCGGTGCCGCCGCCAACGATTGCTTGGCGACGAGTTCGCGCGCCGGCACGCGCTGCAGCACCGCGTTGACGGTGGTGAGAAGGACGGCCGGATGGTTGCGGCCGGTGACGCGCGCCAAGCGCGCGAGCGTCATCATGCGGGCAGCCACCACCGCGGCGTGCGGCGACACGCGGTCGTAAGGCAGACAATCCCAGGCCGGAAATTCCAAAACTTCGATGTCGGGCGCGAAAAAGCCGAGCGCGCGCGACAGCGTCGCCATGCGCGAGCCGTCGCGGCAGACCACCGCAAGCGAAATCGCCGGCGGCTTGGCACCGGCAGCGACCGCGCGGGCGAGATCGGCGACGACCAGGCCCTCGGCGCCGTCGGCAATGCCGGCGAGCGTCAGCGGCCGGCCGGGCGCAAGGCGCGCCGCCGGCGATTTGGTCAGCAAGGCTGCGTGCGCCGTCATCGATGCTTTGGCTTCTCTTCGGCCCGGACATGAAAGCTTATGAGCTGCCGCAGTACGGCAGTGTCATGGTTTGCCGGCGCGGTTTCGTCGCCGGTCACCCAGGTATAGAGCTCGGCATTGGGCACTTCGATCAGCCGCTCGAAATCGTCGAGCGCGGCGTCGTCGAATTTGTCGATAAAAGCGTCGGCGAAGCGGCCGACGATCAGGTCCATTTCGCGCTCGCCGCGCCGCCACGCCCGGAACAGAAGCTTCCGGCGCCGCACGTCCAGTCCTTCGCTCGACCGTTCCGTCATCGACTTTTCAAGCCTGTCGCCCAACGCCAAAAACCCGGACGGGGCCGGGCGTGCGGTATATAGAGGCCAATGCAGAAGATGTCAGGCCGGAAAAAATCTTCACCTCCCCCCTTGAGGGGGAGGTCGACCGCTAACGCCGCAGGCGTTGGCGGTCGGGAGGGGGGTCGATCCTCAGAGCCAGCGCAAGCCATCACACCCCTCCCTATCCCTCCCCCTCAAGGGGGGAGGGAAGAGACGCGGCAGCGACGGAAGTAATTTCCATGCGCCCGCCGATCCTCAATCCGCTGTTTGCTTCGCTCTCGGCGCTGCCCGGCATCGGGCCAAAGGTCGAAAAACTGTTCGCCCGGCTGTTCGAGCGCGACGGCGAGCCGCCGCGCGTCATCGACCTCTTGTTCCATCTGCCGACCGGATTTGTCGACCGGCGCAATCAGCCGAAACTCGGCGAGGTGAAGCCCGACACCGTGGTGACGGTCGCGGTCACCGTCGAGCGGCACCGGCCGCGGCCGCCGAACCGGCCGCGCGCGCCTTACAACATCGATGCCAGCGACGACACCAACACGCTGATGATCACCTATTTCAATGCGCGCAAGGATTACCTGCAAAAGCTGCTTCCCGAAGGCGCGCTGCGTTACGTATCGGGCACCGCGACGCTCTACGACGGCCATCTGCAGATGGTGCATCCCGACCGCGTGGTCGATGCCGAAGGCCTTGCGCGGCTGCCGCTCCTCGATCCGGTCTATCCGCTGACCGAAGGGCTGTATCCGAACCAGGTCGGCAAGGCGATCGACCATGCGCTGCAACGCCTGCCGGCGCAGCCGGAATGGCAGGACGCGGCCTGGCTCAAGCGCAACGATTATCCGAGCTTCACCGACGCGTTGCGTTCGATCCATCGTCCTGCCGAACCGAATGACATCGCGCCGGAGGGCGCGGCGTGGTCGCGGCTGGCCTATGATGAACTGTTGGCGAGCCAGCTCGCGCTGGCTTTGCTGCGCTTCCATATGCGCACCCGCGCCGGCCGCGGCAGCGCCGCCGAGGGCCGGCTGCGCGCCCGCATCGTCAAGGCGCTGCCCTATGCGCTGACGCCCTCGCAAGCGCGCGCGGTCACCGACATTGTCGCCGATCTGGCGCAGCCGCAGCGCATGCTCCGCCTTCTGCACGGCGATGTCGGCTCGGGCAAGACCGTCGTCGCTCTGCTTGCCGCCGCGACGGTGATCGAAGCCGGCCGGCAGGCAGCGCTGATGGCGCCGACGGAAATTTTGGCGCGGCAGCACTTTGCCACCATCGAGAAGCTCGCAGCCGCCGCCGGCATCCGCACCGCCATTCTTACCGGCCGCGAGCGCGGCAGCCAACGCACCGAGATTCTGTCCGCGCTGGCCGCAGGCGATATCGATCTCATCGTCGGCACTCACGCGCTGTTTCAGGAAAACGTGGCGTTCCACGATCTCGCTTTGGCGATCGTCGACGAGCAGCATCGCTTCGGCGTGCACCAGCGACTGGCTTTGGCGCGCAAGGGCGAAGCGGTCGATCTTTTGGTGCTCACCGCGACGCCGATCCCGCGCACGCTGGTGCTGACCTATTTCGGCGACATGGATGTCTCGGAACTGCGCCAGAAACCTGCCGGCCGGCAAAAGGTCGATACCCGCGCCGTGCCGCTCGAGCGGCTCAACGAGGTGGTCGAAGCGGTCAAGCGCGCGCTCTACGACGGCCGCCGCGTCTATTGGGTGTGCCCGCTGGTCGAGGAATCCGAAAGCATCGATCTCGCCGCCGCCGAGGAACGCTACAAGGATATGCAAAAGCGTTTCGGCGATGCCGTCGATCTGGTGCACGGCCGCATGCGCGGGCCCGACAAGGATCGCGCCATGGAGCGCTTTGCCGCGGGCGAGACGCGGCTTCTCGTTGCCACGACCGTGATCGAAGTCGGCGTCGACGTTCCCGAAGCAAGCGTCATGGTGATCGAGCACGCCGAACGTTTCGGGCTCGCCCAACTACACCAGTTGCGCGGCCGCATCGGCCGCGGCGCCGAACGCTCGACCTGCATATTGCTCTATAAAGCCCCGCTCGGGCCGACGGCCAAGGCGCGTCTTGCCATCCTGCGCGAGACCGACGACGGCTTCCGCATCGCCGAGGAGGATCTAAAACTGCGCGGCGAAGGCGACGTGCTCGGCACCCGGCAAAGCGGCGACCCGGGCTTTCGGATTGCGCGGATCGGGGTTCACAGCAAGCTTTTGACGGCGGCACGGGATGACGCAGCCCTCATGCTGGCGCGCGATCCGAAGCTCAAATCGCCGCGCGGGCAAGCGCTGCGCAATCTGCTCTACCTATTCTCGCGCGACGAGGCGATCAGACTGTTGGAAGCCGGCTAGCGCGCCTTATTTCACCGCGGTCGGTTCGGCTTTGCGCGCCGCCTGCGCCGTGCGGGCGGTTTCGGCGAGCGCGGCGAGCTTGCCCTGGGTCTGCGCGTCGCCGCCGGGCTGCACCATGCCGGCCGACATGATCAGCGTCATCGCCTGTTCGACGGTGATATCGAGATCCACCACATCGCGCTTCGGCACATAGAAGAAGAATCCCGTGGTCGGATTCGGCGTGCACGGCATGAAGGCCGAGACGTGCTCGCCCGCCGGCAGGCGCTCGGAAATCTCCGTGGTCGGCGATTGGGTCAGAAACACCAGCGACCACATGCCGGGCGAGGGAAACTCGACCAGGCCGACGCGGCGGAAGCTGGAATCCGACTTGGAGAACAAGGTCTCGAAAATCTGCTTGGCGGTGCGGTAGATCGGCCGCACGATCGGCATGCGGCTCAAAATACTTTCGCCGAAGTCGACCAGCTTGCGGCCGATCAAATTGGCGGTGAGGAAGCCGAGCAGGGTCAGTGCCGTAAAGGCAACGATTAGGCCGGTGCCCGGGATGTTCACCGGCAGGTAGGTTTCCGGCCGGTACGCCACCGGTATGACCGGCCGCACCAGATTGTCGACCCAGGTCACGAACCACCAGATCAGCCAGATCGTCACGGCCACCGGCCCGGCGACGATAAGTCCGGTCAGGAAATAGGTGCGGATGCGGCTTATGAAGCCGGGCGCCGCTTTGACCGGCGGCGCCGATCCGGTGCGCTGGATATTGTCGTTGCTCATCGATTCCGTCGCGGTTGCGGCCGAAATATATAGTGCCGGCGGGCAATTTGCACGGCCGCTGCCGCGCCGGTTTGCCGCCCGAAACGTGCGGCTTTATTCCACCGTCACCGATTTGGCGAGGTTGCGCGGCTGATCGACGTCGGTGCCCATGATGACGGCGGTATGATAGGCCAAAAGCTGCACCGGCACGGCATAAACCAGCGGCGCCACCGCCGGATGCAGTTCCGGCAAAGTCAGCGTCACCACCGATTGACTGTCACTGGCCGCGGCCGCGCCCTTGGCGTCGGTCATCAGGATCAGCCGGCCGCCGCGTGCGGCGACCTCCTGCATGTTGGAAATGGTCTTTTCGAACACTCTGTCATGCGGCGCGATCACGATCACCGGCATGTTCTCGTCGATCAGCGCAATCGGGCCGTGCTTGAGTTCGCCGGCGGCGTAGCCTTCGGCATGGATGTAGGAGATTTCCTTCAGTTTCAGCGCGCCTTCGAGCGCGATCGGGAAACTGGTGCCGCGGCCGAGATAAAGCACGTCGCGGCATTTGGCCAGATCGCGCGCGAGCTGCTCGATCTGCGGCTCGAGCGCCAAAGCGTCGTTCAAATGCCGGGGAATTTCGATCAGCGCCTGAACGAGCGTCTTCTCGTCGCTGTCGGAGAGCACGCCGCGGGTGCGGCCGGCCGCGATTGCCAGCGTCGCCAGCGCGGCGAGCTGACAAGTGAAAGCTTTGGTCGAAGCGACGCCGATCTCCGGCCCGGCGAGCGTCGGCATGACGATGCCGCTCTCGCGCGCAATGCTCGACGTCGGCACGTTGACCACCGAGAGGACGTGTTGCTTGTGGGCGCGCGCATAGCGCAGCGAAGCGAGCGTATCGGCCGTCTCGCCCGATTGCGAGACGAAGATGGCGAGATCTCCCGGCGTCAGCGGCACGTCGCGGTAGCGGAACTCGGAGGCGATATCGACCTCGACCGGCAATTGCGCGAATTGCTCGAACCAATAGCGCGCCACCATGCCGGCATAATAAGCGGTGCCGCAGGCGGCGATGGAGATGCGACTGAGGGCGCGGAAATCGAACGGCAATGCGAACGGCAGCGCGACGCGCGCGGCCGCCATGTCGATGTAATTTCCCAGCGTGTGGCCGACGACTTCGGGCTGCTCGTGGATTTCCTTGGCCATGAAATGGCGATGGTTGCCTTTGTCGATCAGCAACACCGAGGCCTGTGATTTCAGCACCGCGCGCTGCACGACATTGCCGTCGCGGTCGTGAATTTCCGCGCCGTCATGGGTGACGACGACCCAGTCGCCGTCTTCCAGATAGCTGACCGCATCGGTGAATGGCGCAAGCGCGATGGCGTCGGAGCCGACATACATCGCGCCGTCGCCGAAACCGATCGCGAGCGGCGAGCCTTGGCGGGCGCCGATCAAGAGATCCTCCTCGCCGGCGAACAGGAAGGCGAGCGCGAATGCGCCGCGCAGCCGCGGCAGCGCCGCCTTGACCGCGGCGGCGGGCGAAGCGCCGCGTTTCATCTCCTCGGTGACGAGATGCGCGATGACTTCGGTGTCGGTATCGGTGGCGAATTTGACGCCCTTGTTTTGCAGCTCGCGCCGCAGCTCGCTGAAATTTTCGATGATGCCGTTGTGCACGACCGCCAGTCTTTCGGTGGCATGCGGATGCGCGTTGTTCTCGGTCGGCCGGCCATGCGTCGCCCAGCGCGTATGGCCGATGCCGATGGTTCCCGACAACGGCTCGCGTATCAGCCTCTGTTCGAGATTCTTGAGCTTGCCCTCGGCGCGCCGGCGCACCAATTTGCCGCCTTCAAGCGTGGCGACGCCCGCGGAATTGTAGCCGCGATATTCGAGGCGCTTGAGCGCATCGATGAGCTGCGGCGCCGCCGGCTCGCGCCCGATGATCCCGATAATGCCGCACATCCGTTTGGATGCTCTCCTCAACCGACCGGGCGCGAAAAGCCGCCGACAAACCGGCCGTCCCGTTAATCGTTAAAGCGCAAGGCTAATGATCGCAGAAATCAAATAACTTTTCCTTCCATGACATGAGCGTTTTTATCGATCGGTTGCGCGTTTTTCGCCGCCCGCGGCGCGCCCCTAATCGTGCGAACGCGCCTTCTTTTTGCCGAGGGATTTCAATCCGCGCAAGCGCGACGCCCAACCTTCCTTAATGGTTTGGCGGTTGCGGCCGAGCGCCAACGCGCCGGGCGGCACGTTTTCGGTAATCACCGAGCCGGAGCCGATATAGGCGCCCTCCCCGATCTCGACCGGCGCGACCAGCGCCGTGTTCGAGCCGATGAAAGCATCCTTGCCGATCGTGGTGCGATGCTTTTCGCTGCCGTCGTAATTGCAGGTAATCGTGCCGGCGCCGACATTGGCGTTGGCGCCGACCAAGGCGTCGCCGATATAGCTCAAGTGATTGGCCTTGGCGCCGGCTTCCACCACCGCTTCCTTGACCTCGACGAAATTGCCGATCAGCGCGCCCTCGCCAAGCCGCGTGCCGGGGCGGAGCCGGGCGAACGGCCCGACCGAAGCGCCTTTGCCGACGTGCGCGCCGACGAGATGCGAGAATGAGCGAATGACCGCGCCGTCATCGACGATCACCTTCTCGCCGAACACCACATAGGGTTCGACCACGACGTCGCGGCCGAATTTGGTGTCGGCAGAAAGAAATACCGTTTCCGGCGCAACGAGCGTGACGCCGGACGCGAGAGCGGCCTGCCGCAGACGCTGCTGCGCCACTGTCTCCGCCTCGGCGAGCTGACTCTTATTGTTGATGCCGCGCACGTCGTCCTCCTCGACTTCGACCGCGACCGCGCGCAGCTTCATGCCGCGCGCGATTTCGACCGCATCGGTCAGATAAAATTCGCGTTTGCGATTGTGGTCGCCGATCCGCTCCAGGATGGCAAGCGCGCTATTGCCGGCGAGCGCCATAATGCCGCCGTTGCAAAGCGCAATCGCGCGTTCGCTGGCGCTGGCGTCGGCGTCCTCGCGGATAGCGATAAGCTCACCGCCCGCCATGATGAGATGCCCGTAGCCCGACGGATCGGCGGGGCGAAATCCAAGCACGGCGAGTGCGGCCCCGCCGGCAAGCGGACCGCGCAAGCGCGCGAGCGCTTCCGGCCGCAGGAGCGGCGTGTCGCCATAAACGATCAATATGTCGTCCGGCTGTTTCTCGATTGCGGGTTTCGCGGCGAGCACCGCATGCGCCGTTCCGCGCCGCTCGCGCTGCACGAAGATTGTCGCGGCCGGCACAACGCGGCCGACTTCGGCTGCGGCCTCGTCCTGGTTTGGGCCGATGACGACGGCTGTCGCCGTGACGCTGGCCTTGGCCACGGCCTCCAACACATGCGCGAGCAGCGTCTTGCCGGCAACGGTGTGCAGCACTTTGGGCCGCGCCGAATACATGCGCGTGCCCTCGCCGGCTGCGAGCACGATTGCAAGGCAAGTCCGTCGATGAGTCCGATGCGACGTCGGGGCCTCCATCGCAACCTCCGCGGCGCTCTCATAGCCGACGTATGGCATCGCCGAAAGCCGCGAATTCGGCAAAGGCAAACGCCCGGGACGAGGCTCCTGTGGCAAAATCTGCTAACTTTAGCATTGATTCGGCTTTGTGATTTGTCTTTGAACCCGCCGGAGCGCGGCATGATCGATCTTGCGGAAGCGCTGAAAGCCGAACCGCCAAGGGTCGCTGCGAAAAGCGTTGCTGCGAGAAACGTCGCGGCCAAAAACCCCGTCGCCAAGAAGACGTTCACGATGCGGAGGCTTCGCCGCGCGGCGCTTTGGGGCGTCACCGCGGCCGGCGCTTTGCTGATCGCCGTGATTACCGGCCGCAGCGATGTCGCGGTGGAGCGAATAGCGCTCGTCCTCCACCACCCACGCTCGTCCGTTACCAAGCCGTTCGACGCACAGGCCGAGACCAAGCGGCTTGCCGAAGTCGTGCGCGGCCTCGCCGCCAATGACGAAGAGATAAAAACGCGGCTTGCCGCCGTCGAGCATGATATGGACGACGTGACCGGTTCGATCACCAAGCAGATCAAAGCAGCCGCCGCGGCCCGTCCCTCCGAAGATGGCCCATCCGTCGCTGCCACAGCGGCGGTAACGGCGTCCATGGCGACCCCCGCCGAAATTCCATCTGCCGCCGCCATGCCGCCGGCGAAGATCAAGACATCGGCGCCGGCCGCTTTAGTGGCATTGCCGCAGGCCGCGTTCGGCGTCGATATCGGCAGTGGGCTCACCATGCAAGCGCTGCGCCTGCGCTGGGCGGCAATACGAACCGCGCATCCGCAGCTTTTCCAAAATTTGGAGCCGATCCTTGCCGTCAAGGAAATCCCGCACACCAACCGGTTAGAGCTGCGCCTGGTCGCGGGACCCATTGCGCAGCCCGGAGCGGCGGCGGAGTTGTGCGCCTCGCTTACTCGCTTAGGCCAATTCTGCCAGCCGGCGATTTTCGACGGCCAACATCTCGAGCTGCGGTGAAGCCGTCGCTCCGGAGGAGAATGCAGCGAGAAGCACGTAATTTATAAGCAGGTTCGTTTCTGGTCAGGGTCTATAATGGCAGATTGGCCAGTTCTGTGGTTAGGGATTGAAGACTCGCGCTTATGGCGCGCGCCGGAATGACATGACGTTGCGCCGTCCGCTGTTTCTGCCGACCCCGCGCCAGACCAACTGGCTCCTGATCGTCGCCTTTCTGTCGGTCGGCGAAGCGCTCTACATCCGTTACATGGCGATTGAAAATTTGAACGTCGAGCTGGCCTGCCAAGCCGGCTTGGCAACCTGGCTGTGCGGCGCATTTCGGTTGTCGATCGTTCTTTTCAATCACGAGGTCTTCGGCGGCGTGGCGCTCGCCGCGGCCTTGCTTAATCTCATACGGCCGTCGATCGTGCTGGTGACGCTGTCGCTCGCAGCGGCGGGCTGCGGCCTCGTGCTGCATAATGCCGATCTCTCCGCGCTCGCAGCCGGACTGCTGATCCTCAGCCTGGCGCGTCCCGCGCCCGCCGCAGAATGACCGCGAGCGCGAGCAGTCCGGCAGCGAGCCAGACCGCCTGCCAGTTGGCAAATGTCTCGTTGAACACGACGTAGCCGGCCGAAAGCGCGAGCACGGCCGCCGCGAGCGTCTCTGCCTTGGCGCGCGTTCCGGTTGGCCGCGGCGTCGAAATCGTCAGAACCAGAAAGGGCACGACGGCGGCGCTCTGCGGCGCAAAGGGAATGTCGCGGTAGCGCGGGTCGAACACGAGACCAAGCGCGGTTTGCACCGAAAGTAACGTCAGCGCGATCATGCAGGTGCCGAGCGCGATACCAAACGCATCGCGTTCACCGCCGGTGACTGCCGCGAACGTCGGCTGCGTTCGGCCCGCCGCCAGAGCCGCCGCGCAGACGATCGGCGCCGCCGCGGCCGTCAGCGCGAAGGTGAGCGAGCGCAGCCAGCCGCCGGCCCCGAAACCGTCGATCGGCACGCGTTCGATCGTCCAGCCGAACAGCACGCATGACGGAAACGCCAGAGCGACGATCCGCGGCCATAATAGCGTCGGCGCCGCCTTGCCGCGGCCGGCCAGCGCGGCGGCGAAATTTAGCGCGGCAAGCAGGATTCCGGCAGCGGCCTGGAGAAGCCAGTGCGGATGATCGGAGACGGTGCCGTCGAAACTGAATTTCGGCGCCGCCGTGGTGCGGTCGAATATCCCCCAGTAGCCGCCGGCCGCGCCTTCGAGCTGGCGCTTCCAAGATTGGTCAAAGGCTTCGATGACGTTGACGCGGAAATTCTCACGCTGCGCCAGCGCCACGGTTGCTCCGATGACGCGAGCCTGGTTCGACGGCGACGGCAGCGCTCCTTCGCGCATGCGGCCTTCGCTCGGCCAGCCGACTTCGCCGACGACGATTTCCTTGTTGGGAATGGCTGCCGAAACCTTTTTGAGTATGGCGTCGACATGCGCCGCGGCCTGCGATGCCGGAATCGGAAAATCCTCCCAGTACGGCAAAATATGAATGGTGACGAAGTCGACTGCATTCTGCAGGTCGCTGTAACGCAGCCAATATTCCCAAACGTCGGCATAGGTAACCGGCTGCGACACTTGGCTCTTCACCTCGCCAATGATGGCCTCAAGGTCGGTGACGGACATATCGCCGCGCAGCAGCACTTCGTTGCCGACGACGATGGCGCGAATGACGTCGGGGTATTTCTTGGCAAGCGCAATAACGGTGGAAATTTGCCGGCGGTTTACGTCCGGTTTGGGCGAGAGCAGGATTCCCTGCAGCATCTTCATGCCGTGACGCTGGGCAATTGCAGCGATCTGATCCTGTCCGTTGTCGATCGAATAGGTGCGGACGCAATCGGTGTAGTGCGATAACAGCGTCAGATCTTGGTCGATCTGCTGCGCGTCGACATGCGTGGTCTCGACGAGCGGATCCTGATCGTCGCGAAACGGCGCGTAAGATACACAATAGAGCTTGCCGCCATTGGCGAGCGGCGACGGCGGCAGCCGAACCGGCTCACCGAGCCACCACCACACGGCGACGATCGCGAGCGCGGTGAGGGCAAATTGCGCCAGCGCCGCAGCGATGGAATTTCCGTCAAAAGGGCGAGCCACCGTTTCGCATTAGCCTTGCCGCAAGCCGATGCCAAGCGCGAGCCGCGCGAAGACCGCAATGCGTACAGCAAGTGTGCTGGACAAACGATCGTAGTTGGGGTGTTGTGATTGGGCTATTTCCGAGAGCGGCTGCCGCAATAGCGGCCCAATCGGGTGGCCAAGAAGGCGTCGGCCGTGGCGTTAAGCAAGCGGCGAAGAAATGCCGATCAGTCGGCCGGAATTGGTCTAGGAAAAACGTCCATCTTTCGGCTCAGATCAGCCCAGCAAAACTAGAGAACCATGTCCCATCGAGTGTGCAGCGTCGTCGGCGGATCGTGTCTTGCCGTCTGGCTCGTCGTTTCCGTTAGCCCCCTTTTTACCCAGGCTCTGGCGCAAAGCAGCGCTCCGACCCAGACCGCCCAGCCGGCCCCATCGGGCCAGGAGACGCCGAAGGAGACTCAGAAGGTCGACGAATATGCCGAAGCGCAGCACGCCATCAACGGACCGGCCGGCAATCCCGAATGCGTTTGGCTCGGCCGCCGGGTGGTCAGCTTGCTCTGGCGGGACGATCTCGACACCGCCTTTCGCCATCTCGACCTTTACGACCGTTTCGGCTGCCCGAGCGGCCACATACAGGCGGCGTTCCGCTGCCTCGTGCGGCATTCCAATTCGATCGATCCGAAAACTCCGGACAGCCTGAACGGGAAGGTGCTGGCCTGCTGGATCAATCCATCGCTTGAAGTCGAGCCGGTGCCCGCGGCGGCGGCGCCAAGCGCGACCACGACGCGGTAGCTTTCCGCCATCGGTTGAAACCACTATTTGTACGCTGGCTCGCGCTTTGTTGTCTTGAATTTGCCACTGCCCAACGTTACGTTACCTTCTGCCGTTCGCAAGGTTGCCTCACCCTTACGACCATCGTCGAACCTGGGGGCAGGTTCGGGCCCGTGTCGTTCCGCCCCGTTGGTACTGGTCCATGCGCACCGTCGCTGCCGTGCTCGCGCTCGTAGCGTGCGTGCATGCGGGCATTTGGGCGCTATCGAGGCCTGTTGGAACTGCGCCGGATTTCACCGGTCAGCTGGCCAGCGTCTCTTACTCTCCGTTTAAGGACTCCTCGCACCCGGATTCCGGCCCGCGGCCTACGGCCGAGCAAATTCGCGCGGACCTCGCGGCCATTGCGCCTTACACGCATGCGGTCCGTACCTATTCCGCGACGGGCGGCGCCGAGCTTGTTCCCCCGATCGCGGCTGAATTCGGCCTCAAAGTCACGGTGGGCGCCTGGATCGACAAAGATCAGGCGCGTAACGAGCGGGAAATTGCCTCGGCGCTGACCCTCGCCCGGCACTACAGCAATGTCGACGCTATCGTCGTCGGCAACGAGACGACGCTGCGGGCGGAAATGACAGTCCCGGACTTGATCGCCCTCATCCAGAAGGTGAAGCGATCGAGCCCAGTCCCTGTAACTACAGGTGAAATCTGGACTGTCTGGATCGATCATCCAGAACTCGCCTCGGCCGTCGACTTCATTGCCGCGCACATCCTGCCCTATTGGGAAGGCTTTAGCGCCTCGACCGCGGCCGACCACACCATCGAGTTCTACGACCAGCTGCGCCGGATGCATCCCGGCAAGCGGATCGTGATCGCCGAGTTCGGCTGGCCGAGCGCCGGCTATAATTTCCATCAAGCCAATCCGGGCCGCATCGAGCAGGCGGAAGTTTTGCGGGATTTCGTCACGCGGGCCGACGCTTATGGCATCGACTACAACATCGTTGAAGCCATCGACCAGCCCTGGAAGACGATGGAAGGCGGTGTCGGCCCCTATTGGGGCCTCTTTGACGCCGCCCGCCAGCCGAAATTCTCCTGGACCGGAACCATCACCGATCCCGATTATGCCAAACGCGCCGGCCTTGCGGTGCTATTCGGGCTTTTGCTGTCATTGCCCATTCTCGCCGTGGCCGGCGTGAGCTTCTCGCAAGCCTTGATGCTCGCTGTATCCGCCAATGCCGCCGGCGTCTGGTTCTCGGCGATCGTCGCCTTCTGGAAGGGCCACTACTTCGTGCCGGGCGCGGCCTTTGCGCTTGGTCTTGGCATCGTCCTTCTGGTGCCGCTTGTCGCGATCATGTTGTCGCGGTTGGAGGAGATCGCCGCGATCGTGTTCGGCCGGCCGCCGCGCCGGCTTGCCAATGCGCCGCCACTTGTTCCCGACGCCTTCGCGCCCAAAGTCTCGATCCACGTGCCGGCGTGCTGCGAACCGCCGGACATGCTCAATGCCACCCTCGATGCCGTGGCGCGTCTCGCTTATCCGAACCTCGAATGCGTCGTTGTCATCAATAACACGCCGGACCCGGGGCTGTGGCGGCCCGTCGAGGACCGCTGCCGCGAACTCGGCGAGCGGTTCAAATTCGTTCGGGTCGAGAACCTCGAAGGCTACAAGGCCGGGGCGCTGCGCGTCGCGCTCGCGCATACCGCGCCGGACGCTGAGATCATTGGCACTATCGACGCCGATTACGTGCTCGGTGCCGACTGGCTGAAGGATCTGACGCCGTTATTCGCCGATCCGCGCGTCGGCTTCGTCCAATCGCCGCAGGATCATCGCGACGGCGCCCGGTCGCCGATGCATACCGCCATGAACGGCGAATATGCCGGCTTCTTCGACATCGGCATGGTGCAGCGAAACGAGTTCAACGGCGTCATCATGCACGGCACGATGTGCCTCATCCGCCGCGCCGCGATCGAAAGCGCGGGCGGTTGGTCGTCCGAGACGATCGTCGAAGACACCGATCTTGGTTTGAGCATCCTCGAGCGCGGCTGGATCGCCCACTACACCAGCCGCCGCTATGGGCACGGCCTCCTGCCCGATACGTTCGAAGCCTATAAGCGGCAGCGCCACCGTTGGGCGTTCGGCGGCTTCCAGCTCGTGCGCAAACATTGGCGGCGGCTGTTGCCGTGGGCGGAGGGACTGACCCGCGAGCAGAAACGCGAATACGGCTTCGGCTGGCTCAACTGGCTCGGCTCCGACGCGATCGGGGTCGTGGTTGCGCTTTTGAACATCCTCTGGGTCCCGTTCGTCGCCTTTGCCGACATTGCGGTGCCGGATCGCATCCTCACCATCCCGATCATTGCGGCCTTCACCGTCTCGGTCGCCCATTTCGCCATGCTCTACCGGCTGCGGGTGCGAGCGACGCCTGCGCAGATGCTGGGCGCGGTTTGCGCCGCCATGTCGCTGCAATGGACCGTGGCGCGCTCGGTCGGGCTCGGCGTGATCTACGAACGCATGCCGTTTCTGCGCACCTCAAAGGGCGGCGTGTCGCGCAAGGGTCCCGATTTCCCGGCGTTCTGGGAGGCGGTGGTCGCCGCACTGCTTCTCGTCGGCGCGGCGACGCTGGTCGGCACCAATTACAAGCAGGTCCACGAGATCAATATTTTCGCGCTCGTGCTTGTGGTGCAGAGCCTGCCGTTTTTAGCCGCGGTCGGTCTCGCCGCCATTGAGGGCACCCGCTTCAACAGCTTCGCGTATTGGCGCGCTATCGAGGCCCGGATCGAAGCCAGCATCGGCTCCACGATCGGCGCCAAGGCGGCCGGTCTCTTGCCGCAGTCGCAAGAGGTCATCACCAAGGTGATTGCCGAGCCGCCGAAGGTTTCGGCCGAGAAAGTCGAAGCGGCGCAGTAACTCTCAGCTCTGCAGCGCCGTCTCCGCGAGCCGCACCCAATAGGACGTACCGACCGGGATCGTCTCGTCGTTAAAATCGTAACGCGGGTGATGCAAGCCGGCGCTGTCGCCGTTGCCGACAAAGATGAAGGCGCCCGGCCGCTCATTGAGCATGAAGGCGAAATCCTCCGCTCCCATCACCGGCGCCACATCGGTATCGACTTTGTCCGCACCTGCGATTTCGCGGGCGATGTCGGCGGCGAACGCGGTCTGCCGGTCGTGGTTGACCACCACCGGATAGCCGTTGGTGTAGGTGATTTTCGTGCTCGCGCCGTAGAGCCGCGCGGTGCCCTCGATCACCTCCTCGATGCGCTGGTGCAATAGCTCGCGCACCTTCGGCTTCAAGCTCCGCGCGGTGCCGCGCAGCTTGGCGCGCTGCGGAATGACATTGTCGGCGTGCCCGGCCTGGAACATGCAGATCGACACCACGGCCGACTTCCAAGGGATCGATGTTGCGCGCCACGATCGGACTGCAGCTGATTGATGATCTGGGCGCCGACCAGGATCGTGTCGATGGCCAGATGCGGCCGCGCGGCGTGACCGCCTTTGCCTTCGAGCGCGATCTCGATGTGGTCGGCCGCTGCCATCATGGCACCCGGGCGAATGGCGAATTCGCCGAGCGCAATGCCGGGATAATTGTGCATACCGTAGACTTCCTCGATGCCGAAGCGGCTGATGAGGCCGTCTTTGATCATCGCCGCAGCGCCGGCGCCGCCCTCCTCCGCCGGCTGGAAAATGACCACCGCGGTGCCGGCGAAATTGCGCGTCTCGGCAAGGTATTTGGCGGCGCCAAGCAGCATCGCGGTATGGCCGTCATGGCCGCAGGCGTGCATCTTGCCGGGCACAGTCGATTCGTACGGCAGGCCGGTCTCTTCCTCGAGCGGCAGCGCGTCCATATCGGCGCGCATGCCGACGACCTTTTTGCCCGCTTTGCGCCCGCGGATGACACCGACCACGCCGGTGCGGCCGATGCCGGGCACGACTTCGTCGCAGCCGAAGCTTTTGAGCTTGTCAGCGACCGACGCGGCGGTGCGGTGCACGTCGTAGCGCAGTTCCGGATGGGCGTGAAAATCCCGCCGCCATTCTCTGATTTCGCGGTGTAAATCGGCAACGCGGTTGACGATGGGCATGGGAAACGTCCTTGGTGTGCGGCTCGCCCCGCAGCTTAGCGCCAATCTAGCAGAGCGGCCGGCAAAAAGCGCTGGGGCTGGCCCGCACTGGTAAACCCCGTCCGATTTAAGTATCTGAACGTCTACGGTGAGCCCGTAGCTCAGTCGGTAGAGCACGTGACTTTTAATCACGGGGTCCAGGGTTCAAATCCCTGCGGGCTCACCAACTTAGGTCAGATAATGGGTGCTGAGGCAACACCGGCACGATGTTTTACCGCGGTGCCGACGTACTCACGCCAAAGCGCACTACATTGATAGGGCCGGGCGGCCCCTCCGCGTGGTGTACAACTAATATCGTGCCGAGTTGGTGCGACCGTGTCAGCGTGTCGGCCTGCTCCGGTGTCATTTCGACCATCACGCTCTTCTCGGCCACCGCCGCCAGAACCCGCAGGTTGTCCAGAATCTCGTCGCTGTTGAATTTTTCAAAGCCGGTCGTCTTCTCTCGCTGTTTGTCGTGGCTCTGCACCAAGACGTCGACGTGCTGGTCCGGCGCGAATATGGATCCGTTATCGCTCTCAGACGAGAGATCAATCGAGACCGCATGCGTGCCTTCCTTCAGGACGGAAACCATTTTGTCGCGAAACGGATCTCCGGCCGTGACTGATACACGCACAACCGCACCGATGTATTGGTGGACAGCGTCGGGGCGCTTGGTCTTTTCGATCAGGCTTGGGTTCGCCGTGGCTTTCGGCCAAGCCTGCCACCCGATATTCTGATCGCCAATCACGAGACCCGGGCTGAGATCAGCCTTGGCAACCAGCACCTCAATAGTTGGCGCAGCCTCCACTACAGTTTCGGGGCTGCGGTTCACCGCCAGCCAAGCGGCAACGCCACCAGCGGAAATAGCAACACCAAGTACAACAAGACGCGCCGCTTTCATTGTCGCTTCACTTCCCGCATGGTGCCACGTGTGGAGAGGTCATCATCGCCGAATATGACCAGCTAAACGTCAAAGCATGATTAATATCGCGTAAGCGTCTAACGCGGTTGTGAGCCGGCACTGCTAACAATACACCCGCACCCACGCGCTGTGGTTCCGGTTCGGCAAGGGTCGGGACGGGCGGCCTCCCACCGCGCACCATACCGTCGAAGGAAGCGCCATTAATTGGTGCTCGATCGGCATGCAACGTCAGCCATGCCTGAATATCCTTCTCCGATTTAGTGCGGCGTCGTTCGCGCGGCAGCTTGGCTAAATATCGGCGACGATTACTAGCGCGAATTACTGCGTGCTGCATGGTGGCTCAGCAGACGACTGATCCGCCATTTCCGGGGTTTTTGAGGTTTTTTGGTCCCGGAGCGCCGCCTTTCAAAAAGCGAGCTTTTGTGACGCTGGTCACTTCGCGAGCGCGCTGGGAACGGTAAACGTGCTTTTGACAGTTTAACCCACGCTCTCAGGAGGTCGCCATGACAGCAATAAAACAGACCGGTACGCGGTTTGCGCGATGGTTCAAGACATTCCGGGAGAAAAACCGCCCGCCTTATCGCTACTACGAGCACAGCATGTACGACGCCTGATATTACGACCCCGGAATTGTTGCCCCGATCGGACTCCCCCGATCGTAGAGCCCGCCCGAGCACCCCTCTCGGGCGGGCTCGATTTTGTGAGCCAATCAGCAGAGAGCGTGCGGCCGCCAAGCCGCCAGGGTTCAAATCGGGGGCTGCGCCACATACATCTCGCTCCGTGAATGAATCGATCGACCAATGTCATGCCGGATCATGACAGCCAAAGAGACAGCCAGCGGCGCTCGATGATTGCGCTGGGCATCGTCGTGTTCCTGTTCGTGGTCGGCTGGGTTCTGGCGCACGAACTCTACGCCAACGAGAAAATCGAGGATTGCGTCCTGTCGGGCCGCACCAACTGCGTCCCAATCGACACCCAGTCCCGATAGCGGTTCCATGAACGCCACGACAGTTTCACGCCGCCGTCGCGCTTGCGCCACATACGGTGGGCAACCTGCGGCGTGCAGGGTGCGTCGAGGGTGCGTCGACGATGATCGTCCAATCCGCGTGCCAAACTTCATCGTCACGAGTATCGGCAAGAGTTCCGGCGACCGATGATTTAAGCCGGCCGAAATGCCCCAGTTGTGGCAACGTGCTGCTGATGGCGGAGAAGCCCCGCTTTAACGGCACAGGGCGTGTCAATCATGACTGGTCGTGCGATGACTGCGGCAATGTGTTCGGCACCTCGATCACACTGTGGCCGCGTTAGACACAACGTCATGAAGGTCGCGCAACTGGTTGTGTGCGTTCAGTAAATTGTCGCGTATGTATTTCAGTCCGAGCGGCGATGAACCGGCCGAGAGGCTGGTTTCGTCGGTCGTAACCAGCAATAATAGAGCCCGACCGGGGTTTGTGCCGTTGTCGAGAAACCGTCCAGATGGAGGATCACATGCGTCAAACGTTCGATCGTCGATCGATATTGGGACTTTGCGTCGGCAGTGCCGCCGGCGCCGCTTTATTGGCATCCGGCACGCCGGGCTACGCTGCCGCCGCGACATTCAAAGCCGATCTGAAGGGGTCGAGCGAAGTGCCGCCGAACCAGACTGCCGGCAGCGGAACCGTAACCATGACGTTCGATCCCGCGACCAAGAAGCTCAGCTGGACCGGCAACTATTCGGGGACGACCGGGCCGGTTACGGCTGCCCACATCCATGGGCCGGCCGAGGCGGGTAAGAACGCAGGCGTCGTATTGTGGCTGTCGACGAAAGGGGCGCCTTTCCCCAGCCCGTTCCAAGGCTCCGCGACGCTGACCGACGCGCAGGCCGCGGACCTGATGGGCGGCCGCTATTATGTCAACGTTCACACCGCAGCGAATCCTGGCGGCGAATTGCGCGGCCAGCTTGTGAAGTCGTAGTCGCGCCGACTCGTTGCGTTAGTGCCGGTTGCGAGCTTTGTGACCCGCCGGTCCGTAGCACGGACTGGCGGGTTCGTTTTGGTCGAGCCTTTTCGCGGTCTGATGTGCAGACACACGCATGTCGGCTCATGGCGTCGGAAAATCGCGTTTTACCGTCCACTGTTCCGCAGTTTCCGCGACGTAATCGGCAAATCGGCCGGCCGCGATGGCGACGCGCGCTCCCGCCATTAGGTCCTGGTAGTAGAAGAGATTGACCACGGACAGAAGCGTGCCGCCGAGCGCTTCGCCAGCCTTAAAAAGGTGATGCAGGTATGCGCGCGAAAAATCGCGCGCCGCCGGGCAGCGGCTTACGGCATCGAGCGGCCGCGGGTCCCCGGCGTGGTGCGCATTCTTGATATTGATCGGCCCGAAACGGGTGAAGGCGAGACCGTGGCGGCCGTTGCGCGTCGGCAGCACGCAATCGAACATGTCGATGCCGCGTGCGACCGCCGCGAGAAGGTCGGCGGGGGTGCCTACCCCCATGAGATAACGCGGCCGGTCGGCCGGCAGCGCCGGCGCGGTTTCGGCGACGACTTTGCGCATTAGTTCGGGCGTCTCGCCGACGGCGAGACCGCCGATGGCGTAGCCGTGAAAGCCAATGCCAACGAGCGCGCGTACGCTGATGTCGCGCAAGCTTTGGTCGTCGCCGCCCTGGACGATGCCGAACAGCGCGCGATCGAGCGCTGCGCTCTCAAAGGCGCGCTTGCAGCGCTCGGCCCAGCGCAGCGACAATTGCATGGCGCGCTCGATGTCGTTCCTGTCGGCGGGAAGCTTCGCGCATTCGTCGAGCTGCATGGCGATGTCGGAGCCGAGCAGTATTTGCACCGCGACGGCGCGCTCCGGCGTGAGTTCGACCAGGGTGCCGTCGAGATGCGAACGGAACGTCACGCCGGCCTCGGTCACCCGGCGCAAAGCGGCAAGCGACATGACCTGGAAGCCGCCGGAATCGGTGAGGATCGGATAAGGCCAGCGCATGAACGCATGCAGCCCGCCGAGCGCCGCGACCCGCTCGGCGCTCGGCCGCAGCATCAGGTGATAGGTGTTGGCGAGGATGATGTCGGTGCCGGCCGCATGCACGTCGTCGTGATGCACCCCCTTGATCGCGCCTTGCGTGCCGACCGGCATGAAAGCGGGTGTGCGGACCACGCCATGCGCAGTCGCGATTTCGCCCGTGCGCGCGGCGGCGTCGGTCGCGATCAGGCGGAAGGAAAACGGGTTCGGCATAACGGGGTCAATCGAAGCAGCAGGTAGGCATCGCCAGCACAAGAAACGCAATATAAAATGCGACCTCTGTCAAACCGCTCAGGCAGACGCCAACGACGCGCTGCCCAGCGGAGGAGGAGATTTGACCATGGCTTATACAATTGGCCAATTCGCGGCCGATTGCCGCGCAGCGCTGCTCAAAGACCCCGGCCCCGCCGGCCGTGAGCTGGTTCGCCAGTACACCGAAAAAGCCTGTGCCGATCCGGACTTTGTCGCCAAGCATCTCGGCCCCGGCGAAGACGCCGAACGCAAGATCCTTTATGAGGATCCCGATCTCCATTTCTGCATTCTCGCTCATGTTTACAAAGGCGCGAAGACCAGCTCGCCGCACGATCATGGACCGAGCTGGGCGATCTACGGTCAGGCCGCTGGCGTAACCGAAATGACGGACTGGCGGAGCGTTGAAAAGCCGGCCGATGGGCAGCCCGGCAAAGTCGCGAAAGTTCGCTCCTACAAAATGACGCCCGGCATGGCCTACGTATACAATGAAGGCGATTTACACTCGCCGCGCCGCGAGACCGATACGCGCCTCATCCGCATCGAAGGAATCGATCTGGCAAAGGTGAAGCGCGATAAGTATGAAATCGCCGCCTAGCAAGGATCGTCGCCGCGGCGCTTAGCGGAACAGCAAACAGGCATCGCCGTAGGAGTAGAAGCGATAGCCGCTGTCGGTGGCGTGCGCATAGGCGCGCCGCATGACGTCGAGGCCGCAGAATGCCGAGACGAGCATGAACAATGTCGAGCGCGGCAGATGGAAGTTGGTGAGCATGACATCGACGGCGCGGAAGCGATAGCCGGGCGTGATGAACAGCGCCGTCTCGCCGGAAAATGGCGTGAGCGTGCCATCCTCCGCGGCCGCGCTTTCAAGCAATCGCAGCGACGTCGAGCCGACGGCGACGATGCGGCCGCCGGCCCGGCGCGTCGCATTCAGCGAAGCGGCGGTCGCGGCGCTCACGCTGCCCCATTCGGGATGCATTTTGTGACCGGATGTGTCGTCGGCCTTGACGGGGAGGAACGTGCCGGCCCCGACATGGAGCGTGACGCGCTGCAGATCGATGCCGCGATCGCGCAAAGCCGCGGTCAGAGCGTCGGTGAAATGCAGCCCCGCGGTCGGCGCCGCGACCGAGCCTTCCTCGCGCGCGAACATGGTCTGGTAATCGGTGCGGTCGCGCTCGTCGGCGTCGCGCCGGCTGGCGATATAGGGCGGCAACGGCATCTCGCCGCGCTCGGCCAGCGCCTGATCGAGCACCGCGTCGGTAAAGGCAAAAGCGAGCGTCACCTTGCCGCCTTCGGACCCCTGCCCTTTCTCCTCGACGGAGGCGTCGAGCTGTTCGAGAAAGCAGACCCGGCCCTCGCCGCCGAAGCGCACGACGTCGCCGACCTTAAGCCGCTTCGCCGGCTTGACCAGCGCGCGCCAGCGCGAGCCGTCGAGCCGCGCGATCAAAGTTGCCGCGATAGCCGGTTCGTGCTCGCCGCGGCCGAGCCGGCGGCCGTGCAGATTGGCGGGAAAGACCTTGGTATCGTTGACGACGACGGCATCGCCTGGCCGCAGCAGGTCCGGCAGGTCGCGCATGGCGCGGTCTTCGAGCTCGACCGCCGCGCCCGGCCGCACCACCAGAAGCCTGGCGGCATCGCGCGGCACCGCCGGCCGCAGCGCGATGCGGTCCTCCGGCAGGGTGAAATCGAACAGATCGGTGCGCATTTGTCTTTGCATTATTCGGCGTTAGAAACGCATATCGCAACCTTTGGCGCGGCGAGCGGCGTGACCCTGCGCCCGCTCAAATATTGGTGGCCGTCCATGCTCGCTTCTTCCTTGCAGCAAAGCTGATAAAGGGCCAATACTAACGCTGGGTGCGGAGCCATATGGCGAATTTGCCTTCGACCGACGCCGCCGGCCGCGCCGATTTGAATAGGCAACGAGAGAATTCCTCCTCGTGAAATCGTCGTCGCGTTCCGCAGCCCGGCCCCGTATCCTGCTGACTAATTTTCATCCGCGCTTCAGCGGCGGACATGTCTCATCAATCCAGCGGATTGTCACCTCCTGGCTCGCCGAGCATTTTGATTTTGCCGTCGCCGTGCCGCGCGGATCAGACGTTTTCGCCCGCTGCTCGGAAGCCGGCGTGCGCGTCTATGATTGCGATTTTCCAGGTAAGATTCTTACCGAGCTGCCGAGTATTTTTAAGAGCGTTTACCGCTTCCGTCGCATCGTTGAGGATTTCGATCCATGCGTTATCCACTGCAATGGCGGTCCCGACCTAAAAATTGCCGCCTGGAGCTTTCCGTTCAAGCAAAAACTTAAGATCATCCGGCATCAACGAGCGATCAAAGGACTTGGCACCGATCCCTATCATCGCTGGCTTTATGACTGGCGCGTCAGCGCCAATGTTTATGTCTCTCATGAGGCTATGCGGCTCTCGCACCGCCAGGGCCTTGTTCCGGCGAGCCCTTGTCGTGTGATCTATAATGGTATCGATACGGGATATTTCCAACCGGAGGTCCGCAACTCCGATCTCAGACAATCATTAGGAATTGCAGACGGCGACTTTGTCTTTGGCTCCTGCGCAGGGACAGACAGGTATAAACGCGTCGACCTGTTTCTGAGGGCGGCGCGCGAACTCGGGAGCCAGTATGCCTTCAAAATCCTCCTGCTTGGAAATGCGGAGCCAGTGCCAGCGCTGCAATGTCTGGCGCAGGAACTCGGCGTCTCCGATCGCTTAATCTATGGCGGCCACCAGCTCGATGTACGACCCTATCTGGCCTGCTTCGATGTTGGATTTATTCTGAGCGACCGCATTGAAACGATTTCGAATGCGGCGCGCGAAATGTTAGCGATGGGAAAACCACTGCTGTCCTCGTCCTTCTCCGGGTTGACGGAAAATTTCACCCATGGTGTCGAAGGTCTGTTCGTTCCGCCCGGCGACCTCCCCGCGACAATTGGGGCGATGGCAACGTTTCTACAAATGCCCAAGGATCGGCTTGCGGAGATGGCGGCTGCGGCACGGCGACGCGCCGTTGACGAATTCGATCGCCGGGTCACGGCGGTCTCGTTGCAACAGCTTTATCAATCGCTTTGCGGCGATCGGCTTTCAAGACATGAGCCGCACTGACAATGATTATCGAGCCCTGCGAAGGTTCGGAAAGCCATCACACAAACTGCTCCGAATGTCTGATTTGCTCGGACCAATCGATCTCGCCCGGCTTGAGCTCGGCGCCAACACCTGCTGGACATGGGCGAGGAAGCTTTCGCCCTTGATCGGTCGGTCGATGACGCAGGAAGCCTCGATGCGGTCGGCGCGCAACGTCCACGCGCATCAGAAACAGCGGGGTTCCTCACCTATTTCACGTCGGCGGCCACCTGCATGCGGATGATGCGATCGGGATTGGACGGCGGCTCGCCGCGTTTGAGCTTATCGACGACATCCATGCCGCCGACCACCTCGCCGATTACGGTGTACTTGCCGTTGAGGAAATCGCCGTCGTCGAACATGATGAAGAACTGGCTGTTGGCCGAATGCGGATTGCTGCTTCGCGCCATGCCCACGGTGCCCCGCACGAACGGCTTGTCGGAGAACTCCGCCTTCAGGTCCGGATAGGACGAGCCGCCGGTGCCGTTGCCGAATTCGCCGTCGCCGGTTTGCGCCATGAAGCCGTCGATGACGCGATGAAACGGCACGTCGTCGTAGAATTGCTCGCGGGCGAGCAGCTTGAGACGCTCCGCATGTCCGGGCGCGATATCGCTATGAAGTTTCATGACGATCGTGCCGGGCGTGGTTTCGATGATCAGCGTATTTTGCGGATCGACGCCTGCGGGCAAGTCCTTGGCCATAGTCGTTTTCCTTTACCTCGTCGTTGCAACTCAATCGGCGTGAATTACGGCGCAATCGTCGCGGTCTTGATGTAATCGAGTTTGGCAAACTCCTTGATGAGATAGGCGTTCCCCTCGCTTTGAATGCGGCCTTGCTCCGGTCCCGCGCCGCGCGGCGCACCTTCGCCATAGCCGCTGTAAAGCGCATCGACCACGGTCATGCCGGACACGACCTGGCCGAACGGCGCAAAACCTCCGGTGTCGAGCCGGGCATTGTTGCCGAAATTGATAAAGACCTGGGTCGTACGGGTGTTCGGACCACGCATCGCGAATGTGATCATACCGCGCGCATTGCTCTGCTTGACCGGATCGTCGTTGATGGCAGCGTCGCGCCAAACGGCCGAAAGGCGCGGATCGGCGTTGATGCCGAACTGGACCATGAAGCCGGAGACCACGCGGAAGAAACGCGCATTATCGTAAAAGCCGTTCTTGACGAGATTATAGAAGCGGTCGGCGCCAAGCGGCGCCCAATCGCGATGAACTTGGACAATGAACGGACCTTTGCTGGTATCGAACTTGACCTTGTAGCTCGCCGGCGCTTGGGCGGTGAGCGCCGCGGGATTGCTCAGACCCTGACTGAAGGCGGGCGCGGCGATCGTCAATGCAAAGAGAAGGGCGGCAAGGCGGCTCATATGGTCTCCCGGATGACATTTCGGCGTTCTAGGTCTTCGCGAATTTCTTCTTGAGCCGTGCCGCGACCTGTGCCGGCACGAAAGCCGAGACATCGCCGCCCATGCCGGCAATCTGCCGGACCAAAGTGGCGGTGATCGTGCGAACCGCCGACGCCGCGGGCAGGAATATCGTTTGTATCTCGGGCGCCATCGCCGCGTTCATGCCGGCCATTTGCATCTCATAATCGAAGTCGGTGGCATCGCGCACGCCCCGCACCAAAATTGTGGCGCCGGCGCGCCCGGCGGCGGAGACGACGAGATCGGCAAAAGTTGTGCGGGCGATCTGGCATCCTGCCGCGCGGGCAAGCGGCGCGCAGATTTCGTCCAGCATCGCGAGCCTCTCGTCGGCCGAGAATAGCGGCGTCTTGCCGGGGTGAATGCCGATGGCAAGCACCAGCCGGTCGGCAAGCTGCACGGCTTTGCCGATCACATCGAGATGGCCGTTGGTGATGGGATCGAACGATCCGGCAAACAGCGCAACGCGCGGCATGAGGGCGGTCTAGCCCGCGGCCGGAACGGCCGCAAGGTGGGGGAATGCCGGCTTCGGTAGGCCCGACGCCGCGTCCACCCGATGCCGCGAATGCCAAGTTGCCCCGCAAACGGACCCGTAGATGCGGTAATTATCTTGTCTTTTCAATGGCTCGCTAATAATCGAAAAAGTGTGATGGAGATCAAAGCGTCTTTTGACGCGCAGCATAAAATTTAGGTGAGATGAAAAGCAACCGCGACTCATGGAACGCGTTGGTTGTTCTGAACGCGCAAGGTTGCAGGCAGGGATCGGTGTCATGATCAAGACCGTTTACGCTGTCGTCGTCGCCGCGGTCGCCGCGGGTTGTTTCGTCGCATTCCCCAGTTTGTCGTTCCAAGTTCAAGCCGGTGCGCCGGTGCCAGGCGCCAAAGGCGACCGAGCCGATATCCGCCCGCTCGGGACGGACTGCTCGCAAAACGCCTGGCCGTATTTCGAAGCCGCGTGTTTGCGCGATGCGCGCCATCCACTGCAACAGCCGCGCCAGGTGCGGCTCGTTTCGGCGAACCGTACGGCGCAGCTAAATTCCGCCCAATAGATCCGCACGACCTGTTGCTTCAGTTCGAACGTTTGCCGGTCCCAGGTGTGGACTTTGGCGGAAGGTGCTCCCCTCTTCCGCCAGAATTTTGTATGCGCCAGTGTGATCGTGCCGGCGCCCAAAGCTCGCTCGCTGCGGTCGGATCACCCCTTTTGTCTCGTTCTTGCCCAGGAAGTGGATTAATCTAACCGAATGCTTGACGATTTGACCACGGCACACCGCCTTGACCCCTACCCTTGCGCGTGTCTAAGAGCCGCCCAGGGCCTATCATGATTGTGCTGATCGACAACTATGACAGCTTTGCCTTCAACCTGGTGCACTATCTCGGTGAACTGGGCGCGGAGGTTGACGTGCATCGCAATAACAAGGTGACGGCCAGCGCGGTGATCGCCGCCGACCCCGATGCCATCGTGCTGTCGCCGGGGCCGTGCACGCCCAAGGAAGCCGGCATCTGCCTCGATCTGATCGCGCAAGCGGCGTCCAGCATCCCGATCCTCGGCGTGTGCCTCGGCCACCAGGCGATCGGCGATGCCTTCGGCGGCAAGGTGGTGCGCGCGCCGGTGCCGGTGCATGGCAAACTTTCGGAAATCCGGCACCAGGGCACTGGAATTTTTTACGGTATCGACGCGCCGTTCAAAGCGACGCGATACCATTCGCTGGTCGTTGATCGCAAAACCATGCCGCGTGAATTGACCGTAACCGCAGATACCGACGATGGCCTGGTCATGGGGCTCGCGCATACCAAGCTGCCGACCCACGGCGTGCAATTTCATCCCGAAAGCATTGCGTCGGAGCACGGCCACCTGATGCTGAAAAACTTTCTCGACATCGCCGCGGCCTGGAACGTATCGATCGGACGGCGTCTTGCCGCGCCGGCTGCCGCCCCGGCCCCGGCCCCGGCACGCCGGGCGTACGCGCGCGCGCATTAAGGAGCTCGCACCGTGACCGTGGAGTTCAGGGCGTTCATCGGCAAGGTTGCGACCGGCGCCGCGCTCGGCCGCGACGAGGCGGCCGGCGCTTTCGACCAGATGATGGCCGGCGAAGCGACGCCGTCGCAGATGGGCGCGCTCTTGATGGCATTGCGCGTGCGCGGCGAGACCGTTGACGAGATCACCGGCGCCGTCACCACGATGCGGTCGAAAATGTTGCGGGTCGAGGCGCCGCCCGACGCCATCGATGTCGTCGGCACCGGCGGCGACGCCTCGGGCTCGTTCAACATTTCGACTTGCGCGGCGCTGATCGTGGCCGGCGCCGGAGTGCCGGTCGCCAAGCATGGCAACCGCGCGCTGTCGTCGAAATCGGGCGCAGCCGACGTGCTGGCGGCGCTTGGCGTCAATATCGACCTCAACGCCGAGCAGATCGGCCATTGCATCCACGAAGCGGGCATCGGCTTCATGTTCGCGCCGGCGCATCATCCGGCGATGAAGAATGTCGGGCCGACCCGCGTCGAGCTCGGCACGCGCACGATTTTCAATTTGCTGGGGCCGTTGTCGAATCCGGCCGGCGTGAAGCGGCAGATGGTCGGAGTGTTTTCCAAGCAATGGACCGAGCCGCTGGCGCAGGTGCTGAAAAATCTCGGCGCCGAGCGCGTCTGGGTGGTGCACGGTTCCGACGGGCTCGACGAGATCACGACGGCCGGCCCGACCAGCGTCACCGCGCTCGAAGATGGCGTCATCCGCAATTTCGAGATCGCGCCGGAAGATGTCGGATTGCCGAGGGCCAAACCCGAGGCATTGCGCGGCGGCGATGCGTCGAGGAACGCCATGGCGGTCCAAGAGGTGCTGGAGGGCAAGCAAACGCCGTTCCGCGATGTCGCCTTGTTCAATGCCGCGGCCGCGCTGGTCGTCGCCGGCAAAGCGAAGAACTCTCAAAGAGGGCTTTACTCTCGCCACCCATTCGGTGGATTCCGGCGAGGCCGAAGGCCGGCTCGACCGCCTTATCGTGGTCTCCAACGATGGCTGACATTCTGGCCAAGATCGCCGCCTATAAACGCGACGAGATTGCCGCCGCCAAAGCGAGCCGGCCGCTGGCCGCGCTTGCGGTGGAGGCCAAAGCGGCAAGCGCGCCGCGCGGCTTCGTGCGCGCCATCGAGCGACGCCTCGCTGCGGGCGACTATGCGCTGATCGCCGAGATCAAGAAGGCGAGCCCATCGAAAGGACTGATCCGCGAGGATTTCGATCCGGCTTCGCTCGCTCAAGCTTATCAGACGGGCGGCGCCGCCTGTCTTTCGGTTTTGACCGATGCGCCCTCGTTCGAGGGCAGCCTCGATCATCTGCGTCAGGCGCGCGTTGCGTCGGCGCTTCCGGTCCTGCGCAAGGATTTCATGTACGACGCCTACCAGGTGGTGCAGGCGCGCGCTTACGGTGCCGATTGCATTCTCATCATCATGGCCGCGGTCGATGATTCATGCGCCGCGGTGCTCGAAGACGCGGCCTTGGCGCACGGCATGGATGTTCTTCTGGAAGTCCATGACGAGAAGGAGTTGGAACGGGCGCTTCGCCTGAAATCGCAACTCATCGGCGTCAATAACCGCGACCTCAAAAGCTTCGTGACGACGCTTGCCACCAGCGAGCGGCTGGCGCGCTTGGTTCCCCCCGGTCGCATTGTCGTCGGCGAGAGCGGCATTTTTAGTCCGGCCGATCTGGCCCGGCTCGCAAGGGCCGGCATTGCAACGTTTCTCGTCGGCGAAAGCCTGATGCGGCAGGACGACGTTGCCGCCGCGACGCGCGCGCTCCTGGCGCGTCAAGCCCCCGCCCTTCCCACCCCCGCAAGCCGGGGTGGGCGCAGCGAGCGGGTATTGCGGTAACGGCCGTGCCGCGGCGCGCAAAGAAACTCACCCATCTGAGCGGCCGCGGCGAAGCCCGCATGGTGGACGTTTCCGCAAAACCCAGAACTGAACGCATGGCGGTGGCCGAGGGCCGCGTCGTGATGGCGCCGAAGACGCTTGAGATCGTGCGCAAGGGCGATGCGAAAAAGGGCGACGTTCTTGGCGCGGCGCGCATCGCCGGCATCCAGGCTGCCAAGCGGACCCACGAATTGATCCCGCTCTGTCATCCTCTGCTGCTGTCGCAAATCGAAGTCGACGTCGTGCCCGATGCCACGCTGCCCGGTATTGTCGTGAGGGCGCGGGTCAAAGTCGCAGGCCAAACCGGCGTCGAAATGGAGGCGCTCACCGCGGTTTCGGTTGCCTGCCTGACCGTCTATGACATGGTCAAAGCGGTCGAACGCGGCATGCGCATCGAAGGCATCCGGCTCATCGAGAAGCGCGGCGGCCACTCCGGTCACTATCGCGCCAAGGGCTAATTGAGCTGAAACGGGAGTGATGTCGTGGCGTTGATTTCGGTCGCCGAGGCGCTGCAACGGGTGCTCGCGCACGCAAGTCCGCTGGAAGTCGACGAGGTGCTGCTAACCGAGGCCGACGGCGCCGTGCTGGCTTTCGACCTAAAGGCCTTGCGCACCCAGCCGCCGGCGGACGTCTCGGCGATGGACGGTTACGCGGTGCGCGCGGCGGACGTGGCCAAGGCGCCGGTGCGCTTGAAGGTCATCGGAGAGGTCGCGGCCGGCCGGCCATTCACCGCCGCGGTCGGTCCCGGACAAGCGGCGCGCATTTTCACCGGCGGCTTTGTGCCGGACGGCGCCGATACCGTGGTGATCCAGGAAGTGACGACGCGCGACGGCGACAATGTCGAGGTGCAGAAACCGGCGGCCAAGGGCCGCAATGTCCGCCCGAAGGGCCTCGATTTTCGCGAAGGCGAGAAGCTGCTGGTCAGAGGTCATCGCCTCACCGCGCGCGATCTCGCGCTCGCGGCCGGCATGAACCACCCGCTGGTGCCGGTTTATCGGCGGCCGCGCATCGCCATGTTCGGGACCGGCGACGAACTGGTGCCGCCAGGACGGGAGCCCGGGCCCGGGCAAATCGTCTATTCGAACGGCTTTTCGCTCGCCGCACTGGCGCGCGAAGAAGGCGCCGAAGTGACCGATCTCGGCGTTGTCCATGACACGCTGCAGGCGACCGTCACCGCCATTCGCGACGCCCGCGACATTCCAGCGGACATTCTGGTGACCACCGGCGGCGCTTCGGTCGGCGAATACGATCTGGTGCGCCAAGCGTTCGCCAAAGAAGGCATGGATCTGTCGTTCTGGAAGGTTGCGATGCGGCCCGGGCGGCCGCTGATGCATGGGCGGCTCGGCGCGATGCATGTGCTCGGCCTGCCCGGCAATCCGGTGTCGTCCTATGTCTGCGCCTTTCTGTTCCTGGTGCCGCTCATCCGGCGCATGAGCGGGCGCAGCGATCTGACCACGCCCACCGAATTGGCGGTGCTCGGCGTCGATCTTCCCGAAAACGACGAGCGAGCGGATTATCTGCGCGCCACGCTCAAAGCCGGTTCCGAAGGCGTCATCGCCACGCCCTTCGCGGTGCAGGACAGTTCCATGATGGCGCCGCTGTCGAAGGCTAATTGTCTCGTCATCCGAGAGCCTTACGCGCCGGCGACGAAAGCCGGCAGCCCGTGCACGATCGTTAAATTCGAGCGTTAAGCGGCCGTTGGTGCCGACCTCCGTTTTCTTCACTTCAAATTAAATGGTTGCGGAACACATATGGAACGGATAGTGTCCGTTCATGATTTGTTTCGACCGCAGGCACCCGCGAATGGGAATCTGCCGGCAGAAGGAGGAGCGCCGATGCTCACACGCAAGCAAGCCGAACTCTTGCGGTTTATCCATGAGCGCCTCAAAGAAGCGGGCGTTCCTCCATCCTTCGATGAGATGAAGGATGCGCTCGACTTGCGCTCCAAGTCGGGCATCCATCGGCTCATTACCGCGCTCGAGGAGCGCGGCTTCATCCGCCGCCTGCCCAATCGGGCGCGCGCCATCGAGGTGATCAAACTGCCGGAATTGGTCGCCCACGGCATGGCTTCGGGCCGCAGCCGCGGCTTCACCCCGAGCGTGATCGAAGGCAATCTCGGCCGCGTCCGTGCCGCTTCCGAAGACGAAGGCGGCCGTCCGGTCGCCGTGCCGGTGATGGGTCGCATCGCCGCCGGCACGCCGATCGAAGCGATCCAGACGCGCAGCCATACCATCAACATGCCGCCCGATCTTCTTACCACGGGCGAGCATTTCGCGCTGGAAGTGCGCGGCGATTCCATGATCGAAGCCGGCATTCTCGACGGCGATATGGCGCTGCTCAAACGTACCGACGCCGCCGATACCGGCGACATCGTCGTCGCGCTCATCGACGACGAGGAGGCGACGCTGAAACGCTTCCGCCGCCGCGGCGCCTCGATCGCGCTGGAGCCTGCCAACACTGCTTATGAGGTGCGCATTCTGCCGCCCAATCGGGTGCGCATTCAGGCCAAGCTCGTGGGTTTGTTCCGAAGGTACTAACGGGCCTTCTTTTTCGATTTGCTCTGATTGAAATCGACGGCGGCGCGAATGAGCGCCTTCATCGCCTTCTCGTCTATCTTGTCGCCCTCGCGGATATCGATGGCGCGTCTCACATTGCCTTCGAGGCTGGAGTTGAACAGGACTGACGGGTCAGCCAATGCAGCACCCTTGGCGAAGGTCAGCTTGACGACAGCCTTGTAGGTCTCGCCGGTGCAGATGATTCCGGCGTGCTCCCACACCGGAACCCCGCGCCACTTCCACTCTTCGACCACGTCGGGGCAGGCTTCCTTGATGAGATTTCGCACCCGGGCGAGCATCTCGCCCCGCCAATCGCCGAGCTCCTTGATCCGCGCATCGATCAGCCGGGAGGGAGAGTCTCCGCCCTTCCCTTCCTTCGCGCCGCTCTTCGTCTTCTTCATGCCGGTGTCGCTTTCTTCACGGGTGCTGTCGCTCGCCCGTCACTTGAGTTCAAACGGACTATAAATGTAACCGATGATCGGAATGCTGCACACGATATGAATCCACCGCCGTCTCCCGCAAGGGGAGAGGGATTTCGAGCGCTCGCCATTGTGCCGGTCAATGCGCGGAAAGAACTACTGATCCGCTTCGATGTCGTCCTGCTGTGGCGTCGCATCGCCCGGCGCCGCGCGATTGGACACGTCAGCTGAATTTGCGGCCGCGGCATCGGACGGGCGCGCCGGCCAGGCCGGCGCCCAGGGCCGGTCAAAATTTTTCGGCCGCGCGGATTCGATGGCGAAGCCCGTACCATCACGGCGCAGCGCCAGCGCGCCGCGGTCGTACCAGATATGGCGGCCGATCACCTGTGCGGCGCAACCGGGCGGAGCGTGTACGCCGTGGCGAGGGCGTGTGTGCACAAGTGCAACGAAGCTTAACCGCCGGCTGAGACCTTCGCCCAGCTGTCGCGCAAGCCGACCGTGCGATTGAACACGAGCCGCCCCGGCGTCGAATCCGGATCGGGGCAGAAATAGCCCAGCCGCTCGAACTGCACAGGAGACTGGGAATTTGTTGCCGCCAGTGCCGGCTCGACGCGGGCATCGGCGAGAACTTCGAGCGAAGTCGGATTGAGCTGCGACTCGAAATGGGTCGGATCCGGATCGGGCCGCGTGAACAGCGGATGGTAGAGCCGCACCTCGGCGGCGGCGCTGTCTTGCGCCGACACCCAATGCATCGTCGCCTTGACCTTGCGGCCGTCGGGCGCATTGCCGCCCCTGGTCGCGGGATCGTAGCTGCAGCGCAGCTCGACCACTTCGCCGGCGGCGTTTTTCACGACTTCGCGGCAGGTGATGAAATAGGCGTAGCGCAGGCGCACCTCCGTGCCGGGCGACAGCCGGAAGAATTTCTTCGGCGGATTTTCCATGAAGTCGTCGCGCTCGATGAAAAGCTCGCGGCCGAATTTGAGCCGTCGCGTGCCCAGCGCCGGATTTTCCGGATGATTGACGGCCTCGACCTCTTCGCTTTTGCCTTCGAGATAGTTCTCGATCACGACCTTGAGCGGACGCAACACCGCCATGCGGCGCTCCGCGGTCTTGTTGAGATGCTCGCGAATGGAAAATTCCAGCATCGCGACGTCGACCACGCTATTGGCCTTGGCGACGCCGATGCGCTTGACGAAATCGCGGATCGCCTCGGGTGGCACGCCGCGCCGCCGTAAACCGGCAAGCGTCGGCATGCGCGGATCGTCCCAGCCGGCGACAAAGCCGCCGCGCACGAGTTCGGTGAGCACGCGCTTCGACAGCACGGTGTAGGTCAGATTGAGCCTGGCGAATTCGTACTGGTGCGGATGCGAGGGCACCGGCAGGTTGTCCAGGAACCAATCGTAGAGCGGCCGGTGATCCTCGAATTCGAGCGTGCAGATCGAGTGGGTGATGCCCTCGATCGCGTCGGACTGGCCGTGGGCGAAATCGTAGCTCGGATAGATGCACCACGTGCCGCCGGTGCGAGGATGCACCGCATGCAGGATGCGATAAAGCACCGGGTCGCGCAGATTGATGTTGCCGGACGCCATGTCGATCTTGGCGCGCAACACCCGCGCGCCGTTCGGTAATTCACCGGCGCGCATGCGGCGGAACAGATCGAGGTTTTCGTCGACGGAGCGGTCGCGGAACGGGCTGTTGTTGCCCGGCTCGGTCAGCGTGCCGCGCGCGGCGCGCATCTCGTCCTGGCTTTGATCGTCGACATAGGCCTTGCCGGCGCGGATCAGGAATTCCGCCCATTCGTAGAGCCGCTCGAAATAATCCGACGCGTGATAAAGGTTCTTACCCCAGTCGAAGCCGAGCCAGCGCACGTCGGCCTCGATCGCGTCGATATATTCCTGATCTTCCTTGGTCGGATTGGTGTCGTCGTAGCGCAAATTGCAGTGGCCGCCGAATTCCTCGGCGATGCCGAAATTCAGGCAGATCGACTTGGCGTGACCGATATGCAGATAGCCGTTCGGCTCCGGCGGAAAGCGTGTCACCACCGTCTTGTGCCGGCCCGAAGCGAGATCGGCGCGCACGATGTCGCGGATGAAATCCTGGCCCGCTTCGCGCGTGATGGTTTCGGCAACCGACATCGATCTTCCCTTTGGCGGGGTGCCGCTTAGCCCGCGCCGCGTCCGATTCTAAGGCATAGGTCGTAACGGCCCTCCGATTGGACAAGTTGTCCCTTGCGGTCAAGCCCGCTTCCCCTTCCCCTTGCGGGAGAGGGTGCCGAGCGAACGCAGTGAGCGAGACGGGTGAGGGGCCCTTGCCCGGCCGGCATTTCGCTGCACGCAGGCAGGCTTGCTTGTTAGCCCTGCTTCGCCATGCGCTTGGGCGGCGTGTCGGGTGGCAAGGAGACCCAGGGATGGCGCAACTCCTCCCACACCGCGATGGCCGGAGCGGGGAAAGCCGGGTCGGCAAAGTTGCCGATCGCGACGGCGACAAGTCCTGGAAAGCCCTCACTCTCCCAGTAGACGGTGGAGCCGCACGTCGGACAGAAATGAAAGGTCACGGCGTTGCCGCTTTCGGCTGTTCGCGTCCAAACCGCAGCTTGACCGGAGGGCGTGACCTGCTCGCGGCGAAAGCGCGCCTGGTTACTGATCACGGCTCCGGTTCGGCGCTGGCACTCAAGGCAGTGGCACATGGAGATGCGCGACGGTTCGCCTTCGGTCGTCACAGAGAGCTGCCCGCAGCTGCAGGCCGCGCGTCGAATGGTCATGGCACGGCTCCGTGGATGTCCGGACGGATTGTAACAGGCATGCGGCAGCGCGCGTAGCCCGGATTGCGCGAAGCGAAATCCGGGCGACTTATTACGTTCGCCTCGTCAACTCAAAAGGAAGTCCGATGCATGCAAGCTGGCCAGCGTCGTGTGTTGTAGCGTGACCGTGTCGGTGGCATCCAGCGTGATGACGACATCGGCGCCGGTTTGGCTGCTCGCCGCCTGGACGGCGGCGAAATTCGCAAACAGATGATTCTCGAACTCGATATGGTCGCCGCTGTGGAAATCGGTGACCGTGTCGTTGCCGAAGCCGGCGCCAAACACAAACGTGTCGTTGCCGTTACCAGCGGTCAGGGTGTCGTTGCCCGCGCCACCATTGATGATGTCGTTGCCATTGCCGGCATCAATGATGGCGCCGGCATTGTCGATCATATTGTCGAAGTCGCCCACAATGAGGATGGCTTCGCCGTTGTCGCCTTGGATGGTGCCGCCATTGTCGATGGTCACGGCGGCGAAGGTGTTGAGCAGCATATTGGTGAATGTGTTACCGCCGTCGACGATGATCGCCGCCTCGGAGCTGGTAATCGTGCCGCCGACTAGGTTGTCGATCTCGCCACCGCCGGCCGAGACGGCCGCCTGGTTTGGATTGTTGGTGACGGCCTGAATCAGTCCGGAATTGTCGAGCTGGGCCAGTCCGTCGACGTTGACGCCGATGCCGATCGGCCCGGGGCCCGTCGAATTGCCGATGATCGCGCCGCTATTGTCGATGAAGGTGGTCGTCGTGCTTGCCGCTTCCATGTCGATGCCGGACCCGGCATTGCCTTCGATCAGGCCGGCATTGGCCACCGTGATCGGCTGCTTGCCGAAGATACCGTTCTCGGCGCCCTCGATGACGGCGCCGGCGAAGTTGTTCACGGCGCCGTTGCTGGTGTCCTGGAAGTCGATGCCGTTGTTAGGGACGCCGAGCGCGATGATTTGTCCGTAATTATCGATGGTCTCGTTCTCGCCAGTCAGGATCGCATCGGCGTCCGTTCTCGCCGGTCAGGATCGCATCGGCGTCCGCCGCCTGGATCGTGCCGGTCGCCCCATTGGTGATGGTGATGCTCTGAAATGGCGAAATGAGTTCACTGCAATCGACACCCTGCCCAGTTCCGGTGGTTTCGATGAGGCCGGAATTTTCCAGCGTAATGACGGCGGTTGACGTAGGATCGGAAACAGTCTCACCGACCTGGATGCCATCGCCGCCGACGAAGATCGACGCACCAGCGTAAATTTTAATGTCGACGGTGGTAAAGGCGCCGACAACGGTCTCCAAGACCGTCACGCCATTTGTCGGTACTACGATATTGCCGCTGACAGTGATGCTAATTCCGTTCATTGTCGCCCTCTGAATTTTACCGACAACTAATTTTTCCGACGACTGCAAACCCCGGAGCTACGCGGCGCCGCCAAGCCCCCAATTGTGTGGGCAAATGGTGCCAACAATACGACGCTGTCGGCCCTCAATTCGGCACAGTCGCTACGACGGCGTTACTATGCACGGGCGACATTTTGTCGAATTTTCGAAATCTTCGCGCTCCTAACAAGTGAATGTCAGCTCTCGGGGTAACTGCAGAAGCGGCTGATGCATGCGCGACAATACGCGGCTAACCGGTTTTGGATTTCATACTGAGGCACGACATTGTTGTCGGCGTAGAACCCATCGGCTCTACCTCACGGGAGGAAATGACCGTGACTGAACGATCATTTGCAAAAAGATTGCTCTGGCAGTGGCAGGAGGATTGCTATCGTCTTCGATCGCAGCAACCCAAGGAGCCGTTGCAGACTCGGCGTTAAACGACCTTCCTCCGAAGTTCGAGCAGGCAACTGGAAACAAGCTAACATCGGCTACAGCCTTATCACCGATATCAGGAAGCGCATGCGGGAGGGCGAAACCGCCGCGAAGTGATTATCCGGTCTCGGCCGGTCATGGATGAACTCCAGAAGCAGGACAAGTTCGCGCCCGGCAGCGTTGCAAATATAGCAGGTACTCCGACGCGCTAATGCGCACGCTGCTCGCTGCCAAATCAATCGTCTATGCTGACCCGGCAAAAGTGCCAGCGGGGTCTATTTCGCGCGTGTCGTAGACGGACTTGGACTCGCCGAACAATTAAAATCGAAGACCATCCTGGTGCCGGGCGCCCAGGCCGCCGACCTCGTCGCCAAAGGCGAAGCCGAGATCGGTGTCGGACAGACCTCGGAGATCGTGCCGGTGGCGGGCGCACAAGTGCTCGGCCCGCTGCCGGGGGAGTTCGCCAGCACGACACTCCTTACCGCTGGAATAGGGCAGGCAGCAAGGTCCCGGACGCGGCAAAGTCGCTTATCCAGTTCTCACCGGGCCAGTCGCTGCGCCGGTGTTCAGTGCGAAAGGCTTTCAACCAGGATAAGTAAGCGAGCGACGAACATTGTTGCAGTGCATGAGTCCGTGGCCCTAGTCTAAGCGTCATTTCGCTGCCGCGGCGCGATCGTGACTGCGCTGCGCGCGATCCTTGCTTCCATTCGCTGCCGACTATGCTAAACGGCGCTCGACATGACCGTCGTCACTCGTTTTGCCCCCTCGCCCACCGGCTTCCTCCATATCGGCGGGGCCCGCACCGCATTGTTCAATTGGCTCTACGCCCGCGGACGGGGCGGAAAAATGCTGCTGCGGATCGAGGACACCGACCGCGAGCGCTCGACGCAGGCCGCCATCGACGCCATTCTCGACGGTCTCACGTGGCTCGGCATCGCATGGGACGGCGACGCTATTTATCAGTTTGCGCGCCACGCGCGGCACCGCGAAGTGGCGGAGGCGCTGCTGGCGGCCGGCAACGCCTATTACTGCTATGCGAGTCCGGAAGAATTGGCGCAAATGCGCGAGGCCGCGCGCGCCGAAGGCCGCGCCAAACTCTATGACGGCCGCTGGCGCGATCGCGACCCGGCCGACGCGCCGCCCGGAGTGAAGCCGACCATCCGACTCAAGGCGCCGCTCACCGGCGAGACCGTCATCGAGGATCAGGTCCAGGGCCGCGTGGTCTGGCAGAACGAGAACCTCGACGACCTCGTGTTGTTACGCTCCGACGGCACGCCGACCTACATGCTCGCCGTCGTGGTCGACGATCATGACATGGCCGTCACCCATGTCATTCGCGGCGACGACCACCTGACCAATGCGGCGCGGCAGAAGCAGATTTACGATGCGCTGCGCTGGCCGGTGCCGGTGATGGCGCATATTCCGCTCATTCACGGGCCGGACGGTTCGAAGCTTTCCAAGCGCCACGGCGCGCTCGGCGTCGATGCCTATCGCGCCATGGGGTATCTGCCGACGGCGCTGCGCAATTACCTGGTGCGGCTCGGCTGGAGCCATGGCGATCAGGAATTTTTCTCGACGGAGGAAATGATCGCTGCATTCGACCTGCCGCAGACCGGCCGTGCGCCGGCGCGGTTCGATTTCGCTAAGCTTGAAAATCTCGACGGGCATTACATCCGCAACAGCGCCGACGCCAACCTCCTCGCCGCGATCGATCGGCTGTTGCCGTATCTTGCCGACGGCGAGGCCCTGGCGGCGAAGCTGACGCCAGCCTTGCGGCAGCAACTTCTGACGGCCATGCCAAGCTTAAAGGAACGCGCCAAGACGCTGCTCGATATTATTGACGGCGCTCAATTTCTCCTGGCCGATCGCCCGATCCCCTTGGACGATAAAGCGGCGGCAATCCTTACCGCGGATGCTCCGCCGCTGTTGGCCGAGATCGCAGCACAACTCGCCGAGGTCGAGCCGTGGACGGCAGAGGCGACCGAACGCGCGGTGCGCGGCTTCGCCGAACGGAAGGGCGTCAAGCTTGGCGCCGTGGCGCAGCCGCTGCGCGCCGCGTTGACCGGCCGCACCACTTCACCTGGAATTTTTGAGGTCCTGGCGGTGCTCGGTAAGGCAGAAAGTTTGGGACGCCTCGCCGACCAGATGAAACACCATGGCGTTCAGCCGCAAGTCGGGTGAGTCCCCTTATCTCGGTTGCACAAAATTTGCCCTGATGCTCCCTTCCGCCCAATTCACGGGCTATTATCTTGCAGTGCACACGGCGTTGCGCTACCCCAATAAACCGGGTCGAACACGCCGCCCGAGCCGCGTCGGCGAATAGGTCACGCGCGGTCCGGCTTTCCGGCTGTCACACGAGGGTACGATCATGGACGCGAAGACCGGCGCCAACATTAAAACCGGCACGCTGAAAGTCGGCGACAAGAGCTACAACTTTCCCATCTACGACGGATCGATCGGCCCGGAGGTGATCGACGTCAGCAAGCTCTATTCCGAAACCGGCATGTTCACCTACGACCCGGGCTTCACATCGACCGCGAGCTGCGAGTCCAAGATCACCTTTATCGACGGCGACGAAGGCGTGCTGCTCTATCGCGGCTATCCGATCGCCGACCTCGCCGAACACGGCGACTTTCTCGAGACCTGCTACCTCTTGCTTTACGGCGAGCTGCCGACCGCCAGCCAAAAGGCCGACTTCGTCGATCGCGTGGTCCATCACACCATGGTCCATGAGCAGATGAGCAGGTTCTTCCAGGGCTTCCGGCGCGATGCCCATCCTATGGCGGTGATGGTCGGTTCGGTCGGCGCGCTGTCGGCGTTCTATCACGACTCCACCGACATCACCGATCCGACCCAGCGCATGATCGCCTCGATCCGCATGATCGCCAAAATGCCGACACTGGCCGCGATGGCCTACAAATATTCGGTCGGCCAGCCGTTCATGTATCCGGACAACAAGCTCAATTATGCGTCGAACTTCCTGCGGATGTGTTTTGCGGTGCCGTGCGAGGAATACAAGGCCAATCCTGTGCTCGCCCGCGCCATGGACCGGATTTTCACCCTGCACGCCGATCACGAGCAGAACGCTTCGACCTCGACCGTTCGGTTGGCGGGTTCGACGGGCGCCAATCCCTTCGCCTGCATCGCCGCTGGCATCGCCTGTCTGTGGGGTCCCGCGCATGGCGGCGCCAACGAGGCGGCGTTAAAAATGCTGGGCGAGATCGGCAGCGTCGATCGCATCCCGGAATACATCAAACGCTCGAAGGACCCGAAGGATTCGTTCCGCCTGATGGGCTTCGGCCACCGCGTCTACAAGAACTACGATCCCCGCGCAAAAATCATGCAGAAGACCTGTTACGAGGTCTTAAACGAACTCGGCGTCAAGGACCCGCTCTTGGACGTGGCCATGGAGCTCGAGAAGATCGCGCTGCACGACGACTATTTCATCGAGAAGAAGCTTTATCCCAACGTCGATTTCTATTCCGGCATTACGCTGCGCGCCATGGGCTTCCCCACCACCATGTTCACGGTGCTGTTTGCGCTCGCTCGCACCGTCGGCTGGATCGCGCAGTGGAAGGAGATGATCGAGGATCCGCACCAAAAACTCGGCCGCCCCCGCCAGCTCTATACCGGAGCGAAACCGCGCGACTATGAGCCAATGTCGAAGCGGAAGTGAGATGCGCGAATAACCGGGTTGAGCGGTCCCTATCCGCTACTCGCGATTCCGCTCGTTGTTTTAGCGCGGATCATACGCCCAGGCGAGATAAACGCCGCCCCAGGTGAAGCCGCCGCCGAAAGCGACCAGGATCAGCCGGTCGCCTTCCTTGAGCATGCTCTCATAGTCCCACAGGCACAGCGGGATCGTCGCTGCAGTCGTATTGCCGTATTTGTTGATGGTGATCATCACCTGTTTCGGGTCGAGCTTCATGCGCTCGGCGGTGGCCTCGATGATGCGCCGATTGGCTTGATGCGGCACCAGCCAGTCGATCTTGTCGCTGGTCAGGCGATTGCGGGTCATCAGTTCGGTCGCGACTTCCGCCATGCGGGCGACTGCGAATTTATAAACGGCAGCGCCTTCCTGATGGACGTAATGCAGACGCTTGGCCACGGTCTCCGCGGTCGGCGGCATGCGGCTGCCGCCCGCCTTTTGATGCAAATGCGGCATGCCGGAGCCGTCGGAACGGATCAGCGTGTCGACGATGCCGAATTTCCGGCTTGGCTCGAGCAACACCGCGCCGGCGCCGTCGCCGAACAGCACGCAGGTAGCGCGGTCGGTGTAATCGATGATCGCCGACATTTTGTCGGCGCCGACCACCACGATCTTGCGGAATTTCCCGGTCTCGATGAATTGCGATGCGATGGTGAGCGCGTAGACGAACCCGGAGCATGCGGCCTGCACGTCGAAGCTGCCGATATTGCGGATGCCGCACATGTCGCAGATCAGATTGGCGGTCGAAGGAAACACGAAATCCGGCGTGGTGGTGGCGCAGATCAGAAGCTCGACGTCGTCGGGCGCGGTCTTGGTCTTGCTCAGAAGTCCGCGCACCGCCTCGGCCCCCATATGCGAGGTGCCGAGACCCTTGCCCTTGAGAATCCGCCGTTCCTTGATGCCGGTCCGTTCGGTGATCCACTCATCGCTGGTATCGACCATTTCCGCGAGCTCGGCATTGCCGAGCACGTCGGGCGGCACGTAGCCGCAAACCCCGGTGATCGCGGCGCGCATCGGGGACTTCCGAACCGTTCGTTTCGTCTTGCTCACGCGAAATGCTTTGAAATACTCGTAAGGGCGAGCGGATGCGTGCGGCTTAGCAGGATGCTTGGTGCAATGGTAGGGCCGCGGCGGGAGCGGCGGGGCGGCCGCGGCGGGCGACATCGAGGACAATTGCCGCGGCCATGGCGCTTGGGGCGGCCGCGCCGATCGCCATGATGTCGTCGAGGCGGCGATAGGCCTCGATCTGCCGCCGTCGCTCCGCGGTGTCGGACAGCAGTGGCAGCAACGCGGCGGCGAGCTTGTCGGCCGAACAATCCCCCTGGAGAAGCTCCGGGACGACGTTCTCGCCGACAACCAGATTGGCGAGGATGACGCTCGGCAGCTTGGCCTGCAGCCGTATGAGCCGGGCAATGATCGCCTCGACGACATGCAGACGGTACGCGGCGACCATCGGCACGCCGGCGAGCGCCAGTTCCAGCGTCACCGTGCCGGATGCCGCGAGCGCGGCACGGGCCTTACGAAAGGCGGCCCACTTTTCGCCCGGCTCGGCGACGATACGCGGCGTCACGGTCCAGCCGGCAACAGCGTCGCGGAGCTGCGAAGCAACATGGGGAACGGTGGGTATGACGATCTCCATCGGCCCGATGCGGGCCGCCAGACGTTCGACCGCATCGCCGAAAATGCCGGCGAGACGCCGGATCTCGTTCGACCGGCTGCCCGGTAACACCAGAATAACCGGGGGATCGCTCAATCGGCGGCGCGCCTCGTCGGCATTGGGGCGGAGCTGAGAAATGCCTTCGACCAGCGGGTGGCCGACATAAGTGCAAGCCGGGCCGCCGAGCCGCTCATGGACGGCGGGCTCGAACGGCAGGATCGCCAGCAGCTGATCGACATATTCGCGCATGGCTTTCGCCCGTCCGGGCCGCCAGGCCCAAACCGACGGCGACACGTAATCGAGGATCGGGATCGATGGGCAAAGCCGGCGCACCCGGCGCGCCACCCGATGCGTGAAGTCCGGGCTGTCGACAATGACGAGAGCGTCCGGCCGCGCGGCGACGACCGCCAGCGCTGTTTCGCGGATACGCCGATAAATTCTCGGCAGCCGTTGCGGGATAGCGGTCAGGCCGATGATCGAAAGCTCATCGATCGCAAATGGACTGACAATTCCGGCGGCCGCCATGGCGTGGCCGCCTATTCCGGAGAGCTTCACCGCGCCGGCTTCATGCTCGGCGAGGGCGCGTGCCAACGCCGCGCCCAACGCGTCGCCCGATTCCTCCGCGGCAACGATATAGATCGAAAGCGGTCGCGGCGGCGAGAACTGCGGCGCCTGGTTCACGGTGCGGCATCCTCGCGAACCCCGATAAGAAAGATCCGCTCGCGATCGGCCGCCGCGATCGCCTGGTCTGCTTCCGCAATCATGGTCGAGCCGGCGGCGACGGCGAGGCCGGCAAGACCGGCGCGGGCGACATACTCGACCGTTCGCGGGCCGATCGAGGGCAGATCAAAACGGTGATCCTGACCAGGTTTCGGCGCCTTCACCAGGACGCCGGTTCCCGGCGGCGCGGTGACGCGGCCGAGCCGGCGTAATTCGGCAATCCGGCTAAGGAGGTTGTCGGTGCCATCGGCGGCTTCGATAGCGAGCACGTTATTGTCGGCAACGACCGCGGCTTGCCCGACATCGAACGGCCCAAGCGCGGCGATCACCGACAATGCGCGCGCGATGTCGGCCCTGTCGCGCTCGGACGGCTGACGACGGCCGAGAACGCCCTCGGGAGCGAAGACTTCCGGCGCCACGTCTTTGACGCCGACGACACGCAGCCCGCCGCTCTCCGCGACGCCGGCGATGCCGGATAGAAGCTTGTCGTCGCCGCCGCGAAAAGCGCGGGCCACCCGCGGCATCAACCGGATGGTCTGCCAATCGAGCCGCAATTGCGTGATCGGCGGCCGCAACAGCGTGCCTATGAACAGGACCTCGCGGCAATTTTCCGCTTTGGCGAGACGAAAGAACCGTCCCGCCTGCCCAATCGCGATCCAATAATGCGCATAGCGCTCGATCACAGCGGCGTCGGCCCAACCCCTGATGCCGAACATCACCGGCCGCCGGCCACGACGCGCGACGGCATCGGCGATGGCGCCGGGAAAACTGCCGCCGCCGCAGATGATCGCGAGCGGATCCTGTCCAAGTTCCCGGTCAGCCATATTGGTCAACCATGGATGGGCCCGTCAGATTTCATCTTCCCCAACCGCGGCTCCATTGTGTCGGTCGCGCGGCCGCATCAGCGGGCGTTTGCCGCCCGCGCGAACGAAGGCAATGATCTTTCCGACCATCGGATCGCCGGCAAATTCCCGTTCGACCGCGTCGATGCGTTCGGCGATGCGGCCCTCGACAAAGAACAAGGAACGATAGGCGCGGCGCAACCGATGCAGTTCGGCGCGCGTCGCGCCGCGTCGCCGCAGACCTACGACATTGAGTCCAACCAGCGCTCCGGTCTGGCCGAGCGCAAAGCCGAACGGGATGATGTCGTCGCGCGCCGCAGACATGCCCGCCATCATGACGCCCTCGCCGATGCGCACGAATTGATGAATCGCGACGTGACCGCCAAAGAAGGTGTAGTCGCCGACGCTGACGTGGCCGCCGAGCACAACATTGTTGGCGAACATCACGTCGTTGCCGACTTGGCAATCGTGTCCGACATGCGATCCGACCATGAACCAGCAGCGGTCGCCGACGCGAGTGATGCCGCCGCCGTCCTCGGTTCCAGTGTTCATGGTGACGCTTTCGCGCATCTCGCAGCGCGCACCGATCATGAGGCGGGTCGCGCCGCCGCGATAATGAACCGATTGCGGCGGCGTGCCGAGCGACGAAAACGGATAGACGACGCTTCCTTCGCCGATCGTGGTCGCTCCGGTGACGTAGACATGGGCGAGCAACCGCACCCCGTGTTGCAATTCGACTTGTGGGCCGACGATGCAATAGGGTCCAATCTCAACGGACTCGCCAATGCACGCGCCGTCGGCGACGCGCGCGGTCGGGTCGATCGCCATTTAGGCCTCGGTAATGATCGCGCCGACCTCGGCCTCGGCGATAAGAACATCGGCGACTTTGGCCTCGGCTCTGTACCACCACATTTTGCGGCGGTGCGCGATCTTGTTGACGTGATATTCGACTGTATCGCCCGGCGCCGCGGGTTTGCGGAATTTCGCCTTGTCGATGGTGAGGAAATAGAACATCGCCTTTTGCCGCTCGGCCTGCGTCATCCGGCGCAAGCACAGCACGCCCGCAGTCTGCGCCATGCCCTCGATCAGCAGCACGCCCGGCATGACCGGATTTTCCGGAAAGTGACCGAGGAATTGCGGCTCGTTGACCGTGACGTTCTTGATGCCGATACCGTGTTCCTCGCCACGAATGTCGATAATCCGATCGATCATGACGAAGGGATAGCGATGCGGCAGCAAGCGCAGGATTTCGCGAATGTCAGCGACTTCGATGGTCTCGCCGTTCATTCGTCAGATCCTTCCGGCTTTCTGCCGCGGCGCGCGAGGCGACGTACGGTGGCGACGCCGCGTTTCCATTCCAGTGCCGGTTCGGCCGGAAAGCCGCCCCAGCGAGCACCGGCGGGTACGTCCGACATGACGCCGGCCTTGCCACCCAGCACGGCGCCCGCTCCTATCGTAACGTGATCGGCAACTCCCACTTGTCCGGCTAACACGGCGAAATCTCCCACGGTTACGCTTCCCGAAATGCCGACTTGGGAGACGATCAGGCAATGCCGTCCGATCGAGCAGTTGTGTCCGATTTGCACAAGATTGTCGATCTTGGTGCCCTCGCCGATGACCGTATCGCGGGTCGCGCCCCGGTCGATCGTGGTATTGGCGCCGATTTCGACGTCGTCTTGAATGATGACGCGGCGGGTTTGCGGGATTTTCCGGTGACCCTGCGGCGTCGGCAGAAAACCGAAACCGTCCTGCCCGATGCGGACGCCGGGGTGGATGATCACGCGGTCACCGACCAGAGCGTGCAGGACCGTAGCATGGGCGCTGACCGCGCAGTCGCGGCCGATGCAGACATTGGGCCCGATGACCGCGCCGGGTCCGATCAACGTCCCAGCTCCGATTGCGGCGCGCGGTCCGATTACCGCGAGCGGATCGATCGTGACGCCTGCCTCAAGCCGCGCGGTAGGGTGCACCTGGGCGCTCGCCGCGCCTGCCCCGCCCCCGCCGAACAGCGACGCCGGACGCAGCATGGCGCCAAACAGCTTGCGCGTGACGGAAACAAAGGCCGGATACGGTTGCGCGATTTCCAGCACGACGGTTCCGCGTGGAGCCGAAGCGGCGAAACGCGGCGAAATCAGGCACGCTCCGGCGCGGGTGCCGGCCAACTCGGCGAGATATTTCGAGTTGTCGAGAAAGGTGAGATCGCATGCAGCGGCCGTGTCGAGCGGAGCGATATTGCGGATGCCCCGGTCCGGCGGATCGCCATCACGCAGCTTCGAGCGCGTCAGCGCGGCGATCTCGCCGGTCGTCAACTCGCAATTCGGTGTGACAAAGTCGGGCATAGCCGTCGGACGTGGAGCTTAGCGACGATCAGAACTGGGCTCCGCCGCCGAAGGCGAAGATTTGAGTCCGGTCATACCACTTCCTGAGGAACGGATAGGCCAAGTCGAAGCGTAACGGACCGAACGGAGAATCCCAGATGACGCTGACGCCGGCCGACATCCGCACGTACGGCTGGTCGACGTATTGCATCCCGCATTGGCAGGCAAATGCTGGATTGGCCCCGGGCGCTGTGGGAACCACGATGCCGTTGATTTCTCCGGTTGCCGGATATTGCGTTTCGCCCTTGTAGCCCCACACCGATCCGGAATCGACGAAGATGGCGCCGCGGAAGCCCGAGTCCTTGGGCAGGAAATAGAATGGATATTGAAATTCGAGGCTGGCGCCCCAATACATAGTGCCGCCGAGATTATCGTTTGTCGTGCCGACCGTAATGTCGCGCGGGCCAATGCCGGCCGGCTGAAAGCCGCGCACGAGATTTGGCCCCATCTTGAAGTCATCAAGCATGCGCACGTAACCGCTGGTCGACGGACATTCGTCTTGCGGACAGCTGCCCCAACCGACGATGTCGCCGCCTTGCAGATGCAGAATGCCCACTAGGTCGGTGACGACCTCGTAATAGGCGCGCGTATCAAACGTCGAGCGCATATAGGAGGCATCGCCGCCGGCGCCGGCGAAGTCCTGGCCGAAGCTGATATAGATACCGCTGGTCGGATTCTTGGTGTTGTCTAACGTGTTGTAGCTCAAGCCGTAGCCGAAACTCGACGTCAGATAGCTGCCGTTGGCAAGCTCGAGCCGCACCGGCAGCGATGCCTGGCCAAATACGTAGCAGTTGGTTTGGAGATTGTTCTGGCTGTTAAAAAAGTAGCTATTTGTACCGTTTGTGCCGGGATAGGCCGTATTCACGTTCGCTCCCGCCGCGGCAATTGCCGCCGGCGTCGGGAATGAAGTCACGAAATCCGGATTAAGATTGTTGCAGTCGTCCAAATACGACGGCAGCGTGATCTTTTGCGTGTAAGCGGAATATCGCAATTGGAAGGAGAGGTCTTCGCGAATGGGCAGACCCCATTTGAGCGTGCCGCCATAGGATTCGGTGCCATACGATAAATAGCTATTGGCAACGGTTTGCTTGGCGAACAAATCGATGCCCATGCTGGAACGGGTGTCGAGAAAATACGGTTCGGCATAACTGAGTTCGATGCTTCGAACATACTCGCCATAAGTTGCCGCGGCTCGCGCAAAGCGCCCGGTGCCGAGAAGATTGCGCTCCTGGACCGAAACTTCCGCCAGCCAGCCCTCGGCCGTGGAATAACCCCCCATCACCGAGAAGTCGCCGGTCGGCTGCTCGACAACGTCGATATTGATCACCACGCGGTCGGGCGCCGATCCGACCTCATCGGTGATTTTCACCGATTTAAAGTAATTTAAATTCTTGATCCGTCGCTCGGCGCGATCGACCAAGGCGCGATTATATGGATCGCCTTCGTTGATATCCAACTCGCGCCGGATCACGTAATCGCGGGTGCGATAATTGCCGCGGACATTGATGCGCTCGACATACGCGCGCTGGCCCTGATCGACCACGAAGGCGACGCCGATCATCCGGGTGACGGGATTGCGGTCGCCGCGCGGCCGGACCGTACCAAACGGATAACCGCGTCGCGCCAGCGAGATGGTCATATTCTCGACGGTTTTCTCGATTGCCTCGCCGTTGTAAATCTGACCCGTGGCCATCAGCAGATCGGTCTGCAACGACCGCGCATCGACATCGCGAACGTTGGACTGAATGTCGATTTTGCCGAAGTGGTAGAGCGGTCCCTCTTCGATCGTGAAGGTGACGGTGAATCCCTTCAGAGCGGGATCGTATTCGCCGGTCGCCGAAACGACCTGCACGTCGGCATAGCCGTGCTTAAGATAGAAGCGCCGGATCAGGTCGCGATCGGCCTCGATGCGATCCGGATCGTAGACATCCGTGGTCTGCAGAAAGCTCAGCCAATTCGATTCCGTTGTCTTGATCACCTGCTTCAGGCGGAAGTCCCTGAACGCGCGGTTGCCGATGAAGACGACGTGCTTTATGCCGGTCTTCTCGCCCTCGGTGACTTGGAAAACCAAATCGACGCGCTCGTTCGGCCGCTCGATGATTTCCGGCACGACCTTGACGTCGAAGCGCCCGTTACGCTGATAGATTTCGATAATGCGCTGGGTGTCGGCCTGCACCTTGGGGCGCGACAGCGAGCCGCGCTCCTTCGACTGGATTTCTTCCTTCAGTTGCTCGTCTTTAATTCGGTAATTGCCTTCGAAGGCGATCTTGTTGATGACCGGCGCCTCCACCACGGTCACGATCAGCTTGCCGCTCGATTGTGAAACGCGGACGTCTTGGAAAAGGCCGGTGGCATAGAGCGCCTTGAGACCGGCGTCGATCTCGGCAGGGGTGAGACGCTCGCCCGGCGCGACTTTAAAATAAGAGCGCACCGTATCGGCGTCGATACGGCGGTTGCCTTGGACGACAATGGAGCTTGCGCTAGGGCCGGCGTCGGGCGGCGCCGCGACGGCCGCGCCGGTCCACAAGCCGCAAATAACCAGCCCGAGGAGCAAGCCGGCCACGACAAGCCCTCGTTTTACCCGCACACACATCCCCATGCGAAAAGCGCCCTTTTACCCCGGTGGCCGCCCCCAGTGGCGGGTTACTTAGATCTCCCCCAGTTCTTCGCACTCAGCATCGAATTTCCGTCGAAAATTCTGTCACTTCTACCATCTCCAGTCGGCCGATGCACGTCGGTTAAGACCCCTCGCTGGCGCTCAAGCTAGGATGTCCTCAAGTGAACGATGTCATTGAAAGTTGCAAAAATCATCAACATCACCACAATCGCGAGGCCAATCCGAAAGCCGACCTCCTGTGCCCGTTCGGACAGCGGGCGGCCCCTCATCGCCTCGATCGAATAGAACAAAAGGTGACCGCCATCGAGCAAGGGAATCGGAAACAGATTGAGCAACCCGATGGAGACCGAAAGTACGGCAGCAAGATGGATGAGCGCGACAAAGCCGATCGTCGCAACCTCTCCTGAAATTTGGGCAATCCTGATCGGGCCGCCGAGCTGGTCGGCCGCTTCACGACCGACCACGACGCCGCCGATATAGCCGAGCGTCCGATCGATTACGAACCAGGTTTCCTGCACGCCCATGACGATGGCCTGCGGCGGCGCCACAGGATGGAATTGCAAATCTGCGGCCGCCATCGATCGGCTGATGCCGAGAATTCCAAGCCGATGCGCATTGCCGAAAGCGTCTTTGACCTCCTTGAGCGCCGGCGTTGCGATGAGCAGGACCTTGGTCCCGTTTCGGTCCACTACGATTTTAAGTGAGTCACCGGCGCTATCGCTGACGATGCGCTGCATGTCCTCGAAATTCTCGATTGGCTGTCCATCAATCGAAACGACGAGGTCGCCGGGCTGGAAACCGGCGGCGGCGGCGGGGCTGTCCGGCTGAACCGCGTCCACGCGCGCGCTCATCGTCTGCTTGCCGTACAACATGAAGATTGTCGAGAAAATAGCTATAGCCAAAGCAAAATTCGCCATCGGGCCTGCGACGACTATGGCTGCCCGCTTCCACACCGGCTGGAAGAAAAAGCTCTGCGCTTTTTCAGCCGGGCTCATTGCGTCCAAGCGCTGTCCGTCCGGCACGCTCGCCGCATTCTCATCGCCGAGGAATTTGACGTAACCGCCGAGCGGAATGGTCGCGATTTTCCAACGGGTGCCGTAGCGATCGTTGAAACCGACGATTTCGGGGCCAAAACCGATGGAAAATACCAGAATCCGCACTCCACAGAGGCGCGCTATCAGGAAATGGCCGAGCTCGTGGAAGAATACGACAAGGCTGAGGACGAACAAAAACGGGATAAGATAGCCGACAACCCCGCCCCCCAGCGCATGTAAATGCGACAGCACATACGACCCCATGACGCTCGCCTAATGCCCCCGGTGGATTCCGTCCCCAACTCTTAACGCTAGGATGCCATTGCGGCAATTTCGGGCAAGAGGTCGCCCGCTAACCTTCTTGCGTTATGATCAATAGCAAGCGCCTCATCGACCGATTGCGGCTCGGCCATTTCGCCGCGGCGTTCGCATAAATCGAGAGTTGCCTCCACCAGCGCCGCAATTCCGCAAAAGGCCAGGCGCCGGCCGACGAACTCACGCACTGCGACCTCGTTGGCAGCGTTGAGAATGGTCGGAGCCGCGCCGCCGGTTACCAGCGCCCGGCGTGCAATCGCCAACGCCGGGAAGCGGGTCAGGTCGGGCTCCTCGAAGGTCAATGTCGCCACTTTGGCGAGATCGAGCCGTGGCGCCGGTGTGCTCATGCGCGCCGGCCACGCCAGGCAATGCGAGATCGGAATCCGCATGTCGGGCGAGCCGAGCTGTGCAATCACCGAGCCGTCGCGAAATTCCACCAAGCCATGAACGATGGACTGTGGATGCACGACGACGTCGAGTTGGTCGGGTGCCAGTGCGAACAGGTGATGCGCTTCGATCAGTTCGAGTCCTTTGTTCATCAGCGTGGCGGAATTGATCGTAACCTTCGGTCCCATGGACCAGGTCGGATGCTTTAGCGCCTGTTCGAGCGTGACCTTACGGATCGCTTCGCGCGACAAGGTGCGAAACGGCCCACCCGAGGCGGTGAGCACGATGCGGCGCAGGTCTTCGCGCCGGCCCGCGCTCAAGGCCTGGGAGATCGCGTTGTGTTCGGAATCGACGGGCAACACCGTGGCGCCCATTGCAGCTGCGCGCCGCATGAACAATGCGCCGGCGCAAACCAGGCATTCCTTGTTGGCGAGCGCGACCATTGCACCGCGCTCGGCGGCGGCAAGCGTCGGTGCGAGGCTTGCCGCTCCGGTGATCGCGGCCATGACCCAATCCGCGGGCCGTTGCGCCGCCTCGACAATGGCCGCTGCACCCGCCGCGGCTTCGATGCCGGAGCCGGCGAGTTCTGCTTTGAGTTCGCCATAGGCGGCGGGATCGGCCACGGCGGCAAACCGTGCGCCAAGCTCGCGTGCCAAGCGCGCCAGCGCCGCCGCCTCGCGATGCGCGGTGACGGCCTCGACGCGATAGCGGCTGGAATCTCGGCGCAACAAATCGGCGGTGCTCGAGCCGATCGAGCCGGTGGCGCCGAGGATCGTGACCGAGCGCGGTAAAGCCGCGAGCTCGATTTTCGCCGCTGCCGCCGGCCGGTTCTTTTTCATTGGGGCAACCATAATGGACCTACCATACCAAGAGACCCTGGGCCGGCGCAGCCAGGTTCTGGTGCATGCAGCCGATTACCACCGCCGCTGAAGCGGCAACCAGGAAGCCGTCCAGACGGTCCATGACGCCTCCGTGGCCTGGAATGAGGTGGCTCGCGTCCTTGGCGCCAAATCGCCGCTTGACCGCGGATTCGAATAAATCACCGCCTTGCGCAACAATCGAAAGGACCAATGCCAAAACGCCGGCGGCTAGCGGTCCGGTTCCAGCACTCGCATAAGCGACCAGGGTGCCGGCGACAACCCCCCCGATAAGCCCCCCGATTGCGCCCGACCAGGTCTTTTTCGGGCTCAATTCCGGCCACAGCAGCCGCCCACCCAGGGCCCGGCCCACCAAATAAGCAAAAATGTCGGTTGCCCAAACGATTGCGAAGAGGAACAGCAGCGCCGCAAAGCCCAGTTCGGGGTCAGCCCGCAAGATCGCGGGGCCAAGCAGCACGGCCCCGCCATAGACCACGCCGGCCGATCCCCAGAAGGCGGATTTGGCAGCGGGATATTGCCGCGGCCACGCCGCGATGCCGCCTGCCGCTGCGATGGCCCCGACGACGATCGCCCCGATTGCCGCGCCGGCGTGTCCTTCTCCCAGGAGCGCCATCGCCATCGCGAGTGCTGCCAGTCCCGGCCCGACGATCCGCGGATCGGTGCCGCCGGCCACGAGCGCCATCCACTCGCAAAGAACAACCGCCGCCACGACGGCACAGAGGCAAACGAACAGCCACCCGCCGACATAGGCGGCCGCGATTGCGACCGGAGCGAGCACCAATGCCGAGGCGACGCGGCGCATGAAATTACGCGCGTCGCCTGCATCGGCGGCGACGGTCTCGTCCGCGCCGGGGTCGTGCCAGTTCAGTTTGATTAGGATCCTGTCTGGGCGATCAAGCCGCCGAAGCGGCGTTCGCGCCGCCGATACTCGGCAATGGCGCCTTCGAGCGCCGCTCGGTCGAAATCGGGCCAATTGAGCGGAACGAATACGAACTCGCTATAGGCAGCCTGCCAAAGCAGAAAGTTGGACAGCCGCTGCTCGCCGCTGGTGCGGATGATGACGTCCGGATCGGGGACGTCGGGCGCGTCGAGATGCCGCGCCAGCAGTTCCGGCGTGATGGCATCGGCCGTCAACCGGCCCTCCGCCACTTCGACGGCGAGCCGGCGCGCCGCGCGCACGATCTCCTGGCGCGCGCCGTAATTGAACGCCACCACGAGCGTGAGGCCGTCATTGCGGCGCGTCAGATCTTCCGCCTCTTCCAAGAGGCTGCGAATGTCGGGTGACAGATCGTCGCGCTCGCCGATGATGAGCACCCGGACGTTGCTCTTGTGCAGGTCGGCAAGGTCATTGCGGATGAAGCGTCGCAACAGCGACATCAGATCGAGGATTTCCGATTGCGGGCGCGACCAATTCTCGGAACTGAAGGAGAAAATGGTCAATACGGCAATGCCGAGATCGCTCGCCGCGCGAACCGTCTTGCGCAGCGCATCGACGCCGCGCCGGTGACCTTCGACCCGCGGCAGGCCGCGCGCGGCCGCCCAGCGGCCATTGCCGTCCATGATGATGGCGACGTGGCGCGGCATATCGAAGCCGTCGCGCGTGGCGTTCAACGGCGCCGTAGCCTTGTTTCTTGAGCTCGCCGCGTCGCTCACACCGTCATGATCTCCTTTTCCTTGCCGGCGAGCATTTTCTCCACCTCGGCAATCGTCGAATCCGTTACTTTCTGCACGTCGCCGGCCTGGCGGTTGTGCTCGTCCTCGCTGATCTTGTGATCTTTCTCGAGCTTCTTGAGAAGGTCCAAGCCGTCACGGCGAACGTGCCGGACCGCCACGCGCGCGCCTTCGGCGTATTTATGCGCCAGTTTGACGATTTCGCGCCGCCGCTCCTCGTTGAGCTCGGGAATGCGCAGCCGTAAGACTTGTCCTTCGGTCGACGGGGTCAATCCCAAATTGGCGGCCGAGATCGCCTTCTCGACGGTGTGCACCATCGAGCGGTCCCAAACCTGGACGTTGAGCAACCGCGGTTCCGGCACGCTGATCGTGGCGAGCTGATTGAGCGGCATGTGGCTGCCATACGCCTCGACCTGGACGTGGTCGAGCAATGCGGTCGAAGCGCGCCCGGTGCGCAAACCGGACAGTTCCTGCTTCAGCGATGCGATCGCGCCCTGCATGCGGCGCTTGAGATCGTTCATGTCGAAGGTCGTCGTCGTTGCCATGACACGCTCCCTGTCACGTTCCCAGGCTTCCGGGCACCGGTTCCGCGATCGCTAACCGACGGTGGTGAAGTGTCCTCTTCCGCACAGAACCTTTTCGATCGCGCCATGCTCCCGTATGGAGAACACGATGATAGGCATACGGTTTTCCTGGGCAAGCGCGAACGCGGTCGCATCCATGATTTTCAAACGTCGGTCCAGCGCCTCCTGATGGTCGAGATGCTGATACCGGGTGGCTTTGGGGTCTTTCTTGGGATCGGCGGTATAGACGCCGTCGACGTCGGTTGCCTTGAAAACCGCGTCGCACTCCATCTCGGCCGCCCGCAAGATCGCCGTGGTGTCGGTCGTAAAATAGGGATTTCCAGTACCGCCGGCGAAAACGATGATGCGGTTGTCTTCGAGATGCCGCAGCGCGCGCTGGCGCTCATAGGTCTCGCAGACCTGCGGCATGGTGAGCGCCGACATGGCGCGGGCGCTTGACCCGGCGCGTTCGATGGCAGCTTCCAGCACCAGCGCATTCATGACTGTCGCCAGCATACCCATGGCGTCGGCGGTCGGGCGCGACAGGCCGTCTTCCGAAACCTTGGCGCCGCGCAGCACATTGCCGCCGCCGACCACGACGCCAAGCGCGATCCCGAGATTATGAGCGGCGACCAGATCGGCGGCGAAACGATCGATCGTCGGCTGGTGAATCCCGAACTTTTCGGGGCCGCTGATCGCTTCCCCGGAGAGTTTCACGATCACCCGCCGGTACTTCGGTTTCGCCATCGGGATATCCCGTCCTCGCCGCCGATTCCCGAGCCATAGGGCTAGCGTATTTGCGCGAGAAACCCAACAGCAGACGGAGACTTTTGCTGGCTAATGTTCACCGGCAAGGGCGGCGACTTCGCCGCTGAAATCACCGCCGGGCCGCGCGATGCCTTCGCCCAGCGCGAAACGCCTAAAGCCCGTGATTTTGATCGGCGCGCCGGCTTTGGCCTCTGCCTCCTTCATGGCTTGGGCCACGCTCTTCTTGTCGTCGAAGATGAAACCTTGATCGAGCAGACAGACTTCCTGGTAAAAAGTCTTCAGCCCGGATTCGACGATTTTCTCGATAACGTTGGCGGGCTTGCCCTGCGCCTTGAACTTATCCGCCAGCACGTTTTTCTCGCGCTCAACGGCGGCCGGGTCGAGCCCGGAAGGATCAACCGCCTGCGGATTGGCGGAGGCGACGTGCATCGCCACCATGCGGCCGAACGCCTTGAGCTCGTCGCCCTTGCCCGCCGATTCCAGCGTGACGATCACTCCGATGCGGCCGAGCCCGTCGATCACCGAATTATGCACGTAGCTGCCGACCACGCCTTTGCCGACCGAAAGCTCGGCGGCACGGCGCAGCGTCATGTTCTCGCCGACCTTGGCGATGGTGTCGGCAATGGCATCGGCGATGGAGATATTGCCGACGCGTGCAGCGAGAATTTTCTCGACGTCGGCGCCGGCATCGAGCGCCGCGTCGGCGATCATCTTGACCAGGCCTTGAAACAGGTCGTTGCGGGCGACGAAATCAGTCTCGGAATTGACCTCGACCAGCACCCCCTTGGTCGACGTCACCGCGACGCCGACGAGACCCTCCGCGGCGACGCGCCCGGCCTTTTTCGCCGCCTTGGACAAACCCTTCTTGCGCAGCCAGTCCACCGCTGCCTCGAGATTGCCGTCGCTTTCGCTAAGCGCCGCCTTGCAATCCATCATACCGGCTCCGGTCTGTTCACGGAGCTCCTTCACCATGGCCGCGCTAATATTGGTCGTCATTTTTAAAGCCTTCAAACTTCCTCGGCGGTCAGTTCTTTCGCTTTGCTAACCCAACTCTCGACGCGGCCGGGCAGTCCGACCTCCTCGCCGACATTGTGCGCGGCGGCGGCGGAGAGTTCGGCGAGCTGCTGGAAATGGAAAATGCCGAGATCGTTGAGCTGCTTTTCGATTGCCGGCGACACGCCGGGAAGCTTCTTGAGGTCGTCGGCCACGCCGCGCGGGCCGGACAACGGCTCGAAGCCGAGCTTGTTGGTCTCGGGCGGCAATTCTTCGACGATCGGCTCGGCCTGGGCGCCGACGTCGATGCCGTGCGATCCTTGCGCGCGTGAAATGCCGTCGATCGCGGCCTTGGCGACGAGATCGCAATACAGCGTGATGGCCCGGCTGGCATCGTCGTTGCCGGGCACGACATAGGTGATGCCGTCCGGATCGCAATTGGTGTCGACCACGGCCGCGACCGGAATGTTGAGGCGGCGCGCCTCCTTGATTGCGATATCCTCCTTGTTGGTGTCGATCACAAAGATCAGGTCCGGAAGCCCGCCCATGTCCTTGATGCCGCCCAGCGAACGGTCGAGCTTGTCGCGTTCGCGCTGCAGCGTCAGCCGCTCTTTCTTGGTGTAGCCCTGCCCCTCGTTGGACGAGAGCATCTCTTCGAGCGCGCGCAGCCGCTTGATCGAGTTGGACACCGTCTTCCAATTGGTCAGCGTGCCGCCGAGCCAGCGCGAGTTGACGTAGTACTGAGCCGATCGCTTGGCGGCTTCGGCGATGCCGTCTTGAGCCTGGCGCTTGGTGCCGACGAACAGGATGCGGCCGCCTTGCGCAACCGTATCGCTGACCGCCTGCAAAGCGCGATGCAGCATCGGCACCGATTGCGTCAGATCGACGATGTGAATGTTGTTGCGGGTGCCGAAGATGTACTCGGACATCTTCGGGTTCCAACGGTGGGACTGATGGCCGAAGTGAACGCCAGCTTCCAAAAGCTGGCGCATGCTGAAGTCGGGCAGCGCCATATAAGTTCTCCGGTTGATCCGCCGCGGACCGAGAGCCCGGCCATTGGGCAAGCCCTTTGGCCAGACACCGGACGGCTCTAAGCCAAGGTCCGCGTGTGAGGTTGCCGCGCTTATATAGGGTGGGTCGGCCCGGCGCAACACGGCACCGGCGACTTAATAGCCGCGCCGCCGGCGTTTCCGCGCGGCTTTTTTAGCCGCGTAGCGCGCGTCCGCGGCCGCCTTCTGCTCGGTCGACAGCACGTGGTCGGCCAATGCGGTCGGCACACCGCCCCGCTCTGCGTTCTGCGACGGCAGCCTGGCTCCCACCCTGGCGCGATCGAGAACGAAGCGGGCATAGTCGTCCAAATCGCCCGCAAAGGGCTTGATTTGGCCGTCGGCGGTCAGCCACAGCCGGTCGGCGACGAGCTCGATGAGCGAGCGGTCGTGCGTGATGAGAATGACGGCGCCCTCATAGTCGTTGAGCGCATCGAGCAGCGCGCGGCGGCTCTCGATATCGAGATGATTGGTCGGCTCGTCGAGGATCAGGAGGTGCGGTGCGGTCATCGCGACGAGATTGAGCAGTAGCCGCGCCCGCTCGCCGCCGGACAGGTTCGCGACCGTGGTTTCCTGCTTGTCGAACGACAGGCCGAATTGCGCCAGCCGCGACCGCCGCGAGGATTCGCTGTCGTCCGGCAATTCGCGGCGGATGATCTCCAGCGGCGAATTGGTCGGGTCGAGCGCTTCGATCTGGTGCTGGTGGAACCAGCCGACCTTGATGCGGTTTTCCCGTTTCATCTGTCCGGATAATAGCGGCAGCGCCCCGGCGATCAGCTTGGCGAATGTCGATTTGCCCGCGCCGTTGACGCCGAGAAGCCCGATCCGATCGTCGACGTCGAGCCGCAGATTGAGTTTCCGTAAGACCGCGGTCCCGTTGTAGCCGACCGCGGCGCCTTCGAGCTGCAGCAAAGGCGGCGCCAGCGGACGGTTCGGCGACGGCAGCGTGAAGGACGCCACGCGCTGCTCAACGACTTCCGCGATCGGCTCCAGCTTGGCCAGCCGCTTGATGCGGGACTGGGCTTGCGTCGCCTTGCTTGCCTTGGCGCGAAAACGGTCGATGAACCTCTGCAGATGCGCGCGCTCGGCTTCCTGCTTGGCTCTGGTGGCCGATTGCAGTCGCGACTTTTCGGCCCGCCGCGTCTCGAAGTCGTTGTAACCGCCGCTGTAAAGATCGAGCTTGCCGCCGCTCAAGTGCAGGATCGCATCGACAGAATTGTTCAGAATCTCGCGATCGTGGCTGATGATCAGAGCGGTATTGGCATATTTCTTCAGCCGCGCTTCGAGCCAAAGCGCGCCTTCGAGGTCGAGGTAGTTGGTGGGCTCGTCAAGCAGAAGGAGATCGGGCTCCGCAAACAGCGCCGAGGCAAGCGCCACGCGCATGCGCCAGCCGCCGGAGAATTCCGCCATCGGCCGATCGAGATCGTCGTTGGAAAAACCCAGCCCGCTCAAGATTTCCGCTGCGCGCGCCGGCGCACGGTCGGCATCGATGGCGCTCAGCCGCTGGTAGATCTCGGCGAGATCTTCGGGCTGTGCCGTTTCCAGTTCGGCGTTGAGCGCCTCGCGCCGCACGTCGGCCGCGAGAATTGTGTCGATCAGCGTCACCGGCGTCGCCGGATGTTCCTGTTCGACCGCGCCGATCGTGGCGCGTTTCGGCAGCAGGATTTCACCGCTTTGGGCGGCGAGATCGCCCAAGATCAGCTTGAACAGCGTCGACTTGCCGACGCCGTTGCGCCCGACCAAGCCGACCTTCGTGCCGGCCGGAATCGCAACGCTGGCGCCGTCGAAGAACCGGCGGCCCCACGCGTCGAAAACAAGATTCTCAATCCGAAGCATATCGGGCGCCGAATGCCATAATTGAACAGGGGATGAAGCGGCGGTTGTTTACTGTGCCGCACGCCGGGTGGCGAGAGGAAGATGTCGTTATCGAATCGCGGGATTGCAAGTCTTGAGATTGAAAGGTCTTAACGAAGACGAGCCCGACGAACCACCGCAATGCTGCGCTTGCTCGCAATGACGATTACAGCGCTTCCACCGTGACCACGCCGGTCACCGCCTTGATCGCGCCGGCAATCTGCGGCGAGACCTTGAACCGCCCGGGCAGCTTGACCTCGACCTCGCTGCCGTTCTTCAGCAGCAGGACCATGCTGACTTCGCCGTCGCCTTCGGCTGAGCCGTTGCGGCTTGAGCCGTTCTGCATCGCTTGCAGGCGCTTGGCCACGCCGGCGACCGGCTCCTCGTCGCGTAAAAAGACACGCAAGCCGCGCTGCATTTTGGCTGCGGCTGCGTCGAGCGGCTCGACCGATTGAATGCGCGCGCGCACCTCGTCGGCCTGAACTTCGGCGGTGAGGAAGAGAAGCACCGCCGTGCCCGGCTCAAGGAGATCGCGATATTGCGCGAGCCCCTCCGCGAACAGCACCGCCTCGTAATGGCCGCTCGGATCGGACAGCCCGATGATGCCCATTTTGCTGCCGCTCCGGGTGCGGCGCTCGGTGCGCGCCACCACGGTTCCGGCAACGCGCCCGGCCCCTGCCCCGTTTTTGACGGCGCGCGCGAATTCGGCCCATGACTGCACGCGAAGCCGCTTGAGCGCCGCGCCATAGTCGTCGAGCGGATGGCCGGACAGGAAAAATCCGACCGCCTCGTATTCGCGCTGCAGCCGCTCCGCCGGCAGCCAGGCTTCGAGCGCCGCCACCACGATGGGCGCTGCCGCCGCTGCGCCGCCGAACAGTTCCGATTGGCCGCGCGCCGCGTCGTCCTGGGTGCGTTGCGCGGTGGCGAGAAGCGCATCCACCGCGGCATTGGCGCGGGCGCGGTTCGGCTCGACGGCGTCGAAGGCGCCGGCGGCGACCAAGCTTTCCAGGACGCGCTTGTTGACCGCGCGCGGATTGATGCGGCCGCCGAAATCGGCCAAGTCGACAAACGGCCGATCGCCGCGCGCGGCGATGACAGCCTCGACGGCCTGACGGCCGACGCCGCGCAAAGCGGCCAGCGCGTAATAGATGGTGTTGCCGGCGACCTCGAACGCAATGTCTGAGCGATTGATCGAGGGCGGCTCGACTTTGATGCCGAGCCGCTCGGCCTCGGCGCGGAATTCCGCAAGCTTGTCGGTATTGCCCATATCGAGCGTCATCGAAGCCGCCAGAAACTCGACCGGGTAATTGGCCTTCATGTAAGCGGTCTGATAGGTGAGCAGCGCATAAGGCGCCGAGTGCGATTTGTTGAATCCGTACTCGGCGAACTTGGCGCAAGTGTCGAAAATCGCTTCGGCATCCGAGCGCGAAATGCCGCGCTCAACGGCGCCCGAAATGAAGTCGCCGCGTTGCGACGCCATCTCCTTTCTGTCCTTTTTGCCCATGGCGCGGCGCAGGATGTCGGCCTTGCCGAGACTGTAACCGGCGAGGTCACGCGCAATCTGCTGGACCTGCTCCTGGTAGGTGATGATGCCGTAGGTCGCCTGCAGGATCGGCTGCAGCTTGGGGTGCAGGTAGTCGGTGCGCTCGTGGCCGAGTTTTCGCGCGCAATAGGTCGGGATGTTCGCCATCGGCCCCGGACGATAGAGAGCGACCAGCACGATCAGGTCTTCAAAGCGGTCGGGGCGCATGTCGACCAACGCCCGCCGCATGCCCTGACTTTCCACCTGGAACACGCCGACCGTTTCACCTCGCGCCAGCATTTCGTAGGTCTTGGCGTCGTCGAGCGGCAGACTGGAGAGATCGATGTCGATGTTGCACCGCCGCACCAGCTTGACGGCGAGGTCGAGCACGGTGAGCGTCTTCAGCCCGAGAAAATCGAACTTCACCAGTCCCGCCGGCTCGACCCATTTCATGTTGAACTGAGTCACCGGCATCAGCGATTTCGGATCGCGGTAAAGCGGCACCAGTTCGGACAATGACCGCTCGCCGATGACGATGCCGGCGGCATGCGTCGAGGCGTGACGGTGCAAGCCTTCGAGCTTTTGGGCGATGTCGAAGGCGCGCCGCGTCACCGGATCGCGGTCGCGCTCGGCCTGCAGGCGAGGCTCGTCCTCGATCGCACGTTTGAGCGTGACCGGGTTCGCCGGATTCTGCGGCACGAGCTTGCACAGCTTATCGACCTGCCCGTACGGCATTTGCAGCACGCGGCCGACGTCACGCAGGACGCCGCGCGCCTGCAAGGTGCCGAAGGTGATGATCTGGGCCACGCGGTCGCGGCCATAGCGCTCCTGCACGTAACGGATGACCTCGTCGCGCCGGTCCTGGCAGAAATCGATGTCGAAGTCCGGCATCGAGATGCGTTCGGGGTTGAGGAAACGCTCGAACAACAGGCCAAACCGGATCGGATCGAGATCGGTGATGGTGAGCGCGTAAGCCACCAGCGAGCCGGCGCCGGAGCCGCGGCCGGGCCCGACCGGAATGCCTTGCGCTTTCGCCCACTGGATGAAATCGGCGACGATGAGGAAGTAGCCGGCATATTTCATCCGCGCGATCACGCCGAGCTCGAAGTCGAGCCGCTCGCGATAGTCCTCCGCCGTGTAACCTTGCGCGGTGCCATAGCGCGCCAGGCGCGCCTGAAACCCCAATTGCGCGGCCTGCCGCAGCGCTTGCGCCTCGTCCGCTTCGGCCTCGCCGCGCGCGGCGGAAAAGCGCGGCAGGATCGGCGCCAAGGTTTGCGGGCGAAAGGCGCAACGTTCGGCGATCTCGACGGTTGCCGCCAGCGCCTCCGGCAGATCGGCGAACAAGGCCGCCATTTCGGCGCGGCTCTTGAAGCGGTGCTCGACCGTCAATTGGCGCCGATCGGCGTCCGCGATCATCTTGCCTTCGGCGATGCAAAGCAGCGCATCGTGAGCTTCGTAATCGTCCCGGGTGGCAAAGTACGGCTCGTTGGTGGCAACGAGCGGGATGCTGCGCGCATAAGCGAGATCGATCAAGGCGGGCTCCGCCGTCCGCTCCGCCGGCATGCCGTGGCGCTGCAATTCGATATAGAGGCGGTCGCCGAACCGGCGCTGCAACTCCTCGCAGCGCGTCAGCGCGAGCGCGCCTTGCCCGCCGAGGAGCGCCGTGTCGAGCGGTCCGTTCGGGCCGCCGGAGAGCGCGATCAAGCCGCTCGCCTCGCCGTCGTCGAGCCAGGCGAGCTTGATATGCGGGCGTTCCTGCGGCGACGTCTCGAGATAGGCGCGCGAGCATAGCCGCATCAGGCTGCGATAGCCGACCTCGTTCGCGGCGAGGAGAACAAGGCGCGGCCAGTTCTGAGCGAGATGCGTGGTGCGGTTTTCGGCATCGCCGAAGTCGACGCCGAGCGCGCAGCCGACGATCGGCTGGATGCCGGCGGCCGCCATTTTCTCCGAGAATTCGAGCGCACCGAACATGTTGTCGGTGTCGGTGAGCGCCAGAGCCGGCTGCCGGTCATTCTTGGCAAGCTCGGCGAGCCGCGCCACCGTGAGCGCGCCTTCGAGGAGCGAATAGGACGAATGAACGTGCAGATGAACGAAGGGAGGATCAGCGGCGCGATCGGTAGACATGCGATCGGTAGACATGGCCAAGACACTCGCTGACTGCGGTCAGACCATGGTTTGGCACGATTCTCGGGCCGGTGGGGATCGCCCGCAGCGACGTTGTCCCCGCAGTTTCGAGCTTTCAGCCGAGCGCCGCTTAAAGCACTCCGAGCACCTGAGCCCAGATCGCCAAAGTGGCCAAAAACAAGCTCAATGACGCCAGCGCCATCGCCTCTTCTGCAACCCTACGAACCATGTTCGCCTCCCCACATGCCTAGAACGAAAAAAGAACATAGTTCACTTTACGTTCTAGTCAAGGGTGGGGGGCGATGTTTCACTTGACTTACCCCATACTAGGGGTAGCCTGTGAACGCGCCGATTCGCCAATCTCATTTCACCCGCCAATCCGATTGGATTGGGCAGCTTTGCATTGCGTTGGCGCATCGGTGGGAACCGGAGCGCCACTTCATGATTTTGACTAGCTACTTGGACGAAAGCGGCACCCATGGGGGTGACCTCACTGTCCTAGCCGGGTTTCTTGCCGACGCTCGCCAATGGCGAAAATTCGAGAAGCGGACGGCCAAACTATTCGCGCGCTTTCATGTCGATATTTTTCACACCATCGACGTGAAGCGCACGGACAAGGATTTTGAGGGTTGGACCGTGGACCGCAAAATAGAGTTTTTGGATGAGTTTCACCACATCATCAATGAAACGACGGAAATGGGTTATGCCGCGATTTTGCTTGAGAAGGACTACCAGTCCTACCTCTCTCTGCCGTGGCCGAAGAAAGCGCGAAAGGATGCTCGGTACACGCTTCTGTTTCGGGCGTGCATGGCGGATGCAATCGATGGCGTGCTGTCAATTGGTAGGCTGAAATATAACGACGAACCACGCCTAAATGTGGTCCTAGAGAGTGGCAATCCAAATGCGGGCGATGTGATCCGCCTCTATGATTTTTTCAAAAAACGGCTAGGCGGCGTGACGAATAAAAGCCTAGCGGGCCTTACGTTCGAGGATAAGGGAGATTGCCTGCCCCTCGCGGCCGCTGATCTTTTTGCCTATTCGGTTCATGGGCAAGAAACTGGCGCAAAGCCCATTGGCGTCCCACGGAAGCCGCTTAAGTCCGAAAAATCTTATCCGGGCCACTTACACCGCATTCCGGTGACGCAAGACACTTTGCTATCGCTGCATGAGCAAGCGGTAGAAATCGCTAGCGGGAATTTTCCTTCATTTCCTTCTTCTTGGGGAGGGCAATCTTCTTGAAAGCCCGATCCGCCCCTTCCCGCGTTTCGTCGGCCTCGGCCTTTTTCGCGGCTTCTAGGAAGCGTTTGTATTGTGCCAGATCGTCGGGTTTGCGGTCCGCCTTCTGTTTCATGAGGTGAATCCTACCATGTCCGCAGAAAACGAAAAACCTGACTTCTGCCGTGTGTGGGTAAAGATTTGTGCCGAATACTTAAGCGACCGGGAAGCGTTTTTGCAGTCCGTCAAGGATCAAATCAGCGTCCCGGTGAGCGGGGCTGGTCTGGTTGGCGTTCACCTCACGTCTAGCGGCAGCGATGATCTGCATGAGCTGCAACCGAGTGACGGTATTTTGGTCGATGAGGGCTTTGATGAGGCTGGCCAACAGGGCGTTGCTGGCGACGGCCATTCCAAGCGGTGACTTGATGGGCTTTGCATCTGTTAATGCCATAATTCGCACTCCTGATTCGGTTGGCACCTATCAGGATAGCGACGGCGGGGATGACCGTCAGTGGTCATCCCCGCTATTAAACGGCAACCATAGCTGCCGCTTGTCATGCCAACGCCAATGGCGCTTGCGATGCCGAATGTATCGCTCGGCTTTAGCGCCCGTTGAAATTAGTTGTTTCGTAGGTAAGACGGCGACCTTTGGCACCTTTCAATGCGCGATCCGCGCGGACCACGTCATTCACGCCAAGCTTCTCGCGATTGCTGTACTGAAAATCAAACTCGGCCAAATAACGCTGCAAGTGGGCTTCGCTGACGTGCTGGTATACGCCGTAAACGCCGCGTTTGAGGATGGAGAAAAAGCCCTCAACCGCATTAGTGGTGATAACGCGAGTACCATCCCGCCGCACGTATTCGTCCTTGCTGTGATTGACGGTCTGGTGCGAGCGGAAATTCCAACCGAGGTGGGTAAACGCTTTGGCTTCGTCGGTCATCAAGTCGCTTTTCGGCGAAGCGTGATTGTCCAGCGCCGCGCCGAGATTATGTGCATGAACGCTTGGTACGTGCGTCGAACGCGCGCTGCCGTCACGCTCGACCAATGCCAGAACCGGACGCATGTGGCCCGGACCTTTGCCAACTTTGGTCATCGGCTTGCGGCCAACGTAGGTCACGTCAGCCTCGATAATCTTTCCTTCGCCGCCGAGCGGGCCAGACATGTCCGCAGGCTTCATGATTTCGCGGATGCGATGGCCAAGGTGCCAAGCGGTTTTCATGCCGCAATTGAGCATCCTTTGAAGCTGCCGCGTGGAAATGCCTTTCTTCGATGCGCAAAGCAGATGGATGGCTTGCAGCCACATGCGCAGGGGAAGGTGGCTATCCTCAAAAATCGTGCCCTTGCGCACGGTAAAGGCCGGGCCACGGCAGGCGTAGCACTTGCGCAAGCCGATCTGCACAACGCCTTGCGGATGCTTCTTGCTGGGCTTGGAATGGACGCCTTGAAGGCGACCGATCTTATCGCCGAACGCTCCGCAATGCGGACAGACCGGACCTTCGGGCCAAAGCTGGTTTTCGACGTACTCGAAAGCCGCTTCTTCGCTGAAAAACCGAGGATCGGAAAGGACGGGCTTCGCCATGACTAGTTCCTTTTCTGAGACCTTACGCGAGCAATTCGCGCGGCAGGCTGAAGCTGAGCCATCAAAATCTCAGCCTGTTCAAAAGTCAGCGTTAGACGAATTTGACCGAAGTGTTCGGGACTGCCGACAAAGGCTACAGGCGCAATCAGCACTACGCTTTCGCCTTGGGCAGATGCTTCGGGCTGCTTCTGAGCAATTAGGTCAACTAGCCCGGTGGGTTTCGCCATGACAATCTCCAATGACGACAACCCTAAACCTAGCGGATGGGTAAGTCAAGTGAAACATCGCCGGGTGGGGGGGTAGGTCAGTTTCAATTGTGGCGGATAAAAAGGTGGGCCGCTCCTAGCACTACTTTGGCAGATTTACTCACGTCGCCGCTCGTTGCAAATCCATTTTCTGCAATGCGGGCATCGCTGCGGCTGTAGTCGAGCGATGAGTTCGAGGATAGCGTGGCGCACGGCTGGCAAGCTTGGTTGAGGCGGCGGGCCGTTGATTTTTTTTTCCCGCCTCACTTTTTTGAGGCGACGATGCTGGAGGAAGGCGAATGCGAGCATCGTCATGAGGGCATGACGGTGAAGGCCCTGCCAGGATCGTCCCTCGAAGTGGTCGAGGCCGAGTTCCTCTTTCAGCTGCTGATGGGCCTGTTCACAAATCCATCGCCCCTTGATGGTGGCGGCCAAGGTGCGCAGATCGGTCGCGGCAGGCAGATTTGCGAGGTAGTATTTCTTCTCGCCAGAGGCGCGGTGTTCGCCGATAAGCCAGGCTTCGTCGCCCGGCAGATGTTGCTGGCCCTTGTCCCTGATCCGCTGCGGTGGTCCGTCGGCTGTGCGTACGCGGACGGCGGCAAAGCGGGCTTTGAGCTTGCCTTTCGTCCCGGTTCGCCAACTCACAGTTTGCCACTTGGCAGCGGCCAGCATGTCTTCGGCCGGTGCGGATAGAATATCTGGCACATACCGCCGTCGCGGGCGGCCCCGTTTGGCAACGGGCCAGATCAGCTGCACGCCGACAGGGTACACCTTGAGGTGACGACACCCGCGCTTTGTGATCCAAGCGATCCAGGAACGGCTTAAGCCAGCGTCCAAGCTCGTCTTCCCAATTCGACGTCGTGCCCACCATGGTCGGCCCCTCCAAAAGCCGACCGTCTATGAATCACTGAAAAACTGATTTGGGAATCCCGTGCCGCTAAAAATCTGCCAAAGTAGTGCTAGGCGGCCCAAGGAATTGGAGAACGAAGGAAGATAGTGAAGGGCAGCCAATGGCAGGATTCCGCGGTGCGATTCAAGAACAACGGGGCTTATGCGATCTTGGTCATGTGCCGCCAATTCAAGTTTTAATGGAACGACCGTAACGCGTGTGGCATTATTTTTCTGACAGTAGATCGACGCACTTCGGATCTGTGTCGTGTCGTCAGCAAAAGAGTATCGCGCTTATGCCGATGAATGTCTCGGCTGGGTAAAAACGGCCCGGACCGAAGCAGAGCGCGAGATTTTCCTCCAGATGGCACAGACTTGGCTTGCCGCCGCCCTGCGCTTAGAGGGCGCTGATCGCCGGTCCCGGCCTATTGGGCAATCTTCGTCCGGTGCGACGACAGCCAAACAAGAGACTCATTCTTGATCTACCGCTCTGCTTCGCCTTCCCTAGGAATCCTTCGATCCGTTCAACCGTGCCATCCGGCAATGTGGCGCGCACATAATAGCCGCCGCCGATTTTCCACTCCTCGATTTCAAAGGTCACTTTCGGCTGGCGCTTGCGCTTTGTCTCAAACGCGTCGAGTACATCGATAACATCAACCATTTCCCAAAGCCGATTGGTTACGCCAGCAGCCCTAGCGGGAGAGACTTTCAGCGTTTGGTGCAGCCAAACGAAATTGCAATAACCGCGCAGGAACGATTTTCGAACTCTTTGGCCGGTGGGACATTTTTAAAACATGGCGAATTGGACCTAACCCCGTGGCATGAACCGGCTCGGCCATGAATAGATATAGTGCCAATACGGTCTGCGCGATTACCGGCTCGATTTCCCTTTTGGGGATCGCAGGCGGTCTTCTCAAGCTGCTCGGCTATCCGGGGCTCGCCGGTCTATTGGCAATCGCTCGCGTGCCGAGCATCGAAATCAACTGGGACGGCGTCTGGTTGGTCGTCTTTATTGCGAGCGCCATGAGCGCCATCGCTATAAATTTCGGATCTTTGCGGCAGTGGAGAGAAGGACGAGAGGCGGCAAGTCAACGCAATTGGAATATGAATTTCTGCGATGCCGTCACCTATCTCTCATACACCTCGTTATTTGGCACCGCGTGGCCGGAGCCCGACAAAGCCAAAGCTTCGGCACGCGCGCTTTATGAAGCCGCGCGGAAAGGGACGGTCGACATAGCCGGGCAGTATAAAGGCTCGGCGATGCTGACAAAAATTCCGCGGCATTGGTTCAATGGCTTGACGGTTTTCGATCTTGCGCACTGCGCGCCGCACGGCAGGAAAAACGCGTTCCTCTTGGACACCGATAAAAAAACACCCGCCTATTCATCGCTCATGGTTGATCGCGCGCAAATTCATCGCGCCTGGCCGCCGAAGCCAATCGCTTTTCGCTGAGGCAGCCAACGCGCGTCGCCACGAACTTAACTGCTTGGTTGAAGTCCCGCGGGCGTTTGCGGCGTGCTGTCATGGCCATGCTCGTTCGAACGCCCCACCATGAGGTATTTCAGCAGGAATCCGTTATCCTTTGGCGACAACGGAAAATCGCAATTGACGCAGGAGATCGGCTGGTAAGGCGGCTCGGCCGCTTCCAGTCGTGGAACTCGCACGAGCTTGTAGAAGGCGCCGCATTCAGGGCAACGAAAATTCCGGGGTGGGCCTCCGGGCATCTTGAAAGAATATGCCCGCTGCGGCCACACTGGCAAGCCTTTGGCGCTGCCTTATTCAAACCGCCCCAGGATCGCCGAATCGCGTATGAAGCAGCTTCGAGGATGCAGCCATGACAGCAACCTTTGTCGTGCTTGCGTTGGTCGGCTTCATTTTTTCGCTTGGCTTTTGCGCCGGATACGCCGTTCGCGAACGGAAATCACGCGAGCGCCGCCGCCGCGTTGCTCATTCGCGGCCCTAGAGCGCAATCGTTTCAAGTTGAATCGATTGACGCTCTACCATTTTGGTGGAGCATGATCTTTTTCGGAAAACCGGCTTCCACCCTCGGATCAAGTCCGAGGGCAGGCATTTTCCGGATCATGCTCTAGGCCTTAAGTGGCGGCTTCGATGCGGTCTCGGCGAATGCTCGGATTGATTTTCACCGCCGGCGCCGATTCAAATCGAGTGTGGCGGCTGCAAATTGATGCAGCTTCGCTGAAAAAAAAGCATCCGTTTATCGTGAATATATGCTATCGCGAGGCGGAGCCCTTCTCCTTGGGCTCACGAACCTCCAGACCCCGTCGCGCCCTTCAATCCGGATGCGACGGGGTTTTTTTCCGTTGCGTTGCACCGGCTTTTGGATCGGCGTATCCGCGACCGAGGCAACGACGACAAATGAGTCAGAACCGCTGTCCTAAGTTGAGGCCACCCCTCATTCGGTTACCTAAAACGCCTGCCGTAGATCTGCCCCACCAGGCCGGTACTCCCCTCGAGTCTGCCCGGGCGTATAATGCGTTTGTCTCGCCGACAGCAAAAATGAGAACCCGAAATCGGGCGCAGTGAGACGCGTTGCCACGTACTATTCTGCGGTTACGACAAACATGGAGGAGGGCTTTTATGCGAAAACTGACGCTGACATTAACGGCAGCGGCGCTCATGCTGGGAACGATGGCCATTGCGGCCAATGCGCAGACCCAAGTACATGGCGCGGCCGGTCTTCACGCTCAAATCCAGAACGCGACCCCGATCCACACGGCGGCTTGCCGCGGTTGGGGTCCATATTGCCCGCCGGGAACGACCCGTCGCTGCGGCCCTTATCGCTGCTGGTGCGCGCGTTGCTGGTAGCATGCCGACCCATGACAATCGCATAACGACATGAGGCCGCCGTCCGGCGGCCTCATTGCTTGCGGCGGCGTTCGCGCGCAAAAGACCGTGATCGCGAACTCATGCGGCCGGTCCGGTGTTAATGTCGCGCACCATTCCGGGAGAGCGCCATGGCGAGTGCGATAAGGCTTGCATTTTTAACGCTGGCGATTGTCGCAGCCACGGTGGCGTTGGGCACGCGTGCGGGTGCGCAAAACTATCCGTGGTGCGCGATCTATAGCATGGCCGATAGCCCGCACAATTGCGGCTTCGTCAGCTCCGAGCAGTGCATGCAGACGGTTCGCGGCATGGGTGGTTTCTGCATGCCGAATAATCTCTACCAACTCCCGGATCCGGCGGCTCGCCGGAGCGGCAGGCAATATTCGCACGGGCAGTCGTGATTGGCGCCGACTAATCCCGTGGCCGAGGTGTTTATGCGCTGCGGGCTACCGCAGAGCCAGGAGGACGCCATGAAGCTTTCACTGTTTATATTGGCAATTCTCGCCAGCACGGTCGCGACCGGGCAACGCGCCGAAGCGCAAAACTATCCGTGGTGCGCAATTTATAATTCAGCCGACCCGCCGGCGAGTTGCGGCTTTGTCAGCTACGACCAGTGCATGCTAACGGTCAGCGGCATCGGCGGATTTTGCATGGCCAACAATGTGTATCAGGCCCCCGCCTCGGTGGTGCGGCCGCACCACGCTCCCAAGCACGCGGCGCATAGCCAATCTTGATTGTTCACCGGCGATGGCGAACTAACCGAGCCATCGCGGTGTTAATGCGGGTGGGGCTGCTCCTATGCCGGGAGATGACCATGCGCTTGTCGCTTATGCTATGCGGAATTCTTTTTGCAGTGGTTGCCGCTGGTAACGGCGCCGAGGCGCAAAATTATCCCTGGTGCGCGCAATATGTCGGCCGCGGCGGCGGCGCCATGAACTGCGGTTTCGTCAGTTTCGACCAATGCATGCAGACGGCGCGCGGCGCGGGCGCGTTCTGCATCGTCAATAACCGCTACCAGCCGCCGATCGGACCGGCGCATCCGGTGCATAAGAATTCGTCTCGCAAACTGTCCTGAGGAGACGGCCATGAAGCTGTTGCTGTTCACACTGGCGCTTCTCCTCGCCACCGCCGCGATCTGCGGCCCTGCCGAAGCGCAAAATTATCCGTGGTGCGCCCAATACACCGGCAATATGGGCGGCAGCATGAATTGCGGCTTCTCGACCTATGCTCAATGCATGGCGGACGTCAGCGGGCTCGGTGGATTTTGCATCACCAACAATCGCTATCAACCGCCGCTACCGGCGCCGTCGCGCCAGCGGGCCCGCAAGCATCATGCAACGTCCTGACCGCGGGGCGGGTATGTGGTCTGTCCTCGTCGCGGGAATTATCGTGGCCATGCCACTGATCGTGACCAAGGCGGCGGCGCAAAACTATCCATGGTGCTCGAACTTCGCCGATGGCGCCGGCACCAATTGCGGGTTTTCCACGTCCGAGCAATGCAAGATCACCATTCAGGGCAGCGGCGGTTATTGCTCGTACAACACGCTGTACAAGCCTCCGCTCGCAACGGCGCCGGCGCCGCATCGGACCGGCAAGCACCGAGACCGCAAGACGTCCTGACCGGACGGAAAAGGGAATGGTCATGAAGATATGGCTTTTCGCATTCGCCGTGCTCGCCGCGACAGTTGCGATCGGGGCAGCGCGCGCAGGCGCAAAACTATCCGTGGTGTGCACATAACGGCAAGGACGGCGGTTTCAATTGCGGCTTCACGAGCTTCCAGCAATGCCTCACCGACATTAGCGGGCTCGGCGGCTTCTGTGAGCAGAACAACACTTACCGCCCGCCCGCCGGTCCCGCGCCTCGCGCAAAACGAAAGCCGTCATGAGAGGATTGGCGTTCGGCCTCGGGCTTCTCGCTGCCACGGCGGCAATCGGCACGTCGGCGCGGGCGCAGAATTATCCATGGTGCGCCTATTAGGGCGACGGCGACCGCGGCACCAATTGCGGCTTTACCAGCTTTGCACAGTGCATGGCCGACATTAGCGGAATCGGCGGCTTCTGTGATCAAAACAATACATATGTGCCGTCCGCCCGAGCGCCTCGCAGACACCACAAGCAAAGCTGAACGAAGCTCAAGTCAGCTCGACGACCAGGCCGTCGCGGATGGTCACGCGGCGATCCATCTGCGCGGCAATGTCCATATTATGCGTGGCGATGATGGCGGCGAGGCCCGAGGCGCGCACCAATTGATTGAGCGTGGCGAAGACGTGGCCCGCGGTGTGGACGTCGAGGTTTCCGGTCGGCTCGTCGGCGAGCAGGATGCGCGGCGCATTGGCCACCGCGCGCGCAATGGCGACGCGTTGCTGTTCGCCGCCCGACAGCTCGGTCGGCCGATGCGACAGGCGGTCCTTCAGCCCCAGATAGCTCAATAGCTCAACGCCGCGCGCGCCCGCCTCCTGGCGCGACAGGCCGCGGATCATTTGCGGCAGAATGACATTCTCGAGCGCGGTAAATTCCGGCAGCAAATGATGAAACTGATAGACGAAGCCGATTTCGGTGCGCCGGATCCGGGTGCGCGCCAGATCGGACAAATGCGCCGTGGCGGCGGCGTCGATATAAACTTCGCCGGCGTCGGGCGGTTCGAGCAGACCGGCAATGTGCAAGAGCGTCGATTTACCCGCCCCCGACGGGGCGACCAGCGCCACCGACTGGCCGCCCCACACGGCGAGCTCGGCGCCGCGGAGAATGTCGAGCGTCGAATCGCCCTGCCGAAACTGCCGGCAAATGCAGTGCAGGAGGACGAGCGGCGGCTCGTCGGTTGTCGAGGTCGAGGTCGCGACCTCGACTATCGTGGTGGTGGTTTCGTCCATTCCGCCCAATCACTCATAGCGCAGTGCTTCCACCGGATCGAGCCGTGCCGCGCGCCACGACGGATAGAGCGTCGCCAAAAACGACAAAGCGAGCGCCATGACGACGACCGCCGAGGTCTCCTTGACGTTCATATCGGCCGGCAATTGCGAGAGGAAATAAAGCTCCGGCGAGAACAGTTCGGTGTTGGTGAGCCACGACAAAAAGCGCCTGATGTCCTCGATATAGGCGCAGACGATGGTGCCGATAACGAAGCCCACCCCGGTGCCCACCACCCCGATCGAAGCGCCGGTAATCAAAAAGACGCGCATGATCGCCCCTTGCGTCGCGCCCATCGTGCGCAGGATGGCGATATCGCTGCCTTTATCCTTCACCAGCATGATCAATCCGGAGACGATATTGAGCGCGGCAACAAGCACGATCAAGGTGAGGATCAGGAACATCACGTTGCGTTCGACCTGAAGCGCATTGAAGAAGGTGGCGTTGCGCTGGCGCCAGTCGACCATATAGATCGGGCGTCCCGCGGCATCGGTGACCAGTTTGCGGAAGCTGTCGATGTGATCGGGGTCGTCGGTATAGACCTCGATCGCGGTCACGTCGCCGGAGCGATTGAAATAGGCCTGCGATTCGGTCAGCGGCATGAAGACGAAGGCTGAATCGTATTCGGACATGCCGATCTCGAATACGGCGGCGATCTTGTAGGCCTTAATCCGCGGCGTGGTGCCCATCGGCGTCACTGCGCCGCGCGGCGCGACCAGCGTGAGATTGTCGCCGGCCCGCACCGAGAGCTGCTCGGCCAGTCTCGCGCCGATCGCGATGCCTTGGCCCTCGTCGAAACCGGCGAGCGTGCCTTGCTTGATGTTCTTGGAAACTTGGCTGAGCTTCATCAGGTCGGTGCCGCGCATGCCGCGCACGACGACGCCGGAAGCATTGAACGGCGATGACGCCAGCGCCTGTCCCTCGACCAACGGTGCGGCGAGATAGACGCCGGGAACTTCTGCGACCCGGTCGGCAACCGCGGCGTAATCGGTCAGCGGAGATTCCAGCGGCTGGATCAACAAATGGCCGTTGAGCCCCAATATCTTCGACAACAGTTCCTGGCGGAACCCGTTCATCACCGCCATGACGATAATCAGCGTGGCGACGCCGAGCATGATGCCAAGAAAAGAGAATCCGGCGATGACGGAGATGAATCCCTCTTTGCGCCGGGCGCGTAAGTAGCGCAGCGAGAGCATCCACTCATATGCCGAAAAAGGTCGGGTGCCGGTCGGATCGGCCATTTATGTCTAGGTCCCCACGAACACCCCGAGTTTCACACGATTTTGGCGCTTTCAAGCCAGCGATTTCGCGTTAAACCGCCGCCGCGCACAGCTTATCCGCTGAGGCGCGCCACGGCGTCGGAAGGCGACATCAGTTCCCGCTGCCCGTCGGCGCGCCGCTTCACCTCGACCTTGCCTTCGGCGAGACTGCGCGGCCCGACCAGGATCTGCCAAGGAATGCCGATCAGATCGGCGGCGGCGAATTTCGACCCGGGCCGCTCATCGAGATCGTGATAGAGGGTGTCGACCCCCTTGCCGTTCAACGCGGCATAGAGCTGCTCGCAGGCCAGATCGGTGTCGGCCCCGCCCTGTTTCAGATTGAGGATCATGGCCTTGAACGGCGCGACGGATTCCGGCCATTTGATGCCCGCGTCATCGTGGCAGGCCTCGATAATGGCGGCCACGAGCCGGCTCGGCCCGATGCCGTAAGATCCCATATGCACCGGACGGTCCACGCCGTCGGGACCGGTGACCACAGCCTTCATCGGCTCGGAATATTTGGTGCCGAAGTAGAAGATATGGCCGACTTCGATGCCGCGCGCCGAAACCTGTTTATCGGCGGGAAGGCTCGCGAATGCCGCTGGGTCGTGCTTCTCCGAGGTCGCCGCATAGAGCGAGGTCCATTTATCGACGATCGCCTGCAGTCGGCCGACATGGTCGAAATCCACATCCGGCCCGGGAACGTCGAAGCCGAGATAGTCGCGGTGGCAAAACACCTCGCTCTCGCCGGTGTCGGCCAGAATGATGAATTCGTGGGACAGATTGCCGCCGATCGGTCCGCTTTCCGCCACCATCGGGATCGAGCGCAGGTCTAAGCGGGCGAAGGTGCGCAAATAGGCGACGAACATGCGGTTATAGGCGAGCTTGGCGCCGGCAAAGTCGAGGTCGAAGGAGTAGGCGTCCTTCATCAGGAATTCGCGCCCGCGCATCAGCCCAAAGCGTGGCCGCACTTCGTCGCGGAACTTCCATTGGATGTGGTAGAGGTTGAGCGGCAAATCCTTGTACGAGCGCACATAAGTGCGAAAGATCGCCGTGATCATTTCCTCATTGGTCGGGCCGTAGAGCATGTCGCGCTCGTGCCGGTCCTTGATGCGCAGCATTTCCTTCCCGTAGGCTTCGTAGCGGCCGCTCTCGCGCCACAGGTCGGCGGATTGAATGGTCGGCATCAGAAGCTCGATGGCGCCCGAACGGTCCTGCTCCTGCCTGACGATGGCGCAGATCTTTTGCAGCACGCGGAACCCCAAAGGCAGGAAGGCATAAATCCCGGCCGCCTCCTGCCGGATCATGCCGGCGCGGAGCATCAGGCGGTGCGACACGATTTCCGCCTCTTTCGGCGTCTCACGCAAAATCGGCAGGAAGTAGCGGGAAAGGCGCATGAAATCTCATTAAGCTGCGACTGGAACTGCGGCGGCAGTGAAGCCGTAACGGCGCCGGAAATACAAGAGGTCGTCAGTTGTGTCCTAAATCTAAAGTTCCATGGAAATAATTTGCGCCCCGCGGTGGTATCATGATGACAGCGGGACCAAGATAGATTACGAATACTGCGTGACCCGCCGCCGCGACCGCAAAGCGGCGATCAGGGTAGCGGTCCAAGTCTCGGGAGGATGACCCGCGAGCGCAAAGCTTCGCCAGCCACGTCTTGTAATGCGTACTCAAAAGTAGCGTGGGAAAATGGGTTTGATGAGGATTTTACGGCAGGGCTCTTGCCCTGCTTTTTCTTTTGGGGCCTTAATCTGATCGAGATATCAGCTTATACCAACCCTCGTTGACAGTGACTCATAGGCATCGATGCAGATCCTGACTTTGGGATTCATATCCAATTGAAGCAACAAATGTTTTGGTGATGGCTGGCACCAGTTCAGCTCGACACGATGAGTTAGGCATTGTGCAGGTTGGTATTAAATATTTATCTTAAGTAATTGATTTTCCCGTTAATACTTCACGTAATCAAATCGACCCATCAGGCCGCTCAGCGTGACCAGATGCTCGGCATAGACGACATAACCCGCGGCATAGATCACCAGTGCCACGGCCGTCGTCCACAGCAATGTCCGTCCCAGGCTGAAGCTCGTCGGCGCACCCGGGTCGGTGCCGGGGGCCATCTCGCCGCCTTCATGCTGGCTGCGCACGCCCCACGGCAGGACCGCGAACAGGCTGACCCACCAGATCAGGAAGAACGCGGCGAGAGCGGTGGTGAGCGTCATCTTAGGCCTGTTCCAGCTCGACCAAGGTGCCGGAAAAATCCTTCGGGTGCAGGAACAGCACCGGCTTGCCATGGGCTCCGGTCTTCGGCTCGCCGTCGCCGAGCACCCGCGCGCCGGCCGCTTTAAGGGCATCGCGCGCGGCGCGGATATCGTCCACTTCGTAGCAGATGTGGTGCATGCCGCCGTCTGGATTGCGTTCAAGGAATTTGGTGATCGGCGAGCCCTCGCCGAGCGGCTCCAAAAGCTCGATCTTGGCGTTGGGCAATGTGATGAACACTGTGGTCACACCGTGGTCGGGCTGCGGCACCGCGGCCGAAACCTCCGCGCCCAAAGTGTCGCGGTACACCGCCGCCGCCTTGCCGAGATCGCGCACCGCGATCGCCACATGATTGAGCCTGCCGATCATGGCTTTGGTCTCCTGCTGGCCCGGCAAACCCGGCGCGCCATTATACCGTCAGCACATGCACATGGCAGATCGGCTTCTTGTTCCAGCGCTCGGCGATCCGTCCGCGCACGCCGCGGCGCACGGCTTCGGCTACAGCGTCAGGATCGAGGCGGCGCGGTTTTGGCAGCGTTTCAAATGCCTCCTCGATTGCGTCATACGCGATCTCCTTCATTGACGCGCCTGCGGCATCGGTCTCCGGCAGGCCGATGAGCTCAACTTCGGGATCGGCCATCAGCGCGCCCTTCTCGTTGAGCACGAGCGCCACTGAGACCATGCCGGAAAAACTCAGGCGGCGGCGCGCGGCCACTGTGCGGCCTTCGGCGCTGATGAGAAGCGAGCCGTCTTTGTAAAGCCGCCCGGAAGGAACCTCGTCGACGATTTCCGGGCCATCCGGAGCGAGCCGAACTAGATCGCCGTTGCGGCAGACCAGAACTTTCGGCACCCCGGCGCGGCGGGCGAGTTCGGCGTGCTCGGCAAGGTGCAGGGCTTCGCCATGCGCGGGGATGAGAATTTGCGGCCGCACCCAGCCGATCATGTCGCGCAATTCGTCACGCCGCGGATGGCCGGAGACGTGAACGAGATGGGTGCGGTCGGTGATGACCTCAATGCCCTGCATGACCAAGCCATTGATGACCTCGCCAACGGCTTTCTCGTTGCCGGGGATCGCGCGCGACGAAAAGATCACGCGGTCGCCCTTGGCAAGCGTGACTTCCGGATGCTCGTCCCGGGCGATGCGCGACAGCGCGGCGCGCGGTTCGCCCTGACTGCCGGTGCACACCGCCAAAACCTTGTCCGGGGGCAGGTAGCCGTAACTCTCCACGCTGCGAAAATCCTGCACGCCGTCGAGATAACCGGTTTCGCGTGCGACCTGTGTAACCCGCTCCATCGCCCGGCCGACCAGTACGACTTCGCGTTCGACAGCGCGGGCGGCGTCGGCGACCGCGCGAAGCCGCCCGACATGGGAGGCAAAGGTCGTCACGGCGACGCGGCGGGGGGCGGTGCGGATGAGTTCGGCCAGCGTCTTGGCGACATCGGCTTCCGAGGGCGAACGCCCGTCCCGTACCGCATTGGTGGAATCGCCGATGAGCGCCAGCACGCCCTCGTCGCCGAGCGCGGTGAGCTTCGCCGCATCGGTCGGCGCGCCGACGAGGGGCGTAGGATCGATCTTCCAGTCGCCGGTATGCAGCACGGTGCCGGCGGGAGTGCGGATGGCGAGCGCATTCGATTCCGGGATCGAGTGGGCAACAGTGATGAAGTCGATTGCGAACGGGCCAAGCGTCAAACGCCCGCCCATTGGCACGATTTTGACTTGAATTTGCGGCGCGCCCGGCTCCGACGCGCGCTTCGCCTCGAATAGAGCCGCCGTGAACGGCGTGGCATAGAGCGGCACCCTCAGCCGCGGCCATAGATCGATCAGCGCACCCATATGGTCTTCGTGTCCGTGGGTGAGCACAAGGCCTAAAATATTTTTGCGCTCCTCGATCAGGTAGCGGATGTCCGGCAGGATGAGATCGACGCCGGGCAAATGCTCCTCGGACGCAAATGACACGCCGCAATCGACAATGAGCCATTGCCGACGCCGCTCGTCGCCGAAGCCGTAGATCGAGAGGTTCATCCCGATCTCGCCGATGCCGCCGAGCGGCGCGAAAACGAGTTCGTTGTGCGCCATCACTCAGACACGAAGCTCAAACGGGAAAACATCGCCCGCCGCTATTTTTTCGATATCACCGCTGGGGAGTTCGAGGAGAAGCCGACCGGATTGATCGAGCCCGACAAAGCGGCCGTGCTTTTCGCCGCTGCCATTGCGCACGGTGACCGCTTCGCCGATGCCGCGCGCGGCGGCGCGCCAGTCGTCGAGAATAGCCGCCAAGCCGCGGCCGCGATCCCACTGCGCGATGCGCCGACACATCCCCGCGGACAACCGCTTGAACAGCCGCTCCGGCGTGATACTGGCGCCGTGGGCGCGCAGATCGGTCGCAGGATATGTTGCGTCTGGCGGATGGCTTGCGCAATTGACGCCAATGCCGACGACGATGGCCAATTCCTGTGCCGGGCCGGCTTCGCCCTCGATTAGAATTCCGGCGCACTTCTCGCCATTGAGCAAAACATCGTTCGGCCATTTGAAGGCAAGCTCGTGGGCGAGCGCCGGCGCCTCCTCAAGGATGGCGTCGCGCAGCGCCAGGGCCGCAACGAAGGCGAGCTCCGGCGCGCGGTCGAAGGACGACGGCTCGCGAAGAAGGAGACTCGCGTAGAGATTGCCCGGCGGCGACACCCACGAGCGGTCCATGCGGCCGCGGCCCTCGGTTTGCGCCAGTGCGGCGATCCAGAGCGACGCGCGCTCGCCCTTCCACGCGCGAATGCGGGCCTCTTTATTGGTCGAGCCGACGGTGGCGAGGGCAATAAGCCGCACGCCCGCCTCGACCGCTCTTGGGTCAAGCTGCATCAGAACAGGGAATGCGCGGCCGCGCTCGCCACACCGACGAGTGGCCCCGGATAGAGAAAGAACAGAGTGTTGAACAGGCCGCAGATCGCCAGCACGACCCGCAATTCATAGGGCATAGTGTAAAAGCCTTCGACCGGCTCGTCGAAATACATGATCTTGATGATCGCCAGATAGTAATAGGCCCCGACCACGCTCATTAGCACGCCGATGACGGCAAGCACGTAAAGGCCGGCCTTGATGGCGGCGAGGAAGACGTAGAACTTGGCGAAGAACCCGGCGAGCGGCGGCACGCCGGCCATCGAGAATAGCAGCATAGCCAGGAAAAACGCCGTCGCTGGATGGGTGCGCGCCAATCCCGCGAGCTGGTCGATCGATTCCACCATACCCGCGGACCGCCGCATCGACAGGATCACGGCGAAAACGCCGAGCGTCATGGTGATATAGATGGCGACATAAACGAGCACGCCCTGGACGCCTTCGGGCGTTCCGGCGGCCAGCCCGACCAGCGCGAAACCCATGTGGCCGATCGACGAATAGGCCATCAGGCGCTTGATATTGCGCTGGCCGATCGCGGCGAAGGCGCCGAGCGCCATCGACGCGATGGAGACGAAGACCACGATCTGCTGCCATTCCGAAGTGATGCCGGGAAAGGCCATGACGGCGGCACGTACGAACATCGCGATGCCGGCGACTTTCGGCGCGGCGGCAAAGAACGCCGTGACCGGCGTCGGCGCGCCCTCATAGACGTCCGGCGTCCACATGTGGAACGGCACCGCCGAGACTTTGAAGCAGAAGCCGGCGAACAAAAAAACGATGCCGAAAATCAAGCCAATGCCGGCCGGCCCGCCCTGCCCCGCCGCGTGCGCGATGCCGGCGAAGCTCACGGTGCCGGTGAAGCCGTAAGTCAGCGATGCGCCGTAGAGCAGCATTCCCGACGACAGCGCGCCGAGCACGAAATATTTCAGGCCGGCCTCGGTCGAGCGCAGATTGTCGCGATGGCTTGCGGCGACGACGTAAAGCGGCAGGCTCATCAATTCGAGGCCGAGATAAAGCGCGATCAGATCGGCGGCCGATATCAGCATCAGCATGCCGAGCGTGGAGAGCAGGATCAGCACCGCGTATTCGAACCGCTGCTGGCGTGCGCGCTCGTCGTAATCGAGCGACATGGCAATGGCGGCGGCGGAGCCGAGCAGCGCCAGGATTTTCAAATAGCGGGCGAAGTCGTCGACGATGAAGCTGCCGCCGAACGTCGTCAGCGTGCCGGCCGGCAACAGCAACAGAATAATAGCGGCGACAGCCAAGAGGCCGATCGCGGCATAATCGACAAGGCGTTCCGATCGGCCCGCTTGCAAACCGCCTTGAAAGACGCCCAGCATCAATAGCGCCATGGCGCCGCAGCCGAGGACGATTTCCGGCAGCAGCGGAATGAGCCTGGCAAGGTGCGTGGCGTCCATGGTGTCCCTTGCTGTCCTTTTGCGTTACCGCGTCAGCGCCGCGGTTTGCACGGTGCTGAGCGCATGATGGTAGTTATCGATCAAGGCCGTCACCGACGCCGATGAAATATCGAGCACGGGCTTCGGATAGACGCCGAGCACAATGGTGAGGATCACCAGCGGCGCGAGAATCGTAATTTCGCGCCAGCCGATATCTTTGATGTTGAACAGGCTCGGCTTTTCCAGCTTGCCGAAAATGACCTTGCGATAAAGCCACAACGCATAGGCGGCCGACAGAATGGTGCCGATCGTCGCCAGCGTCGCCACCCAATTGTTGACCCGGAAGGTGCCGATCAGCGTCAAGAACTCGCCGACAAAGCCCGACGTACCCGGCAGGCCGACATTGGCCAGCGTGAACACCATGAAGACGAAGGCATAGAGCGGCATGCGGTTGACGAGCCCGCCATAGGCGGCGATTTCGCGCGTGTGCATGCGGTCATAGATGACGCCGACGCACAGGAACAGAGCCGCCGAGACGATGCCGTGCGAAATCATCAGGAAAATGCCGCCGGCAACGCCCTGCGCCGTCATCGCGAAAATGCCCATGGTGACGAAGCCCATATGTGCGACCGAGGAATAGGCGATCAGCTTCTTCACGTCCTCCTGCACCAGCGCGACCAGCGAGGTGTAAATAATGGCGACAATCGACAGCGCGTAAATCAGCGGCGCCAAATGTTGCGACGCTTCCGGAAACATCGGCAGCGAGAAGCGCAGGAAGCCGTAGCCGCCGAGTTTCAGAAGTACGGCTGCAAGGATCACCGAGCCGGCGGTCGGCGCTTCGACATGGGCGTCCGGCAGCCAGGTGTGAAACGGCCACATCGGCATCTTGACCGCGAACGAGGCGAGGAACGCAAGCCACGCCCAGGTCTGCAAGGCGAGCGGAAACGGATGGTGCAGCAGCGTCGGAATGTCGGTGGTTCCGGCCTGCCAGTACATCGCCATGATGGCGAGCAGCATCAGCACGGAACCGAGGAAAGTGTAGAGGAAGAACTTCAAGCTGGCATAGACGCGGCGCGGGCCGCCCCAGACACCGATGATCAGGAACATCGGAATGAGGCCGCCCTCGAAGAACAGATAGAACAGCACGAGGTCGAGCGCGCAGAAGCTGCCGACCATCAGCGTTTCGAGCACGAGAAAGGCGATCATGTATTCGCGCACGCGGCGCTGGATCGCGTCCCAGCTCGCCAGGATCGAAATCGGCATCAGCGCCGTGGTCAGCACCACAAACGGCAGCGAGATGCCGTCGACGCCCATCGAATAGGTGATGGCGCCGCCGAGCCACGGCCGCTTTTCCAGAAACTGGAAATCCGCCGTCGACGGGTCGAAGCGCCAAATCAGAATCAGCGAGATGGCGAAGGTGATCAGCGTCGTCCACAGCGCCGCCCAGCGCGCGTTACGCACGCCGGCTTCATCCTCGTTGAGGAAGGCGATGAACAGCGCGCCGGCGAGCGGCAGGAAGGTGACGACGGAAAGAATGGGCCAGCTTGTCATCAGTGCGGCCCCGCGAACATGAACCAGGTGATGAGCGCGGCGACGCCGATCAGCATGGCGAAGGCGTAGTGATAGAGGTAGCCGGTTTGCAGCCGAACGACGTTCTTCGTCACGTCGAGCACGCGCGCGGAGACGCCGTCCGGACCGAAGCCGTCAATGACAAAGCCATCGCCGCCCTTCCAGAACACGCGGCCGAGCCAAATCGCCGGGCGGACAAAAAGGAAATCGTAGATTTCGTCGAAATACCATTTGTTGAGCAGGAACTCGTAGAGCAGCTTTTGATCCCGCGCCAAAGCCACCGGCAGATCAGGCCGGCGAATATAGAATTGATACGCCACCAAAAATCCGACGATCATCATTACGGTCGGCAACAGCGACATGACGAGCGGCAGCTTCTCGGCATTTTCGAACAGGGTGTTGGCGATGCCGAGTTTCAAGGCGTCGCGAAAGAATTGGTCCGCGCCTTGGCCGGTAAAGATCGAGAGAAACGGCCAGCCGGCGGCAATCGAGCCGATGGCAAGGACGAGGAGCGGAATGAGCATCACTTTCGCGCTCTCGTGTGCACCCTCGTAATGATGGCGATCGTGCGGCTCACCGTGGAAAGTCTTGAAAATGAGACGCCAGGAATAAAACGAGGTGAGCGCGGCGGCGGCGACCGTCATCAGGTAGCCGTAACCCGCCATTGGATTGGTGCCGACGGCGGCGGCTTCGATAATCGCATCCTTGGAAAAATAGCCGGCAGTGAACGGGAAGCCGGTCAGCGCCAAGGTGCCGACCAGCATGACGCCGTAGGTGAACGGGATTTTGCGCCACAAGCCGCCCATGTGGCGGATATCCTGCTCGTGATGCATAGCCAGGATGACCGAGCCCGAGCCGAGGAACAGCAGCGCCTTAAAGAACGCGTGCGTGAACAAATGAAACATTCCGACCGAATAGGCGCCCAGCCCCATGGCTACGAACATGTAGCCGAGCTGCGAGCAGGTCGAGTAAGCAACGATGCGCTTGATGTCGTTCTGGACTAGGCCGATCGTGGCGGCGAACATCGCAGTGGTCGCGCCGATGAAGATGACGAAGGCCGACGCGTCCTGAGACAGCGAGAACAGCGGCGATAGCCGCGCGACCATGAATACGCCGGCCGTCACCATGGTCGCGGCATGGATCAGCGCCGAGACGGGGGTCGGCCCCTCCATGGCGTCGGGCAGCCAGGTGTGCAGCAGAAACTGCGCAGACTTTCCCATCGCACCCATGAACAGCAAGAGGCATACCGTAGTCAGCGCGTTGACGTCCCAGCTTAGGAAATGAAAGCTCTTGCCGGCCAGCGCCGGCGCCTGCGCGAAGATGGTGTCGAAGTCGACCGCGCCGGTTAGATAGAAGACGGCAAAAATGCCGAGCGAAAAGCCGAAGTCGCCGACGCGGTTGACGATGAAGGCCTTGATCGCGGCGGCGTTGGCCTCCGGCTTGTGATACCAAAAGCCGATGAGGAGATAGCTCGCGAGCCCGACGCCTTCCCAGCCGAAGAACAATTGCACGAGATTGTCGGCCGTCACCAGCATCAGCATGGCAAAGGTGAAGAACGACAGGTAGGAGAAGAAACGCGGCTTATAGGGATCCTCGTCCATGTAGCCGATCGAATAGATGTGAACGAGCGACGAAATCGTCGTCACCACAACCAACATCACGGCGGTCAGCGAGTCGATGCGCAGCGCCCATTCCGAGTGCAGATCGCCGAAACTGACGAATGAGAACAGCGTGACGCGCGCGTCGTGGCCCGCGATGCCGACGTCGAAAAACGCCAGCCATGACAGCACGCAGGAGATCACCAGGAACGTCGAGGTGACGAGCATGGCCGCGAGCGAGCCGGCGACGGACGGCTCGGGTGCGGCATCATGGGAATGGTCTTCGACGTGGGTGTCGGCGAGGGAGGCATGCGGCGCATCCGGGGACGGCGCGGCGCGCGGACGAGCTTCGGGCACGAGCGGCGCGGCATGATCGTCATGCGGCGGCAGCGGGCTCTCGCCGGGATAGCGGTTGCGCGCGCCGACGAGCGCGATGACGCCGGCAATGACGGCACCGAGCAGCGGCAGGACGACAATGGCTTCGTACACGCCGCTATCCCTTCATCAGATTGATGTCGTCGACCGCGATCGAACCACGGTTGCGGTAATAAGCGACCAGGATCGCCAATCCGATCGCGGCTTCCGCCGCCGCGACCGTGAGCACGATCAGCGCATAGACCTGACCAACGATGTCGCCCAGAAAGCTTGAAAACGCCACGAGGTTGATGTTGACCGCAAGCAGAATGAGCTCGATCGACATCAGGATGACGATGACGTTTTTGCGGTTGAGAAAGATGCCGAAAATCCCGAGCGTGAACAGGATTGCCGCGACGGACAGATAATGGCCGAGCCCGATGGTCATGACAGCTTTTGCCTCATGATAGGCCCTGCCCCGTCTTCACCTGGACGACCTCGATTGCGCTCGTCCGGTTGCGCGCAACCTGGTTGGCGATGCTTTGGCGCCGCACATTCGGCTTATGCTGCAGCGTCAACACGATGGCGCCGATCATGGCGACAAGGAGAATGACTCCCGCCGCCTGGAAGAAATAGAAGTATCGGGTATAGAGCACGAGGCCGAGCGCCTGGGTGTTGTTGATCGCGTTCGACGGTGGAATCGGCGCTGTAATGGCGCCGTGCACTTGCGGCCCGATGGTCCAGGAAACGACAACGAAAAACAGCTCGACCAAGAGAATTCCTCCGATCAAGGCGCCGATCGGCAGGTAATTGAGAAAGCCCCGACGCAGTTCGGTAAAATCGACGTCGAGCATCATCACGACGAACAGGAACAACACCGCCACCGCGCCGACATAGACAATAATCAAGATCATCGCCAGAAACTCGGCGCCTAACAGCACGAACAGCCCGGCCGCATTGACGAAAGCGAGAATGAGAAACAGCACCGAATGCACCGGATTGCGCGCGACGATGACCATCACCGCCGAGGCCACGGTTATTCCGGCAAACAGGTAAAAGAAGACGGCGTTGATGATCATAACAGGCCGATCTCACCGATAGGGCGCGTCGAGTTCGATGCTTTTCGCGATCTCGCGCTCCCAGCGGTCGCCGTTGCCGAGTAGCCGCTCCTTATCGTAATAAAGCTCCTCGCGCGTCTCGGTGGCGAACTCGAAATTCGGTCCCTCCACGATGGCATCGACCGGGCAGGCTTCCTGGCACAGCCCGCAATAGATGCATTTGACCATGTCGATGTCGTAGCGCGTGGCGCGCCGCGTGCCGTCGTTGCGCCGGGGTCCCGCTTCGATGGTGATCGCCTGCGCCGGACAGATCGCTTCGCACAATTTGCAGGCGATGCAGCGCTCTTCGCCGTTCGGGTAGCGTCGCAGCGCGTGTTCGCCGCGAAAGCGCGGCGACAGCACGCCCTTCTCGAACGGATAATTGAGGGTCGCCTTCGGCTTAAAGAAATAGCGCATCGACAGAACGAGGGCCTGCGCGAATTCCTTCAGAAACAACGAACGGGCGGCTTGATCCAAACCCATATCAACCTCTCATCGCTGTCATGGCGCCCATTTGCCGCCGATGGCGTTGCCGATCCAATAGCCGAGCGTAGCGAGGATTGCGATATCGAGCGCCAAAATCACCCGCCGGATGATGGAGAGCTTGTCTTCGAATGCGGTGCGTCGCTCGAGCGTCTTCGGCCCTAAACGCGCGCGCAGCCGCCGCTCCACAACGCGGATTCCCGGCACGTAAAGAGCGACCGCGAGGATCGTTCCGGCAAGACCGTCGAGCCAGGCCGGCAGCGAAAATTCCATGCCGTACTCCGTTCATTTCGGCGCCCACCCGGCAAATTGCAGCACGCCGGCCACGATTGCGACCATGGCCAGCGAAATCGGCAAGAACACCTTCCAGCCGAGCCGCATCAACTGATCGTAGCGATAGCGCGGCACGAATGCCTTCACCATGGCGAACAGGAAGAAGACGAAGAATGCCTTGAGTACGAACCAGATCACGCCCGGCACCCAGGTGAACGGCGCCACCGGGAACGGCGGCAACCAGCCGCCGAGGAACAGGATGGTGACCATGGCGCACATGGTGCAAACCGCCACGTACTCGCCAAGCATGAACATCATGTAGGGCGTCGAGCCGTATTCCACCATGAAACCGGCGACGAGTTCCGACTCCGCTTCGACCAGGTCGAACGGCGGCCGGTTGGTCTCGGCGAGCGCCGAGACGAAGAAGATGACGAGCATCGGGAACAGCGGCAGCCAGTACCAGCGCAGCAAGCCCCACGGCGTATTCTGCGCTTCGACGATGGCCGTCAGATTGAGCGAGCCAACGCATAACAGCACGGTGATGATGACAAAGCCGATCGAGACTTCGTAGGACACCATCTGCGCCGCCGAGCGCAGCGCGGCAAGGAACGGATATTTTGAGTTCGACGCCCAGCCGGCCATGATCACGCCGTACACGCCAAGCGACGAGATGGCGAATATGTAAAGTATTCCGACATTGATGTTGGCGATGACCCAACCGGCATCGACCGGGATCACCGCCCATGCCGCAAGCGCCAATACGCAGGTCACAAGCGGAGCCAGTAAGAACACGCCCTTGTTGGCGCCGGCGGGAATAACCGGCTCTTTGAGAACGAACTTGAGCAGATCGGCGAAGGATTGGAACAGGCCCCACGGTCCGACCACGTTGGGCCCGCGCCTGATCTGCACCGCCGCCCAGATCTTGCGGTCGGCCAGAAGCACATAGGCGACGACGATGAGCAGGACGACGAGGAGCACAAGGCTCTCCAATACCATGATCGCCAGCGGCCAAATGTAATCGGACCAGAACGCGGCCATCGTCATACCCTACTCCGCCGCCGTCATGACCGTTCGCCCGAGCGCGATCGCCGAACATTCCGCCATCACCGCCGAACAACGCGCGATCGCATTGGTGAAGTAATAGTCCTCCACGCTGGCGCTGAACGGCGCCCTGTCCGCCGCGCCGCCGAGGCTTGCGAGTTTTTGGATGGCGGCTGCGTCGGCCGGGGTGACCTGACTGATCCGCATCAGATGCGGGTGCGCCTTGAACAACGCCTGGCGCAACGCCGTAAGCGAGTCATACGGCAGCCGGTTGTTGAGAACGTCCGAGGCCGCCCGCAAAATCGTCCAATCTTCGCGCGCGTCGCCCGGCGGGAAGGATGCGCGCGTCGCCATCTGCACGCGGCCTTCGGTGTTGACGTAAATCGCGGATTTTTCCGGGTAGGCCGCACCCGGCAGCACTACGTCGGCGCGCGACGCGCCGCGGTCGCCGTGCGTGCCGATATAAATGACGAAAGCACCCGGCGCGACGGCAATCTCGTCGACGCCGAGAAGAAAGAGCACGTCGAGCGTGCCGGAAGCCGCCATCTGCCGCGCCGTCAGACCGCCCTGCCCCGGCACGAAGCCGACATCGAGGGCGCCGACGCGCGACGCGGCGTTATGCAGGACGCAATATCCGTTCCAGCCGTCCTTAACCGCGCCGAGATCGAGCGCGGCTTTCGCCGCCAGCGACGCTATGGTCGCGCCGTCGCCACGCGTCAAAGCGCCGGCGCCAATGAGCAGCATCGGCCGCTCCGCCTTGCGCAGCGCGTCGGCGAAGGAATGCCGCGTGATGGCGGCAAGCGTTTCCGGCCCGGCGCCGAGATAATCGTAAGTGTAAGTGAGATCGACCTTCGGGCCGATGACGCCGATCGGGAATTTTCCCGCGCGCCAGCGCTTGCGGATGCGCGCGTTGAGGATGGCCGCTTCCCGGCGCGGATTGGAGCCGACGATCAGAAGCGCGTCGGCCGCGTCGATTCCGGCGACAGTTGAGTTGAACAGATAGGTCGCGCGGCCCCAGGCCGGATCGAGCGCCGAGCCGTCCTGCCGGCAATCGAGATTGGCGACGTTCAGCCGCGCCATCAAATCCTTGAGCGCGAAAACCTCCTCAACCGCGACGAGATCGCCGACGATCGCGCCCATGCGCTTCGGATTGGTTTTGGTCACTTTCGCCGCTATGGCCTTGAAGGCTTCGGTCCAGGTCGCCGGGCGCAGCTTGCCGTTCTCGCGTAGGTAAGGCTGATCGAGCCGTTGCGTGCGCAGTCCATCGACGACGTGGCGCGTTTTGTCGGAGATCCACTCCTCGTTGATGTCGTCATTGGTGCGCGGCAGGATGCGCATCACTTCACTGCCGCGAGTGTCGATGCGGATGGCGCAGCCGAGCGCATCCATCACGTCGATCGATTCGGTCTTGGTGAGTTCCCAGGGCCGCGCGGCGAAGGCGTAAGGTTTCGAGGTGAGCGCGCCGACCGGACAGAGATCGACGACGTTGCCTTGCAGTTCGGAACGCATCGCCTGTTCCAGATAGCTCGTGATCTCCATGTCCTCGCCGCGGCCGATGGCACCGAGTTCGGGAACGCCCGCGACTTCCGCGCTAAAGCGCACACAGCGCGTGCACTGAATGCAGCGGTTCATCGAGGTCTTGACCAGCGCGCCGAGATATTTGTCCTCCACCGCCCGCTTGTTCTCGCGGTAACGGCTGGCATCGACCCCATAGGCCATGGATTGATCCTGCAGGTCGCATTCCCCGCCCTGGTCGCAGATCGGACAATCGAGCGGGTGATTGATCAGCAGGAATTCCATCACGCCCTCGCGCGCCTTGCGCACCATCGGCGAGCGGGTTTTGACCTCGGGCGGCTCGCCCTTCGGCCCCGGTCGGCAATCGCGCACGCCCCAGGCGCAGCTCGCGACCGGCTTCGGCGAGCCGACCAGTTCGACGAGACACATCCGGCAATTGCCGGCGATCGACAGCCGTTCGTGGAAACAGAAGCGCGGGATCTCCGCGCCGCCGGCCTCGCAGGCCTGAAGCAGCGTATATTCCGGCGGGACGTCGATCTCTTTGCCGTCGACGATGAGCTTGGTCATTCTGGTCTCATGCCGCTTGTCCGTCCGGCGCGGTGCAGCGCGCGGTCTTCCACAATTGCGCCGACGGAACGCTTTCCCAGCCGAACGCATGGGTGCTCGGCCCATGCGCGATAAGATGTTCAAGCCGCTGTTTCGCCTCCGCAGGCGTCGGCAGATGACCCGCCGGCACCCACCACATCACGAAGTGCGGACCCTCCAATTTGTCAAACCATTCGGGACGGCGTCCGTAGAACCGCTTATGCACGGTCTGCCATACGAAGCGTTCGAGCGCCTCGACGCTTTCCCACACCGACAGATTGACCGCCATCTGTGGATCTGGAAATGGCCGGAAATTCGTGGCGTTGCCGCTGTCGTCCTTGAGTTGCCAGACAAAGCCTTTGCTGCGCTCGGCGAGACCGTTCACCATATCGAGATTGTTCATGAAATCGGCCATGCGCGGATCGTCGGTCGGATAGCGCAGGCGGCCGATATTGAGCTGGGCGAGATGACGAAGCGCGTTCATCTTTTTCACTCCGCCGCCTCTGGCACCGGCGGATCGTAAACGCCCAATGCTTGCGGATTCGCGGTATATCGGTCGATACGCTTCTCGATCTCGGGGCGGAAATGGCGCAGCAAACCCTGCACCGGCCAAGCCGCGCCGTCGCCGAAGGCGCAGATGGTGTGACCTTCGATCTGCTTGGTCACATCCCACAGCATGTCGATTTCGCGCTTTTGCGCGCGGCCTTCCGCCATTCGTTCCAGCACGCGCCACATCCAGCCCATGCCTTCGCGGCATGGCGTACATTGGCCGCAGCTCTCGTGCTTGTAGAAATATGAAATGCGCGCCATCGCTTTGACGATGTCGTCGGACTTATCCATGACGATCACGGCGGCGGTGCCGAGCGCCGATTTCTTCTCGAGACAGCCGTCGAAATCCATCAGCAGCGCGTCGGCCTGATCCGGCCCCGCCGGCACGAGCGGCATCGACGAGCCGCCGGGAATGACCGCCAGCAGATTATTCCAGCCGCCGCGTACGCCGCCGGCGTGGCGCTCGATCAATTCGCGCAGTGGAATTCCCATATTCTCTTCGACGTTGCACGGCCGCTCGACGTGACCGGAAATGCAATAGAGCTTGGTACCGGTATTATTTTTCCGGCCGATGCCGGCGAACCACGCCGCGCCGCGCCGCATGATGTCGGGCACTTGCGCGATGGTTTCGACATTATTCACGGTGGTCGGGCAGCCATAGAGGCCCATATTGGCCGGGAACGGCGGCTTAAGCCGCGGCAGACCTTTCTTGCCTTCGAGGCTCTCCAGCAACGCGGTTTCTTCGCCGCAGATGTAAGCGCCGGCGCCGTGATGCAGGACGACGTCGAAATCCCAGCCATGGATGTTGTTCTTGCCGATCAGCTTTGCCTCATAAGCCTGATCGATCGCGGCCTGGAGCAGTTCGCGCTCGCGGATGAATTCGCCGCGGATGTAGATGTAGCAATGATTTGCCGCCATGGCGCAGCCGGCGATCAGGCTGCCCTCGATGAGAAGATGCGGATCGTGCCGCATGACCTCGCGGTCCTTGCAGGTGCCGGGCTCCAACTTGTCGGCGTTGATGACGAGATAATGCGGCCGCTCCACTTGCTTGGGCATGAACGACCATTTCAGCCCGGTTGCAAATCCGGCGCCGCCGCGGCCGCGCTGTCCGGAAGCTTTGCACTCGTTGACCAGCGCATCGCGGCCCTTTTCCAAGATCGCTTTGGTGCCGTCCCAAGCGCCGCGTTTGCGGGCGCCTTCGAGGCCCCAATCGCGCTGGCCGTAGAGATTCTTGAAAATGCGATCCTTGTCGGCGAGCATCAGTTGCCCCCCGCTTTACTTGTTTCAAAGATCGACGGATCGGTCAGCGTGGTCGGTCCGCCGACCGGCGCGGAATTGATGCGATCGACTTGCGGTCCCGGCCTCGGCGTCCGGCCGTTGGACAAATCATTGATGACGTGGGTGAAGCTCTCGGGAGTGAGGTCCTCGTAATAATCGGCGTTGATCTGAACCATCGGCGCATTAACGCAGGCGCCGAGACACTCGACTTCGATCCAGGAAAACGCGCCGTCGGCGGTCACTTCGCTCTTCTCGCCGATCAAGCGATGACAAACCTTCTTCAGTTCCTCCGCGCCGCGCAGCATGCATGGGGTGGTGCCGCAAAGCTGCACGTGAAAGCGCCCGACGGGGGAGAGATTGAACATCGTGTAGAAGGTAGCGACTTCGAGTACGCGGATTTTTGCCATGCCGAGCAATTCGGCGGTGGCTTCGATCGCTTTCTGCGGCAGCCAGCCGCCGCACTGCGCCTGCGCGCGCCACAGGATCGGGATCACCGCGGATTGCTGACGGCCTTCCGGGTATTTCGCGATCTGCGCCTTCGCCCAGGCGAGATTTTCCGCCGTGAACGCGAAACTCGGCGGCTGCTTTTCGGCGAGACGGCGCACGCTCATCGGTCGACCTCGCCGAACACGATGTCGATCGAGCCCAGGATCGCCGAAATGTCGGCCAGCATGTGGCCGCGGCAGAGAAAGTCCATGGCCTGCAAATGGGCAAAGCCCGGCGCACGGATTTTGCACTTGTACGGCTTGTTGCTGCCGTCGGCGACCAGATAGACGCCGAATTCGCCCTTCGGCGCCTCGACTGCGGCATAGACTTCCCCGGCCGGTACTTTGAAGCCTTCCGTGTAAAGCTTGAAATGATGAATCAGCGCTTCCATCGAGCGCTTCATTTCCTCGCGCCGCGGCGGCACAATCTTATGATCGTCGACCGTCACCCGGCCCCCCCCGTCCGGCGCGTGCAATTTCTCGATGCACTGCTTCATGATGCGGATGGACTGGCGCATCTCCTCCATGCGGATGCAGTAACGATCGTAATTGTCGCCGTTCTTGCCGATCGGAATGTCAAAATCCATTTCGGCATAGCACTCATAGGGCTGCGCCTTGCGCAGATCCCACGCTGCGCCCGAGCCGCGCACCATCACGCCGGAAAAGCCGCGGACCCAGGCGTGGTCCAGCTTCACCACGCCGACATCGACGTTGCGCTGCTTGAAAATGCGGTTCTCGGTGAGCAGCACCTCGAGATCGTCGCAGACTTTTAGGAACGGATCGCAGAAGCCGGCAATATCGTCGATCAGTTTCGGCGGCAAATCCTGATGCACGCCGCCGACCCGGAAATAAGCCGCGTGCATGCGCGAGCCGGACGCGCGCTCATAGAACCCCATCAACTTCTCGCGCTCCTCGAAACCCCACAACGGCGGGGTGAGCGCGCCGATATCCATCGCCTGCGTCGTGACGTTGAGCAAATGCGACAACAGCCGGCCGATCTCGCAATAGAGCACGCGGATAATTTGCGCGCGGCGCGGCACCTCGATGCCGAGAAGCTTTTCCGCCGCCAGGCAGAACGCGTGCTCCTGATTGATCGGGGCAACATAGTCGAGACGGTCGAAATAGGGGATCGCTTGCAAATAGGTCTTGTGTTCGATCAGTTTCTCGGTGCCGCGGTGCAGCAGACCGATATGCGGATCGACACGCTCGACAACTTCGCCGTCAAGCTCGAGCACGAGGCGCAGCACGCCATGCGCCGCCGGATGCTGGGGCCCGAAATTGATCGTGAAGTTGCGTGTTGCCGGTGCTGCTTCCGCCATTATGCCACCTGCAGCACTTTGGCCGCCTTTTCGGCAAGGCGGCCATTGAACTTGTCCCATGCCACGACGAAGCGGTCGTGACGACCTTCTCCGATCAAATCGATGCCGTCATGGGCTTTTACTTTGAATGACACGCGTTGACCTGCGATCGCGGCGCATTCGACGTCGACCGTCACCGTCTGCCCAGGCAACGTCGCCGCGAGGTGACTGACGTCGACATGCACGCCGAGACTCCCTTCGCCGGCATCGAGATGCGGCGAGAGTAACTGCGTGCAAGTCCATTCCATCAAAACGATCATGTTGCCGGTGGCGAACACTTTGGGCATCGCGGCGATTTCCGGCGATTCCGGATAGGTGTAAGGAACCGTCTTGTTCTCCGGCACCGTGTAGGCGAAGCGGTGAGTGAGCCCGGGCTTCAGCGTCGCTTTCATGTCACGACCCCTTGCTCGTCTTCTTGTCGCCCGGCAGCACGTAGTCGGTGCCTTCCCACGGCGACAGAAAATCGAAATTGCGGAACTCCTGCGTCAGCCGCACCGGCTCGTAAACCACGCGCTTGAGCTCGTCGTCGTAGCGAACCTCGACAAAACCGGTCAGCGGAAAATCCTTGCGCAGCGGGTGACCCTCGAAACCGTAATCAGTAAGAATCCGCCGCATATCCGGATGACCGGTGAACACCACGCCGTAAAGATCGTAGGTCTCCCGCTCGAACCAGTCTGCGCCCGCGAATACGTCGATGACCGACGGCACCGGCGTCGCCTCATCAGTTTCCGCTTTGACGCGCACGCGCATATTGTGCTTGGGCGAAAGCAGGTGATAGACGACGTCGAAACGCCGTTCGCGGCTCGGCCAGTCGACGGCGGTAATATCGACCAGGCTCCAAAATAGGCAGTGCGGATCGTCGCGCAGAAACCGCATCACCGCGACGATGTCGCTTGCCTTTGCCGTGACATTGAGTTCGTGATGCGCGACCGCGTAGCCCGTCACCGCGGACGCAAGCGCACCAGCGATCGTTTTGCCGAGCGTTTCGAGCGTTTCGTCCATTTCGGTTCGAATAGCCTAACGTTCGATGGTGGCGGTGCGGCGGATCTTCTTCTGCAGCAACAGCACGCCGTATAACAGGGCTTCGGCCGTGGGCGGACAACCCGGCACATAGATGTCGACCGGCACGATACGGTCGCAGCCGCGCACCACCGAGTAGGAATAATGGTAGTAGCCGCCGCCATTGGCGCATGAGCCCATGGAAATCACGTAGCGCGGCTCCGGCATCTGGTCGTAGACCTTGCGCAAGGCCGGCGCCATTTTGTTGGTGAGGGTGCCGGCGACGATCATCACGTCGGATTGGCGCGGCGAGGCGCGCGGCGCGAAGCCGAACCGCTCGGCGTCATAACGCGGCATCGACATTTGCATCATCTCGACCGCGCAGCAGGCAAGCCCGAATGTCATCCACATCAGCGAGCCCGTGCGCGCCCAGGCAATGAGATCGTCGGCCGCCGCAACGAGAAAGCCTTTGTCCGCAAGCTCGCTGTTGAGGCCGTCGAAAAACGGCTCGGCCGCGCCCAACGGCTTGCCGGTGCGCGGGTCGAGTAACTGCTGTCGTGGTGCCGCGAGCACGGGTTCGCTCAATCCCATTCGAGCGCTCCCTTCTTCCACTCATAGATAAAGCCTATGGTGAGCACCGCAAGAAACAGCATCATCGACCAAAAGCCGTATACGCCGAGGTGGCCGAACGCCGCCGCCCAGGGGAACAGGAAGCTGACTTCGAGATCGAAAATGATGAAAAGGATCGCCACCAGATAGAAGCGGACGTCGAACTTCATCCGTGCGTCGTCAAAAGCGTTGAACCCGCACTCGTAAGCGGAAAGCTTTTCCGGGTCCGGCTGCTTATAAGCGACGATGAACGCCACAACCAGAAGCGCAAGCCCGATCACGCCCGCGACGCCGACGAACACAATGAGCGGCAGATAAGCGAGCAGCAATTGAGTCAGTGATTAACTCATCGAGAACCCTTCCTGACCGGCTATCGAAGGAACATCGTTCCCGATGGGGAACATGTCCTATCTGGCGCTGTTCCATGAGCAACGCCGGTGCGCGCATTTGCCTCAAAATTAAGCGGATTCGCGCTGCCTACGGAACTTTGCGAGGCTTAGCGCAGTGCACAAAAAGGTGCAAGGCAGGCCTGTGCGTGGCGGCGCCGCTCCGGCCGATGCTACGATCCGGCGACGGTTTCACTGAAAATAGGTGACAGCGCCGATGCTGAAATCGCTGCAGGGAAGGCGAGTGCAATTTTGCACACGCACTACCCTGGCCCTGGCCTTCGTGGTCGTCCTTGTTCTGCTGGCGGCGGCCGCCGAATTTCCCGACAGGCCGATCAAGCTCGTCGTGCCGTTCGCGCCCGGCGGTCCGCCCGATGTGGCAGCGCGGATCATCGGCGATTGGCTCTCGACGAATCTAGGAACGGTTGTGGTTGAAAATCACCCCGGCCCCGGCGGCACGCTGGCCGCGCGGCTCGTGGCGAGCGCGCCGCCTGACGGTTACACACTCATGGTCGCGACTTCGGGATCGCTTGCCATCAGTCCGCAGCTCTATAAGAACGCCGGCATCGACCCGATCAAGGATTTTACCGCGGTGGCGATGTTGTCTTCGACGCCGCAGGTGCTTGCGATCAATGCGTCGATCCCTGCGCACACCGTTAAGGAACTCGTCGCTTACGCCAAGGCCAATCCCGGCAAATTGAATTACGGCGCCGTGATCGGCACGCCCCCTCACCTCAGCGGCGAAATGTTCAAGCACCTCACCGACACCGATATCGTGTTCGTGCCCTATAAAAGCGCTTCGCAGGCCGCTACCGATGTGTTGTCGGGACAGATGAACATGACCTTCGAAGGCGCGACCGGCATCATGCCTTATCTTAAGAGCGGCAGACTTCGCGCGCTCGCCGTGACCAGTCCGCACCGTCTCTCCGAAATTCCCGACATGCCGACCATGATCGAAGCCGGCTACCCGGGGATGCCGCCCGATGCCTGGCAAGCCATCGTCGCGCCCGCCGGCACGCGGGCGGATATCGTTGTCAAGATCAATGCCGTGGTGAACCGGGGCTTGGCGGATTCTCAAATACGAGGGCGCATCCTCGGTCTCGGCGGCGTCCCGCAGCCGATGTCGCCGCAAGATTTTGCCGCCTTCATTGCCGAGCAAATGCAACGCTGGGGCGACGTTATTCGCGTGACCGGCGTCAGGTTAGAGTGAGGAAAACATGCTGCTCGCCTATTCGCGTCGCTTCGCCGTGTTGCTCGCTTTGGCGAGCGCCGCAGCGCTATCGACGGCACGCGCCGACAATTATCCGTCGCGGCCGGTCAAGATCATAGTGCCGTTCGGCGCTGGCGGCCCGACCGACGTTTTCGTCCGCGAACTTGCCGTGGAATTGGAAAAGTCCCTGCACCAGGCTTTTGTCATCGAGAACCGGCCCGGCGCCGGCACCACCATCGGCACCGATTATGTCGCGAAATCCGCGCCCGACGGCTACACGCTGCTGATGGCGAGCAGCACACAGACCGTCAACGAAACGTTTTACAAGAATAAGCCTTATCAGCTGTTGGGCGATCTCGTCCCGATCGCGCCGCTCGAAGAGAACGGTCTCGTGCTGGTCGTTAATCCTTCGGTGCCGGCCAAAAATCTTGTCGACCTCCTGGCATTGGCGCGGGCGAAGCCGGGTGCGCTCAATTTCGGTTCGTCAGGACCTGGATCGAACTATCATATGGCCGCAGAACTCCTAAAAAATCTCACCGGAATCAACATCGTGCATGTGCCCTACAAGGGTTCGACCGGCATGCGCACCGATATATTGAGCGGTCAAATCCAGATGCTGTTCGATTCAATTCCGACCATGGCGCCGATGGTCAAATCCGGATTGGTACGAGCGCTCGGCACCAGCGGGCTGACCCGTTCGCCCATCTTGCCGGACGTGCCGACGATTGCCGAAACGGTGCCCGGTTTTGAATTCAGCCAGTGGGTCGGCTTCATGGCGCCCAAAGGCACGCCGCAGCGCATTATCGATCTGCTCCACGACACGATCACCTCGATCTTGAGCCGGCCCGACATCAAAGCCGCCTGGGAGAGGCAAGGCGCCACGCCGATGGTGATGACGCGGCCCGAATTTGCGGCTTTCATGGGTGCCCAGGTTGCGAAATGGGCCAAGGTCATCAACGACAACCACATTACGCTGATTAATTAGGTGCAACAATGGACGACATGACCAAAACCGCTTCGGCCGCTATCAAGGGCGAGGATCATTGGACCACGAAAGACGGCAACGTCAGGCTGTTCCTGTTCGAGAAATGCGCCGGCGATCCGAAGAACAGTATCGGCACGATTTTTTTCGTTCACGGCTCCTCGATGGCGGCGCAGCCGACTTTCGACCTGCAAGTCGACGGCCGGCCGGATTCCTCGGCGATGGATTGGTTCGCGCGCCGCGGTTTTGATTGCTGGTCCGTCGACATGGAAGGCTACGGGCGCTCGACCAAGGACCGCGACAATAACGCGCCGATCGCGCAAGGCGCCGACGATTGCCATGCCGCCGCAACCTATATCCAGAAGCTGCGCGGCAAGCGGCCGTTCCTGGTCTACGGCATTTCGTCCGGCGCGCTGCGCGCGGCTCTCTTTGCGCAACGCCATCCGGAGTTTGTCGCGCGCCTCGCGCTCGACGCCATGGTGTGGACCGGCGAAGGCTCGCCAACGCTCGCCGAGCGCAAGAAGAAGCTTCCCGAATTCCGCGCCAAGAACCGCCGGCTGATCGACAAAGCATTCATCCATTCGATCTTCGACCGCGATCATCCCGGCACCGCGGAAGAAAAGGTCATCGACGCCTTTGCCGAAGCGGTCATCGCGCTCGACACCTCGGTGCCGACCGGCACCTATGTCGACATGTGCAGCAATCTGCCGGTGGTAGATCCGGAGAAGATCACGGTGCCGACTTTGATCATGCGCGGCCAATGGGACGGCATCGCCGGCTTCGACGACCTCATCGCGTTCTTTGCCCGGCTGCCCAACCCCGACAAGCACTTTGCCGTGATGCCCGGCATTTCACATGCGAGCTTCCAGCAGAAGAATTACGCGCTGGTCTATCACATCCTGTGGAGCTTCTTCACCCAGCCGGCGCCGCTCTATCGCGGATGATGAGGCCGCCGCGCGGCCGATCTATGGAGTTGCCAAAGGGCGCTAAGTCATTGAAATGGCGGGAGCGACGGGACTCGAACCCGCGACCTTCGGCGTGACAGGCCGACGCTCTAACCAACTGAGCTACGCCCCCGCGGGCGCCGTCGGCACTTAAGGCCCACCCGGTGCTAAGTCAAGGAATTAGGGCCTAATTCGATCCTTTCCGGCCGCCTTAAGCTCGCCACAGAGCCACCTCAGATAGCGCCGGGATGCCGAAAACATCGGTGGAATCGGCAAAACAAGCGTGGTCAGCCGGAGCCGAATTGTTTAACTGCTTCGCCGTGAGCGGCGCTTTTTCCACGCTACCGCTTCATTGAGGAGGGACTAATGTCGACAGGGAAAACAACCGCGACTACCGTGACGTTGAAGCATCTCGCCGCCAGTCTCGCGGAGGACAACGAGCTTTCGAAAAAGCAAGCGGAAGCCATCCTCGGCGGTCTCGTTGGAAATATCGTCAAGCACCTGAAGAAAGGCGAGCGCATCCGCATCGGCGGCCTCGGCATCTTGCAGGTAAGAAAGCGCGCCGCGCGCATGGGACGTAATCCCGCCACCGGCGAGCCCATTCAGATCAAGGCCAGCAAGAAAGTCGCCTTCCGCGCCTCGAAGGAACTCAAGGAAGCGATCTGATCGCCGCTCCTCGTTAGACCCGCGAAACGCGGATTTCGCGCCGCATATCGCCCGTTGCCATCGCGGCCGTAGAGCTGCGAAGCAGCGGGCGGTCTTTTGAGTTCGAGCAGCTGTTTAGTCTTGCCGCGTTAGCTTAGTCTTGCCGCGGCCCCTTCGCCGCGGTGGCACCTGGCACAGGCACTTGGGCACCAGCACTTGCGTCCATGGCACGCACGGCGATAAATCGGCGCTAGGGCGGTTAGCTCAGTTGGTAGAGCGTCTGCTTTACACGCAGAATGTCGGCGGTTCGAGTCCGTCACCGCCCACCATTGGGCGCTTTTTGCATCGCGCCATCATCGAGATAGATGTCCATCGCGCCGTCAATGTCTCGGAAAAAAAGTAATGTGCGCTGCGCGGTGGAAAAATGTGAGATAAGAGTTGAAATCACAGGGGCGGGCCGGATGCCCGGAAAGGGGGGTCATGTTTCGTTTAGCGATGGTGTCGATAGCTCTACTTTCCGCAAGTGCGACCGCGCAAGCTCAGCAATTGCCGCCGCAGCCGCCGCCGGTGAACGGGCCGATGGGGCAAGGCAATCCGCAAGAGCGCGCCGCTTGCCATCCGGACGTGACCAAGTTTTGCCAGACCCAGCTCGCGATCAATCCGGACGATGTGCTCGGAATTTTAGGCTGCCTGCAGACCAACCGCCCGAAAATCAGCCGTGCCTGCCAGGAGGTGCTGGCAAGCCACGGCCAGTAACGCCGAACCAGACTACTGCGGGGCTGTCCGGCTCAGGACGCTTCCTCCTGCTCCGGCTCGAACGCAATGCTCATCTCGGCGCTTGCGACATGCTCAGCCAGCCGCACCCACGATTGCGCCAGCGTCAGCCAAAGCGCCTTGTCGTTATCGTCTTCGGACAGTCGCGCCATCGCGACGCATTCTTCCGCACAGCGGCGGTGGTCCAGCACAGTCCCCATGGTACTCCCCGCGACGCAACACAAACACCGACCAATTGCAGCGCGCGACTGTGGCAGCGACAGGATGCCCCTAGGGCGGAACCGGGGCGAATAAGACACCAATCATGCGATAAGGAATCCGGAACTGCTTAATGTGGGCGAGTAAAACTCACTCGCTAGCCTTGCGCCGTGAACATGGCACGATGAGATTTCCCTGGCACATCTTATAGTTAATTTGAACGACCATTGTAAATATCAAAAAATTATTTTCCGACCTATGCATCTTATTCTTAGCTGCACTGCAGCAATTTTATTTTGCAGTGCAATATAAATGCTTATATCTCTAACCTGATTTCGGCTCGTGCCGGGGAAAGGAACCAAGTCATGTTGCTATCGATTATCCGCGTCTTCCAAGCATGGAGGCGCTACGCGGTTGCGATGAACGAACTCTCGAATTTGAGTGACCGCGAGCTGGCCGACATCGGGATTACCCGGAACGACATCCCACGCCTCGCCTGGGAGCAGTCGCGTCACTAATCCTCCATCGGCAATCCTATCGGCGAAAGCGCTCGGCTTCGGCCGGGCGCTTTGCTTTTCGGATCATGCTTCAGGGCGAAGCCGGCTGCATGCCCTTGGCCTTGATGATCGGCAAAGCATCGGGGCTGGAGAGGAATTTTATGAGTCCGCGCGCCGCCTCACCGTCCCTCGCTGCAGCGCCGAGGCCGGCCGCATAGACCGTATAATTCTGCATCTCCGCCGGCAGCGGGCCGACCAATGCGGCGCCCGCGACCGCCAAGATCTCGCTGATCTGGTGGATGCCGATTTCGGCTTCGCCATCGACCACGTGATCGGCGACCGCGCCGCCATGGACCAAGACCGCTTTGGCGTCGATCTGGCCGGCAATGCCGAGCCGCTGGAACAGACCCTCGACATAAATTCCGCTCGAGCCGCCGGCCTCGGGATCGATAAAGGCGACCGACTTCGCGGCCAGGAGCGTGCGCTTGAACGCCTCGACAGTTGAGATGTCCGGCAACGGCGTGCCGGCTTTGACCACGACGCCGACGCCGGTCTTGGCGAGATTTACGCGCGTGCCGGGCACGATCTTGCCATCCTTGGCAAGATCGTCGATCGCTTGCGGGGTCAAAATGGCGACATCGAATTTCTCCTCACCCGCGCGGATCGCGGTGAGATGCTGCCCGACGGTGCGGTAGGCGATGTCGAGCCTGTCGCCGGTTTCCTTCTGGTATTGCGCGGCAAGCGCGTTGAGCACTTGCGTGAAGGCGCCGCCGCTGACGACCTTGATCTCGGCGGCTTGGGCAAGCTGCGGCATGATAACAGAGCTGGCGAGCGTGAGCGCGGTTGCGACGACGGCCGTGGGCGATCGCAGGCTTTCGGCTTACCTTTTAAACAGGCCCCGCCGATGTGTCGGCCTTTACGTCGAGCTTGTCGGCCTTCACCGCGAACACCGTGAACAGATAGCGGTGCGGATGGTGGCCCGGCGGCGGGCACGGGCCGCCGTAGCCTGGTGCGCCGAAATCGGTGCGGGTCTGCAAAGCGCCGGCCGGGAGCTTGCCGCCCGTGCTGCCGGCGCCTTCGGCGAGTTCGCTCACGTCGGCCGGGATGTTTGCCACGAGCCAATGCCAAAAGCCCGAGCCAGTCGGGGCATCGGGATCGTAGCAGGTGACGGCAAAGCTTTTCGTCTCTGCCGGCGCACCCGACCACTTGAGATGCGGCGATTTGTTGCGACCGGCGCAACCAAAGCCGAAATCGGCCGACAGGATAAAATCGTTCGGCAGATAATCACCGTCCTTAAAACTGTTGCTAATGACCGTGAACGCCATGGGCTTCTCCCTTTTGCGGCAAGCAAAGTCTATAGCCTTGACTAGGCTGCTGGAACGCGGGGATTTGTCCTTTAGGATAATCGGGCTCGCGACGCTCGGAAAGTCGCGTTTATCCTGCCTGCGTGGTAACGGGGCGCATGCCGGTTGTCATGCTCAACGACGCCGCAGCTCTTTTGCCGGAGCACGGTGCGCTTCTCGGCCTCGATCTCGGCAGCAAAACCATTGGGGTTGCCGCCAGCGATCCGGACCGGCAAGTCGCGGCGCCGGTCGAAACCATTGCGCGCAAGCGCTTTGGTCTCGACGCTCAGCGCATTTTCGCGCTTGCCGCCGAACGCCGCGCCGCCGGCATCGTGCTCGGGCTGCCGATCAACATGGACGGCTCGGAAGGACCGCGCGCTCAGTCGACGCGCGCCTTTGCCAAAAATCTCGCGCGACTGACCGAACTGCCAATCGCCCTGTGGGACGAGCGGCTGTCGACCGCGGCGGTCGAACGCGCGCTCATTACCGCCGACGCCAGCCGGGCGCGGCGCAAAGCCGTGATCGATCAACACGCTGCCGCATATATTCTTCAGGGCGCGCTCGACCGCCTGAGGTTTCGATCGCCCTGAAGATACTGCGCTGACGGTTCGATGACGCTTCGCTCACGCGCTTGTGTCGGCATCGAACCGAAAGTTCTGGGTTTGCCAATGATCCGAGCTGACGCTTGGGGGTCAGGCCTTTGCGGCGGACCCACTGGTCAGCGGCGGAGATCAACGACCGCTGTGAGCGGCTTGGTCGTAACTGTTGGTGGGCGCACCGCCACCCCACGCGAATGCCTGTGCGGAAGCGGCAACGGTGGTAAGGGCTATTGCGGCGGCGATCATGTAAGCTTTGACGGTTTTCGTAGACATGTCCGTTTACCTTTCATTGGAGTTTCTCGTTGGGCTCGTTACCACCCGGATTCCGTTTTTTATTTCGGAGGTTTTTCTGTAACGCTCCACCACTCAGACCCTCCGTCAGCGAAACGGAGCGCAACCAAAAGACAGGTCTGCCGCAAGTAGGAGCGATGGGCGGCACCCGCATCGGCGCTCGCGCGCATGGCACATCTGCAGACGTGGATCTGGAAATTTTTTACTCGAACTTTCCCCTGCCGCCCGTCGGTGCACAAAATTCCCTTCTTGGGAACCGGTTCTCGGGTAAAATTCAATCTGCGTGACGTTTTTGCTTCGCCAACGCGGCCGCTGAATACAGCGCGGGGTGGGTCACGTTTCCGTCATTGGCGACTACTCGAGATGACCTTAATTTTCCGATAGAAAGCGTAAAGTCGCCGATTTGCCCGGTGGCAGGTTTGATTGGACTGGCGCGCGCGATTGCTTCACACGCGGCAATATCGGCTCAATTCGTGGTTCAGGGGCCAAGCCACGCCGATCGGCAATGATTTCGGTGCGTTGCCGGCACCGCCGGCCTAAGTGGGCTTGCTCCACCGCGCCGATTAGGCCTATAGCACCGCTTTAATGACCAAAGCCCCGCCGCGGACGCGCCATATCGTTTCGATCAATGACCTCAGCAATAAGGAGATCGAGACGATCTTCGAGGTCGCGCAGGGGTTTTTGGAGGAACTCGCCGACGAAAACGTTTTCTACCGGATCGGCCGCTCGACCAATCTGGCGTCGAAATTCATCCTGGTAAGCCTGTTCTACGAGCCCTCGACGCGCACGCGCCTGTCGTTCGAGAGCGCGATGCTGCGACTTGGTGGCGCCAATATCACCAGCGCCGACCCGGCGGTCAGCTCCGCCGCCAAAGGCGAAAGCCTTGCCGACACGATCCGGGTCATTTCCAACTACGCCGATATCGTCGTCATCCGTCACCCGCGCGACGGCGCGGCGCGGCTGGCGGCCGAATATTCGCAGATCCCGGTGATCAACGGCGGCGACGGGGCGCATGAGCACCCGACGCAAACGCTGTGCGATCTTTTCACGCTGCGCTCCAAGAACAAGAGCTTGCGCAATATGAAGGTGGCGATTTCCGGCGACCTCAAAGGCAGCCGCACCATCCACTCCTTCGTCTATGCGCTGGCGCGGTTCGGCGCCACCATCGATCCCCTGCCCGCGCCCGGCATGGAGCTGCCGGCACATGTCGACCGCCGGCTGCGCGAGGAATTCCACAGCCGCATGGTGTCGAAGGAGTCAGGTGCCGGCACCATCGATGCACTCTATGTCACCGCCGACCAGCCGCATCAGCTCTCGCTCTACGCCGAGCCGGAAGTCGACTACGGCCTGGTCGTGCAGAAAAAGATCGACGCCGTCTACGTCACGCGCTTCCAAAAGGAACGTTGGACCGAGAAGGAACGGCCCTATCCCAAGATCGACGCCAAATTTCTGGGCGACGCGAAATATTCCGAGGCGAGCGTCATGCATCCGCTGCCGCGCGTCAACGAACTGGACGCCGCGCTCGATACCGACCGCCGCGCCATCTATTTCCAGCAAGCCGCCTACGGCGTTCCGGTGCGCATGGCGCTGATCTCGCTCCTTTTGCATCTCCACAAGAACAAGTCGCTGCACAAATTCTCCGGCGGTTTCGCCAAGCCGGAGCATCCGGTCTACGCGCAGCCGATCGGAACCGGCCTGCAATGCGGCAACGCCAATTGCATCACCTGCGATCCGGTCGAGAAGCAATATGCCGCCAATAAATTCTACATCGTCGAGGACGCGCAGCGGCGCATCAGGCTGCGCTGCGTCTATTGCGAAACCGACATCGAAGAGGATGCCGCCGAGCGGTTCGTCGTCGCCGACCTGACGCGCAAGTCCTTTTCATCCGGATTGGCCGCGCTGGCGCGCGCCCCCGCCGACAAGCTCAAGCATCTCATCATCTACCCCAAGGATGTCGACGCGCTTGCCGCCGGTTATGCGCCGCGCGAGACCGGCGCCCACAAAGTGCGCGCGGGCTAGACCGGCCGGGCGCCGTCTTTCGCGCGTTACCTTCTGATACTATTAAATCGCCATGCTGCAACACCCCGACTGGTGGCTTCATTCCGCCGTGGCCTTCGTTTTCGGCTATCTGTGCGGCTCGATCCCATTCGGCGTGCTCATCACGCGGCTTGCGGGAGCGCCGGATGTGCGTTCCATCGGCTCCGGCAATATCGGCGCCACCAATGTGCTGCGCACCGGCCGCAAGGGCCTCGCCGCGGCGACGCTTCTTGGCGACATGGTCAAAGGCGCCGCGGCGGTCGCGATCGCCAATGCCGTGTTCGGACGCGAACCCGCAATCGCCGCCGCGCTTGGCGCGTTTCTCGGCCATCTGTTTCCGATCTGGCTCGGCTTTAAAGGCGGCAAGGGCGTGGCGACATTTACCGGGCTGTTGCTCGGCTTTGGCTTGTGGATCGCGCTCTTGGCATTCGCGGTTCTCTGGCTCGCGATTGCGGCCGTGACCCGCTATTCCTCGCTTGCCGCGCTCATTGCCAGCGCGGCGACGCCGGTGGTGCTGTGGTGGAACGGCGCTGTGCCGGAGGCGCAATTATTTCTGCTGCTGGCGGCGCTGCTTTGGATCATGCACCGCGCCAATATCGCGCGTCTTGTCACCGGCACCGAAAGCAAGATCGGGAGCAAATCCGCAAGTTAATCTTACTCAGCCGCCGCGGCGGCGACGCGGGCCGACATCATCACCGGCGCGCCGTGGGTGTGCGGAATCTTGTCGGCAAAGACTTCGACGAAATGATCGGTCTCGCCGGTTCCGGTATACGGCCGCAGCGCTTCGTCTAAATACGTGCCCGCGGCCGGGTCCTTCGTCACCCGCGCCATGATGCGGCGATAGCGCCAGATGAGGCGCGCCCATTGCGAAGTGACTTTAAGGATGTCGAACGCGCGCCACGGATAGAACGCGAGCGGGTTGACGACCGGCATGCCGCTGCGGCGCTGCTTCCGCAATTTGCGGCGGAAGAAGCCGAACTGCAGCGGATGCACGCCCTCGATCCGCGCTGCGCCGGAGAAGATCGTCAGCGAATCCAGAAGCTTCGTGCGGTTGATGCCGGACGCGATGCAGCGGCGCATGATCGTCTCGACATGCTCGTCGGTGTAATAACGCTTCCAGGCGTTGGCATAGACCTGCGTCCAGGTCTCCTTCGACATCAAGGGATGCGCGGTGCAGGCATGTTCGAGATCGTATTTGTTCATGTCGGGATCCATCGGCACCCCGCGCATGTACAGATTCTTGTGATCCTCGGAACCGGGCAGCGGCGTCAGATAGAAGAATTCTAGGATATCGATTGGCAGCTCTTTTTTGATAATCTCGATGTCGCGCGCGATGGTTTCCGGAGTGTCCGTCGGGAAGCCTAAGATGTAACCGGCGTAGGTCATCACCTTCTGCGCGCGCCACGCCAGCAGCATTTCGCGGTATTCCCAAATCTTGTTCTGGCGCTTCTTCGCTCCCATCAGGGATTCGGGATTGATGTTTTCCAGACCGAGAAAGATCGCGGTGCAGCCGGCGCGCGCCGCCTTCTCGATGAAATTCGGAATGCGGTGGCACAGCGTATCGACCTGCAGGAGAAGCCGGATATTGAACTTGTCGCGCTCGCGCAATTGAATCAGGCGGTCGAGAATGGGCTCCCAGTTGCGGTTGCGAGCGAAATTATCGTCGGTGATAAAGAACCGCGTGATGTGTTGCGCCGCGTTGGCGCGCACGATGGCCTCGACGTCGTCCGGCGTGCGGTAACGCGATTTGCGGCCCTGGACGTTGATGATGGTGCAGAAACTGCACTGGAACGGACAGCCGCGGCCGGCATCGAAGCTCGAATAGTGGCCGGCGACCCGCGTCACCACGTGGCGCGGCAGGATCGGATAGACCGCCGCCGCCATTTCCGGCATGTCGGAAAGATAATTATAGATCGGCTTGGCGCAGCCTGCGGCGACATCGCGCAACACCTCGGCCATGCGGCCTTCGGCCTCGCCGGCGAACAGATGAACCCCGAGATCAAGCGCCTCCTGCAGATCTGCCGGTAGCTTCGGCAGCATCGAGATGCAGCCGGAAACATGAAAGCCGCCCATGACGACGGCGAGGCCACGAGCGCGGAACTTTCGGGCCAAGTCGAGTGCGCGCGGAAATTGGTTCGACTGCACGCCGACCAACCCGACCATGCCGGCGCCGGCAGCACGGATGCGCTTGGCCACGCCTTCGACGTCGACGGTCGTATTGCACTCGTCGCAGGCCTCGACCTCGATATCGACGTCGGCACCGAGCCCGCGGTTCTGCGCGCATTCCACGATCAAGCCGTGGACGCTCGCCAAGCTGTTCGATGGGATCAGCGAACGCCGCCACTGGATGACATAGCCATCCTTGTCATAGTGCGACGGCTTGATCAGGGCGACGTGAAATGCCCGCTTGGCCAAGTTCCCGTGCAACGCAGACCCCCGCATAGCGCCAAAGGAAACGGCACCGGCCCCCAAAGCCGCAACGTAATACGACTCTGCGGCTTTGGCGGCAGCTTTGCAACAGATACCTTTTAGCCCTCCCCGCCCTCGCGGTCTGATTGTAGGCTAGGCTTCGGGCTATCGACTTGAGGGCCGGGTGAGCCAGACACCAGAACCCATCCGATTGACGGATGAGCAGCGGCTCTACTGATTGCGGCTCATCCGCAGCCAGAATGTCGGCCCGCGCACGTTCCGCGCGCTGATCAATCATTTCGGCGGTGCGCGCGCCGCGCTCGACGCCTTGCCGGCATTGGCGCGCCGCGGCGGCGGCAGCGCCATGCCGCAAATCTATTCGCGCGATGAGGCGCTGCGCGAAATCGAAGGTTCGCGTAAACTGGGCGCCCGTTTCGTTGCCATCGGCGAAGCCGAATATCCGCGGCGACTGCAGATGGCAATGCCGCTGGTCGCCATCGTCGGCTCGCGCAATGCCTCGGCCGCCGGGGTGAAACTGACGCAGCGTTTCGCGCACGGCTGTCGAGGCGGGGTTCGCCGTCGTTTCCGGATTGGCGCGCGGCATCGATGCCGCGGCCCATCGCGCCAGCCTCGCCACCGGGACGATCGCCGTTCTGGCTGGCGGCCAGGATCGCGTCCATCCGCCCGAGCACGCCGATCTGCTCGAGGAGATTTTGCCGGCCGGCGTCGCGCTCACTGAAATGCCGCTCGGCTGGGAGCCGCGCGCGCGATCGGGCGCTCGCTCGGCGTCGTCATTGTCGAAGCCGCCAAGCGCTCGGGCTCGCTGATCACCGCGCGATTGGCCTTGGAGCAGGGCCGCGAAGTTTTTGCGGTTCCGGGGTCTCCGCTCGATCCGCGCGCCGAAGGCACCAATGGCCTAATCAAGCAGGGCGCGACGCCAGTGACCGAAGCCGCCGATATCGTCACGGCGCTGCGCCCCATCATGGGGCTGGAGCTTCCGGCGCGCGAGCCGGAGCGAGACGAGATGGAGAGGGTGCAGAACGTAGAGCCCGCGCCGGACGAGCGCTCGCGCATCGTGGCGCTGCTAAGCCCGACTCCGGTCTCGATCGACGATTTGATCCGGCTGTCGCAGACTTCGCCGCGCGTGGTGCGGATGGTGCTGTTGGAATTGGAAATCGCCGGGCGGCTGGAGCGTCACGGCGGCGGCTTGGTGTCGCTGATTTAGCCGATCATCCCGGAAAAGATCATGCCCCGGCAAATCATCCCTTGGCGATCTGATCGGCTTCGAGCCGCACCATTTCTAAAATGTAGCCGAGCGTATCAAGACCGTTGCGGCGGGCCAAACGTGCAAGCTCCTCAGTGAGCCTCGCGATATAGTGCGCCGCGCTGTCGGGGGTTTCGTCCCCATTCGGCCCATTTATATCGTTCCGGTCTGGGATATTTGCCTTGTGGGCAGTTTGATACAGGGCTGTCTGGCGCCGGCGATAGTGCCTCGGGAGGACTTGGGAGTCCCCCGGGGAGGCATATACCTGTACGTTTAATAACTTACAATTACAATCTTTACGAGCGAAGCAGATTCGCCGGTATTTTGCCGCGATTGGCGCGCATTCGCGGGTTAACGGCATTCGGCCGTCCGCCGGTAACGATTTGACAGGTGGGGTTGCGTTACCCATGTTCGCGGCGGCCTTTCCCGCCCGGATCTGCAGTCTTAAGGGCAAATAGGCCGTAAAATCATCGGGTTACCATGAACCTTGTACTGGTGGAATCGCCTGCCAAGGCGAAAACGATCAATAAATATCTGGGCAAAGGCTACGAGGTCCTGGCCTCATTTGGCCATGTTCGGGACCTGCCGGCCAAAAGCGGTTCGGTCGAGCCAGACCACAATTTCCGTATGCATTGGGAGGTTGATCCCAAGGCGCAGAAGCGGCTCAACGATATCGCCCGCGCGCTCAAAGACGCCGACAAGCTTATTTTGGCGACCGACCCCGACCGTGAGGGCGAGGCGATTTCCTGGCACGTGCTGCAGTTTCTCAAGGAAAAGAAGGCGCTCAAGGCGCAGCCGGTCGAGCGGGTCGTCTTCAACGCCATCACCAAGCATGCGGTCACTGAGGCGATGGCGCATCCGCGCGCCATCGATCAGGCCTTGGTCGACGCCTATTTGGCGCGCCGCGCGCTGGATTACCTGGTGGGGTTCACCTTGTCGCCAGTACTGTGGCGCAAACTACCCGGCGCGCGCTCGGCGGGCCGGGTTCAGTCGGTCGCGCTGCGGTTGGTCTGCGATCGCGAACTCGAAATCGAAAAATTCGTCCGCCAGGAATATTGGTCGCTCGTCGCCACACTGGCGACGCCGCGCCAGGAATCCTTTGAGGCCCGGCTGGTCGGAGCCGACGGCAAAAAGCTGCAGCGGCTCGACATCGGCTCGGGTGCGGAAGCGGAAAACTTCAAGCAGGCACTCGAAGCCGCAGTCTTTACCGTTGCTTCCGTCGAGGCAAAGCCGGTCAAGCGGCACCCCTACCCGCCATTCACCACTTCGACCTTGCAGCAGGAAGCAAGCCGCAAGCTCGGTTTCGCGCCGGCGCATACGATGCGGGTGGCGCAGCGGCTCTACGAGGGTGTCGACATCGGCGGCGAGACGGTCGGCCTCATCACCTATATGCGTACCGACGGCGTGCAGATCACCGAGGAAGCGATTCCGGCGGTGCGCCGCGTCATCGAACAGGATTACGGCAAGGACTACGTGCCCGCCGCGCCGCGGCGCTACGAGACCAAGGCGAAGAACGCGCAGGAAGCCCACGAGGCGATCCGGCCGACCGAGCTGTCTCGGCGACCGCGCGACACCAAACGTTTTCTCGATGCTGATCAGGCCAGGCTCTACGAATTGATCTGGCTGCGCACCGTGGCAAGCCAGATGGAATCCGCCGAGCTCGAGCGCACCACGGTCGACATCGAAGCCAGAGTTGCGGGACGGCTTCTTGAGCTGCGCGCCACCGGAACGGTGGTGAAATTCGACGGCTTCCTCGCGCTCTATCAGGAGGGCCGCGACGAGGATCCGGAGGACGAGGAGTCGCGCCGGCTGCCGCAGATGAGCGGCGGCGAACGGCTCCACAAGCGCTCGATCGCCGCCGATCAGCATTTCACCGAGCCGCCGCCGCGTTACTCCGAAGCTTCGCTGGTCAAGCGCTTGGAAGAGCTCGGCATCGGCCGGCCATCGACCTATGCCTCGATCTTGCAGGTGCTCAGGGACCGCAGTTATGTGCGACTCGACAAAAAGCGGCTTATTCCGGAGGACCGCGGCCGCATCGTCGTCGCATTCCTCGAAAGCTTCTTCGCCAAATATGTCGAATACGACTTTACCGCGGGGCTCGAGGATCAGCTCGACCTGATTTCCAACAGCGAAGTGGCATGGCGCGACGTGCTGCGCGATTTTTGGCGCGATTTTATCGGGGCCATCGACGACACCAAGGATCTGAAGATTTCCCAAGTCATCGATGCGCTCGATGCGCTGCTGGCGCCGCATCTGTTCCCGGCGCGCGAGGATGGCAGCGATCAGCGGGTGTGCCCGACCTGCGCCACCGGCCGGCTGTCGCTCAAGCTGTCCAAGTTCGGTGCCTTCATCGGCTGCTCGAACTATCCGGAATGCCGCTATACGCGCGCGCTGTCATCGCAAGCCGACGGTTCGCCCGACATCGGCACCAAGAAACTCGGCGTGGACCCGGTCACCAGGCTCGATGTCACGGTGCGTAGCGGCCGCTTCGGCCCCTATCTGCAGCTCGGCGAAGCCGAAAAAGGCGGCGAGAAGCCGAAGCGCGCCGGTTTGCCGAAAGGAGTTGCACCCGACGAAATCGGTCTCGACCGCGCGCTCGCTCTTTTGTCGCTGCCACGCGAAGTCGGCAAGAGCCCCGAGGACGGCGAGCCGATCGTGGCCGGCATCGGCCGTTTCGGACCTTACGTGCGGCACGGCAAGACCTACGCCAATCTCGATTCCCCGGAGGAGGTATTCTCCGTCGGGCTCAACCGCGCGGTGACGTTGATCGCCGAGAAGCTCGCCAAGGGGCCGCGCGGGCGACGCTTCGGCGCCGATCCGGGTCGCGCGCTCGGCGACCATCCGACCAAGGGCGGCGCGATCGTCGCCAAGAAGGGTCGCTACGGGCCCTATGTCAGCCACAACGGCGTCAATGCGACGCTGCCCGCCGACAAGACACCCGAAACGATCACGCTTGAAGAGGCCATCCCGCTCATCGATGCCAGGGCGGAGCGGAACACGCCCGCGCCGCATGCCCGGCCGCGTAAGGCCAAGCGCCCCTCCCCGGGCACGGCGCGGCATATCAAAGCTTCAAGTAAAAAGCCTGTCGCGCGGCCCGGCAAAACGCCGGGACCCACAGGCAAAACCCGCAAGACGACACACGCTGCCGAATAATCATTATCTAATACGCCACGGGCCGCGCCCGCGACCCGCAATTGGACCTCTGTGGTCCATGAGTGGCGCATGAGTGGCTTATGAACCGCCTCCCCTCACGCGAGGAGCTTGTCGCCTTCATCCGCGAGCGCAGCGGCAAGGTCGGCGTGCGGGAAATCGCGCGCGCGTTCGGCGCAAAGAATGCCGACCGCGCGGCACTCAACCGTATGCTGCGGGAGCTAGCCAATGCAGGTTCTATCGACCGGCGGAGGAAGCGCCTGCATCACGCCGGCACAATGCCGCCCATAGTACTTGCCGACATTACCGGCCGCGACGCCGACGGCGAGCTTTTGGCGCGGCCCACCGAATGGGACGAGGAAGCGCACGGCGTGGCGCCGGTGATCCGCATCGTCACGCCGCGTCGGGCCCGACCGGGCGAAGTCGCCGGCGTCGGCGACCGCGCGCTCATCCGTATCGAGCGGACCAACGACGAGGAGACGAGCGGGCGCGTCATAAAACTCATCGATCGCGCCAAGCAGCGCACGCTCGGCGTCTTCCGCGGCCTCCCCGGCGGCGCCGGGCGCCTTGTGCCGATCGACAAAAAACAGCTCGGCCGGGAACTGAGCATTGCCGCGAATGCCACGGCAGGTGCAGTCGACGGCGATCTCGTCGCCGTGGAAGTCGCGCGCCATGGCCGGCTCGGCATTCCCGCCGCAACCGTCGTCGAGCGGCTCGGCTCGCTCAAGAGCGAGCGCGCGGTCAGCCTCATTGCCATCCATGCCCACGACATTCCGCACGTTTTTCCGCGCGCCGTGCTCGACGAAGCTGACGCCGCGCGCGCGGCGTCGCTGGGCGGTCGCCAAGATTCGCGAGAAGACTGGCGCCACGTGCCGCTCGTCACCATCGATCCGCCCGACGCCAAGGATCACGATGACGCGGTGCATGCGGCGGCCGATCCCGATCCGAAAAATCCCGGCGGCCATATCGTCACGGTCGCCATCGCCGACGTGGCGCATTATGTGCGGCCCGGCTCGGCGCTCGACCGCGAGGCGGTCAAACGCGGTAATTCGGTCTATTTTCCCGACCGCGTCGTGCCGATGCTGCCGGAACGCATTTCCAACGACCTCTGCTCGCTGCGGCCGAACGAGGATCGTGCGGCGCTGGCGGTGCGCATGGTGATCGGCGCCGATGGCCGCAAGCGCGCGCATACGTTCCACCGCGTGCTGATGCGGTCCGCGGCGCGGCTATCTTACGAGCAGGCGCAGTTCGCGGTCACTGGCCGCCCCGACGAGATCACTGAGCCGATCGTCGAAAAAATCCTTGAGCCGCTCTACACTGCCTATCGCACCGTTGCGCGCGCCCGCGACGCCCGCGGCCCGCTCGATCTAGACATCCCGGAACGCAAGATCGTGCTCAAATCCGACGGCACGGTCGATCGCGTGATCATGCCGCAGCGGCTGGAGGCGCACCGGCTGATCGAGGAATTCATGATCCTCGCCAATGTCGCCGCCGCCGAGACCTGCGAGCGGGCGAATGCCGCGTTGATCTATCGCGTGCACGACGAACCGTCGCCAGAAAAGCTCAGTGCGTTGCGTGAATTTCTGGCGACGCTCGATATTTCGCTGCCGAAGGGCGGCACGTTGCGGCCGGACGGCTTCAACACCATTCTCGCGCGCGTAAAAAGCCGCGACGTCGAACGGCTGGTCAACGAAGTGGTCTTGCGCACGCAAGCGCAGGCCGAATATGCAGCCGAAAACTACGGCCACTTCGGCCTCAATCTGCGCCGCTATGCACATTTCACCTCGCCGATCCGCCGCTATGCCGATCTGGTCGTGCACCGCTCCTTGATCCGGGCGGTAAAGCTCGGCGCCGACGGCTTGCCGGACGGCACCGATGCGCGCGCACTCGCCGAAATCGCCGCCGCTATTTCTGCCACCGAGCGCCGCGCCATGAAGGCGGAGCGCGAAACGGCGGACCGGCTGATCGCGCATTTTCTCGCCGACCGGGTCGGCGCCACCTTCGACGGACATATTTCCGGCGTCACCCGCGCCGGCTTGTTCGTCGAGCTCGACGAAACCGGCGCCGACGGATTTATTCCGGCGCGCACCATCGGCGACGAATATTTTCGCTTCCATGAAGCCGGCCGTGCTTTTGTCGGCCGCGCGGTAACGCACCGGCTCGGCGATCCGGTGACGGTTGTGCTTGTCGAGGCGGCGCCGGTCGCCGGCGCGCTGCGATTTAAGCTTGTCGGCCATGACCAGGCGGCCGAGAAAAGAACTTTACAGCCGCCGCAAAGCCGGTCGAAATTTGCATACAGAGAAAAGTCGCGGGGTCGCCGGCGGTAATCAATGAAACCTCAATACCTGGATGAAGATAAATCGAGCGTGACCGCAGGCGGTACCGCGGCCGACCGCGCCGAGCGGCTCACGCGCACCATGCGCGATCAGTCCTTCCCGAATGTGCGGCCCCGGGATTCGGCGACTTTGATCCTGATCGATCGCACCGAAGCAGTGCCAAAGGTGCTGCTCGGCCGACGGCACCAGCGCCACAGATTTCTGCCGGGCAAATTCGTTTTTCCCGGCGGCCGCATTGAACCCGCGGATCGGCTGATGGCGGCTTCCGCCGCGCTGGACGAGCGCCATGTCGCGAAACTTATGCGACGGGTGAAGCGGCCCAGCGTAGCCAAGGCGGCGGCCTTCGCTCTGGCCGCCGTGCGCGAAACCTATGAAGAAACCGGACTGATGCTCGGCGTTCCCGCTGCCGGCCCCATGACAGCGCCATCCACCCATTGGGAGCCATTTGCCAAAGCCGGCATCATGCCAGATCTCAGCGCAGTCCATTTCGTCGCGCGCGCCATCACCCCACCGAAACGGCCGCTGCGCTTCGACAGCCGTTTCTTCACCGCCGATGTCTCCGCAATCGCGCGGCGCGAGGACGGTTTCGTCGGACCGGACAAGGAATTGGTCGAGCTTGTTTGGCTGCCGATCACCGAGGCACGCCAGCTCGATATGCCGGGCATCACCGCGGTGGTGCTCGAAGAATTGGGCGACCGCATCGCCGCCGGCATGAGTTTTGATCACCCGGTGCCGCTCTACCGCATGCTGCACAAGCGCTTCGTGCGCGAAATTCTGTGACGCCCATTACCGGCGGGTGGCGCGCTTTCTTGACTTTCGAGACCCGCCGACTAGGTTGCGGCCAACCGACCAACCCGAGGTCCCGCGAGGTTTCCCATTATGGCTAAGAACACCACGATCAAGATCAAGATGGTTTCCAGCGCCGATACCGGCTTCTATTATGTCACGCGTAAGAATTCGCGCACCATGACGGACAAACTGGTCAAGAAGAAATACGATCCGGTGGCGAAAAAGCACGTCGAATTTCGCGAATCCAAGATCAAGTAAGGCGCGCTGACGCGCTAGAGCGCAATCGTTTCAGATTGGATCGATTGTCGCTCTAGCATTTTGATGGAGCATGATCTTTTCGGAAAACCGGTTTCCACCCCCGGATCGAGTCCGAGGGCAGGCATTTTGCGGATCATGCTCGAAGTTAGGCCGAGGGCGCCCAGGGGGCGCCCTTTTTATGCCGTCAAAAGCCCATGACGGACCGGTAGAAAAGGTGGCCGGCCGGAAACGGTGTCATGAGGAGGCCACTCGCACCGCTCCCGCGCCGGCCGAACCCCACGGACCCAGGAGATGCGGCGGACCTGAGCATTCCGTAGGGTTTTCAGTGAATTCGCATAGCTGGCGGCATCGCCCGGCTCGCTGCAAGGCCCCTTTTAATCAGCGAGGAATGCCGTTGTCTGAAGGCTAATGGAACCGCCGGCGAAATCAACCGTCAAAGTTCCGCCGGACCGGCCCGATTGTAATCAACCACAAAAATTGTAGTTACCGGCGGTGCAATGGCTCCAGGCGATCAGGCGGCGTCGGGCACCACCCGGTTGCGGCCGTCGCGTTTGGCCCGATAAAGCGCCTGATCGGCACGCTTGAGCAGGCTCGCGGCACTGTCATCCTTGCCGCGCAAGCCGGCGATGCCGACCGAAATCGTCACCTGAATTTGCCGGGCGCCCTGGGCGATGGCGAAGGGCTCCGCGGCGATGCGGCGGCGCAGCCGCTCCGCCACCATCGCCGCCACCGCCATGTCGGTCTCCGGCATAACGACGACGAATTCCTCGCCGCCGTAACGGCAAGCCAAATCGATGCCGCGGATCGACCGTTTGATGCGCAGCGCAAAATCACGCAGCACGTCGTCGCCGGCGTCATGGCCGTGGCTGTCGTTTATTGGCTTGAAATAGTCGATGTCGATCACCAGCGCGGACAGCGGCTTGCCGCGCGCCGAGGCTTGCTCGATCAGCGTGCCGAGATGGCTCTCCATGTAGCGGCAATTGAACAGCCCGGTGAGCGCATCGGTGATCGCCATCTCGATTGACATCTGCACATTGTCGCGCAGCCGCTCGCTATAGCGGCGCTTGCGCACTTGGCTGCGCGCCCGCGCTAGGAGTTCGTTCTTGTCGATCGGGCGGATCAGAAAATCGTTCACGCCGATCTCAAGCCCGCGCACCATGCGCGCGTTATTATCGGGCTCGATAATGGCGAGGATAGGCAGGTTACGCGTGCGATCGAGCGAGCGGACCTGACTGCACAGCCGCAACCCGTCGAAATTCTCCAGCCCGAGCGAAACGATGAGCATGTCGTAATTGCCGTCGGCGGCATGAAACAGAGCCTGGTTCGGATCGGCCTCGATCTCGACGGTATGTTCCTTCCCGAGCATCGCGGAGATACGCTCGGAAGATGCCGGGCGATCGTCGACGACCAGCACCCGGCCGTCCCGGCCATTGTCCGCGACCGCCTCGCGCTCCGGCGATTCAACGCCGATCTCGTGCGAGGTCAAAACCCGCATACGCAGCTCGTCCGTCACCATCTTCAGCCGCGCCAGCGACCGCACCCGCGCGATCAGCGTCAATTCCGAGATCGGTTTCGTCAAAAAATCGTCGGCACCCGCTTCCAGCCCGCGGACCTTGTCGGAGGGCTGGTCGAGTGCGGTCACCATCACCACCGGGATGTGGTGGGTTGCCGGATTGCTCTTCAGCCGCCGGCAGACCTCGAACCCATCGATTTCGGGCATCATCACGTCGAGCAGGACGAGGTCGCATTCCGCGCGCTCGCAAATTGCCAGCGCCTCCCGCCCGCTCATGGCCGTGACGACGTCAAAATACTCCGCCGATAGCCGGGCTTCGAGCAATTTGACGTTGGCCGGCACATCGTCAACGACCAGAACGCGGGCAGTCATTGCGGCTCCCTACGGATTGCCGAGGAAATGGCGGATGGTCTCGATGAACTTGCTCACCGAGATCGGCTTGGAAAGATAGGCCTCGCAGCCGCCTTCGCGGATGCGCTCCTCGTCGCCTTTCATGGCGAAGGCCGTGACCGCGACGACGGGAATGCGTTTGAGCTCGGAATCGTCTTTGAGCCATTTGGTGACTTCGAGGCCGGACACTTCGGGGAGCTGGATGTCCATCAGGATCAGGTCAGGCCGATGCTTGCGCGCGAGGTCGAGCGCCTCGATGCCGTTGCGCGTGCCAACCGTCGAATAGCCGTGGGCCTCCAACAGATCGTGGAAGAGCTTCATATTGAGCTCGTTGTCTTCCACAATCAGGACGGTTTTCGCCATCCCCCCATTCCCTTCGCCGGTCCCCGGGCCGATGCTGGCGGCAAACGGGGTAATCGCCTGCAGCCGTGCAAACAAGCGGCATCGGCAAAGCTAGTCCCGATTTGTTACGGAAAGGCAAATAGGGCCGCATGAAGAAGGCTGCAGCAGCATCGCGCAAATCCGCGGAAATGCTGGCAATTCAGGCTCTTTCCTTCATCGCGGAAGAGCCGGAGCGGCTCGCCGCCTTCCTTGCCGTCACCGGATTGGCAAGCGAGGCAATCCGCGAAGCAGCGCGCGAGCCCGGCTTTCTTGCCGGCGTGCTCGATCATATGCTCGGCGATGAGAGTCTCTTGGTTGCGTTTGCCGACAGCGCTGGCATCGACCCGGCCGGTATTGCGCAGGCGCGCCTTGCGCTGGGCAGCGCGAGTTGGGAGCGTGATTTGCCGTAAAGGTTTGCCGTGAGCACGAGCTTTTGCCGTGATTGCCTTGCCGACGCTCTGCCGCAGCACCTGCGCTGCGCCGCCTGCGGCTCGCCGCGATTGCTGCGCCACGACGAGCTTGACACGCTCGCCATCGCGCATGTCGATTGTGATGCCTTCTATGCCGCGATCGAGAAGCGCGACGATCCAACGCTTGCCGCCGAGCCGGTCATCGTCGGCGGCGGCAAGCGCGGAGTCGTGGCGACGTGCTGCTATATCGCCCGCACCTTCGGCGTGAAGTCGGCGATGCCGATGTTCGAAGCGCTGCGGTTATGCCCGCAGGCGAAAGTGATCCGGCCTAATTTCGAGAAATACGTCAAGGCCGGCCGCGAAGTGCGCAAGATGATGCTGGCGCTGACGCCGCTCGTCGAACCATTGTCGATCGACGAAGCCTTTCTCGATCTCTCCGGCACGGCGCGCCTGCACGGCATGTCGCCGGCGAAGGCGTTGGCGCGCTTTGCCGTCGTGGTGGAGAAGAATCTCAAGATCACCGTGTCGATCGGCCTCTCCTGCAATAAATTCCTTGCCAAAATCGCCTCCGACCTCGACAAGCCGCGCGGTTTTGCCGTGCTCGGCGCCGGCGAGGCACCGGCGTTTCTTGCCGCCAAGCCGGTGAGCTTCATTTACGGCGTGGGCAAAGTCAGCGCCGCCCGGTTTTCGCGCGACGGCTTTCACCGCATCGCCGATCTGCAGCGCGTCGACGAGATCGAGCTGATGCGCCGCTACGGCGAAGAAGGCCGCCGTCTGGCGCGCCTGGCACGCGGCATCGATACGCGCGACGTGAGCGCCGAACGCGAGACCAAGAGCGTCTCTTCGGAAACGACGTTCGAGCACGATATGTCCGATTTCCGTTCGCTGGAGCGGATCCTGTGGGAGTTGGCGGAAGACGTTTCGGGCCGGCTCAAGAGCAAGGAACTGGCCGGCGCCACCGTGACTGTGAAACTTAAATCGGCCGATTTCAAAATCCGCACACGGGCGCGATCACTGGGATCGCCGACCCAGCTCGCGCGCCGCATTTTCGCCGCCGCCCGTGGGCTTCTCGAGCACGAAATCGACGGCACCCGATATCGCCTCCTTGGTGTCGGCGTGAGCGCGCTGGCGAGCGCGGACGAGGCCGATCCTGCCGACCTCGTCGATGGCCGCACCGCCCAGGCCGAACACGCCGTGGACCAGGTGCGTGCCCGCTTTGGCGAGGGCGCCGTGATCAGGGGCCTGGCGTTCGACCGGCCGGAGAAGCCGTAGCCTGCTTCCCGCCATGACCGGCGGTCATGGGCACGGCTTCGCCTTTTTCAGCTCCAGCGAGTTAAGCTTGCCGGCGATGACGAAGTCGTTGTAATCGAGCGTAAGCGCCCGCGAAATGCCGTTCTCATACAGCTCGAAGCCGATCGAATAAGCCGGTGTTTGTTCGCCGGAATGATCCGATTTGCCCTTTTCGAAATAGCTGATCGTCACGGGCCAGCGCGGCACGGCAGCGAGCTTTGGCTCGTCGGCTGCGGCATCGTCATGATTGCGCACGCCGGGCGCGATTTTTTTGCCGATTACGGTCAGCGTATCAAAGACCTTTTCGCCGGTATCGGAGCCGTCATAGACCGGAAAACTGAGAATCGTCTTGCCGGCCCGCGCGGCCTTGACGGCGCGGATCATGTGCTCGGTGGGGAATACCACTCCCGGATCGAGATCGAGCCTCTTCTGTCGCGGCTTATCGAGATTGACGGCCGTCTCGGTAGCGTCATGCTCGGCATGACCGTCGACCGAATCAACGAGATTTTGATCGACGAAATTCTCCGACGTGAATTTGAAACTTTTGGCGTCGGCGCCTTCCCAAGTGGTGGAGCGCAAATCGTTGATCGAAACCTTGCCCTCGCCGGTATCGACTTCCGAGACTTGGCGGAAATCGAGCGAATAACCGTCGCAGGCGTTGCCGCCGAAATCGTACACGATACGGCCGCTGACGCCGGCGACCTGCGAGTCCCCGCGTGTCTCGCCGAGCGAGAGGTCGTAAATCGCCCGATGCGGCACCAGAACGACCGGAGCGTCCGGTCCGGTCTGTTGTGCGCCTGCCGGCGCAAGCGAGGCGAGGAGAAATAAGCCAACGGCAGCGAGAGCGGCGCGCAATGCCAAGGCGTCATCCACGACCATCAACCTATCCCCGCTCGACTTGCTTTGGAGATGGGCCCCCGCTTGCCGTGTCCCCCTTGCACTGATGTTCCTGTTCGCCGGAATTGCGGCGAAGATAGGCCACCATCTCCGTCGCCCGCAACCGGCTCCCGGCGCAGCCCTTGCGTGCCGCCAAGCGATCGGCGAAGAAAGCGCGTTCGCACGTCAATTGCAGCCGGAGGAGCCCATGGTCGGGACGGTGGAAAAGAAGCTGCAGGAGCTTGGCATCGCGCTGCAGGAACCGCGGGCGCCCATAGCCAATTACGTTCCGTTCGTGCGCACCGGCAATCTGCTCAACGTCTCGGGCCAGGTCTGTCTCGACGGCGAGGGCAAGCTCGTTGCCAAGGGCCGGCTCGGCGACGGCGTTTCCATTGAGGACGGACAGAAAGCGGCGCGCGCTTGCGCGCTCAATCTACTGGCGCAGGTCAAGGCTGCGCTCGGCGATCTCGACAAGGTCGTGCGCGTCGTACGGCTTGGCGGATTCATTAACTCGGCAGCGGGTTTTGCCGAAGGACCGAAGGTGATGAACGGCGCCTCCGACGTCATGGTCGCGGTGTTCGGGGACAAAGGCAGGCACGCGCGCTCGACGGTCGGAGTGGCCGCACTGCCGGCCGATGCCGCCGTCGAGGTCGAGGGCCTATTCGAAGTCTCTTGACGCAGTGTCACTCGATTGGCTCACCGCCCGACCGATCGCCCACCGCGGGCTGCATGACGCGGCGCGCGGCTTGATCGAAAACACCGTCGGAGCCGTGCGTGCGGCTATCGATGCCGGCTATGGGATCGAGGTCGACGTCCAGATCAGCGCCGACGGCGAGGCCATGGTGCATCACGACGATGCCTTGGGCCGTCTGACCGACGGCGAAGGCCGGCTTGACCATCTCAGCGCGGCGGATCTCAAGCGCGTTGCGTTCCGCACCAGCGCCGAGCGCATGATGACACTTCCCGAGCTTTGCGACCTCGTCGACGGACGCGTCACCATGCTGGTCGAGATCAAGAGCCGCTTTGACGGCGACGGCCGCCTCCCCACCCGCGTCGCCGAAGTGCTCGCCGCGTATGGCGGGCCGGCAGCGCCGATGTCTTTCGACCCAGGACAGATCGAGCTCGTGCGCCATAAGGCGCCACGGCTTGCCTGCGGCATCGTTGCCGCAAAATACCGGCCGCATCCATATTGGGACTTGATGCCCTATTGGATGCGCCATGGAATGGGTTATCTCCTCACCGCCTTGGTGGCGCGACCGCAATTCGTTGCGTTTGCTGTGGCCGATTTGCCGGCACTTGCGCCGTTATGCGCCCGGCACGTTTTTGGCTTGCCGCTATTGACTTGGGCGGTGCGCAACGACGCCGAGCGAAGAACTGCGGCGCGCTGGGCCGACCAGATGATTTTCGAGGGTTTTCGGCCATGAATTGTGTGCAGAATGAGCCGATGGCGCAGCGTCAGGACCGACCGGATGAACTGCACATCCGTGTCGTCAGTAGCATTGGCGACGTCAGCGCCGCCGATTGGGACGCCTGCGCCAATCCCTCCCCCAACGCTCACACGTCAGATCAGGACACCGCATATAACCCTTTTGTATCTTATGATTTTCTGTCCGCACTAGAAGACTCGAAATCGGTCGGCGCACGGACCGGCTGGCAGCCTCAACATGTCTTGGCGCGGCTGCCGGACGGCGAACTTCTTGCCGCTGCGCCCTGCTATGTCAAAAGCCATTCCCGCGGCGAATACGTATTCGACCGCGGCTGGGCCGAAGCCTATGAGCGCGCCGGCGGCAGCTATTATCCGAAGCTGCAAATCGCCGTGCCGTTCACGCCAGCGACCGGTCCACGGCTCCTGCTGCGCCAAGGCCCGCGTGCCGCGGCGGCCGGCCGAGCGCTCGCCGGCGGCCTTATCGAGTTATGCAAGCTTTCCGGCGCGTCAGGCGTGCACGTGACGTTCGCCACCGAACCGGAATTCCGCTTGCTAGGCGAACTCGGCTATCTGCAGCGCACCGACCAACAGTTTCACTGGGAAAATTCGGACTATGCGACGTTCGACGATTTCCTCGCGGCGCTGAGTTCGCGCAAACGCAAGACCATCCGCCGCGAGCGGCATGACGCGCTGGAAAACGGCATCAGCGTGCATTGGCTGGCCGGCAGCGACCTGACCGAAGACGTGTGGGACGCGTTCTTCGAATTTTATATGGAGACCGGATCGCGCAAATGGGGCCGGCCCTACCTCACCCGGCAGTTCTATTCGCTGGTTGGCGAGAAAATGCGCGACCGCATTGTGCTCATCATGGCCAAACGCGCCGGACGCTGGATCGCCGGCGCCATCAATTTCAAAGGCTCCCACACTTTATTCGGGCGCCACTGGGGCGCTATCGAGCATCATCCGTTTCTGCATTTCGAACTGTGTTACTACCAGGCGATCGATTACGCGATCGCGCATAAGATGCCCCGCGTCGAGGCCGGCGCCCAGGGCGAACACAAGATTTCGCGCGGTTATATGCCGACAACAACCTATTCGGCGCACTATATCGCCGACCCCGGGTTGCGGCGGGCCATCGCCGATTACCTGGTGCGTGAACGCGCCTATGTCGCCGCCGCCGGCGCCGAGCTTGCCGGCTTGGCCCCGTTCCGCAAGGATTTCGCCGCCGAGCAAGAATGATTAAACTCGCCGCGGAAAACGCGGAGACGGCGATGCCGAGTTACGATGCGAACAATATCTTTGCCAAAATCCTGCGCGGCGAAATGCCGGCACATAAGGTCTTCGAGGACGACAACGTATTCGCCTTTCTCGATATCATGCCACGGGCGCCCGGCCATGCGCTGGTGATCCCAAAATCCCCCGCCCGCACCATTCTCGATATTGCGCCAGACGATCTCGCCCATGTCATGATTGCGACTCAGAAGATTGCGCGCGCGGCCATGGCGGTCTTTGCCGCCGACGGGCTTACCATTCAGCAATTCAACGAGCCGGCCGGCGGCCAGGTGGTTTTTCACCTCCACGTCCATGTCATTCCGCGCAAAAACGGCGTGCCGTTGAAGCCGCCGGCCAGCGTCAGGGAGGACCCGGCCGTGCTGTCCGACCAGGCGCTAAAGCTCGCCGCAGCACTGAAGGGGGCGTGAACGCATTCAGCTCGTGCGCCCGCGCGAAACGCGCTCGATCTCCGTGCGCACCAAGCGTTCGACCATGCCGGGCAGGTTGTCGTCGAGCCACGACTTCAGCATCGGTCGAAGCATTTCGTGCACCAAATCCTCAAGTGTCCGGGCGTTCTGCACCAACACGGTTTGCGCGAGCGCATTGAATGCGGAATCGACTGCCGCGCTGGTCTCGCTGGAAATAAGCTGCCCCCGCTCCTTCCTGACCGGTGCGGCGGGTCTTTCGGCCTCCTCGTCGAATTCGACATCGGAACTGCCGTCGATGGTGCGAAATTGCGCTGCAGGTTGGGGCATGGCACTCGCCGGGGGATTTGCGGCGAACGGTTGGGACATCGGCGCCGCCATTGATTCGGTGAGATCGAGTATATCGGAGGATCGGGATGCGGCCGCTGCGCTGTCGAGCGGACTCGATGGCTCCTCGGCCGCTGGGCGCGCTTCGGCTTCGACGCGAGGACGCGGCGGCACCACGGGGGGCATGGCATGCAGCGGCGGCGCAGGCTGCGGAGCGGGCGCCGGCTGCGATTCGGTCATGGGCGGTTCCGGCGGCTGAGTTGCGGACTTAGTGGCGTCGTCTTCGGCGATAATGCGACGGATGGAGGCGAGAATCTCCTCCATCGACGGTTCCTGCGATTTCGCCGGCTGGGTCATGCGCACATCCTCGCCTGGCTTGGGTTGCCCTTGCCGTAAGCCCCGGCGGTCGCAAAGTTTTCACGCCCCGCGACGCCGCCGATTCCGAATCACACAACTGCAACTATGCAACGTTGCTGGCGAGTATGTCATGGCGAAAGTCGAAGGCAAGGCCGCGATCTGTGGACACGACGGCGACGAAATCGGCGGGGCCGCTGGGCCGGTCTACCTGCCGTCCGGTGTGCGCACGCCGATCCACGCATCGCGCACCTGTTGATAGTGCACCTGCGGGTCGTAAATCAGCACGTTCAGCCCGAGATGCTGCATCGACAATCCGCCGACCGCCGCCAACAGCGAGTACGACGCCACCACCCGGTCATGCTGCGCGGTGACCAGAGCAACCCGCGCATTGACAAGCTCCTGCTGCGCATTGAGCACGTCGAGCGTGGTGCGTTGACCGACGCGCGCTTCTTCGCGCACGCCGTTGAGCGCGATCTCGGCCGCGTTCACCTGCGCTGTGGTCGCCTCGATTTGCGCCTTGGCGGCGTCCAACTGGCCCCAACTCGCCACCACCGTCTCGCGCGCCTGGTCGCGATTGATGTCGAGACCGAGGCGCTGCTGGCCGACCGTCTCCTTGGATTGGCGTATTGCGGAATATTCGGCGCCGCCTTGGTAGATCGGAATGGTCACCGTGCCGACTACCGACGCGATGGTCTGCTTATTGATGTTATAGACTGGCAGATAACTCTTGGTGACGCCCGCCGTCAGCGCAAGGTTCGGGTAAAGCGCGCCCTCGCTGATCTTCACTGCAAGCTCGGCAATGTCGACGCCGTACATTGCGGCTAGCACCGAAGGACTATCCGTCTCGCCCGCGACGATCGCGCCGGGGAGTGTCGGCGGCGACAGCCGATCGACCGGCGTGCCGGGATCGAGCCGGCCCGGATCGACGCCGATCACGCGCCGGTAATTGGCTTGCGAGGTGACGTAATTCGATTGCGCGCCGAGCAGCGCCGAGCGGCCGGCCGCCAACCGGGATTCCGCCTGCGCCACGTCGGTCCGCGTCACCTCGCCGACGTTAAAGCGATCACGGGTTTGCTTGAGCTGCTCGGTGAGAACTTCAACGTTGCGGCGGTTGAGATCGAGGATCGCCTGGTCGCGCAATAAATTCATGTAAGAGGTGGCGGCATCGAGCAGCACCTGCTGCTCGGTGACGCGCAGCGTCTCGCGCGCTCCCATCACCTGGCTTTCCGCCTGACGCGTCTTATTGGCGGTTTGGAAACCATTGAACAGCGTCTCCGTCGCAGTCGCCCCGAAGCTGCGCTGGCCGAGGTCTCTGGCGATGCTCGAATAGGTGACGGTGTTGGGAAACACCTGCTGATTGACGCTGTTGGAGAGCGTGTTGGAATAAGCGTAACCGCCGCTGGCGGTAACGCTGAGCTTCGGCCGGTAGCCCGACAAAGCCTGCGGCACGTTCTCATCGGTGGCGCGCAAGGACGCGCGCTGCGCATTGAGCGACGGATTATTTTGATAGGCCTGGACGAGAGCCCATTCGAGTGTGTCGGCCGCGGCCGCGCTGCATCCCGCGGCAACGGCGACACAGCCCAAAGCGAGGCCTGCGATGACCCGGATATGCGCCCACGGTCCCCGTCCACTCATGACGTAGACACAGCTCCCACCACCCTATTCCACCCGCCCCCTTGCGGTGGATCTCCAAGACGGACGCACTTATGCGCCCCGGCCAAAGAGCTTGGCCGAAGACACCCAACGCGTCACCTTAAGCGGCTGGAGAGCAAGGCGAAACCCTGCATCTGGGGATGAAATGCAGAAATCTGGGAATTGGCGCTTCTGCGCCACAGGTCGGGGGTAAGCCGAAAAGGCCCCACAGTAACGGGCAAACGGCGGCTCTTCACCCCCGGGAATGGTCGGGGCGGGCGGCCGCTCCGGCCTTTAGAAGACGAATGCCGGCGGCGCGACAAAGCCCGGCAGAACTGGTGCGCCGGCGTCGAAAATCGGGCGGCCGACTAGGCGGCCCTCGACCAGCCGGTAGATCATCCCTTTGCCGTTGGGGGCACGGCCGAAAATGCAGGCGAGCCGGCCATGCGGCTTAAGCTGGCAGCCTAAAGCCTCCGGTGCGACTTCGGTGGCGCCGTTGAGCAAAATGACATCGTAGGGCTCAGCTGGCGGCCAGCCCGCATTCAGCGGCCCCCTGACAACGGTCGCGTGGGCGCCGACGGCCGCCAGCGCCTCCTCAGCCCGCTGCGCCAAAGCCGCGTCTTCCTCAAGCGCCACCACCGAGCCCACGATCCGCGCCAGCACCGCCGAAGAATAGCCGGTGCCGCAACCCACATCGAGAACATGATCGCCGGCGTCCACCTGGGCGCCATGAATAAGCTTGGCGAGAACCATCGGTTTGAGAAGCGCGCGGCCCGCGCCGATTGGAATATCGCCGTCGACATAGGCCTGGGCGGCAAGCCCTGGCGGCACGAAAAGCTCGCGCGGCACCGTCAACATGGCCGCGATCAAATCGAGGTTGGTGACATCGGCCGTGCGAACTTGCCCGTCCACCATCATGCGGCGCGCAGTGGCGGTATCGAACATACCCAGGTTCCCAAATAAACGATGCTGCCTTGTGCGATACGGTCGGCCAAAACGCAAGCCGCCGGGGCACGGTGTAGGCATTGCTTAATCGATTGGGTGCAGTTACCCATGCTGCGTTACCCTTCTTATGGACGGCCACGTGGCGGAGTGGTTACGCAGCGGTCTGCAAAACCGTTTACCCCGGTTCAATTCCGGGCGTGGCCTCCACCCGAAAAATCAAACACTTAGAGACCATCCGGGCACCCGCAGAAATCTCTCAAAAATTGAGCCTGGGTACTCGCTGGTGACTCAAATTGCCCGGCGTTGTGCCGCTGTCAGTATTAGGACTGCAGCCCTCGCTCGAGCAGCGCGCGCACTGCCTCGGACTTCGGGATCCGCTCGCGCCTTGCCCATTGCTCGACGCGCTTGAGCAGATCTGCAGGGAGCCTCACGCCGAGGAATTCCCTGGCCCCACCGACAACTTCCACAGGCCTGCCCGGTTTTCGTTTAACAATATTCGTTGACTTTGCCATGATTGTGTTTAACATAATCGGCGGCAGGCGCAAGGGGCAACCCTGGCGCCGCCCACAACCGCAACACGGAGGCGTTCACATGCAATCGATCACCGAGCTCTACGCCCAATTCGAGACCGCGGTAGCCGCGGCCCACGCTCTGCCGGAAATCCCAGCCGGCCAATCCACCGAGCCGTTCGACCGGGCTATCGACAAGTGCAGCAAGATCGCATGGCGCATCGTCAAAGCGCCGGCGCAGGGCATTGACGAAATGAAGCTCAAGATCGCCGTTGCCGGCTGGTGCATGGGCGCAGGTGACAAGAACTGGCACCCGGGCGGCCTGATCGAGAACGAGGAAGCATACGCGCTCGCCACGCTGCGGGAAGATCTGCGGCGCCTGCAGGCGGCATAGCCGTGCGCTACCGTTACCGCTTCGGCTCCAAGGCCCGCGACGCGCTGTGGTTTGGCGACCGCATCCGCGCCTATCTCGCCGGCCTTGGCAGCAATCCCATCTGCCCGCACTGCGGCGGCCCGTGCTGAGACTGACAATTGGGACGCCTGTCATGTTGGCGCCCCGCGGTGGGCTGGCGGCCGGCGCGTGCGGGTCGGGCACCGCTCGTGCAACCAGCTACACAACGCCACGACGGACACGCCGGGTTTTTGGAAGGCGCGCCGCGTACGCCAGCGTCACGCCGGCGAGCGCGTCGGCAAGCACCCGCTGCCAGCCGGCAGGCGATCGACGATCACCAAGACATTCCGGTACGGGGTCCAACCACGGCTATCCGGTGCCGAGAAGCATGCGCTGATGATGGCGGCTCGCGCGATCACAACGGACAGGATCAGACCATGACCAGCGAAAGCGAAACCGAACACACCGGCATGTCGCCGCTTATGCGTTTTTCGCGGCCGGCCCTCACAACGGGGCCGGTCCCTTCCCCGTGATCCAGTCATCGGCCTTTGATGGCGACAGCCAGAATTTCGTTCCCTGCATCTGCTCTTGCCGCTGCTCGCTGCGTTTCAAATAGCCCGGCGAGATCCACTCCTGCAGGCGATGCCATAGCACGGTGTTGATCCCGAGCGACGTCGCCCACAGGTTCATAAACGGCGTGTTGTTGCGCACCATTTTCAACAGCGTCGCGGCGCGCTCGCGCATGGCCGGCGCGCCGAACATGCCCTGCTTGGTTTGGCCGCCGGCGTGCACGAGCTCCGCGAGATCGTCGACCTGGCCGAAGGTGGGTCCGAGCATGTCGGCCGCCGCCGACAAACCGTGACGATCAAACTGGCCGAGCAGATAGTCGCCGACGATCGATCCCATGCCCGACCGCTGGGCGCCGGCGAGGATCGCCGCCAGCGGGTGGGTTTCCAGTTTGGCAACCGGGTCTTGCCCCTTGACCAGGTCGCGGAGGCCTTCGGCGGCAACACCGAAGATCGTCGCTGCAATCGCGGTCTCTACCAAACTCGCAATGCGATCGAGCTTGCCGTCGCCGATGCGGCCGTAAACCTCACGTCCCCAGGCGCGGTTGACGATATCCCAGGGCCAAAGCTTGAATTGCCAGAAGAGTTTTTTGGCAATGTTCCAGCCGGAGCCGGGTTCAAAGTCCTTGCCGAATAGCTGAGCCCGCATGCGCGCCGACGGCATCGGGATGGCGTAGCCGGACCTGTCCGAATAGGCGGCCGCAATCTGCATGGCCAGCTGATCGCGGCCATGAGCAATATCATCGGCGCTCGGCTCGGTGCGCTCGAGCGTGCGGACGTCTTTTGAGATAGGCCTTGACCTGGCCGTCGCTGAGTTTCAGCGCATCGGAGGGAAACAGATAGGTGCGGCCGTCACCGAGCTTCGACCACTCGACGCCTTTGAAGCGCGCCATTCTTTCTCGCCGACGCCGAAGCCCTGCAGCACGCGCTGCTCGCTGGGGCCGATCTTGTCCCAATCGAGCTCGCGCCTTGATCCGACATGTGCGCGCGGCCATTGCCTCGAAATCGCCGCGCTGGTTGTCGATTACCGCGTTGACGCCGGTCAGCTTGAAAAAATGCTCTTCAACCTGTGTCAGGAAGCCCGCCGGCGCGTCGGCAACGTCATAGGCGTTCATGATGTGGCCGAGCCGGTTCTCGAAACCGACGAGCGTCGCGTCGATCGCGTCGCGCTTGGCGGTGCCTTCGGCGCCTTGGAGTGAGGCCTCGAAACAGCGAGGAATACCGCTTCGCAAACGGGATGCCCCAATAGCGCGCCTCCATCGCTTTCGCGGCAGCGAGGCGAAGTGCGTGGCGAATATGTTGCCGAGCTTGGAGATCCGCTGCACCGACATGATGTCGGCGCCGACGTTGGCCCAGGTTCGGTCGACCGGCTTCATTGAGGTACCGTCGATCTGCGCGAAGCGATTATCGAGCGCCTGTTGCCAGTTTTGAAGTCGTTGAATTTGCCGGCGGTGATCCGCAATCGCCCGGCGCAGCTCGTCCATATGCGGCGGCGATCCTGGCGCGCGCCGCCGCGTCGGCGGCGGCGGATTTGTAGGCCTGCTCGAGCGCGCCGATTTTGCCGACGACGCCTTGGTCTGCGGTCTCTGCTGGTTGAGCAGCAGGTGCGCTTGTCGTCTTCGATAGGCCTCGCGCGGCCGAGTGCCGAACTCCTTCATCAGCGCGGTGCGGCGAGCCGCGATCGAGCATCGCCTCAACCACCGTGTGCGTCGCATTGTGCACGCCGTATTTCTCGTTGTAGTCGCGCCAATCCTTGCCTGTTTTGGAATGCAGCTCGCGGGCTGCCGAGGCGGTGCTCGCCGACGTCGGGTAAAGCGGTTCCTCGATGGGCCGGCCGTAGTCGAAATGGTCGCCCTGCGCCATCGGCACAAACATGCGCGCAACGCGTCGCGCGCCGCCTGCGGATCGCTTGGTGCCGAAAGTCCGCCGGAGATCGAGCCGTGGCATGGTGTCCGCGATCCATTTTTCTTGGCCGGCGCGGCGGATGGCGATCGGCATCGTGCGAGGTGCGCGTGATATAGCCGGAATAGGAACGCACCCAGGCGCCTTCGCGATTGAGCGCCGCCATGCTTTCGCGCTGCCACTTCTGGATCGTCTTGGCGATCGTACGAGCGCCTGAGCGTCCTTCGTCTTGCCGGGATTGCCGCCTTGGCCGCGGTTGAGCTCGAATAGCTCGTCGATCCACTTGTCCTCGATCGCGCGCGAGGCGAAAATCTTGAGCAGGCCCGCGTCCTTGATATCTTTGGCGAAGCCCGCCGATCCATCGCCGGCGCGAGCGCCACATATTGCGCATCGACCGAGAAACGGCCTTTGAAAAACGGCACGTTGACGCCGACGAGCTTCGCCTTGAGCGCGAGCCGCGCCGACTGACCGTCTGAGCCTCTCGAGCAACTCGTTGCCCGACCGGTAAGCCTCCCGATCGCCTGCAGCCGTCGTCTTGTAATAGCGCTGTCGCGAAGAATGTCCTTGCGCCCGATCCATAATCACCGCGGCGCGCCGATTGAGCGCCGCGCGCTCGGAGATCTGCTTGGCCAGCTTTTCGTCGCGGGCGCGCTCGGTTAGGCCTCATCGAGGGCCACGCCGTCTTGCTGGTAGCCATCTGCGCGATCGAGGATCTGGTCGAGCAGATCCTCGACGTCCTTACGCTTGCGTCCGGTTTTTCCCGCGATGTCGTCGAGGCAGTCCTTGCGCGAAGGCATCTATCGTGCGCCCACCTTCGCCAGAAACTGCCTATGAACCTCCTCTACCCGTACATGCTCTGCACTCATTGCGGCGAGCTGCTCCGACACTCGGCCATGCTCGCCGCGCAGTTGCGCGACCTTGCGCTCGAGCTCGTCGATCGTGTTCTGCCTTTGCTGGATCTGGCTATCGGCGTTCGCCTGGCGCTCACTCGCCTCGCGCTCCGCGGCCGCCTTGCGCTCCGCAGATTTGGCTTGAAGCCGCACGGTTTCCAGGTTTGCAGCATCCGGCGCGCTTCGGCTTCGTTAGCGGAATTTTGGATAGACGAAGGTCATTGAGTCAATCGGCGAGCTTGAGGCGAGCTCGCCAGAGTTTCGATTTTTTGACGATCTCGCCGGCCGCGTCCGTCAACATTTGCGGATCGTATTTTTCCGCTCTCTCTTCCATGTCTTTTACCTCGCTCGTGTGATCTCACCGCGCCCGCCGCTGTGCATCGCTCGCGATGTCCAGCGCTCGCTCGAGCTGAGAGGCTTCGACAGCCTTGCCCTCCTCACACGCCACGAGAACCAAGCGCACCAGTTCGGCACTCCCGGCCGGCATAGCCCAAGCGGCAACGAGGCTCGCTCTCAGCTTTTGCGAAACCAGGCGATTGAAGATCGCGTCGCGGGGACCCGGCACCTCGCCTCGAGCCACGAGATCGGCCACCCAGTTCCAATCGAAACCGGCACCGCGGAGCGCCCTATCGAAGGCAGTCAACGCGTTATCGCGCTCGCCCGGTGATGACGTGAGAACACCCCGACCAACTTGCCCAAGTGCGCGCGATCGGCAACGTAGCCGGCCTGCCCCGATTGTGCGCGCGCCGTCCTCTCGCTCATCTGGCAAAAGCCCTCGCATTGCTGATGAAGTCTCGACATGTCCGGTTGCGCGCCTCCGTTTCTGTGTTCACCTCCCGAGCGCGCAGTTCACCATTAGGTGCGACCACGCACCATTTCACGAAAGCGCCCATGTGCCGGACGTACCATTCGCCCGTCGACAGCGGCGCCTCGACGTCGCGCTTCGCTCTGTAGGGTGGCGCAATATCGCGCAGGGTGAGACCGCGCAGCGCCTGGCCCGGACCGCCGTGGACGATTTCCACGCGCATCAACCGCCATAGACTGCCGATATCGTTTGTCACGATCAGCCACATCCCGGCCACCAAACGAGGTCCAAGCAAAAGGAAGCGATTGCATTGCTGCTCGCCTTCTTCAATCTCCTCGCCGTCGGAAAGCGTTAGAATCATAGGCTCGCCAATGCTGATGGATGCGATTTGCAGCCGTCGTTCTTCAATCGGCCTCGCCGCCGGCGCGGGAGCCGCTTCGCTCGTCTTCTGTGGTGTCGCCAACTAAACCTCCTATTGTTGACCGCGCTAAATGCGCATCCATTCACGCGACGTACGAGGGCCCGTTGACCAGATCGAAGATCGGGCTTCCCGACGCCGCAGCCCGCGTCGCGATGTACGACGCCACCGCGTTGACGTTGGCGACGAGCGTGCTCAGGTTGATACCCGACGTCGAAAGCGGTGCTGTTGTTGAAGCGGAGCTCACAAGGAGGATCGCCATCATCTGTGCCGGCGAGATCCTCGCCCGCCAAAGCGGATAACGCACTCACCGCTTGACTTGCGGCAGACGCGGACGTGAACCAGTTTGCAATCGCGCTCGTGGTGCTAAAGGCGCCCGTCTGCAGGGCAACGTTGAAGATCGAAAAGACCGTTGACGCCGGCATGCTTGCCATATGCTCACCCCTCCATCACCCAGCCGCAGCCGCGAGCAGCTCGCGGTACCGTTGTTGAAGCGTGGCCGCTTTCGGACCGCGCCAATATTCCGAGTTTGGTGCGCCCATCAGGGCCTCAATTTCAGATCGCTCGGCCGCCGCGCTCTTGCGCTCCGCCGGCGCCGGCGTTGCGTCTTGAGCAACCGGCTCGCCGCCTGCGAGCTTGGCTGCAAATTCCAACAAAAATCGGCCGCGGCATCGGAATAGCCCCTCGCCACGGCAAACTTGGTGAACTCGATAACCAGCTCCTCGGTGATCGGGCCGGAATGAGTGAGGCAGAAGCCGATGCACTCAGCGACCTTGCGCTGACCCAGCCCTGCGGCAAAAGCGGCGGGCAGAAACTGATCGACAAGCTCGCGATCGGCCGCGCTCATGCTGCGAGCGCCAGGCGCCGCGCTGATGTCGTAGTGAGCCGCGCTCATCGGGAGATCGGCATCGACGCCGGCAGCCGGCCCAACATAGTCCGCTTCGCCCGCGAGCTCGGCCCGCACGATGTCCGCATATTCCGCCTGCAAACCGGTGTCTCGCCAATACGCGCTAGAGGGGTCGCGCATCTGCATTTCCAGGGAAGCCTTCGCCTCCACCAGCGCGGGGCTGAGCGACGTCGACGGCGGTGCTGGTGCGGGATCTGTCATGCCGCTGCCTTTCTCGCCGGCGGCGTTGGCGTTGGCGTCGGCTTCAGCAGTTTGATTGCGGCGAGGATCTTCAGCTGCGCCTGCGTCAGGTTGTGGAGGACCGTTTTCGGATCAAAGAGCTTGAAACCGTCAGAGAGGGCCGGCAGCTCCAAAAGGCTGATCGCGTTCTGGCGATGCAGCTTGAGCTGGTGCAGCGACGGCTCTTCGCTCATGCGGCTTGCCTCGAGTGTGCCGCGGGAGGCAGCTCGCGTAGCCAAGCCTGCAAATCGTCGGCGAGAATTACCAGCCGTCGGCCACGCTTCCTTGCCGGAAGATCGCCGGCTGAAATAGCCGCCCGCAAAACCGACTTGCTCGCCGCTGAGGCCACTGCGGCCGCTTCGACGCTATAGGCCAGAGGTTCCATGAGCCCCTCCCGCTTCAAGACACTCACACTCGCACCACCGAGCACCAGGGAACGCCACCAGTGCCGCCAGCGGAAGCGAGATCGTGAAACAGGGTAAGAATGTGGTTAAGTAACAATCACTTGTGCCGATCAGCTCATCCGGCGTAGGAACCAAATCCAACCCGACTGAGCAGCCGATTTCACGTGCAATCACTTTCGGTTAGGCCGGCGATCGCCTGCCGCAATTTCCAGACCGCTCGATATTCGAGGGCCGTGAGCCGCGCCGCGAAGGCGCCGGCCAGGATCCAATCGAGAAAGCCGACAACGCTGCCCGGCGGCACAAAGGCGCGGCCGGCTTTTGCCTCTGCCCCGTCGACCTTCTGGGCGGCCATCAAGAGAGCCCACGCCAGACGTCGCCCCACGTCAATTTCGTCGCCGCGCTTACCCCACTGATCGGTCACCTTCCTGGCTGCGATCAGCGCAGCGTATACCGCGGGCGGCATCGGCTTGCCGGACCCCAAGATATTCGCCATGCGCGCCTTTGCGGTTAGTCGGCCTTTCGACGAAGCCAGCCCGGCCTGCGCCTCGGCCTTCTTGAGCAGCGCGGCAACCGCCCTCGAAACCTCAATAGGCGGCATTTGCATCGACAACATCGCCACCGGTACCGGCCCGCCATCGGGACCGCTGATCTCCTGGCTGATGCGCTCGCCGTAGCGCCGCGGCGCAATCTTGCTGACCAACCACATGCGGGCAGTGCATCGCAGCTTGTCCCGGCCGACGTCGCCGGCGACGTGGTCGGCGATGGTCAAAACTTCCTCGCCAAGCGCGTCCGCGCCCCATTCGCGGGCTGCAATAATCATGTTGCAAAATTCAGGATGCTGAAGCTGCCACCGCCACACCGTCACGCGATCCGGCATGCTCGCATCCGTGCAGATCGACACCAGCGGCTCGCCTCCCGCCAGGCGCTCCGCAATCGCCTGGCCGAGCTTCGCTGTGTATGCGGCCGGCCGACCAGGGCCGCGCCGCTTTGCTGATTTGCGCTTACGCATGATTGCCACCGTCGCCGCTCGAGAGAGAGAAGCGCGGGCAAGCATCGCGGCGGCAGCGATGCGTCGGGCGGCCACCCGGCCCGCGCTTCGATCAGCTTGAGCCGGCAAGACTTAAAAGGCGGTTGTCAGCGCGTGCGTGTTCCGGCGGCCGAATAATCGGAAATCCCGCACAGCGACCAGGCCGGCACCGCGTCCGGACCGAGCGGGAAACGATGGATCCGCAGCATCGCGCCGGCGGCTGAACGGGTGAGGATTGCGTCGGGCGAGACCGCGATCGCGGAATGCCCGGACCGCGCCAGTACGAACGCCGCGCCCATCGCCGACATATTTGCCCAAGGCGCGGCACGGTGAAGCCCATAGAGCTGAGATCCGACCAGCCCGCGGCGCGCGCCTGGCCGTCCCAGCGATCGGCGAAGCCCGCGACGCTCGCAACCACGGTCGCCCACGTCGCAGGATCCACAGCCCACAGCGGCGGGAGAGCGCTTGAGCAACATCAAGCCCCGCGGCGACGTCGGCGCGCAACGGGCCAGCGCGCTCGATCGCGAGTCGAGCGGAAGCATGGGCGATGCGTGCGCGGTCACGCTCTCGCCTTCCCAGCAGCCGGCAGCGCGTAGACGCCGTCCCTGTCGCGCACGAGCTTGCCGGCTTCGATCATGCGCCACGCCGAAGAGTAGATCGCATTGCGAGACTTGCCGGTAATCCTCACGAGGTCGGCGACCGTCGCCTTATTGCCTGGCACACCGAGCAGCACGTCGCGGATTGCCGTCGCAGCCGTGACGTAATTTTTCGCGGTCCCCGGCAGACCGAACACGCCGGGCTTGATGCGTACAATCTCGCCAAACCTCACCAGGTGTGCCGTGAGATCCGTAACGGTGTTGGGCTTGATGCCGGTGGCGCGCACGATCCAGGCCTTGGTCGCCCGACGATTAGGAGCCCTGGCGATCGCGGCGAGAATCGCGTCGGTGTTTGCGCGGTCCTTAGGATGCGGCGCCCGAAAATGCGGGCGATAGTCCGGGTGCTCCCGCATCTTGGTGACCTGCTTGCGAAGCCATTCGAGTTTCGGGCGGCCACCGCCCAAGCCGCGGCGCTTCGCCATCATCCCGAACATGCGCTCGATTTCTGAGTGCCGATCGGTCCCGGCCGCCTTGACCAACGATGCCAAGAGCTCTCGCGCTTCCGCAGGCGACGCGCCCCATTTTTGCAGCTGGAACATCTGACGGCCTGCCGGCGCTGCGGTCGCGGCAATTGCGCTCGCCGGCTGCGGCGCTCACTCCGTTTGACGCGAGATCGACGCGAGCCATCGCGCCCGGCTGTCCGAGGAAAAGATCGGCGGTGCCGTTAACAGGATCAGTCGGCGGTCCGCTTGCTACGGCGCTATGGGGCGCGCTTCGCGGACCGCCTACCGCCGGGAGGGAAGCGCCGCGAGACGCCGTTGCGCCGTCACGTGCCGTCACGTGACTTGCCCTGTCGCGTGCTGCACCGCGCGCCTGTGTCAGCTGTGCCGCGGGCGGGGCAGATATAGAGAGTGGTGGGGAATCTCCCACCAGGCAGTAGTGGGGAAAACTACCCACCTGGCGCTGCACTTTCTCGGTGGGTAATTTCCCCACCGAGAGCCGGGGAGATTCCCCACTGGCTTTCTGTTTTTCGGCATGCCGCTGCTTGCGATCGGCGAGAACGGGCGACGCCTCGCGCGCCTGTTTTTTTATCGAGCGCGCTTCTTCGATCGTCTTGATCCTGCGCCACTCGTGCGTGCCGTCGCCTGCCTCTCCCTTCGCCGGCCTGTAAGTTAGCCGGAAATAGGTCGGCTTGCGAAACTCTGCATTTCCGGCGCGGCCGAGCTCGGTGACTTCGATAAAGCCAAGCGCTTCGCATTCCATGCGAGCCGCCTGAATTGCGTGCCGATCGACCCCGGCCTTCTCGAAATCCTTATAGGTAACCGGAAGCCGTCCATTTTCCTTGCCGGCGTGGGCGGCGTGCTCCGTTTCGATGCGGGCAAGAAATCGATGCGCCGAGAGTGTGAGAACCTGATACGCCGGCGACTTGTTCGATTTCGATCAGACGCGGCGCAAACGCCCCTGCTAATCGCATTTGGATTGCGACGTGCGCGCGGGCGAGGCTTCACATTGCACCTCCTGTGCGTCTGCTGTGGTGCGGTGACCGCCGGCGCAGGCCGCGGGGTCGGCGCGCTCCGTCACGGTCACCGCACGCACGCCGGCGATCCCCGCGCGCAGCATCCGGCGCGAGCCGCCAGTTCAAAATCTTGTAGAAGCTACCTTCGATCGCCATGCCGTCGCTGCCTCGGTTGATCGAGTACGCGCGACAAAATCTCGACGTGAAGGGAAAGCGCGCTGGCGCCGATCACGCGGCCGCCGCGGCAGGATCCCGACGCTGCGCCGCCAGCCAGGCGGACAGATCAGCGCGCCGGGCACTTTCACTGAGCCGGCCAACCTTGAGGAAACAGGGCCCGCGCTTTTGATAGCGCCATTGCACCAGCGTCTCGGGCGCGACGCCGATCAGCTTCGCAGCCTCGTTATTCTCGATCAGCTCTTCAGGGTCGACGCTGGCGACCGCCCTCATTGGAGGGGTCGCAACTTCGGTGCGCACGCTCTTCATGGTTCCGCCTCGTCATTGCTGAATTTGACGCAGCGGAAAATCGACGATGATCACGCCCGATGCAAAGAGATTGAGTTCCGGTTTTTCGGCCGTTTTTCCGGATCGGCCGCAGGCCGATCGCTTCGGGCTGCCTCGCGAAATAGGAGTGGCTGCTCAAGCCGTCGCAGCAATTGCTGGTGGCGAAGGTCCTCAGCGGCGCGCGTGCGCGCGCTCGCGCGCCGTTCGCTCTCGTCCCTCGCCGCCGCGACCGACACGTGCTCGTAAAGAGGCAGCGCCTCGTAGTACGCCGCATGCAGCCGGGCCGGGCTATGGTTGCCGTAGCGTTGGGGTTCCGACGCCTGAAGGGAAGCAAGCGCGTTCGGCAGCCCCTTCTTTTTATCCCGCTTCCAGCCTTTGGCCTTCAGCACACGCTCAACGTCGGCGACCAAGAAAACACCATCCATGCCAAGCCATTTTGGCTTCCGGCCATTCGCGCGCGGCCGAACAGCGTCAGTCAACACACACCAAACCATCTCGTAAAAGTTTGTCGGTGCATACTCATCAACGACGCGGCGGAGTAGCGCGTCCACCTGGCGCCGCTCTGAGACGAGAGCCAATCAGGCGGACCATTGAAGATCCCACACTCTTTTGGGCTTCCTTCCGCCAGCACCGTTTGCATACGCGCGAGCCGCTCCTTCGCTCCGAAACCCGCTCCTGCGGCCGAGGTCATCGCGCTGCCCTTTTCCGCCGGCGCGCGACCGCGATGTTAGAAACCGTGGCGCTCGGCGGCGCCTTCTCCCCGATCGCCGCGGTCATGGCGGCGCCGAGCTCGTCATTGACCGCTGCCACCGCGTCGCGCGCTAAGTGCGCGTAGCGCTGCGTCGTCGCCGGCACGCGATGACCGAGCAGCTTGCCGATCATCTGCAGCGACACTCCGCGGCCGGCCGCGAGTGAAGCATAGGAGTGCCGAAGATCGTGCAGCCGGACGTCGGCAAGGCCGCCGGACCCGCGCACCTCGATCCAGGCGCGCGATAAGTTTTTGTAGGGCTCGTCTTTCTTGGCGCCGGCGACGATGAATTTTCCGACGCGCGGCAAAAGTCTTCAGGATCTCGAGGGCGGCATCCGACAGGTGGATAGTGCGCGGCTCGTTGGTTTTCCCGAATTGGGAAGCCGAATGAGCTTCCGCTCCCAATCGACATGCGCCCACTGCGCGGCTGTAATCTCTCCGCTCCGCGCGCCTGTGAATAGCGCCAGCCGCAGCCCCGCCGCGGCGTGCGGTCCGATCTTTTTCGAGCGTTCCGCAGCGGCAATTGCCTCGGCAGCCTTGGCGATCTCCTCCTCGGACAGAAACCGCTCCTTGGCGCGCTCGCGATACATCTCAATGCGACGCGCCGGATTTGTCATGGGAGGGCGAAGCCCGCAGTCCTCGGCGTATCTCATCATCGCCCGGAAGGTCCGAAACCGTGTAATTCGCTCGCCGCGGCGTGGCGCTCATCATCGGCGTGCAGTTTGAGGACGTCCTCGCGCGCGACGCGGCTAACCAGCAGGTGCCCGAGCGCCGGCTTGATCTTCTGCTCGACCAGGCGCTCGTAGTCTTTGATGGTGCGCGGCTTGCGTTTCAGCCGAACATGGTCAGCGAGCCAACGTTCGCCAAAATCGGAAACCGTCGTCGCGCCCGCCTCGACCGCCTTGGCGCGCTCCGTGCGCGCCGCCTTCTTCGCGCGGATCGTCTCCCTCGCCGTATAGCTCTGCCGTCGCGGCCAGGGCGTCGGCGCGCGCGTCGCGCACCTTCATTTCGGGGAAAGTCCCGACCGAAACCCGGCAAACAGCCCCGCGCACCTTCCGGCGGTGCGGGTGACGTGCACGCCGCGCACCCGAGCCTGAGCGATGAAGATTTTGCCGGCCGGTGCGGGTGACGCGCACGCCGAAACCGGCCCGCCCCCTCGAAAATGATGCGATCGCGACCGTTGACGGGCAGCGCCTCGACCTCAGCTCCTCGTCAGCTTTTGGCATAATCCGCTTACCTGGGTCGCTGAGTCCCTGGTCACTCATTTCCCATAAATTCTGCGGTCTAGCTCAATCGATTTTCACCCAGTTTTATCGGAGTTATTTCAACGGACCGGCGACTTACCCACAGGCAGCGTAGACGCCGCCCGGCGAGCCTGCAAAACCGTTTACCCCGGTTCAATTCCGGGCGTGGCCTCCAGCTTTCGCGCGGGCAGCGGGCAAGAGGCTGCCTCGGCATAGCGAAGGCGGGCGAGATCAGCCGCCGCGAGCTTGGCGTGGCAAAGCCGAATGAAGGCGGGCTAGCCGCTTAACGCTTTCAAACCCCGGCCGCCTTTGTTATATGCCGCTTCCCGATGTGAGCAGAGGCTTTTCCCGGTAGCTCAGCGGTAGAGCAACCGGCTGTTAACCGGTTGGTCGCTGGT
>CAWCQV010000031.1:0-99244 GCA_963797775.1 uncultured Alphaproteobacteria bacterium | reverse complement strand
AGCTCAGCTTCTCGTCGTGGACAAAGCTCCAGACCGAGCGGTAGTCAACCTTCAGACCGCGCGCGGCGAGTTCGCCCACCAGCCCGAGCAGTGTGAAGTCCTTCTCCTTGATCCGCGCCAGCAGCCATGTGCGGTGCTCGCCCGCTATCGCGCGGGGCTTGTAGCCGCCGATCTTGCTCGGCGCCACGCTGCCGGTGTTGCGCAAACGCTCCACCCACCGGATCGCCGTGCTGACGCCGACGCCAAACTGCGCCGCTGCCCGATGACACGAAAGGCCACCGCTCTCAACCGCTGCCACAACTCGTTCGCGAAGATCAATAGAATAGGCTCGACCCATCGGATGCTGGCCTCCAGCCCAGCCAGCATCTGAAATCAGAAACCAACTGATTTGGGAATCCTAAATCAATTCAGGGTAATGTCATGCCGCTTTAGTTAGGAGCGGGCGTTACCCGCTCCCGGCCGTCCCAGTGCAGCGGGTTGCCCCGCAGACCGGTCGTAATGCCGGCCGGGCGTTTTGGCCCGGAGCCGCCCGGGAGCGGAGGTGACAGCCCCGCCCGCGGGAACCGCCTCGCCCCTGTCCGCCGGCGTCACCCGGCGGCGTCCTTCTGGGCGAGTTTTGATTCTTGATTTAGTACCTGAAAAGGAGACAATTGTCAACGGTAAAGTGACGACCGCATCGGCGCAGATAGTTACGGTCGTCCATTCGAAATTGCGATAGAGATTCTGCTTCGCCACGAACGACGGGCCGCGACAGAATTTCTCGAATTGCCATTCCTGGCTGCCGAATTGAATTCTTCCGGCGAATTCCGTCAAATCCGTTGAGCGGATCGGCGCGCGCATGCGCAGGCCGAAAGGGGGACCAACGATGACATTCGCCTCAAGACTAAAGCGGCTGCGTCGCTCGCTGGCTGATTCCGCCGGTACCATCGTGTTCGGGATGGAAGACGGCACGGTCTCTATTTTCGGCCTGATTTTCGGGGTCGCCGCGACGACGACAAATTCCGGGACGGTGCTCATCGCCGGCGCCTCGGGCGCGGTGGCGGCGGCGGTGTCGATGATGGCCGGCACCTTCCTCGATGCCGAGACGACGGGCGACGAGACCAAGGCCAAGCGCGCCGCGCTCAAATCCGCGTTCGCCGCCGATCCTGCCGCCATTACGGCGGCGTTCCCCGGCCAGCTGGCGGCGGCCGGTTTGACGCAGCGGCAATCAGCGGCGCTGACCGGCGCAGTGATGCACGACCGCGAGGCGCTGGATGGACTTCTGCTTGCGCTTCATGGCTCGCCGGAAGCGCCGGTGAGCCCCTGGGAACAGGCGTTGTGGATGCTGGTCGCGGATTTCGCCGCGGCCGCGGTGCCGATCCTGCCCTTCGTTTTCCTTGCGGTTAGCGACGCACGGGTGCTCTCCGCCGCGATGACCATTGCGCTTTTGATCGGGCTCGGCATCGGTCGTGCGCGGATCGCGGGACACAACGTTGTTCGCACGGTCGCGGAGACGGTCGCCGTCGGCATCGCCGCCGCCTTGGCCGGCGTCGCGATCAGCGTGCTGATCGATCGTTTCTTCACCGGATGATGCAGCCGGTGCAACGCCGCGACGCCGATACATCCGGTCCATTCGAGCGGCGGCAAACTCAGCGCTCTGTCGACCAATTCGTAGTTCGTAGCCCGCATGAGCGCAACGACATGCGGGGTTACGCGCGGAGAGGAAAGCCCCGAATATCGCTGCGCTTATCCGGGGCACGCCTCCTAACGAATGTGCCTATGCGGCGGCATGGTTCCCATTCGCCGCGCGCTTTATCTTCTGAGGGATACGGTCGCCGTCGGCATCGCCGCCGCCTTGGCCGGCGTCGCGATCAGCGTGCTGATCGATCGTTTCTTCACCGGATGATGCAGCCGGTGCAACGCCGCGACGCCGATACATCCGGTCCATTCGAGCGGCGGCAAACTCAGCGCTCTGTCGACCAATTCGTAGTTCGTAGCCCGCATGAGCGAAGCGACATGCGGGGTTACGCGCGGAGAGGAAAGCCCCGAATATCGCCGCGCTCATCCGGGGCACGCCTCCTAACGAATGTGCCTATGCAGCGGCATGGTTCCCATTCGCCGCGCGCTTTATCTTCTGAGGGATACGGCTGACGAGTTCTCCGGGTCTTACAAAATCCGCGTGAGGAAGACCTTTTGGGAGTTCAAAGAAGGCCGGGTCCGAAGTGGCCATTGTGAAGACGTGGAGGTTGGAGTGAAAACCAGCGAGCGCAGCAATGATACTCTTGCCATCGTAATTGAAACGATAGGCGAATTGCTCGGGTACGACGAAACCGCCTTGGTTTATTGTGTGAAAGATCGGCAATTTTGAGAGCATCGCGTCGCCAATTTCGCGCGAAAGACCGGCGTTTAAAAAAAGAAAGTATGAACACCACCCGTCAAAGGAAGCGCGTGCCCTATATGCTCACGGAATAATGCCATGCCGAGCTTGGCAGCGAATACAGTTAAGTAGGCCTTTGCCAAGGGCCCATCAGCTTTGATTTCGATGTAGGGCTTGATAATACCCAGCTCATCGCGCCGCAACACAGGCCGATTTTTATCAGGTCTAAAAAATTCTTCGAGAAAGCCAGGCGCGAGTTGTGTGAGTTTTCCTCTACGCTGCATCGCTTCTCGAATCAGAGTGTTCTCCGTCGAATACCCTTGGGTTAATCGCGCAAAGAAGCTCGCTACCAAATCCGCTACGCTGGTTGTTTTGTTGCAATCATCGCAACATGCAAATTCCAGCCCGCTTGGGCGATGCTTGGAGGTGAACATGCTGCGCGGAGGCATATGTTCGACGGATGTAGCTGGCTTGGCGCAATAAATGCAACGCGGCTCGCGCGCCACAATTTCGGCGCGGCTTCTGCTTTTGCGGCTTGCTTCGCCCACGGTCTACTCACGCGGTCTCTCGGTCGAGTTTCCGATATCTGACTTTCACAACCACACTCACGATCGATTTACGGCACTTTTTTGACGCATGCGCACATCCGAACAAATCCAGCTTTATGCTCGACACCACGGTGACAGTGCACTTAAGGTACCCACTGTGTGCGAGGGGCTAACAGTCCACCCCCGGCAAACTCAACGCCCGATCCACCAGCGCGCCGGCGCGTTTCCAGTCGAAATTGCGATAAAGATTGAGCTTTGCCCCAAACGACGGCCCGCCATAGAATTTTTCGTACTGCGCGTGGCGGCTGCCGAATTCGGAACCGAGGAAGTCCCAGATCAGCCGCATCAGCGCCACCCGCGACTTCGCGTCGGCCGAGCCGGACCGCATATAGCGCTCGATGTCGGCCAGGATTTCCGGATTGCCGAAATCGGCGTGCGACGACGGCAGTGTGATGAAGGCAGAGCCCGCCATTTCACGGATCATTTCCAGCATGCGACCGTTGAATTCGGACTGCATCGAACTGGCCGCATAATAGGCGGTGCGCGACGGCCAGAACACGCCGTCCTCGATCGTCCCCATCGCCTCGTGCGCCAGCAGCATCGCTTCGTAGATCGAGACCAGCGAAGCAAGCTCGCCCATCATCACGGTGACCGCTGGATTGGCGGCATTGCCGGTCATTTCGTTCATGCGCTGCGCCAATCCTGCCATGAAGCGGAGCTTGGTGACGTAGCGGGTCTGCGCCTGGTGATTGCCGTAAAGATGCGACGGCGTCTTGCGCCACTGGTCGCGCGACAGTTCGACATTGCGGTAGATGAAGACGCGCTCCCACGGCACGAACACATTGTCGAAAATGACGTAACTGTCGCTCTCGTCGAAGCGGCTCGACAACGGATAATCGATCGGGTGGCCGGCGCGCGCATACGGCTTGCGCGGATAGAGTTTCAGGCCTTCGGCATTGACTGGCACCGCGAGGCTATTGGCGTAATTGTCGTCGCCCGGCGGCAGCGGCTGGATGCAGCTCAGATGAATGTAATCGGATAGCGCGCCGCCGGTCGCGAGCTGCTGCGCGCCGGAAATGACAATGCCGTCGTCGCGCTCCTTGACCACGCCGGCATAAAGCGTCGGATCGCTCTGCTGATGCGCTGGCTTCGACCGGTCGATCTGCGGCGGCACGATGGCGTAGCTGAGATAGATGTGATTGTCGCGGGCAAATTCGTAGAACGCGACCAGATTATCGGCGAATTTCGGCTGCCCGGCGCTGGCGAAGAACTGCGGCGTCGCAGCGTATCCGGCGAAGAAGCCGGCGACATGATCGGGCGCGCGGCCCATCAAGCCGAAGGTCGCTTCGGCCCAGGTCTCGGAGAACAGCCGCCGCGCGCGCAGATCGGCGTGCGATTTCGGAATTTGCCAGGCCCGCTGCACCGGCTCTCCGGTCTTCGGCGACGGATAGGTCATGCGCTCGCGCAAGGCCGGATCGGCGGCGATGTCGTAGAGCATGGCGACCGATCGCGCCGCTTGGCGGAACGCCGGATGCGTCGTCACGTCCTTGACCTGCTCACCGTCGACAAAGACGCGCCGCCCGTCGTTGAGCGCGCGCAGATAGTCGGCCCCCGTGCGCATCTAGAATCTCATTCCACTTTTCTCCGTCACCCTAAGAGGCTCGGCGCGAAGCGCCGAGCCTCGAAGGGCGGAGCCTGAGCAGCATCCTTCGAGGCCCGCGCTGTGCGCGGGCACCTCAGGATGACGTTACTTTACATTGGCGGCAATGCCGGTTGCCGGGCGCTCCGCCCGCCAGTCCTTGCCGACGCCTTCGCCCGCGGGAAATACCAGCGACTTGATGACCACCGGCACCGCGCCCGAGGTGTCGAGGATGGCGCCGATGTCGATATAATCGAATTCCTTCAGCTCCAGGCCGTCGATGGACACGATCGGATTTTCGATCTTCATTTCCTCGCAATAATGAATGCCGATCAAGCCGCCGACATCGCCGTCGCCGGCGAGCACGATGGGATGGCCGTGCGCGAGCACCGCCTGCAAGCCGTCGGCAATGCCTTTGCAAAAATCGTCGAGGCGCCGGAACGTCGCCGAACCGCGCCACGGCACGAAGACGGCGACCGGGCTCGTGCCGTCGCCGAGATCGAGCCGCTTCAGCGCCGCCTTGATCGCCGCGGCAATGGCGGCGGGATCGATGGTGTCGTCGCCGAGCGGCAGCTCGGGCGCGATCACCGGCACATTGCGCAGCGGCAGCGTTTCTAAAGGCGATACGAAGATCGTCGAGCCGGACACCTGCATTGTATATTGCGAGGCGCCGATCACGGTGGCGCGGATGCGCGCGTCCGGGCGCGCCAGTTGCAGCTTGCTTGCCGCGAGCCGCGCCCGCAGTTCGGCCGCGAGCTGCGGCCCGATATCGCCATAGGCTTTCGCCTCACCGCCATAAATGTACTCCGACACGCCGCCGGAAAAGCTTACGTCGGAGACTTCGCCGCGATATGCGAGCGGATCGAGCCGCAACAGCGCGGCGCCGCCGGCGCGCGGGGTGCCGCCGCGCATGGCTTCGAACAATTTAGCGGCCATCAGCGCAGCGAGAGCGCGCGCCTGTTGGTCGGTGATGATCGCACCCGGCGCGAGCTGCAAGCCGAGTTCGGCGCCGAAGCGGCGTCCGGATTCTTCGAGCCGGACGACGCGGCCGTTCACGTCGAGCACGATGAGCCGCGCGCCGACGTCAAGCGCGGTCACGTCGATCACCATGCCGTCGGCACAGACCGCAATCTTGGCGGTGCCGCCGCCGACATCGACATTCATCACCGGCGCGCCGTTGCGGATCGAGCGCGCCACCGCGCCGGAGCCATAGGCCGCCATCACCGATTTCGAGACTGTCGCCGGCCGAGACCGCGACCATCCGGCCGGCCTGCCTGGCGAACAACTCGCCGATGGCCCTCGCATTACGCCGCCGCACCGCGACGCCGGTGAGGATCAGCGCGCCGGTGTCGATCTCGTCGGGATCGATCTTGGCGTCCTTGTACTGCCGCGCGATGAAATCGCCGAGCACTCCGGCGTCGATCGTGTCTTCGCCCGCATAGGGCGTCAGCAGAATGTCGGACTGATAAAAGCTTTCGCGCTCGGTGACGACGTAGCGGGCATCGAGCCGCTCCAGCACGATGCGCGAGAACACCAGATGCGAGGTCGACGAGCCGATATCGACGCCGACGGAAAGTACGCAGAGTTCGTCTTCTTCGCCGAAGGTGCGTCCGGTATTGGAGAAAAAAATGCGGCCGCCCTGGGGAACGTCGGTCATGCGGATTTCGCGTCCTCGTCATTCCGGATCGCCGTGCAACGGCGAGTCCGGAATCCATAATCACAGTCCATACAAAACATGCGCTGATCGTTATGGATTCCGGGCACCTCGCTGCGCTCGGCCCCAGAATGACAAGTGCTCATTCCTTCGGCAACAATCCGCGGTAATCGCGCTCGTAATATTCCGGCCGCATGCGGTTCTCGGCGCCTTCGTGTTTCATGCGTTCGGCATATTCCTGGCGCAGGAACGGATCCTCCATGTAATAGGGGATCGCGGTGCCGCCCTCGGGAATATCCATCGCCGTGTAATCGGTATGCTTCTCGCCGGGCGGGCCGGGCTCGCGGCCGGGATTGTGCGGACCGAACCACGCGGTCAGCCGAAACGGCTCTTTCGATGCGCCGAAATGCTGGTGATACCAGCGCGCGCCGCCCGGCGCCGCCGACACCATGCCGACCGGCTCGTAGTCGACGCGTTTGACCTCGGCGGCCTTGCCGTCTTTCCACGGCGTCAGCCCGAGTTGCTCCGGCCACGTGTAAGTGTAGCCTTTGCCCTTGACGCAGATCAGCACGGCGGCCGAGGTGTGGGCGTGCGCCTTGGAGTAATGGCCGTTCTCGTGCTGGCCGATCCAAAGATAGAAGGTGTTACCGGTCATGAACGGCTCGACGCGGCGCCAGCCCGGCGAGCGGCGATTGTCGAGCGGCAGATCGCAATTGACGATATCGGGAATGAAATTGGTGCGCCGCATGGCGAGCCCGCGCACCGGATCGGGCTCGATGTCGTCCTTGTATTTGTAGAAGTCGTCGGCGCCCGAGAAGCGGTCGCGGAACTCATAGGGGCAGTCGAACATCATCTCGACGTTGTCGATGAGGTTCATCAGATTGGGCGCGGTGGTGCCGGCCAGCAGCAGCGCCGGTGCCGAGCTCGCATTGACGATGCGGTGCATGGCGTTGACCGGAATCGAGAACAGCGAGCCCTTCTGCCATTCGAACACGTGCCGCTTGGTCTCGCCGTCGAGCCAGACTTCGGTCGAGCCGCGGCCTTCGACGACGAGATAGATTTCCTCGTAAAGGTGCTTCTCGGCGTTGAGCGCGCCGGCGCCCGGCACTTCGACGACGTAAGCGCCCCATTTGCCTTCGGTGCCGTACAACTGGATGTAGCTGCCGCGTCCGCCCATCCGCGGCCACGATTGCAGCGGCAGGTTCTGCACTTTGCTGACGCCGATGTCGCGGTAGATCGGAATGTCGTCGGATTCCATGAACAGATCGTACGGTGTCTTCGGCCGGTTGAACTTGCCGAAGCCTGCCCGCTTGAAGCCTGACGGCTCGTGCCAATGAACTTGGCCGGCGATTTCGTGCATCAATGCCACTCGATTGCGTGGGCTTTCGCCCCATGTACAATGCGCCCCCAACGATTGCAATGTCGTTGCAACTCATTGAGCTTGTGGAGTTTTGCCGGTGCTCGATGAGGGATCAGGAGACCACGACATGCCGATGAACAAGCCGCATCTGGAATTTCACAAGGTCGACATGAATCAAGGCTGGGCCACGCCGCCCGGCTATCCGGCCGGTATCCAGCAGAAAATTCTGGCAAGCGATCTCGACGAGACGCGCAAGATGGGCAGCCGCACGCGGCTCCTGCGCTTTGCGCCCGGCGTTTATACGACCGCGCCGTTCGTGCACGATCACTGGGAAGAGGTTTATTTGCTCTCAGGCGATCTCGTCGTCGGCAATGACGACAAGGGCAAGGGCGGCGAGCCGTTCGAGGCGCCGACCTATGCCTGCCGTCCACCCGGCGTCCATCATGGACCGTTCAAATCCGAGCGCGGCTGCATGCTCTATGAGATTCACTATTATGACGAGGGCAAGAAGTAGGGTGGGCAAAACGAGAGCAACTGACCATGCCGGAGCAAACAAAGCCCGCGACGCGATCATATCTCGCCACGCGCGCGGATTTCGCGTCGGGACAACTGACGCCGCGGCAATTCCTCGAACGCTCGCTCGAATTGCTGGATAGCTGGGAGCCGCGGATCGGCGCCTTCGTCACGACCGGGCTGCCGGCGGCGCGCGCAGCGGCGGACCGATCGAGCGAGCGCTGGCGCGCTGGAAGACCATTGTCGCCAATCGACGGCATGCCCGTCGGCATCAAGGATATTATCGAGACGATCGATATGCCGACGCAGATGGGCTCGCCGCTGTTCGACGGTTGGCGCTCGGAAAAAGACGCCGCCAGCGTGCGCGCACTGCGCGATGCCGGTGCGGTGATCGTCGGCAAGACGGTGACGACCGAATTCGCCGCGTCCGAGCCGCGCGGCACCCGCAATCCGTGGAACACCGCGCATACGCCGGGCGGCTCGTCGAGCGGGTCGGCCGCCGCCGTTGCCGTCGGCGTCGTCAGCGCCGCGCTCGGCACGCAAGTGATCGGGTCGACCATCAGGCCTGCGAGTTTCTGCGGCTGTGTCGGCTTCAAGCCAAGCGTCAATGCGTTCAACCGCGAAGGCAGCCACGATTAACAGAGCCAGAGCTGCACCAGCATTCTCGGCGCGTCGCTCCAAGACGTGTGGCAGGTCGCCTACGAAATCGCCGCGCGCGTCGGCGGTGATGCCGGCACGCCCGGCTTGCACGGGCCGGATTTGCTGCCGCCGGCGGCGAAGCCGCGCCGCCTCGCAGTCCTCGAAACCGCCGGATGGGACAGCGCATCGCTCGCCGCCAAGCAGCAACTCAACGAGTGCGTCATGCGGCTCCGCTCCGCCGGCGTCGAAATCCGCACCCGCGCCAACGATGATAGGGTCGCGGCGCTGGAGACCGACCTCGTCCACGCGGCGGAACTGTCGCATCGCTGCAACGGCTGGGAGACGCGCTGGTTTTTTCGTTCGATGCGCGACCGCGACGCCGCCAAATTGAGCCGCAATGTCATGGAGCGCGCGCAGAAATATGAGGACTTGACCCTCGCCGAGCATCGCGCCGATCTCAAGGAGCGTGCGCGCGTGCGCGCGGTTCATGCCGAGCTTGCCGCAAACTGCGATGCCTGCATCACGCTCGCCGCGCCGAGCGGCGCGCCGGAAGGGCTGACATCGACCGGCAATCCGGAATTCGCCGTGCCGGCCTCGCTGCTTGGCGTTCCGGCGCTGTCGCTGCCGCTATTCGAGACTGGCGGCATGCCGCTCGGCTTGCAGCTGATCGGCTATTTCGATCGCGATGCGGATGCTTTCGCCATCGCATCGTGGATTACGTCGTCGCTCATGCCGGCGCGCTGAGCAGAACGGCGATGCCCGAGCGCACACCCCCACCCAACCCTCCCCCGCATGCGGGGGAGGGTTGGGTGGGGGCTTTGCTCGATCGTTATCGTGACGGTGCGCATCCAGCACGCAACTATTCCGACCTGCACGAACACGTTTTAGCGCTCTTCCGCGCCGGTCTTTTGATCGTGGTCGATGAGCCGATCAACAAGGACACCGAGATGCACCCGCTGGTGCGTTGGCAGTACCGCGGCGGAATTGCAGAAAATGAGCGCAAGGCGTTTTTGTTCACCAAACCGACCGACGGCAAGGGCGCGCGCTACGACAGTGCCGTGCTGGTGGCGGGACTTGCCGCCAACCCGGAGGTCTACCGCATCGGCTTCGGCCGGCCGCTCGCCGAAATCGGCGACGCCTGGGTCAAAGCGCTCGCATCGCCGCTCGAACCGCGCATCGTCACCGAGGCGCCCTGTCACGACGTCTGTATCATCGGCGACGCGCTCGACATCGCCGGCATCGGCCTCGACGGCTTGCCGGTGCCGATCTCGACGCCGGGCTTCGACAATGCGCCCTATCTGTCCGCCGGTCATTACATCAGCAAAGATCCAGACAGCGGCCGGCAGAATCTCGGCAATTATCGCGGCCAGATCAAGGCGCCGCGCCGGCTCGGCATGAATCCTTCGGTCGAGTTGCGCGCCGGCATCTATGCACACTGGCTCAAATACAAGGCGCGCGGCGAGCCGATGCCGTGCGCGGTGGTGGTCGGCTGCCCCCCGCTCGTCTCTTACGCCGCGGTGCAGAAGCTTCCGGAGAATCTCGATGAATTGTCGGTCGTAGGCGCGCTCGCCGGTTCGCCGCTCAACGTGGTGCGCGGCAAGACCGTCGATTTGTTGGTGCCGGCGGAAGCCGAGATCGTCATCGAAGGATTTATTGACACCGAATTTCTCGAGCCGGAGGCGCCGTTCGGCGAATCCCACGGCTACGTCAACCTGCAGGAATATAATGCGTTCATGAACGTCACCGCGATCACGCGGCGTCGTCACGCCATTTTAACTTCGTTCATCAGCCAGGTGACGCCGTCGGAATCGAGCGTGATCCGGCGTGTCGCCATGGAGCCGCTCTTTCTGCATCATCTTCGGACGGTGCTCGGCATTAAACCGGTGCTGCGGGTGGCCATGCATGAGCCGCTGACCAGCCTTTATGCCGTCATCGGCATTCAGTTCGCGCGCAACGCGCCGCGGAGCGAAATCTGGCGCGCGCTCGACGGCGCCTCGACGCTGCATCGGTTCGCCGGCAAATGGATCGTCGCCGTCGATGAGGATATCGACCCACACAACGCCGACGCGCTGTTCTGGGCCATGTCCTACCGCTGTCAGCCGCAGCACGATCTTCACGTTGTGCCGCACAAGCATCCCGGCCATGGCCCGCGCGGGCCGCGCGACGACGGCGAGACCGCTTCGGTGTTGATCGACGCCACGCTCAAGGGCACCTATGCGCCGGTCGCTTTGCCCAAGCGCGAATTCATGGAACGGGCCAGATTGATCTGGGAACGGCTCGGTCTGCCGGCGCTCAAGCCGGAAAGTCCCTGGCATGGCTACGATCTCGGCTATTGGCCGACCGAACTCGAACGCCAAGCGCAAATGGCGGCCGCGAGCGATTACTTTGCGCTCGGCCGTGAAATGGGCAATCAAAGACGAAGCGATGTCGAAATGAATGCGCCGGTCGAGCGCGATGACAGGCATGAGTAGGTAAACCGGATGCGCACTATCGACGCCTTCAATCATTTTTTTCCAAAGCGCTATTACGACGCGCTTTTGGAGACGCCGGCGGGCGCCAAGGATCTCGGCAAGCGGGTGCGCGGCATTCCGGCTTTGTCGGACGTCGATTTGCGGCTCGCCATCGTCGAATCATTCGACAATTACACGCAAGTGCTGTCGCACGGTCTGCCGCCGATGGAGCGGCTGTGGGGCCCGGACAAATCTCCGGACATGGCGAAGATCGGCAACGACGGGCTCGCCGAAGTCGTCGCCAAACATCCAAAACATTTCGTCGGCTGGTCGGCTTTATTGCCGATGAATGCGCCCGACGCCGCGGCGAAGGAGGCCGAGCGTGCCTTGCAAAACGGCGCCAATGCCGTCCAGCTCGGCACCAACGCCAATGGCGTGCCGCTGGATGCGTCGCAATTTCTGCCGGTCTTCGAAGTGATCGCCAAATCCGGCAAGCCGATCCTGTTGCATCCGGCGCGCACGCGCGACATGCCGGATTATCCGACCGAGAAATATTCCAAATACGAAATCTGCAGCGTGCTCGGCTGGCCGTACGAGACCGGCGTCACGCTGGCGCGTCTCATCTTTTCCGGCATCATGGATCGTTATCCCGATCTGAAAGTGATCGCGCATCATTTGGGCGGCGTCGTGCCTTATCTCGAGGGGCGGGTTGGCCATTCGTTCGATCAGCTCGGCGTGCGCACCTCGGACGAGGATTACGGCGCGCTACTAAAGTCGCTGAAAAAACGCCCATTCGATTATTTCAAGGACTTCTACGGCGACACCGCGGTCGAAGGCGCGCGCGGGGCGACCATCTGCGGGCTCGATTTCTTCGGCGCCGATCACGTGCTGTTCGCATCCGATTGCCCGTTCGACAAGGAAAGGGGGCCGGGCTACATCCGCGACACCTTGAAGGTGCTGGGCTCGCTGCCGCTGTCGAACGCCGAGCGGGAGAAGATTTACTTCCGCAATGCGGAGAAGCTGTTCGGGCTGGCGCCTTAGCGTCATTCCGGGACGCGCTGAAGGCGCGAACCCGGAATCCATAACCACGGTGTCCCAGGAGATTGCTCTGGTGATAGTTCTGCTAAGTCTGTGATTATGGATTCCGGCTCTCGCTTCGCTCGGCCGGAATGACGGCTCACGCCCTTTCATCCACGACCCGCGCGCGCAATGTGCCGATGCCGGTGATCTCGACTTCGAGCGTGTCGCCAGGCTTCATCCACAGCGGCGGTTTGCGGCTATGGCCGACGCCTTCCGGCGTGCCGGTGGCGATGACGTCGCCCGGCGACAGCGCGGTGAAGTCGGAGCAAAACGCGACGATCTGCGGAATCGAATAGATCAACTGATCGGTGGTAGCGTGCTGCACCTGCTTCCCATTGAGCCGCGTCATCAAAGTAAGCTTGCTCGGATCGGGGATTTCGTCGGTGGTGACGAGCCATGGCCCGAGCGGTCCGGTGCCGGGAAAATTCTTGCCCGAGGTCACCGAGAATTTCTGAAAATCGCGCACGCTGCCGTCGACGAAGCAGGTGTAGCCGGCGACGTGTTCGAGCGCGCGCTCAGGCTTGATGTGGCGGCCGGCCTTGCCGATGACGCAGGCGAGCTCGCCCTCGAAATCGAAATTGTCGGACACGTTCGGCCGGATCATCTCGCCGCCCTGGCCGACCAAAGTGTCGGTAAAGCGCACGAACATGCTCGGCTGTTTCGGCAGTTCCTGGCCCACTTCGGCAGCATGCGCGCGATAATTGACGCCGGCGCAGAGGATTTTCTCCGGACGCGGAATGACCGGAAGGAATTTTATATCGTCGAGCCTGTGGTCCGGCTTCGCGTTTTTTATCGCGCTGCGCATCGCATCCATCGCGCCGGCGGCAAGCGCGGCGCGAAGATCGGGCTGGCCGATTTTATCGTTCAGCGTGACGACGCCGTCGCCGCTTACCGCGCCGAAGCATTCCTTACCGTCGGCGATGAAACTTAAAAGCCTCATTGTGCAGCTCCCTTCCGGCGCTCGCCTGTCGTGGGTCGGGGCGGCAGTGTAATGTCGGCCCGATCGATCGCAAGAAGCTTCGGGAGGAATGCAATGTCCAACACTCAACTGCGCGCGACGCTCGCCGACGCCGGACGCGTGCTGGCGATGGAAGGCCACGGCGACTACGTGGCCGGACATATTTCCGTGCGGCTGCCGGGAGATTCCGAGCGCTTCCTGATGAAGCCGGCCGGCATCGGGATTGAGGAAATGCGGCCGGACAACATCATCACCGTCGATATCGAAGGCAATAAGGTGGACGGTACGATGCCGCGCCACAACGAGGTCTATATCCATTCCGAAGTGTTGCGCGCACGGAGCGATGTGACATGCGTGATCCATAGCCATTCCATGCACGCCGTGGCCTTCTCTTCGCTCGGCCGGCCGCTCGTCGCCGTCGGCAATTCGAGCGGATATTTCGCTGACGGCCGGCTGCCGATTTTTTCGGAAACGACCGATCTCATCATCAGCCAGGAGCGGGGCAGGGCGGTGGCGCGCTGCCTTGGCGACAATGCCGCGCTCATTCTACGCAATCACGGCATCGTTGCCACCGGCGGCAGCATCGAGGAGGCGGTATGGACCGCCATCAAATTGGAAAAGGCCTGTCAGTTGCAGTTGCTGGCGGAATCCGCCGGCGGACCGAAGCTTCTTGCCGAGGGCGAGGACCTCAGTAAGAAGCGGCAACGCGGGAACCGGCCCGATCTACACAACAATACGTTCGGGTATTTGATGCGAAAGTGGCGCTGCCTGTGCTGTGGCGAGATCGTGCCGGCTCCGCACGTTACCGCATTCGAGAATGAGGATCAGCGCTAACACTACTTTGGCAGATTTTTAGCGGCACGGGATTCCCAAATCAGTTTTTCAGTGATTCATAGACGGTCGGCTTTTGGAGGGGCCGACCATGGTGGGCACGACGTCGAATTGGGAAGACGAGCTTGGACGCTGGCTTAAGCCGTTCCTGGATCGCTTGGATCACAAAGCGCGGCGACGGATGTTTCCGCTTTACGTGACGGGGCTGATCGGGCCCGGTGAACGCAAGAGCATCCAACCAATGGCAGAGCGGCTTGCGCCGGGCGACTATGATCAGCTGCATCATTTTGTTGCTGCTGGCGTCTGGAATGCGGCACCATTGGAGACAGAACTGCTCATTCAAGCCGACCAGCTGGTCGGCGGCAGCGATGCGGTATTGGTGATCGACGACACCGCGGTGCCGAAGAAGGGTAAGCACTCGGTCGGTGTCGCTGCGCAATATGCTTCAGCGCTGGGCAAGACTGCCAATTGCCAGACGCTGGTGTCCCTGACGCTCGCACGAGGCGAAGTGCCGGTGATGTTGGCCTTGCGCCTTTTTCTTCCCGACAGTTGGACGGGCGACCGGGTGCGGTTAAAGCGAGCGCGCGTTCCGGTCGAATGCCGGACTGCGCGGACGAAGCCAGAGATCGCCCTGGCTGAGATCGATCGCGTGATGGCGGCCGGCGTGCACTTCGGCTGTGTGCTGGCGGATGCCGGTTATGGGCTGAGCGCGCCTTTCCGCCAAGAACTTACGGCCCGCAATCTTGCCTGGGCGGTCGGCATCCCTCGTCACCTCAAGGTGTACCCTGTCGGCGTGCAGCTGATCTGGCCCGTTGCCAAACGGGGCCGCCCGCGACGGCGGTATGTGCCAGATATTCTATCCGCACCGGCCGAAGACATGCTGGCCGCTGCCAAGTGGCAAACTGTGAGTTGGCGAACCGGGACGAAAGGCAAGCTCAAAGCCCGCTTTGCCGCCGTCCGCGTACGCACAGCCGACGGACCACCGCAGCGGATCAGGGACAAGGGCCAGCAACATCTGCCGGGCGACGAAGCCTGGCTTATCGGCGAACACCGCGCCTCTGGCGAGAAGAAATACTACCTCGCAAATCTGCCTGCCGCGACCGATCTGCGCACCTTGGCCGCCACCATCAAGGGGCGATGGATTTGTGAACAGGCCCATCAGCAGCTGAAAGAGGAACTCGGCCTCGACCACTTCGAGGGACGATCCTGGCAGGGCCTTCACCGTCATGCCCTCATGACGATGCTCGCATTCGCCTTCCTCCAGCATCGTCGCCTCAAAAAAGTGAGGCGGGAAAAAAAGAATCAACGGCCCGCCGCCTCAACCAAGCTTGCCAGCCGTGCGCCACGCTATCCTCGAACTCATCGCTCGACTACAGCCGCAGCGATGCCCGCATTGCAGAAAATGGATTTGCAACGAGCGGCGACGTGAGTAAATCTGCCAAAGTAGTGCTAATTAGCGTTGATCATGCCTTCTCGATAGGACGACTTTGGCTCCGTTCAGAATTTGATCATGTCGCTCCTGGTCAGCGTCACCCCGTTGACGAACATCGGCGTCGCGTGAACCAAGTTCCAGACGGTAAACTGCACGGCATAGAGGTCATTGGCCGAAAGGCCGTCGACCGGTAGAATTAGTTTGTAGCCTCGCAGTACCGCACCGCCGCCGGTATAGAGCGCGACGCCGTTGGCTGCAGTGCCGACCACGATGACCGTTTGGATGCCCTTGTCCTTGAGCATCTTGTCCAGGTCGGTATTGAGAAACTTGTCCGCGTCGGAGTGAATCATGGGCTCATTTGCGGTCGGGGCGACATCTTTGATGATGTCAGACGGCGGGACCTTGCCGAATCCGCTGTAGATGACGGTCGCGCCTGCCCCCCGTGCCGCGTCCAGAAGCTTCTTCATCGCCGGCATTTCCGCCAGGCAACTTGGCCGGTGGCCACAGTTCGCCTGCAGGAAATCGAGCATCAAAAGCGCTGTGGTCTTCGGATCGACGGTCACCGGCTTGAGCTCGGGCGCCGGCGGTGCCTTCGCGTTCGCCCATTCGTCGATAATGTCGGCGGCGCGTGCCGAGCCCAGGCAGGCCCCGCCGGCCGACACCATCGCGGCCATCGCGATGGTGCTCCAAAGAGCTTGGGGTCTCCTCATTAGTTTCCTCCCTGCTGATTTGCGAATGCCCCTGCCGCGTGCGATCAGAATTTCATCATGTCGATTGTGGTAAGGGTGGTCTTGCTCGACACGATGGGCACGTTGGTGAGATGCCAAGCGGTATACTGCTCGGCGTAAAGCGTAGGCGACGACATTCCGTCGACCGGGACGATCACCTTGAAGCCCAATTCGGCTGACGCGCCGGCGGTCGTGAGCACCGCCCCGTGGGCGAATGTGCCGACCGCAATGACCGTCTGGATGCCTTTATCCTTCAGGGTCTTCTCCAAATCAGTCCCGATATATTTGTTCAGGAAACCGACAAAAAATGGTTCCTCCCCTTTAGGAGCGACCTCGGGCAGAATATCCTTCGCGGTAGGTTTTCCAGAAGCGGTGGGATAGGCGGTATAGACCACCAGCATGCCGGCGCCGCGCGCCTCATCGAGCAGCTTCTTGACTGCTGCGAGGGATTGAACGCAACGCGGATTACGTTCCACATTGCACGGCTGCTTGAACAGATCCAGCACCAACAGCGCCGTGGTCTTGGGGTCGACCGTCACCGGCTTCTGCTCCGGCGCCGGCGGCGCCTTCACGCTCGCCCATTCGTCGATGATCGAAGCGGCCCGGACGTTCGAAGTCCCAAGTCCCACGGCAACGGCCAGTGCGAATGCCAATAGGCATTTCTCAGGCTTCATGCCTTCCTCCCTTTGGGCGGGCCCGTTTGGCGTCGGACAGTTCGGGCCTCGACGATGAAACCGGCGACGACGGCGCTTATTCCAGACTATTCCACCGCTCGCCGCAATTCCCAAGTTGCCGCGGTCGAGCGAGCGCATGGACGAAAACCGGCGTCCAGGCCAATATCGGCCTGTCATGGCTCGGCGGAATCAACCGCCGGCCACGAGGAGGCGGAGATGGATATCAGGGTCGGCAAGCAAGCGATTGCCGAGGCGACGGAAAAGCTCAAGAATTGGGGCCGCTGGGGCAAAGACGACCACATCGGCACGCTTAACCAGGTCAGCCCGCAGGACATCGTCAAGGCGGCGAGCCTCATTCGCACCGGCAAGGTGTTCGCGCTCGGCATTCCGCTCGACGCCAACGGGCCGCAGACGGGATTGTTCGGCGGCCGCTTCAACCCGATCCATCAGATGCTGGCGACCGGCACCGACGCGGTCGCCGAGCGGCAGGATTGGAACAAGATCCGCTACGCCGACGACACGCTGATGCTGTGCGTGCAGGGCGCCACGCATTGGGACGCGCTCGGCCACGTGTTCTACGAGGACAAGGCCTATAACGGCCATGACGCCAGGCTCATCGACTCCAAGGGCCTCAACGTGCTCGGCATCGAACACTCGAAGAACAAGATGGTCGGCCGCGGCGTGCTGCTCGACATCGCGCGTTTTCGCGGCGTGCCGTGGATGAAGGACGGCGAGAGCATCTCCAACGACGAGCTCGATAAATGCGCCAAGGAGCAGAACGTCTCGATCGGGCGCGGTGACTTCGTCATCATCCGCACCGGCCAGATGGAGCGCTGCCTGGCTGAAAAGAGTTGGGGCGGTTACGCCGGCGGCGATGCGCCGGGCGTCAAGTTCGAGAATTGCTACTGGTGCCAGGACAAAGAGATCGCCGCGATCTGCACCGATACCTGGGGCGTCGAGGTGCGGCCGAACGAGACCACTGAAGCGAACCAGCCGTGGCACTGGGTGGTGATCCCGGCCATGGGGCTGTGCATGGGCGAGATGTTCTATCTCAAGGAGCTCGCGGAGGATTGCGCCGACGACGGCATTTACGAGTTCTTCTTCTGCGGTCCGCCGTTGATCATCACCGGCGGCACCGGTTCGCCGATCAATCCGCAGGCGATAAAATAACAGACGACGGAGGACGGACGACGGAGGACGGATAAGAGCACCACAGGCTTCTATCCTCTGTCGTCCGTCATCCGTCGTTCAAATCCGGAGGATTTCATGCCCCGCCACCTCAAGCGCGGAATGGACGCGAGCGCGATCAAGGCGGCCGACGCCAAGGTGCGCGAGACCGTCGAGCGCATTCTCGCCGATATCGATGCGCGCAAGGACGCAGCGGTCCGCGAACTGTCGCAGAAATTCGACGACTGGTCGCCGGCTTCGTTCAAGCTGACGCCGGCCGAGGTTGAGCGCGCCATGGGCCAAGTCAAGAAGCGCGATCTCGACGACATCAAATTCGCTCAGGCGCAGGTGCGCAACTTCGCGCAAAAGCAGAAAGACACGCTGCGCGACCTCGACGTCGAGACGCTCCCCGGCGTGGTGCTCGGCCATCGGCACATCCCGGTCAATTCGATCGGCTGTTACGTGCCGGGCGGGCGCTATCCGATGGTCGCCTCGGCGCACATGTCGATCGTGACCGCGCGTGTCGCCGGCGTGAAACACATCATCGCCTGTGCGCCGCCGTTTCATGGCGGGCCGCATCCGGCGATCGTGGCGGCGATGCATTTCGGCGGCGCCGACGAGATTTTCGTGCTCGGCGGCGTGCAGGCCGTCGCCGCCATGGCGCTCGGCACCGAAACCATCGCCGCGGTCGATATGATCGTCGGACCGGGCAATGCCTATGTCGCCGAGGCGAAGCGGCAATTGTTCGGCCGCGTCGGCATCGATCTCCTGGCCGGGCCGACCGAGACGCTGATCATTGCCGACAACTCGGTCGACGGCGAAATCTGCGCGACCGATCTTCTGGGCCAGGCCGAGCACGGACCGACCTCGCCGGCGATCCTGATCACCAATTCCGAGAAGCTTGCCCGCGACACCATGAAAGAGGTCGAGCGGCTCCTTAAAATCCTGCCGACGGCGGAGATCGCCGGCAAGGCCTGGGCCGATCTCGGCGAGGTCATTGTTTGCGACGACGAGGCCGAGATGGTGCGCGAGGCCAACCGCATCGCTTCCGAGCACGTGCAGGTGATGACGCGCGATCCGGATTATTTCCTTAGCCATATGAAAAATTACGGCTCGCTGTTTCTCGGTCCGCGCACCAACGTCGCTTATGGCGACAAGGTGATCGGCACCAATCACACGCTACCGACCAAGAAAGCGGCGCGCTATACCGGCGGGCTGTGGGTCGGCAAGTTCCTGAAGACCTGCACCTATCAGAAAGTGCTCTCCGACCAGGCCAGCGCGATGATCGGCGAAGTCTGCTCGCGGTTGTGCGTGCTTGAAGGTTTTGTCGCGCATGCCGAACAGGCCAACGTCCGCGTCCGCCGTTACGGCGGGCGCAATGTGCCATATGGCGAGGCGGTGGAATGAGGCCGTCATTCCGGATTGCTGCGAAGCGGCAAATGCGGAATCCATAACCACAGCACTGGGAGTATGGATTCCGGGCTCCCTCGCTTCGCTCGGGCCCCGGAATGACGAAAGATGTTATGCCACAGATCGACCTGGCCAAATCTCCATCCTTCCGGCTCGACGGCAAGCGCGCGATGGTGACCGGCGCCGGGCGCGGCATCGGGCTTACCGCGGCATCGGCTCTGGCGTCGGCAGGTGCGCATGTCACGCTCGCCGCGCGCACCAAGGCTGAGATCGAGGCCGCCGCCGCCGCGATCCGCGCGCGCGGCGAGGCGGCCGAGGCGCTCGTCCTCGACGTGACTGACGTTGAAGCTGCGCGCAAAGCCATCGCCACGGCCGAGCCGTTTCAGATTCTCGTCAACAATGCCGGGATGAACCGCCCCGCGCTTCTGCCCGATGTCAAAGTCGAGGATTTCGACGCCATCTTTGCGCTCAACGTGCGCGCCGCGTTCTTTGCAGCACAGGCGGTGGCGGGCAAGCTCGTCGAAGCCAAATTGTCCGGCTCGATCATCAATATTTCCTCCCAGATGGGCCATGTCGGCGCCGCGCGCCGCACCGTCTATTGCGCCTCGAAGCACGCCATGGAGGGCTTCACCAAAGCGATGGCGATCGAGCTCGCGCCGCACAACATCCGCGTCAACTCGCTCGGCCCGACCTTTCTGGAGACGCCGATGACAAGGCCGTTCTTCGAGAACAAGGCATTCCGCGACGAGGTTCTGTCGAAGATCAAGCTCGGCCGTCTTGGCCAGCTCGACGAGCTTACCGGGGCCATCGTGTTTCTCGCCTCCGATGCCTCGTCGCTGATGACCGGATCGGCAATGGTCCTCGACGGCGGCTGGACCGCCGAGTGACAGCGATGAACGACGCAGAACTGCGGCAACAAATTGTCGGCACCTGGAAGCTCGTCTCGGTCCATTATGAGGATCAGAAGAGCAAGGAACGCACGCCGGTCTACGGCGAGCATCCCAAGGGCATTCAGATCGCGACGCCGCAAGGCCGCTGGTTGGCGCTGATGACAGGCGAAAACCGGCCGATCCCAAAAACCGACGAAGACCGTGCCCAGGCGCTCAAGACCATGATTGCCTATACCGGACGCTATCGCGTCGAGGGCGGCAAGGTCATCACCAAAGTCGAAGCGGCGTGGAACGAGGCCTGGGTCGGCGGCGAGCAGGTGCGCGCTATCCGCTTCGACGGCGACCGTCTCCACATCGAAAGCCCGCCAATGCCGCATCCGAACATTGGCGGCAAGATGGTGAAAGTGATCGTGGTGTGGGAACGTGAAAACTAAGCGCTGATCGGATAGACGGCCTTCTCGCCGGTCAACACACGGGCGACATCGATTGCGCACTTGGTCTGCAATTCCTCCAGCGCCTCGACGGAGTAAAAAGCCGTGTGCGGCGTGAGGATGACGTTGTCGCGGCCGATGAGCGGTGAATCTTTGGCGAGCGGCTCGATCGTCACGACATCGAGCGCCGCGCCGCCGAGCTGGCCGGAATCGAGCGCCGCTATCAGCGCCGGCTCATCGATCAATGGCCCGCGCGCGGTGTTGATGAGAAACGCGCCCTTTTTCATTTTGGCGAACGCCTTCGCGTTGATCAGTCCGCGCGTCGCCGGCTGCAGCGGCGCGTGCACCGAGATAAAGTCGGACCGCGCCAGCAAATCGTCGAAGCTCACGCTTTCGACGCCCGTGGCGGCAAGCGCGTCGGCGTTCACATAAGGGTCGTAAGTGATGACCTTCAAACCGAACGCCTTGGCCTTGGGCGCCAGCATGCGCGGAATATTGCCAAAACCGACGAGCCCCAGCACCAGGCCTTCGAGGCGGCGCAGCGGCATGAGCGGCGGCACTTCCCAGCGGCCGGATTGCACGAGCTTGTTGGACAATGTCACCTTGCGCGCCAGCGCGAGCAGCAGCGCCATGGCGTGATCCGACACTTCGCGCAGGCAGTAATCCGGCACATAATTGACGGCGATGCCGAGCTTCTTCGCCGCCGGCAGGTCGATATTGTCCACGCCGAGCCCGAAGCGGCCGATCGCCTTGCAACGCGTAAGCTGCCGCAACAGGTCGCGCGGCAGCTTGGCATAGGTGACAAGCACCGCGTCAGCGTCGTGCGCCACCGCGAGAATGTCATCGGCCGACGGGCTTTTCGCCATGCGGTATTCGGGATCGAGCCGCGCCAGTTCTTTCTTCGCCGGGTCGAGCGAGGGGAACGGGCTGTCGGTGATGGCGATCAGGGTACGGCGCATGAAATCCTCAGTCGTCTATAGCGCAAACACCTGCGGATTGACGCAGTTCGGTAATTTATGCCCGCCGAGAAACGCCAGGATATTGTCGACCACCAGTTTCGCCATCGCCTCGCGAACTTCGGGGGTGGCGCTGCCGAGATGCGGGGTCAGCACCACGTTCGACATTTTCGTCAAGGCCGTGGCGATCTTCGGTTCGTGCTCGAACACGTCAAGCCCGGCGCCGGCGATCTGCTTTTTCGCGAGCGCGCGCACCAATGCGGCCTCGTCGACGATGGCACCGCGCGCGGTATTGATCAAATACGCGGTTTTCCTCATCAGCCGCAGCTCGCGCGCGCCGATCTGATGCCGCGTTTCCTTATTGAGCGGCGAGTGCAGCGAGACGAAATCGGATTCGCGCAGCAATTGCTCGAGCGGCACATAGGTGAGGCCGGCTTCGCGCTCTTCGTGTTCCGGCTTGCGGCGCGGCGTCCAGTAGAGCACGCGCATGGAGAAGCCATACGCGCGTTTCGCCACCGCCTTGCCGATCAAGCCGCCGCCGCCGATCAAGCCGATGGTCTTGCCCCAGACCAAGGATCCCATCAGATGCGCTGATTGCCCGCCGGGAAATTTTCCGGCCCGTGCCATGCGGTCGCCTTCCAGCATTCGGCGCGCCACCGCGACCATCAGGCCGAAGGTAAGGTCGGCGGTTGCTTCGGTGGTAATCGGCGCCGTCACGGTGACGGGAATGCGCCGCGCCGTCGCGGCCTCGACGTCGATGTTGGACGGCGTGATCGATTGCGCCGCGATCAGGCGCAGGTTGGGATTGGCCACGATCACGTCGCGATCGATCTTGTCGTGTAACAGGCAAAACAGAATATCGGTCTTGCGCACCGCTGCGATCAGCGTGCGTTTGGGGATGATTCGGCTCGAATTCGGCAAACAGCGCCACCCGCGCCACCGGGCGCAGGCGTTTGAGCGCCTGCTCGGATACCGGCTGGGTGACGAAGACGCGCGGACGGGCGGTATCTTTAGCCATCAGGCGAGCCACCGCACCACGCCGGCGACGCCGTCGACCGCGACCTGCGCGCCGTCCGGAATGCGCCGCGTCGCATCGAGCACGCCGAGCACCATCGGGATGCCGCGCTCGCGGGCAAGCGAGGCCAGATGCGAGGTCGAGCCGCCAAGCTCGGCCACGACCCCGCCGACCCGCGGCAGTATACGGCTCAGCGCCGGACCGGCGACGCGGGTGATCAGAATGTCGCCCGGCGCGACGCGGCTCAGTTCGCATTCGCAATTGACCACCACGGCGCGGCCGCTTCCCCAGCCGATGCCGGCAGGATGGCCATTGAGACCGGGATGCTTGAGCCAGATATCGTCGGGCGCCTGCGCCGGCGCGACATGCAGCGGCCGCGCCTGCAGGAGTTTGAAACCTTGATCGTCGAGCGCCCATTCGATCTCGACCGGCATGCCGAGCACGGCTTCCGCCTTGCGCATCAGCCGCCCTAGCGCAGTCGCTTGGCCGGCTTCGAGGCAAGGCGCGCGCACCAGCGCGTCGGGGACCGCCAGCGGGGCCGTGCCGGCGCCACTTCCAGAATCATGCAAACACGCTTCGCGATGATGTTTGCGGCCGGCTTCGTTCGACCGCACGAAGCCCTGGCGGCTGAGCACCACGCGGTCCGGCACCACTTCGCCTTGCGCGATGGCCGAGCCGAGCCCCCAGGTGGCGCTAATGAGCATTTGGCCGTCGGCGGTTTCGCTCAAACCGCCACCCGATGCGCGCGCGGCGACAAGCGGCTGCACCAACACCGCCATCGCGGTGCCGGCGGGACCGAGGCCGTGCTGCGCCATGGACCGCCGCGCCGCCGTCGTCCACAATGCCGCCCAGCAGGCGCGCAGCGCGGTCAGAAATTCACCGTCGTCGCGCACGCCGAGAAAGCTCTCGAACTGGCCGGCGAAATTTGCGTCGGCGCGATCCTCGATCAACGAAGACGAGCGCACCGCCGCCGGCTTTGGCTCCGCCCACCAGGCCGTGAGCACGTCGGCGAGAACATCCGGCGCGAGATCGCTCTGATAAAGTCTCAGCCTGATTTCAACGGCGAGGCGGCGCTGCGTCGGCTGATCCGCCTCGGGATAGGCGTCGATCGCCTCGGCAAGTTCGAGATGTTGGATCTGCCGCCGGTAAGCGTCGGCGGTGATGCAAAACCCATCGGGTGTCGGCAGGCCCGCGCGGGCCAACGCTGCGAGATTGGCGGCCTTCGGCCCGACACGCGCGGGCGCGGTCGCAGCCGGGGCGGAGAGGGGGAGGATGAAAGAGGACGCCATTAACTCATGCCTCTATCCGTCACCCTGAGGTGCTCGGCGCAAAGCGCCGAGCCTCGAAGGGCGACAGCCCGTGACTCTTCGGCCGCCATCCTTCGAGGCTCGCTACGCCGCACCTCAGGATGACGGTATCTAAGTTCGCGCGATCCTATTTTACGTGATCGCCGTAGCCGGGCAGCGGATCGACCACCGTGATCTGCTTGACCGGGAAATTCGACACGATCTCGATGTCGTTCTTGCGCACGATCAGCATTTCCTCGATGCGCACACCATAATGGAAACGCTTGCCGTGCTGCGTTTCGAGCGCAAAGGTCATGCCCTCCTGGATGTCGATCGGGTGATCGAGCGACCAGATCCGCGAAATCACCGGCGGATCGTATTGGGCAAGGCCGAGCCCGTGACCCCACAAATTAGCCGCAGCCTGATCCTCGTCTTCGTAGCCCCAGGTCTCCATCGCCGACGGCCATTTCAGGGCGATGTCGCGCGTGGTGGCGCCAACCTTCACTGCACCGATCGAGTCATAGAGCCATTTCAGCGCGGTCGCGTAAGTGTCCTTCTGCTCCTGGGTCGGCTCCTTGCCGACGCAATAGGTGCGGTAATAGCAGGATTTGTAGCCGTTCCAGGTCAGCGCCGCCAAATCCATGAACACGATGTCGCCCGGCTGGATGATGCGGTCGGAGAAATTGCGCCAGTTCGGCCAGGTATTCGGACCCGACGAAACGATGACGTCTTCGACGTCTTCCATGCCCGGGATGTTGTAGAGATATTGCATCAGATGCGCGGTGACCTGGTTTTCGGTGATGCCGGGCCGCAGGAATTTCATGCATTCCCAATGCGTCGCGTCGCCAATGGCGCCGACGATGCGGAAGCACTCTTGCTCGTCCTCGTTCTTGACCGCGCGCGCATCCATCATCGCGCTCATGCCGTCGGTCCAGTTGATATTGTTCTCTTTGAAAATGGCGATCATGTTGATGTCGATGAAGTCGACGCCGAGCTTTTGCCCGGCGACTCCGTTCTCCTTCATCGCCTGCTGCACCGCCTTGGTGAACTTGGTCACCTGCTGGGTCGAGGCGGAACCGGCCGCGCCTTTGATCCAGGCGAACGAATGGCGCACATTCTTCTTCGGGATCCACGGCGAATGCCGCTCGATCTGGAAGCCGATGTCGCCCTGCTCGAACAGGATGGGCGCGCCGTCGCCGCACAACATGGCGTAGCGCAGGCCCGGCTTGAGCCGGTTCCAGCCCGGCGTCAGCGTTCCGGTGAGGTAGCGGACGTTTTCGTCGTACATGCAGAGAAGCGCGCCGAGACCGTGCTTTTTCATCATCGCGCGGGCCCGCTCGGTGCGGTATTTGCGCAAGCGGTCCCAGTTGACCCGCTGCTGCCAGTCCATCCCGGCGATGCCGAAATTCGCTCCCATCAGGCTCTCCCACTCCTCGCTTTACGTGACCGAAACCCTGCCCACTAGTGTCCCGATTCCGAAGTTCGCAAGTGGCTGCGGCAGGTTCTCATGCGAACTCCGGAATCAAAGGGACACTAACAATGTTTTGATTCTAGTGCGGTTTTCGGATTTGAAGTTCCTCTGCGAGTTGCCGGCCCAACTGGAGGAACTTCAAATCCACCGCACTAGTGTCCGAAAAAGCCTGACAGCGCAAGATAGCTCCGCCGGCTCGCAAATGAATTTCGGCTGCGATTTGAAGCCACAGGTCCAAATCTTAGAATCGGTCTTGACGCTGCCCACAAAAAAATCATGGCCGGGGCAAACCCGGCCATGACACGTAAAATACCGATAGCGTTGCGCCTCAATATTTCCCCTTCACCACCTTCTGCCGCTGTTCGCCCAAGCCGTCAATGCCGAGCGTGACGACGTCGCCGGCTTTGAGGAATTTCGGCTCGGGCTTCATGCCGAGCCCGACGCCGGGCGGCGTGCCAGTGATGATGACATCGCCCGGCTCCATGACGAAATATTGCGAGCAGGCCCAGACGATATGGCGGCAATCGAAGATCATGGTCGAGGTATTGCCGCGCTGGCGCTTCTCGCCGTTGACGTCGAGCCACATCGCGAGCTTTTGCGGGTCTTTGATCTCGTCCTTGGTGACGAGCCACGGACCGAGCGGACCGAAGGTCTCGCAGCCCTTGCCTTTGGTCCATTGGCCGGCGCGCTCGATCTGGAACACGCGTTCCGACACGTCATTGGCAAGGCAGTAGCCGGCGACGACGTCGAGCGCCTTGTCTTTGCTGAGATAACGGGCGCGGCTGCCAATGACGATGCCGAGCTCGACTTCCCAGTCGAGCTCGGTGGAGTCCTTCGGCTGTATGGTGTCGTCGTTCGGCCCGCAAATGCATGACGGCGCCTTGTTGAAAATGATCGGCTCCTTCGGGATTTGCATGCCGGCTTCGGCGGCGTGGTCGGAATAATTCAGCCCGATGGCGATGAAGTTGCCGACCTTGCCGACGCAAGCGCCGATACGCGGATTGCCTTTCACCAGCGGCAGTTTCTCGGGCTTGAGCTTGCGCAACTTGTTGAGGCTGGAGGGCGACAGCGCGTCGCCGGCGATATCGGGCACGACTTTCGACAGGTCGCGGATTTTGCCCTGGGCATCGATCAGGCCGGGCTTTTCGCGGCCGGGCGCGCCATAACGAACGAGTTTCATATTTGTCTCCTTTGATTGTTCCTAGAACGCGCCGGGAAATCTCCCGCCGTCGATCAACAGATTCTGTCCGGTGATGTAGCCGGCCTGCGCCGAGCACAGGAATGCGCAGGCGGCGCCAAACTCGTCGGGCGTGCCGAGCCGCCGCGCCGGAACCGAATCGATGTTCTGGGCTAGAGCATCGCCGTAACTGGTGCCCCGTTTCTTCGAAGTCGCCTCGACGTTGGAACGGAAGCGGTCGGTGTCGAATATTCCAGGCAGCATGAAATTGATGGTGACGTTGGACGCGGCGACCGATCGCGCCACGCCGGCAAGGAAGGCGGTGAGTCCGGCGCGGGCGCCCGAGGACAGATCGAGGCCGAACAGCGGCATTTTCACCGAGCCGGAGGTGATATTGACGATGCGGCCGAATTTTTTGGCGACCATCGGATCGATCGCTTTCTGAATGAGCTCGACGGCAACGACCATGTTGGCGATGACGCCGTCGATCATCTTCTGCCGGTCGAGATCGCGGAAGTCGCGGAACGGTGGACCGGCATTGTTGTTGACCAGAATATCGGGCTCCGGGCAGGCCGCGAACAGTGCCTTTTGGCCGTCGGGCGAGGCGACATCGGCTGCCACGGCCGTGATCTTGGCGCCGGTTACCTTGCGCAGCTCATCCGCAGTGGCGGCCAGGCGATCCTTGTCGAGGCCGTTGATGACCACCTCACAGCCGGCTTCGGCCAGCCGGTGGGCGCAGGCGCGACCGAGCCCGCGGCTCGAAGCGCAGACGATCGCCTTGCGGCCGGCAATTCCAAGGTCCATGCGTTACTCCCCAGTGCGTCTTTTGGTTTCGCGGGCGCCTGTTCTCGTAACTGGACGTGCTTGAGTTGAACGGCTGAATCCGCCACCGGTTTTCCGTCATATGCCGCTCCTGCCGGATGTATCGATCGCCGAACTTGCGTTGATCGTCGCGCTAGCGGCTTTCTCGGCGGTCACCGGCGGGGTCGCGGGCTATGGCACCGGCGCGCTGATGCCGCTTATCCTGGTGCCGATGGTCGGCGCCGCGCCGGTGGTGCCGATCATCGCCATTTCGGCGATGTTCACCAATTCCGCGCGCGTGCTTGCGTTCCGCCGCCGCCTCGATCCGCGTCGCGCTTTGATCGCGGTCGTCTGTGCGATGCCGACCTGCGTGCTCGGCGCCTGGCTCTATACGCTGCTGTCCGGCCGCGGCGCGGCTTTGGTGATCGGCACGAGCCTGATCGCGACCGTGCCGTTGCGGCGGCTCCTCAAGCGCCGCGGCCACCGGCTCGGCGACAAGGGCTACGCCGCGGCGGCGGCCGGCTGGGGCATCGTTGTGGGCGGCACCACCGGCGCCGGCGTAATCCTGTTGTCGCTATTGATGGCGACCGGCCTCGAAGGCGCGGCCGTCATCGCCACCGACGCCGCGGTGTCGATCGGCATGGGCGTCGTCAAACTCTCAGTGTTCGGCGCCGCCGGCGTGCTGACGTCGAAGGTGATCGCGATCGGGCTGTTGATCAGCGCGGTGGCATTCCCGTGTACGTTTCTGGCAAAGCTGATCTTCGAGCGGCTGCCGGTGCACGTGCACACCGCGATGCTCGACGCGGTGGTGATCGTCGGCGGCACGGTGATGATTTTCGGGGCGCTGCGCTAGTGTTAGACGCGCAAGCGGATCGGGGTGCACGGATTGGGTTTGCTGGAACTGCCGGCGTTGACGGACTTGTCTGTCTGTCCGAGCTTGCCGAAGAAGTCCATCGCCTGGCTCACCCCGGGCAAATCGCAATAGAAGCCGGTCGGCCGGTATTTGATGCGGATGCCCTCGATCTCGTTCATGGCGCGGCTCATGAAGTCGTTGACTCGGACAACCTCGCTGTCCAACCGAGCCTGGAGGTTTTTGTCCTTGCCGGCCGAGAAGAACGCCGCGATCTGATCCTTCGCCAGCGAGCTTTGCGAGGCCCACTGGCGAACGGCTTCCATATAGGTCTTATGGGTTACGTCGAAGCAATATGCGATCGTCAAGACGTGATGCTTGGCGCTGTACCAGTCTATGGTCAGCGACTTTTTGCCGTATGGCTTGTCAATGGTGTGATCATCCTTGCCGAACTTCGGCATGTCGTCGTCGCAATCGAAACCGACGGCGCCGAGATATGAGGTGCTGATCGGATCGATGCCGAATGACGTGTTCGTTGCCGGGTCGCGGCTGAGGTCGCTTGCCCAATCGAGATTAATCTCGACCTGCCGTGCCAGTAGATTGACGTTTTCGTGCAAGCCGGCGGCGGCGTCCTCATAGGGCTTATACAGATCTTCCGCGTTCTTGCTGGTCAGGGCGCTTTTATCGTCGCTGGCATTCAGCTTCGCCGCATGGAAGAAATCGTAGAACAGCAACGATTATAGTGTGATCGCCGTGGAGAGTGTACTCGCAGTTTGTTTGAAGGTGTCGGTAGCGGCGGTCATATCCTCCTTCGCTTGCGCCGAAACCTTGTCCTGATAGGCGGACAAATCCTGAAAGTAAGCAACGATCAGCGTGCCCATCACGCTGAGAATGGACAGCTTGAGGACGGCGAAGTCCTGCTCGATGCGGATGATCGCGGTTTTAAGTTTCGACCAAAAACCGGGCTCGGCCGCCGCGTTGCCCGGCGCGGTCGCGTCGATGGCAGGGCGGCCCGCCCCGCCGACGGTTTCAACGCTCGACATTCGCGCGCCCGCGAAGAAGAGGTTCCGGAGGGCAATTTAAGATTGTTTATGCAGAACTTGCAACTTAATTAATCCGCAGCAATCACGGCCACTTCACCACCGGCGGCAGGGAGGACAGGATCGACTCGACATTGCCGCCGGTGCGCAGCCCGAAAATGGTGCCGCGGTCGTAGAGCAGGTTGAACTCGACGTAGCGGCCGCGGCGGATGAGCTGCTCCTCGCGGTCGGCCACCGTCCAGGGTTTGGCAAAATTCCGGTGCACCAGTTCGGGATAAATTTCTAGGAATGCGCGGCCGACGTCCTGGGTAAAGGCGAAATCGCCGTCGAAATTGCCGCTGTCGAGCCAATCGTAAAATATTCCGCCGACGCCGCGCATCTCGCCGCGGTGCTTGAGATAGAAATACTCGTCGCACCATGTCTTGAATTTCTCGTACGGTGCGACGCCGGAATGCGCCTCGCAGGCCGCCTCCATCGCGGCATGAAACGCGATCGCGTCGGGATCATCCTGATTGCGGCGGCGATCGAGCATCGGTGTCAAGTCGGCGCCGCCGCCGAACCAGGATTTGGTGGTGACGACGTAACGCGTGTTCATGTGCACGGCGGGCACATGCGGATTGTGCATGTGCGCGATCAGGGAAATGCCGCTGGCATAGAACCGCGGATCGTCGGCGGCGCCGGGAATCTCCTTGCGGAATTCCGGCGCGAATTCGCCGAACACAGCCGAGACGTGGACGCCGACCTTTTCGAAGACGCGACCCTTCATCATCGCCATGACGCCGCCGCCGCCGGGCGCGCCGGTGTGATCGGTGCGGCTCCATGGCGTGCGTGTGAATTGCGCTGCCGGCCGGTCGGCGAGTGGGGCCCCAGTGGGCAGGGCGTCCTCGAGCGACTTCGAATGCCGCAACGATTCGGTCGCGCAGGCTTGCGAACCAGGTCGTAGCGGTCGCTTTGCGATCTTCGATATCCATGGCGCCTTCGGAGGTTAGCTCTTACGCTCGGGCGGCGCGAGATTGTCATAAAAATGCGCAATTATGTTGATCGATCGCAAAAATGGAGAGCGTGACTGTCATGCTGCCTAAAGCGCCCCGAACCCGCCTCAGCCGCCGCGGCCTGATTGGCGGCGCGGCGAGCGCCGGCCTTGCTCTGGTCGCGGCGCCGGCTGTCGTCCGCGTCGCGACGGCGCAAAGCTGGCGCGCCGGCAATCCGTTCAGCCTCGGCGTCGCGTCCGGCGCGCTGCGGCCGGATGGATTTGTAGTGTGGACGCGGCTCGCGCCCGATCCGCTGTCGACCAATCCGGAAACTCCGGGCGGCATGGGTGGCGGCGACGTGACGCTGCGCTACGAAATCGCAACCGATGAGGCCATGAAAGACGTGGTTCGACACGGCACCGCGGTAGCCGAGCAGAAATTTGCCTATTCGGTGCATCTCGACGTGTCCGGGCTGCCGCCGGGCCGGCCATACTGGTATCGCTTCTTAAGCGGCGATGCGGCGAGCCCGGTCGGCCGCGCGATGACGCTGCCGGCGCCGGGTGCGTCGATCGATCAGATGCGCTTCGGCTACGTCTCTTGCTCCAATTACGAGCACGGCTACTTTTCCGCCTACCGGCATCTCACCGACGAACATCCGGAATTCGTGCTTTTCCTCGGCGACTACATTTACGAAACCATCGAGGAGAACCGGCCGATCGTGCGGCGGCATTCGGATGGCGTCGAAGCGGCGACGCTGCCGACCTACCGCAACCGTTATGCGCAATACCGGCTCGATCCGGACCTCGCCCGTCTGCACGCGCAGGTGCCGGCGCTGGTGACTTGGGACGACCATGAGGTGCAGAACGACTACGCCGACAAATATTCGGAATATTTCGACGATCCGGCGCAATTTCTGTTGCGGCGGGCGGCGGCCTACCAGGCGTTCTACGAGCACATGCCGGTGCGACCGATCCTGTCGCATCCCGAAGGACCGCTGATGCGGGTGTACGATCGGTTCACGTGCGGCGACCTCCTCGAAATCTCGCTGCTCGACGGTCGGCAATACCGTTCGCGCGAAGCTTGCTATCGGCCGCCGAACAAGGGCGGCGGACATTTGGAGAGCAATACAAGCTGCCCGGAGCGGCTCGATCCCGGCCGGACCATGATCGGCTTCGAACAGGAAGCGTGGCTCTATTCCAATCTCGCGCACAGCAAAACGCAATGGAATTTGGTCGCGCAGGATGTATTGATGACGCAGTTGCGCGAGAAACTGGACGGCGTCGATGCGTTCTGGACCGACGATTGGGACGGCTATCCGGCCAATCGGGCGCGGCTGCTGCAGCACATCCATGACAGCAAAGTATCCAACCCTGTCGTCGCTTCGGGCGATATCCATTCCTTCTTCGCCAATGATTTGAAGCTCGATTTCGCCGACCAGAACTCGCCGATCGTGGCGACGGAATTCGTCGGCACGTCGATCTCTTCTTACGGACCGCCCTACGATCCGATCGCGCAAGCGCTGCCGGACAATCCGCACGTTCACTTCTTCGAGAGCCGCCGGCGCGGCTATGTCTGCATCGATTTGCAGCGCGACAAAATGCAAGTGCGCATGCGGGTGGTGTCTGACGCCCACGATCCCAAGGCCGACATCGCGACGTTAAAGACTTACGTGGTCGAAAGCGGCCATCCGGGCGTGGTCGAAGCGTAAATTGGCGCACATCAACGGCAATGCGCGTTACTCGGCGTCCACTTTTTCCGCCAGCCACACCTTGATCAAGGATTGGTAGGGCACATCGCGCTTATTCGCCGCGACCTTGATGCGATTGAGCAGACCCTGCGGCAACCGTAACGAAATGGGAGTAGTGGAAAGTTTGAGATTTGGAAATTGCACGCGCTGCGCTTTGCTCCAATCCACGTAATCCGTCGAATCATGAGACTCCCAAAACCTACGTTCCTGCGCTTCCTTACGAAAGTGCGGGATTGGCTTAAGTTTCCTGCTCATAAAGGCCTCGTTTTTTGCGGTTTACATCGCGCGCGGAAATAACGCGGATTTTCGTGTGGTCGTCGCGCAGTGTGAAAGTCGCGTGCAGCAGACGGCCCTCGATGGTTCGTCCGAGCGCTTGATAGCGTGGCTCATCCTGACTGTGCGCTACATCATCGGCAATAAATAACCGGCCGTCTGCAAATATCTGTTCTGCTTCCACCTGAGATACGGCATGCTTTTCGGCGCTCTGACGGCCGTTGCCGTCATCCCAGTCAAATCCCGTGATTTGGCTCAAATCGAGCATGGTTGTATATTAACATAATATACATTAAGCGACAAGCTGCTAAGCGCTGGTGGCGATCACAGGTGCATCCCTCCGGTCTGCCGCAGTGCTTCGCCGGCCGCCATGGCCGACGCGATAGCGACATTGAGGGAACGCAAGCCCGGACGCATCGGGATCACCAGACGAGCGTTGGCTGCGGCGTGCACGTGTTGTGGCACGCCTGCGGATTCGCGGCCGAACAGCAAAATATCGTCCGGTTCGAAGCGGTGATCGAGGTAAGACGCCGTCGCCGCGGTCGTGAACAAGACAAGCCGATGGCGCTGTTGCCGCCGCCAATCCTCAAATTCCCGCCATGACTGGTGCCGCACCAGCGCGACGGCGTCGAGATAGTCCATGCCGGCGCGGCGGAAGGCGCGATCGGATGTGGGGAAGCCGGCCGGCTCGATAATATGTGCTTCGACGCCCAGGCAAGCGCACAGGCGCAGCACTGTCCCGGTGTTCTGCGGGATATCGGGCTCATATAACGCTATTCGTAGCGGCATCTCGATCCCGGTTTTTACGCATCTGACCGCCCCGGAGGCATGTAAGTTGCATTGTGGGTGTCGTCGCGGCCACACTTGCACTATCCCGGCAAGGGTGCCAATAAAACGCCGCCGGAATGCGTCGCCTCGGACCGTCCCACGGCCGGAGGCGACCGGTCCTTCCGCCGCCGCACGGGGGCCTACCGAGGGCGGTTTGCAGCGCGGACGGGGTGGCCGGCCAGACGTAAGAGGGTCGAGGCTGTGACAGCAATCTCAACGGCGGAGACCGCGCGCCGGGAATCTCCTTCCATTGCGACTGCGACTGCCGGGGTTGCGACCGATCGGCGAAGCATCGCCCAATCAGGCCTATAAGGTTCGACTATGAACGGACATTCGACCTACCAGCCGCAAAGCCCCTTCATGCAATGGTTGGAGCGGCGGCTACCGATTGCGAGCCTCGTCTATTCCTCCTTCGTCGCCTATCCGACGCCGCGCAATCTGAATTATTGGTGGACCTTCGGCGGCATTCTCACCTTCATGCTCGGCGTGCAGATCGTCACCGGCGTAGTGCTCGCCATGCATTACACGCCGCACGTCGATTATGCCTTCAATTCCGTCGAAGGCATCATGCGCGACGTCAATTACGGCTGGCTGCTTCGCTACCTCCATTCGAACGGCGCCTCGTTCTTCTTCCTTGCCGTCTACGTCCACATGGCGCGCGGCATGTATTACGGCTCGTACAAGGAGCCGCGTGAGGTGTTGTGGATTCTCGGCGTCATTCTGTTCCTGCTCATGGTGGCCACCGGCTTCATGGGTTACGTGCTGCCGTGGGGCCAGATGAGCTTTTGGGCGGCAACCGTCATCACCAACCTGTTCTCGGCGCTGCCGGGTGTAGGCGGCGCTGTCGTCACCTGGCTATGGGGCGGTTACGCGGTCGGCAATCCGACGCTCAACCGCTTTTACTCGCTGCACTACCTCCTGCCGTTCGTCATCGCCGGCGTCGTCGTGCTGCATGTCTGGGCGCTGCACATGGTCGGGCAGAACAACCCGACCGGAGTCGAGCCGAAGACTGAAAAGGACACGGTGGCGTTTACGCCCTATGCCACGGTGAAGGATGCCTTCTTCATCGGCCTGTTCTGCATCGTCTTTGCCTGGTTCATCTTCTATATCCCGAACTATCTCGGCCATTCCGACAATTACATTCCGGCCAATCCGAGCCAGACGCCGACGCACATCGTTCCCGAATGGTACTATCTGCCGTTCTACGCCATTCTGCGCGCGATCCCGAGCAAGCTCCTCGGCGTGACCGCGCTCGTCACTTCCATCGTCGTGCTCGCCTTCATGCCCTGGCTCGACACGTCGCGGGTGCGCTCGGCGAATTATCGGCCGCTGTACCGGCAGTTTCTGTTCATCTTCTTCGCCGCCGTGATCGGGCTCGGCTATCTCGGCTCGCAGGAGCCGGTCGGCGGTTACGTCATCGCCGCTCGCTTTCTTACCGCTTATTACTTCGCTTTCTTCTTCATCATCCTGCCGCTGTTGGGCCTGTTCGAGCGGACCAAGCCGCTGCCGAACTCGATCTCGGAATTGGTGCTGCGCGACGGTGTTGCGCTCGGTGCACCGGTGCCGGCGCCGGGCGCGCGCGGTTAGGAGGCCCGGCCAATGAAAATTCATCGCAGCATGGTCTTGGCCTTAACGTTCGTGGCTTCGCTCACGGGTGTGGCGAAACTGGCATCGGCGCAGGAGGCGGACGCGCCGCCGCGGCTGCAATGGTCGTTCTCAGGGCCGTTCGGCACCTACGATCCGGCGCAGCTGCAGCGCGGCTTTAAGGTCTATCGCGAGGTTTGCTCGAACTGTCACAGCATGAAGCTTTTGTCGTTCCGCAATCTTGCCGATCCGGGTGGCCCTGACTTCACCGAAGCGCAAGCGGCGACGATCGCCGCCACCTTTCAGGTCACCGACGGACCCAACGATCAGGGCCAGATGTTTCAACGGCAGGGCAAGATTTCCGATACCTTCCCGCCGCCGTTCCCGAACGACGAGGCCGCGCGCGCGGCGCTCAGCGGCAAGCTGCCGCCGGACATGTCCGATCTCGCCAAGGCGCGCAGTTATGAGTGGGGCTTTCCCTGGTTCGTTATCGATGCGTTCACGATGTATCAGGAGGATGGGCCGGACTACATTCATGCCATCCTGACCGGCTATACCGATCCGCCTTCCGGCTTCGTGCTGCCGCCGGGCGGCCAGTACAACAAATATTTTCCCGGTTATGCCATCGGCATGCCGAAGCCCTTAAGCGACGGTCAGGTGGAATACATCGACGGCACGCCGACGACGGTCGACCAATACGGCCGCGACGTCGCCGCCTTCTTGATGTGGGCGGCGGAGCCGAAGCTCGATGCGCGCAAGCGGCTAGGCTTCCAGGTGATGATCTTCCTCATCGTGTTCACCGGCCTCCTTTTCTTCACCAAGAAGAAGGTCTGGCACGACGTTCTGCACGATCCCGATTTGCAAAAGCCGCGCGCGCCGACCGAGTACCAGCACTGAGTTCTCCGGGCGCGGCGGAGGCCTAGATCATGACCAGCGTCGCGTTCGAGAACGATCTCAAGGCTGCGATCCGCAACATCCCGGATTATCCCAAGCCGGGCATCATGTTCCGCGACATCACCACGCTGTTGGGCGACGCACGGGCCTTTCGCCGCGCCGTCGACGAACTGGTGCAGCCCTGGGCCGGCAGCAAGATCGATAAGGTTGCCGGCATCGAGGCGCGAGGCTTTATTCTCGGCGGCGCCATCGCGCACCAGGTCTCTTGCGGGTTTGTGCCGATCCGCAAGAAGGGCAAGCTGCCGTTCAAGCGCGTGAGCATCGGCTATTCGCTCGAATACGGCATCGACGAAATGGAAATGCATGAAGACGCCCTCGTCAACGGCGAGCGGGTCATTCTGGTCGACGATCTCATCGCTACCGGCGGCACCGCGGAGGCGGCCGTCAAGCTTCTGCAGCAGGTTGGCGCGACGGTTGTCGCCGCCTGCTTCGTTATCGACCTGCCGGAACTCGGCGGCGCCGAAAAAATCAGAAAACTCGGCGTGCCAGTGCGTACGCTGGTCGCCTTCGAGGGGCACTAGAGCCTTATCGGTTCTGATGGAATCAGAGCCGGGCTCTAGCGCATTTTGATGGAGCATGATCTTTTCCGAAAACCGGTATCCACCCTCGGATCAAGTCCGAGGGCAGGCATTTTCGGGATCATGCTCTAAAGCGGTTTCCACCTTCTGTGAATCAAAGGGATTCCCTTCGAGCCGCCAATAAGATTCTGTGGCCTCTCCAGTCTGAGGAGGCTGCGATGGGATATTCGAACGATCTGCGGGTTCGAGTGATCCAGGTGGTCGAGGGTGGCGTGGCGGCACGGGCGGCTGCGAGACAGTTTGTGATCGGGGATTCGACGGCGATCCGCTGGGCGAAGCGCTGGCGGGAGACCGGGAGCTACCAAGCCAGGTCCAACAGGGGCCAGAGCCGGTCGCCATTGAAAAGTCACGAGGAATGGTTGCTGGCGTTGGTGCGGCAAGAACCGGACCTGACATTGGAGGAGATCCAGCGCCGGCTCCTCCGAACTGGGATGCGAGCCAATCAGCGAAGTTGCTGAACCGGTTCTTTCATGCCGGCGCGCAGCGAGGCGCCGAGCTCGCCCATTAACAGCCGCAGTTCGAGCTCGCGGAATTGGGTGAAAATCCCGCCGGTCCAACTATGCACTTCGGTCGGGCCGCCAGGCTGATGGGCCATATAGGCGCCGAATGAGAAGCCCGGCCGGTCGATCACCCCGCGCACGATCGGAGAGAGGCGAGGGATGCGGATGACGCCGTATTCCGGATGCGTTGGCGGGAAATCCTTCAGCACGAACATGAAGGACGCCGCTTCGTTGTGCACCGGCACGAATGTCGTGCGCGGCAGGCGGCGCCGCAGCTCAGCATAGTTCTTTACCGTGGCCGGCGCCGCATCGGTGATAAACAGCACGACCGGGTCCATGCCGCGCCGCAGTGCCTCCTGCTCGAAGCCGATTTCTGCCATCACGTTGAAGAATTGCTCGAACAAAGAGTAGCCGAGATCGATCACGGTGGTCCGCCATTGGTCGGCGACGATACGGTCGAACAGCGCCATCTGACCGGGCGTATCGGCGATATCGACGGTCCGGACCACGTTGGGGAAGTAGGGCGCCAGCGCCGGCTCGCGCGGATTGAGATCGTAGCCGACCAGGGAGGCTCGGCCGCTCTGCTGGAAGAAGTCGATCAACAGCCGAGCCATCAGTGTCCTGCCGACCCGCGGGTGTTGCGAGGCGATGATGTAAAGCGGCGTGTGCTGCGGCATTCCGCGAACAGTCCGATCCGGTACGAACTGGAATTGAAACTATGACGAAATTACCACAGGCTCTAGCAATTTGCTGGAGCCATCAGGGAGGACCTTACGATCCGGCTTTCTCAGGAGCGGCTAGCGGCCTGGCTGCGCGAAGCCGTGCTACCGGAGCTATCGAAGATATCGAGGAGCTTTACGCGATCGTACTCGCCCCAGACATTGCCGAGCCAGTGCCGCACATAGCCGCGCAACACGAACGAGTAATTGGCGGTCTCGCCTTTCGCGGTCTTGTTGGCGACGAAGGTCAGGAATGGAACCGAGGCAAGCTCGACCTGCTCATAGGCCATCTCGTTGAGTTTCGGAATGTTGATGGTCATCGCGTCCTTGAGCTTCTTGAAGTACGAGGTGTGGGTGGCCTCGTCCCATTCGAAGAAGTTGGTGTTATTGATGAAGTTTTTGACCAGGAAATATCTGGCGTCGGCGGTGAAAGGCGCGGTCTCCTCGATCTCATTCAACGAGGCGATCGAGGAACCGAGAATATGGAAGACGACGAAAGTGATTTGTCCCTTCTTCACCGCCTCGAGAAAGCCGATATCGCGCAACGCGCGCAGCGTCGGCGACAAGAGCCCGGCGCGCACGTCGACCACCGTGACAGTGGCATCGGTGGTCGAAAGCGTATCGATAATCCGCATCTGATCGGCCACCGCAGTGGCATCGACGATTTCGCTGACTTCGGGATGGAAGCGCTTGAGCGTACCTTTCGGCGCTTCCGAATCGAACGCTCGGGTCGGGACGTGATGCGCGGTAAAATAGTCGAGCAGGGTACGGGCAACCGTGGTCTTGCCTACGCCACCCTTGTCGGCACCGACCAAAATCAAAGCTGGTTTAGCCATGATCGACCCCTCATTGACGCCTCAGGCGCCCGTAAGACCCGTTCTGGCCGGCCTCGCAATCCAAAAGAAGACAGCAGAGCCGAAGACAGCAGGCTCGTTGAGCGCGTCGCGTCTCCATCCTCAAGTTTTTGTTCTACACAGCCGCGGCACGGTTTGGAAGCCTCATCGGCGCGCGGTTGTTAACGGACTTCGATTTAGCCCTGATTTGCGAATTGTTTTCGTTGATTCGGCCGCTGCGAGTGAACCGGTCAGGCGCTGCGATGCGGTCCCCAGGGACCCTGCGGCGCATCCTCCGTTGATTTGGAGGATGGCACCGAGGTCGGTTGCGACGGTGATTCGGCCGCCGGCTCGGACCACGGTCCCGGCGCGTCGGAAGTCGGCACCGGCGAGGCTTCGGAACCCCACGGACCGACGGATGCGCTGGCAGCCGGCGCTCGATCGTCGATTCCGCCGTCTTCCGGCGCGGCGAGGGCGATCGGACCCGGGTCATGGCCGCCGGCGAATTTGACCAGCGCCGCGACGCGGCTGTCGACGGTTGGATGAGTGTCGAACAACTCGCCAAAGCCCTCGCGCGGATTATCGACGCACATTTCCATCACCGCGGAGGTCGCGCGCTTAAGCTCGCCGCGGCCCTCGATCTTGCGCAGCGCCGAAATCATGGCGTCGGGATTTTTCGTGAGCTCCACCGAACCGGCGTCGGCCAGGTATTCGCGCGAGCGCGATAAAGCGAGCCGAATGACGAATGACAGCATATAGGCGACGACCAGAAGGCCCACGCCGATCAGGATAGCGAGACCCGCACCGCCGCCGTTCCGGCGCTCGGATCGCGAGCCGCCAAAGCCGATGCTGTTATAAAACCAAAGCCGAAAGATAAGCTCGACGAAGAACGAAACCGCACCAGCGATGATGACGGCGACGACCATCATGCGAACGTCGCCGTTGCGGATATGCGTCAATTCATGACCGAGGACGGCTTCGACTTCAGCGTCGTTGAGCTGCCGCAGCAAGCCCGTGGTGACGGTGATCGAGTACTGTTTTGAGTTCATTCCGGTGGCGAAAGCGTTGAGCGCCTCGGAATCCATTACTTTCAGCTTCGGCGTAGGAATGCCGCGCGAAATGCAGAGATTTTCCAGGAGATTGTACAGCCGCGGCTCATCGCCGCGCTGCACCTCCCGGCCGCCGGTGAGTGCATCGATCATGTCCTGATGAAAGTAATAGGCGATGACGATCCACAGCGCAGCGCCCACGGTGGCGAACGGCGCAGCTTTGAGGAAATCGACCCAGGCGAGCTGCAGCAGCGTATTGAGATCGGCGTTGATCGAAAGTCCCTCGGCAACCAGCGCCCCGGCATAGACCAGCACATAGACGAGAAGAAACAGCCCGGCGAGCAGGATGATCGAACGCCGGCGGTTCGACTGGATATGGCTGTAGAGACCATAAGCGGCCATCGATTCTACGCTTCGCTATTTTAGGTGGCGCATGAGTTGGTCCGAAAATCAGGGGCCGTTTCGGATCATGCGCTAGAACTTCACCGCCGGCGCCGCCGTTTCCGCCTGGCGATCTGCGCCAAGATCGAAGTAATCCTTCTGCGCGAAGCCAAATGCGCCGGCGAACAAAGCCGCCGGGAAGCGCTGAATGCCGGCGTTGTATTCCTGCACCGCATTGTTGAAGAAGCGCCGCGAGGCCGCGATTTTGTTCTCGAGATCCGTCAGCTCCGCTTGTAATTGCTGGAAACTCTCGTTGGCCTTGAGGTTTGGATAGGCTTCGGAGAGCGCGAACAATTGCCGCAAGGCGCCGGAGAGCACGTTTTCGGCCGCCGCCTGCTGCGCCGGGCCCTGTGCCGTCACCGCCGCATTGCGCGCCTTGACCACTTCGTCGAGCGTGCCGCGCTCATGCGCGGCATAGCCTTTGACCGTCTCGACCAGGTTGGGAACGAGATCATGGCGTTGCCTAAGCTGCACGTCGATGTCGGCAAAGGCCTCATTGACGCGCTGCCGCATGGAAATGAGGCCGTTATAGACGGTGATCGCCCACAAAACGACGACGACGACCACGGCAAGAACGATAATGGCCGAAGTGGACATTATGGGGCTCCTTCGAATGGACGATTGGCAATGGTTCTCAACCGCGCAGCCCGCATTGCGGCCGCCTCTAGGCCATAGATAGTCGCAGTATAGGACGAGCGCGAGCGGCCCGCCGGTTCGGCCGCCGGGCCTCGTCGCCGCCGTAAAGCAGTCGATTGCGCCGTTAACGTTAGCTCCGGATCGGCATCGCCTCGGCCCGGCGCGTCGTTTAAGGATTAACCGCAATATCCAACAGGCGGGCGCAAATGTCCGAGCAGTCCCTCGACTCTCTGCCGTCAGACCGCAGCAGCGACGATGCTGGATTGCTCGAAGCTTCCGGCTCCGCGCCGCCGCGTCGGCGCGCCACGGATAAGATCGCCGAAGATAGCGGCGCGCTGACGCGGTTTGAGCAGGAGCAGCTGGCGCGCGAATTTGTCGATATCGAACGCGCCAGCGCTGCGCTGCGATTGGGCGAACCGGCACTGCGATCCTGGGTCACGCCGGCAACACCGCCGGCGCTCAACAAGCCACGGCCGTTATGGCTCCTGATCGGCGTCTTGTGGCTGTCGACGGCGATCGTCACCGTGGGCGCCCTTGCCGCCATCGCGATGCTGGCGGGATAGATTTGAATAGAGCGGGCAAAATGACCTGCTCGACGGTGTCGTGTCGGCGCCGCGCGGGCAATTTTCCCAGGCGTTGTACAGATCAATAGGCGTTGCGGTAAGCGGCCGGTGACAGCAGCGTCCGGGCCATGATTTTCAAGTCGAACCAGAGCGACCAATTGTCGATGTAGGCCAGGTCGTACTCGACGCGCTTCCTGATCTTCTCCTCGTAGTCGATCTCGCCGCGATAGCCGTTGATCTGCGCCCAACCCGTGATGCCGGGCTTCACGTTGTGTCGGCGCGCATAAAGCGAAATCCGCCGCTCGTAGTCGCGATCGTGCGACACTGCGTGCGGCCGCGGCCCGACCAGCGACATGTCGCCGGTCAGCACATTGAACAGCTGCGGGAGTTCATCGATGTTCCGGCGCCGCAGCCAGCGCCCGATCCTGGTCAAGCGTGGGTCGTCGCGTGTCGTCTGCGCAACGACGGTGCCGTCTTCCAGGGTCCGCATGGTGCGGAATTTTATGATGCGGAATGGCTGCTGATTAAAGCCGTAGCGGCGCTGTACGAAGAAAACCGGTCCCCGGCTGTCGAGCTTGATAAGGATCGCGACGAGAAGGATCAAGGGAGTCAGCGCCACCAGAGCAAGCGACGCGAACAGAAGATCGAAAAGTCGCTTCTGCACGACTTCGGCGCGCGACAGCGGCAGGCGCGTCAACTGCAGACTCGCCAACGGTCCGACCTTGGCCAGCTCGACGTCGTCGAACTTGTGCAGAATCTGCTCGGGCCCGAGATGAATTTCGACCGGCAGCGCCAAGAAAGTCTTGGCGCAGCAGTCGATGGTGTCGGTCGCCGACCACGGCAGTAACAGATAAATGGCATCGGGCTCGAGACTGCGCACGCTGGCGACCGCCTCGGCGAGGTCGCGATCGAGCACGGCGCTGCGCGTTTCGGCCGAGGCTGTAGCCGGAACCGGCGTGAGAAAGCGGCAGCCGACGATGTTGAGCCCAAGTGCCCACGGCTCGTAATGCTGGACAAAGGCGCCGATATGCGCGCCGGTGCCGATCAGGCAGATGCGCTGCGCTGAAATCAGCCCGGCGGCGCGCGCCAACGCGGTGATGCGCACGATGGCGAAGCGCGACACGATGAGGCCGGCAAGCGTGGCGGAATAGAACAACACGATCCAGCCGCGTGAATAGCTGACGCTGACCTGCGCCATAAAGCCGAGCATCAGCAGGCAAATGAGCGTAACGTTCCACAATTGGATAGTGCGCCTGGCATGCGGCTTGAAAGCGAAAAAATTCGGCAGCCGATATTCGCCGCGGAATACGTTGGAAATGGCGAAAATGCTTGCCGCCAGACCGCCTATCTGGATATCGGATGAAATGCTGCCGATATCGCCGTAGGCGATGCTGTAATAGACAATCCCGGTGAGGCACGACATCGTCACGATCAAAGCCACGTCGATGACAAAAACGGCGCTGGAAAAAGTACCGCTCGAAAGCAGCGCCCAAGCGCGCAAGGCCCGGCTCGTTTTCGGCGGGGAGGCCAGCATGTAACTGGGCTGGACGTTCATCAGCGCGGCCGCTTCACTGTTACGTTTTGACAAACCCATCCCGCCGCTGCGCCGGAATGGGACAGCGCGGGAGCGCGTGATGAATCCTCGCCAAAAGCGTGCCAAGGGTCGTGCCAGGGATGCTGCCATGCGCGGATGGCCGAGACGCGCCTCGCGATTGGCGTGTTAAGATTAATCGGCTGGCTAGCGGTGGCTCAAAACGAACGCGGGGAGGAACATGCAGGGCAAGATCGCACTCGAAGAACATTTCGCCATTCCGGAGACACTTGAAGATTCGCACGGCTATTTTCCCGAGCGCGTATGGCAGGAAGTCAAAAGCCGCGTGCTCGACATCCATGACAGGCGCTTGCGCGAAATGGACGACAACGGCATCGAGCTGTTCTTATTGTCGCTCAATGCGCCAGCCGTGCAGGCCATTCCCGACAAGACGCGCGCCGCCGAAGTCGCGCGCAAGGCCAACGACTACTTGGCCGAACAGGTGCGCAAACGGCCCGACCGTTTTCAGGGTCTTGCAGCGCTGGCGATGCAGGACGCCGACGGCGCGACGCGCGAGCTGGAACGCTGTGTCAAGGAGCTTGGATTTCGCGGCGCGCTGGTCAACGGCTTTTCGCAGGTCGGCGACGCGGAAACGTTGGTCTATTACGACCTGCCGCAATACCGGCCGTTCTGGGCGACCGTCGAACGGCTCGACGTGCCATTCTATCTGCACCCGCGCAATCCCATTCCGCGCGACGCCAAAATCTACGAGGGTCACGGTTGGCTGATGGGTCCGATCTGGGCGTTCGGCCATGAGACCGCAGTCCATGCGCTGCGCCTGATGGGCTCGGGCCTGTTCGACGCGCATCCGCGGCTTAACATCATTATCGGCCACCTAGGCGAAATGCTGCCCTATGAAATGTGGCGCATCGACAATGCCAATGGCTGGATCGAGAGCCGGCATAATTATCCGGCCAAGCGGCGCATGCGCGATTACTTCTGCGCCAATTTCCATATAACGACGTCGGGCAATTTCCACACCCAGGCGCTGATCGACGCCATGCTGGTGATGGGCTCGGACCGCATCATGTTTTCCGCCGACTGGCCGTTTGAGAATATCGACCATGCCGCGCGCTGGTTCGATGCGTGTCCGATCAGCGAACCGGACCGGTGCAAGATCGGCCGGGACAATGCGGTGAAGTTGTTCAAGCTGGGCTGAGCGTCAGCTCGCTTCTCGCAGCTTCACCGCGCCTTCGAGGTCGACGGAAACCAGCTGCGACACGCCGCGTTCGGCCATGGTGACGCCGTAGAGGCGGTTCATGCGCGCCATGGTGATCGGGTTATGGGTGATGATGACGAAGCGGGTATCGGTCGAGCGCGTCATCTCGTCGAGCAAGTTGCAGAAGCGCTCGACATTGTAATCGTCGAGCGGCGCGTCGACCTCGTCGAGCACGCAGATCGGCGCTGGATTGGTGAGGAACACGGCGAAGATCAAAGCCAGCGCCGTGAGCGCCTGCTCGCCGCCGGACAACAGCGACAGCGTCGCCGGCTTCTTGCCCGGCGGCTTGGCCATGATTTCGAGCCCGGCTTCCAGCGGGTCCTCGCTCTCGATCAGTTGCAGCTCGGCATTGCCGCCGCCGAACAATTCGCTGAACAGCTTTTTGAAATTCTCGTTGACGATCTGGAATGAAGTGAGCAGGCGCTCGCGCGCTTCATGATTGAGGCTGTGGATGCCCTGGCGGAGCCGCCGGATTGCCTCGACAAGATCGTCGCGCTCACCGATCAGTTTTGAGTGCTGGCCTTCGACGTCGCGCAATTCCTGCTCGGCGAGCAAGTTCACCGAGCCGAGCCGCTCGCGCTCTTGCTTGATACGCTCGATCTTGGCCTCGACCTCGGCGATCGACGGCGTTTCGGCGTCGGGCTTGAGCTCGGCGACTGCGGCCGCGGCGGCCGGCTCGACTTGGAGGACCTCGCGGATTTCGTGCTCGATATCGGCCAGTCGGCGCTTGGCGGCGTCGTGGCGCTCTTCGCCGCGGGCGGCTTCCGCGCGCGCTTCGCCGACCGCTTCAAGCGCCAAGCGGGCGGCTTTGTCCGCCTCGGCAAGTTCGGTCTCGGCTGCCGCCAGCCGGTCTGCAGCGGTGCGGCGTTCGGCGGTGGCGGTTTCGATCTCACCGATCAGCGCCTGACGCTGGCTTGCGAATTTTTGCGGCGCATTCTTAAGCTCGGCGCGTTCGCTCGCCGCTTCGCCGGTGCGCTGCCCGAGCGTCGCGATCTGCGCCGCCGCATTACCTTTGCGGTCGCTCCAGGCTTGGCGCTCGCCGGCGATGGCGCGGAGCCGATGATTGGCAAGCTCCGCCTCGCGCGCGATCGCCTGGGCTTCGCCCCGCTCCACGGCGCAGGTCGCGCGTTCGCGCGCTATCGCCGCATTGATCGCGGCAAGCTTGCTTTCGATCTCGGCTGCAGCGGGGAGCGCAGCGAGCGACTTTGCCGCTTCGGCGCGGGCACGCTCAGTTTCGTCGCGGCCGGCGCCGATGCGCTGCTTGGCTTCATTGAGCGCCGAGAGGCGCGCCGCATTGCGGCCGATCTCGCGTTCCGCGGCGGCATGTTCCTCGCGTGCGGCATCGGTCAGGCGCTGCGCTTCGCGCCAGTGTGCGCGCGCCTCGGTTTCGGCCGCGGCCGCCGCGGTCAGCGCTGCTTCCGCGGCCTCGACGACACGGCGCTTGCCTTCGACGTCACTGCGCGCGGCCACAAGCTCGGCCTCGATCGTCTGCAGGCGGCCGCGTTCGGCGAGCCGGCGCGCCGCGCCGGTCGGTGCATGAGCGGCAACGGCAAAACCATCCCAGCGCCACAAATCGCCTTCGGGCGAAACAAGCCGCTGGCCCGGCTTGAGCATTCGGGAAAGACGTGGCCCGTTGTCGCGCGCGACGACGCCGATCTGGGCGAGGCGGCGGGCGAGTTCCTCCGGTGCCTTCACATATTGCGACAGCGGTGTGGCGCCATCCGGCAGGCTCGGATCGGACGAATCGAGCGCGGCGCCGGCCCAGTGCATCGGCGCGGACGTGCCCACCGGCGCATCGAGATCGTCGCCTAAAGCGGCGCCCAGCGCTTTCTCGTAGCCTTTCGACACCGTGATTGCGTCCATCGCCGGCGGCCAAAGATTTTTACTCTCGACGGCCAGCAGCTTGCCGATAGTCTTGGCCTCGGTGTCGAGCCGCTGCGCGCTCTTTTCGGCGGCGCCAAGCGGCGCGCGTGCAGTGTCGATCTCCTCCCTGGCGCGTCGGTGCGCGGCTTCCGCGGCATGCGCGGCGGTTTCCGCTTCCGCGAGCGCGGTTTGCGCGCCGGCAACCGCGTCGGCAAGCGCCGCCAAATCGGGCGCGCTGCTGTCGGTCGCAGCAAGGCCGGCATCGATATTGGCGAACTCGGCCTCGAGCCGCGCCGCGCGCTCTTCGTGTTCGCGTGAGGCGGCCTGCAACTGATTGCGCCGCGCCGTGAGATCGGCGAGTTCACCGGTCAATTCGGCAAAGGATTTTTCCGAGCCCGCCAGCGTCGCGTCTGCCGCCGCGACGCGCTGGTTGGCGCCGGCAAGCCGTTCGCCGGTTTCTCGTGCCACAGCGGAAAGCGCCGTCTCCTCGGCGCCAAGGCGGGCCAGCGCCGCCTCGGCGTCGGCCGCTAGCGCCCGCTCGCGGGCCAAGTCGGCCGCGAATTGCTCGATGCGGCGGTCAAGTTCGCCGATGCGCTCCTTGGCGCGGGCCTCTTCGCGCTCCAGCGTCTCGCGCGCGACGATCAGACGCTGCAGCCCGGCGGCGGCGCTCGCCTCCGCTTCGCGCAACCCCGGCAGGCCTGCGGCTATTTGCGCCTGTCGGGTCGAGGCTCGCGCCTGCTCCCCGGTGCGCGCCGCAACGACGCGAACGGCCTCGTCCTTGGCGCGCCCGGTTTCGCCGACTTCGGTCCGCGCCGCGATCCGGCGCAAGTGGAACAATAGCGCCTCGGTACGGCGCACCTGGCCGGATATGTTGCGGTAGCGCACCGCCTGCCGCGCCTGGGTCTTCAGTGCGGCAATCTGAGCGGCGAGTTGGCCGATGACGTCCTCGACCCGCCCCAAATTCTGCTCGGCGGCCTTGAGCCGCAGCTCGGCTTCGTGGCGCCGCGCATGCAGTCCGGAAATACCGGCGGCTTCTTCGAGGACGCGGCGGCGCTGATCGGGGCGCGCCTGGATGATTTCGCCGATCCGACCCTGGTGCACCAAAGCGGGCGATCGCGAGCCGGTCGAGGCGTCGGCGAACAGCACGGCGACGTCGCGCGCGCGCACCTCGCGGCCGTTGACGCGGAACGTCGAGCCGTGCTCGCGCACGATGCGGCGGGAGACTTCCAGCGTATCGAAATCATTGAACGAGGCCGGCGCCGTGCGGTCGCTGTTGTCGATCGAGACGGCGACCTCGGCGTGGTTGCGCGCCGGGCGTTCGGTATTGCCGGAGAAGATGACGTCGTCCATCTCCGCCGCGCGCATCGCCTTGTAGGAGGCTTCGCCCATCACCCAGCGGACGGCTTCGACCAGATTGGACTTGCCGCAGCCGTTCGGGCCGACGACCCCGGTGAGGCCGGGTTCAATCTCGAAATCGGTCGGTTCGACGAAGGACTTGAAGCCGATCAGGCGCAGCCGCGTAAGCTTCATACGTTTGACACGTCCATTTCCTATGCTGCGGCGGTGCAGGGAATCGTTGAAGGCTCACGCCACGGGCTGATATCCCTTGGCGCGGGAGGTGTGCCGCATCGACGCTGAGAATGAATCGTCGCGACTCCGAGCGCAACAGGGCTGCTGAATTATCCAGACCTTCGTGCTGCCGGAACCGGGCCGGAAGCGGCCGGCGGCAGCCGGGACGAACCGCTGGGTCAGAGCAAAAAACCCTTATCCTGTCTTAAGATAGGGGTCGATCTCCTTGGCCATCTGATCGATCGAAATGTCGCCGACGAGCTTCTTGCCGTTGACGAAAAAAGTCGGCGTGGAATTGACCCCGAGCTTCTGGACGGCGTGGTCGCGGACCGCCTGGATGTCGTCAAGCAGCTTTTGATTCGCCAAACATTTATTGAACTGGTCTTCGGTGATGCCGTACTGCTTGGCGATTTCCTTGAGCGGCGGCACCGGATCCTTCACGATCCATAGTTCCTGCTTGGCGAACAGCGTCTCGACGATCGGCATATATTTGTCCTTGCCGCCGCACAGCGCCACCATGAACCCGGCGGCGGCGAGCTGGTCGAGCGGGAAGGTGCGCAAGGTGTAGCGCACCTTGCCGGTATCGATGTAACGCTTCTTCAGTTCGGGAAACGTGTTCTCCGAAAAATGCGCGCAGTGCGGACACGTCATTGACGCGTATTCGATGACCGTCACCGGCGCCTTGTCGGAACCGAGCATCACGTCGCCATCGGGGCCGGCGTCGGCAAGATCGGCAGGAGAGGGCGTGACGTCATCCGCTCGAGCGGGGTCAGACAGCGGCAGGATGGCGGCCGCCGCGCCCGCCAGCAATAAATCACGACGATTGAGCGTCACGGAAAGCTCCTTTTCGAGCCGAAATTCGAGGAGTTTGTACCTGGCCAATGTGGCATTAGCGCGCCTTCGCGCCAAGCCCCTGCGGCATCGGGGTCAGCTTCGCTTGATTGCCGCGCCAAGCCGCGCCAGCGCGTCTTTTAAGTCGTCATCGCCGATAGTTGTCAGACTTTGCGCGATCCGCGTCGTCGCAGCCGGGTCGATACCGCGCGGCGCTTTGCGCTCGCCGCGCCGCAGCGGCGCCTGGCGCAGCGCGAGCCGTGCCACGGCGCGCCAGCCGAGAAAGCGGTTGACCCGCTCGCAGATCACGTCGCCTTGGTGCTGAATCTCGATCGCGGCCGGGCCTTCGACCCGCAATACCAGTGTGCCGGGCTCGCGCTCGTCACCGTCCGCCGGACGCGTCCAGTGGATTTTGATCGGTTCAGAGTGCGCGGCAACCTCGATGCCGACAATATCCGCCCAGCGCGTCACCAGTTCGGCGGAGGCAAAGCCCTGCTGGGTAAAAGTCTCGCCCACGACCTTTGGCACAAGGTCGCGCAGCGGCTTGGCAAACGGGCGAGCGGTCTTGTTCATGGAACGAGCCTCTGTCATCCCACAGACCATGACCGTAGCAGCGAAACCTAACAGACGACAGCGCGCCAAGGGTGCGGCGGCAGTTTCGTCACCGCAACCCACCGACTTGCTCGCCTGGTACGACCGACACCGCCGCAAGCTGCCGTGGCGGGCGCCGCCGGGCCAGCGCGCCGATCCCTACCGCGTCTGGCTTTCCGAAATCATGCTGCAGCAAACCACGGTCAAGGCGGTTGCGCCCTATTACGCGCAGTTTCTGGCGCGCTGGCCCGACATCGCGGCGCTGGCGGCGGCGTCGCTCGATGACATCCTCAAAACCTGGGCTGGCCTCGGCTATTACGCCCGCGCCCGCAATCTGCATGCCTGCGCCCGCGCCGTGGTCGAGCGGCACGGCGGGAGGATTCCGGAAAGCGAAGCAAGCTTACGCGATTTACCGGGCATCGGCCCCTATACCGCCGCCGCCATTGCGGCCATCGCGTTCGACGCGCCGGCAATGCCGGTCGACGGCAACGTCGAACGCGTTATCGCCCGGCTCTACGCGCTAGACGCGCCGCTGCCGGCGGCGAAACCGGAAATTTCCTGTCTTGCGCAGGCGCTCACCCCGCCGCGGTGCACCGGCGATTTCGCACAGGCCATGATGGATCTCGGCGCCACGATCTGCACGCCGAAAACCCCGGCCTGCGCGCTGTGTCCCTGGAACGAAAGCTGCGCGGCTTACGCGCGCGGCGATGCCGAGACATTTCCGCGACGCGCGCCGAAGCGCGCAGGGGCATTGCGCCGCGGCGCCGCCTTCGTCGTGCGCCGGGCGGACGGCTTTATTCTCGTGCGCACGCGTCCGACGAAGGGGCTTCTCGGCGGCATGACCGAAGTGCCGACGACGGAGTGGACGAAGGATTTTGACCAAAGCGTTGCGCGAAAGTGCGCTCCGCGTTTCGCATCACGGAAGTCGCCAAATTGGCATCGCACCGTCGGCATTGTCCGCCACGTCTTCACTCACTTCCCGCTCGAACTCACCGTTTATGCGGCCGATGTGCCGGCGCGCACGCCAGCGCCTAAAGATACGCGATGGATTGCAATTTCAGAGCTTGCGGGAGAAGCTTTGCCAAGTCTCATGCGCAAGGTCGTGGCGCACGCGCTGCCGATGGATTGAACGCCGATAACTGACAAACTCGGAGGATCACCAAATGAAAATCGAACGTCACGAAAGCGGGCCGCGCATGAGCAAGGCCGTCGTCCACAGCGACATCGTCTATCTCGCCGGCATCGTCGCCGACGCGCCCAAGGGCAAGAGCATGGCCGAGCAGACCAAAAGCGTTCTCTCGCAAATCGACGGCTTCCTCGCCAAGGCCGGGACCGACAAGAGCAAGCTTCTTTCGGCTAATATCTGGATCACCGATATGGCGAATTTTGCCGAGATGAATGCGGTATGGGACGCCTGGGTGTCGCCCGGCAATACCCCGGCGCGCGCCACCGTCGAGGCCAAGCTCGCTTCACCCGACTACAAGGTCGAAATCATGGTGGTCGCGGCGAGATGAGCGAGCCAGGAATACTCGCCATCTTCAACGATTGCCGCGCCGGGCGCGAAGCCGAATTCGAAGCTTGGTTCCAGGGCGAGCATTTGCAGGAGCGGCTTGGCGTGCCGGGTTTTCTGTTCGGGCGCCGCCATAAGAGTTTTTCGGGGTCGCCCGGCTATTTCAATTTCTATCTGGTCGAAACCCCCGAAGTGCTCACCTCGAAGCCCTATCTCGAGCGGCTCGACAATCCGACGCCGATGACGCGCACGATCATGTCGGAGGTTTTCGTCAACATGAACCGCACGGTGTGCCGGCGCACCATGCGGCGCGGCAGCTTCCGCGGCGCGTTCGCCGTCATCGCTCGGTTCGCCCAGCAGCCGGATCAGCCGGCGCTGTTGGGCACGCTGGAAAAACTCGCGGCCGACATCTCCGTCGGCAGCGGCGAAATATGGGTTGCGCTGGATGCCGCCGGCATGCCGGTGTCGACGGAAGAGAAATTGCGCGGCGGCGACAAGAAGATTGCCGGCGCGCTCCTGATCGACACGCTTTACCAGACGGATGCGGAAGCCGTCGGCGCGCAAATGACGAAGCAATTTCCGGGCGCCGAGATCGGTGTCTTTCGCGTGCTCTGCCAGATCGGACGGGGTGATCTGTGAAAGAACTGCTGCCGCTGGCCGAGACGATCGCGAAGCGTCTAATCGCGCGGCGCGAGACCATCGCGGTCGCCGAATCCTCGACCGGCGGACTCATCGCCGCGGCCTTGCTGGCGGTGCCCGGCGCGTCGGCCTATTTTCTCGGCGGCGCCGTGGTCTACACAAAAGCCTCGCGTGCGGCATTGCTCGGCATCGGCAACGCCGATATGGCCGGCATGCGGGCGGCGACGGAAGCTTATTCGTTGCTCATTGCGCGGCGCATGCGCGAGCGGCACGGCGCGGTCTGGAGCCTTGGCGAAACTGGCGCCACCGGACCAACCGGTAACCGTTACGGCGATCCCGCCGGCCACACCTGCATTGCGGTGTCCGGTCCGGCCGAGCGCGCGATCACGCTGCGCACCGGCAGCGCCGATCGGGTCGCGAACATGGGTGCCTTCGCCAAACGCGCGCTTGAGCTGTTGATCGACGTGATACCTGCGGCGTAGCCGGCTCTACTCGGCGGCTTGCGTCATTTCCGAGCGCACGATGGCGCGGAAGTCGTCGATCAGTGTCAGCCCTTCCGCCGTCTCGACGTGCCAGAACGTCCAGCCGTTGCAGGCTTCCAGCCCTTGCGCCAAGGCGCCGATGCGGTGGATCGAGCCGACCGCTTCACCGAGCGAAAGCGCCCCGTCGGCGCGAACCAGCGCGCGATGGCGGCGCTTGGCGTCGACAAGCTTGATGCCAGGCGATACCAGCCCGCGCTCGATCAGCGCCGAGAACGGCACGCGCGGCGCCTCGCGCGCGGTCATGAAAGCGGCAAGCGCCGGCTCCGGCATCGGCTCGATAGCGTCAATGCGCTTTCTGGCCGCTGCGGCGTAATCCGCCTCGCGCTCGAAGCCGATGAAACGCCGGCGCAGCCGGTGCGCCACCGCGCCGGTGGTGCCGGTACCGCAGAACGGGTCGAGCACGAGGTCGTCCGGGCGCGACGCCGCGAGGATGACGCGGGCCAACAGCGCTTCAGGCTTTTGCGTCGGATGCAGCTTTTTGCCGTCGGGCCCTTTGAGCCGCTCCTCGCCGGTGCAAAGCGGGATGAACCAATCGGAGCGCATCTGGATGTCGTCGTTGCCCGCCTTGAGGGCCTCGTAGTTGAACGTATAATCGCGCTTGGCGGCATCGCGTGCCGCCCAGATCAGGGTCTCATGCGCGTTGGTGAAGCGGCGGCCGCGGAAATTCGGCATCGGATTGGACTTGCGCCAGACGATGTCGTTGAGGATCCAGAAGCCGAGGTCCTGAAGCACGGCGCCGACACGGAAAATGTTGTGGTAGGAGCCGATGACCCACAGCGTGGCGGAAGGCTTCATCACCCGGCGGCAGGCGGCGATCCAGGCGCGGGTGAAATCGTCATAGGCGGAGAAGCTGGCAAATTTGTCCCAATCGTCGTCCACCGCATCGACGCGCGAATCGTCGGGACGCTTAAGGTCGCCCTGGAGCTGCAGATTGTACGGCGGATCGGCAAAGACGAGATCGACCGATTGCGCCGGAAGCTTTGTCATCTCGGCAACGCAGTCGCCGACGACAATGCGCGCGGAGGCGGACTCTTGGGACTCAAAACTCACGCGGGGCGTCCTTCCGGACGCCCCGCGACGCGACACAACCATGACTCAGAACTCTGACTCAGGCGACGCGATCGGCGACGCGGGACCTACAACCGACAACGGCGATAATGCGGGCCCAAGGTAAAAATCGGCTTAACTATGCGCGCGCGGGCACTAGGCAATAAATGCCGGGAAACACTTAGTTAATTCGCCACGAGCGACCGGCAGATCGATAAGGTTTCGGGCGCCGGCGCGCCGGCTTTTGAAGGAGCAAATACATGCGCTGGGATGAATTCCGTCGCTCCAGCAATGTCGAGGACGATCGCGGCGCGAGCGGCGGCTTCGGCGTGCCGGGTGGCGCGCATGGCCTCGGCATCGGCACGATCGTCATTCTCGGCTTGATCGGCTGGGCACTCGGCATTGATCCGAGCGTCCTCATCAACGGCGCAGAAATTCTTTCCAGCGGCGGCCCAGTCGTGCAGCAGAGCGGCCCGCCGCCGGTCGACGATGCGCGCACCGCCGAGACCAAGGATTTTGTCGCCGCGGTGCTCGGCGATACCGAGGACCGCTGGACCGACATGTTCAGCGCAATGGGGCGCACGTACCATCCGCCGCGGCTGCGGCTCTTCAGCGGCGCGATCGATGGCGGCTGCGGCATGGCGCAGTCGGCGATGGGACCGTTCTATTGCCCGCAGGATAAGGACATCTATCTGGATATGTCGTTCTTCCAGGACATGCAGGACAAGTTCGACGCCTGCTCCAGCGACAAAGCCTGCAAGTTTTCCGAAGCCTATGTGATTGCGCACGAGGTTGGCCATCACGTGCAGGATGAGCTTGGCGTCCTGCGTACCGTGCAAGCGCAGCAGGCCGCTGCGAGCAAGACGACCGCGAATGCGCTGCAGGTGCGCATCGAGCTGCAGGCGGATTGCTATGCCGGCGTGTGGGCGAACCGCGCCCAGCAAAAGCACAGCTTCCTCGACGCGGGCGACGTCGATCAGGCCTTGCAAACTGCGTCCGCCATCGGCGACGACCGTTTGCAGAAGGAAATGCAGGGCTATGTCGTGCCGGATAGCTTTACCCACGGCACCTCGGAGCAGCGCAAGCGGTGGTTTTTAAACGGCTTCAATTCCGGCCAGCTTTCGGCCTGCGACACGATGTCGGCGAGCCCGCTTTAGCAGCGCTTGGCAGAACGGCCGCGCCCCTCTAAGCTATTAGTGGATTAATGCATTTTCCGCTCGTTCCGGCGGCAGCTGGAGTCCGGCAGGTCATTCCTGGGTCTCCGCATCGCGGGAGCGAGTGGAGTGGGGTGGCGTAAAGGCTTATTCATGCCTGGAATTGACGAGGGCAAAGAGTTTGTGCCGCTTAAGATCGCGGTGCTGACGGTCTCCGACACACGCTCGCTGAAGGACGACAAATCTGGCGCTTTGCTTGTGCAGCGGATCGTCTCGGCCGGCCATTTCGCTTCCGAGCGCAGCCTGGTGCATGACGACATCGATGCCATCCGCGCCCGCGTCAAGGCCTGGATCGCCGATCCTATGATCGACGTCATCATCACCACCGGCGGCACCGGCTTCACCGGCCGCGACGTTACTCCGGAAGCGATCGAGCCGCTGTTCGACAAGAAGATGGACGGGTTCTCGGCCCTGTTCCTGGTGATCAGCTTCCCCAAGATCGGCACTTCGGCGATCCAGTCGCGCGCCACCGCCGGCGTCGCCGGCTCGACCTATATTTTCTGCCTGCCGGGTTCGCCGGGCGCCTGCAGGGACGCCTGGGACGAAATTTTGGTGCATCAGCTCGATTACCGCTACGGCCCGTGCAATTTCGTCGAAATCATGCCGCGGCTCGACGAGCATCTGCGCCGGCCGAAGGCGACCGGCGCGACAGTCTAGAGCGCAACCGTTTCAGATTGAATTGATTGTCGCTCTAACGTTTTGATGGAGCATGATCTTTTCGGAAAACCGGTTTCCACTTTTCCGGACCACGCTCTAAAGCTCCAAATCCCAGTGCTCGCTGATGACGGGCTGGCTAAAGCTCACGCGCTGTTCGCTGCGGGTGAGCGTGAAGCCGGCGTTCTGATAGATATGTCGCGCGGCGGTGAGCACGCTGTGCGTCCATAATGTGATCTTCTGGTAGCCGGCCCGGCGGGCAAGCCCAATGCATTCGTCGACGAGTTGCGCGCCGAGCTGAAGCCCGCGTGCCTTCGGGTCGACCAGAAGGAGCCGGATGCGCGCGACAGTGTCGGAGTCGGCGATCAGAAAGACGCAGCCGACATTCGCGCCGTCCATTTCCGCAATCCAGCAACGCTCGCGCTGCGGATCGTTCTTGTTGGCGAAGTCGGCGACGATTTGCGCGCAAACGCCTTCGAACGGCTCGATCCAGTTATATTCTTGCGCGTAGAGCTCGGCATGGCGTTTGACGATCCAGCCGAGATCGCCGGGCCGCGGCGCGCGCAGACTATAACTTCGGTCCAGCGTTGTTTCCGCCGCCGTTTCGGACTTGCCGCTCAGCAGCGATTGGATCGTGTTCATCGCGGCAATCAGCCGAATCTGGTCCGCGGCCTTAAGACCGCCAAGCATGGCGCCGGTATCGCGCTGCGAGCGACGCTCGAGCAGCGCATAGGTTTTGCGGCCGCGCGGCGATAGCGTCAGGTGGCTTTGCCGGGCATCGCTCGCCGATGCCCTGCGCTCGATCAGTCCGCGCTTTTCGAATTGGCGCAGTACGCGGCTCAGATAACCGGCGTCGAGATCGAGTGCCCGGCCGATCTCGCTTGCGGTCGGCGCATTGCCGCGCGCGATCTCATGGAGCACGCGCGCCTCGCCGAGCGAGAACGGACTGTCGAGAAACCTTTTGCGCAACACGCCGATCTGCCGCGTGTAGAAACGGTTGAAGCCGCGCATCGTGGCGATGCGATCTTCGGCAATGCGGTCCGGAGCGTTGCGAGTTTCGGCGGTGCGATGATCGAGGTCCTGGCCGGCCATAGCCGAGCCTCGGCCAGATAGTTGACTAAGTCAAGTATTAGGTGCGAACGCCTGGGTGGCGAGCCGAACGATCCGCTGCCGGCCGATGCGCCGTAGCAGGTCGTATTCGGGGTCGCCGCGATGCTCGGAATGGCCGCCAAGCGCGGCATAGAAGGCTTTGGCGATGACGAGGCCTTGCTCGGGACGCGGCGGCGCGCCGAGTGCAGCCGCAAGCCACAGCAGGAATTCACGGCCGCCGGGCGGTTGGCCGCCGCGTCGAAACACAGCGGCTCGGGCAGGGTGCGTCCCTTGCTGAAGGAAGCGTTCAACCTCATTGGTCCAGTGCGCGTCGAGTACTGTTCCCGGCCGCAGGAACATCAGCCACGGTGCCCGCGCCGCTGCCGCTGCTGCCTGTAGCCGCGCCGCCAGCGGGCCCTCGACCGTCAGGAAATTGCAGCCGGCGATATCGGCGACCGCCGCGGTACCGTCTTGCGATCCGGCATCTGCAATCAGCACCTCGGCGATGAGGCCCGCCGTGGCGCCGGCAACGAGCGCTGCCAGCGTCGGCACCAGCCTTCGTTCAGAATTCTTCGTTGGGATGATAACGCTCAGCATGCCAGCGGCGTGAAGCCTAAAAAGTGCTTGCCGGACGCTGAATAGGCCCGGCACCGGTGGTCGCCAAGGCTTGCTTTACAGGCAACCGCCGCCGACAATTGTTCTTGTTTTGTTCACACGATTGCGCTAGTTTTGCGTCAGGAGTCGTCCATGAGTCGTTCGTCCGCGTTGAGACGCCCGCCGGCACCGCTGCCCTCTGCGCCGCCGGGCGAATTGGGAAGCGCCGTTGACCGCGAGCGCCGTCGCGGCCGCGGTACGGCCTCGAACGCTTCGGGGCGCTTTGAGCCGCTGGCCCGCGTCGCTTTCGACGACGGCTGGCAGGGTCTCGATGGCTTGCCGCCGTTTAAGACCACGGTGACGGTCGACTCGACCCGCAAAATCATTGCCCGCAACGACTTGCCGGACATTTCTTTCGATCAATCGATCAATCCCTATCGCGGCTGCGAGCATGGCTGCGTCTACTGCTACGCGCGGCCGAGCCATGCCTATCTCGGGCTATCGCCGGGACTCGATTTCGAATCCAAACTGTTCATGAAGCCGAACGCGCCGGAATTGCTCGAACGCGAACTGTCGGCGCCGGGCTACGTGCCGAAGATCATCGCGCTCGGCTCCAACACCGATCCTTATCAGCCGATCGAACGCCGCTATCAGATCACGCGCCGCATTCTCGAAGTTTTGGAGCGCGCCGGAAATCCAGTCGGCATCGTGACCAAATCGGCGCTGGTATTGCGCGATCTCGACGTTCTCACGCGGATGGCCAAGCGCGATCTGGTGAAAGTTGCGATCTCGGTCACGACGCTCGATGCGAAACTGGCACGCGTGATGGAGCCGCGCGCCTCGACGCCGCCGCGCCGGCTCGATGCTTTGCGCCAACTGGTGGCGGCCGGCGTGCCGACCTCTACCTTGGTGGCGCCGGTCATCCCCGCGATCAACGATGCGGAGCTGGAGCGCGTTCTCGAAGCGGTGGCGGAAACCGGCGTGCGTAACGCCGGCTATGTGCTGTTGCGCCTGCCGCTGGAATTGCGCGATTTGTTCCGCGAGTGGCTGACCGAGTATTTTCCCGACCGCGTCGAGCATGTGTTCAAGCTCATCCGCGACACCCGCGGCGGCGGGGATTACGATTTAACCTTCGGCAGACGCATGACCGGTTCCGGCCCGATCGCCTGGATGATCGGGCGGCGCTTCGAGGTCGCCTGCGAGCGGCTCGGCTTCAATGCGACGAGCGTGAAGACCACGACCGAACATTTCCGGCCGCCGCGGCCGGCGACGCGGCAGCTCGATTTGTTTTAATCCCCGCGATCCCCCGAAACATTGATCCGCATTGCGGATCGTGCTGCGGCGTGATCAACATAGGGTATGAGTTGTAATGGCACCGGCCGCAAGGAAAGAGGCAAGAAATCCGGCAAGGAAGCCGCGCGCCTGCCGTTCGGCGAAGAAATCATCGTCCGGCCGACGTTCCGGCGCGAGCGCTCGGCCCTCAAGCGCGGCGTCTGGCCGGTTGCCGGATGCGACGAGGCCGGCCGCGGCCCGCTCGCCGGCCCGGTCGTTGCCGCAGCCGTCATTCTCGATCCGGACAATATTCCGCGCGGGCTCGACGATTCGAAGCGGCTCACGCCGGAGCGACGCGAAGTTCTGTATGAACGCATCTGTGCCCGGGCGCAGGTCGCGGTGGCGCTGGCGCCGCCGGCGCGGATCGATCGCGATAATATTTTGCGCGCGTCGTTGTGGGCGCTCGCTCGGGCCGTCGCCGCGCTGCCGGTCAAGCCGCGTCTGGTCTTCGTCGACGGCCGCGATCGTATCGATGCCGGCTGCGATTGCGAGTCGGTGATCGGCGGCGATGGCCTGGTTGCCTCGATTGCCGCCGCCTCAATCGTCGCTAAAGTGACGCGCGACCGGCTGATGGCCTGTCTCGGCGCTGCCCATCCCGGTTACGGCTTCGAGCGTCACATGGGGTACAGCGTGCCGGAGCATTTTGAGGCGCTCGACCGGCTCGGGCCGACAATTCACCACCGCCGCTCGTTCGCGCCGGTGGCCGGCGCTCTCGGCCTTTCGGATGACGAGGCCGACGCGGCGATCGCCGGCATATTGCCTCTCTAGCTTCGCCGCCGTATAGGGCACCGCCGTCATTCCGGCGCTCGCTCGCTGCGCGTGCTCGGCCGCAATGACAGAAGCTAGTCCGATGTTCTACGTCCCCCTTTACGTCGAATTGCTGCGCTCGCGGCCGTGGCTGCTGTTCTGGCCGGCGGCGCTGGCGCAAGGCGCGGTCTGGATCGCGGTGCCGATGCTGTTTTACTCGGCCCCGCCCAACGGTCTGGCGCAGCTTCTCGCCATTGGGCACGAGTTCCGCTTCGACGCCGGCGTCGGCCCGCCGCTCGCCTATTGGCTGGCTGAAATCGCGTACCGCAGTGCCGGCATGTTCGGCGTCTATGTGCTGGCGCAGATTTGCGTCGTCACGACCTATTGGTGCGTGTTCGCGCTCGGCTGCGCCGTCGTCGGCCCGACCCACGCGGTCATCGCGGTGCTATTGATGGTCGGCATTTCCTTGTTCACGGTGCCGTCGCCGGATTTCGGTCCGCCGATCCTGTCGATGGCGCTGTGGGCCGTGGTGTTGCTGAATTATTGGCGCGCGGCGGTGCAGAACGAGCGGCGGTCGTCGTACCTGCTCGGCGTTGCGGCGGCGCTGCTCCTTCTCACCAGCGCCGCGGCGCCGATCCTGCTCGGCGTGCTCCTCGCGTTCACCGCGCTCACCGCGCGGGGCCGCGGCGTGCTCGATGCGATTGCAGCTTGGATCATGGCGCTGGCGCTCGTCCCTTTTCTGTTCCTGCACCTGATCTGGCTCGGCGGCATGGCAGGTACCCTGACGGCGACGCTCGCACACCTGCGGTATGCCGCGCTTGCCGGCGCCAACACCGCGGCGTGGCTGTGGCTTGTTGCAGCGCTTGTTCTTGCCCATGCCGGGCTCGCCATCCTGTTGGTGCTGGCGGCCGGCTGGCCGCGGATGCAGGCGAGCCCGACGCCGCCCCTTTTGCGCGCACCGGTCGATGCATTCGCAGCAACATACGTCAAGGTCTTCGCGCTGGCGCCGGGATTGCTGGCGACGATGTTCGCCGTCGTGCTCGGACGTGCGCTGCCGATCGGCGGCGCAGCGCCGCTCCTCGTGCTTTCCGGGCTTGCGCTGGTCATCGCCTCCGGCAACAGCATCGAGCTCTATCATCAGCGTGTCCTCGGCTTCGCCTGGGCCGGGCTGCTCGTCGTGCCGGCGATATTCGTGCCGATCCTAATCGTGCTGCTGCCGTGGACGGCCGGCATGGATCTGAAAGTTGCGCAGCCGGCGACCGCCATGGGCCGCTTCTTCGCCGACAGTTTCACGCGCAGGACCGGACAGCCGCTTGCGGTGGTGACCGGCGACCCACATCTCGCCGCCCTGGTTGCGCTCGGTGCGCCGAGCCGTCCCAGCGTATTTTTCGACGCCGACCCGGCGCGCTCGCCCTGGATCACCGCCGACGACATCCGCAAGAAGGGCGCCGTCGTGGTCTGGTCGGCGATCGACACCACGCCGACGCCGCCTCCGGACATCAAAGCCTATTTTCCCGATCTCGTTGCCGAAGTGCCGCACGCATTCGACCGGCCGGTCCAGGGCAGACTGCCGACATTGTGGATCGGTTGGGGCGTGATCAGGCCGGGCAGCGTCGCGGCGGCCGCGCGTTAGACGGCGATCTGCATCTTCGGCAAATCGGCTTTCGCCTTTCCGCATCATGCTCAGTGATAGGCCGCACCCTCGCGGACTTTGCCGCGGAACAGCCAATAAGTCAGTGCGGTATAGCCGAGTATCAACGGCAACAGCACCAGCGTGCCGACCAGCATGAACATCTGGCTCGAAGGCGCTGCCGCGGCGTCGCGGATCGTCAGCGCCGGCGGCACGATATAAGGAATCGTCGAAATCGCGAGGCCGAGATAGCCGAGCAGGAACAGCGCGATGGTGGCGAGAAACGGTGCCGCCTCGCGCCGCGCCTCGATCCAGCGCCATTGCGCGAACGCGATCAGAGCGGTGAGGATCGGCACCGGCGAGAGATAGAGGATATTGGGCTCGGTGAACCAACGCTGCGCGATGCGTGGGATGGTCAGCGGCGTGTAGATGCTGACCGTCGCCATGAAGACGAGCACGGCAACGAGTAACACCTTTGCCTTCGTCGCCGCCCGGACCGCCATGTCGCCATCGGTTTTCAGCATCAGCCAGGTGGCGCCGAGAAGCGCATAGCCGGCGACCATGCCCAGCCCGCACAGGAGCCCGAACGGCGTCGCCCAATCGAACGGGCCGCCGGCATAGGCGCCGTTCTCGACTTTGACGCCCTGCACCAGCCCGCCGAGCACCAGTCCCTGGCAAAAGCCGGCCAGCGTCGAGCCGGCGGCGAACACCGCGTTCCAAAACGGCTTGTGCTGCGCGATGGTACGAAATTCGAACGTGACGCCGCGAAACACCAAGGCAAGGAGCATGACGATCAGCGGCAGATAGAAGGCCGGCATGATGATCGAATAAGCGCGTGGAAATGCGACCAGGAGTCCGCCGCCGCCGAGCACCAGCCAGGTCTCGTTGCCGTCCCAATACGGCGCGATCGAAGCGAGCATACGATCGCGCTCGGCGTCGTCTTTGGCGAACGGAAACAGCATGCCGATGCCGAGGTCGAAGCCGTCGAGGATGACGTAGAACGCCACCGCGACGCCGATCAGCGTGGCCCAGATGAAAGGCAGTAGCGCGTTAAGATCGAGGGTGCCCATCATAGTGTGTGTCCCGGCGCGATTTGCGGCTCAAGCGTCGGATGGCCGCTGGCAAGCCGCGGCTTAGATTGCGGCAGTTCCGTCTCCTGGATGCCGCGTGCGATCAGCCGGTTGATGAAATAAATGCCGAACGAGAACACGACGCCATAGACCAGGATGAAGAGGGTGAGCGTGGTCGCGATGCTGCCGCCCGGAACCGGCGAGACCGCATCCGCGGTGCGCAATATGCCGTCGACAATCCAGGGCTGGCGGCCACTTTCGGTCACGACCCAGCCGGCGATGACGGCGACGAAGCCGACCCACCAGGTCTGCGCGAGGATTTTCAAATACCAGCGCGTCTCGAATAATCGCCCGCGCCACAACAGCCAGGCGCCGAACCAGGCCGCGGCGATCATGTAAAGACCGATCGCCACCATGATTCGAAAGCCGAAGAACACGTTCGGTAGCGGCGGCCGGTCCTGCGGCGGCACGTCGTTCAATCCCGGAAACAGACCGTCCCATTGCCGCGTTACCAAGAGCGCGGCGATGTGCGGTAGCGCGATCGAGTAGAGATTGCTCTGGGTGTTCTCGTCCGGCCAGGCGAACAGTTCGAACGGCGCCGGCTTGCTGCCGTCCCAATGCGCCTCCATGGCGGCAATCTTGGTCGGCTGATATTTGAGCGTATTTTCGGCGTGCAGATCGCCGATGATGAGCTGCAGCGGCGCCAGCACCGCGGTCAGCGCGATCGCCATGCGCAGCATGGTGCGCGCCTCCTCGACGTGCCGATTCGCCAACAGGTAGCGGGCCCCGACCGCGATGCCGACAAAGCCGCCGGTGAGCAGCGAGGCATTGAGCATATGGGCGAGCCGGTACGGGAAGCTCGGATTGAAGATGACGGCCCACCAATCGGCCGGAAAAGCGATGCCGCCTGCCATCGTGTAGCCAGCCGGCGTTTGCATCCAGCTGTTGGCCGAAAGAATCCAAAATGCCGACAGCGTCGTACCGAAGGCGACCATCACGGCGGAAAATACATGCAGCCAGCGCGGCACGCGGTCGCCGCCGAACAAGAGGACGGAGAGGAACGAGGCCTCGAGAAAGAACGCGGTCAAGACCTCGTAGCCGATCAGCGGGCCGACGACGTTGCCGACCACCGCGGAGAAGCGGCTCCAATTGGTGCCGAACTGATAGGACAGCACGACGCCGGACACGACGCCCATCGCGAACGACACCGCGAAAATCTTGGTCCAAAACGCGGCGAGCCTTTTGTAGCGCTCGGCTCCGGTCCAGCCCCACAGGACTTCCAGCGTGGCGAGATAGATCGCGATCCCGATCGTAAAGGTCGGAAAGATAATATGAAACGAAACGGTAAAGGCGAATTGCAACCGCGCCAGCAGAACCGGATCGAGATGCATGACGGAACTCCGTCACCTGCGGCTGGGAATCGCTCTATAATATGGGGTAGTCGAGCGAGGGGGGAAGACCATGGACGATGCCAGCGCTAGCCGCGCGCAAAAGCCGCAATCCGTAATCGATCGTTGGTTCGGCCTGGAGCAGGCGGGCAGCGATGTCCGCACCGAATTCATCGCCGGCCTGACCACGTTCCTGACGATGGTCTACATCGTGTTCGTCAATCCGCAGATCCTCGGCAATACCGGCATGGACAAAGGCGCGGTGTTTGTCGCGACCTGCATCGCCGCCGCGGTGTCGACGATGGTGATGGCGCTCTACGCCAATTACCCGATTGCGCTCGCGCCGGGCATGGGGTTGAACGCGTTCTTCGCTTTCACTGTCGTTTTGGTGATGAAGTATACCTGGCAACAGGCGCTTGCCGCCGTATTCTGCTCCGGCGTCATCTTCTTCCTGATCTCGATCTTCCGCATCCGCGAATACATCATCAATTCGATACCGAAAAACCTGAAACTCGCCATCTCCGCCGGAGTCGGCCTCTTCCTCGGCATCATCGCGCTAGAAGAATCCAAGATCGTGGTGGCGTCGCCAGCGACGCTGGTGACGCTCGGCGATCTGCGCAATCCGGTGGCGATCCTTTGCCTACTCGGCCTGGTGCTGATTACGGCTCTGAACCATCGCCGCATCGTCGGCGGCACGCTGATCGGCATTCTCATCGTCACGGCGATCGGCATTCCGCTTGGCCTCGCGAAATTCAGCGGCATCGTCTCGGCGCCGCCGTCGCTGGCGCCGACATTTTTGCAACTCGATTTCTCACGCATTGCCGAAGGGTCGTTCCTGATCGTGATTTTCAGCTTCCTGTTTGTCGACGTGTTCGACAATGCCGGCACCTTGATCGGCGTCACCCATCGTGCCGGGCTGACCGACAAAGACGGCAATCTGCCGCGCATGCGGGAGGCGCTGATCGCCGACAGTTTTGCCGCGATGTTCGGCTCGCTGATCGGCACCTCGACGACGACGAGTTATATCGAGAGCGCGGCCGGCGTCGCCGCCGGCGGCCGTACCGGGCTCACCGCGCTCTTTGTCGCCATATTTTTCCTTGCAGCCCTATTCTTTGCCCCGCTGGCCGGCATGGTGCCGGCCTACGCGTCGTCGGCGGCGCTTCTCTACGTCGCCTGCGTCATGGCACGCGGGCTTGCCGAGATCGACTGGGACGACATCACCGAGGCGGCGCCAGCGGTGGTTGCCGCGGTGACAATGCCGCTTACCTATTCGATCGCCACCGGGATCGGGCTCGGTTTCATCACCTATGCGCTGGCAAAGCTCATCTCCGGCAAATTCGCCGACGCCAAGCCCGCTGTGCTGGTGTTGGCGCTGATCTTCGCCATCAAGTTCGCGTTGGGATAGGCAGGATCCGAGGAGCGGGCGATGAATGCCAGCACGCTTTCAGGCTGGGTCCATTCTTGGCAGCTGTGGGCAATTCTGTCGGCAGTATTCGCCGCGCTTACGGCGATTTTCGCCAAAGTCGGCGTCGAGAACGTCAATTCCGACCTCGCGACTTTTATCCGCACGGTTATTGTCGTTTGCGTCTTGGGGTTGATCGTCTATGCGACGCGCCAATTTCAAAATCCGGCGGAAATCTCCGGCCGTACCTACCTGTTTCTGATGCTATCCGCCCTCGGCACCGGCGCATCATGGCTGTGTTACTTCCGCGCGCTCAAGCTTGGCGACGCGGCGCAAGTCGCCCCGATCGATAAATTGAGCGTCGTTTTGGTCGCCGTGTTCGGCGTGCTGTTTCTCGGCGAGCGCCTTTCGGCGCTGAGCTGGCTTGGTATCGCGCTGGTTGCGACCGGCGCGATCCTGGTGGCGATCGGCTGAGTGCTAGCTCGCCAACGCCTTCTTCAGCGCCAAAAAATCCCGCCAGGCAAAGCGCTTTTGCAGCGGGCTGCGCAGCAGGAAGGCGGGATGGAACGTCGGCAGCGCCCTAACCTCTCGCGTGCCGGTGTCGTAGGAAATCCAGCGCCCCCGCGCACGGGTAATGCCTTCTTTGATGGAGAGCAGCGTCTGCATTGCCGGGCCGCCGAGGCAGACGACGATATCGGGGTTGGCAAGCTCGATCTGGCGGCGGATGAACGGCAGGCAGATCGCGGTTTCCTGCGGCGTCGGCGTGCGGTTGCCGGGGGGCCGCCACGGCACGACGTTGGCGATATAGGCGCTAGTGCGATCGAGACCGATGGCCGCCATCATGAGATCGAGCAATTTGCCGGAACGGCCGACAAAGGGACGGCCGACGATGTCTTCGTCATAGCCCGGGGCTTCGCCGACGAACATGACGCGGCCTTGCGGATTGCCGTCGGCGAAGACCAGTTGCGTTGCGGTCATGCGCAACGCGCAGCCTTCGAATGCTTCGAGCAGGGCGCGCAAATCATCGAGCGTCCGCGCCGTCCTCGCCGCCTCGCGTGCCGCCATCACCGCGGCCTCGGGTGAGGGCGGTGCGGCGGCGAGCGCACGCACCTTTCCCTCCCCGGAAAGGGGAGGGGCGGATCGCGGAGCGCGATCCGCGGAGGGGTCACGCCGTATGGCTACGGCTTTGCCGTTGCCTCCCAGTTGGACAGCTTCGCGGTCCAGCCTCGATCTTTCAGAGGCAGGTGTGACATCCGCCATGCGGTCGACCGGCTCCTCGCCGATGACCGCGTCGGCGCCGGAGTCGAGGTAAAAGGCGATGAGTTCGCGCGCTTCTTTGCGTCCGGGACTCATGAGCGAGGCATTCATATTCGCGTATTCATGCTCGAATCATGGGCGGACGGCGGAACTGACGCAAGCCGGCGATTGTCAGCGTGTTAATTTCGTGAAAAATCATCTTTTGTCGTCCGGGACACGGAGCAGACCATGACCACAGCGGAGCTGCCAGCCCGGGAGGCGATGGAATTCGACACGGTGATCGTCGGCGCCGGTCCCGCCGGGCTTGCAGCGGCGATCCGGCTCAAGCAGCTCGCCCCGGACAAATCCGTCGTCGTGGTCGAGAAGGGCTCCGAGGTCGGTGCGCATATTCTTTCCGGCGCGGTGATCGACCCGATCGGTCTCGACAGCCTCATTCCGGAATGGCGCGCCGAAGACACCCCGCTCAAGACCACAGTGACCGCCGATCATTTCTACGCGCTCGGCTCCTCGGGCGCATTGCGGCTGCCGCTCGCGCTGATGCCGCCGCTCATGAGCAATCACGGTAATTTCATCGTCTCGCTCGGCGATGTCTGCCGCTATCTCGCGCGCAAGGCCGAAGCATTGGGCGTCGAAATCTATCCCGGCTTTGCCGCCGCCGAAGTGCTGTTCGAGAACGACGCGGTTTGCGGCATTGCCACCGGCGACATGGGCATCGCCAAGGACGGACACCACAAGCCGGGTTTCGCGCGCGGCATGGAGCTGCGCGGCAAATACACGTTGTTCGCCGAAGGCGCGCGCGGCAGCCTTTCGAAAGTGCTGATCGAGCGCTTCGGCTTGTCGCGCGAGCGCGAGCCGCAAAAGTTCGGCATCGGATTGAAAGAGCTTTGGCAGGTGGCGCCCGCACAATTCCGCAAGGGTCTGGTGCAGCACACGCTCGGCTGGCCGCTCGACAATCGCACTGGCGGCGGCTCGTTTCTTTATCATTACGACGATAACCTCGTTTCCGTCGGCTTCGTCGTTCACCTCAACTACCGCAATCCGTATCTGTCGCCATTCGAGGAATTCCAGCGCTTCAAGACCCATCCGCTCGTGCGCGACACGTTCGCCGGCGGAAAGCGGATTTGCTATGGCGCGCGCGCCCTCACCGAAGGCGGCTGGCAATCGGTGCCGAAGCTTGCTTTTCCCGGCGGTGCGCTGATCGGCTGCGCCGCCGGCTTCGTCAACGTGCCGCGCATCAAGGGTAGCCACAACGCCATGTTGTCGGGCATGCTCGCGGCCGCGCACGTCGCTACGGCGCTCAGCGAGGGGCGCGCCAACGACGAACTATCGGGTTACGAAAATTCCTGGCGCGCCTCGCCGGTGGGGCGCGATCTGTGGCGGGTGCGCAATGCCAAACCACTATGGTCGAAGCTCGGCACCTTCGCCGGCATCGCGCTCGGCGGGCTCGACATGTGGACCTCGACGCTCGGCTTTTCCGTGTTCGGTACGCTCAAGCATGGCAAGCCCGATTATGCGACGCTGCAACCTGCGGCGAAATGCCGGCCCATCGCCTATGCCAAACCGGACGGCAAGCTCACTTTCGACCGGCTCTCCTCGGTCTATTTGTCGAACACCAACCACGAAGAGGACCAGCCGGTCCATCTGCTGGTCCGCGACAGCGCGCTGCAAAAGTCATCCGAGCACGACGTTTATGGCGGACCGTCGGCGCGCTATTGCCCGGCCGGCGTCTACGAATGGGTCGAGGAGGCGAGTCAGCCGCGCTATGTGATCAACGGACAGAACTGCGTGCACTGCAAAACCTGCGACATCAAGGATCCAAACCAGAACATTACCTGGGTGCCGCCCGAAGGCGGCGGCGGACCGAACTACCCGAATATGTGACCGAAGGTCGTGACTGAGTTGCACCATCCGACCTGCCGCGATTTCGCCGCCGTTGAGGCTTAGAAGCCATGTGGGCGTGAGAACTCAAGACGGCCGAAGGCTCACTTTTGTGTCCTTGCGGGCGTGCGGCAAAAGGGTCATTCTCGCGCAGATTTAGACAGAGGCGTCGGGCGCTCGATTCGCGCTCCCCCCGATCCAGTTCGTCGGCCGAACCAGTTCGCCAATGGAGATCTCGTGACTTATTTGCTGCCCCGGCATGCCGCCATGGTCGGCATTGCGCTCGCCTTCAGTCTGACTTCAGCATTTGCCGCGGAAACGCCGGCACAAGAGCAACTTTCGCCCGAGAACGCCGCTGGCAGTTATTTGGCCGCCCGGCATGCCTCGGCGGAGCGCGACGAGGCTTCCGCCGCAGCCTATTACCTCGACGTTTTGAAGCTCGATCCGCGCAATTCCGATCTGCTGAGCCGTGCCTTCCTCTCCAAGCTCACCGATGGCGACATCGAAGGGGCGAGCAAGCTCGCCGACCGATTGCTTGCGATCGATCGCACCGATCGCATATCGCGGCTGGTTGTTGGCATACGCGAGCTGAAGAAGAAACATTATGCAGCGGCTCGGGATAACTTTTCCCAGTCGGTGCGCGGTCCGGTGACAGACTTGACGGCAACGCTGCTGTCGGCCTGGGCGCTCGCCGGCGAGGGCGATAGCCACGCCGCGATCGACACCATGGACAAGCTCTCGGGCCCGGACTGGTACGGCATCTTCAAGGACCTTCATGCCGGGCTCATCCTCGATCTCGCCAAGGACAGGAAGGACGCCGGCAAGCGCTATGCCAGCGCTTACAAGGCCGATCCGACGGCGTTGCGCACGGCGGAAGCATACGGCCGTTATCTGTCGCGCAACGCTGGCAAGGCCGAGGCGCTCAAGGTCTATCAGGATTTCGCCAAGGAACTGCCGAATCACCCGGTGATCAACGAGGAACTCAAGCAGATTTCCGCCGGCGAGCAGCTGCCGCCGCTCGTCGATTCACCGCAGGCCGGCGCCGCCGAGGCGCTTTACGGTCTCGGTGCTTCGATCGGACGCCGCGGCGGCGAGGACCTCGCGCTGATTTATCTGCAGCTTGCGCTTTATCTCGAGCCGTCGCACGCCATAGCGCTGCTTTCGCTTGGCGATCTCTACGAGGACCTGAAAAAACCCGATCTCGCGATCAAGGCCTACGAGCGGGTGCCGGCAAGCTCGCCGCTGTCGCGCAACGCGCAAATCCAGATGGCCGTCGATCTTGACACGCTCGATCGCACCGACGAAGCCAAGAAGCTCCTCAATCATGTGATCGCCGAAAATCCCAAGGACACCGAGGCGACCATCGAGCTTGGCAATATTGAGCGCGGGCGCAAGGACTTTGCCGCGTGCGGGAATACTTACACCAAGGCCATCGACACGGTGCCCAATCCGGAAAAGTCGAACTGGGTCATGTTCTACTTCCGCGGCATTTGCTACGAGCGCTCCAACCAATGGCCTCTGGCTGAAGCCGATATGAAGAAGGCGCTGGCGCTCTACCCCGACCAGCCGCTCGTGCTCAATTATCTCGGCTATTCGTGGGTCGATAAGGGCGTCCATCTCGATCAAGGCATGGACATGATCCGTAAGGCCGTCGAGCAACGGCCGGACGACGGCTATATCGTCGATTCATTGGGCTGGGCCTATTTCCGTACCAGCAATTACGACGAGGCGGTCAAGAATCTCGAACGCGCGGTGGAGCTCAAGCCCGAGGATCCGACGATCAACGATCATCTCGGCGACGCCTATTGGCGGGTCGGGCGCAGATTGGAAGCGCACTTCCAGTGGGCGCAGGCGGTGGACCTCAAGCCGGATCCGGAAGACCTGCCCAAGATCGAGGCCAAGATCGAAAACGGGTTGCCCCCCGACACGTCGTCCGCAGCCGATGCCACCAAGCCAAATTCTCCGGCGGATGCCGACAAGGCGAATTCGGCTGCGGATGCCGAGAAGGCGAAGAAGAGCGGCAACGGCGGGTGAGACGCCGTCTTGGTTGGTCCGCTGGTTGAGAACGCGCCGGCAAAGGTCAATCTGACGCTGCGGGTGCTCGGCCGCCGCACCGACGGCTATCACGAGATCGAAAGCCTGGTGGCGTTCGCCGATTTTGGCGACCGCCTCGGCTTGACGCCGGGGGATAAGCTCGCGCTCAAACTCCGCGGTCCGAGTGCGGCGCGAGTGGGCGACGACGCCGACAATCTGGTGCTTAAGGCGGCGCGAGCGTTGGCGCAACAAATTCCCGGCATTGTTCTGGGTACTTTCGATCTGGAGAAGAATTTACCGGTCGCGGCGGGAATTGGCGGTGGTTCGGCCGATGCGGCCGCGGCGCTTCGCCTTCTCGCCAAGGTCAACCATCTCCCGCCCGACGATCCGCGGCTCTATACGGCGGCGCGCACCACCGGCGCCGATGTTCCAGTCTGTCTCGATCCGCGGCCGCGGCTAATGCGCGGCATCGGCGAGAAGTTATCCGCGCCGCTGGTTCTGCCGCCCCTGAGTGCCGTGCTGCTCAATCCGGGCGTTGCGCTGGCAACGAAGGATGTTTTTGCCGGCTGGATGCCCGCACCGAGGCCAGCCCCGCCATTGGATCTTGCGACGATTGCACAGGAACGCGACCGCCAACAATTCTTGCAATCCATGAGGACGCAGGCGAACGATCTTGAAGATGCAGCGATCAAGCTTGCGCCGGCAATTGGCGAAGCGCTCGCGGCATTGCGGGCGACGGCCGGTTGCCGCCTGGCCCGCATGTCGGGCTCCGGCGCGACATGTTTTGGTTTGTTCGAGGGGACGGCAGCCGCGCGAAGCGCGGCGGCGGCGCTGAGCAACAAATATCCACAATGGTGGGTGCGGGCGTGCGCATTGGGTTAGAGCGCCATGCTCAAGACGATTTAGTGCGTCCGCGCGATACAAAAATCGACGGTTTCGGCAAGCGCTGATTTCATCTTCGAGTCGGGAAAAAGCGCCAACGCGTCGCGCGCGATCGCGCCGTAGTGATGCGCGCGGCCGATGGTGTCCTCCAGCGCGCGATGCTTGACCATCAGTCCGATGGCGTGATCGAGATCGGCGTCTTCGGTTTCGCCGCGTTCCAGCGTGCGCCGCCAGAACTCGCGTTCGTCGTCGCTGCCGCGGCGGAAGGCGAGCACGACCGGCAGCGTGATCTTGCCCTCGCGGAAGTCGTCGCCGATGTTCTTGCCCAGCCGCGAGGCGGCGCCGCCATAGTCGAGCACGTCGTCGACCAACTGGAACGTGATCCCGAGATTCATGCCGAACGAGCGGCTCGCCGCCTGCTCGGCCTTTTGCCGCACCGACAGCGCGGGGCCGACTTCGCAGGCGGCCGCGAACAGTTCGGCAGTCTTGGCGCGGATCACTGCGATATATTCGTCCTCCGTCGTCGCCGTGTTCTTGGCGGCGGCGAGCTGCATGACCTCGCCCTCGGCGATCACGGCGGCAGCGGCGGAGAGAATTTCCAAGGCTTTCAGGCTGCCGACCTCGACCATCATCTTGAACGCCTGGCCGAGCAGGAAATCGCCGACCAGCACGCTCGCCTCGTTGCCCCACAGCATGCGTGCCGCAAGCCGCCCGCGGCGCAGCTCGCTTTCGTCGACGACGTCGTCGTGCAGCAGCGTGGCGGTGTGCATGAATTCGACTGCCGCTGCGAGCTTGATATGGCCGTCGCCGGCGTAGCCGGCGAGCCGCGACAAGGCGAGCGTCAGCATCGGACGCAGCCGCTTGCCGCCGGAATTGATGAGGTGATTGGCTACCTCGGGGATCATCGTCACTTCCGAGCCGGTGCGCCCGATGATTGTCGTGTTGACGCGCTCCATGTCGGCAGCGACCAGATCGACCAGCGGGTCGATCGACGGCTCACGCGGACTTTCGAACGGAACGACAACGGCCACTAGAATGCTCTCCGGGTAGGACGGGACAGCATAGAAACGCTATGGCGGCGGAGCAAGTACACGGCCAATATTGCCGCGGGATGCATAGATTCGCCGGCGGCGGACCCGCCAGCACCGACATGCCACGCGAGGTGGCGGCGGGGAAAGCCAATGTCAACCAACGAGCTTGCCGCTGAACGCATGGGTACGAGCCGGTACGACGCTTCCCAATTGGACGTTGCAGTCCTGGTACCGTGCTATAATGAGGAACGCGCCATCGCCAAAGTGGTCGCAGATTTCCGCGCCGCGCTGCCGGGCGCGACGGTCTACGTCTACGACAACAATTCCACCGACGGTACGGCAGCGGCCGCCAAAGCGGCCGGCGCCATCGTTCGCCGCGAGGCCCACCAGGGCAAGGGCTACGTGGTGCGGCGGATGTTCAACGACATCGAGGCCGATATCTACGTGCTGGTGGACGGCGATGCGACCTATGACGCGCCAAGCGCGCCGGCGATGATCGGCAAGCTTATCGAAGATCGGCTCGATATGGTGGTAGCCGCGCGTGCCGATCGCGAGGAGGCGGCCTATCGCCCCGGCCACCGCGCCGGCAACCGGCTGTTGACCGGCATTGTCGCGCATATTTTTGGCCGCGCCTTCACCGACATGCTGTCCGGCTACCGCGTCTTCTCGCGCCGTTTCGTGAAGTCGTTTCCCATACTTTCCGGCGGTTTCGAAATTGAGACGGAGTTGACCGTACATGCGCTCGAACTCGAATTGCCGGTGGCCGAGGTGGCGACGCCGTATTATTCGCGCCCGGTCGGTTCCGCGTCGAAGCTGTCGACCTGGCAGGACGGTTTTCGCATTCTCTGGATGGTCTTTAAAATCTACCGCGCCGAGCGGCCGTTGCCGCTGTTCGGCGGATTTGGCATCGCGCTCGTAATCATATCGGTCGGCCTCGCCGTCCCGATTTTCGGCACCTACTTGCAGGAAGGCTTGGTGCCGCGACTGCCGACCGTCGTGCTCTCGACCGGGCTGATGATGCTTGCTTTCCTGTCAATCGCGTGCGGGGTCATTCTCGATACCGTCACGCGCGGGCGGCGCGAGCTAAAACTTATTGCCTATCTTGGACTGCGCGCGCCGGGCGAAGAGCGCCGGCGGAGCTGAATGTCCGCGGACGTTGGCGAGGCACAAGCCAACCGCGACCCGGATTACTGATAATCAACTTATCGAAAGATGCCTACCAGGGGCCGAATCCCAGGCCGCCAGATCCTCCAGCGGATATTCGTGCAATAGCCCGTAGGCAGCGCGCCGCATCTTTCCAAGGAGGGTCGCATGCGGGATCGTCCCGCCCGCAGCTGTCGTGCCGACAACTTGGCCGGCTTTTGCCAGAAGATTGCGCTTGAATTCCCGCTCTGTAAGTCCCCACTTCATAACGAAAGTCCGTCCGCCGCGATTGCGTCGCACACGCTTGGTCGATTTTTGTACGAAGTGATAAACGCGGCTTTCGCCGACGATGCGGTAGTTTCGGCACCCTACCACCCACAATTTCATCAACAGGTCGATATCGCTGCTCATGCCAGGCCCATATTCGATGCTGTATCCACCGACGATTTGCCACCACGTGCGATGAATAAGGGTGGGCTGGGACCCTTGACCCAAGATATCGGCGCACGGTTGTGTCAGGTAGCTCGCCTGCATGCGCGACCAATCGAACTCGGCCGGCGTGCGGCCGAAATCCTGCACGATGACCAGCGAGTTCCCGGTGTTCTGCGGCTCTATCAGAGTCGAGAAAAATATTGCCAGGCGATCTGGCGTGTCGCGCGTTGCCTCGATCAAAGCTGTGTCCCAGCCCGGACAGCACACCATGTCGTCGTTCAGATAAAGCAGCCAGTCGCGAGTTGCCTGGGTGGCGAGATAATTGACGGCCAGACAAATGCCAAGGTTTTCGCGCGAATGCGAATGCCGGATCCCCATCGAACGCACCCATTCCAGCGTTCCGTCGGAGCCGTCGTTGACGTGGACTAGTATCTCATGATCGTGCGCCGAATTCTGCTTGATGCTTTTGATGCACAATTTCAGGTAATCCAGGTTATTCCAGGTCGGAATGATGATGCTGAACATTATCGGCCATCCCCATATCTCGGCTGAAAAGCGCCGCACAGCTCAACACGCGTTCGCGAAAACACGGGCTTATTGCGCGCCCGGCGGTGACGCCGGAGCGCAAAACGGAAGCGGTTCGATCCGCTTGGTATAGTGCTGGACACTGCACAGCACGTCCGGCCCGCGTTTGCTGAACAGAAATTTCACCGGTTCCGCTTGACTCAAGACGATATGGCTCGCAATCAGGGCGACGCCGACCGGATAGGCCCAGCGGTGGACCTGCAGGTCGGCAAGCCGCGCAATCAGCAAGGCCGCGGCGATGATCGCCAGCGGGTCGGCGAGGATGAAATATTGCCCCTTCAGGCCGCGTGGGGCGTCGAGCGTATCCATCCCCCAATCGGCGAGCATGAGCACGGCGACCTGCAGTACGAGCCGCCACTCCCGCCGGCGGATCGCGATCACGGTGGCGGCAATGACGAACCATTCCAGAAAGATCGTTGGGCGTGCCGACGAATGAAGGATGAACGTTCGTGTCGCGATCACATTTGCAACGGCCCTGACCGCGAATTCCAGCCGGGTCGCGTTGAGAAACGAGGTTCCCGTTGCAAGATCGGGATTGGAGATCGCCGCCCATCCGAGCAGCTGCTCCAGCGGATGAAATACGACGAGCGCATTGTCGGGCGCGTAGCGAATATAAAGTGCCAGCAATCCGATCATGCAGCCAGCCACGGCGGCAAGCATCGCCGCGAGCGTTTCGAGCGCTGACACGCGCCAGACCACGGCATAGGCGATCATACCGAGCGCGATCCACGTCGCGGTTAGCGCCCAATAGGTCCTGGTGCCGATCCGCAGCGCGACCAATCGCAGCGCCGCATCACCGGTGTGTGTGAGGCCGTAGGCCACGAGGTGGTGGGCGAAATAGGCGGCGCAAAGAGCAATCGCGGCAGCGGCGGCGACGGCGGGCCAAGCCCGCCCCGGCGTGTCCCAGAATGCGCGCCCGGAACCGGAGATTTCGCCGAACGGCAGCAGCAGTAAAGGCAACGCGCAAATCAGAAAGAAGATCTGGACCTTATCCAGCATCCCGAGCGTCATCAGCAAACTCGCCAGGCCGATGACCGCGGGCCGCCATGCTCGGGGGCCGCGTGTCGTAACCACGATCATCATGAGCAGTGCGATCACGAAAAATGCCGCCGGCAAGAATTCGGTGCGGATGATGCGCATCTGGATCGCCAGCCCGCCGGAGAACGCCAACAGAAATCCGGCAAAGGCAGCGACGCGCCAATCGCGAACTAACGCTCGCAGCAGATAAGAAAAAGCCAGAACGAAAGCGATTGCGAAGATAAGTGACAATACTCGGCCGGCTTGCGTCGCTTGCATCCAGGCGCTGTCGGAAGCAGCGGCGTTGCTGAAGGGCGGCACTGCGGACAATGACTGGACCTGGAGAATGCCGAGGCTGTGCAGCGCACGCAGCCAATAGCTCAGCAGCAGGATGGACAAATAGCCGGGATGATCGAAATATTCCTGCGGCAGGCGGTCGTTAAGCAGGAACGCGTTATAGACCATCATGAAATCCATATCGGCGATGCGCCAATACGGATACCAGAAGCCGGCAACAAGAAACGATGCCAGCATGCCGGCGCAAATGAGCGCCAGTTCAGTCGGCCAAGAGAACGGGACCAGGCGCTGGAACGGCTGCGAGGTGTCGGGGCTTCGCAATGCCTGAAGAATGCCTGATGCGCCAGCCATCGGATTGGGAAACTCATCGACGGACGGAATGTAGTGGGAGAATATCAACCTATAGAACAAGGCGTTGATAGACAATATAAAGCCCTGGCGGGCGATTGCTTTTCCGCCGCCGCGGGGCGGATAATCACCATCACATTAGCGGGAATGGAATCCATTGCGCGAACTTATTCGCACCAACGATGCCGTGCTGATTTCGGCGATCGAGGCGCTGCTGAACAGCGCGCGCATCGCGCATATGGTGGTCGACCAGAACATGAGCGTTTTGGAAGGCTCGATCGGCATTTTCCCGCGCCGCATCCTGGTCGGTGACGATCAAGCCTTGCAGGCGCGGCGGCTTCTTGAGGATGCCGGTTTCGGCGCCGAGCTTCGGCCCGATGCCGGCTAACTTGCCAGCTGGCGACGACGTAAGTGCGGACGCCGTCCTCGGCGGAAAGCTTGTTTTGCGCCAGCCGTTGCGCGGCCATCGCTTCGGCCATGACTTCGATCCTGCTCGCGGCGGCGGCGAATGCGCATGCCGGCGAGCAGGCGGTCGATCTCGGCGCCGGCGTGGGCGCGGCCGGGTTGGCGCTGGCGCGCCGCATCGGCGGCCTCGCCGTCACGCTCGTCGAAATCGATCCGGTGCTTGCGGCGCTCGCTCGGGATAACGCCGCGCGGAATGGACTTGCCGATCGCGTACGCGCGATTTGCCTCGACGTCGCGGCGCCTGCCGCCGCGTTTACTGCCGCAGGGCTCGCGCCGGGATCGGCCGATAATGTGCTGATGAACCCGCCATTCAATGCACCTCACAATCCGTCGCCCGATCACGGCCGCCGCACGGCGCGCATCGCGTCGGACGAGACGCTGGCGAAGTGGCTCGGCACGGCGGCGAGACTGCTGCGGCCGTCCGGCGTCGTCACGCTCATTTGGCGCGCGGACGGCCTCGGCGACGTGCTGGCAGCGCTCGCCACCGGCTTCGGCGCGGTTTCAATATTGCCGATCCACCCAAAGCCCGGCGCGCCGGCGATTCGCGTGCTGGCGCGCGCCGCAAAGGATCACAGCGCGCCATTGTCGCTGTTGCCGGGTTTCGTGCTTGCCGATGCCGACGGCAAGTCGAGCGTAGCGGCCGAAGCCGTATTGCGCCACGGCGCCGCGCTGGCATGGCCTGAGAGTTGAAGATTGGACTGTTACCGGACGCCCATCTCTGGAATTATTTCGGATACTTAAACGCGGTTCCTGCTCAGCAGTTAGGCATCACGCTGGTAGCGAATTGGGCGGCCCGGCACTGCTTTCTTCGCTTCGGTGCGGACGGGAATATAAGAAAGACCAACAAATACGCTGATTAGCATCAGCAAGAAGTCAATCTTGGTCACTGTTTCGCCTCCGCCGTTGTTTATGGCACTCGCCATCGAAGCAAGAAGCGTTCCATCGATTAAGAAACGGTTACTTGAGGCTTAGCGCGACCGATCATATTTGAGTTTCATGACCGAGCCGTGGAACGGGGCGCGCGTCCGAGATGTTTGCAGCCGGGCCTTTGGCGCGCTGGGCCCGCTTATTCCGCAACGTTTTCGCCGCGACGGACCTGTGGTGCCGGTGGTCCGTCTCACCGGGATCATTGGATTTTCCACGCCGTTGCGGCCGGGTTTGTCTCTTGCCAGCGTTGCGCGCACGCTTGATCGCGCGTTTGCCATGCGCCGTGCTTCCGCAGTCGCGCTTGTGATCAACTCGCCGGGTGGATCGCCGGTACAATCGCACCTCATCTTCCGCCGCATTCGCGAACTGGCCGCCGAACACAAGCGGCAGGTGATCGCCTTCGTGGAAGATGCCGGCGCCTCGGGCGGCTACATGATCGCCTGCGCCGGAGACGAGATTATCGCCGATCCGCATTCGATCGTCGGCTCGATCGGCGTCGTCGGCGGCTCGTTCGGCTTCGACAAGCTGATTGCGAAAGTGGGCATCGAGCGCCGGCTTTATACGTCGGGCGAGCACAAGGCCATGCTCGATCCGTTCCTGCCGGAAAACGCGGACGATGTCGAACGCTTGAAAAGATTGCAGCGCGAAATCCACGACGACTTCATCGCGCTCGTGAAATCGCGGCGCGGCGCCAAGCTGACGGGTCCGGAAAATGACTTATTCTCAGGCGAGTATTGGACCGGACGCAGAGCCTTGGCACTCGGCCTGGTCGATGGCATCGGCGACTTACGAACGAACTTGCGCGAACGATTTGGGGATAAAGTCATTACACCCCTGATCAGCGCCGAACGCGGCTTCTTGGGCCGCCGCGTGTTTGGCGTGAACCGCGGCGACTTTACTCAGGCCGGACCTGGAGCAGGCCTTGCCGAGGACATCATTTCGGCGCTTGAAGCGCGCGCCATTTGGGCGCGTTATGGGCTATAAGTCGCAAACAATCGGAGTTCCGAGATGCCGCCGCTGATCGTGTTTGCGCTCGGAGTTATGGGAGCGGCCGTAGTGGTGCGCTGGTGCGCCAGAGAAGTGCGCCGCGTCAACGCCGAGCTCGACGAAGTGCGCGCCAGAGCTTCCGTCGATCCGCTCGATCGTTCGACGCTGCCGAAGCTGAAGGCCGATCCGAAGACTGGCGAATACCGGCCGGGGTAAGAGAACGTCCTCCGCCCCAGTTCCTCACTCCTCCTTGATGCCGTTGGCCTGCACGACGCGGCCCCATTTTTCGAATTCCGCCCTCATGAAGCTGCCGAGTGCGTCGGGCGTGCCGCCGACCGGCGTTGCACCTATTTTGACAAGCTTGTCGTGCACTTGCGGATCCGCGAGCGCCTCGTTGACGGCCGTGTTGAGCTTGGCGATCACCGCGGGCGGCGTCTTCGCCGGCGCCAGCAGTGCATACCAGTTCGAGGCGTCGGTGTTGGGATAGCCCTGCTCGGCAAGCGTCGGCACGTCCGGCAGAACGGCGTCGCGCTTGTTAGCCACCACCCCGATCGGGACCACGGTGCCGGCCTGGATTTGCGAGATCACCACCGGAATGTCGAGCGCAACCACCTGCACCTGGCCGGCGAGTAGATCAGTCAGCGCCGGCGCGGCGCCGCGATACGGCACATGCAGGAATGTCACGCCCGCCGACGCATCGAGCAACATCTGGGCGAGATGCGGCGGCGAGCCGATGCCGGTCGATGCGAACGGAATGGTGCCGGGTTTTTCCTTGGCGAGTGCAACGAGCTCTTTTACGGTCTTGATGCCAAGTTTCGGCGAAACGATCATGACCTCGGTCACCTTGGTGACCAGGGCGACCGGCGTGAAATCGCGGAATGTATCGAACGGCATTTTCGCCATGATATGCGGCGATACCGTCACCGCGCCGGCGGTCGTCAGAAAAAGCGAATAGCCGTCGGGATCGGATTTGGCGACATCGCCGCCGCCCAACGTGCCGTTGGCGCCCGGTTTGTTGTCGATATAGACCCGCTGGCCGAGCAGCTTGGTCATCTTGTCGGCGACCAGGCGGCCGACTAAGTCGGTCGGACCGCCGGGCGGAAACGCCACCACAATTCGGATCGGCCGGGTCGGAAAGTCCTGCGCTTTAGCAAATTGCGGTACCAGGAGCGCCAAAAGCGTGGCAACGCCCGTAAGGATGGCTCGAAATTTACGCACAATTCCCCCCTGTAAAGCGGATCTCGGGCATCAGGAATCGGGTATCAACAATTGGAGGTCAAGTCTTGATCCCCGATCCGCGACAATACGATTTCCCGTGACTTGACCTTGGCCGGGCATTCCATCGACAACGGGCTCATGAACCAAGATTTGCCGCCGCACATGCGCCCCGAACGTTCGTTCCAGGGGCTCATTCTCGCCTTACAGCGCTATTGGGCGGACTGGGGCTGCGTCATTTTGCAGCCCTACGACATGGAGGTCGGCGCCGGTACGTTCCATCCGGCGACGACGCTGCGCGCGCTCGGGCCGAGGCCGTGGAACGCCGCCTATGTGCAGCCGTCGCGCCGGCCCAAGGACGGCCGCTACGGCGAGAACCCGAACCGTTTGCAGCATTACTATCAGCTGCAAGTAATCCTAAAACCGTCGCCGGATGATTTGCAGGAGCTTTACCTGAAGTCGCTTTACGCGATCGGCATCGATCCGAAAATTCACGACATCCGCTTCGTCGAGGACGATTGGGAAAGTCCGACGCTCGGCGCCTGGGGCCTCGGTTGGGAATGCTGGTGTGACGGCATGGAGGTTTCGCAGTTCACCTATTTTCAGCAGGTCGCCGGATTCGAATGCGCGCCGGTGTCGGGCGAACTGACCTACGGTCTCGAACGCCTGGCGATGTACGTGCAGGGCGTCGAGAATGTCTTTGCGCTTAACTTCAATGGCCGCGACGGCGCGCAGCGGGTGACTTACGGCGAGGTGTTCCTGCAGTCCGAGCAGGAATATTCCCGGCATAATTTCGAATACGCCGATACCGACATGTTGTTCGAGCAGTTCCGCATGGCGGAAGCCGCCTGCGGGAAATATCTCGAAGCCGGTTGGGCCGGCGACGGCAGAGGCAGCAATCGCGCCCGCCACCTGATGGCGCTGCCGGCCTACGATCAATGCATCAAGGCGAGCCACGTGTTCAATCTGCTCGACGCGCGCGGGGTGATTTCGGTGACCGAGCGGCAGAGCTACATTTTGCGGGTGCGCGAGCTTGCCAAGGCGTGCGGCGAAGCCTGGCTGGCGACCGAAGGCGGAGGGAGAAGTTCATGAGCGAAGCAAGCGAAATGCCTGAAATCGGCGGACGGCGGCCGATCCCGGTCAATGTCGAAGCCGGCAAGAGCTATTGGTGGTGCGCCTGCGGGCGCTCGAAGTCGCAGCCGTTCTGCGACGGCTCGCATAAGGTCACGAGTTTTCGGCCGGTCGAATACAAGCCGGCTGCGAACGAAGAGGCCTGGTTCTGCGCCTGCAAGCGCTCCGGCAATAAGCCGATGTGCGACGGCAGCCATAAGAAGCTGTAGGAGCGGACGCAGTAGATTGCCCCCTTCCCAGGACAGTGGAGGGAGGCCGGGACTGGTGAGTTACCCTCCCCCTTCAGGGTGAAAATTTTACGTTACGGCACGAACAATGCCCGACCTATTGCTCGAACTCTTCTCCGAAGAAATCCCGGCGCGGATGCAGGCGCGGGCCGCGGAGGATTTGCGCAAGCTCGTCACCGACCGGCTGGTCGCCGCCGGCCTCGTCTATGACGGCGCCAAGGCGTTCGTGACGCCGCGGCGGCTGACGCTCGCCGTCCACGGCGTACCGGTGCGCCAGCCCGACCTGCGCGAGGAGAAGAAAGGCCCGCGCGTCGGCGCGCCGGAGGGCGCCATTGCCGGCTTTGTCAAAGCCGCCGGGCTGAAATCGATCGGCGAAGCGAAAGTGCAGCCCGACAAAAAGGGCGACTTCTATGTCGCGGTGATCGAAAGGCCGGGCCGCGCTGCGCTCGATGTGATCGGCGAGATTTTGCCCGACGTCATCAAAGTCTTTCCGTGGCCGAGATCGATGCGCTGGGGCGCGGCATCGCAAGCGCCCGGTGCGCTGACCTGGGTGCGGCCCTTGCATTCCGTCGTCGCTACGTTCGGGCCGGAGACCGAGGACCCGGACATCGTGCCGTTTCAAGTCGACGGCATCGCCGCCGGCAACGAAACGCGCGGGCATCGTTTTCTCGCGCCGGAGCCGTTCACGGTGCGCCGCCTCGCCGATTACCTGCAAAAGCTCGACAAGGCCAAGGTCGTGCTCGACGCCGAGCGGCGGCGCACCATCATCCTCACTGAGGCAAAGCAGATCGCCTTCGCGCAAGGGCTGGAGCTTGTCCAAGACGACGGCTTGCTCGCCGAAGTCGCGGGGCTCGTCGAATGGCCGGTGGTGCTGATGGGCTCCTTCGACGAGGCGTTTCTGCGCATCCCGGAAGAAGTCATCCGCGCCACCATCCGCAACAACCAGAAATGCTTCGTGCTGCGCGACTCAGCCCATGCCAAGCTCGTCGACAAGTTCATTCTCGTCGCCAATCTCGAAGCCGAGGACGGCGGCAAGGCCATCGTCGCCGGCAACGAGCGTGTCATCCGCGCGCGCTTGTCGGATGCCAAGTTTTTCTACGAGACCGATTTAAAGACGAAGCTTGAAGATCGCCTGCCAAAGTTCAAGGACATCGTGTTTCACGAGAAGTTGGGCACCCAGGCCGAGCGTATTGAAAGGATTGAGCGATTGGCCGGCGAATTGGCGCCGCTCATTGGCGCCGACCCGGTTAAAGCAAAACGTGCGGCACGGCTCTGCAAGGCCGATCTGCTCACCGAAATGGTCGGCGAATTCCCCGAGCTGCAAGGCACCATGGGCAGATATTACGCCGAGGCCCAGGGCGAGGACGAAGCCGTCGCTCACGCGTGCGAGGACCACTATAAGCCGAAAGGACCGGATGATCTGGTGCCAAGCGATCCAGTCTCCATCGCGATCGCGCTCGCGGACAAGATCGACACGCTGGTCGAGTTCTGGGCGGTCGATGAGAAGCCGACGGGGAGCAAAGACCCCTACGCGTTGCGGAGGGCGGCGCTCGGAGTGATCCGCATTATTCTCGATAACAAGCTTCGCCTTCGGTTTATTTCCTTATTCGCCGACCATCGTCGCACCATTGCCGAGATTGATCTGGCAATCCACGACCTTCTCTCTTTTTTCGCCGATCGTCTCAAAATCCAGCTCCGCGACCAAGGCGCGCGGCACGATCTCGTTGATGCAGTTTTTGCTCTTGAGGGCCAGGACGATCTTTTCCTCATCGCCCGCCGCGTCGAGGCGCTGGGAAAATTCCTCGACAGCGAGGACGGCAAGAACCTGCTGGCCGGCTACAAGCGCGCGACCAATATCATCCGCATCGAGGAGAAGAAGGATTCGCGTGAATATACCGGCGCGCCGGAGCCGAAGCTTTACAAGCAGGACGAGGAAAAGGCGCTCGCGCGGGCGATCGACGCCGCCAAGGTCGAGGCGTCGCGCGCCGTGGCCGCCGAGGATTTCGAAGTCGCGATGCGCGCCATGGCGAAGCTGCGCCCGCATGTCGATGCCTTTTTCGACAAAGTTACAGTGAATGTTGAAGATAAAGCGCTGCGCGAAAACCGCCTGAAACTGCTCAACGAAATCCGCGCCGCCACCCGGGCGGTCGCCGATTTCTCGAAGATCGAGGGGTGACCTGGTCATTCCGGGGGCGCGGGCTCTGGCCCGCGAGCCCGGAATCCATAAGCCCGGCGGCTGTGGATATGGATTCCGGGCCCGCCGCTTCGCGGCGCCCCGGAATGACAAACGTGCTAGAACCGAACGGCGAGTTGTGCGTTTAAGGTCTGGGTATTTCCGGCAACTCTGCTTCTCTCCACAATCCATTCCCAAACCGAGGTCATCCCATGATCATCACCGCCACCGAGCTTTCACCCATCGTCGCCCTGATCGCCGGCATCCTCATTCTCATCATCCCGCGGCTTTTGAACCTGATCGTCGCGATCTATCTCATCTTCATCGGCTTGGTCGGGCTCAACAGCATTCATCACTTCGTCAACCTGCATTGAGCCTGGCCGGCGTTGCGTCGAACGCCGGCATCGGCATAAAGATGAGCGGGGGCCGATCCAACGAACGATTCCATGGTCAAATCGCGCTCAAAAATCTCGCGGCAGCCGGTAAAGAAATCTGCCGCCCGCACAACGGGAAAATCTACGGCGAAGCCGGCGCGCAAGTCCGCTTCTGTCAAAGCGTCTCCGCAGGGCAAGTGGGTCTATGCCTTCGGCGGCGGCAAGGCGGCGGGCCGCGCATCGATGCGCAACCTTCTCGGCGGCAAGGGCGCGGGGCTTGCCGAGATGGCGGCGCTCGGTCTGCCGGTGCCGCCCGGCTTCACCATCACCACCGAGGTCTGCACCTATTTCTACCAGCACGGCAAAACCTATCCAAAGACGCTCAAGGCCCAGGTCGAGGCGGCGCTCGGCGAAGTCGGCCGCATCACGGATAAGAAATTCGGCGACGCCGAAAATCCGCTGCTTGTCTCGGTGCGTTCCGGCGCGCGCGCCTCGATGCCGGGAATGATGGACACCGTGCTAAATCTCGGACTCAACGACGCGACAGTGAATGCGCTGGCGGAAAAGTCCGGTGACCGGCGGTTTGCCTTGGACAGCTACCGGCGCTTCATCACCATGTATTCCGACGTGGTGCTCGGCATCGGTCATCATCACTTCGAGGAAATCCTCGACGACCACAAGGACAAGAACGGCTACTCGCTCGATACCGATCTCGACGCCGACGATCTGCAAAAGCTCGTCGCGGCATACAAGCAACGCGTCGAGGAGGAGAGCGGCAAGCCGTTCCCGCAGGACCCGCACGCGCAATTATGGGGCGCGATCGGCGCGGTGTTTGGCTCGTGGATGAACCAGCGCGCCATCACCTATCGCCGGCTGCACGCCATTCCGGAAAGCTGGGGCACCGCCGTCAACGTCCAGGCCATGGTGTTCGGCAATATGGGCGAGACCTCGGCCACCGGCGTCGCGTTCACGCGCAATCCGTCGACCGGCGAGAAAAAACTCTACGGCGAGTTTTTGATCAATGCCCAAGGCGAGGACGTGGTCGCCGGCATCCGCACGCCGCAGGAGATCACCGAAGCCGCGCGCAGGGAGGCGGGCTCGGATAAGCCGTCGATGGAGGCGGCGCTGCCGGACGCCTTTGCCGAGCTTGGGCGTATCCACGCCAAGCTCGAACGGCACTATCGCGACATGCAGGACCTCGAATTCACGGTCGAGCAGGGCAAGTTGTGGATGCTGCAGACGCGGAGCGGCAAGCGCACCGCGCAAGCCGCTTTGCGCATCGCCGTCGAGCTGGCGAAGGAAAAATTGATAACCAAAGAGGAAGCGGTGACGCGCGTCGATCCGGCGGCGCTCGATCAGCTTTTGCATCCGACCATCGATCCCAAGGCCGAACGCAAGGTGATCGCCACCGGGCTACCCGCGTCACCCGGCGCGGCAAGCGGCGAGATCGTGTTTTCCCCCGAAGAGGCCGAACTGCTCAAGAGCCAAGGCCACAAAGTGATCCTGGTGCGCATCGAAACGTCGCCGGAGGACATCCACGGCATGCATGCCGCCGAAGGCATTTTGACGACGCGGGGCGGCATGACCTCGCATGCCGCCGTGGTCGCGCGCGGCATGGGCAAGCCCTGCGTTTCGGGCGCAGGCTCGCTGCGCGTCGATTACCGCACCCAGACCGTAACGGCGGGCAACACGGTGCTCAAGAAAGGCGACACGCTCACCATCGACGGCTCGACCGGCCAGGTTCTGGCCGGCCGGGTGCCGATGCTCGAGCCGACCCTTGCCGGCGAGTTCGCCACCGTTATGCAATGGGCCGATACGTTCCGCAAACTCAAGGTGCGCGCCAATGCCGATACCCCGGCGGACGCCCGCGCCGCGATCAAATTCGGCGCCGAGGGCATCGGACTTTGCCGCACCGAGCACATGTTCTTCGACGAGGACCGCATCCGCGCGGTGCGCGAGATGATCCTGGCCGGCGACGAGAAGGCGCGCCGCGTCGCGCTCGCAAAACTGCTGCCGATGCAGCGCGCCGACTTCGTCGATCTGTTCAAGATCATGGGCGGGCTGCCGGTGACGATCCGGCTCCTTGACCCGCCGCTGCACGAATTTTTGCCGCACAGCGAAAAAGAGATCGCCGAGGTGGCGCATGCAATGGGCGCCGATCCGCAAAAACTCGCAGATCGCGCGCGCGAGTTGCACGAGTTCAATCCCATGCTCGGCTTTCGCGGCTGCCGCTTGGCAATCGCCTATCCGGAAATCGCCGAGATGCAGGCGCGGGCGATTTTCGAGGCGGCGGTCGAAGCCGGGCGAGAGACCGGCAAACCGGTCGTGCCCGAAATCATGGTGCCGCTCATCGCCAGCAAGGCGGAATTCGATCTGGTCAAGGCGTGCATCGACGCCACGGCGGAGAAAGTCGCGGCCGAAACCAAGAGCAAGCTCAAATACCAAGTCGGCACCATGATTGAACTGCCGCGCGCGGCGCTGAAAGCCGACGAGATCGCTGCGACCGCGGAGTTCTTCTCGTTCGGCACCAACGATCTCACCCAGACCGCATTCGGCATCAGCCGCGACGATGCCGCGAGCTTTCTGGGCATCTATACGTCGAAGGGCATTTTGCCGGCCGATCCGTTCGTGTCGCTCGACCGCGACGGCGTCGGCGAGCTGATCCGCATCGCCGCCGAGCGGGGCCGCAAGGTCCGTAAGAACCTGAAGCTCGGCATTTGCGGCGAGCATGGCGGCGATCCGGCTTCGGTCGCGTTTTGCCACGAGGTCGCGCTCGATTATGTGTCGTGCTCGCCGTTTCGCGTGCCGATTGCGCGGCTCGCTGCGGCGCAGGCCGCGCTCGGTAAAAGCACCGGCGGCGAGGCGTAACTCGGCTCTCCGCATTCTCCCGGCGCGCTCGTGGAACCACGTATGGGTTCCATCGCGTTCACGCGATCGTAGTTAATGAAGTGGCAACGCGCGGCTCGCTGCCGCGTGAAACGGAGCAAGAAAGCAATCCACGATTCACCATGGATTGCTTCGTTTCGCGCGCAACGACTGGTGCCCGCGCGCGATTAACGCCTTCGCAATGTTAACCCGACAATAAATAAAACTGTCGCATTCGAGCCACTGCGGTGGCGCTTCCATAATTGTGTACGCGTTGCGTGGTGCGCGTGTTTGCGTAAGGGGTGGTTGTGGCGTCGCGGATTGGGGTCATGGGCGCGCCGTTTACGGCGCGCTTTTGGTTCAGTGCTTTTTGCATCGCCCTGATGCCGACATCGGTCGGCTATCAGGATATCGCTTCGCTCATCGCGCGCGAGCGCGGCGCATCCACGAGCTGGCACCTGATCGCATCGCCGTTCGGCACCATCGAATCGGCGACGTTCAACCATACGCGGCCGGTCGGCACGGCGATGCCGGAACCGGTCGGCTTTGTGAACGTCAATTTCGATCCGCGCTCACTCGATGCTTACGCATGGAAGATCGACGAGCCGCTCAACGCTCCGCAGCCGCGCCAGATTGAATATCCGACGGTCGATCGTGCGCATAAGGGCGACCGGCTGCCGGCGAGCAGCGCCGCCCCGGCGCCAGGCAAACCGAGCCTGCCGCAATTGCAGCCGATCGGCGCACCGGCGGCGCCATCCACCTCGCCTCCGGCACAGCCGCCGATTCCGGCGCCGCAGCCGGTCAACACCGAGCAACACGCGGCGGCAAACGACGCTGCGCCGCTCGTCGTGCAAATGGACGTTCATCGCGACGTGTCTGCGGCGATGGCTCCAGCCGCTGCCATCGCCGACGACGATCTGGTCGTCGCCGCCCTGCCACCCGACGCGGCGGCGCCCGGCGCCGACAACGACGCTTCACGCGAAGAGATGTCGTTTCTTGACGACAATGCCGGCGACCACAGCGCGGCGATTTATTTCGGCACCGACACGATGGGTTCGCCCGAGGGCCTCAGGAGTTGGGCGCCCGGCGCCGAGCCGATCCTGGTATCGCCGTCGGAGGATTCCGGCATAAAGCTTTCGGCGTTGGAAGGCGCCGATTACACCGCCTACGAGAGCCCCGAGGGCGGTGAGTCGATTGCGGGCAAGGACGATGCCAGCCGGCTGGAAAGTCCGGCGAAGCGCCTTGGGCTCCAAGGCAAACCGCTTGCCAAGGCCGAAAAGTGTCTGGCCGATGCGATCTATTTCGAGGCGCGGGGCGAGCCCTTTACCGGTCAGGAAGCGGTGGCGCAGGTCGTGATGAACCGCGTGTTCTCCGGCTACTATCCGCACGACGTCTGTGGCGTGGTGTTTCAGAACGCCGATCGTCACCTCGCCTGCCAGTTCACCTTCGCCTGCGAAGGCAAGGATCTGAGCCAGATTGACGAGCCGGATATGTGGGAGCAGGCGAAGGAAATCGCCAAGAAAATGCTCGACGGCAAAATCTGGCTCGCCGATATCGGCCACGCCACGCACTATCACGCCTATTGGGTGCATCCGAGCTGGGTGCATGAAATGGTGAGATTGTACCGGCTCGGCGTCCACACCTTTTATCGTCCGCGCGCCTGGGGCGACGATGAGCCGACCTGGAGTCCTGCCGCGGTCAAGGACGATGCGCGCCTCGACCAACCGCAAGTCGCGGCGACCGGTCCGGCCACTGCCACAGCAACGCCGATTCCGAATGCGGCGATGACGCCGATTCCGAATGCGGCGATGAAGGCGCCCCAGGCCACGGCGACGCCGGTGCCCGGCGTGGCGGCCAAGGGCCATCAAGCCGCGGCATCGCCCGGACCGGCGGACGACAAGTCCGCTCAGGCGGCGAAGCTGTGACGGCTAAATCTCGATATCGAGCCCGACGTCGAGATTTTGCACAGAATGGGTGAGTGCGCCGGATGAAAGGTAATCGACGCCGGTTTCCGCGATCGCCGCTGCGGTGTCCAGCGTGATGCCGCCCGAGGCTTCGATGACCAGGCGGCCGGCCACCATGGCCACGGCCTTGCGCATCGATTCAAGGTCGAAATTGTCGATCAGCACCACGTCGGCCAATCCGACATCGAGCACTTCTTTCAGCTGATCGAGCGAATCGACTTCGATCTCGATCTTGACCAGATGGCCGGCGGCTGCTTTGGCGCGCTTGAGTACCGCCGCGATGCCGCCGGCGACCGCGATGTGGTTGTCCTTGATTAGCATCGCGTCGTCGAGGCCGAAGCGGTGATTGTAACCGCCGCCGCAGCGCACCGCGTATTTGTCGAGCGCGCGCAATCCCGGCGTCGTCTTGCGCGTGCAGATGACGCGCGCCTTGGTGTGAGCAATGCGTCGCACGAAATCGGCGGTGGCGCTGGCGATGCCGGAAAGGTGGCCGAGGAAATTGAGCGCGACACGCTCGGCGCCGAGGATGGCGCGCGCGTTGCCGGAAATCGTCATCAGCGCGGTTTTAGCCTTGATCGCGGCGCCGTCACGCGCATGTGCGACGATGGCGATATCGGGCGAAAGCCCTTGAAAGGTCGCCGCGACGAGCGCCAAGCCGGCGATCACGCCGGCTTGGCGCGCATTGAGTACGGCGCGGCCCGGCGTGTCTTCCGGAACCGTGGCAATCGACGTGATATCGCCGGCGCGTCCCAGATCCTCCGCAAGCGCGCGCATGACGGCCGTTTCGATTTCGAGCGGGGATATAAAGGCATCGGCGCAGAACAGCGACATGGCGTGAGGCACGGCAGTGATGCGTGAAACCGGATCGAAAATCCATAATCGCTGCCGGCGCGCATGGCAAACGGCGCTTTATTCCATGCGGCAATGTGCAGGTCAGCCATGCGCCGCACGATCCGCTGACCGCAATTTTCGTTTGGGCGATCTGCGGCAAGGCTCTATGCTGCGCGACTTTTTAAATCTCCAGCCTCCCGGGCGACATGACGATCTATTCGAAACAACCTGACAGTTGGCGCACGCCGTCGCTGGTCATCGGTTCAGGTTGTCTGATCGCGATCATCGCCTTCGGGCCACGCTCGACGTTCGGCTTTTTTCTGACGCCGATGTCGACCGCTCATCACTGGGGCCGCGACGTATTCGCCTTTGCGCTGGCGTTGCAAAATCTGTTGTGGGGGGTCGGCCAGCCGCTCGGTGGCATCATTGCCGACCGCTTCGGCACCATCCGGGTGCTGTGCGTCGGCGCGCTGCTCTACGGTCTCGGGCTCGCGCTGATGGCGCATTCCGAGAGCGCGCCGGTGCTCGATGCGTCGGCGGGCGTGCTCGTCGGATTTGGCCTGGCCGGCTGCTCGTTCCCGGTGGTGCTGGCGGCGCTCGGCAAAATCGTGCCGAAGGAATGGCGCTCGCGCGCTTTCGGCTTCGGCACCGCCGCCGGATCCTTCGGGCAATTCCTCTATTCTCCGGTCGCCGTGGTGTTGATGGATCATTTCGGCTGGCAGCTGACGCTGGTGATCTTCGCCGCGAGCATGCTCACAGTGCTGCCGCTGTCGCTCGCTCTGGCGACGCGGCCTTCGCACGCCACGCATGAGGGTCAATCGCAGTCGCTGCGACACGCATTGTCCGAAGCCTTCGCGCACCGCTCCTATCTTCTCCTGGTGCTCGGCTTCTTCACCTGCGGCTTTCAGCTGCAGTTCATCACGGTGCACCTGCCGGCTTATCTCGTCGATCGCGGCCTCTCGGCGGAAGTCGGCGGCTGGACGCTGGCGACCATCGGGTTGTTCAACCTTGTCGGCTCCGTGTTTTCCGGCTGGCTCGGCGACCGCATGCCGAAGCGCTACCTGCTGTCGACCATCTATTTCGGCCGTGCCATGGCGATTTTCGCCTTCATCGCGTTCCCGGTTACGCCGGTGACCTGCATCGCCTTTGGCGCGGTGATGGGCTTCATGTGGCTCTCCACCGTGCCGCCGACCAACGGCATCATCGCCGTGATGTTCGGTACGCGGTGGCTGGCAACGCTGGCGGGCTTCGCCTTTTTCAGCCACCAGGTCGGCGGCTTCCTCGGCGTCTGGCTCGGCGGTCTCGTCTTCGACCGCACCGGTTCCTACAACGCGGTATGGTACCTCGCGATCCTATTCGGCGTGCTTTCGGCGCTGATCAATATGCCGATCGTGGAGCAGCCGGTTGCGCGCATGGCCATCGTGCCTGCTGAATAGATACGTCGTGCAATAAGCAAGCGACGCGCCTTCGTTCCTTGAACGGCTATGCTCGGGTGTGACAGATTACGGTCTGGAGCATTGGCATGGGCACGTTTAAGGCCATCGTTATCGACAAAGCGGACGCCGGGCAAACGGTACGGCTGACCGAGTTCGATGAAAAAGATCTGATGGAAGGCGACGTCACCGTCCGGGTCGAATACTCGACGGTGAATTACAAGGACGGTCTCGCGATCACCGGCAAGGCGCCGGTGGTGCGCCGCTTCCCGATGATCGCCGGAGTCGATTTCGCCGGCACGGTGGAATCGTCGTCACATCCAAACTGGAAGCCCGGCGACAAGGTCATCCTCAACGGCTGGGGCCTCGGCGAGACGCATCTTGGCGCCTACGCGGAAAAGGCGCGCGTCAACGGCGACTGGCTGGTGCGGCTGCCGCCGGGCATGACGGCGCGCGACGCCATGGCAATCGGCACCGCCGGCTATACCGCGATGCTCGCGGTCATGGCGTTGGAGCGCGCCGGCCTGACGCCGGCGCGCGGCCAAATGGTTGTGACGGGCGCGGCGGGCGGCGTCGGCTCGGTCGCGATCGCGCTCCTTGCCAAGCTCGGCTATGCGGTCGTCGCCTCGACCGGCCGGCCGGACGAGGCAGGCTATCTCAAAGAGCTCGGCGCCGCCGAGGTGATCGAGCGCAAGGAACTGGCCGGTCCGGCGCGGCCGCTCGCCAAAGAGCGTTGGGCCGGCGGCATCGATTCTGTCGGCTCGACGACGCTTGCCAACGTGCTGTCGATGACCAGGTATGGCGGCGCCGTTACCGCCTGTGGACTGGCCGGCGGGATGGACTTGCCGGGCTCGGTCGCGCCGTTCATTCTACGCGCCGTCTCGCTTCTGGGCATCGACTCCGTCATGTGTCCGTTGCCGCTGCGACAAGAGGCGTGGCGCCGTCTCGCGACCGATCTCGACCGGTCGAAGATTGCAGTTATGACAAATGAAATCGGGCTCGCCGACGTGATCGCCGCGGGGCAGCGTATCGTGGAGGGGCGGGTGCGCGGACGGATTGTGGTAAAAATCGGGTAAAGGCTGCAGAATTTTGCCAGGAATCTCGGCGATCTTGCGGGGGCGCTATGGTAAGGAGACGGTTAAGAAGTCTTGATAACATCGCCCTTAAGTCGAGAGCGGAGTCGTCAATGTTGCGGCGCGTAGTTGTTGGTTGTGCGTGCGTGCTGGGGGTCGCAATTTTGGGCACAAGCCTGACCCTCGCCGAGGACCTTAATCCGGAGCAAGCCCGCGCCTTCGTGGTGGGCAAGCAGTTCTCCTATAACTGTTTCGAAGGCACCGCCGGAAGCGGACGGATTTTCCCCGACGGCTCCGTGGTCGGCACCATCAGATTTCGCGGCCAGGGCCAGACCCGGTTCGCAACCTTGCCGGCCGGAACGCTAAGGGTTGATGGCGGCTCGATGTGCGCGCATCTGTCGGGCTTGCCGATCACGCCGTGCTTTAGGGTGGAGAAGCTCAGTTATCGGAGCTTCCGCGGTTCGATTGCCGGGCTGGGGTTCGCCTATTGCGACTTCTACCAGCGCAATCCGCGCAGCGAACTCCTCACCAGGCGCGTCGAGCCGCGGCCGGCGGCGACCCCGATCGCGAGCAGGCGCCCGCTGCTGCGGCCGTCCTTGGCCGAGTAAAAGCTTCTTAATCCAATTCGAGCCGGAACGGCGTCGCTTCCGCAGCGAGAACGCCGCGGCCAATCGTTTCGATCGCGGCAATCATGCGGCCCTCGCGATTGAGCAAGCGATCCGCGAGCGACACGATGCGAATATTCGGCGTCGCCGTCGGCGAGGCGCGCCGCAGTGCCTGGGCGATGCCGCCTTCGTCACGCCGCGGGTTGAGTGCGCAGACGGCCGCGAACGCGCTTGCGGTGGAACGGCTGATGCCGGCGAAGCAGTGGACCACGAGCGGCGCGCGCCGGTCCCAAGCCCGCACGAAGCTGATGAGATCGGCGACATGTTGCTCGCCCGGCACGATATAGCCATCGAGCGGAGCGGAGATGTCGTGCAGGCGCAACCAGAGATGGTTCTCCGGCGCGACGGAGCTCGGGCACTCGACGCGCGCCTCGTCGCCGAGCAGCGACACGACATGGCGCGCACCGGTATCCTCGACGGTTTCTTGCAGACGCGCCAGCGAGCAGACATGAATCATGGAATCGGAACGATGCCGGTTGTCTTATTCATATAAGTATGCCGCGCGGCGCAAGTGTGACGTTTTCATTTACGCGTCGGCAAGTTTCTCGAACCGCTCGTAATAGCGCGCTTGCGCCGTTTCGGCCGGCCAGGGCTTGAGGTAATCGCGTTCCAGCGCCGCCGAGAATATCGGCGGGCGGCCAAAAAACCGCCGTGCCTCCGCAGCATCAAAGCCGGCAAGCCGCGTCGCCTCGAGATAAGCGGCTTGGCGGTCGGCGGCCTTGATCAAATCCTCCAGGTCCGGCGCCGACCGTGCCGGCAAGCCGAAGCGCAAGTGGATCGCAGTGAGAAGCCGCCGCTCGACCGCCTTATAGGCGTCGCCGATCACCGCCTTGAACGGCGAGATCATGTCGCCGATAACGTATTCCGGCGCATCGTGCAGCAGCACCGCAAGACGACGGTTGCGGTCTAGCCGCGGCACGCGCGCGCGCGCCAGGGCTTCGACCAGAAGGCAGTGTTGCGCGACCGAATAAATGTGCGCGCCGCCGGTTTGTCCGTTCCAGCGTGCCACGCGAGCAAGCCCGTGCGCGATGTCTTCGATCTCGATGTCGAGCGGGGAGGGATCGAGCAGATCGAGCCGGCGCCCCGACAGCATCCGTTGCCAGGCGCGCGGCGAGCGCGATGCGCGGACGATCCGTTTCGCCATCGGACGCTTAGTTTGCACGGCGGAGCAGCATTGTGCTCCCTGCCCCCTTGTGGGGGAGGGACGGGGAGAGGGGTGACAGCGATGCAGCGCGCATCGCCGCGAAATTACCTCCCTCTCGATTGATCGCAAGCTTACTCGCGATCAATCGGTTTCCCCCGCAAGCTTGCACGGACACCGAAGACGACATCAGTGCAAGCGGCTCGGCCGGGCGCTCACGCGGCCTTCCTGCCCCACAGCCGCGCGGTGGCGATGTCGGCGCCCTGGCGGGAGGCGTTAAGCTTCAACCACACCACGTCTTCGGCGACCCATTCCCAGCCGGCAAAAGTGCCGAAGCCGCAGTCGCAGCTCGCGATGACGCGCTCGCGGTCGCCGACTGCGGCGACCGCCGTCTCTATTCTCTGCGCAACGACCTCCGGATGCTCGACCACATTGCTCTTGGTGTCGATGACGCCCGGCAAAAGCACCATCTGGTCGGGTAGCTTGTGCTTGCGCAGCGCGGCGTATTCATGCTGCCGGCGCGCATTGGCGAACTCGATGGAAAGACCGCCGACATTTGCCTTGTAGAATGCCGGCAACAGGGGTTCGAGGCCGATGTCGAAAATGTGCGGCCCTTCCCAGTTGCCCCAGCAGATGTGCAGACGCACGCGGTCGCGCGGAATGCCGGCGAGTGCCTTGTTTAGCGCCGCGATGTGTTGCTCGACAATGCCGACATATTCCTTGTCGGTCTTGTCCTGGAACAAGAGCACGCGCTCCATGGCGAGGTCAGGCGCGTCGATCTGAAGGACGAAGCCGGCATCGACCACGGCCTTGTATTCGTAGTTCATCTCGCGCGCGATGGCATCGAGATAGGCTTCATCGCTCGAGTAATAGGCGTTCAGCATGGTCGTCGCGATGATGCCGGGCGACGGCTCGGCGAAGAACAATTCTGTGAACGGCGGCTTCACCGCGGCAGCGAGCCGCTTGAACCGCGACACTTCCTTCTGGATCGCGTCCTTGTCCCGGTATTTAAGCTCGCCAACGCATTCGGGGCACCCGAACACCTTGCCGGTCTTCGGCAGCCGCGCCATGAATTTTTGCGCAAACAGCGGAAAGCGGATCCATTCCTGGCCGTAGGGACGCTTGGATTCGCCGCCGAAGCCCGCCATGCGCTGGGGCACGTAGGTCTGAAATCCGACGCGGCCCTGCTCGCCGTCATTGGCGATGTCGACACCGGCCTCGCACTGCTTTTCCAGCACGTGGGCGACGCGCTGCTCCACCATGTCGGCGATCTTGGCCTTGTCGACTTTTTCGCCGGCCTCGTCGGCGATCAGGAGATCATTGAGCTCCTGCCCGCGCGGCAGGCTGCCGACATGCGTAATCAAGATTCGATCGACGCTCTTTTGCATCATTGATCTCCCTCGATGACGGCTTGCTTGCGGCGAAGCATGCGCCGGTTTTTGCCGCCCCCGAACGGATGCAAGGGGTAGACCGACCGCGGGCGCGGGCGGCGTCCCACGCGGTCAGATGTTCTTGCCGAGTTTTTGCACCGCCTCATGGCGATGGCAAGTGATGAGATGATCGTTGACCATGCCGACGGCCTGCATGAAGGCGTAAACGATGGTCGGCCCGCAGAATTTGAAGCCGCGCTGCGCCAATTCCTTCGACATGGCGCGCGAGATCGCGGTCTCGGCGGGCACCTGGCCCGTGGTGCGGTAGCGGTTGATCTTCGGCTTGCCGTCGACGAAATCCCAAAGCAGCTTGGAAAAGCCGGGACCCTTGTCCATTACGTCGAGCCAGGCGCGCGCCGAAAGCACCGCGCCTTCGATCTTGGCGCGATTGCGCACGATGCCGGCGTCGCCCATCAGCCGTTCGATCTTGTTCGGCCGATAGCGTGCGATTTTCTCCGGTACGAAGCTGTCGAAGGCGCGGCGGAAATTCTCACGTTTGCGCAAGATCGTGATCCAGGACAGGCCGGCCTGAAAGCCATCGAGCACGAGCTTTTCGTAGAGCGCGCGGTCGTCGTATTCCGGCACGCCCCATTCGTCATCGTGATAGGCGACGTAAAGCGGATCGTCTTTCGGCCATGGGCAACGCTGGATGCCGGAAGAAGGCGAAGGCGCGGTCATTCGGCGGCCTTGGTGACGCTTGCGGCGGCTTTGGACTCGCCCGGAAAAGCAAAGCGCGCCCAGTCCGGCTTGACGAGATGGAGCGGCACGCCGCCGCCGGTGAGCGGTTCGTCGTGCGACAACGCCTCGGCGACGCGGTCGAGACGCAGCAACGCTAATCCCCGTCCGCCCGTCGCCGAAGTCGTCGCCGAGCCCATGACGCCGACCGTGCGTTCGCCGGCCATGATCGCTACTCCGGCTTGCGGGGCGGTGCCGTCAAAGCGGACCGGCACGGCGCGCGTGCGCGCGATGCCGCGATGCTCGATCCGCGACACCACTTCCTGGCCGACATAGCAGCCTTTGGCGAAATCGACGCCGCCGAGCTGATCCATGTCGGATTCGTGCGGGAAAGCATCGCCGTATTGGAAATCGACGCCGCCTTGCGGTACGCCGAGCGCGATGCGATGTGCTTCGTAGTCGCTCGCCGCAACGACAACCGCACCAAGATCGGCCGCGCCAGCCCCGGCAAGATGCGGCGGTACCATCACGCGAAGCCCAAGCGCCGGCAGCCGTGGGTCGGTGTAGCTCAGCCCGTATTTGGTCGCGCCGCTGCCGTTCCATCCTCCGTTCCATGCCGCGAGCACGCCGAGCACGTCCGACAAATCTTCGATCATGACCTTGGCGCGCAATTTGTAGAGATTGAGTCTCTCGACGAGCATCGCGCAGCGCCCACGCGGTGTGTCGAGAAAAAAGCCGCCGCCGTCCGCAGCCGGCGCTTCGACCACAATGAAGTCGGCAATGATTTTGCCTTGCGGCGTCAGTAGCGCACAAAAGCGCGCCATTCCGGTCGCCAGGTTAAGAATATCGGCCGTGACGAGGCCGTGGAGAAAATTGCGCGCACCGTCGCCGGCAATCTTGACTACGCCCCGATCCGGGAGAAGAGCAGCTTTCATCGCACCAATGCCTAAGCCCGCCGCGATCCGATCGCAAGGTCCATATCGGTCGTGCGGGCTTTCCGGTTTGTTTTGCGGACCTGGTATGAAATGATGTTTTTGGCTCGCGTCCGGCTTTGGCCGAACCTGAGCCGCGCGGCGCCCCCGCCGCAACGATGGTCCGGAATCCGGAGTTGTTTGCCGCGACAGCGGAAGCTCATAACAGGCTGGCGGAATTGCATGACCGACCAATTATTATCCCTGCGGATATTGGTGGTAACGCGGTCCGACTTGCCGGATCTGTTTCGGCAGGCGGCATCGATTTCATCAATACCGATCGAAGTTCTTGAAGCCGCCGACGCCGCCGGCGCCAAGCGTCTTGTCGCCAGTAGAGTGGACGGCATCGATCTCGCCTATCTCGATGCGGCGCTGCTGGCGAAGGAAATGACAGCCATAATTTCCGCTGCGTGCGCGACGGCCAAACCGCCATTCACGGTGCATCTGGCGACCGGCGCCGCCGTCGAGGCATTCGATGCCGACGGTCTCGCCGGCATGCCAGTGCGGCCGGAACAGGCGCGGTGGCTGCTGGAGCGCTCGATCCGGGTGCGGCTGCCGAGCCGCGTGCTGGTGGTCGACGATTCGGCGACGATGCGGTCGATCGTGCGCAAGACACTTGCCGCAACGCGTTTTCCGCTCGAAGTCAGCGAGGCGGAGGAGGGCCTTGCCGCGCTCAAACTGGTGCACGACGGCGGCTTTGATATCGTTTTCCTCGATTACAACATGCCGGGTTTCTCGGGGCTCGAAACGCTCGCCGAGTTCAAGCGCGAGAAGCGCCGCGCCAGCGTGGTGCTCATGACATCGACGCAGGATGAAACCATCGCCGAACGGGCGCGGGCCGCAGGAGCGGGCTTTCTCAAAAAGCCGTTTTTTCCCGCCGATATCGAAACCGCGCTGTGCGGCTTTTACGGATTGCGCGCGCTCAATCCGAAACGCGCCTGAGCAGTCCTCACCCGCGCTAAAGCGGCATGACATTACCCTGAATTGATTTAGGATTTCCCAAATCAGTTGGTTTCTGATTCAAGATGCTGGCTGGGCTGGAGGCCAGCATCCGATGGGTCGAGCCTATTCCATTGATCTTCGCGAACGAGTTGTGGCAGCGGTTGAGAGCGGTGGCCTTTCGTGTCATCGGGCAGCGGCGCAGTTTGGCGTCGGCGTCAGCACGGCGATCCGGTGGGTGGAGCGTTTGCGCAACACCGGCAGCGTGGCGCCGAGCAAGATCGGCGGCTACAAGCCCCGCGCGATAGCGGGCGAGCACCGCACATGGCTGCTGGCGCGGATCAAGGAGAAGGACTTCACACTGCTCGGGCTGGTGGGCGAACTCGCCGCGCGCGGTCTGAAGGTTGACTACCGCTCGGTCTGGAGCTTTGTCCACGACGAGAAGCTGAGCTTCAAAAAAACGATCTGGGACGGCGTCGCCCCTGTGGGCGTAGAAACTTTGGGGCTCTATCGTGCACCTGGAAGGGAGCGGCCGAGTGCTTTTTGGTGGCGAGTGACCCCGTAAAAAAACATGGTCCATGGGCTGTTGCGGGCTTGAAAGTGGCGACGCCGTTCGGCGATCCCGTGTTAGGAAATTGAACGACAGCGCAGCCCAGCCCTTCCGTCCCGTAACAGGAGGGTTGGTGATGAGACGGAATGAAGCGGGCGACAACAAAATTCGACATGCACTGCCGATGGTGCATCCGAACGCGGCTGCAATCGATATCGGGGCGAGGATGCATGTGGCGGCTGTGGGGCCAGAGCGCACAGCCGAGCCAGTGCGCAGCTTCGGCACCTTCACGACGGATTTGCACCGGCTAGTGGATTGGTTCGCAGAATGCGGCGTTGAGACAGTCGTTATGGAGTTGACCAGTGTCTACTGGATCCCGGTCTTCGAGCTCCTCGAGGCGCGCGGCTTTGTGGTGTTCCTCGTCAATGCACGCGATGTCAAGCATGTGCCCGGGCGCAAGACGGACGTCATCGACGCACAGTGGCTGCAGCGGCTCCATTCTCATGGTTTGCTGCGTGCCAGCTTCCGCCCCAAGGGGGAGATCGTTGAACTGCGCGCCTACCTGCGCCAGCGTGAGCGTCTGCTCGAGTACGCGGCCTCGCACATCCAGCACATGCAAAAGGCGCTGACCGAGATGAATTTGCAGCTCCACCACGTCGTTGCCGACATCACCGGCGCGACCGGGCTGCGGATTATCCGCGCGATCCTTGCGGGCGAGCGTGATCCAGCAGTGCTGGCACTTTTGCGTGACACGCGCTGCCACGCCACTGTCGAGACGATCGAGAAGGCGCTCACCGGGCATTATCGTGCCGAGCACGTATTCGCGCTCGAGCAAGCGCTCGCTCTCTATGATGCATACCAGGAAAAGGCATTGGCCTGTGACGCCCGAATCGAGGCCGTCCTGAAGCAACTCAGCTTCCGCCGCGGCCGTGAGGTCGGTCCGTTGCCGTCACCGCGTCGGGGCATGCGCCGGCAACCGAACGGCCCCGAGTTCGATGTTCGCGCGGCGCTCTTTGCGCTGCTCGGCAAGGACCTGACGCAGATCAACGGCCTCGGCCCATACCTCGCGCTCAAATTGATCGCCGAGTGCGGCGACGACCTCTCTGCCTGGCCGAGCGCAAAGCACTTTACCTCCTGGCTTTGCCTGGCGCCGAGCAACAAGATCTCTGGTGGTAAGGTACTCTCGTCGCGCACGCGCCGCTCGGGGAGCCGGTCCGCGGCGCTCCTGAGGCTCGCCGCGGTGACGATCGGACGAACCGACACTGCCCTGGGTGCCTTCTACCGGAGGCTTTCTGCCCGCATCGGGAAGGTCAAGGCGATCACCGCGACAGCGCGCAAGATCGCAGTTCTCTTCTATAACGCCCTGCGCCATGGGATGGACTACGTCGACCCGGGTGCGTCCTCCTACGAGATTCGTTATCGTGCGCGGGTCATCGACAATTTGCATCGGCGTGCCAAGGCCTTCGGCTTCGTCCTCCAGCCAATAGCGCCGGTGGCCGTTTCTTAGGAAAGCGTGGTGGCTGGCGAACGCGACCGTCCTGACGTCGCCCGCCGGCGGGCGCAATGGATCAAGTACCAGGACCGCGTTGATCCTGCCCGCTTGGTCTTCATCGACGAGACCTGGACCAGGACCAACATGGCATCGCTGCGTGGCTGGGCACCGCGGGGCAGCCGCCTGATCGGCAAGGTCCCGGACGGGCGCTGGAAGACAATGACGTTCCTGGCCGCGCTGCGGCACGACCGGATCACCGCGCCCTGGCTGCTCGAAGGCCCGATCGACGGCGAAAGCTTCGCCACCTATGTCGAGAAGGTTCTGCTGCCTACCCTACGGCTCGGCGACATCGTCATCATGGACAATCTCGGCAGCCACCGGGGCAAGATCATACGCCAACTCATTCGCTCAGCCGGTGCCAAGCTGTTCCTGCTGCCGAAATACTCGCCCGACCTGAACCCGATCGAACAGGTGTTCGCCAAGCTCAAGCATCTGCTCCGTAAAGCCGCCGCGCGAACGGTCGAAACCGTCTGCGCCGCCATCGGCGAGCTTCTCGGCGCCTTCACCAAAACCGAATGCGCCAACTACTTCAAAAACTCAGGATATGCACCAAACTAAATGCATTACGCTGTAGCCCAGAGCAGTAGGAAAGCGTGGTGGCTGGCGAACGCGACCGTCCTGACGTCGCCCGCCGGCGGGCGCAATGGATCAAGTACCAGGACCGCGTTGATCCTGCCCGCTTGGTCTTCATCGACGAGACCTGGACCAGGACCAACATGGCATCGCTGCGTGGCTGGGCACCGCGGGGCAGCCGCCTGATCGGCAAGGTCCCGGACGGGCGCTGGAAGACAATGACGTTCCTGGCCGCGCTGCGGCACGACCGGATCACCGCGCCCTGGCTGCTCGAAGGCCCGATCGACGGCGAAAGCTTCGCCACCTATGTCGAGAAGGTTCTGCTGCCTACCCTACGGCTCGGCGACATCGTCATCATGGACAATCTCGGCAGCCACCGGGGCAAGATCATACGCCAACTCATTCGCTCAGCCGGTGCCAAGCTGTTCCTGCTGCCGAAATACTCGCCCGACCTGAACCCGATCGAACAGGTGTTCGCCAAGCTCAAGCATCTGCTCCGTAAAGCCGCCGCGCGAACGGTCGAAACCGTCTGCGCCGCCATCGGCGAGCTTCTCGGCGCCTTCACCAAAACCGAATGCGCCAACTACTTCAAAAACTCAGGATATGCACCAAACTAAATGCATTA
>CAWCQV010000030.1:0-12171 GCA_963797775.1 uncultured Alphaproteobacteria bacterium | reverse complement strand
GGGTTTCTTCGGATGACGTCGGTACAAAGTCATTTGTCCGCGGGAGCGCATTGCATTCCCGCGGGCAAACAATCATTCGGAACGTCAGCCGACCGGAGGCGGATAGCGTTCCCATGGGCGAGAGTCCGTTATTTCTTCGGAGCGAAAACTGGGGCTTCATCTCCGAGGCGAACCTTGCCTTGGTTCACGGTTGCGGTGTCACGAACCGCCTTGTCGCCGGCGCGAATGGCAGGATGGAACGCCGGGGCTTCGTCGCCGAGGCGGACTTTGCCTTGGTTCACGGTTGCTGTGTCACGGACAGCTTTATCGCCGGCGCGAATGGCAGGACGGAACGCCGGGGCTTCGTCGCCGAGGCGGACTTTGCCTTGGTTCACGGTTGCTGTGTCACGGACCGCTTTATCGCCGGCGCGAATGGCAGGACGGAACACCGGGGCCTCGTCACCGAGACGTACCTTGCCTTGATTCGCAGTAGCGGTGTCGCGGATAACTTTGTCCCCCAGCTTAATCTTGGTCATCGATAATCTCCGTTGCTGTCAGTCACTCTTTAACTGCATTCCCAGCCTAAGAGGCGCCCAACGGTCCGCAATGAAACAGAAGCTTTTTCCACTGCGCTGAAGTCTCGGGACTTGCGCGCTTGAATGCGAGACGAAGGTACGAGCTGTTCGCGACTTACGATCGCTTTATTTTCAACGCGAAGTAGAACATTGATTGTGCAAAGTTGCCGGATTGCCACATGAAATCACCACGCGCCAGCAAACTCGTTGTTGTGATCGAAGACGATCCTCTTGTCCTTGAGGCGACTACGGGCCTGCTGCGTTCGTGGGGCTGCCGGGTCATAGCTGCCGAATCCTACGGTGAAGCGATGACGAAGCTTTCCAAAATCGGCCAGCGGCCCGATTTGATCGTCTGTGACTATCGCCTTCCACAGGGGGCGACCGGCGTAGATGCCATTGAAATGCTGCGCGGCGCGTTCGAGATTCCAGCACTTCTTATTAGTGGAGATGCGACCTCACCGCAGTGCGACGATGGCACTGGCGGATATCGGCTCTTGCACAAACCGGTGAACGCCGAGACGTTCCGCGCTGTGCTGGTCGACGCGTCAGTTTTGCAACCTGGCGATTGAGTCAGCAGATGGGCGAAAATAGCAGGACCGCCAGCCCGGTGGACTATGTCTTGCTCGTCCTGCTCGGAATCCTTTTAGGAATACCTTACGCGCTTACGAAAATCTCTCAGACAACAATCCCGCCACTGACGGGTGTCGCGGCGCGCGTATTATTTGCTGCAATTGTGCTTTGGGTCGTTGTCTTCACGTCGAGGACCAAACTATCGATACCTGTGAGTTGCATCCGGCGTTTATTCATCCAAGGTTTCATCTCGTGTGTCATTCCGTACACGCTCATAGCGTATGGACAAACGACAGTGAATAGCGCCCTTGCGGCAATACTGAATTCAACGACGCCGCTGTTCGTGTGCGTGGTCAGCCTACTTTGGACCCGACACGAGTCGTTGACTCCAGGTCGGTTGGTCGGCGTGTCGGCTGGTTTGTCAGGAGTTGTTTTGATCGCGGGAGCAAGTTCACTGACCGGTCTTGGACAAAGCACACTTGGACAAGCGGCCATTATTTTGGCGAGCGTGTCATCCGCCGTTGCCGCGATTCAAGGGCGACGACTTAACGATGTGGCCCCAGAACTGGCGGCGGCGGGAACTCTTACGTGCGGCGCAGTTATTCTTGTGCCACTTTGTTTCGTTGTCGAGGCGCCACTGCACTCTACGCCGTCGGCAGGCTCCATTGCCGCCTTGCTTTTCAATGCTGTTGTCGCGACCGCCCTTAGATCTGTGATCTATTTCCGCTTGCTCCGAACGATCGGCAGCATGGGTACTACGAGTGTTAGCTACCTCAAGCCGGCAGTCGGAGTACTGATTGGCTTCACGTTAATGGGTGAAGAGCTGACATGGACGGCCACAATGGGTATGTTAACGATCCTTCTGGGAGTCGCCGCAATCAGTAAACCTACATTTTTGACTCCGTCCTGGCTCATACCCCAGTTTGTGCAACGCGCTGTTCCAACTCCCTGAGCGTAGATAATTGGAAAATTCCACTTGCCGCGCCGATAAATTGAATGTGCTTTACTCTATCAACGCGTCGGCGCCTGCAAGAAGAATTCGTGGTACGACGAGTCCAATGGCACGGGCCGCCTTCAAATTGATGACAAGTTCGAATTTCCTGGGCGCCTGCACGGGAAGGTCCGCGGGCTTCTCGCCCTGCAGGATGCGATCCACATAATCGGGTGCCCGTCTGAACAAATCTAGGACATCAACTCCGTAGGATAATAAGCCGCCCTCATCGGCGAAATAGCGGTACGAATAGATCGCTGGAATGCGCCATTGAGCCGCCAGAGAGATGATAATTTGGCGATTAACCGTGGTAAAGTTATCTGGCATTACAATGAGCGCACTGCCGGGCATCGCACCGAGGTCGGCCATTGCCGTTTCGATTTCACTCGATGTGTGGACTTTAGTTTCGATCGGAGTGACATTGAACTCTTTAGCTGATTCCATAAAGCCAGGCATGTAGTACGCCCCACCGCTGGGGACAAAGTCCGGATTGTACATGATGGCAACGCGCGTGAGCTGCGATTTCAGCTCTCTCAGTATCGATATATATTTGCCGGTAATCGTAGGCTGTAAAACCGAAAATCCCGTGATGTTGCCGCCCGGCCGCGCGATGCTAGAAACGAAGCCACTGCCGACAGGGTCGGCAACAACAACGAATACGATCGGAATAGTCCGGGTAGCTTGGTGAAGTGCTGCAACAACTGGCGTGCTATGGCCGACTATCACATCCGGCTGAAGCGCGACCAACTCCTTTGATAAGCTAACTGTGCGTTCAGCGTCGCCTGCTGCGTATCGATATTCGATGCGGAGGTTTTGGCCGACGATCCATCCCTTTTTTGCGAGACCTTGCTCGATGGCTTTGGCGCGAGCTTGAGTCTCCTTGTCATCCGACAATCCCATGAGCACCCCGACAGTGCGCAAATGGGTCGCCTGCTGCGCGTTTGTCGGGATTGAGCGCATTGCCAACGCAGCACTCAATGTGGCTACGAACGCGCGCCGCTTAGGGTCCATCGCTCTATCCGTACACAAAGGCCTCGAAAGTCGGACCTCCACAATAGTGCTATTGCCGGGCGAGCGCCCAGCAACAGCGAGAATTGCACCTACTTGGGCAGTGACAAAGCAGCATTCTGTCGCATTTTGCCTGTCTTACGCTCCTTCCTCCACCGCTGCGGGCTGATATGATGTCCGGCAGGGAGGCGCCTGGGCACACGCGCCGATTGAAATGCTTGATTTCTCGCCAAATGGAGGCGACACCGTCTCGGATGCGTCCGGGATCAAACCTATTTCAACCGATGAACAGATGAATCGGGTTCCAGGCAAGCCGGAAGCGGACACTGTTAGGCCACCGCCCGCGCGTGGCGGCCTGTTTCGAAAATATGTCGTGATGTTCGTCGCCATCGTCAGTCTCGCTTTAGCGATCAATGGCGTGTCCGATATCTGGTTCTCCTATCACGAGCAGCAAGACCTTCTGGTTCGCATTCAACGCGAGCAGGCAAAATCCGCAGCGGATAAGATCGGCCAATTCCTCAACGACATCACGGCCGAATTGGTGTGGGAAACCCAACTGTCCTTGAGCGACAGCACATTGGATGAATGGCAGTTTGACGCGGTTCGCCTGTTCCACCAAGTGCCAGCGCTGACCGAACTCGTGCAGCTCGATGCTATGGGACGAGAACAATACCGCATGTCTCGAGAAGCACCGGATGTCATCGCAAGCCATTCTGATCATTCGCAAGAATCTGCGTTCATTCAGGCGATGGCCAACAAAGTTTACTACGGACCTGTTTATTTCATCGACGAGTCGCAACCGTATATGACGATTGCCATGGCCGGCGTTCGACCGGAATTCGGCGTTATCGTTGGACAAGTGAATCTCACGTTCATTTGGGATGTCGTATCGCAAATAAAGGTCGGCAAGCACGGTCAGGCTTATGTTGTTGACGAAGCAAGACGGCTGATCGCTCATCCTGATATCAGCCAGGTGCTGCGGAAGACCGACATGTCTGGTCTTGCGCAAGTTCAAGCGGCACGCGTGGCCGACTCGAACGGCTTGCCAGACCAACCTTTGCAGGGTGTCGACATTGCCGGCCGGAGCGTCTTGAGCGCCTATGCCAAGGTGACGCCGCCTGGATGGTTCGTCTTTGCCGAGTTGCCGCTAGAAGAGGCCTACGCCCCGCTGTACGAATCTGCTTTGCGATCAGGCGCCGTAATTCTTGTGGCCCTGCTGCTGGCCATTTTCGCCGGACTTTTCTTGGCCCGGAGAATGGTGGTACCGATTCAAGCTCTGCGCGACGGTGCCGCACGCATCGGCAGCGGCGATCTCGGGCAGCGTCTTTCGATCGATACCGGCGACGAACTCGAAGCCCTGGGCGATCAATTCAACGCCATGGCCGCCCGGCTGCAAGAATCCTACGCCGGGTTGGAAAGCAAAGTCGAAGAGCGAACCCGCCAGCTCGAAGCCGCCAATCAAGCTAAGTCGCGCTTTATTGCTGCGGCCAGCCATGACTTGCGTCAGCCGCTCCATGCCTTGGGTCTCTTCGTCGCGCAGCTCCACGGCAAGTTGCGCGCCGTTGAGCGCAGTCAAATTATCAGCCGCATCGAGGACGCGCTTTCCGCGATGAACCAGCTGTTCAGCGCGCTGCTCGACATTTCCAAGCTTGATGCCGGCGCGACCACCGTCAACATCACGGTTTTCCCGGTCGCGCAATTGTTGGCTCACGCCGAGACCACCTTTGCCGGCGCGGCGCGGGAGAAGAAGCTGTCGTTCCGGGCGTTGCCGAGCGACGCCTGGGTGCGCAGCGACTTCATTCTGCTGGAGCAGATCGTCTTCAATCTGATCACCAATGCGCTACGCTATACGCGCAGCGGCGGCGTGCTGGTCGGCTGCCGCAAGCGCGGCGATCAGCTGCGCATCGAGGTGTGGGACTCTGGCATTGGCATTCCGCCCGATCAGCACGACAAGATATTCGGCGAATTCTATCGCCTGGGCGAGCCGGATCGCGACCGGCGTGCCGGTCTCGGTCTCGGGCTTGCCATCGTCGACCGGCTCTGCCGCCTTCTCGATCACCCGATCGAGGTCAAGTCGACAGTGGGCAAGGGCTCCATGTTTGCCGTCTCCGTGCCGCTCGCTCCGGCCGACAAGCGCGCCATCGAGGCGTCCATCGTTCCGCGCGCCCAGCCGAGCCTGGTGAACGACAAGCTCGTCTTGGTGATCGACGACGATCCGCTGGTGCTCGAGGGCATGAGCGGAATTTTCCGCAAGTGGGGTTGCCGGGTCATCACCGCGGATAGCGACAGCAAGGCGCTCAAGGCGGCGACCGAGCAGGACGAACTGCCGGACCTGATCATCTCGGATTATCACCTGGCCAATGGCCGGACCGGCATCGAGACCATCGAATGGCTGCGCGGCGAAATGTCGACGCAAATTCCCGCTTTTCTCATCAGCGGCGATACCGATCCGGCGACGCTGCACGAAGCGAAGGTCAAAGGTTTCCACCTGCTGCACAAGCCGGTCAATCCGATGGCGCTGCGCGCCATGTTCAATCAGGCGGTCAAGCCGGTGCCGCGAACGGTCGTGCGCAAGCTGCCCGATGCGGAAAAGTCGAGACCCGACGCGACCTCGCCCTGAGCAAAAGCATCATGCCTTCGGCGTCAGCTTCCAGCCCAACTCGGTAACGGCGATCACCGCCTCGGTGCGGTTGGACACTTTCAGCGCCCGCAAGATAGCTGTGACGTGGTTCTTGACCGTCGGCACGGCGAGATTGAGCGTGCGGCAAATGACCTTGTTGCTGTTGCCTTGCATCATCAGCGCGAGAACGTCCTGCTGGCGTTCCGACAGGCCGAGATCGGCGAGCGAGACGATCGCGCGGTTTTCACTCGGTCGGTTTTCAAACGGCTGGCTCGGCGCCGCCTCGGCAAATCCTTCCGGCGCCAGAATCTCCGGAGGAATGTAGACGCTGCCGGCGAAAACCAGCTGCAGCGCGCTCAGCATGACCTCGCGCCGCGCCGACTTCGGAATGAAGCCGGCGGCGCCGAGATCGAGCACTTTCTGGACATTGGCGCGATCTTGGAGCGCCGACAGCACGACGACCGAGATGGCCGGATACTGCTCGCGCAATTCGGTAAGCACCGACAGCCCGTCGCGGTCCGGCAAAGTCAGGTCGAGCAAAATCAGGTCGATATCGGGGTTGCCGGCAATGATGGCAAACGCCTGCTGGCTGTCGGCCGCTTCCAGTACCACGACGCCGCGTTGCAGTTTCTTCAGCACGCCCTGCATCGCATCACGGATCAAGGCGTGATCGTCGACGATCAGAATCTTCATCCCCAACAGCCCCAACATAGCCGGCGCAAATGCTGTTCGACGCAGACCTAGACCCTGCGTTCACGGTCCCCACATCGCGACCGAAGTCCCTCCGTCCCACCCGGCAAGAATTTATTCCCCGACCCAACCCAGAAGACAAGGATTATCGTCCGCATGTCCAGGGTTGAAATAGGTCACTTAGAGCCCTCGCGACCGATCTTAAGTCCGCCGCCGCGACGCGACAAACGGCGACTTCCAGCGAAAAAGCCGCTGTTCTTGAATATAAACAAGCCGTGGATGGGAATTAGAGGCAGGCACCCGGGCCGCGGTTCTTGCGGCCACTGCCGGTCAAGCCGCGGTCGGGCGGCGACTATTTGTCCTGGTTCTGCGCCAGGTAGCTGACCAGCTCGACGATGGAACGGCGAACTTTGCCGAGCGGATTTTCACGAAGCCGGCGACCAGCGCCAGCCCGTCGGGCGTAGCCAGGAATTCCGAGACATGGGCGAGCGACGGCGCGTCGGCGACGTCCGCTTTCGCGCCTGAGACACTGGGCGCGCCTTCGAAGAAGAACTCGACGGGCACGCGGAGAATGTGCGCGATCTGCTGCAACCGGCTGGCGCCGACCCGGTTGACGCCCTTCTCGTATTTCTGGATCTGCTGGAAGGTAAGGCCGAGGCCGTCGGCCAAGGCGGTCTGCGACATGCCGAGCATCAGGCGGCGCATCCGTATGCGCGTGCCGACATGCTTGTCGGTCGGGTTGGGAGTCTTGATCGCCATCATTCGGCAATTCCACTTGCAGGAGCGTTGCGCATTTCAACGGGTCGTCAAATACCGCAGCGCCGGATGCCGCCGGCGCGCGTGGCACAACTCGTAAGCATATCGCCAGGGGGTGTGATCAACCGGCGCAATCGGCGGCTGAAATGAGAGATTTGGACACGCGCGCATATATGCTGGAAAAACTTCGTTGGCGTTTGTGACCCAGCAACAGCAACACAAAGGTCGGGAAGAGATTCGGTCAGCATTCACATTGCCGATATGTATGTCATTATAGCGCCGCCTTCGGTTCATTCGATGACGTCTAATGAATGGCTGACATTGAAACCCGGCTGTTTCGCTATTTCGCGGTGCTCGCGGAAGAGCAGCATTTTTCCCGCGCCGCGCATCGGCTCGACATCACGCCGCCGACGTTGACGCACCAGATCAAGAAGCTGGAACGCCTCGTCGGCGTCCGATTGGTCGAGCGCAAGGGCAATACGCACGTGACGCTGACGCAGGCGGGCTTGCGGTTTTTCGAGCGCGCGCAGCATGTGCTCCGCCAGGTCGAGGAGGCCAAGATCGTCGCGCAGCAGGCGCAGCGTGGCGAAGTCGGCAGCATCGACATCGGCTTCATGGCGACGGCAGTCTGCTCGGGAATTTTGCAGAAATCTCTTCCCGAGTTTCAGCGCGCCAATCCGGCGATCGAGATCAATATGCGCAAGCTGGTGCCGATGGACCAGATCAAGGCAATTATGCGCAAGGACCTCGACGCCGGATTCACTCGCAGCCCGCACAAATATCCGGCCGGGCTCGAAGGGTTCGAGGTCTACCGCCAGCCGATGGTGCTGGCATTGCCGGGCAAGCATCCGTTGGCGCGCCGCAAGACCGTCAATCCCGCAAGCCTGAAAGACGAGCTGTTCGTCAATACCGGTCCGGAGCTCGACGTCGGATTCTGGGGCCACTCCGAGGCCGTCGCCGGGGTCGGACATTTCACGCCCCGGGTGGTCAAGCGCGACGACGATCTGATGACGATCCTGACCTATGTCGCCATGGGCTACGGAATCGGCGTCATTGCGCAGACCATGACCAAGATCAACATCCCGAACGTCGTCTACCGGGAGTTCGCGACCAATGCGGTGCCGAAATCCGCCATCGCCTTCGTCTATCGCCGCAACAATTCCTTGCCGCAAACCGATCTCTTGATCAAGCACATGCGCCGCCATGCGCTGCGGCGCTGAGCGTCCGCAGACCTGCACATCCTTGTTCGCTATAGCTTGACGCCGGTTATTATGCGTCAAATGTTCGACGCATAGGGAGGATTTATGAAACTTGGCATTGTCGGGCTCGGCCGCATGGGCGCGGCAATATCCCGCCGCCTGCGCCAGCAGGGATTTGACGTGACCGGCTGGGACCAGAACGCCAAAGCGAATGAGGCGCTGGCCGCGGACGGGCTGCGCATCGCCGCCAATGCCCGCGGCGTTGCCGCGGTCGCCGAGATCGTCATTTCCAGCATCACCGAAGACCACGGCGTGCGAAAGATTTTCACTGGCCCGGCCGGGTTCCTCGAAGGCGACGTCAAGGGCAAGCTGTTCATCGAGATGAGCACGCTGCAGCCGATGACCGGCCGCGAGCTTGCGCCGCAGGTCGAAGCGCGCGGCGCGCGGCTGATCGAGGCGCCGGTGCTCGGCACCATCCCGCAAGTGCAGGCCGGCACGCTGTTCGCCATGGTTGGCGGCAAGGCTGAGGATATCGAGCGCGCAAAGCCGGTGCTGGAAAAGCTGACCCGGCGCATCGTCCATATGGGCCCAAACGGCAGTGGCTATGCGATGAAGCTCGCTGCCAATCTCGGGCTGGGCGCCTATATCCAGGCGGTGGCGGAATCGCTCGCGCTCGGCCTGCAGCAAGGCCTTGCCCTCGATCTCATGGTCGACGTGTTGCAGGAGAGCGCCACGGCGTGCGGCTGGCTCAAGAGCAAGGCCGAGGTGCTCAAGGGCAACAGTGGCGACATGACGCTGGACATTCGCACGCTGCGTAAGGACATCATGTCGGCGGTCGCGACCGGCGCGCTCACCGGCGTGCCGATGCCGCTGGCGGCGGGTACGCTGGCGTCGCTGTCGGCGGCGGTCGATGGCGATTACGGCGACGGCGATCTCGCCGAATTGCCAAAATTCTTTCGCGACGCCATGCTGCAAAAATTCGATCGCTAAAGCGACGGGAGGAATTCGTGCGTCTTACACTCAGAGAGTTCGCGGCCTTAAGCCTTGGCGTCTTGGCGACAGGTTCGTCGCTCGCGCCGCAGAGCGCACTGGCCGATCCGATCCCGCCCGGCGCGCAGGCCGAGAATGTCAAGCAGATCGGGTTCTCGGCGCTGGGCGGACGTTATGGCGCGTTCAAGATCGCCATCAAGCACACCGCGAATGACAAGTGGTATCTCTACACGGGCCATTCCTTCAATCAGGGCTGGAGCATCGTCGACGTCACCGACCCGGCCAATCCGCGCTATGTGAAATTCATTCCCTTCGAGACCGACGACAAAAGCATCATCACGTCGCAAGTGACCTTACACGACAATCTGATGATCACTTCGCTGAACAGTTTTAGGCCGCAGAAGAACCCGCTGCCGGCGATGCTATTGTGGGACATTTCCGATCCGGAAAATCCCAAGCAGGTCGGCTCGTGGATGGGCGGCGTCACCGGCGCGCATCGCAATTCCTATCCGGGTGGCAAATACGCTTATCTCTCGACCAGCTATCCGGGCTTCAACGGCAACATCATGGTGATCCTCGATGTCAGCGATCCGGCGCACCCGAAAGAGGTCGGCAAATGGTGGCAGCCCGGCCAGAAGGACGGCGAGCCGGCATTGCCTTATCCGGAAGGCTTTCATGGGCCGGTCAATGTCAGCCCCGACGGCAAATGGGCGTCGCTGCCGCTATACGCCCGACGTGGTCAATCTCGACCTGACCGACCCGACCAATCCGAAACTGATCGGCAAGCTGCATATCACGGAGCCGTTCGCCAGCGTCGGCACCCAGTCGGTCCATACCGTGCTGCCGCTGTGGGATCGCAACCTGCTCTATGTCAGCTCGGAAGCGCAGAAGGAAAAATGCCAGGATGACGGCTTCAACTTCGCCGGCATGATCGACAACGCGAACCCGGCGCATCCGCGGCTGATTTCGATCTTTCCGACGCCGGTGCCGCCGGCCGACGCGCCGTACAAGGATTTCTGCGACAAGGGCGGCCGCTTCGGCCCGCACAATACCAGCCAGGAAATCCACAATCCGGCGATCGAGCAACCGGGCAAGCTCATCGACGTCGCCTGGTTCAATGCCGGGCTGCGCATCTTCGACATCAGCGATCCGCGCCTGCCGAAGGAGGTCGGCTATTTCATGCCGCCGGAGCGGCCCAACATGCCGGCGCAATCCGGCGCGCATGCGTCGGAGATCAACTGGAGCGAGGAGCTCGCCGTCGACGCCCGCGGCAATATCTTCATGAACGACGACAAATGGGGGCTGTTCGTGCTGCGCTATACCGGCGAGGCACCGAAGTAGAGCCCAAAAGCCTCGCGCCGGTCACCAATTCTATACTTTTCGCCCGGCAAAATGCCGATGGCCGGGAACCTCATGGAGCGATTGAGGGGTCGACAATGACGGACAACGCCTATTTCGCGTGTCAGGTTGGCATCATCTGCGGGCTATTGTTTCTTGTCGCAGTCACCGCCGTGAGCCAGCATCCGCAGTGGTTCGGATAGCGGATCGACACGCCGGCAAACTTTATTCTCATTACTCCGCCGCCTGCGCCATCACGTGCTGGCGGAATTTCGGCATCACCTCTTGCGCCAATAGCCGCATCGAGTCGCGCTCCCAGGCGCGGTTCGGGCCGCTCCAGTCGAGACCGGTCATCAGCAAGGTGCCGAACGGACCGACCGTGTCGCGGAAGGCGACGAGCTTGTCGAGAAATGTCTTCGCCGAGCCGTAGATCATGCAGCCTTCGGTGATGGCTTCGACGGTGGCCTCGTCGTCCGACATGTTCGGGTCGGGCTTGAGCACCGAGAGGATGCCGACCCGGGAGAGCACCTCGCGCATGTAAGTGTAGAAATAGCGGTTGGAGCCTTGCTCGCTGTGGATGCGGTCGCGGGCCTCGGCGTCGCTCGGCGCCACCATGATGCTGCGCGCCACGCGCCAGTTTTCGCCCTTCGGCGATATGCCCATTTCCAGACACGCTTTCGAATAGGTCTGCCAATGGGACGCGATCGCGCTCGACGGCACATTATTGCCGGAGATGATGCCCCAGCCTTGTTTTGCGGCGATGCGCGCGGTCGGCGAATCGCGGCTCGACAGCGAAGTCGAGATCGGCGGGCCCGGTTTCTGGAACGGCTTTGGCATATAGCCGATGCCGAGCTTGGGGATGATCGCCTCTTTGAGGCTCACGCTGCGGAACTCGCCCGGAAAATCGTAAGGCGGATCCTGCGCCCAGATCTGCTGGATCGTCTTGATCGATTCGACGAATTTGCGCGTGCGCACGCCGCGGTCGGCATTGCCGAACAGCTCGAAGTCGGACAAAAGCCCGCCCGGGCCGACGCCGAGCATGAAGCGGCCGCGGGTCATGTGATCGAATTGCGCGACTTCGGCCGCGACTTTCACCGGATCGTGGTTTGGCAAGCAAATTACCGCGGTGCCGAAGCTCAGGTTCTTGGTGCGCGGCGCCAGCGCCGCCATGAACATTAGCGGCGAGGGGATCGGCTCGGTGGTCGCCGAGAAATGCTCGCCGACCCATAATTCGTCGAAGCCGAGCTCATCGGCGTAGAGCGACTTCTCCTCGTCCTCGGCCAGCGTGTCGGTGAACGAGCGCGTCGGCGGATGCACCGGCATCATGAATATCCCAAGACGCATCGCGCTTTCCTTCCAGGTTGCAGCCGCCGTGGCGGATACGATACCGCCGCCGTTCCCCGGCGCAAGGCTTGATCCGCGCCGATTGCCGGCGCACTATTTTTGCCGACAGGA
>CAWCQV010000029.1:260000-504870 GCA_963797775.1 uncultured Alphaproteobacteria bacterium | reverse complement strand
GGGATGCCTGGCAAGAGGCGGACCAACCCTCTCGATGCCGTGGAGCGGCAGCGAAAGGTCAAACCGCCTGAATGGTTCATCTTCGCGGGCAGCGTCGCACAGCCAGCTAAATACTAGGTTAGCCGACACGCGCGATCACTCATCATGGTAGAGAAGTGGTAATTCTATCGCTCTGGGAGGGGGTCGTTATGTCGCGGCGTGTGCCCTGACGAAGGTCCCGGACCGTGTTGAGCTTGATCTTCAACCTGCGGCGGCGGGAGCCGCGAGGTCCAGGTGCTGCCGCTCGGGCCGCTCAAGTTTCGTGCGCGCAATCCAGCTCAATCGTCATGAAACTGAATATCGCGGTCCCGCCAGCACACCAGGAACCTTAGTGTGGGATCGTCGAACATTATTGCGCGGCGGAAACAGCCGCTCTGCCTATTCATATGCCACTTCGCTTATCAACGATGAAATCTCGATCCAAATTTTCGAGCCGAGTTGCGGATCACGAAGTCCGGAGAATCGGCCACCTCATGTCCAAGTACCGCATGGGAACGTTTCGGGAGCTCCTGACCTACCGCTTCGATACCAGGCCGGACTACGCGCATCATCTCCCCAAATTCAGGGATGCCACCTTCCTTTCATGGACCAATCGAATTGTCTTCGATGGAAAGCCCATCATGGTGATTACTGAAAACATGCCGCGCGATCTGTTTGCGAAATCATTTTAGCTAGCCTAAGCTCGCGCCCAGATCGGACCGCCCGGCATTGGTGACCCAGCGCCAATCTAAGCTGTTGCAGCCGATAGCCCAATTTGTCGGTCGATCTCCCTCGCAACACAGCTTATGTATTCACCACTCAACTGGGTGTGATGATTACCTGGCGTCATGACGACCGTGAGGTTCGCTCCGAGCTGACGCGCCCAACCGAGGTCCGGATCAATCCGCAATGTTCTTCCTGAAACGGATTTGGTCGCTCTAAACAGGACCGTGCGACTTGCCAAACGCTGTTTGGGTCCACGGTAGACTTGAGAGGCTCCCTCTTGTAGGTCGCGGAAGATTGAGCAAAGGTGTGCCTTAGAGTTCGCGGGCGACCTTTCGAAAATCGTAGTTTGCGTTAGGCGATAAAAAGCATTTCGGAAGAGAAAGTGTGCCCGCCTCGCGGTCTCTCGTCAATTCCCTCGCACGACTTCCTTGACCTTACGGGCCAACCAACCATTGTATCGTATGTCATATAAAATGCGATGAATGGCACCATGCAAATATGTGTCAAAAAGAAATACGATATCCGGCGTAGCACCGCGCTCCTGGAGCTTGCAAGCAGTCTCTAGCGCAATAATGCCTCCAAAGGAATGACCGGCCAGACAGCAAAATTCAGTTTTGTGCCTCGCGAGGATCGCCTTAGTGTAGGCCTCGCTGATCTGGTCAACCGCAGCGAGGACATCTCCACCCGCGATTAGCTGGCGCAGCCGTCTTGTCCCGTTCATTGTAACAAACGCGGTCGAAAGATCGCTCGTCAGCGCATCGCTCAACGTCGAGAACGCGGAACTGCTGTGAGTGAAGTACAAGGTTTTTTCACCCAGCCGAAATTTCAGCGGCAAAACGACAGCCGGCGTTAGCTCGGCGCTTTCATCGAGGGCGGTGCAAAGCTTCGCTATACTGGGGCAATCGAAGATAGTGTCCAAGCCGATTTCAAGACCGAGCTGCGTCTCAATCTCAAGCATCAAGCTCATGGCCAAAAGCGAATTGCCGCCTGCTTCGAAAAAATTATCGGTTAGTTCAAGATTATCAGTTTTAAGAAGCTGCCGGCAGATCGCGAATTTGGCCTCGCGTTCAGTCGTTGGAGAATACTGGGGCTGGCACGGGCGTGGCTCCTTAGCGAGTACTGAAGCTTCGAGGCTTTCAAGCTTCTTGATATCAGGTTTGAAGGACGGCAATCGCGGAATATCATTGACCAGGCGTATGCGCGTCGGGCGCATGTGAATAGGCAAGATCTGTGCAGCGGTATGTATGCGTTCACGCATCGTTGTGAAGTCCGAGGTGCTCGAGACCACATAGGCAACAAGAGCATCGATCGCACCAAGCCTCTTACCGGTCACGACAACATCTGCGACATCATCACATCGACGCAACGCCGCTTCTCAATGCGGAACCCTCTAATCTTGATCTGTCGATCTTTTCGACCAACCAGTTCTACCAAACCGTCGCTACGTAGCCGCACCAGATCCGACGTGTGAATAATGTGCACCGCCGGATCGTCAGGATCTGTTTGAATTGACCCGGGATGCAGTTCTCCATTTTGCCATGTGCCGAGAGCGACGTAGCGACTCTTGACGGTGACCTCCGCAATCTCTCCGCGTGCCGCTGGCATGCCGTTTTCTGTCCGAAATGAAATCGATGTATCAGACAAGGGATAACCGCAAGGAATTACTGGGCCATCTGGCACCCAGCCGGATGGGATAAACCACTGAAAAATGGTCGGGACTTCCGTGGAGCCAAATCCAACCAGAATACGACAGGTGTCTGGTAACGAGGCGCGACAGAGAGCCACGTCATTTGCAAGCACGCTGTCACCGCCAAACCGAAGAACCCTAAGATTACCAAATGCCCGCTTTGCCATCGGCAGCCGCATGAGTTCGCGAAGCAGTGCAGGCACTCCGTAACAAATTGTAATCTTATGGTCCCGAACAACAGCGAGTACACCGTTCATCCCCAATTGATATGGGTCTGCTATATAGAGTGTCGCTCCATTAAGCAGCGCCGCAAGGGTGTCCCTAATTCCGGCGATTGTTCCTGGGGAACTCATAAGAATGAAGCGGTCATTGGGATTAAGGTGGCAAGTCAGTGGTGAATTGCGCCACTCGCTGTAAAACTGCCCCTTGATCATTGCAGATACCCTTGGACGTCCCGTGCTGCCAGATGTGTAAAGCTCGACAGCTGGGCAATGCATTTGAGCAAACGAGATCCTATGCTTCGTTTTCTGTTTCAATGATTCAGTGATATTGAGGAGAGGTATCGCGGCAAGAGATGAACATGCCATCCCGTCGGCACGGTCGACGATAACGGCGGCCAAACCCGCTTCCTGGACGATCTGATCGTTGCGTTCTGGCGGATAATTTTGATCAATCGGGACATAGACACGGCCAGCAGCAAAACAGGCCAGCGAGGCGATTGGAAAGAGCGAGCCGTTTGGAAGAAAGACGCCGACCGGCCGACCCATGGGCACGGCCGCCTCTACGCGAAGCGCCAGATGACGCGCAGCGATCTGAACTTCCCCATAGGTTAGGCGAAAGACGCCGTCGTCGAGCGCAATCTTGTTGGGCGTACGATCGGCAATAAGTTCGAAGCGGTCGAATATCGGACACTCGATCGAGCGGTGGTCAAATTGTTGCAGACCATCGTCCAAGACATTCAAACCGTCAGAGCGTAGTGCTTGGCAGATGTCCATAACCTGGTCGACCAAAATTAACTCGAGCCGCGCTAGTCATATTAGGTTCAGACGGCTCTCTCTGGCAAATTCCAATCTGCGCACCGCAGCTGATATCATCAATGGAGAGGAAGCAACGCCAGTTTTCAAGGGCCTGCGGTTGAAACTTTCCAGCAGGCGGTGGCAGCTTAATTTATCTTTTGAAATGCTGCCGCGCGGGCGTGTTAAGTAGCCTATTTGTCGCCGGTGTTCGCTCTTTTAGCTTTGGCCGCCAGTGTAAACTCGAGCAGGCGGCGAATGGCTTCCGAGCGCGAGGGTTTGTTGTTGATGTTGCTTGGCCCAGTTTTCAATATCCGACCTTAACGCGGGCGGAAGTCGTACCGCCAGCACTGGGTAGGACCAGAAGTTAGCCGTCCCGCCGTCAGGTCCGCGTCATTTACTTCGCTTTGCCGTCCGCGTGCGGAGACGTACTCCAGGGCCGCCGCCATTTTCCTCGATGAACTCCACGCCGGCCCGCTTTAGTACGGCTGCGATTGCAGCAAGGGTCAATTCATCGCCTGCATACCTCCCAGTTTCGATGTTGGTAATTGTGTTGCGGTGGAGATGGGTAGCTTCTGCGAGGTCGCGGACCGTCCAATTTAGGGCCGCGCGGGCCATTCTAACTTGTGCACTTGTCACAGGCATGGAGATTGTGCCATTGTCACATGTGCTATTGTCACAACACAAAATTAACCGCGATTCGAATGAGGTTGCCATGTCAGACAGTCTAGCAAAAGTTAGAAGTAACAAGTCAGACCGCCGCTACTTCATCGGCGGCTCGGACGCCCGGATCATCATGGGGGATGACGAGGCTGCCTTGCTGCGGCTGTGGCGGGAGAAACGGGGCGAGGCGGAGCCGGAGGACCTGTCGGGCAACCTGATCGTCCAGCTGGGGGTGGCGACCGAGGACCTCAACCGGCGCTGGTACGAGGCCAATACCGGGCAGGTCGATCACCGATATTCAGCGGCGGGTCCTCCATCCGGCATCCGCAGTGGATGGCAGCCACGCTGGATGGCCGGGTGGCGGGCAGCGATGCGGTGTTCGAGGCCAAGTTCATGCTGCCGTGGTCGTTCTCGGAGGAGGCGGCGCTCGACGAAATACGCCCCGCAGCTGCAGCACAATATGTGGGTGGTGGCGGCCGGACCGCGGTGCTCTCGGTCATTACCGGAGGAGGCAAGTGGGTGGAGATATTGGCCCATGCCGACCCGCTCTATCAGCACCTGATCGTCACCGCGGAACGGAAGTTCTGGCGCTGTGTCGAGAACGGGGAGGAGCCAAAGCTGTTTGGCGTTGAACCGCCAAAACCCCGGATCGAGGCCATCCGCATTGTCGATATGAGCACGTCCAATGCCTGGGCCGAGTTCGCCGGCGTCTTTGCCCGGACCCGGCAGGCCTATCTCGATCATGAACAGGCCAAGACCGAGCTCAAGGGCCTGATGCCGGAGGACGCCAAGGAGGCCATTGGCCATGGCGTCCGGGCCAAGCGCTCGAAGTCGGGAGCCGTGAGCTTCGATCTCCTCAGCAGCGGTACACATGGGGAGGACAGCCACCATGCAGCGGTCCAGTGACTCCATCGCTTCGTTGGCGGCGGCTCTGGCCAAGGCCCAGATCGAGCTCTCCAACCCCGAGAATCGCTGGTGGGCACCATCGAAGCGCAAACGGGAGAGGGGGCTCAACGGCTGTTTCGCTATGCGCCGCTCTCGAGCGGGCTCGAGATCGTGCGCAAGACCCTGGGCCAGCATGAGATCGCCACCGTGCAGACCACGGCCCTCGATCAGACCGCCGGCATCGTCAATCTCACCACCGTGCTGGCCCATTCTTCCGGGGAATGGATCGCCTCGGACTGGCCGGTCTGCGCCATCGCCGACACCGCAACGCCGCATCGGATGGGGGGGGCCCTAACCTATGCGCGACGCTATGCGTTGTTCACTCTGGTCGGCATTGCCGGCGAGGATGACCTTGACGCTCCCGACCTCATCACCCCAACCAGACAGTCTCCCGCCCGCAACGACAGCCGGGCAGGCCATGGCCAGGTCGAAGGCGGCCAATCTGCCCTCGCACCCCGGCCACCGCGAACTGGCGCCTCATGGCAACAACGCGGCGCAGCTCGCTTTTTGCCGAAGCCGAGGTGCTCAGCCTGAGGGATCCGCCGAACTGCGCGATCGGCTGCTCGGCGAGCTGAAAAACCTCGCCAGCAGCGAAGCGGCAGCCGCTGTGGGCGCACAACATCCTTCCGGAAAAGAACGCTTAACCGGAGCCGATGCCCGGCAGATCGAGGAGGCTTCCAAGCCAAGCTCATGGGCTTTGATAGACACCGAGGCGCCGACCGCCGGTCGGACCTGCCAGGCCCGTCGGGGGCCGCTCCCGACCGCCTCGCCCACAAACCAACCTCCCGCCAACACGCTTGATCTCGAGCCGGCGGCTCGACAAGAGCGTTCTGGCGCTTCCCGAGCCGCGTCGGATCAGGGACAAGGAGCATCTGAAGTTCGTCGCCAAGCAGTCCTGCCTGGTCTGCGGCCGCCGGCCCTCGGATCCACATCACTTGCGGTTCGCCCAGGCTCGGGCGCTGGGCCGCAAGGTCAGCGACGAGTTCACTGTGCCGCTCTGCCGTAGCCATCATCGCGAAAACCATCGCTGCGGTGATGAAGCCGCATGGTGGGCGCGGCCGTATCGATCCCTTTGCGCAGCCCGGGCGCTTTGGGTGACGACGCATCCGCTGCCGGCAAGTCCGCCGTCAACGCGGCGATGGACGATGCGGGATCGAACGGCGCCAGCGCGCGACTGTCGGCGCAGCGCGAAAGCCCGCCGCCACAGCCAGACAAGCCGGGCGGCGCCGTTAACAAAACGAACCCAATCCCGCCCGTTGCCCGCAATGACCTCCTTTAAACAGTGGCAGGCCAACCGGAGTAATGCCCGCAAAAGCACCGGTCCGACTACGGAAGAAGGCAAAGCGCAGTCCCGCCGCAATGCCCTCCGCCACGGGCTCACCGCCGAGACAGTGATCGGTGCGCTCGAGGATGCCGAAGATTACAAAGCCTTCGAAGCCGCGATCATCGCCGACTACGATGCCCAATCCGCCGTGGAGCGGGAACTCGTGTTACGGCTGGCCAGCGCGCTGTGGCGGCTGCGCCGCGCCACCGCCATCGAAACCGGTCTGTTCGAGATCCAGGCTGAGCATCTGAGCGGTTTCGGGAATCGCGCAAGCTCCATCCCGCCTCGCGAGACGTCGTCTATGCCCTGTTCAGACCGGCTCATCCGGCAGGCCACGGCGGCGATGCAGCTTCGACGCCAGCCGGAACCGCAACAGAACTCTTGCCCCGCTTCGGTCCGGAGACCGAAGAACCAGCCGCCGACCCCAGCCTCCACCTTGCGCAATGCTTTTTGCGCCTCGCCAATCTGCCGAACTACGCCCTCGACCGGCTCAGCCGCTATGAATACGTGCTGTGGCGCCAAGTGGCCCAGATCCTCTTCGCGCTCGACAATCTGAACCGGCGAAAACCTCAGGAAAGAAGAAGCTCCCGTTTTGACTATCGGCAGGAACGGTTCTCCCCGCTACGCGCCCGGTGACGATTGAACATTGCGACTACCGAAATCGACGCCGAGCGGCGCAGCAGATTTTCGGTCTCTGCTTCTTCGCTTATCGCGGGTCGAAGAGGAACGTGGCTCCTGTAGTCGCCTAAGACAGCATCTGATCGGATTTCAGAGCGGTCATCAGCTCCGGCCGATCGGGCCGGCGATTTGCTTCCGAGCGTGTGGGCTTGTCATTTTGACGCTTGGCCCAGCTTTCAATGTCGGACCTTAACGGGAGCGGAAGTCGTATCGTCAGCGCCGGGTCGCGACCGGTGACCGGTCGACCTCGTTTTTTCGGTAATGCTCTTTCGCTTGACCGGGCGGATCAGCGACGAATTCACCGTGCCGCTATGCCGGGGCCATCACCGCGAACTCCATCGCCACGGCGATGAAGCCACATGGTGGAGCGGGCCGCTATCGATCCGTTGGGCACGCCCGCGACCTGTGGCGAAACACCCGCCCGCTGCCGGCGGCTCTCGATCATGCAGAAATAGACGGCGCGAGCCCGGCAACTCTGGTTGCCAGCAATCGACGCTTACCAAGCCCGATCGAGACGCCGACAACAGCGCTGTTTGCGAAACGAACCCAATCCTGCCGGTCCGACCGCAATGACTTCCTTCCGGCAGTGGCAGGCCAACCGGAATAATGCTCGCGGCAGCACCGGTCCGACGACGGAAGAGGGCAAACAGCAGTCCCGCCGCAATGCCGTCCGCCATGGGCTGACTGCAGAGACAGTGATCGGCGTCTTGGAGATGCCGAAGATTACAAAGCCTTCGAAGCCGCCATCATCGCCGACTACGATTCCCAATCCGCCGTTGAGCGTGAACTTGTGTTACGTCTGGCCAGTGCCTTGTGGCGGCTGCGCCGCGCTACGACAATAGAAACCGGTTTGTTCGAGATTCAGGCCGAGCATCTGAGCGGATTTCGGCAATCGCGCAAACTACAGCCGGCCTCGCGAGATGTGGTCTATGCCCTGTTCAGGCCGGCACATCCCGGCAGTCACAATGGCGATGTGGCATCGACGCCAGCCACGGATGCAACAGAACTTTTGCCCCGGTTCGATCCGCAGACCGAAGAACCTGCCGCCGATCCCAGCCTCCACCTCGCGCAATGCTTTTTGCGCCTCGCCAATCTGCCCAACTATGCGCTCGACCGGCTCAGCCGCTATGAATACGCGCTGTGGCGGCAAGTCGCCCAGATCCTCTTCGCGCTCGATAATCTGAACCGGCGCAAACCTCAGGAAAGAAGGAGCTTTCGTTTTGATTATCGGCGGGAAGAGTCCCCCGTCTTACGCGGCCGACGATGATTGAACGTTGGGGCTATCGAAATCGACGCCCCGCAGTACAGCAAATCGGGTGGTTCGTTTCGCTAGGTGGTGTGTCTGCACTCCGCTGCAAGCAGTCATCGGCCGAGCATGCAGCCATTGCATCAAGTGTATTAAATATGATACAGAAGCTCAATAAAGGCTGGGAATGGCTGGGGATCGACTGACGGAAATACCGGTTGTTTTCTACCGCACTGCTGCCGGCGTCGAGCCGGTCAGGGAATGGTTGCGGAGCTTGTCGGCCGAAGATCGCAGGACAATCGGGACCGACCTCGCGACTCTACAGGTCGGATGGCCGATTGGAATGCCGCTGTGCCGATCGCTCGGAGCAGGGCTGTGGGAGGTACGTAGCAAGCTCGCAAACAACAGGATCGCACGCCTGATCTTTTTCGTGGCCGAAGGGCGAATGGGGGTACTGCACGGGTTCATCAAGAAGACCCAGAAAACGCCCCCCGCCGAGATCGCCCTGGCGCAAAAGCGGATGAAGGAGATGATGAAATGAGCAAGCAAAAGAAAAATCCGCATTGGGGATCGACACTTGACGAATTTCTCGACGAGGCGGGCATTCGCGAAACGGCTAAGGCGGAGGCCGTCACGCGCGTAGTGGCTTGGCAGCTCAGCAAGGAAATGAAGCGCCAAGGCATGAGCAAAGCCCGATTGGCGAAGCTAATGAACACAAGCCGCGCTCAGGTCGATCGGATTCTCAAGGCAAAGGGCAATGTAACGATCGAGACCCTGCAGCGCGCCGCCAAGCTCGTCGGACGGCAGCTGCGACTTGAATTAGTATAGAGACAGTTCCCGATACGCGCCCGACGATGATTGACCATTGGCGCGCTACCGAAATCGACGCCGAGCGGCGCGGCAGATTGGGTCCGTTTGGTTGGGGGCTGGGTCTGAGCGCTTCGGCAAGCAAATATGCCTTGCAATCTGACAATTTGCGCTGTATTCCTAGGTAGACAAATTGGAGCCTAGGTGCCTTATGCCACTAAGTATCAAGGATCCCGACGCCGACCGGCTGGCGCGAGCGCTCGCGCAGCGCACCGGAGAAACGCTAACCGAGGCTGTAATCAACGCGCTTCGCGAACGTCTTGAGCGAGAACAGCGGAAGGAGCAGACGGTCGCGAGTTTGGTCGAAGACGTGATGGAGATCGGGCGGCATTGCGCTTCGCTGCCGCTGCTCGACGAACGCCGAGCAGACGATATCCTTGGCTATGACGAGAATGGTCTGCCACGATGATTATCGATACATCGGCGCTCGTCGCGATCTTGGACCAGGAACCCGAGGCGGAGCGGATTTCGCGCGCTCTGGCCTCCACGCCCGAACGAGCGCTATCGGCGGCCAATCTGGTCGAAATAGGAATTGTCATGCAAGCCCGGCGTGGTGACGACGGAGCACGTGATGTCGACCTTCTGCTTGCAAAGTTGAAGGTTGAGATTGTTCCCTTCACCGCGAGGCAGGCCGAAATCGCGCGCAAAGCGTTTCGGCGCTACGGCCGTGGGCGACATGACGCCAAGCTCAATTTTGGCGATTGTTTTGCTTATGCCCTAGCGAAGGACGCATCAGTTCCGTTGCTGTTCAAGGGCGATGATTTCGGACGAACGGATGTCATGGTAGCGCTGTATTGAAGTATGGCGTTTCGCCATCTACTCACAACTTCGCAACGATCGCGATGCCTCCGTGGGACGCCCAATCGGGTGCGCTCAGCCGCAAGGTCAGCGACGAGTTCACAGTGCCGCTCTGCCGAGGCCATAATCGCGAGCTCCATCGCCAGGGCGACGAGGCGGCATGGTGGAGCAGGGCCGGCATCGACCCAGGTCTCTCAGCCCGTGCGCTGTGGCTGCTAACCCGTCCACTGGCGGAAAGCCGCCAGATGACCCGAGAACAGCGTCGAATGATCAAAGATCTTGGGCCCTTGTGACATTGTGCATCAATGAGCCGAATCATCTAATTTCGGCCAGCAGCCTGTAGGTCCGGAGAGGCAGATTTGGCGAGACGAGTACTCACACCCTTCGTCAATGAACTTAGGACTATGACAAGTGAGGATAATAGCTGGACCGACCCAGCCGACCGCCCCATCCTTTTTGAATTGGCCAACGATCCGATCATTGAACAGGTCTGGGCCGCAATTGAAAAATTGTGCGGCCCGCAAATGCGAGTGGTGATGCGCTTTTTTATTCGAGACATGCTCGGAGCGAGGCGGCATGCCATGGCGGCGGACGATTTGCCGGATTACCTTACGAATGCCAAGAAGGCAGACGACGTCGCTAGTTTCCTAAAATCCTCACGCCACGTCATACCTTTGACGGCATTCAAAGAGATTGCCGATGCCGTGCCGGCACTGGAATCAATTGCATCGCGGTTGCGCGAGTTCAATGATTCTCAGCGAGTTCACGTAAGCCGCCAGAACATTAATGGATCTAGACAAGTCATTTTATTCACGAGAATGATGAGCTTGCAGATGATGGACCTGTTTGGCCGCCCATTGGATGGCCAGGTGGCCGAATTGACGAACATCTTATTTCCAACCGCGCATGTGACGTTAGACTCTGTGCGCGCAGGACGGCGACCAACGACCAAAAGAGGTCGCGCAGCTAAACAATAGTTTAAACAGCGACCGGTGCACTCGAGGTCGCCGAGTGCGCCACTGCGATTCCGTGACACGATGTTAGAGTCCAGTATCTCTCCAGAGTGAAGTTCACTCAGGGGCGGTGTTTGGCGGCCTGCGCGCGGTAAACCAACCAGCGCTGTTGCCAGCCTGACCTCCGCCGGTGCGACGATCGCGCACCCGGTGCTTCTCGAAACCAGGGAAACACGCTGAGGCGAAACCCTCTCGGGACCGTTAAGCCGGATCGTCCGTCGCCGTCAGGCGGTGGACGATCCAAAATGCAGCACGGACACTGAAGAGGAGGTGGCCATGATTTCAGGATAAGCGACTGCTCAGAATTGGAATGGACGTAGCTACGGCCCCGCGTTCGGTCGATCGCGGCAACGGCCGAGGCTCAATCAGGAGACGCAGCATGTGGGCCCACCTGTTGCTCCTTGAGTGAGCATCAACCGAAGCCGTGATCGATCGAACCGGGTCGGAGCAAATGTGAGACCTTAAACAGCTAAACGCGAAAGGAAATATCATGTCTAAACAGGAAATCACAATCGGTGGGCCGAATTTCGCCTGAGCTAAAGGCATTGCTTGGTCCAACACTGGTGTTGAGTACCGAATTTGCAGATCAGTTCGAGCAAATCTTCGACAAGCTGCTCGACTGCCTTAAAGTGCAGGATACAGTGGAAGGCATTCTCGTTCGCGACTTCGCCGAAGCGAGCTGGGAAATCCACCGCTATGGTCGGCTGCGCAGTTTGACCTTCGAGCGCAGCTTCAAGCAGAGCCTCGACTACCAGGTTCAACGTGCCAAGCTGCAACGCGCGAGGACCCAAGCGCAGATCGACAATCTCGCCGAACATGCGACCATGAAGCCAGCAGACATCGCCCAGGCGACGCATCTCGAGCAAAAACTCTCTAACTCCGCCACCGACGTCGACGAGATCCTCAAGCGAACGCCAACGGAGCTCGATCATGCCCATGCCTTGGAAAAAGCCGTCTTTTTCCACAAGGAGGTGGAGATCGTGATCGCCAGCATCAGCCGGCGGCGTAACGAGGCTCTGCGATTGTTGGAGCTCTACCGTGCAGGGTTGGGCAAGCGGGTGGATGCGGCGATGAACGACATCATCGATGTCGAACATCAGACCGTCGAGGAGCCGGTCGAGCTCCTCGAATTGCCAAGTGCGGTGCCAAGCCTGGATCCGGTCACCAACAGCGACCGAACCGAGCAAGGAGAATAAACATGACACCGGACCGTCCAGAAAGAAGCGGCGGTCCCCGCAGTGCGGCTGGCAAATCACGGGCCAGCCGCAATGCCCTGCGGCACGGGCTGGCGGCGCTTACCCACCGCCCGCCCGAGCCAACCGGGGAGGTCAACCGCCTAGCGCGTGCGATCTGCGGGGGTGACGATGATCCGCTGCTATTGGAAGCCGCGGTTGCAATCGCCAGAAATGAGATCGCCCGCCGCGCCATCAAAGCGCAGCAGGTCGCCGTGATCGAGCGGCTGCGCGACCAGACCGCAATCGCCCTGGCCAAAGGCGACAACAGTTTGGAGCTCGCAAAAGCAAGATTTCTTGCGGCTTGGCTGCTCAATCGGGAAATCGAGGCCCGCGTTCCACAGCTTCTTGCGAAGTACCAAGTTCAACGGCTGCCGCGCGGTTACTTCATGGACGATGAGATCGTGCCGATCCCGCTCAAAGCCCTCTTGCAGGAGACAGAATCCGGCGAGCAATACGAACGTGCGCGCAAAGGTGCGGAGTACTGTCTCAAGCAGCAGGAGCGCGCCGATGATGAAGCTCTTGAGGAGGCGATCCCGGATCTCAAACGATTGGACCGCTACGAACGCAGGGCCTGGTCGCAGCACAAACGTGCCATCGGCAAATTCGTGCACATCAAACTGATGCGAGACCAAGTGAGTGTTTTGTAACGACCGTCGCGGTTAGTCCGGCCGGGCAGCCTGGCTGCTGCGCCATTTCGCGCGCCTCTAAGGCGCGTCGCAGCGGGGTGTGCTCGGCTGCGCCGTCGTACAATCAAAAAACGAGCATTATTAACACTGCACGTATAACGAGTATGTTGGCAGAACGAACCCAAATTTTCGCAGGATTTTCAATGCCTGGCGTCGCCCACGCCCTCGATCGGCTCAGCCGCTATGAATACACGCTGTGGCGCCAAGTGGTCCAGATCCTCTTCGCGCTCGATAATCTGAACCGGCGCAAACCTCAGGAAAGAAGGAGCTCCCGTTTTGACTATCGGCAGGAACGGTTCTCCCCTACGCGCCCCGTGACGATTGAACATTGGGACGACTGCAATCGCTGCCGCGCGGTGCAGGAATTGGTTTCGTTCTGTTAGGCGGCGTGGTCTGCGGCACCGTTTCGCATGTTATTGATGTCGCCTAATCCTTCTCAATCTGCCGCGGCCACGACGATAATTTATTTACAGTTTCGCGGCCTCGATCAACGACATCGCTCCGCCGCGATGCCTATGTTGTCGGCCCTGTTGTAGCTTTCGCAGAAAGCGTTCGTCCGCTGTAACAAACCGGCATTTTTTCTCGACGGCCAGGGCTAGGTAATAACAATCATAAGCAGGATGGTCGATCTCGATCGACATTCGCGTCGCGGCTTCAATTAAAGACCGCATGGACAGCAGTTCGATTTCGGCACCTTGGAGCAGACGCGCGGCGAGAAGCGCTTCCTCCTTCGAAAGCTCGTCCCTTTGGACTTTTTTCCAAAGGATATTCGCGCACTCGGCGACCAGCAATTCGGGCGCGATTAACTTTGCTTTTTGGCGAAGTGCGAGTGCCTCCGGCGTGCCGTGTTCCTCGACCACCCATTTGACGGCGATGCTGGCATCGATGACGAGCGTGTTCACCGCTCCTCACGTCCTTCACGAAGGAGAACTTCCGAGGGGGTCTGTTTCTGGCGTCTTGTCAGCTTCCGCAGCTCGGCCGCTAACGTATCGAAGGAAGGCTCAACGTCGCCGCTAAGGGCCTGGCGGAGGATTTCCCGATGCTCGGCTTCAGCCGAGCGGCCGTGCCGCGCTGCGCGACGCTTCAAACGAGCGATTAGATCATCATCCAAGTTGCGCACATGCAGGTTCCCACCCATCCGGCTCTCCGTTGATACCATTGCTCTCAATGATCTCATGGGCGACCGAATGGGTCAAGACCTACCCCGACTCCGAGGTGGCATCAGCCTAGCTTTGGCCGCCAATGCAACCTCGATCAGTCGGCGAATTACCTCCGAGGAAAAAGGATGAAACTGCGGTAAACTCAATGAGGAGAGATCTATGACCGACCCCGCGCGTATCGTTTTAGATCCAACAATCTGGCTGGTAAGCCAGTAATTCGCGGCACTCGCCTCGCCGTCGACTTCGTTATTGGCTTGATGGCCGATGGCTGGAGTGAGTCGGACATTTTACGCAACTATTCAGGCCTCTCCCACGACGACGTTGCAGCTTGCCTTGCCTACGCCCGCGATGTGCTGAGATCAGAAAAAGTGTATCCGAGCGCAGCGTGAGATGCGCTTTCTTGCAGATGAGAATGTTCCGGGCGATGCCGTGACCGAGCTCCAAGGGCCGGACACTTCACAGTAATTGAACCGGGACGTGTCCGCATGCGCTCACTTGCGACACAATAGCCAGCTGCCTCGGAATGCTAGGAAATCTAACATGCCTCGGATCCCGGAAACGACTTCAAACGCCGCGCAGATCGAATATTGGAATACGACAGCGGGCGAAACCTGGGCACAGTTTCAGGAGGCGTTGGACCGTCAGGTTGAACCGTTGGGTCTTGCGGCCATGGATGTGCTCCGCCCGGCAGAAGGCGAGCATATCATCGACATCGGCTGCGGGTGCGGCCAGACCTCGCTGGACCTCGCTGCCCGAGTGCGACCAACAGGCTCGGTTGTAGGTGTCGATATCTCGGAGCCCATGCTTAATGTGGCCCGCCGCAGACCGCGCTCAACTGACATACAGGTCGCCTTTCGAAAGCTGGAGCCCAAACCGGCGATCTCGGACATGGCCTTTTTGATGCAGCTTTCTCTCGTTTTGGCGTGATGTTCTTCAGCGATCCTGTGGCTGCGTTCGCCAATATCCGTGCATCGTTGAAGCCTGATGGCCGCCTAGGCTTCGTCTGTTGGCGACCTCTCAATGAAAATCCATGGATGCAGGCCCCGCTGCAAGCCGCACTTCCGTTCCTACCACCCGTTGCGCCGCCCGATCCCACGGCGCCTGGACCGTTTGCGTTCGCCGACCCGAGCCGCGTGCGCTCGATACTGGCTGACTCGGGATACGGCTCAGTGACGATCAACCCGTTTGACGCTGATATTGGCGGCGGAGACCTCGAGTAGACATTGAAACTTGCCTTGGGAGTCGGGCCATTAGGCAGAGCGCTTCGTGAGCATCCCGAGGTTGCGGACAACGTCGTCGACGCGGTTAAAGATGTGTTGTCAAAGCATCTCACTTCGAACGGCGTGCGAATGCCCGCCGCTGTTTGGATTGTTCTGGCCCGTACTAGCTGAGCGCGGTGAGATCAACTCGTCGGCCGACCATGACTGTGCCCAGCGTCGCAGTATTCCATACTGCCCAACCGCTTTGAACCCGAAACAGTCGATTGCGATTTAGCCAGGCCGCCCGGGGCCACACAATTCCTATTTGAGATCGCCACGTCGGGCGAGTGTCTGTGAACTAGCGCGGTATCAGGCCTAAGCAGCCAAGGGGCCTCATCGCGAGGTCCATCGCTGCAGCGATGAAGCCATGATATCGCGATGGCCGTCAAACTGGCGCGCGACCTTTAGGAGAACAACCATGAGACGAACCAAACCTAGATCGAAGATCAAGACCATACCTTGGGACGCTCCGGCCCAATTGAAGACCGCTCAGGATATCGCTCATTATCTGGAAGCCGTGTTCGAGGACGGTGATCCAAACCTGGTGGCTGCGGCTCTCGGCGATGTGGCGCGCGCCAAGGGCATGGCACAAATCGCGAAGGCGGCAGGCCTTGGTCGGGAGAGCCTGTACAAAGCGCTTTCGCCCGAGGGAAACCCGAAATTCGCCACCGTGCTGAAGGTGATGCGAGCGCTCGGACTCAAGCTGAAGGTAGCTGCGTAAGCTATTCCGGCGCGGGCTCGCCACTTTTGCGTCGCCTAGAATTGCATTTGCCAATCCGGACAAACTCAACCCACGAGAATAAGTATGAGCACAGCTACTCGCATGGTGGAAACAAGGTAGAGCTCGACCCGAACCTCTCGGCCCGCGTGCTCTGGCTGCAAACCCATCGGCTGGTGACAGGTCGCAATGTACCGGAGATCCCATAAGCTATCGAATGGCCCATAATTTAATCTGCATGCATCGTTTCTCAATGCCGTTGCTTTGCGACGAACTTGCTTTCGACAGTTCGTTAGGGCGCGCGCCAACTACAATACTAGGCGACTGCGGATCGCGCCAGCAAGCTCGGTATAATTAATTACTCGTTAGTAGACTCATCATAAATAAACGCCGCCACGACGTTGATTTGCTCGGCACACGTAAATCGGAGCGGTGCCTGACCACGGGCGTCTGAAAAACAATCAGCGCACACGTTTCGTGATCGAGCAAACAAATAAAAGGAACCCGCGCAAATAGAAACGCGTAAAGGAGTTGACTATGCGGCAACGAACCAAGCGAGCACTGGATCGCATAAAGCAACGCAACTTCGCCAAGAGAGTTCTGATGTCTGGCGAAGACGCAAACGAATTGTACGAGCTCTGTGAGCAGCTTCTTTTGGAGTTTTCTCCGTGCGGCCCCGTGCAGGAAGAGTGCGTGCTGTCAATTGCGGCCCCGCTGTGGAGGAAACTTCATCCGCAAGCGGCGAGGGTAACGGTGCGTAGCAGTAGTAGTACCACTGGCAAGCGTTTTAACCTCACCGAGGCGCTGAGGGAACACGACAGAAAAGAAAAAGCTGAGAAGGAGGGCATCATACTCCCGGAAGAGCCGCAAGAGGGCGACGAAATTCGCATTGAACCGCCGAAATTAGACCCCGAGAGTTCTCGCGAGACAAATCAAATCACCGCGGCCTTGGATGCCCAGATTACCCAAGCTATCAAGCAGATGATCGCGCTTAAGCAAACAAAGAATGCCAGTACCTTTCAGTAAACCTCGGAGTGCTCAAGATGCAGAATAACAGTTTACCCATGCCGATTTCGGATGATCTTACGAAGCACGCGGAAGCAGTTTGGAAAAGAACGCCAGTTCAAATCGGTGACGAAAACTACGAAGAACAAACGCTCTCTTTTAGACGTCTTTTCGCGGAGATTAAGCCGCAGGATTTTCTTGAGGAAGAGTGGGTAATCGACATTACTGACTGCACCTGGAACATCAGCCGGCTGCGCAATCTGAGGGCCTATCTGCTGAACGCCTCCATGTATCTAGGGCTACAAAAATCCTAGCACCGCTGATCGGGGCGACTGACGCAGTTGCCCTCGCGAGCGACTGGAATGAAGGCGATGATGTCGCCAGTGTTCAGGTCCATGAGATCCTCGCCTCGGCCCGTTTGACAATGGATGCTGTCATAGCGGAAACATTCGCCATCAGACTTCCGGAAATCGAGCGCATCGAGCGGATGATTACCGATGAAATGGCGAATCGCAGCGCTATCCTCCGCGAAATCGAGCGTCACCGTTCAACTCTAGCCCGGCAGGTGCGCCAAGGCGTCGACCAGATCGAAGATGTCGAATTCAAAGATCTCAATGATGGCCCAGGCGCAAAAAAGGCGTCATGACATCCTCACGCCAGATCGCAGCAAATCGCAGAAATGCCCGCTCAAGCACAGGCCCGAGAACTGAGGCAGGTAAGAAGCGCTCGGGCCGGAATGCCAAAAGGTTGGGCTTGAGTCTTCCGGTTCTTGCCGTTCCGGGGCTTTCACGTCAGGTCGAGACACTGACCGCGGAACTGGCCGGCGACAGCGCAAGCACAGCACTTCGGCACCTTGCCTCCGATATCGCCGAAGCCCAGATCGATCTCGACCGTGTCCGGCAGGTGCGCGATGCAATCCTGACGGTCGCGCTTCATAAGAGCGTGTCTTCTGAGCCCAACGAACGTGACCCATCGAGCCTCAGCCCGGTTCCCGATTCACTTACGCACCCGACCGACGCACCGGCGGCCACGCAAGATTCCGTCGCAATAATATCGGAGCCGCCCTGTGATCTAGCGAATGCGCTCTGCGAAACCGTCCATCAACTCAGCGCGATTCATCGCTACGAACAACGCGCCCTCTCGCGCCGCAAGTTCGCCATCCGCATGTTCGATGCAGCGCGCCAACGACAACAACAACTGCCGGGAGCAAAAAACGCGGGGGAGGGCGCGTGAAGGTCAACGAACCCAAATTTCGGCGACTATGCACTTGAGTTAGCGATATGCCAGATATAGATTTGCCAAGCGCCGATGAAGTTGGCGCTGGCGCGCCCAGAGATCAGATTGAAATTACGCCCGAGATGATCGCTGCGGGCGAAGACGTTTTACGTGGCGTATTGGGTGGGGCGGTTTCGTGCCATTGGTTCCCGGACGAATTGGCCAGTCAAGTCTTTTTGGCCATGGCCGCATATAGTCCGAAAGCGAGCGATCGACTTGGTAAGCGAAATCGTCAAGCAAAATAGCCGCGTCTCGGCACCATCTGAACTCTTTCAGCAAATCCCTGCTTAGTAGTTTTTGGGCTCGCACGTGACCAAGCCCAACCCATGGGGCAACTACAGTCTTGCCGGGGCTTCGCTCTTCCGCCCAAAGCGGCGAGTGAAGAGCGTCATTTCTGACATCTTCTAAAGCATCCGCTCGCTGACAAATCCATTCGATGTCTGGCTCAAAATCTACCGGATAGCCCCCACACGTGTGACTTTTGAGCGCGGCCAATAGAATGTCACGTTGTGCGCGATCCACTTTCAAAGCGTGCCAAATCGCCAAAGGCTGGTTGACAACACCCCCGCCCATAACATTGCAGAATAAGAGACTAAGTGTTTCGTGCAGGCCGTTCCAAGCAAGCGCCAGTTGCCCTAGGGCTGCGACGTAGGCTAGGAAAGCCTTATTTGTGAATGGCAGGCTGGCACCGGGATAACGTCTTCGCCTACGGCCTTTTGCCATACGAAGCTCCTATGAATGACAAATCTGCGGACGAACAATTTAGCGAAGCCGAGACCGTACGCCGTCGCGAAGCTGCTCTAAGGCGGATGCTTGCGACCCCTCACAAGCCTCACAAACCTATCGGCAAAAAGACTAGGAATCCCGGCCGGAAGCGTGCTTCCGCCAAGCCAAAAACCGTCTAGCCTTTTGCTTTTTAGTGCGCGGTTTTACTAGGATTTCGGTACGTGAGACGCTTCCCCACCGCGCCTTTGAGCGCGAGCGCCGCACGTTCCCCGTCTTTCAGTTTCCGGGTGTTGAACTTGAAATCCCATTCCGCGATGTATCGCGGAAGATGAGCTTCGCTAACAAATGATGCGCACCGAATACGGCCCGTTTACAAAGCGAAAAATAGCATTCCGCAGTGTTGACATGCCATTTGCCGCCCCGCGCGTATTCCAGTTTGCCATGGTTGACCATTTCATGGCCTGCATATCCACGGCCAATCCATTCATAGGTCGGCAGAGTATCTGTCGAAAGAACCGATGCGCAATCAACTACCTTGTGCATGAGCGGGCGCAACGTCTTGGCCTTAACATTTGCAATGTGAAACGAGCGCGCTTCTCCGCCGCGCTCAATCATTGTCATGACAAGCGCCTTTTTCGGTGGGGCTTTGCGGAACGCGCGGTTCTTGGCCTTTCCGCCGATCACGGTTTCGTCGGCTTCGACGATCTTGCCCTTGCCACCAATCACGGTAGGCGTCTTGGGAGCCATCGCTTCGCGAATGCGGTGGCACATAAACCAAGCCGTGCGGTAGGAACCTAAGCCGAGCATCCTTTGCAACTGCAAGGCGCTCACGCTTTTCTTGCTGGCGGCCATAATATGCGTGGCTAGTAGCCATTTGTGCAGCGGAATATGCGACCGCTCGAAGATGGTTCCGGTGCGCACCGTGAACTTGTCGCGGCAATCGTTGCAAAGGAACATCCCGGCTTGGGTCTTGCCCTCCATTTGATGCACGTTTGTCGATCCGCAGAACGGGCAGAAAACGCCATCCGTCCAGCGGTCGGCTTCCATATGGGCCGTGGCCTTGGCTTCGTTGTGAAAGATTGGATTGGTCAGGTCGATGTCGTCCATGGCGGCTACCCTCTATCTGCCGTCCAATCTATGCCTAGCCGGTTGCTAAGTCAAGTGCATAGTTGCCCAAATTTCTCTAGCGATTTCATAGGTTATCGTCCGGAACCACTGGCTCGGGAACAGGCCGGAACAGCACAGATTCGGAGCTACTTTGCTGCAGAGACCGCTTAGCGAAAACTAGCAAAAGCTGCTAATGGGTACCGAAGGTTGTTAACTCATTGCTAGCCGACTGAAACACCTATCATCCTCGACAAGAGTGGTGAGTAGTGAGTGCCATGAATAGGTTGATGTCTAAAGTTGCATTGGCGACGGCCGTCATCGCCGGGGCAGCGCTCGTGTCGTTCGCTCCAGCCGCTAATGCAACGACTTATTTGTTCGACGGCAATTTCAACGGCACTATTGTAAATTTGGATATCATCGCCTCTGGCTCGGATATCACGGGCATATCTGGAACGGTTTCCGGTTACGGGAGCGTGTCCACTTATACTGGACCCGGTTCAACCGGCAGTCCCAGCTATATCAGCTCCGGCCTTTATACCGGCACAGGTGTGTTCACTGTACAAAATCCGCCGGGCTCTGGCGGCGCAAACCTAACAGTCGACAACGTATGGTATTCCTCGGATCCGCATCTGGACGGTAACGGTGTGGCCTTTTTGTTGACTGATGGGCTTACCGCTGGTCTGTGGGGCAATTCACCAGGATCCTACGCGCTCTTCATTGGCGCTTATAACGTTTATACAAACAACACTGGACCGGTAAGCGTGACCGCCACCCCGCTGCCCGCGACCTGGACGATGCTGATCGCCGGCTTCCTCGCTCTTGGCTTGTTTGCTTATCGCGGGACGAAGAAGAACGCTGCTGCTCTCGCAGCCGCCTGATAGATCACAGCCACCCGATCGGATTCTGGAGAGACCGGCGCGAGAGGCGCTACGAGCAACGCGCCCCTGGCGACGCAAGGTTCGCCATCCGCATGTTCGATGCAGCACGCCAACGACAACAACAACTGCCGGGAGCAAAAAACGCGCGCGAGGGCGGGTGAGAAGATCACTATTCAAACCGTGATGGTGTCGATTCCTAACCTCTGATTGTATAAGCCCGCATTTTGGCAGAACGAACCCAAATTTCACTAGCGATTTCAAAGATCGTCGATTCCCGCAGAAGGCTGCCGCCCAGCTCACGGTTTGAGAAGTATTTCGGTCGATCTACCGAAAGCTGCCCGGCGCCGATCTACCAAAAACTAGCAAATCCTTCGATTTGCCCGGCGCTTAGCCTTGACTCGCGAGTAAGCGACTGAGACTATTCGAGGTTGGAATGCCACATTTTCAGCGAACCGCCATAGGTTCGCCGCGACAACGAGTTTGGGGCGTGCCGTGATTTTCTCTAAAGAGCAGGCCGATAAGAAGTCGCGTTACGTCCTTGCAGTCGGCGCCGTTGCGTTAGCCGTCGCTGTCAGCGCCGCGCCCGTGAAGGCTGCGACGGTGACCGATATTATTTCGTTCACCGATACTGGTACCTACCCAACTAACGGTGATCCGGCTTATCCGTATAATCCGTTTGGGGTAGCGACAGCTTCATTCAGCATTACGTTTGACACGACCCAAACGTATGTCGACCAATCGATTACTGGCGTTATAACGGGCCTTGCCTATTCGGTGACAGACGCTTTTTTTAGCCCATCCAATCTAACGCTTAACCCCATTACAGACTTTTCATATTCCCCTGGTGGCACACTCCAATTGTTTAGCCTTGCCAATGTGTATGGCGGTGGCGCATTGCCTGCAGGGACTTCCGATATCACCATCAGCATCAATGGATTTGGTGGTCCGCTAGGTTCCGCGGTCTTCTATTCTCAGGCCGGATTTCCGGATACCCTGACTACGAACGGCGGCGCTACTATCCTTGATCCAACACCGCTGCCGTCAACTTGGACGATGCTGATCGCTGGCTTTCTCGCTCTCGGCTTCTTTGCTTATCGCGGGACGAAGAAGAACTCTGCTGCTCTTGCAGTCGCCTGATAGATCACAGCCACCCGATCGGATTTTGGAGAGACCGCCGCGAGAGGCGCTACGAACAACGCGCCGTCTCGCGCCGCAAGTTCGCCATCCGCACGTTCGATGCCGCACGCCAGAAGCAGCAGCAGATCGGTTGCAAAAACAGGTGAGCGTCGCGCATGAGAGGCCCCGCCGTGCCGCAAGACTGAACCAGGTGCAGATAGCAGTTCGTTGGCCGCATTCGCGGAAGGAATTGGCCGGTATCGGCCTTGGTTTGAAACTGAAGGCACTTCTCAGCGGTTTAGGGAAATCGCTATTAGGGTTTCCACAAATTAAGATTATGTGGGCGATCCCGTTTCGGGTTGTGAAACGGATGAATGTCATTTTCCTCGAATTGTACATATGAAGGTTCGGCTATGCTCGAGCGTCGACGGTATCCGAGGACCAAAGTGTTCAAGGGTGCTAAACTTATTTTGTCCGGCCGCGCGACGGTCAGTTGTATCGTCCGCGACCTGAGCAATCACGGTGCCTGCTTGCATGTGTCAAGCACTGCGGATCTTCCTTCAGAATTCGACCTTTCGTTCGATACAGGCCTTACCTTGCGAAAATGCCGTATCGCTTGGCAGACTCTTACCAAAGCCGGCGTCTCTTTCGAACAGTCGACCGCGCACTAAGTGTGGCAACTCAGCGCGATTTATCGCTACGAACAACGCGCCCTCTCGCGCCGCAAGTTCGCCATCCGCATGTTCGATGCGGCACACCACCGACAACAAGAACTGCCGGGAACAAAAAACGCGGGGGAAGGCGCAAGAGAAGATCACTACTCAGACCCGAATGGGTACCGATCGCGGGCCACAACCTGTGATACTTAACTCCGTTATTTTGGCAGAACGAACCCAAATTTCTCTAGAGATTTCAAAGACCACAGATACCGAGGTGGCTGAAAGGAGGCCGACCGTCAAAAACTAGCAAAATGCGCTAAAGGCCGCGGAGCGCCCTTGACTCGATTTCTGGCCCCTGAAAAACTCAAGGCGTACGAGTAGTATAGCCACTTTGGCGGGGAATCCCTTTTGAAGATTTGGGGGCTTAGATGCTGCGCTTAAAATCCTTAGTTACGACCTGCGCGCTGACTTTAGCCGTGTCGTTTGGATTGAGCGTCGCTTGGCCCTCATATTCATCGGCGGCCTCCGTGTACACGTTCACTTTCGATGAGAGCCTAAATCAAAATGCGAGTGTGAGCGGCTCATTTTCAATCCCCGTAGCTGATTTCGCTGGAGACCCCAGCTCTGTCTCTACGAGTGATATCACGAGCCTCAATATGCAACTCAACTCCCAATCCTTCGGGCTATCAGACGTATTGAAGCCATTTAATTTTTATTTCAATTACAGCAGTTCCGTCCCTCAAGTCTACTATGTAAGCGGCGCGTTTCTGGTAAGTACTCCCAGCGGGTGCAACCCGTTTTATACGACGTGCTCGTATGGCCTACAGCCAGGAAACGTCGGTTTGGTTGATTGGGTGATAGGCGGAACCACCTCGCAGGTCGCTGGAACTTGGGTGACGACAGAAACTCCGTTGCCTTCCACGTGGACCATGATGCTGATCGGCATCGCCGGTCTCGGCTTCTTTGCTTATCGCGGGACGAAGAAGAACACGGCCGCGCTCGCGGCAGCCTGATCAAAAAAACGCCTGATCGGATTTCGGAGAGACCGCCGGCGGCCTTTTCATTTTCGGGCCAGATTTTAACCGCAATAAAGGTCAGTGATACTACCGCGTTTTCGCAAATCCTTATCTTGCCAAGCCCGTCAGGGCCTTCTCCGCGGACATCGCGAGAAAAAAGAACAACGTGACATCGCCGACGCGGTCAGACCAGCGATAAAGCCCACGATGAACGATGCCCAGGATATCGCCGTGCGGCTATGCTGTTGTCGAGTAGTTGGCGGCCACATGGCGAATCCAAGGTTGGTTGGAGAAACCCCTTGGAATCACTGCGGGCGTCATGACTCAACCGATCTGTAGGGCCGTCGACGCCTCAGCACCCGAGCAGTCATTGACCGGCTGAAAGCCGCAACACTCGATAGTGCGCCTATTTCAGCGCTGCCGCTGGCAACTTAAAGGGCAGAGGTCTATCGTCACTCATAGAGGGCTGCCGCTTCTCGCAGGCCGAGGATTTACTGGATGGACGTAGCGGCGTGGCTGCGCGGCTTGGCGCTCGAACAATACGCGCCCGCATTCCACGACAGCGATGTCGATGGTGAAGTGCTTTCGGAGCTGACGGCCGACGACCTGATCAGCATCGGCGTGGCCTCGGTCGGTCACCGCCGCAAACTGCTTGCGGCGATCGCGGCCCTGAAATCTGAAACAGCATCGACCCTGGCCGCCGCTGCCTCGGATGAACTGAGCCCGACGCTGGCCTCGGTTTCCGCTGCACGATCTACCGATGCCGAGCGTCGGCAGCTTACCGTTATGTTCTGCGACCTCGTGGGCTCAACGGAGATTTCCGCTCGCCTCGACCCGGAAGATCTAAGCGACGTCATCGGGGCGTTTCAAAAGGGCTGTGTCAGCGCCGTGACTGGGTTCGGCGGGTCGGTTGCCAAGTATATGGGCGATGCAGCACTCGTCTATTTCGGCTATCCGGAGGCGCACGAAGACGACGCTGAGCGAGCGGTCCGTGCCGGACTTGCACTGATCGACGCGATGGCCGCGATCCGGCTGTCTTTGCCGCTCCTCCCGCAGGTCAGGGTCGGCATTGCCACGGGCGTGGTCGTGGTGGGCGAGTTGATTGGCGAGGGCAGTTCGCAGGAACGCGTCGCCGTCGGCGAAACGCTGAATTTGGCCGCAAGAATACAGGCTGTAGCGTCTGCCGATTCCGTGGTCGTGGCGGAATTAACCCGTCGCCTTGCCGGTGCTGCTTTCGACTACGAGGACCTGGGATTGAAGGAACTCAAGGGAATTGCCGGTGCTGCGAGGCTGTGGCGTATCATAAGTGAGAGCAGGGCGCGGGGACGCTTCGATAGCAGGGTTGTCAGGGATCTGACACCGCTTGTCGGTCGCGCCGAGGAGATCGCGCTACTCCGCAACCGATGGGATCACGCGAAGGACGGTGAAGGCCAGCTCATCCTTCTCTCGGCGCCTGCAGGTTTCGGCAAGTCGCGCATGACCCAGGAATTCCGGGAAGATCTCGGCGATTCCTCGGTCACATGGTTGCAATATTTTGGCTCTCCCTTTCACGTAAACAGTGCGTTTTATCCATTTATCAGACAGCTGGAATGGGCAGCAGGCATCGTCCGTACAGATGCCGCGGCCCGGAAGCTCGATAAGCTGGAAGCCATTTTGGAGGGCACGGCGGAAGGTAGAACCGAGGCCACCCCGCTGGTGGCCGCCCTGTTATCAGTTCCGTTTGAGGAGCGCTACCCGCAGTTGCAAATCAACGAGCTGGTTAAGAAGCAACGAACCATGGACGTGCTGGAGGAGCAGCTGGTCCTGCTGTCGACCCACGGTCCAGTGCTGGTCATCTTCGAGGACATACACTGGATTGACCCAACCTCGATCCAGTTGATGAACCGGATCGTTCGCAGAGTGGTGGACCTGCCGGTAATGATCATGGTGACCTATCGGCCGGAGTTCACTCCACCGTGGTTGGATCTCGGCCACGCAACGATGTTGAAGCTCAACCACTTGGGGCGGAGCCAAGTGGTCGATCTCATTCATAAGACCGCAGGTGGCAAGACGCTGCCCAAGGCGATTGTTGAACAGGTTGCCGCGAAATCGCAGGGGATCCCGCTTTTTATCGAGGAGATCACACGGTCGATCTTGGAGTCCGGCGATCTTGAGGAGGTTGGCGAGCGTTACGTCCTGCGGCAATCAATTCGCGACTTCGCAATTCCATCTACCTTGCAGGATTCCTTGCTTGCGCGCCTGGATCGCCTCGGGGCCGCCAAAGACATTGCGCTGACGGCATCGATAATCGGGCGGGAGTTTTCCTACGAACTGCTCGAGGCGATATCGTGGGTGTCGCAGTCGACGTTGCTGGAGGGACTCGAACAGCTTGTCCGTTCCGATCTGCTGGGGCAGCGGGGCGCACCACCACAGTCACGGTACATCTTCAAGCACGCGCTGATCCGCGACGCGGCTTTTCAGTCGATCTTGAACACACGAAAGCGCGAACTTCACCAACGCATTGCGGAAGTACTCGCGAGCCGGTTCCCGGAAGTTGCCGAAACCGAGCCCGAACTGCTGGCGCACCATTATACGGAAGCATACGTCGTCGACCGCGCGCTGGCATACTGGCGCAAAGCTGCCGAGCGAGCTGCGGCGAGAATGGCCCATGCCGAGGCTCTCGGGCACGTCGAAAAGGCGATGAAGCTCATCGCGACCTTGCCCGATGGTGTGGAACGGGATCAGTGGGAGCTTACTTTCCTGGTGATCGAGGGCCCCTTGCGGATGACGGTGGACGGTTGGGAAAGTCCGCCGGCGCAGCGGCTCTACGGGGCGGCGCGAGTCATCGCGGAAAGGCTCGGGCGTCCGGCCGAATTATTCCCGGCTATTTGGGGCCTGTGGATGGGGGCGCACACCAGCGGGCAGCATGTTCGCGCCCATGAACTTTACGTGGATATATTCAACCTCCTCGGACAAACGAACGATCCGGAATACGTGGTTCAAGCCCACCATGCCGGGAGCTCGCAGATGGTGGCGGAAGGCGTACCGCGCGCTGCGCTTGTCCATGTCGAACAATTGCTGACCAACTACCGGATGGATGTCCATGGAAACTTGGCCCTGACGTATGGCGCTCATGATCCAGCTTGTTGCTCGCTCGGCATGCGCGCTCTGAGCCTGCTGATGCTGGGCCTTCTCGACCAAGCCGAGGCGGAAAGCGCAAAAGCCCTGGCGCTGAGCGATCAACTCGACCACAAGCCAAGCATCGCTCATACGCATATGTTCCGCGCCGAGCTCGACATCATCCTGAACCGCGCCGAGGTGGCGGGAGCGCATTTGGACGCCTGCATATCGCTTTCTGACAAATACTCTTTGGCGGCCTATCTAAACACAGCCGATTTGATGCAGGGTTGGGTCCGCGTGATGCGCGGCGAAATTGAAACCGGTATCCGACAGGCTGAAGCAGCACTAGAAATTTTAAAGTCGATTCCGTCGCGTCGATTCCACCTGCCGATACGCATAGCAATCGTCGGACGGGCCAAAGCGGCGGCAGGCGATATCGCGGGAGCGCTCGCTCTTTTCGAATCGGGGCTCGATGCGGCACGGGTCACTGGCGAGACATGGTACGAACCGGAAATGCTCCGCCTGAAAGCCGAGGTGCTAATCGGCCAGTCCGGGCAACGAACGATCGAAGCAGAACAATGTCTGACGGCCGCGATTGCTGTCGCCCAGAAGCAAGAGGCAAAATTTTGGGAACTCAGAGCCGCAGTAGCACTTGCCGAACTCTGGACCCATCAAGGGCGCCCCTCTGACGCTCACGACCTTCTGGCCCCCGTCTATGGCTGGTTCACCGAAGGTTTCGATACGCTCGACCTGAAGCAGGCCAAGGTCTTGCTCGATGGGCTGCACGCCTGACTACCAATTTCGAAACGGCCTCTCAGTTAAAATGTGCCACCGCCGTGACCGCGCAGTCGACACAATTCGGCGGCCGCTCAATTGGCAATTTGGGAGATTGAATATCCGGGTGACACATTTACGTCGAGTAATGGGGTCGTCAATAGTTTGGTCGGAACCTTGGTGACCGAGGCCGAGAACAATACGTTAGTATTCGAAGTCCGAAAATTAATGAAACTGCCAGCGGCGTTTCCAATCGAGACCATGACTGGACCGTGGTCGTCGGTGCGGTCCTTTGGGTGCCGAAGCTTGATGCGCTATATTTGGTTCGGGTTCTTCTTCTTTTTCGTATTAGCCGGCTGCATGTCCGTGCCAGCATTCGCACAGATTCCAGATGCTTCCTTGCCGTAAGTCTTCGCTTGCGGCGGGATCCGCTGCCCGAGGTGCCGCCGAGAATTGGCATGGAGGTCGTCGACGTAATGCCACAGGCAACGATACGCTCTCGTGTCATCTCCCCACTATTGATTCTTCCTGCGCTGCAGAGGAGGTTCGATACTCTTATCGATACACCGAAAGCGTCCGGATCCGGCATTTTCGATCCTGAACGAAAATGCCTCCTCGGCATCGTCAGCGCAAAGGTCGAAAAGTTCGCTTATCAGAAGGAGAAGGGACGCCTTGTCTGGGCGCCCAACGGCTTTGCCGGGTATTTCGTCTCAGCCGCCAAGATCACCAGATTTCTTCCGAACGATCTTCGGTATTAGGCCGCCAGCCTCAGTAGATGTGCGCGCGGTAGTCTCTCTGTGTATGCGGCTGAGATCATTGATGTCGCCGCGCACGATCAGCGTGATGAGGTCTTCATGAGATGAACATGACTTCTCGGGTGCAGGTTAATCGCAGTTTTTGTTGCCGATTTTATCAAGTGCACCGGTCCGCACACACTGACGTTTGGATGACGGAGGCCCCTGCACCAGCTGGGAAAGCTTCGCCCTTGCCACGCCGCGACGAATGAACTCCGTTCACGTTCAAGGTGTGCTATCAGATCCTGACAGTTCTCCGGCGCGCTGTTGACCTGCTGCGGCTCACCGTTTCCTCGAGCGTCGGAACTTTCTTTGGCCGCCACCACCCAATCCTCGACCGGTAGCCCGGTGATCGCCAAGACGTAGTTACGGGTCTCCAGTGGCAGACCGCGGGAGCCGGCGAGGAAATCGCGCACGCGCTGCGGGCCGGCATTGTAGGCGGCCGCGGCAAGTCCGAGATTGCCGAACTCAGCGCGTAGCTCGGCTAAAAACGCGCCGGATTTTGGTAGCGCCTCGACCGGATTGAACGGTTCATAGAGGCCCTGTTCGGCAGCAGTCCCGGGCATGAACTGCGCGATGCCTTCGGCGTGCTCGCCACTGCGGGTCAACGGCCCCACGACGTCGGCTTGAAACCGACTCTCTTGCCAGATGACCCGTGCAAAAAAACTGGTCGGCAGACCATTCGCCAGTGCAGCCGCGTCGATCAACTGACAAACCGGGCGATCGGCTGGTCGCTCTGTTTTTGCCACCGTCTGCGCCAAAGCTCGGACTGGCACGATCAACAGCAACAAGCTGACTGAAATGGAGCGGAGATCTTGACCGAAAAGAGCCGCCGCCGATCGCTTCCTAATTTGCATGCCCTGGATCTTATAAGGATCTCGACGACGACCAGAAACTCCAGCACCGATGCAACCCGGTTCATCGATCGGTAGCAATTTACCCTTCTACCAGCGTGAAAGCAACGCGGCTGCAAGGTCATGCTCCGCCCCGAGCGCTGGAATAATTAGGTGCTGCCGGGGTTCGTTAAGTAGCCCTATCTGGTGCTCAGGTCTGCCGCGCCTTCTGGGTCCCTTAGGGTTTGGCCGGCTCGGAAGCGATGTCGGTGCCCCTCATCTGCATCATTCAGGGCCGGCCATCATATTGGTCGTAGATCCGCTGGCAGGCGGACCTTCCCGTCACTGAGAATGACATGACCAATGCCCGGCGCGGCCCTGGAGCGTTAGACTTTGCGCTTAATCGCGGAAGGCAAGAACGCATTGCCGCGCTCGTCAGTAGGCGCCACTAAATCAAATTAGAGTCCAACCCGCCTGCAGCAATCTCTATCCTGCTGGTACAAAAAAATCCGTCGGGTCAGTGTTGCTATACATTCCACCGGCAAAATGTGACGCGCCAGCAAAGGAAATATTCTTCAGACAGTCGAATGCTCTGAGTGGACGGATTAGACAAAACCAAACCGATGCAACCACACGCCCGCGACTTGCAGAAATGCCTCGTGTTCCGCACCGCTGAGATGGCTGTGCCAGTCACCTGGTACTCCTTTGCGGAATAATGATGACCGATCTTCTTGGCCGGGCTTTCGGCCGCTCAGCCTTTCAAAAGACGCCGCCTCCCTGCATTGAGTTAGCAAGGCCTGCGAGGTTTCAACTCCAAGAAACGCAAAAAGCTTACCAAGCGCCTCTTCGGTGTTTGCATACAGATCGCTATAACGGATTTGATAAACACGGCCCGGATGTTGATCTATAAATCTCTGGACATTGGCAAGGTCGGTTATCCAAAGGTCAGCGTATTCCTTGGCATAAGAACCCAGCGAGCCATAACTTTTGATAGTCCAATCCCGGGCTATACGTAGGTTGTGAAACCATCCCGAAACTGCGGCATCCCGCCCATCTCGTACGATGTGAATAAACTTAGCCTCGGGAAAAAAGGTGCTAAATGCGGAAAAATATAGGCTATTATCAGGGCTTTTTTCGCCGATTGCACGCGCCGCCTTTCCTGCACTCTGCTTGATCAAGAACAGGCTAATGGCGGACGTGACCATATAGGAAAAACCATCAATGCCTAGACGCGGGTAACCCTCAGTCTCGCTGAAAACGGAGCGGTTCTTTTCAGCAATAATTTTCCGATGTTGCCCCATTGCGGCTTCCAAAGCTGGCAAGAGCGAGTCAAAAAATGCCCCTCTCCTTTGCAAACCACTTGCGGATGCGAATCTAAGAGTATTTGCAACCAAGTCGTCCCCGATTTGGGCGCCCCCCCAACAAAGAAAATCTGCTTTTGACGCAAGTCTGTAATTGCTGCCTGCAATTCTTCAAAACCAGCCATATCGTTGGTCCCGTGCATCAAATTCGCCTACGCCCACCGAACCGCGAGCCGTCGGTGTCTCAGAACCCAATCAGGCTGCGCCGCTGGTACAATTGCTAAAGCATAGCCCAATGCTACAGAGGTCTGAATGAGCATCAAAAGCTGACAAGATATCGCAGGCCACCAATAGGCGACATTGCTAGATTTGCGTTCTAGGATCGGCGCGGTCTCGCTCACGATCGAGGCGAATCCTCCCGCTTCGATGGCGGTTGGCGGGCGACCGCTGCTTGAACCGCCTGACGCGAAACCTTGCCCATCCGATTTCGCGGCAGGGCCGCAATATAGCGCGTTGGGGGCACCGCGCGAAGCTGCCTTCATCGCTGAAAAGAACGGGTCAGTTTTAAACTGTGGCGAGGACAAGAGACCTAATGCGCCTTCCATTGCAGTACTTCGGCGCACCAGAGCCAGAAAAACGAATTTGAGAAAAAATTGCGCTTGGCCGCGAGCGTTGGAATAATGAGGTGCTTTCGGGGTTCGCTGGGTGGCCCTATCGTGTGCTCAGGTCGGCCGCGCCTCCTGGGTCTGATGGGGGTTTGGTGGAGTGCGCCGGGAGACCGGCAAGGAGTAGATGGTGCAAGTCCATCACGATGAAGAAGTAGCGGTGCGCCAGGCGAAGCTGGCGTGGTCCAGCCGGTGAAAGTCCGGTCCGGGAAAGGGATAGCGCCCGCCCGGTAACGAGTGTTGCGTCGTGGGAGGTGACGACCATGGCGAAGCGTACACAGTGATCATTTGGGGTGCGGGATTGAGCCACGAAATCCTTGAAATCGCAGGGGCCGAGGCCGTCGCTACTGCCGAAGGCAACATGTGCGGCGCCGTTATGCGAGGAACCGTCGCCCTGCCGGGGTCTGAGGCCACATCACGAATGGAAGGATCGCGTCGGAACCTGGGAGACCTCGTTTGGCCCGCAGTCGCTTGTCGATCCCGGGCCGCGACAGGAAGTCGAGGAGACGAAGCTGTCGGGGAACAGACGAGGAGTCGGACGGCTGCGTATTACCGATGAAGCATCGAACAAAGTCGACTGAAATCGGCGGCGGAGATGACGGAGGGAAGGCGGCCGGTCGAAGGAAAGGTAAGCTGTAACACATGCTCCGGACTTAGCGCCGGGTTCAGCATGACACTGAAGCAGCGAGCCTGCGGATCTGTGGCGTCCAAACCCACGATCGCGTTTGACCTTCGACAAGAGCCCGGTGCAGGAAAGTTGCACGCCGGGATCTGTGGGGGAGGTGTCGAGTAATCGGCACCTCTACCCGACAACCGCATCGACCCCGAGTCATGCGCGGTTGCCCGCGAGGGCATCAGCGAAGCGTTGACAGGGGAGTGCATAGGCCAGCCATTGAGCCGCGAAAGACCCCTCTTCTCGGGCGCCGACGTTGTTCTGCTGACGGAAGGCAATACGGATGGGTGCGATATCGCGAGCACTCAGACGGTCCGGCGTGGTCGAAGACACTGGCATGTGCAGACGCTCCTTGCGCGGGAACCGGGATACCCCACGCCTGACCACAGGCACGTTGCCGATCTGGTCCGCATCGGGAAGGCGAAGATAGAGCCGTAGCCGATGATGCACGGACGTGGGGAGTTAGAACTCCGCCATAGTAGCCGTGAAGCCGACGAACAAAGCGGAGCAATCCGCTGCGGAGCCGGTGGAGCCAAGGGCGGAGGCCGCGGGGAATGCGAGCCAGCAAAGCACGGGCCGGACACAGAGCCGGGGAACCGTGTCACAGGCGCTGGAGCGCATACGGCACGTCGCGAGAACATCGCGAAGCGCCGTCAAACACCCGAGGTGGGAGCCGTATGCCTGAATTGGGCCCGTACGGATCTGTGCGGGGGGCGCGAGGTAACTCGCGTCCCTACCGCGATCCTTCCCCGCCCGTGAAATGACCGGGCCACGACCCAGCGCGGCTAGAGTTACACTTTGCGCAAAACAGCGGTCGCCGGATTCATTATTTCGCTCGTGGGAACGGCTCTCTGGATCTACGGATATTTCTCGACCGGCAGCCCCCCACTCATCGATTGGCAGGCCCGTACCCCTTGGTGGATTGCGAAGTTCTTGCCGAACCTGCAATCCGAAATCGGCGTCGCGCTAATGTGCGTTGGCATGGTGCTCAGCTACTGGCCAGCACGGCAAGAATGAACTCGGCTCACCGCTGGGAGGGACAAAATGAAAAGCTTTTGTATCCTCAGTGTGACCGTGCTGGCGCTGGCTGTTTCGCACGCCCTTGCTCAGGCACCGAACGCGGCAGCTATCCTGAAATCATGTGGAATGTCACCGCCCGGCTCTAACGATTACGAGAATTGCTATTCCTACATAAATGGGTTGTTACCGGCGTTCTGGTCGATCAGGCAGCCAAAGACCAGGGAAGCGCAATATGTTTTCCTGATCGTGTGATAACGGATCAGGTGCGCCGGGAGGTCAGTGCCTACTTAAAAGCACGTCCAAATATTTTGAAGGCTGATGGCAACAGCGCCATGGGGGCAGCCCTTATGGCGCTCTATCCCTGCAAATAGTGAAATCAGGCCGCGTTGCCTGCCGCTGTTTGAGGCGGGTACGGGCCTGCCATCTTGGCCCCCTGTATGGGTTCCGCCGCCCTAAAGCGTAATGCATTTAGTTTGGTGCATATCCTGAGTTTTTGAAGTAGTTGGCGCATTCGGTTTTGGTGAAGGCGCCGAGAAGCTCGCCGATGGCGGCGCAGGCGGTTTCGACCGTTCGCGCGGCGGCTTTACGGAGCAGATGCTTGAGCTTGGCGAACACCTGTTCGATCGGGTTCAGGTCGGGCGAGTATTTCGGCAGCAGGAACAGCTTGGCACCGGCTGAGCGAATGAGTTGGCGTATGATCTTGCCCCGGTGGCTGCCGAGATTGTCCATGATGACGATGTCGCCGAGCCGTAGGGTAGGCAGCAGAACCTTCTCGACTAGTTGGCGGCCGTCCTGTTGCTGACGATATCGCAAAACCGAATCCAGATATTGCTCTCAATGAGCTCATGGGCGACCGAATGGGTCAAGACCTACCCCGAACGCCCCCAGCGGCGCCGAGGGAATGAATTCTCCTGGCTGGAGTGGGCAGCGAGGCCTCGCCTGCGCCCAATTTGACTGTGACGTGCGGCACACGCCGCGTTTCTAGGGTGTGGTGTACATCAAGGCGCAATAGTTCGGGCGCAAAAAGACGTGCCGAGGTGGGGAATACCGGCCACAAGGAGGTTACCAATGCATCCCTTCTCCTCTCAAACCATCGCCAACTCTGGAATGTTTGGCATCAAACAAGGCACTCGCGATGACTGCGTCTTCGAAGCTTGCGCCGCCGCGGTGGCGTCAACCGCAACTGGGCAGGCGGCGATTTCTCAGATGATCGTGCAGAAAGCGCCTGGCAGCAACAACCCTTACACAGTCACGTTCCCGGGCGACCCGCAAAACCCCGTCCATGTCACGCAGACGATTGTGACCAACACCGGTGTGTCCGACAGTGCGACCTGGGCGGACATTCTCGAGGCCGCGATAATCACCTCGGATCCAAATTTCGCCAACGGCGCGCAGCTTCCCCCCAATGCGACGGGGGCGGCAGATGGCTCGTCTCCCACGCCAGCCCAATATGCTCTGTACCTCCTCACCGGGAGTCTCGCATCCAAGGACGTGGCCTCATCGAACAACATTGGTATGGAAATCAGTCAAGCGCTTGCCAATGGCCAGCCGGTCGTCGCCTATTGCGCCAATGACGACCAGGGAGCACTTGTGTCCGGTCACGAGTGGACTGTCGTTTCCTGCAATCCGCAGGCCAACCAGATCACCCTTCGCAATCCCTGGGGCTCCTTCGGGATCGCTGGAACGACGGAAGATGGGGTCAGTTACGATGGTTATGCCGAAGTCACCATGACCTTGCAGTTGTTTGGTCAATACTACGGGGAGGTCACCTTCGGCTACATACCCGGGCTGGTCTGTCAGGTCGTTCTTGGAGAAACCAGTACCAACAGCCCCGCGCTGGCATCTCTCAACGGCTTGCTCTACCTGGCCTGGACGGGTGTCGGCAACAACGAGCTCAATGTGAATTGTTCAGAGGACAACGGCGCCACATTTGCCGGTAAGGCAATGTCAGCGGACACGTCGCAACAGGCGCCGGCGCTCTGCGCAAACCAGGGAAATCTGTTCATGGCGTGGACCGGGGTTGGCAACAATAAGTTGAACGTGTGTAAGGTTAATGTGTCCGGCAATAGTGTCACTGGCTTCGCTGGCAAGGTGACACTGAGCGAAACCAGCCGGTATTCGCCGGCGCTCGCCTCATTGAATGGCTTGCTCTACCTGGCCTGGACCGGTGTCGGAAACAACAAACTCAACATTGCCGTGTCGTTGAACAACGGAACAAGCTTCGTAAACAAATATGTCTCCAGCCAGACCTCGACGGCGGCTCCTGCGCTGACGGTGCAGAATGGGGTTCTCTACATTGCTTGGAAGGGGGACGGCAATGATAGTCTGAACGTCGGTCGGGTAGCTATCTCGGGAAGCACGATTTTGAATATCACCAACGTGGTGACGCTGCCCGACACGAGCAAGAACCCTCCGGCGCTCGCTTCAAACGGTAATCTCTATTTGGCCTGGAAGGGCGACGGGAATGCCAACCTGAACGTGGAGAACTCGACCAATGGCGGGCAGAGCTTCGGCGACAAGTTCACGTCGGACCAGACAAGTAATGTAGCCCCTGCATTAGCGAGCCTCAACGAATCGGTCTATGCGGCGTGGACGGGGACGGCCAACAGCTCTCTCAACGTCGCTCGCATATGCGGTTGATCAGAGTTACTGCCTCACCCCCGCACGCTGTGCAGAAGCCCATAACATTGCGTCCCAGAACGCCAATCGGTGCGCTCTTACAACCTCAAGTGTATTTGATTCTTGCAGCTCGGCAATCTCGCCGACCGATCAATCGATGCTTTTGAGCAGAGCGATCACTTCCCGCAAAAACTGCCTCGTCTGGCCAGTTACCTTCTCAATTGGCGCAATCGCTTTGCGCTAACTGTCAAGCGATCTTGCCCGAAACATCTCGTACGTACCCTTACACGCTGAATCGGGTGACGCGATTCTTCGCACTCTGCCTCCGCACTATTCCCTATGCAATAAGATCAAGTGGAACCTTGAGCACGTCCGCAATTTTTTTCAAAGCCGCGGTTGTTCCCTTTCTCCGTCCGCTTTCCAAATCGGAAATGTAACCCTGTCCGATGTTAGTCTTGTACGAGATGTAGAGCTGCGTTTGACCGCGCCACTCGCGAAGGACGCGCAGCGCATTTTCGCCGGCGATAATTCTGTCGATGATTTCTTTTGGGATGAGCGGCATGCCAGCGGCAATCTCTTTCCGTGCGCGCGCGACTAGGCGCGCAGTGCCGATATCTTCGTCGACTTCCCGGGCCTTGGCGGCAAGTACTTCGTAGTCCTTGCGAGGAAGGATAGCGACCTCACCTTTGTTGGTCATTTTGAATCGTACATTCATGGCATTTTCCTGTCAGTCATAAATCTCGTTGCGATTGCCGACCCCAATGACGGTGATCGATCTGGCGTCCTCGATAAAGATAACGCGCCAATCGCCAATTCGAAGCCGACAACCGCTGCCACCCTTGAGCTGTTTTACATCGCCGGATCCGTTTGTCGCATAGATCATCAATTTGGCGTCGATGCGCTTGCGAATGTCCGCCGAAAGGTTGCGCCATTGACGGATCGCGGCCGGCGTGAAGGAAACCGCTTTCATCACAATAAACCGGATTATCGCGATAGGCGATATATCGCGAAACGCGATAATTGTCAATTAGCATCGGACCGAGACCTTCCATGCTTTTTGCGCCTCGCCAATCTGCCCAACTATGCCCTCGACCGGCTCAGCCGCTATGAATACGCACTCTGGCGGCAAGTCGCCCAGATCCTCTTCGCGCCCGATAATCTGAATCGGAGGAAGCCCAAGGAAAGAAGGAGCTCCCGTTTTGACTATCGGCAGGAACGGTTCTCTCCCTACGCGCCCGAGGTTGATTGAACATTGGGACGACCGAAATCGCCGCCGCGCGCTACAGAAGATTGGTTTTGTTTTGTCGCCAGTGCCAGACCCGCCTTGACTGCATACCGGTATTCGGTATAATTGGTCGATGATACGCTCCTTTGGCGATAAGCCGACCGAGGCGTTGTTCCGGGATGAGGTCGTACGACAGTTTCAGGGTTTTGCCCGGCCCGCAAAACGCAAGCTCGAAGCGATCAATGCCGCGGGCCGACTGGAAGATTTGAGGGTGCCGCCCGCAAACCGCCTGGAAAAGCTGAAGGGTCACCTGCAGGCTTTTTACTCGATCCGTATCAACGATCAATGGCGGGTGATCTTCAGATGGCTCGATGGCGAAGCCTATGATATTCAGATCGTGGACTACCACTGACAGGAGATGATGATGGCTGAGAATGTATTTGCACCTGTCACTCCCGGCGAAATGCTCAAGGAGGAGTTCTTGGCCGAGTATGGGCTGTCGCAGAACCGGCTCGCCAAGGCGATTGGAATCTCGCCAAACCGTATCGCCGAGATCGTCAACAATCGACGGCGCATCACAGCCGACACCGCACTCCGACTAAGCTTGTATTTCGGCAATAGTCCAGAGTTCTGGTTGAACCTGCAGAGCCACTACGACCTCAAAATGGCGCGGAAAAATTTAAACCCCGAGGAAGCAAAACGCATCAAGGCACGGCGAGCCGCCTAATTCGTGCACAAGATCGTTCCAGGGCGACGAAGTCGCACGTCTGGCGTGGTCCCGGCAGATGCGCGCGTTTCGCGACTTCATGGATACAAAACGCATGCTCATCTGAAACCGCGGTCATGAATACCCCCAAAATCAGGCTTGCGCTTTGGAATTTTTCTCCATAAATATGGTTTTCCTCCTTTATGCTAATCTGGGCTGCGATGAAGACTACAGTTGAACTCCCGGACGATCTCTACCGCCAGGCCAAGTCAGAGGCGGCGCTGCATGGCCGTAAGCTCAAAGACTTGGTCGAGGAAGGCTTGCGGCTTGTTCTCGAGGCGCCACGTGCCAAGCCTAGACGTCACAGCCTCGCTGGGCTGATGAAGCACGCCCGTGGGGTCGTGGATTCCGGTATTGCGGATCTCGCGTCCAATCCCGAGCATCTCAAGGGCTTCGGCCGTGATGCGCCCCGCCATCGTTGATACCGGACCATTGGTCGCGTTTCTTGATCGGGCAGAACAGCATCACCACTGGGTCGTCGCGCAGGTCGAGGAGTTGCCCCCGCCGCTGCTCGTCTGTGAACCGGTGGTGGCTGAGGCGATGTATTTGCTCGCGCGGTTCTCCAGGGGGCAGGATGCTTTATTAGGACTTCTGGAGACTGGGGCGCTCAGGATCGCGTTCCGCATTGATGAGCATGTTCCCGCCCTGCGCAAGCTGCATCAAAAATATCGGGACACACCGATGTCGCTCTCCGATGCGTGCATTGTGCGGATGACCGAGATCTACGAGCGTCATGCCGTGCTGACGCTCGATTCCGATTTCACGATCTATCGAAAAAATGGCCGTGAACCGCTCGAACTCATTTACCCAGCGCAGGGGTAAGCTGGTTGACACCGCAATCACTCCCGGCGAAATGCTCAAGGAGGAGTTCTTGGCCGAGTATGGGCTGTCGCAGAACCGGCTCGCCAAGGCGATTGGAATCTCGCCAAACCGTATCGCCGAGATCGTCAACAATCGACGGCGCATCACAGCCGACACCGCACTCCGACTAAGCTTGTATTTCGGCAATAGTCCAGAGTTCTGGTTGAACCTGCAGAGCCACTACGACCTCAAAATGGCGCGGAAAAATTTAAACCCCGAGGAAGCAAAACGCATCAAGGCACGGCGAGCCGCCTAATTCGTGCACAAGATCGTTCCGGCCAACGGATGATCAGCTCAGCCGCTATGAATACGCACTCTGGCGGCAAGTGGCGCAGATCCTCTTCGCGCTCGACAATCTGAACCGGCAGAAAGCCCCAGGAAAGGAGAAGCTCCCGTTTTGACTATCGCCAGGAACGGTTCTCTTCCTACGCGTCCGATGAGGATTGAAGGCATTGCGCCATCGAAATCGTTGCCGCGCGGCGCAGGGAAAATGGCTTTGTTTCGCCGGGCGCCATATTCGTGATCCGTCAAAGCGATCGCACGAGCTTTTCAAAAGGCGTGCCAGCACAACGGCGTATCAATTGACCATCTGCGGTGACCAATGCTGAGGTCCTTCGCTCGGCCAAGGCCAGATAAAAACAGTCATAGGCGGGGTGACGCAACTCGATCGCTATCGCGAGCGCGCGATCTTTCAACACACTTGTTGGCACCAATTCTTCGAATGCTTTGGCGACTTCGCGCACGGCTAATGTCGCGGATTCCGGCAACATCCTATCGAATATAACGAATTTCCAGGCGGCATTGGTGATCTCGGCAATCACCAGATCGGGGGCGATGAGGTGATCGTCGGAACGCAACAGTTCTTCTGCCCGATCTGATCCATTCAGCTGAAAGCACCAGCACAAAGCAACGCTTGCGTCGACGACGATTGTCATTTGTCGAACTCGTCGTCGCGGCCGCGCCGAATGGCTGCCCGCACATCGACATCGCCGAGCGGCGGCGTTATCGCTCGGAGTTTGTTGAACAATGCGGCCTTCTCTCCGCCCGTTAAGGGTGCCGCGTTGGTCAGAACGTCACGCAACTCTTGCTCCAGCGAGCGACCCTTAAGCTCGGCTTTGGTCTTCAGGCTCTCGATCACACGGTCGTCGAGATTGCGAACCAGTACCTGTCCCATTCCCGGACCTCCTATGATATCAAAAATGATAGCATGCCAAAACCTGCTATGTAAATGGGTTTTTGTGGGTCGGGAACGCCATGGCAACGACTGGCCACAATCAAACGTAACCGGCCTAAACTGCTACAACCATCACAAGCAAACAAAGTCAAATCTATCTATGGCTGCGGAGTTGGCAGAACGAAGCCAAATTTCTGTAGGATTTTCAGTACCTGGGATCACCTACGCCCTCGACCGCCTCAGCCGCTATGAATACGCGCTGTGGCGGCAAGTCGCCCAGATTCTCTTCGGGCTCGATAATCTGAACCGCCGAAAACCCCAGGAAAGAAGGAGCTCTCGTTTTGATTGTCGGCCGAACCCGTTCCCCTGATACGAGCCCGGCGATGATTGAGCATTGAGGCTACCAAAATCGACCGCGCGGCCAGAAGATTGGCTTCGTTCTGTTAGGCGGCGTGGTCTACTCCGCGGTCAGCAGCGAACAGTGCAACGGCAAACGTGATCGGCCGAGCATGCAGCCGTTGCCTCAGTGTATTAAATATGATACAGACGCTCAATAAAGGCTGGGAATGGCTGGGGATCGACTGACGGAAATACCGGTTGTTTTCTACCGCACTGCTGCCGGCGTCGAGCCGGTCAGGGAATGGTTGCGGAGCTTGTCGGCGGAAGATCGCAGGACAATCGGGACCGACCTTGCGACTCTACAGGTCGGATGGCCGATTGGAATGCCGCTGTGCCGATCGCTCGGAGCAGGGCTGTGGGAGGTACGTAGCAAGCTCGCAAACAACAGGATCGCACGCCTGATCTTTTTCGTGGCCGAAGGGCGAATGGGGGTATTGCACGGGTTCATCAAAAAGACCCAGAAAACGCCCCCCGCCGAGATCGCCCTGGCGCAAAAGCGGATGAGGGAGATGATGAAATGAGCAAGCAAAAGAAAAATCCGCATTGGGGATCGACACTTGACGAATTTCTCGACGAGGCGGGCATTCGCGAAACGGCTAAAGCGGAGGCGGTCACGCGCGTAGTGGCTTGGCAGCTAAGCAAGGAAATGAAGCGCCAAGGCATGAGCAAAGCCCGATTGGCGAAGCTAATGAATACAAGCCGCGCCCAGGTCGATCGGATTCTCAAGGCAAAGGGCAATGTAACGATCGAGACCCTGCAGCGCGCCGCCAAGCTCGTCGGACGGCAGCTGCGACTCGAATTGGTGTAGACACAGTTCCCCCATGACTTCGTCTAGTCAGATCGAGGCCAACCGTCGCGACGCGTGCAAAAGCACCGGTCCGACGACGGAAGAGGGCAAGCAGCATTCCCGATTATCGACAGGAACGATTTCCCCTTACGCGCCCGACGATGATTGAAAGCATGGTGCTATCGAAATCGCTGCCGCACGGCGCAGCAGATTGGGTTTGTTTCGTCTGGCGGCATGGGTTGCTCGTCCACCCTATTTGAGTGGCGCATGCAGGCCACGAAAATGTTGGATCCCGCCATTTTCGCTTTGCGCAACATCGTGCGCTGCGCCGCAAGGTCGCCATTTAGACCCGGATGATTGCGAACTATATCACTTAGTGCTATATCACTCAGCGTGATGGATTGCGTGGCGGCAGACGGATGCGCGTTTTCAAGACTAAACCGTTCGCCCGCTTCGCCAACCGTGAAAGGATTGCCGACGAAGAGCTCTGCGAAGCCGTCGCTCTGGCCGAACGTGGACTGATCGATGCTGATCTGGGCGGTGGCGTGATCAAGCAGCGCTTGGCTCGGGAGGGACAGGGCAAGTCCGGAGGATTTCGCAGCATCCTGCTCTTTCGTCGGGGTTCGAAGGCGTTCTTCGTCTACGGTTTTGCTAAGAGCGACCGTGACAACATCCGGCCGGACGAATTAAAGGCCTTTCGGAAACTGGCCGGCGAAATGCTCAGGCTCGACGACAAGGCTTTGGTGGCGGCAATGAGTAACGGAACAATCGTGGAGATCAACTGCCATGGGTAAGAAGAAGTATCGCAGCGAGCCGCTGGCGGCCGTGCACGAGACCGCGCTCGGTCTTACCGAGGCGGGCGTCATGGACAAGCGAACTATGAAGGCGTTCGACGAAATGTGCCTGACGCCGGTCGAGGGACTGACGGCACGACAAATTCGGCAGATTCGCTTGCGCGAAAAGGCGAGCCAAGCTGTGTTTGCCCGTTACCTCAACGTCACCACCGGCCTCGTCAGCCAGTGGGAGCGCGGCGAGAAACATCCGCGCGGCGCTTCGCTCAAGCTGCTCACGCTGGTCGCCAAGAAGGGATTGCAGGCCGTTGCGTGAGCACAGCTTGCCTGCAGGCTTTTTACTCGATCCGTATCAACGATCAATGGCGGGTGATCTTCAGATGGCTTGATGGCGAAGCTTATGATGTTCAGATCGTCGTGGACTACCACTGACAGGAAATGATGATGGCTAAGAATGTATTTGCACCTATCACTCCCGGCGAAATGCTCAAAGATGAGTTCTTGGCCGAGTATGGGCTGTCGCAGAACCGGCTCGCCAAGGCGATTGGAATCTCGCCAAACCGTATCGCCGAGATCGTCAACAATCGACGGCGCATCACTGCCGACACCGCACTCCGACTAAGCTTGTATTTCGGCAATAGTCCAGAGTTCTGGTTGAACCTGCAGAGCCACTACGACCTCAAGATGGCGCGGAAAAATTAAAACCCCGAGGAAGCAAAACGCATCTCAAGGTCTCGATTCGGGCATAGGCACCCGATTTCGCTGTGATGCCAAGCACCGCTTCCGCTCCGTCATTGAGAACTAAACGTGGCGCCGACCGCCGCCAGTAGAGTCCAATGGAGCGTTCGACCGACGATCCAAGCCTGATCTGCGGTCAATCGTTGACCGCCTTTCGCCGACTACTCCTTTTTCCTCTTCAGTACGCGTGTCAATGCCACTGCGCCGGTCTTTGTCCGAACGTCGTTCGACATTCGACCGCTTTTTATCAATCGCCATAACTTAATCTCCCGAACTTTATCGAAGATGCATCCGTTTAATGAACAGTCCGTAAAAGGGTCGAGTCTCTGGACAATTTGTCCTGTTTCTGGCGCAGTTTAGGAAAGTTCAGGCAATACTCGAAGGAGAAGTCTGAGAATCTAGGCGAACAATCTCTCACAGGGGCGATCGTGCGCCATCAATGCTCGAATTCGTCGACTTTCGATCGGCAATCCCGGCGACGCTCACCACCGCGAAGTTCATAACTGCGGAGACGAAGCGGCGTGGTGGCAGCAATCCGCTATCGGCGCCGCTGCCCAGGCCCGCAAGCTTTGGCTCGAAACGCGCGGGATCGAGCGGTCCGACAACAATTAGATCGCCCCGAGCTTGTTCAACACGACGTTACTGAGAGGCCAGCCGGTGACCGAAATGGCATTGTCGCACCACAGCGGCCAACCTTTAAATTCCGGAAACTGCGTGACAGCGAATGCGGTTAAGCGGGCAGACGTTTCGTGCCGCGCCAGCCACGAAATCACTGACTTATCGGCCTATAATTGATCTTTTCCCTCTACGATAAAGTGTTGCGTCGACCGGTTGAGATCACCGTGCCATAAAGAACATCGCGAGATCCACCTTCGAGCGCGCAAAGCGCATGTCTCTGACGCAGGAACTTAACATGCCTCGGAACCCGGAAACGACTTCAAACGCCGCGCAGATCGAATATTGGAATACGACAGCGGGCGAAACCTGGGCACAGTTTCAGGAGGCGTTGGACCGTCAGGTTGAACCGTTGGGTCTTGCGGCCATGGATGTGCTCCGCCCGAGAGAAGGCGAGCATATCATCGACATCGGCTGCGGGTGCGGCCAGACCTCGCTGGGCCTCGCTGCCCGAGTGCGACCAACAGGCTCGGTTGTAGGTGTCGATATCTCGGAGCCCATGCTTAATGTGGCCCGCCGCCGACCGCGTTCGGCCGACATACAGGTCGCCTTTCGAAAGCTGGACGCACAAACCGGCGATCTCGGACATGGCCTTTTTGATGCAGCTTTCTCTCGTTTTGGCGTGATGTTCTTCAGCGATCCTGTGGCTGCGTTCGCCAATATCCGTGCATCGTTGAAGTCTGATGGCAGCCTCGGCTTCGTCTGTTGGCGACCTCTGAATGAAAATCCATGGATGCAGGCCCCGCTACAAGCCGCACTTCCGTTCCTACCACCCGTTGCGCCGCCCGATCCGACGGCGCCTGGACCGTTTGCGTTCGCCGACCCGAGCCGCGTGCACTCGATACTGGCCAACTCAGGGTACGGCTCAGTGACAATCAACCCGTTTGACGCTGATATTGGCGGCGGAGACCTCGAGCAGACATTGAAACTTGCTTTGGGAGTCGGGCCATTAGGCAGAGCGCTTCGTGAGCATCCCGAGGTTGCGGACAACGTCGTAGACGCGGTTAAAGATGTGTTGTCAAAGCATCTCACTTCGAACGGCGTGCGAATGCCCGCCGCTGTTTGGATTGTTCTGGCCCGTAGTAGCTGAGCGCCGTGAGATCAACTCGTCGGCCGACCATGACCGTGCCAAGCGCCACAGTATTCCATGCTGCCCAACCGCTTTGAACCCGAAACAGTCGATTGCGATTCAGCCAGGCCGGCCGGGGCCACACGACTCCTATTTGAGATCGCCACGTCGGGCGAGTGTCTGTGAACTAGCGCGGTATCAGGCCTAAGCAGCCAAGGGGCCTCATCGCGAGGTCCATCGCTGCAGCAATGAAGCCATGATATCGCGATGGCCATCAAACTTGCGCGCGACCTTTAGGAGAACAAGCATGAGACGAACCAAACCTAGACCGAAGATGAAGACTACACCTTGGGACCCTGCGACCCATTTGAAGACCGATGAGGATATCGCTCACTATCTGGAAGCCGTGTTCGAGGACGGTGATCCAAACTTGGTGGCTGCGGCTCTCGGCGACGTGGCCCGCGCCAAGGGCATGGCACAAATCGCTAAGGCGGCAGGCCTTGGTCGGGAGAGTCTTTACAAAGCGCTTTCGCCCGAAGGAAACCCGAAATTCGCCACCGTGCTGAAGGTGATGCGAGCGCTCGGACTCAAGCTGAAGGTAGCTGCATAGAGCTATTCCGGCGCGTTTACCACTTCAGGGCCGCACAGAATTGCATTTGCCAATCCGACAAACTCAATCCACGAGAATATGTCCGGTATCGGGAGACCAGCGGAAGTGCGGGAGCGCATTCAAACCGACGTGAATCACTCGATTCGGACATAGGCACCCGATTTCGCTGTGATGCCAAGCACCGCTTCCGCTCCGTCATTGAGAACTAAACGTGGCGCCGACCGCCGCCAGTAGAGTCCAATGGGGTGTTCGACCGACGATCCAAGCCTGATCTGCGGTCAATCGTTGACCGCCTTTCGCCGACTACTCCTTTTTCCTCTTCAGTACGCGTGTCAATGCCACTGCGCCGGTCTTTGTCCGAACGTCGTTCGAATTTCGACCGCTTTTCATCAATCGCCATGACTTAATTTCCCGAACTTTACCGAAGATGCATCCGTTTAATGAACAGTCCGTAAAAGGGTCGAGTCTCCGGACGATTTGTCCTGATTCTGGCGCAGTTTAGGAAAGTTCAGGCAATACTCGAAGGAGAAGTCTGAGAATCTAGGCGAACAATCTCCTCACGGGGGCAATCGTGCGCCATCAATGCTCGAATTCGTCGACTTTCGATCGGCAATCTCGGCGACGCTCACCACCGCGAAGTTCATAACTGCGGAGACGAAGCGGCGTGGTGGCCGCAATCCGGTATCGGCGCCGCTGCCTAGCACTACTTTGGCAGATTTACTCACGTCGCCGCTCGTTGCAAATCCATTTTCTGCAATGCGGGCATCGCTGCGGCTGTAGTCGAGCGATGAGTTCGAGGATAGCGTGGCGCACGGCTGGCAAGCTTGGTTGAGGCGGCGGGCCGTGATTCTTTTTTTCCCGCCTCACTTTTTTGAGGCGACGATGCTGGAGGAAGGCGAATGCGAGCATCGTCATGAGGGCATGACGGTGAAGGCCCTGCCAGGATCGTCCCTCGAAGTGGTCGAGGCCGAGTTCCTCTTTCAGCTGCTGATGGGCCTGTTCACAAATCCATCGCCCCTTGATGGTGGCGGCCAAGGTGCGCAGATCGGTCGCGGCAGGCAGATTTGCGAGGTAGTATTTCTTCTCGCCAGAGGCGCGGTGTTCGCCGATAAGCCAGGCTTCGTCGCCCGGCAGATGTTGCTGGCCCTTGTCCCTGATCCGCTGCGGTGGTCCGTCGGCTGTGCGTACGCGGACGGCGGCAAAGCGGGCTTTGAGCTTGCCTTTCGTCCCGGTTCGCCAACTCACAGTTTGCCACTTGGCAGCGGCCAGCATGTCTTCGGCCGGTGCGGATAGAATATCTGGCACATACCGCCGTCGCGGGCGGCCCCGTTTGGCAACGGGCCAGATCAGCTGCACGCCGACAGGGTACACCTTGAGGTGACGAGGGATGCCGACCGCCCAGGCAAGATTGCGGGCCGTAAGTTCTTGGCGGAAAGGCGCGCTCAGCCCATAACCGGCATCCGCCAGCACACAGCCGAAGTGCACGCCGGCCGCCATCACGCGATCGATCTCAGCCAGGGCGATCTCTGGCTTCGTCCGCGCAGTCCGGCATTCGACCGGAACGCGCGCTCGCTTTAACCGCACCCGGTCGCCCGTCCAACTGTCGGGAAGAAAAAGGCGCAAGGCCAACATCACCGGCACTTCGCCTCGGGCCCGCAAGCTATTTGTCCTGATTTGATTTTGGGAGTGTCCTAATTACATTCTAGAGTGCCGTTGCCGGGAAACAGGGAACCTTCCCAGTCGGGCAGCGCGGGGCTCGGCGCTCCAGGTAGGCAACCTGCGGTCCTGCTTTCCGGTCTGATCAGTCATACCGTCCAAGGTTGCCGACCCGCGCGCCAACCGCAGCGAATAACCGGTACTGGCCTGTTTTCGAGCCTAGTGGCTGGTTTCGAAAATGAGCGTGGCCGTTTTCAGTATTGACACGCAAGCCGAATTGGACCGACGCTTCATAAACTTTAATGTTGGGAGGGATTTTATATGCGTATCGCGACAGCAATAGTGCTTCTCGCCTGCCTGGCGCTCGGAGGCTGCTTCGAAGGAGCACAGGGTCCACCCGGACCAAAGGGCGATACGGGTGCTCAGGGTGCACCTGGGCCGCAGGGTCCGCCCGGGATCGCAGGACCTCCAGGACCTCCAGGACCTCCAGGACCTCCAGGACCGGCTGCGCCGGCCACTAAATAGGAACCTTCCCCATGTCGAGGCCGCCTCAGTTGGCGGCCTCTTTCATTTTACAGGCGATGTCGGATCATGGCCCGACATTTAGTGCGACGCAGCGATATGTCTGATGTTGGGTGAACACCGGAAGTAACTGCCGCGCGCTTGAACTGACGCGCATGACCCAACTGCGACATGGGCGGGCGTTTCTTCGGATGCTCGGGTGGGGCAGCCGCCGCATAACATGACAACGCCCACAACCATGATTGGACAGGCCACGATCGCCGCTCTATCCATTCGGCGAACCTATCGAGCGACAAACGCGAGCCCAACATGACTGACACACCTGAATACGCGCCGCCGGAAGTCTGGGTTTGGGAGAAGGATGACAGTCCCAATTGGCGCTATCGCAATATCAATCGCCCTATCGCGGGTGCGACGCATGAGAAGGAGTTGGCACGCGGAAAGCATCCGCTTCAGCTCTATTCACTAGCGACGCCTAATGGCGTCAAGGTTACAATCATGCTGGAGGAATTGCTGGCCGCCGGTCATAGCGGAGCGGAATATGACGCTTGGTTGATCCGGATCGGTGAGGGCGACCAGTTTGGTAGCGGGTTTGTCGGGGTGAACCCGAACTCCAAAATCCCGGCGCTCATGGACTATAGCGAGCAGACGCCGCTACGCGTGTTCGAATCCGGCGCGATCCTACTCTACCTTGCGGATAAATTCGGCGCCTTTCTGCCAAAGAATCGCGGCAAGCACACTGAGGCGCTGAACTGGCTGTTCTGGCAGATGGGTTCAACACCATATCTCGGCGGCGGCTTCGGGCATTTCTATGCCTATGCTCCGGTGAAGATCAAATACGCCATCGACCGTTTTTCAATGGAGCTGAAGCGCCAGCTCGACGTGCTAGACCGGCAGCTAGCGGACAATCAATTCATTGCCGGCGACGAATATACGATCGCCGATATGGCGATCTGGCCGTGGTACGGCAACGGCGTGTTGAACGGCGCCTCCTACAACGACCCGCGCAAGTTCCTGCAGACGCACGAATATAAGAACCTGACGCGCTGGACGAAAGAAATCGGCGAGCGCCCGGCCGTCAAGCGCGGGCGAATGGTGAACCGCACCAACGGGCCGCCTGAAGAACAGTTGCACGAGCGCCACGACGCCAGCGATTTCGAGACAAAGACGGGACAAGATCGACGCGCGCCGGCAATCTCATCGTAATCCCAACCTCACTTCTGTTGCGTGCTGATGAAGTAATCGGGTGCCGTCCGGAACGCGGTTGGAATTTGGTGGCGCGATCTCCGGTAACATGAGGCTATCGTTTCAGGCGGCCAGGTCAATTGGCTGACCGATAAGGTTCGCAGCGAGCGTCTGCCAGCCATCGACCTTTCGACCTTTAGGAGAACAAGCATGAGACGAACCAAACCTAGACCGAAGATGAAGACTACACCTTGGGACGCTGCGGCCCATTTGAAGACCAATAAGGATATAGCTCATTATCTGGAAGCCGTGTTCGAAGACGGTGATCCAGGCTTAGTGGCAGCGGCTCTCGGCGATATGGCTCGCGCCAAGGGCATGACACGAATCGCGAAGGCGGCAGGTCTTGGTCGGGAGAGCCTTTACAAGACGCTTTCGCCCGACGGAAACCCGAAATTCGCCACCGTGCTGAAGGTGATGCATGCGCTCGGACTCAAGCTCAAGGTGGCTGCATAGAACTGTTCATTCCGCGTGCACTCGCTGCTCTGTCGGCGCATAGAATTGGCAATCCGAACGAAAGAGTACCCGAAGAGTTTAAAAAATGAAAAAGCCCCAAAGTACCTACCCGCTCCGCCTCCCTCGCTCGGTAAAGGCGGAAGTCGAGCGCCGCGCCAAGGCGGATGGCATCAGTGTCAACCAGTTCGTGGCGGCCGCCGTATTCGAAAAGCTGGCGGCCATGAACACGGCAGCCTTCTTCGCTGAGCGTCGGGAGCGCGCCGATTTCACCGCGTTTGATCGCCTGATGCATCGCAAAGGCGGTGAAGCGCCACGGCCTGAGGATAAGATCAAATAAGGCGATCGATGAAGCAAGCGCTCGTCCAACATCGCCGGTTCACACCCAACACTTCGCCCTCCGCCGCAAGGCCGGCGACCGGTTGCCGGTTCCATTCAGGCAAGCGCGCCAGCTACCGCGTTCAGACCGGCGCACCCCGGCGGCGATGCGGCATCGGCGCCAAGCACATGCGGATCTTCCGATTAACGCGTTACTTGCGGGGGCATGTGGGATATGGGGCATCGATGAATGCGGAATGGTCGAAATCGAGGCTGAGATTGTCGCCAGTCCAACGCACCAGATGCATCCCTTGCGAGGCTTCAAACCGACCCGCTATTCGATGCATGTGAATGGACCGTGGTGCATCACCTTTGAATTCGAGGAAGGCGACGCCTGTCGCATCGACTTTGAACAATATCACTAGGAAGGTCAGTCATGGTTCATGTTGCCAAACGCTATTCGGGTCGCTGCCCGACCCATCCCGGCGCTTTGTTACGAGAAGATGTGATTCCAGCGACTGGCAGGACCAAAGCCGAGATCGCACAGCTTCTCGGCATCTCCCGCCAGCATCTCTACGATATTTTGCGCGAGCGCAAACCAGTGTCTCCTGCCGTTGCGGTTCGGCTCGGCAAGTTGTTCGGCGACGGTGCCGGAGTCTGGGTACGCATGCAGGCCGCGTACGATACATGGAATGCCGAACGCAAAGAGGATGTCAGCAAGATTCCCACACTCCGCATTAAGGCAGCGTAGACTTCGCTGCCAGCAAGTTCTGGGGCGGTCACACGGTCGCGTCTGTTCTCGTCGATGAACTCGATCGGTGGCAGCGTAATCAATGCGATTCGCGGTAGGAATGATCGCCGAACGTGGCCCAGACAATCAATGACCGGACATGGCGCCATTTAACCATTGGCGCACTTCATTGTGAAAGTGTTGGCCCTCAGAATGGGCTTCCTGCCACGCAGCTTGGCTGTAATGATCATCGAAAGCGTACGTACTTGAAGCGCAACCACGTGCGGATAAGCCCTGCCGCGATATCGTGCGGTAGCGGATCGGGTCGGGCGGGCGTTACGATCATCAATCCATTCCGATGAAACGATGACACCAGTCGTCGGTGCGATCACTGGATCTCTGGAATCTTTTCCAACTCGATTAACTTGAGAAAATGCTTTTGTCTTTCTTACCAGCGCGCAAAAGTTCGATTGTGTTCGAAAAGAGGCCTAGATCCGATCAATAATATCGCGGTGAAAAGCCTGGGGCGTTGGTGACAAACCCGATCGGCGTGCTAGGTTTGACGAGGTTTAAAGGGGACGGGTGAGACCATTCACTGTCGGGACGTCAGCATAGATCAAGACTGCGTTGCCGCTCTCGGTCGAGGCGTGAATGCGGACGCCTTCGGCTCGCTGCGCCGGCACGCGCTGGTGTGGTTACTCGCTTCGGCCGTGGTCGCACTCGCCACCGCTAGCGCGTTTTCCACGCCAGACCACAAGCATGCTCAGCCGCACCAGAGTAAGGCAGCCAAGGCGGAGCATCACAAAGTCCGTTTTCCGCCTGAAGCGAAGCGCTTAGAACGTGCCGTCGGACCGAGAATCCCTCTGCCCAGTGCCCAACCGACAGCTAGCAATTTGGCGTCGGCGCCGCAGCTGGCGCCGGATCTTGCCGCGACGAAGCAGGCGATCGAGCTGCTGCGACAGCACAAATTTAGTGATGCGACAGCGCTCGCAGCAGCGATCAACGATCCGGTGACGCAGAAACTCGTGGAATGGGCGCTTTTGCGCAATCCTGACAGCCCAGCTGGATTCGACCGCTATGCCGACTTCATCCAGGCCAACCATGACTGGCCGAGCATACCGCTGTTGCGCCGGCTCGCTGAGGCGAGGCTGTGGCAGGAACGGCGCGACGCCGTCACGGTACGCCGTTTCATCGGCGAGCAACCCGCTAGCGCTCTTGGCCGGCTAGCACTCGCCCGTGTACTGCTAGGCGAGGGCGACCGCGCCGGCGCCGAGCACGAAGTTCGCGCGGTATGGCGGTCGGCGGATATGTCGGCCGAGTTGGAAGCCGCGGTGGCCGACATTTTCCGCGATGAGTTGACCCTTGCCGATCACACTGCGCGTGTGGACCGGCGCATCGGCGCCAAGGATTTTGGCGCGGCGATGCGTGCTGCCAAGCGCCTTGGTTCCGCTCAAATCGCGATCGTCAAGGCGTGTGAAGCAGCCGAGGCGAACTCGACCAAAGCCAGTGCGTTGCTCGAAGCGATTCCAAACGAAGCACGGGCAGATTTGGGTTATGCGCTGTGCCGTCTTCATTGGCTACTGGCGCACGATGACGTCGCGGCGGCTGCCAAGCTGGTGGCCCAATCCTCACGTGAAGATTTGCAGCGTCAGGACACCGATGAATGGTGGCGCGAGTGTCGCAAGCTGGCTCGAAGAACTCATTGATCTTGGTGACGCAAAGACAGCGTATCGCGTTGTGCGCGAAGCCGCCGCTCCAGCGAATCCCTATTATCGTGCCGAATACCACTTCATGGCCGGCTGGGTCGCGTTGCGTTTTCTCGATGATCCAGAGACGGCGTTTAAGCATTTCGCCCATGTCGATGAAGGCTCGACCGATCCGATCGTTCTCGCGCGTGCCGCCTATTGGCGAGGCCGCGCCGCCGAGGCGGCCGGCCAGCTCGAGGAGATGCGCACACAGTATGAGGACGCTGCCCGGTATCCGACTGCCTATTATGGCCAACTTGCGCGGGCCCGACTTGGCCTCGACGAGCTTGTGCTGCGTCCCTCACCACCGCAGCCGCTGGAAGGCGTAAATAGTGACTTGCTGCACGCTGCAGACATTCTTTATGCGATCGGCGAGTTCGATCTTGTTTTGTCGTTCGTCACCGACCTAGCTGAAGTGAGCAGCGATGTTGCCACACTAAAGGCGCTTGGCCGGCTCACTGCGGGATATCACGATGCTCAAGCGATGCTGGTCATTGGCAAGACAGCGCTCGCAAGAGGCTTGCCGACGGAACGGTATGCCTTTCCCGAAATCGGTGTGCCGTCGTATACCTCGATCGCTCCTCCAATCGATCAGTGCATGATCTATTCGATCGTGCGTACGGAGAGTGCCTTTGACCAACGCGACACGTCGCCAGCCAATGCGGTTGGGCTAATGCAGGTTACCCCGGAGGCCGGCCGCGATACCGCGAAACGGTTCGGCGTCGCCTATGATTGGGAACGCCTCGTATCCGACCCGATCTACAATATGCAGATGGGTGCTGCGGAGATCAGCGCCCTATTCAAGGAGTACGCGGGTTCCTACATCTTGACATTCGCGGGATATAACGCAGGTCGCGGCCGCGTACGGCAATGGGTGGCGCAGTACGGCGATCCCCGTGATCCCAAGGTCGATGCCGCCGATTGGGTCGAACGCATTCCTTTGGCTGAGACGCGCAACTACGTGCAGCGCGTCATAGAGAACCTGGAAGTGTACAGCGTGCACTTCGGCAGCAGCATTGCGACGGTCGAGCCTAATTTGCACCGGGCGGCGGCGACGATCGAGTGGCGCGCAGAGCCGGCCTCGTTGGTCGAAGCAATTCCGCAGTGACCGACTAGCTGGTGCGACGCGCGGCAGCGAACTTTCCGGCAAGCCAGATATTTTGGTTCCAATAATCAGTGTTATTCCTCGGCTCGCCCGTGGGGTCGTGGACTCCGGTATTGCGGATCTCGCGTCCAATTTCGAGCATCTCAAGGGCTTCGGCCGTGATGCGTCCCGCCATCGTTGATGCCGGACCATTGGTCGCGTTTCTTGATCAGGCAGAACAGCATCACCACTGGGTCGTCGCTCAGGTCGAGGAGTTGCCCCCGCCGCTGCTCGTCTGTGAGCCGGTGCTGGCTGAGGCGATGTATCTGCTCGCGCGGTTCTCCAGGGGGCAGGATGCTTTATTAGGACTTCTCGAGACTGGGGCGCTCAGGATCGCGTTCCGCATTGATGAGCACGTTCCCGCCCTGCGCAAGCTGCATCAAAAATATCGGGACACACCAATGTCGCTCGCCGATGCGTGCATTGTGCGGATGACCGAGACCTACGAGCGTCATGCCGTGCTGACGCTCGATTCCGATTTCACGATCTATCGAAAAAATGGCCGTGAACCGCTCGAACTCATTTACCCAGCGCAGGGATAAGCTGGTTGACCTCGCTGCAGCGCGCACTGCAGACCCCGCTATGCGTCAGAACCCAGCGATTTCTGATTACCGCCTCTTGCACCCGCAATGGGCCTGAGAGTCCACCCCTCTTGTCAAGCACGGCGGATTGCCGTACATGAGTTTGAGGAGAGTGATCATGCCATCCACGCGTAAGAAACTGCCGCCGTCTAAGCGCGAATACAAAACAGCACGGCTCGAATTACGTATTGCGCCATCGGCAAAGAAGGTAATCCAGCAGGCCATGTCGGTCACAGGTCTTGCCGCCGGCGATCTTGCCTATGAAGGTGCACGCCGACTTCTCGATGAGCACCAGCGCATGGTCCTGTCAGGCGCGGATCGCGACGCCTTTCTCTCGGCAATCAGCCGGACACCCGAACCATCCCTACGTCTTGTCGAGGCTCTGGAGCGTCATCGACGTCTCTTCGGCTGATCGCGCATGATCAGAACGATCGAACCGCTCGGCAAGCATGACCGCGCGGCTTTCTGGTGCGGCGTCGACGCGCTCGATAATTGGTTCCGTCTTCGTGCCGGGCAGGACGAAAAACGTAATGTGGCGCGTGTTTATGTCGCCATCGACGACCAACGCGGGATTGTCGGTTTCTACAGTTTGAGTTCGTTTACGCTCGCCCTCACCGACCTCCCGCCCGAACATGCCAAACGTCTGCCGCGCTATGACCTCATTCCGGCTGCTCTCATTGGACGTCTTGCGCGCGATAAGAGAGTTCGCGGGGAAGGGATCGGTGATCTTCTGCTCGCCGACGCGGTCCGTCGGATAATTGGGGCCGCCCATTCACTCGCAGTTTTCGCCATCGTCGTCGATGCGATAGATGAAAAGGCGGTGACCTTCTATCGCAGCTTTGGATTCGTGCCGTTTCCAAACCGCCCGCTCAGACTTTTCATGCCATCATCCGAAGCCGCCGAGGCTGTCTCCCGCGCGCTATCTCGATAGCCGTTGCTGTCGCGCGTCGAGTATCCGGTTCACGTCCTTCGTTCCGTGGCCAGTGCCGGGCTTGATGGCGAAGCTTATGATGTTCAGATCGTGGACTACCACTGACAGGAGATGATGATGGCTAAGAATGCATTTGCACCTATCACTCCCGGCGAAATGCTCAAGGATGAGTTCTTGGCCGAGTATGGGCTGTCGCAGAACCGACTCGCCAAGGCGATTGGAATCTCGCCAAACCGTATCGCCGAGATCGTCAACAATCGACGGCGCATCACAGCCGACACCGCACTCCGACTAAGCTTGTATTTCGGCAATAGTCCAGAGTTCTGGTTGAACCTGCAGAGCCACTACGACCTCAAAATGGCGCGGAAAAATTTAAACCCCGAGGAAGCAAAACGCATCAAGGCACGGCGCGCCGCCTAATTCGTGCACAAGATCGTTCCGGCCAACGGATGATCGGCTCAGCCGCTACGAATATGCGCTGTGGCGCCAAGTGGCCCAGATCCTCTTCGCGCTCGACAATCTGAACCGGCGAAAACCCCAGGAAAGACGGAGCTCTCGTTTTGATTATCGGCCGGAACAGTTCCCGCCCTACGCGCCCGGCGACGATTGAACATTGGAACGACTGCAATCGCTGCCGCGCGGCGCAGGAATTGGCTTCGTTCTGTTAGGCGGCGTGGTCTGCAACACCGTTTCGTATGTCATCGATGTCGCCTGCTCGTTCTCAATCTGCTGCGGCCACGACGATCATTTATTTACAGTTTTTGCGGCCTCGACCAACGACATCGCTCCGCCGCGATGCCTATGTTGTCGGCCCTGTTGTAGCTTTCGCAGAAAGCGTTCGTCCGCTGTAACAAACCGGCATTTTTTCTCGATAGCCAGGGCTAGGTAATAACAATCATAAGCAGGATGGTCGATCTCGATCGACATTCGCGTCGCGGCTTCAATTAAAGACCGCATGGACAGCAGTTCGATTTCGGCACCTTGGAGCAGACGCGCGGCGAGAAGCGCTTCCTCCTTCGAAAGCTCGTCCCTTTGGACTTTTTTCCAAAGGATATTCGCGCACTCAGCGACCAGCAATTCGGGCGCGATTAACTTTGCTTTTTGGCGAAGTGCGAGTGCCTCCGGCGTGCCGTGTTCCTCGACCACCCATTTGACGGCGATGCTGGCATCGATGACGAGCGTGTTCACCGCTCCTCACGTCCTTCACGAAGGAGAACTTCCGAGGGGGTCTGTTTCTGGCGTCTTGTCAGCTTCCGCAGCTCGGCCGCTAACGTATCGAAGGAAGGCTCAACGTCGCCGCTAAGGGCCTGGCGGAGGATTTCCCGATGCTCGGCTTCAGCCGAGCGGCCGTGCCGCGCTGCGCGACGCTTCAAACGAGCGATTAGATCATCATCCAAGTTGCGCACATGCAGGTTCCCACCCATCCGGCTCTCCGTTGATACCATTGCTCTCAATGATCTCATGGGCGACCGAATGGGTCAAGACCTACCCCGACTCCGAGGTGGCATCAGCCTAGCTTTGGCCGCCAATGCAACCTCGATCAGTCGGCGAATTACCTCCGAGGAAAAAGGATGAAACTGCGGTAACTCAATGAGGAGAGATCTATGACCGACCCCGCGCGTATCGTTTTAGATCCAACAATCTGGCTGGTAAGCCAGTAATTCGCGGCACTCGCCTCGCCGTCGACTTCGTTATTGGCTTGATGGCCGATGGCTGGAGTGAGTCGGACATTTTACGCAACTATTCAGGCCTCTCCCACGACGACGTTGCAGCTTGCCTTGCCTACGCCCGCGATGTGCTGAGATCAGAAAAAGTGTATCCGAGCGCAGCGTGAGATGCGCTTTCTTGCAGATGAGAATGTTCCGGGCGATGCCGTGACCGAGCTCCAAGGGCCGGACACTTCACAGTAATTGAACCGGGACGTGTCCGCATGCGCTCACTTGCGACACAATAGCCAGCTGCCTCGGAATGCTAGGAAATTTAACATGCCTCGGATCCCGGAAACAACTTCAAACGCCGCGCAGATCGAATATTGGAACACGACAGCGGGCGAAACCTGGGCACAGTTTCAGGAGGCGTTGGACCGTCAGGTTGAACCGTTGGGTCTTGCGGCCATGGATGTGCTCCGCCCGGCGGAAGGCGAGCATATCATCGACATCGGCTGCGGGTGCGGCCAGACCTCGCTGGGCCTCGCTGCCCGAGTGCGACCAACAGGCTCGGTTGTAGGTGTCGATATCTCGGAGCCCATGCTTAATGTGGCCCTCCGCCGACCGCGCTCGGCTGACATACAGGTCGTCTTTCGAAAGCTGGACGCCCAAACCGGCGATCTCGGACATGGCCTTTTTGATGCAGCTTTCTCTCGTTTTGGCGTGATGTTCTTCAGCGATCCTGTGGCTGCGTTCGCCAATATCCGTGCATCGTTGAAGCCTGATGGCCGCCTCGGCTTCGTCTGTTGGCGACCTCTGAATGAAAATCCATGGATGCAGGCCCCGCTGCAAGCCGCACTACCGTTCCTACCACCCGTTGCGCCGCCCGATCCCACGGCGCCTGGACCGTTTGCGTTCGCCGACCCGAGCCGCGTGCGCTCGATCCTGGCTGACTCGGGGTACGGCTCAGTGACGATCAACCCGTTTGACGCTGATATTGGCGGCGGAGAACTCGAGCAGACATTGAAACTTGCCTTGGGAGTAGGGCCGTTAGGCAGAGCGCTTCGTGAGCATCCCGAGGTTGCGGACAACGTCGCCGACGCGGTTAAAGATGTGTTGTCAAAGCATCTCACTTCGAACGGCGTGCGAATGCCCGCCGCTGTTTGGATTGTTCTGGCCCGTACTAGCTGAGCGCGGTGCCTTTGAAGATCAACTCGTCGGCCGACCATGACTGTGCCAAGCGTCCCAGCATTCCATGCTGCCCAACCGCTTTGTTAACCCGAAACGGTCGATTGCGATTCAGCCAGGCCGGCCGGGGCCACACGACTCCTATTTGAGATCGCCACGTCGGGCGAGTGTCTGCGAACTAGCGCGGTATCACGATCACCAATAAGATGACCGCACCAATCACGGCAAAAATAATTCGATCGATTATTTGGTTTTGAGTGATCGACTTGAGCCGACTTTGGGTAGTAGCAAGCCTGCGATAAGGCTACCGACGATGCCGACGACCTGACCACGATCATGAACCCGGCAGACGTTTCGTGCAGCGCCATGTTTAAGCACTTTTAGGAGCACAAGCTGTCTTTGCCAGCGAGTCAACCCGATGCCAGGCTTGCGATATTGTCTGACATATCATAGAATAATGTCATACCGCCGAAATGGCGTGCTGTAACGGAGTGCCGCGATGACATCTACAAAAAGAGCAAAGAAAGCTCGACTGCGAGGACATCGGGTCGCGTCTGCTCGGACCAAATCAATGGATCCGATAACGTCGGCGCGAGTAGAGTTTGCGCTATCGACATTGGCGGCGAGCGGCAAACTAAAAGGTTCACGCACCGAGCGGCTCAGCGCCCGCGTTGATCCAGGACTGATCGAGGCGGCTCGCACCAAGAGCGGTCTCGATAATGACTCGGAGCTGGTCAACGCCGCGCTTGCGGTGCTTGCCGCACCTGATGATTTCGGACCTTGGTTCGTTGCCCAGGCTGGACGCCTGCCAAAGGATTTTGAGCTTGAGATCTGATGTGCAGTCGATCATCTCCCGTCATGATCCCGGTCGCTGGTCTCGACCTCTGGCGTATCGGCCAAAGGCAGATCTTCCTTTTGATCCATTTGCGGTTCCCGCCGGGGTATCGCTCCTGTTCGATGCCACGGTCTATATCGATCACCTCAAGGGCCAATTGCCGTCGCCTATCGTCAATATGATGGCGTCGCGAATCATCCTGCATGGCGCACCGGCGCTCGCCGAGCTCGCCGTCACTATCGGTGCCCTCGATCCGGCAGACCGCCGCACTCGCGCCACGCTGACTCCGATCATCGAGATGCTGGCGCGGATAAATCCGTCGCGCATTATTGCGCCAAGCCATGAAGTCTGGTTAGAGGCTGCGGTAATGGCGGGCATTCTGGCGCGCACGCAAGCCATTCCAAAGCAAGATCGTCGCAAATTTCTCAATGATGCCCTACTATTTCTGCAAGCAGCTGATACTGGCTCCGTCTTGGTCAGCAGAAATTCTCGTGATCTCGATCTATTATTGCAATTAAAGCCACAGGCGGGCGTGCTTCTTTACGACAAAAGCTGAAGAACGGACGGCCTGAATTGCGCATCTGCGGCTGTAGCCATCGCCGGCACGCCGCATCGAATGGACGCGGCGCTCGGTTGTGCAAGTGCCCTCTTCGCGCTCAACAATCTGAACCGGTGAAACCCGCAGGAAAGACGAAGCTCCCGTTTTGACTATCGGCAGGACCGGTTCTCCAAGGGCGAATGGGGGTATTGCACGGGTTCATCAAGAAGACCCAGAAAACGCCCCCCGCCGAGATCGCCCTGGCGCAAAAGCGGATGAAGGAGATGATGAAACGAGCAAGCAAAAGAAAAATCCGCATTGGGGATCGACACTTGACGAATTTCTCGACGAGGCGGGCATTCGCGAAATGGCTAAGGCGGAAGCGGTCACGCGGTAGTGGCTTGGCAGCTCAGCAAGGAATGGCGTCCCGGCAGCTACGCCATCCGGAAGGGCTTCACGGCGTTGATCACGCCGATCGAGTTTGAAACCGATATCTTCCAAAGCCTTGTCGCTCAAGCTCGCGACCAAATCGCGAACGTCGCGGCACTTCGGTTTGCGGCCAATGGCACAAAAAGAAAAGCCGCGGCGAAGTCCAGGGCTTTCCCTTCCGATGACAGTGGACCAGCCAGGGTGGAGCTTATTTGAGCGCGCTCGAAACAGAGGAGAACGTGGTGTTTAACTGTGTGCCGAGGCCCTGCACAACGGCGATGATCGCGACCGAAATGCCGGCCGCGATAAGGCCGTATTCAATAGCGGTTGCGCCGCTGTCGTCCTTTAGAAAACGCAAAAGCTGTGTCATGTCGGCTCCTTCGTGCTGCTGGCTACGTCTTTTTACCTAGAGGATGTTTTCTGCCGTTTAAGTAATTCATTAAAATACAAGTGCTGCCAATGGCAGCAGTCGTCAGCAACGGTGTAACTTGTTGCTTCGGCGCCAGTTTTCTGGCGCGATCTTCCAACCTTTAAACTGCGGAAACGGTAATTGCATTTCGTAGTTGCGGTGAAAACTCTATGTTTGATCCGGGTCAGACTCGGTCTTCGGGCGATGACGCTTCATGCCCGCTACCCATCCGATCGCGACCAAATCGCGGACGTCGTGGCAATTCGGTTTCGGGCCAATAGGCGACAAAAGCAGCTCGTCCATGGGATGGCGTCAATCGCGCCGGCCGTCATGCCGGTCTGTTCTGCGACAGCTACGAAATGGGCAGCGAGCAGCGCCTCGCCGACCATGTGTCGCGCAATCGTGTCCTCGCAGCCGCTAGCTCGCAAAGGCGAAGAGCCGGTGAACACGACGAACGAGAGGAAAAGCATCGATCGAAGGATTCGGATCATCAGCATGGCGCAGGGCTCCTGTTTCAAGTCCAGCCTGTTTGCAGAAGAATCGGAACTGCGGTACCCGCGTTACCACAAAGCGGAGGTCTAGCGCACATGATAGCATGTCCGCCACGTGTCATTTTCGACCAAAGGCACTGCAGCAAAGTTGCCGCCATTCGAGCACGTCGTCAGCAGCAACAAGGATGGCCTGCGGGATAGTTAACCCGGGGTGATTTTGTACTATCGTCCTACCAGATGCTCGTCCAGATTTATGAGACCTCCAGTCCCGAAGAAGCGCATGCGCTCGCTGACCTGGGCGTTGATCATATCGGCGTCTTGGTAGGTGACGGTTCATTTCCGCGGGAACAGTCGCTCGATCGGGCAGGACTCATCTTCTCGGCCATTCCGTCATCGTCCAAGGGCGTAGCGCTGTTGCTCTCCACCGACGTTCAGCTCATCGCGCACATAATTACGGAGCTGAAACCTCCCATCGTTCACCTTGGCGCTTCCACCGAGCTGCTCACATGCTCAGCGGTACGACAACTCAAAGAGCGCTTTGGCACTATCACGATGATGCGGAGCATTCCGGTCATTGGTGACGAGAGCATCGCTGTTGCACAGAGCTACGACGAAGTTGCCGATATTCTGCTTTTGGACAGTCATCGACCGGGCGACGTGCAAATAGGCGCGCTCGGCGTAACGCACAGCTGGGAGATCGACAGCAAGATCGTAGAGAGCGTACATGTTCCCGTTATCATCGCCGGAGGTCTGGGGCCTGATAACGTTGTCGAGGCGATCAGGGCGGTGCGACCGGTGGGCGTCGATTCGAAAACGAAGACGGATAAAGACGATGGGAGCCATACTAAGGACCTGCAAAAAGTGAAACGATTTATTTCGCGAGCGAAATCCCTGCAAGAATGAATGAAGCCAATCTCGCACAATATCCTTACCAGGTCAGAGGTGCCTTGAAGGCCCGTTCGCGGTAGGTTCGTCGGCCCCTTCAGAAGAGCAATGCGTCAATTGACGGCGGCCAACCGGCGCGATCGGTCATTTTAGACTGATCGAGGGCATCAGCGGCGTGTCCGCTTTGCCTCCGATCGCTACCGAATTGCTGCGCCACAGCGAACGTCGAAAGGGGCCAATGGGAGACATCACGCCAGCTTTGGTTGGATCGCGGCGAGCAAGAACGCACTGCCGCGCTCGTCAGCAGGCGCCACTAAATCAAATTATGAGTCCAACCCGCCCGCAGTAATCTCTATCCTGCTGGTACAAAAAATCCGTCAGATCAGTGGTTGCTATACATTTCACTGGCAGCTTTTGGCGCGCCAGCAAAGAAAAAAATCTTCAGGCAGTCGAATGCTCGAGCGGACGAATTATGCCAACCCTCGTTAACATTGACTCATAGGCATCGATGCAAATCCTGACTCTGGGGATTTCATATCCCATGCAAGCAACGAATGTTTTGGTGATGACTGGCACCGGTTCAGCTCGACACGATGAGTCAGGCATTGTGCAGGTTGGTATTAGACAAAACCAAACCGATGCAACCACACGCCCGCGACTTGCAGAAATGCCTCGTGTTCCGCACCGCTGAGATGGCTGCGCCAGTCACCTTGTACTCCTTTGCGGAATAATGATGACCGATCTTCCTGGCCGGGCTTTCGGCCGCTCAGCCTTTCAAAAGACGCCGCCATCCTGCATTGAGTTAGCAAGGCCTGCGAGTTTTCAACTCCAAGAAACGCAAAAAGCTTACCAAGCGCCTCTTCGGTGTTGGCAGACAGATCCCTATAATGGATTTGATAAACGCGGCCCGGATGTTGATCTATAAATTTCTGGACATTGGCAAGGTCGGTTATCCAAAGCTCGGCGTATTCCTTGGCATAAGAACCTAGGGAGCCATAATTTTTGATAGTCCAATCCCGGGCTATACGAAGGTTGTGAAACCATCCCGAAACTGCGGCATCCCGCCCACATGCCCATTATCCTTGCCCAGCAGGAAGCTGCGACTTGAATTGGTGTAGAGATAGTTCCCCCATGACTTCGTCTGGCCAGATCGAGGCCAACCGTCGCGACGCGTGCAAAAGCACCGGTCCGACGACGGAAGAGGGGCAATTCCCGATTGTCGACAGGAACGATTCTCCCGTTTTGACTGTCGGCAGGAATAGTCCTTCCCTCCAAACCAAAAATGAAACTCGGTGGTCTGCCGTCAGCCGCGGCGCCTTTTTTGATCATACATTGACGTGCTCACTACACTGTAGTATATAGAATCATGCCGATCTTCCGACTAACGCCTTACTTGCGGGGCATGCGGGATATGGGCATCGATGAAAGCGGACTGGCTGACATCGAGGCTGAGATTGTCGCTAATCCAACGCACCCGATGGTCCGCGGGCTTAAGGGTGCCCGCAAAGCGCGGATACAGCGACCGGGAATGGGCAAGCGGGGCGGCGGGCGCGTGGTCTATTACGTGGCGCTTGGGACGGACAGGTTCTACATGATGGCCGCCTATCCCAAGAACGAGCGGGATGACCTATCGACCGAGCAGCGCCGCCGCATTCTAGTGGCACTCGAAAGCATTAAGAAACCGGGAACCTGACAATGGTGTTGCCGAACAAAGCGCGGCTATCTCGCCGCAGACCGCCCACTGAACTGGAAAAGAAGAGCGCGAACACTGATGCGCTCCGGCAGGGCGGATCGCGCACCAAAGGCTCTCGCGTCGGCGACGATCTTGTCAACGCCTTTGAGGAGATGGCAAGGCACCTCCGCGGCGAAATTGAATTAGAGGCTCATGACTTGCCGGGCGGCGCCATGACGCCGGCCCAAATCAAGGCCATCCGCTCAAAGGTCGCCTCGTCGACCAAAGAATTCGAACGGCTGTTTGGGATTCCAGCGCGAACAATGGAATCCTACGAACAGGGCCGGCGCAGCCTCGACGGCGCGATGCGGGCATTGTTGCGCATCATCGATCGCGAACCGAATGCCGCTCGGCGCGCACTCGCGCCCTAACACGTATTGCGTCCGATACGCGCCCGACGACGATTAAGCATCGGGGCTTTCGAAATCGACGCCTCTTCCTCGTAGCAAACTGGCTTCGTTTTGGTGCGCCCCGAAGGCGCGTGTCACCAGCGGAGGAGGGTCCCGCCCAGGTTCCTGGTCGATAATTACGTTTGACGTAATGCATAATTATTTGATAATGGTTACCTAATGATCGTGAACTTCCGGGACAGAAAAACCAAGCGTTTTGCTGATGGCAAACACCTCAAGGAATTATTCGGTTTCGCACGTCAAGCCGAGTTGCGGCTCGAACGACTGGACGCGGCGACGAGCTTGAAAGATCTCGCCGCCCTGCCCGGCAACAGGCTGGAAGCACTGAAGGGCAATCGGCAGGGCCAACACAGCATCCGTATCAATGACCAATGGCGGATTTGCTTTGAGTGGCCCAACGGCGCGTCCGGCCCGGTCAATGTCGAAATTGTCGATTACCATTAGGAGGTACCATGGCCCGCACTCCGATTCACCCCGGTGAGCATCTTGCCGAAGAGCTGAAGGAACTCAGCATTTCCGCCGCCGAACTGGCGCGGCAGATCGACGTGCCAGTGAATCGAGTCACTGGGATCATCAACGGTCAGCGCGCGATCACGGCCGACACGGCGTTACGGCTAGGCCACTGGTTCGGCACCAGTCCGGAATTTTGGCTCAATCTGCAAAAGCTTTATGAGCTGCGCTTGGCGCGCGAGGAAGTTGGCGACCGTGTGGAAAGGCTTCCCAAGCTCACGGACCGCAAGCGCAAGAAAGAAAATGCCGCTCCTCGTTTGCTATGACTGTCCAAGTTCTTCTATGGCGTTTTGCACGCTTCGCGAACCGTCAGGAACGGAACGATCACGGAGATCGAGTGCCATGGGGTCGCACGGTGACGCCGGTAGGAAAGCCGGATGCTGGAAATCCGCACGTCCGGTTGTGTGTCCAGCGAAGGCTGGTGTGTTCAGCAGGAGAAAACCTGCCGGGGCAAAGATCAGGCGTGCGATCCTGTTGTTTGCGAGCTTGATACGTAATACCTCCCACAGCCCTGCTCCGAGCGATCGGCACAGCGGCATTCCAACCGGCCATCCGCAAGGCCCTTAAACGCGCCCGCTACAAAAGGACATGCGCTTAGCCGAATAGGGGTATTGCACGGGCTCATCAAGAAGACCCAGAAAACGCCCCCCGCCGAGATCGCCCTGGCGCAAAAGCGGATGAAGGAGATGATGAAATGAGCAAGCAAAAGAAAAATCCGCATTGGGGATCGACACTTGACGAATTTCTCGACGAGGCGGGCATTCACGAAATGGCTAAGGCGGAGGTATCGAAATCGACGCAGCCCAGGGACAGGAAATTGTGCTTCGTTCCGTCGCCAGTACCAGGCTCGATGGCGAAGCCTATGACGTTCAGATCGTAGACTACCACTGACAGGAGATGATGATGGCTAAGAATGTATTTGCGCCTATCACCCCCGGCGAAATGCTCAAGGGATGAGTTCTTGGTCGAGTATGGGCTGCCGCAGAACCGACTCGCTGCATAAGTCCGAGAGGCAAATAAGCCACCAATCAAGATGGGGGGAGGATCTCATCGATCAATTGATCGTTTTCTCGTTGGAATGGATTGATGAACGTGACGCCCTGCAACACGAAGCCATCTTGCAAGTCTTCCGTAAGCAGCTGCCTCACCCCTGCACGCTGTGCAGAAGCCCATAACATGGCATCCCAGAACGCCAATCGGTGTGATCTTATAGCCTCAAGTGCCACCAAAAGATCGCTGGTGTCGGTGGTCTGCACCGGCAGCACGGCGCACCAAGCGTCAATTATCCTTCGGATGTCTCCGACCGGTATTCTCGCTTTGCCGATCGCCACATTACTGAACTCCGCGAGAGTCTGTAGCAATAGCACGCTCGACGCAGCCCGCATTGCGCGGGCGACGAGGTCACGCGCCCGCATTACCTTCGCGTCGGGTTTCGAAGCGGTCGCATATACGAGTACGTTCGTGTCGAAGCTGACCATCACCGCTCATGCATCTCGTCGCGCTTGAACGTTCGTAACGTGACGCCCCAGGACAGGCCCTTCGCCATCACTTTGATGGCGTGTTGAATGGCTCTTTTGCGCTCTGCGGTCATTCCCGACGGACGATAGGGGCTTAAGACGGCGACCGGCTTGCTCCGTTTAGTGATAAGGATTTCCTCTCCGCGTTCCGCACGCGAAAGCAAGTCCGAAAATTCGTGATTGGCCTGGCGGGCGCTAACGGTCTTCATAATCACTGCCTATGATGTAGGACATGTAGGTACATTTAGGCGATAGACGACTTTTGGTCAAGGTTGTTACCAAACCTAAGCGTGCCACGATTTCTGCGCCAGCAGGTTCCGATTGACTTGACCGCGAAGCGCGAATCCTATGTCTAGACAGAAATTCTAGCTAGAAGAGGCGAGCCGTGGTTCAACGAAGTTGGTCGGTCCAGGATGCCAAGAATCGGTTCAGTGAGGTCATTGAGGCTGCGCGACGCAAACCACAGACTGTGACCAAACACGGAAAGCCCGCCGTCGTAGTGGTGGCTGCCGAAGAGTACAAACGCCTGCAGCGCCTCGAAGCTTTGAAAGCTCCAAGCTTCGCTAATCATCTTCTCGCCATGCCGACGGATGATGGCAAATTCGAACGATTGAAAGGTTCTCTGCGCGAAACAAGCCCCTGATGTATCTCCTCGACACTGACGCTTTTATCGGAGCTGCGTCGTAGTAGGAGGAATCGAAACGTTATTGCCTGGATTGGCGATGTTACTGAGGTTGACCTGTTTCTCAGTGCGGTGACGATTGGCGAGATTGAGCTTGGAATTACGCGTCAGCGGCTACTCAATCCCGGGATTTGCTCAGGATCTCGCTGATTGGCTCGATGTGACTTTGCGTGCTTACGGCGAACGCATTCTGCCTCTGACAGTCGGAATTGCTCGTCGATGGGGACGTCTGGTAGCCCAGCTTGGCAACAAACAGCTTGATCTGGCAATTGCAGCAACCGCACTCGAACACGGCCTAATCGTGGTGACGCGGAATGTATCAGTTAAGCCAAAGGGCGTCCAAGTCCTCAATCCTTTCGATCCCCAGCTGCTTAAAAAGAAATAGCTGGAGCGAGAAGCCGAGGAGTTGGTGCATTAACTTTTTTTTTGGTTTACCGCGTCTGCGCGGGCCAAATCAATGGATCCGATAACGTCGGCGGGAGTAGAGTTCGCGCTCTCGACATTGGCGGCCGGCGGTCGGTGATTTCGGATTGCGGCTTTATGGTCGTCGAACACGGCATGGACAATCAATGACCAGACATGGCGCCATTTAACCATCGATGCACTTCACTTTGAAATTGCTGGCCCTCCGATTGGGCTTCCTGCCACGCAGCTTGGCTGTAGCGACCATCGAAGGCGTAGCTATCTATCGCCCAAAAGCCAGCGACTATAAGAATGAGAAGGAAAAAGGCGCGCATGTGCGTAAGCCGAATCTTCCAGCATTTTCACAATACCAGAGAATTGAATCCTTTGACACAGATTTTCTCTTAGTGCCGCGTCAAAATAACCGACCACTCTTGATGCCGCTATCACAGCTCGTGCCAAACCAGGGATAGGCTGCTCGTCATGGAAGCGGAGGGCGCGCGAACGGCCGATAGTGTTGCCAAAGTCGCTAAACGCTGAGCGGTGATTTTCTCGGCTGAGACCTAAACAAGCGATAGAAGCGAACTCGGGGCCGATTACCGAAGTCATTGATGAGTTCGGCGCGAGATCATGTACCCCCACATCCTTACGCGAAACGCGCGCCTACGGCCCAGAAATTTTCTGATCAAAGATAAAAAACGACTTTTGCAACAGTATCGGCCAAAAGGCGACATCGGGGATGGGAAAAGCTTGCCTGCACCATCGCAGACCCATTCATCAGTCTGTGCCGTCACTCAAATCAATCGAGCCATATCGTTTCGCCCGGGACTGCGGACTGAATCTACGCGCGGAACCCAATCTCCTGAATTGCCGGAAGCTCCTCTGTGCCAAGCAGATGCATATTGCCCTCGTGCCTCAAGCGTTCGAGACATTCGCCGATGAATTTGCCGGCTGAATTGGGAGAATTGGGCAGATACAAATATGGTCGGCCCGGCCTGAACACTGCCACGCGGTCCAAGATGACCTGTTGAAAGAAGAGCCGCTCTGCCGGCGTTTTGCAGATCGGCATGATCGCTTCCAACATGCCGGTGAACATCGTGGTCCACGCAGCGCGCCTGCGTTCCTTGGGCCAAGTCACAAAGTCCTTATGGTAATTGTCGGGATGGTCGAGACGAAAATAAAGAGCCTCTGGAACGCGCTTGAAGCTGCCCCAACGCAATACCTTCGCGAGCCAGACGAAGACTTCGCACAGGCCACGAAATTCGTCCGATCTGATCAAACCGGCTTGCGCGATCGCATCCTTACGAATCAATCCCCGCACCGCAACCGGCTGCAGCATCTCCAGATGTTGGCGCAGGCGCTGGAGCGGGCCACCTTCGATTGACGGCGCAGCCTCGATGTCGTTTCGGCCGCCGGTCCATTGGCAATCGCAGTAGACCGCGGCGGCTGCTGGATTTGAATCGGCTGCTTGCAGAAGCTTCGCAAAAAAAGAGGGCGACGTAGTGTCGTCATGCTGGCGGTAGCAGAAGAACTCGTGGATTTCTTGCTGCAGTAGCCAGTTCAAATTGCCAAACCAGTCGAGCCGTTTCGGCTGCACGACCATGCGGAATCGCCGATCGGAAAGAAATGGTCTGCATGCATTGGCGGTCTCCTCGTCGTTTCCATCGACTGAGATGATGGCGTCGAAGTCAGCGAATGTCTGCTGTTGAAGGCAGGTCAACGCCGCCCGCATATAAGGTGCACCCCGATAGACAGGCAAGCCGACGGTGATGCGCTTTTTCAAACCGAGGTCCTTCTCAATCGGCCGCTACGTCACGATCCGCTCGGCCAATATGTCGGCGAAATAGGGAGCCATCGTGAGCTTGCCCGGATCCACTGAGTGAAAGCGTCCCACGGAGGTCACGCCGATCTCATAGCGTCGATGCAATTCGCTCTTGGGATCGTAAATGTCGGTCTCGCCGCGCGCCACTATGGCGCCGCCCTTGACGCCGGCTTCGGACAAGTCTTGGGGACCGAGATCGCCAATAGTTGGCATGAGCTTGGAGATCGCATTGAGCGTTCGTGCGATTATTCGAGAGCGCAGCGGCTCGGCTGGATAGGTATCCCAATGGGGAGGCATGAGTTCCCTCGACATGCCGTGTACGCATTCAGGATACCAGGTGAGATAGACCAACCCGTCCCCGTAATTGACAACTTCGCCGAATGGGCCAAGCACGAAGGTAGCGCTTTGCGGGGCCTTTGCTCCCGTTGGCAGCCGCAGGCTAACGCCATACTTCAGTCGATGCAGCCACCGAGCGCCATTAGGCAGACCAATCGAACGATCCAATGCCAACCGGCCATCCCACAGGGCGTTCACGACGTGATCAAACGGATCGCGAGAGAGTTCGGAATCGTGTTCGGCTTGAATGTAAAGTTTATCGCCTTCGTTCCGCACTCCCGTAATAAAATGTCGTGTTGCAACATCTATTCGCAGGTGATCCGCGATGCGCGCCTGCAATAATTGTCCGAGTTCGACGGGATTTATCGCGACCTCCGGCGTATCAAACACTGCGTCGGCAAAGACCGAGTTAAACACCGCGTCTCTTTCCGGCCGCGACCACGGGCGCGGCGCCGCCTGCAAGTCCATGCCGAAATAGACGTCCCCCCTGCCTTGCGCGGCCTCCTCGATATATTTGTGCACGCTGGCGAGGTACCCGCTGACAATGTCCGCGGACTGTTGGCTGTCGCGATGCACAACATAAACCGCCGGAATCGACTTTGAAAAATCAAGCGGCGAGATGCCGAGATGGCGCGCAAAGAACGGTGCGAAAGCGAGCGCGCCCTTGATCATCATTTTTGCCGTCCGCAGGGTGGGGTCGCCGGCGTACATATAGCCGAGGTGAATTTTGCCCTCATTTGCGACGGCGGTTCGGGCGAGCAGACGGTCGTTGCGGTCAAATATCGTGACCTGCACGCCCCGCTCAGCGAGAGCCAGCGCGGCAGAACATCCTTGAAGTCCGCCGCCGAGCACGGCAACGCGCATTACCTGACACTCCGACTGAAATTTGTACGTCAAAGTCGCCAATGAAATGTCATAATGCGGCAGGCCGAACAAGCATGCTTTTGAATGGCCTCAACTTGCGGCAGCGCGAGGTCCGCGGTGGGTCAGACTCGGTCCTCAAGCGCGTCTGGCTTGATGTCCGCTTATCCTCCAAGCCTCACCGCGCAAGCGGACGTCGATGAATCGGCGGTTCAGTGCCAAAAACAGACGTGACGCCTTTAATTTGGGATGTCTGCATTACGCATTACTCCCGAAAATGAGAGTCCGCCGCCTTTCGCGTCGACTACCCTTTTTGGCGCGATGCGCGTGAGTTAAACTGGGCCCATGTTACCCTTCAAAATCGTATCAGCGACCCGGGCGGACGAGCAGGCATTCAAAACGGTTGCCTTGGGTAAAAGCCTGTACAAATGCTACCCAGCGTTCCCGGTGGAAAAACGAATATTTTTCGACAACACAAGCGGCTTGCCCATTTGTTACAATCAAGCGATCCGCGAAGCGACGGGACCAGAGCAGGTGATTGTCTTCGTTCATGATGACGTTCATTTGCTAGATTTCTTTTGGATGTATCACTTGCTTCGTGGCTTAGCGTCCTTTGATGTTGTCGGCGTCGCCGGCAATCGACGGCGGGTCCCCCGACAGCCTTCCTGGGCGTTTATCGACGACAAGCCCACTTGGGATGCGGCGAGTAACCTCAGCGGGATGGTCGCGCACGGTAAGGAGTTTCCTTTTTCGCTCTCCGTATACGGTCCGCCCATGCAGGAATGTCAGTTGCTTGACGGCGTTTTGCTTGCCTCGCGTGCGAGAACCTTGAGCGATTTATTTTTCGACGAACGGTTCGATTTTCATTTTTACGATCTGGATTTCTGCCGTCAGGCTGAGCAGAGAAATCTCAAATTGGGGACTGTACCCCTGTCATTGGCGCATGAAAGCGGGGGTGCCTTTGGAAGCCCACAATGGCGCCGTGGCTACGAGGCTTATCTAGCCAAGTGGGGAAACTAGTCACGTGAATCTAAAGTTTGCCGCATAATGTTTGCTGCGCTTTGTGGCGGAAGCGTTTAACTGCGGCCAGAATTTGGTCGGCAGATTTGGTCCATTTGAACAGCTTGGGATTTTGGTTGTGCCGATCGATGAAAGAACGGATATCGGCTTCGAGTTGCGTGACGGAGGTATGAACAGCCTGGGCATCACAGCCGCGCTGGGATGATGAAGCACGCCCGTGGGCTCTGCTGGTCGCTCCTGCCGCGCTTGCCCTAACACATCGAAGTCCTGGAATGCCCGGAATAAAATGAGGCAGCGCGCGGGCGCTAGTCGATGGCGTCAACCGCCATCGCGATGATCTGGCCGTTGGCGTATCCTTTGCCGCCGCCTGGAGCGCAGAAGACGAGGATTTGGTTTTCGCTAGCCGTCAGCGTTACCGTCGTCATCAGAGTGGCGAAGTACTGGTCGTTGCGGTCTTTGCCGGAGAAGATCGCGGTGTCATTGCCGGGGCTGCAGTGGAAGTGCTGTCTAGGATTCGTGTCCGATCCGGTCCAAATACCACACTGTGTGTTGGAGTTGCCGTCATTGTCGTTGTAAAAGTTGATTGTAGACCAGACAAGGTATTTGCCTGAGGGCAGCGTTAGGCCGACCAGGTAGGTGTCCTCCGGCAGCTCGTGTGTGTTGCTCGCTTCATACGCGTGGCTACTCGCCGACGTACCTGGGAGGCCCTGAGGACCCTGAGGACCCTGAGGTCCCGGAGCTCCGACCGAGCCCTGAAGTCCTTGCGGGCCGGTCTGACTCCAGCTCAGGGCTGTCTCGTTGTGCTTGCACGTTGTCGGATCATCTACAACACGCAGGCTGCCGTTGTGGTTCAGATAGCAGCCGTGGATCACGCCGTTGCCATCTGGAATAGCCGCGTGCGCGATTGCAAAGGCCGCGGCGCCTACGCCCGCCGAGATCAGGACGATCCAGATGTGGTTCTTGATGGCCGTCAACATCGATGCCTCCCTTTTAGCAAAGAGCCTACCGCGTGGCCCGCCTAGAGCCTTCGCGGGGGTCCTGGCCGCAGGCGAGATATACAACCACTTGCTTCAATGACCAGCCCACTTTGAGGGCCTATTTTTGAAATGGCGGGTGGTCCGTCTCTAAAGCAATCAATAAATTGTCAATTCTTCGGGCAGATAATTTAGCGATTATGACCGAACAACTATCGGCACCTTGCCCGAAGTGCCGCACCGAAATGATCTACGTTACGCATCTGCCGCATCCACATGCTCCCCAGATGCAGCGGACTACGTTCGTTTGTTACGCTTGCAACCGGACCAGAAGCTACATGCTATCGCTGGAAATGGTTGCCGTTTACGCCACAGTTTGTGCGCCCCCTATTAACAGCCTAAACGGCTAGGCCGCCTCAATATCAGCGTCCAGAAGTGGCAGGGCTTAAAAATCGGGGTGAGCCAACATTGGTAACGCGACGAATCAGACTTTCTGGTTTACCCTTGGACCATGCCAGACGGACGGCTCATTCGAGTATCGAAATGTCGGGGCGATCCCAACTCGGCGGCCTATATTGTTGCCGTCAGCGAAAAGGTTCGGGCTATCGATTTGATTCGGTTCCGCGTTGCTAAGGACGGGGATACGATAGAGGACCTGGGCCACGTCAGTGGCGACCTGCTAAAAAGTCTTGGCGTTGGCCCGGGCGATTTCATCCGCACCGACGAAGCCAAGTGCCTTCCGCCCGTTTTGAGCAAGATTCCTCCTCATAGCTATCGGAGATAACTGCCCGTTTTGGCAAGAATCCGTTCTCGTTTCACGGAAAGTTCTTTCGCGCAGGGAGGCACTGGCCCCTTGCCACGCAGAAAACAAAGCAAAATGCTCAATGAACGCGTGTCCCTCGGAGCAGCAGTTTCTTTTGTAAAAAGTTAAGTATTGGGAGAACAGCAGGCACAATCTGCGGAGTATCTAAAATTAGCGTGCGCACTTTCACTAACAGTGAGATAAGAGACGGTATGTAAGATGTGAACTCTCGAAAATGGCCTTGCAACAACGAAGGAAATCTTTCAATGGTGGGATATCAGTGGCTTTTGGTGCCCCTATCGATGATTTTGCTCACCTCATCGTTGTTCGTTATGAAGGCGCCGTCTGACGGAAATGTCGAGTAGTCTAACGCCTTGAGTAGGCGATCCTCACGCGTTGCCGATCACGTCGGCGGGGCGCTTCTGGCCTTTGGGGCCTCTGGACATCTATTTTCGTCCCGTCTTCGGAATATAGCGTCCCTGTCCATCAAGATCGTCGGGCGAAACTTCTTCGGCGGTTTCGAAGATTGGCTCACCATAGGGCAGCATGCTAATCCATTTCAGCGTGCCCTTGTGAGGTGTGGTTATCCTTTCAACGCGCTCCGTATCCAGTACCTTGGCGTGGTAAACTACGACCATAAATAACTCCACGGTGCTAAATTGAACGCCAAGGGGAGGCCGGTCAAGGCCGAGCTTTTCTTTTGTGTTCAGTGCATAGAGTTGTAGATGAGCAAGATTACAATGACGGCAGCCAGAACGATCTCCCAATTTGGAATTTGAACGGATGATTTTTCTACTGGCCCAACCAGCGCGTATTCTTCCGCACCCATCAAACTTTATTAGATTGGTGACCGGGCCAAATCGTTCGCTTTGCCACACGTATTCAAGGTGAATGCCTGCGAGAGCCGGAATACCAATTGTTTGGCTCGCAAAAATCGGCATTGCCACGCTTCGATGCTAGGCATTGCTCCATCGAATTGTAGGTGCAGTCCTGTGCCGGGCCCGTCATCAGGCAGTATGGATAGGCGGTGCTGGAATCTGCAAAGGCCCCGGAGGTCCCAAACGTCGCTGCCAGCAATCCTGCCAACGCAATGGCTCGCATCATGTGTTCTCCGGTATTATGCTGCGTCACTTTTTGCAGGGGTAGAGCGCCATAAGGGCTGCCCCCATGGCGCTGTTGCCATCAGCCTTCAGAATATTTGGATGTGCCTTTAAGTAGGCACTGACCTCCTGGCGCACCTGATCCGTTACCAGATGATCAGGAAAACATATTGCCCTTCCCTGGTCTTCGGCTGTCTGATCGACCAGAACGCCGGTGACAACCCCGTTGATGTAGGAGTAGCAATTCTCGTAATCGTTAGAGCCGGGCGGTAACATTCCACATGATTTCAGGATTGCCGCCGCGTTCGGTGCTTGAGCAATGGCGCGCGAAGCAGCCAGAGCCAGCACGGTCACACTGAGGATAAAAAAGCTTTTCATTTTGTCCCTCGCGGCGGTGTCTCAACGTGAGTTTTTAGCGGCGGTGAAGGACGATTTACGGACACGCCGTAAGCTTTGCAGCGAAACATGTCCACATGATTGGCAGGCCAACGCCATACGCTTCCGGCGTATGTCATTGGCCGCCCGCATTGAGAGCAATCCGGGACCTCATGATTATCTGAGGACATGGGACCCATGTGTGCCGTTCGCGGCCGTCGCTTTGGATCAAACCAGAACTTCAATTTGAGACGGTGACCTTCCAGCCAGCGTTGCTTTTTTATCCGATTCGCGTCAAGGTTTTCGAAACATCAAAACCGAGGCACTGGTGGCCTCGGCAGCGGCCGCCGCAAATCACGCGGCCCGACGCGAGCCCGGCGAAGCCACTGCGATCCAAGTTGCGCCGTTAATGCCCGAAGGGCAGACCCGAAGTTTTGCGGGCCTATGCGCGCCGTTTGTGGCGTCCGATTCGATCGCAAAGCTAAAAACCCCCTGGGACATTGTCCTCGAACTTCGGTCGCATGAAGCCTTAACGTTAAAGCATGAGAGCTGTGGCGATCTCAAAGTGAACGTGGTGTGTTCTTCTTTTATGAGACCATCGAGGAGATGGTTTTGCACGGCAACCTACCAACCCCGCCCAAAAATTGGTCTTCTGTAATCGGGCTCATTTGTGCGATCGCATGTTCGATAATTTGGATCGCATTTTTGATATGGGGCGCTCTTCACTTATTCCACTTCGTCTGACCGCGTCGTTTCCAGCCGACGCAGAGCTGAGCCGCCGCAACCGAGCTCCGTTTCCATCTTTTTGCTCGCTATGGCGTGAGTTTCACCGGCACAACACTCCTCCTTTTGGCAGGCGTTCCGCAGCTTATACGGTTTCGAAACTTGTTTGCTCTTTACTTGGAACCTCAGCAGCCGGATGATCCTTCCGCCATTTGCAGACTTGGCGGCGACGCCCGATCTTCGCTGCTCGGCATTTTCCCATTTGGGACATAGGCGCCGCGGCGCGAGACATTCGCCATGAATTCAGACGAGGCCCGTCAACGGGCAGAAAAAAGCTTCAAGCACGAAGACCCGGCCCGGAATGGTGGAAAGTCCACGACCGAATATGAAGCGCGAGCGCTGGCCATCCGCGAAAAGACCGCGCGTCTCAAGGCGCTTCGATTGGCCAAAGAAGCCGAAACCGAGTCGAAGGACGGCAATCGCAACTGCTAAAATGGCTGCAACACCGGCGATGTGGTGAGGGGTTATCGAGCAGGAGCGCGGTCTAGATCATGGCGGTGTAACGCCCACTGTTCTCAACCTTTAATTTTAGGAGCCCCGCGCGCGGTGGTGTCTCTGTATAAGCGGCTGAGATCATTGCTAACGCTGCGCACGATCAGCGTGATGAGGTCTTCATGAGATGAACATGACTTCTCGGGTGCAGGTTAATTGCAATTTTTGTTGCCGATTCTATGAGGTGCACTGGACCGCAAATACTAACATCGGGATGACGCAGTCCCCTGCACCAGCTTGGAAACTTTCGCCCTTGCCAGGCCGCGACGAACGACCTCCGTTCTCGCTCAAGGCGCGCTATCAGATCCTGACAGTTTTCCGGCGCGCTATTGACCTGCTGCGGCTCGCCGTTTCCTCGAGCGTCGGAACTTTCCTTGGCCGCCACTGCCCAATCCTCGACCGGGCGCCCGGTGATCGCCAGCACGTAGTTGCGGGTCTCTCGCGGCAGATCGTGGGACCCAGCGAGGAAATCGCGCACGCGCTGCGGGCCGGCATTGTAGGCGGCCGCAGCAAGTCCGAGATTGCCGAACTCAGCGCGTAGCTGGGCTAAAAGCGCACCGGATTTTGGTAGCGCCTCGATCGGATTGAACGGTTCATAGAGGCCCCGTTCGGCAGCGATCCCGGGCATGAACTGTGCGATGCCTTCGGCGTGCCCGCCGCTGCGGGTCAACGGCCCCACGACGTCGGGCTGAAACCGGCTTTCCTGCCAGATGACCCGAGCAAAAAAATTGGTCGGCAGGCCATTCGCCAGTGCCGCCGTGTCGATCAACTGACAAATCGAGCGATCGGCTGATTGCTCAGTTTTTGCAACCGTCTGCGCCGAAGCTCGAAATGGCATGATCAACAACAACAAGCCCACCGCAATGAAGCAGAAATCTCGCCCAAAAAGGCCAGCCGCCAATTGCTTCCTAATTCGCATGGCCTGGATCTTATAAGATCCCGAGGGTCCAAAAAGCCCCATTTGTTGAAGAAAATGCCTTGTCCGATAGGGGCTTGCGCCCCAGCCCGAATATTGCCACTATTTACCAGGCGCGGCGCTTGAGTTGGGTCCTGTGATGGGAACGCAAGGGATTCTTGCGGCCGCCGCGTTGTTTTTGATGGGTATGGCGTCCGCCCACGCCAGCACCGTCACAATAAATGACACTTTGAGCATTTCGTATACGGGGAGTGAAAAGCCGGGGTTCACCGACAAGCTGAAAAGCGTCAAGCTCACCCCGGGTGACCCCTCGAAGGACTACAATTTTTTTACGATCGTGCCCGCGTCATGCAGCAAGTCGCCATGTGGTACGGTGACGGGTGAGGTGTCCGTGACCATCGATTTCACCGAGCCGGCGACAAAGAAGTCGCCGAAGGTGACTGGTGATCTTACGGTTACAGGCACTTACCAAGCCAATTACAACGGCCTGCTTGGTTGCAGCTCGAGCACCGGCAAACAAACCGACTGCATCGATTGGACCTACGCCGATACTCCAATCCCCGTTATGCTGTCCAACGGTCAGATCCTCGACGTGACATTATATGATGCTCAAGACTGGGACATTACGCCGAAAATCAGCTTTGAATTAGATCCGACGCCGCTGCCTGCCACTCTGCCGCTTTTTATCAGCGGGCTCGGCGCGATTGGACTGCTCGGGTGGCGCCGGAAGCGGACGGCTTCGGTAGTTGCTTCCTGATCTAATTGCCTCCGATCCGAACAACCCAGAGATCTCCCGCGAGCGCTGGAATAATTAGGTGCTGCCGGGGTTCGTTGGGTGGCCCTATCGGGTGCTCAGGTCTGCCGCGCCTTCTGGGTCCCGTAGGGTTTGGCCGGCTCGGAAGCGATGTCGGTGCCCGCATCTGCACCATTCAGGGCCGGCCATCATATTGGACTTAGATCTGCGTTGGCAGGCGGTCACTCGTTACTGAAAATGACGCGGCCAATGCCTGGTGCGGCCCAACGCGGCCTGGAGCGTTAGACTTTGCGCTGAATTGCGGAAGGCAAGAATGCATTGCCGCGCTCGTCAGTAGGCGCCCCGCCTGCAGCAATCTCTATCCTGCTGGAAGGAAAAATTCTTCAGACGGTCGAATGCGCTGAGTGGACAGATTAGACAAAACCAAACCGATGCAACCACACGCCCGCGACTTGCAGAAATGCCTCGTGTTCCGCACCGCTGAGATGGCTGTGCCAGTCACCTGGTACTCCTTTGCGGAATAATGATGACCGATCTTCTTGGCCGGGCTTTCGGCCGCTCAGCCTTTCAAAAGACGCCGCCTCCCTGCATTGAGTTAGCAAGGCCTGCGAGGTTTCAACTCCAAGAAACGCAAAAAGCTTACCAAGCGCCTCTTCGGTGTTTGCATACAGATCGCTATAACGGATTTGATAAACACGGCCCGGATGTTGATCTATAAATCTCTGGACATTGGCAAGGTCGGTTATCCAAAGGTCAGCGTATTCCTTGGCATAAGAACCCAGCGAGCCATAACTTTTGATAGTCCAATCCCGGGCTATACGTAGGTTGTGAAACCATCCCGAAACTGCGGCATCCCGCCCATCTCGTACGATGTGAATAAACTTAGCCTCGGGAAAAAAGGTGCTAAATGCGGAAAAATATAGGCTATTATCAGGGCTTTTTTCGCCGATTGCACGCGCCGCCTTTCCTGCACTCTGCTTGATCAAGAACAGGCTAATGGCGGACGTGACCATATAGGAAAAACCATCAATGCCTAGACGCGGGTAACCCTCAGTCTCGCTGAAAACGGAGCGGTTCTTTTCAGCAATAATTTTCCGATGTTGCCCCATTGCGGCTTCCAAAGCTGGCAAGAGCGAGTCCAAAAAATGCCCCTCTCCTTTGCAAACCACTTGCGGATGCGAATCTAAGAGTATTTGCAACCAAGTAGTCCCCGATTTGGGCGCCCCCCCAACAAAGAAAATCTGCTTTTGACGCAAGTCTGTAATTGCTGCCTGCAATTCTTCAAAACCAGCCATATCGTTGGTCCCGTGCATCAAATTCGCCTACGCCCACCGAACCGCGAGCCGTCGGTGTCTCAGAACCCAATCAGGCTGCGCCGCTGGTACAATTGCTAAAGCATAGCCCAATGCTACAGAGGTCTGAATGAGCATCAAAAGCTGACAAGATATCGCAGGCCACCAATAGGCGACATTGCTAGATTTGCATTCTAGGATCGGCGCGGTCTCGCTCACGATCAAGGCGAATCCTCCCGCTTCGATGGCGGTTGGCGGGCGACCACTGCTTGAACCGCCTGACGCGAAACCTTGCCCATCCGATTTCGCGGCAGGGCCGCAATATAGCGCGTTGGGGGCACCGCGCGAAGCTGCCTTCATCGCTGAAAAGAACGGGTCAGTTTTTAAACTGTGGCGAGGACAAGAGACCTAATGCGCCTTCCATTGCAGTACTTCGGCACACCAGAGCCAGAAAAACGAATTTGAGAAAGAATTGCGCTTGGCCGCGAGCGTTGGAATAATGAGGTGCTTTGGGGTTCGCTGGGTGGCCCTATCGTGTGCTCAGGTCGGCCGCGCCTCCTGGGTCTGATGGGGGTTTGGTGGACCTTCCCCGCCCGTGAAATGACCGGGCCACGACCCTGCGCGGCTAGAGTTACACTTTGCGCAAAACAGCGGTCGCCGGATTCGTTATTTCGCTCGTGGGAACGGCTCTCTGGATCTACGGATATTTCTCGACCGGCAGCCCCCCACTCATCGATTGGCAGGCCCGTACCCCTTGGTGGATTGCGAAGTTCTTGCCGAACCTGCAATCCGAAATCGGCGTCGCGCTAATGTGCGTTGGCATGGTGCTCAGCTACTGGCCAGCACGGCAAGAATGAACTCGGCTCACCGCTGGGAGGGACAAAATGAAAAGCTTTTGTATCCTCAGTGGGACCGTGCTGGCGCTGGCTGTTTCGCACGCCCTCGCTCAGGCACCAAACGCGGCAGCTATCTTGAAATCATGTGGAATGTCACCGCCCGGCTATAACGATTACGAAAATTGCTACTCCTACATCAACGGGGTTGTTACCGGCGTTCTGGTCGATCAGGCAGCCAAAGACCAGGGAAGCGCAATATGTCTTCCTGATCGTGTGAAAACGGATCAGGTGCGCCGGGAGGTCAGTGCCTACTTAAAAGCACATCCAAATATTTTGAAGGCTGATGGCAACAGCGCCATGGCGGCGGCCCTTATGGCCCTCTATCCCTGCAAATAGTGAAATCAGGCCGCGTCGCCTGCCGCTATTTGAGGCGGAAGAACGGGCCTGCCATCTGACCCCCGCTATGACCTCCGCCGCCCCAGTTGGCGGCCGTCCTGTTGCTCTCCGTAGCCCTGCGACCATCAAGGTGATTGCGGCTTTATGATCGTCGAACGCGGCTCAGACGATCAATGACCAGACATGGCGCCATTTAACCATCGATGCACTTCATTTTGAAATTGTTGGCCCTCAGATTGGGCTTCCTGCAACGCAGCTTTGCTGTAGCGACCATCGAAGGCGTAGCTATCTATCGCCCAAAAGCCACCGACGATAAGAATGAGAAGGAAAAAGGCGCGCATGTGCGTAAGCCGAAATCTTCCAACGCTTTCACAATACCAGAAATTGAATCCTTTGACACACATTTTTCTTAGAGGCCGTTTCGAAATTGGTTGTCAGGCGTGCAGCCCATCGAGCAAGGCCTTGGCCTGCTTCAGGTCGAGCATGCCGAAGCCTTCGGTGAACCAGCCGTAGACCTGGGCAAGCTGTTCGCGAGCTTCAAGACGTCGCCCCAGCCGGGCCCACAGTTGGGCCAGCGCCATTGCCGCTCTCAATTCCCAGAACTTAGCCTCCTGCTTCTGCGCGATTGAGATTGCCTCCGTCAGGCATCGTTCCGCTGCAGTCGCGGATTGCTGGAGTTGGGCGAGCAGCATCTCCGCCTTCAGCCGAAGCAATTCTAATTCGTACCAACGTTCGCCTGTGCTTAACGCCGCCTCAAGCGCGGAGTTGAATAGAGCGAGCGCTCCATCGATGTCGCCTGCTGCCGCCTTGGCGCGTCCGACGATCGCGATACGTATCGGAAGATGAAATCGGCGGGAAGGGACCGACTTTAGCGTTTCCAGAGCCGTTTCAGCCTGCCGGACACCGGCTTCAACTTCACCTCGCAGCACGCGGACCCAACCGTGCATGAGTTCATCCGCGTTGAGGTAGGCAGCCAGCGAATATTTTTGGGCAAGCGATATGCTTGTGCTCAGATGCGCCTCGGCCTCTTCCGAAAGGTTGAGGATGATGTCGAACTCGGCGCGGAACATATGCGTATGCGAGATGCTTGGCTTGTGGCCAAGTCGCTCGCTCATCTCCAGGGCTTTCGCGCTTTCCGCTTGGGCTTGATCGAGATGGCCCAGCATCAGCAGGCTTAGAGCGCGCATGCCGAGCGAGCAGCAGCCTGGGATCATGGGCACCGTACGTCAGCGCGAGGTTGCCGTGGATGTCCATGCGGTAACTCTTTAACAATTCATCAGTGTGGACGAGCGCGAGGCGCGGCACGCCTTCGGCTACCATCTGTGAGCCACCGGCATGATGGGCCGAATCGCGTATTCCGGATCGTTAGTCAGCTTTAGGAGTCTGAAAATCTCCCGGTAAAGTTCGTGAGCGCGAGCGTGCTGTCCGCTGGAGTGCGCCCCCATCCACAAACCCCAGACCGACCGGAAAACCTCTGCCGGGCGCCCCAGCCTTTCAGCGACCTTGCGCGCCTCCTCATAGAGCCGTTTCGCCGGCGGACTGTCCCAACCGTCCAGTGCCATCCGCGACGGTCCGGCGATAACCAAGAACGCAAGCTCCCACTCGTCCCGCTCCACCGCTTCAGGCAAGGTCGCAATGAGCGTCATCGCCTTATCAACGTGGCCGAGCGCCTCGACGTACGCCAATCTCGCCGTTGCCCGCTCGGCAGCCTGCCGCCAGTATGTCAGCGCGCGATCGACCACGTTCGCTTCCGTATAGTGGTGAGCTAGCAGTTCGGGCTCAGTGTCGACGACTTCTGGGAACTGCCTAGTGAGGACTTCGGCGATGCGTTGGTGCAGCTCACGCTTTTTTGCCTTCAACATCGACTGCCCGGCCGCGTCGCGGATCAGCGCATGTTTGAAGATATAGCGCGACTGGGGTGGCTCACCGCGCTGCCCGAGGAGATCGGATTGAACCAGCCGACCAAGATCCGCTAGTAGCGTTGCGGGCGACGCGGACGACACCGCCTCGATCAGTTCGTAGGAAAACTCCCTGCCGATGATCGATGCCGTGAGAATCACGTCTTTAGCCGAGCCGAGGCGATCGAGACGCGCGATCAGGGAGTCCTGCAAGGTCGACGGAATGGTGAAATCTCGAACCGATTGGCGCAAGACGTAACGCTGGCCAACCTCCTCCAGGTCGCCGGATTCCAAAATCGACCGCGTGATTTCCTCGATAAATAACGGGACACCCTCCGATTTGGCCGCGATCTGCGCGACAATCGTCTCGGGCAGAGCTTTACCGCCGGCCGCCTTGTGAATGAGGTCCGTGACTTCGCCTCGCCCCAGCTTAATTCAACTTCAACATCGTGACGTGTCCGAGATCCAACCAGGAGGGCGTGAACTCGGGCCGATGGGTCACAATAATCATCACTGGCAGATCCGCCACTCTGCGAATGATTCTGTTCATCAGATCGAGTGAGGTTGGATCGATCCAGTGCGTGTCCTCGAAAACAACCAGGACCGGACCACGGCTCGATAACTTGATCAATTGTTCCTCCAGTATCTCCATGGTCCTTTGCTTCTGGACCAACTCGTTAATCTGCAGAGCCGGATAGCGCTCCCCAAACGGGATCGACAACAGAGCGGCCAAAAGCGAGGCAGCCTCAATTCTACTTTCAGCCGTGCCCTCCAAAATGCCTTCCAGCTTGTCGAGCTTTTGGGCGGCCGTATCTGTTCGGACGATACCCGCGGCCCATTCGACTTGCCGAATAAACGGATAAAGCGGGCTGTTCACATGGAAGGGTGATCCAAAATATTGCAGGCATGTAATTGAGGAATCGCCCAGATGCTCCCGGAACGCCTGCGTGATGCGTGATTTGCCGAAACCCGCAGGTGCCGATAGGAGAATGAGTTGCCCGTCGCCGTCCTTCGCGTTCTCCCAACGGCGCCGCAGCAGACTGACCTCCTCAGCGCGACCAACGAATGGCGTCAGACCCTTGATAACCCAGCTATCGAAGCGTCCTCGAACGCCACTCTCGCCCACCACGCGCCACAACCTCAACTCGCCGGGAAGTCCCTTAAGTTCGTGTAGCCCGAGCTCTTGATAATCGAAAGCGGCGCCGGCCAGATGACGGGTCAATTCCCCAACCACAATAAAGTCAGGAGAAGCCACAGCCTGAATCCTTGCGGCCAGGTTCAATGTCTCGCCGACTGCGACGCGTTCCTGGGCGGCTCCCTCACCGATCAACTCGCCTACCACCACCAAGCCCGTGGCAATGCCAACTCTGACTTGAGGCCGAGTAGGCAGCGGTGGCTGGATCGCGGCCACAGCCTCGAGCAGCGCAAGTCCAGACCGGACGGCTCGCTCTGCGTCGTCCTCATGCGCTTCCGGATACCCGAAATACACAAGGACCCCGTCGCCCATATATTTTGCGACGAAACCACCGAACCGGCGCACCGTCTCGGCGACGCATTTCTGATAAGCCGAAATGACCTCGCGCAACTCCTCGGGGTCCATGCGGGCAGAGAGAGCAGTCGAACCGACTAGGTCAGAGAACAGCACCGTAACCTGGCGGCGCTCGGCGTCGGTGCGTGATGCGGGAGCTGTGCTCTCCGTAGAAGCGGGCGTCTGTTCACCGGTACCGAGCGCAGCAACCGCCCTCAACAGCTTTAGTCGCGCACCAAGCGGTAGGCCAAGCTCGCGTAGATGCTGATCGGTGAGATCACGAAGCACGTCGGAATCGACTGCATTGTCGCGAAACGCCTGAGCGTACTGCTCCAGACCGATCCCGCGGAGCCAACCGTCGATGTCCAAGTTAGGTCCCCTCGGCTCTTGTCAGCGGCAGTCTTTGAAAAAGGTTGCGTCACGGCGTCCGCCGTGATTCCAAGGGTTTTCTCGAACCGACCTTGGATTAGCCATGTGGACGCCGACCACTCGACAGCAGCATAGCCGCCCCATTACCCGATACCAGACCGATCTGACCGACGCAGAGTGGCGGGTAATCGCGCCGCACCTGCCGAAGCCCTGCGCGATGGGCCGGCCGCGCGAATGGCCGATGCGCGAGATCATCAATAGCATCTTCTATGTCATGCGGGCGGGCTGTCCGTGGCGCCTGCTGCCGAAGGACTTGCCGCCATGGGGGACGATTTACCGCTGGTCCGCCGTCTGGCGCGACGACGGGCGATTTGAGCGGATAAACCACGCGCTCGTTATGGCAGATCGCGAACGGGTCGGGCGCGACGCCAGCCCCTCGGCCGCGATCATCGACAGCCAGAGCGTCAAGACCACCGAGGCTGGTGGACCGCGTGGCTATGATGCTGGCAAGAAGATCAATGGACGCAAGCGCCACGCGTTGGTTCATATCGACGGCCGCGGCCTCGTCATCGAGCCCCATCCGGCGAGCATCCAGGATCGCGAAGGCGGCGGTCCGCTACTCAGCCGCTCGCGCCGATCATTCCCCTTCATCGAGCGGGTCTTCGCTGACAGCGGGTATGCCGGTGAGAAGGTCGCCAAGGCCACATTGATCGCGGTCGAGATCGTGCGCAAGAACCCCGATCAGGTCGGCTTCGCTGTTAATCCGCGGCGTTGGGTCGTCGAACGGTTCTTCGCCTGGATCGGGCGCAATCGACGGCTGGCAAAGGACTTCGAGGCCACCATCAACTCCGCACGCGCCTTCCTCTACGCCGCATCCGTCATGCTGCTCGTGCGTCGGCTCGCTCGTGCTTCGTGACTTTCGAAACCGATTAATGCCGCGTCAAAATGACCGCCACTCTTGATGCCGCTATCCCTAACGCATCGAATTCCTAGACTTCCCCGATTAAAATGAGACAGCTCGGGCGCTTCGATGGCCTCCCCCACCATCGCGATGATCTGGCCGTTGGCGTATCTTTTGCCGCCGCCTGGCAGATGAGGCCAAGCCTTGACGGCTTCGAGATTGATACGAAGGTTAAAGGTCACAGGCCGAGGGGTCATGAGACGTTGGCGTGGTCTTGCAGCAATATTGCTGCTTTCGTCTGCAATGTTGCTCGGCCTCGGATTAAGTCCGGCGATGGCGCAGCCACGCGCGCACGTCTATCTGTTCCGCGGGCTCGCCGATATTTTCTCGCTCGGCATGGACGTCTTAGCGGACGAACTCAACAAACACGGCGTCGATGCAACCTCGCATAGCCATAACGACTGGAAATCGATCGCCGACAGGGCTGCGGTAAACTACAAAGCCGGGAAGGAGGGACCGATCATCCTTATCGGTCATTCGCTCGGCGCTGACGCCGTCATGGAGATGGCCGATTACCTGGGCGACAAGGCCGTCCCAGTGGCACTCGTGGTGCCGTTTGATGCCACACAATCGTTCCGGGCATCAGCGAATGTTGCCCGTGTACTTAACCTGACGCAGCGGGATTACGCCCACATGCGGCCGGGACCCGGCTTCCATGGCTCGCTCCGCAACGTTGATTTAAGCTCCGACCCGAACATCGATCATCTCAACATTGACAAGTCGCCGCGGCTGCATGCCGAGGTGATCAGCGAAGTTCTCGCTGTTGTCGGGCAACACCGCATGGCACCGCCAGGCGCAACAAAGCCAGCGGACAACGGCACACGCGGTATCACCCAGCCCGCAGGGCGCAATTCGACGATGAACCCTGCCGCGCCAGTAACACCGCCGCCACCAGAACCAGTCGCGGCGCCCCAGCCGGTCGATCCATCACAAATACCCGACTGAGCGCGGAATATCCTGCGTCTGCGCGGCGGGATTATATTTCTACCTTAGTGCCACCGGCCTACGTTACCAACTTCGTCATCAGCTGAGACGGGCAAAATCCCAATAAAAGACCGGAAGCTACCGCACAGTACTGTCGCTGTTGTTGAACAGATCGCCCGATAGCGTCATTCACAGCCCACATTAAGTCTGGAAGGGTGGAAGAACCAGACGCATAATTTACGCCGATAGCATCGCTATCTATTTTCTGATCCACCCCGAACAATTCAAAATCATCAGGATTGGCTCGCAAAGTGCTTCAATGACCGCCGAATTTGAGAGCTCATATTTTGAAATGGCGGGTGGCCGGTCTCTTAAAGTCGATCCGAAAACTTCTTGAGTTGGATGAATCGGACAACGCGGTTCTCGTCTGGAGCGAGACTTCAGACGTTGCCAGAGCGCGCGAAGCTCTGGCAAGCCCAGAGATACGCGTAGTCCGCGCAGGGCGTGGAAACTTAGTCGAGATCAATTGCCTCACGTCCTGGAACAGACCCTTCGTTTGCTAGCCACACTATTTGCCACGGCGCATATAAGCCGCCATTTGATTGGCCGCGGATGTGTCGCTCCGCGGTATCTGCCATCGCGTCGTCAATTCGCGGATGAAGTTGTCGACAAACGTCGAATCTCGATACCTTTGAGCGTAGTTTGCCCGGAAACCATCGCCCCAGAATACATTGTTGTCCACACAGCCGCAGGTTTCGGGGTCCAATAGTTGGCCGTCTTCATGAACGACCAAAACGCGACACCCGCAAATGACCGCCTCTTTCAAAATGGTACTTTTGTGATCATAGGAATAGAGCGTTCGAGTACGCCGCAAGACGTCGCCTAAACTCGCCATTGTCGGCGTTACGTCTTCAATGCGTTGTAGACTTGCTTCGTTGGGCAGCGGATAGCGGGCACGAATCGCTGCGCCCTTGTATGTGAATGAGCAGTCCCATGTCTTTTCAACGCTCGGATCGGGATAAATATACGCGGGATCGATCAAGCCGATCGACAACACGCGGTGCGGTCCTAGCGGTTTGCTCACGGACTTGCTGACCGTTGCCAACTGCGTCGGGTTGCAAACGAATACCATCTCCTCGTCGGGGTAGAACTTATCGCCCCCGAGCAGCCCTGGAGTATTCAGGGTCCAACGCACGACCTTTTGGGCTTTCAGCGGATTTCCCGACACGACTTCAGGATAAACCACAATGCTGTCTGCGGCCGGTCCATTGTGAAACGCCAACGGCCAATCGGGAAGGACGCCTATCGGCTCGGGCGTAGGTGTGATGGCAGCGGAATAGCCGGCTGCATTCAAATGATAACACAGCCGATAAAGCGCCCTTACTCCCCCGCTCTTGTGCGTAAATCTAGGCGCAACAATGAGGAATGTGGGCTGACTTGCCCGCACGACATGCACGGCATGAACGATATGCGAGTGCGAATGCACTACGTCACCCTCAAAATGTTCTCGCAACTATTCGTCGTTTCCGTCGCAATCTGCAGCGCCGGCAAACCGGCGATAATCGCAAACGCAGCACATCCTAGGTGGCGGCCAAGCCCAATCCTACGATCGCGAATTTGCCAACGCAACGGCGGTGTCTGATTGTTGCACCAGACCAGTCGAGCTGCAAACCGTTGCGTTCCACGCGTGCAGATATCGATCATTCAGGTATGCTAGTGCGTTCCGGAGGTTCATCGCCTGATCGGGCGTGAAGTCAAAAACGTGTGGACAAAGAAGGGTCCAAGCGGGGTTCCGGGATTCATACCCCGCTCGAGCCGGTTCGTTTCGGCAACTCGGCGTAGCGGGCATCTCGAGCCAGGCACGGCACAATGAAGCGCGTGGCGATTATTCAATCCAACTACATTCCTTGGAAAGGCTATTTCGATATCATAGCCGCCGTTGACGAATTCATCTTATATGACGATATCCAATTTACGAAGAACGATTGGCGCAACCGAAATGTGATCAAGACAAACCAGGGCAAAAAGTGGCTTACGATTCCGGTCAGGGTAACCAGTCTGCATCAGAATATCAACGAGGTGACGGTCGCGAACCGGCAATGGCCAGTAAGTCACTGGAGAACGATTTCTGACAATTATCGTGCCGCGCCCTACTTTTCGCATTGCAAAGTGTTTTTTGAAAAGCTGTTTCTCGAGACTGAGGATCTCTATCTCAGTCAAATCAATTATCGTTTCCTCTGTGCCGTTTTGGAACTTCTTGGCGTGACCACGAAGGTCACCTGGTCCACGGATTATGCCCCGATCGAGAGCAGAGGCACTGAACGCGTGGTAAACCTTTGCCGAGCTGCGGGTGCCACCCATTATCTATCGGGGCCGACGGCGAAAGCTTATCTCCAGACTGAGCAGTTTGCCGAGGCGGGCATTGCTCTCGAATACATGGATTACGCGGGTTACCCGAAATACCCGCAGCTCAACCCGCCGTTCGACCATGCCTTCTCGATCATCGATCTGATATTGATGTGCGGGCCAAAAGCATCCTACTATATTTGGGGCTGGCGCGGGGACTGCTAGCCGCGTTTCGCGCAAATCCGGAACACCGTCCGCGCGGCTGCGCCGGGGATTGGCGGACGCGCAGCCACGGGAGGCGTGCCTTGATCGTCGTTACCGGCGCTGCCGGGTTCGTGGGACGATACTTGGTCGACTGCCTGGCTAAGGCCGGTGAGCAAGTCGTAGCTGCCGTGCAAAATCGGAAGTTTGATAATTTTTTTGGGAATCTGGGCGTCTCTTGTGCAATCTTGGATGTGAGCGATCCCGATACGTTCAAGCGCTTGCCAACGACACCGGTGAAAGCATTCGTGCATTTGGCCGCGGCGCTTCCGGCTAAAGTTCAGGATATCCAAAGCGACGTTTTCTTGAAAACGAACGCATTGGGGACATTCTACGCGCTAGAGCACTGCCGGCGAAACCACATCAACAAGTTCTTGCACGCGACGACCCTGTACGACTGCATCGAACACACGGAGCTGCCCATCACCGAAGCCATGGGCCGGAAATACGCGTTGACCGGAGACCATGCTTCGTACGTGATTTCCAAGATTGCAGCGAGCGAATATGTCGAGCACTACGCACGTGAATATGGCTTCCAAGGCATCAACCTTCGGTTCACTGGACTCCTGGGATACGGACGGCAAGAGGGATTCTATGCAAACGGAAAATTTCATCCCAGCGCTTTTGAGGTCTTCTATAAAAATGCCAAGGCGGGAAAACCCCTCGAAATCTGGGGTCAGCACAAGGCGCTGCGCGACTCGTTATACGTAAAAGACGCCGTTCGTGCGGTCCAAGCTGCGATTTCAAGCAACTCTGCACGCGGTCTATATTCCATCGCTACAGGCAAGGGCCGCACCAATGAAGATGATGCCAAAACATTTGCCGAAGTGTTCGGCTCCGAGCAACACCCCGTACGTCTCGTGTATCGGCCCGAGATACCAGAGAAGGATAAGAGTTACTACTTCGATATTAGTAAAGCCAAGCGAGAGTTCGGCTGGCAACCGGCTTATGGCTATGCGGACATCGTGAGGGATTATGATCTGGAGGTTCAATCAGGACGCTTTAAGTCTTGATTGGCGCGGCAAGCCGTTCTGACGACGATCGTCGCAGCTTTGTTATACCAGGCGGATTGGATAAGACGAACCAGGCGGCTCGACCCGGCAACGCGTCCCTCTTGTTTGTTCCGCAGCGGCCGAGGCGATTCCGAACGAGCTATGCGAATACCCTTTAACAAGCCGTACGCCACCGGAAAGGAACTTTCCTACATTGCGCAGGCAGTTTCAGCGGGGCGCTTGTCGGGCGATGGCGACTTTTCGCGGCGGTGCCAGCAATGGCTCCAACGAACACTCAGCTCAGTTGAGGTGCTGCTGACGCCTTCCTGCACCGCTGCCCTGGAAATGGCCGCGATATTGTGCAGGCTCGAGGTTGGCGACGAAGTCATCATGCCTGCGTTCACGCATCCGTCGACCGCCAACGCTGTTGTCCTGCGCGGCGCCACGCCGGTCTTTGTCGACCTTCGATTTGATACCTTTAATCTCGATGAGAATTTAATCGAACCCGCAATCACGTCGCGGACCAAGGCGATCATTGCGGTACACTACGCCGGCGTCGGCTGCGAGATGGACCCAATTTTGGATATTGCACGACATCATAACCTTATGGTCGTTGAGGATGCCGCTCAAGGGATCTTGACCCGCTACAACGGGCGCTATCTTGGTAGCTTGGGCGATATCGGCACCCTCAGCTTCCATGAAACAAAGAATGCCATCTCCGGCGAGGGCGGCGCCATTCTCATCAATAACCAGCGCTACGTAGCACGCACAGAGATCATTCGAGAGAAGGGAACAAACCGCTCTCAATTTTTCCGTGGTGAGATCGATAAATATGAATGGATCGACATAGGTTCATCGTATTTACCTGGCGAAATCGTTGCGGCCTTTTTACTGGCTCAGCTTGAGGAGCTACACGAGCTGACAAGGAGACGGAAGGAAATTTGGTCGCGTTATGATCAAGGCTTGCAGGGACTGGAGCTGGCTGGCCTCCTGAGAAGGCCGGTCATTCCACCAAGCTGCGATCACAACGGCCATCTTTATTATCTGGTGATGCCGGATGCGAACAGCCGCTCGCGGCTCATTGCAGGGCTCAGCGCGCGCGAAATCTCCGCCCCTTTTCATTTCGTGCCGCTGCATACTTCACCCGCTGGACTTCGCTTTGGCCGAACTCAAGGCCGCCTGCCGATCACTGAACGGGCAGGTGAATGTCTCCTTCGCCTTCCAATCTGGATCGGCATAGAAGGGCATCTCGATCGCATCATCGGCGAGATATCGTCGATCGTCCGTCAATAAGTCCCCGCGGCGAGATTATATTTTGACCACGCGCTGGGAGCAAAAAATCCAGGGTAAGGCGCATGAGAAAATCACCATTCAGACCGTGACAGCGTAGCGTTCGACCGACGCACCGCAGTAAAAATCATCTCTATTCGATCACGTCGTCGGCCGAAAGCTGCCGAGCCGAACGGAGCTTCAGTCGCCTTGGGACGTTGCGATGCGGCCGCTCCAGGGTTGTGATGCGAAAAACACCTCCTGTTGGCGCCATATGCCGCGCAGCGATGGCAGATCATGCTGCGCGCGAGCGTGAGCGTTGCTCAGTAGCTGAGCCCATTGCTGGCTAAGTTTCGGCAGGACCAGCCGCAGGTGAGAGCCGCAGAACAGATGGTCGTAAGCGTCCAATTGCCGTTCAGAGAAACGAGCCGCCTGGGAACCGAGAGCGTGGAAGAGCGCCGCGGCGGTATCCCAGCGCCACCAGCCGGGTGGCAGCATTTTGGGCTCGAACAGGCTTCCCGAACTCGAAACGACGTTGCCGAATGGCCTGGATGCGCGTTCGCAACTCCGCCGGCCGCGGAAACCAAAGGTGCGAACTGTGCAATCGCGATAGGGTGAGGGTATCGGAAAAGGAATCTGCAAACTCCGGAAGGAATCGTCCCGCCATGAGGGCATCGCCGAAATCCCATTCGGAAACGCGCTCCCAGAGCACGATGTCAGAATCCAGGATTACTGTCGGCTGATCGCCGTCCATGACGAACTTTTCGATGAGCGCCCAGTGGGCCCACTCCTTTTCCAGCTGCACCACTCGGCAGCCGGCGGCGCCCGCGGCCTTGTGGATCGGCCCGCGGAGTTCAGGCGGCGAGGCGTTCTCTACAACAACCACTTCGCAATCGGGAAACCCAGTGCGCAGAGTCGCGAATATCAGGGTGGCCCCGTAGAGAAGCTCGGCGTTCCGGCACCAAGTGACGATGTAGACCTTAGGTAGCCTTGCGGACGCGTTCACGAGACCGGCCTTTGAAACGCGAGTCGCTGCTCGCGACACCCATGTTAGATTTTAAGATCGCTTTTTTGCCAACGACTAGCACTCTAATTATTTCCGCGAGAGCGGCAAGGCATCGTATCGGCTCACTCTAGCCCGCTGAAAGGAGCACGGCGTGGGACACGGCTGCTGATGCGTTGGGCCAGCGCAAGCAAATGAAGCCTTTGAGGAGTGGCACGGTATTTGCCGATAAGACTGATTCGATGGCCGTCGCAATCTTTGTTGCCGATTCTATGAGGTGGACTGGTCCGCACACACTAACGTTGGGATGAGGCAGGCCCTACACCAGTTCGGAAAGCCTCGCCCTCGACGGCCTCTTGGAATAACCACAGATCAAGGTCATTACCTTATTCGGCATGCACCGAGTCCCCAGGCTCGGCGACGCGATTTTCCAAGGCTGCCTCAATTTGCTGCAGGCGATCGTTTAACTTTTGCAGGCTGGAGACGAGAATGCGAAGGATCTCCGTTAAGCCAACGGCCGCAGATTCGATAACGCCGACCGGGGCCTTGCAACCCGCACACTGTATGAAATTGAACTTCGCCCCGGCCACTTCAACCTCCTCAATCTCAAACGTCTTTTGGTTGCAGTGCGGGCAGTACGACATGTTGCTCTCCCTTTGCGGACTGGAGAGTATCTCCCTTGGCAAGCTACGGGAAGCGAGGTGAAAAGTGGACCAACTATGGCAAAAAAATCGATCCATGTCGGATCATCTGCCGCCCAGTCCCGGCATTGCCACAGCATGTGAGCGCCCAACACGCCGGAAAGTGAGATGTATCTTGCGCGGACCGATGTACCGATCCAGCTCCTCGTCGATCGTTTGGCAATCAGACGGCGAGGATTGTGCGCTTGTTCGCTCGGGATATTCTCCGGTTCACACGGTGGCAACGGCGCGCCAGCTAGCTCCGTAAACGCCAAGAAAAGGATCAAAAAGCCTTACGCATACGAGCGACGACTGGTTGGGCGACAAAAGATAGCTCGGACGAGGCACCCAGGAAGGCCTTTGGTTTTCTTCCGATGTGGTTGCCCCGAAGCTTCGTGCTGTCGGGGATCATGCTGCGCTTGTCGTCGACTTTGCCTAAATATAAATGCCCTGACAGCGCTGTAAGTGTGCCTGTTGAATGATTTGCCTATTGCCGCAATAGCAGCATTTCCAGGAAAAGCTCGCGGTCTCTGGCCGCGCGACCTCCTCCGGCGAACCGGTCGCGTCGCGTTCCGATTAGAATTATTCTTTGACGAGCGAATTGGGCAACTTGAAGTGCTGATGTTCGCCCGGACGAGGATCGAATTGCGCTAGAATGCCTGAACCAAGACATTTGATTTTGGCTCGGTAATGCACGGGAAGGCGAGACCCCTCGAATAATGCGCGAGCGTGCGCGAAGACATGTCGACGCCCCGCTTTATTGACATGGAGGCGAACCATTTGCTGGCAGACGGGACATTGCGTCCTTACCGGGTGAAGCCGCCGCCCTGTAAGGAGCTTAAGGAGCTCGATGGCCCATATGGATGAGTACCGCATCTTCGCCTCATCGCCAATTCCGAACTCCACAGCACATTTGTGTGTCAGAAAATTGATGGGTACTAACTGTTTAACGGTATTGAGACATTTGCAGTAAATGCAGAATGCCTGGCTCCGTAACCGGCGGCTCTGTAGCAACCGGACATTAGGATGGAGTGCTCCGGATGAAAAAATCGCCAGACCCTATTGATTGCCACGTCGGTACCCGCGTTCGTATGCGTCGGTTGCTGCTCGACCTGAGTCAAACGGACCTGGCCGACGCCATTGGCGTGACATTCCAGCAAGTCCAAAAATACGAAAAGGGCACCAACCGCATCAGCGCAAGCCGCTTACAGCAAATGGCCCACGTTATGCAGGTGCCAACCGCGTTCTTCTTCGAAGGCTTGCCGAGCCATTCAACTGAGCAAAAAGGGAAGCAAGGGGCATCTTTCTCCTCCGACCTCTTCAACTTTCTCGCCACCTCCGACGGACTCTCGCTGGCGAGGGCCTTCACGCAAATCAAGGATCGTAAGCTTCGCTTACCCATCCTTCATCTGGTCGAACAAATTGCCGGCCCGACCAAGTGATCGGTGGCCGCGACGGTTCTTGAACCTTTTCGGCACTGTCCTTGCAGAGGACGGCCTTTAGAGAGGGGGTAGTCCGCTTGGCGGGCGCGAAAATGCGGCCACCATTAATTGCTTTCAAGCTGGGCTTCTGAACGCACGCGTAAGCGATAGAACTGCATCGCTGAGACGGCGGTCTTGGGCTGCAGCTTCGCGAAGCTCGCGCGCGCCACCTCGAGTTCAATTGCCGCCGCATGTTTGCCCGGTCGTCGCATCAGCAGGATCGCCTTGGTGGCTTCCCAGGACAGGCCGATGGCCTTCGCCAGCACCAGAAGGTGATCCGCCTGATTGTGTACGATCGCACGTTCGATGTGTCCGACTGGCAAAGCGCATAGCAGCGACAAAGCAATCGCTACTTCATCGAAATTGTCGGCCCGCGCGAACTCGGCCACGCGCTCGCCTGTCAATGTGCCGGACTGGTACAGCGACTCGATGTAGGGCCGTGCTGCTGCATAACGTGTCGAACTTTCCCGCATCTTGGTCTGGATCTGGCTGTTGGCTTGCGCAATGACATAGCGGTAAAGCTCGGCCTTTTTGCGGTCAGCTGCAGCGAGCTGCTTCTGCACCGCCTCAGACGCGGTCGCAAACAGGCTTAACAGATGCTGGCGCGGAATATCGTCACGCGACCATACTTGTAGCGCCAATTCGCTATCGTCTGCCGAACGTGTCGCCAATGTGGCACAGCCGAACTCCGAGAACTTCGCGCCAAGATTGGCAGCCGTGCTCTTAACGACTTCTGTGTTGCCACGCGCTACCAGGACATCTGTCACGGCTTCGCCGATCGAATCGCGCAACGAGATCGCGTAGAGATGCTCTTGGCTTTTGGTCTTCGCTCCTTCGACCAAAGTTGCTTCGTCAAGCTTGTTCGACTGCGAAAGTAGCGGTCCAGCAACCTCGATGGCGTCGTCAAGTGCCAGAATGCGCGACGTGTGCGGCGGTGCGTTAGGATGCTTGGCGATCACCGCGCCAAATTCGGCGCGAGCGAGACTGTCGATCGCGACGACAAGGCGGCTCATGACGTCGTCGAACATCGCAATCTGCTCGGCGGAGAATCCCGATCCATTAGTAACGAACAGATCGGTGATCCGTCGCAGCACCGCGGCACGGTGATGCAGATCCTTGTTAGCAATGGCGTCTTCAAGCTCGTCGATTAAGGATTGTGGCGTCGTGGCATGATCATTATGGCGCCGCTGCGCAGCCTGCTCGGTGGCACTGGAATGCGGCCGATCGATCGTATCATGCGGCATTCTTCACCACCTTCGGGCCAAGAGGGCCATCGAAGTTGAGCTCGGCTGCCGGACACGGTGCTTGGATCAAAAAGCCTTGCACGGTCGAAACTCCGGCCAGACGCAACAACCGCAGCTGCTCAACCGTTTCGACACCCTCGGCGGTGGTCTCAATGTCCAGGGTCTGAGCCAGCGCTAGCACGGCGGAAATGATTGCCGCGCAATCGGCGCGGCTGGTCATGCTCTTCGTGAATGACTTGTCGATTTTGATCTTGTCGAACGGGAACATCGTCAACTGATTAAGCGATGAATATCCAGTGCCAAAGTCGTCCAAGGCCACCGTGACGCCGAGATTTTTAAGCTTCTTGAGAATCGATAGACTTTCCGCCCCATACTCAATCAGAGCTGTTTCCGTGATTTCGAGCTCCAACCGCTCCGGCGGCAAGCCGGTCTCGATCAAGATGCACATCACACAGTCCAGCAGATTGGCGCTGCGCAGCTGAACGGCCGACAGGTTAACCGCGACTTTAACGCCTGACGGCCATTTCACCGCTTCCCGACACGCCGCTTGAAGCACCCATTCACCAATCTGGAGGATGGTCCCGGATTCCTCGGCCAAAGGAATGAACAGGTCGGGTGGAATCAATCCTCGTTCGGGATGGCGCCACCGAATCAGTGCCTCGGCGCCGCCCATCTTCTGCGTCTTGACGTCAACGATGGGCTGAAAATGAATCTCAAACTTGTTCTGGCTTAGCGCTTGGCGCAAATCGTTCTCGAGGATATGCCGGTCGGCGGCTGCTTGGCCCAGTGCGGACTCGAAGATGGCGTAGCGATTTCGGCCGAGCGATTTGGCGTGATACAGTGCAAGATCAGCCATCTTCAATAAATCGTCGGCATGAATGCCGTGTTGTGGCGCGAGCGCTATGCCGACGCTGGCGCCGACGCTCACCACATTTCCGTCAACAACAAATGGTTCGCCAAGACCGCGAATAATCCGCGCCGCCAAGGCTTCTGCCGCATCGACTGGATGATCATCATTGATTTGGATAATGGCAAATTCATCGCCGCCAAGGCGCGCCAATACGTCGGTTTCCCTGAGCATCGTCTTGAGCCGCTCGGCAACCTGCTTGAGCAATTCGTCACCTGTCGGATGACCGAACGTATCATTGACTTGCTTGAAGCGATCGAGATCGAGCATCAGGACATTGAATTCCTCGCCCCAGCGGCGATGCCGAGCACTGGCGTCCTCGATGCGTTCCACTAGGGCGGCCCGGTTGGCGAGCCCCGTAAGCGCGTCGTGATGCGCCATGAAAGAAATGCGAGTCTCATTACGCCATCGCTCGGTGATGTCCTCATGAGTCGTGAGCCAGCAACCGTCGGCCATCGAGTGCCTTAGGACCAAAACAACACGGCCGTTGCCGAGCTTTTCGATGGTCGTTGGATTACTCAATTGCGCGGCAACGTATTCCGCCGGAGCAGGACCGATATAGTTCCCGGTCGTCGACCGATGCTCGATGATTTGGCTGAGCGTCGTCCCGGGCGTCAACAAATCGTCAGACAAGTTATAGATTTCCTTATATCTCTCGTTGGCCACTAGAATTCGCTGAGATGAATTTATCATACACAGGCCCTGAGACATATTTTGCAGTGCGGCTGCAAAGCGCTCGTTGGAATTCTTCAAGGCCGCGGTACTTTCGAGAAGCGCCTTTTCGATCTTTTTGTACTCGGATATGTCCTGATGAATGGCCACCCAGCCGCCATCCGCCATGGGTTGATGGCTGACGGCATAGACACGACCATCGCTGAGCATGTTCTCGACGTAATAGGCCTGCCTTGTAGCAACTTCTTGCAATCGCGTGACGACGTATTGTTCCGTTTCGCGCGGTGACATGCCAGCGCTCACCCGCGCTTCGAGTATTGAACGCAATGTTGTGCCGGCTTTTGTTTGTTTCGCGGCAAGAGCATACATTTCGCCGTAGCGGTCATTACACACGACAAGACGCTGATCGCGATCGAACATGCAAAGACCGTGCGTCATATGCTTGAGCGCGGTGTGGAACAACAGATTGGCTCGCTCCAGCGACTGCTTAGATCGTTGCAGGCGTCCCTGTCGCGCAGCCCCTAGTCCCATGACGATCAGCACGAACGCTGTTAAGGCCGTCCCGGAAAATAGGTACTTAACTAGCGTTGCATCGGCATTTTGGAAGATGCTCTGTTGGGGCAATCCAACGACGGCGACCAGCGGTAGCCCGGTCACCACACGGTAGGAGATGAGCTGGGGAACATCATCGAATTTGTCCCGGCCGGTTGCGACGGTCCAAAAGCTACCATCGGGTTTCTGACGGAGTGCGCTGAACAACGGCGAATTGGTAAGCGAGATGCCCACCATGTCTCGCGTTTGTGGATCGGGCCCGCCCCGTGCGCGCAGAATGCCGTCCAGGCCCACCAAAGACACCGTCCCGCCGCGGCCAATATCGAGTGAGCTGAAAAAGTTTTCCAGCTGTTGGACATCCAACGAACTTGCAACCAACCCGTCAAATGAACCGTCGGGCTTATTCAAGCGCCGCGTGAATTGAAGAACCAGTTTTCCGCTAAGGCGACCAGTAACCGGCGTACTGATGCCGAGCTGGTCCGCTGTATCAGTGGTCTGAAATTTGAAATGCTGACGATCCCCAACGTAAACTGGCGCTAAGAGCGATCGCTGATTCGACTGCTTGACGAAACCATCGGCGCCGGCAATTCCAAACTCCACCGTCAGGTTGCTTTGGGATTGGGTGCGCTCTACCCAGCGCACAATATCGAAGTGCTCTGGATCTTTCTGGTAGGCTCGCCGTAACGCCAGCAGCGCATTGTCGGTCCCTTGCACCACCCGTTTAATATATTCTTCCAGGACGCGTGTTAGATTACTTTCCTGCCGCACGGCATCTTGATACGTCCGCTCATGCTCCTGACTAGCGAGCAAATAAATACCGCCCCAAATGATAGCAATGACGGCCAGTCCTAAATAGGTCGTCGTCTGTCGAATTGCGGCGATCGCTCTGGCCATTCAGCACGCCCTGGCTATTTCGTCCGCTGTTCATGCTAAAAGCTCGTGTGTAGTGGAAAATCCTTACTTTGCGGTTCGAGTTGCAGTTGTAGCCGCCAAAGCCGCCACTAACCTTTATCGCGCGTTACCGATGTCGCAGCGGTAGGGGGGAGACGCTCCCATTACGCGCGAAAGACAGTTTTCACCTGGCAGAGTGAAGTAACGCGCCGTTGACTCAATCTATCAATTGATCGAGGCGATTGACCGGCGCGGCCGACCGCGCCGCGGTGTCGAAGATACACCGCGTCGTCACCCAGCGAAGGCGAAACACCGCCCTTTATGGTCATCGGGTGGGCCAAGGCCGGACATCTGATGGTGCAAGCCGGATTTGCACAGCCCTGATGGTCGGAGGACCATTAATGCTTTTCGTCCACTGCGTCCTGGCGAGGTGCAGCGGTTTCATCAAGATCTTTGATGGCTTCCGCTATCAACTGTTCGGCAATTTCGGTTTGGCCCTGCCCAAGCGCATTGATCGCAAGTGCCAATAGCTGATTTGCATGCCGACGCATTTGTTCTAGATTTCGCATGGCAAAGCTGAGCGCATCAAACAGCCAAAAGTCCAGTCAGGCGTGAGTTTTGTTTTCGCAATGATTAATTGCCGACCGTTAGTGTTGCTCAGACACAAGCCTGACAGCCAGTGGCGGGATCGATTGCGCCGCGCCCAGTCGCTTACTTTGACGCTGGTTCCTTGTGCAACAGCAGACCGCCACTGGTCGCATCGAGCTCATTAAGCCATTTTTCAGTTGTGACGGCTATGCTTACCCGCGGGAATAGAATTAGCCTTGGATGAATTGCGCTGGAGCGCCGGGCTCTAGACCGGTTCCCGTGTGTCCCGGATCGACCGAAATGGATGTCGGTCAATGGATATCGGTCAATCGCTCATTACCGAACTGGAAGCCGCAATCCGAACCGGCTCCAAGGACAAGCGCATCGACTTTTTGCGGCGCATTACCGACCTCTTTGTCGCCGACGCCGACCGATTTAATGATCAGCAGATCGACGTGTTCGATGACGTCTTGGGTCATCTGATCAACAGGATCGAGGGAAAAGCGCTCGCAGAGCTGAGTTGACGCCTCGGACCAATCAATAATGCGCCGACCGACGTAGTGCGGCGGCTTGCCCGGGACGACAATATGTCGATAGCGGAACCGATACTGACACAATCGGTCCGTCTCAGCGACGACGATCTCGTCGAAATCGCCAGCACCAAAACGCAAGCGCATTTGCTGGCAATCTCGGCGCGCTCCCAAATCGGTTCAAATGTAACGGACGCTCTGCTGCAACGCGGCGACGGTAACGTTTTCCACAAGCTCGCCGAAAATTCTGGTGCCAACTTTTCCGAAGGTGGCTTCGCGACGCTGGTGAGACGCTCGGAGGGCGACAAAAAACTGGCCGAAAAGGTCTGCCTTCGGCTCGATGTCCCGCTACATTTATTTCACGAGTTGTTGTCGCGCGCTACCGAAGCGGTACGATCGCGCCTTCTCGCATCGGCCGGGCCTGAAAGTCGCGAACAGATCCAGCGCGTCCTCGCGGCAATCTCTGAAGATACCCGCCACGAGGCCGGTTTCCGGAATGACCATGATTACGCAGATGCCCAAGCACGGCTGCTTGCGATGCGGACCGCGGGCGATCTCAACGAAGCGACTATCTTCGAATTTGCCAAGACGCACCGCTACGTGGACATCGTGGCGGCACTTTCGCTGCTGTGCGGCGCGACGCTGAAGTTAGTCGACAACCTTCTCCAGAGCGACCACAGCGAGGCACTTCTTATACCGTGCAAAGCCGCTCAGTTGCAGTGGCCCACGGTTCGGATGATCCTGACTTGCCGATCTATTGGTCACACCAAGTCAGATCACGACCTCGATCGCGCGCGGTCCGATTACGCGAAGTTGTCGCCCAATACCGCCGCGCGGGTTCTCCGGTTCTGGCAGGTCCGTCAGAGCGCCGCTCATGATGGTGGAATTCCAACTCCATCCTCGCTCAACGTGTTGCAACGGCCAAGTTCGCATATCGCAGCCGCCAAATGAGTAACCCATGCGCCCCAGCATTTAATTTAATCGGGAAGACTGATGCGTCCAGAATGCCGCAAAAGCCCGCGTCGATCCGTGCGCCAAAGCGCAAGAATGATTTGTGCCGACGGCTCGGCCCTGGGGACGTGCCTCATGGTCGACCTATCCGGCAGCGGCGCGCGCCTCAAAATCAACCCGTCCGACGTGCTGCCGAACGAATTCATTCTCTTGCTCTCGCACAACGGAAATCTACGCCGTGAATGCTCCGTGGTATGGCGATCGGGAAATGCAGTCGGGGTTCGATTTCTCCCCGCCTGTTCGATTAAGCAAAGTCATGCGGAATGCCGTTAGTCTCTGCAACAACGAAGCGCCTGCGCCAAAGCAGTTATTTCGGACCAGCAGACGTGGTCATGCTTCTGATCGGCATTGCTGTTGCTGGACCGTTGGCTTGCCGCACAAGGAATTGGTTGAAGTTCGTGCAGTGAGGAGGTGACGATGCAACGCCATGACGAAATTTGGGTCGTAGCGGCAACCAAAAATGACACTGTTATATATTGGGCTACGACTACTCGCCGCGAGGATGCAGTGAGTGCTGTCGAGCTACTGCTGGGACCAGGATGGGCGGTGGCCCTCACGGAGCGACGCATTACGCCTGCACAAGCCGCCGCACTGAAGCTGCGGGACAACTACGTTTGCGAACTTCAATCGGCGCCGTGAAGCAATGACATGCAGCGCAGCTAGATCTTGGGGGAGGGGAAAATGACCATCCATCACTTCAGCGATATCTTACTCGTGGATGACAGTGATACGGTAAGAAGTATCGTTCGAAAGCTTTTGACACAGCTGGGATACAGAAACATCGATGAAGCAGCCGATGGAACTGTTGCGTTGACAAAAATTTCAGAGAAACACTTTGACTTGGTGATTTCAGATTGGAACATGGAACCGATGGACGGGCAGCAATTGCTTGAGCAGGTACGCGCCAGCGAGAAATACAAGGCTCTGCCCTTTATTATGATGACCGCCGATTCGACGATTGATAAGATCGTCAAGGCCAGGAACGCCCGAGTTAACTGCTTTATCAACAAACCGTTTCGTGCCGAGGCCCTGCAAGCCAAGATTTTTGAAGTAAGCAAGTAAATCTCGATCAGCCGCTAATCACATTTCTCAATAACTGAGGCGCCGTCCGTCAGGAGCTCAAGCACCGCCACGAGGCGCTGGCGAACTGCGATGAGGCAATTGCCGTCAAGCCGGATTATGCCGAAGCCGCCTTGATGCCAAATCTCCCTTGTCGACTGCGTAACACTGTGTGTTACTGTGATAAATATGAAAAAGATCACGTGGACGAAAATTTACCGACGAGCCGGGGTAATAGCCGCCGAGCGGGACACCTCAGTCTCCGCCCTGGTCAAAAATTTTCCTGTCGAATTGTCGTCAGAGGAGCCGAGCGCCCGCCGCCTCGAACGCGAGGAACGCGAGCTGCGCGCGCGTATTCGCGCATTCACTGCCGACAATCGTCTGTCGCGTGACGACACGCACGGCCGTGACCTATGACGATCCCGCGTTTTCTCGACACGAATATCTTACCCTACTCCGTCAGCCGGGATCCGACCGAGACCACAAAGCACGATCGTGCAGTCGCGCGTCAATCTGAACCGGCGGAAGCCGCAAGAGAGAAAAAGCTCCCGGTTTAACTATCGACAGGAACGGTTCTCCCCCTAGCGTCCGCGTCCTCAACCACCACACCAGAAACTGTGAGTTCTGCGATCTTGTCGCAAAAAGCTGTTGCCGTGAAAGCATTGTCACGGCCTAATTCAAGGGAGGCGATTCGTGCCGGAACCTGGCACGAATATCTCTGATCGCATCCAGTCGGCGACGAAGGGTCATGCCGCGTTCAGCATTGCGTCAGTCCAATCTGTTCGCAGACGCGCCCCATGAAGGCGACATCTGGTCGGAACGGCTACTTGCGGCCTTCGCTGATGCGACCCTCCACTCGGGTTTCCTGCCGCTTGCGGAGCAGGCGATCGAGGCGTGCCCTGGCGATGCGATCATTCTCATGCTGGCCGCCATGGCGGCGCTGCTCGATGACCGGCCGAAGCGCGCGCTAGTCCTCCTGAAGCGATTTTCCAAACGTGCCGCGGCGCCGGCGGGAGATCTCTTGCACGCGCTGGCGCTCAACCAACTCGGCAAGCGGGCCGCAGCCAGAGCGTTGTTGGAGAGCAATGGCCTGAACAGCCGGTGGTCTGCCGTCAGGGCTTTTCCAAGCGGGTCCGGGCGCCTGCCGTGGTTGATCCAGCAACTCGATAATATCGAAGGTCGCAAAGTGGCCCTCCCCAGGCGACGCTTGGCGGCGCGCGGCAAAGGCAAGCCAAGGACCGAGACCAAGAGCGAAATGGCGGCTCGCCCGCGCAAAGCGCCGACGCCCGCGGCCGTAGTGATTGCACCCGCGCCGCCGCCGCTGCCGAGCGTCAATATCGACATTCCGTTTACGATCGAGTTCGACGTGTCGCCGCTGTTGTCGGCCTTGGCGCGCGACGCGGAGCAGGGCGGCCGCTGGTTCGGCCTGCGCGGACGGCTCGCCCATCTTGGTCTGGCGCAGGGCTTCGACGAGCTCCTGTGCCTGCCGCACCTTACCGACGTCGAACCCCTGTTGCATCAGATCGAAACGGTGCGCAAGGTGCTCAAGCAATTCCGTGGTCGCGTTCTGCTTGCCGATGAGGTCGGGCTCGGCAAAACGATCGAAGCGGGCATGGTACTCAAGGAATATGCGCTACGCGGCATGGCCGAGCGCGCTTTGGTCCTCACGCCCGCTTCGCTCGTCGGCCAATGGCGCGAAGAACTGGAGACCAAATTCGGTCTTACATTCGCGACCACTTATGACCCGCTCCTGCGCGACGAGTTGCAGGCGTTTTGGGCCCAGGATCGCATCGTGGCTTCGATCGCCACCGCACGGCGGCGCGAGCACGCCGAGCGCCTCGTTGAGCGCCAATTCGATCTCATAATCGTTGACGAGGCGCACCATCTATGCGACCGATCGAGCCACAGTTGGAAACTCGTCGACTCGCTCAACAAGCGTTTTCTGCTCTTGCTATCGGCGACGCCAGTGCAGAACGATTTGGTCGAGCTCTACAATCTCCTGACGCTGCTGAAGCCGGGCATTTTCAAGACATTGAAGGAATTCCGCCTTGCCTATATGACCCCGGGCAAGCCGCGCCAGCCGGCCAATTCGGAGCGCTTGCGTGGGTTGATGCGCGGCGCGATGATTCGCAACACTCGCGCCGTCGTCGCCCTCAAACTGCCGCGGCGTCACGCTACCACCATCAAGGTCGATGGCGGCCCGGGCGAAGCCGAGGCCTACGCCGATCTCGCAGCGGCCGCGCGGCGCCTGGTGGCAGCAGAGGGCCACGGCAAGCGCGAACGGCTGTCGGTCCAGCATCTCCTGAGCGCAGCAGGCTCATCGCCACGCGCCGCAGCGACAGCGGTCGCTCGGATTGCGGCGCGAAATGCCGGCGATCCGATTTGGGCTGACCTTGCTAAACGATGGGCGGCGATCGAAGCTGGCGGCAAAGAGACGGCGCTGGTCGACCTCGTCCGGCGCAATCCGACCGAGAAGAAGCTTGTCTTCGTCCATTCGCGCGAGACGCTCGCTCACCTCGCAGCCTGTCTCGAACAGTCCGGCGTTTCGCTCGCGCGGTTCGACGGAAGTCTCAGCGGGCCGGAGAAAGACGCTGCAATCGCCGCGTTTCGGGATCATGCGACCGTCCTTCTGTGCACGCAATCCGGCGGCGAGGGGCGCAACATCCAATTCTGCAATACATTGATAAATTTCGATGTGCCTTGGAATCCGATGGCAATCGAGCAACGCATCGGCCGCATCGACCGCATTGGCCAGAGTCGCGAAGTGTTCGTCTTCAATCTCGTCACCCGCGGCACCTTGGAGGAGCAAGTATTGGCGTTGCTTGATGAAAAGATCTCGATGTTTGAGCTGGTCGTCGGCGAGGTCGGCGCCATCCTCGGCGGCCTCGAGGAGGAACGCGAGTTTCCGGATTTGGTGCTGGATGCATGGTTGGGGGTAACTGAGGTGGCCCGCTTGCAGGCGTTTGAAGCGCTGGGCCAGCGGCTCGAACAGGCGCGCCAGCAGCACGAGGACGCCAAGGCGCTCGACGAAGAACTATTCGGTGAGGATTTCGAGACGGCGTGAGCAGTGACAATGGGAGCATTGCGCGATTTCGTAGCCGACATGCTGGAGAGTGAAGGGGCGGCCATCGAGCCGGTCGAACCGGACGGGCTCGAAGTGTTGGCGTCCGAGCCGTTGCGCGCCGCTATGGGCTGGCCGGAATTTGCGCGGCTCGGATTTGCGGCCACGCTGCCCATGGGGGCGATCCCGATCGGACTCGAAGGCGACTGGCTCGACCGCTTCGGTGCACTGCTGGGCGAGCGTGGGCGCTTCGCCGAGCGGCAGCTCGTCGTTGCCGGCAATATCGCGGCGCCGAGCGATCCGCAGCGCCTGCTCGACCGCGCAATCGATCTACCCAATGCCGTCTGCCGCTTGCATGACGCCAAACCGACCTGGACACGCTGCCTGTTGCTTGCATTCCGCTATACCGCCACCTCCGACGAAAAGCGCGAGGGACTGGTCTGGCTCGGCTTCAACCAGGGTACCGGCGCGGTCATAGACGGCGACTTTCTGCGGCGGCTCCGCACGTACTTGGCGGGCGTCGTGGATTGGCAAGTGCCTGAGCCGAACACCCGCCGTGCCGCGGGCGTAGCGTGGGATGCGGCAACGGTCGCGGCGCGTGTTGAGCGACTGGTCGAACATCATGTCCGGCTCGATTCGGAGCCGTTCCTCAATACCATGCGCCGCCGGCTCGACCGCGACCGCGGGCGGATTCACGCGTATCACGACGATCTGCGCCGGACCGCGCAGATGAAACTTGCCGCCCTTGCTTCGGCGTCCGGCGAAAAGGCGGAGGCCGATCGGAAGCGCGAGATGTTGCGGATCGCCGCTATCGAGCGGGAATATGCCGCCAAGCTCGACGATCTGCGCCACAATTACGATTTGCGGGTAACAGTCGATTGGGTGCAGGGACTGACGCTCTTTGCCCCCGTTCATCGCTACGACGTGTTGATCAAACGACGAAAGGGCGAACGGACCATGCGCATCGACTGGCATCCGGCTATTCGCATGATCGAGCCGCCGCCCAGCGATTGGGGACTCGGGGACGGGCGGGTACGCCTCGTGTGCGACGATCATCTGCATCTCACCGACCCGAATGGGCAAGCTCCATGCCCATCCTGCGGCAAAGCCTGGTGTCGCGCCTGCCATTCGGCCGCTTGCCCACGCTGCGGGCGGGCGGCCTGAAAAACGAGCGGCACCGCGAGATTTTTTAACCTAACGATCCTCTCGCGCAATGAACGCCATTTTCCACCACTGGGCATAGTCGTCCTCGACCCGTTCCAGAAACTGCCGCCTTCCAAGTAGTGCGCGACGCTTAGATTGTCGACTTCCAGCGGCTTGCGCTTTGGAATTTTTCTCCATGGTTCTCCTCCTTTATGTTAATCTGGGCTGCGATGAAGGCTACAGTCGAACTCCCGGACGATCTCTACCGCCAGGCCAAGTCAGAGGCGGCGCTGCAGGGCCGTAAGCTCAAAGGCCTAGGCGTCACAGCCTCGCTGGACTGATGAAGCACGCCCGTGGGGTCGTGGACCCCGGTATTGCGGATCTCGCGTCCAATCCCGAGCATCTCAAGGGCTTCGGCCGTGATGCGCCCCGCCATCGTTGATACCGGACCATTGGTCGCGTTTGTTGATCGGGCAGAACAGCATCACCACCACTGGGTCGTCACACAGGTCGTGGAGTTGCCGCCGGCGCTGCTCGTCTGTTCGAGCTGCATCGTCAGCCGCGAAGAGTCTCTGTTGGCGGCTCCGTCGCGCAATTCGGCCACCACCACGATCCATGTGCAGATATTCTGTTCCCCGACTTTCTTTATGCGATCAGAAATTCGGTGACGCGGGTGCTGGACTAGGTCCAATATCTCGCATCGCTACAAGTCTACCGGCTCTGCCGGAGAGTTTTGGATCGGCGGAAACTCTTCATCGAGCCGGAAGCGCTGCGAGAACGGCTAATAGCGACTGAGGTGGTGCTGGCTCAATGATAAGTCGCTGCCCCTCTTTACGGATAATGGCGTCTTCACCTGGCAGCTCAAACTCGCGCGGAATTCGCACAGCTTGATTGCGTCCATTTTTGAAAAGCTTCTCGTAACGTTCCGCGCCGGCCATATGGCAGATGCTCAGGCATATGTCGATGCCTGTTCGCGAAAAGACCCCTCCCTCTCCGTCTCCCGCCATATACCGTGCCACATCGACCCGACTATCATTGCCTTGCAAATGCTTTGCATTTGACCATTAGAGGCATATTCCTAGGTAGATAAATTGAAGCCTAGGTGCCTTATGCCGCTGAGTATCAAGGATCCAGACGCCGATCGGCTAGCGCGAGCGCTCGCGCAGCGCACCGGGGAGACGTTAACTGAGGCCGTAATTAACGCGCTTCGCGAACGTCTTGTGCGAGAACAGCGGAAGGACCTGACGGAGCAGACGGTCTCGAGTTTGGTCGAAGACGTAATGGAAATCGGGCGGCATTGCGCTTCGCTGCCGCTGCTCGACCGGCGCCGACCAGATGAGATCCTTGGCTATGACGAGAATGGTCTTCCAAAATGATTATCGATACATCGGCCCGCGATCTTGGATCAGGAACCGGAGGCGGAGCGGATTTCGCGCGCTCTGGCTTCCACGCCGGAACGAGCGCTATCGGCCGCCAATCTGGTCGAAATAGGAATCGTCATGCATGCCCGGCGTGGTGACGACGGAGCACGTGATGTCGACCTTCTGCTTGCAAAGTTGAAGGTTGAGATTGTTCCCTTCACCGCGAGGCAGGCCGAAGTCGCGCGCAAAGCGTATCGGCGCTACGGCCGTGGGCGACATGACGCCAAGCTCAATTTTGGCGATTGTCTTGTTTATGCCTAGCGAAGGACGCATCAGTCCCGTTGCTTCTCAAGGGCGATGATTTTGGCCAAACGGATGTGATGGTAGCGCCACAGACGGCCCGCGGCGCACCGATAACTTGTATCGGGCAAAAATACCGGCGCTTTGTCTGACGATCTCGAAACGGCGATTGATGTGCGATCGTCCTAGAGCGACGGTAGCAATGAGCTGGCCGGCCCAGTCTGTCGCGCCACGATTTCTGAGCCAGCAGGTTGCCGTTGACTTGACCGCGAAGCGCCAGTCCTATACCTAGACAGAAATTCTAGCTAGAAGAGGCGAGCCGTGGCTCAACGAAGTTGGTCGGTCCAGGATGCCAAGAATTGGTTCAGTGAGGTCATTGAGGCTGCGCGGCGCCAACCGCAGACTGTGACCAAACACGGAAAGCCCGCTGTCGTAGTGGTGGCTGCCGAAGAGTACAAACGCCTGCAGCGCCTCGAAGCTTTGAAAGCTCCAAGCTTCGCCGATCATCTTCTCGCTATGCCGACTGATGATGGCAAATTCGAACGATTGAAAGGTTCTCTGCGCGAAACAAGCCTCTGATGTATCTCCTCGACACTGATGTTTTATCGGAACTGCGCCGTAGCAGGAGGAATCGAAACGTTGTTGCCTGGATTGGCGATGTTACTGAGATTGACCTGTTTCTCAGTGCGGTGACGATTGGCGAGATTGAGCTTGGAATTGCGCGTCAGCGGCTACTCAATCCGGGATTTGCTCAGGATCTCGCTGATTGGCTCGATGTGACTTTGCGAGCTTACGGCGAACGCATTCTGCCTCTGACGGTCGGAATTGCTCGTCGATGGGGACGTCTGGCAGCCCAGCTTGGCAACAAACAGCTCGATCTGGCAATTGCAGCGACCGCACTCGAACACGGCCTAATCGTGGTGACGCGGAATGTATCAGATTTTGAGCCAACGGGTGTCCAAGTCCTCAACCCCTTCAATCCCCAGCCGCTTAGAAAGAAATAGCCGGCGCGAGACCACTGAAAAAATCGACCGCGTTCAATACTGAGGTGGTGCCGGAATTCTGGTGGCACTCGAAAGCACTAAGAAGCCGGGGAAGCTAGACGGTCTCAAGTTTGATCGAAGAGGTGATCCCTGGCTGTAACTGAGCTGGCTGCGATCTCGAAACAGAAATCGGGCGTCTCTTTCAGCGGGACCGCTGCGTCCATACTTTTTCGACAGATTCGAATTCATCGTTTCTCGATGTCATTGCTTTTCGACGGATCACCGCCTCTTGCACCCGGGCAATGGGCCCAAGAGTCCAGCCCTCTTGTTAAGCACGGTGGATTGCCGCACATGAATCTGAGGAGAGCGATCATGCCATCCACGCGTAAGAAACTGGCAAAGTCTAAACGCGAATACAAAACAGCACGGCTCGAATTACGTCTTGCGCCATCGGCGAAAAAGGTAATCCAGCAGGCCATGTCGGTCACAGGTCTTGCCGCCGGCGATCTTGCCTGTGAAGGTGCACGCCGACTTCTCGATGAGCATCAGCGCATGGTCCTGTCCGGCGCGGATCGCGACGTCTTCCTCGCGGCAATCGTCCGGACACCCGATCCATCCCCACGCCTTGTCGAGGCCCTGGAGCGTCATCGACGTCTCTTCGGCTGATCGCGCATGATCAGAGCAATCGAACCGCTCGGCAAAGCTGGCGAAGATTGTTGCCGACAAACCAAAGGCAAAAGGCCGTATCAAAAATTGTTATTTAACCAGCGGGATTTCGGCGACACGCCCGCGACATTTGGAATTGAGGTGCTGTCGCCGGGCGAAATGCTTAGGAGGATCAAGAAATGAAAAAGCCCCAAAGTACCTACCCGCTCCGCCTCCCTCGCTCGGTAAAGGCGGAAGTCGAGCGCCGCGCTAAGGCGGATGGCATTGGCGTCAACCAGTTCGTGGCGACCGCCGTTTCCGAAAAGCTGGCGGCCATGAACACGGCAGCCTTCTTCGCTGAGCGGCAGGAGCGCGCCGATTTCACCGCGTTTGATCGCCTGATGCATCGCAAGGGCGGGGAAGCGTCACGGCCTGAGGATAAGATCAAATAAGGCGATCGATGAAGTAAGCGCTCGTCCAACATCGCCGATTCACGCGCAACACTTTGCCCTCCGCCACAAGGTCGGCGACCGGTTGCAGGTTCCGTTCAACCGAGCGCGCCAGCTACCGCGTTCAGACCGGCGCACCTCGGCGGCGATGCGGCATCGGCGCCAAGCACATGCGGATCTTCCGATTAACGCGTTACTTGCGGGGGCATGTGGGATATGGGGCATCGATGAATGCGGAATGGTCGAAATCGAGGCTGAGATTGTCGCCAGTCCAACGCGCCCTATGGTCTGCGGGCTTAAGGGTGCTCGCCAAGCGCGGATACAGCGACCGGGAATGGGAAAGAAGTATGTAAACTAAGAGTTGACATTCGTAAGCAATTAGCTGACATTGCGGTGTGATCAGGAGCTTCAAAAGCAAGGGTCTTGCCGAACTTTGGGAGAAAGGACGCACAGGGAAGATTGACGCCAAGATGCATGTGCGCATCTTGCGCCGACTGGACCGCTTGGACGTCATTATGCGGCCCGAAGAGATGAACGTCCCCGGCTTTGATTTCCATCCCTTGCGAGGCTTCAAACCGACCCGCTATTCGATGCATGTGAATGGACCGTGGTGCATCACCTTTGAATTCGAGGAAGGCGACGCCTGTCGCATCGACTTTGAACAATATCACTAGGAAGGACAATCATGGTTCATGTTGCCAAACGCTATTCGGGTCGCTGCCCGACCCATCCCGGCGCTTTGTTACGAGAAGATGTGATTCCAGCGACTGGCAGGACCAAAACCGAGATCGCACAGCTTCTCGGCATCTCCCGCCAGCATCTCTACGATATTTTGCGCGAGCGCAAACCGGTGTCGCCTGCCGTTGCGGTTCGGCTCGGCAAATTGTTCGGCGACGGTGCGGGAGTCTGGGTACGCATGCAGGCCGCGTACGATACATGGAATGCCGAACGCAAAGAGGATGTCAGCAAGATTCCCACACTCCGCATTAAGGCAGCGTAGACTTCGCTGCCGGCAAGTTCTGGGGCCGTCACACGGTCGTGTCTGTTCTCGTCGATGAACTCGATCTGTGACAGCGTAATCAATGCGGTTCGCGGTAGGAATGATCGTCGAACTTGGCCCAGACAATCAATGACCAGACATGGCGTCTCATTCTTATAGTCGGTACCTTTTGGGCGATAGATACCTACGCTTTCGATGGTCATTACAGCCAAGCGGCGTGGTAGGAAGCCCAATCTGAGGGCCAACACTTTCAAAATGAAGTGCACGTCGGAAGCGCGCGGATTTCACGGTGTTTGATCGCTTGTTGCATCGCAAGGGCGGGAAAAGCGCCGCGGCCTGAGGATAAGATCAAACAAGGCGATCGATGAAGTAACCGCTCGTCCAACATCGCCGATTCACGGCGCAATACTTTGCCCTCCGCCACAAGGTCGGCGACCGGTTGCAGGTTCCGTTCAACCGAGCGCGCCAGCTACCGCCACTCTCGCGAGACGTGGTCTATGCACTGTTCAGACCGGCTCATCCCGACGGTCACGGCGGCGATGTGGCATCGACGTCGGCCGCGGATGCAACCGAACTCTTGCCCCGCTTCGATCCGCAGACCGAAGAACCTGCCGCCGACCCCAGCCTCCATCTGGCCCAATGCTTTTTGCGCCTCGCCAATCTGCCCAACTACACCCTCGACCGGCTCAGCCGCTACGAATACGCGCTGTGGCGCCAAGTGGCCCAAATTCTCTTCGCGCTCGACAATCTGAACCGGAGCAAACCCCAGGAAAGAAGGAACTCTCGTATTTGATTGTCGTCGGCCGGACCCGTTCCCCCGATAAGTGGCGACCGGCGATGATTGAATATTGTGTGACTACCAAAATCGACACCGAGCGGCGCAGATTGGATTCGTGTTGCTGGGCGGCTGGGTTTGAGCGCTGCGGCAAGCAAATATGGCTTGCAATCTGACCATCCGGGTGATATTCCTAGGTAGATAAATTGGAGCCTAGGTGCCTTATGCCACTGAGTATCAAGGATCCAGACGCCGACCGGCTGGCGCGAGCGCTCGCGCAGCGCACCGGAGAAACGCTAACCGAGGCTGTGATTAACGCGCTTCGCGAACGTCTTGAGCGAGAACAGCGAAAGGAGCAGACGGTCGCGAGTTTGGTCGAAGACGTGATGGAGATCGGGCGGCATTGCGCTTCGCTGCCGCTGCTCGATGAACGCCGACCAGACGATATCCTTGGCTATGACGAGAATGGTCTTCCAAAATGATTATCGATACATCCGCCCTCGTCGCGATCTTGGACCAGCAACCGGAAGCGGAGCGGATTTCGCGCGCTCTGGCCTCCACGCCCGAGCGAATGCTATCGGCTGCCAATCTGGTCGAAATAGGAATAGTCATGCAAGCCCGGCGTGGTGACGATGGAGCACGTGATGTCGACCTCCTGCTTGCAAAGTTAAAGGTTGAGATACTTCCTTTCACCGCGAGGCAGGCCGAAATCGCGCGCAAAGCGTTTCGGCGCTACGGCCGTGGACGACATGACGCCAAGCTCAATTTTGGCGATTGCTTTGCTTATGCCCTAGCGAAGGACGCATCAGTCCCGTTGCTGTTCAAGGGCGATGATTTTGGCCAAACGGATGTGATGGTGGCGCCATATTAAAGATTGGCGATCGGCGTGACGGTCCGATGGCAAATTCGAACGATTGAAAGGTTCTCTGCGTGAACCAAGCCTCGTTGCAGCAGGAGGAATCGAAACACGACGATTGCCTCCAGTCCTGGAAGCTTGGTGTAATTAACGGCCATAAAATTGCCAAAATGAAAAGTTTGTATGAGTGCTGTTTATGACCGAAGTCCAAGGTATGGCATTAAAGAAGTGTACGTCAGTTTCGGCCTTTCAGATCTGAGTTTTAAGACCCATTAGAATTTTTGCACCGCGGGCTATGTGCCTCGGTAAGTAGCAATCAACGAATTGAACTAAAAGCTCGCCGTCGCGCCGAGGTAGGCACGACTGTAAAAATCCAATCGAACAACGCGCGCAATGACGCCGAATGCGGCCGAGCGCGCGATGAAACTGTGGAGGTTTCAAATGGCTAACGACAAGCGCGGTCCGAAAAATTCAGAAAACACCAGCGCTCTGCCCGATACCGCGTCTCAAAATTGTAACAATAGCCTAACTGGCGATGACGAGGACGACTGGGGCGAATCGGAATCGCGCGAGGGTAGCGGCGGTTCGTATGATCCAGCCGCGAGCAGTGAACTCGATGAAAGCACTGCCGTAAAGTCTCAACCGTCTGAGCTAACCAGCGACGACGAGGGCAGGGGCGAATCAAAACCGCGCGATGGTGACGATAGTTCGCGTGATACGGCCGCGGGCACATCAGAAAAGCCCGAGACCGACTTAGACCTGGACGACCGCGCCGACTATGTCGATCTCGACGCAGCCGATTTCGATGATGGTGCCGCGACGATGGCCAGATCGAAGACGCGCAAAACTCAGCCAAAACCGAGGAGAAAAATCGTAAAGCCCAGATCCGGCAAGAACGCCACCAAGCATGGCGCTTTCGCGCACGACGTTCTTTTGCCAGATGAAAGTGAAGAGGATTGGCGGCATCTTAGCCAAGCGTTGATCGACGAATGGCAACCCGGGGGTGAAACCGTGAAGCAATTGGTGGGCACCCTAACGAGGAACTTTTGGTATCAACGCCGCGTCGATCGATTTGGCCGTCATGAGTTGCTGCTGGCCCTAGAGTCGCCAATGGAACGGGAACTGAACACTATCCAGCATGTCGCCGTTCTGCTCGAGCATGCCACCAACGAAGCTAGCGTACAGAGGCACATCGGCGTGCTGCGCGAGAACTATAAACTCTACCTCGATCGCGAATTTCCTCGCGCGAAGTATAAAGATTTTTGGACCTGGCTGGACGCATTGCAAACCTCGGCGATGCCGACCATTCTCGAAGTCCATAGGAATGCGGTACTTTTCGAGCGGCAAAATTTTGAATTCCAAACCGAGCAGGCCGAGCGCCTGCGTGCTAAGTTCGAGCAGATCCTGACGCTGCACGAACGGACAGAGTCTCGCACCTACAAGACGATCAAAGCGTTGGTCCAGTTCAAGTTCTGGCAGAGTTCGGCGATTCCACGCAACCCCGGCGCACCGTGAGGTCTGCGGTAGCCCACTCGTTAGATCGGTGCGGTGGCTAAGCGTGCCAATCAACTGAGCGCAGGCAATAATGAATCTGGTCCCGAGACAAGGAGAACTTGAGGTTCCTCGCGAAGCAGCCCTGCTTGCGCTGTGGCCGGCGCCCTTCGGATCCCTATCACATCTGCTTCGCGCAGAACCGGGCGCTCGGGCGGAAGGTCAGCGTCGAATTCACCGCGAGCCATGCTGCAGGATCGATTTGATCGAGCCGTGGTGGTCGCGCCGATACCGTTGCCGTGTCGGCAGGCTGCCTCGATACGCCCTGTTCGGGATGAGGCTTGGCCGTCATGGTCGCCTCCACGAGGGCGATCGTGGCGGGGCCGATCTTGGCCGCTTCCCGCCTCATCCGGGCCGGTGTCCACTCGGCGTAGCGCCGATGCGCGCTCGGCATGTGCTCGGGGATACGCGCGTGAGAGCGGGCATGGCTCGCCACACGGGCACCCTTCTGCAGAATCTCGATCGTGGTGTCGATGATGCGAGCCTCGAGTTGCTCGCGGATGAGGCGTGACGGCACGGAGTAATAGTGATCGGCAATCTCAACGTGGTAGTCGGGCGCGACCCGGCACTTCTTCCACTCGGCATACTGATAGGGCGCCGTCCGATCGATCTCCGCGAACAGCTAATCACGGCTGACGCCGAGCTTGCGCAGGATCTTGGCGTTGAGGTCGGCGACAGTCTCGAGGATCGCGGCATTGAGCTCATGGAGCGGGAAGAAGCGGCGGTTGCGCAGCCTGGCCAGCACGAACCGCTGCAAAATTTGCACGGCCACTTCGACCTTGGCTTTGTCGCGCGGCCGCTTCGGACGCGGGGAGGATCACGGTGCCGTAATGCTCGGCCAGCTCCTGGTAGGTGCGGTTGATGCCGGGCTCACAGCGGCAATCTGCGGTGACGCCGGCCTTGAGGTTGTCGCAGACGACCGCCTTCGGCACGTCGCCGATCATGTTCAAGGCGTTGACGCGCGCCCCGATCCAGTCGGCAAGCCCTTCCGACCAGCGCGCCTCGGCATGGTGTAATTGGGTGCTCCCAGCACCGCGACGAAGATATGGGCGCGCCGCTCTACCCCTGTCGCGGCGTCGAATATCGGCACCGTGTCGCCGGCAAAGTCGACGAACAGCTTCTCGGCAACCCCGTGCGTCCGCCGCATGGTCGGCGAGAGGGTTTTGCACCGATGTCGGTAGAGGTCACCAAACCGGCTGTAGCTGTAGCTGTCAGCGTGCTCGGCCCGGTAGTCCTGCAGCAGTAGCGTCACCGCGCGCCGCTTCGGCTCCTTGTGGACGTAGGACCAATCGGCCGCGGGGCCGTGCCGGCTTCTCGTCGAACTTCGGTAGTGTGGACGGCCGCCCACTTTTGTCGCCGAGGTGATGATGATGAAAACGAGTGATCGTCGTTTTGTGCAATCAAAGATTGTGTTTTCTGCAAATCAAACACGAATTAGCTTGAGTTACCAATGAGATACAGATTTCAGTACGTGTCACCAGCCGACATGGCGCTGCTTTGCGTCCAATCGCGGCGCTCCTGGATCGATCAACCAATGCCGTCCCACGATTACTGCATACGGCCAATTCTCGGTGGCTGCCGAGTATAATTTGGCGCGCTTGCAGCTCGTTCGGCTTCGGCAAGGCATTCTGATGCTCTCGCGACCAGCGTGTCGGCAAACTCCACATCGTTGTTGCCGAACGCCTTGAGCGCGAGAGCCATCAACCGGGTCGCATATGCGAGAAGCTGTTCAACTGTGTACATCTCAAAAATTCCAACGCGATCTAATCAGATGCATGCGCTTGCCGAATTCATTGCCCGACACAGATTCGCAATAATCGCAAACAATTATAACGCCGAGCGACAGCAAGTAGCACCCCATGCCTACGTTTGTCCGCCATTGCATGCGGGCATTTGCCAATGTCGTTAATCTCAGCTGATGCGCTCGAAAGTCTCAACCGGTGCAAGCCGGAGACAACAATAAGCTCCCGCCTCAACTATCGGCAGGAATAGTCTTTGCGCGCCCGACGATGATTGGACTTGGCGCTGTCGAAATTACCGCCCCCTGAGCGCCATTCCGAACGTCGGCGGTAGGGGCTCACGATTTAGGCCCAATGTACTTGGCGCCAACTTCGTCACCGAGACGCCAGATTACTTTGTACGCGCCATCCCGGGCCGGACCGTCGCCAGAAAGGAGTAGTACGAATTCATCCGGCACTTCATAGCCATTTGCGCTGAACCGCACTCCGCCGTTGGAAATGTCGGTAATGAGACAGTAGTACGGCAGGGCGTCAATCCCGCATTGGATCTTTGCCAGCCGTGCGAGCGGAGAGCGTGACGCTCCTCGCCTTTCTCCATGTTTCAGCGAATGCATTTGCGAAGCTCCAAGTTCCGGCAGCCCGCGGTAAATGGCAGCAGCCCCATCAGTAACAACTCTTATTCGAGCAACAATTGCGTGAAGCCTAAAGTGTGCAATCAAATTTGCGCGGCATTTTTCTGAAAATGGCGCTACCGGCGCCTCAAGAAGAATATGATCGGCGTCAGCGCCCAAGTTTTCCTGCGCGGAACAAGATATAGAAATAGAGTTGCTAGGATGAATGTTGTTTCGCACAGAGACGGTTCGCTCAATCCGACGGCTGGATCTGCGCCTCGTCGGCGAGCTTCTTCATCGCGGCGATCTCGTCGGCGAAGAATTTTCCATATTGTTCGGGACTCATCGGCACCGGCTGGTAGCCCATCCGCAACAATTGCGTCCGCACTGCGGGAAGGCCAAGCGCCTTTCCGACGGCACCATTGAGCTGATCGATAATGTTGTGCGGCGTGTTCGCCGGCGCGGAGAGACCGCACCAGTCAAGGTAGGTGCCGATCGGGTAGCCCGCTTCCCCGAGCGTTTGCAGTCCGCGCAGAGACTGCAAGCGATTGGGCGTACTCACCGCAAGCGGCACTGCTCTGCCCTCGCTGATCAAGGGAAGCGCCGGCGTGATCGGTATGAGATAAAAATCGACGCGTCCCGCCGTGAGATCGGCCAGCGCCTGGCCCGGTCCGGGATAAGCGACATGCTGGACGTCCAATCCAGCCGCCAGACGAAAACGCTCGCCGGCGATATACGAGGCAGAGCCGATGCCGACGGAGGCGAATTTGAGTTCGCCGGGCTTGGCCTTGGCCGCTGCCACAAGGTCCGCAAGAGTCGCATAGCCCTTCCCGGGTGCGCCGATAAGCATGCTCGGCTCGCCGCCAAACATCGCTATCGGCGCAAGATCGCGCAGCGTGTCATAGGGCAGCGACTTGTGCATGATGACGGCCACGCTCATGGCCGATGTGCTTAACAGCAGCGTTTCGCCGTCGGGGCTTGCTTTCACCACCGATGCGATGCCGACCGTTCCATGGCCGCCGGGCCGGTTTTCCAGGGCAAACGGCTGGCCGACCTGCCGGCCGACCTGATCGAGCACGAGGCGGGCAACGAGATCGTCGGTGGTGCCGGCGACGAATGGGCTCACCACGGTAATCGGCCGCGTCGGCCATTGCTGCGCCAATGCAACAGAGCCCGCCGCAATTGCAACGACGCCGACAAATCCCGCGCAGAGCACGCGGAGCGGGTCCATATCAACCTCTTATGCGGATGCCACCGAAGCCCAAATGCGATGTTCAGCTTAAACATAATGTATCAGCTAAGGAAGCATATCCATGCGGTCGGCGGCGGTGGCCACGGGCGTTTGATGCGACTGCGAAAGTCGGATAAAACTCGCTCCGGCACGGGCGGCCGGTCTCAATGTGATGCAACGCGCGCACTTTCCGCTCAAGCATGTCCCACGGATGGCGGGCCGACAAACCGATAAGCCGGCGTGAATTGATTGGATTTGCCGCCGGTATGGCGTTATGGCCGCATGCCGCCATAGCGCAGCAGCCGATGCCGACAATCGGCTTTCTCCACGGCGGATCAGTTGCGCTGGCACGTCTAGAACTCATCGCGTTTTGGCAAGAAATGAGCTGGGCCGGCTTTGCCGAGCATGTCAATATTGCGTGCGAATACCGCTGGGCCGAAGGACACGATGAACGTTTGCCTTTTCTCGCGGCTGATTTAGCGCGTCGGGAACTGTCGCTTATCGTCGCCGGCGGCGCTTCGCCCGCCATGGCGGCAAAGCGCGCGACCGGAACAATCCCTATCGTGTTCGTCGCCGCCTCCGATCCGGTGCGGAGCGGATTTGTCGACAGCTTGAATCATCCCGGCGGCAATATCACTGGCATCAGTTTGGCTGCGCCGGAGCTGTTGGCAAAGCGATTTCAGACTCATGCATCAGCTCGCTCCCAGTTTGACAAGTATGGCCGCGCTGGTGAACCCCGAAGCGCAGAACATCGACGTTCAATTGCAGTATCTAAGTGATGAGTCGAAGCGTGTGGGTATTCATGTCCAGGTCGTCAAGGCGTCTGCGGAGACGGATTTTGCCGCGGCACTTGCCGAGATTGCGCAGCGCCGGGAAGCTGCCCTCATTGTGGGAAATGACGGCTTCCTGAACAGCGAGCGCGATCGCCTTGTCGCGCTGACAATACACGACCGCATTCCCGCCGCCTTTGCCAACCGAGAATTCGTCGAAGCCGGCGGTCTCATGAGCTACGGGCCGAGCTTGATCGAGGCCTATCGACAAGCAGGCGCTTACGCGGGACGCATTCTCAAAGGCGAAAAACCCGCCAACCTGGCGGTGCAAAATCCGATTGAAGCGGAGCTGGTGATTAACACCCGAACGGCCAAGTCACTGGGAATTGAAATTCCGTCGGCGCTGCTCGCGGCTGCCGACGATGTGATCGAGTGACACGGCCTTTCAGTATTGGAACGCATCTGGAAACATCCTTTGCGGCGCCGCGATTTCAATATCCTCTTCGCTGCCGCTGCGCTCCAGGCGCCGCTCGCCGCATACGCGCAACAACGCTCGATACCCGTGGTTGGATTTTTGGATAGCGCGGCCGGCACCGCGGCAAAGCTCACCGAATTTTACGAGGGTCTCAAGATCGAGGGCTATGTCAGAAACCGGAACTTAGCCGTCGAATATCACTCGGCGCAGGGCGATTACGGCCGGTTGCCCGCCCTTGCCGCCGATTTGGTCAATCGCCGGGTGTCGTTGATTGCCGCCGTCGGAATCCCTGCGGCGCTAGCAGCCAAAAACGCAACCTCGGCGATTCCCATCGTCTTCGCGGTCGGGTCGGATCCGGTCCAGCTTGGACTTGTCGGCAGTCTTGATAAGCCCGGCGGCAACATGACGGGCGTGGCCGATATGGCAGTCGGCCGAGAGCAGAAGCGCTTGGAAATGTTGCACGAACTGCTGCCGACTGCGACCGTCTTGGCGCTGCTAGTTAATCCTGATAATCCCGATGCTCCGGCCCAAGCGCGAGATGGGCTTGCGGCGGCTCGCGCAATCGGGGCGGAGCTTAAAGTTATCCGCGCCAGTGCTGACGGCGATTTCGATGCAGCATTCGCCGAACTGGCCCAAGCGCACGCCGGCGGGCTCGCGATCGGCGACGATGAATTGTTTATCAGCGCCAGCGTCCATCTCGCCGCCTTGGCGGTTCGCCACGCCACCCCGGCGATTTTTCAAGGCCGAGATTTTGCTTTGGCCGGTGGCCTGATGAGCTATGGCAGCAATCTGTCGGAGACTTATCACCAAGCGGGAGCCTACAGCGGCTTGATCTTAAAGGGCGCGGCGCCTGCCGACCTCCCGGTCTATCAATCGACGAGGATCGAATTCATCGTCAACCTGAGGAGCGCAAAGGCCTTCGGTATCGCTGTCCCCTCTGCATGGCTTGGCCAAGCAAACCAAGTAATTAAATGACACCGCCAATGAGCGAGAGCCCGTCCCGCGCCAAATCTTCGAGGGCTTGCGCCGGACCGAGTTTGCAGTGGGCGCAGAGGTGCAAAATGGGGAGTTACTCTTGAAAAATCAGCCTTTTTCGTTGATCTTAACATCGCGGGGCGCAAATTTAAGGTTCGCTTCCCAGCGTTAGAGCGACACCGCGCTGCCGCAATCCAACATTAGCTTGGATAACGCTCGACCTGGACGGAAGATGTCGTTGTGATGAGCAAGCACCAGAGCAGCCGCACGAAATGGCGCCGGGCAGTTTTTGTCGCGGCGCTTTCTGGCGCAGCAATTATGATTGCGCAGGACACAGCGCGCGCTCAAGGATTCTTTGATTTCCTGTTTGGTGGCTCTCAGCAGCGGCCCGCACCGCCGCCGGAGCCTGCCTATCCTCCACCGCCGCCAGAGTTGGGACGCGTGGCACCGGCTCCGCTGGCGCCGCAAAGCGTGACCGAGAGAGCCGGCAGCACCGGCCATGCGGTCGTCTTCTGCGTGCGGCTTTGTGACGGCGAGCACTTTCCGATGGAGCATATGGTCAATGGAACACCGGTAGAAACCTGCCGGGCGATTTGTCCTTACAGCAAGACCAAGGTCTTCTTCGGCAGTGAAATCGCCAGCGCCGTCGCCGCGGATGGTCAGCATTACTCGAATCTCGACACCGCGTTCGTGTACCGAAAACAGCTGGTGGCTAATTGCACCTGTAATGGCAAAGACGCGGCTGGCCTTGTCTCATTGGATGTGAAGAACGATCCGACCTTGCGACCCGGCGATATTGTTTCAACCAAGGAAGGGCTGGTGGCTTATACCGGAAAGGGACAGGCTGCGGCCTTCGCGCCGGTCAATCCTGATACGCTTCCGGTGGATGTAAAGCCCGGGCCAGCGCGACAGCAACTTCCTGCCAGCACAGAACCGAGCGTCGATGAGGACCCTGGGACGATAGTGCAACCGGATAAAAGTCGTCCCATCCGCTAACTTTTACAATCCGACGAGCGTTCGCCGATTCATTGCACTTAAAATGGCATGCCAACCCGCACGCCGCCCTCAGAGGTGCGTCCATCGCTGTGTCCCGCGACGCCGACGTTGGGCTGCGTGGCGCAGGCCGCAAGGAGGACGGCAGCGAGCAATAGCAGGAGGATACGCATGAGCGGGACCCGCGCTACAAACTGCATACGGCCATGGATCGCAGGGGTCAAGAACCCAACCGCCCGCCTCGCACCAGTTGGGTGATCTCGTGGCTGAGGCGGAATGTCCGGCGTCGACCACGCGACATCGTCCGTACGAGAGGGCCGACTCGGAGACCAGCGGTTGACCCCGACCGGGCGTTGGCTCGGATAAGAAAATACAAACGGTCTTCAAAGTAGATTTGTGCTCATCTAAATATTTCGGTTAACGCAGCGTTAACGCCTCAGCGATAACCCTGGAATGGGAGGGCTGCCGGAGAGGCATAAGGTCCCTGCGGGCTCTGTTGATGTCGCACAATGCTCCCCACGATTTGAAATCCCACCAGGCGTCAAATGTAATCTCGGAAGCCTTCCGAGCGACGCGGGCCGGTTTTTTGACGGCGATCTTTTTCAGCCTGTTCATCAACGTGCTTGCTTTTGTTTCTCCTCTCTACATGCTGCAAATTTACGATCGGGTTATTACGAGTAGGAATACCGCGACACTAATTGCGCTTACTATTATTGCAGCTTTCCTTGTCATAATTTATGCGACGCTTGAGAAAGTGCGCTCGGCAATATTGGTTCGTCTTGGTATCCGCTTTTCGACGCTTGCGCGCTCGCGACTGTTCGACGCGGTGTTGCGAGGCAACTTGCTGCAACCGGGCCGCGGCCACACCCAGGCTCTTCGCGACCTCGATACGATCCGGGAATTTCTGACCGGAACCGGGCTGATATCCTTTTGCGATGCGCCCTGGGTGCCGATCTTCGTGGTGGGATGCTTCATCCTGCATTCCTGGTACGGTTACATTGCGACCCTCGGGGCGGTGCTGATTTTCTGCTTTGCGATCGCCAATGAATTATTGACACGAAAACAACTGAAGGCGGCGTCGCTCAGCGCAATCGCCGCAAATTCATACGCATCGGCGACCTTCCGCAACGCGGAGGTGTTGCATGCCATGGGAATGCTCCCGGGCCTGCGTGAGCGTTGGCTGGTGCGCCAGGACGAAGGATTACAATTGCAAGCCGCTGCAAGCGACCGCGCCGGTCATTTGATCGCTTCCACCAAGTTCATTCGAGTATTTCTGCAAATCGCCATATTGGGAGCAGGTGCATATCTTTCGATCGAACAGGAATCCACCCCGGGCGCCATGGTCGCCGCCTCGATCATCATGGGGCGCGCTCTCGCCCCGGTGGAACTCGTAGTGGCGAATTGGAAAGGCTTCGTCGCGGCGCGAAACGCCTATGAAAGAATCCTAACGCTGTTTGGCATAGTTCCAGACGAAATGGAAAAAATGCCCCTGCCGGCACCGCACGGTTATTTGTCCGTTGAACATGTGGTGGCCGTTCCGCCGGGTGCGAAAGAGCCGGTTTTGCGCGGAGTTTCCTTTGTGCTGCGGCCGGGAGAAGTTCTTGGTGTCCTTGGCCCTAGCGCCGCGGGCAAGTCAAGCCTCGCCCGCGTCCTCGTCGGTGTTTGGCCGCTATTGCACGGCAAAGTTCGCATTGATGGGGCGGAACTCGTTCATTGGGCTCCGGAACGGCTTGGACCGCACATCGGATATTTGCCTCAAGACGTTGAGCTCTTCGCGGGAACCGTCGCTGAAAATATTGCGCGTTTCGGCGAACAGGATGAGACCGAGATAATTGCAGCGGCGCGGATGGCCGGCGTGCACAACATGATTCAGGCGATGCCCGCTGGCTACAACACGCAAATCGGCGAAGGCGGATTCGCGCTTTCCGGCGGACAGCGCCAGCGCGTAGCATTAGCGCGGGCGCTCTATCGCAGACCCGCCTATATCATCCTAGACGAACCCAACGCCAGCCTGGACGCTGACGGCGAAGCGGCGCTGCTCTTCGCCATTCAGCAGTTGCGGCAGGCGGGGTGCACTGTGGTGCTGATCACACACAAAACGAACATACTGGCCGCAGTGGATAAGATTCTGATTTTATCGTACGGGCAAGTTGCGGGCTTCGGTAGCCGAGAAGAAATTCTTGCCAAAGCGTTGGGCCGCCGCCTCGCTCCTGTGCCGGCGGCGGCCGCGGCGGCGTCAGCGTAGGCGAGGGAATCTGCGCAATGGAGGAGATTGTCAAATCGGAAGCCGGGACAAAAGCTGTCGTGGCTTCCATCTCCGTTCCGCAAAATTCCGCCGCGCCCCCGACGGTCGGGCGGGATTGGCGGCGTCCGGCCGCGATCGGCTATGCGTTAATCACCTTCACTTTTGTCGTACTTGGCGGCTGGTCCGCTATTGCCAAACTGGACAGCGCGGTAACCGCGCCAGGTGACATTGCAGAGGCGAATAGTCGTAAATCCATCCAACACTTCGAAGGTGGAATAATCAAAGAGATTCTCGTTCGCGAGGGCGACCACGTTTCAGCCGGTCAGGTATTATTTCGACTGGACCCGACTGAGCCGCAGGCAAATCTTGCACTCCAACAAAATCAGCTTGATGCCCTGTCCGCTCAAGAAGCTCGGCTGATTGCGGAACGCGATCGGGCGACGGCAGTGGAATGGCCCCAAGAACTGCAGTCGAGGCGCGATCAGCCGACGGTAGCGCAAGCAATCGCCGATCAAACCAAGCAATTCAGCGACCGACAGGCCTCGCTGCACGATCAGATCGCCTTACTGCAATCAAAAATCGGTCAGTATAAAGCCGAGATACAGGGATTGCAGCTCGAACGTAAGGCAACAACCGAGCAGCTCGAGTACATCGAGCAAGAATTGAACGATCTCCAATATCTGCTTGGCAAAGAGCTTGTGCAAAAAAGCCGGGTGCTGGCCCTCGATCGCGAAAAGAGCCGCCTGCAAGGCGTCATCGGACGCTCCATGGCCGACGAAGCAATAGCCCAAAATGGAATTGGCGAGGCGGAGCTGCAAATTCAGCAGGTCCAAAATAAGTTCAACGGGGAGGTTGCCAGTTCCATTTTGGAGGTCAGGCAGAAGATTAACGAGGTCCGCGAGAAGCTTCGCGTTGCGCAGAACGTGTTGCGCCGGGTCGAAGTCACGACGCCGGTCTCAGGCACCGTGCAGAACCTGAAGGTGTTCACGATCGGCGGCGTTATCAGACCCGGCGAAGTGCTGGCGGAAGTCGTTCCAGATCGAGACGCGCTCATTGTCCAGGCTCATATTGCGCCCCGCGATATGGATAGGATGTGGCCGGGAATGCGGGCTGAAGTTCGATTTACCTCATTCAACTCCAGCATCTTACCGATCATTATGGGACGAGTGGAGACCGTATCGCGAGATAGACTGGTCGATGAAGCGACTAAGCAGCCATACTTTCTGGCTCAGGTCGTTGTCGAAGATATCCCACCAGAGATTCGCGATCATATTGTAGCGGGCATGCCTGCAAACCTCGTCTTTCCGACTGGCGAACGAACCGTACTCAACTACCTTGTGCGACCATTACAAGACAGAATGAACAGCGCGTTTCGTGAGCGATAGTGAGCTTTTTCAATATCTAATTTACTGTCCTGTAACGTCCGAGGATTATTGAGATATCGTCAGGGAGAGATTGCCAGGAAAGGGATCGGACATGCAGGTCGTAGGAATCACGAACCACGGCCCGGAGGGCTCGCCGCTCGGGCAGGAATATTTATTGACCGATTCCGACCACCTGATCTCTGCCGCTCATGGTCATTCCGGCCACACTTCCAGTCCGCCTTCATCCCCGAGTCTCCGCCGGCCCGGCATCGACCCTTGTGGGCTCGTCGAGCGGCCTTGAAATCAATCTGATCTGGGATTCATCCGTCCGAAGCAGCTCGAACTGGTCCGCCATCGAAGCAGCCGTTGTCGCCGCCGCTCAAATCTATACCCAGGCATTTTCAGATCACATCGTGCTCAATATCGCAGTCGGGTTTGGTGAAATCGCCGGCTCGGCGTTGAGCTCGAACGCGCTCGGCGAAAGCGAGAGTTCTGGTTACATCACGAATTACTCGACTGCCGCTAACGCCTTGATGACTACCGACGGTGGTTTGGTGTCTGACGGTTTGATGTCGTCGAATGCGCTATCGGCAGATAGTCCACCGACCGGCGCGAACTTCTTTGTTACAAGTGCAGAAGCTAAAGCACTCGGCTTGATCAGCGGCACGTCGACAGGAATCGACGGCTATATCGGGCTTACCAGCTCGTCGTCGCTGCTGTACTTTTCGGCCAATGGCGGCACGATAGGAAAGACCCAATACGACGCGGTTGGAGTTGCTGCTCACGAGATCAGCGAAGTCATGGGCCGCATTGGGCTTGAGGGCGCCAGCCTTGGCAGCTACAAAGACGTCTATACGCCGCTAGACCTATTCCGTTACGAAGCGCCCAACGTGCGTGACCTGACGCCGACCAGCGGTTATTTCTCGACGACCGACGGTGTTGGCGGGGCAACGAACTTGAACTCTTACAACAATCCGCAGAATGGCGGGGATGCAGCCGACTGGGCCTCTGCCGGCGCCACCGATGCTGTCCTTAACAATTCCTATGACGCTTTCGGCGCACCGGGGATCATCACTCAGGTTTCCGCAACGGATCTTTTGGAGGATGCGGCTCTCGGCTATACACTGACCTCCACTGGACTCGCCGAAATCGTCGGTAAGACCAACATCGTTGCATAGGAAGAGTAAGTTCTCATCCTAGAAACTGAAACTGGCCTCGAGTGAGTGCAGGTGCGGGGCCGTTCAGTATTGCAGCAAAAAGCCTCGACACCGAAGGGAAAATGTCGAGGCCGAGTTTCAGGTGGGCTGCCGCTTGGCGTAACATGAGTAAGATCACTGTGTGTGTCGCGTCACGCCGCCGGTGTTCTTGTTTATCCAATCGGCCGCTTATTAGACCATCCAAAACGGCTTGTAGGCGTCAACGTTCGTGCGATAACGCGACAGACCGATATCCTCCAGCGCCCTATCGCTAAGATACTCCAGCTCGCCGCTGCACGTCGTCGCGCGGTTAAGCCATGTAACGATGCGGCTGGTCTGGCGGTGGATCGTTGTCATGACACCCTCTTCGACGCAAATTCAATGGTCACATATAATTCAGGGTCGTCCTGGTCGATGTGACGGCCAGCACAATATTGCGCTTTGCTGGAGTCCGAGTGGGCTCGATCCAGCGCCGTCCCGATCTCTAGGGTATGCCGACATGGGTGCCGCGAGGTCGTGGCGAGCCGCCAATCCCAAGCACTAAGTCATTGTTTATAAAGGCTCTGGCGCTTTGACCCCTATAGCGCAGTTCGTACTTGCCATTCAGAGCTCCGCGAATCACACTTGGATATCGTCTTAATTCTGGCTCAAATGGGCCGGAGCGTAGGCGGCAAGTGGACGATGGCTTTCGGGCGAGGGGTAGTGATGCGCCTTAAGTACCCAACGGGCTGTAGAGCGCCACGTCCATCACCGCAGGGTGCGATGTCGAAAAGGATGTCCGCTTTTCGCATTGTGCTCCGCTCATATTCCGGTGAGCGATCCCCATCCGCAAAGCTCTGCGCCGGGCTTGGCGAACAGCGCCGCTTAATGCGCGGCTAGTCGGCACCAAATATTATGTTGCGTAGTACCGTTTCACGCATTCGCCTGTTTGTCACCGTGCTGGGTTGCGCGGTGTTGGGCGTATCGCTTTTAAGCTGGGCTCTGGCGCTGCACGCTACCGAGGCCGGATACGCCTGGGTGGGGGTCGACTCGCGTACTCCTGCAGTTGAGACTGCGGAAATATGGCAAGTGTCGGCAAGTTGCGAGCGCCCGTTTTTCGTCAAGGCGGTTCTGCAATCGAAAGCCAGGCTCCAAGCCTACTACGATGTGGCCCCTAAAGAGGTTCGTGCCTGGCGAGATCGCCAAATTCGCAGCGAGAGCCTTCAACCAGCCCAGGATCAAGGCGGCTTGTACCGTCTCGTAAACGGTGAGCAGGGCGGTCTCCGGCGCAACGTCGCAGCAGAAATGGAGCGCGGCGCGACGTTGCATGCTCAGTACGCTGAATGGTTTGCCACCGCTTCCAACCTGGAGGTGCAAGCAAACCAGTGGGAGCAACGATTAGGCAACGTCGCAGATCAAAAAATCACTTTCAGCGACACTACGCGTAACAGTTTCAGAGCGTACTCCGATCCCGACGTTAAACCGGCGGGAGCGACAAGTGGTTTTGAGCACTACGTCCTTTTTATGCTCGGGCTTGGCGGCTTTTCCAACGATGACGAGCAAGCCATTAAGGCAAATTGCGTCACGGTCACTCCGGTGAAAAAGATTTTCAGAAATGCGAACTATTTCAGGGAAATTTGGCGCTGGCCGGTCGATCACGTTGCGGCTTTCTCGCTCGGATTAGAGCTTGTGCTCATCGGCTTGCTCTTTGTTCCTCTCGCCCTGTGGATCGACACGGGCGACTCGCGGACCGCCAAACAATATATTCGCGAAGTGGCAAACCGACTCATGACGCAAATACTCAACTTCCACAAAAGCAAATTCGTTGTCGACCTTTTAAGTGCCGGCCGAGCAATACTAGCTGGAATTCGCAACTTTCTGACCGCCCCGATCAATCCCGACCCGGCAGGCGGCGAAATCCGCTTTGGGTGAAAAATCGCAGTTTGCGACGCTTAAGACAGTCTCAGTTCCCCAGTATGTCTTAGGACACAAAAAGCAGCTGCTGCCTCTTGCGACAGAGGTTCGGTCGAAGCAGAAACGGATCGTAAAAAACCGAGTTCCAACTTGCCGAGGCTTTCGTAAAATTGTATGAATGGTCATCATGCATGTGGCGGTGATGCCGCCTGAGCGCAGAAGTGGCACAACGCCACCTCGATTCGAAAGGGCCTGTCAATGAAAGTCTCAAAGCAGTTCGTGTTTCCTTGCCTGTTGTTGTCCCTGGTGTTCAGCACCGGCAATGCAATGGCCCAATCGGCGAGCGCATCGAGTACCGCGAGTACCTCAACGGCGAGCGTGACCACATCCGTCTCAGTCTCGGGAAGCGGCACTGCCAGCGGCACTGCGAGCATTGGTGGTTCGACGACCGCACGGGTGGGTGCATCCACATCACCTTCGTCGACCCATGCTTACGCAAAAAGTTCAAGCGGCGGTCCGACCGAAGTTGACTGCAATAATAATATGATGACCGGTACTTTTTACGTTCACTGTCATTAGTGTCCTGCGGAGCCCGATTGAGCTTTAGAATCTCTGCATTCGCCGAGCTGCGAGCGGAGCGTCTGATACTGTGACGGTATATGAAGCGGCTGCTCGTCGTGGACTTCTGATACCGGCGATCGGACTCAGGACGTGGATTGAGCAACATCCCCGGCGTTTTCCCTGCTCGCAGGGAGCCGGAGCTTTCACATCCGCAACAGCCGGTTGGCGTTGCCGGAAAGGATCTTCGCCTTGTCGTCGTCGCATAGCGGCACACCGGCCATCCACTCGATCGCCGGCGGGTTGAGCACGAACGGCCAGTCGACGGCGAACAGGATGTGGTCGATGCCCATTTCCATGACGCAGCACAGCAGCGCCGGGTTGGAGAAATTGCCGCTCGTCGTGATGTAGTAGTTGCTGCAGAAGATGTCGCGGAAGCTCATCGATTTCTGCCCCGGCCGCTTGAGCGCATGGTCGATGCGCCAGACCAGAAACGGCAGCGTCTCGCCGAGATGGCCGAGGATGATCTTGAGCTTTGGATGCTTCTCGAACACGCCGGAGAGCGCGAGGCGGATGGCGAGCGTCGCGGTCTCCACCGTATAGCCCCAGGCTGGCCGCGCCACGGTCGGGAAATCCTTGACGTAATCGTCGTAATAGATGCGCATCACGTCGGCCTGCGGCAGCGACGGGTGCAGGTAGATCGGCACGTCGAGTTTTTCGGCGCGCGCATAGATCGGCCAGAACTTCTTGTCGTCGAGGAACGTGCCGTTGGCGAGACCGTGCAGCATGGCGCCCTTGAAGCCGAGGTCCTTTGTCGCTCGCTCGAGTTCGTCGGCGGCGGCCTCCGGGACCGCAGTCGGCAGCGCAGCGAAGGCGGCGAACCGTTGCTTATGTCCGGCGATCGCGGCGTGCAGCCGGTCGTTGACGCGGCGGGTGAGCGCGGCGGCGGCTTCCGCCGGCAGCTTCTGCGTTGACGGCGCACCGTGCGAGATCACCTGCACGTCGATGCCGGCGTCGTCCATTTCCTTGATGCGCAGCCCGGTGAAGTCGTGCAGCCGCTTGCTCTGTTCACCCGGCCGGCCTGCCTCGCTGCCGGTGTAGGTCTTGGAAAGTTCATCGTCCCAATAGTGTTCCTCGATAGCGATCACTGGGCAATTCGGCTTAGTAAACATTGTGTTCTCCCCGTTTGCGGTCGGATTTTTTCGGTTCCATACGCGGCTTGCCCTAGCAAGGCGCGCGACGCGAGTCACCCTTCACGCGCTGCCACAGGCGAATCTCCGACAACGCGCGGCTGTGACGGCGCGGGAACCCGGAACAAGTCTTCGGCCCACAGAGTTGACTGGCCCGGGAGGCAACTACGGCGAACGGACATGATTCGCTTCATTGCGATAGGAGCAGTGCTGGCGGCGACGACGGCTTCCCCAAGCGCGTTTGCGCAAGGCAGTTACGTGCACCACGCGTTCTGCCTAAAGTCGGAAACCACGCAGGACTGCGCCTATGATTCGATGGCGCAGTGCCTACAGGCGAAGCGCGGCAATACCGACACCTGCGTGGTCAACAGCCCGCCGCAGAACCACTAGCCGGCAGGCGCGGCATTGCGGCGGAAATATTCGACGTCCTCCGCGCTCTGCGTCCAGCCCGCTCGGCCGCGCCAATCGAGATGGCGCGCCGCCATGTCGGTTCCGTAGCGCACGCGGAACAGAAGCGTGCGCTGCGGGCCGTTGGCGTATTCGTGCACCTCGCCGGGCGGATGGACGACAAAGGCGCCGGGAACGACCGCTACGGTTTCGGTCGGCGTGCGCATGGTGCCGCCGCCTTCGAAGCAGAAGTAGATTTCGGTCGCCTGCGGGTGACAATGATAGGGGCTGATTTGGCCCGGCTCCCAACAGGCCACGGTGACGTCGCCTGATTCGATCTTGCCGAGGATTTTCTCGACGTGTTTCTTGGGGTCAAATTCGGCTTGGTCGACCACGCTGAAGACATGCATCGCCCGTCTCCTCCCAATTCTTTATTGGTCCACGAGGCTGAACCTTAGGATCCGCCGGCGCTTGCGACGAGCGGTCTATTTTGCGGCGAGGCATGAGAGTCACGCCGGTCTTGCAATACTGGCCTGTCAAGGCGCATCATATTTATAGTTTGAATCGGTCGTTAGGTTTAGTTCAGGGGGAGGGGGCGTCGAAGCGGGGGCAGACCAAGTCTGCCAAGGGACAGCGGCCATGGCCCATCTCGCCGACAAGGCCCATTTCGATAAGCGCACGTTCGCGCGCGTGAACTCTGCCATTTTGCTAGGTCTGATCGGCACCGGCTTGGCGGCTTGCGTGCTGGGTGCCGTCGTCTACGATATCGCTCGGCTCTTCTCGGTCTGGTGAGTTTTCAACAGATCTTGCAAGCCCGCTAAACGGATAACTTACTGATTAAAAAGCTGTTTCCGGATTATTTGGCGACGTTTCAACGGTAAGGCGGCATTAAGCGTCGTGCGCATAATTTGGGCTAGTTGACGTGTGCGCCGGCGAGGGGACGATGGGCGAACGCCGCGGATCGAGACGCAGCAAGAGCTTCCTACGCGGCTTTGTTTATATCAGCCGCAAGCGCGGGGCGCTGGCCTGCCTCATTCGCGACCTGTCCGATAAAGGCGCCCGCATCATCTTTTCCGACACCGTAGCGCTCCCAGACGTGCTGGATCTCTACATCCCGAAACGCGACCGGACGTTGCGTGCACGGGTGAAATGGCGCCGCAACGACGAGATCGGGCTTGCCTTTGCCGAGGCCGCACAGGCGCCCGACCCCAATGCCCAGGTGGTCCAACGCGTCGCCATGCTCGAAGCCGAAATCGCTTCATTGCGGGCGCTGGTCAAGCAGCTTTAAGGCCGTAACGGGCGAGATTGCCGACGAAGCGGCGGCGTAACGCGCACGCCTCAGTTTCCGCTCTCGCCTTCGCCGCGTTTGACCTGATAATCTGCCGCCCACTTAAAACTCAAGGGAGATCGTCATGGCCAAGGGCTATTGGATTGCCACCTACTTTTCGATTTCAAACCCGGATGCGCTTGCCGAATATGCCAAGCTTGCGGGACCCGCGATCTCAGCGGCCGGCGGCCGCTTCCTGGCGCGCGGCACCGCCGCCAAGGCTTATGAAAAAGGCCTCAAACAGCGTGTGGTTCTGATCGAGTTCGACAGCGTCGACAAGGCCGCCGCCGCGCATGACAGCGCCGGCTATCAGGCGGCGCTCAAAGTGCTCGGCACCGCCGTTGAGCGCGACCTGCGCATCGTCGAAGGGCTTTAATCGAAAATCCTCTCGCCCTGCAGATCGACGATCTGGCGCGCTTTGTTGAGGGTGAAATTCACCGCGTCGTCATAGGAGGCATAGGCGTCGGCGCGGATGAAGCGGTGTTCCTTTTGCACGCCGCCGATCTCGCGCGTGATCGTGCCCGCGGTCTGATAATGGCCGTTGTTCTTGTACGGCGCGGCGCGGATGATAAAGCCCTTGTATTCGATCGGGTCGGGGAGCTTGGCGGCAGCCTTGCCGCCGCCGAACAGCGCGCTGAAAAACGACATGGCGTGGCCCCTATTTTTTGCCGGGTGCGCCTGTTGTACCCTTCCCGATGTCACTTCGCCAACGCCGTAATTCGCATCCCCTGCATGGAGTTAGTCCAATGCCGAAAGCCTACTGGGTGACCTGTTATCGCTCGATCTCGGATCCGAAAAAGCTCGAGGCCTACGCTAAGCTCGCGCCGCCTGCGGTGACGCCGTTCGGCGCCCGCTATATCGCGCGCGGCACCGCGGCCGCCGCCTTCGAGGCCGGGCAAAAGGAGCGCATCGTGATCTCGGAATTTCCGAGCCTCGAGAAGGCGATCGCTGCCTATAACTGCCCGGCCTACAAAGAAGCCCTCAAAGCGCTCGGCGACGGCGCCGTGCGCGACATCCGCATCGTCGAAGCGCAGGAGTGACAAAGATAACCTTGCGGGACGATGCGGTGGCAAGCGCGATTGCCAAATCGGCAAAGCGTCTCTATATACGCGCCATTCGCGATTTAGCCTGCCTTGCCGTCTCGCCCTACTCTTGAAAGGGCCATTCCCAAGACCACGCAAAATCCGGATTGAAGCCGTGCGAATGGTTCGCGCGGCCCCAAAACGCATGATGCGTTTGCCAAAGGAGGGCCACAATGGCTCAAGGTACCGTCAAGTTTTTCAACGCCCAAAAAGGCTACGGCTTCATCGCACAGGACGGCGGCGGCCAGGATGTGTTCGTTCACATTTCCGCGGTCGAGCGCGCCGGCATGAGCTCCCTCAACGAGGGGCAGAAGCTTAGCTTCGACATCGAAGCTGACCGGCGCAGCGGCAAATCCGCCGCGACCAACCTGCAAGCGGTGTAATCCGCACTTATATCCGGCGCCGGCGTCTCATGGCGCCGGCGTTTTCGATCGGACAGGGCTCGCGCATCCAACAAGACGGAGAACAACAAATGCCGAGAAAGCCGGGACTGAATTCCGAATTCGTCATGTTCGACGTGCTCTACGAAGACGGCACGCAGCGCTCGAACCGCAAGGTGCCGCGCGCGCTCATTGGCGGCATCGACGGCGACAAGCCGGCGCACGGCTTTTTGATCGATCAGGACCGCGACATCGCGGAAAAATCCGGACGCCCGCCGGCCAAGATCAAGAGCATCACCCGTTCGGACGCCAAGAAAAAGCTCCGCGACGCCGACTGGAAAAAGGCTTGCTGATTTTGCTCGTCCCGTCACCCTTCGAGGCTCGTTTGGCTCGCGGCTTCGGACGGCGGCAGTCCGATCAATATCCGACCCGGGCGAAATGCTGGCGCAATAATGCGACATTGCGCCGGTTGGCGCGGAACAGCACATCGAACGCGTCGCCGGCGACTGGCACCGCGCCGATCGCGCCTTCGAGCAGCACGTTCATCAGCATCCGCGCGAACAGAAACTTTGGCACGCCGAGCCGGCGCGCCTCATAGAGCAGATAGCACGACAGCACCGAAGCGAGGACGTCGCCGACGCCGGGCACCAGGCGAAGCAGCGATTCCACGCCGAAGCGGATGTTGGTGCCCGGCAAGATGAACGCCGTGTCGAACGCGGTGGCCAGCACGTCGAGCCGGTCGAGCGCGGCGCGCCGCGATGCGGTGTCGTAACGGTCGCTGCCGGCGGCGGCGAACTGGAACCCGGCAAAGGCTGCCCGTGCGAAAGCCATATCCGTCTTCTTTCTGCCCCGCCCACAGATGGGGAGGCGCGCGCCGTAAGCAAGGCTCGTCAAATACCCTCTCCCCTTGCGGGAGCGGGTGGCGAGTTGCGAGTGTAAACGAGCAACCAGCCGGGTGAGGGGTAGGGCGCGCGCTACCCCTCGCCCGCTTCCCGCCCAAACGCTCGCTCAGCACCGTCTCCGCAAAGGGGAGGGAAGATAAGGAGCCGCCCATGCCCCAGATTCAAATCCTCAATCCCGACAGCCTCGGCAAGCCGCTCGGCCAATATTCGCAGCTGACGCGGGTGAAAGCGTCGGAGTTTTTGTTCATCGCCGGACAGGTCGGCACCGATAAGAACGGCAAAGTGCCGCCCGAATTCGATGCGCAATGCGGCCTCGTCTTCGCCAATATCGGTCTGGCGCTTGCATCGCAGGGCGCGAGTTTCGCCAACATCGTCGAATTCACCACATACCTGGTTCACTCGCAGGACATCCCGAGATTCATGGCCTATCGCACCCGCGAATTCCCGAAGCTGTTTTCCGGCGGCGCTTATCCGCCCAACACGCTGCTGGTTATCGATCGCCTGGTGCAGGAGCAGTTTCTGATCGAAGTGAGCGCGGTCGCCGCCTTGTAGGAAGGTCGACGATCACTCCGGAAACCGCCGCCGTGCGGTGGTCGTCCCCAGCACCGCGCCGTCCGGCCCGAGCGCGCGGACGGTGAACTCGTAGGTATGGACTTCGCCCGGCGGCGGCGCCGGACCGACGAAGCCAGTCGAGAATGCGCCGCACGGCACGTCCGGCTGGCCGCGATAACCGACCGTGCCGCCGCCGTGATGGAACGACGGCTTGTTGAGATCCGTCATCGCGAATTGCAGCCTCACCGTTCCCGCCGGCACGTCGTCAAGCTTGAAATCCGGCGAGCTGGAACACCAGGCGAAGGAAACGGAAAAGGCGAATGCGCCCAACGTCGTCAGCGAAAGTGCGAGCGCGGTGATCCCGAGCGCCGCGGCAGGGCGCAACCAACGCGCGACCGGCATGATCTCCTCCGGAGCGAATTTTCTCCGGAGACGATGTTACCATACCCGCACAGCGGCCGTCTGTCGGGAGCGAACAGGGCATTTCGTCGATCTATCATGCGGCACCACCGCTTATGTGACGAGTCAGCATGGACCACCAGGTCAAGCCCGCGCATTAAGACGCTTGCTTTTCGCTTCCCGCCGCGGCGCGTCGCGGGCGCGCCACAGTGGCGTTCGGCCCAGCCGATTGGTGATCGAGCCGCAGCGTCAGGCAGCAGGCCGAGCCGCCGCTCCTCTGAAACACATCGAGCGGCGTCTCGACCACGGCGTAGCCGCGCTGTTCGAGCGTTGCGCGCAGCGCGGCGCTGCAGCTCGACAGGATGATCGTCCGCCCGACGCAAACGGCGTTGGCGGCGTCGGGCCGCTCGAGCCCGATGCGGTCGACCGGCGCGACTTGGCCGTGGATCAGCGCCAGCGCCGCGGGCGTAAAAGCCGCCGGATAATAGATAACGCCGCCGCAAGGCAGGGCGCAGAACGCGGTGTCGAGGTGATAAAATTTCGGATTGGCAAGCGGCAGCGCCAGGCAGCGAACGCCGAGTCGCTCTTGCAAAGCGCGGCCGGCGGCCGCATCGGAGCGAAAGCCGCAGCCCATCCAGAACAGTTCGCGCCGCCGGTCCCAGATGCAATCGCCGGCGCCTTCGAGCGTCACGCCCGCGGGCAGCGGCGCCACGTCCGCGATCGCGCCGCGCGCGGCAAGCGCGCGAAAGGCCTTGGCAAACACCGGCTCCTCGCGGCGGCGCTCGTCGTGAACGAAGCGCGCCAGCACGACGTTGCTATCAAGCACGACGGCGGCATTGGCGGTGAAGACGAGATCGGGCAGGCCGGGCTCGGCCGGCAAAATCTCGATCGCCGCGCCGGCGGCTAGAAGCGCCCTCCGCAAGCCGTCCCATTGGCGCTGCGCCACGTCGTTCAGCGCCCCGCCATCGGCGCCGCATTGTGCCTCAGCTTGCGCCCAAGCCCGCGGGTCCATCCAGGGATTGATGCTGTAAGTGACAGCGAAATGCCGCGGCGGGCACATCAGGAAACGCGATTGCGAATTTCTGCGGAGCGTCGCGTGAACGTTCATCGCTGGGTGAAAAGTCCTTCGGTGGGGTGGGGGGCCCCGACGAATCATTGCGCCGGGAGGATGGTAACACGAGGGGTAAGATGGCGTGTGACGACGCGCGTTCAAGCGGCGGCAAACAAGGCGCGGCCGACGAGGACTGTCGTCATATAACGTTAAGTAACCGGCATCTTGTAATTTGCCATCCGGCGTCATGCTCGCCTCTGGTTCCCCTTGTTTCCGCGTGTTTCCCTTTGGGGTCCCTTGCTGGAGTCTCGCCATGCCCGCGTCAGCGCCTGGAGATCCACACAGCTGCGACGTCTGCTCCTGGCGCGAGCGCGTTCCACAAACTCGATCATGGCGTCACGCTCAACGACGACAGCATGGCCTGGACGGCGGATGGCGCAACGGCCGAAAGCGCGTTCGGCAATTCCCTGATTATTTCCCTGTTGGCAGGGAAATTCGCCGTGCGGCCGGCGGCGCCGCATCCGAATTTGGTCACGCCGGAGGGGCTCGCCGCGATCGAGCGCTGTTTCCAGGCAATGCTCGCCTTGGCCGCCGTCACCGCGCTGCTCGTCGTCGGCCTCGGGCTGTCGACGTTTTTCTGTCTCGGCGATCTCAAGGGCTTCGTTCTCGTCGCGCTGGGCGGCTATGGCAGCTGGCGGCTTTACCGTACGGCGCTCAACAATGTGCCGCGGGATTACACGCCCGACCGCTTGCCGGAATTTTTGCTGTCGTAAGGGCAATCGTCCAAAGACGTGGATGCCCGGCGCAGGTTACGCCAAGACGACGCTTCGCGCCTTTTGCCCGGGCATGACGACCTGAGGATTTTTGACGATTACCGCTCATTCCCGCAAGCGGGAATCAGACTGGGTCCCTGCTTTCGCGGGGACGAGCGGAATTAATTATCCAGGAAGCTGCGGAGTTTGCGCGAACGCGAAGGATGCTTGAGCTTGCGCAGCGCCTTGGCCTCGATCTGGCGGATGCGCTCGCGGGTCACCGAGAATTGCTGGCCGACTTCTTCCAGCGTGTGGTCGGTGTTCATGCCGATGCCGAAGCGCATGCGCAGCACGCGTTCCTCGCGCGGGGTGAGCGAGGCGAGCACCCGCGTCGTGGTCTCGCGCAGGTTCGACTGGATCGCGGCATCGATCGGCAGGATGGCGTTCTTGTCCTCGATGAAATCGCCGAGGTGGGAATCCTCCTCGTCGCCGATCGGAGTCTCCAGCGACAGCGGCTCCTTGGCGATCTTGAGCACCTTGCGCACCTTTTCCAGCGGCATGCCGAGCTTTTCGGCGAGCTCTTCCGGCGTCGGCTCGCGGCCGATCTCGTTGAGCATCTGGCGCGAGGTGCGCACGATCTTGTTGATGGTCTCGATCATGTGCACCGGGATGCGGATGGTGCGCGCCTGATCCGCAATAGAACGTGTGATCGCCTGGCGGATCCACCACGTGGCATAGGTCGAGAACTTGTAGCCGCGGCGGTATTCGAACTTATCGACCGCCTTCATCAGGCCGATATTGCCTTCCTGGATCAGATCGAGGAATTGCAGGCCGCGGTTGGTGTATTTCTTGGCGATCGAGATGACGAGGCGGAGATTGGCTTCGACCATCTCTTTCTTCGCCTGGCGCGCCTCGCGCTCGCCCTTCTGCACCATGTGCACGAGCTTGCGGAACTCGCCGATCTCGAGGCCGGTCTCGGCGGCCAGCGTATGAATTTGCGTGCGAAGGTCCTTGATGCGGTCTTTGTCGCGGGCGACGAAATTCTTCCAGCCCTTCTCGGCGAGCTTTGAGATCCGATTGAGCCAGCGCGGATCGAGCTCGGAGCCCTGGTACTGGCGCAAAAAGCTTTCGCGCAGCACGCCGTGGCTTTCGGCGAGCCGCATCAGCCGGCCTTCGTGGCCGACCAACCTTTTGTTAATGTCGTAGAGCTGCTCGACCAGCGCATCGATGCGTGCCTGATTAAGCCGCAGCGATTTCACCTCCTGGATGATCTCATCCTTGAGCTTCTTGTATTTGCGCTCCTGGTTGGGCGACAGCTTTTCGTTGACCAGGCGCCGCTCGATGTCCTGGTCCTGCAGACGGCGCAGCCGCTTGAACGCGTCGGCGATGTTGTCGAAAGTCTCCAGCACTTTCGGCTTGAGCTCGGCCTCGATCGCGGCCAGCGACATCGAGTTTTCGAGATCGTCCTCGTCGAGATCGGCATCCGCCAAGGCTGCTTCTTCGCCGCCTTCCTCGCCCTCGCCGGCGGCGGCGGGTTGCGGCTTAAACGGCGTGGCGCCGGGCGGCGCCGAAGGCGGCGCCACGGTCTGCACCGGCTGCGGCGCAAAACCGCCGTTGCCGGCCGGCACGGCGTGCGGGCCGATATTGGACCCCGTCGGAGCGCCCATTGCCGCAGCAATGCCGGACGGATCGCCACCGGGGTTCACCGCCGGGGCGACCTGCTTGGCGTCGGGGCCGGCGTAAGTCGCTTCGAGATCGATGATGTCGCGGAGAAAGACTTTGCCTTCGTTCAATTCATCGCGCCAGATGATGATGGCCTGGAACGACAGCGGGCTTTCGCACAGGCCCGCGATCATGGCTTCGCGGCCGGCCTCAATGCGCTTGGCGATGGCGATCTCGCCTTCACGCGACAAAAGCTCGACGGAACCCATCTCGCGCAGATACATCCGCACCGGATCGTCGGTGCGCTCGGACGGCTCCTTGGCCTCGGTCTTGGCGGGGGTCTTGGGGGCGACTTCGACGACCTCGCCGCCTTCGGCCTCTTCCTCCTCGGCCTCTTCGCCCTCGCCGTCCTCGGCCTCGGCTTCCTCGGTCTCCACGACGTTGATGCCCATTTCGTTCATCATCGCCAGGATGTCTTCGATCTTCTCCGAGGTGACCTCTTCGGAGGGCATCACCGCATTGAGCTGTTCATAAGTGACATAGCCGCGCTTCTTCGCCGACTTGATCATCTTCTTGACGGCGGCGTCGGAGAGATCGAGCAGCGGCAACGGGGCGTCGGGCGTTTCCGGGGTTTCCTTCTCCGGTGCCTCGGCATCCTTGGGCGGGGTCGCCATTCCTGGTCGAACGACCTTGGCCTTGCTCGCGACGGTCTTGGTGGCCACGCTCTTGGTTGCCATTATCTCTGTCTCCACAGGGCCGCGATTCGCGTCCCCCTACTCTATGGCGTGAGTCTCGCCCCGAACCGGGAGGGGAGAGCGCCGGGACCAGGGGTAAAAGCCCACTCGTCCCTTGTTGTTGGGCCGGCAGCTCACCCACCGCTCCGGGCGGACGCTGACGGCCAAAAATGGCAGCGCAGCAGGGCCGCAGCCCGTCCGCACCGCCCGAATCGAGGCCAAATGTGTCGGAACTCCGTTAAGCTCCGACTAACCCTAACCGCGAGGGCGACCTCTTATTCCCTCGCCAAGGTCGGAGTCCAGTCACCGACCTCCGCTTCTCTCCTGCCCTGCAAGGGGCAGGTCGGCGGCTCTCGTCCGCCGGGTGGGGTCGTCGGCTGCACGCCTCCGCCGGCGGGGTATCGCGACCCCACCCCCCCGACCCTCTCCTTATCAGGAGGCAGGAAAACTAGGGTGCGTCTCGCCTACACCGAACCCATCACAGCGACCTCGTCGCCCGGCCCGACGAAGCGCCGAAGCCCTCGATCAGGGCCTCGGTTCCGTCGAGAGTGGACAGCCGGGCTTTGACGTCGCGCAGCCGCGCGTAGTTCGCCTCGGTATTGTCCTTCCCAAGCGCCATTTCTGCGGCTTTAAGTTCTCTAGTTAGGGAATGCCACTGCCGATGCAAGGCGACCAGTTGCTTCCAGGTCAACAAAACATCGGCCGCGGCGGCGCTGGGCCCGGCGCCCCAGACCGATGGTGTGGTGATGCTGCGCTGGATGCGTTCGAGCAGACCGGCAAAGCCGCGTTTGGCAAGTTCGGCCGCGAGCGCCGCGGAGTGCTGTGGGCTTGCCGCCTCGCCCTCTCGACCAAAATCTTCGGCGAAATGATGGGCGAATACGTCGATCAGCGCGCCTTTCAGTTTCTGCGTATCGGCGTGGCGGAACTCGGCCGCCGCAAGCTCCTCGAGGTGGTCGTGGAGAAGCCACGGATGGGTGATCGCCGCCTGCAGGATCAACGCTTCATTGCGCGGGATCGCGGCGCGATGGCCGCGATGCAACGGGCCCGCGGCAAGCTGCGGGCTCGCCGCGATATAGGCCTCCTTGCCGCCAAGGGTGGACGCGGCGGGCCGCGCCGCGTCCCGTCGGTGGGCTCTGCGATCGAGGTCCTTTTCTTGAAAGCCGCTTCTTGCGAAGCCGCTTCGGTTGAAACCGCCGCGGCGCGTCGAAATTTCCGCCGGCGCGAACATGCGGCGAAGTTTTTCGGAAAAATCCTGCCGGTAATAGCGGCGCACGGATTTGTCGGCGATCGTCGCCGTGGCTTCGGCAAGCCGCGCCTCGAAGGCGGCGCGGCGCTCCGGCGTATCGAACGGGCCGGCCTCGCGCTCGCGCGACCACAGCACCGCCGCCAGCGGGCGCGCGGCGGACAGCACGTCGTCGATCGCGTCGCGGCCGCCGGAGCGGGCGAGATCGTCGGGATCCTGGCCGTCGGGCAGCGTGGCGAGCGTGAGGCTCTTGCCGGGTTTGAGCAGCGGCAAAGCGAGATCGAGCGCGCGGTGGGCCGCACGTCGCCCGGCATCGTCGCCGTCGAAGCACAGAATCGGCTCGTCGTTGAGCCGCCACATCAAGGCGAGCTGATCGGCGGTGAGCGCGGTCCCGAGCGGCGCGACGGCCGCCTCGAAGCCGGCGGTGACCATGGCGATGACGTCGATATAGCCTTCGACAGCGATAACGCGCGCCCCTTCATGGGCGGCCTTGCGAGCTGAGGCGATATTGTAAAGCGTCGCGCCCTTGTGGAAAAGCGGCGTCTCCGGCGAATTGAGGTACTTGGCGGACACGTCCTTATCGAGCGCGCGGCCGCCGAAGGCGATGACGCGGCCGCGCCAGTCGGAAATCGGAAACATCACGCGGTCGCGGAAGCGGTCGTAGGGCACCGCGATGTCTTCGCCGGTGACCACGAGGCCCGCTTCCGCCATGTCCTCGACGGAGATTTTCAGGCCGCCGAGATGCTCCTTGAGCGCATATTGTTCGGTCGGCGCATAGCCGAGCCGGAATTTCAGCTGCGCCGCGGCGTGGATGCCGCGGTCGAGCAGATAGCCGCGGCCGCGCGCGCCATTTCTCGACGCCAGCGTCGCCTCGAAGAATTTGGCGGCGAGTTCGACGATATCGTGCAGCGTCTTCCTTCGCTCCTCGTGCGCGGCCGCCTCGCGCGTCATCACCGGCAACGGCACGCCGGCCTGCGCCGCCAGCCGCTCGACCGCTTCCGGGAAGCTCACCCCTTCGGTGAGCATGAGAAAGTCGAAAATGTTGCCGTTTTTGCCGGAGGAGAAGTCGAACCACATCGCCTTTTGGTCATTGACGAAGAACGACGGCGTCTTCTCCTTGTTGAATGGCGACAGCCCCTTCCATTCGCGCCCGGCCTTGCGCAATTTCACGCGCCGGCCGACGACTTCCGAAACCGGAAGCCGCGCGCGCAGCTCGTCGAGAAATTGCGGGGTAAAACGCATGGTGATTTGGCAGGGTAGCGCGTACCGGCTGCGAAGATAGGGCGGGGGAAGTGCGGGGCAAGCCCGGAGCACCTTGTCCTAGTTATCCACAGGACGTTGAGCTCCGGTGGCGCCTTATCAAGCCAGCCGGTCCCCATCCGCCGTGAAGCCGAACAGCCGCTGCACGCGGTAGTAGCGCTGCGAGCGTGGCTGGGTGATGCCCCATTGGTCGGAGCGGCCGGGCGGGTATTTCCAGTAAGATGATGGGCGCGGCTGGTAGCTGTCGTCGACCTGAAGCACTTCCGCGGCATATTCCAGCGGCACCTCGTCGGGCCCGCAGAAATAGGCAAAGACGTTGTCGCCCGGTCCGTGGCGCCCGGGCCCCCATTCGATCGGATAGCCGTTGTCCTTCATGCGGCCCATGCCGCGCATGACCGAGTCAAACTCGGGCATTTCGAACGCGATGTGGTTGAGCGTAGGCAGCTTCATCTTGCACAGCACGATCGAGCAATGATCGGAGTTGTCGCAATGCAGGAACCACAGCGGCGCATTGTCGTCGATGACGCGGAAGCCGAGCGCTTGCGTGAAGAATCGCAAAGTCCCGTCGAAATCGCGCGCGTTGAGATTGACGTGGACGATCTTGCGCGGCCCGTCGGGAAAGTCGGCCGTGTCGGCGTGGTCGGCGCAATTGCAGACGAAGGCGAGGTTGCGGCCGTCGGGGTCTTTGCAGGCAAAGCCGTAACCGCCGCCCGGGATGTTGAGTTTCGCCGGTGCGCTGGGCTTGCCGCTGGCGGCTTTAATCCGATCATGCAAGGCATCGATGCCGGCACGCCCGGCGATGTCGAACACAACGCGCATGACGGCGGGCGGCGCGCCGCAATGCAGCGCGAGCACGTGATGATATGGGCCGGTGCCGCGGAAATAGCGGGAGTCATTGCGCGCTTCCACCGGCGCAAGGCCCCACACCGTTTCATAGAAGCGAGCCGCCTCGTCGAGATTGCTGGCGACCAGTTCGACGCTGCGCACCCCGCGAATGTGGCAAGCCGGCATATTGGTTTCCCCGCTATCCTTTGCACAAATTGGCACGATCATCCGGCGCGCTCAAACCGTCGCCGCGTCACGCGCGGCGAGGCCTTTGGCGAAGGCGCGATGCAGGCGCGCAACGTCGGGCGCTACGCCGGTGAAGAGCCTGAACGCCTCGGCCGCCTGATGTACGCACATGCCGCCGCCGTTGAGTACGCGCGCGCCTTTGCCAGCCGCGGCTTTGAGGAATTCGGTTTCGACCGGCGTGTAGATGACGTCGGCGGCCCAGTGCCGGGCTTTGAGTGCGGCAACCGGCATCGGGTTGCCGGGAAAGCCGGTCATGCCCACTTGTGTGGCGTTGACGACGCCGTCGGCTGCCGCGATGTCGCGGTCGAGAGTGCCGATCACGCGGCAGCGCGACGCGCCGTAATGTTTTGTAACATCGGCCTTCAGTGCTTCCGCGCGCGCTTTGTCGATGTCGCGGAGGATGAGGACCGCAACGCCAAGATCCATCAGAGCAAACGCGACTGCGCGACCGGCGCCGCCGGCACCGACTAGAACGACGGTCGCGCCTTGCGCACGATCGGCGCCAAGACTCTCCGCGAAGCTGTTGCGCCAGCCGCGGCGGTCGAAATTGTAGCCGATGGTGCGGCCATCGGGTGCGATCGCGACAGTGTTGACCGCGCCAACCTGTGCGGCTTCCGGGTCTACGGCGTCGAGGAGTGGAATAATCTCCTGTTTGAAGGGATAGGTGATGTTGGCGCCGGCGAATCCGACTGCTTTGATGGCTTCGAGAAGCTGCGGCAGCCGCCGCCCCGGCATGTGATCGACATCGATGAGATGGTAGTAGCCGTCGATCCCGGCGGTTTCGAACGCATCGGCGAACAGCGGCGGCGACAGCGATCCCTGGATATTCCTGCCGATCAGCCCGAGCAAAATCCTGCGCTTGGTCATGGAGCCTGTCGTCTGACGCACCGCAACGCCGGCGGCTAGCCGCCGCCTAGGAGCTTCTTCACCAGCGCGCTGGCGTGGGCAAAATCCATCTGCCCCGAGAAGCGCTGCTTGAGCGCCGCCATGGTGCGGCCCATGTCTTTGATGGTCTCAGCTTCGAGGTTCCTGATCAGCGTCGAGATGACGTGCGCCGCTTCGACGTCGGACATTTTCTTGGGCAGATAGGTGGAAATGATCTCGATCTCCTCGCGCTCTTGCGCGGCAAGCTCGCTGCGGCCCGCTTTCTCGTAGATGTCGAGCGACTCCTGGCGCTGCTTGATCATCTTTTGCATGACGTCGAGGATTTCGGGATCGCTCAGCGTCGATCGCTCGGCGCCGCTGGTTTCCCGCTGCAAAATCGCGGCATTGATCAGCCGCAGCGTCGAGACGCGGCGCGCCTGACCGGCCTTCATCGCTTCTTTCAAGGCGCTGCTGATATCGTCGCGCAACACGGCATCGATCCCTGACAATGCAATTGACCCCCACCCCGACTCCCTCCTTGCGAAGGGAGACCGGCGCCGCGCTCGCTTTCCTCCCCCTGGCGGGAGGGAGGGATAGGCGGAGGCCAAAAGCGAACGGCGGTTGCGTTCTCATATAATATACGCAACTAAGAGGCCATGACCCAGACGCAGGCCTCTTCCGCGGTGACTTGGGACGAGCCCAAACCGACGGCGCTTCTGGTGCTGGCGGACGGCACGGTGCTCGAAGGCTTCGGATTGGGCGCCACCGGCCGTGCCGTCGGCGAAGTCTGCTTCAATACGGCGATGACCGGCTATGAGGAAATCCTCACCGATCCGTCCTATGCCGGGCAGATCATCACGTTCACATTCCCTCATATCGGTAATGTCGGCACCAACGAGGAGGACATCGAGACCGTCAATCTCGCGGCGACGCCCGGCGCGCGGGGCGTGGTGCTGCATTCGGCGATCACGCAACCGTCGAATTACCGCGCCACGCGCCATCTCGACGCCTGGCTCAAGAGCCGAGGCGTCATCGGCCTCGCCGGGCTCGATACCCGCGCGCTGACAGCGCTCATCCGCGAGAAGGGCATGCCGAACGCAACAATCGCGCATGAGCCGTCCGGCCGCTTCGATCTTGCCGCGCTCAAGCGCGAGGCCAGCGAGTGGCCGGGACTCGTCGGCATGGATCTGGTGCCGATGGTGACGACGGGGCAACGCTTCACTTGGGACGAGACGCCATGGCTCTGGGGCGAGGGTTATGGCCGGCAGCAGCTCGCCGAATTCAATGTCGTCGCCGTGGACTATGGCATCAAGCGCAACATATTGCGCCAGCTCGCCGGCAATGCCTGCAAGGTGACGGTGGTGCCGGCGCAAACCTCCGCCGCCGATATCCTGGCGCTCAAGCCCGATGGCATTTTCCTGTCCAATGGGCCGGGAGATCCGGCCGCCACCGGCGAATATGCGGTGCCGGTGATCCGCGCGCTGATCGCGCAAAAGCCGGTCTTCGGCATCTGCCTCGGCCATCAGATGCTGGCGCTCGCGGTCGGCGCCAAGACCGTGAAAATGCATCAAGGCCATCATGGCGCAAATCATCCGGTGAAGGACCTCGTCACCGGCAAGGTCGAGATCACCTCGATGAATCACGGCTTTGCCGTCGACAGCGCAACGCTGCCGGATACTGCCGTCGAGACCCATGTCTCCTTGTTTGACGGTTCCAATTGCGGGTTGGCGCTGAAAGACCGGCCGGTGTTCTCGGTGCAATATCACCCGGAAGCCTCGCCCGGCCCGCGCGACAGTCACTTATTGTTCAATCGCTTTGTCGACATGATGCGCAGCGGCAGGGGTGAATATATTGACACCCATAGGGTTACGGCATCTCGTTCTAAATGATCCGAAGTTTCCGACATCGCGGACTTAAGCGCTTCTACGAGCGTGACGATGCATCGCAAATTCATGCCGCTTATCTGAAGAAAATAGCCCGTATACTGGCCGATCTCGATACTGCGCGAATGCACGGGATATGGACTTTCCGGGCCTGCGCTTGCATCCGCTCATGGGCGATCTTAAGGGTTTTGGAGCGTGACCATTTCAGCAAACTGGCGGATCATCTTCCGCTTCGACGACGCCGAAGTCGTTGACGTGGACTTGATCGATTACCATTGAGGACTCAACGTGCCCATGCTCAACCCACCCCATCCCGGAGAAAATCTGCGCGAGGACGTGCTCGCGCCACTCGGGCTGTCGGTCACGGAAACCGCGAAGGCGCTCGGCATCAGCCGCAAGACGCTTTCCGAGATCGTGAACGGCAAGGCGTCGATCACGCCGGATATAGCAGTGCGGCTGGAACGCGCCTTCGCGGCCCCGCCCGCTGAAATGTGGCTCCGACTACAGGCCGCGTACAATTTGCGTCGTGCCGTGCAGCGGTTGAAAAACACGCCGGTGCGGCGGCTCAAGTCGCCAGCAGGTAAGAAACGCGCTGCATAATTAACGCGACCGCAATGAGCTCTGCCCGCCCCGGTGACCTACAATTTTGCCGACGGCGCCTGACCCTGAACCTCGCTGCGATCGTGTCATGACTTGGCTTTTCCGCTCTGGGACACCCGTGACCGTGATTCACTCATGCGTTGCGGGCGATGCCGTTAAACGAGCTGCCCACTTCGTCGCGCAAATCGGACCAGATGCGGCTTTTGAAATTGCGGTTCAAGCCGGCGTTCGATCGTCGTCATGTGACGCGGCAACGCGATGTCAATACTTTGGCGCCGGAGCGTGCCGCCTCGACCGCGGAAATCGATTCCAGCATAACCCTAGCCGACCGCGACGACGTCGACTTCTTCTTCGAACGATGCCACCCATCGGCTTGGTTTGCCGTTCGCGGCCATGATTACCGTGCCCCATTTGCTAACGCTACTGTCACGGCGCGATTGAAGGAGTGCGGTATTGAGAATACTATACATAAAATAGGAACCAATAATAAAATATCATGATATATCCCACGCTCGGTAAAATTCGGACCTTTGCGGCGGTTGCCGCGCAGGGCAGCTTTCGCAAGGCATCCGAACAATTGAACCTGTCACAGCCGGCGCTCAGTTCGCATATCCGCGATCTCGAAGAGACGCTGGGAATCTCGCTGTTTAACCGCACGACGCGCAGCGTGCGCCTCACTGTCGAGGGCGAGAGGTTTCTCATCCACGCGCGGCGCGCGCTCGACGAGATTGAGTCCGGCATCGTCGAATTGCGCGATCAGGCCATGCTGCAGCGCGGCCGCGTCGTCGTCGCATGCGTGCCGACGAGCGCCTGTCACATGCTGCCGAAGGTGCTCGCTATTTTTTCGCAACGGCATCCGGGAATCGAAATCCAGGTTCGCGACGAATATGCGCAGCTTGTGGTGCGGCACGTGGCTGATCGCGAGGCGGACATTGGCATCGGGCCGTTCTTGGATCGCCCCGGCGACCTCGACTTTCTTTCCCTCACGAACGATCGTTTCGTTGCGGTATTCCCGCAAAACCACCCCCTTGCCGTCAATGCCAAGGTTCAACTCAAGGCGTTGACCGAATTTCCCCTGCTTACTCTTGCATCGGGAACCAACGTTCGCGCCATCCTCGAGCAGGCCTTCGCCAAGCATGGCATGCCATTCCGTCCGGCATACGAAGTTTTCCATCATTATACGCTGGGCGGGATGGTGGAGGCGGGACTGGGCGTCACCATCCTGCCCTCAATGGCGCTTTCAATGCTGAGAAATCCGCTGCTCAGAACCGCGCTGATCGTCAATCCTGGAATCTCACGCGAGATCGGAATAATTCAACGCCGCGATCAAGTACCCACGCCCGCGACAAAGGCATTCCTGCAAGTTCTTTTGGAGAGCGTGAAGCAGTCCAAGCAAGACCAGGCAGCACGGCCCCGCCGCAACCGAAAGCGGCAGCAATGACCGACGGTCATGGCGGTCGTGGCACTCCGAGCTCGGATACATAATGAAATCGAAATAATGCAGAAAATAATATTAAGAAACCTATCTATCATGTCTGTCTATTATGCCCGCACCACTAAAGCGGTAGCGAATTTTGTTGTCCATTTCTGACTGTAATGCGGCCGCACAAGAATTCTCCGACTGATGGAACAGGCAGCCCAATCGAGGTATCCAAGGATGAGTCCGCTGAGAAAGAAATCGCCGAGCCCGACCGACCATTATGTGGGCAGCCGCGTGCGCATGCGGCGAATGATGCTCGGCATGAGCCAGGAGAAACTTGGCGACGCCTTGGGCCTGACGTTTCAACAAGTGCAAAAATACGAAAAAGGCACCAACCGCATCGGCGCCAGCCGGCTGCAGCAGATTTCGCAGATCCTGCAGGTCCCGATTTCCTTCTTCTTCGAGGGTGCGCCGCGCGCCCAGACCTCCGGCCGCCACGACGGGCTTGGTGAAGCGCCGTCGCCGGCTTATGTGGCCGACTTTCTCGCCACATCGGACGGCTTGGCGCTGACCAAGGCTTTCATGCGCATCAAAGATTCAAAGCTCAGGCGCGCGATCGTTTATTTGGTTACCCAGATTACGAACCAGCAGGACAGCTGACCCGAAACGGGTGCGGGCGGTCGTCTTCCGGCGGGACGCAATCATGCGCGCACGAAATCTATCGCTCGGCGCGCCATATGACTTCCAGAATTTCGGTGTGACCCGCTATCGCCGCCGTGACGGCTCGCGCGCAGCAGCGGGGAATGACAGTCCCCAAGCGCACAGTGCAGGAGTTTCTGGGCACACTGGCTGCTCTTCCCTCCCTTGCGAATCTGGTCTAAGGACCCCCGGCGCGCGGGGCCGAGCCCCGACGCCGGCTTGGTTTGCGTTCAGCAAAACGTCGGAACGTACGCCCACCTCTAATTGGCGCGCTTTCCGAGCGGCTGACCGGTATCCACCCAGCCTGAAAGCCCGGGACGCGCACGATGCGCGCCCTTTTTTTGCGCCTACATACGGAAGCGATGCCCAAACGGACCGACATCTCCTCGATCCTGATCATTGGCGCGGGTCCGATCGTCATCGGCCAGGCCTGCGAGTTCGATTATTCCGGCACGCAAGCCTGCAAGGCGCTCAAGGCGGAGGGCTATCGCGTCGTTCTGGTCAATTCCAATCCGGCGACCATCATGACCGATCCGGATTTGGCGGACGCGACCTATATCGAGCCGATCACCCCTGAGATCGTCGCCAAAATCATCGAGAAAGAACGGCACGTTCTGCCGGGTGGTTTTGCGCTCCTTCCGACCATGGGCGGGCAGACCGCGCTTAATACCGCGCTGTCGCTCCGCCGCATGGGCGTCCTCGACAAATTCGGCATCACCATGATCGGCGCCACCGCCGACGCCATCGACAAGGCCGAGGACCGCAAGCTGTTCCGCGAGGCGATGACCAAGATCGGGCTCGCGACGCCGCGCTCGCATCAGGTCAAGACGCTCATTGCCGCGCTCGAAGCGCTCGACGACATCGGGCTTCCCGCCATCATTCGGCCCTCGTTCACGCTCGGCGGCACCGGCGGCGGCATCGCCTACAACAAGGCCGAGTTCATCGAGATCGTCGAGCGCGGCATCGACGCGTCGCCGACCTCCGAAGTGCTGATCGAGGAATCGGTGCTCGGCTGGAAAGAGTTCGAGATGGAGGTGGTGCGCGACAGATGCGACAATTGCATCATCGTCTGCTCGATTGAAAACATCGATCCGATGGGCGTGCACACCGGCGATTCGATCACCATCGCGCCGGCGCTCACCCTCACCGACAAGGAATATCAGATCATGCGCGACGCCTCGATCGCGGTGCTGCGCGAGATCGGCATCGAGACGGGCGGCTCCAACGTGCAGTTTGCGGTCAATCCGGCTGACGGCCGGCTCGTTGTCATTGAAATGAATCCGCGCGTCTCGCGTTCCTCGGCGCTGGCGTCGAAGGCGACCGGATTCCCGATCGCCAAGGTCGCGGCGAAGCTTGCGGTCGGCTACACGCTCGACGAGATCGCCAACGATATTACCGGCGGCGCCACGCCGGCCTCGTTCGAGCCGACCATCGACTACATCGTCACCAAGGTGCCGCGCTTTGCCTTCGAGAAATTTCCCGGCGCCGAGCCGGTGCTGACGACTTCGATGAAATCGGTGGGGGAGGCGATGGCGATCGGGCGCACGTTTGCGGAAAGCCTGCAGAAAGCGTTGCGCTCGCTGGAAACCGGACTCACCGGCCTGGACGAGATCGCCATTCCCGGCCTCGGCGAGGGCGACGACAAGAACGCCATTCGCGCCGCGCTCGGTACGCCATCGCCCGACGGCGTTCTCAAAGTCGCACAGGCGATGCGGCTCGGCATGAGCGACGCCGAGATCCACAATGCCTGCAAGATCGATCCGTGGTTTCTGGAGCAGATCCGGACCATCGTCGAAATGGAAGCCGAAATCCGCGCCAAGGGCCTGCCAACCACGGCGGGGACGTTGCGCCGCCTCAAAGCGATGGGTTTCTCCGATGCGCGGCTCGGCCGGCTCACCGGCCTTGCCGCCGAAGAAGTTGCGAACGCCCGACGCAAGCTTGGCGTGCGGCCGATCTTCAAGCGGATCGATACCTGCGCCGCCGAATTCGCGTCGCCGACGGCCTACATGTATTCGACCTACGAAACGCCGTTTAACGGCCATGCGGCCGATGAGGCGGCGCCGTCGAACAAGAAGAAAGTCGTCATCCTCGGCGGCGGGCCCAACCGGATCGGGCAGGGCATCGAATTTGATTATTGCTGCTGCCATGCCGCCTTCGCGCTCAAGGACGTCGGCTACGAAACCATCATGATCAATTGCAATCCGGAGACGGTGTCGACCGACTACGATACGTCCGACCGGCTCTACTTCGAGCCACTCACCGCCGAGGATGTGATCGAGATTCTCGATACCGAACGCGGCAATGGCACGCTGCACGGCGTTATCGTGCAATTCGGCGGCCAGACCCCGCTCAAGCTTGCCGAACCATTGGAAAAAGCGCAGGTGCCGATTCTCGGTACTTCGCCCGACGCCATCGACCTCGCCGAGGATCGCGATCGCTTCAAGCAGCTGCTCGACCGGTTGAAGCTGCGCCAGCCCAAGAGCGGTATCGCCACCTCACCGGAAAAGGCGAAAGCGATCGCCGAAGCGATCGGCTATCCGATCGTGATCCGGCCGTCGTATGTGTTGGGGGGACGCGCGATGGAGATCGTGCACGACACCAATCATCTTGCCCGCTATGTGTCGCGCCTTGCCGCCGATCTCGACCGTCCGTCGGAATTCGCGGTCTCGGAAAAGCGGCCGCTGCTCATCGACCGCTATCTCACCGACGCCGTCGAGGTCGACGTCGATTGCCTGGCCGACGGCAAGGACACCTATATCGCCGGCATCATGGAGCACATCGAGGAGGCCGGCATCCATTCCGGCGACAGTGCGTGCTCGCTGCCGCCGCATAATCTCTCGGCCAAGGTGATTGCCGAACTCGATCGCCAGACCCGGGCGCTGGCGCTGGCGCTCAAGGTCGGCGGCCTGATGAACGTGCAATACGCCATCAAGGACGGCGACATTTACGTGCTTGAGGTCAATCCGCGCGCCTCGCGCACGGTGCCGTTCGTTGCCAAGGTGATCGGCATTCCGGCGGCCAAGATCGCGGCGCGCATCATGGCCGGCGAATCATTGGCGAGCTTTAAGCTTAAGCCGCAGCATTTCGAGCCCGGCGCGGGCGGGCACGTCGGCGTCAAGGAAGCGGTATTTCCGTTCGCGCGGTTTGGCGCCGCGGTCGACACCGTTCTCGGTCCGGAAATGAAGTCGACCGGAGAGGTGATGGGAATCGACCGCGACTACAATGTCGCCTTTGTCAAAAGCCAGCTCGGCGGCGGCTCGCGCCTGCCGAAAACCGGCACCGTGTTCGTATCGGTCAAGGATGCCGATAAACCGCGCATTCTCGAAGCGGTGCGGCTTCTTGCCGGATTAGGGTTCAAACTGATGGCCACGTCCGGCACGCAACGCTACCTCGCCGAGCGGGGCGTTACGGCGGTCAAGATCAACAAGGTCGCCGAAGGCCGCCCCCACATCGTCGACGCCATCAAGAACGGCGAAATTCAGCTCGTTTTCAATACCACGGAAGGGGCCACGGCGCTGACCGACAGCCGCTCGCTGCGGCGTGCGGCCCTCTTGCATAAAGTGCCGTATTACACCACTCTCTCAGGGGCCGTCGCCGCAGCGCAGGGCATTAGGGCCTATCTCGGGGGCGACCTCGAAGTGTGTGCGCTGCAGAGCTATTTCGGGGCCGGGTCTGATCAAGTGTCGGGGCGGCCCCAGCGCGGGCACGTGTAGAGCCAGTTTTTCCGTCGCGTGGCCAGGCAATTGCTTCGGCCCGCGACCGGACTTTTGACTCTGCGGGGTTTGGAGGTTTGAGACTTATGGATAAGATTCCGATGACGGCAGAGGGCTACTCGGCGCTCGAGTCCGAGCTTAAGCACTGCCAGCAGGTGGAGCGGCCTCGGATCATTCAGCAGATCACCGACGCGCGCACTCACGGCGACCTGTCGGAAAATGCCGAATATCACGCGGCGAAAGAATCCCAGTCGCTGAATGAAGGCCGCATCGCCGAGCTAGAGGACAAGCTTGCGCGCGCCGAAGTGATTGACGTTTCAAAGCTTTCAGGAGACACCATCACGTTTGGCGCAACCGTCACCTTGGTCGACGAGGATACCGACAAAAAAGCGGTGTGGCAGATCGTCGGCGAGCCCGAGGCGGATGCCAAGAAGGGCAAGATTTCCATCACCTCGCCGCTCGCCCGCGCGCTGGTCGGTAAGAAAAAGGGCGCGCAGGTCGAGGTGGTCACCCCAGGTGGCGCCCGGGCCTATGAGGTGATGAAAGTGGAATGGAAGTAACGGCGGCGCCGCATCTCGTTTTCCTTGCCTCCCCGGTTTTGCCCCTGTGAGTATGGGGGGTTGCGTATCTTGCATAGCTCCTAAGAATCCCTACATTGCCCCGGAACGGCTGCCGGTCAGCCAAACTCGGCGCAACCCGGGGTTTGAGGGCAATTCCAGTCGAGCGAAGTCCGAAATAGCCGACTTCGCCGGGCATTCGGGCAGGGCCGATCTGCAAACCTGTCGCAACGATCGAGATGGACCGGTGTCTAACTCCACCCACGCCAAGGTCGTGATCGTCGGATCCGGACCGGCGGGCTATACGGCGGCGATCTACGCCGCCCGCGCCATGCTCGATCCGATCCTGATCCAGGGCATGGCGCCCGGCGGCCAGCTCACGGTGACCACCGACGTCGAGAACTATCCCGGCTTTGCCGACGTGATCCAGGGCCCCTGGCTCATGGAGCAAATGCAGAAACAGGCGGCCCATGTCGGAACCAGGCTCGTCTCCGATCACGTCAATAAAATCGAGCTTGCGCGGCGTCCGTTCCGGATCGAGTGCGATTCCGGCGACACCTATTTTGCCGAGGCGCTGATTCTGGCGACCGGCGCCCAGGCGCGCTGGCTCGATCTGCCCGGCGAGCAAAAATTCCGCGGCTACGGCGTCTCCGCCTGCGCGACCTGTGACGGCTTTTTTTACCGCGGCAAGGAAGTTCTGGTGATCGGCGGCGGCAATACCGCGGTGGAGGAGGCGCTGTTTCTCACCAATTTCGCCGCCAAGGTTACGCTGGTGCACCGCCGCGACAGCCTGCGCGCCGAAAAAATTTTGCAAGACCGATTGTTCAAGCATTCGAAGATCGATGTGATCTGGGATAGCGTGCTCGACGACATCGGCGGCACGCACGATCCGCTCAAAGTCACTCATGCGCGCTTGAGAAACCTGAAAACCGGTGCGATCAGCGAGCGGCGGGTCGACGGCATCTTTATCGCCATCGGCCATTCGCCGGCGACCGAATTGGTGGCGGGCCAGGTCAAGATGAAGCCCTCCGGCTATATCGAAACCGCGCCGCATTCGACCGCGACCTCGGTGCCGGGATTGTTCGCGGCCGGCGACGTCGCCGACGAAGTCTACCGGCAAGCGGTTACCGCGGCGGGGCTGGGCTGCATGGCGGCGCTGGAAGCCGAACGTTTCCTCGCCGCGCACGCTGCGTATCGCGCTGCGGCGGAGTGAATTTACCTCTCCCCAGGTACGAGGAGAGAAGAAAGTACCAGCAATGGATTGGGACAAACTAAAAGTATTTCACGCCGCTGCCGAGGCCGGCAGCTTCACCCATGCCGGCGAACAGCTCGGGCTCTCGCAATCGGCGGTGTCGCGGCAGGTCAGCGCGCTCGAACAGGAGCTGTCGGTGTCGCTGTTTCACCGCCACGCTCGCGGCTTGATCCTGACCGAGCAGGGCGAATTGCTCTATCGCACCGCGCACGATGTATTCATCAAGCTCGAAGCGGCCCGCGCCAAGCTCACCGACTCGCGCGAACGACCGAACGGCGATCTGCGCGTGACGACGACGCCGGGCCTCGGCGTGCACTGGCTCACCCCGCGGCTCGGCGAATTTCTCGACCTCTATCCGGAAGTGCACATCACGCTGATAACGACCGACGAGGAGCTCGACCTCGCCATGCGCGAGGCCGACGTGGCCATCCGATTGCGCCAGCCGACCCAGCCCGACCTCATTCAGCGCAAGCTGTTCTCGGTGCATTTCCACGTCTATGCTTCGCCCGAATATCTCAAGAAATTCGGCACGCCGCGCACGTTCGAGGACCTAGATGCGCACCGGGCCCTGGTGCTCGGCGGCAACGTACCATCGTACCTGCAGCCATCGCGATGGCTGATTGAGGTCGCCCGCGACGGCAAGGGGCCGCGCCAGCCGCATCTCGTCATCAACAATATCCTTGGCATATTGCGCGCCTGCCAGCGCGGGCTGGGCATCGCGATGCTGCCGGACTACCTCGTCGAGGATGGACTCGTGCAACTGTTCGGCGACGCCGAAGCGATCGCGCTCGACGCCTATTTCGTCTATCCCGAAGAACTCAAGGCGGTCGCCCGCGTGCAGGCTTTCCGCGATTTCCTTGTCGCCAACGCCCAGCGCTGGAATTTCTAGATCATCGCGAATGAGGCGAGGAGCGTCGGGAGGGTCGATGTCGCTCCGTGCAGTAACGCGCAAATCTGCGCGCAAACGCGCAACTTGCCTATACCGCATGGCTGTCATGTGAAGCTTCGCATTGTCCGGACCCGTACTGAATCGCATACTGCTGTCGTGCTGCAGGGCTCCGGTTGCCGCCATCCTCCCGGATAGGCTACCGCGATGCAGGCAGTTGTTCCCCTCTGGAAGGCGTCGTCGGCGCCCCCACGCCGACGAACTAAACCGGGCCTGCAAGGGCCCGGTTTTCTTTTGGGGTGAGACCAATGTGCGCCGGTCACCATGCGAAGAAATCGGCGAAGTCCGCATTGACTGCGTTAGGCGCGCCGTTGTGATTGGTATCGAATACGTCCTCCAGCGCCCGTATGTCGGAGATAGCGCCGGCCCGACGGTGACCGAAGCCTGGTACGCCGCGCCCGCCATCGAGTGGGGTTGCGAGTGGGTCACGCTCGATCGCGATTACGCGCGGTTCTCGGATTGCGGAGGCGGTTGCCGGCTGATGCATGAGAGATAGAACAGTCTATGAAAGTTTCCATTCTCGACGATTATTTCGACACGTTGCGTACGCTGCCGTGCTTTCGCAAGCTCGGCGGCCACGATGTGACGGTGTGGACCGATCACGTGCAGGATACCGGCAACCTCGCCGAGCGGCTGCGCGACACCGAGGTTTTGGTGCTGTTCCGCGAGCGCACGCAAATCCGCGAGCCCTTGCTGGAGCGGCTGCCGAAGCTGAAGCTCATCAGTCAGCGCAGCGTCTATCCGCATATCGACATCGATGCCTGCACGCGGTTCGGCGTCATCGTCTCGTCGAGCCAGCATCCCGGCACGCCGTCCTATGCCGCCGCGGAATTGACCTTCGCTTTGATCCTCGCCGCGATGCGCCAAATTCCGCAGCAGGTGGCGGCGCTGAAAGCGGGACACTGGCAGGTCGGCATCGGCTCGACGCTGCGCGGCAAGACGCTCGGCATTTACGGCTACGGCCGGATCGGCACGGTGGTTGCCGGCTATGGTTGCGCCTTCGGCATGAATATACAGGTGTGGGCGCGCTCGGCCACGCTCGCCGCCGCCAAAGCCGATGGTTACGCGATCGCGGCCAGCAAGGAATCGTTTTTTGAAGCTTGTGATGTCGTCTCCTTGCACATGCGGTTCGTCCCGGCGACGCGCCACATCGTCAAAGCGGCGGACCTGGCGCGGATGAAGCCGACCGCGCTTCTGGTCAATACCAGCCGGGCACCGCTGATCGAGCCCGGCGCGCTGGCCGATGCGCTGCGTTCGGGCCGGCCCGGCATGGCCGCCGTCGACGTTTATGAGGAAGAGCCGGTGTCCGACCCGCATGATCCGTTGTTGACCATGAGCAACGTCATTTGCACGCCGCATATCGGCTACGTGACGCGCGACGAATACGAAGTCCAGTTCGCCGAGATTTTCGATCAGATCAACGCCTACGCGGCCGGGACGCCGATCAATGTGGTCAATCCGGACGTGCTGAAAGGCAAGTCGCGTTAGAGCATGATCCGGAAAAGTGGAAACCGGTCTTCCGAAGAGATCATGCTCCATCAAAATGCTAGAGCGACAATCGATTCAATCTGAAACGATTGCGCTCTAGCGCGGGTGTGGCGTTGAAAAGGAAAATCGTCACCGTCAACGACAACATGCAGCGCGCGCTGACCGAACCCGCCGGACGAAATTTTGCTCCCCATGGGTGAGGCGGCGCCACCGCGCTCCGCTCTGTCACCTCACTTGCGATGCATCAAGTATCAGGCCGGCTCCAGCCCCTTCGCCTCGATGACGCGCTTGGCGGCGGGCGTGGCGAGAAATTCGATCAAGCCGCGACCCTCCGCCGGATGTGTGGCGCTCGTCGGTATGGCGGCGGTGAACATCGTGACGCTTTGAATATCCGGCGGCAGCGGGCCGACCACGTCGATACCGGCAACCGCGATGAGCTCGGCCATCTGCTGAATGCCGATATCGGCTTCGCCGCGTTGCACGACAAGGCCAGCCAGTCCCGCGGCGCCGCCGGCGCCGTATTTGGCCTTGGCTTGCATCGCCGCGGTAATGCCGAGGTGCTCGAATACCTTTGCCATATGTGCGCCGCTCGCGCCGCCGCCGACCGGCTTCGACAGCGCGATCGATTTTGCCGCGAGCAACGCCCGCTTGAACCCTTCGACCGAAGAGAGGTCTGGCTTCGGCGCGCCTTTCGGCACGGCAATGCCGATCAACGAGCGCGCCACGTTGACCAGGCTCCCGGCAACGATCTTGCCGCGCCCGATCAACTCCATGGCGCCGGGGCCGGTGACAATGGCGACATCGGCGGTCTCGCCGTCGAGCAGGCGCTTTTCGAGTTGCAAGGACGGCCCGAGGTTTACGGCGAGACGACCGCCGGTTTCGCGCTCGAAGCGGGGCGCCAACTCCTCGAACACCATCTTCATTGCGGTGGTGCTCAGAACTTTGATTTCGACGGCAGCAGCCACGGCGATCCCCGTGTTGATGACTCGCGTCCGCACAATAAGGCCCAAAATTTGCCACTGAAAGCCGTTCCGATCGAGCGGCCGACGACGCCAAAGCATTACGCGGCGGACATCAACTCTGTGTGAGTATTTCGTTCGCCCTCATCAAATCGCGCAAAAGCGGGTCAATCGCCGATGAAACTGCCGTATAGTGGTTATGGACCTGTTCGGTCGAAGCTGGGCGGCGCCGAGAGCGTCGAGGAGGAACGAGCCATGCTCACACGCAGACATGTCTTCTATGCCGGCGCTGCGGGATTGACGCTTGCCGCTCTGCGCTTGGCGCGACCGCACGCCGCCACGGCGGGGACCCACACTTACGAGGTTACTCACACCGACGACGAGTGGCGCAAGCTCCTCACTCCGGCGCAATACAACGTGCTGCGACAGGAGGGCACCGAACTGCCGTTCACCAGTCCGCTCCTTGAGGAGCATCGTGCCGGCACCTTCAGTTGCGCCGGCTGCGACCTGCCGCTGTTCTCATCCAAGACCAAATTCGAGAGCGGTACCGGCTGGCCGAGTTTCTGGGCGCCGCTTGCCAATGCCGTCGACGAGACCGAAGACCGCTCCTTTGGCATGACCCGCACCGCGGTGTCGTGCCACCGCTGCGGCGGCCATCTCGGCCACGTCTTCAATGACGGACCGAAGCCCACCGGGCTCCGCTATTGCATGAACGGCGTGGCGCTGAAATTCATGCCCGGGCCGGCGCCGACGGGGTCGAGTTAGGCAGGGCGCGGTTCATCGCATCTTGAGGATGATGACTTGATCGCTGGTCGGGTCGGTCGTCTTGCGTAGTTTGGCGACCTCGGCGGCCGTGACTGCCGACGCTTGGTTGCCCCAGCCATTGCGGATGAAACTGACGACGTCGGCGATCTCCTGATCGGAGTACTGCAGCAGGAATTGCGGCATGCGATAGGGGTCCGGACTGCCTTTGACGACCAGCGGAGTCGAGCCATTGAGCACCAGGTTGATGAGCGACGAGGGGTCGTCGTCGAGCACGATGGGATTACCGGCGAGCGCCGGTGTGTACGGCCCGAAGCCCTTGGCATCGAACCCATGACAGTTCGCGCAGGTGCCGGTGTAGATGGTCGCGCCGGGTTGCGATGCGTGGCCGGAACGCAGCGCCGCCGTTGTCGCGTCGTTATAGGCAACGGGCTGCTGCGCGGACGCCGCCGGCAGCGATTTCAGATAGACTGCGATCGCGTCGATGTCGCTGTCCGATAGGTAAGGCGTTGAGTTGTTGACCACGTCGATCATCGAGCCGAACGCCGTCTCACCTCGGTTGTGGCCGTGCTTGAGAAAATCGGCGAGGTCGTCCTTCGACCACCTGCCGAGACCGGTGCGAACGTCGCCGCGCAGGTCGGGCGCATACCAGGCGTCAAGCAACGCTCCGGAGAGATAATCCGGGCTGCTGTCGTCGAGCGCCCTTTCCTGCCAGGCGAAGCCGCGCGGGGTGTGGCAGGCGCCACAATGGCCGAGGCCCTGCACCAGATAGGCGCCGCGATTCCAGTCGGCGTCGCGGTCGCTCTTGGCGACATAGCTGCCGCTCGTGGTGAACACGAGATTCCAGATCGCGAGCGGCCAACGGAAACCCAGCAGCGGCGGAATCTCGTTCTTCAAATTCTCCTGGTGAACCGGCGGCACCTGCTTCATGAAGAAATCGTACAGCGCCGCTACGTCCGTATCGGTCAGTCTGGCATAAGACGGATACGGCATCGCCGGATGGAGCCGATGGCCGTCCTTGACGATGCCCCGCCGCACGGCACGATCGAAATCTTCAAGGCTGTAATTGCCGATGCCGGTCTCGGGATCGGGCGTGATGTTGGTCGAGTAAATGGCGCCGAGCGGACTGCCCATTTTCAGGCCGCCGGCGAACGCCTTGCCGCCCGAAACCGAATGGCAGGCCACGCAATCGCCGGCCCGCGCCAGATATTCACCGCGACTGCCCGGAGGGCTGACGTTTTCGTCCGCTCGTGATGCCGGAATCGCGAGGAGCAAAAACAGACCACAAAAAATTGCTTTTGAAACTATCGTCACGTCGTCTGCCTCCTTAAGCAGGCCTCGCCCCCTTTGCTTTCCTGTATTGGCCGGAGGCGGCCGCCGCGCCGCCCCTTGCGCCGGTGGCGCGCCGGCTATGCCGAACCAGCCAGATCGTGATCGCTGATCGGCAGCGAGCGAAGGCGCTTGCCGGTGGCGGCAAAGATCGCGTTCGCCACCGCGGCGCTGATCGGCCCGGTAGCCACTTCGGCTATGCCGCCCCAGACCTTGCCGCCGCTCGGTACGATATGGACGTCGATCTTCGGGGCCTCCGCGAGGAGTACCATGCGATAGGTATCGAAATTGCCTTGTACTGCAGCGCCGTCCTTGATCGTGATCTTGCCGTAGAGCGCGGCGCTCAGGCCGAAGATCACCGAACCTTCGGCCTGCTCGGCGATGGTCAGCGGATTGACCACGCGGGTCGAGTGCGACGGTGACGCGATTAACCTTCACCTCGCCGCTTGGTTTGACGGTAACCTCGGCGACCTGCGCGCAGAGGCTGTCGTCGTCCTGGCAGATCGCGATGCCGCGGCCAGAACCCGGCGGCAGCGGCTTGCCCCAATCGCCTTTCTCCGCCGCGGTATCCAGTACCCTGAGCCAGTCTGGCTTGCCGGCAAGGAGCTTGCGTCGCATCTGATAGGGATGGCAGCTATGTCCCAATCTTCAGTTCCGCTACCAGCCCGCGCAGTGCCGCGATCACGCTCAACGGCACGATGCGGCCGGTGCGTGGATTTTCCGACGGCACACCCTCGATCGTCATCGAGAACCGCGCGGTGTCGGCGTCGACCTCGATGCGGTGGGTGTTGCGGTCGAGCGCCGGATCGGCCCAGATTTCGAGCCGCGTTCTGTCGGGACCGACGCCGGCGAGGCTGAGCGCGGCAGCGACGTTGACATTGGCGGGGAAGCCGCGCGCGCCCTCGCGGGCGCTGCCGTCGAAGATTTTCTTGGGCGCTTTGAGCTCTTTCAGCGAAATGCCGCGCTCGACCAGATAAGGCGCGCCGTCGAGCCCGTTCGGTGGCTTGCGTGTAATCATGGTCACCGAGCGGATCGTGCCTTCGGCGGCGGCGCGCACGGCATCGAGTCCAAGGAGCGCGCCGGTCGGCACCAGTAGCCGCGCGCCGGTTTGCTTTGCCCGCTCCACCAGATCCCAGTTTTCCAGAAGCTGGCCGACCGAAAGCGGCATGAAAATCTTGCCGGCTTCGATCACAGAACTCGCGACCTTGCGAAACATCTCCGGCGGCAGGCATTCCACGACGATGTCACAGCTTTGCGCCAGTGCTTCGGCATCCGCAATCGGGATGGATTTGCCGGCTTGCGGCAGATTGCGCCGCGCTTTGTCCTTGTCGCGCACCGCAATCGCGGCGAGGACGAGCCCGGGTATGCCGGTTTCAAGCCGGAGCGCTACGCCAAGACCGACGGCGCCCAGCCCGGCAAGTCCAACCTTGAAAGTCTCTCTCGGCACCAGCGTTCCCTCTACTGGCAGTGCCGCGCGCGGCCCGATACATTGTCGATGCGCCTTCTATGCGCCGGCCCGCAGGGCCGCGCAACCGCCGGACCGCTATCAACATGCCAGACCTCAGCAAGAGACTGTTCATGACCAACATCAATCCGAACGCATTCACCACGCGGCCGGAGATCGAAGGCACATTCGGTGTGGTGACGACCACGCATTGGATTGCAACGGCGGTCGGCATGGGGATTTTAGAAAAAGGCGGCAATGCTTTCGACGCCGCGGTCGCCACGGCGTTCACGCTGCAAGTGGTCGAGCCGCATTTGAACGGCCCCGGCGGCGACGTGCCGGTCATTGTTTATGACGTGCGGCGCGGCAAACCGGAGGTGATTTGCGGGCAGGGGGTCGCGCCGGCCGGCGCCACCATCGCGCATTATAAGAGCGAAGGCCTCGATCTGGTGCCCGGCACCGGGCTTCTCGCCGCCTGCGTGCCCGGCACGTTCGAGACCTGGATGCTGCTCCTTCGTGACTACGGCACCATGTCGCTTGCCGAGGTGCTCGGCCCCGCGATCGGCTATGCGCAGAACGGCCATCCGCTGCTGGAGCGCGCCAACGCCACCATCGGCACGGTCGCGGCGTTGTTCCGCGAGCATTGGCCGACCTCGGCCGCGGTATATCTGCCCAACAATAGAGTGCCGGCGACGGGATCGCTGTTCACCAACAAAACGCTGGCGGCCACCTATAACCGCATCGTCAAGGAAGCCGAGAGCGCCGGCGGCGATCGCGCAGCCCAGATCGAGTGCGCGCGCAAATCGTGGAGCCACGGATTTGTCGCCGACGCCATCGACCGTTTCTGCCGCACCCAGGACATCATGGACACCAGCGGCCGGAAACACCGCGGCGTGCTCACCGCCGACGACATGGCACGCTGGACGCCGCATATCGAAGCGCCGCTCGCCTACGATTACGGCCGCTACACGGTGTGCAAGACCGGTCCATGGGGTCAAGGCCCGGTGACCTTGCAGCAGCTCGCGCTGTTAAAGGGCTTCAATCTCGACGGCCTCGATCCCACGGGTCCTGATTTCATTCATCTCGCCGTCGAGTGCTCAAAACTCGCTTATGCCGACCGCGAGGTGTTTTACGGCGATCCGGACTTCGTCGAAGTGCCGACGGCGACGCTGTTGTCCGACGCCTACAACGCGGCACGGCGCAAGCTTGTGACCGATAAGGCCTCGCTGGAACTGCGCCCCGGCTCGATCGAAGGTTTCGGCGGCGTGATCAAGCTGCGCCGGGACAATGTGCCGCTTGCCGCCGGCGCCGGCGAACCGACCGTGGGCCGTCTCGGCGCGGGCGAGCCGACCGTGGGCCGCACGGGCGCGATGCGCGGCGACACGGTGCATTTCGACATTATCGACCAGGCCGGCAATATGGTGACGTCGACCCCCTCGGGCGGCTGGCTGCATTCCTCGCCGGTCATCCCCGAGCTTGGATTCTGCCTCGGCACCCGCGCGCAGATGTTCTGGCTCGAGGAAGGCCATCCGGCCGCGCTCGCGCCCGGCAGGCGCCCGCGCACGACACTGTCGCCGACCCTGGCGCTACGCGACGGCGAGCCGTATCTCGCCTGGGGCTCGCCCGGCGGCGACGGGCAGGATCAATGGATCACGCAATTCTTCCTGCGCCACGTCCATTGCGGCATGAACCTGCAAGAATCGATCGACGCGCCGGCATGGCATTCCGAGCATTTCCCGAGCTCGTTCTGGCCGCGCACCGCGCGCCCGGGCGTGCTGGTCGTCGAAGGCCGCGTGCCGAAGAAAACGGTCGCGGAGCTGGAGCGCCGCGGCCACAAAATCGAGATCGGTCCGGACTGGTCGGAAGGAAGGCTCACCGCCGCTTCGCGCGACGGCCGCCGCCGCCGCGCCGCCGCCAATCCGCGCGGCATGCAGGGTTATGCGGCGGGACGGTGAGTCATTATTTTCGCGCATTCCCGTTTCCGCGCATTCCCGCGTGTCCTGAGTCCCCGCTCTCGCGAGGGCGAGCGGATGATGAATTCTGCTCAGGCCGCCACGGTGCCCAAGAATTCTTCGACTTCGCGGCGCAGCTTGGCGGTCGCGTTTTCAACTTCCTCGGATGCCGCCAGCATGGTTTGTGCCGAGCTTCGCGTCTGCGTCACCCCGCCGGCGACCTCGCCGAGCGCCGCGACGATGGCCTTGGCGCCGGTCGCGGCGCTGGCGACGTTGTGGGAAATTTCCCCGGTCGCCGCCTCCTGCTGCTCGACCGAAACGGCGACTGCACTGGTATAGTTGCTGATGTCCTGCATCCGCTGGGTGATCTCGCGGATCGCCGAGACCGCTTTGCCGCTCGAGGCCTGCACCGACTGAATTTCGTGCGTGATCTCTTCTGTTGCCTTCGCGGTCTGCACGGCGAGCGATTTCACCTCGGAGGCGACCACGGCAAAGCCGCGTCCGGCCTCGCCGGCGCGCGCCGCCTCGATGGTGGCGTTGAGCGCGAGCAGGTTGGTCTGTCCGGCGATGTCCTGGATCAGCTTGACCACGTCGCCGATCTTCTGCGCCACGTGCGCGAGCGCGGCGATATCCTCGTTGGTGGCATTGGCGTCGGCCGCGGCGTTGCGCACGACGTCGTTGGCCTGGCCGAGCTGGCAGCTGATTTCCCTGATCGAGACCGAGAGCTCTGCCGCGGCGGTGGCCGCGGTCTCGACGTTGGCCGAAGCCTCGTTGGAGCCGTGCACCGCGCCTTCGGCACGTTGCAAGGTATGATCCGAGGTCGTCAACAGCGTCTTTGCCGCCGACTTCATCGCCGTCGCGCTCTGGCTTACGGTTTTGAGTACGCTCTCGACCCGCGCGCGGAACGCGGAGATCGCGGCATCGATGTTGCGCCGCCGCTCATCGCGCTGACGCAGCGCATCGCGCTCCTTCTCGGCGAGCAATTGGTCGGTGACGTCGGTATGCGTCGCCACCCAACCGCCGCCGCGCATCGGTCGGCCGACCACTGCGATGACGCGGCCGTCCTTAAGCACATTGGTTTTGGATTCCGTGCGTCCTTCGGCCACTTGCGTCAAGCAATCTTCGACATAGCGGTCCACGTCGCCGAAGAAATTGCCCGCGGAAAGCCGATGCAGCAGGAGCTCCCGCAACGGCGTGCCGGCGCGGGCATGCTCCGGCCGCAGTCGATACATTTCGATATAGCGTTCGTTGCATAGCACCAAGCGTGCCGCGCCGTCGAACATGCACAGGCCCTGCGTCATGTTGTTGAGTGCGGCGCGAAACAATCGCGTTTGATTGCGGCGGCGGCTGTTGGCGACCAGGCCGGCGAGCGCCGTGGTGCCGAGCCCAAACAGCAGCCCCATTATCATCCCGGCGACCGGAGCGGAAGCTTCCGTCAACGCCGCGACGAGCCAAGCGGAACCGCAGACCAGGTAAACGCCAACGCCTACGGCAAAACCGGCGGCTCCGGCTATCGCCACGAGCCTCCAGTTACGGCTTGCCTTTGCCAGATTTGGTCCGCCGAGCATCGCGTCCGCGCCACAATCGAAGCGCAAGCGTAGCCGTTGATCGGTTGTTTTAATGTTAAGGATTGGTGCAGGATTTCTTAACAAAATCTAATCGTGAGCTGGTCTTCCCCCGACATGCCGGTGGCGCGGGACTATTGGGCGTGCCGCGGATCACGCCGCACGCAGCACCGCATCGATCCGGATGGCAGCCTATGCGCTCGCCGCCGGGATCACCGGCAGCAGCAGATGCGAATCCCTATCGCCGCCGGCATAGACGGTATTGGTTGCGCCGGAATTGTAATCGGCGTGATAGTGCATGTAGTGGCTGGAGCCGACGCCGTCGCGGGGCTGGACGTCGAGTCTGATGCGGTGACCCCTTTTGAACACCATCGAGGTCGGCCAGATCTCGACGTCGACGCGCACGATTTCGCCGGGCGTCAGATAAAGCCGGCGGACGTGGCGGTGATAGGGGCGATAGGGCAGCGACAATTCGGGGTCGAGCTCGCGGTGCGACACCCGCAGCCAGCCCTTAGCCACCGGCACCGGCAGACCCTGCTGTCCCGTTTCCATGATCTCTTTGCCCTCGGGATCGAAATTGCGCAGCGTGAGGAACAAATCCATGTCCTCGCTCGAACTCGACACCCACAGCACGGCGGCAAGCGGCCCGGTGATCTCGGTGTCGGCGGCAAGCGGCGGCGTTTCGAACGAAACTCCCATGCCCGGCTTGATGCCGCCGCCCATCACCTGCGATGCGGCAGCCGACGTCGAGCCCATGGAGCCCAGGTTTGATGCGGGATAGGTCCGCGCGGCAGCCGCGGCGGGTTTGCTCTGGGTCAGTGCACCGATCGGAGGGGCGCCCTCGGCCGGCGCCTTCGACAGATCGAAATAGAACTTGGTCCAACGCGTGCGCTTAAGCGGCCATTCGTATTCGTTGCGCCATTCGAAGTCGTCGCCGCCCTTGCGGATCGCAAGTTTCAGCGGCGGCTCGTCCATCACGCCATTGTCGATGCCTTTGAGCCAGTAATCGAAGAAGCGGATCTGATCGCGCCTGCCGTCCTCGGTGTAGAATGGGTGCACATGCGAGCCGAGATGGATGCGCATTTTCTTGTGCGGCGTTGCGGCGCGCATGAACGCTTCGGTATTGCCGCGCAGGTGCAGGCCCATGCCTGACCAATTGCCGACGGAATACATCGGCAATTTGATCCTATCCCACAGCGCTTGCGAGCCGCGGAAAGCGCCGCTGTCGAGACTGTTGTGCAGCCAGAAATGCAGCGTGTTGATCTGCCAGCCGTCCGGCAGGTGCTGCGACGCGCGTCCCAACTGATGATGCAAGAGATGCGCGGTGTACCAATTGGTCATGAACAGACTTAAGAGTCCGCCGTGGTAGAGCGCATCGCGATAGAGATCGGCAAAGCCTTCCCACGGAATGATAGCCTTCAACGACGACGGCTGCAGATTGGCGGCGAACCATTGGTTGATGGCGAAATAGGAAATGCCGAGAAGCCCGACATTGCCGTTGCACCAGGGTTGCGCAGCCGCCCATTCGATGGCGTCGTAAAGGTCGACGGCCTCGGCCAGCGACCACGGGTCGTATTGGCCGGGAGATTTACCGGTGCCGCGGCCGTCGACGCGAACCGCGACGTAGCCGCGCGGCACCCACCATTTCGGATTGACAGTCTCCCAATTCATCCATTCGTTCGGCGCCTCGGCGAGCGTGTCCGGCACGATCCAGAGCTTGTCCTTCTGGTACGGTCCGAGATTGAGGATGACGGGAAATTTCCCCTGATCGTCGGGCCGAAACACATCCGCTTTCAGCCGAGCGCCGTCGCGCATCGGCACGTCGACGTCCTGCTCGAAGACAATCGGATATTCGGAAACCGGGTCTTTCATCGTCCATCGCCGCATGCGCCGGAGCGGGGCGGATCGTAGTCGAGGACTGCCGGGGATTCCAGCGTCGCGTCTCTTCACGCTTCCGACACTTTTTTAACGGCACTCTCGCGCCATCGCCTGGGGGAATCCAGATGATCCGACGGTTTGGAGCCGCACTCGCTGCGTGCGGCATTGCACTCTGTGTGGCGGGCCTTGCTGGTTGCACTGACAAGCCGCTGCCGTCCGGGCAACCGACGTTCTATCAGGACTTGGCGCAACCCGGCGCCACGCTCGACATTGGCGCGGCGCAATCGATGATTTCCGGCTATCGCCGCAACAACGGCCTTCCTGCGGTCACCATCGATCCCGAACTGGTGCGGCTTGCCGGCGAACAGGCGCAGGCCATGGCGGCAAAAGGCAAGCTCGATCACGATGCCGCCCAGCCCTTCCAGGAACGAATCAAAAAATCCCGCTTCGACGCCGCGGTGGCGGTCGAGAATATCGGAGCCGGATATCACACGTTGGCCGAGGCATTTTCCGGCTGGCGCGATTCGCCGCCGCACCGCGCCAACATGCTCAACGCCAGTGTGACGTGCATGGGTATTGCCGCGGTCTACACGCCGAAATCGAAATACAAAGTGTTCTGGTCGCTGATCTTGGCGGCGCCCGACAAGCCGCCGGGTTGAGGTCAGGACCTCGGCACGAGGTCGAACGTCTTTTCCCCGTAGGTCTGTCGCGCCTCGTCGAGCAGCGGGGTCACGGCGGCGCGGAATTGGGCGTGTTCGTCCGCAGTCAGCTCGGTGATCTCACAGCCTGCCGCCGCGATGGCGGCGCGGGCCTCGCGGTCTTCGGCGATGGCGAGACCGCGCTGCAACGCGACCGCCCGCGTCACCGCTTCGCGCATGGCGCTTTGCAAATCCGCGGGCCACGCCTCGAACGACGGCCGATGCAGGAAGATCGGCCGCGATATGTAGAAGTGATTGGTGACGGTGTGGAAGTGGTGGAACTGATGCACGCCATAGGTCACGGTATTGGCAAACGGGTTTTCCTGGGCGTCGAGCGTCCCGGCCTTGATCCCGGCGATGGCCTCGGTCAAGTCGCAACGCACCGGAATTGCGCCTAATAGCTCGAACGTTCTCGCCTGCACTTCGCTCGGCAGCACGCGAATGCGCATGCCGTCGAGGTCGGCCGGAACGCGCACGCGGCGCAACCGGTTCGAGATCTGGCGAAAGCCGTTTTCGAACCAACCGAGGATGCGGTAGTTCACCCGCTCTTCGATCTTATCGGCGAGAAAACTGCCTAGCGGGCCGTCTATCGCGGCGTGCGCCTGATCCCTGGTTTGGAACAGAAACGGCAGATCGACGAAGCTGAGCTCGCCGACGCGATCGGTGAGGTAGCTCGAGGATTGATAACCGAGCGTCAGTATGCCGTCCTCGACCAGCCACAAAATCTCCTCGGCGCGATAGCCGAAATCCATGATGTTCCAGACATACTTCACGTCGATGCGGTCGCCGAACGCAGCCGCCAACGTGTCGCCGATCAGCTTGAGGCTTTTTGAAAACGATGTGGTCGGCGGTCCATAGCCGCCCATGCGGATCGTAATCGGTTTCTTCATGCTGGGTTTCCCGTGATGGAAACGTGCGCAAGAGTCAACGCTGGCTCATCGCACTGGCGATCCGATTTTAACATTCGCATCCGAGTTCGGCAGGCTCTTATGGAAATGTTAGATGTGACATTCGCTTCACGAGTTCGCGTCCCGGCGGCTGGCGAATGTCAAATCCGCTCCACTAGCCGCGCATATGCGCGCGAATTGACCTCGCCGCGGCGATCGCGGCGCGGCGCACCGTCTCCAGCCGGTTGGCGCGCGCAAACGCCGCTTCGGGCCGCACCGCGATCAAGCGGTTGCACAGCGCCAAGCGCTCGCTCCAGATATTATCCAGCATCGGGTTGCCGGGCGCGGCGCAGGAATCGGTGCGTGCGATTGCCGCATTTTCGGCAAGCTCTTCGGTCAGCGCTGCGCTGAGCAGCACGCCGGGTGCAAAGCGCGCGAATTTTTCATTATAGGCGGTCTTCCAGTACCACGCCGTGTCGCCGCTGTAGAGCGTGATCGCGGCGGCGATTGCACGACCGTCGAGGAGCAGGCGATTGATTGCGACCTTGCCTTCCGCGGCAAGCGCGGGTAGCGCCATCTTGATGAAGCTGCGCACGTCGTCGTGATACGCCGCCGCGGTGCCGGCTTCGCCTTTCCAGCCGCTCGCCTCAAGCGCGAAGAAATTCTCGGCCGCGGCTGCGACCGCCGCGGGATCGGACGCCGTCGTGAATAACAGCGCGCCTGCATTGGACAGACGCCGCCCGGTGCGGCGCAACTCGCGGTGCCGATGCGCCGAAAGAACATTCTCCAGGTAATGCGAACGGTCGTCTCGCGGTGCCAGCATGGCCCGGTAATGCCGTGCAAAATCGGCGCATGGCATCTGCGTGCGCTGCAGAATTGTGCCGAGCGCGGCCGCAAACGGCCCGTTCTCGGCGATGAGCGGCAACAGCACCAATCCAGGCAGCGCTTGCTCGCCGGCAAGGTGCGCGAGCCAAGCTGCGATCGCCGGCTCCGCCGCCTCGCGATCGATCAGCGGTGTCCCGAGCGGCGCGTAGGGATGCGTCCAGCCGACCAGGACCGGTAGCCGCAGGCCGTAGCGGCGTTCCGTCACACGCGCCGGAAAAAATCCGAGCAGCTTGCGCGGCAACGTGCCGGACCACACCAAGACTGCGCCGACGTCGTTGCCGAATACGGTTGCGGCCGCGAGCGCAAATCCGGGGTCGTAGAAAATATTAGGCTCAAGCGCGCGCGCTGCAAGATCGCGCCAGGCGTCGGTGATTGGCAGGAGATCCGCGAACCAGCGCCATTCGACGGCAAACGAATTGATCGCATAACGCTCGGCCAGCACGGCGCGCCGGGCGCTGGCGATGGCGGTGACGGTGCGCTCGAGCGCTGCACGCGGCGCGAACTGCGAACCGATCGATGCCACAACGACCTCGGCGCCGCCTTGAAAACGTCTCTGGACCGTCTGGGGCGGAACGACAGTGAAGCGGCGAGCTTTAGCAAGGAGGCGTTAAGAATTGGTTGGAAGAAATTAACTATTGCGGCGGCTACCGTGGCGCTGCGGATGACGCCGCAGCACGGCATCACCTCGGTTAAAACCCCTATTTCGACTCCATCACCAGATATCAGTTCTCGTGGAGCTTTGGATTTGACATTCGCTTCGCGAATTCGCGGCCGAGGGTAGCGAATATCGAATCCGCGCCAGTGGAGCATGATCCCGAAAAGTGGATACCGGTTTTCGGAAAAGATCACGCTCAATCGAAATGCTAGAGCCCGGTTCTGATTCCATCAGAACCGATAAGGCTCTAGCGCGCAGTTTTGTGCAGCGCCATCGCGTCGGTCCACACTTTCGTGCGGTCGTCGTCGAAAACCAGTTGCGGATTTTCCGGCACCGTGACCCAGGCGCCGCGCGCGATTTCGTCGTCAAGCTGCGACGGCGCCCAGCCGGCATAGCCGAGGGTGACCAGACTCTTGGTCGGCCCCTTGCCGCCTGCGATATCGCCGAGCACGCCGACGGCGTCGCTCAGCGCAATGCGGCCGTCGATGTCTAAGGTGTCGTCGCGGCGATAATCGGCGCTGTGGATGACGAAGGCCATAGTCGGACTGACCGGACCGCCGGGGAAGATGGGGATGTTGCCGGTGACGCCGCTGCCTTCGGCGCCGAGCGCTTCGAGGAGGCTCGCAATGGGACGCGTGGCAAGCGGGTGATTGATGATAATGCCGAGCGCGCCGTCGCGACTGTGCTGCGCCAGCAAAATTACGGCGTGATTGAATGGGTCGCTCATTTCCGGCGCAGCGATCAGGAGCTGGCCGGCGAGCGACGGCGGGACCGTGATGTCGGGCTGCTCGGGCGATAGCGCCGCATGCAGCACCGCCGCCGGCAGCACGAACGCCACTACGGCCAGAATCCAACGCAGCCAGCTGTATTGCCTGTCACCGAACGCTTGCACGATCGACCCACCACGCCAGCGTCGCTCAAGCACTCACCCTACACCCGGCACCGCCAGCTTGGGAGGGGAGGAGCTAAGGCGAGATGTCTTCAAGCACGCGCCGCTTGGTCTCCACGGCGAATAGGCCGGTGACGACCGCACCCACCACCGCGACGACGGCGAAAACCAGAAACACCGCGCCGAGCCCTGAGCCGACAATGAAACCGACGATGGCCGGACCGAGGATCGATGCGAAGCGCAGCCAAGCGGTCGCGGTGCCGACCGCAATCGCCCGCGCCCGCGTCGGATAAAGCTCGGGCGTGTAGACATAGACTCCGATCGACAGCACTGAGACGAAGAAATAGCCGCACGTCATCAGCACCAGCACCCGCTGTGGCGAATCGGGGCCGAGGATAAACAGTGTGCCAAGCGCAATCGCATTGGCGGCAAAGGCGAGCGTGAACCATGGCCGGCGGCCGATCCGGTCGATGGTCAAGGCGCAGATCAGGGCGCCGCATAATCCGACGGCTTGGGTGATCAATCCGTATTGCAACGATTGCTGCAGCGGCAGCTTGAACACGGTCGAGTAGATTGTCGGCAGCCATACGACGAGTCCGTAGTTGAAGAAATACGCGGCAAACCAGATCACCCACACCACCAAGGTGCGCCGCAAATAGATCGGGCCAAACAGATCGGACCAGGAGGCGGTGAGCGGCCCGGCGATGTTGACCCGTTGTGGCGGCGGCAGCTTTTCACCCGTTGATTTCTCGGTTTCCCGCTCGATCGTTGCAAGCGCAGCCTCTGCTTCGGCGTTGCGTCCGCGCGTGGCCAGCCAGCGCGGCGATTCCGGAAGCAGCCGTTGCAGGACCATGGCGACGAAGGCCGGCAGCGCGCCGATGACGAACATCCATTGCCAGCCGAAACGCGGCACGATCCATGCGCCCATGAAGCCAGCGGCAACAAGCCCGATCGGGAAAACAAGTTCGTAGAGCAGGACGAAGCGGCCGCGGCCTTTGGCGCGAGCGAGCTCGCTGATATAGGTCGCGGCGACCGGAACTTCGCCGCCGAGACCGAAACCTTGAATGATGCGTGCGCTAATGAGCGAATGATAATCCCAGGCAAAGGCGCAGGCGAGGCTCATCACGGCGAAGATCAGGATCGACCAAAACATCGCCCTGATGCGTCCATACCGCTCGGCGATCCAGCCGAAGAACAGTGCCCCGCACAGCTGGCCGAGATAGCCGGCTGAAATGAGCAATCCAATTTGCGGGCCGGCAAGTTTCCACGCCGGCACCAGTACCGGCAGAACGAACGCAATGGCGAGTGCATCGAAGGCGTCGAAGAACGTCGCAACGCCGATGATGATGCGAGCCTTGATGTGCCACCACGAGACCGGCAGCCGCTCGATCCGCGCCACGACATCATTGATGGTTCCGCTGCCGTCGGTGACGGCGTCGCTCGTGCTCATGGTTCCCCCCCAGTATCTTTTTGCGGTTAGACGAACTGTACCGCGATGCCGCCGAGCTGGCCGAAATCGGCATGCAGCGTATCGCCCTTTCGCGCGAACACCACGCGCGTGAAGGAGCCGGCGAGCACCAGATGGCCGACTTCAAGCGTGACGCCGTGCTGGCCGAGTTTGTTGGCGAGCCAGGCGACGCCAAGCGCGGGATGGCCGAGCACGCCGGCGGCGATGCCGGTCTCCTCGATTTCCGAGTTGCGGTACATGATGCCGCCGACCCAGCGCAGGTCGACTTCGAGCGGGCCCACCGGCCGGCCGCCGACGACGATGCCAGCCGCGGCGCCATTATCGGACACGGTGTCGAAGATTTTGCGTGGGTCCTGCAACCGCGCATCGACGATCTCGATCGCCGGCACGACGTATTCGGTGGCGCGCAGCACGTCGGTCAAACCGACGCCGGGGCCGCGCAATGGTTTGCCGAGCACAAAAGCCAGCTCGACCTCGACGCGCGGCAGACAAAAGTTCTCGTGCGGAATGCGCGCGCCGTCGGCGATCATCATGTTGTCGAGGAGGTGGCCGTAGTCCGGCTCGTCGATCTGCGAGGAGCGTTGCATCGCCTTCGACGTCAGACCGACTTTATGCCCGATGAGCTTTGCGCCGGCCGCGATCTTGCGATTGGCGACCTCGGTCGAGATCGCATAGGCGTCTTCCATGGCGATGTCGGGCCAGGTCTTGGTGAGCTGGACGGCTTGCTTACGTTCTTTCTCCGCCCGCATCAGAATATCGGCGGCTTTTTTGCGATCGGCGTCGGACATCATGACCGGTTACCCCCATTACGAGCCAAGCTTTGTTACCGTCATCGCCAAGCGCGAGCCGACAAGTCCGGCCCGAAGTGGCCGGCCCGATGGCAAGCTCCGCGAGCCGCGAAGAGCTACGGGCCAAGACACTTAGCACATTTGCAAGGGCGTGCCGTACGGCGGCAGCGGTCCTACTGACATGCGGCGCGTAACAGTACGGTTTCCACCGGGCAATCGGCGGGCATTGGATTGCGTCCCGAGACCCAAAGCGAATCGGCGCATTTTTCCGCGGTGCGAACGTCGAGCGGCTGGCCGGCATTGAAGCCCTTGGTCTTGCACGCATTGGTCGCCGCTGTGGCACAGTCGGCGGCGCCGTTGCCGGCAATCGGGCAGGTGAGCTGGATTTCGATCACGTGAGACGGCCGCATGGCGTCGGCGGCGTTCTTCATGGCCTGCTGGGTTGCGGCGGCGGCATCCTTGGCAGCATCGGCCGACTGCTTGTTGAGCTCATCGATCTTGGTCTGCTGCTCCTTCATCTTGGCCTTGAAGTCGGCAACGGATTGTTTCCACCAATTGCCGAAGCCGTTGAGGAAACCGCGTTGCTCGGTGGGCTGCGCGGGCGGCGGCGGTTGTGGCGGCAGGGCAACGGCCAAAGATGCGGGCGACGGCGGCGACGCTTGCTGCCCGCTCGCCGCGCCCGCGGCAGGCGCCGGACCCGTTTTGCTGTCCGTTTGAGCGAGCGCAGTCCCCGCCGCTGCCGCGGCCACCGCTGCCGCAATGAGCCACGGCACGGCGCGCGACAATGCTGTCGCTGCCGCGCGGGTTGGGGACTCATGGGCTGGGTTTGAATTGCGTGGTGTCACGGCCAGTCCGTCATGGCCAAAATTTGGGGCCGACCCTCTTAGGCCCGACGCTCATCAGCGACTTTCAGGCGCACTGACGAATCTGGCCACCAAATTAGGCGTCAACGTGGTCAGAATATCCGCAATACGGCGACAAGACCAATTCTAAGGACGAACATGTCGGGTCCGCCAATAGCCCAATCCTCGTCAGGAGCCGCACCTCTTTATGGTCCGCGACCGCTGTTCTCGCGCCATCTTGACCAAACGAACCAGGCAAATCCGGCCAAGACGAGTGCGACAACGAGGCCGTCAAATTCATGGAAAAGCCTGCGAAAGGTCGGGTCGCTGTTCCAGCGCGCACCCAGCACATAACCCAAATAGGCGAGCCCGAAGCACCACGGCCACGAGCCGAGAAAGGTATAGATCTGGAATTTTGCCATCGGCATCCGCGCCAGCCCGGCCGGAAAGGCAATGAAGGTTCGCACCACCGGAAGCAGCCGGCCGATGAAAACCGTGACGGAGCCGTAGCTGGCGAAAAACCGTTCCGCGCGATCGATCTCGTGAGGCCGCACCAGAATGTAGGCGCCCCAGCGTTCGAATGCCTTGCGGCCTCCCGTAGCAGCCACGTAATAGGCGACGGTCGAGCCGACATTGCAGCCGAGCGCGCCCATCGTCGCCGCGCCGACCAAGCTAAATCGCCCAATGGACGCGAGATAGCCAGCGAACGGCATGATCGCCTCGGAGGGCAATGGAATGCATGCCGAACTCGATGGCCATGAGAGCCACGACGCCGAAATAGCCGGCGGCGGAAATCACCTCGACGATCCAGGACACGACCGCCGAAATGAGCTGGTCAACCATTGTTCAGTAGGAAATGGGGGGAGCCGCTCAGCGCCGCTTGCGTGCGCGGCGGCCCTCAAGCATGACGATTTTGCGCCGCGGAAAATTTTCCGGCAGCTTCTTGGGAACCTTCTCGGCGATGCCGAGGAGCCGCTCGCGGCGGTCCATCTCTTTCCAGATGTCGTCCGGGCGGATGCCCGTGGCGACCCACAGCACGACAAGATTATAAAGTAGATCGGCGCTTTCCTTGACCACCGCATCGCGGTCGCCATGCATGGCGTCGATTACGACCTCGACCGCCTCCTCGGCGAGCTTCTTCGCCATCTTGCTGCGGCCCGCGCGCAACAGCCGCGCCGTCCGCGAGGTCGACGGATCGTCATGCCGGCAGGCCAGTGCGGCCTGGTAGAGCCGTGAAATCGAATCACTCATGTTTCATCAGAATACCGCGATCTTGTCGCGATTGTGTTAATTCCTTCGGCCGTAAGGGGTTAGACCGGGCAGGGCCTTCACTCATCCTTAGCCAACAGGTCCGCATTGCCGCCGGCGGCGGCCGTGTTAACCGTGACCACCTGCTCGGTCGCGAAGCGGCGCAGGTAGTTCGGGCCGCCCGCCTTGGGCCCGGTGCCGGACAGGAGCGTGCCGCCAAACGGCTGGGTGCCGACGACGGCGCCGATCATGCTGCGATTGACGTAGATATTGCCGTGCGGCAGTCGCGCGGCGATGCGCTCGACCGTCAGATCGATGCGCGAATGCACGCCGAGCGTCAGCGCCGTGCCGTTTGCGGCGATGTCGTCAAGGAGCGCGTCCAGCTCGGCGGCGCGCCAGCGCACGACGTGGAGCACCGGCCCGAATACTTCTTCCTTAAGGTCGCGGGCCCGGTCGAGTTCGATTATCGCCGGCGCGGCATAGATGCCCGCGACCGGCAGTGCATTGTCGCGGTCCCAGCGGAAGCGCACCCGGCCGGCGCGCTCCATCCCGGCGATCCAGCTCTCGAGTTTGGCCTTGGCCTCGGCATCGATCACCGGCCCGACATGCGTGGCGATGTCGCGCGGATCGCCGAGCCTCAACTCGCGCGTCGCGCCGATCAGCATGTCGAGCATGCGGTCGGCGACGTCGTCTTGCAGGCAAAGCAGCCGCAGCGCCGAGCAGCGCTGGCCCGCTGAGCGGAACGCCGACGCGATGACATCGTCGCTGACCTGTTCGGGCAACGCCGTCGCATCGACGATCATGGCATTGATGCCGCCGGTCTCGGCAATGAGCGGGACGATCGGTCCGGCTTTTGCGGCGAGCGCACGATTGATCGAACGGCCGGCCTCGGTCGATCCGGTAAAGACGACGCCGGCGATGCTCGGATCGGCCACCAGCAGCGCGCCGACGGCGCCGTCGCCGGGGATAAGATGCAGCGCGCTTTTCGGCACGCCTGAACTCATGCAAGAGCGCGACGCCAAGGGCCGCGACGAGCGGAGTCTGTTCGGCGGGCTTGGCGACGATCGTGTTGCCCGCGACCAGCGCTGCGCTGACCTGGCCGAGGAAAATGGCAAGCGGAAAATTCCACGGGCTGATGCAAGCAAACACGCCGCGGCCGCGGTAGCGCAGTTCGTTGCTCTCGCCGGTCGGACCCGGCATCGCCTGGGGCATCAGCGTGCTGCGCGCCTGCGCGGCGTAATAGCGGCAATAATCGACCGCCTCGCGAAGCTCGGCGAGCGCGTCGTCGAGCGTCTTGCCGGCCTCGTTCTGCAACAACGCAAGAAGCCGGCCGCGATTGACCTCGAGCCGGTCAGCGGCGCGTTCGAGCGCCGCGGCGCGCGCATCGACCGGCGTTGCCGTCCAGGCCGCAAAGCCCGCGGCGGCGGCGGCCACTGCGGCGCGAACGATCGCCTCGTCGGCCTCGCGCACCAGGCCGATGGCGCCGCCGTCGATCGGCGAGTGCACGACGCGCTCGATGCCGGCGAGCGCGACGCCATCGACAAGCGGCGCGGCTTCCGTGCCCTCCGTGACGCCGTCGCGAACTTCGCCCAACAGCGCGTCGAGACTTGCGCGCTCGCCGAATTCGATGCCGGCCGAATTCTGCCGCTCGGGCCGATAAAGATCGCGCGGCAGCGGGATTTTCCGATTGCGCGCCGCGCTCGCGTCGGCGATCAAGCTTTGCGGCCGGCGCAGGATCTCCGCGATCGGCACATTCGGATCGGCGGCAGCCGACACGAACGAGGAATTGGCGCCGTTCTCAAGGAGCCGCCGCACCAGATAAGCGAGGAGATCGCGATTGTCCCCGACCGGGGCATAGATGCGGCAGGCGGCGTCGGGAAATTCGGCAACGAGCGCATCGTAGAGCGCTTCGCCCATGCCGTAGAGACGCTGGAATTCGTAACCCTCGATGCCGTCGGCATCCTCGATGACGCTGGCGACGGTAAGTGCGTTATGGGTGGCGAATTGCGGAAATAATCGCGCGCGGGTGCCAAGGAGCTTCTTCACGCAAGCCATGTAGCAGAGATCGGTCATGGCCTTGCGCGTGAACACCGGATAGTCGGGCAGCCCGCGCTCCTGGGCGCGCTTGATCTCGGTGTCCCAATAGGCGCCCTTGACCAACCGGACCGTCAGTCTGAGTTTCTTTGCCGCCGCGGCGTCCTCGATCCAGCCGATCGCCGCCAAAGCGCGTTTCTGGTAGGCTTGCACCGCGAGCCCAAATCCGTCCCAGCCGCCGAGCGACCCATCGTCAAGAACGGCGCCGATAATCTCCAGCGACAGTTCGAGGCGATCCGCTTCCTCGGCGTCGACGGTGAACTGGAGATCGTGCTCCTTGGCGAGCCGCGCGAGATCGAGGAGGCGCGGCGTCAGCTCGTCGAGCACCCGGTCGCGCGAAATCGCCTCGTAGCGCGGATGCAGCGCCGAGAGCTTGACCGAAATGCCGGGGCGGCGCGGCAGCGGCGCATTACCGGCATTGGCGCCGATCGCTTCGATCGCGGCGGCATAGGCGTCAAAATATTTTTCGGCATCGGCGCCGGTGCGCGCGGCCTCGCCGAGCATATCGAACGAATAGCGGAAGTTCGCATGACCGCGGGCGCGGTCGATCGCGTCGGCGATGTTTTGTCCGATGACGAAATGCGAGCCGAGGAGCCGCATCGCTTGCCGCGTCGCCGCGCGCATCGCCGGCAGGCCGAGGCGGCGCACCAGATTGTCAAGAATGGTCTCTGGCGTCTCGCCCGGATGAATGATGCGGGCGGCGATGCCGAGCGTCCAGGCCGAAGCCGAGACCAGAATCGCGGTCGATTTGACGTCGCCGTCGAGCCAGCGGCCGGCGGCGAGCTTGTCTTCGATCAGGCGGTCTGCGGTCGCGGTGTCGGGCACGCGAAGGAGCGCCTCGGCCAGCACCATGAGCGCCAGCCCCTCCTTGGTCGACAGCGAATAAGCGTGCAAAAAATCTTCGACGCCGCCGAGGCCGGTTGTTCTGCGCCGGATGGCCTCGATAAGCCGCCGCGCGCGGCCATCGATGCGGCTCTCCGCGGCGCGGTCGCGGCTAGCGCCGGCGAGGAGGCTTGCCGCCATGTCCTCGTCGGGCGGCGCAAACCGAGCTTGGAACGGTGGCACCCCGCTGTCAGGTGCGTCCATGCCGGCAATTTATCCTTCCCCGCGAAGGTGGGGGAAGGCTATTTGCCGCGCGCTAGCAAGGCCTGCAATTTGTCGATGCTCATCGTCCAGCCCATCTCCATGCCTTGCAGATAGGCGACGGCCTTCTCGACCATCGCACTGCCGCGGGTGTGCAATGTCAGCCTGGTTTTGCCGCCCTCGTCGGCAAAGGTAACCGTGGTGAGCCCTTCGATGATGTGATTGCCGGCATCATCCAGCGCATTGTTGGTGAAGACCAGCCGCTCGGGCTCGACGATTTCGCGGATTTCGCCACCCATCGGATAGATGGCGCCGTCGGGGGCGCGCATATGGATGCGGATTCGACGCGGGCATCGATCTCGCAAACCGGATTGGTGAAGCCCTTCGGCCCCCACCATTGCGCCAGCATTGCGGGGCCGGTCCAGGCCTTGAACACCAGCGCCCGCGGCGCATCAAAAATGCGGGTGATGGTAATTTCTCGCTCGGCGAGCGATTTGGTTTGAACGGTCATTCCTTCCTCAATCCTTTCAGCCGGCATGCGCGTGCTGGAGCGCGGCAAGGTCGAACTTTTTCATCTTCATTAGCGCCGCCATCACGCGCTCCGACTTGGCGCCGTCGGCGTCGGTCAATAGCTTCGGCAGAATGGAAGGCACGATCTGCCAAGAGAGGCCGTATTTGTCCTTGAGCCAACCGCATTGGCTCTCCTGCCCGGAGGCGGTGAGCTTGCTCCAGAAGTAGTCGATCTCCTGTTGGCTATCGCAAAACACCTGGAACGACACCGCCTCGTTGAATTTGAAGTGCGGCCCGCCGTTGAGCGCGGTAAAAGTCTGTCCTTCTATCTCGAATTCGACGGTCAGCACCGAGCCCGGCTCTTTGCCGTGCACGTCGCGGCCGGCTTTGCCGTAGCGGCTGATCTTGTTGATGCGCGAGTTGGCAAAGATCGAAGTGTAAAATTTCGCCGCGTCTTCGGCTTCGCTGTCGAACCACAGGCACGGGGCGATCTTTTGTTTAATGCTCGCCATGGTCGTTTCCCCGAAAGACGCGGCTATCGCGTCACTGCCCGACGAGCACCATCCAGCCGACGCCGAATTTGTCGGACAGCATGCCAAAGCGGGACGAGAAGAACGTTTTCGCTATCGGCATGTTCACTTTGCCGCCCTCGGCGAGTGCATTGAAGATGCGCTCGGCATCCGCATCGGTCGACGCGCTAAGTGCAAGCGCAATGCCGTGAAAATTCGGGCTTCCGGTACAGCGGCCGTCCGACATCAGGATGGTGGCGTCGCCCGCGCGAAGCGACGCATGCATCACTTTGTCGGCGCTGCCCGGGGTGATCATTGATTGGTCGGGAGCCTCCTTGAAGCGCATGAGCATCTCGACCTTGGCGCCGATGGCTTTCTTGTAGAACTCGATGGCTTCGTCGCAGTGGCCTTCGAATGACAGATACGGTTGAACTTGCATGGAACTCTCCTGTTAGCGTGACGCCATTGCTGCCACATATTCGGCAAGACGCGCCATGGTCTGAACGAGACCCGTGTCGGCGCCATATTCCTTACTGTCGAGATCGAGGCTATTCGGTGCGGTCATCGTCGGCATCTTTGTTGTCATCCGCTTTGTCGTCTTTGGCTTGCAGCTTCTTCAGATAATCGTCGAGCCGTTCGAAACTCTCGTCGTAAAAGCGGCGATAGTGTTGCAGCCAATCGTCGATGTCTTTGAGTGCGCGCGGCTCGATGCGGCAGGGCCGCCACTGCGCCTCGCGCGTGCGCGCAATGAGCCCGGCGCGCTCCAGCACCTTGAGATGCTTCGACACGGCGGGAAGGCTCATGGCGAACGGTTTCGCCAGTTCCGTCACCGAGGTCTCGCCCAGCGCCAGCCGCGCCAGGATGGCGCGGCGGGTCGGGTCGGAAAGGGCCGAGAAAGTGTTATCGAGGCTCATTTCACTATTAAGTTAAATAACCGATTGGTTTAATACTGTGCGCTAAATGCCTTGTCAAGTTCGTGGCAATGCCCCCGGGCAGCTGGCGGGAACCCGCTAGTTGTCCTTTCGCCTTTCGGCGCTAAAACCGCATCATGTCGTTCGTTCGCATTTATTTTCGCGTTCTCGGCTTGCTGCGCCACGACGCCCGGCTCGCCGTGATGCTGGCGCTCGCCAACATCGCGCTGGCCGCGGCGCAGTTCGTCGAGCCGGTGCTGTTCGGCCGCATCGTCGACGCCTTGTCCGGCACGCTGCCCGCAAGCGTCGGAGCGGCGGCGCGGTCGCTCGTGCCGCTCGTCGGCGCCTGGGTCGGTTTCGGACTGTTCGTCATCGTCGCCGCCACGCTCGTCGCCTGGTATGCCGACCGGCTTTCGCACCATCGTCGCAACATGGTGCTGGCAGATTATTTCGAGCACGTGCTGCAGCTGCCGCTTGCCTACCATGCCGGCGCGCATTCCGGCCGGCAGATGAAAATCATGCTCACCGGCACCGACACGCTATGGTGGCTCTGGCTGTCGTTCTTCCGCGAGCATTTCGCCGCGTTCGTCTTCATCGCTTTGCTGCTGCCGGCCTCGCTCGTCTTGAACTGGCGGCTCGCTTTGCCGCTGATCGTGTTGTGCTTGGCGTTCACGGTTTTCACCGCCTTCGTCATCCACAAATCCTTTGCACTGCAGCGCGATGTGGAGCGGCATTATTCCAACCTCGCCGAGACCGCGGCCGACGCGCTTGGCAATGTCGCGCTGGTGCAGAGCTATGCCCGCGTCGAGCTGGAAGTGTCGGGATTAAAGACCGTGGTGAATTCGCTGTTGCGCGCGCAGATGCCGGTGCTGTCGTGGTGGGCGATCGCAACCGTGCTGACGCGGGCCGGCACCACGCTCACTTTGCTCGTCATCCTCTTGGTCGGGACCTATCTCAAGCTTGTTGGCTTGGCTTCGGTCGGCCAGGTCGTCAGCTTCATGGCTATTGCGGCGATGTTGATCGCGCGGCTGGAGCAGGCGGTCAGCTTCTCCAATCGTCTGTTTATGGATGCACCAAAACTCGCCGATTTCTTCGGCGTGCTCGACACCGTGCCGGCGGTGCGCGACCGGCCGGCCGCGACCGATCCCGGCCGCGTGCGCGGCCTGGTCGAGTTCAAGAACGTGTCGTTTTCCTACGACGGCAAGCGGCCCGCGGTAGCGGATTTGAATTTCACTGCGCTGCCCGGCGACCGCGTGGCGCTGGTCGGCCCGACTGGCAGCGGCAAATCCACCGCGCTGGCGCTGCTCTATCGCGCCTTCGATCCGCAATCGGGCGTGATTTCGATCGATGGCGCAGACATCCGCAGCTTCACGCTGTCCGGGCTGCGCCACAATATCGGCGTGGTGTTCCAGGAGACGCTGCTGTTCAATCGTTCGATCGCGGAAAATCTGCGCGTCGGCAAGCCGGACGCCACCGACGCCGAACTGCACGACGCCGCGGCGCGGGCGCAGGCCGCCGAATTCATCGGTCGCAATCCCGACGGCCTGGAAGCGCGCGTCGGCGAGCGCGGCCGGCTTCTATCCGGCGGCGAGCGCCAGCGCTTGGCGATCGCGCGTGCTCTGCTCAAGGACCCGCCGATCCTCATTCTCGACGAGGCGACGAGCGCGCTCGATCCGCTCACCGAGGCGCGGGTTCATCTCGCGCTTGACGAAGTGATGAAGGGGCGAACCACCTTCGTCATCGCGCACCGGCTGGCGACGATCCGCGACGCGACCCGCATTCTGGTATTCCGGCAGGGGCGCATCGTCGAGACCGGCACGTTCGACGAGCTTCAGCGCCGCGGCGGTTTTTTCACCGAGCTCGTGGAAGCGCAGTTTGCTGTCCCTCTCCCCTTGCCGGAGAGGGTGCCGAGCGAACCTGAGTGAGCGAGGCGGGTGAGGGGTCGGAGCGTGCCGCCCCTTCACCCGGCTCAGTCTCGCTTCGCTCGACTTCGAGGGGAGAGGGTAGTCACCGCAGCCGCTCCAAAATACTCACGTAATTGGCGACCGCGGTGCCGCCCATGTTGAAAATGCCGCCGAGCTTGGCGTCCTTGATCTGCATGTCGCCGGCACGGCCGGTGAGCTGCATCGAGGTCAGCGCATGCATCGATACGCCGGTGGCGCCGATCGGATGACCCTTGGCCTTTAATCCGCCGGACGGATTGATTGGCAACGCGCCGTCCTTGGCGACGAGGCCCTCGGCGATGGCGCGCGCGCCTTGGCCTTCGGGCACGAGCCCCATCGCCTCATATTCGATCAATTCGGCGATGGTGAAGCAGTCGTGCACCTCGGCGAAAGACAGGTCCTGCAGCCCGATGCCGGCCTGTTGCAGCGCGCGCTGCCACGCCACGGCGCAGCCTTCGAATTTGAGAATGTCGCGCCGCGACATCGGCAGAAAATCCTGCACGTGCTGCGCGGCGCGGAACACGATCGCCTTGTCGAGCTTGAGCGCGGTCTCGACGTCGGCGAGCACGATGGCCGCGGCGCCGTCCGACACCAGCGAACAGTCGGTGCGTTTGAGCGGACCGGCGACCAGCGGATTCTTATCGCTTTCGGCGCGGCAAAAGTCGTAGCCGAGGTCTTTGCGGATTTGCGCATAGGGATTGCCGACGCCGTTCTTGTGGTTCTTGGCGGCGATGCGGGCGAGCGCATCGGACTGATCGCCCCAGCGCTGGAAATAAAGCGCGGCGATCTTGCCGAAAATGCCGGCGAAGCCGCCGTCGATGTCGGCTTCCTCGCGCACATAGGACGCTTTGAGGAGATTGCGGCCGATCTCCGCCGGCGGCGTTGTCGTCATTTGCTCGACGCCGACCACGAGCACGATCCTCGCAGAACCCGCGGCAATCGATATCAGTCCCTGATGCACGGCGGCGGAGCCGGTGGCGCAGGCATTCTCCACGCGCGTGGCGCGCTTGAAACGCAGATCGGGCGACGCCTGCAACACCAGCGACGCGGTGAAGTCCTGCGCCGAGAAGCCGGCGTTGAAGTGGCCGAGCACGATTTCGTCGACATCCTTCGCCGCAATCGCGGCATCGGCGAGGGCCTCGGTGGCGACCCGCACGACCAGGCTTTCGACGGTTTCGCCGTTAAGCTTGCCGAACGGCGTATGCGCCCATCCAACGATGCAGGCGGTCATAATTCCTCCATTGCTCCGCGGGTTTCCTACGTTGCCGAACTTTCGACGCTTTTCCGGCCAATTCACATTGCTCTTAAGGATAGCGCTATTCGCCTTTGCCTTCGAGCCCGGCTTCGGTTTACATAGTCATGCGCTCGCGCGCCTCGTGAACAGCGTGAAATCTTCGCGACCCCATCGACCTTGAATTGTGCCGACCAACCGAACGGACCGCGACACGTGGATTGTACGAATTCGTTCCGGGCGCCGCTGCTCGGTCTTGTCCTAAGTTTCATCGCGTTCGGGGCAATCGGCCTCTGCACCGTGGCGTCGATAACGCCGGCGCGGGCCGAGGCGTTTATTCTTGTCGATGCCGATTCCGGAAAGGTCTTGCGCGCCGACAACGCGGCCTATCCGTGGCATCCCGCCTCCACCACCAAGCTGATGACGCTTTATCTGACGCTGAGCGCCTTGCGCGACCAGCGCATTACGCCCGACACGTTGTTCACGGTGTCGACGAATGCGGCCATACAGTCGCCCACCAAGATGGGCTTTGCGCCCGGCACGCAAGTCACCGTCGACAATGCGCTCAAGATGATGATGGTGAAATCGGCAAACGACATGGCGGTCATGCTCGCCGAAGGACTTGGCGGTACGGTTGAACAGTTTGCTGCGGAAATGACCGACACTGCGCATCGCCTGGGCATGACGGAAACCAATTACGTCAATCCAAACGGCCTGCCGGACGACAACCAGATTACTTCGGCGCGCGATCTCGCCATTCTCGCTCGCGCGCTCATTCACGATTTTCCGGAATACAGTTCCTACTGGCATATTCCGGCAATCAAATATCGCCGGCGCATCGTCCGCAATTATAATCCGCTGCTCGGCCGCTATCCGGGCGCCGACGGTATGAAGACAGGCTTCGTGTGCGCGTCGGGCTTCAACCTTGTGGCCACCGCGGAGCGCGACAACAAGCGATTTATCGCCGTCGTGCTCGGCGCGCCGTCGTCCGGCGAACGGGCCGTGAAAGCGGCCCAGCTGCTGCAATACGGATTTAATCAGGGTCCGTTGTCGTGGCTGATACCTTCGCTCGGCCCGGTCAACGCGCTGCCGCCGGTCGACGCGGCGCCGCCCGATTTGACGGATCAAATGTGCGGACGGCATCGCCGGCATCCAGCTACGGAAGAAGACGATCCCGATGCCGACCTCGAAAACATCGGCGATACCGGCAACAGCGCCGACTCCGGCCCGAAATTTTCCCTCATCTTGTCGGCGCTGCGCGCGCCGAATGCGAACAACCTGCTGTTGGATGCTGGCCCGGTGACGCCGGTCGTCGTCTATACCGGTCCGACGCGCAGCGAGGCGGAAATCGCCAAGCTCGAGGCGGAGATTGCCTTGGAGCCCGTCAAGAAGCGAGCAAAGCACAAGCCGGTCGCCGGGAAGCCCGCAGAACATAAGGCGGCGAAGCCGGCAGCGAAGCTCGACGGCAAGCGGGCAGACGGCAAAAGCGCGGCCGGCGCACGACCATGGACGCCGATGTCGGCGTCGGCGCTCGCGGCCAGTCCGCCTCCCGAGCTCAAAGCCGACAGCCCCGCCGCGAAGCCGAAACCGCCGGCCAAGCTCAAGCCCTCGGTCGCGAATATCCCGCAATAGCGGCTGCGAACGTGCCGCGGACACAGTGCAGCGTAAAACGCTGCACGCCGTTCCCGGACCTTCGCGAATTCAGCCTTCTTGACAATCGACCTTGGTGCCGCGCCGCGCTTGGGACGTATATTTGCCGAACGGACCGCCGTGCTAAAACAATGACCGTCACCGGGGGCAACGAGGCAGCATGTCGGCCAAGGTCACCATCGCGGCGCTCCAGCAGATGAAGCGCGAGGGAAAAAAGAGCGTCGGCGTGGTCGCCTGGGATTATCAGCTGGCGCGCATCGCCGACCGCGCCGGTTTCGATTTTGTGTCGGTCGGCGACTCGGTTGGCGTCAATCTGTGGGGCCGCGCCGATGTGCTCGACGTCACGCTCGACGAGATGGCCATTTGTTGCAAGGCCGTACGCCGGGGCGTCGAACGCGCACTGGTCAGTTGCGACATGCCCTTCGGTCCGGCGCAACAAGGTATCGACACTGCGCGCGCCGCGGCGTTCCGCCTGATCAAAGAAGGCGGCGCCGATATGATAAAAGTCGATGCCGCCGCCGAATATCCCGATGTCGTGCGCGCCTTGGTCGGCGACGGCATTCCGGTGTTCGCGCAGTTCGGGCTCACGCCGCAAACCGCCGTCAAATACGGCATTCCCTACAGCGCGCAGAATTCGCCCGCGGCACGGGCGAGCGGCGAAGCGGCGGCGAAACTCGTCGCGGAGGCAGAGCTGCTCGAGGCCGTCGGCGCCAGCCTCCTCGATTTCACCAATTCCGGACCGGTTGCCGGCGCCGCCGTGGTCGCAGCGGTGAAAATTCCGGTGATCGGCGGTTTCGGCGGCGGGCCTTGGCTCGACGGCCGGGTGCGGCTCGCCCACACCGCGATCGGTTATGGCGAGAAATGGCTCGATGCCCAAACGGACACCTATTTCAATTCGGCCAAAGCCACGCTCGCTGCGTTTTCGGCGCTGATCGCCGACGCGCGCGCCGGCCGGCAGATCAAGGGCTGATCATGCCGAGCGTGACGGCGGCTGTCTGGAAGAGTGCCTGCCGCGTTCAGATTTATTGGGACGTTGCGGTCGACCTGCGGACAGAAGACTTAACGAATGCGCGCGTGATAGAGTTTTTACGATGCGCATGATCCGCAAAAGCGGTCGGCTTCTTTTTGATAAGATCATGCGTAAATAAATCGGGGTTTAGGCCCAGCGATCACGATGGTCGATTATTATTCGATGTTGTCGCGTGCAGTGACCGCGCCCGATGCCGGCGACGCGCGGTGGCGGCGCGGCATTTATGACCGCGCGCGTCGCATGTTGGCGAGCCGGTTGCGCACGCTCAATCCACCGCCGCCATTGGCCGCGATCGCGGCCGAAGAAGCGGCGCTGGAAGCTGCCATCGAACGCATCGAAGCGGAATTGTCGTGGGGCGAAGACGGCACGATTGCGCCCGACGCGCGAACCCATGATCGATTTGGCGACGTCACCGGCGAGCCCCGGACCGCGCACGAACAGGGGCTGATCGCCGCGCCGTCGCGATTGAGCCGATCGGCCTTCGTCATTGCCGCCGTTCTCGCTGCGGCGCTTGGCGCCGGCGGGTACGTGTACTGGGTCGCGACGGCGCAAAAATCCGCACCGCCGCCTGTCAAAACCGAAGCGCAAAACAAATTCCTGCCGTCGCCAGAACGCAAGGCCGCAGCCGACAGCGATCTTGCGCCGGGCGTGGATGGCGGCAATTCCGATCCCGACATCGCTTACGTGTTCCGCCGCCAGCCCACCTTCTATCGTACCTTGCAGCCGGTCGGCACGATCATCATCGATAAGGCGCAGCACTTTCTCTATCTGATTCAGCCCAACAATGTCGCACTGCGCTACGGCGTCGCGCTGGGCCGGCAATGCACCGACCTCGCCGGATTGCGGCACGTTGCGAGCATGACGCAATGGCCGCAATGGCAACCGCCGCCGAATCTGCTCGACCGCAATCCGCCAATGATGCCCGGCGGGCCCGGCAATCCGCTCGGCGCACGCCTGTTGGCGCTCGACGACGGCGCTTCGCGGATTCACGGCACCAATGCGCCGAAGACAATCGGCAGTACCGTTGCTTTCGGTTGCATTCGCCTGGCCAATGACGATATCGCCGATTTATATAATCGCGTGAAGGTCTCGACGCCTGTCGTAGTCAATTAGAGCATGATCCCGAAAAGTGGATACCGGTTTTCGGAAAAGATCATGCTCAATCAAGGTATCGGCGCGATTTGCGCTGTCAGGCACGCTACCGATACCTGGCGGCTCCTTGAGCGCTATGTATTGGCGCGGTCCAACAGTTCGATCGAAACGCCTTCCGGCGCGCGGATAAAGCAAACGCGCACGCCCGGCCGCACCGTCGTCGGCTCACGCGTGAACTCGACGCCCTTCTTCTTGAGATCGGCGGCGATCGCATCGATGCCGCTCACCGCAAGGCCGAAATGATCGAGCCCGCGATACGGTATGGTCGGGGCTGTGTGCGTTCCATCGCCCTCCGCCACGGGGGCGATAAAGATGTTGGCGCCGCCGAGCTTCAGATCGATGCGCGGCTTGCCTTCCTGCACGGAGCGCACCACTTGGGCGCCGAGCATTTTTTCGAACCACTGCGCCATAGCCTCGGGATTGGTGGTGCGAAGGTGAATATGATCCCATGTGTAAGTTGCCATTGGCGCGCTCCCTGTGCTTTTGCTGGAATAATCGAAGTTAGGACATCGCGGCGAAGGTGCCAACGCCATTTTGGCGCGGCCGCTTTATTGGCACAATCGTTTCAGTGGCGCGCTGGTTTGCTGTCCGGGGCAGCGGGAGCGGGGGCAGCTTGTGGTTTCGCCGGCGCCGCCAGCCAGCCAGCCTTGCCAATCTCAACCTGCAGCATCTGCAACAAACGCTGCAGCTCGTCGCGTTTGAGCACGCCGGCCGCCCCTTCATCGTTTTGTCCGCGTATTTCCAAGCGGTAGCCGTCCCCGTGCGGCGCGATCGTCAGTCGGTCGGCAAGCTCTGCCGCGGCGGCAGTCGCTGTCAGCACGGCGCCCGGGGTGTTCGACATCGACCCTGCGGTCTTGGCGATGGCGGCGTCGCGTTCGAACGCGATCATGTCGCCGCGCAGCTCGGCGGGCGCGCGTTGCGCCAGATTTGAGTGACTGGTGACGTGTTCGGTCGCGCGTTCCAACAAAGCCAGCGCAAGCCGGCGCGTCAGCCAGCACGACCAGGCTTCGGGAGTTCCGGCATTGATCGCGATGAGGACGCGGTCCTCCCGCGGCACATAGACGAAGGTCACGTTTCTCAGCGCGCGCGTCATTGGTGTTTCCGGATGCTCGCTCACTGGATCAGCTCCGGCCACGGCACGATGGTGGACTTTACCGTTTTCATCGCGATGGCGTCGGCGACCGCGCGGCCGATACCGTCCTCGGAAAAAGGATACAGCGTCTGCATATCGAACCAAGGGTATTTGGCGCGCGCACGGTGGAGCATGTCGACGCCGAGCGGCAGATCGTTGCCGGTGAAGCCCCATGAGCCGAGCAAATTGAGGTCCTTGGTGCAGAAGCGGTGCCATGAAGTCATGATCGAGCCGGCGTCGGTGAACTGGCCCATTTCGACATAAGTGCCGCCGTCGCGCAAAAACTCGATGCCCTCGGGACCGGCGCTCGGATGGCCCGAGCAATCCATCACTAGGTCGGCGCCGAAGCCGCCGACGATGTCGCGCACGCGCTTGATGCGTTCGTCCGGCGCCTTGAACTCCTCGATATTCACGGTCGCTTGGGCGCCGAATTTTCGGGCGAGTTGCAGCCGCGGCGTCTCCGGCGCGCCGACGCAGATCACCCGGCCGGCGCCCATTTCCTGCGCCGCCGCCACCGCAAGAATCCCGATTGGGCCGGAGCCCTGGATGACGACGGTATCGCCCCATTTGAATCCGCCGGCGCGCGTCGCGCGGTTAAACGCGCGGATGCATGACGTTAACGGCTCCGACAAGGCGCCGAGGCGCAGCGGCATGTCGTCGGGCAATTTGTAGATTTTGGTGCCGGGCAGCATATCGAGATCGACATAGACATATTCCGCGAAGCCGCCCCACAGATGCGGCGGCTTATCGAAGCCGAGATAGCGGCCGTAATAGACCGGGGTGAGGCACTTGTTGGCGCTCTCCGGATAATGGATGCAGTAATAGCAACGGCCGCACGGCATCAGCGGCGGGATCATGACCTTCGATCCCACCGTCAGCGGCTTGCCCATGAAATCTTCCTTGAACCCGGCGCCCACTTCGACCAGGACGCCGCCGAGTTCGTGGCCGAGCGTGAACGGCCACGGCAGCGGTTTCGGCCAGTGACCCTTGAGGATATGCAGATCGGTGCCGCAGACGCCGCAGGCGCCGATTTTGATCAGCGCGGCATTGCCGGAAATATTCGGCCATGGAACGCTACGGATCACCGGCTTGGCGCCGGGGCCGGCAAAAGTGGAAACGCGGATTTGCTCCATATGCGTTTCCTCTCCGGCTCACATTTTCGCGCGATGCAACGGCGCGTCGGTCACTTTTTGCAAAGCGTCGAGCGTCAGGCCTGGCACCATTTCGCGAACGACAAAGCCTTCCTCGGCGATGTCGAGCACGGCGAGATTGGTATAGACGCGCGTGACGCAGCCGATCGCGGTCAACGGATAGCTGCAGCGACGTACGAGCCGGCTGTCGCCGGTTTTGGTCTGGTGGTCCATCAGAACCCATAGCCGCCGCGCGCCGGCGGCGAGATCCATGGCGCCGCCCACGGCGGGCGCTGCATCGTTCTCCGAGGTCGTCCAATTGGCGATGTCGCCGTTCTCGGCGACCTGAAACGCGCCGAGCACGCAGAGATCCAGATGGCCGCCGCGGATCAGCGCAAAACTGTCGGCATGATGCATGTAGGAGCCGCCGGTGCGCAGCGTGACGTATTGCTTGCCGGCATTGATCAGCCAGCGGTTGATCTTGTCCGGCTCCGGCGCCGGACCCATACCGAGCACGCCGTTCTCGGACTGAAAGATCACTTCCCGTTCCGCCGGCACATAGTCGGCGACTTGCAGCGGCGCGCCGATGCCCAGATTGACATACCAGCCTTCAGGAATATCGCGCGCCAGGCGCGCGGCGATTTCGCGGCGCGTCAATGGCTTGCAGGCGGACAATAGGTTCACGGATTTATCCTCACGTCACCGTCGGTTCGCCATAGGGCACGTGCAGCACGCGGTTGACGAAGATGCCGGGCGTGGCGATTTTTTCCGGATCGAGCGCGCCGAGTTCGACGATGTGCTGGGCCTGAACGATGGTCAACTTCGCCGCTGTCGCCATCACCGGGTTGAAATTGCGGGCGGACGAGCGATAGGTCAGGTTGCCCCAGCGGTCGGCCTCCCAGGCCTCGACCAGGGCGACGTCGCCGGCGAGCGCTTCCTCCAGCAGATAGTCGCGGCCGTTGATTTTGCGCTGCTCTTTGCCTTCGGCAAGTTTGGTGCCGACGGCCGTGGCGGTGAAAAAGGCCGGGATGCCGGCGCCCGCGGCGCGCATGCGTTCCGCCATCGTGCCTTGCGGGACGATTTCAAGCTCAATGCGGCCGGCGCGCCATAACGCCTCGAACACGACCGGATCGGCGGTGCGCGGAAACGAACAGACAATCTTGCGCACCCGCCCCGTTTCCAGGAGTGCGGCCAGGCCGACATGGCCGACACCGGAATTGTTGGCGACCACCGTCAGATCCTTGGCGCCTTGTTCGATCAAGCCCGCGATCAGAGCATTGGGCTGGCCGATCGAGCCGAAGCCGCCGATCAACACGACCGAGCCGTCGCGGATTCCGGCCATTGCCTCGGTCATCGAGTGTACGATCTTGTCGATCATTGAGAGGCGCTACGTGCCGACGACGCGCACCCGCGCCGCGTCCGTGAAGGCCGGCATCACTTCGCGGGCGAAGCGGCTCAAATTGTCGTTCGCCTTGTCGAGCACCAGCCCGCCGCCGTTGAGCAGGAGATATTCGACGCCCAGCCGCCGCAGCTTTTCCAGTTTCTGCGCGATCTCGTCCGGCGTGCCGTAGAGCGCGCTTTCTTCGCTGGCTTCCCGGGTGTCGGAATAGGTCATGATGCTTGCTTTGCTCTTGGTGCCGTCGGGCGCTTTCGAGATCGCCTCGAGGCGGCGCTGCGCCTCCATCCGCCGCTCCAGCGCGGCCTCTTTGTCGGCTTGATTTTTGGCGACGTAGAAGGCGCGCGCGACGCCGACCTCCATCGGGTCGAACACGCGGCCGCGCTCCTCCACTGCCGCCTTGAAGACGGCGATCCGCTCGGCCACCGCTTCGAACGAGGCGAATTGGTCGAGCAACAGATTATAGCCGCGCGCGGCGACCTGACGGATCGAATCCGGGCTGCCGGCGCCCATCCACATCGGCGGGTGCGGCTTTTGCGCCGTCGGTGGTTCGACAATGATGTCCTCGAAATTCCAATATTTGCCGTGATGCGAAAAGCGCTGCTTCGACGTCCATGATTTCACGATGACGTCGAGCGTTTCATTGAACCGCGCGTCGGCTTCTTCGATCGGCACGCAGAAACCGGCAAACTCGTTGTGGCGATAGCCTTTGCCGACGCCGAAATCGAGCCGCCCGCCGGAGAGAAGATCGAGGGTCGCCGCCTGCTCGGCGAGCAGAACCGGATTGTGCCAGGGCAGCACCAGCACCGCAGTGCCGAGCCGCAGCGTTTTGGTTTTTGCCGCCACCCAGGTGAGAAGCGCGAGGCTGGCTGATACCTGGCCGAAGCCGGTGAAGTGGTGCTCGACCAGAAAGGTCGAATGATAGCCCAGCGCCTCGGCCTCGATATTGTAGTCGATGAACTGCCGGTAGCCTTGGCCGGAATCGACGTCCGGTCCGCCATGGCGGGCTGTGGCGCTGCCGAATAGACCGAACCGCATAACGGCGCTCTCCCTGAAATGCGGCGTCAATGTAGCGCATGCGCCGCGGCGGGAGCTATAGTCGAGCGGGGAGGAGTACAAAATGTTGCAACGTGTCATTCTCGCGAGATTGGCGGCGGCTGGCCTGATCGCGGCGTTTGCCTTTGCCGCCCCGCAACCGGCGGCGGCGCAAGATTCCGTCAAAGATTATCCGACCCGCCCAATCACGCTGATCGTGCCCTATCCGGCCGGTGGTGGCGTCGACGCCATAGGCCGCATCGTCGGGCAGAAGCTCTCGGACCTGCTCGGCCAGCAGGTCGTGATCGAGAACTGCGGCGGCGCCGGCGGCATGATCGGCACGCGCGACGCAGCAAAATCTCCGCCCGACGGTTACACCATCGTGATGCTGCTCACCGGCATAAGCCTCAGCCCCAATGCCGGCTATGATGTCGAGAAGGATTTCGCGCCAATCGGGACCGTCGCCTCGACGCCGATGATCGTTGAGTCGCATCCGTCCTTACCGGTGGCATCGCTGACCGACGTCATCGCGCTCGCCAAGAAAGATCCGGGAAAATATTCCATCGGCACACCGCCGGCGCCGACGCTTAATTACTTTGCGGCTTTGCTGTTCAATATGCTGGGCGGCGTCGATATTACTGTCGTCGCCTATAAAGGCACCGGGCCGCTCACCACCGATCTCCTTGGCAACCACGTGCCGCTCGGCGTCAACACGATTCCGGCGTCGGTCAGTCAGGTTCAGGTCGGACAGCTGCGCGCGCTCGCAGTGACCTCGCCGGCGCTGCCCAACGTGCCGACGTCGGCCGAATCCGGCCTGCCTGGTTTCGAAGTGGTGCAGTATTACGGGCTCGCCGCGCCGGCGGGGACGCCGCGTCCGATCATCGAGCGGCTCAACAAAGAATTACAAACCATCCTGAAGTCCGACGACATGAAGAAGCGCCTGATCGAGCTGGGCAGCGAACCCGCGCCCGGCAGCCCCGAAGACTACGCCGCCAATATCCATCGCGAGGAAGGCAAATGGGCGACGTTGATCAAGAAGCTCGGCCTGAAGATCGAGTAGCCGTCGCCGGCTTCCTCTTGATGGCATGTCCTCATCAATAGCGATGGCGGCGAAGTCGCCGCCGCACTCCGAGCTTTTGCTCCGCCGGGTGTCAAAATCCGGACTTGGACTCGGCGAGTTCGTCTTTAAGTCCCTTGAGAACCGCGTCAGGATCGCTGCCCGCCGCTTTCACCGCGGCCTTCCAGGTTTGCAGCACGGGCGCTGCCGCCGCTTTCCACTGGTCGAGAGCACGTCGCGCACAAGCGGCGCCTATTCGGCAGCCTCGACGTGCGCTGGCTGGTGCGCCTGAAGACCCGAAAGATCCGGCAACACCAGTCGTACGATCTCGGTTTCGTCCCGCGCCACTATGTCGGTCTCCTCGCGCACGTCGAGGTGAATTGCCGTGTAGGGACGGTAGTCCGCCTCTTGCACGACGCCGGTGCCTGACAGCACCAGATACACGCTGCGTCCTCTGGCGCGGTAGATCGCTCCACCGGCAAGCTTCACCAGCGTTGCCGCGCAGTGCCGCTCCGTGAACGTGCCGAGCGGCTTCTCCGCCACGCCCGGCATGCCGGCGACCGGCAGCCATTCATAGTTGGCGGGGTCGACCATGATCGGATCGCGGTAACGCGGTTTGGGATACTCCATGCGCCGGCCGTTGATATGCTCCCAAATTGCCTGATAGCCGTCTACGTTCCGGCGACCCTCCACATCGTTGTTGCGGCGAAAAACACCGCCCGTGAAAGACCCGATTTTCTTCAGCGCCTCGGTGCCTTCATCGACCTCTTCCCGCGACAGATACCCGCTGCCGCTGGCGCTGCCGAATTGCAGCACCGCGGTGACCGAACGGCCGTCGGAGCTTTGCGGGCCGTAGGCCGCGCCCTCCGGAAAATATCCAAACATGCCGGCCGTCATTTTGCCGTTGCGGTCGAAATCCATCGTGCCTTCGATCTGAAAGCGGAACTGATCGAAATTGTGCCGGTGCCGCGGCGACGAAAAATCGCCTTCGAGCTGCCCGATGTTGAACTGAAAGTTACCGAGCGTGCCGGGCACTCCATTGAGCAGGTGCCGATAGTGAAAAGTGCCGCCGCGATGCTGAAGGCCGCGCTTCCACTCCACCTTATCACCGTGGACAATTTTCATGGTTCTCACCGCTTTGAGGTCGGTGTCTCTACGTTCCAGCGATCCTCATCCGTTTCATTCGGTTCCCGGATGAACGCCGCGACGCATGGAGGATAGCAGACGGCGGGGTTGCCCGGAAGTCACAAGCGGACTGCGCAATGTGAGCGCGCGGCAAAATTGCCGTGAGCGTGGTGGAAGGGGCGCCGAACGTGGACCCAAGCAGTGCCGGCTTTGATCGACGACGGCAGGCCGTCCGGATTTGCAATTAAAAAATAATCTGGAGCCGGTCGGCGCCGGCTCCGAGCACTTAGAGCGCAATCATTTCAGAAATGAATTGATTGTCGCTCTAGCATTTTGAGGGAGCATGATCTTTTCGGAAAAACTGGTTTCCACTTTTCCGGATCATGCTCTAGGACAATGCCGATCTGCCCGGTCGCGCACCAAACGGGGCCCGGCGCCGGTAAACAACGAATTGGTGATGTCCGCACTGGAAGCCGTGCCATCCGGGCTTTGGAACGTCCACCCGTCGGTATTTACCTGGCAACGGCGCAGCACCTGCAAAGCAACTTCACCGACCAAGGCCCCTATTTGACGGGCAGCTGGTTGTTCTAACGAGGGCAATAGAAATCAACTCGTGAGCGGCGCCGCCGGCCGCCAATCCCACCATCGGCCAATTACACCGGCTTGAACATCGGCACCGGCGGGCCGCTTTCCGTTTCTTCGAACACCACCGCGACCTCGCCGCCGATGCGCAAGGCGTCAAAATCGCAGTCGACGATGTTGGTCATCACGGTCGGGTTTTCGGCGAGCGTCACATAGGCGATCGCGTACGGCTTCTTGGCGCGGCGCATGATGCTGAACGTGTAGATCGTGCCTTTGCCCGACGCGTCGCGCCACTCGATCTTGCCGCTGTCGCAGAACGGGCAGATCGCGCGCGGATACCAATGCGCTTTGCCGCAGGCGGTGCAGACCGGCAGGAGAAAGCGACCGCCGCGCGCAGCGTCCCAGAACTTTTGCGTCTCCACCGTCACGACCGGGGCGGGAATGTTGCGCGTCATCGCCTCACTCCCGCTCCAGGATCAGCGTCGCGCTGCAATGGCGGGTGCCGAGCTGCATGCCGGTGCCCTGCGCCAAAGCGAGATCGCAGTTTTTCACCTGCACTGCGGGATGCGCCTCGCCGCGCAACTGCCGGACCGCCTCGATCACCTTGGTCATGCCGCCGCGGTTGGCTGGATGATTGTTGCACAACCCACCGCCGTCGGTGTTGAACGGCAATTTGCCGGTGCCGGAAATTAAGTTGCCGTCGGCGACGAATTTCCCGCCGGCACCCTTGGCGCAGAAGCCCAGGTCTTCGATCTGGATCAGCACGGTGATGGTGAAGCTGTCGTAGATCGAGGCGTATTTGATGTCGCCGGGCGTTACGCCTGATTCGGCGAAGGCGGCCGGGCCGGAGCGCGCGGCGCCCGACGTGGTGAGATCGAACGTGCCGCCGGCAAGGTGCTTCACCGTCTCGCCGGCTCCCATAATCTTGACGAGAGGCCGCTTGAGTTTTCGGGCAATTTCCGGGCGCACCAAGACGAGCGCGCCGCCGCCGTCCGAGATGACGCAGCAGTCGAGCCGATGCAACGGATCGGCGATCATCGGCGAGCTGATCACGTCCTCTACGGTCACGACGTCCGGCAACATCGCGTTCGGATTGTGCTGCGCGTGATGCGAGGCGGCGACCTTGATCCAGGCGAGTTGCTCGCTGGTGGTGCCGTATTGGTGCCTATGGCGCATCGCGCACATGGCGTAACCGTTGGCCGTGGTCAGGCCGTAGGGAACTTCCCATGCCGCTTCGGGCTGGTTGGGATCGCGCAGCCGCGGCGTGGTGCCGGTCGCCACGCCTTCGCTGCGCGGCGCCCGGCGAGCGTAATCAGGGCCACGTCGCATTTGCCGAGCGCGATCGCTTCGGCGGCGTGGCCAGCGAGTGCGACATAGGACGTGCCGCCAAGCTCGGTCGAGTTCGACATGGCGGAGCTTGAGATTCAAATACTCCGCCATCGACGCCGGGCCGGGACCGGGCGCGTCGCCGGCGCAGAAATAGCCGTCGACGTCCGCGCGCGCGAGCCCGGCATCGGCCAACGCGCCGAGCGCCACCTCGGCGTGCAGCTGCGCCACCGTTTTGTCCGGCGCATGCCGCGTCGGATGTTCATAGGCGCCGGCGATGTAGGCCTTGCCCTTGATGGTCATGCCAAATCTTCCCTTTCACGACCGTATCCCGGATTGAGCGCCGGCGAAATCCGGCTACAACAGTTCGAACCGAGGAGGGACCGCGAATGGAGCTTGGACTGAAGGGCAAGGTCGCGCTGGTGACCGGATCGAGCCGCGGTATCGGCCGCGGCGTAGCGCTGGCTCTGGCGGCCGAAGGCTGCGACGTGATGCTGACCGGCCGCGATGCGGCGGCGCTCGGCGAAGTTGCCGACGCGATCCGCAAATCCGGGTGGCGCGCCGGCGTCGCCGTGCTCGATCTGCGCGACAAGGGCGCGGCAGAGCAACTGATTGGACAGGTGCGCAAAGAGTTCGGCCACCTCGACATTCTGGTCAACAATGCCGGCGCCACCAAGCGCGGCGATTTCCTCGCGCTGACCGATACCGATTTCGAGGACGGCTATGCGCTGAAATTCTTTGCCCATGTGCGGCTGGCGCGGGCCGCCTGGCCGCTGCTGAAGGAGCGGCGCGGCTCGCTGATTTCGATCGGCGGCACCGGCGGGCGCAAGCCGACCGCGGAATTCACCATCGGCAGTTCCGTCAATGCCGCGGTTGCCGCGTTTTCTAAATGTCTCGCCGATCGCGGCAAGGAGGAGGGCGTGCAAGTCAACTGCATCCATCCCAGCATGGTCGAGACCGATCGGCTGTGGAAACGCATCAAAGCCGAGATGGAGCGCACCGGCTGGCCGGAAGACAAGGCGCGCAAAGAAATGTGCCGCGGTTTCGGCATCACGCGGTTCGGCACGGTCGAGGACGTCGCCGATCTCATCACGTTCCTGGTGTCGTCGCGGGCGACCTGGATGCACGGCGCCACCATCGATCTCGACGGCGGTGAGATTCCGGTGCTGTGACCTTCGTCATTCCGGGGCGCGCGCAGCGCGAGCCTGGAATCCATGGCCATGGAAAATAAGGTTTCCGACGTGAGTGCAAGAATTGCAAGAACGGTGACTATGGATTCCGGGCTCCTCGTGGAGCTTGTCATCTGGCCGCGCGACTTCGCGCGGGCCCGTTGGCTCGGCCCCGGAATGACGAAGCCATGAACATTCTCCTTACACCCGCGCGCATCGGGCCGGTCGAAATCAAAAATCGCATCGTCATGCCGCCGATGACGACGCGCACGGCGGACGCGGAAGGTTTTGTCACCGACGACAGCGTCGCTTATTACATGGCGCGGGTGCGCGGCGGCACCGGCCTCATCACGGTGGAGATGGCGTCGCCTGAGAAATGCGGCCGGCATCGCCGCCACGAAGTCGGCATCTACGACGATCGCTTCATCCCGGGCCTGATGCGGCTCGTCTCGGCGATCCACGGCGGCGGCGCCAAGGCCTCGATCCAGCTTGGCCATGGCGGTGGCCACACCCGCGTCGACATCTGCGGCGAAACGCCGATCGCGCCGTCGGCCATTCCGCATCCGGTCTACGAGACGACGTTCGAGACCATCATTCCGCAGGAAATGACCGGGGCGCGGATCGCCGAAACGACCGCCGCCTATGTCGCCGCCGCGCTACGCGCGCAGAAGGCTGGATTCGATTGCGTCGAAATTCACGCCGCGCACGGTTATCTGATTTCGCAGTTCCATGCGCCGTTTGAAAATCGACGCAGCGACGAATATGGCGGCTCGCTGGAAAACCGTGCCCGCTTCGGACTTGAAGTTTTGCGCGCGGTGAAGGCCGCGGTGCCCGAGCTGGGCGTAGTCTATCGCTTGTCGGTCGAAGATTTCTTTCCCGGCGGATTGCCCTATGGCGAGGGCCGCCAGATCGCGATCTGGGCGGCGGCGGCCGGCGCCGATGCGCTGCATATCACCGCCGGCCATTACCGCTCGCTGCCGTCGGCGCAGGTCGTGCTCCCGCCGATGCGCATGCCGGATGCGACGTTTCTCGACTTTGCCGCCGACGTAAAAAAACACGTCGGCGTGCCGGTGATTGCGGTCGGCCGGCTCGGCGATCCGGCGACGGCCGAAGCGGCGGTGGCGACCGGCAAGACCGACTTCATCGCGCTCGGCCGTACGCTGATCGCCGATCCGCAATGGGTCGACAAGGTCAGCCGCGGCGAACCGATCCGCCGCTGTCTCGCCTGCAACACCTGCATTAACGAGATGCGCGGCGGCGCCCGCATCGGCTGCGTCGTCAACGGCGCCGCCGGCCGCGAGACTTTGTTCGCCGCTGCGCAACCGCCACGCGGCGAGCGCATCGCCGTGATCGGCGCCGGGCCGGCCGGGCTCACTTACGCGGCGCTGGTCGCGGACGGCAATGCCGTCACCGTGTTCGAGAAAGATGCGCGCGCCGGCGGCAGCTTTCGCTATGCCGGCAAGGCGCCGCTCTACCAGGAGGTCGAAGCGAGCGAACAAAGCTTCGAGCGCTATATCGCCGATCTCGCAGCGGCCTGCGAGATGAAGGGCGTCGTGTTTCGCTTGGCGACCGACCTTAACGCGCTACCCGGATTGCTGTCCCCGTTCGACCGCATTGTGGTCGCGACCGGCGCCGAATATCGCTTTCGTCTCGGCACGGTCGTCAATTGGCTCCTCGACCGCGATGTCGCCCGCGCACCGGGCCTGGCGCGCTTGTTCTCATGGCCGGCTTTGCGCGAGTGGTTCTATTATCGCGGGCGGCGCGCCACGGGCGATGATTTCCGGAAACTGGCGCGGCCGGGCCGGCGCCTCGTCGTGATCGGCGACGCCGTTCGCGCCGGCAAGAGCAAGCAGGCGATCACGAGCGCCTTCGAAGCGGCGCTCTTCAACAAGTCACCCTTGTAGGATCGGCCAAGCGCCGCCGAGAGTTATCGGCGAGCGCGGCCGCGATGAGTCTGCAATCCATATTGCCCGGCTCCGATAATCATGGATTGCGGGCTTCACGCTTCGTTCGGAATGCGGCTATGATGGCGAACAATCGGCGGCAGGAAGCGGCAGCATGTCGGAACCTATTTGGAACAAGTTTCTCACCGAGCGCGACAAGGCCGTGTTCGGCACATCGGGTTATGGCGCGCGCGGCGGTTTCGGTAAGCGGCCGGCGCTGCTCATCATCGACGTGAACTGGGCGTTTTGCGGCGACCGGCCGGAACCGATCCTCGAATCGATCAAGCGCTGGCGCAATTCCTGCGGCGAGGACGCTTGGGTGGCGCTGCCATATATCCGCTCGCTGATAGACAAATGCCACGACAAGGGGGTGCCCGTACTCTACACGACGGGCGTGCGGCGCGAGGATAATTGGGATGCCGGGTCCTGGAGCTGGAAGAATTCGCGCAACGAGGAGGATCGCCGCACCATCGTGACTAATCTCGACGGCAACGAGATCGTCACGCCGATTGCGCCTGAGCCGCAAGACATCGTCGTCCTCAAGCAAAAGCCGTCCGGGTTCTTCGGCACGAACATGGCGAGCTATCTGACATTGCTCGGCTGTGACAGCGTTATCGTCACCGGCACCACCACGTCGGGCTGCGTGCGCGCCACCGTGCTCGATGCCTTCAGCCTCAACTACCGCATCGCGCTCGCCGAGGAGGGATGCTTTGACCGCTCGCAAGCGAGCCACGCCATCAACCTTTGCGACATGAACGCCAAATATGCCGATGTCGTGAAGACCTCCGAGGTTCTCGCTTTTCTCGACGCGCTGCCGAGCGGCATGTACGAACTGCCGAAGGGAAACGCGGCGCCGCCGCGGGAGCAAAAGCGCGCCGCGAATTCTTAAGTGCCTACCGCGCCGGCGCGCCGATCACACCGGCTTGGCGGCGCCATAGGCGGCGCGCAGAACCCGGGGGAACGTCAGACCCTGAACGACGATGGTGAACACGACGACGGCGTAGGTGACGACGAGCAGCTGCGTTCGCCACGGCGTGTCGGGCAGCGTCAAGGCAAGCGCAATGGAGATGCCTCCGCGCAATCCCGCCCAGGTCAAGATGGTCGTGGCCCGCCACTTTTCGTGAATTTTGTCTCCCGTCAGCGCGATCGGCACGGCGACGCTGACGAGACGCGAGACAATGGCAAGCGGAATGGCAAATACGATCGGCACGAGTTCGATCGGCGCAACGACCAGGCCCAGAATCTGCAAGCCCATCAGCAAAAACAGCATGGCGTTCAAGATCTGATTGAGCGGCGTCCAGAAGCCGATCAGGATCGAGCGCGTGTCGGGGGGCATGCCGAACTTCGGCGGCGGCGAGCCGAGGCACAGCCCGGCCGCGACCACCGCAATCGGCCCCGACAAATCGGCCAGGATCGCAAGGCGGTAGCAGCCGAGCACCAAAGCGAGCGAGATCAGCAACTGCAAACCGTCGTCGTTGATCCGGCGCAACAGCAGCGCCGCCAGCGAACCGCCGATAATTCCGAGCAGTGCGCCGCCGGCGATCTCGCGCACGAGCGCGATCAGGACATGGCCGTGGCCGAGCTGAAGGGTGTCGCCTTGCGTTACCCCGAGCGCGAGGAGGAACAGCACCACGCCGGCGCCGTCATTGAACAAGCTCTCGCCGACGATAGCCGCGCGCAGGCCGGCCGGCAGCCCGGCTCGGCGCAACAGGTTTTCGACGACGACCGCGTCGGTGGGAGCGAGGATGGCGCCGAGCACGAAGCACCAGACCAGCGGCACGCCAACGCCGAGCCCGAGCAGCGCCCACATGCCATAACCGAATACGGCGGTGGACAGGATCACGCTGACCGTTACCAACAGCAAGATGACCCAACGCCGCCGATTCAGTTCCGCCACGTCGACGTGAAGGCTGCCGGCGAACAAGAGCAGCGCCAGCGCGCCGTCGAGAAAGAACTGCGGCGGATCCGCCGCGCCGAGCGTGCCGCGGAACCAGCGCATGACGTGCAGATGCAGCACGTGGTCGCTGGATACAATAAGAATCGAAACGACCAGCGAGCCGAGCAGCATGCCGATAGCGGGCGGCAGCTTGATCCAGATGTGATTTGCGCAGCCGATGAGCACCGCCAGCGCAAGCACGATGGCGAAAAGATCGACTGCCTCCATTGCCCGTGCCCATCCTCGTTGTCCCGATTCCGAAATTCGCAACCGGGCACGCTCGCGGCTCAATTGGCGGAGCTTCAAATCCACGCCAGCGCCGTCTTGGCGACGGCCGCTGCGCAAGGCTAATGGCAGTTTTTCGGGGGATGCGAAAGCGGGTCGCCGCCGGCAGGCATTCTATTTAAGCGCGGTCGAGAGCGCCGAGAACGTGGTCTTGAGCTTGGTGCCGACTCCGGTGAGCACGGGAATGATCGCCAATGCGATCCCGGTGGCGATGAGGCCGTATTCGATCGCAGTTGCGGCGGTCTCGTCTTTCAAGAATCTGATAACCAGGTGCATCGCAATGCCCTCGATAATGCACCCAATCATTAGATTTGGAATCTTATTGGGAGCTTAAAGGCAATGATGAAAATACGGCTGCAAGTACGTTGCGGTTCGCTGCTAAGCAAGATTTTACCGTCATAGGACATACCGACGTGCGGCACGGATAGGAGAACCTCATGTTGCGCGCACCAAATATTGCGTTGTTCGTTATCTCCGGTTGCCTGGCGATGCTCGGGATTCTGGCGGCGCTGCCGATCGCGCTGCCGATTCCGGGTCTGAGCGGGAATTCGGCGTGGTACATTTTCGCGGCCTGGTTCCTGCTCGCGACGGGCAGCGTGCTGCCGCCGGTCTCCGGGACCGAACGCAATTAACGCGTCACCGCCGGGCAGATCGCGATAGACCTTGCGGCTTACGTTCGTCCCGCTAATTTCCGCGCGGCGTCGAGATGGCCGTAGGAGCGCACCGGCGCGCACATCAGAAAGCGGTAACCTTCTTTGACGATGCGCTCGGCGTTCCCTGCCTCGACGTGCGGATGGCCGACGACGACGTTCGCCTCTTTACAGGTGTTGACGATCTGGGCCATCGCCTCGAGCACGACCTTGTGCTCGTATTGGCGCGGATAGCCGAGCTCCTGGGAAAGATCGCCTTCGCCGATCAGGATGGCGCCGATGCCGGGCACGTTCTTCAGAATGTCCTTGAGATTTTTGATGCCCTCGGTGTCTTCGATCATCAGGATGACGAAAATCTCGCCCTTGGGGTTGAGCGGCCACACGTCGGCGCGCTCGTAATATTCCTGCTGCGTGAGCCCCCAATAGCGCACCGCCTGCGTCGGCCCGTCGCCGCGGATGCCGGCCGGCTCGTACAGCGGCTTGTCTTTCAGGCGCGGATAGCGGCAGGCCGCAACCGCGTTGTAGGCCTGCTCGACATTGCTGATATGCGGCCAGATGATGCCGTAGGCGCCGAGGTCGAACACCTGCTTGGCGTGAAACTGCGCCTTCTCGCCGCCGTTCGGCGGAATGCGTGCAAACGGTGCGACGGCCGGCGCGACCGAGCCCGATTTCGCGATCTGGCCGCGGTTGAGCATGTATTGCAGACAATCGCGGAAGGCACGGATGTCGTAGGCGTTGTGCTCCATCTCATAAACCACGGCGTCGTATTTGGAGGTGGCGAGCGTGATCGCCGATTCCACGTCGGCCGGCGAGAAGGTGGTCAATGCGTGTTGGCCCGCTTCGAGCGCGCGAATGACGCCGTTGAGCCTCGGTAGTTCAGCCATTTCCTTGGTCTCCCTGATGCGGGCGGCATCCTATCAGAAAGGCATCCGGGTTTGACAATCGCGCCGCGCGCCGTAGCATCGGCGTCCTCCCCAACCGCTTTATGGCGCTGTCTCATGATCATCGATTGCCACGGCCACTACACCACCGAGCCCAAGGACCTGCATCGTTTCCGCAAGGAACAGACCGCGGCGGCCAACGCCAAGGACAAGACGGCGATGCCGTCGCGTGCATCCTTGAAAATGTCCGACGACGAAATCCGCGAAAGCATCGAGGGCAACCAGCTCAAGCTGCAGCGCGAGCGCGGCACCGATTTGACGATTTTCTCGCCGCGCGCTTCGGGCATGGGTCATCACATCGGCGACGAGAGCGTCTCTCTGGAATGGTCGCAGATCTGCAACGATTTGATCGCTCGCGTCGTCTCACTCTACCCGCAGAATTTCATCGGCGTGTGCCAGCTTCCCCAATCGCCCGGCGCCGACCCGGCGCACTCCGCCGCCGAGCTCGAACGCTGCGTCAAGATGGGCTTCATCGGCTGCAACCTCAATCCCGATCCGTCCGGCGGCTATTTCAACTCGCCGCCGATGACCGACAAGTCGTGGTTCCCGCTGTACGAGAAGATGATCGGGCTCGACGTGCCGTGCATGATCCACGTCTCCGGCTGCTGCAATCCAGCGATGCACACCACCGGCTCGTATTATCTCAATGGCGACACCATGGTGTTCATGCAGGTGCTGCTGTCCGACCTGTTCAAGACCTTCCCCAAGCTGAAATTCATCATTCCGCACGGCGGCGGCGCGGTGCCGTTCCATTGGGGCCGCTTCCGCGGCATTGCGCTCAACAACGGCAGGCCGGAGCTCGCCGAGATCATCGGCGACAATATCTTCTTCGACACCTGCGTCTATCATCAGCCCGGTATCGACCTTCTCACCAAAGTGGTGCCGGTCGACAACATCCTGTTTGCCTCGGAAATGGTCGGCGCGGTGAAGGGTAACGATCCGAGGACCGGCTTCGGCTTCGACGACACCAAACGCTATATCGACAAGGCGCCCATCAGCGACGCCGACCGGCGAAAAATTTTCGAAGGCAATGCGCGCAAGGTCTACAGCCGCCTCAAAACCAGGGTCGCGGCGACCGCATAAGGCTGATCGGCGTTGGCGAAAGCTGCGAAAAAAGTCGAGCTTCGGCGGCAGCGCAAGACGCAGGTCGTCCGTGTCGGCGCCCGCACCATCGAGACCCGCGGCCTGGCCGACGGCTTCTGGACCGATCTCTATCACCGCTCGATGACGGTGTACTGGCCGGTGTTCTTCGGCAGCGCCGCGGCGATCTTTATTGTTCTCAATGCAGTATTCGCTTTCGTGTTTTGGCTAGGCGATCAACCGGTCGCCAATGTCAGCCGCGAGCTGCCGCTGCCGCTAAGCCTGTTCTACTTCTCGATTGAGACGCTGGCGACGGTCGGCTACGGCGACATGCATCCGCAGAGCAATTACGGCCACGTCGTCGCCACCGTCGAAATCTTCACCGGCATGTGCTTCCTCGCCGTGATGACCGGACTGATCTTCGCCCGGTTCTCGCGGCCGCGCGCCCGTTTCATCTTCGCCGAACACCCCGTAGTGACCGCGCATCAAGGTCAAAGCACGCTGATGATCCGCGTTGCCAATGAGCGCCACAACACGATCTCGCAAGCGACCGCGAGGCTTTGGCTGCTTCGCCTCGAACACGTGAAAGAAGGCAATCAGCTCCGCCGCTACTATGAGCTGAAGCTCGAGCGCAGCGAACATCCGATGTTCGCGCTGAGCTGGACGATTTTTCACGCCATCGATAAAGCGAGCCCGTTGCACGGCTTGACCGAGCGCGATCTCGCCGGGACCGACGGCGCGCTCGTGCTCAATATCAGCGGGGTCGACGACAGTTCCGCGCAGCATCTTTACGCGCGGCGGATCTATTCGCATCGCGACATCCGCTGGAACCACCGCTACAAGGACATCACCAGCACGTCGCAGGATGGACGGCTATTGATCGATTACGGCCTGTTCCATGAGGTCATGCCCGAGGAGGCATGATGGCTTTTACGGCGACAACTCAGCCCGCCCGGCGGGCCTGCGCGGCGCGGCCGATCCAATTGCCGAGCGCCCGGACCGCACTCGGCGTGGTCTTGCCGTAATCGAGCGCAATCACGTGCTCGACCGGCGCCACCGGCGCGCTGCCGCCGCGCTTGCGGCCATTGCGCAGCGCGCGCCGCGATTTTCCGTTGGCAAGTTTTTTGGCGTGATTGAGCGCGATCGGACCGACATGGGTCAGGAACATTTTTTCATGCGGCCGGCTCAGCGTCTCGATGGCTTGCTTCAGCGGCAGAAATTTCACCGCTTTGACGTCGCCCATCAGCTCTTGCACCGGCGCGCCCGTGGCGCGCATGAGCCAGAATTGCACGATTTTGATTCTGCCTTCGGTCAGATACGACATCGAGCCGAGGAACTCGTGGATCGACACCTCGTAGCCGGTCTCTTCCAGCACCTCGCGCTTGGCGGCGACGTGGGCGCGCTCGCGCGGCATCAGCTTGCCTTTCGGCAGCACCCAGGCCTTTTCCCGCCGCAGCCGCACGATGGCGATGCGCGGTCGCGTGTTGCCGCGCAGGACAATGCCGCCCGCAGCCAGGATCGGCACGCGGCGCTTTGCCGAATCAGCCATGGCAAATCTATGCCGGACGGATTCGCGCGATTCAAGTCGAGACTTGGCGGTCGCCGCGATTATGACATCGTGACGACAATCTTGCCGAAATGCGCATTGGCGCGCATCACGCTGAGCGCGTCGGCGATCTGTGCCAACGGATAGGTCTTGTAGATCGGCAGCGTGAGCTTGCCGGCCTCCAGAGCCGGCCACAGGTCGGTGCGCCAGAGTTTGTTGATCTCGCGGACTTCTTCGGGCGTCCGGGTGCGGAAGGTGACGCCAATATAGTCAATGCGCTTGAGCGCGTGCTTGTCGAAGTCGAACTCGCCCTTCATGCCGCCGAGCCGCCCGACATTGACGATGCGGCCGAGCAGCGCCGCAGCTTCGAGATTGCCGTTGGCGACGCCGCCGGAGACGAGATCGACGATCAGGTCTACGCCTTTGCCGCCGGTTGCCTTTTTCACCTCGGACGGCCAGTTCGGGTCGCTCGAGTTGATCGCGAGGTCGCAACCGTAGTCCTTGAGCCGAGCCCGGCGCTGCGCATTGGTCGAGGTGCCGAGCACGAGCGCTGCGCCCATCAGCTTGCCGATCTGCATGCCCATCAAGCCGACGCCGGCGCTGGCGCCCTGCATCAGCATGATCTCGCCGCGCTTCAATCGCCCGGCGGTCACCACCGCGTTGTGCATGGTTTGCAGCGCGACCGGAAAGCACGCCGCCTGCTCGTAGGTCATGTTGTTGGCCGGGATGCGATGGACCCGGCCGGCATCGGTAACGGCGTATTCGGCGAAGCCGCCGGGAGCCGAGCCCATGACGCGGTCGCCCGGCTTGATGCCCGCCACCTCGCCGCCGACCGCCTCGACCTCGCCGGAGCATTCTAGGCCGAGCCGCGCGCCGACGCCGCCGAGGCTGCCGTGCTGAATGCCCGAGGCGACCATCAGATCGGCGCGGTTGAGGCTCGATGCCCGCACCCGGATCAAAACCTCGTTCGGCTTCGGCTCGGGCTTCGGCAGGTCGCGGACCTCGGCACCCTTTTCGCCGACAACGGCAGCTTTCATGACGGTTCCTCCACTTCGGACTTATATTCCGCTATGTGCTATCGTCCATGCCGGCGCCGAATTCAACGGCGTCGAATCGCGCCATAGCATCGTTTGCTCATGAACCAAGCCGTCCGCCCGCAAAAAATACAAAAAATTGCCGCTTCGGCCTGTCCGCACGACTGCCCGTCGACCTGCGCGCTCGAGATCGAGATCCTCGATCCGCACACCATCGGCCGGGTCCGCGGCGCCGCGGACAACGCCTATACCGCCGGCGTGATCTGCGCGAAGGTCGCGCGTTACGCCGAGCGCGTGCATCATCCCGACCGGCTGATGCATCCGCTGCGCCGCACTGGTCCCAAGGGTAGCGGCCAATTCGCAACCGTATCCTGGGACGACGCGCTCGATCTGGTCGCCGAGCAATTCACCCGCGCCGAGCAAAAGCACGGCTCCGAGGCGGTATGGCCGTATTATTATGCCGGCACCATGGGGCTCGTCATGCGCGACGGCATCCAGCGCCTGCGCCATGTCAAGAAATATTCCGGCTTCTTCTCCACCATTTGCGTCAATCCGGCCTGGACCGGCTTCATCGCCGGCACCGGCAAGCTTGCCGGCGCCGATCCGCGCGAAATGGCGAAGTCCGATCTGGTCGTGATCTGGGGCACCAATGCTGCCAACACCCAAGTCAACGTGATGACGCATGCGACGCGCGCTCGCAAGGAACGCGGTGCCAAGATCGCCGTCGTCGACGTCTATATGAACTCGACGATGAGGCAGGCCGATCTGCCGGTGCTGATCCGGCCCGGCACCGACGGCGCGCTCGCCTGCGCGCTGATGCATTGCCTGTTCCGTGACGGCAAGGCCGACTGGGACTATCTCGAACGCTACACCGACGCACCGCACGAGCTCGAAGAGCATCTGCGCACGCGCGATCCGCAATGGGCGGCGGCCATCACCGGCTGCGCGGCGGAAACGATCGAGGCCTTTGCCCGCCTGATCGGCGAGCGGAAGCGCGCCTATTTCCGGCTAGGTTATGGATTTTCGCGTTCGCGCAACGGCTCCGTCAACATGCATGCCGCGAGCTGCATCGCCGCGGTGATCGGCGCCTGGCGCTACGAAGGCGGCGGCGCATTCCATAACAATGCCGGCATTTTCCACCTCGACAAGACGGCGATTGAAGGCCTCGACGCGCGCGATGCCAAAATCCGCATGCTCGACCAGTCGCGCATCGGGCCGATCCTGACCGGGGAGCCGGAGGCGTTGCAGGGCGGCGGGCCGGTCACCGCGCTGCTGATCCAGAACACCAATCCGGTGTCGGTTGCGCCCGAGCAGGACAAGGTCAAAAACGGCTTTGCCCGCGACGACCTGTTCGTCTGCGTGCACGAGCAGTTCATGACCGACACGGCGAAGATCGCCGACGTGATCCTGCCGGCAACCATGTTCATGGAGCATGACGACATCTATTACGCCGGCGGCAATCAGAATCTCCTGCTCGGACCGAAACTGATCGAGCCGCCCGGCGAGTGCCGCTCGAACCACGATGTGCTGTGCGGCCTGGCGCGCCGGCTCGGCGTCACGCATCCGGGCTTCGCCATGACGCCGCGCGAGCTGATCGACGACCTGCTGCGCAAATCCGGCTGGGGCACGCTCGCCGAGCTCGAGGCCAGCCGCTGGATCGATTGCCAGCCGGATTTTGCCGCCGCGCATTATCTTGACGGCTTCGCTTATCCGGACAAGAAATTCCGCTTGAAGCCGGACTGGCCGAACGTGCCGTTCAATCGCTGGCACCGCAACGTGCCGTCGCACGCCATGCCGGAGCTGCCGGATCATTGGGACGTGATCGAGGAGGCCGACACCGCGCACCCGTTCCGGCTGGCGACGTCGCCGGCGCGCGGCTTTCTCAATTCGAGCTTCACCGAGACGCCGACCTCGCTCGCGAGGGAGCGGCGTCCCGAAGTGATGATCCATCCCGGCGATGCGGCGGCGCTTGCCGTCGCCGACGGCGAAGAGGTCGTGCTCGGCAACGCCCGCGGCGAAGTTCGCCTGCATGCCAGGCTGTTCGACGGCGTACGCCGCGGCGTGCTGATCGCTGAATCAGTGTGGCCCAACTCGGCCTATGCCGACGGCCGCGGCATCAACACGCTGACCGGCGCCGACGCCATCGCGCCGTTCGGCGGCGCGGCGTTTCACGACAATAAGGTGTGGGTGAGGAAAGCGGCGTAGCTCGAATTGAGAGCAGCGAAATCCAGGCTGCGCTCGCTAATCCGTTTCCTCTAATCTAATTGGCGTCCGGGAAGAGATTTCGTGGGGTGCAAGAGCGACGTCGTGAACCTCACTTTGAGACGAGCCACATAGATGACGGTTCGTGTTGCGGCCGCGGAGATCGTGTCTTTCTGGGGTGAAGCCGGACCTGAAAAATGGTTCGAGCAGGACGAAAGTTTCGACCAAGCCATCAGATTGAGTTTTCTTCCGACCTGCGAGGCAGCCGCAAATGGCGAGCTTGCGGCCTGGGAAGAAAACGTAGAGGGCGCGCTCGCACTCGTCCTTCTGTTTGATCAGTTTCCGCGCAACATGTTTCGTGGCAACGGGCGCGCGTTCGCGACCGATGCGCTGGCGCGCGCTGTTGCCGATCGCGCGTTGGCGCGCGGCTTTGATCAAGCGACACACCCGGCGATGCGGCCGTTTTTCTATTTGCCCTTCATGCATTCGGAAGCGCTGATCGACCAGGACCGCTCGGTGCGCCTGTATGAAGCGCTAGGTGATGCCGAGCAATTGCGTTACGCGACAGCGCATCGCGACGTTGTTCAAAGATTTGGGCGGTTTCCCCATCGAAACCGTGCGCTCGGCCGCGATACGACGCCCGCCGAGCAGGCGTTTCTGGCAACTGAAGCTGATCGCTCCGGCGGCTCAAACGAGGAATCATAACCGTTGAAAACCTCAACGGCTAGCGGGATTGGCCCGGGAGCAAAGCTCGGATGCGGAGGCGAAGCCGAGCGAGGGCGGGAGAGGGGTTGCGCGCGTAGCGCGCTTACGACGATGACCCCTCTCCCGGCTCAGCCGCGCTGCCGCGCGCGACTTCGCCACCCTCTCCCTCAAGGGGAGAGGGGAAAGAAGACGCATCGCGAGAAGAGGAGAGCCACTGCCGTGAGCGATTTAGGGACCGGGGCGGGTGTAGCTCAGCGGCACCGCATCGGCCGCCACGATCTCCTTGCCAATCGGCCACAGCGCGATGCCGGCGAGCTTCAGATGCGCCCACGCGAACGGAATGCCGATGATGGTGATGGCGAGCAGGATCGCGGTGATGATGTGGCCGAGCGCCAGCCACCAGCCGGCCAGCACCAGCCAGATCAGATTGCCGGCGAAGCCGAACAACCCGGTGCCGATATCGTGGCGGCCGGAATATTCGGCGCGTGATACGGCTTTCCGCCCGAACGGCAGCAGCGTGTAGGAAGCGATGTTCAGCGCGGACCAGGCCCACGGCAGACCGATGATGGTGATGGCCATGATCACGGCGGCAATAACCCAACCCACCGCCATCCACAGGCCGCCGAACACGATCCAGAGAATATTCAGGAGCAAGGAGACTGGGCCCATAGGCTCCTATCTAGACCGGCCGGACGCGGCTGCAAGAGCGACAGCCGTCGGCCAAAGCACGTCCGTCACAATTACTGTGACCAACTATTGACATTCGTCCTCGTTACCATTACAAGCCTGCGAATCATCTCGCCCTGTGGGACGCCGTCCGGGTGATGCCGGGCGGCAGGGGCGGGTGCGGTGCCCGCGGGCAAAGCCTCATCAGCTTTGCTCCCGGGCGGTCCGGGCATCATGCCTGCCGGCATTACGACCGGTGTGCGAGGTGCGTCGCTGGAACTGGGAGGGGAAACCTTCCCACGAAGCCTGGCCCGGCTCGCACCAAGGGACTACACACCTCTTGGGAAGAGCCGTGGTGGAACGCCGGCAGGCGAGCGCGCCCGCAAGCGGAGGGCGGCGCAAGCCCTACTCCGTGGCGCGACCCGCGCGCCGCTTGCGTGCGGGGACTGACGACAGTGCGACTGCCGGCGTTCCGCTTCCCCTTTATTCGCCGGAAGCGAGCCGCAAAGAACTGCTCCGCAACATCTTGGAACGGCCCGCTCTGGATTGGATGGCTTGGGTTTTCTCACCGATCCCCGTCACCGCAAGCGGGGGGGAAACACGTAAGCTGTTTGACAACGCTCGCGCGTGCAATCGTGCCGCGAGAACGGGAGGTGCTTGCCTATGTCCCGTCACCCTGAGGCGCGACCCTCGGACTTGATCGGGAGGAGCCTCGAAGGGTGCCGGCCCGGGCGGAGCAGCATCCTGAGGGGCCCGCGCTGTGCGCGGGCGCCTCAGGATGACGGGAATGATGCTTGCGTCGCGGCCTTCTAATCGAACAGCGCCACCGCGCGGGTCCAGCCGGCCGAGCCGGCTTTGATCTTGTGCGGGAAGCAGGCGACGAAAAAGCCGTCGGCGGGAAGCTGTTCGAGATTGCACAGCTTCTCCATGTGGCAATAGGGAATCTCGCGCCCGGCCTTGTGGCCTTCCCAGATGATCGAGGGGTCGTGCGTCTCGAGCCAGCGCTTGCGCGTGTGCACGAACGGCGCGTCCCAGCCCCAGGCGTCGATGCCGGTGACGCGCACGCCGCGCGAGGTCAGATAAAGCGTCGCTTCGCGGCCCATGCCGCAACCTGCGGTGAGATATTCGTCGCTGCCGATGCAGCTTGAGGCGCGGGTATTGACCAGCACGATGTCGAACGGTTTCAGCTCATGGCCGATGCGCTTGAGTTCGGCCTCGACTTCCGCCGCCGTCACCACATGGCCGTCGGGCACTTTGCGGAAATCGAGCTTGACGCCGGGCCGGAAGAACCAGTCGAGCGGCACCTGATCGATTGTCAGCATCGGCTTGCCGTCGATCGAATGCGACTGAAAGTGGACCGGCGCGTCCATATGCGTGCCGTTGTGCGTGGTGAGCGCAATATTCTCGATCGCCCAGCCTTCGCCGTCGGGCAGATCCTCGCGGCGAAGGCCGGGAAACAGCTCGCACAACAGCGGCGCCGTATCGGCGTTGCTTTTGTACTCGATCTTCGGCCGCATGAACGGCGGATCGTACACCGTCTCGTTTTCGAGCGGCGACGACAGGTCGATCATGCGGCTGGGCAGTTTCATTTGGTGCTCTTCGCCGGGTTATGGTTTCGCGCCCTTGGCCGGATTCTGCGTATAGAGGCCGAGTTCTTCGCCCTGCGCCAGAATCTTGCCCTTCATCGCATCCTGCGCCGCGATGGCGTCGAAGTCCTTCGGCAGATCGAGCGACTTCACGCTCAGCGCATAGACGGTGAAATGATAATGATGAACGAGATCGTCATTCCACGGCGGGCAGGGGCCGTCGTAGCCGTAATATTGCCCCTTCATCGCGTCGTTCGACGCCGTGACCTTGGTGTAATCGTTGAGGCCCTTCACGCCGACCGTGGATGTCGCCGGCTTGCCATGCACGACGCGCGCGTTCGAATCGGCACCTTCCTTGATCGCGGTGACGTTCGCCGGAATGTCGACCAGGATCCAGTGAAAGAAGTCGTGACGTTTGACGTCGGACGTCATTGTCATGCCTTCCTTGTTCATCATCTCGCGATGCTCCGCCGGCGAGTTGGTATCGTAGAGGATGATGGCGTAGGACTTGGTGCCCTTCGGCCCTTTCGACCACGAGATGCTCGGATTGATATTTTGGCCGCCGGCGGTGTGGTTCTGCGCGGCCGGCACGCAGAACGCGTATTTGTTCGGCACCATGCCGTCGTTCTTGAAGGAATCGACACTCACTTTCAGCGCGGCCGCGGATGCCGGCGCCGCGGCCAAAACCATGCCGGCCGCGCTCCCAGCAGCGTTCCTTTGCCACTCCCCATGTTTCCTCCCGTTTTGTCCGGCCGCGCGATTATTCGCGATGACCGGGATTCCCGCGCGCCCCACGCGGCTGTTCACCGATCGAACTATACCGGTTATTGGTTGGCTCGAAAGGGGTGGGCGATGATCCTGGTCACCGGCGCCAGCGGCTTCATCGGTTCGGCGGTGGCGAAATGTCTGCTGCAAGCCGGCCACGAGGTGCGCGCGCTCATTCGGCGGACCAGCTCGCGGATGAACCTTGCCGATTTGCGGCCGGAGATCGTCGAAGGCGATTTGTCGGATGCGGATTCGATCGCACGCGCAGTGAAGGGTGTTCGTTATCTCTTTCACGTCGCGGCAGACTACCGACTCTGGGCGCGTCATCCGCAAGACATCGTGCGGACCAATGTCGAGGGCACGCGCACGGTGATGAGCGCGGCGCTCGTCGCCGGCGTCGAACGCATCGTGTACACGTCGAGCGTCGCTACTTTGGCATCGCGGGCGAACCACGAGCCGAGCGACGAGACTTTGCCGCTCGCTGCGGAAGATGCCGTCGGCGCTTACAAATACAGCAAGGTCGTTGCCGAGCGCCTGGTCGAGTCGATGGTGGCGGAGCGAAAGCTGCCGGCGGTCATTGTCAATCCGTCGACGCCGATCGGTCCGGGCGATGTCCGGCCGACGCCGACCGGCCGTATTATCGTCGAGGCGGCATTGGGTCGCATGCCGGCCTATGTCGATACCGGCCTCAATCTGGTCCATGTCGACGACGTTGCCGCGGGCCATTTGGCGGCCTTGCAGAAAGGCCGCATCGGCGAGCGCTACATTCTCGGCGGGCAGGATGTGCTGCTCGGCGATATGCTGCGCGAAATCGCCAGGCAGATCGGCCGCCCGCCGCCAAGATTACGCTTGCCGCGGCAGCTGATTTTTCCCATCGCCTATGGCGCCGAGGCAATCGCGCATTTCACCGGCCGCGAGCCGTTCGTGACCACGACCGGGCTAAAGCTGGCGAAGGATCATATGTTTTTCAGTTCCGCCAGGGCAACGCGCGAATTGGGCTATGCCGCGCGGCCTTATGCAGAAGCCATCGCCGACGCGATCGGTTGGTTCCGCGACCATGGCTATCTCAAGCGCTGAGTTGGTTTAGAGCATGATCCCGAAAAGTGGACACCGGTTTTCGGAAAAGATCATGCTCAATCAAAATGCTAGAGCCCGGTTCTTATTTTGCCAGAACCGATAAGGCTCTAGTGCGCGGTTTGGCGCCGCGCGCGCAGGAAGTGGAAGAATTCCACGCCCTCGCGCAGGCGGCGCACCAGCATGTCGCGGCGAGGTCAGCATCTCGCCGACGATCTCGGCGATCTTGGAGGGGCGGAAATAGAACTTCCTGTAGAATTCCTCGACCGAATCGAAAATTTCGGTGTGGCCGAGATGCGGATAGTTGAGCGGCGCGATCTGCGTGCCGTCGTCGGTGAGAGGTCGACGTCGGCGGCGAACCAGCCGTTCTCCTTGGCCTGCTTGTAGAGGAAGGTGCCCGGATAGGGCGCCGCCAGTGACACCTGCAGCGTGCGCGGGTTGACTTCCTTGGCGAACTGCCAGCGTCTCCTGGATGGTCTCGCGCGTCTCGCCCGGCAGGCCCAGAATGAAGGTGCCGTGCACGATGATGCCGAGCTCGTGGCAGTCCCCGGCGAAACGCCTGCGCCACGTCGACGAGTAGGCCCTTCTTGATGTTGTGCAGGATCTTCTGATTGCCGGATTCATATCCGACCAGCAGCAGGCGCAGGCCGTTGGCCTTCATCACTTCGAGCGTCTTGCGCGGCACGTTCGCCTTGGCGTTGCACGACCAGACGACGCCCAGCGGACCCAGCGCGCGGGCGAGCGCCTCGACGCGCGCGATGATCGTCGGTCAGCGTGTCGTCGTCGAAGAAGATTTCCTTGACCTGCGGGAAATTCCTTCATGCACGTATTTCACGTCTTCGACGACGCGGCCGATCGACGTGGCAGCGGTATTTGTGCCCGCCGATGGTCTGCGGCCACAGGCAGAACGTGCAGCGCGATTTGCAGCCGCGGCCGGTGTACCAGCACATATAAGGGTGCTTGAGGTAGCCGCCGAAATAATTCTCGACCTTGAGCTGCTTGTAGACCGGCAGCACGGACGGCAGCTTGTCCATGTCCATCAGGATTTCGCGCTCGGGATTATGGACGATCCTGCCCGTCGCGATCGCGATAGGACAGGCCCTTGATGGTCGCCCAGTCGGCGCCCTCGGCCAGTTCCTTGATGGTGAATTCGTATTCGTTGCGGCAGACGAAATCGATCGCCGCTGCGGTCTCCAGGCTTTCCTGCGGCTCGACCGCGACCTTGGCGCCGATGAAGCCGATCTTGGCCGCCGGATTGAGCGCGCGGATCATGCCGGCCGTCTTGCACGTCGGACTTGAAGCTCGGCGTCGAGGTGTGGATCACGATGAAGTCGTGCGACTTCACGTCGTCTTCGATGTCCTCGAAGGTCAGCCCGTGCGGCGGCGCGTCGATAATCTTGGAGCCCGGCACCATGGCGGCGGCCTGCGCCAGCCAGGTCGGAAACCAGAACGACTTCACCTCGCGCTTCATCTGGTAGCGCGCGCCGGCTCCGCCGTCGATAGCCGTCGAACGACGGCGCCTGAAGGAACAACGACCGCATTACGTTTCAACCTCGCCGTAATAGGCCAGCGTTTTGTCGGCCTGCAAGCCGTAGCGATGTCCGCGCCATTCGATACCACGGCCGATGAAGCTTATAACGAAGACGACGAACGATAAAAGGTCGCGCACCGGTCCAAACCGGAATACATGATCGCGCAAACCAAAGGCCCGGTCGATCTCGACCTGCAGCACGAAACGGCAGGCGAGTGCCGCAACGACGATCAGACCGGCTGGCGCGACGCCCGCGAGCAACAAGCCGATAAGGGCGAACGGCAGAGCATGGGTGATGACCAGCCCGGCATAGCCCAGCGGATCGACCGATCGGATGGTCCGCGCCCAGCGCAATTCGTGGCGAAGTAGCTCGCGCGCGGATCGTTCGCTGCAAACGTGGGCAACGGTGTAGTGCGGGATGGCGACGGTCAGCCCGGCGCGCCGCACCAGCGCGCCGAGCGCGTAGTCGTCGGCCAGTCGATCGGCGACTGCTTCGAAGCCGCCGATCGTCGCGAGCGTGGTCTTGCGCAGCGCCATCGTCGAGCCGAAGCAGGGCTTTGCCAAGCCGAGTCTCAGTCCGACCAGCACATTGGGCAGGAACTGATAGTCGATTGCCATAGCGGCAAGCCGCGCCCAGATGCCCGCCGCCGCAGTTCCGCGGTAGAGGCAGGTCACGAGGCCTACGCCGGGGCGCTCCAGAGCGGCGGTGATGTGCTTGAGATAATCGGGCGTCACGACGATGTCGCTGTCCGATATGACGAGCACGTCGTGTTTCGCCTCGGCTGCCATGTTGATCAAGTTCGAGACTTTGGCGTTGGCGCCGTGCCGGCGCGAATTAACCGCCAGCGTCAGATCGCGATCCGGAAAATCGGCGATGAGCTTGCGGACAACGTCGATTGCGGGATCGGCCGGATCGGCGACGCCGGAGACGATTTGCAGCGGGCCCGGATAATCCTGCGAGCAGAACGCAGCGAGATTGGCATAGAGATTTCGCTCGGCGCCGTGCAGCGGCTTAAGGACAGTCACGGCCGGTACGGCGGTGGACGCTTTGGCTTTCGGCGATCGCGCGAAACTGCGCACCGCAAAGGCCGCAAACAGCGCATAGCCGCAGCCCAAAGCGGCCGCCGCATAACAAATCACCGCCGTCCAAGCGGCCAAATTGACAAAAAACGCGCTCACACGGACCTCTGCCACCAGAGCTTTAGTCGACGAGATTGGCTTTGATCGTCGAGATTATATGGCCCAAGCGCGCGCCATGCATCTAAGAAACGGCGAAAGCCGGGCCGGGTTCGACGGACGAAGCCATCATCCGAAGGCTTATTTGGCGCGGGACAGGAGGCCGCGGCCCTCGAGCGCCTGCCAGGCCACCAAGGACGGTATGCCGAGCACCAGGTCAGGAACGCGCTTGATCAATGCCATCGCCAGCGCAACATCGGCCGGAACCCCGAATATCGCGCTCGCAGCAATCAATGTGCCGTCCTGCACGCCCAATCCGCCGGGTAGCACAAACGCGGCGGCGCGGGTGCCTTGGCCGAGGCTTTCGATGGCGATGGCTTCAATTGGCGTGACCGGATAGCCCATGAACAAGAGCGCAATCCAGACTTCGGTCGCACCGAAAAATATCGTCCCGACATGGGCGACGAGCGACGCCAAAAGATTGCGATGATTGCGCCAGATCTGCTGCAACCGATCGCCGAGATCGACCACGTGATCGAACACCGGCCATTGGTGTTTCTCGCCGAATGCGATCAGTCGCCGCATGACGGGTTCGAACGCGCCGAAATTCAATGTCAGGAAAAAGCCCGTCACCGCCGGCACCGCGAGCGCCAAGATGATTAAGGCGATGCTGGTCAGCCGATGGGAGCCGACCAGATCGGACATAATGCCGAGTCCTGCCAGCAAGAATATCGTCAAACCCACCACTTGGAGGAAAATGTCGATCAGAACGCTGGCGATCGCCGAATTGCGGGCGATGCCGAATTGCGCCAGCAGCCTTGACCCGATGACGTCGCCGCCGACCATAGCGAACGGAATCAGCGTGTTGATGGCGTCGCGGATGAAACGCAGGCCAATGAAAACACCGGGTCCAGGCCTCGCCGGCGTGAGCAGAAGCCACCAGCCGAGGCCGGCGCCGGTCAATGCCGCGGCTCTGGCGGCGATAACGCCTGCCGTGCCCCATCGCGAGCTGACCAGGGCCTGCAAAACCGAGGCGAAGCCGAAATAGGCGATCAAAGCGGTCAGGAGGGCCAGGCCGAATATACCGGCAAGCGGGGCCAAAATCCTCATTTACCGGCCATATAGGGGATTTCTGGCATTCTTATCCCTATGCGAACTCGCGGCGGCGAATCAGATGTGGGGTGTGTCTTTTCTGCACTAGTGAAGCTCGGGTGCCGTTCCTATTCTGTATTTTCTTACCAGGATGGGGGCACCCGTGAAAAAAATTGCACTCGGAACGGCGGTTATTCTCGCACTCCTCAGCATTGCGGGATGCGCACAGACCGGCAAGGGCAAGGCCCCGCCTCCTGTCGTGACCAAGGGCTGACCCGGCGGAAGTTTGCCTTTTCCGTTGCGCATGGCGATTGCCAAGGGCAGGCCCGGTCTAGTTCTGGCTCGACCTTTGCAATCGAGTAGAGCGAGAAGATGGGGACAACGTGATTATCGTCGTCGGACTGGCGTTTGAAGCGCGCATCGCGGCAGGGCCCGGTGTGCATGTCATATGCAGCGGCGACGGCCGCAACTTGGCGGCCAAGCTCACGGCGGCGATAGCGGAAGCCCGTACGCTGGTGCGCGGGTGCCCGGGAATCATTAGTTTCGGCGTCGCCGGCGGCTTGGCGCCGCACCTGCGGCCTGGAACCTGCGTGGTTGGTTCCGCGGTGATTTCCGGCGCGAAACACATGCCGATCAGCCACGAATGGTCGCAGAAATTGCTGCAAACGATACCGGACTCGATTTCGGGCGCATTGCTCGGCGTGCCGGCGCCGATCGCGCACCCGGACGAAAAGCGCACACTGTACTTGAAGACCGGCGCGATCGCGGTCGATATGGAATCGCACATCGTCGCCGCGGTGGGTCTAGCGCATGAAGTGCCGGTCGCCGCGATCCGCGTCATCACCGATCCGGCCAAGCGCGCCTTGCCGATTTCCGCGGTCGCCGCGATGCGCCCGAACGGCACCACGAATATCGGCGCCATGCTTCGATCGGTCTTGGGCCGGCCGCGCGACTTGCCCGCCCTTTGTCAAACGGCACTCGACGCGCGCGCCGCGCGGGCGACGCTGGTCCGCGGCAGACATCTCCTCGGACCCGCTTTCGCTGCACCGCTGGCGACTTGAGAGGCTTGAACCATGCTCAAGTCCGCCGCAGAAGAAATAAGCCAGTGGGCAGACCAATGCCGCCGTTGGGCTAAGGGCGCCCGAACGCGCGAGCAACTGCTGACTTTGCAGAGCTTGGAAAGGCTTCTCAACGATGCGGCAGCCGAAGCCGAGCAAGACTTCGACGTGCATTCTTTGCCTTCGTTGCCGCCGACCAAGTTCTGAGGGGAGCTGGCGTCGTAGCGGGTCCGTTGCCATCCGTGTAGAATGATGGCCACGAGGCCGTAATGGTTCCGCAAGCTCCGGCTCCACAAGCTTTAGGGTATGTCGGCGTACGCGCCCGGGATTTGGGCGACTGGGCGAGCTACGGCTCGGGCCTGCTTGGTCTGCAGCGCGTCGACAAATCGCGCTCAACGCTCGCCTTCCGCATGGATGACCGCAAGCAGCGCATCATCGTCGACGCCGAGGGCGGCGACGGCATCGGTTTTTTTGGCTGGGAGGCCGCCGACGCGACGGCGCTGGACCGCCTCGCGGCGCATCTTGACAACAGCGGGATCAAGATCGCGCGCGGCGTCAGCGCGCTCGCCGACGAGCGGCACGTGAAAGACCTTATCGTGCTTAACGATCCGCTCGGCAACCGGCTCGAAATTTTTCACGGCGCCGAGACGGCAACGGAGCCATTCAAGCCCGGCCGTTCGATCTCGGGTTTTCGCACCGGCCCGCTTGGGCTAGGCCACGTCGTGCTCAATGTCGACACGCCGGAGACGATCGGCCGGCTGATGGCGTTTTATCGCGACACGCTCGGCTTCCGCTTGACCGATTATTACGATCATCCATTCGTCGCCCGCTTTCTCCACCTCAATCCGCGTCATCACAGCCTCGCTTTCATCCAGACCGGTAAGAATGCGGTCCATCACATCATGATGGAGCTGTTCAGCTTCGACGATGTCGGCCAGGGCTACGATATCGCACTCGGCGAAGCGGGCCGCGTCGCCACGACGCTTGGCCGGCACACCAGCGATTTCATCACCTCGTTCTATTCGTGGACGCCGTCCGCCTTCATGGTTGAATATGGCTGGGGCGCACGCTCGATCGATGTCGATACCTGGCAGGCCTACGAGCGCAAGGAAGGCCCGAGCATGTGGGGCCACGACCGCGCTTGGCTGTCGCCGGAGGACAGCGCCAAGGCCCGTGCGTTGCGGCTGAAGAATGCCGAGAGCGGCTACCGTCGTCCGGTGCAGGTGATGGGCGGCAATTACGAGGTGATGTCCGGCGTCTGTCCGTGGTGGGATGGCGTGAAATCGCGATCTGCCGCGCAATGATCGACGCATGGACGCGCGTCCGAACAATCCGCACACCCGGGCAATCGCCGAATTCGTCTCGGGCCTGACCTACGCGCAAATTCCCGCCGAAGTCCGCGAGCGGATCAAGCTTCTCATTGTCGATGCGCTCGGTTGCGCCATTTACGGCGCCCATCTCGAATGGTGCCGCATCCTGCGCGACACGCTCGAAGCGCTGGATGCTTCGCGCACCACTTCGATCTGGGGGACGAACCAGAAACTGTCCTCGCCGCATGCCGCCTTGGTCAATGGCACGCAGGTGCAGAGCTTCGAGCTTGACGACGTGCACCGCACGGCGGTGCTGCATGTCGGCGCCGTGACGTTGCCGGCGTTGATCGCGGTCGCCGAGAGTCATGCAAATCTTTCCGGCCGCGATTTCCTCACTGCCGCCGTCGCCGGCTATGAGATCGGCCCGCGTGTCGGCTTGTGCATGGGTCAGGAGCATATCGGTCAGGGCTGGCATTCCGGCGCGACCGTCGGCGTGTTCTCGGCGGCGGCCGGGGCTGCGCGCGCGCTGACGTTGTCCGCCGACGAAACCGTGCATGCGTTGGGTATCGCCGGCACCCAATCGTCCGGCCTGATGGCGGCGCAATATGGCGCCATGGTCAAGCGCATGCATGCCGGCCGCGCCGCGCAAAGCGGGCTTTATGCGGCGCTGTTAGCAAGCCACGGCTTTACCGGGATCGTCGACGTGTTCGAGGCGCCCTACGGCGGCTTCTGCACCACGTTCTCGCGCTCCAACGACCGCTTCGATCTCGCGCAACTGAGCGCGGGCTTAGGCGAGCGCTTCGAGACCATGCGCATTTCGCTCAAATTCTACGCTTGCGTCGGCAGCAACCACACCACGCTCGACGCCATTCGCGATATCCGCAAGCGCCATCCGTTCGCGCCCGACGACATCGACAATATCGTCGTGCACGCTTCTCAGGTCACCGTCGATCATGCCGGCTGGCCCTACCGGCCCGAGGGCTTGACCGCGGCGCAGCTCAATCTTGCGTTCTGCGTCGCCACGCTGCTCATCGCCGGCGATGTGTTCGTCGACGAGTTCGCGCCGGACTGTGTCGCCGATCCGGCGCGGATCGGATTGGCGGGCAAGGTGAAGGTCGTGCACGATCCGGCGATCACCGCGCTTGGGCCCGCGCACCGGCACAAGGTGCGCGTCGAAGTGCATTTCCGCGACGGTGCGGTGGAACGCGAAACCCGCGAATCACCGCGCGGCGGCGAGCATTCGTTCGCCGGTGCCGATGATATCTTCGGCAAATTCCGCAAGCTGTCGCGCGGCGTCCTGCCGGCCAAGCAGCAGGACGCGCTGATCGACGCGGTGCTCCGCCTCGACGAACTGCCGGACAGCCGCGAGTTGATTGACTTGTTGGGCCTATGACTTCGCAATGTCGGTAAAACCGGGTTACAGTTCAATCATGGAATTCGGCGTCTTCGATCATCTCGACCGCACTGGCGCTGCCCTGCCGGACTATTACGAGGACCGCCTCAAGATCGCCGAAGCCTACGACCGCGCGGGCTTTTACGGCTATCATCTGGCCGAGCATCATGGCACGCCGCTCGGCATGGCGCCGTCGCCGAACGTCTTCCTTGCGGCTCTCGCTCAGCGCACGCGGCGGCTGCGCTTCGGCCCGATGGTTTTCGTCGTGCCGCTTTATCATCCGCTGCGTCTGATCGAAGAAATTTGCATGCTCGATCAAATGAGCGGCGGGCGGCTTGAAATCGGCTTCGGCCGCGGCGCGTCGCTGATCGAGCTTGCGCTCTACGGCGAAGACCCCGATGCGGCGCAGGAGATTTATGCCGAGGGTGTCGAACTGATTCTCAAGGGCTTGACGCATCAACGGCTCGATTTCCACGGCAAGCATTTCTCGTTCGACGATGTGCCGATGGAGCTTGCGCCGCTGCAGAAACCGCATCCGCCGATCTGGTACGGCGTCCACGCGCCGGACAGCGCCGAGCGCGCGGCGAAACGCAATCTCCATGTCGTCAGTCTCGATCCGCCGGCCGAAACGCGACTGTCGATCGCGCGCTACCGCGCCACCTGGCGGCCGCCGCATTCCGGTGCCGAGATGCCCAAGCTCGGACTGGGCCGTTTCATCGTTGTCGCTGAAACCGATGCGCAGGCCTTGCGTCTTGCCCGCCGCGCCTATCCGGTCTGGCATCGAAGCTTCACCTATTTGTTCCGCATGCGTGGCCAGCCGCAAAATCATCCGCGGCCGGCGGATTTCGACGCGCTGATGCAACGCGGGCAGGGCGTCGCCGGTTCGCCGGCGACAGTCATGGAATTCTTAGGTCGCCAGCTCGCCGAAACGCAGTGCAATTACGTGGTCGGCCAGTTCGCTTTCGGCGATATGACGCGCGAGGAATCTCTGGCTTCGATCGGGCTTTTCGTCGCCGACGTCATGCCGGCATTGCGTGCGGGAAGCGCCACGGCGCTGGCGGGGGTTCATGAGGCCTAGCTGTCGCGTGACGCCTTGAGATGCGCGATGACTTTACTGCGCAACGCGGCTTGCTCCTCTGCACTCCATTTCCGAAAGCCTTCGCCCGATTTAAATCCGAGCCTGCCGTCCGCGACCAGCTTTTGCAGATAGGGCGATGCCGCCGGGCGGCTGTCGATCGCCGGCAACACCGTGTTGTGGATGGCGAGCGTCAGGTCGGTGCCGACGAGATCCGCGTTTTCGAGCGGACCAAGTACGGCGAGCCGCCGGCCGAACGAGGCCTTGATGACGGCATCAACCGTCGCCGCATCGCAGATGCCGTTCTCGACGAGCGAAATCGCTTCGCGCCACAGCGCGTGCTGCAGCCGATTGCCGATGAAGCCCGGCACGTCCTTTTTGACGTGCGCCGGCTTCTTGCCGGCCGCCCGGTGCAGATTCATGGTCCACGCGATCAACTCCGGCTCGGTCCATTGCGTCTCGATGACTTCCACAAGCGGCACCAGAAAAGGCGGATTCCACCAATGTGTGCCGAGCGCACGTTCGCGTCTATTCAGCCTTTGCATAATGGCGGTAATCGGAATCACGGATGTGTTGCTGGCGAGAATTGTGTCGGGCCGCACGTGGCGTTCGATGTTGGCGAACAGTTTCTGTTTGAGCGGCAAATCTTCCGATACCGCCTCGACCACGTAATCGGCCTCGTGCACCGCCTCGGCGAGATCGACGCATGGGTGCACTCGCGAGATCGCGAGCGGGTCGTCGCCAAGGTCGCGCAAGTTGGCGGCAATTCGCGAGATCACGGTATCCAGGTTCTTCATCACCGTATCGGTGATGGTTACCTCATGGCCGGCCAGCGCGAAAACCTGCGCGATGCCATGCCCCATCAGGCCGGCGCCGACGACGGCGATGCGGGCCTGCGCCACATCCTTTGCCATCGTCTAGCCCGCCGTATAGCCGCCGTCGGCGTAGAGGATGTGTCCGGTATAGAAATCGGACGCCTTCGAGGCGAGGAAGAGCAGAGGCCCGGCAAGGTCTTCCGGCTCGCCGAGGCGGCCTTTCGGCACGCGGGTGAGGAAGCCTGCACGGACGGTCTTGCCGCGTTCGTCGTCGGCGAACATCCATTCGGTCAACGGCGAGCGGAAAACGGTCGGCCCGAGCGCGTTGACGGTGATGCCGGTCGCGCCAAGCTCGCAGCCGAGCGCCTTGGTGATGCCGTCGACCGCCGACTTCGAGGCGCAATAGGCGGTATAGCCGGCCGGATGGCCCAGCAAGCCGCGCGCCGAGGACATTAAAATGATCTTGCCGCCGCGACCCTGCTTGATCATCTGTCGTGCGGCGGCGCGGGCCATGAGCCAGGACTGCGTGACATTGGCGTCCATCACGTCGAGAAAGTCCTCAGCTCGCTGATCGACGATCTTCGACACCTTGTTCTGGCCCGACGCTACGACCAGGATGTCGAGGCCGCCGAATTTCTCGACCGCGGCCGCGACGATGGCGTCGCAATTCGCTTCGGAACTCGGCCGCTTGGCGACCACCTCGGCTTTGCTGCCGAGCTTGCCGCATTCCGCGGCGACTTTTTTCAGCCCCTCAGCATTGTTCGCCGCGAGCACGATATTGGCGCCGGCCGCCGCCAAGGTCTTGGCCGAGACCGCGCCGAACGCGCCGGTGGCGCCGGTGACGATCGCCGTCTTGCCTTTGACGTCGAACAGCGCCAGCGGATTCTTCAGGAAGTCTTCGGCCATGATTTGACTCACATTCGCGTTTTACTACCCCGTCATGCCAGGCCTTGTGCCGGGCATCCACGTCCTTCTAATCGTCAAAGACGTGGATGGCCGGGTCAAGCCCGGCCATGACGCCCGCGGCGTCACTTCACCGGCGCGACGGCGACCGCGATGGTGCAGACCTCGTTGCTGCGATTGACGATCTCGCGGCTCTCGTTGGGGCCGATATAGACGCTGTCGCCGGCGCGAGCGACCGTTTCCTTGCCGCCGGCAATCACCGTCAGCTCGCCGGAAAGCACGTAATAGATCTTCTCCGGCGGCGAGGCGTCGGGACCGGCGCCGCCGCCGGGCAGGAAGTGGGAGATGCCGAACACTAGCGTCTGCGAGCCGCCCATTTCCGCACCATACACGCGAAACGATTTATAGCCGCGATGATTGGGCGCTTCGTAGGACTTTGCCTCTGAAAATTTTCGCACGATCATTTAGAATTTCTCCCCCTTTTCGATCCGGTAACTGCCCTTCGGATCGACGATCGCAACGAGACGGATTATGCAGCCGTCGCCGCGCTCCCAGTTCCATGGGAACAATGCGAAGGTGCAGCGCCGGCCGGTGACCTTGTCAAGCTCGCCGCCGACGTTCTCGATGCCCAGAATGCCGTTCTTGAACAGGATGCGATGCACCGGCTCCCAATCCGGGAAATCGTCTTTCCAGTCGCGTCCGCCCGACCATTTTTTGTACTCCGCGGCGAGATGCGGATGTAACGGCCCGTTGCGCTGCGGACCGATCGCGGTCGCCAGCGGGTGATCGTTGGCCTGGGTGTCGTGACCGATCACCTTCACCCCTTTTTCGACGAACCACTCGCCGGCCGACGGTACGAATCCGGGCGCGTAACAGAAATAGTCTTCGCTGTCCTCGTAGAGGTGATGCCAGCCGGTATTGACGATGACGACGTCGCGCGGCCGCACCACTTTGCCGGCGGCTTTTTCCAGATCGTCGTAGGTGATCTGCTCCCATTTCTTCTTCGGAATGGAAACAACGATGCCGGAGCCGAAGAAGTGCGGCAGCGGCACTTCGTCGATGAACGGAGTGCCCTGCACCACATGCGCCGGAGCATCGATATGCGTCGTGTTGTGCATCGAGGTCGTGATGCGCTGCGACAGCACGCCGGATTTGGCCATGTAATGGATGCGTTCGATCTTGACGTCCTCGAAATACGGCCAGTTCGGGGATTGGTAGCCGAAGCGATGCGACAAGTTGTAAAACTCAAGCCCCATCGCGTTGTTGAGGTTTTCCTCAAACGTCACCCCGCGAATTTTTTGCGTCACGGGCGTTCCTCCTACGCTGACTTAAAGCCACTGTTGTACGGTCCCGGGTTTGTAGCGAAAATCGGATATAAGGTACAGAGAGCCGCGACAGTTCGCGCCGCCGAGGAAGCATGGTCGAGAAAATCGCATTGGAGGAACACTTCCTATCGCCGGGCATCGACGACTACTGGTGGCCGACGGTCAAGAATGTCGATCCCAAGCTCGCAAACGACTTGGTGTCGCGTTTGACCGATTTCGGCGAATTGCGACTGCGGGCCATGGATGAATCCGGCATCGCGCGCTCGGTGCTGTCGATTGCCGGTCCGGGCGTGCAGGTCGAGCGCGATACCGCTGCCGCAACCCGCCGGGCGCGGGAATCCAACGACTTCCTTGCGCGCGAAATCCAAAAGCGGCCGGACCGCTATTCCGGTTTCGCGCACATCGCGCTGCAGGATCCGCGGGGCGCCGCCGACGAACTCGAGCGCTGCATGCGCGAGCTGAAATTCGCCGGCGCCATGATCAACGGCCATACCCACGGCCAGTATCTCGATCACCCGTTGCTCTATCCGTTCTGGGAACGTGCGGAAGTGTTGGGCGCACCGATCTACATTCACCCGACCGATCCGATCGCGCCGTCGCCGGCGCTGGAAGGCGTTCACGGCTTGCGCCGCGCCACCTGGGAATGGGGCTTTGAGACCGGCTCGCATGCGCTCCGTCTCGTGTTCAGCGGACTGTTCGACCGTTTTCCGCGCGCCAAGCTGATGCTTGGCCATCTCGGTGAGACACTGCCGTTCCTGTTGTGGCGTTTTGACAGCCGAGCCAAGCTTTACGGCGTGAAGCTTGCCAGGCAGCCGTCCGATTACATCAAGCAGAATATCGTCGTGACCACGTCGGGCATGTGCTCGGCCGAACCGCTCGCCTGCAGCATTGCCGCGCTCGGCGCGGATCGTGTGATGTTCGCCGCCGATTATCCGTTCGAGTCCGCTCAGGAGGCCGGCGAGTTTCTCGATCACACGCCGCTCGGCGAGACCCTGCGCAAAGACGTCGCGTTCAACAATGCCGCCCGCTATCTCGGTCTGGTCAAGGCATGAGCAAAGTCCTCATCGTCGACGTTCACGTCGAGATGTATCGCGATGCCTTGCAGGCGGAATTTCCCGCGCTGCAATTCGCCCTGTTCCGCCGCGCCGCCGAAGTCACGGGCGACCTTTCCGACGTCGACGTCATGATCATGTTCGGGATCGAGTTGCGCGACCATATGCTCACCGGCGCGCCGCAATTGAAATGGATTCAGTCGCTGGCGACCGGCGTCGATCATTTCCTGCGCTGCCCGGCGCTCGGGCCGCAGGTTCTGATCACCAGCGGGCGCGGCATTCACGGGCCGCCAATGCGCGAACAGGTCGTTTACATGATGATAGCGGTGAGCCGCGACGCGACCCGCCAGGTCGAAGACAATCAGCATCGCATTTGGGCGCGGCGGCTGTGGAGCACGCTCCATGGCAAGACCGTGGCGGTCGTCGGCACCGGGATTGTCGGCGCCGCCATCGGCGAGCTGCTGCAGGCGTTCGGCATGCGTGTCATCGGGGTCAGCCGCACACCGAGAAAAGAAAAGGGCTTCGACGCAATGATGCCGGTCGATCGCCTGGCCGACGCCGCCGCCAAGGCGGACTTTCTCATCAACGTCCTGCCGGCGGCGCCGTACAATCTCAACCTTTTCGACACGACGGTGTTTGCGGCGATGAAGCCGTCCGCCTATTACATCAGCGCCGGCCGTGGGCAGACCGTCGACGAGGCGGCTTTGCTTGCCGCTTTGCGCGAGCGGCGCATCGCTGGCGCGGCTTTCGACGTGTTTCAGACCGAGCCGCTGCCGCCCGACAGCCCGTTCTGGAACCTGCCCAATGTGTTCATCACGCCGCATGTCGGCGGCTACATCGTCGAATACGAGGATTTCATCATGCCGCTCATTATCGATAATATGCGGCTATTCCTCGCCGGGCGGCAGAGCGAGATGAAGAACATAGTGGCCCGGTAAGCGCGGAGCGCCCGCGGCCGCCCCTTGGAAAGTTCTCAAATCCGGGGAATTATCGGCAAAGCCGGCCTCGGATATGCCGAGGAAGTCTGCGGAGGACCTGCCATGGCGCTGGCCAAGCTCAAATTCCCGATCATTCTGTTCGGGGCGGCGCAGCTGCTCAAACGCGCCGCTTGGCGGCATCCGGATTTCAAGGCGCGCGCGAAGGAACACAATTTCGTCGCCCAGATCATGGCGCGCGACGAGGAAGTCGGGCGCTGGATCGAATTCAAGCACGGCACGATCACCTCACAGGCCGGGCTGCACCAAAAACCCGACATCAAGCTGATGTTCAAGAACGTCAAGATCGGCGCAGCGCTGCTCACTCCGCCGATCAATTGGCTCGACCAGATCAATGCGCAAAAGGATTTCGTGCTTACCGTCGAGGGACCGGACTATCTGACCAACTGGTTCGCGCAGACGCTGATGATGAGCCAGTCGGCGGGCCTCCGATACGGCACCAAGCTGCGCGGCGGCGTCACGCGCTATTGCAACATGACCAACGGCGGCCCGGTTTTCGTTGACGTCAAGGGCGGCAAGATCTTGCGCATGACGCCGATCGATCTCAAAGACGAGGACGGCGTGTCATGGACCATCGAAGCGAAAGGCCGGAAGCTCACTCCGCCGCGCAAAACGACGCTCGCCCCGCACGGCCAGAACGCGAAATCGATCGTCTACTCGCCGGATCGCTTGCTCTATCCGATGAAGCGCGTCGACTTCGATCCGAACGGCGAGCGCAATCCGCAAAATCGCGGCAAATCCGGCTACGTGCGCGTCTCATGGGATGAGGCGATCAAGATCGTCACCGACGAAATCAAGCGGCAGAAGCGCGATTATGGTCCCGGCGCCATCACCTTCTCGCATGGCTCGCATCACACCTGGGGCAACGTCGGTTATTACCTTTCCGCGCTGTTCCGCTTCGCCAATGCCGTCGGCATGACGCGCATCCATCACAATCCGGATTCCTGGGAAGGCTGGTATTGGGGCGCGGTGCATCACTGGGGCTATACGCTGCGCGTCGGCCAGTCGGAAACCTATGGCACGGTCGAGGACTGTCTGCAGAACTGCGACATGATCGTGTCGTGGGCCGCAGACCCGGAATTGACCTCTGGCTCCTACGGCGCGCAGGAAGGCACTACGCGCCGGCAATGGCTGAAAGATCCGAAGCTCGGCATCAAGGTCGTGCACGTCGATCCGTATTACAACGCGACCGCGCAATTCCTGCCCGGCAAATGGTTCGCGCCGAAGCCGACCACGTCGGTCGCGATGGCGATGGCCATCGCTTATGTCTGGATCAAGGAAGGCCTCTACGACAAGAACTATGTCGAGACGCACACGGTCGGGTTCGACAAATGGAAAGCCTATCTGCTCGGCGACGACGACGGAATTCCAAAAACCCCCGAGTGGCAGGAGAAGGAAACCGGCGTTCCGGCCAAAGACGTGCGCGCGCTGGCGCGTGAGTGGGGAAGGAAGCGCGTCTATCTCGCGCCCGGCGGCTGGGGCAACGGCCATGGCGGCGCCTGCCGCAACCAGACCGGCATCCCCTGGGCGCGCGTCATGGTGTGCCTGGTTGCGATGCAGGGGCTGGGCAAGCCAGGCATCAATATGGGCAACCTGCAATGGGGCACGCCGATCGACTTTAATTTCTATTTCCCGGGTTACGCCGACGGCGGCATGTCCGGCGATCTGGAAAATACGGCGATGCCGGTCGAGCTTTATCAACGCATGCCGCAATTGCCGACCATGAACTCGAACGGCCAGCGCATCCCGCGAATTTTCGTGCCGGAAGCGATCGTCGACGGAAAGGCCGAGGGCTATCCATGGGTCGGCAAATCGATCGAGCACCAATTCGCGCGCTTTCTCTATCCGGCGCCCGGCCATTCGCCGGTGCACATGCTCTACAAATACGGCGGTTCGATCCTCTCCACCATGAACAACACCAACCGCTGGGTGCGGATGTATCAGTCGGAAAATCTCGAATTCGTGGTCAACCAGTCGATCTGGTTCGAGGGCGAGGCGAATTTCGCCGATATTCTGCTGCCGGCCTGCACCAATTTCGAGCGCACCGATATCAGCGAGTGGGCGGGGCTCGGCGGCTACGGCCACCACGGCCAGCAGCAGCTCAATCACCGCGTCATTGTGTTCCAGGCGCCGGCGATCAAGCCGGAAGGCGAATCGAGATCCGATTTCTGGATTTTCAACGAACTGTGCAAGCCGCTCGGCCTTGCCAATTATTTCTCCGAGGGCGTCAACGAGATCGATTGGGTCAAGCGCGTCTATCTGGCGTCCGACATGCCGAAATACATGTCGTGGAAGAAATTCCTGAAACGCGGTTATTTCGTCGTACCGGCCGAAAAAGAGAAGCTGCGCGCGCCGGTATCGTTCCGCTGGTTCTACGAGAACCGCAAGAAGGACGTGCCGGAAGCACAGCCGCTGCCATCCGACTATACCGAGGAGTATTTGCGCGGTTTGCAGACCCAATCCGGCAAGCTCGAATTCGAGTGCAATTCGCTTAAACGCTTCAACGATCCGGAGCGGCCGCCGATCGTGAAATACGAACCGTCGTGGGAAGGCGCGTATTCCGGAGAACTGTTCGAACGCTACCCACTGCAACTTTTGACGCCGCACTCGAAATATTCGTTCCATACCCAGGGCGACGGCAAGGATTCGTTCCTGCTCAATATCGAGGACCATCGCGTCAAGGTCGACGGCTATTATTATTGGATCGTGCGCATGAACGCCGACGACGCCAAGGCGCGCGGCATCAAAAAGCACGATCTGGTTAAGGTCTTCAACGATCGCGGTGCGGTGATTTGTGCGGCGCTGCCGACACAACGGCTGCCGCGCGGCGTCGCGCATGGCTACGAGTCGTCGGCGATCTACGACCCGATGGGCGAGCCCGGAAAGTCGGTCGACCGCGGCGGCTGTCTCAATCTGCTTACTCCCGAGCGTACGCAAACCAAGACCACGCATTCGCTCGCCGGCTCCAACTCGCTGGTTCAGATCGAGCTATGGGACGGCGGCACCGAGCATATGTCGGCTGCATTCGCGGCGATGGAAAAGGACAAGGAGATCAAGCGCACCCTGAAAGAGGCGCAGCTGGTGCGGGCGAAGTGACGTCATGAAAAAATGGAACATGATCATCGACGTGGCCGAGTGCACCAATTGCAACCTGTGCACGCTCGCCGCCATGGACGAATATGTCGGCAATGAATGGCCCGGCTATTCGGCGCCGATGCCGAAGCACGGCCACAAGTGGATCAATATTTTGCAGAAGGAGCGCGGGCAAGTGCCGATGGTCGACATCGCCTACGTTCCGACCATGTGCAACCACTGTGACGACGCGCCCTGCATGAAGGCGGACAAGACCGGCGCCATCAAAAAACGCAAGGACGGCATTGTGCTGATCGATCCGGTGAAGGCCAAAGGGCAGAAACAGCTCGTCAACGCTTGCCCCTACGGCCACATCTGGTGGAACGAGGAATTGCAGTTGCCGCAGGCGTGGACGTTCGACGCGCATCTCATCGACCAGGGCTGGCAACAGACGCGTGGCCAGCAATCCTGCCCGACCGGCGCCATGCGCGCGATCAAGGTCGAGGACGAGGAGATGACGCTGCTGGCGCGCGAGCAAAATCTCGAAGTGATGCGGCCGGAGCTCGGGTCGAAACCGCGGGTCTATTACCGCAGCCTGTACCGCTATTCGAAGTGCTTCATCGGCGGCACGCTCGCCGAGGAGAAAAACGGCGTCGTCGACTGCGTCGAGGGCGCCAGCGTCCAGCTCGTCAAGGACGGCGCATCCGTTGCAGTGACCACGAGCGACAATTACGGCGACTTCAAATTCGACAAGCTCGACGAGAATTCCGGCCGTTATGTCGTGCAAATCTATGCCAGCGGCCGATCGAAGAGCGTAGAGGCCAATCTTGGCTTAAGCGTAAATCTCGGCGAGATCAGGCTGTAAGACGGGAGAGCGAAGCGAAATCCATCGCGGCTCTGATCGGTGGGTTTCGCTGCGCTCAACCCACTCTAAGAGAAGCTCATGAAAAGATATTTCATCGCACTGATTTTGTTGACTGGGTTCTGCGGCGCGAGCGCGGCGCAAACGGCTGATTATCCATCGCGGCAAGTCACACTGGTCGTCACCTCGGTGCCCGGCGGCGTCACCGACGTCGTTGGCCGCGCACTGGCGCAGGCTCTCAGCAAAGACTGGGGCCAGCAGGTGATCGTCGAGAACAAGGGCGGCGCCGCACACATCATCGGCGCCGAAGCGGTCGCCAGGGCGGCGCCTGACGGCTACACGCTGCTGGTCGGCGAGTCCGGCACTTTCACCGTCAATCCGACGCTGTTGCCCAAAGACAAGGTGCCATACGACACCGACAAGGACTTCACCCCGATCACCGGCTTGGTGCGCATCTATCAGTCGATCCTCGCAGCCAAATCGCTGCCGGTCTCGAACATCGCCGAGTTGATCGCGCTGGCCAAACAGAAACCGGGCCAAGTCACCTACGGGACCGCCGGCGTCGGCTCGGCGCTGCACATGAACATGGCGCTGTTCGACAGCATGGCCGGGGTCAAGATGGTCCCGGTGCACTATCGCGGCGCCACTCCGGCGCTCAACGATCTCATCGGCGACCACATCAACACTATGGTCGTCAGCGTCGCGTCGGGTTTGCCGGCCTATCGCGCCGGTCAAATCAAGATGCTCGGCGTCGGGGCGCCGAAACGGATGCCGCTGGTGCCGGAAGTGCCGACCGTGTCGGAAAGCGGATTGCCAGGCTACGAGGCAACGGCGTGGTTCGGCCTGTTCGGCCCGGCCGGAATGCCCCACGACATCGTCGTGAAAGTCGACGACGAAGTGATAAAAGTCTTCAACGATCCTGCGTTTCGCGCCCGCTTCCTCGATCCGCAGATGTTTGAATCAATGGCGGGGCCGCCGGACGCATTTGCTGCCTACATCAAGGCCGAACGCGCCAAGTGGGCGAAGGTTGTTCGCGACGACGACATAAAATTGGAGTGACGCGGGTCGGAAAATCCGGGGGATCCATGGTGGGATTCATGCGCGAAGCGGTCGTAGCGCTGCTCGTCGGCTAGCTCCGGTGCTGGCTTGCGCCGCCGAGCGCCCCGATTGGGCATTTCCGGTGACCGACAAGGTGCAGCCGCCGGTGCAGGACGACGGCAGCGTGAAGACCGCACCGGGCAGCGACGAAGCCTACACGCGCAAGCAGATCGACGATCTGTTCAATCCGCCGGATTGGTACCCGAACATGCATCCGCCGATGCCGCAGGTGGTCGCCCATGGCAACGGCACCACGGTGCGCGCCTGCGCGGCCTGCCACCTGCCGACCGGTACCGGTCACGATGAGTCGGCCTATCTGGCGGCGTTGCCCGCGCCCTACTTCATCCGCCAGATGGCCGATTACAAAAGCGGCGCACGCAAGGGATCGGGCTCGATGACGGCGATTGCCAAAGCCATCTGTGACGACGACGTGCGCGCCGCCGCCGATTACTTTGCTGGCCTCAAGCCGCAGCCGTGGATACGCGTCGTCGAGACCGACACCGTGCCGAAGACCTAGTGTCGGCCCGGGCAACAAGCGGCTACGCCTTCCCGATGGCGGCAGCGAGCCGATCGGCGATCGCATCATTGAAATTCCCGAGGACGAGAACGTCGTGCTCAATCGGGATCCGCGATTGGGCTTCATCGCTTATGTGCCCAGCCGCAGCATCGCCAAGGGCGAGGCACTGGTCACGCACGGCGGCAGCGACGGCAGGACCGTGCCGTGCGCCATCTGCCATGGTCCGGCGCTGACCGGCCTCGCCGAAGTGCCGCCGATCGCCGGGCGTCAGGCGAATTACATCGTCCGCCAGGTGTTCAACATGCAGGACGGCAGCCGCGCCGGGTCATGGGCGCCGCTGATGGCGCAGGCGGTGAAGCAGCTTTCGGTCGACGACATGTTGGCAATCGCCGCGTACACTGCGTCACGCAGCCCGCAATGACGGCTCACTCCGGCGGCGTAACGTTGGCGGCCAAAACCTCGCCGGCAAGGTAGAGCGAGCCGGTAATCAGGATGCGCGGCGCCGGCTGCAGGTCGAGCTTGCCGGCGACCGCAATTGCGCTCGCGACGTCGTCACGCGCCAATGCCGGAATGCCGACGCTCTCGGCGACTGCGGCAAGTGCCGCCGCGGGAACCGCCTTGTCCTGATGAATCGGCACCGCGATGACGCGCCTGGCGAGGCCGGCAAAGTTCTTGAGAAACCCCGCACTGTCCTTGCTCGCCAGCATGCCGACAATGAGCACCAGCGGCCGCGACACGCGCTCTTCGAGATCGGCAAGCGCCGCGGCAATGGCCTGACCGCCGTCGGGATTGTGGCCGCCGTCGAGCCACAGTTCGCTGTCGGGCGGTGCCAGAGCCGCAAGCCGGCCATGCGACAGCCGCTGCATGCGCGCCGGCCAATCGACCAGCGTCATACCGGCCTCGTATGCCGCAGCCGGCAATCTCAAGCCACCCGCGCGCACCGCCGCGATCGCGGCGCCGGCGTTCTCGAACTGATGGCGGCCATAGAGTTTCGGCGCGGGCAAGTCGAGAAGCCCGTCGCCGTCCTGATAGACCAGCCGTCCCCGTTCTTCGGTCGCGGTCCAGTGTTCGCCGGCGATGTGCAGCGGCGCCTTGAGCCGCGCCGCCTGCCGCTCGATCACGGCAAGCGCCTCGCGTACTTGACCGGTAACGACGCCGGGCACACCGGCTTTGAGAATGCCGGCCTTCTCGGCGGCGATCTTTTGGAGTGTATCGCCGAGAAACTCGCGGTGATCGAGCGACAGCCGCGTGATGATGCTCGCCAGCGGCTGCTCGATGACATTCGTGGCGTCGAGCCGGCCGCCGAGCCCGACTTCGAGGAGCAGCACATCTGCCGGTTTGCGCGAGAATAACAGAAATGCCGCGGCGGTCTCGATCTCGAAGACCGTAATCGGCGCGTCGCCGTTCTGCGCCTCGCATTCGGCAAGCGTTGCGGCAAGCTCGGCATCGCCGACGAATTTGCCGCCGTCCTTTTGTCCGACACGAAACCGCTCGTTGAGGCGAACCAGATTAGGTGAAGTATAGACGTGCACGCGCTTGCCGGCGGCTTCGAGAATGGTGCGCATGAAGGCGATGGTCGAGCCCTTGCCGTTGGTGCCGGCAACGTGAATCACCGGCGGCAAATGCCGCTCCGGGTGATCGAGCGCCGTCAGGAGCCGCTCGATGCGGTCGAGCGACAGATCGATGCGCTTGGGATGCAGCGCGAGCAGCCGCGCCAGCATGGCGTCGATCGGCGTCGCGTTGGCCGCGCGATCGCTCACGTCGCCGCAGGTTCGGGCGCCGGTAGAAGCCCCCTCCCTATCCCTCCCCCGCTTGCGGGGGAGGGTTGGGAGGGGGTTACGCTGGCGGGCGCCTTAGTGAAGAGCCGGCAAAGTTTAGCGATGGTTGCGCGCAAGTCGTGGCGGTGCACGACCATGTCGACCATGCCGTGATCGCGCAGATATTCGGCTTTCTGAAAGCCGTCCGGCAGCTTCTCGCGAATGGTCTGCTCGATGACGCGCGGTCCGGCGAAGCCGATCAGGGCGCCGGGTTCGGCGATGTGCACGTCACCGAGCATGGCATAGGACGCGGTGACGCCGCCGGTGGTCGGATTTGTCAGTACGACGATATAGGGTTTGCGTGCCTCGCGCAGGCGCTGCACCGCAATGGTGGTGCGCGGCAGTTGCATCAGCGACAAGATGCCTTCCTGCATGCGCGCGCCGCCCGAGGCCGCGAACATCACGAACGGGCAGCCTTTTTCCACCGCGGTGTCGAGGCCTTTGATCACCGCCTCGCCGGCCGCCATGCCGAGCGAACCGCCCATGAAATCGAAGTCCTGCACGCCGATGACCGCGGCAAAACCGTCGAGTTTGCCGTAGCCGAGCTTGACCGCATCGTTGAGCCCGGTCTTGCTGCGGGCGTCTTTGAGTTGGTCGACATAGCGGCGCTCGTCGCGGAATTTCAGCGGATCGACCGGCACTTCCGGCACCGCGATGTCGAACCAGGTCTGGTTGTCGAACATCGATTTGAGTCGCGCCGCGGCGCTCATGCGCATGTGATAGTTCGAGCCTGGAATGACGAACAGGTTCGATTCGACGTCCTTGTAGAAAACGAGCTGGCCGGTCTCCGGACATTTGATCCAGAGATTTTCCGGCACTTCGCGTCGCAGGATGCTGCGGATTTTCGGCCGGACAACGTTGGAGATCCAGTTCATCGCACGCGTGATCCGGTTACGAAAGTTCCGTGAACGTCATCGCCCGCCACTATAGCATTCTCCGGCGCGACTCCAGCGACCGGTCGCCGCGGAGTGCCAGGGCGGCATGCCAAGACACTCCGATGGCTTGCGACGTGTTTGGATTGGCTTCCCCCCACAGCAGCTGCCCGCATGCGCTCGAACGTTGATCGGGCGGTACCGTTCCAGAGCCTGACGCGGCGCCGCGCCGCGGCTTCCGGAGGCTTTTGGCGAGTGCTCAAGCCTTCTAGCAGCCTCATGGCCGGCACAATTTCGCCCATCTGGTCAACCAATTAGGGGTCAGGGCCGACGCACACCCGATATTAACCATCCAGGTAAGACCGGGGTAACCAAGTGATGCGCACAGTGATAGGCGAACGGCGGCCACTTTAGGCACCGACGCTCGTGAGGCCGGAACTCCAAATGATGAATAAGTTCGTTGCCGGGTGTTTCGCACTTGGCGCCTTGGTTGCGGCGCAATGTGCCGCGGCAGCCGATCTGTCGCTAGCGCCGCTCTACAAGGCGCCGCCGGCCGAAGTGACGCCGGCCTATAACTGGACCGGATTCTATCTCGGCGCCAACGCCGGCGGCGGCTGGGGCCGCTCGTGGTGGAGCGCCAATGCGGTATCCGTCGATTTGTCCGGCGCGCAAGCCGGCGGCACCGCTGGCTATAATTGGCAGTTCGGCAACGCGGTGCTCGGCCTCGAAGGCGATATGGACTGGTCGAATCTGAAGGGCACCAACACGTCCGCGGGCTGTCCGGCCGGCTGCACCACCGATGATAACTGGCTGTCGACTTTGCGCGGCCGCGTCGGTTATGCGTTCGGCGGTATCATGCCCTACCTCACCGGCGGCCTTGCCGTCGGCGATGTCGTCGCCAGCACGCCTGGTTTTCCGGGCGCGAGCACGACCAATGCCGGGTGGACCGCCGGCGGCGGCCTCGAAGTCGCACTGCCCGGCAATTGGAGCGTCAAGGCCGAATACCTGCACATCGATCTCGGCAGGTTCAATTGCGGCACAAGTTGCGGCCCGACCGCGACGAATGACGTGTCGATGCATGACGACGTCGTGCGCGCCGGGCTGAACTATCACTTCGGCTGGGGCAAGTAAGAAAGCGTGCCTCCTGCGCGTTTGCGCCCGTTGACTTAAAGCTCGGGCGCTGGTGTCATTTCGGCAATTAATTCCACTCGTTCCCGGTTAAGCTGGCGACCAGGGAGGTCGGTCTGGATGCCCGCTTACGGGGCGCCCCATCGCGCGTCGGCGCGAAGGGAGCCGCTCGCGGGAATGAGCGGATCAATGCAACGCACCATGCGAGCCGGCAATGCCCCACACATCCTCTAATCTCGACTTCGACAAATATCGGCTGCGCAACTTCGTCGAGCGGCTGATCCAGCTCGGGGAAGTGGACGTGCACTACCGGCCTGTCGCGCTCACCGAACTGAGCCCGATCATCGAGGGCACCGATAAAGCGGTGCTGTTCCGCAAGGCCGGCCCGGAGCAAGTTGAACTCGTCGCCAAGACGGCGGGCAACCGCAAGCGCATCGCCGCGGCCTTCGAAACCACCGAGGCAAAACTCTACGACGAATATTTCAAGCGACTCGCCAATCCGCAGCCGGTCGTTGAAGTCAAATCCGATGACGCGCCGGTGCACGCGATAAAAATCACCGGCAAGGACGTCGATCTGACTAAGCTGCCGTTTCATCCGCAGCATGCGCTCGACGGCTCCTGCTACCTGAGTTCCGCGATCGATTACACCATCGATCCGGTGACGGGGCGGCGCAACGTCGGCTGCCGTCGATTGTCGCTGCGCAACCGCACCGAATGCGGCATCAATGTCACCGCGCCGTCCGATCTCAAGCGCATCTATACCGCGTGCGTTGCGCGCGGCGAGAAGTTGCCGGTGACGTTCACCGCCGGCACCCATCCGCTGGATTTCTTCGCCGCGACGACACGTCAAGGCGGCGACGAACTCGCTTTGGTCGCGCAGTTTCGGGCCGAACCGGCGCCGGTGGTGAAAAGCCTGACCAATGACATTCTGGTGCCGGCCGATGCGGAGGTGACGCTCGAAGGCTATCTCGACGAGCGCGGCTATGTCGAACCGGAAGGGCCGTATGGCGAATACATGGGGTATTACGGCTCCATCCACATGGATCCGGTGTTTCATTGCACGGCCATCACCATGCGCGCTGACGTTCTGCATCACACGCTGCTGCACGGCTCGGCCCGCGTGCTCGACCAGACCGATAGCGCCGTCATCGCGGCGCTGCGCGCCGAAGCGCAGGCGATGCGGATATTGAAAAATTGCGTGCGCGAGCCCATCGCGGTCTATCTGCGCGAGGTTTCCGGCGGCTCCAACACGTTACGGGTGTCGATCCGCCAGCGCGTCTACGGCGAGGCGCGCGTCGCCATCGCCGCGCTGTTCGGCGGCATCACGACGCTCAAGCATGTCTACGTGTTCGACGAAGACGTCGACATCCACGACGACCGCCGAGTCGATTGGGCGATGGGCACCCGCTTCCAAGCCGACGAGGACCTCGTCGTGCTGCAAGGCATGATGGGCATGACGATGGACCCGTCGCTCAACGGCCGGCGCACCGGCGCCAAATCCGGCTTCGACTGCACGCGGCCGTTCGGCCGCGACGGCGAGATTCCGCTCATGCCCTGCGGGGCCAAAGTTTTTCACGGGCCGGCACGCTATCAGACCGTCGAGCAGGCGCTCGGCTCCGGCCCGATGTTCTACGCCGACATCGTCGAATTGCTCGGCAGCCGGGACGGCCGCGAAGTCGCCTGCGCCATCGACGAATTGCGCCAAGCCGGCCGATTGGGCCGTGATCGCGATGGCCGTTATCATCTCGTTGCCGGCAAACCCGGCGTCACCGGCATCGTCGGCGCGCTTTATCACGATCCGAATGCGGGGACATGATTCTCCGTACGCGCGGTGCATCTCGCGCGCGATTGTCCCGATCCACGTTGTCAAACAGCGACGACGGCGATTTCGTCCGCTGCGACGATCTCCCCGCCCGCGATGACCTCGGCATAAATCCCGCAATCGGCGTGATCGAGATTGCGCATCAGCGTCTGTGGAATGCTGAGGTCGCGAATGCCGGTATCCGGGTCGACATTGGTGGCGGCGCAGCGGACGATGCGCTTGATGACTTTTAAGCTCGCTGAACCCCCCTCCCTAACCCTCCCCCTCAAGGGGGGAGGGGACACGACCAGTTCCTTGCCGACGAGGTCGAGTTCGTTCCACGCCGACCAGCCTTCGACATAGAAATTGGCGCGAAAGCGCAACGGGTTCACGGCCGTGCCGACCATATCCTCGACTGCGGCGACCGAGGCGAGGTTGATGATCGATACGACTTTCTTGGCGACGTCGGAAAAGCTGTGACCGGGTGCGTTCAAGATTTTCGGCGGCCCGCGTAATTCGTCGGCGCAGTAATCGGCGAAGAAGCGTTCGACTGCGGTGCGGCCTTCGGCGGTGCGCAGGTCGGCGCGCACAATTTCCCCTCCCCCCGTGAGCTTCGCGAGCGCTGGGGAGGGGTCGGGGGGCTCTTCGATGCTGCTCCCCCCACCCCGGCTTATATCGCTTCGCGATATTTCGCCGACCCTCCCCACCGCTGCGCGGGGGGAGGGGTAAGTGATGGTGAGCGTGTGCGTTTCCTGATCGAACGTCGTGTGCAGGCTCGCGAGCCGCTCGTTTTTCATCAGCATCAGGAAATGGGTTTTTGCTAAATAACTTGGCGAGGCGGAATTGAAGCCGGAGGGTCCATTCTCGATGGCGTAGAGCCGGTCGCCCGGAATGGTTTGGCCGGGCGTCAGCACGGCCCGCGGCAACGGCTCCGGGGTCAGCCCCTTGATGGGATAGCGGTAAATCGATCGAATTTTAGCCATGGATAGCAATGATACCTCTTTTTCGGGCAAATTCCGACACCATATTTACTGCCGGCGGATCGCCTTTGCGGGATTTGCCAGAGGCGCACCGAAAAACCTTGATCTCCGTCATGGTTTTGCCGGTGCGAGAGCGTAAACAAACCCAATGACGATGTTCCGGCTGCGCCTACGCTTCAGGGCTCCGGGATAGGCCGAGGGAGTGACATGGATTTCGAGAAATATACCGACCGCAGCCGCGGCTTCGTGCAGTCCGCCCAGTCGCTGGCGCAGCGCGAGGGACACCAGCAATTCGCACCCGAGCATCTACTCAAGGTTCTGCTCGACGACCCGGAAGGGCTCGCTGCGGGCCTGATCGATCGGGCCGGCGGCAATTCCCGCGCCGCGCTTGCCGCCGTCGAGGCGGCGCTCGCCAAGCGCCCCAAGATTTCCGGCGGCGGGGCAGGGCAGATCTATCTTGATCCAGCGCTGGCGCGCGTCTTCGATACCGCTGAAAAGGCCGGCGAGAAAGCCGGCGACAGTTATGTCACGGTTGAACGCCTTTTGCTCGCTCTCGCCGTAGAAAAGGACAGCGAGGCCGGAAAAATTCTCGCCAAGGCCGGCGTCACGCCGCAAAATCTCAATGCCGCGATCGAAGCCCTGCGCAAGGGCCGCACTGCCGATTCGGCGTCGGCCGAGAACGCTTACGACGCGCTGAAGAAATACGCCCGCGATCTGACGCAAGCCGCGCGCGACGGCAAGCTCGATCCGGTGATCGGGCGCGATGAGGAAATCCGGCGAACCATTCAAGTTCTGTCGCGCCGGACGAAAAATAATCCTGTGCTCATTGGCGAGCCGGGCGTCGGCAAGACGGCGATCGTCGAGGGCTTGGCGCTGCGCATCGTCAATGGCGACGTGCCGGAGAGCTTGCAGGACAAGAAGCTTTTGGCGCTCGACATGGGCGCGCTGATCGCCGGCGCCAAGTATCGCGGCGAATTCGAGGAGCGGCTCAAGGCCGTGCTCACGGAAGTGACCGGGGCGGCCGGCGCTTATGTGCTGTTCATCGATGAGATGCATACCATCATTGGCGCCGGCAAGGCCGACGGGGCGATGGATGCCTCCAATCTGTTAAAGCCAGCGCTGGCGCGCGGCGAATTGCATTGCATCGGCGCCACCACGCTCGACGAATATAAGAAGCATGTCGAAAAGGACGCCGCTTTGGCGCGGCGCTTCCAGCCGATTTATGTCGATGAGCCGTCGGTCGAGGACACCATTTCGATCCTGCGCGGTTTGAAAGAAAAATACGAGGCCCACCACAAGGTGAGGATCACCGACGGGGCGCTGGTTGCGGCGGCGACGTTGTCGCACCGCTACATCGCCGACCGCTTCCTGCCCGACAAGGCGATCGATCTGGTCGACGAGGCGGCGGCGCGGTTGCGCATGCAGATCGATTCCAAGCCGGAGGAACTCGACAATCTCGACCGTGAAATCGTGCGCCTGAAGATCGAGCAGGAGGCGCTGAAGAAGGAAAAGGACGCCGCCTCGAAGGATCGGCTCAAGCGCCTGGAAAAGGATCTTGCCGGCCTGCAAGAGAAGGCCGACGCCCTTACCGCCAAGTGGAAATCGGAAAAGGACAAGCTGTCGTCGGCTGCGGAAACGCAGAAGCAGCTCGACAAGGCCAAGAACGCTCTCGCCGACGCGATCCGCCGCGGCGACTATCAGCGCGCCGGCGAATTGCAGTATGCGACCATTCCGCAGCTCGAAGCCAAGCTCAAGACGACCGAAGCGGGGACATCGGGCGCCGTGGTCGCCAAGGAAGCGGTGACCGCCAATCACGTCGCCCAGGTGGTGTCGCGCTGGACCGGCATTCCGGTCGACCGCATGCTCGAAGGCGAGCGCGAGAAGCTTTTGAAGATGGAAGACGCCATCGGCAAGCGCGTGGTTGGCCAGGCCGAAGCCGTCAAGTCGGTGTCGACGGCGGTGCGCCGCGCCCGCGCCGGCCTGCAGGATCCGAACCGGCCGATCGGCTCGTTCATGTTCTTAGGTCCGACAGGCGTCGGCAAGACCGAGCTGACCAAGGCGCTGGCGCAGTTTCTGTTCGACGACGAGCATGCGCTGATCCGCATCGACATGTCGGAATATATGGAGAAGCATTCGGTGGCGCGGCTCATCGGCGCGCCGCCCGGCTATGTCGGCTATGACGAAGGCGGCGCGCTCACCGAAGCGGTGCGGCGGCGACCGTATCAAGTCGTGCTGTTCGACGAGATCGAAAAGGCGCATCCGGACGTCTTCAACGTACTGTTACAAGTGCTCGACGACGGCCGCCTGACCGACGGCCAGGGCCGCACCGTCGATTTCCGCAATACGTTGATCGTGATGACATCGAATCTCGGCGCCGAATATCTGGTGGCGCAGTCTGAAGGCGAAGACACCGACAAAGTCCGTGATTTGGTGATGGCCGACGTGCGGGCGCATTTCCGGCCCGAGTTCCTCAACCGCGTCGACGAGATCATCCTGTTCCACCGGCTCAAGCGCGAGCACATGGGGCGCATCGTCGATATCCAGATCGATCGCCTGCAGAAACTCCTGGAGGATCGCAAGATCGCGATTACGCTTGATGCGCGAGCGCGCGAGTGGCTCGCCGAGAAAGGCTACGATCCGGCCTACGGCGCGCGGCCGTTGAAGCGGGTGATCCAGAAATACGTGCAGGACCCGCTCGCCGAGCTCATTCTGTCCGGCCGCATCAAGGACGGCGAAAAGGTCAAGATCTCGGCCGGCCGCGACGGCCTGAGCTTCAACGGCGCGGCGGTGGCCCAGGCGGCGTAATCGCGCTGTCGTTGATTCGTTCGCGCACGTGCTCGACAAAATAGCGCGCCTGCCCCTTCGGCAGACCGCGCACGCGCAACGGATTTAACCCGCCCGAGCTCTCCACGCTGATCGCGTCCCAGAAAAAACCGCGGATGTGGATCACTTCGGCGATATGGGAGAGCGGCAGATGCTCGTCGGTGCGCTCCCAAGGAACGTACCAGCGCCTGACGATATTGGTGGACACGCCGATATGGTCGGCGACGAGCCGGGCCGGGAAGATGATGCGGGTGAGATTGAAATGAAGGACCGCCCACAGCCTGCTGGAGCGGACGGCCAGGCGATCGGCGGAAGGCATCTGACTCCTAGCGCAAATTCCGTTCAGGTCGAGTCGGTTGCCGCCATCCGCTCGTCCCCGCGAAAGCGGGGACCCAGAGAGTTGCCGCAGCGTCTGTTCGTTCCACCTGGATTCCAGCTTGCGCGGGAATGAGCGGTGATCGGATCGATTTCATCGGAATTTGCTCTAGTGCGCCTGCGCGACATGCGACTGCGGCGCGGCCGCCAGCACGGCGTCGAGCTGCGTGCGGTCCTTCTCGAAGCTGGCGAGCGTATCGCCGTCAAGCACGCGGCCGCGCGGCAGCTTGACCCGCATCGGATCGACGAAGCGGCCATTCACGATGATTTCGAAATGGACATGCGAGCCGGTCGACAGTCCCGTCGAGCCGACGAAGCCGACGATCTGGCCTTGGCGCACACGGCTGCCGACCTGCAGGCCGCGCGCAAACGCGGTCATGTGGCCATAGGCGGTCTCATAACCGTTGTTATGGCGAATGCGAACGTATTTGCCGTAGCCGCCCTTGAGCCCGATCTCCTCGATCTCGCCGTTGCCGGCGGCAAAGATCGGCGTGCCGAACGGCGCGCCCCAGTCGACGCCGGTGTGCATTTCGCTGATATGCAGCATCGGATGCGTGCGCCAGCCGAACGGAGAAGTCTCGACACCGGTCGGCACCGGCTTGCGCACCAGGAACTTCTTGTCGCTCACGCCGTCTTCATCATAGTAGTCGTAGATGCCGTCGTCGGAAGTCTGGAAGCGATAGTACTTCTTGGTCTCGCCGCCGACGCTGAGCCCGGCGTAGCGCACGACGTTTGCGCCTTCGCTATTCTCGTCGGCCGAGTACAGCACATCGAAACTGTCGCCGGGTTGCACTTTGCGCTCGAAATCGACGTCGTAGGAGTAGATGCGGACCAAGTCGTCGATCACCGCCTTCGGCACGCTGTTGCGCAGCGCCGTCTCCCAGAGGCTTTGATAGAGACTCACGCCGCCACTGTCCTTTTGGTCGGCCTGATCGTCGTTGCTGTCGGCGACCTCGGTGTCGATATTGCGAATGTCGACGGGGACGTAGTGGCCGAGATCGGACAGCGCGACCGCCGCCGTGATACCGCTGTCGCCGGCGATGATGACGCGCAACGGCTGCACATGGCCGAGGCCGGCGGGTGTCATCAGCACGCGCAGTTTTTCACCTTCCTTGACGCCGCCCTCGAGCGCAGCCGGCCCGATCACGGCGATGATGCTTTTGATCTCATCGGGCGCGGCGCCGAGTTCGCGCAAGATCGAGCCGACCGTCTCGCCCCTTTTGACGACGACCTGGCGTTCGCTCCAATCGCCGCCGCCGTTGAGCTCGGTGGTCGTTTTCGGCAGCAGCGTGACGTTTTCGGGTACGACTCGCGATTGGAAGCCGAAATAATTGTCGCTGTCGTTTTCGGCCGCGTAGCCCATTTTCAGGCTTGGCGTCCAGCTGGCGCTGGCAACGAGGCTCTTTGCCATTCCGACACGGGCGGCGGCTTCGCGCACGCGGGTGAGCACATCATCGAGCGGCAACAGCGGCTTGACCTTCGACAGCAACGAATTGAGGTCGCACACGGCCGGCGACACGGCCTTTACGGTCCTGGCGGGCGGCACCAGATCGCAGGTGACGAACGAAACCTCGGCGTCCGGTTCAGCAGCCGGCGTCTGGTCGTCGCCGGCGACGGAATCGGTCAGCAATTTCTGCGGATTGAACGGAGGGATGTCGGCGGATAGATCGCTCGCCGCCAACGACAGGTTGCCGCTAACGCGGTCATAGGCTCGCACCCGCACCAATTCACGATTGCGTACGCGCGAGGTTGTCGGCACGCGCAAAACCTCCCGTGCGACCGTTGGTTCGCTGACGGCCGGAAGCCGGTCGGTCTTGTGGATGCCGCTTAAGCGGTCGCCGATGCTTGAAATCGCGCCGCGCAAAGCCGTCTCGACCTGTTCGGGGGCGCTGGCGAAATTGGCCTCGCCGTCGAGTGACGCAAAAACGGCGCCGCCCATCAGGGCCGCGCCGCACAGTCCGGTCAGGATCGTACCGCTGAACCATTGCACCGACAGCCGGCGCCGGTCGACCAAGCTGCTGCCGCCGTCAACCGAAAGCGGCGGTTCGTTGCCGAGATCGATGGTCTCGGCGTGAAACCTCCGATGCAAGTCTTTGGCGCCGCGCAGCCTAGCTTGGTCCAAGCTACGTCCCCACGTTCTTGAACGCTTCCGCGACTACGTCGTCGACGATGTGTCCCCGACCATGTCCCGTCCGCGGGCCATGACGCCCGAAGACGATGCCCCGGCGGTCACCGGATCGTCAACACGATCCGGTTTGGTCGAGGCGCAAAAACCCAAAATGATGCTGCCGCTGTCCCCGTGTTGCGACATCCCGATGCGGTTGCGTCAAGGACGGCGGAGGAATGTGGCCGCAGTACGGCGCTAAACCGCCGAAAAGTCGAATAGCGATGGTCATCTAGACTAAGGCGGCGGCTTAAAGCTTCTCCGGCAAACTCGCATAAGAACTTCAAATCCAAACCGCGCGAGGATCGCATTGCCGGCGTGCCTTTGATTCCGAAGTCCGCACAAGAGGATGCCGTCATCGCTTGCGCGCTTTGGCACCGCGACAGAGCCGGTCTATCAAGTCGGTCCGCTATCTGCCAGGTGTTCGCGGCCAGCGCGCGAAGGCGGGCAGAAATTGCCGCTTTTCGCCGATTCAGAGGGCTTCTTTGGACTCCCAGGAAGGTTGACAATAAAGCCGCTCGAAGACTATATAAGGCCTCTTCGGCGCGCCGCCGCTAGGCGCGATGGCGCGTCTGCGAAGCCCCTCACTGTTTACACGGTGACCGAGCATCCGGCCATGAACTCGTGGCCATGTTCGCGTCGCTGTGTCGGGCGTGTGGGGTTGCGCGCCACCGGTACTCGCCGGAACCAGTTAGTAGACGACGGAGCCGTAAGGTTCCGGGATGTTTGACAAGTGAATTGGAAGAAAGAGAAACGTGGACGGCGGAGTCCTTGCGGGCCGCTTCCTCGAACGGAGATGGCGTCAGCTTTTTCCGGGACAGAGAGTAGCCATGGAAGAGACTTCGGCGGTCTTACGTTTCAAGGTTTTCTACATCGGCCGGTCGCGCAAGCGGTCGGACGTGTAGGGACCTCGTCAAACGTTGTGATCAGCCGAGATCAAATCTCTTCAACTTGAGAGTTTGATCCTGGCTCAGAGCGAACGCTGGCGGCAGGCCTAACACATGCAAGTCGAGCGCCGTAGCAATACGGAGCGGCAGACGGGAGAGTAACACGTGGGAACGTGCCCTTCAGTTCGGAACAACCCAGGGAAACTTGGGCTAATACCGGATACGTCCGTAAGGAGAAAGATTTATCGCTGAAGGATCGGCCCGCGTCTGATTAGCTAGTTGGTGAGGTAACGGCTCACCAAGGCGACGATCAGTAGCTGGTCTGAGAGGATGATCAGCCTCACTGGGACTGAGACACGGCCCAGACTCCTACGGGAGGCAGCAGTGGGGAATATTGGACAATGGGCGCAAGCCTGATCCAGCCATGCCGCGTGGGTGATGAAGGCCCTAGGGTTGTAAAGCCCTTTCGGCGGGGAAGATAATGACGGTACCCGCAGAAGAAGCCCCGGCTAACTTCGTGCCAGCAGCCGCGGTAATACGAAGGGGGCTAGCGTTGCTCGGAATCACTGGGCGTAAAGCGCACGTAGGCGGCTTTTTAAGTCAGGGGTGAAATCCTGGAGCTCAACTCCAGAACTGCCTTTGATACTGAGAAGCTCGAGTCCGGGAGAGGTGAGTGGAACTGCGAGTGTAGAGGTGAAATTCGTAGATATTCGCAAGAACACCAGTGGCGAAGGCGGCTCACTGGCCCGGTACTGACGCTGAGGTGCGAAAGCGTGGGGAGCAAACAGGATTAGATACCCTGGTAGTCCACGCCGTAAACGATGGATGCTAGCCGTTGTCGGGTTTACCCGTCAGTGGCGCAGCTAACGCATTAAGCATCCCGCCTGGGGAGTACGGTCGCAAGATTAAAACTCAAAGGAATTGACGGGGGCCCGCACAAGCGGTGGAGCATGTGGTTCAATTCGAAGCAACGCGCAGAACCTTACCAGCCTTTGACATCCCGGTCGCGAGTACCAGAGATGGAACTCTTCAGTTCGGCTGGACCGGAGACAGGTGCTGCATGGCTGTCGTCAGCTCGTGTCGTGAGATGTTGGGTTAAGTCCCGCAACGAGCGCAACCCTCGCCCTTAGTTGCCATCATTCAGTTGGGCACTCTAAGGGGACTGCCGGTGATAAGCCGCGAGGAAGGTGGGGATGACGTCAAGTCCTCATGGCCCTTACAGGCTGGGCTACACACGTGCTACAATGGCGGTGACAATGGGATGCAATGGAGCAATCCTGCGCAAATCTCAAAAAGCCGTCTCAGTTCGGATTGTGCTCTGCAACTCGAGCACATGAAGTTGGAATCGCTAGTAATCGCAGATCAGCACGCTGCGGTGAATACGTTCCCGGGCCTTGTACACACCGCCCGTCACACCATGGGAGTTGGCTTTACCTGAAGACGGTGCGCTAACCGCAAGGGAGCAGCCGGCCACGGTAGGGTCAGCGACTGGGGTGAAGTCGTAACAAGGTAGCCGTAGGGGAACCTGCGGCTGGATCACCTCCTTTCTAAGGATCGGCGGTCAGTAGACAGACGACGGACGACAGATTGTCGACCGTTCGACGCTGTCTTTACCGCTGTCTTAGGAACATATCGTCGGAAGGCGATGCGGACGCGAAGGGCTTCTGTCCTCCGTCGTCTGTCGTCCGTCATCCGATTTGCAGGACGCCGCCGTCTACGTTTCTCTTTCTTCGCGAACGAGCTGTTCAGGGGTCAGTGATCGGTAATCAGTAATCAGATGTTTTTCTGATTACCGATTTCTGATTACTGACTCCTGTTCCGGGCTTGTAGCTCAGTTGGTTAGAGCGCGCGCTTGATAAGCGTGAGGTCGGAAGTTCAAATCTTCCCAGGCCCACCAATATCAGACGGCGGAATACAGACGACAGACGATAGATCGCGCTTTATCTGTCCTCCGTTGTCCGTCCTCTGTCTGCTGATGGGGCCATAGCTCAGTTGGGAGAGCGCCTGCTTTGCAAGCAGGAGGTCGTCGGTTCGATCCCGTCTGGCTCCACCAGACGCGTTACCGGCTTTACTACGCCGCCAGCTCAAAAAGCTCGTTCGTGAGAAACAAATTCAGCGCGCTCTCGGTTTTCGCCGATGACGCGCAAGTTGTCTGACATCGTGAAGAGGAGATCGATCCCTCCAGGGATCAGAAGTCGGTAATCAGTGATCAGAGCGCTTCTGATTACTGACGGCTGATGACTGAATTCCTGATCCGCAAAGCTTGACCGCATTGCCGTTGGATCGATCTTATGAAGCAAGCTGGTCTTTCAATTCCAGGAATCGGTAATCAGTGGTCAGTAATCAGATAGATTGCGGATCGTTGGTCATTGAAACCTGGAAACATCAACGCCTATCAAAGGGCAATCAGAACAGCAGTCGTCAGTGAAACTGATTACTGACCACTGATTACTGAATTCCTGCGATGGGCATTGATAATGAGAGCGATCAAGTGTCTTAAGGGCATTTGGTGGATGCCTTGGCGCTGAGAGGCGATGAAGGACGCACTACGCTGCGATAAGCCGCGAGGAGCTGCGAAGAAGCTTTGAGCCGCGGATTTCCGAATGGGGAAACCCACCTTCGATAACGGAATTCTGAATTTCGCATCCGCAAGGATGAGGAGTTTGGATTTCCGTTATCAAAAGAAGGAATAGAACTTCCGAATAAAATAGGAGGTTTTAAGCTAACCCGGGGAACTGAAACATCTCAGTACCCGGAGGAAAGGACATCAACCGAGACTCCGCTAGTAGTGGCGAGCGAAAGCGGACCAGGCCAGTGACGAT
>CAWCQV010000029.1:0-255000 GCA_963797775.1 uncultured Alphaproteobacteria bacterium | reverse complement strand
GAACAATTCCATCGTGCGATTCCCGAAAAGCGCGTGTATTTGGCGGTGATCGCGAAAGCGGTCGAGTCCGGATTAATGAACTGCAGGCGTCACCGTATCGAGCTATGCCGCCCTTCATTCTCTCGTCATCGTGTTTCGCTGGATTAGAATATTTTAAGGTACGGACTTCGCACTCGGACCTGGGCGTCGAACTTGCGCCTCGGGCGTGAATGTGGTGGCTGCGCCCGGCGCAATGCATAGAATTGTTTCGTGAGGGGATGCCGCGGAATTTTTGAACAATTGGCGAGCGCGATCTCATGCGCCCGCCAGTCAAGCAGTTCGCCTAACCCAAGCGCGCGATGCAGTCGATCTCGACATCAAATGGCCCATGCCAGGGCAGGACGCAGATGAAACTACGCGCCGGTGGATCTTTTGGGAAATAGCGCCCGTAGACTGCATTGATCTCGCCGAAATACTTCGCGTCAGTGCAATACACGGTGCACTTGATCACATCGTCCAAGGAGGTGCCGGCAGCCGCGAGGCAAAGCTATCTCAATCTGCTCGAGCTCGATCTCGACCTGGCGCTCGATTGGCAGGCGCTTGATTTCGCCGGTTTCCGGATCGTAGGGCGGAATGTTCGAGACGTAGATGAGATCGCCGCTCCGCACCGCCGGCGATACCGGCACCTTGCGGGCTTCATTAAAGGTGGACAGCGGCTCAACGCGGATGATCTCACGTTTCATGGCAGCTCCTTGCGATTTCCCCGCAACATTGATCGTCGCAGCAATGACGCCATGTGTCTCCTGACATCGGTTCGGCGTTCGCCTAACTGACGTCGGTTGCGGACGTCGCGAGCGGAGCGGTAAAATCCGCCATGGTTGCCGCCGCCAATATGGTCGAGGTTGCCGCGCTGGTCGGCGACACCGCGCGCGCCACCATGCTCGCCGCATTGATGAGCGGGCAATCGCTGACCGGAAGCGAACTCGCTTATCTGGCGCACGTGTCGCGGCCGACGGCGAGCGAACATCTCGGCAAGCTGGTCGAGGCGCACCTGCTCGCGGTGACCAGGAAGCGCCGCTTCAACTATTACCGCATCGCTTCACCGCTGGTGGCCGGCATGCTCGAAAGCATGAAGGCGGTGGCCGCGATCGAAGTGCCGGCGCGGCATCAGCCACGTTCTGCGCGCGACGATGCGCTGCGCTTTGCGCGGACCTGTTACGACCATCTGGCGGGCCGTGCCGGTGTCGCACTCGCCGACGCGATGGTCGCGCGGAATTACATCGTTCTGGGCGAGGATGGCGGTGAAGTCACGCACGCGGGTGCGCGTTTCCTGGCTGACTTCGGCGCCGACCTGAATTTGCCAACGCGCAGCCGGCGCATTTTCTGCCGGCCCTGCCTCGATTGGAGCGAGCGCCGCTATCATATCGCCGGCCGGGTCGGCGCGGAAATCTGCCGCTGTTGCCTGCAGCGCGGCTGGTTCGTGCGCGAGCGCGATAGCCGTGCGCTGCGGCTTATGCCGGTAGGTCGGGCGGCGCTACTCGACAGATTCGGCGTCGACGTCACTCCGCCGCCTGCGCCGTCGCGTGCTGGCGGAATTTCGGCATCACCTCTTGCGCCAGAAGCCGCATCAATTCGCGCTCCCACGCCGCGTTAGGTCCACTCCAATCGAGGCCGGTCATCAGCAACGTGCCGAACGGCCCGACCTCGTCGCGGAAGGCGACGAGCTTGTCGAGCATGGTCTTGGGCGAACCATACATTGTGCAAGCCTCGGTGATGACGTCGACCGTCGCTTCATCGTCCGGCATGTTGGGATCGGGTTTCATGACCGAGAGAATACCGACCCGCGACAACACCTCGCGCATGTAGGTGTAGAAATAGCGGTTCGATCCTTGCTCGCTGAAGATGCGCTCGCGCGCCTCCGTATCGCTTGGCGCCACCATGACGTTGCGCGCCACGCGCCAGTTCTCGCCACGCGCGGTTCTGCCCGCTTCCGCGCACGCTTTGCTGTAGCTCTGCCAGTGGGTGGCGACGGCGTTGGCCGGCATATTGTTGCCTGACAAAATCCCCCAGCCCTGTTGGCCGGCGACACGTGCGGTCGGCGAGTTGCGGCTCGACACCGACATCGTGATCGGCGGGCCTGATTTCTGAAACGGCCTTCGGCATGGTGCCGATGCCGAGTTCGGCAATGATGGCGTCCTTGAGTCGGACCGGCCGGAATTCGCCGGCAAGATCATAGGGCGGATCCTGCGACCAGATGCGCTTGATCGTGGCGATCGATTCCATCGTCTTGCGCGCGCGTACGCCGCGATCGGCGTTGTCGAATAGCTCGAAATCGGACAATAGCCCGCCCGGACCGATGCCGAGCATGAAGCGGCCGCGGCTCATGTGGTCGAACTGGGCGACCTCGGCCGCGACGATCGCCGGATCGTGGTTCGGCAGGCAGATCACTCCGGTGCCGAAGCGCAGGTTTTTTGTGCGCGACAGGAGGCTCGCCAGAAACATCAGCGGCGAGGGGATCGGTTCGCTCGATGCCGAGAAATGCTCGCCCAGCCACAATTCGTCAAAGCCGAGCTTGTCGGCGTAGAGCGATTTCTCTTCGTCCTCGGCGAGCGTGTCGGTGAACGAGCGCGCCGGCGGATGCACCGGCATCATGAACATCCCTAGACGCATTCCATATCTCCACGCATGATCGCCGCCGCGTTCACGCCGCGACGGTGTCAGGATCGCGCACCGGCACTAGGCCGGCAAGCCGCGGCGCCACCTGTTCCATGAACAGCCGCATCGAGCGAAATACCTTTTCGCGCGTGGCCCATTTCTTACCCGTGACAATAAGCAGCGTGCCGAAGCCGCCTGCGGATTCGTAGAATTGCTGCAGCTCCTGCGCCACCGTGTCTGGATCGCCGAGATGATAGAATCCGGCCTCGGCAAGGCGGTCGAAAGTAACTTCCTCGGGCTTGAGCGACAGACCGTAATTTGCGGTCAAAATCCGGATCAACCCGCGTTTGATCTGATAGGTCAGCTCGTAATTGATGTCGGCGCGCAGATCGTCCATCGCCTCACGGCGGGAGTTCGCAACATAGACGTAGCGCGCCACCGCCAGATTATTCAGCGGCAGCTTTTGTCCAGCGGCGTTGGCGGCGCGAAGATAAAGATCGGCTTTCTTCCTGACCGAGCCGGCCGGTTCGAGCTGCGCATGCAGCATGGTACAACCGCGCGCACCGGAGAGCTCGATCATCGCCGGCGTGTCGGTGGCGGTCGCCATCGGCATATGCGGCGCGTTCAGCGGCTGCGGCAGCGCGACGATGCCCTTGCCGCGCCAGTGCTTGCCCTCCCAGTCGAACGGCTCCTTGGCGGTCCAGCACTTCAAGATCAGATCGAGCGATTCGCGCAAACGTTCGTGGCGGTCGGCATAAGACAGGCCGCGCTCGTCGGAGAACAGCGGGCTCGGAAATCCGGAGCCGAACCCGAAGATGAAGCGGCCGCCGCCGACGACGTGGTCGGTCACCGCCGCCTGGATCGCGGTATCGACCGGATGATGCAGGTGAATGAGCTTGACCGCTGCGCCCATGCGGATGCGTTGGGTGAGCGCCGCGGCCTTGCACATCAACAGTTCCGGTACCGGCAGCGTATCGACTTTGTCGATATAGACCGGCTCGCCGTGATGCTCGCTGATATAAACGTCGCGAAAACCGAGCTGATCGGCCAGCACGATCTCGGCGAGGTCTTCTTGGTAGGTTTGGGCGGCGGTGGTGTGGGGACGAAAACCGTTGGAGAAAAGGCCGAATTCCATGTCCAATTCCATAAGTTTCGGGGCGGTACGTTACGTCCCCGGCCGCGGCTTGACAACGGATCGGCCAACCTCGCCAATTCCCGGCCAATGACGGCGGATTTACGCATTTACGGCGTGGCTCGGACCCGCGCGTTTCGCGCGCTGTGGGTGACCGAAGAGGTTGGACTCGATTACCGACATCTGCCGGTTGAGATCGGCGACGCCGGCGCGCGCAGCCCGGAATTTTTGGCGCTCAATCCGAACGGGCGCCTGCCGGTCATCGTCGACGACGGCTTCGTCCTGTTCGAGTTGCTGGCGATCACGCTCTATCTCGCCAAGAAATATTCCGCCGGCAAGCTTTATCCCGGAACGCTCGAAGGCGAGGCGCGCGCCTGGCAATGGAGTTTTTGGGCCATCGGCGAAGTGGATCGCGGCGTCAATATCTGGTCGCTCCATGCAGTGCGCCTGCCGCCCGCCGAGCGCAACGCCGCGCTGCGCGACGAGGCGCTCAAAGTCATCGCGGCGCCGTTTCGGGTGCTCAACGCGGCGGTGACGAGGCAGCCCTATCTTCTCGGCGAAGAGTTCACCGTGGCCGATCTCAATGTGGCCGCCGTGATCAGCCGCGCCATCGACATGGACCTCTCCGCGGTGCCGCATCTCAAAGCCTGGCTGGTGCGGTGTCTCGACCGGCCGGCGGCGCGCGCCGCGCTGGCGCTCAAAGCCAAGTCGGACAGCGATACGCCTGCGGAATTGACCCGGCGCATCGCGCGGATCAACCGCTTATGAGTGCGCGTTTCGGTGTTTTCAATCTCGGGCAATCGCTTCACCACGCGGTCGCGCTGCAGCGGCAAGGGCGACTTCGCGAGGCGGAAAAAATCTATGCGCGCGTGCTCAAGGCGGCGCCGGACAATTTCGATGCGCTCAATCTGCTCGGCGCAGTCAAGCTGCAACAGGGCCAGATCGGCGAGGCGCAGCGACTATTGAGCGCCGCGGCCAAGGCAAATCCGCGCTCGGCCGGAACCTGGTGCAATCTCGGCCAGGCGCTGTTTGCGCTCAAGCGCGCCCCGGAAGCGCTCGAGTGCCTCGACCAGGCGCGCACGCTCGCGCCGGACGACGTCAATATTCTCAATGCGCACGCCAACGTGCTGGTGGGCCTAGCGCGGCCGGAGGAGGCGCTCGCCGAATTCCAGCAGGTTTTGGCGCGCATGCCGAATAATATTGAGGCGCGGCTGAACGGCGGGCTGGCCCGCGCCATGCTCGGCTTTCCGGAACAGGCGCTTGCCGACTTCGATACCGCGTTGCAACTGGCGCCCGGCCATCCGGCGGTGCTTTACAACCGCGGCGTCGCCTTGCTCAAGCTCGGCCGTTACGCCGAGGCGATCGTCGCCTATGACCGCGCGCTCGTCGCCGCGCCGGAACACGCCACCGCATGGCTCAACCGCGGCCGAGCGCTGTCGCAACTCAATCGGCTCGATGAGGCGATCGTCAGTTATGACAAGGCGCTCGCCATCCGCAAAGATTATGCGGATGCGCATTTCAACAACGCGCTCGCGCTGTTGACGCGCGGCGACTATCGCCGCGGCTTTGCCGAATACGAATGGCGCTGGCGCCGCACCGGGATGCCGGCGCAGAAGAGCCGCGGCAAGCCGTTGTGGCTCGGCGAATATCCATTGGCGCGCAAGACCGTTCTCCTTCACGCCGAGCAGGGATTCGGCGACACCATCCAGTTCGCGCGTTACGCGCCGCTCGTTGTCGCAAGCGGCGCCAAGGTCGTGCTCGAAGTGCAAGCCGAACTGCAGCCGTTGCTGCGCCGGCTCGACGGCGCCGCCGCAATCATCGCGCGCGGCGAGGTGCCGCCGCCGTTCGACGTGCACTGCCCGCTCGGCAGCCTGCCGCTTGCGTTGCGCACCGAGCCGGCCACCGTGCCGGCGCAAATTCCCTATCTCTTCGCCGACACGGCGAAATTGGCGCAATGGTCGGCGCGGCTCGATGCGCTGCCGCGGCCGCGGGTGGCCTTCGCTTGGTCCGGTAATCCGAGCCACGACAACGATCGCGATCGTTCGATTGCGTTGGCGCGGCTTAAGCCGCTGTTCGCTGCGCCCCTAATCCCTCCCCCGCTCGCGGGGGAGGGTAGGGAGGGGGCAAGTTTCGTCAGCGTACAGCGCGAGCTGCGCGGCGAAGATGCCGCGGCGCTCGCCGGCGAGACACGCGTCACCCATGTCGGCGGCGAGCTGGAAGATTTCAGCGATACCGCAGCGGTGCTGGCGCTGTGTGACCTTGTCATCGCCGTCGATACCGCGGTCGTGCACCTCGCTGGCGCCATGGGCCGCCCGGTGTGGGTTCTGCTGCCGATCGCGCCGGATTGGCGCTGGACGCGCGACGGCGGCACCACGCCCTGGTATCCGACCGCGCGCTTATTCCGGCAGACTTCGCTCGGCGATTGGGACGGTGTTCTTGCGCGCGTCGCCGATGAGCTTGGGCGCTTCGAGATTCGCCAATAGGCGCTTCTTCGAACTTTCACCTGCTATTCGCCCGCTATCGTCCGTGCTCCCACAGGCTTTCCAGCCGGTGGCGGAACGATTTTGGCCGCTCGGCGAACAGCCGGTGCGCGATGCGCGCGGCGCGTTGCGCGAGCGCGGCCGAACGCTCGGCGATGGCCGGCGTCGAGCGCGAGCGCCAATGCGCCAGCGGCTGATGCGGTTCGGTGAACCGTTTGAGCACTTCGAGATCCTGACAGCGCCCGAGCCGTTCGCGCAATCGCTCGGCCTCCTCGGTCCACATCCGCCCGAAACGCGGCCACAGCGGCTCGATCAATTCCATCTGGTAACGCAGATCGACGACGCGCTGGCGCAGCGTATGCAGTTCGCCGGCGCCTGCCGCCGACCAATCGGAAGGAATGCGGCGGCGCGCGTTGCGATAGGAGACCGTCAATTGTGCCGCGATCGAGGAAAAGTCGAACGGATCGAGCGGCCACTGCTCGATTGCCGCCGCGGCAAGGTCGAGCCAGGCAACGATCCGTTCGCGCAGCTCCGGCGTGAGAACGGCTTGCTCTTCGCTGCCGCGCAGCGCTTCGATGCGGCTGCGGATGGTCGCCGTCGAGCGCTCCGACAGCACCAGATTGCCCTTTTCGATGAGGCCGTCGAAAGCGTTGAGCGCCGCCGCGCCGTCGCGGGCGTGCGCCAGCGAACGGGCGTGATCGCGCGCCTCATGCCGCCAGCGCTGGGCATCCGGGATGAATGGGGCGAGGAGCCGCATCAAGGCGCGCCATTCCTTCATGGTGCGGCGGAAATCGTGCACGGCGTCCGCGCTGGAGCGCTCCGGATCGACAATCGCGATACGGGCCTGGGCCAGGATGTTGCCGGCGATGGCGCGTACGGCAGGGCCAATAGCCGCGTTCGGTTGCAAGGCAGGTTTTTCGCCCACGACTGGTTCTAGGAGTGCGTGCATGACTGTCCAATGCGGCCCGCAATAATATTATGACGAATTATTGGGCCGGCCGCACTTTCCTTCTGAGGGGGGGCTTGCTACATGATCCCTCGATAAATCAGACGGTTGACGCGGGGTGGAGCAGCCCGGTAGCTCGTCAGGCTCATAACCTGAAGGTCGTAGGTTCAAATCCTACCCCCGCAACCAAATTCGCCGCCAAGTCAAAGACTTAGCGGCATTGTCATTTGCGATGTTTATTTGCCGCGGGAGCTGACGGCCGCGCCCATCGGCGCGAAATGGCGCTCGCTACGCGAAAGTATTGTCAGGCCGTGCAGCCGCGCCGTCTCCCGTTAGGCGGTTCACGATTCTAGCCCGCGGTCGGCGCTGCCCGTTCGACAATCGCACGGAGATCGGTGCCCGCCGGCAGAAGGCCGACTGCGCCGCTGGGGATGTCGCCAAGGCGCGACGCGCAGAAGGCGTCGGCGACGGAAGCCGGCGAATGGCGGATGAGGAGGTCGGCCTGCATCGCTAGCACCAGATCGCGTACGATGGCGCGCGCCTGACTTTCGTCCCTGCCATTTACATCAAGGAGCCGTTGCTCCAGGCGCGCGACGGTATTCCGCAGCCGCTTGTCGGCGCGCACGCCGTCCGCGAGGATTTGCAGCAGTAGCTCCACCGCGCGGGGCGTTCGGTCGATGGCGCGCAACACGTCCAAGCACATGACGTTGCCCGATCCCTCCCAAATCGAGTTGACCGGCATTTCGCGATAGATACGGGGCAAAACGTATTCTTCGATGTAGCCGTTGCCGCCGAGCACTTCCATCGCTTCCGCGGCCACAACAGGCGCGCGCTTGCAGATCCAGAATTTTGCCGCCGGCGTGAGCACGCGGCGCCACACCGCGGCAAGTTCATCGTCCTCGTCGTAGGCGCGCGCCAGCCGCATTGTCAGCAGGGTCGCGGCCTCCAATTCCAGCGTCAGGTCAGCAAGCACGTTGGTCATCAGTGGTTGATCGATCAGCTTTCCTAGAAACGGCCACCGGCGCTATTGGCTGGAGGACGAAGCCGAAGGCCTTGGCACGCCGATGCAAATTGTCGATGACCCGCGCACGATAACGAATTGCAGGAGGACGCACCCGGGTCGACGTAGTCCATCCCATGGCGCAGGGCGTTATAGAAGAGAACTGCGATCTTGCGCGCTGTCGCGGTGATCGCCTTGACCTTCCCGATGCGGGCAGAAAGCCTCCGGTAGAAGGCACCCAGGGCAGTGTCGGTTCGTCCGATCGTCACCGCGGCGAGCCTCAGGAGCGCCGCGGACCGGCTCCCCGAGCGGCGCGTGCGCGACGAGAGTACCTTACCACCAGAGATCTTGTTGCTCGGCGCCAGGCAAAGCCAGGAGGTAAAGTGCTTTGCGCTCGGCCAGGCAGAGAGGTCGTCGCCGCACTCGGCGATCAATTTGAGCGCGAGGTATGGGCCGAGGCCGTTGATCTGCGTCAGGTCCTTGCCGAGCAGCGCAAAGAGCGCCGCGCGAACATCGAACTCGGGGCCGTTCGGTTGCCGGCGCATGCCCCGACGCGGTGACGGCAACGGACCGACCTCACGGCCGCGGCGGAAGCTGAGTTGCTTCAGGACGGCCTCGATTTGGGCGTCACAGGCCAATGCCTTTTCCTGGTATGCATCATAGAGAGCGAGCGCTTGCTCGAGCGCGAATACGTGCTCGGCACGATAATGCCCGGTGAGCGCCTTCTCGATCGTCTCGACAGTGGCGTGGCAGCGCGTGTCACGCAAAAGTGCCAGCACTGCTGGATCACGCTCGCCCGCAAGGATCGCGCGGATAATCCGCAGCCCGGTCGCGCCGGTGATGTCGGCAACGACGTGGTGGAGCTGCAGATTCATCTCGGTCAGCGCCTTTTGCATGTGCTGGATGTGCGAGGCCGCGTACTCGAGCAGACGCTCACGCTGGCGCAGGTAGGCGCGCAGTTCAACGATCTCCCCCTTGGGGCGGAAGCTGGCACGCAGCAAACCATGAGAATGGAGCCGCTGCAGCCACTGTGCGTCGATGACGTCCGTCTTGCGCCCGGGCACATGCTTGACATCGCGTGCATTGACGAGGAACACCACAAAGCCGCGCGCCTCGAGGAGCTCGAAGACCGGGATCCAGTAGACACTGGTCGACTCCATAACGACTGTCTCAACGCCGCATTCTGCGAACCAATCCACTAGCCGGTGCAAATCCGTCGTGAAGGTGCCGAAGCTGCGCACTGGCTCGGCTGTGCGCTCTGGCCCCACAGCCGCCACATGCATCCTCGCCCCGATATCGATTGCAGCCGCGTTCGGATGCACCATCGGCAGTGCATGTCGAATTTTGTTGTCGCCCGCTTCATTCCGTCTCATCACCAACCCTCCTGTTACGGGACGGAAGGGCTGGGCTGCGCTGTCGTTCAATTTCCTAACACGGGATCGCCGAACGGCGTCGCCACTTTCAAGCCCGCAACAGCCCATGGACCATGTTTTTTTACGGGGTCACTCGCCACCAAAAAGCACTCGGCCGCTCCCTTCCAGGTGCACGATAGAGCCCCAAAGTTTCTACGCCCACAGGGGCGACGCCGTCCCAGATCGTTTTTTTGAAACGCGATCCGATACGAGGCGTGATGAATGGCCTGCGCCACGGCCTGCCGCATCAAGCCCGATGAGCCGATCGCGCAATCGAGCCGGGTGTAATTGCTCATATCGATAATGGTGGGGATGCCGCGGCCTTCCTCGCCGACGAGCTGCGCTTCTGCGCCGACAAACTCGACTTCGCTCGATGCATTGGAACGGTTACCGAGCTTGTCCTTGAGCCGAAGAATGTTGATGGCATTGCGCTCGCCGTCGCGCGTCCAGCGCGGCACCAGAAAGCAACTCAAGCCGCCGCTCGCACGTGCCAGCACCAAAAACGCATCGCACATCGGCGCCGACAAGAACCATTTATGGCCGGTCAAGCGAAACAGCCGGTCCGATCCGCCACCGGTTTCGGCGTCGGCACGCGTGGTATTGGTGCGCAAATCCGAGCCGCCCTGATTTTCGGTCATGCCCATGCCGATCAGCGCGCCGCTTTTCTCGTGCGCCGGGCGGCAGCGTGAATCGTAATGCCGGGTGAAAACCCGCGGCAGCCATTGCGCCGCCAGCGACGGCGCCTGGCGCAGGGTCGGCACCGCGCCGTAGGTCATGGCGATCGGGCAATAGACGCCGCTCTCGACTTGCACCAGCATGTAGGTGCCGGCGGCCCGCGCCACATGCGAGCCGGGTCCGGGCTTTGCCCACGGGCTGGTGTGAAGTCCCGCCTCGACCGCCAGCGACAACAGCGCGTGCCACGCCGGATGAAAATCGACTTCGTCGATGCGATGGCCGTAGCGATCGAAGGCGCGTAGCCGCGGCGGATTGTTGTTCGCCTCGAAGCCGAGCCGGATCGTTTCAGGCTCGCCCAGCGCCTTGCCGAGCGCAGTTAAGTCGGCCGCGGCCCAACTTGCGTTTTCGCGCTGCAAGGCCTCGCGCAGCACAGTGTCGGTCTGCAGGAGATTGTACGGTTCGAGCGGCGGAGGCTGGTTGCTGACCTCGTACATCGCGCACTTCCCTGCACCGTGCCGATTCCCCACCACAGCATACTGGCGCGTTCGCTCGCGTCGAGGCGAAAAGCTGACGCTAGCATAAGTCGTGCTTCACGCGGCTTGTTGCGTCAGGCGGTCCATCTCGCGCTGCACGAGCTGCCGGTACGGACCTTCGCGGCGCACCAACAGATCCGGCGGCCCGTCCTGCATGATCCGGCCGGTTTGCAAGACGATGATGCGGTCGAAATTGCGCACCGTGGACAGCCGGTGGGCGATGGCGACGACGGTGCGGCCGTTCATCAGGCGGGCCAGGGCTTCGCGGATCGCTTCTTCGGAATCCGAATTGAGCGCGGAGGTGGCTTCGTCGAGCAAGAGGAGCGGCGCATCTTTGAGGAACGCGCGCGCAATTGCGATGCGCTGACGTTGGCCGCCCGAGAGCTTGACGCCGCGCTCGCCGACGATGGTTCGCATACCTTGCGGCAGGTCTTCGATGAAATCGCAGCGCGCGGCGAATGCCGCTTCGAGCACCTCCTCGTCGGTCGCTTCCGACCGCCCGTAACGGATATTTTCCATCACCGAGCGATGGAACATCGAAATGTCCTGCGGCACGATGCCGATGGCCTCGCGCAAGCTCTCCTGTGTCACGCGCGCGATGTCTTGGCCGTCGATCAGGATTTGCCCGGCCTGCACATCGTAGTAGCGTTGCAGCAGCGCGAATAAAGTGGTTTTGCCGCCACCGGAATGGCCGACCAGACCGACCCGTTCGCCCGGCCGGAAACTCAGATTGAAGTCTTGGAAAATCTGTCGGCCGTCGGGATAACGGAAATCGACATGCTCGAACTTGACGCTGGCGCCGCGCCGGACGAGCGCCTCCGCCTCGGGATGATCGCGCAAATCATGCGGCACGAGCAGCGTCGCCACGGCCTCGGCCAGCCGCGCGATGTGTTGGGTCATGTCGACCAAGGCGACCGCAAGATCGCGCGTCGCGCTTAAGACCGAGATGGACAGCGTGCAGGCGAGCACGACGTCGCCCGTCGTCGCCGCGCCTTGCGTCCACAGGGTGATCGCCCAGGTCAGCAGACCCAACGTCAATAGAACCGTCACGATGGCATGAAAGATGCGCAGCCGTTCGAGATAGAGCAGGCTCCTACGCCGCGCATCCATCTCGCGATCGACGGTGGCGTCGAAGCGACGGCGCTCGCGTAGGAAACCGCCGAAGGCGCGCACCAGCGGCATATTGGTGACGACGTCGACCATTTCGCCGTCGACCGCCGCCGCCTTCCTTGCGAAATCGTGATGCAGCGGCCGGCCGGCGGCGGCAAACCGGAACAGCACGACGACCATGATGCCGGCAACGATTGCCAGTGCGCCGGCCATCGGCAGGCTGATCGTGCACACCAAGGCGATCGCCGCGATGGTCGCCACGCAGGGGGGCAGCACGTTCCAGATGAACATATTTTCGGCGATAAACACGGCGTTGGACGTGGCGGTGACGCGGCTTGTCAACATGCCAGGCAGCCGGTCGGCGAAGTAGCCGGGCGAATGACCCATCAAGTGGCGGAATAGGTCGCGCCGGATGTCGCCGGTGACGCCGACGAAGGCGTAGTTGGCGATCCAGCTGGCGACACGCCAAAGCAGATTGTCCGCGGCAATCAGCGAACCCAGGACGCAAAACGCCGTCCATACCGCCGCGTTACGGCCGCTGCCGAGAGTATCAACAAGAAATTTGACGCCGTATTGGGTGCCCACCGAGCACACGACCGCGCCGAGCACGGCGGCGAGAATGACCGCGTGGGATGCCGGCCGCAGCCGGATGTAGCGATATACGAAGCCGAGCGGGGAACCGGCGTAACGCGTGAGTTCGGCCATGCGAATTCTGGTCTCCGCGGGTCAACGCAGGTCCTCCCACCGGTCTTTTTGGGAAGCCGCCGAGAACTGAACGAATTGCTCCCCGGTCAAGTTCCGCGCCGCGCCGCGCCCAAGGGATCAATTTCAGCGACTGTTCATTACGCGCTCGGTTGTCGCGCCAGGCTTGCGAATTTGCGTGTTTAACGTTGACGCTGCAGGGTAAAAAAAGTTCCAGCCGCGCGGAAAAATTAAGTTCCCTCCATAATTTGAAATATTTGCCGCCTGCAACGTTGTCGCTAGTCGCCGGGTGAGGAACTTTCAAAACAACAAGGGACTTCCGATGCATATCGCACAGATTGCGCCGTTGACCGAGGCCATCCCGCCCAAGCTCTATGGCGGCACCGAGCGGGTAGTATCCTGGCTGACCGAGGAACTGATTGCGCTCGGCCACGAGGTGACGCTCTATGCCAGCGGCGATTCGGTCACCTCGGCGCGGCTCGAAGCGGTGTGGCCGCGGGCCCTGCGGCTCGACGGCGCCGTGCGTGATCCCAATGCGCTGCATATGATGATGTTGGAGCGCGTCTATCGGAATGCGTCCGACTTCGACTTTCTCCACTTCCATCTCGACTACTATCCGTTCTCGCTGTTTTCGCGGCAGCCGACGCCGTTCGTGACGACGCTGCATGGCCGCCTCGATCTGCCCGAACATCAACCGGTGTTCGACACGTTCGGCTCAGTCCCGGTGGTGTCGATCTCTAATTCGCAGCGGCGGCCGCTGCCGCAAGCGCATTGGGTGCGCACCGTCCATCACGGGCTGCCGGCGCAGCTATTGATGCCGAAACCCGTCAAACCGTCCTATTTTGCGTTCCTCGGGCGGATCGCGCCGGAAAAGGGCATCGACCGCGCCATCCGCATCGCGCGACATTGCGGCGCCCCGCTCAAGGTTGCCGCCAAGGTCGACAAAGTGGACCAAGACTATTTCGACGAACAGATCGAGCCGCTGATCAAGGCGAACAATGTCGAGTTCATCGGCGAGATCGGCGACAGTGAGAAGTCCGAATTTCTGAGCGGCGCCATGGTGCTGCTCGTGCCGATCGATTGGCCGGAGCCGTTCGGGCTGGTAATGATCGAAGCGATGGCCTGCGGCACGCCGGTGATCGCGTTTAATCGCGGTTCAGCGCCGGAAATTATCGAGGACGGCCTCACCGGTTTTGTCGTCGAGGATATCAATGGCGCCATCGGCGCCGTCGACCGGCTCGGTCATCTGTCCCGCGACAAGATTCGCCGACGCTTCGAGGAGCGCTTCACCGCGCGCCGCATGGCGCAGGATTATCTGTCCGTGTACCGCAGCCTGTCGGACGCCGCCGCGCCGCACCTGCGGCTTGTCGCCGACGACGCGCCGGCGCTGTAGGCCGTCACCCTACGGTTCCTCGGTCGGCCTTGTCTCCGGCATCAGGAGCCACATCACCGTCAAGCCGAAGAACGCGATTATGGCGAGCGTCGCGAACGCCACAGAAATGCCGAAACGGTCGGTGATATAGCCGGCGAGCGTCGCGGAGAGCGTCGCGCCGATGCCGGTCGCGGTGCCGAGGATGCCCTGGCCGAGATTGAAGTGGCCGGTGCCGCGGGTCAGGTCGGCGACCACCAGCGGCACCATCACGGCGAGCACCGCGGCGGTCAAGCCGTCGAGAAGCTGCACGGCGAGCAGCAGCGACGGGCTGCTCACCGCGGCAAAAAGCAGCCCGCGAATCGGCAGCGCGGCGAAGCCGATCACCAGCAATGGCCGGCGTCCCCAGATTTGCGCGCGCCTGCCGACCCACGGCGACAGCGCCGCCACGACAAGCTGCGGCACCACGATGCAGGCAGCGATGATGACCGTCGCCCAATGCGCCGACCGCATGGTGACGGCGCTGCCCACCAACGGCAGCATGGCGGAATTCGCGAGGTGAAACAGCAACAGACAGCCGGCGAAGATAAGAAGCGGCCGGTTGTGCATCAGCGCGCCCGGTTTGATAGGTTGCTGGTTGACCTTTCGCCGCGGCGGCGCGCCATGCGCGCGTTCGGGATCGATTTCGCTTTCGGAGATCAAGCGCAAGGCGATCAGCGCCGGCACGAGCAGCAGCACCGTGACGATGAAAACGGCGCGGGCGGACAGCAAATAACCGCAAGCGCCCATAGCCGCCGCCGCTAAGCCGTTGCCCACCGAGGCAAAGCGCGCGTTGCGTCCGAGTTGCTCGCCGATCGCGGCGTGGCCGACGAGGCCCAGACTGATCGCCGCGATCGCCGGACCGAGTATGCAGCTCGCCAGCGCGTGCAGCACCGATCCCGCCAACACTACCGGAAAGATCGGCCACGCCGCATAGGTGAGCGCGCTCACGCAGATCGCTGCAATCGAAATGCCGGCGACGAAGCGCTCCGAGCGGGCGGCATCGACCAGCGCGCCGCCCGGCATTTGCCCGATCAACGAGATAAAGCCCGCGGCCGACTGGATGAGTTCGATATCGACCTGGGTCCATCGTTGCGCGGTGAGATAAACCGAAACGAACGGCCCAAAGCCGGTTTGCACGTCGGCGACGAAGAAAATGAACCAATTGAGCCCGCGCAAGCTCTTTTGCGACGGCGTCAGCGGCGGCTCGGTTCCCTCCGGCTGCGAGCTGGGTGTAGCGTGTGCAGCGTCAGGCACGCCGTGCGAGTCCGGCCGGTCGCGTAAGCGGCGTGATGCGTTCGGGACCAGTATCCCCCTCCGGCGAATTGTTTAGAATTTGCGTATGATCTTTGTCCGAAAATCGGCGTCCGTTTTTCGGGATCATGCGCTTGTTATTCGGGTAGCGGCTCGAGCTTGCCGAGCGCACCCAGGACGACGACGGGTTTCCCCTCCTGATATTCGGGCGCGGCCTTCACCTGGTCGCGGCTGAGTTCAAGCGCGATCTTGGCGTCGGATTGCACCGGCGGCGGGAAATGCAGCGCGTTCCAATCCACCGCGATCTTGCGGCTGCCGACGCCGAGGAAACCGCCAAAATCGATAATCGCGGCGCGCACCTGGCCGGTGCGGTCGACAATCACATCGACGATATGACCCATATTCTCATCGGCGGTGCTGACCACCTCGCGGCCGAGGATGCCCTCGACTTCGTGGTTGTTGAGAATGGTCTCCGAGGGCGGAACGGTCGGTGCCGGGGGCGGTTGTGCGGCGGGCGATTGGATCTGGGCCGGCGCGCGGACATCTTCCGAAAATGCAACGCCGATCGTGTCGGCGAGCGCCAAGCCCAGCGCTAGCGCCAAGGCAGCGCCCGTGGCGGCGGTCACTGCCGAAAATTTCAGCTTATTTCCGCGCATCTTCGCTCAAACTCAGCGATGGAACTCACACCACTAAGCCGAGCCGGCTGCACAGGTTCCACGCTTGGGATCAATCAATCAAACTTCATGCGCCTTAAGACGAAAATACGATCGAAACCCGGATATCGCCGCTGATCCGCGGCGTATCGAGCGAAACCGTCTCGCCATGGCGGCGGACCCGCAAATCGACGCTTGAAGACGAAAGCCGCAAATCTCGCAACATGACTTCATCCAGGAACTCCGGCAGGCGAGGGTTGCGCAGCCTGATTTCGCCTTTAAACGGGTCGAATTCCAGCCCTAATGAGGCTTCAAGCAGCGTGAACGCCGTCGCGCTGGCCCAGGCCTGCGGTGAGCAGGCGACCGGATACAGCGTCGGGCCGTGGCCGCGCTGACGCTGAAAGCCGCAGAACAGTTCCGGCAGCCGCCGGTGATCCATATACGTGGCGGCGTTGAACAGGCCGCTGAATAACATGTCGATCGCGCGCTTCTGTTCGTAGCGCGCAAGACCCAGCGCAATCAGCGCATTGTCGTGCGGCCAGATCGAGCCGTTGTGGTACGACATTGGATTAAAGCGCGCCTCGTCTTTCGCCACCGTGCGAATGCCCCAGCCGGAGAAAAAGCGCGGCTGCAACAGCTCCTTGGCGACGCGTTTGGCGCGATCCGCGGTGGCTATGCCGGTGAACAGCACCTGACCGGCGTTCGATGTGCGCACCCGGCATGGGTTTTTGGCGCCATCGAGCGCCAGCGCGTAGGTCTCTATATCGGCACACCAGAATGCCGCTTCGAAACGCTCGGCGAGGCGGCTTGCTTCGGCGTGGAGCCGCTGCGCCGCGGCGTCGCGTTTGAGCCGCCGCGCGCAACGAGCCGCCATTTGCTTGGCGGCATAGACATAGGCTTGCACTTCGACCAGCGCGATTTCGCCTTCGGCGAGGCGTCCGTCGGCGTGGAAAATGGCATCGTGGGAATCTTTCCAGCCCTGATTGGCGAGGCCTTGCTCGCTGGCGCGCTTGTATTCGACGAAGCCATCGCGATCGGGATCGCCGGGACCGTCGATCCAGGCCAGGGCCGCCTCGATATTCGGCCACAATTCGGCGATGGTTTCCACGTCACCGGTGCGCTCCACATAAAGTCCGGCAAGCAGCACAAAGAGCGGCGTCGCATCGACGCTGCCGTAATAAAGGCCGAACGGCACTTCGCGCAGCGCCGCCATTTCACCGCCGCGCATCTCATGTAGGATTTTTCCCGGCTGCGCGTCGGCGAGCGGATCGGTGGTCGTGGCCTGATAGGCCGCTAAGCGGCGCAGCACGCCCCGCGCCACTTCCGGGGACCACCACAACATCTGCAGCGCCGTGATCAATCCGTCGCGGCCGAACGTGGTCGAGTACCAGGGGATGCCGGCGTAAGGGTAACGGCCCTGCGGCGTATCCGTCATCAGCATTGAGAGATCGGCTGCCGAACGGCACAGAATCTCATTAAAGCGTGCGTTCGACGTTTGCACCGAGGTCCGCTCGCGCGTCGACTCGCGCAATTCCCGGCGCGCCGCGATAAGGCCGCGCAGAAACGGCAGCGGCAGCGAGTTGGTCCGGTCGCAGCTCACGGCGACGAAGATGGGGCGCATCTCGCCGGGATTGAGATGAAGACGATAGATGGCGGAATGCGTCGACAGCTCGTCCGGCGGCGGATCGAAGTTGAGCGCGGTGCGCCGCACCTTGCCGTCCAAGCCATTATAGATCAGCAACACGCGGTCTGCGCCGTGAAGTTTTGCCGTCGCGGTGCCGCGTTTGTCCCGGTGTGAGCCGCGGACTTCGAACAGATCTGCAAAATCATTCTCGAACAGGATCGATAGGTGGAGTTCAATGGCCTCATCGCCGTAATTGCGCACGCCGAAGCGCTGATAAGCCGTATCGCGCCAGAGAAAGATGGTGCGCAGGATATGGACTCTGTCCTTCTCCATGACGATGCGCTGACCGTCCATCAGATCGGGATTGGTCAGATCGACGATGAACGCCGAATTATCGTCACGCAGATTGGAGCCGAGCAGAAGCGGCGGTTGATCATTGACTACGAGTTCGAGGCGCGAGAGATGCCGCGTGTCGTGATGGAACAGTCCGCTGGAATGACCGGATGCGCTGCCGATGTCGCCGCGGCTGTCGAGCACTACGAAAGTGTCGCCGTATTTGAGCGCGCGCGGCGTCCTTGCCGGTTGCGTGGCGGTGATGGTGAAATCCGCCTCCGGCATTGCGCTGGCGACAACGGGCGGCGGCTTGGCGACGATTTTCGCAGCGGATTTGGCGGGCATGGTGGTTTGCTTGGCCGTACGCGACGACGTTACGGCTTACGGTCTGGCGGCGCTATGAATGACGTCGACAACGCGCATTTGAACAGGATCGACGACGACAACATCATCCTCCACCATGGCGTATTTGAGGACTGCCGCCCAGGGTTCGTTGGCCGTCGCCTGGTCGGGCAGGTCGGCGAGCACGACGAGGCGGGATACCGGCGCGCCGACGGCGGACTGAATGAGCGTTGTGGACGCGCGCCCCCGTTGCTGCCGCACGGCGTTATAGATGGCGCTGCGCTGCGCCGGCGTCAGATCGAGTTGCTGGCGCACCGCGCCATGTGAGGTGACCGCTTCGTCGACCTCGACGCTTTGCGCCGTGGCGGCCGCGCTGCCAAGAATCAGACCGAGGACCACGAGCGGCGGCAGCCAAATCCAGCCAGTCATGCAACGGTCCCGTGATGGTAAAAGCCGCTTCCTCCTGTAACGAACGCCCAACAGCCACAATCGGTTCAATCCGATTTTGCTGCACCGCACATTATTTATGAATCTTTGGCTATGCCGAGTGTTGGCCAGAATAGACTATTCCCGCTTGCGTCTATAGGTCACGGTGCAAAAAATCTCATGACAAACGCGTAAAATGCTGTGAAATATCGTCAGTTCCACACGAATAAAAAACGCTCAGGGAACGGAAGCCCATGACGGCTACATCTACAAGAACGGTCGAATCGCAAGCGCTGGCGCCGCCGGCATCGCGGTGGACGCAGCTCATCTGCGGCATCATTTGCATGGTGCTCATCGCTAACCTGCAATACGGCTGGACGCTGTTCGTCAATCCGATCAACAAGGCGCACGGCTGGTCGATTGCGGCGATCCAGCTTGCCTTCAGCATTTTCATCGCGCTTGAGACGTGGCTGACGCCGATCGAAGGCTGGATCGTCGATAGCCTTGGTTCGCGACGCGGGCCCAAGCTGATGGTCGCCTTTGGCGGCATTATGGTGGCGCTGGGCTGGATCATCAATGCAAACGCTGACACGCTGACGGGGCTTTATCTCGGCGCGGTGCTCGCCGGAACCGGCGGCGGCGCCATCTACGCAACCTGCGTCGGGCTTGCCGTCAAATGGTTCCCGGATCGCCGCGGTCTTGCCACCGGCCTTACGGCGGCCGGCTATGGCGCCGGCGCGGCGCTCTCACCGTCGTGCCGATCCGCGAAGTGATCGAATTGAGCGGCTATCAGACGGCCTTCTTCTGGTTCGGACTTATTCAGGGCGGTATCGTATTTATTGTTGCGTGGCTGTTGCGTTTCCCCGATGCCAACGAGGTATCTCGCGCTTTGCTGCCGAAGGTGCAGCAGACCAAGCGCAATTACTCGCCGTTAGAAGTTTTGGGAACGCCGGTATTCTGGATCCTCTACATCATGTTCGTCATGGTGTCGGCGTCGGGCTTGATGGCGACGGCGCAGCTCGCGCCGATCGCCAAGGATTTCAACATCGGTGATGCGGTGATCTTCTTCGGCGCGACCACACTCAGTGCGGCACTGGTCATCGATAACATCTCCAACGGCGCGGCGCGTCCGCTATTCGGCTGGATCTCCGACCACATCGGCCGGGAAAATACCATGGCGATCGCGTTCGGCCTGGGCGGAATAGCCTATTGGCTCTTGGGCACGCTCGGTCACTCGCCGTACGCCTTCGTGCTATTCGCGGCGCTGATCTTCCTGACCTGGGGCGAAATTTTCAGCCTGTTTCCATCGACCTGCACCGACACATTCGGACCATGGTTTGCGACAGTGAACTTAAGCTTGCTCTATACCGCAAAGGGCGCCTCAGCCTTTCTGGTGCCGGTGGCAAACCTCATCAAAAGCGCGACGGGAGGCTGGCACCTCGTGTTCGTCGTCACTGCGATCATGAATTTCGTGGTGGTCGTGCTGGCCCTGTTCGTGCTCATGCCGATGCGGGCGCGGTTGATGCTGAAAGGCTGAGATCGCCACCCAGCGCCGGGACTTTATGAATGGGCGCGGGAGGAATCTCGCGCCCGATTTTTAGAAGGCCCCAATAACTGCGGCATTTCGGGCCTGGTATAATGTATTACAGTACGCTAGGAGTGCTGCCCGGACAGCGGCGTGAGACCGCGCGGGTAAGGTGTTGTGAGCGTCTTTCAACGGTTTTGACCATCTTAATGTCTTCCGGCGTGCACCCATTTACCACCCCCGAAAGCGATGTTGCGACCATCGCGCCCCCGCGGCTCGATCCGATTGCCTCGCCCGCTCGCTTTAAGGAACAGGCTTACGCGGCGTTGAAGAACGCCATCGCCGCGATGGATGTCTATCGCAGCCGCGACGAGATCAGGCTCGACGAGCGGCGCCTCGCCCTCGAATTCGGCATCAGCCGCACGCCGGTGCGCGAGGCGATGGCGCAGCTTGAGCGCGAAGGCTTCGTCCGCTCGGTGCCGCGCCGCGGCGTCTATGTGGTGCGCAAGACCAAGCGCGAGGTCATCGAGCTGATCACCGCCTGGGCCGCGCTGGAGAGCATGGCGGCGCGGTTGATCACCGAGAATGCGAGCGATGAGGAGATAGCTTCGCTGCGCCGGATGTTCGCCACCTTCGAGGACGGCGAAGTGCGCGCCCATCTCGACGAATATAGCGAAATCAATATCGAGTTCCATCAGACCATCATCCGGCTGAGCCGCAACAGCGTGCTCGCCGCGCTCGCGGAGAATTTGTTCACGCATATGCGGATGATCCGGCGCAAGACGATCGGCGAAAAGGATCGCGCCGACCGCTCGATCCGCGATCATATCCACATCATCGAGGCGTTGGAGACGCGCGACACCGCGCGCGCTGAGCAGCTCGTTCGCGATCACGCGCTCGGCCTCGCCGAGCACGTCGAGAAATACGCGGACTATTTGGACTGAATACAGGGAGACGTCCCATGGCAGACGCAGCAGCGAAAGTTGCAGATGCACCGGCGGCGGAGCAAGAGCTGACGGATGGCTTTCACCTCGTCATCGATGCGCTCAAGCTCAACGGCATCAAGACGATTTACGGCGTGCCCGGCATTCCGATCACGGATTTCGGCCGCATGGCGCAGGCCTCGGGTATCCGCGTTATCTCGTTCCGGCACGAGCAGAACGCCGGCTATGCCGCGGCGATCGCGGGTTTCCTCACCAAGCGGCCGGGCGTCTGCCTCACCGTGTCGGCGCCGGGCTTTCTCAACGGCCTCACCGCGCTCGCGCACGCCACCACGAATTGCTTTCCGATGATCCTGATGTCCGGCTCGTCGGAGCGCGAGATCGTCGATCTCCAGCAGGGCGACTACGAGGAGATGGACCAGCTCGCGATCGCCAAGCCGCTGTGCAAGGCGGCGTTCCGCGTGCTGCACGCGGCCGACATCGGCATCGGTCTCGCCCGCGCGATCCGCGCGGCGGTGTCCGGGCGTCCGGGCGGCGTCTATCTCGATTTGCCGGCAAAGCTGTTCGGCCAGGTGATGGACGCGGAAGCCGGCCGAAAATCGCTGGTGAAAGTCATCGACGCGGCGCCGGCGCAGATTCCGGCGCCAGAGGCCATCAAGCGGGCGCTCGATGTGCTCAGGAGCGCCAAGCGTCCGCTGATCATTCTCGGCAAAGGCGCCGCCTATGCGCAGGCCGACGATGCGATCCGCGCGCTCGTCGAAAAGAGCGGTGCGCCGTTCCTGCCAATGAGCATGGCCAAGGGCCTCCTGCCCGACACGCATCCGCAATGCGCCGGCGCGGCGCGCTCGACGGTGCTCAAGGATTCCGACGTCGTCATGCTGATCGGCGCGCGGCTGAACTGGCTGCTCTCGCACGGCAAGGGCAAGACCTGGGGCGACGCGCCGAGGAAGTTCATCCAGATCGACATCGAGCCGAAAGAAATGGATTCGAATGTCGAGATCACCGCTCCGGTGGTCGGCGACATCGGCTCGGCTGTCACTGCGCTGCTCGACGGCATGGGCATCAACTGGCCGGCGCCGCCCGCCGAATGGGTCAAGGCTGTCATGTCGAAGCGCGAAGAGAACGTCGCCAAGATGGCGCCACGGCTGATGAACAATAATTCGCCAATGGACTATCACGGCGCGCTTGGCGTGCTGCGCACCATCGTCAAGGAACGGCCGGATGCGATCTTCGTCAACGAAGGCGCCAACACGCTCGATCTCGCCCGCGGCGTCATCGACATGTACAAGCCGCGCAAGCGCATTGACGTCGGAACCTGGGGCGTCATGGGCATCGGCATGGGCTACGCCATCGGCGCGGCCATCGAGACCGGTAAGCTCGTGCTCGCGGTCGAGGGCGACTTGGCGTTCGGCTTTTCCGGCATGGAGATCGAGACAGTCTGCCGATACAAGCTGCCGGTCTGCGTTGTCATCTTCAACAACGACGGCATCTATCGCGGCACCGACGTCAACAAAACGGGTTCCGACCCGGCGACGACCGTCTTCGTCAGGGGCGCGCGCTACGACAAGATGATCGAGGCGTTCGGCGGCGTCGGCGTCAATGCGACCAGCCCCGACGAGCTCAAGCGCGCCGTGAACGCGGCGATGGACTCCGGCAAGCCGACACTGATCAACGCGGTGATCGATCCAGCGGCCGGCAGCGAAAGCGGCCGCATTGGCAACCTCAATCCGCAGAGCAAGATTGGCAAGAAATAAATCCGGGCCGTCTCGCTCGACCCGGCAATGACTTAAGAGGAAACGATGGCAACGAAAAAGAAAGCCAAAACGGCAGAGTCCAAGGCGGAATCCAGAGCTGCGGCGAAGAAGGTCGTGAAGTTGAAAGCGAAGAAGACGGTGGCGAAAGCGGCGCCGGGGAACGGTTTGCCGCGACCGAGCGCGAAACCGTGGGGGCAGGCGGGTCGGGCGCTCGACGGCGTGCGTATCCTCGACTTTACTCATGTGCAGTCGGGGCCGACCTGTACGCAGCTTCTCGCTTACATGGGCGCCGACGTCATCAAGGTGGAACGGCCCGGCATCGGCGATATCACGCGCGGGCAACTGCGCGACGTGAAGGGCGCCGACAGCCTCTATTTCACCATGCTCAACGGCTCCAAGCGCTCGATTACCATCGATTCCAAGCACCCGAAGGGCAAGGAAATCCTCGATCGTCTGGTGAAAGAATGCGACGTGCTCGTTGAGAATTTCGCGCCCGGCGCGCTCGATCGCATGGGGCTCACTTTCGAGCACATCCACAAGCTCAATCCGCGCATGATTGTCGCCTCGGTGAAGGGTTTCGGCCCCGGTCCTTACGAGGACTGCAAGGTCTATGAGAACGTGGCCCAATGCGCCGGCGGATCGGCTTCGACGACCGGCTTCCGCGACGGCCCGCCGCTCGTCACCGGCGCCCAGATCGGCGACAGCGGCACCGGCTTGCATCTGGCGCTCGGCATCGTCAGCGCGCTCTACCAGCGCGTCCGCACCGGTCGCGGTCAGCGCGTGCTTTGCGCCATGCAGGACGGCGTGCTCAACCTCGCGCGCGTGAAATTGCGCGACCAGCAGCGGCTGACGCATGGGCCGCTCACCGAATACAGCCAGTACGGCGAAGGCGTGCCGTTCGGCAAGGCGACGCCGCGCGCCGGCAACGATTCCGGCGGCGGTCAGCCCGGTTGGATCCTCAAATGCAAAGGCTGGGAGAACGATCCCGACGCCTACATCTATTTCATCACCCAAGCGCCGGTGTGGACCGCGATCTGCGATCTGATCGGCAAGCCGGACTGGAAGACCGATCCCGATTACGCGACGCCGCCGGCGCGGCTGCCGCGGCTGAAGCAGATCTTCGCCACGATCGAACAATGGACCATGACCAAGACCAAGTTCGAGGTCATGGAAATCTGTAACAAACACAACATCCCGGTCGGGCCGATCCTGTCGATGAAAGAAATCGCCGAGGAGCCGTCGCTGCGAGCGACCGGCACCGTCGTCGAGGTCGATCATCCGACCCGCGGCAAGTATCTGACGGTCGGCAATCCGATCAAGCTGTCGGATTCGCCCGCCGATGTGCAGCGCTCGCCGCTCCTTGGCGAGCATACCGGCGAAATTCTGCGCAAGGTACTTGGCTATTCCGAGAAGGAAGTCGCGGAGATCAAGGTCTCGGGTGCGATCACCGCGCCGGAGAAGCCGGCGAAAGCCGAAGCGGCGTAATTGATCGTCGTCCCCACGAAGGCGGGGACCCAGTAATCGCCGAACGATCGGTGTTTACTGGCTGCCCGCCTTCGCGGGCATGACAGCGGAGAATTGGGAGAGGTTTTTGCGATGCGTATTGTGGTTCACGGGCAGCAGGCGTTCGGCAAGGCGGTGCTGGAAGCGCTGCTCAAGCGCGGCGAAGATGTCGTCGCCGTCTACGTCGCGCCGGAAAAGCCGGGCGCTAAGGCCGATCCGCTGAAAGAAGCCGCGCTCGCCGCAAAACTTCCGGTCTATCAGCCCGCTTCCTACAAGAGGCCGGAAGTCTGGGAAGAATTCAAAGCGCTGAAGCCCGACCTTCAAGTCATGGCCTTCGTGACGCTGTTCGTGCCCGAGGAATTTCTCAACATCCCGACCCGCGGCTCGATCCAGTATCATCCCTCGCTGTTGCCCGCTTATCGCGGCGCCAGCGCGATCAATTGGCCGATTATCAAAGGCGAGAAGGAAACCGGCCTGTCGATCTTCTGGCCCGACAACGGCCTCGATACCGGCGATGTGCTGTTGCAGAAAAAAACGCCGATCGGACCTAACGACACGCTTGGCACAGTTTACTTCGACCGGCTGTTTCCGATGGGGGTCGAAGCGATGCTGGAGGCGGTCGATCTCGTCAAAGCCGGCAAGGCGCCGCGCATCAAACAAGACGAGGCGCACGCCACTTACGAGGGCCGCTGCGGCGCCGATAACGCCAAGATCGACTGGGGCAAGCCCTGGGAGCAGATCGACCGCCTCATCCGGGGCTGTAATCCGGCGCCCGGCGCTTGGACAATGCTCGACGGCAAGCAATTGAAGATTCTCGACGCCAGGCCGCTGCCGGCCAAAGACCCGAAGGGAATCGGCGGCAAGCTCGGCGAGATCGTCGCGGTGGAGGCCAGCGGCTTCACCGTGGTCTGTGCTGACGGGCGCTTCAAGGTCACGCGCGTCCAGGCCGATGGGCCGAAACTTGCCGCCAACGAATTTGCCACCACTGCCGGGCTCAACACAGGTATGAGGTTTTCATGAACGCGTCTCCTGCTACAGCGGCGAAGGTTCCCGCCGGTGCCTCGCAACATGCCAATCCGAAATCCGACATCGAAATCGCCCAGGCCGCAAAGAAGCGGCCGATCCTTGACATCGCGCGCGAGAAGCTCGGCATCGGCCCGGAAAACCTCGAACCGTTCGGCCACTACAAGGCCAAAGTGTCGATGGATTTCATCAAGTCGATCCAGAACAAGCCCAACGGCAAGCTGATCCTGGTCAGCGCGATCAACCCGACGCCGGCGGGCGAGGGCAAGACGACGACGACCGTCGGTCTGACCGACGCGCTCAATCATATCGGCAAGAAGGCGATGCTGTGCATCCGCGAGCCGTCGCTCGGACCGTCGTTCGGCATGAAGGGCGGCGCCGCCGGCGGCGGTTACGCCCAGGTCGTGCCGATGGAAGACATCAACCTGCACTTCACCGGCGATTTCCACGCCATCACTTCGGCGAATAATTTGCTCGCCGCGCTGCTTGATAACCACATTTACTGGGGCAACACGCTCGGCATCGACCCGCGCCGCATCGCTTGGCGCCGCGTGCTCGACATGAACGACCGTGCGCTGCGCTCGATCGTGAGTTCGCTCGGCGGCGTCGCCAACGGTTTTCCGCGCGAAGACGGCTTCGACATCACCGTCGCTTCCGAGGTCATGGCGATCTTCTGCCTGGCGCGCAATATCGAGGATCTCAAGAAGCGACTCGGCAACATCGTGGTCGGCTACACGCGCGACCGCAAGCCGATACGGGCGAGCGATCTCAAGGCGCACGGCGCCATGACTGTGCTGCTCAAGGAGGCGCTGGCGCCGAATTTGGTGCAGACCATGGAAGGCACACCCGCTTTCATCCACGGCGGTCCATTCGCCAACATCGCCCACGGCTGCAATTCGGTGCTGGCGACGACAACCGCGCTCAAGCTCGCCGACTTCGTGGTGACCGAAGCCGGCTTCGGCGCCGATCTCGGCGCCGAGAAATTCATGGACATCAAATGCCGCAAGACCGGCATCGCGCCCGATTGCGCCGTTCTGGTGGCGACCATCCGCGCGCTGAAGATGCACGGCGGCGTCAAGAAGGAAGACCTCAAAGGCGAGAATTTGCCGGCGCTGGAAGCCGGCATGGCCAACCTGCAGCGGCACGTCGAGAACATGCGGAAATTCGGCGTCGTGCCGTTGATCTCGATCAACCGCTTCTCCGCCGATACCGAGGCCGAGATCAAGCTCGTCGAGGATAAATGCAAGGCGCTCGGGGTTGAGGCCTTGATGGCCGATCACTGGGCCGAAGGCGGCAAGGGCGCCGCCGACGTCGCCCGCGCGGTGGTGAAGATCGCCGAGAGCGGCCAGAGCAAGCTCAAGTTCCTTTACCCCGACGATATGCCGCTGGTCGAGAAGATCCGCACCATCTGCCGGGAAATCTATCGCGCCAAGGATATCTCGATGGACAAGTCCGTACGCGATCAGCTTGCTTCGTTCGAGGCGATGGGCTGCGGCAAGTTCCCGATCTGCATGGCTAAGACCCAGTACAGTTTTACAACCAATCCCGATGCCAAGGGCGCGCCGAATGACCATATCATCCCGGTGCGTGAAGTGCGGCTTTCCGCGGGCGCCGAGTTCGTGGTGGTGATCTGCGGCGAGCTGTTGACCATGCCAGGCCTGCCGCGGGTTCCGGCGGCTGACTCAATCGACGTCGGGCCAGACGGCCGGATCGTCGGACTGTTCTAACAAGGAGTGAACGATGCTCAAGTTCTACTATAGCGGTGCGCCAAACCCGACCAAGGTCGCGCTATTCCTCGAAGAGGCCGGGTTGCCCTACGACGCCATTCCGGTCGATACCCGCAAGGGCGAGCAGCACAAGCCGGAGTTTTTGGCGATCAATCCAAACGCCAAATTGCCGGCCATCGTCGACGGCGACGTGACGGTGTTCGATTCAAGCGCGATCCTACTCTACCTCGCCGAGAAGACCGGCAAGTTCCTGCCGGCCAAGACCGACAAGGCGCGCGGCGAGCTGTTGTCGTGGATGTTCTTCGTGTCGTCAGGGGTCGGGCCGTATTTCGGCCAGTCGGTACATTTCCGCGTCTATGCGCCGGAGAAGATTCCCTACGCGCTCAACCGCTACGCCTTCGAGGCGCAGCGCCATGCCGGCATTCTCGACGCGCGGCTCGGCAAGCAGAAATACATGCTCGGCGACACTTACACCATCGTCGACATGAACGTCTGGGGTTGGTCGCGCCTGCTGCCGAACGTGGTCGGCGAGGGCGCGTTCGACAAGTACAAGAACATCAAGCGGCTGCTCGATGAGATCAACGCCCGTCCGGCGGCGCAAAAAGCCAACGCGCTGAAGGACCGCCACAAGTTCAAGACCGAGATGGACCAGGAAGCGCTCAACGCGATGTTCCCGCACCTGAAGGAAAAGGTTGCGTAACAGCACGACGGCTCAAAATAAAAAACGGCGCGGCCGTTAAGACCGCGCCGTTCGCATTTTCGCCGATGAAGCGGCTATTGGAACAGCTTCATTGAATTAATGAGAGTCTGGATCACGCCCAGAGTGAGCGGGATGCCGACGAAGGCCCAGGCCAGCGCGAGTTGCAGCCCGGTCGTGCCTGTTTGCTGATTTGAGTCCGCCATAATTGTTCTCCCTTTATGCGCCAGCCGGCTCGCCAGCCGCGTCAACGGCCATCTGGCCCTGGAGCGCTTCGTGGTCGGGGTGCATGTGGAATTTGTGATGCACGGCCTTGACGAGCACGTTGGCGATAAAGCCGATGATGAACAGGCCCGCCATGATGTACATGGTGACGTTGTAGGCCTGTGCCTTCGGCACGCCGTTGTCGATCTGATACTGGCGGATGTAGTTCACCAGCACCGGCCCAAAAATGCCGGCCATCGACCAGGCGGTGATGAGCAGGCCGTGGATGGCGCCGACATAGCGGGTGCCGAACATGTCGCGTAGATAGGCCGGCACGGTGGCGAAGCCGCCGCCATACATGCTGATGATCACGAGGAAACACAGCACGAAGCCGACGACGCTGCCGATCGAGCCGGTATAGGGCACGGTGCAGTACATGATGAAACCCAGCACCATGAAGCAGAAGTAGGTGTTCTTGCGCCCGATATAGTCCGACGTGGAGGCCCAGAAGAAACGCCCCGCCATGTTGAACAGGCTCATCAGGCCGACGAAGCCTGCCGCCGCTACCGCGGTGATTTTGCCGGGGAACATTTCCTGGGCCATCGCCGAGGCTTGACCGAGCACGCCGATTCCGGCGGTCACGTTGATGCACAAGATGATCCAGATGCACCAGAACTGCGGCGTCTTCAGCGCGTCGTAGACATAAACGTCGTTCGTGGTGATCAGCTTCGAGGCTTGCGTCGGTGCGACATAGCCCTCCGGCTTCCAGCCCGGCGCGGGGATGCGCACCAGGAACGCACCGACCATCATGAAGACGAAGTAGACCGCGCCCATGACGATGAATGTTTCGGCGACGCCGACATGCGTCGGCGTCGAGAATTGGCTCATCAGCCAGACGGAGAGCGGCGAGGCGATGAACGCACCGCCGCCGAAGCCCATGATAGCCATGCCGGTCGCCATGCCCGGCCGATCGGGGAACCATTTGATCAGCGTCGAAACCGGCGAGATGTAGCCAAGGCCAAGGCCGCAGCCGCCGACCAGGCCGTAGCCGAAATAAATGACCCACAGATTGTGGATGTAGACGCCGAAGGCGGAGATGAAGAAGCCGATGGCCCAGCACAATGCCGCGGTGAACATCGCCCGGCGCGGCCCGCCTTCCTCGACCCAGCGGCCGAAGATCGCCGCGGAGAAGCCGAGCACGAAGATGGCGATGGAAAAAATCCAGCCGAGGTCGGTCAGCTTCCAGTCATCCGGCGTCGATTGCGTGATGCCGAGCAGTTTGCTCATCGGCAAATTGAACACGCTAAACGCATAGGCCTGGCCGATGCACAGATGGATGCACAGTGCCGCAGGTGGCACCATCCAGCGATTAAATCCAGGCTTGGCGATCGAATGAGTACGATCGAGAAAGCTCATTGCGCGGCCCTCCTTGGAATTCCCCAACACGGTGCGCTCTCGCGCATTCTTCTGGGACGCCGATCGCGTCGGCAGCCGCGGCAAGTCAATCACAGGTTTGGCGTCGATAGAAGATATCTATCCGCTGATTGACAAAATAACGCATGGGATGGCAGCGGCAGGTTCGCAGCCCTTGGAACAATTGATTTATTTGTAGATTCAAAGCGTTGCTGATGGAGCCGGTGGCCGCTTTGCCACATAAAAAAGCACCGCTTCCTTCCCAGCCGGAAGGAAGCGGCGCTGGTTGCGCTGTTCTTCTACTGGAACAGCTTCATTGAATTGATCAGCGTCTGGATGACGCCCAACGTGAGCGGGATGCCGACGAAGGCCCAAGCCAGCACGAGCTGCCACGCAGTCGTGCCGGTTTGCTGATTTGAATCTGCCATGACCGTTTCTCCCTTATGCACCGGCCGGTTCGCCGGCGGCACCAACCGCCAACTGCGCCATTTCAGCTTCGTGATCCGGGGGCATATGGAAACGCTGGTGCACCGCCTTCACAAGCAGGTTGCAGATGAAGCCGATCACGAGCAGCCCCGCCATGATGTACATGGTGATATTGTAAGCGTCGGCTTTCGGCACGCCGTGGGTAATATTGTATTCGCGGATGTAGTTCACCAGCACCGGACCGAAAATGCCGGCCATCGACCAGGCGGTGAGCAGGAGCCCGTGGATGGCGCCGACATAACGCGTGCCGAACATGTCCCTGAGATAGGCAGGCACCGTCGAGAAGCCGCCGCCATACATGCTGATGATCACCAGGAAGCAGCAGACGAAGCCGACGACGCTGCCGACGGAGCCGGTATACGGCACGGTGCAGTACAGCGCGAAACCGAGCACCATGAACACGAAGTATGTGTTCTTGCGCCCGATATAGTCCGACGTGGACGCCCAGAAGAAACGGCCGCCCATGTTGAACAGGCTCATCAGGCCGACGAAGCCTGCCGCCGCGACCGGCGTGATGTGGCCGGGGAACATTTCCTGGCTCATCGCGGAGGCCTGGCCAAGCACGCCGATGCCGGCGGTCACGTTGAGGCAGAGGATCCACCAGATCAGCCAGAACTGCGGCGTCTTCAGTGCGTCATAGACGAAGACATCGTTCGTGGTGATCAGTTTGGTCGCCTGCACCGGCGCGACATAGCCTTCCGGCTTCCAGCCCGGCGCCGGCACCCGCACGATGATCGAGCCGACGATCATGAAGAAGAAGTATATCGCGCCGAGGGTGATGAATGTCGGAGCGACCCCGACATGAGTCGATGTCCTGAAGACGCTCATCAGCCAGACCGATAACGGCGAGGCGATGAAAGCGCCTCCGCCGAAGCCCATGATGGCCATGCCGGTCGCCATGCCTGGACGATCCGGGAACCATTTGATCAGAGTCGAAACCGGCGAGATGTAGCCAATTCCCAATCCACAGCCGCCGAGCACGCCATAACCGAGATAGACGAGCCAGAGATTGTGGATTGAGACTCCGAAAGCGGAGATGAAGAAGCCGCCAGCCCAGCACAGCGCGGCGGTGAACATGGCGCGGCGCGGTCCGCCTTCCTCGACCCAACGTCCGAACACGGCCGAGGACACGCCAAGGAAGAAAATCGCCAGCGAGAAGATCCAGCCAAGTTCGGGCAGATTCCAATCGTTCGGCACCGATTGCGTGATGCCGAGGAGCTTTGTCATCGGCAGATTGAACACGCTGAAGGCGTAGGCCTGTCCGATGCACAGATGCACGCACAAAGCCGCCGGAGGCACCATCCACCGGCTGTAGCCGGGTCCGGCAATCGTGTTGCTACGATCGAGAAAACTCATCGCGCCTTCCTCCCTTTGATCGCCGAACGGCTTGTTCTTCACAGACCGCGGAGAAGCGCGCTTGGTCGCCCCAGCGGTTCGCCTGAAGAATCTGATCAAGGCACAGTGCGGATGGGCATTGGGCGAATCAATAAATGGGTCCGTATCGGTCGATAGGATTCTTCTATCGGCTCATGAGGCGGGCCAAGTTTTTGGCGCGGATCGGGACACCGAAGCGGAGGCACGGTCTCGTTGGCGTTGAAATAAGGACAGAATTTCGCTGCTGGTGCGGGCCAGGAATGATCGACGCCCGCGGGGCGCAATAGAGCGCCGGGCTTAAACCGCCGCAGTTGCGGCGATGCGTCGCGCCTCGCTCACCAATGCGATATTCAGTGGGGTCATCGGCTCGCGGGATGGCACCACGAGGCCGATCGTGTGCGTGGCTCCCGGCTCGACGATAGGGATGGCGTGCACACCTTCTGCCGGACCGAACGCTTCCGCGATCTTGGTTGGCATGACGGTTGCCCATTGGCCGGTGCGCACCTGGGCAAATAGCAAAATCATGAAATCCGATTCCAGCGTCGGCCGGGCTTCAGTCTTTACGCCCTTCAACAGCCCGTCGATGATTCTCCGCGTTTGCATATCGTGCGTAAGCAAGCACAACGGCAGTTCCGATAGCTCGGTCCACTTCACCCGCGCGCGATCGCTGAGCGCGCCGTCATCGGCAACGAGCAAGCAAAAGCTTTCCTTATAGAGCGGCACCGTGTTTAAGCGGCCGAGCGGCTCGTTGTCGAGATAAGTCAGACCCGCGTCGATCTCGAGATTTTCCAACAGCGTCAGGATCTGAGCCGAGGTGCGCGACAGGATGGTGAACTGCACGCCGGGATGCTTGGCGCGGTAGGGCGTGGTCAGCGAGGCGACCACGGGCAGCGCGGTCGGGATGGCGGCGATGCGGAGCCGGCCCGTGAGTCCGTAGCGCAGCACACTCATCTCCTGACGCATGGCGCGGGTGTCGCCGATGATGCGTCTGGCCCAATCAAGCACGCGATCCCCCTCCCGGGTGAAATCCTGGAAGCGCGAGCCTCGGTTGACGAGGAGGACGCCGAAACTGTCCTCAAGGTGCTTGATGCCGGCCGATAGCGTCGGCTGAGTCACGCCGCAGGCTTCGGCTGCCCTGCCGAAGTGTTGCTCCCGGGCTAGCGCGAGCAGGAATTCAAGCTTGTCAATCACGACGCGCCTCGTGACGATCCGTGCGATTTGGGTTGGAAAAATCCGCCTTAGACGCCTATGTTAGTGACTAGATGATCGGTTATTCCAGGCATAGTCAATATCTCAATAGAAAGTTTCTATTGATCGACCCCGCGACTGGCTGGCTTGGCGCAGCCAGCACCAGTCGTTCGCGCCGAGAGTCATAAGGATGAACCTGACCCCGCCGCCTTCGACATCGCCGCCGCAAGCCGATTCGCAGCGCGGTCGCGCGGGGCGGCGGCCGCCGCGGACTCCGAAAGGCCGCCAGGTCGACCCGCAGGCGCTGGCCGACGTGCAGGCGCTGCTGATCGATCGGCCGCGGCGGCGCGATCTGCTGATCGAGCACCTGCATCTGATCCAGGACCACTATGGATACATTTCAGCGGCGCATCTTGCGGCGCTGGCGCACGAGATGAAGCTTGCGCTCACCGAGGTCTACGAGGTCGCGACCTTTTACGCGCATTTCGATGTGGTGAAGGAAGGCGAGACGCCGCCGCCGCCGGTCACTGTGCGGGTGTGCAATTCATTATCCTGCGCACTCCTTGGCTCGGAGCGGCTGCTTGCCGAATTGCCGAAGACGCTCGGCGCACAAAATCTTTCCGCCAAGGTGCGCGTAGTGCGCGCGCCGTGCATGGGCGCCTGTGATCGCGCGCCGGTCTGTGCCGTCGGTCACATCCAGGTCATGGAAGCGGACGCCGCAAAAGTTACTGCGGCCGCGGCGAAGCCCGCGCATGCGCACGTCTATCCGACGCCGACCGGCTTCGATGCCTACGCCAAAGCCGGCGGCTACGGACTCCTCAAAGCCTGTCTCGGCGGCAAGCGCACGCGCGACGATCTTATCAAAGCGGTCAGCGATGCCGGCTTGCGCGGTCTCGGTGGCGCCGGCTTTCCGACCGGCCGGAAATGGTCGCTGGTGCGCGGCGAACCGGCGCCCAGGCTGTTCGCGGTCAATTGCGATGAGGGCGAACCCGGCACGTTCAAGGACCGTTTTTATCTCGAACGCGATCCGCATCGTTTCATTGAAGGCATGCTGATCGCGGCATGGATCGTTGAGGCTGCCGATACATATCTCTATGTCCGCGACGAATATCCGGAAGTGACCCTGCTTCTCGCCGACGAGATCGCCAAGGCCGAGGAAGCGGGCCTGTCCAAGCACACCAAGATTCATCTCCGCCGCGGCGCGGGCGCTTATATCTGCGGCGAAGAATCCGCGATGATCGAATCGATTGAGGGTAAGCGCGGGCTGCCGCGCCATCGCCCGCCTTATGTCGCCCAGGTCGGGCTGTTCGGTCGGCCGACGCTCGAACAGAATGTCGAGACGCTCTATTGGGTCCGCGACATCGTCGAAAAAGGCGCCGGCTGGTTCACCTCGCAGGGCCGCCACGACCGCAAGGGTTTTCGCAGCTTCTCGGTTTCCGGCCGCGTCAAGAAACCCGGCGTCAAACTCGCTCCCGCCGGCGTCACCGCGCGCGAACTGATCGACGAGTTTTGCGGCGGCATGGCGGACGGCCACACGTTCAAGGGCTACCTGCCGGGCGGCGCTTCGGGCGGCATATTGCCGGCGTCCATGGCCGACATTCCGCTCGATTTCGGCACGCTGGAAAAATACGGCTGCTTCGTAGGCTCGCACGCGGTTGTGATCCTGTCCGACCAGGACGATATGAAGGCTGTGGCGCTCAATTTGATCAAGTTTTTCGAGGATGAGAGCTGCGGCCAGTGCACGCCCTGCCGGGCCGGCACCGAGAAGGCAGCCAAACTGATGGCCAACGGGCCGTGGGACGCCGCCCTTCTCGATGAGCTGTCCACGCTCATGCGCGACGCCTCGATCTGCGGGCTCGGCCAGGCGGCGCCCAATCCCTTGCTTTGTGTGCTAAAATACTTTCCCGACGAATTAAAGAAGCCGCTGGGACATTGGTAACCGAAGGCCTTGGCGATGAGCGACGCGAACGCGAAAAAATCCAGCACCTATACGATCGACGACCGCGAGATCGACATCCGCGAGGGCGAGACGATCTTCCGCGCCGCGCGCCGCCTCGGCATCAAGCTGCCGCACCTGTGCTACTCGCCTAAGCCAGGCTACCGGGCGGACGGCAACTGCCGAGTCTGCATGGTCGAGATCGAAGGCGAACGGGTGCTTGCCGCAAGCTGTATTCGCACACCCGCACCAGGCATGAAGGTCAAGACTCAGACCGACCGCGCCAAGACCGCGCGCAAAATGGTCGCCGAGCTCCTGCTCACCGACCAGCCCGAAATCGAGGTTGCGCACGATACCGATTCCGAGCTCTGGAAAACCGTAACGCGGCTGAAGATCGAGGCTGGACGCTTCCCGAAGCGAAAGCCCGCCGAAGTGCCAAAACCGGACCGCAGCCACGTGGCGATGGCGGTCAATCTCGACGCCTGCATCCAGTGCAATCTTTGCGTCCGCGCCTGCCGCGAAGTGCAGGTCAATGACGTCATCGGCATGGCCGGTCGCGGCCATCTCGAGAAAATCGTGTTCGACTTCGACGATCCGATGGGCGCTTCGACCTGCGTCGCCTGCGGCGAATGCGTGCAAGCCTGCCCGACCGGCGCGCTGATGCCGGCGACCATGGTGGGCGACGACAATGTTTACAAGGGCAAGCCCGACCGCACCGTCGACAGCGTCTGTCCCTATTGCGGCGTGGGCTGCCAGCTCACTTACCAGATAAAGGACGACAAGATCGTCGCCGTAACCGGCCGCAATGGGCCGGCCAACGAGAACCGGCTGTGCGTCAAAGGCCGCTTCGGTTTCGACTACGTGCACAATCCGCAGCGGTTGTTGAAGCCGATGGTCCGCAAGGACGGTGTGCCGAAAGTTCCCCACGAATATATCGACCCGTCCAATCCATGGACGCATTTCCGCGAAGCGGCCTGGGACGAGGCGCTCGACCGCGCCGCGGCCGGCCTGAAGAAAATCCGTGATCGCGACGGTTCGAAAGCGCTCGCGGGCTTCGGCTCGGCCAAAGGCTCGAACGAAGAGGCGTATTTGTTCCAGAAACTGGTGCGCACCGGCTTCGGCACCAACAATGTCGATCACTGCACGCGGTTGTGCCATGCCTCGTCGGTCGCGGCTTTGATGGAAGGCGTCGGCTCCGGTGCGGTGTCGGCTACTTTCAACGAGTGCAAGAATTCCGAAGTGATTTTCGTGATCGGCGCCAATCCGACCGAAAATCACCCCGTAGCCGCGACCTTCTTCAAACAGGCGAAAAAGCGTGGCGCGACCTTGATCGTCGCCGACCCGCGCGGGCAAGCGCTCAAGCGTCACGCCACGCACATGCTGCAATTCAAGAACGGCACCGACGTGGCGATTCTCAATGGCATGCTCAACACGATCGTGACCGAGAAGCTTTACGACGAGCAATACATTCAGACCTATGTCGAAGGCTTCAAGCAGTTTGCCGAGAGCATCAAGGATTACTCGCCCGAGGAGATGGCGCCGATCTGCGGCATCGAAGCCGACGTCATCCGCACCGTGGCGCGCAAATTCGCACGCGCGAAATCGGCGATTATTTTCTGGGGCATGGGCATTTCGCAGCATACCCACGGTACCGACAATGCGCGCTGTCTGATCGCGCTGTCGCTGATCACCGGCCAGATCGGCCGGCCGGGAACGGGGCTGCATCCGCTGCGCGGCCAGAACAACGTGCAGGGGGCGTCCGACGCCGGCCTCATTCCGATGTTCTTCCCCGACTACAAATCGGTCGAAGACCCGCAAATCCGCGCCCGCTACGAGGACGCGTGGGGCATCAAGCTTGACCCGAAAAAGGGGCTCACGGTCGTCGAGATCATGAATGCGGTCCACGCCGACGTGATCAAGGGCATGTACATCATGGGCGAAAATCCCGCGATGTCCGATCCCGATCTCAATCACGCCCGCGAGGCCTTGGCGCACCTCGAGCATCTCGTTGTGCAGGACCTGTTCCTGACCGAGACCGCGGTCTATGCCGACGTGGTGCTGCCGGCTTCGGCGTGGCCGGAGAAGGACGGCACCGTCACCAACACCAATCGCCAGGTGCAGATGGGCCGCCAGGCACTGCCGCTGCCCGGCGACACCCGGCATGACTGGTGGCTGATCCAGGAAATCGGCCGCCGCATCGGGCTCAACTGGAACTACAAGGGGCCGGACGAGATCTACACCGAGATGGCGTCGCTGATGCCGTCGCTCGACAATATTTCCTGGGAACGCGTGCGGCGGGAAAGCGCGGTCACCTATCCCGCCGACGCGCCGGACCAGCCCGGCCACGATGTGGTGTTCGACAAGGGATTTCCGCGCCCCGGCGGCTTCGGCAAGCTGGTCGCGGCAAAGCTCACGCCGCCGGACGAAGTGCCGGATGCGGATTACCCGTTTATTCTCACCACGGGCCGCCAGCTCGAACATTGGCACACCGGCGCCATGACGCGCCGCGCCACCACGCTCGATGCGCTCGAGCCCGGCGCGGTCGCCTCAGTGTCGCGCGGCACCATCGCCATGCTCGGTATCAGTCCTGGCGACATGATCCGCGTCGCCACGCGTCGCGGTGAGGTCGAGCTTACGGCGCGGCAGGACGATGCCATCCCGGACGGCGTGGTGTTCATTCCCTTCGCTTTTGTCGAGGCCGCCGCCAATCTCCTCACCAATCCGAAGCTCGACCCGTTCGGCAAAATTCCGGAATTCAAATTTTGCGCGGCGCGGGTCGAAGCGGTCGATCCGGCGACCAGAGTGGCGGCGGAGTAATCAAGAATCAGTAGCCGGTGGTCAGCAATCTGTGTGCTGCGAATTTTATTACTGATTATCGGAAGCTGATGTCTGATGCCGACCCGCACGAGGAGATCGTGCGCCTCGAAGCGCAGATCGAGGCGCTCGCCGATCGGATTGAGAGCTGCCACAAGCTCATTTTGGCCGGACGTGTCGCCGTGGCGGCGGGAGGCATCGCTCTCATCGCACTGTTGTTCGGCGCGATCCGGTTCGATCCGGCGGTGATGGCGTGCGCGGTGGCAGCGGCGCTCGGCGGCATTGTCGTTTGGGGCTCGAACGGCAGCACCGCGAAAGAAGCGGGGGTCGAATTGGCCGAGGCTGAGGCGGATCGGGCGACGCTGATCGGGCTGCTCGATTTACACGACGTCGCGGAGCGACCGACGCTGCATTGACCGCCTAAATGCAGAGTCATCATGGCCGGGCTTGTCCCGGCCATCTACGTCTTTAGACTTCAAGCCAATAAGACGTGGATGCCCGCGACATAGGCGAGCGCAGCGACGCCGTTTTTCGAACGGCTATGCGCGGGCATGACGGCTAAACAAATTTCGGGAGGATGGCCATGGCCCAATCTTACGTCTTCGCCAGTGTCGGCGGTTATTACGGCGGCAATCAGGGGCATCTCGCCGGCGTGTTCCGCCGCGACGCCGATGGCGCGGAGTGGAAGCACGTGCTGCACGAACCTGAGGCCTATACCGTCTTCGTGCATCCGCGCGATCCGGACCTCGTTCTCGCCGGCACCAGGGATGGGATTTATCGCAGCGCCGATCACGGCGCGACGTTCAAGCGCGCCAACTTTCCCGACAACGGCGTGCAGGTCTGGTCGTTCCTGCCGGATCCCGCCGATCCCCAGCGCATGCTCGCCGGCGGGTCGCCAGCTTCGATCTATCGCAGCAATGACGCCGGCCAGAGCTGGACACGGCAAGCCGATCCGAAGCTGCCGGACCGCGGCAAGGCGCCATTCGCGGTTCGGGTGATGCGTTTTGCGCGACACCCGAGCCGGCCGAACGAAATCTATGCCGCGCTCGAGGTCGGCGGCGTGATGCGCTCGACCGACGGCGGCGAGAGCTGGAGCGATTGCAGCGATCACCTGATCCGCCTGTCGGTCGAGCAGCCGCGCCTGCGCAGCAAGATCGTCAGCGACACCGAAGCCGAAGGCATGCTCGACGGCCACGCCATCTGCATTAGCGGCGCCGATCCCGACGCCGTCCTTCTCGCCGTGCGCATGGGCCTGTTCCGCAGTCACGATCAGGGCAAGACCTGGGAGGATTTGCGGGTGGACCGCTTTTCGCCCTTCACCTATGGCCGCGATATCAAGGTCTCGCCGCAGGATCCGAACACGCTCTATGCGTGCCTCTCCGTCGCGGCCTCGTCAAAGGACGGCGCGCTCTATCGGAGCCAGGATGTCGGCAAAACCTGGCAGCGCTTCGACAAAGTGCAGCCGCATGGCACGCTGATGTCGGTTGGCCTGCATCACAGCGACGCCAAGCAGGTCTACATCGCGGCGCGCTATGGCGAGGTGTTCGGCACGCAGGATGGCGGTGAGAGCTGGCGCGCGACGCCGCTGCCGGAAGGCGTGCAGCACATCTACGCGCTGGCTTGTGGGTGAGACTCGTGGGTGAGAGTAACGCGCTTAACAGACGCATCCACGGCGCCCGGGAAGCCTTGAACGAGGCTCATGATCAAAACCTCTGATAGATAGTTGCGCGCTCAATCCTTTGGCTTGATGTTCGCATCCTGCCCGAGCTTGATCGTCGTGGCGATGTCGTCGGCGAAGAATTGGCCGTATTGATCCGGCTCCATGGCCGTCGGCTTGAAGCCCATGCGCTGCAGTCTGTCTTGGATCGCCGGAAGATCCATGGCGTTGCCGATGGCCTTGTTCAGCTTGTTGACGATCTCGGGCGGCGTGTTCGCCGGAGCCGACAGCCCGCACCAGGTCAGAAACGTGTCGATCGCATAACCCTCTTCAGCGAGCGTCGGCACGCTGGGCAGCGGCGGCCAGCGTCCGGTCGTGGTGACGCCGAGGAACGCCGCCTTGCCCTGCGCCGCCAAAGCGAGCGCCGGCGTAATCGGCACGAAATAGAAATCAATGCGTCCGGCCGTGAGATCGTTAAGCGCCTGGGTCGGGTCAGTGTAGATCGCGTGCTGGACCTCCAATCCGGCCACCAGGCGGAAGCGCTCGCCGGCAAGGTGCGCGGCAGAACCGACGCCGGTGGAGGCGAACTTGAGCTTGCCGGGATTTGCCTTGGCCGCCGCCACCAGCGCATCCACGCTCGAATAACCCTTTCCCGGCGCTGCCACCAGTGCGCTCGGCTCCCCGCCGAACAATGCCACCGGCTCCAGATCTCGCAGCGCGTCGTAGGGCAGTGATTTATGCAGGATCACCGCTGTAACCATGGCGGACGTGCTCAGCAGCAAAGTGTAGCCGTCGGGTGCGGCTTTCACCACCGAAGCGACGGCAACGGAGCCGCCATCGCCGGGACGGTTCTCCAGGACAAACGGTTGGCCGATTTGCCGTGCGACCTGATCGAGGACAAGACGCGCAACGAGGTCGTAGGTGGTGCCGGCGAAAAACGGGCTTACCACCACGATTTGATGCGTCGGCCAGCCCTGCGCGACAGCGGCGCCGACCTGGATTGCAAGCGCGACGGCGGCGTAGCGAGCGATGCGTGTTAAGCGAAACGGCGTCATCTGAGCCTTCCGACGCTGCGACGGCGCATGACACCGCTATTCATCATGCGATTTTTCATCCTTGAAATATACCTCGACCGTGCCGGTGAGCTTGATGGTCAGCGGATTGCCGTAGCGATCTTTGGTCTTGGCGGCTTCGACGCGGACCCAACCTTCGCTGACGCAATATTCGGCGACGTTGGTCTTTTCGACGCCCTTGAAGCGCACGCCGACGTCGCGCTCGAGCACCTCGGCGTTGTAATAGGGGCTCTTCGGATCGGTCGACAGGCGGTCGGGCGGGGCTTCGGGCATTCCCAGCGTCTCCTCGTATTTGCCGAAACTTTTCACGGAGTGTCGAATTCTCGCTCGGATCATAACACCGTCTTAAGCATCGCGCACAATCGGTGCGCATCGGCACACCCTCTTTGACTTCGCTCAATATCTTCGATCTCCCGTTGTGCGGTGACTGTGCCAGAAAACCTGTGGGTCAAACCAAGGACCGTTCTGAAAATTTGGCGGCAAGAACGAATACGAGCGAACATGCGATTCGTCACGCGGGCATACGGCAAGCTGCGGCAATTCGTGCCGTGCATTGTCGCGGCCACCATTGGCATCACCGCAACCGTTGCTGCCACCGCTGTGATCGTTCAGCGAGACGACGGTGACGCCGAACGACAATTCGCCGTGCTGGCCGAGAACCATTTCATGGTTCTGCAAAACGGGCTCAACGAATATGTGAACAGGCTCAAGGCGGTGCGCGCGCTGTTCGATAGTTCCGTCGATCCGGTCTCGCGCAACGAATTCGAGGCTTTTACCCGGCCGCTGCTGCGCGAGAACGGGGCCATCGCCACGCTGTCGTGGGTGCCGCGGGTGCTTGATTCCGAGCGTGCCCAACACGAGCGCCAGGGCGCGCTTGAGGGCATTGCGGGCTATCGCATCAAGGACATCGCCGCCGACGGCAAGATGCTAGTGGCGCCGGTGCGCGGCGAGTATTATCCGATCTTCTATGCAACGGTGACGCTAACATCGCCGCTCTACGGCCTCGACCTGCGGTCCGAAACCGATACCTTGGCGGAATTGGAGCATTCGCGGAACGCGGATCGTCTCGGTTTCTCGCCGGTTCCCACGCGGTCAGTACTGGCGGTACCCAGGGCGGTTTTCTATTTTCGCTGCCGATCTACAAGCGCGGGTCGCTTCACGATTCGGTCGCCCGCGCCTCGGCTACCACCGACCATAACTGGAGCCGCGATCTTAAGGCCGACGGGCAGCCCTGGCTGACGATGGTGGCGCGGCCCATGCCGAACGGGCCGTTGATCGCGCACCACGATCGCGCATGGATCGTATTGGTTTTCGGACTCATCCTGACCGCCGCCGTCGTCACCTACATCCGATCGTCGCGCAGCCATGCCTCACGCATGATGCGCGCGAACAAAAAGGTGTCCGATCTCGCGGAGAAGGACGCATTGACTTCGCTGGTTAACCGCCGCGCATTCGTCGAGCGGCTGCGCAGCGCATTCGTCCGGTGCCGGCGCGGGGCCAAGCCATTTGCGGTCCTTTATTTCGATCTCGATCACTTCAAGGACGTCAACGATACGCTCGGCCATGCCATCGGCGATGGCCTTCTGTGCCAGGTCGCTGCGCGCGTCGCAGGCGCTGTTCGCGGAGAATGACGTGATCGCCCGCTTCGGCGGTGATGAGTTTGCGATATTACAAAACGACGTCGATGATCTTGATGCGGCCGGCACGCTGGCCGGCAAGATCGGCAAGCTGATCGCGGAACCCTATGTGATTGATGGCAACGAGGTCCACGTTTCCGCCAGCATTGGCATTGCGCGCTTGAGCCCCGACGTCCGCCACCCCGATGAGATGATGATTCAAGCCGATCTCGCACTGTATCGCGCCAAGGCGGATGGCCGTAATTGCTTCCGCTTTCACAACGCCGATCTTGATCGTCAGGTTCAAGAGCGGGTCGTTATCGCAGATGAACTGCGCGGCGCGCTCGATCGCAATGAACTTGAACTTCACTACCAGCCGCAAGTCGAGTTGCGTTCGGGCCGCATGTCGGCATGGAAGCCTTGCTGCGCTGGAACCACCCAAAGCGCCAAATTCCGCCCTCAGTTTTCATCCCGATTGCGGAGCGGTCCGGACAGATCCAAACGCTTGGGCAGTGGGTGCTCGATGCGGCCTGCCGGCAGTTGCGCGCGTGGCAGGATGCCGGCTTGCCGCCTCGCCTGGTGGGCGTGAACTTTTCAGCTCTGCATTTCAAAGGCTCGACCGACCTCGACCGCGAGGTGGCTTGAGCCTCGCCAAATACGGCATTGCGCCCGGCATGATCGAGATCGAGCTCCGTCCTCATGGATATCACCCAGCAGCATAACGACCGTTTCGAACGTCTCCGCCGGCTCGGCGTTCGCATCGCTATCGACGATTTCGGCACCGGCTATTCGTCACTCAGCTATCTGGCGAATTATCCGCTCAATCGCGTGAAGATCGCGCAGGAGCTGGTCTTCGGTGTCGACAGCGATACACGCAGCGCAACCGTCGTGCGCGCCGCCATCCGTCTCGCGCATGAACTTGGCATTGAGATCATCGCCGAAGGCGTGGAAACCGAAGGCCAGGAAAAATTTCTGCTCTCCGCCGGCTGCGAGCAGGGCCAAGGCTTCTTTTTCAGCACGCCAGTCAATGCTCAGTGCGCGACCGCATTGCTGCGTTCCGGCAAGATTACGCCGGTTCGGCACTCGCTGCGGCTGGTCAAAAGTACGGCGGCGTAAGGCAACGCCTTTCCCCGCGCCTCGGCGCGGGTTACATTACATAGAATGTCACTTGCCACCGATGCCTCACCGCATTTGCCGAGTTCGGGCATGCCGCGTCACGACTGGACACGGCAGCAAGTCCGCGAGCTGTTCGATCTGCCGTTCCCGGAGCTGATATTCCACGCCCAAAACGCCCACCGGCGAAATTTCGATCCCACCGAAGTGCAGATTTCGACGTTATTGTCGATCAAGACCGGCGGCTGCCCGGAGGATTGCGCTTATTGCCCGCAAAGCGCGCGCTACGACACCGGCGTGCGCGTGGAAAAGCTGATGGCGCTCGATGCCGTGCTCGACGAGGCGCGCGCGGCAAAATCGGCCGGCGCCAGCCGCTTTTGCATGGGCGCGGCCTGGCGGGAGCCGAAGGACCGCGATCTCGATTCCGTCTGCACCATGGTTGAGGGGGTGAAAGCGTTGGGGCTCGAGACCTGCGCCACGCTCGGTATGCTGACCGCGTCCCAGGCGCAGCGGCTGAAGCAGTCGGGCCTTGATTATTACAACCACAATCTCGACACGTCGCCTGAGTTTTACGGCGAGATCATCACCACGCGCACCTACCAAGATCGCCTCACGACGCTCGACCACGTGCGCGAAGCCGGGATCCATGTCTGCTGCGGCGGCATCGTCGGCATGGGAGAAACGCGCGAAGACCGCATCGGCATGATCGCTACGTTGGCGTCTCTGCCGGTTCATCCGGAATCGGTGCCGATCAATATGCTGGTGCGGGTCGCCGGAACGCCGCTTGCCGGAGAAGCCGCACTCGACCCAATCGAGTTCGTGCGCACCATTGCGGTCGCGCGTATTACCATGCCGCGCTCGGTGGTGCGGCTCTCGGCCGGCCGCGAGGACATGAGCGAGGAGACCCAGGCGCTGTGTTTCCTCGCCGGCGCCAACTCGATCTTCTACGGTCCGAAATTACTGACGACGCCGAATCCCGGGCGTGATCGCGATCGCGACCTGATGGACCGGCTGGGACTAAGTCCAATGAAGCCGACGACTCATCCTGCCCCGCGAAGCGAAGGATAATATGCACAGCGAGGTCGACAATTCATGACGACAGAGCAATCTGCCGGACGCCAGAAACAGCCCGCTTTGCTTGCTTTTATTTGCGCAGTTGCCGTTGCGTGCGTCTCGCTGTCGGCCGCTGCTCTGGGCGAGCAACCGGACGACATCCTCAGCAGAGCAAGCGTGCTGCGCGATCCCGACATTCCGTCGCTCGGAAATCCGCAAGGCGACCTGACCATTGTCGAATTTATCGATTACCAATGTACCTATTGCAAGAAAATCGTTCCCGAGCTTGCGCAGTTGGCGAAGGAGGACGGCAATATCAGATTGGTGCTGAAGGACTGGCCGATTTTCGGCGATGTTTCGGTCGACGCCGCTAAATTGGTGCTGGCATCCAAATATCAGAACAAATATGCAGAGGCCCACGTCGCCCTGATGAGCGCAACGACCAAGCTCACCGAGGCAAATATCCACGACCTTCTTGCCGCGGCCGGCATCGATGTCGCGGTGGCGATGGCGGACCTGCAAACCCATCAGAAGTCGATTGAGGCTCTCTTGGCGCGCAACACGGCGCAAGCCGAGGCTTTTGAATTCGAGGGCACGCCCGGCTTCATCGTGGGCACATTCCGGGTGCCCGGCGTTGTGGAAATGAAAGTATTCAAACAGATTGTAGCCGACGCCCGCGCCAGGGCGAAGAAACAGAAGTCATAGTTCGTTTGCGCACGGGCGGTGATCCCGGATGTCGCTCCGAAACTCATCGAAAAAATGAAAGCGATCAGCGCACAGGACTTTGCTGCGCTCAACCCATCTTATTTTATACTCCCGCTGCGCCGCCGTCGGCGCGCGGATCGTGGGCGCCTTCGCAAGAACCGTCCGGGTGCAGCACCACCGCGCCGGCGTGGCCCATGACGTCGGAATAGGGCTCCGCCAGGACATCAATATCGTGTCCGGCGGCGGCGAGCGCGTCGATGACGGCCTCGCCGAAGCGCGGTTCCAGGCGCAGAGCGGTGCGCGGCGCCCCCCAGGTGCGGCCGAGCAACCAGCGCGGCCGGTCGATCGCGTCGAACAGCGGTTCGCGGAAATCCACATAGCGGGTGAACACGGCGCTTTGCGTTTGCGGCTGGCCGTCGCCGCCCATGCAGCCATAGGCCATGACGTGGCCGTCAGCGAGCACCGCGAGCGCCGGGTTGAGCGTGTGGAACGGCAACCGCCCGGGCGTAAGGTAATTGAGCGCGCCGGTACGAAGCGAAAAACTTGCGCCGCGGTTTTGCATCAGCACGCCGGTCGCCGGCAGCACGCAGCCGGAGCCGAATTCCCAGTAGATCGATTGAATGTAAGAGACGACGAGACCGCTGGTATCGGCGGCGCCCATCCAGATCGTGTCCCCCGCGCCGGCCGTAAGCGGCCAGGGCGCTGCCTTGTTGCGGTCGATCTTCATCGCCTCGCCGGCGATGGCGTGATCGTCGAGAATTCGGTCGAGCGAATAGGCGAGATGGTTCGGATCGGTGATGACACGGTCGCGCATGAGCAGTGCGCGCTTGCTCGCTTCGACCAGACCGTGGATATGATCGAAGCCTTCGGCTGCCGTCACGCCCAATCGCGCGAACAGTGCCAGGATCATGAGCGACACGACGCCTTGGGTCGGCGCATCGGTGTTGTAAACCGTTGCCGCCGGCAGCGTGATGCGGAGCGGATCGGCGATGCGGGCGCGGTAACGCTCCAGATCGAGGCGGGTGACCGGACTGCCGATGCGTTCGAGGTCGGCGGCAATCTCGCGCCCGACGTCGCCGCGGTAAAAATCGTCAAGCCCGGCACGCGCCAGATGCGTCAGCGTTTCGGCGAATGCTTCCTGCTTGAGCGTCGTGCCGGTTGCCGGCACCTTGCCGTCAACGAGAAAGGTCGCGGCAAAACCTGGGACATTCTTGAGGTTTTCGATGTTTTCGCGCGTTAGCCGTTCCTGGCTGCGCGTGACGGAATAGCCGGTACGACTGTGGGTGATGGCGGCGGCCAGCAAGAGATCCAGCGGCAATTTTCTGCCATTGGCGCGGGCCGCCTCCAGCGCCAGCATCCAGCCGGCGACGGCGCCGGGCACGGTCAGCGCCGCAAGGGGCCCGCGCGGCGGGATGGTCTCGTAGTCGCGATAAAGTTCAGGCTTCGCCAGCTGGCCCGCGGGACCCGCCGCCATGATGGCACGCACCCGGCCCGACGGCTCGCGGATGAGCCAGAAGCCATCGCCGCCGAGATGGTTCATGTGCGGATAAACGGCCGCGATCGATGCGGCCATCGCCACCATCGCTTCGAGTGCATTGCCGCCCTCGGCGAGGATGGCGCGGCCGGCCTCGACGGCGGCAGCGTGCGGCGCGCAGACGACGCCGCGGCGATGGCCGGCGTTGTGCAGGTCCATAATCGCGCTCAGTTGACGGGGAGAGAATTGGCGAAGCCGCGTTTGCGCAACAGCGCGTCGGCGCTCGGCAGCCGGCCGCGAAACGCCTTATAGGCATCGGCCGGCTCCTGCGAGCCGCCGGCCGCATAGATCGTGTCATGCAGCCGTTTCGCGGTCGCCGGATCGAATATGTCGCCAGTCTCCTCGAATGCCGCGAAGGCGTCGGCATCGAGCACTTCCGACCACATGTAACTGTAATAGGCCGCGGCATAGCCGCCGCCGGAGAAAATGTGGGCGAAGTGCGGCGGCCGGTGCCGCATGACGATCTCCTCGGGCATGCCGATGCGCGCCAGCGCCTGGACTTCGAAGGCCGTCGCATCAATGTCTTGGGGCTGCGACAGCGAATGGAAATCGAGATCGACCGCGGCGCAGGCGATGTATTCGACGGTCGAGAAGCCCTTATTGAAATTGCGCGCGGCAATGAGCCGTTGCAGCAGTTCCTCCGGCATGGCCTGGCCGGTCTGATAGTGGCGGGCAAACTGCCGCAATACTTCCGGCTGTTGCAGCCAGTGTTCGTAAAGCTGGGACGGCAGCTCGACGAAATCGGTGGCAACGTTGGCGCCGGAAATTGTCGGGTAAGTCACGGCGGACAGGAGCCCATGCAGCGCATGGCCGAATTCGTGGAACAGCGTGCGCGCGTCCTCAAAGCTCAGAAGCGTCGGCTCGCCGTCGGCGACTTTGGCGAAGTTGCAGACATCGACGACCAACGGACGGATGTCGTCCTTCAGCTTTTCCTGATCGCGTAGCGAGGTCATCCAGGCGCCACTATGTTTGGACGGCCGCGCGAAATAGTCGCCGAAGAACAAGCCGACCTTGTTGCCATCGGCATTGCGCACCTCCCAAACCCGCACGTCCGGATGCCATGCCGGCACCTCGGAGCGCGCGACAAAGCGCAAACCGAACAGCCGCTCGGCCGTATAGAACGCGGCCTCGATCATGCGGTCGAGATTGAGATAAGGCTTGATCGCGGCCTCGTCGAATTCGCAGAGCCGGTGACGGAGCTTTTCCGCGTAATAGCGCCAGTCCCAGGGCTCGAGCTTGAAATTGCTGCCCTCCTCTTGGATCAATGCCTGCATCGCATCGCGATCGGCGAGCGCCCGGGAGCGCGCCGGCGCCCACACGGTGTCGAGCAGCGCGCGCGCCGCCCCCGGCGTCTTCGCCATGGCATCGTCGAGCCGGTAACGGGCGAAGTCGGCATAGCCGAGCAGCTTTGCCCGCTCGGCCCGTAACTGCACCATCTCGGCGATGATGGCCTTGTTGTCGGTCGCCCCGCCGTTGTCGCCGCGCATGATGAAGCCGCGGAAAATCTTTTCGCGCAGATCGCGCCGGTCGGAGAATTGCAGAAACGGCTCGACGATCGAGCGTGACAGCGTCACTGCGCAGCCGTCGAGCCCGCGGTCGCGCGCCTCCGCGCGCAGCGCCTCGCGCATGAAATCGGGCAGCCCGGCAAGATCGGCCTCGCCATTGAGCGGCAACACAAAGGCCTGCTCTTCGGCCAGCACGTTCTGGCTGAATGCGGTGCCGAGCTCAGCCAGCCGTTCGATGATCTCGGCGAGGCGTTTTTTTGCCGGGCCGTCGAGCGCCGCACCGGCGCGCCGGAAGCTCGTATGATAGCGCTCCAGCACCCGCTTTTGTTCGGCGTTAAGCCCCAGCGTGTCGGCCTCGCGCATCAGCGCGTCGATACGGCGGAACAATGCTGAATTGGTGTGGATGTTGTTCCAGTGAAGCGCGACTTGTGGGGAGATTTCGCGCTCGATTACCAAAAGCGCGTCGTTGGTATGCGCGCCGCTGAGGAGATAAAACGCGTTGCCGACACGATCGAGCGTGCGCCCGCTCAATTCCAGCGCCGCGATCGTATTGTCGAAGCTCGGCGGCGCCGTATCGACGGCGATGGCCGCGACCTCGGCCTCGTGTTCGGCGAGTGCGCGGGCATAGGCGGGGCGAAAGTGGTCGGCCTCAATACGATCGAAGGGCGGCACCTCGTCGGGGGTGGTCCAGGCCTCGAAAAATGGATTAGCGGGGGCGGGATCTTGGCGCGGTTGGGACATTGGGGAGGGTCTTACCAAAGTCGGGTGCAGGCGTGATATATGTCACGGCGACGACGCTGCCAAAGGGAGAGCCGAAATGCCCCGTCACGCCCATTATATACCGCATGGCGTCATTCCGGCCGTCATCTTGCCGTTCGCGGACGACCTTGCGATCGACGAGAAGAGCTTTCGCAGGCACCTCTCCGACGTGGCCGCGGCCGAGGGCCTCTCGGCCATCACGGTGAATGCCCATTCGACCGAGGTGGCGTCATGCAGTTTCAACGAGCAGCGCCGTGTGTTGGCGATCGCGCAGGACGAAATCGGCGGTCGGCTGCCGATCGTCAATGGCATCTGGGCCGACGGCAGCCTCGAAGCCGCGCGCATCGCGCGCATGGCGGAGGAGGGCGGCGCCTCGGCGCTATTGGTGTTTCCGCCAGCGCCCTTTGCGCTGGGACAGTCGCCGGCCATGGCGGTCGCGCATTTCAAGCGCATCGCCGATGCAACCAGCCTGCCGCTCATCGCGTTCCAATACCCGCTGGCGGCCGGCCAAGGCTATCCGCGCGACACGCTCCTTAGGATGGTCGACGAGGTGCCGACCATCCGCGCCATCAAGGACTGGTGCGGCAACGTTCCGCAGCACGAGATGCATGTCCGCGAGCTGCAAAGGCTGCCGCACCCGGTCAATGTCTTGTCCACCCACAGCGCATGGCTCTTGAGTTCGCTGGTGCTGGGCTGCAACGGGCTCCTGTCCGGCTCCGGCAGCGTCATTGCCGATCTGCAGGCGGCCTTGTTCCGCGCGGTCAAGGCCAACGACCTGGCCGAAGCGCGGCGCCTCAATGACCGCATCTATCCGTTGGCCAAAGTCTTCTACGCCGAGCCTTGGGCCGACATGCATAACCGCATGAAGGAAGCCCTGGTGCTGCTCGGCCGTCTGCCGCGCGCCGTGGTGCGGCCGCCGCTGGTCAAGCTCACTCGCGCCGAGATCGACCGCATTCGCGCGGCCCTGGTCGAGGCAGGCCTGTTATCGCAAAAGACCGCTCGCGACGCGGCGTAACTGCGAGGACCCGATCCATGGAGCAGTCCACACCTTCGCGCTCCCGGCGCATCCTCTGGCCAAATATACTCACCGTGCTGAGCGCGGCCATCCTGATCAGCGCCGAGGTGTTCGGCGCGGCCTTTGCCGGCAGCTGGGCGATCGCCAACCTGTTCGCGCTCGGCACGCTCGGCGCCCGCGTGCTCGACGGGCTCTTCATTCTCTGCGGCATCGCAGTGATGGTGCAGTTCGTGCGCGCGGCGCACCGCGTCGAGCCGTTCGTGGCCGGCTGACGTCGCCGCTGCACCGCCATCGCGGCGCCGACGCGCGGCCGCGGTGGAGTTTTACTGTTCATTAAAACTAAAACGCTTGCGCTGCTCGGCTAAATCGCTTATTGCGGATTTGCCCAATTTCGCACGTGCCTGTGGCCGTGTGTCGGTCGGTGGGCATCCGGACAAGAGGCCGGACAGCCGCCTAAGGAAGAGACTCTACTTCCTTGCTCCCGCGACCGGCAGCCGGAGGCGAAACCGGCAATGCCAGCTCTCCACTGGCGACGCGGCTTAAAGCAACGACGGAAGGGCTTTTTTGGTTACTGCCGGCGCCAATGCCGGGGACACCGAAAGGGCTTGTCCATCTTTGCCAGCAGTGCGGAACGGGATTTCCCTCATCCGGACCAAGGCAGCAATCACGGCGACCCAAGCAGCTCCGCAATGGCGCGGAATCGCGCAGGTCGCAGGAGGTTCACCTCGGCGGCTACGCCGCCTTCCGGATTAGGGAGCTGGGATGAAATGACTACGCGCATCCGCGAATTCCTCAAGCAACGCACCGATAGCGGACCTTGCCTCGTCGTCGATCTCGACGTCGTGCGCGAGAACTATCAAAACTTCGCCAAGGCGCTGCCCGACACCAAGGTGTTCTACGCCGTCAAAGCCAATCCGGCGCCGGAAATCCTGAAGCTTCTGGCCGATCTTGGCTGCTGCTTCGACGTCGCCTCGTTGCCCGAGACCCGCGACGTGCTCGCCGCCGGCGCGACGCCCGACCGCATTTCCTACGGCAACACCATCAAGAAGGAGCGCGAGATCGCGGAAGCCTTCGGGCTCGGCGTCACCCTGTTTGCGGTCGACTGCGAGGCCGAGGTCGAGAAGGTGGCGCGCGCCGCGCCCGGCAGCCGGGTGATTTGCCGCATTCATTGCGACGGCTCCGGCGCCGAGTGGCCGCTGTCGCGCAAATTCGGCTGTGAGCCCGCCTATGCGGCCGACATCCTGGAGCTTGCCCACAAAAGCGGGCTCATGCCGCATGGCGTTTCCTTCCATGTCGGCTCACAGCAGCACAATGTCGAAGCCTGGGACCGCGCGTTGGCATCGGCCGCGGCTATCTTCCGCACTTGCGCGGAGCGCGGCATCTCGCTTTCGATTGTGAATCTTGGCGGGGGTTTCCCCGCCCGATACGTGCGCAAGACGCCGAAGCTCGAATCATACGGCAAGGCGATCTTCAAGGCGCTGCGCAAGCATTTCGGCAACAACCTGCCCAACACCATTGTCGAGCCCGGCCGTGGCCTGGTCGGCAATGCCGGCATCATCGAAGCCGAAGTGGTGCTGATCGCCAAACGCAGCCCCGAAGACGAGGTGCGCTGGGTCTATCTCGACATCGGCAAATTCCACGGCCTCGCCGAGACCATCGGCGAATTGATCCGCTATCCGATCCGCACCGCCCACGATCGCGACGAGACCGTACCCTGCATCATCGCCGGCCCGACCTGCGACTCCGTCGACGTGCTCTACGAGAAGACGCCGTACCCGCTGCCGGTGTCGCTCGCCATCGGCGACAAGGTGTTGATCGAGGCTGCCGGCGCCTATACCGCGACCTATTCCTCGGTCGGCTTCAACGGCTACCCGCCGCTGCGCCAATATGTGATCTGAGCCGCTCTATTTCGGCTGAACGTTGGGGTTGCCGCCCGGGCTGCCCGGCGGCGGAATGACCGGCATTTTTCCGGTATTCGGCGTCGGCGCCTTGATGCCGGGGTCGACGCTGGGCGGACAAATCACGCCGTTTGACTGGGCGAGCTTGTCGCTCAAGGTCTGATTGGGGGCGGTGCTCGCGCCATTCGCGCAGGCCTTCGCATCGCCGGACCGGGTCTGCGCCACAGCGGACGAACGCATCCCATGCGTAATGAAGATGACGGTGAAAAGGATTTTCACGATCGTGTTCAGACAACGATAACGGCTGGCGCTTGGTGCAGTTCCAGAATGGATCACGTCAGATCGACGACACCTGCTTCGCCGCTCTCCGTGCCCCAGGCGAGGAGCAAACCGTCGGCGCTCCAGGCGAGCGCGGTGACCGGCGCGTCGCCCGGCTTCTTGGCCAAAATCTCGGCGCCGTCTTCGATGCGAACGAGCAGCACCATGCCATCGCCGAAACCGGCGGCGACGACGGCCTGTTTCGGATGGCAGGCGACGACCTCGATGCGCTGCTCCGCTGGCGCCAGCACCCGCGGCTGCTTGCCCATCGGGCCGTCCTTGCTTTGAAACGGCCATAGGATGAGCTGGGTCGCGCCTGACGTTGCCAGCCAATCGCCGCCGGCGGTCCAGCCGAACGAGGTGACGCGTGCGGCATAGCCGGACATGCGCATGTGCTGGCGGTCGACCAACCGCCAGCCATGCAGCATCGGCTCCTGCATGGTGGTGACCAGAAAGCGGCCGTCAGGACTCACCGTGACGCCGAGATGCGAGCCTTTCCATTCGAGCTTTTCCGGGGTGACCCCCGCCGCGTTCGGAAACCACAGTGTGGCGCCGTTGTAATGCGCAATCGCCAGCCGAAATCCCTTCGGCAGGAAAGCGAGCCCGCCGACGGTCGAGGGCGCTTCGAATTCGCGCAATTCCTTGGTCTTGTCTTTGGCCTGCACGAACGCGGTCTTGCCGGCCGACCAGGCAACCGCATCGTCCGGGCCGAGCGCGACGTGATCGATCCAGCGATGCTTGAGGTCGGCCACGAGCGTGCGGCTCTCGCCCGTCGCGTCGGTTGCGATCAGCTTGCCGTCGTCGCCGCCGCTGAGGATGCGCGCATCGTCGGCCGCCGTTGTCAGAATGGCGCCGCCGTGCACCGCCACACGCCGCGGCTCGCGACCCGGCTCGGCCAACACCATCGCCTCCTCGCCGAGCACGAATAGCGCGGTACGCCCAAGAAAATGTGCGGCAAAGACAGCGCCTCCCACAGCCAGTGGCCGCGTGCGTTCGACGACGGAGACGGTGTCGCTACGCGGGTCGCTCATCCTAAGCGATACAGCTCTCGAACCCTTCGGTGATCTTCTTGCCCGGCAGGTTGCGGCCGATGAAGACGATGCGGCTTTGCCGCTTCTCGTCCTTGGTCCACGGCCGCTGATGATCGCCGTCGAGGATCATATGCACGCCTTGGAAGACAAAGCGCTTATCGTCGCCCTTGAAATCGAGGATGCCCTTGCAGCGGAGAATATTCGGGCCCTCCTTCTGCACCAGGTCCTGCACCCAGGGGAAGAATTTATCCGGGTCGAGCGGCTTGTCGCTCTTCAGCGAAATCGATTGCATCTCCTCGTCGTGATAATGCTTGAGTTCGCCGTGCGAATGCGCGTGCTCGTGCTTGTGATGATGATCGTGGTCATGGTCATGGTGATGACCGTGATCGTGGTGATGCTCATGATCGTCGCCTTCGAGAAAGGCCGGTTCGAGATCGAGGATGCGGTCGAGATCGAAGGCGTTGCGGCCCAGCACCGCGTCGAGCGGAATTTGGGCGCGCTCAGTCTTGTGCAGCTTGGCGTAAGGATTGATGCCGCGAATGCGCGCCTCGACCTCGTCGAGTTCCTCCGGCGAAACCAGATCCGTCTTGTTGATCAGAATCACGTCGGCAAACGCGATCTGGTTCTTGGCTTCGGGGGCGTCCTTAAGCCGGTCGTTGAGCCATTTGGCGTCGGCGACCGTCACCACGGCGTCGAGCTTGGTTCGACGCCCGACATTTTCGTCGATAAAGAAGGTCTGTGCCACGGGCGCGGGGTCGGCGAGGCCGGTGGTCTCGACGATGATGGCGTCGAACTTGCCCTTGCGCCGCATCAGTCCGTCGAGGATGCGCACGAGGTCGCCGCGCACGGTGCAGCAGATGCAGCCATTGTTCATCTCGAACACTTCCTCGTCGGCGCCGACGACGAGATCGTTGTCGATGCCGATTTCACCGAATTCATTGACGATCACGGCGTATTTCTTGCCGTGCGGCTCGGACAATATGCGATTAAGCAATGTGGTCTTGCCGGCGCCCAAATAGCCGGTCAGCACCGTGACGGGCACCTTTTCCTGCGCCTTTTCCTGGACTTTCGGGTCGGTCATTTCGTCCCTCCGTTGGCCCTCCTATATAGGTATCCGCCGGGCCTTGCATCACAGCGATGAGGCGGTCGCGCCCGCCGCCGACCCAGTGCCGAAAGGCTTGATCCCGAAGCCGCTTCGGCTATCGTTTTCGACCAGTGCGAGATCAAAATCGCGGGAGGAGCCGATGCGGGCGGGTGCCGTGATCGCTGCGAGCATGGCCGTCGCGATTGCTGCCGCGATTGCGGCGAGGGCACAGGGTTACCCGGAACGCGTCGTCCAAATCATCGCTCCGGCCACGGCCGGATCCAGCGCCGACATTCTAGGCCGCGTGCTCGCCGACGGCTTCTCGTCCCGGTTCGGCAAGCCTTTCATCATCGTCAACAAGCCGGGCGCCAATGGCGTTCTTGGAACCGCCGATGTCGCCCGCGCCAAGCCCGACGGCTACACACTGTTGCACAGCGCGACCTACTCGATCACCGTGCAGCCGCTCACCAACGAGCAAACCGGCTACACCTATAAATCGTTCACGCCGATTTGCCAGACATTCAAAAACGATCAGGTCGTTGTGATACCGCCAAATTCGCCGCTCAAGACGGCGCGCGATATCGTCGAAGCGGCGAAGAACAAGCCGGGCGCGCTGAATGTAGGCATTCCTGGCATCGCGACCATTCCGCACCTCGCCATGATCCAATTGGCCGATGAGGCGCAGGTTCAATTCAACGACGTGCCGTTCAAGGGGCCGGCTGAGGAAATTCAAAACGTGCGCTCCGGGCAGATCGATTTCGCTGCCGTGCCGCTGACGGCCGCGGCCGGCAGCGGGCTGCCAATGCCGGGATTGTTCGCCGAGACACGCAATCCCGCGCTACCCGGGGTGCCGACATTCAAGGAACAGGGCTTCGACGTGGCGCCGTTGAGCTTCGGCGGCCTGTTGGGGCCGGCCGGACTGCCCGTCGACGTCACCCGTAGGCTCGAAACCGCGTGCATCGCGACCGTGAAGGGCGACGCTGCGCAACGCGTGATCAAGGACACGCTGCAGCCGGCGGGCTGCTTTGCCGACAGCTCGGGCTTCGCCGAAAATATTGCAAGGGACGTTGCGGAGAAAGTACGCCTGGTGGCGATGCTGAAGCCGAAATGACACTCGGCCGATCTAGGCTTCCAGATGGCGTCCTGGAAAGATCTGCCGAACCAGTCCGCCGTTTCGCCCGAACAGGACAGACCCGGCATAAACAAGTCCGGCCACCAGCGTCACGGCAGGCCCGGATGGAATCTTCAAATGAAAAGCCAATAGCACTCCGGCAAAGCCGGAAACGAGCCCGATCGCCGTTGCCAGTACGATCATCCTGGAAATATCGCGCGTCCAAAATCGACTACTTCCGGCCGGGATGATGACGATCCCGACGCCGAGCAATGTGCCGAGCGCATGAAAAGCGTTAATGAGATTGAGCACCAGCACTGCGAGAAAGGTCAAATGCGCGACGCCGTCCGAGCGGCTGACCGAACGCAAAAAGCCAGGGTCGACGCAGCCAAGCACCAGTGGGCGATAAATCAGCGCCAGCGCGAGAAGGCTGATCGTCGCATTGACCGCGATGACCAAGAGCTTCTCGGAACTCATCTTTGCCGCGACTTCGCCGAACAAAAACGTCATCAGCCGTTCGATATCGATGCCATTGACGGTCACAATCACGACGCCGAAGGCGAGCGAGACGAGGAGGAACACGGCAAGCGATGTATCCTCTTGCAATGCGGTAGCCCGGCTGACCGCTCCGGCGGAGAGCGCAATGAGGAGACCGGCGACAAGACCGCCGAGCGTCATGGCGAAGACATTCGGTCCAGCGGCAAGAAAGGCGATCGCCACGCCCGGTAAAATGGCGTGCGACATCGCATCGCCGATCAGGCTCATGCGCCGCAGCATCAGGAACACGCCGATCGGACCAGCGCCGAGCGCCAGCGCAAGGATCGCTGCGAGGGAGTGCCGAACGGCCGTTTCAGCGAAAGGTTCGAACAAATAGTGGGACAGCATAGGACTAAGCCAGCTCAGGCAAGGTGCAGGCTTCCGCGCTGTCGTCGAAGGCCTCGCACATCAGGCGCGCCTTGTTGAGTTTCTCGCTTGCCAATACGTCCGTCGTCGCACCCCAGGCCACCGGCTCGCGGGCCAGCAGCAAGGTCGCCGGAAAATTCGCCTTCACCAGTTCGATATCGTGCAGCGCCGCCAGTACGGTGCGCCGCTCCTTGTGCCAGCGGCGCACGAGATCAAGCAGATCAACGGACGTCTTGGCATCGACTGCGGCGAACGGCTCGTCGAGCAAGATAACGCGCGCGTCCTGGGCCAACAGCCGCGCGAACAGCATGCGCTGGAACTGCCCTCCCGATAGCGTGCCGATGGCGCGCTGCTCGAAGCCGCTCAAGCCGACTGCGGCGATAGCCGCCTCGATCATCTTGTGGTCTTTGCCAACGATGCCGCCGAACGGGCCCCGACTGCGCCACAGCCCCATCGCGACCATGTCGTAGACGGTAATCGGAAAAGAACGGTCGATCTCGGGTACTTGCGGCAAATAGGCGATATCGCGGACATCGACGCCGTTGCGCTCGATTGCGCCGGCAAGCGGCCTTAATGCGCCGACGATGCCTTTGAACAGTGTCGACTTGCCGGCGCCGTTCGGACCGACCACGGCAATGAGCGCGCCTTGCTCCACCGCGCCGTCGAGATGGTGCACGGCTGGGTGGCGTTCATAGCCGAGGGTGAGATTGTGGAAGCGCAGCGCCGGCATCGCGTCGCTCATTGCGTCGCCCACAAAAAGGCGGCCCAGATCAATGCGATCAGCGCTCCGGCGATCGCCAGCCGCCGCGGCGCTGAGAGGCGGAGCAGCGACGGGGGGATCGTTGGCGAGGGATGCGGTTCGCCGCCATGATGGTGGTGATGGGTCATAAATGTCTCGGCTCGTCGGCCCAACGCGGCAATGTTATAATATAACAATACGGCAGGCCTATACCAGCCGCCGCCGGCGGACTGAATTGCCAAGGATAAAGACGGTGCCGATAACGTTTGCATATCACCTCTTCCGGCTGCCGAAAGGTGATAGAAGGCGACCCCGATGAGCGAGCAAAAAGCCCGCGCCCTAAGCGTCGGCGAAGTTGTGATCGAATTGGCGCGCGGGGCGGACGGCACGTTCGCGCTGTCCTGCGGCGGCGACGCGTTCAATACCGCGATCTATCTGGCGCGCGCGGGCATCGAGACCGCCTTTGCCACGGCCGTTGGCGACGATCCCTATTCGGACAGCGTCGTGGCGCTTGCGGCGGCGGAAGGCGTGGCATCGAATCTCATCCTACGCACACCCGGCCGGCTACCGGCCCTGTGCTTGATCGAGACCGGCCGCTCGGCGGCGCGCGAGGTGCGCTATTGGCGCGATGGCGCTCCGGCAAGCCAACTCTTCGAACTGCCTGACTGGATGAAAGTGGCCGAAGCCCTCACCGCGGCGCGGCTCATCTATTTCTCCGGCATTACGCTGTCGCTTTACTCGAACAACGGGCTCGGCCGTTTTTTTGCCACTCTCGAAGTCGCGCGTCAGCAGGGCGCCAAAGTTGCCTTCGACGGCAACTTCCGGCCGCGCGGCTGGAAGGGCGATCTCGCGCGCACGCGCACGGTCTTCATGGAAGCGCTCAAGCGCGTCGACATTGCGCTGCCGACGTTCGACGACGAGGCGGTGCTGTGGGGCGACCCCAGCCCGGAATCGACGGTGGCGCGGCTGCAAGCCTTCGGCATCGGCGAAATCGTGGTCAAGAACGGCCCCAACAGCGCGCTGGTCGCGACCGGTAGTGCTCAAGAATTCGTGCCCGTGCCCGAGGTCCTGGTGCCAATCGATGCGACCGCCGCCGGCGACGGGTTCAATGCCGGCTATCTCGCGGCCCGGTTCAATGGCAGCGATCCGCTGCAAGCTGCGGGCGCCGCACACCGGCTGGCCGGCGATGTGATCCGCCATCCCGGCGCGCTGGTGCCACGCAGCGCCGGCGCGATGCATTGATTCCACCCGCCTTGCGACAGGCCATCGGAACCGGCCTTCCCCGTTGCGGTTGATGTGAGAGTTTTCGAGCCCGCTATTGCAATCGACCGCCACCAGCCGGCGCAGGGACCGGCAGCCCTCGCGGTCGGCATCGGCGCCGGATTGAGCAATTTGACCTCGGGATTTGTCGTGCAATGGTATGGCCATCCGGCCGGTTTTCTTTACCTTGACGTCGTCGCTGTCGTCGCGCTCGGATTTTTCGCCATCTTCATGCCAGAGACTGGAACACGCCAGGGCGAAACCACAGCGGCAGTTGCGTCCGCTGTTGCCAAGGCTGCCGCGTGATGGATGCGGCGGTGCCGCCCGACGCGGCGGCTATTTGGGTCATCGCCGCGCTGGCGACGGCAGGCGTCGTCGTCCGCCCTTGGCGTCTTCCCGAAGCGATCTGGGCTGTCGCCGGCGCGCTCTTGCTGGTCGTCTTCGGCCTGTTGCCGTGGCGCGATGCGTTTGCCGGCGTGGCGAAGGGCACCGATGTTTATCTGTTCCTGGTCGGCATGATGCTCTTGGCTGAGCTTGCCCGCGAGGAGGGCCTGTTCGACTGGCTCGCCGCAAAAGCCGCGCGCTTGGCCAATGGCTCGGCATTTCGGCTGTTTACGCTCGTCTTCGTCGTCGGCACGGTCGTTACGATCTTTCTGTCCAACGACGCGACGGCGGTTGTGTTGACTCCGGCCGTTGCCGCTGTGGCGCGCGCCGCAGGCGTCGCAGAGCCGCTACCCTATCTCTTGATCTGCGCGTTCATCGCCAACGCGGCGAGCTTCGTGCTGCCAATTTCCAATCCGGCGAACTTGGTGATCTACGGCTCGCACATGCCGCCCCTGCTGCAATGGCTGCCGCGCTATGGCCTGGCTTCGGTCCTGGCGGTGGCGGCTACTTACGTCGTTCTCTTGCTCACGCAACGCCAAAAGTTGTCGCGGCGGCTGGCAACCAATGTCGAGCTTCCGCAACTCGCGGCCGCCGCGCGCCTCGCCGCCGCAGGCATCGCCGCCACTTCGCTGGTGTTGATCGCGGCTTCGGCCTTCGGCGTAGCGCTGGGCTTGCCGACATTCCTGGCCGGCGTCGCGACCGCTTTTGTCGTGCTGTGGCAGTCGCCGAACGGTCCGAAGCAGGCGCTCGGTAATATCACCTGGGGAGTGTTGCCATTGGTCGCCGGCCTATTCGTTCTCGTCGAGGCGCTGGAACGGACCGGCGCCACTGCGGGATTGGCGGCGCTGTTGGCGCGGCTGGTGACGCAATCGGCGACGCTCGCCGCCTGGTCCTCGGGCGCAATCCTCGCACTCGCCTGCAATCTCGTGAACAATCTGCCCGCGGGGCTCGTTGCCGGACGCATCGTCGAAACCGGTAACGTGCCGGACCATGTGCGCGCCGCCGTCCTTATTGGCGTCGATCTCGGGCCGAACCTGTCAGTGACCGGTTCGCTTGCCACCATATTGTGGCTGGCCGCGTTACGCCGCGACCGGCTCGCCGTCGAAGCTTGGACCTTTCTGAAGCTTGGAATGATGGTCATGCCACCGGCCCTCATCCTGGCGATGGCCGGCGCCTTCGTAGCGCATTGAAACGCCGACGGTTCTTAGCGCGCCGGCCAAGCCCGCAATTCGTGCCGGTGCCGGTGACGGAAGAAGCCGCTGGCTCGATCGTCCGCGGTCTGTCCTCTGTCGTCCGACTACGAAGCCTGCCGCAGCTTCGCCGGCGCCTCGCGCAGTCCCGCGAGGATCGCCTTGGCGCGCGCCATGGAGAAATCGCGTGTCTTCTGGTCGAACGCGTCCGGCGCCGCGCGCATCATGTAGCCGTGCAGAACGCCCGGGAAAATGTGCAGGTCGAGATTCTTGACGCGCGGCGCGATGGCGCGATAGGCGTCGAGCACCGGCGCCGGCGCGGCGTGATCGCGGTCGCCCCAGATGATGCAGACCGGCGCCTGCACGCCCTCGATCTCGCCGATGTAATCGAGCAATTGCGTGCCGTGGCAGGAAATGCCCGCGGCATAGCCGAGGCGTTTCGGCGCGATGATGGCGTAGGGGCCGCCATAGCAGAATCCCATCACGGCGGCGCGGCCGTTGAATTGGGGCAACGTGCGCAAATACGCAAGCGTGTCGGCAAGATCGGCTTCGCCAGTCTTGATCCGTTCGAGGCGGGGCTGCGCACGGGCTTTCGAGCGCTCATCGCTGCGCGGTAGCGGTCCCGGAACGGTCCGCCAGAACAAATCGGGCGCGGCGACCACGTAACCGTCGGCGGCGAATTCGTCGGCGATGGCGCGAATGTCAGCGTCGACACCATGGATTGCAGAGGCAAGCACCATCGCCGGCGCTGCAACGTCGGTCTTGGGGACGACGAGATAGCAATCGAACTCACCGCCCGAGCTTGCGCGAATTTTGACGGTTTTGCCTTCCGGCATGGTGTCCTCCCGACATATGGTTCGGATTGAGTGCAACAGACCACATTACCACTTCAGCGATGCCCGCCGAAGGGGGCTTTGACACGGTGGGTGTGACGTTCGGCGGAGTGGCCGGTTGGGCTTATAGGCCGAGATAGGACTCGGCGACCGCCGGATTTTGCGCCAGCGCCTTGGCCGGGCCTTCGCCGACGATGCTGCCGAGCGTGAGCAGATAGGCACGGTCGGCCATTTGCAGCGAGCGCCGCGCGTTCTGCTCGACGATGAGAATGCTGGTGTCGCCGGCGCGGGCAATGCGGGCAAGCGCGCTGAACAGTTCCGTGGCGATCACCGGGGCGAGGCCGAGCGAAGGTTCGTCGAGCAGTAGCAGCGACGGTTTCGCCATCAGTGCGCGGCCGACCGCCACCATCTGCTGCTCGCCGCCCGACATGGTGCGCACCGCCTGGCGGCGGCGCTCGGCGAGGCGGGGAAACAGTTCGAACACCCGCGCCATCTGCGCCGGTGCCGCCTCGCGCGCACCGCGGTTGAAGGCGCCGAGCAACAGGTTTTCCGTCACCGACAGCGGGCCGAATAAATGGCGGGTTTCGGTCACCGTGGCGATGCCGCGTTCGACGACCTGATGCCCGCGCAGGCCCGTGATCTCGCGGCCGCGATAGCGAATCGACCCGACAGCCGGCCGCAGCAGGCCGGCAATGGCGTTCAGGAGCGTAGTCTTGCCCGCTCCGTTTGCCCCAAGGATCGCCACGACCTCGTTGTCGCGCACGCGGATCGAGACATCGCGCAACGCGCGGTGCCGGCCGTAGGAATGCTCGAGGCCGTCGATCTCAAGCATCGTCGCCGCCGAGATAAGCGCGGATGACCTCGGAATCGCGCAACACCGCCTCGGGCCGGCCTTCGGCGATCTTCGATCCCGCATTCATGACGATGACGCGATGACACAATGCCCGCACCGCCGTCATGACGTGCTCGACCAGAATCACGGCGATGCCCTTGGCGGCGAGACTCCATATCACCGACATGCCGCCTTCGAGCTCGCTCGCGCTCAAGCCCGACAGCCATTCGTCGAGCAGAAGCACGCGCGGATGCGTGGCCAGCGCTCGCGCCAGCTCGACCCGTTTCTGCTCGATATAGGTGAGTTGATCGAAGCGCCGGTCCGCCTTGGTCAATAGATTCATTTCGCCGAGCCAGCCCGCGGCCTCGTAGCCCGCATCCTTGAAGCGCACGCGTTCGCCGGAACCATACAGAACGCCCGCCATCACCGTGCCGATCGCCGGCATATTGGGCGGCGCGCGCACGAGCTGGAAGGTGCGGTTGATGCGCTTGCGTACGCGCAGGTGATTGGGCAACCGCGTCACGTCTTCGCCGGCCATGCGGATTCTGCCCGCATCGGTGCGAATCGTGCCGGCGATGAGGTTGAGGAGCGTCGTCTTGCCCGAGCCGTTCGGACCGATGAGGCCCAACACTTCGCCGGAGGCGATCGACAGCGACATATTGTCGACGGCGACAAGGCCGCCGAACGCCCTGGTCAGGCCTTCAACTTCCAACAGCGGTGCCGTCCGCGCCGTAGGCTGTGCGGTCATGGTCAGCGCCTCTCCGGCACGCGGGGCATGATCTTTTCCCAGCGTTCCTCAATCGCGCCGGCGATCCCGCGCGGCAGAAAAATCGGGCGGGACATCCGGGTCCAGGCGTCGCGTAACGCTCCGGTCAGTCCGCGCGGCAGATCGAGCGGTTCGCGCAGGCGCCCCCAGCCGTCTTCGAGGAGACCGGTCACGCCGCGCGGCAGGAAATAGACGATCACCATGAAGATCACGCCAAGCAGCACGCTGTACCAGAACGGGAACTCGGTCTGCAGCTGCTCGGACAGAATGACCAGCGGAATGACGCCGAGCAGTGGCCCCCACAATTTCTGCAAGCCACCGAGGAAGGCCATGATGACGACGACGAACGAGACCAGCGGATTGAAGGCGAAATTCGGATTGATGAATCCGAAGCGCGGCGCCATCAACGCTCCGGCGAGCGTGATCGGCACTGCGGAGACGATGAAGATCGCCACTTTCGCGAACGACACGTTGATGCCGACCTGGCGCGCCACGGTCTCGTCCTCGCCGATCACGAGCAGCGCAAGGCCGAGCCGCGTGCGGCGAAGCCACCAGCCGATCAGAAAGACGATGACCGCGAGTGCGAGCAGATGCTCGTAGATCATCGTGGTGTCGAACGGCACATAGACGTAACGGCCCATGGTGTGGGTCTGATTGATTTCCCACCACACCATGAATTCGCGGATCATCTCGGAAAGGCCGAACGAGAAGATCACGAAGAACATGCCGGAGATGCGCAGCGTGAGTACGCCGACGATCAGGGCCAGCACCGCGCCCGCGCCCATCGCAGCGACAAAAGTGCCATACAGCGGCAAGGTCTTGACGAGGATCGCCACCGTGTACATGCCGACCCCGAAGAAGGCCGAAGTGGCGAGCGAGACGAGCCGCGTCGTGCCGGAAAAAAGCGCCCAGGCGACGGTCAATACCAGGTAGCCCATCACGCTGACCATCAGCGACAGGCCGTAATCGGACACGCACAGCGGAACTGCCGCCAGCACCGCAACGAGCGCCGCGAGCGCGGCAACCGCCGCCGTGGCGCGCCGGCGGCGGATGCGTCTGACTTCGGATGTGTCGGTCGTGCTCACGGCGTTCCGAACAGGCCACGCGGCCTGACGACGAGCACGATCAAAAACAGCGCATAGGCGACCGCGAGCGTCAATCCGGAATCGACGTAATAGGAGCAGAGCGCCTCGGCGACGCCGAGCAGAATGCCCGCCAGCAGACTGCCGGCCACGTTGCCGATGCCGCCCATGATGACGACAACCAGCGCCTTCATCGTGAAGTCGATGCCGATGGCCGGATTGAACGTCAGAAAGGTGCTCACCAGCGTGCCGGCCGCCGCGACCAGCGCGCCGCCACCGGCGAAAGCCAGTCCCGACAGCCCGCGCACGTCGATGCCGACCAGCTCCGCGCCGATCGGATCGATAGCGAGCGCGCGTAGTGCGATGCCGAAGCGCGTGTGTTTGAGAACGAACAGGCAGACGGCGGCGAATAGGCACGCCATGACGAAGGCGAGCACGCGATTGGCGGCGAAGGTGAAGCCGAAAATCTTCAGCGGCTCGCCGAGATAGTCGTAGAAACGGTTGTCGGCGCTGAACATCAGCGTGGCGGCGCCGCGCAGCACGAACAGGAGGCCGAAGGTGGCGAGGATAGTCTGGCCCTCGAGGTCGTCGCGGGTGCGGGCGCGGCGCACCAGAGGCGTCATCAGCAGCCGGTAGATCAGCCAATTGGCGCCGAACGCCACCGGCACGGAAAACAGCATGCCGGCGATCGGATTGATGTGAAACAGCGTGAACATGAAGAACGCCGCGAAGGCAGCGCCCATCAGGAACTCGCCGTAGGCGAGGTTCACGATCCGCGCCATGCCGTATTGCAGATTGAAGCCGATGGCGACGAGCGCATAGAGCCCGCCCAAAATCACGCCGCCGAGGATGACTTCGATCGCTGGCATGGATCGGACTCGATAACTGAAAATGGCCGGTCCGGGCAAGCCGAACCGGCCAATGACGTTACTATGGCCCGGTCACGCGGTCGGCGCGAGCGCGCTTACCACGCCGGCTTGGGGAAGATGACGGGCTTCACGCCAGGGAAGTCGCTCGGCGAGACGCCGACGAACTGGCCGCCCTGCCATTGCCCGGCGCCGATTTGGTGCTCGCGGATGTGGGTCTTCAGATCGATCGGGCCGACGACCGTGTCCCACGGTCCGCCATTGGCCATGGTGTCGAGGACCTTTTTGCGGTCGAGCGTGCCGGCCTTCTCGATCGCCTGCTGCAGGATTTGCAGGCTGGCGTAAGTGACGGGGCTCGCCCAGCCGTCCGGCGCGTGGCCGGTCACAGCCTGCTGGCGCTTATAGTAGTCCATGGCGCCGGGCACGGTCGGATCCCAGCCGCCGATGCCGAGCACGCCTTGCACCTTGTCCTTGAAGTTGGCGCCGTATTCGGCGAACGCGGTGCCGACCGCGGTGTAGAACACCTTCGGATTATAGCCCTGGGTGATCGCGGTGCCGGTCAGCATAAAGGTATCGGGCGGATAGCTGCCGGCGATGAAGGTATCCGCGCCGGACGCCTTGGCCTCCTTGATCTCGTTGGTGAGATCGGCCGCGCCGAGCGGATAGCTCTTTTGCAGCACGAGGTCGTAGCCATTCGCCTTCAATCCGGCGGAGAAGCCGGCGGAGAACTCGGCACCGAATTGGTCGCCGACACTCAGCATCGCCACCTTGTTGTTGAGCTGACCGGCGGCCTTGTATTTGTTGAGCACTTCGATCAGCGCGCCGCCGAAATGCGCCGGCTGATTGAGGAAGAAGAACAGCGTCGGAAACTGCTTGACGAGCTGCTCCTCGTCGTTGGCGTTGGCGGTCACCGCGAGCTGCGGATAGCCGTATTTGGCGAAGATCGGCGCCACAGCGAGATTGAAGCCGGTGCTCCACGGCGGGAGGACGAAATCCACCTTGTCCTGGCTCATCAGCTTTTCTTCGAGCCGCAGCAGCGTCTCGGCGTTGCTGGTATCGTCGTACTTCGCCACGACTTCGACGGGAATCTTCTTGCCGAATTCCTTGACCATGATTCCGCCGGCGTCGTTGACGTCTTTGACCCAGAGATCGTAGCCGGGCAGCGTCGTGGTGGCGGCGCCCTGCGCATTCACTCCCGACAGCGAAACGGCGTAGCCGATGCTGATGCTTTTCGGCGCATCGGCGGCAGGCGCCGGCCGAGCCGCCAGGGTCGCGAGCGCGGCCAATGTCGCGGCCAAGACCCTCACGCGCAATTGCGTCTTCATCTTTCCCTCCCGTGGCGGCAGCCTTCGGCGCCATCGCCTTCTATTATTCAGCTCCCGGCCGAAGTTCCGGGCACCTCGCGTCGTCGCGCGGAATGCCGTCCGCGCGACGATGAACGTCAGAACGGATACGGATTGGGTTTTTCCTTGATCGTCATCCACTGCCACTGGGTGAACTCCTCCCAGTTGGCCGGGCCGCCGATCCGCGTACCGTTGCCGGAAGCTCCCGTGCCGCCGAACGGCACGTGCGGTTCGTCGGCGACGGTCTGATCATTGATATGGAGAAGGCCGGTATTGAGCCGGTTGCCGATGGCCATGGCGCGGCCGACATCGGCCGAGAACACGCCGGCCGACAGCCCATACTCGCTGCGGTTGGCAAGTTCAATCGCCTCGTCGTCACTGCCGAATGGTGTGATCGCAGCGACCGGGCCGAAGACTTCCTCGTCGAAGGCGCGCATGCCGGGCTTGACTCCGGTCAAGACCGTCGGCCGGTAGAAGGGTCCATCGAACGTACCGCCCGCCGCGAGGGTGGCGCCGGCGGCGACCGAATCCTTCACGATACCGTGGATGCGATCGACCTGCGCGCGCGTGATCACCGGCCCAAGCGCGACCTGGCCGAGCGGATCGCCGACCGGCAGGTGCTTCGCTTTGGCCACGAGCTTGTCGGTCAGCGGCGTCGCGATCCTGTTCTGCGCCAGCACGCGGCCGGTGGTCATGCAGATTTGACCCTGGTGAAACCACGCGCCGAAGGCGATCGCGGACGCCGCGGCATCGAGGTCGGCGTCTTCGCAGACGATGACTGCGTTCTTGCCGCCGAGCTCGAGCTGCACCTTTTTCAGATGCTTGCCGGCGAGTTCGCCGATGCGCCGCCCGACATGGCTCGAACCGGTGAAAGCCACCATGGCGATATCGGGATCGCTGCAGATTGCTTCGCCGGCCTCGGCGCCGCCCGGCAGCACCTGCAACACGCCTTTCGGCAGCTCTGCTTCCTCGAAAATACGCGCAATGATGAAACCGCCGGTCAGCGCGGTTCGCGGATCGGGCTTGAGCACGACGGCGTTTCCGGTTGCCAGCGCCGGCGCCACGGCGCGGCTGGACAGGATCAGCGGGAAATTAAACGGCGAGATCACGCCGATGACGCCGCGTGGCAGCCGCCGCGCAAGGCTGATGCGGCCCGGATCGGACGGCAGCACGAGGCCTTGCGGCTCGGTACACATGGCGGCCGAGCGGTAGAGGATCTCCGTCACCATGTGGATCTCGAATCCGGCTTTCGCCGGGATGCCGCCGGTCTCGCGCGCGATCCAGGGGATCAGTTCTTCCTGATTGTCCTCCAGGACGCGTGCCGCCTTGCGCAGGATCGCGGCGCGCTTTTCATACGGCGTCGCGGCCCAGCCCGGTTGCGCGGCGCGCGCTTCGGCGGCGGCATGACGCACATCGGCCGCCGTGGCGTTGCCAACGCGCGTAAGCGTCGAGCCCGTGGCAGGCTCCACGACATCGAGCGAGCCGCCCGCGGCGCTCCGCCATTCGGCGCCGAACAGGCGGCCGCGCCACGTCGATTCAACCATGAATTTTGGAGCTGGAGCGTTCATCCCAAAAGCCTAATTCCTGTTCGATCTTAAAACTTTAATTAGGCGTGAGGGTACTTTGGCGGCGATCCGCGCGCAATGCGGGCGGTTGCTTCGGAGTCATCAAATCTCTGTTCGATATGCGAAGATTCCGGAGAATGTTCTAGCCGCGCCGTCTCGCGACCATGGATTTTACAGCGCCGGCGCTTGCTCGGAAAGTCATCGGCGCCGGTCGAAATCGTCCGGCCGCGGCTCGATCGGCGCGCCGTGCGGCGTGCGTGCGCACGCGCGCTGCCAGGCGTCGCGGGTCCGCGCGAGCAGATGCGCGTCGGCGAGACCCTTGGCGGCGACCATGCGTTCGAGCGTGGCGAGCCAGTGGTGATAATAGGTCGCGCCGGTATCGGGATCGCCGGCGGCTTGAGCCTTCTTGATCTCGTCGCCAAGAGTGGCCGCCCATTCCGTCCACGTGAAGACGCCGCGTTCGTTGAGCGACAGCGCCAGTGCGAAGGCTTCCGCCTCCCATGGCGCGCGGAAGACCGGCCCCTCAACGTTGCGCGGGATGCTCTGCACGGATTGCGTCGCGCGAAGCGCGGCTGCGTTGGTGCTCATGCCTGCTCCAAATAAGGCTCGAACGCTTCGATGGAGACTTTGAGCGACGGCTCCGCACTATCGCCCCATAGCTCGCGGCCCTCGAACAGCACCGTATACAGCCATTGCGGATCCTCGCCCTTGCCGAGCGCTGCTACGTCGGGAAAAACGTGGCAGCCGCGCAACGCCTCGACCATGCCAACCTTATCGCGCGCGTAGCGCGGCAGGCGCGTATGCGTTGCCGGATGAATATTCTTGGTGCGCACGCGGTCGCCGGGTTTGAATCGCGCCGGCGCCTTTGCCGGCCGGGCAAAGGCGCCGCGCGTCAGCGTGTTCGGCACCTCCGCCGCAACGAGCTTGCGCATGAATGCCTTGCCAGGCCGCAGCGCATGACCTTTCGCAAGCTCATCGGCCCCGGCAAGACCGAGCGCGACGACGAGCTTCTCCAGCCGCAGTTCCCATTTTTTATAATAGGAGCTCGTCAGATAAACGTCTGGCGGCAATTCCTCGATGCCGGCGCGCGTCTGGTCGATGGTCCACACGCCGGTGTAGCCCATGGCGCGGGTGATCGCGAGCGTGTGGCCTTCCCAATCGGAATGGAAAACCGGCTCGTTCGGCTCGGGCTCGACTTTGCCGAAGCCGTGCATACCGCCCATATCGTGAATGCCGTCCATCAGGCGGCCTCGCTCGGCTGTTTCGCCAGGCCGGTGCCGATCATGCTGTCTCGCGTAACCAATGCAGCCAGTCTTTCGTCGCTCCAGCCCTCGGTGCCGGCGGGCCGCATCGGTAGCACGATGAAGCGCGTCTCTGCGGTCGAATCCCACACCCGGATGTCGGTCCCGGCCGGCAGCTTGACGCCGAAATCGCCAAGTACGCCGCGCGGATCGTTGACCGCGCGCGAACGATAAGGCGCCGATTTGTACCAGACCGGCGGCAAGCCGAGGACTTCCCAGGGGTAGCAGGAGCACAGCGTGCAGACGATCATGTTGTGGAGTTTCGGCGTGTTCTCCACCGCGATCAGGTGATCGCCGACGCGGTTGAGCAATCCGAGCGTCTGCACCGCCTTGCTGGCGTCGGCTATGAGCGCCCGCTTGAACGCCGGATCGCTCCACGCCTTGGCGACGACGCGCGCGCCGATATGCGGGCCGACCTTGGTCTCATAGGCCTCGATGATGACGTCGATCGCCGCCGGGTCGATATAGCCCTTTTCAGCCAGCACGGTTTCGAGAGCGCGCACGCGCAATTGCATCTCGGACAGTTCCGAACCGTGGTCGTCGTGGTCGTGATCGTGTGCCATGACATTTGTCCCGGGACCGCATCGGTTCGCAGCGGCCAATTTGCCCATTATAGTGAAACGAACTCGGCGAGGAAGAACCCCAAGGAATGGGAAGAACGCGAAGGGACGTGCATGGCCGCGGCGGACATTTTCGATCTTCACGACAAAGTAGCACTGGTGACCGGCGCATCGAGCGGGCTCGGCGTGCGTTTTGCTGAATGCCTCGCCGAAAACGGCGCGGCGGTGGTGCTGGTGGCGCGGCGCGCGGACCGCCTCGATGTACTTAAGACGCGGATCGAAAAGTCCGGCGGCAAGGCCATCGCGGTTGAGGCCGACGTGCGCGATCGCGCTGCGATGCGAGCCGCATTCGATGCCGCGGAGAAAGCCTTCGGCACCGTGAACGTTCTCGTCAATAATGCCGGCGTGGCGAGTTCCGGCCGCGCCGTCGAACTTGCCGAGGAAGAATGGCGGCGCATTCTCTCGACCAATCTCGACGCCGTGTTCTTTTGCGCGCAGGAGGCGGCGCGCCGCATGCTGGCGGCAGGCATTGGCGGCGCCATCGTCAATATCGCCTCCGTGCTCGGCTTCGGCGTCGACAAGGGCGTCATCGCCTATGCCACGGCCAAGGCCGGCGTGATCCAGCTCACCAAGGCGCTGGCGCTCGAACTCGCATTCAAGGGCATCCGCGTCAACGCCATCGCGCCGGGCTGGATCGTCACCGAACTCAACCGCGATTATCTGCACAGCGAACGCGGCGCGGCGCTCAAGCGCGAAATCCCGATCGGCCGCTTCGGCGAGGAACGCGATCTCGACGGCCCGCTGTTACTCCTCGTCTCCGACGCCGGGCGCTTCATGACCGGCGCCACAATCGTCGCCGACGGCGGTCAGATGGTCGCGCTGCGCGGCTAGCGCGATGACCTCACAGCAGATTGTCATCGTGCTTGCCGGCGCACTGGCTGGCGGTCTCGTCAACGGGCTGACCGGTTTCGGCACGGCGCTCACGGTGCTTGGTATTTGGCTCTATGCGATACCGCCGACCGTGGCGGCGACTTTGGCGATTTTTTGTTCGGTCGTCTCGCAACTGCAGACACTGCCGATGATCTGGCGCACCATCCGCTGGGAATACGTCCTGGCTTTCGTCGTGCCGGGCCTGCTTGGCGTGCCGATCGGGACTTTGCTTTTGCCCCATATCGACCCCAGGATTTTCAAGATCGGCGTCGGCGCTTTTTTGATCGTCTATACGAGTTACATATTGGCGCGGCGCGTAGAGCTCAAAATGACGTGGGGCGGACGGATTGCCGATTGCATCGTCGGATTTGCCGGTGGCGTTCTTGGCGGTCTTGCCGGTCTGTCCGGCGTGGTTCCCGCTGTTTGGACGGACGTGCGCGGCTGGACCAAGGAGCACCGTCGCGGCGTCCTGCAAATCTTCAACATGGCGATACTTTCGCTGGCGTTCGTTTCGCACGCCGTCTCCGGTTTTTTCACGCATGAGGCGGCGATCGCGGCAGTCGCGGCGGTGCCCGGCACTATCGCCGGTGCGCGGCTTGGCGCGTTTATCTATCGGCGCATGGCCGACCGCAGCTATTCGCGCATCATTATGATGCTGTTGCTTCTCTCCGGCGTCGTTTTGGCCTGGACAAGCCGGTAGTCGAATGCGCGCAGCTATCTATCGTTGATGCAGCTATCTATCGTTGATAATGACGCGGCGTATTGTGCCCGTGCCCTGGTGTGTCGCCTCGATAGCCGACGGCCATTGCACCGGCTGGTGCGCGATGGCCGCGCTCACCGCGACTTACGGCGATAAAGTCATCACGCCGACCGCGGTCGGCAAGCGCTTTGTTTATTAGGATAAGCCGATCAGCCGCGCGCCCGCTTCGCCAGGATTTCGTGCACTGCGCGGCTGAGCTCGTCCTTACGATACGGCTTGCTCAATAGACGGACGCTGGTGTCCAGACCCTGCATTTCGGTCAATCGCGCGCCGGGAAATCCAGACGTGGACAAAATCTTCGAGTGCGGCGAAATCGCGGCGGGCGCGCGCCGCGCTCCGCGCTGGCGAAGTCAGCCGTCCTTCGACTGCTCGCGCACGAGATTGATGATCCCGGAGAAATCGGACGCGCTGCCGCCTTGCTGCGCGAACTCTTCGTAGATTTTAGCGGCGTGGACGCCGAGCGCGGTCTTGACCTTGACCAATTCGGCGGCGGCGCGGGCGAGTTTGAGATCCTTCAGCATCAAGGCCGCGGCGAAACCGGGCTTATAGCCGTTGTTGGCCGGACTGGCCGGCACTGGCCCGGGCACCGGACAATAGCTCGTCAGCGACCAGCATTGCCCGGAACTGGCCGAGGCGACGTCGAACAGCGCCTGATGCGACAAGCCGAGCTTTTCGCCGAGGACGAAAGCTTCGCTCACCGCAATCATCGAGGCGCCGAGGATCATGTTGTTGCAAATCTTCGCCGCTTGGCCGTTGCCGGCTTCGCCACAATGCACGATACGCTTGCCCATGCGCTCGAGCACCGGCTTGCCGTGGGCGAACGCCGTCTTGGAGCCGCCGACCATAAAGGTGAGCGTCGCCGCCTTGGCGCCGCCAACGCCTCCCGAGACCGGCGCATCGAGCGTGGCAATGCCGTAGGAAGCCGCCAACTTATGCGCCTTGCGCGCGCTTTCGACGTCGATGGTTGAGCAATCGATGAACAGCGTTCCCTGCCGCGCGTGCGGCGCGATGTCGTTCCAGACCGACAGCACGTTCTCGCCGGCCGGCAGCATGGTGATGACAATGTCGGCGCCTTCGACGGTGCTTCCGGCGCTGGCGACGATCTGCACGCCGTCGCGGCTCGCGGCCTCGCACGACGCCGGTGCGAGGTCGAATCCGAGCACGTGTCCGCCCGACTTGACGAGATTGGCGGCCATCGGACCGCCCATATTGCCGAGACCGATGAAGCCGATAGCCGGCATGTGTGCGTCCTCCCCTTAACTTTCGAATTTAAGCTCCAACTCGTCGACCGATTGGAAGTGCCGTTCGACGATGTCCGGCGTAACCGCTTCGAGCTTGTTCGGCCGCCACGCCGGATTGCGGTCCTTGTCGACGATCGTGGCGCGAATGCCTTCGATGAAATCATGCCCGGCGACGCATGCCAGCGCGATACGGTAATCCTGCTGGAAGCTCTGCTCAACGCGCGCGAAGGATGCCGCCGCGCGCAGGTTGCGCAACGTGATCTTGAGCGAGGTTGGCGAGGCCTTGCGCATCGCTTCGAGCGCCGTGCGCGCCGCGTCGGCCTTGCACCGTTGCAAGCGATCGACAATGTCTTCGACGGCATCCGCGCCGTAGCAGCTGTCGATCCAATCCCGCGCCATCGCCAAGGCGCCTGGAGCCGGCACAACGGAGAGCTCACCCAGCCGAGCCCGGACGTCTTGCGCGTTACGGCAATCGGCGAGCACTGAAGCAACCTCGGCAAGCCGCGCCGTGGCAATGTGAATGTCGGCAAGCCTGCAATAGATGGCATCTGCCGCACTGAGACGGTTGCCGGTCAGGGCGAGGTAAGTGCCGACGCAGCCGGGGGCGCGCGCCAACGGGAAGGAGGCGCCGACATCGGGAAAGAATCCGATGCTGACTTCAGGCATGGCGACCGCCGAGCGTTCGGTGACGACGCGGTGTGCGGCATGAGCCGAAAGGCCGACGCCGCCGCCCATGACGAGTCCATCCATGATCGCGATCACCGGCTTTGGATAGCGCGCGATCAGCACATTGAGCTTATATTCAGTAGCCCAGAACTGCGCGGGAAGCGGACTCTTGGACTTTGCCGCGTCATAAAGGCCGCGCAGGTCGCCACCGGCGCAGAAGGCACGCTCGCCGGCGCCATCGAGCAACACCGCATCGACCGCCGGGTCGCTGGACCACGACCGCAACAGCGTGGTCATGGTCAACGCCATATCGAGCGTGATCGCGTTCAGTGCCTGCGGTCGGTTCAGCGTGATGCGCCGCAGGCTGCCCTGCTCGCGAACCAGAACGTCGCCGTCCTGAATAAGCTGCCCGCTCATCGGCCGACAAGGTGTCTCGCCACGATGAGGCGCATGATCTCGTTGGTGCCTTCCAGAATTTGGTGCACGCGCAAATCGCGCACGATCTTCTCGATGCCGTATTCCGACAGATAGCCGTAGCCGCCGTGCAATTGCAGCGCCTGATTGGCGACGTCGAAGCAGACATCGGTGACAAAGCGCTTGGCCATGGCGGAAAGCGCGGCGGCGTCCGCATCTTTGCGATCGAGCGCCGCCGCGGCGCGCCACAACAGCGCGCGCGAGGCTTCGATCGCGGTCGCCATGTCGGCAAGGCGGAACTGCAGCGCCTGGAATTCGTCAAGCCGTTTGCCGAACGCCCTGCGCTCCTTCATGTAGGCGAGCGTTTTGTCCAGCGCCGATTGGGCGCCGCCGAGCGAGCAGGCGGCGATATTGAGGCGGCCGCCGTCGAGCCCGGCCATGGCGATCTTAAAACCTAAGCCTTCCTCGCCGAGCCGGTTGGCGGCCGGGACGCGCGCGTCCTGAAATATGACGGCGCGCGTCGGCTGCGCGTTCCAGCCCATCTTGCGCTCGTTGCCGCCGAACGAAATGCCGGGCGTATCCCCGGGCACGACGAATGCGGAAATGCCAGACGGCCCTTCGCCGCCGGTTCGCGCCATCACCACATAGAGATCGCCCGCCCCCGCGCCGGAGATGAACTGCTTCTGCCCGTTGAGCAGATAATGGTCGCCGTCGCGCGTTGCGCGTGTCGTCAACACCGCGGCATCCGAGCCGGCGCCGGGCTCGGTCAGGCAGTAGCTCGCCAATAGCTCCATCGTGCACAGTTTCGGCAGCCACTGTCGGCGCTGCGCATCGGAGCCGAAGACGTCGATCAGCCCCGCCGTCATATTGTGGATCGACATATAGGCCGAAACCGTCGGACAGCCGGTCGCCAGCGCTTCGAAAATCAAAGTCGCGGAGAGGCGCGACAGGCCGGAGCCCCCGACATCCTCGGCGATATACACCCCGCCCATGCCAAGCGCGGCTGCTTTGCGCATCTCGGCAACGGGAAAATGCCTGTTCTCGTCCCAGGCCAGCGCGTTCGGCGCAAAAACATCGGCGGCGAAGGCGCGAGCCATGTCACGCAGCGCGGTTTGATCCTGATCGAGCGAAAATTGCACTGACGCGCTTGAGGATGAATCGAGCATGTCAGCCGTCGGCGGCGATCGCAGATGACAGATCGCGCGCGGCTGGCGCCGTGGCGCGCGCCTGCCAGAAATTGTGCGCCACCATGCCGACGGCCATGGCGACAACAAAGACGATGACGCTCGGCGACAGCGTCGCCAGGTTCTCGATCGCCGGTCCCGGACACAAACCCACTAGGCCCCAGCCGATCCCGAACAGGATCGCGCCAGCGACGAACGGCCGGTCGATGGCGGTTTGTGTCGGCCAGTGAAGTTGCGTGTCGAGCAACGGCGCGCGCGGCCGCAACAGCGCATAGCCGGCGCTGGCGACGGCAAGCGCAGCCACCATCACGACGGCGAGGCTCGGGTCCCAGTTTTCGCTCGGAATGGCGAACACATCTAGGAAGCCCAGAACCTTGGTCGGCTTGATCATGCCGGAAACAAAGAGGCCCAAGCCGAAGATGTAACCGCACGCAAGACTGGCAAGTGCGCGCATGGCTCTAGCCCCCAAACACGTGTCGCGTCAGGGCGACGACGATGATCGCCGTGACCATGAAGATCATTGTCGCCGCGATCGAGCGCGTCGAAAGCCGCGCCATGCCGCATATGCCGTGGCCGGACGTACAGCCGTTGCCGAGCCTGGTGCCAAAACCGACTAGAAGACCGGCGACGGCGACAGTGACCAGGCTTGTCGGCATCTGCGGTACAGGCACCGTGTAGCCCGCGAGCATGGCCGACAACGGCGCCGCAATGAGGCCGACGATGAAGGTTGCGCGCCAGCCGCGATCGCTACTCGCCGGATCGAGCATACCGGCAGCAATTCCGGTTATGCCGGCGATGCGGCCGTTGAAAAGCATCAGCAGTACTGTGGCGAGCCCGATCAGCACGCCGCCGATGGCCGCCGAAATCGGAGTGAAATTGGCCATGACTTGCCTCCCGGCGAATATGGACGCGCTTGTCGCAACCGCGCGATAGTCTAAAGATTAGGCAGTCCTCCTCAGTACCGCAACAAGAGGCGCCGGCATGGATTTTACCCTTTCGCCCGAAATCGAGGATTTGCGGGCGCGCACGCGCGCTTTCGTGGAAGAGCATGTGCTGCCGCTCGAGGCCGATCCGCAAAATTTCTCCGAGCACGAGAATATCCCGCTCGCGCGCCTCGCCCCGGTGCAGGACCAGGCAAGGAAAGCGGGACTGTGGGCGCCGCAATCGCCGAAAGAATTCGGCGGCATGGCGCTGCCGATCGTCGCCTGGGCGGCGATTTACGAGGAGGCGGCGCGTTCGCTGTTCGGACCGCTGGCGATCAACTGCTCGGCGCCCGACGACGGCAATATGAATCTCTTGGCGCGCGCCGGCACGCCCGCGCAGAAGGAATGGTGGCTGCGGCCGATTGTCGAAGGCAAAGTGAAATCCGCTTTCGCCATGACCGAGCCGGCGCCGGGCGGCGGCTCCGATCCGGGCATGATCAAAACATTTGCCGAAAAGAAGAACGGCAAATGGATCATCCGCGGCCGCAAATGGTTCATCACCGGCGCCGCCGAAGCGGCGCATTTCATCGTCGTGGCACGCACCTCCGACGATAAGCGCCGCGGGCTCACGGCCTTCCTCTATCACCGCGATCAGCCGGGATGGCGCATCGTGCGCCGTATCGAAATCATGGGGCCGGAGGAACACGGCGGCCACTGCGAGCTCGAATTCGACGGCCTCGAAATTTCCGATGACAATGTGCTGCTTGGTGTCGGCGACGGGCTGAAAGTCACGCAGATCAGGCTAGGTCCGGCGCGGCTTACCCACTGCATGCGCTGGCTCGGCCAGGCCAAGCGCTGCATGGAGATCGCGCAGGATTACGTCAACAACCGCGAGGGGTTTGGCATCAAGCTTGCCGACCGCGAAAGCGTGCAGATCAAGCTCGGCCAGGTCGCGCAGCGCATTCAGATCGGGCGGCTCCTCACCATGCACGCGGCGTGGAAGCTCGATCGCGGCGACCGCGCGCGCAAGGAAGTCTCAATGGCCAAGGTTCATGTCGCCGACACCCTGCACGAGGCGGCGGATACGGCGATCCAGCTCAACGGCGCGCGCGGCTATTCGAAGGACACGATTTTGGAATGGATCTACCGCGCGGCGCGCGCCGCACGCCTGGTCGACGGCGCGTCCGAAGTGCACAACATGGTGTTGGCGCGCTTCCTGCGCGAGGAAGGCCGCGATTTCTGGAGCTGGAGCGCCGGCAATCGAGTTTGAGCGTCTTCCGTATCGCCGCCAAACTGGCTAACGTTTCCGCGGCCGGCAGACATACTGATCTCACGAAGTTGCAATCGATAAATCGTGGTCCAAGGAGCTGACATGAAACTCGCGTTTTTTGACGACTATAAGCTTGGCGTCGTGGTCGGCGACAAGATCGTCGACGTTTCGTCCGTGACTAAGGGCATCAAGGCGCTGGGTCCGCAGGACGTGATCCGCGGCGTGATCGAGAAATGGAGCAGCTACAAGGGCAAGCTCGCCGCCGCCGCCAAGAAGGGCAAGGGCAAGCCGCTCGCCAAGGTCAAGTTTCGCCCGCCGCTGCCGAAACCGGAAAACATCATTTGCATGGCGGTGAACTATATGGAGGACGGCACGCTGCCGGAGCCTGCTCCGATCAACGCCTTTATGAAGTCGCCGAGTGCGATCATCGGCGATGGCGGCACCATGGTGCTGCCGGATATGGCGGCGAGCGTTTTCGAGGGCGAGGCGGAGATCGCTGTCGTGATCGGCAAGAAGGCCTCGCATGTCCAGGCCAAAGACGCGATGAAATACGTGTTCGGCTACACCAATTTCATCGACGGCTCGGCCCGCGGCGTAGTGCCGCCGACCAACGTCTTCTATCAGATGAAGTCGCGCGACACCTTCGCGCCCGTAGGCCCCTATATCGTGACCGCCGACGAGATCAAGGATCCGCAGAAACTGCAGATCACGCTGGCGAACAACGGCGTCGTGTATCAGAACTTCAACACCGACGACATGGCGCATAAGATTCCGCGCTGCATCGAATGGGTCACGTCGATTCACACGCTGCAGCCCGGCGACATTATCGCCACCGGCACCAACCATCGCGGGCTCAATCCCTTCATGGACGGCGACAAGATCGAGCTGACCTGCGAGGGCTGCGGCACGCTGCACATCACCGTGCGCGACAATCTCAAACGCACTTGGGCGCGCATCACCCGCCTCCAGCACAAGCAGAGCGGTGCGGAAGGCGTGCATACCAAGCAGACCGGCGGCAAATACGCGCCGGCGAAGTCGTGAGTGCGCGCAGTGCGGTTAATCCCGTCGAGTCTCCAAATTTAGGTTAACGGGAGCCGAGCGTGGTGTAGCCCAAACCCGCGTGGCAAGGTCGCGCCAGGGCGGCGCGGTTCGGGCTTTACCTTGTGATCGAAGCGGCTCTCAATTTCGGCATTGGGTTTTTGTCGGCGGTGTTGCTCGGACTCCTGTTCGTCCCGGTGCTCCTTAAGCGCGCCGTGAGTCAGGCGGTTCATCGCGCCCTAGTGGCGACGCCGTACTCTACGGAGGAGATCCGTGCCGATAAGGAGCAGTTGCGCGCCAAGCTCGCGGTATCGACGCGCCAGCTGGAAACCAGCGTGGCGGCCATGAAGGTCAAAACAGTGTCGAAGCTTGCCGAGCTCGGCTACAAGACCGATTTCATCGATCAATTGAGACACGAGATCGGCGAGAAGGAGGCGACGATTTTCGCGCTGGCGGGCCGCAATAAGTTCCTGCACGAAAAACTGACCGCCACCGAGGAGGAATTCGAGATCAGAAGCAGCGCCTTGCGCGAAGCGGAAGAGGTGATCGCCGACAAGGAGGCGGAGCTGGTGAAGCTCGTCACCGAGCTCGGGGAGCATTCGACGATCGCGAATATTCAACGCGCGGAAATCAACGCGCTGCGCACGCAAGTCGAAGACATCAAGACGAGCATTGCAGATTACGGAAATGCGCTCGAAGGAACGGTGTTGCGCTTGAGGCGCGACGATGCGGAGGGCGACGCGCCTTGGACGGACCTGGCCGAAGCGAGCGACGAGTTCGCCAGCCTCGGGGGGCATCGCAACCGGCGAACCCGATCGCGCCGGGGGACGGATTAGCGAAGCTTAATCTACTCAACTCCGCCAGCCGGGATCGATCGCGTCGAGTATGCGCAAATAGGCCGGCCAGTCTGCCGCGCCGCGGCCCGAGTCGTGATGCTCGTATTGATGCGCGGTCTTTTCGCAAATCGCCGCCGGAATCTCGACGAGCGCGCCGCCGGTCGCTTCCATTTTAAGCTGGATATCGGCGGCTTCGAGCAGCGACTTCATCAGCACGAAAGCTTCGCGCGCAGTTTTGCCGACCGTCAGTAGTCCGTGATTGCGCATGATCAGAGCGCGGTTTTTGCCAAGCGCCTTATTGATGCGCTCGCGCTCGCCAAAATCCTCGGTGATGCCTTCGTAGTCGTGATAGCCGACGCGATTGTGAAAGCGCACCGCCGGCTGGGACACCATGCGCAGCCCGTGTTTCAATCCCGAGATCGCCATGCCGGTCTCGGTGTGCACATGGACGGCGCAATTGACGTCCGGTCGCCCCGAGAGGACGCCGCCGTGCAGCGTAAAGCCCGGCCGGTTGACGCCCGCAGATTCGTCGAGGTCGTCGTCCATGCTCACCTTGACGAGGTTCGATGCCGTGACTTCGGTATAGAGTAGCTCGTGGCGCTTGATCAGAAACTTGCGCTCCTCGCCGGGCACGCGCATCGAGGAATGATTGTAGATCACGTCGCCCCAGCCATAGTGCGCGATCAGCCGATAGGTTGCAGCAAGGTCGAGGCGAGCCTGCGATTCTGCTGGAGAGATGTCCGCCGCTTTGGCGGTGGCGAGTTTGACATGCGGGTTCATGGCCGGGGTCCTTCAGGTGGGATAAATCAGCCTAGCATGTCGCGGCCCGCTCCGGCAGCCTGTCCCGGCGAGGGGGCGATTTGGGGCAAGCGCCGGCTGCCGCGCGGCATAAGCACACGCCGGTATCGCTGCAGCGTTAACGCATCGTCAACCAGCAATGATGAACAGTCCGGTTCATGGGGCATTCCAACGGGCAGTCCTCGGCGCCGGCTCGGTTGTCCGGCATCGCCTGCATCGCCGCGGCGCTGATCGGCGCCCTGGTGCTGCTGCCGAGCGCGGGGCAAACGTACAGCAGCGCCGACGCCAAGCGCGCCGCATGGAAGCAAGAGTATCGTCGGCCAGCGCGAATTCCGTTCCCCGCGGACGATCCCTTTTCGGCGGCCAAGCTCAGGCTCGGCCGCACGCTGTTTTTCGACCCCATCCTGTCCGGCGCCAAGGTCCGGTCGTGCTCGACCTGTCACAATCCGGGCCTGTCCTGGGCAGACGGGCAGCCGCAGGCGCTCGGCGAGGATCAGAAACCGCTGCCGTTGCGGACGCCGACGCTGCTCAACGTGGCATGGACGCCCAAGCTCGGCTGGGACGGCCATTTCGGCGATCTGGAAAGCGTGGCCATGGGCCCGATCACATCGAGCGACAATATGGACCTGCCGGAAGCCACGCTGGTCGCGCGGCTTGCGGCCATTCCCGGCTATGTCAACGCTTTCCACGCCGCCTTCGGCTCAGGCGATATTACGTCGCGCAAGGTCGAAATGGCGCTCGCCACCTTCGAACGGACGATCGTTTCGAAACCGGCGCCGTTCGATCGCTGGATCAACGGTGACGAAAGAGCGATCAGCCAATCCGCCAAGCACGGCTTCGATCTCTTCAATGGCAAAGCCAATTGCGCGACTTGTCACAGCGGTTGGGCTTTTACCGACGCGTCGTTTCACGATATCGGGGTTGCCCGACACGGCGATCTCGGCCGCGGCAGATTGTTTCCGACTTCGGTGACGCTGCAATACGCGTTCAAAACGCCGACATTGCGCGATGCGGCGCGCCGCGCGCCCTATATGCACGACGGTTCGCTGCCGACGCTGCAAGCCGTCATCGATCTCTACGATCGCGGCGGTATCGACCGGCCGAGCCGCGATGAGGCAATCCATCCGCTCGGTTTGAGCGACGGCGACAGGGCCGACCTCGTCGCATTTCTTGACACGCTCAGCAGCGCACCCGAGCCCGTGACAATTCCCACGCTGCCGCGCTGACGCTGGCGATCGCAATCGCAATCGTTCAGATCATTGCCGGCAGCGCGCAGCCGACGAGCGCAAAGCCGCCGAGCAGCAGGAGACCGGCCGCGGTCTCGATGGTTTCGATATGGACTGGGAACCGCTCGGCCAGGTAAGCGACAACGCCACCGCCGGCCACGCTGAGCAAGCCCGCTACGCCGAACATTGCAATCTCCCGCGCAAGCGAATGATCCACGCGCGCTTGGTTCGTAGCGGAGAGTGCTTACCAAGGACCTATGCCGGGGGCTGCATCGGCTCGAATTGACCGTCCCGGGTAATTCAAAGGTTAACCAAAACCTAACTTTGCAATCCGTAAGGTTACTATTTCCTAAAATCCGTGGTAAAGAAAACCTTAAGTAGACCAGTGAGCTGCGTGCGGCGGCGCAACCGGTCTGCGAAGTAGCATTCCCCGGAGGCCACTCACGATGAGCCGGCTGGCCAAGCGGCTGCCATTCGCGGCCGCAATTGCGCTTGCGTGTCTAATTGACGTGCTGCTCGCTGGTCCTGCCAGCGCCCACGTCAAGTGGTTCTGCGCCTATAACATCGCCGGCCAGCCGGTAGGGCTGGAAAATGTGCTGTGCCCCGACTTCGAAATGCTCACCGGGCTTTCGATTCTGGGGCTTATAACTGGCAGTGTACTGGAAGGCACGCCCATTGGCGCTGTCATGCTGCGCTGCCTCGACCGGGCGACGAGCTTGGTCCGCGATAATCTTGAAACCATCGCGCGCGCGGCTTGCGCGTTTTTCTTCATCGCGATTTGGGGTATCGGCGGGATTCTGCTCACGCCGGAACTCAAGATCAGTTCGACACTGGTCGGCGCCATTCAGCTCGGCATCGCCGCAGGCATGCTGTCCCGCCGGACCATGCCGTTATCGGCGTTCGGTATCTTTGTTCTGTATGGCATCGCAGTGTGGAATTATGGGCCATTCCACCTTGCCGACTATCCGGTATTTCTCGGGGTTGCCGCTTACCTGGCCCTGGTCGGCGCCCAGAGCAACTTTTTCGGTGCGCGACCGCTCGACGTGCTGCGTTGGGCCGCGGGCATCACGTTGATGTGGGCCTCGATCGAGAAGTGGGCCTATCCGGAATGGTCGTATCCGCTTTTCATCACGCACTCGGACATGTCGCTGGGATTCTCGCCGGATTTCTATATGCGGGCGGCCGGTGCGGTCGAATTCGCCTTGGCGTTCTCGCTGATATGGACGCCCCTGGTGCGGCGCGTCGGCGCCATCATGCTCACCGCGATGTTCGTGAGCGCGGTCTTCGCGTTCGGCAAGATCGATCTGATCGGGCACTCGCTGATCGTGGTGGCGCTGCTCGGCATCATCGCCGACGACCACGGCGAGCCGGCGCGTCTGCGCCATTCCTGGCTCATTCCGTTTGCTTATGGGTCGTCGTTGGCGATGTTTCTGACAGTGTACTACTTCGCGCACGCGGCGCTGTTTGGCACCGCCGTGCTGTGATCGGCGTCGTTCTATTTGACGTGCACGACAAGCAGCATTTTGGGGTGAATGGCGCACAGCACATTGAAGGCGCCGACCACCGTGAAGATGATCGGCGTCACGCTGCCGGGCTTTTGGTCGCCGGAATCGAATGAGAATTTCGGCGAATTGATATAGGCATGATGCAACAAGTCGGCATCATCATTGACGATCTGTATTGTCTCGCCGCGCTTGATCGTGATTGTGCCGGGATGAAATTCGCGGCCCTTCTGCGAGATCGTGTATTCCGGCAGCGCCGACACCATGAGCGTGCCCATTGCGGTCAGCCCCCCCGCTACAAAGGCTATCGCGATTGCACGGCGAGCGTGAAGGAAGTCGGTCCTCAAACCCATCGTTGCCTCATTAATTTATTCCGGAGGGAACGCCGAACCGGCGAGTACCCTTGCGGACAGCGTGAAGCCACGAAGTTAAGACGCCGTTAAGGAACCCCCCAAGATTGGCCCCCCTTGCTGCACCGCCTTTAACGGGCGCCGGTATAGGGCTTTGGGCCGGATGTTAGAGTGGTGGGCGTCCCGATGCCGACTGGAAAAGTCGCTTCCCTGATGCTTCGTCTGATCACCTGCTGGCGCGACGGCGTCGCACGGGTGGCGTCGCTCGGCATGACCATTCGCGGTCGAATTCTGATCGCGTTCCTGGTCATGAGCGTCATCACCGCCGCCTTGGGCGCCTACGCGACGTTCGGCATCACCGATGCCGGCGTGCTGGTGGATAAGACTTTCGACGAGTTGCTGATGTCGATCAATTACGCGCGCGCCGCGGCCGCCGATTTTGCTGCAATGCGCGCGGCGTTCACGCGCCAGTGGATCGCCGCAGATCCGCAAATGCGCGCCGATCTCGACAAGGAAATCGACAAGCTTAGCACGTCGCTGACGGAAGACTTGCGGATCGCGGCCGAGCGCTCGCAATCGGTTCGCGCGGCGCGCGCGGCAAAAAACGTTCAGGACGCAGTCAGCGCTTGGAAACACATTTGCGAGCGCCTCATCGACGGCACCCAGCGCGACGTGAACTGGACGACGCTCGATCAGTATGCCCAGAAGGTCGACGATCAGATCGATCTTCTCGTCAATTACACCGCCGGAGGTGGCTTCCTGTACCGGCAAAGCGCACGCGCCACGGTCGCGCGCGATGTGCAGCTCAACATCGCCGGCACCGCGCTCGCGCTGTTGTTGTCTGCGCTGGTGGCCTGGGCCTTGGCGCGGCGTATCGTCGGGCCTGTTGCCGTCGCCTCCAACGTCGCCGAGCGCATTGCCGCCGGCAAGCTCGACGTCGCCGTTCCCAAGGGCAGCGCCGACGAGCTGGGCGCGCTGCTCGCCGCGATGGGGGTGATGCGCGACAACATCAAGGCAATGATGGACCGCGAGGTCGCGCAGCGCCGCTCGGCGCAGGCGCGGCTCGCCGACGCGCTGGAACGGTCGCAAGAAGGCGTCGTTGTCGTCGACGTCGACGACGGCATCGTGCTGGCCAATGCCCAAGCGGCCGATTTCCTCGGCGTGCCGCCGAGCCTGCTCAAGCCCGGCACGCCGCTCTCGCAACTCGAGCCGGCCTTGCAAGGAGCCGCCGATGCCGCCCATTTGCTGACCCGGCGCGACAAGGACCTTCAGGCCACCAGCGAAATTCTGATGGCGGACGGCCGCTGGCTGCGCATCAGCCGCAGCCCTACGCACGACGACGGTTTCATCGTGCTGTGCAGCGATATCAGCCGGTTGAAGAAACAGGAATGGTCGCTGCGCGAAACCAATTTGCTGCTCGACGCCGCGCTGGAGAATATGTCGCAGGGGCTGTGCCTGTTCGACGCGCAGGGCAGGCTCGAAGTCTTCAACCGGCGTTACCTGGAAATCTTCCGGCTGCCGGCCGATCGCGTCAAGCCGGGCATCGCCTTCCGGGAGGTTCTGGAGGTCAGCATCGCTAACGGCAATCATCCGAAGAAATCTGTGGACGAGGTGCTGGCGGAACTCGAGCAGCGCCGCCGCGACAATGCCAAGGGACCGCATCTCTACGAATTCAGCGACGGCCGGGTGGTCTCGAGCCTGTACAGCCCGACTGCCGACGGCCGCTGGGTAGCGACCTACGAGGATGTCACCGAACGCCGGCAGGCCGAGGCCAAGATCATGCACATGGCGCGTCACGACGCGCTGACCAACTTGCCCAATCGCGTTCTGTTCAAGGACAAGATGGAGGAAGCGCTGGCCCGCGGCGACGAGCTTGCGGTGATGTTCCTCGATCTCGATCGCTTCAAGAGCGTCAACGATTCGCTGGGGCATCCGGTCGGCGACGCGTTGCTTTGCGCGGTCACCGAAAGGCTGCAGCAGGTTGTGCTGGACGCCGACACGGTGGCGCGGCTCGGCGGCGACGAATTTGCGATCGTGCAACGCAACACCAGCCCGAACGACGCCAGCGAGCTTGCTGCCCGCATTATCGATACGCTGGTCGAGCCATTCGATGTCCACGGCCACCAGGTGATTATCGGAACGTCGATCGGCATCGCCATGGCGCCGTCAGACGGCAACGAGCCCGACCAGCTCTTGCGCAACGCCGATATGGCGCTCTATCGCGCCAAGGCGGATGGGCGCGGCGCTTACCATTTCTTCCAGCCGGAAATGGACGCGCAAATGCAGGAGCGCAGGAGGCTCGAGCTCGATCTCCGCAAGGCGTTGATCGGCGATCAATTCGAGCTCCACTATCAGCCGCTGGTCGATGTTGACAGCGGCGAAGTCTCAGGGTTCGAGGCGCTCATTCGCTGGAATCATCCGGAACGCGGGTTGGTCACCCCCGACGAGTTTATTCCGGTCGCCGAGGAGATCGGTCTTATCGTGCCGCTCGGCGATTGGGTCCTCAAGCAAGCCTGCCGGGATGCCGCAACCTGGCCGGCCAAACTGACCGTCGCGGTCAATCTCTCCGCAGTCCAGTTCCGCAATCCGAGTTTGGCGCTGTCGGTCGTTTCTGCGCTCGGTCAATCGGGTCTTGCGGCAGCGCGCCTCGAATTGGAGATCACTGAGACCGTTTTGTTGCAGGACGACAAGGCGGTGCTCGACACGCTGCACCAATTCCACGATCTCGGCGTTCGCATCTGCATGGACGATTTCGGTACTGGATATTCCTCGCTGAGCTATCTGCGCAGCTTCCCGTTCGACAAGATCAAGATCGACCGCTCCTTCATTCGCGAACTTGGCAAGGAAAGCGACGGCGTCGCGATCGTCCGCGCCGTGATGGAACTCGGCTCGAGCCTCGGCATGATTACGACGGCGGAAGGCGTCGAGACCGAGGAGCAACTCGAAATCTTGCGCCGGGAAGGCTGCATGCAGGTCCAGGGCTTTCTATTCGGCAATCCAAGGCCCGCAGCGGAAGTCGCGGCCATGCTGCGGCAGCTCAGCCCGCGGATCCGCGCCGCGTAACAATCTTGCCGCCCTGTCAAAAGGCGTGCAGCTTCAGTTCCCTAGCGTTGCTGCGCCGCCCCCGCGCTCCCATATTTCCGGACACAGCCTGCCCTCTGGCAATCTCGTGTCCGTGAGGGCAAACTCCGCCTTTGGAGGCGTTTGTTCATGGCGCTGCGCGACGTCAAACTCGACGATAAATACGACCTCGGCCAGCGCCGCGTATTCGTGACCGGCTTCCAGGCCTTGGTCCGGCTCTGCCTGATGCAGAAGGAGCTGGACCGCCGCAACGGCCTCAATACGGCTGGTTTTGTCAGCGGTTACCGCGGCTCGCCGCTCGGCGGCCTCGACAGCCAGTTCCTCCGCGCCCGGCCGTTTCTCGAAAAAAGCGACATCCGCTTCCAGGGCGGTATCAATGAGGACCTCGCCGCGACGGCGGTGTGGGGCTCGCAGCAGGCGGAGTTGCGCGGCGAAGGCAAATACGACGGCGTTTTCGGCATGTGGTACGGCAAAGGTCCCGGCGTCGACCGCACCGGCGACGTCTTCCGCCACGCCAATTTCGCCGGCTCGGCGAGGCACGGCGGCGTGCTGGCGCTGATGGGCGACGACCACACCGCCGAATCTTCGACCACCGCGCACCAGTCCGAATACCATTTCATCGACGTCATGATCCCGATCCTGAACCCCGCGGGAGTCCAGGAGGTGCTCGACTACGGCCTCTATGGCTGGGCGATGTCGCGCTTCACCGGCGCCTGGACCGCGCTCAAGACCATGCACGAGACGATCGAATCCACCGCCGTGATCGATGCCAGTCTCGAGCGCGTCAACATCGTCATGCCGGACGATTTCCGCATGCCGGTCGGCGGCCTCAATATCCGCCTCAACGATCCAATCCTCGCCCAGGAAGCCCGCCTCCACGATTTCAAGCGCGACGCCATGCTCGCCTTCGTGCGCGCCAACAAGCTCAACCGCACAATCACCTCGGGCGGGCGCGATCCGAAGATCGGCATCATCACCACCGGCAAGAGCTACCTCGACGTGCGCCAGGCGTTCGATGAGCTTGGCATCGATGAAATCAAATGCAACGAGCTTGGCATCCGGCTCTACAAAGTCGGCTGTGCCTGGCCATTGAGCCGGCGCGAGCTTGCCGAATTCGCCGGCGGCCTCGATCTGATTATCGTCGTCGAGGAGAAGCGTTCGCTTATCGAGGTGCAGGTCCGCGAGGAGCTTTACGGCACCGCCAACCAGCCGATCTGCATCGGCAAGAAAGACGAGGCGGGCAACTGGCTGTTTCCGGTGAAAGGCGCGCTCGATCCCAACGAAGTCGCGATCTGTCTCGGCGAGCGGCTCCTCAAATACCACCGCAACGACGACATTGCCGGCCGCGTGGCCCGGCTCAAGGAATTCCAGCGCATCGCGGCAGAAACCAAGGACGTCGCGCAGCGCATTCCATATTTCTGCTCCGGCTGCCCGCACAACACCTCGACCGTGGTGCCGGAGGGCATGCGCGCTTATGCCGGAATCGGCTGCCACTACATGGCGCAGTGGATGGACCGCTCGACCCAAGGCTACACGCATATGGGCGGCGAAGGCGCGAATTGGATTGGCGAGGCGCCGTTCTCCAACCGCAAGCACGTTTTCCAGAATCTCGGCGACGGCACCTACAATCATTCCGGCTACATGGCGATCCGCGCCGCCATCGCCTCGAACACCAACATCACCTACAAAATCCTGTTCAACGACGCGGTGGCGATGACCGGAGGCCAGCCCAATGACGGCGGCCTGACCGTGCCGCAAGTGGCGCGCCAGGTCGCGGCCGAAGGCGCGGCGCGCGTCGTCGTCGTGACCGACGAGCCCGACAAATACCCGCGCGATACCGCATGGCCGCCGGGCCTGACCATCCATCACCGCGACGATCTCAATGAAGTGCAGAAGCAGCTCGCCGGGATTCCCGGCGTCACGATCCTGATCTACGACCAGACCTGCGCCGCGGAAAAGCGCCGGCGCCGCAAGCGGCATACTTTTCCCGATCCCGACAAGCGCGTCATCATCAACGAACTGGTGTGCGAAGGCTGCGGCGATTGCGGCGTGAAATCGAATTGCGTCTCGGTGCAGCCGCTCGAAACCGAATGGGGACGCAAGCGCACCATCGACCAGTCGAGCTGCAACAAGGATTTTTCCTGCATCAAGGGCTTCTGTCCGTCCTTCGTCACTGTGCACGGCGCCCAGCTGAAGAAGGGGAGGGGCGTGGCCGCCGACCACGATCTGCCGCAATTGCCGGAGCCGAAACTGCCGGCCGTCGATCACACTTACAACATCGTTGTCACCGGCGTCGGCGGCACCGGCATTGTCACCGTCGGCGGCATTTTGGGCATGGCGGCGCATCTCGAAGGCCGCGGCGTCGGCGTGCTCGACATGGCCGGGCTGGCGCAAAAGGGCGGCGCAGTATTCAGCCACATCCGTTTCGCGGAGAGGCCGGAAGACATTCATGCGATCCGCGTTGCGGCCGGCCGCGCCGATCTTGTGCTTGCCGGCGACATCGTGGTGGCCGGCACGCAAAAGGTGCTCGCGACCGTGAAGCACGACGCGACCGCGATGGTCGTCAACACCGATCTCTTCCTGCCCGGCGAATTCACCCGCAATGCCGACTTTTCGCTGCCGAGCGAGCGGCTCAAGCGCACCATCGTCGCCGATGCCGGCCGCGACCGGGCGCATTTCATCGACGCCACGCGCATTGCCAATGCGCTGTTCGGCCAGTCGATCGGCGCCAATATGTTCCTCGTCGGCTACGCCTATCAGCTCGGCGCAATCCCACTGTCGGCGCCGGCGATCGAGAAGGCGATCGAGCTTAACGGCGAGGCGGTCGCGATGAACCGGTCGGCGTTCCATTGGGGACGTCGCGCCGCAATCGACCGCGCCGCGGTTGAAGAGCTGGCAAAGCCTGCGGCCGGGATCGCGAGCGACGCCGAGCATCTGTCGGAATCCTTCGACGAGACCGTCGAGCGGCGGGTGAGGTTTCTCACCGCTTATCAGAACGCCACCTATGCGCGCCGCTATCGTACATTGGTCGATAAAGCGCGCACGGTCGAAGCCGACCGCACACCCGGCGAGTCCGGGCTTGCCGATGCAGTCGCGCGCTATCTGTTCAAGCTGATGGCGTACAAGGATGAGTACGAAGTAGCGCGGCTTTACACCGACGGCGCGTTCGAGAAGCAGGTCGCAAGCGAGTTCGACGGCGACAAACTCCGATTCGAATTTCATCTGGCACCGCCGCTTCTTGCGCGCGTCGACAAGACGACCGGGCTGCCGCGCAAGATGAGTTTCGGGCCGTGGCTCTTACCCGTATTCCGCGTGCTGACGAAAATGAAATTCCTGCGCGGCACCGCGCTCGATCCGTTCGGCCGCTCGCTCGAGCGGCGCACCGAACGCAAGCTGATATCGGATTACGAGACCATGCTGGACGAGGTGCTTGCCAGGCTGACGCCCGAGAATCACCATCTGGCCGTCGGTCTCGCCGTCATTCCGGAAAAAATCCGCGGCTTCGGTCACGTCAAGCAGCAACACCTCGCCGCCGCCAAGGCCGACGAGGCGGCGTTGCTCGAACAGTTCCGCACCGGCGCGCCGGCGCTGCTCAAGGCGGCGGAATAATTCTTGCAGACTTTCGTTCCGATCGGGCGGCTTGCGATGGATGCTACAGAAACGCCAGCAGCAGTTCGATGACCTTTCCGGGCTGCTCCTGCTGCACCCAGTGTCCGGCGCCTTCGACCAGATGAAAGCCGACCATTTGCGTGGAGGCGCTCGTCTGCATGCTCTCGGCCGCGCCCGGCGTCTGGTAAGTGCCCCAGTCGCTCTTGCCGGCAATATATAAAGACGGCACGTCGATGGTGCGTCCCGAGAAAGTGTGCATCTCGGCCATGCTCTTGGCGTCCGTGCCGCGCCGCACCCGATAGCCTTGCAGCGCGCCGGTGAACTCGGTCCGCCGGAATTCGGTCACCGTACACGTCGACCTCGGCCTCGGTCAGCCATTTGCATCGTGCGATCTCGGCGGCCGACGGCATGAACGGCGCGACATTTCGCGGCCATGCCTTTCTCGGCCTCCATGACATAATACGTGGGCATCTCCGCCAGTTCCTTGGCGGTGCGCGCCTTGAGTGGATGCGGCTTGTTGCCGGCCCAATCGGCGCTTTTGTAATGGTAATAGGCGCGAAAGAAAGCGTGCAGACCCTGCGGCGCATGCAGCACGTCGGCATTGGCGCCGGGATTGCGCTGGTAGTTCTGATAATATTTTCGTGGTGGATCAAGCTTGGCGAGTTCGGCGTCGAATTCATCGTCGGTCATCGGCCGCGGCGCGGCGCCGTTCGCGGTGTTAAACGGCAGGCTCGGTACGCCGGGAAACGGCGAGCTCATCATCACCACCGAGCGGAATATGTCGGGCCGGATCAGCGCGCAACAGGCCGCCACCGGCGAGCCCGCGTCGTGTCCGGCTACTGTGGTGACATGGCGGTAACCGAGTGCGAAGACAAGCGCCATGGCATCGCGCACCATATTGAGCATCCGAAACGGATCGGGATCGGCATCGTAGGAACCGTCCCAGCCCGTAGTGCGTCCGTAGCCGCGCTGATCCGGCGCGATGACGTGATAGCCGGCCGCCGCCAGCGGCAACATCACCTTGCGCCAGCTATAGGCCAGTTCCGGAAAACCGTGCAAAAGCAGCACGGCGGGGCGCCCCGGCGTCTCGTGACCGGCTTCCAGGATATGCACGGTTAGGCCGTTCACCTCGGCGATGCTGCGGGAGCGAATGCCCGGCGGCAGCGTGCCGTTGCCGTAGGGCGGCAGCTTCGATTCGTTGGCCATCGCAAAGCCCTCTTCCGTCGGCAGGCATGAAGCTTCATGATACGGCGGCGCGCTGCAGCGGAGAAGCAAATGAGCTCTCTTACCCTCGATCTCGGACGTTTCGTTGCCGGGCTGAGTTTGCGGCAGGTTCCGGCCGAAGGCTGCGCCATCGCCCGCACCGGCATTGCCGACTGTTTTGGCGTGCTGATCGCCGGCGCGCGCGATGCCGAAATCGCGCTCGTGGACCGCGAACTGGGCGCAAGTGGCGGCGCGGCGCTCGCCTCGCTCATTCCGTCCGGCGCGCGGCGCACGGTCGAAAGTGCGGCGCTGGTCAACGGCGTCGCCGCGCATGTGCTCGACTACGATGACGTATCGCTCGACGGCCATCCGAGCGCGGTGCTGGTTCCGGCGATCCTGGCGCAAGGGGAGGCCAGCGGTTCGAGCGGCGCGCAGATGCTCGCCGCCTATATCGCGGGTTACGAAGTTTGGGCCGAACTTATTGCCCGCGAGCCGGTGCCGCTGCATCGCAAGGGCTGGCACCCGACGGCCGTGCTCGGCACCGTCGCGGCGGCGGCGGCTTGCGCCAAATTGCGCGATCTCGACGCCGCAGGCGCCTCAACCGCCATTGCGATCGCCGCCTCGATGTCGTCGGGTCTGGTCGCCAATTTCGGCACCATGACCAAATCGTTCCAGGTCGGCCGCGCCGCGCAGTCGGGCGTCATCGCCGCACGCCTGGCGCAAGCCGGGCTCACGGCCTCGCCGGACGCGCTGGAACACCAGGCGGGCCTGCTCATGGCGTTGTCGCCGGACGGCAAGGCCGATCTCGATCGGCCCTTCGCCACCGCGCAGAAGGAGTGGCACATTGTCGGGCACGGCCTAAACATCAAGCGCTATCCGATCTGTTACGCGACCCACCGTTCGATCGATGCGGCGCTCGATCTCGTCGCGCGTCATGATCTGAAACCCGGCGAAGTCGAGCGCATCCATGTCTCGACCGGGAAGACGCAGATGCTGATGCTACGCAACAGCCGGCCGCAAACCGGCCTCGAAGCGAAATTCTCGATGCAGTTCGCGATGGCCGCCGCGGTGTGCGCGCGCCATGTGGGCTTGCGCGAACTGACCGACGAATTCGTGCGCCGGCCCGACGTGCAGGCGATCTTCCCGCGCATTTCGCTGGAGGGCACTGCGGCCACCATGGCAGGGTCCAACTTCGCTCCCGCCGACGCCGTCGAAATCACGACAACCGGCGGGGAGACGTTTAGCAGCGGGCCGGTCGAATACGCCAAGGGAAGCCACCAGCGCCCGCTCTCGCGCGACGAGCTGTGGGCCAAATTTGCCGATTGTCTCGGCGAGGAATTCTCCCCTGCAAAGAAATCGCGCGCGTTCGAGAATCTGATGATGTTCGACCGGCTCAATGGCGCCGGCGATCTTGCGCTGCCGAGCGCGTAGGAACGCGGCATGAATGACACGTCCGGTGCGCCGAAGGCTGACGAGGCGACTGCCCAGCCGCCGGCTGATCTGACGCCGCCGCTTGCGCCGTCTTTTGCAGGCGACGTCGGAGCCAAGAGCGGTGCGCTGGAGGCGGCGCCGCCCGCCGCAACGGGCATCGGCGTTCTCCTCGTCAATCTCGGCACGCCGGACGCGCCGACCCCGGTTGCGGTGCGCCGTTATCTGAAGGAATTCCTGAACGACCGGCGGGTGATCGAGAAGGATTTGTTTGTTTGGAAGCTATTGCTCAACGGCGCTATTTTGCCGCTGCGGTCGCGGCGCAAGGCGCGCGACTACCAGAAAATCTGGAATCGCGACAAGGACGAATCGCCATTCAAGACCATCACCCGCGCGCAAGCGGAAAAACTCGGGAGCATTCTCGAGCCGCTCGGCAAGCACATTATAGTCGACTGGGCGATGCGCTACGCCTCGCCCTCGATCGCATCGCGGCTCGAAGTCATGGTTGGCTGGGGCTGCGAGCGCATCCTGATCATGCCGCTCTATCCGCAATATTCGGCGGCAACCACCGCAACGGTGTGCGATGAAGTATACCGCTTCATGATGCGGCAGCGGCGCCAGCCGGCGCTGCGCATTCTGCCGGCCTATTACGCCGATCCTTTTTATATCGAAGTGCTCGCGTCCTCGCTCAAGGCCGAACTCAAGAATCTGCAGTTCACGCCCGATGTCATCCTCGCCTCCTATCACGGTATGCCGAAGCAGTACGTGAAGAATGGAGATCCCTACGAGGGCCAGTGCGTGCGCACCACGCAACTGTTGCGCGCGCAGATGGGGCTCGACGAGAACAAATTGATGCTGACCTTCCAGTCGCGCTTCGGCCGCGACAAATGGCTTGAGCCTTACACCATCGCCACGGTGAAGGCGCTGGCCAGGAAAGGAGTGAAGAATCTGGTCGTGGTGATGCCTGGATTCGCCGCCGACTGCCTGGAGACTCTGGAGGAGATCGCGTTCGACAACGCACAGGCGTTCAAGCGCGCCGGTGGCGAAAATTTCGTCGCCATCCCATGCCTCAATGACAGCGAGGCCGGCATGCTGATGATCTGGCAGCTTGCCATGCGCGAGCTTAAGGGCTGGGTGTAAAATAGATGCATGACGGCTCGCTCGTCTCCTGGACGTGGTTTGCGCTGGCGCTTATCCTGTTCGCGATCGAGGCGCTGCGACCGGGCCGGTTTGCTTTGTGGCTCGGCTTTGCCGCGGTGCTGGTCGGCATCGTCGCTTCGGTGGCGCGCTGGCCGTGGCCGGCGGAAGTGGCGGCTTTGGTCGTGTTCGCCGTTATCCTCGTTCCCGTCTGGCGCCGCTACGAGCGCAAGGCTTAAAGCCGCGACCCCCACCCCGATCCTCCCCCTTCTCAGGGGGAGGGAGTCGTCATCGGCTTATAATTTCCTCCCCTGAAAGGGGGAGGAGAAAGGTGGGGTCATTTCACCTCAACAAACACGCCGATAACGGCAATCAACCTCTCGTTAACCATATCCGTTTTACCTCCGTTAACCAGCGGTCTGCCGTCCGGCGGCCCGTGCCGGTCGTCGCGTGGCGCAGTGCTGCGGGATGACGCGGACAGGCCGCTTCGGGGCGAGGAGGTCGCAGGTGCCGCGCCGTTGCCGACCGATAAGCGTCACCGGCTGGGTTCTCTTGAGCTTGGCTATTTTGGCGTCGGTTGCGCTCGTCGTATTGGCCCCGACGCGCGTTCGCGCGCAGGCGACGGTTTCAAACGATATCGAGGCGCCGCCGCCGGACCCATACGCCGATCTGTTGGAGCCGTCGTTCGAAGGCAATCCCGCCAATCCACAGAGCTTTGTGCCGCCGCGGAATTCAACGTTACCTCCCGATCAGGCGCCGCCCGCCGGACAATTCACCGCGCCCTCGCGCGTCGGCGCGACCCCGGTTTACGGCAGCCCGACTGGATTCGGCACCGGCAATACCGGCTTTAACTCCAGCAACGTGCCGCTCAAACCTCCGGTGCGGAGGCGGGTTCAGGGCGCGGCCGTTGCGCCACTGCCCGAGACGACGTTCGATCCGGTGCCGCCGCTGGCGCCGCAAGTGTCGTCGGTGCCGCAGCCACTGCCGCCACCGCCGTCGCCGGTGGTCTATCCGGCCAAGGCCGCGGCGCGACCCGGCGCCGACCTGCCGCCGCCGCCGGACGAACCGCCGATCAGCAATCCGCCGGCGGTGGTCTATCCCGCCACGGCTGCAAGCCGACCCGGCGCCATATTGCCAATTCCGCCGCCACAGGATTTCCAAGGCTCTGCGAGCACACCGCCGCCCGGAACGCCGCCGCCGAATTCGTTACCGCTCGGGACGGTGCCGCACGGCACGCTGCCGATTGCCGCCGGCGATCCTTACGAGGCGCTCGGCATCAAAGCCGGCTCGTTTTTGATTCTGCCCGCAATTGAACTCTCGGCCGGCTATAATACCAATCCCCAGGCCTCACCCGGCGGACCGAGCGCCCTTTATTTCGTGGTGGCTCCGGAGTTGCACGTGCGGTCCGACTGGTCGAGCAATTCGCTCACCGCCGATATCACCGGTTCCTATACCGATTTCCCGAACAGTGACTTTCAGCCGTCGCTGAACGTTCCTTATATCAACGCCAAGGTCGACGGCACGCTCGATGTCACGCGCTACACGCAAATTCTGCTCGAAGGCCGCACCATCGTTTCGACCGATAATCCGGGCAGCCCGAACATTCAGTTCGGCCTCTCGACGCTGCCGATCGACACCACGGTCGGCGGCACGTTGGGGGCGGCGGAGCAATTCGGCCGGTTCAATGTTTCGCTCAAAGGCACTTTCGATCGCTCGGCCTATTCGAGCGGGCAACTGACCGATGGCGAAAGCGCGAATTTCGACTACCGCAACTTCGATCAATATGCCAGCATTTTGCGCGTCGGTTACGAAATCGATCCCGGTCTCAAGCCATTCGTCGAGGTCGACGAGGACACGCGAATTTATGATTTAGCGGCCGATCTTTTCGGCGAAAACCGCAATTCCAACGGCTCCAGCGCCAAGGCGGGCGCCGACATCAATCTTTTCGGTTCGCTCACCGGCGAAATCGCGGTCGGATATATGGCGCGCGACTACCATGACCCGACCTTGCCGAATATCGCCGGCGCGACGGTTGACGGTGCGCTGCTCTGGCAGGCGACGGCGCTGACAACGGCGAAGCTCACCGCGACGTCGATCGTCAGCGAGTTCCCGCTGCAGGGCGTGTCGGGAGAGTTTAGTCGCTCTTTCAGCCTTGAGGTCGATCACGCGCTGCGGACCTGGCTCATCGCCAATGCGCAAATCGGCTACGAGAACGACGACTATTTCGGCCTCGGGCGTGACGACAACCACTATTTCGCCGCCACCGGCCTGACCTATAAATTGAACCGCGAGATGCAGCTCAAGGGCGAAGTGCGGCAAGATTGGCTAAGCTCCAACGTCAGCGGCGTCGCCTACACCGCCACCACGTTTCTTCTCACCATGCGACTGCAGCGGTGACGCGCGTCAGCCGCCGCTGATTTCGCTCATGATTTTTTTGATCTCGGCACGGAAGCCCGGCGCGATATCCGGGCGGGCCAGCGCATAGGAAACATTGGCGGCAAGAAAGCCGATCTTTGAGCCGCAGTCGAAACTGCGGCCGTCGAATTGCAGGCCGTAGAAAGGCTGTTTGCGCGCTAACTGGATCATGGCGTCGGTCAACTGGATTTCGCCGCCGGTGCCGCGTCCCTGGGTGCTCAGAATTTCCAGGATTTCCGGCTGCAGAATATAGCGGCCGGTGAGGATTAGATTCGACGGTGCGCGATTGGCCGGCGGCTTTTCCACCATGCTGGTGACAGAAAACATCTTGCCTTTGCGCTCGCCGACGCCGACGACGCCATATTGATCGACGCGATCGTGCGGCACTTCCTCGACGGCGACAATATTCGCTTGTCCGGGCACTTCGCGCGCCGCATCGAGCATCTGCGCGAGGCAGCCCTGCTCGTGCTGGATCAGCACGTCGGGGAGAAGCAGCGCAAACGGCTCGTGGCCGATCAATTCGCGCGCGCACCACACGGCGTGGCCGAGGCCGAGCGGCTCCTGCTGGCGCGTGAAGCTTGTCGAGCCGGGCACCGGCAGGTCCTGGTTAAGATAGTCGAGGATCTTGTGCTTCTGCCGCTCGAGCAGCGTCATTTCCAGCTCGAACTGGCGGTCGAAGTGATCTTCAATGACGCCTTTGTTGCGGCCGGTGACGAAGATGAAATGCTCGATGCCGGCTTCGCGCGCCTCATCGACGACGTGCTGAATGAGCGGCCGGTCGACGACCGGCAGCATTTCTTTCGGCATAGCCTTGGTTGCCGGTAGAAACCGGGTGCCGAGCCCGGCGACGGGAAAAACAGCTTTACGGACGGGGTTCATGGGATGCCAAGAGGCGCCGTGAATGGCGCAGGTTCGCGGGATTGCGCCGTGCCGCCCAAACTATCGCGCCAAGCCCGGTTTTCCAAAGTCTTGCCTAATTGCTTGTGCAACGAGGAACGACACGCGAGGCGGAAAACTCCAATCCCGACATATATTTTAGCCCGCATCCGATTGCTACACTGTGACCATCCGTTGTGGGAAATCGCTTTGCCGCAGGCGGCAAGAACCTGCTGTTAGTGATTCGACACACATTAGCAGGCGCCCGTTGGGGCGGCCATAAGTCGAGACCCGAAGTCCATGCGTTTCGCGCTCATCCTTCGTCTCGCCGCGGCACTCCTGGTGCCGGCCACTCTTGCCCCGGGTCTTACCGCTCCCGCGCGTGCGCAGCAGCGCGACAACTGGTTAACGCGCTTGGTTCAACCCCCGCCGGTAAGCTCGGTTCCGGGATCGAACGACGCCACCCAATGGAGCGGGCAGTCCGGTGCGTCGGGCAATGCGCTGATGGCCGCGGACGCCATCCGCGCGGCCGCCGCCGATTTCGGCAATTGCCTCGCCGGGTTGTGGTCCGATGCCGCACGGCGCGGCATCACGCGCGCGAATTTCGAGCGCATGACCGCGGGTCTCGCCCCGGACCTGAGCATCATGGACAAGCTCGATGCGCAGCCGGAATTCACCAAAGCGCCGTGGGATTATCTCGATCTTCTAGTGAGCGACGACCGCATCGCGCGCGGCCGCGAATTGCTCGCGCAATACGCGCCGACCTTCGCCGCCGTCGAGCGCGCCTACGGCGTCGACCGCTACATCATCGCGGCGATCTGGGGCGTCGAGTCGGACTACGGCACGCTCGGCGGCGACCGTCCGGTACTCCGCTCGACCGCGACACTCGCATGCGTCGGCCGTCGCCGCGATGCCTTCCGCGAGGAGTTTTTATCGACGCCGGAAATTCTTCAGCGCGGCGATATCCCGCCCGACCGGCTCATCGGCTCGTGGGCCGGCGCGTTTGGTCCGACGCAATTCATGCCGACCTCGTTTCAACGCTACGCGGTGGATTTCGACGGCGACGGGCATCGCGACGTGGTCGATTTGATTCCGGACATGATCGCATCCACGGCAAATCTGTTGCATGTGAACGGCTGGGTCAGCGGCCAGACCTGGGGTTACGAAGTCGAACTGCCGCAGAACTTCAATTATCTGCTGGCCGACAGTTCGCGGCCGATGACGTTACGGCAATGGCAGGGATTGGGTGTGCGGCGCGCCGACGGCCAAGCATTTTCGCGCCCCGAAGAGCGCGCCTTTCTGCTGTTGCCGGCGGGGGCGCGCGGGCCGGCTTTCCTGATGCTGAAGAACTTCGCGGTCATCATGAAATACAATCCGGCCGAGGCCTATGCGCTCGCCATCGGCCATCTCGCCGACCGGATGCGCGGCGGTGCTCCTTTCGTCCAGGGCTGGCCGCGCGACGAGCGCGTGCTCACGCTCGACGAGCGCTACCAGATGCAGCAGCTTCTGGCGCAGCGCGGCTTCAACATCGGCGAGCCCGACGGCCTGATCGGTCCGCGAACCCGTCTCGCCATTCGGGATTTCCAGGTCTCGGTCGGCCAGATTCCGGATGGGTTTGCCTCAAGCGACGTCCTCGACCGCTTGCGCCAGCCGTAAACGTGCCGGCGATGCGCCTGGAATGACCCTGAAGTTGACATTATCCTTACGCAAGCTTTCCGCCATGTCGTCGCCGTCTCCGTCGGCTCTTTTTTCGTTGAAATAGGCTAATATAGCCGACGTTGGCGGAAGGCTTATTTGGGCGAAAGCGGTTCATGGCAAGGCGGCATATGCAACGGCTGATCATTGCGCTCGTGATTGCGGCGGGCGCCGCGGCGGTGTCCGGGCCCGGCGTCGCCCAGGTTTTTTATTGGAGCGACCGGCCTTCCAATCCGGGCTACTACCAGCAGCCGCAGCAGCGGGATTTGTTTTCGTTCCCATTCTTCGGCGGCCCGCGTTATCGGCCGCCGGTCGATTATTCCAAAGCGCCGCCGCCGCGCAAGTTGGAAACGCCGCCGACCTCTACCATCGTAGTGGTGGGCGATTCCATGGCCGACTGGCTCGGCCACGGACTCGATGAGATCTACGCCGAGCAACAACCTGATATCGGTGTGGTGCGCGACATCCGCGCCCCCGCCGGCCTCATACATTACGATACGAAAAACGAGACGCTCGACTGGCCGGGCGTCATCAAAGATCAGCTGACGACGCAAAAGCCGAATGCCATCGTCGTCATGCTCGGCGTGAATGACCGCCTCTCGATCCGTGATCGGGCGCCCTCGGCCAAGGGGACGGAGCAAACGCCGACTGATAAAGGCGCTGCCGCCAATTCTGCAGCTGCACCCCAGCAGGGCGGCGCGGACACCGTGGCGCAGCGTCCGGTTCCTGGCGGCAATTACGATTTCCGCACCGATCAATGGGCGGACCTCTACGTCAAGCGCATCGACGAAATGATCGCGGCGCTCAAGACCAAGGGCGTGCCGGTTTTATGGGTCGGGCTGCCCGCGCTACGCGGCACCAAGTCGACCAGCGATATGGCCTATCTCGATGAGCTGTATCGCGAGCGCGCGGAACGGGCCGGGGTCTATTACGTCGACATCTGGGACGGTTTCGTCGACGACCAGGGCCGCTACGCGGTGGACGGCCCGGATTTCGAGGGTCAAATTCGCCGGCTGCGCGCCGCGGACGGCGTGCACTTCACCAAAGCCGGCGCAGTGAAGCTTGCAAGCTACGTCGATCTCGAATTGCGGCGGGTCATGTCGACCAAGGTCGCGCCGGTGGTTTTGCCGGGGCAGGCGTCGCCGGCCAAGCCCGGCGCGCCGCGACCCGACGTCGGCCCGGTGCTGCCGCTCACCGTCTCGAGCAGCAGCGAGGGGAGCGCCAGCGGCGCCGGCAGTCTTCTTGGCGCGGGCAATCAACCCCCGCCGCTTGCGTCCGATCCACTCGCAGCCAAAGTGCTGGACCGCGGCGCGCCGATTGCCGCCGTTGCCGGTCGCGCCGATGATTTCTCTTGGCCGCGTGCCGCTGCGCCAGCGGATCTCGCGCCGCAGCCGGTTTCGCTCGCTCCGGGCACGCCGACAAAGAACGCCGCCACCGCGCGCGACGAGGCGAAAAAACCGTCCGACGCGAAAAAGGATGCAAAGAAGAAACCGGACGCCGATTCGGGAGCGGCAAAAACCCGTACCTCGCCGCGCGCGGAACTCGACGGCGCGCCGGCCCCCCCGGTCCCGCCGGCCCCAGTCGGCTCGCGCTAACGCGGCAAAAACGTCGCGCCCATCAGATATTTGTCGACCGCGTGCGCGGCCTGGCGGCCTTCGCGGATCGCCCAGACCACCAGCGACTGGCCGCGGCGCATATCGCCGGCGGTGAACACTTTGTCGAGCGAAGTTTTGTAGTCGTCGGTGGAGGCGACGACATTGCCGCGCGGATCGAGCTTGAGATCAAGACTCTTGACCAAGCCTTCGTGCACCGGATGCACGAAGCCCATCGCTAACAACACAAGCTCGGCGGGAAGCTCGAATTCGGTTCCGACAATCGGTTTGAACTTGTCGTCGACGCGCACGCAGTGCAGCTTCTTCACCTTGTCGTTCTCGCCGGTGAATTTCGTCGTCATCACCGCGAAGTCGCGCTCGACGCCTTCCTCATGGCTCGACGAGGTACGCAGCTTGAGCGGCCAATCCGGCCAGGTCAGCGCCTTGTTCTCATGCAGCGGCGGCTGCGGCATGATTTCGAAATTGGTGACCGACAGCGCGCCCTGGCGAAACGAGGTGCCGATGCAGTCCGAACCGGTATCGCCGCCGCCGATGACGACGACGTGCTTGCCGCCGGCGAGGATAGGCGCGCCGTCGTCGGCCTTCTCGCCGGACACGCGCCGGTTTTGCTGCGGCAGGAAATCCATGGCGAAATGGATGCCCTTGAGCTCGCGGCCGGGCACTGGCAAATCGCGCGGCTTTTCGGCGCCGCCGGTCAGCACCACCGCGTCGTGGTCTTTCAGCAATTTGTCGGCCGGCACGTTGACGCCGATATGGGCGCCGTAATGGAACACGACGCCCTCCGCCTCCATCTGGGCGACGCGGCGGTCGACGTGATGCTTCTCCATTTTGAAGTCGGGAATGCCGTAGCGCAGGAGCCCGCCGGCCCTCGCCCAACGCTCATATACGTGAACCGCGTGGCCGACGCGGGCGAGCTGCTGCGCGCAAGCCATTCCGGCCGGCCCGGAACCGACCACGGCGATCTTCTTGCCGGTCCACACGGCCGGCGGCTCCGGCTTGAGTCCTGCCGCGACGGCGCGGTCGGCAATCGCGCATTCGATCGATTTGATAGTGACCGGATTGTCGTTGATGTTGAGCGTGCAGGAGGCTTCGCACGGCGCCGGGCAGACCCGCCCGGTGACTTCCGGAAAATTGTTGGTCGAATGCAGATTCCGCGCCGCCTCATCCCAATTGCCGCCATAGACGAGGTCGTTCCAATCCGGGATCTGGTTATTGACCGGACAGCCCGGCGAGCCGGGCGCGACTGAGCCGGTGCCCATGCAATAGGGCACGCCGCAATTCATGCAGCGCGCGGCCTGGGTAACGTAATCTTTTTCCGGCAGCGGCAGGACGAATTCGCGCCAGTGATGGATGCGTTCGGCGATCGGCTCGTAGTCACGATCCTCGCGCTGGAATTCGAGAAAGCCGGTGATCTTGCCCACTGCGCGCTCTAGATTTTGTCGAGCTCGATCTTTGCCGAAAATCGGTATCCGCTTTTCGGGATCATGCTCTATTCCGCCGCGATCGCCGCGGCCTTGAGTTCGTTGAGCGCGCGGCGATACTCGACCGGCATCACCTTGCGGAACTTCGGATACCAGGTTTTCCACTCGGCCAGAATCTTGGCGGCGATGGCCGAGCCGGTAAAGCGCACGTGACGCGAAATCAGATGATGCAGCCGATGCCCGTCGAAGCGGCTCATATCCGACATGATGTCGACCATGCCATGCGCTTCGAGGTCGCGCGCGTGGTGAAAGATTTTGGCGTTGATGTCTTCCTCGCCGGGCATCGGTTCGAGCTCGACCATGGCAAGATTGCAGCGCGAGGCGAATGTGCCGTCGTCATCGAGCACGTAGGCGATGCCGCCCGACATGCCGGCGGCGAAGTTGCGGCCGGTCATTCCGAGCACCACCACCACGCCGCCAGTCATGTATTCACAGCAATGGTCGCCGGCGCCTTCGATGACGGCAATGGCGCCCGAATTGCGCACGGCGAAGCGCTCGCCGGCGACGCCGCGGAAATAGCACTCGCCAGCAATGGCGCCGTACAGCACTGTATTGCCGACGATAATCGACTGTTCCGGCACAATGCCGGACGCCGCGGACGGACGCACCACGAGGCGGCCGCCGGACAGCCCCTTGCCGACATAGTCGTTGGTATCGCCCTCGAGCTCGAATGAAACGCCACGGGCAAGGAACGCGCCGAAACTTTGCCCGGCGGTGCCGGTAAAGCGGGCCACGATGGTGTCGTGCGGTAGGCCATCATGGCCGTAACGCTTGGCGATCTCGCCCGACAGCATGGCGCCGACGGTGCGGTCCACGTTTCTGATCGGGAAGCTCATCCGCACCGGCGAGCCGCGCTCGAGCGCGCCTTGCGATTGCGCGATCAGCTTGCGGTCGAGGATATCGTGGATCTTGTGATCTTGTTCCTCGCAATTGAACAGCGCAACTTCGGGCGACACCACGGGCTTCATGAACAGCTTGGAGAAATCGAGCCCGCGGGCCTTCCAGTGGTCGACGAGCTTGCGTTCGTCGAGCATCTGCATCTGGCCGATCATCTCGGAGAAGCTGCGATAGCCCATCGCGGCCATAAGTTCGCGCACTTCCTCGGCGACGAAGAAGAAATAATTGATGACGTGCTCGGGCTGGCCGGTGAAGCGCTTGCGCAGCACCGGATCCTGGGTGGCGACGCCGACCGGGCAGGTGTTGAGATGGCACTTGCGCATCATGACACAACCGGCGGCGATCAAGGGCGCGGTCGAGAAACCGAACTCGTCGGCGCCAAGAAGCGCGCCGACGACCACGTCGCGTCCGGTCCGGATGCCGCCGTCGACTTGAACGGCAATCCGTCCGCGCAGGCGGTTGGCGACCAGCGTCTGGTGGGTCTCGGCAAGCCCGATCTCCCATGGCGAGCCGGCATGTTTGATCGAGGTGAGCGGCGAGGCGCCGGTGCCGCCTTCGTAGCCGGCGATGGTGACGTGATCGGAACGCGCCTTCGACACGCCGGCGGCAACCGTGCCGACGCCGACTTCGGAGACGAGCTTGACCGAGACGTCGCCGTCGGGATTGACGTTTTTCAGGTCGAAGATGAGCTGCGCCAGATCCTCGATCGAATAGATGTCGTGGTGCGGCGGTGGCGAAATCAGTCCGACGCCGGGCGTCGAGTGGCGCACTTTGGCGATGACCTTGTCGACCTTGTATCCCGGCAATTGGCCGCCTTCGCCGGGCTTGGCGCCTTGAGCGATCTTAATCTGCATCATGTCGGCGTTGACGAGATATTCGGCGGTAACGCCGAAGCGGCCCGATGCCACCTGCTTGATCGCCGAGCGCATGGAGTCGCCGTTGGGCAGCGGCTTGAAGCGGTCGGCTTCCTCGCCGCCCTCGCCGGTATTCGATTTGCCGCCAATTCTGTTCATGGCTAAGGCGAGCGTGGTGTGCGCCTCGCGCGAGATCGAGCCGAACGACATGGCGCCGGTCGAGAAGCGCTTGACAATGTTTTTCGCCGGCTCGACCTCCTCGATCGGCACCGGCTTGCGCGCGTCCTCCGCCGCCGACTTGATACGGAATAGACCGCGGATGGTGACCAGGTGCTCCGACTGTTCGTTGATGATGTGGGCATATTGCCGGTATTTTTCGTAGGAATTGCCGCGCACGGCGTGCTGCAGCGCGGCGACCGTCGCCGCGTTCCAGACGTGGTCCTCGCCGCGCACCCGCACCGCATAGTCGCCGCCGACGTCCAGCATCGAACGGTAGATCGGGGCGTCGGAAAACGCGTCGCGATGCCGGCGCACCGTCTCTTCGGCAATCTCGGCGAGCCCGACGCCCTCGATGCGGGTGGCGGTGCCGGTGAAATATTTAGCGACGAAGTCGGATTTTAAGCCGACCGCGTCGAAGATCTGCGCACCGCAGTAGGACTGGTAGGTCGAGATGCCCATCTTCGACATCACCTTGAGCAGTCCCTTGTCGATCGACTTGATGTAGCGCTTGATGATTTCCTTCTCGTCGAGCTTTTGCGGCAGCTCGTTCTTCATCGCCACTAGCGTCTCGAAGGCGAGATAGGGATTGATCGCCTCGGCGCCGTAGCCGGCGAGGCAAGCGAAATGGTGCACTTCGCGCGGCTCGGCCAACTCCACCACGATGCCGACCGAGGTGCGCAAGCCCTCGCGAATGAGATGATGATGCACGGCGGCGCAGGCGAGCAGCGACGGAATGGGGATGCGGTCGGCGCTGGCGCGGCGGTCGGATAGGATGACGATGTTGATGCCGTCGCGCACGGCGATCTCGGCGCGTCCGCATAACGCATCGATGGCTTCGGCCATCCCGTCCGCGCCGGCTTCCGCAGGCCAGGTCGAATCGAGCGTGCGCGATTTAAAGTGGTCGTGGCCGACTTCCGAAATCGAGCGGATCTTTTCCAGGTTGGCGTTGGTGAGGATAGGCTGATGGACTTCGAGACGCTTGGTTTTCGAAGTGCCTTCGAGATCGAACAGGTTCGGCCGCGGCCCGATGATGGAGACGAGGCTCATGACCAGTTCCTCGCGGATCGGGTCGATCGGCGGATTGGTCACCTGCGCGAAGTTCTGCTTGAAGTAGGTGAATAAGAGCTTCGGCCGATCCGACAGCGCCGAGATCGGCACGTCGTTGCCCATCGAGCCAACCGCTTCCTCGCCGGTCGTTCCCATCGGCGTCATCAGGATTTTCAGGTCTTCCTGGGTGTAACCGAACATCTGCTGACGATCGAGCAGCGACAGGTTCGAGATCGGCGCCGCTGCGGAGGTTTCCTTTAAGTCCTCCAGAACGATCTGGGTCCGCTCAAGCCATTTCTTATAGGGATGACTCTGCGCCAATTGCGACTTGAGCTCCTCGTCGGGAATGAGCCGGCCCTGATCGAGATCGACCAACAGCATCTTGCCCGGCTGCAGCCGCCACTTTACGACAATGTCTTCTTCCCGCACCGGCAGCACGCCGACTTCCGAGGCCATGATAATGCGGTTGTCGCGGGTGACGACATAGCGCGCCGGGCGTAGGCCGTTGCGGTCAAGCGTTGCGCCGATCTGCCTTCCGTTGGTGAAGGCGATCGCCGCCGGGCCGTCCCACGGCTCCATCAGCGCGGCGTTGTATTCGTAGAAGGCGCGGCGCTGTTCGTTCATTAGCTGATTGCCGGCCCAGGCCTCCGGAATCATCATCATCATCGCGTGCGCCAACGAATAGCCGCCCATGGTCAGGAACTCGAGCGCGTTGTCGAAGCAGGCGGTGTCGGACTGGCCTTCGTAGGAAATCGGCCAAAGCTTGGCGATGTCGTCGCCGAATTTCGGCGATGAGACGGTGGCTTGGCGCGCCGCCATCCAGTTGTTGTTGCCGCGCAGCGTGTTGATCTCGCCGTTATGCGCGATCATGCGGTAGGGATGCGCCAGCGACCAGGTCGGAAACGTATTGGTCGAGAAGCGCTGGTGCACCAGCGCGAGGGCGCTCTCAAAGTCCGGATCGCGCAGATCGGGATAATAAGTGCCGAGCTGATCGGCGAGGAACATGCCCTTGTAGATCAGCGTGCGGCACGAGATCGACACCGGGTAATAGTTCGATGTGCTGCGGCCGCGTTTGCTGTAAAGGTCGCCGGAGATGGTTTTGCGCAGGATGTAGAGCCGTCGCTCGAACTCGTCCTCCGACTTGGTCGCCGGATTACGCGCAATGAACACCTGCTTATGCATCGGCTCGGTCGGCTTCACCGATTCGCCAAGCGTCGAATTGTCGGTCGGCAGGTCGCGCCAGCCGAGAATTTTCATGCCCTCGCGTTCGGCGGCGGCCGCGTAAGCGTCCATGATCTCTTGCCGCCACGCCGCGTCGTGCGGCATGAACAGCGCGCCGACCGCATACTCGCCTGGTTTCGGCAGCTTGATGCCGAGCTCGGCGGCTTTCTTGGCGAGAAATTTGTGCGGAGTTTGCACCAGAATGCCGGCGCCGTCGCCGGCGCGCGGATCGGCGCCGACCGCGCCGCGGTGCTCGAGATTAAGCAGAATCGTCAACGCGTCTTCGACGATCTGGTGCGATTTGCGCCCCTTGATGTCGGCAATAAATCCAACCCCGCAGGAATCCTTTTCCAGCGCCGGATCAAACAGGCCGAAACCTGACGCGTTCATCGTCCTACTCGCGATCCTCCCGGCATCCCGACGCATGCGGGGCATCGGGGCTCCGACAATCCACCTCTGCGCTCCTTCCTCACGTCCTCACGCACGACAGTTGGGACGAACGGAGCTTGCGCCCAAGGGCGAGTTTCTCTTCTTGGAGGCAACCTTTGTGCCGCTTATACGGCTGCTGGTTGCTTGTTCTTGCCGCCGCCCGGCGCGCCCTCGCCACCAGCGGCTGGCCCTGGCGTCTCGTCGGATTTTCCGACCGCGCTTAGTGGGTCGCCAATTGGGACAGCAATGCTGTCCTATACAGAACATGGCAAATTCTGCAACCCAACACAAGCGTCCATCCCTTCCTTTCGCTCCCGGGCATCAGGGGTCGAGAGAAAAAGGGGGACGAAAGGCGCTACGTGGCCCCGGTCGCCGCCGATTTTGCGAACATTACGTAGCTTAAGTGGATCATGGGACGCGTTTTCGCGCAATGGCTAACCATGCTCGCTTCGCGAGATTTGACGGGAATGAAGACGTCCAAATGACCGTTCATCAGCCTCTGCGGCTTCGCGAGCGCGGCTGACGCGGAGCAATCATCGCAAAACACGCAAGGAATAAGCTAGCCCGCACCCGGCGCGCATTGACCTTATGCGTGGGCCTGAGCCATAGGTTGCGCACCGAAAGTGCTGGGATTTGCCGGGCAACATGCGCTCGAATCGTCGAGCAGGGTCTCGATGCGTCAAGCGTCAACGGAAGGAGGGGTGGCATGGCCAGCTTCGTCGGTTACTACGAACCGCGTGGGACGCATTGGGTTGCGACTCACGCGATCGACCGTATCGTCGCCCTTTGCGGCATCGTTCCCTACACCCTGGTCGCCATCATCCTGCGGCTGCTCGTGGCGCGGGACATATTCCTGGCCGGCCAGACGAAGATCGTCGGCCCGACTTTATTCGCGGAACCCGGCTACACGGTGACTCTCCCCGCGCAGGCCATCGATAAGGTGCTTGCCGCCTTCGCCAAGCTATTTCCGGACGGCGCGGTGTCTTCAGCATTTATCGCCCATTGTTTCGTCCTAGGCGAATTCATCCTGCCGATCTGCCTCGTTATCGGATTTGGCACCCGCATTGCCGCGGCGCTGTTGCTGATCGCAACAGTTCTGCTGGAGGCTTACTTCGTGCCCGGCACGTTATGGACGATCCACGCCTATTGGGGCGCAGTGCTTTTGGTGCTGATGACCTGCGGCCCCGGCCCGATCTCGCTCGATTGGGTGGTGCGGACGCTTTATCGAAGGCAGGCCTAGCCGGATGGGCGCAGTCTCGGCCGCGCTTTCTCGAAAGTGAATTTCGCCAGCGACAACACGGCGGGCATCGCACCCGCCATTCTCGACGCCATTGCCGAAGCCAATTGCGGCTATGCCCGCGGCTACGGCAATGACGATTGGACACAAGCGGTTGAGCGGCGGCTCCCGGAGATTTTCGAGCGCGAGGTCGCGGTGTTCCTGGTGCCGACCGGCACGGCGGCGAATGCGTTGGCTTTGGCGCAGGTCTCGCCGCCGTGGGGCGCCGTGTTTTGCCATGCCGAGTCTCACATCGCGACCGACGAATGCGGCGCGCCGGAATTCTTTGGCCACGGGCTGAAACTGGTCGGCTTGTCCGGCGACGGCGCCAAGATCGCCGCGGCAACGCTGCAAACCGCGCTCGCCGGCTATGGCGGCCACAGCCCGCATCAGATGGTGCCGGCGGCGTTGTCGATCACGCAAGCGAGCGAAGCCGGCACCATTTACCGGACCGATGAAATTGCGGCGCTCTGCGAGATCGCGCATGCGCGCGCGATGGCGGTGCACATGGATGGCGCGCGTTTCGCCAACGCGCTCGTTCGGCTGAACGCAACGCCGGCGCAGCTGACCTGGCGCTCTGGTGTCGATGTGCTGTCGCTCGGCGCCACCAAGGGCGGCGCGCTGGCGGCCGAAGCCGTGGTGATCTTCGATCCGGCGCGGGCCGCCTATATGGGCGAGCGAAGGAAGCGCGCCGGGCATCTTTTGTCAAAGCACCGCTTCATCGCCGCGCAGTTTCTGGCCTATCTCGCCGACGATCGCTGGCTCACGCTGGCGCGCTACGCCAATGCAATGGCCGATCGCCTGGCGGCAGGCCTCGCCGCGGTAGGCCTCAAACCGCTCTTTCCGGTCGAAGCCAATCTGGTCTTTGTCGCGATCCCGCACGCGCTCGACGGCAAGCTTAAAGCCGCCGGCGCGACATATTATGTGCGTTCGAGCGCAAGCCTCGATATCGGCGCCGGCAATGTACTGGTGCGCTTGGTTACGTCATTTGCGACCGAAGATGACGATATCGAGCGCTTTGTCGGACTGTGCACGTAATCCGCCAAGCGACGCCGCGGCCGAGCGTCCCGCACGATGAAAGTCCCGATTGCGCCCAAGCGCCGCCCCAATTGCAGCCGACCGTAGCGGCGGTATTGTAAGCCGGTCGGGTGGGGAGGCGCGTCGGTCGTGCGTCTGCGAATAACCGGAACTGCCATTGCTTTGCTGCTGGCGACGATAGCGTCAGGCAAGGCCCAGGTTCCGCCGCCGCAAAGCCTGCCACGTCCAGCGCAAGCGGCAGTCCAGCCGCCACCACCCGGCTTCGTATCGTCCTACGAGATCATGCACACGCTGCGTTCGGCAGGGTTCGATCCGCTGGCGCCGCCATTGCGCGAAGGGACGGTTTATGTGGCGCGCGCGACCGACTATCGCGGCATTCTCATGCGCGTCGTGCTCGACGCGCGCACCGGCGCCATCCGCGATGCCAACCGCATCGTTCCGGGTCCTGGAAATTATGACGGTCCCTATGGCGGAGCTTATGGCGGAACCTATGGCTCCGAGCCTTACGGTGCTGGTCCTTACGGTCCCGGGCCCTCTGGTCCAGAGTTCGATGGATCCGGACCCTATGGCCGCGTCGGCATGATGCCGCCGCCCGACGCGCAACCGCGGGAATCCAATAACTCCATTAAGCCCGGCGCGCCGAACGTCGCGCGTCCGGCCACAGGTGTGACCGTTCCGCCGCTGCCGCGTCCGCGGCCGCCGCAGCTCGCCTCGCGCCAGCCGGCCGAGGCGGCCAAGCCCACTGCCGTGATCGATTCCAAAGCGGAAACGATGGCGAAGCCGGACGTGGCAGCGACGGCAAATGCTCCCGCCGCAGGTACAGCGCCGCCAGCGCCCGCTCCGGCAAAGCCGAGCAAGGCGCCCTCCACCCTGACCATCAATAATTGACGTGGGCGCCGCGTCCACTTTGCGGGACCATGCTGCGAGCGTAGCATGGCTACGCATTCGCGCATCCTTGCGGATGCAGTTGCCGGGAGGCCGCCGTGAAAGTTTGCATGTTTCATCTGATGCCGTATCGCGACCTGCCGGACGATTTCGATCTGCGCTACAAGTCGGCTTTCATCGATCCCTTGTGGTTCGACGTCGCCGATTCCGAAAAAGTCGGCACATATTACAACGCAACGCTCGACGAATTGCTCTATGCCGCCAAGGCCGGCTTTCACGGCCTGTGCACCAACCAGCATCACCAGAATGTCTATGGCTTCATGGCCAACCCGAGCATCATGGGCGCGGTGTTGGCGAAACAGACCAACGGCCAGAACGTCGCCATCATCCAGCTCGGCTCGACGCTGCCCTCGACCACGCCGCCGACGCGCATCGCCGAGGAATATGCGATGCTTGACTGCATCAGCGGCGGCCGGCTCGTTGCCGGTTTTCCCACCGGCCTGCCGAGCGATGCCACGATCTCAAACGCCGTCGTCCCGATCGAGCAACGCGAGCGCTATCGTGAGGCCTTGGCGCTCGTCATCAAGGCTTGGTCGGCGCGGGATATCTTTGCCTGGAACAGCAAGCACTATCAGCTCGGCATGGTAAATCTCTGGCCGCGGCCAATTCAGCAGCCGCATCCGCCGGTGTGGATTCCGGGCGCCGGCATTTCCGCGACGGCGGACTACGTCGTCGAGCACGACCATTGCTTCTGTCATCTCAGCTATTACGGCGCCAAGAATGCCAAGCAGGTGGCCGACCGTTATTGGGACCTGGCGGCGCGCAAAGGGCGCGACGACAACCCTTATCGGTTCAGCTTTCTGCAATTGATCGGGGTCGCGCCGACCGACGCAGAGGCTGAGGATCTCTACGCGAAGCACGCCGAATATTTCTTCCACAAATTGCTCTATACGCCGCCCTATTATCAGGCGATCCCGGGCTGCCTCGAATACGATTCCATGGTGCAGGCGCTGCAGCACAATCCGCGCGCCGAAATCAAGCTGCGCGAGCTCAAGGCCAAGGATTTCTACGCGCGCGGCTTTGTCGTGGTCGGCAGCCCGAAGACCGTGCGCGAACAATTGCTCGACGGCATCCGGGAGCTGCACATGGGGCATCTTTTGGCGCTGTTGCACTTCGGCTCGATGCCGACGGAGGTGTGCAAAAACAATATCGATCTGTTCGCGCGTGAAGTGCTGCCGTATCTCAAGGATCAGTGGGACGACAACTACGAGGACCGGTGGTGGCCGGCGCGGCTTCGCGCCAAGCGTCCCGCCGCCGCCAAAATTGGTGAGCAGGTCGCTCAACCGGCCGCAGCGTCCTAAAGGCGGGAGACCGGTATGGCTCCCCCGCAAATGCGCCGGATCAAGCTCTGGCAGGACGAGATCGACACCGAGATCGAGATCACCGGCTCCGGGCCGCCGCTCGTCTATCTGCACGGTCCGTGGGGTCTCACTCCCGATCGCGCATTCGTGGCGCGCCTCGCCGACGGCCATACGGTTTTGGCGCCGAAATTCCCGGGCACCAGCCAGGGCGATCCGAATTCAGTGCATGCGCTCGATGGCTGGCACGATCTGGTCGTCTGTTACGGCGAACTGTTCGACAAGCTTGAACTGTCCTCGCCCGCACTCGTAGGCCATTCGTTCGGCGGACTCCTTGCCGCCGAAATCGCCGCGGCAGCGCCGCGATCGGTGAGCCGGCTCGTTCTGATCGACCCGGTCGGTTTGTGGCGCGACGATTACCCGGTGCAAAATTGGATGATCCTCAGCGAGGCCGCGCGCAAGCCCGCGCTGTTTGCCGATCCGGACGGCGCGGCGGCGCGGCGGTTCTTCGACGTTCCGGCCGAATCGAAGCAACGCGTCGATACGCTGTCCCAATTCGTCTGGGCCCAAGCCTGCACCGGAAAATTCGTCTGGCCGATCGCCGACCGCGGTTTGAAGCGGCGCAGCCATCGTATTGCCGCGCCGACGCTGATCGTCTGGGGCGATGCCGACCGCATCATCGCGCCGGTCTATGCGCGCGAGTTCGCCCAACGCATTGCCGGCGCGCGGATCGAACTTATCGGCGAGGCCGGGCATTTGCCGCATCTCGAGCAGCAAGACCGCGTCGTCGATGCAATCGCAAAATTTCTCGGATAGCGCGCGGCAATCATTCGATTTGGTCGGCCAAGGCTTGGCGGAGATGATGCCAAGTTCTTTGCAACTGCGTTTATGCTCGTGGTATTTTTCGAAAGGTCATGGTTAATAGACCGAAGCAACGGGGAAGCTGACCGTGCCGCCGATCGACGAAGCCGAAACTTGGCAAGAAAGGCTTGCCGCGCTGCCGCTCGCCAGCTACGGCGCCGGCGAGACCGTGTTCGCTGAAGGTGGCAGAACCGGGCAACTGCTCATTCTCAAAAGCGGCGCGGTCAGCGTCGTCAAGGGCGGCACCGCGATCGCCACGGTGGCGGAGCCCGGCGCGATCTTCGGCGAGCTTTCTGCGCTCTTGGATCAACCGCACACTGCGGATGTGCGTACGCTGCAATCCTCGCAGTTTCATGTCGCCGAGGCCGGCGCGTTACTGGCGCAAGACCCGGTCGCGTTGCTTTACGTTGCGACGGTCTTGGCGCGGCGTGTCGATTACGCCAACCAAGCCCTCCTTGAACTCAAGCGCGAGCTTGCGGCCGGCGAACCGCCGGGCTTGATCGATAATTCGATCGACAGGATACGAGGATTGCTGACCGCCATCGGTGACGGCTACATCCGGGCTGGAACCGGGCTTGCCATGTTTCCGCCCAGCTAGAATATCAGCCGCTCGTCCGTGCAGCCGCGGCGTGAATCCGCCGATTCCCGCGGGTGACCTTTGCCAGAAACCGCCAGGGTGGCTGTGACGCCGGCGAAATGGAACAGCAATGGTCGGGCGCGAGAACGCGGGGCATGAGTATACAAATCAAAAGCGCCCCGGAATACCGGGGCGCTTTATCGTCCACAAACCGAAGGCGACTTACGCAGCCTTCTGGCTCTCGATCACCGTGGCGCCGTTGCCCTTGCCGTTGATCGGGATCGAACGCGGCTTTTTCGCCTCGGGGATCTCACGCACGAGGTCGACGTGCAGAAGACCGTTTTCGAGGCTCGCGCCCTTGACCTGGACAAAGTCGGCGAGCTGGAACACGCGCTCGAAGGTGCGCGCCGCAATGCCCTGATAGAGCACTTCGCCGCGGGTGCCTTCCTCCTTGGCGTTTTTCTCGCCGCGGATGGTCAGCGTGTTCTCTTTGGCTACGACCGAGAGTTCCGGCTCGTTGAAGCCGGCGACCGCAACGGAGACGCGGTACTCGTTATCCCCGGTCCGCTCGATATTGTAGGGCGGATAACCGGGCGTGGTGCCCTCGAGGCCCTGATCGAGCAGCGAGAACAGCCGGTCGAAGCCGACGGTGGAACGATAAAGGGGTGATAGATCGAAAGTTCGCATGGCATATCCTCCTTGTGAAGCGACATGCGGTTGGTTCGCCCGGATGGGCCGAACCTTGGACTGTGCAGCCCGAACTGGCCTGCACATTGTCGATATGGGTTGGCCTTGCGGCCTCGCAAGGGGGAAATAAGGTACTGAAATATAAGATAAAGCTGGCCGGCCGCCGATGCGGGTCGCGCCGCGCGCCGCGGCAAGCTCGGCGGTGCCGGCGGATGACGGTCAACTCGATGCTGCTATAAGCGCACAGCAAAAGCCTCAGTCAGCGGCGCAATGAAACTCGTCTCGATTCCCGCCAATCCCGTTCCGGACAATTACATCGTCGGCACGCTCAAAACGCCGGACGGCGTCGCCTTGCGTTTTGCCCGCTGGCAGCCGCCGGCCGGCCGCCGCGGCACGGTGTGCATTTTTCAGGGCCGCGCCGAGTGGATCGAAAAATATTTCGAGACGGTGCGCGATCTGCGCGCGCGTGGCTTCGCCGTCGCGGCCCTCGATTGGCGCGGCCAGGGGCTTTCCGACCGCGCGCTCAGCGACCGCCGCAAGAGTTACGTCCGCGATTTCGCCGAATACGACAGCGATCTCGAGACGTTCGTGCGCGATATCGTTTTGCCGGATTGCCCGCCGCCGATTTTCGCCATCGGGCATTCCACCGGCGCGGCGGTGCTGCTCCGCTCCGCGCATCGCGGTCATCGCTGGTTCGACCGCATGGTGTTGACCGCGCCGTTGATCAAGCTCGGCGGCGTCGATTACGCGAGGGGCGCCGGCCCGTTCATCGTGCGTGCGCTGCGGATGGCGGGCTTCGGAACCATGTACGTTCCGAAGACCGACACTAGCATTGTTGAAACGCGGCCATTCGTCGGCAACATTCTGACCTCCGATCCGGTGCGCTATGCGCGCAACGCCGCAATCATCGAAGCAGAGCCGGCGCTTTCGGTCGGCGCGCCGACAGTGGCCTGGATGAACTCGGCCTTCCGCTCAATGCGGGCGATGCGCGAGCGCTCTTATCCAGGGCGCATCCGCCAGCCGATGCTGATCGTCGCCGGCGGCAATGACGCCGTGGTGTCGAATGCGGCGATCGAGGACTTTGCCAGCATGCTGCGCGCCGGTTCGCATCTCGTCATCGTCGGCGCTCATCACGAGATTTTGATGGAGCAGGACCGATTTCGCGCGCAATTCTGGGCGGCGTTCGACGCCTTCGTTCCCGGCACGCCGCTTTACTGACCGAACGCGCATTCGCAGTTGGCTGCGGACATTCACCGCTCATTCCCGCGAACGCGGGAATCCCGCAGCTGGGTCGCCGCTTGCGCGCGGATGAGCGGGCAGTGGATCCGTCAGCCCGTCAACACTTCCAGCGCTTGCGCGTGCACGCGCTTGTCGCCGGCGGCGACGATGCGGCCGCCGTCATGCGGCCGGCCGCTTTCCCAGGTTGTGATGATACCGCCTGCGCCTTCGATGATTGGGATCAACGGCAGCACGTCATGCGGCTTGAGTTCGGTCTCGATGACGAGGTCGATATGGCCGGCGGCCAGCACGCAATAGGCGTAGCAATCGCCACCGTAGCGCGACAGCCGTACTCTGTTTTCGACGCGGCCGAAACATTGCCGATCGGCCGCGTTCATGAGAAGCGGGCTTGTCGTGCACAGCACCGCGTCCGGCAGCGTAGCGCAGGCGCGCACGCGCAAATCGCGATCGCCGGCCGGTCCGCGATAGCGCGCACCGCGGCTGTCGCCGGAGAAATGCTCGCGGGTGAACGGCTGATGCATCATGCCGTAGATCGGCTCGCCGCGCCGAGTGAGCGCGATCAAGGTGCCCCAGGCGGGCATGCCGCAGATGAAAGATTTGGTGCCGTCAATCGGATCGAGCACCCAGACATATTCGGCGTCCGGCCGGTCGGCGCCGAATTCCTCGCCGATCACGCCGTGCTCGGGAAACGTCCGCTTGATCAGCGTACGCATGGCCGCCTCGGCGGCGCGATCGGCGGCGGTGACCGGATCGAAGCCGCCGGAGCGGCTTTTGTTTTCGACGCCGAGCGCGCTGCGGAAGAACGGGCGAATCGTCTCGCCGGAAATGGCGGCCAGTTCGTCCACGAATGCCGCGAAGTCGATGGCCGTCATATCCTGCCTCGGAATTTCCCGGTTTCACGTACCGAACGCCTGCGCCGACGGCAATCGGGGCGTGACCGCGCGGCAACGCTCCGTAGTTAATCGACTATGCAAAAGTGATGCGCTCGCAAGGGCATCCTCGCGGAGCGGGCTGATGTAATTTTATGCACACCCGGAACACTGGCATAAGCCACTGAAATAAAGTGATTTATTTTGAGACACCGAAGCAGGTGCCTCGCGGCAAACGGCAGACTGCTAAATTTGCGGCAAATTCCTGGGAAAAACTCCAGCCAGATAGGTCAATGGGACTTGTATTTTGTGCGACGCGGTGTATGTTGTTGCAGTGCGGTAGCGAGAGGTTCCCTCCCGTTACCGTCGCCCTCCTTGGGCGTTTCCTCCCTAGACTTGGGCCGCTCCCGCATGGTGAGCGGCCCTTTTTCTTCGCCGAGGAATTCGTCGCTATTCAGCCGCCGCCCGATACGGCCGCAATTCCTCGACCGGGATACCGGCGAGACAGTCGGCCAGCAATTCGAACTCGCCGGCGAGCTTTGCGAACGAAGTCGAACGTTCGTAGCGCCGCTCGTCCATATAGAGCGCACGATTGATCTCGAGCTGGATGGCGTGCAGGCCGGTGGTCGGATTGCCGTAGTGCTCGGTGATGAACCCGCCGGCATAGGGCTTGTTGCGGCTGACCGAATAACCGAAGCCGCGCATGCATTGTTCGATCGCCTCGGCGACCACCGCGACGCAACTGGTGCCGTAGCGATCGCCGAGCACCAGGTCGGCGCGCGGCCGCTCGTCGCGACCGCCGGTCGAGGACGGCATGGAATGGCAGTCGATCAGGATGGCGGCGCCAAAGTCGCGTTGCAGCCGCATGAATACGCGCCGCAAGGTGCGATGGTAGGGCTTGTAAAGGCCATCGATCCGCCGCAGCGCTTCGGCGACCGAAATGCGTTGGTCGTAGATTTCCTGGGCATCGCCGACGACGCGCGCCACCGTGCCAAGCCCGCCGGCGACCCGCATCGAGCGGGTATTGGCGAACGACGGCAGCCGGCCGTCGAACATCCGCGGGTCGAGTTCATAGGGCTCGCGGTTGACGTCGACATAACAGCGCGGGAAATGCGCCCGCATAATCGGGAAACCGCGCGCGGCGACGCCCTCGATCAATTCGCCGACGAAACTGTCCTCGGAGCGGCGCAGCGTCGCCAGATCGAGTCGTGAGGTCAGCAGGAACTCGCGGGGATAGACGCGCCCGCTATGGGGCGAATTGAACAATAACGGGCCGCGGCACGCCGGCGGCTCCATGGCCTCGAATGGGGGATCGAATTCGTCCTGGATTTCCAACATGACGCCTGGCGGGAGTTCCTTGAGACTCGTTACCCGGGCTCCGTTCCCTAGCGTGCGCCTGCGGCTATTGTCCATAGCTGTTGGGGCTTGCCAAGACCACTTACGGCCACGGTTATCTGGCCTTCTTTCACTCGATGTTTACCGGCCATCCGGCTTATGGAATGGAGGGGGCCGGCGCGTAAGCCGGGTTTGAGTTATCATGTCAAAAATCCTGCTTGCTGAAGACGACATCGACATGCGGCGTTTCCTGGTCAAGGCGCTGCAAAATGCCGGCTTCGAGGTGATTTCCTACGACAACGGCCTATCCGCATACCAGCGGCTGCGCGAGGAGCCGTTCGAACTCCTGCTCACCGATATCGTCATGCCGGAGATGGACGGGATAGAATTGGCGCGCCGCGCGGCCGAGCTCGATCCGGACATCAAGATCATGTTCATCACCGGCTTCGCCGCGGTGGCGCTCAACTCCGATTCGAGCGCGCCAAAGCATGCCAAGGTGCTGTCGAAGCCGATCCATCTGCGCGAACTGGTCAACGAAGTGCAAAAGATGCTGGCGGCGTAAGACTGGCTCCATTATGGCATCGGCTGGCCGATCCCGCGCTCCGCCGCGCGGCGGCAGATCTGATCGGCGAAAGCGATATCTTCGAGCGCGATGCCGAGCGACTTGAACAGCGTGATGTCGGCCGGCCCGCGGCGCCCGATAGCCTTTCCGGTCACGATATCGCCGAGCTCAACGATGTCCTGCCAAGTCAGCCGGCCGGCGGCGATGAGGTCGCGGTATTCGCCGGCTTCTAGTCGCGCCTGCTCGATCTGATCGGTCGCCCGCACCGTCGAGCGCAGCACCGTCTCGCTGTCGACTTCGCGCCGCGCCGCCGCATTGGCGCCGGCGGCATTGACGTGTACGCCGGATTTGAGCCAGTTCGCGCGCAGCACCGGCTCCGCCGATTTGGTGATCGTAATGACAACGTCGGCGGCGGCGACGGCGGCCTCTGCCGACGCCGCCGGTTGCGCGGCGACGCCAAGCTCGCGCTCGATCCGGCGCGCAAAATCTTCGCGATGTTCGACCGTGGGACTGAACACATGGACATCGGCGATGCTCCGCACCGCGCAGACCGCGGCAACTTGCGTCAACGCCTGATGGCCGGTGCCGATGACGCCGAGCGTGCGAGCGTCGGGCTTGGCCAGGAGTTTCGTCGCGAGCCCGCTCGCCGCGCCGGTGCGCATTCGGCCGAGATGATCGGACTCGATCATCGCTTTGAGCTTGCCGTCGGTCGCCGAATAGAGCAGCACGTGAAAGCGCGCGCCGTGACCGCCGGCATAATAGGCCTTTAGCCCGAACAGCGATTTGGCGCCCCAGGCCGCGCCCATCAGATTGAACGCGCCACCGGCGGCGTTCGCGCGCTGCCGCGGCAGGTTGACGGTTGCGGGGTCGGACCAAGTCGCGAACAATTCTTCCAGCGTTGCGATGGCATCTTTGACGGTGACCAGCCGGCGGACGTCTTTCTCGGTCAGATAGATCGGAGTATCGGCCGGAACTGCAGCCTTGGGCTTGGATTTGGGCTTGGCCTCCGTCTTTGCCTTGGCTTTTGATTTTTTTGCGGCTTTGGACATGGTCTTGTTCATGCTCCGGCATACCAGACTATAATTGCCTGCAAATCTGGAGGAAGCACATGATTGCCGAAAAGATCAAATATCCCATGGGCGCGCTGACCGCGGAGGGCGCGCTGATCTACGACGAAAAGGTCTCCGGCAAGCGCCCGGCGGTGCTGATGGCGCCGAACTGGATGGGCATGACCGAACAGGCGATCGAGCGCGGCAAGCTCGTGGCCGGCGATCGTTATGTCGTGTTCGTTGCCGATATGTACGGGCAAGGAACGCGCCCGGTCGATTTCGGCGAGGCGGCGAAGCTCGCCAATCCGCTGCGCGAGAATGCGGTCGAGCAAAGAAAGCGCATCCGCGCCGCCCATGACGCGATGATCGCGGAGGCCGGGAAGCGCAACCTGATCGATGGCCGCCGCGCCGCGGTCGGTTTCTGCTTCGGCGGCGGCAATGTGTTGGAGCTGGCGCGCGACGGCGCCGATATCGCCGCGGCGGTATCGATCCACGGCGATCTGAAAACCGCGCAAGCGGCGAAGAAGGGCGCGGTGAAAGCAAAACTCCTGGTGGCGCACGGCGCACCCGACCCGGTGGCGCCGAAGGCCGATCGCGACGTGTTCGAAGCCGAAATGGATGCCGCTGGCGCCAGATGGCAGATGCTGATCTTCTCCGGCGTCTTGCACGCCTATACCGACCAGGGCTCCGACGTTCCCGGCGTCGCCGGCTGGGATGAGCCGGCAACTCGTTACACCTACGCGATGACGCATCAGTTCATCGCCGATGCGTTCGCGGGAAAGCTTTAGGCTCCCTTTTTCGCCGTCTGAAATCGCCCTCCAGATCTTCTCCGGCGTCACCGGCATGTCGATATGGGTGACGCCGAATTCGGCGAGTGCATCGACCACGGCATTGACCACGGCGCCAAGCGCGCCGGTGGTGCCGCCTTCGCCGGCGCCGCGCACGCCGAGCCGATTGGTCGGCGTGAGCACTTCCGAGATATCGGTGGTGAACGGCGGCAACAGATCGGCGCGCGGCATGGCATAGTCCATGAACGAGGCGGAGAGCAATTGGCCATCGGCGTCGTAGGCGCAAAGCTCCCATAACGCCTGGCCGATGCCTTGCGCGGCGCCGCCGTGGGTTTGGCCATGCACCACCATCGGATTGATGGCGCGGCCGACATCGTCGACCGCGGTGTAGCGCACGAGATCAAGCGCGCCGATTTGCGGGTCGATCTCGACTTCGCAGACATGGGCGCCATAGGGAAAGCCGAGCTGCTTGATCGTCTCGTCGGCGGTCGCGGCAAGCGGCCCGCGCAAATCTTCCGGCAGGCTTTTGCCGTCGGCGGCGGCCGCCGCAGCAGCCTCGACTATGCCGACCGAGCGATCGGTGCCCTTGACGGTGAAGCGGCCGGCGGCGAAGACGATATCGTCCTCGGCGGTTTCCAGCATATGCGCGGCGATCTTCTTGCCCTTCTCGATGACGAGGTCGGCAGCCTTGCCCATGACGATGCCGGCGAGCCGCATCGAGCGGGCGGAATGCGAGCCGCCGCCTTCCTTGACGATGTCGGTGTCGCTCTCGTTGACGTCGACATTATCGAACGGCACGCCGAGCCATTCGGCGACGCATTGGGCAAAGGTCGTCTCGTGGCTCTGGCCGCTCGACAGCGTGCCGACCACGACGTCGACACGGCCGTGCGGCTGCACCGTGATGTCGGCGCGCTCGCGCGGATAGCCGCCGGTGGTTTCGAGATAACAGCACAGCCCGATGCCGCGCCGCCGCTTGCGCTTGCGCGCCTCGGCGCGACGCTTCTTGAAGCCGCGCCAGTCGCCGAGCACCATGGCGCGGTCCATCACCGCGCGATAGGTGCCGTTGTCGTAGGTGATGCCTTGCGGATTTTTGTACGGGAATGCCGAGGGCGGAATGAGATTGCGCCGCCGCAAGCTCACGCGATCGAAGCCGTGCTCAAGCGCAGCTTTGTCGATCAGCCGCTCGATCACGTAAATCACTTCCGGGCGGCCGGCGCTGCGATAGGGCGTCGTGCACATCGTCGTCGACAGCACGGCGCGCGCGTGCACGTGCGAGACCGGAATACGGTAGCCGGACGTCGCCAATCCCACGCCCTTGACCAGCGGCACGTAGGAACCGGAATGCGCGCCGACATTGCTGAGGTTCGACGAGCGTAGCGCGAGGAAACGCCCCTGTGCGTCGAGCGCAAGTTCGGCGGACACGGTGAGATCGCGGCCCATATAATCGCTGACGAAGGCCTCGTGGCGGTCGGCCGTCCATTTGACCGGACGGCCGACGCGGCGCGCGCCCCAAACCACCAGCGCGAATTCGGGAAAGAAGCTGTTACGCGTGCCGAAATTACCGCCGATCTCGCGGGCGATGACCCGCACGTTGTCGAACGGCACGCCGAGGATCGCCGCGATTTCCTTTTTCTGGCGCACGATGCCGCCCGAGCCGGCATAAAGCGTGTAGCGTCCGCTCGTCGCATCGTAGATGCCGGTCGCCGCGCGCGGCTCCATCGGCACGCCGGTGACCCGATTAATCCAGGTGTCGAGCCGCGTGACATGGGCGGCGCGCGCGAAGACATCCGCCGTCGCCGCGGCATCGCCCACCTCGGCGTCGATCATGATGTTTGGGAGATCGTCATACAGGCGCGGCGCATTTTGTTCGACGGCAACCTTGGCGTCGGTCACGGCCGGCAGCGGCTGGTATTCGACTACGACTTTTTCAGCTGCATCCTTGGCCTGCGCGACCGTTTCGGCGATCACGAAGGCGACCGCGGTGCCGACGTGGCGGACCCGATCGGTCGGCAGCACGTAATGCGGCGCGGCCGACACCGGCGAGCCGTCGCGATTGGTGAGTACGATGTCGGGCGGCGTGCCGGCAGCGGTGAGATGCGGAATTCGCGTCAGCCCGTCGGCGAGTGCGTCCGCGCCTGTGAGCACCGCAAGCACGCCGGGCATGGCGCGGGCCGCTTTAACGTCGATCGCGCGAATCAAGGCATGCGCATGCGGCGAGCGCACCACCGCGCCATAGACCTGATCAGGGAAATTAAAATCGTCGCTGTAGCAGCCGCGGCCGGTGATGAGGCGCAAGTCCTCCTTGCGGCGTACGGTATCTCCGATGCCAGCTTGCATTGATGTTGGGTTCACGATTGACTGATGACGGGCGGCAATGATCTCACAGCCGAGAGGATGGGGCTAGTCGCCGCTTATGACGCGGCGTCGCGGATCGATCGAGGACCTTGAACGGGGAATTGGTGGGCGAATGGCGACACATCATTTGGACGCTGCTCCCGATACGGTGCACTGGGGTTTTTTTGACGCGACGCTCGCGCCGCTTGTGACCGTCGATCCGGGCGATGAAGTCGTAATCTCAACGGTGTCGGGTGCGCCGTCGACGCTCCCGCCACCGGATACGGGATTGGTCGTGCCCGCGGCGCTCACCGCGATCCACGCCAAGGTGCCGCAGCGACTTGGACCGCACATCATGACCGGCCCGGTTGCGGTACGCGGCGCCAAGGCCGGGCAGGTGCTTGAGGTCCGCATCAAGGCGATCGATCTCAACTACGACTGGGGCTATAACGCCATCCGGCCGCTTGCCGGTGCGCTGCCGGACGATTTCGAGGAAATGCGTCTCATTCACATTCCGCTCGACCGCAAGCGCATGGTCGGTCGGCTGCCGTGGGGCCTGGAACTGGCGCTCAAGCCATTTTTCGGCGTCATGGTGGTGGCGCCGCCGCGCACCTGGGGACCGGTCGCCTCGCCGCCGCCGCGGCGCAACGGCGGCAATATGGACAACAAGGAACTGGTCGCCGGCACCACGCTCTATCTGCCGATTCATGTCGACGGCGCGCTGTTCTCGGTGGGCGACGGCCACGGCGTGCAGGGCGACGGCGAAGTCTGCATTACCGCGATCGAGACCGGCCTCGTCGGCACTTTCGAATTGCATGTGCGCAACGACATGGCGCTTGAATGGCCGCTTGCCGAGACGCCGACGCACGTCATGACCATGGCGTTCGATCCCGATCTCGACGACGCGGTGGTGATCGCGTTGCGCGACATGATCAAGCTCATTTGCGCGCGCACCGGTCTATCGCGCGAGGACGCCTATACGCTGTGCAGCCTCGCTGCAGATTTGCGCGTGACCCAGGTGGTGAACGGCGCCAAAGGCATCCACGTGATGCTGGAGAAGGCGCACCGCGCGCGTTAGAGCGCAATCGTTTCAAGCTGAGCCGATTGACGCTCTAATATTTTGTTGGAGCATGATCTTTTCGGAAAACCGGTGTCCACTTTTCCGGATCATGCTCTAGTGCGTCGCTTGCATCGCATCTTCGACACGGTGAAACCCAAGCCGCTGCATCACCGGCTCGTCGGTGACGCGCAACAACAGCGCATCCTCGTCGGCCTCATGGCAATGAGGCCGCCAGGCGGGTGCTGCGATCACGTCGCCACGCTGCCATGCGAAGCGCTCGCCGTCGACTGTCGTCGCACCTGAGCCTTTCACAACTGCGTAAATATTGTTCGCGGTGGTCCGGTACGGCGCCGTTACGACATGCGGCGAAAGGCGCATCATCGACAGCCCGATCGTATCCATCGCCGGATTGCCAAGCTCGACATGGGTGGCGAATGGGCCGGCCGGATCGGGAGGTGCGGCGTCGAGGCGTTTAAGCGTCTCGCTCAGCGGAAAGACAAAGGGCGAGTCCTTGGTCGGCGCTGCACTGTCCGATGCGCCATTTGTTGCCTCTTCCGCTGGCTCGAAGAACATCGGCTCGAGCAATTGCACCAGCGGCACATCGAGGAAATCCAGCCAATAGGCGCTGGCGCGGCTGTCATTGCCATGGCCGTGGCTCGACCAGTTCGGAGTCAGCAGCACGTCGCCCGGCTCCATGGCGAGCTTGATACCATTGACGTCGGTATAGACGCCGGGCTCGGCGTCGATAATAAGCCGCAGCGCGTTCGGCGTGTGCCGGTGTGCGCGCGCCCATTCGCCCGGCAGGATCATTTGGTATGCGGTGACCAGGGTGCGGACCGTGCCGTAGCTGTCGCCGGAGGCCGGATTGAACAGGATGAGATTGCGCCGTTCGGCAAGCTCGGTATTGATCAGCCGACCAGCGGCATCGAGCGCGCCGCGCGCCTGCTCGTAGGTCCAGTGCGCCGGCGCGAAATTCTTCTGCGGCGCGGGCCACAGCGAGGCCACCTTCTTGTTCCAGCCCGGCGCGATGCCGACCTGGTTTAGCTTGCCGTAAAGCTCTTCAAGCGAGCCGGAACGGGCGAGTTCTTCTCGGGATGGGGCCTGCATCGGGTTCCTCGGCACTGCGTAGGGTTAGGTCGAGCAACGGCGAAGCCCGCCGCGAGACGATGGGCTTCGCTGCTGCTCGACACATCCTACAGCATTTGCAGTTGTCGCCAAGAACCTGCCGTGACACCATTTGGTCGGGCGTTGTTCCGGGTCTTAAAGCACCATGCCGCGTCGAAAGTTTCCGTGGGCCAAGCTGCCCGACGATGAGCTGCTGGAGGTTCGGCTCAAGGACCTCAAGGTGACGGTTGAAGGCACTTGGCTCGCGAAATGCCTGCACACGCTTTATCAGGAGCTCGACGAGCACGGCATTCGGGTGCGGCCGCATGCCTGGATTTCGAGCGAGTGGTTTTCGCCCGAAAATACCCCCGGCATCGCCATTCCGTTCTATTTGGCGCATCCGCGGCTGATGCGGCTCGAGAAGAAAATGATCCTGGACGTCGAGGGTGGCACCACGTCCGAATGCATGCGAATTCTTCGCCATGAATGTGGGCACGTGGTGACGCATGCCTACCAGCTCTATCGCCGCCGGCGCTGGCAGCAGCTGTTCGGCCCATCCTCGAAGCGCTATCCGCGTTACTATCGGCCCAATCCGGCGAGCCGCAATCATGTCCAGCATTTGCGGTTGTGGTACGCGCAAAGCCATCCGGACGAAGATTTCGCCGAGACATTTGCGGTGTGGCTGCGGCCGCGCTCGCATTGGCGGACGCGCTATGCCGGATGGCCGGCGCTCAAGAAGCTCGAATATGTCGACGAGCTGATGACCGAAATCGCCGGCGTGCGTCCGACGCTGACGCATCGTGAGAAGGTCGATCCGCTCAGCAAGCTCAGTCAGACGCTCGGCGACTATTACAAGAAAAAGCGCGCGATTTATGTCGTCGACACGCCGAAAACCTACGATCGCGATCTGCGACAGCTGTTCTCCGTCGATCCAGGGCGCGGCGAAGCGGCCTCGTCTTTCATCCGCCGCAACCGCGCCAAAGTGCGCGAACTGGTCGCCAAGTGGACCGGCGAATACCAGCTTACCTTCGACGCCGTGCTTGACGACATGATCCAGCGCTGCCGCGAACTCGATCTGCGCGCCGTCGGCCGCGAGCGCAAGCTGCTCATGGAATTCACGGTGCTGTTGACCGCCAAGACCATGCACGCGCTGTTCGGTCCGTCGCGGCGAAGGTGGATCGCGCTATGAAACCGCTGCGCGTCCTGCTGCTTGTTCACCCGGACCTGATCCCTCCGGAGTTGAGCAAGGGCTATAGCGAGCAGGAAATCAACGTTTGGAAAACCGAATACGATGTGGTGACCACGCTGCGCGCCGCCGGCCACGAGGTGCGCCCGCTTGGCGTCCATGACGAACTAAAGCCGATCCGCGACGACATCGACGCTTGGAAGCCCGACGTGGTGTTCACGCTGCTCGAGCAGTTTCGGGGCGAGGCGATATACGACCAAAATGTCGTGAGCTATCTCGAACTGATGCACGTGCCCTACACCGGTTGCAATCCGCGCGGCTTGATGCTGGCGCGCGGCAAAGACCTGTCCAAGACGCTTGTGCATTATCACCGCATTCCGGTGCCGGCCTTTGCCGTGTTTCCGAAAGGCCGCAAGATCAAGCGCCCGCCGCGGCTTGCTTTGCCGCTCATCGTCAAGAGCGTCAACGAAGACGCGTCATACGGCATTTCGCAGGCTTCCGTCGTCGATTTAGACGAAAAACTCGTCGAACGCGTCACCTTCATCCATGAGCGGATCGGCACCGGCGCCATCGCCGAGCAATATATCGAGGGGCGCGAAATCTATGTCGGCATTTTCGGCAATGAGCGGCTGCAAGTCTTACCGGTTTGGGAACTGACGTTTCAGAATATGGCGGAAGGCGACTGGCACATCGCCACCGAGAAGGTCAAGCACGATCCCGACTATCAGGAACGGCGCGGCATCCGTCACGGGCCGGCCAAAGATCTTACGCCGGAACTGAATGCGCGCATTCAGCGCATGGCGAAACGAATTTACCGTACGCTGGAGCTTGACGGCTACGCGCGCATCGATTTCCGCCTCGCCGCCGACGGTACGCCGTATTTCCTGGAAGCCAATCCCAATCCCGAGATCGCCGAGAGCCAGGAATTCGCCACGGCGGCAAAGCACGTCGGTATCGAATATCCAGATTTGCTGCAGCGCATTGTGACGCTGGGAATAAGACGCGGCTCGGCGTCCGCCGCCGTGGAGTGAAGCAGCGATTGCGGACTTGGCCATCTGTTATGCGCGGGTGCGCTTTTCGCCGCTTTCGGGGGCATGACGCGCGACCTCGTGCTTGCCCGCGTGGCGCCCACGGGTAGCGCGTTGCGCTTCGTGACGCTCATGCCTGCCGCGACCGTCTTTGCGCTCGGCGGCGCGATGATGGCCGCGGTGCGGCTTGGCCGGAGCATCGGCCGCCTCCTTTTCGAGCTTGGCCTCGTCCGCCTTGGCCTGTTCCAGCTTGACCTGCTCAAGCTTGGCTTGCTGCAATTGCACTTGTTCGGATTGCGCCTGTTCCACGCTGGCGAAGGCCGGCAGAGCGCGGCACGGTAACGGCCGCGCGAAGGCGAGCGCGTCGTCATTCACCGCCATCTTCCGCCAATCGTCGACCGAAAGACCGGTGACGCTGATGACGTAACCGCGTGTCTCGCGCGGCAGGTTATTGCGATGTTGGAGCCATTCGGCGACACGGTGCGCGCCGGCATTGTAGGCGGCGGCGACAAAGCCCAGATTGCCGAATTCCAGACGCAGTTCGCGCAACAAGCGCGCCGAAGCCGGGATCGCTTGCATCGGGTCGAATGGATTGTCGAGTCCGGTTTCAGCGGCAGTCTCCGGCATGAATTGCGCAATGCCCAGTGCGCCTTTCCTGCTTATATCGTCGACGCGCAATCGGCTCTCTTGCCAAATCAGATTGGCAAAGAACGGAATGGGTAGGTCGTTGTCCTCGGCCGAGGTATAAAGCGCATTACAGAGGTCGTTGAGCGACAGGTCGTCGCCGTGACCGAGTGTGGTATTTTCCTCCATGCCGTCGGCGCCATTGGCGCCAGTCTCCCTGCTTGCAAGGGAGTTTGCCCGCCTGATGATTTCGACGGCCGTTGCGTGCGGCTGCAAAGACGCGACAGCGAGCCGGTCGGTTCTACCGGTCGACGATTCGATTTCGATCAGCGACGAACGCCAGTCAGCGCCTGCGGCGTGGAGATAATCTTTGATGTAAGACGAATAGTCCGGTTCCGGCGCGGCGCTGGAGAGTGAGAGCAACACAATCGCGAATGCAAGGATCGACCGCATGCCCGTTGCCCCGCAGAACGTCTCGTCACGGCGCGCGACCCGCCGTTCCAGATTGATTAATGAAGGCTTTCTCCCTCACTCTGGCGTGGCTCATGCCGGCTCAAGCGGGCGGCTTTTGGGACGGATTGTGAGCCATTCAAGGCCAATTGCGGCGGCGCTACCCGCGTCGGAACTCCGCGGCCCCCGCCTTCTTGCGCCGTCGTCACGGAAAGCGGATATTTGTTGCGGGCGAGACTAATTTTGCATGCGCCGTTCCGAGCGTTGCGAAGCAAACCGGTCCGTGACGCGAATTCCTGATTGTTCGCGCCATGCCGGCAGGGCATTTGGAGGTTGACGATGAATCAAGAAACCAAGCTCCGCGACGCAGGGACCAAAGCCGCGCCCACGGACTCAACGCTTCAGTACCTATCGGGCTTTGGCAATCATTTTGTCTCTGAGGCTTCGCCCGGCGCCTTGCCGGTTGGACGCAATTCGCCGCAACGCCCGCCGCATGGGCTCTATGCCGAGCTCATATCCGGCACCTCGTTCACGACGCCGCGCGGCGAAAATCGCCGCACCTGGACCTACCGCATCCAACCGTCGGTCGTGCATCGGCCCTATGGGCGCCTCGACAATGGGCTCATCCGCAGCGCGCCGTTTGCCGACGTCGACGCCACGCCGACGCAATTGCGCTGGAGCCCGATTCCGATTCCGCAACAACCGACGGACTTCGTCGAAGGCATCGTTACGCTCGGCGGCAACGGCGACGTGGCGACGCAAGTCGGTATGGCAATCCACATTTATGCCGCCAACCGCGCGATGATCGACCGCTGCTTCTACAATGCCGACGGCGAAATGCTGATCGTGCCGCAGCAGGGCCGCGCCTGCTTCGTCACCGAGCTGGGCGTGATCGAGACGGCGCCGGGCGAGATCGTCGTCATTCCGCGCGGCTTGCGCTTTCGCGTCGAACTGCCCGACGGACCGTCGCGCGGCTATATCTGCGAGAATTACGGACAGCCGCTGCGACTGCCGGAGCTCGGCCCGCTCGGCTCCAACGGGCTTGCCAATGTGCGCGACTTTTTAAGTCCGGTCGCCGCCTACGAAGACACCGCGGCGCCCTGCGTCATGGCGGCGAAATTCCAAGGCAATCTGTGGGCGGCGGAGATGGATCATTCGCCGCTCAACGTCGTCGCCTGGCACGGCAATTTCGCCCCCTACAAATATGAGCTGGCGCGCTTCATGGTCATCGGCACGGTGAGCTTCGACCATCCCGATCCATCGATCTACAGCGTATTGACCGCGCCGTCGGACGTGCCCGGCACCGCCAATATCGACTTCGTCATCTTTCCGCCGCGCTGGCTGGTCGGCGAGGATACGTTCCGGCCACCATGGTATCACCGCAACGTCATGACCGAGTTCATGGGGCTGCTCCACGGCGCCTACGACGCCAAAGCCGAAGGCTTCCTGCCCGGCGGCGCTAGCCTGCACAATTGCATGACGGCGCACGGCCCGGATGCCGAGACCTGGCTGCGCGCAACGCGCGCCGAACTCAAGCCGCACAAGCTGGAAGACACGATGGCGTTCATGTTCGAGAGCCGCTATGCCATGCGGCTCACCCGCTATGCGATCGAGTCATCGGAGCTGCAGCACGACTACTTCGAAGGCTGGCAGGGACTGGAGAAGAATTTTACGGGTAGGTAACGACTCCGGTTGCTGCACTCACAATCCAAAGGGCTCAGCAGTGAAGAAATACGGTATTAGGCTTTTGCCCGGCGCATGTCTCGCTCTGGCGCTCAGCGTCATCGGCACCGCGGCCTACGCGCAGGTCGCTGCGCAGAGTTATCCGACGCGGCCGATCACCGCCATCATTCCGTTTGCCGGCGGCAGCGCCAGCGACGTCGTCAGCCGCATCCTGTTCGACAAAATGTCGAAGCTCCTGGGGCAACCCATTGTCGTCGAGAACAAGCCGGGCGCCGGCGGCAATATCGGCACCGCCGATGTCGCCCGCGCCGCGCCGGACGGCTACACCATCCTCGGCGGCGGCTCAGGTCCGGTCGCGGCCAACGTGACGCTGTACAAACACCTCGATTACGATCCGCAAAAAGATTTCGAGACGGTCTCGCCGTTCGCGTCTTTCACGATCGTTGTGGTCGCCAGCACCAAGCTGCCGGTCAACAGCTTGCAAGAGCTGATCAGCTACGGCAAGGCGCACCCCGGACTTAATTTCGGATCGGTCGGCATCGGCAGCTCGCAGCATCTGGCCGGCGAATATTTCAGCGAGCTAACCGGCGTGAAGCTCACCCACGTGCCTTACCGAAATATCGGGCAATACGCGCCGGATCTGATGTCGGGCCAGGTGCCGCTCGGCTTTCAGTGGTACCCGAACGTCGCCGCGCCGCTGCAGGCCAAGGGCGCCAAGGCGCTCGCCGTCGCCGGCGCTAACCGGCTGGATATTTTGCCCGACACTCCGACGACGAAAGAAGCCGGGCTGCCGCAATATCAGGTGTCCGGCTGGTTTGCGCTGCTTGCGCCGAAAGGCACGCCGGCGCCGATCGTGGCCAAGCTGAACGGCGCGCTCAAAGAGGCGGTCGCCGATCCGCAAGTCCGCGCCAGCTTCCAGCGCCAAGGCGCGGAGACGATGTATCTACCACCCGACCAAGCGGCGAAATTCATCTCCGACGAGATCGAAAAATATCACGACATCATCGTCAACGCCCATATCGCGCAGATCGAGTAGGCCAGCTCGCCAGTCCAGCGGCCGGCGATGGAGAATTACGCCTCCGGCGCGCCGCTGCGGCCGGCGCCGAGCCCCTTTCATGAAGCGTGCGAATGAGCGCCGGATCGCGCGGCGTTTGGTTTCTGCCGGGTTTCGTCGTGCCGGTGATTTGGTAGATACTGTTATCCGCGGCGTTAATGACAACGGACTGGGTCAACGGGTAGGCTTAAGGACTATCGGCCGGCAGCGGGCGCCGCCGCAACAAAAAAAAAGTGCAGCTCTGTACGGGAGGAAATCTTGACCAAGCTGATGGCCCTGATTGCAGCGTTCGTTACGATCGTCGCCTTTGGAGCCTCCCGCGTGAGTGTCGCGGATGATTACCCGAACCGGCCGATCGTCCTTGTCATTCCGCTGCCGCCCGGCGGCACCAACGACATCATGGCGCGCGCGGTGTCCGACAAGATGAGCGCCGTGCTCGGCCAGCGAGTCGTGGTCGAAGATCGCAATGCCGGAGGCAGCGGCACGGTCGGCACCCGGGAAGTCGCGCACGCCGCACCCGACGGTTACACGATTATTCTCGGCTATACATCGACGCTCGCCACCGGCCCGCATATTTATAAGAATGTCGGTTACGATCCGCGCAAAGATTTCGCGCCGATCGGGCTGATCGCGTCGGCGCCGGCGCTGCTCCTGGTTTACAAGGACCTGCCGGTGCACAATGTCGACGAACTGATCGCGCTGATGAAGAGCTCAAAAGAGCCCTATCAGGTCGCGACGCCGGGCGCCGGTACTGTCAACTACCTTGCTTCGGTGTTGTTCGCCGAGCAGGCCGGCGTGAAGGTCGAACAAATCATCGAGAAAGGCTCCCAGCCGCTGATCACCGATATGATGGGCGGCTTCGTCAAGGTCGGCTTCAATCCCATCCCGGTGTCGCGGGCCGGGCTCGACGGCGGCTATATCCGCGCGCTGGCGGTGACCTCTGCCAGGCATTCGACGCTGATGCCGACCCTGCCGACGCTTGCCCAATCCGGCCTGCCGGGTTTCGATGCCACGCTGTCCTACGGGCTCCTCGCGCCGGCCGGCACGCCGGCACCGATTGTGCAACGGCTGAACGAGGCGCTGAATACAGCGCTGGCCGACGACGCCGTGCGCAAGCGCATCATCAACGAAGGCGCCGAGCCGGAGCCAGGCACCCCGGAGCAGCAAGCCGCCGTCATCGACCACGAGGAAACCAAGTGGGCGGCAGTTATTCGCGCCGCCGGTATAGAGCCGAAGTGAGGGAGCAAGACACGCGCGATGTACTTCGAATTCACGCCGGAGCAGACGCAGTTCGCCGATACGGTGCGCCGTTTCGCGCGCGCGCATCTCGCGGCGGGTGCGCTCGAGCGCGCGCACGATCCGCGCTTTCCTTTCGACGTCGCGCGGCTCATGGCCGAACAAGGCCTGATGGGAATAGCGCTGCCGGAGAGCGACGGCGGGCAGGGCGGCAGCCTGATGGATGCCGTAATCGCCATCGAACAGGTCGCCGCCGTTTGCCCGCGCAGCGCCGACGTGGTGCAGTTCGGCAATTTCGGCCCGATCCGCACCTTCGCCGAATACGGCACGCCGGCGCAGAAAGGGCGCTGGCTCGGCGAGCTTCTTGCCGGCCGCATGGTGATGTCGCTCGGCATGACCGAGCCTGACGCCGGCTCGGCGCTGACGGATCTGAAGACCAGCGCGCGAGCGGACGGCTCGTCCTACATCGTCAACGGCGGTAAGGTATTTTCGACATTCAGTCCCGACGCGCAGATTTTTCTAATTTATGTCCGTTTCGGGACCGGTCTCTCCGGTATCGGCTCCGTAATCATCGAGCGCGGCACGCCCGGATTTTCTATCGGCGCGCCGTCGATATTCATGAGTGGCGAGGAATGGTGCGAACTTCATTTTAACGACTGCCGCGTTCCGGCCGAGAACATGCTGCTCGGGCCCGGCGGTTTTAAGAAACAAATGGCCGGCTTCAATGTTGAGCGCCTCGGCAACACGGCGCGCTCGCTTGCCTGTGGCCGCTACGCCTTCAACGCAGCACGGGACTACGCGGCAACCCGCGAGCAATTCGGCCGGCCGCTGTGCGAGTTCCAGGGCCTGCAATGGAAGTTTGCCGACATGGCGATCAAGCTCGACAGCGCGCAATTACTGCTCTACCGCGCCGCCGCCAATGCCGACCGCGGTCTGCCGTCGGCCTATGAAACCGCGGTCGCGAAAGCGGCCTGCAATCAGACAGGCTTCGAAGTCGCAAGCGAAGCGGTGCAGATCATGGGCGCGCTGGGTTACAGCCGCGAGACCCTGGTCGAATATTGCATGCGGCGCACGCGCGGCTGGATGATCGCTGGCGGCTCGATCGAAATATTGAAGAACCGCATCGCCGAGCACGTGTTCGACCGCCGTTTTGACCAGCGCAGGCGGCCGCCGGCCGCGGCAGAGTGAAATTACATTTGCGCACCTGCTCGATTTCAATAATGGCTGGCTTTACGTTTTCGATGTCGGGGTGCTGGGCGGCATGGTCCTGCGAAAGCCTGTCGCGTCCCCGGCAAAGCCGTCGCCACCGCCGCTCGCTTGATGTCAGCGATCTGGTTCGCACGATGATCCGCCGCCGTTGGCTCGTCAGTGTCGCGGTCAAACAAACGATTCTCATGACCGAAGGATGGGCAACGTCATCGCGTCGGCAATCGAGCGGCCGAAACGGACTTTGAATGTCGGTGTAGCGAGCCCGGCGACGCGCGCACGCTCGGTCAGGCCATAGCCAGTGGCGACCTGCATGGCGCCGGCGAGGCCAGCGCGCTTCGCCGCCTCAACGTCGCTTGCCCTGTCGCCGACAAGCCACGACATCTTGCGCTCGATCGCGAGATCGGACGCCGCCTGCAACAGCATGCCTGGATTTGGCTTGCGCGCCGGATGGTCCGGATGGGCGAACCCATCGCGGCCCTCGGGATGATGCGCACAGGCATAGACAGCGTCCAGGCGCGCGCCTTCGGCCGCCAAGGCCGCGACAATCGCCTCTTGAACGCGCTTGAATTCGCTCCATCCATAGTATCCGCGGCCGATGCCTGCTTGATTGGTCACCAGCACAACCGGCATCCCGCGTTCATTGGCGGCGGCAATCACTGCCGCGGCCCCGGGAATCATCGCGACGTCTTCGACGCGGCATAAATATTCGGTGTCCTCGACGACGGCGCCGTCGCGATCCAAAAACAGCGCCGGACGGCCAGGCTGGGGCGTCGTTAACACCTCGCACCACACGCCCTCGGCATTTAGCGGATAGTCTGCAAGCGGCATCGGTCGGATCTTTCTTTGCATCGCGTGCCGATAGCCTTTCATAGCACAAGGAAATTATGTTAGGTCCACAGCCACCTGAAAACGGCAAAGCCATGACCTCACAGAACGATATGGTGGCCGAGCACTTTCGTCGCTCGTGCGAGACGCTGTCTCGCGCGGCGGAAGATGCGAAATTGCGCGCCGCTATCCATGCAATTGCCGATGCGATCGCGGCTGCGTTTCGCGCCGGCCATAAGCTCCTGATCGCCGGCAACGGCGGCAGCGCCGCCGACGCCCAGCACATCGCCGGCGAGTTTTTGTCGCGCTTGAATTTTGACCGCAATCCGCTACCGGCAATCGCGCTGACCACCGACTCGTCGGTTCTCACCGCAATCGGCAACGATTACGGTTTCGATCATGCGTTCGAGCGCCAGGTTCGCGGCCTGGGCCAAAAGGGCGACGTGTTTATCGCGATCTCCACTTCTGGGCGCTCGCCGAACGTCGTCGCGGCGCTGCAAGCTGCGCGCGAAGTAGGACTGACCACCGTCGGCTTCACCGGAACCGCTGCCAACGGCACGATGCAGCCGTTGTGCGATCACTGTCTGGCCGCGCCGTCGGCCGAGACCCCGCTGATCCAGCAAATCCACATTGTCGCGGCGCACGCAATTTGCGGCCTGGTGGAGCGCAGTCTGTTCGGAAGCGGAGCAGGTTCTAAATAAATATCCTTTGTTTCTCAATATGTTGCTATGTTCACCAATTGAACATTCGGCTTGACGTTCACACCGTGAACAATGTACTTCTGGCGCCGGATGGGAGGCGATGCGATGCCTCATGCGGCGCGCAACGAGGAAACGGACAACAGCCGGATCGTGCTCGGCCTGCTTGAGTCGGTTGAGCGCGATGGCGCCCAGTCCCAGCGCAAGCTTGCCTCCGACCTCGGCATCGCGCTCGGCTTGGTGAACGCCTACCTCAAGCGCTGTGTAAAAAAGGGCCTCCTGAAAATCGGCCAAGTCCCGCCGCGTCGCTATGCCTATTACCTGACGCCGCACGGGTTTGCCGAGAAGTCGCGGCTCACGGTCGAATACCTTTCCAGATCGTTCTCGTTCTTCCGCCACGCCCGCGAGGATTGCTCGTCCGTACTTATGGCGGCACATGCGCACGGTTGGAACCGGATTGCGCTGATCGGCGTCTCCGATCTTGCCGAAATCGCCATTATCTGCGCGCTCGAACAGGGCATTACGATTGTGGCAGTGGTCGACGCCAAATCCGAAAACTCCCGCTTCGTCGGCACTCCCATCGTCAAGGCGATTGCGGCAGTACCGGGAGGATTTGACGCGCTCCTCGTGACCGATCTCGAAGCGACGCGCGAATCGGTGAAGGCCGTGGCTGACCAACTCGATGCGGATCGCGTCTTAGTGCCCGCGTTACTGGGAATACGGATTGATCGGACAACGGAGATCGTCGCATGACAACCGGACTGCATCCGCGCTGGTTCGTCGCCCACACCCATCCGCATGCCGAAGCCAAAGCGACGGCGCATCTCAATCGCCAGGGTTTTGAAATCTACTTCCCGCGCTATTTAAAGCGGCGCCGGCATGCCCGCCGCATCGAAACCGTCGCGGCGCCGCTGTTTCCCCGCTACCTGTTCGTCGCGGTCGACCTGGCGGCGCAGCGCTGGCGCTCGATCTACTCGACCGTCGGCGTCACGCGGCTGGTTTGCAATGGCGACGATCCCACCGCGGTGCCGGACGGCATTATCGAGGCGCTGAAGAGTCGTCAGGATGCCAATGGCTTCATCAAGCTCGATTGCCGGCCGCCGTTTCGCGCCGGCGACAAGATACGCGTGCTCGACGGCGCATTCACGTCCTGCCTCGGCTTGTTTGAAGGCATGGCGGAACGGGAACGCATCGCGATTTTGCTCGATCTATTGGGCCGCAAGGTTCGCGTGGTGCTGGATGCGGATTTGGTCGCCGCGGCCTAGCCGCGGACTGGTCGTCTGTGCGCGTTCGGGTGAGATTCCCTCACCCGGATTGCGGTAGCGTGGATAATTCGGCTGATGCTTCGGCGGAAAATGGGAACGCGATTGCCGACTTGCATCCGATGGCCGCTCATTAGTCGAGCGCCACTGCCGTGTTGAATCATCGAACTCGAGATCGCAACTTGACCGACCGATTGCCGCCACCCGACCTGCGCCGCCTCGAAGCGGAAGCAATCCACATATTCCGCGAGGTGGCGGCTGAATTTAAGAAGCCGGTTCTGCTCTATTCGATCGGCAAGGACTCCTCGGTCCTGCTGCATCTTGCGCGCAAGGCATTCTTTCCTTCAGCCTTGCCATTTCCACTTCTGCATATCGATACCACGTGGAAATTCCGCGAAATGATCCGATTCCGCGACGAGACAGCCGCGGGGCTTGGGCTCGATTTGATCGTGCACATCAATCGCGACGGTGTGGCTCAAGGCGTCAATCCGTTCACCCACGGCTCGTCGTACTACACCCACGTCATGAAAACCGAGGCGCTGAAACAGGCGCTGAGCCAATATGGCTTCGATGCCGCATTCGGCGGCGCGCGCCGCGACGAAGAGAAAAGCCGGGCCAAGGAGCGCGTGTTCTCGTTCCGCTCCGCCGCTCATGTCTGGGATCCGAAGAACCAGCGGCCCGAACTGTGGCACCTCTACAATTGCCGTGTCGCCGCGGGCGAATCGATCAGAGTTTTCCCGCTGTCCAATTGGACTGAGCTCGACGTCTGGCGCTATATCGAGCACCAGAAAATCCCGGTGGTGCCGCTTTACTTCGCGGCGCCGCGCCGAGTCGTGCAAAGAAGCGGCGGCCTTATTGTCGTCGACGACGAACGGCTGCCGCTAGAGCCCGAGGAGGGGCCGGTTATCCGCACGGTGCGGTTTCGCACACTCGGCTGCTATCCGCTCACCGGCGCCATCGAGTCCGGCGCCGCCACGGTCGCCGACATCGTCGAAGAAATGCAAGCTGCTGCGACCTCCGAACGCGCCGGTCGTTTGATCGGTCACGACGAGGGCGATTCCATGGAGAAGAAGAAACGTGAAGGCTATTTCTGATCCAGGCATCGCCATCGCCGCCGTTGCATCGGGTCCATTCGCCGCCGACCGCGACCAGCTCTGCGTTCTCACTTGCGGCTCCGTCGACGACGGTAAGTCGACGCTGATCGGCCGGCTTCTCCTCGATGCATCGCTCGTTTTCGACGATCACGTTGCGGCGCTGACACGCGATTCCAAGACGCATGGCACGGTCGCGGGCGACGTCGATCCCGCATTGCTGGTGGATGGGCTCGAGGCTGAACGCGAGCAGGGCATCACGATCGACGTCGCCTATCGCTATTTCGGTACGCCGCGGCGGCGCTTCATCGTGGCCGACACGCCGGGCCACAAGGACTACACGCGCAACATGGTCACCGGGGCGTCGACTTCGGATCTCGCGATCCTATTGGTCGACGCGGCGAAAGGCCTTCTCGAACAGACGCGGCGGCATGCCTACCTGTGCTCGCTGCTAGGCATTCGCGATTTGATCCTCGTCGTGAACAAGATGGACTTGATCGGCTTCGACGAGCACCGGTTTCTGGCCATTGCCGAAGGCTTTGCGCAATTCGCCGGCCGATTTGACGGTTGCCGCTTTGTCGCCATTCCAACGTCCGCGCTCTACGGCGACAACGTGGTGCAGAACAGCCCGCGGATGCCGTGGTACCGCGGCGTCCCGTTGCTTGAATATCTGGAGACCATCGCGGTGGGCGAGCGGCCAGGAGCGGCGCCGCTTCGGCTGCCGGTGCAATATGTCAATCGGCCGGATGCGAATTTCCGCGGTTATGCCGGAACGGTTACGTCTGGCGTGTTGCGGCAAGGTATGGAAATCGTCGTTCCGCGCACCGGGGTGCAATCGCGCATCGCGCGCATCGTGTCCATGGACGGCGATCTCGACGCCGCATCGGCCTCCGATGCCGTGACCGTTGTGCTGGCGGACGCCATCGACGTATCGCGCGGCGATATTATCAGCTCCGTCGAGGAACCGCCGCAGCGGGCCGATGCTGTGGCTGCGCATCTCATTTGGATGTCGGAAATCCCGCTCTTGCCCGGCCGGACCTATCTGCTCAAAGCCGGGGCACAGAGCGTCAGCGCCACTGTGACGGAACTTAAATATCGCATCGATATCGAAAATTTCGAGCATCTCGCCGCCAAGGAACTGCATCTCAACGAAATCGCGTTCGTCAATGTCGCCACCGCGGAGCCCATCAGCTTCGACCCCTACGACGACAGCCGCGAGACCGGCGGGTTTATTCTAATTGACCGCCATAGCAACGCCACGGTGGGTGCGGGCCTGATCCGCTTTGGTCTACGCCGCTCCGCCAATACCTATTTTCAAGCCTTCGAAGTCACGAAGGCGGCGCGCGCGGGACTGAATGCACAACAGCCGGCGCTGCTGTGGTTCACCGGCCTGTCCGGCGCCGGCAAATCGACCATTGCCGATCAGTTGGAAAAGAAGCTTCACGCGCTCGGCAAGCATACATTCGTGCTTGACGGCGACAATGTCCGCCACGGGCTCAATCGCGATCTCGGTTTTACCGAAGCCGACCGCGTCGAGAATATCCGCCGCGTCGCCGAAGTGGCGAAATTGTTCGTCGAGGCGGGCCTGATTACGCTGGTTTCCTTCATCTCGCCGTTCCGGGCGGAGCGCGAGATGGCGCGCGAACTCGTCGGGCCGGGCGAATTCGTCGAAATTTTCGTCAACACGCCATTCGAAACTTGCGAACGGCGCGATCCCAAGGGCCTGTATAAGAAGGCGCGACGGGGTGAGTTACAGAATTTCACTGGAATCGATTCGGCCTACGAGCCGCCCGTCAATCCCGAATTGATCCTCGACGCGCTCAACGAAAGCGCCGGCGACCTCGCCGATCGCATCATCGATTTCATGCAGCGGCGCGGCATGCTTTTGTGACGCCGAACGATAAGCGCGCAGACCTGACAACGTCGCAACATCCCGTCCTGATCACCGGCGCGGCTGGTTTTATCGGCTTTGCCCTGGCGCGCCGGCTTCTGGAGGGCGGTCGCGCCGTTGTCGGCGTCGATAGCGTCAACGATTATTACGATCCCGCGCTCAAAGAGGCGCGGCTCGCGGTTTTGCGGCAATTTAACAACTTCTTTTTCCGCAAGCTCGATCTCGCCGATCGCAAAAGCAGCGATGCGTTATTTCACGACGGCGATTTCGGTCCGGTGGTGCATCTCGCTGCACAGGCCGGCGTGCGCTACTCGCTGCAAAACCCTCACGCCTATCTCGACGCCAATCTCGCGGGCTTCCTCAACGTTTTGGAAGGCTGCCGTCATCGCCGCACCGAGCATCTCGTGTTCGCGTCATCGAGTTCGGTCTATGGCGCCAATACGCGGTTACCGTTTTCCGTACATGACAATGTCGATCATCCGATCAGTCTCTACGCCGCGACCAAAAAGGCAAACGAGCTGATGGCCCACGCCTACAGTTATCTCTACGATCTGCCCACGACCGGATTGCGGTTCTTCACCGTCTACGGTCCGTGGGGCCGACCGGATATGGCGATGTTCATGTTCGCCAAGGCTATCGCCGAGAACCGGCCGATAAGATTGTTCAATTACGGCCGCATGCGGCGGGATTTCACGTATGTCGATGACGCCATCGAGGCGGTCGAACGGGTTATCTCCCGCGTGCCGGCGAGAACCGGCCCGCCGCCGGGCGGCGAACCCGATCCGGCCAGCAGCGCCGCGCCATGGCGAATCTACAATATCGGCAACAACCGCACAGTCGAGGTGCTGCGCGTCGTCGAATTGCTGGAGCAGGAATTCGGCCGTAAGGCTAAGACCGAGCTTGTGCCGATGCAGCCCGGCGATGTCCCGGAAACCTGCGCCGATGTCGACGACCTGATGCGCAACGTCGGTTTCCGCCCGTCGACGCCGATCGAACAAGGCGTGCATAAATTCGTGGCCTGGTATCGCGATTATCACCGGCGGTGACCACGTTTCGCCGTGCCGCGCGTGACCGCTAAAGCGGGCGCGGCAGTCCGTCACAGACCGAGATTTCTACGCGCCACGGTTGCAAAATTACTGTATCTTTACCGTCTCGGCATGGGGGAGCTCGCCATCGCCCTGGCGCGGTGCCGCAAGCGTTGCCGACAGGGAGGGCAATATGAACAGCATGCAACGCAGCCGCGTGGCGCGTTCAATCGTTGCCGCGACTGCCTTCGCCTTGGCGCTGCCGCTCGGCGCGGCGCGGGCGCAAAGCCAGACCTACGAGATGAAGATTTCGACCCCGACCATCAACGACGTTCCCGACACCTGGGCCAGAAACTACGGCGCGGCGCTGGAAAAGGATTCCGGCGGCCGCATCAAGGTCCAGGTTTATCCCGCGAGCCAGCTCGGCTCGATCCCGCGCCAGATCGAAGGCACGCAGTTCGGCGCGATTCAGTGCGAAGTCGTTCCGCCGGAGTTTATGGTTGGTCTCGACGAGCGTTTTGGGGTCATGGCCGCGCCGGGGCTAGTCGCGTCGCTCGCGCAGGGTCAGAAGGTCGCTGCCGATCCCGAGGTCCGCAAGCTGATGTTCTCGCTCGGCGTCGATAAAGGCCTACACGGTGTCGGCTTGTTTATGGCCGAACCCTCTGACATCGTGACCAAGAACCCGATCCGCACGCTCGCGGACTTCAAGGGCAAGAAGATCCGTATTTTCGCTTCGCAGTTCCAAAGCGTGGCATTTGAGCGACTTGGCGTGACGCCCGTGGCCATGTCGCTTGGCGACGTCCTGCCGGCCATCCAGCAAGGCGCCATCGATGGCGCTGTCACGGGAATGGGCCCCATTACCCATATGCACTTTGTCGATGCGGCGAAATACGTGACGATGACCAATCAACCGTCGATTTTTCTCATCGTTGTAGTCAACAGGAAATGGTACGATTCCTTACCCAAGGTCTGCAGGAAATTGTTGAGTGGGGTGGAGCGGCGGAGTTTATCGCTATTGCTCCCACTGCCGCCCAATTCCGCGCCAAATCCGAGGCAAATTATACAGCTAGTGGTGGCGAGGAGATAAAGCTGCCGCCTGATGAGCAGGCAACTCTGATGAAGACGCTTTCAAGCGTCGGCGCGGATGTATCGAAGTCGAATCCGCAGCTTGCCGCAGCCTATAAGATCGTGACCGACGCGGCGGCGCGGGCCGCGCAAACCGCGAGCCAGTGATCGGCAGCAACGCGCGGCGTGCTCCCGTAGATCGGAATTCCGCCAGCTCCCGTTGCAGGTTTGCTGTATCCTAATGGCCGAGGCGAGGGCATGTCCGATGCTGGTCCAGCCGAACAGGGAGGAATTCATGAAATCCATTAAACCGGCGCCGATCGCTCGTTCGGTGCTTGCAACGGGCGTGTTAGCCGGGGCCTTGGCCCTGTCGCTCGGCGGCGCACAAGCGCAAGACAAAACTTACGTAATGAAAATTTCGACCCCGACCATTCACGATGTGCCGGACACGTTTGCCAACATGTACGGAGCTGCGGTCGAAAAGGATTCCGGCGGGCGTATCAAGGTCGAGGTTTATCCGGCCAGCCAGCTCGGCGCCATCCCGCGGCAGATCGAAGGAACGCAATTCGGCTCCATTCAATGTTCGGTTATCCCGCCGGAATTCTTTGTCGGCGTCGATGAGCGCTTCGAGGTAATGGCCGCTCCGGGGCTCGTCGAGTTGGTGGGACACGGTCAGAAGGTCGCGGCGGATCCCGCAGTGGTCAAGTTGATGCTGTCGCTTGGCGCCGATAAGGGTCTGCACGGCGTCGCACTGATGATGGCCGAACCATCCGACGTGATTTCAAAAAACCCCATCCGCCACCTGGCTGATTTCAAGGGCAAGAAACTTCGGACTTTTTCTTCGAAATTCCAAAGCGAGGCATGGAACCGTCTTGGCGTGACGCCGGTCGCTATGACGCTTGGCGACGTGCTGCCGGCGCTGCAGCAGGGCGCTATCGACGGCGCCGTCGCCGGCGTCGGACCGTTCGTCCATTTGCACTTCATTGATGCGTCCAAATACATAACCATGGTCAATCAGCCGGCGATCTTCCTCGTCGCCGAAGTTAGCAAGAAGTGGTACGACTCGTTGCCACCCGATTTGCAGCAGATCATCGACAAAGACGCCGCCGCGCAATCGATTGCTATTCAATCCGTTGCAACCGATCTTCGAAAGAAATCAGAAGCCGCATGGGTTGCCGCTGGCGGCGAACAGATCAATCTGCCCCCGGACGAGCAGGCCGCGATGATGAAAACGCTTTCCAGCGTCGGCACGGACGTGTCGAAATCGGATCCACAGCTTGCCGCGGCCTACAAAATAGTGACCGACGCGGCTGCACGGACGGCGCCGACCGCGAACCAGTAATTGCGCCCCCGGTATGGGGCGCGCCTCATTCGTGCCAGTAGCGACCGGAGGCACCTATGGTCATTGCGGGACGTGAAATCATGCGGCGCGTCCGCGCCGCAGCCTTCGTCTTGTGCATCATCACGTCATCCGCGGCGGCGGCGGCGGATGACAAACCCTATGTGATGAAGATCACGCTGGCGACGGTGAACGATCAGTTGCACGAATTCGCGAGGAATTATGCGGCCGCCGTCGAGAAGGATTCGGGCGGCCGCATCAAGGCCGAGATCTATCCTGCCAGCCAATTGGGCTCGACGCAGCGCCAGGCCGAAGGCGTGCAGTTTGGCGAGATCGAGTGTCTGGTGGCGCCGCCGGAATTTCTGGTCGGTATCGATGAACGGTTCGAAGTTCTGGCGGCCCCCGGCCTCGTCAAGTCGATAGCCGAGGGACAGCGCCTGGCCGCCGATCCGGCGGTACGCAAGCTGATGCTCGGCCTCGGAGCCGACAAGGGGCTGCACGGCGTCGCGCTATTCATGGTGGCGCCGTCTTCGGTCGTCGCCACAAAGCCTATCCGCCGCCTTGCCGACTTCAAGGGCAAGAAGATCCGGGTTTTCGCCTCGGAGTTCCAGACCGTGGCGATCCAGCGGCTCGGTGCGACGCCGAAACCGATGACGTTAGGCGAAGTGCTGCCGGCGCTGCAGGACAATGCGATCGACGGCGCCGTCTCCAGCATCACGGCTATCACGACGATGCAATATTGGGAGGCCGCCAAATACGTCACTGAAACCGACCAACCCATGGTCTTCGGGATCGCCGAGATCAGCAAGAAATGGTACGGTTCGTTGCCGGTGGGCTTGCAGCAGATTGTCGATAAGGACGCCGCCGCGGTGTCCGGCGCGATCGCGCCGTGGGCGGCCGATTTCAATGCCAAGGCGCGCAAAACCTGGATTGACAACGGCGGCGAGTTGATAAGCCTGCCGGCCGACGACCAGGCGGCGATGCTGAACGAACTCGCCAGCGTCGGCGAAGACGTCTCCAAAGGCAAACCGCAGCTCAACGCTGCCTATCAAATAATCGCCACGGCGGCGCAAAGGGCGCGATGACTTTACCGCTCGGCGACTTGATGCCGCGTGGCGCCGGCCGGACGAAAATTCCATTGTCCGACAGGCGTCGGTCATCTAACGTGAGCGGCGGACTTTCGCAATGGGGACCGGTGTTTATCGGATGCGCCTGTCCGTTAAATAAAAATGTCAAAAAAAGCGAAGGCCATGGAAGCCTCGATAACCGTCTCCGGCGCTCGCGCCGGCACATACGGTGCCTTGAAGTTTCCACTTGGAACTGATGCGCATCAGAGGGAGATCGACGTGATTTTCATCGGCATTAAAGCTATAGCGCGGGCGGTGTCGGCCGTTGGCGCGCTGGCCTTATCGTTGGCTCTGACGAGCGGCGCCGCACGGGCCGAAGACAAGACTTACGTGATGAAGGTGACCCTTCCGACCATCAACGATGCGCCGCACCAATTCGCCAAGGACTTCGCTGCAGCGGTCGAGAAGGATTCGGGCGGTCGCATCAAAGGCGAGGTCTATCCGGCGAGCCAGTTGGGCTCGATTCCACGTCAAATCGAAGGTACGCAGTTCGGCTCTATCCAGGCGGCCGCGGTTCCACCGGAGTTTTTTGTCGGTGTGGACGAGCGCTTCGAAGTCATGGCGGCGCCCGGTCTCGTCGACACCATCGAGCACGGCCAACGCGTTGCTGCCGATCCGGCGGTCTTGAAACTGATGCTCGGATTGGGCGCCAACAAGGGATTGCACGGCGTTGGCCTCATAATCGCTCAGCCGTCCTGCGTTATCTCAAAGTTCGCCATCCGCCATCTCGCCGACTTTAAAGGCAAGAAGATCAGGATCTTCGCCTCGCAATTTCAGTCGGTCGCATTCGACCGGCTTGGCGCGACACCGGTGGCGATGACTCTCGGCGATGTTTTGCCGGCGCTCCAGCAAGGCGCCATCGACGGTTCGGTCGCTGGCATCGGACCGTTTGTCCACCTCCACTTCGCCGATGCGGCAAAATACGTTACCGAGACCAACCAGCCCGCCATCTTCATCATCCTTGAAGTCAGCCAGAAATGGTATGACTCGCTGCCCAAGGACTTGCAGCAGATCGTTGACCAGGACGGCGCTAAAGTGTCGAAGGACATCAATCCGGTCGCGCTGAAAATGTATCAAGACCAGCGCCAGGCCTGGGTGGCGCAGGGCGGCGAACTGATCAGACTGCCGCCCGGCGAACAGGCCGACCTAATGAAAACGCTCGCCAGCGTCGGCGAAGACGTATCCCAGTCGAAGCCGGCACTCCGCGACGCCTACGAGATCGTGGCCGATGCGGCGAAGCGGACGCGGCAGGCTCCGAGTCAGTGATCCGGTCTGGAAGTAGCCCCGCGCGCGAGTGAGACGAAAGGTCCGGCCGTGATCGAGGCTGTCGTCAAAGGCATTGGTGGGCTTCTTGCGATCACTCGCGCGGTGGCGGCGATTTGCCTGATTTCGAGCGTGGCGATCAATTTTGCCAACATCATCGGCCGCTACTTTTTCAGCGTGTCGATCCCATGGGCCGAAGAGATCATGCTGTTTCTCATGGTCGGCTGCGTGTTCACCGGATGCTGCGCGGTGGCCTGGGAGGGGCGACAAATCCGCATGGACGTCGTCATCAACAGTTTGCCGCCGAAGCTCCGCGATCTCGCCAATCTGCTGTCCGAGCTGGTGATGATCGCGACCGCGATTGCGGTGACGGTGTTCGCCTGGCCCGTCGTCAGCGAGCTTGCGGCCTTCGATGAGCGCAGCCAGGCAGCGAATTTCCCCCTGGTCATTCCGCAGTCGATGGTGCCGGTCGGCTACGGCTTGATGGGGCTGCTGGTCGCGGTTCGGCTGATTGTGCGCTGGCGGCGCGGCGCCGGTGGCACCGATACTTCGCATTAAGAGGCAGCGACGATGGGCTATCTCGTATTTTTTGGCCTGCCGATCGTCGGGCTCGTCCTGGGCTTCCCGATCTTTCTCATCCTGCTGGTCACCTCGATCGTCGCGGTGCTGACCGTCTCTCGCGACATTCCGACCGACGCCATCCAAACTTACATGTTCGGCAGCCTGGATAATTTTCCGTTGCTCGCCGTTCCGTTCTTTGTGCTGGCCGGCGAGATCATGGCGCAGGGCGGCATCGCGCGGCGCATCATCAATATGGTGATGGCGATTGTCGGCGGCATACGCGGCTCGCTCGCAGTGACCACGGTCGCGGCCTCCGAATTGTTCGGCGCCATGTCACACACCGCGGTCGGCACCGTCGTCGCCATGGGGCGGATGATTTATCCGTCGCTGAGGGACGGCGGCTACAACGACCGCTTTGCCGTCGGCCTAATCGCCTCATCCGGCGCGATTGCCGTCGTCATCCCGCCGTCGATTGCAATGATCCTTTACGCCGTGTCGGCGGAGCAGTCCGCAGTTCAGCTGTTTACCGCCGGCATCCTGCCGAGCATTCTCATCGGCGTCATCGATGCCGCCTTTGTGATGACGTATGCGAGACTGAGAGGCGTTCCGCTCGGCGCCAAGGCGCACTGGGAAACAATATGGAAGACGAGCAAAGATGCCAGCTGGTCGATCGGCTCGCTCGCCGTGATCTTCGGCGGCATCTACGGCGGGGTGTTCACGCCGACCGAAGCCGCCGGTGTCGCGGTGGTCTATTCGCTATTCGTGACCATGGTCATCTACCGCGAAGTCGACATTCGCCGCTGCTGGCAGATCCTGTTGAGCGCCTCGTTTCTCATTTCGCAAATCCTGCTCATCGTCACTTCGGCCGGCATCTACTCCTGGCTGTTGACGACGAGCGGCATTCCGCAGCAGATTGTCGCCTCGATCGACGCGTTGCAAATGCCGAAATGGGAGCTGCTCCTCATCCTCAATATCGGGCTGTTGATAGCGGGAAGTTTCCTCGAGCCGCCCGCGGCGATCCTGATCCTCACCCCGCTTCTCTTGCCGATCGTGCGCGGCGTCGGTGTCAATCCCATTCATTTCGGGATTATCGTGGCGGTCAATCTCAGCCTTGGCATGTACACGCCGCCATTCGGTCTAAACCTGTTCTCCTCGCAAGCGATTTTCAATGCGCCGCTAAGCCGGATTTATCTTGGCGTCCTGCCGTTTCTGGTGCTGAATTTTGCGGCGCTGTTGATCATCACCTATATTCCGGCCATCTCGATGGTGCTGCTGCATCATTGATATTTACGATCCACCCGGGCAAACCTGACAGCACGGCCTCTAATTGCCATTCGAAGAGAATGATTTGTTATGACCAAGGCGGTGCTGGGCATCATCGGCGGCTCGGGTATGTACGATCTTCCCGGCCTGGAAAAGGTGCGCTCGAAGACCTTCAAGAGCCCATGGGGGGCGCCGTCGGGACCGCTGCGCGTCGGAGAAATCGCCGGCTTTCCGGTCGTTTTCCTGTCCCGGCATAGCCCGGGCCATCGCCTTTCGCCGTCCGACATCAACTACCGCGCCAATATCGATACGCTGAAACGCGCCGGCGTCACCGATCTCGTCTCGCTGTCGGCCTGCGGTTCGTTCAAGGAGAGCCTGCCGCCCGGAACCTTCGTGCTAATCGATCAGTTCGTCGACCGCACCTTCAAGCGCGAGAGTTCGTTTTTCGGCAAGGGCTGTGTCGCCCACGTTTCGATGGCGCATCCGGTATCGCCGCGATTGCGCATCCACCTTGGGGAAGCTGCGATGGCCGAAGACCTCGACGTGGTGCGCGACGGCACCTACGTCTGCATCGAGGGTCCGCAATTTTCGACCCTCGCCGAAAGCCTCACCTACAAGAACCTCGGCTATTCCGTGATCGGTATGACCAACATGCCGGAAGCCAAGCTCGCGCGCGAGGCGGAAATTTGCTACGCGACCGTCGCCATGGTGACGGATTTCGATTGCTGGCATCCCGACCACGATGCCGTCACCGTGCAGGACATCGTCAAGGTCTTGATAGCCAACGCCGAGAAGGCCGCTCGGCTGGTGGCGCGGCTCGCCAGGGATTTTCCGCGCCAGCACGAACCGTGCCCGATCGGCTCCGATCGCGCGCTCGACAATGCGCTCATTACCGCGCCGAATGCACGCGATCCGAAGCTTCTCAAGAAGCTCGACGCGGTTGCTGGCCGCGTGCTGCGCAAAAAATAAAGCCACAAGCGCGATGCCCGGTCTTTGAATGTTTTCGACTATGGGCCGGGAGGGAATCGCGTAAAGTTTCTTAACTGAAATGCGGCACACTCGCGGCCCTCTGACGGGGCAGTGTCAGCCGCAATCAATCGCGGGTACAACTTGGCTCAATCGATCGTCCCTTTGATCATGTGCGGCGGCGCCGGCACGCGGCTGTGGCCGGCATCGCGCGAGGGCCGGCCTAAGCAGTTCTTGCCGCTGTTCGGACCGCATTCGACCTTCCAGGAGACCATTCGCCGGGTCTCCGATCCGGCCCTGTTTGGCCGGCCGATCGTCGTTACCAACAATCAATATCGGTTTCTGGTCAGCGAGCAGCTCGCTGCGATCGGCGCGCAAGCCGATATCATACTGGAGCCGACGCGGCGCGATTCCGGCCCGGCGATCGCGGTGGGCGCGGGTTTTGCGGTCAAGCGGGACGGCGATCCCGTCATCGTGGCCTTGGCTGCCGATCACGTCGTCACCGATCCCGCTGCCTTCGCCAATGTCTGCGGCCTTGCGGCGGATGCCGCCGCTGCCGACCGCATCGTGACATTCGGCGTGCGGCCGACGCGGCCGGCGGTCGAATACGGTTATATTCGCGCCGGCGCCTCGATCGGACCCGATATTTTTGCCATCGACAAGTTCGTCGAGAAGCCCGACGCCAAGACCGCCGAGCGCTACGTCAAAGAGGGTTATTTGTGGAACTCCGGCAACTTCATGTTCCGCGCCGGCCTGCTGCTCGACGAGTATAACAGCTTCGAGCCGGACAGCGCCGCTGCGGTGATCTCTTCGCTGCAAAATGCCGGTAACGATCTCGGCTTCGTCACGCTCGATGAGCAATCGTTCGCGCGCGCCGCGGCGAAATCGATCGACTATGCGGTCATGGAGCGCACCACCCGCGCCGCCGTGATGCCGGTCTCCTACGGCTGGTCGGATGTCGGCTCGTGGCAGGCAGTGTGGGAACTGTCCGAACGCGACGCGCTCGGCAACAGCGGGCATGGTTCCGGTTCGGGCTCCGTCGTCTTCGTCGATTCACGCGGCTCCTATGTCACGAGCGACAAGCAGCTTGTGGCGCTGTTCGGCGTCGAAAATCTGGTCGTGGTCACGACCGACGATGCCGTACTGGTGGCAAAGCGTGAGGATGGCGACGGCTTGCGGCGTCTGGTGCAAAAGCTCAAAGAAGTGGCGCCAGCGGTGACAGTGGAACATTTGAAAGTGCACCGGCCCTGGGGCTCTTATCAGTCGATCGATCAAGGTCCGCGCTTTCAAGTCAAGCGCATCGTGGTGAAGCAGGGCGGGCGGCTCTCCCTGCAGCTGCACCACCATCGCGCCGAGCACTGGGTCGTGGTGCGCGGCACCGCGCGGGTGACGATCGGCGACGAGACCAAGATCCTGCATGAAAATGAATCGACCTATATTCCGAGCGGCGCCAAGCATCGCCTGGAAAATCCCGGCAAGATCGATCTCGAATTGATCGAAGTGCAGACCGGCAGCTATCTCGGCGAGGACGACATCGTCCGCATCGAGGACGATTATCGCCGGTCTTAAGTCGCCACTCGATTTGCCCTTGACACGCCGGTTTTATCTTTATTTCTCCAATTAAATATTTGAAAATGTTATTGTATTGGAGCCACGCCATGTTGCAGGGTATCGGGGCGTAAGTCTCTGAATCAATTCGTGTACGAATTTCCCCTTATCCCCGGTCGCCAGTTGGCGCAGAGCGTGCTACGGGAAAACCGTGGGGTCGGCTCCGGGGTAGAAGGGGGCTCTTTGCGTCATGAGTGATGCCGAGAAAGTTGGCGCGGATGCACTGCGTATCGGCGTCATCGGCGTGGGGGTCATGGGCAGCAATCATGCCCGCGTGCTGTCCGAATTGCCGGGCGTGAGACTGGCCGGCGTCGCGGACCCCGATCGCAACCGCCGCGAAACCGTCGCCCGTAATCTGGGTTGCGCGGCATTTGACGATGCCGACGCGCTGATGCGCAACGGCGTCGACGCCGTCACCATTGCGGCGCCCACGCACCTGCACCGCGACATCGCCACCGAAGCCGCCGCGCGCGGCCTGCATGTGATGGTCGAGAAGCCGATCGCATCGACGGTCGAAGAAGGGCGCGCCATCGTGGCGGCGGCCAGGCGCGCGGGCGTCACGCTGATGGTCGGCCACGTCGAGCGCTTCAATCCCGCGGTCGAATCGATCAAGCGAGCGATCAAGGATCAGGACATCCTGTCGATTGCCATTACGCGGGTCGGGCCGTTCCCGCCGCGCATGTCCAATGTCGGTGTCGTCATCGATCTTGCCGTGCACGACATCGATCTCATCCGCTGGTTCACCGAATCGGAAATCGTCGAGATCCAGCCGCAAACATCGAGCGCCGTCGCCGAGCGCGAGGACATCGCGCTGCTGCAGTTCCGCACCGCGTCCGGCGTGCTCGCGCACATCAACACCAACTGGTTGACGCCGTTTAAGGCGCGCACCATCCACATCGCCACGCGCGACAAATATCTCATCGGCGACCTGCTCACGCTGCAAGTCACCGAATGTTTCGGCTTTCAGCCGGACGGCAGCTATTCGATGCGGCATTTGTCGGTCGGCTACGCCGAGCCGTTGCGTTCGGAGCTTGTCGCTTTCGTCAAGGCTATCCGCAGCGGCCAGTCTGCCGCGGTCACCGGCGACGAGGCCGTCGCCAGCCTGGAAATCGCCATCCGCTGCCTTGACGCGCGGTCGGCGCAATCGGCTGCGCCGCAGCGCAAAGTTGCGCGGCGCGTCGCCGGCTAATATTCGACTTTGCCGGGATCAGCATAAAGGCAACGCAAAACCGATCATGAATCAACACACGCGCGTGGACGAGAAGCCTATCCCCTTCATCGACGTCGCGGCCCAGCGTCGCCGTCTCGGCCGCGCGGTCGACGACGCAGTGGCGCGCGTGATTGCGCATTGTCAGTTCATTCAGGGCCCCGAAGTCCGCGCGCTCGAAGCCGAACTTGCCGCGTTCGCCGGGGTCCGGCATGTCATTGCCTGTTCGAGCGGCACCGATGCGCTGCTGCTTGTGCTGATGGCGTGGCAGATCGGACCGGGTGACGCCGTGATCTGCCCGGCGTTCACGTTCTGCGCCACCGCCGAGGTGGTGGCGCTGCTTGGCGCCACGCCGGTGATGGCCGACGTGCTGCCGGAGACGTTCAATCTCGACCCGGCGAGTTGCGAGCGCGCGGTCGCCACGGCGAAGAAGTTGGGATTAAAACCGCGCGCGGTCATTCCGGTCGACCTGTTCGGCCTGCCTGCCGATCATGACGCCATCAACGCACTCGCCGCCGCGCGCGGCCTCCTGGTGCTCGACGACGCCGCGCAGGCCTTCGGCGCGACCTATCAGGGCAGGAGACTCGGCGCGCTGACGACGGCGGCGGCGACGAGTTTTTTCCCGGCCAAACCGCTTGGCTGCTATGGCGACGGCGGCGCCATCTTTACCGACGACGACGATCTCGCGGCGAGCGTCAAAAGCTTGCGTGTGCACGGCGAAGGCATCGACAAATATGACACGGTGCGGATCGGCATCACCGGCCGGCTCGACACCATCCAGGCGGCAATCCTGCTTGAAAAGCTGAAAATCTTTCCGGAGGAAATCGCGAGGCGCGAGGCGGTGGCGGCGCGTTATGCGTCGGCGCTGGCTGACGTCGCAATCGTGCCGCGGACAGGTAACCAGTCGACCTCGGTGTGGGCGCAGTACACGCTCCGGCTTCAGCCGGGCCGGCGCGATCCGCTCGCCGCCGCGCTCAAGACCCAGGGCATTCCGACAGCGATCTACTATGCCAAGCCGCTGCACCGCCAGGCGGCCTATCGCGACTTCCCGATTGTCGACGGCGGCTTGCCGGCGAGCGAGCAACTGGCGGAGGAAGTAATCAGTCTGCCGATGCACGCTTATCTCGAGCGGCCGGTGCAAGACCGCATCATCGCGGCGGTGCGGCGGGCGCTCGCGGGGTGATGCTTCTTCCGCTCCCTCCCGCGTGAGTGGGAATCCACATGCACCGCGTTTTGGTTTCTGCTGGATCCCCGCTTTCGCGGGGACAAGCGGATCATGGTAACTAAACCGGCAATGATCAAAAAGATTCTCACCGTCGGCGGCTATACACTTCTGTCGCGTGTGACCGGCTTTATGCGCGACATCATGCTCGCCGCCATTCTCGGCGCCGGGCCGGCCGCCGACGCCTTCTTCGTCGCCTTCCGGCTGCCGAACCATTTTCGCGCCATCTTTGCCGAAGGCGCTTTCAACGCCGCCTTCATTCCTGCCTATGCCCGCATTCGCACCCAGGGCGGCGAGGAGGCGGCGAGCGAGTTCGGCGATCGCATCTTCACGCTGCTTGTCGCGTCGCAAGTGGCGCTCCTGGCGTTGGCGCTGATCTTCACCCCGCAAGTGATCGAAGTGCTGGCGCCCGGCTTTTCGCGCGAGCCGCACCAATTCGCGCTCGCGGTTTCGCTGACGCGGATCACATTTCCATACCTTCTCCTCATCACGCTGGTGACGCTGTGGGGCGGCATCCTCAACGCGCTGCACCGCTTCGCAACGCCCGCCGCGGCGCCGATCCTGCTCAACCTGATGATGATGGCGACGCTCGCCGGCACCGCCTTTTTTCCCGGTGCCGGCTATGCCGCGGCGTGGGGCGTGCTGATATCGGGCTTCCTGCAAGCCGTGCTGGTCGGCGGCGATACCTTCTATGCCGGCGTCATGACGTTTTTTCGCGCGCTGCGCTTGGATGCGGACGTTCGGCGCTTCTTCAAGGCGCTGCTGCCGGCGACCATCGGCTCGGCTGGCACGCAGCTTGCGCTGTTCGCCGATACCATCATCGCCAGCTTTTTGTCGGCAGGCGCGATCTCGGCGCTGTATTACGCCGACCGCATCGACCAACTTCCAATCGGCGTGATCGGCATTGCCGTCGGCACCGTGCTGGTGCCGGAAATGACGCATCGGCTCGCCGCCGGCGACGAGGCGGGCGCGCACTCGGCGCAAAACCGCGCCATTGAATTTGCGCTGTTGCTCGCGCTTCCGTGCGTCGTCGCCTTTCTTGCGGTGCCCGGACTGATCATGCGGGCCTTGTTCATGCGAGGCGCGTTCAACGCCGCCGACGCGCATGCCGCGGCGATAACGCTGATGGCCTATACGATCGGGCTTGTCCCCTTCGTCCTCATCCGCAGCGTGGTGGCGCCGTTTCTGGCGCGCGGTGACACCGCGACGCCGGTCAAGGCGGCATTGATCGGCACCGCGATCAACATCGTATTCAAGGTCGTGCTGATGGTGCCGCTGGCGCAGGTTGGACTGGCGCTCGCCACCTCGATCGGCGCTTGGATCAATTTCATTCTGGTGCTGTTTTTCGCCCGTCGCGCGCGCGTCATCGCGCCCGACGCGGAGCTGAAAGCTTCGCTGACCAAGCTCGCCGTCGCCGGCGCGGCGCTGGCGGTTGTTCTGTTGGTCGCCGATCCCATCGTCACGCGGCTGTTATCGTCGTGGTCCAGGTTCCGCAACGAGTTGGAACTGGCGCTATTGGCGTTGATCAGCGGTTTGATCTATGGGGGGCTTGTGCTCGTCCTGTTCGGACGGCGTTGGGTTTCGTTGTTGCGGCGGAATGCGGATGTTGCACCGGCCGCGGAATCGCAGCTGAGCTAGGACCATCGTCATGCGCGTGACCATGATTGGCGCCGGATATGTCGGGCTTGTGTCCGGCGCCTGCTTTGCCGATTTCGGTCATCAGGTGGCCTGCATCGACAAGGATGCCGGCAAAATCGCCGCGCTCAATCGCGGTGAGATTCCGATCTTCGAACCCGGCCTCGCCGATTTGGTCGAAGCCAATATGCGCCAGGGTCGACTCGAATTCGCTGCCGACACTTCGCGCATCGGCGAGGCCGAAGCGGTGTTCATCGCGGTCGGCACGCCGTCGCGCCGCGGCGACGGCCACGCCGACTTGACCTTCGTCTATGACGCAGTGCGCGAGATTGCGCCGCTGATCGCCGCCACCGCAATCGTCGTCACAAAATCCACCGTGCCAGTCGGCACCGGCGACGAGATCGAGCATATCCTTCGCCAAAAGCGCCCCGACGCCGAAATCCAGGTGGTTTCCAATCCCGAATTTCTGCGCGAGGGCGCCGCGATACAGGATTTCAAGCATCCCGATCGAATCGTGGTCGGCACCGACGATACGCGCGCCGGTACCGTGCTTGCGGAAATCTACCGGCCGCTTTTTCTGAACGCGCCGCCGATCATCTATGTCAGCCGGCGCACGGCGGAGCTGATCAAATACGCGTCGAACGCTTTCCTCGCCACCAAGATCACTTTTATCAACGAAATCGCCGACCTCTGCGAGAAGGTCGGCGCCGACGTGCAGGAAGTGGCGCGCGGCATGGGTCTCGACAACCGCATCGGCGGGAAATTTTTGCACCCCGGCCCCGGATTCGGCGGCTCGTGTTTTCCCAAAGACACCAGCGCACTCCTAAAGACCGCACAGGACTATGGCGTGGCGTTACGCATCGTCGAGACTGTGGCTGCTGTCAACGAGCAGCGCAAGCGTGCCATGGCGCGTAAGGTCGTCGCGGCGATCGGCGGATCGCTCCGCGGCAAAACCATCGCCGTCCTCGGTCTGACCTTCAAGCCCAACACCGACGACACCCGCAATTCGCCGGCGATCGCGCTCATCACCGCGCTGCACGATCTCGGCGCCGCGGTGCGCGGTTATGATCCGGCCGGCATGGAGCAAGCCAAGCCGCTGCTGCCTGCCGTGCAATATTGCAACAGCGCCTATAGCGCCGCCGATGGCGCTGACGCCGTGGTTATCGCCACCGAATGGGAGCAATTCCGCGCGCTCGATCTGGCTCGCCTCAAGCGCGTCATGAGGCATGCGGTGATCGTCGATCTACGCAATATCTATCGCGCCGACGAAATGAAGCGCGCCGCGTTCCGCTATGTTGCGGTCGGCCGGGCCGGGGTAGAGTAGCGACACTGACCGCGACTGACATGAACGATCGTACCACTTTTATTGGCCGTTCGATCACCCGGCGCGAAGACCGCCGCCTCCTCACCGGCCGCGGCCAATTCATCGCCGATCTCGAACTGCCGCATATGCTGCACGCGGTCTTTGTCAGAAGCCCGCTGGCGCACGCGCGCATAAAGTCGATCGATTTGTCGCGGGCCGTCGCCGCCCGCGGCATCGTCTACGCTCTGAGCGGTCCCGAACTCGTGAAAGTCGTGCCGCCCGTCCCGGACACGCAGCTGGCGCTGCCGAGCAAGTGGGCGACATTGGTGCAGCACAAGTTCATCAATCCGCAGCAGCCGCTGCTCGCTCACGACAAAGTGCGCCATGTCGGCGAGGCCTTGGCCGTCATCGTCGCAGCGGATCGCTATGCGGCCGAAGACGCGGCGGAGCTGGTCGATCTCGATCTCGAATCGCTGCCGGCCGTGCTCGACCCGGAAGCGTCGCTTGGCGCCGGCGCGCCGGTCGTTCACGATCGATTTGCAACGAACCTGATCGGCCGCTTTACCATCGGCAAGGGCGATGCCGACGGCGCGCTGGCGCGCGCCCCGCGCAAGTTCAAGCGGCGCTTTTATCATCATCGCTACGCGGCGATGCCGATGGAATGCCGGGGCGTGGTCGGCATGCACGATGCGCGCACGAACTCCACGACGATCTGGTCGTCCACCCAGGTCGTGCATTGGCTGCGGCGCGAGGCTTCAGCGGTGCTCAAACTTCCCGAGGCGCGCGTACGTTGCGTCGCGCTCGACGTTGGCGGCGGTTTCGGAGTCAAGGGGCACGTCTATCCGGAAGACCTGCTGATTCCTTTCCTGGCGCGTCATCTCAGCCGGCCGGTACAATGGCTCGAAGACCGCCGCGAGCATCTGATCGCGGCCTGTCATTCGCGCGACCAGATCCATGACGTCGAGGTTGGTTTCGACGACACCGGCCGCATCCTGGCGCTGCGCGACAATTTCATCGTCGATTGCGGGGCGTGGAATCCGATCGGCGCCGGCATCGCCTACAATACCGCCGCGCATCTGTCCGGGCCCTATAAGATCGATGCGCTGTCGATCTCCGGGAGCATCGCCGCCACCAACAAGGTTCCCAATGCGCCGTATCGCGGCGCTGGCCGTCCGGAAGCGGCCTTCGCGATGGAGCGTACCATCGACCTTGTTGCCGCCGAGCTCGGGCTGGAGGCTGCCGAGGTGCGCTTGCGCAACATGGTTCGCGGCGACGATATGCCTTATGCGGCAGGTCTGCCCTATCGCGACGGCCAGCCGATCGTCTATGACGGCGGCGACTATCCCGCGGCGCTGCAGAAGGCGCTGGCCGCGATCGGCGGGCTCAAGGCGTTTCGCGAGCGCCAGCGCGCGGCGCGGCAAGAGGGGCGCTACCTCGGCCTCGGTATCGGCTGTTATGTGGAAGGCACCGGCGTCGGCCCGTTCGAGAGCGCGTTGGTGCGTATCGAGCCAACCGGCAAGATTTTTGTTACGTCCGGCGCCTGCCCGCAAGGTCAGGGTATGGAGACGATCTTTTCGCAGGTCGTGGCCGACGCCTGGCAGGTCAATCCCGATGACGTCGTTATTTCGCTTGCCGATACTGCGGCGATTGCCGTCGGCTTCGGCACCATCGCGAGCCGCAGCACCGTGACGGTGTCGGCGGCGATTCACGGCGCGACCGAACGGCTGCGGGCAAAAGTATTCTCGATCGCCGCCAATATGCTGGAATGCGCGCCGTCCGATCTTGAATTGCGCCGCGGCACGGTCGGCATTGTCGGCGTGCCGGGCGCCGAACTGTCGCTTGCGAAGGTGGCGCAAGCGGCGCGCCCGGGCTGGGATCACGGGCGTCCCGCCGGCGTCGATGCCGGGCTTGAGGAGACCTACTATTTCGAGCCTCCCACCGTCACCTGGTCCTATGCGGTCCATGCGCTGACCGTGGCGGTCGACATCGAGGTCGGGCGGGTGAAGATCGAGAACTACGCCATCGCGCACGATTGCGGCGTCCTGGTCAATCCGATGCTGGTTGAGGGCCAGATCGTCGGCGGCGCCGCGCAAGGGATTGGCGGCGCGCTGTTAGAGGCCATTCATTTCGATTCTGCGGGACAGCCGCTGACCGCTTCGCTGATGGATTATCTCGTACCGTCGGTCGCCGACATTCCACGCATCGCGCTGATCCACCAGCATTCGCCTTCGCTGCTCAATCCGTTCGGTGTCAAGGGTGTCGGCGAAGGCGGCCCGATTGCGCCGCCGGCCGCCATTGCCAACGCCGTCGCCGACGCGCTCCGCCCGTTCAACGCCGCCTTTGATCGAACGCCGATCGATCCGCACCAGATCGTCGCGGCCGTTCGATCGCATCGCGCGGGTGCCACACATCTTCCTGATTGACCGCAGACTTGACCGCCGAAGAATCGGGCCGCCCGGTGACCGGGCGACCCTTTTCGTCGCAGTATTTTAGGAGCGCGGTCGCGCTTAACCCCATCTAATCGCGATGGCGCCCCCGATCGAACGCGCGCGGGTCCGCAGCCCGTGCCCGTCATTGCCGGATTCAATCACCCACTGACCGTTCTCCTGGCCGACAATCTTGCCAACGTGATGCGGCCAGACAACGACCGCGCCGATTCCGGCCGGGCCGGGCCGGCCCCAATGCTCCCAATTGCGTGCGAGATTGAAGGACGGACCAGGATCGCTGGAAACGAGCCGTCGCATTTCCCACCCGCACCACGCCGCCGGCCGGCCGCGGTCACGGCCGCGATAGGCGTTGGGTTGCAGATAGCTGTCGAAGCCGGGCGCCGAAAGGCCGAAAGCGCCGGGCGCGTACGGCTGCGGTTGCCACGCCAATTGATCGCCCCGCGCCCATTCCCGATGCGGCTGCGCCACCACGCCGCGGCTCACGACATGGTGATGAATGTGCCGGTCATGATGTTCGCGAGCCTGTGCGGATTGCGCAAACGTTACGATGGCCGCAACGGCGACCGCCAAGGTCGTCTTCTTCATGCGATGACTCCTACTCGTTACACACACGCTTGTTGTCGCCGTCCGCAAAAAAGCCCCGCCAAACAGAAAGCTTGGCGAGGCTGAGCGGACGGCCGTGCCTCGTTATCAGCACGACGCACGCGCGGCGTCATAGCATCGCTTCAGGCTATCGTGATGCCCGATTTTGCATGGCTAGTATTTGTTCGCTGGACAACGCGCCAAATTCTCGCCGCGTTGTCGGTCGGCAAATACGGCGGTTGTTTGGTTGTTGTTTGTTGTCCGCATGCCGATAACACGGCGACTATTGCCGTCCGCAATGCGAACTTCGGAAGCGGGACGCTGGCGGCCATTGTTCGCCATCGTGCTGCCGCTTAGATAAACTCCGCAAAAGCGCGGTCCAGCTCCATCGCGGTCTGCTTTCGCGGGTGGGCAGTCAACGAATCCGCTGCTTGATCCGGCCTGCGGCCGGCGATAGCGTTTCGGTAAAACAGCAGTGCGGAGGAAACGGACATGACATCCTTCACCATTACGCCGCTGACGGGTCACACTGGCGCCGAAGTCGTCGGACTCGATTTCACCGAGCCGGTCGATGCGGAAGCCCGCGCCGCGCTGAACCGGGCCTTCCTCGAGCATCACGTGCTGGTCATGCGCGACCAGCACTTCGACCCGCTCGAGTTCAAGGCCGCCGCGCAATTGTTCGGCGAGCTGCAAATCCACGACAAGAAAGAGCAGCACGTCTCCGGCCACCCCGACGTTTACTACGTCTCCAACGACGTGATCGTGAACGGCAAGCGCATGATCCCGGGCGAGACCTTCCACACCGACCATTCCAATCATCCGGCCCCGCCCAAGGCGACGACATTGTTCGCAGTCGATCTGCCGTCGCGCGGCGGCGACACCCAATACGTCAATATGCACGACGCCTATGACGATCTGCCCGCCGACACCAAGCGGCGCATCGATGGGCTCAAGGCGGTGCACGTCTATCAGAGCAAATACAGCCCCCGCGCGCTCTCCGGCCTCAATGAGGAAAGCCGAGCACAATTGCCGCCGCCCGGCGTGCATCCCTTGGTGCGCACGCATCCGGAGAACGGGCGCAAGGCCCTCTACCTCAATCCGGTGCGCATGGAATCCATTGTCGGCATGGCCGACGACGATGCGCTCAAGCTGATCGACGAACTGATGGCGCACGCGACGCAGAAGAAATACGAATATCGCCACCAATGGCGGCACGGCGACTGGGTGCTGTGGGACAATCGCAGCGTCATGCACCAAGCCAACCCCGACTACGACATGAACGAGCGCCGCTTTCTCTACCGCCTGATGCTCAAGGGCGAAGTGCCGGCGTGATCGGCACGCAAGGACGCCGATCGATGGCTCTGACAATCTTGATTGCGCTCGCCGGCCTGATGGGCGCGGGGGGAATTGTGCTGGCGGCTGCCGGTGCACACGTCGCACCGGGAGCCGGGCTCGACGGCGCCGCTTATATGCTGCTGTTCCACGCCGCCTCCGTACTTGGCGGCGCGGCACTCCTGCAGCAGGGCGTGTTGTGGCGGCCGTTGGCGCTCGTCGTGCTCGCCGCATGGGTAGTAGGTGCCGCTTTGTTTTCCGGCGACATCGCGCTCCGCGGGTTCATCGGCCACCGGCTATTCCCGTTTGCCGCGCCGTTCGGCGGGCTCATCCTCATCGCCGCGTGGCTCGGACTTGCCATCGCCGCCGTCGCCGCGGAATTGATCCGCTAGCGGCGCCGCCGCTCTGCGGCACCACCGCGAGCGTCAACCGTTCCATCCCGCGCAGCACATCGAGCGCGACGCTACGGCCGATTTTTTCGCCGGTAAGCGCGCGCACCAGATCGTCGGCGCCGGCGATCGTCTCGCTGTCGAGGCCGAGAATAATGTCACCGGGTTTGAGGCCAGCGCGCGCTGCGGCGCTGTCCAGCTCGACCGTGCCGATCATGACCGCGCCGTCTTGCGTGAGACCCGCGGCGCGGCGACGGCGGGCCGGGATCGCAGTCTGCTGCGCGGCGATGCCAATGAAGGCGCGGCGCACTCGGCCATGGCGGACCAATTCACCAAGCACGAAGCTTGCCGTATTGTCCGCGACCGCAAAGCAGATGCCCTGCGCGCCCACGATCACAGCGGTGTTGATGCCGACGACTTCGCCGCGCGACGACACCAAAGGGCCGCCGGAATTGCCGGGATTGAGCGCGGCGTCGGTTTGGATCACGTCGTCGATCAGGCGGCCGCTGCGCGACCGCAAGCTACGGCCGAGCGCCGAAACCACGCCCGGCGTCACCGTCGATTCGAAGCCGAGCGGATTGCCGATGGCGATCACGAGTTGGCCACGTTTGAGGCGCTTGGAGTTGCCGAGCGGCGCGGCCGGCAGTGTGACGGGCTCGTCGACGCGGATCAGCGCGAGATCGGTGTCGGCGTCATCGCCGACCAGGCGTGCATGCAAATCCTGGCCGTCGGCGGTCGTCACCTCGATGCGCGCGGCGCTGCCAGTGGGGCTATGACCCGCGACGTGGCTGTTGGTCAGGATGAGACCGTCCGGCGCCACAATGACGCCCGAACCGGTGCCGCCGCGGGATTGCTCGGCATGGACGGCAAGGCGCACGACGGCGGGGCCGACCCGGTCGACCACGTCGATGACGGCCCGCGAATAGGCATCAAGGAGCGCCTGATCGTCGGCCGGAACGGATACTGGGGCGGTGGCGCTCGGGAAGCCCCGGGCGGCATCGGCTAAGGGGATGATTGTCATGGGAAATCAGGCTATGAGCCCGGCATTAGGCCGGTCTTGGTGAATGTTGGGATGGGCGCAGATATGGGGAGCCCGCCGGGATTAAGGAAGAACCGGCACTCTCGCGCCATGCGTCTCGTGTAATCGACAGCGACCGAGGCCTATGATGCCGAGACGGTTGAGGAAAGACCCATGAATTTCGTAATTGCGGCACGTCTTGGCGTCCTGTTGCCGGCGACGGCTGCACTCATGCTTACATTGGCCGGCTGCAGCCGCGGTCAACAGCAAAGCGCGTCCTTTCCGCCGCCGACCGTCACCGTGTCCAAACCGGTGCAACGCACGGTCGTCGATTACGACGAATATGTCGGCCGCTTCGTCGCGCTGGATTCCGTCGAGATCCGCTCGCGGCTGTCCGGTTATCTTTCGGCGATCCATTTCACTGACGGGCAAATGGTGAAGAAGGGCGATCTTCTTTTCACCGTCGATCGCCGGCCGTTCGAGATCGTGCTGGAACAAATGCGCGCCAACCTCGCTCAGGCGCGCGCCAATCTCTCCTTCGCCCAGGCCGACCTGCAACGCGGCCAGGCGCTGTTGCAAAACAAGACTATCACCGAACAGACCTACGACCAGCGCACCCAAGCCAAGAACGTGGCGGAAGCTTCCGTGGCCGCGCAGGAGGCGATGGTGCATTCCGCCGAGCTCGATCTCGACCAATATAGCGAGCTGCGCGCGCCGATCGATGGGCGCATCGGCGACCGCCGCGTCTCGGTCGGCAATCTCGTCACCGGCGGCACCGGCGGCAATACCACGCTGCTGGCCACCATCGTTTCGGTCGATCCGATCCGCTTCGAATTTACTTTCGACGAGCAGTCATATCTCCGCTACGAGCGGTTTGCGAGAACTCGAAAATCCGATCAATCGGCCGATCGGCAATCTAGCCAAACCGATCCACAGGCGGAGAAGCAAATCAACAAGCAAGCCGATCAGAAATCCGGTCAACAACCCGATCAAAAAGCCGATCCACCAGGTGCGGACCAGAGCCAAGGCGGCGTCGACACCGGCGTTCCGGTGTTCCTCGAATTGATCGACGAGAAGAATTTCGACCATGCCGGCAAGATCGATTTCGTCGATAATGTCATCAGCACAGCGTCGGGCACGATCCGCGGCCGCGCGATATTCGGCAATCCCAACGGCCTGTTCACCCCCGGTATGTTCGGCCGCATCCGCGTTCCCGGTTCGCCGCCCTATACTGCGCTGCTCATTCCCGACGCGGCGATCGGTTCCGAACAAGCGCGAAAGTACGTGCTGGCCGTCGACGACACCGGCGCCGTGCGGCAGAAATACGTGACGTCCGGCCAACTCGACGATGGCTTGCGGGTCATCAAGGACGGATTGCTTGCGACCGATCGCGTGATCGTCAATGGGCTGATGCACGCACGGCCGGGGATCAAGGTGAAGGCGGAGGAACAGAGCAATCCCGCCGCGCCGGCTAAGGCCGGCGGCCAGGCCAAGGTGGAATGAAATAATGACTTCGATGCGCCGCGGCGTGCTCTTCCCCTCCGCCTTGTGGGGAGGGGCTAGGGGCGGGGGTGGAAAGCTAACACCGCAAGGTCGACGCGTCGCCTTACGACCCACCTCCCGACCCTTCCCTGACAAGCTTGCACTCGGGCGCGCGCAAGCGCGGCCCGGGTGGGGGAAGGGAGCAGGACCGTAAAATGCGCCTCTCGCACTTCTTCATCGATCGGCCGATTTTCGCCGCCGTGGTCTCGATCGTCTTCGTCATTCTCGGCGGCGTGGCGTTCTCGCGTCTGCCGATCGCGCAATATCCCGAGATCGCGCCGCCGATCATCAATGTTACCGGACAGTATCCCGGCGCCAGCGCCCAAGTCGTCGCCTCCACGGTGGTCACGCCGATGGAGGAGCAGATCAACGGCGTCGAGAACATGCTCTACATGTCGTCAAACTCGACGGCGGATGGGCGCTTCTCGATCCAGGTCACCTTCGATCTCGGCACCAATCTCGACATCGCTCAGGTGCAGGTGCAGAACCGCGTCGCCATCGCGCAGCCGCGGCTGCCGGCCGACGTGCGCAATATCGGCGTGACCGTCACCAAATCCTCTCCCGACCTGATGATGGTCGTACACCTTTATTCGCCGGACAAATCGCGTGACGCTCTGTTCATATCAAATTATGCCACGCTCGAAGTGACCGATCCGCTCACCCGCGTCGACGGCGTCGGCTCGATCACCGTTTTCGGCAGCCGCGATTATTCGATGCGCATCTGGCTTGATCCCGATCGCTTGCAATCGCTCGGCTTGACCGCAACCGACGTCACCAATGCCCTGCAGGCGCAGAACATCCAGGTCGCGTCCGGCGTGCTCGATCAGCCGCCGGTGGCGCATCCCGGCGCATTCCAGGTCGCGGTGCAGACGCTCGGTCGACTCGACATGCCCGCGGAGTTCGGCGCTATCGTGATAAAAGAGACGCCCGGCGCCGTGGTGCGGCTGCGCGACGTTGCCGACATCCAGCTCGCCGCGCTCGATTATTCGTCGAATTCGTACCTCGATCATGATCCCGCGGTCGCGCTCGCCATTTTCCAGCGGCCGGGCTCTAATGCGCTCGCCACTGCCAGAGGCGTCACCGATCTGATGGCGGTGTTGGCGAAACGGTTTCCCCCCGGCGTCAAATACGCCATAGTCTACAACCCGACGCAATTCATTCAGCAATCGGTCGATGCGGTGATCGACACCATCGGCGAGGCCATCGTGCTCGTCGTGCTGGTGGTGATTTTGTTCCTGCAAACCTGGCGTGCCGCCATTATTCCACTTGTGGCAATTCCCGTCTCGCTCATCGGCAGCTTTTTTTTCATGGCGGCGTTCGGCTTCACGCTCAACAATCTGTCGCTGTTCGGCCTCGTCCTGGCCATCGGCATTGTGGTCGACGACGCCATCGTCGTCGTCGAGAACTTCGAACGCAATATCGCTTCCGGCCTGGCGCCGCGCGATGCCGCGCGCAAGAGCATGGACGAGGTCGGTTCGGCGCTGATCGCGATCGCGCTGGTGCTGTGCGCGGTGTTCGTGCCGTCGATCTTCATCACCGGCATATCCGGCCAATTCTATCGGCAATTTGCGCTGACCATTACCGGCGCCACGGTCATTTCGTTGATCGTTTCGCTGACGCTGTCGCCGGCGATGTGCGCGCTGTTGCTCAAGCCGCACGAGAATGACCACCGCGACGCTTGGTGGCTGCGACCGATCCACCGACTCTTCGGCTATTTCAATCGCAGCTTCGACAAGGTCGGATCCGGAATTTCCTGGCTGGCAACACGCACGGTTAGGCGTGTCGTCATGATGGCCGGCATTTATCTCGTCGTCGTCGCGTTCGGCTTGAACGCTTTTCGCACCACGCCGGTCGGGTTCATCCCGCAGGTCGACCGGGGCTACATCATCGTCGTCGTTCAGCTGCCGCCGGGTGCCTCGCTCGATCGCACCGACACGGTCCAGCAGCGGGCGCTCAATATCGCATTGGGCGTGCCCGGGGTGGTGCACGCGGTGAATATCGTCGGCTTTTCCGGCGCGACCTTCACCAACGCGCCCAATTCCGGCGCGCTGTTTCTGGTGCTCGACGACTATACCAAGCGCGGTCACGACCCGCGCGAATCCGCAGCCGCCATCCAGGCCGAGCTCAATCGCCGGCTGTCGGTTATCCAGGATGCTTTCATCATCGCGGTGCTGCCGCCGCCGGTTTTGGGCATCGGCACCGCGGGCGGCTTCCGCATGATGGTCGAGGACCGCGGCGGACAAGGGTCGGAGGCATTGCGGGAGGCTACCGAAGGACTGGTACTGCGCGCGGTGCAGACGCCCGGCATTGCCCAGGCATTCTCGCTGTTCGAGACCTCGACGCCGCAGGTCTATTTGAATATCGATCGCGTCAAGGCGCAGCTTCTCGGCGTCAACGTACAGGACGTATTCAACGCGCTGCAGGTTTATATCGGCTCGTCTTACGTCAACGACTTCAATTTGTTCGGCCGTACTTTCCGCGTCATGGCGCAGGCGCGCGACCAGGATCGCCAGCATGTGAGCGATGTCCTGAAAATCAGGGTGCGCAATTCCAACGGCGATACAGTTCCGCTCGGCTCGTTCACCACGGTGGACAACATCGCCGGTCCCTATCGCGTGCCGCGCTACAACCTCTATCCCACAGCCGAGATCGACGGCGTCGCCGCGCCCAGCTATTCGCAGGGCCAAGCGATCGCGATAATGGACAAGCTCGCCGCCGACACCCTGCCGCAGGGATTTGCCACCGAGTGGACTACGCTCGCCTTTCAGCAAATCAGGGCCGGCAGTACGGCGATGTTCGCGTTCGTTCTGGCGGTGGTCTTCGTCTTCCTGGTGCTGGCCGCGCAATATGAGAGCCTCACCTTGCCGCTCGCCGTGATCATGATTGTGCCGATGTGCCTCGTCGCCGCCATTACCGGCGTCATCCTGCGCGGTCTCGACAACAACATCCTCACCCAGGTCGGCTTCGTGGTGTTGATCGGCCTTGCTGCGAAGAACGCCATCCTGATCGTCGAGTTCGCCCGTCAATTGGAGGATCAGGGGCGCAATCGCTGGGAGGCCGCCGTCGAGGCGACGCGGCTGCGGTTGCGGCCGATCCTGATGACATCGTTTGCCTTCATCCTCGGCGTGACCCCGCTGGTCTGGGCGATCGGCGCCGGCGCGGAATTGCGTCAAGCGCTCGGCACTGCGGTGTTTTTCGGCATGATCGGGGTCACGTCGTTCGGGCTGATCTTCACGCCGGTGTTCTATGTCATCGCCCGTTACATCGCCCAGTTCGGACCGCGGCGCAGCAAGGAAAGCCAAAGCTCGCCGCAGCCGGCGGAATAAGCGGCCGCTTATACGCGCCAAGCCCAACCACCATTGAGCATCGTCGCGGGAATAAGGGCGAAATCGCGGTGTTCGTTGCGATGCGGCTGAGGTACCATTACGATAGGTTGCGTGACCTCGGGGGCAATGTAGAACCGCCGCAGGGAGTCATATGGATGATTCAGAAACTGCTTCTAGCACTTGCAATTCTGGTATTCGGCGTCGCCGCCGCCTCGGCACAAAGCTGCCAAGACGTCATCGACAAGCGCCAGACGTTGATGAAGCACAGCGCCGCTGAGGCGAAGATCGGCTCTTCGATGGTCAAAGGCGAAATCCCCTTTGATCTTGCCAAGACCAAGGAGATCTATGCGACGTTCGCTACTGACGCCGGCGCAATGCCGACGTTATTCCCCGATTGCTCGAAAACCGGCAATCACACAACGGCCGCGCCGGCGATTTGGGACAAGTCGGCGGACTTCAAGGCAGCCATCGCCAAGTTTGCCGCGGACATCAAAACGGCGCAGGACACAACCAAGGACCTTGATAGTCTGAAGACCAATTTCCAAACCATCGGCAAGGATTGCGGCTCCTGCCATCAGACTTTCCGGGTAAGACCGAGCTGATAAATCTTCGTTTCCGGCAAAGGGCGGCCACCCGCAGGGGCGCGCCGCCCTTTGTTTTGCTCGATTGCGGTAGTTGATGTGTTTGCGCGGCAATCATGCTTTAGAGTTGATTGGCTTCGAGTTGCAGGACGCGAGATGGCACGGCAGGGAAACAAGTGGTTGACGCTGCGCAATGTCGTCGTCCTGGCACTGGCCGGTGCCGTCGGCGTTGCCGCCTTCTGGATCCTGACGCTGCCGGCCGTCGTTCCCGCCTCCGTGCTGCCGCCGCACGCACCCGACCTCGCCAACGGCCGCATCATGTTCGATATCGGCGGTTGCGCGTCCTGCCATGCGGTTCCTAATAAGGATCCCGACAAAGTCGACCGGACGCGGCTTGGCGGCGGATTGGCGCTCCATTCGCCGTTCGGCACCTTTTTCGTGCCGAACATCTCGCCAGACCCCAAGGACGGCATCGGCAGATGGAACGAAGCGGCTTTCGTCACCGCATTATGGAAGGGGACTTCGGAGCATGGCGCCAATCTCTATCCGGCGTTTCCCTACACCTCCTATCAGCACATGCAGCTTAACGATGTGCGCGACTTGTTTGCTTACCTCAAAACCCTGCCGCCGGTGCCGGGAAAAGTGCGCCGGCACGACCTGAAGTTTCCGTTCAACGAGCGCCGGCTCATTGGCGGCTGGAAGCTCCTGTTCATGCGCGGCGGACCGTTCGTGTCCGATCCGTCGCGCTCGGCGCAATGGAACCGCGGCGCCTATCTGGTGAACGGGCCGGGGCACTGCGCCGAGTGCCATTCGCCGCGCAACATGCTCGGCGGCATCATCGACAGCGAACGCTTTGCCGGCGGGCCGGCGCCCGACGGCAGCGGCTGGGTGCCGAATATCACGCCGGTCGGTCTGCAGCATGACGACAACAAGTGGTCCAAAAAAGACATCGCGAGCTTTCTTGACGACGGCATGATGCCGTCGGGCGATTTCGCCGGCAGCACGATGGCTGAGGTCATTCGCAATACGTCCTCGCTTAGCGCCGACGATCGCGCGGCGATTGCCGATTACATTTACATGCTGCCGCCGGTGCAAGGGCCGAGCCCGCCGCCGAAGAAGAAAAATTGAGACGGCTCGCGGCGCGGCAATGAACACCGGCAAAGGCATCGTGTTCAAGCTGATCTCGGCAGTGCTGTTCGCCGTGATGTCGGCGCTGATCCGCTATCTCGGCGCGCGCTATCCGATCGGCGAGGTGGTGTTCTACCGCTCGGCGTTCGCGCTGTTGCCGGTGCTCACCGTTTACGCCCTCCGCGGCGAGCTGGCCGCGACCGTGCGCACCGAGAGCCCGCTTGGGCAAGCCAGCCGCGGCGCGTTGAGCATTGTCGGCATGTTCTGCAATTTCGGCGCGTTGGCGCGCCTGCCCTTGATCGAGGCGAACGCGATCTCGTTCACCTCGCCGCTGATCAGCGTCGCGCTTGCTGCTCTGGTGCTCAAGGAGCGGGTGCGCATCTATCGCTGGTCGGCGGTGACGATCGGATTTGTCGGCGTGCTGGTGGTACTGGCGCCGCATTTTTCCGGCGACGAATTGACCATCGCGATGGCAAGCGCGACCAGCCTCACCGGCGTGATCTATGCGCTTGCCGGCTCCGTCACCAATGCCGGCACGATGATCCAGACCCGTCATCTGGCCAAGAGCGAGACGACATCGTCCATCGTATTCTACTTCTCGCTGATCTGCGCGCTATCCGGTCTGGTGACCATGCCGTTCGGCTGGATCGCGCCGACCGGCAGTGAATTCATCATGCTGATCGCGATCGGCTTTCTTGGCGGCACCGGCCATATTCTTCTCACCGAGAGCTATCGCCACGCTTCCGCCTCTATGGTCGCGCCGTTCGACTACACCTCGATGATCTGGGCGCTGGTGCTCGGCTACGTGATGTTCAGCGAAAAGCCGACGGTCATCATCGTGCTCGGCTCATTCGTGATAGCGGCAGCCGGCCTGTTCGTGATCTGGCGCGAGCGGCAACTCGCTTTGGCGCGCAGGAGGGCGGTCGAAGGAACGACTACGAGCCTCCAAACGCCTTGAACGTGATGATGGTGCGGGTGTCGGCGATGCCTGGGATCGACTGCACCTTCTCGGCGATGAAATGGCCGATATCAGTCGACGGATCGATATAGAATTTCACCAACAGATCGAAATCGCCTGCGGTCGAATAGATTTCCGAGGCAATCTCCGCGTCGGCGAGCTTGTTGGCGACCTCGTAGGACCTGCCGAGCTGACATTTGATCTGCACGAAAAAGGGGACCATGCGCGCCTCCGGACTTGACTGCGAGCTTATACTAAACCCCACGGACTGCACGAGCCCAGCCGGGCGGTGTAACGTTGACAAAAGGACAGGGGTTTCCTGATGCCGGTCGATGTTCGCCTCAATGCCATCGTCGATCCCGAGCGCGCGGGCGGCCGCGCTCTCGCCGACTTGGCGCGGCTGTGCGCCGAAGGGGGTGCCACGCTTGTTCAACTGCGCGACAAGGTGAGCGAGACGCGGGCCATGGTCGAGGAGGCCCGCGCAATCAAAAAAGCGCTGGCGCCGTTCGCGGTGCCATTCGTGGTCAACGACCGTATCGACGTGGCGCTGGCCGCCAAGGCCGACGGCGTGCATCTCGGACCCGACGACATAGCAATCGAAGACGCCCGCGCGATCCTTGGCCGCGGCGCGATCATCGGGCTGTCGGTCAAATCGGTGCCCGAGGCCGAGGCCGCGCCAGTCGGGCTGATCGACTATGTCGGCTCCGGCGGCGTCTATGTCACGTTGTCGAAAGAGCAGAAGAACGCGCCGATCGGCCCCGGAGGCCTGGCACGCATCATCGACGCACTGCGCCGCCGCGCACCGCGACTGCCGGTCGTTGGTATCGCCGGCATCGATGCCGGCAACGCCGCCGAGGTCATCGGCGCCGGTGCCGACGGCGTCGCCGTGATTTCGGCGCTGTCGCTGTCGCCCGATCCGGCCACGGCGGCGCGCACCTTGCGCGAAATCGTCGATGCAATGCTGGCGAAGCGGGGCACGTAATGCGCCTTTCCATCGCAGTGACCATCGCCGGGTCGGATTCGGGCGGCGGGGCGGGCATTCAGGCCGATCTGAAAGCATTCTCGGCGCTTGGCGTTTATGGCGCTTCCGTCATCACCGCGCTCACGGCACAGAACAGCAAAGGCGTGTTCGCCATTCACGAAGTGCCGGCGGATTTCATCGCGGCGCAGATCGACGCGGTGTTCTCCGACCTCGACGTTGGCGCGGTGAAAATCGGCATGCTGGGCAATGAGAACGCGATCGCCGCCGTCGCCGCCGGCCTCGAACGCCATCGCGCGCGCAATATCGTGCTCGATCCGGTCATGGTGGCGACCTCGGGCGAATCCCTTTTGCATGCAGACGCGCTCGGCGCGTTGCGCAAGCTCGTCGCGCGCGCGAACGTGGTGACGCCGAACCTTCCCGAAGCGGCGGCGCTGCTCGGCGTGCCGGTCGCGCGCGAAGAAAGCGAAATGCTGGCGCAGGCGCAGAAACTGTTGGAGCTTGGTGCCGATGCTGTGCTGATCAAAGGCGGCCACAGCGGCGGGCCGGACAGCGTGGATCTTTTGGTCGAAGCCGCAGGCTACACGCGCTTTACCGCGCCGCGCGTTGCAACGCAGAACAGCCACGGCACCGGCTGCACGCTGTCCTCGGCGATTGCCGCCGGCCTCGCCAAGGGCTTTTTGCTCGGCGAGGCGGTGGGCGAGGCGAAGACCTATGTCAGCGCCGCCATCGCGGCGGCGGACCGGCTCGAAGTCGGCTCCGGGCGCGGGCCGGTGCATCACTTTTTCAAGTGGTGGTGAGGAAAGAGCATATTGCCGCTCGTCCCCGCGAAAGTGGGGACCCAGCGCTGGATTTCCCGCTTTCGCGGGAATGAGCGAATGAATTAACTAGCCGGCGCGCCGGGTTGTTTCGCGGGATGCGCGCGGGCGAAGGCGTCGATCTGCGACAACGCATCGACGATACGGGTGAAATTTGGAAACGGCGCGGTGTCGACGGCAAAATACTTCGCGCCGGCCGCCTGGCTGGCGAGGCAGATATCGGCCATGGTGATCGTATCGCCGTGGCAGTAGCGGCCAGTCGACTTGTCCTGCAAGTGGGCTTCGAGCCCGGTGAGCGCCGCGGTGTGCCAATGCCGGCACCAGGTGTTGACCGCCGTCGCGTCGAACTTGAATTCGTGCTCCAGATATTCGCGCACCCGCGGCACGATCAAGGGATGGGAATCGCAGGCGACGATCTGGCTTATTCCGCGCACGCGAGCGCGGCCGCGCGGGTCGCGCGGCAACAGCGGCGGATTGGGATCGGTCTCGTCGAGATATTCGATGATGGCGAGCGACTCGAACAGCGCCGGTCCGTCGCCGTCGATCAGCGCCGGGATCGCCATCATCGGATTGACCGCGCGGTAAGCCGCGTCGCGCTGCTCGCCCTTCATGAGATTGATCTGGATCACCTCGTCGGGAGTAATGCCCTTGAGGTTGAGCGCGATGCGCACGCGATAGGTCGCGAGCGAACGCCAGAATGAAAAGAGTTTCATGAAAGTCTCCTAGTCGGCGCCCGGATCGGCCTTAAGCCGCGCCGCCTCGATGCCGGCGACTGCGCACATTTCGTCCTTGTCCGAGGTATCGCCGGAAACACCGCAGGCGCCGATGATATTCCCAGCCCCGTCGCGGATGAGCACGCCGGCGGGATTGGTCACGATGCGGCCGCCGCTTGCCGCCGCCAGCATGGTGAAAAATTGCGGGGTCTTGGCGGCGCGGGCGGCCAGCGTGCGTGAGCCGAAACCCATGCCGAGCGCGCCCCAGGCTTTGCCGAAGGCGATGTCAAAACGCAAAATGCCGGATTTGTCCTCGCGTTTGAATGCGACCAGGTGGCCGCCGGCATCGAGCACGGCAACGCTGAGCGGCGCGAGATTGGTCGTGCGCGCCTTCTGCAGCGCGGCGTCGACGATGATGGAAGCTTGCGCAAGCGTAATGACAGACATGTTGGCTCCGGTTGTTGTCAGTAAATATTTTCATCGCTCGGCGCGGTTCGCCCAATAGGCGGAGACTGTCGAGATTTCAGCGGCACCCGAGCGGTGGCGCTTGGTTTCTTCGTAACACGCAACGGTCTTGTCGACGAGCGGCAGCTCGATGCCGCGCAATTTGGCTTCGGCCAGCATGGCCCGCATGTCCTTGATGCCGCCGTCGACATCGAATGTCACCGGACCGGGATCGCCGCCTTTCAGCATTGCCGCGATGCCGGGTGCGCGCGCTTTGGCGATCGTGGCGGCGCCGGAGGTGTCGCTGAGCAAATCGAGGAGGCGGTTCGGATCGACCGGCAGCGCATGCGCCAGCGCCAACGCCTCGCCCAAGGCCTGCCAATAGACCATGAGCGGCAGATTGACCGCGAATTTCAGCACCGCGCCCGAACCGACCGGCCCGGCATGTTCGACGCGGCGGCAGAGCTGATCGAGTATCGGCCGGGCGCGCGCCGCATCCGCGTCGCTGGCGCCCAAGAGTCCGATGAGCTTGCCCTGCCGCGCCGGCCCGGTCGAACCGCCGACCGGGCATTCGACGAAGGCTGCGCCCTTGCCGCGTGCCGCTTCGGCCAGCGCGATTTCGGTGCTTGGCAAAACCGTGCTCATGTCGACGAACAGTTTGCCGGCAACATCGCCGCTGAGAAGGCCCGACGGTCCGTTATAGACCGCATCGAGCGCCGTCGCGTCGGTGAGGCTGGTGATCACGACTTCCGCGCCTTGCGCCAACTCCGCCGGCGTCGCGGCCATCGTTGCGCCGGTGACCGCCTTGGCCTTGTCGGGCGTGCGATTCCATACCGCGACGTCGTGTCCGACCTCGATCAACCGCGCCGCGATGGCCGCGCCCATTTTTCCGATCCCGGCGACTCCGATCCGCATCCGTGGTCTCCTGAGACTTCTCCCGGCGCAGACGATATGCGATCGACGCAGCGTGAGAAAGCCGCTTGCGCGCCTAGCGACCGAATGCCATAGCGTCGCGTCCTAAAGCAAAACGGGGAGTGGGCGCAGTATGGCTGCGGGAAAGAAAGGTGTCGTCGGCATCGTCGGCCTCGGCATCATGGGCGGCGCATTTGCGGAAAATCTCGTCGCTGCCGGCTGGCGCGTCATCGGCTATGACATTGCGCCGGCGCGCCGGCGCGCGCTGGCGCAGGCGGGCGTCGAAATCGCCGCCGATTCCGCCGATGTGGCGCGCAAGGCGAAGACCATCATCACGAGCTTGCCCAATTCCGCTGCGCTCGCGACGACGGCCGCGGCGGTCACCAAAGCCAAAGCGCCACGTCGCGTGGTGGTCGAGGCCTCCACCTTCAAGATCGAAGACAAGGCCAAAGCTCAGGCGGTGCTGCGCAAGGCCGGCCACGTGCTGCTCGATTGCCCCGTGAGTGGCACCGGAGCGCAGGCCAAAATGAAAGATCTCGTGGTCTACGCCTCGGGCGGCGCCGCCGAAATCAAGAAATTGCGCCCACTATTTGCCGACTTTACCCGCGCGGTGCATGACGTCGGCGCATTTGGCAACGGCAGCCGCATGAAATACGTCGCCAATCTTCTCGTCGCCATCCATAACGTGGCGACCGCGGAAGCGATGGTGCTGGGCATCAAGGCCGGACTGCCGCCGCAGCTGATCTTCGATCTCATCAAGACCGGCGCCGGCAATTCGCGCATTTTCGAGCTGCGCGCGCCGATGATGGTGAAAAACGACTACGCCGACGCCACCATGAAAATCTCGGTATGGCAGAAGGATATGGACATCATCGGCAGCTACGCGCGAAAAATTCGCGTGCCGACGCCGATGTTCGACGCCAGCAAGGCCGTCTACAACAAGGCGCTGGCAAGCGGCCGTGGCGCGCAGGACACTGCCGCCGTTTGCGCCGTTCTGGAAAAGATGGCCGGCGTGAAACGGGACAAGGCGAGGAAAACTAAAGCGCGCCAATAACAATTTCCCCTCTCCCCATGCAAGGGGAGAGCTAGAAAAAAGTCTACACCGCCGTCAGCGTCGGAATTTTTTTGAGCTTGCCCGCAAGATTGCGTTCAGCGATGGCAAGTTCATAAGCGCGCTGCAAAATTGATCCAAAGATCGGGCCCGTTGCCGAGGAGCTTGCCCAGACGCGATGCCATCCCCGGCAACTAAAGCGCCACTCCATGAATTCGTCATGCCCGGCCTTGTGCCGGGCATCCACGTCTTTAATCTCATCCCCTTTCAAAAGACGTGGATGGCCGGGACGAGTCCGGCCACGACGCGAAAGTCGGAGGAAAAGCAAATGTCATCGCTTGAAGGCGAAGTGCGGATGGCGGCAGCCGCCGGCGACCACAGGACGCTCAAGCAGCGTAGCGAAATCCGCGACGGCATGCGTATCGACTGGGATGTGCCGATCGCGATGGACGACGGGCTGATCCTCCGCGCCGATGTGTTCCGGCCCGTCGCCGAAGGCCGCTATCCGGCTATTTTGAGCTACGGCCCCTATGCCAAGGGGCTTGCCTTTCAGGACGGCTATCCGAGCGCCTGGGCGCGCATGGCGGAAAAGCATCCCGACGTCACCAGAGGCTCCAGCAATCTCTATCAAAGCTGGGAAGTCGTCGACCCGGAAAAGTGGGTGCCGCACGATTACGCCTGCGTGCGCGTCGATTCGCGCGGCGCCGGTTGCTCGCCCGGATTTATCGATCATTTCTCGCCACGCGAGACCAAGGATTTCTACGACTGCATCGAATGGGCCGGCGTGCAGCCCTGGTCGAACGGCAAGGTCGGACTCAACGGCATTTCCTATTACGGCATCAACCAGTGGCAGGTTGCCTCCCTCGAGCCGCCGCATCTCGCCGCCATGTGCATCTGGGAAGGCGCCGCCGACTGGTATCGCGACATGACGCATCATGGCGGCATCCTCTGCACGTTCTGGGAAAATTGGTACGACATGCAGGTCAAGACCGTGCAGTACGGCGCCGGCGAGCGCGGCAAAAGGAGCCGCGTACACGGCGAACTCGTCTGTGGCCCAGAAATTCTGTCCGAGGCGGAGCTGGCGAGAAGCCGCAGCAATTTCGGCGCCGACATCGCCGCGCATCCGCTCGACGACGACTATCACCGCGCCCGCTCTCCGGTGTGGCCGAAGGTCAAGGTGCCGTTTCTGTCGGCGGCCAATTGGGGCGGTCAGCCGCTGCATCCGCGCGGCAATTTCGAAGGATATGTGCGCGCGGCGTCGAAGCAAAAGTGGCTCGAAGTGCACGGCATCGAGCACTGGACGCACTTTTACACCGATTACGGCCGCAACCTGCAACTGCGCTTTTTCGACCGCTTCTTGCATGGCAAGAAAAACGACTGGGATAAGCAACCGCCGGTACAGCTTCAGGTCCGCCACATCGATCGCTTCGTCGCGCGCGCCGAGCGGGAATGGCCGCTCAAGCGCACCAAATGGACCAAGTTTTATCTCGATCCGTCCGCCGGGACGCTCACCCCCTCCCAACCGTCCCGTGCATACGGGGGAGGGAAGGGCTGGGTCGAGAAGAAAGCCGCGATCCGTTTTGCCGCGATGGGCGACGGCGTCACGTTTGTCACCCCGCCGCTTGCGCGCGAGACGGAAATCACCGGGCCTTGCGCGGTCAAGCTGTTTATTTCGTCCTCGACCAGCGATGCTGATATTTTTGTTGTGTTGCGCGTGTTCTCGCCCGACCTCAAGGAGGCGGTGTTCCAGGGCGCCATCGATCCGCACACGCCGGTCGGCCAGGGCTGGCTGCGCGCCTCGCATCGTGAGCTTGATACGAAACTGTCAAGGCCGTACCGGCCCTATCACAAGCACATCAACAGGGCGCCGCTCAAGCATGGCGAGATCGTCGCGCTCGATGTCGAAATCTGGCCGACGTCGATCGTTGTGCCGGCCGGCTACCGCATCGCGCTCACCGTCCGCGGCAAGGACTACGTCTATGCGGGGCCGAGCGGCGGACGGTTGTCCAATTTCAAGAACGAGCTCACCGGTTGTGGACCGTTTCTCCACGACGATCCGCGCGACCGGCCGCCGGAGATTTTTGCGGGCGTCACCGGTCTGCATTTCGGCGGCAGCATGCGACCTTATCTTCTGTTGCCCGTCATTCCGCCGAAGAAAAAATGATCGTATAACGGCGCCGCATCTGAATCACAGCTACCTACGATAAGAAGAACAGGCCTCGTTCAATACGAGACCAAAGGAGAATTTGATGTCGCGCAAGTTCAATCGCCGGACGCTCTTGGCAGGCAGTGCCTCGGGAGCGGCGGCAGCAATGATGAGTTTTCCCGCACCCGCTATTGCACAGGCCGCCCCGATCAAAATAGGCCTGCTCACGGTCAAGACTGGACCGCTTGCCCAAGGCGGCATCCAGATGGAACAGGGCGCGCTCACCTTCTTGAAGGAGACGAATTTTACCATGGCCGGCCGCAGGGTCGATTTCGTATCGGCCGATACCGGCGGCGCCCCGGCCGGCGCCAAGACCAAAATCCAGGAATTGGTCGAACGTGACAAGGTCGACGTCATCATCGGACCGCTGGCCGCCTTCGAGCTCTATGCGATCAGTGAATATGTCCAAAAGCAAAAGATGCCGACGCTCAGTCTCGCTGCGGCGGACAATCTGACGCAACGAACGCCGAATCCGTATCTGATACGGGCGTCGGCGACGTCTTCGCAAGCGATGCAACCGCTGGGTCACTATGCGGCGACCGAGATGAAGCTCACGCGCGTCGTTACGCTGGCGGACGATCTGTCGTTCGGCTACGAGGAGATCGGTGGCTTCCAGGCGGCTTTCGAGAAGGATGGCGGGTGTCTCGTCAGCAAATTGTGGCCACCTTTGGTGACGCCCGACTACACGCCGTATCTTGCGCAAATCACCGATTGCGACGGAATCTGTCAGGGCTTTGCCGGCTCCAGTCCGCTGCGATTCATGAAGGCTTATGCCGACGCCGGATTGAAATATCCCGTCGTCACAGGAGAGGTCGGCGGCGACGACGCCTTGCTCAAGAGCTTCGGCAACGAAGCGCTCGGCCTCGTCTCGTGTTGCCCCTATTCGCTTGATCTCGAGAGCGCCAGCAACAACCGCTTCTCGACGCGATGTTGAAGAATTTCAACGCCGTTCCCGGCTTCTATGCCGCCGGCATCTACGTCAATTGCCAGGTGATCGAAGCGGGTCTCAAAGCGACCGGCGGCGACGTCGGCGACAAGGATAAGTTCATCGCGGCGCTGCGGGCGGTCGAGCTGTCCGACACGCCGCGCGGTCCGATCAAGTTCGACCAGTTGGGCAATGTCATCGGCACGTTCTGCATCAGGCGCTGCGGCACCGAGGGCGCCAAATACGGCCTAAAGCTTTGGAATAAGATCGTTAAGACCTATGAAAACGTCAGTCAGTTCTGGACTTGGCCGGAAGCCGAGTTTCTCGCGCATCCAGTCTACTCGCGCGACTATCCGCCGCTGCGGAAGTGTTGAAAAATCGCGACAATAGCGGACTTTGCAGGGGAGGGAGGGCTTCGCCCGAGACTGCCGAAATGATAATCTGAAAGTTGAAAGGTTGTTGCGCTGGGAGCGCATCGGCATTGCAGATACGGCGTCGAAGCCCAGGCGCTCAAGGGAGGATACGAAATGTCTCGCAAGCTTATGTCTCGGAAGGACGGCGCACACAAGGTTTCGCGCCGCGCGCTATTGGCCGGCACCGCGGCCGGAGCCGCCGCCGCGCTCTCCCGCTTCCCGGCTCCCGCTGTGGCGCAGGCGGCGCCGTTCAAGGTCGGCCTTCTTGCCGTGAAGACCGGGCCGCTCGCCCAGGGCGGCATTCAGATGGAACAGGGCGTCCTGACCTATCTCAAGGAAACCAACTACACGATGGGTGGCCGCAAGGTCGACTTCGTCTCCGCCGATACCGGCGGCAATCCGGCCGGCGCCAAGACTAAGGCGCAGGAACTGGTCGAGCGCGACAGGGTCGATGTCATCCTCGGCCCGCTGGCGGCCTTCGAGCTCTATGCCGTCAACGATTATATCCGCGAGCAAAAGATGCCGACGCTCAGCCTGGCGGCGGCGGACGACCTCACGCAACGCAAACAGAATCCATTCCTGTTGCGTGCGTCGGCGACTTCGTCGCAGGCGATGCATCCCATGGGGCACTACGCCGCGACCGAATTGAAGCTCAAGCGCGTCTTCACCATCGTCGAAGACTTCGCGTTCGGCTACGAGCAGATGGGCGGCTTCCAGGCCGCGTTCCAGAAGGACGGCGGCTGCGTCGTCAATAAGCTTTGGCCGCCGATCGTCACGCCGGACTATACACCCTACATCGCCCAGATCAGCGATTGCGACGGCGTCTGCCAGGGCTTTGCCGGATCGAACCCGCTGCGCTTCATGAAGGCCTATGCCAGCGCCGGATTGAAGTATCCGGTGGTGACGGGCGAGACCGGCGCCGACGATGCTTTGCTCAAGAGCTTCGGCGATGAGGCGCTCGGCTTGGTTTCTTGCTGCCCCTATACGCTCGACAACGAGAGCGCAGCCAACCAGAAATTCGTCGACGAGATCAGGAAGGACTACGACGTCATTCCCGGTTTCTACGCCGCCGGTCTCTACGTCAATTGCATGGTGGTCGATGCGGGTCTCAAAGCGGCTGGCGGCGATGCCAGCGACAAAGAAAAATTCATGATGGCGTTGAAAGGGGTGAGCCTGCCCGATTCTCCACGCGGACCGGTCAAGTTCGATCACCTCAACAACGTGGTCGGCAACGTTTATGTCCGCCGTCTCGGCACGGAGGGCGCCAAATACGGACTCAAGCTTTGGAACAAGACCATCAAGACTTACGAGAACGTAAGTCAATTCTGGATCTGGCCCGAACAGGAATACCTCTCCCATCCGGTCTATTCGCGCGATTATCCGCCGCTGACCAAGTGCTGAGGTTCTTGTCGTCATCCGCGCATGCGGATGATCCATTATGCGCCGGCAGAGCCGTCATGGACGGACCGCGGTGAATGCTGGATGCTCCACCTCCGCGCAGCATGACCGTTGATGGGAGGAAAATGCCATGTCTTGCAGAATGAGCCGCCGCACGCTACTCGCCGGCACCGCGGTGGCCGGCGCCGCCGCATTGACCCGTTTCCCGGCGCCCGCTCTCGCCCAGGCTGCGCCGTTCAAACTCGGACTGCTTTGCGTCAAGACCGGCCCGCTCGCTGCGGGCGGCATCCTGATGGAGCAGGGCGTGCTCACTTACCTGAAGGAGAAGAACCACACGTTGGGCGGCCGCAAGGTCGACTTCATATCGGCCGACACCGGCGGAAATCCGGCCGGAGCCAAGACCAAAGCGCAAGAACTGGTCGAGCGCGACGGGGTCGATGTAATCCTCGGTCCACTCGCCGCCTTTGAACTCTATGCCATCAGCGCATATGTTATCGAGAGAAAGATGCCGACGCTCAGCCTCGCGGCGGCCGATAATTTGACCCAACGCACGCCGAATCCCTACCTGTTGCGCGCATCGGCAACGTCATCGCAGGCGACCCAGCCTCTCGGTCACTATGCGGCGACCGAACTGAAGCTCAAACGCGTCGTTACCATCACCGAGGACTTCGCCTTCGGCTACGAGCAGATGGGCGGGTTTCAGGCATCGTTTGCGAAGAATGGCGGCTGCGTCGTCAATAAATTGTGGCCGCCGTTGGTGACGCCCGACTACACGCCCTATCTCGCCCAGATCAACGATTGCGACGGCGTCTGCCAGGGCTTTGCCGGTTCGAACCCGCTGCGCTTTATGAAGCAATATGCCAGCGCCGGGCTGAAATACCCGGTCGTCGCCGGAGAAGCTGGCGCCGACGATTTCCTGCTCAAGAGCTTCGGCGACGAGGCGCTCGGACTGGTCAGTGCCGCTCCCTACACGCTCGATCTCGAAAGCGACGCCAACCAGCGCTTCGTCGACGGCATGCTGAAGAATTACGACGCCATTCCGGGCCAATATGCGGCGTTGCTCTACGGCAATTGCCAGGTGTTGGACGCCGGCCTGACGGCGGCCGGCGGCGACTCAAGCGACAAAGAAAAGTTCATGGCCGTGCTCAAATCTGTAAGCCTCACGGATACGCCGCGCGGTCCGATCAAGTTCGACCACCTCAACAACGTGATCGGCAACATCTACATCCGGCGCGTCGTCAAAGAGGGCGCCAAATACGGGCTCAAACTCTGGAATAAGACCATCCACACCTACGAGAACGTCAGCCAGTTCTGGACCTGGCCGGAACAGGAATTCCTCGTCCACCCGGTCTATTCGCGCGACTATCCGCCGCTGACTAAGTGTTGAAATCGCGTCATCTGAGCGCCGCCTGGATTGCACTTTGCGCAATCCAGGTTACAAAATCAATCCAGCGTAGCTGGGACGCGGAGGGGCAGCGGGTATGACATTTTGGCTGCTGCTTACCGTCAACAGCGTGACGTTCGGCGGCCTGTTGTTTTTATTGTCGGCCGGATTTTCATTGATCTTCGGGCTGATGCGCATCCCCAATCTGACGCATGGCTCGATGTTCATGGCCGGCGCCTATCTGGGCACGACGTACCTGTCCGGGGCGCTGGGATTTACGTTGAATTTCTGGTTGGCCGCGGTCATCGGTGCGCTTGAGGTTGCAGTCCTGGGCGCATTGATGGAGCGCCTTTTACTGCGCCGGCTTGCTGGTCAGCAATTGGCGCAAGTGCTGGTGACGCTGGGCGTTTCCTTCATGGCCGCCGATCTCTGCCTGATGGCGTGGGGCGGCGATCCGATTTCAGTGGCGACGCCGCCCGGTCTAGCCGGCTTCATCCGCTTTGCCGGAGCGGTGTTTCCGCTGTACCGGATGGCGGTCATCGGCATCGCGGTGGTGTTCGCGATCGCGCTGTGGCTCATGCTCGAACGTACGCGGCTCGGCGCCATGATCCGCGCCGGCGTCGATGACCCGCAGATGGCGCGCGTCGTCGGCATCCGCGTCTCGCAGCTCTTCACCGTGGTGTTTGCGCTCGGCGCCGGCTTGGCGGGCTTCGCCGGGATGATCGGAGGCCCGATCCTGTCGGTCTACCCCGGTCTCGACCAAGACATGCTGCCGCTTGCGCTGGTGGTCGTAATCCTCGGCGGCACCGGAAGCCTGCTTGGCTCTTTCGTCGGCAGCATCATCATCGGCTTCATCTACAATTTTGGACAGGCGCTGTTGCCCGAACTCGCCTATTTCGTTTTGTTCCTGCCGATGGTGCTCGTGCTGGTGCTCCGCCCGCAGGGTCTGTTCGGAGGCCAGATCCTGTGAACAGTCCGGCGGCAGTTGCAAAGGATAAACCCGTGACGGGCGCCTTGATCGCGCGGCGCGCTGCCGTCGCCATCGCCATCCTGGCGCTGATCGCGGTGCCTTACGTCATCACGCAGGTCTATTACGTCAATATTGCCAGCCAGATCCTGCTCTACGCCGTGTTCGCGCTGGGTCTCAATGTGCTCGTCGGCTATGCCGGATTGGTGTCGCTCGGCCATGCCGGATTGTTCGGCGTCGCGGCCTATGTCGATGCCTATCTGCTGGCCGCCGGGCACGGCCACGCGGTTGCGATCGTCGCCGCGCTCGTTGCGACGCTTGCGGCTACGGCCGGCTTTGCCGCGCTGGCGCTACGCGCGACCGGCATCAGCTTCATCATGATCACGCTCGCGCTCGGCGAGATCATCTGGGGGCTCGCTTATCGCTGGATCAGCATTACCGGAGGCGACAACGGCATCAGCGTGTCGACACGGCCGGCGCCGTTCGGGCTGTCGCTCAATTCGCCAAGCGCCTTCTACAACGCCACGCTGGTGGTGTTTTTGTTTGCGCTCGCCGCGGTGGCGGTCTTCGTACGCTCGCCGTTCGGCGCCGCGCTTGCCGGCACCCGCGACCAGCCGCGCCGCATGAATGCGCTCGGCTTTCACGTCTGGATGATCCGGTTCTGGGCCTTCATGTTCTCCGGCCTGCTGACCGCCGTCGCCGGCATTCTGTTCGTCTATTACACCGAGTTCATCAGCCCGCAGGCGCTGGCGCTGACCGCCTCGGCGGAGGCCCTGCTGATGGTGATCTCGGGCGGCGCCGGAACGCTCCTCGGACCGGTCGTCGGCGCGGCGCTGGTCGTCATCGTGAAGAATGTGGTGAGCGCCTATATCACGCGCTGGAATTTCATGCTCGGCGCCATCTTCGTCGCCATCGTCGTGTTCATGCCGGAAGGCCTGGTGCCCGGCGCGGTGCGGCTTACCCGCTCGGCGTGGCGCGCGGCGAACCGGCAGAAAGCCGCAGCCGTGACCGCGGGGCCGCAGCAATGACCGCGCTTGTCGTCACCGACCTCAACAAATCGTTCGGCGGACTGCGCGTCACCACCAACGTCAACCTCAATGTCGAGGCGGGTGAACGCCGGTTGATTATCGGCCCGAACGGCGCCGGCAAGACCACTTTGTTCAACCTCATCACCGGCGAGATTGCGCCCGACGGCGGATCGGTGGCGCTATTCGGCCGCGACATCACTCGGATGCCGAGCCGCAAGCGCACGCATCTCGGGATGGCGCGGACCTATCAGATCATCACGCTGTTTGCGCGCGACACCATAGAACGCAATGTGACGCTGGCTTTGCTCGGCCTGTCGCCGCTGCGCTGGAATCCGCTGGTCGCGCTCGACCGCCAGTATCATCTGGCCGCGCAAGGCCGCGAGGCGCTCAAGCGCGTCGGCCTCGACCATCTCGCCGCGCGGTCACTGGCGCAGACGTCGTACGGCGAACGGCGGCGGGTTGAGATCGCCATGGCGCTGGCGCAGAATCCGAAAGTGCTGCTGCTCGACGAGCCGTTCGCCGGCCTTTCGATCGACGAGCGGCAGGACGTGCGCAAGCTTCTCGCCGCCATTCCGCGCGACGTCACCATCGTGATGATCGAACACGACATGGACACGGCGCTCGATCTTGCCGACCGCATCACGCTTTTGCATTTCGGCGAGGTGATCGTCGAGGGCACCCGGGCTGAAGTGGTGGCCGATCCGCGCACGCGGGAGGTCTATCTTGGCGAATAGCGCGCTCAAGCTTACCGGCATCGATGCCTTCTACGGCGACAGCCACGTGCTGCAGCAAGTGTCGTTTGCGCTCGGCGAGGGCAGGTTGCTCGGCCTCCTTGGCCGAAACGGCGCCGGCAAGTCGACCTGCATGAATGTCAGCGTCGGGCTCCTGCCGCCGCGCGCCGGCAGCGTCGAAGTGTTCGGCACGCCGGTGACGCGGCTGCCGCCGGAAATGATCGCGGCGCGCGGCGTCGCGCTGGTGCCGCAAGGCCGCCGCGTTTTTCGCAGCCTCACCGTGCGCGAAAATCTCATGGTTGCCGCGCATTTGGGCTTTGCCACCCGCCACGCGCCATGGACCGCGGACACGGTCTTTGGCATGTTCCCGAGGCTGGCCGAGCGCCGCGGCCAGCTCGCCGGCCACCTGTCCGGCGGAGAACAGCAAATGCTCGCGATCGGCCGCGCGCTGATGGCCAATCCTCGCGTCTTGTTGATGGACGAACCGTCGGAAGGCCTGGCGCCGCAAATCGTCGCCGAGGTCATGGCGACGATCCGCAAGTTGAAGGAAAGCGGCCTGTCAATCGTGCTGGTCGAGCAGAGCCCGAAGCTCGTCTTCGACATCGCCGACGACATCGTCATCCTCAATTCAGGTCGTGTCGCAGTGGTGTCGACGGCCGAGAAGCTTAAGGGCGACGGCGTCGACCTGCGCCAGCATCTCGGCATATTTTAGCGAGCTGGCGCGCTAAAATCCGTTTCGATCTATATTGCAAATTGTGCCGCACGCGGCCACGATGGCGCGGTAAGCTCTGGGAGGGGCTGGCTTGATTACCGTACCCGAATTGGCCGCGGAGGCCTTGGGGGCATACCTCGGCGACCATTTGAGCCGCAGGTTCGCCTCGACCAATGCCGATCTGACCGAGCTCATTCCATCGATCGCCAGGTTGTCGCTCGAATGCATCGGTAACAGCGACGCGCTCTACCACAATGTCGAACATACGATGCTGGTGACGCTGGTCGGCTACGAGATTATGAAGGGCCGATCGCTCTTGACGCCGACCTTTCCCAGCGACTACGCGCACCTGCTTGTCGCCTGCTTGTTGCACGATATCGGCTACGTGCGCGGTATCCTCAAGGGCGACGGCGCCGACGGCTACGTCATCGACGCCAAGGGCAACAAGGCCAAGCTGCCGCGCGGTTCGTCGGACGCCGCGCTGTTGCCGTATCACGTCGACCGCTCCAAGCTGTTTGCGATGGATCGCATCGCCAAGATCGAATTGCTCGATGCCGAGCGTATCGCCAACGCCATCGAATGCACGCGCTTTCCTTCGACTCAGGGAGCGGACGATACCGACAACGAGGAGGGTTTGCTGGTGCGCGCCGCCGATCTCATCGGCCAACTCGGCGATCCGCATTACCTGCGCAAGGCCAATGCGCTGTATTACGAGTTCGAAGAGGTTGGCATGAACAGGCAGCTCGGCTACACCTCGCCGGCCGATCTCACCGATCTGTATCCGCAGTTTTATTGGAATAGCGTTTCATCGCACATACAGATCGCCATCCGTTATTTGAACGTCACGTCGAGTGGTCGGCAGTGGATCGCCAACCTCTACAGCAACGTCTTCCGCGCCGAGCGCGATCTGAGCCTGTGCGGGCCGCAGCGCTAAGCCCCGGCCGTCGCCGTCATGACAGTGTCACGCAAGCCCATCCATCTTTGCTAAAGTAATGTGCACAGTGCCCGGGCCACGGATGCAAGCGCTTCGAATGCTCGCGAGCCATCGTAGTCCCTTATGACCGCCGCATCGCCCGAAATTCACGATTCCGCCAACGCCGGGGGACGAACCGCTCTTGCGGTGACCGGACTCGCGGCACTCGGCATCGTGTTCGGCGATATCGGCACGAGCCCGCTCTACACGCTCAAGACGGCTTTCGACTTTCTCGGTGGTGATGTTACGCCGGACCGCATCCTTGGCATGTTGTCGCTCTTGCTCTGGACGCTGTTTCTGATCACCTCGATCAAATACGTGACCGTCGCCATGAGCATCGATAATGACGGCGAGGGCGGCATCCTGGCCTTGATGTCGCTTCTTGGCGTGCAGCGGCAGCATCGCCCGGCCATCATCCTGGCGGGTCTCCTTGGCGCCGCGCTTATCTACGGCGACGGCGCCATTACGCCGGCGATCTCGGTGCTTTCGGCGCTCGAAGGTTTTGAGATCGCAGCGCCGTCATTGACCAATTACGTGCTGCCGGCCGCCGTTGTCATCCTCGTGCTGCTGTTCGCCGTGCAGCCGCTCGGCACCTCGCGCATCGGCGCCGCATTCGGCCCGGTCATGCTGGTCTGGTTTATCCCAATCGGGGCTCTCGGGCTGTGGGGCGTCGCCCGCGATCCCGAAGTGCTGCTGGCGCTCAATCCGCTCTATGGCTTCCACCTGCTTGCCACCAACGGCATGCGCGGCTTTGCCGTGCTGGGCGGAATCTTCCTCTGCGTCACCGGCGCCGAGGCGCTTTACGCCGACATGGGACATTTCGGCAAAACCCCGATCCGCTTCGCCTGGGCGTGGATCGTGTTCCCCTGCCTGGTTCTCAATTACGCCGGCCAATCGGCGATCGCGCTTCTTGGCGAGCCGATCGCGAACAACATCTTCTATCGGCTGTGTCCGCAATTGCTGCTCGTGCCGCTGATTTGCCTGGCGACGGTCGCCACCATCATCGCCAGCCAGTCGATCATCACCGGCGCGTTCTCCATGACGCGGCAGGCGATCCAGCTCGGCTGGCTGCCGCGCCTGAATATCAAGCAGACTTCGGAAAAGGGTTACGGTCAAATCTATGTCGGCGTCGTCAACTGGCTGTTGATGGTGGTGACCGTCGCACTCACGCTGTTCTTTCAAAAATCCGATAATCTCGCCGCAGCCTACGGTGTCGCGGTCTCGCTGACGATGCTCATGACATCCTTCCTCCTCTACGTCGCCGTGCGCGAGATTTGGCAATGGAGCGTGTTGGCCAGCGCCGCGATCGCCGGTCTGTTCATCATCATCGACGCCGGATTTTTCGCGTCAAACTCGCTGAAGATCGCCGAAGGCGGATATGTGCCGCTGCTGCTTGCCGCTGCCGTCTATGGGCTGATGCTGATCTGGCATCGCGGCACCGTCGCCGTTGCGCACAGTCTGTCGCAAGCGCCGGTGACAGCGGCGAAATTTCTTTCCGATCTCAAGGCGCGCAATGTGCCGCGCGTGCCAGGCACCGCGGTCTTTCTCACCCGTACCGATAGCGGCGTTCCGCCGGTCATGATCTGGCACTTAAAGCAGAACCGGTCGCTGCATGAGCGGGTCGTGGTGTTGCGCGTGCTCACCGAATCCAAGCCGCGGGTGCATTGGCCCGACATGATGTCGGTGGTGCGCGAAGGCGAGGACTTCTGGCGCGTGACGGCGCGTTTCGGTTTCATGCAGCGTCCCGACATTCCCCACCTGATGAAGGAGGCACACGAGAAAGGCTGCGGCGTTATGCTCGAAGACATGACCTATTATGTCGGTCATGAGATTATCCTGCACCGCGAGCGCGGTGCGGAACTGCCGATCTGGCAGGAGAAAATATTCGCCGCCATGATTAGGAATGCCTCGCATGTCACCGACTATTTCCGCCTACCGGGCGAGCAGGTGGTCGAGATCGGCCGTCAGATTTCGATTTAAGGCGGCTCGGTCGCCAATACTCTTTCATGTTGCACATTGCGGCTCGCTGTGCTTTTCCCGCCTGTGCAATGCCGATTTCAAGGATCCCTCATGCCCGAGCAATGGAACAAGTACGGCCCGACCGCCGCGCGCAAGCACGGCAAGGCGGGACGCGAAGTGCGGCCGAAGAGCGTCACCATCGACATTCACGCTCATGTCGAGGTGCCGCAAGCCGCGGAGCTCATCGCGCCGTATCTCGACATGGCGACGGTGCCGCTGTTCCATTTCGCCACGCCGGAATTGCAGGCGCTGACCCTGAAGCAATCCGCCGATATCAGCGCGCGACGTGCTCCCGAGCACCGGCTCGCCGATCTCGACGCCATGTCGATCGACATCCAGATGATCGCGCCGCCGCCGCTGCAATGCTATTACGCTGTGCCGCTCGACGTCGCAGTGAAGGCGGCGCGGATCGTCAACGACGGCATCGCCGAGTTTTGCGCAAAACATCCGGATCGCTTCAAGGGCTTCGGCTCGGTGCCGATGCCCGACGGCCGTGAGGCGGCCAACGAGCTCGAGCGCTGCGTCAGAAAGCTCGGCTTCGCCGGCGTCGAGATTTTGACCAACGTTGTCGGCAAGGAACTGTCGGATCCGGCTTTCGCGCCGTTCTGGAAGAAAGCCGAAGAGCTCGGCGTCTTGGTAATGATCCATCCCAACGGCTTCACCGAAGCCTCGCGGTTCACGCGTTTTTATTTCAACAACGTGATCGGCAATCCGCTGGAGACGACGATCGCGCTGCATTATCTGATCTTCGACGGCGTGCTGGAACGGCAGCCCAAGCTGAAAATTCTCGCCGTGCACGGCGGCGGCTATCTCGGCGCCTATCCGGGCCGCATCGATCATGCCTGGGGGGCGCGCTCGGATGCGCACGGCGATTTGCCGCAGCCGCCGACGACGTATCTCAAGCGCATCTATGTTGACACGGTGGTGTTCACGCCGCACCAGCTTGCCGAATTGGTGCGTGTATTCGGCGCCGACCACGTCGTGATGGGCACCGACTATCCATTCGACATGGCCGATTTTGATCCGGTCGGTCACATCGCCGGAGTTGAGAGTTTCGACGCCGCGACCGTGGCGGCGCTCGCTGGCGGCAATAGCAAACGCTTGCTCGGGCTATGAGTCCGGCCACGCGTTGAACGCAAACCCCAATCCTGCAGCGGCGCGCTATTTCGATTGCGGTTCGGGTGCCGCCGGCGATGGCGGTGGTGCCGCCGGCGGGGGCATTTGCATCGGAACTGGCGCCGGTGGCGGCGTCATTTGCATCGGCGCCGGCGGGGGCGCAGGAGGTGGCGGCGGCGGATTTGCGATACCCGCGTAAACCGCGCCCGGGATCACCGCCATCACGAACGTGGTCGGCGTCTCGTTCGGCCCGAATGGGCCGGGAACCTGATTCGCTACCGGCGGCAGGCTCTTGAGATAAGCGACGATCGCCAGCGCATCCGATTTCGTCAATTTAACGTAGGCCTCGTACGGCATGATGGGGGCGAGCTTGCGTCCCTGCGGCGTCACTCCGGTGGTCAATGCGGTGACGATTTGCGCCGGCGTCCAATTGCCGAGGCCGGTCGCTTTGTCGGGCGTCAGATTGGGAGCGACGAACACGCCAAGCCCCGGAATGGCGAAACCGACGTCCGAGCCGCCGAGATATTTGGTCTCATCCTCCTTGCCGAAGAAATGACCCGGAGTGTGGCAATCGGTGCAGCTCGCCACAGTGACGAGATATTTGCCCCGGGCGATGGCATGCTTGTCCGCGGCATGGGCAACGATCGGCATCGCCAGCCAGGCGCCGGCCAGCATGACGGCGGACGACTGGACGATCCGCCGGCGTGTTGACGCGCTTGCACGAGTTTCGACAAAATGAGTTGACGTTGCATTGGCGCGGCCTGGCATAATCCCCTCCTGACAAATCGCTCGTGGCGGCGACCCCGTCAATCAGTGTCGCGGCCAACCCACGGCCGTGTCAATACGAGAATATTTCGGGTAGTGAGAACGCAATTTTGCGATCATTCCGGTTGTCAGTTATCACGGCCAGTGGAGCGGACTTGACATTCGCTACCTACCTGGCCGCGAATTTGTGAAACGAACGGACCAGCGCATAATCGCCTGCGAGCGGTGTGGAACCGCGGTCCGGTCTCTGGCGTTAGTTGTGACAGCGCGGCATCTCGACGCAGAAAGTTACAGCCTGAACGGTGACTAAAGGTTGCGGCCGAATAGAAACCAGATCGGCGGATCTGCATTTTGATGAGGTGGAAGCTGCAGAACTTGACCCTGCGTTCGTCGTTCAATTCGCTCTCCTGAGCACATCGCAATGGCTAAATCCGCCTTCGGCCGAACTGCCAAGGGGGCGTTCGCCGGGTTGCGGCTAAGGGATTACAAGCCGATCGAAATGCCGCGCAACAGCCCGACCGGCTTCATCACCGCGTTCTTTGCAACCATGACCGGTTTCGCGCTGATCTGGCACATCTGGTGGCTGGTCGGCGTCGGCATCGTCGCCGCTTATGCGGTGTTCGTCTGGTTCGCCTGGCGCGACGTCGAGGAATATCTAATTCCGGCCGAGCAGGTGGCCCGGATCGACCGCGCCGGGCGGCAGGCTCGCGCGAACTGGCTGGCAACAAATAATCGCAAGGAGGGGCTTGCCCTCCATGCGCAGGATGGCGGGCCGCAATGAGCGCAACCGACACGCTCCAACTGCGACAGCCGGGCGCCTACCCGGTCCATCACGCCGCCGGCGGCGGCCGGCGCGATCATGCAACCGGCCACGGCGCTGGAGGGCCCGCTTCGAAGCGGGTCATCGTCGGCTATGGCTTTTGGATATTTCTGCTCAGCGACATCGTACTGTTCTCATGCCTGTTCGCCGCGCACGCCGTGTTGCAGACCGCGACGGCCGGAGGCCCGACCGGGCCGGACCTGTTCAATCCGACCAGCATTGCGCTGGAAACGGCGTGTCTGCTCCTTTCAAGTTTCACCTGCGGTTTGTCGGCCGTGGCGGCCAATGCGCGCAGCCAGCTTTGGACCCAGCTCGCGCTGGCGATCACCGGCATTCTCGGGCTCGCCTTCCTCTTGCTCGAGGCACGGGATTTTGCCGCGATGATCGCCCAAGGCGCCGGACCGCAGCGCAGCGCCTTCTGGTCATCCTTTTTCGCCGTGGTCGGCTGTCACGGCTGCCATGTTGCCACAGGATTGCTGTGGCTCGGCACCATGATGGCGCAGGTCTTCGTCAAGGGGTTTCGCTGCGACATCATGCGCCGATTGCTGTGCTTCAATCTGTTCTGGCACGTGCTCGACATCATCTGGGTGGCGCTGTTCACAATCGTCTATCTGATAGGAGAAGGCCGATGCGCGACGCGAGGGACGAAGGCGATATCGCGCCGGGCTTCGGCGATTTAACGGACTACCGCGCTTGGAACGAGATTCAAGGCTACCTGCTTGGACTGGCGCTCGCGGCCGCGCTCACGGTGGCGTCGTTTTATTTGCTGCACACCCACCTGATCTGGGCGCCGGCCATCCCGATCGCGCTCGCCGTACTTGCCGTCGCTCAGATCGGCGTGCACCTCGTTTTCTTCCTGCACCTCACCACGGCGCCGGACAACACCAATAACGTGCTGGCACTGGCATTCGGGGTGCTGATCGTCGCGTTGATCATCGCCGGGTCGCTGTGGATCATGGATCGCATGGAGGCGCGCGTGATGCCGATGCAGCAGATGACCGTGCAGCAGACGACCGAGATGCAGCGATAGAGGTTCGACGGTCGCTAAAGCATGATCCGGAAAAGTGGAAACCGGTTTTCCGAAAAGATCATGCTCCATCAAAATGCTAGAGCGATAATCGATTTAATCTGAAACGATTGCGCTCTAGCGCCGCTTCTTGCCCGGCTTCAGCCGATGCACGGTCGCGCGGACGCCGGCACTGCGCCGCAGCGCTTCCTTCAGGCTCGCCGGCCGTCCGTGCTTTTTCAGAAGATCGCGGAACGCTTCGTCGGCGAGCTCCTGAAAATCTTTCATCTGGTCGCGGCCGAGAAGGTCGATGTTCCGCCAGGTCTCCTCGTCGAACTGCACCCGCTTCCCCGGCATCAGCTCGCCTTCTTATGCCGGGCATGATTGCGTGTCTGCGAGCGCGCCGCCTTTTTCGAGGGCCGTGCGCTCGCTCGGCTCTGAGGGGTCCGCGCGGCGCCGCCGCTGCTTCGGCCGCCGCTCGTCTTCAGGCTCTGCCGCAATGCGTCCATCAGATTAATGACGTTCGACGGCTCGCGCTCCTTCGGCCGTTCGATCTTCTCGCCCTTTTGCTTCTTGCGCAGCAAGTCCTTGAGTGCATCCTCGTAATCATCCTTGAATTGCTCGGGCTTGAAGTGACCGGCCTTGGTCTCGACGATATGCACCGCGAGATCGAGCATGTCCTTTGGGATCTTCTCATCCTCGATGATGTCGAAATATTCGTCTTCCTTGCGCACCTCGTAGGGGTAGCGCAGCGTGACACCGACCATACCCTTGCCGCGGGCTTCCAGCGCGATGATGTGCTCGCGCGAGGTAAAAACGACCTTGCCGAGCGCCACCATGCCTTCCTTGCGGATCGCCTCGCGGATCACGGCAAAGGCCTGCTGGCCGACTTCGCCGTCGGGCACGATGTAATACGGATCGTGCAGATAAAGCTCGTCGATCTCGTTGCGCGGCACGAATTCCTCGATGTCGATGACGTGCTTTGATTCGATGGCGACGGCTTCGAGCTCTTCCGGGTCGAGTTCGATATATTCGCCCTTGGCGAGTTCGTAGCCCTTGACGATGTCGGCATTGTCGACCTCGTCGCCGGTATCGGCGTCGATCTTCTTATAGCGGATGCGGTTGCCGGTCTCTTTGTTGAGCTGGTGGAAGCTGATCTTCTCCCGCTCCGAGGTCGCCGGGAACAACGCAATCGGGCAGGAGACGAGCGACAGCTTGAGGTAGCCTTTCCAATACGCACGCGGGGCCACGGCGATACTCCATACTTTTAGAGCATGATCCCGAAAAGTGGATACCGGTCTTCGGAAAAGATCATGCTCAATCAAAATGCTAAAGCCCGGTTCTGATTCCATCAGAACCGATAAGGCTCTAGGAACGTGGATTTAACGATACCAGGGAACCCACGTTCCACAAAGGAACTCACCGCCGCGTGGGTTAGCGGAGTGCGCCGGGAGACCGGCAAGGAGTAGATGGTGCAAGTCCATCACGATGAAGAAGTAGCGGTGCGCCAGGCGAAGCTGGCGTGGTCCAGCCGGTGAAAGTCCGGTCCGGGAAAGGGATAGCGCCCGCCCGGTAACGAGTGTTGCGTCGTGGGAGGTGACGACCATGGCGAAGCGTACACAGTGATCATTTGGGGTGCGGGATTGAGCCACGAAATCCTTGAAATCGCAGGGGCCGAGGCCGTCGCTACTGCCGAAGGCAACATGTGCGGCGCCGTTATGCGAGGAACCGTCGCCCTGCCGGGGTCTGAGGCCACATCACGAATGGAAGGATCGCGTCGGAACCTGGGAGACCTCGTTTGGCCCGCAGTCGCTTGTCGATCCCGGGCCGCGACAGGAAGTCGAGGAGACGAAGCTGTCGGGGAACAGACGAGGAGTTGGACGGCTGCGTATTACCGATGAAGCATCGAACAAAGTCGACTGAAATCGGCGGCGGAGATGACGGAGGGAAGGCGGCCGGTCGAAGGAAAGGTAAGCTGTAACACATGCTCCGGACTTAGCGCCGGGTTCAGCATGACACTGAAGCAGCGAGCCTGCGGATCTGTGGCGTCCAAACCCACGATCGCGTTTGACCTTCGACAAGAGCCCGGTGCAGGAAAGTTGCACGCCGGGATCTGTGGGGGAGGTGTCGAGTAATCGGCACCTCTACCCGACAACCGCATCGACCCCGAGTTCATGCGCGGTTGCCCGCGAGGGCATCAGCGAAGCGTTGACAGGGGAGTGCATAGGCCAGCCATTGAGCCGCGAAAGACCCCTCTTCTCGGGCGCCGACGTTGTTCTGCTGACGGAAGGCAATACGGATGGGTGCGATATCGCGAGCACTCAGACGGTCCGGCGTGGTCGAAGACACTGGCATGTGCAGACGCTCCTTGCGCGGGAACCGGGATACCCCACGCCTGACCACAGGCACGTTGCCGATCTGGTCCGCATCGGGAAGGCGAAGATAGAGCCGTAGCCGATGATGCACGGACGTGGGGAGTCAGACTTCGCCATAGTAGCCGTGAAGCCGACGAACAAAGCGGAGCAATCCGCTGCGGAGCCGGTGGAGCCAAGGGCGGAGGCCGCGGGGAATGCGAGCCAGCAAAGCACGGGCCGGACACAGAGCCGGGGAACCGTGTCACAGGCGCTGGAGCGCATACGGCACGTCGCGAGAACATCGCGAAGCGCCGTCAAACACCCGAGGTGGGAGCCGTATGCCTGAATTGGGCCCGTACGGATCTGTGCGGGGGGCGCGAGGTAACTCGCGTCCCTACCGCGATCGTTTCTTCTTTGTTCTACCGGGTCCGACGGCTAGACTCTGGCCGATTTGCCGATTCGCAAGGCCGGATACATGCCCGTCAGCAGCGCACTCCGAAAGCAACCGAGAACCGCGGAAAAACCCGCGCCGCGGCTCTATCACGCCAGGATGCTGGTGACGCGCGCCGAAGAATGGTGCGTCGAGGCTGAGACTGCCGAAGAAGCGCGCGCGCTGTTCGCCGCCGGCGTCGGTCACCGCTGCACGCCCGGCGAAAGTGTCCAGGTCGAGATCGAGCAGCTCATCGACGAGTAATGCGAAGCCGCTTAACGAGCGCCGCGCAGGACGTGATAGCTCAGCTCGCCCGGGTCGCTGAGATCCGGCACCTTCCAGCCGTCCAGGTCGTATTCGGCCATGCAATCCTCCGCAAAACCTTTGAATTTCTCGGCATTGCCGGAGGCCTGTGCGCCGAACAGGCAGTAGCGTCTGATTTCCTCGGTCGATCCGCCATAGTTGATCTCGTAAAGTTCGTGACGGCCGCCGAATTCGCTCGCCAGGCAGTCCCACAACAGCTTCAAAAGCTTCACGCGTTCCTCGGCCTTGTAGCCGTTCGAACCGCGTAGATATTGGTCGAGATAGGGCCTGATCTCCGCATTTTTGAAGTCGCGCACGTGGCTGTTCAAATAAATCAGCCCGGACGCGACCGTCTGCTCGATCAGATACTTCACGCGCGTATACGCCATCGTTGCTACGATTTGGTAGGCATTGCCCGGGTCCATATTGGGCAGCACGTAGTCGCCGATCCAAGGTTTCGGATCGCGCACCATCGCGTCCGATAATCCCCAGAACAGATTGCGCCAGGCGATGACCTCGCCGACATTGGCCTGTACCCCTCGATAATCCTTGGTACCCGCCGCCTCCGTGGCCTTCAGCAAAAGACCGGATATGAAATCGAGCTTCACCGCCAGCCTGGTGCAGCCATGCACGACGAAACGTGGCAGAAAGCCGGTGCGGGGAAAAAAGTTGTTGGCCTTCTCAACGTCGCCGTAGACGAATACGTTTTCCCAAGGCACCAGCACCTTGTCGAGAATGAATACTGCGTCGTTCTCGTCGAGGCGGCTCGACAACGGATAATCGAACGGGCTACCCATCGCCGTCGAGGTCATCTCGTAGGATGTTCGACAAACAAATTTCACGCCCGGCGCGTTGGTCGGGACCATGAACACGACGGCGAATTTCTTGTCCTGCACCGGAATGAGCCCGTGATGCGCGACAAAAGTGAAATTGGTCAGCACCGAGCCGGTGGCGACGACTTTGGCGCCCGACACGATGAGGCCGGCGTCGGTCTCCTTTTCCACATGGCAGCAGACGTCGCTGACCTCGTTCGGCGGACGATCGCGATCGATCGGCGGATGGATGATGGCGTGGTTTATGAAAGGAACGCGTTCCTGGCTGAATTTGTACCAGCGCTTCGCATTCTCCTCGTATGGATGGTAGAAGCCGGCATTGGCGCCGAGCGTGGCGAGGAACGCCGCCTTGTAGTCGGGCGAACGGCCCATCCATCCATAAGTGATCTTCGCCCATTCAGCGATCGCGTCGCGTCCGGCGACCAATTCCTTGAGGTTCTTTGGCGCCTTGAAGAAGGCGTGCGTCACCCCGCCGTTGCCGGTTTCCGTCGGCAGCAGAAGTTTGTCCTTGCGTTTCGGGTCGTGCAGGGCGTCGTACAGGCGGGCAACCATCCGCGCCGTGTTGCGGAAAGCCGGATGTTTGGTGACGTCCTTGACCCGCTCGCCATAGATGAAGACCGTGCGATCGTCGCGCAGTGACTCGATATATTCGTTGCCGGTTTGCGGCCGCTCGACCTTAACTTTGCCGAGGTGCTCGGGCCGCATCGCGGTTACCGACTTGGGCTGCTGCTGCGACTTTGCCGCCATGGTTTTCCTCCCTGTTCGATTATCGAACACTTGTCCGTATAGCGAACCTCACAACGATACGGTCCCCATTGCCGTCTGACAAGAGACCGCAACCGGCGGCGGCGCTACGCTGCCATGATCGGCGTCAACAGTTGCTGGGCAATCTGCTGCAGTCGTGGGAGAAACCTATCGCGCATTTCGTTTCGGGTCGTGCGGGTGCTGTGCGTCGAGAGGTTCACGGCAGCAATTACCTGGCCCGAACGATCGACAATCGGCACGGCCAACGCCCGCAGGCCGCGTTCGAGTTCTTCATCGATGATCGAAAAGCCCTGCTCGCGATCGGCGCGAACGCGGTCGAACAGCGCCTGCGGATCGGTGATCGTATAGGGCGTATAGGCTTCGATGCGTAGCGACATGAGGCGACGCCAAATTTCCGCTTCGTCCAGAAAGCCGAGCTGGGCGCGCCCCAGTGCGGTGTGAAAGGCGGGAAGCCGACTGCCGATGGTAAGCATGGCCGACATGATTCGGCGGCCCGATACACGCGCCACATAAACGATCTCGTTGCCCTGCAGGATCGCGCTGGAGCACGATTCCCCTAAACGCTCGCTCAATTCCCGCATCAGCGGTAATGCGCGATCGATCCAGCTTTGCGTTGTCAAATAAGCAGACGCCAGATCGACGACGCGGGGTGACAACGAAAACATGCGGCCGTTTTGTTCGACATAGCCAAGCACCGTCAGCGTCCGCAGCACGCGACGCGCGGCCGCGCGCGAAAGCTCCGCGACCTCGGCCGCTTCCGATAAAGTCATGGTCGGACGCTGGGTGCCGAAGGCGCCGAGCACGGCAAGCCCCTTGGCGAGCGTCGTCATGAATTCCTTGTCGCTATTTTGATGCGGCGGTGCGCTTCGCTGCTCCATGCTGGTCGCCCTCTCCCATTGACTCGCCATGAGACGTGACCGAAAATGGCCGGATAACGAACGAAAGTTCGAATATCGAACATGGCTCCGGCCGTCAAGGCCGGCACGGACCGGCAGGCGGCAACCGCAATGCCGTCGATTGACGGCTCAAGGGAGGACTCGCCAATGCAAAGCTTAAAGGCCCGGCGCGGGCTTAATCGCCGCACGCTCCTGAAATATAGCGCTGCGGCCGGCACAATGGCCGCCGCAGGAACGGCTGCACCGGCGATCGCGCAGCAGCGCGCCGTGAAGATCGGTTACGTCAGTCCGCAGACCGGCCCGCTCGCGGCGTTCGCCGAAGCCGACAATTTTATCATCGGCAATTTCAAGGACATCACCAAGGGCAAAATCAAAGTCGGCAACGCGACGGTGCCCGTTGAAGTCATCGTCAAGGACAGCCAGTCCAACCCGAACCGCGCCGCCGAAGTCGCCAAGGACCTCATCGTTCAGGACAAGATCGACCTGATGCTGGTCGCCTCGACGCCGGAGACCACCAACCCGGTTTCGACGCAATGCGAGATCGAGGAAGTGCCGTGCATCTCGACGGTGGCGCCGTGGCAGCCGTGGTTCATCGGCCGCCAAGCCAATCCGGGCGGCGGCCCGCCGGCATGGAAACCCTTCAACTACACCTACCATTTCTTCTGGGGCCTTGAGGACGTGATCGCGGCCTACACCAACATGTGGAGCCAGGTGCCGACCGATAAATCCGTCGGCGGCCTGTTCCCTAACGACGGCGACGGCAATGCCTGGGGCGACAAGGTGGTGGGTTTCCCGCCGGTGCTCGACAAGCTCGGCTATAAACTCACCGATCCGGGGCGTTACCAGAACCTGACCGACAATTTTTCCGCGCAAATCTCCGCGTTCAAGTCGGCGAACTGCGACATCATCACCGGCGTGGTGATCCCGCCCGACTTCACCACGTTCTGGAAACAGGCGCTGCAACAAGGCTTCAAGCCGAAGGTCGCATCGATCGGCAAAGCCATCCTGTTCCCGAGTGCGCTCGAGGCCTTGGGCTCGGATGGCAACAATCTGTCGTCGGAGGTATGGTGGTCGCCGAACCATCCGTTCAAATCCTCGCTCACCGGCCAATCGGCGAAAGCGCTCGCCGGTGCCTATGAAAGCGCCTCCAAGAGGCAGTGGACGCAGCCGATCGGCTTCGTGCACGCGCTGTTCGAATTGGCGGTCGACGTCATGAAGCGGACGCCGCAACGCGGCGATGCCAATGCGACGGTGAAGGCCATCGCGGCCACCAACCTCGATACCGTGGTTGGGAATATCCGCTGGAACGGCGCGAACCTGCCGCCGTTTGCGGTCAAGAACGTCGCCAAGACGCCGCTGGTCGGCGGCCAATGGCGGCTGAAGGGCGGCAACAAATACGATATCGTCATCGTCGATAATCGCACCTCCCCGGCGATCCCGACCGGCGGCAAGATGGAGCCGATTGCTTAATGGTCAGTGGCGCGCTTCAGTGGCCTTGCTGGAAATCCGTGGTCTGCGCAAAAGCTTCGGCTCCGTGGTGGCATGCGACGACATCGAACTCGAGGTCGCGGCGGGCGAGGCGCTGGGCATTATCGGCCCGAACGGCGCCGGCAAGACGACGCTATTCAACCTGATCGCCGGCGGCTTGTCGTCCGACGCAGGTACGATCCGTCTCGACGGGCGGGATATCACATCGGCGCGGCCGCACGAGCGCAACCTCGCCGGCGTCGCACGGTCGTATCAGATTCCACGGCCATTCGAGACGCTGACGGTGTTCGAGAACTTGCTGGTGGCGGCGGTTCACGGTCGGCGCATGAGCGAAGCGAAGGCGGCACAACCCTGTGGCGAAATCCTCGAACGCCTGCGCCTGATCCAACGCGCGAACACCCTTGCCGGCAGCCTCACATTGCTCGAACGCAAGCGGCTGGAAATGGCGCGAGCGCTTGCGACAAATCCGCGCCTTCTCCTGTTGGACGAGATCGCCGGCGGCTTGACCGAGAGCGAGTGCGCCGATCTGGTCGAAACGATCAAGGAATTGCACGCGACCGGCCTGACCATCGTCTGGATCGAGCACGTCGTACACGCGCTGCTCGCGGTCGTCGGCCGCTTGATCGTGCTCAATTTCGGCAGGAAAATCGCGGAGGGCACGCCCACCACCGTGATGAATTCGCCGGAAGTCAGACAGATTTACATCGGCATCGAGGCGTGAGGCCGACATGGCGCTCTTGGAGACGCGGGGCCTGACGGCGTTCTACGGCGACTTCCAGGCGCTTTACGGCATCGACACAATTTTGCATCCAGGCGAAACCGTCGCCATCATCGGCGCAAATGGAGCGGGCAAGTCGACCTATCTGAAAGCGATTGCGGGCTTGATTCACGCTTCTGCGGAATCCGTTTGGTTCGACGATCAGCCGATCGGAGCCACGCCGACCGCCGAAATCATGAAACGCGGCATCGCGCTCGTCCCGGAAGGCAGACGCTTGTTTCCGTCGCTCACCGTCGAGGAAAATCTCCTGATCGGCCGCTACGGTCGCAACGCGCCCGGCCCGTGGTCGCTCGACCGAATTTACGAGCTGTTTCCCGCGGTCAAGGCGCGGCGCCACAGCGCGAGCACGACGATCTCGGGCGGCGAACAGCAGATGGTGGCCATCGGCCGCGCGCTGATGTCCAACCCGCGCGTGCTGCTGTGCGACGAGATCAGCCTCGGCCTTGCACCGATCGTCATCCGCAGCCTTTATGACGCGCTGCCGCGGATCAAGGCCGGGGGCGCCAGCGTGGTCCTCGTCGAGCAGGACATCGTGCAAGCGATAAAAGTTTCGGATCGTATCTATTGTTTCCAGGAAGGCCGGCTGTCGCTCACCGGGCGGCCGAACGAATTGTCGCGCGACGAGATTCATCACGCGTATTTTGGCTCCTAGCATGACCGTCTGGGCTGACGCGCTGATCGAAGGCGTGCTGCTCGGAGGCTTGTACGCGCTTTTTGCTGCTGGCCTGTCGCTCATCTTCGGCATCATGCGGCTGGTCAACCTCGCCCACGGCGATTTGATCGTGCTTGCCGCCTTCGCGATCTTGAGCATCGGCGCCTGGCTTGGGCTTGACCCATTCGCGGCGACGCTTGCCGCACTGCCGATCATGTTCGTTGCCGGTTTTGCGCTCCAATATTTGCTCCTGAATCGCGCACTGGGACGGGGCTTGCTGCCGCCGCTTTTAGTCACCTTCGGTCTCTCGATCATTATCGAGAATGGCCTGCTTGAGCTGTTTTCCGCCGATAGCCGGCGCCTGCACGGCGGTGCCATCGAAACTGCGTCCATTTTGCTCGTGCCGAACATAGCCATCGGCGTGGTGCCGCTGCTCGCGCTGGTCTCCGCGATTGCCGTTATTCTGGCGCTCAACCTCATCTTCTATCGCTCGCCGCTCGGCCGCGCCTTTCGCGCGACCTCGGACGACCTGGAAATCGCGCAGCTCATGGGCATCGACCATCCGCGCATTTTTTCAGTCGCGATGGGACTTGCCTTCACGGTGTTGACGATAGCGGCGCTTTATCTCGGCATGCGGGCGAACTTCGATCCGACCATCGGTCCCGGCCGTTTGCTCTATGCGTTCGAGGCCGTCATCGTCGGCGGATTGGGCAGCTTTTGGGGCACGCTCGCGGGCGGCATCATCATCGGCGTGGCGCAAACGATCGGCGCGCAACTCAATCCGGAATGGCAGATTCTTGCCGGCCATGTTGCGTTCCTGGCGGTCCTGGTGCTGCGGCCGCGCGGCCTGTTTCCGCGCGCCATGGATTAGCGGCGATGGAAAACACCGATCCAACGCCGCCAGTCGGCACGGGGGGCTATCGTATCGAGACAAAGATGCGCGGCGCCATGGTGCTCGGCATCGCCGCCTGCGCGCTGTTCGCCGTTCTGGTAACACTGCCGGCTTTTGTTGGGCGCGATCTCATCGACGAGTTCATCTTCGTGTTCTACATGCTAGCGCTGGCGCAATGCTGGAATCTCCTTGCCGGCTATGCCGGGCTGGTGTCGGTCGGTCAGCAGGCGTTCGTCGGGCTTGGCGGATATCTGCTGTTTGCGCTTACGATCCTGCTGGGGCTTGATCCGCTGACTGCGATCGTGCTCGCCGGCATTATCTCCGCCGTGTTTGCGCTTCCCACCGCGCTGGTCGTGTTCCGTCTGCGCGGCGCATATTTCGCGATCGGAACTTGGGTTGTCGCGGAAGTCTATCGCCTTATGTTCGCCCAATTCCACCGGCTCGGCGGCGGCACCGGAACATCGCTTGGGCCCGAGATCACCAACGAGATCTTCGGCATTGAAACGATCAAGGCATTGTTCGACGTCAGGACACCGGCCGCGCGCGACATCATTTCCTACTGGGTCGCGCTCGCCCTTGCGGTCGGGACGCTGGCGCTGGTTTATTTGATCCTGCGGTCGCGCCGCGGCCTTGCACTGGGTGCGATTCGGGATTCGGAAGACGCGGCCGAGAGCATCGGCATCGACAATACACGCATCAAGATCGGTATCTATGTCGTCACGGCTGCCGCAACGGGGATGGTTGGCGCGCTCATTTACCTGCAAAAAGCTCGTATCTCCCCGGATGCCGCATTTTCGGTCCTTGATTGGACGGCTGACATTATATTCATCGTCGTGATCGGCGGCATCGGCACGATCGAAGGACCGCTGCTCGGCACGGCCGTTTTCTATTTGATGCAGCGCTATCTCGCGGGCTTCGGTGCCTGGTACCTGATCCTGCTCGGCGCACTTGCGATCGCAGTCATGCTGTTTGCGCCTAAAGGACTCTGGGGTTATCTCGCCGAACGTTTCGGAGTCATGTTATTCCCGATAAGGCGTCGCCTTGTGGCGAAGGATGGGGGTTAGGGCTGCCCCTTGCCGCGACCGGACCGGCAGAATGCCTCACGGTGGCCGCCGCGCGCCGTCGCAAATTGGACATTTCACAATGTAAAATCGCCCCGGCAACGGGTGAAAACGACGGCTCGAGCGGCATTTCGATCGAACCGTAATTGCGGTGTGTCATGACGACGGTTGATGCCTTGAACGCGCCGCCTGCAGCGGGCGCGGTGCAATTCCTTGGCAAGTCAAGGGCGCCGGCCTCCTCCTGCTCACGCTCGGCATCTATCGTTTCTGGTTCGCCACCGACGTGCGGCGTTACCTGTGGTCGAATACCGAGATCGGCGGCGAGACGCTGGAATATACCGGGCTCGCCACCGAACTGTTGGGCGGTTTTCTGCTCGCCATCGCGATTGTCGTTCCGCTCTACACCGCGGCCGCCTCGGCCGCGCTCGCGCTCGACACGGCGGCGATGGTGATTGCGGCAATCGGCTTTTTGCTGCTGGTGCTGCTCGGTCAATTCGCGTTGTATCGGGCGCGCCGTTAACGGCTGACGCGCACGGTGTTCCGCGGCGTGCGCTTTGATCAGCATGGTTCGGCCTGGCCCTATGCGTTTTATGCGCTGTTGTGGTGGGCGCTTGCCGTCGTCACGCTCGGGCTCGCTTATCCGTGGGCGCAGGCGAAACTGCAAGGCTACAAGATGCGTCATACCAGCTATGGCGATCTGCAAGGCTCCTTCGCCGGCGCGGGCTCGGCGCTGTTCGTGCGCGGGCTGCCGATCTGGCTCCTTGTCGTGGGACCGATTGCCGTTGCGTTCATCGTGCTCGGCCGCATGGTCGATTGGAACGCGCTCAACGAGCTGATGGTGCAGGGCAAGGGCACTCCGCTCGCGTTGCTCGTCGGCAATTCCGGCGTTACGGTCTTTGCCGTCATTGCCGCGGCGGCCGGCGCTAGCATAGTCGCGGCGCTGGCGCTTTATCCTTTGTTTGCCGCCATCATGATGCGCTGGTGGATTTCCGGCCTGCGCTTCGGCCCGGTGACGGTGCGGTCGCGGCTCGCCACGCGCCAAGTCTATCGCATCTACCTGCGCTTTCTCCTTTACGTCGTGCCTTTCATCATCATCGCGGCGGCGATCGGCGGGGTGAGCACCTATTTAAACGGCGCGCTCGTCGGCTCCAATCACGATTCCATGCCTGCCGAATCATTCATAAGCGCGATCACGCTCGCGATCTATGTCGTGGTCATGCTCGGCGCTTCGACTATCTATCAGGTTGTGGTCACCTTCGCGATGTGGCGGCTCGCGGCGCAATCCGCCGAACTGTTCGACGCCGGGGCGCTCGATTGCGTGCGCGCGTCCGGCGTGCCGGACTCCGCGCTCGGCGAAGGTCTGGTTGACGCTCTCGGCGTCGGGGGCATCTGATGGCGACTTCGACCATGGTGCCGCGCCGGGCGGCGGTCTATTTCGATGGCGCCTCAAGCGCGCGCAACGATGTCGCGGTCGAAGCCGGAGCAACAGGATTGCGCATTTTAACTGGCGGCGGACGGAGCCGAAACGGCGCGCAAGAATGTTCGCACGATCGCCTGCTCGACGAATGGAGTTACGGCGATTTGCAGCGCATGTCGGCGCCCGAGGGCGTGCTTCGGCTGGGGCGTCGCGGCGAGACTCTGTTGGCGCGGCTCGAAATCCGCGATCCAAATCTTGCCGCAACAATCGAGGACCGCGCCGAGGCGCTCGACCGCGGTGGCGCAGCGGAACGGCGGCTGCGCCGTAAAATCGTGGCGCTAAGTTTTGCGGCTGCGGCATCGCTCAGTCTCACGGCGGTTTTCGGCCTACCGGCCTTGGCCAGCCGGATCATTCCGTTCGTGCCGCTGGCGATCGAGCACAGACTCGGCGCTGCGGTCGACAAGAACATCCGTTCCGCGCTCGACACGCGGCATCTCGGTCCGGCCTTTGCCTGCGGCGCGGCGCCGAGCGAAACCGCCGGCCGCGCCGCGCTCGGCCGCCTGGTCGCCAAGCTCGAAGCCGCCGCCGTGCTGCCGTTTCCGCTCCATGTCGAGGTGGTGCGCCGCGCCGAGCCCAATGCCATGGCGTTGCCCGGCGGCCACATCTACGTCAATGACGGCCTGATCGACCAAGCGCAGAAGCCGGACGAACTCGCCGGCGTGCTCGCCCACGAGATGGGCCACGTCGCCCACCGCGACGGCACGCGTACGGTGTTGCAGACAGCTGGCTTGTCGTTTCTATTCGGCATGATGCTCGGCGATTTCGTCGGCGGCGGCGCCGTCGTGATCGCCGCGCGCACCGTGCTAAAGTCAGCCTATTCGCGCCGCGTCGAGGCGGCGGCCGACGCCTACAGCGTCGATCTGATGGAAAAGGTCGGCGGCGATCCGCATGCGCTCGGCACCGTGCTCGCCCATATCGTCGGCGACAAGGATCATGGCATGAAGCTTTTGCTCGACCATCCCGAGACGAAGGAGCGGATCGCCGCCATCGACGCGGTCGCCGTCACCGGCGTGACGACGCCGCTCCTTGACGCGGCGGACTGGAGCGCGCTCAAACAGATTTGCGCCCCATTGCCGGCCAATGCTACCGGCAAGGCCGCCATCCATTAGCCGGACAATTGTGGCGGTACGGCAGGACGAGAACCCGCAATAATAATGAGACGCCGGATCCTCAAAGACCAACCGATCTCGCGGCTTGCCGTCTGGGCGCGCCGCCTTGCCTTGTTTTCGCTCGCCACGACTTTCGTCGCCGTCGTCGTCGTGCGCTCGGGCGCGCTCGACATCGTTCCGGCGCTGTCGACGCTGGCCGGCGCGCTGGTGCTGGCTTGCGTCGCGATCCTGCTCGCTTGCGGCTCCGGCATCGTCATCTGGCGCTATGGCACCGGCGGCGGCAGACACGCGGCCACCGCTTTGTTCGTCGGCTTCGCGCTCATCGCCTATCCGCTCTATCTCGGCATCAAGGCCTATCGGCTGCCGGCGATCTACGACATCACCACCGATCCGATCGATCCGCCGCAGTTCGATGCAATCGCGCGGCTGCGGCCGCGCGACGCCAATCCGATCGCCTATGCCGGCCTCTACACCGCGGAGCAGCAAAACGCGGCCTATCCCGATATCGCGCCCGACGACACCACGGCGACGCCGCAGGAGGCGTACAACGCCGCCATGAAAGTCATCGCCAAGCGCCGCTGGCGGGTCGTCGATACGCGGCCGCCGCAGGGTCAGCTGCCGCGTATTAGCGATGCGCGGCAGTCGCCGGACGCCGCGGTGCGCGACGGCATTATCGAGGTGGTGACGCGCACGCCGATCCTCGGCTTTCGCGACGATGTGGTGGTACGGGTCCGCGCCACCGCCGACGGCTCCCGCATCGACGTTCGCTCGGCCTCGCGTTACGGCCGCAGCGATCTCGGCACCAACGCCGCGCGCGTACGCAATCTCATCGACGATATCGACGACGTTCTGTCCACGCCGGCGCCGGAGAAGAAGCCGGACAAGAAGCCGGTGCCACCGCATCAGCCGGAGGGCAAGGCGTCCGCCAAGCGATAGGTGCCCTCGATCGACGGCGGGCCTTCGGTCGCGACCATCCCGCGGGCGACGAGATCTTCCAGATGCGCCAGCGTCGATAAAGCGGCGGCGCCGGCAAGCCGCGGATCGAGCCCGATATAGACCGCCTTGACCAGCGTCGGGATATCGGCCGCGCCCTTGCCGAGCCGATGCAGGATCGAGGCCTCGCGGCCTTGGCGGTGCCGGATCAGAAATTGCACATAGCGCGGCGCGTCGCGCACCGGCATGCCGTGGCCGGAGAGGTAAAGCGGTTCGCGGCGGCGGGCGAGCTTGTCGAGCGACGCCATGTAATCGCTCATGGCGCCGTCGGGCGGCGCCACGATCGTGGTCGACCAGCCCATGACATGGTCGCCGGCGAACAACAGATCGGCCTCCTTGAAGGCGAACGCCATGTGATTGGCTGTGTGGCCCGGCGTCGTCACCGCTTCGAGCGTCCAGCCGTCGCCCGACACCACCTCGCCGTCGGCAAGCGCGACATCGGGACGGAAATCCAAGTCGGCCGAAGCATCGAGCCGGCGCGTCTCGCCGATATGGAGCGGCCGCGCCAGCCGATGCGGCCCTTGCGCGAATACCGTAGCGCCGGTGGCCGCTTTCACTTTCGGCACCGCAGGCGAATGGTCGCGATGGGTGTGGGTGACGAATATGTGGGTGACTGTTTCGCCGCGTACGGCGTCAAGGAGCGCAGCGATATGCGCATCGTCGTCGGGACCGGGATCGAGGATCGCGACCTTGCCGCGGCCGATGATGTAGCTCATCGTGCCCTTGAACGTGAACGGACCGGGATTGTTAGCAACGACCGCGCGCACGCCCGGCGCCACCTCGCGCACCCGATCGGGTTCGAGATCGAACGTCTTGTCGTAGGGGACCTCGTCGTTCATGCGGGAGCCGGCGGTCCTTTGCGCAGCCGTAGCTCGAAGCCGATCGGATCGAGCTTTATGTCGCCCTGGTCGAATTGCGACTGCGCCACCAATCCTGCCATACTTTCTTTGCTGTATGCGCGCTGCTTCAGCATCATCCGGAACGTCAACTTGATGATCGCGGCGGTCAAGACGCCGCGGTTCCTGACGTAATCATGCACCGCCGCGGGCGAATAATCCTTGCGCAGATCGATGATCAGCGCGGCCCCTCCCTCCTTGAGCACGCGATGCATCTCATTGAGTGCAACAAGTGGTCGGCTAAAGTTCTTAAACGCCGCAGACAGACGATGAAATCGAATTGAGCGTCGGGGAAGGGCAGGTCGGCGGCGTCGCCGTGCTCGAAATCGACGTCCACGCCGGCCTGGCGCGCGTTCTCGGCGGCCACCCGAACGAAGGTGCGGCTGATATCAAGCCCGAAGACGCGGCCGTTGGTAAGTTTGGCGAGTTCGATGGCAAGATAGCCTGGTCCAGGTGCGATTTCGAGCACACGGCAGCCGGGATTGAGCTCCGCGGCGATCCGGCGGGCGATCCGCTGAAATTCGTCGCGATCGCTCGCCGTCTGCCGCGCGTACCAGGAGGCGATGAAACCCTCCATGCCGCGGCCCTTGTAAGGCTTTGTCGGCGCTTCGCTCATGCCGCACTCCGTAGCTCCGTCTCCGCTCACCCAAAGGATGTGCGGAGGCAGAGGTGAGAGCGCAAGCACCCCCGGAAACCGGAGACAATTGGCGGATTTGGGATGCATAAAATAGTAGAGCCCCGGTGCCGGGAATGCCGGGGCTCTAGCAACCTCAATTCGCCACGGTAAGTGAGACCGAGATCGCCGGCTATAACCATGCAAACGGCGGGCCAAATGGGGAGGCGGCAAAACCGTAGCGATTCCACTGAAACAATACCGCAATTTCAGCATCTGGTCGCGCAACGGGCGCTGGCTGGCTATTTTGCAGGCAGCGGCGCATCGGCTTTCAAAACGGCGTCCGGCTGCGGATGGCGGCCGCCAATGTGCCCTCATCGAGATAATCGAGCTCGCCGCCGACCGGCACGCCGTGGGCGAGCCGCGTCACCTTCACCTTGGTTTCGTGCAGGAGATTGGTGATGTAATGCGCCGTGCTTTGGCCGTCGACCGTGGCGGACAGCGCGAGAATGACCTCCTTGACCGCCGGGTCGCTCGCCCGCTTGACCAAGGCGTCGATCGTCAGATCGTCCGGCCCGATGCCGTCGAGCGGTGAAAGCGTACCGCCGAGCACGTGATAGCGCGCGCTGATGGCATGCGCGCGTTCCAGCGCCCAAAGATCCGCGACGTCGGCGACCACGACGATGGCGGAGGCGTCGCGCTTGGGATCGATGCAAACGGTGCATGGGTTCTGCGTGTCGATATTACCGCAAGTGCGGCACACCTCGATCTTCTCCATCGCGGTCGCTAGCGCGGCCGCCAGCGGCGCCATGATCAATTCCCGCTTCTTGATGAGAAACAAGGCGGCGCGCCGTGCCGAACGCGGGCCGAGCCCGGGCAGGCGGGCAAGCAACTGGATCAGGCGCTCGATTTCCGGACCGGCGGCGATGGCGGGCATCAGAACAGCTTCAGCCCCGGCGGCAGCGGCAGGCCGCCGGTGAGCGCCTGCATTTTTTCGGCAAGCTGAGTCTCGAGCTTGCGCTTGGCATCGGCATGCGCGGCGACGACAAGGTCTTCGACAATTTCCCTCTGGTCGGGCTTGAGCAGCGAATTGTCGATGTGCACTCCACGCAGGTCGCCTTTGCCGGAAATTTTTGTGGTCACGAGGCCGCCGCCCGCTGAGCCTTCGACTTCCAGCCGATCGAGTTCGGCCTGCATCGCCTCCATTTTCGATTTGAGCTCGCTCGCTTGTTTCATCAGGCCGAGAAAATCAGGCATCGAAAATCCTCGCTTCCCGGGCGCAGCGCAGTTACGCAGCGATGCGCTGCAGACCCGGGATCGTTAGAGACGCGGAACTTATGACGATCCCGGATCTGCAGCGCAGCGTTTCACGCCGCGCCGCGTCCGGGAAACGTAACTTGAATAGCGGGGCTATCACGGGTCGTCGCTCTCTATTGGAGGAGAGGCTATTTCATCGGCATTACCGTCGGGCGCGCCGGCCGGCGGACGGACGTCGACGATTTCGGCGCCGGGAAAGCGGGCCAGCACCGCCTGCACCAGAGGATCGTCGCGCACGCCATCTTTCAATTCCGCCTTGCGAGTTTCCGCTTGCGCGCGAAGCGACGGCGTGCCGGCTTCGGCGGAAACGGCGACCATCCAGCGCCGCCCAGTCCAATCGGCGAGTTTCCTCGACAGTTCGCCGACCAGTGTCTTGCGCGCGCTTTCCTCCAGCGCGACTTCGAGCGTGCCGTCCTCGAAGCGAACCAGCCGCACGTCGCGCTCCAGCGCGCTTTTGATGGCGAGGTCGCGTTTCTCCGCGGCGAGCGCGATCAGCTCGGCGAAGCTGTTCACGGTACGGATGTCGCCGCTGCGCGCGATCGGGTCGTCGAGCGGCGCGGCTTCGGCCGCCGCCATCGGCGCGGCGGCGGCAAACGGGCCGCGCGGGCGCGCCTCGGAGCGCAATTCCGGACGCGGCGCTGCAGCGGCAGTTGTTGCCGCGGCGCCGTTGCCGCTGCGCGCATCGCCGAGCGAGCGGATCACCTCATCGGGCGTCGGCAAATCGGCGGCATAGGCGATGCGAACGAGCACCATCTCGGCGGCGTCGACCGGCCGGCCGGCGGCCTCGACCTCGGCGATGCCCTTGAGCAGCATCTGCCAAGTTCGCGCCAACACGCGCATCGACAGCTTGGTGGCAAAGGCGCGGCCCCGCGTCCGCTCGGCTTCGGTCAGCGAAATGTCCTCGGCCAGACCCGGCACGATTTTGACCCGGGTGACAAAATGAGTGAACTCGGCGAGGTCGCCGAGCACCATCGCCGGATCGGCGCCGCAATCGTATTGGTCGCGCAGTTCCTTGAGCGCCGCGGCGATGTCGGCGCGCATCAGCGCCTCGAACAGATCGATGACTCTGGTGCGATCGGCAAGGCCGAGCATGCCGCGCACGTCCTCGGCGCGCACAGTCCCTGCTGCATGTGCGATGGCCTGGTCGAACAGCGACAGTGAATCGCGTACCGAGCCTTCGGCGGCGCGCGCGATGAGCGCTAGCGCCTCCGGCTCCGCTTCGATCGCTTCCTTGCCGGCGATATTTTGCAGATGCTTCACCAAGAGCGCGGCATCGACCCGGCGCAGATCGAAGCGCTGGCAGCGCGACAACACCGTGATCGGCACTTTGCGGATTTCGGTGGTGGCGAAGATGAATTTGGCGTGCGGCGGCGGCTCTTCCAGCGTCTTAAGGAGCGCGTTGAAGGCGGCACCCGACAGCATGTGCACTTCGTCGAGAATATAGACCTTGTAGCGCGCCGAGACCGGCGCATAACGGACGGCGTCGTTGATCTGGCGGATGTCATCGACGCTGTTATGCGAGGCGGCGTCCATCTCGATGACGTCGAGATGCCGGCTCTCCATGATCGCTTCGCAATGGATGCCGAGCACCGGCATTTTGATGGTCGGCGCGGTGACCGAGCCGTCGGGCAATTCGTAATTGAGCGCGCGGGCGAGGATGCGCGCCGTCGTCGTCTTGCCGACGCCGCGCACCCCGGTGAGGATCCAGGCCTGCGGGATGCGGCCCGACTCGAACGCGTTCGAGATGGTGCGCACCATGGCGTCCTGACCGATCAGGTCGTCGAAGGTCGCCGGCCGGTATTTGCGAGCCAGTACGCGGTAGGAGGCGGATGGTGTCGTTAAGTTCATCGCTGCGCGGTGTGAAGGTGGGAGGCTGACGAGCGACCCGAACCGCGCTCGTTAGGGCTGCTTCCTTCCGGACCTGACCCGGTTGGCGAGTGGCTCGTCCACCGCCAACCTCCCGCCTCTATATCGGCCGGGGAGGGGGCGAAAGCAAGCGCGCGGCCGCTGTTGGCTCATCCATCGAGGCATTCCTTTTCGCCTCCTCCCGCGGGGCGGCGGGAGGGGAAAAACTCAACTGAGTTCCTTCCCGACGTCGTAGCCGTAAAGCCAGCCGACCTGGAACGCGGTGGTGTCGCCGTGGCGACCGCTGCCGAAGCGCTCGCGGAAAGCGAATTTCACGTCGCGCTTCAATCGCGCCCACGGCGAGGCCAGGTGATTCTCCTTGGCGCGCGCGCGCGAGCCGAGCACGGCCGCCGTCGCGCGCGGCGCCCGCAGCCGCTCATAGGCGGTGAGCGCTTCGCCGAGATCGTCGCCATGCTGGGCGATCATAGCCGCCAGCACGCAAGCGTCCTCGACCGCCATGGCGGCGCCCTGGCCGAGATAGGGCAGCATGGCGTGCGCCGAATTGCCAAGGAGCGTGGCGCGCCCCTTGCTCCAGCGTTGCAGCGGCTCGCGGTCGTACAGCGCCCATTTGTACCAGCGGGTGCTGCACGGATAGAGCCGCGTGAGATCGGAATTCCATCGGGCATAGGCCGACATCACTTCCGCGACGTCGCATTCGCGCGTCCACGATTCCTCCGTCCAGGCGTCGCTGTCGATATGGGCGACGATGTTGAGGAGTTCGCCGCGATGCACGCGGTAGTGCACGACATGGCCGTGCGGCCCCATCCACATGGTGCCGTCGGCGGTGTTGATGTCAGCCGGAACGGCGTCGACCGGCGCCATGCCGCGCCAGCAGATGCAGCCGGTGAAGCGCGGCACCTCGGCGCCGAACAGGCTCTCGCGCACCACGGAATGAATGCCGTCGGCGCCGACCACAATATCCGCCTCGATCGTGCTGCCGTCGGCAAAGCGCGCCACCGCCGGATCGGCGCCGCCATCAACGCCGATGCAGCGCTTGCCGAGACGGATATCGGTCGTCTGCAATGCGCCGCGCAGCACGTCGAGCAGATCGGCGCGGTGCACGGTGAGGTTCGGTGCGCCGAATTTCTGCCGGAAGTCGCCGCGGCGGACGCGCGAAATGTAACGGCCGCTCTGCCACGACCGGATCATCAAAAATTCCGATCCCCAGCCGATGTCCTCGATCTCGCGATCGAGGCCGAGCGCGCGAAACGCCTTGACCGCGTTGGGCGTGAGATTGAGGCCGGCACCGATCTCGCTATGCACCGGCGATTGCTCGGCGACGATGACCTCGGCGCCGCGCCGCTTTAACGCCAGCGCCGCGGAAAGCCCGCCGATGCCGCCGCCGATAATGGCGATGCGTGGCGTGCGCGGCATTGTTCCTCCCGGTTCGTCATTGCCTGGCAAACGGCGCGAGGCGCTGCTTGATGACCCGGCAATCCATGCTGACGTTGAACTTGGGATGCAGATGCGGTCAAGCTGCCGTGCCGCCGTTCGGCATGGATATGCGGGTCAAGCCCGCGGATGACGATTTTGGCGCCCCATTACGGAAATACCCTTATGGAGAATTCCCGAATTTCGGAAGGCTGCGGCTTGCCGCTAGCTTTCACTCAACATCGCCGCAGGCGAGGCATGACAGGGAACACTCCAATGTCGATGACAGAAGCCGACCAACACCTGAAATACGGCGCCGATGCCGACCGGTTTTTCCGCCTCGGCCTGATGTATTCCACCGGCGAATCCGTGCCCGCGGACATGGTCGCCGCGCACAAATGGTTCAACATTGCCGCCATGCGCGGCTCCAACGAAGCGGTCCGTCACCGCTGCGAAATCGCGAGCGAAATGTCCGCGGCCGAAATCGCCGCTGCGCAGCGCGCCGCGCGGGTTTGGCTGACGCGGCACTGACCGGGCGCGGCAGGTTTATCGCGCAATGCGCATGATTGCGGTGCGATTGCGGCGCCGGCGCACAAAATTCACGAAAATGCGCAATGACAGGGCGTGGCCAATTCATGGTCAAGTCATGGCGGGTCATGGCATGTCATGGCATCACTCGCGGCGTGGCGGCTTACAGGACCGCGGCGATTTGCTAAGCTCAAAGCCGATCTTCTCGAATTCGACCGAACTGCAAAATCGACCGGACAGGAGACGCCATGCTTCGTACCTTTACTATTGCCGCCATGTTTGCGTTCGCGGTGCCGACGCTCGCCGCGGCGCAAGAGCACCATGAGGAACATAAGGGACCGCCGCCCGGCGCCCATCCTGGCGGTCCGCCGCCGCCCCATCCGGGCGGCCCGCCGCATCCGATGCTCAAGCCAGCGCCGCATCCCGGACCGATGGGAGGTCCGCCACATCCGCATGGCCCACCGCCGGCGGCCTTCGAGCATCCCGGTGGCCCCGGGCACTTCGGCTGGCACGGCCATGACTTCAACCGCGTCCATGTCAATCCCTTCATCTATCCGCCGGGCTGGGCGTACCGGCGCTGGGCGGTCGGCGGCATTCTGCCACCGCTCTTCCTGGCGCGGACATATTGGTATGCCGATTGGGCCGCGCTCGGTGTGGATCCGCCGCCGCCGGGCTACCAATGGGTGCGCTACGGACCGGATCTGCTGCTGGTCGACGTGAGCACCGGGCAAGTCAGCGAGGTTATTCCCGACGTGTTCTACTGAGCGACGGACGCCAACGTTCTTGCAGGTTCACGCGACGCAATAAGATGGCCGGGGTCCGCCCCGGCCATTTGCGTCTTGAGGAGGGGTCAGGGGTGGATTGACCTTGCGCGGTGGCGCGGCTTCAATTCGCGCGAAATCATAGGTGCGTAAAGCCGCGGCGAAACGGTCCGCGCCTTGAGGAGAACGATCATGACCTTCCGCATTGCCGTTGTGCAGCCGATTGCCCACCGTCCCCCGGATAACAAAAAGAACGTCGCGGATGCGGTGAAGACCATTGAACGCGCGGCGGGCAAGGGAGCCGCCTTCGTCTGCTTTCCGGAAACCTATCCGGGCCCGTGGCGTATGCCGGCGGCCTACGATCCGACCGCGGCGCTCGCCGAAGCCGCGGCGAAGCACGGCGTGCATGTGGTGTTCGGCACAATCGAGCCGATCGATGCCAAGGCGGCGACCGCCTATAACCTCATCGTGATGGCCCATCCCGACGGCCGGCCGCCGGCGCGCTACCGGCGCACCCATCCGAATGGGCCGTGGATCTATACCGGCGGGAATGAATGGGAATTTCAATACGTCGCCGGCGACGACTATCCGGTCTTCGACACCGTGCACGGCAAAGTCGGGCTGGCGATGTGCAGCGAAGTCTATATGCCCGAGGTGGCCCGCGCGCTCGCGCTGCGCGGCGCCGAACTGATTTTCATGCCGGCGGGCACGGACAAAAGACGGCTGTGGACGACGTGGCGGACGCTGATCTTCGCCCGTGCCATCGAAAATCTGGCGATCGTGGTGACGACGCAGAATATGTTCGATCATGCCGACCGCGGTCTCGCCATGGTGGCGTCGCCGGAGGAAATCCTGTTCGAGAGCACCGCCGCCGGCATGAGCATCGTCGAGGTCAGCCTCGATCGGGTGCGCCACCTGCGCGGAACGCGCGATGGGCTCGGCTCGTCTGTTGCCTGCGGCGCCAAACAGGGTGTGCTCGGCCCGCAATGGCAGCGGCCCGAGCTTTACGACAGCTTCCATCCGCGGCCGTTGCGCGAAGCGGCCGAATGATGCGCAGCTTAGTCATTCCGGGGCCGAGCGAAGTGAGGAGCCCGGAATCCATAGCCACGATACTTTCAGAATTGTATCAGCGCCGGTTTTGCATGATCTGTGATTATGGATTTCGGGCTCGCACCTGCGGTGCGTCCCGGAATGACGTGTGATCGTGACATCCCGCCCCGATCTCGATCCGCCGCCGCAGCTCGGCTATAGCGCGAGCCGGATCGATCGCGTCGCTCATTTGCGCAGCGATGACGCGGCCGTGCAGAAATTTTCCGCGCATCCGCAGGCCGGCGTCTATGTCATCGGCGGCGAACTCGTGGTGCTCAAGGCGTCTTCGCCGGCCTGCGATCCGATGTTCGCCCCCGCGGAGGCGCGCGCGCTCGGCGGTGGGCGCGACTATGTATTTCTCGGCCTGATGGACGATGCGCCGCGCTTCGGTTTCGGGCTCGAGGCGCAAGCAATCGAGCCGCTAAAATCGCGCAACGATCTGAAAATCACCGATCTGCGCTCGATAGCGGTGCAGGGCTTGGTCGCGGCGGAGCATCTGCCGCCGCTCGCCGAAGCGAAGGCGCTGATCGGCTGGCATGGGCGGCACCGCTTCTGCCCGAATTGCGGCGCGCCGACGCAGGTCGTGCTGGCCGGCTGGCGGCGCGATTGTCCGTCCTGCAAAGCCCAGCATTTTCCGCGCACCGATCCGGTCGTCATCATGCTGCCGATCGCCGGCGAGCGTTGCGTGCTCGGCCGCTCGCCGCGCTTTATGCCGACCATGTGGTCGTGCCTCGCCGGCTTTGCCGAGCCCGGCGAATCGATCGAGGAAGCGGTGCGCCGCGAAGTGCGCGAGGAAGTCGGCATCGCCTGCGGCCGGGTTCGCTACTTCGCCTCGCAGCCTTGGCCGTTCCCCTCGTCGATCATGATCGGCTGCCATGCCGAAGCATGCTCCGACAAAATTGTGGTCGATCGCGAGGAACTTGAAGACGCGCGCTGGTTCGAGCGCGAGGAATTGGCGGCGATGCTGAAGCGACAACATCCGCAAGGCTTGACCACGCCGCCGCCGGTCGCGATCGCGCACCATATCATCCGCAGCTTCGTCGAGGACGGCGGCGATGTCGTCCGCTGAAGGAGCCGCGAACCCGATCGGCGCGCCGCGCATCCTGTGTGCCGGCATCATCGTGCTCGACGAAGTCTTCCGCGTCGAGGAATTTCCGCAAGCCGACGGCAAAGTGCAGGCGAAGGGATTTTTCGTCGTCAACGGCGGCTGCGCGGCGAATGCGGCGGTGGCGATCGCGCGGCTTGGCGGCCGTGCCCGGCTCGCCGGACCGATCGGCGGTCCCGCGGGCGAAGACCATAATGGCGACCAGGTACTCAAGGCGCTGACGCGCGAGAACGTCGACTGCGCCTTCTGTCAGCGCATCGACGGGCTCAAGACGGCTATGTCGGCGATCTTCATGAACGCGCGCGGCGACCGCACCATCGTGACCTATCGCGACGAACGGATCGCGGCGATCACACCGGCCAATCCGCAGGCGGCCGTCGCTGCGGCCGACGCCGTGTTGATCGATAACCGCTATCCCGATTTCGTGCAGCCGATCTGCGCGGCGGCGCGAGCCCGGGGCATCCCCATCGTGCTCGACGGCGATCGGCCGACCTTCGAGGACGATCCGCTGTTTCGATCAGCCACCCATGTGATTTTTTCGTCCGAATGCCTGCGCGAGACGACCGGTCTCGTCGATCTCGGCGCCGGCCTACAGCGCATCGCGCGCAACAGCGCTGCCTTTCTCGCCGTCAGCAACGGCCCGAACGACATCGTCTATCTCGACGGCGGCCTACTGCGCCGCTTGCCGGTGTTTAAGATCGTCGCCGTGGATACGCTCGGGGCCGGCGATGCATTTCACGGCGGCTTTGCGCTGGCTTTGGCGGAAGGCAAAAGCGAGGTCGCGGCGATGCGGTTCGGCGCAGCGGTGGCCGGCATCAAGTGCACGCGGCTCGGCGGCTCCGCAGGCGCGCCGACACGGCCGGAGGTCGAGGCACTATTGGCTAAAAATCCCCTGGGACCGAAGGATTGCGCGGAGCGCAGCGGCGAAGCATTAAAGCCTTAGGGGCCTAGTGGAGCGGATTTGACATTCGCTACCCACCCGGTCGCGAACTCGTGGGGCGAATGTCAAATCCAAAGCTCCACTAGAACTGATATTTGCTAGTGGTCCTTATGATTCTAACATTCGCACAAGCCTACCGAACTGGGATGCGAATGTTAGAATCGGACCACTAGACCGGACGCTGGGCATTATAGAAAATGTAGCGAGGAGGACCGATGCAGCAGATTTTGTCGAAATGCGTCGCGGCGGCGGTCGCGATGGCTGTCGTCGTCACGGCATCGGGCGCAGCGCAAGCGCATCACGTAAAATGGCGCCACCATTGGCATCACGCCGAGAGCCCCGCGTACCTCCCTTACAGTTACGCCTATTATCCGATCTATGGCTACTCGCGGTACGGCAACTGTTATCTCGTCGAGCAGTTTGCGCCCTACCGGCCCTATCTCGTCCGCGTGTGCCCGCCACGCTGAACTTGCCCACCGCATAAATTGTCGCGGACAGACCGGTGCCACGCGAGCGTGCCGGCGCGCGGCGTGGTGCGCTGCGCGCCATGGCCATAGGGAGAGCTTGATTAAGAATATTTTTCTATATAGATAGTTCTCTCTCGGTAATATTAGGAAATTCGACCTAATGGACGCCATAGATAGGAAAATCCTTGCTGTTTTGCAGGATGACGCCGCACTTTCGGTCGCTGAGATTGGCTCACGGGTCGGGCTATCGTCGACGCCCTGCTGGAAACGCATTCAGCGGCTCGAGGCCGACGGCGTCATTGTCAAACGCGTCGCTCTGGTCGATCAGGATCGCGTCGGGCTCGGCATCAGCGTGTTCGTGTCGATCGAGACCGGCGATCACTCGCAGGATTGGCTCGACCGCTTCGCTAAGACCGTCACCGCCATGCCGGAGGTGATGGAATTCTATCGCATGGCCGGCGACGTCGATTATATGTTGCGCGTGGTGGTGCCGGATATCGCCGGCTATGACGCCTTCTATAAGCGCTTGATCGCCGCGGTGCCGCTGAAGAACGTCACCTCGCGCTTCTCCATGGAAAAGATCAAGTCGACGACGGCGCTGCCTATTCCGGATATCGGACGACGGACGTCGGATGACGGATGAGAGGACTATCCGTTCTCTGTCGTCTGTCCTCTGTCCTCCGATTTCACGATGCCGTGCGCGCGATCGAAGTCGACTCTCGCGGCCGCATGAAGCTTTGATCCTTCAGCGTTATCGTGCCGGTCATGACGTAGCCGTAGGTCGGATTGTAGGCGTACTGAACCTGGGCGAGCACCAGATAGGAGTTCGGCACGGCAAGCGAGGCCGGCACGGTGACAGTTTGACCGACTGTAAGCGCCGTGCCGCCGAGCGTGTCGCTCCACACCACCGTGCCGACGCCCTGGGCATTGATCGAGATCTCTGACAAGACCTCCTGAAGGTTGGCCGTCGAATAGGGCGCAATGATCGCTGTACCGGCGCCCAGGATGTTCGACATATCGGCATTGGTGATATCGGTATATTGGCTCGCCAGATCGGCCAAAGTGTGCGCGGTCAGCTCGACTTTGCGGTCGGCGGCAATGCCCTGCGAAGCTTCGACGGTGCCGAGATAGAGCGTCATCATCACCGGCAGCAGCATTGCGAATTCGACGGCCGAAATGCCGCGGCAGTCGCCGGCGAGTTGCGCGCGGGCCTGAGCAATTTTGGCATAAATATTCATGGCGCACCCTCAAGACGATGCGTAGGGTTCGTTTTTGAAGACCGCGGTGGCGGCAAACAGATCGTAGCCGCCGGTCACGTCACTCAGATTGAAACCGAGCAAATTGACGAAGACCGGATATTGGTAATACAGCCGCAGCATCACGATGGAGCCGGGCCCGCCGGGATTGTAGCCGAGCGATGCGGAGTTGAAGGTGCCGTTGGTGATCGGCATGCCGATATTGACCGCCGAAAACGATGAATAGGTTTCGACATCGACATAGATGCCGTTGTTGCAGTTGAAGATGCCGTGAATCTGATTGCAGACTTGCGATTTGAATTGCGCGGCGGTCCAGCCGTTCAACTGCGCCTGGCCGGTGAAGATGAGCCGCGCCGATTTGGCCGCCGCCGTTTCGAGCGTCTGGCCGGCGAAGAAGACAAGCGCCGTCTGCAGAATGGCGAATAGACCGGCGACGAACGGCGCCGCCAGCAGGGCGAATTCGGTCGTGGTCCCCGCCTCGCTTTGCTTGATGAAGCGGATGACGAGCGGCGACGAGACGACTTGCCGACCGAGACTTTTGGCGAAGCGTCCAACCGCGCCGAGCTGTGCGGCTGCACGTTGATGAGATATGGCCCTATTGAACATGACGCCCTTACCCAGGAAAGTTCGCAATCGCGCGAAGCCTCACGCCTGAGCAGTAGCAGCCGTGCGTTGGCAATTTATTGCCCCAATCGGCGACACCGGCGGGGCTTGCCTTAAGCCGCCGCTAACCGTGTGCGACCGGGCCTTCGGCGAGGCTAGCGCCCGCTGCCGGCTCCGGCTGCGATGGCTTGGTTGTTCCGGGTGACGTCCTGATTGATCGCCTTGTTGAAGTAATCGCTCGGCAGCTGGGTTTCTTTGTCGACGTCTTCCTTGCTGGAATCGCCCAGCGTCATCCGCGGCGAGCAGTCCGGCGTGCAGCTGTAGGTCTGGCGCGTGACGCCGCGATAGACCACGACGGTGGGTTCGTCCGGAGCCTTGACCTCGATGATCTTCTCCGAAAGCACGGCGCCACTTTTATCCATGACGATGACGTTGGTCACGCCGTAGCCTTTGGCGGTGATGACGGCGAGATTGCCGGGCTGGATCGAAAAATCGGCAATCAGCGGGTCGCCGATTACAACGGTGGCCGCTCGCTCGGGAAGTTTCACGACCCTGGCTTGGTCAAGGTAAACCGAGATCGGCTGTTCGGCGACGGCCGGTGCGGCGACGGCGGCAAAAACTAGAGCCGCCGAGAGCCAATGCAGCGCGCTTTTGGCCACCCACCCGCGCACGCCAAACGCCGTCATCGATACGCTCCGATACGCTACGCGGATATGACAAGTAACAGGCCACGCCTTCGTTCACCGATCGATCCACTTGACTGCAAAATCATGAATGAAGTGCAAATCGGCGAAGCCCGCGCATTAGGTGCGGCGGCGCAGCGCCGGGCGCCGGTGACGCTTGCTTAACGATGATCGCGAAATGCCGAATTCGGGCCGGCCGCTTGCAGCGGCGGTTATTGCATGAACGGATGGACGAGCTGACCCGGAAAGCTCGCCGGATACTCTCGTTCGGCTATCCCATAATTATCGGGAAGCTCGCCGGCCGGCATGTAAAACGTGCCGAACAGGACGTCCAAAATCGGAAACGTCGCGGCAAAGTTCTTTTCACCGCCACGGTCGGCGGCGGTGTGATGCCAGCGGTGGAAGACTGGACCGGCGATCACGCATTTGAACGGCCCGAGCGTCCAGTCGAGGTTGGCATGCACGAAGGCCGAATGCGCGATGGTCAGCGGTCCGAGCACGACCAGCACGTTGGGCGAGATGCCGATCAACAACATGACGACGTCGGCTGCGACGCTGCCGAGAAACAGATTGACCGGATGGAAGCGCGCCGCCGAGATCCATTCCAACTCTTCGGACGAGTGGTGCACGGCGTGATAGCGCCACATGCGCCGGCGGTGGAACAGACGGTGCGTCCAGTACAGGATGATATCCTCGCCGATCAGGAAGATGACCATCTGCACCGGTAGCGGCATCGCGGCAAGCGGACCGTGACCGTTGTCGTAGAACGCCACCAGGCCGTCGGCCGTGGTGATTCTGAACAGGACGGCGGCGCCGACGATCAGCATGCCGATGCGCAAATAGCGGGTGATGACCGGGATGAAGAACCAATAGCACAGGTCGGTCACGAGATCGCGCTTGTGCCACCAGGCCTGGCCGGGATTGCAAGCCCAAAACCAGGTGAGAATGGTGAAGACAACCGCGAGCGCCAGCGAGATCGGAATGTTCTTCAGAAAAGTCTGGCCAAAACTGATGAAGAACGAGAGAAATTCTTGGATCATATTGCAAAAGCCTGCGTGGTGCAGTCGGCGGATTTGTCGGCCCGCCATTGGTATCGAGGATGCGGCTTAAAACGCAGTGAATGGGCGGCGCTGCAGCGTTGCGTTAGGCAGCTGGCTGATCGGTGTTTGATGGCAAGTTGCGCGATGCACGGTTACGCCGGCGCAATGCTTGTCTGCTATGCATCGTTGCGCGGCATTTTTTGCTGCTCGGCGGCGATCGTGGCAACGGCGCCTTGGTATATCGATCGTAAAGAACGAACGGTCGACCTTGCGTATAATCGACATTATGTGCGCTAACTCGGCATAATCGCTCGCCGCAAGGCGCTATTAACTACGTCGTGGAAAGCACGATTGTAGGCGGGTTTCGGCGATCGGTTTAACCCCGTTGAAATTTCTCCGCAATACGGTGCGGCACGATCCAAACGGTGGACAAAATACCGTTGGGTCAGCTCAGACAGCCACGTGTGGACCCTTAAGGAGCAACTCATGAAGACCCTTTTCTCGCGTTTCGTGAAGGACGAGTTTGGCGCCACGGCCATTGAATACGGTCTTATCGCCGCCGGCATCTCGGTTGCGATCATCGCCGTCGTCCAGGGCCTCGGCACCAAGCTGAACACCACGTTCAGCAGCGTTTCCAGCGCCCTCAAGTAAGCGTCGTCCTTCTTCAGCGCTACGATGGGGCTCCGGTCGTTCGCCGGGGCCTTTTCGCTTTCCGGCGCACGTCACTATGCGCGGCGCTAACCCGCTCTCAACCGGCGCAGAGTAGTCCGGCAGGCGGACGATATCGAACGGCGGTGCCATGCTGATTGAAGCGGTCAGATTGACGTTATTTCCGGCATTGATGGCCTTTGCCGCTTCGAGCGATCTGCTGACGATGACGATCGCCAATCGCGTGTCGTTGATCCTCATCGGCGGCTTTGCCCTGCTGGCCGTGCTCAGTGGGATGAGCGGCGCCGATGTACTGTCGCATGTCGGAGCGGCCGGCGCGGTGCTCGCCGTCGCGTTTGTCTGCTTCGCCTGCGGCTGGATCGGCGGCGGCGACGCTAAGCTCGCGGCGGCGACGGCGCTATGGTTGGGGTTTGGCAATCTCTTTAGCTATCTTGTTTATGCGTCGCTGCTTGGCGGGGCGCTGACCTTATTGATCCTGCAATTTCGCACCATGCCGCTGTCGCGCGTGCTGGTGGGGCGGGAATGGGCCGAGCGGCTGCATCGCCAGGGCGCCGGCGTCCCCTATGGAGTTGCGCTCGCCGTGGCCGCGCTGCTGGTCTATCCGCAGACCGAATGGATGACGGCAGGCGGCCTCTAACTCCCCGTCCCAAGGCGCGTGTCAACGCAACATTAACGCGATTTGGATACGCCTCATTAACCATGCTTTGACGTTTAGCTGCTGAAATCCAATGCAGATGGCCGGCTTCGGCCGTGCCATCTGTGGAAAGTGAAGCGTAATGAGCGGCGGAGAAGGCGATCGGAGTCGAGAAATTCGTCACCGACACGATTCTGACCAACGTACGGGTGCTGGCGGTGGACCAAACGATCGATCAAGAGGGCGACGCAAAAGTTGCGCTTGGCAAGACCGCAACGCTCGAATTGACGGAGGCTCAGGCGGAGATTCTCGCGCTATCGCGTCAGCTTGGCACGATTGCCCTTGCGCTGCGCAGCATCCTGGACTCCGCGTCGTCCACTCCCGAGAGCGACGAGGGCGACAACAAGCATGATCACTCCATCAATATGGTGCGCTTCGAGCTCAGGAATCGGGCATTGAGCGCACGGGGGGATTTGGCATGATACGAGCGACATCGATCCGAGCGGCGGCTCTCGCGGCCCTGATCGCCGTCTCGTGCCTCATTCCGCGGGCAATCGCGGGCAACGTGGTGTTCAACGCGCCGGCGCCGACGCAGACGATTCGTGTCGCCGCCAGCGATTCTCAATCGCAACCGGTCAATCTTGGCGTCAGTAAATCGGTCGTCATCGATCTGCCGCGCGACGTCAAGGATGTGCTGGTTGCCGATCCCAAGATTGCCAATGCCGTCGTACGCTCGTCGCGCCGCGCCTTCATCATCGGCAGCTCGGTGGGACAGACCAACGTGTTTTTCTTCGACGCCGAAGGCAAGCAGATCGCTGGCTTCGATATTGCGGTTTCGCGCGACCTCAACGGCATCCGCGAGGCAATTCACGAGGTCCTGCCCGATGCCGATATCACCGTTCGGGGCATCGGTGACGGCATTGTCCTCGCCGGCAGCGCCTCCAGCCCGGCCGAGGCGCAACAGGCATACGATATCGCCGTGCGCCTGCTCGGCGTCGGCAGCCAGGAAACAATCGATGCCGGCACCAAAATCGTCAACGCCATCGTCGTGCGCGGCCGCGATCAGATCATGCTCAAGGTCGTCGTCGCCGAAGTCGAGCGCGACGTCATCAAACAACTCGGCATCAATCTTTCCGGGTCGCTGAACTACGGCACCACCGTGGTTAATTTCAACAACACCAATCCGTTCTCCGCTACCGGCCAATCGCTCAGCGGATCGGCCATCACCGGCGGCTTTAAATCGGTCAACGCCACTTTGCAGGCGATGGAACAAGCCGGCGTCATCCACACGCTTGCCGAGCCGAACCTGACGGCGATTTCCGGCGAATCCGCAACGTTCGTGGCCGGCGGCGAGTTTCCGGTGCTCAACGGATACAGCTGCTCGACCCCGACCGGCGGGGGCAGCATTGCGACTTGTCAACCGTCGATTGATTTCAAGAAATTCGGCGTCAGTCTCGATTTTACCCCGGTCGTGCTCAGCGAAGGCCGCATCAGCCTCAAGGTCATGACGGAGGTATCCGATCTATCTTCGCAAAATTCACTGACCATCGCCGAGCCCGGCAGCAACGCCACCGCGACCGTTCCGTCGATCCGCACCCGACGCGCCGAGACAACGGTGGAAATTCCTTCCGGCGGCTCGCTCGCGATGGCCGGCATGATCCAGAACTCGACCAAGCAGGCGATCAACGGATTACCCGGCTTGGCGGAGCTTCCCATTCTCGGAGCGCTATTTAAAAGCCGCGACTACATAAATCAGCAAACCGAGCTGATGGTGATGGTGACGCCCTATGTAGTGCGCGCGGTGGCGCAGAAGGATTTGTCGCGGCCCGATGACGGCTTCGCCGATGCAAGCGATCCCGAAACCGTTTTGCTCGGCCGGTTCAACCGTCTCTACGGTGTCGGCAATTCGGCGCCATCCGATACCTATTACGGCAAATACGGCTTCATCCTCGATTGATGCAGCCGCGGGAGATCACGATGCAGATTGTCCACGCGATGATCGCCGGCCGCCGCCGCTCAGTGGCAGGCTTTGTCGTGCGCGCCGCCGCCGTGACATGCGCGCTGGCCGTCTGCGGTTGCAATACCGACCAGCAGGCCGTCCGCGCTCCCGATGTGCCCACCGATTATCGTCTGCGGCATCCGATCACGCTGCAGGAGTCCGATCGCACGCTCGAACTGTTCATTGGCACCAATCGCGGCGAATTGAATCCGACGCAGCGCGCGCAAGTTCTGTCGTTCGGCGTGGGCTGGAAACGTCAGGCGACCGGCGGCGTCGTCGTCGAGCGGCCGCTAGGCAGCACTAACGAACGCGCAGCCGCCGCCGCAATTCCCGAGATCGTCTCGATCCTTGCCGCCAGTGGGCTGCCGCCGCAGAGCATTGCGGTGCAGACTTATGCAGCGACCGGCCCAAATCTGGCCACGGTCCGCATCAGCTATCCAAGAATCCACGCCCAAGCCGGGCCTTGCGGCCTGTGGCCGGAGAGCATCGGTCCGAGCTTCAACCGCGACTATTTCGAAAATCAGCCGCCCTGGAATTATGGCTGCGCCACGCAGCGCAATCTCGCTGCCGAGATCGCCAACCCCTCCGATCTCGTGCAGCCGCGCGGCGAAACCGCGGCTTATGCAATGCGTCGCACCACCGTTCTTGAAAAATATCGTGAGGGTCAGAGTACCGCCACGACAGCCAGCGGCACCGCCCAAGCGGCCAAAATCAGCGACGTTGGCAAGTGATATGAGATGTGATGTCGGCGTATGATCAAACAGCCTAATCAAGCCACCCTGGACAAGCCGAAGCCCGCCGAAGTCGCCGGTCGCGATGAACATATCGCGCCGGCGCCGCGCGTGGCGGTGCAGGCTTTTTGTGAGAATGTCGACACTGCCGCCGCGATCCAGGCGGCCGGCGAAGACCGGCGCCTGGCCAAAGCGCATTTGCGCGTCCAGATGGGCGGCATGCCGGCAGCGATCGAAGCCTATCAGAGCTCGCCCACTCCAAACGTGATCATTCTCGAATCGGAGAACCGCAGCGACGACATTCTGGCGGGGCTCGATCAGCTTGCCCAATACTGCGACGCCGGGACACGGGTCATCGTCATCGGCCGCATGAACGATGTCACCCTCTATCGCGAACTGGTGCGGCGAGGCGTGAGCGATTATCTGATTTCGCCGGTCGGTGTATTGCAAATCGTGCGCGCGGTCTGCGGATTGTTTTCGGCGCCGGATTCCAAGCCGGTCGGCCGCATCGTCGCGGTGGTCGGGGCCAAGGGCGGCGTCGGCGCCTCGACTGTTGCCCACAATATCGGTTTCTCGATCGCGCACGATCTCAAACTCGATGCCGTGGTGACCGATCTCGATCTCGCGTTCGGCACCGCCGGGCTCGACTTCAATCAGGATCCCCCGCAGGGCATCGCGGAAGCGGTGTTCTCGCCCGACCGCGTCGATACCGCTTTCGTCGATCGCCTGCTCGCCAAATGCACGGACCATTTGAATTTGCTGGCGGCGCCGGCAACGCTCGATCGCGTTTACGATTTCGGCGCCGACGCCTTCGAATCTATCTTCGATTCGCTGCGCGCCACGGTGCCTTGTGTCGTACTCGATGTCCCGCACCAATGGACCGGATGGACCAAGCAGACGCTGGTCGGCGCCGACGACGTCTTGATCGTCGCCGCCCCGGACCTCGCCAACCTGCGCAACGCGAAAAACATTTACGACTTTCTCAAAGCGGCGCGGCCGAACGACCATCACCCGCGCTACTGCCTCAATCAAGTTGGGGTTCCAAAGCGTCCCGAGATCAAAGCCGCCGACTTCGCCAAGGCGCTCGAGGAGGAGCCCATGGCGATCATTCCATTCGAGCCGCAGCTGTTCGGCGCGGCGGCCAATAACGGACAGATGATCGCCGAGATTTCCCCAGGCCATCGCACTACGGAAATGCTTAGGCAATTGGCGCAGCATCTGACCGGCCGGTCGGAGCCGAAGAAGCAGCGTTCAGGTTTGTTGTCGCCCTTGATCGAGAAACTGCTGCAACGGTAGCAGTAACGGCGTGGAGTTGCGTTCGTGTTTGGCAAGCGTTCCTCTTCAGACAGTTCCGCCGCCGCGCCGCCGCGGCCCGCGCCTGCAGCGCGGCCGGTAGCGGCGCCGCCGTTCGCCCCGTCGCCGTCCGCCGCGGCGCCAACCGAAGCCGGCCGCACACCGTTCCCCTCCGCCGGCCTCGGCGCCCCGATTATCGGCGCCCCGACCGGCAAGCAGAACGTGGGCGGCACGCCCAATCCGCCGCCGCCGGTTCCGTCGGCGGTCGATTCGCGCCGCTCGGAGAGCTATTACGAGGTCAAAAGCACGATATTCGGCGCGCTGATCGAAGCGATCGATCTTGCGCAGCTCGCCAAGCTCGACGCCGATTCCGCACGCGAGGAAATCCGCGATATCGTCAACGAAATCATTGCGATCAAGAATATCGTGATGTCGATCTCGGAGCAGGAGGACCTGCTCGACGATATCTGTAACGACGTGCTTGGCTACGGTCCGCTCGAACCGCTGTTGGCGCGCGACGAAATCGCCGACATCATGGTCAACGGTTCGGGCACCGTTTACATCGAAGTCGCCGGCAAGATTCAGAAGACCGGCATACGCTTCCGCGATAACCAGCAGCTTCTCAACATCTGCCAGCGCATCGTCAGCCAAGTCGGCCGCCGTGTCGATGAATCTTCGCCGATCTGCGACGCGCGCCTTCCGGATGGCTCGCGCGTCAATGCCATTGTGCCGCCGCTGGCGATCGACGGCCCCGCACTGACGATCCGCAAATTCAAGAAGGACAAGCTGACGCTCGAACAGCTGGTAAAATACGGCTCGGTTTCGCCCGAGGGCGCGGATATTCTCAAGATCATCGGCCGCTGCCGCGTCAATACTTTGATCTCTGGCGGCACCGGCTCCGGCAAGACCACGCTCCTCAACTGCCTGACGCGTTACATCGACGATGACGAGCGCATCGTCACCTGCGAGGACGCGGCCGAATTGCAATTGCAGCAACCGCACGTGGTGCGGCTGGAAACGCGGCCGCCGAACCTCGAAGGCGAGGGCCAGATCACGATGCGCGATCTGGTGCGCAATTGTCTGCGCATGCGGCCGGAACGGATCATCGTCGGCGAGGTGCGCGGCCCCGAGGCGTTCGATCTATTGCAGGCGATGAATACCGGCCACGACGGCTCGATGGGCACGCTGCACGCCAATACGCCGCGCGAGGCGCTGTCGCGCCTTGAGTCGATGATCACGATGGGCGGATACTCGCTGCCCTCGCGCACGATCCGCGAGATGATCTGCGCATCCGTCGATGTGGTCGTCCAGGCGGCGCGGTTGCGCGACGGCTCGCGCCGCATCACGCACATCACCGAGGTGATGGGCTTGGAAGGCGATGTCATCATCACCCAAGACGTCTTTCTCTACGAGCTGCTCGGCGAAGACGCCAACGGCAATCTCATCGGCCGACACCACTCGACCGGCATCGGCCGGCCGAAGTTCTGGGAGCGTGCGCGCTATTTCGGCGAAGAGACCCGTCTCGCGGCCGCGCTCGATGCGGCCGAAGGCATCGATGGAACGGTTAGAGCATAAACGCGCGGATTGAGCCACGGATCGCGACATGGTCGCCTACGGTTTGTTCTTTTTGGTGATGATCGCCATCGGCGGCGTCGTGTGGGTTTTCGTCTATCCATACCTCTCCGGCGAAAAGAGAGCGGAACGGCGCGTCGCGAGCGTCGCGCGCGCCGAGCCGGTGGCGGCGCGGCCGGCCGGCGCCGCGCGTGCCGCTCAGAAATCGCGGCGCGAGCAGGTCGAAGGCACGCTCAAGCAGATCGAAGAACGGCGGAAGAAAGCGAAGCGCCCGCCGCTCTCCGTGCGGCTCACGCAGGCGGGCCTGAATTGGTCGAAGCGGCGTTTCATAATCACGGCGTGCGTACTCGGCGTCCTCGGATTCGTCATTATGATGGTTGTGGATGGCGGGCTGATACCGGCGCTTGCTGTCGGCTTTGCGGCCGGCTGTGGCTTGCCATTTTGGGGCTTGTCGTTTCTAAAAAAACGACGTAGAGTCGAAATTCCTTGCGACGCTTCCGGACGCTGTCGACGTCATCGTTCGCGGCATCAAGGCAGGTCTACCGCTGCTCGACAGCCTCAAACTGATCGCCACCGATGCCGAGGAGCCGGTGCGCAGCGAGTTCCGCGCGATCATCGAAACACAAACGGTCGGCATTCCGATCGGCGAGGCCGCCCTGAAACTCTACGAAAGCATGCAAGTCCCCGAGGCCAATTTCTTTGGTATCGTCATCTTCATCCAGCAGCGCGCCGGCGGCAATCTTTCGGAAGCGCTGGGCAATTTGTCGCGGGTGCTGCGCGACCGCAAGAAGATGAAGGCGAAGATCCAGGCCATGTCGCAGGAAGCCAAGGCTTCCGCGGCAATCATCGGCGCATTGCCGCTCGCCGTCATGGGGCTCGTCTGGTTGACGAGCCCGGCCTATATCGACCTTCTGTGGACCGACCCGCTCGGCCGCGTGATGCTGGCATGCTCTGCCGCCTGGATGCTGTGCGGCGTGCTGGTGATGCGCAAGATGATCAATTTCGATTTCTGAGGCAGCGCGGTCATGAACTCCCTGATCGGCCAGTTTCTCGACATCAAGGTCCTCACCATGCTGTTTGCCGCCGTTGCAGCGGGCGCGACGGTGTTGACGCTGGCGATGCCGCTCATGGTCACCGATACGCTGTCGAAGCGCATGAAGGCGGTTGCGCTCGAGCGCGAGAAAATCCGGCAACGCGAGCGCGAGCGGTTGACGCAGAACAGCAAAGCGGTGCTACGGCAATCGCCGAGGATGTACATGAAGCGGGCCGTCGATAACCTCAATTTGTCGAAGTGGTTCGGTCAGGAAGAAGCACGCGCCATGCTCGTGCAAGCCGGCTATCGCGGGCAGGCTCCATACGTCACCTATCTGTTCTTCCGCATGACCATGCCGGTAGTCATGCTATTCACGTCGCTGTTTTATATTTTCGTCGTTCTCCAGCTCAATTATCCGCCGATGGTGAAGATCGCAATTTCGATCGGTTGCGCCTACTTCGGCACGCATCTTCCGAACCTGTTCCTCAAGAACAAAATTCAGCGGCGGCAGCTTTCGATTAAGCGCGCGTTTCCGGACGCGCTCGATCTGTTGTTGATCTGCGTCGAATCCGGCATGTCGATCGAAGCGGCATTCCGCAAGGTGAGCGAGGAGGTCGGCACGCAATCGGTGGCGCTTGCCGAGGAGTTCACGCTGACCACGGCGGAATTGTCCTATCTGCCGGATCGCCGGCAGGCTTACGAGAATCTGGCGCAACGCACCGGCCTCGAAGGCGTCAAAGCGGTCTGCCTCGCCTTGCAGCAATCGGAACGCTACGGCACGCCGCTGGCTACGACGCTGCGGGTGCTGGCGCAGGAGAATCGCGATATGCGCATGTCGGAGGCGGAAAAGAAGGCCGCCGGCCTGCCGCCCAAGCTTACGGTGCCGATGATCGTGTTCTTCCTGCCGGTATTGTTCGTCGTCATTCTCGGTCCGGCCGCGATCCGCGTCCTGGCGCTGCAATGACGAAGGGTCAGCTCGACCCGGGCTGAGACCGCGCGCTGCGATTTGCAATCGGCACGTCGGGCGTCTTGCGCGCAAGCATCTGCCGCAGATAGGCGACATTGGCGGCGGCCTCATTGGGTGGCAGGTCGGCGCGCGCGATCCCTTCGGCCTCGGCGAAGCGTCCCTCCAGGCCGACGACCAACGCAAGATTCTGCCGCACCCGTGGATCGGCCGGCTTTTGCGCGACGGCGAGTTGCAACGTCGCTTCGGCGTCCTTGAGGTCCTTCGACAGCGCATAGGACAGGCCGAGATTGGAAAGCACCGACGGTTCGTTGGGAACGATCTTGAGCGCGGTGAGATAATGGCGTTGTGCGTCGACGTGCCGTCCCATCTGGTCGAGCACGGCGCCCTGCGCGGACAGGATCCGCCAGTCGGGCTGTTCGGGGGTGTGGGAGCTATCGAGCACCGTGAGCGCTTGCTCGTATTGGCCGGCGTCAGCCAGCGCGCGTCCATATTCGCCGAGCACGACCTTGTTGTGCGGATTCTCCATCGATAATTCTTGCAGGATGGCGACCGCCTGGGCGTTCTGTCCGGTGGCCCGCAACGCCTGCGCGTAGCGTAGCGCGGCCTCGACATTGGACGGATCGGCGCGATATTTCTGGCCGTAGGTTTGCACGTCGCGTTGCCAATCCGCATCTGAGCGGTCGGTGGGGGCGAGCGCGAGAGACCCGGTCGTTGCCGCGCTCTGCGTGGTCTGGCATCCCGCCGTCGCCGCGGCGATCGCAGTGACGATCGCGGCGGAGGCGAACAGGCGTGCCAAGCGGGATGGGGTCAATCGCATCTCGATCGCTGCCGGCTGGCTGCAAGATCGCTGCAACCGCCGCGAGCGCGCCGGTGCCGCGGGGTTCAGCAATAAACCGTTAACCCTAACGAGGAGTTAACGGCGAGGAGGACAAGACTTCATGATTTCAGTGTCTTGCGGGGAGGGTAGACACTTTCCGGGCGCGGGTTAGACACTTATGTTCGCTTTTTTGTCGCCCCTGAGCTTCGCCATCGCCGCCTTCGACAACCTGGCTTGATCGGCCGCGGCCGTGTATCGCTCGATTTCCTTTAGGGTTCGATGTCCCGAGATCGCCGCGATTTCCTTAGCCGAGGATCCGCTTTCAGCCAGGCGACGCATGATCGCCTTGCGGAGGCCATGGGGCACACAGCGCGCCGGCAGGCCTGCCGATGCCACTGCTTTTTTCATGAGAAGAGTGAGCGTCGCGCGTTTGATGGGGCGGCCGTTGGCGTCGCCGATCAGCGTGACGCCTTTGGCGGGCGCGGCCTTGATTGCGGCAAGGAGCGCGGGATGCAACGGGATGGACAGCTCAGTGCCAGTCTTTTGCTGAACGACCCGGATCAATCCGTCAGAGACTTCCGATCGGCGCATTTTGACGATGTCGCCCGCGCGCTGTCCGGTGTAGAGCAGCAACGCAAATGCGAGCCGCTCGCGGGTACCCAGCGGCCATCGTCGCTCGAACCGGGATAACTCATCCTCCATCCACGTATGGCGCGTCCCCGTCCGATAGGATTTGAGACCACTAACCGGGTTATCGAGTCGCAATTCGGTCTCGACGGCGAATTGCATGAGGAGCCGCAGGACGGCGCGGGTGATGTTCGCCATGGCGGGTTTGGCGGCCCCGATCTCCTCGATCATCTTGCGTGCGTCGGTACGCCTTGCATCGCGCACCAGCCGATGCCCATGCCGCTCGGCGATGCGATCGAGAACCACACGGTAGAGCTTCTGTGATGACGGCTTGAGGTTCGTGAAGGCCACAGATCGGCAGTAGTCAACGATCAGTTTCGCGAACGTTCCGGCCTTTTTCTCGTCGACAACGGCCGCTTTGGCACCGATTGCGGCCTGATAGGCCAGCATGAACTCGGCAGTTCCCGGCTCACCCTTTAGCGGAACATCCTTCTGGCCGCGCCGGCGAAAATATCGTCGAACGGTCCCATGCCGATCGCGATAGTTTTTGAGAAATTTGAGCCTCACCAGTGTCATCGGTGCTCACCGACCCACGCGTCGTCAAACGAGTTTTTCACTCCCTGATCATTATCATCAGGGAGTGAAACGAAGGCCAGATCAAGTGCATGCACGTCCCACAGCTTTCTCCCGTCGATCCGCTTTGGTCCGGGCATCCGGCCGTCGCGCACGAGCTCGTCGAACTTGCTGGCGGAAATGCCGATGTACATGGCGGCTTCGTCGCGGGAAAGGCCGCGGCGCGGAATCGGCCGGACGGCGGAGAGGGCGGTCGAGCGCGTCACGTTACTTTGCCCAGCGGCCGATTCGCATGGCATCGCGCGCGTCGGCCGTTCCCGACCGTAGATCGCCATGGTCTTATTAGCCGGGTCGGTCGTGGATCGACTACGAGCATCACCTCGCCGTATTTCATCGCATGCATCATCGCCACTAAATTCATTCACTCCCAATACGGGATCAGTCACATTTTTCCGTTTCATGCGGACCTCCAATATTTTTGTCCGCACCTCACTTTACAGACTATGATTTTAATCACGGTCGAGGCTTTTGGTCGAATGAATTTCAGCAACTGACGCAAGTTGTGGCAGCGAAATTTCTCGACGACCGACGAATACGGCTCTCCCGTCGAAATCCCAGACTTCGATCTGAAATCCGGTTGAGATTCTTCACCGCCTGCACGTCGATTTAGACTACTGGATATTTTTCTCATGGCGGGCACTCCTTTAGTTTTTTGCCCGCTGTCTATTTACAGAACTCGTTTTCAACCTCCGTCGAGTGTGGGTAGTTGCAAATATCGCTGTGTGCTCGTCAGCTCTGTTGGCAGAGTGTCGATGTGCGACCGAACGTTTCCTTGAGTATTTTTGCGCAGCCGCAAGTGCTCGATCAGATGCACGCCGCTGAGATCTGAAATCGAAACATCAATGGAGTGAAAAACCGTTACTGTTGTGCCGCCCATTGATCGAGAGAAACCCTGAGATAATTCCGTGCTCGAAAGTGAACGCCAGAGCGTTACCGCCTGTGTAGGAATGTAGGAATGTAGGAATGCACACCAGTTAAAATTCTTTCGAACCATTCGCTGCGTTTAAACCGTGCTTTTGTAGTCCTGTGCTTGCAAGGGTGGGGAATTCACTGGGAGTAGGGATCTCCATGCAGAAAGGGACGAATGCCTGCGGGTGAGCATGGCTGCTGAGCTTTCTGGTCAATTCCTACATTCGTACATTCCCACACATATTGGCATTACGTGCCCCTTGCGGCCAAAGCCAGCAAGTGGAGCAGTCGGACCTCGATCTTGCCGCCCGGGGCCCCGGGAGTAGGAATGTAGGAATGTAAGAATGTACGAATCCCGTCCCTTCATTTCTTCCCAGGCGCTCGATACCGGCATTGGAAAACAAAGATTTTCGTACATTCTTACGTTCGTACGCTAACTGCTGACCGGCGATGACGACATCATTCAGTCCGTGCTGCAGTGTTCTATGAATTGATAGGTTTGCGTGTTGCTTCCATGTGTACCACCACACGAGTTCGGTACAATTCTCGTTGACAGATTCATGGCGACTGACAATGGCTCGCCTACGGGGTAATATTTTGATGTACGAATTTCAGAGGAGCCCCAGACCATGGCAAAGAAGACCAAGACAAACCATTCTCTGATCAATGTCATCGCGGAGGGCAAAGACGAATGGGGAAGGCGATATTTCCGGTTTGGGGTAGAAGGAGAACCGATACCTACTCTTCCGCCTGTTCTTGTAAGTCGATTGATCGAAGAGAAACAGAAAGTCTTTACCCAGTCAGCGAACGCCAGATTTGGCTTGTTTACGCCCCCAGAGCAGAAGGTATTTCTTGAATTGGTTCAAAAGTGGGAACGGGGCAAAAATGTACCAAACTTCAAAGTTGCAACAAAAATAGGATGGAATGGTTGGACTTACGTTCTGCCCGACAAAACCTTCAATCCACAACAGAACGTCTATCCGTTGCTCGAAGAGCTAGAGCAAATTCCGATAAGTCACGCATTTCCGCTCATTCCGGCACCCCACCGCGCTCGCCCGTAAGCCAATCCAGATGGAATGCATCGCTATTTGCGGTGAATGCACTGGGACCCCGCTTCGGACGCGGATGATAGCAGCCCATTCAATCCGACTGGATTTTGCTCTAGATCTGAAAAATACCGCGTGTCGCCAAACGTAACCCTGCAAGATTGGCGGGAAAAGATCGGAAGGCTGTGCCTCAACAACTCACGACTCATGTTTGCTGTGTCATTAGCCTTTACTGGTCCAATTTTGCGCTTCGTCCGAGCAGAGCGGTCTGGTGGCTTTGAAATTTACGGAAGTCCAGAAACGGGCAAAACTACTGCCGCCATGGTTGCTGGTTCGGTTTGGGGCTGCCATCGTCAGCCTGACAAGGGCTTTCTGGAAAGTTGGAATACGACTGCAAACGCAGTCGAGGTCACGGCGCTCGCACACAACGATGGTCTATTAATATTGGACGAGACAAAAGCCCAAGGGAATGTCACCAAGAGGCTAGAGCTCGTGCTGAACGTCACTATGCGACTTGCCGAGCAACGGGAGAAAAAGCGATTAGGCGGCGCAACAGAACCCCGATCATGGCGTTTTTATTTTCTGAGCACATCGAATTTTTCGCTTGATGAAATGGCAGCGAAGGCCGGTAGCGGTGCGCCAGGCGAAGCTGGCGTGGTCCAGTCGGTGAAAGTCCGGTCCGGGAAAGGGATAGCGCCCGCCCGGTAACGAGTGTTGCGTCGTGGGAGGTGACGACCATGGCGAAGCGTACACAGTGATCATTTGGGGTGCGGGATTGAGCCACGAAATCCTTGAAATCGCAGGGGCCGAGGCCGTCGCTACTGCCGAAGGCAACATGTGCGGCGCCGTTATGCGAGGAACCGTCGCCCTGCCGGGGTCTGAGGCCACATCACGAATGGAAGGATCGCGTCGGAACCTGGGAGACCTCGTTTGGCCCGCAGTCGCTTGTCGATCCCGGGCCGCGACAGGAAGTCGAGGAGACGAAGCTGTCGGGGAACAGACGAGGAGTCGGACGGCTGCGTATTACCGATGAAGCATCGAACAAAGTCGACTGAAATCGGCGGCGGAGATGACGGAGGGAAGGCGGCCGGTCGAAGGAAAGGTAAGCTGTAACACATGCTCCGGACTCAGCGCCGGGTTCAGCATGACACTGAAGCAGCGAGCCTGCGGATCTGTGGCGTCCAAACCCACGATCGCGTTTGACCTTCGACAAGAGCCCGGTGCAGGAAAGTTGCACGCCGGGATCTGTGGGGGAGGTGTCGAGTAATCGGCACCTCTACCCGACAAGTAGATAATGCTGAGCGTGGAAGACTCGTTGACATTCCGCTGCCCGATGGAGCGCATGGAATATATGAGGACCTGCACAACGCTCCGAGTGGAAGCGAATTGACAAACCATCTCAAGCTGCGATGCCGCCTCTACTACGGCGTTCCTATTCGTGAGTTTCTTTCAAAGCTGACCCACCTACTGCGCGGTAAAGGAGGTAAAGTCCTTGCGTTGAAAGACCGTGCGTTGAAAATCCGCGCATTGACAAATGGCTTGCAAAAACTGCGTGATCAATATCTTCGTGATTTAAAAAATCATTCAAAAGATACAGAGCCCCTAGGGCGTGCATCGAACATGTTTGCGACCGTATATGCGGCTGGTGCGTTGGCGATAAGCCTTGGGGTGCTCGACTGGGACAGGAATGCGCTTCGAAAAGCTATATTGAGCTGTCAATTGGACGGGCTGACAAAACCGAAGGAGGCAAAGAAGGACTCTGCGATCTTGGCAATGGACAAGAAGTTGGTGGACTATTTACGTCAAAACGAGGCCAAGGCGATGTTCCTGCCAAGAAGATATGCCGATCCAAAAACACACCAGTTTGGCTCGGTGCCTTATTACATAGCCAAACATAAAGGTCATATGTACTACTATCTGACCGCCGCGGCCCTGCAATCGATAATTGGAACAGGAGCTGCCGCTAGCCAGTACAAACAAAGCTTGGTGGCCAAAGGGCGATTAGATGTGAGCTCCGGCGGGACGAGTGGTCGGCGCTTCGTCGTCGAACGCCGCATATTTACTGGAAAGGACAAGGAGGGAATGGAGTGGGTGCATGCAATAAAGTGGCCGACTAAGAAGTCAGCCTAGACCAAAGGCCTGACACGATCCTGGCGCCCTCGCGGCGAGCATTGAATAAAAACATGAAGTCTTGAAATTTCCATTGCGCCATCCAAGCAACCAATGCGCAATGTTCTCGTGGATTCAGCGGTATTGGCAGGCTCTTTGTCGAGCCGCGCTGCGCGAACGGCCTGTGATAGGTCGTGAACTTCAAAAGGTACGATAGCTGTTCTGGGGGGTCCTTTAGCTTCTGACGCTTGAAAGGGTTAGCAATATTGGAGTTTGAAAATGTTGCTCTGAATCGATCGATGGCTTCGCTCGTGCCACCGAGAATTAAAAGGTTGATGTGGAGAACCCAGGTTTTTGACCTTGCTCGATAAACATTTTCGTAACCTCCGATCACGGCAACATCACCCAAGCCATTGCGGCTGAGTCGTTTGCGAAGTGCAGCATCGTAAGCTTTCACCTTTAGGCGGTCGATCTGATCATAAGACGCCTCGTTGATTAGGATTGTCACGATGTGGCCTGGAGTGGCTCCGATGTCTTCAACAATGCGTAGCAATTCGCCGATGAACCAAATCCGGAATACGCGAGCGCAGATCGGGCAAGATGGCAGACCACATCGTTGAGGCGAAGTCCGGCATTCGTTGAGGCGGTCGGCCAAGCGTTGGTGCTCTCGGCGGGTTGAGAGATCCAATCTCTGCTCCCTAGCAATGCTGTACTCGCGCACATCTTCCAATGTTTCAAACCGCTCACCCAACCGCAACGTAGGAGGACGAAGCAGTCGAATATCGTGTTGTGGTTTGGGTTTTTTACGCAAATAAAAAAGGGGCTCTTCGGCGAGCGGTGTTTACCACGACGATCTCCTCTACGGATTTGTCGAAACAACTTTACCGACTTCAAAATCATCGAATAGTGGAAGACGATATGTGAGCCGTATAACCTGTTCTCTTCTTGTTTTTCCTGAAAGAGAAATACACTTGCTTGGCGGCGAGCGAAGCAAGTCGCGTTGACGCCGTGCATGCCGAATTACATCTGCACTGAATGCCCGAGCCCGCCAGTCCTTCACCTCCGGATTTTGAATTTATCCGTGAGGTCATTCTCCGACTCGGTAAAGTAACTCCTGCAGTGATCTTTATGATCGCTTTTCGTCAATGCATATCGCGTGACGAATATCAGAAAGCCGCAGGAGCTAATCATGAAGATGAAATTTGCAGGAACCTACGCAGAACTTCAAGATAAGTTATTTCTTACCGGAATTGATGGCGAATGGCGCAACTTGGGAAATCACAAGCAGTTTCGTGCTGACACTGGCGCCATTCTGAATTGGTGGCAATCCACCGGCACAATTACATTTCAAGGTCGAGGGTTGGTAGCCGAGGAATTTAAGGCGAAGCTTTCCCGTGCAATTGGCGGCGTCAAATGCAAGGCCGGAAACCTGCACGACTCGCAGCAAGAGAATGCAAAGCTGAAGAAGCTGCTTGGTGACGTGATGATCGAAAATGCGATGTTAAAGAAGCGCCTGTCAAGTAATAACAAGGACTAATGCGGCTACCACACGAACACAACAGAGTGTACCGACCCATCGGCGCCACAAATCATTTGCAACAGCATTGGCAAAAATATTTCGCTGGTCAGGTTGTCGTTAGCAGTTGGGGAAGATCCCGAGCCGCGGAAATTAAATTTGCACTGAATATCGTTAGCCAGCAAGTCGCCTCAAATCCGGACCGCTATTTAAGCCCGCGGTCGATTTCTCGCTCGGTAAAGTAAAGCACGTCGCGATCACCATGACCGCGATGCGTCATCGCATTATGCGGAACATTATGTGGGACGCCTAATATTCACCCAACTGTAAATGGGAGTGTTTAGCTCATGAGCGGTACCAAACAAAACAGTTATCCAGTTCAGTTACTGCAGGATAGGAAGGGCATCTACGGGATTGGCTTAAGCGAAGAGGATGAGTTTATCGCGGCGCACCAAATTGTGCTGCGACCAGACAAGCTATCCCCTGACGACAAAGTGTCGCCAGGTGCCGTATTACAAATGATTCCCAGCAGGGATCCGTACGAGATTTTTCAACGTTGTTTGGAGGAAACACTTCGAAGTGCGATTTATGATGGGATGCTGGGGCGAGCGGGCATCAGCGGCAATGAATTCAACTGGATTTAACGCCAGAGGACTGACCGTGAGCAGCGAAAAATAAGGTGCAATAAAGTTTACGGTCTCCGCCGCGCCTCGTTTCGAGTCATTAACAGGCTACTTGCAAAGGCACTGGCCGGAGCAGCGCATCCGTTTGCTCTCAACCAAGCCCGCCGATTTGCCTTCCGCTATCGATATCAGGTTTACCACGAGTCTGCGATCAGCGAACGTTTTCTGCAGCTGACTTCAGTATTCCCGGCTTTGGCACTGGCTATTTCGGACCCCGCCAGAACCGGAGATCGGCTCGAAGCATTGCACCTTGTCTACAGCGGGGCTCCTCTCGGAAGGGTTGCTGAGGCTGCCGGTATTCCGATGGCTCTTCGGAAGGTTAAGCCAGGCGCGGCACATTTGGCACTAGAGCTGGTTGAATTTTTAGCCCGGCAGCCCAACCTGGTTCACGCCTACATGCCACTGCCGCTGCCAAAAATGAGACCTTGGTTGAGAGCTGTCGGATTTGCTGCTCGGATAAGTCCGGAGTTCGGTCAGTTCACTGCAAGGAATTTTTGCAAGCTGGGCGGCACGCTCGACGAAGACGTGAATTGGCTGGAGGACGTCGCAGACTGGGTTCGCGCCTGCACGAATACCGACCGTGAAAGCGGCGCATTGGTGACTCGACGATTCAGCCCCGATATGTCGATTGATACTGTCACATCTCTAAGCAGTGAGTGGCACGAAGCAGCCGCAAACAACAGCAATGGCGGTTACTATGAATTTCCAGAGCCTTGGGCTCAAGCTGGTAAGGTTAGTGACTACGACATCGTGCCGATCAGCAACAGCCGAGAACTCTATCGCGAAGGCCATGCGATGCATCATTGCGTTGGAACCTACGGGAAGCGTATTCGTGCCGGTCTGTGCTACATTTTCAGTCTTAAAAAGGAAGGCGTCAGAATTGCAACGATCAAACTTGTGCAGTCCCAAGGGCGAGTTTCCATGGGTCAAATCCGGGGCCCGTGTAACGCGCCAGTGAGCGACAAGATAAAGCGTGCTGCTAAAAAATGGCTGAAGTCACAGCATACATTTCGGCTACCGCCCGTATTCCACTCGGCTGACTTACACTTCGATGATGACGACTTCGACCTCGACTTCGACTTCGAGTAACTCTTCGCTTAGGATGCCACGCCGGTCTCAACAGAACTTGGGATCGGCGTGGTGTGCCTCTCCTACGAATTGGGGGCGAAGATCACGCTGTGCGGCAGGATGGGCGATCTCAAATCGCCAGCGGGGTGCCGCTCAAATCTTCCGCCCGCTCCACCTTGATGAGCACGCCGAACCCCTTCTTCTCCGGATCGCCCTTCTTCTCTGGCTCGATCAGCCGCTTCCAGATTTCCTCGTAGATCGGGCCGGACTTGTAGATTTTCGCCGTGCCGTAGAAGCGCGCGATGCCGCCGCGCGGCAACAAGCCGGATTCGCGGAGCGGCGGCTTGCGGAAGAAAACAGTGACCTTGCTGCCGTCCGCGAGGTTGGCGTTAGTCGATCCCCGGCCGCGCTCCCACAGTGCGAAGTGCTCGTCGTCAAACACCATGGTGCTGCCGCGCGGGCTGATCTGGGCATATCCGTTCGGCAGCGTGGTACCAATCAGGCAGACATGCGCTGGATACGCCGTGTTGATGTGTTCATGCAAAATTTTGGGAATGGTCGTCAATGCATCCTCCCTGGCCAGCGGGTTGTCGTCTTAGTTAAGTCATGGCGCATTCGATTTGCAATCCCCGGGCATAGATAGGCTCGCAGGAGCGGTTTTGGCGGGGAGAGATATTTTGATCAAATCTCCCGAAGGCAAGACGGCGCACGAGATAATGATACGTGGCTTACATGGATCAACGCGGCGTCGTTACGTTGTGCTGAGGCTAAGTGCATTGATCGAAACTGCGCCAGGTCGAACTAACGTCGATAAAGCCCGTCAACAAAATAATTTTAGCAGCGGTCGGCATGCGGCCAAGCATCGGCGTCAAAATTGCATTCGGTAAAGTGTTCGGCAGCGCCGTCAATGATTGCTGCGGCTCGCGCTTCACGGAGACTGACATGAAACATACGGTGAACTCGATCAGTGAGAATATGTATCCCTTATTGGAATGCACATTAGTCGATTATGCGAATCGATTGCGAGCAAATTACCCGGATCGAAGAATCCGGAACGCCGCAGTATTCGCTTCCGGCGTCCCAGAATTTGCACGCCTAGGCTATATCGAGTTGGTCGATGCCCGAACCGGGATACGCGAGGGTGTTCCAGACTTTCTTGTTCGCGCGGTCAAACGTGCGAAACGTCAACCGGTTTGGATTCCGGGAATAAACTTCCCTAATGATCCGATGGCCATATTCGACGAAATGCGGCCTTCAATGGAGGGCGACAAGATCGTCTGGCATCATCGTCCATCGCGACGGAAGCCGACTTGGCGCAACAGTTCAGTCCGGCATGGCGCGTCCGCTCACCTTCACGATCTCAAGAGCGAAGCCAGCTGATCCCCGAACGTTTCGTCAATTTGCTGCCGCGAACGTTGGTTTCGAAATCTGTAAAATATTCAAAGGCGTTTTTCGCACAACGCCCAACGATTGCCGCTTCGCGTCGTAGCGAGCGCAAGGCACAGCGAAAAAAGGAGAATGGAATGATTGATCCCAACAAGTGGTTCGCTCTTACGCGCGCGGCCCAAAGCCGTAATGAAAATCCGATCCGGGAGCAGTACAAGGCTCTTGGCGGCAAACTTAGGGAGATCGCAGAAGGTCTAGACGGCACTCACAATATCTCAGTGCATTATGCGAATATCGCCGCGGATAAAGCGTACCGCAAAGTCTTCCAAGCGACTTATGAAGCGACGCAGCGGGCGGTCTACGCCAAACTGGCGCCGCCTTCTCTCGCGGCGCACTATGATCCGAAGGACCGGCCTCGGCGGATCAAAAGCGATAACACCGAGCCCAACAGGTGGTACGACCTTTGGTGCCTTGCTTGGAGTCGCAATGACGATCTGTTTTGGCGCGCGCTTCAGTCCGTCAGTGACGAGGACCTCGACATGGTGAACGAACTTCTTGAGGAGTCGCGACTTGCGGCGGTGGAGCCCGCCAATTTGGCCGCCGAACGCGCATACGTGAACGCCTTCAATGAGGCCTACGACGCCAATTATAGATATTACGCTCCTGACATCCCGACACAGCGCAGTGAAATCGAAGACGGTATTCAAGACCTTGTAAAAATGGGACTGCTGGTCGACTCTGGTCGCCGCCGATGGAGCCCTGTGTCTGGTCGATACCAGGCCGTGTGGATCCATCACAAGTTCGCAAAACGACCAACAACTGATGAGAAAGTCATGGTCGCAAAACGACCAACCACCGGTAAGAAAGTCGTGATCGCAAAACGACCAACAACCGAAACGAAAGTCATGCTCGCAAAGCGAACCGATAAGAAAGTCATCCGGTTTCGGTCGAATGTAGAGAAAGTCATCCGGTTGCAGTCGAGCGGTCGCAGGACACCTCCTACGCCGAAATAGTCAACTCTGCGGCTTCGCGGAGGTCGTCTTGAAACTTCCCCGCCGCGCATTCATGCGGCCGCGGTGGGTTTCTGAGAGCCCCCTTTAAAAACTCGATTCTTGCAGACGCGGGGCAGCGGACAGCGCACAAAGTGGAGGCCAAAAACGCAAAAGCCCCGGCTGTGTGGGCCGGGGCTCCGCAATCAAACGTTCAGAAAAGCCTCGATATCGTCAAGTGTCGCTTCATGCCAACTTCCCAAGACCACGGAGTTTCCGGAGGTTCGAAGAAGCATGTACCTCCTCCCCGGGTTATCAAGGTTCGGTAGGTGCTTCCTTTTCCGCGACTTACACACACGATAACCGGCCCGAGCCGCTTTGCGGCGAACTCGGCCTTCCTGGGCTTTCAAATTAGGCATACTGCCCTCCATTAAGTGAAAAGGAGGGCCAGGGCCACGCCCCGATCACGCTCGCGTGCCCAAAGGCCCGATAGAGCCTTGCCTTGCCGCGCCACCACTGAACGCCAAAAACGCCCAGCGGTGAGAAGAGCTAAGATCGGGTCGCCCTTCCCAATGGTACAGAATATGATGAGCAAGGCGGTTATCGTCAAGCATACGACCCGCCAGATCATCGTCCCCATTGCCCGAATCCCCAGCAGTGCGACGGTCGGACATATCAAGCCGTCCCAGATCGGCCACTGGCTAAGAAAGGCGACTTTCTTAGCAGTTGAGCATGTACATTTCGAAAAGGCCCCCTGATGAGTGGACATTACCGGGACAAAATGTTCAAAAAATAACACCGGCAAGCGGCTCGTGATCACCCGGGCGAAGGAAGAACTGAATGGTTGAGCGCCTCAAAGGAAAGGTCGCGCTCGTTGTGGGCGCAGGCTCAATCGGCTCAGGTTGGGGCAATGGTAAAGCTACGGCTGTCGCCTTTGCGCGTGAGGATGCACGAGTATTCTGCGCGGATATCAATCGAGCCGCCGCAGAGGAGACTGCCGGAATCATAAAAAGCGAGGGTGGGGACGCGATCGCACACAGTGCTGATGTCAGTAAGGCCACTGATGTGATTGCAATGGTCGAAGCCTGTGCCTCTGTCTATGGCCGCATCGACGTACTCCACAACAACGTGGGCATTGCCGAGGTAGGCGGCGTGGTCGAGGTCTCTGAAGATGACTGGGATAGAGTTTTTGCGGTGAATCTCAAAAGCGCCTATCTCACGATGAAGCAAACCATCCCGCTGATGGTCCGTCAGGGCGGCGGTTCAATCATCAATATCTCGTCGATCGCTTCGATCCGCTATACCGGTGTTCCCTATGCGACCTATTACGCATCAAAGGCGGCGCTCAACCAACTCACCAGAACGACTGCCGTCGAGTATGCCAACAGGAAGATTAGGGTGAATGCGATTTTGCCCGGACTGATGAAGACGCCGATGGTGGAGAAGAGCGCCGGCCTTGCTAAAAGCTATGCGGGAGGCGACGTCGAGGAAATGTGGCGGGCACGCGACCGGCAGGTGCCGATGGGATTCGGCGGTGATGCGTGGGACGTCGCCTGGGCGGCGGTCTACCTTGCGAGCGACGAGAGCCGCTACGTTACCGGAATCGAACTTGTGGTCGATGGCGGTATAACGCTCAAATACGTCTAGCGGCCAAGATGAGAACCACCTTTATTCTGACCGACCCTGGCGATCCCAGCAGCCCGGCATGATCTCGCGCGTTCCCCAGAAGGCTTCCCCTGCACAGGGCCCCAAGAGCGTGGACTGCTTGGGGTTCTTTTTTTGTGGCGACGCTGCATCTAATTTCCAGATTGTCGCAGTTAGTGACCTCTCGGCCACACAGCAGGTGCGGATGCCCGACGTCCGAATCGGGTCAATCGCTCCACATTCAAGGTGACTGAGCGACTTCCGCTTAGACCCCAATCGCAGACATATCGCTGCACAGCGGCGAATTGACGAAACGGGCCAGCAAGAAACTCATGGCACTGCAGCGCCGGTTGACGTGGATCAATGCTGGGGAGCATGCGCTGCGTCACAAAGGTGACATGAGCATGGACCAGCCAGCGCCGCGTTGTGGGAAGCCTATGCGGCATACTCATACAATTCCCAAGTCCGGCGGCCTTCCGGAGCTCAGGACATTTGGTTGCAGAGAATGCGGCGAGGCAGTGACCGAGGTAATTAAAGTCGAGCTTTTGGCAAGGCCCGTGTGCGCCTGAATGGCGTAACACTTCCCGCAAAAAAAGCCCCAGCCGGGGCTGGGGGCTTGGGGCTTTCAACTTCGGGATGGAGCGCAACATTTACAATCACACTACATGCTCATCCCGATTTCAACGGTTTCCAGAGATCAGGCGGCCTTCCTCGGTGCCGTGCCCATCGTGGGTGAAGCGCCCGTCTTGATATCGATTGTCTTGGTGGTCTTTATGGCCTTTGCGGGCTTCTTGATGGTGAGACGAAGCACGCCCTTGTCGAAATGAGCGTCGACGGCTCCGTCCTCTGGCTCGAATGGCAGAGATATCGACCGGTAGAACGAGCCGTAGCTCCGCTCTTCGACATGCCAGTCTTTTTCTTCTTTCGTGCTCTCCGCCTTTTTCTCACCGGAAATGACCAGCTGATTGTCGTCCAGGCTGACTTTGATATCTTTCTCGTCCACACCGGGAAGTTCGGCCGTCACTTCGAAGGCATCCTTTGTTTCCGCCACATTGATTGCCGGTGCGCCAGCCCCAATGTCGGGAGAGGAGCAAATTCTGATCGAACGCACGAAGCGCATTCTCCATTTCGCGTCGCATGGCACGGAACGGATCCCACGTCACCTCTTGGCCCGTGGTCCACAATCTCGGAAGATTCATCTGTTCACTCCATCGCAGGTTAGAGAAAATCTTCAAAGGGCGCCAACGTTGCCCTTTGCCGGTATGACATTTAACTGGTCCGGCCCTGTCGGCCTTGATCTAGCTCAAGATCGTCGAAATACTTCGAAGCGGGAAAAGCAGCAGTCATTCAGTCTGATTTTTCTTCGAAAACAGCGCCTTGAGTGCTGCGAGAGTGCCTTATGCGACCAGCAGCGACGGGAACAGCGACGGATAAATATCGTCCCCTGTTTTGATATCCCTCATTGACTTGGTGGCGGCAGGAAACGAGATCAGAGACTCGAAGCGGAAGTCACATTCCCAGCAGTGCCAAAGGTGCCGGACTTGCCGCTCATTCCGATACTCAGACCATTCGGGCGCAATCAGCTCATTACTGCATTGGACGCAGGTCATCCCAAATTTGGAACGACGATTGGACAATATCGTCGTCATGGTAACCTCCCTCATTCCCCATCGCTGTGACGCGAAGAGGCAATGAAATTATAGCGATTGGATTGTGCAACGATTCGCCTTGGTCTTGAGCAAGAGCGCGAATCATTCCTGTTCCCCTGTAACACCCCCACCGAATATAAAGAAGCTTTATATTGGTGCTCGGCAAATAAGGCACATGCCATGCCACACATTCCTCGGCTGGGACATTGAGACAATAGCCGATATTAGCGGCGCAACGCGGCTTGGTGCGATCATGAATGTGACAATTTATCTTTTGATCCTAATAGCCGCCTTCATCGGAATTCTGGTCTGGGTTTTCGGCCGCAAACGCAAGGCGCGCTTCGAGAAGGACGCCCAAATTCCTTTCGATGACCGCAACAGCTGAAGCTCTGGACCATTTGCGCCATTACAAATTAATGTGCTCATCGTGGGCTGAAAAAAGCCGCTTCCTAAAGCGGCCAAGCCAATGTCGGCTTCACCCCCAATAGCCGACAATCGGTTGCAACGCAGTATCGGTCGGTCAGGGCCACTTTCGGAAGTGTTAGTGTCATTATGAGGACACCTCGTCCGCAGTCACACAAGCTTTGAGATACAGCAAGTCTAAGTGCCTTAGCGGTCGTGAGATCGATGCTTAGTTCGAACTTGCCGAACTTTTTGGATGGGCCTTTTGCTTTACTGCCTCGTTTGCGGCTTCCAGTTCTTCGTCCGGTGCGTCTTCGATATCTGCTAAACGATTATCGGCACCCTTTATGGCCAATATGAGTTCTGAAAGCTTTACTTGCAGCGCAAGCGTGTCCCGGTTCTGCGTGTTCTGAATCAAAAAGACCATCAGGAAAGTGACGATCGTGGTGCCTGTATTAATCACCAGCTGCCAAGTATCGCTATAATGAAATAGAGGGCCGCTGATTCCCCAAATTATAATGATCGCGGAGGCCAGCAAAAATGCTGTCGGCTTGCCTGTCCAGGACGCCGTGGCCGTGGCTATCCGAGAAAACCAACTGCCATTGTGTTTATCTGTCCCCGACCCCGGTACTGAAACTGGCAGGCTTGCCTTCATGGAAACTGCCTTTCTGGACGCCTCAATCCTTCAGCATTTGAAAAGTTCCATTATTCGGTGATGGACCAGACCGGTTTCGGCGGAAGCCGAGAACGGCCACCGCCCGGACCAACCACAACACTCCTTGAAAGCAGTCACCGATGTCGGAGATGGGTCTTGGTCGTGTAAAAACCCGCGCGGCTATCCTCCGCATTTCGGACTCAAGTGAGACATCGCTCGATGTCGCTGAAGGGCCATTTGCTGCATTTTGCACTGCGGAAAAATAGGGACTTTTTCGCCGCGGGCGACCAAGACATCCACGCCTGACAGTTGTCCCGACGACCACCCCTGATTCATCGGCGTGCAGTTTCATCCCGAACTGAAATCCCGCCCGTGCGCGCCGCGCCCGCTGTTTTCCTCCTTCATTGAGGCGGCGATGGAGCAGAGCCGGCTGGCGTGTCCAGCCGGTCTGATTGTGACGCGCTCAGGCGCGAGCGATCAGATAGCGGAATACATTGTCCAAGTGGTAGCCGCCCGAAGCGGTACGATATGGCGCGATGGCGCCTGCAATCGCATCGCTTGCTTGTTGCATGCTCGATGCCCGGATCGCTCGCTCGGCCGGTCCGGCCGACAGCATGCCTTTGAGCGCGGTCTCCAGATTCGGATAAATCCAAGGGCACGGCACATCTACCACCGTAAGCGGGGTCAGGCCGGCCTCTGCGGCGAACGCCCTCAGCTTTGCTTCATCGGACAAAGCGAAGGGGCCCGGCGCGCCAGAGGGCGGTGGCGGCATCAGCGCGCCGAGCGCCTTGAGATGTCCAGCCGCCTGGCACTGTTCGGGTAACCCCCATACCGCGATGACGAGGACGCTGCTGCGCTTGGCGACACGGCGAGCTTCCCGCAACGCGTTGACCGGTTTTGCCGCGTACTGGAATGCGTTGAATCCGGTCACGACGTCAAAGGAGCCGTCAGCATGCGGCAACTCTTCCATTTCGGCGACGCGGAAATCGCCTTGCGGCACGCGCTTGCGCGCGATCGCGATGAAGGGGGCGGTGGCATCAACGCCGGCAACGCGGCCGATCTTTTTGGCCAAGGTTTGCACGGCCAAGCCTGGGCCGCAGCCGACGTCAAGTAGCGCGCTCGCGCTGGCTACTTCCGGTCGCGCCAATACGCTCTCATAGAGCGGGAGGAACGTCGGTTCCTGGACTTCAGCGTAGTCGATGGCGCGGACGCTCCATAGATCGCCCTGCATTGCGGCGGATCCCGCAGGGGCCGTCGTTTGGGCTGTGGTTTGCATCATGGTTGGCTCTCCTTGAAGTGAGGCCACACAGATCGTGCGCGATCTGCGTTCGCCGATCACAATCGATGGGTGAACAAAATCTGTCATGAGGCGCCGGGCCCAGGCGCCGACCAAATCTTCTCGAATTCAGCGGAAGTCCTGGGCCAGAGGACCCAGGCAGCATGTCCGGCACTTGACGATCGCGTTCTAGCACTACTTTGGCAGATTTACTCACGTCGCCGCTCGTTGCAAATCCATTTTCTGCAATGCGGGCATCGCTGCGGCTGTAGTCGAGCGATGAGTTCGAGGATAGCGTGGCGCACGGCTGGCAAGCTTGGTTGAGGCGGCGGGCCGTTGATTTTTTTTTCCCGCCTCACTTTTTTGAGGCGACGATGCTGGAGGAAGGCGAATGCGAGCATCGTCATGAGGGCATGACGGTGAAGGCCCTGCCAGGATCGTCCCTCGAAGTGGTCGAGGCCGAGTTCCTCTTTCAGCTGCTGATGGGCCTGTTCACAAATCCATCGCCCCTTGATGGTGGCGGCCAAGGTGCGCAGATCGGTCGCGGCAGGCAGATTTGCGAGGTAGTATTTCTTCTCGCCAGAGGCGCGGTGTTCGCCGATAAGCCAGGCTTCGTCGCCCGGCAGATGTTGCTGGCCCTTGTCCCTGATCCGCTGCGGTGGTCCGTCGGCTGTGCGTACGCGGACGGCGGCAAAGCGGGCTTTGAGCTTGCCTTTCGTCCCGGTTCGCCAACTCACAGTTTGCCACTTGGCAGCGGCCAGCATGTCTTCGGCCGGTGCGGATAGAATATCTGGCACATACCGCCGTCGCGGGCGGCCCCGTTTGGCAACGGGCCAGATCAGCTGCACGCCGACAGGGTACACCTTGAGGTGACGAGGGATGCCGACCGCCCAGGCAAGATTGCGGGCCGTAAGTTCTTGGCGGAAAGGCGCGCTCAGCCCATAACCGGCATCCGCCAGCACACAGCCGAAGTGCACGCCGGCCGCCATCACGCGATCGATCTCAGCCAGGGCGATCTCTGGCTTCGTCCGCGCAGTCCGGCATTCGACCGGAACGCGCGCTCGCTTTAACCGCACCCGGTCGCCCGTCCAACTGTCGGGAAGAAAAAGGCGCAAGGCCAACATCACCGGCACTTCGCCTCGTGCGAGCGTCAGGGACACCAGCGTCTGGCAATTGGCAGTCTTGCCCAGCGCTGAAGCATATTGCGCAGCGACACCGACCGAGTGCTTACCCTTCTTCGGCACCGCGGTGTCGTCGATCACCAATACCGCATCGCTGCCGCCGACCAGCTGGTCGGCTTGAATGAGCAGTTCTGTCTCCAATGGTGCCGCATTCCAGACGCCAGCAGCAACAAAATGATGCAGTTGATCATAGTCGCCCGGCGCAAGCCGCTCTGCCATTGGTTGGATGCTCTTGCGTTCACCGGGCCCGATCAGCCCCGTCACGTAAAGCGGACACATCCGTCGCCGCGCTTTGTGATCCAAGCGATCCAGGAACGGCTTAAGCCAGCGTCCAAGCTCGTCTTCCCAATTCGACGTCGTGCCCACCATGGTCGGCCCCTCCAAAAGCCGACCGTCTATGAATCACTGAAAAACTGATTTGGGAATCCCGTGCCGCTAAAAATCTGCCAAAGTAGTGCTAGGTTGATTATCGACAACCTACCGCGCCAAGAGGTTGAGTTTCCACATGTCGACTTTCAAAAAGCCCATTTCGTTGCGGAGAACCGGGCCCGGAGCTAAAGCGTGACGCGGACTTTTGCGCAATTAGACTAGTGCCCACAAGGGCATAGTTCAGCGGGCACCTAAAATCGCTTGACCGAGCCGAGGATAATAAGGTGCCAACTCGGAATGCACCCAACCTAGATCAAGAACTCCGGCAACCTCACGGACTGGCCTGCACCCGGTTCGGTTGACAGCATCCTAAGCTAGTTTCATTCGGTTTTCGAACTCCGCTGGGCTCAGGTAGCCGATAGTCGAGTGCCTGCGCTTCTCGTTGTAGAAGCATTCGATGTAATCGAACACGTCAGCCTTGGCCTCGTCGCGTGTCCGATAGGTTTTACGAGCAGTGCGTTCGGTCTTTAGCGACGAGAAGAAGCTCTCCATCGCCGCATTGTCCCAGACGTTGCCTGAGCGGCTCATCGAGCAGATGATGCCGTGATCGGCCATCAGCTTCTGGAACTGCTCGCTGGTGTATTGGCTGCCACGATCGGAGTGATGCAGCAGCGCGTCGGGCTTGCCTCGCCGCCAGATCGCCATCACCAGGGCATCGGTGACCAACTGTGCCGTCATCGCAGCACTCATCGACCAGCCGACTACACGACGCGAGAACAGATCAATGACGACAGCCACATAGAGCCAACCTTCCGCCGTCCAAATATACGTAAAGTCAGCGATCCATCTACGGTTGGGAGAAGGCGCATCGAAAGTGCGGTCGAGCACGTTCGGAGCGACGGCGACGACCTGCCGCTCACCCAGATCGGGCGGCAGTCGACGCCGGCGCGGACGGGCCTTGAGAGCCTGTAATCGCATTAATCGCTCGATCCGATGCAGACCGCAGGGGATGCCTTCTGCAAGCATGTCATGCCACACTCGCCTGGCGCCGTAGGTTCGATCGCTGGCGATGAAGCTCGCCCGGACCTTCGCGCCCAACTCTTCATTGCTGCGGCTGCGCCGACTGCGCGGTCGCTTGAGCCAGGCATAGAACCCACCCCGCGAGACACCGAGCGCCCCGCACAACCAATCCGCCGGCCAGATCCCCCGGTGCTTCGCGATGAATCCAAACTTCACGTCGATTCCTTCGCGAAGTAGGCCGCGGCTTTCCTAAGGAACAGCCACCTCAGCCATCGCAGCGTCGCATGGAACAGCTTGCAAAACGAAGCCCAGCGACTTAGCGCGCCGCTTCAGATTGGCGAGGACACGGCTGCGATATTGTTCCTCATAGTGGTCGGCACCCGGGTCCCTGTAGGTCATGCGGTGCCTGAGGGTATTGTAGAACAGGACCGCAATTTTGCGGGCGGTCGCAGTCACGGCCTTCGCCTTGCCTGCACGAGCGGACAGCCGACGATAAAATGCGCCGAGCGCCGTATCGCTCCGCCCGATGGCCGTGGCCGCCAGCCGCAACAACGCAGCTGCCCGGCTCGACGATCTCCGCGTGCGTGAAGAGAGCACCTTGCCACCCGAGATTTTGTTCCCTGGTGCCAGGCACAGCCAAGAGGTGAAGTGCTTGGCGGTCGGCCATGCCATCAGATCTGTGCCGCACTCGCCAATGAGCTTCAACGCAAGTGACGGACCCAACCCATGGATCTCGGTTAGATCGACCCCGAGGACGCCGTATAGAGCGGCCCTGACATCGAACGACGGTGTGTTGACTTGCTTAGTCTTCACCCGCGGTCTGGAGAGCTTGCCGACCGGCTTGGCCCCTTTGTCAGTGAGCGCCGCTATCAAGGATTCCAGCTTGCGGTCGCAGTCGAGCATCTTGGCCTGATAGGTGTCATAGAGTTCCAGCGACTGGGTCAGTGCGAAGATATGTTCGTCCCGATTGTTGCCCACCAGTGCGGCGCGGATCGTCTCTATGGAGGAATGGCAATGCACGTCGCGGTAGGTCGCCAACACGTCGGGATTGCGCTCGCCCGCGACAATAGCTCGGATAATCCGCATCCCAGTCGCGCCGGTAATATCGGAGACAACGTGATGAAGTTGCAAGTTCATCTCCATCAGGGCCTTTTGCATGTGCTGGATGTGGGCAGCTGCGTATTCCACCAGCCGCTCCCGCTGACGCAGATAGGCGCGCAGGGTTGCGATCTCAGCGTTAGGGCGGAAGCTCCCGCGTAACAGACCATAGGAATGGAGCTGGCGCAGCCATGCGGCATCGCTGACGTCTGTCTTGCGCCCAGGTACGTTCTTGGCGTAACGCGCATTGACCAGAATGACCTCGAACCCGCGCTGCTCAAGAATCTCGTAGGCCGGAATCCAATAGACCCCAGTGGATTCCATCGCCACACTGGTCACGCCACACGCTTTGAACCAGTTCGCCAGATCATGCAGGTCCTGCGTAAATGTGCCAAACGCACGCACTGGCGTTTCAGTGCAAGTCGGATCGACCGCAGCCATATGCATTCTTGATCCGATGTCGATAGCGGCCGCGCCACCGTTGATCGGCTTTAATTCCGGGCGGTTACCGGTCGTCCTCTTGGGCATAGCAAATCCTCCATCTAATTGTTTGTCGGCAGGAGGGTCTGGGCTATGCCAATCGTCATTTTCCTAATCGGGATCGCTGCCGGGGCGGCGTCACCACTCTCAAGTTCGCATGCACCCATGGACCACGTTTTTTAACGGGGACTCTGCCTCCACTAAGCTGACGGCCGCTACCCTCCAAGCCGCAAGGATAGCACCAGCTGTTTCTACCGTGCGCAGGCGGGCAACGGCCCGCGACAGTTTTTTAGTATGTCGCGCTCGGCCTTCAGCTTGATCACCTCGCGCTTGAGCCGCGCGATCTCCAGCTGTTCGGGCTTCATCTGACCGGGACCAGGGAACGCATGCTGTGGATCGTCAGCAAATGCCTTCACCCAATTGCGCAGCTGCGTCGGATGCACCTTCAAGTCTTGTGATGCCCGCGCGTACGAGACCCCGCGATCTCTGATTAGCCGCACAGCTTCAAGCTTGAACTCCCGCGTAAACCGTCGTCTCTCCATGACTTACCTCCGGTCCCATAAAAACACCTAACTCGGTGTCTTCGGAACCGGGTGCAGGCCAGTTTAATGGTCGCTGAATTTCCCTATTGGCTGGCATTCATCAGCTTAGATTGCATAGGCACGATGTTCGACTCTTGCTAGAAGTCATTACCATCGTGTGTAAGCTAATGAGCACTATTTGCGGTCATTAGGAGGACACCATGTCGATTATCCGCCTCATTCACATCAAGATCGATCCGTCGGAGACCGAGACCGCCGAGCGCATCTGGAAGACTGAATGTGCTAGCCTGATGATTTCGCAGAAGGGTTGCATTTCGGAAAAGTTGTTGCGCGCGCGCAATCGCGGCGAGTTCATCTCCTATTCCGAATGGGAGACGGAGGCCGACATCGAGCGCTACAAGAACAGCGCCGCGCACAAGCAGATTGTCAGCCACACGCGCGCCGTGAAGGGCGCCAGCACTTTGGTCAAGCTGTACGACCTGGTGAATTGAACACCAAACGAATTCACAAAACGATGTTGGGTTTTGGCGCTGTAGATCGATCTTTGCCAAGGCCCATGGCAGTCGCGGAAGATGTCTCACGCACGTCGGGGCTGCGCTAGAATATAGCATCGCGGCCACGGTGACTCGTGCCTTCGGCTTCGGAGTGCCGGCCCTGATAGTGCAATGGGCTGAACGCAGGCATCGCGCTGCGACGCGAAGAGCATAACCTAGGATGCCATTCTCAGAAATCCGACAAATTGTTGTTCTTTTGACCGCTCCCTCGCCCGGTGCATTGATCTATCTCAACAGCATCAATTGCATGCCGCGATTGAAGAGATGGAATCTCACGGAAGTCCTACCAAATTGAAGGCTCTCTTTCTCGAAGCGATTGAGCCTCCACATAGCGTAATCCCTCCAGCCTGATCGGCGCCCTTAAGGTAGTGCTGGAAGCCCGGCGCCAGCCCGTCGCGGCGGAGTAGAAGTCGCCGCGGTTCCTCGGAATCGGCTCGCGCTCCAGCCACGCCTCCCCAACTGGGCCTGATCCGCTCGGATCAGCCCAGCTGTACGCGCAGCCGATGGAAGGTGCCGTCGTCCTTGAGCAGGATGGAGAGCGGCCGCGCGGCGATCATCGCGCCATCGAACTCGGCCGCCGCGACGCCGCGCTGCACGCTTTGCAGGTTCTCGACCACGATCTCGTACCGCGACGCGCCGTGTCGGAGCACGATCTCGAAACGGGGCCAGGACTTGGGAATGCAGGGGTCAAGACGCAGGACGCCGCCCTCGATGCGAAATCCAAGGATGCTCTCGACACCCGCGCGCTGCATCCAGCCGGCCGAGCCCGTGTACCAGGTCCATCCGCCGCGTCCGACATGGCCTGAAGCGGCATAGACATCGGCCGCAACTACATAGGGCTCGACCTTGTAGCGGTGTATGTCGATGCGCGTGCGGGCGTGGTTGATCGGATTAAGCATCCAGAAGAGAGCCGCTGCCTTGTCGCCCTCCCCGAGGCCCGCGAAGGCCATCACTGACCAGAGGGCGGCATGGGTGTACTGCCCCCCATTTTCGCGCACGCCCGGCGGATAACCCTTGATATAACCGGGGTCGAGCGGCGTCCGGTCGAAGGGCGGCGTGAATAGCAACGCCAACCCGTCGTGGTGCAGGATCAGCTCGCGGTCGACCGCCGCCATGGCCTGGGCCGCACGGTCGGGCCGCGTCGTGCCGGAGATCACGGCCCAGGATTGGGAGATCGAGTCGATGCGGCACTCTTCGTTCGTCGCCGAGCCGAGCGGAGTGCCGTCGTCGAACCAGCCGCGCCGATACCAGTCGCCGTCCCAAGCCTGGCTTTCGAAGGCGGTCGTCAGCGCCCGCATGTGCTTCCGCCAGTTCATCGCCCGCGTCGCATCGCCGCGCGCATCGGCGATGCTGGCGAAGGCGTCGAGCGCGGCGTGCAACAGCCAGCCAAGCCAGACACTCTCGCCGCGACCGCCTTCGCCGACGCGGTTCATGCCATCGTTCCAATCGCCGCCGCCGATCAGCGGCAAGCCATGGCTTCCGACCGCCAGGCTGGCGTCCAGCGCACGGGCGCAATGCTCGTAAAGGCTCGCGGTCTGGTCCGAGATGGTCGGCTGGAAGAAGCTTTCGCTCTCGCCCAGCTCCAGTGCCTGGCCTGTCAAGAAAGGGACGACCTCGTCGAGCACGAAGGCGTCGGCGGTGACGCTCACATAGTGCACGACGGCGTAGGCGAGCCAGATGCGGTCGTCCGATATGCGCGTGCGCACGCCCTGGCCCGTGTGTGGAAACCACCAGTGCTGGACATCGCCCTCGACGAACTGACGGCTCGCGGCCCTGATGAGATGTTCGCGGGTCATCGACGGGCTGACCGTGGCGAGCGCCATGCAATCCTGCAGCTGGTCCCGGAAGCCGTAGGCGCCGCTGGCCTGGTAGAAACCCGATCGCGCCCAGACGCGGCACGCGAGGGTCTGATAGGTCAGCCAGCCGTTGAGCATGATGTCCATCGACCGGTCGGGGGTCTTGACCTGAACCATCCCGACAATGTCGTCCCAGAAACGTCGGACATCCGACAGCACAGCGTCGAGATCGGTCTTGCGGTAGCGGGCGATCAGCGACCGCGCCTCGATTTCATCCGGAGCATCGCCGAGGAAGAAGACGATCTCGGCGACGCCGTTCGGCGCGATCTCGACCGTGGTCTGAAGAGCGGCGCAGGGATCCAGTCCGGATCCCACGCGCCCCGAGAGCGAGTTCCCGTTGACCAGGGCCGCCGGCCAAGCGAGCGCGCCGTTGCGGCCGATAAACTCCCGGCGATCACCCGTCCAACTCGTCTGGCGCCCGGCCAGGTCCGCGAAAGCGGCGCGTCTCCCGAAGGCCGGGTTCCACGGATTGTTCGCAAGCATCGCCCCGCTTTCCGGATCGATGCGCGTCGTTACTGACGGTGCGGCCGCGCCGCGGGAAGCGCCGAGAACCCATTCCACGTACGCCGTCACCGACAACCGTCTGATGCGGCTGGAAAGATTGCGCAATCTCAGGCGCGAGATCTTCAGGGGATCGGCGAGCGGCACATACTCGATCAGCTCCGCAGTAATGTCGTGCGAGGTGTGCTCGAAACGGCTGTAACCCCATCCATGCCACGCCACGTAGGTGGCCGCTTCATCGCGGATTGGAAGCGCAGTGGGGCTCCAAAGATCCCCGGTCTCTTCGTCCCTGAGATAGAAGGCCTGGCCTGGCCGGTCGGTGACGGGGTCGTTGGACCATGGAGTCAACTGATGCTCGCGGCTGTCCACCGACCATGCGTAGCCGCCGCCCTCAGCGGATACCTGGAAGCCGAAGCCGGGATTGGCCACCACGTTGATCCACGGGGCAGGGGTCGATTGGCCAGGCCCGAGGATAGTCACATATTCTCGGCCCCCTGCGACGAAGCCCCCCAGGCCGTTGAAGTACTCTACGCCCGGTGCCGGACGCGACACTTGAAGCTCGGAAGCGGGCGGAGCGCGCCTTGCCGTGACCCGGGGCGTTGGCCTGGCCTCTGGGGCGCGATCGACGTGATCGACCAGCCGTCCGCGCGCTCCCACTAGGACAACACGCGCGACCGACATGAGAAGGGCTCGCGCCTCGGGCGAGGTCAGGTCGGCGCGCAGCATGAAGGTGTGCCCGGGTAGCCGCTCTTCGCCAATCTGGGGCCGGGACTGGCTGGCCCTCACCAGGGTCTCCAGCGCGGTCTGGAGGTCCTGCATGTAGGACGAGGCGAGCTCGTTGAGGATGACCAGGTCCACCGCAAGCTGTTTCATCCGCCAATATTCCACCGCCTGTAGTACCTCGCGCGCCACTTCGAGTTGGTCGATGTCGGAGATGCGGACCAGGATGATCGGCAGATCGCCGGATATGCCCAGGGTCCACAGACCCGGCTGCCCGCCGCTCCCGCTTTCGATGGTTTCCGATGGTGGGCGCAGCAAGGGCGCGGCGTAGACGAGGTGCCCAGCCAGACGCTGGTATTGCCTGGCCTCGCGGCGATCGATGCCGAGGTGGTGCAATTGCACCTGAGCTTGCGTCCAAGCGAGCGCGGCGGCGCGCTCGAAGGCGCCGACGTCGTGGTGCTTGTCGACCAGATCGAGGATCTCTTTGCGTGAGGAGGCGACCATCGTCCAGAAGTCGATCCGCGCCGTCGCGCCCGGCGCGATCCGCACCCGGCGGCGCAGGGCGAATATTGGATCGAGCACCGCCCCGGTCGCGCCAGAGAGTGGCCGGCCGCCCATCACTGCAGCCGGCGCGCGAATGCTGCCGCCGCGACCAAGGAAGCGCGCGCGATCGGTCTCGAACTCGCGCTTGCCCGCCGCTTCACCGTCGATAACCGCAAGATGCGCGGCCCAGACGTCCGGCTCCGTGGGCGCTCGCCGCCGCCTTGTCGCCAATATAGCGCCGAAGCCGGCGAGTTGCTCGGTCTCAATGAACAGCTTCGAGAACGCCGGGTGCGCCACGTCTGCGGCCTGGGACGCCAGAACCAGTTCGGCGTAAGAAATCACCTCGACTTCGCGAGGTTGGTCGCCGAAGTTCGAGATCGTCACGCGGCGCACTTCCGCATCGTCTTCGACGGAAACCAGCACCTCCAGGGTAGTCGCCAGCGTCTTGTCCCGACGCGAGAACTCGGCGCGATCCTCGTTGAAGGTGACCTCGTAAGCCTCGGGCTCGGTTCCAATCGGCTGGTAAGTCGCCGACCAGACCTCGCCGCTCGCGACCTCCCTCAAGAAGACGTACGAGCCCCAATCGTCGCAAGTGGCGTCCTCTCGCCAGCGGGTTACTACCAGGCCGCGCCAGGTGCTGTAGCCGGACCCGGCCGCCGTAAGCATCACGGAGTAGCGGCCGTTCGACAGCAGCTGCGTGGCTGGCGTGGCGCTGTACGGGCTGGCCTTTCGCCAAGCGACGGGTCCTTCGATCTCGCGGACCCTGGCCGCCGACATCATCATCTCCGAGACCAAAGGCGGGGTCGCCGTGACCTCGCGTGGCACGCGCTCCTGCAGAAGCAACTCCGTCGCTTGAACGATCGGCTCGGCGTGGAAGCGTTTTCGCATCACGCCGTCCAGCAGGGCGTCGGCGATCGCCGTGATCGTCATGCCCTGGTGGTGGGCCATGAATGCGCGCACGACGGCGACGCGCTCGCCGTCCGGGACCCGGACCCGTGTGAAGTCCAGCGCCTCGTAGAAACCATAACGGCCGCGGGCGCCGAGGGCCTCGAGGCGCTTGAAGTTCTGCGCGGCGGCCTGAGGGTCGACCATGCTCGCCAGGGCGGTGGCGTAGGGAGCGACAACGGCATTGTCCGCCAGCCCCCTCTTCAGGCCGAGCCCCGGAATGCCGAAGTTGGAGTACTGGTAGGTGAACTCCAGGTCTTGCGCGTTGTAAGCGGACTCCGATACGCCCCACGGCGCCCGCATCGTCGCTCCATATTCGATCTGGCGGCGGACGATCAGCCGATTAGTCTGCTCGAGCAGGCTCTCGGCCGGCGCCATCATGACGATGGAAGGCATCAGGTACTCGAACATCGAGCCCGACCACGAGATCAATGCTGCGCCATTCGCCACCCCAGTCACCGCACGGCCCAGGCGGAACCAATGCCGCGCCGGTGCGTCCCTCTTGGCGATAGCCATGAAGCTTGCAAGCCTCGCCTCTGAGGCGAGAAGGTCATAACAGCGCGGATCCAGCGTGCCCTCAGTCGCTTGATAGCCGATTGCGAGCAACAGCCGGTTGGGGTCGAGCAGAAAGTCGAACTCCATCGACAGCGCTGTCGACCGCGCGGCCTCCTCCAGCGACTTCAACCGCGCCTCAAGCGACGACGACGCGCGCGGCGTGCCGAGATCGCGCCGGTGGCTCTCTATGCAGGCGTGGACTGCATCCGCCCAGAACTGCAGGTCCGCACCCGCCTGGTCGCTTTCTTCGAGAACAATCTGGTGGACCGCGTCGGCCAGGATCGCGGCCTGTTCGGATAGCTCCGCGAGCCGCTGTTCGATACCGGCGCCGCTGGCGCTCGCCTGAAGCAGGCCAGACCCTAGCCGTCCGATCTCGTCATCGAGCCGCTGCCACGACACCGCCTGCGACTTGCGCAGGTCGCGCAACCGGCGAGCCTCGTCCCGGACCAGGTCAAGAGCGTCCGCCACGCCCTGGAAACGCAGTTGCTCCGCCAGGTACGAACTGCGCCACTCATGGCACGCGTTGGCGAGCGCGACCAGGTGTCCAGCCAGGTTCCCGCTGTCGACCGAGGACACATACTGCGGATCGAGCGGACGCAGGTCGTGTGTATCGTACCAATTGAAGAAGTGGCCGCGGTGCTTCACCATACGAGCCATGGTCGCGAGCGTCGCCTCCAGCCGCTCCACGCCCTCGAGTGTCCCGATCCATCCGAAGTCCCGCGCGGACGCTACCGATAACAAATAAAGGCCGATGTTGGTCGGCGATGTGCGATGGGCTACCACTGGCTCTGGAGCTTCCTGGAAATTGTCCGGCGGCAGCATGTTGTCGGCCGGTGTGACGAATGCCTCGAAGAAGCGCCACGTCCTCCGGGCGACCGGCGCAAACCATGCGCGTCTGCCTCGGCCAGCGGACGGCGGCCCAAGACCCGAGGCGATAGGCTCGCCCAAAAGGCGACGGCCGGAGAGGCGAACCAGGCGCCTGCGAACACGGCGGCCAGGGGCCACGTTTCGTCCCCAGAACCAAGCCACAGTTATCGCCACAGCGCCGATGACCACGCCCCCGACATCCGGCGGTAGAAGTGCATCGCCCGTGGACGCGGCCCGAACGCCGCGTGGGCCGCCGGGACCCATTCGAGAAGGCTGCGGCGAGTCACCGTGAGCCGGACCAGGGTGCGAACGATGGCGTCACCCATCAGCCAAGCCTGGTGCGCCAGGAAAACGATCATCAGGCCGGACTGGATAAACGCAAGGCGCAGCTCCGCGCCCAGGGCGCGGACGTGACTGCCCAGCGTCACGCCGGGGCGGCGCGGCGCGATCTCCGCCATCACGGGAATGAGCGGCGGCAGAATGATCGTCGACAGGATGAAACCGGTCCAGACCGCCGCTTCTTCAAGCGGCATGGCCCATCCTGCGATCAGGGCCAGGTCAATCGCCGGCGCCGATAGCGACCGCCGCAGGTTGTCAAGCATCTTCCAGCGGCCGATCGCAGGAACACCCCCTTGCGGCCGACGATCGGCCCTTCTAGGCCCCCGTCCGAAGAGCCATGGAAGCAACTGCCAGTCGCCTCTCGCCCAGCGGTGGTGGCGAAGAGCGGCGGAGTCATAGCGAGGCGGAAAATTCTCCACGACCTCCACGTCCGACGCCAGGCCGGCGCGGGCGAAGACGCCCTCGAACAGGTCATGGCTGAGGAGCATTAGACTCGGGCACGCGTCCGTCCAGCGCCGCCTCGAAAGCGTCCACGTAGTAGATGCCCTTGCCCGTATAAGAGCCTTCACCGAAGAGGTCCTGGTACACGTCCGAGCCCGCCGCGGCGTAGGGATCTATGCCAGTCGCGCTGGAAAACACGCGCAGGAAGAGCGAGCCTTCGCGCCCCACCGGCAATGCGGGCGTGACCCGCGGCTGCAGGATACCGTAGCCTTCGACAACTCGCCCCAGAACGGCATCCCAGCGCGGCCGGTTGAGAGGATGCGCCATCTTGCCGATGAGCCGCCCGACCGTCTCGCGCGGGAGCCGCGTGTCCGCATCGAGCGTAATTACGTACCGCACATTCTTAGGCACGGTGGGAGGCGCTAGGAATGTGGTGTCCTTGGCGCCCCGCAGGACCCGATTGAGCTCGCACAGCTTCCGCGCTTGCGTTCCCACCCCATCCAGCAGCCTTCGCCCGACGTTCCACGCGCGCCGGCGATGCAACAGCAGGAAGCGGTCGCCGCCCGGTGCAGGTCCGTAACGTTGGTTCAGCCTCGCGACGCCTTCTTCCGCGGCGGCTAGCAGCTCTTCGTCGCCGTCCACGTGCTCGCTTGGCGCGTCGCCCAATCGGACACCAGGGCGAAATGAAGTTCGCCCCGGGCACTCGCCAGATAGTGTATCTCCGCCCGGCCGATCTGCTCCTCGATGTCCATCAGCGAGGTCAGCAGCGTCGGCACGGCGACGAGGTGCGCAGGTCCGCGGGGATTCCGCCACGCAGTTCGAGAGCCGGCAGCAAGGTGGCGCGGAAACCTCGGGTGACGATGTAGTTGACAACCGCAACGGCCAAGTCGATCGCCGGGACAAGCCCGAGAATCCCGAGCAGCAGCAACCATCTCCACTCCACACCGCTTAACGCGGCGACAGACAGCGGGACGGCCAGCAGGTTGGTTGCGACGAACATGCCGGCGCCGACATAGCCGCCGATGCCCAGCGTGCGATAGGCCCGTCCCCCGGCCAAGCCTTCAGAGACGGCGTGAACCCGATCGCCGCTTCAAACCCGACCCGCCCGCCCGCGATCAAATAGTAGCCGGGATCGGCCTGGCGGGCGTTGCCACCATCGGCATCCGCCCCGAGCGCGCGCCTCGCCGTCTCCACGGCTGCGTCGGCCACCTCCAGTTCGGTAAGTTCACAGCCGCGGGCGAGGTGTTCGACGGCGTTGCGATAGAGATTGCGCTGTCCGGAAATCCATGTCCTCGAAGGCGCTTCCGGCCTTGAAGACGTCATCGACCAGGCTGACGCGCTCGAACAGCTCGGTCCAATCGACGTCGGAGATGAGGCGCATGCTAGTGATGATGTTGCGCACCGTGACGCTGGAGGCGACCTGCCTCTGGTACTCGTCGCGGACGACGGCATCGGCGGCCGTCCCCTGCCGGACCAGTTGCTCGTCGAGCCACTCCAACGCCGGCGCAACGCTCGGATCCTGATCGCGTAACCGATGGATCAGCTGCACGGGAGACCTTTTCAAGAACGTGGTCTGTTTTCCGGCGGGAGCACCGCTTCGGGTGGTTCGGCGATGCGGTCGCCAGTCCCAAGCAACCGGTCCGCCATGATGTCCGCAGTGCGGCGCCCGGCCCGGCTGTCGGCGACGCGCTTGGCGATCCGCCTGAGGTTCTCGACGAGCACGATGCGCAGTGTGGTCGCCACCGCCCACAGTTCGCCGATAGTTAGCGGCTGCACCACCTGATAGGAGCGCAGGTAGCGGCGCAGGACCTCCGGGTCGAAGAGGCTGTCAGTATGGGCCACGAACGCCCATGCCAAGCCGAA
>CAWCQV010000028.1:0-1236144 GCA_963797775.1 uncultured Alphaproteobacteria bacterium | reverse complement strand
GTGAGAGTCGGGGCGCTCATTTCGCCATCAAAAACCTGAAATCGCAGCCCTCGTCGGCGCCGGTGATCTGCTCGGCGAACAGCTTGGCATAGCCGCGCTCCGGGATTTTCACGTGCGCGGGCGCCGCTACGGCGCGCTTTTTCAATTCGGCGTCGTCGACCAATAATTCGATGCGGCGCGCTTTGACCGACAGTTTGATGCGGTCGCCGCTCTTCAGCAACCCGAGCGGACCTCCGGACGCCGCGTCGGGCGTGACATGGAGCACGATGGTGCCAAGGCGGTCCCGCTCATGCGCGCATCGGAAATGCGGACCATGTCCCTGACGCCCTTCTGCGCGAGCTTTTTCGGGATCGGCAGATAGCCCGCTTCGGGCATGCAGGCCGGCGCGTGCGGCCCGGCATTCTGCAGCACCAGAATGTCGGCCGGCGCGACGTCGAGCTGCGGATCGTCGACGCGCGCGGCGAGTTCTTCCAGCGAAGAGAACACCACCGCCCTGCCCTCATGCTCGAACAACCTGGCGTCGGCCGCCGAGCGCTTGAGGATGGCGCCCTTGGGCGCGAGATTGCCAAACAAAGCGACCAGGCCGCCTTCCGGCTCCAGTGGCTTGTCGAGCGGCGCAATGATCGAGCGATCGACATAAACGCCAACATCGCCGACGAGCCGCTCGCCCAATGTCTCGCCGGTCACCGTCATGCAGCCGAGATGCAGCAGCGGCTTTAATTCGCGCAGCAGCGCGCCCATGCCGCCGGCCGCGCAAAAATCTTCCATATAGCCGTTGCCGACCGGCTTGAGATTGACCAGCACCGGCGTCGAGTCCGACAATTTGTTGAGCTGTTCGAGCGAGACTTCCGCGCCGGCGCGGCCGGCGATCGCGGTCAGATGGATCACCGCATTGGTCGAGCCGCCGATCGCCAGCAAGACGCGCAAAGCATTCTCGACCGAATTTTTGTTGATCAGGGCTCCGGGCGTCAGTGTCGAGCCGATCAGCTTGACCGCGGCAGCGCCGGTTGCCTCGGCGGCGCGCAAGCGGTCGGCATGCACGGCCGGGATCGCCGCGGTGCCGGGCAGGCGCAGGCCGAGCGCCTCGGTGAGGCAGGCCATGGTCGAGGCGGTGCCCATCACCGCGCAGGTCCCCGCCGTCACCGCGAGCTGACCCTCGACCTCGGAAATTTCGTCGGCGTCGACGTCGCCGGCGCGGTAACGCACCCAGAAGCGGCGGCAGTCGGTGCAGGCGCCGAGCCGCTCGCCGCGGTGCCGTCCGGTCATCATCGGCCCGGCGAGGAGCGCGATAGCCGGGCGATCGGCGGAGACCGCGCCCATCAGCTGCGCCGGAACCGTTTTGTCGCAGCCACCCATCAACAACGACCGCATCCATCGGCTGCGCCCGGATCATCTCCTCGGTGTCGATCGCCATCAGGTTGCGGTATTTGAGGCTGGTCGGCGTGAGAAAGACTTCGCCGAGCGATATGGTCGGAAATTCCAGCGGCAGCGCGCCGGCGGCGAGCACGCCGCGTTTGACCGCGACAGGGAGTTCGGGAAAGTGGCGATGGCAATTGTTGAAATCAGACGCCGTATAGGCGATGCCGACCACCGGCTTTTCCAACATCGCACGCGAATAGCCCATCGATTGCGCAAACGAGCGACGCAAATAGCGGGAGAAGCCGCGATCGCCGTAATCGGTGAGGCCGTGGTCTAGCCCGGCGGTGGATTTGGATTCTGACATTTCTCGGTCATGTCCCCGTTATCATCCGTCGAATTTAAAGCTCCCGCACATAATTTGAGCGAAGCTGCCGATAATTCGTGCGCTGCGGCGCAGCATTGCGAAACGTTTTGGTAATCGAATATGCGCAATTTCGCTGATGTTCTCCAGGAATTTTCCGCGCGCCAGCCGAAATTGACCCGAAATGGTCGCCGCTCGCAAAAACCCGCTGCCGGCGTGGATCGCACTCCCCCTCATTTTCGGCTGTGCCGTCCCGGCGCTGACCACGTGGGAAACGGGCAACCTGTGGCTCGGACTGACGATGGGGCTGATCGGTGCGCTTGCCGCAACGGTATTGCGAGCGGACCTTGCGCGGTGTCGTCCGCGCCATCGCCCAGATCGCGCACGGCGACCGTTATGCGGCGCTGCCGGAGCGCATTCAGGGCGGCGCGCTTGCCGAAAGCGCGCGCGCTGCGGAAACCATGCGGCAAACGTTGATCGATGCCGATGCGCTTGCGGTCGAACTGCGCAGCCGCCAGGCCGAGTCGCGGCTGCGTCACGCCAACCGGGGCTTCTTCACCCAACGTTTCCGCGGCACCATCGATAACCTCACCGTCACGTTCCAGACCGCCGGCGAAGAAATCCGCATCACCACCGCCAATCTCGACGCGCGCAACAAGGACATGTCGCAGCGCGCCGCCCATGCCGTCGAAACGGCCTCGTCCGCCAGCCGCGACGTCGCCGCGGTGGCGGATGCCGCGCGCGGCTTGCTGGCGCTGATCGTGCAATGCACCACCGAGGCGGCCGCCGCCAAGGACGCCACCGAGCGGACCGTTGCCGATCTCGGTCATACCGACTTCACCGTCCGCAGCCTCGCCGCCGCGGCCGAGCGCATCGGCGCCGTGGTCAAGCTGATCGAGGCAATCGCTTCGCAGACTTCGCTGTTGGCGCTCAACGCCACCATCGAGGCGGCGCGCGCCGGCGCCGCCGGCCGCGGCTTTGCCGTTGTCGCATCCGAGGTTAAGACGCTGGCGCAGCAAACCGCCAAGGCGACCGCGGACATCGGCGCGCAAATTCAAGACATCCAGCATGCCGTGAACGAAACCGTCGCGGCGATATCCGGCGTATCGTCGAGCGTCACGAAGATGAGTGACGCCAATCGGCAATTGACCGGCATCCTCGATCACCAGGCCGCCGAGATCAATCGCATCGGCAATCGCGCGGAACAGGTGGCCGGCGCGGTCGCCGGCGTGTTGCCGGAAATCTCGACCATCGCCAACAGCATGGAGGAAGCCGGCAGCGGCGTCGTCGCCACCGCCGAGGACCTGCTCGGCCGCTCGCAATGGCTGGTCGAGGCGGTGACGCGCTATTTCTCCGACCTCGAATTCGGCTCGATCAAGATCGGCATCCTGCATTCGCTGTCCGGCACGATGACCGCCAGCGAGCGGCCGCTGCAGGAACTGCTGGTGATGCTGATCGAGCGGCAGAACGCGCATGGCGGGCTGCTTGGCCGACCGCTCGAGCCGGTCATCGTCAATCCGCATTCCGACCCGAAGGTGTACCCCGAACTCGCGCGCAAGCTGATCCACGACGACAAGGTCGCTGCCATATTCGGCTGCTGGAGCTCCGCATCGCGAAAGGAAGTGCTGCCGATCGTCGAGCGCGACAATGCGCTGTTGTTCTATCCGAGCCAATACGAGGGCGAGGAGTCCTCACGTAACATCTTTTATACCGGCGCGACGCCGCCGCAGCAGGCGATCCCCGCGGTGAACTTCCTGCTCGGCCAGGGCATTCGCCGCTTCTTTCTGGTCGGGACGGATTACATTTATCCGCGCACCACCAATGCAGTGCTCAAGGGCTATCTGGCGAGCAAAGGGATTGCGGAGTTTGCCGAACGCTACACCGCGCTCGGCCAGTCCGACTGGCGCGCGGTCGTCGAGGATATCCGCCGCTTCGCCCGCGGCGGCCGCACCGCGATCGTGGCAACGGTGTCCGGCGACGCCAACGTGCATTTCTTCCGCGAGCTGGCAAACCAGGACATCGTCGCGGCGGAGATTCCGGTCATATCGCTTTCCATCAACGAGGCCGAACTTGGCGCACTCAAGCATTCGAAGGTGGCGGGGCATTTGGTGGCGTGGAATTATCTGCATGCCTTCGAGACACCTGAAAATTGCGCGTTCATCGCCGAATGGCGCCGTTTCACCGGCAATCCGGATGCGGTCACCAACGATGCGATGGAGGCGAGCTGGATCGGCTTTCAGTTGTGGGCTGCGTCGGTCGAGGCCGCCGGCACCACCGATGTCGACAAAGTGCGCGATGCGCTAGGCGGCCGGCGGCTCACGGCGCCGAGCGGTTTCTCGGTGCAGATGGATGCCAAGACCCATCATCTCTACAAGCCGGTCATGATCGGCCACATCACCGACGACGGCCGCATCCTGCCGGTCTCGGTCACCGAGGGATTGGTGCCGCCGGATCCCTGGAGCCCGTGGCTCAAGCGTTCGGGCGCGGCTGTTTCCACCGCAGCAACGGCGGCGGCGGCGCCCCGCCAGGCGGCCAGGGCGTAAGACTTTCATAAATTGATACGAATCAACAAGGCGGCAACCGACCGCGTCTATATGGTCTCGACAAACACCCTGGAACGCTTCTAGAAGTGGGGTCGTCGAACTCCAATATCTTGGAATGCCGGCAACCGCCGGGGACGCTTGCCGATGAACTATCCCAATAATCGCCCCGACATCGATTATCACGGCTATTTCATGGGGGCGCTCGACCGGTTGCGGGGCGAGCGGCGCTACCGGGTCTTTGCCGATCTCGAACGCATCGCCGGGCGCTTCCCGCACGCCATATGGCACTCGCCCGACGGGCCGAAGAATGTCGTCATCTGGTGCTCGAACGACTATCTCGGCATGGGCCAGCACCCCAAGGTGATCGGCGCCATGGTCGAGACCGCGACGCGGATGGGCACCGGCGCCGGCGGCACGCGCAACATTGCCGGCAACAATCATCCGTTGATCGAACTCGAACGGGAGCTCGCCGAGCTGCACCGCAAAGAAGCGGCGCTGGTTTTCACCTCCGGCTACATCTCGAACGAGACCGGCATTTCAACGCTGGCGCGCCTGATGCCGAATTGCCTGATCCTGTCGGATGCCTGGAATCATAATTCGATGATCGAGGGCGTGCGCCAGGCGCATTGCGAGAAGCAGATCTTCCGCCACAACGACATGGCGCATCTGCAAGCGCTGCTGGCGGCGGCCGACCCAAGCCGGCCGAAACTCATCGTGTTCGAAAGCCTCTATTCCATGGACGGCGACGTCGCGCCGGTGCATCAGATTTGCGACCTCGCCGCGCGCTACGGCGCCATGACCTATATCGACGAAGTGCATGCGGTGGGCATGTACGGCCCGCGCGGCGGCGGCATCAGCGAGCGCGACGGCGCCGCCGGCCGCATCGACGTGATCGAAGGCACGCTCGCCAAGGCGTTCGGCTGCCTCGGCGGTTACATCACGGGTTCGGCCGCGCTGATCGACGCGGTGCGCTCCTATGCGCCCGGCTTTATTTTCACCACCGCGCTGCCACCGTCGGTCTGCGCGGCGGCGACCGCTGCGATCCGGCATCTGAAGACCTCGCAGTGGGAGCGCGAGCGCCATCAGGATCGCGCCGCGCGCACCAAGGCCGTGCTCGCTGCCGCGGCATTGCCGGTGATGACGAGCCCGACGCATATCGTGCCCGTCTTCGTCGGCGATCCGGAGCGCTGCAAGGCCGCGAGCGACCTCCTGCTCGCCGATCACGGCATCTACATTCAGCCGATCAATTATCCGACCGTCCCCAAAGGCACCGAGCGGCTGCGCATCACGCCGAGCCCGTATCACGACGACGGGCTGATCGACGCGCTTGCCGAAGCCTTGGTCGATGTCTGGCAGCGGCTCAAACTGCCGTTCAAAGAACGCGCGCTGGCGGCGGAGTAATCGGGCTACTTGGCGCGTCGCACCAGGCCTCATGACTGCAACACCTCGACATCTTGCACGGAGTATTCGGCATGACGAAGAAGACCAAGCGGCGAGCTAAGATTGCTCATCCCGGCATGATGGGCGACGGCACCGAGGAGCAAAACCTTAGTGAACGCGGCAACCCCAAGGCGCGGATAAAAAAGAAAGAAGTGGTCGCCGCCTTCGGCAAAAAACGCCGTAAAAAATAGCTCTCATGCGCGACCTTGACGCCGCAGACGAACGGGATACTGCAGGTCTGGCGCTGATGTGACGCCCGCCGCCGGCAGCGCGCGCGTGGCCGCCGCCGCCGTGGCCACCACCGCCGCGCCTTTATTAGCCACCTAGGCAGGGGCCGACAGTGCGGCCGCCAGAATAATAACGGCGATGCCGAATTTGAATCTGAACATGACTTTCCCCCATCGGTTTGGACCCCGAATACATTTTTGTATAATTGTGGCAGAGAAAGCCGAGCTGCATTGATGTAGATTCAACTGTGTCCGACAGCGGACGTTTACGTTTATAATCTGATCCGCGCGACCACAGGAGAATTTGACATGCCCTCCACCATCAACCTCTACCAGATCGGCGTCTGGTTCTGCGTCGGCTTCTTCACGGGTGCGGGCTGGGCGGTCGCGGGGTTTCTGGTCGGGCGGATCCTCACCGCTGTCTGAACAAAGGCGTCAGAGCATCCTTGGGCTTCCGGAGTGCCCTAATCGCTATCAACTGGTGGCGATGGAGTTTATCTTATCAATAGAGAGAGCACGCGGGTCGTGGAGACGCCATCATGCATATGTCAAATGAAAGTCTTCTCGTCATATTATTCGTCGGTCTTGTTGCCGGCTGGTTGGCCGGACAAATCGTACGGGGCGCCGGATTCGGACTCATCGGCGATCTTGTGATAGGCATTATCGGCGCATTCATTGGCGACTGGTTGCTCCCTCAAATCGGTATCCATCTCGGTACCGGCATTGTCTCCGCGATCGTCAACGCCGCTATCGGCGCCGTTTTACTCCTGCTTGTGGTTCGGCTTTTTCGCGGCGGCTTTGGGGGAGGCTGGCGCAGACGCTGGTAGTAGTGGCCAGAGATAAAGAGGAAGTCCCGCGCTCAACGGCTTTGCCGCTGAAGGCTTCTTTTATCGCACTTCCCTGTTCGGGTGACGTGCCTCCGTTGAGTCTCATGCCGACGGCTATTGCGCAAATGTCCGACGGACCAGGACACGCGATTTACGGTGCTGTTTTCCTGACTGCCCGTGCAACAAACCCTGGAATTTGTGGCGACCCTGGCCGCTCCCATCGAGCGGTCGTATCGCTTCTGTCGGAAAAGGCCTATCCGCAAAGACCAGACCGTCTTTTCACAAGGCGACACTGGCGATGCGGTTTTTTACGTCCAGAAGGGCAAGGTGAAAACATGAAATTCTTCATTGCAAATTCCTTTTGGTCCCATGCGGGGGCCACTGCTTGGTAGATAGTTATCGAGCGGTTCGATACAAGTATTCGATTAGCAATACTCAGCAATACTACTGTATCAATAGTATTTATGATTATTAGTTTAAGTATTACATAAATAATAAGGACTTGCTCATCATAAGCCGCGACCCGGTATTTCCCCCGCGGCGACGGCCGCAGTCACGGGACTTCGGATTGTGAGCAATTTTGCACAGTCTTCACCTAGGTAATTTTGCAGACTCCTCGTTCCGGCATCGGGCTTTCGTGAGTGCGGGGATCTGTGTCTTCCGTCTGCGGCTTGCCGATCTCTAGGCTCACTCGCAGCATAGGCGCATTAGGGGTGATAGAGAGGATTGCTCAGCCGACGCCGGTCGTGGGGCATTGAGTCGGCAGCTGTTTATGAGGGGCAGACATGGAACCGTCGAACTATCGTACGCGTCCCACACCCGCAAACGTCTGGCCGTTGGCTGGCACTCAGTCGGTCAGAGACCTCGATGATGCGAGCGCGCTCGCTCAAGCGATTGTCGATACCATCCGCGATCCGCTTCTGATCCTCGATCAGAACCTGCGCATCGTCGCCGCAAACCGTGCTTTCTATCGAGCGTTCGGGATGAATCGTCAGGACATTCATGGCCGGCCGATTTACGGGCTGGGCGGTGGGCAGTGGGATATCCCCGAGCTTCGGCTGCTCCTGGAGGACGTCGGGCCGCGGCACGCCGTCATGGAGGCTTACGAAGTCGAGTGGGACTTTCCCATTATCGGACGACGCACAATGCTCTTGAACGCACGCGAAGTGTTCAATCAAAGAGATACGCAAAAGCTCATTCTCCTGGCGATTGAAGACATCACCGACCGGTGCGCCGCCGAGCGGCAGGCGACGGAACTGCTGCAACAGAAGGAGACGTTATTGCAGGAGATGCAGCATCGCGTTGCAAACAGCCTGCAGATCATCGCGAGTATTCTTCTTCTCAAGGCGCAAACGGTGCGGTCGGAGGAGACGCGGCTTCATCTTCGAGACGCGCATCAGCGGGTCATGTCAGTGGCGACCGTCCAGCAGCAACTCCAAGCTTCGGGACATGGCGAGGCGATCGAGCTCGGCCCTTATCTGTCGCGGCTGTGCGAGACTCTGGCGGCCTCCATGATTGGGGACAGTCGGCCGATCTCTGTGACGGTGGAGGCGAGCCCCGGAACGGCGGTATCCGCCGAAGCGGTAAGTATCGGCCTGATCACGACGGAACTCGTGATCAATGCGCTGAAGCACGCATTCCCAAGCGGCAGTGGCGACGGTGAAGTCTTGGTCAGATACCAGATCGACGAAGCCGACTGGCGTTTATCGGTGTCCGACAACGGCGTCGGATTGCAGCAGGACGGAGGCCGCCACGGACATAGCGGCTTGGGCACCACCATCGTCGAAGCGCTCGCGCATCAACTCAAGGCCCGCGTCGAGATCACCAGCCGATCGCCGGGAATGACCGTATCCATTGTCCACACCGCGTAAGAGCGAGGCTACGCACTGTAATGCAAAGGGAGATCAGCTTATGTCGTTAGGACTCATTTTAGTTATCATTCTCGTCATCTTCCTGTTGGGCGGCTTCAGCGGCCGCTTCGGCGGGTACGGTTACGGTTATGGACACGGCGGTGTCGGGATCATCGGCATCATCTTGATTATCATTGTCGTTCTTGTGCTGCTCGGGCGGATTTGATGAGCGAGCTGTCGGCCACGGCCGAGTTGCGGGGCCAGATCGCCAGATTTCTGCGCACGCACAAAGACGACGATTCGGAAGGATCGAACTAATCTTCGACTTTACGTCCGTCCGCTCCGTTTGCAATCGAACGACCCTGAGACATCCGCGCCACCCTTCGCGCCGCAACCGCGACCGCAAACGTCACGACCAGAAAGCGCGCCAGATGATGCGCTCCGACATAAACCGGATCGAGATGCAGCGCGAGCGCCAGCACCATCATCGTATCCTGCGCGCCGGGTGCAAAAGCGATGACGACGTTGGCGATCGGGAAGCCGAACAGATGCACCACGATCAGGACAAAGACGGTAGCCACCGTCATCGACACCGCAAATGAACCGAGCGCGGCGCCCAGATAGCCGACCAGCATCCGAAAGCTGGTATTGGCGAAGCGCGATCCGACCAGCGCGCCGAGCGTGATCACCGAGCTTGACCCGATCCACCACGGCAGGGCGGCATTGACGAGGCCGAAGCCGTGCAAAATGCCCGATCCCGCCATGGCGCCGAACAATAAGCCGCCGGGGAAGCGCAGGCGCAAGAAGGCAAGCGCAAAGCCGGTCGAAACAGCCAGCAACACCATCATTTCGCCGAGCACGGAAATTCCGGCCGGTCCCCGCGGCAGCGGCAGCGCCGGCACCACGAGCCCGAACAACGCGAGCCCATTCGGCAGGCCGAGAACGAGCAGCAGCACGCGCACGGTTTGCACGATGGCGATGGCGCGCAGGTCACCGCCAAGCTCGGTCGACAATGCGATCACTTGCGCCATTGCACCCGGGCTTGCCCCGAGCAGCGCCGAGAACATATCCCAGCGATGCACGATACGCAGATAGGCCATGGTCGCGGCGACCATACCGAGCGAGGCCATCATCAACAGCGCAATGCTCGCCGGCCAGGTCTCGATCCCATGCAGCGTTTCCGGCGTCACCACGGTGCCCAGCAGCGTGCCGACGATGACGTAACAGATGCGCGCCAGTTCGAGCGGCAACCGCACCGGGCGCCCCAGCAAGGCCGCGATCGCCACAGCGAGCACCGAGCCGGATACTAGTCCGGCGGGAAGTCCTAATAATGTGAATGTTGCGCCGCCGGCGAGCGCAATCGCGAGCGTTTCCCCAGTCTCGATCAGCGTGCGCCGTGGAGCAAATCGCATTGACGCAGCAATGATTGCCCGCTGCGGCCAGTGCCGTCAAATAACGGCGCACGGCCGCATGGACAGAACATCAGAAAAGTGGTCCCCTTATCTAAAATGGAGCGCTGGCGGACTTAGAGCGGATTTCGGCTGGGTTGAATTGGGATTCCCTGGCCGGGTTGGATAGTTGAATCTGGCGGCATTGATTCGGATTTTGGAGGGCGGATCGATGCCGAAGCCATGCTCTTTGGAGTTACGCGAGCGAGTTGTGGACGCAGTTGAATCCGGCGCGTCGCGGCGAGAGGCAGCCGAATGGTTTGACGTGAGCGCCAGTTCGGCGGTCAGGTGGATGCAGCGCCGACAGGCGACCGGAAGCATCGCGGCCAAGCCAAACGGGGGCAGCATCTCGCCGCTGGAAGCGCACGCGGACTTTTTGCTGGCGCTGATTGTCAAGCAACCGGATTTGACGCTGGATGAGATCGTCACGACGATGCGCAAGCGGCGGATCGCCGGCAGCCGCGTCGCGGTATGGCGGTTCTACAAGCGACATAATATCAGCTTTAAAAAAAAGCCTGCGGGCGGCGGAGCAAGAACGGGCGGACGTCGCCCGCGCCCGACGACGCTGGATGCGAGAACAGGGCATGTTTGACCCAGCCCGACTGGTGTTTATTGACGAGACCTCGACCAACACCACCATGGTACGGCTTCGAGGCCGCTGCCCGCGCGGCATGCGTTTGATCGATCATGTGCCGCACGGGCATTGGAAGACGATCACCTTCGTGGCTGGCCTGCGCCGTCGCGGGATGGTCGCGCCCTTGGTGCTTGATGGACCAATGAATGCACCTGCCTTCTTTGCCTATCTCGAACGGTGTCTTGTTCCGACACTCAGGCGTGGCGATACTGTGATTATGGATAGCCTCCCCGTCCACAAGGTGGCCGGCGTGCGAGAGTTGATTGAAGCTGTGGGTGCAATACTGCGATATCTTCCCAAATATTCGCCGGACCTTAATCCGATCGAGCAGGCCTTCAGCAAACTGAAAGCCCATCTCCGCAAAGCAGCCGCGCGAACCATTCCGCGTCTATGCCGCACAATCGGCACGCTTACGGCCACCTTCAGCCGTCAAGAATGCGCCAATTACTTCAGGCAGGCAGGCTATGCTTCTAAATGACCGGAATCCGCTCTAAATACGCTCAAAGAGCGCTGATGCCGTTGGGGTAAGGTCATGTTGCAAGGCTGGGTCGTCGTCGCCATCGCGCTCGCTTATATCGGCCTCCTCTTCCTGGTTGCGAGCTACGGGGATCGCATGCGCGTCACCCGCAGCGCGTCCTCGCGACTCCTCATCTATCCCTTGTCGCTGGCGATCTATTGCACGTCTTGGACGTTTTTCGGGTCGGTCGGGCTTGCCTCGCGCTCGGGCTTCGATTTCCTCGCCATTTACATCGGCCCGCTGGTGATCGTGGGACTCGCTTTCCCGCTCATCGTGCGCATCGTGCGCCTCGCCAAAGGACAAAACATCACCTCGATCGCCGACTTCATCGCCGCCCGCTACGGCAAGAGCCAGGCGGTTGCGGCGACGGTGGCGCTGATCGCCATCGTCGGCATGATTCCTTACATCGCGCTGCAGCTCAAAGCCGTGTCGGCGTCGGTCGCCACCATCATGGCCGAAGCCGCCCCAGGCGGCGCGGCGCAACCGCTGCTCGGCGACGTCGCGCTGTTCGTCGCGCTGGCGATGGCGACTTTCGCGGTGCTGTTCGGCACGCGCCACACCGATGCGACCGAGCATCAGGACGGGCTGATGCTGGCGATTGCCGCGGAATTGATCGTCAAGCTCATGGCGTTCCTCACCGTCGGCGTATTCGTGACCTTCGTCATGTTCCACGGGCCGTTCGCGCTGTTTGCGCGCGCGCTCGATGAGCCGACCACAGCGGCGGTGCTGACGCACACCCCGCAGCTCGCGTCGTTCTGCGCCATGACGGCGCTGTCGCTGTTCGCCATCGTGCTGTTGCCGCGGCAATTCCACGTCACGGTGGTCGAAAACCACAGCGAAGCGGAAATTCGCCGCGCCGCCTGGCTGTTCCCGGCCTATCTGGTGCTCATCAATCTGTTCGTGCTGCCGATCGCGCTCGCCGGCCTGCTGACGTTCCCGGCCGGCCGCATCGACAGCGATATGTTCGTGGTGGCACTGCCGCTCGCCGCCCATTCCGAATTGATCGCGCTCATTGCCTTCATTGGCGGATTATCGGCGGCAACTGCGATGGTGATCGTGGAAACGGTCGCGCTCGCGATCATGGTGTCGAACGATATCGTCATGCCGCTGATCCTCAAGCGGCGCGCCTCGCGTGCCGGCGAGCCGCACGATGCGGCTGCGCAACTTTTGACGACGCGCCGCATCGCGATCTTCGTCATTCTGTTTCTCGCCTACATTTATTATCACTCGGCGGGCGACGCGCAGCTGGCCGCAATCGGGCTGTTGTCCTTTGCGGCAATAGCGCAGTTGGCGCCGGCGTTTTTCGGCGGATTGGTGTGGCGGCGCGGCACCGCCTTGGGCGCGATCGCCGGGATGAGCGCCGGCATCCTGGTCTGGGGCTATACGCTCTTGCTGCCGAGCATTTCCGATGCCGGCATCGTCGGCGCCCGCATCCTCACCGACGGACCATGGGGGTTCGCTTTGTTGCGGCCGCAGGCGCTGTTGGGCATCGCTCTGCCGCCGCTGGTGCAGGGCGTGCTGCTAAGCCTCGCCGTCAACATCGCCGGCTATGTCGGCTGCTCGTTGGCCCGCCGTCCGCGGCCGATCGAGCGGGTGCAGGCGGACCTGTTCGTGCCGACGTCGCTCACTCCGATTGCGCCGAGCTTCCGGCTCCGCCGCGCCTCGGTCAGCGTCGAAGAACTGATCGCGACGGTGGCGCGCTATCTCGGCGAGGAGCGTACGCGCGAGTCCTTCGCCAGCTTCGCGCTGACCCGGCGCATCGAGCTGACGCCGGCAGTCGAAGCCGATTTCCAGCTGCTGCAATATGCCGAATATCTACTGGCCTCGGCGATCGGCGCCGCATCGTCACGGCTCGTGCTGTCGCTGGTTTTGCGCAAACGCACCGTCTCGACCAAGGCCGCGCTGAAACTGCTCGACGACGCCAATGCCGCGATTCATTACAACCGCGAAATCCTGCAGACCGCGCTCGACCACGTGCGCCAAGGCATTGCGGTATTCGACAAGGAACTGACGCTGGTCTGCTGGAACCGGCAATTCGGCGAAATCTTCGATCTGCCGCACGAGCTGACGCGCGTCGGCATAGCGCTCGACGACATCCTGCGCCACCTCGCCCGGCGCGGCGAGCGCAATGCCAAGAGCGTCGACGAATTCGTCGCCGAACGCATCGCCAGATACGCCTCCGAGGCCGAGCCGTTTCTCGAGCGTTTCGCCGAACGCGGCCTGGTCATCGAAGTGCGGGGCAGCCGCATGCCCGATGGCGGCCTGGTCACGACCTTTACCGACATCACGCCGAGCGTGAAGGCGGCGGAAGCGCTGGAGCGCGCCAACGCCACGCTGGAGCGCCGCGTGCGTGAGCGCACCGGCGAGCTGACGCGGCTCAATGCCGAACTCGAGCTCGCCAAGGCGGAAGCCGACGAGGCCAACGTTTCAAAGACGCGGTTCGTCGCCGCCGCAAGCCACGACATTTTGCAGCCGCTCAATGCGGCGCGGCTTTACGTCACCAGCCTGATTGAGCGGCAGCGTGCCGGGCAAGATGCCGATCTCGTTGCAAACATCGACGCCTCGCTCGAAGCCGTCGAGGAAATCTTCACCGCACTGCTCGACATTTCCCGGCTCGATACCGGCGCGATGAAACCGGAATTCGACGATTTCCGCATCGACGAATTGCTGCACCGGCTCGACGTCGAATTCGCGCCGCTGGCGCGCGAAAAGGGCCTCGATCTAAAGGTGATGCCGTGCTCGCAAACAGTGCGCTCGGACCGCCGGCTGCTGCGGCGGCTGCTGCAGAACCTCATCTCCAATGCGATCAAATATACGCCCCGGGGCCACGTGCTGGTCGGCTGCCGGCGGCGCGGCGGGCGGCTGCGCATCGAAGTCTATGATACCGGCATCGGCATTCCGCCTGGCAAGCGCCGGGCCGTGTTTCGGGAATTCCACCGTCTCGATCAGGGCGCGCGGGTGGCGCGCGGCGTGGGCTTAGGCCTCTCGATCGTCGAACGCATTGCGCGCGTGCTCGACTGCGAGGTGACGCTGAAGTCGAATGTCGGCCGCGGCTCGCGCTTCTCGATCGGGGTACCGTGCGCCGGCGATGCTACTGCGGCGCCCAAACTACGCGCCGTGCCGCGGCTCGAGCTTGGGCGGCTCGACGGCACGGTCGTGCTGTGCATCGACAACGAGCGCGCCATACTCGACGGCATGGAGACGCTGCTGGGCGGCTGGGGCTGCCGCACGTTGCGGGCCGCCGATCTCGCCGAAGCGCTGGCGGCGATCGATGCGAGCGGGCGCGAACCCGACGGCTTTCTGGTCGACTATCACCTCGACGGCGCCAACGGCGTTGCGGCAATCGCCGAACTGCGCCGGCGCCTCGGTCGTTACGTGCCGGCGATCCTGATCACCGCCGACCGTTCGCTGAACGTACGCGAAGAGGCGCGCGTCGAAGGCGCGCATCTCCTGCACAAGCCGGTCAAGCCCGCCTCCCTGCGGGCGCTGATCACGCAGTGGCGGGTGCAGCGGGTCGCGGCCGAGTAACCCTCACCCATCCCGCGCCGGCACCTGCGGCCATTGGCCGGCTTCGATCTTGCCGGCGGCAATGACGGCCTGGGTGCGGCTTTCGACGTCGAGCTTTTGCAGGATCGCGGAGACATGCGCCTTCACGGTCGCCTCCGACACGCCGAGCTCGTAGGCGATCTGCTTGTTGAGTAAGCCGCCCGACAGCATCATCAGCACCCGCACCTGCTGTGGCGTCAGCGTCGCCAGCCGCGCGATCATGGCGGCGCTGACGGCGTCCACGCTGCGCGCGAGATCGACATCGGGCGGCGTCCACACTTCGCCTTGCAGCACGCGGGCGATCGCCGTGCGCAACGCCTCGACGCCGAGCGTCTTGGGGATGAAGCCCGACGCGCCGAATTCCATGCAGCGGCGGATCACGGCTGGATCGTCGTTGGCCGAGACGACGATGATCGGCAGGCTGGGATATTGCGCGCGCAGATACATCAGGCCGGAAAAGCCGCGCACGCCAGGCATGCGCAGATCGAGCAGAACCAGCTCGACCTCGCCGCCGCGTTCCAGGAGTTCGGTGACTTCCTCGAAAGTACCGGCCTCGCCGACTTCGACGCGATCGAATAGCCCGTTGACCGCTTCGCGCAGCGCGCCGCGGAACAGCGGATGATCGTCGGCAATCAACAGATGATGCAGCTCAGCCTGGCTCAATGGCCCGCCCCAGTACGCGCGCCGGCGCGCGGTTCGCGGCGGATGTTACCGCCGCTGTGCGGGCACCGTCCACTGCGCATCGTGCTGCGGCGCAAACTGCGGCGATCGCGGCGCGAGCCCGGTCAGCGATCGGCACGTCGGCAGCACTGCTGCCGACGACAAACATCATCGACGGAAGCCCCCCTACCAATTTTCAGGATTACGATTGCTTTCCCGACGGAACGAGGGCGCGCGCGGTGATACTCAACGCAAGCACCGCGAGTGTAATGATGAGGGCGCCGGTCCAGGCCAGCGCCTGCCAGTCCTTATACGGACTGAGCGCGAACTGGAAGATGATGACCGGCAGGCTCGAAATCGGTCCGTTGAGGTTGGTGCTCCAGAACTGGTTGTTGAGCGAGGTAAACAGCAACGGAGCGGTTTCGCCCGTGATCCGGGCGACCGCCAACAGCACCCCGGTCACCATGCCGGCGCGGGCCGCACGATAGCAGATGCGCGTGATCGACATTGAACGCGGCAGGCCGATCGAGGTGGCCGCCTCGCGCAGCGCGTTCGGCACCAGCGTCAGCATGTCCTCGGTCGTGCGCACCACCACGGGGATGACGAGCACGGCGAGCGCGACGCCACCCGCCCAGCCGGAGAAATGTCCCATGGGCGCGACCATGACTTGGTAGATGAACAGCCCAACAACGATCGAGGGCGCGCTCAACAGGATATCGTTGATGAAACGCACCACGCTGGTCAGCCGATCATGGCGGCCATATTCAGCCATATAGGTGCCGGCAAGGATCCCGATCGGCGTGCCAATCACGACGGCGAGAACAGTGAGCATCAGGCTGCCCAAGATTGGATTAAGGAGCCCGCCGCTTGAGCCTGGCGGCGGCGTCATTTGCGTAAAGACCTGGATCGACAAACCGGAAAAGCCCTTCCACAAGAGCGCACCCAGAATCAGCACCAGCCAACCCAAGCCGAAAGCCGTTGCCGCGAATGCCAGCACCGTCGCTATGGCGTCGCTGCGGCGGCGGCCGGAATAGCGCGAGGCCAAGATTTTTTCCGGTTCCGTCATGGCGTCACCCAACCCGGCGTTCGATGCGCAGTAGCATGTAGCGCGCTATTGCGAGCACGATGAAGGTAATGACGAACAGGATCAAACCAAGCGCAATCAGCGCGGAAGTGTATAGATCGCCCACCGCCTCGGTGAACTCGTTGGCGATGGTGGCTGAAATGGTGGTGCCGGGTGCGAGCACCGAGGCGGAAATCCGGTGCGCATTGCCGATGACAAACGTCACCGCCATGGTCTCCCCGAGTGCCCGACCGAGACCGAGCATGATCCCGCCGATGACGCCGACCCTCGCGTAGGGCAGCACCACGTTGCGCACTACCTCCCACCTGGTGCAACCGACGCCGTAAGCCGCCTCCTTGAGGACGCTGGGCACGGCCTCAAACACGTCGCGCGTGATCGAGGTCACGAACGGCAGCACCATGATGGCGAGGATCAGCCCCGAGGTCAGCACGCCAATACCGTAGGGCGGCCCGGAAAACAGCGAGCCGATCAAGGGGGCATTGCCGAGCGTATCGATCAGGAAAGGCTGCAATGTCGCCTGCAGAAATGGGGCGAATACGAACAGTCCCCAGATGCCGTAAATGATGCTCGGGATGCCGGCAAGCAGTTCGATCGCAATGCCGATCGGCCGCCGCAGCCATTGCGGGCACAGCTCGGTGAGGAAAAAGGCGATCATCAAACCGACCGGTACTGCGATCAGCATGGCGATAAACGAGGTCAGGATCGTGCCATAGATGGCGGGCAACGCTCCGAAATTGTCGGTGACCGGATTCCACCGCTGGCTCGTCAGGAAGCCGAAGCCAAACGTCTTGAGCGCCGGGATCGCGCCGTCGATGAGCGAGATGATGACGCCGGTTAGCAGCAATAACACTGCCATCATGGCGGCTCGCGTCAGATGGCGAAAGACGGTGTCGCCAAGCCGCATCCGATCGAGCGCTTTCGTGCGCACGCCGGCCGCGGCCGAAATCGCTCCCCGGTCCGACAACGCAAGATCGACCACTGGCTGCCTCCCCCCGGTTTGCATCCGCTCTCCTTTGCCGTCCGCGTCGGAGAGATAGTCAAGCGATGTCCCGCCTGTTGGCAAGACCGTTTCGCGGCGCAAACGGATAAGCGCGCCAAAAGCGTCATCGCTTCAACCGAAGCGATGACGCCTTAGCCTTGAAAGCGCATGATTCTTTCGGAAAACCGGCTACCACTCTTCCAAATCAGCGCGGACAGGGCTTCTTCCCGCACTCGCCGCTTTAGTAGACCGGCTTGCCGTCGGAGCTCTTGATCTTCTCTTTCCAAGTCTTTTCGATCAACGCAACCACGCTGTCCGGCATCGGAACATAATCAAGGTCCGTTGCCATCTGTTTGCCGTGCTTGTAACCCCAATCGAAGAACTTGAGGGCTGTGGCCGAGTCGGCTTCACTGGTGGGAGTCTGTTGCATGAGGATGAACGTCGAGCCGGCGACCGGCCAGGACTTGTCGCCGGACGCATTCGTCATGATGACGTGAAAATCGGGTGCGCTGGTCCAATCGGCCCCGGAGGCGGCGGCTTGGAACGCTTCCATCGTCGGCGACACAGTCTTGCCCGCGGCATTGATCATCTTGGCGTAAGTCAAGTTGTTCTGCTTGGCGTAGGCATATTCGACATAACCGAGCGCGCCCACTGTCTGAGCCGCGTTTTGCGATACGCCCTCGCTGCCCTTGGCGCCGATGCCGACCGGCCATTCGACGGCGGTATTCTCACCGACCTTTTGTTTCCACTCGGGACTGACCTTGGACAGAAAGTTGGTCCAGATGAAGGTAGTGCCGGAACCGTCCGAGCGATGCACCACCGCGATTGCGGTATCGGGCAACTTGACACCGGGGTTGAGTTTCACGATCGCCGGATCGTTCCATTTGGTGATGTTGCCAAGGAAGATCTGGGCAATGGTCGGTCCATCGAGCGTAACCTCACCCGGCTTGATGCCGGGCAGGTTCAAGAGCGGCACCACCGAGCCGTTGATGATTGGGAACTGGACAAAGTGGTTCTTGTCGACATCCTCCGGCGTCAGCGGCATGTCGGAGGCGCCGAACGTCACGGTCTTGGCGGTAATCTGCTTGATGCCGCCGCCCGAGCCGATCGATTGATAATTCAGCCCGACACCGGTCGCGTTCTTGTAGGCATCCGCCCATTTGGCGAGCACCGGATAAACGAAGGTAGAGCCGGCGCCGGTAATCTCGGCCGCCGAGGCTGGAAGCACCGTGGCGGCCATAATACCGGCAACGGCAAGCATTCTCAGATGTTTCACTGGCCTATCTCCTGTTCGGGGGATTTCGGGCGACACGAGTCAACGACGCGCGCCGGCCTACCTTCCCTCGGTTTCTCGGTTTCGACGTCTGATGCAGGCGAATTGCAGTCGGGTTCCCGCTAAGACGCGAGTTGCGCAACGATCACTCCACACGGTCGATTACAGTTTTATGACAGCCGTCATCGCGCTCGTGTGACAGGGTGTCGCCGCGCCGGGATTGTCGCCCTAACCTATTGGCAGGAGCCGATAAATTGTAGAACGACCTCGCGTCGATGCGGCTGTGTACGATGTTCCGCCAGAAAGATTCCTTGCCACATGCCGAGCCCTAAACGGCCGTCGACGACCGGCACATGTAAGGACACGCCGTTGAGCATGGATTTAATATGGGCCGGCATATCGTCCGGTCCTTCGACATCGTGTAGCCAGCCGCCCGGCGCCGGCGCCAGTTGCTTGAGCGCGGTGACCAGATCGGTGCGCACGTCGGCGTCGGCGTTTTCCTGGATCACGAGCGAGGCCGAAGTGTGCTTGAGATAAACCAGAACCGTGCCATGGCGCGCTTTGCTCTGTTCGAGGAAGTGCGCGAAATCGCGTGTGATCTCATAGAAGCCCTCGCCGGATGTCGCCACGGTCAACAACGCGGTCGCAACGGTCTCGACGCGGGCGGTGTGAACGGCGGAAAGTTTGCTCATAATCTTCAAATCCAAAACCCGCACCAGAACGTTACGCCGGCGTCCGTATTGATCCCGATACTCGCGCGAGGCTGACGCATGCGTGGGGAACTGCGGAATTGAGTCACCGGCAAGCCCGCCATCTTATACGCTCTCGTGCGGTCTCGCAGTGCACAACAAAGGTCGCGCGGCAGGCCCGCTCCAGAGGCGATATCCATCGATATTTCAATGTATTATCGCAAATCCGCGGTTTCTTGACTTGGTGGAACTACGTCAGTATGGTCCGCGCGGCTTCAAGGAGCGGGCCTGCCGCGATCGCTGCGAGCCGCGAGTGTCGAAAGCATGAGCGACGCGCGCGAAAACGGCGAGCACGACAACCAGCAAACCAATGAAGCCGCTCTCTCCGCGAGACTCCAGCGGCTCGGCGAAGGTTTGGCGCGCCAACGCGCCGAACAAGCAACCGGCGACGCTGGTGCGGATCGGGCGACGACTGCATCCGGCTACGCCAAGGGCTTCCGGCTCTCGAGCGAACTCGTCGCAGGCGTGGTGATCGGCGCCGGTCTTGGCTGGCTGATCGACCGCTGGCTTGGCATCGCGCCGTGGGGGCTGATGGTATTTCTGTTGCTCGGCTTTGCCGCGGGCGTGCTCAATGTGATGCGGTCCGCAGGGGTCGTGGCAGGCTCGAAGTTCGATGCCGGCCTCGGCAAGGACCAGGAAGGATAGATTGCGCTGCGGCGCATGACGGCGGAGAACCATGCAGCTCAACCCGATCGAGCAATTCGAGATTCACGACATGATGCCGATCGTGCGCATGGGCGGTCACAACATCGCCTTCACCAATTCCGCGCTGTTCATGCTCCTCATCGTCTTTGTCGTCTCGGCACTGCTGATCGGCGCAACCGCACAGCGCGCCATGGTGCCCGGGCGACTGCAGTCGATCGCGGAAATGTCCTATGAATTCGTCGCCAACACTGTCCGCAGCTCGGCGGGCACCGAAGGAATGCGGTTCTTTCCCTTCGTGTTCACGCTATTCATGTTCGTGCTGTTTGCCAATCTGATCGGGCTCATCCCCTTTGCGTTTACGGTAACGAGTCAGTTGATCGTGACCGCGGCGCTGGCGCTCACCGTGTTTTTTCTCGTCGTTAGCTACGGCTTCTACCGGCACGGCCTGCGCTTTCTCAAGCTGTTCGTGCCGTCGGGCGTGCCGGGCTATATCTTGCCGGCCATCGTCGTTATTGAGGTGCTATCGTTTCTGACCCGGCCGCTGTCGCATAGCGTACGTCTGTTCGCCAACATGCTGGCCGGCCACATCACGCTGCAGGTCTTTGCCGGCTTCATCATCATGCTCGCCGGTTTCGGCGCGCTCGGCTGGTTCGGCGCGGTGCTGCCGTTCGCGATGGTAGTGGTGCTGTTCGCGCTCGAACTCCTGGTGGCGGTCCTGCAAGCCTATGTGTTCGCTATTCTCACCTGCATCTATCTCAACGATGCGATCCACCCGGGCCATTGACGGCTCGAAATCTGCACCAAACGAAAAGGAGCTTTGTCATGGATCCGACCGCCGCAAAATACATCGGTGCCGGTATCGCCTGTATCGGTATGGGCGGCGCCGGCGTCGGCGTGGGCATCATCTTCGGCAACTACCTGGCGGCTGCGCTGCGCAATCCCTCCGCCGCGCAGGGGCAGTTCGGCAATCTGATCTTCGGCTTCGCCATCACCGAGGCGCTCGGCATTTTCTCGCTGTTGATCGCATTGCTCCTGTTGTTCGGGTTGTAAGACCTTCCGCTCATGCCGACCACCGCCGCCGAGGTGCCTGCGGGACATAATTCGTTCCCGCCGTTTCAGACCGAGAACTTTCCGTCTCAGCTGATCTGGCTGGCGCTGACTTTCGTCCTGCTCTACGTCATTATGTCGAAGGTGGCGCTGCCGCGCATCGGTTCGATCCTGCAGGCGCGCGCCAAGCACATCGCCGACGATCTCGCCGCCGCAAACGGCTACAAGGAGCGATCCGACGCAGCGCATGCGGCTTATGAGAAGGCGCTCGCCGACGCCCGGGCGCGGGCGCAACGGATCGCGAGCGCGACACGGGAAAAGCAAGCGCGGGAAGCCGAGGAACTGCACAAGCGGCTGGAAGCGCAGCTGCACGAGCAGCTCGCCGCGGCGGAGCAATCGATCGCGCGGACGCGCACCGCCGCCATGGGCAATGTTCACGCGATCGCGGTGGACGCCGCATCGGCGATCGTGGAACGATTGATCGGGCAAGCCCCCGCCAACCAGGACGTCGCCGCCGCCGTGCGCGACGTCGTCAAACGTTGAGATTATGAGGCGCACCGATGCCTGCTCCTGAAACCTGGGTCGCCATTGCCTTTCTCTTCTTCGTCGGTCTGCTCGCTTATGTCGGCGCGCATCGCAGGGTGATCAACTCGCTTGATGCGCGCCAAGCGCGCATCAAGAGCGAGCTGGAAGAGGCGCTGCGGTTGAAGAGCGAAGCCCAAGCCTTGCTGGCCGAATTCGAGCGCAAGGCACGCGAGGCGGAAGCCGAGGCCGAGGCTATCATTGCCGGCGCCGGCGCCGAAGCCGAGCGTCTGGCCGCCGAGGCCAAGGCCAAAGCGGAAGATTTTGTCGCGCGCCGGACCAAAATGGCGGAGGCGAAGATCGCCCAGGCCGAGTCTCAAGCGCTGGCCGACGTACGCTCCGCCGCCGCGGAAGCCGCGGTCGCCGCTGCCGAGAAAATCCTCGCCGTGGCCGCCAAGGGCAAGATCGCGGAGGATTTACTGGCGCGAGGCATTGCGGACATCAAACAAAAATTCAATTAAGCAGATGCGCAAGCCGGCGCATCGCGTAATTTCGGCTGATGAATTGATTTCTGATTGTGAATTGAGTCGGATTCCTGTGCATAATTGCAAGCCGGTGCGTCGATGCTCTTTGCGTGAACGCGCCGAACGGTATCCTCATTCTGCACTTCCCTGGAACACTGGACAGTTCCACGTTTCGTGGCCGAACCATCGGAGGGACCAATGGTCATCTTCGATTGTAACGGCGTGCTTGTCGACAGCGAGCCGATTGCCGCCAAGGTTCTCGCGCAAGCGTTCCGGCGGGTCGGCTTGCTGCTGACCATCGAAACGGTGATGCGCCGATTTCACGGCCGCCGGCCAGCCGACATATTCGCTGCAGTCGAGGCAGCGACCGGCAGAGCGCTGCCGTCCGATTTTTCAGCGCGCGTTGCGGCGGAAACGCTGCAGCAGTTGCGCGCGGAGTTGCGTCCCGTCGCCCACGCCATTCACGCCGTGACATGGATTCGCGGCGCCAAGGCTGTGGCGTCATCCTCGCCGGCCGATCGTATCCGCACCAGCCTCGAAGTCACCGGGCTGTTGCGCTTTTTCGAGACGCGTCTGTATTCGGCGAGTGCCGTGCGCAACGGCAAACCGGCGCCCGGCCTGTTCCTGCTCGCCGCCGCACGCAATCAGGTCGATCCGCGCGACTGCATCGTGGTCGAAGATTCGGCGCCGGGCATCGGTGCCGCGGCGGCGGCGGGCATGGTACCGATCGGCTTCGTCGGCGGCAGCGCCACGCCCGGCACGCTTGCCTCCGAACTTATTACCGCCGGGGCCCGCTGCATCGTCGCCGACATGCGGGCGTTGAAGAGCACGATCGCCGACTTGCGCGGGTGGTGAGCGGACAGAGATCAGCCCGTCGGCGCGTTCGGATTAAGCTTCGGCTTCGGCTTTGGCTTCGGTTTGATCCGGGCTGCCGGCCGTAATTTCGTCCGATCCTCTTCCTCGGCGCCGATAGGATCAAAGCCGATATAGACGATGTAATTGTCGAGTTCGGCGGACGACGGTAGCGGGAAGGCGAAGTTGTCCTCGATATGAGCAAACGTTGCGCCAGTGTCGGTGGATGTAACCGCCACTGGAATCCGGATGAGCTTGGTGAGGATCGTTTTCGCACCGGATGTCGGCTGGTCGACGATGGCGAGCCGCAACGGCACGTCGACCTCGCCCGGCCCGCCGGCTGGTCCGACGATCAGGCGTCCTTGCACGCCGATCTTCATCACCAGTTGATTGCCCACGACTTTGCAATCGCGCGCGGCGCGGACGAACGAGCCTTGATATTTCAGCGACATCGCGTCGTTGCTGCCGTCCGGCGGCGGCTGTGGAATGGTCAATGTGGCCGCGCCCCGGCGGATGTCGAGCAAGGGGCAATCGACATTGGCCTGCTGTGTGTTGACGACTGGACGCGGATCGTGCGCCTTGCCCGCGGTCGAGAAGAAATTCTCGATCTTATCTTTTAGCGAGGGCGAACTCGGCGACGCGGCGGCCGACACCGGCGACGGAGCGGCCGCCACCGGCGGCGGGGCGGATGGCGGCGGCGCCGAAGCGTTCGTTGTCGCGGCTGTGGCGGTTGTGGCGGTTGTGGCGGGTCCGCCGAATGTGCTGGTGCGGCCGCTGCATCCGGGCAAAAGAAACGCAAGCGCGAGCAACGCCGCCGCCGGTACGCGACTAAACAGGCGTCTCTGATGGAAGTCCCGCCGCATTCCCCGTTGCATCGCCGAACTTGCGATCCCCTCGATCTTATAACAAGCCAACCGTGGCCATCCCAAGGCGGAGCCATCGGCTTGGTTAAGAGTCGGCACCGTCAAGATTTCGGCGCGTCCTTCAGACGCGCATAAAGCAAGTGATCCTGCCAGGTGCCGTTGATGCAGAGATATTCCCGGGCGTAGCCCTCGCGCGTGAAGCCGGTTTTCTCCAGAAGCTTGATCGAGCCGGTATTGCTCGGGATACAGGCCGCTTCGACGCGATGCAGCCTTAAGCTCGCGAAAGCGAATGGAATGACGGCGTGCACCGCTGCCGTCATGTAGCCCTGCCGCACGAAAGGCAAACCCATCCAGTAGCCGAGACTGCCGGCCTGAGCGACGCCGCGGCGGATATTCGCCAACGTCAATCCGCCGACTAGCGCCCCATCCGCATAGCGGGCGATCAGAAAAGCGTAGCCCTGGTCGGTCCGCAGATCCTCGGCATAGCGTTTGATCCGACGCCGGAACGCGCCGCGGGTCAGGTCGTCGTCCGGCCAGGTCGGCTCCCAAGGAGTGAGAAAGTCCCGGCTCGTCTCGCGCAGCGCCGCCCATTCGTCGAAGTCCGTCAACTGCGGCGTGCGCAGCACGACGCCGTCGCCTTCGATGTTCGGCAACGGCTCGCTGAAGTTGATGGTGCGAAAGAACGCCATAACGCGGGATTCAACAGCGGTTGGTCATGCGGCCCGGCGGGTCAAACTCTCGGCAATCGCTGCCGCACTTTCAAGCCCAGAGCCGAGCCCTAGCACGGCCGTCGCAAGCTTGCCGCGCGCCAATAGCGCGCGGCCGGCGGCGCGTGCGCTCTCGACCGTGACGGCTTCGACTTTCGCTACCAATTCGTCGAGCGGGATCGGCCGGCCACGCGTGATCATCTGGCGAGCCAGTTGCTCGATGCGAGCGCCGGAGCTTTCCAGCGCCATTAGCAAGCCGGCCTTCATCTGCGCCTTGGCGCGCGCGACCTCCGGCTCGGAAATGGTTTCGGCAGTCGAGGCGATTTCGTCGACAATAAGCCGCATCAGCTCCGAGGTGTCCGCGGCATCGGTGCCGGCGTAAAGGCCGAACATGCCGATGTCGGAATACGGCACGTGGAACGAATAGATCGAATAGCACAGCCCGCGCCGTTCGCGCGCTTCCTGGAACAGCCGGGACGACATGCCGCCGCCAAGGACGTTGGTGAAGACCTGCAGGCTGTAAAGGTCGGGATCGACGATCGATACGCCAGGAAGCGCCAGCGCGATGTGCACCTGCTCCAGCTCACGCTTCTCGACATGGGTGCCGCCGCCGAAGCGCGCCAGCTCCGGCACCGGCCCGGCGGGGCCGTTGAAGCTCGCGAACCGCTTCTCCACCTCGGCAAGCACGGCCTTGTGCTCGACGGCGCCGGCGGCGGCTACCACGATGTCCGGTGCGCGATAGTTCCTGCCGAGATAGTCGCGCAATTTGCCGTCATCGAACGAGCGCACGGTTTTCGCCGTGCCCAGGATCGAGCGGCCGAGCGACTGGTCGGGGAAAGCCATGACCTGCAAATGCTCGAAGATCAGATCGTCCGGCGTGTCGGCGACGGCGCCGATTTCCTGAACGATGACGTTCTGCTCGCGCAGAAGCTCCTCGCGGTCGAAGGCCGGCTCGGAGAGGATATCGGCGAGTACGTCGAGCGCGAGCGGCACATCGGCCTTGAGCACGCGCGCATAGTAAGCGGTGCTCTCGGCGCCGGTTGCCGCATTGAGGTCGCCGCCCACCGCCTCGATCTCCTCGGCAATCTGCCGCGCCGTGCGCCGGCGCGTGCCCTTAAACGCCATATGTTCGAGGAAATGGGAAATGCCGTGTTCGTCGCGGCGTTCGTCGCGGCTGCCGGAATTGACCCAGACGCCGAGCGAGGCGGTCTCGAGATGCGGCATCGCGTCGGTCACCACGTTGATGCCGGATTTCAAGGTCGTCACCTCAACACTCATGCCGCCGCTCCTTCCTGCGCGGCACGGCTCGTTTGCAGGATGAACCGTTCGACCGCTGACTGGTCTGCCGGCAGCACGGTGACGCGCTCCGGCCGTTGACTGATCTCGGACAACCATTCCGGCAGTTGCGGCCGCACGCCGCAGGCTCGTTCGACCGCATCGGGAAATTTCGCGGCATGCGCGGTCGACAGCACCACCATGGGCACCGCAGGCTCGCGCTTTTCCTTTTCCGCCACCGCTATGCCGACCGCGGTATGCGGATCGACGAAATTGCCGGTCTCGCGCCTGACCGTGCGGATCGTCGCCGCGACTTCGTCCTCGTCGGCGCGGTCAGCGGAGAACAGCGCGCGAATGTGGGACAAAGCGCGCGCCGAGAGCGTGAACCGCCGCGACTGTTGAAGCGAGGCCATCAGCGCCCTGATCGCGCTCGCGTCGCGATCATAGGCGTCGAACAACAAGCGCTCGAAATTCGACGACACCTGGATGTCCATCGACGGCGAGGTCGTCGGCACGACATCGCGCGGCTCATAGCTGCCGGTCGCAAGCGTGCGGGCCAAAATGTCGTTGACATTGGTGGCGATGACCAGCCGGTCGATCGGCAACCCCATGCGCGCCGCCACGTAGCCGGCATAGATGTCGCCGAAATTGCCGGTCGGCACCGTGAAAGCGACTCTGCGCGCCGGCGCGCCGAGCGATACCGCAGCAGTAAAGTAATAGACCGCCTGGGCGACGATACGCGCCCAATTGATCGAATTCACGCCGGACAGGCGAACTTGATCGCGAAAGGCGTGATGATTGAACAGCCCCTTCACGATGGCCTGACAGTCGTCGAACGTGCCTTCGACGGCGATGGCGCTGACATTGGCGGCGTTAGCCGTCGTCATCATGCGCCGCTGCACCTCGGAAATGCGGCGGTGCGGAAACAGCACGACGACGTCGACCTGAGCGCGATCCCGGAATGCCTCGACGGCGGCGCCGCCGGTATCACCGGAGGTAGCGACGACGATGGTGCGGCGCTCGCCGCGCGCGGCCAGCGCATGGTCCATCAACCGTGCCAAAAGTTGCATCGCCAGATCCTTAAACGCCAGCGTCGGCCCATGGAATAGTTCGAGCGCGAAGGTACTGGCGCCGAGCTGGGTCAACGGCGCAACGGCGGGGTGGCGAAAATTGCCGTAGGCCTCGCGCGCCATGCGGGCGAGATCGGTTTCGCTGACGGAATCGGCGGTGAACGGCCGGATCACCTCGACCGCGACCTCGGCATAGGAACGACCGGCGAAGCCGGCGATCACCTGTGGCTCGAGGCGCGGCCAGGTTTCCGGCACATAGAGGCCGCCATCGCGGGCGAGACCCGCGAGCATGGCCTCGGCAAAGCCGAGCGACGGGGCCTCGCCCCTGGTCGAGACATAGTGCAACTGACATTCCCTTGCCGCCGGCGACGGTACCGGTGAAAAGAACTAAGATATTGATTCTGAACGCTTTATCTGGCCGATGGGCCGGTCGTAGCGCCGGAACCACCACCACACTAAATGGCTTCACAGGGAACGCCAAGGGAGCCGAAATAGTCCCTAAAAAGCTGCACCAGCGTCGTCCCGACGGCCGGATATGAAGGCCCAGGACACGAACACCCCGGCCAGCACGGCCGCCAGGCCGAACCAGGTGAGCGCATATTGCAGGTGGTTGTCCGGGAAGCTGACGACGAGCCTGCCAGGCTGCGGTAAGCCGCCGGGCGGCGCCGGCAACTCCTGCTCGACGTAAAATGGCGCCAGGGAATGCAGTTCTCCGCCGATCCCTTTGGCGGTCGCAATCCCCGCCGGATCGCGCGCAAACCAGAGATTGTGCGCTGGGTCGTCATTGGGTGTGAACCAATGCCGGGCGTCCGGCCAGCGCATCGCGCCAAAGATGTCGATCGACCCGGAAATTTCCCCGCCCGGCCGCGTTTTCGGGTCTTTGCGGCCATCGGGAACAAAGCCGCGGTTGACCATCACCACGGAGCCATCGTCGAGATGCGCCGGCGTGAAGACCCAATAGCCCGGGCCGGAGACATCGGGGCGGAATGCCGTCGCCGCGGCAAACACCAGCGCCTCGCGGCTGTGATCGAATACGGCGGTGAACTTGACCCGGCGGTATTCGTCAGTCGCTTGATCGAGCCGCGGCCAGGCGTTTGCGGCCGGCAGCGCCTCGGGCGGCGCCGCGAGCCGCTCGGTAAGTGTAGCGATCAGCCCTTCTTTCCAGGCCTTGCGCTGAAGCTGCCAGGTGCCGAGCCCGACGAGAACGACAAACGCGAGCAGGGCGGGGATGAGCAAACCGACCCATGATCGCCGCTTGTTGCTATGTGTACTCATGGCACGCCGCCGCCAAAGCGGCTTTCCGCGGCCTTGTGGTGATATTGCAGGGCGATCATCAAGCCCTTCATCGGCCGCAGCGGACCGAGCGTGAGGATAAGGATCAGCGGCAGCCACAGCGCCGCGTGAACCCAATAAGGCGGCTGGTAGAGAACCTCGGTGATGAGCGCAAGGCCAACGACGATGGCGCCGGCCAGGAACATGATGAACACCGCCGGTCCGTCCCCGGAATCGGCGAAACCGTAGTCGAGCTCGCACACCTCGCACCGCGGTCGTAACGTCAGAAATCCCTGGAACAGTTTGCCCGTACCGCAGCGCGGGCAGCGGCAGCGTAGGCCAGCACGAATTGCCCCTGAGAGTGTGGCGATCATGTTCCTGCCTCCCGGGCGCAGTGAAGCACAAAGCGCAGCGGCGTAACGTGCTGCAAGAGCCGTGATCGTTCCAGACGATGAGTATATGGCGATCCCCCCGAACTGTGGTGCATCGCCATAGCGCGTCAAAGACGCGCGTAACCGCGCTTATGGCGCTGCACCGCTTCCGGGAAACGCAATCAGCTATCCAGGCTGCGGCCCGCCGCCCCACACATAGATACAGGCGAACAGGAACAGCCACACCACGTCGACGAAATGCCAGTACCAGGCGGCAAACTCGAAGCCGAGGTGCTGCGTCGGCTTGAACTGGCCGGCCACGGCGCGGAACAAGCACACGATCAGGAAGATCGAGCCGATGATAACGTGAGCGCCGTGGAAGCCGGTCGCCATGAAAAAGGTGGCGCCATAGATGTTGCCGGAATAGTGAAACAGCGCGTGCATGTATTCCCAGGCCTGCACGCAGGTGAAGCTCAGGCCCAGTGCGATGGTGAGAGCGAGGCCCCAGACCAGGCCCTTGCGGTCGTTCTCGAGCAGCGCGTGATGGGCCCAGGTAACCGTGGTGCCGGACGTAAGCAAAATCAGCGTATTGAGCAGCGGGAAATGCCAGGGATCGAACGTCTCGACGCCCTTGGGCGGCCAGACGCCCCCGGTATAGGCAATCCGCGCGACGTCACGAAATTCGTCGGGAAATAATGCGGTGTTGAAATAGGCCCAGAACCAGGCGACGAAAAACATCACCTCGGAAGCGATGAATAAGATCATGCCGTAGCGGTGCGATATCTGCACCACGCGGGTGTGATCGCCCTCGAATTCGGCCTCGTGGATCACATCGCGCCACCAGCCGATCATGGTGTAGGCGATGCCGATGACGCCGGCGCCCATGATGACCGGCGCGTAAGCGACCATCTGATGCATCCACAGGATCAGTCCGACGGCCACAGCGAATCCCGAGGTCGCGCCGATCGCCGGCCACGGACTGGGATTGACCAGGTGGTAATCGTGGTGCGGTTTGGCGTGTGCCACATCAGCCATCGTCATCTTCTCCACCTTGGCGCGACGATTCGGCCGCCCGCGCCGTTTCGTTGCCTAACGTCAGATATGCCCCGACTTCTGCGAAATTGCGCCTTCGACGACCGCAGGCCGCGGATCGTTCACCGGATAGAAGGTGTAGGACAGCGTGATGTTGGTCAGCGTGTCCTGCTCGGAATCCTTGGCGAGCTTGGGGTCGATGTAGAACACCACCGCCATGTCGCGCTTCTCGCCCGGCTTCATGGTCTGCCGAGTGAAGCAAAAGCAATTGATCTTTTCGAAGTAGATGCCGGCGGTCGGCGGCGTCACATTGTAGCCGGCCTGGCCGGTGGTGACGCGCGCGGTCTGGTTGGTCACCGAATAATAGACCGTCACCACCTCGCCAAGATGCACGTCGATGGTCCGGCGCTCGGGCTCGAAGTTCCAGGCCAAGCCGGGGGCGACGTTGGAATCGAAGCGCACCGTAACGAGGCGGCCGGATAGCTCGCGCCGCGGCAGCGCATGCGCCACCTGCGTGGTGCCGCCGAAACCGGTGGCGTGGCAGAACCAGGAATAAAGCGGCACCGCCGCGTAGGAAACGCCCACCATCGCTGCGACGAAGACGCCGCAGGCGAAAGCGACGGCGAAATCGCGGGACTTGTGCGGCAAATGGGTCTGGATGCTCACGGCTGTCACGTCATTTCAGGTCGTCACATTGGGCTTCGTACGTATTGCTTGGGTTAGTTTACCTGGGTCAGATTACTTGGGTCAGTCGTGCAGCACGCCCGGGCCCTTCACCAGCGTCACGATATAGAACAGCAGCACCAACAGGCCGAGCGACACTGCAATCGCGATCGACCGCGCGCGGCGCGCGCGCAGCTGCTGCTCGGTCAGTTTCACGCCGGCCGCGGCGGGGGATCGCCCATGAATCGCTTCGTGAAGTCGTCCACCGGATTAGTTACCGTTGTCATAGCGCGAAATGGCCGAACACTAGCCCCGACATCCGATCGACCAACAGCATTGCGAACAGCAGGAACAGGTAGAGGATCGAGAACGCGAACATTTGCTTGCTCGCGGTATTGGCCTTGTCCTCGGCGCGAATGCGAAACGCCAGGGCGATCATGATCGCGCCGGTCGCCGCGGCGACGATTCCATAGAGCGGGCCGGCATAGCCGAGCAGCCAGGGCGCGATACCGAGCGGCGCCAGGATCAGCGTATAGAGCAGGATTTGGCGGCGGGTTTCCCGCGCGCCGGCGACAACCGGCAGCATTGGCACCCCGGCGCGCGCATAATCCTCGGCGCGGTAAAGCGACAGCGCCCAGAAATGCGGCGGCGTCCAGAAGAAGATGATGAGAAAGAGAACGATTGGCTCGACCGCGACGCTGCCGGTCACCGCGGTCCAGCCGATGAGCGGCGGCAGCGCGCCGGCGGCGCCGCCGATGACGATGTTCTGCGGCGTCGAACGCTTGAGCCAGATGGTGTAGATCACGACGTAGAAGAAGATGGTGAAGGCGAGCAGCGCCCCCGCCAGCACGTTCACCAATAGCCCGAGCGATACGACCGAGAAGACCGCAAGCGTCAAGCCGAAGCCGGCGGCCTCGCCGGGCGTGACGCGACCGCGCGGGATCGGCCGTCCCGCCGTGCGCGCCATGCGCGCGTCGATGTCGGCGTCGTACCACATATTGAGCGCGCCCGCGGCGCCGGCGCCGACCGCGATGCAGATCAGCGCGGTCAACCCGATCACCGGATGGACATGGCCGGGCGCGACCAGAAGCCCGACCAGCGCCGTGAACACCACGAGCGACATCACCCGCGGTTTCATCAGCTCGATGTAATCGCCGACGCCAGCAATGCTGGGCTCGACGCGGGCAAGCGTAAGGCTCATCGGATCAACGGCAGCGTATCATATTGGTGGAACGGCGGCGGCGACGGCAGCGTCCATTCCAGCGTGGTTGCGCCGGCGCCCCAGGGATTGGCCGCCGCCCGCTCCTTCTTGATGAAGGCCAGCGCCAGGCCGAAGAAGAACACGAGCGTGCCAAAGCCCGAGATATACGAGCCGATCGAGGAAACATAATTCCACCCGGCAAACGCATCGGGATAATCGACATAGCGGCGCGGCATGCCGGCGAGCCCGAGGAAGTGCTGCGGGAAGAACACGATGTTGACGCCGATGAAGGTCAGCCAGAAGTGCAGCTTGCCGATGGCCTCGCTGTACATGTAGCCGGTGATCTTGGGAAACCAGTAGTACCAGCCGCCGAAGATGGCGAACACGGCGCCGAGCGAGAGCACATAGTGGAAATGGGCCACGACATAGTAGGTGCCGTGCAGCTCGCGATCGACACCGGCATTGGCCAGGACGACGCCGGTCACGCCGCCGATGGTGAACAGGAAAATGAAGCCCATCGCCCACAACATCGGCGTCTTGAACTCGACCGAGCCCCCCCACATCGTGGCGATCCAGGAGAATATTTTCACCCCGGTCGGCACCGCAATCACCATGGTGGCGGCGATGAAATAGGCCTGGACGCTCGCCGACATGCCGACATTGTACATGTGGTGCGCCCACACCACGAAGCCGATGCCGCCGATCGACACCATCGCATAGGCCATGCCGAGATAGCCGAATATCGGCTTTTTCGAAAACGTCGCCACGATCTGGCTGACCATGCCGAAGCCCGGCAAAATGAGGATGTAAACTTCCGGGTGGCCGAAAAACCAGAACAGGTGCTGGAACAACAGCGGATCGCCGCCGCCTTCCGGATTGAAGAAGGTGGTGCCGAAATTGCGATCGGTGAGCAGCATGGTGATGGCGCCGGCGAGAACCGGCAGCGACAACAGCAAGAGGAAGACCGTGACAAGTTCCGACCACACGAACAGCGGCATTTTGTGCAGGGTCATGCCGGGTGCCCGCATGTTGAAGATAGTCGTGATGAAGTTGATCGAGCCCAGGATCGACGAGGCGCCGGCGAGATGGATCGACAGGATGACGAAATCCATCGCCGGGCCGGGATGGCCGTAGGTCGACAGCGGCGCGTACAGTGTCCATCCGGTACCGGCACCGAGCGTGCCCGGCTCGCCCTCGACGAACATCGAGATCACCAGCAGGCTAAACGACGCCGGCAACAGCCAGAACGAGATGTTGTTCATGCGCGGGAACGCCATGTCCGGCGCGCCGATCATCAGCGGGATCATCCAGTTGCCGAAGCCGCCGATCATCGCCGGCATGACCATGAAGAAGATCATGATCAGGCCGTGCGCCGTGACGAACACATCGTAGGTATGAGTCTCGTGGAAAATCTGGATGCCGGGGTACATCAGTTCGGCCCGGATCGCGATCGACATGGCACCGCCGACCAAACCGGCAATCAGCGCGAACACCAGGTACATGGTGCCGATGTCCTTGTGGTTCGTCGAATAGACGAAGCGCCGCCAGCCGTGCGGAATGGCGTGCTCGCCTTCGTCGCCGTGCGCCGCGTGTACCATCGTGTCCATTGCCAGTCCCTCGTTAGCGATCACCCATTATCTGTCCGTTCTGCGTTCCCGTCGTCACTGCGACGACGGCGCGGCCGCCGCCGCGAATGTATTCGGCGGAACGCCATTCTCGGCGGAGTATTTCTGCTTGGCTTGGGCGACCCATGCATTGAAATCGCTCTCGCTCATCACATGCACCGCAATCGGCATGAAGGAATGGTCCTTGCCGCACAGCTCGGAGCACTGGCCGTAGAACATTCCCGTCGTGGTCGCTTTGAACCAGGTTTCGTTTATGCGGCCGGGAACGGCGTCAATGCGAATGCCGAATGACGGCACCGCGAAGGAGTGGATAACGTCGGCGCCGGTCACCAGCACGTGCACGACCTTGTTCACCGGCACGACCATGTCGTTATCGGCCGTGAGCAGCCGCGGCTCGCCGGGTTTGAGATCCTTGGTCTGAACCATCAGCGAGTCGAATTCAAAATTGCCGTTATCGGGATAGGCGTAGCTCCAGAACCACTGTTTGCCGGTCGCCTTCACCGTAAGGTCCGGATGCGGCACGTCGAGCTCCACGAACAGGAGCCGGAACGACGGCACGGCAATCGCCGCCAGGATGATGACCGGCACGATGGTCCAGAGGATCTCGATCGGGGTGTTGTGCGTGGTCCGCGACGCGGTCGGATTGGCGCGCGCATTGAAGCGCACAATAATGATCAGAAGCAGTGCCAGAACGAAGGCCGAAATCACCCCAATGACCCAGAGCAGGAAATAATGGAAGTCGGCGATCTGCTGCATCACCGGCGACGCAGAATCTTGAAGGTCCATTTGCCAGGGCGACGGCTGGCCGAGACCGGCGAACGCCGTCCCCGCGCTCGCCAGCAAAGCACCGGCGATCGACGCAGCGGCAGTCAAGCGTGAGAACACTTTCATGTCTCGTTCTGCTCCCTGTTTCTGATCTTGGCCAGACCGTCCGCGATGAACGCAAACCCCGCATCAGCGCAGATCGCAACGGCGTGGCGCCGCCTTGCTTCCGGCAGGACTTGCACCACGACCGTCAAGTCCTTCGCAGGCATCGGCGGGATAGGGGAATCCCGGTTTCTCCAAACCACAAATCGGCGTCTGCTGCAATGCACTCTTAAGCAGCGATGGTCGCAGCCGTGGATGGCATCATTCGGGTGCGGCGACAACGACCGCCAAACCCGCTTCCTCCACCTTGGCGCAGCCACAATGCCTTGATTTGGGTCAACTTGACACCGCAGGCTCACCATGTACGCAAGCCTCGCGCGGCGCGCGGCCTGCGCCAGTGATTCGCGCGCGCTTGGCGTGCATTGCAAGCCCGCGAGGGGCGGCTTTTCGGCTGATCAGGGGAACATGATCATGGCGAAAATCGATGGCGGATGGCGGATGCGGCCATTGGCCTGTGGCTTTGTCTGCGCCGTCGTCTTCATGGCTTTGGCATGCTGCCGGCAAGCCTTGATCGGTCAAGCTTGGGCACAGGGCGCGGTCCAGTCGGTGCACGGCGATTGGCAAATCCGCTGCGACACGCCACCCGGCGCTCAGAGTCAGCAATGCGCTTTGATGCAGAGCGTAACGGCCGAAGACCGGCCCAATGTCGGCCTGACCGTTATCGTGCTCAAGACGTCGGATCAGAAGAGCCGCCTGATGCGCGTGGTGGCGCCGCTCGGCGTGCTGCTGCCATCGGGGCTGGGTCTTAAGATCGACAACCAGGATGTTGGCCGGGCCGGCTTCGTCCGCTGCCTGCCCAATGGCTGCGTCGCCGAAGTGGTCATGGACGACAACCTGATCGGCAAATTGCGCACCGGCAAAACCTCGACCTTCATCATCTTTCAGACTCCCGAGGAGGGCATCGGCTTCCCCATGAGCCTGAAAGGATTCGGCGACGGTTACGACGCGTTGCCGTAGATTTTGCAGCCCGGATCGCGGGCTATAATTACGGCCTGCGGAAAGCTCATGAGCGCAAATCGTCGCAACGCGACAGTGATTGCCATCATGCTGGTGGCCGCCGCCATTGCGCTGTTGGCCGCCGCACCGGGCCGGGCGGAAAGTCATTATCCAGATCATCCTGTCGTGTTGATCGTGCCGTATGGAGCCGGCGGCGTCGCCGACGTCGGCATGCGCATTCTTGGCGAGAAGTTATCGGAGCGCCTGAAGCAGCAATTCGTGATCGAGAACCGTCCCAGCGCCGGCGGCATCGTCGCCGCGCAAGCCGGCGCCGCCGCCGCGCCCGACGGCTACACGCTGTTGATGACCGGGAATAACAACGCCATCGCCGCCGACTTGTTCAAATCGCTGCCGTACAACATTCTCGCCGACTTCGCGTCGGTCTCGACCGTCGCCTTCTTCGACGTGCTGCTGGTCACGCGGGCCGGATCGACGCTGCATTCGGTGCAGGACGTGATCGCCGCCGCCCGCGCCAATCCGGGCAAGCTCAATTTCGGCACCATCAATCCGGGCAGCACGCAGAATCTGGCTGCCGAACTTTTCACCAGCACGACCGGCATCAAAGCCGCGATCGTGCCGTTTCGCACCTCGCCCGACATGGCGGGCGCGGTGATGCGCGGCGACGTCGATGTCGCCTTCGAGTTTTACGCCGCAGTGAGCGGTCTGCTCGCGGACAAGAAGCTCATCGCGCTGGCCTCCGCCGGTTTGCAACGCACCGTCTATTTGCCCGACGTTCCGACCGTCATCGAAAGTGGGATCAAAAATTACGAGGTCACCAGTTGGAACGGGCTTTCCGTTCCCGCCGGCACGCCCCCGAGCATCGTCGCGACGCTCAACGCTGCCATGAAGAATGTCATCCCCGACGTTGACGTTCAGGGCAAGGCCGCTCGCATGGGCATGGCCATGCGCTGGAGCACGCCGCAGGATATGACGGCGCGTATGAAAGCCGACATCGCCAAATGGGGCGACGTTATCGCCAGGGCCGGAATCGCTAAGCGCGATTGAGTGCCCCTCGCCGGCCGGCTGCTTAGCGATTATGTAAGGGCTCAATCCAACGCCTGCCTCAGGAAACTGCAATGACCAGTGGTCCCATCTCGCTCGTCGATCGCGCCGGACTCGACCGGCCGCGCTTGGCCAAAATCATATCCCGCGGCCTCGACGGCGCCGATGACGGCGAACTTTTTCTCGAATACCGCCAGGCCGAGGCGCTGACATTCGACAACGGCCGGCTTAAACAGGCGACCTACGATACGTCGCAGGGTTTTGGGCTGCGCGCCGTGAAGGACGAGGCGGTCGGTTATGCGCATGCCTCTGACGTATCGGAGGCGGCGATTGAACGGGCCGCGGACGCGGTGCGCGCGGTCAAGGGCGGCTATGGCGGCCGTTACGCCGAGCCGCCGGCCCGCAGCAATGTGAAACTCTACAGTGACGATAGTCCGCTCGGCGCTCCGTCCTTTGAAGCCAAAGCGCAGCTCCTGCAAACTATCGACGCCTATGCGCGCGCCAAGGATCCGCGCGTGCGGCAGGTGACGGCGAGCCTCGGCGCGACCTGGCAGGCGGTGGAAATCTTGCGCAGCGACGGCGAGACCTATCGCGACGTGCGGCCGCTGGTTCGCGTCAATGTTTCGGTCGTTGTCGGCGACGGCACCCGCCAGGAAACCGGCAGTGATGGCTATGGCGGCCGCGAGGGTTACGAGCGCTTCATCGCCGCCGATGCGTGGCAGGGCGCGGTGGACAACGCGATCCGTCAGGCGCTGGTCAATCTCGAAGCGGTGCCGGCGCCCGCGGGCGAGATGGACGTCGTGCTCGGCCCGGGCTGGCCCGGCGTCATGCTGCACGAGGCAGTCGGGCATGGGCTGGAAGGCGACTTCAACCGCAAGAAGACGTCGGCTTTTGCCGGGCTGATGGGACAACAGGTCGCGGCCAAGGGCGTTACCGTGGTCGACGACGGCACCATGTCGCGCCGCCGCGGCTCGCTCTCGATCGACGATGAAGGCACGCCGACCAACCGCACCGTGCTGATCGAGGACGGCATTCTGGTCGGCTACATACAGGACCGGCAGAATGCGCGGCTCATGGACATGAAACCGACCGGCAACGGCCGGCGCGAGAGCTTTGCCCATGTGCCGATGCCGCGCATGACCAACACCTACATGCTCGCCGGCGCGCGCGAGCCGGGCGAGATCATCGCCTCGGTCAAGAACGGCATCTACGCCACCTATTTCGGCGGCGGGCAGGTCGACATCACGTCGGGCAAATATGTGTTCCAGTGCACCGAGGCCTACCGTATCGAGAACGGCAAAGTCGGTGCGCCGATCAAAGGCGCCATGCTGATCGGCAACGGCCCGACCGACCTGCACCGTGTCTCGATGGTCGGCAACGACCTTAAGCTCGACAACGGCATCGGCACCTGCGGGAAGAACGGCCAGGGCGTGCCGGTCGGCGTCGGCCAACCGACGCTGCGCATCGACCGCATCACTGTTGGGGGGACGGGATGACCGGCATTGGCCGCGGCGGCGCCGCGCAAGAGATTCCGTCAATGCGACGTTGGCTCAGAAGCGTCCTCGACGTGGCGGTTATCGTTGTGATCGCCATCGCCGCAAAGACGGCCATTGCCGAGCCGTATTATGTGCCGTCCGGCTCCATGGAGCCGACGCTGCAGATCGGCGACGAATTGGTAGCGACGAAATACCCGTACGGCTACAGCTCCGCCTCGCTGCCGAACTACATCACGCTTCCCGACACCGCGCGCATTTTGGCGGCGCTGCCGCAACGCGGTGACGTCGTGGTGTTCCGCTGGCCCGGCGACCGCTCGCAAATCTGGGTCAAGCGCGTCGTCGGGCTGCCCGGCGATCGCATCGCCATGCGCAACGGGCGGCTGTGGATCAATGGCGCGCCGGTCGGTCTTAAAGCCGATGGTATGGGCTGGGCCGAGGAAGAGAATGGCTCGCGCCAGGCGGCATCGCGTTTCGTCGAAGCGCTCCCCGGCGGCCGTGAGCACCCCATCTTCAAGCAGCAGACGTTCGGCATCCTCGACAACATGCCGGAACTGGTTGTGCCGCCGAACCACCTGTTCGTCATGGGCGACAATCGCGACGATTCGGCGGACAGCAGGGTTCCCGTCCCCGCCGGCGGCGTTGGGCTATTGCCGGTTTCCGATCTGGTTGGACGCGTGGACGCACTGGTTGGGTCGTGGGATTTGGCCGCCGCCAAGAACGGTCCGGTGTGGGACTGGCCGTCGGATTTGCGGCTGTCGCGGTTTTTCACCGCGGTGCGATAAAAGCGCTTCTTGTACTTACCGCACCACGCCCGAAATGCAGCATGGCCGGCGCCGCGGCGGTTTGATCTTTTCCTTCAAGTAGCAGTGCGCGGCAGCACTGCCATAGCCGGGCCGGCGATAGGTCCATGCCCGGCAACGCTGCTCGGCCTGACAGGCATCGGCGCAAGCCTTGCCCTTGGCATCGACCGGCGTCTCGAACGCCTTGTAATCGCCGCCATAGCGATCGATCGAATATTCGATGGCTCCGACTTGCGGCTCGATGACGCCGGCGCCGCGCACGCCGGAAACGCAGCAGCTCGATTGCGTCCGCGGCACAACCTCGCGCTTGAGATAGCACATCGCCGGCGCGCCCGACACCGACGGATAGGAAAAGCTCCAGGCGCGGCAGTTCTTGTCGTGCTCGCAGCGGTTTCCACACACCGCGGGATCGCCGTTCGGCACCGCAGCGCTGGCGTAATCGCCGCCAGGCCGGTCGTAGCCGGATTGCGCGGCAGCGGGCGCAATGCCGGCCGCGGCCGCGAAAATCAGAGCGGCCAAGCCCGCCAGGCATGCCCGCATCATTGCGCCACCCTCGTATTCCCGGCCGTGCGCTGGCGTCGCCCCCGCACAGACAAACGCCATTCCGGCCGAAATGCCACAAGTATTTTGCGCAAACGACTGCGCTGTGGACCAGCACATGGGCAGACCAGACTCAGGCACGAAAGTGCTTCGACAGCTTGAGCCCCTGCGCCTGATAATTCGAGCCGATGCCTGAGCCATAGAGCTGATCGGGCCGCGCCAACATTCGCTCGTATACAAGCCGACCGACGATCTGGCCGTGTTCGAGGATGAACGGCACTTCGCGCGAGCGGACTTCCAGCACCGCGCGCGAACCCAAGCCGCCGGCGCCGGCATAGCCGAAGCCGGGGTCGAAGAAGCCGGCATAGTGCACGCGAAATTCGCCGACCAGGGGATCGAACGGCACCATTTCCGCGGCATAGTCGGGCGGCACCTGCACCGCTTCGGTCGACGCCAGGATGTAAAATTCGTCCGGGTCGAGGATCAAACTTTTGTCGGAGCGTGCGGCAATGGGCTCCCAGAAATCGGCAACGTCGTAAACATCGCGCTGATCGACTTCGATCACCGCGGTGTGACGCTTGGCGCGATAGCCGACGATGCCCGCGCCATTGCCGTCCGCCGCGACGCTCGAACCGGAAAGGTCGATGCTGACGGCGATGCCGTCGCCCATCACCGCCTCGGCGCGATCGACCAGGCGCTCGCTGGCGTGCAGCGCGCGCAGTGCTTCACCGTTGAGCACGCCATGACCGTGGCGCAGACGCAATTGCGACAGCCGCGTGCCCTCGCGGACCAGAATGGGAAATGTCTTCGGACTGATCTCGGCATAGAGTGGACCGCTATAGCCGGCTTCGACGCGATCGAAGCCGCGGGTCTCGTCGGCGATGACGCGGGTAAAGACGTCGAGTCGGCCGGTCGAGCTTTTCGGATTGGTCGCCGCCGCAATGTCGGGCGGCAGCGCCAGCCGTTCGATCAGCGGCACGATGTAGACACAGCCGGTTTCCAGCACGGCGCCGGACGCCAAGGAAAATTCGTGAAGTTTCAGTTCGTTGATGCGCTCGGCGACAGTGGTCCCCGGTCCGGGCAAGAAACTCGCGCGCACGCGGTAGGCGATGGCGCCGAGCCGCAGATCAAGGCTGGCCGGCTGGATTTGACCGGGAGCAAACGGATAGTGCGCGCGAATTCCCCCGTCCGCAGCCAGCGCCGCGATCATGCGGTCGGGCAGAATTCCGGCGTCGGAGGGTGAGAACGACAGCGTCACCTGGTCACCAAGTCTTGTTGGCGATCTAACCCTATGCGCGATTTGACGCAAAGACGCGCCCGGCGTATAAGCCACTTTATCCCGTGGTCATTTGAGCCGGCCGGCTTGCAGCCACGTAAAACAAATCGCTAAAAGGCCGGGGACGCGTGAGCCCGGCCTGAGGATTTTCCTCCCGGCCGGGTTTTGTTTTGGCCAATGGAGGGCCTCATGACCGCGTCCGCGAAGAAGATCTACCGCCCTGAAACCCGCCTCGTCCAATCCGGCACGCTACGCTCGCCGTTCGGCGAGACCTCGGAGGCGATGTTCCTCACCCAAGGCTATGTTTACGACAGCGCGGCGCAAGCCGAAGCGCGCTTTAAGGGGGAAGATCCCGGCTATCAATATTCGCGCTTTGCCAATCCGACCGTCGACATGTTCGAGCGCCGCATGGCGGCGTTCGAAGGCGCCGAAGCCGCGCGCGCCACCGCGACCGGCATGGCCGCGGTGACGCTGTCGCTGGTCGGCCAGCTCAAGGCCGGCGATCATGTCGTCGCCGCCAAGGCGATGTTCGGCTCCTGCCGTTATGTCGTCGAGGATTATTTGCCGCGCTTCGGCGTCGCCTCGACGCTGGTAGACGGCTGCGATCTCGATGCCTGGCGCAATGCGGTGCGGCCGACCACCAAGACGTTCTTCCTCGAAAGCCCGACCAACCCGGCGCTGGATGTGATCGACATCGCGGCGGTGGCCAAGATCGCGCACGATGGCGGCGCGACGCTGGTCGTCGACAATGTGTTCGCCACCCCGCTATTTCAAAGCCCGCTCGCCCTCGGCGCCGATTGCGTCGTCTATTCGGCGACCAAACACATCGACGGCCAGGGCCGCTGCCTCGGCGGCGTCGTTCTTGGCTCGCAAAAATTCATCATGGACAAAATCCATGTGCTGCTTCGTCAGACCGGCCCATCGATGTCGCCGTTCAACGCCTGGGTCTTGCTCAAAGGTCTGGAGACGCTCGCCGTGCGGGTGCGCCGGCAGACCGACAGCGCGGCGACGCTTGCGGTCGCGCTCGCCGAACATCCGAAAGTTTCGCGGCTGATATATCCGGGCCGCCCCGACCATCCGCAGGCAGCGATCGCGCAAAAGCAGATGCGCGGCGGCTCGACGCTGGTGGCGTTCGAAATCAAGGGCGGCAAACGCGCCGCGTTCCGCTTCCAGGACGCGCTCAAGCTCATTCGCATCAGCAACAATCTCGGCGACGCCAAGAGCCTCATCACCCATCCGGCTACGACCACGCATCAACGGCTGACGCCGGCACAACGCGCCGAGCTCGGCATCAGCGACGGACTGGTGCGTGTGTCGGTCGGGCTCGAACATCCCGACGATATCGTGGAAGACGTGATCGCGGCGCTTGAAGCGGTGTGATCACGGAGCGTAGGCGCTGCCAGCGCTCCACCCGCAACCGCGTGTGGGCAACGGCCGGAAAATTCAGTGCGCGGGATGCACCGCGGCTGATGCGATCGGCCGGGTCGCCGCCTCCGCAATCGCCGCGCCGATAAGCTTGGCCCAACAGGCATAGCCCCAGTCGTTCATGTGCAGCCTGTCCGGCGACACGAAAACGTCAAAGCCCAGGTGCTGAACTTCGTGCCAATCGCGCATCACCGCGAAACGGCGGAACAGATCGACGTTGTCCTCCTTGGCCGCGAGTGCAATCTGCTCGACCATGCCTGGCGCCTCGGATTTGGCGAGAACTTTCGGCGCATATTGCGGATCGATCAGCACGACATCGGCGCCGGTCGCCTTGAGCTCCTCGATGCCTTTGCGAAGCTCCACCGCATGCGTATCGAGCGAGTGATCGCGCAGCACCGAATTGGTGCCGACCTGCCAGAGCACGAGCTGCGGGTGCGCGGCGATCACATCGGTGGCAAACCGCGCCATCATGTTGTCGGTCTCTTCGCCGTTGACGCCGCGATTGAGCACCACGATGTCGTGGCCGGGGAACCGCGCCCTAAGCTCGACCGCAAGCCGGCTCGGATAGCTTGCCTCCGGCGAGCTCGCTGTGGCGCCCGCGGTCGACGATGAGCCGATGGCGACGATCGCGAGGGGCCGGGCGCTCGCCAGCTGGCGCATCGTCCGCGGCAGCGGATGATCGAGATGCGCCAATTCGGCAGGCGCGTGACAAGCGGTCTGCGGCGAAGTCGCCGGTGTGGCCGGCATCGATGCGACCGGCTTCGACATGTCTGAAGCGGCCGACCGTGCTGACGGTAAAGCAGCCGCCGGCATTGCCGCAGGCGTTGCAGCCGATGCGGCTACTGGCGTGACATCCCGCACGCCGAGAAGTGCAGCATTTTGTATGGCATCGGATACCTGCGCCTGCGCCGTACTGTGCACTGCAACAATGTGCACTGCAAAAATTGCAGTAGCGGCCGCAGCCCGCCTCCAGCGGGCGATGATTATTTTTCTCTTGGCAGTCATTTACTGCGTCGTTTGCATTCTCGCGGCGTCGAAATGTGCGGCATTGATGATTTGCGACGCCAAGGCCCAGCCAATGCAGTCGTGAACACGCCGCGCCATATCATACTTCTTGGTAGCGGTATAGAGGTCGAATGCGCCGGCATCGTTCCAGTAATGCATGATCGCAAAGCGATCAAACAACAAAACGCCGTGCTCCTCAGCGACCACCCGCATCATGTCGGCGTAGGCCGAAACGTCGAGCATCGATTCGGTGTGCGGGCTGAACTGCATGTTCATCAAAATAACGTCGGCGCCGGCGGCGTGAATCTTCTCGATCCCGGTGTCGAGGCTGGCGCGGAAATCCTCCGGGTCGACGCCGTTGAGCGCGTCGACCGTCCCGGCTTGCCAGATGACGAGGGCCGGTTTGTCACTGGCCAGGATTTTGTCCAGCTCGGAGACCATGGCTGCCGTGGTTTCCTTGGACTGAACATGCGCGGTAACCTTAATGTCGGCGCCCGCCATGCGCTGTTTGAGCACGTCTTGCAGCCGCGCCGGATAGGCCAGGCGCGCGCCGTCGGGACCTGACAAGCCTGAGGATCCCGACCCGACCACGGTGATGTACAAACGGTGATTGGCCTTGAAATCGTTGATCACGCGGCTGAGATCGATATCGCCGTCGATGAGCGATTGCGGAACGTCACACTGTTCAGGCGGCGACGGCGGCGCGGCGTGCGCAGCGCCGGCCAAACAAGCGACAATCGGCGCAATCGTCGCAATGACGGCGATCAAAGGCTTCATGCGTCTCCCCCCGCGAGGTCGGCTTCCGGCGGTTTAATCCGCGCTGCCGAACCTCGCCCCTCCATACGCTTGTACCACGATATCAAGTTCGCTGTCGCAACCATGATCAGAATGCCGATCAGGCTGATGGCAATCTGCACCAGCGGACCACCCGACCACTCGCTGATGATGAACTGCCCGGCAAACGCCAAAAACACGCCCTCGCAGAAAATCTCCAGCGAATGTTGCCCGCAGCGGATGGCCGGCAAAAAAAACTTCGATCCTAGCGCCGGCCAGTCCCGCGGCACGAACCGCACCGTAACCGCGGCGAGCGCCAGAAAATGAGCAAAACGCAACACGTCGAGATTGGTCTTGTCGATCGGATACATCCAATCGCTGAGCCATATCGGAACCAAGCGCCCGAGCGGCTCGACATACCAAGTCAGGGTGATGACGAACGCGAAAACCAGGTAAACGATGGCAATGGCGAGCACGAGACGAGAGCGCAGCAGGCCGGCAAGCCGCTGCGCGCCGCCGAGCGCGCACCAGGCGCCGAATACAAACAGCAATTGCCAGGCGAACGGATTGAAGAACCAGACGCCGTTAGGATAGGCCGCCAGGTTCCAATTGAAATTCCAAGCGAGCACATAGAGCAATGCCGAGCCAGCGAGCGCAAGGGCCGGCTGCCACAGCAACAGCCAGAGCATGGGCGGGAACAACAACAAGAGCACGATGTAGAGCGGCAGTACGTCCATATTGACGGGCTTGAACTTCAATATTAACGCCTGGAAGATCGTAACGTCGGGCTGCTTGAGAAAATCGAGGATATTCATTTCCTCGGCATAAAGCGGGTTGTCGAAGGTCGCCGCGACATAGGCGATCTCCGCCATGAAGATCGTAAACAGAAAAATGTGCGCCACGTAAATCTGCCAAGCGCGCCGCAGCACGCGCGCGCTCGCAACAATGATGCCGCGCTCGCGCATGGCGCGGCCATAGACGAAGGCCGCGGTGTAGCCGGAAATGAAGATGAAGATTTCGGTCGCGTCGGAAAAGCCGTAATTGCGGATGGTGAACCAGTTGACGACGTTCTGGGGGATGTGATCGAGGAAGATCAGCCACAGCGCCACGCCACGAAACAGATCGAGCCGCAGATCACGCTCGGCCGCGCCCGGGGCGAGCGAGGCCACCATCGGCGACGGCTTAGCCAGCATTTGCCTCATAGAGATGACCTTCGCGGGCATGACCTACGCAGACCTGGACTTGATAGGTTCGGGATGCATCGGTTTGGCTTCACAATAAGCGCTGTCTAAGCAATCTATAGCGTCAAATCCGCGGCACTAGAGCCTCATGGGTTATGGTTGAATCGGAATCGGGCTCTCGCATTCGTTTGGGGCCGCGCCGCCAAATCTTAGGAACTTCAAATCCACCACACGAGGACTTATTCACTTTTGCACGGAATCGCTGCTTTATGTACGAAAGGCGCTACGCTGGGGCACGTCCGGCAGTGCCGCAAACGGGGACAAGATCAGCGCCATGTACCGCGCGGTGACCCGCAATATCGAGGTCGTGGTGACCCCGCGCTTCGTCGCCGATCGATCGTCGCCGGAGAACAACTATTTCTTCTGGGCCTACACGATCTCGATCACCAATAACGGCGCCGAGACGGTGCAGCTGAAAACCCGCCATTGGCGCATCACCGACGCCAACGGCCGCCGCCAGGAAGTGCGCGGCGCCGGCGTCGTCGGCGAGGAGCCGGTACTCAAGACCGGCGAGGCTTTCGAATATACCAGCGGCGTGCCGCTGCAGACGCCCTCGGGTTTCATGGTCGGCAGCTACGGCATGGTCAGCGCCGCGGGCGAGCATTTCGATATCGACGTGCCGGCCTTCTCGCTCGACAGTGTCGAAACCAAGCGCACGATTAATTAGAAGTCAGGACTAATTCGACTTGAGGATTAATGAGACTTGGACGCGGCCGTCGCGACTTCGCCCGGCACGAACACATAAGTCGAACTGCAAAACTCGCAGGTCACGGTGATCCGGCCGTTCTCGACCATGTCGTCGCGATCTGCCTGCGGGAAGCTTTTGAGCATGTTCTCGACGTTGTCGCGCGAGCACGAGCACTGCGCGTTGACCGGCGCGGCGCGGAATACGTGCACGCCGCGTTCGTGGAACAGCCGGTAAGCCAGCCGCTCGCTCGACAGGTCGGGATCGAGGAGTTCGAGATCGTCCACAGTGTCGATCAGCGCGCGGCCCTCGACCCAGGCCTCGTCCTCCGCCACCACGTGGGAGGCGGTGCCGGGCGGCGCGTCGCCGGGATCCAGATCGGCCTGGCGCGCGCGTTCGGGCGAAGCGGGCAAGAACTGCAGCAAGATGCCGCCTGCGCGCCAATGCCGCTGCGCGCCGGTCGCGCCGGCGCGGAACTCTTCGGCGACGGCAAGACGCACGCGAGTCGGGATCTGCTCCGAGCGCATAAAGTATTCATGCGCGGCGTGCTCCAGATCGCCGCCGTCAAGCGGCACGAGCCCCTGGTAGCGGCTCATTTCGGGGCCCTGGTCGATGGTCATGGCAAGATGGCCATGGCCGAGGAGCTGCCCGGGTGAGGCCGCGTTGGTGGCGATTGCCGCAGCGACCCGCTCGGCATCGAAGCGCGCGCAGGCCCGCACGTTGCCCGGCGACGTGAAGTCGACCACCAGCATGCGGACCGGTCCATCGCTCTGGGTTTGCAGGATAAAGCGACCTTCGAATTTGAGGCTGGAGCCCAACATGACGCCGAGCACAATGGCCTCGCCGAGCAATTTCGCGACTGGCGTCGGATAATCGTGGCTGCTCAGGATCGTGTCGACCGCCGGCCCGAGCCGTACGATCCGCCCGCGCAGATCGAGCGCTTTGACCGCAAACGGCAGGATCGTGTCATCGACACCGGTTTGATCGGGCTCGCGGACCGGAATGGAGAGTTCGGGATTGTTCATTGCGACACGATATAGGCAGCACCGGCCAAATTGTGAGGGCTTGGCTTTCGCGGCTTTGACATGCCGGGCTCAGCGGCCGTTTGCGTGAAGGCACCAGGCCAAAATTCCCTTCTGCGCGTGCAGCCGATTTTCGGCCTCGTCGAAGACGACGGATTGCGGCCCGTCCATCACCTCGTCGGTGACTTCTTCGCCGCGATGCGCCGGCAGGCAGTGCATGAAGATGGCATCGGGCTTGGCGCGGGCCATCAACCGCGCATTGACCTGATAGCGCTTGAGTAGATTGTGGCGGCGCGCGCCGTTGCGGTCGCCCATCGAGACCCAGGTGTCGGTCACGACGCAGTCGGCGCCTTTGACCGCTTCGTCCGGATCGCTGCCGAGGCTGATCGCGGCGCCTGACGATTTGATCCAGTCGATGAGCGGCTTCTTCGGCGCCAGTTCAGGCGGGGTCGCGATCCGCAAGCGGAATTCAAAGCGCTCTGCGGCGTGCATCCACGAGGTGAGCACGTTGTTGGCGTCGCCGCTCCAGGCGACGGTGTGGCCGCGGATCGGACCGCGACGCTCCTCGAAGGTCATGACATCGGCCAACACCTGGCAGGGATGCGAGCGCCGCGTCAGGCCGTTGATCACCGGCACGGTCGCGGACCGCGCGAGTTCGGTGACGGCGTCGGGATTAAGCGTCCGAATCATGATGGCGTCGATATAGCGCGACAGCACGCGCGCGGTATCGGCCAGCGTCTCGCCACGGCCGAGCTGCATTTCCTCCGCCGTCAACAGAATGACATCGCCGCCGAGCTGCCGCATGGCGACTTCGAAAGAGACGCGGGTGCGTGTCGACGGACGCTCGAAAATCATGGCCAGCGTCTTGCCGGCGAGCGGACGATTCGCGGGGTCGCGCTTGCTTTTCATAGCGCGCGCCGACTCGATCATGCGGCGCAGATCGGCGGCCGGAACGTCGATCAGGTCGAGGAAATGCCGGACCCCGCTCATCCGGCTGCTCCCTCTTTATGCCTCCGCGGATGCTCGCGATTAAGCCGAGCCAAGGCGCGATCGAGCCGCGCGATGCCTTCGGACATTTCCTGCTCGCTGATGATAAGCGGCGGCAGCAGGCGCACGACATTGTCGCCGGCGCCGACCGTGAGCATGTTCTCGGCGCGCGTCGCATCGACCAGTTCGCCGGCCGGAACCAGCATCCGCAGGCCGACCAGGAGGCCTTCGCCGCGCACCTCGGCAATCAAGGAAGGATAGCGATCCTTGATTTCCGCCAGCCGCTGCTTGAACAGGATCCCGATCCGCTCGACGTGAGCGAAGAACCCGGGCTCAAGCATGACGTCGAGCGTCGCGTTCACCGCGCTCATGGCTAGCGGATTGCCGCCGAAGGTCGAGCCGTGGGTGCCGGCGGTCATGCCCTCGGCCGCCGCGTCCGTCGCCAGCACGGCGCCGACCGGGAAACCGCCGCCGAGCGCCTTGGCGAGCGACATGATGTCGGGCGTGACGCCGCTTCGCTCATAGCCGAACAATCGGCCGGTTCGCCCCATGCCGCTCTGCACCTCGTCGAACACCAGCATAAGGCCGTTCTCGTCACAAAGACCGCGCAAAGATCTCAGGAACGACGGCTCGACAATGCGCACACCGCCTTCGCCCATCAGCGGCTCGATCATGATGGCCGCTGTTTCTTTGCCGATCGCGCGTTTGACGGCATCGAGATCGCCGAACGGAACCTGGTCGAAGCCTTCGACGACCGGTCCGAAACCGTCGAGATATTTCTTCTGGCCGCCGGCCGCGAGCGTCGCCAGCGTTCGACCATGGAAGGCGCCCTCGAAGGTGACGATGCGATAGCGCTCGGGCCGTTCCCTGGCCGACTGATATTTTCGGGCGCACTTGATGGCACCTTCCACCGCTTCGGCGCCCGAATTGCAGAAGAATACGACGTCGGCGAAGCTTGCGTCGCACAAGCGCCGGGCGGCGCGTTCGGATTCCGGAATTTCATAGAGATTGGAGACGTGCCACACCTTTTGCGCCTGTTCGGCGAGCGCGGCGACCAGATGCGGGTGCGCATGGCCAAGCGCGTTGACGGCAACGCCGGAGGTGAAATCGAGATAGCGCTCGCCGTTCGTGGCAGTGAGCCACACGCCTTCGCCCCGCTCGAAAGCGAGGTGCACACGCGCGAAGGTCGGCATCAGGTGCGATGTCACGGCTTTAACCCGCACGCGGCGCGGCGAAATTCCGCGCGGTGCAAACGAAATGTGCCGCCTCTCCGGGCGGCACGGAACAGCATTCTATTTCCGTGCGCCTCACTGTCAACACACGATAATTGCGCGCCGCGAACCCGTTTTGTACCCAGTTCATCCACACATGTGCAGGAATGTGTGGACTCATTTCGGTCGAAGTCTTGCGTCAGAACTCCAAGCATATTGTAGCCTTTTCATCGTCAGTACGACATCTCGTGCGGCGGACAGTCACCTTCAAGCGTTGGCGTTTGAGTGCGTGTTGGGCGGCTATGCGCCGCCTGGCCCGATGGGGGATTCTTGCCAGAAAAGGCTCTGACGCAGATGCAGGGAGGATTGGGCATGTCGTGGACTGACGAGCGGGTCGAACTGCTCAAGAAGCTTTGGTCCGACGGCCTTTCGGCGAGTCAGATTGCGGCCGAGCTCGGCGGCATCACGCGCAATGCCGTGATCGGCAAGGTACACCGTCTCGGCTTGTCCGGCCGCGCCAAGAGCACGTCCAGCGCCTCGCCGCGCCCACGCAAAGCGCGCGCGCCGTCGCACATGTTGCGTATCGGCCGCGCTTCGATCCGCGGCAATACCGCGCTGGCGCACGCCTATGACCTCGAAGTGGAGGCCGAACCCGAGCTGATCGACAACATCATTCCGATCGGTCAGCGCCGCACGCTGCTGGAGCTGAACGAACAAACCTGCCGCTGGCCGGTCGGCGATCCGGGCAGCAGCGAATTTTTCTTCTGCGGCGGCAACACGCTCGCCGGTCTGCCTTATTGCGCCTATCACTCGCGGGTGGCCTATCAGCCCGCCAGCGATCGCCGTCGCGACAAGCGTCCGGGGCGGTAGGCCCGCGCGCCTCATGCTGCGAATGACGGAGATCAGCTCGCTTTGCCGAGCCGCTCGTCCTTGACCAGACGATCGTCCTTGGGCGCACGATCGTCCTTGCCGAAACGATCGTCGAGCGAATAGCCGGCGCCGCGTACGGTGCGGATCGGATCGGTGGTGTGGCCGCGGTTGAGCGCCTTGCGCAATCGCCCGACATGGACGTCGACGGTGCGCTCGTCGATATAGACGTCGCTGCCCCAGACGCCATCGAGCAATTGCTCGCGCGAAAACACCCGGCCCGGGCGCTCCATCAGGAATTCGAGCAGGCGGAACTCGGTCGGCCCGAGATCGACCGGGTGGGCCGAGCGCGACACGCGCTTTTTCTCGCGGTCGAGCTCGAGATCGCCGATGGAGAGCACCATGGCGACGCGTTCGGGACTGGCGCGGCGCAACAGGGCGCGGACCCGCGCCAGCAGCTCCGGCACCGAAAACGGCTTGACGACATAGTCGTCGGCGCCGGTCGCAAGCCCGCGCACGCGCTCGCTCTCCTCGCCGCGCGCGGTCAGCATGATGATCGGCAGCGATTGCGTCTGCGGCCGCGCCCGCAACCGCCGGCACAGTTCGATGCCGGACAGGCCAGGCAGCATCCAATCGAGCACGACGAGGTCGGGCGCGGTTTCCTTGAGCCGCGTATCGGCGTCGTCGCCTCTGGCGACGGCATCCACCTCGTAGCCTTCGGCTTCGAGGTTGTAGCGCAAGAGCGTGGTGAGCGGTTCCTCGTCTTCCACGATCAGGATGTTGGCTCCCATCCCGAGTCTCCTATTTCTTCAACAAGCCGGCGGGAAAACTCGTGGTGTCACCTTTCGGACGCTGGTCGGTAATCGGACGGCCTTCAACCATGTAATAGACGGTCTCGGCGATGTTGGTGGCATGGTCGCCGATGCGCTCGATATCCTTGGCGCAGAACATCAGATGCATGCAGAAGCTGATATTGCGCGGATCCTCCATCATATAGGTGAGGAGCTCGCGGAACAGCGAGACGCACATCGAATCGACTTCTTCGTCGCCGTTCCACACCGCGAGCGCGGTCTGCACGTCGCGGCTCGCATAGGCGTCAAGCACCTGCTTGAGCTGCGCCAGGACCAGCGCCGACATGTGCTCAACGCCGCGGATCAGCTTCTGCGGATAGAAGTCCTCGTCGAGCGCGACGACGCGCTTGCCGATATGCTTGGCATGGTCGCCGATCCGCTCGAGATCGTTGCACACGCGCATGGCGCTCACGCACTCGCGCAGGTCGACGGCCATGGGCTGACGGCGCGCGATGGTGAGGATGGCCTTTTCCTCGATTTCGCGCTGCAGCGCGTCGATCGTGGGGTCCATGGCGATGACCCGCTCGCCGAGCTCGACGTCCCGATCGACCAGGGCCTGCACGGCATCGGCGATCTGGCGTTCCGCAAGCCCACCCATCTCGGCGACCTTGCGGGTGATTTCCTGCAGGTCGGTGTCGAACGCCTTGGTGGTATGGTCGATTCTTGTGGTAGTAACTTCGGTCATTGTGTTTTACCTGGGTATTTATCGGCACCTTGGTGTTTATTGGCGATTAGCCGAACCGGCCGGTGATGTAGTCCTGCGAGCGCTGGTCCTGCGGCGCGGTGAACATTTTGCTCGTCGCATCGAACTCGATCAGCTCGCCGAGATACATGAAGGCGGTGAACTCCGACACCCGCGCGGCCTGCTGCATGTTGTGGGTGACGATCACAATCGTATAGTCGTCGGTCAACTCGTCGATCAATTCCTCGATTTTGGCGGTCGAGATCGGATCGAGCGCCGAGCACGGCTCATCGAGCAGGATCACTTCGGGGCGCACGGCGACGGTGCGGGCGATGCACAGCCGCTGCTGCTGGCCGCCGGACAGGCTCTGGCCACTGGCGCCGAGCTTGTCTTTCACCTCGTCCCACAGCGCGGCGCGGCGCAGCGACGTCTCCACACGCCCGTCGAGCTCGGACTTCGGCAAGCGCTCATAGAGCCGAATTCCGAAGGCGATGTTCTCGTAGATCGACATCGGAAACGGCGTCGGCTTTTGGAACACCATGCCGATGCGCGCGCGCAACAGATTGAGGTCCTGCTTTGGCGACAGGATATTGACGCCGTCGAATATGACCTCGCCGGTGGCGCGTTGATGCGGATAGAGGTCGTACATCCGATTGAGCACGCGCAGCAAAGTGGATTTGCCGCAACCCGACGGGCCGATGAAGGCGGTCACCTTGTTCTCGTAGAGCGAAAGGCTGATCGATTTCAGCGCCCTTGCCTCGCCATAGAAGAAGTCGAGGTTGCGGATTGCGACCTTCTCGGCCAGGGCTGAGCGATCGGCGGGGGTGTGGCCGATGACGGGGGGAACGGAGACCGAAGCAACGCTCATGTTCATGACTGACTTCCCGATGGGACGAGGGCGCGAATGCTCAAGGCGAACCGGGGCGAGTGTGCTGATGATGCACTGGTCCCAGGCCAGTGCCTGCCAATCCTTATAGCGGCAGAACGCAAACTGGAAGAAGACGCCGGCGGAGCCCAGCACCGTTCTATGGGTCCCTCATGACGATCAGATGACAGCGCAAGCCTTTGAATAAGCTGTAATTTATCGCGTCGGCGGGGTCGGCGCGGCGGGCAGATGGACGGTGAAAGTCGCGCCCGCTCCGGGCGCGCTGTCGATGGTCAGCCGGCCGCGGTGCCGGTTGAGAATGTGCTTGACCAGCGCCAGGCCGAGGCCGGTGCCGCCTTGCGCGCGGCTTTCGGTAACATCGACGCGATAGAAGCGCTCGGTCAGCCGCGGCAAATGCTCGGGCGAGATGCCGGGGCCATAATCGCGCACGCTGACTTGCGCTTCCGGCTCGCCGTCGGCCGAGGAGGCCGGCCCGATCTTGATATCGACGCGCCGGCCGGCGGCGCCGTATTTGAGCGCGTTCTCGACCAGATTCTCGAAGATGCGAACCAGTTCGTCGTGATCGCCGAGCACCGGCAGCGCGCTTGCCGCCTCGATATTGACGGTCACGCCGCGGTCGCGCGCCAGCGTTTGCAGCCCATCGACGACCTGGCGCACGATCGGCACGAGATCGACCGGCGTGTCGGGCCGGCGGTGCGCATTGAGTTCGATGCGCGACAACGACAGCAGATCGTCGATCAATCGCGCCATCCGCCGCGCCTGTTCCTGCATGATGGCGAGAAAGCGCTCGCGCGCTTTGGCGTCCTCGCGCGCCGAGCCTTGCAAGGTTTCGATGAAGCCTAAAAGCGCGGCGAGCGGCGTACGCAGTTCGTGGCTGGCATTGGCGACGAAGTCGGCGCGCATTTCCTCGACCCGGCGCAGCGGCGTGAGGTCGTGAAAGGTCATCAGCACGAAGTCGGGTTTGGCGGCACTCGGCTCGCGCTTGACCGGCATCACGATGGTCTCGAACCAGCGGTCGATCGGCACGCGCTCGGAATAGATGACACGCTGTTCTTCGCCCTCCGCCGTGGCGCGGCCGATGGCCTCGATCAATTCGGGCATGCGCAGCGCGAACGCCACCGGCTCGCCCTGCCGCAACGCCGGCGCCAGCGCGCGGGCCCGCTCGTTGAGCGCCAGCACGCGTCCGTCGCGATCGAGCGCGACAACCGGATCGGGCAGACCGGCAACGACGGCCCGCAGAAAACCGTCGCCGCGCTCGGAACTGGCGACCGGCTGGGCGAGGTGATCCTCTTCCTTGGCGGAGCGAAACGCGAGCACGGCGGCGGCAGCCACGATCGCAAAACCCGCCACGGCATAGCCGACAGGCAGCGCGCCGCCGATCGCCAAGGCGGCGAAGACAATCGCTGCGGCGAGGATCACGAAGCGCCCGCCGCGCTTGGTGGTGAACAGTGCCCGATCCTCAACCAAGCTCATAAAGTCCTCGGAGCGCGTTCAGCGGCGGATCAGGACGCGTCGGATCTTTTCCTGACCCGTGCGTTCGCGGCGAGCGGCGGCGGCTTTGCCGCAGATATGCGACGCGCGGCGCGGCCCAACAAGGCTTCGCGCATCGCCAGCACCGCGAGCGAGAGTACGAATGGAATAACGTAATACAACAACCGGAACAGCAGCAGGCCGGCCAACAGGTCTTCCTTGTCGAACTGCCACAGCGCCACCAGCATGGCGGCGTCGAATACGCCAAGCCCGCCGGGGGCGTGGCTGGCAAAGCCAAGCAGCGTCGCAGCGACGAAGATCACCGCCACCGTGACGAAGCTGACATGGGGATCGGCCGGCACCAGCATGTACATGGCGGCGGCACAGCAGGCGAGATCGACGATGCCGATGGCGATCTGAAGGAGCGTCAACGGGCCGCCCGGCAAACTCACTTGCCAACCGTCGCGGCCGATGACGCGCGGCTTGGTCCAGACCCATGCGACATAGGCACCGAGTAGACTGAGAATAACCAGCGCGATGATGCGGTTGGTCCACAACGGCAATTGATCGAGCGCCCGCGCCGCTTGCGGCGCATCGAGAATGCCCAAGCCCAGCACGGTGGCATTGCCGAGCCAGAACGTCAGCCCGGCGACGAAGCAGATTTTGGTGACCTCGACGACAGACAGCCCCGAACCCGAATAAATGCGGTAGCGCACGGCGCCGCCGGAGAAGACGCTGGCGCCGACATTGTGCCCGACCGCATAGCTGGTGAAGCCGGCCAGCGCAGCGGTTCGATACGGCACTTCGGAGCGGCCGATCGTGCGCAATGCGAACAGATCGTAAAAAGTCAACGTCAAATAGCCCGCGGCGACAAAAAGTCCGGCAATAATCAGGGTCTGCCACTCGGTTGCTTTGAGCGCGGCGACGAGTTCGCCGAGATCGATGTCGCTCAGGATGTGATAGAGCACCACCAGCGCGACAACGATGATGGTCAGGCTGAAGGCAAACCCGATCCGGCTCAAGCCGACCTTACGGTCGAAAAAGTGCGCGCCGCCGCGCAATTTATCGAGCATGCCGCGTCCCGGACCGGTTGCTTGCGCATCCATAGCGAGTCTCGTTCCTCCCTCCCCCAGCGCCTAGCAGATGTCGTGCGCCGGTGCGAGTGCGACAAAGTCCCACCCCCGGAGATAGCGGAACAGCGAAATCGCCAATGGTGAATTGCACGCCATCAGCACATGGTTGCCTATTCGCTACGCGTTACTTGCCGAGTTCTCCGGCCGCAAAAAACTCGCGCAACTCCATATATGTTTCCTCCGGCGCTTCTTCGGAGAGGTAATGACCGCACGGCAGCGCCTTGGCGCCGCGAATGTCGGCGGCGTAGCGCTGCCAGATTTCACCCGGACCCGGCTTGTGATTGCGGCCGACGCCGCCGGTCGCGCCCCATAGCAGCAGGACGGGGCAAGCGATCTTGCGCCCAGCCTCGAAATCCAAGGTGTCCATGTCGAGATCGATGCCGGCGGTGGCGCGGTAATCCTCGCACATGGCGTGGACGGTCGCCGGATTGCGCATATAGCGTTTGTACTCCGCGAGCGCGCCGGGATCGAAGAAGCTCAGGCCTTGTGCGGTCTTGGCGAGCTTCTTCTCGATGAAATAGTCCGGATCGGCGCTCATCAAGTGCTCGGGAAAATCGTAGGGCTGGACCATGAAGAACCAGTGCCACGAGAACGTCGCCCATGCTTGGGTCATGTTATTGAACAAATGATGTTGCGGAATGATGTCGAGAATAGCCGCCCGCGCCACCGCCTGCGCATGGTCGAGGCACATGCGGTGCAGCACGCGCGCGCCGCGATCGTGGCCGGCGGCGTAGAAACGGCGGTGGTCGAGCGCGGCCATCACCTCAATCTGATCGGTCGCCATGGCGCGGAACGAATAGTTGCAATGATTGTCGCCGCCCGGCGGCTTTTCCAAATCGCCGTAGCCGCGCAGATCGGTGGCGACGACGGTGAATTGCTCCGCCAGGCGCGGCGCGAATTTATGCCAGGACAGATGGCTGAACGGATTGCCGTGCAACAGCAACAGCGGCGGCCCGTTGCCGCCATGAACCGTCACGATGCGCGCACCGGAGGTTTTGATCTCGGTGCGGGTGAAGTTTTCGAACATCCGACCTCCCATCATTCCGAATTGCCGCGGACGGCAAGTCCGAAATCCATAACCACAGGTGGATCAGATTAGCGACTATCTTGGAAAACCTCACCGATAGAGGTTATGGATCCCGGGCCCGTGGGCGGAGCCTGTCATCGGGTCGGCCACTTCGGGCCGGACCCGTTGGCCCGCGTCTCGAAATGACCAGAAGGGGAGTGAAATGCCGTCAGACATCGATCCGCGATCAGGCTTCCGCCTGCCGCTGCCAAAGCGGGAGGATTTGGACGATGTCGGCAAAGCCGCCTACGACCGCGCCAACACGCCGGGCAAGACCATCGTCGGCCTGCGCGGCCCGGCCGGCATTCACCTTTACAGCACCAAGACCGTCGAGGCGCACAACACCATCAACCGCTATCTGCGCTTCGAGGCCGGCTTCGATCCGAAAGTCCGCGAAGTCGCCATCCTCACGGTGGCGCGCGAAATGGACAGCCGCTTCGAATGGGCCGCGCACGAACCAGAAGCTTTGGCGGTCGGCGTACCGGCGGCAATCGTCGAGGCGATCAAGTATCGCAAAAGCACCCGAGGTCTCGACGAAACTTACGCGGCGATCATCGAATTCGGCCGCCAGGCGCTGCGCGATCACAAAGTCAGTTCCGCGGCCTTTACGCGGCTCAAGGCGCTGTTCGAACCGCAGAAACTCGTCGATCTCGTCCTGCTGATGGGCAATTACGCCGGCACCGCAATTTTGCTCGCGGCGCTCGACATGCAGGTCGCCGAAGGCCGGCCCCTGTTGCCGGTGCCATGACACCCGCGTCGTGCCCCGCGCGGGCGGGCATCCAGTAGCCGCGGCGCTCATACGGACCACAGCGAAAGTGCTTACTGGATCATCCGCCTTCGCCCTCGCGGATGATGACACAAGAATTATTTCTTCTTCTTATCGAATCCCAATTCGCTCCACCGCGCCTTGGCGGCGGCGATATCTTCCGGCGCCGGCCACACCAGCGGCGGAAAACGCGCGCCTGCGAATTCCGGATCGGGGTCGTAGTCGAGATTCAGCGTGGCGTCGATCAGCACACGATTCCACTTGCCGGTGCCGTAGAGCGTTGTATTGCGGTCGCGCTTGCGCGTCGAGGGATCGAGCCCGAGCCCGAACGTCGCCGGCATGATGACGATATCGTCCTCGCCGGCATTGACGCGGTAAGCGATCGCCCAATCGACCGCGGCGTAATCGTGAATGTCGATATCGTCATCGACCACGGTGACGTGCTTGTAGCGCACGTGTCCCGCCGAACTGCCCCATAGCGCATTGGCGACCTGCTTGGCTTGGCCGCGATAGCTCTGCTTGATCTGCACTACGATGTTGATGCCGGCCTGCACCGGCGCGCACCACACATCGGTGACGCCCGGCACGCCGGCGCGGTCGAGCACATTCCAGGCGGTCGCCGCGCGCATGATCGACGAGCACATGCCGTTTTCGGAGAAACATCCGGGCATCGAGCCTTCGATGGTGCCCCGGAAGATCGGATTGTTGCGATGGGTGATGCAGGTGACGCGGATGGCGGGCTTCGGCGAACGGTCGCCGGCGACATAGCCGGTAACTTCGGCGAACGGGCCTTCCATTACATAGGTCGAGGGATCGAGCCCGAGATAACCTTCGATGACGATCTCGGCCGTTGCCGGCACCTGCAGATCGACGGTCTCGCATTGGACCAGATCGACCGGCGCGCCGCGCACCGCGCCGATCACGTCGTATTCGCACAGACCCTTGGGTACCGGCGAGCCGGCGACGAAGCCGAGCGAATCTTCCCAGCCGATGGCGACCGCGATCGGCATTTCCTTGTAGCCCTTCTGCTGCCAGGCGGTGACGTGATGGCCGATATGCTGGGCGCGCCACATCAGAATCGGGATAAGATTCTTGCCGCCGATCATGCCGCGATAGATGCCGACATTCATCACGCCGGAATCGGGATCCTTGGTGACGACGCCGCCATAGGTGAGAATGTAGCGGCCGCCGTCGCGCCGATTCCATTGCGGCACCGGGAATTCGCCAAGATCGATGTCGTCGCCCTTGATGATGTTCTCCTTGATCGGGCCGGTCTTGACCAGGTTCGGCGGCACGCTGCTGGTGAGCAACGTACGGCCGAGCCCGACGAGCTCGCGCGGATGGGTGTCGGGCGAGAGCCCGAGCATCATGGCGACGCGGCGCGCGCTCGATAGTCCGCCGGTGAAGACCTGACGGCAGCGCGCGTTGGCGCCATAATCGCGGATATTGTTGAATAGCAGCGCCGGTCCGGTGCCGGGGCCTTGCGCCAGCCGCGCGATGGTGCCGAGCTCGATATTCCAATCGACCTCGGCATCGATCTGTTGCAATTCGCCGGCGCCTTGCAGCGCCTTCATCCAGCCGCGCAAATCGCCATACGCAACCGGCTTTCGTTCACTGCTCATGAATTATCCCACTGAAGTGGATGGTGGTTTTGCGCTGTCCGTCATCGCTCTGTCAAGAAAGCGGCGAGCAACCGGCTATTTCCAACGTCGCAGATATGCCATGCTGTTCTCCGTGTATCCGGAGCAATCCCGATGACCAACGGCAACCCGATGTCGCTTTCCGAACTCGAGGCGCGCATCGCAATTATTCGCGACAATATCCGGCAGTTGATCGAGCAGGCCGCCGCGGTCTCGGGGGCCGAGGATGAAGACCGCAATGCCGACCGCATCGCGCAGCAAAATGAAGAGCTGGACCGCCTCACCAAGCAAAGAGACGCGCTGTTGAAAAAAAATAGCGGCTCAAAAAAATAAGGCCGTCCCGCGCGGGGCGGCCTTATCGCTTTACCGAAAGCGACGTCGTTGCAGCAATCGGATTCCGGCCCTTGGCCGGGCTGCAAGACGACGCAATCAACGCTGATCGGAATTCGGAATCGCGACGACGGCGCCCTCGCTGTCGTAGCCGGAGATTGTCTGCGAAGCCGACTGGCTGGCTTGATTGACGCGTTGCGCCTTCTTGGCCAGCGCCGGGCCGGTGAGCAGCGCGACAATGCCAAGCGCAGACAAGATCAGTTTCATATTGAGGGATTTCATTTCGCATCTCCATGAGAGGGGGTCGCCTATGCCTCGCAAGCTAGGTTTTATCTCGCAGCGCACCAGAGACGACAGTTGATCGATATTTCACAATATTGTTATTGATAATCATCATCTTACCTGGAATTTTTTCGGATAGAACATTTTGCTTATAATGCGGCGCAGCATGCCCAAAAATCGGGCGGAAGATTCCCTCGTGGATGCAACCGATTAATTGGCGCGCGGGCCGGAGCCGCCTTTTTTCGTGGCTCACCGCAAATAGTGGAATCGCAGTTTTACTAACGTAGCCGGTACAGCGCGTGGCGACGGTTCCGGGTGAATGGGCGCACCTCGCCGGGCCAGCGGCCTAATTCGACGGCCTTCGCCCATTCCGGGCTGGTGAGGACATGTGGCCCGTCGATCTCGTAGAGCGCGCTATGGCGCGGACCCTCGTGCGCCACGCGTTTCTCCTCGCCGCCGAGCGCGATCGAAAACGGCTCGCCCTCCATGCGCGCCACCGCGTGCACGCCCGGCACCTTCAACAGGTTGGGCACGTGTTCGGTGTCGTAGACTTCGTTGAACAGCGCCTCCTTGGCCGGGTCGACATCCATCGAGGCGACGAACAGATATTTGGCTTTGATCGGCATGGCATCCTTCGCTGGTTGATCGCAACGCGGAGAAGCAATGTTGTCGGGTAGAGGTGCCGATTACTCGACACCTCCCCCACAGATCCCGGCGTGCAACTTTCCTGCACCGGGCTCTTGTCGAAGGTCAAACGCGATCGTGGGTTTGGACGCCACAGATCCGCAGGCTCGCTGCTTCAGTGTCATGCTGAACCCGGCGCTAAGTCCGGAGCATGTGTTACAGCTTACCTTTCCTTCGACCGGCCGCCTTCCCTCCGTCATCTCCGCCGCCGATTTCAGTCGACTTTGTTCGATGCTTCATCGGTAATACGCAGCCGTCCAACTCCTCGTCTGTTCCCCGACAGCTTCGTCTCCTCGACTTCCTGTCGCGGCCCGGGATCGACAAGCGACTGCGGGCCAAACGAGGTCTCCCAGGTTCCGACGCGATCCTTCCATTCGTGATGTGGCCTCAGACCCCGGCAGGGCGACGGTTCCTCGCATAACGGCGCCGCACATGTTGCCTTCGGCAGTAGCGACGGCCTCGGCCCCTGCGATTTCAAGGATTTCGTGGCTCAATCCCGCACCCCAAATGATCACTGTGTACGCTTCGCCATGGTCGTCACCTCCCACGACGCAACACTCGTTACCGGGCGGGCGCTATCCCTTTCCCGGACCGGACTTTCACCGGCTGGACCACGCCAGCTTCGCCTGGCGCACCACTCCGCCTTCAATCCGGCGTCCTTGATCACCTTCGACCACTTCGCCATTTCGGACTTGAAGAACGCCTGGCACTCTTCGGGCGAACTGCCGATCGGCACGTAGGCCATCGCGGCGAGCTTGTCCTTGACGTCGGGGGTCGCGAGGCCGGCGATGATCAGGCGATGCAGCTCGGCGACGATGTCCGTGGGCGTGCCCGCCGGCACCACCACCGCTGTCCAGGTGGCGCCCTCCACCTCAAGAAAGCCGGCCTCCGCCATGGTGGGGATGTCGGGCAGCGTCGGCGAGCGCTCCTTGCCAGTCACCGCCAGCGCGCGCAACTGGCCGGCCTTGATCAACGGCACCGCCGGCGCCATCGCGCCGAATGAGATCGGGGTATGGCCGCCGACCGTCGCTTCGACCGCCGGCCCGCCGCCGCCGAACGGCACATGGACGAGATCGAGGTTCAAGGCATGGGCAAACAGCGAACCGACCAGCTGCGGCGGCGTGCCGGTCCCCGGCGACGCGAAGCTGTATTTGCCGGGATTGGCGCGGATCAGCGCCACCAGCTCCTTGACCGATTGCGCCGGCACCTGTGGATTGACCGCCAGCACCACCGGCGTTTGCGCGCCGAGCGTCACTGCGTCGAAGTCTTTTATCGGATCGTAGGGCACGGAGCTGTAGAGATACGGATTGTTGGTGAGGTTGCCGCCCGTCACCAGGATCGTGTAGCCATCCGGCGGCGCGTGAGCCGCCCGTTCGGTGCCGACATTGCCGCCGGCGCCGCCGACATCCTCGACGAAGAAATTCTTACCGGTCTGCATGCTCAAACTTTGCGCGATCAGGCGCGCGAACAGATCGGTCGGGCCGCCGGCCGCGAAGCCGACAATGACTTTCACCGGTCGCGTCGGCCAAGTTTCTGCGGCGGCGCGCCCGACATGCGTCGCCAGCAGCACAGCCGCCAAGGCGGCGGCGAATAGATAATTGAATTTGATCGGCATCGGCCCTCTCCCCGTCCAGATTGATTTCAGAACGGCCTGTCACCGAGGATGGTGCAGCGACGCATCACGCGCTTGAAGCGGGCCTCGTCGAAACCGGTGGCGCGATGCAGCGTGCAGCGGTTGTCCCACACCATGCATTCGCGCTCGCTCCAGCGATGGCAATAAACGCGCTGCGGCGGCGTAATCATCTCGTTCAATTGCTCGATCAGCGCGCGCCCTTCGTCATAGCCCACGCCCTCGATCTGCTCGGCGTGATCGCCGAGAAAAATCGCTTTGCGTCCGGTGTCGGGATGGGTGCGCACGATCGGATGCGCGACCGGCGGCACCTCGGCCTTTTGCGCCGCCGTCAGCGGCGCCTCGCCGTGGCGGCGGGTGCGCGAAAAGTCGAAATTGTGGATGGCGCGCCGGTCTTCCACCTTCGCCTTCATCGCGGCGGGCAACAGATCGTAGGCGGAATACATGTCGGCGAATTCGGTTTCGCCGCCCGCCGGCGGCACGATTTCCGAATACATCATCGTCGCCTGCCCGGTGCGCGTGCGCCACGAGCCGTCGGTGTGCCAATAGAGCGTGCCCTTGTCCGGATGCTTGCCGCTCGGATTGCCGTCCTGGTCGAGGTTCGACAGCAGGTAGATTTCCGGGTGGTCCTTGTAGCCGTAAGTCTCGCTGAGCACGTGGACCTGCACCTCGCCGAAATTGCGCGCGAAGGCGACTTGCGTCGCCGGCGGCAGATCGACGTCGCGGAACAAGATCAACTGGTAGTCGAGAAACGCCTCATAGACTTGGGCGAACAGCGCCGGCGATACCGCCTGTTGCAGCGTGATGCCGCTGATTTCACAGCCGAGCACGGGATGGAGCGGCTTGACCTCGAACAGCCAATCGCGCCCCGCGCGTCGCGATTTGATCGGCGCTTGCGCCATCGCGTGCACCATGGCGGCCTCCCGGCAGGTTCGACATTATTAATCATGATTATGCCAGCGCCGCCGTGCGCTTCCTAGTGGTCCGATTCTAACATTCGCATCCTAGTTCGGCGGGCTCTCATGCGAATGTTAGAATCATAAGGACCACCAGCAAATATCAGTTCTAGTGGAGCTTTTGGATTTGACATTCGCTTCACGAGTTCGCTGCCAGGTGGGTAGCGAATGTCAGATCCGCTCCACTAGTGCGGTGGATGAAAGTTCCTGCAATCCCGCGCAAACCTGCAGAAGTGGAAATCCGCGCCCGCATTCGATCGGCGCGACTGCGACGCCGAATTAACAAATGAGTTTTTTTGTGGGCGCCGGCGGCGGCTCGATTGGAAAAAACGGCGTCCTTGAGAATGCCACGGGGCCGCCAATTTACAGCCGCTTAAGATTAGCACTGCATTGTCACCCACAGGGGTCACGAGTGGTGAGGGTGGCAATGACAACGACCAAAGCAAGTTCCGCGTTCCTTGCGCGATTGGGAACGGCCGGTGCGGTGGGGCGCGCACGGCGCGCCGTGGCTGCCGTCTAAGCAATCGTCCTCGCGTAACGCACATCATGACGTGGCAGGCCGCGACGTTTCCCGGCGTCACCGCATTTGACCGCCGTGCTTCGGCTGCCGCCGGTCATCGGCGCGCCGTGTGCCGCAGCGTCGGCATCGGATTGGGCACTGTGACCACGGCGGGGCTGATGGCCGGCACCGCCGCGGTGGCCGCCGCATGGATCGTCGCCACCGCCTTGCACGGCGCGCCACATCTGCGCGCGCCGCTGGCGCTGCAAACGGTCGGTTTCATTCCAACCTCCAGCGATTCCGACAACTCGGCGCCGTTTCCTCCGCCGCCCGCGACGGAACGCGGCAAGGGGCCGAAGCTGCGCGCTCCGTTCTTGCACACACGCCTAGAGGAAAGCATTCAGGCGTTGCACGACATTGCGCGTGCCGCGACGGCGCCGGAATTGCCGCAGGTCGAAGCCGCTCCGTCTTCGGGCCAGGTCGCCGCAGCGTTCGACCTGTTCGATCCGGAGCCCGCCTACACCGCAGCACTTCCTGTCGCGTCGCAGCTGCCGCAACACCGCCTCGCCGAACGTGCCGTCGAGACGCCGATGCCGTCAGCCAGTGCGCGGATCGCTTCGTCAGTCGCTCCGCCACTGCAGCCACAGCGCGACACTGCGAGCGCCGCGGCAAAGCCGGCGCTGCCGCAGGTCGCCGCGCTGACGCCGACGCCGCCTTCGGTATTGTCCGGCTTCATGCACAAGCTGTTCGGTGCACGGCCGGCGCCCGCCGCGTCGCCTGCTGTCCCAGACTCCGACCGCCACACCGCGATTTACGACATCGAAGCGCATACCGTTTACCTGCCCAACGGGGAACGGCTGGAAGCGCATTCGGGTCTCGGCGGCATGCTGGACGATCCGCATTACATCGATAAAAAAGCGCGCGGGCCGACGCCGCCCAATGTGTACGATCTGGCGCTACGCGATGGGCTGTTCCATGGCGTGCAGGCGATACGCCTCAATCCCGTCAACGACGACAAGATGTTCGGCCGCGACGGCATCCTGGCGCATCCTTACATGCTCGGCCCGACTGGCCAGTCGTTCGGCTGCGTCTCCTTCAAGGACTATTCGGAATTCCTGCAGGCCTTCGAACGCGGCGAGGTCGATCGCCTTGTCGTCGTGCGGCACCTTGAGACCACAGCATCCGACGCAACGCCGCCGCGCCGCCAACATGACAAGCGCTTTGCGGCCAACGACTGACTACGGTGACGCGTTGTCCTTCTCCCCGCCTGCGGTGAGAACAAGAAGCTAAAACCGCTCGCTCGGCGGCGCAATCTCGGTGACGAGATCGCGGATCAGTTTTTTGTTCGGCAACGGCGTCAGCGTCATTTCACGCGGCTCAAGTCGCGCGGTGCAGGCATATACCGTCTCGCCGTCGACCTGCATCATGCATTCCTTGCAGGCATTGGCGTTGATGCAGGAAAAGCGCAGCGCCAGCGACGGGTCTTTGTTGATGCGCAGCCAGCGCAGCCCGTCGAGCACCGATTGGCCCTCTTCGAACGGCACTTCGTAGGCTTCGAAGCTCCCTGCGTCGCGCGCGCTACCGCGCCAGATTTTCAGCGTGGCAACGGCTTTCATGACACCAACGCGTCCGAGAGTGTCGGCGCGCCGGAAATTTGCAATTCACCGTCGCGCAGCGTCACCTGCTGATGGACCTGCCATTGCTGCAGCATCTTGGGACAATCTTCGCGCTGATGCGCGCCGCGGCTTTCGGTGCGAAGAAGCGCGGCTTGCGCGACCGCGCGCGCCACCGTGAGCATATTGCGCAGATCGAACCATTCGAGCCGTTGCAGGTCGAACGCCGCACCGTCGCCGGCCGGCCGCTCGCCAAGCTCGGCAGTGAGTGCCGCAATTCCGGCAAGGGCGCGCTGCAACTTCGCTCCGGTGCGGAACGGTCCGACATCGTCGGCCATGATGGCTTGCAGCCGTGCGATCATCGCCGCCGTGTTCGGCGTCTCGCGGCGGGTCGCGCCGGCGCGCAAAAGATCGAGCGCGGCGCCTGCGTCCGGGAGCCGCAACATCTGCCGCGACTTGTGCTTGGCGTGTTGCGCGGCGCTCACGCCGGCACGGCGGCCGAACACCAGAGCTTCGGTGATGGCATTGCCGGAGAGCCGGTTGGCGCCATTCGTGCCGCCGACCACTTCGCCGGCGACGAAAAGACCAGGTAGCTTCGTGGCCATGGTGGCGTCGGCTTTCACGCCGCCCATATGGTAATGCGCGATCGGCGCCACCTCGACCGGCATTGCGGTGAGATCGATACCGTTCGCCGCCAGCCGATCGATCACCGGGCCGAAGGCTTCGCGCAACGCCGTCTCGCTGCAATGCTCGAAACTCAGATATGCGCCGCCATGCGGCGAGCCGCGGCCGGCCTCGACCTCCTTGGTGATGGCATAGGTGGCGAGGTCGCGGGTAAGCACGTATTTGCCGTCCTCGTCGGAGCCGTAACGCGAGGTGAATTCCTCCCCGTGGCCGTTGAGCAATCGTCCGCCGAGCTTGTAGCGGAACGGGTCCCACATGATCGGGTCCATGCCGACCAGCCGCGGCGCCAGATGCCCGATCGGGAAGAACTGCACGAATTCCATATCGATGAGCGCCGCGCCGGCCCGCAAAGCCAGAGCATAGCCGTCGCCGCCCATATTGGCCGAGGCGCTGTTGCGCCGGTACAGCCGCGTCAGTCCGCCGGTCGCCAGTATCGTCGCCTTGGCGGCGATGACGACCGGTGCACCGGAGCCGATGTGCCAGCCGGCCGCGCCCGCGACCGCGCCGTCGCTGACCGCGAGATCGACGATGCACAAGTCGCCGATTTTGCGGATGCTGGCGTTGCGCGCGATGTCCGTGCGCAGCGTCTTCGATACCGCCGGCCCGGTATTGATGAAATCGACATAAACGCAGCGCGGCCGGTCGTGGCCGGGCGCCATGGTCGCGGCGATGGGGCCATCCTTGCCGCCGTTTTTGCGCGCCCAGCCGACGCCCCAGGCATCGAGCTCGCGGATGCAATCCGGCGCCTCTTCGCAGAGGAGCTGCGCCAGCTTTTCGTCGCACAGGCCGCGGCCGGCGGCGATGGTGTCCGCGTAATGGGCGCGTGGATCGTCGGGCACCTCTTCGCCGAGCGCCACGGCGACCGTCATCTGCGCCATCACGGTGGCACCGCCGCGGCCGATCAGGCTTCGATCGGCGAGGAGCACGCGGGCGCCGCAGCGCGCCGCCGCGATCGCCGCATACATGCCCGCGGCGCCGGAGCCGATGATCAGCACATCGGTTTCGATCGTGATGGGTTCGGGAGTCATGTCGTGAATGTAACGCCGAATGACCCCCACCTTAATCCTCCCCCTTTGAGGGGGGAGGAAAGCGATTACCGAAAGCTTCCTCCCTCCCCCTGCAAGGGCGAGGGTCAGGGTGGGGGTCACCTTCACCGAGCGCTTTCTGGTGCGAATTGGGCCGCGAGCCGCGCGGCAAATTGCCGTTCCATTTCCTTCGCCTTGGACCGCAACACCGGCTGGCCCAGACTGCCGAGCTTACCGGTCAAGGCGGCCTCGATGTCGTAATCGATCTTGGTGCCCACGCCGCCATCGATGTCCGTCTCGGTGAGCCGGGTGCGCGAGGTTGCGGTCAAGCGGCCGACGATGCCGAGTGGCGTGCCCTCGACCTTGGCTTCGATCTCGCGCGGCGCCTCGGCGCGCACGACTTCGACGCTCACTTTGAACTTGAATTTCATGTAGGCGACTTTGGTTTCGAATACGGCGGCGTATCGATCGGGCGCGATCTCGGCAAGCCCGCTGACGCCGTCGACGCAAGAGGCAAAGAAACGCGCATCGCGCACCTTCTCGAATACTTGCGCGCGCGGCGCCGCAACCGTCAATTCTCCGGAAAATTTCATTCGCCATTCCGCGCGGACACGGCGCTCAGGCGCGCAGCGCCGTGAGCATATCCTTGATATATTCGTCGGCGCTCGAAATCACGAGCATCATCGCGTGCGGTCGCAAAGCGCTGAGCATTTTCGACAGCGTTTCGTCGCTCGCCGACGCGCCGCCGAGGATGAGCGCCGTCGTCATCACGTGCTTGACGTTGCAGGCTTCACCGATCAACCCCGCCGCGGCGGCGTTCTCGCCGGCACTCGCCACCATGACCACGAGATCGGCCGTATTCACCTCATCGACCAGATCCTTGGTGCGGCCGGCGAGATCGTTGAGCCAGCCGCCCATCGAAAAGCGCTCGCCCGCTTGCGACGCGCCGGAAAAGGCCGAAGCGGTGAGGAAGGTCGCGCGCTGCCATGGCAAGCCCGCCAGTTCCTTGATGATGCGCTCGCTTGGCGTGTCCAGCGCGATGACCTTGACAGCGCGGGCTTGCGAATTCGGCCGGTTAATGCGGAATTTCGCCTCCGCCGCCGAACTCATCCGGGCCGATTCGCTTTCCATGATGCACGCTCCTGACAGTCGCTCCTCAATATAATGGATCGCCAAAATTATTTCATTAAGCGTCCCATTTAGTATAACGGCCGTCCATTCCGCGAAAATCCTTGCCGACCCGACCCGAATCCAGACTCCAAATCGAACTCCAAGTCCGCAGCTATGTCGACAGATTCAAAACGCCTCGAACTCTGCAGCGCCGCCGATGTCGCGCCCGGCGCGGCGCTCAAGGTCGAGACCGCAGGTCTGGCGCTCGCGGTGTTCAACGTCGGCGGAAAATTCTATGTCACCGACGATGGCTGTACCCACGGGCCCGGATCGCTGTCGGAAGGCTATATTGAGGACGATGTCGTTGAATGCAACTTCCACAACGGCCAGTTCAATATCCGCACCGGCGAAGTGGTGTCGCCGCCCTGCATGGTGCCCGTGAAGACCTATCCGGCGACCGTTGTCGACGGCAAGGTGACGATCGAGGTGTGAGCGTGGGATTCATCCCATCCGATGCGCCGCGCGCCGTGGATTTCCAGTTGACGAAAAGCTCGGCGGCGGCTTGGTAAAAGCCAATAATTCTTTTGGAGGATCGCCCGATGCCGAGAACCAAACCGCCGTTTCGCGCCGACGTGGTTGGCAGCCTATTGCGCACCGCGCCGCTGAAGGAAGCGCGCGCCAGGCGCGAGCAGGGCGCGATCGGCGCGGCGCAGCTCAAAGAGGTCGAGGACCGCGAGATCGAGAAGATCATCAAGAAACAGGAGGAGGTCGGGCTCAAATGCGCGACCGACGGCGAGTTCCGCCGCTCGTGGTGGCATTTCGACTTCTACGGCATGCTCAACGGCGTCGAAATCCAGGAGCTCGATCACGGCATCCAGTTTCAGGGCGTGCAAACCCGGCCGCGCACGCCGCGCATCAAAGGCAAGCTCGGCTTCTCCCAGCACCCGATGCTGGAGCATTTCAAGTTTCTAAAAAGCCACACGCGCGTCACGCCGAAAATGTGCATCCCGAGCCCGGCGACGCTGCATTTCCGCCTCGAGCCCGATGCCATCAAGACCAAGGATTACGCCGACCGCGACGCTATCTTCGACGATCTGGCGAAGACCTATAAGCAGGCCATCCGCGGCTTTTACGACGCCGGCTGCCGCTATCTGCAATTTGACGATACCGCATGGGCCTATTTGTGCTCGCCAGCGGAACTGAAAAAGGCGCGCGACCGCGGATTGAACGCCGACCGGTTGCAGCAGGACTATGCCCGCGTCATCAACGGCGCGCTCGAAGGCAAGCCAAACGACATGACGATCACCACGCATGTCTGCCGCGGCAATTTCCGCTCGACTTGGATTTCCGAAGGCGGCTACGAGCCGGTCGCCGAAATCATGCTCGGCCAATTGAATTATGACGGCTATTTCCTCGAATACGACACCGCACGCGCCGGCGGCTTCGAGCCGCTGCGGTTCCTGCCCAAGGGCAACAAGATTGTCGTGCTCGGCCTTATCACCACCAAGTCCGGCAAGCTCGAAAGGAAAGACGACGTCAAGCGGCGCATCGATGAGGCGACCAAATATGCAGCCCTCGATCAGCTCTGCCTGTCGCCGCAATGCGGCTTCGCCTCGACCGAAGAAGGCAATGTGCTCGCTGAAGAGGAGCAGTGGGCGAAGCTTAAGATGATCGTGGAACTCGCCGACGAGGTATGGGGTTGAGGCGCCATCTGGGCGATTGCCGTTTTCCTTCGTCCACGCGGGCTTACTGACATGCATGTGCATCGCCCATTCATCTGCGTTTTCCACGGGGATGAAAGGTCCTCCAAGCCCAGAGGATGATAAGGGCTCCTACCGCAGCAGCGATTAAACGTATAGTCGCAACATAACTCGACAGAGCCACCAATGCTGCTAGATGGTATCCGGTGTACGAGCCCGCTACGCCGACTAGAGCGCTGGTGATATAGCCGTGAGGCGAGTGCACCTGTTTCTCGTAAAGCCAGCCGATAATGGCGCCAATCAGAATGATTAGGATTAGCGTGACAACTGGGTTTGCAAGCAATGTTTTCAGATCGTTCATGGCCCCTCCGTATCGTGGCCGGCTGAGATGATCAGTTCTCGCTGACCAGCTTTAGTTCCGTGGTCACAATACAATGTTAGGTTAGAGTTGGTGTTGGCGCTAGCGGGCCGGCGCAGCATGCCGCCTTATGTCGCCGTGCGGTTCATGGCCCGTACCAAAAGACGAAAAACGGGTCGTCGATCTGGCCGCGATGTCTCCTACGACCGCATGCCGTCTTACTGGCGGAAAAGAACTTCGAGCCTTGGTCGCCGCTCGGCTTGGTCGGGACGCATCGGCAACAGCGGCTGCGTGCGGTCAAGCGCTTGAATTTGGCTCTTTTCATCGACGCAAAGCACCAAAGCGCGCTCCGGTGGGTCAAGGTAGAGGCCAACGATGTCGCGCACCTTCTCAACAAACCGCGGATCGGTCGAGAGCTTGAAGTCTCGCTACGATGAGGCTGCAACGAGAATGCGTTCCAGATGCAATATTTCGGTAGTCCCAATCCTCAATCATCGCCGGGCGGGAATGGGGAGGACTTTTCCCGCCGATAGTTAAAACGGGAGCTTTTCCTTTCCAGGGGCTTCCGTCGGTTCAGATTGTCGAGCGCGAACAGGATCTGGGCCACTTGCCGCCACAGCGTGTATTCATAGCGGCTGAGCCGATCGAGCGCGTAGTTGGGCAGATTGGCCAGGCGCAAGAAGCATTGGGCGAAGTGGAGGCTGGGGTCGGCGGCAGGTTCTTCGGTCTGCGCATCGAAGCCGGGCAAGAGTTTTGTTGTATCCGCGGCCGGCATCGATGTTGCATCGGCGCCGTGACTGCCAGGATGTGCCGGTCTGAACAGGGCATAGACCACGTCTCGCGAGGCTGACTGTAGCTTGCGCGACTGCCGAAGTCCGCTCAGATGCTCGGCCTGGATCTCGAACAGACCGGTTTCTATGGTCGTGGCGCGGCGCAGCCGCCACAAGGCACTGGCCAGGCGTAACACCAGTTCCCGTTCCACGGCGGATTGGGCATCGTAGTCGGCGATAATGGCGGCCTCGAAGGCCTTGTAATCTTCGGCATCTTCCAAGGCGCCGATGACCGTTTCGGCGGTAAGACCATGACGGACGGCATTGCGACGGGACTGCTGCTTACCCTCTTCCGTCGTCGGACCGGTGCTTTTACGAGCATTATTCCGGTTGGCCTGCCACTGCCGGAAGGAAGTCATTGCGGTCGGACCGGCGGGATTGGGTTTGTTTCGCTAACAGTGCCGCCCCGCTTGCGGGCGACGCGAGGCTTTGCACTGCGTCGATTGTTACTAGCAGGAGCAGCCGATCCCGCATCGTCCATCGCCGTCATGTCAGGTATTGCTGACGGCAGCGGACGAGTTTTCAGCCACAGTGCGCGGGCCTGCGCCACCGGATCGATGCCGGCCACGAGCCACCAGGCGGCTTCGTCGCCGCAGCGATGGACCTCGCGGTGATGGCCCCGGCACAGCGGCACGGTGAATTCGTCGCTGACCTTGCGGCCGAGCGCCCGGTTCTGTGCGAAACGGATGTGATGGGGATCCGAGGGGCGCCGGCCGCAGCGGAGACAGGGCTGCTTTGCCACGAACCTCAAGTGTTCCTTGTCTCGGACTCGCCGCGGCTCCGGGAAGCTCAGCACCGCCTTGTCGATGACATCGGCGCTTGCGCTTCGATCGTTCCCACCAGCGACTTCTCCGGGTTGGAAAGCTCGATTTGGGCCTTGGCCAGAGCGGCCGCCAAGGAAGCGATGGATTCACTGGACCGCTGCATGGTGGCTGTCCTCCCCATTGGTACCGCTGTTGAGGAGATCGAAGCTGACGGCTCCTGACCTTGAGCGCTTGGCCTTAACACCGTGGCCGATCGCCTCCTTGGCATCCTCCGGCATCAGGCCCTTAAGCTCGGTCTTGGCTTTCTCGTGCTCGAGATAAGCCGACCTGGTCCGGGCAAAGACGCCGGCAAACTCGGCCCAGGCATTGGATGTGCTCATGTCGACAATGCGGATGGCCTCGATCCGGGGTTTTGGCGGCTCAACGCCAAACAGCTTCGGCTCCTCGCCGTTCTCGACACAGCGCCAGAACTTCCGTTCGGCAGTGACGATGAGGTGCTGATAGAGCGGATCGGCATGGGCCAGGATCTCCACCCACTTTCCTCCCCCGGTGATCACCGACAGCACCGCGGTCCGCGCCGCCACCACCCACATATTGTGCTGCAGCTGCGGGGCGTATTTCGTCAGCGCCCCCTCCTCCGAGAACGACCACGGCAGCATGAACTTGGCTTCGAACACCGCATCGCTGCCCACCACCCGGCCATCCAAGGTCGCCGCCATCCAACCCAGCGCCGGATGGAAGATCCGCCGCTGTATATCGGTGATCACCTGCCCGGTATTGGCCTCATACCAACGCCGGTTCAATTCCTCGGTGGCCACCCCAAGCTGGACGATGAGGTTGCCGGACAGGTCCTCCGACTCCAGCTCCCCCCGTTTCTCCCGCCACAGCCGCACCAAGGCAGCCTCGTCATTCCCCATGATAATCCGAGCGTCCGAGCCGCCGACGAATGTTCGCCGGCCTGGGTCCGGTCTTGTCCACATAGCGGTCATAAAGCGCTCTCCAATTTGACGGGCTCGGAGTAGGCTCCTGCCTCCGTTAGTATTACCGTAATGGTAATGTACAATACATCATATTGTATAAAACACATCAGTGGGAATGGCAAGGAAAATCTCAAGCGCCCAAATGCGTGCGGCTCGAGCAATGCTCCGATGGACGGCGCTCGATTTGGCCGCCGCATCGAAGGTCGGCGTCGCAACAATTCGTCGGGTGGAGGTCGTCGATGGAGAGATACCAGTCACGCTCGCTAACGAAGCGGCGATACGCCAAGCTTTTGAAGCCGCCGGGATCGAGTTCGTCGAGGAGAACGGAACCGGTGAGGGCGTCCGATTTCGCAAGCCGCGACGTGCAAGACGAAAGTAGCGTTACGTCAATATCATTCGCTGCCCTAAGCATTCTCATAGCGAGCCGCCGGCGTTGAATTCACCAATGGTGATCAGCCCGGCGGCGTCCGCCTCGCCGGAACCCCTGCACCGCGCACCGCAGACCCCGCCAGCTGACCACCACGCCGGAAGGGCCCGTGAAGTTCGCAACAATTCTGTCGGAAGCAACGAAACAGCTACTGGCCATGGACCGGTATGAACGGCGGGCGCTGTCGCGGCGCAAATTTGCCATTCGCGCCTTGGACGAAGCGCGGCGGCAGCATTAGAAATAATTGCATTAATTGATAATACTACTTTAGATTGAATAACTGCCGTTTTGGCAGTAGGGTCGAGGACTGGCGCGTCTGTTTAGGTCGAAGTTTGTGTTCCCCGTTTCTCGCCCTTTCGTTTGCGAGTGTCACACCATCTCGACCGTGCCACGTTTCCAGCCCCCGCCTCGTCGAACGCAGCGTGCGGATTTCCTCGCACTGCGCTCACCTGTTTGCTTCGCCCCAAGGCTTATAGGACCTATCCTGCCGGAGCGACTTTCAGCATTGGTCGCCGAACCCTGTAGCCATTAAACAGCCGCAGACTTTCGTACAGCCACTGCCTACTCCACCGCTTCCAGCCGAAGCCCTTTCGGTTCTGAGCCCGCCCCAGGTGACGCCGGATCTTCTTTTCCACCCAGTGTTTGATGAAGCCGAAGCACTCGCTGGAATGCCCGACCGCAAAGTAGTTCACCCAACCGCGCAGCACCGGGTTGATCACTTGCACTACCCGGTTTACTGGTTGCGACTGGTAGCGGCGAAACACGCCTTTGAGCTTCCGCAGCAGCGCCGTGCGTTTCTTGAGCTTGGGCGTGTAGTGAACACGCCATACACCCCGGCGACTGCGCATGCGGCGGAAGTCGAATCCCAGGAAGCCGAAGCTCTCGCCTCGACCGAGGTCCACGATTCAACTCTTCTCTTCATTAATTTCCACTTGCAGTTTGGCCAATTCCTCCCGAAGTCGTTTCTCTACCGCCGCCATCAGCCAGTCATGTCGCGGGTGGGCGTCGATCAAGATCACCAGATCATCGGCAAAACGAGCGTACTCGATGCTGATGTACTTGCCGTTACGCGTGGTCTCTTTCGCTCGCTCCAGCATTTTGTCCACCTCATTGAGGTAGAGATTGCTGAGCAATGGCGAAATCACCCCGCCCTGCGGGACGCCACGTCGACCGTTGGCCTTGAGCATCACCTTCAGCAGATGCAACACGTCCACATCATCTACCCGCCGTGCTACTTTGGCCAAGAGCCCATCATGTCGGACGTTGTCAAAGTAGCTGCGCAGATCGATGTCTATGACACGTGTTTTCTCCTGACCAATTGCTCGGGCCACCCGTTCGACCGCTTCATGCGCTGTCCGCTTGGGACGATATCCAAACGATCCCGGTTGGAAGTCTGCCTCGAAGATCGGCTCCAGTATGAGCTTGAGCGCCCCTTGCACCACGCGGTCCCGAATTGCAGGAATCGAAAGTACGCGGACTTTGTCCCCGTCTTTCGGTATTTCCTGCCTCCGGGCCGGCAGCGGTGCATATGTGCGCTGATTGAGTTCGTCCGCAATCTGTTCGAGGAAAGCATCCACGCCTTGCGTTTCGATGGCCGCGAAGGTCACCCCGTCTACTCCCGGAGCCCCATCGTTCTTTTCGGCCAGCTCGCTCCACGGACATTGCTCCGCTTCATCGCTACTGCGGACCCATCCGCCACCCTCTCGCCGTCGATCGACTTCCCGGTTGAGCCGGTTATACGATCTACCTTGCTCCGGTGATTTCTCGCCGGGGCGAGGAGGGCTTCTCCAGTTGCTTGGCATGTCCTTGTCACCGTGCTGTCGCTTTCCACCCCGCCGAGATCAAAGTGCCGCGTCGGTCAGATTTCGGCACCCTATGCTGCCTTCGCCCTTCGTTTGGGGGCTCGGCTCTCGGATTCATTTGGTTTCGAGGCCACCTCGCGTTCACTCTCATTACGGCCCGGTGACTCGTGATCTCCCCAAGGGAGACCTTGTCGATGGGCTTCAGAGTCTTGGTTTCCCTCCACCCTGCCATCCAAGCTACGGGGCGTCTGACTTTTGCCCCGGCAGGTTTGATCCCTGCTGAACACACCAGCCTTTACTGGACGCACAAACGAACCCAATTATCGTGGATGGCCCTGAGCGATTTTATGCGAACCCGGCGCTCATTAACGCATCTCTCTCCTGGCCCAAGGCCGAGGGAATAGCGGATAAGGCACAGCGTGCATTAACACGTCTTGGAATCCGGCCTTCGCGGCAATGAGCGCCTTAAGCTATAATCAACTTCATTCCACTCACGCGTTTGTGCACGTGCACCATGAAGGCCATGGCGAACAGCGGCGTCGCCAGGTTGACCACCGGGATCGAGACAAAGGCAGCGATGAACAGGCCGCCGATGTAGACCGTCATGGCATTGCGTTTGCGCAGAGCCCTGGCTTCGGCCGGCGGCCGAAAGCGCATTGCGGCGAGCTCGAAATATTCGCGCCCGAGAATATAAGCGGTGGCGAGGAAGAAGATCACGGCGCCGAAGCCGGCCAGTAGAATGAGCGGCGCAGCGCACAAATAAACGACCACGGCAAGGAGCGCCGTCTTGAGGCCTTCCCAGATCGCGAGCAACAGTGGCAGCGCTTTGCCGGGAGGATCGGGGGGATAATGTCGGCGCTCGACCTGTTCGGCGATCCGATCGGCGAAAAAGCTTGCGACAATGGCGGTGACCGCCGGCATCAGGAACACGCCGCCGACGATGATGCCGAGGCCGGCGGCGATGGAGAGGAGCCAAGCGAAAGCATCGACCGGCAAGTGCGCATGCGGTCCGAACGTCGTCTCGACCGAGGCGCTGCCGGCGCCGACCAGATGCACGATCAGCCGATCCAGCGCGATGCCGGCAACAATGATAAGCGCCAGCGCCAGCCCGACCGCTTTCCATAGCACCGCGCGCAATTGCGGCGACAACACCTGTGTCAATGCATTGATTGCGTCGTCGAGCATTTCATCCTCTGCCGGAAGGCAGAGGTAGCGACGCCCATCGGCAAGTACAAGATGGCGCTCAGGCCGTGATGATGCCGGCATCCGCAGCCGCTTCATCGGCCTGCGGCGCCAGCGACGCTCGCATCGCATCGTCGGGCGCGCGCGGCAGATCGGACCATTGCAGCGTCTTGTAATTAAAGCCCTGGCGGATGGTAGGTTTGACGACGTTGAAATAGGGCGAGATATCGAAGTCGCGGGGGCAGTACAGCGAAGAGTGGCGAATCTCGAGAATTTGCTCGACCGCCTGCTGACTGCCAGCCAACGTGATCTTCGGCAGGATCGGGTAGCGCACGGTTGAAAATGCGTCCGCAATCAACGCCGAGCAGATCAGCCGCGACGGATCGCCGGAGCCGAGCGCAATCATGCGCCGCCGCCAGCGTTGCGGCACCGGCAGCGGAAATAGATAGCGCAACAGGTCGATGATGTTCTTCAGATCATAGGCAAAGCCGATGCGCGCGACGGCGTAGGCGCATACCGTCGCGCAGTCGGCCTCGGTCAATCCGATCGGCCGGCAAATCCGGGTGTGAAAGCGCAGATACTTGGACAGCGGCGCCGAGACCACGCCTTCCCCGACATTGGCTTCGATCAGAACATGCGGCTCGCCGTCGCTCGTCACGCAACCGGGCAGCGCTCCGACATAGAGCGCCGAATGCGACCAGGTCGATTGGGTGAGGTATTTGATGACGCCGGCGATGTGATTGTTGCCCTCGACCAGGAGCACGTCGCCGGGCTGCAGCGACTGCCGCAAGGCGCCGGGATCGCTCGGCGTAAACGGCTCGTAGCCGTGCACCGGCTTTTGCAAGTAGCGGGCGATCAACCGCCCAACGCTATCGAGCATCCTGCTCATCGGACTCTGGGGCCCCCAACCAGCTCGCACGGTTTTGCCGCGTCCTTTATGAGGCGCAATTTAACGCATGCAAATTGCGATTTGGTTCATGCCACGCTCGCTTTATTGACCGAAATTAAACCGTGCCGTTTGCCCGCCCCGCGCCATTCGTGCAATCTGCGCTCAAGCCGCAAGCAATTGGAAACCATGCCGGACAAACCGCTGCAGTTAAGTCGGCGTTGCTTCCTCGCCGCCTCGGCCGCGCTCGTGGCGCCGCCCGTACTTCGTCGGGCTTTTGCCGCCACGGCGCCGTCGGCCGGTGAGATCGAGGTCGTCATTGTCGGCGCCGGCGCTGCCGGCATTGCCGCCGCGCGCCGCCTCGCCGCCGCGGGCCGGCGCTATGTGGTGATCGAAGCGACCGATCATATCGGCGGGCGTTGCGTCACCGATACGACAAGTTTCGACGTGCCGTACGACCGTGGCGCCCATTGGATCTACCTGCCGGACTCCAACCCACTGACCAAGCTCACGCCGCGCGGCGGCATCGACATCTATCCGGCGCCGCAAAGCCAGAAGGTGCGTATCGGTCGCCGTTATGCACGCGAAGGCGAACTTGAGGATTTCCTGACCGCCCAGGTCCGCACGATGCGTGCGATCGACGACATCGCGCGCAAGGCCGACACCGCTTGCGAACAGGCCGTGCCGAACGATCTCGGCGATTGGCGCGGAACGGTCGAATTCGTGCTGGGGCCGTATAATTGCGCCAAGGATTTGGCGCGGCTGTCGTCGCTCGACTTCGCGCACGCCGCCGAGCGTCGTGCCGCGGCGTTCTGCAAAGAGGGATTTGGTGCGTTGCTGGCCGCGCTCGGTCAAGGCCTCAACGTTCGCCTGTCGACGCCGGCGAGATCGATCGGCACCAGCGGCACGGTTACGGTGGAAACCGCCAAGGGGGCGATCACCGCCCGCGCCGCCATCGTCACGGTGCCGACCAATGTCATCACGTCCGGCGGCCTGCGTTTCGGTCCGGACCTCGACCATCGTCAGGGCGACGCGCTCTCAAGGCTGTCGCTCGGCAGCTACGACCGTATTGCGCTCGAACTCAACGACAATCCGCTCGATCTCGAAAGCGACGATCTGGTTTTTGAAAAATCGGCTGACACGCACACCGCCGCGATTCTGGCCAATGTATCCGGTACGCAGCTCTGCCTGATCGATGTCGGCGGCGCCTTCGGTCGCGATCTGTCGGCGCAGGGCGAAGCCGCGATGATCGATTTCGCCACCAACTGGCTGGCCGGGCTCTACGGCTCGGAAGTGAAGAGCGCGATCGGCCGCAAGCAGGCCACGCGCTGGAACAGCAATCCCTATGCGCTCGGTGCCTGGTCGGCCGCAGTGCCGGGCGGCCAGTTTGCGCGGAGGCAATTGCTCGACCCGATCGCCGACAACGTCTGGTATGCCGGCGAAGCGGCGCACGAGACGTTATGGGGCACGGTCGGCGGCGCCTGGGAATCCGGCGAGCGCGCCGCCGACGCGATGTTGCGCCGATTCGGCCCGGTCAAACAGCCGGCAGCGGCGGAGTCCGAAAGCAAGGCCAAGCCGAAAGGCAACCCGAGCCACCCGAGCCACGCGCGTGTTGAGCGCCGAGCGCCGCGACATGAACCCGAGCCGCAACATTACGGCGGGACGCCGAGCATCATGCGCGAGGAACGTTGATTATCACCGTAATATATAGATGGGCGAGAGATTTACGACTGAGGCAACATCATGAACGTTCGCTTTCAGAAGACGGCGCACGGAGAAGTCGCCATCCTTCCGCGCAAGGATTACGAGGCGCTCCTCGCCAAGGCTGCTGAAGCCGCCGAGGATGAGGGCACAGCCCGCCTTGTAGCGCGCGCGCTGTGAGATCGCCGCCAATACCCCCGTTATTGCCGAAGCAGGTGGTCGATCGTCTCGCCAAGGGTGGAAATCCAGTTCGAGTCCTGCGCGAGTGGCGTGACGTGACCCAGCTGTATTTGTCCTTTAAGACCGGTCTAAGTCAGGGCTACTTGTCGGATGTTGAAACCGGCAGGCGGAAGGCAGCAGCTGCGCTCCGCCGCATCGCCGATGTACTTAAAGTACCGCTTGATCTTCTTGTTTCAGCATGAGCCGTCCGTAAGCATCACCCATCGCTGACGGTTCACGCCCGCAGCACGCCGCCGGTGCGCTTGTTGACTTCGCCGACGATTTTTGCCGCCAGCGCCTCGATCTCGGCGTCGGTCATGGTGCGCTCGCGCGGCTGAATTGTCACCGCGATGGCGATCGACTTCTTGCCCGGCTCGATGCCTTTGCCCTCGTAGAGATCGAACACGCTGACGGAGGCGATGAGCTTGCGGTCGGCGGATTGCGCCGCGCGCAAGATATCGGCGGCCTTCACGTTGCGCTCGACGATAAAGGCGAAGTCGCGCTCGACCGGCTGGAACGGCCACAGTTCCAGCGCCGGCTTGGCGCGGGTCGGCTTCGCCTTCGGCTCGGGGATGCGCTCCAAAATCACTTCGAAGCCGACCAGCGGGCCTTCGGCGTCGACCGCCTCGATCGCGCTCGGATGCAGTTCGCCGAAATGCCCGAGCACATTCTGCGGCCCGATTTGGATGGTGCCGGAGCGTCCGGGATGGAACCAGGCCGGCCCGCCCGGCACCACCTGCAAAGCTTGCGCCGGCGCGCCGGCCGCGGTCAGCACGGTGAGCGCATCTGCTTTGGCGTCGAAGGCATCAACCTCGCCGTCGCGTTTGCTCCAATGCCGGCCGATGCCGGTCGGCTTTGCCAAAGCCCGCCTTATGCCGGCGGCGGCAGTGAACTGATCGGCCGGCTGATCGCCGCGAAACACCTGCCCGACTTCGAACAAGCCGGTGTCGGGAAAGCCGCGGTCGGCGTTCCTCTGTGCGGCGGCGACCAGGCCGGGAATGAGGCTCGGCCGCATGTCGGAGAGATCCGCGGCGATCGGATTGGCGAGCGCCAATTCCTGCTTGCCGCCGCCGAACAATTCCGCCTGCTTTTTCGAAATGAAAGACCACGTCACCGCCTCGGTGAGATTGCGCGCGGCGAGTGCGCGCTTGGCCTTGCGGGTGCGCAGCTGGATCGGGGTGAGCACCGGCTTGCGCGGGGTCTCGCCGCGCGGAAACGGCGTCGGCGGTACGCGGTCGACGCCGAGGATACGCACCACCTCCTCGACGATATCGGCCTTGCCTTCCACGTCGGGGCGCCAGGACGGCACCGCGATCTTCACCCGCTCGCCCTGACCGGCGACGAAGAAGCCGAGTTGCTCAAGCACGCGCCGCATCTCGGTGAGCGGGACGGCAAGGCCGGCCAGCCGCTTGAGCTCGGACATCGGGAAATCGATGACGCGCTCGGGCGGCTCGGCGCTGCCGGCCAGGGTGACTTCCGACGGCGTGCCGCCGCAAAGCTCCATCACCATGCGGGTGGCGAGTTCAACGCCGGGCAGCATGAAAGCCGGATCGACGCCGCGCTCGAAGCGGTAGCGGGCATCGGAATTGACACCGAGCTTGCGGCCGGTCTGCGCGATATTTTGCGGCTCCCACAGCGCCGACTCGATCAATACGTCGGCGGTCGATTCCGAGCAGCCGGTTTTTTCGCCGCCCATGATGCCCGCGAGCGATTCCACGCCATCGTCGTCGGCGATGACGCACATCGTGTCGTCGAGCGTGTAGGTTTTGCCGTCGAGCGCCAGCAGCGTTTCGCCCGGGCGCGCGCGACGTACCGAGAGATTGCCATGGACTTTCGCCGCATCGAACACATGCAGCGGCCGGCCGCGGTCATAGGTGATGAAGTTCGTGATGTCGACCAGCGCATTGATCGGACGCAACCCGATCGCTCTCAACCGCTTTTGCAGCCAGTCCGGCGACGGCCCGTTTTTGACGCCGTGCACGAGCCGCAAGCCGAATGCAGGGCACAGCGAAGCGGTCGCCCCGAAGTCGAGCGTCACCCTCACCGGACTGGGGAACTCGCCCTTCACCGGCTTGATCGCCGGATCCTTGAACTTGCCCATTTCGGCTGCGGCAAGGTCGCGCGCGATGCCGTGCACGCCGGTGGCGTCGCCGCGGTTCGGCGTGAGATTGATTTCGAGAACCGGATCGTCGAGGCCGGCATATTTGGCGTAAGGCTCGCCGACCGGCGCGTCGTCCGGCAGCTCGATAATGCCTTCGTGGTTGTCGGAGATTTGCAGCTCGAATTCCGACACCAGCATGCCGCGGCTTTCGACGTCGCGGATCTTGCCGACGCCAAGCATCATGTTCTTGCCGGGAATGTAAGCGCCGACCGGCGCGAACACGCCCTTCATGCCGGCGCGCGCGTTCGGTGCGCCGCACACGACTTGGATCGGCTTGCCGTCGCCGGCATCGACCATGCACACCTGGAGACGATCCGCATTGGGATGCCGCCTGGCCTCGACCACGTGGGCGATGACAAACGGCGCAAACGCTTTTGCCTTGTCCTCGATGCGCTCGACCTCGAGCCCGATCATGGTGAGCTTGTCCGTGATCTCGCGGAGCGGACGATTGCTGTCGAGATGCTCCTTGAGCCAGGCGAGGGTGAATTTCATCATTCGTGATTTCCGTCCGCTGGCGGAGACGCTGGCAAGCCTTTGCCAAACAATTCAATTATTTCCTGTGGCATCAATTTGGGCGGTTTCGAATGTATACTTGGAATATAGCGGTTCGAGTTCGGGACCCCAATCGAAGTAGATTGCATTGTTTGGCTGGGTTAGCGCCGACGCATCACCTTCTGAACGGAGAAAGCTATCGCTATCGTTGAGGACTCAGGCATCCGCGTATCTCTTGTCCCTACCCTCCCCCGCAAGCGGGGGGGAAATTCGTTACGGACTCAATCCTCCCGCCAGCGTCGGGAAATCGAGCGGACGGAAGCCGTAGTGCGACAGCCAGCGCACATCGGCCTCGAAGAAGGCGCGCAGGTCCGGCATGCCGTATTTAAGCATGGCGATGCGGTCGATCCCCATGCCCCAGGCGAAGCCTTGGTATTCATCGGGATCGAGACCGCAATTGCGCAGCACGTTCGGATGCACCATGCCGCAGCCGAGAATTTCCATCCAGTCGTCGCCCTCGCCGAAACGGATTTCGCCTTTGTCGCGGCGGCACTGGATGTCCACTTCGAGCGACGGCTCGGTGAACGGAAAAAACGATGGCCGGAACCGCATGCCGACGCGCTCGACCTCGAAGAACGCCTTGAAGAATTCTTCCAGGATCCATTTCAGATGGCCGAGATGCGAATGCTTATCGATGACCAGGCCTTCGACTTGATGGAACATCGGCGTGTGCGTTTGATCGCTGTCACTGCGATAGGTGCGGCCGGGAATGATGACGCGGATCGGCGGCTTTTGCGTCAGCATGGTGCGCACCTGCACTGGCGAGGTATGCGTGCGGAGCAGAAGCCGCGAGGCGTCCGGCTTCGGATTGAAGAAAAACGTGTCCTGCATCTCGCGCGCCGGATGATCTTCGGGGAAATTGAGCTTGGTGAAATTGTAGTCGTTGGTCTCGATGTCGGGGCCTTCGGCGACGGCGAAGCCCATATCGGCGAGGATCGCCGTTATTTCGTCGGTCACCTGGGTGATCGGATGGACGCGCCCGATCTCGGTCGGCGCCTCGCGCACCGGCAGCGTCACGTCGACGCTCTCGATATTAAGCCGCGCGGCAAGCGCCGAATCCTTGAACGCCTCGCGTCGCGCCAAAAGCGCGGCATTGACGCGATCTTTGAGGCCGTTGACGAACGGACCCCGACTTTTGCGCTCCTCGGGCGGCAGCGTGCCGAGCGTCTTCAATAAAGCAGTGATCGACCCGTTCTTGCCCAAAACCGCCACGCGCACCGCTTCGAGCGCGGCCTCATCGCCGGCAGCCTCGACCGCAGCGAGGATTTCGTTTTCAAGCTGGGTGATGTCGGTCATCGTTCGATGGTCTTTTCGGTCAATCCGGCATGAACGTCAGATCGGTGTCGGACGGCCTGCCACCGGCTTGCGTGAGCATGCCGTGCACCTGGCCGCGATGATGAGTTTGGTGATTGAACATATGGGTGACCAGGACCCATCGCGGCCGCGTCCATTCGCGCTTGGTGGCGCCGGAATAAAAGGTCTGATCGGCGGCGAGCCAGCCGTCGTCGACGGTGTCGGCCCAATCGAGAATTTTTCGGTCGAAGGCCGTGCGCTCGGATTTCAAGTTCTCCCAATTCGGATAGAGCGAGACCGATTCCGGAATTCCAACCGTCGGCCGCGGCAGATCGGTGAAACGGCCCATCCAGCTGCGGTCGCCCCACAGAATGTGGCTCAGCGTCTTGTGGATGGAGCCGAACCAAGCGCCGCGCTCCCGCCGCCGCTCCTCGTCCGACAGCGTGTCGGCAACGCCGTACAGATTCTCGTTCTGCCAGCGATTGTAACGCGCCATGCGCTGAACATAAGCGCGGTCGATCATGACACGCTCACACGGCAAGCGCGGATTTGGCTTGGCCGACAATGGCCTCGAACGCCGCCGGCTCGGTGATGGCGAGGTCCGAGAGCACTTTGCGGTCGACCACGATGCCGGCCTTGCTCAAGCCGGCGATAAAGCGGCTGTAATTGAGCCCGAACGGGCGCACCGCCGCGTTCAGCCGCTGAACCCACAGCGCGCGGAAGGTGCGCTTGCGTCGCTTGCGGTCGCGAAAGGCATATTGGTTCGCCTTCTCCACCGCCTGCTTGGCGACGCGGATGGTGTTCTTGCGCCGGCCGTAATAGCCCTTGGCGGCCTTGAGCACTTTCTTGTGCTTGGCATGGGATGTGACGCCGCGTTTGACGCGAGCCATGACTGATCTCCTCTCAAAATGACAGGCACTGAAGTGACTGCGGACCGTGCCGGCAGCCGGCCGTCAGCCGTTCGGCAAAAAGTACTTTTTGATGTTGTCGCCGTCGGTCTTGAACAGCACGGCGGTGCCGCGCAACTGGCGGATCTGCTTCTTGGTGCGCTTGATCATGCCGTGGCGTTTGCGCGAATGCGCATACAGGACTTTGCCTCCGCCGGTCACCTTGAAGCGCTTTTTTGCGCCCGACTTGGTCTTGATCTTGGGCATTTGGCTCTCCTATGGCCGCGGGCGTGAGTACGCCGCGGGCCGAAAATGCTCGCAAATGAGCGTGGTGTGCCTGGAGCACGTCGCGCCGCCACGGCAGCCCTAGTGAGCCGGGCGGCGAGAGGGCGCGGTTATGGCAGAGGGCGTTGCCGATGGCAACCGCAAGCGAACGCCGCGCGGGGATCAGCGCGGCGCCAAAACCATAACGACTTGGCGGCCTTCGAAGCGCGGCTCCTGCTCGATCTTGGCGATTTTCGCGGTGTCGGCCTTGACCCGGTCAAGGAGCTTATAGCCGAGCTCCTGGTGCGCCATTTCGCGGCCGCGGAACCGCAATGTCACCTTGACCTTGTCGCCTTCCTCGAAGAACCGCTGCACCGAGCGCATTTTCACGTCGTAATCGTGATCGTCGATCATCGGCCGCAGCTTGATCTCTTTGATCTCGACGACCTTCTGCTTCTTGCGCGCCTCGGCGGCTTTCTTTTGCGCCTGATATTTGTATTTGCCGTAATCGAGGATTTTGCAGACCGGCGGCACTGAATTCGGCGCGATCTCTACCAGATCGAGCCCGGCTTCCTGCGCCATCGCGATCGCGGCGTCAATTTCGGTGACGCCCTTGTTGGCGCCGTCTTTGTCGATGAGCTGGACCTCGCGAACGCGGATCTCCTCGTTAATGCGCGGGCCCTCCTTGGCGGCGGGCTGCGCGGTTCTGGTGGGGCGACGAATGGGTCTTCTCTCCTGTGGCCGTTGCGACTGTAATTGCGGAAGATCGGGAGTTTTTGCCTGCAAGTCAACGACAATGCGCGCCGCGCGCATGGCGTTGGCGCCGGCATCATGATTTATGTTTCGTCACCCGGACTCGCGACTGACGAACCGCCCGATGAACGATAACGGTCTGAAATTCCTGGATATTGGCGACGGGCCCGCGCGGCGGCGGATCGCCGTGCGGGCGCAAGCCGGCGCCTCGCCGGGCCTGTTCTGGCTGGGCGGCTACAAGTCCGACATGACGGGCACCAAGGCGCAGGCGCTGGCCGATTGGGCGAAGCGCGAAGGCCGCGCGTGTGTGCGGTTCGACTATTCCGGGCATGGCGAATCGACGGGCGCGTTCACCGACGGCACCATCGGCCGCTGGCTCGACGAGAGCCTCGCGGTCTTCGACGCTTTCAGCCGCGGACCGCAAATCCTGGTCGGCTCGTCGATGGGCGGCTGGCTTGCGCTGCTTCTGGTCCGTGCCTTGGCGCGACGCGGCAAAAACGGAGCGGCCAGCATCGCCGGCCTTGTGCTGATCGCACCGGCGGTCGATTTCACCGAGGAACTGATGTGGAAACGGTTCACGCCCGAGATCAGGCGCGATCTGGAGCAAAACGGCGTGTGGGCGCGGCCGTCGCAATATTCGGACCAGCCTTATCTCGTCACCCGCCGCTTGATCGAGGACGGCCGCAATCATCTTCTGCTCGGCGGCATGATCGAGTGCGGCTGCCCAGTGCGCATCCTGCAAGGCGTCGAGGATACCGACGTGCCGTGGCAGCACGCCAAGGCGCTGGTGGCGCGGCTCGCCTGCGACGATGTCGTGCTCACGCTGGTCAAGGACGGCGATCACCGGCTGTCGCGGCCGGAAGACATCGAGCGGCTGATCCGCGCGGTAAAGGAGTTTTAGCATGACTCGATCGACGCAGTTGAGGTCATCTCGTCTCCCCAAAACATCTGGATTCCCGCTTGCGCGGGAGTGGGCGGTGAAGCCTCAACCCGCCGCTGCCGCGCGCTTCGTACGCTTCGTTGACCGTCATTATCGCGGTCGGAACGCCGGCTATTTTCTACGACGCGTAATCCGGTTCGGTCCGGTCCAGGATGCGCTTGAGGGCATCGAAGTGCCGCTCTGCCGGCGTCGGCCCGTCGTAGAACCGCGTCCCGCCGATATCGCGCCTGGTCTTCTCGACCACCGCGGCCGGAAGCTGTTTCAAAGGCTGGCCGGTCCACATCGCATAAATCTGCACCTGCGCCGCGCGCTCGATGTAATAGAGCCGGTCATAGGCTTCGGCCACCGTATCGCCGAGCGTGGTGACGCCGTGATTGGCCATGAACAGCACGGTCTTGTCGCCGATGACCTTGGCGAGCCGCTCGCCTTCCTCGGGTTCGAGGGCCGGGCCGGTGTACTGATCGTCGTAGGCGATCACGCCCATCAGTCCGACTTCGGTCTGGCCGATCTCCTTGATACGCGGATCTTCGAGGCGCGTGAGCGCGCTGACAAACGGCATATGCGTGTGAAACACCGCCTTGGCCTGCGGCAGCGCTTTATGGATCGGCGCGTGGATGCAGTAGCAGGAACGCTCGACGTCGCCGGAGCCGTGCTTGACCTTGCCGTCGTCGATGCCGACCTCCATGAACGACGAGGCTGTCACCTCCGACCAGTGCGTTCCGAACGGAATTTGATAGTAGCGATCGTCGCGGCCCGGCACGGCGAATGTCAGATGGTTGAATATGCCCTCGCTGAAGCCGTGCATGTAAGCGAGCCGATGTGCGGCGGCGAGATCGACGCGCGCCTGCCATTCCGCGGCGCTGTAATTCGGCACATCGGCTGGCTTGACCCTGATCTGCATGGCCGCTCTCCCCGTTCCTTTTTTCTCGCGCCGCCTCATCGAAGCGCGAAACTGGCGCGCCCGAAGGGATTCGAACCCCTGACCTCTGCCTTCGGAGGGCAGCGCTCTATCCAGCTGAGCTACGGGCGCGGAACGCCTTAGATACTCCGTTTCCGGCGGACTTGAAAATGCTTTAAGCTCGGTCCTCGACCCAGGGAGACATGCGATGTCGCAAGTTGCGGAAAAGACCGAAAGCCGCCCGCCGAAGAGCGCCCAGATCAAGGACGCTGCATTCAAATGGGACGATCCGCTCGACCTCGAAAGCCAATTGACCGAGGAAGAGCGCATGGTGCGCGACACCGCGCGCGATTACGCGCAGGAGAAACTGTTTCCGCGCGTCATTGCCGCCAATCGCGACGGCAAGACCGATCCGGTGATCTTCCGCGAAATGGGCGAGCTCGGTCTGCTCGGCCCGACGATTCCGCAGGACTACGGCGGAGCGGGCCTCGGCTATGTCTGTTACGGGCTGATCGCGCGCGAATTGGAACGCGTCGATTCCGGCTTCCGCTCGGCGATGTCGGTGCAATCCTCGCTCGCCATGCAGGCGGTCTATGCCTACGGCTCCGAAGCGCAGCGCCGCAAATTTCTGCCGAAAATGGCCAAGGGCGAGGTGCTGGGCTGCTTCGGCCTCACCGAACCCGATCACGGCTCCGATCCCGGTTCGATGGTGACGCGCGCCGAGAAAGTGGCCGGCGGGTTCAAGCTCACCGGCGCCAAGACCTGGATCACCAATTCTCCGGTGGCCGATTTCGCCGTGGTCTGGGCCAAGCTCGACGGCAGAATTCGCGGCTTTCTCGTCGAGCGCGGCACCAAGGGTTTCTCGACGCCGAAGATCGAAGGCAAGCTTTCCTTGCGCGCGTCGATCACCGGCGAGATCGTGCTCGAAGGTGCGGTGGTGCCTGAAGACAATATCCTGCCCAACGTGTCGGGGCTCGCCGGACCGTTCGGTTGCCTTAACGTGGCGCGCGCCGGCATCGCCTGGGGCGCCATGGGCGCGGCGGAATTCTGCTGGCACCGCGCCCGCGACTATGTGCTCAACCGCAAGCAGTTCGGCCGACCGCTCGCCGCCAATCAGCTGGTGCAGAAAAAGCTCGCCGACATGCAGACCGAGATCACGCTCGGCCTGCACGCGGCGCTGCGGCTGTCGCGCATGATCGACGCCGGCACCGCGTCGCCGCCGGCAATCTCGCTGCTCAAGCGCAACAATTGCGGCAAGGCGCTCGACATCGCCCGCACGGCCCGCGACATGCACGGCGGCAACGGCATCTCCGAGGAGTTCCACGTCATGCGCGTGCTGTGCAATCTCGAGACCGTCAACACCTACGAAGGCACCCACGACATCCACGCGCTCATTCTCGGCCGCGCGCAAACAGGCATCCAAGCCTTCATGTGATCGATCCCCACCGCTAAGCCATTCGTCTCGGCGCCGACTTTGGCGACGGTGCCGGAAATTTCGGAGCCCAGCGTCAATGGCAAGGTCAGCGGCAGGCCGCTAGTGCCGGTTCGCGCCAACGCGTCCCATGGACCAACGCCAGCGGCATCGACACGAACCAGGACTTCCTGCTCGTCCGGTTCCGGCGTCTCGATGTTTTTCAATGGCGATGACGTGCGGCCCGCCAAGCCAGTGGATTCGCGCGGCTTTCATGCCGCCAACTCTATCGCGGCGTCAGGCGGTGTGCGTCACATAATCGACTTAAACGCGGCAGTCCGTCCTCTCTAATATGGGCGCAGAGGAGCCGTGCAATGACCACGCATCATTTTCATGCCGTCGTCTGGATCGACCATCGCGAAGCGCGCGTTTTCCACTTCAATCCGACCGATGCTGAGAAGCTCGTGCTGCGTCCGGAACACCCCACCAAGCATATCCACCACAAGGCTAACTCGATCGGCAGCGGCCATGCCGCGGCCGATCACGAGTTCCTGCAGGCGGTAGCGCAATCGATTGCCGATGCCAGCGCGGTTCTTATCACTGGGCCTGCCGGCGCCAAGACTGAGTTGGTCAAGCACATCAGCCAGCACGATCCGAAGCTGATGAAGACCATTGTCGGTATCGAGACCGTCGATCATCCCAGCGATGGCCAGCTTCTTGCCCATGCACGGCATTATTTTGTCGCCGAGGATCGGATGCGGCCGCAGCGAACCTAACCACCGCTTCCAGCAAGGAGACCTTTCATGCGCCTGCCGTTGATCCCGCCCGTCGAGCTCACACGGGAACAGCGTCCGGTTTACGACGACATGAAAGCCGGCATCGAGAAGAACTTTCAGGGATTCAAAACCATTGCCGAGAACGGCGCGCTGTTGGGGCCGTGGAATCCCTGGCTGCATGAGCCGAAATTCGGCAAGCCGATCTGGGATTTGACGCTGGCGCTTTCGGTGTCGCCGTCATTGCCGCGCCCGGTGCGGGAAGTGGCGATCCTGGTCACCGGCGCGACATTCCATTCGTCTTACGAGCTTTACGCCCACGTCATTGCCGGCGAGCGGCGCGGTCTATCCGACGACAAGCTTGCCACCATCGTGTCCGGCCAGCGCCCGTCCGATCTGACGCACGACGAAGGCGTCGCGTACGACGTGGCTTCCTCGCTGCTGCACCACGGCACGCTGCCCGAACTGAGCTATCGCGCCGCGGTGCAAGCGTTCAGCGTGCATGGCGCCGCCGAATTGATCTATCTGGTCGGTCTGTATTGCCTGGTCTCGGTGACGCTCAACGGCTTCAATGTCCCGGTGCCGGAGTCCGAGGCCGAGTAGGCGCCAGCGAACTGCACATCGGGGCACTGGCGTCCGGCGCCCGGACCTCCTAGATAGAGACCTTCCCAGCACAGGAGCATCGAATGGCCTCGCGCCAGATCAAAATGCCGGTCAAGGACGATTTGGAAAAAGAAAAAGAAGCCGATGAGGTGTTTTCACAGCGCAAACGGCCGGAACGCGGCCGATATTTGCTCCAGGTCGACCGGCAGACCAAGGGCTCCTACACCACGTCAGAAGCGGCGCAAGCCGCGGCGCTGGTGATTAAGAAGGGTTACCCGATCGTTCAGGTGTCGGTCTACGACAGCGTCGACAACACAAACACCATCTTGGAAGAGCCGGCCGCGGCCTCGTGACGGATCTGATTCGGCAGCGCGCCGCCGCCGGCCGCTACGGGTGGAGCACCGTCAGCCCCAGCATGGCGGCAAAGACCAGCGCCACGACGGCCATGATCGCAAAGCCGGCTTTGATGGCGAAGTCGGCAGTATTGTAAGGCGTTGTCACGACAGGCCCCCTGGCGTTTTGGCGAATTCCCTGATGTCGACCATACGCTGTTTTGGGCGCGGACCTATTAATCAAGCGGGACTTTCATCTTTATTTTCCAAAACCCGCTTTTACCCGCTCATGGGCGGTTTTGTGTGATAACGTCTACCGCCATGATCGACCATGAAGACTTTTCCGTTGTCGTGAAGCACCGGGCACCGCCGCCGAAATCATGGCGCTGGGAAATCTATCGCGCCGGCAGAACCAGCCCGATCGACCACTCTCAGGTCTTTTTCGAGTCCATGACGGAGGCCAATCGGGCGGGCAAAGCCGCGCTCCGACTGATGTTGAGCGAGTACCCCGACTGAGCGGATGCGGCTCGCCGTCGGCGCATCGTTTGCGGCGAGCCTTTGACAAATTCCGGCATACGTCTATTAGGCAAGCACTCGTCCGCAAAGCTGCCGCAAAAACGGCGACGTACCGAAACCGCCGTTGCCTCCGACTGGCAGTCACCAAGCCCATCGGCAGGCGTGCTTTACGCGAATTAAGCCAGCCGCGCGCCAGTGGCCCGAGCGCCCTGACCGCTGGATCCCATCAACCGCTCGAGCGAAGAGGAATGCCGCGTGCAGGTACTCGTCCGTGACAACAATGTCGACCAGGCCCTCAAGGTGCTGAAGAAGAAAATGCAGCGCGAGGGCATCTTCCGCGAGATGAAGCTGCGCGGCCACTACGAAAAACCCTCGGTGCGGAAAGTCCGCGAGAAGGCGGAAGCGATCCGCCGCGCCCGCAAGCTCGCGCGCAAAAAGTTGCAGCGCGAAGGCCTCCTGCCGATGAAGCCGCGGCTGGTGCCGGGAGCCGCCCCCGGAAGAAGCGGCCCTGCCCGCCCACCGCGTCGGTTCTAACCGCGCGCTTCCGATCGCGGCAGGATTTCTCGCCGATCAAGCAGAGCGCCGGTCTCGCTGGCCAGCGAATTCCGTGACTACGGCGACATCGACTGTCATGCCGATATAGCTGCCTGGGGCACCGACAAAGCTGCCACTGACCGGCACGGCCTGGCTGATGTCGCGCGTGACGGCAACCCGGATCAAATCCTTGCCGCCGCTCGTGCCGTTGGTCGGGTCGTAGGCTATCCAGCCGGAGCCGGGAATGTAGATGTCGGCCCAGGCGTGCGTCGTCCCGGCGCCGATTGCCGCGGGCGAACCGGCGTCGGCGCAAGCCCGATAGAGATATCCGGTCACGACGCGCGCGCCGAAGCCGAGGCTGCGGGCGGCTTCGATGAACAGCACGGCGAGATCGCGGCACGAGCCCCAGCCGCGGATCAGCGTCTCCACCGGAGTTTGCGTGCCTTCGGTTTCACGGCTTTGGTAGAAGATCTGGGCCTTTACGCCGTTGTTCAAGTCGGCCAATAGCGCCGACGTATCGGTCGGATTGCTGCGCACGAAGCCGCGCACCCAGGCGCCGAGCCGGTCGTTGGGATCGGGATATTGCCGTTCCAGCATGCGGCCGAGATCGATGCGATCGTCCGCGGAATAGATGAACGGATAGCGTGACGCGTCCGGCGTGATCTGGAACGGCGGCCGCTCCGCGGCGTAGGTCTCCAGCACGAGGCTGCTCTCGATCCGTAATTCGGCCGCCGGCTCGGCGAACGAGGCAATGGCGACCGAGTTGCCGAACACGTCGTGCAGCCAGCGTACCGACCCCGGCGGCGACAACGTCAAATTGGTTTTGATCAGGCGAAGATCGTGACTGTCGCGCGGCCGCAGCATCAATCGGTGATCGCCCAGCGCGACCGGACGGCTGTAACGGTAAATCGTCGTGTGCCGCACATTGAGAACGCTCATCGGCGCGCCCTCGATCGTTGTCGACCGCTATCCGGATCGTTGCTCGACATCGAAGCAGTTTTTCTCGCGGCTCTTCTGTGAATTGACAGCTACGGCTTGGATTGCGCCATCGCCGGCGCGGTTCGCGGCAATTCCGCGTCACGCTCCTGCGCCTCTTGAAGATCGCGAGGATCGATGGCCACCATCTCGAACGCGTGGCCGGATGCTGCCGGCACAAAGATCATGGTGGCGACGCGACGATAGACCGGAAACGATAATTCCTGGATCAGCTCTTCGTCCGTCACGACCCGATAATCTCCGGCCGCCACTATCCGATCGACACCCTTCAACAGAAACGGATGAGCGAAAGTTGCGGTTTTGCTGCTCGTTCGCGTGGTCATGACGAGATTTTTGGCCGGATTTTGGCGGCAACTTTCTGCCGGCGACTCTAAGGGTAGAGAGTGAAGATCAGCATGCGACAAGGACGGCCACAAACCCCGCTAAGACATAATAGCCTACTTTGATGACGAAGCTCGCAGTGCCGTAGCCTAGTGTCATGATCGGTCCCCGTCCCGTTTTGCTAAGCTTTTAAGTCCGATGTGGCCGACATTTTGTTGCGACCGCCAACGAAATAAAGCCCGGGCCACGTACTTGTCAGCACTTCTACTGATCGGTGCTGTTCAGTACTTGGTCGGGCCCTAATTTACGGAATCGAACGGTTACTTCTGCTGTTCGTTCGGCTTTTTGTCGGCGGGCTTCAGACTGGCCGGATTTTGGTTCTGTTGCTGCGGATTGGCCGGGTTTTGGTTCTGCCGCTGCGGATTGCCCGGATTCTGGCTCTGATGCTGCGGATTGCCCGAAGCGGGAGTCTTCGGCGTCTCGCTGCCGCTCTGTTGAGGATTCGACATAGAAATTCCTTTCTAAAAAGCTCTTTTGAGTAAGTTTGCTACCTACTTTACCTGTGGACTCGAAAACTATTAAACAAGTGCGCGTTTCGGTTATATTTTCCGACAACGTCCATTCTTTAGGCAATAACGCAACATTACGGTCGCTTATCTCAAGATGCTTAGTCACAAGCTGATCGACGCGTCGTCGTCGTCAGGCCGTGAACAATTCAGTCTCTGATCTCGTCCTTCCACGGCAGTTGATCGAACGGCGGTTGGTAGCCACGCTCGCGGTAGCGGTCCTCCGACACGTCGAGTTCCTGATGCTCGTCGTATTTGACGTGAGCGCTGTGTTGAGCGCCCCAGCCGTTGCGTTCTCTATAAATGCCTCGTGGTTCCATAATCGCACAATACAGAGCCGCGCGCCTTGTCGCCACCTCTGTCCTGGCTCAGCCACTTCGCCTGGCGCGCAACAGCATCGGTCCGTACACGACAACGAATGTGCCGAAGGCGACGATCCAGCCGAATCCGGCCAACACCAGCACCTCGGTGTAAAACGCCGGCAACAGCGGCGCCGCTACGCGCGCCACGGCGGCGATCAGGATAGCAGCATAGATGACCATGGTCGCCGGCGTGGTTGTGACATCGTGGCCGGTATGGCCGAGCGTTGCGCGCGTCATCACCGCAAGCGTCATCGTGCCCATGGCGCCTGTCGTCCAGGCATGCAGCGCAGCGCTCGGCGGTATGACGTCCGGCCACAGGATCGACAGTCCGAGCATCGAGGCACCGAGCGGCACGAAGGCGTAGCCGAGATGCAGGACCAGCAAGATCGGTTCGCGCCAAGTCCGCTCGCCGGCCCAACGCGCGAGCCGGGCCGCTTGGCCAATCGCAGCTGCAATCAGCAGAACCGCGGTGCCGCTCCGATCCGGAGCGATGATCCATGCCAATAGCGCGGCGGCAGCAAGCGCGAGCGTGGCCATATCGAAACGGCCGAGCGGCGCCGGCAATTTTTCGCTTTTCTGGCGCGCCAGCCAATTGTTGGTGAAGCTCGGTATGATCCGGCCGCCCACTGCCATAATGAGCCCGACAATCGCCGCGCAGGCGAGCCGAAGACCGTAGTTCGGCGCGCCATAGACAAGCACCTCGGCCTGGAACACGACATCGGCCAGCGCCACCAGCGCGACGAGTATCGTCACCCGCAGATTACGCCAGTTCTTCCCGGTGATGATCTCGCGAAAAATAACGGCGGCGAGTGTGAGCGGATAAGCGCAGTCGATGACGGCGGCGGCGCCGACGCCGATCCGGTCCGTCGCCAGCATGGCGATCCGGCCCGCCAGCCACAGCAGAAACAGCGCCAGCAGCGGCCGTCCTTGCAGCGGAAACCGGCCCGTCCAATTCGGTATCGCGGTCAAGAGAAACCCGGTCATGACCGCGGTCACATAGCCGAATAGAAATTCGTGCGCGTGCCACGCAATCGCGCCGTAGCTGCCGGCGAATGACCAGAAGCCGGACAACAGCCCAAGCCACAGCGCCATTGCCGCACAGGCCCATAGCGCCGCGCCCAGGAAGAATGGCCGAAAACCGTAGCTGAGCAACGGGATGGATTCAGGGCGCAGCCGCGGGATGCCGCCGCGCGGACGCGAATTGCTGACCGTGTTCCGGCTCATAGCGAAGTCCCTGAGCGCAATCGTTTCAAGTTGAATCGATTGACGCTCTAACATTTTGGTGGAGCATGATCTTTTCGGAAAACCGGCGTCCACTTTTCCGGATCATGCTCTAATGCCCCATGCCGGGCATGACCTGTCCGTTATAGATATCCGGATTCGGCGGCCCTTCGACGGTCGCGCTTTTTCGATAGCCTTACAACGCATATTGGATGTATCTCGCGACAACTGATTGATGCAAATCAATCAAGACGAACGTTTCAACCATTGGTACCTTCGATCGCTTGGTCGGATTTTTCTATTAGGCCATTGATATCCGGCATATCGGCGAGCAAAACCCCGCTACGGCAATCCGCCGTGCGCCCCTAGAACTCCGGCAACAATCGCCAAGGCCGAGATCAGGAGCGCGACCGCGTGAAATCTGGTCGCCGCCGCGAAGGCGCGGTTCTTGTCATGCAGCGCGAATTCGCGGAAGCGGCGATGCAACACCAGCGGTTCGAGCGCATAGACCATGAGCGCGAACAGCGCCCAGACCGCGACCATGAGGTCGAGCCACCAGAACGCCGCATAGCGGAAACGATCCCAGGCATCGAGCTTCGCCAGCATGTAGACGCCCGATAGCCCGACCAGCAGGATCGAAATGCGGACCTGAGCGGCGAAACGCCGCTCGAACGCCTCGAAGGCAGCGACGGCGTCCTGCGCATCGGGCAGTGCGCGCACGTGCGGCAAGACGATCGTCGTCACCACGGCCAAGCCGCCGATCCAGTGCACCAAAGCCAGGACGTGAATCGCCCGCGCCAGCGCGAGATCGTCGATCGTCATGACGCGACGCTCGACAATATAGGCCGAAACGTCAAGCGCAGACTGTTCACGGACCGATGCTCAGGGCAATGAGCGGCCAAATCGGCGTTGACACAGATCAAGGGATGCGACCGAGAATTTTCGCATTATGGCTAAGCTTGCAGTGAAGCTGCGGCGCAGACGCGATTGCGTACGTGGCAGCTGTGCAACGGAGCAAAGCAATGGAAAGCGCCACATTTCGTAAATGGTTGACCGAGCGCGGCTGCCGTTTTGACCGACACGACCATGAGCGGGGCCAAGGTCAGGTCATCGTCACCGTGCATCGAGAAGGGCGAAAGGCGGAGATACCCCTTGGCGGCTCACGCCAAACCCTCGATTCCCGGGTGGTGCGTCAGGCTTGCGAAGAGCTCGGCCTTGACTGGGCGCAATTGCCGGGACCGGAAAGTCGAGCCTGACGACAAGCTTGTCAATGTCAGGGGCGCTTCATCCGAAAATTGAATAGGCTGACAAACATCGGCGCAGGTCGACTCATGTATCGTTTTCTCCAAGGCACGGCAGAGCAATATATGACGCGCGCGGTAACGACCGTGACACGCCAGACGACTATGCGTGAGCTCGGGGCGCTAATCGAGAAGCACGATTTCAATTCCTTCCCTGTCGTGGAAGAAGGAAAGCTGTTGGGCATCGTTACCAAATTCGATTTTCTTCGCGCCTTCGCCTTCACCACCGGTCAGATGACACCGCAATACGATGAGCTGATGCGCCGGCCGGTCGGCGAAGCGATGACGGAAGCCGTCGTGCCTGTCGAGCCGGCTGAACCGCTGACACGAGTGCTCCAGTTGATGGTGAGCCTAAAGAGCCGCAGCTTTCCGGTTATCGGGCCCGATCGCCAATTGGTGGGAATGATCTCTCGCGAGGACGTGATACGCGCGCTCAAGGAGGCGACGCAGGGCAATTAGAGCATGATCCGGAAAGGTGGACACCGGTTTTCCGAAAAGATCATGCTCCACCAAAATGTTAGAGCGTCAATCGATTCAACTTGAAACGATTGTGCTCTGGCGCGCGCGGCTCAGCGATGGACCAGCACCGGGATTTTGCAATGCGTGAGGACTTTGACCGTCTCGCCGCCGAGAACGAGCGCGGCGACGCCGTGGCGGCCGTGCGAGGCCATGACGATGAGGTCGCAGCCTTTCGACTCCGCGACATCGACGATCGCCCGATAAGGATGCTCATGCTCGATCTGCACCGTTTCGCATACCACGCCTGCCGCTTGCGCGGCCTTAGCGGCGGCGCCGAGAGTTTTCTCGGCATGCTGCTGCATGCGTGCCTGGTATCGAGCCGGCGTGTCCTCGATCATCTGCGTGTCGGTGGTAAACGTGTGAAATGGCGGCAGGACCGTCAGCACGGTGGTTTTGGCGCCGATCCGCTTGGCTAATTCGATACCGTGCCGGACCGCTTTCCCGGCGAGTTCCGACCCGTCCGTCGGTATCAGCATGTTGGCATACATCGCTCTCTCCTTGATGGCGCGCCTTCAGTTGCGAATTAGCCCGCACGATCGGAACGACATGCGGGAAGACGTACGAAGATAAACCCCGGATATCGCTTCGCTCATCCGGGCCGCGCTTGCCCGACCGATTCAACGCGCTCGGCGGTGTGACGAATTCGGCCCTTCTTGTTCGACGACGCGCAACTTGCGCACCGTCAATTCATCGACTTCCAGCGCGCCAATACGCGCCTTCTTGATCGCGAGGCGACCGACCGCCAGCGCACCGATCGCGACCGCGCCGAAGGCTGCCGCGCCGAGCGCAAGCGCCAACAGGCGAGCGGCAGGAATTGATTTCGATCGATCCGTTACGTCGTGCGCCATTTACCACCTCGACCGGCTTAATCGGCCTTCACAGCTCGAGCGCCCGCAACCGAACCACGGATCTTACGCAGCGACCTGTCCGGAAATTGCTCACCGCAATCCCATTTTTTGCACAAGTCGCCCGCATGGGCGGATAGAACGAGCATATATTCAGCTTGGGTCTCCGAAACCAGATGGACGATAGGTTTCGTTTCCGCCTGCGCTCTGGGCCTGAACGCAAGGAGAAAATAAAATGGCAAAAATCGAAGAACGAGAACTGAAAGGACATCGCGCCCAGATTGTCGGCGACGTGAAAAAATTGGTGGAAAAATATCGTGCAATATTCGATTGGGACGTGCCGGATATCGATCAAACCGCCGCGGATAAGCTTATCGTGGCGGAGATACGCAAGGCCGTGGGCGCGCTTGAACAAAAATTACTGGGTTGATATCTCCGCCGAGGCGGTCAGGCAGGGAGCCGCGTACGCGGCCCGCCGCCATCCGCACTAGGCTTACTGAGCGAGCAAAGGATAAATCCGCTCGCAATAGGAAAGACGATGGCCAGCGACGACAAAAAGACCAAAGCCGACGCAGCACCAAAAAATGACGCCGCTGCGAAGGTCAAGAGCACGGCGGCTAAAGGCGCACCCAAAGACGCGCCCAAATCCGAAGGCGGCGACACAGCCGCCGCGGCGCCTGCCAATTACAGCCGAGGCGAAGGCCAGAAACCGGTCACTGCGGCCTACAAAGAAAACTGGAACGCGATTTTCGGCAAAAAGCGCACGAAGAAGACAAAGCGATAATTCCTGTCTCACCGGCGAACGCCCTATAACGGCGGCTCGGCGCCGCCTTCTTTCTTGCAGGCGATGCTGGCTTCTTCCAGATCGAGCTCGCGTTCGATGCGGCGGCGCGCTTCGTCGGTGATGCGGCCTTCCTGCAGCATGCGGTAGATGTAGTCGCGCTCGGCGGCGATCAGTTCGGCGCGCAGGTCCGCCGCGACCATGGCGGCATCTTTTGCCTCCGGCGTTTGTCCCGGCAGCCGTCCGGCGCGATAGTCGTGCCGCGCCTGCAAAACCGCCAGCGCCTCGGGCGACACGCGGCCGTCGGCCACGAACCCGTCGAGCCGGCTTCGCGCCAGGTCGAGCGCGCCCGCGCGCGCGGCAAGCTCGGCCTCGTTCTCGCGCCGGCGTTCGCCGGCGGCGTGCTCGTTCAGGCCGAGCCAGCGCACCAGCGGCTGCAGCAGCAGCCCTTGGCCGATCAGCGTGACCACGATGACGCCGAACGTCACGAACAGAATGAGATTGCGATCGGGAAACGGCTCGCCCGCCGCGGTGTAAAGCGGAATGGCGAGCGCCGCCGCCAGCGAGACGACGCCGCGCACGCCGACAAAGCCCAGAAAGAACAGCCAGCGCCACGGCGGCAGCGGATCGAGGCGCGCCAGCGCGGGGCTGAGCCAGCGCGGCAACAGCGCTGCCGGATAGACCCAGATGAAGCGCGTCGCGATCACCACCGCCACGGTGAGCAAGATCGCATAGGCGAAGTGATGCCACGGGACCGCCTGCATCTGAATGAACACCGTTCGCACCTGCATGCCGGTGACCAGGAAGACGAAGCCTTCGAGCAGATAAACGACGAGGTCCCAGAAGAAGATGCCTTGTAGCCGCGTCGCCGCCGGAATGAGCAAGGGTCCGTTCCAGCTCACGAACAGGCCGGCCGCCACCGTCGCCAGCACGCCGGAGCCGCCCAATTGCTGCGGCAGCAAGAACGCGGCGTAAGGCGTCAACAGCGACAGCGTGATCTCGACGCGCGGATCGCGCGCCCAGCGCCGCAGCCGCAGGCTGAGCCAACCGACGGCGATGCCGTAGACGATCTCGCCGACCACGATGAGCGCGAATTCGCCGGCGGCCGATTTGAAGGAAAACAAGCCGGTCGACACCGCGACGACGGCAAAGCGGTAGAGGATCAAAGCCGTGGCGTCGTTGGCCAGCCCCTCGCCTTCGAGCACGACGACGATGCGGCGCGGCACGCCGAGGCGGCGGACGATGGCAATCGGCGCGACCGCGTCGGGCGGCGCCACGATGGCGCCGAGCACAAAGCCGACGGCGAGCGGCATGCCGAGGAGCCAATGCGCCGCCGCCGCCACCGCGCAGGTGGTGAACACCACGCAGCCGAAGGCGAACAGCGCGATCGGCCGCAGATTGAAACGGAATTCGCGCCAGCTCATGGCGACGCCGGCCGAATAGATCAGCGGCGGCAGGATGCCGAGCAGCACCAGTTCCGGAGCCAGCTCGATCCGCGGCAGATCGGGCAGGAGCGCCAGCGCGATGCCGGCGATGACCAGCAGAATCGACGGCGCGGTGTTGAGCCGCCGCGCCACGACGGCGACGACCACCAGCACGGCGAGCAGGAACAGGAGGGTTTCGATGGTCGTGGTCATGGGTCACGCGGTGTCGGTTCAGCACATATTATCGACCGTGTTGGTCGGATTGGGCAAAGCGAAATACGAGCAGGGGATGGGGACGAGCGCCGGCGTTCTCGCGACGCATCCGCGCCCGAGTTATGCCAACGCCATTGCCAAAAACGTCCCGCGAAGCTCGACCGCGTCATGCCCCAACCGGCGGTGGGACCAGTTTTCGGCTCGATCATGCTCCACGAACAAAAGGCAAGCGGAACGCCGGCAGACGCAATATTCCATGTTGCCGTGCCAGCGGGCACGGCAGCGCGCGAAGCGTCGCGCGCTCGCCTGTCGGCGTTCCACCACGGCACTTGCGGCAGCGACCGAACGCCACCGCTCAGCTCCAGTTCACGCGCTTCCTGGGACGGAACTAGGTAGGGACGGGCGTTACCCGTCCCCGGCCGCCCCAGTGCAGCGGGTTGCCCCGCAGACCGGTCGTAATGCCGGCCGGGCGTTTTGTCCCGGAACCGCCCGGAAGCGAAGGTGACGAGCCCCGGCCCGCGGGAACCGCTCTCGCTCCGCCAGCCGGTGTCGCCGGCTGACGTCCTTTTAGGGAGCGAGATTCCAGATAAGTAACCGTAACGGGGACAATCGTAGTGCCGTCCTTTAGTCAGTGACATATGACCTTCCCCCGTCATGGCCGAGCTTGTCCCGGCCATCCACGTCTTTGCGTATGCTTTGTCGTTAAGACGTGGATGCCCGGCATAAAGCCGGGCACGACGAAGGAGGAATAAGCTATCGCGGGTTGTTCTTTGGCCAACGGAGCGGCTGATCCCGGATTTCGCTGCCGCTCAAGCCGGGCTACGCTTGTTATTGTCACGCGCCCCAACGGAGCCAGTCATGTGCCGCAACATCCGCACGCTGTTCAATTTCGAGCCGCCGGCGACGAAAGAAGAAGTTCGCGCCTCGGCGCTTCAATTCGTCCGCAAGCTCTCCGGATTTGCGCACCCGTCGCGCGCCAATGAGGCGGCGTTCAATCGCGCCGTCGACGACGTTTCGGCCGCCGCGCAGCGGCTCCTTGAGGCGTTGGAAACGGCGAGCCCCGCCAAGAATCGCGAAGTGGAGACGATGAAAGCGCGCGAGCGGGCGCGGCAGCGCTTCGCGTAGAATTCTCCACCTCTCCCCGGTGGGGAGAGGTCGAGTGAGCGCAGCGAACGAGGGTGAGGGGGTGTTGCCCGAGAGGTCAGTCCCCCCTCACCCGGCTTGCAGCAAGTGCTGCTTTGCCGACCTCTCCCCACCGGGGAGAGGTAAAGATAGCGAAGCGTGGCGAGGCTTGGTGTGGACCCCGAATTCATCCGCGACCTGTTCGCGCAATTCCGCCCGGTAACGATCAAGCGCATGTTCAGCGGCGCCGGAATTTTTGCCGAAGGCCTGATGTTCGGCTTGATCATGCGTGACGTGATCTACCTCAAGGCGGACGAGAGCAGCATCCTGGATTTCCAGCGCGAAGGCTGCGCGCCGTTCACCTACACGCGCGGCAAAGCCAAGGGCCGCCCGACGCAGCACGCCCTGCCTTATTGGCGGCTGCCACTCTACGACGATCCCGACGAGCTTGCGGTGTGGGCCGCTCGCGGGCTGGCCGTCGCGGAACGCAAGAAATTAGCGCCGCGCGAGCGGGCAAAACGGAAGCGGCCGGCGAAACATCGTAGGATGGGTTGAGCGCGTTTCGTTTTACTCAACCCATGCTACGTGCTTGTCCAACCTGCGACGGGATTGCGTATTTGACACCACAAACCGCCAAGGGTAGTTAGTGGCCGACAGGCCGACGCAAAAGTGGTGTTAGACGTAATCCCGGTTCCAACCGCAGAAAGGGCGGAAAATGGAACCGAACGACAAAAACCAAAACGAAATCAGTCCCGAAATGGAATCTGCCGGCCTTCGTGCATGGGCAGAGTGGCTGGAGGCGGACGATGTTGACGCAAGAGATCTAGTAAGAAATCTCTATCTTGCGGTGCGACGTGCAGCAAAAAATCGGGAGAGGGGTGCCTAAACTCGGCCATGAGAGCAGCAAGATGGCCGAGATCGGCGCCGAGATTTTCAATATCTGCCTGAGCAAACTTTTCAATGAGGTTTTGTTTCTTGCGTCGTCCCCTCGCAAATATGTTCACGTCAGGAGGCAGGCGAACATCCTCTCTGGTTCTTATCTCGATGACGAGAGACCCGTGAAGCAGGAGGTTACGCTTAATCTGTATGGCTTTCGAAATCATCTATGAGTTGCTGAATATAGGCCAGGATCATGGGGTACGATCCAAATTGCTTGCTACATTCCTTGCTAAGCAAATGCGCCTTGTTCTCGAAGGAGATTCCCTTAGCAATTACCTCATCTAGTCCGTTTGCTCTCAATATCGTGGCTAGCAGAAACCCAAAGTCATTTTCAAAACTGCCCCATAGCAGCGCGATTTGCGCTACGAGAAGCATAAATTCGTTCGGCAACATCAGAAACGTGGTAGGATGTCGGCGCAGCATTGCTGCCGGTATGGTGGCCTCGAATGCTGGTGGAATTTCTGAGTGATCTGCCATGACAAAAGACGAACCTGAGCAACAACGCCTTCAAAAAATTCTGCAAGGTGCGTTTAGCGGCCCTCCCACGCCGCTAAAAGATATCCCGACTCGCAATGGCGAGTCTCGCAAGTTGAAGGGCAAAAAGGCTCAACGGCGCTTGCGTCGCCAGCGTAAGAAACGCGCCGCCTGAAACCTCCAATCCGACTTAACGAGGTTGATGATAGGTGAGGCGCTTGCCTTCTGCGCCGCGCACTGCGGCGATGGTGCGATCCATGTCGTTAAAACCGCGCGCCACACGATGGTTATATCTGAAATCAAATTCGGCTAGATACCTGTGTAAATGCTTCTCTTTGCAGTGCTGATACACGCCGCGCATACCTCTCTTGAACAAGCCAAAATAGCCCTCAACGGTGTTTGTGGTCACGTCGCCGCGCGCATATTCCTTCGCGGAATGATTGACCGTTTCATGTGCGGCAAATTCCTTGCCGACTTCGACGTAGAGCCTGCTTTCATCGGTCTGTAACCGGCTTTCCTTGGCGATGTTCTTCTGCACGATGCTTACGACTGTATCGAGATAGGCGGCCGGCACGTTGAATGAGCGCACGTCGCCGCCGCGTTCGACCAGCGCCACGATCGAACGCTTGCTCCATTTGGGACTGAACGAGCTACGGTCAAACCGCCTGCCCTTGCGGGTAAAGCCGGGACGCTGCGCTTCGGGAATATTGCCATAATAGGTTTCGTCCGCTTCGACGATCTTGCCTTCGCCACCAAGCGGCGGGAGATCGAAGCCGCCACGGCGCATGGCCTCACGGACGCGGTGGAACATGAACCATGCCGTATTGTACTGGCAGCCCAATTCGCGGTGGAGCTGGTGCGCCGAGAAGCCTTTTTTGCTAGATGCCGCCAGATGGAACGCAGCAGCCCACTGAGTAAGTTTGGCGTGGCTGCGCTCCATCACTGTGCCGGTCATGACAGTGAAATCTTTACGGCACGTGGCGGCGGCACAACGATACACCGCTACTTTCTTGGTCGCATAGTGCTTGGCTGAGCCGCACTGTGGACAAATCGGGCCGTTCGGCCAGCGGGTTGCCTCAAACCACTGCCGGGCAGCGGTTTCGTCGCTGAAAATCGGGTTTGCGAAGGTGTTTTTCTTGGCCATTGGAATTGCTCCTATGGCCAAAACACTAGCACTTGCGGCTTGTGGTGTCAACTACGGAATGGCCCCTGCGATTGTAACCGATAATCAGCCAACACAAAAAACTCTGCGGCTCGACGTCGATGTCGAGCTTGATCGCGCCGTGCTTCTTGGGCGCCGCCGCAAGCCATTCGCGCAGATAGGCCGCGAGATCGAAGCCGCGCGGCGCCCGGATCAGCAGGCGGAAGCGACGGCGGCCCGCACCCTTGCGGCCGACGCGGCAGGGGACCATATCGATCCGCATCGATCGTTTCCCGCCACTCTTCGCAGCCCATCGCATCAACCCGGGGTTTCTCCAATGCCGCAATCGATGTCGCAATCCTCATTGCCCGTCTTCGAGACCGCGCTTAATGCGCTCGCCGGCGTGCTCGACAAGGCGGAAGCTTTTGTCTCCGCCAAGAAAACCGATGCCGCGACGCTCCTGCATGCCAGGCTCGCGCCCGACATGTTCGACTTCACGCGGCAGGTGCAGGTCGCGACCGATCAGGCTCGCCGCGGCGCCGCGCGGCTCGCCGGCACTGAAGCGCCGAAAGTCGAAGACAACGAGACCTCGCTGGCGCAACTGAAGGACCGCGTGCTCAAGGCCGTCGCCTATATCAAGACGCTCGACCGCAAGACGATCGACGCCTCGGCGGACAAGGAAATCGTCTTCCCGCTCGGGCCGGAGAAAAAGGGTCACATGAAGGGTGACGATTACCTGAACCACTTCGTGCTGCCGAATTTCTATTTTCATTGCACCGCCGCTTACGCCATCCTGCGGCATCTCGGCGTCGAGATCGGCAAGCGCGATTTCCTCGGCAATATTCCGCTGAAGATGACGTGAGCAGATCAATTTGTTCTAATGCAAGGTGCCGAAGAGCCATCGAACGATTCTCCCAGTAATGATCATAAGCTTGCGCCATCGTTACAAAAAACTCTGCGGATCGACGTCGATGTCGAGCTTGATTGAGCCGTGCTTCTTCGGCGCGGCCGCGAGCCATTCGCGCAAGTAAGCCGAGAGGTCATAAGCGCGCGGCGCCTTGAGCAACAAACGCAGGCGATGGCGGCCGCGCACCAAAGCGAGCGGCGCCTCGGCGGGACCGAGCACGCGCACGTCGCCTTGCAGCAAATCGGGCGCCGGCGCAGCGCGGGCGAGCGCACGCGCATAGGAAGCCGTGTCGTTCTTGTCCGGCCCGGAGACGACGATCGAAGCGAGCCTTCCGAACGGTGGATAATGCGCAACCTCGCGCATCGCGATCTCGGCGGAATAGAACGCCTCGCGGTCCTGCGAAATGAGCGCGCGCATCACCGGATGCTCGGGCTGGTGGGTCTGCAGAAAACCTTGACTGGTGCCCGCATCGCGGCCGGCGCGGCCGACGACCTGATGCAAAAGCTGGAAGGTGCGCTCGGCGGCGCGCGGATCGCCGTTGCTAAGACCTAAATCGGCGTCGATGACGCCGACCAGGTTGAGCATCGGGAAGTGATGACCCTTCGCCACGAGCTGCGTGCCGATGACGATGTCGAATTTTCCGGCCGCGATGTCGGCGAATTCCTCGCGCATGCGCTCGACCGAGGCGACCAGATCGGACGACAGCACCAGCACGCGCGCTTGCGGAAACAAGGCGCGCACTTCTTCCTCGAGCCGCTCGACGCCCGGCCCGACGGCGACGTAGGAATCGACCGCCTGGCATTTCGGGCATTCGTGCGGATGCGGCATGGCGAAGCCGCAATGGTGGCAGACCAACTGGCGGCGGAAGCGGTGATCGACCAGCCAGGCGTCGCAATTCGGGCAGGAGAAGCGAAAGCCGCAGGCGCGGCACAATGTCAGCGGCGCGTAGCCGCGGCGATTGAGGAACAGAAGCGCCTGCTCGCCGCGCTCGATTGCGGTCTTGACCGCGCCGGCAAGCGTCGGCGCGATGAAGCGGCCGGGCGGCGGGCGCTCGTGGCGCAAATCGATCGCCTCGACCGCAGGCATAGACTGGCCGCCGAACCGCTCCGGCAGATGCAGCCGCGCATAGCGGCCGCGCCGCGCATTGACCTCGGTTTCGAGCGACGGCGTCGCCGAGGAGAGCACCACCGGGATCTTCGCGATATGGCCGCGCACCACCGCCATGTCGCGGGCGTGATAGTGCACGCCGTCCTCCTGCTTATAGGCCGGGTCGTGCTCCTCATCGACCACGATCAGCCCGAGATCGGCATAGGGCAGGAACAGCGACGAGCGCGCGCCGACCACGACGGAGACTTCGCCGCCGGCGACCGCGCGCCAGGTGCGGGCGCGTTTGCGCGGCGACAATTGTGAATGCCATTCCGCCGGGCGCACGCCAAACCGCGCGGCGAAGCGGTCGAGAAATTGCGCGGTAAGCGCGATTTCCGGCATCAGGATCAGGCTCTGCCGGCCGGCGCGGATGGTGTCGGCGACCGCCTCGAAATAAACTTCGGTCTTGCCGGAGCCGGTGACGCCGTCGAGCAGCGTCACCGCATAGCCGCCCTTGGCGACGGTCGCTTTCAGCGCCGCGGCGGCGGCGTTCTGGTCGGCGGTGAAATCCGAATGGGTGAAATCCGGATCGGGCTTGTCCGCGACCGGCTCCGGCGGCAGCACCACGGTCTGCAGCGTGCCTTCGTCAATCAGGCCGTCGATGACGCCTGCGCTCACGCCCGCTTCGCGCGCGGCATCGCTCTTGGCCCGCACCAAGCCGTCGGCGAGGAGTTCGAGCAGGCGCGTCCGCGCCATCGTCATGCGCGCCGGCGCCGCGCCGGCAAGTTTGACGCCGACGCGCTCGCGCTCGGCGCCGAGATGCTCGCCCATGCGCAGGCACATGCGCAGCACCATGCCGCGCGAGGCCACCGTGTAATTGGCGACCCAGTCGACGAAGCTGCGCAATTCCGGGCGCAGCGGTGGCACATCGAGTTTTTCCTCGACGTCCTTGAGCCGGTTATCGAGCCGGATATCGGGTTTCGGATTGTCCGCCCACACCACCGCAGTCGCGTCGCGCGCGCCGAGCGGCACGCAGACGATGTCGCCCGGGGTGAGGTTGAGCGCGTCCGGCACCCGGTACGAATAGGCCCGGTCGAGCGCGACCGGGACCAGCACATCGACGACGCGTTTGGCCATGGGTGAATTTGGGCCGATTCCGGGGGGTTTAGGAAGGGGAAAGGGCTGTCACCTATCCTCCGCTCATTCCCGCGAAAGCGGGAATTTAGTACCGAACGTGCAGCACAAAAGAGTGGGTCCCCGCTGCCGCGGGGACGAGCGGATGATGAACTCGAAGGCCGATATCGGTTTTGTCGCGCCCAATGTCGCGGCCGAAATCGCGGCGTGGCTCACGCATCTCGGCGCCGAGCGGCGCCTGTCGCCGAAGACGCTCGAAGCCTATCGGCGCGACGTGCTGCAATTCTTGAATTTCCTCGCCGGGCATCGCGGCGGCCCGCCGTCGCTGAAAGAACTCGCAGCGCTGACGCCGGCCGACGTGCGCGCCTTCCTCGCGGCGCGACGGGCCGAAAATATCGGCAGCCGCTCGCTGATGCGCACGCTCGCGGGTATTCGCGCCTTTGCGCGGTTTCTCGAGCGCAGCGGCAAGGGCAAGGTCGGTGCGCTCGCCGCGGTGCGCGCGCCGAAGATCGGCAAGACGCTGCCGCGGCCGCTTGCCGCCGACGCGGCGAGGCGCATGGCCGATCCGGCCAGCGCCGCCGGCGACGGCCGCGAGCCGTGGATCCACGCCCGCGACGCGGCGGTGCTCGGTCTGCTCTACGGCTGCGGCTTGCGCATTTCTGAAGCGCTGGGATTAAAGCGCGGCGATTTCGGCGCGAGCGACGCACTCACCGTGATGGGCAAAGGCCGCAAACAACGCATGGTGCCGCTGTTGCCGCAAGTGCAAAAGCTCGTCGCCGATTATATGGCGCTCTGCCCTTACGATCTGCCGGCGCAAGGCCCACTCTTCGTCGGCGCCAAGGGCGGCGCGCTGTCGCCGCGGATCGTACAGCTCGCCATGGCGCGGCTGCGCGGCGCGCTCGGCCTGCCGGAGACGGCGACGCCACATGCGCTGCGGCACTCCTTCGCCACCCACCTCCTCGCCGGCGGCGGCGACCTGCGCTCGATTCAGGAATTGCTCGGCCACCGCTCGCTGTCGACCACGCAGATCTACACCGCGGTCGATGCCCAACGGCTGATCGCGGCCTATCGCGCCGCCCATCCGCGGGCTTGAATTCCTTCGGTGGTAGTGCACCGTCATCCTGAGGCGGCCGCGAAGCGGCCCTCGAAGGAAGCACGGCCGAGGATTCACGGGCCGTCGCTTTTCGAGGCGAGCTTCGCTCGCGCCTCAGGGTGACGAAACATAACAAGGGGCGAACATCATGTCGGAAATCCACGAAGCGATCGAAAAGGCGCAAGAGAGCGAGCACGGCGAGGGCTTCAACAGGAGAATCGCACTGATCATCGCGATCCTGGCGCTGTTCCTGTCGTTCTCGGAAACGCTCGGCAAAGGCGCGCAGACCGAGGCGACTGCCAAGAACATCCGGGCCGCGGATTTGTGGGCGTTCTATCAGGCCAAGGATATCCGCCGCACCATGGTGACCGTGGCGGCGGATCAGACCGGCCTGCTCGAAGCTGGCGTCACCGATCCGACCGCCAAAGCCGCGTTCGACAAGCAGATCGAGACCTGGCGGCAAGCCGCCGAGCATTACGAATCGGATCCGAAAGCGGGTAACGGCCGCAAGGAGCTGGAGGAGAAGGCCAAAGACGCGGAAGAAGAGCGCGACCTGTCGCTGGCGAAATACCATCATTACGAGCTTGCTTCGGCGGCGTTTCAGGTCGGCATCGTGCTCGCCTCCGCGGCGGTGATCACCGGCATGGTGCTGCTGGCCTGGTGCGCCGGCGCGCTCGGCGTTGTCGGCGTCGCGCTCACTTTCCTCGGGCTTTACGCCCCGCACGCGGTGCCGTTCATCGCGACGTTGTAAATACATCCTGCCCCGCGATAGCAGGGAAGGGGAACCATTCGAGCGAGCGAAGCGAGCGCAGGATGGTGGAAGGGGCGTCGAATTTGACGATTCTTCCGCGACGAAAACGAAGCTCTGGGTCAAACGCCCCTTCCACCGCGCTTCGCGCGGTCCCCCTCCCCCCGTTTTCACGGGGGAGGATGCGATCACATATTGATCGCGCGCTTATCGACCGCGAGGGCTGCTTCCTTCATCGCCTCGCTGAGTGTCGGATGGGCGTGACAAGTGCGCGCGATGTCTTCCGACGAAGCGCCGAACTCCATGGCGATTGCGGCTTCCGCGATCATGGTCTCGGCGTCGGGGCCGAGAATGTGTACGCCAAGCACGCGGTCGGTCTTGGCATCGGCCAGGATCTTGACGAAGCCTTCCGTCGCCAGGTTGGCGCGGGCGCGGGCATTGGCGCTGAACGGAAATTTGCCGACCCGATAGGCGACGGCGGCGGCTTTCAGCTCCTCCTCGGTTTTGCCCACCGAGGCGATTTCGGGGTTCGTATAAACGACGTTCGGAATGACGTCGTAGTTCACGTGCCCGGCGTGGCCGGCCATGATTTCGGCCGCGGCCACGCCCTCCTCTTCGCCCTTATGCGCGAGCATGGGCCCGGCGGTCACGTCGCCGATGGCGTAAATGCCGTCGACATTGGTCTTGTAATGCGGATCGACGATGACGCGGCCGCGGTTATCTTTTTTCACGCCGAGCGCCTCGAGGCCGAGGCCTTCGGTATAGGGCACGCGCCCGATCGCGACCAGAACGACTTCGGCCTCAAGCGTCTCGACCGCGCCGCCGGCGGCCGGCTCGACCTTCACCTTGAGCGTCTTGCCAGGTTTATCGACCGCGGTGACCTTCGATGACAGCTTGAACGCCAATCCCTGTTTTAACAGCATGCGATGGAACTGGTTTGCGACCTCGCTGTCGATGCCCGGCAGGATGTGATCAAGGAATTCGACGATAGTCACCTCGGCGCCGAGGCGGCGCCACACGGAACCGAGCTCAAGCCCGATGATGCCGGCGCCGACGATCAGGAGTTTCTTCGGCACCGACGGCAATTCCAGCGCGCCGGTCGACGAGACAACCCGCTTCTCGTCGATGTCGATGCCATTCAAGCGCGCAACATCTGATCCAGTGGCGATGACAATGTTCTTGGTTTCGAGCAGCTGCGTCTTGCCGTCGCCGCCTTTTACCTCGACCTTGCCCGGCGCGGCGATGCGGCCGAGGCCCTGAAAAGTGTCGATCTTGTTCTTCTTGAATAGAAATGCGACGCCTTTGACGTTGGCGTCGACATTCGCCAGTCGGTATTTGTGCAGCGCCGGCAGGTCCATGCTTGGCGTGCCCACCTTGATGCCCATTTTGTCAAAATTATCCTCGGCCGCTTCGTAAAGCTCGGACGCGTGCAGCATCGCTTTCGATGGGATGCAGCCGACATTGAGGCAGGTGCCCCCGAAGGTCGCATTCTTCTCGACCACGGCCGTCTTCATGCCGAGCTGCGCCGCGCGAATGGCGCAGACGTAGCCGCCTGGTCCGGTGCCGATGACGATGAGGTCGTAAGCCATATCACCCTTCTTCCAGCGTATTCCGGCTGGTTTCGTCAAACGTCACGGTGAGTACCAACGCGCAAAAACCCGATTCCTCGCAACTGTGCAGTTCGGCCGTCACGCCGACCTGTTTCAACTGACCAACGCGATCGGTAATTGCGGGCACATTGTTCAATGTCGTAGCGGCAGCCGTCATTTCCTTCCAGTTCTGGACTTTGCAGTGGTCGAGTGGATCGAAGGAGAAGCGACGGAACTGCGATTTCCAGCGATTGTCGGTTTGCCGGTAACGTGCCCGCAATGACGACCAATCCAATTTGCGCAGAACTTCATGCGTTAGTTTATCGAGCTTCGTCGCATCCATCATCGGGCAATCTTAAAGGTCCAGCACCAATCGCGCCGGCTCCTCCAGAGATTCCTTGACGCGAACGAGGAACGCCACCGCCTCGCGTCCGTCGACGAGTTGATGATCGTAGGACAGCGCGAGATACATCATCGGCCGAATCTCGATTTTGCCGGCGACCGCCACCGGCCGGTCCTGGATCTTGTGCATGCCGAGAATGCCGGATTGCGGCGCATTGAGGATCGGCGTCGACATCAGCGAGCCGTAAATGCCGCCGTTGGTGATGGAGAAGGTGCCGCCCTGCAATTCCTCGATCTTGAGCGCGCCCTCGCGGGCACGGCGACCGAAATCGGCGATCGTCTTCTCGATCTCGGCAAGCGATTTGTGGTCGCAGTCGCGCGCCACCGGCACGACCAGGCCGCGCTCGGTGCCGACCGCGATGCCGATGTGATAGTAGTTCTTGTAGACGATATCGGTGCCGTCGATCTCGGCGTTCACCGCGGGGATTTCCTTGAGCGCCTGCACGCAGGCGCGCACGAAAAATCCCATGAAGCCGAGCTTCACGCCGTGCTTCTTTTCGAACAGGTCGCGGTATTGCGTGCGCAAGCCCATGACCTGGCTCATGTCGATTTCGTTGAAGGTCGTCAGCATGGCGGCGGTGTTCTGCGCGTCCTTGAGCCGCCGCGCGATGGTCTGGCGCAGCCGCGTCATGCGCACGCGCTCTTCGCGCGCCGCATCGTCCGGCGGCGACGACGCGCGCATCTGCACGGCAGCGGCGGTCGCCGCCACCGGCGTCGGCTGCGCGGCGGCGCGCTCGATGGCGGCGAGCATGTCGCCTTTGGTGACGCGGCCGTCCTTGCCGGAGCCGGGCACGGTCGCCGCATCGACACCGGATTCGGCCGAGAGCTTGCGCACCGAAGGCGCAACCGGCGCATCGGCCGGCTTGGCGGGCGCGGGCGGGACGGGAGCCGCGGTCGCGGGTTTGGCCGCTTGCGGCGGCGGCGCGGCCGGTTTGGCGGCCGGCGCCGCGGCGCTTTTTTTGGTGGCGCCGGCGCCATCCCTGATCTGACCGAGCACCGCGCCGACGGCGACGGTCTCGCCGTCCTTGGCAGCGATCTCGCTCAACACCCCGGCCGCCGGCGCCGGCACTTCGATCGTCACCTTGTCGGTCTCAAGCTCGACCAGCGGCTCGTCGACCGCAACCGCTTCACCCGGCTGCTTGAACCATTTGCCGATGGTCGCCTCGGTCACCGATTCGCCGAGCGTCGGCACGCGGATTTCGGTCATGATCTCAGTTCCTTATTCGGGCGACCCGACGCGCAGATGTCGGATGACGGAGGTCGGAGGTCGAAAGCAAAACGTATCTGTCATCCGACCTCTGTCATCCGTCATCCGTTACCCCAGCGCCTCGTCCAGAAAATGCTTGAGCTGGCCGAGATGCAGCGACATCTGACCCACCGCAGTCGAGGCGGCGGCCGGCCGACCGGCATAGCGGGCGCGGCGGTGCCTGGCGCCGATCTGATTGAGCACCCACTCCAAAAAGATATCGACGAACACCCAGCCGCCCATATTGCGCGGCTCTTCCTGGCACCACACGATCTCGGCCCCTTTGAAGCGCGACAGTTCCAGTATCAGCGCCTTGGTCGGGAACGGATAAAGCTGCTCGATGCGCAGGAGATAAATGTCGTCGATGCCGCGCTTCTCGCGTTCGTCATACAGATCGTAATAGACCTTGCCGGAACAGATGACGACGCGGCGCATCTTGTCGTCGGTAACGAGTTTGATCTTCTCGTCCGGCAGCATTTGCGCGTCGTCCCATAAGAGCCGATGGAACGACGTGTCCGGGCCCATCTCGTCGAGGCGCGACACCGCGCGCTTGTGGCGAAGCAGCGACTTTGGCGTCATCAGGATGAGTGGCTTGCGAAAGTCGCGGTTGAGCTGGCGGCGCAGGATGTGGAAATAATTTGCCGGCGTCGTGCAGTTCGCCACCTGCATATTGTCTTCGGCGCACATCTGCAAAAAGCGTTCGAGCCGCGCCGAGGAATGCTCTGGGCCCTGCCCTTCGTAGCCGTGTGGCAACAGGCAGACTAGCCCCGACATGCGCAGCCATTTGCGCTCGCCCGACGAGATGAACTGATCGAACAGGACTTGTGCGCCGTTGGCAAAGTCGCCGAATTGCGCTTCCCACAGCGTGAGCGCATTGGGCTCCGACAGCGAGTAGCCGTACTCGAAGCCGAGCACGGCCTCTTCCGACAGCATCGAGTTGATCACTTCGAAGCGGGCCTGGCCGTCGCCGAGATTGTTGAACGGCGTGTAGCGGCTCTCGGTCTCCTGATCGATCAAGACCGAATGGCGCTGCGAGAAAGTGCCGCGCTCGGAGTCCTGACCGGAGAGCCGCACGCGATGGCCGTCGAGCAGCAATGAGCAGAAGGCCAGCGCTTCGCCGGTGGCCCAGTCGATGCCGGCGCCGGTCTCGATCGCCTTGTGGCGATTTTCAATGAAACGGCCGAGCGTCTTGTGCAGATGGAACCCGGCCGGCAGCGTGGTGATCTTCCGGCCGATCTCCTTGAGCTTTCCGATGTCGACGCCGGTCTTGCCGCGGCGCGGATCGTCGGCGTCGCCAGCGGTCGTGAAGCCGGCCCAGCGGCCGTCGAGCCAGTCGGCCTTATTGGCGCGGTAACCGAGCGCAGCATCGAGCTCGACATCCAGCCGGCTCCGCCAATCCGCCTTCATCTTGTCGACTTCGCCGGCGGTGACGACGCCCTCGGCGACGAGCTTGTCGGCGTAGATTTCGAGCGTGCTCGGATGCTGGGCGATCGCCTTGTACATCAACGGCTGCGTGAACGACGGCTCGTCGCCTTCGTTGTGGCCGTGGCGACGGTAGCAGAACATGTCGATGACCACCGGTTTTTGGAATTTCTGTCGAAACTCGGTCGAGATCTTCGCGGCGAAGACGACGGCTTCCGGATCGTCGCCGTTGACGTGGAAAATCGGCGCTTCGATCATCTTGGCGACGTCGGACGGATACGGCGACGACCGCGAATAGCGCGGACTGGTGGTGAATCCGATCTGATTGTTGACGATGAAGTGCAGCGAGCCGCCGGTGCGATGCCCGCGCAATCCGGAGAGGCCGAAGCACTCCGCAATCACGCCCTGGCCGGCGAACGACGCGTCGCCATGGATCAGGAGCGGCATCACCATGGTGCGGTCGTCCGGCGTGGCGCCGAGCTGGTCCTGCTTGGCGCGCACTTTGCCAAGCACCACCGGATCGACGATTTCCAGATGCGACGGATTGGCGGTGAGCGACAGGTGTACTTTGTTGCCGTCGAATTCACGGTCCGACGACGCGCCGAGATGGTATTTCACGTCGCCCGAGCCCTCGATCTCGTTGGGCGTCGAGGAGCCGCCCTTGAATTCGTGGAAGATCGCGCGCTGCGGCTTGGCCATGACCTGGGCCAAGACGTTGAGCCGGCCGCGGTGCGGCATGCCGATGACGATCTGTCGCACGCCGAGCGCGCCGCCGCGCTTGATGATCTGCTCCAGCGCCGGGATCATCGACTCGCCGCCGTCGAGACCGAAACGCTTGGTGCCGGTGAATTTCAGGTCGCAGAATTTCTCGAAACCTTCGGCCTCGACCAGTTTGTTGAGGATGGCGCGCTTGCCCTCGCGGGTGAACGTAATCTCCTTATCGGGGCCTTCGATGCGCTCCTGAATCCAACCCTTCTGCGCGCCGTTGGAAATGTGCAGGAACTCGACGCCCAGCGTCTGGCAATAGGTGCGGCGCAGGATGCCGACGATTTGGCGCACCGTGCCGAATTCGAGTCCCAGCACCTTGTCGAGGAAGATCGGACGGTCGAGGTCGGCGTCGGAAAAGCCATAGGTTCGCGGATTGAGTTCTTCCTCGTTATTCGGCCCTTGGAGGCCGAGCGGATCGAGCTTGGCGTGGAAATGGCCGCGCGCGCGATAGGCGCGGATCAGCATCAGCGCACGGATCGAATCCCGGGTGGCGCGTTCGACCTCAGCAGAAGTGATGTCGACGCCGCTGCTTTGCGCCTGCGCCCTGACCTTGTCGCCAAGCGCCTTGCCGGTCTGCGCCCAGTCGCCGTCGAGCGCAGAAATAAGTTCGCTTCGCTCCGCCACCGGCCAACCCGGCCGTTGCCATGACGGGCCGCGCGCATTCTTTTCCACATCGCGCGCGTCGTCCTTCAAGCTCTGGAAGAAGGACTGCCACTCGGCATCGACCGCCTTGGGGTCGGTCTCGTAACGCGCGTAAAGGTCGTCGATATAGGCGGCATTGCCGCCGTAGAGAAACGAGGTCAGTGCGAAGGCAGCGTTCGCGTCCTGGCGAGACATGGTGCGACCTTTCGGCGAATTCCGAGCGAGGTAACAGGCAACGCGGCGCAACAGGTAGAAGCCGAACGCGTGCGGAAGGAGCACGCGAATCAGCCCGGCCCGGCGCTGGGGAAGCTCTGTTTACCCTATTTAATGATGCGATGCGGCAGGCAAAAGACGCTAGAAATGAATTAAGATTTCTATATTTCTGCCAGCGTATGCCCAAGCCGCGCCGGAGACGGCGACACTTTGATCCCGGCAGCTTCCATAGCGGCAATCTTGGATTCCGCACCGCCTTTGCCGCCGGCGATGATGGCGCCGGCATGGCCCATGCGCCGCCCCGGCGGCGCCGTGCGCCCGGCGATAAAGCCGACTATGGGCTTCTTGCGGCCGCGCTTGGCCTCGTCGTGCAGAAACTGAGCGGCATCCTCCTCCGACGAACCGCCGATCTCGCCGATCATGACGATCGCTTCGGTCGCTTTGTCGGCGAGAAACATTTCCAGCATTTCGATGAAGTCGGTGCCCTTGACCGGGTCGCCGCCGATGCCGACCGCAGTGGTCTGGCCGAGCCCTTCCCGGGTGGTCTGAAACACCGCCTCGTAAGTCAGCGTGCCGGAACGCGACACGATGCCGACCTTGCCGGGCTTGAAAATGTTGCCCGGCATGATGCCGATTTTGCATTCGCCGGCGGTCATCACGCCCGGGCAGTTCGGCCCGATCAGGCGCGATTTCGAGCCGCACAGCGAGCGCTTCACCTTCACCATGTCGGCGACCGGAATGCCCTCGGTGATGCAGATGATCAGCGGAATCTCCGCGGCGATCGCCTCGCAGATCGCATCCGCTGCACCCGGCGGCGGCACGTAAATGACGCTGGCGTCGCAGCCGGTCTTTTCCTTGGCTTCGGCGACGGTGTCGAACACCGGGAGATTAAGATGGGTCGAGCCGCCTTTGCCGGGCGAGGTGCCGCCGACCATCTTGGTGCCGTAGGCGATCGCCTGCTCGGAATGGAACGTGCCGTTCTTGCCGGTAAAGCCTTGGCAGACGACCTTGGTGTTCTTGCCGATGAGGATGGACATCAGGATGCCCTCACCGCTTTGACGATTTTCTGCGCGGCATCGTCGAGATCGTCGGCCGACGTGACGTTGAGATTCGATTTGGCGATGATGTCCTTGCCGAGATCGACATTGGTGCCTTCGAGCCGCACCACCAGCGGCACCCGCAAGCCGACGTCCTTCACCGCGGCGACCACGCCCTCGGCGATAATGTCGCAGCGCATGATGCCGCCGAAAATATTGACCAGGATGCCCTTCACATTGTGGTCGGAGGTAATGATCTTGAACGCCGCCGCCACCTTCTCCTTGGTGGCGCCGCCGCCGACGTCGAGAAAGTTCGCCGGCATCTCGCCGTACAGCTTGATGATGTCCATTGTCGCCATGGCAAGCCCGGCGCCGTTGACCATGCAGCCGATGGTGCCCTCCAGCGCCACGTAATTCAGATCGTATTTCGACGCCTCAATCTCTTTTTCGTCTTCTTCGGTGATGTCGCGCAGTGCCGCGACGTCGGGGTGGCGATACAGCGCGTTGTCGTCGAAGCCGATTTTGGCGTCGAGGCAAATGAGCGCGCCCGACTTGGTCGCGACCAGCGGATTGATTTCGAGCAGGCTCATATCCTTGGCGACGAACGCGGCATAGAGCTTCGGCAATACGCTCTCGGCCTGTTTGCCAAGCTCGCGGCTAAATCCCAAGGCGTTCGCCACATGCCGCGCATGATGCGGCATGAATCCGGTGGCCGGGTCGACGGAAAAGCTGATGATTTTGTCCGGCGTGTTGTGCGCCACTTCCTCGATATCCATGCCGCCTTCGGTCGATGCGACCAAGGCGACGCACGAAGTCTCGCGGTCCACCAGCGCTGAAAGATAATATTCGCGCTCGATCGCCGAGCCCTCTTCGATATAGAGCCGGCGCACTTCCTTGCCGCGCGGTCCGGTCTGGTGCGTGACCAGCGTCGAGCCGAGCAGCCGCGCCGCTTCCTTTTTCACGTCGTCAATCGACTTGACGAGTTTGACGCCGCCCGCCTTGCCGCGGCCGCCGGCGTGGATCTGCGCCTTCACGACCCAGACCGGGCCGCCAAGCTCGCGGGCCGCTTTTTCGGCCTCGTCGACGCTGAACGCCGGAATGCCGCGCGGCACCGGCACGGCGAATTCGCGCAACACGGCTTTGGCCTGGTATTCGTGAATGTTCATCGAGCCGCTCTTATGTTTCCCGGATGCGGTGCAGAGCCCAGGAAACGAGATTTCAGTTACCCAGATCCGGCGCGACCTTCTTGCAGGCTTCGACCAAACCCGCCACGGCTTGCGCCGATTTTTCGAACATCGCACGCTCGTTGCCGTTGAGCTCGATTTCGACGACGCGCTCGACGCCTTTCGCCCCGATCACCACCGGCACGCCGACATAAAGGTCTTTCACGCCATATTCGCCGTTGAGCCAGACGGCGGCCGGCAGCACCCGCTTCTTATCGCGCAGATAGCTCTCGGCCATGGCAATTGCCGAAGCCGCCGGCGCGTAAAAGGCTGAGCCAGTGCGCAGCAGGCTCACGATCTCGCCGCCGCCGTTTCGCGTGCGATCGACGATTTCGTCGATGCGCGCCTGCGTCGTCCAGCCCATCTTGACGAGATCGGGCAGCGGAATGCCGGCGACCGCCGAATAACGAACCAGCGGCACCATGCTGTCACCGTGGCCGCCGAGTACGAAGGCGGTGACGTCCTCGACCGAGACATTGAACTCGTCGGCCAGAAAATAACGAAAGCGCGCGGAATCGAGCACACCGGCCATGCCGACCACCATGCTCTTGGGCAGCCCGCAGCACTTCTGCAGCGCCCACACCATGGCATCGAGCGGATTGGTGATGCAGATGACGAAGGCACTCGGCGCATATTTCTTGATGCCGGCGCCGACCTGCTCCATGACCTTCAGGTTGATGCTCAGCAAATCGTCGCGGCTCATGCCGGGCTTGCGCGGCACCCCGGCGGTGACGATGCACACCGTGGCGCCCTCGATCGCCTCATAGGAATTGGCGCCGGTGAAGCGGGCGTCGAAGCCCTCGACCGGCGACGCTTGGACGAGATCGAGCGCTTTGCCCTGCGGAATGCCCTCGACGGCGTCGAACATGACGACATCGCCGAGCTCCTTGAGCCCGATGAGAAGCGCCAGCGTGCCGCCGATCTGCCCCGAGCCTATCAATGCGATCTTGCTTCGCGCCATCAGAACGATGTCCTTGATTGGTGGGAAAAGGCCCGGCTCTCGGCGTCCTTAGCCGTTTCGGTTGACCCGTTCAAGTCAGGTAAAATTACCACGCCCGCCGGGATGGGAACGAAATCGATACTGGGATATTTTTTGATGGGCGCGGCCTCGCGGGAAACGCACTAAGGCGAAAGCAGCAGATGACGGCGAAGGCGGTCAACAAGCGCACGGCGAGATCACTCTACCGGATGCTCGGGCCGGGGCTCATTACCGGCGCCGCTGACGACGATCCGAGCGGCATCGCGACTTATTCGCAAGGCGGCGCCCAGTTCGGCTACGCGCTCGGCTGGACGATGTTTCTCACCACACCGTTTATGATCGCCATCCAGCTGGTCAGCGCTCGTATCGGCGCTGTGACCGGCCAGGGTATTGCGGCCAATCTCGGCAAGGCGATGCCGCCTGCAGCGCTCTACTTCCTGGTCGGGCTTTTACTCGTTGCCAATACGCTCAATATCGCCGCCGATATCGCGGCGATGGGCGCAGCCTTGAAGCTCGTCGTCGGCGGCCCGCTGTTGGTTTACATCGCGCTGTTCGGCATCGGCTGCCTGAGCGCCGAAATCCTGGTCCCCTATAGCCGTTATTCGGCATACTTGAAGACGCTCACGCTGGTGCTGTTTGCTTACGTCATCGCGGCCTTCACCATCCGGATTCCCTGGGGCGAAGTCATCGCCAATACCTTGCTGCCGCACCTGAGGTGGGATCGCGATTACATGCTCATGCTGGTGGCGATCTTCGGAACGACGATCAGCCCGTACATGTTCTTTTGGCAGGCTTCGCTTGAAGCCGAAGGCCGCAAGCTGCGCAGCAAAGCCGGCAGCCTCGCGGCCGCGTCCCGCACCAAGCGTCTAGCGAACCGTGACGCGCTGCGCATCGAGTTCGATACCAATATCGGCATGATCCTGTCGAACGTGATCGGCTTTTTCATCATCATCACCACCGCGGCCACGCTGCACGCCCATGGCGTCACCGACATCGCCACCGGGGCGCAGGCCGCCGAGGCGCTGCGGCCGCTGGCCGGGCCGCTCACATTTTTACTGTTTTCCCTGGGGATCATCGGCACCGGACTGCTCGCCGTGCCGGTGCTTGCGGGTTCTGCCGGCTATTCGGTGGCGGAGTGCTTCGGATGGCAGGGCAGCCTCGAATTGCCGGCGCGCGGCGCGCCCGGCTTTTATTTGATCGTCGCGGCGGCAACGCTTGCCGGCCTTGGCGCCGCGCTCACCCCGCTCGATCCGATCCGCATGCTGTTCTGGAGCGCCGTGGTCAACGGCATCGTCGCCGTGCCGCTGATGGCCGGCATGATGGTGGTCGTCGGCAGCTACAAGATCATGGGCAACTTTGCCGCCTCGCGCGCACTGATGATCGGCGGCTGGGCCGCTACCGCGCTGATGGCCTTCGTCGTCGCCGCGATGCTGGTCACGAGTTTCGGCGGTTAAGTTTCGACGATGCCCGTCGATGCGCCGGTGGTCCGCGCATGCGCAGCGCCGTGCGGGCGCGCCAGATAAGCTTGCGAGCGCATTTCGATCAGCCGCGAGGCCGTGCGTTTGAACTCGGCGACCTCGAAACCCTCCTCGGCGCGATAGAGCGCGTCGGGCTCCGCCGCGGCCGAAGCGATCAGCTTCACATTATGGTCGTAAAGCGTATCGATCAGGATGATGAAACGTTTGGCGGCATTGCGGCTGTCGTAAGTCATGACCGGGATGTGGTCGAGAATGACGGTGTGATATTCGCGCGCGATGCGCAGGTAGTCGGCCGCGGCGAGCGGCTGCTCGCAGAGATCGTGAAAGGAAAACCGCGCCACGCCCATGAACGCGCGCGGCACACGCACGCTGCGGCCGTGCAGCGCGAGCTCGTGCGCCGTCCCGTGATTTCCGCCAGTGAGCCGCCGCCACATGTCGTCGAGCTTTAAGTCGGCGGCGGCATCGGCGGGGACGTACCAGACCGGCAATCCGGCGAGCTTTTCCAGCCGGAAATCGGTGCGCGCATCAAGCCGCATGATGTCCATGTGCGCTTGCAGCATCTGGATGAACGGTACGAACAGAGCGCGGTTCAAGCCGTCCTTGTAGAGCTCGTCGGGCGGCACATTCGATGTTGCGATCACCACGACGCCGCGCGCAAACAATTGCGTGAATAGCCGTCTGAGAATCATGGCGTCGGCGATATCGGTGACATGAAACTCGTCGAAGCAAAGCAGCCAAGCCTCATCGGCCAGAGCTTCTGCCACGAGCCGGACCGGATCCTCGCCGGCGTGCTCGCCGCGTTTCATGTCCTGGCGGACGGCGTAAATGCGCTCGTGCACGTCGAGCATGAATTCGTGAAAATGCGCGCGGCGCTTGCGCGCGACCGGGCTGGTCTCGAAGAAAAAATCCATCAGCATGGTTTTGCCGCGGCCGACGTCGCCGTAGATGTAAATGCCTTTGATCCGCGGTAGCGCACGCTCGCGGCTCGAAAACAACCAGCCGAGCGACGAGGATTTCCGCGCCAGACGGTGCTCCGCGATCCGCGTTTCCAGCCGGGCCATCATTTCCAGCACGGCGAGTTGTGCAGGATCGCTCTCGACGCGGCCGGCAGCGACACCTGCGGCATATTGCGCTGTGACGGAATTCGTCATCGAAAATTTCGGCGGGACTGACTGTGGCGGATTAACGGCTGTGGATTAAGCGCGGCGGAGGATACGCGCACGTCGCTAAAGCGTCGTAAACGGTTCGGCAGCCATGCGTATACGGAATGTAGGCATGTTGCTCAATCCTTGGCCTTGCCAAATTTCCGCACCACACAACATGATGTTTTGATTTGGCGGGCCTGGCGAATTCTCAGATCCCGCGCGCTTTCTGGGAGGAAGCGAGAAGGAGGGTCTCATCGACGACAATGTCAGGAGACCCAATGCACGAAGTCCTTCCCGAAGGCGGCGTCATCCGCAAATTGTGGATCGGCGAGACGGCTAAATACCGCGATCATGTGCTGCGTCTCGATCCGCAGAGCCGGCGTAACCGTTTCGCCGGCGGCGTGTCCGATGACTTTGTCCGCAATTACGTCGATCTGACCGCCGGTCTCGATGCCGTCGTCCACGGCTTTTTCATCGGCGGCATGATGCGCGGCGCGGCGGAGTTGCGCCCGCTCGGCGTGCGCTTCCCGCGTCAGGCCGAGGCCGCGATCAGCGTAGAGAAGCCTTGGCAGAGTCATGGCGTCGGCTCGGCGCTGTTACGGCGCACGCTATTGACGGCGCGCAACCGCGGCTTCCGCCTTTTGCACATGGCGTGCCTGGCCGAGAACCATCGCATGCAGCAGCTGGCGCGCAAGTTCGATGCCGAACTGTCATTCGACTTCGGCAGCGTGGTCGGCGAAGTGGAGTCCTCGCGCCCGACGCCGCTGTCGCTGATGCGTGAACTGATGTCGGATCACCATGGTTTCGCCACGGCGATGCTCGACCTGCAATCGCGGATGCTGCGAGCATGATCCCGAAAAAGCCTGCCCCCGATAAGATCGGGCCCAAGAAAGATCAGAGCGTGAAAATCAGAGTGTGATTGTCGCTTCGCGCCCATCCGCGTTTTGCCGGGACAGCGGATAGGCTTCCTCGACGATATACGGCCCGCCGCCGACCGAGGCGCGCGATGAAAACAGCACAAAGCGCGGCACGTCGAATGGCGCCGAGCGGTAATGGCCGCGCGCCGCGAGGTAATCGGCAACCTGGTGGCTTGAACTATCGCGCAATCGCGCGAGGGTGACATGCGGCGTGTATTTGCGGCCCTCCGGCTCGAGCCCCAGCCGTTGCAGCAACCGCTCGTGCTCGGCCTGCAATTCCAGCAACGGCGCGACCGCGCTGACGGCGGCAACCAAGGCGCGGGGCTTGCGCCCGCCAAACGACGACAGGCCGTCGACGCGAAGCTCGAACGGCCGGCGATGCACGCGGCCGAGCACGCCGGCAATCTCGCGCGCCAGCGCATCGTCGATGTCGCCGATGAAACGCAGCGTCAGGTGATAATTCTCGGGATCGATCCAGCGCGCGCCGGGCAGGCCGCCGCGCATCATCGCCAGCGATTGAGCGACCGCGGGCGGAATTTCGAGACCGGTGAACAAGCGGGGCATGGCAACCTCCGGGCCCGATTCGCGAATCGCAACTCATTGAGAATGGGGTCATCGCTGCGCGCATGCAACCCTTTAGGACGGGTGCTGCTTTTCCGCCAGCGCCACGAGTCCTTCCACTTTCGGCAAAATTCGCCGAACGATCACGCCGACGCCGGCGGGGCTGGGGTGCATGCCGTCGTGCTGGGTGAAGCTCGGATCGGCGGCAACGCCATCGAGAAAGAACGGGTAGAGCGGAACTCCGTATGTCGCGGCCAGTTCGGGATAGATGGCTGCAAAGGCCTCGCCGTAATCGGCGCCGAGATTTGGCGCCGCCCGCATGCCGCACAACAAGACGGCAATGTGACGTTGCGTCAGTCGGCGCAAAATTGCGTCGAGCGCGGCGCGCGTCACCTCGGGCTTGATGCCGCGGAGCATGTCGTTGGCGCCGAGTTCGACGATGACGGCGTCGGTGCCTTGCGGCACCGACCAGTCGAGCCGGGCGAGCCCGTCGGACGCGGTATCGCCGGAGACGCCGGCATTGGCGATCACGGCGGCGACGCCGTTTTTGCTCAGCGCCGCTTGCAGCTGCGGCACGAAGCCATCCTTGGCGGAGAGGCCATAGCCGGCGGTCAAGGAATCGCCGAGCGCGACAATCTGGATCGGCGGCGCGGCACGCGCATGACGCATCCCCGTTGCCAACAAACCTGTCGCGGCAACAAGCGCCGCGCTACAAACCGCCGCGATTTGGCTTAAACGCAGCCGGGCCCCATATGAAGGGGCACACGCCGGTGCCGAGCGCCAAAGCTCGTTCGCAGGCCAAGGCGCGTTCGCAGGATCGGGGTCGCCAGCAAGCATGAACGACATTGCGGGGCATCCTTTCGCCGGCGACGCCATCGTGCTCGGCGGCGTCAACTTGTCGCTCGGCCGCGGCGGCGCCCGCGTTCACATCCTGCGCGACATCGGCCTCAATATAGGCCGGGGCGAGGCGGTCGGCCTCCTCGGCCCGTCGGGCTCCGGCAAATCGACGCTGCTGATGGTGATGACCGGACTGGAGCGGCCCGATTCGGGCTCCGTCGTGGTGGCCGGCGAAGATTTAAGCCTACTCGATGAAGACCAGCTTGCCCGCTTCCGCGGCAGAACGATCGGCATCGTGTTCCAGGCCTTTCATCTGATCCCCACCATGACCGCGCTGGAGAATGTCGCCGTGCCGCTCGAACTTGCGGGCTCATCCGATGCGCTGTCGCGCGCCGAGCGCGAGCTCGCCGGTGTGGGGTTGAAAGAGCGCATGCATCACTATCCGGCGGAGCTTTCCGGCGGCGAGCAGCAGCGCGTCGCGCTCGCCCGCGCGCTGGCGCCCAATCCATCGATCGTCGTCGCCGATGAACCGACCGGCAATCTCGACGAGACGACCGGGCGCGATATCATCGAGCTGTTGTTTCGCGGCCATAAGGAACGCGGCACCACGCTGGTATTGGTGACCCACGACAATGAACTCGCGGGACGCTGCGATCGCGTGCTGCACATGCATTCGGGACGAATCGAAAACCGCCTCGCCGCGGTACCGGTGCCATGACGCAGACCGCGCGCGTCCCGCTTGTCGCCAAACTCGCCTATAGCGCGTTCATGGCAGTGCTCCTGCCGGTCTACTGGCATTATTACGGCCCGACGAATTTTCTCTACTTCTGCGACATCGCGCTGATCCTCATTTTGATCGGAATCTGGCCCGAGAATGCGCTGATCTTCTCGATATGCTGCGTCGGCATTCTGGCGCCGCAAGTATTCTGGGTATTCGATTTTCTGGTCAATCTGGCGGGCTATTCGCTCACCGGCATGACCGACTACATGTTCGATTCGACGCATTCGTTGTTCCTGCGCCTGCTGTCGCTGTTTCACGGCTGGCTGCCATTTCTTCTCGTCTATCTGGTCTGGAAAGCCGGATACGACCGGCGCGCCTTGCCGGTATGGACCGCACTGTTTGTCGCGGACATGCTGATCTGCTTCTTTCTGATGCCGCCGCCGACCGCGCATCCGGGGCTGACGCCGGTCAACATCAATTATGTGTGGGGCCTGCGCGACACCGCGGCCCAGACCATTCTGCCGCCGTATGTTTGGTTCCTGGGATTGCTGCTTGGCATTCCGGTTTTCGTGTTCGCGCCGACGCATTTTCTTTTGGCGAGCTTTATGCCGAGAGCGCGATGATGTTGGCGCCGAACCCAAAGCCAAAGCGACTTGCTCCACTGCGCTTTACGCTGCGTTTTATTTGGCGCGATTTGCGCGGCGGCTGGCGCGGCTTTGGCGTGTTCATCGCCTGCATCGCGCTCGGCGTCACGGCGATCGCCGGCGTCGGCTCGGTGGCTGCGAGTCTGAACGACGGGATCGGCAGCGCTGGCCGGATCATCCTCGGCGGCGATCTCTCTTTTGCGCTCATTCAGCGGCAAGCCAGCGATGGCGAGAGCGCGTTCCTCAACGCGCACGGCAAGGTGTCCGTCGCCGCCACGTTGCGCGCGATGGCGCGTATCTCGCCCCCCTTCCCTGCCTCGCATGCGGAGGAGGGAAGGGAGGGGCCGACGCTCATCGAGATCAAGGCGGTCGATGACAATTATCCGCTGTTCGGCGCGGCCGTGACCGATCCGGCGCTGCCGCTGGCCGCGCTGTTCGCGGAACACGGCGGCGCGTTCGGCGCGGCGGTCGATCCCACGCTGCTGACACGGCTCGATCTGAGGACCGGCGACCGCATCACCATCGGCAGCGCGGCGGTCGAGCTGCGCGCGACGCTGTTGAGCGAGCCCGATACGCTGTCCGGCGGCATCGGGCTTGGCCCGCGCGTGCTGATGAGCGAAGCGGCGTTGCGCGCCACCGGGCTCCTACAGCCCGGCAGCCTGGTGCGCTGGCAATACCGGCTGCGTTTGCCCGCGACAAGTTCGAGCGATGGCGCGGTGGCGGCGATCGAAAAACAGGCGCAGGCGCAATTCCCGCAAGCCGGCTGGGAAATCCGCACCCGCAGCAAGGCCTCCCCCGAGCTCGAACGCAATGTCGCGCGTTTCAGCCAATTTCTGATGCTGGTCGGCCTGATCACGCTTCTGGTCGGCGGCGTCGGGGTCGCCAATGCCGTGGCGAGCAACCTGGCGCGCAAGCGCGACACGATCGCGACGATGAAGGCGCTCGGCGCCACCGGCGGCGGCGTGTTTGCCGTCTATTGCGGCGAGATAACACTGGTCGCGCTGTTCGCCACATTGATCGGCGCGGCGCTGGGCGCGGGTTTGCCATTTGCCATCGTATCCGCCTTCGGCGCCGTCATTCCGCTGCCGGTCGCGCCGGCGCTGCATCCACAAGTGTTGGCGCTGGCGATCGCCTATGGGCTACTCACCACTCTCGCCTTCGCGCTGTGGCCGCTCGGGCGGGCACACGACATTTCAGTCGCCATGCTGTTTCGCGATCAAGTCGCCGCCGAGCGAAGCTGGCCGCGGCCGCGCTATCTCATAGCCACGGCGGCAATCGTTACGCTGCTCGCCGCGCTCGCGATCATGACCACCTATGATCGCCGCGTCGCGGCGGGCTTCGTCGTTGCAATGGCCGTCATGTTTGTGCTGCTGCGGCTGATCGCTCTCATGACCATGTGGCTGGCACGGCATTTGCCGCGCCAGCGCTCCACAACTTTGCGGCTGGCCATCGCCAATATCCACCGCCCCGGCGCGCTGACGCCGAGCGTCATGCTCTCGCTCGGCCTCAGTCTCGCTCTGCTGGTGACGGTGGTCGAAATCGACGGCAATTTGCATCGCGAATTCGCCGACGCGCTGCCGGATAAGGCGCCGTCGTTCTTCTTCGTCGATATCCCGGCGGCGGACGCCGCCCGTTTCGACGGCTTCATTCGCCAACAGGCGCCGGGCTCTAAGCTCGACCGCGTGCCGATGCTGCGCGGCCGCATCGTCGCCGCCAACGGGGTGCCGGCCGAGAACCTCAAACCCGCGCCCGAATCGCGCTGGGTGCTGCGCGGCGATCGTGGCATCACTTACGCCAGTGCCGTGCCGGCGGGGTCCCGGATCGTCGCCGGCCGTTGGTGGAACGCCGATTATTCCGGCCCGCCGCTGGTGTCGCTCGAGAACAGGACGGCGCAAAATCTGAACCTCAAGATCGGCGACACCATCACGGTGAATGTCCTCGGCCGCGACATCACCGCGCGGATCGCCAACCTTCGCGCCGTCGATTGGGAGAGCCTCGGTATCAATTTCGTCCTGGTGTTCTCGCCCGGCGCGTTCGCCGGCGCGCCGCATAGCGACATCGCGACCTTGACCTTTGCCGACGGCGGCACCACGGCGGAGGAGACGGCGCTGATCAAGGCGCTTGCCGATGCGTTCCCCACCGTGACGGCCGTCCGCGTCAAGGATGCGCTCGCCGCCGTCGGAGCAATCGTCGGCAAGCTCATCCTGGCGGTACGCGGCGCCAGTGCGATCACGCTCATTGCCGCCGCGCTGGTTCTTGGCGGCGCGCTCGCCGCGAGCCAGCGCTTCCGGGTTTACGACGCTGTGGTGCTCAAGACACTCGGCGCGACGCGGGCGCGGCTGACTGCGGCCTACGCGTTGGAATATCTCCTGATCGGGCTGTTGACCGTCGTCTATGGCGTCGCGGCGGGGGCGCTCGCCGCCGCTCTCGTCGTCACCCGGCTGATGGAATTTCCCTTCGTCTTCGTCGCGAGCGAGGCGGCAGGCGCGGCCTTACTTGCGCTTTTTGTCACGGTCGCCTTGGGCCTACTCGGCACCTTCTCGGCGCTTGGCCGCAAGCCCGCGGCAGTGCTGCGAAACCTCTAAGTCCCCGCCGTGCCGCAGGGCCGTTAAACACCATGACAAGTTGGTAACACTGCGGAAAATATGGGGTCACACCCATCTGGCGCGGACGGCGCTTTCGCACTAGATTCCTGCCACGTTCTTTTCGGCGTTCACCGAATGCCAAACCCGGCGAGGCCGCCGGGATAACCCAGGGGTATTTCCATGTCCGACTTCGATCGGAATTACGCCGCGAGCAGGACCGGCTATCGCACCGACCAGGTAGCGATCGATGCCGGTCTGCGCGCGTATATGATCCGCGTCTACAACTACATGACCGCCGGCGTGGCGCTGACGGGCGTTGTCGCTTGGCTCACCTTCTCTGCGGCCGTCACGCAGGTCGGTGGCGCGCTTGAACTGACGCCGTTCGGCCACCTCGTCTTTCAGAGCCCGCTGATGTGGGTTTTGGTGCTGGCGCCGCTCGGGCTGGTCTTTGCCCTCAGCTTCGGCATCAACCGACTGTCGGCGTCGACCGCGCTGCTATTGTTTTTCGTCTATGCCGGTCTGCTCGGCCTGTCGCTGGCCTCGATCTTCTTGGTCTATACCGGCGAGTTGATCACGCGGGTGTTCTTCATTTCCGCCGCAACGTTCGGGGCGATGAGCCTCTATGGCTACACCACGCAACGCGATCTCACCGCCGTCGGCTCGTTCATGTTCATGGGCCTGATCGGCATCGTCATCGCGATGCTGGTCAATATGTTCCTGCAATCGAGCGGGCTCGCTTGGGCGATCTCGGTCATCGGCGTCCTCGTCTTCGTCGGGCTCACCGCCTACGACACGCAGTCGATCAAGGAAATGTACTCGCCGATGGATGACGGCACCGTGGCCGGCCGCAAGGCGGTGATGGGCGCGCTGCGGCTCTATCTCGACTTCATCAACCTGTTCATGATGCTGCTGCGGCTGTTCGGCGACCGCCGCTGAAGCAACGCCAATTCGAAAAGAAGCGCCCCGGGCCAAGCCCGAGGCGTTTTCTTTTCTGCGCGCGGATTTTTTGCCAGTTTTGCGCCGATGCGCAACGTCAGCATACGGCCGGCCGTCCTTGGCGACATCCCCGCCATCACCCGCATTTACGCCCACGCGGTCCTGCACGGCACGGCCACCTTTGAGATCGAACCTCCCGACGAAGCCGAGATGGCGCGCCGCATGCAGGCGCTGCTCACTCGCCGTTTCCCCTATTTCGTCGCCGAAATGACAGGCGCGGTGGTGGGTTACGCCTATGCCGGCCCCTATCGCGATCGCCCGGCCTATAACTGGTGCGTCGAGGATTCAATCTACATTGCGCCGGAATTCCATCGCCAGGGCATCGGCCGTGCGCTGCTTGACCTGCTGATTAAGGAGGCCGAAGCCCGCGGATTCCGGCAGTTGATCGGCGTGGTGGGCGACACAGCAAATGCCGGCTCGATCGCGGTCCATACAGCGGCCGGCTTCGCTGTTATCGGCACGTTTCATTCGGTTGGCTTCAAGCACGGCAAATGGCTCGACACCGTGCTGATGCAGCGTCCCCTCGGCAAGGGCGACACCTCGCCGCCCTGAACCGGGCGCTGAACCTGCGTCAGCCGGCCACGACGCGCAGCGATCGGTCGAGCGCGCCGAGCACCCGGTCGAGTTCGTGGCCGCGGCGCACGATGTGACCGGTCGCCGAGATCACGCTATAGGCGCCCTGGCGGCGGCCGAGTTTCGGGTTTTTCTCGATGCGGTAGATCGGTACTTCCGAAGCGCGGCGGAAAACCGAAAACACTGCGCGGTCTTTGAGAAAATCGATTGCGTAATCGCGCCATTCGCCGTCGGCGACTTTGCGGCCATAGAGCCGAAGAATGCGGTCGAGCTCACGCCGGCTGAAGGTGACTTCGCTTGCGGGAGCGGGCGAACGCTGCTCGCCCCCGCGCCACGCGCTTGGATCGGTCTCGCCGACATCCATACGGCGCCTCCTTTTGTCATCAGTGGTTCATGATCGCGCTGGAACGGGCGGCCGGCAAGGGCTTTTCGGGGCGGCAAAAGGGCCAAGAATTGCAGGGCAGGTGCGCGGTGCGACATATTTAACCGCTGGAATCACGCGTTCGTTAAACGAATCATAATGCGGCCCTAATTCGGCCAAGCACGCGCCAAGCTAGGCTGCCAAACAATAGGCTGTTGCCTCAAGGCCCGGTTCGGATCGTGTTCCGGATTCCTCAGCCCCCCAGCCCCCCGGGGCGCGAACGGATCGGGCCAGTGGCAACAGAGTTTACTCTGTATGGTCCGTTCCCCAATCTTAGGCCGGCGCGTAGCCGGCCTTTTTTGTGCAGTGGACTGAGAACGAAGGACAGACGACGGAAGAAATACCGCGATCTCTTCTGCCTTTACCTGGCTTCCGGCGTCCGGCGTCCGGCGTCCGGCAGGGGCACATAGGCGACGCCCAGAATGATGCCCGGCTTGTCGCGGGTGCCTTCCTGCAGCATGACGGCGGCGGCGTCGACGCCGTCGCCCTTGATCTGGGACATCGGCACGTTCCAGGCCGACTTCGCACCGGTCCAATCGCCGAGCTTCAGCCAGCCGCGGACGATGTTGTGATAGGTGATGGTGCGGCCGCGATTCTCGCCGCGGCCGATGGCGACGGCCACCGCGTGAACGAGCGGACAGAGCCAGACTTCGCCGGCATTGTGCGGGCTCTCCGCCGCCTCGACACTCACGCTTAGCCCGGCGCCGTCGGCGGTCATCGACACCGGCACCGACATCACGCCGGATTTTTTGTCGGTCTGCCCGACCGCGCGCTCGATGGCCGCTTTGTCGCTGCCGAGCACATGCGTCGCGCCGTTGATCACGATTTGCGGCGTATAGACCTCGCGGTCGTCGCGCATGCGTGCATAAGCCCGCTGCCGCGCCGAATCCGCCGGATTGGCAAGCGTATCTTTCCACCCGAGGTAATCCCAATAATCGATCGGTAGGCTGAGCGCGACCAGTGACGGGTCGGCTATCAGTTCGCCGAGGAGCTTGTCGGCGGCGGGACAGGACGAGCAGCCCTGACTGGTGAACAGTTCAAGCACTGCCCGCGGCTCGGCGGCGCGAGCAACGACGAATGTCGCAACGAGAAGGCCCGCAACGAGGCATGCCGACGAAATGCTTTGCAGCAAGTTTCGGCGGCAATGCAGCATTCCAGACCTCCACTCCGCACCGCGATCGGTGACGATTTCGTGACGGCGGCAGTTGTAAGGCCGCAGTCGCTCACCCGCCACTCACTTCACGGTGAGGAGATTTGGCCGGCGCGTGACGTTATCGAAGAACCGGCAACCATCCCGGCGCGGCACGCTTTTCCGAATCAAGCTCAAGCCGCAAGATGCCGCAGCACATACTGTAGGATGCCGCCGTTGCGATAATAATCGAGCTCGTCGGCGGTATCGATGCGGCAGATCAGCGGCACGCGCTTGAGCCCGCCGTCGGACGCGACGATCTCCGCCATCAAACGCTGATGCGGCTTGAGGTCGCCGTGCAGGCCGCGGATGGTGACCTGTTCGTCGCCTTTGAGGCCCAGCGTCTGCCACGACGTGCCCTCGTCAAACACCAGCGGCACGACGCCCATGCCGACGAGATTGGAACGGTGAATGCGCTCGAACGACTGCGCAATCACGGCGCGCACGCCCAGCAGGATGGTGCCCTTCGCCGCCCAATCGCGCGACGAGCCGGTGCCGTATTCCTTGCCGGCGAATATGACCAACTGCACGTTCTCGGCCTTGTAGCGCATCGCCGCGTCGTACATCGTCATGCGCTCTTTCGACGGATAGTGGACGGTGAACCCGCCCTCGACGCCGGGCACCATCTGATTCTTGATGCGGATATTGGCGAAGGTGCCGCGCATCATCACCTGATGATTGCCGCGCCGCGTGCCGTACTGATTGAAGTCCCGCGGCCGGACCTGATGATCGCGCAGATACTCGCCGGCCGGACTGTCCTCCTTGATCGATCCGGCCGGCGAGATGTGGTCGGTCGTGATCGAATTGAGAAACAAGCCGAGGACGCGCGCGTCGACGATGTCCTCGATCGGCTGACTACGCTTCGGCATGCCTTCAAAGTAGGGCGGGTTCTGAAGGTAGGTGGAGCGGTCGTCCCACTTGAATGTCAACCCGCCCTGCACGTTGATCTTGCGCCAGTTGGCGTCGCCCTTGAATACGTCGCCGTATTTGCGCGTGAACATCTGCTTATTGATGCTCTTGCGGATGACACCGGCGATTTCGCGGTTCGACGGCCAGATATCGCGCAAATAGACCTTGCGGCCCTTCTGGTCGGTGCCGAGCGGCTGCTTGGCGACGTCGACTTGCATCGAGCCGGCCAGCGCATAGGCCACCACCAGCGGCGGCGAAGCGAGATAGTTGGCGCGCACGTCGGCGTTGACGCGACCTTCGAAATTGCGATTGCCGGAGAGCACCGCGGCGGCCACCAGGTCGTTCTTGTTGATCGCCTCGGAAATCTCCTCCGGCAGCGGGCCTGAATTGCCAATGCAGGTGGTGCAGCCGAAGCCGACCAGATTGAAGCCGAGCGCGTCCAGATCCTTCTGCAAACCGGATTTGGCAAAATATTCGGCGACCACCTGCGAGCCCGGCGCCAGCGAGGTCTTCACCCACGGTTTCACCGTGAGCCCCTTCGCCACCGCCTTGCGGGCCAGCAAGCCCGCCGCGACCATCACGTTCGGGTTCGACGTGTTGGTGCAGGACGTAATCGCCGCGATCACTACGTCGCCGTGGCCGAGGGTGTGATTGCGGCCCTCGACAGGCACGCGCTTGTCCATCTCGGCGAATTTGTTGAATTCCTTGTCCATCGCCTGCGCGAAGCCGCTCTTGACCTCCTTGAGCGCGACGCGGTCCTGCGGACGCTTCGGCCCGGCAAGCGACGGCTCGATCGAGGACAATTCAAGCTTGAGCACGTCGGTGAACAACGGGTCCAGCGCGTTCTTGGTGTGGTACATGCCCTGCGCCTTGGCATAGGCGATGACCAGCGCGATGCGCTCGGCCGAGCGGCCGGTGTCGCGCAGATAGCGGATGGTGTCGTCGTCGATCGGAAAGAAGCCGCAGGTCGCGCCATATTCCGGAGACATATTGCCGAGCGTGGCGCGGTCGGCGATGGTCAGATTGGCCAGTCCGGGGCCGAAATATTCGACGAATTTGCCGACCACGCCGCGCCTGCGCAGTATCTGCGTGATGGTCAGCACCAGATCGGTCGCGGTCATGCCTTCCTTGAGCTTGCCGTTCAAGCGCACCCCGATCACTTCCGGCAGCAGCATCGAATAGGGCTGGCCGAGCATGGCCGCTTCGGCTTCGATGCCGCCGACGCCCCAGCCGAGCACGGACAGGCCGTTGACCATGGTGGTGTGCGAATCGGTGCCCACCAACGTGTCGGGATAAGCAAGCTCGGTGGCGACGGTCTTGTCGGGGAACTGAATTTTGGTCTTCGCAGTCCACACGGTCTGCGACAGATATTCGAGGTTGACCTGGTGGCAGATGCCGGTGCCCGGGGGCACCACGCGGAAATCCTCGAACGAGCGCTGCGCCCATTTCAGGAAGCGATAGCGTTCCTGATTCTGCTTGTACTCGTCCTCGACGTTCTGCTTGAACGCAAGCGCGTTGCCGAAATGATTGACCGCGACCGAATGATCGATGACGAGATCGACCGGAACCAGGGGATTGATCTTCTTCGCGTCTCCGCCGAGATGCTCCATGGCGTCGCGCATTGCGGCAAGGTCGACCACAGCCGGCACGCCGGTGAAATCCTGCATCAGGACCCGCGCCGGCCGGAATGCGATTTCGCGCTCCGAAGTCTTGGTCTTGAGCCATTGCGCGACGGCCTGGATGTCCTGCTTCGTGACAGAGCGGCCGTCTTCGTTGCGCAACATGTTCTCCAGCAAGACCTTGAGCGAAAAAGGCAGCCGCGAAATGCCCTTCAGCCCGTTCTTTTCCGCTGCCGGTAGGCTGTAATACGCATAGGTCTTGGAGCCGACCTTAAGCGGCCGGAGGCACTTAAAGCTATCGAGCGAATCCATGACTTTTTTCCCATCCCGCCGGCCGGGTGCCGGCGCAATTCGGAGGTAATTGATTGCCCCAAACGAGCCGCGCCGAGCATTAGCGGTCGGACGTGGCAGGCGTCACCGGCGCGCCGCAGCCCGACCTGCGGCTTATAAGGTCTTTTCGAATGATGTGCCAGTTCAGCAACGAATCGTCCGCTAACATGCCGCGCATGGCCCAAAAGGCCGGCAAATCGCCTCGAAAGCCGCGTCCGGATCATCGCTGATGCGCCTCACCGCTGTCGAATTGACCTGTCACCGCGGCGGCCGTGGCGTTTTCTCGGGCGTCAACTTTGCCGTAGCGTCCGGCGAGCTTCTGACCGTCAGCGGCCGCAATGGGGCGGGAAAATCGTCGCTTCTGCGGATGATCGTGGGGCTCGTGCGCATTGCGGCCGGCACGCTCACGCTCGAGGGGGGCGATTCGGAATTGAGCATCGCCGAGCAAGCCCACTATCTCGGCCATCAGGATGCGCTGAAAGGCTCGCTCTCGGTCGCCGAGAATTTGCGCTTTTGGGCCGGCTTTTATGGCATCCGCTCAATCGATGTCCGAAAACCCCTGGAAGCGATCGGGCTCGGCGCGCTCGCAGGCCTGCCAGCGGCTTATCTTTCGGCCGGACAGCGGCGTCGGCTGTCGATCGCGCGGCTCGTCGCGGCGCCGCGCCCGATCTGGCTCCTCGACGAGCCGACGAGCACTCTCGATGCCGCGGCGCAGGAGCGCTTGGCCGATTTGATGCGGGCGCATCTGGCGGGAGGCGGCTTCATTGTCGCGGCAAGCCACGGCCCGATCGGGCTCGCGAGCACTCAGGAACTGCGATTGGGCGAGGCGGAAGCATGACCCCGCTCGCCGCCCTTCTCGTCCGCGACATGCGCATCGCCGTCCGTGTCGGCGGCGGCGCGCTGATGGGGGTATTGTTCTTCCTGGTCGTTGTCACGCTGACCCCTTTCGCGATCGGGCCGGACCTTTTACTGCTCAAGCGCATCGGTCCGGCAATCCTGTGGCTGGCGGCGCTGCTTGCGAGTCTTCTGGCGCTCGACCGGCTGTTCGCCGGCGATCACGACGACGGCTCGCTCGACCTGATCCTGATGGGCCGCGCGCCTTTGGAGCTTGTGGTCGCGGTGAAGGGTATTGCGCATTGGCTCACCACCGGCCTGCCGCTCGTGATCTGCGCGCCGCTCGTCGGCCTCCTCCTCAATCTCGATCTGCCGTCCGAAGCCGCGCTGATGCTGACGCTGTTGGTCGGCACGCCGGCACTCACCTTCATCGGCCTCATTGGCGCCGCCATTGCCGTGACACTGCGGCGCGGCGGATTACTGCTCGCCGTGATCGTGTTGCCGCTGACCGTTCCGGTCTTGATCTTCGGCGTTGCGGCGGCCAATGCGGCCGTCACAGGCCCGGTGCCGTTCGGAACGCCGTTCGCGATCCTTTGCGCGCTGACGCTGGCGAGCCTTGTGGTCGGGCCTTTCGCCGCCGCCGCGGCGCTGCGCCAAGAAATCGAATAAAGCGATAGCGAATCGAATAGCGATAATGAAATGAAATGGCCACATCGCTCATGCAAAAGTAACGGGTGGCACAGTTGCGTTGTGAATCTGCCGCCGCTTGCCTAAGAACCGGGATTATTGGAAAGCTGCCGATGGCCCTCCTCGATCTTGCCAATCCGTCACGGTTCCTGAAGTTCGCCGACAGCATCATTCCATGGCTCGCCGGCGTGACGGTTCTCTTCTTCGCCTTTGCGCTGCAACAGGCCATGGTCGCGCCGGATGACTATCAGCAAGGCGCCACCGTCAAGATCATGTACCTGCACGTGCCGTCGGCCTGGCTCGGCATGTTGTGCTGGGGACTGATGTCGGTTGCCGCGCTCGGCACGTTGGTGTGGCGCCATCCGCTCGCCGACGTGACCGCCAAGGCGGCGGCGCCGGTCGGCGCGGCGTTCACGCTGCTTTGTCTCGTCACCGGCTCGCTGTGGGGACGCCCCGAGTGGGGCACCTACTGGGTATGGGACGCGCGGCTTACTTCGGAATTGGTCCTACTCCTGCTTTATCTCGCCGTCATCGCATTGTGGCGCACGGTCGAGAATCCATCGCGGGCGGCGCGCGCCGTGGCGGTGCTGACGCTGGTCGGCGCCATCGATCTGCCGATCATCAAATTCTCGGTCGATTGGTGGAACACGCTGCATCAAGGCGCTTCGGTATTTCGCATCGGCGGCTCGACCATCTATCCGACGATCCTCATGCCGCTGTTTTTGATGGCCGGAGCGTTCACGCTGTTGTTTGTGACGCTCGTTCTTGCCGCGATGCGCAACGAAATTTTGCGCCGGCGCGTGCGCACCCTGCAGCTCATGCAGGCGAACGTCGCGGGTTGACCATGGAAACGACGGCGCATATCGATTTCATCGCCGCGGCCTACACCGCCGCCGTCATCACTGTCGGCGTTCTGATCGCTTGGGTGACGTTCGATTACCGCACGCAAACGCGCAAAATCGCCGAGCTCGAAATGCAGGGAATCATCCGCCGCTCGGCGGCGGCCGGTCGGTCGATGGAGCAAGCCGCGGCAGCCGACAAAGAACAGGCAAAGGCGTGAGCATCGTGGAGGATCAAGGCCGAGCCGTACGCTGGCGCCGCATTGTGGTGCTGGTGCCGCTCGCCGTCTTTCTTGGGCTTGTCGCCTTGTTTCTCATCCAGCTGAATGGCGGGGATCCGTCGTTCATTCCTTCGGCGTTGATCGGGCATCAAGCGCCGCAAACGACGCTGCCGCCCATCGCTGGTTTGGAGCGCGCCGGCGCACCGGTACCCGGCGTCAACCCGGCGGACTTCAAGGGCGCCGTGACAGTGGTGAACGTGTGGGCGTCATGGTGCGTGCCGTGCCACGACGAGGCGCCGCTATTGATGCAAATCGGCAAAGACACCCGGTTTAGGCTGATCGGCATCAATTATAAGGACGATCCCGACAACGCGCGGCGCTTCCTCGGCCGTTACGGCGACCCCTTTGTGGCCGCCGGCGCCGACCAAAACGGCCGCGCCGCGATCGACTGGGGCGTCTACGGCGTGCCGGAAACCTTCGTGATCGGCCGCGACAGCCGCATCGCCTACAAGCTCGTCGGGCCGATCACGCCCGAAAATTACGATTCCACGCTCAAGCCGCAGATCGAAAAAGCGCTGGCGGCGCCTATTCCGTCGTCCTGACGACGGGTCGCTCCGCCGACTCGGCTGCGTATTTCTTGAGCAGCGGCATTTGCAGTGCGCCGAAGGCAAACGTCAGCGGCACCACGCCGAACACCTTGAAGTCGACCCAGACATCGGTCGAGGTATTGCGCCAGACGATCTCGTTGAGGATCGCAAGCGCGAAGAAGAAAATCGCCCAGCGCCGCGTCAATTTGCGCCAGCCTTCCGCGGTCAGGTGGAACAGCGAATCGAACACGACGCCGAGCAGCGGCTTGTTGAAGGCAAGGCCGCCGATCAAGACCGCGCCGAACAACGCGTAAATGATGGTCGGCTTGACCTTGATGAAGGTCGCGTCGTGCAGCACGAGGGTGAGACCGCCGAACACCACCACGATGATCGCCGTGACCACCGGCATGATCGGCAGCTGGCGCGTCAGCGCGTAAGAGACCGCCAGTGCCGCCAGCACCGCGACCATGAACGTCGCGGTGGCGACGAAAATGCCGTAGTGCGAATTGGCGAAGAAGAACAGGATCAACGGCCCGAGATCGAGCGCCATTTTGAGAAACGGATTGAGCTGCGGTTTTGCCGTGACTGTCATACGCGCTATGTAGCTTCGGCCAATGAGTTTGTCATCGACGGCGGGAGCTATTCACTTGAATCACTTCTACGCATCCAGCCCAGCAATCGCCCGGCCAAATTCGCGCGCCGAAAACGGCGCCAGGTCGTCGATGCTTTCGCCGACGCCGACATAATGCATCGGCAGTGCGAATTTCGCCGCGATGGCGACCAGGATGCCGCCGCGCGCGGTGCCGTCGAGCTTGGTCATAGCAAGACCGGTAACGCCGACGGCTTTCTGGAAAATCTCGACTTGCGACAGCGCGTTCTGCCCGACGGTGGCATCAAGCACAAGCAGCACCGCATGCGGCGCCGTGGCGTCGACTTTCTTGATCACGCGGACCATCTTTTCCAGTTCGCCCATCAGCTCGGTGCGGTTCTGCAAGCGGCCGGCGGTATCGATGAGGAGAACGTCGAGCCCGCGATGCTTCGCCGCAGCGACCGCGTCGAAGGCGAGCCCCGCAGCATCGGCGCCCGCCTCGCGCGCGATGAAATCGGCGCCGCTGCGCGTCGCCCAGATCTTGAGCTGCTCGATCGCCGCGGCGCGGAAAGTGTCGCCGGCCGCGAGCATGACGGAGCGCCCTTCGGCGCGGAATTTCGCCGCGAGCTTGCCGATGGTCGTGGTCTTGCCGGAGCCGTTGACGCCGGCGACGAGAATGACGAACGGCTTTTTTGCCGCATCGATGACGAGCGGCTGCGCCACCGGAGCCAGTGCCTTCTCGACTTGGGCGGCGACCACCGCCTTGATTTCATCCGGCGTGATCGACGTGCTGAAGCGACCGTAACGAAGCTCGGTGGCGATACGGGCCGCCGTCTCCGCGCCGAGATCGGTTCGGATGAGGGCGTCCTCGATCTCGTCGATGGTCGCTGCGTCGAGCTGACGCTTGGCGACCACGTGCGCGATGGCGCCACCGATGGCCGACGAGGAGCGCTTGAGGCCGCCGGAAAGGCGCTGCCACCAGGCCTGCGCCGGTTCCGCCGTGCCGGCAGTCGGACCGTCTTGCGGAGTTTCTTGCATGCGGCGCCCGTGATAGCCGTTTCGCCAAGGTAGGCAAACATGACCTCGGAAGAGATGGTGTCGCGGCTCTTGTATCGCGATGGGCTGATGCTGGTGATCGACAAACCGGCCGGAATGGCCGTGCATCAAGGACCTCCGAACAGCCGCGACCGCAGCAGGGAATGCCTGCAAGACCATTTCGACGCGCTGCGCTTCGGGCTGCCGCGCGCGCCGGCGCTGGCGCACCGGCTCGACCGCGACACGTCGGGATGCCTCGTGCTCGGCCGCCATCGCAAAGCGCTGGCGCAGCTTGGCAAGCTGTTCAAGAGCGGCGCGATCGACAAAACCTACTGGGCCGTCGTCGAAGGTGCGCCGGATGCCGATGCCGGCGAGATCGCGCTGCCACTCGGCCGCCTCGACGAAACGCGCGGCTGGTGGATGAAGCACGATCCGTGGGGCCAGCCGTCGGCGACCAAGTGGAAGGTAATGGGACGATCGCGCTCGGGCGCCCTGACCTGGCTTGCGCTCGAACCTTTGACCGGACGCACGCACCAGCTTCGCGTCCATTGCGCCGAAATGGGCTGGCCTATACTGGGCGACGCGATCTACGGCACGGCGCCGCGCCAGGGCGGCCCGATGCTGCATTTGCACGCCCGCGAGATCGTGGTGCCGCTTTATAAGAACCGCGCGCCGATCCGAGTCGTTGCGCCGGTGCCGCCGCATATGCGCGAACGGCTGGTGGATTGTGGATGGGACCAAGATGCGGGACTTGGGCTCGAATCGCCCCGCGATGAAGCCGTAATCAATAAATCGTCGCTTTGATGCGCTCAGGCGCCTGGCGATCATGCTCGGGCCCGCCCATCTTGCCGCCGGTCAATTCGGCGAGAATCGCGCCCGGCGTCGGCAGGGTCTTGCGGTCGACGACGCTCGCCGGGTCCCACAGTTTCGAGCGGATGATCGCCTTGGTGCACTGGAAGTAGGCCTTCTCCACCGTCACGATCAGGACGCATTTCGGCACCTTGCCGTTGACAATAAAACTTTCGGTCAGTTTCGGATCGGTGGATATTTTGGCGCGGCCGATGATGCGCATGGTCTCGCCGACACCCGGGATCAGGAACAGCAGTGCGACGCGAGGGTCGCGCACCAGATTGCGCAAGCTGTCGATGCGGTTGTTGCCGCGGCGGTCGGGAATGACGAGCGTGTGCTCGTCGATGACGCGGACGAAACCGGGCGGGTCACCGCGCGGCGAGCAGTCGAGCCCGTCGGGACCGCAGGTCGCGAGCACGACGAACGGCGCGGCTTCGATCAGTTTGCGATAGTGCGGCGTAACCCGGTCGGTTTCCTTGAAGACGGCGGGACCATAGGGCGCATCGGTGTACAAGCGTTCGAGCTGTTCGGTCGTCGCGATGGTGTAATCCTGTCCGGCATCGTCCATGTTGCGGTCTCCGCGTTGGCACGAGAATAGCTCAAGCCGCGAGCAATTGCTTGCCGTCGTGCGTAGCGATCTTCAGATCGAAAATCCTACCCAGCTCGACCGGCGCCGCGAGCAGGACCTTGGTGAACTGCTCGGTATGTCCGGTTTCGCGCGATTCGGCCAAGACGCGCCGCGTCGCGCCAACTTGCGCGTCGAGATGCGCCCGCAAGGCCAGCGTGCCGCGTTCGCGCAAGCGCCGCGCGCGGTCTTTGACGACATCGCGGGATAGCTGCGGCATCCGCGCCGCCGGCGTGCCCGGACGCGGCGAGAATGGAAAGACATGCAGATGCGTCAAGCCGCATTCGGCCACAAGATCGAGCGTGCCTTGAAACATAGGCTCGGTCTCGGTCGGGAACCCGGCGATCAGATCGGCGCCGAACACCGTGTCCGGCCGTAGCCGGCGGATTTGCGCGCAGAGCGCAATGGCGTCGCCGCGCAAATGCCGCCGCTTCATCCGCTTGAGGATGAGATCGTCGCCGGATTGCAGCGACAAATGCAGATGCGGCATCAACCGCGCCTCGGTCGCCAGCGCGTCGAGGAGATCGCGGTCGGCCTCGACCGAATCGATCGACGATAGCCGCAGCCGCTTGAGCTCCGGCACGTGCTTGAGGATTTGCTTGACCAGCGTGCCGAGTCTTGGCGCGCCAGGCAGGTCGGCGCCGTAGCTCGTGATGTCGACGCCGGTCAGCACGATCTCGCTATAGTTATTGGCGACCAGCCGGCGCACGTCCTCGACCACCGCTCCCATGGGAACGGAGCGCGAATTGCCGCGGCCGAACGGAATGATGCAGAAAGTGCAACGATGATCGCAGCCGTTCTGCACCTGGACGAAGGCGCGGGTGCGGCCGGAAAAGGAATCGACCAGATGCGCGGCGGTTTCCTTGACCGCCATGATGTCGTTCACGATCGCCTTGGGCGCATCGTCAAGGGCGAAGGACGCGCGCGCGAGCGCCCAGCCTTCCGCGGAAAGTTTTTCCGCATTGCCGAGCACCCGATCCGGCTCGGGCATCGCGACAAAGGTCTGCGGCTCGGTCTGCGCCGCGCAGCCGGTGACGACGATCTTGGCCTGCGGGCGATTACGGCGCAGCGCGCGGATCACCTGCCGTGCCTGGCGCACCGCCTCCGCCGTCACCGCGCAAGTATTGACCACGACGGTATCGGCGAATCCTGCGCGCTCCGCCTCGCGGCGGATCACTTCCGATTCGGCGGCATTGAGCCGGCAGCCGAAGGTGACGACGTCGACGGTCATGGGACGCTCATCGCTACGCCGCTCCCGCATCGGCGGCGGCGAGCAAGGCCGCGCCGAACCGGCCCTTGTATTCATACTCGACCGGCCCGGTCATCAGCACATGATCGTCGGCCTCGCGCCATTCGATGCCGAGGTCGCCGCCAGGCAACGTGACCGTCACTTTGCGGCCGGTGCGACTGAGCCGCGCGGCGGCGACCGCGGCAGCGCAGGCCGCCGAGCCGCAGGCCTTGGTGAGGCCGGCGCCACGTTCCCAGGTGCGGATCACGATGCGGGTGAGCGCCGGCGTCGCCGCGAGCGTGATATTGGCGCGCTCCGGAAACAGCGGATCGTGCTCGAGCTTGGGACCGATCGCGGCGAGATCGTAGGCCGCCGGATCGTCGACCCAGAAGATTACATGCGGATTGCCCATGCTGACGGCTGATGGCGCGCGCAGGTCGGGCACGCCGGGCACTTCAAGATCGATCGCCCGCGTATCGGAAAATTCGCGCGCCAACGGAATCTCATCCCAGCGAAAGCGGGGCCGGCCCATATCGACGGTGAAAAGACCATTTTTCGCCCGCCAGCACGACACGACGCCGGCCAGGGTTGCGAATTTCAGCTCGCTGCGGCCGGTTTCCTCACCGACCAGCGCGGCCACGCAGCGCATGCCATTGCCGCACGCGCCGGCCTCCGAGCCGTCAGCGTTGTAGATGCGGATCGACGCATCTTCAGGCCCATGCGCGGGATAAAGCGCCATCAGCTGATCGTATGGTTCCTGCCGTGCCGCGGCGCGCGCTTCGGCGGCATCGATGGGGCCCGGTTCGCGGCGCAAATCGACGATGACGATTTCGTTGCCGAGACCGTTCATTTTGACGAAGTCGCGGTTCGCCAGCGCGCTCATGATTAAGCCCAAAATGCGAGCGACTTATATGAGAACTCGATCCGTCTGCGCCAGTGCTCGTTTTCATCACCCGAACCCGCAAGACGGCAATTTTGGCAGTCGGAATGCGGCCGAACGTGCTAGATTCGTCATGGGGACGAATACGGGACGAGCGACGGCGCGGCCGCGGGCGCTGGATCGCCCATTCGGGGAGAAAGTGATGTCGTTCCGCTTAGCGCTACGCGCCATTATCGCGGGCGCCGCCATTGCCACGCTCGTCACCATGACAATGAGGCTTGGAGCGCCGCAGCCGGCGATCGCGCAAACTCCGGCAACAACGCCGGCGCCGAGTGCTGCGCCGGGTCCGGTACCAAGTCCGGCACCAAGTCTGGCACCAAGTCCTGCGCCAACCCCGCCGGCCCGGACCCCCGCCCCCGCGACGCCGGAGCAAATCGCCCCGTCATCGACGCCGGCCCAGCCCGGCGATGTGTTCGGCGAGGACACGACGCTTACTGCCAAGACAATGATCTACGTGAAAGGCAGCGGCACGTGGGACAAGACTTTCGATATCATCACCGCCTCGCTCAAGAAGATCAAAACCTATCTCGATAAGGAAGGCATCAAGCCGGACGGCTCGCCGATGACGATTTTCACATCGTCGGATGACAAGGGCTTTGACTACGAAATCGCGGTGCCGATTGCTGCGCCGCCAAAAACCCCGCCGTCCGGCGAATTCGTTGTTGGCCAGACACCGAATGGCCGGGCGCTCAAATTCGTTTATCGCGGCTCGTATGACGATCTCGATAACACCTACGAGACGATCACCGACTATCTCGACGACAAGCGGCTAGAGGCCAAGGAAATGATCGAAGAATACGTCACCGACCCGCTCGCCGTCGGTCCGGACAAGCTCGTCATTAACGTTTACGTCTTGATCAACCCGCCGCCAACGTCGCCAGGCTAAAGCGCAATCGTTTCAGATTGAAACGATTGCCGCTCCAGTATTTGATGGAGCATGATCTTTTCGGAAAACCGGTTTCCACCCTCGGATCAAGTCCGAGGGCAGGCATTTTCCGGATCATGCTCTCGTGGTCCGATTAAGCAGCGGAGGCCTTGGCGACTTACCCCGCCGAGCATATGAGCCGCAGGTTTGGATCGCCCGCCGCGCGATTGGCCGAACTCATTCTTGATGATCACAATTGCCACACCTGCCCCGGCCGCAGCGTGCGGAACCGCTCCGGCAAAATTCCGGCGACCTTCAAGGCGTCGGCAAGCGCGTCAAGCGGCGCATCGATCGCTTCGTCGGTGAGCTGGAACGTGCCGTAGTGGTGGCCGAGCGCCAGCTCCGAACCGCAATCGATGAAGGCCTGCACCGACTCGGCCGGGTTCATGTGCTGCTCGCGCATGAACCAGCGCGGCTCGTAGGCGCCGATCGGCAGGATCGCAAGCCGCAACGGTCCGTGGCGCTCGCGCACCGCGCGGAAATGCCGGCCGTCGCCGTAGCCGGAATCGGCAACGAAATAGACGCGACCGGCCGGCGTCTCGATCACGAACGACGCCCACAAGGACTCATTGCGGTCGGACAGGTTGCGCGCCGACCAATGCCGCGCGGCAATGAGCGTCACGGCCACGCCTGCGCCGATCTCGATCCGATCGTCCCAGTCATGCGCTTCGGCGGCGATGGCGGGATGCCGATTGCGCATGATGGTGTCATTGCCGAGCGGCGCGATGACGCGCGAGCGATGCGCGGCGGCAAGCCGCGACAGCGTCGCGAGATCGAGATGATCGTAATGGCCGTGCGACACCAAAACGACGTCGATCGGCGGCAGATCGGCAAAGGCGATGCCCGGACCGTTGACCCGTCGCGGCCCAAGCAGGCGGAACGGCGAGGCGCGCTTCGACCACACCGGGTCGAGCAGCATATTGAGACCCGCGGTCTGAATGAGAAAGCTCGCGTGACCGATATAGGACAGGCGCAAGGCCGCGCCTTCGACTCGAGCCGGCGGGCGATCGCTATAAGGCGAGGGCGCCCAAACCGGCCATTTCGCCCTGGTGCCGCTCAAGCGGCGATCGACGAACCAGCGCAACAGATCGTGCCGGCTGCGCGGCGGCGCGCCGTGCGGATTGAAAAACCGCTCGCCGTCGAAATGATCGGAGACCGGGCCTTGGTAATAGCGCGACATGGAGGCTCTATATATGACAGCTTGGCCGGTCAGCGGCCGGCAATAACGCCACGGTTGACGGGGCCACGGTCCGCACCTATTTTCCGTCCGCTCTCGCAAGAGATCGACACTGAACCGCCGACCGGCCCACGAGACCGGAGGCTCCCGCCCGACAGCGCGATGCGCCCTCGGGCGTAAAGGTGCTTGTAGATGTTCGACAATCTGTCCGAACGGCTGAACGGCATTCTCGACCGGCTGACGCGGCGCGGCGCGCTATCGGAGGCCGACGTCGAGGCGGCGCTGCGCGAAGTGCGGCGAGCGCTGCTTGAGGCCGACGTGGCGCTCGACGTGGCCCGGACCTTCACCGACCAGGTCAAGCAGCGCGCGGTCGGCGTCGACGTGGTCAAGTCGGTGACGCCGGGCCAGATGGTCGTGAAAATCGTCCACGACCAATTGATCGAAATGCTCGGCTCGAACGCGCAGCCGATCGATCTCAATGTCCCGGCGCCCGTCGTCATCATGATGGTCGGGCTGCAGGGCTCGGGCAAAACCACGACCACGGCCAAGATCGCCAAGCGCCTCGCCGAGATTCAAAAGCGCAAAGTGCTGATGGCCTCGCTCGACACCCGCCGGCCGGCCGCGATGGAGCAGCTCGCCGTGCTCGGCCGCCAGGTCGGCGTCGATACCTTGCCGGTCGTCGAAGGCCAGACGCCGGTGCAGATCGCCGCGCGCGCGCAAGCTGCAGCGCGGCTCGGCGGCTACGACGTGGTGCTGCTCGACACTGCCGGCCGGCTGACGCTCGATGAGGAACTGATGCGCGAAGCCGCCGAGGTGCGCCGCGCCGCGAGCCCGCACGAGGTGCTGCTCGTCGCCGACGCGCTGACCGGCCAGGACGCCGTCAACCTGGCGAAAAGCTTCAACGAGCGTCTCGATATCACCGGCATCGTGCTGACCCGGATCGATGGCGACGGCCGCGGCGGCGCCGCTTTGTCGATGCGCGCAGTCACCGGCAAGCCGATCAAGCTGATCGGCACCGGCGAGAAGCTCGACGCCATCGAGGACTTTTATCCGCAGCGCATCGCCGACCGTATTCTCGGCATGGGCGACATCGTCTCGCTGGTGGAGAAGGCCGCTGCAAATATCGATGCCGAGAAGGCGGCGCGCGTCGCGGCGAAGATACGCAAGGGCGCCTTCGATCTCGCCGATCTGCGCGAGCAACTCGCGCAGATGCAGCAGATGGGCGGCGTGACCGGGCTGATGGCGATGCTGCCGGGCGTCGCCAAGCTCAAGAACCAGTTGGCCGAGCGCAATCTCGACGAGAAAGTGCTCAAGCGGCAAATGGCGATCATCGATTCGATGACGCCGTCGGAGCGGCGCCATCCGGACGTGCTCAAGGCAAGCCGCAAGCGCCGCATCGCCTCAGGCTCCGGCACCAAGCCCGAAGACATCAACCGGCTTCTGAAAATGCACCGCACCATGTCGGACGTGATGAAAGCGATGGGCGGCGCCAAGCGCGGGCCGATGGCGGGGCTTGCCAATATGCTCGGCTTCGGCGGCGGCGGCATGCCGAGTCCGGAAGAGATGGCAAAGCTAGCGGACAAGATACCGGGCGGGCTGCCGCCGGGATTGCCCGGCGCGGCGGGCCTGCCGCCGAAGATGCCGGGCATACCCGGCCTGCCGCCGAATTTTCCGGGACTGCCGGGCGGATTGCCCGGACTACCGGGTCTCGGTCCGAAATTTCCGGGCGGCCTGCCCGGCTTGGGAAAGAAGAAGTGATCTGACAATCAAGCTAGCGAAAGGAAACTGAATGCTTGTCATCCGCATGGCGCGCGCCGGCACCAAGAAGCGGCCGTTCTATCACATCGTCGTCGCCGACAGCCGCTCGCCCCGCGACGGGCGCTTCATCGAGCGGCTCGGCTATTTCAATCCGCTGTTGCCGAAGGACAAGACCGAGCGGCTGAAATGGGACATCGAAAAAGCTAAGGCCTGGATCGCCAAGGGCGCGCAGCCGTCGGATCGCGTCATGCGTTTCCTCGACGCCGCCGGCGTGATGAAGCGCAAGCCGCGCAACAATCCGGAACGGGCGATCCCGCGCAAGGAGCGCAAGGCCAAGGAAGAGGCCGCCAAGGCGGCTGCAGGCGCGGCGCCGGGCGCAGCCCCCGCCGCGGGCGCGGCAGCGCCGGCGAGCTAACGGGCGATGACCGGCGGCGCGCGCGTGTGCCTCGGCCAGATCGGCGCCGCCCACGGCGTGCGCGGCGAAGTCCGCCTGCATTCGTTCACCGCCGATCCGGCGGCAATCGCCAATTACGGTCCGCTTGAAACCGAGAACGGCCGCGTTTTCTCTATCGAAAGCTTAAGGCCGGCCAAGGATTATTTCGTCGCCACGCTGTCGGGCATCGCCGACCGCAATGCCGCGGAGCAGCTCGCCAATACAAAACTCTATGTGCCGCGCGAGCGGCTGCCGGAGCCGGATGCGGCGAACGAGTTCTATCACGCCGACCTGATCGGGCTTTGCGTCGTCGATCGCGCCGGGCGCTCGCTCGGCAGCGTCGTCGCCGTGCACAATTTCGGCGCCGGCGATCTCATCGAGGTGCGGCATGCGGACGGCGAGCCGACGCAGATGCTGCCGTTCGACGAAGCCACCGTACCCGAGGTTGACATCGCGGGCGGACGGCTGGTTGTCGAAATGCCGGCCGGGCGAGACTGAGATGTGGCGCGCAAGCGTGCTGACGATTTTTCCGGACATGTTTCCGGGGCCGCTGAGCTTAAGCCTTGCCGGCAAGGCGCTGGCGTCGGGCGCGTGGACGCTCAATGTCGTCGATATCCGCAATTTCGCCGCCGACAAGCATCGCACGGTCGACGACACCCCGGCCGGCGGCGGTCCGGGCATGGTGATGAAGCCCGACGTGCTCGGCCGCGCCATCGACGCGACCGTCAACGACGGCCGCCCTCGCCTGCTGATGTCGCCGCGCGGGACGCCAATGACGCAGGCGCGGGTCGCAGCGCTTTGCGGCGGCGCCGGCGTCGTCCTGGTCTGCGGCCGCTTCGAGGGCGTCGACGAGCGCGTCATCGCCGCGCGCGGCCTGGAAGAGGTCTCGATCGGCGATTATGTGCTGTCCGGCGGCGAGATCGCGGCCATGGCGCTGATCGACGCCTGCGTGCGGCTCCTGCCCGGCGTCATGGGCGCCGCCGCCTCCAGCACGGAAGAAACTTTCACCGACGGGCTGTTGGAATATCCGCAATATACCCGGCCGCAACTTTGGGAAGGCCGGGCGATCCCGGAGGTGCTGACCTCGGGCGACCACGGCAAGATCGCCGGCTGGCGGCGCGCCGAGGCCGAGCGGATGACCAAAGAACGGCGCCCCGACCTCTGGGCCGCCTTTCTACGCCGTTTCCGGAGTGGCTCGCGGACGGGGTGACGAAAGGGTGACAAAGCCCGCGCGGTGTAATAGAAGCTCGCTCAACCCGTGGAAAACCGGTCGGAAACGGCGCGAGTACAGCGTGGCCGATGGAGAATTCGCCATGAACTTGCTCAAAGAAATCGAAAACGAACAGATGGCGAAGCTCTCCGCCGGCAAGCAAATCCCCGATTTCCAGCCGGGCGATACGGTCATCGTCAACGTCAAGATCGTCGAAGGCGAGCGCAGCCGCGTGCAGGCCTATGAAGGCGTCTGCATCGGCCGCGCCGGCTCAGGCCTGAACGAGAACTTCACCGTTCGCAAGATTTCCTATGGCGAAGGCGTCGAGCGCGTCTTCCCGCTCTATTCGCCGATGATCAACTCGATCGAGGTGGTGCGCCGCGGCAAAGTGCGCCGCGCCAAGCTATATTATCTGCGCGGCCGGCGCGGCAAATCCGCCCGCATTTTCGAGCGGCAGGACCATGCCGGCGCGGAAACCGCCGAGGAGAACGCGGCGGAGTAATCTCGATCCACTGCAGTCCCGTTTCTGTTCGATGCGCGGTGGAACATGATGATTTTGTGAGTTCGTGAAATGGCCAAACCCCGCACGCTTTACGACAAAATCTGGGACGAGCATCTGATCGAGGAGGATCCCGACGGGGCCTCGCTCATTTATATCGACCGCCATATCGTCCACGAAGTCACCAGCCCGCAGGCGTTCGAAGGCTTGCGGCTGTCCGGCCGCAAGGTGCGCGCGCCGGACAAGACGCTGCTCGTCGTCGATCACAACGTGCCGACGACCGACCGCCATCTGCCCAATCCCGATCCGGAGAGCGAAGCGCAGATCAAATACCTCGCCGAGAACGCGAAATTCTTCAATCTCGAATATTACGACGAGTTCGATAAGCGCCAGGGCATCGTCCACATCATCGGGCCGGAGCAGGGCTTTACGCTGCCCGGCGTGACGCTGGTCTGCGGCGACAGCCATACCGCGACCAACGGCGCGTTCGGCGCGCTCGCCTACGGCATCGGCACCTCGGAAGTCGAGCACGTCTTGGCGACGCAGACGCTGATCCAGCAAAAATCGAAAAACATGCGGGCCGTGGTCGACGGCAAGCTGCCGCAAGGCGTCACCGCGAAAGACATCATCCTTGCCATTATCGGCGAGATCGGCACCGCAGGCGGCACCGGCTATGCGCTGGAATATGCCGGCGAGGCGATTCGCGCGCTGTCGATGGAAGGCCGCATGACGGTGTGCAACATGTCGGTCGAGGCCGGCGCCAAAGCCGGCTTCATCGCGCCGGACGAAAAGACCTACGAGTATCTCAAGGGCCGTCCTAAGGCGCCGAAAGGCAAGGACTGGGACGCCGCGCTCGCCTACTGGCAGACGCTGATCTCCGACGACGACGCGCACTTCGACCGCGAGATCAAGCTCGATGCGGCAAAGCTGCCGCCGCTTGTGACCTGGGGCACCAGCCCGGAACAGGTGATTGCGGTGACCGGCCGCGTGCCGCGGCTCGACGATGTCAGTGATGAAAAGAAGCGCGAGGCGATCGAGCGCGCGCTCAAATATATGGGTCTGCAGGGCGGCGAGAAAATTTCCGACATCGCCATCGACCGCGTCTTCATCGGCTCCTGCACCAATGCACGCATCGAGGATTTGCGCGCGGTCGCCAAAGTCGTCGACGGCAAGACGGTCAATGCCAAAGTCAATGCGATGATCGTGCCCGGCTCGGGCCTGGTCAAAGAGCAGGCCGAATCGGAAGGACTCGATAAAATCTTTCTCAAAGCCGGCTTCGAATGGCGCGAGCCGGGCTGCTCGATGTGCCTGGCGATGAACCCCGACAAGCTCGCTCCGGGCGAGCGCTGCGCTTCGACCTCGAACCGCAATTTCGAGGGCCGGCAGGGCTACAAGGGCCGCACCCACCTCGTCTCGCCGGCCATGGCCGCCGCCGCGGCGATCGCCGGACATTTCGTCGATGTGAGAGAATGGAATTGATCGCGGTGAGCTGGTCGCCAACTCAGGTGCGCTTTGCGCCTGCCGACAGGGACAGTGAGTTGGCAATTCCGGTCGTCAGGCAGCAACCTCATCCATATCGGCCTGCGCCGGCTCAAGGCTAAGGCAAAAGCGGCGGTCGTCGATCAATAGGACCGCTGATACGCGCTCGCCGTCTTTGCTTTTTAGGCCTAAATCGGTGGCCGCCCCAATCGCGGATAGTTCGGCAGTGATGGCACTCAACAACTCGTCAATCGTCATCGCTGTTACTCCGACTCGACACCCGTACGCGCAACGTAACACCCGACTTGAAGATCATCGCTCTTCTCGTCGCCTTTGAGACGGCCGCGTGGCAAAGTCGCGACGAGCGCATCGCCTGTAACCACAACGGTGGTATGCTGCGCGGCAAGACATCGGGGCCGCATGCGACGACGCGAAACCATTGCAGGGCTTGCCGATTTCTCTGCGGCACTGGCGCTGACCGCCGGCGGGCGAAACGTGGCGGGGTCGGCCCAAAATGATCATTGACCGCATCTACGAAAGGGCGCGATCCGATCCGGCGAAGCCCGCCCTGATCCACGACGACTTCGTCATCGATTACGCCACTTTTGCAAAAGGCATCGAGACTTTCCGTAAAATCCTGCAACAGAAGGAACTGCCGGCCGGCACGATCGCCCTCGTGCTGGCGAGCCATCTGGCAGATGCCTGGGCGCTTGCCCTGGCGCTGCGCGCGCTCGGGCTGACCACGATACAGCTGCGGTCGATTGCGCATATCAAGGAGCTCGGGCTCAAAAATGTATCCTGCGCTGTTACGACTGAACGCGAGCGGGCGGAGCATGACCTCGCCGGAAACGCGTCTGCCCAGGCCAAGATCATCGTGGTCTCAAGAGCAGAGCTGGCCGCAACCCAATTGGGCGAAATACCGGCCTCCCCGCAAGCAGTTTATCCTGCCGGCGGACACATCCTCTACACATCCGGCACGACCGGCGATTTCAAAAAATTGATGTGGGAGAGCCAACTCGAGGACCTCAGATGTTCGGCGCGCTCCCGCTTCCTCGGCTATGACAACGTCTCCGTGGTGCACAATTTGAACTTTGAGTTATTTACCGCAATTGGGTGGAGGGTTCCGCTAGCGGTCTGGCAGGCCGGCGGCTGCGTGATCATTGATCAACGTCGGGAAAGATATGAACGGTTCTTTCGCCATGCCGTTACTTGCGCTTCAATAACTACAGGTGCGTTCCAGCATCTTCTAGCGATAGAAAATTCCAATCCCGACCCATCAATTGAGTGCGACCTTTGGGTGGGTGGTGCAGTCATGGGGGCTGATCTTATCAGCAAGGCCATCGCGAGATTTGGCCATACTCTCTGCATTTACAATTATTCTTCGGCGACCGAACTGACCGAACCGCCTCTGCGCTTGCGGCTTCGAAGTTTAGAGGATTCGATATAGTTGTCTGCCGCCGGATCGCACGATCCAGATCGTTGACGAGAGCGGCCATGAATGTTCGCCGGATCACGAAGGCGATCTGCGCATCCGCACCACCGAGCTTGATTGGCAACGCTATCTCGACGACGAGGAAGCGACCTCAAAGGTATTCCGGGATGGATTTTTCTATCCGGGCGACAGGGCGGTGGGGCGTGCGGACGGGCGAATTCGTATCCTCGGCCGGGTCGCTGACGTGCTCAATGTCAAGGGGGAAAAGATCGCGGTTGCCCCGCTTGAACAGCGGATCCGCCAAACCCTCGAGGTTGACGAGGTCTGCTTGTTTTCCGGATTGAATGCCGCGGGTCAGAATGAACTTGTCATTGTCATTGAGTCCGACAGCGAACCGCCGAAGGAGAAGCTCAATTCCATCAGTGGTGAATTCGGAAGTCGTGAATTTGGCGAATTTGACAAAGTTCGATTTTCGGTTCTGCGGGAATTTCCCCGCGCGGAAGCGGGTACCGCAAAAATTCTCCGCGCAGCATTGCGAAAGCTGGTATTCTCCGAGCCCGACAAGACGTGCTGAGCGTCATTGCCGCTATTGCTCCGCCGCGGCTCTTAACGCCGCACCCACCAGCAGCGCATTTGCGGATAAAGCACCGTGCCGCTTTCCCGGTGCTGCAATTCGTACCAGTCGACGCAGCGCCGGTAGAGCAACGGCCGCGGATGGATGGTGATGCTGCCGCGGACATGACGCGGCTGCGCGATTGGTGAGGTCTGCGTTCGGGCCTGCGATGCCGCACCGAACAGCGGCAACGCGGCGAGGGCCAAAATTGCGATCAATTTCTTCAGCGGCATCGATACCTCCAGCTTAGCCTGTCCCGCATTCCGCGCTACATTGCGAATATGGCCGATCTTAAATCCGATCCGCTGGCCTGGCGGCAGGTCTTGGCGCCGTCGCTTGCCGAGCTCGAGGTGCTGGCCGGCGAGGTGTTTCGCCATTTGCCGAAAAAATTTCGCGATCTGTGCGCCGACATTGTCATTCAGGTCGACGATTTCCCAAGCGACGACGTGCTCCGTCGCATGGGGGCGGAGAGCGAGTTCGATATTCTCGGGCTGTTTCACGGCGTCGGCCTGCCGTTCCGCTCGGAAAGCGCGCCGGTGCAGATGCCGAACATGATCTGGCTCTACCGCCGCCCCATTCTCGATTACTGGGCCGAGCACGAAGAAACGCTGGGCGCCATCGTCAAGCACGTGCTGATCCACGAGATCGGCCATCATTTCGGCCTGTCGGATGCCGACATGCATGCGATCGAGCGCGCGGCAGGGTAGTATTCCGTTTGAGCGTGAGGAGCGAAATATGAAAGTCGACGGCGCGTGCCATTGCGGCTTTATCACCATCGAAGGCGAGGCCGATCCTGAAAAGGTCGCCATCTGCCATTGCACCGACTGCCAAACCTCGACCGGCACCGCGTTTCGGATTTCGGTCCCGGTGTCGGGCTCGACCTTCAGGATGACTGGGCAGCCGACCACCTATCTCAAGACCACCGCCGACAGCGGCAAGCCGCGGCTGCAGGCGTTTTGCCCGCGTTGCGGCGCGCCGATCTATTCGACAACGCCGGGCGACGGGGTGCAACCGTCCTACACGGTGCGCGTCGGCCTGCTGCGCCAACGCGATCGCCTGCCGCCGAAACGGCAGAACTGGTGGCGCTCGGCGCGGCCTTGGGTCACCGAGCTCGCCCAAGTGCCGAAATTCGAGAAGCAAACTTGATGCGCCGATAGCGCCGATCCGTATAATGGCGCTGCGCTTTGCGCTCTGAAATGCCTACGGGGAAACGCTGCTATGCTTATTACAGTTTTTCGCTCGCGCCTGCGGCCCGGCGTCCGTGACGAATACGTTGCCTTGGTCGATCAGATGGAAAAGCTCGCCAGGGCGATGCCGGGCTACATCTCGCATAAGGGCTTTTTCGCCGACGACGGCGAGCGGGTGACGATCGTCGAGTTCGAGCACGAGGAAGGCTTGCGCGCCTGGCGCACCAATCCCGAGCACATAGCGGCGCAGAAACTGGCGCGGCAGAAGTATTACACCGAGTATCACGTCCAGGTCTGCACGCTGGATCGGGAGTTGAAGTTCAAGGCAAAAGAGACCGCCGCGGCGGAGACTTGACCCGCACCCGGCGAGACGCCATTAACTCGCCGCACTCTATAGCATCCGCCGATTGCAGGATCGAACATGGAAAAATTCACTGTTCTCGAAGGCGTCGCCGCACCGTTGAAGATGATCAACATCGACACCGACATGATCATCCCGAAGCAATATCTGAAAACCATCAAGCGCACCGGCCTCGGCAAGGGCCTGTTCGCCGAGAAGCGCTTTCGCGACGACGGCAGCGAGAACCCCGATTTCGTGCTCAACAAGCCGGCCTATCGCAAGGCCAAGATTCTGGTCGCCGGCGACAACTTCGGCTGTGGCTCCTCGCGCGAGCACGCGCCGTGGGCGCTTATGGATTTCGGCATCACCTGCGTGATCTCGACCTCGTTCGGCGACATATTCTACAACAACTGCTTCAAGAACGGCGTGCTACCGGTCAAGGTCTCGCCGGAAGACCTGGAAAAACTGTTCGACGACGCCGACCGCGGCGCCAATGCCACGCTCACCGTGGATCTGGAAAAGCAGGAAATCCGCGGGCCGGACGGCGGCGTGGTCAAATTCGATGTCGCTCCGCACCGCAAACACGCGCTGCTCAACGGCCTCGACGAGATCGGCGTCACCATGCAGAAGCGCAGCAAGATCGACAGCTTCGAGGCCAAGGCCAAGGCAGCGCGGCCCTGGGTCTAGGCGGTCATTCCAGATTGCCGCGCAGCGGCAAGTCCGGAATCCATAACCACCCTCCGTGAATATGGATTCCGGGCTCCTCGCTACGCTCGGCCCCGGAATGACAGAGAAAATGACCGCCGCCATTTCCGTCTCGCATCTCGGCAAGACCTATGCGTCCGGCTTCCAGGCGCTCAAGGACATCAATCTTGACATCCGCCACGGCGAAATCTTCGCGCTGCTCGGCCCGAACGGCGCCGGCAAGACAACGCTGATCGGCATCATCTGCGGCATCGTCAAGCCGACGACGGGCGCCGTCACCGTGGACGGCCACGACATCATCGCCGACTACCGCGCAGCGCGCTCGCTGATCGGGCTGGTGCCGCAGGAACTGACGACCGACGCTTTCGAGACACCGCCGGCGACCATGCGCTTTTCGCGCGGCCTGTTCGGCTTGCCGCCCGATCCCCGCTACATCGAGAAAGTCCTCCAGCAATTGTCGCTGTGGGACAAGCGCGACGCCAAGATCAGGATGCTGTCCGGCGGCATGAAGCGAAGGCTGATGATCGCCAAGGCGCTGGCGCACCAGCCGCAAATCCTGTTCCTCGACGAGCCGACCGCCGGCGTCGATGTCGAATTGCGCAAGGACATGTGGCAATTGGTGCGCGAACTGCGCGCCTCGGGCGTCACCATCATCCTCACCACGCATTACATCGAAGAGGCCGAAGACATGGCCGACCGCGTCGGCGTCATCAGCAAAGGCGAGATCATCCTGGTCGAGGACAAGGCCGAATTGATGCGCAAGCTCGGCAAAAAGCAATTGACGCTCGAACTGCGCGAGCGGCTCGAAACAATCCCGCCCGCGCTGGGGCAATATCGCCTGACTTTGGCGAGCGACGGCCACGAATTGATCTACACCTACGACACCAGGAGCGAGCACACCGGCATCACGGCATTGCTCGACGAGCTCGGCCGCGCCGGCATTAAATTCAAGGATTTACAGACCACGCAAAGCTCGCTCGAGGATATTTTTGTCGGCCTGGTGAGGGAACGGCGATGAACTTCTACGGCGTGCGCGCGATCTATCTGTACGAAATGGCGCGGACCGGACGGACGCTGTTCCAAAGCGTCGTGTCGCCGGTGATCTCGACGTCGCTGTATTTCATCGTGTTCGGCGCGGCGATCGGCTCGCGCATCACCGAGATAGAGGGCGTGCCCTATGGCGCCTTCATCGTGCCCGGACTGATTATGCTGATGTTGCTCACGCAAAGCGTGACCAATGCCGCGTTCGGCATCTATTTTCCCCGCTTCGTCGGCACCATCTACGAACTCCTCTCGGCGCCGGTGTCGTCGTTCGAGATCGTGCTCGGCTATGTCGGCGCGGCGGCAACGAAATCAATCGCGCTCGGCCTTCTCATCCTGGCGACGTCGGGCCTGTTCGTGCCGCTGCATATCGCGCATCCGTTCTGGATGCTCAGCTTCCTCATCCTGACTGCGCTTAGTTTCAGCCTGTTCGGCTTCATTCTCGGACTGTGGGCCGACGGCTTCGAGAAACTGCAGATCGTGCCGCTATTGATCATCACGCCGCTGACGTTTCTCGGCGGCACGTTCTATTCGACCAGTGTGTTGCCGCAACCGTGGCGGACCATCACGCTGTTCAACCCGATCGTTTATCTGATCTCGGGCTTCCGCTGGAGTTTTTTCGGCATCGCCGACGTCAATGTCGAGGTGAGCGTGGCGATGACGCTCGTCTTCCTCGCGGTCTGCATGGCGATCGTGTGGTGGTTCTTCAAGACCGGCTACCGGCTGAAGAACTGACAGCTGTGCTTTTCTCGTCGGGCTGAGGCTGTCGCCGCTTCGCAATCGCATCCGCGATCGCCACCGTCTGCCGCGCCATTTCGGCGTGCAGGCGCTCGACCATGCGGCCGTCGATCTGGATGACGCCTTTGTCCTTGTTTTCCGGCAGGTCGAAGGCGGCGATCATCTTGCGCGCCAGCTCCACTTCTTCGGGGCTCGGCGAAAATGCGTCGTTGCATGGCTCGATCTGGCGCGGATGGATGAGCGTCTTGCCATCGAAGCCGAGGTTGCGCGCTTGCTTGCACTCCTCGACAAAGCCCTCGGCATTGCCGAGATCGTTGTAAACGCCGTCGAGAATATCGAGGCCGTAAGCGCGAGCGGCGGCGATGCAGTTCATCAGCCACGGCAGCATCGGCGCGCGGCCGGGGATGAGCCGGGCGCGAGTGTCCTTGGCGAGGTCGTTGGTGCCCATGACAAAGCCGGCGAGCCGGGTCTCGGAATCGAGCGCGGCGTGGGCGATCTCGCCGACATTGAGCATGGCAAGCGGCGTCTCCATCATCGCCCAGACCCGCACGCTCGGATGCGTCCCCATGTCGACAAGGCGCGCCGCCAGGTCCTGCAATTGCCTGGGGCTCGAGACTTTCGGCACCAGCACCGCATCCGGCTCGGCCGAGGCCGCGGCATCGATGTCGTCGACCCACCAGCGCGTATCGAGGCCGTTGATCCGCACCAGCACTTCGCGGTCGCCGAAGCCGCCGTTTCTCAGCGCCTTGACGATCGCCTCGCGCGCCTGCGCCTTGGCCTCCGGCGCCACGGCATCTTCGAGGTCGAGAATGAGCCCGTCGGCCGGCAGTTCGCGCGCCTTTTCCAGCGCGCGCGCATTCGATCCGGGCATGTAAAGCACGCTACGGCGCGGACGGACGGTCATCGCTCAAGTCCCCAATTCCCCGGCGGAACTTAAGCTAGCGGCTTTGCCCGCTTTGTGCCAATGACGCTCCATCGCCCGCGCGGAAAGAGGCGGTCAAGCCGCCCGCTGCTTGGCGGTGATCAGCTTGCGGTTGATCAGGCATTCGGCGATCTGGATGGCGTTGAGCGCGGCGCCCTTGCGCAGATTGTCGGACACAATCCACATCGACAAACCGTTCTCGACCGTCGCGTCCTCGCGGATGCGGCTGATATAGGTGGCGTCCTCTCCCGCCGCCTCGTAGGGCGTCACGTAACCTCCCGGCTCGTGCGAATCGATGACGAGACAGCCCGGCGCGTTGCGCAGGGTGTTGCGCGCCTCGTCGGGCGTGATCGGATTCTCGAACTCGATATTGACCGCTTCCGAATGGCCGATGAAGACCGGCACACGCACGCAGGTCGCGGTGAGCTTGATCTTGGGGTCGAGAATCTTCTTGGTCTCGACCACCATCTTCCATTCTTCGCGGGTGTAGCCATCTTCCATGAAAGTGTCGATCTGCGGAATGACGTTAAACGCGATACGCTTGGGAAACTTCTTCGCCTCGACCTCGTCGATCTGGAACACCGCCTTGGTCTGCGAGAACAATTCGTCCATCGCCTCCTTGCCGGCGCCCGACACCGACTGATAGGTCGCGACCACCACGCGCTTGATCTTGGCTTTGTCGTGCAGCGGCTTAAGCGCGACCACGAGCTGCGCCGTCGAGCAATTGGGATTGGCGATGATGCCGCGCTTGCGGAAGCCGGTCACGGCGTCGGCATTGACCTCGGGCACGATCAGCGGGATGTCGGAATTGTAGCGCCACGCCGACGAGTTATCGATCACCACCGCGCCGGCGGCGGCGATCTTCGGCGAGTAGTCCTTGGACACCGCGGCGCCCGCCGACATCAGGCAGATGTCGACGCCGGAGAAATCGAAGTGTTCGAGCGCTTTGACCTTGAGCGTGCGGTCGCCGAACGACACCTCGACACCCATGCTCCGCCGCGAGGCGAGCGCAACAACCTCGTCGGCCGGGAACGACCGCTCGGCGAGAATATCGAGCATTTCCCGGCCCACATTGCCGGTCGCGCCGACCACGGCGACGTTGTAATCCATCGTTAACTCTCCACCGAAAATTCGCAATCGCAAGGGCGGCGCAGGAACCGGAGCGGAAGCGCTTCTAAGCGAGACACTTTTTGGCTTGGCCGTAATCGACCGGATCAAGTCGTATCGCTCTAAAAAGCGCAGCGTTTTGAAGCATTTACCATGTGCTGAATTCAGCCGTTGACAGCCGTACCCAATCGGATTATTTGACATACCAGTCTAGGGAAAGTACAGGGAACAAATCGACCGAATTTCTAGTTCCACGTACTTTTTTGCAGGGTCAAAACCAGATGCCAAAGTCTCCGAATGTTGCCGACTGCATACGCCAAGGTCCCGGCCGTTACAACTTCGGCCAGTCGCTTTACCTCGTTGTGCGCGGTGGCTCCGCGCTGTGGGAAGCTCAATTCCGCGTCAACAGGAAGCTGACCACCAAGTCTTACGGGTCCGGAATTTCCCGCAATGGCGCGGACCCGGTGACGCTGACGCAAGCCCGCGCTCGCAAGGCGGCCGATTGGCTAGAGCTTCGCGGCGAGCGGCAGCAACGGCGGCAGGCGGCGGGATCGCCCAAGCTGTTCTCTGTGGCCCGTGACGAATACCTCACCAAGCACGCGGCCGAATGGCAACCATCGCAACTCGAAAACATCCGGCGCATGTTGGCGAGGCACGCCGCGCCGCTCGACGCCAAGCGGGTGGATAGGATCACCAAAGAGGAATTGGGCGACATGCTGCGCCCGATTTGGAAAGGTCCCGGCTCGCATACCGGCAATCGCGTGCGCGGATTGGTCGAAAAAATCCTGAGCTATTGCGACGTGCAGCCCAATCCGGCGCGGTGGGAAGTGTTGCGCCACGAACTGAGCAACAAGGTTGTGAAGTCGGTCAACCGGGCGTCGCTTCCCTATGCCGACGTGTCGACGCTCATGCGCGATCTTGCCAGTGATCCGACAGTGCAGGCGCGAGCGGTGCGCTTCATGATCCTAACGGCGACCCGGCAAGATGAAGTCTTGGAGGCAACGTGGAAAGAATTTGATCTTGTGAAAAAGGTGTGGTCGATCCCGGCTGAACGCATGAAGATGACGGACCCGCACAGGGTCCCGCTCTCTGATGAGGCAATCGCTGTTCTCAAAGAATGCCCGGCCGGTGCTGATGTGCTTGTGTTCCCCTCAAAGCTCGGTGGCCGTATGTCGCAACAGACCACGAGGAAGCTAGTGCAGGATTTGCGGCCGACAATTAAGCTCACTCCGCACGGCTTCCGCACATCAATGAGCACATGGGCGCAAGAGCAGGAACTCAGGACGGAAGTATCCGCAGCCGGTCATTCATGCCGCCCTTGCCCACTACAAGGGTGACGAGACGACGAAAGCCTATCTGCGCTCGACACTGTTTGATGCGCGTAGGGAAATGATCGAAGTGTGGTCGAAATTCGCCTGCTCTGCACCAGTCGAAGGGCTTGACGCGGCGGCAGCATAGGTGCGCGAGGGGAGCTAAAGTAGAAAATCAAGTCACAACGGAACGGCTGCCCGCAAAAGCGGCCGTTTTTCTTTTTGTCACCGGCACAACTTGCGTTGCCGTGTCGTCCGAATTTGCCCGGTTGCTGATTTTGCACTTCGATCCTATCCTATAAAGCGTATCCCCCTGCGCTCACTGTTCGTTTGGTCCCCAACCGCGCCAATCGCGCCGGAGCTTTTGCCATGGCTAACCTCGATGAATATCGCGCCGCGTACGCCAATTCGGGCGACGAATATCATGCGCTGTTTGCTTGGGCGATGGCGCTTGAAGATAAGTACCTCGCCGAAGGCACCATGAACGAGCACGCGCACCGCAATCGCGACTTGACGGATTGGGTGTGTCGCAACGGCGCGATCAAGCCGCCAGTCAACCAGGCGGACCTTGTCCGTCAGGGATTGCGGCAAGAGAGGATCGACAGAGGGCTGCCGATACCAGACAGCTTGAAGTAAATCGCATTCGTATTCGCCGGGTGGCGTTGACGGGTGCGAACGGCCGCCGCGCTGAACCTCGCAATGCGGCGGCCACAATTCAGTTCGGCCGGTGGCCTCCTACTATCGGCCGATAGCCTGGCGGCGGACGAGAAAACGGCGGTAACCGAACGTGGCCGACCGGAGAAAACCCGCCGCCGGGAACCAACAAAGAGTGACGCCATGGTGAAATCGACGTTTGACGAAAGCTATTTTTCGACGGAGTCGCAGGAAGTCGAGCGCGAAGCAAAGACGGTCATGCGCGCCGCTGTCGGTGCGCCGTGCATCAACAATGAAGAATTCGAATTAGTCGACGAAATGACGGAAGCGGTCAAACGACTTGGCCTCGACAAAGTCGGCTTTGAAAGCACCGACGAAGATACTGGCGAAACAATCGTACTCGCCCCGTCGCGCTCCGCCGCTGACGAAGAAATGCTTCGCCTAATTCACGAAACCTATGGCCCGCTAATCCAAGCGGCGCGAGCAAAAGGAAAGGATCGCACATGAGGAACGTAGCAACGGGACGAGCGCCACGCCCGCAACCGACGCAAGCTGAGATTGAAGCGGCGGAACGGGAATTGGTCGACGCAACCGCCGAACTGGACGGGTTGATGCTTCGCGCTCACGATGTGAAACTCGACACCGCGACAGCGCGGCGCGCCGTCGCCGATGCACTCACGGACTGGATGCGCGGCACGCCGCGAGTCCGTCACGAGCACCTTGCAAGGCAAGCCATCGCTGACGGCATCGAGCAGCGCCGGGCTAAAGCCAATGGCGAAACTCCGCCTCCACCGCCGTCGACAATTAGGTTGAACCCGGTGGACTGCGTTGGACTTCGCGACAATTCATCCGAAGGGTTTGCGCGCAAAGGTATGCAAGTCGGTCACTCACGCCAGTTCGTCGGCGGACAACGCGTCTACCCGGCGAGCGCACGCGGCGGCAAGATCGAGACCGTCAAGGATGTCTCCGGCAACGTGATTGGCCGTCGATTGGTCGGACCCGCATGACCATCTTTGATCGCGCATATGTACGGCATCAAGAGGTGCTGCGCGAGTTCGTCGCCGGAGCAAAGATGCGCGTTCGCGCTGAGAACATTTTGCGTAATCGCTACGGCTATACCGACGAGCAACTTAAAGTCCTCCTCGTCGGCAACTTAGGAAGAGGCGTCGAAACCTACGGCTCCAAGCCGCGTCTCGATGCAATGAGCAGCTTAGGCCACGCGCTCAAACGCGCAAAACAAATTCAACTTGAACGCCTCTTGAGGCGCGCCAATGTCCACGAATAAAACATCGCAGCGTCGAATTCCAATCATCGATCACAAAGGTTTTGAGCGTGGCCATGTGGGCGTGAAAGCTACGGAGGCAACGGTCGCTCGTCTGCTTGGACAGCGCGGCTCAAAGCTCGTGAAGCGGAATGGCAAGCTAATCTGGCAGGGACCAAAGCCGTGAAATCGAAATGGCAACCGGAAACTGTTCGCAAATTCTTGTCGCTGATTTGCGGCAGGCCGAATGTCGTGAACGCCTGTCGCGCTGTGGGATGGGGTGAAACGACGTTCTACGAATATTTGAAACGGTCTCGTCAAGGCGACCCGGCAATGATGATCGATTTTCCGGAAGGCGACCCGCCGCAACAGTTCGCTGACGCCCTGGTCTACTGCCGCCGCGTCTCACTTATCACGTGGGAAAGCATCATTCGCGACCAGGTCATGAATGGCACGCCAAGAATTTTGCGCAATCCGTCGACCGGTGAACCCGTTTGGGAAGTGAACGAGGACACGGTCGGCCTAGATGACGAAGCGATGCAAATTTTAGGCATGAGCGAGCCGACATGCGCGTGGCATCGCATCAAGCGCGACGCAAACGGCAAGCCCGTTCCCGTGATCGTTCGCGATCCGGCTCCGGCGCACTTGGCCATCAAAATTTTGCAGTCGGCTGTGCCGGGCTACGCGGACGTGAAACATGTTTCGCTTGACGCCAAGGTGACGGGCGCGGTCATGCGCATCGCAGCGCCCGGACAAAAAGACGTGCCGCGAGTCGTGCAAGCGCCGAAACAGATCGAGCAGATAGTGGATGACGACATTGTGTTTGACGACGATGCGCCCGCGCCGGAAATCGAGCAGCACGCGGAGCAGGTCGCGCAAACAACCGTCAAGCTCAATGACGCGCTGAAGTCGGAAAGTCCGGAGATCATTGAAATGCGCCGCGTGGCCGCGTTGCCGCCGGACGAGCGCCGCGCTTATTTCGCCGCGAAACCAAATCCCCTAAATCCGCCGCGTTTTGTTCCAATGGACGAGCGCGCCGAAAAAATTGGTCACGGCGAACCCGCGCCCGGCGGTTACAAGATCGCGTGACGCCATGCGCCGGTTCCTTCGCCGCTACTAAACGAGTCGCTAACCTTGAATGCTTCGCCGCCGTGCGGCCGCCTCGATCACCCCTTGGGATGACACCGGGGCGGCCGGCCACCGCATCAGTGACCATTTGTGGCCCTTTATGATTAACGATTGTTAATGACCGCGCTATGCCTAGTTGCGCGTCGCTAGGTACGGTGCCATATCCAGGGCAAGAAAACGCCAGCCAAAAAACGGTGGCAGGCCGGACAGCACCGGCAACTCTCCCCCATGCTGACACATAGGCGACGGTCAAGCTTCGCGTGAGCAATCCCTGTCGTCACCCCTGAAATGCCGAACGCCGCGCATGCGGCGCGGCGTTGGTAGGCACTTCAGGAAATTTGCTCGGCTTGATTTGGCTATCAACCGAAGCGCGACCGGCGAGGCCCGGTATGACACAAATTATAGACGCTCCCCGAAACGATCAAGAGGCCAGATTGCGCGCCGCGATGGCACGCGATGCCGCCGTCGTACGCCGTCGCGCCGATATCGAGTCGTGGCGCACCGTGCCTGCGTCGGAATTTGCCGACCACGCGCCGCACGTGCCGACTGATCGGACCGCCAAGGGTCTGCGGCCGTCCGCGCTGCACATCTTCAATAATGAATGCGCAGTGACGTTCCCGCAATGAGCAACAGCGCCGCTATCGATGTCGAACGGCTGAAAGCAATAATGGGGTATGCGTCATGAAACAGCTTAGCGCCAACGGCCAACGTGCGCTCCGCTATGTGACGGAGCGCGGCTGGTTTGTTTACCCTTCGCCAGCGAAGGGCGGGGCTGCCCATGTGAAGTGGGGAACCGAGTTCAAGCAATGATCCGGAGCGGATAATCAAATGGTGGACGCGCTGGCCTGACGCCGTGGTCTGCCTGAATTGCGGCTTGTCCAATGTTGCCGTGCTTGATGTCGACGTGCCGAAAGGCCACGCCGGCAAAGACGGCCGCGTGTCGTGGAAATCACTGCTTGATGAATACATCTTGGCCGAACCGTTGCCGAACACGCTACGCCAGAAAACCAGGTCAGGCGGAACGCATTACATTTTTTCGGGCCACATCAAAAATTCAGTGGGCGCGTTCAACAAAGAAGGCAAGCGGCACAAGCTAGGCGCTGGTCTCGATACCAAAGGCGACGGCGGCATGGTTGTTTTATATGAGCCGTTGCCGCTCAATAGCAGTGCGCCACTTGCGCCCGTGCCGGAATGGCTTGTTGAACTGGTCGGCGCGCCGGTAGAGCGCGCACGCGGCAAATCGGAATTTGAACCGGTCTACACGGCGGAGGAGATCGCGGAGCGGCTGAAGCTAATCGACGTGTCGCACTTCGACGGCAATCAAGATAAGTGGTTGCCGCTGTTTCTGGCTTGCACACATGCCAGCACGTGCGAGGATTGCAAAGAGGAGTTTATGGATTGGACGACGGAGCACGGGAAAGGCACCTATGCCGACGATTACGAGGCAATCGCGGCACGATGGGACGCCAACATGCACACCCGTAATGACGCGACCGGCAAGGGTGCGGCGGCCGGAGTTCGGCACGTTCAACCATTATCTGGAATTGGCTGGGCACGCGGACAAGATCAAATACTACGCGGAGCAATGCGTGGCGGAAGAAGATTTTGAAGACGAGAGGGACGAGCAAGAGCGCACATCGAAAAAATCCGCCGTCGTCAAACCGCCACAGACCTGGGCGGAGTTGCGTGAGCAGTTTGTCTATGTCGGGCAGCAAAAAAGATTTGTCCGCATCAGCGACGGCCGGATGTGGGAGGTCGACGCGTTCCAAAAACATTTTGGCCACATCGCCAAGCGGATGCGGCTCAAGGTGATAGAGGACGGAGTTCGAAAAAGAAGTGCCGCTGAAGATGTCATTGACGAATTACATTTTTAGCTTGCCGCCGTCGCCGGGACCGGGCTTCCGCACGTTCAACTCGTTTTGCTTTGTACTGGGGAAGGCTGGAGAGCCCGCGCCGCGTATCGGCAATGACTATAACCAGTGGATACCGTCAGACGTGAGCCCAAAGGAGGGCAGCACGGCGCGATGGGACGAGCATCTAAAATATTTGTTTCCTGACGATACGACGCGCAATCATCTGCTTGATTGGATATCGTGGGTCTACTGCAACCCGAACAAACACCCAAACTGCGCGGTCATGATCCAAGGCGAAATTCAGGGCACCGGCAAATCGCTGTTGCAGCAAATATTGTGGCGGTTGCTCACTGGCGCGCCGTTTGCGACCCTAAGCCAGCGCACGCTACTTGCCGCGCATGAGTCGTGGCCGCTGCGCACCAAGCTTGCCGTCATTGAGATCAGGTCGGGTGACAAGACGCTGACGAGCAAGTTGCATGATCTGATAACGGGCGCGTCGGTGCACGTCGACATGAAGAACGCGGCCGACTTTGATATTCTCAATGTGCTGGCCATCATGGCGGAGGGCAATCCGCTTGAGGTGCTGGCCGGGATCGATAACAGCGACCGGCGCTGGCTGGTCGCCTCAACCGACACTGACGGCAACGTGCTGAAGCCGCGTGGCGAGGCAGATTATTATCGGCCGCTGTACAGTCACTTCAATCTTGGCATCAATGACGAGCACGTCGACAATCCGGCATCGCTCGCCGCCGTGGCCTATGTGCTGAAGGAACGCAACGGCGGCAACTATGCCGGCGGACGAGCGCCGGAGACCAGGGCTAAGGCGGTTATGATCGAGGCGGGCGCGTCAGGCATTGAACGTTGGATGATCGAGCAATCCGAGTCGCCGCCGCTGTGCTATCTGCTGGTGACGGTCGAGGAGATCATTGAGGCAATGCCGGACGACGTGAAGCGCAGTCATCGCGACCCGCGTCAAGAAGTCGGGGCGCGTGCTGCGGCAACGGTTCAAAGGCGAGAATTTAGGACGACAGGTCCGCACAGGTGGCCGTAACGCGCCCCGGCTCCGGCTATGGTCAATCAACAAGCGCGACGGCATGGAGAGCGCCAAGGGTTTGAAGGATCGCCTCCTCGCCGGGTTCTACAAAGACGAGCGCCGTGTGCAAACCCCGGCGGAGCGTGAGGAGCAAGTGAGAGCAGCGGACGAGGCACGGATCGATTTCGCCGACGCGGACGAGATCATACTTTAGGGCGCGCCCGTGTCTCAGTGGTTCTTGGTTCGGGGGTGTTTCATACATCCCCGCTCTATTGTCTCTCTCTTATAGCTTCTAACCTTGAGACACTGAGACACCATAGAGTAAGCGCCCGTGGAATGGGCGTGTCTCGTGGTTCGAGTGGGTAAATCGGACTCTGAAACCACGAGACACATTAGCGGGCGCACTGGCCATCTAATCGGCGGCATCGGCGGGTCAATCCGAAGCTTCTGAAGTCGCGGGGCTCCGTCAAACGCCCTTCAGACCCCGGGAAAGGGCTCCGGGAGGGTTTTGGTTAATGTTCTCTTAACGCCAACGAATGACCCCACGCCTGGCCGTTAACCCGTTGGGTTTCGAGTGCCGAAGCGTCCGCTGTTGTTTTGGGCCAATCGGCGCGGGCTTGTGCGGCGTGCTGCCTGTACTTCCACGTACTGTCGCCGTGGATCGCGGTTAAGATCGCGCGCGCCGCGCCGCGCGCGCCGCCGGGGCATTCTATTAAGGATAGCTCGGAGGGAGAACCGTTGCGATTGAGCTACGGGGTGGTTCGGTCCCCCACCCCGCGATCCGGCGCAAGTGGCATGCCCCTAGTCAGGCGCGCACTGCACGCGGACGGATCGCGGTCCGAAAAAATCATAAACAAGAAAATCGATTGACCCCCTCGCAGCGCGCTGAATAGAAAGAGGGCCGCACCGCCTGCCAGCGAGCGACCCTCTAAACTTCCTGCCCGAACATGCTGCCGACCAGTAGCGGCAGACACGATGAACCGCCGGGGGATTGTCGCGCACGTTAGCGCGCACGCGTTGCGAGTCCGTGAAGGCAATCGTGTCACTTTTCTACAATGTCAAACGGCTTGGGCGACCGAAAATGACGCTCATGACCCTGAGCCCGACATTGGCAACTGCAGACGTTATTATTGGTCTGCCGTCTTTTTGCCGCGTGAGAAGGCTTTTGCGATGTCGCTCGGGGGCTTCTGTTGCGCAGGCCCACGTGTCCCTGCAGCAACCTCAATCCACGTCACCTGCCAATGGGTTGGGATGCCGTGGCTAAAGTGCACGGGTCGCCAGCGGCACTGATAACATTTGCCACCATGGGTGACGACCGCCTTGTGCTTCGCATCCGGATGTCGGCGACGCAATTCTTGCTGGAGAACCTCTTCTGGCCTGCCCACCGTCCCTCTCCCCGTCTAGTGATTGGCGGTGTGTTTTTTATTCATGGCTTGCTTCATCATCTCGCCCAGTTCGCCCTCCAAGGAAGGGACAGCGCCCCGCCGGCGAAGTTCTTGTCGAACAGCGTGCATAACTTCCTCGTCCAATGCCGACCAGAAAGCTATGTCCGGATGGCTGCGATGATCCCCCAACATTCCATCGTAGCTTCCGAAAACGTCCATCAATGTCTTGGTATCAGCTTCCTTCAGAAGTCGCGGTAGAGTTGCGTTGTCGTCTTCTTTAATTTCCTCCATGGCTTCGAACAATTCGACGATCCTGCGCGTGTGTTCATCCGGATACGACATGTGTTTTCTTCCTTCGTGGCGCACGAAGCGCTCTTATTTAGTCGGTAAAAAGTGTTTCATTTTCTCTAGCAGCAGTCGCCCCCGTTCCGTAAGCATATATTCACGTTGGCGACGATTAAGCGGATTGGCTCCCGCTGTGATCAGTCCCATCCCCGGCTCCCCCTTACGGCTTCGGTCGCCGAGATCGAGAAGGTGCCTGCTCATTGTGACATATGGTATTTTGCCGCGCGCTGCATACTCTTCGACGCTCAAGCCCTCTTCAAGGCAAACAAGCAGGAACGCTTCGATAAGGCTGACGGGGGGCGATTTGTGGCCCCGCGTTTTCATGCCACTAATGATTGCACCAAGCAGACGAGCCAATTTGCCAGCCTGCATCCTTTCATAATCCGTGACTTCTCGATCATCTACCATAGTGCCAAAATCCGTCGCTGCGTTGTCCTAAGCACTGAAGAAGGGGTTTGTCCAACTGATCTTGATCCTCACGCACGCTGGCAAATTCGCGTGCGCTCGATGTCGGTTGTTGGCCCTTACCGGAATTAAAAATTCAGAAAGATAAGGCCTCTGACGCCATCGTCAAATACGTGCATGACTTGAACGCTGGCACGATTGAGTATGACGACAGCAAGTTCAAGGCGTTGCTCACAGAGTATGGCAACGCCGCTGGTTCGCTGGCGATAGAGGAAATGGTCGAGCAACACAGCCGAGAGAGTTGGCAATCAATCGACACAGATGAAGGAGCCTGACACCCCATCGAATGACGAGCAATTTATGGAGGCCCTGACTGCCGTTCTCCAATACGTAGAGGATGTGGCGAAGGGCAGGATTACGCATGATCGCCCCCGTGTAACCGGCGAACTTCATCCAGGCATCTACCCCGATAAGATTTCGGCCGGCGGAAAATCACTTGGCCGATGCTTGCCGCTACGGGGTTGCGCTTCGAGTTAACGCCGGCATTTTCAAACGCGGCGTCGCTGGGTAATCTGGCGGTTTGAAGTCGCGCGTGGCGCGCGCACCATGTCCCTTAACACAATAGCTCATTGGCGCTATTTATTTTGCTACAATGCCCTGGCTGAACCGGAAGCGCCGCCATGAAATACATCATTTTTCACGTTGCTTTTGTTCTTGGGATCGGAACGGCCTATGCTCAAAATAATCGCGCTTACGATCCCGCTAGACCAAATGATGTTCAATGGCTTGAAAATAGTGGCCCTAACACTAAAGCAGTTTCTGAGGTAGATGCAACCTCAATGTGGAGTGTTGACATGTCCAATATCGACATTGGTCCGATTGAGTTAAAATTTGCATCAGCTGACCGTGCAGTGCAATGGCCGGGTCCAGGCAAGGCATGGACCCTCCAACCAAATCACAGCAATCAGATTTAACGCTACCCGATCACTTTGAATTGCAAGCTCGGAGAAAAGATTTGCTTTTCAGCTGGGCCAGTCAGGAATCCGACAAAAGGATGGGGCTACGATGAAGTTAATGGCTGCACGGAGTGTTGCGCTCAGTGCGGGAGCGGGAATGTTAACATGATATTTCTAAATCCAGCATCCCCTGAATTCTCGGAGATTCCTCGCCCGGTCTACGGGCATGAACGGTTCGACCCTGATACAGGCAAGAGAATCCAATGAATAAGATATGGCTTGCTCTTGTCGCTAGCGGTGCCGCAGTAAGTTGGCTGGCTCCAACTCCAGCTCACTCTCAAACGCTTTTGGAAACCTTTGCGTTTGTGATTTTGCAGCAGGATGTCAAGGAAACCGGTGACGGCGATCTGCAAATCGAGGATGGAGACATTGATCAGGTATGGAGCGTGAAAGATGCGGCAAATTGTATTATACGGATCGACCACTTCAATCGAAAGACGCAGGGCAAGGGTTGGCAGCAATTTTACCTGAACAACATCTTGCCTAGATACCAGACGGGGCAGCAACCACCCTCACATAACTGGCTAAATGGAGACTGGGTGGCAGGCGATTATTACATAAGACTCGCTGGCGAAGACGCCGTGCGTTGTGAGTTTAACCTCCTCGACAGCCCTGGCCGCACAATGTGTGATAATCAAATGCTTCTATATACTCCTTCCCCAGAGACATTGGATCGTCTTGAACGAGCTTTGGATTATATTTACAGTAAGTTCTGCAGCGGCGCTAAATATGAAAAGCCGTATTAGTTGCTACGAGGGCAACCTGAAATCACCGCGAAGCGAACGCCTGCCCGTGTCGTTGCGCCTACCGGTCCCCGGCTTCTCATCCCGGCCGCCGCCGGAAGGCGGCATCGGAATGGCTTGCCCAATGGATGACGCAGAGCGCGACGCGCGCGCGGATAACCTAAATGCCCGATTGTTGGCCATTCGCCAGCGAATGGACTGGATTGCCGACGCCGAAGCAAGATCGGCATGGGTGCGAGGAGTTGCCGCTCAAGGCCATTTTTTAGACGAGAAAGAGCGCCTCATCGGAGAAACAGACCGCATTCTCGATGAACTTATGAGAAAGCCAGATGCGGCGCAGAGCGACAAAAATTCAAACTGAGACACGTTGGGACCTTGGGAGGAAACACGCTTAGCGACGCTCGGCCACCGCAGTGCAACATGTCGTGATGGGCCACAACCGGCCGTGAGCAGGTGCAGCAAATCGGCCGTGCGTTGAGATGACCTTGGAGAGTTGGCGTTTTGCAGCGCGTTCCATGGCTGCTGTTCGCACAAGTAAAGGCAGCTATGGAGCCCGCCCTCTTTCGATCTGACGCTTTCGGCCAGTTCAATAAATGCTTATGATCCGCCGAGGCAGCGGTCACCGCGGCGAACGTGTTGGGCTGACTTCCATGGCAAGAGGGAGAAGGGGGAAGAACATCGAATTTTTCAGCCATCTACGGGATATTCTTGACTGCAAGAATGACCACGACTTCGCCAAGAAAATTGGCAAGGCGGTCCCCAATGTCAACTCATACCTTAGCGGAAGGAAGACGCCAGGACGACGAGTTTTGATTTCTGCACTACATCACGCATTTGAATGGCATGTCGAACCGAAATTCGAGGTCCAGCCGATTGAGGAACATAAATTACTACCACACGAGCCTGGAGTGTATTGTTTGTACGATTCGTCCGGTAGCGTCATCTACGTTGGTCAAGCAACCGACTTGAAGCAAGAAGTCTATCAGACACTTCAAAGAAAAATGAATTTTCCCGTGCGGCTTGGCCCTCAAGGCTTAGCCAAGAAATTTCCTCCAAAACACAAGATTGTCGCAGAGTATCTGACGGCGTACATAGTTCGCTCGGCCAGAATGCGCCACAATCTTGAAGCTTTCTTGCTGCGTTGCTTTCCCAACCAATCGCACAACAACAAGATGGGGAATTTTCGCTGAGGCGAAAAAGCCAACCCAGCGGACCTTCTGGGAAAAAAGGCCACGAGTGGAGAACGAGCAATGACTATTTTTCTATGGATGTTAGCACTGCTATGGTTTTCCACGCTGCCTCTGAACACACGTGCTTACGCTCTTACTTGGGAGCAGTCAATGGCCATCGACGCGGCGAAGAATGCGTGGAGGAGACTGCCTGCAGAAGAGCTAACCTGCATTCAGCAACAACTGGCACAGGCGCACACAAGTCCCATTGATAGTTTCATCCGGAACGGCATTCTTCCTTCCGACCCACGATTCGGTCAACTCGTTTCCAATTGTGCCACCGCGTTTGTTCAAGGAACGTGGCAACAAGTGCCACCTGAAGTGCTGGCTTGCATGAACGAAGCGTTGAGGCAGAAGGGCATTAGTGTCGATACCTTAATGAAGCGGGGTATTACCTTCTCGAATAACCCAGTATCGCCGGACCAAACTCAAGCAGCGGTAGCTCAGCTTTATAATATGTGCCATGGCACAGTTGGAAAACAGCAATTACTCGCGAACCCGATAGTGACTTGGAATGCGGACGACCAACAGGCCTATAAGGCGAAATTGGTCAATTTTATTAACTCGAATAAAGCGATGACGATAGCCGTCAGAGCAAACAACATGGCTGCAGCCGCTCAAGCTTGCACAAGCCTCTTGGGCAATTCTGCTAATTGTGACAGCATTTTTCCATCTAACAATTCGAACTGTGCAAACGTTTCCTGTGCGCTTACTTCTTTGCAGCTTGGTGCGCTAAGCCAGGGAGAGACTGCCTATGTCGTGACCAATTTTTTCTTGGCCGATAATACGCAATTCAACAATTGGCACTGTAATGTCGTGGATGTATTCCCCGCTCAGATGTCGGGCGGCGCGGGCGCTATAACGCCGCAAGGCGCTATCATTGCGACTGGGCCAAGCATTAGTCTTCCAGGCCGCGTAGGGATAACCTTTCATAATGGTGGACAAGTTCTCTGCGAGTTTGATTTTCCTAATCTGGAGACTATCACCGGGTTCTCGCCACCGGATTACAAGACTCAGAATAACGCTCAATGTTGATGACGAAAAACAACTCGTTTCACTCTCTAAGAATGAGGAGATTAACTTTGATGCACGCGCTTTTTGTGTACAAGCGATACCGAGCACGGTTCCGCCGCCAGACCCGCGTGTGGGCGTCCCAGTCGTTGGCGGCAGGCCTCAATCCAACAACCAAAAATGCATTTGGAGTGATCTGATCTTTATTGCGGACAAAGTGACTAACAAATCTTAGGAACAAACGCAGGGGCGATAACAACTTCTGGCAATTCCGAAGTTTGGCTCAAGACACGGCAGAGTGCATCTCGAAAGTGCTTCATGAGGAACTCGAACAGCAATGAAGACACTCTTGTTCTTGTGGCGACCGCGAGCGCGATTGCCGAAGATCAAAATCCAACGTCGTTGGAGACTGGAAGTCCTCGGAGACTACGATAAATCTACAGAAAATGATGTCTGTAGGGGTGGCATTGGTTCTGGCCGCCCCAGCATGGGCGCTCGATTGTAATCACGACGGGCAGATTTTGTTGCAGTATTTTCATGATTATCCGCATGTCGTCTATTCGGGGTGTGAGAATTGGGATATCCCGGCCGGGGCTGTCGAAGATGCAAACATCTTGCAGAACGATACTCAGGGCATCGGATGCACGTTTATCCGGTTAAGACACAGACAGTCAATATCGTCTCGCAGTTTGCTATTTGGGGGATTTGTTGGTCACCCTCTGTCCTATGAAGGTGAGTGCGCTGATGAGGCATTTCTTCCATACGTCTGGCGGCGTCGTTTGCTCGGCGTTTGGCTGCGCCAGCGTGTTCATCTGCTGATACTTTGGACAAAAAGCGCGCGCATCGAAGTAAACTAAGTCATTCCTGGAAAGGCTGCCAAGCTGGCTACCGTCTTCAAAGTTAAGTCCTATCCTAAGCTTGAAATCTGGCGGAGAGAATCCAGTGACCGCCGGCACATTTGGAAAATCAAAAACACAGGTAACTTGCCCGCCATTTTGAAATACTACTGGCCGACCTGGGAGGTTAATGGTGCCGGCGGCAGAGACTCACGTCCACAACGTTACAGCGCCAATTATTGAGTTGCGTATTGTCCGTCCACATAAAGTTGGTCTTGACGTAATCATCCAATTCTTGACCTAAGGCGTTAAGTTGAAAAGAGGTAAGCGTGCCGGTCTGGTTACCATTGTTGAGGATGCTGCTGCACTTGTCGGAATTGTCCAAGAGATGTGTGCAAATTTGGGCGGCATCAGCCATATTGGTCGCTTTGATCGCTGCGATCATGGCCTTATTCTGAGTTATGAAATTGGCCAATTTCGCATAATAGGCGTCTTGGTCATCTGGACCTAAAGTCAGCGCCGGGTTCATAAGCAATTGCTCCTTTTCGGCTTCCGCACGCCGCTGAATTGCCTGCTGCTGTTCACGCTGTTGCTGAATATACTGCGGATTGAGGCACGGGCGGAAATTGCCGAATAGGGGATTGCCTTGTGACACGCAATTTTGGGCGAGGACGGCGATTGTCGATACCAACAGTATTACAATACTGAATATTCCAACCTTTGCTTCGCTGATTAAGCTACCTTGGTTGGCGTCCATCTCAATCACTCCGTTTGAATGGGCGAGAGCGCATTCGTAGCCTGGCTCACGGCGTGGATTTGGATTCTACGTTTTCCGCTATGCCGGCGCGTGTCGCGATGTATGATGACGGCAATTTCCTGCCCGCGTTCAGCTCGCCGAGTTACAGCTAAAAGTATTTCCGCGAATTCAAATGCCTGCTCTGGTGTCATGTGAAATCCTACGGTCGAACCTTTCCATTTCGTCGAATGATGACCGTCACACTCGGAGTGTTCAGTAAATTCTGGTTGTACGGACCTACATTCCCCGGTTCGCTTTATACTTATGGGCATGCGTTTCTCCTCAGACAGCAGGTGGGTTCCCCAACTTTGCAATGCGTCTACAATATCACCCATTTTCGTGGTCGGTAATGTCGGTGCCGGGCTTTCTTTTCCTGTCGGTGGCTCCCGCTACGCGCCCGGTGACGCCTACCCGTGACCGGATGCACGAACACAAGCGGTGCGTGATCGGTTTTCAGCGGCAACGCCTCATAGTAGGCTTTGAGCGCCGCCACATCGACCAGCGTTCCATCCTTGCGGCCGGCGATTTTGCGCGACCGATCAAATCACGCTGCACTCTTGAGACGAGCTAAGCCCGCCCGAAGGTACATCGGGAGAGCGGGTGACATGCCAGCGATGTAGCCTACGTCGCCATCGTCCGAATTGCGTTTGGCATGCGTTAGGTTCTGCGCCGGGCTTTCTCATTTGATGGTCAGTGCCGCGTCTTCCGGCGGCCGTGCTTGGCATTCGGCTTCGCTGGCGGCAGTGGTTCGCCGTTCTTCACGGGCTGGCCTTTGATGTACTGATCCGGGAGCAAGTTTAAGAACCCTCGACAAGCATCGGTCGAAACGCGGATGCGGCCGTCAAGCATCTTCACGGCAACCCGCTTTGCGCGGATCAATTCAAGCATCTTGGTTTTGCCGATGCCGATAAAAGCAGCGGCTTTGGCGGGCGACAGGGTAAGAGGAACAATCGGAGCGGACATGGGCTACCTCAAACTGAGGTTTGCCCACCGTGGCCCTCCAGGAGTTATTACGGGGGGCCTTCCTGCCACGAATTCCCAGTTTCGTGGCGGGGGATGCCACATCCGGGCGACAACCCGGAGACGGGTCCGGGCTGACCGCTACATAGTCCGACGTTCACTCGTTTTCAACCGGAACCGGCTAGGATCAATCGGACTGAACTAGTCTAGGGAAAAGTACAAGAGAACGCCAAATTATCGTGTATTACTCAATTAGCGTTTCTCGTCTAAGCGAGAAACGTCCCAAACACAACGTTGATCGGAGCGACCGTGCAGGACGCCTTGTACGCCCTACCGGGCGATATTCGCGCCACCATCGTGCGCATTCTCGCCTATATGAGCGCCTTGGCGATCCTTGCCATCGGCGCGGCGAGCCTTGTTCGCGCGCCTGCGGGCGAGGCAGCGGTGCGGCCGGCGCCGCTGCGGGAATGGCTCAATGTCGAGCGCCCCCGCCCTGCCTTCGACCTGCAAATGCCCGAACTCGCGGCCGATGGCTTCAACTACGCGATCCTGCGGCGGAACGCCAACGGCGCGCGAAAGGACGTGCTGAGCTTCGGCGAACCGGCCGGCGGTGGCCCTTATGTCATGGTCGAAATTTATCGGCCAGAAGCGTCGGGCGAGCGCTTTATCGACGCGCCGAGCGAGATCGCCGCGCGCATCGTCGATTTCACGATCACCGACGACGTCAAGTTGGCGGGCGAGATCGAAAGCAAATTCGGCGCCGTAGCGTTGGTCGATTTCGCCATCGCCGTGCCGGGAACCCACAATGGCATGCAGCGCCGCTGTCTCGGCTTTGCCAGGCCGTTCGACGATCCGGCGCTGCAGATCGCCGGCTGGTATTGCAGCGCGAACGAGGCGGCCGTCGACCGGGCGACGCTCGCTTGTGCGCTCGACCGGCTCACCATGCTCTCCGCTGGTGGCGACCCCAAGCTCGCCCGCTTGTTCGCGCGCGCCGAGCTCAAACGCACGTTCTGCGGCGAGCGCAATCCGATCCTGGCGGCGACGCCGGAACGCGATGTGGCTGTCCCCATCCCGCACCGCCTACGGTTCACGCGAAGCGCGAAGCCGCGGCCGCCGCAGCGTTGAGCGTCGGGCAACACTCGGGCGAGCGTCACGTCCGCTGGCGCACTGCCGTCATCGCGGCCAAGCCCGCGCATAACGCGTGATATAAAGGTTTGGCGCGAAAGCATAATCCTCTACGGAATTCCTACTCCGGCGCTTGAGTCGAAGCCGTGATTCCGGAACCCGTGCCCGCCCCAGCGGTTGCTGGTACGGCCGGCCAAACGGGACTACAATCAGTCACTGGAAAGCGAGGAGCCGATGGTTTCAAGTTTCGTGCGTCCGTCAGCCGCCCTAGCTGTCGCAATGGTCTTGATTTTGGCCCTGCCCGCCGGCGCCGCCACCAAGAAGCCGCCGCAGCCCGCCGTTGAGCGCTCTGCGGCCGGAACGATCATTCAGCCGACCACCACGATCATCCCCGATGGCAACGGCCATCGCACCATCATTATCATTCCCCGCCAGCGGTCCTATCTAGATACCGGGACCGAAGTTTCGGTGGGCGACCGCAGTTTTCGCGACTACATGCTGCCGCCCGGCGGCGATCCCGGCCGGCCGAATTGGTTCTATGGACCTGATGTCCAAGGCGCCGGCAGATACCCGCTGCCCAGCGCGTTCGACGGCACAGGGCTTAATCCGAATTCGCCGTTCTGAACGAGGCGGCGCTAGGCTGCCGGCCGCTCCAACTCGCTGACGATCGCCTCGCCCATTTGCGACGTCGAGACGATGTTGGCGCCCTCGGACTTGATGTCGGCGGTGCGCAGCCCCTTGCTAAGCGTGGCGGCGATCGCGGCGTCGAGCCGGTCGGCTTCCAGGCCCATATTGAACGAATAGCGCAGCGCCATGCCGAACGAGGCGAGCATGGCGATCGGATTGGCCATGCCCTTGCCGGCGATATCGGGCGCCGAGCCGTGCACGGGCTCGTACAGCGCCTTGCGCCGTTTAGTCTTGGCATCGATCTCGCCGAGCGAGGCCGACGGCAGCATGCCGAGCGAGCCGGTCAGCATCGCCGCCACGTCGGACAGCATGTCGCCGAACAGATTGTCGGTGACGATGACATCGAACTGCTTCGGCCAGCGCACCAGCTGCATGCCGCCGGCATCCGCCAGCATGTGTTCGAGCTGCACGTCTTTGTATTCGCGCGCATGCAGGCCTTCGACCACCTCGTGCCACAGCACGCCGGTTTTCATCACATTGCGCTTTTCCATCGAGGTGAGCTTGTTGCGCCGCTTGCGCGCCAGTTCGAAACCGACGCGGGCGATGCGCTCGATCTCATAAGTGTCGTAAACCTGCGTATCGATGGCGCGCTTCTGGCCGTTGCCGAGATCGGTGATGGTCTTGGGCTCGCCGAAATAGACGCCGCCGGTCAGTTCGCGCAGGATGACGATGTCGAGGCCTTCGACCACTCCGCGCTTGAGACTTGAGGCATCGGCGAGCGCCGGATAGACGATGGCCGGGCGGATATTGGCGAACAGGCCGAGCTCCTTGCGCAGGCGCAGAAGTCCCGCCTCCGGCCGCGCCTCGAACGGCACCTTGTCCCATTTCGGCCCGCCCACGGCGCCGAAGATCACAGCATCGGCGGCGTGCGCTTTTGTCATCGTGGCATCGGTGATCGCCACTTGGTGCGCGTCGTAACAAGCCCCGCCGACCAGCCCTTCCTCGATCTGGAATTCGGCGATGCCTTTCTTGGCGTAGAAGCCAAGCAGCCGTTTCACCTCGGCCATGACTTCCGGACCGATGCCGTCGCCGGCGAGGAGAAGAAGATTGAAGCTGGGCATGAATAACGCCTCGTGAAAATGAGGCGCCGATTGCTAAAGGCCCGCGGTGGGATTGGCAAGCCGCAGCGATGCGCCACCAGAATGAGACGTTTAGCGCGTAGAACTCTCTAAATCCCGCTGAACCAGTTGTAGCCCTGGTTTTCCCAATAGCCGCCGGCGTCGTTGTTCTGCACCCACATCGCGGTGACGTATTTCGGATTTTTGAAGCCGAGCTTCGTCGGAATGCGGATCTTGATCGGGAAGCCGTAGGCCTGAGGCAAGGTTTTGTGATCGAATTTGAGCGTCAGTTGGGTTTGCGGATGCAGCGCGCTCGGCATGTCGATGGTGTTGGAATAGCCTTCCGCGCATTGGAACCAGACATATTTCGCCGACGTATCGGCGCCGATCAGTTTGAGGAAATCGGACAGCCGCACGCCCTGCCAGGAGCCGATCGCGCTCCAGCCTTCGACGCAAACCAGCCGCGTGATCTGGGAGACTTCCGGCAGCTTGTTCAATTCGGGAAGCGTCCACGGCTTCTTGTTGTCGACCAGCCCGCCGATTTCGAGCTTGTAATTGTCGCCGTCGATATCGGGCGCCTCGTCCTCGGCGTAATAGGCGTTGAACGGAAACGGCCGGGTGATGGCGCTTTCCGGAAAGGTCGGCGCCAGCGTCGTCGCGCTGAACAGCCGCGCCTGGACCCAATCGTTGAAATTGGAAATGACGCGCAGCGCGTTTTCCGAGGTCGGCCCGTCGATGATGTCGCAACCGGTCAGCATCGCCAGCGCGCCGAGACTCGTGGCGCCGCGCAGAAACAGCCGCCGCGACGGATCGGGCAACAGCTTGCCCGCATCCTTGATCAGGAGCTGCGGATCGACCCCCTTGATCGGCTGGCGCGGTCGGTACATCGGTTGCTCCACGTTAACGGCCGAAGATCATGGCGCGCAGGCTTTTCGGTACGATCAACGCCAGCACCACGTGCACGGTCAAAAAGCCCACGATCGAGGCCATGGCGAAGAAGTGCACGTAACGCGCGGTGTTGTAGCCGCCGAACAAGGCCGTGAGCCATTTCAACTGCACCGGCTTCCAGATCGACAGGCCGGACAGAACGATCACGATGCCGGCCAAAATCACGCCGAGATACAGCAGCCGCTGCACCGCATTGTAGACTGCCAAGTCGTCATGCGCGAGCCGGCCGCGCAACGCGGCGGACAGATCGCGCAGCACCTCGCCGAACCGGACCGGCAACAGTTTGCGCCGGAAGCGGCCGGTCAGAATACCGAGCGACACATAGACGATGCCGTTGATCGCCAGGAGCCACATGGCGGCGAAATGCCACAACAGCGCGCCGGCCAGCCATTCGCCGAGCGCGAAATGACGCGGAAAGTAAATGAAGCTGAACAGCGGCGAGGCATCGTAAATCTGCCAGCCCGAGCCGATCATCATCAACATCGCCAGCGCATTGACCCAATGCGTTATCCGCACCCAGCGCGGATGAATGAGCGGCCCGGCCGCACTATCGGGCAGAGCAGGCGAATTGCTGGTGAGTTCGGCCGTCATGGTGCAGCCTTCTAGCAAAACGCCGGCGCACGCGCGCCTCACATTCGTGTCAATCTGCCTCTCCCCGCTGTGCGGGGAGAGGCAGTAGCGAGCGGCTTACGGCAGCAGCACCGTGTCGATGACGTGAATAACACCGTTCGACTGCAGGACATCCGCAATCGCGACATCGGCAACGTCGCCCTTGGCGTCGGTGACCGTGAGCTTGCCCGGGCCGGGTTGCTTCACGGTCAGGTCTTCGCCGGCGACGGTCTTCAGATGCGCTTCGCCCTCACCGTCCTTGACCGCTTTCATGAGTTTGAGTGCGGTCATGCGGCCGGGCACGACGTGATAGGTCAAGACCTTCACCAGCATGGCCTTGTTCTCGGGCTTGAGCAGGTTATCGACCGTACCCGCAGGCAGCTTGTCGAATGCGGCATTGGTGGGGGCAAACACCGTGAACGGCCCGGGACCTTCCAGCGTTTGCACGAGGCCGGCAGCCTTCACCGCGGCAACGAGCGTGGTGTGGTCCTTCGAGTTGACCGCGTTCTCGATGATGTTCTTCGACGGATACATCGGCGCACCGCCGACGGTCACGGTCTTCTCCGACATCTGCGCGTAGGCCGGAGCGTAGGCCATTGCGCCGAAAGCAAGCGCTGCAACAGTGGCAAATAGAACGAAACGCTTGGACATGATCGTCTCCATTTTCATCGCGGTTGCGGCGGCGGACCGCCGGAGACGCAGAATCGAATTGCGTCGTCGGATCGAGATACGGGCGGTTTTCGCGGCGGTTTCAGTGCTGCCGTCACGGTTGCGTGAACGCTTTGCCAAAAGCCCGCCGTGGGCTATGAAAAGCGCGCGCGAAATGCCGGATTTCGCTGATAATTTCACGGTAAAGGTGTTGCAAAATGTCGAAGACCAGCCCCGGCAACTTTTTCGAAGATTTCCGTATCGGACAAATCATCCGTCACGCCACGCCGCGCACGCTGACCACCGGCGATGTTGCGCTTTATACCGGCCTGTTCGGCGCGCGCTTTGCCGTGCAGTCCTCGGATGCCTTCGCCAAGGCGATTGGCTATCCGCGCTCGCCAATCGACGATCTCCTCGTCTTCCACATCATATTCGGCAAGAGCGTGCCCGACGTTTCGCTCAACGCGGTTGCCAATCTCGGATACGCCAATTGCTGCTTCCGCAGCCCCGTCTATCCCGGCGATACGCTGTCGGCGCGATCTGAGGTCATCGGCCTGAAGGAAAATTCGAGCCGCAAGACCGGCATCGTCTATGTGCGCACCACCGGGTACAACCAGGACCAGAAGCCGGTGCTCGAATATGTGCGGTGGGTGATGGTGCGTAAGCGCGACGAGGCGGCACCCGCGCCCGGCGATCACGTGCCGCGGCTGCCGACCGCGCTCGAGCCGAAGGTTTTGGGCGAAGCTGCTCCCGCGATCGACGTCGCGCCTTACGACCTCGCGCTCGCCGGCAGCAGCTATAAGTTCGGCGACTACGAGGTCGGCGAGAAGATCGACCATGTCGACGGCATGACCGTCGAGGAGGCCGAGCACATGATCGCGACGCGGCTTTATCAGAATACCGCGCGCATTCATTTCGATCTGTTCGCCGCCAAGCAGAACCGTTTCGGCCGCCGGCTGATTTACGGCGGCCATGTCATTTCGCTCGCCCGCGCGCTGTCGTTCAACGGGCTCGCCAATGCGTTCCACGTCGCTGCCATCAACGGCGGCCGCCACGTCGCGCCGCTGTTTGCCGGCGGCACGGTGTATGCCTGGTCGGAGGTGTTGGCGAAATCCGAATTGCCCGGCCGCTCCGACGTCGGCGCACTGCGGCTGCGCACCGTCGCGACATCTGACAAGCCATGCGGCGATTTTCCCTTCAAGACCGGCGAGGATTACGATCCCGCCGTTCTGCTCGACCTCGATTACTGGGTGCTGATGCCGCGGTGACCGCTACTCTAGGGCCCGCGGCCGGCGATGTATTCAGAGCTGAAGGTTTGTCATGGCCTCGTTCGCAACCGACCGCGTCGTGGGAGCCGCTTCCACTCCGGACGTGGTGATGATGGATGCCGCTTCGCTTGCCGGCGCAATCGGCGCGCGGAAGATTTCATGCGCCGAGGTCATGACGGCCTTTCTCGACCATATCGATAAGCTCGATCCCAAGGTAAATGCGATCGTCGCGTTGCAGGACCGTGACGGCCTGTTGGCGCAGGCGCGGGAGCGCGACGACCGGCTGGCGCGCGGCGAAGTCATGGGCCCGTTGCATGGCTTTCCCCATGCGGTGAAGGATTTGCAGGCGGTCAACGGCATCCGCTCGACCTGGGGCTCGCCGATCCTGAAGGATTTCGTGCCCGCCGCCGACAGCCTGATGGTGTCGCGATTGCGCAATGCCGGTGCCATCTTCGTCGGCAAGACCAACACGCCGGAATTCGGTCTCGGCTCGAACACCTACAACGAGGTCTATGGCGCGACGCGCAATGCCTACGACCAAAGCCGCTCGGCGGGCGGCAGCAGCGGCGGAGCGGCGGCAGCGCTCGCGCTTCGCATGCTCCCCGTGGCGGACGGCTCGGATTACGGCGGCAGCCTGCGCAACCCCGCCGGCTGGAACAACGTCTTCGGCTTTCGCCCCAGTTACGGCTGCGTGCCAGCCGACGTGCCGGAAGTCTGGCTGCCGACCTTGAGGGTGCTCGGCCCCATGGCGCGAACCGTGACCGATCTGGCGATGCTGCTATCGGTCCAGGCCGGCTTCGACGCGCGCGTTCCGCTGTCGATCGATGGCGATGGGGCCAAATTCCGGCGGCCGCTGGGAAAGGACTTCAAGACAACGCGCATTGCCTGGCTCGGCGATTTCAGCGGCTTTGCGCCGCATGCGCCGGAAGTGCTGAATGTCTGCAAAAATGCCCTGAAGGTGTTTGAATCGATCGGCTGCACCGTAGAAGAGGCCGTACCGGATTATCCGCTCGATGCGGCGTGGCGCGCGGTCTTGCAATTACGAAGCTGGCACTCGGGCAGCGCGCTGCGGGTCCATTACGACGATCCGGCAAAGCGCGCGCTGTTGAAACCGGAGGCGGTGTTTGAGGTCGAAGCCGGACTCAAGCTGTCGGCCTTCGACATCACCGCGGCTTCAACGGTGCGCACCGAATGGTACCAGGCGATACGCCGGCTGTTCGAGCGGTATGACTTTCTCGTCGCGTCCACCGCCCAGGTCTTCCCGTTCGATGTGACCATGCATTGGCCGCAACAGGTCGCTGGCCGCACGATGCAGACCTATCACGAATGGATGAAGGCCATGTTCCTGATCTCGATGTCGGGCTGCCCGGCCTTGGCCGCGCCGGCCGGCTTTGGCGATCAAGGACTGCCGATCGGCATCCAGATCGTTGCGCCGGTGCACCGCGAATTCGACTGCCTGCAACTGGCCTATGCCTACGAGCAGGCGACGCAATGGACGGCCAAACGCCTGCCGCCGCTGCTCGGAAATTGATCTAGCCCCGAGCGCACAAATGCTCCACGAGCTGCCGCGCATAGGTCGGCAGCTCCTTCATGCTGCGCACGCAAATCGTCAGATCGCGCACCGCCCAGGGGTCGGACAGCGCCACCGCCTTGATCGCCATGGTCTTGGAAACGCGCCGCGCTGTCGTTTCCGGCACGATGCCGACGCCGACCTTGCACTCGACGAGACGGCACACCGCGTCGAACGAGCGCAACTGCACGCGCAGCCGCAGCGGACGGCCGACGCGCAACGCTTTGGTGGCGAGAAAGCGCTGGATGGCGCTGGCGCGGTCGAGGCCGACGAAGTCCTGGTCGAGCACTTCCTCAAAAGCGATTTTGGCGCGTTTGCCGAGCGGGTGATCCTGCGCGACGACCAGCACGAAGCGGTCGCGCCGGAATGGGTGGGTTTCGAGCCGGCCGGCATCGACCGTGCAGGCGACGACGCCGAGGTCGGCGACGCCTTCGGCAATCAGCCCGACGATCTCGTCGCTCAAGCGCTCTTCGAGGTCGACGCTGACATTCGGGTGCGCGGCAAGAAACGAGGACAACGCTTCGGGCAAAAATTCGGTCAAGGCATTGGTGTTCGACAGCACCCGGATCTGGCCGGCCAGCCCGCCGCCATAGGCGCCGAGATCCTCATGCAACCGCTCAGCCTGGCGCAAAATGGCGCGCGCATGCTGCAACAATGTGCGGCCGGCCTGCGTCGGCGTCACGCCCGCCCGGCCGCGCGTGAGCAGGGCGACGCCGAGCACGTCCTCCATATTGCGAATGCGGGTCGAGGCCGCGGCGAGCGCCAGATGCGCGCGCTCGGCGCCATGGGTGATGCTGCCGGCTTCGACGACATGGCGGAACAGGCTGAGATCGGCCAGATCGAACCGCATGGGAATAACCCTGCCTTCGCGTTTTGCGAAATCAAACTTAAGATATTGCCCATTGTTATTGAAAGGCTCAACGCTATTCTTTCGTGTTGTACGAAATATCACGTTATCCCATGTCCGGATTTGTGCGGTGTTGCATTGCGGCACGCGCAGGGATTGGGTAGGAACGGTCTCCAAGCTCGGCGCGCTTGTCGAGCTATTCCCGGATGATGCTTATGGCCGAGATACGTTCGCTCGAAGCAAAAACCCCTGCCGAGCGGCCGCTGTCACCGCACCTGCAAATCTACCGCCCGATGCTGACGATGATGATGTCGATCGTTCATCGTCTCACCGGGTTCGGCCTCTATTTCGGCACGCTGCTGTTGGCCTGGTGGCTGCTTGCTGCCGCCAGTCCGAATGCCTATGCCAGATTTCAATGGTTTGCCGGCTCACTCGTCGGGCGCCTGATTCTGTTCGGTTACACCTGGGCGCTGATCCATCACATGCTCGGCGGCATCCGCCATCTGATCTGGGACACCGGCCGCGGCCTCGGCCCGAACGAGCGCGAGTGGCTCGTCGCCGCCAACCTGATCGGTTCGATCGCGATCACGATCATTTTGTGGATTTTCGTCTTGCTCACCATGGGAGGCTCGTCATGAGCGCGCCCCGGCATATCCGCACGCCGCTGGCGCGGGTGCTTGGCCGCGGCGCGGCCAAATCGGGCACCGAGCACTTTTGGCATCAGCGGCTCACGGCGGTCGCCAATATTCCGCTGACCATCGCGGCGGTGATTATTCTGATCACGCTGCTTGGCCGCAATCAGGCCGCGGTGGCGCAAATTCTCGGCTCGCCCGCCGTCGCCATCATCATGCTGCTGTTCGTCCTCTCGATCACCGTCCATATGCGGATCGGCATGGCGGTGATCATCGAGGACTACGTGCACGACGAGTCGGCCAAGCTCACCTTGCTGATGGCCAATACGTTCTTCACCATCGCCGTTGGGCTTGCCGCGGTCTACGGCATCCTCAAGCTATCGTTCGGATTGTGAGCATGGCAGAGAATGGAGCAAACGGCGGCAAAAACGGCGGCACCGCTCCCGCCGTCAACGGCCGCGCCTACCCGCTCGAAGACCACGCCTACGACGTCGTCGTCATCGGCGCCGGCGGCTCCGGCTTGCGCGCGGTGGTCGGCTGCAGCGAAGCCGGTTTGCGCACCGCCTGCATCACCAAGGTGTTTCCGACGCGCTCGCATACGGTGGCGGCGCAGGGCGGCATTGCCGCCGCGCTCGGCAATATGGGCGAGGACGACTGGCGCTGGCACATGTACGACACCGTGAAGGGCTCGGACTGGCTCGGCGACCAGGACGCCATCGAATATATGTGCCGCAACGCGCCGGAAGCGGTGTACGAGCTGGAGCATTGGGGACTGCCGTTCTCGCGCCGCGAAGACGGCAAGATCTATCAGCGCCCATTCGGCGGCATGACCACCCATTACGGCAAGGGCACCGCGCAGCGCACTTGCGCCGCCGCCGACCGCACCGGCCACGCCATGCTGCATACCATGTACGGCCAAGCGCTGCGCCATCAGACCGAGTTCTTCATCGAATATTTCGCCATCGATCTGATGATGGACGAGGACGGGCGCTGCCGCGGCGTCGTCGCGATCAATCTCGACGACGGCTCGATCCATCGCTTTGCCGCACAGATGACGATCATCGCCACCGGCGGCTACGGCCGCGCCTATGCCTCGTGCACCGGCGCGCATACCCAAACCGGCGACGGCAACGCCATGGTGCTGCGCGCCGGCCTGCCGCTCCAGGACATGGAATTCGTGCAGTTCCACCCGACCGGCGTCTATGGCGCCGGCGTGCTGATCACCGAAGGCGCGCGCGGCGAAGGCGCCTATCTGGTCAATGCCTCGGGCGAGCGCTTCATGGAGCGCTATGCGCCGTCAGCCAAAGACCTCGCCTCGCGCGACGTGGTGTCGCGCGCCATGACGATTGAAATCCGCGAGGGCCGCGGCGTCGGGCCGAAGAAGGATCATATCTTCCTGCACCTCGACCATCTCGATCCGCAAATTCTCGCCGAGCGGCTGCCCGGCATCACCGAATCGGCGCGGATTTTCGCCGGCGTCGATCTCACCCGCGAGCCGGTGCCGATCGTGCCGACGGTGCACTACAATATGGGCGGCGTCGCCACCAACTATCACGGCGAGGCGTTGATCAAGAAAGACGGCAATCCCGACCACGTCGTGCCCGGGCTGATGGCGCTCGGCGAGGCGGCCTGCGTCTCGGTGCACGGCGCCAACCGGCTCGGCTCGAATTCGCTGATCGATCTCGTTGTGTTCGGCCGCGCCGCGGCGTTGCGTTGCGCCGAAACCCTCACGGCGAACGACAAACATCCGGAACTCCCCAAAGATTCCGCCGAACGCTCGCTGTCGCGGCTCGACAAATTCCGCAATGCCTCCGGCGGCACGCCGACCGCGCAATTGCGCGCCAAGATGCAGCACGTCATGCAGAGCAATTGCGCCGTGTTCCGCACCGGCGAAATATTGCAGGAAGGTTCAAAGCTCATCCACAACGTCTATGACGGCATCGACGACGTGCACGTGTCCGACCGCTCGCTGATCTGGAATTCCGACCTGATCGAGACGCTGGAATTCGCCAATCTGATCGAGCAGGCCGTGGTCACCATGGATTCAGCGGTCAACCGCACCGAAAGCCGCGGCGCGCATGCGCGCGAGGATTTTCCCGAGCGCGACGACCACAACTGGATGAAGCACACGCTGTCCTGGCTCGATTCCGCGACCGGCAAAGTAAACATCGACTACCGGCCGGTGCACGCCTACACGTTGACCAACGACGTATCCTATATCGAGCCCAAAAAACGGGTCTATTAAGCGGGTTTATTGAGGTTCCGATGGTCCAATTCACGCTGCCGAAGAATTCCAAGGTCGAGCAAGGCAAGGCTTGGCCGCATTCGCCGAAGGCGGAGGCCGAGCGCGAATATCGCATCTATCGCTGGAATCCGGACGATGGCCGCAATCCGCGCATCGACACCTATTACGTCGACACCAAAGACTGCGGGCCGATGGTGCTCGACGCGCTGATTTGGCTTAAGAACAACATCGACGCCACGTTGACCTTCCGCCGCTCCTGCCGCGAAGGCATTTGCGGCTCCTGCGCCATGAATATCGACGGCACCAACACGCTCGCCTGCACCAAATCGATGGGAGAGATCAACGGCGCGGTGCGGCTTTATCCGCTGCCGCACCAGCCGGTGGTGAAGGATCTGGTGTCCGACCTGACCAATTTCTACGCCCAGCACGCCGCGATCCAGCCGTGGCTGCAAACCGTATCGCCGACGCCGCGCACCGAATGGCGGCAGAGCCACGACGACCGGCAAAAGCTCGACGGGCTCTACGAGTGCATTTTGTGCGCCTGCTGCTCAACCTCGTGCCCGAGCTATTGGTGGAATTCCGACCGCTATCTCGGCCCGGCGGCGCTCCTCCAGGCGCAGCGCTGGATCGTGGATTCCCGCGACGAGGCGACCGGCGAGCGGCTCGACCATCTGGAAGACCCGTTCCGGCTCTATCGCTGCCACACCATCATGAATTGCGCCAAGGCCTGCCCCAAGCACCTCAATCCGGCCAAAGCCATCGCCGAGATCAAGCGCGCGCTGGTCGAGCGGCAGGTGTAGGCGTCATTCCGGATTGCCGCACAGCGGCAAGTCCGGAATCTATAATCACGGTCTGCGCAAGACAATAATCGATCGCGATTATGGATTCTGGGCTCGCGCCTTCGGCGCGCCCCAGAATGACAGGCTACAATTTCAGCTTCCGTTTCCGCTGCCCGAGCGTGCGGAGCCGTAGCGCATTGAGCCGGATAAAGCCTTCGGCGTCGCGCTGGTCGTAGGCGACCTTGCCGTCCTCGAACGTGACCAGGTCCTGATCGTAGAGCGAATATTTGCTGTCGCGGCCGACCACGCCGACATTGCCCTTGTAGAGCTTGAGCCGCACTTGGCCGGTGACAAATTGCTGGCTCTTATCGATCGCCGCCTGTAGCATGTCGCGCTCCGGCGCGAACCAGAAGCCGTAATAGATCAGCTCCGCATATTTCGGCATCAGTTCGTCCTTCAGATGCGCCGCGCCGCGGTCGAGCGTGATCGATTCGATGCCGCGATGCGCGGCGAGCAAAATGGCGCCGCCCGGCGTCTCGTACATGCCGCGCGACTTCATGCCGACGAAGCGGTTCTCGACCAGATCGAGCCGGCCGATGCCGTGCTTTTTGCCGAGCGCATTGAGTGCCGTCAGCAGCGCCGCCGGCGTGAGCTTCTTGCCGTCGAGCGCGACCGGGTCGCCGCGCTCGAAGTCGACTGTGACATAAGCCGGCTTATCCGGCGCCTTTTCCGGATCGTCGGTGCGCGAATAAACGTAATCCGGCACTTCCCCCGCAGGATCTTCCAGCACTTTGCCCTCGGACGAGGTGTGCAACAGATTGGCGTCGGTCGAGAACGGCGCCTCGCCGCGCTTGTCCTTGGCGATCGGAATCTGGTTCTGCTCGGCGAAGGCGATGAGCGCCTCGCGTGACTTGAAATCCCATTCTCGCCACGGCGCGATGACTTTCACGTCGGGTTTCAGCGCGTAATAGGCCAGCTCGAACCGCACCTGATCGTTGCCCTTGCCAGTCGCGCCATGGGCGACGGCGTCGGCGCCGACCTTCTCGGCGATCTCGATCTGCTTCTTGGCAATGAGCGGCCGCGCGATCGAGGTGCCGAGCAGATACTGGCCCTCGTAGAGCGCATTGGCGCGGAACATCGGAAACACGTAGTCGCGGACGAATTCCTCGCGCAAATCCTCGATGAAGATGTTCTGCGGCTTGATGCCCAGCGCGAGCGCCTTTTGCCGCGCCGGCTCGAGCTCCTTGCCCTGGCCCAGATCGGCCGTGAAGGTAACGACCTCGCAGCCATAGGTCGTCTGCAGCCATTTGAGAATGATCGACGTGTCGAGCCCGCCGGAATAGGCCAGCACCACTTTTTTCACGTCTTTGTTGCCGCCCGCGGGCATGGAAAATCCTTAACGTCAAAGGCGGCTGCCCGCCCGAAATGCGCGCGGACTATAGGGGCGTGGCGGTCCGACGCAAGCGTGGCGAAATGCTCACGACTTTTTGCTCATATGGCCAATCAGCCGCTGCAGCCGTGCCGCGAGCGCCTCGCCGGCTTCGGCCAGGCGGCGTTCGGCCGCCGCCTCGTCGATGCGGGTCGCGCCCCAGCGATAGATCAGGCCGTGCAGGAGCCATATCAACAGGTACGTGAACACGCCGGCAAAGACCACGTCGGAGAAAAAATGGGCGCCCGCGGCAATGCGCAACACGCCGACGCCGGCGCCGAAGGCGAGCGCCGCGCCATAGGCCAGCGGCTGCAATTCCGGTGCCGCCAGCGCCGCCGGCGCCAGCGTCCAAAACGCGCCGGAAGGTTCGCCGGCGATGAATGAGCAATTGTTCGGGCAGCCGCCGCGCGGCTCCCACCACGGCACGAAGCGGTAATCGCCGTAGAATTCCTGAACGTCGATCGGACGCGGCCGGCCCCAATGGTCCTTGAGGATGACGTTGGTGAGAAGGCCGGGGCCGAGCGCCAGTGTAGCGATCAGAAACAGCGCGGCGCGCGCCTCGATCAACATCGGCCGCCGCGGCCAGACCAGCTTGGCGATGACGCTGAGGAAGGCCGGCAGCACGAGCAAAGTGACGATCAGCCGCGCCGCCGCGCGCGTATGCTGCACCCACATCTGCCCATTGACGTCGAACATGTGATTTTTCGAATTGAAGCTTAGTGCGGAAAGATCGAGATCGAGCTGCGGATCGACCGCGCATATCACAGCCGCGACAAAGCCGATGGCGAGCGCGACCGTAAGTCCGGTCCGGTTCATGTCAGCTCTTTGCGCTCACTTCCAGAAGCCGGCTTTGCGGCCGGCGAACAGCCAATAGACCAGACCGCCGGCGATGCCCGCCGCGGCAAACACTTCGCGTTCGCGGGCGATGTCGGTGCCGGCGGGCGCGACATAACCGGCAAAATCAAGGCCGTAAGCCATCGCCAGCGCCAGCGCGGCGCCGATCACGCCATAGACGACGACCGAGCGTAAGGCAAAACCTTCGGCGATGACGATGACGAGAAGCATCGGCAAAAACCCGACGACGAAGATGATGAAGGCGGCGAAGCCGACAACGGTCCACATCGCCGCCGACTGCGCGTGCGGCGACTGCACGCCGAGCGAGGCGAACAGATCGTCCCATTGCGGCGTTAGCGTGCCCAGCGCAAGCACCAGCGACGCGGCGATGCAGGCCCAGACATAGCCGACAAACATCATCACGACGCGGAACAGAGCGGTCATGGCTGGCGCGCGTCCCGAATTGGGTTCAATCCGTCAGCGCCATGGCGCGCAGCGCCAGGCGCTCGCAGGCGGAAAGCTTTTCGGTCGCGCTTTTAAGCTGGCCGCAGGCGGCGAGAATGTCGCGGCCGCGCGGGGTGCGCACCGGCGAGGCATAACCGGCGGCGAAGACGATCTCGGAGAACTTCTCGATCTGCTCCCAGTCGGAACACTCGTAGGTCGTGCCTGGCCACGGATTGAACGGGATCAGGTTGATCTTGGCCGGAATGCCCTTGAGCAGTCGAACGAGCGCCTTGGCGTCGGAAAGCGAATCGTTGACGCCTTTGAGCATGACATATTCGAAGGTGATGCGCCGCGCGTTGGAGACGCCCGGATAGTTGCGGCAGGCGTCGAGCAGCTCCCGCAGCGGATATTTGCGGTTCAGTGGCACCAATTGCTCGCGCAACTCGTCGGTTACGGCATGCAGCGACACCGCGAGCATGCAGCCGATCTCCGCGCCGGCCCGCGCGATATTGGGCACGACGCCGGACGTCGACAATGTGATCCGGCGCTTCGAGATGCTGAGGCCGTCGCCATCGGCAATCACATTGAGCCCGTCGCGCACCGCCTCGAAATTGTAGAGCGGCTCGCCCATCCCCATCACGACGATGTTGGAGACGAGGCGCTTTTCCGGCTCGCTTTCGCCCCTGCCGCCGGCGGGGCTCCAATCGCCCAGCCGGTCGCGCGCCAAAACCACCTGACCGGCGATTTCGCCCGCCGTCAGATTGCGCACCAGCCGCTGCGTGCCGGTGTGGCAAAACGTGCAGTTCAGCGTGCAGCCGACCTGGCTCGAAATGCACAGGGTGCCGCGGTCGGCCTCCGGAATGTAGACGCATTCGACCTCGTGCGGCGTGCCGCGGAATTCGCCGGGCAGGCGGATGAGCCATTTGCGCGTGCCGTCGACGGAAACCTGCTCGGCGGCGATTTCGGGCCGCACCAGAGTGAAACCTTTCGCCAAGCCCGCGCGCAACTCCTTCGACAAGGTGGTCATTGCGTCGAACTCTTGCGCGCCGCGCACATAGAGCCAGTGCCAAATCTGCTGGACGCGCATGCGGCGCTGCCGTTCCGGCACACCGATATTGTCAAGCGCCTCGGCCAGCGCCGCGCGCGGCATGCCGACCAGCGAGGGACGCTCCGGCGGCGCATAGGGCGCAAGCGGTTGCTTCTCGACAAACGGCGCCGCAGTGGCGGTCTCGGCGAGCGGAGCGGTCAATGAAAACACTCACGGTCCAGTGGACACGGCGTCAGCGCCGTTCAGCAGTAAATAGGGCGGATGTCAGGCGGCCGACAGTAGCGAAAGTGCAAATCGGTGTAGCTCAATTCCGGCTTGCGCACGGAATGTCTTTTACTTGCATTCCTGCGCAACGCGGTCGAGGGCCTGCGAAACGCCCTTCATATTGTAGGTGTCGGTCGTTTGCGTGCCCTTTGCCGACTCGCCTTTGACGATCACGGTATCGCCCGTCTTCATGGCATCGACCATCTGCGCTTCTTCGGTCGCGTTCTTGATCCAGGCTCCGTCCTGCTGGGTATAGAGCGGGAAGGTCGTCGAGCCGATTTGCGCGCTGGCCTCGAACCCAGGCTTGAACGGATAGCCGGCAATGATCGAGACCTCATTGGTGACTTTGTCGTCCGGCCGCGTGGAAATGAACATGTAAATCGGATTACGCGGTCGGTTGGGCGGCTTGGTCTCCTCGGACGCCGGCTTGGCGATGGTGAAGCAAATCTTCTTCCCGCCGGGAGATGCGGTATAGGCGCCCCAATCGGCGTACTGGCCAAGAAGCTTCGGCTGGGTCCCCGCAGCCGCCGCCGGCTTCGCCGGCGCAGGTGCAGGTTTCTCAGCCGCGGCAGCCGGCTTTGGCTTAGGTTTGGGTTTCGGCTTGGGCGGCGCCGTGGGCGAGGCCGGCTGCGGCGCGGCCGGCTGCTGAGCGACCGCCGGAACGGCGAATGCCGCCGTAATGAACAGCAAAAAGATAAGCTGCCATCGTCGATGCATGCGCATATGGCCCTGGAATCGCCCCCTCCCTGAATACCAAGTTTGTCAAGTTTAATCCAATTCTGCCGGAAATGGAATGAGATAGGAGTGGCCAGAGGGGGCTCAATAGCGACGCCGGCCGCCGCGCAACGGCGCAGACACTTCCACAATGCGCATGTTTCATGGTTATGAGGTCCGGGCGCGCTTGCGGCTCGCACGCAATGACGGTCGATCGAATCATGAAAGCTATTTTGTGCACCCGGTATGGCACGCCCGACCAACTTGAACTCGCCGATGTCGAGGAGCCCCGCGCCGGACCCGGCGAGGCCGTGGTGCGGGTCAAAGCGGCGGCGCTCAATTTCTTCGACACGTTGATCATCGCCGGCAAATACCAGCACAAGCCGCCGTTCCCCTTCTCTCCGGCGGCGGAGTTCGCGGGAATAGTCGAAGCCATCGGTACCGGCGTGACCGGCATTGCTCCGGGCGACCGCGTCATCGGCAATATCGGTTGGGGCGCGGCGCGCGAAGCGGTTTCCGTGCCGGCGCAACAGCTCGTGAAAATTCCAGACCGGCTCGATTTCGACCGCGCCGCCGGCCTTACCGTCGCTTATGGTACGACGCTTTATGCGCTGCGCGAGCGCGCCGAACTCAAATCCGGCGAGACGTTGGCCGTGCTTGGCGCCGCCGGCGGAACCGGGCTCGCGGCCATCGAGATCGGCAAGATCATGGGCGCGCGCGTGATCGCCTGTGCGTCATCGGACGACAAGCTCGCTTTTGCCCGCGACCATGGCGCCGACGCGACGGTGAACTATGCCAGCGAGGATTTGCGCGGCGCACTCAAGAAACTCGGCGGCGAGCACGGCATCGACGCGATCTACGATCCGGTCGGCGGTCGTTATGCGGAGCCGGCGATGCGCGCGCTCGCCTGGGAGGGCCGCTATCTCGTGGTCGGCTTCGCAGCCGGGGAAATCCCCAAGCTGCCGCTCAATCTGGTGCTTCTGAAAAGCTGCGATATTCGCGGCGTGCTGTGGGGCACCTGGGTCAAACGCGAGCCGCAAGCGCAGCATGCTTTGATGAAAGACATCGTGCGGTGGTGCGCGGACGGCAGGCTCAGCGCCCATGTGCAGGCGGTCTATCCATTGGCGGAGATCGCCACCGCGCTCAACGCCATCGCCGACCGCAGGGTGATGGGCAAGATCGTATTACGGCCGTAAGCCTTCCTCGCGCAGCCGCGCCAGCATGCTTTGCGCCGCCTGCCGGTGCTCCGGCTTGATATGCGAGGAGACAAGCTTGAAAGCCACGGCAAGCAAAGCGGCATCGTCGGCAAGGCCGAGCAGCGTATCGGGGATCAAATCGTCCGGCACCGCAAAATAGACGATGGCGCCAACCAGCACGCCCTTCACATAGAGCGGCGTATGGCGGTCGAAGGCGCAGTAATACGCCGTGAGCAGGTCTTCCACATGCGGAATGCTCGCCGCCTCGCCCAACAGCTTGCGCCAGAATTTGCGGCGCAGGCTCGCTTCGTCGGCGGCGAACCGGCGGCTCAAAGCCGCAAAATCCGGCCAGGAAAAGTCCGGCCAAGTGGCGGTCTGCTGCCAAAAACCCATTGATTCCTCCCGCGAGGGCCCGACTGCACCCGACGGCCAACATGGCCCCGAAAGGCGGCGGTCGCAAGGCGGCCGTTAGCCGGCCACTTCTGTCCATCGCCTCGGCGAGCTTGATGTCGCGCTGGGTCAAGCCGCGGGGCGTCATGAGTGGACGAGGTGACCTCGACGCTCCGTCAGTCAGGCGATGCGGCCACTGCCACTGCCACTCTCGCAAAAGCGCGGCTCAGACCATACCTAGCAAACAAAGCCGCAAGGCGCGAGGTTCTCAAGGGCTGTCGCCAGGAGGCCGTCATGGGCTGGTCGTTGAACATCGGGTCCGTCGCCGGCACCGCGGTCCGCGTCCATGTGACATTCCTGTTGTTTCTCGCCTGGATTTTCGCCGTCAGCTACATTTCGGGAGGCCCGCAGCAAGCCTGGAACGGGCTTGAATTCCTGCTGCTGCTGTTTCTTTGCGTATTGCTGCACGAGTTCGGGCACATCTTTACTGCGCGCGCCTTCGGCGTCGCGACGCCCGACGTGATCTTGCTGCCGATCGGCGGCGTATCGCGGCTCGAGCGCATTCCGGAAAAGCCGAGCGAGGAATTTCTCATCGCCATTGCCGGGCCGGCCGTCAACGTCGCGATCGCCGCGCTGTTGGTTTTCGCCGTTGGCGCCAATCTCGAGCTCAACCACCTGGTCGCGCTCGAAAGTACGAGCACGAGCATGGTCGACCGGCTTGCCGCGGTGAACGTATTCCTCGCCGTGTTCAACCTGATCCCGGCCTTTCCGATGGACGGCGGGCGCGTGCTGCGTGCCTTGCTGGCGAGCCGCTTCGGCTATGTCCGCGCTACGGAGATCGCGGCGGCGATCGGCCAATGGGTGGCGTTCCTGCTCGGCTTTCTCGGCCTGTTCGGCAATCCATTGCTGATCTTCATCGCCATCTTCGTCTATCTCGCCGCCTCTTCCGAAGCGCATCTGGTGGCGATCCGCGCTGTATCGCGCGGCGTGCCGGTGACCGCGGCGATGCTGACCCAATTCGCCACGCTGACCCCCGACGAGCATGTCGACGCCGCGGTGGAGACGCTGCTGCGCACCAGCCAGGGCGAGTTCCCCGTGGTGGACGGCGCCGGGCGGCCGGTTGGCGTGCTGGCGCGCAACGATCTCATCCGCGCGCTCAAGCAACACGGACCGGACGCCAAGGTCGCCGAAGCCATGACGGCGCAAATGCCGACGCTTGGCCATCGCCACTGTCTCGACGAGGCGTTCCGCTTGTTGCAGGAAAAGCGGGCGCCTGCCGTCGGCATCGTCGATGCATCAGACCGGCTGATCGGGCTCGTGACCTCCGAAACCATCGGCGAAATGCTCATGGTGCGCCGAGCCATGCCGGCCGGCTTTCGCTCTGGCCCGTGGAGCCGTCCTGCCGGGGCGTGATTGCGCCGGACCTTGCCGGGGTCGCGGCATGTCAAAGTCAAGCCATAAGTCCGGGCAATATTGATTGCTCCCGCGATTAACCAATGGACCGGTTGAGCGTCGAATGCGCTTGCGCCATGGAGTCAAGGCCGGCGCGCCGTGTTAGGATTAACCATGTCGCTCCCGCATCGTCCGCCTCTGGCCGATAGTGTTGCAAAAGTCGAAAGTTGGAGAGCGCCTAATTTTTCGCGAAATTACGAAACGGCAAGTGATTGCCGATTCGTGTAGCCTCACTCGCGTTACCGAAGTCGCCTGTGAGTTTAACGTGAGGCGATGAGGTCCCTCACATCTTTACACGAAAGCCGCGCCTGTAGCCCGCAGAATTTTTGATCACCAGTGCAAAACGACTTTTGCAACACAATCGGCCATGAGGCTTTGGCTTTTTTGGCGTCCCGGCGGGCCAAGCGGGATGGACTCGGCTGCGGCCACGTCTACCCGCTCATCGGGTTTTTCCATGAGTATCGAATCGCTTGAACATATGGTGCGCAACCGAGTGCGAATGTTTCTGCGTCACACTTGGCTCGTCGCCTTTCTCGGAACCATTATGCTTGGCGCTACGGTGTGGGCGGGCTTCTATGTCACTACCGAAGCCGACCGTATGCGGATTGCGGCCGGGCCGCTAGACAGCAAGTTTGTCAAGGCGCTCTCCAGTCAGATCGTCAAAAATCACCACCGGTTTTCTTTGCAGATCGTCCCGACGCAGCAGTCGAAGGAAACCGCGCAAGCGATGAGCAAAGGCGAAGCCGATCTCGCTATTCTACCGAGCAATCTCGATGACTCGCTCAGTTGGCCGGTGATCACCATTGTCCGCCAGAACGTGATGGCGCTGATGCTTCCAGCATCCGCCGCCGCGACCAAGGGCGCGGTCGGCAATAGCGCCACGGCCGCAAAGGGCGGCAGCGGCGGCAAGACCGCCAGTGCCGGCAGTGCCGACAAAAGCGCCAAGAATTCGAAAAACGTCAAGACTACCAAGAGTACCAAGAGCGCTAAGAGCGCTAAGAGCGCCAAGAGCGAGGATAGCGACGATAGTGACAACAGCGACGATGGCGGCAAGTTTGCAAAGGTGTCGCAACTTTTCGCCAAACGCGTCGGCGTCGTCACCGGCAATGAGGCGACGACCGGTCTGCTCGAGCTGGTGCTGAGTCACTACGGCGTCCCGCTGACCGAGGTGACGGTGTTGCAGATCGACCCGGACAAACTTGCCGACGCCATCAAGAACAATCAGATCGATGCGCTGTTCGTGGCCGGCGCGGCGACGGGGCGGGCCATTTCCGGCGCGGTGGCGGCGGCCACCGTGAACGGCAACCCGCCGACCTTCATCGAGATCGATCAGGCCGACGGCATCGCCAAGCGGCATCCGGCCTTCGACTCCGTCGACATCGACGCCGGGACTTTCGGCGGCAATCCGCCGATGCCCGCGGACAGCCTCAAAAGTCTCAGCTTTCCCGAATTTTTGGTGGCGCGAAGATCCTATAGCGAATCCGTCATCGGCGCTCTGTCCAAGGTCATCTATTCGTCACGTCAGGCGCTCGCCGCCGCGCTGCCCGGCGAGATAAAGATCGCGGCGCCGTCGACCGACAAGGATGCCGACGTCGTCGTCCACCCTGGTGCGCTCGCCTATCTTTCGGACAGCCAGCAATCGTTCTTCGACAAATACGGCGACGCCATTTTTTACGGCCTGCTGATCTTCCCGATATTCGGATCGGCGCTCGCCGGCGTCGCGACCTATCTGACCAGCGGCAGCCGCACACGGCGCTTAAGGCTTCTGCAACGCGTGCTCCATCTGGTGCGCAAGGCGCATGCCGCCCAGACCTTGGAGACGATCGGGCAGCTTCAGATCGACGCCGACAACCTCGTGATTGCGATCATTCACCAGAGCGAACACGAGGAATTCGACGACACGGTGCGCATGTCCTTTGCCTTTGCGCTCGATCAGCTGCGCTTCACCATTGCCGCGCGGCGCGCCGCGATCATCGACCATGCCGGCGCCGCCGCAGCCCCGGCGACAGGCACCGGGACAGGCGCCAAGGCTGCCGCCGCGTAACCGATTGCTTCTCTGCGATTCTCGACTATATACGGCTCGCAATTCACGGGCCCCTTCGGGGCCCGTAACGGTTTAACGAATAACCCATGAATCTCCGCAACATCGCCATCATCGCCCATGTCGACCACGGCAAAACCACGCTGGTCGACCGCCTGCTGCAGCAATCGGGCGCGTTCCGCGAAAATCAGCGGGTGGCCGAGCGCGCGCTCGATTCGAACGATCTCGAACGCGAGCGCGGCATCACCATCCTGTCGAAGGTGACTTCGCTGGTGTGGCACGACACCCGCATCAATATCGTCGACACCCCGGGCCACGCCGATTTCGGCGGCGAGGTCGAGCGCATCCTCAATATGGTGGACGGCGTGCTGGTGCTGGTCGATGCCGCCGAGGGGCCGCTGCCGCAGACCAAGTTCGTGGTGTCGAAGGCGCTCAAGGTCGGGCTCAAACCGATCGTCATCATCAATAAGGTCGATCGCTCCGACGCCCGGCCGGCGGAAGTCGCCAACGAAGTGTTCGATCTGTTCGCCGCACTCGACGCGACCGAAGAGCAGCTCGATTTCCCGATCCTCTACGGCTCCGCCAAGCAAGGCTGGATGGCCTCCGACGCCGCCGGACCGAAGGACAAAGGCATGGCGCCGCTGTTCGATCTCGTCATCCGCCATGTCGCGCCGCCGCAGGTCGAGGACGGCCCGTTCCGCATGTTGGGCACCATTCTCGAAGCCAATCCCTATCTCGGCCGCATCGTCACCGGCCGCATCAGTTCGGGCTCGGTCAAACCCAATCAACCGGTCAAGGTGCTCGACCGCCACGGCGCCCTGATCGAGGAAGGCCGCGTGACCAAAGTGCTTGCCTTCCGCGGGCTGGAGCGGGCGCCGATCGATGAGGGTTTTGCCGGCGACATCGTCTCTATCGCCGGCCTGCCGGAAGCGTTCGTTTCGCATACGCTGTGCGCGCCCGAAGTGACCGAGCCGCTGCCGGCGCAGCCGATCGATCCGCCGACCCTGACCATGACCTTTCGCATCAACGACTCTCCGCTCGCCGGCACCGAGGGTGACAAGGTGCAAAGCCGGGTGATCCGCGACCGCCTCCTGCGCGAGGCGGAGGGCAACGTGACGCTGCGGATTTCCGAATCGGTCGAGAAGACTCCATGGAGGTCGCCGGCCGCGGCGAATTGCAGCTCGGCATTCTGATCGAGACGATGCGGCGCGAGGGTTTTGAGCTGGCGGTATCGCGGCCGAAGGTTCTGTTCCAGCACGGTCCCTCGGGCGATCTGCTCGAACCGATCGAGGAAGTCGTCATCGACGTCGACGAGCAGCATTCCGGCGTGGTCGTGCAAAAGCTCGCCGAGCGCAAAGGCGAGATGGTCGAGATGCGGCCGTCCAGCGGCGGCCGTGTGCGGCTCACCTTCTATGCGCCGACCCGCGGGCTGATCGGTTATCAGGGCGAACTGCTCACCGACACGCGCGGCACCGCGGTGATGAATCGGTTGTTTCACGCCTACGGCCCGTATCGCGGCGAGATCGTCGGCCGGCGCAACGGCGTGTTGATCTCGACCGACCAGGGCGAAGCCATCGCCTATGCGATGTGGAATCTGGAAGACCGCGGCCCGATGATGATCGAGCCTGGCTGGAAGGTCTATCGCGGCATGATCGTCGGCGAGCACACGCGCGGCAACGACCTCGAAGTCAATGTGCTCAAGGGCAAGAAGCTGACCAATATCCGCACTCACGCCAAGGACGAGGCGATCCGGCTCACGCCGCCGATCCGCATGACGCTGGAAAAGGCGCTTGCCTATATCGAGGACGACGAATTGGTCGAAGTGACGCCGAAATCGATCCGGCTGCGCAAGAAGCTGCTCGATCCGATCGAGCGCAAGCGCGACGAGCGGCGCAAAGAAGCCGAGCGCGTCTAAGCGCGAGCTCTTTCACGCACCAGGCGCTATGCCGGATGCGGACGGAAGACCCAACCTGTCACATTTTGCGACATGTTACGCGCCGCGCCGCGCGATTATCCGGAAACCGTGACGCGATTGCAACAGCGCGCCCAGATTGCGCATGGGCCGTGCGTTTTCGCGCTTGCGCCGATGGTCAGCACCAAGTCTTTTCGCTAATAATCCACATGGTTAACCGACGGTGAATCAAAAGCCTTGAAGGCCGCAGAACCGCTTGCTTTGATTGCATGGTGAATCGCTTGACGAGCCGCAGGACGAGCATCGCATCATGAGCACCATCCTCATCGAAATCCGTCGCGCCCGCGCCTGCGATGCCGGCGCGGTGGCGGATGCCCATGATGAGGCATGGCGGACCGCCTATCAGGGCATCATACCGGGCGCCGAACTGGAAAAGCTCATCAACCGTCGCGGCCCGGCGTGGTGGGACTCGGCCATCCGCAAAGGCAGTCGCATCGCGCTCCTGCAATTCGGCGACAAGATCGCGGGCTATGCCAATTACGGGCGCAATCGCGCCCGCAGTCTCTATTACGACGGCGAGATCTACGAACTTTATCTGCGGCCGGAATTCCAGGGACTCGGTTTCGGCCGCCGGCTGTTCACCGCCGCGCGCCGCGACTTGGCGCAGAGCGCGCTCAAATCGCTGATCGTGTGGGCACTGTCGGAGAACGAGAACGCGGTCGAGTTTTACCGCGCGCTCGGCGGCAAGGCGGTGGCGCGCAGTTCCGAGAAATTCGGCAGCCGCGTGCTCGACAAGGTCGCGTTCGGCTGGAATAGCTGAAATCAGACGACGGAAGACAGATGACGGAGGACGGATAGAGGACAACTCTTCTTATCTGTCGTCTGTCGTCTGTCGTCTGTTCTCAGACCGCCGGCGCCGGCAGCCCGGCCTGCGCGCAGGCCGCGCGCAACGTATTGACCAAAAGACAGACGATCGTCATCGGCCCGACGCCGCCGGGCACCGGCGTAATCGCGCCGGCGACTTCGACAGCTTCGGCAAAATTCACGTCGCCGACGATGCGGGATTTGCCGCTGGCGCCGGTCACACGATTGATGCCGACATCGATCACGGTTGAGCCCGACCTGATCCAATCGCCGCGGATGAACTCGGCATCGCCGATCGCTACGCAGAGCAGCTCGGCGCACCGGCACAGATCGGGCAGATGGCGCGTGCGCGTATGGGCGATGGTGACGGTCGCGTTCTCATTGAGCAGCATTTGCGCCAGCGGACTGCCGACAATGTGCGAGCGCCCGACCATCAGCGCATCGATGCCCGCGAGCGAGGAATGCACCGTCTTGATCAGCTTGATACAGGCGACCGGCGTACACGGCACCAGCGCCGGCAACCCCGTCATCAGCCGCCCGGCATTGAGCGGATGAAATCCGTCGACGTCCTTGTCGGGATCGATGCTGGCGACGATGCGCGTCGGGCTGATCTGCGGCGGCAACGGCAGCTGCACCAGAATGCCGCTGACCGCCGGATCGGCGTTGAGCCGCCGCACCAGCGCCAGCAGGTCGGCTTCGGTGGTATCGGCCGAAAGCTGGTAGTCGAACGGCCGCATGCCGACTTCGATCACGGCGCTTGATTTGCTGGCGACGTAAGTCTTGCTCGCCGGATTGTCGCCGAGGAGAACGACCGCCAGCCCCGGCACGATGCCGTGCGCCGCGCTCAGACGGTGTGTCTCGGCCTTGACCGCAGCACGCAAATCGGCGGCGATCGCCCTGCCGTCAATGATTAGGGCGGTCACGGGTCTCAGTATACGTTCGGCAAGATATAGAGTGCGATCACGTAGCGGATAAAGACAATGATCAGAAACAAGATCACCGGCGAAATATCGATGCCGCCGAGATTGGGCAGGAAGTTGCGGATCGGACGCAGCGCCGGCTCGGTGATGCGATAAAGAAAGTCGCCGATCATGGCGACGACGTGGTTGCGCGTGTTCACCACGTTGAAGGCGACGAGCCAGGAGAAGATCGCCATCGCGATCACGATCCAGATGTAAAGCTGCAAAGCTAAATCGATGACCAGAAATAGGGCGCGCATGGATCGGGTTTCGCGTTAAGGATGGCAGAAACTAGCGAACTGCGGCTGCGGGAACAAGCTGGAGCATGCCGAGCCGCAGTTCGTGCAGCGAGTGAAGACTGGTGGAGCCGAGGGGAGTTGAACCCCTGACCTCCTCATTGCGAACGAGGCGCTCTCCCAACTGAGCTACGGCCCCGCCAAGACTTGCACCGATAAGACCCGAACCGGGTCGAAATCGTCCCGTTTTTTGGCGAGTGCGGGCATTTAGGGCCGCCGTCCCACGCTGTCAAGGATGGGACACAAGTGCGGCCATGCCGGTTATAACGGGGCCGCAAATGACCCAGGCAACCTCCCCGTCGCTGTTGCACCATCCGGCTTACGTCCGCTTTCTCTATGTGCGGGTGGCCGCATCGATTGCGCAGCAGGCGCAAGTCGTCGCGGTTGGCTGGCAGATGTACGTGCTGACCAACAGCCCGTTCCATCTGGGGCTGATCGGGCTCGTGCAATTCATTCCCGCCGTCGGCTTGTTCGTGTTCACCGGCCACGTCGCCGATCACTACGACCGGCGCTGGGTGGCATGCACCGCGCAATTCATCGAGGCGATTGCGGTCGCCGCTCTGGCGGCCGCGAGCGCCGGCGCGCAACTTACGCCCGGGCTCCTGCTCGCCATGGCCTTTGTCGTCGGCACCGGGCGCGCTTTCGAGCAGCCGAGCCTGCAGTCGGTGCTGCCGAACATCGTTCCGGGCGATCTCCTGCCGCGCGCCATCGCCGGATCGACGTCCGCTTCGCAAGCCGCAATCGTCGCCGGACCGGCGCTCGGCGGCATTCTCATCGAGATCAGCCCGACCTTGGTATTTGCGGTCTGCGCGGTGCTTTGGCTTTCCGCCGGGCTAGTCATGCTCGGTATTGCCATGGAGCGCAAGCTCGCGGCGCGCCCGCCGATCGATCTCAAATCGCTATTCGGCGGGCTAACCTTCCTGCGGAGTCAAAAGGCCGTACTCGGCGCCGTGCTGCTCGATTTGTTCGCGGTGGTGCTCGGCAATCCCACCGCCGTCTTGCCGATCTTCGCGCACGACGTTTACCTCGCCGGGCCGCTCGGTTTCGGCGTATTGCGCGCAGCACCCGCGGCCGGCGCCATCGCCACCGCGCTCTTGTTGGCGCGCTGGCCGATTTCCGACCGCATCGGACGCGTCATGTTCGCTACCGTGACGCTCTATGGCATCGCGACGATTGTTTTTGCGCTGACGCCGAGCTTCATTCTCGCCATGGCCGCACTGGCTGTGGTCGGCGCCGCCGATACGGTCAGTGTCGTGATCCGTCAGACCATGGTGCAGCTGCGCACGCCGGACCACATGCGCGGCCGCGTCTATGCGGTGAATTCGATGGTCACCAACACGTCGAACCAGCTCGGTATTTTTCGCGCCGGCACGGCAGCCGCCGTGTTCGGCACCATTCCCTCGGTGCTGATCGGGGGTCTGAGCACGATCGCGGTGGTCCTGATTTCCACCAAGATTTTCCGCGAACTCTACGACGCCGACCGCTATCACGACGCGCCGTCATGATCCTGAAAAACCGCTCTGGCGGCAGCGGCGCCACTACGGCATCATAGCGAGCCGATCTCTAGCGGCGGCAATAGGATACCGCATGCGATCGCTCAGGGTGGTCTGCTTCGTCCTTACGTTTGCTGCGGGCGCCGTGCCGGCACGCGCCGCCGCGCCCTGCGGCGGCGACTTCGGCACTTGGCTCCAAGGCGTCAAGCAGGAGGCCGCGTCGAACGGCATTTCGCAGCGCGCGATCCAATCGGCGCTCGCTGGCGTGACCTACGACCCGACCATCGTCGCGCGTGACCACGCACAGGGTGTTTTCCGCCAGAGTTTCGAGGAGTTTTCCGGCCGCATGGTGCCGCCGCGGCTGGCGCGCGGCCGGCGGCTCCTCGCCCAATACGGCGCGCTATTCGGCCGCATCGAGCAGCAATACGGCGTGCCCGGCGCTGTGATCGTCGCCATCTGGGGACTGGAAACCGACTTCGGCGCCGACGACGGCAACTTTCCGACCATCCGCGCGCTGGCGACGCTGGCTTACGATTGCCGGCGCCCGGACAAGTTCCGCGGCGAACTTCTCGCCGCGCTGCGCATCGTCGATCGCGGCGACATGTCGCCTGGCGAAATGCACGGCGCCTGGGCGGGCGAGATCGGCCAGACGCAGTTCCTGCCGTCGTCGTATCTGAAATTCGCCGTCGACTTCAACGGCAACGGCCGCCGCGATCTGATCCACGACGTGCCCGACGTGCTCGCTTCGACCGCCAATTACCTCAAAAGCTACGGCTGGCAACGCGGCCAGCCATGGGGCGAAGGCACCGCCAATTTCCAGGTGCTGCTGCAATGGAACGCATCGCAGGTCTACACCAAGACGGTCGCTTATTTCGCGCAGCTCTTAGCCAGCGGGCGCTAATACGCGCTCAGCACATTGATCTTGGCGTTGGCGAGGATCAGCCGCTTGGCGAGGATAGCGGCAAGATTGCGCGCGATCCGCTCGCCAATATGCGGATGCTCGCGGCGGAACCGGTCGAACTCCCCGATCGGCAGTTCCAGACAGGACACGTCGGTATCCGCCCAGACGTCGGCTGACCGCCGCTCATCAAGCAACGCCATTTCGCCGAACTCCATGCCTTGGTCGAGGCTCGCAAGCCGCACGCCGCTCGGCAGCTTGACGCTGACCATGCCGCTTTGCAGGAAGAAAATCGAGGCGGCCGGCGCATCGGAGGCGATGATGCGCTGTCCGGCGCGATACTGGCGCGGCGTGCCGAGCGTAGCGAGACTGGCAAGCTCCTCGTCGTTGAGGCCGGCCAGCAAGGCCTGTTCCTTGAGGTGAGAGCTATTCTTGGCGGCGAGGTGGCCGCCATAGCGGAAAATGACCTGATCCTCCGCCCACTCGATGGCCTCGTCGAGCAGCGCAAAAAAGCGCACGCCCTCGATTTGTCCGATGAGCGGATGAAGCGTCAGCCAAACTTGCGAGCCGCGATCGATACCGGTGAGGATCACCGCCGCCGCGCCGGCGGTGAGGCTGCGCAGGATCTCGGCCAGCAACTGCCCGCCTGCGGTGGTGACGGCGGCAACGCGGCGGAAATCTACGATCAGAAGCGGCGACGGATTATCGGCGAGGCGCCGCGACACATAGTCGATGGTCGCAAAAGAATGCGCACCGACCAGTTCGATGACGCGGACATCCTCATGATGATCCTCGATGATCTGTTGATCGCGCGGCAGGCGGCTGCGGCGCGATGTAATGCCGCCGATGTCGTAGTCGGCGATGATCGAGGTCACATGAGCAACACACGAGTCAACGCCAATGCGCTTCCCGTACACTCCCGAGCTTAAGCCTTTCCAGATTGCCGACGACAATTGGGCGGCGGAAATGCAACGCGTGTTCGGTAAGGACGCGTGTCAGGCGCGCTATGCCGGGCGCGGCCCGAATGCCACTGAGGAACTTAAGCGGCTCCATGCCATTCGAGAGAACGCGCGCATCAAATGGCATCAAAGCGCAACACCGCGCAAACTCTAAGGAGGGCAACTAGCCATGGTTACATTACATCCAAGCGCCATGCGTCTTCATGACGGTTCATATCGCCCGGCCGTCATCGTTCGTGATCCACGCGGTCATTGCGTCGGCTCTCGTGTCTCTCACGTCGCTACGTTTAGCGACAAGGAAGCCGCAAGGACGTTTGCGCGCAATGCGGCGCACAAGTCGCCGCGAGCTTAGATTTACGAGGGTGTCATGTGCACACTCAGCCTAATCGTCGACAGCGCCTCACAAATTTCAGGCCGCGAACGCTGCTAGCGCGCGCGGCATTCCCTTCGTCTTCTCTCATGAGGTACGCACTAAGCTTCACGGACGCACTGAGACTGTGGGCAAGGTTGGCGATCAATTCAAGGACGTGGTACGCGCGTGGTATCACGAAGAAAACTCCGCGCCTTTCCCAATCGGCACATTGCTGGCGTGGTCTGAGCTTACGAGGGTGTCATGAAGAAAGCTAAATATCCAGGCTGGCGCACAATGACCAGCGCACAGCGGCACAACGCACGCCAAGATTTAATATGGGAGAAAGCCATGAGCACAACACTCACCATCAAGCCCCGCACATACGATACCGCCGCGTCCGACAGCCGCCGTTTTAATCGTGCCGGCTATCGCGTCATCGGGGAGAGTTTTGACCGTACCATCGTGCGGTATGTCGGTAGCGTTGTTAAAAAGCGCGCGCCTAGACCTCACACAAAAGGCGACACGTTGCAAACATCGACGCGGTACCGAATGCCCATTCGCTCATGGCATTAGATCGTACCGCATGCCGCAACATGGTCATGCGATGCGACAGCGTGCGAAACTAACGGCCACAAAATTCGCAGTAGGTCTCTTCACCGTGCATCGTATTGACGCTAACGGCACGCTACATGCCGGGTGTCACGCGATAGCTTATGAGGCTATGACGCGGCTGGCAGTGCGTGAAGTCCCGGAAGAGGTTAAGGCGTGCTTTCCAGTTCCGGCTTGTATCTAAACACAACACAATAGGAGATTGTCACATGAAGATTTTGCATCGTGAAACAGGCGAAGTGCTGTGGAATAAGGACACGATTAACACACTGACCGGGGCCGACCTGCACGCGGCCGACCTGACCGGGGCCAACCTGTACGGGGCCAACCTGCACGCGGCCGACCTGACCGGGGCCGACCTGTACGGGGCCGACCTGACCGGGGCCAACCTGACCGGGGCCAACCTGTACGGGGCCAACCTGTCCAGGGCCGACCTGTCCGGGGCCAACCTGTCCAGGGCCAACCTGTCCGGGGCCAACCTGTACGGGGCCAACCTGTCCAGGGCCAACCTGTACGGGGCCAACCTGCTCAGGGCCAACCTAATTGTTGGCGGACTGCGTTCAGACGGCTATCAGTTTATGCTTTTCAAAGAAAAAGACGGACGGCTCATGGTTCGTGCGGGATGCCGTTACTTCACAATCAGCAGTGCTAGAGAACACTGGGTTGCTACACGCAACGGAACGCAGCTAGGCGACGAAAGCCTTTGTTTAGTGGGGGGCCTTGAAGAAATGGCAAAAATTGCCGGCTGGATTAAGTAATCACGCGGCATAAACTGTAACCAAACACAACACAATAGGAGATTGTCACCATGCACGATCCACTCGACGCACCAAGCAATAGCGACGATGTAATTGACAGCCGCGACGTAATTGAGCGGCTTACGGAACTTGAAGATGAGCGGGAAGCGCTCCAAGAAACCGAGAACGAGGCGCGCGAAGAATGGGCCAAGGTTGAATGGGGACAGCGTAGAGGCTGTAGCGCGCCTAAAGAGGAGTTAGACGCGGCCAGCGCCGCGCTCAATGAATGGGACGAAGATAACGGCACGGAACTAAAAGCACTCCAGGAGTTACAGTCAGAAGCCGAGGGTTACTCCCCGGACTGGAAGTACGGTGCAACGCTCGTAAGAGACAGTTATTTCGCGGAGTACACCCAAGAGTTTTTAGAAGATTGTGGAGAACTTCCTAAAAACCTGCCGTCTTACATCGTGATTGATTGGGAAGCCACGGCAGCGAACGTTCAGGCTGATTACACCGCTGTTGAGTTTGACGGCGTGACTTATTGGATGCGGTAAACGCCTCGCACCTGAAGGACCAGCACCACCACACTTGTAAGGGGACCTAACACAAAGGGAAACTATAGCCAATGCCTATGACCTGGTTGATGCCGTGTGCTTGGCATGTGGACTGCGTGCGCCGCCATGAGCGGCGAGATCGTGCGCAATACTTCACAGCATGATGATACCGAGCACTAGCCGTGAAATACGAGGTGCATCATAGATGGACCGACGCTCTACAGTCGCCTTCAGACATAGACCGCGCTAATGATGCCGCAGAAGCGTAGGCGCACTGGCGCATGATAGCGCTTCACACACGCGGCGTTTCACCCGCAATGGATCGCTTCTTCGACGTCATTGAAGCGGCCTTTGGAAAGCCTGGAACTGCCCCCCGCATCCGGCAAAGTGATTTGCTCGAACTAGACCCCTGGTACGGACGCATGGTTGGCGCACTCGAACAAATAGGAGCGGTTAACAATGAGTTAGGTGACAAAAATAGCGCACTGCGGCATAAATGGTGAATGTGAGCAAAAGGAGACAGACACGCACACTTGACGAGCGAGCAACGCGGACTCACCATTGACTGTGGCCGGGGGGTCACAGGAGAAGCTTGGGGAAAGAGGGAAATGAAGAACGCAAATGACACTGGCGCGCGGGTGCGTGTCACAAAGGAGATTGATCTACAACCATACACTGTCTTGCAAGTCGGAGAGGAGGGAACTATAATAAGTTCCGTCACTGACGAATTGGGGATAGTGTCGCTAGAGGTACGCATGGATAAGCGCCATGCTGGGCTGAATTACTGGGAAAATGTGGCATATCTGGTAGACCCGGAGCTGAGCTTTCTGGAGATACTAGAGGAGCCCCTAAACCCTAAGCCTTTGGCGATGTTAGCGGTAGCGGTGAGTATCATCTTGCTGCTTTAAGGTGAACTGGAGTGCATTACAATGGTAGGCTTCAAGAAGCTACCAGAGGAAGACCGCGTCACGGCGCGCACGGTGTTGGACCTACATCAACCGTTTCGCTCTTTGCGTGGCACTATGCCCTTGCAATACGTCACGGCATTCATGCTCGTGGCCGAGAGGAGGGCCTTGGCGTGGTTGACTACGCGCAGAGGGCGGGCGTGTCCATATCGGTCATGTCCCGCCATCTGCTCGATATAGGAGACCGCGATAGGCACATGGAGGAAGGCTTTGGCCTCGTCACCTATCGTGACAATCCTATGGAGCGACGGAAGCATGAATACTTCCTGACGGACAAGGGAAAGGCATTGTTGCATCAACTAACACGACAACTTAAGAAAGGATAGCCTAAATGCACATTCCTTTATTTGTGATCGGCTCGCTAGTGATTGGCGTGCTGCTTGACCTTCCTGCCTTCTGGCTCGCTATGGCTGTCATCGGTGCCGGCTTGCTTGCAGCGCTAGGAGGCTAAACGTATGGCAGTCTTCTGGACGCATGTATCAGAACAAGATTGGCTGCTGCAAGTAGCACACGCTGGCTGGTGGCCTGTTCATCGCGGTGGCCGCGTATGGGAACTTGAACGGAAAGACTGCGGTGAGGACCCCCTTGAGCAAGGACACAGAGAAATTGCTGAAGAGCATTCGGAGGACGCACCAGCCTATGCGAACTGAACAAGCCCGCTGGCACAAGTCGTCGAAATGAAACGGAGGAAAGTGATGGCGGTCTATCCTGAGAGACGCGGCGGACGCCTTAGCGGCACTTGGATTGCTGAAGTCACTCACGCCGGTACGCGCGTCCGCAAGCGTTTCCCGACGAAGCATGAAGCGCAACGCTGGGCCGACATTCTGAAAGTCACAGGCAGCGCGCCAGCGGAAGCTTCTGCGGCTGCTGACGCGCATACATTCGGGGACGTTGCAAAGGAAGCACTGCTGCATCACCCAGGGTGGGCCACGAACCGTGACCCCTCACGGCAGCAACGGCCGACGTATGCGATTGACACCATCGGGGCAGACACTCCGCTCGCGGCTCTTGGAACTGCGGAACCGGATCAGCTAGTGGCGTCCCTGAAGAAGCGGCCAGCACGCTATGGCAAGCTCAGTGCGGGCAGCATCAATCGTTACCTGTCCGTTGTGAGTGCTGTCCTGACGTTCGGACGTAAGCGCCGCTACATTCCCTATTCGCCTGACGTCCCCTGGCAAGTCGAAGACGGCAAGCGCATTCATTGGCTCACAGCGGAGCAAGAGCAGGCTGTAGGGCGTGCCATGCTGCGCGCTAGGCGCAAGGACGAAGAGCTAACCCTGAGGGTCCTGACACGCACTGGGCTACGCTGGGGCGAGTTTGAAGGGCTAGAGGAACGTCAAGTCAAACTTGACAATTCGGGGGGCTGGATAAACCTCGACAAGACCAAGACCGACACACCGCGTGACGTTCCGATTGCCCCGGAGCTAGGGGCGGAACTGAAGAAGATGCTAGCGCGCGGTGGTGCGCCAACATACTACACGTTCCGCAACACACTGAAGCGTGCGCTGAAGAGTGCAGGGCAAAACCCTGAGCTTTCGGTGCATTGTCTGCGTCATACGACCGCAACACGCCTTGTGCATTCGGACGTCAATCTGGCTATTGTTAAGGACTTCATGGGACATAAGAGCCTTTCCACGACGTTGCGTTACACGCACGTCACTGCCGGCAGGCTGCAAGACGCACTCAGCAAAATGTCCCAGCACGCGGGGCAATCGGGTGTTTCGGAGGGTGAAGAAACCCCTGGAAACATTGACGTTCCGATGCCTCATTCGGATTGTAGGGGCGATTATCGGGGCGCAGCCGGATCGAGTTGAAGGCGTCGCCGCTCGGCTCGACCCCGATGACGGCCTCCACCTTGTCGGCACCCAGCATTTCCAACGCCAGCGCGAAAACGAAAGCCTTGGAGATCGATTGGATCGTGAACGGCACCGCGCTGTCGCCGACCTCGTAAACATGACCGTCGATGGTGGCGAGACTGACGCCGAAATGGGCGGGATTGGCCTTCTTCAATTCCGGAATGTAATCGGCCACTGCACCGCCGCGATCATTGCAAAATTCCGCATGACACTGGATCAGAAAGCGGTGCAGCGGCGATAACGCGGCATCGGGCAAAATCCCGTCCGCGCGATTAGGCGATAGCATCCAGAAGCCCCCAGTCGAACGATGCGTTTACGATGGATCCTTCATAGCGCGGTGCCGTGGTAACCGCCAAATGCCAATCAGGCCGCTGCAAGCCAGCGCTCCAGAAAAACGCTGAGCCAGGCGCGCGCGGAATAGTCATAGACGGCGCGGTCGGCGAAATGGGTGTGGCGCGGCCGCGCGCCCGGCAATTGCATGCGGTCGTGACCGCGCGTGGTCCACTTGTGCATCATGGCGTGCGTCACGTCGGGATGAAACTGCAACGCGAATCCCCGCCCGGAGCGGATCGCCTGCACTTCGAACGTATCGCCTTCGGCCAACAGTTCGGTGCCCGGCGGCAGCTCGAAACCTTCGCGGTGCCACTGATAGACGCGTTCCGGCCAGGCTTCGACGACGGCGCGGCCCGCCGCCGTCGGCCGGATCGGGTAATAGCCGATTTCGGCGCGCCCCTCGGGGTGACGGAAGACTCTGCCGCCGAGGTGATGGGCGAACATTTGGGCGCCGAGGCAGATCCCGAGAAACGGCTTGTTCTCCTTGAGCGGCACGCCGATCCAATCGATCTCCTGGCGGATGAATGCGTCCTCGTCGTTGGCGCTCATCGGGCCGCCGAAAATGATGGCGCCGGTATGCTCGGCCATGGTCGGCGGCAGCGGATCGCCGAAGCGCGGCCGGCGGACGTCGAGCCGGTAGCCCAACTGCGCCAAGGCATTGCCGACACGGCCCGGGGTGGAGTGTTCCTGGTGCAGGACGATCAGGATCGGCTGTTGCATTGGCGCCGGCGATTCGAACGCGCTTTTCGGTGTCTTAGCGCGTTCGCCGGAGCCGTCAAAGCGCAGCGTTAGCGGCCGTTATTTGCCGCCGGCACGCCGCGTGCGCCGATACACCGCGCGCATCAGCAGCGCATGCGGAATAAACCGCATCAAGGCCACCATGATCCTGTTGGCGGCGCCGGCAATGACCACGCGCTCGCCGCGCATGAAACCGTCATAGCCGATCTGCGCCACGCGCGCCGCCGAAAGTTCGACGATTTTGGCGGCAGCGGGCAGCCGCAAGCCCGCCCGCATCTGGAATTCGGTCTCGACCGGTCCCGGACAGAGCGCGGTGACCCGGATGCCGCGGCCGGCCAATTCGCGATGCAGCGCCTCGCTGAACGACAGCACATAGGCCTTGCCGGCGTAATAGACCGCCATGCCGGGCCCCGGCAGGAAGGCCGCGACCGAAGCGACGTTGAGAATGCCGCCGCGATGGCGCTCAAGGCTATCGACAAACGCCAGCGACAGCTCGGTGAGCGCGCGCACATTGAGATCGATCATCGCGAGTTGTTCGTCGCGGCTGAGCTTTGCCGCGTCGCCGGCAAGACCGAAGCCGGCATTGTTGACCACGATCGCCGGTTCGAGCCCGCGCGCCGACAATTCCGTCGCCAGCGTCGCGACGGCGGCGCGGTTGCCGAGATCGAGCGCCAGCACGGTCGGCCGCGAAAAACCCGATGCCGCAATCGCATCGGCCAGCGCGTTGAGACGGTCTTGCCGCCGCGCCACCAGCACCAGCTGGTGGCCGCGCGCGGCGAAGACGTGCGCCACTTCAACGCCGATGCCGGACGAGGCGCCGGTGACGAGCGCGACCGGCTTCATTCGGCGCCGGCCTTCCCCGTCTCGCCGCCCGGCTCGATGTCGTCGCCGCCGACGCGACGCCGCAGCTCGATGCGCTCGCGCGGCGACACGCCGAGCAAATCGGCGGCGCGCCACAACAGATTGTCCTCGAGCTCGTCGCGCCGGCCGTCGGCATAGACGATCTGCCACATCATCTCGATGATGCGGGCGCGGCCGCCTTCATCGAGCGCGCGGTTGAGCGCATAGGTGAAATGATAAAGGTCGACGGATTCATGTTCGGCCGCCGTCGCCTTGACGATCAATTCGTCGGTCGCGGCGTCATCGAGCGCAAAACCTTGCTTGAGCACGGCATGGAGCTTGTCGCGCTCGCTTGCCGTCATCTCGCCGTCGATCGCGGCGGCATGGACCAGAAGCGCCGCGGCGGCGAGCCGGTAATCGTCATCGCCAAACTGGCTGGGGTGCTTTCCGCCGGCGGCGAAATCGGAGATGAAGCTCTTAAATGCCTCGAACATGAATTCTTCCTGAAACGAAATTTAGCCCCTGGCTCATATCGCGACCCGCGGCAGGCCGGTCAAGCCTGGTTCAGGCTTTGGCGCCGACCTTGGGATCGAGACCTTCCAGCGAGCGGCGCGCCGGCTCGACGCCCCAGAAATACACCGCGGCGATCTGCACCACGAGCAGGCCGATCATCAGCCAGATCACTCCCGGCAGCCCGTAATTGACCATCAGGAACCCGACCACGAACGGCGAAACGACGGTCGCGGCGCGGCCGAGCGTGTTGCAGATGCCGTTGGCGCGGAGCCGGATCTCGGTCGGGAACAGTTCCGGCGTATAGACGCCGAACAGGAGCGCGGTCTGGATATAGATCGCGATGATCAGCACCGCGCCGACGCCGAGCACCAGCGCCGGGTCGGACGCGGCGTTGAAGTGCGCGTAAATCCAGCCGAACACGATGGTCAGCACCGAGCCGAGGATGATGCTCCAGCGCCGCCCAATACTGTCGGACAGCACCGCGCCGCAGGCGCAGCCGACCAGCGAGGCGGCGGCCAGCACCACGGTGTAGCCGAGCGAATTGGTGATGGTCAGGCCCTGGCGCAGGAAGAACTGCGGCAGGAAAATCACGAAGCCGAAGATCAGCGTGTTGATGGTGATCAGCACCCAGCAGCCGACCAGGAGCCGCTGCAGGATCGGCGGGCGGAACATCGCCGCGGCGGTGAGTTGCGGGATCGCGGCCGCGGGGGCGGCCGGCGGCAGCGCACCGGACGTCGCGGTGACATCGTTCTCGATTACCTGCATCAGGCTTTCGGCTTCGGCGTCGCGGCCCTGCGCTTCCAGCCAGCGCGGCGATTCCGTCAGGTTCTTGCGCAGATACCAGACGATCAGCGAGCCGATGCCGGCGATCACGAACATCGGCCGCCAGCCCCAGTCGGGAATGATCAGATAACCGAGGATCGCGGTGACCGGAAAGCCGCACACCGTCAGGAACGCCATGAACGCCAGCCAGCGGCCGCGCGTGCCTGGCGGCACGAATTCGGTCAGCGTCGAATAGCCGACCACGATCTCGGCGCCGAGCCCGAGCCCCTGGACGAAACGGCAGGCGATGAGCTGCCCCATGTCCTGCGCCAAAGCGGCGGCGAGCGAGGCCAGGCCGAAGATGAGAAGATTGACCTGATAGGTAAAGCGGCGGCCGTATTTGTCGCCGACAAAGCCGGTGATCAGCGAGCCGATCGTCATGCCGACAAAGGTCAGCGACAGAAACTGCAGGTTCTGCGGCAGTGTCGAGAAATTGGTGTGAATGGTCGCCGCGAGTACGCCGCCGGCGACATAGAGATCGTAACCGTCGAAGAACATGCCGGCGCCGACCAGCCAGAAGATGCGATAATGAAACGACGAGATCGGCAGCCGATCGAGACGCGCGCCGGCATTGACGGTGATGGCCATCTGAAGTTCCTCCCCGGAAGCGTCCGACGTTGGCCGCCGGTTCGCGGCGAAGCCTAATCGAGCGGCCAGCGGAAAGCCATTGTTGCGCGGCGGGAGCGGAGGCACGCCGCGGTCAATCACGACGCGGTCAATAAAGCATTCTCCCCTCGGAGCCCTTGGAGCTGCCTTCCAACAACAGCCACGTCCAAGACTCGGCCCGCGTGCGCACCCGCGACACCGCGTCGGTGGTCGGCAGTTTCGAAAGCCGCCGCCAATAGCATTCGTGATCCTGGCAGGAGCGGGCGCGGCGGCAGCGCGCGTCGTCGCAATCGCGCCAGTAGCGAAACACTCTGGTGTTGAGCGTCAACTCTAGAAGCCGATGCTTCTTGCGAAACGGCGTGCGCCGCCATTGCGTGTAGGTCATGCGACCGGAAAATTTTTTGGGCATGGGGTCCTTTCTTCTTTTCGCCCCGCGACAGCGGGGGCGGATGAAAATGCGATTTCGTTCTCGCGATGCGCCTTGGCATCCGAGCTTTGCTTCAGACCACGCTAAGAAAGCCCGTCCAATCGCCCCAAATAAAAGAAGGGGGGCGGAGCGCCGGAAGGCGCGTACTCTTTTTGCCGTGCCCGGCGGGGCCCCGGCGCGCGCCACGCAGGCGAATGTTGCCACTCGTCCGCGCTTCGGGCGCGCTCGCCTTTCGGCGCTCCACCGCGGCACTCGCCGCGCCGGACGCATCCGGACATCGGCTCAGCGCTCAGTCCCGCGCTTCCTGAGACCCGGCGCATTCGGGCGTTACCCTTTGCCACCTGTCTCAGTCCACCGCGCTCCGCGGAGACCGGTCGTAGTGCCGGTCGGTCGGTAACCCGAGGCCGCCCGGGGACGGTTTGCGAGACCGCCCGCGGGAACCGCACTTGCTCCACCTTCTAGGTCGCACCCGGAATGTGCTCTTCGATGAGCAAGCTTTGATTCGTAGTATGTAACCTAAATGGAGACTGATGTCAAGCATCGTCCCCGAATTGAGTACATCCTGGTGAAGGGTTGATTTCAACCTTTCCGTGCTTTAGAACGAAGCACGAACAGCTTGGCCAACACCGAGTATCGACACATGTTGGACGACGACGGTTTGCCACTTGACGCGGTCGGGCCGTGGGCAAAGGAAAAGCATGAGCGCCTTCGCAAGTACATTGATATTACTCGCGCTACGCGTCGGAAATGGGTGCACGGCTCAGGCGGCGCAACTTATATAGATCTCTATTGTGGAGCGGGTCGCGCGATCATTCGTGGCACGCAGGAAAAAATCGACGGGAGTCCTCTTGTTGCATTTAAAAGCGCTCGCGATGGGGGCGTTCCGTTTTCTGAAATCCATATAGCGGACACATCCGAGGAAAGTTGCCGCGCCGCTGCGCAAAGGCTCACTAGTGCCGGCTGTTCGGCAAAACGGGAAATCGGAAATGCGGATGCCACGGTTCTCCGAATTGCGCGCAAATTGAAGCCAAGTGGATTGCACTTTGCGTTTCTTGATCCCTACAATCTTGACGCCTTACCATTTTCGGTCATTCGAGCGCTCGCGAAGTTCAGATACATCGACGTGTTGATTCACATCAGTGTCCACGATTTGCAACGCAATCTAGATGCCTATTCTGTTTCAAAGGACGGACCGTTAGACCGCTTTGCTCCCGGCTGGAGAAAAGCGGTCAGTCTAAAACAATCCAAATCAGCGACGCGTGCTGCTTATGTCGCCTATTGGGCAGCGGAAACGGAAAAGCTCGGCTTCGCTCCAGCGCGCTATGAGCTGGTTTCGGGACCAACGAAAAATCAACGACTTTATTGGCTAGTGATGGTTAGAACCTATCTCAAAATCGCCTGAATAGGATCATGAGGCAAGCGAGCTGGACGAAACCGAGGAAATTCTCGTGATAATACTCCCAGCGGACGAGAATGCGTCGCTGCCACTGCAGCCAGGCAAAGAAGCGCTCTACCAGCCAGCGCCGCGCATATCGGCTAAGCCGGCGTCGATCTTGTGTCGGCGGCTTGCTGCGGTTTGAGCGGTGCGGCGCGATCATCTCGATCCCGTCCTGGTGCAATTGCTCGTCCAGAGGATCGCTGTCGTAAGCACGATCTCCGATCAAATTTTCGGGTTTTGCTTCGATCATGTAGAAGTCGAAGCATAACTGAACGAGTCGGACTTCGTGATGGTTCGCAGCGTGTGTGCTGACCGAGAGCGGCAATCCATGGCGATCCACAATCGCCATGATTTTCATGCCTTTTCCGCGCTTCGTCGCGCCGACCGCTGCCCCGCCGCCCTTCGCCATTACAAATGTCGCGTCGATGAAGCACTCTTCTTCATCCAATGCGCCTTTGTCGCGAAGCTCATTGGCGATATCCGTCAGGACCCCACGCAAGATTTCGTTGTGGCACCAAGTTTGAAAACGGCGATGCACCGTTTTGTAATTCGGATAGCACTGCGGCAGCATATGCCACTGCGCGCCAGTGTTCAGAATCCACAGCACGGCTTCAAGGATCTGACGCGTCGGGATCGGCTTACGGCCTGGGCGTCCTTCGACAATGTTCTCTTCCGGAAAATGATCTCGGATACGTTCCCATTGCAAATCGCCTAGCCGAATCATTCGACATTTATAGCCGATCGACACCAAGCAGCAATTTTGAGATAGGTTCTAGCACTACTTTGGCAGATTTTTAGCGGCACGGGATTCCCAAATCAGTTTTTCAGTGATTCATAGACGGTCGGCTTTTGGAGGGGCCGACCATGGTGGGCACGACGTCGAATTGGGAAGACGAGCTTGGACGCTGGCTTAAGCCGTTCCTGGATCGCTTGGATCACAAAGCGCGGCGACGGATGTGTCCGCTTTACGTGACGGGGCTGATCGGGCCCGGTGAACGCAAGAGCATCCAACCAATGGCAGAGCGGCTTGCGCCGGGCGACTATGATCAGCTGCATCATTTTGTTGCTGCTGGCGTCTGGAATGCGGCACCATTGGAGACAGAACTGCTCATTCAAGCCGACCAGCTGGTCGGCGGCAGCGATGCGGTATTGGTGATCGACGACACCGCGGTGCCGAAGAAGGGTAAGCACTCGGTCGGTGTCGCTGCGCAATATGCTTCAGCGCTGGGCAAGACTGCCAATTGCCAGACGCTGGTGTCCCTGACGCTCGCACGAGGCGAAGTGCCGGTGATGTTGGCCTTGCGCCTTTTTCTTCCCGACAGTTGGACGGGCGACCGGGTGCGGTTAAAGCGAGCGCGCGTTCCGGTCGAATGCCGGACTGCGCGGACGAAGCCAGAGATCGCCCTGGCTGAGATCGATCGCGTGATGGCGGCCGGCGTGCACTTCGGCTGTGTGCTGGCGGATGCCGGTTATGGGCTGAGCGCGCCTTTCCGCCAAGAACTTACGGCCCGCAATCTTGCCTGGGCGGTCGGCATCCCTCGTCACCTCAAGGTGTACCCTGTCGGCGTGCAGCTGATCTGGCCCGTTGCCAAACGGGGCCGCCCGCGACGGCGGTATGTGCCAGATATTCTATCCGCACCGGCCGAAGACATGCTGGCCGCTGCCAAGTGGCAAACTGTGAGTTGGCGAACCGGGACGAAAGGCAAGCTCAAAGCCCGCTTTGCCGCCGTCCGCGTACGCACAGCCGACGGACCACCGCAGCGGATCAGGGACAAGGGCCAGCAACATCTGCCGGGCGACGAAGCCTGGCTTATCGGCGAACACCGCGCCTCTGGCGAGAAGAAATACTACCTCGCAAATCTGCCTGCCGCGACCGATCTGCGCACCTTGGCCGCCACCATCAAGGGGCGATGGATTTGTGAACAGGCCCATCAGCAGCTGAAAGAGGAACTCGGCCTCGACCACTTCGAGGGACGATCCTGGCAGGGCCTTCACCGTCATGCCCTCATGACGATGCTCGCATTCGCCTTCCTCCAGCATCGTCGCCTCAAAAAAGTGAGGCGGGAAAAAAAGAATCAACGGCCCGCCGCCTCAACCAAGCTTGCCAGCCGTGCGCCACGCTATCCTCGAACTCATCGCTCGACTACAGCCGCAGCGATGCCCGCATTGCAGAAAATGGATTTGCAACGAGCGGCGATGTGAGTAAATCTGCCAAAGTAGTGCTAGTCATCATAAACTCGCTCAGGAGTTTTGGGACAAGGTGCGAAATGTGTCGGGGCAGGGCGAACTTCTGTAACGTGTGAGGAAATAGCGATGGCCGCATCCGACATTGAATGGACCGAGGCGACATGGAATCCAATTGCCGGATGCTCCGTCCTCTCGCCCGGCTGCACCAATTGCTATGCGATGCGCATGGCCGCGCGCTTACAGGCGATGGGCATGGCAAAATACGCCGGCACCACGCGCAAATCTGGTAAACGTCACGTCTGGACCGGTCGCGTCAACATCGACATGACGGCGCTCAACGCGCCGCTTGTCTGGAAGAAGCCGCAGCGCATTTTCGTTAATTCCATGTCCGACCTGTTCCAGGACAAGGCGGATGAAGCTTTCATCCGTCAAGTATGGTGGGTCATGGAGCAGGCGCACTGGCACTCGTTCCAGGTGCTCACCAAACGACCGGAACGCATGCTGGATGTTCTGTCCAAGCCTGATTTTCCGGTACTCCCAAACGTATGGCTCGGAACGTCGGTCGAGAGCGAGGATTATCTGGACCGCATCGATCTGTTGCGCCGTGTACCAGCGGTCATCCGTTTCATTTCATTTGAGCCGTTGCTCGGGCCCATCACCGATCCCGAACTTGCTGGCATTCACTGGGCGATCGTCGGCGGCGAATCCGGACCGCGCGCTCGCCCGATGGAAGAATGGTGGGTGGAGCAATTACACGAGGCCTGCCAGCAGCAGGGCGTCGTGTTTTTCTTCAAGCAGTGGGGTGGGAAAAGAAAGAAGCAGTCAGGACGCGTCTTTAAGGACCGCACGTGGGATGACTACCCGAGCTACACAGTGCAAGCGTAACGTCGCTTGCAACTTGAGCGCAACAAAAGCGCTAACTCGCTGATTTACGGGCTTTCAGTCTTCTATAACCTACGGGCTGACCGCTACCCCCATTTGCGGTTGCTACGGCACCAGCGGAACTACGCCGGCGAAGAACTCGCCCCCGCAAAGGGGGGAGGCGATATCTACTGCACGCCCTTGCGGTCGCGGAAGCTGTCGTTGAGCAGTTTCAGATTGGCCTCGACATAAGGATTGGCCGGGTCCTTGGCCTGCGCCTGTTCCAGCAATTTGTGGGCGCGCTCGTAGTCGCCGCGCAGCATGTAGGAGAAGCCCTCGTCATTGAGCACCTCGACGGTCGGGCCGACCAGGCGGAGCGCCTGCGCGTAAGCGCGGTCGGCGAGATCGAAGCGGCGCAGCCGGTCGTAGGAGGCGGCGAGCCCGATCCAGGCTTCGGCGTCGTTGGGATGCTTCACGGCGGCGCTGCGGAAGCTCGCCTCGGCGAGACCGAAATTGTTGCTGCGGAAATATTTTTTGCCAAGCTGCACGTCGTCATTGGGATCGTCGCCGACCAGGCCGGGCTTCGACAATGGCGCGACCGGCTCGCCGCTCGGGCCCGGCTCGGCCGGTTGCGTCACGATGGAGCCGGTGGTGTCGCCGGATTTGGCGCTGTCCGCCGCCGCGGCATTGACGGTCGCCGCGGCGCTGTCGGTCGCCGCGGTAGTGCCGAATTTCGGAAAGCTCGAACAGCCGCCCAGGCAGATCAGGCCCGCTGCCACGAGGATCAGGACCCGCGCCGCTCGGATACTCATCAACACGCTCCGGACCTGCCGTGCCCGGCTAGAGCCTTATCGGTTCTGATGGAATGAGAACCGGGCTCTAGCATTTTGATTGAGCATGATCTTTTCCGAAAACGGTATCCACTTTTCGGGATCATGCTCGAATCCGACGCGGATTGCGCCGTCGCGCCCCAAATCCCCCAGGAGCGGACAGGAGCGGACGGCACCGGACAAGCCAAGCTAGGCGACGATGGTTAAGGAATCTTCGCTAGAAACCGCCCCCGCTTGCGGGGGAGGGATGGGAGGGGGCCTGCGGCTTTAATACAGGGCAAGCGTCGAACATTTGCCCCCTCTGGCTCGCTTCCGCTCGCCGCCTCCCCCGCAAGCGGGGGAGGAGAGCACAGAACTCACCACATGCCGATCGCCACCCGCACGATGACCGGGCAGAGAATGACGATGAACAGCACCGGGAAGATGCACACCATCATCGGCACCGAGAGCTTGGCCGGCAGGCTGTAGGCCTTCTCCTCGGCGCGCGACAATCGTTTATGTCTCATGTCGTCGCTGTAGACGCGCAAGGCGTCGCTGATCGAGGAGCCGAGCTCGTCGGACTGCTGAAATCAGCGTGGCAAACGAGCGCGCCTCTTCCAGCCCGAGCCTGTCGCCGAGATGTTCGAGCGCCTCGGTCATGGTGCGGCCGGCTCGGATTTCGAGGTTCGCCATGTGGATGTTGGCGGCCAGCGACGGATAGGAGGCGCCGAGCTCGCGGCCGACCCGATCCAAAGCCGCCTCCATGCTCAAGCCCGCATCGGCGCAAACCACGAGCAGATCCATGAAATCGGGAAAGCCGGCCTGGTGCTCCAGCCGCCGCGCCGCGATGCGGCGATCGAGGTAGAGACTCGGCGCCAGATAGCCGAGCATGCTGCCGCACACGACGAACAGCCAGAGCGACGTCTTGCCCTCGGCGCCGAACAGCGGCGCGGCGAAGAAGACGCCCAGCGCCAGAGCCATGGCCGCCGCCACGCGGGCAATGAAGAAATAGGCCGCGGCGTGCGGATCGTAGACGCCGGCCTGGATGAGCCGCTGCCGCAGCTTTTTCATGTCGCGAGAGTCGGCCGACGAATAATGCTTGGTGGTGTAGTCGACGAGCTTCTTAGCCGCCTTCGCTCCCGACCAGCGCAGCGAACGCCGGTTGCCCGGTTCGCCGGGTTCGACGCCGACGCGCGACGCGCGCCGCCGGACCGCCTCGCGCACGATGATGCTGTTCAGCACCGAAAAGGCCAGCGTGGTGGCGGTGAGAAATATCAGGACGTCGAATAAGGTCTGTGTGCTGAGAAGAAACATGACGCCGCCGTCCATCGTCAGATTTTGAAGTTGACCATCTTGAACATGATCAGATTGCCGATCACCATCCAGCCGGCCGCGCCGAACAACAGGACCTTGGTCAGGTGTTCTTTCCAGACCGAGGCGTAGAAATCCGGCGCGATGAATTGGATGACGATGAACATGCCGATCGGCAGCGCCGAGAGGATCATGGCCGAGGCGCGGCCCTCGGCCGCCAATGCGCGGATTTTCCGCCGCATCTTGAAACGTTGCCGGATGACGCCGGAAAGATTTTCCAGGATTTCGCCGAGGTTGCCGCCGGTCGAGCCCTGAATGGCGACCGCGGTGACGAACAGCGGCAGATCGTCGGAGCCGAGGCGGGCGTACAGGTTGCGCATCGCGGTTTCCAGATCGGCGCCGTAGGTGATCTCGTCGGACACCACGCCGAATTCCGAGCCGATCGGATCGGTCATTTCGCGCCCGACCATGGAAATCGCGATCGGCACCGGATGGCCGGCGCGCAGGCTGCGCACGATGATATCGAGCGCATCGGGAAATTGGGCGCCGAACCGCTTCTGCCGGCGGCTGCGCAGCAATTTGAGGACGAGATAGGGCAGCACGGTGGCGCAGAATAGCGCCGCGAGCGCCGCTTGCGCGAGGCCGCCGTGGAACACCATGGTCGCGCCGAACGCGAACGCCGATGCGATCGCGACGATGACGAACAATCGCGTCAGCCCCAGCGTCAGGCCGGATTGCAGGATCAGCCGGTTCAGCGCGGTCACACCGAGCCGGTAATCGCCGCCGGCGGTGAGCCCGCGTTCGCGCCGCAACTCGACCAGCACGCTTTCGCGGTCGGTGCGGTCCTTGGCGATCGAGAGCCGCCGGTTGATGTTGCTGCGGTAGGACGCCGCCGAGAAGCACATCAGGTAGACCGCCTCGACGGTCAGTCCCGCGGCGAGCGCGACGAACAGCCAGACCAGGTAGATCGGATCGAAATCGAACGACAGGAACCCGAACGACATAGCGCGTCCTTGCCGGTCACAACGGCTGCGATGGATCGAAATGCGAGCCCGGAATCTTGATGCCCATGGCGAGCAGATCGCCAAGAAAGCGCGGCCGCACGCCGGTCGCCTGGAAGTGGCCTTGGATCACGCCATCCGGCGCCGTGCCGGTGCGCACGAATTTGTAGATTTCCTGCATTTGGATGATGTCGCCTTCGAGCCCGGTGATCTCGGCGATGCTCATCACCCGGCGCTTGCCGTCGGACAGCCGCGACAGCTGCACGATCACCCGGATGGCGGCGGCGATCTGGCCGCGAATGCTGGCCACCGTCATCGGCAGGCCGGCCATGCCGATCATCTGTTCAAGCCGCGAAATGGCGTCGCGCGGCGTATTGGCGTGGATCGTCGCCATCGAGCCTTCGTGGCCGGTATTCATAGCCTGCAACATGTCGAAGGCCTCCTCGCCGCGGCACTCGCCGAGGATGACGCGGTCCGGCCGCATGCGCAGCGCATTCTTGACGAGGTCGCGCTGGCGAATCTCGCCGCGGCCCTCGATCGACGGCGGCCGCGTCTCCATGCGGCCGACATGCGGCTGCTGCAATTGCAATTCGGCGGCATCTTCGATGGTGAGGAGCCGCTCCTTCTCCGAAATGAAGGCCGACAAGGCGTTGAGCATGGTGGTCTTGCCGGAGCCGGTGCCGCCGGAGATGATCAAGGTGACGCGCGCCTTCACCGCCGCGGCGAGCAATTCGGCCATTTGCGGCCGCAGCGCGCCGACCTCGATGAGCTTGTTGAGGTTGAACGGCTTTTTGGAAAATTTGCGGATCGACATCAGCGGGCCGTCGATGGCGACCGGACGCACCGCGACGTTGACGCGGGAACCGTCGAGCAGGCGCGCGTCGCACATCGGGTGCGATTCATCGACGCGGCGGCCGACGGCGGAGACGATTTTGTTGATGATGCGAAGCAGATGCGTCTCGTCCTTGAAGCGCACTCCGGTCGGCTCCAAGACACCCATGCGCTCGACATAGACGCATTCATGACCGTTGATCAGAATATCGTTGACGGTGGCATCCTTGAGCAGCGGCTCGAGCGGGCCCAAGCCGGTCATCTCGTCGAGAATTTCCGAGACGAAGTCGTTCAGCTCCTGGGTGTTGAGCGCGAGCCGCTCGACCAGCACGTATTGCGAAACCAGCTGCTGCACATGGGCGCGGATTTCCTCCTCCGGCAGCTTTTCCAGCGCCGACAGATTGATGTCCTCGATGAGGCGGCGATGCAGGCGCACTTTGGCATCGAGGAGCTTGTCGGTCAGAAGCGGATTGGCGTCGGCAGGCTCGGCGGCTGCTTCCGGCAGTACGGTCCACGAAACCTCCTCCATCACGCCTGGTTCGACTGCCGGGACGATGTCCGGGGCAGCGGCGCGGCGGATGGAAAAACGACTTGTCATGGCGATTTCCTAGATCATCTCCACCACCGCTCGGATTCCCGCTTGCGCGGAAATGAGCGGATAATCTTCGTGTTCATGAGACACGATCGAACCTACGACCGAGCCCATGAGAGCTTGAATTTTTTCGCGCCCTCGGCTGGGTCCTTGGCGGCCTTGCCGGCGCCTTGCGGCAGAACGAGCTTTTTGAGTTGCGCGGTAATCTTGTTGCCCTTCTGGATTTCCTCGAGCGGCACGCCGCGGTCGATCGCTTCGCGCACCAGGCCGTAATCGTTGGGAACGCAGGCCAAGAACGTGTCGCCGATCGCCTGCTCGATATCGCTGCGGCGCAGACCGGTGGAGAACATTTTCTGCACGTACCGATTGATGATGACTTGCGGCTTCGGGCCGCCGTCCAGCCGCTCGCGAATGGCGTCGACGAGCTGCTTGGCCTGACGCAGTCCCGGCACCGTCGTTTCGCTGACGATGAACAGCTTGTTGGAGCCCAAGAGCACGCTGTCGGTCCACGAGAACCAGGTCCGCGGCATATCGAACACGACGTAGTCGAAATGCGACGACACCAGATCGAGCAGCCGCGTCACCACGTTCGGATCGAACAAGCGCATTTCCGCCGGCCGATTGGGCGCCGCCACGACGGCGAGACCGGACGGATGCTGCGAGATCATCACTTCGAGCAATTGGCGGTCAAGCCGCTCCGGACGCGGCTCGATCTCGCTTAAGTTCAGCCGCGGCTCGATGTCGAGATAGTCGGCGCAGGCGCCGTGCTGAAAGTCGAGATCGACCAGACAGGTCGCGGTTTTGCCGCGCGCGCCGCTGTTGAGCAGCAGCATGGCGGTCTGTACCGCGAGCGTGGTCACCCCGGCGCCGCCGACCGCGGGCAGGAAGGTGAAGATCTGCGCTTCCGTGGTATCGGCGCTGGCCGGCGGCTTGGCGACGCGCGCGCAGGTCCGCACCAGCTCCACCGGCGGCACCGGCTTCACCAGAAAATCGGCGACGCGCATTTGCATGAGGCGGCGCGCGACCACCTCTTCGAAGCTCCGCGTGATGGCGACAACCGGTGGCCAGTTGCCGATCCGCAGCATGAGGTGTTCGAGCGCCTGCATTTCGGCCTCGTCGGCAGCGTCGACGTCGGCCACCACGACGGTGGCGTCGGCGACGTCGATCTGGCCGCCTCGCTCGGCGAGTCGGCCTTTGACGATATCGAGGCCGATTTGCGGGCTGGCGGCAAACGTGGCGCGAACCGATTCCTCGAACGCCGTATCGGCGGTGAGAACGATCACTCGGGTCTGGATCGCCGGCGCCAGGGATCGGCTGATACGCATCGCTTAAGCTCGCCTTCCAGCTGCGCCGATCATTGGCCCGGCGTGACCGGCGGCGGTGCGACGCCGGTATTGACCGTGGTCTGGCTGATGGTCTGGCCCGATTGGTTGTTCGACATGAAATCTTCCGGGTCCGCCGGCGGGGTCACCTTGCCGGTGCGATAGCGTTCGACTGCCGACTGCATCCTTTGGCCGTTGTACGCGATGTTCTTGTCGCCGCTATAGGCTGGCCACGGATCGACGATTTGCGTGACCTTGTCGGCCGCGACGGCGTCGCCGCCGCCCAGCGCAATGGTGTCCCGCCGATCCAGAAACAGATCGGCGTTGGAGCAGCCGGCGAGCCAGATGCCGAGCCCGGCGGCGATGGCGCCGGCGGCGAGCGGACGCGCGGCGCGATCAGTCTTTGGCCGATACATAGACCTCTCCATTTCTCGGCAGATCGAGGATGTGGCCGACATAGGGCCGGTTCAGCGCGCCGAGCGCGAGCCGCGCCAGTTCCGGGCTGACCTCGGTCTTGCCCATCAGGAACAGGTCGACATCGTTCGGCGGCAGCGAGCCGTCGAGCGGAGTGTGGACCGGGTCGGTCGGCGCCATCGGACGAACCAGATGCGGCGTCACCAGGATCACCAGATCGGTCTCGTTCTTCTGATAATCGGTGCTGCGGAACAGCGCGCCGAGCACCGGCACGTCGCCGAGCCAGGGCAGCTGGTCCTGGGCATTGCTGGAGTTGTTCTGCAACAGACCGCCGAGCATGAAGCTCTGGCCGTCGCGCAATTCGAGCGTCGTCGAAGCCTTGCGCGTGGTGAGTTCCGGGACCGAAGTGCCGGCGACCGTCACGGTGTGGGCGGTGTCGATCTCGCTCACCTCCGGCTTGACCACGAGGTTGATGAGCCCGTCCTTGAGCACGGTCGGAGTAAAGGAAAGGCCGACGCCGTAAGGCTGGAAGCCGAACGAGGGCGTGCCGGTCGCGCCGACCTCCGGGACGGGAAATTGTCCGCCGGCGAGGAAGCTCGCGGTTTCGCCCGACAAGGTGACGAGATTAGGCTCCGCCAGGCTGCGCGCGGCGCCTTGCACTTCGAGCGCGTTCACCTCGATCTGAAGCCGGTTCGACAATTGGCCGATCAGAAAGCCGAACGGCGCCGCGCCGGACAGGACGCCGCCGGCAACAACCGGCGAAATGGTCGTGGCCTGTGGGGTGATGTTCGGGCCGCCGACGGCGGTTCCGGGCTGCTGAAACGAGCCGCCGGGAGCCGTTATCGGCAATTTCGACGCCGGTAATCCGGAGCCGGTATTGGCCAGCACCGAATTGCCGAACATGTTCCATTGCACGCCGAGGTCGCGGCTCGCATTGCGGTCGACCTCGATGAAGCGCACGTCGAGCTCGATCTGCTGCGGCTGCAGAACCTGGACCGTATTGATCGGATCCGGGCCGAATTGCCGCGCGATCTGCACCGCCTTGTCGAGGGTGGCGGCGTCGGGCGATGTCCCGCTCAGCATGATGCGGCCGTTGATCGACGAGACTTTGATGCCGCCGCCGGTGAAGTGACTGATTTCCGCCGCCAGCCGCGAAATGTCGTAGGACACCTCGACGTCGAATATGCCGACCGGCTTTTTGTTGGCGTCATAGACGGTGACGCGGGTGGTGCCGATCTTCTTGCCGAGAATGGACAGCGAGTGATCGGTCAGCGGGCTCACGTCGGCGACGTCCGGATCGCCGACCGTGATGTCGGTGAGGTTCTGGTCGGTACGAACGTCTTCGGTCTTGCCGACCGTCACCGTCACCGTCGCCGTATGCACGGGGCTGGCCAAAGCGAGCTTCGGCTGGGCGTGCACCGCCGGCGCCAGCGCGACCACGATCGATGCCGTCAGCGCCGCCCTGACCCAGCCGCGCCGCAGCAGCGCGCCGATCTTGATGCTCCTGTCCGGATGTCTTTGCCGATGGTTTTGTCGAAGTCTCGGGCTGCCGCCCGCGACGCAACTTTGATTGTTGTACTGGCTATTCACGTCGGCCTCCCCGCCGTTGGCTTGTTGTCCCCAAACTCGAACTTCACATCGCTCCGTTTCGTCCTGCGATCTCAGTCGCTCGGCGGCGCCGGCCGCGACAGCGCGGCGGATTGCGCGTTGCCGCGCTCAACCGGCACCGAGAATTCCACGCGCTCGTTCTTCGACGGACGGACCACTGCAACGGTAACGAAGCGCGATTCCGACTTCGGCGTGTCCGGCTTGCCGAGATCCGCAGCCGTCACCCGGCGCGAATTGTCGGCGGCAACTTCGCCGGCCTTGCGCAGGAGCAGCGACAGCGTGCCGACCGTGGAGGCCAGCGCGATCTTCTCGGCGTCGGTGACCTTGACTTCGAGCGTCACCGCCTTCACCACCGACGGCTTGTCGGTTTTCTCGTCGGCGAGCTGATCGATGGCCAGAACCTGCGCGTCCTCGATGACATCGTCGGTTGCGGCGGTGTTCTTCTCGCCCTGGCGCGTCAACAGCACGTCGACATGATCGCCGGGCAGCACGAAGCCGGCGACGCCCTGGACGTCGTTGACCCGCACGGTCGCCGCCGTCATGCCGGGATCGAGCACCGCGGAAAGCGTGGCGCGCGCGCCGGGTCCGGTGATCTTCGAGGCGAGGATCGCCTCGCTGGTTTCGATCGGCAGCAGCACGACGCGCTTGGTCGCGGTGAGATCCGCGATCTTGTTGAACGCGCCGGCCGGCACCGCTTCCTGCGGCCACGGCAATTCGCGCAACGCCGAAGCGGTAAGCTCCTCGCCGAACCGCAACGGGCGGCTCGCCACCACGATCGTGCGCTCCGGCGCCGGCGCTTTGCGGTTCGCCTCGAGGCTGCGCATGCGCGCGGCTTCCTGGTTGTTGAGCCAAGTCTGCGCCAGGAAGACCGCGAGCAGTCCGAACAGGACCGCAAAGCCGATCATGACGATGGTACTGGTACGCAAGTCCGTCCCCTGAATGACGCCGAAAAATCTGTTGAACAAAATTTCCCGAGGGAATTTCGTCTTTGTTCGCTGCGATTAATGACCGGCTGCTGGTATGGAATTGGTGAAGTTACGTAGGGTTCTCCCCCTATGCTGAAGATTGGTTGAAGCGGTATTCTTTACGGTGCGTATCGCGCATCGTTCGAAGTGAAGAGATATCCTTTACAAAACTTGAGCCGCGACGTTGGGCGCGCGGCGGTGACGCGCTCGAAGCCGCGTCGCGCTTGACGTTTTGCGCGGGCAACGATTCGTTGATGATGTCGCGCTTGGCGCCGCCGGATTTTACGAATTCCGGTAGGACAGTATTAAGGACGCGCCGCGCTCACCGGCGGCGGTGCTGCGCATTTCCGGCGATCGCCCATCGCGACATGCGGTCCCAAGAAAGTCGTCGGCGTTTTCGGGACCAAAGCTGGTTCTCGTAAGTCGCTCGCTCGGGCGCATTTATGAGTTCACGCTTTAAATCCGCACGAAGCCGCGCGGAACGGCGTGGAATGTCGAGATTCCGGCAGCAGTAATGAGAACCATTTCCCCGGTCTGCACGCCGGCCGTGCCGTCACGCGTGACCACGTTGGGCTGAATGACAACGGTCATTCCGGCGCGAAACGGTTCGTTCGGGATAACCGCGCTCGGCCGGCTGCGTGAGCCGAGCACCGGCGGCAGATAGCCGCCGCCGTAGCCGTGCAACAGATCGTCAATGATGGTGAAGCCCGCTTGCTCGATCACGCTCGCTGCTTCGATCGCCTGCGCCGGCATGGCGCCGTCCTTGAGCACCGCGGCGACCGCATCGAAGGCGGCGTCGGCCACCGCATGAAGCTCGCGATAAAGCGGCGGCGGCTCGTCGCCGACCGCGAAGCTGCGCAGCACTTGGCCGGGATGCTCCCAGAACGCCGTCGCGATCTCGGCAACCACCGCGTCACCGCGCGCGACTTTCCGGTTGGCGGCGAATTGCGGCGGCACGCCAAGCTGCGGCGCGGCCATTGCGGTGACGCCGATGAAGTGAATGCTGTTGACGCCGCCCAGCGATGCATAGGACCGCTCGACCAGATCGGCGAGCTCTCGCTCGCTCAAGCCCGGCCGCAGGCCGTCGCGCAGTGCGTTCATGCCGCGGTCGGTCAAGGCCGCGCCGATGCGCATCCAATCGAGCTCTTCGACGGACTTGATCTGGCGCAGCCGGACATAATTGCGGTTGAGGTTCGCGATCGTCCCGAACCGCGCCGCAAGCTCGCCGTGCTGCTCGAAGGTCAGCGGCCCGATGACGCCGACGCGGCCGGCACGCGCGCCGCGGTGCTCCAGCGCGGCAATCGCGGCGCCGATCGACGAGCCGCCGCCCCAAGCGACTTGGGCCGGTGCGGCGAGCCGCCGCGCCAGCGGCACATGATTGACGTGTTGAACGAACATCGCGTCCGGCTCGCCCGCCGTGAAGACGCCGACCGCTTCGGCGGTGACCGGCCAGCCGGTCAGCCACTGCACTGCGGAGCCGAACCGGTTGGCGCCGCAATAGACCAGGTGATCGAGACTCGCTTCCGCCAGCAAGTCGGCGATGGCGGCGCGTCGCCGCGCCATTTCCGTATCGCTGAATCGCGGGTATTCGGCCTCGTGAATGGCGCGCAGACGCGGCGGCAGATCGAAGCTTGTCTGATGCGCTTGCACGCTCATGGCGGCAGCTTAGGGGGATAGTCGGCGCAAATCCATTTTGTTAGACCCTTGGTCCGCTCGTCCCCGCGAAGGCGGGGACCCATCCTGGCTCGTCAGTCTCGTCTGGATTCCCGCCGGCGCGGGAATGAGCGGAAAATCGCATGCGGGAGAATTGCGCCAATGCCGACGTCGCTCATCGACTCCGCCGTTTTCCGCGACATCTTCTCGACCGAGGCGATGCGGCGGGTGTTTTCCGACGAGAACCGCGTCCAGAAATATCTCGACTTCGAGGGTGCGCTGGCGCGGGCGCAAGGCCGCCTCGGCATCATCCCGCCGGACGCCGCCGAAGAAATCTGCCGGCATTGCCACGCCGCCGAGATCGATATGGCCAAGCTCAAAACGCAGACCGAGCGCATCGGCTATCCGGTGCTGCCGGTGGTGCAACAGCTCGTTGCGGCTTGCCGCGACGGGCTCGGCGAATGGTGCCACTGGGGCGCCACCACTCAAGACATCACCGATACCGCGACGGTGCTGCAAATCCGCGAGGCGCTCACTTTGGTCGAAGCTGACCTCGACAGCATCGCCGATGCGCTGGCCAATCTCGCCCGCAAATACCGCGATACCCCGATGGCCGGCCGCAGCAATCTGCAGCAAGCGGTGCCGATCACCTTCGGCTACAAGATGGCGACCGTGCTCGCCGGCTTTGAACGGCACAAGCAGCGGCTCAAGGAATTGCGCGCGCGCGTATTGGTCGGCGAGTTCGGCGGCGCGGCCGGCACACTCTCCTCGCTCGGCGGCAAGGGGCTCGCGACGCAAGCCGAATTGATGAAGGAGTTAAAGCTCGGCCAGCCGGCGATCGCTTGGCACACCGTGCGCGATACGATTGCCGAAGTTGGCTGCTTCCTCGGCCTCGTCACGGGCAGCTGCGGCAAGATCGCGTTCGACGTGAAGCTCTTGATGCAGACCGAGGTCGAGGAGGTTTACGAGCCGTTTGCGCAAGGCCGCGGCTCGTCGTCAACCATGCCGCAAAAACGCAATCCGATCTCCTCGGTTTACATCACCGCGCTTACTTCGGTGGTGCGCCAGCAAGTGGCGGCGCTGCTTGACGCCATGGTCGAAGACCACGAGCGCTCAACCGGGCCGTGGGAAATCGAATGGATCGTGCTGCCGGAAATCTTCTGTTACACAGCCGGCGCCTTGGCGCAGACCGAATTCGTTCTTGCCGGCTTGCAGGTCGACGAAAAGAAGATGCGCGCCAACCTCGATCTGACCAAGGGGCTGATCGTGTCGGAGGCGGTGATGATGGGGCTCGGGCCCTATCTCGGCCGCCAATACGCCCACGACCTGGTTTACGACATCTGCCGCCAAGTGATCGCCACCGGCCGGCCTCTCGTCGACCTCCTGGCCGAGAACGAGGAGATCACCAAGCACCTCGACCGCGCGGCTTTGATAAAACTCTGCGATCCGGCGAACTATCTCGGCGAAGCCGGCGCCATGGTCGACCGGGTGCTGGCGATGCGGGGGAAGTAGCGCTTACTTATTCCCGTCACCCTGAGGTGCGAGCGTAGCGAGCCTCGAAGAGTGACGGCCTCAACTCCTCGGACGCATCCTTCGAGGGCCGCTTCGCGGCCACCTCAGGATGACGGAATTGTTTAGCGGCCCTTACGACTTTCAGCGAGGTTACCGCGCCAGCGATACTTGCCGAACGCCGTGCGAACCTTCGCTTGCCGACGCAACCGAACCAGCAAACGCAGCGCTTCTTCCACCGTCTGCTTTTTGGTCGCACAACCGGAGACTTTCTGAGCCTCAGCCAGCAACCCGTCATCGATTTCGATATTGATTCGCATGGCGACGTATGCGCTCAAGCTTTTAAAAGCAAATATCACATTCTCAGCCCAGCGGACACGTCCCATCGCCCTAACCCTCTCCCCGCAAGCAGGGAGAGGAAACTACTCCGCCGCCTTGGCCTTCGCCGCCGCCTGCTCGCGGACGAATTTATCGATCGCCAATTGATCGACCTTGCCGGAGCCGAGCATCGGCAATTTGTCGAGCACGATGATTTCCGACGGAAACATCAGCTCGGAGGCGTGCTGTGAGCGCGCATAGACCATGAAATCGGCGCGAGTCGCGCCGTGCTTGTCGGTGACCATGATCAACCGTTCGCCTTTGCGGGCGTCGGGCACCGCCGACACCGCGGTGACGTAGTGCGGCCACAATTCGGCGGCCAGCATCTCGACCGCGGCAAGCGAGACCATCTCGCCACCGACCTTGGCGAAGCGCTTGGCACGGCCCTTGATGGCGACAAAGCCTTGCTCGTTGATGGCGACGATGTCGCCGGTATCGTGCCAGCCTTCCGGCGGCGCTTCGAGCACACCCGGCTTGTCGGCGCGCAGATAACCGAGCATCACATTCGGCCCGCTGACATAGAGCCGGCCGCCCTCGTCGACGCCCTCGACCTTTTCCAGTTTCGCCGTCATGCCGGGAAGGAGCCGGCCGACGGTGCCGAACCTGTTGAACATCGGCGTGTTGAGCGCCATCACGGGCGAGCATTCGGTGACGCCATAGCCTTCCAGGATGCGCAGGCCGAATTTTTCCAGATAAACCCGGCGCGTCGATTCTTTCACCGGCTCGGCGCCGGCCAGCACGTAGCGCAGCGAGCGGAAGTCGTAGGGATTGGCCATGCGCGCATAGCCGTTGAGAAACGTATCGGTGCCGAACAGCACGGTCGCGCAAACGCCGTAAACCAGTTCCGGCACGGTGCGATAATGCAGCGGCGACGGATAGAGATAGATCGGCACGCCGGAAATCAGCGGCAGCACGACGCCGCCGGTGAAGCCGAAGGAGTGGAAGATCGGCAGTGCGTTGAACAGCTTGTCCTCGCGCCCGAAATCGATGCGGGCGGCGCACTGCGCCACGTTGGTCAAAAGGTTGCGGTGCGACAGCACGACGCCTTTGGGCAGCCCTTCGGTGCCCGAGGTGAACAGGATAACCGCCCAGTCGTCGGGCTTGCGCGCGACGAGCGGTTTCTTCCATGCGAAGGCGCCGCGCAGCTTGTCGAGCGCACCGATGGTCTGGCGGATGTCCTCCAGATAGACGACGCGCAAGCTCTTCTCCAATTGCACCATCAAGTGTTCGAACCGGCCCTTCTCCACGAAAGTGCGCGAGGTGAGGATGGTGTCGACTTCCGCCGCCCGGCAGGCGCCGAGAATATTGGCGGCGCCGGCGCTGAAGTTGATCATGGCCGGCACCCGCCCCGCCGACGCCACCGCGAGCATGGTGACCACCCCGGCATTCGAGGTCGGCAGCATGACGCCGAGCGCGCGGCCTTCGAGCGCGAACGGCATCAGTTTCCGCCCGAGAACCGCCGTTGCAATCAGAAGCCGCTTGTAGGTCAATTGCCCGCTCACGGGATCTTCGATCGCCGGCCAGTTCGGGCCATGGAGGATCGACGCGTCGATCAACGCTGCGATCATGGTGCGGTCGGTCGTACTTGTCCGGAAGATCAGGTCGGACATGATGGTGTACAGCGCGGCACCAGCGGCCTGCCGCCGTTTGCGGCCTTTGAGTTCGGGATCGACCTGAAATTTCACCGGCTCAAGCACCGTGACGGTGATCTTCGGGAACAGGCGGCGGCGCACTTGCGTGCTTTTCAGCCGGCTGAATATCGTCAGTTCCGGCCCCTCGATGCGCACCGGGACCACCATGGCGTCCGACTTGTCGGCGATCATCGCCGCGCCGTCATAGACCTTCATCAAACTGCCGGTGACGGTGATGCGGCCTTCCGGAAAGATGACGAGCGTATTGCCCTCGCGCACCGCGTTGATGAGGTCGCGCACCGAAAACGGCCGCAGCGGATCGAGCGCCATGGTGCGCACGAATTTGAGGAACGGCTGGATCCACCAATGCTTCGACATCGCCACGTCGATGGCGAAGACCGGCCGTTTCGGCAGGATCGACACCGCCAGCGGCGGATCGAGGAAGCTGACGTGGTTGAGCGCGATGACGGCATTGTGGCCGGCCTTGTCGACGTTCTCCAGGCCTTTGACCTCGAGCCGGAAGAATGCGCGAAACACGATCGAAAGAAAATCGTTGAGCCAGCCCGCTGGCATGGTGAATCCGATAGCGAAGGCGACCAAAAGGTTGGCGAGCCCAATGAGCGCGAAGAGGAGGGGCGTGCCGAGCCCGAGCTTTTGCAAGGCCGCCAGCGCGACCGCGCCGACCACCATGAACGCAGCGTTGAGCACGTTGACCGCCGCGACGACGCGGGCGCGGCGATCCGAGCCGGCCCAGACTTGTACCGCGGTGAAAACCGGGACGATGAACAGGCCGCCGGCGATCGCCAAACCGGCAAGATCGATCGCAATGTGAATGCTGTGCGGCGAGGCAAAATATCCGCCGATGGTCAGCGAGCTCGCGGCCGGCACGACGGCGGACGCGGTCCAGCCGAGATCGAGCGCGAACAGGCCGAGCAGTACCGTGGCGACCACGGTCGGCAACAGCACGATGCGTCCGGCGGCGAGCCACGCGGCAAGACCGGAGCCGATGCCGACCGACACCGAAAAGATCGTGAGAAATAATGTGACGACCTGTTCGCTGCCGCCGATGGTAAATGAGACGAGCGGCGGCAACAGCGACAGCACCAGCGCGCCGACGAGCCAGAACCAGCTCGCCACGATGGCGCCCCACCACAGCCGCGGATCGGCCCGCACTTGCTTGATAAGCGCTCCGGTGGAGACGAGAATATTCGGGTTGATGGCGAGCGTCGGCGCAGCCTCGCCGGTCCTCGGAATGAGCAGGCTCGAGCCCCAGCTGGCGAGCGCGGTCAGGATCATCAGCCAGGCGAAGTGAATGGGGTTGCTGTTGCCGTTGGCGGCAAGGCCGGCGACGATGGTGCCGAGCAAAATCGCGAGGAACGTGCCGCCCTCGATCAGCGCGTTGCCGGACGGCAACTCGCGCCGCTTTAGCAGGTCAGGGAGGATGCCGTATTTGATCGGGCCGAACAGCGATGCGAGCGTTCCGAACAGGAACACCGCAAGAAAAAGCAACGTCAGCGAGTGAAATGCAAAGCCGGCGACGGCGATCACCGCGGCGCCGATTTCGGTGAGCTTGATGCGCTGCGCGACGAAGGCTTTGTCGTAACGGTCGGCAAGCTCGCCGCCGAGCCCGGACAGAAAGAAGAACGGCGCGATCAGCGTCGCGCCGGCGAGCGAAATCAAGACTGCCGAATTGGCGCCGGAGACGGCGAACAAAATAACGAAGACGAGCGCGGTTTTGAGAAAATTGTCGCCGAATGCCGCGAAGAACTGGCACCAGAACAAAGGCGCGAAACGGCGCGTCGTCATCAATGATAGGGACATGTCTCTCCCGCCGCTCGCCTGGTCGCTGGGCCGATTGCCGCCTCAGCCGCGTTCCCGGTCGACAGTCTAGACGCTGGCGCGCGCCTTGGCGACGCCGCCGCAACGGCCTTACGGTCAGCGGTTATATGGCGAATTCACCAACAAAATCAAAGGCACAGTTAAAACCCCGGCGCCCGTTCGACCTGGTCGTACCAGTCGAAACCCATGTCTTTGACGATGCGATTACTCATCACGATGATGCGGCACGCCGCGCCGGGCTTGGCGAAATGCTGATGCATGGTGAACGGCGGGATGTAGACGTAATCGCCGACCGTCCACTCGAACCTTTTAGGCGCGTCGGCCCATTGCCACTCGAAGGCTTCCAGGCAATCCCATTTCAGATCCCAATGCAGATCGTAGCCCGAGCCCTCGACGACAAAGAACAGCTCCTCCCACATGTGGCGGTGCTTGCCGGAGCGCTCGCCGTCGTTGAGGAACTGCATATACGCCTCGATGCAGCATTCGCGCGTGTGCATCTTCTTGTTGACGAGATGCTTGATCAGGCCGTCGGGCGAACGCTCCCACGGCATGTCCTTGGCCTTGATGATGTTGGGCAGCGTCGCGTAGTCGGTGCGGAATTGTGCGGATTCCGCCACCGCCTCCTCCAGGAAATTGCTGGTGTTGGAGCCGGATAGAGCCGCCTGTTTGTCCTCGAACAACGTCATCGTGCGCTTCACGCTCAAATTTCGGTCGGCGGATGGAATTCTTTGACGCCGGGGGGCAGCTTGTCGGTCGGCCACTCCACCATTTTTTGGAACAGAAGATGCATGAAAAGGAACAGCGGCTTCGCCTTGAACACCAGCAGGATGCAGGATTCTTTTTCGTCGTCGTTGAAGTGCTGATGGACGCTGGCGTTCTCGACCAGCATGACGTCGCCGGCTTCCCACTTCATGTAGCGGCCGTCGTGCACGTCATGGCCATGACCCTTGAGCACGTAAAACACCGCGCTGTTGAGATGACCGTGCTTCTGCCCGGCGTTGAGCGGCGCATAGCATTCGATATGCGACTCGATCGACTGCACGACGTTGACCGCGCTCGGCGAGATCACATGTTTGCCGTACATCGCCGGTCCCCCTTTCCAGGGATGATCCTTGGAGGAATAGACCCGCGGCTCTTCCAGAAGCTTCTTGTAGAGATGGCTGTAGGTCCCTTCGAGCGCGCGCACGAAGGTGCGTTTCTTTGCCCAGCGCTCCCATTTGCCATGCTTGATCTCGTCGGCGTCTTCCGCGGACGGCTTGTTGTGGCCAAGCCCCGGCAATTCATGTTCCAGCATTCCGGTCATGTTGCGATCCGTTAAGTTTTTCTTCGCAGGATTCCGGCCCGGGAGCAGCGGCTCATCCGGATAACGCGTCGGGACACATGCGTTTGCGAGGCGCTCCGCGCTGGTCGTTTAGGGGATTTTGGCCTTGCGCGCAATGTTGCGGCTGCGCCCGAGCTGACGAAAAAGACCGTCGCGATCATAGGGCAATAACGTCAGACGAGCCGCGTCGCCGCGCGCAGCGCCGGGAACAGATCGCCGAGGAGCGACGGCGGCCAGGCGACTTGCAGCGCCCAGTGGAACACCACGTAGCAGACCAGTGTCGTTGCCGCGGCAAAGCCGAGCGATGACGGCCACGGCTCGCCAAAGCCGAAGCGCATATAGGCGAATACGAACAGCGCGATGGCGGGGATAAAGCCGATCAGCGCGACAAAGCCGATGAAGGCTGCCATCCAGACAAAGAAGACGACCGCACGCCGGCGCACCACGTCGTCGGCCACGCCAAGATCGCTGACCCGCGCGCTGACCTTTACTGTCGAATCGGCATGCGCGAGCACCGGTTGCTCGCGGCCGAACAGTTCGTTGACCAGATTAAGGATGGCGGCCGCGAGCGCCATGCCGCAGGCGGTCAGCGGCACGAGCTTGGCGTCGTGCGGCCAACCCGTCGACGAGGCGATGGCAAGAACGATCAGCGCGATGACGGCAAGCGAGAATGCCGGGGCGGCGCCGAACTGCGGGGCACGGCTTTTCACGTCGCGGAACTGACCGATCAAGGTTTTGACGATTTGCGACAACGGCCGGTACAGCACCCAGGCGACGCAGGCCAGGACCGCCAAGACCGGCCAGCGCAACAGCCAGCCCCAGCCGTAAAGCTGCGTCGAGATGAAAAGGTAGCGCTCGAAAATGGCGCCAACCACGATGCCGAGCACCATCGGCGGCCGCGGCCAGCCGAGCCGCTTCATGAGCCAGCCGATAACGCCGAAGAACACCAGCGAGTAAAGATCGCCCCAATCGTGCTCGCCTTCGAACGCGGCGACGAAGACCAGCGCGATGACGACCGGCAGCAAGATTTCCGGCCGGATGCGCGACACCTGGGCGAGCCAGCGGCTGCATGCCAGACAAATGACGGCGCCCATGACGTGAGCCAGCGTGAGACTCCACACGATCATGTAGGTCAAGTCGAGATGCTTGGTCAGCATGTCGGGGCCCGGCGTGAGGCCGTGCATCAGGAACGCACCGAGCAGAATCGCCATCGACGCGCCGGCTGGCACGCCGAAGGCGATGGTCGGAACGAGATGGCCGCCCTCCTTGGAATTGTTGGAGCTTTCCGGCGCGATCACGCCGCGCACGTCGCCCGAGCCGAAACTTTCTGCGTTCTTCTCGGTGCGCTGGGCATAGCCATAGGCGATCCAGTCGATCACTGCGGAGCCGATGCCGGGTATGGCGCCGAGGCCGACGCCGAGCACGCCGCAGCGCAACACCAGCCACCAGTTCCGCGCCACATCGCGCACGCCTTCCCATTGACTCGACATGTCAATGTTCGGCGCGTTGTCCTCGGCAATCCGTTTGCGCGTGACCGCAAGCTCGGCGAGTTCCGGCAGCGCGAAAATGCCGAGGGTCGCCGGAATGAGCGGCACGCCGTCCCACAGATAAAGCCAGTCGAAGGTCCAACGCAGCGTGCCGCTTTGCGCGCGCGAGCCGACCATCGCGATCATCAGGCCGAGGCCGGCGGCGGTCAGTCCCTTGAGCGGGGCGCGGCCGGACAGCGTCGCCACCATCGACATGCCGAACAAGGTGAAGGCGAGAAGTTCGGGCGAGCCGATCGTGAGCATGATCGGGCGCAGGATCGGAATGCTCACCGCAAGCACGACGGCGCCGACGACGCCGCCGGCGAGCGAGGAGGCAAAGCCGGCGCCGAAGGCGCGGCCGGCCTCGCCGTTACGCGCCATGGCGTGACCGTCGATCACGGTCGCGGCGGCGCCGACATGGCCGGGCACGCCAAACAAGACCGCGGTGATGAAATCCGACGACGTAATCACCGCCGCCATGCCAAGGAGCAGCGCAAAAGCGGTGTATTCGTCGAGATTGTAAGTAAACGGAATCAGCATCGCCATGCCGACAATGCCGTTTAAGCCCGGCAAGACGCCAATTGCGAGCCCAATGAGAACGCCAAGGAACAGGATCATGAGCCGCGTCGGCTCAAGGAGGAGCTGCAGCGCGTGGACGGCGCTGGCGATCATGTCCGGCTGCATCGATGCTCCTTAGTCCCGCCGGCCATCGCGCCGGAAACATACAAAGCCGTCAAGCCCATGATAGAGTGGAGCCCGGCCGGCGGGACTGGCGTGTTGCCGCATGAGCGCGGAGCGCAGACAGGGACGGAAACAGCATTCGAGGCGCGATATGAGCATTTGGAAGGGTCGATGTGCCCTCATCATCGCCGCCGTGTTTATTTTGAGTCTTGCCCCGGCTGCGATCGTCTTTGCCGAAAGCGCGAGCGATTTTTACCAAGGCCGCAGCATCAATCTCTATATCGGCTACTCGCCCGGCGGCGCCTACGACCTCTACGCCCGCGTGATCGCCCGCCATCTGGGCGCGCATATCCCGGGCAATCCGACCATCGTGCCGCAGAACATGGAAGGGGCCGGCAGCTTGCGGCTTGCCAATTACCTTTATCGCGTGGCGCCGCAGGACGGCACGGCGATCGCCACGTTCGGCCGCGGCATCGCTTTCGATCCGCTGTTGATCGGACAAGGCGATGCCTTCGACGCCCGGAAAATGAACTGGCTCGGCAGCGCCAACAACGAGGTCAGCGTCTGCGTGGCGATGAAGGATTCCGGCATCGCCAAATTCGAGGACCTGTTCACCAAGGAACTCACCGTCGGCGGCACCGGCGCCAGCGCCGACACCGATCAGTTCCCCCGCGTGCTCAATGCCGTGCTCGGCACGCATTTCAAGATCGTGCAGGGCTATCCCGGCGGCAACGACGTGGTGCTGGCGATGGAGCGCGGCGAAGTGCAGGGCCGCTGCGGCTGGTCATGGTCGAGCGTGATATCGACGCACAAATCCTGGATCGCCGACAAGCGCATGATCGTGCTCGTGCAGCTCTCGCTCGCCAAGCATCCCGACCTGCCCGACGTGCCGCTGGTGATGGATTTCGCCAAAACCGACCAGCAGCGGCAGATTCTGAAGCTGATATTGGCCCGCAACGTCATGGGCCGGCCTTACGTGGCACCACCGAATCTGCCGGGCGACCGCGTCGCGGCGCTGCGTAAAGCGTTCATGGACACCATGACGGACAAGGATTTCTTGGCCGAAGCCGACAAGCTGCAACTCGAAATCAACCCGGTCTCCGGCGCCGATGTCGAGAAGCTCGTCAAAGAGGTCTACGCGACACCGCCCGACGTCGTCGCCAAGGCCAAGGCCGCCGCGGCGTCGCAATAATCAGCGCCCGGTCCGCGCCAGGGCGTCCTTCATGCGCTCAGGCGCTTTCGGGCGCGCGTACATTTGCTCGAGATAAGCGTCCAGCACCGGCAGCCCATTGAGACAGCGCGCCAGCTTGGCCCAATCGAGCGTGTAGGCAAGCACGAAATCGCCGACCGTGACCGCGTCGCCGACCAGGAAATTCCGGCCCCGCATATGGGCTTCCAGAACCTGCGCTACCGCCGCAAAGTCCTCGCGCGCCAGCGCGATTTCGGCCGGCAGGCGTTTGTCCTCCGGATAGAGTATGGAATGGCGCGCCATCCGCCACAGCGGTTGCTCGAGTTCCGTCGCGGTGAAAAGCAACCACCGGTATAATTGCGCGCGCTCATCGAGATCGGCCGGGATCAGGCGCTTGGCGGGATATTTCTCCGCCAGATAGACCACGATGGCGACGGATTCGGTCAGCACCTTGTCGCCGTCGATCAATACCGGCAGTCGTCCCGCGGGATTGATCTTGAGAAATTCCGGCTTGCGATGCTCTCCGGCGCGCAGATCGATCGCGACCGCGTCGAATGCGACGTCGAGTTCCTGGAGCGTCCAGCGCACCCGGATCGCGCGCGATGGACCGAATTCATAAAGCTTCATGAAAATCCCCGTCGGTGGCGTTACAGTTCGATCGTTCCCCACATCACGATCACGCAGCGGCCGCCGATCGAGAGGCTCATGATCTTGCCGTCTTTCTTCACGGCCGCAGCCTCAAGCAAACTCGGGCGGCCCATGTCGACTCCTTGCGCGATGCGCAGGTTGAGCGTCAGGTTGGACTCGGGGCGCAAGCTGGCAAGGAGCCCGACCAACGCGACATTGGCGCTGCCGGTGGCCGGGTCTTCGGGGACCCCGTAGAGCGGCGCGAACATGCGCGCCTGGAAGTCGAATCCGCCGTTTTGGTCTTTGACATAAAGCAGGATGCCGGTGACGCGGTCCGCCTGCAGGTGCTCGGAAAATATGTGAGTGCGCGGTTGCGCCCGCGTCAATGCCGCGCGTGTCTTCAACTCCGCAAAAGCGAGCGGCAAGCCGCAGGAGGCGATGCAGGGCACGTGACCGGCGGTTTCAATATCGCCGGCGGTGAGCGAACACGCCGCGGCGACGATGTCCGGTGCGACGTCGTCGCCGCGCGTCAGCGGTTGCGGCGCGGTGAGCCGCGCGCCGACCAGCGCGCCTGCATCGCGAATGAGATCGAGCCGCACCAACCCGGCCTTCTCCTCGAACAGCAGCGGATCGTCGACCGTGCGGCCGTGGCTCGTGCCCCGGCTCGCCAGGACGAAAGCGGTGCCGACGTTAGGATGGCCGGCGAACGGCAATTCGCTGCGCGGCGTGAAAATCCGCACCTCGGCGGTGTGGGCCGCATCTTTTGGCGGCAAGACGAAGGTGGTCTCGGCCAGATTGAACTCTCCGGCGACCGCCTGCATCTGCGCCGTCGTCAGCTCGCGGCCATCGAGTACGACCGCGAGCGGGTTGCCGCCGAAGCGCCGTTCGGTGAACACGTCGACCGTGATGAATTCAACTTGCATCGGAATATCTCATCAGGTTTTGCCAACGGCGGAGCCCGATTTTGCCGGCCGCTCTAGCGGAGCGGATTCGACATTCGCTACCCCCGGTCGCGTCCGCGGGGCGTTTCGCGACTGCGGCGAGATAAGCAAAAGTTAGGCACGATCTGCCCGGATTGATCGTCCAACTTAACGAATCCGGAGCGTTTCTAGGCTATGCGTTGCCGGCCCACAGCCGGAAAAATACCCTCGCAGCAGACCATGGCCGACGCCACTCCCGTACCTCAGACCGGCAGAGTTGCCAACGCTACCGGCGCGCTCGTCGGCTATATCCACTCCGTCCACGGCTCCGAGGCCAGCATCTCGTTGTTGCCTCCCGGCGCCGCAGCGGGCCGCGCCGGCACGACGGTCGGCAAGTTCGTCAAGATTCACACCGGCAAAGCGCTTCTGATCGGCTTGATCACCGACATATCCGCCGAGGCGCCCGCCAAGGAGCGCGGGCATTGCGGCATCGCCCAAGTCGATCTGACCGGCGAAATCGCCGATCAGGGCGGCGCCGTGCGCTTCCGCAGAGGCATCACCGAATATCCCACCATCGCCGATGCGGTGAGCGCGCTGACCGGCGACGAGCTGCGCCTCGTTTTCGACCCGCCGGGAGTAAAGACGCTTCGGATCGGGCAGCTACAGCAAGACAGCGCAATCAGCGTAGGCCTCGACGTCGACGAATTGTTGAGCAAGCACTTCGCGATTCTCGGCACGACAGGGGTCGGCAAATCAAGCGCGGTTGCGCTCATGCTTCAGCAAATCATGCAGGCGCGGCCGAACTTAAGGGTGCTGCTGCTCGATGTTCACAACGAATATAGTCGTTGCTTCGGCGAACGTGCGAATATCGTCAATCCGCGCAACGTCAAACTGCCGTTCTGGCTGTTCAACTTCGATGAGATCGTCGATATTATCTTCGGCGGGCGTCCGGCGCTCGATGAAGAGGTAGGCATTCTTGCCGAGGTCGTTCCGCTCGCCAAAGCGAACTATATCCAGTATCGCGGCGGCGGCGAACGAACGGCAATCAAGAAATTCGACGCCAAGAATGTCGGCTACACCGTCGACACGCCGGTGCCGTATCGCCTCGCCGATCTCTTAAGCCACATCGACGAGCGCATGGGCAAGCTCGAGAACCGCTCGTCGCGGCTCACTTATCATAAGCTGATGTCGCGCATCGAAACGGTGAGCAACGACCCGCGCTACGGCTTCATGTTTGAAAACGCCAATGTCGGCGGCGATACCATGGCCGAAGCGCTAAGCCAGCTGTTCCGGGTTCCGGCAAATGGCAAGCCGCTGACGATCATGCAGCTTGCAGGCTTTCCCGCCGAAGTCGTCGATGCCGTGGTGTCGGTGCTCTGTCGCATGGCATTCGACTTCGGCATTTGGAGCGACGGCGCCAGCCCGATGCTGTTGCTCTGCGAAGAGGCGCACCGCTATGCCGCAGCCGATCGCTCGGTCGGATTCGGACCGACGCGGCGGGCCATTTCCAGGCTGGCGAAGGAAGGCCGCAAATACGGGGTTTTTCTAGGACTGGTGACGCAACGTCCGGCCGAGCTCGATCCGACGATCATTGCCCAATGCAGCACGCTGTTCGCGATGCGGATGTCGAACGACCGCGATCAAACCCTGTTGCGCTCGGCGGTTTCCGACCATGCCGCCAATCTCTTCGCTTTCGTGCCGACGCTGGGCACGCGGGAGGCGGTGGCGTTCGGGGTCGGCGTGCCGTTACCGACCCGATTAACTTTCAGCGAGTTGCCGCAGCACTTGCTGCCGGTGAGCGATTCGTTTGCCAAGAACTTGCCTCTGAAAGTGGGCGGCGAAGATGCAAATTTCATCGCAGCCGTTGTCGAGCGCTGGCGCAACGCGACCATGAAAGCGACGCCGGAGGAAACCTTCCGCGAGGCCAGACCGGCGTCCGACGTGCCTGTCGCCGGGGTCCACCCGTCGCCGGCAATATCGCCCGCGCCAGCCGCATCGCCCGCCGCAGCCCTCGATCCAAGCCGCTTCAGCCTGTTGAAGAAACCCATCGCCGAGCGGAGCGATGCTCTTGCTTTGCTGCGCACGGCCACGGCCGCCGCGCCTCCGCAGCGCTTCCCCGGAAAATAAGCCGGCGGTTGGCGGCCAAGCTCGGCGGCGCGCCATTATGCTTTGGCGCCCCTTGCGGATTGCAGTCCCCGCATGCCGGATTGCGGACGCACAACCTTCAACTTTCGATCCGCCGAGTTGAATTGGTGGGTGTCATTCATGTCGCCGAGGAAAAACGGTTTCGAGAAATAATAGCCCTGGCCTTGCGGGATCCGAGTTGCGGTCTGCAGATAGACCAATTCTTCGAACGTCTCGATGCCTTCCGCGACGATTGTCATGCCGAGCGATACGCCGAGCGATTCGATGGCGCGCAGAACGCTTTGGCTGCGCGGGCGCTGGTTGATATCGGTGATAAAGGAGCGGTCGACTTTCAATTCGTCGGCGGTGATATCGGCAAGCGCGGACAATGAAGAATAGCCGGTACCGAAATCGTCGATCGAGATGCGTACACCGAGTTCACGCAGCATCGGCAGGACGTGGCGTTGAAACTGGCCCTGGCCGGCAAACGCGTCCTCGGTTAATTCGATCATCAAGCGATGGGCCGCGCCGCTGGCGCCCAGTGTTTCCACGAACGAGCGCATGAAGTCCACGTCGCCGGCTTGCTTGGCGGCGACGTTGACGCTGATGGTGGTTTGCGATCCGAAGGCCGCGTCGAGGCGTTCCATGGAGTGAATTGCATCCTCCAGAACGAACCGCGTGATCGGATCGATCAATCCAAGCTCGATCGCCAGATTGATAAAACTGCTCGGCGGCTGGATCTCACCGTCTTCATCGCGCCAGCGCACCAATGTCTCGAAACCGACGACCTCCTGGCTGTGAACGTCGACCTTCGGCTGGAAAGCGCAGCAAAACTTACGGTCGCGGATCGCAAGCCGCAATCGCTGCTCGAGTTCCATGCGCGCGGTCACGGTCTGGCCCATAGCGGCGGAAAAATAGATCGCTTCGCCCTTGGTGCCGTTTTTGGCGCGGTACATCGCGTTATCGGCATTGCGGCGCAGGGCTTCATAGGTCGCGCCATGGTCGGGGTAGACGCTGACGCCGAGCGAAGCCGACGTAAAAAGCTCGAACGCCTCGATATGGAATGGCTTTTTTAGCTCCGCCAATATGCGATCGATGATGCCGTGAATTTGCCGCTCGTCGTCGATCGGCCACGCCAGCAGTAGAAATTCGTCGCCGCTGATGCGCGCCAGCATATCGGTGTTGCGCAAGCCCTTGCCGATCCGTTCGGCGACTTTGACGAGCAACGCATCCCCGATCGCGTGGCTGTAGTAATCGTTGATATGCTTGAAGTTATCGAGATCGATGAAGGCCAGCGCGAAACGGGCGTTCTCGGGCTGGTGCAGCAGTTCCTCGACGCGTCGCTCGATAAGCCTGCGGTTCGGCAAGCCGGTGAGATCGTCGAAATAGGCGCGGTGCGCCAATTCGTTCTCGACTCGCTTGCGGTCGGTAATGTCGTTCGACGTCGACATCAAGAACGTGCGGTCGAAAACGTGGACTGGCTTGTGCGAGGTGAGCCAGGTGCGTTCGCCCGCGGCGTCGGCGTGGCACTCCTCGGTGGCGTAATGCTCGCCCGATTGCATGAGGGCGAGCTCCCATTGCCGTCGCTGCCCAGCCTCTTCGGCGGGCAAGAAATTAGCCGGCGAATTGCCGATCAGCGTCGCAGCCGACATGTCGAGATTTGCCGCGGCCACCGCGTTAACCAGAATGAAACTGCCGGCGTCGTCCTGCACGGTGAGGCCGATCGGAAGCTGCTCGATAATTTCCTGCAGCAGATCGCGGCCGGGCGAGGCTTCTTGCCCCGACGGCCGGTGTTCGTCGAGGAGCCGGCGCAGGCGCTCGACTTCATCGCGCAGCCGGTCGCTTCGGCGCATGCCGAGAAGCGCCAGCCCGAGAACGGAATATTGTCGCGCCAACACAACTTCGAGCTCACCAAAATTCTTGCGGCCGGCGCGTCGCGCCAACAGTAAAATGGCTTGGCGGTCGCCGACCGCGAGCGGAAACAGCAAGGCGGGCGCGTTGGCGCCGACGAGACCTGTCGGAACCTCAAGGCGCATGTCATGCGACGGGTCGCAGCCGAGCGTCAGAACCCGGCCATGGACGACACCCTGCAACAGCGGCCCGGCAGGCCATTGGCGGCCGATAGGTTCATTCGGCTCGGCCGCAATGCAATTAATCAACGAGCCCTCTTGCGCGAGCACAAGCGCGCAGTCGAAGGCAAACAGCGCGCGATAGGCGCGAAACAGCGCCGCAAACCCGGCCTCATCGCCTTCGAGGTTTATCAGTGCGCCCAGCGCTCGCAAGTGGGCAGCCGCGGTTTCCGCAGACGCCTGCGACATGACGGATTCGTCGAGTTCTGCGGAAATCGTCACGCGTTACCACGCCTTACGCCACTGCTCGCCGTGCCGAGACAAGGTGGAAAGAGCCGAGCCCGGCGTGTAATAGCCGCCCGTTGGAGTGTCGCGAAAATCCCCGCCGCCACGCGACGCAGGCATCCTACCCGGCAAAACGTTGGAAATTCATTGCAGCCGATGGCGGCTGCGGTCGAAGCTGCGTTAACGAATGATTTACGGGCGATTGGGCGACCGGTCTCTGTGCCTTAGCCCGCTATCGGTGACGCCGAGACGAGCCTCCAGCATGGTGCGGTCGGCGGCGAGCGCCGCGCTGTCGGCTGAATAGACCACGGCGCCGCGCTCGAGAATGATGGCGTGGTCGGTGACGCCAAGAATTTTCTTGGCGTTCTGCTCGACCAGGATGGCGGAGGTGCCTTCGTCGCGGATGACACGGCGCAGCGCCACGAGCAATTCCTCGCCCAGGATCGGCGCCAGGCCTTCGAGCGGCTCGTCGAGCAGCATGACGCGCGGATTGAGCACCAGCGCGCGGCCGACCGCCAGCATCTGCTGCTCGCCGCCGGAGAGCTGATTGCCGAGATTTTGCCGCCGCTCTTTGAGCCGCGGGAACAACGCATAGATATTGTCGGTGGTCCAGTGTCCCGGCTGCGCGACCGCGGTCAGGTTCTCGTGCACCGTAAGCGATTTGAAAATATTGCGCTCCTGCGGCACCCAACCGATGCCGATATGGGCGCGCTGGTCAGGGCGCAGCCGCGTGATGTCGGCGCCGTCGAGCGTGATCGTGCCGGCGAAATGGCGGGTAACGCCGACGATGCTGTTGACCAGAGTGGTCTTGCCCATGCCGTTCCTGCCGAGCAGCGCCAGCGCCTGGCCCTCGGCGAGCGACAGCGAAATGTTCGACAGCACGACCGCCTCGCCGTAACCGGCGGAAAGCTGCTCGACGGTCAAAAGATCAGGCATCGAGTTCCTCGCCGAGATAGACCGCCTTGACCCGCGGATCGCGCGCCACCTCATCGGGCGCACCTTCGACAAACAGCGCGCCGTTGACCAAGACCGAGATGCGGTCGGCAAAGGAGAAGACAAGGTCCATGTCGTGCTCGATCAACAGCACCGTGACCTCGGCCGGCAGCGCTTCGATGGTGGCGAGCAGGTCCTCCCGCTCCGCCTCCGGCACGCCGGCGGCCGGCTCGTCCAGCAAAAGCACATGCGGCCGGCAAGCAAAGGCAAGGGCGATCTCGAGCATGCGCTGCTTGCCGTAAGGCAGGATCGCGGTGCGCGCATGCATGACATCGGCGAGGCGAAAGCGCTCGACGATTTCAACGATCTCCTCGGTCACGGCCGATTTTGTGCCGACCAGTCGCCACCAATCGGCTCCGCTACCGAGACGCTCGGACACGACGAGCCCGATCGATTCGAGCGGCGTCAGGTCGAGGAACAATTGGTTGATCTGGAACGTGCGCGCCATGCCGAGCCGCACCCGCTCGTGTGGATCGAGCGCGGTGATGTCGCGGCCGTCGAGCACGATGCGGCCGGCGGTCGGCTTGAGCACGCCGGTCAGCAGATTGATCACGGTGGTCTTGCCGGCGCCGTTCGGCCCGATCAAAGCGTGGCGTGCGCCCTTTGCCACCGCAAGATTGACGTTGGCCGCGGCGACGATGCCGCCGAAACGCTTCTCCAGCCCGATCGTTTCCAGGATCGGCATCGCTCAAAGTTCCATGATTCAGCGTCCGTCCGCCGCGCCGCCGAGCGGAGCGGGACGCGACATCAGCCGCGCGCCGAGCCGGGCTGCGGCGCCGCGCGTTGCGCCGATCCAGCCGGCCGTGCGCTCGCGGCCAATGAGCACGATGACGACGAGCACCAGGCCGATCCAGAATTGCCAATATTGCGGCGTCAGATCGGCGATCCAATCCTGCACCAGTTTGTAGATCACCGCACCGATCAAGCCGCCGTAGAGATAGCCGGTACCGCCGATGATAAGAACAAGCAGAAGATCTGCCGAGCGTTGGAATGAAAAAACGTCGAGTGAGCAGAACGCCGTGGTCTGCGTCAACAGCGCGCCGGCAATGCCGGCAAAGCCGGCGGACACCGTATAGATCGAAACCAGCCGCCATTTGACCGGAATGCCGATGGCCGCGGCGCGCAGCGCGTTGCCTTTCAGCGACCGCAGCGACAGCCCGAACGGCGAATAGACGATGCGCCGGGCGATGACGAAACAGACGAACAGGACGATCAGGCAATAGACGTAACCGTTATGACCATAGAGGTCGAAATTCCATCGCCCGAGAATTGGTGCAATTTCGACGCCTTGAAGGCCGTCGGCGCCGCCGGTGATATTGGAATAGCGATTGGCGACTTCGCCGAGCATCAGCGCGACGCCGAGCGTCACCATGAGCCGGGTCAAGTCCGAGCCGCGCAGCACCAGGAAGCTGGTGACGAAGCCGAGCGCCGCCGCCACGACCCCCGAGCAGATCAACGCGACGACCGGTTCGTCGATGATGCCGTATTTGGCGATCAGGCCGGAAAAATATCCGGCGACGCCGAAAAACGCCGCCTGGCCGAGCGAGATGATGCCGGCATAGCCCAGAATAAGGTCGAGCGACAGCGCGAACAGCGCGAGGATCGCCGCGTCTTTCAAGATCAGATATTTGTCGGGGAACAGCCAGATGCTCGAGAAGGCGACAATCCAGAACGCGATTTCGAGCGGCGACCAGCGGGCGCGGCGCTTGAGATAGGCGGCGACGGCGGCGGCGAGCGCGGCCTCGTTGTGTACCGTCATCGCAATTACCGCGCCGAGCTGCGGGCGAACAAGCCCTGCGGCCGCCAGATCAATACGACGATCATGATGGCGTAGATGACGAACGCGCCGAGCGTCGGCACGTAATATTTCCCGGCGACGTCGGCGATGCCGAGCAGGATCGAGGCGACGAACGGCCCGGTGATGCTGGACGTGCCGCCGACCGTAACCACGATCAAAAAGTAGATCATGTAGCGCAGCGGAAACGTCGGATCGAGACCGAGGATTTCGGCGCCGAGCGCGCCGCCGAGTCCGGCAAGGCCGGAGCCGACTGCAAAAGTAATGCCGAATACCGCGCCGACATTGATGCCGAGCCCGCGCGCCACGCGCTGATCGTCGACCGCGGCGCGCAAGCGGCTGCCGAACCGCGTCTTGGCAAGGATGAGTTGCAGCGCGATCGTGAGTAGCCCGCAGATCACGATGATGAGCAGCCGATATCTGCCCATGCCAACGCCGGCCACGTCGAGCTGACCCTGCAGCGCGGCCGGTAGCTGCACGAAGCGCTGCGACGAGCCCATCGCATAGTCGACCGCGGCGACCGACATGAAGACGAGGCCGATGGTGAACAGCACCTGATCGAGATGGCTTCTGGCATAGACATGAACGTAGAGCGTCCGCTCGAACAGGCCGCCGAGGAGCGCGGTGACCAGAAACGCGAGCGGCACGCCGAGCGCAAACGGAACGCCGAGACGGTTGACCAGGATGACCGTGCAATAGCCGCCGGCCATGGCAAAGGAGCCGTGCGCGAGATTGATGAAATTCATCAGCCCGAGAGTGACTGAAAGCCCGCATGCCAAGACGAACAGCAGCATGCCGTAGGCGACGCCGTCGAACAGGATGGTCAGCATATTGGGCCGAACGCTCGCGCCACTATTTTCCTTCGTCCCGGGTGCGGAGGGAAGGTCGGGATGAGGGGGCGCTTCCGCCTGGCCTTGCAATCGCGGACGGCCCCCTTACCCGTCCGCTTCGCGCATCGCCGATGTCGCACCGGCATTGCTATGCTGAGAACGGCATCCGAACGACGCCCATGCTCTTTCCGCGCAGTCGGGAGCGGTAAGATTTACTTCTTCTCCACAGTCTTGATCGATCCCAACGATGCGTTGGCCGCATACCAACATCCCGGCTCGTTGTTGTCCAGTTCCCCGAAAATCCCACGGCCTGGCGCTCGCGCACACCGATACTGCCGCCGATTGCCGCAACTGTGCTAGCATCCCGTCAAGTTACCCGGGTGGTCCGCTATTGCAGGAGACGCCGATGGCGAAGATCGTGCTCGGGCTCGGCAGCTCCCACACGCCGATGCTGCTCGCGTCCGACGAGACGTTGCCGCGTTTCGAAGAGACCGACCGAAACATCAAGCACCGCGACAAGGAAGGTCGGCCGGCCACCTATGCCGAGCTTCTGGAGAAAGCCGATCCCAAAATGGCGGCGATGGTCGTTCCCGCTGCGCTCGCGGCGCGGCAGAACAAGGTGCGCGCGGCAATGACGCACTTAAGCAAGACGCTCAACGGCGCCAAGCTCGACACGCTGATCGTGATGAGCGACGACCAGGACGAGGCTTATCTGGAAGACGGCCGGCCGACCTTTGCCATCTATTACGGCGACACCATCCTCAACAGCAACGAGCAGCACGAGCAGTACCATCAGCGTTTTCCGGAATGGTACGTCAAGAACCGGCAGGGCTTCTTCGAGGACGAGGCACCGCGCGCCTATCCGGTCGATGCCAAGCTTGCCCTGCATCTGATCGACTGGCTGATGGACAACGGCTTCGATCCGGCATCGTCGAAACGCATGCGCAAGGGCGAAGGCGAAGGCCATGGCATTGCCTACGTGCACCGCCGCCTGATGGACGAGAAAAACCCGATCCCCATCGTGCCGGTTTTCCTCAACACCTACTTCCCGCCGAACCAGCCGCGGCCGCGGCGCTGCTACGAGCTAGGCCGGGCCATCCGCAAGGCGGTGGAGGGCTTTGCCGGCGATGCCCGCATCGGCATCATCGCCTCCGGGGGCTTAAGTCACTTTTTGGTCGATGAGGATTTCGACCGCGCCATTCTCAAGGCCTGCTCCGACAAGGACGCCAGTTTCTTGCAGACCTTGCCGCGCAACAAATTGCATGCCGGCAGTTCCGAGATCCTCAATTGGGTCGGCGTTGCCGGCGCCTGCGAGCATCTTGATCTGAGCTGGTTCGAATATGTGCCCGGCTATCGCACGCCGGCCGGCACCGGCACCGGACTGAGTTTTGCGAGCTGGGCGTAAGAGGCGGCCGTCCGCACCCTCGCGGTGGCGCGACGGTCTGAGGCGGCTTAACCATTACGGCTGTTATGGCGAGCGCCGCGACGAAGTCCCGCACTGCGGCGGCCCCGCTCAGCTTGCGCCATTTCCGGCTTTGGCACTACTATTGTTTGGGGCACAGCATGACCAAACACTGTCGTCGACGGAAATTGGAGCAAATGGGAGGATTTCTGATGACCAAACGAATGATCGTGGCCATCGGCGCCATTGCCGTTTCGGCCAGCACAGCCATGGCGCAGGAAGTGAAAGTCGGCGTCGTTTTTCCCTATACCGGAATCGGCGCCGAGCTTACGCAACAGGCTGAGCGCGGCATGGACCAATACCTCAAGCTCAATGCCGATCAGGTCAAGCCCTACAAGATTACGCTGATCAAGCGCGACTCCAAGGCTCCGAACGGCGCTGAAGCCAAGGTCGTGGTCCAGGGGCTGCTCACCCAAGACAAGGTCGACGCGCTTGCCGGCTTCATGTATTCGCCCGACGCCATCGCATCGGCGCCGCTCGTAAGCGCCGGCGGCAAGCTCGCGGTGATCATGAACGCCGGCACGTCGTTCATCACCAATCTTTCAGGCGATTACGTGCGCACGTCGTTCACGATGTGGCAGTCCGGTTACACCATGGGCGTGGTTGCCGCCAAGAACCTCCACGCGAAGACCGCCGTCGTCGCCTATACCGACTATCCGCCCGGCAAGGACAGCCTGGAAGCCTTCAAAAACGCCTTCGAGGCCAACGGCGGCAAGGTCATCGACGCCATTCCGGCCGGCGGCCCCGGCGCCGTTCCCGACTTCACGCCGTTCTTCCAGCGCGCCAAGGACGAGCATCCGGATGTGCTCTACGTGTTCGTGCCGGCCGGCGATCATGCCACCGCCGTGGTCAAGACCTACGCCGCGCTCGGCATGCGCGCCGCCGGCACCAAGCTGATCGGACCCGGCGACATTGTTCAGGACACCAAGCTGCAAGCGATGGGCGACGCCGCGGTCGGCCTCGTCACTGTGCATCACTACAACGCCGACCTCGACAATCCGCAAAACAAGCGCTTTGTCGCGTCGTGGAAGAAAGATTACGGTCCCGAACTCGACGCCGGATTTCGTCGCCGTCGGCGGCTATGACGGCATGGCCGCAATCGTCCACGCCGCCCACGCCACCAAGGGCAAGATGGACGGCGCCGAAGCCGTGAAGTCGCTCGAGGGCTGGAAGTTCGACAGCCCGCAGGGCCAGATCATGATCGATCCGGAGACGCGCGACATCGTCATGAACGAGTATGTCGACGAAGTGGTCAAGGGCTCGGACGGCAAGCTTCATGAGAAAGTTATTGATACGGTCGGGCACGTGAAGGACGAGTGTAAGGCCTTGGGCATCGGTCCGTGCGGCAAGAAGTGATCGACGCCGGCAGATGCCGCTCATGACAGGGGCCGCCGATCCGCGAACGCGGGCGGCGGCCTCTTCTTTACTGCAACGGGACGAATAGCGAGATCGCGAAGCGGCGGATAGGATGGTGCCGCTATTGGCCGTTCGCGATTCGATACGCGCGCTTCGATCGACATCGGGGTTGGCGGGAATCACCCGTGGATCTTCTTACTAATTTCGCCGGCATCGTATTGGGCGGCGTGGCCGCCGGCACCGTGCTGTTCATCGTATCGGTCGGGCTTTCGGTGACGATGGGCCTGATGGGCTTCGTCAATCTCGCCCACGGCTCCTTCGCCATGTTCGGCGGCTACGTCATCGTGCTGGCGATGAACCGCGCCCACGTCGATTTCGCGGCGGCGCTCGCGCTCGGCTTTGTCGCTACCGCCGCGCTGAGCGTGATCCTTGAGCAATTGCTGTATCGCCGGCTCTACCGCGCGGGCGAGCTCGACCAGGTGCTGTTCACCATCGGCCTCATCTTCATTTTCATCGCCCTGACCGTGCTGGTGGTCGGTCCGGAAAGCCAGACGTTGCAGCTGCCGCCGGCGCTCGGCGGTCAGCTCAACCTCGGCTTCATCCAGTACCGCACCTATAGCGTCTTCTTGATCGTGGTCGGTTTTTTAATCGTGCTCGGCATCTGGCTCGCGTTCGAGCGCACGCGGATCGGCGCCCAGATCCGCGCCACGGTCGACAACCGGCGCATGGCGGAATCGCTCGGCATCAACGTCGATCGCCTGTTCACCATAACCTTTGCCTTCGGCAGCGGCATGGCGGCACTCGGCGGAGGTCTCGGCGCCGAGTTCCTGGGCCTCGATCCGCAATACGCGCTCAAATACCTGGTGTATTTCCTGATCGCGGTGTCGGTCGGCGGTCTCGGCAGCGTCGTCGGCGTGTATTGCGCGTCGCTGATTCTCGGCGTGCTCGACTTCGTGCTGAGCCTCTACCTGCCGATCGGCGGCACGATCTTCATCTACGCGCTGACCATACTGCTGCTGCTGTTGCGGCCCCAGGGACTCCTTGGAAGGAAAGAGACGTGAACGAGGCTGTAACTGCCGCCGCGTCGCCGGCCGCTGCGGCACCAATCAATCATCCGGCGGCCCGCATCCTGAGCCGGCGTCACCGGCTGCGCTGGTGGGAGACCCTGCCGTGGCTTGCTGCGCTGGCGTTCTATTTCGCCTTTCCCGACTATCTCGGCTTCGGCACCGAGCTTCTGATCACCATCGTGTTTGCGCTTTCGCTCGATCTTGCGCTCGGCTACGCCGGCATCGTTACGCTCGGCCACGCGGCATTTTTCGGCACCGGAGCCTATACGGTCGGAATGCTGGCCTTTTACGGCATCTGGACCGAGCCGATCACCAGCCTGGTGCTCGCCGCGCTGGCGGCAGCCGTGATCGGCTTCGCCTCGGGCCTCGTCCTGCTGCGAACCAAGGGCCTTACGCTGCTGATGCTCACGATCTGCACAATGGCGCTGCTGGAAGAAGGCGCCAACATGGCGCGCACCTATACCGGAGGCTTCGACGGGCTGCCGAGTCTGCCCATTGCGCCGGTATTCGGCGTGTTCGAGTTCAATCCGCTCTATGCCAACACGCAATTTCTTTACACACTTGCCGTGCTGCTGGTCTGCTTCGCTGTCGTGCGCACGCTGGTCTATTCGCCGTTCGGCCAAAGCCTGACCGGCATCCGCGAAAATGTGCTGCGCATGCATGCGATTGGCGCGCCGGTGCGCCGCCGGCTCGTCATCTGCTACACCATATCGGCCGCGATCGCCGGCATTGCCGGCGGTCTGTGGGCGCAGACCAACGCGTATGTCAACCTCAGTGCGCTCGGTCTCGATCGTGCCGCCACCGTGCTCATCGTGCTCATTCTCGGCGGTTACGGGCGGCTCTACGGCGCCTTCATCGGCGCGGTCGCCTATCTGGCGCTGGAGCACTTTCTGGCGCAACTCTATCCGACCGCATGGCAGCTCGGCCTCGGGCTGCTGCTGGTCTTGATCGCGCTGTTCGCGCGCAACGGCATCTTGGGTCTCGGCGAGGCGTTGTGGCGGCGCTACGGCGCCAAATGGGCGGCGTCATGACCGAGCCCCGCCTGGAGACGCGGGCGCTCACTCGCCATTTCGGCGCGCTCAAAGCCGTCCGAGAAATCGACTTCAAGCTACATGCCGGCGCGCGCCATGCGCTGATCGGCCCCAACGGCGCCGGCAAGACCACGTTCATCAATCTGCTCACCGGCGTGCTGCCGCCGACGCACGGCCGGGTGCTTCTCTCCGGCCGCGATATCACCGCCATGGCGCAGGCCGAGCGGGTCAAGCTCGGCATCGCGCGCACGTTCCAGATCAACCGCCTGTTCCGCGGACTTTCGGTCCTGGAAAATGTCTGCGTCGCGGTCGCTGAGCGCCTCGGCGCCGCGCCGTCGATGTTCTATCCGGCCGGCAAGCGGACCGACGTGATCGCGGAATCGATGCATCTCCTTGAGACGTTGAAGCTCGCGGACGTGGCGCGCCGCCGCGTGTCCGAGTTGCCTTACGGCCGCCAGCGTCTCGTCGAGCTTGCGATCACGCTCGGGCTCAAGCCCGAAGTGCTGCTGCTCGACGAGCCCGCCGCCGGCGTGCCGAGCGCCGAAAGCCACATCATTCTCGACGCCATAGAACGGCTGCCGGAACACATCGCCGTGCTCATCATCGAGCACGACATGGACGTAGTGTTCCGCTTTGCCGAGCGCGTCACCGTCATGGTGAGCGGCGCGCTGTTCGCCGAGGGGACGCCGCGGGAAATCGAGGCGAACGCTGAGGTGCGCGAGGTCTATCTCGGCCAGGCCGTGCAGCGGGCTGGTCATGGCTAGTGCGCTCAAACTCAAGAACGTCTCGGCCGGCTACGGCGAGACCGTCGTGCTTGAAGACATCGATCTGGCGCTGGCGCCCGGCGAATGCATCAGCGTGATCGGCCGCAACGGCGTCGGCAAGACGACATTGCTTTCGACCGTGATGGGCCACACCACGCTGCACGCGGGCGAGGTCATGCTGGATGGGCGCAAGCTCAACGGCATGCGAAGCTATGACCGGGCGCTCGCCGGCATCGGCTTCGTCCCGCAGGAGCGCGAGATATTTCCATCGCTCTCGGTGCGTGAAAATCTCACCGTCATGGCGCGGCCGGGACACTGGACGCTGCCGCGCGTTTTTGCGTTGTTCCCGCGGCTCAAGGAGCGGCTCGGCAATATGGGCAATCAGCTGTCCGGCGGCGAACAGCAGATGCTGTCGATCGCACGCGCGCTGATGACCAATCCGTCAATTCTCCTGATGGACGAGCCGACCGAAGGCTTGGCGCCGGTGCTGGTCGAGGCGTTGACCGGCGTGCTGGCGCATTTGCGCGCCGAGAGCGCGCTGTCGATCATCCTTGTCGAGCAGAACAGCCGCGTCGCGCTGACGTTCTCGCCGCGCACGGTGATCCTCGACAAGGGGCGCATCGTCTACGACGGCGAATCCGAACCGCTGCGTGCCGATCCGGAACGCTTGGTCAAGCTGATCGGGATTGTTGAATAATTGTTGTCATGTCCGCGAAGGCGGGCATCCAGTAATCATCGCGCTTGTCGACATTCCGGGCCAACGTCGGGACGAAATACTCCCCGACTACTGCATCATCCGCATTCGCGGATGATGACACCAATGCGAGTGCGAATGCCCCTTACGCGTGCGCCTTGCGCTGCGGGTCGATGATCTTTTCCAGCTTGCCGAGCACATGCATGCAAGGAAGGAGCTGCTGCAGGCTGGCGTTCGGCTCGCGCTTTTGTTTGATTGCGTCGATGAATTCGCGGTCCTCGAGCTCGATACCGTCCATCGATACGTCGACCTGCGACAGGTCGATCTTGTTGTCCTTGCCGTCGGAAAGATCGTCGTAATAGGCCTTGTAGGTGCCGTTGTCGCAGATGTAACGGAAGAACGAGCCGAGCGGCCCGTCATTGTTGAATGACAGCGACAGCGTGAGCACCGCGCCGGACGGCGTCTTGGCCACGATGCCCATGTCCATGGCGATGTTGAGCTGTGGATGGATCGGCCCCTGCACCGCGTAGCAGTCCGAAATGGTCTCGCGGGCCTGATACTGGAACAGGTCGATGGTGTGGGCGGCATGATGCCAGAGCAGATGATCGGTCCAGCTGCGCGGATTGCCGGCGGCGTTGATGTTTTTGCGCCGGAAGAAATAGGTCTGCACGTCCATCTGCTGGATTTTCAGCTCGCCCTTTTGGATGCGCTTGTGCACCCATTGATGGCTCGGGTTGAAGCGCCGCACATGGCCGCCCATAGCGGTGACGCCGGCGTCCTTGGCGATCTTCGCCAGCGCCTCGGCATCCTCGACGCTGTCGGCGACCGGGATTTCGACCAGCACGTGCTTGCCGGCGCGCATCGCCTGCTCGCCCTGGCGGAAATGCATCTTGGTCGGCGTAGTGAGGATCACCGCGTCTGCGCGCTTGATGCCTTCGGAGAACTCGCCGGTGAAATGCGGGATGCCGTATTTCTTGGCGACCTGCGCGGTCGAATCCTGATTGCCGCCGACCAGCGACGTGACCTCGGCGTCGGGAATGCGCTTGAGCGCGTCGAGATGCTTCTGCCCGAACGCGCCCTGCCCCGCTACGCAAATTTTCATTGTTGACCTCTTCCCCAAGCCGTCATGGCCGGGCTTGTCCCGACCATCCACGTCTCTGCCCATGAATGGTAGGACGTGGATGCCTGGCACAAGGCCGGGCATGAGGGAATTAGCTGCGAATGCGATGAACCCTGGCCTGCGCCGCGGCGCGCTTGTGCTTCGCCGCCGGCTTATGCTTGACGGCCGGCTTGCGCTTCGCCGCCTTGGCGCGGTTGGCCAGGATGATATGGCCTACCGCCGTGTTAGAGGCCGGCACGGTGTAGAAGCGATAGACCTCGTCGACCTTGTCGTCGAGCGCACCGCGCATGATCAGCCACATCACCATCTCGATGCCTTCGGCGCCGGCTTCGCGCATGTAATCGATGTGCGGAATCTTGATCAGCTTCTGCGGATCCATCGACAGATTGTCGAGGAAGTTCTTGTCCCATTTGCTGTTGATCAAGCCGGCGCGCGGGCCGGAAATCTGGTGCGACAGGCCGCCGGTGCCGAAGATCACCACACGAAGGTCGTCCGGATAGGACTCCACCGCCTTCTTGATGGCGCGGCCGAGCATGAAGCAGCGGTGGCCGGTCGGCGGCGGATACATCACGACGTTGACCGCGAGCGGAATGACCGGGCACGGCCAATGCGAATTCTTGTCGATCTTGCCGAACAAGAGGTTCATCGGCACGGTCATGCCGTGATCGACTTCCATCCTGTTGCAGATGGTGAGGTCGAATTCGTCGAGAATGACGGATTGCGCGATATGCGAGGCGAGCGCCGGATAACCCTGCACCACCGGCACCGGCCGCGGCCCCCAGCCTTCGTCGGCCGGCGGAAATTCCGCTGCGCAACCGAGCGCGAAGGTCGGAATCATCTCGACCGAAAACGCCGAGGCATGATCGTTATAAACAATGATGGCGACATCGGGCTTGGTCTGCCGCATCCATTCTTGCGATTTCTCGAAGCCCGAAAACACCCGCTTCCAATACGGCTCCTCGGTTCTGTTGTTGTCGAGCGCCGCGCCGATGGCGGGCACGTGGGATGAGCCTATACCTGCAATGATTCTGGCCACGGCATCACTTCCGTTTCTGAGGTTTCGATTTGGTCTTGCGGGATTTCGTTTCGGACTTCGGCTTGGCGGCGCCTGACTTCCTGGCTGCCGCGGCCGCGAGGAATTTCGATGGCGCGTTTTTACCCGATCGCGAACGATTACCCTCAACCGAACGGCCGCCGCCGAGCATCATCTTGGCGTAATCGTCCTGGGTGTTGCCGGTCATCACCGCGGCGAGATGCTGGAACGAATGGCCGTCGGTGGCGCCGAGCTTGGCGGTGAAATAGATGTTGCCGCCGAGCTCCAGCATGCGGTTGTAATCGCGCTTGAGCACCGCGTCGGTCTGCTCCGGCGTGAGCTTGAACTTTTTGAGGTAGTCGGCTTCGTTCGCCTTGAAGGCTTTGCGGTTCTCGTCCTTCATCAGCGACATGCAGAACATATTGATGCCGAATCCTTGCCGGGACCGTTCGGCGTCGAACACAAAAGTGCCCGGGATATCGTCGTAATCGTGCTGTTCGCGGGCCATTAATCTCTCCCGTTTGGGTGTGTCTCCCATTTAATTGACATATATAGCGCAGCACCCGTTGGCAACGTAGGCCATCGCCGGGGCGCAGGGCTATTTTGGCGGCGTCGTTCCCAACAATTGCAGATCGGCTTGCTTGACCGTGGATGTTTTACCGGCCAGGTCGCGAATTCCGATCAGCTTCAGCCCCCGATAGGTTTCGGCCTGTATAACAATGACGGGCACGGGCTTGTCGCCTTTGTCAATCAAGTACGCATATTGCGGAATGGTAACATCGAGCGGTTTGCCGACCGACGCGCCATAAACTCTCAAGACGAAAGCGGCGTTGCCGTCGGCGACGTCCTGGTTCGTGGCGGCGCGACCGGAGATAAATCCCGTGCTCGGCAATGGCGGCCAAGCTAAGGAAGGCGAAGGCGCCGTCTGAGCTTGCGCGGCCGAGATCGTCAAAGCCAAAAGCAGAATTGCGGGCGACAAACGCATTGGAATTGGATTAACTCCAATAAAGCCGCATCGGATTATCGACCAAAAGCTTCTGCTGCAACGCCGCAGTCGGCGCAAACTTGGGGATCATGTCGACGATGACGCCATCATTGGGCGCTTCCTTCGGCATGTTGGGATGCGGCCAGTCGGTGCCCCAGATCACGCGGTCGGGGAAGCGCTCGACGATCGCGCGCCCGAACGGCGCCACGTCGTCGTAAGGCGGGCCGGCGACAGTGAAGCGCTCCGGACAGGTGACCTTGGTGATCCAGGTCTTGTTGGCGTCGAGCGCCTTGAGCCAGTTCTGGAAGTGCTTGCCGTCGACGCCTTCGCGCACGTTCGGGCAGGCCATGTGGTCGAACACCAGCGTGGTCGGCAGCGATTTGAGGAACGGGCCCATCTCGTCGAGGTCGGCGTGCTCGAAATAAATCACGGTGTGCCAGCCGAGCCGCGCAATGCGCGCGGCGATGCGCTGCATCACGTCCTTCGGCGTCGAGTTCGACCAGCCGCTTGATGAAGTTGAACCGTACGCCCCTGATGCCGGCGCGGTCGAGCTCCTTGAATTGTTCATCGGTGAAGCCTTCATCGACGAAGGCGACGCCCTTGGCCCGGTCGTTCGACGTCACCAAGGCATCGACCAGCGCGCGGTTGTCGGTGTCGTGGCAGGTCGCCTGAACGATGACCGCCTTGTCGAAACCGAGGAAGTCGTGCAGCGCGAACAGCTTCTCCTTCGGTGCGTCGCAGGGGGTGTATTTGCGCTTGGGCGCGAACGGAAACTTCGCCTCTGGCCCGAACACGTGGTTGTGCGCATCGACCGCGCCCGGCGGCGGCCGGTATTGCGGCTTCGACGGATTGGGATGGAACGGGATGTAACCCGGCGACATCGGCACGAATGATTCTCCTTTGTCATTCCGGGACGCGCCGACAGGCGCGAGCCCGGAATCCATAATCACAGTCGGGGAAAGTCTGCATCGTCTGAATGCATTCTCGAAAACAGAGCTTATAGATTCCTGGCCCGGCGCTACGCGCCGTCCCGGAATGACGGATCAAACCTTCTCCAGCGCCAGCGACACGCCCTGGCCGACGCCGACGCACATCGTGGCGAGCGCGCGCTTGCCGCCGCGCTTTTGCAGCCCATGCACCGCGGTCAGCGTAAGCCGCGCACCGGACATGCCGAGCGGATGGCCGAGCGCGATGGCGCCGCCGTGCGGATTGACGTGCTCGGCATCGTCGGCAACGCCAAGCTGGCGCAAGCAGGCGAGGCCCTGCGCGGCGAAGGCTTCGTTGATCTCGATGAGGTCGAAATCGCCGATCTTCAGGCCGAGCCGTTCCATCAGTTTCTTGGTCGACGGCACCGGCCCGATGCCCATGATGCGCGGCGGCACCGCGGCCGAGGCCATACCGAGTATTTTTGCGCGCGGCGTTAGCCCGTGCGCCTTCACCGCTTCCGCGCTGGCGAGGATGAGGGCCGCGGCACCGTCATTGATGCCGGATGCATTGCCGGCGGTGACGGTGCCGGGATTGCGTACGATCGGTTTGAGCTTTTGCAGATTTTCCAGCGTGGTGTCGGGCCGCGGATGTTCGTCTTTCTCAACGACAATGGGTCCGGCTTTGCCGCCCGGCGCCGCGACCGGCACGATCTCCTCGGCGAAGTAACCGGCAGCCTGCGCCTCGCAGGCGCGTGCTTGCGAGCGCAGCGCAAAGGCGTCCTGATCGACGCGGGTGACCTGGAATTCTTCCGCGACGTTCTCGCCAGTCTCGGCCATGGAGTCGACGCCGTATTGCGCCTTGAGCACCGGATTGATGAAGCGCCAGCCGAGCGTCGTATCGTAGACTTCCGCGGTGCGGGAAAACGCCTCGCCGGCCTTGCCCATGACGAAGGGCGCGCGCGTCATCGATTCGACACCGCCGGCGATGGCGAATTCCATCTCGCCGCAGCGGATGGCGCGCGCGGCGTCGCCGACCGCATTGAGCCCCGAAGCGCACAGCCGATTCACGGTGATGCCGGGGATCGTCTCCGGCAATCCCGCAAGCAACAGCGCCATGCGCGCGACATTGCGGTTGTCCTCGCCGGCCTGATTGGCACAGCCGAAGAAAACTTCGTCGAGCCCCGACCAGTCGGCCTTGGGGTTGCGGGCGACCAGCGCCTTGATGGGGACGGCGGCGAGATCGTCGGTGCGCACCTTGGCGAGCGCGCCGCCGTAGCGGCCGATTGCGGTGCGCACGGCATCACAGATGAACACCTCCCGCATCGGCTGCTCCATTTGCCCGACTTTTCAGTCCGTGCAGGCTATTTACGGGCCGCGGCGGAACGGGTCAAATGGCGCAAATGACGACCTCGTCCCCCGGATTTGCCGATCTGCCGCCGACCTTGAAGGCCGAGCGCCGCGGCAAGGTCGCCATACTGACGCTGATGCGCGGCAACAAGCGCAACGCACTCGACGATCCCACGGTGGCCGGGATCGAGACGTTCTTTTCCGCGCTGCCCGACGGCATCGGCGCCGTCGTGCTCAACGGCGACGGTGAGCATTTTTCCGCGGGCCTCGATCTTTCTGAACTGTCGGAACGCGACGTGCGCGCCGGCATTGAACATTCGCGCTCCTGGCACCGCGCCTTCGAGCATATCGAGTTCGGCAAAGCGCCGGTCGTCGCCGTGCTGCACGGCGCCGTGATCGGCGGCGGGCTTGAACTCGCCGCTGCCGCACATGTGCGCGTCGCGGAGCGTTCGGCATTCTACGCGCTGCCAGAAGGCAGCCGCGGCATCTATGTGGGCGGCGGCGCCTCGGTGCGGCTGCCGGCGCTGATCGGCACGTCGCGCGTGATGGAAATGATGCTGACCGGGCGCACACTCAACGCCGAAGATGGCCACGCGATCGGACTGTCGCATCATCTGGTGGAGAACGGCAAAGGTTTTGCCGCCGCGCTCGAACTCGCCAAGCGCATCGCCGGCAACGCGCCGTTCACCAATTACGCGGCGACACATTTGCTGCCGCGCATCGCGCGGAGCGATCCGGCCGCCGGCTACGCCACCGAAGCGCTCGCCGCCGCCATCGCGCAGGGCGAACCGGAGGCCAAGGCGCGGCTCAAGGCGTTTCTGGAAAAGCGCGGCCCCAAAGTGGCGCGCAGCTAGCCCATGTCCAGCGCCTCGGCAACAGCACTCCCAACGAAACGCCGCGCGCCGCTGCGGGCAGTAAAGCTCGGCCCGGCCGACGTGACAGTCGAACGCCGGCCCGACGGCGCCATCCTGTTGCGCTCGCCGCACAAACTGCCGCCCTATCCGCGCAATCTGACCGAACGGCTGGTGCACTGGGCCCACGCCGCGCCCGACCGCGTGTTTCTCGCCCAGCGCGATGCGGCGGGCAATTGGCGCACGCTGAGCTACGTGCAGACCTATAGGGCGGTGCGCGCCATCGCCGCGGCGTTGCTGACGCGCGATCTGTCACCCGAGCGGCCGATCGCGATTTTGTCCGGCAACGACATCGAGCATGCGCTGCTCGGGCTTGCCGCCATGCATGTCGGCATTCCGTATGCGCCGATCTCGGTGCCCTATTCGCTGATGTCGCAGGATTTCAAGAAACTCAAAGCGATCATCGACATTCTCAGCCCCAGCCTGGTCTTCACCGCCAAAGGTGCGGCGTTTTCCCGCGCGCTTGACGCGACGGTGCCGGACGGGGTCGAGGTCGTGGTGACGGCGAGCCCGCCGCCGGGCCGGCAAGTGACGCTGTTTGCCGACCTCGCGGCGGCGGAGCCGAGCGCGGCGGTCGAGACCGCGCACGCCAAGGTCGGGCCCGAAACGATTGCCAAGATTCTCTTCACCTCGGGCTCGACCGGCCAGCCGAAAGGCGTGATCAACACGCAGCTGATGCTATGCGCCAACCAGTCGATGATCCGCTGCGGCATGCCGTTCTTAGCCGACGAGCCGCCGGCGCTGGTCGACTGGCCGCCGTGGAATCATACCTTTGGCGGCAACCACGATTTCGGGCTGGCGCTCGACAACGGCGGCTCGTTCTACATCGACGAGGGCAAGCCGCTCCCTGGCGCCATCGAGGCGACAGTGCGCAACCTGCGCGACGTCGGACCGACCATCTATCTGAACGTGCCGAAGGGCTTTGAGATGCTACTGCCGTATCTGCGCGACGACGCGGCACTGCGGCAGCGCTTTTTCAGCAGGCTCAAAGTGCTGTTCTACGCCGGCGCGTCGCTGGCGCAGCACGTGCGCGACGAATTGCAGGAGCTGGCAATCGCCACGACCGGCGAGCGCATCATCTTTCTCTCCAGCCTCGGTTCGACCGAGACAGCACCGGCAGCGCTCGCCTGCAGCTGGGAGAGCGAGCGCACCGGCAATATTGGGCTGCCGCTGCCCGGCGTGGAGCTGAAACTCGTGCCGCGCGACGGCAAATTCGACGCGCGGCTAAAGGGCCCCAACATCACGCCCGGCTATTGGCGCTCGCCTGCGCTCACCGCCGAGGCGTTCGACGAGGAAGGCTTCTACAGGATCGGCGATGCGCTGAAATTCGCCGATCCGGACGATCCCGCCAAGGGATTGCTGTTTGACGGGCGGCTCGCCGAGGATTTCAAGCTCGCCACCGGCACCTGGGTCAGCGTCGGGCCGCTGCGTGCGGCCTTTATTGCGCATTTTGCCCCGCTCATCCGCGACGTGGTGCTGGCCGCCCCCGAGCGCGACGACGTTACAGCTTTGGTTTTTCCCGATCTGGACGCTTGCCGCAAAGCCGCACCGGGGACGGCTGCGGACCTGCCGGCCCGATTGCTGCTTGCCGACCAACGCGTCACGGCCGAATTCGTGCGGCGGCTTGATTCGTTTTTCGCTGCGGCGACCGGCACGTCGAACCGCGTCACCCGCATCATCCTCCTGGACGAGCCGCCCTCGCTCGATATCGGCGAATTGACCGACAAGGGCTCGATCAATCAGCGTGCGGTGCTGGCAAATCGCGCGAAACTGGTCGAGACGCTTTATGCCGATCCCTCGCCGTCCCACGTGATCGTTGCCGCGGCCAATCAAACTAAACGGTCAAACCGAACCGGCGAACAAACATAGGTGGGTTGCGATGGACATTCGTGGACACGCCGCGATCGTCACCGGCGGCGCTTCCGGCCTCGGCGCCGCCACTGCGCGCATGCTGGCCGAGGCCGGCGCCAAGGTCGCAATCTTCGACGTCGACGCCAAGGCTGCCGCTGAGGTGGCGATCGACATCAACGGCATCGCCGTTGCCTGCGATGTGACCGATAGCGAGGCGACAGAAAAAGCCGTCGCCGCGGCGGCGGCCGACCATGGCGCCGCACGCATTCTGGTCAATTGCGCCGGGGTCGGGCCGGCCAAGCGTATCGTCGGGCGCGACGGGCCGATGCCGCTCGCCGAGTTCGCCCGCGTCGTCGAAATCAATCTGGTCGGCACCTTCAATGTGATGCGGCTCGTCGCCGCCGCCATGCAACCGCTCGAGCCACTGCAGGACGGCGAGCGTGGCATCATCGTCTGCACCGCGTCGGTCGCGGCCTATGAGGGTCAGATCGGCCAGGCCGCCTATGCCGCGTCGAAGGGCGGCGTGGTGGGGCTCGTCATGCCGGCGGCGCGCGAATTCGCCCAGTTCGGCATCCGCGTCAACGGCATCGCGCCCGGAATATTTTCCACGCCCATGCTGCATGCTTTACCCGAAGCCGCGCAGCAAAGCCTCGCGGCGTCGGTGCCGTTTCCAAAGCTGCTCGGCCAACCGCCGCAATATGCGGCGCTGGTGCGGCACATGATCGAGAACCGCTACCTCAACGGCGAAGTCGTGCGTATCGACGGCGCGTTGCGGATGGGACCCAGATGACGGGTGACAGAGGACAGAGGACCGATATGATCAAGCCGAGAATTCGCCATTGATCCACCATCTGTCGTCCGTCGCCCGTTTTCCGTCCTACGTCATCCGACCTCATGCTGACCAACATCCGCAAAACGCGAATAGAATGGGGCGACTGCGACCCTGCCGGGATCATTTTCTATGCGCGCTATTTCGAGATTTTCGACGTCTCGACGACTGTGTTGCTCGAGCGCGCGCTCGGCATGAAAAAGATCGAGTACCTGAAGGCGTACGACTTTTTGGGGCATCCGCTGGTGGAGACCCGCGCCCGCTTCCGCCTACCGACGCGGTTCGGCGACGAGGTCGCGATCGAGACGGCGCTGGTCGGGTGCGGCCGATCGAGCTTCAAGATCGAGCATCGCCTGAGCAACACCGGCGCGCTCGCCGTCGAGGGGTTTGAAACGCGCGTCTGGGTGGTGCGCAACTCCGACGATCCCACCCGTATGAAAGCGCAACCGATCCCGACCGAAGTCGTCGCGCGCCTCACGCAGGGTTGATTGGCGCCGTTTCCACGTAGCGCAAAAGTGCGCTAGAAACCCGCCATCAAGGGAGAGAAACGCTCATGCGCATCGACGCGTACACCCATTTTTTTCCGCAAAAATTCTTTGACAAGCTCAATGAAGTCGCCGGTGACTATAAGGACATGGGCAAGCGCGTGCGCTCGCTGCCGGCTTTGTTCGATCTTAACGTGCGCAAGAAGATCGTCGACGGCCACAAGGATTACCAGCAGATCCTGTCCTATCCACAGCCGCCGGTCGAACGCTTCGCCAAGAGCCCGCAGGATGCCGACGAGTTTTGCCGTATCATCAACGACGGCTTTGCCGAGCTGATCGCCAAGGAGAAAGATCATTTTCCCGGCTGGGTGGCGCAGGTGTCGCTCGCCGCGCCGGACGCCGGCGCCGGCGAAGCGGAACGCGCGCTCAAGAACGGCGCGCTCGGCGTGCAGATCTACACCAACGTCGCCGGCAAGCCGCTCGACCGTCCGGAATATGCCCCGTTCTGGAAGAAAATGAACGAGCTCGGCGCGCCGATCTGGCTGCATCCGGCGCGCGGCGCCGAGACGCCGGATTATCCGGATGAGAAGAAGTCGCTTTACGAAATCTGGTGGACCATCGGCTGGTCCTACGAAACGGCCTGCGCGATGCTGCGGCTGGTTTATTCCAAGATCATGGATACCCATCCCAACCTGAAAATCATCACGCACCATTTCGCCGGCATCGTGCCGATGCTCGAAGGCCGCCTCGGGCCGGGCAACGACGTGATGGGCAATCGCACCACGGATGAGGATTACGTGGGCTTGCGCAAGAGCCTGAAGAAGCGGCCGCTCGATTATTTCAAGAACGATTTCTGGGCCGATACCGCGGCGTTTACCGCCGAGCCGGCGACTAGGTGCGGGATGGAGTTTTTTCCCATCGACAAGATTGTGTTCGCCTCCGATTGCCCGTTCGATCCCGAAGGCGGCACGATGTTTCCGCGCGAGACGTTGCGGATCCTCGACAAACTCAAGATGGATAAGACCACCAGCGACAAAGTCTTCTATAAGAATCTCGAAGCGGTCACCGGCCGGAAGCTCGTGAAATAATTTCCTCTCCCCGCAAGCGGGGAGAGGAAGCCGTATCGCTGTATCGTCTTCAGGCCGCCGAGCGCCGCTCAGCCGCGCCCTGATGACCGTCGTACTCGGCCGAGACGTCCTTACCGGCATACTCCTTGAGGAAGGCGGTGGCGATGATCGAGATGATCGCGGTTATCAGAATGTAGATCGCGATCGGCGTGCCGGACTTGTAGGTGGCGAACAGCGCGGTCGCGATCAGCGGCGCCGGACCGCCCGCGGTGATCGAGGCGAGCTGGTACGCGATCGACGCGCCGCTGTAACGCAGCCGCGGCGTGAAGCTCTCGGCGATCAACGCGGCCTGCGGACCGTACTGCATGTCGTGCGGGATCAGCGACAGCACCATGGCGATGAAGATCAGCACCGACGAGCCGGTGTCGATCATGCCGAAATAGACAAAGCCGAAGATCCCCATCGTGGCGCAGCCGATGATGTACATCTTCTTGCGGCCGATACGGTCGGAGATATAGCCGCTGAGCGGGATGGTGACCGCAGACACGCAAACCGCCCCGAGCACGCCCGCCAACAACAGATCGCGCGACGCATGCAGCGTCGTGACGCCATAGGCGAAGATGAAGGCGGTGAAGATGTAGAACGGGCCCTGCTCCGAGGTGCGCGCCAGCGCCCCAAGGATAATGGTGCCCCATTGTTTCTTGCACACTTCGACGATCGGCGCCCGCTCGATCTTGCGTTCGGCGACGAGATTCCGGAACACCGGCGTCTCCAGGATGCGCAGCCTGATCCACAGGCCGATACCGACCAGCACGATGCTGAGCGCAAATGGGATGCGCCAGCCCCAGGCCAGGAAGGCATCGCCCGACATGCGGCTGAACACCAGGACCGCGAGGTTGGCCAGGAACAGCCCGGCGGGGCCGCCGAATTGCGGCCAGGACGACAAAAAGCCGCGTTCGTTGTTGTGACGTGCCCATTCCATCGATAGCAGCACCGAGCCGCCCCACTCGCCGCCGACGCCGATACCCTGGATCAGGCGAAGCACGGTCAGCAGCACCGCGCCCCAGATGCCGATCGATGCGTAGCCGGGCAGGAATGCCACCAGAAAGGTCGATACGCCCATCAGCACCAGCGTGACGATGAGGGTCGACTTGCGGCCGATGCGATCGCCGTAATGGCCGAAGATGAAGGCGCCGATCGGGCGCGCGATAAAGCCGACGAAATAGATGCCGAAAGCGCTGAGCGTCGCGGTCAGCGGGTCCTCGTTGGGGAAGAACAGCTTGCCGAAAACGAGGCCGGCCATGGTGCTGTAGAGCAGAAAATCATACCACTCGATCGTGGTCCCCACCGTCGCCGCGACGACAGCGCGACGACAGCGCGACGAAGTTCGCGCGAATGCTGGTCTGGCGTCAGAGCGTAATTGACATCGGTTATTGCTGCCATTGTCGTTCCCTCCCTGGATGCTATTTACGTTGGCACTTCCTCCTTCACGGGCCGCATGCGCGGCTTCAATCGCCGCATGCGCGGCGTTCGGTTAACATAATCCTCCCTTTGGCAAGGCTTGCCAAGTGACAGAGTACCGTTGTCCCGTTCCACAGGGTGAGCCGGTGCCGGTGAAACCCCGGGGGCGGTCTGCTAGCGTTGCCGCATCATGGAAGCTGCGCGACCCATCATGACCGATGCGCCGGAGACCGCTGCCGCGGCGGCAGGCGACGTTACGACCAAAGCGGCCGACGAAGCCGGACGCATCACGCCGATGATGGAGCAATATATCGAGATCAAGGCGGCCAATCCGGATTGCCTGTTGTTCTACCGGATGGGCGATTTCTACGAATTGTTCTTCGACGATGCCGAAGTTGCCTCGCGCGCGCTCGGCATCATGCTGACCAAGCGCGGCAAGCATCTCGGCCGCGACATTCCGATGTGCGGGGTACCGATCGAGCGCGCCGACGAATATCTGCATCGGCTGATCGCGCTCGGCCACCGTGTTGCGGTCTGCGAGCAGCTGGAAGACCCCGCGGAAGCGCGCAAGCGCGGCGCCAAGAGCGTGGTGCGCCGCGACGTCATCCGGCTAGTGACCCCCGGCACGCTGACGGAGGACTCGCTCCTTGACGCCAGGCGCAACAATTATCTCCTTGCGCTGGCGCGCAGCCGCGCCTCCTCCGGCGCGGACCGTTTTGCGCTGGCCTGGATCGATATATCGACCGGCGAGTTTCGCGTCGCCGAATGCGACCGCGGCTCGCTTGCCGCCGAGATCGCGCGCGTCGAGCCCGGCGAAATCGTGGTATCCGACGCGCTGTATGGCGACCCCGAACTTGCACCTTATCTGCGCTCGCTGCCGGCGCTCACCCCGCTCACCCGCGACGTGTTCGACGGCGCGACGGCGGAGCGGCGGCTCGCTTCGTTCTTCGGCGTGGCGACCACCGCTGCGTTCGGCGCGTTCTCCCGCCTCGAACTCGCTGCCGCCGCGGCCGCGGTCACGTATGTCGAGCGCACGCAGATCGGCAAGCGTCCGCCGCTCTCGGTTCCGGCGCGCGAAGCGGCCGGGGCCACGCTTGCCATCGACCAGGCGACACGCGGCAATCTCGAATTGACGCGCACGCTGGCGGGCGAGCGGCGTGGCTCGCTGCTTGCCGCGATCGACCGCTCGCTGACGGCGGCGGGCGCGCGGCTCCTCGCACAGCGGCTTGCCGCGCCGCTGACCGATCCGGCTGAGATCGCCCATCGGCTCGACGCCGTTGCCGCTTTCGTCGACGCCGCCGCAATTCGCAACGACCTGCGCACGCGCCTCAAAGCGGTGCCCGATCTGGCGCGCGCGCTGTCGCGCATCGTGGTCGGCCGCGGCGGACCGCGCGACCTTGCCGCGATCCGCGACGGCATTTTTGCCGCGGCGGCATTCGCCGGAAACCTTGCGGCGCTTGGCGAGTTGCCGCGCGAGATCGCGCAAGCGGCCGAAGCGCTGCGGGCGCCCGATGGCGCCATAGCCGCCGAGCTGCAACGAGCGCTGGCCGAGGAGCTGCCGGCGTTTCGCCGTGACGGCGGCTTTGTCCGCGTCGGCTACGAGGCGGCGCTCGACGAAGCGCGTGCGCTGCGCGACGAATCGCGCCGTGTCATCGCCACGCTGCAAGTACGCTACGCCGAGACGAGCGGCGTCCGCGCGCTGAAAATCCGCCACAACAACGTGCTCGGTTATTTCGTCGACGTTTCGGCGCAGCACGGTGAAAAATTGATGGCGGCGCCGCTCAACTCGACCTTCATCCATCGTCAGACCACCGCCGGCCAGGTGCGCTTCACCACTACCGAGCTTGGCGAACTCGAAGCCAAGATCGCCACTGCCGCCGAGCGCGCGCTGGCGCTTGAACTTGAAATCTTCGATCGGCTCGCCGCATCCGTGACCAGGGCCAGCGCGGCGATCAAGGAGGCGGCGAACGCCGTTGCGCTCCTCGATGTCGCAACCGCCCTGGCGGCGCTGGCGGTCGAGCGCGACTACACGCGCCCCGAGGTCGACGACAGTCTCGCTTTCACTATTGCCGCCGGGCGTCATCCGGTGGTCGAGCAAGCGCTCATTGCTGGTGGCGGACCTTTCGTCGCCAACGATTGCGACCTATCGCCGCCGGCCGACGCCTCAGGAACTGCGGCGGGCCGCATCTGGCTCGTCACCGGCCCGAATATGGCGGGCAAATCCACCTTCCTGCGCCAGAACGCGCTGATCGCCGTTCTCGCACAAATGGGAAGCTTCGTGCCGGCGAAGGCGGCCCATATCGGGGTCGTCGATCGGCTGTTCTCGCGCGTCGGCGCCGCCGACGATCTTGCCCGCGGTCATTCGACCTTCATGGTCGAGATGGTCGAGACCGCGGCGATCCTCAACCAGGCCGGCGAGCGGGCTTTGGTCATTTTGGACGAGATCGGACGCGGCACGGCAACCTTCGACGGATTGTCGATCGCCTGGGCGACGATCGAGCATCTGCATGAGAGCAACCGCTGCCGCACTTTGTTCGCCACGCATTTCCACGAAATGACCGCGCTCGCCGCGAAACTTTCGCGGCTGCACAACGCCACCATGCGGGTGAAGGAATGGCAGGGCGACGTGGTGTTTCTGCACGAAGTCGTCGCCGGCGCGGCCGACCGTTCCTACGGCATCGCCGTGGCCAAGCTCGCCGGCCTGCCGGCGAGCGTGATCGAGCGCGCCAAAGTCGTTTTAGCCCAGATCGAAGCCGAGGACCGCACCTCGCCGGCGCGCCGGCTGATCGACGATTTGCCGTTGTTTTCCGCCGCGCGCCCTACGCCGGCACCACAGCGCGCCGATCCGCTTGCCGCCGTCGTGGAAGCGCTCGCCGCGCTCAATCCCGACGAGATGTCGCCGCGCGATGCGCTCGAAGCGCTCTACGCGCTCAAGGCGCAGCTTGCGAAGATGAAGGCATAATTTTGCGCACCCGGGCGACCCACAGCGCTCCGCTCCAGCCGATGCACACCATGAGCCCGAGCGCGAAGGCCGGCCATACGCCGACCGGCGCGACCAGATAGTGCATGGCGAGAAAGCCGAGCCAAAGTCCGTTCAGCGCGATTTGCGCATGCGCGAACATGCTCGCCGATGCGACGCCGCCGACGCGGGGATGCAGGATGACGACGGTACAGGCCATCACAATCGGGAACACGGCAAATACGCCGGAGGCAAACGAACCGATGGCGCTGCTGGCGGTGGTCACGGCGGCGACGACGACGGCCGCAGTGAGCGCGCGCAGCGGAATGTCGCAGCGCGAACGCAGGAATTTCGCCGGCGGGCCCGAGGTGCGGTAACGCCAGCTGAGCGGCACCGTCACTCCGAATACGACGACGTTGAGCAGCAGCGCGGTGAGTGGCGTCCACTGCATCAGGCGAAGCGCGGCCGCGCCGACAAACCACACCGCGATGGCGACACCGATGCTCAAGATGAGGCCGTGACGCTGCGCCAGCACGGTGTAGGTGAACGCAAAGACCGACACCGCCGCGGTTGCCGCGGCGCTGCCGACCGCGCTCGCGGCGATGAAGTCTCCCGAGTGCTCGAAGGCAAGGATGATATAGGCGGCGCCGGCGGCGGTGGGCAGCGCCGCGATCAGCGCGCCGATGAACGGGCCGGAACGCTCGACCACGACCGAGATGGTGACGACGATAGTCGCCGTCAGCGCCATCTTCAGAACGAGATCGATCAGGAAAGCGAACAGAGGAGAGATGGATGCACCAAGGTGAGATAAGCCGCTCCTTGACCAAGGAGAGGCCGGGGCCAGCAAACGGGACGGAAGCGATTATTTTTTCCGTTTGAGGCTTACCTCGACCGGGGGCCCGCTTTTCAGCGTCTGATAGACGACGCAATAGCGCTCGGTGAGTTTGAGGAGTTGATCGAGCTTGTCCTGCGGCGCGTCGGTGTCGACGTCAAAGCGCAGCCGGATTTGCGCGAAGCCAACCGGCGCCTCCTTGGAGACGCCGAGCGTGCCGCGGAAATCGAGATCGCCCTCGGCGGAGACTGCGCCGGATTTCAGCGGAACGTCGATCGCGGTTGCAACGGCCTTGAGCGTGACGCCGGCGCAGGCGACCAGCGCCTCAAGCAGCATGTCGCCGGAGCACAGCTCCATTCCCGATCCGCCGGTGGCGGGATGCAAGCCGGCAACGGCGAGCGCGCGGCCGGTCTCGACCTTGCAGGCGATATTGGCGTCGTCGATCGCGCCCTTAGCCTTAAGCGTGATGAAGCCGGCCTTGGGATCAGCCTTGTAGCGCTCCTTGATCGGCGCCTGCAGCGCGCGCAGCCCGGCGGCATCCATTGGTCGTCCTTTCGTCTGAAATCTCCGGCAGAATATAGAGGACGGACGACGGAGGACAGAGGACAGATCGCTTAGTCGTGAGGCTGCGATCTGTCGTCCGTCGTCTGTCCTCCGTCAACCGTCACCACCACAACGCCGCTCCGGCTTCGGCCCTGGGCTCGTCCTCGGCGCCGGCCGCGGCGCGGTCGAGCGAGCGGTCGAGCGCGGCGAGGATGCGGCGTTTGACGAAATCGAAGGCGGCGGACTGGCGGTCGCGCGGCCGCGGCAGGTCGACGTCGATCTCGTCGAAGATGCGGCCCGGGCGCGGGCACATCACCATGACGCGGTCGGCGAGCACAATCGCTTCGTCGACGTCGTGGGTGACCAGGATCAAGGTCGGCTTGGCGTCGGCCCACAGATCGAGCAGATGGTCCTGCAGATCGGTCCGGGTAAATGCGTCAAGCGCGGAGAACGGCTCGGCGAGCAACAGCACTTCCGGCCGCGGCACCAGCGCCCGCGCGATGGCGACGCGCTGCGCCTGGCCGCCGGACAGTTCCCGCGGCCAAACGGCGGCCTTGTCGGCGAGCCCGACGCGCTTGAGCGCGGCCGCGACGCGCTGCGCGCGTTCAGATTTTGGCCGATCCCCGAGCCCGAAGCCGACATTGTCGGCGACCTTGAGCCAGGGCAGCAGCCGCGGCTCCTGGAAAATGATGCCGATTTTTTCGTGCGGCGCCGTGATCGCCTCGTCGTCGAGCACGACCGAGCCTTCGCTTGCCGGATCGAGCCCGCTGACGGCGCGCAGCAGCGTCGATTTTCCGCAACCCGAGCCGCCGATCACGGCGACAATCTCGCCCAGCTCGACGTCGAGCGACACCCCGCCCAGCGCATGCACGCCGTTCGGGTAGGTCTTGCCGATGCGTTCGAGTGTGAGCATCGGTCAGTCCTGCCGCACCACGTCTTCCCAGCGCAGGAACGGCGCGGCGATAAGCGCGATCAGCCAGTCGGTCGCCTTGCCGACGATGGCGAAGGCGACGATAGCGGCGACGATCTCGGCCGGCTTGCCGAGCTCCTGGCCGTCGATCAACAGATAACCGAGGCCCGAGGACGCGCCCATCAGTTCGGCGGCGACAATAAACATCCAGCCGAGCCCGAGGCCCGAACGCAACGAAATCACATAGGCCGGCAGCACCGCCGGCAGCAAAATCCGCCGCACCATGGCGACATTCGGACAGCCGGAAGGCGCGACCGACTTCGACGAGCTTGCGATCGACCGATTGGATCGCTCCCATCAAGCCGAGATAGACCGGAAAGAATACGCCGACCGCGATCAGCGTCACCTTCGAAGCCTCGAAAATGCCGAGCCAGAGGATGAACAGCGGTACCCAGGCGATTGACGGAATCGCGCGCAAGGCTTGCAGGCTCGGATCGAGCAGACGGCGCACCCACGGCGAATAGCCGGCCGCGGCGCCGATCACCGTGGCGGCGGCCGCCCCGATGCTGAATCCGGCCGCGACCCGCCCCAAGGTCACGAGCGTATTGCGTTGCAATTCGCCGCTGCGCGCAAGCTCGACGAATTCGGCAAAGATCACGGACGGCGGCGGCGCCAGGCGCCCGCTGGCCCAGCCCATGCGCACAATGAATTCCCACGCCAACGCCACGATGACCGGCAGAACCAGCCCAAGCACCGGCCGCGTCAGCCGTGCCCAGCGGATTCTCGATGCCCGTTCCCGTGCCGGGGTGCCTTCATTAGCGCCGTGGTTGGCGCCTTGGGCGGCAATGGTCATGCCGACAAGAGACATGGTGCAGTCCGCGAATGCAATTACCCTACTCGCCGCGCCTGCGTGCTCCCTCTCCCCGCGTGCGTCGCGTGCGGGTGAGGTGTGAAGTGGTTACGCCGCCGTGACGAAACGGTCGTCGATGAGATCGTCGAGCACCTTTTTCACGTCGACGTTGGCCGGGATCACGCCCGCCTGCTGCAACGCTAGCCCCGCCTGCAGGATGGTGTCGCGTTGCGCCGGCCCGATCCGGTTATAGGTCAGATCGGTCCGTTCCTTGAGCTGGATGTCGACGACAGCGTCGGGCAATTTGGTCACGCCGATGAAGACGCGTTTCTCGTCGTCGTAATGGGCAAGGCAATATTTCCGGGCCGTCTCGTAAACCGCGAGCACGCGGCGCGTTAGATCGGGATAGGCCTTGAGGAATTCCTCGCGCGAATTGAGGATGCCGTAGGTGTTGGCGTCCTTGTTGCGATAAAACAGCGGCGCCCCGTCCTCGACCTGCGCCGCCGCCATCATCGGATCGAGGCCAGCCCAGGCGTCGACGTCGCCGCGGATGAGCGCGGTCTTGCCGTCGGGATGCTGCAACAGCACCTCGCTAATATCCTTTTCGTTCATGCCGACCGAGAGCAGCGCCCGCACCAGGAAAATGTGCGGATCGGTACCGCGCGTCACCGCGACGCGCTTGCTCCTAAGGTCGGTGATTTTCTGGATCGGCGTATCCTTGCGCGTTACCAAAGCCGTCCATTCCGGGCGCGAATAGACGTAGATCGACTTGATCGGATTGCCGTTGATCTTGCCGAGCAGCGCCGCGGAGCCCGCGGTCGAGCCGAAATCGATCGAGCCGGCGTTGAGGAATTCGAGCGCCTTGTTGGAGCCGAGCGATTGCACCCAGCGGATGCCGATGCCGTCCTTGGCGAATTCGCTTTCCAGCAGGCCCTTGTCCTTGAGCAGCATGGAGACGGGATTGTAGGTGGCCCAGTCGATCCGGATTTCCGATGGCTTGTCGGCGGCGCGCGCGACGCGCGGCAGGCCGAGCGGCGCGAGGCCGGCGCCGACGGCGCTTGCCAGTAAACCACGACGTGAAAGCATGACGATCTCCGGACAACCACGTTATATTTATTCCTTAGAAAACCCGTAGAACCGCGTCAATTAGAAATAAATACTACTGTTTGCCTGCTTCTTAGTACAATAATGTTCGGGGAAGAGGCCGCCCTTCGGCCCCGGGCGGCACGATTCGGCCCGCGGCCGATGACAGTGCGCGGCCGCTCCGCTATGGGATGCGACGATGCTCGACACCCAACGATCGCACCGCAGTGCCGTCGAATTGATCGATGCCGCAGCGATCGTCGCCGATCTTAAGACCCTGGCGGCGACCCATGCCGGTCGCGAGCGCGAACTGCGCACGGCCATGGCGCAACGGCTCAAAGCGGCGCTGACGCAGGCGCGGGCGCACGCGGAAGAATTGCTGTTGAAGGATCGTCACGGGCGGCGCTGCGCCGAGCGATTGTGCCTGATGCAGGACGAGATCATCCGCATCCTGTTCGAATTCGCCAGCTCCGAGCTTTATCCGCCGCAGGTGCCGTCCGAGGCCGAACGCATGGCGGTGGTCGCGACCGGCGGTTACGGCCGCGGCCTGCTCGCCCCCGGCTCCGATATCGATCTGCTCTTTTTGCTGCCCTACAAGCCGACCGCCTGGGGCGAACAAGTCGCCGAGGCTCTGCTCTATTGCCTATGGGATATGGGGCTCAAGGTCGGCCATGCCACCCGCTCGGTCGACGAATGCATTCGTCAAGCCAAAGCCGACATGACCATTCGCACCGCACTTCTGGAGACGCGCTATCTGTTCGGAGACGCAAAGCTGTTCGGCGAGCTGACGACGCGGTTCGACAAGGAGATCGTGCAAGGCAGCGCGCCGGAATTCGTCGCCGCCAAGCTTGCCGAACGCGAAGAGCGCCACCGCCGCGCCGGCCAATCGCGCTATCTGGTCGAACCCAACGTCAAGGACGGCAAGGGCGGCTTGCGCGACCTGCATACGCTGTTCTGGATCGCCAAATACGTCTACCGCGTGCACGAGCCGGAGGAATTGATCGGCCGCGGCGTATTCGACCGCGACGAATACAAGTTATTCCGGCGCTGCGAGGACTTCCTGTGGTCGGTCCGCTGCAACATGCATTTCCTCACCGGCCGCGCCGAGGAACGCCTGTCGTTCGACATCCAGCGCGATATCGCGGTGCGGCTCGGCTACACCGCGCATCCCGGCTTGCGCGATGTCGAGCGCTTCATGAAGCACTACTTCCTCACCGCCAAGCATGTTGGCGATCTTACCGCAATCCTGTGCGCCGGGCTGGAGGAACGGCAGGCCAAGCCGGCGCCGGTGCTCAGCCGGGTGATCGCGCGCTTCCGTCCGGCGCCGCGCCCGAAGAAGCTTTCCGGCACCGACGATTTCGTCATCGACAACAACCGCATCAACATCGCGCGCGCCGACGTATTCAGGCGCGATCCGGTCAACCTGATCCGGCTGTTCCATCTCGCGCAACAGCACAATCTGGCATTCCATCCCGAAGCCATGCGCGTCGCCGCGCGCTCGCTTAAATTGATCGACAGACATGTGCGCGAGAACAGGGAGGCGAACCGCCTGTTCTTGGAAATCCTGACGTCGAAGAACGACGCCGAAACCGTGCTGCGGCGCATGAATGAAGCCGGCGTGCTCGGCGCCTTTGTCCACTCGTTCGGCCGCATCGTGGCGATGATGCAGTTCAACATGTATCACCACTACACCGTCGACGAGCATCTCATCCGCTGCATTGGCGCCCTCAATGACATCTCACGCGGCGACAATCCGGCGCTCGGCCTCGCCAATGAGTTGATCGGGATTATTCAGCCGCGACATCGCACCGTGCTCTGCATGGCGCTGTTCCTGCACGATATCGCCAAGGGACGCGTCGAGGACCACTCGCTCGCCGGCGCGCGCATCGCCCGTCGGCTGTGCCCGCGGCTCGGGCTTAGTGCAGCGGAAACCGAGTTGGTCGCCTGGCTGGTCGAGGTCCACCTCGTCATGTCGACGGTAGCGCAATCGCGCGATCTTTCCGATCGCAGGACGATCGAGAATTTCGCCGCGGTGGCGCAGTCGCTGGAACGATTGAAGCTTCTCACCATCCTCACCACCGCCGACATCCGCGCAGTGGGTCCCGGCGTGTGGAACGGCTGGAAGGCGCAGCTCATTCGCACGCTCTATTATGAGACCGAGCCGGTGCTTACCGGCGGCTTCTCCGAGGTCAATCGCGCCCAGCGCGTGGCGATGGCGCAGGAGGAGTTTCGCGCCGAGCTTCGGGATTGGCCGGAGCGGATCCTGCAACACTATGTCGATCGCCTCTATCCGGCCTACTGGCTGAAGGTCGATCTGCCGCACAAGCTCGCGCATGCGCGCTTCGTGCGGATGACCGAGGCAGCCGGCAAGCGGCTCGCCACCAGCGTCGGCTTCGATGCCGGGCGCGGCGTCACCGAGCTCACGGTATTCGCGCCGGACCATCCGTGGTTGCTTTCGATCATTGCCGGCGCCTGTGCGCTGGCCGGGGCCAATATCGTCGACGCCCAGATCTACACCACCACCGACGGGCTCGCGCTCGACACCATCTCGGTGTCGCGCGAGTTCGAGCGCGACGAAGACGAAGCGCGACGCGCTGCGCGGATCGGCGACGCGATCGAGAAAGCCGTCCGCGGCGAGCTCAAATTGCCCGACGTCATTGCGAAACGCGCGCCGCCCAAAGGCCGGCTCAAGGCGTTCGCCATCGAGCCGGAGGTCAGCATCAATAACCAATGGTCGAACCGTTACACGGTGGTCGAAGTCACCGGTCTCGATCGGCCCGGCCTGCTTTACGAACTGACCACCACGCTGTCCAAGCTCAACCTGAATATCGCCTCGGCGCATGTCGCGACCTTCGGCGAGCGCGTCGTCGACGTGTTCTACGTCACCGATCTCCTTGGCGCACAGATTGCGACGCCGACCCGCCAAGCCGCCATCAAACGTCCTCTGCTTTCGCTGTTCACCCCGCAGAGCGCCGAGGCGAAACCGGCCAAAGAGGCCGCGGCGGGGTGATAGAATAACCGCTCATGCCCGCAAAAGCGGGAATCCAGCTCTGGGCCCACGCTTGCGTGGGGACGAGCGCAATCCCGCAAGTAACCGCCCCTTAAACCCCACAAACTAACGTGTTTTCAGCGCGTTTTTTGCGCCGAGGGCGGGACATGGCGTGGCATGAGCGGCGCAAGCGGGCCGGCGACGACGAAGGTTTCGATCTTCGCTTGCGCGCGGCCGATCGCGTCGGCGGCGCGTTCCATGCCGAAACGCGCAGCCGTCCCAGGCGCACCCCGCGCCCGGCTCGCAAAGCGCGGCGCGGCGGCAAGCGCGGATTCCGAATCGGCCGGCTGTTCTATTGGGGCACGGTGGTCGCACTGTGGGCCGTCATTGCCGGCATCGGCGCACTGCTCTGGATCGGCATCCATCTGCCGCCGATCCAGTCACTGGAAATTCCCAAACGGCCACCCTCCGTCCTCATCCTCGGCGACAATGGCGCGACGCTTGCCACCCGCGGCGACATGGGCGGCGCGGCGGTGCCGCTTGCCGAAATGCCGGATTACGTCCCCAACGCCTTCGTCGCCATCGAGGACCGCCGCTTCTATTCGCATTTCGGCATCGATCCGTGGGGCATTCTCCGCGCCGGTGTCGCCGACTTGTTGCATCGCGGGGTTTCCGAAGGCGGCTCGACCATCACGCAGCAGCTCGCCAAGAACTTGTTCCTGACGCAGGAGCGCACCGTCAGCCGCAAGCTGCAGGAAATCGCGCTCGCGCTGTGGCTCGAGCACAATTTCAGCAAAGCACAGATTCTCGATCTCTATCTCAACCGCGTCTATTTCGGCTCCGGCGCCTACGGCATCGAAGCCGCCGCGCAACGTTATTTCGGCAAGTCGGCGCGGCAACTGGCGCTGCCCGAAGCGGCGATGCTGGCCGGCCTGGTAAAATCGCCGTCGCGACTCGCGCCGAATCACAACCCGGACGGTGCGGTGCGCCGCGCCGCGCTCGTCCTTGCCGACATGGTCCAATTGAAAATGATCAGCGAGAGCGCGGCCAAGCTTGCGCTCGCGCATCCCGCACACGCGATCCAGCCGGCCGGCGCCGGCACGGTCAATTACGTCGCCGACTGGGTGATGGACGCGGTCAACGACATCGTCGGCAGTATCGATCAGGACATCGTCGTGCACACGACGATCGATCCGACCCTGCAAAGCGCGGCCGAGCAGGCCTTGGTCGACACGCTCAACCAGAGGGGCGACAAGCTCAATATCGGCGAAGGCGCGCTGGTCGCCATGACGCCGGACGGCGTGGTGCGCGCTCTGGTCGGCGGCAAGAACTACGGCACGAGCCAGTTCAACCGCGCCATCGACGCCAAGCGCCAGCCCGGTTCCGCGTTCAAGCCCTTCGTTTATCTCACCGCGCTGGAACACGGGCTGACGCCGGACACGATCCGGGACGACGCGCCGATCGCCGTGAAAGGCTGGAAGCCGGAGAATTTCGAGCACCAATATTGGGGCCCGGTGACGCTGACCCAGGCGCTGGCCAATTCGCTCAATACCGTTTCGGTGCGGCTGACGCTGGAATTCGGCCCCGACGCCGTGATCCGCACCGCGTACCGGCTTGGCATCAATTCGCAACTCGAGTCCAATGCATCGATTGCGCTCGGCACTTCGGAAGTCTCGCCGTTCGAGATGGTCTCCGCCTATGCGACCTTCGCCAATGGCGGGTTCGCAATCTCGCCCCATGTTGTCGAGCGCATCACGACCGCGGACGGCAAAACGCTCTACGACCGCTCGGCGCAGCCACTCGGCCGCATCGTCGACGAGCGTTACGTCGGGATGATGAACATGATGATGCAGCAGACTTTGCTCTCCGGCACCGCGCGCTCGGCGAGCCTGCCCGGCTGGCAAGCCGCGGGCAAGACCGGCACCACCGAGGATTACCGCGATGCCTGGTTCATCGGTTACACCTCGCACCTCGTCGCCGGCGTCTGGCTCGGCAACGACGACAATTCGCCGACCAAGCGGGCGGTCGGCGGCGGCCTCCCGGTCGAAATCTGGAGCCGCTTCATGAAAGTCGCCCATGCCGGCGTCGCGCCGGCGCCGCTGCCCGGACCGGCAGGCGGCTCATGGCTCAATCCGGCGCCGCCGGCCCCGGTCGCACCTGCCGTTGCCACAAACGGCGGCGGGCAGAGCGATCAACAAAACAGCGGCAGCGGGCTCGATTTCTGGCTGCTCGATAAACTGTTCGGGCGAAGGTGAGCGCGCCGGTCGCACTCGCTGTGATTGCGCGCGCGATCAGCGCCCCCCGCCGAGGGCGCTGGTGACGGCATCCATCACCGTGGCGTCGAGGTTCATCCGGCAGTAATCCTCCACTTTGTCCGTATTCTGCGCGAGCGCCCCGATATCGAGGACGGTATTGTTGCGTTTGCCGTTGTAGTAGCCGCTCAGCCAAAGCGCGAGGGATTTTGTGTTTGGGCTGATGACTTTGTCGAATAAGAGCTGCCGGCAGGTGATTTTCGCGACGTCTATTGATATTTGCGCTTGCACCGCTGGAGCGCCAAGAATCAGGACTAGCGGAATGAATGCAATGAGCCGAGCCTTCATGAACGTGTCCTCCCGATTGAGCGCGGCTTATGCCGCCCGCACTCGTTCAAATGGCGTGTCGCAGATCGTGGTTCTTCAGCGGCAGCGAACGAATGCGTGTGCCGGTAGCGGCGAAGATGGCGTTGCACAAAGCCGGCGCCAGCGGCGGCACCGGCGGCTCGCCGACGCCGCCCCAGAAGTGGCCGCTCGGCACGATCACCGTTTCGACTTTGGGCGCGTCGGCCAGCCGCAGCATTCTGTAAGTGTCGAAGTTCGATTGCTCGGCGGCGCCGTCCTTGATGGTGATCTCGCCGTCCAAAGCGGCGGTCAAGGCGTAGATGATGGCGCCTTGGGTTTGCATTTCGACCGAGAGCGGATTGACCACGTGGCCGGGATCGATCGCCGAGACGACGCGGTGCACGCGCACGCCGCCGGCGCCGGCGGAAGCTTCCACCACCTGCGCGCAATAGCTGCCGCAGGCCTCGTTGAGCGCAATGCCGCGAAAAACGCCCGCCGGCAGCGGGGCCCCCCAATCGGCGTGCTTGGCGACGGCGTCGAGCACGGCGAGATTTCTTGGGCTCTTGTTCAACAGCTTACGCCGATAGAGATAGGGATCGATGCTGGCGGCATGCGCCATCTCGTCGACGAATGATTCCTTGTAAAAGGCGTTCTGCGTGTAGTTGATCGCGCGCCAGACACCAAGCGGCACCGGCGTTGGGCAGACGACAGAGTCGACAAGATAATTCGGCACATCGTAGGGCATTTCTTCGGCAAGGCCGCTGACGAATGTACGGTCGATGATATTGGCGCCGAACCCCGGCACCAGCGACGCCACGAATGACGGACCGGCAAGCCGGATGGTCCAAGCGACCGGCATGCCGTCGTCGTCGAGGCCGGCGGTAAGCCGCGCCATGCCGCACGGCCGATACAGATCGTGCGCGATGTCCTGCTCGCGCGACCATGCAAGCTTGACCGGCTCCTCGAACTCCTTGGCGACGACCACCGCTTGGCGGATATATTCCTGGATCGGCCCGCGCCGGCCGAAACCGCCGCCCAGCATCATCCGGTGCACCGTGACCTTGTCGTTCGGTACCCCGGCGGCAAGCGCCGCAGTCGCGAGCGCGGTCGCGGGATCCTGGGTCGGCACCCAAATCTCCACGCCATCCGAGGTGACATGTGCGGTGCAAGTCTGCGGCTCCATGGTCGCGTGCGCCAGAAACGGCACCGCGTAATCCGCTTCGATGCGCCGCGCCGCGCGCGACAGCGCCGCCGCGGCATCGCCGTCGGCGCGCCCGATCTGTGAACCCGAGGCCGCAAGGCCTGCGCGCACCGCATCGGCGATGGAAGCGCCGGAAACCGCGCCATTGCCGCAGTCGTCCCAATCGACCTGAAGCGCGTCGATTGCGCGTTTGGCCCGCCACCACGAATCGGCCACCACCGCAACTGCATCCGGCATTGGCACCACTCCGCGTACGCCCGCCATGGCGACGATCGGGCTGTAATCGATCGATTTGAGCGCGCCGCCGAAGACCGGGCATTGCATGATCGCCGCGTAGAGCATGCCCGGCAGCCGCACATCGATTGCATAGACCGGCTTTGCCGTGACCTTGTCGAAGACATCGAGACGTTTGCGCGGCGTTCCGGCGAGCTTCCAGGCGCGCGGCGGCTTCACGTCGACTTTCGACGGCGGCCCGATCTTGGCCGCATCTGCGGCGACGGCGCCGAACGTCAGCCTGCGGCCGCTTGGCTCGTGCACGATCACGCTGTTGCGCGCGCTGCAATGCGCCGCTGGCACGCGCCAGCGCGCCGCCGCGGCGGCGATGAGCATTGCACGCGCGGTGGCGCCGGCGCGGCGCAAATAGGCTTGCGAGGATGCAATCGAGCGGCTCGCGCCGGTCGAGGTGTCGCCCCAAAGCTGACCTCTTCGCAAATTCTCGGCCGGCGATACGAATTCGGTCTTGACCGCGGCCCAGTCGCATTCGAGTTCCTCGGCCACCAGCATGGCGAGCCCGGTCAGCGCGCCCTGCCCCATCTCGGCGTGCGCGACGCGGATCGTCACCGTATTGTCGGGCGCGACCACGATCCAGCAGGTAATTTCAGGCGCGGCGGTGCCAGGCGGCGCGGCCGATGAAGCCGCGAACGGGATAGCAAAGCCGAGCGCCAAGCCGCCGCCCGCGGCGCTTGCGCCGATTACGAAGGATCGGCGGTTGACTTCGCCGCCGGACGCCATGGAAATCCCCTCTGATTTCGCAACTCTACTACGCCAAGCACCGGCGCCGCATAGATGCAAAATCGCCCTAAGTCGACGATAATATAAGCTCATAAATGCCGTGAATCACAATTCGGGGACCGCGCATGACCGAGCAGGGAACCAGCCTCGAACGCCGCCTTCGCGCCATCGAAGACCGCCTCCAAATCTATAACCTTATCGCCAGCCACCCGCCCAGCGCCGATACTGGCGCTGCCGCCTATGCCGAAGCGGTCTATAGCGAGGACGGCGTATTCGACCGCGGCGCCGATCTGTCCAGCTGGAGCGGCAACAAAGGCATCGGGGCGAACCTGGAGAGCCCCGGCCATCAGGCAGCCATTGCCGGCGGGCTCGCCCATTTCACCGGCCTGCCGCATGTCACGGTGGACGGCGACACGGCGGTCGTCATTTCCTATCTGCAAATCCTGGCGCCGAAAAAATCAGGCGAGGCCGTCGAAGTGCCGAATCACGGCGCCTCGCGCGGCTACCACATCCATCGCGTCGTCGCCAATCGCTGGGACTTGGTGCGGACGCCGTCCGGCTGGAAGATCAAGCGGCGCACATCGCGGCTGGTCGATGGCTCGGAAGGTTCGCGCGAGGTTTTGCGCGGCGCACTCACGGAGTATGCGTAATCAAGTGCTGACCGGTGCTTTTACCGTTCTCGGAACTGCGGTGCTGTTGGGCGCGGCGCTATTTATTCTGCACCTGCGCCCGGGAGCGACCGCTGCGCCTTGGCCGCTTGCGGCATTGCATGGGCTTCTTGGGCTGAGCGGACTTGGCTGCCTCTTGCTCGCGCTGCGCAACTCTCCGCTGCGGCCCGACCATGGAACGGCCTCGTTCGGCGTGATCAGCGTCGTGCTGATCGCCGTAGCCGCATTGGCCGGCGGTGGCATATTTGCGGTGCGTCTTGCCAAGAGCGGGCGCGCGGGAACGCTGATCGGCGTCCACGCGACATTGGCCGTGAGCGGCTTTGTGATCCTCGCCGCTTACGTCTTGGTTTGACGGCTTCACATCCGGCTAAGACGTTGCCGGCTCGTCCTCGAACTTGAAGCCGACTTGTTGCAGGCCCTCAAGCGCGCCTTTGCCGTACTCGTTCTCGATTTCCTTGGCGAGTGACGGCGCATAGGAGATCGGATCGGCCTGCTCGGCCGTCTCCGGCACGATCATGACCAAGAGGCGGCCGGTTTCGCCGGAGACGTTGCGGAAACTGCGATTCTCGCCGCGCGGCACCGAAATCATGTCGAGCGGCTCCAGCACCAACGCGTGCTCGCCGCGATCGCCCCAGGCGATCTCGAACCGGCCCGACAGGCACATGAAATTCTCGACCGTGTTGAGATGGCGGTGTAGGCCGGGTCCGTTGCCGGGCTCGCATTCGGCGATGGTGACGATCAGGCCGCGCGGGCCCTTGACCGGCGCGCCGGCGCTGCGGCCCTGATAGTCCGCCGGCGCCATCACCGGATAGACTTTCCGCGCCGTAATCTTCTCCATTGCGCCGGGCGGGATGCCTTGCGCTGCGAGATTCTGACTCTGGTAGGTTTGCAGCTTGCGGAACCGGGCGACGTGGGCTTCCATCTGTTGCGGACTGAGCGTTTTTGCTGTCACGGCGATCCTCCCTGGCGAACGTTTATTATTCGCTTGACACGGCCGCTTGTCGAGGCGGTCTGGTTAGGCAGCGCCGATCCCGAAGCCGCCCGGTCACACTCACATATTGCCGTGGCCGCGCTTGATAGTCTGGCGGATCACCGGTGCCGTAACCTGATCTGAGATTTGGATGTTCCAGATTTCGCTTTCGCCCTGGGCGGCGAAGTCGGCGAACAACTTCGGGATGACCGACACGTCGCGAATCTCGTGGCCGCGCAAGCCGAAGCCGCGGGCGATGTCGTGCAGCGGCGGCCGGCCGAACACCGCCAGGCTGTCGTCGAGGCCGTCGGCGCGCAGCTTGTGAAACTCCGAGCCGTAGCCGCCGTCGTTCATCGCGCAGATCAGGATGCGAAATCCCTGGCGCTTGAGCGTCTCGAGTTCCTGGATATGGAACAAGAGCCCACCGTCGCCTTCGAACAGCACAATCTTGCCCTCGCGACCCTGTTTGCGCGCAGCCGCGACCCCAAGCGCATACGACAGGCCGTTGCCGACGGCTCCGAATTCACGGACCGTCGTGTAGCGCTCCGCCGGCCTGCCCCGCATCTGGGTATTGAAATAGGCCTGATGGCCGCCGCCGACGACGCAGTCCCAATCTTTTGGAACGATCGCGTCGATGGCCCGGATCACGTCGCGCGGATCCAGCACCCCGGGCTCGATGTCGAATGGCATCGAGTCCGGTGGCTCGGTCGCGATGCGATGCGCGAGCTCCTTCGAGCGGATGGCCGCCGCCGTCGGTTTGCCGGCGCCCAGCTTCTTGTCGAGGCCGGCAAGAATTGCCTCGACGCCGACGAGCGCATCTGATCTGACGTAAATATCCGCGGCCTTCTGTCCATCGCGCAGGCCGCGCGGGGCATCGTCCAACTGGATCTTGCAGGCCTTTCCCCAGTAGTGTCCGCCGCCGACGTAGTAGGACAGACTGGTACCGACCGCGAGCACAACGTCCGCGGACTCGTACATCTCCCTGCCCAACGACGTGAAGTAGCTGCCGGTGGTGCCGAGCCCGAATGGATGGTCGTGGAAAAGACCGCGCGCGGGAAGTGTGTTGGAGAGCAACGCGCCGCAGCGATCGGCAAGCTTGATCACCGCATCTCTCGCGCCGGACCACAGCACGCCACGGCCACCGAGGATGATCGGCCGCTTTGCCGCGGCCAGCCGCTCGACGGCCTCGACCACGACCTCGGGATCGGGCTGCATGCGCCCGACCTGGGGCTGGTACATCGCCGAGGTCTCGTAGGGTTGGTTGACCATGTATTCGACCTTCTGCAGGTCGTAGGGAATGCCTAAGACCACCGGGCACCGCTCGTACTTGGCGATGTGGAAGGCCTCGCGCACGTAGTCCATCATCCGCGGCACGCTATGCGCGGCGATGTAATGCGCTCCGGTCGCCGTCACCAACGGCGCCTGGTCGATGTACTGGTTGTAGAACTTGGCGTTGATCGGCGACTCGCCGGCGAACACCACCATCGGCAGGCGGGCGCGAACCGCGGCCGGCAACGCCGTCATCAACTGGGTCACGCCAGGGCCGCACGTGACCGAGGCAACGGCGAGCTTGCCGGTTGCTATGTTGTAGGCTGTCGCCGCCGCTACGGTAACGTGCTCGTGCCTGACGTGGACAGTATGCACGCCCGGCAGTTTGGCGAAGGCGGTGGACCAATGCATGTTGCCGTCGCCCATCAGGACGAACTGCGTGTCGACTCCCTCCGCGAGAAACGCCTCTGCGAGGGCTTCGTAGAGTTTGGGCATGAGCGCGCTACTACCTGGATGATGAGGGGATGCTCATACTTGGCTTTTTAGCATGCGGCGCAAATCCCGCCAGCGTCGCTCCAGGCGCCGTCACGGGCCATAAGCCGGCCCTAGCGTTCCAACGAGAGTATCGCTGTTTGTGACTATGCGCGCGCGTTCACCGCTCAAAGAACGGCGCTCCGTATCGTCCAGGTACGCGTCGTAGAGGTCCCGACTTGGAAACTTGATCACATGGACCTCGAAGGGCTCATTTGAGCCATCCTGTGACGCCTCCGACGTCCGAATAGCGCGCTCAATAATGCCGCCGTAGCGCGCCATAATGCGCGACACTTTGCTCTCGTAGGCCTCGAATTCTGTCTCAAGACCTCTGTGGATCCATATTCTGACGAGAATGTAGAGGGGCGGGATAGCCATGTTCACCTCGGCCCGTTCAGTGCCGCGCGAGAAAGTCCAGCACGAGATCGTTGAACCTTCCCGGCTGCTCCCAGGCCATGGCGTGACCGGCATCGTGAATGACCGCCCATTCGTGATGCCGGATGTGCACGCCCCACAGCCGCATCAACGCCGGCGGCGCCAACAGGTCGGCATCGGCGGCGATGACGAGCGCCGGCGCGGTAATGGCCGCGATCTTCGCCAAGGTGTTCGGCGTGCGCAGCGGCGGCTGGAAGCCTGTGCCCGGCTGGCGCGCGTTTTCGTCGATCTCGATCCAAGCTTGCGTGCCTTCCGGATTGGCGCCGCGATAGGACGGGCCGAGCTCGCGGTAATGCGTTGACTGCTTGCGAATCTCCGGAATTGCGATACGCGCGATGAAATCCGCGACCTCTTTGTCTTCGATGGCGCCGGTTGAGCCGCCGACAACGAGGCTCCGCAGCCGCTCCGGGCGCCACGCCGCGTAATCCAGCGCGATGAAGCCGCCACCGGCGGTGCCGATGAGATGAAATTTGTCGAGCGCAAGATGCCCGACCAGCGCATCGAGGTCGCCGGTGACGCTGCCAGGCTGTGGACCGCTCGCCGGATCGGCCGTGCTCTTGCCCCAGCCGCGGCGGTCGAAAGCGATGGCGCGGTAACCGGCCTGCGCCAACGCGGCGATCTGGCTCTCCCAGATCGCGCTGGTGCCGCTGTTCGGGTGCAACAGAACTACCGGCGCGGCGGCGCCGCCGCTATCGACGAACCAGAGATTGACGCCGGGCAACGCGACATGGGCGCCGCAACGCTCGTAGAATCCGTTTTCGTCCATCGCGGGAGCCCGGTTCATCCGGCCGCCGGCAGCCGATCGATCTCCACGGCGCCTGCTTTGATGCGCGGAATAAGCTCGCGTCCGAAATCGACGGTATCGTTCAACGGATCGAAGCCGCGGATCAGAAACGAGCCGACGCCCAGCCGGTAATATTCGAGGATCGCGTCGGCGACCTGCTGCGCGGTGCCGACCAGGCACGAGGTATTGCCGAGCGCGCCGGTCGCTCGCGCGATCGGCATCCACAGCCGCTCGTCGTGGACGTCGCGTTCGAGCGCGAAAGCCATGAGCCGCTTGCCGGCATTGTCGACCGGCCCGGACATCGCCTCCTGCCGGCTCCAGCCTTTCTTGGCGCTCCCTTTGCCGCTTTCGCCGGACATCGCCGCAAGAATCTTGTTGGCCTTGTCCCAGGCCGCGCCTTCGCTCGCCGCGATGATCGGGCGCACCGAGACGTTGAAGCCCGGCGTGCGGCCGAAGGCGGCTGCCTGGGCGCGAAACTCGCGCATGCGCTCGCGCGTCGAAGCGAGCGGCTCGGCATAGATGGCGTAGACGTCGCAAAGTCGAGCGCCCATTTCCAGCGCGCCGTCGGATGCACCGCCGAAGAACAACAGCGGATGCGGCTGTTGCAGCGGGCGGACGTCCGAATGCGCGCCCTTGACGCGATAGAACTCGCCTTCGAAGTCGAACGGCTTCTCGCTCGACCAGGCAAGCTTCATCAATTCGAGATATTCCGCGGCGCGGCGGTAGCGTTCCGTTTTCGGCGTGAAGTCGCCGTCGCCCTCCTGCTCGTCGTCGGTCTTGCCGGTGATGATGTGCATGGCAAGCCGGCCGCCGCTGAGATGGTCGAAGGTGGCGATTTTGCGCGCCATCAGCGTCGGCGCGACGAAGCCCGGCCGGTGCGCGATGAGATAGCCCAGCCGCTTGGTGTATTCCGCGGCATGCAGCGCCACCAGAAAGCCTTCGGCGGACGACGACGAATAACCGACCAGCACCAGATCGAACCCGGCTTGCTCGTGGGCACGGGCAGCCTCAACCACGTGGCTCGGCGACAGGCCACCTTCGATGACATGCAAGGTGGCGTCGCTCGAAGGCGGCGCGACGCCGATCATGCCGATGATGCGAATGGACATGCGATTGCGCGAGAGTTGTTAACGCCAGGGCCGGAAATGTGCCACATGGTACCGGATCGGAACGGACCCGTCAGGAGGCATGGAAGCCTTCATTCGCGCGACCGTTGCCGAGCGGTCGCAGCATCGGGCAAGATGCGGCTAAGGAAGTTGCGAGACACTGACATGCCGATCCCAACTTTCGACCTGACCGTCAATGGAAAGCCCGTCAGTGTCGCCATTGATGAGGAAACGCCGCTCCTTGACGTGCTGCGCAACCGGCTCGATCTGAAGGGCACTCGGTTCGGCTGCGGCCTGGAGCAGTGCGGAACCTGCATGGTGTTGATCGACGGTGCGCCCGAGAAATCCTGCACCAAGTCGATCTGGAGCGTGGCCGGCAAAGCCGTCGTCACCATCGAGGGCCTCGGCACGCCGGCCAAGCCGCATGCCTTGCAGCAGGCGTTCTTGGACGAGCAGGCCGGACAATGCGGCTATTGCCTCACTGGCATACTCATCGCCGCGAGCGCGCTGCTTGCGCGCAATCCGTCGCCGACGCGGGCCGATATCGCCGCCGCGCTTGACGGCAATATCTGCCGTTGTGGAACGCATAACCGCATCATCCGGGCGGTGCAGCGCGCCGCCGCGTCGATGCAAAAGGTACCGGCATGAGCGCGCCAACCTTGCCGGCAGTCCTGCTCGACAACCCCCGGCTCGATCAGTGGGTGTCGTTTCGTGCCGACGGCAAGGCGGTCGTTTCCACAGGCCGAGTCGAAATCGGCCAGGGCGTGCTGACCGCGATGATCCAGATCGCCGCCGACGAACTCGACATCAAGCCGGATCGCATCATGCTGCAATCGGGCGATACTGCGCGCACGCCGAACGAGGGATTTACTGCGGGGAGCCAATCGATTCAGTTCGGCGGCGTTGCGCTGCGTTTGGCCTGCGCCGAAATCAAGCTCATCTATCTGGAACGCGCCGCCGCGCTGCGGCGCCTGCCGCTGGCCGATCTCGTGGTCAAAGACGGCGCCATCGTCTGCCGGAGCGTGCCGACCGGAGACGATTACTGGACGCTGTCAGGCGCGGTCGATCTGACCAGCCGCGCGACCGGGCGCGCGGCGCCCAAGACCACGGCCGAGTATGGCTATGTCGGTCGCAGCGCGCCGCGCGTCGACCTCGCCGCCAAAGTGTTCGGCCAAGACGGCTTTATTCACGACATGGTGCTCGACGGCATGCTGCATGCGCGCGTGGTGCGGCAGCCGGCGCGGACCGCCTCGATCGTCGCCGTCGACGAAGCGACCATTCAGCGCGACGCCAAGGAGCCGATCGAGATCGTGCGCAGCGGCAATTTCCTCGCCATTGTCGGGGGGAGCGAAGCGGCGGTCGAAACGGCCGCGGCGAAAGCCGCCGCGCACGTAACCTGGGATGGCGTTGAGCCGGTCAGCGCCTTTCGGCAGGAAGCGCGTTCGCTGTTGCAGCAGCCGTCGATCGATCGGGTGATCGGCAGTCCGTTGCCTGACGCCCCGCCGCGCGGCCGGACCTACGAAGCGACATTCAGCCGGCCTTATGTGGCGCATGCGTCGATTGCTCCGTCATGCGCGCTGGCGCTGTGTCGCGAGCAGCGGCTCCAGGTGTGGACGCATTCGCAGGGCGTCTATCCCTTGCGCAAATCGTTGGCGCAGATGCTGAAGCTCGATCCCAGCGCGATTGCGGTGAAGCACGTGCAGGGCGCCGGCTGCTACGGGCATAACGGCGCCGACGACGCCGCGGCGGACGCGGCCGTCATCGCCGTCTTGAAACCGGGCAGTCCAATTCGGGTGCGATGGCGGCGCGAGGAGGAATTTGCCTTCGAGCCGATCAGCCCGGCCATGGTGGTGAATGTGCGCGCCACCCTCGACGATGCCGGCTGCCCGGTCGATTGGACGACCGAAATCTGGAGCGGCACCCACAACGCGCGGCCGGGACTCGGCAATCTGCTCGCGGCGGAGGCGCTGCCCGATCCGCCGCCGCCCCCCGAACCCGCTGACGTGCCGGAAGCCAACGGCGGCGGCGCGACGCGTAACGGCGAGCCGCTCTACGCAATCGCCGCCAAGCGAATCGTACATCATCTCGTGCCGCAGATACCGGTGCGGACTTCCGCATTGCGGGGGCTCGGCGCGACGGCCAATGTCTTCGCCATTGAATGTTTCATCGACGAACTCGCCGAACAGGCCGGCGCCGATCCGGTGGCGTATCGCCTGTCGCTCCTCGCCGACGCGCGCGCTCGCGGCGTGATCGAGCATGTGGCGCGGATGTGCGATTGGCGGCGTCGCCGCGCCGCCGAGCCGGGACTCGGGATCGGCTTTGCGCGTTACAAGAACCGGGCCGCCTATGCCGCGGTGGTGGCGCGCGTGGAGGTGCAGGAGGAAATTCGGCTGACGCGGGTGTGGTGCGCCGCCGATGCCGGTCTTGTCGTCAATCCCGACGGCGCGATCAATCAGCTCGAAGGCGGCATTCTCCAGGCGGCAAGCTGGGTGTTGAAGGAGCAGATCCGGTTCGACAGTTCCGGAGTGCTGGCGCGCGACTGGGACAATTATCCGGTGCTGCGCTTCAGCGATGCGCCGGAAGTGACCGTCGAGCTTGTCAATCCGGCGACGGACGAGCCGCCGCTCGGCGCTGGCGAGGCGACGGCAGGTCCGACCGCGGCCGCCATCGGCAATGCGGTCGCGCACGCGCTCGGCGCCAGGCTTCGCGACCTGCCGCTGACGCGCGAGCGCGTGATGGCGGTATTGCTCTCGGATGCAAAGTCTTGATGGGTTAGTGTCCCGGATTGAAATCCTGGTTCGGGAAGGCCGACGCGTCCGTCGCCTTGATGACCACGAGCGCTCAGACATAAACACTTTTCATCTGCCCTTCGGGATAACGCAGGCCGGCGACGGCGCCGATCGGCACCGCATTGGAAATCTGCGCCAGTTCCTCGCCGGTCAATTCGATCGCCAGCGCGCCGATATTCTCGATGAGCCGGTCTTTGTGCTTGGTTCCGGGGATCGGCACGATATCGTCGCCCTGCGCCAACAGCCAAGCCAGCGCGAGCTGGCCCGGGGTGCATTTTTTCTGGCGCGATATTTCAGCGACCTTCTGCACCAGACCGATATTGTGGCCGATATTCTCCAGAGCAAAGCGCGGATGGCGGCGGCGCGCGTCACTGTCGGACATCGTCTTGGGATCTTCGACCGCGCCGGTCAGCAGGCCGCGGCCGAGCGGCGAATAGGCGACGAAGGCGATGCCGAGCTGGCGCGTCGTGCGCAGCGTCTCTTCGCCCTCGGTCCGGTACAGCAAGGAGTATTCGTTTTGCACCGCCGCGATCTTGTGCACGGCATGGCCGCGGCGAACGGTTTGCGGGCTTGCCTCGCTTAAACCGAGCGCGCGCACCTTGCCCTGTTGGACGAGCTTGGCCATGGCGCCCACCGTGTCCTCGGTCGGCACCGTCGGATCGATGCGGTGCTGGTAGTAGAGATCGATCACATCGACACCTAAGCGCTTGAGGCTCGCCTCGCACGAGCTGATGACAAATTCGGGCCGGCCGTCGGCGGCCTTGCCGCCGCGGCCGCCGAGATTGCCGAATTTCGTCGCCAGGACCACTTCGGAGCGGCGGCCCTTGATCGCTTTGCCGACGAGTTCCTCGTTATGGCCGGCGCCATAGGCGTCGGAGGTATCGAGCATGGTAATGCCCCGATCCAAGGCCTCGTGAATAAGCGCGATTGCCTCGTCGTCGTTGCTCGCGCCGTAGACGCCGGAGAGCGACATGCAGCCAAGCCCGATCGCCGATGTGACGATGCCGGACGAACCGAGTTTGCGGGTGGGAAGTTTGTTGGAACTCGCCATGTGAATGCTCTCCTGGCCGCTGCCTGCCTATCCTCACTCAAGCCAAGGAAATATTTCGTTTTGGCATCAATTGCTACAGGCTTCCCGGCGAAAGTCCGTCACCATTCCGGCGCACGAACTTTCCGCGTGAACGCCCAGATCATAAGCGCGATGCAGCCCATGGTCGCGACCACGGCCGCGACCGGCCAAGCGGAACTCCCGAGATAAAGCCCGATCGTTCCGGCGGCAATGGCGGCGCCGGATTGCTGCGTGAACCCCATCAGTGAGGACGCGGTGCCGGCACGATCGTGAAATGGAGTGAGCGCGCCCGCCATGGCCGCCGGCAGAGCGAGGCCTAGTCCGGCAAGATAAATCATCATCGATCCGACGAACCAAATGACATTGGCGAGGTGGAGCGCAACGACGCCGGCCATGATCAATCCGCCGGCCGCCAGCGTCACGCAGCCGATGCCCATGGTGCGGTCGATGCCAAGGCGCATGACGATACGCGCCGCGATGAAGGTTCCCAGCATGTAGCCGGCTGCGCCCAGCGCAAAGGTGACGCCGAAGACCAGCGGCGACAGGCCATAGACCGCGCCCTGCATCACGACCGGCGCGCCTGAGACCCAAGCGAAAAGCCCGACAAAGGTCGTGGTCATAATGCCGAGATTGGCGAGGAAGCCGCGGTGCGCCAGCACCGGGGGATAGAGCGCCACCATCTTGGTGAATGAAAACGGTTCGGTTGCGCGCTGGCGCAGCGTTTCCGGCAATAACCAAGTGGCGATCGATCCGGCGATGCCGGCAAAAATCACCAGCAAGCCAAATGTCGCGCGCCAACCGAACGCGGTCTGCAGCAGCCCGCCGATCGTCGGCGCGATGATCGGCGCAAAGGCCGTGATCGCGCCCATCAGCGACAATTCGCGGCTGGCGCGGGGACCGGAATACATATCGCGCACCACGGCGCGCGCCAGCACGATCACGCCGGCGCCGCCAAGCGCCTGCACGAAGCGCAGCGCAATCAGGCCGCTGACCGATTGCGCCAGCGCGCAGCCGATACTGGCGAATCCGTAGAGGACCAGTGCCGTCAGCAAGATGGGCTTGCGGCCGATGCGGTCCGAGATCGGGCCGTAGAAAATCTGGCCGACGGCAAAGCCAAACAGATAACTGGAAATGGTCAATTGCACGTCGAGAATCGGCGCCTGCAAACTTCGCGAGATGTCCGGTAGCGACGGCAAATACATGTCCATCGACAGCGGACCGAGCGCGGTCAAGAACGACAGCAATAAAGTAAGGGCGAAGGTGCCGGGTGCGAGCATTGCAATGGATTTGGCAGCCGCTTGCGCCTTCACCCGGACGGCGGGCGCCAGCCCTGCTTGGCGAGCTGGATTTGCGAATAGATATGTTTGCGCAATTCGCCGAACCGCGCCATCGATCGCGTCTCCAGCTGCGTGCGATCGTCCGGCAGGTCGATGGCGACGTCTTCCATGATCACCGTCGGTGCGTGCGACATCACCAGCACGCGCTGGCCCAGATAAACCGATTCGTCGATATCGTGTGTGACGAACAGCACCGTCACCCGCAGCCGGTGCCACAACACCCGGATCAGATCTTCAAGATCGGCGCGGGTTTGCGCATCGACGGCGGCGAACGGCTCGTCCATCAAGAGCACATGGGGCTCGTAGGCGACCGCGCGGGCGATGGCGACGCGCTGCTGCATGCCGCCCGACAACTGCCACGGATAGGCGGTATTGACGCCGGTCAGGTCGACCGCGGACAACGCATTGCGAACGAGCTCTTCACGCCGCTCCGCCGTCATCTTCTTCTGCTTCAACGGCAGCGCGACATTGTCGTGTACGTTCATCCACGGAAACAGGCTGCGGCCGTATTCCTGGAAAACGACCGCCGTGGAAGGCGGCGGGCCCGCGACCGGCAACCCTTCGACGACCACCCTACCCGCTGTCGGCGCCAGGAGCCCGGCAATGCACTTCAATAGCGTGGTCTTGCCGGCGCCGGACGGACCGACGATGCAGACCAGCTCGCCTTGGCCGACGCTGAAGCTGACGTCGCGGATCGCCTCGACGGTGCGGCTTGCATCCTCATAGATTTTGCGCAGCCCTCTCACTTCGAGCATGGGCTTGACTGCTCGATCCATCGGTCCCTCAAACGCGGTCAGTTGGCACGCTGCGACTGGCGCAGGCCGTGATACCAGCCCAACAGCCAAGCCTCAATCGCGCGAAAGATCAGCGACAGGACGATGCCGATGATGCCGAGCAGAATGATGCCGCTCCACATTTCAGGGATGGCAAACGTGCGCTGATATTGCACCAGCGCAAAGCCGATGCCGTCGCTGGCGGCAAACATTTCGCTCACCACCATCAGGATGATGCCGATGGACAGCGATTGCCGCAGGCCGGTGAAAATCTGCGGGCTGGCGCCGGGCAGCACGAAATGCCACAAACGGGCGAAACGGCCGATGCGATAACTGCGCACGACTTCCGCCAGCACCTCGTCGAGCGCGCGCACCCCGGCGACCGTGTTGAGCAGCACCGGCCAGATGCAGCCGAACACGATCACCAGCGCCTTCATCTCGTTGCCGATGCCGGCAAACAGGATGAGCACCGGCACCAGCACCGGCGGCGGGATGGCGCGCAAGAATTCCAGCACCGGCTCGAGCACGTTGCGCAAGTTCCGCGACAGTCCGATTGGAACGCCGATGGCGATGCCAAGCAGCGCGGCGGCAAGATAACCGACGGAGAAACGCCACAGGCTCGGCACAATATTGGCCAAGGCCTGCGGCGAAAACCACAGCTTGCCGAACGTCTGCAGGATGGTCTGCAACGGCGGGAAATAGAAGCTTTGGCTGTCCGCGCTGGTGACCCACCAAGCCGCCATCAGCGCCGCCGGAAGCGCGAGCATGACCGCGAGCCGACGCGAAAGCGGCGGCACGTTGTTGTTCATGCGCCGGCCTCCGCAGTGTCGAGACGGACCGACGGATGCCACGCCAGCGCGTGCCGTTCCAGCGTGCGCGCTCCCAGATTGACAATGACGCCGATAATTCCGGCTACAATGACATAGGCGTACATGATAGCGACGGCGCCGCCGGACTCGGTGTCGGAAATCTCCTTGCCAAGGCCCTGGGTATCGATGGCGACCTCGCTGGTGATGGCGAGGATAAGCGCCACCGCCGCGGCGAGCCGGATGCCGGTCATCAGGTAGGGCAGCGTGGTCGGCCAGGTGACATAGCGAATTTGCGCCCAGGTCCCGAGCCCGTAACAGCGCGCCGTCTCGCGCGCCACCGGGTCGACGTCCTGCACGCCGTAGAGCACCTGGATCAGCACTTGCCAGAACGATGCATAGACCACCAGCACCAGCGTCGACTGAATCTGCGAGCCGAACAGCAGCACGGCAAGCGGAATCAGCGCCACCGACGGAATCGGGCGGAGAAACTCGATGGTCGAATGCGTCACGCTGCGCAGCAAATGCGAACTGCCGATCGCGATGCCGATCACGACGCCTGCGGCGACCGATATGACCAGCCCGATTGCCCACGCCTCCATGGTATCGCTGAGCGCGGTCCAGAACTCGGCGGTCGTCATCTCCTTGAACAGCGCAACCATGATGGCGGAAAACGGCGGCAGATAATCCGGCGAGACGATGCCGATCCGCGGCACGATCTCGAGCAGGAGCGCGAAGCCGACAAGGCCGGCGAGGCCTTGCAGCCAAATAAAAGTGCGGGCCGTAAGCCTGGCCCGCACTCCGGTCGCTTGTGCCGCCGGCATGGGCTTACTGCGGCAACAGCGCCGCAACGTCCGCCTTCTTGGTGATCAGTCCGCTCTTGAGCATGTCGTCCGCCATCGCCTGGGCCGAGACGCGGTTAAATTGGGGCGGCCATATCGGCAGAATGATCTTGGCGGCGATTTCGGGCGAGATGCGCGTATAGGTCGGAATGATCTGGCGAACTTCGTCGGAGTGGGAGTCGGCATAAGCCAGCGACTCGGTGATTGCGGCCTTGAAACGTTTCACCATGTCCGGATTCGCATTGGTATATTGCACGGAGGCAAAATAAACCGCGATCTCTGCTTTCGGCGCGATAGCGACAAACGGCCAATCCACGACCCTGTCGCCGCGTGACTGGGCGATGGTGACGAATGGTTCCACCATCCAGCCGGCCTCGATGCGATGGTCGGCCAGCGCCGCCGGCATGTCGGGAAACGGCACCTCGATGTACTTTAGGCTGTCAGGGTCGCCGCCCGCGGCCTTCACCCCGGCGCGCACCGCGACCTGGCCGATATTGTTCAGGTTATTGACGGCGACGGTCTTGCCGGTGAGGTCCTTGGCGTTCTTGATCGGGCTGTCGCCGGGAACGAGGGTCGCGCAAAAATCATGACCGCTGACGCCGGTCGAGGCGACGCCCGGCGCGATGCCGATGAATTTCAGTCCCTTGGTCTGGGCGATCAACAGCGACGGCACGTTGCTGAAACCGAACTGCAATTGGCCGGAGAGCACGCCCGGGATGATCGCGGCTCCGCCGCCCTGGGTCGACAATTCGACGTCAATATTCTGCTTGGCGAAGAAGCCCTTGGCCTTGCCCAGATAGATCGGCGCGCAGTCGGCGATCGGAATCACCGCGACGGAAATCTTGTCGAGGGCAGCACGAGCGCGCCGCACCGGCCCGATGAGCGTCGCCGAACCGGCCGCGATGGCGGTGGAAATCAATTGCCTCTTGGTCAACACCATGATGCGTCGCCTCCCTTACGCTGTCTGTGGGCTTCCGCCCAAACACTGGGCGGTGGGCAGAACACTGTCAAGTTCCCGCGAGTTGTCGCCGCTTGTGACCTGGCGTCGCGCTCAGCGCTGACGCAGCGGGGTTAATTTCAGCTCCGCGGCGAGCTTGTCGAGCTGCGCCAATAGCGGCGCGGCGATCGGCACGCCGTCGCGCAGGCGTTCGTCGCGGCATTGCGCGCGGCGGTCTCCGGGCAGGCGAATTTCGTCGACGCCGGGCAGGCGCGCCGACGCGCGCAAGTCGCGCACGTGGCGATCGACCTCGGCGGTGAAGATTTGCAGCGGCACAAAACGCGCGACGTCGGCCACGATGATGAAATGGCCGGTATTGGTCTCGCTCGTGTCGTCGGCATTGAAGTCGACCACGTCGCGGCCGAAGTTGGCGCCGTTGAGCACGCCGGCCAGCAGTCCGATCATCAGCGCCAGGCCGGAGCCTTTATATTCGCCCATCGGCAGCAGGATGCCTTCGCCGGATTTACCCGGATCGGTGATGGCCTCGCCGGTCTGCGGCTTGACGAACCAGCCCTCCGGCATGGTGAGCCCGCGCAGCGCATATTTCTTCACCGTGCCGTAGGCGACGATCGAGGTCGCCATGTCGAACACCAGCGGCTTGCCGCCGGTCGGCACGCCGATGGCGAGCGGATTGGTGCCGAGGAGGAGATCGGCGCCGCCCCAGGTCGCCATGTGATTGGCATTGGCGACGGCGGCGTAGAAACCGAGCATGCCCTGCGCCGCCGGCATTTCCGCATAAAGCCCGGCGGGCCCGGCATGGTTGGAGCGGCGCACGCCGACCCACGAGACACCCGCTTCGCGGGCCATGGCGATCGCCTCATTGGCTGCGCGCGACATGACCAGATGGCCCATGCCGTTATCGCCGTCGACCACAGCGGTCGCCGGTGCGGTTTTGGTCACCGTGATATGCGGCCGCGCGTTGAAGCCGCCGGCCTTCAACCGGCGCACATATTGCGGCAGCCGGAAAATGCCGTGACCGTCGGCGCCGGTGAGATCGGCCTCCGTCATCAGATCGGCGCAAGCTCCGGCGTCGGCCTGCGGCAAACCCGCCGCGACAAATGCGTCGGCGATCAGCGACCGTGTGGCGCGCGAGGAGATGCAGATGAGATTCGTCTGATCGTCCATTTGCAATCTATTTCACGCGTTTCTTGTTCAGGATCTCCGCCGCATGGCCGCCGAGAATTCGCTCGCGATCGGCGGCGGAAATATTCGCCGCCCTCACCTGCCGCACGCACTCGCCGGTGCCCATGTCGTAGGGATAATCGCTGCCCAGAAACACGCGCTCGGCGCCGGACGAAGCGACGAGAAATTCAAGCGGCGCCTTGGCGTGGGTGATGGTGTCGTAACGCAGGCGATCGAGGTAACGCCGCGGCGAGTGTTTCAGGTGCATTTTCGGCTCGGGCCGCACCTCCCAGCCGTGCACCCAGCGGCCGCCCTGATAGGGGATGAAGCCGCCGGCATGCACCATCACGAAGTCGAGCTTGGGATAACGCTCCATGACGCCACCGAAGATCAGGCAAGCTGCGGCGATGGTGGTGTCGAGCGGATTGCCGATCAGGTTGCCGAGATAATAGGAGCGCAGCCGCTCGGCGCCGGCGACATTGCCGGGGTGGATCACCATGAAGGCGTCGAGCTCGGCCGCTGTGGCCCACAACGGCTCGAAACTCGGATCGTCGAGATTCTTGCCGTTGACGTTGGAGGCGATCATCGCGCCGTGCAGCCCGAGCTTCCCCATGGCGCGGCGCAATTCAGCGGCCGCCGCCTCCGGCGCCTGCATCGGCAACGTGGCGATGCCGGCAAAGCGGTCCGGATGCTCCTTGCAAAGCCGCGCGATCTCGTCGTTCTGGATCGTCGCGGTGGCTGCCGTGACGGCGGGCTCCTGGTTGTAGAGCCAGGTCTGCGGCGACACCGAGAGCACATGCATGTCGACTTCGGCGGCGTCCATGTCCTTGAAGCGCCGCTCGATATGATGGCCGCCGCGCGGAAACGGCCGGTACGGCACGCCGGCCACCTCGATCACCGAGTTCTCGTCGTCGTACGGCGTGAGTTTCAGCCCAAGCTTCGGGATCTCCTTTTGCAGAAGCTTTATGGTCGCGTCGGCCAGGATGTGGCTATGCGTATCGATCGTGCGCGTCATCGGCTTTTCCCCGGGATGGCGGGACGTTTTGGCCATAACCGGCAACGGCAAGCAAGGGCATGCAAGCCATGCCTGCGGCAAACACTGCGAAGGGGTTTTCTATCGGCAGTTTCGGCTATAAAGAGCCGCCCAACCGCCCGACCAAACACCCCTGGAACCCAGCATGGACGCCAAGACGGACACCGAGAGCCACGCATTTCACGGCCGCGTCGAGGATGACGTTTTGGTGCGCGGCCGCGGCCGCTATGTCGCTGACGCACCGCTGCCGAACCAGGCCTATGCTTTTTTCGTACGCTCGCCGCACGCCTTCGCCCGCATCGTCTCCATCGATTCCGCCGGCGCAACGGGCATGCCCGGCGTCATTGCCGTACTGACCGCAGCCGACATGGACGGCATCGGCAATATTTCGCGGCATCCGCCGCTGCCGGGCCGCAATGGCTCAAAGCTCATCGTCACCAGCCGGCCGGCGCTCGCCAAGGATCACGTGCTGCATATCGGCGAGGCCGTCGCCATGGTGGTCGCCGACCGCGCGCTCACGGCGCAGGACGCCTCCGAATTCGTCCAGGTCGAATACGAGCCGCTCACGCCAGTGACCGACGCGCGCGCGGCGCTGCAACCGGGCGCGCCGCAAATCTGGCCGGAGGTGCCCAACAACCTCGCGGTCGACTGGCCGGGGCCGGCCGCCGATCCCGCCGGCAATGCAGCCGAGGTCGAGCGCATTTTCGCCTCCGCCAAGCACATCGCGCGCATTACGGAAATGAATCAGCGTCTCTGCGTCGCCTCGATGGAGCCGCGCGGGGCGACGGCGAGCTACGACGCCGCGCGCGATGCCTACACGCTGCGCACCTGCTCGCAAAGCGCCGGCACCATGCGCGAGAACATTCTCGGCATCATGAGCTGGCCGAAGGAGAAACTGCGCGTCATCACCGAGGATGTCGGCGGCGCATTCGGGCTGAAGACCTCGGCCTATCCGGAATACATGGCGCTCTTAATGGCGGCGAAAAAGCTGAACCGCCCGGTGCATTGGATGTCGGGCCGTTCGGAAGCGTTTTTATCCGACAATCAGGCGCGCGATACTTTTTCGAAAGTTGAGCTGGCGCTCGACGACAAGGGAAAATTTCTGGCGCTGCGCATCCGCAGCGTCGGCAATATGGGCGCTTATCTCGGCGCCATCGGCGCCAACATTCCGACGCTGAGTTTCACCCGCTGCCTGCCCGGCATGTACGACATTTCCAAGATCGATATCGGCGTGAAATGCGTCTACACCAATACGCTGCCGACCGCGCCCTATCGCGGCGCCGGCCGGCCGGAATTGAGCTACGCGCTGGAGCGGGTGGTCGACGAAGCGGCGCGCGTTACCGGCATCGATCCCGTAAAACTGCGACGGCGCAATTTGATCAGAAAGTCGGCCTTCCCGTACAAGACCCAGGTCGGCACCGTTATCGATTCCGGCGATTTCGATCCGATCCTCGACAAGGCCCTGGAACTCGCCGATTACCATAACTTCAAGCAGCGCCACCGCGAGGCGCAAAAGCGCGGCAAGTATCGCGGGCTCGGCGTCTGCTGCATGCTCGAACATTCCGGCGGCTCGCCGACCGAAAGCGCGCTTCTTGAATTTCCCGGCAATGGAACGCTGCAGTTGCGGCTCAACGTGCAGAATACCGGCCAGGGCCACGCCACGGTGTTTGCGCGGCTGATCGGCGAGCGGCTCGGCATCCCGCCGGACAAGATTCCGCATCGCCACGGCGACTCCGCGAACGAGCTGCCGGGCTATGCCTCGGTCGGCTCCCGCTCGGCCATGACGGTGAGCCATTCGGTGGTCAAAGCGATCGACGCCATCCTCGCCAAAGGCAAGCCGATTGCCGCAACCATGCTCGAAGCCGGCGAGGCCGACATCGCCTATAACAACGGCGCTTTCGAAGTGGTCGGCACCGATCGCCGCGTGCCGCTGTTCGAAGTCGCCGCACGCGCTGCCGAGATGAAAAAGCGCGGCGAGATCGCGGAGGATCTCGACACCAAGACCGTCACCGAGACGCCGCAGACATTCCCCAACGGCGTGCACATCGCCGAGGTCGAAATCGATCCAAATACCGGCGCCATGCATGTGGCGTCCTATGCCGCGGTCGACGATTGCGGCAATCCGCTCGATACCATGATCGTCGCCGGCCAGTTGCACGGCGCCATCGCGTCGGGCCTCGGCCAGGCGCTGATGGAGCGCACCGTTTACGACGGCGACAGCGGGCAGCTCGTCACCGGCTCGTTCATGGATTACGCCATGCCGCGCGCCGAGGACATGCCGCCACTGCGCGAAGCCATGCATAACGTGCCGGCGACGACCAACCCGCTCGGCGTCAAGGGCGTCGGCGAAGCCGGCACCACGGCCGCCATCGCCGCGGTGATGAACGCGGTCGCCGACGCCATTCCGAACGGCGCCGGCGCGCATTTGCAAATGCCGGCCACGGCGCAAAGTGTTTGGGAAGCCTGCCAGCGCGCAAAGCGGTAAGTTTCGTCATTCCGGGCGCGAGCCTACATTCCGTCACCCTGAGGTGCGAGCGGCGCGAGCCTCGAAGGGCGACGGCCCGGTTTCCTCGGCCGTTATCCTTCGAGGGCCGCTTCGCGGCCACCTCAGGATAATGGTTATAATGGGTCGATTGAAGTTGGAGTCCGCCATGCCAGACCATCCCGAAGCGATCCTTGCGGGCAAAAAGCGCCCGTTCACCGGCGCGGAGTTTTTGGAATCATTACGGGACGGCCGCGAGGTCTATATCTACGGCGAACGGGTCAAGGACGTCACCGCGCATCCGGCGTTTCGCAATTCGGCCGCTTCGGTGGCGCTGCTTTACGATGCGCTGCACGACAAGGCGACCAAAGACGTGCTCACCGCGCCGACCGATACCGGCTCCGGCGGCTATACCCACAAATTCTTCAAGGTGGCGCATTCCCGCGAGGAGGTGATCGCGCAGCGCGACGCCATCGCCGCCTGGGCGCGCATCTCGTACGGCTGGATGGGAAGGAGCCCCGATTACAAGGCGGCGTTTCTCAACACGCTCGGCGCCAATGCCGCCTTCTACGGCAAGTTCGCCGACAATGCGAAAGCCTGGCACAAGCGTGCGCAGGAGGCGGTGCTCTATCTTAATCACGCGCTGGTCAATCCGCCGATCGACCGCAACAAGCCGGTCGAAGAGGTCAAGGACGTCTACATCACTATTCAGAAGGAGACCGACGCCGGTATCTATGTCTCCGGCGCCAAGGTCGTCGCCACCAATTCGGCGCTGACGCATTACAATTTTCTCGGCCAGAATATGGGCCAGGAGATCAACGATCCGGCCATGGTGGTGATGTTCATCGCGCCGATGAACACCCCAGGCATCAAGCTCATCTGCCGGCCGTCCTATGAATTCGCCGCCGCCGCCACCGGCTCGCCGTGGGATTATCCGCTCACTTCCCGATTCGACGAGAACGACGCCATTTTCGTTTTCGACAATGCCTTCATCCCCTGGGAGAACGTCTTCATTCACCGCGACGTCGAGCGGCTGAAAAACTTCTATCCGAAGTCGGGCTTCTTCAACGGCTTCACTATGCAGGGCTGCACCCGGCTTGCGGTCAAGCTCGATTTCATCATCGGGCTGCTCTGCAAGGCGGCGCGCGCCACCGGCGTCGACGGCTTCCGCGGCGTGCAGGCCCAGATCGGCGAAGTGGTCGGCTGGCGCAACCTGTTCTGGTCGCTGACCGACGCCATGGCCTGCAATCCCGAGCCGTGGGTCGGGGGCGCGGTGCTGCCCAACGGCCGCGCCTGCAGCACCTACCGCCTGTTCATGACCGAAGCCTATCCAGCGGTGCGCAACATCATCGAAAAGATTGTCGCCTCAGGCTTGATTTATCTGCCGTCGAGCGCGCTCGACTTCAAGAATCCCGACGTCGACAAATATCTGGCCAAATATGTCCGCGGCTCGAACGGTATCGATTACAAGGAGCGCATCAAGATCATGAAGCTCCTGTGGGACGCGATCGGCACCGAATTCGGCGCCCGCCACGAGCTCTACGAGATGAACTATTCCGGCAGCCACGAACTCGTCCGCATTTTCCCGCTGCAGCAGGCGCAATTTTCCGGGCAATTAAAGCAGATGGAAGCGCTCGCGGAAGCGTGTATGGCCGACTACGACGAGGACGGCTGGACCCATCCGGCCTATCGTGACGGCTCGGATATTTCGATCATCGGCAAGGGACCAAGTGCGACTGCGCGCCGCTAGAGCGCAATCGTTTCAGATTGAATTGATTGTCGCTCTACTAAACTAAATGGAGCATGATCTTTTCCGAAAACCGGTTTCCACCCTCGGATCAAGTCCGAGGGCAGGCATTTTCCGGAGCATGCTCTAATGCGCAATATCGAAGCCGACGACGATGCGCACATGCAACGTGTCCTCGCCGCTTGAGATCGGCACCGCCGCCATTGCGCCCGCGGCGCGCATCGCCATCATCGGACCAGGCGGTGCGTAGCCGGATGCTTCCGAGATCGATACGATGCGGCCGAGGTTGACGCCCGCGGCGCGCGCGTAGATCTCCGCCTTGCGCTGGGCGTCGGCGATTGCGGCCGCTCGCGCTTGGTCGAGCGCCTTTGACGCGTCGGAATGCATGAATTCTACGTTGCCGACGTCGGTCGCTCCGGCCGCGATGAGACGGTCGAGAATATCGCCGACATCGGCGATCTGGCGGATGGTCACGCCGAGCCGGTTGGACACGGAAAACCCGGTCAGTTTCGGCTCGGCATTCGGTTGCGGCGGCGCATAAACCGGCTGCACTGAAAATTGTGCGGTCTGCATGTCTTTTTGCTCAATCCCGGCGCTGCGTAGCGCGGCGGTGACGGTCGCCATCAGTTTCGAATTGGCGTCGGTTGCCTCTTTGGCGGTCTTGCCGTGCGTGGTCACCCCGCCCTTAATCTGCGCGTAATCGGGCGACACCCACACGCTGCCGTCCCCGGTGACGACGATGCGCGCTTGCGGTTCGGCTTGTTGCTCGGCTTGCGGCTGCTGCGCGCGTGCCGAAATTGCGCCAGGCAAAATCGCGGCGCCGAAAACTGTCGCCGCGACTGCGGCAGTCGCGCACGACAGCGGCGCGCGAGCCGGATTAGTGCCGCGCATCCGAGCCCTCGGTCTCGATTGCGCCGCTCTTCTCCAGAAACACGTTCCCGAAACAGGCAATGGCGTCGGCCATGAGTTTCGATTGCTCGCTCTCGGGCGCGAGCAAAATCAGATCGGCGAGGCTTTCGGCGATCTTCGCCGCCAACTCGGCGATTTCGACGTCGGCGCCGCCGCTATCGATGTGCTTCTGCACGAGTTCATTGATGTCGCAATGCAGACAATCGGACATGTCGGTTCCTCGCGGCACGGGCATGATCTGGAAAAGTGGAAGCCGCTTTTCCGAAAAGATCATGTTCTATCAAAAATCCTATTTCCCAGCCGCCTTGCGCAACGCCGCATTAATCCGATCTTGCCAGCCGGGCCCGGCTTCCTGAAAGTAATCGAGAACGTCGCGGTCGATGCGCAAGGAGACGAGTTCCTTGACGCCGGGCAGCGACGGCGCCTTCGGCAGCGGGTCCGGCGCGGGGATGGGCTTGGTGGTCGCCGCTTTGAACGCCGCCTCGGCCGCTTGCCGCGGGTCGCTTCCTCGTCGTGTCCGATCAATCGCCATTTAATCCTCTTCGCCGGTGAGCCGTCCCGGAATCCGCGCGGTGTCCGGTTCGGTACTTTCCGCGGCGCCTGCGGCGGCGTCGCGTAAAGCTTTGCGCTGCGCGGACTTCTCTTCGCGTTTCCTCAGTTTTTCGGCGGTCCGGGCGCGGGCCGCCCGGTCGCGCTCGGCACGGTCTCTGCCGTAATTGACCCGAAATGCCATAAAATCCTCTCGCCAAACAGATTGCTATCGAACCCTGGGAGCCTATATAGGCGCTCGCGCACGATTTGTCCGGCCGGGCGGGTGGTCCACCGGGCGGTTTCTTTAGAAAACCCGTTAAGGTTCAGGCGCGACGCGACCCAATGGCGACACGGCAGGAGCGTCTGGACGCAGACGCGCATTGGCAAAGCGTGGAATCGGGCGAGCGTATCTTGACAACGGTGCTGGGTTGGCGGGCGCGTTAAGCTATAATCAGAACTGAACGTCCTGCGAGGTCGAAACAGATGGCGTGGTTCAGAGAGCCGGATTTCAAGGAGCGGCAAAAGGCTGCCGCCGAGGCCAAGAAGGCGGCGCTGGAAAAATTTCGCGCCAAGGCCGCCGATCCAGCCGCCGCCGAACGCCAGCAATCGCGCGCGGCGGACGCCGCCGATCGCAGTGCGGCGCGAAAAGTCCGCGAGACCGAGAAGGTCGAACGTAAAGCCCGCGAAGCCGAAGCGGCGGCACAGGCCAAGCGCGAAGCGGCCTTGGCGGCCGAACGCGCCGCGGCCGAAAAGAAGAAGCGCGAAGCCGCCAAGCAAGCCGAGCAAAAAGCGGAGCGCGACGCCCGCTATGCTGCGCGCAAGGCAAGAGGGAAAAAGAAGAGATAAAGGTTTAGGCATAACCGGTCTTACTTCTCCAGCGCATTCAATTCTTGAGAAGGGTCTACCGCTTTCAGCCCGCGGTCATTTCGAAGTGCCGTCGTAGGTAAAGCCGAGGCTGAAGATGACTTCGTTCATGAGCAGCGATTTGGTTATGGTGCCCTGATAGGCCGGCAAATCGGCCAGAAAGGCGTAAGCCAGTTTGTCAGTCACTTCGATATAGAGCGGCTTCCACACGACGAACCGCAAGCCGCCTTCTACCCCGGTGGTCCAGCCATTGAGCTGCCACCAGCCATTACGCAAACAGATCGAGTTGCCGAGCGATTTTGGATCGACATCGACCGAATTGCCGAAGATCGTGTCCGAGGTATGCGGCAGCATGATGCCGACGCCCGCCTTGCCGATCGCGGCAAGACTGAAAGTCTCGTTGATCTTGCCGATCAGGGGCAGCCGATAGACGCCGTTGATCATCACGTGATTGGCGCCGTTATGCAGCTCCTCGTAAAAGGTCTCGCTGTTGAGCTGATAGTAGCCGTTGACCGGCATGCCGCCGATCTGGCCCCGTATATTATTGACCTGCCCGAAGTTGTTCTCGTATTTGCTGTGATCCAGGCTGAACTCGACGCCGAAGTTCTCGGTGATGAACCGGCCGACGCGCAGATTGTATTGCGGCCCGAACAAATCCCCTATTGCAATATCGTCGAGCCCGATCCCCTCATCGTGGCCGTGGACGCCATAAATTGTGAAGTCGTTGCCCTGGCCGGGCTGCGAGACATGAACGTCGGTCGGCGCCCAGTATTCCTTGTTGGTGCCGTAGGAAAAGTACCATTCGCCGTAGCGTAAAAACTGCACGAATCTGTCGCCGAAAGTCGTGTCGGCGGATTGCGGCTGAGGGCGGGGCCAGCTGTGCTTGCGCCGATACGCCCGCAGCCAGCACAGCCAAGACGCCCGTCAGAATCGACCACCGCCACCAACGCATCAATTCTTCACGCTGCTCGCAAAATGGACCCCATCAACCGACGACGCGGGAAGCGCGGCGAAAGCCGAACCGACCTCGCGACCGGCAACGCCTCGGAATTACCAGTATTCCCCGAACCCTTGGGGGGACAGTAGCAGCCCCGGGCATGTCTTGGTAGACGATGGCCGCCTTACGGCGAAGAACGACAACCGCAAACGGCGCGCATCGTTAACGTCAGTGTCACGTGTCGACGCCGAATTTCGGGGTTGAACCTGCCCGTTGTACCGCCTGCGGCGGCGACGGCGGAGGCAAAGAGAAGCACACCATGCGAATTTTTTTGACCGGGGCGAACGGCTATATCGGCGGCGCGGTTGCAGCGGCGCTGATCGCCGCAGGCCATAAGGTGCGCGGCCTCGTTCGCGACCAAGTCAAGGCCGCCGCGGTCGCGGCGCACGGCGTCGAGGCGGTCACCGGCTCGCTCGATGACGCCGCTTTGTTGCGCGAGGAGGCGCGCGCCGCCGACGCCGTTGTCAATGCAGCTTCGAGCGATCATCGCGGCGTGGTCGAGGCGTTGCTTGGCGGCCTCGCCGGTTCCGGCAAAGCCTTCATTCATTCGAGCGGCTCAAGCATCGTCGCCGATCTCGCCATGGGCGAGCCGTCCGAGCGCATCTTTCACGAAGGCGAACCCATCGCGCCGGTCGCCGACAAGGCGGCGCGCGTCGCTATCGACCGGCTGGTGTGCGATGCGCGGGGAATTCGCTCGACCGTGTTGTGCAACACCATGATCTACGGCCATGCGCAGGGACCGCCGGCGCAGAGCGTACAGATCCCCGCGCTGGCGCGCCAAGCCAAGTCGTCCGGCGTCGCGCGTTACATCGGACGCGGCCTGAACCGCTGGTCGAACGTGCATATTGCCGATGTCGCGGCGCTGTATGTTCTGGCCGTCGAAAAGGCGCCGGCCGGTTCGTTCATCTATGTCGAAAGCGGCGAGGAAGGTTTGCGTGAAATCGCCAACGCCATCGCCGCGCGGCTTGGTCTTGGCGCCGCGCAGTCCTGGCCGGCCGACGAAGCGATCGCCGCCTGGGGCCGCAACATGGCGGTGTACTCGCTCGGCTCCAACAGCCGCGTGCGCGGCAAAGCCGCCGCCGCGCTCGGCTGGACGCCCAAGCACCGCTCCGTCACCCGCTGGATCGCCGAGGAGCTGGTTTAGCGTCCCTGATGGCTGTCGAGCCCGATGCCTTCGAGATAGCCGAATAGCGCCGCGAGTTTCGCCCGGTCCAGCTCCGGCAGCGGCGGCTTGAGCAGCGACGCGACATTGCTGCGCAAATGCGCGGAATTTCCGGTACCGAACAGCACCACGTCCACGCCGGGCTCGTGTCGCACGAAGCGGTAGGCCGCATCGATCATATTGGCCGCTCCGCCGTTGTGAACTAGAAAGGCGAGCGGATCGTCGGTCTCGCCGAGCCACTTCTCGACCAGGCCCTTGGCGGCGAGCGCGCGCATTTCTCGGGCCACGCGCGGCGGATCGGCGAAAATGCTGCGCACCGCAAACATCAACAGTGTGCCCACGCCCTTCTCGCGGGTGAGCGGAAACACATTTCTTCGCGCGCCCTGATGCATCATGTGAAAGCCCACCATGAACACTTCCCAGACCGTATCGTGCAGCGCGCGCTTAAGCGTCTCGTTGGTGAAATCGACGATCGGATTCTCGGTCAGCCCGATATGCCGGATCTTGCCCTTTTCCTTCTGCTTGACGAGCGCGGGCCCAAGCGTATCGCGCGCGTAATCGTACATGTCCGGATCCACGGCATGCAGATTGAAGACGTCGACGTAATCGGTGCCCATCAGCCGGAGCGAATTGTCGAGGCTCGCGGTCACTCGCTCCGGCGTCCACCATTCCCCGTTGCGGCGGACGGTGGATTTGGTCGCGACCACGACCTGGTCGCGCGGAATCGATTGCAGGGCTTTGCCGACCACGCCCTCGGTGCCGTAGGGCGGCGCGGTGTCGATGAAATTGACGCCGAGCTCGACCGCGTCGAGGACGAGCCGCGCCGCTTCGTCCTCGCTCTTGCCGGACTTGAGCCCCATCCGGGAGAAGCCGCCGGTGCCGAGCCCGGCGACGCTGACGCGAAGGCCAGTCTTGCCAAGGGTGGTGTATTGCATTTCGGACTTTCTAATTGGGGATCAGTGACGGGCTCAACGGTCGCAACCCGTTGACCCACCGTGGGCTTTCGTGTCACGTCCGGCGACCGTAAAAGACAGCGGAAAAAATCGCAAACCGATGGCTACCGACCGCTACAACGCCAGCGACGCCGAGGCGCGCTGGCAAAAAGTATGGGACGAGCGCGGGATTTTCGCCACGCAGAACGACGACCCGCGGCCGAAATATTACGTGCTGGAAATGTTTCCCTATCCGTCGGGGCGCATCCATATGGGGCACGTGCGCAACTACACCATGGGCGACGTGGTCGCTCGCTACAAGCGCGCGATGGGATTGAACGTACTGCATCCGATGGGCTGGGACGCCTTCGGCATGCCGGCCGAGAACGCCGCGATGGAGCGCAAGGTCCATCCGAAAACTTGGACCTACGACAACATCGCGGCGATGAAGAAGCAGCTCAAATCGATGGGGCTGTCGCTCGACTGGAGCCGCGAGATCGCGACCTGCGATCCGTCCTATTACAAGCACCAGCAGAAAATGTTCCTTGATTTTCTGCGCGCCGGCCTGGTCGAGCGCGAGAAGCGCAAGGTGAACTGGGATCCGGTCGACCAGACGGTGCTGGCGAACGAGCAGGTCATCGACGGCCGCGGCTGGCGCTCCGGCGCCGTGGTCGAGCAACGCGAAATGAGCCAGTGGGTGTTCAAGATCACCAAATATTCGGAAGCACTGCTCGACGCGCTCGACACGCTCGACCGCTGGCCGGAAAAAGTCCGGCTGATGCAGAAGAACTGGATCGGCCGCTCCGAGGGCCTTTTGGTCCGTTTCGCGCTGGATCGAAGCACGACGCCGAACGGCGAAAGCGAATTGGAAATCTTCACCACGCGGCCGGACACGCTGTTCGGAGCGAGATTCATGGCGCTGGCGCCGGATCATCCGCTGGCTATTGCGGCGGCGGCCAAGAATCCGGCGCTGGCGAAATTCATCGAAGAGTGCCGGCACCGCGGCACCGCGCAGGCCGAGATCGATACAGCCGAGAAGCTCGGCTTCGAAACCGGCATCAAGGCGGTGCATCCGTTCGACCCGAGTTGGACACTGCCGGTCTATGTCGCCAATTTCATTGTGATGGACTACGGCACCGGCGCCATTTTCGGCTGCCCTGCGCACGACCAGCGCGACCTCGACTTCGTCAACAAATACGGCCTCGGCAACATGCCCGTTGTGTGCCCGCCGGGCCAAAACCCGAAAAGCTTCGTCATCACCGATACCGCCTATGACGGCGACGGCCGCATGATCAATTCGCGCTTCCTCGACGGCATGACGATCGCGGAAGCGAAGGAAGAGGTGGCGCGGCGGCTGGAGAAGGAGAGCCGCGGCAACCGACCCGTGGCGCAGCGCCAGGTGAACTTCCGGCTGCGCGATTGGGGCATTTCGCGGCAGCGCTATTGGGGCTGCCCAATTCCGATCATTCATTGCGGTGCCTGCGGCGTGGTGCAGGTGCCGGAACAAGATCTGCCGGTGAAGCTGCCGGAAGACGTCACCTTCGACCGGCCCGGCAATCCGCTCGATCGTCATCCGACCTGGAAGACCGTCGCCTGTCCGAAATGCGGCAAGAAGGCCACGCGCGAAACCGATACGATGGACACCTTCGTGGATTCGTCCTGGTATTTCGAGCGCTTTACCGATCCATGGATCGCGGCCGCGCCGACCGACTTAGCCGTCGTCGATGCCTGGATGCCGGTCGATCAATATATCGGCGGCATCGAGCATGCGATTTTGCATCTGCTCTACAGCCGCTTCTTCACCCGCGCCATGAAAGCGACCGGCCATGTCGGCCTCGACGAGCCGTTCGCCGGCCTGTTCACCCAAGGCATGGTGGTGCACGAAACCTATAGGCGGGCGAACGGCGAATGGGCGGCGCCGGCGGAAGTGAAGGTCGAAGCCGATGGCGACGCGCGGCGCGCCACCTTGATTGCGACCGGCGAGCCGGTCGAGATCGGCCCGATCGAGAAGATGTCGAAGTCGAAGCGCAACACCGTCGATCCGGACGAGATCATCACCACTTATGGCGCCGACGTGGCGCGCTGGTTCATGCTGTCGGATTCGCCGCCGGACCGCGACGTGGAATGGACCGAGCGCGGCGTTCAGGGCGCCTGGCGTTTTTCGCAGCGGCTGTGGCGGCTGGTCGGCGAGGCGGCCGATATCGCCAGAACGGCGCCGGAGGGCCGTCCTGCCGCATTCTCCGACTTGGCCGTGATCCTGCGTAAGGCGACGCATCGGGCCCTAGCGCGGGTGTCCGATGACATCGAAAAGCTGCACTTTAATGTTTGTGTCGCCTCGATTTACGAATTCGCTAATGCGCTCAATGATGTAATCGGGGGCATCGAAGAGCATGGCGACCATAAGCTTACGCCGGACCTGCGCTGGGCCATGCGCGAAGCGGTTAACGTTCTCGTGCAACTATTCCATCCCATGATGCCGCATCTTGCCGAGGAGTGCTGGGCCGCGCTCGGCCACAAGACGCTGGTCGCGCAAGCCCGGTGGCCGGAAGTCGAGCGCGCGCTCTTGATCGAAGCGACGATGACATTGCCGGTGCAGATCAACGGCAAGAAACGCGCTGAAGTGACAGTGCCGCGCGACGCCAGCAACGCCGCGATCGAGGCCGCCGTTCTCGCGCTCGATGCGGTAAAAACTGCGCTGGGCGGCAAGCCGCCGAAAAAGGTGATCATCGTTCCGGGACGGATCGTCAATGTCGTGGTCTGATTGCGGTTCAGCGTTACGAGTGATGCGGATCGCGTTGGCGCTTGGCGCGGCGGGTCTCCTCGCCGGCTGTTTCGAGCCGCTCTACGGCTCGCATCTGTCGGCCGGCGGCGAGGGCGTCAAAGACAAGCTCGCCGAAGTGCAAATCGACCCCATCCCGACGCGTCAGGGGACTCCCCAAGCCCGGCTTGCCCTCGGCATGCACAATGCCTTGCAGTTCGATCTCAATGGCGGCGCCGGAGCCAACGCCCCAACGCATCGGCTCGACGTCACCGTGTCGACAAAAGGTTTCACGGTGCTTGTCGATCCCGCCAGCGGCCGTCCTACGGCGCAGATCGCCACTGTCGCGGCGAGTTATCAGCTTGTGGAAATCGCGACCGGCAAAATCGTGTTGCGAGACACCACTTACGCAAACGTCGATTATGATGCGCCGGGTCCGGAGCAGCGTTTTGCCGTACAGCGCGCGCTGCGCGACGCCGAAGATCGCGCCGTGCAGACAGCCGCCGAGACAATCCGCAACAGGTTGGCGTCGTACTTCGTCGCCGGAACCTGATTCTTCATGGTCGCCGTCAAAGCGTCCGACGTTGAAGGCTTCGTTGCGCGTCCTGATCCGGCGCGAGCGGTGGTCCTGGTGTTCGGTCCGGACGCGGGCCTGGTCAGCGAACGCGTCAATGCCATCGTCAAAGCCTCCGTCGACGACATCAGCGATCCGTTCGCGCTGGCGCGGCTCGAGGGTGAGACCATCGCCGCCGAACCGACGCGCCTCGTCGAAGAGGCGCTGACCATGCCGCTGTTCGGCGGGCGCCGCGCGGTGTGGGTCAAAGCGGGAAGCCGCAACATCGCGCCGGCAGTCGAGGCGCTGCTTGGCGCGCCGCTGGCGCAATGCCGCGTCATCATCGAGGCCGGAGACTTGCGCCGCAATGCGCCGCTGCGCGCGCTTTGCGAGCGCGCCAAGAACGCTGCGGCGCTGCCCTGCTACGCCGACAGCGAACGCGACCGGGCGCGGCTGATCGACGACGAGATGCGCGCCGCCGGGTTGGTTTTGACGCCCGAGGCGCGGGCGCTCTTGATTCCTTTGCTCGGCGGCGATCGCGCCGCCTCGCGCAACGAGATCCGCAAGCTTGCGCTTTATGCCCAGGGCCGCGGCCAAGTCGGCGTCGAAGACGTGACCGCCGTCGTATCCGACGCTTCGGCGCTTGCGCTCGAAGACATCGTCGACACGGCCTTCGCCGGTCGCCCCATCGAGCTTGAAGCGCAGCTCGCCAAAGCGCGCACGGCGGGCGCCACGGCAGGATCGCTGCTGTTCAACGCCCAGCGCCAGCTGGCGCAGCTGCACAAGTGGCGCGCTGCAATCGAAGACGGCTCGCCCTTTTCGCTCGATCGCGCACAGCCGCCGCTGCATTTCCGCAGGAAGGTGCCAGTCGAAGCGGCGCTGAAAGCGTGGAGTGCCGCGCGGCTCACCACCGCCATGGCCGAGCTTGCCGAGGCAGTGTTGGAATCGCGACGCCGTCCGGCGCTTGCCGACACCATTGCCGAGCGGGCGCTGTTGGCGATCGCGACGCAGGGCCGGCGCAGCGCGGGGTAAACTTCGCGCCGCCGATTTTTATGGCAGCGTCTGCGCCTTGTCGCGCTCCCCCCGCCAATCCGCAAGCTTGGTGCGCCCCACTACCGACATTTTGGTCGCGGCCGCAGCGATCGTATCATGAAGCACCTGATCGAAGTCGTCATGCGCAGTGCGATTTTGCGCCATCGCGTTGCGCATCGCTTGCGGATCGAATGGCTGCGCGCGCAAACTCTTGCGCACGTCGTCCTCGGAGAGACGAAGATCGGCCTGTGCGGCGGCGACCTTGACCGCTTCATCGCGCAACTGCGCACGCAATATTTGAGCGTCGGCCGGCGGCAGGATTGCCGCGATGCGATCAAGACGGCCGGCCATGCTGTGGTCAATCCGCGCGACGGTCGTCAACGGCTGCGGTCCTGAATACCGTATCGCCACGGCACCGGCCGCACCGACAAAAAATAAGTTAAGCGTCAGCGATCCTAACAGCAGCCAGCGCACGTGGGCGCCGCCGTTCCTACTCGGTATTAATGACATCGTCGCCCTCCGTCTTGGCATGATCCGAACCAGCTTTCCGCGGTTGCGCACGGGCCGGATCTCCGAAAAGACCATGTTACATCAATGATCTAGCCGCAGGGTGAGCGGCCACGACCGGCCCCAAGCGGCTTACGCGGACCTATCGTAGCGACGTTTACGTTGTCGCGAAATGGCGTCTCGGAGCGATCACGGAATCGTTCCTGCGCCGCCGTATTCGTGTTTGAATGGCGGCTTAGAGCGAGACCAAGCCAGCAAGAATATTGGAGCAACGGCATGCAAGCGCTGACGGCAGGAATCACCAAAGCCGGCACGGGAATCGACGGGATCGTCTGGAACATTCTGGGCCAGACCTACGTGCCGAAGTCGGTGAACGAGACGTCGTTCTCCTGGCACGCGACCTTTCCGCCCGGCACGTTCGTGCCGCCGCACATTCATCCAACCCAGGACGAATTCATTTACATGTTCGAGGGTCGGTTCGATCTGTTTCTCGATGGCAAAGACTTTGTCGCCACCGCGGGCGATCTGATCCGGTTGCCGATGGGCATTCCGCATGGCATTTTCAACAAGTCCGACCAGCCGGTGAAATGCTTTTTCTGGGTCGCCCCGACACGCAAGCTCTATGATCTGTTCTGGGCAATTCACGCAATGAAGGAACAGAAGCCCGAAGAGGTCGTGGCGCTGTCGGCCAAGCACGAGGTTGTCTTCCTGCCGCCGCCGGATTGAGACTGGTGCCAGAGCGCAATCGTTTCAGATTGAATCGATTGTCGCTCTAGCATTTTGATGGAGCATGATCTTTTCGGAAAACCGGTTTCCACTTTTCCGGATCATGCTCTTGCTAGTGGAGCTTTGGATTTGACATTCGCGTCACGAGTTCGCGGCCAGGTGGGCAGCGAATGTCAAATCCGCTCCACCAGCGAGGCGATAGAAGCCGATCAGGTCGGGTTCTCCAGGCTGAAGGTTCCGGAGTCGTCGTCATAAGCGAACACTTCGGCGAAACGTCCCCACGCGATCACCGCGCGCAAAGTAAGCTCGGCGTCTTCCGCGCTCATGTGATCCTCGAGTTCGTCGAAGAAGCGGGATTTCGGCGCCACGTGGTTGGCGCGCTCGGAAAGGACGTGGCGTATATGCATGGCCAGGGGAACATAGGCCAGTAATTGGCGCTGAAACAGTTTCTTGCGATCGTCCATGCCTAATTCGGCGAACTGCTTACCGGCGTCGGTGAGCTTGATGTCGCCGCCTTCGATCTCCGCCAAACGAAGTAACTGCAGCGCGTCGGACACCGGGAAAAGATCATCCACTTCCATGTGCAGCTCGTCGGCGAGCACCGGCAAATCGGCTTTGCCGTGATAAGGCGGAGCGGCAAGCGTTTCGATAAGGCCGGACAACAGATTGGCCGAGACGCGCGGCACCACCGTATAGATTGTCGCCGTCGGTCCAGTGCCGATCTGCGGCCGGGCCGGCGTACGCGCCGTCATCGCCACATAGATTTTCTCGACAAGATCGCGGAATTGCGGATCGAGGCGGTTGCGCGGCTGTTTAAGCTCAACGGCGATCTCGCTGATGACGTGGCCGGGATTGGTGGAGAACAACAGAATGCGGTCGCACATCAATACCGCTTCCTCGATATTGTGGGTGACCAGAATCACGCCCTTGATCGGCAATTTGCCTTCGCCCCAAAGCTCCAGAAAGTCGGTGCGCAGCGTCTCGGCGGTGAGCACGTCGAGCGCCGAGAACGGCTCATCCATGAGCAGGATGTTGGGATGAACGACGAGCGCCCGGGCAAAGCCGACGCGCTGACGCATGCCGCCGGATAGTTCGCGCGGATAAGCGGAACTCGTAGCCGTCCAGGCCGATCAGATCGATTGCCGCCAGAGCGCGCTTGCGGATTTCCGATTCGGGAAGGCCGAGCGCCTCAAGACCGAGCTGAACGTTTTCCAGGACCGTCAGCCAGGGAAACAGCGCGAAGGACTGGAACACCATGGCAATGCCCGGCGGCGGCGCATGAACCGGCTCGCCGAGATAGGTGATTGTCCCCGCCGAGGGTTGCGCCAGTCCGGCAATGAGCCGCAGCAGGGTCGATTTGCCCGACCCGGTGCGGCCGAGCAAACCGACGATCTGGCCCTGCAACAAAGCCAGATCGACGCCGTCGAGAACCAGATGCTCGCCGCCGTCGGCCCGCGGAAAGGACTGGCGCAGAGCGTGCACGTCGAGGAGCGCAGCGGTCATATGATCCTCATCCGAGACGGAATTTGCGTTCGGCGTAGAAATAGAGCGGACGCCAAAACAGGCGATTGATGACGACGACGTAGAGACTCATGACGACGATGCCGAGCACGATGCGATGAAAATCGCCGGCATCAGTCTGTTGCGCAATATAGGCGCCGAGGCCGGCGGCTTGCAGGTGCTGATCACCCCAGGATGCGACCTCCGCGACGATGCTTGCGTTCCACGATCCGCCGGAGGCGGTGATCGCGCCGGTCACATAGTATGGAAATACCGCGGGCAGCGCTATGCGCCGCCACCACAGCCAGCCGCGCACGCGCAGGTTTGCGCCGACGGCGCGCAGCTCGGCGGGAATCGCCACCGCCCCGGCCACCACATTGAACAGAATGTACCATTGCGTGCCGAGGATCATCAGCGGGCTGAGCCAAATATTCGGATTGAGCCGCCAGGCGACGATGCCCGATACGGCGATCGGGAACAGCAGGTTGGCCGGAAATGCGGCGAGGAACTGCGCCACCGGCTGAATGAGATTGGCGGCGCGCGGCCGCGTGCCGACCCAAACGCCGATCGGCACCCAGATGGCGGTCGCGATCGCGATGAGCACGATGACGCGAATCAGGGTCGCCATACCGAGCAACAAGGCCGTCCCGACATCGGCAAGCGTGATACCCTCGCCGATGAAGCGAACGATCTGCCACAGTGCGGCTGCGGCAAACGCGGTGACGATCAGGCCCAATTGAAATGCGACCCTGCCCGGAGCGACCGGCACCGTCGGCGCGATCGGTTCGGTTTTGCCGGGGTGGCGCGGGCGCAGCGTCAGCCGCCACAAAGTTGCGAACGGCTGCGTCATTCGCTCGACGATGCGGGACCGGCGCAGCACATCGAACACCCACGATTGCGGCGCGACGACGCCGGCTTCCTGTTCGAACCGGAACCGATCGGCCCACGCCACCAGCGGCCGGAACAGAATCTGGTCGTAGATGAGGATCACCACCAGCATCGCGGCGATCGCCCAACCGACCGCCTTGAGATCCTGGCGCTCGATGGCGAGCGCGATATAGGAGCCGACGCCGGGGAGGGTCACCGTGGTGTTGCCGACGCTGATCGCCTCGGACGCGACGACGAAGAACCAGCTGCCCGACATCGACATCATCATGTTCCAGATCAGCTGCGGCGTGGCGAACGGCACGTCGAGCCGCCAAAACCTCATCCACGGGCTGAGGTGAAAATTGCGCGACGCTTCTTCGAGCTCGGTCGGCACTGTGCGCAGCGACTGATAGAAGCTGAACGCCATGTTCCAGGCCTGGCTGGTAAAGATGGCGAAGATCGAGGCGAATTCGGCGCCGAGCACGCGGCCGGGCGCCAGCGCCATGAAAAATACCACCGTCACCGAAATGAATCCGAGGATCGGCACCGATTGCAGAATGTCGAGAAGCGGCACCAGCAACCGCTCGGCGCGTTTGCTCTTGGCGGCCAGCGTCGCGTAAGTGAAGGTGAAGATCAGCGACAGCACCATGGCGATGAACATGCGCAACGTGGTGCGCGCGGCATATTCGGGCAGGTTGCGCGGATCGAGCGATGGCGGCTGCTTTTGCAGTTCGGCCAGTGGCTCGAACAGATGGCGGCTCGCTTCACCCAGGAAAACCAGAAGCCCGATGATCAAAATGACTGCGAGTAAATCCCAGCGGCTGAATAAGCGGACCCAGCCGCCGACAGAAATAGGGACGGTCACTCGCATGCCTTGGCGCCCGCATTGTCACTGAATTGTCGTAGAATTTGCGACCGCACCAAAGCGGACGGCCGCGCACTTGCCGCGACCACATAACATCGACGACGCCGCGTTCAAACCTTTTTGCGTCTTCGCCCGGCAATAAAGCGGTATCGCTTAAATAAAGCTCCTTACCCCCGCGGCGCGGCGGCCGTGAAGGCTTGTATCAGGTCGAGCGGAAACGGGAACACGATGGTCGAGCTGCGATCGTTGGCGATGTCGAACAGCGTGCCGAGATAGCGCAGCTGCATTGCCTGCGGCATTCCGGCAAGGATGCGGGCGGCTTCGACCAGTTTTTGCGCCGCCTGCTGCTCGCCTTCGGCGTTGATGATCTTGGCGCGGCGCTCGCGTTCGGCCTCGGCCTGCCGGGCGATGGCGCGGACCATGCTTTCGTCGAGATCGATGCGCTTGAGCTCGACGGTGGAGACCTTGATGCCCCAGCCCTCGGTCTGTTTGTCGAGCACGTCCTGGATGTCGGCATTGAGCTTGTCGCGCTCAGCCAACATCTGGTCGAGGTCGTGCTTGCCCAGCACCCAACGCAACGTGGTCTGCGCCAGCTGGCTGGTCGCGGCGAGATAATTGCTGACCTGGATGATGGCGCGCTCGGCGTCGACGACACGGAAATAGATGACGGCGCTCACCTTCACGGACACGTTGTCGCGCGAAATCACGTCCTGCGGCGGCACTTCGTCGACGACGACGCGCAAGTCGACGCGCACCATCTGCTGCACGAACGGCACCAAGAGGAACAGGCCCGGACCCTTGGTGCCGGTATAGCGGCCGAGGGTGAAGACGACGCCGCGCTCGTATTCGCGCAAAATACGAATGGAGGCGTAAAGGAAGATCAGGACCAGAACGCCGACGGCGATGACGGTGGTGAGAAACATGGCGGAGCTCCTTGGGCTGATGCGGCAGTCAAAATGGGCCTCGGTTAGATTTGGTGAGGCGCGCCCCGTCGCGTAAGGCGCGGCGCGGCTTGGGCTATCGGGCTCGGACCACAAGAACGAGGCCGTCGCGGCCGACGATCTCGACGCGCGAGCCGTCGCGCAACGGCGCGTCGGCCCTGGCGCGCCAGATTTCGCCCGCCACTCTGACCCTGCCCTCATCGCCCTGCCACGACACGGTCTCGCCGCTGGCGCCGATCAGCGCCTCGCCGCCGGTGACCACCGGCCGCGAGCGAAACAGCGCCGCAAGCGCCAGCAGGAACAGCGCAGCGCTGCCGAGCGCGGCGACGGCCACGACCGCTCCCGAAAGCGCAAAACCGGGCACGCCGGACGGAAACATCATCAGCGCGCCGATCACGAAAGCGGCAATACCGCCGACGCCGATCGCACCAAACGCGCCGATATGGGCTTCCGCGATCATCAGCCCGATGCCGATGAGGACGAGCGCGGCACCGGCATAGTTGATCGGCAAGAGCGCCAACGCGTAGAGCGCGACCATGAGACAGATGACGCCGACCAGGCCCGGTGCAACGGCGCCTGGATTGAAAAATTCCAGGATCAGCCCGTAGACGCCGATGAGCATGAGGATGAACGCTGATCCGAGCCCTCGCCGGGCGAAAGCGGATTGCCGCCGAGCTGGATCGGCGTCGCGGCGCCGATATTGGTGCCGGGCGCCATGGCCGCGATCGCGCTGGCATAGGCGATATAGGTGCCGGCGCTTGCCGCGCGGGCGCCGCTCGGCGCGACGAAGGTGGCGACCGGCACCGGCGATGCCAGAATCGCCTTGTCGATTTCGCGCATCGAAGCATCGAGGCCGCCCGGCGTATTCATGCGCAGCACGATAAGGCCGTCCGTCTTCGGCGCGGCGGCAGCGATTTCGCGCACCACATAATCGGCAATGGCGGGACCGATCGCGCCGTCAATGTCGAGAACAAGCGCGCGCTCGGCGGCGTCGGCCGGCGTCATCAGGAGCGGAAGCAAAATGGCTACGAGCGCGGTTGCGCCTAATCGCATCACGGCCATCATAGCGGCCCCGGCGCCGGCCGGCGGCAAACTCGGCCGCGTCCCGACGTAATAGTCGCATGTTAACGAATTATAGAACGTTCTCGCGGTCGCGTCACAATGGCGATCGCGTGCCGAGGAAGGCGGTTAGATTACGATGCCGCGATAGTGCGCGGCTCCGCGCCGATGAGGCGGGCGCCCCACGGAAGGCTCTGGACCGCGAACGTCGTTGTCAGGCTCAAAACCAGGGTGCCGGTGAAAACGATGCCCCCCTTGACGATGGCAAACAACGGCATGGCAAGGAGCGCATACTGCAGCCAGACCACGAAAACATAGTGGACCAGATAAAGTCCGTAGGCATTGACCGACATATAGCCGAGCAACCGCGAATGCCTGGTCATGAAGCGCAGGCATACGGCGAGGAGAAAAATGCAACCGGTGGCGCAGGCGGACACAAAACTGAGATCGGTGGCAAGCGTAACGCCGGGCCAGGCGGCGCCGGTCATCGTCAGCGCGGTCAATCCCATCCAGAGCAACAGCGAAACGAAGGCTGCAGCGAGCGCACAGCCCCAGCGCCGCGCCACAACGCCATCGGTCGCGAGCAGGCCGCGTTCGATGCCGGCAGCGCCGATGCCGACGCCGGCGAAGAAGAAAACGCCATAAAGCGGCGGCCGGCAAAACTGCACGGCGAAAAGTCCGGAATTGGACCAGGCCCAAGGTGTAAAGGCGATCGCCAACGGCACATAGGCCCATACCGAGACGGCGAGCAGCACGGCGAAATAGCGAGCAAGATTCTTGTCGGCTGTAGCTGACCAGCGACCGAGCGCCGGTATGGCATTGGGCGCGACCAGGTGCAGGCCGACGGCGACCAAATTCAGCGCCAAAAGCTGCCAGAGAAACCACAGCGGACCATTGGGCCAGAACGGCAGCGCCAGCAAGCTGTGCCAATAGCCCGAAAGGCTGGGATCGGCTGCGCTCAAACGATAGGCCGGATAAACCGCTGCCGGTATGACCACGGCGACGCCGAAGGCAGGCCGAGGCGAAGCACGCGATCGCGCAAAAATGCCAAGTCTTTCTTGCGCATCAGGCTTGGCCACACAAACAAGCCGGATAGAAAAAACATTAACGCCATCAGATAGACGTCCTGCCAAGCGCAGATCAGGTCGAATCCGAAGAAGCGATGGTTGTCGATGATTGGGAAGGAGCGCCAATCGTAAGGTGGACTGTCAAAACCGGAACCGGTTACCGGAATCCACTCAAGGTAGGCCAGCATCGAATGGAAGGCGAGCACGATTACGATGACGATGCCGCGCAGATTGGCGAGCGCTAAACTGGTGGCCGACGCCGACCGCGGCATGGAATGGGAGCGCCGCATAATTCTCAAATCCCGAACTCAAACAATGAAGCGATGATATCGGACAATCATGAGAAGGCGCGCCAGCCGGTGGACGACAAAAGACGGGCTATGCGATTGAACGTGGCTCGGCAGATTAAGTTCCCATTGGCGCCCGAGCTGACGCCGAATCCGCACGCCAGCCGAGATAATCGCCGGCCCCATACTGTGGCGGCGCTGACATTCGGTCGTCCTTAAATCACCGCATTGTGGATCGAGTAATAATTCTCCGCCATCGATGCCGGTTTCGCTTGGCGACGACGGCGAGTGGAAAGGATCCTTGGCAATGCAATCGCCAAAATTGCTCATAGTGACGGCTGTGGCGTCGCTCGTCGCGCTGATCGGCATCGCGCATTCCGCGCCGGCGGCCGAACCGTCGGTCGCCGGTCTGTGGCAGAAGATCGATCCGGAAACGGGAACTCCTGTGGGATGGTTCCTGTTCGTCGAGCAGGACGGGGCATATCAAGGGGCTATCGCCAAACTGTTTCTGCGGCCGACCGATGCCAAGAATCCGATCTGTTCGAGCTGCCGCGACGACCGCAAGGACGAGCCGTTGCTCGGGCTTCCGCTGATCAGAGACATGAAGCGGAACGGTCTGGAATACCACGACGGCAACATCCTCGATCCACGGGACGGCAACATTTATAGCGCCATGATGCGGGTGAGCCCCGACGGTCAGACATTGACTGTTCGCGGCTATCTCGGCATCGCCTTGTTCGGGCGCGACGAGACCTGGTATCGCTTGCCGGACAGCGCGATCCAGCAACTCGATCCGACCGTGATTGCCAAATATCTGCCGGGAGCGGTCAAGACGCCGGTCGCCACCTGGCGGCATCCGGAGCGAACGGCGAAGTCGGCGAACTCGTACCGCTAGAGCATGATCCGGAAAAGTGGAAACCGGTTTTCCGAAAAGATCATGCTCCATCAAAAATGCCAGAGCGACAATCGATTCAATCTGAAACGATTGCGCTCTAGCGACAGCGATCGCTACTGGATAACGCCGAATTCGCAGCCCGGCGCGGAATAGAAGTACCGGGGGACGCCGTAACGATCCTGCGCGATGGTCGGCTTGCAGCGCTGCTCCCAGCGGTGATCGCGTTCGGCCGCCCGGCTCTGCTCCTCGTTGTCCTTGATCTGCGGTACGGTCCTGACATAAGGGTCGCCGGGTGTGCCCCAGCGCACGACGCAATTGACCGAAATTCCCCGTCCGAGGCAGCCGCCGGCAACGAGGCCGTCGGCATTGGCCGCGCTGCCGATCATCGCCAATGTAATGGCGCACAGCGTCATCGCGGCGCCCACGCGCGCGGGGGCCAAGGCCATTCTGGCACAGCTCAAGGTTAACACCGCTCTCTCCCTCGGCGCGCGCCGATCTCCCGCAATCGGTCGACGCTCCGTTTCACCGCGTTGTGCGCGCGCGAACGACGCGTTTTTGCCGTTGCGCGACAGGCGCAGACGCCAGCGACAGAATGAGCAAGGCGAGTGCCACGCGATGTGCCCTGTTTTGGCACATCGCCCATTCAAACAACTTGGCTACTCAGCGCCGAATGATGATGGACGACGGCAGCCGCCGCTGCTCCCAGCCCGATTGCTCGAGTTCAGGAACGGTATCGTCGGCCTGCGGGTAACCGAGACAAAAATAGCCGATGAATTTCCATTCGGCCGGCACGCTTAAAATAGCGGCAACCGTCTTCGGATCGAGGATCGAAACCCAGCCCATGCCGATGCCTTGCGCCCGCGCGGCGAGCCAAATCGTATGCACGGCGGTCACGGCGGAATATTCGATCATTTCCGGCATGGTGTGGCGGCCGAGGCCGTGACCTTGCGCGGTTGTGCGGTCGGCGAAGACGGCGAAATGCGCGGGCGCTTCTTCCAGTCCGGCGAGCTTGAGCCGGGCATAGAGGCTCGTGCGCTGCGCCTCTTGGGCGGCGAGCGCTTGTGCGTTGCAAGCCGCAAAATTTTTCCGGATGGCGGCGCGGATCGCGGCAGCCTCGACGATGAGGAAGCGCCACGGCTGACTCAATCCCACCGACGGCGCCAGACACGCCAGCTCGATGAGCACCTCCAGCGCGCCACTCGGCAATGGCTCGCGCCGGAATCGCCGCACGTCACGGCGCCAAACCAGAAGGTCGCGCAGACGCGCGCGGAAGGCATCGTCGAAATGAGCCGGTGGCGCTGCCGGCGCTGCGTCTTCGACCTGCGGATTTCGTCGCGCGCTCATCGACCAGAAACTAGCCGTTGTGTCGAAACGCAGCCATCGCAATTTGCAGCCGCCGCCAGTCCCGCTCGGACGACGGCAAGCCAATGCGCAGCCACGCGGCATGATTGGGGAACAGTCGCGTCACAATGCCGTAGCGTCCGAGATGCTGGAACAATTGCTTCGCCGACGGCGTGCGGACCAGCCGGAACAGCTGCGTGCCGCCGACAATGTCGAGCCCCGCTCCATCGAGCATCGCATCGAGCCGCGCCGCCGCTTTCGCCAGCCGGCGCCGCGTTTTTTCCATCCACGCCCGGTCCGCCAGCGCTTTGGCGCCGACTGCCAGCGCCGGTCCCGACACCGCCCATGGGCCGAGCAGCCCCGCTAGCCGCGCGGCAAGCGGCGGCGCGGCGAGCGCAAAACCGAGCCGCACGCCGGCAAGGCCGAAGAACTTGCCGAACGAGCGCAGCACAACGATGTTGCCACGCGCGACCTCGGGGGCGAGGCTCGGCTCCGGCGGCCCGACATCCATGAAGGCCTCGTCGACCGCGAGCACGCCGCCCTGCGCCTGCAGGATTGTCGCGACAGCCAGCAGATCGCTCTTGGCGATCCACCGGCCATCCGGATTGTTGGGATTGGTGATGATCGCGAGCGCGGCATTGCCGATCGCGCCGAGGTCGCGGATCGCGGCAACGCCATGGCCGGCAAGCGCGGCGGCGCGCGCGTGCTCCGCATAAGTCGGCGTCAGAATAGCGGCACGGCCAGGCCGAACGAGACCGGCGACCAGCGGCAGCAGAATCTGCGTTCCCGGCGCCGGCACCACATGCGCCGGAGACGGCGCGCCATAGGCTTCGGCAGCGACGCTCGCAAGCCGCTCCAGCGCGGCGGCCTCCGGTAATCGCGCAAAGACTTGCGGCGACAAGCGCGGCAACGGATATGGGTTAGGATTGATCCCGGTCGAAAGGTCGATGAAAGGTTCGGGGGCGTCCGGAAACAGGCGCCGGGCGGCGGCAAGATCGCCGCCGTGGGAAAGCGGATCGTCCGCGCCGCTGAAGGGGAAAATGTCCGTCGCGCTTGCGCTTCTCGCCATGTTGATCGAGCTCTGCATCGGTTATCCGGAGCGGCTCACCCGAGCGATCGGCCATCCGGTGGGCTGGATCGGCGGCCTGATCGGCGAACTCGACCGCGCGCTCAACCGCGCTGCGGCCGATCCGACTACGCGGCGGTTCGCCGGCGTGGTTGCGGTGCTGATCGTCATTGTGACGGTCGGTTTGATTGCCTTGGTGATCGAGCGCGCGCTCTTCTTTCTGCCGCTCGGCATTTTCGTCGTCGCGCTGGTCGCCAGCAGTTTGATCGCGCAACGCAGCCTGTACCGGCATGTGGTGGATGTCGCGACCGCGCTTGAAACCAATGACCTTGAAGCTGGCCGCACCGCAGTATCGCACATCGTCGGCCGCGATACCGCGGCGCTCGATGCGGCCGGCGTCGCGCGGGCGGCGATCGAAAGCCTGGCCGAAAATTTCTCCGATGCCGTGGTGGCGCCGGTCTTTTGGCTTGCCATTGCCGGTCTCCCTGGCGCCGCACTCTACAAAGCAATCAACACCGCCGACAGTATGATCGGGCACCGCACCGACCGCTATGCCGCCTTTGGCTGGGCGGCAGCCCGGCTCGACGACCTCGTGAACCTTCCGGCGTCGCGGCTTTCGGCGCTGCTGCTCATTGCCGCGGCGGCGCTGCGCCGGGATGCCGCCGCAGTCGAAGCGTGGAACGCCGTGTGGCTCGATGCGCCGCGTCACCGCTCGCCAAATGCCGGCTATCCGGAAGCGGCAGTCGCGGGTGCGCTGGGTCTTTCGCTGGCCGGCCCGCGCGTCTATGGCGGCGTGCGCGTCGAAGATGCCGCCATGGGCGGCGGCCGCTGGGATGCAACTGCCGCGGACATCCGGCGCGCGCTGACGCTCTATCGCACCGCCGATGCGATCCTGATCGCGATTCTCGGCGTATCAGCGGCGATACTCACCAGGCCAGTTTGAGCAGAGCGTCGAGATCGAGATGCGCGGCAAGATGCGCGGCGAGCCTATCGAGCGTGCGCTCGATCAAGCCATCGTAGGCGACATTCGCCGCGCCCGCGGCGAAGCGCGCCAGCCAGGCCGCACGCTGCCGGTCGTCGGCAAATAGGCCATGGATGTAGGTGCCGATCACGCGTCCATCCGACGAGATCGCCCCCTCGGGCGATCCATCGGCGAGTCGCGCGAACGGCCGCTCGCGATCGCGACCCTCGGTGACGCCGATATGCATTTCGTAGCCGACAAACGACGCGCCGTCGGTCGTAGCGCCGCGCGCCGGCTCGAGGCGCTTGTCGGCGGAAAGCAAAGTCTCGACATCGAGCAAATTGAGTCCCTCGACTGTCCTTGGCGGACCTTCGATGCCGTCGGGATCGGCAATGCTGCGTCCCAACATTTGATAACCCCCGCACAGGCCTAAAACCATGCCGCCGCGGCGCCGATGCGCGGCGGTGTCGATGTCGAATCCGGCCCTGCGCAGCGCGTCGAGATCGGCGATGGTCGCCTTCGATCCCGGTAGGATGATGAGATCGGCGTCGCCGGGCAGTGCCACACCCGGCCGCACGCGGAGGAGATCGACCGTCGGTTCGGCATCAAGCGGATCGAAATCGTCGAAATTGGCGATGTGGGGCAGGATCGGCACGGCGACGCGCAGCCGTGCCTGCGATTTTGCCGGCGGTGTTTGCTCGAGCGCCAACGCGTCTTCCGCCGGCAACAATCGCGCGTCCGCAAAGTGCGGCACGAGACCGAGCGCCTGCCACCCGGTCGCTTGCGCGATGCTTTGCATGCCGTCGGCGAATAACGCCGCATCGCCGCGGAACTTGTTGACGATAAAGCCGCAGATCAGCGCGGCGTCCTCCGGCGCGATCACCGCCTTGGTGCCGACCAGGCTCGCAATGACGCCGCCGCGATCGATGTCGCCGATCAGCACCACCGGCACATCGGCGGCGCGGGCGAAGCCCATATTGGCGATGTCGTTTGCGCGCAGATTGACTTCCGCCGCGCTGCCTGCGCCTTCAATCAACACGACGTCAGCCTCGCAGCGCAGCCGCTCGTAACTGTCGAGCACATAGGGCAACAGATCACGCTTGATCTGCTGGTAGGCCGCCGCCTTGGCGCTGCCATAGACGCGGCCCTGCACGACGATTTGCGCGCCGATTTCGCTCTGCGGCTTGAGCAGCACCGGATTCATGTGCACGCTCGGCGGCACACGGGCGGCGCGGGCTTGCAAGGCCTGGGCACGGCCGATCTCGCCGCCGTTCGCGGCCACCGCGGCATTGTTCGACATGTTCTGCGGCTTGAATGGACGCACGCGGAGGCCGCGCAACGCCAAGGCGCGCGCCAGCCCGGCAACGATCAGCGACTTGCCGACGTCGGAGCCGGTGCCCTGGAACATCAGCGCGCGCGCCGTCATCGCTTAGAACTCGATGCCGGCTTGCGCCTTCACGCCGGCCGAGAAATGGTGCTTCACCAGCGTCATTTCGGTGACGAGATCGGCGGCGGCGATGAGTTCCGGCTTGGCGTTGCGCCCGGTGACAACGACATGCAAGCCCGGCCGCCGCGCGGTAAGCGCCGCGACCACCGCGTTCAGATCGAGATAATCGTAGCGCAGCGCGATATTGAGCTCGTCGAGAACGACCATCGCGAAGCTCGGATCGCCCAACAGATCGCGCGCCGTGGCCCAGGCGCGCTCCGCTGCGGCAACATCGCGCGCGCGATCCTGCGTCTCCCAGGTAAAGCCCTCGCCCATCGTGTGCCAGACGAGCTGATCGCCGAATTTTGCCAACGCGTCGCGTTCCGCCGAATGCCACGCGCCCTTGATGAACTGCACCACTCCGACCCGGTGACCGCGTCCCAGCATCCGCAAAGCGAGCCCGAATGCAGCCGTTGATTTTCCCTTGCCGGTGCCGGTGTGGACGATGAGCAATCCCTTCTCGATGGTCTTTTCCGCGACTTCGGCGTCCTGCACGGCCTTGCGTTTTTTCATCTTGGCGCGATGCCGTTCGGCTTCGGGCTGATCGTTGGTTTGTGTCATGACGTCACCTTACAGCGTTCCTTTCACCGCCAGCGGCAAGCCGGCGACCACAAGCACGACGCGCTCGGCAAGCGCGGCCATGCGCTGGTTGAGGATGCCTTGCAGATCGCGAAATCGCCGGCCGAGCGGATGATCCGGCACGATGCCATAGCCCACTTCATTGGCGACCAGCACCACCGGCGCTTGAGCCGCCGCCAATGCAGTTTCCAGTTCGGCGATTTCGCCGTCGATATCCGCCGCTCCCAGCATCAGGTTCGACAGCCAAAGCGTCAGGCAATCGACCAGCACCGGCATGGTCCGGCACGATGTGAGCGCTAAGGCGAGACCGCGCGGCGCCTCGACGGTTTGCCACTGCGGACCGCGCCGCGCGCGATGCGCGGCAATGCGTGCCGCCATTTCAGCATCCCCTGGCTCCGCCGTCGCCACATAGGACCAAGGCGGCTGCCATGGCGGCTCAAGCTTGGCGATCAAGCTCTCGGCATAACGGCTCTTGCCCGAGCGGGCGCCGCCAAGCACCAGAGTAAGTTTTGCTACGCTCGACATGATCTGCGCAACCGGAACCCGGGCGGCCACATTGACAGGGCCGCCCAGCGAAATCTATCACTAGCGGATCGATGGTCCCTCGCGATGAGGGTGAATAGGGAATGCGGTGCGGCCGCGGCGCAAGCCTCAAGCCAAATCCGTAGCTGCCCCCGCAACTGTGAGCGGGTAGCCTCGGCCGGTTAAGCCACTGGAGGCCTCACGCCTCCGGGAAGGCAGGACGAGGCGACGATCCGCGAGCCAGGAGACCTGCCATCGGCCGTGTCGACGCGACAAACACGGGTCGGGGTGTACCTGTGGATGATCCGAAAGACGATAAGTCTTTTGGTCCTCGCTCGCGCCGACGGTAGCCCAGGCGAGGACTTTTCGTGCTCACTTTCATCAGAGCAGCGGTCGATGATGCATCGGCCGATCAGCGCCCCAAGATCGTCGCGATCTACACCACTCTCCTCACGGCCAACGCCTTGGTCTGGACCTGGGCGGCAATCGCGCTCGCCGGTCGGCCGACGCTGCTCGGCACCGCCGTGCTCGCCTATGTGCTCGGGCTGCGCCACGCCGTCGATGCCGACCACATCGCCAGCATCGACAATGTCGTGCGTAAGCTCATGCAGGAGGGCAAGCGGCCGATTTCGGTGGGCTTGTTTTTCTCGCTCGGCCACTCGTTGTCCATTGCGCTTGCGGTCGCGGCAATCGCGGCAACCGCCTTCGCGCTCGCCGGCCGCTTCGCGCATTTTAGATCGCTCGGCAGCCTGATCGGCACCGGCACCTCGGCGTTTTTCCTGCTCGCCATCGCGCTGATCAATCTAGTCATCCTGCGCGGTGTCTGGCGCAGTTTCAGACGTGCGCGCCGCGGCGAGCCGGTCGCCGAGCATGAACTCGATCATCTGCTCGCCGGCCGCGGCGTGCTGGCGCGCATCTTTCGGCCGCTGTTCCGCATGGTGTCGCGCAGCTGGCAGATGTTTCCGATCGGCTTTTTGTTCGGGCTTGGTTTCGACACCGCAACCGAAATCACGCTCTTTACCATCGCCGCAAGCCAGGCCTCGGGCGGCATGACCTTCGCCTCGGTGATGATCTTTCCGGCACTGTTCACTGCGGGCATGACGCTCATCGACACCACCGACAGCGTGTTGATGGTCGGCGCCTATGGCTGGGCGTTTCTCAATCCGATCCGCAAGATTTGGTACAACCTCACCATCACCGCTGTTTCGGTTCTGGTCGCTGTGCTGATCGGCGGCGTCGAGGCGCTCGGCCTCGTCGCCGACAAGCTCGGCCTTGCCGGCGGCTTCTGGGACATGATTGGCGCTCTCAACGGCGGGCTGGCCAATTTCGGTTATTTCGTCGTCGGTATTTTCCTCCTGAGCTGGGTCGTCTCCTATTTCATCTACCGCTGGCAGGGGTTCGACCAACCGGCCATTGAGCGCATCGAGGCCGTCCGATGACAGCCGCCCCGGTCGTTTACGTTTGCATCACCTGCCGCCGCCAAGGAACGCAGGATTCGGAGGCGGATTGTGAGCCGCGGCCCGGCGCGCTTCTGGCCGCGGCGACCGAGCGCGCAGCAGCCGGCACGGAAGTCGAGGTTCGGCGTATGCGCTGTTTCGCCAATTGCACGCGCGGGCCGAGCGCCGCGATGCGCTGCAACGGCTCCTGGACCTATGTCTTCGGCGGCCTCGCCGAGCGCGATGCCGGCGCGCTGATCGAAGGCGCGCGGCTCCTCGCCCGTGCCGGCGATGGCATTTTGCCCTGGCGCGGCCGGCCGGACATCCTCAAGCGCGGCTTGATCGCGCGGGTTCCCCCCATTGATTTCCAAGAGGTCGACGTATGAACGCTCCGCTTGCGCGTGTGCCCTGCACCATCGTCACCGGCTTTCTCGGCGCCGGCAAAACCACGCTGATCCGCCACCTCATTGCCAATGCGAAAGCGCGCCGCCTCGCCGTCATCGTCAACGAATTCGGCGACGTCGGCATTGATGGCGAGATTCTCAAAGGCTGCGGCAATGCCGCCTGCCCGGAAGACAACATCGTGGAATTGGCCAATGGCTGCCTGTGCTGCACGGTGGCCGACGAATTCGTGCCGGCGCTGGACGCCATTTTGGCCAAGGACGGCATCGAGCATATCGTGATCGAAACCTCAGGGCTCGCGTTGCCCAAGCCCTTGGTGCAGGCGTTCCACTGGCCGGCCATCAAGAGCCGCGTCACCGTCGACGGCGTCGTCGTCGTGGTCGACGGCGCGGCGCTTGCCGACGGCCGGGTCGCGCAAGACCTCGATGCGCTTGCCCGCCAGCGCTTAGCCGACACTGCGCTCGCACACGACGATCCGATCGAAGAGGTTTTTGAGGACCAGATCGCCTGCGCCGATCTTGTCGTGCTCAACAAGCGCGACCTCCTCGACGAATCCGGAGTTAAGGCGGCGCGGACGGCGATCGCGCGCGCGCTGCCACGCCGCGTCAAGGTCGTCGCCGTCACCGACGGCAAAGTCGACGCGGCGCTTCTTCTCGGTCTCGGCGTCGGCACCGAGGACGACATCGTCAACCGCCGCACCCGGCACGATGCCGAGGCGGAGCACGATCACGACGATTTCGACAGCTTTGTCGTGCCGCTTGGCGAAATCGCCGATCCGGCGGCGCTCGTTTCGCGCGTCGCCGCGCTGGCGGAAAATTTCGAGGTGCTCCGCGTCAAGGGCTTTGCGGCCATCGCCAACAAGCCGCTACGTCTATTGGTCCAGGCAGTGGGCCCGCGGGTGACGCATCAATACGATCGGCCGTGGGCTGCGGCCGAACCGCGCCACGGTCGGCTCGTCGTTATTGGACTGAAAGGGCTCGATCGCGCTGCGGTGGCGCAAGCTCTTGTGGGATGAGCGATGCATCTGCTGACCACGAGTTCCATCGGCCTCGACGAAATCGTCGAAGCGGTCGATCTCGGCCAGCCGCCCGGCGATATCGCGGTGCTGTCGTTCGCCGACAGCGATCTCTCAGGCCTCGCCGCGGCGTGGCAGGCCGAGCGGGCGACGCTGCCGAGCGTGCGGCTCGCGCACTTGCGCGATCTTCGCCATCCGATGTCGGTCGATTTGTGGATCGAGCGCGTCGGAGCGAATGCCAAGGTGATCTTGGTTCGCCTCCTCGGCGGCCTCGATTGGTGGAAATACGGCATCGAGCGGTTGGCGACGCTGTCGCGCGAGCGAAACATCGCGCTCGCTGTGCTGCCGGGCGAAGACCGCGACGACAAAAGGTTGCAAGCATTCTCGACGCTCCCGCCCGACGAAGCTGACGCTTTGCTGCGGTTTTTCCGCGAGGGCGGCTCGGAGAATATGCGCGGCCTGCTGCGCCGGCTGGCGCGCCACGCCGGGCGCGACATCGCACCGTCCGAAGCTGCGCCGGTGCCGCGGCTTGCGGGCTATCTGCCCGGCGCGGGCGCGGTCGCGCTCGACCGGCTCGTCGCAGCGCTTACGCCAGACTGGGCCGTGGCGCCGATCATATTCTATCGCGCCATGTTGCTCGCCGGCGACACCGCACCAATCGATGCGTTGTACGCGGCGCTTGCCGCGCGGGGCTTGGCGCCGGCGCCCCTGGTCGTCACCAGCCTCAAGGATCGCGAGGCCGATGCGTTCCTGCGCCAAGCCTTCGCGCGGTTCGATCCGGCCCTGATCGTTACCACCACGGCCTTCGCGGCGAGCGGCAATGCGAACGAACCGACCGCGCTCGACGCGGCCGGCGTTCCGGTTCTGCAGGCGATCAGCGCAACCACGAGGCGCGCAGCTTGGCAGAGCGGTCCGCGTGGCCTTGGCGCCGCCGATCTGGCGATGCATGTCGTTCTGCCCGAGCTTGACGGTCGCGTGCTCGTCGGCGCCGTGGCATTCAAGGATCCGTTGCCGCTGCAGGACGGTCTCGCCTTCACCGCGCTGGCGAGCCGGCCCGAGCCGGATCGCATCGCCATGGCGGCGGATCGGATCGCCGCACTGGTTCGGTTACGCGCATTGCCGCGCGGCGAACGCCGCATCGCAATTCTGATGCCGGATTATCCCGGCGCCAAGGGCCGCACCGGTTACGCGGTCGGCCTCGATGTGCCGGCAAGCGTGATCGCGGCCATCGAAGATCTCAGCGCCGCCGGCTACGCCGTGAGCGGGGCGCCGCAAACGCCGCGCGATTTGCTCGGCGCACTATCCCGCGGCGACGGCGATTTGTTTCTGGCGATCGGGCAGTACGAACAGCTGCTCGAACGTGTGCCGAGCAGCGCAGTGGCGCGCCTTCGTGAGGCGTGGGGCGAGCCGGAAAGTGATTCAGATGTCCGGGACGGCGCTTTCCGTTTTCGCGCGCAAAAGTTCGGCAATATCCTGGTCGCACTGCCGCCCGATCGCGGCCGCGCCACCGAACGACGCGCCGACTATCACGATCCCTTGCTGCCGCCGCGTCACGCACTGGTCGCGTTCGGGCTTTGGCTGCAGCGCGTGGCGAAAGCCGACGCGCTCCTGCACATGGGCGCGCATGGCACGCTGGAATGGCTGCCGGGCAAAGCGGTGGCGCTGACCGCCGCGTGCTTTCCCGAAATCGTCACCGGCGCACTGCCGGTGATCTATCCGTTCATCGTCAGCAATCCCGGCGAGGCGGCACAGGCCAAGCGACGCATTGCCGGCGTGACCATCGGTCATTTGCCGCCGCCGCTTATTGCCGGCGGGTCGAGCGGCGAGGCCCACGAGCTCGAACTCCTGCTCGACGAATATGCCCAGGCCGACGGCCTCGACCGGCGGCGGCGCGAGCGGCTCGCCAATCTCATCGTCGAGACGGCGCAACGCAGCGGACTGGCGCAAGAAGCGGGAATTCCAGCCGGCGTCGGCGACGCCGTCGCACCCGATGAAGCACTGCGTCGCATTGATGCGTGGCTGTGCGATCTCAAGGATCTCGCCGTCAAGGACGGCCAGCACATCTACGGCCGCGCTCCACCGAATATCGACGATGCAGCATGGCGACAAAGCGCCGACGCCGAGCGCGCCGCGCTGCTTGCCGCACTCGACGGGTCGCGCGTCGCGCCCGGGCCGGCCGGCGCACCGGCACGCGGTCGGCGCGATGTGCTTCCCACCGGACGCAATCTCTTCACTGCCGATCCGCGCACGCTGCCGACGCCGACCGCAATGGAGCTCGGCCGCCACGCCGCCGATGAAATCGTGCGCGCGCATCTGCAGACGCATGGCGACATGCCGCGCGCGGTGGTCATCGATCTGTGGGGCAGCGCCACTTTGCGCACCGGCGGCGAGGAGATCGCGCAGGGCCTGGCGCTCATGGGCTGCCGGCCGATTTGGGATCACCCCAGCGGCCGCGTTACCGGCGTTGAAGTGCTGCCCTGCGCGGCGATGGGGCGCGCGCGGGTGGATGTGACCTGGCGGATTTCCGGACTGTTCCGCGACCTCTTCCCGGCACAGATCGCGCTGATCGACGCCGCGGTTCAAGCGGTTGCAGCGCGCGACGAGACCAACGATGAGAACCCATTGGCCGCAGCCCGCCGCGCAACAAACGGCACCGCTGCCGTTCGGCTTCCTCGTATTTTCGGCACCGCGCCCGGCGTCTATGGCGCGGGCGTCGAGGATCTGATTGCACTCCACGACGACACCGACGCCATCGGCGCGGCCTATCTCGCCGCCGCCTCGCATGCCTATGGCGGCGCCGACGGCGAGGCCGATGCGGCGCCCGGCGCTTTCGCACGGCGCGTCGCCGAGGCCGATTTTCTGGTCCATGTCAGCGATGATCCCAGCCGCGATCTTCTCGAAGGCGCCGAGGACGTAGCCTTCGTCGGCGGCTTTGCCGCGGCGGCAAAAATGCTCGGGCATAAGGCCGATCTCGTCATGCTCGACACGACCGATCCGCAGCGCCCGCGCGCGCGGGCACTCTCGACGGCTTTGGCGCGGATCGTGCGGGCGCGCGCAGTCAATCCGCGATTCATCGCCGGACAAATGCGCCACGGCGCCCGCGGCGCCGCCGAGCTTGCCGAAACCGTGGACCGTCTCGTCGACTTCGCCGCGACCACCGGCGCAGTCGCGGACGAATTGTTCGATCTGTTGCACGACGCCTATCTCGCCGACCCGGCGATGCGCGCATTTCTGGTGCGCGAGAACCCCGAGGCCGCAGCCGCGATTGCCGAGCGGCTCGATGACGCACGCCGCCGCGGTTTTTGGCACCCGCGCCGCAACGACATCGATGCCGGCTTTGCAGCATCACGCGCGGAGGCAGCGGCATGAGCGTGCGCGCGATAGCGGCACCGCAACGACGCGGTGCCTGTCCCGGATTGTCGGAACCGATGCCGACCGGCGACGGCTTGCTGGTGCGGTTGCGGCCGATCGGCACCGTGCCGCTCGACGCATTTGCCCAGTTATGCGCGGCGGCGCGGCGATATGGCAACAGCGTCATCGAGATCACATCGCGCGGCAGCATTCAGGTGCGCGGATTGAGCGCCGCCTCCGCACCGCGATTTGCCGCGGGAATTGCTGCGCTCAATATTGCAGCGGCCGACGGCGTTCCAATTCTTTGCAATCCGCTGGCCGGGCTTGCCATTGACGAATTATTCGACACGGCGGCGCTCGCCGAGGAATTGCGCCACGCGCTGGCGCAGACATCGCTGACGCCAAAACTCAGCGCCAAAATCTCCGTCGTCATCGACGGTGGCGGTGCGCTCAATCTTGCAACTGTGCCCGCGGATCTTCGACTGAGCGCCGAAAAAACGGCCGGCAATGTTGCGCTTCGCATCGGCGTTGGCGGCGACAATGCGAACGCGGCCGATTTAGGCCTCGTCGCGCCGGCCCACGGCGTCGCGGCTGCGATGGGTCTGCTTGAGTTTATGGCGCGGCGCGGCCGCAATACGCGCGCCCGCGATATTGTCGCGGCCGAGGGAATTGGCGAATTTTGCAAACCAATCTCCGACCTTTTAGTTTCCGTTCGTCCCCGCGAAAGCGGGAACCCGGAGCTGGATTCCCGCTTACGCGGCAATGAACGGCATGTGTCTCCCCTTGGTCTGCATCCGTTGCGCGACGGATCGTTGGCCGCCGGCGTCGGGCTTGCATTCGGCCATGCCGATGCGAGCCAGTTGGAAAGACTGACCGATACCGCCAGTGCCGCCGGCGCAAGCGGTTTTCGCGCCGCGTCGGGCCGCGCTTTGCTGGCGCTCGGACTTGCGCCAAACACCGCGGCCGCTTTCGTCGCGGCGGCCGAACAGCTCGGCTTCATCGTACGCGCCGACGATCCGCGGCGCTCCATCGTGGCTTGCGCCGGCGCGCCGGTTTGCGCCTCGGCCTATATTGCGTCGCGTGAACTCGCGCCGCGAATCGCCGGGCGAGCGGCATTTACCGTCCATATTTCCGGCTGCGACAAGGGTTGCGCGCAGGCCGCGCCGGCCGCGTTGACCGTCGTCGGCACGCCCGAGGGCTGCGCGCTTATTGCCAACGGTTCCGCCCGCGACGCGCCATTCGCCGTCGTCACAAGCGACGACCTGCCGGCGGCGGTCGCAAACGTGGCGCGCCAAGCACCCCGCGAGGCCGATCATGTCTGAACGCGCCTATCTGCGCGACGGACGGGAGATCTACCAGCGCTCGTTCGCCATCATCCGCGCCGAAGCCGATCTGTCGCGCTTCTCGGCGGAGGAAGCGGAAGTCGCAGTGCGGATGATCCACGCCTGCGGCCAGGTCGACGTGGCGGAGCACATCGTGTTCGGCGGCAATCTGGTCGCCGCGGCGCGCGGCGCGCTGGCCAAAGGCGCGCCGATCCTGTGCGACGCCGAAATGCTGGCGCAAGGGGTCACGCGCGCGCGTCTGCCGGCGAACAACGAGGTGATCTGCACGCTCAACGATCCGCGCACCGCGGCGCTTGCAGAAAAAAACGGCACGACGCGCTCCGCGGCGGCGCTCGATCTGTGGCTTCCTCGGCTTGGCGGCGCGCTGGTCGCGATCGGCAACGCGCCTACGGCTTTGTTCCGTTTGCTCGACCTTCTCGATGCCGGTGCGCCGAAGCCCGCCGCCATCCTCGGCATTCCGGTGGGCTTCGTCGGCGCCGCGGAATCCAAGGAGGCGCTGGCCGCAAATCCTCGCGGGGTACCGTTCCTCATCGTACGCGGGCGCATCGGCGGCAGCGCCATGACGGCCGCCGCGGTCAATGCCCTGGCGAGGCCAGGACTGTGAGCACGGCCATGAACGAAACCATGCGTGCGGGCAAACTGATCGGTGTCGGCGTCGGACCTGGCGATCCGGAACTGCTGACCTTGAAGGCGATGCGCGCGCTCGCCGAGGCCGACGTGATCGTGCATTTCGCCAAGACGGGACATGCCAGCCATTCGCGCGCCATCGTAGCGCAGCATCTGCACGCCGATATCGTCGAGCTGCCGCTCCATTATCCCGTAACCATCGAGCTGCCGAAATGCAGCGCCGATTATCGCGAGGCGCAGCAAAATTTCTACGATGGTGCGGCGGCGAAGATTGCCGCGCTGCTCGAAGCTAGACGCCAGGTCGCCGTGATCTGCGAGGGCGATCCGCTGTTCTACGGTTCATATATGCACCTGCATGCGCGGCTGGCGCCGCGCTATCGCACCGAGATCGTCGCCGGCGTGACCGGGATGTCGGGTTGTTGGTCGGCGGCGGGAATGCCGATCGCGCAAGGCGACGACGTCTTCACCGTGCTGCCGGCGACGCTCGACGAGGGCGAATTGGCGCGGCGCTTGTCGGAAGCCGACGCCGCCGTGGTGATGAAGGTGGGGCGGCATCTGCCAAAGCTGCGCCGCGCACTGGCGACGAGTGGGCGTTTGTCGCGCGCTGTCTATGTCGAGCGCGGCACCATGGCGGAAGAGAAAATGATTCCCCTCGCCGCCAAGCTTGACGACGAGGCGCCGTATTTCGCGGTGGTCCTGGTGCCGGGTTGGGAGGAACGGCCATGACAGGAAGCCTGGTGGTCGTCGGCTTGGGACCGGGCGATGCGCGCTATCTGACTCCGGACGCGGCGGACGCATTGGCGAGCGCCGCTGCGCTTTACGGCTATGGACCCTATCTCGAACGCGTGCCGGCGCGTGCCAGGCAGAGCCGGCACCCTTCCGACAATCGCGAGGAAAACGCGCGTGCCGCGGCGGCTCTCACTCATGCCGCGCTTGGCGCCAACGTCGCCGTCGTCTCCAGTGGTGATCCGGGCGTGTTCGCCATGGCGGCGGCGGTCTGCGAACAGATTGAATCCGGTCCGGAAAGCTGGCGCATGCTCGACGTCGATTTTATCCCCGGCATCACCGCCATGCTCGCTGTCGCCGCAAAAATCGGTGCGCCGCTCGGCCACGATTTCTGCGCACTGTCGCTGTCCGATAATCTCAAACCCTGGGCGCTGGTCGAGCGCCGGCTCGACGCGGCGGCGAGCGCGGGTTTCGTGATCGCGCTCTATAATCCGGTGTCGCGGGCGCGGCCGCGACAGTTCGGCACTGCCGTCGAGCGGCTGCGGACGCATCTGCCCGAGGAGACGCCGGTCGTGTTCGGCCGCGCCGTCGGGCGCGTCGACGAGCGCGTGAGCGTCACCACGCTTGCGGCGGCCGACGAAGCGCCGGCCGATATGGCGACGCTGGTCATCGTCGGCACGCGAGAAACACGCGTCGTCGCACGGCCGGGCCGTACGCCGCTCGTCTATACGCCGCGTGCCGCGGCGGAGGTGAGCGCATGATCGAGCCACGAGATCGCGTCATCCACCGTCTCGACCGCCGGCCCATCGGGCGCGGCCGGCCGGCGCAACAAAATGACCTCGATGCCGAGTGCGCGCGCCGCTGCGATCTTGCCATAGGCTGCCGTCCCGCCGCTGTTCTTGGCGATGACGACGTCGATCCCGTGCGCCGTCATCAGCTCGCGGTCATCGGCCTCGCGAAACGGTCCGCGTGCGGTAACATAGACGACATGCGGCAGAGGCAGCAGCGGCTCGACCGTATCGACGCTGCGGACGAGATAACGATGCTGCGGCGCGCCGGCCAACGGCCTAAGCTCGTTGCGGCCGAGCGCGACAAAGACGCCGCGGGGTCTTTCGCCGATGGCGCGCACCGCCGCTTCGGTGTCGGCCGCTTCAATCCATCGATCGCCCGCAACGGCGCTCCAGGGCGGGCGGTGCAGCATCATGAATGGCACGGCAGTTTGCCGCGCGGCTACAGTCGCGTTCTCCGAGATGACATTGGCAAAAGGATGCGTGGCGTCGATCAATGCGTTGACGCGCTGCGCGACGAGATAATCGGCCAAACCTGCGGCGCCGCCGAAGCCGCCCACCCGAATGGGGACCGCGTGCGGGACCGGCGAAGCGGTGCGGCCGGCCAGCGACAGCGTCACCTCGAGATCGGCGCGCTTGGCGAGGCGTTCCCCCAGCATGCGGGCTTCCGTAGTGCCGCCGAGAATGAGGATTCGGGCCATGTCACCTGCTAATTCGCCGCTTCCCGAGGCGAGCAGCGAAGACAGTGCCGTATCGCCGCGCTGGCTGTCCATCGTCGGCATCGGCGAGGACGGCGTCGAGGGCCTGAGCCCGGTGGCGCGCGGCCTCGTCGAGGCGGCAGAAATCGTGTTCGGCGGCCGGCGTCACCTGGGGCTTGCAGCGCCGCTCATTCGCGGCGCGACGCGGCCGTGGCCGAGCCCGTTCGATAGTGCGCCGGAGGAAGTGATGCGGCATCGCGGCCGGCAGGTCTGCGTGCTCGCGTCCGGCGACCCGTTCCAGTATGGCGTCGGCGCGGTGATGGCGCGGCACGTCGATCCGCGCGAGATGATCGTGGTGCCGGCGCCGTCGACTTTCAGCCTGGCGGCGGCCCGCCTCGGCTGGTCGTTGCCGCAGACGGTGCTGCTGTCGCTGCATGGCCGCAGCCGCGATCTGATCCGGCCGCATTTGCAGCCCGGCGCGCGCATTCTGGCGCTCACCTCCGACGGCGAAGCGCCGGCGGCATTGGCGAAGCTTCTGGCGCAGATCGGGTTCGGGTCGTCGCGATTAACTGTTCTGGAATGGCTCGGCGGTCCGCGCGAGCGTATTCGCAACACGATGGCTGGCGAGTTCGCGTTCGACGATGTGGGTCCGCTCAATACGCTCGCCGTCGAAGTCGCCGCCGCGCCCGATGCGCGCGTGCTGGCGCGTACGCCGGGTCTCGCCGACGCACTGTTCGAGCACGACGGCCAGATCACCAAACGCGAAGTGCGCGCCGTGACCCTGTCGTCGCTGGGGCCGCGCCGCGGCGAGCTGTTATGGGATATCGGCGCGGGCTCGGGTTCGGTCGCAATCGAATGGATGCTCGCGGATCCAACGATGCGCGCAGTCGCGGTCGAGCGGCGTGCGGACCGCGCCGTCCGCATCCGCCGCAACGCCGCAGCGTTCGGCGTCTCGGGCCTGGAGATCGTCGAGGCCGCCGCGCCGGCCACGCTTATCGGCCTGGCGACGCCGGATGCGATCTTCGTTGGCGGCGGCAGCGACGTCGGCGTGCTCGATACCGCAGCCCGCGCTTTGCGATCCGGCGGCCGGCTTGTGGTCAATGCAGTGACGCTCGAAACCGAGGCATTGCTGCTCGCGCGGCACGCCGCGCTCGGCGGCGAACTGATCCGTATCGCGATTTCGCGCGCCGGACCGGTCGGCGAAAAAACCGGCTGGCGTGCCGCAATGCCGGTAACGCAATGGCTATGGGTAAAGCCATGACGGTGCATTTCATCGGCGCCGGGCCGGGCGCCGCCGATCTCATCACCGTGCGCGGCCGCGATCTCATCGCGCGCTGCCCGGTTTGCCTCTATGCCGGCTCGATCGTGTCGCGCGAATTGCTGACCTATTGTCCGCCGGGCGCCCGCGTCGTCGACACCGCGCCGCTGACGCTCGACGAGATCGACGCCGAGTTTGCCGCTGCGCACGCCGCCGGGCGCGATGTAGCGCGGTTACATTCCGGCGATCTTTCCATTTACAGCGCGCTCGCCGAACAGCTGCGCCGGCTGCAACGGCGCGGCATTGCCTATACGCTGACGCCCGGGGTGCCCGCCTTCGCTGCCGCGGCGGCGGCGTTGCAATGCGAACTCACGGTGCCGGAAGTGGCGCAGAGCATCGTGCTCACACGCGTTTCCGGCCGTGCCTCGCGCATGCCGGAACGCGAAAAGCTCGCAACGTTTGCCAGGAGCGGCGCGACGATGGTCATCCATCTCGCCATTCATGCCATCGACAAGATCGTCGAGGAGCTGACGCCATTCTATGGCGCCGATTGCCCGGCCGCGGCCGTGGTGCAAGCAAGCTTGCCCGCGCAGCAAATCGTTCGCGGCACGCTCGCCGACCTCGCCGCAAGAGTTGCCGAACTGCACATCGAGCGCACCGCGCTCATTCTCGTCGGCCCTGCGCTTGCCGCACGCGATTTTCGCGACAGCGCGCTCTACGACGCCGATTATCGCCGCCGTTTCCGCGGAGGCGCGGGGTGAGCACGCAGTTAATTACTGAACGGCGCACGGCCGACCAGGTTCTGCTCGCGATCGAACAGGACGATTTCGACGGCGATGTCGCGGCCGGCGACGATGCCCGCCGCAGTCGCCTGCGCCGCGCGCGCGACGGCGTCGCCGAGCGCGATGCCTTCGGCCTGCGCCAGTGCAAATGCTTCCGCGGCAGTGTTGGCCGCCACGATGCTCGCGCAGAGTGCCGCAGCGCCGCCCGCGGCTGCGGCAAGATTGGCAAGCTCGACAAGATCGACCACGCCGCGCTTGGAATGCAAATCGGTCAGCCCCTGCGCCAGCTTGGTCATCTTGGCGACGCCGCCGGCGATGGTGACCCGCGGCACCGGATGGCGGCGCAGATATTTCAGCATGCCGCCGACGAAGTCACCCATGTCGATCAGCGCGATCTCCGGCAGATCATAGAGCTTCTGCGCGCCGGCTTCCGAACTCGCACCAGTTGCGCCCGCGATATGCGTGAGACCCGCGGCACGCGCGACGTCGATGCCGGAATGGATCGAATGGATCCAGGCCGAGCAGGAATAGGGCACGACAATGCCGGTGGTGCCGAGGATCGACAGGCCGCCGACAATGCCGAGACGGCCGTTGAGCGTCTTCGCCGCCAAAGCTCCGCCGCCAGGAATCGAAATCTCGACGTCCGCGTCGGCGGCACGGCCGGCCGCGGCGGCGACCTCGGCGATGGCATCCCTGATCATGCGGCGCGGCACCGGATTGATGGCGGGTTTGCCCGGCGCAATCGGCAGGCCCGGACGCGTCACCGTGCCGACGCCTTCGCCAGCACGAAAGCTCACACCCGCGCCCGGCGTTCCGGCGCGAACCGTGGCGCAGACCAGTGCGCCATGGGTCACGTCGGGATCGTCACCGGCATCTTTGACGACGCCGGCAGTGGCCGAGCCTTCGTCCTTTCGCGTCATGGCGAGCGCGAAGCTTGGCCGCTCGCCGCGCGGCAGCGTCACCTCGACCGGATCGGGAAATTCGCCGGTCACAAGCGCCGTGAATGCCGCCTTCGCGGCGGCAGTGGCGCAGGCGCCGGTGGTCCAGCCGCGGCGCAAGGGAGGGACCTGCTTGGACATGACGCATCCTTTAGTCCCGTGCGTTGCGCGCGTCACGATGGGTGCGCGTCATGACGGCATGGGACGCATTGGCGGCGCAACGCGCCGGCGTTCCCGTCTTCGCGCCGGGTCACGTCTGGCTCGCCGGCGCCGGACCGGGCGATCCGGGCCTCGTCACGCTCGATGCGCTCGCCGGCCTCGCGCAAGCCGATGTCGTGGTGCACGACGCGCTGGTCGATGAACGCGTGCTGGCGTTGCGCGGCGCGCAAGCCCGCCTCGAATTTGCCGGCAAGCGCGGCGGCAAGCCGTCCGCGGTGCAGGCCGATATCAGCGAGCGGCTCATCGCGCTGGCCCGCGCCGGCCAGCGGGTGTTGCGGCTCAAAGGCGGCGATCCCTTCGTGTTCGGACGCGGCGGCGAAGAAGCGATGACGCTCGCGGCGGCCGGCATTCCGTTCCGCATCATTCCCGGCGTCACCGCCGGACTTGCCGCGCTGGCGGCGGCGGCCATCCCGGCGACGCTGCGCGGCGTCAACAGAGCCGTCATATTCGCGGCCGGGCACGGCGCCGAGGAAGATTTCGACTGGACCGCGCTTGCCCGCACCGGGCAGCCGATCGTGCTCTACATGGTGATGCACAATCTGGAGCGGATCGCCGCCGCATTGCTGGAGGCCGGGCTCGCTGCAACGACGCCGGCGGCGATCATTGCGTCGGCGACCACGCCGCGGCAGCGCGTCCTCGTCTCCACGCTTGCGAAGCTTGCCGCGGCCGCGCGCGAACAAGAATTCGAGCCGCCGGCGATCGTCGTGATCGGCGACATTGTCGCCAAGCGCACGCAACTGCTCGGTAAGCATGCGCCAGCCGAAAAGAAATCCAAATGACGGCGCGCGGGATCATCATCGCCGCGCCGCATTCCGGCGCCGGCAAAACCACGGTGACGCTTGCGGTCGTGGCGGCGCTCGGCCGGCGCGGCATCGCCGTGCGCGCGGCGAAAGCCGGACCCGATTATATCGATTCGGCGTTTCACGCCGCGGTGGTTGGCGTCCCAAGCGTCAATCTCGATAGTTGGGCGATGCCGCCCGCGCTGCTCGACGCCTTGGCTGCGCAGGCTGCCGATGGCGCCGATATTTTTGTCATCGAGGGCGTGATGGGCTTGTTCGACGGCGCTGCCGGCGCGGCCGTGCGGCGCGGCGCGACCGCCGATCTCGCCGCACATTTCGGCTTGCCGGTTGTACTGGTGCTCGATGTCGCGCGGCAGGCGCAGTCGGCGGCGGCTGTCGTGCGAGGTTTTGCTATGCACGATTCCACCGTCCGCATCGCCGGCGTCATCCTCAATCGCACGGCCAGCGAAAAGCACCGCGCGCTCGTTACCAACGCGATTGCCGCGCTCGGCATTGCCGTGTTCGGCGCACTGCCGCGCGAGGCGGCATTGGCGCTGCCGGAGCGGCACCTCGGACTTGTACAAGCCGGGGAGCACGCCGATCTGGCCGCGCTGATCGACCGTCTCGCCGCGACGGCCGAGCGCCATCTCGATCTTGATGCGCTGATGGCGAATGCCGTGCCGCTCCGTGTCGCAGCGGCAAATAGGACAGCACTGGCGCTGCGGCCGCCGGGCCAGCGGGTCGCGCTGGCGCAGGATCGCGCTTTCAGCTTCGCCTATCCGCATCTGGTGAATTCCTGGCGCAACGCCGGCGCGGAGATCATTGCGTTTTCGCCGCTTGCCGACGAGCGGCCGACGGAACGCGCGGATTGTTGCTGGCTGCCCGGCGGTTATCCCGAGCTTCACGCCGCCGCGCTCGCCGCAGCGGCGCATTTCAAAAATGGCCTTCGGCGCTTCGCCGCGACGCGGCCGGTGCACGGCGAGTGCGGCGGCTACATGGTTTTGGGCGAGAGCCTCGAAGATGCCGCGGGAAAGCGGCACGCCATGGCTGGATTGCTCGGTCACGCGACGAGTTTCGCCAAGCGCAAATTGCACCTCGGCTACCGCACCGCGCGACTTCTCTCCGACAATGTGCTCGGGCCGAAAGGCGCGATCGTGCGCGGCCACGAATTCCATTACGCGTCGCTTACCTCGGCCGGCGACGACGAGTTGTTCGCCGAACTTTGCGATGGCGAGGGCCGCGCGTTGGGCAAATCGGGTAGCCGGCGCGGCCACGTCAGCGGCACGTTCTTTCATGCCATCGCCGCGACGGAGTGCTAACCCGCAGCCTTCGGCTCCGCGGCGTCGGCCGGCTTGTCCGACACGCCGGCCTCGGCAAATGTCGCCATGCCGGTATGGCAAGCCAACGCCGCGCGTAGCACGAGCAGCGCCACTGCGGCGCCGGAGGCTTCGCCGAGCCGCATGTCGAGATCGAGCAGCGGCGTGAGCCCAAGCTCGTCGAGCAACATGCGGTGACCAGCCTCGGCCGAGACATGACCCGCCATTGTGTGCGCGAGCGTATCGCTGCGCAATTTGGCCAGCGGCGCCACCGCGGCGGTGCAGACAAAGCCGTCGAGCACGACGGGAATGCGCTGCCGCCGTGCGGCCAATGTCGCGCCGACGATGGCAGCCAGCTCGCGGCCGCCCAATGCCGCGGCGACGGCGAGCGGATCTTGCAGCAAGCCGGCATGGCGCGCGAGCGCGCGGTCGATTACGGCGCGCTTGCGCGCCAATCCATCCTCGTCGACGCCGGTGCCGCGGCCGGCCCAGCGCACACCGCCGCCGCCGAACAGGGCCGCAGCGATGGCCGCCGCCGCGGTGGTATTGCCGATACCCATTTCGCCGAGGCAAATGAGATCGCAGTCCGGTGCAACCGCACCGTAGCCGGCCGCCACGGCCGCGAGGAATTCCTGCCCGGTCAGCGCGGGTGCGGCCGTGAAGTCGGCGGTCGGCGTTTCCAGCGCCAGCGGAATGACACGCAATTTCGCGCCGGCGCTGCGTGCGAGTTGATTGATCGCGGCGCCGCCTGAGGCAAAGTTCGCCACCATCTGCGCCGTCACTTCGGCGGGATAGGCGGAGACGCCCTGCTCGGTCACGCCGTGATTGCCGGCAAAGACCAGGATTTCGACACGGTCGAGACGCGGCGGCGCGTGACTCTGCCAATGCGCCAGCCAAGCAACGAGGTCTTCGAGCCGGCCGAGGCTCTTCGGCGGCTTGGTCAGCATGGCTTCGCGCTGGGCGACGGCGGCGCTCGCCGCGGGATACCCGTTCGGCAGGTCGAGACAGACCGCCCGCAGGTCGGAAAATGAGGTAAAGTCCGCCATACCGATGGATTCCGCGCAGGATCGCGCGCCAAAAGTCTAGCACGATTTCCGGCAGATGACGATTTCCAATAACTGGCTCGAAGACCGTGCCGAGGAACTGAAGGCGACTGTCGTGTTTTGCACGCGGCTGCCGCTATTGCGGGCGACGTCGATCGCCGGCAGCGCCATCGCCAAGGCAGCCTGGGCGTTCCCGATCGCCGGACTTGTCGTCGGGCTGATCGGCGCGGTCGTCTACGGGCTCGCGCACAAATTCGGCTTGCCGCCGTGGCCGGCCGCAGCGCTCGCTGTCGCGGCGACGCTCCTCGCGACCGGTTGTCTGCACGAGGACGGGCTCGCCGATACCGCCGATGGCTTCGGCGGCGGCACCACGCGCGAGCAGAAGCTCGGCATCATGCGCGACAGTCACATCGGCGTTTATGGGGTCACTGCTTTGACGATCGCGCTCCTCCTCCGCGTTGGCGCGCTGGCAAGCCTGCCCAATGCCCATGCGATCGTCTGGGCGCTGCTTGCCTCCCACGCCGCCGCGCGCGCGACCATGCCGACACTGATGTTTTTGCTGCCGCCGGCGCGCAACGATGGCCTATCGTTTGAGGCCGGCCGGCCGCCGGGCGAGGCCGTCGCCGCGGCGGCGGTGATCGGCTTTGTCATTCTCGCCTTCTGCCTGCATCCGGGACACGGCCTATTGGCGTTCATTTTCCTTGCCACGATTGTCGCGGCGATGGCATGGCTCGCCATGCGGCAGATCGAAGGTCAGACCGGCGACGTGTTGGGCGCGCTGGAGCAGGCGAGCGAGATCGCGGTGCTGCTGATCGCGGTTGGCTAGAGTGCAATCGTTTCAGATTGAATCGATTGTCGCTCTAGCATTTTGATGGAGCATGATCTTTTCGGAAAACCGGTTTCCACTTTTCCGGATCATGCTCTAAGCGCTATTGCGGCTGTATTCCCGCGAGCTTCGCGGCCTCGCGCATCGCCTCGTAGTCGGCGCGGATGAATGCGGCGAAGCCTGGCGAAGTCATCTGCTCCGGAGTGGCGACCTCCGAACCCAGAGACACGAGACGCTCGGCCGCGGGCGCGCCGGGCTTCAAGCCCTGCTGTATGGAATTTTGCAGTTGGCCGACGATGTCCGCCGGCGTCTTCGCGGGCGCCACAATCCCGATATAGCTTTGCGCGACGAAGCCCTTCACCCCGCCTTCGTCGAATGTCGGGATGTCGGCCGCCAGACGGGACCGGTGCGCCGCGGCGACGGCGACGATGTGCGCCTTTCCGGATTGATGCAGCGGCAACGCGGTGGAGAACTCGGTCATCGCTCCGTCGACGCTGCCGCCGATCAAATCCGGTATCAAAACGCCGCCGCCGCGATAGGGAACATGCGTGAAGTTCGCTCCGGTCGCCGCCTTGAGACGTTCGAGCGTCATATGCGTCGCGCTGCCGACACCGCTCGTTGCCACCGTCACCGGTGTTTGCTTGCTCATCGCAATCACGTCGGCGAGGCTCTTGGGCCCGATCTTATTGCTCATGATGAGCGCGTGCGGCACGTAACCCGTCAACGCGATGGCAACGAAATCCGTCAGAGGGTCATAGCCGAGCTGCACGTGCAGAAACGGGTTAACCGTTAGCGGGCCATTCGAGCCGACCAGCAGCGTGTATCCGTCAGGCGCGGCATGCGCGACATACGTAGCCCCGATGCCGCCGCCGGCACCGTCACGGTTTTCGACGACGACCGTCCCTTTCAGGCCGTCGCCCATTACCTGGCCGGTGATGCGGCCCACAACGTCGGCGTTCCCGCCCGGAGCGAACGGCACGATCAGATGAATTGGTCTCTCGGGATAGCCTGCGGCGAGGACGGCCTTGGATAGAAGCGTAGCCGCAGGCGCGGCGGCAAGGCCTGCGATCAGGGCGCGACGCGAAACCGGCATTTTCGACCTCCAAGAGCTTTTCTGCGCAGATGAGCGATGCGGACCGGCGGCGTCAAGCCGCCAGCGGCAGCTTCACCGGTTGTTTGGTCTTCGCCGACAGATCGAGCGCCTTGGTCAGCATCAGCCGGTTGTGCGCCTCGGCGGCGGTCGCGGCCTGCGTCGGCAGGCCAAGCGCGACGCGGTTGAGCCACGACACCGTCTCGTCGGCCATCGGTCCGCGCAATTCACCGAGCACCATGTCGCCCGGCGGATAGGAACCCATGAAGTCGACCAGACGAGTCTCGTCGGGCGCGTAGCCTTCGCTCTGCGGCGCCGAGACCGCCAGCACCATGTCGCGATGGGTGTCGTCGATGGTGAGCACGCCATGGGTGCCGTTGATGCCGACTTCGAGGCTATAAACGGCGCCGGGCCAGGTCACTGGCAGCGCCCATGAGATGCTGAGGTTATGGACCGTTCCGTCGGAAAACATGATCATTCCGGCGGTGGCGTCGATGCCATGGTAAGGCGGGCCGAGCACCTTATCGACCGAACGCGCATAGCATTCGACCGGCGTTTTCTTTTCCAGATACCACATCACGATATCGAGCGCGTGCGTGCCCGAAATAACCATCGGCGAGATCGTCGCCGGATCGTCGGTGCGCTTGTAATTGTCGATGGCGACGAGCCGATTCATGAATGCGCGCGACGTCACCATCGTCACATCGCCAAGCGCGCCGTTGCGCACCTTCTCTTTTGCGCCGAGCCATTTTCTGCGGAAGCGCTGGGTGTAGCCGACAACGGCATCGAGCTTGGCGTCGGTAATCGCCTTAAGCACGCGGGCGGATTGCGCGAGATCGGTAGCGAGCGGCTTCTCGATCAGCATCGGCACGCTGCGCTCGACCGCGGCCAGGACCGGCTCGACGTGCAGATGCTCGTCGGTCGCGATGATGGCGGCCGTGACTTCCGGCCGCGCCAACAGCTCGCGATGGCTCGTGGTGATGAAATCGGCGCCGATGCGCGCGCCGACGTCACCGCCGCGGTTGTGGTTGAGCTCGGCGATGCCGATCCATTCGACCGCCGGATGCCGCGCCGCCACTTCGCCGCGGAACAGGCCCACGCGTCCGGCGCCGATAATGGCAAGCCCGATGCCCTTGGCGTTCTTCTTCATACGTTCAATCCCGCGCGGTTCTTCTGTTTCAGTTCGGCAATGCCGGAAATGGTTTCGTTGGACAGCGGCAGATCGACCGGCGCATTGCGGTCGGCGGATAAATCGGCCGCGCTATAAGTCTCCATCACGCGGCGCGCGCTCTCCGGCGTCACCATCACCGCGGTGTCGCGGATGCAGGCTTCGAGGAAATGCAGCGTCTCCGGCCCCAGCCCGCCGGCATAAACGTGGTCGACCCACTCGCCGGGCATGGTCGACATCGGAAACTCCTGACCGCGCTTTGCGGTATTGAGCCAGTTGTCGCGCTGGGTGTCGTCGAGCGTGAGCGCACCTTCGGTGCCGGTGATCTCGATCCAGGTCGAGCAGTAGTTCGGAAAGCTCGGCGGAAAATTCCAGCCGCCACCGATCATCACCACGACGCCGTTATCCATCGTCACGGTGGTGAACATGACGTCGTGGGAGCCGTTGATCGGCTGCATGTAGCCGTAGGCGCCCTGGCTATAAACGCGAACCGGCTTCGCCGGCTCCAGCAGCCAGAACACGAAGTCGAGATCGTGGGTCGATTCCATGACCACCGGGGAGAGCCGCACGCGGCCGGCGATCTTCTTGCCAAGCTCGCGCGACAGATGCCGGCTGACCAGCACCGAAACCACTTTACCGAGCGTTCCGTCGGCGATCTTTTTCTTGGCGAAAGCCACTTTCGGATTGAAGCGCTGCGAATAACCGATGGTGAATTTCAGCCCGTTGCGTTTCGCTAGCTGGATCAGCTCATCGGCTTCCCACAGTTCGAGCGCGATCGGCTTTTCCAGCATGACGTTCTTGCCGGCTTTGAGACAGTCTCGGGCAATCGGATAATGGTTGGCTTCCGGCGTGGTCGAAACATAGACGACGCGAATCCGGTCGTTTTTGATGATGTCGTTGTAATCCGGCGTCGCGCTGGCCGGTTTGTACAGCGCCTTCACCTCGGCGAGCCGATCCGGCTTGATGTCGCAAAGATGCAATTTGTCGACCAAAGCCGTGCGCGACAGCGTGTCGGCGCGCAAACCGCCGATCCAACCGACGCCGATCACCCCCGTTTCCACCGTTTGCACTGACGTTTCCTCTTTGCTGCGGGCGAATAAAGATCATGACGCGGCGGGAGGCGCAACAGTCAGGCGGCAAAGCCAAATACGCTCTTGGCGAACTGCGGATAGACTTCGGCCAACATGGGCGCGACGACGGTCCGCATCAGATGCAGCGTCTCCGCCGACGGCGCCGGCGTGATGGGCACATGTCCCGGCCGGTCGAAATCGAAGCCGGTGTTTTCAATGACCTCATCTACGCTGTGCCCGGGATGGACACTGCCGAGGCGAAAGCGCCGGCGGTCGCGGTCGAAGTCGAACAGACAGCGGTTGGTCACGAGCGCGATCGGGCCGCCGGGGCGAAACACGTTATCGGCGCTGGCTCCCGGCGCGCTGACGAAATCGACCTTCGGCACCAGCGTGCGGCGCGAGTGCTCGAGGCGAAACAGGATCACCTTCGGCACCACGTAATAGAGATAGGCCGAGCCGAACGAGCCGGGAAAGCGGGCCTTCGGGTGCTCGTAGTCGCCGACACTGACGAGATTGATGTTGCCCTCGCCGTCGATCTGGCCGCCGGAAAGAAAGAACACGTCAACCCTGCCCTGCCCGGCGCAGTCGAACAATTCGCGCGCGCCGTCGGTGAAAAACGCATGCGCGCGGCTGCCGAGCAGAGAGACGTAGGGCCGCCCGCCACCCCGCTCGCGCGCCAAGAGCGCCGCGGTTGCCGGGATCGGCGAAGCGGCGCCGACGGCGATGTGGCGCACATTTTGGTGATCTTGGCCGATCAGCCGGCAGATCACGTCGGCGAGCAATTCCTCGTCGCGGAAGTCTTCCTGTCCCCTCCCCCCTTGAGGAGGAGGGTTAGGGAGGGGTGTCCCCTTGCTGACTTTTGGATTCAATTACCCCCCTCCCGACATGCTTCGCATGTCGGCCTCCCCCTCAAGGGGGGAGGCGATATTTTTCGAGACGTCTATTCGTCTGAGTTCACGCCGCGCGTTTTTCATAGACGTAGCGATCGAGATATTGCGCAAAGCCTTCGGGCGCGGCAGCGAGGCGGGCATATTCGGCGAAATGCGCGCCATCGATGGCGTAGTGGTCGGGTAACGGCAGCGGCCAGGCGCCGCGCGGCTCGACCGCGACCGCTTCGACATAGAATCCCGGCAGCGTGCCGGCGGCGAGAACAGGATCGCGCAACAGATCGCCGTCGTGAATTTTCTCGACCGTGACGACGGTCTTGCGCGCCGCATGCGCCATGGTCACGAGCTCGCGCTGGGTGCCGATGAACACGTTACCGGTACGGTCAGCCATAGGTGCATGAAATAAAGCAACGTCCGGCTTGAGCGCCGGCAACAAGACGATCGGATCGTTATTGCCGAACGGGTTGTCGACGATCTTCCAGTCCGGCCGGTGCGCAAGAACATCGGAGCCGATGAGCCCGCGCAGCGGCATGAACGGCACGCCTTTTTCCGCCGCCTGGAACTGCGCGTGCAGCGCCGGACAGGTCGCATCGCGCATGCGGATCGTGCCGGCCAAGATCGCGGCGTTAAAGCGCGGCGCCGGACCGAATTCGCCGAGGCTCACGGCGGAGGTTTCCAGCGTTTCGATGCATCCCGCGCCGATGAGGAGATCCGCCTGCAGGGTCGAGGTCGGCAGCGTGACGAGATGCAGGCGCTTGACGCCGCGCCGGATCAGCGCCCGCGTCGCCGCCATGGGCACACCCGAACTCTCGCGCGGCACCGCCAGCATGCAGCCGTCAACGATCGGCGCGAGGGCCTCATCGAGCATGCTGGCGATCACAGCCATGTTGCGAGCCTACCCTTTCCGCCGCTCTGTGGGGAGAGGCTGAAGCGACAATACGACCTTTGGAAATGCGTTCCGCGCGCTTCAATCCTGCTATGATTAGGGTCGGCGTTTCGGCCCGGCTTTGGAGGTCGCTTTTATGCGGAGGAAACACTTCATCGCGACAATTGCCGCACTCGCTTTGGCCGTCTTTCCCGGCGGCCCGGCGGCGGCACAATCGGCCAAGCCCTGGCGCCATGGTCTCATCCAGCCGAAAAGCGATGCCGGCATATTGATGATGGCGGCGCAGCGCGGTTTTTTCAAAAAGATGGGTCTTGACGTCCAGATCGTACCAGTCAAGGACGACCAAATTCTTCTCAAAGCGGTCATTTCCGGCGATCTCGATAGTTTCGAGGGCGGGCCGACCGGTGCGATGATTGCGGTCGCGCGCGGCGCCGACGTCAAGATCGTGGGCTGCACCTGGCTGACGGTGCCGCATAGGATTTTCGTTCACGACAACATCACCGCGATGGATCAGCTTAAGGGCAAGACCATCGCCATTTCGTCACCGGGAGCTTTTCCCGACATCTTCGCCAAGGGCGCGCTGGCGCATTTCAATATCCCTGCAGACGCCGTGAAATATGCCAGCCTCGGCGGCGATCTCGATCGCTACAAGGCCTTGGTGGCGGGCGTAGTGGAGGCCGCTGTGGTGTCCGGCGAATACGCGCCGATCGCCGCGAAGGAGCACATCAAGATGCTGGTGTCGGCGCAAGAAGCGCTGCCCGAGTTTCTGCGCATGTGCCTCATAACGAGCGGCGCGACACTTAAGGCGCGGCCGCAAGATGCTGCCAAGTTCTTGGCTGGAGAAATGCTGGGTCTGCGTTATGCCGTCGCCCACAAAGACGAGGTGGTGAAGGTCACGCAGCAAGTCACCGACGTCAAGCCGGACGATCCGCGGCCGGCGTATATTTACGACCTTGCCATGGCGCAGCATGCCATCGGTACCGATGTGCCGATCCCGATCGATAATTTCAATTGGTTGAACAGCGAACTGGTGAAAGTGGGCAGCCTGTCGCAGCCGATGGATTTGTCGAAAGTGCTCGACGACAAGCCGCGCGAGGATGCGCTCAAACTCATCGCGAATCTGAATTAAGGGCGCGCCGAAGCTGGTCATCCGATGGGTGAAGTCAGCCTGATCGACATATCCAAGCGCTTCGCGCTGCGCATCGAGGGAAACCTGCAGACGGTGCGGGCGCTCGACCGGCTGAGCTTCACCGTGGGCGACGGCGAAATTGTCGCGCTGATCGGGCCGTCCGGCTGCGGCAAGACCACGGCGCTGCGCATCGCCATGGGGCTCGAGACGGCGACGAGCGGCGCCGTGACCGTCGACGGCATCACCGTCAAAGGCTGCGGCTACGACCGCGGCATGGTGTTCCAGCATGCCGAATTGCTGCCGTGGCTCACCGCTTTGCAGAACGTGGAATTCGGCCTCGAAATGAAGGGCATGCGGGGGATGACGCTGCGCGATACCGCGATGAAGTATTTGGCCCTGGTCGGTCTTGCCGACAGCGTCAAACGGCGGCCATACCAGCTTTCCGGCGGCATGCAGCAGCGCGTCGGCATTGCGCGTGCGCTCGCCATCGATCCGAAGGTGCTGCTGATGGACGAGCCGTTCGGCGCGCTCGATGCGCAGACGCGCGAGACTTTGCAGGGCGAGCTCTTGGACATCCATGCCCGCACCAAGAAGACCATTCTTTTCGTCACCCACGATCTCGACGAAGCGGTGCTGCTCGCGGACCGCGTGGTGGTCATGCAGCACGGCCGGCTGCAGGAAATCGTCACCGTGCCGCTGCCCCGCCCGCGTGACGACCTCGCCAAAATCCGCGGTTCGGAGCAATTCGCGCAAACGCGCTATCACATTTGGCAGGCGCTGCACGCCGGCGCGCCGACGCTGCATTGAGGACCGGCATGGTCGATATTGTCGATCGCCAGAGCACGACCGACGACAGCCGCGCGGCGGCGGCGCCCAAGCGCGGCGTGCCGCGCTGGGCGGTCACGGCGGCGTCGCTTATCGTCATGCTCGTGGTCTGGGAAATTCTCGGCCGCCATATCAACCCGATCTTTGGCGCGCCGCCGAGTGCGATTTTCGTCGCCTTCATCGAGCTTGTTCGCAGCGGCAAGCTTGGCGCCGCTTTGTTGGAGAGCGTGCAGCCGTTCATCGTTGGCTATTGCCTCGCCATCGTCATCGGCGTGCCGCTTGGGCTGATGCTCGGACGGTTCCGGATGGTGGAAGCCGCGCTCGGCATTCTGGTGACCGGCGGCTATGCCATGCCGCTGGTGGCGCTGGTGCCGGTCCTGGTGCTGTGGTTCGGCCTGGGCTTCGCGGTAAAGGTTGCCGTCATCCTCTTGATGTCGATTTTTCCGATCTGCATCAACACCTGGCTCGGCGTGAAATCGGTGCCGAAAACGCTGATCGACGTCGGAAAATCCCTTGTCGCCTCCGACGCCGTCATTCTCCGCCGTATTATTCTGCCGGCGACGCTGCCTTACATCATGGCCGGCATCCGGCTCGCCGTCGGCCGCGCCGTGGTCGGCATGGTGATCGCGGAGTTTTTCACGCAAATCTCCGACCTCGGCGGCATCATCATCAACGCCGCCAACAATTTCGACACCGCCACCATGTTCGTGCCGATCATCTTACTGATGGTTCTCGCCGTCGGATTGAATGCGCTGATCGGCCGGTTCGAGCGCCTCGTCGCGCCTTGGCAGGACGAGATTGCCGGGCGGGATCAGAATTAATCCCTCGCCAGAGCCTGTACGGCGGCGAACAGCGCGCGCACATCGCGCTCGGCAATATTCCGCGTGATGAACACGACGCGGCTGCCGCGGTGACGGTCCGGCCAGGTTTCGAGCTCGACCGGCGGGTGCGCGAGATGCTGGACATATTGCACCACAACCGGGCCGCGGCAGCCCTCGATGTCGAGCAGACCCTTGACCCGCAACAGGTCCGGCCCGCGTAGCGCAATCAGCGTCTCCATGGCGCGCGAAAAAATCGGCCACGCGATCGGCTGGTCCCGTGCGATGACGAAGCTGGCAATGCCGTCGCCGTGCTCGGCTTCGGCGACGAACGCGCCGCCGGCGCCGGCCGCGGGCTCGATCATCCGGCTTGGGTCGAGCGCACCGGCCACCGCAATATCGACCGCTGCGCGCGGATTGAGCTGTTGCAGGCGCCGCGTCAAACGTTCGACCGCAGCCGATGTCGCGAGATCGGTTTTCGAGACGATGAGCCGGTCGGCGAGAATGACCTGCTTGCGCGCTTCGACGGCGTCGTTTAGCGCCGTGTCGCCGTTGACGGCATCCACCACGGCGAGCACGACGTCGATGTGAAATTCGCCGCCGAGCGCGCGATCGGTCGAGAACGTCTGCAGGATCGGGGCCGGATCGGCAAGCCCGGATGTTTCGATGACGACGCGGACAAAAGGCGGCACCGCGCCGCGCTCGCGATCGAAGACCAGCCGGCGCAGCGCGGCCTGCAAATCGGTGCGCGTAATGCAGCAGAGGCAGCCGTTGCCGAGCAGTACGGTCTCATCCGCGCTATTGCGCACCAGCACGTCGTCGATGCCGACCGCGCCGAATTCGTTGACGATCACTGCGGTGCCTTGGCCTTCGGCGGATGCCAGAAAGCGGCGGATCAGCGTCGTCTTGCCGGCGCCGAGAAAGCCGGTGACGACGGTCACCGGAAGTCGCGCGCCGCGCTCGCGTTTCAGCCGCCGCCCGAAAGGGCTCGCCGCGCGCGAGGGGAACAGGTCGAGCAAATTAGAAATCCATCTCGATCGTGTATAGCCCGCCGACGTGGCGATCGACGGCATAGACGACGGCGCGTTCGTCGACGAAGACATCGTTCATCTGGATGGTGCCGGTCGGCGCGCCGGGCGGCGCCGGCGGCATGAAGATGCCGACTTCCTTGGGCTGATAGGGATTGGAGATGTCGTAGGCGCGTAAGCCGCCGTTGAAGAAAGTGCCGAGTACGATCTGGTCGGACTGCCAGGCGGTCGGCAACGGCACGTTCTCGTGGATATTGTGGGCGCCGAAGCGGCCGGCCTGAGCGTAAACCCGGTGGTCGGGCAGCGGGCAGGTCGAGATCGGCACGAGATTCGTTTCCTCGCGCGCGTCGAGCACCCAGATCAGCTTGGGCCAATCCTTGGCGTTGTTCTCCGTCGACTCGTCGGTCACCAGCATCAATCCGCGGTCGAACAGCGGCACCACGGTATGCATGAAGCCGGTATAGGGCGGCGAATTGGTCCACTGCGAAATCTTCTTCGGATTCGCTTTGTCGGAAATGTCGAGCACGAACATGCCGCCGTCGATATAGGCGAGATAGCAGCGGTCGCCGCGCCGCGGATAGACGTTGGTGTTGTGGGCGCGATAGCCCTTGTCGAAATGGTGGCGCGGCGGCGGCATGACGTTGTCGCCCTGGCGCGTGCCCGGCATCCACCAGCGTCCGACTTCGACCGGCTTCGACGGATTGCGCACGTCGACGCAGCGATAGAACTGGTCGTCGCTCGGATTGGTCGGAACGAAGTCGCGCGAGCCGGAAGCGCAGTGCACGTACTCGCCGTCGCAGAACCATAGCTGATGCACGCCGCGCGAATGCGGCCCCGAGCAGTCGAAGAACGAGATCGATTTCGGACTTTCCGGCTTGGAAATATCGAACAGCTCGAAACCTGCCGGTTGCAGATTTTTTTTCGAGGTCTGATAGGCGACCGCCATCATGTTGCCGCAGGTCTCCAGCGAGTTCGAGCGCATATTGGCGTGCGGCAGGTCGGTCTGGCACACCACTTTGGGCTTGCGCGGCTCGGAGACATCGACCGCGGTGAAATTTTTCGGCGCGCTTTCATGCGCCAGCCAGATGATGCGTCGCCCGTCCGGCGCGATCTGCACCGACATGCCTTCGCCCATGCCGCCGAAGCCGCCGAGCATATCGTTGGCCAGAAGCTTGAAATTCCAGGTAACGGGTTGATAGCCGTTGGTCAGCGGGCTCTTCTCAGTCGCCATACAAGTCTCCTACCCCAATGTTCAAGATAATATCCAAGACGTGGATGGCCGGGACAAGTGTTTAGTCCGGCCATGACGCACGACAATTGCAAGGTATTTCACCGCCGCAGAGCTCAAGCGCCCGCCTTGGCTTTCTCCATAAATTCCGGGCGCAACGCGGCGCTCCAATCCGGAATGGCGTGGATGATGTTGCTTTTCACCAGAATTTCCGCCTGCTGCTGCATATAGGGTTTCAGGTTGTCGGGAAATCCGGGGCTCACCTCGACGCGCGACATTGCGGTGGCGAATGTCTGCGGCGACATTTTGTAACCCTTGTCGGCGTAGAACTTGTAGATGACGTCGTTGACCTTCTGCGGGCTGTTCTTGAAGTCGTTCGCAGCGTCGAGCCAGGCTTTCAGATAAGCCACCACCGCGTCGGGATTTTTCTCGACGAAATCCGGCGTCGCCGCCATGAACACCGGCATCGAGTCGAAGCTCGAGAAGTCCCCGAGATCGGCGCCGATGCCGTCGGCCACGGCGATGACGTTATAGGGCTCGACGTTGACCATGGCGTCGACGGTCTTGGCGGCGAGCGCGGCCACCATATTGTTCACGTCCATGCGCACTTCGGTGTAGTCGCCCTTGTTGAGCCCGTAATGCGGCAGGACGATATCGACAAGGTCGTTGCCGACCGACGAGCCGGTCTGGTTGGCGATCCGCTTGCCGCGCAAGTCTTCGATCTTGGTGATGTTCAAATCCTTGCGCGCGGTGATGCGCGCCGTCTTGCCGACGTGCTCGATCATGGCAATCGCGACCAGCCCGCCCTTGACATTGCCGATGATGAATGAGGGACCCGCATAAGTGCCGAGGTCGACCTGACGCGCCACCATCTGCTGCATGGTGATGTTGCCGGACGGCACCGCAAATTCGTCGACGGCGATCCCGTGCTTCTCCAGATAGCCCGACTTCATCAGATAATAGGTTGGCATACCCCAGATGTTGGTCTGGTAGCCCTGGCGGATCGTTGTGGCCGCCGCAGCCGGACGCGCCGCGCCGAAGCGGAGCGCCAGCGCGCCGGCCCCCGCCGCCGTCAGATATTGCCGCCGCGTGAACGCCGATCGTTCCGTCATTGTCCTTCCTCCACTCTTGTCGTTATGGCTGGTCCTGCTGCATGCCGAACTCCTTGACGCTCGCAGCGACGTCGTCGAGCGTCTTGTTCATGACCGCGCGGAGTTCCTGCGGCGTCGATGAAACGGCAATGGTGCCGGCCTTGTCGACCAGCGCGCGATAATTGGCGCCGGCGACGATCGGCACGATTTTGTCGTGCAATGTCCTGATGACCGGTTCCGGTGTGCCGGCCGAAGCGCAAATGCCGAGCCAGCCGAAACGGTCGAAGCTTATGCCGTACTCCTTCAGTGTTGGCACTTCGGAAAGGCCCTGCACCCGCTCCGGGCTGGTCATGGCGATAATCTTGAGCTGCTTGCTCTGATATTGCGCCAATATCGCCAGTGTCGGCGAGACGTAAAAGCCGATGCGGCCCGCGATCAGTTCCTGCACCACCTGAATGCCGCCGCGGAACGGGATCCGGTTCATGGTGACGCCGGTGGCCTGCTCGATTTGCCGGGCGATGACTTCCTGTGCGGAGCCGGTGCCGACCGTGGCGTAGGTGACTTCGCCGGGATGGGCCTTGGCGTAGGCGACGAACGATTTGAAATCCGCCGCCGGAACCGCGTTCGACAGCGCCAGGCCGTAATAATATTTGGCGATCAGCGAAATCGGGGCGAGGTCGCTGAGCTTGAATCCGACATTGCGGTAGACCGCGTTGTTAATCGCCTCGAAATGAGTGCACAGCAAGAGCGTGTAGCCGTCCGCGGGCTGTGCGATCACGTCGCGCGTGGCGACGATGCCGCCCGCGGCCGGCTTGTTCTCGACGACGACAGGCTGTCCGAGCGCCGCGCCGAGTTTGTCGGCGACGAAGCGAGCAGGAATATCGGTCGGGCCGCCGGCGCCGAATCCCACGATCAGCCGGATCGGTCGATTGGGATAATTCTCCTGCGCGGCGGTTTGCGCCATGCCGGCGACCGCCAGCAGCAAAGCGAGCACGCTTCGTCCGGCGAAGCTCACGCGTTGCGCTCCTGGCCGAGGAGCTTGAGCAGCTCCTTCTGGTGCTCGAGGAATTCGACGCTGAGCGGATCGCGCGGGCGCGGCAGGCGAATGGGCACTTCCGCTTTCACCGTCCCCGGATGCGGCGTCATCACCACCACCCGGTCGGCAAGATAAACCGCCTCGGCGACATTGTGGGTCACGTAAATCACCGTTTTGCGCGTCGTTCGCCACACCTCGGCGAGCAGCCGCTGCATGTCGTCGCGGGTCAAGGCATCGAGCGCCGCGAATGGCTCATCCATCAACAGCACCGCCGGATTGTACGCCAGAGCCCGCGCAATCGCGACCCGTTGCTGCATGCCGCCGGACAGATGATGCGGATAGGACCGCGCGAAATTTTCCAGCTTCACGAGGCGGAGCTGTTCGAGCGCGATGACCTCGCGCTCGGCCCTGGGCACGCCTTTCATTTCCAGCCCGAAGGTCACATTGCCGAGCGCGGTGCGCCACGGAAACAGCTGGGCGAAGTCCTGAAACACCACGCCGCGGTCCATGCCGTAGCCCTTGACCGGTGCGCCGCCGATGCGGATTTCGCCTGCGCTCGGCGTGAGAAAGCCGGCGATGATGTTGAGGAGCGTCGACTTGCCGCACCCGCTCGGTCCGACGATGCAGAGGAATTCCGATGCCGCCATGGCGAAGCTCACGCCGCGGACGCCGGGGACCGCGCCGCCGGGCGTGGCATAGGTCAGCGTAATGTCGCGCGCCTCGATATGAGCCATCGCCGCTTCCTATGCCGCTTCCTCGCAACTAACATGCGTCCCACCGTCGGCGCGCATGCGCGCGCTTTGTGCCAGAAGCCCTCGGCCACAGCCAGTGCGAAGCAGGAGCGCGGTCATGAGAATGTTTTCAGGCATGCGCGCCATCGCGACTGCAACGCTTGCGGCCGGGATTGCGGCCGCGGCGCTGCCGGCTTGGCCGCAGAGTTACCCGAGCCGTCCAATCCACCTGATCGTCAGTTTTCCGCCCGGCGGTACCGGCGACATCATCGGCCGCATCATCGCCGGGCAACTTTCCATCGAGCTTGGTCAATCGGTAGTGGTGGAGAACCGATCCGGCGCCGGCGGTACGATCGGGGCGCGCGACGTCGTCAACGCCGCGCCCGACGGCTACACCTTGACCGTCGGTCAAACGCCCGAGATCGCCATCAATCCCTATTTCATGAAGGACGTCGGCTACGACGCGATGAAGGATTTGCAGCCGATCGCGCTTGCTGGTGTCGTGCCGCTGGCGCTGGTCGTACCACCCAACTCACCCTACTCCACAGCGGCGCAATGGCTGACAGCGCTGCGCGCCAATCAGCCGCTCACTTATGCTTCGGCCGGTATTGGTACGCCCGGTCATCTCACCGGCGAGCTGTTGCGGCTCAAGATCGACAGCAAGCTCGTTCACGTGCCGTACAAAGGAGCCGGGCCGGCACTGACCGATGTGGCGGGGGGACAGGTCGACTTCTATTTTCCCGGCTATCCCGGCGCGGTGCCGCTGATGCAAAGCGGCAAGATCAAAATGCTTGCAGTCTCGACGGCCAAGCGCTCGCCGATGGCGCCCGATATGCCGACGGTGGCTGAGGTCACCGGCATGTCCAATTTCGATTTCACGCTGTGGGCTGGATTCTTCGGACCGCGCGGGTTGCCGATGGACCTGACCAAACGACTCAATGCCGCGATCAACAAGGTCATGCTCGAACCTGACATCAAGTCGAGGCTGGAGGCGACCGGCGCAGCAGTGTCGGCGTTGTCGATTGATCAATTCACCGCTTTCGTTCGCGCCGACGTTGAACGATACAAGGGCATCATCAAGGATGGAGACTTGAAGCCGGAATGACAGTCTCGCTCATTCCCGCGGACGCGGGAATCCAGCTTACACGCTAAAGACTCGCGAACTGGGTCCCCGCTTTCGCGGGGACGAGCGGATTAGCGCCCGTGCGTTGCTACCCCTTCGCCGACCGCGCCATGCCCCAGCGATAAATCGTGGCGCGCTCGATCGTGCCGAAGACGAGACGCTCGGCGGCGAACCCGATGCAGCCGATGACGATAAGCGAAGCCAGCATCATGTCGGTGTTGAGAAATTCCTTGGCGTCGAAAATCACCCAGCCCAGTCCCCAATCGGAACCCGCCAGCATTTCCGCGCCGATGACCGCAATCCAGGACCGCAAGAACGATTGCCGCAAACCGGCGATGATGAACGGTGAAGCGCCGGGAATGATGACTTTCCAGAACAAAGCGCGTTCGTCGGCGCCCATCGCGCCGGCCGCCCGCAGCCAGATCGGGTTGACGGAGCGAACGCCGGTCCAGGTGTTGAGCAGCATCGGAAACAGCGCGGCGTAAAACACGATGATGATCGTCACCGTATTGCCAAGACCGAACCACAGGATGAATAGCGGAATCCAAGCCAATGACGGGATCGGCATCAGCGCGCTGGACAGCGGCAGAACGAAATTCTCGACGGCGCGAAAGCGGCCCATCAGCACACCCAATGGCAGGCCGATGAAAATGGCGAGACTAAATCCGCACAGTACGCGATAGAGCGTGAAAGCGGCGTGCCGCAGCATGCTGCCGTCGAGGATGGAATCAATAAGCGTGCGCGCCACGGTTCCAAGCGGCGGCATCAAAGCGGGCGCAAAATAGCCGCTGCGCGCAATCGCCTCATAGGCCGCGGCGACCGCTAGGAGCGTCAGCGCCCCGCGTCGTACCGAACGATAGCGCGAAAGAGTTGCCCGATCGCCGGTCATGACATCATGCCCCAGCGCACTACGGTGAACTCCTCGAGCCGCTGAAACACCAGCTTCTCCAGCATCAGTCCGATGACAGCGATGACCGCGATGCCGGCGAGCATGACGTCGGTGTTGAGAAATTCCTGAGCGCCGAAAATGAGCCAGCCCAATCCCCAAGGCACCGCGGCAAGCATTTCGACGGCAACCAGAATACGCCACGCCTGCGCCAGACCGAGCCGCAGGCCGGTCAGGATATACGGCAGCGCTCCGGGGAGGATGACATGACTGAACAGGAGCCGGTCGTCGGCGCCCATAGCCTGCGCGGAGCGGAGCCAGATTTCCTTGACCGCTTTCACGCCGGTCCAGCAATTATAGACAATGGGAAACGCGGAAACGAACGCGACCAGCACGACCGCCGAAACATCGCCGGGACCGAACCACAATAGGAACAGCGGCGCGTAAGCGAGACCGGGGATCGGCGCGCCGATGCTCACGAGCGGCAGCAAAATGTCCTCGGCGCGGCGCGATCGTCCCATGAGGATGCCGATTGTGACGCCCGCCAACGCCGCGAGAATAAAGCCGGCGCTGAGCCGGACGAGCGTCGCCAGGGCGTGATGCGGCAGAACGCCATTGAGCGTGAGCCGCACGAATGTGGCGGCGACGGTCTCCAGCGACGGGAAAAATTGTGCCGGGAACAGGCCGAGATGCGCAACCGCCTCCCACATCGCTCCAACCACCACGAAGGGAAACGCGTTGCGCGCCGCGCGCCGGAATGGGCCGGCATCGCCGCCAAGTGGCGTGGCTGCGAGGTTATCGACAACATCATGCATGCATTGTCAGGATAATGTTGCGCCGCGCCCGAGGACAAGCAGCCGCGTTGGCGCGGGCGTTGCGGCGGCCGCGCCCTATGCTAGGAAAGCCCGCAACCGCAAGGAATTTCGACACAGGAGCAGGGCATGGCCACGAAGAACACCCAGAAGATCGGCTGGATCGGCATGGGCCGCATGGGCTTTCCGATGGCCGAGCGGCTCATCAAGGCCGGCCATGATGTTTCGATCTGGAACCGCACCCGCGCCAAAGCCGAACCGCTGGCGCAGATCGGCGGCAAGGTGGTCGATCGCCTGTCCGATCTTAAAGACGTCGATGTGCTGTTCTCGATTGTCGCCACCGGGGAGGATGTCCAGGAGGTGCTGTACGGCAAGACCGGGGTGTGCCGCCAGGGCGGCAAGATGCCGCCGATCGTGGTCGACTGCTCGACCATCGCAGTCGCGGAATCCGCCGAAATCCGCGACAAGCTCAAGCAATTCGACGCCGATTTCATTGCCGCGCCGGTGAGCGGCAATGCCAAGGTGATCAAGGCCGGCAAGCTCTCCGCCGTCGTGTCGGGTCCCGAAGCCGCATGCAAAATCGCCATGCCCTTGATCGAGGTATTCGCGCCGCGCGGCGTAACCTATGTCGGCGACGGCGAATTGGCGCGTGTCTGCAAGATCGCCCATAACGTCATGCTCGGCGTCGTCATCGAGAACCTGATCGAAATCACGCTCCTCACCAACAAGATGGGCGTGCCGCGCCATGCTTTTCTTGCCTTCCTCAATAACGGCGTGATGGGCTCGATGTTCACCCGCTATAAGTCGCCGGCATTGGTCAATCTCGATTGGACGACCACGTTCACGCCGGAACTGCTTCGCAAGGATCTCGATTTGGGCCTCGATCTCGCCCGCGAAATGGACGTGCCGATGCCGGTGACGGCGGCGACCCGCGAAATGCTGCAAAGCCATTTCGGCGCTGCCACACTGCAGAAAAATCCGCAAGAATATCTGCAGAAGGATTTCGCGGCGTTGGCAGAAACCATGGCGCTCGCCGCCGGGATGAAGCTTGCGAGCGAGAACAAAAACGTACCGACCGGGCTGGAAAGCTGACAGCGGCTCGAACGGCGCAGCGAAGTCGAACGGAGGAAAGTTATGCGCACAAAGCTGCGTCATATTTTTGCTGCCGCATTGAGCCTCCTTGCCGTTCTGCGCTTCGCAGCCGGAATACCGCTGGCATCGGCTGCATCGGATTGGCCGACCCGGACGGTGAAATTCATCCTCACCCTCGGACCGGGAAGCGGCTCCGATATCGAGGCGCGGCTGTTTGCCGACCGGCTTAGCAAGCGCTGGGGCCAGCCGGTGGTCGTCGAAAACCGTCCCGGCGGCGACGGCATCGTCGCCATCAACGCCTTCGTTGCCGCGCACGACGATCACGTGCTGCTGTTTGCGCCGACCTCCTCGTTTACCGCGCATCCGTTCCTGCACGATCATCTGCCGTATCGACCAGACGATCTCGTGCCGATCACGCGGATCTCCAACACGATCATCGCCGTCTCGGTGCCGACAAGTCTCGGCGTTAATTCACTCGACCAGCTTGTCGCGCTCGCCCGCAGCGAGCCGGGCAAGCTCAATTGGGCCGGCGTGACCGGCGCGCTCGATTTCATGTTTGCCGGATGGCTCAAAGAGGAAGGGTTGGACATCAGCAAAGTCGCGTACAAAAATCCGGTAGATGCGGCCAACGACCTCGCGGAGGGTCGTGTCCAGGTCTACGAGTTGGCGCTGGCGATCGTGCGGCCGCAACTGCAATCCGGAAAGATCAAGCTTCTCGCCGTGACCAATACTGCGCGCGCGCCGACCGAGCCGGATCTGCCGACGGTGAAGGAAGCGGGTTATCCGGCGCTGACGCTGGACGGTTTGGTCGGCTTGTTCGGACCGACCGGCATGCCGCTCGCGCTCCGCCAACGGATCACCGCCGACGTCGGAGCGGTGGCCGATGCGACCATCAAGGATCGGCTGGCGGCCACGGGTCAGCTGGTCAATGTCGGCGGTCCTGAGGAATTCGCCAAATCGATCGACCAGCAGCGCGCCGCGGTTGCAGCCTTTGCCAAGACGCTCGGCATCGCGGCGATGCCGCAGAATTAGCCCGGGACGGAGGGCGGCATGGTGCAACAACGTGCTCTTGCCAGAAAGTGCCTGCTCCTCGCGGTGCTGGTGAGCGTGTCGAGTGTGGTTTCGCAGCCGGCCGGCGCGCAGCAACCAGTGACAAGATTAGTTCCAATGTCAACGTTGACTGCGGAAGGATTCGAAATAAAGGCCGCGACCGGCCAATCCGGCGTTGTCGGCACCTTGGTTCTGCAGAAGGACAAGGAAGTTTATTTGTGCAGCAGCAAAGAGCTTTCCATTCAGCCGAGCGTATTCGAGTGCTGGCCGGTAAAATAGCCGGACGAGGCGCCGCAGCATTGCGCGATTAGCTGCAAATGTGAGTGAACTTGTCGCAATGTCCCCGCCTGCGATAGTGCACCACATGCCTCTCCCCATGCCTGCCGCCGCGCATCGCGATGCGGCAGGTTTCGCTCAGCTGCGCGTGTTTTGCCTTCATGCAGGCGGTGATCTTCGGCACGTCCGGAATGAATTCCGAGCATAGCCGCATGGCGTCGGGCGTGCAGGCCTGTTGGACTTCTGGGCTGGCCTGGGCGTTCGCGCTATCGAGACGATGAAGCGAGGCGCCGGCCAATAGCGCCAACAAACAGACAAAACGCACGATCCGCATGGGCATTTCCCCGGTATTTGAGAATCTCATTCGAGCGCGACAAAGACGGCGGTGCAAGGTGCCGCCGAGGACTTATCCGCAAGCTTTGCATATCGCCCCGTCCGCCGCAGCGACACCTATTTGTCCAAAGGTGGCGAAAGTACGGTCTAAGACGCGGCCGGCATGGAACCGTCACGGCAGCGACGCGAACTGATAAGATTATCCGGGCCGCTCGAAAATATTTAGTGCTCGCCCCAGGTGAAGCCGCGGCCGGTGCGGCGGCCCGCAGCGCCGACGGCCTTGTCAGGGCAACGCTCGATAGTGCCCTCGATCATCTCAGCCGTCGCATTGTCAAAGGACATGTGCCGGCAATACTGGCCGTCGGGCATTGGAAAGATGACGTCGCCGACTACCGTAATATCGTGCCCGTGCCCGGCCGCGACCATGCGCATGAGCGGATCGATCGCGGCGTGGCCGCCAACCATTAACGCCGTCGTAAACAGCACCAGAAACACCGAGGAGACGACGACCGCCCGGCGCGATGTCGCCTCGTGCCGCCGCCCCGCGCGGCCGTGTCTACGGTGATGCGCGGCGACGCGATCAGGTTCCACGAGCCATGACGCCGTGTGTGGGCTCGTTCCAGCCGCGCGCATCGCACCATAAAACATCAGAACGATTGAATGGCCGATAAGAAATCATCCTTGATTTGATGCAATTGCCCGGAAACGCACAGGGGGCAGCGCGATCCGGCCGGTTGCGCCGCGCCGACGAAACCTCCCCTCCCCGACCGCGGCAAGAGATGAAATAATCGTCCGCCGATACCACCATCACGGAGGGAAGCTTGCTCACTGCCGCCCGTAACGAAATGCTCACGCGCGTCGGACCCGGCACGCCGATGGGCGAACTGCTGCGCCGCTACTGGCAGCCTATCGCGGGCGCTAGCGAATTCGAGGCTAACCCGATCAAGACCGTCCGGCTGCTGGGTGAGGATCTCGTTCTCTACAAGGATTTGCGCGGCCGCTACGGCCTCATCGACCGCCATTGTCCGCATCGCCGCGCCGACATGTCCTACGGCTGGGTCGAGGACAGCGGCATCCGCTGCAGTTACCACGGCTGGCTGGTCAATGAGACCGGCCGCTGTCTGGAACAGCCCTACGAAGACACCGCGAGCCCGAAACCGTCGAAGGCCGGCTGCGATACCAAGGCCTACCCGGTGAAGGAATGCGCCGGGCTCCTCTTCGCCTATCTCGGACCGCTGCCGGCGCCGGAACTGCCGGTGTGGGAGCCGTTCACCTGGGCCAACGGATTTCGCGAAGTCGTATTTGCTGACATTCCGTGCAATTGGTTTCAATGTCAGGAAAATTCCATCGATCCCGTGCATTTCGAATGGATGCACGACAATTGGGGTGGCCGGCTGCGCGGCGGCAACGCCAATACGGCGCCGAAACATCTCAAGCTCAAATTCGAAGAATTCGAGCATGGCTTCGTCTACAAGCGCGTGCGCGAAGGCCAGAGCGAACAGGACCGCTATTGGACCGTGGGCCGTGTCGCATTGTGGCCGAACGGCTTCTTTCTCGGCAGCCATTTCGAGTGGCGCGTGCCGGTCGACGACGAAAATACTTTGAGCGTAGCCTGGTTCTTCATGCGGGTGCCGAAGGGCCGCGAACCCTACGTTCAGGAGCGCGTGCCGGCTTGGATCAGTCCGATCAAAGACGAAAACGGCCGCTGGATTTCGAGCCATGTCATCAACCAGGACATCATCGCTTGGGTCGGCCAGGGCCGCATTGCCGACCGCACCAAGGAGAATTTGCGCTCGAGCGATATCGGCATCACCATGATGCGCAACCGTTTTTTCCAGGAGATCGAGGCGATCGCGGCCGGCAGGGAACCGGCCGGCGTGATCCGCAGCGCCAACGCCGCGGCCTGCATTGCGCTGCCGAACATGGCGCGCGAGCTCAACACCGAGGGCCTCACGCTTGCCGAATTCGACAAGGACCCGCTTCTGCGCCAGCGGCTGAAGGAATTTCGCCACCATTACGGCCAGCCGCCGGAGGTGCGGCGTGCTTTCGTCGAGGCGATGGGAATCGCAGGAGCCTGATCGGGGCGGTACAAAACCGGGAATTTGTCCGGCCGCACATAACAAATCGGATTGTTCGGAGTTCAATTTTCGCATCGGCGACGGCGCTGTCTTTCAATGCCGATGGTCGGTGCTAATAAGAAAATATGCACACTCAAGTCGCCATCATCGGCGGCGGCCCGGCCGGCATGCTGCTGTCGCATATTCTCGACCGCAACGGCATCGACAGCATCGTGCTGGAACGGCAGAGCCGGGCCCATGTCATGCAGCGGATTCGCGCCGGCGTGCTGGAGAACGGCAGCGTCAATCTTCTGCGCGAAATCGGGCTTGGCGCACGCATGGACCGCGAGGGTCACCCGCACAACGGCTCAGGCATCGCCTGGGAAGGCCGCAAGCGGTTTTTCATCGACACCAAGAGGTTCACCGGCAAGATCATGATGACCTACGGCCAGACCGCGCTGACCGAAGATCTTTATGCGGCGCGCGGCGCGGCCGGCGGCAAGGTGATCGACGAAGCGGCCAATGTGCAGCTGCACGATCTCACGTCGAGCCGGCCTTATGTGACCTACGAGAAAGAAGGCTCCACGACGCGGATCGACTGCGATTATGTCGCCGGTTGCGACGGCTTTCACGGCGTCAGCCGGACGTCGATCCCGGCCTCGGTGCTCAAGACCTATGAGAAGGGCTATCCGTTCGGCTGGCTCGGCATCCTGTCGGAGACGCCGCCGTATCCGGACATGGTGTACTGCTATCACAGCCGCGGTTTCGCGCTGGCGTCGATGCGCAACCCGATGCTGAGCCGCTACTACATCCAGTGCGATCTCGACGACGATATCGCGAACTGGCCGGACGAGCGCTTCTGGCGGGAATTCAAGGCGCGGGTCCCGCAAGACATGGCGGAGCAGATCGTCACCGGCCCATCGATCGAAAAATCCATCGCGCCGCTGCGCAGCTTCGTCGCCGAGCCGATGCGCTATGGCGCGTTATTCCTCGCCGGCGACGCCGCACACATCGTGCCGCCGACCGGAGCGAAAGGACTCAACCTTGCAATCTCGGATGTCTTTTATCTGTCCCGCGCGTTGATCGAATTTTATCGCAACGGCGGGACGCATGACCTCGAAACCTATTCCGAGACGGCGCTGCTCCGGGTGTGGGGCGCCGCGCGAATGTCGTGGTGGCTGACGATGCTGGTGCACCGCTTTCCCGGTGAAACGCCGTTCGAGGAACAGATGCGGCTCAACCAGTTCGATTATCTGTGCGGCTCGGAGAGCGCCCAGGCGTCGCTGGCGGAGCAATATGCCGGGCTGCCGTATTAGAGCATGATCCGGAAAAGTGGAAACCGGTTTTCCAAAAAGATCGTGCTCCATCAAAATGCTAGAGCGACAATCGATTCAATCTGAAACGATTGCGCTCTAGCGCGTTGCTATGCTTTGACGCGCCGCCGGAGCGCGCCGAGGAGGCCGCGCGGGAAGAACAGCACGACCAGCATGAAAACGGCGCCGACGAACGACATCCAGTTCACCGTCATCGACGAGATGTAGTCCTGCAACACGACAAACACCGCCGCGCCGAGCAGCGGTCCCCAGAAGGTGCGCATTCCGCCGATCACCGTCATGACGACAAAATATCCGGATAACGAATAGTGCAGCGTCAGCGGATCGGCGAAATTGTTGAGCAATGCGTACAGCGTGCCGGCAAGCGCGGTGAAGAAGCAGGAGATCGAGAACGACAGCCAGATATGTCGTTCCACCGGAATGCCGAGGAAGCGCGCGCGGCGCTCGTTCTCGCGGATCGCCAGCAAGGTGCGGCCGAACGGCGAGCGCAGCAGCACACCCATCAACGCCACCGCCACGGCGAAGACGGCCAAGAGAAAGTAGTAAAACGTCGTCCCGCCATCCTCGATGTGCAGCGTGAACGGGCCGAGCCCAATCGGCTCGCGCTGAAAATCGCGCAACCCATCGAAGCCGCCGGTGAAGCTATTCCAGCTATAAGCGAGGTAGTACCAGAGCTGGCCGAAGGCGATCGTGCACATCGCGAAGTAAACGCCGCGGCGGCGCACGATCAGCATGCCGAACAAACTGCCGGCCACGCCACCGAGCAAAGTGCCGGCGAGCATGGCGAGCGGAGTGGAATGCACGAGATAGCGCAGCGTGAGGCCGGCGCCGTAGGCGCCAAGCCCGAAATAGGCGGCGTGCCCGAAGCTCAACACGCCGGTGAAGCCCAACAGCATATTGAGCCCCATCGCCGCCAGCCCGAACACCAGCACGCGTCCGGCGAGCGCGGTGTAACCGCCGAGCAGCGGCAGCCAGAACGGCACCAGCAGCAGCACCGACCAGATTGCGACCAGCATCAGTTCGCGACGCCCCGCCACGGTCGGCAGACGTCCGCCAAGGGAGGCGATCGCCATGGTCATGACAGCATCCCTTCCTCGCCGACGAGTCCGCGCGGCCGGACGAGAAGCACCGCCATCAAGATCGCATAGATCACGGCCTCGCTGGCCGACGGATAGACCACCGTGGTCAACGCCGCTGCCATGCCGATCAACAACCCGCCGAACAGGGTGCCGATCAGGCTGCCGACGCCACCGACGATGATGGCAATGAAGCTCGGCATCAGGAGCTCGTCGCCCATATTGGGATTGAGGCCGATCTGCCCGGCGGCAAGCACGCCGCTCAGGCCCGCCAACAGGCAGCCCAAGGCGAAATTGAACGTTCGAAGATGACGAACATTGACGCCCAACGTCGACACCGTTTCGAGGTCGAACGTTCCGGCGCGGATGCGCAAGCCGACGCGGGTGTAGCGCAGGAAGGCGAACAGCCCGGCCACGGCGACGATGACCACCGTCACCATGAAGATGCGGTAATAGGTGATGAAAAACAGCTCGCTGGTGATGGGCTGCGCCAGAGCGGCGGGCAAGCCCATCGGCAGGCCGTTCGGGCCCCAGATATAGCGCGCCGCGTCCTGCATCACGAAGGCGAGCCCGAAGGTGAGCAGCAGACTATAGACCGGGTCGCGATTGTAGATGCGGCGGATCATCAGCCGCTCGACGGCCAACCCGATCAGCGCCGTGAGGAGCGGCGAGACCAACAGCGCCCCCCAATAACCCAGCGTGGGCGACAGCGTAAAAGCGAGGTAGCCGCCCAGCGCCAGGAAATTGCCGTGCGCGAAGTTGATGACGTTCGACAGATTGAGAATGAGCGACAGACCGAGCGCCATGAGCACGTAGAACGCGCCGATAATCAGCCCATTAGTCACATTGAACAGAATGAGCTGAGTCATCGGCGCGTCAGGCTCGGAATTGCGCGGCGGGATGCCAGAGGTTTGTTAGCTTGGTTCAACCATCTTGCATCCGGTATCGGCAACCGACCCGGCGGCTTGTTCGCCCGGCACCAGCGTGGAGACCGTGAACACGTCGTCGGGAGCGCCCTTCGGCGAATGCATTTCGCCGACAAAGATATTGGGCATCAGTTCGTGATCGCCTTTGCGATAAACCACCTTGCCGGGCTGTAGTGCCACGTCAGGCGGCAATTCCATGTCCTCCAACGCCAGAGCCAGCTTCGGTCCCTCGAGCGATTTCGCCTTTTCGGCGGCGAGCCGTACGGTGTGCACCGACACATAACCGAACCAGTCGCGGGCCGAGGGCGTCTTGTTGTTCGCGGCGCGGTACTCGCCGACGAATTTCACCACTTCGGGTACGTTCGGTTGATTCCACCACCACTCCATATCCCACCAGCCGGTTTGCGCCTCCGGCGGGCAAGCCTTGATGCTTTCCAATTCGAACAGCGCGCCGCCGAGCCCCATTTCGTTCTGCATGCCGAATTGGGTGAATTGCTTCATGCAGTTGATCTGCGTGAGCCCGCCCATATTGTTGAGCAGCACATTCGGCTTGTAGGCCTTGGCCTTGATCAGGGTGGCGGAGAAATCGGTATTGTTGATCGGCAGCATGTCGCCGTCATAGGTGCCGCCGGCTTTCTTCAGCGCCTTGATGAAGGCATCTTGCAGCGTATGGCCGTATGCGTAATCCGGCGTGACAAAGAACCATTTCTTGCCGAATTTTTTCACCAGTTCAGGGGTGACCGCTTCGGCGTCCATCGTTGTCGTGTTGCAGACCCGGAATACGTTCCATTTGCAATTGGTGCCGGTGATCGGGTCGGTATGACCGCCCGGTACGATATGGAAAACCTTCTTTTCGTTGGTCACCTGCGACATGGCGTAGGCGATGCCTGAATTCACGTCGCCCAGGATGACGGCGACCTGGTCGCGGTCGATCAGCTTGCGGGTTTTCTGCACGCCGGTGCCGACGTCGTTCGCAGAGTCCTCGACCAGAAGCTCGACTTGGCGGCCGAGAATTCCGCCCTTCTTGTTCACTTCGGCCGTGGCATATTTGGCGCCATCGACTTCACTCTGCGCCAGAGCGGACAGCACGCCGGTCAGCGGATTGACCATGCCGATCTTGACTGGCTCGTCGCCGAGCGCCCTGACGACGAATGGCGCGCCGATGGCTTGGCTGGCGCCGAGCGCAAGACCTCCCTGCAGTAAGGTGCGGCGACGTACGAGCGTATTGATGTTCAGCATGTTTTGAATCCTCCCAAAGCCGGTTTGCGAGCCCACCATCAGATGGCGCAAGCGTACTCGCGGGCATTTTCTGCCCGGCTTTTGGGACGGTCAAGGCGCAGCTTGTCACGGCGCGCCGCGGCAACTGCGTCTAAAGTCTAAGATGCGCCCTCAGATCAGGGGCGTGATGTTGTTTTCAACACCGAGCAAAGCCTTGCCATAGAGTTCATAGCCGATCGGCGGCAGGACGACTGCATGTCGAGAGGCGACAGCCGCGTCGCGCCATATCCGTTGCAGCGGGCTTGCATCGGCAAAGCCCGCGGATCCGTGCGCGAACAGGAGCTTGTCGATCGCCTGGGTAATCTTCTCGACCACGTAGCCAGTGTCCGCACGAACGCGCGCGCGTGTCAACATATCGGGATAGACGCCGCGCGCCGCGGCCTCGTCGATGTCGTCGGCGGCCCGGTAGGCATGGAAGTGGGCGGTGTCGATCATCAATGCGGCGTCGGCGATCTGCAACTGGAATGCAACAGATGAACTTTGCTTTTCGAAGAAGGTGTAGGCGATTGTGCGTGTCGACGCCTTTTGCCGGACGAAATCGAGCGCCGCCCGGCCCAATCCGAGGATCGGCCCGACCAGAATGATGGACAGGATCGGAACGAAGGCCGAGCGGTAGAACGGTTCTTGCGCTTTCGTTTCCGTCGGATATTCGCCCTCAATCGCGCGCGGCACCGAAAAGATGCGATGATCGGGCACGAAAACATCGTTGGCTTTGAGACAAATACTGCCCGAGGATTTCATGCCAGCAACGAACCATGTGTCGACGCGTTCCAGGTCGGCCATCGGGAACAGGGCAAGACCCTGATCGATGGACTCTCCGGCGTCGTTGACGACCGGCATGCCGAGCACCGCCCACTGAGCATGCCAGCCGCCTGAATTGTAGTGCCACGTGCCGGTGACGCGGAAGCCGTCCTTCACCTTCTTCACTTCCGCAGTCGGGTTCAAGACGCCGGACACAGACGCGTCGGGATCGGCGCCAAAGACCTCGTCCTGCGCCTTGACCGGATAAAGGCTGGTGAGCCAGCAGCAGATATTGTTGAGGTTCACAACCCAACCGGCGCCACCATCGCCTTCGGCAATGGCCGAGCTGACGTCGAGCATCGCACGTGTACTCATTTCCCAGCCGCCGTAGCGCTTCGGGGTACAAACCCTCATCAGCCCCGCCTTGCGCAGGGCTTGAATGCTTTCCTCCTCGACGCGCCGGTTGGCTTCACCGGCGGCGGCATTCTTGCGCAAGAGAGGCGCCAGCTCGCGCGCGCGACGAGCTCGACAACCGAAGGCGCCGCGATGCTGCGTAGTGCAGTTGCTTGAACTCATGGCACATCTCCTCGCGCGCCCGTTCCGTCGCGCAGTAGCGGTGAAGTCACAAGAATGTCGGAAGTTCGCTGCAGGTGGTCTTCGATCAATCCGGCGGCGCGGTCGGCATCGCGGGCGAGGCAAGCGCTCAAAATCGCCTCGTGCTCGGCATCGACGTCGCGATTTTCACGGCGCAGCGCCACCGACAAGTGGCGATAGCGCTCGCTCTGCGCATAGAGCATGGCGCGAAGTGTCAGCATCCACTGACTGTCGCAGCCGGCCGCGAGCGCCGTGTGAAACGTGGTATGCGCGGCAGCCCAAGCGGGATTTAGCCGCGCGCTGTTCTCAGTAAGCAGCAGAGGGATACGATGCAGGCGATGATAGGCGGCGACGGCGGAGGTTTCCCATTCGACGTCGCCGTGCGCGATCGCCGAACGAAGGCAAATCTGTTCGATGATGATGCGCGTCCGTGTCAGATCCCGCAGTTCTTCAATCGAAACCGGTGAGACCGAGTAGCCTTTCTGGGCGGTCGCCACCGTCCACTTTTCCGCCGACAAACGCGACAGCGCCTCGCGCACGGCACCCGGGCTGAAGGCGAGACGCCCGGCGACATCGCTGATCGTGATCTTGGCCCCTGGCGCGAGTCGGCAGTCCAGGATTTCGGCCAACAACGCCTCATATGCCTGATCGGACTGGGTTGCCGCTCGGTCAAAGGTCGCAAGTTTGTTCATTCAGCGAGTTTGTTCAGTCGAAACTACAAAGGCAAGCAAAAAATATTTTATTGACAATAATATTTATTGTGGCTTGCTACGCTTACGTTGCCAGGGGTGAAGCGCCGGAACGGGAGACGATATGCGATGACGGCAATCCAGGGATTCATCAAGCCGACTCGCCGTCCAGGCGAACTCGGCGTTCATTCCATCGATCACTTTCATTTTGCGGTCCCCGATCTTGCGGTGGCGCAAAATTTCTACGGCGAGTTCGGCCTCAACGTCGGCCGAAAGGGCAACCTGCTGACGCTCAGCACGTTCGAGCAGCCCCATATCTGGGGCAGCATCGGCGAAGGCCCGCGCAAGAAATTCGGCTACGTCTCATTCGGCGCGTTCGAAGACGATATCGAGAAATTCTCCGAGCGCCTGCAAGCGATGGGCGTGAAGCGCCTCGATCCGCCGCCGGGAATCGAGTTCGAACGGGCTGTGGTTCCACGATCACGACGGCGTACTAGTCGAGATCAAGGTTGCGGCAAAGTCGTCGCCGGACGAAAAAAGCCGGTTCACGTTTCGCTCGGCCGGCCCCGGCGAACGCGGCGCGCCGTATCGCAGCAAAACGCCGCATACCCGGCCGCGCCGTCTCGCACACGTCCTGATGTTTACGCGCGACGTGCGCAAAGCGATCGAGTTTTACACGCGCGTTCTCGGTCTTCGACTGTCCGACCATTCCGGCGACAACATCGCCTTCCTCCACGGCATCCACGGCAGCGATCACCACATGATCGCATTCGCGCGTTCGAACGCGCCCGGCCATCATCATTTCAGCTGGGACGTCGGCTCGGTCGATGAGATCGGCGCTGGCGCGATGCACATGCTGGATAAGGGTTTCGCCAAGGGCTGGGGATTGGGCCGCCACGTCCTCGGCTCGAATTACTTCCACTATGTCCAGGATCCGTGGGGCAGCTTTTCCGAATACTCCGCCGATATCGACTACATCCCGGCGACGACGGATTGGCCAAGCGGCGATCATCTGGCGGAGGATTCGTTCTACGCCTGGGGTCCGAACGTGCCGGAAGACTTCGTCCACAATTACGAGGCGTAGTCTAGGATCGCTCCGGCTTTCGCGCCTTCGCCTGCTCGGCGAGAAAGCGTGACAGACGCGTGCGGACTGCGTCGGCCGCCTCCGGCGTCCACTTGCGCAGGCCTTCGCCGGTCTTCATACCGAGCTTGCCGGCCTTGACCTTGTCGCGCAGAAATTGATGCGGGCCGGGCGTGCGGTCGAGATGCTCGTAGAGCACTTCGGCGATGTCGAGGTTGAGATCGAGCCCGACCAGGTCGGCCTGCTCCATCGGCCCGAGCACGGCGGTACGCGCGCCGAAGCCTTCGCGCACCACAATATCGACGGTCTCGGCGTCGCAGACGCCGGCGGCGATAAGCGCAATCGCCTCGCGCTTCATCGCATGCTGCAGCCGGTTGCCGACAAAGCCCGGAACGTCGCGCCGCACGTGGACGGGCGTTTTTCCGGCGTGGCGCAGCAGCTCGATCGTCCGGCGCACGACATCATCGCTGGTTTTTTCGTTCTGAATGACTTCGACCAACGGCACCAGATGCGGCGGATTCCAGAAATGGGTGCCGATGACGCGTTGGCGATGCTTCAGGTGGCGTCCGATCTCGGTCGACGGGATCGCCGAGCTGTTGCTGGCGAGTATTGCCTCCGGCGCGACGGCGCTTTCAAGCTCGGCGAAAATGCGCTGCTTCAGCGACAACTTTTCCGGCGCGGCCTCAAAGACGAATGCCGCACCCAGCATCGCTGGCGCGAGCGAATCGAAAACCTCGATTCTTTTGAGCAGCGCGGGATCGTCGTCGAGCAGATCGACGATCGCCCGCAATCGCGCCGCCAGCGATGCACGGATGTCCGCTGCCGGCTCGAACACGGCGACTTGATGTCCCGCGGCGGCGAGCAGATAAGCGATGCCGTGGCCCATCAAGCCGCCGCCGACCACGCCTATTTTTAGTTCCGTCCGATCACGCATCTGTGTCTCGCCTTGCTTTAGGAACTGTGAAGATGCCGAGGCGTTATCTGATCGAAGTTCAATCGTGACCGATCCGCAGAGGAGAAATGGTCATGCCTGCCCTTCTGTGGGTCGCATTCTGGTCGTCAATAATGGGTACCGCGGCGTGCTGGGGCGAGTTGCGCCAGCCAATTCACGTCGAGACAAAACCGCCGCGCGATCCGGCCGCGATTAGGTCGCGATAGAACCGCCATCGACTTACAACACCTACCCGTTCCAAAAATCCAAGCGTCGCGTCCGACTGTGCAGGCAATAGCGCCCGCACGGTATTGTATTGCAATTGAAACGTTTTGTGTCACGATCCAATCCAAGCATTGCCAACTCCGCGCACAGACGCCGTCAAGGTGCACGCGCATTTTCACCGGAGGAATTCGTCATGCGCCATCGCGCGAGAATAACGCCAAGAATTGCGCTATGTCTCGGCTTGGTCGTCGCGGCGCTCGCCGCGGCTTTCGCCATCACCGGTCGGCAAGCCCAAGCGGACGATCCGAACGGCGCGCCCAATCCGTTTCACGTCGTCAACGACTGGGCGAAGCTTCCGGAAGGCCGGCACTGGGGCATGGCGATCGGCGTCGACGTCGATCGCGACGGCACCAGCGTCTGGGTGTTCGACCGTTGCGGCGGCAAAAGCTGCGACGGTTCGAACGTTGCACCGATCCAGAAATTCGATGCGACGGGACGCCTGGTGGTGAGCTTCGGCTCCGGCCTGTTCAGTTGGCCGCACGGCCTGTTCGCAGCGCCCGACGGAACCGTGTGGGTCACCGACGGTCAGAAGCAGATCGTCATGCAGTTCGCTCCCGATGGGCGCGTGCTGCGGACGCTCGGCAAACCCGGCGTCGCCGGCAACGGCCCCGATACTTTCAACTCGCCGTCCGACGTTCTGGTGGTGCCGAATGGCGATATTTTCGTCGCCGACGGTCATGGCGATTTCCCGGTCAAGAATACCAACGACCGCATCGTCAAATTGTCCAAGGACGGAAAATTCATCAAAGCATGGGGGCATCATGGCTCGGCCCAGGGCGAATTCGACGTGCCGCACGGGCTTGCCATGGATTCCGCCGGGCGGTTGTTCGTCGCCGACCGCGCCAAGAGCCGCATCCAGATCTTCGATCAGGACGGAAAGTTTCTTGCCGAATGGAAGCAGTTCGGCCAGCCCAGCGGCATCTACATCCGTAACGACATCATTTATGTCGGCGACTCGCAGTCGGACGAAAAGACCAACCCGCCGTTCCGGCAAGGCATCCGCATTGGCAGCGTCAAGGACGGCAAGGTCACGGCATTCATTCCATCCATAGATGCGATAGATGCGAAAATGTCGATGCCGGAAGGGGTGGCCGCCGACAAGAACGGCAACGTTTTCGGCGGCTTTGCCACCGGCATGGATTTCAAGAAGTTCGCCAAAAATTAGCCGCCGCCGAGCGCTCGGGAACGGCCCGGTTGCAGCTATCCGGCCCCGCCGGTATGAACACGCGCCATGGCCCGTCTCGTCATGAAATTCGGCGGCACCTCGGTCGCCGATATCGGCCGCATCCGCAACGTCGCGCGCCACGTCAAGCGCGAAGTCGACGCCGGCCATGAAATCGCGGTCGTGGTCTCGGCCATGGCGGGCACGACCGATCGGCTCGTCAAGTGGTGCGAGGAGGCGCTCAAGGAACGGCGCATTTTCGACGCGCGGGAATACGACACCGTGGTTGCCACCGGAGAGCAGGTCACGGCCGGCCTCCTCGCCATCACGCTGCAGGATCTCGATATCGATGCACGCTCCTGGTTGGGCTGGCAGCTGCCGATTCTCACGTCGGACGCGCACGGTTCGGCGCGTATCCTCGACGTCAACGGCGAGGAGCTGATCCGCCGTTTCAAGGAACGCAAGGAAGTGGCGGTCATCGCCGGCTTCCAGGGCATGCACAAGGAAACCGGCCGCGTCACCACGCTCGGCCGCGGCGGCTCGGACACCTCGGCGGTGGCGGTCGCGGCCGCGATCCGCGCCGATCGCTGCGATATCTATACCGACGTCGACGGTGTCTACACCACCGATCCGCGCGTCGTGCCGCGCGCGCGCCGGCTCGACAAGGTCGCCTTCGAGGAAATGCTGGAGCTCGCTTCGCTCGGCGCCAAGGTTTTACAGGTCCGTTCGGTGGAGCTCGGAATGGTGCACAACGTTCGCATCTTCGTGCGCTCGAGCTTCGACCCGCCGGAAAAAGCCGACCCGCACGGCAATCCGCCGGGAACACTGATCTGCGACGAAGGGGAAATCATGGAACAGCAAACCGTCACCGGCATCGCCTTCTCCAGGGACGAGGCGCAAATCTCGGTCCGCCAGGTCCAGGACAAGCCCGGCGTGGCGGCAGCCATCTTCGGCCCGCTCGCCAGTGCCAACATCAATGTCGACATGATCGTGCAGAACGTCTCGGCCGACGGCAAGACCACCGATCTGACCTTCACCGTGCCGGCGGCGGATTACCAGCGCTCGCTCGACGTCATCGCCAAGGCCAGAGCGGCGATCGGCTACAGCCGGCTCGACGGCGCCACTGACGTCGCCAAGATATCCGTGATCGGAATCGGCATGCGCAGCCATGCCGGCGTCGCCGCGCAGGCGTTCAGCGCGCTGGCCGAGCGGTCCATCAATATCCGCGCCATCACCACCTCCGAGATCAAGTTTTCGCTTCTCATTGACGCGGCCTTTACCGAACTCGCCGTGCGCACGTTGCATTCGCTATACGATCTCGATAACGCAACGCCGTAACCGGCTTCCGCTCGATACCGCAACGCTTATTCGCTGCGTCGCAGCATAGTTTGCAAGCTTTGTCATATCGTTATCTCTGGCTTGCGGTTTGCATACCGCATTCGATATAGCGTTGAGGATATTCGCCGCGGGCCGGGACCCGGGCGAATTCCTCTTTGATTTCGGCCGGCGCACTACGGGCTCCGCTCCGGTCAAAGCCATGCCCGAGGGACCTCACGCCATGCGTGGCGCGCTCGGCGGTCCGCGCGTGCTGTTGCGCCGGCTTCGCGAAGTGATGGCGGAGCCGGTCAGCGCGCAGGAACGCCTTGATAAGATCGTGGTGCTGATCGCCGCCAACATGGTTGCGGAGGTCTGTTCCGTCTATGTGCTGCGCGTCGACGCCACGCTCGAACTCTACGCCACCGAAGGCCTCAACCGCGACGCCGTGCACCACACGGTGATGCGCAGCGACGAGGGTCTCGTCGGCCTGGTCGCCAGTCAGGCGAGCCCCATTAATTTGTCGAATGCGCAAGCGCATCCGGCCTTCTCCTACCGGCCGGAGACCGGCGAGGAAATTTATCATTCGTTCCTCGGAGTGCCGGTGCTGCGCGCCGGCAATACGCTCGGCGTGCTGGTGGTGCAGAACAGAGCGCGACGCACTTATTCGGAAGAAGAAGTCGAGGCGCTGCAGACCACCGCCATGGTGCTCGCGGAGATGATCGCCTCCGGCGAGCTCTCGGCGCTGGCGCTGCCCGGCGCCGAGCCGGCGGCGCGACGCTCGGTGCACTTCACGGGTTCGGCCTTGAGCGAAGGCATTGCGCTCGGCCACGTCGTCCTGCACGAGCCGCGCGTCGTCGTCACCAATTTCATCGCCGACGACGTGCCGAAGGAACTGGCGCACCTCAAGGCGGCCATCGAGACGCTACAGTCCAATCTCGACGAGATGCTCGAACACGGCGACGTCGTCGAGGGCGGCGAGCACCGCGACGTGCTCGAAGCCTATCGCATGTTCGCCTATGACCGCGGCTGGGTGCACAAGCTCGAAGAAGCGGTCATGACCGGCCTGACCGCGGAGGCCGCGGTGGAGCGCGTCCAATCCGACACCCGCGCCCGCATGTTGCGGCAGACCGACCCGTTCCTGCGCGAGCGATTGCACGATCTCGACGACCTCGCCAATCGGCTGATGCGCCAGCTCACCGGCCGCGACCACGCGCCTGCGCGCGACAGTCTGCCGGAAAACGCGATTCTGGTCGCCCGCTCGATGGGACCGGCGGCGCTGCTCGACTACGACCGCAAGCGCCTGCGCGGCCTGGTGCTGGAGGAAGGCGGCCCGCATTCGCACGTCACGATCGTGGCGCGCGCACTCGGCATTCCCGCGGTCGGCGATATCGACAACGCCACCGGCATCGCCGATCCGGGCGACGCCATCATCGTCGACGGCTCGACCGGCGATCTGCACATCCGCCCCCGGCCCGACATGGAGGCGGCCTATGCCGAACGCGTTCGGCTGCGGGCGCGGCGGCAGCAGCAATATTCGGCGCTGCGCAATAAGCCCTGCCTCACCAAGGACGGGCAGGAGATGACCCTGCTGCTCAACGCCGGCTTGAGCGTCGACCTGCCGCATATCGCCGACACCGGCGCCGCCGGCATCGGCCTGTTTCGCACCGAGCTGCAATTCATGGTGGCGCCGAATTTTCCGCGCACCAGCGAGCAATACGCGCTGTACCGCGCGGTGCTGGACGCCGCCGGCGACAAGCCGGTGACTTTCCGCACGCTCGACATCGGCGGCGACAAGCTGTTGCCCTATATGCGGAACGTCGAGGAAGAGAACCCGGCGCTCGGCTGGCGCGCCATCCGGCTCGGCCTCGACCGGCCGGGGCTGTTGCGAACACAGCTGCGCGCGCTGTTGCGGGCGGCCGGCAGCCGCGCGCTCAAGATCATGTTTCCGATGATTTCGACGGTCGAGGAATTCGATCAGGCCAAAGAACTGGTCGAACGCGAGCTCACTCATCTGCGCCGTCACGGCCACAAACTGCCCGATGAAGTCGAAGTCGGCAGCATGGTGGAAGTGCCGTCGTTGCTCTACCAACTCGATGAGCTGCTCGATCGCGCCGATTTCCTCTCGGTCGGCTCCAACGACCTGGTGCAATTCCTCTACGCGATCGACCGCGGCAATCCGCGGGTGTCCGGCCGCTTCGATGCGCTGTCGGCGCCGGTGCTGCGTGCGCTCAAGGACATCGCCGACAAGGCGCGCGCGCACAAAAAGCCCGTCACCGTGTGCGGCGAACTGGCGTCCCAGCCGATCGGAGCGCTGGCTTTGGCCGCGCTCGGCTACCGCTCGCTGTCGCTCACCCCGTCGGCGATCGGACCCGTCAAGGCAATGCTGCTCGATGTTGATTGCGGCAAGGCTGCCGCGTTCCTTTGCCCTTTGATCGATCAAGGCAGCCGCGGCGCGCCGATCCGCGCCAAGCTGGAAAAATTCGCCGCCGATAATGGATTGCAGATTTAACCCGGGAAGACAGTCATGGCCGGGCTTGTCCCGGCCAGCCACGTCTTCTACTTAGCGTGGACACAGGATGTGGATGCCCGGCACAAGGCCGGGCATGACAATGCTGAAACCATGCTACCCGACCAGAAACTCAATGCGCTCGTCGCCCGGCATGCGGCGTTGGAACGCGATCTTTCCGCCGCCTTGCCGGCCGAGACCTATGTGAAACTGTCGCGCGAATTCGCCGAGCTTGCGCCGGTGGTCGATGCGGTCAAATCCTATCGCGCCGCCCGACACGAACTCGAAGATCTCGAGACTTCTGATCGCCGATCCCGCGACCGACGCCGAAATGCGCTCTATCGCCGAAGCCGAGAAGCGGGAGCTTGAAGCGCGGCGCACAGCGCTCGAACAGCAATTGCGGCTAACGCTCTTGCCCAAGGACGCAATGGACGAGCGCAACGTCATTCTTGAAATCCGCGCCGGAACCGGCGGCGACGAAGCGGCATTGTTCGCCGGGAATTTGTTTCGCATGTACGAGCGCTATGCGGCGACGCAGGGCTGGAAGGTGGAAATCGTGACCGCGAGCGAAGGGGCGATGGGCGGCTACAAGGAAATCATCGCCGAGATCCGCGGCCGCGGCGCCTTCGCCAAGCTCAAATACGAATCCGGCGTGCACCGCGTCCAGCGGGTGCCCGACACCGAAGCGTCGGGCCGTATCCACACCTCGACCGCGACCGTCGCCGTCCTGCCCGAGGCTGAGGACCTCGACGTCGCCATCAACGACGGCGATCTCAAGATCGACACGCTGCGCTCCAGCGGCGCCGGCGGCCAGCATGTCAACAAGACCGAATTGGCGGTGCGAGTCACGCATATCCCCTCGGGAATCGTGGTGACCATGCAGGAGGACCGCTCGCAGCACCGCAATCGCGCCAAGGCCATGGCGGTGTTGCGGACGCGGCTCTACGATCTTCAGCGGCAAAAACAAGATGCGGCGCGCGCCGCCGAGCGCCGCGGCCAGGTCGGCACCGGCGACCGCTCGGAACGCATCCGCACCTACAACTATCCGCAAGGGCGGGTGTCCGAACATCGCATCAACCTGACGCTGTACAAGCTGCCGCAAATCCTGGAAGGCGAGGCGCTCGGCGAGATCATCGATACGCTGGTCGCCGAAAATCAGGCCGCACTGCTTGCGGCGGAAGAGACGAACTGATGCCGGCGGCCGCGACAGCGGGCGCTGCCGGCGCACCTGCAAACCGCTCGCATGCGATCACGATTGCCCAAGCGCGGCGCGCTTGGGCGGCAAAATTTCGCGCCTGCGGACTCGATTCCCCCGAGCTCGACGCCCGGCTTCTGATCGGCCACGCGCTTTCACTCGACCATGCCGGCCTTGCCGCCGCGAGCGAGCGTCAACTTGCCGCCACGGAAGAAAGCGCAATCGCTGCTTTGGCGCAGCGCCGCCTCGTTCACGAGCCGGTCGCTCGCATCATCGGGACGAAGGAGTTTTGGGGGCTGAACCTCGCTGTCAACGCCGCAACGCTGGTGCCGCGGCCGGAAACCGAAACGGTCGTCGAGGCCGCGCTCGCCGCCGTCGCGCAGCGCGGAGCGCGCTCGCGCCCATTACGCATTGCCGATCTCGGCACCGGCTGCGGCGCGATCCTGCTCGCGCTGTTGACCGAGCTGCCACTTGCGTTCGGCGTCGGTACCGACTCAAGTCCGGGCGCGCTTGCCATTGCGCGTCGTAATGCCTGCCGCTTGGCCCTGACGCGCGCGACATTTGTCGCCTGCGACATGGCAGCGGCCTTGCGCGGTCCATTCGACGTGATCGTCTCCAACCCGCCTTATATTGCCTCGGGCGACATTGCCACGCTGCCGGCCGAGGTCCGTTCGTTTGATCCCCGAGTTTCGCTTGACGGCGGAGCTGACGGGCTTAATTGCTATCGCGTGATAGCCGCGGCAGCGCCTGCGCTACTGGCGCCCGACGGCGTTCTCGCGGTCGAGCTTGGCGTCGGCCAGTCGGAACCTGTCGCCGCTTTATTCGCCGCTGCTGGGCTTGCGCCATCGGAGCCGCGACCCGATCTTAACGCTATTCCGCGCGCCCTCGTTGCAAGAATGTTACAACAAACGGGCATGAAGCTTAGGCAATGGACCCCGGCAAAAAAGCACTTGGAAAGTTGATCGGAACCGATTAGCTTGCGGCCACGGAATTGGCCCGAGATGAGGGTCCCGCGCTGCCCTGAACGCCGCAGAGCATAACTCGTCGCATAATTCCCGGAGTTGGCTCGAAGAGGTCGGCAGCGCAGGCCAGGAAAATAAGCGAAAGCTGGCAAGCGATAGCTGGATAGCGAAAGCCGGATTGGACGGCATACAGGATCGCCAGATTCAGAGCGCGAAAGTTCAAATCGTGAATTTTGAGCCGAGATTTCCTCGGTTCTGCGTCTTCGGTTCTGCGCGCATTGATGCGAAAACGACGCGCGCATGAAGAGTTTGCGGCACCGTGCGAATTCGCCGGTGAGGGGCAGCATTGCTAATGGTTCATGCTGTTCGCAGGGCAGCGGTATGGCAGCGATACGCGGCCGATGCTCGGCCTTTGGCGGTGGAATTTGAGTGGCGTTCGGTGACTGAAAGCGATGAACAGAAGCGACGGCATCAGTGCCGTCGCGCATAACGGGGTTGGCGGAACAGCAAACCATGAGAAACGGTCAGAATAAGCGCATGCGCGGTCGCAATCGCAAGGGTGGCCATCACCACCAAAATCCGTTGTCGCGGATGTACGAGTCCAACGGGCAAGACGTAAAAATTCGGGGAACGGCATCGCACATTGCCGAGAAATATCTCCAGCTCGCCCGCGATGCGCAAAGCTCCGGCGATCCGATTGCCGCCGAGAATTATTACCAGCACGCCGAACATTATTTCCGGCTGATTGCCGCCGCGCAGGAACAATTTCGCCAGAGCCAGCCCTACTACCAGCAGCAACCGGGCGGCGACATGCGCGGCAGTCCCGTCGACGACGGCGATGACCACGGCGATGAACAGCCGCAAATGGGCGGTGAGCCGTATGCACCCCAATCGCAGCCATTCTATTCGCGCGAACAGCACCATCAGCAGCCGCAGCATCAGCAGCCGCAGCATCATCAACCACAACAGTACCAACAGCCCCAGCAGCATCAGCCGCAACCGCAGAATTTTCAGCCGCGGCCGCAGCAGCACATGCCGCCGGAAAACGATGGCGACGTCGAACGGTTGCCGTCATTCATCACTGGCGGCCAGCCCCAGCATCAGAACGCTCCCCAACACGGCCAAGGCGCCAACGGGCCGCAGGGTCAAAGTGGCGGCAATGGACCGAACGGATATGACGGCCCGGCGGACCGTTTTCCGCTACATCGGCGGCGGCGGCGGCATCGCGGTGGCCCGCGCGACTATTCGATGGATCGTTCGGCGCCCGGCGACAGCGACGGCAACGGCCCGCCGCAATCCGGCACGGATTCAGTCGACGAGTAAATGCCTAGAGCATGATCCGGAAAATGCCTGCCCTCGGACTTGATCCGAGGGTGGAAGCCGGTTTTCCGAAAAGATCATGCTCCATCAAAATGCTAGAGCGACAATCGATTCAATCTGAAATGATTGCGCTCTAGCAATTCTGGCGCCAGGACCATGATCCCGAAAAAGCCTGTCGTCGGACTTGATCCGAGGATGGTTACCGGTTTTCGGAAACGATCGTGCTCAAACGAAATGCCAGAGTTCGGCCCCAACTCAATCAGAACTCGTTAGACTGTAGCAGCCGGCTCCGCGGCGCGGGCGGCTAGAGCCCGCGCGGCGCCTTGGCCAGACGGACCAGGAGCCAGATCGGCACCACGATCACCGCTCCGAGCAAAAAGTACCGCCACAGCCAACGGACAGCGTCGAAGCCCATATTCCAGACGCGCATCGTAAGCTGGCGCACCGATTCAAGGATATTCCAGGGGTCTAGACCGATCGCGGCGAGAATAACGCCGACCAGAATCGACAGCAGGATCAGCCGGCCGACGACCGCCAGCGGCGGGCCACCGAAAAAACGCTGGAGGTAATCTTGCGGCCTTCGCGATTCCAGGGATTCTTGGCTCATCGCAATCTCCCGTCTGCGTCAATTAGGAACTTGTGAGGTCCGGCGCAAGCGGCATCCGCAACAAACACCCTTACGACCTCTTGTACCATCGGTCTCGCCGTTAGCGCGATGACATTGCCTCGGCTTCACAACTGGCGCTAAGTTGCCGCCGTCCCCTGCCTGACATGGCGCATTCGGAAGGATATTTCATGGCCAAGGTCGAAGACCGCGCGGGCGCGGCGAATGCGAGCCTCAACGACGATATCGGCGAGCAAACCCGGCTTCGCATGTATCGCTTGCAGGTCGAGATTCGCGAGGCCGAGCAGCGCGCGTTCGATCTCTTCCTGCAGAACCTGGTGAAGGGGACGAGCCATCTCTCGCTCGGCCAGGAGGCAGTCGCCGCCGGCTGCGCCGCGGCGATGAAACCGGGCGATCTTTCGTTTTGCACCTACCGCGGCCACGCTCACACGCTGGCGCGCGGCGTAGCGATCGAGAAAGTGCTCGGCGAGCTGATGCAGCGCGACGATGGGCTGATGCGCGGCAAGGGCGGCTCGATGCATCTGACCTCGGTGGATCACGGCGTCATGGGCTCCTACGCGATCATCGGCGCGCATTTGCCGATCGCGTGCGGCGCGGCTTGGCGTGCGCAATATAAGGGCGACAAGGACGTATCGGTTTGCTTCTTCGGCGACGGCACGACCAATATCGGCGCCTTTCACGAGGCGCTGAACTTTGCCGCAGTGTGGAAGCTGCCGGTGATCTTCGTCTGCGAGAACAATCTCTACATGGAATATACGCCGATCAGCGACGTCACCGCCGTGCAACATCCGGCGGCCGATCGCGCCGCGTCCTACGGCCTGCCGCGCATCGTGATTGACGGCAACGACGCCGACATCGTTTACCGCACCGCCCGCGCCGCCTACGACAAAGCGCGCGCCGGCGGCGGTCCGTCCTTGATCGAATGCCTGACCTATCGCTACAGCGGCCATTCGCGCGCCGATCCGGCCAAATACCGTCCGGAAGGCGAGCTGGAGAAGTGGAAAGAACGCGATCCGATCAAAATCTACCGCGAGCGGCTCAAGCAATTCGGCGTTAGTGACGACATCATCGTCGGCATCGAGACCGACGTGAAACGGCAGGTCGACGAAGCGACCGAGAAATGCAAGGCGGCGCCGCCGCCGGCGCTCGAACTTCTCACCACCGATGTTTATGCCGACGGAGGTTTTGCATGGCGGAACTGACATATCGTGACGCCGTCATTCGCGGCATCGCCCAGGAAATGACCCGCGATCCCGACGTGGTGTTTCTCGGCGAGGACGTGGCCAAGGCCGGCGGCGTGTTCAAGGCGACGGTCGGGCTCTATGAGCAATTCGGTCCGCTGCGGGTGCGCGACACGCCGATTTCCGAGCAGGCAATCCTCGGCGCCGCTATGGGCGCCGCGATGACGGGCCTGAAGCCCATCGCCGAGATCATGTTTTCCGACTTTTTCGCGGTCTGCTTTGACTATATCGCCAATGAATTTCCGAAAAGCCGCTACATGTCGAACGGACAGGTCAAATGTCCGCTGGTGGTGCGCACCGGCAATGGCGGCGGCGCGCGCTTCGGCGCGCAGCATTCGCAGAGCGTCGAGAACTGGTGCATGATGATTCCGGAACTCAAAGTCGTGGCGCCGTCGTCGCCGCGCGATGTCATCGGACTTTTAGCCGCGGCGGTGCGCGATCCCGATCCGGTGATCTTTCTCGAGCACAAATCGCTCTACCCGACCAAAGGCGAAGTGCCGGATGGCGAAATCGTCGACAAGCTCGGCACCGCCAGCATCGTACGGCCGGGCAAGGACGCCACCATTATCGCGCTCGCCATGATGGTGCCGCGCGCAGTCGCGGCTGCCGACAAGCTCAAGGCAGAGCACGGCATCGACTGCGAAGTGATCGACGTGCGCTCGCTGGTGCCGCTCGATACCCAGACCATCCTCGGTTCGGTGGCGCGCACCCACCGTCTGTTCACGGTGGAGGAGAATCCGCGGCTGTGCGGCTGGGGGGCTGAAATCGTCTCCATCGTCGCCGACGAAGCGTTCTACGATCTCGACGGCCCGCCGGTGCGGATCACCACGCCGCACATTCCGCTGCCGGCGGCCGATATTCTGGAAGATCTGGCGCTGCCGTCGGTTGAGCGGATCGCCGAGCGGGTGCGGAAGTCAATGGAGAGTTGAACGTCCGCTCAAATTGAGTGAAACGAAATCGGGGATCAACCTCGCCGCTCGCCCCGGATTTCGCATTGCTCAATCCGGGCTTGCTGCTTTCTACCGATATGTCGTTGTTGTCCGGCGCTGGATGTCGAGGATACCGACAGCGAGTGCCTTGAAATCGATACGAAAGATGATCCGATAGTCGCCGACGCGTCGGCGGAACGCATCCTGGCCGGCGAGCTTGACCACATCGCCTGAAAGCGGATCGGAGCGCATGGCGTCGAGCGCCGCTTGGATGCGCTGTTGGTCAGCGGCGGGGACGCGCTTGAGATTTCTTAGCGCGCGGTTGCCGACGGCGACGGCCCAATTCATGGCGAAGTTGGCTCAAGTCAGTAAAGTTGCCTTCGCGAAATTCCTTGCTGCCGGCCGCGATTGCGGCAATCTCCTCGGCCGCCGGCTCCTCTTCCCGAAGCGGGGCGATCCGCTCCTGCACCGAGCGGGCGTCTGCAACCCGGATGTAGTGCCGCAGCGCTTCGCGCACGAGCTCGGAGCGGGTGCGATGCTCTTTGCGGCGCACCCGCTCGAGTTCGCTCGCCATCGCCGGCGGCAGCGAAACCGAAAATGTCGCCGAGGTTCTGCCCATACGCGCCAGCTCTGGTTGATACTCGTTATTACACTGTAACATCAGGTCATGACTTGTCAAACGACCATGCGGAGAATATTGACAGCGGGCGACCGCCGATAACGCGCGCGTTGCAGATCGTACGCGAAGCGCCCCATGGCCAACGAACCGAGCCGCGAAAATCCGAACGGGCCGATCGGCACCGAAGTCATCTTCGAGAACGATTCTGTGCGAGTGTGGGATATGCGCGTCGCGCCGCGCGGCAAGAAGCCGTGGCACCATCACACTATGGATTACGTCATCATCAACATCACCGGCGGCAAGGCCGAGATTGAGAACGTCGAGGGCAAGTCCTACGTCGCCGACGACAAGGCCGGCGGCGTGATCTGGAAAGACGCCGGCGAGAAGCACGAGCTGCGCAATCTCACCGACCAGCCCTATCGGAATATTCTGGTCGAACTGAAAAGCGGGAAGTGACGGCGGCGAAAGCCGCGCCAAAGGCGCGGTGCCGGGAGACGGGTGGTATTTAGAGGATTAGCGTCATGGCCATGTACGACAACCTTCTCGCCAATGTTCCGACCGACCTGTGGATCGGCGGCAAATGGCGCAAATCGTCCGACGGCGGCCGTTTCGACGTGATCGATCCGGCAACCGAGAACAAGGTCGCCTCGGTGGCGAGCGCAACGGTCGAGGACGCCAAGGCGGCGCTCGACGCGGCGCAGGCGGCGTTCCCGGGCTGGGCGGCCAAAAAGCCGCGTGAGCGGGGCGAAATCCTGCGCAAGTCCTATGAACTCATCATGCGCGATGCCGAACGGTTGGCGAAGCTCATCACCATCGAGAACGGCAAGGCGTTGTCCGACTCGCGCGGCGAAGTCGCTTACGCCGCCGAATTCTTCCGCTGGTACGCCGAAGAAGCGGTGCGCAATATCGGCCAGAACTCGGTCGCGCCAGCCACGGGCGCGCGCATTTTGGTGCATCACAAGCCGGCCGGTCTCGCCGTTCTGGTCACGCCGTGGAATTTTCCCGCCGCCATGGCCACTCGCAAGATCGGCCCGGCACTCGCCGCCGGCTGCCCGGTCGTGCTCAAGCCGGCCTCCGATACGCCGCTCACCATGCTCGCACTGATGCCCATCCTGCAAGAAGCCGGCGTGCCGGCCGGTGTCGTCAATGTGATTCCGTCGCGCTCCTCGGGAAAGGTGGTGAGCGCGATGCTGCACGATCCGCGTGTGCGCGTCGTGTCGTTCACCGGCTCGACCGAAGTCGGCCGCAAGCTCCTACATGAAGCCGCCGACAATATCGTCAAGCCGGCGATGGAGCTCGGCGGCAACGCGCCGTTCATCGTGTTCGACGACGCCGATATCGACGCGGCCATCGACGGCGCCATGATCGCCAAAATGCGCAACATGGGCGAAGCTTGCACCGCCGCCAATCGCTTCTATGTGCATGAGAAAGTACAAGACGAGTTCACCAAAAAGCTCACCGCTAAGATGGCCGGCCTGAAAATGGGCAACGGACTCGACGACGGCGTCGCCCTCGGACCCCTGGTCAACAAAGACGGCCGCGACAAGGTGATCGAATTGGTCGACGACGCGGTGAAGAAGGGCGCCAAGGTGCTCACCGGCGGCAAGGCGCCCGGCGGACCCGGCTTTTTCTACCCGGCCACCGTGCTCGCGAACGTCTCCAATGACGCGAAAATGCTGAACGAGGAAATTTTCGGTCCGGTCGCCTCGATCCAGACGTTCAAATCCGATGACGAGGTGATCACGCGCGCCAACGACACCGAATATGGCCTTGTCGCCTACCTCTATACCAAGGATTTGAGTCGCGGCATGCGGGTGTCGGAGAAGCTCGACTTCGGCATGATCGGATTGAACCGCGGCCTGGTGTCCGATCCCGCGGCGCCGTTCGGCGGCGTCAAGCAATCCGGCCTCGGTCGCGAGGGCGCGCATGAAGGACTGATGGAGTTTTTGGAGACGCAATACATTGCGGTGACGTGGTGAATGCACTTGGTCAATCCGCGGCGCAGCGTCTGATCGGCTCGTGGCGCTATGTCGGCTCGACGCTCGATGGCAAGCCGCAGCCGGAACGCGGCTCAAGCCCAAAGGGAATCATCATCTACGACGCGTACGGCTACATGGCCTGTCATGTCGCGCCCGACCGCGAGGTGACCCGTGCGGGCCATGAGCCGACCGGCGAAGAGGCGAAAGCCGCGCTCGCCGACCATATCGCCTATTTCGGCACTTATTCGGTCGACGAACGGTCGCGGACAGTCACGCATCACCGGCAGGCGAGCGTGCAGCCCGGCGACCGTTGCGACGTAGTGCGCGGCTACGAATTCGCCGGTGACCGGCTCATTCTGCGCCCCGTCGGCACGACACGGGAAGTGATATGGGAACGAATCAAGTGAGGCGGCGCGCGTCATGGATGTCCTGATGCCGCAACTCGGCGAGACGGTCGCCGAAGGCAAAATCACCAAATGGTTCGTAGCCGCCGGCGCCGCGGTGAAGCCGGGCGACAATCTGTTCGAGATCGAGACCGACAAAGTTTCGATGGAAGTGCCGTCGACCACGAGCGGCGTGCTCGCTGAAATCCGCGTGCCGGCGGGCGAAGTGGCGCCGGTCGGCGCGGTGGTCGCTGTCATTTCCGATGGCGGCGCGGGCGCCGGCGAAGCCATAAAGGCGACGGTTCCAATCCAGTCCCCGCTCACCCCCGCGAAAGCGGCGGTCCAGCAACTGGATTCCCGCTTGCGCGGGAATGAGCGGGAAAGAACGGCACAGCCGGCTCCCCGCTTTGGCGGGGACGAGCGGAAGCCGATTCCGCTCGACCCGTTCTTCGAAGTGCGCACGCCGAAGCGCAATTTCGGTCCCGCGCGATTGGCTGGCGGCATCGCGGTCACCCCGCTGGCGCGGCGGCTTGCCGGCGAGGCCGGCATCGACCTGTCGCGCATCAGCGGTTCGGGCCCGCGCGGTCGCATCGTGGCCCGCGACATCGAGGCCCCGCCACAGCCGTCACGCGCGCCGGCGGAAGGACCGAGTGCCGCCGAGATCAAGGCGCTCTACAGTCCGGATAATTACGAGGAAGTGCCGCTCGACGGCATGCGTCTCACCATCGCAATGCGGCTGACGCAGGCCGTGCAAACCGTCCCGCAATTCTATCTTACCGCCGACATCGAAATCGGTCGCCTGATTGCGCTGCGCGAGGAAGCCAATGCCGCCGCGGCCAAAGACAAGAACAACAAGCCGGCATTCAAGCTTTCGCTCAACGATTTCGTCATTCGCGCGCTGGCGCTCGCGTTGCAGCGCGTGCCGGCGGCCAACGCGGTGTGGGCCGGCGACCGCACCTTGAGGTTCAAGCATTCCGATATCGGCGTTGCGGTGGCGCTCGACGGCGGCTTGATCACGCCGATCATTCGTCATGCGGAGGAAAAATCGCTGAGCGCGATTTCGGCCGAGATCAAGGACCTTGCCGCGCGCGCCCGCGACAAAAAGCTCAAGCCCTCCGAATATCAGGGCGGCTCGTCGGCGATTTCGAATCTCGGCATGCACCACGTGCGCAAATTCACCGCCATCATCAATCCGCCGCATGCCACCATCCTCGCGGTCGGCGCCGCACGCCGGCAGGCGGTCGAAAAGCCGGACGGCGGCGTCGGCTTCGTTAGCATGCTGAGCGTGACGCTCGGATGCGACCATCGCGTGGTCGACGGCGCGCTCGGCGCCGAGCTGTTGGCCGCGGTCAAAACCCTGCTCGAATCGCCGGTGAGCATGCTGGTGTGAGGAGTAGGCTATGGCAGCCATCAAGCGCGAGATTGTGCTGATCGGCCCCCTCAAGCCGGTCATCGTCAGAGGCCTCGACGCCGCCTGCACCATTCACAAGGCCGCCGCCGCGAAAGACCGCGACGCATTCATCGCCGAACATTCCGACGTGCGCGCCATCGCCTGTAGCGACACGGCCTATAAGATTCCCGGCGAGCTGATGGCGCGCTTCCCCAAGTTGCAGATCGTGTCGAGTTTCGGCGTCGGTTATGACCACATGGACGCCAAATACGCCGCCGCGCATGGCATTATTCTCACCAACACGCCCGGCGTGCTCACCGAGGAAGTCGCCGACACCGCGCTCGGACTTTTGCTCTGCACCGTGCGCGAATTTCCGCAGGCCGAGCGCTATCTGCGCGCCGGCAAATGGGCCGAACGCGCCTATCCGCTGACCAAGGCCTCGCTGCGCGATCGCGCCGTCGGCATAGTCGGTATGGGCGCCATCGGCCAAGCGATCGCGCGCCGGCTCGACGCCATGAAAGTGCCCGTCGTCTATCACACGCGCAACAAGCGGCCCGAAGTCGCCTATCGCCATTATCCGAAGGTTCTCGACATGGCGCGCGACGTCGACACGCTCCTGGTCATCGTGCCGGGCGGCGCGGCGACGGCGAACATGATCAATGCCGACGTGCTTGATGCGCTTGGGCCGAACGGCATCCTGATCAATATGGCGCGCGGCTCGGTAGTCGATGAGCCGGCACTGATCGAGGCGCTCAAGAACAAGCGCATCATGGCGGCGGGACTCGACGTCTTTGCCAGGGAACCGGAAGTGCCCACGGAGCTGATCGCGATGGACAACGTCGTGCTGTTTCCGCACGTCGGTTCGGGATCGGTCCATACGCGTGAAAAGATGGATCGGCTTGTCGTCGACAACCTTGTCGCTTGGGCGGAAGGCAAACCGCCGCTCACCCCGGTGCCGGAAACGCCCTTCACATTGTGGCGCGCGGGCTAAGGTCAAGCACCGCCATGGTATCGTCTCAAGCGAGCCGAAAGTATTTGGTATGAGTCGCTACGGCCTGATCATTGTGGGAGCTGTTGCAGCGAGCCTATGCGGCAGCGCCGGTTTCGCGCAAAACCCGCGACAAGACATACCAAAAGATACGCCCTCCGACTCGGAGAAAGTCACCGAGCCGAAGGTTCCGCCGGCGCAAGCCGCGCCGCCGCAAGGCACACAACCGGTCACGCCCGCGCAAAACGGACCGAGCGATGCCATCAACGCCATGGTCGGCGCCTGGGAATTCTCCAATGCCGACCATGACAAGATTTGCCACTTCAACTTTCGTTCCGCCGCCGCGACCGGCGGTTACAGGCTCGACGTCGACAAGAACTGCCCGAGCCTGTTTCCCTCGACCGCAAATATGGCGGCCTGGTCGTTGGACAATTACGGCAATTTGCACCTGCTCGACGCGCAGGGCAAAGTGGTGGTGGATCTCAGCGAGGTCGAGGGCGGCATGTACGACGGTTTCACGCCGGAAGAGGGCCGCTACATTTTGCAGACCGCCGCCGCCGCGCCGATCCTCTCCGCCGGCGATATGGCCGGCGATTGGGCGGTCGCGCGCGGCGCCGGCAAGCCGATTTGCGTGCTTACCCTCGCCAATAGCGCGGCCGGCGACGCTTTGGCGCTCACGGTCAAGCCCGGCTGCGATCCGTTCGTCCTGCGCTTTGCGCCGAGCGGATGGCGCATGGACGAAGGCGCATTGGTCCTGTTCTCGGCGCATGGGCAGAATTGGCAGTTCGAGGAGAACGACGCCAAGACCTGGCATCGCGTGCCGGAGATGACCGATCCAATTCTGCTGATGCGGCAGTGATCGATCGTAACACGCCCCCTCACAAACAATCGCAATGAACAAACGGCATCAGGTCGTCATCGTCGGCGGAGGCCCCGTGGGCGTCGCGCTCGCCGTTGAGCTTGGCCAGCGGGGAATTTCCTGCGCCCTGGTCGAGCGCCGGCTTAAACCGCAGCGCATCCCCAAGGGCCAGAACCTGACGCAGCGCTCGGTCGAACACTTTTATTTCTGGGGCGTCGCCGATGAGCTGCGCGCCGCCCGCATGTTGCCGCCGTCCTATCCAATGAGCGGCATCGTCGCTTATCGCGATCTCAACAGCGAATATTGGTATGCGCCGCCGCTTCGCGAAATCGTCAATTCCTATTATTTCCAGGACAACGAGCGGCTGCCGCAATACCAGGGCGAATATGTCTTGCGCGCGCGGATGGCGCAAATCCCGAACGTCGAAGCGCGGTTCGGCTGGATCGCGCAGACCATCGTGCAAGACGAGACCGGCGTGCGCGTCGGCATCGCCGAGGATGGCGGCGCAGCAACGGCAACGCTGGAGGCCGATTACGCGGTCGGCTGCGACGGCGGCCATTCCACCGTTCGCCAGCAGGTCGGCATCGAACGCGGCGGCGCCGATTTCAACGAGCTGATGGTTCTGGCGCTGTTCCGCTCGCGCGAACTGCACGACAAGCTCAAGCGCTTTCCGCCGCGTTCCACTTATCGCGTGTTGCATCCCGATTTGCAGGGCTATTGGCAGTTCTTCGGCCGCGTCGACGTCGGCGAGAGCTGGTTCTTTCATTCGCCGGTCCCAGCGAATACCACGCGCGACAATTACGACTTCCACGGCCTGTTACAGAAAGTCGCCGGCTTCTCCTTCGCCTGCGACTTCGACTATGTCGGCTTTTGGGATTTGCGCATTGCGGTGGCCGAAAAATACCAGATCGGCCGCGTCTTCATCGCCGGCGACGCCGCGCATTCGCATCCGCCCTACGGCGCCTATGGGTTGAACAACGGCCTCGATGACGTGGTGAATCTAGGCTGGAAGCTTGCGGCCAAACTAAACGGCTGGGGCGGCGACGCGCTGTTGCAAAGCTATACCGAGGAACGCCGCCCGATTTTCAAGGAAACTGCCGAGGATTTTATCGAAGCGGGCATCAAGCGCGACAATGAATTCTTGCAGCGCCATAGCCCGGATCGCGATCGCGCCGAATTCGAACAGGCCTGGAAGGCGCACGCCAATGCCGCGGCGCCGCGCGTATTGACTTACGAGCCGCATTACGAGGGCTCGTCGATCGTGTTCGGGCCGCCGCACGGCGTGAGCAGCGCCCATGGCTCGCACACATTTAAGGCGCGCGCCGGCCATCACCTGCCGCCGCAGCTTTTGTCCTCCGGACGCAACGTGTTCGAGGAACTCGGGCCGGATTTCACCTTGTTCGCCTTCGACGGCCAAAACCAAACCGCGGCGGCTTTCGAAAAAGCGGCGCGCCTATCGCGCGTACCGTTGAAAATCGTGTGCGACAGTTACGCAGACGGCCGCAAGGCTTACGAGGCCAAGCTGATCCTCGTCCGTCCCGACCGTTACATTGCCTGGACCGCCGACAGCGCGCCCGCCGACGCGACGGCAGTCATGCGCAGGGCAGTCGGGCGCGGCTAATTGCCAATTACCGTCACCTTAAGGTGACGGCTTACAGGTCATATCAGCTTCAGCCCCTTCAAACTCGCGTGACCTTCCTTGCCGACGATGATGTGGTCGTGCACGGCGATGCCGAGCGGGGAAGCCACCGCGATGATTTGCTGCGTCATTTGGATGTCGGCGCGCGACGGCGTCGGATCGCCGGACGGATGGTTGTGCACGAGGATGATCGCGGTCGCCGACAATTCCAGCGCGCGCTTGACCACTTCGCGCGGATAGACCGGCGTGTGGTCGACGGTGCCGATCTGCTGCAATTCGTCGGCGATCAGCTGGTTGCGCTTGTCGAGAAACAGCACGCGGAACTGCTCGCGGTCGGCAAAGGCCTGCGCGGTACGGCAATAGTCGAGCACGGTCGACCACGACGACAGAACGGGGCGCTTTTTCACCGCTCCGCGCAAAAGCCGGCTGGCCGCGGCCTGCACGATCTTGAGCTCGGTGACGCCGGCGTCGCCGAGCCCCTTGACCTCGGCGAGCCGCGCTTCAGGCGCGGCAATCACCTCGGCAAACGAGCCGAAGGTCTCCAGAAGCGTCTTGGCGAGCGCCTTGACGTCGCCCTGCCGAAGCGCGCGGAACAGCAGCAATTCCAACAGCTCGTAGTCCGACACCGCGTCGGCGCCGGCCTCGCGAAAGCGTTCGCGCAAGCGTTCACGGTGACCGAAATAATGCGGCGTGCCCTCGGCAAGCCCCTGTTCGGTCTCGGGCTTTTTTTCCAACATCGGAATTCGGACGCAACCTCAATCCGCCGCAGCCCCAGGACGGTCATGCGGCTACAACCGCCGCTGACAAAGATGCCCGGATTGCGGGAATTTGCAATCGGATTCGCGCAGGCTCGCCGCGTTCGCCTTCACGCCTTGTAAGGCGGCTTGTCGAGATGTTTCGGCGACAGCGTAAAGATCTCGGCGCCGGTTTCGGTCACGCCGACCGAGTGCTCGAACTGCGCTGACAGCGAGCGGTCGCGGGTCACCGCAGTCCAGCCGTCGGACAGCACTTTGACGTGGGCGCGGCCGAGATTGATCATCGGCTCGACGGTGAAGAACATGCCGGGCTTGAGCACAATGCCTTCGCCGGAGCGGCCGACATGCACGACATTCGGCTCGTCGTGGAACAGCTGCCCGAGACCGTGGCCGCAGAAATCGCGCACCACGCTCATGTGCTGACCCTCGACATAAGTCTGGATGGCGTGGCCGATGTCACCGGTTGTGCCGCCGGGCTTGATGGCGGCAATGCCGCGCATCATCCCCTCGTAAGTGACTTCAATGAGCCGCTCGGCGCGGCGCGGAATTTCACCCACCGCGTACATGCGGCTCGAGTTGCCGTGCCACTGATCGAGGATCAGCGTGACGTCGACATTGACGATGTCGCCCTCGCGCAGCGGCTTGTCCGAGGGGATGCCGTGGCAGACCACGTGATTGACCGAGGTGCAGGTCGCTTTGCGGTAGCCGCGATACATCAGCGTCGCCGGCATGGCGCCGTGGTCCAAGCCGAACTCGAACACCAGCCGGTCGACGCGCTCGGTGGTGACGCCGGGTTTGATCTCGCCGACCAGCATATCGAGGCACTCGGCAGCCAGCCGCCCGGCTTTGCGCATGCCCTCGAATGCGGCTGGGCCGTGAATCTTGATCTGCCCGGTCTTGCGCAGCGGCGCACAGGCCGCGTCAACATAGGTCATGGTCTAAGGGAAGTGCGAGAATTTGAGTTTCTGCGAGCAATGTAAGCATGAGCGTCGGGAAGGCAAGCAATCCGTCACGCCGCGATCTTGCCGCCCAATTCGTCCGCAATGTGGACGCGGATGATCTCGTCGAACGAAGCCTCGGCGCAAAAGCCGAGCGCGAGCGCGCGGGCCGGGTCGAAGCGGCTCGGCCAGCCGGCGACGATGCGGGCCACCAGCGGGTCGGGCGCACGGCGAATGCGGGATGCCACTTTGTCGCCGGCGATCCGGCGCAGCGCGGCGATCTGTTCGGCCACGGTGCAGCAGACGCCCGGCATCGTGAGATTGACGCGGGGTCCGAGTTTCGCCGCATCGAGGCCCGCGGCGTGAACGAGAAAACCCACCGCCGCGCGCGGGCTGGCATGCCAATGCAGCACACTGTCGGCGACCGGCAGCACGGCCTCTTCGCCGGCAAGCGGTTCGCGAATGATCGAGGAAAAAAAGCCGGATGCCGCCTTGTTCGGCCGTCCCGGCCGCACCACGATGCTCGGCAGCCGAATACCGACGCCGTCGAGGAAGCCACGTCGGCTGTAATCGGCAAGGAGAAGCTCGACCGCCGCCTTTGCCGTGCCGTAGGAGGTGAGCGGCGTTAAATGAAAGTCGTCGGCAATCGCCGGCGGGAACGGCGCGCCGAACACGGCAATTGACGAGGTGAAGACAAGCCGCGGCCGGTAGCCATCGCCGGCCGTGCGGATGGCGTCGAACAATGCCCGCGAGCCATCGAGATTGACCCGCATGCCCTTGTCAAAATCGAGCTCCGCCTCGCCGGAAACCACGCCGGCAAGGTGAAAGACCACATCCGGCCGCCCAGCGACTACGGCATGCGCCGCAGCCGGATCGGCGATGTCGGCGGCGGCAGTCTCGACTTTGCCGGTGAATTTTTGGGGCTGCTGCGGAGCAATAACATCAATCAGCGTCAGCTTGTCGATCGATTGGCCGTTGAGCGCGCCTTCATCGGCGAGGCGGGCCGTCAGCTTGCGCCCGATCATTCCCGCCGCGCCGGTGATGAGGATGTGCATGGGTTTTTCCCGTCACCCTGAGGAGCGAGCGAAGCGAGCCTCGAAGGGCGAGGGCCGGGCACCTCGGCCGGCATCCTTCGAGGGCCGCTACGCGGCCACCTCAGGATGAGGTGGCCTTTTACAGCGCCATTCCGCCGTCGACGAGATGCGCTTGGCCGGTAATGTAGCTTGCCTCATCGCTGGCGAGGAAGAGGGCGAGCGCAGCGACCTCCTGCGCGGTGCCGAGCCTGCCCATCGGCTGGCGGCTGATGAAATCTTGCCGCACCGCGTCGGTCGATTTGCCGGTCGTCTTCGATGCCGTGGCGATGCGCTCTTCCAGCGAGGGGGATTCGATCGTGCCCGGGCAAATCGCGTTGCAGCGGATGCCCTGTTTGATGAAATCGGCGGCGACCGCCTTGGTCAGTCCGATCACGGACGCCTTGGTCGCGCCGTAAGCGTAGCGGTTGGGCACGCCGCGAATCGACGACACCGCCGAGGAAATATTGACTATCGAACCCGATTTCTTCGCCAGCATAGCCGGCAGGAACGCCTTGATCATGCGGTGCATCGATTTGACGTTGAGGTCGAAAGAAAAGTCCCAGTCCTTGTCGGTGCAATCGAGCACCGAACCGTTGGCGACATAGCCGGCGCAATTGACCAGAATATCGAGCGCGCCGAATTCGCCGGCGATGCTTTTCGCCAACGCATCGATTTGATCCTGCGCGCGCACGTCGAGTTTCTGTCGCCGCTTCGCGCCTTTGAGGGCCGCAACCTTGTCTTCCGCGACGTCGGTGGCGATAACGATGCCGCCCTCGGCGATGAAGGTTTCGGCGATGGCGCGGCCGATGCCCTGCCCCGCGGCGGTGATCAACGCGGTCTTGCCCTTCAGTCTATCGCTCATGCGTACCCTAACGCTTACGCTTTCTGTCCGTTCAACGCGGCGAGGCTGACTTTCTGCCGACCTTGGCCGTCGAAATTTGCCGGGTCGAGCCAACGCTCGAAATTGGCTCTGCGCAGCGGCCACTCGCCATCGAGCATGGAAAACCAGGCGTTGTCGCGGTTGCGGCCGTCCTTGTTGATCATGTACTGGCGGAACGTGCCTTCGTAGACAAAGCCGTAACGCAGCGCGGCACGGTGCGACGCCGCGTTGAGCGCATCGCATTTCCATTCGTAGCGCCGATAGCCGAGCGTCTCGAAAATGTAGCGCGCCAGCAGATATTGCGCTTCGGTTCCGAGCGGCGTGCGCTGGAGCGCGGGCGAATACAGCACGTGACCGACCTCAATGACGCGGTGCTCCGGCACGATGCGCAGCAGCGTGAAATAGCCAACGGTGCGCCCGGCGGTATCGACGATGGCATAGGCGCAGGGGTCGTCCGCCGCCGCGCGCTTGGCAATAAACGCCGAGAAGTCGGCAAAGTTCGCGAAAGGACCGTTGGTCGAAATATAGGTCCAGACCTGATCCTGCCCGGCGAACACCTTCCACAGGTCCGTCGCGTGCTCCGGCGCGAGCTTTTCGATCCCGCCGTAGCGGCCTTGCAGCGTCACCGGGCCGGGCCGTGGCGCCGGCGTCGGATCGGCGACCAGCAGGCCGATCGGTTGTCCGGTCTTCGGATGCGGTTCCGAGGTCATGATAAGAGCTTTTTGCGGTCTGCCGCGAAGAATTTATTGAGTTCTTGATTGGTGATCAGGCCGGCAAAGCCGTCGAACTTGCCCTCCTTGGCAATTTCGGTCGCGGTGCGGATGAAGGCGTGCATGGCGACGCGGGCGAGCGAACCGCCGACGCTGATCCGGCGCACGCCCATCGCCCCGAGATCGCCGACCGTGAAGCCGAAGGCGCCGCTGTTGAGGAAATTCACCGGCTTCGGCGCCACCGCCTTGACCACGGCTTCGATCTCGGCGCGCGTCTTGATGCCCGGCGCGTAGAGACAATCGGCGCCGGCGGCGGCATAGGCTTTGAGCCGGCGGATGGCGTCGGCGAGATCGGGCACGCCGCGGATGAAACCCTCCGCCCGGGCGGTGAAGACCACGTCGCCGCCGGCGCGGTCGATCGCCGCGCGCGCGACTTTGACCCGCGCCACCGCCGTGTCGAGGTCATAGAGCGGCGTCTTGCCGTCATTGGGCGAATCCTCGATCGACAGCCCGGCGACGCCGGTTTCGATGCAACGCGTCACATTCTCGGCGAGTCCCTCGAGACTGTTGGCAAGCCCGTCCTCGAAATCGGCGTTCAGCGGCACGTCCGTCGCTTCGGCAATTTCGCGGAAATGCGCCAGGACTTGATCGAGGCTCAACGCGCCATCGGCATAGGCTTGCGAATGCGCATAGCCGGAGCTGGTCGTCGCCAGCGCCTTGAAACCGAGGCCTTGCAGGTAACGCGCGCTGCCGACGTTCCACGGATTGGGAATGACGAAGCAGCCTGACTCGTGCAGCTTGCGGAACGTCTTACGCTTTTCGGCGGTCGAAGGGCGGGACATGGAAAACTCGCTGACAATGGGTGCAGATGATCAGTGGTTGTCGCGTGGCACCGATTTCTGCGCCACGCGCTGATATTTGACCGCCGGCTCAAGCACCATGCCGTCGCCAAGCTGGTCAACCATGGCGCGCTGGATTTCCTGCCACGGCGTCTGGCTTTCCGGATATTTGTAGCCGCCATTTTTCTTCAGCGCTGCGGCGCGCTCGCCCAATTCCGCGGGCGACACCAGCATGTCCGCAGTGCCTTTATTGAGATCGATGCGCACGCGGTCGCCAGTCTTCAGCAGCGCGAGCCCGCCGCCAGCCGCTGCCTCGGGCGAGGCATTGAGAATGGACGGCGAACCCGACGTTCCCGACTGCCTTCCGTCGCCGATGCAGGCGAGCGAGGTCACGCCTTTTTTAATCAGCGCCGCGGGCGGCTGCATGTTCACCACCTCGGCCGAGCCCGGATAGCCGATCGGTCCGGCGCCGCGCATGAACAGGATCGAGTGCTCGTCGATTTTGAGCGCCGGATCGTCGATACGGCGGTGATAATCCTCCGGTCCATCGAACACCACGGCGCGGCCCTCGAACGCATTCGGATCCTTGGGATTGCTCAGATAGCGCTGACGGAATTCATCGACGATGACGCTCGTTTTCATGATAGCGGAATCAAACAGATTGCCGCGCAACACCTTGAAGCCGGCATGCGGCTTCATCGGCTTGTCATAGGGCCAAATGACTTTGCGGTTGCTGGTCTTCGCGCCGGCGACGTTCTCGGCGTAGGTCTTGCCGTTGACGGTGCGCGCATCGCCGTGCAGCCGACCGGCCGCCAGCAACTCGTGCATCACCGCCGGCAATCCGCCGGCCCGATAATAATCCTCGCCCAAATATTCGCCGGCCGGCTGCATATTGACCAGGAGCGGCACGTCGTAGCCGATCTCCTCCCAGTCTTCGATCGCAAGCTGCACTCCGATATGCCGCGCAAGAGCGTTGAGATGGATCGGCGCATTGGTCGAACCGCCGATCGCCGAGCAGGCAACGATCGCATTCTCGAAAGCGGCGCGGGTGAGAATATCCGACGGTTTGAGATCTTCGTGCACCATCTCGACGGCGCGCAAGCCGGTCTCATAGGCGATCCGGGCGCGCTCGCGATAGGGCGCCGGAATTGCGGCGCAGCCGGGCAGCGACATGCCGAGCGCCTCGGCCAGCGCATTCATGGTCGATGCGGTGCCCATGGTGTTGCAGTGCCCGATCGACGGCGCCGACGAAGCGGCAATATCGATGAATTGCTTGTAGTCGATCCGCCCGGCCGCAACGTCCTGGCGGGCTTGCCAGAGCACGGTGCCGGAACCGGCAAGCTTGCCGTTGTGATAACCGTCGAGCATCGGCCCCCCCGACAGCACGATGGCCGGCGTGTTCACGGTCGCGGCCGCCATCAGACAGGCCGGCGTGGTCTTGTCGCAACCGGTCATCAGCACCACGCCGTCGAGCGGATAGCCGTAGAGCACTTCGACCAGGCCGAGATAGGCGAGGTTGCGGTCGAGCGCCGCAGTCGGCCGCTTGCCGGTTTCTTGAATGGGGTGAACCGGAAACTCGAACGCGATGCCGCCGGCGGTACGGATGCCTTCTCGTACGCGGTGAGCGAGCTCCAGATGATGGCGATTGCACGGGCTCAAGTCGGACCCGGTCTGCGCGATGCCGACGATCGGCTTGCCGGATGTCAGCTCATCGCGGCTGAGGCCATAATTAAGGTAGCGCTCGAGATAGAGCGCGGTCATGCCCGGATTGTCCGGATTGTCGAACCACAGTTGCGAACGCAGGCGGCGCTCGGTTCGAGTTTGCGACGTGCCGTTTTTCGCCATCATTCACCCCGCAACGATTCCCTTCAGCGAACGCGATGCCTGCAATGCGATTTGCGCAATGCAGGATTCCTGTTGCCTAGATATAGCGCGGATGCGCCGCTCGCGAACGGTGAATGCCGCGGCGAAAGGCAATTTCGCCGGCGCTTAATCTAACGGTTTGTCGCCACAAGGGATTTTTTCGCCCCCTTTTAGCTTATTGCAATGCGAAATGATCTGTGATGGAAATCACAAAATAGTCCAATTAAGGCACTGATCTTCAATAAAAATATCGTGACAGTGAGGTGACGATTGCTCTCTTGTGCAATGCGGTAGCAGACGTAGGTAAGTGGCACGGGCGATCGAAATGGAGAATGCACTATGAATCCCCTTGCTACCAAACTGGCCTTCTCGGCTCTCGTTGTCGCGACGCTCACGACTCCGGCCTTTGCCGCGCGGGCGCGTGGAAATTTCGATCAACGGTCGGCCTACGATATGATTCAAGGCGATCCACAGCAGGTCGGGACCTATCCGAATGGTGCGACCCGTACCGGTACCGCCGACTCGGTCCAATCGGGCGCTGAGTTCAACCTGCAAAAGAACAACGTCCCCGAATAAGCGGCGATGAATTGAGAAGCCCCGGACCTGGTCCGGGGCTTCTGCCTTCTGGCGCGAACTGGCGGCGCGGCTCGCGTTTGCATTTGATTGGCGATTGGGCTGAACTGCCCCGCGGAAAATGACCGCCGGGGAAAGCCATGCTGAAAACAATCGCCGCCTTCGATCGCATCGGCGAGGAAAATGCCTTCGCGGTGCTGACGCGCGCCATGCACCTTGCGGCGGCCGGCCGCGACATCATCAATCTCGGCATCGGCCAGCCCGATTTCCGGACGCCGGATTTCATCGTCGAGGCCGCGGTCAAGGCGCTGCGCGACGGTCACCACGGCTATACCCCCGCGGTCGGCATTTTGCCGTTACGCGAGGCGGCGGCCGCCGATCTCGGCAAGCGCTTTTCGGTCAAAGTCTCGCCCGACGAGGTCATGATCTTGCCGGGCGGCAAGCCGACCATGTTCATGTCGATCATGATGTTCGGCGAGCCGGGCGCCGACATTCTCTATCCGGATCCCGGCTTTCCGATCTATCGCTCGATGATCGAATTCACCGGCGCTCGGCCGATCCCGGTGCCGATCCGCGAGGAGAATAATTTCGCCTTCTCGGCTGAGGAGACGCTCAAACTCATCACACCGCAGACGCGGCTCCTGATCGTCAATTCGCCGGCCAATCCGACCGGCGGCGTGACGCCGAAGGCGGAAGTGGACAAGCTCGTCGCCGGGCTCGAGCGTTATCCCGACGTCGCGGTGATGTCGGACGAGATTTACGATCACATGGTCTATGACGGCGAGACGCATGTGTGTTTGCTGTCCTACCCGTCGATCCGCGACCGGCTCATTCTGCTCAACGGCTGGTCGAAGACCTACGCCATGACCGGCTGGCGGCTCGGCTATGCGGTGTGGCCGGGCAAGCTCTACGACTATGCGCGCAAGCTCGCGGTCAACCTGCATTCCTGCGTCAATGCATCGGCGCAATATGCCGGGCTCGCCGCGTTGACCGGTCCGCAAGACGAAGTGGCGAAGATGGTCGCTGAGTTCGACAAACGGCGCAAAATCGTGGTTGCCGGCTTGAACAAGCTGCCCGGCATGTCCTGCGCCACGCCGAAGGGCGCGTTCTATGCGTTCCCCAATATCAAGCGCACCGGCTGGAAGGCCAAGCCATTGGCCGCTTCCCTGCTGGAAGATGCCGGCGTCGCGCTCATTGGCGGCCCGGATTTCGGCATTCTCGGCGAAGGCTATATGCGCGTGTCTTACGCCAACTCGACCGAGAATATTCTCAAAGCGCTGGACCGGATGGGCGAATTCCTGGCAAGCCGCAAGGCGGCTTAGGCCGTTTCACGCCTGCTGCGTCAGCCGGAATCCGACAATGACAATCACGAGGCCGACAAGCTGCGCAACGCTTGGCACCTCGCCGAGCGCGAAATAGCCCACCAGCAGCGTGAACGGCGGGACCAGCGCCGGAAACAAAGCTGCGCGTCCGACGCCGAGCAGAATGACGGAACGGGTGAACAGATAAACCGCGCCGGCGCCGGCGAAGACGCCCTGCACCACCGCCTGCATCAAATTCTCCGCCAATCCGGCGGCGAGAAAATTGTCGATGTCGAACAGCATCAGCGGCAGGCCGACAAGCGAAAGCATGCTGGTGACCGCCACCGCCGGCATCGCCGAAATTCGCCACAGCCGCAGCAGCATGCCGAAGACGGCAAAAAAACTGCCGGCGGCGACGAACAGCATGTCGCCGAGAAACGCCTGCGGGCCCATGGTGCGCAGCGCCTCGGCGCCGATCACCGCGAGTCCGGCAAGCATCGCCAACGCGCCGACGATGCGGCGCGCGGGCAGCGGCTCTTGCAAAATGAACCGCGCCAGAACGAGACCGCCGAGCGCGGCGCAGGACGGCTGAATGATGGCGCCGTGGCCGAGCGGGACGTAGACGTAGCCGGTGTAGCTCCACAGCGCGAGCGGCAGGCCGCCAAAAACCGTAATGGCGATGCCGCGCCGCCAGCCCATGCCGCCGAGATCGCGAAAGCCGCCGGCGGCGACGACGGGAATAAGCGCCAGTCCCGGCCAGATATAACGGTGTAGCGCCAAAACGAGCGGCGACAGACCCACCATCACGCCTTGGCGGGCGGCGACAAAGCCCAACGCCCAGAACAGGGCCGCCCCGGAGCCGCAAGCGACGCCCCACGCCGTTGCGTGCTTGATCGTCGCCGGCGAGGAGGAATCCATCGCGAATCATAGTCTGCGGCGGCTTTGCGGGACAACACGCGATTATGCTTGGCGGGCTTCGCCAAACGCGAAGCCCGGACCGCAGCCTCTTCTCAGCCTGGATCACGCTGCTATCTTCGCTGCAAAGCAGAGATGCGGGAGTGCAACGTGACCGAGGCCATTGCGGGCGAATACGATTACATCATTGTCGGCGCCGGCTCGGCCGGCTGCCTGCTCGCCAACCGGCTTTCCGCCGATCCAGACAAACGCGTGCTGCTGCTCGAAGCCGGCGGCCGCGACAACTGGATCTGGTTTCATATTCCGGTCGGTTATTTGTTCGCCATCGGCAATCCGCGCTCGGACTGGATGTTCAAGACCGAGCCGGAGCCGGGCCTCAACGGGCGCAGCCTCAACTATCCGCGCGGCAAGGTGATCGGCGGCTCGTCCGCGATCAATGCCATGATCTATATGCGTGGTCAGGCCGCCGATTACGACCACTGGCGCCAGCTCGGGCTTGCCGGCTGGGGCTGGGATGACGTGCTGCCGTTTTTCAAGCGACACGAAAATCACTTCCTCGGGCAAAGCGAACTGCACGCCGTTGGCGGCGAGTGGCCGGTATCGGCACCGCGCGTGCGCTGGGATCTGCTCGATGCGTTTCGCGCCGCCGCCGAACAGGCCGGCATCAAATCCGTTGCCGACTTCAATTGCGGCGACAACGAAGGCATCTGCGCCTTTCACGTTAATCAGAAACGCGGCCGGCGGGTGTCAACGGCGCGCGCCTTCCTCAAGCCCGCGCTGCGTCGCCCCAATCTGCGGCTGGAAACCGGCTGCCTCGTCGAGGGCCTTGTATTGGAGAACAACCGCGCGGCCGGCGTGCACTGGCGGCAAAGTGGCGAAGCGCGCATGGCGCGCTGCCGCGACGAAGTCATTCTGGCCGCCGGCTCGATTGGCTCGATCCAGATCCTGCTGCTCTCCGGCATCGGTCCGGCCGCGCATTTGCGTAAGCACGGCATCGATGTGGTGCTCGACCGGCCCGGCGTCGGCGCGAACCTGCAAGATCACCTGCAGTTGCGGATGATCTACCAAGTCGACGGCGTCAAGACACTGAACCAGCGCTACCATTCGCGCTTCGGCTTTGCCGGCATGCTCGCCGAATATGCGCTGTTCCGGCGCGGGCCGCTGACCATGGCGCCGTCGCAACTCGGCCTGTTCACCCGCTCCGACCGCGATCGGGAACGCGCCAATCTGCAATATCACGTCCAGCCATTGTCGCTCGACCGTTTCGGCGAGCCGCTGCACAAATTCCCAGCCTTCACCGCAAGCGTGTGCAATCTGCAGCCGACCAGCCGCGGCGCGGTGCGGCTGCGCTCGCGCAATCCAGCCGACGCGCCTGCCATCGGGCCGAATTATTTGTCGACCGACGAAGACCGCCGCGTCGCCGTGAGTTCCATCCGTTTGACCCGGCGCATCGCCGCGCAGCCGGCGCTGCAGCCGTTCCATCCCGAGGAATATTTGCCGGGCGCCGCGGTACGCGACGATGACGATGCGGCATTGCTCAAAGCCGCAGGCGACATCGGCACCACGATCTTTCATCCCGTCGGCACCGCAAAAATGGGGCGCACCGGCGATCCCATGATGGTGGTCGACAGTCGTTTGCGCGTCGCCGGCATCGAGCGGCTGCGGATCATCGACGCGTCGGTGATGCCGACGATCACGTCGGGCAATACCAATGCGCCGACCATGATGATCGCGGAAAAAGGCGCCGCCATGCTGCGTGAAGACGCCAAAGGTTGGGCCAAGAGCCGGCCGTCATGAACGCAGCCCTGCGCGCCAAGGCGATCCTGATCGATCCGGTCGCCGAATGGGCGCGCATCGAACGCGAAGCCGGCGATCCGGCCTATGTGTTGAGCCGTTACGTCACCGTGCTGGCGCTGATCCCGGCCGCGTTCAGCTTTATCGGCGCCTGTCTCGTCGGCGTAGTCACGCCGAACGGGGTCACGGTGCGCGCGCCGGTCTTCAATGGCTTGTTCGGCGCGATCTTCGGTTACGTATTGGCCTGCGCCACGGTGCTGCTGCTCGGCCTGGTCATCAACCTGTTGGCGCCGTGGTTCGGCGGCCGCCGCGATTTCGACAAAGCATTCAAGCTTGCGGTCTATTCCTTCACGCCGGTCTGGCTCGCCGGGATTTTTCTGGTGCTGCCGGGATTGCGATTTCTGGTGCTGACCGGCTTTTACGGCGCGTATATTTTCTGGCTCGGTGTGCCGCGGCTGACAAAGTTGCCCGAGGACAAATCGCCGCGCTTTTCCGCATTGATCGTCGTTTGCGCGTTTACGCTCGCCTACGCCGCGGCCGTCGCACAGCATCTGGTGTTCGGCACTCCGGGACTTTAGCTAGTGGACGTCTTTTCTCTGTTCCGTCATCCTGAGGCGCGAGCGAAGCGAGCCTCGAAGGATGCTGCTCAAGCGCTCGGGCCGTTGCCCTTCGAGGGTCGCTACGCGGCCACCTCAGGGTGACGGAATAATTCTACGGCGCCATCACGATCTTTCTGCAGGCTGGCGGCAGGCCCGCGAGCGTCATGAGATGTTTCGGCGGCGGCGGCACTTTCGGCGGTGGCGGATGCAGCGTCGATTCCTTGAACCAGAAATCGAGCGCATGGCCGCAGCCGTCGCCGTCCGGCACCGGCGGTTGCGGCTTGCAGTCGCGGTCGCCCGGCGGACAACTGATGCGGACGTGAAAGTGCTCGGCGTGCCCCCACCACGGCCGCACTTTCTCAAGCCAGGCGCGATCCGCGCCCGCCTCGTTACACATTTCCTTTTTGATCGCCGCGTTGACGAAGACGCGGGTAACCGCCGGATCCGCGGCGGCGGTCTTGATGACTTCAGTGCGGCTATGCGTCCACACTTTGGTATCGACGCCGAGCAGGTCCGGCGCGACCATATCGACGGCGCCGTCCATTTCACGCTCTTCGCGCGACAGCACATGATCCGGCATCGGCGTGAACCAGATGTCGACGTCGAGCCCGATCTGATGACTGGCATGTCCGGTGATCATCGGACCGCCGCGCGGCTGCGACATATCGCCGATCAGAAGGCCGTTCCAGCCGGCTTTTTTGGCGTTGGCGCCCAGCCGCTCGATGAAGGAGACCAATCCGGGCGTTCCCCAATTGCGGTTGCGCGACAGCCGCATGACTTGCCAGGCCGGACCGGTGATCGGCAGCGCGACCGCGCCGGCGAGGCAGCCGTCGGCGTAGGAGCCGATCGGCCGCGCCGGGCCGGGCAGCGGCGTCAGCTTGCGGCCGAACAATTCCTTGGCCGGCGTCGACGGTGAATCCGGATTGGCGAGCGGCGGCAGCGGCTGCGGATTGAGCGTGCCCGGCGGGGTCGGATCGAGCGTATCGGCATCTTGCGCCGGCATCGGCACGAGCGCAGGCGCGGCAGTGTCTTGCGCGAAGGCCGGATGCAGCGCTGCGGCAAGCAGGAGCAAAACGGCAACGACGGATCGGCGCATCAGCAAATCTCTTTAGCTCGTCGCGTCCCTTTTTGCCCGGTACGCGACGGCGCGCGCCCGGCGGCGATACGCTGCCGCTATTCGCTCATGTTGTCCAGTTGCGAAGAGGTCCAAAGAGTCGGTGGCGGCGCCGTCAAGCTCCAACAAACGTTGTTCGGTCGCGGCCTGCAACTCGACCGTGCCGTCGTGGCGGATATGGCCGGTGGCAAAGCCCCGCGCCGCGAGCGCGCGCGCCACCAACAGGCAGCGATGACAATCGAGCGGTTCGCGCTCCGCGCACATCAAGCAGATGCGGCCCGTTGCGCGACAGCGCGCTGCATCGGCGAGCCGCTCCAGCGCGGTCTGGAAGTCGCCTCGCCGCGCCATCGCCTCATAGTCGGCAATGCCGTCGCAATAGAGATCGGCACTTTTCGGGCGGCCGCCGAGCGCGGCGCCGTAAGTTAGATAGTCCATGCTATTGCGCTCCAGCAAAGCTTTGAGGTTCTTGCCGGAGAACCACGGGCAAAAGCGCGACACCGGCGTCGAACGCACATCGGCAATCGCGCTCACACCGGCCGCGCGCAGCAGCGCAACAAAGCGCTCAGCCGGAATATTGGAATGCCCGATACTGTAGAAATCGAACGCTGGCATGGCACTATCTATCATCGTCATCCTGAGGTGGCCGCCATAACTGCGTTTACGCTCGTCTTCGATGCGCTATGGCGGCCCTCGAAGGATGCAGCCGCAGAGCCCGGGCCGCTTTACAAGTTCCCCGGGCGCTGCAATGATTTCGTCCGGGTTGGGTGTGTCATGCGTTGTTTGTGTTGCGTGCTGGCTACGCTCGGTTTCGTCGTGCTCGCCGCGAACGAGCCCGCAGCCGCGTCCATCGTCGTGCATGTCGACCGCGCCAATCAACGCATGGAAGTGATCGTCGACGGCGAACCGCGTTATAGCTGGCGGGTGTCGACGGCGCGGCGCGGCTACATCACGCCGCCCGGCACCTACCATCCGCAGCGCCTCGTGGCACGCTGGTATTCCAGCAAATACGACAATTCGCCGATGCCGCACTCGATCTTTTTCGCGGGCGGCTATGCCATCCACGGCACCTACGAGATTTCCGGCCTCGGCCGGCCGGTGTCGCATGGCTGCGTACGGCTCGATCCGGGCAATGCCGCCACGCTGTTCGGCCTGGTCGAGCGCGAAGGCAGCGGCAATACCACGATCGTGGTGCATTAGAGCTAGCCGGCGCGCGCGCTTTGCGCCTTGCGCCGACACGAGACCTTTCGAGGCCATGTTTTTCCACGTATCGAGTCAAACGACTTATTTTAGTTGCATAATTGCACTTGTCATACATCCACCTTCAACGCCGCGATAAACGCCTCTTGCGGGATGTCGACCTTGCCGAACTGGCGCATGCGCTTCTTGCCCTCTTTCTGCTTGTCGAGGAGCTTGCGCTTTCTTGTCACGTCGCCGCCGTAGCATTTGGCGGTGACGTCCTTGCGGAAGGCGCGCACGGTTTCCCGCGCGATGATCTTGCCGCCGATCGCGGCCTGGATCGGCACCTGAAACATGTGCGGCGGAATGAGCTCTTTGAGCTTCTCCGCCATGGCGCGGCCGCGCTGTTCGGCGCGAGTGCGATGCACCAGCATGGCGAGCGCATCGACCGGCTCGCCGTTGACCAGCATTTGCAGCTTGACCAGGTCCGACGGCCGGTAATCGTTGAGGTGATAATCGAACGAGGCGTAACCGCGCGACACCGATTTGAGCCGGTCGTAGAAGTCGAACACCACTTCGTTGAGCGGCAGATTGTATTTCACCAGCGCGCGGTTGCCGACGTAAGTGAGCTCTTTTTGCTCGCCGCGGCGGTCCTGGCAGAGTTTGAGCACGGCGCCGAGATATTCGTCAGGCGTGAGGATGGTCGCCTCGATCCACGGCTCCTGCATTTCCTCGATGTGGTTGGGGTCCGGCATGTCGACCGGATTGTGGATTTCCAGTTCCCGGCCGTCGCGCAGCTTGATCTTGTAGATCACCGACGGCGCGGTCGCGATCAGGTTGAGATTGAATTCGCGATGCAGCCGCTCCTGGATGATTTCGAGATGCAGGAGCCCGAGGAAGCCGCAGCGGAAGCCGAAGCCGAGCGCGGCGGAGGTTTCCATCTCATAGGAGAAGCTGGCGTCGTTCAAGCGCAGCCGGCCCATGGCGGCGCGCAGATTTTCAAAATCCGCGGCGTCGACCGGAAACAGCCCGCAGAACACCACCGGGATCGCCGGGCGGAAGCCCGGCAGCGGCGCCTTAACCGGCTTCTTCTCGTCGGCGATGGTGTCGCCGACCCGGGTGTCGGCCACTTCCTTGATCGAGGCGGTGAGGAAGCCGATCTCGCCGGGACCGAGCTCGTCGACTTCGACGCGCTTGGGCGTGAACACACCGACGCGGTCGACCTCGTAGGCCGCATTGGTGCCCATCATCAGGATGCGCTGGCCTTTTTTCAGCGTGCCGTCGACGACGCGAAACAGCACGACCACGCCGAGATAGGCGTCGTACCAGGAATCGACCAGCAACGCCTTGAGCGGCGCTTTGGCGTCGCCCTTGGGTGGCGGCAGGCGCGTGACGATCGCTTCCAGCACTTCCGGCACGTTGTCGCCGGTCTTGGCGGAAATGAGAATCGCGTTCGAGGCGTCGAGCCCGATGACATCCTCGATCTGCTGCTTGACCTTGTCGGGCTCGGCGGCCGGCAGATCGACCTTGTTGAGCACCGGCACGATTTCGTGATTGTTGTCGATCGCCTGATAGACATTGGCCAGCGTCTGCGCCTCGACGCCCTGGCTGGCGTCGACCACCAAGAGCGAGCCCTCGCAGGCGGCGAGCGAGCGGTTGACCTCATAGGCGAAATCGACATGGCCGGGCGTGTCGATCAGGTTGAGGATGTAGTCCTTGCCGTCGCGGGCGCGGTAGTTGAGCCGCACCGTCTGCGCCTTGATGGTAATGCCGCGCTCGCGCTCGATATCCATGGAATCGAGCACCTGCTCGACCATTTCGCGGGCTTCGAGCCCGCCGGTGAGCTGGATCAGCCGGTCGGCGAGCGTCGATTTGCCGTGGTCGATATGGGCGATGATGGCGAAGTTGCGGATATTCTCGATCGGTACCGCGCTCATGGCGCGCAGATAACATTCGCACCCTCAAGCAGCAAGCGGCGATCCGTCATCCTGAGGTGCGAGCCATAAGCGCGTTTACGCGCGTCTTCGACGCGCCATGGCGAGCCTCGAAGGATGCCGGCCGATGCGACCGGGCTGTCGCCCTTCGAGGCTCGGCGTTTCACGCCGAGCAGCTCAGGGTGACGATCAAAAAACTTAGCGCTGCCGCCAGACGAAGGCGGCGCTGACGACGAAATTCCACACCGTGCCGATCAGCGCGCCGGCGAATCCGGCGAGCCACCACCTGCTGTCGTAGTTGTAGACCCAGGCCGCGATGCCGATATTGGAGATCGCGCCGATGGCGCAGATCACCTGGAAGCGGATCAAGCCGGTAAGAAAGCGCCAGCCGGTGAGCCGCTGGTCGCGATAGGTGAACAGATTGTTGAGCACGAAATTCCACGTAATGGCGCTGACGGTGGCGAGCGTCTGCGCCGCGCCGAACGGCATGGCGCCGAGCGTGGTGGCGACCGACAGCGTGGCCAAATGGATGGCGAGACCGGTCAGCCCGACCAGGCAGAACAGCAGAAAGCGCGGCGAAACGGCGTCGTGGGTGAGCTTTGCCGTAATGAGCGCGGCGAAATCGAGCGCGATCTTCGAGTCGAGCTTGCTCTCGCCGTAACGGCGCGCCTGAAACGCCGACGGCAGCTCGATGACGCGCAAGCCGCCGGGCGCGGTCGCCAGGATGTCGAGCAGGATCTTGAACCCTTGCGACGAAATCGCCGGCGCCAGCGGCTCGAAGGCGTCGCGCCGTATCATGAAAAACCCGCTCATCGGGTCGGTGAGACCGATGCCGAACAGCCGCCGCACCAGCATGTTCGACCAGCGGCTGGCGCGCGCGCGCCGCCTCGACAATCCAGCCGCAGAGCCGCCGTCGAGATAGCGGCTCGCCACCGCGACATCGAATCGCCCACTGCGCAGACAATCGAGCATGGCGATGAGCGATGCTTCGTCGTGCTGCAGGTCGGCATCCATGACGGCGAGATAGCGCGCCTCGCTCGCCAACATGCCTTCGAGGCAGGCGCCGGCAAGGCCGCGGCGGCCGATGCGGCGCAGGCAGCGGATCCGCCCATCCGCCTCGCCGAGCGAACGCGCGACCGCCGCCGTGCCGTCGGGAGAATTATCGTCGACGAACAGCACTTCCCACTCGCGGCCTTGGAGAACATGGTTGAGCCGCTCGACCAGGATCGGAACATTGGCGCGCTCGTTGAAGGTCGGCACGACGATGCTGAGCTCCGGCGCCGGCCGAACCGGTGACATCGGCGCGGGCGCAAGCGCCGCAGGCGCAGTTGCGGGTGAAATGCCGTCCATGGCCGAGTGAGATAGCGCAGGCTGTTGCGAAAATGCAATGCGCCGCGAAACCCCGCGATTTGGCGTGCTTGTCGCGCCAGGATTTGGATGGCATCCATGGCCGATGACCGCCGTTCGCCCCGATCCCGCCGGGCATTCGAGTTCGCAGCGTGCGGACGCCGGCTGGCGTCTCGTCGAGGCGACGCAGCGTTTTGTCGGCGGCTGCGGCGAAGGCGCCGTTGTCGCCTGGGTGCTTGGGATTTTTGCCGGCCTTTGGCTCGTCTTCCAAACCGTGTCGCTCGCGCCGGTCGATCTGCGTGACGACGCATCCGAGGCGGCGCTGTGGGCGCAATCTTTTGCCTTCGGCTACAAGCATCCGCCGCTGACGGCGTGGTTGTTCATGGCCTGGTTCGCGCTATTCCCGCGCGCCAACTGGGCGATGCATCTCGAAGCGATTGTGATTGTCACGGCAACGCTCGCCATCACGTGGCGGCTCCTGCGCGATCACCTCGACCGGGAGCGCAGCCTGTTCGGGCTCGCCGCGCTTATTCTGGTGCCGCTCTATACGGTCAAGGCGGCGGAGTTGAACGCCAATACGGTGATGATGCCGTTCTGGGCCGCGGCTTTGCTGTTTTACTTGCGCGCGCGGCGCGGCTTGGGGGCGTGGGATGCCGTGCTCGCCGGCGCCTTCGCGAGCCTCGCCATGCTCGGCAAATATTGGGCGGTTTATCTGTTCGCCGGCATGGCCGTGGCGGCGCTGACCGGCGCCGGCACGCGGCGGTTCTGGCGTTCGCCCGCGCCGTATCTGATGGCGGCGAGCGCGGCACTCGTCATTGCGCCGCACCTTTATTGGTACGTCACGAACGCCGGTGGCACGAATTACGCCTTCGTCCGCAACAGCGTCATGAATCATGACTCCTTCGGCGTGGCGCTCGGACGATCGCTCCATTACTTGCTCGGCGTCATCGGCTATGCCGCCGGACCGCTTGCGCTCCTGGTGTGGCTGCGGCCGCCCCGCGCCGCGCTCGCCGACATCGCCTGGCCGGCGGACGAAACCCGCCGGCACGCTGTCATCCTGTTTGCGGCGCCGATGCTGCTGCCGGCTTTGGTCAATCTGGTCCTGCCATACCGGTTGACACCGGACTGGACATTTCCGAACTGGGCGCTCCTTCCGGTCGTGCTTTATGGCTCGCGCAAAATCGCGATCGATTCATTCGCGGCGACCAGCGCCGGATTGTTGGCGCTCGCGTTGAGCCTTGCTTTTGTTGCCGCTTCGCCTTTCGTCGCGGCGGTCAAACTGAAATCGGGCCTCGACTCCAATCGGCCGACCTCGCAAGAAATCGCCACGCTCATCGAACATCTGGCCGAACAGCCGCCGTTGCTTTATTGGGGCTCGCCAGTGATTACCGGCAATCTGCCGTTCTATTTGGCCGGTTCGAAGCGGCTCGCCGGCGACCCGCTATCTGCCGAAAACCGCGCCGCAATCGCCGGCAATGGGCTTCTCGTCGTTTGCCTCGACAGCGATGCAGGGTGCCAGGCGACCGCGGCAGCGCTCGCCGGCAACGCCAACCGCACGGTGAATGGCACGATCGGGCGGAGTTTTTTAGGCCTCACCGGACCGGCGACACGGTTTCAGCTGACCGTGGTGACGGCGCAACAGTGAGTTCTCAATACCGGTATTGATCGGTCTTATACGGCCCGCCGACCGGCACGCCGATATAGGTCGATTGCTTGTCCGAAAGCTTGGTCAGCCGCACCCCGATCTTATCGAGATGCAGCCGCGCCACTTTCTCGTCGAGCTGTTTCGGCAGCGTATAGACCTTCTTCTGATACTTGCCCGGATTGCTCCACAGCTCGATCTGCGCCAGCGTCTGGTTGGTGAACGACGACGACATGACGAAGCTCGGATGACCCATGGCGTTGCCGAGATTAACGAGCCGGCCTTCGGAGAGAAGGATGATGCGCTTGCCGTCGGGGAATTCGATCTCGTCGACCTGCGGCTTGACGTTGACCCATTTCAGATTCTTCAGCGCTGCCACCTGAATCTCCGAGTCGAAGTGGCCGATATTGGCGACGATGGCGCGGTCTTTCATCTTACGCATGTGTTCGATGGTGATGACGTCGACATTGCCCGTGGCAGTGACGAAAATGTCGGCGCGTGATGCGGCGTCCTCCATGGTGACGACTTCGTAGCCTTCCATCGCCGCCTGCAGCGCGCAGATCGGATCGATTTCCGAGACCATGACCCGGCAGCCGGCTTGGCGGAGCGAGGCGGCCGAGCCTTTACCAACATCGCCGAAGCCCGCGACCATCGCCACCTTGCCGGCCATCATCACGTCGGTGCCGCGGCGGATGCCGTCAACCAGCGACTCGCGGCAGCCGTAGAGATTATCGAATTTCGATTTGGTGACGCTGTCGTTGACATTGATGGCGGGAAACAGCAGCCGGCCTTCCTTCTCCATCTGGTAGAGCCGATGCACGCCGGTCGTGGTCTCCTCGGTGACGCCTTTGATGGCCTTGGCGATCGCCGTGTACCAGTCCGGCTTGTCCTTCAGCCGCCGCTTGATGGCGGCGAACAGCACCTCTTCTTCCTCGTTGGTCGGCTTAGCGATCACGCTCGCGTTGCTTTCGGCCTGCATGCCGAGATGCATCAAAAGCGTGGCGTCGCCGCCGTCGTCGAGGATCATGTTGGGTCCGCCGCCGCCGCTCCATTCGAAAATGCGATGGGTGTAGTTCCAGTAGTCTTCGAGCGTCTCGCCCTTGACCGCGAAGACGGGTGTGCCGCCGGCGGCGACGGCCGCGGCGGCGTGGTCTTGCGTCGAATAGATGTTGCACGAGGCCCAGCGCACGTCGGCGCCGAGCGCCTTGAGCGTTTCGATCAGCACCGCGGTCTGGATCGTCATATGCAGCGAGCCGGCGATGCGCGCGCCGCGCAACGGCTGTTCCGGGCCGAACTCCTCGCGGGTCGCCATCAGCCCGGGCATCTCGGTCTCGGCGATGGCGATCTCCTTGCGGCCCCACTCCGCGAGGCCGATATCCTTGACGACGTAATCGGCGGGCGAAGCGTGCGCGTTCGGCTTGGTCGACGTGCTCATAACTCACTATCCTTCGGCGGCGGAACATGCGGGCAAGGCCGCGCGCGCTTCTAGCAGGCCGGCCGAATGGCGGCAATAACACATAAAGATTCCTTTATGTTCATGCTTGAACCGGCTGCATAGCCAGGATTTCGCCAACATGGATCAACCGCCCGAAAATCCGATCACATCGCTGCGCCAATTGGCGGCGGCCGAAGCCGAGTGCCAGCGCTGCCCACTCTACCGCGACACGACCCAAGCGGTGCCGGGGGAAGGGCCGAGCCGTGCACGCTTCATGCTGGTGGGCGAGCAACCCGGCGACAAGGAAGACCTCGCCGGCAAGCCGTTCGTCGGCCCGGCCGGCCGCGTGCTCGATGCCGCGCTCAAAGATGCCGGTATCGACCGCGAGCAAGTTTTCGTCACCAATGCGGTGAAGCATTTCAAGCATGAAATGCGCGGCAAGCGCCGGCTGCATAAACGGCCGAACAATTACGAGATCGAGCGCTGCAAAATCTGGCTCGATCGCGAACGCGAGCTGGTGAAACCCGCGACTGTCGTCGCGCTCGGCGTCACCGCGGCGCGCAGTCTCACCGGCAAGACCGTGACGATCGCCAAGATGCGCAAGACTCCCGTCGCCATGGCGGACGGAACCACGCTTGTCATCACCGTGCATCCTTCGTCGCTGTTGCGCATCGAGGATGAGGCCGACAAGCGCGCCGCCTATAAAATGTTCGTCGCCGATCTAAAAGCGGCGGCTGAGGCAGCGGAAAAGCGATAACAAGAATTCCGCTCGTCCCCGCGAAAGCGGGGACCCAGTCTTCTTTGCAAAATAAGTCGGGATTCCCGCTTGCGCGGGAATGAGCGGCGTGTCTGCGATCAGTCCGCCTTCGGCGCCTCGGCGGTGGCGCGTTGCGCCTGCTTCACCACGCCGGCCTGGGTCAACGCCGCGGCGATCTGCTGCATGCGGTTGATGAGATCGACCGCCGCTGCCGGCGGCAGCACCAGGCGGCAGGCTGGATAGCGCCGGCCGGTGATCGGCGTATTGACCTTGACGTCGTCGAAGCGGGTCACGCCGAGCTCAATGCGCAATGTCTGGCCGTCGAACATCAAGCCGGTTATCGAATCGGCGAAGGTTTCCGCTATATCGGCGCGATCGACGTAGCGGATCGTCGCCGGTTGACGGCCAGCCTCGCCGGCCGCGGCCGGTGCTGCGGGTGAGGCCGTCGCGGCTGGCGCGGGTCGTGCAACACTGCCTTTCGGAAGGATCGATTCGGGACTCATTTGCTTGCTCTCCTGCAGGCGGGCCTGCCGTTCCGATGTCTCGGTGTGTGATGGCCTTGCGATCGATGCCTTGTGACGCGATGTCTTGCGCTTCATCAGCCAAGCCTAAAATGACGGTCCGATCAATCGGCTTCGCCGAAACGCGAATCGATCAGCGCCGCCAAGGCGTCGACGACTTCGGCGGCCTCACGGCCGGTCGCCTCGACGGCAATCGAGGTCCCGGGCGCCGCCGCGAGCATCATCAGGCCCATGATCGAGGTTCCACCGACGCTCTCGTTACCACGCGCGACACGCACCTCGGCATCGAACTTCTCGACCGTCTGCACGAATTTGGCCGACGCCCGCGCGTGCAGGCCCTTTTTGTTGCAGATCATGAAAACCCGCGTGATGGCGCCGTCGGGCGTCGCACGCGGTTCGCCCGTGGCGGCGCTGTGGGCCGGTTCGTTCATTTGCCGTTGAGAACGCGGCTGGCGATGGTGACGTATTTTCGTCCCGCCTCCTGGGCCGCGGCGACGGCCTCGGCGAGCGGGCACTCGTCGCGGACCTTGGCGAGCTTCACCAGCATGGGAAGATTGATGCCGGCCAACACTTCGACCTTGGGCCGGCTCATGACCGAGATGGCCAGATTGGACGGTGTGCCGCCGAACATGTCGGTCAGGATCGCGACCCCGTCGCCTGAGTCCACGCGGCGCACGGCTTCGACAATGTCCTTGCGGCGTTCCTCGACATCGTCATCCGGGCCGATCGTCACCGCCTCGATCTGGACTTGCGGTCCGACCACGTGTTCCAGAGCGGCGCGAAATTCGATAGCCAGACGACCGTGGGTCACAAGCACAAGACCGATCATGGAACTCCCCGCGGGCGCGTCCCGGGTGCACCGCACGAAAGGGTGCACATCTTGACCATCCGAAATCTCGGCGCAAGGGGCATTTTTAGTAAATTCCGAGGGTTGCTGCATTGCACTAATGGCAAGCCGTTTAGACTGCGGCCTTAGCGATCCAGCCGGCGAGCAATCGGCCATGGCGTCGGCCTTGGCAGTCTTAGGACCATTATGGTTAATCAATTGCCAACCAAATTCACGTGCGGCTCATCGCAAATCAGGACGATTGAGCATCCGTTACCGCGTCAAAAGCTGCACCGGATGAGGTGATGAGCGCGAGCACCGCAGGCAAGGGCGCCGCTCCCGATGCGACGGCGAGTCGCGGTATTTCTATACCTTCGATCTCAATGGTCGGGCTGCCCGGCAAGCGTTCGCCATGCGCGGCGCCGAGGTCGACCACTAAGCCCACCACAGCACATGGCTCGTAATCGACGCGCCGCAGTCCGGCTCCGCGCAGTTCGATAAGGCCGGCGAGTGCCGCCGCCGGCCGCACCAGAAGCCTGCCGCCGACGCTCTGCACATGGACGCGGTCGTCGCCGATAAGCCGCGCGAAGCGCAGGCGCCCGGTGCGTGCCGCTTCGAGGAGTTCGAGCGCAAGCCGCGATTTGCCCGCACCCGAGGGCCCGCGGATCAACACCGCGCGCGCGCTGACGAGTACCGCGGAAGCGTGTATGGTCGGAGATGTCATCCGCTCGTCCCCGCGAAAGCGGGGACCCAGATCTGGATTCCCGCTTGCGCGGGTATGAGCGGACAAGATTTCTTCATCACATTGCCGGCAGGCGCACGGTAAAGCGCGCACCGAGGACTTTCGGCGCGCCGTCCGGCCCGACCGCGCCAGTACGGTTCTCGACCCAGATCGAGCCGCCATGGGCTTCGACGATCTGCTTGGAGATCGACAGGCCAAGCCCGGAATTTTGACCGAAACCCTGAGGCGGGCGATCGGTGTAGAAACGCTCGAATATCTTTTCGCGCACATCGTCGCGCACGCCCGGACCGTCGTCATCGACAAAGACTTCGAGCTGATGGCGCAGCCGTCGACAAGTGACGCGCACCGTGGCGCCGGGCGGCGAGAACGAGCGCGCATTTTCGATCAGATTGTCGATGATCTGGCCGAGGCGCGAATCGTGGCCGGGCACCTGAAAAACACGCGGTCCGCCGGCTTCGAATCTCAGCGTGACTTTGACGCCATCGTCGCGCTTCACCTCGTTCGCCACCGCAACGAGCGTGCTGAGCAGCTTGGCGAAGTCGACCGGCGCGGCGTCCTGGCGCTGCAGCTCGGCGTCCAGCCTGCTGGCGTCGGAAATATCGGAGATCAGCCGATCGAGCCGGCGCACGTCGTGCTGGATGATATTCAGGAGCCGGCTGCGGCTTTCATCGGTCTTGGCGACTGGCAGCGTCTCCACCGCCGAGCGCAACGAGGTGAGCGGATTTTTCAGTTCGTGCGCAACGTCGGCAGCGAAGCTTTCGATCGCTTCGATCCTTGAGTAAAGCGCGTTGGTCATGTCGCGGAACGCACCGGAAAGATGGCCGATCTCGTCGCGCCGGCGGGTGAAATCGGGAATTTCGACGCGCGAGCGGATGCGCCGGCGCACACTCTCGGCGGCGTCGGCAAGCCGCCGCACCGGCTCGGCGATGGTCCCGGCGAGCAAGATCGAAAGCACGATCATGACGGCGGCGGCGACCAGAAAGACTTTCAGGATGGCGAGGCGCTCGGCCTCCACCATGTTGTCGATATCGGCGCCCTGCGTCGACAGCATCAGCGCACCGCGCACCGCGCGGAAGCGCTGCACCGGCACCGCGACCGAAACGATAACGTCACCGCGATCGTTGATGCGCACCATGCTGGCATTCTGGCCGTTCAAAGCGTGCACCACTTCGGAATAGCCCTTGCCGTCGTCGGGGCCGAGCTCGCGATAGACCGGCAGATCGCCGCGGCCGAGCCATAGGCGAACGGCAATGAAGGCGCGCTCGAACAAGCCGGGCTTTTCCGCGGTCGGCGCCGGAAGATCGAAGCGCAGCACGTCGCCCCGGCCGAACAGATTGCGGCTATCGACCAGCAGCACGCCGTCGCGATCGTAGATGCGCGCCCGCGTCTTGGTCGGCGAAACCAGCCGTCGCAGGATCGGCGCCACCCGCTCCGGATTGATCGGGAAATCGATGCCGTAGAGCGCGTCTTCGTTCGGACCGTAGCTTTGACCCGGCTGCAGATTTTGCAGCTTGTCGGGGTCGAGCGTGATCGAGGAATCGTTTTCGACGGTGGCGGAAGACGCGATCGCGCCGGCGATGATCTGGCCCTGCACCAGAAGGCTCTGGATGCGCGCATCGATCAGCCCGGCGCGGAACTGCGAAAGAAAAATGATGCCGATCGACAGCGCAACCAGTCCGGTGAGGTTCAACACGACGATACGGCGGGTAAGGCTTGAAAAGCTTTGCGTGATGAAGAATTGCCAGGCGCGCTGCACCCAATCGCTGACGCGGGCCATACCGTGAGGCTGCGGGCGCGTCTCCGCATCGTCGAGGCCAGCGCCGTCGGCTTGGCTTTCGAGCTGGTTCTCGATTCGAGGCTCGGCCTCCATTGAAGCCGAAGGCTCGGATGCTGGACGTTCTACCGTTCGATCGAGCACGTCGTCTGCCGGGGTTTCGATCATGCCCCGTCACCTCGCGGGCATGGACGCCATTACTACCGCAGGTCAGCCGCCCAGTCAGGAGGCCATGACAGGCGGCCCAATAGCCGGCGCCCCATGGCCTGTTGCGCATTCCTGTTGCGCGTTAAGTTATTGTTGGAGCACGATCTTCTCGGAAAGCCCTTCCGGATCGCGCTCGACGCATCTATTCCTTAAAACGATACCCGACGCCATACAACGTCTCGATCATATCGAATTCGTCGTCGCTCGCCTTGAATTTCTTGCGCAGCCGCTTGATGTGGCTGTCGATAGTGCGATCGTCGACATAGACCTGATCGTCGTAGGCCGCATCCATCAATGCGTTGCGGCTCTTCACCACACCGGGGCGGCTCGCCAGCGCCTGCAGGATGAGAAATTCGGTGACGGTGAGCGTGACCGGCTCGTTCTTCCAGGTGCAGGTGTGACGCTCCGGGTCCATGCGCAGCAAGCCGCGCTCTAGCACCTTGCTGTCGGCCTCCTTCGGCGCGCTGCCGTCTTTGGGTATGCCCCGGCGCAACACCGCCTTGACGCGCTCGACCAGAAGGCGCTGCGAAAACGGTTTGCGGATGAAATCGTCGGCGCCCATTTTGAGGCCGAACAATTCGTCGATTTCCTCGTCCTTCGAGGTGAGAAAGATTACCGGCAAGTCGGATTTCTGGCGCAGCCTGCGCAACGTCTCCATGCCGTCCATGCGCGGCATTTTGATATCGAGAATCGCAAGATCGGGCGGCGCGGTTTTGAATCCGTCGAGCGCGGAAGCGCCGTCGGTATAGGTGGTAATCCGGTAACCTTCGGCCTCGAGCGCGATCGATACTGAGGTGAGGATATTGCGGTCGTCGTCGACGAGAGCGATTGTCGGCATGGCGGCCTTCTTAACATGAATCGGCCGCAGCATCGACAGCCCGGCCCCACAAGCCTTTGAATCCCCATGTGGGGGCGGAAGTGTGACGTTACAAGGCAAAATCAGGGCAATTGCTATGGTTTTGGCTTAGGGCCGGCCGGATATAAGAGGGGCGGGGACAGAGCAGTTGCCCCAGGAAGCGTCATCGAACCGTCGTTGAAACCGCTATGGCTGAAGCCGGGAAAGCCCAAGAAAACAAAGCAGCACAACCCTTGCCGGGCACGATGCCCGATCGCCTGCCTGAAAATGCCCAGGCGCCGGATTTCGACCCGAAATCGCTTGCCAAAAGCTTATTGCGGATAACGCGCGCGGGATCGCTTGCGACCATCGACCGCAACACCGGTCATCCGTTCGCCTCGCTGATCAATGTCGCCACCGACAGCGACGGCTCGCCGCTGATCCTTATTTCCCGGCTCTCCACCCACACCGCCAATTTGGAAGCCGATGGCCGCGCTTCGGTTCTCCTCGCCGCTACCGGCAAAGGCGATCCCCTGGCGCATCCCCGTCTGACCCTGATCGGCAGCTTTGTCCGCGCTCCGCGCGATGACCCCGGAGAGGCGCGGCTGCGCCGCCGCTTCCTCGCCCGGCATCCGAAATCGGAGCTTTATGCCGGGTTCGGCGATTTCTCGTTCTGGCGTCTCGAAGTGGTCTCCGCGCATCTCAACGGCGGATTTGCCCGCGCCGCCGACCTGACCGCAATTGACGTCATGACGGACGTGTCCGGTGCGCAGGATTTGATCGAGGCCGAGCCGAGCGCAGTTGAACATATGAATGCGGATCACGCCGACGCGGTGCGGCTCTACGCCACAAAACTCCGTGGCGCCGCAGACGGCCCGTGGCGGCTCACCGGACTCGATCCGGACGGACTTGACCTCGCATGCGGCGACGTCACATTGCGGCTGGCATTCGCCCAGCGCGTCACCACCGCCCGGCAATTGCGCGACGTGGTGGTGGATTTGGCAGCGCAGGCGAGGAGCCGTTAACGCCCGTCATCGACCTCCTCTTCGCTGCACTGCAGCGCCGGAACGAGTGGAGTATCTGCCGGTTAGGCTTGAGAACATTGTGCTCTTGGCAGACGCCGGCATGCTCGGCTATAGGTCGCGCGCTTGCCGGGAAACGAGCGACGCCGAACCAACGGCGAAACACCTGGGGTCATTGGCGTGCCCCAGCCAGGCGGGCCACAAGCGGAGGCTTCGGGTGCAGGAAACGGGCGTGAGGAACGGCGCTTACGGCGCCGATAAATTCGGCTTTAAAAACCTCGCCGGCGTGCACTGGAATCTGCCCGACACGATCCTGGTCGAGCATGCGATCGGGAACGGCGAGGGCGCGCTGGTCCAGGGCGGCGCATTTTGCGCCGAAACCGGCGTGCATACCGGGCGAAGCCCGAAGGACAAGCACACCGTCGTCGATGCGTTGACCGAAAATACCATGTGGTGGGACGGCAACCGCAAGCTCAGCCAAGCCAATTTCAAGCTGCTCTACGACGATATGATCGCGCACGCGCGCGGCAAGACATTGTTCGCGCAGGACCTCTATGGCGGAGCCGATCCGAAATACCGGATAAAAACGCGCGTCTATACCGAACTCGCGTGGCACTCGCTTTTCATCCGTCAATTGCTGATCCGCCCCAACGTTTTCGAACTCGCCGACTTCGTTCCCGAACTCACCATCGCCGATCTGCCGTCATTCAAGGCCGATCCTGTGCGCCACGGCGTGCGCAGCGACACCGTCATCGCCATCGACTTCACCAAGAAGATCATCCTGATCGGCAACTCGTCCTATGCCGGCGAGATGAAGAAATCGGTGTTCACCACGCTGAATTTCTATCTGCCGGCGCACGGCGTCATGCCGATGCATTGCTCGGCCAATGTAGGCAAGGACGGCGACGTGGCGCTGTTCTTCGGGCTGTCCGGCACCGGCAAGACCACGCTGTCGGCCGATCCCGCCCGCACGCTGATCGGCGACGACGAGCACGGTTGGGGCGAACACGGCGTGTTCAACTTCGAGGGTGGCTGCTACGCCAAGTGCATCAGAACTCTCGGAGGAGGCAGAGCCGGAAATCTATGCGGCGACCAATCGCTTCGGCGCCGTGCTGGAAAACGTTATCTTCGATCCGGAGACTCGCATCTGCGATTTCGACAGCGACAAGAGGACGGAAAATACCCGCTCCGCCTATCCGATCGAATTCATGCCGCTGGCCTCGAAGACCGGTCGCGCCGGCCAGCCGAAGAACATCATATTCCTGACCGCCGACGCGTTCGGCGTCATGCCGCCGATCGCCAAGCTCACGCCGGCGCAGGCGATGTATCACTTCCTGTCCGGCTACACCGCCAAGGTCGCCGGCACCGAGAAGGGCCTGGTCGGTGTCGAGCCGGAATTCTCCACCTGCTTCGCGGCGCCGTTTCTGCCGCGGCCGCCGGCGGAATACGGCAATCTGCTGCGCGACCTGATCAAGAAGCACAATGTCGATTGCTGGCTGGTCAATTCCGGCTGGACCGGCGGCATTTACGGCAGCGGCCGGCGCATGCCGATCAAGGCGACGCGCGCTTTGGTCACCGGCGCGCTCGACGGCTCGCTCAAAGATGCGAGCTACCGCACCGATCCCTATTTCGGCTTCGCCGTGCCGACCTCGGTGCCCGGCGTCGAGCCGCATCTGCTCTATCCGATGAAGACCTGGAAGGACAAAAAGGCCTTCGACGAGACGGCGCGCAAGCTCGTGCGCATGTTCCAGGGAAATTTCGTCAAGTTCGAAAAGCAGGTCGATGCCGACGTGCGCGCCGCGGCGCCGGAAGTGCGGCTGGCGGCGGAGTAACGTTGCTTCGCTTTGATACGCTGATTACAAACGGCGGCTGTAAGGCCGCCGTTTATATTTTGGGGGAAGCGCGATGCAGCAAATAAAACTCGGCGGTAACGGCCCCATGGTTTCGGCCTTCGGCCTCGGCTGCATGGGCATGTCGGGCGGCTATGGGCCGGCCGACGACAAGGAATGCATCGCCACCATTCATGCCGCGCTCGAAGCCGGCATCTCCATGATCGATACCGCCGACTTCTACGGCATGGGCCACAACGAAATGCTGATCCGCGAGGCGCTCAAGGGCGGCAAGCGTGAGCACGCTTTCGTCGCGGTGAAATACGGCTCGATGCGGGGACCCGACGGCAAGATCGTCGGCGACGACGCCAGCCCGCGTTCGACCAAGGCTTTTCTCGCCTATTCGCTGCGCCGGCTCGGCACCGATTATGTCGATCTCTATCAGCCGTCGCGCGTCGATCCTGCGGTACCGATCGAGGACACGATCGGCGCCATCGCCAACATGGTGAAAGCCGGCTATGTGCGCCACATCGGCGTCTCTGAAGCGTCGGCAAAGACGGTGCGGCGCGCACACGCGGTACATCCGATCGCGGCGCTGCAAATCGAGTATTCGCTGTTCTCGCGCGGCGTCGAACGGGAGATTTTGCCGACGCTGCGCGAGCTCGGCATCGCGCTCGTCGCCTATGGCGTGCTTTCGGGCGGGCTGATCAGCGACCGCGCCGAGGCCTCGCGCACCGCGGCGAGCGAAATCCGCAGCCGCAAGCCGCGTTTCTTCGCCGAGAATTTCGCCAAGAATATCGCGCTGGTCGAGGCGCTCGGCAAGATCGCCAAGGAAAAAGGCGCAACCATCTCGCAGCTCGCCTTCGCCTGGGTCAGATCGCGCGGCGACGACATCGCGCCGCTGATCGGCGCGCGCCGCCGCGATCAGCTCAGCGAAGCGCTCGGCACGCTCGATCTGAAACTTACGCCGGCCGATCTTGCCCGCATCGAAGCGGCGATGCCCGCAGCGGCGGTCGCCGGAACGCGCTACCTGCCGGCTGCGCTCGCCCATATGGACAGCGAGCACGCCGGCTGATTGGAGAAAACAAACTCATGTCCGATAAACTAGAAGGCGGCTGCGCCTGCGGAGCGGTGCGCTATCGGCTCGCGTCGCGACCGATGTTCGTGCATTGCTGTCATTGCCGCGATTGCCAGCGGCAAACCGGCAGCGCCTTCGCGCTCAATGCGCTGATCGAGGCCGACCGCGTCACCCTGCTGGTCGGCAATCCCGCGCCGGTCACTATGCCGACCGACAGCGGCCGCCCGCACGAAATCTATCGCTGTCCGTCGTGCAAGGTCGCGGTCTGGAGCGTGTATGGCGGCGTGCAAAAACTGCGCTTCATCCGCGTCGGCACGCTGGACGATCCAACGGCACTGACGCCTGATGTGCACATCTATGTTCGCTCGAAATTGCCCTGGATCAGGTTGCCTGAGGACGTTCCTTCCTTCGACGCGTATTCCGATTCCAGCAAGCTCTGGCCACCCGAGAGCCTCGAGCGGCGCCGCGCGATCTTTCCTCCGGGCTCGGTCAGTCCGCCTGCACGACCGCGAACTTAGTGACCTTGGCCCATTTCTCGGTCTCATCCGCAATGAATTGCGATGCCTATCCGGCGGCCTTCTGCATTTCCCGCCCGGCGCGGCGCGCCCAATTTTCCCAGGCGCGGTTGAGCGTGTAATCGTTGACCCGAGCGACGATCTTATCGACCTCACCCTTGGTCAGGAACTTGATCTCGCCCATCGCCATCGCTTGCATTTGCAGCTTGGCGCCAACCTCGAGATAGACCGAGACGAACACGGCGTGGCGGACCGAGCGGCCGACCACGGTGGCGCCGTGGCCGCGCATCAGCGCCGTGGGCCGCGCGCCGAGGAATTGCGCCAGATCGCGGCCCATCGCCATGTCGCTGACAAGAAGCGTCGTGTCGCCGAACTTGTCTTGGGAATCCCAGATTGGCACTTCGTGGCCGCACGAGGCGCACATATGCAACAGCGGCTTGAGCCTGGTTGCGGTGACGCCGAACGGGATCACGCTCGGCGAATGGTTGTGCACCACGGCATGCACATCCGGCCGCGCCTCGTAGATGGCGCCGTGAATGAAGCGTTCGAGATATGGCGCGCGGCCGCGCTCGTCGATTGCGCCGCCGTCAAGCGTATATTCGACGATGTCGTCGCGCTCGATGCGTTCCGGCGCGCGCGCGCGCGACAACAGATAGTGCTGCGGATTATCCGGATGCCGCGCACTGATATGGCCGAAGGAGTCGACGATCCCCTCATTGGCCAGGATGCGGTTGGCGGTGACGATTTCTTCCAGCGCGAAATCGAGCTTGCTCATTGCGGCGTATCTCCCCTAATCAGGAACAGTTCTAGCGGCAGCGCGCCGCAGGACTCAATCGCCAATCTGCGTTATGCGATAAGGCGAACGCAGACCGCATTCGGAGAGTTTCCGCCATGTTGAGACGTGGTGCATTTATCGCCGCACTCGGTATCGTCGCTGCCGGAACCGCTGCGGCGGCCGCATGGGCGCAGGGCGCCGCAAATTTTCCCGATCGTCCGATCCGGGTGATCGTCTCGGTGCCGGCCGGCGGCGGCGTCGATGCCATCACCCGGCTGGTCGCCGCCAAGATGCAGACCTTGCTTGGTCAGCCAATGGTGGTCGAGAACAGGGCCGGCGTCGGCGGCAGCGTCGCCGCCGATTACGTCTTCCACTCGACTCCCGACGGCTACACGCTGCTGGCCTCGCAACCGTCGCCGATCACGACCAATCCATACCTCTATAAATCGCTCAACTATGATCCAACGCAGCTGACGCCGATTGTGGTCATGTCGCACGTGCCCAACGTCGTTCTGGTGCGGCAAGACTTTCCGGCAAAGACGGTGCAGGAGCTGATCGCCTATGCCAAGGCCAATCCCGGCAAGATCAACTACGCGTCGCAGGGCATCGGCACCACGTCGCATCTGACCGCCGAGCTGTTCCAGAAACTCACCCATACCAAGCTCGTCCACGTGCCTTACAAGGGCACCGCGCCGGCGGTTAACGACCTGCTCGCCGGCAATGTCGACCTCATGTTCAATGAGCTCGCGACCTCGCTGCCGCTGCACCAAGCCGGGAGGGCGAGAATTCTGGCGGTCACGGTCAAAGAGCGCGTGGCGGCACTGCCGGATATTCCGACGCTCGAACAAGCCGGCGTCTCGGGCTGCGACTCCGATACCTGGCACGCGCTGACCGCGCCGCCGAAGACGCCCGATGACATTATCGCCAAGCTCAACGGCGCGGCCAACAAGGCCCTGCAGGATCCCGATTTGCTGGCGCGCTTCAAGGAACTCAGCATCACGCCCGGTGGCGGAACGCCGGCCGAGATGGCCGCCTTCGTCAAGGAAGAGACGCAGCGCTGGGGCGACGTGATCCGCGATGCCGGCATCAAGCCGGAATGACAGCCATATCGCGTCACTGCGAGAAGCGAAGCCGCCCGCACCTCATGAGTCTTAGTCTCTTCAACGATCGGGATGCTAATCTGCGCGGCAAGATCGCCGGCATCTTTGCGCTGCTGGTTGCCGCCAATATACTGGCCTGGTTGTGGGCGCTGATCGCGTTCCATGATTATCCAGTGCTGATCGGCACCGCATTTCTGGCTTACACGTTCGGGCTGCGCCACGCCGTCGATGCCGACCATATCGCGGCGATAGACAATGTGACGCGCAAGCTGATGCAGGAGGGCAAGCGGCCGGTTGCCGTCGGCTTTTTCTTTTCGCTCGGCCACTCGACCATCGTAGCGCTGGCGTCCGCCGCGATCGCATTTGCGACCGTAAGCCTCGAAGGCCGCTTTGTTTGGTTCAAGCTCGCCGGCGGCACGATCGGCACGCTGGCGTCCGTCGTTTTCCTGTTTCTCGTCGCCGCCGCGAATTTCATGATCCTCTGCGCGGTCTATCGCACGTTCCGCGCCGTCCGCCATGGCAAGGACCATGTCGAGGAGGACCTCAACCATCTGTTGGCGCAACGCGGTTTGCTGGGCCGGCTGTTCCGGCCGATGTTCCGCCTGGTCTCGCGCAGCTGGCACATGTATCCGCTCGGCTTTCTGTTCGGGCTCGGCTTCGACACCGCGACCGAGATCGGCCTGCTCGGTATTGCCGCAGCGGAAGCCTCCAAGGGCCTGCCGGTGTGGTCGATCATGGTATTTCCTGCGCTGTTTACCGTAGCGATGTCGCTCATCGACACCGCCGACGGCGTGCTGATGCTGGGCGCCTATGGTTGGGCTTTCACCAAGCCCATTCGCAAGCTCTATTACAACCTGACGATCACCTTCGTTTCGGTCCTGGTGGCGGTATTGATCGGCGGCATCGAAGCGCTCGGGCTCATTGCCGATCGGCTCGCGCTGGAAGGGCCGTTCTGGTCGGCCATCGGCACGCTCAACGACAATTTCGGCAGCCTCGGCTATCTCATCATTGCGATCTTTGTCGGCAGCTGGCTCATTTCGACGCTATTTACCGGCGCGGCCGGTTCGACCGCCTCGAAACGGCAGGGTAAGGGCGTAAACCAATCGCGGCTGTCGTGGTTGCGCGGCCGGGCGGGCCTGACACAATACGCCCATGAAAGTCATTATCGTCGGCGCCGGCATCGGCGGCCTCACCACCGCGCTGATGCTGCACGCGCGCGGCATCGACTGCGAGGTGTTCGAGCAGACCGACACCGTGCGCGAACTCGGCGTCGGCATCAACACGCTGCCGCACGCGATCAAGGAGCTCGCCGGCTTGGGCCTCCTCGAGCGACTCGATGCCGTCGCCATCCGCACCTACGAACTGTTCTATACCAACCGCTTCGGTCAGGAGATCTGGCGCGAGCTGCGCGGCATGGATGCCGGCTATGACGTGCCGCAGTTTTCCGTCCATCGCGGCCGCTTGCAGGGCGTGATCTACCTGGCGGTCCGCGCCCGGCTCGGTGAATTGCGCATCCACCCCGGGCACCGAACTCGGCGCATTCCGCCAGGATGAGGCCGGCGTCACCGCCTATTTTTTTGACCGCGCCGGCGCGCACCGGGCGACCGCGCATGGCGACGTGCTCGTTGGCGCCGACGGCATCCATTCTGCGGTCCGCGACACGCTCTACCCGAACGAAGGTCCGGCGCGCTGGAACGGTCTCATGCTGTGGCGCGGCGCCATCGACTGGCCGCGCTTTCTCACCGGCCGCTCCATGATCATCGCCGGTGGCATGGCGGCGAAACTCGTCATCTATCCGATCGCCGAAGGGGCGCGCGAGAACAAACGGCTCACCAACTGGGCCGTGGTCGCCAAGATCGGCGACGGCACGACCCCGCCGCCGCGCAAGGAGGACTGGTCGCGCCCCGGCCGCATGGAAGATCTGGCGCCGCATATCCGCCGCTTCGACATCGGCCATATCGACGCCCGGGCCATGATCGAGGCCACGCCGGAATTCTGGGAATATCCGATGTGCGATCGCGATCCACTGCCGCGCTGGTCGCACGGCCGCGTCACGCTACTCGGCGACGCCGCGCATCCGATGTATCCGGTCGGCTCGAACGGCGCGTCGCAGGCGATCCTCGATGCCCGCGCGCTCGCCGACCGGCTGGCCGACGCCGAACACGCGGCCCATGCTTTGTGGGCCTATGAGCAGGAACGATTGCCGCCGACCGCGCAAATCGTGCGCATGAACCGGGTCGGCGGACCGGAAGGCGTCATCGACGCGGTCGAGGCGCGCGCGCCGAATGGTTTCACCGATATCGACGCGGTGCTGTCCCATGAAGAGCGCAAAGCCATCGTGCGCGGCTACGCCCAGACCGCCGGATTCGCCCGCGAACAGGTGAACCGCGCGCTGGTCGGAACGGCAGCGACTGCCCATGGCCGTTGAGACGGCCGGAACTTGTGACGACAACGCGTTGTTTTTGCCTCGAACCCGGCCCAATATTGCGGCGTTGCATGACAGAGTATTGCGCAGAGCGAGCCCATGGATCAGCACTCGGATAAGCGCTCGGATCGGACCGTCAACGATATCGCGGCTCGCTATTTCACGGTGCTCGGCGCGGCCGCCGCCGATCTTTGGAGCACATTGCCACAAGATTTGCAGCATACGCTGTTCGAGCGCGCCGTCCTGCTTGGACATCAGGGTGAACGCGACGAAAGCCTGCGCGAGCAACTGGCAAAATTTCTGCACGACCATCACACGCGGACGCTGACGCGTTGACCGGCCTCCCGGCGGCGGGCAGGCGCCGCTTGTGACGACCTTTCGCGACGTTACATAAATTGAAGGCGGCGAGCAGGGAGCGAGTACATCATGGCAGAGAATCCCGATGAGCCGGAGCAGCCGCGCGTCGAGCCGGAAATCATTCCGCCGGACCGAAGCCGGCCCGGCAATCGCGGCCCAACCTGGCCGCCGCCTTACGGTTTCACGCAAATGCGCGGCACGCAGCGCATCTATGTCAGCCGCATCGGGCCATTCGGTTTCGCGATCATCATGCTGGTTGTGGGGCTATTTGCCGCCATCATGCTGCTGCTCTTAATCGGCGCGGCTCTGATCTGGATCCCCGTGGTCGCAGTGCTTGTCGTCATCGCGGCGATTTCCGGCTTATTGCGCCGGCTTTGAGACGACGCGCGGCGCCCGCGCGCGGCGTACACCGCGCGTTAACCATGACCCCTTATGAATTGATTAACCATACCAGACATTCTGGACATGGCCGGACCGCGTCTGCGTTTGACTGTGTGCGGCGTGCATATTGTGGCGAAATCCACCGACCCGGGCCGCCTCGCGCCGCCTCGCCGCAACAGGTGAAGCATTCGAGTGCTGCATGTTCGAAGCGCCGCGTCAGATGAGTTCGGCAGTCGTCGGCAACGGCAATGTTGCCGTCGAGCCGGTCCCGCTTTCGCAGATCGACTTTAGCAAAATCTGCTCTCAACTCTGGCGCGGCCGCACGACGATTCTTTTCACGACGGTCGCAGCGCTCGTCTTGGCGGTCTTGTTCGTCGTTTTCGCGCCGCACGAATATACCGCGGTCACGCAAATCCTCATCGATCCGACCGATTTGCGCGCGGCCGGCAACGGCGCCACGCAGCCGGCGCAAATGAGCGACGCCGGGCTCATGCAGGTTGAGAGTCAAGTCAACGTGCTATCGTCGGACGCCGTGCTGCGCCGCGTGGTCGCCTCGCAGAAGCTCGATCGTGACCTGGAATTCGTGCGCGGCCCATCTTTGCTCAGCCTCCTGTTAGGCAAGAACGAATTTCCCGGCGGAAGAGCGCTCGCCGCGCTGAACGAGCTCAAACGCCGGGTGAAGGTGCAGCGCGACGAACGCACCTTTGTGGTGCAGGTCGCCGTCACCAGCCGCGATCCGAATAAGGCGGTGAGCATCGCCAATGCCGTCGCCCAGGCCTATCTCGACGAGCAAACGCAAGTCCGGGCCGACGCCGCCCGGCAAGTGTCGCAGTCGCTGTCGGCCCGGCTGATGGAATTGAAAAATAACGTGCGCGAAGCCGACGAGAAGGTTGCCGCGTTTAAGGCGCGCAACGATCTCGTCGCTGCGAACGGTCAGCTGGTGACCGACCAACAGCTTACCGATTTGAGCAATCAGCTCAGCGCCGCCCGCGCTCACAGCGCCGACACCAAAGCGCGGCTTGAGCAAGTGCAAGCGGTGCAGCGCAGCAAGGACGAAAACGGCGCCTTCCCGGAAGCCTTGCAGTCGCCGACCATCACCGCGTTGCGCAGCCAATATGCCGAAATCATGCGCCGGGAAGCGGAGCAGATGGCAACGCTCGGCGCGCTGCATCCGGCCGTGATCGACATTCAGGCGCAAGCCGAGCGGCTGCGCCACATGATCGACAATGAGATCGACCGCGCCGCGGTCGCGGCGCGCACCGAGTACGACAGCGCCAAAGCCAGCGAAAAGACGCTTGAGCGCAATTTCGCGGCGCTCAAGCAAACCGCAATCGACAACGCTTGCCAAGGCTGGCCTGCGCGTGCGGTCGATGACCGGGCCCGTTTCGCCGTCCCACTGCGCGATCCGCTTCACCATCGCCGGCGGCACCACCGCGTTGGTGAGCATCACGGAGATCATGTCGTCAGGAACGGCAAAGTTGTTCGCCAGATCGCGCCGCGCTCCCTCGGTGAGCGTAACGATCCGATCGGCATAGGCGTAGGCCCGGCGTAAAATCCGGTAGGCGATGCGGTTCTGCAGATGCGGATCGCGGTGCTGCGCGATCGAGGGGCTGCCGACCTCGCGCAAAACAAGCTTGGGTCGACTGTGCCGTGGCAATGTTCGTACGGCGATAAGCGTGCAGAGGTTGAGGCCCGCTTCGGAGCTGATAACGACCGCGGGTGCCATGTCGCGGATCAGGCGGCGCAAGCCGGGTATGGCATAGCGCAGCTTTCGTCCAGGAACCTCGGCGACGCGAATGGCGGGATCGAGCAACGGCCGCAGCGGACCGTCAGCGCACAGCGTCAAAATGGCGATGCGGACGCCGACGCCTTTGGCGGCGAGCGCGTTACAGAGCAGGATCATGTCCCTCTGCGCGCCGCCGCCCTCGAAAGCGCGCAGTACGAACGCGAGCGAAAGAGCGAAACTTTGAGCAGGATTTTCGGACCGCGGTGCCACGAGGAACGCCGGCTTTCCTACTGGGATTACAATAGGAAATAGCCACCATGCAGCGGGCCGGATCAAGTCTGAACTCGAATTCGGCGGCGGCGTTGCGTCGGCAAAGTTAATTCGTCGCGGCCCGCACGTTAATTAACTTTAATGCGCTAGCCATTGATCGTTTTGCCCCTTCGATATAGTTCGCAACCGGCCCCATGCGTCCGCCCGAGCCGCGCGGCCGGAATTCGGGAATAAAGTACGAGTTTGAGGGGTTGCGGAACCGAGGTATAGCATAGGCCATGAGGGCGTCGATGACCGGGCAAATTTCCCGGCGGACTGTTTACGTGGTTGCAGGCATCGCGGTGGCGTCCGTGGCCGCCGCGGTCATTTTTTGGCGTCACGGCAGCACCCGACTGGCGCAGACCGCTCCGCCCTCGGTTCCGGTCACGATCATCGAAGCGGCGCAGCAGGACGTTCCGATCTATTATGACGCGCTCGGCACGGTGTTCGCTCTTAACACCGTCGCCATCCGCGCCCAGGTCAACGGCCAAATCGTCTCTGTCGACTTTCGCCAGGGCCAGGAGGTTCGCAAAGGCGATGTTTTGGCGAGAATAGATCCGGCGCCGTTCCAGGCCGCCTTCGATCAGGCCGTAGCCAAAAAGAGCGAGGACGAGGCGCAGCTGATCGATAACGAAAAGGATTTGGCGCGATTCAAGACCCTGGTCATCAGGAACGCCGAGACGCAGCAGAACGTCGACGCCCAGCAGGCCAAGGTCGACCAAACAAAGGCCACGATCGATGCCGACCAGGCCGCCATCGAGGCGGCGCGTACTCAGCTCAACTACGCCACCATTGCGGCGCCCATCGACGGCGTGGTCGGTTTCCGCCAGGTCGACATCGGCAACATCATCCACACCAACGACATCAGTCCGCTCACCGTGCTCACGCAGATCAAGCCGTGCACGGTGATATTCACCCTGCCGCAGAGCGATCTCGGTCCGGTGCGCGAAGCGATGCTGCACAGCACCGTCTCGGTGCTGGCCTTCGATCAGGACAACAAGGAAAAGATCGCCGAAGGCAAGCTCCTCCTCATCAACAATCAGATCGACCAGAACACCAGTACCATTCAGCTCAAGGCGGAATTTCCCAACGCGGATGAGCGGCTGTGGCCGGGTGCGTTCTTGCACATCCACATCCTGATCACGACCCGCAAAGACGCGGTGACCGTGCCGGCAGTGGCGTTGCAGCGCGGTCCGGACGGTTTCTATGTCTGGGTGATCAAGCCCGACGATACCGCGGAACAGCGGCCGATCGAGGCGCAACCGGTCAGCGAGGACTTGGCGATCGCGAGCAAGGGCTTGAACGCGGGCGAGCGCGTGGTGGTCGAAGGACAATCCCGCTTGGACGTCGGCACGCACGTGGCGATCCGCGCGCCCAATCCTTCGGCCGAAGCCGTCAAGCAGCAGGCGGATAAGAGCTGATGAATTTCTCTGAAGTTTTTATTCGCCGGCCGATCGCCACGTCGCTGCTGATGGCGGCGCTGGCGCTGGTCGGCATCGTCGCCTTTCCGCTGCTGCCGGTGGCGCCGCTGCCGCAAGTCGATTTCCCGACAATTCAGGTCACCGCAACGCTGAGCGGCGCCAGTCCCGAAACCATGGGCGCCACGGTTGCCACCCCGCTCGAACGCCAGTTCGGCCAAATTGCCGGCGTCACTCAGATGAGCTCGATGAGCTCGCTCGGCTCGACCGTGATCACGCTGCAATTCGATCTCAACCGCAATATCGACGGCGCCGCGCAGGATGTGCAGGCCGCGATCACGGCCGCCGGTCCGTATCTTCCGAAAAACCTCACCAATCCCCCGACCTATAAGAAGGTGAACCCGGCGGACTCGCCAATTCTCATCGTGGCGGCGACCTCCGACACGATTCCCTTGCCGAAGGTCGATGATTTCGCCGAAAACGTCGTGGCCACGCAGATCTCGCAGATCACCGGCGTCTCGCTCGTCGCCATCGGCGGCCAGCAGCGTCCGGCGATCCGCGTGCAGATCGACCCGGCCAAGCTGACTGCCCGCGGCCTGACGCTGGAGGAGGTACGCGCCGCGCTGACGAACGCCACGACCGACGCGGCCAAGGGCACAATGCTCGGCAAGGAGCAAAGCTTCACCATTGTCGACAACGATCAATTGACGGAAGCCGGGCCCTACAATGACGTCATCATCGCCTATCGCAACGGCGCTCCGGTTCGCGTCCGCGACATTGGCCAAGCCGTCGACGGGCCGCAGGACGTGACCTTGGGCGCGCTGCATCGCGACAAGACCGCGGTGATGCTGATCGTCTTCAAGCAGCCCGGCGCCAACGTGATCGACACGGTCGACCACATCAAGGCGGCACTGGCGAACATGCATTCGGTGATTCCGCCGGGCATCCATCTCGCCACAATCCTCGACCGCACGCAGACCATTCGCGCCGCGGTCAAGGACGTGGAGTTCACGCTGCTATTGTCCTGCGCGCTTGTCGTGCTGGTGATCTTGTTGTTTTTGCGCAGCATTCACGCCACGCTTATTCCCGGGACCGCGGTGCCGCTGTCGCTCCTTGGCGCCACCGCGATTGTCTATCTCGGCGGCTTTAGCCTGGATAATCTGTCGCTGATGGCCCTGACGATCGCCGTCGGCTTCGTGGTCGACGACGCGATCGTCGTGGTGGAGAACATTTTCCGCCATCTCGAAGCCGGCACGACGCCGCTGCAATCGGCAATCAAGGGCGCGCGCGAAATCGGCTTTACCGTGCTTTCGATCAGTATTTCGCTGGTCGCCGTGTTCATCCCGCTGTTGTTGATGGGCGGCGTCGTCGGACGCCTGTTTCACGAATTCGCCATCACCGTCATCGCGGCGATCGCGGTTTCCGTCATCGTGTCGCTGACGCTGACGCCGATGCTGTGCTCGCGCTTTCTGGTCAGCGAGCATGACCGCGCGCATGGCCGGCTCTATCGCGTCATCGAACGTGGCTTCGACGCGGTATTGGACAGCTATCGGCGCAGCCTGGATTTGGTACTGCGGCATCAGTTCATAACGCTCCTGGTCTTTCTTGGGACGATGTCGCTCACCGGCATTTTGTTCGTGACGATGCCGAAGGGTTTCTTCCCGACCCAGGACATCGGATTGATCCTGGGCATCTCCGAAGCCGGCCAGGACATCTCGCCGGCCAAGATGAAGGAGATCCAGAAGCAGCTTTCCGACGTCGTCGCACAAGATCCCGATGTCGCCGACTTCGGATCGTTCTTCGGGCCGAGCTACGGCAACACGCAAAATACCGGCCGCTTCGTCATCGGGCTGAAGCTGCGCGACGATCGCACCGCGTCGGCCTCGCAGATCATCGACCGCCTGCGGCCCAAGCTCGCCCAAGTGCCGGGCGCGCGGCTGTTCCTGCAACCGGCGCAGGACATCACGGTCGGCGGCCGCATCGCGCGCGGCCAATTCCAATACGTGTTGCAGGATCCGGATCTGCGCGAGCTGAACACCTGGGTGCCGCGTTTGCTGGCGAAGCTCAAGACACTGCCGGAACTCGCCGACGTCGCCACCGATGCGGAGAACAGCGCGCCGCAACTCACCATCACGATCAATCGCGACGCGGCGGCGCGCTTCGGCATCTTGCCGCAGGTCATCGACAATACGCTCAACGATGCGTTCGGCCAGAACGACGTGACGCAGTATTTCACCAACAACTCGTATTACGTCGTGCTCGAGGTGACGCCGGAGTTACAAGGCAAGCTGAGCACGCTCAATCAGCTCTACATCAAGGCGCCGACCAACGGGCAGCTTATTCCGCTCTCCACGCTGGTCACCGTCGATAGCAGCCACATTGGCCCGCTGTTGGTCGCGCATTCCGGGCAATTTCCGGCCATCACCATGACGTTTAATCTGCCGCCGGGCGTTGCGCTCGGCCAGGCCGTTGACGCCATCCAGCAGACCGCCGACCAAATCGGCATGCCGTCGTCGATTATCGGCACTTTCCAGGGCAATGCGCAGGCGTTCCAGGCCGCACTGTCGAACGAGCCGATATTGATCGCGGCCTCGCTCGTGGTCGTCTATGTCATTCTCGGCGTGCTCTATGAGAGCTACATTCATCCGCTCACGATTCTATCGACGCTGCCTTCCGCCGGCGTCGGCGCGCTGCTCGCATTGTTGGCCGGCGGCTTCGACCTCTCGGTGATCGGCATCATCGGCATCATTCTTCTCATCGGCATCGTCAAGAAAAACGGCATCATGCTGGTCGATTTCGCCATCAACCGCGAGCGCGCCGGTCTGCCGGCCCGCGAAGCGATACGCCAGGCATGCCTGCTGCGATTCCGTCCGATCGTGATGACGACCATGACGGCGCTGCTGAGCGGATTGCCGTTGATGCTGGGCCGCGGATCGGGCTCCGAACTGCGCCAGCCGCTGGGCTACGCCATGGTCGGCGGGCTGGCGCTCAGCCAATTGCTGACGCTGTTCACCACGCCGGTGATCTATCTTTATCTCGACCGGTTCCAGAATTGGCTGAGCGGCGCGCATCCCGAGCACGAGGAAGCCGAACCGCTGCCGCTGGCCGCCGAATAGCCGCCATATCCGCGCGAGAGACGGTTCGTTCCCAACAATTTTCGTTCCAACAGATTTCGATGGAACTTCGCGAACGGTTTCGCGGAACCACGCCATGCGGCTGTGCGTTTCTTCCTCTGAACACGAGCGGGGAACGAGCCAGAGGAGAGTGCGTATGAAAAAGTTTACGCTCGCGCTCGCTACGGCGGCGGTACTCGCCACCGCGGCGCCGGCCATGGCGCAAATCGGCGTTCGCGTTGGGCCGGTCGGCGTCGGCATCGGCGCGCCCTATTACGACTATTACGGCGGCTGCGGTTACTGGAACAATTGGTGTAACGGTGGCCCGTATTACGACTATTACGGCGGACCGAACGTGGTCATCGGCGGCGGCGGCTGGCATGGCCATCCGCACTTCCATGGCCACGGCCACTGGCATCGCTAACGCGATGTTGCGTCGAAAGGGCTCCGGAAACGGGGCCCTTTCTTGTTGCATAAATTTATCCTGACATTTTTAACGAGGCTCGCAATCGCAGCAAATGCGCTGCGACGCACAAGCTGGCGCACACTTGAATGTGAAGCGAACCATCGCCGTTTCGCGGCGTTACTTCGTGCATCGCACAGCTTGGAGTGTCATGATGGTCGGTGCGGAGAGCATGCGCCGGTGTTCCTCTGCGTGGTCTATCCGCTGCTCGGGATTCTTTTAATCGGGATGACGCTTGGAAATTCGACGCTGCCGCTGGCATTCCTGATCGCGGCGGGCTTTGCGCTGGTTGGACCGCTGGCCGCGATCGGTCTCTATGAGCTGAGCCGGCGCCGCGAAGCCGGACTCGACAGTTCGTCGAGCCACGCCTTGGACGTGCTGCGCTCGCCGTCCCTTGGCGCCATCGTCGCGCTGGGCATTCTCCTGATGGCGATCTTCCTGATCTGGCTCGCGGTTGCCGAATGGATCTACATCGCCAATTTCGGCTACACGGCGCCGGCCTCGTTGCGGCAGTTTGCTTCCGAAGTGCTGAGCACAAGCGCCGGATGGACTCTCATCGTCGTCGGCACCGGCGTCGGCTTCCTGTTCGCCGTGCTGGTGCTCACCATCAGTGCCATCTCGTTTCCGCTGCTGCTCGACCGCGACGTCGGCGCGGCAGTGGCAGTGCTGACCTCGATCCGGGTCGTCGCGGCGAATCCTGCGACCATGGCGTTGTGGGGCTTTATCGTCGCCGCGCTCTTGGCGCTTGGCTCGATTCCGTTCTTCCTTGGGCTCACCGTAGTCATGCCGGTGCTCGGCCATGCCACCTGGCACCTCTATCGCCGCGCGGTCGAACCGGATCCCAATCCGCATCCGAATTATCAGCCTCGCGAGCGAAGTCGCCGCTATGCCGCCGACTTTCCGTCGGCTTTGTTCCCGACGCGGGATTAAATCAGCCGAGTTCGGCGGCGCGGCGCAGGCTCGCGATCATCGCCACCCGGATCAGGTAATCGCGCGTGCGTTGCGGGTCGCCAGCCGTGCGCTTGAGCGCGGCGGCGAAATCGGGGTTGGCGCATTCGAGATTGCGCTTGTTCTCGATCGATTGCTTCTCGATATATTCGAGCGTGACCGACCGGCGCTGTCGTTCGTAGCGGTCGAGTTCGGATTGCGGAGCGGCGCCGTTCCAGACATCGGCAAGCCGCGCGGTCAGATTCATAGCGTCGTGAATGCCGCCGTTCATGCCCATGCCGCCGAGCGGATTGTTGACATGCGCGGCGTCGCCGGCGAGAAAAACGCGGCCGGCGCGAAAGTTTCTCGCTACGCGCTGATGCACCTTGTAGAGCGTGGTATGCGCGATATCGTATTTCGCTACGCCGGGCACCACTTTGGCCATCAGCATATCGGCAAAGGCACGGCTTGAGGCCGCTTCGTCGCCGACAGTCTCGGTCAGCGGAAACATCACGCGCCACAGTCCGGGAATCTCAAGGAGAAAATGCCAGCGTTCCGGATCCGCGACATAGGTCACCGAAACCAAGTCCGCAATCACGCTGCGGAAATCGAACGGCGTCGAAACAACTAGAAACCGCTCCAGCCAGGTGAAGCCGTCGAATGCGATGCCGAGCGCGCGGCGCACCTCGCTGCGCGCGCCGTCGGCACCGATGAGCCAGCGGGCCGAGCGCCGCTCGCGTGTTCCGTCGCGCTCAAGCATGACATGAATGGCCGCGTTGTCTTGTTCGATGCCGACGACGCGACAGCCAAACTCGATCCGAATTTCCGGTTGCCGATCGAGCCGCTCATACAGAATGCGCGTCAGCTTGAATTGCTCAGCCTGCGCGCGGAAAGGATGTCGGGTTACGTCGGCAATCGCGCCAAAATCAAAGGTCACAATCACGCCGTCACGGGTGCGGTACTGCAGTTGCGGCGCAATCAGGCCCTGCGCCATGAGCGGCGCGGCGGCGCCGAATTCGTCCAGCATGTCGAGGGTCGGCGGATGAAACGTCGAGGCGCGCGATTCCTCGGCCAGTGCGGCGCCGGCTTCGAACACCGTCACCGGCACGCCGTGGCGGACCAGATTGGCGGCGGCAGTGAGCCCGACCGGGCCCGCGCCGGCGATAAACACGCGCTCCTCAATCGGCATGGACTCGGCGCCCGGTTTCAGGTTTTCGCGCGCCGCGCCCGCGATTGGTTGGCGCGCGGTAAAAGTCTATCATGCCGCCGCATGCTCGATCTCGGCTTAGGTTTTCTCGGCAGTGTCGCCCGCGACCCCAACGCGCTCGCCATTGTCGATGGCGAAATACGCCTGACCTACATGCAGTGGTACCGGCGCATTTCGACGCTGGTGGAAGGCTTCGACCGCATCGGCCTGCAGCCGGGCGACCGCCTCGTCACGGTGCTGCAAAACCGCTGGGAGGCAGCGACACTGCACTGGGCCTGCCAATTCGCCGGCATCGTCACAACGCCGGTGAACTGGCGCTCGACGGCACGCGAGATCGATTTTTACGTCCAGGATGCCGAGGCCAAGGCGATTATCTATGAGAATGCGTCCGCAGCGGCTGTGGCCGAATCGGCGTTAGCGCAGAATCTGCCGCGGATCGCGCTCGATCCTGCTCCGCCGCCCGCCATCGGCTTTGACTCGCTTGCCGCACGAGCCGCGCCGGATGCAACGCCGCGCGCGCATGCCGAAGCCTGGTCGGTGATGCTCTACACCTCCGGCACCACGGCGCGGCCGAAGGGTGTGCCGCGCCGCCAGCGCGCCGAGCGCGCTGCCGCGGTCGCCCACGTGGCGCAAAATCTTTACCGTCGCGGCGAGCGTACGCTGGGCGTGATGGCGCTCTACCATACGATGGGGGTGCGCTCGCTTCTCGCCATGTCGCTCGTCGGCGGCGTCTTCGTCTGCCTGCGCCGCTTCGACGCCGGCGAAGCGCTGAAACTGATCGCGGCCGAGCGCGTCAGCAATCTTTATCTGGTCCCGACGCTCTATCACGATCTCGTGCATCACCCGGCGTTCGCCGCGAGCGACGTGAGCTCGGTGCGCAAGCTCGGCTTTGCCGGCGCGCCGATGACAGATGGTCTCCTCAAAAAATTGCAGGCCGCGTTCAAGCCGGACCTGTTCGTCAATCATTACGGCTCTTCGGAGGTGTACACTTTCACCATCGATCAGAACGCGCCGGCAAAGCCCGGCTCGGCCGGGCGTGCCGGCATCAATCAGATGGTGCGCGTGGTCAAGCTCGGCGCCAACTCTGTCGATGAGGTTACCGGCGCCGGCGAGGAAGGCGAAATCGTTGCGTTGCTCGCCGGCGACGAATCCTTCGAAGGCTATTGGCGGCGGCCGGACGCCGACGCCAAGGCGCTGCGGCAGGGCTGGTATTTCACCGGCGATACCGGCTTCGCCGATGCCGACGGCGATATTTTCGTGACCGGCCGGGTCGACGACATGATCATCACCGGCGGCGAGAATATTTCGCCGGTTGAGATCGAATCCTGCCTGTCGCTGCACGCGGCGGTCTCGGAGGTCGCGGTGGTCGGCCTGCCGGACGAGCGCTGGGGCAAGATCGTCGCCGCCTTCATCAAGCCCCGCGCCGCGGTCGCGACCGACGAGCTTGACGCGTTCTGCCGCACCTCCGGCCTCGCCGGTTTCAAGCGGCCGCGGCGCTACATCTTCGTCAAGGACATTCCGAAATCGCCGGTCGGCAAGCTGTTGCGCCGCAAGCTCGTCGCCGGCGATTACGAGCCCGCCACGACCGAAGCAAAATCGTCCGCGCAAGGAACGGCTGCATGACCAATGCGTCCATAACCAGTTTCTCCGATCAGCGCCTGGACAAGCTCGACGGCTTCCGCGTGGAGATCGATCCGGAACGCGAACGCGCCGATATCGTGCTCGACCGCCCGCCGCTGAACGTGATCGAGATGGGCCAGCGTGACCAGCTCCGGCTGGTGTTCGAAATGCTGGACGAGGACGCGCGCGTGCGCGCCATCGTGCTGCGCGCCGCCGGCGAGCATTTTTCCTCGGGCGGCAACATCGCCGGCTTCCTGGCGGCCTCGCCCGAACATGTATCGAGGCTCGCGTGGAACATCGCGGCGCCGGCGCGCTGCGCCAAGCCTGTGATCGCCGCCAACCGCGGCTATTGCTTCGGCGTTGGCTTCGAGATTTCGCTCGCCTGCGACTTCCGCATCGCGTCCGAGACCTGCCTCTACGCGCTGCCGGAACAGCGGCTCGGCCAAATTCCCGGCTCCGGCGGCTCGGCCCGGCTGCAAAAAATCATCGGCATCACCCGCACCAAAGACATCGTCATGCGCTCGAAGCGTATCCCGGCAAAGCAGGCCCATGACTGGGGCATCGCCACCGAATGCGTCGCCGACGGCAAATTGGAAGCGGCGACCGACGCGCTGGTCGACGAATTGCGCGCGTTTTCGCCGCTGGCGCAGCGCACCGCCAAGACGCTGCTCAACGAAACCGAGGACACCAATCTCGAAGCGGCGATCGAGCTCGAAGGCCATTGCTACAGCCGCTTACGCCAATCCGACGATTTCCGCGAAGGCGTCGAAGCGTTCCATGCCAAGCGCAAACCGGTGTTCCGCGGCACCTGATTATTGTTGGAGCATGATCTATTCCGAAAACCGGCATCCACTTTTCGGGATCATGCTCTAAGCCGTCTGGCGCAGGACGGCGCGGGGCGATAACCTTTGGCAAAATAAGCGCGCTGCTGACAGGCGCGTAAGGGAGGAGACCGGACATGTGCAAGTTGAGCATGTGGAATCGTGCGCGCGGGTTCGCAGCTTTATTCGCCATCGGCACGCTGCTGTTGCCGAATATCGCTACAGCCGCGGATCCGATCAAAGTGGGCTTGAGCGTCGCGCTCACCGGCGGCGTGGCGCCGATCGGCAAGCAGGTCTTGACGGCGCTGCAAATCTGGCGCGACGACGTCAATGCCAAAGGCGGCCTGCTCGGCCGTCCGATCGAGCTGGTCTATTACGATGACCAGAGCAATCCGCAGAACGTTCCCGGCCTCTACACCAAGCTGATCGAGGTCGACAAAACCGATCTCTTGATCGGGCCCTATGCGACCAACATGGTCGCGCCGGCGATCCCGGTTTTGATGCAGTACCACAAGACCACGATCGGCATATTGGCCAACGCGGCCAACAGCAAATTCCACTACGATCAATACTTTTCGATGCTGCCGACCGGGCCGGAGCCGAAGAAATCCTTCGCTTACGGCTTCTTCGAGATGGCGGCCGCGCAAAAGCCGCGTCCGAAGACCGTCGCCATCGTCGCCGCCGACGCCGAATTTGCGCAGAACGCCGCTGACGGCGCGCGGGAGACCATCAAGGAGATCGGCGGCTTCGAAACAGTCATGGATCAGAAATATCCGCCGACGACGACCGACTACACGCCGATCATGCGCGCGGTCCAGGCGCTGAATCCCGACATCGTCTACGTCGCGGCCTATCCGCCGGATTCCGTCGGCATCGTCCGCGCCGCCAATGAAATCGGGCTCACCCCGAAAATGTTCGGTGGAACTTTTATCGGGCTCCTGGTGACGCCCATTAAGGCGCAGCTTGGTCCGCTGGTGAACGGTATCGTTAACAACGAAGTGTTTTTGCCGGCGCCGTCTTTGGTATTTCCCGGCACCAAGGAACTGCTCGCCAAATATCGCCCCATCGCGCAGCAGGAGAAAATCGATCCCATGGGATGGGCCTTCCCGCCACTCGGCTATGCAGCGGGGCAGGTGCTGGCCGAAGCGGTCGAAGGCGCGAAAACGCTGGATCAGGTCAAGCTCGCCGCTTACATGCGCGATCACACCTTTTCGACCGTGGTCGGTAATATCAAATTCGGCAAGGACGGTGAATGGGCGAAGTCGCGCGTGTTCTTCACCCAATTCCGGCACGTCGCCGGGAATTCGATGGACCAGTTTCAGGACACCACGCACGAAGCCATCGTGTGGCCCAAAGCGTATGCGACCGGTGACTTGGCCTATCCCTACGCCGACGCCAAAAAGCCGTGAGAGGTCATGAACGGCACGCCATTTAGGCTTGGGACCTTTGCCAAATCCGGTGGCGGCGCGTTTGCCGCCATCGTGCTGGGCGATGACGTTATCGAGCTTGGCTCGACACGCCCCGGGGTGTTCGCTTCGGCGAGCAGCATCGATGCCTTGCTGGCAGACTGGGATGCGAATTTCGCAAAGCTGCAAGAAACCGTCGCCGTCATCGAGAAGGAGGGACGTCCGGGCGCCGTCAAGCTGGCGAACCTGCGCGCGCTGCCGCCGGTCCGGCGCCCCGGCAAGATGTTCTACGCCGCGCAGAATTTTCAGGAACATGTCGACGAAATGCTGCGCGCCGGCATGACGCCGGCCAGCGGGCCGAAATTCACCGGCGAGAAGTCGACCAGCGAACCCTATCTGTTTCTCAAAGCCCCGAGCACGCTTTGCGGCGCCCATGACGACATCGCCATCCCGCTCGGCTTGAAGAAGATCGACTGGGAAGCCGAGATCGCGCTCGCCATCGCCAAGCGCGGCAAGCGCATCAGGGCCGAACACGCGCTCGATCACGTCGCCGGTTTCATGACGACGAACGACGTCTCCGCGCGCGACCTGCAAATCCGCGCCGACCGGCCGGGCCTGCGCTCCGATTGGCTCAACGGCAAGAGCCACGATAATTTCGCCCCGATGGGGCCGTTCCTGGTGCCGCGCGCCTTCGTGCCGGATCACAAGAATCTTTTCATCCGGCTCACCGTCAACGGCCAGCTCAAGCAGAACGGCAATACCTCGCAGTTCATTTTCACGCCTGAGGAGCAGATCGAATACGCCTCGAACATTCTCAGCCTCGAGGCCGGGGATATTTTCAGCTGCGGCACTTGCGGCGGCGTCGGCCAGGGCACCAATACCTTTCTCAAGGCCGGCGATGTGATGGAGACCGAGATCGAAGGCCTCGGCAAGATGCGCAACCGCTTCATCGGCGAGCTGCAATAAGTGGCGCCGCCCGGCGTGGATTGTCCGCCGGATTTGGGCTAGATTTTTTGCATAGCCGCGGGCCGAAGCGTCCCGGCCGGGACAACGATTCGGGAAACGCCATGCAGCTCACACCGGGACAACTCAAGGACTTCGACGAACAAGGCTACTTGTTCTTCCCGAACTGCTTTTCCGAGGAGGAAATCGCGCTGTTGCGCGACGACGCCGAAGCGATTCTGAAACTCGACCGCCAGGAAGTGTGGCGCGAAAAATCGGGCGCACCGCGCACCGCCTTTGCCGCCCACACCTTCAACGAGACGTTCCGCCTGCTGGCCTGCCATCCGCGGCTGGTCGAGCCATTGCGCCAATTGTTCGGCGAGGACGTCTACGTGCATCAGTTCAAGCTCAACGCCAAGGCGGCGTTCGAGGGCGACGTCTGGCAGTGGCATCAGGACTACGGCACCTGGGCGCGCGACGACGGCATGCCGGAGCCGCGGGCGATGAACATCGCGGTGTTCCTCGACGAGGTCATGCCGATCAACGGCGCGCTGATGGTGATCCCGAAGAGCCACAAGCAGGGCGTGCTGGCGGCCGGCCACGATACGGCCACGACCTCCTATCCGCTGTGGACGCTCGACAACGCGACGGTGACGCGGCTCGCCGCCGCAGGCGGCATCGTGGCGCCGACCGGCAAACCCGGCTCGGTGCTGATGTTCCACGGCAATCTGGTGCACGCCTCGCCGCCGAACATCACGCCCTATCCGCGCAAGATCGTCTACCTGACGCTGTGCGCCTGCTCCAACCACATCACCAAATTCACGCGGCCGGAATGGATCGCGCACCGCGATTTTGCGCCGATCGTGCCGGTTGCCGACGATGCGCTGCTCGCTTATGCGCGGGCGCACAAGGTGGCGGCGGAGTAAGGGGACGCGCCGCGCTTGCCTGCAGCGAACGGCCTATTGGCCTTTCAGATGCGCCGCCGGGTAGTACATTCCCACCAATCGCCGGTCCCACCAGATGCCCTGCGCTTTTTCCTCGCTGTCGGCATAGGTGTATTCGTAGAGCATCGCGCGCACATAGGGCGGCGGCTTGTCGGGGAAAGGGTTCTTCTCCAGAAGCGCCGTCACGGCGGGTTCATTCTCGAGTAGCCGCTGCAGGAAACGGGAGAACCAAAACAGGCGCTGAGGGTCTTCGAGCGCGGCGAACCACATCTGCCAATCCAGCCGCGGCTGATGCGGAATGTTCCACAGCGGGCGGCGCGTGACGTCGCCGGGCTTGTAACGGAATTCGTATTCGCGCCATTCGGCGCCGTCGGACGAACCCTCGATAACGATTTCGTCGCGCGTGGTCGTCATCACCGCGAACAGGCCGTAAGGGCTGGTGACATGCAGCGGGTCGAGAAAGCGGGCGACCGCCCGCGCCGCCGCAGGCGGGCTGCCGCCGAACCGCGCATCCATCTGCACCAGGCTGTCGAACCCGATCAGCAGCGCCAAGGCGCTGACCACGACGGTAACCGCCCGTCGCGGCGGGCTATTTGCCGCGCGGACCGCCAGCAGCCGGGCGACGCGAGGCGGCAATATCTTTTGCAGCGCCGCATCGTCGAACAGCGGCAGGCACAGCAACATGGTCTGGAGGTTGAACCAGTTGTAATTCCCGGTGATGAGAATGCAGGTTTCCAACAGCAGCATGCCGAAACCTGCGAAGAACCGCAGCCGGCGCGGACAGAAGACCAGGAACGGCAAAAAGAGTTCGACGACGAACGTGCCGCCGACGGCGAATTTCAGCAAGCCGGGCGGCAACCGCGCGGCGTACCAAGCAAGCGGCGTCGGCAGCGGCTGGGTCAGAAAGTGATAGGACAGCGCCGAGAGGTTCCACCAGTTGGGATCGCCGCTCGCGAGCTTGACGACGCCCGACATGAACATGAAACGGAACAGCAACCAGCGCAGCAGCCAAATGCCCGGCGTCTGGGCAAAGCTCAACAGCAGCGCGACAACCCCGGTCTCCAGCAGGAACGTGTCCCACTGGAAGCTCATGAAGACTTGCCCGGCGCAAAACAGCGAAAGATAGAGTGCGTAGAGCAGGACCAGGCACAAGCGCGAACACACATTGAAAACTAGCAGGACGGACAGCACCGCGCCCGCCCAGCACACCGCCGCAACCGCGAAATCGCTGGCGTTCAGCCAGAACACCATCGGCAACAGGTAGAAACGCTCCGGCCCGAAACGGCCGGCGACGGCATCGACCAGTTCGGTCACCGGCAAGATGCCGTGGCTGCCGATCAGCCCCTGCGCCTGCACGGCAAACGAGACGAAGGCCGACAGGTAAATCAGCCCAAGCAGGCGCAGGAACAGGAACGACACCAGATCGTAGCGCGGCGGTTCGAAGTTCCGGCCCCACAGCAGCAGGCTGACGCGATAAAACGCCGGACGGTGCGCGGCGATGAACGCGTAGGCCAGTTCGGAAAAGGGCGCGAAACCAGGCAGCTTTCGGTACAGCGCGACCCAGAATCCCTTGCCGCGGGCGAAGCTGAGGGTCAGGAAGCTGGCGTAGGCGGCGCTGGCGCGATGGCCGCTGGGCGTGATGAATTGCACCGCGCGCTGAAAGTCGGCAAGCGGGATCGCGGGATATTGCGCCGCCACCTCCTGATACGGCCGGTAATCGACGCGGTCGCCGGTGAGCTTCTGCCAGTAGCGCACCCAATAGCCGCAGAATCCGCAATCGCCATCAAAGACCAGCAGCGGCCGGGATGTGGCGGCTGGCGCTTTGACGGTTTTAGCGGGCCGATTTCCGGATGTCTCTTGCATGCGCAAGTCGTTGAACCCATTAAGCCGAGGATTTCCTTCACACGGCAGAGGTCGTGGATTCAATCCCTCCGGCGACTGCCGTCCACTCCAGAGACGCTGCGCGCCGGTCTCCTCCGCGTGACGATAAGCGAGGATAAAACATGAATCTGCAAGCCATGCTCGCCGTGCGCGTTGCTGCCGGCAAGCCGGTCCGGGTCGGACTGATCGGCGCTGGAAAATTCGGCTCGCGTAGCGCGATTTTGCGCGGATCGTGCCGGCCGCCGACGACGCGCTCCTCGCTTATGCGCGCGCACACCGCGTTGCGGCCGAATCAGAGGAGCTCGCGCGGCGCTATTTCACCGCAGCCTGCTCCATTGCCAACTCGGCCTGGAGATTCGCAACATCGCGAAATATCGAGGCGACGGCGAGCACGCGGCCATTGCGCTTGTAGCGGATGAGACAATCCTTCGCTTCGATATCACCGTCGATCGCGATCTCGTCCCACTGCTCGGCATGTCCGATATAGTTGATCGGGATGTCGTAATGCTGGCTCCAGAAGAACGGCACGGCGTCAAATCGCTCGTTGAGCCCCAGCATATTGGCGGCCACGGTCTGGCCCTGGCGTTCCGCCACCACCCAATGCTCGACACGGATGCTGTCGCCGGAATGCGGATCCGGCCAGCGCGCGATATCGCCGGCGGCATAGACGCCGCGAACGCTCGTCTCCAGAAAGGCATCCACGGTGACGCCGCGATCCATAGCGAGACCGGCCTGCTCGGCCAGTTTAAGACGCGGCCGCACGCCCACGCCGACGACCACGAGATCGGCGTCCAGCTTGGCGCCGCTCTTGAGCATGGCGCTCCGGCCGTCGATTGCAGTCACGGTGTCTTGCAGATGAAAGACGACACCGTGCTCTTCATGCAGTGCGTGAATGAAGTCGCCCATCTGCGGTCCGAGCACACGTTCCATCGGCCGCTGTTCCGGCGCCACGACATGAACCTCAATGCCGCGGACGCGCAGTGCCGCCGCAGCCTCAAGCCCGATGAAGCTCGCACCGATGACAAGCGCGCGCCGTGCATTTTCCGCCGATTTGATGATGGCGCGGCAATCAGCGAGCGACCGCAGCGTATGGACATGCGGCTGATCGGCGCCCGGGATCGGCAACCGAACCGGTTCGGCGCCGGTTGCCAGCAGCAGCCGGTCATAAGCTAGATTCTTGCTGCCGGCGATGATGACTTGGCGTGCCTTGACGTCGATGCCGGTCACCTCGGCATTGAGCTGCAACTCGATGTCATTTTCGGCGTAGTACGCATCCGGGCGGAGCGGCAGCCAATCCTCCGGTGCGCTGCCGGCGAGATAATCCTTGGACAGGTTCGGCCGATCGACAGGCGGAGCGGCATCGTGGCTCAACATAACGATGCTGCCGCCAAAGTCGCGCCGCCGCAACATCTCGGCCGCGGCAAAGCCCGCGGCGCCGCCGCCGACAATGACAATCCGACCGGCAAAGTTGGCGTTTGGAGGGAGCTGCGGTTTTGGTTGCTCGCGTTTTTCCTTGACGAAGATTCGCCCGGCATGTTGTTCGACCTTCCAGCAGTCGATCGGGCTCAAGGCCGGCGCGCGCAACGCCTCGCCGCTGCGCAAATCGAAGCAGGCGTGGTGCCAAGGGCAGCGAACGGCTTGCCCGGTCACGACACCGTCCGCCAGCGGCCCATGATAATGGCTGCAATGGGCGCCGATCGCGAATACGTCGGCGCCGGTATGGACGAGCAGCACCTGCTCGTCGCCGACGCGTCCAACCAGTCGGCCATCGACGAGATCGGCGAAAGCGACACCTTGCGTAAGATCGGGGCCGCCGGCTGAAGCTTGTTCCTGGGCCATTGTCGCCTCCGTTCGCCGTCAGGCGGTCAGGTCAAGAAATTCCCGGCGAAGCTGCGGGTTGTCGCGGAAGCAGCCGAGCATGCGGCTGGTGACCAGGTCAGTATCGGGCTTGTGCACGCCGCGTGTCGTCATGCAGTGATGCGTCGCCTTGATGACAACGCCGACACCCCGTGGCTTTAGCACATCGTCGACGGTGTTGGCGATTTGCGCGGTCAGCTTTTCCTGGATTTGCAGGCGTTTGGCGTAGGCTTCGACGACACGGGCGAGTTTGCTGATGCCGACCACGCGGCCGTCGGGCACGTACGCCACCCACGCCCGGCCCAAAATCGGGGCTAGGTGATGCTCGCAATGGCTCTCAAAACGGATGCCGCGCAACACTACCATCTCGTCGTACCCTTCGATTTCGTCGAATGACTTTTGCAGGGTAGCGGCCGGGTCCTGAGCATAGCCGGCGAACGATTTCTCCAGCGCGCGCGCCACCCGAGCTGGTGTCTCGATCAGGCCGTCGCGGTCAGGATTGTCCCCGCTCCAGCGGATGACAGTGCGCACCGCGGCTTCGACGTCCGCGCGGTCGGGTTTGTCGTCGTGATGCTGAACCCGGATCGGCTCCAGCGCGCGCACATTGGAACTCATGACGATGCTCTCTCCACCGGGCGCGAGCGCAGCGCCCGACTTTTGCCGGTGTGGTGACTGCTGGATGGAATCCCCGGCGAAAGGTTCCACGATTATTTGGAAAGGCCGAGCCGTTTCATTGCCCACTCGGCCGCGCGCTGGTCCCGCCATGCCGATGCCTTCCGGGCGATCATGCAGCGTCCTTTCCTGGTGCTTAGATGGCTCTGCGGCGAAAAGGTTCCCGGCGCGTAGAACACCGGCGAAGCGCCCAAATTCAATGCTGATGCGGGCCGAGTTCCTGCGGCAGCGCGCGGCGCGTCAAGCCGCCCTCCTCGATCCATTTCTTCGACGACTGGGCCGCCCGCTCTATGAGCTCATTCGAAGCCGAGAAATCGAACGGAGACACCGCGAGTGGGCAAAGGGTCGGCACAAGATACACTTGGACATCCTTTGGAATCCGCTCCAACTCATACATAAGCTGCCAGGAAATCATCAGCGTGATCGCATGCAGGACCTTGCCGATCGCCCGCGTCGGCGGCTCCGTTAAAGCGCAGGCGTAACCGGTCGGAAGTACGATGATCCGTGTTGCGCCTAGCTGGACAGCGAGGTGCAGCGGCGTGTTGGCGGCGACTGCTCCGTCCATCAAGGCGTCGCCGCCGATGTGCACCGACGGAAAGACACCCGGAATCGCCGTACTCGCCAAGATCGCCTCGACTGCCGGACCGCTGGATAGAAGAATGCTCCGCCCCTGTTGATTGGTCGCCATGATGTTGACGGGAATTTGCGCGTCTTCGAGCTTTGCGAAGGGCAGGTTTGTCTCGATCACGCGGCGCAGCCCGCTTGGATCGACAACATTCCCCGGATGCCTGATGAGACCGAAAGCGCTCGCCAGAGTGAATGGAAATATGTCCGCGCGCCGCAGGCCTAACCAGATCTGCTCCAACGCCGCGACACCCGCCGCGTTCGGGGCACCGGCAAAATAGCTTGCGTTGATTGCGCCGACCGACGCGCCGACCACGAAATCCGGCTGCACACCGTAAGACAACAGTATACGCAACATGCCGACCTGAACCGCGCCGAGGCTTCCGCCTCCGGCAGAGACAAAAAGCTGTTTTTTCTCCGGTCCCGGCCATGAGTCGCCTTCCCACTGCATTGGATGCGTTTCAATGCAAAAGGTTCCGCGTCACCACCGCGAATACATTGAACAGGTAATTCCCTTCACACGGCAGAGGTCGTAGATTCAATCCCTCCGGCGCCTGCCGTCTACTCCAGAGACGCTGCGCGCCGGACTCCTCCGCGTGACGATAAGCGAGGATAAAACATGAATCTGCAAGCCATGCTTGCCGCGCGCGTTGATGCCGGCAGGCCGGTCCGGGTCGGTCTCATCGGCGCCGGAAAATTCGGCTCGATGTTTCTGGCGCAAGTGCCGTCAATCCAAGGCCTCGATGTCACGCTGATCTGCGATCTCGACCCGGAGCGCGCCAAAGCGGCCTGCCGCACCGTCGGCTGGGACGCCGCGCGCATCGCCCGTACGCGCTTCGCGGACAATGGCCGCGAGGCCTGTATCGACGAGCGCGTCGATGTCGTGATCGAGGCGACCGGCGATCCGGCGGCCGGCATTGCCCATGCGCTCGGCGCGTTCGAAGCGCGCAAGAATATCGTCATGGTCAATGTCGAAGCCGACGCGCTGGCCGGCGCTTACCTGGCCGGCAAGGCGCGCGAGGCCGGCGTCATCTATTCGATGGCCTACGGCGATCAGCCGGCCTTGATCGCGGAAATGGTCGACTGGGCGCGCTCGGCGGGCTTTGAAGTTGCTGCCGCGGGCAAGGGCACAAAATACCTGCCGGCCTATCACACCGTCACGCCCGACGGCGTGTGGCAGCATTACGGGCTGACCGCCGCGGAAGCCAAAGCGGCCGGCATGAATTCGCAAATGTTCAATTCGTTTCTCGACGGCACCAAATCGGCCATCGAAATGGCCGCGGTGGCCAACGCCTGCACGCTCGACGTGCCGCATGACGGGCTGGGCTTCCCGCCGTGCGGCGTCGACGAACTCGCCAGGGTGCTGCGGCCGAGAAGTTTTGGCGGCGTGCTGGCGAGCGACGGCATGGTCGAAGTGATCTCCTCGCTCAAGCGTGACGGTGGACCTGTCGAGCGCGATCTGCGCTGGGGTGTCTACGTCGTGCTTAAGGCGCGGAACGACTACGCCGCGGCCTGTTTCAAGCAATATGGCCTGCCGACCGATGTGAGCGGCCGCTATGCCGCGATGTACAAGCCGTTCCATCTGATCGGATTGGAATTGTCGATTTCGGTGCTCAATGTCGCGCTGCGCGGCGAGCCGACCGGAAGCTGCCGCAGCTTTCGCGGCGACGCCGTGGCGGTCGCCAAGCGCGCGCTCAAATCAGGCGAGATGCTCGACGGCGAAGGCGGCTACACCGTTTATGCCAAGCTCATCCCGGCGCAGCGCAGTCTAAAACTTGGCGCATTGCCGATCGGGCTGGCCCACCGCGTCAAACTTTTGCGCGACGTCGCGGCGGGGGAATTTTTGACCGCGGCCGATGTGGCGCTAAACGAAAGTTCGCATGCCGTCCGCATCCGCCGCGAGATGGAACGGCAGGCGCGGCAGGGCGGCCGAGAGGCAAGCCAAGCGATGGCCGCGGAGTAGCGCGCCGCTTTAGAGCGCAATTGCTTCAGATTGAATCGATTGTCGCTCTAGCATTGTGATGGAACATGATCTTTTCGGAAAACCGGTTTCCATTTTTTCGGATCATGCTTTAGCCCAAATCCGCGACTTCTGCGTGGATGCGAAGGAGTTCGGAAATCGTCGCCGGATCGCGCCGGCCAAAGCCGCATTCCGTCGCAATGGAGAAATTGCCGACGTGTTTTTTCGCCGTGGCGAGCCGCTGCTTCGTCCCCTCGACGCCATCGGTATAGTGGACCAGCCCGAGGCAAAGCTCGGTTTCCGGCCGCAATTGCAACCCTTGCAGCGGCGCGAAATAGGCGTCGTCGGCGCGGCTGCGCGGCACCGGCATGTGAACGAGCTGGAGCGGCCGCGCGATCCGCTGCGACACCCGATTGGCGAACTCGACCATATCGGCCGTGTCGGTCGGCTCAACCACATGACGGTGGTTCGAGTCGCCGTAGCAGAGATGATAGAGGAGATCGATATCGGCCGGCACGCGATTGCCGAGATCGACGACAATGTTGGCAAAGGTTTCCTGCATCTCCGCCTTGCCGCGGCCGTAGCTCGAGCCTTCGTTGCGCGCGAGCCGCGCAAACACAGCGGACGCGACATCGAACTGGATCGCCAATTCGTCGTGCGGAATCGCGGCCGCGACCTTGTCAATTTCCCGCTTGAGCGCGTCATTGTAGATCGGATCGACCGGCGCATGCAGCGCCTCGACCAGAAATAGCCAGATCACCGAGTGCGCGGGCACCAGATCGACCTGAAATTTTGTTGCCGTGGGAATCGTGCCGGCATCCTTCAATTGCCGGAACACGGCATAGGATTGCTTGGCAATATCGGCATAAAATAGATTATCGAAACGGACATCCTGCGGGCGCAGTCCCGGCTTGAGCGCGTAACGCTCGCGGCCGGTGCCGCTGGCATGGACGCGAAAGAATTCGCCGGATTTCACGAATGCGGGATTTTGCGCGAACACCGGCTCCAGCCAGGTAATCCAGTCGCCGCGCGCTCCGGTCTCGCCGTCCGGCAGCCGCTTGAGGCGCGGGCCGAGCGCCGCGCTCACCGTCGTGAACACCTCGCGCGCATTCGCCATCGGCACGCTGCCGACGAGATGGACGGTGCGGGCCATCAGTCGGCGGCGCAGACGTCGGCGTGGATTTTAAGGAGCGTGCGCACCGTCTGTTCCGAACGCGCCCGCGCCATGCCGCATTCGGTGGCGATGCCGAAAACGGGCGCGTAGCGCCGCGCCGCGGCGATCCGGGCCCGGGTGCCTTCGACGCCGTCCTTGGCATGGACGAGGCCGAGATAGAGCTCGGTGCCATCGCCGAGCTTGAGGTCGCGCCACGGGCGATGAAAGGCGTCGTCACTGCGCTCGACCGGCACCGGCATGTGGATATAAGCGAGCTTGTGCGCGATCGATTTCGAAAGCGCGTTGGCGAAATCGACCATTTGCGCCGCATCCTTCGGCTCGACGAAATGCTTCGCGCCGAAATCGCCGTAGCACAGATGCAGACCGAGTTCGACGTCATCGGGCACCGCCGCGCACAGCCGCTTGATGCGATCGAGCAGTTGTGCGCGCGGCACGCCGGCTGGCACCGCGTCGCTCGGCTGGCCGTCCCAGATCACCATTTCGTTGCAGATATCCCATTGGATGCACAGATCGCGACGCGGGATATGCCGGCAAAGCGCCGCGACCTCGGCGATCATCGCCTTTTCATACGCGGCCTCGACCGCGGGCAGCACGGCCGGCACGACGACCGAACTCACCACGGCAAACGGCGTCGGCAGGCAGACCTGGAAGCGGATGCCGTTCGGCAAGATGCCGTTGTCGCGCGCCGTGACGAAATCGAGATACGACGCGCGCGCCTCGCGGGCATAGCCGAGCTCGCCGAAGCGCACGTCCGCGGCGGCGACGCCCTCGGCGAGAGTCAACAGCGGGAAGCGATTGGTCGGCCGGATCGCGCCGGACGGATCGGGCCGCAGGAAGGCGCTGGCGCGCAGCAGCGGATATTGCCAGCTGATCCACAAGCGCCGTCCGCCGACCTCGCCGTCAGGAATGCGGCGCAGATGCGGGCCGAGCATTTTTCCGACGGTGGAGAAAACCTCATCCACCGTGTCGAGTCCGATGCTGCCGACAAGATGAACGTTCACTTGTCTGCCGTCACTCCGCCGCGAGCCGCGGCGGCGGCCGCATGTTTTCGACGCCGTCGGCCGCCGTCGCCGAGATGGTGGTGCGCACCATGTAGCGCGGCTCGTTGCCCGGCCACGGCCGGCCGCGATGCATGGTGGCGCGGTTGTCCCACATCACCACGTCGCCGGCGCGCCATTTGTGCTCGTAGGTCGTTCCCGGCGCGGTAGCCGCCGCGGTCAAATCCTCGATGAACTTCTCGCCCGCCTTCGGCTCCATGCCTTCCACCGCGTAAGTATGCGAGGCGATGTAGAGCGCGCCGCGGCCGTTGACCGGGTTCCGCCACACCATGCGCCAGCACACCGGCGGCAGCGTCGCCATCTCCTCGGCACTGGCGAGGCCGTCGGCAATCTTGCCGCGCGAATGCCCGTAGCTGTGCCAGGCGAACGAATGCTCGAGCTTGCTCCGCAGCGCCGGATCGAGCCGCTCGAAGGCGAGCCGGGTCGAGGCGAATTCGGTCTCGCCGCCTGTCGCCGGTATGGTGCGCGCCGAGAGCACCGAGGTCAGCGCCGGCGTGGTCTTGAACGACGAGTCGGTATGCCAGAGCTGGTTGGCCTTGTTGCGCATGGCGTAACGGTGGTCTTCCGGCACGACTTTGCCGTCCGGACCGATCGTGGTCAGGATCACGAAATGAGTGCCGGTACCGAGCGAGCCAACCTTGGTGACTTCCGGCGGTCCGAAACGGCGCGAAAAGGCAAGCTGGCCTTCGCCGTCGATCTGCTGGCCGCGAAACACCAGGACGGAATATTGTTCAAATGCGGCGCGCACCGCCTTGTAGGCGGCGTCATCATGAGCGACATCGGCGAGTGTCACGCCACGCAGCTCGGCGGCGAAGCCGGGACCCAGAGGAACGATTTCCATTGGCGCAACCTCCGTAAGTTCTGTTTCGGAGTCGAATTTCCCGCAAAAATACTCTTCTGGCAAGGATTCGTCATTCGCCAAGAGGAAGCCTGCGTTGCGCCTGCCGCGGGCGCGAATTAGGGTTGATGCGCCGCGAACGGCCGGCATTTGCAAGAGCGGCCGACCGCGGCGCGTCAAGCGGGGAACGCCATGCTGGAAGACCTTCTGGTCCGCCGGCCCTTCAATGCCGTCACCGACCTGATCGACGCGCAGGTGGCGCGCGGACTGTCTGAAAAAATCGCTTTCGCCGATTCCGACCGCGCGCTCAGCTACGGCGAACTGCAGGCGAAGAGCTGCGCCTTCGCGCACGCTTTGCAGGCCTTGGGGTTGCGGCCGGAAGAACGGCTCGCGCTGCTGCTCTATGACGGCGTCGATTTCCCGGTGGCGTTCTGGGGCGGGGTGCGCGCCGGCGTCGTCGTGCTGCCGCTCAACACGCTGCTCACCGCCGAGCAATACGCCTACATTCTCGGCGACAGCCGGGCTTCGGCGATCGTTGCTTCGGCATCGCTCGTCAAGACGCTTGTTCCCGTTCTCGACCGGCTGCCGCGGCTGCGCACCGTCATTCTCGTCGGCGCCAGCGCCGCCGACCGCGTCGCGTTCGCCGGTCGCGAGGTGCAGGATTTCGCCGAACTCTTGGCGCACAGCAGACCGGACCTCTTCACCGCGCCGACGCTGTCCGACGAAGTCGCGTTCTGGCTGTATACGTCCGGTTCGACCGGCGAGCCCAAGGGCGTCAAGCACGTTCACACCACGCCGCTCGCGGCGGCCCGGCTGATGGGCCAGCGCATCATCGGCATCCGCGAGGACGACGTCGTGTTTTCGGCGGCGAAACTGTTTTTCTCTTATGGCATGGGCAATGCCATGGCCTTTCCGTCGTCGGTCGGAGCGACCGCGGTGCTGCTGCCGCAACGACCGACGCCCGACGCGGTGTTCGATGTCATGCGGAAGCATCGGCCGACCATCTTCTACGGCGTGCCGACGCTTTACGCCTCGCTGCTGGCGCACAAGGACATGTCCCGCGGCGCCGGCTCGGATCGGCTGCGGCTGTGCATTTCCGCAGGCGAGGCCCTGCCTGCCCCGCTCGGCGAGCGCTGGCGCGCAGCAGCCGGCGTCGACGTGCTCGACGGCATCGGCTCGACCGAAATGTTCCAGACCTTTCTCTCAAACCGCCCAGGCGACGTACGCTACGGCACGACCGGCAAGCCGGTGCCGGGCTACGAGGTCAAAATCCTCGACGAGCAGGCGCGCGACGTCGCCGACGGCGAGATCGGCGAACTCGTCGTGCGCGGCGCTACCGCCGGCGAAGGCTACTGGAACCAGCGCGCCAAGAGCCGGCGAACCTTCGCCGGCGAATGGGTCTTTACCGGCGACAAATATTTCCGCGACGCCGACGGCTACTTCCATTATTGCGGCCGCACTGACGACATGTTCAAGGTCTCGGGCATGTGGGTGTCGCCGTTCGAGGTCGAGGCGGCGCTCGCCTCGCACGAGGCGGTGCTGGAAGCCGCGGTCATCGGCAAGGAAGACGCCGACGGGCTCATTAAGCCGAAGGCCTTCATCGTGCTGCGCAACGGCTATGCCGCCGACGAGCGCCTGATCGAAAACTTGCGGGTGCACGTCAAGCAATGCGCCGGGCCGTGGAAATATCCGCGCTGGATCGACATCCGGCCCGATCTGCCGCGCACCGCGACCGGGAAGATTCAACGCTTCAAGCTGCGGGAATGGGAGTCCTAGAGCATGATCCGGAAAAGTGGAAACCGGTTTTCCGAAAAGATCATGCTCCATCAAAATGCTAGAGCGACAATCGATTCGATCTGAAACGATTGCGCTCTAGCCGCCGCCGGCGTCGCGCAACACACGCTCACTCAGACGGATCGGGTCGCGCTCGCCGCGGCGCGCCAATTCGATGATCCGTATTGCGACAGCTTCGCGCTCGCATGCCGCATCGTGCGACAATTTGAGCACCCGGCACGCTTCCTCGAAGGCGACCGACATGGCCGCCGTCGCCTCGGGCTCGAAGACGGCGTCGTTTCGCAGGAACGGCAATATCGCACCCATCTCGACTTCTCACTGCCCCCGTGGGGTTTCCCACAGAATAATTCATGCGCTTTACAATATTACTTGTCAATTTACTTTTCCTTATACTCCCAATACTGCGTTTATGCATGATGCTTGCTGGCAGCCGTTTTAGCCAAAACTGTCAATACTTGCTTGAACTGTTAGCACGTCCAAAGTGTCAAAAGCATAAAAATCTCAGTTGACGCCCATGCATCAGTTTACTAATTGTACTAACAAATATTGTGGGGTGGTCAGGGTAGGGAGATATCACCATGAACGAACGATCGCGTGGCGAACGTCTTCAGATCATGCTGTCGCCAGACGAATTGAGCTTGATCGATGATTTCCGCTTCGAAAAACGCATGCCAAGCCGGGCGGCGACGGTGCGCGAATTGTTCCGGCGCGGGCTCGCGGCGGAAGGATTTGTGATGGCACCGTCGGGACAGAAGTCGAAGGATTTCGGCGTCAACGGCAAGTCGCCGCGGGCGCGGCGATAGAGCTGCGATTGGGACAAGCTTGAGAGCAGCCGCCAACCGAGACGGCCGTTACTTCGCTTTAACACCTCTGACTTCAAGGCCGCCGCATTTGACGCACTCAAAAGTATAGATATCGCGTTTGGCGTTTTCGGACTCGATGCCGAAGAGCCGCAGTTCGAGCTTGCATTTCGGACACACCAACAAGGACTTTATGAGCTTTTGGATAGGTGCCATCGCATGTTTCCCGGCTTCATGGCTTGGAAGCGATTGCCGGTGCTCACTGTCGCAAAAGCGCTACACCGCTCGGCTTGGCGCGGACCGGCTGCCCTATGATGGGAGGGTGCGCCGATGGAGCGGCGGAGTCGAGGCTCACAAGACACCCATTACTCACATTTCGATGAAATAACTCGCCAATGAGTTGCCACTCGGCAACCGCGGCAACGATTTGGCTCAATCGCCGAACAGCCGCTGCACCAGACGGCGCGCCAGCACGCCGGCGACGCGGCGGCGGTAATGGCCCGGCGTGAACGTCGTTTTCATCGCCATGATCTGGTCGCGGATGAGCGCATCGAGGCCGGCGAATACGCGTTGATCGAACGGGCCGCCGCAGAGTTTTTCGGTGCCCGAAAGCCGCACCGGCCGCGGATTGGTGCCGGTGAAGGCGACGCGCAGATCCGTGAGCTTATCGCCCTCGCGCCGCAATGCCGCCGCAACGCCGGTGACCGGATATTCGATCGAGCGGCGGATGCGGATCTTGTCGTAAGCCGAGCGCAAGCCGGGCGTATTTCTGGCGCGCACAGCGGCGATGAATTCACCGGCGCGTAGCGACAAAAAATATTTGCCGTCGCCGCGGGTTTCCGTCACCGGCTCGTCCTGCCGCGCGTAGCCGATATAAAGAGCGGCGAGCGGCATGGTGCGCGCGCCCTTCGGCCCGACGATCTCGATTTCGGCATCGAGGACAAGCAGCGCCGGCGCCAGATCGCCGGAGAAGGTCGCGAAACAGACGCCGCGGCTTTTCGGCGCGACGTGGCAAATCTCGCCGGTGGTTTTGAGGCAATGCTGGTTGGCGTCGCGCCACCATTCGCTCTGATTGTAGAAAATGCAGCGGGTATCGAGGCAAAGATTGCCGCCGACCGTGCCCATATTACGCTGGGTCGGCCCGGCGATATGTGCGGCGGCCTGCGCCAATACCGGATAATGCCGCACCACGTCAGCATGCGCGGCAAGTTCGGCAAGCGTCACCGCCGCGCCGATTTCGAACGCGCGCGCATCGGCTTTGACGGCGCGCAGCTCGGCCACGCCATTGATGTCGATCAGTACCTGCGGAGCGACGACGCCACGACGGATATTCACCACCAGATCGGTGCCGCCGCCGAGCAGGCTGCTCGCAGGATGCGCCACGCGTGCCGCGATCAACGCATCGAGCGTTTTCGGCCGAACCAGCGCAAATTCCGGCAGCGCATCCATTATGCGCCGCTATCCGTCGTGCGCCCGCGGGCGCGCTTCTCCAGTGCCGCAAAGACGCGATCCGGCGTCACCGGCAGGTCGTTGAAGCGCAGGCCCGTGGCATCGGCGATGGCGTTGGTCAGCGCCGGCAGGAACGCGGCGAGCGAGCCTTCGCCGGCCTCCTTGGCGCCGAACGGCCCGTGCGGATCGATGCTTTCGACGATGCCGACCTCGATCGGCGGCGAATCCTGGATGGTCGGCACGCGGTAATCGAGCATGTTGGCGGTGAGCATCAGCCCTTCGTGATAGGCCGCCTCTTCGCTCATGGCTTGGCCCATGCCCATCCAGACCGAGCCTTGCACCTGGCCCTCGACGGTGAGCCGGTTGAGCGCACGCCCGCAATCATGCGCGACCCAGACCCTGTCGACGGTGACGACGCCGGTCTCCTCGTCGACGCTGACCTCGACGACCTGCGCTGAATAGCTGTAGCCCATGGTGCCGCCGATCGCGGCGCCGCGATATTTCTTGCCGCCATGCGATTGCGGGATCGTCGAATAATTGCCGGTGACGGTGATGGTGCCGGCGTCCTTGAGCGCCTCGGTGACGACTTCGTTGAAAGTGAGCCCTTTGTCCTGCGCGCCGGCGCGGTAGAGCTCGCCGAGGCACTCGATTTCGCCGGGCTTGGCTTCGAGCTTTCGCGCCGCGGCGGCTATCAGCAGCGCTTTGAGATTTTGTGCCGCATCGATCGCCGCATTGCCGACCATGAAGGTGACACGCGACGAATATGAGCCATTGTCCTTCGGCACCACGTCGCTGTCGCCGGTGACGACGCGCACGCGCGCGAGATCGAGCCCGAGGATTTCGGCCACCGACTGCGCCAGAATGGTGGTGGAGCCTTGGCCGATGTCGGCGGCGCCGGAGAGCACGACAATCGAGCCGTCGAAATCGAGCTTGATCTTGACGGTGGCATGCGGCTCGCCGGTCCAGTTCACCGGCTTTGACGCGCCGCTGATGTAATGCGAGCAGGCCATGCCGAGACCTTTGCGCACGCCGCTTTTGCCTTTCGGCAGCCTGCCGCGGCGCGCCTTCCAGCCGCTCTCGCGCTCGATCCAGTCGAGACATTCCGGCAGGCCGTAAGAATTCACCATAAGGTCGTTCTGCGTGAATGTCGGCGCCGTCAACAGATTGGCGCGGCGCACCGCGAACGGATCGAGCCCGAGCGCGCCCGCCATGTCGTCAATCAGGCTTTCGAAGGCAAATCGGATATCGACGGTGCCATGGCCGCGGAAGGCGCCGCACGGCGGCGTATTGGTCAGGACACGCTTGCCCAGATATTTCACGTTTTGCAGATCGTAGATCGCGTACAGCATCGAGCCGGCGTAGAGGATCGTGACGACGCCGTAGCCGGAATGGGCGCCGCCGCGCTGGATGCATTCGCATTCGACGCCGGCGATGCGGCCATCCTTCTTCATGCCGATCTTGAGCCGGATATCGGTTTCCGGCCGGCCGCGATGGGTGATGAAGGTTTCCTCGCGGTTGACCATGATGCGCACGCAGCCGCCGGCCTTGCGCGCCAGCAGCGCCGCGATCAATTCGACATTGAGCGTCTCGGTGCGGCAGCCGAAGCCGCCGCCGACATGCGGCTTGATCACGCGGATGCGCGACATGTCCATATCGAGGATTTGCGACAGCATCAGATGCACGTAATACGGCACCTGGGTCGAGGCATGCACGGTGATGCGCTCGCGAACCGCGTCGTAGTCGGCGATCGCGGCGTGCATTTCCATCTGGTTCTGGCAGACTTCGGCGCAATTATAGCTGCCTTCGCGCACCAGATCGGCCGACGCAAAGGCCGCTTCGACGTCGCCCAACTCGAACAGCACGTCACGCTCGATATTGCGCGCGCGATAATCGTGAATGGCGACCGCATCCGGCGCCAGCGCTTCGGCCGCGGTGTGATAGGCGGGAAGCTCGCGCACCTTGAGCTTGATCCGCCGCAGCGCCTCCTTGGCGGTCGCGTCGTCAATTGCTGCGACGGCGGCGACCGGCTCGCCGCGATAGCGCACGCGCTCGCGCGCCAACGGATGTTCGCTGCGTGCGATCGGCAGCACGCCAAAGGTTTTATCGCAATCGGCGCCGGTGACGATCGCCTTCACGCCGGGCAGCGTCGCCGCCTCCGAAATATCGATCGCAAGAATTTCGGCGTGCGAATACGGGCTGCGAAGGATTCGCCCGGCCAGCATTCCCGGCGCGATGAGATCGGCGGTGTATTTGGCGCGGCCAGAAACTTTCTCCGGACCGTCGATCATCGGCACGTAGTCGCCGATATTATGCGCCGGCACAATCTCGTTCATGGCGCTTTCCAACTCCGCTCATTCCCGCGTAAGCGGGAATCCAGCATTTGAGATCTGGGTCCGCGCTTTCGCGGGGACGAGCGGTAAATCGAATTCACGGCGAGAGTCCTTCGGCGCAGAGCGCGGCCGCATGCTGCACCGCTTCGATAATTTTGACATAGCCGGTGCAGCGGCAAATGTTGCTGCCGAGCGCTTCGCGGATTTCATCCTCGGTCGGCCGCGCGTTGCGGCGCAACAGCCCGGCCGACGCCATGATGTAGCCCGGCGTGCAATAGCCGCATTGCGATCCGAGCTTCTCATGAAAGCCGCGCTGCACCGCGGACAAATGGCCGTCGCGTTGCAGCGATTCGATGGTGTCGACGCGACGGTCTGCGACGGTGACGGCGAGCGTCAGGCACGACAATCGCGGCGTGTCGTCGACCAAGACAGTGCAGGCGCCGCATTCGCCGCCGTCGCAGCCGGTTTTCGTTCCGGTCAAGCCGACGATTTCCCGCAAATAATCCAGCAGCAGCACATTGTCGGCCACCGCGTCAGTGCGGGCGCGGCCATTGAGCGTGAATTGCAGAATTCGCGCCATGCGGTGTTCGACGTGGCGTTTCCACGGCCTTTTTGAATTTGCCAGATTCAATAGCAATATCCGGCCGACCGTTCAAACCGGTGCGGTATTGTTGCGATGTCCGGCTATGCGGTCACAAAATGAGCGGTGACGTGCGGCGGAATTGGCAGCGATTTGATTTTGGACGCATCGGCCGGATCGCGCGCCGCCCACACGCGCGTCTCGCGTCCCTCGACCGCGACGGCGCCGTGCACGAAGAGCCGGTGTTCCACGTCGAAACTCGAACGGCGGAACTCGCTGACCTGCGACGTCAGTTCCACCACATCCCCGAAGCGCGTCGGCGCGATGAATTTCGCCCCGGCATCGACCAGCGGAATGCCGACGATGCCGAACGCGCCGGCGAGATCCGGCGGCTTCACGCCGAGCGCAGCCTCGAACAGCATCCAGGTGCCCCAATCGAAGAACTCGAAGAAGCGGCTGTTGAAGACGATGCCGGCGGGGTCGCAATGTCCCCATTCGATGGTGAACTGCCGTCGGCTGACGAAATTGGCCATGCGCCGAGACTAGAACATGGACCGGAAAAACAAAAACCGGCTCGCGGTTGCGGCCGCGCCCGCGGCAGCGGACGCCAAAAATCATAACGGGCAGGCTTGCGCCCGCCCGTCACGTTCCTCGCGCTGCTACCCGCGGCTCGGAACCAGGATCAAATCCGCCACATGGTGCGATGCTTGGTAGCGGCCTCCGCACCCAGGCCAATCCGACCTTGGCGATCGTCCACATTCGGCAGAACCAAACGCGACCGATCTGGCAGCGAGGATAGCGCGCCAATTCGCGCTCGCAAGTAAAAGCGTTTCGGCGCACGCCGCCGCGGCGAATGGGGATAACACCGGGGACGAAATGCGGCATGCGGATTTTCCACTTCGGCAGCGCCCGATTCATCGGCCTCGGTGCATCCTTGACGCTCGCGCCGCGAGCGGCGAAGCTTGGGGAATGCCGGAATTTTCTACAGCCAAAATTGCGGTGGGCGATTGCCGTATCCGGTTATTCCGCGGCGGCGCCGGCGCGCCGCTGGTCGTTCTCCATGGCGCCAGCGGCGCCGGCTGGCTACCTTTCATGGAGAAACTGGCGCGGAATTTCGACGTCATTGCGCCGGAAAATCCCGGCTTCGGCGAATCGGATACGCCGGATTGGCTCGATACCGTCCATGACCTCGCCTATTTCCATCTCGACCTGCTGCGCGAGCTCGATCTGAGCGGCGTGCATCTCGTCGGGCTGTCGCTCGGCGGCTGGATTGCCGCGGAGCTTGCGGTGCGCAACACCGGCCGTCTCGCCTCGCTGACGCTTGCCGGCGCGGCCGGCCTTTTCGTTTCCGGCGTCGCGCAGATGGATTCGTTCCTCGGCAGCGACGAGCAGCGACTGCGCGAATTCTTCTACGATCCGCGCCGCGCCGACGACATGATCGCGCGGGTGCTGGCCCCGCAACACGAGGACATCGCGCTCAAGAACCGCGCCACCGTCGCCAAGCTGGTCTGGCAGCCGCGCGACCACGATCCGCATCTTGCCAAATGGCTGCACCGCATCGACGTGCCCACGTTGCTGGTCTGGGGCGACCACGACCGCATGTTCCCGTTGGAGCACGCGCGCGCCTATCAAGCGCTCATTCCAGGCGCCAAGCTTGTCGTCGTCCCGGAATGCGGCCATGTTCCGCACCTCGAAAAACCCGACGCCTTCGTCGCCGAAATCGAAGCCTTCGCCGGGGCGAAGAAAAAAGCGGCATGAGAATCAAGGCATGAAATTCTTCAACTTCCATCTCATGCCGTATCGCCACGCCGATCTCGAAGCGATCGCTAAGAACGGCTCCGCCTGGGTGACGTTCTCGAATCGCAATTACGATCCGGCGGCCGGCGCCGAGCTCTATCACGAATATCTCGACCAGATGGAGTTCGCCGACCGGCTCGGTTTCGACGGCGTCTGCCTCAACGAGCATCACCAGACCGCTTACGGCTTGATGCCGATTCCCGGCGTGCTGGCCGGCGCACTGGCGCGCAGCGTCAAGCGCGCCAAGATCGCCGTGCTCGGCCGCGCCTTGCCGCTCGTCAACAATCCGCTGACGATCGCCGAGGAATACGCCATGCTCGACAATCTCTCGCGCGGCCGGTTGATCGCCGGTTTCGTGCGCGGCATCGGCGCCGAATATCACTCGTCGGGCGTCAATCCGGCGTTTTCGCAAGCCCGCTTCGCCGAAGCGCACGACGTCATCGTCAAGGCCTGGACCGAGCCCGGACCGTTTGCTTACGCCGGCAAGCATTACCAGTTCCGCTACGTCAATATCTGGCCGCGGCCCTATCAGAGCCCGCATCCGCCGATCTGGATTCCGTCGCAGGGCTCCGGCTCGACGATCCGCTGGGCGGCGCAGATGCGCTACACCTACTGCCAGACGCTGTCGCCGATCGCGGCGGTGGCGCGTTATTTCCAGATGTATCGCGACGAGGCGGAAAAGGCCGGTTACGCGGCGTCGCCCGATCAGCTCGCCTGGTCGAACACCATTTACGTCGGCGACACCGACGCCAAGGCGTTGCGCGAGGCGCGCCCGCATCTCGAGGCCTTGGTCAATTCGTTTCTGAAAATGCCGACCGAAATGTTGCTGCCGCCGGGCTATACCGATGTCGCCTCGCTCAAGCGCGCGCGCGGCGTCAAGGTGACCGGCACGACGCAATCGATCGAGCAACTGATCGCCGCCGGCGTGGTGATCGTCGGCAGCCCGGCAACGGTGCGCGAAAAGCTCGCCGAATATCAGGATCTCGCCGGCTTCAATACCTCGCTCACCAAGACGCAGTTCGGCACGCTGCCGGACGACATGGCGCGCGCCAATATGACGGCGATCGCCCAGGAAATTCTCCCCGCTTTCCGCGACCGGCTGCCGCAGCGCGCGCCAAAACAGGCGGCGGAGTAAGCCGGCGCCAGAGCATACTTCGCGCGCCGCGCGATCATTCAAGACCTCCACGACGCCAGGCCCCTCAGCCGAGCTGCCAGCGCACCACTTCGGTGAACGTATTACGGCGCACCGTCCATTCGATATGGGTGGCCGAGCCATGAAATTGCCCCTCAGTATCCGTGCTCGTCACCGCCGGACTTGATACGCTGCTCCCGGCCCCAACAAGCGCAGAAACCCGCATGACCGCCGCCGCGATCGAACCCACCGAAGGATTTTTGCGCTGGCGCTATCTGTGGTGGTCGCTTGCTGCCGTCGCCGTGATGATCGCGGCGATCGTGGCGGGCAATCTGTGGTTCCTTGACTTCGTCCATGTGCTTTCAAGCCTGTTGTGGACCGGCATCGACCTGTTCATGGGCTTCGTGCTCGGCCCGATCCTGCGCGGGGTCGCGCTGCCGGTGCGCCGCGACATCATGCGGCGGCTGACCCCGCGCACGCTGTTTTTGATGCCGACGGTGTCGATCGTCGGCGGCACCTCGGGCTGGTTCCTCGCGGTGGCGCTCGGCTACACGGTGCTGCCGTGGCCGGACTATGGCTGGGTGGTCGCGGCGCTGGTTCTGGTGACGCTGATGACGATCCAGGGGCTCGGCTTCCTCACGCCGGTCAACGTCATCGTCTGCCTGGAGCTGCAGAAAGCCGAACCCGACATGAAGAGGATCAGCGCCTTGATGCAGAAATATTTTTACGCGGTGGCGCTGCAAGGCACGATGCAGGTCGCGATCCTGATCGTGATGACGCGGTTTCGCGCGGGCATCTGAAGTGTGACGCGGGCTACGCCCGCTCAAATATCCGCGATCGGCACCTCGTCGAGCTTGCGGCCATGCTGGTCGACGATGGCGACGAACCAGCCGGTCCAGTCCCAGCCCGGCAGCGCCGCGCCGTTCTTGAGGTCGCGGGCGAGCGCCACAGCGTCGAGGCGGGCGGCGGCATCGCCCGGCAAGTCGACGCCCTTGTGATTGCTCAGGACTTTCTTGCCGTCGGTGAGGTGAAAGTAAAAACGCGGCATGACGGACCTCGCGGTATGGGACGACGCTCGGTAGCGTAGCACGGATGGACGCAGCGCTATGCGGGATGGCGTGTGGGGCGGAATAGCGGAGCGCGTTCGGCCGTTCAACCTCGCCGCAGCTAAAACCGGCATCCTGAGGTGCCCGCCGAAGGCGGGCCTCGAAGGATGCTAGCCGAGGCGCTCGGGCCGCCGCCCTTCGAGGCTCGCTACGCTCTCACCTCGGGGTGACGGAACAAAATCATTATTTTCGCGGCTTCGCCGCGAACTCTGCGCCGCGCAACCACTGCCCACGCGAGTCCCCCGACAGCGTCAATCCACCTTGATGTTGGCCGCGCGGATCACCTTGGCCCATTTCTCGGTGTCGTCGGCGACGAGCTTGCCGAATTCCGCCGCCGACATCGGCATCGGCTCGGCGCCCAATTGCGCGAAGCGCGCTTGCAGCGTGGGGTCGGCGAGCGCTGCGCTGACTTGTTTGCTCAAAAGGTCGATGACCGGCTGCGGCGTCTTCGCCGGCGCGCCGAGGCCGAACCAGCCCGCCGCGTCATAGCCGGGCACGACGTCGGCGATCGGCGGCACGTCGGGCAGCGCGGCGACGCGTTTCGCCGAGGTGACCGCGAGCGGCCGCAGCTTGCCGGCCTTGATATAGCCGATCGACGAGGTGACGCCCTCGAACATGACCTGGATCTGGCCGGAGAGGAGGTCCACCAAGGCCGGGCCGCCGCCGCGATAGCCGACCGTGGTCAGGTTGACGCCGGTCATCATCTTGAACAGCTCGCCGAACATATGCGGCGGGCTGCCGTTTCCGGCCGATCCCATATTGACTTTGCCGGGATGCGCCTTGGCATAGGCGATGAACTCGGACGTGCTGATGGCTGGGAACGACGGATTGACCTCGAGCACCGAAGGCGCCTGCATGATGCCGGCGACCGGCGCGATGTCGCGCATGAAATCGAAATTGAGATTGCTGTAGAGCGTGGCATTGATCGCGTTCGACGACGTGACCAGGAGCAGCGTGTAGCCGTCCGGGTCGGCGTGGACCACCGCCTCGGTGCCGATATTGCTGCCGGCGCCGGAGCGGTTCTCGACGACGAATTGCTGGCCGAGCCGTTGCGACAGCCAGTCGCTAATGAGCCGTGCGCAAATGTCGGTGGGGCCGCCGGCAGCGTAACCGACCAAGAGTAGCACCGATCGCGACGGATAGCTTTGCGCCCGAGCGAGCCGCGCCAGGGCCGGGAGCGCCACGGCGCCGCCGGCAAGACGCAACACCGTCCTGCGGGGAAGTTTCATCGTATTCCCCCTTTGCCTTGAACGCGCATAGGCTACTCCAATTGCCGGCACGCGAGAATGGCGCCGTGGCGGACAGTCGGCCTATCGCCCCGGCGGCTTGGCCGCGAATTGCGAGCCGCGCAAACACAGCCGCCCGCGCGGGTCCTGCCAGAGCTTTTCAGTTTCGTGCAGATGGCCGATGGCGCGGGCGATGGTGACAAAATCGAAATTGGAAAATTTCTCGGCGATGTCGGTGTAGTAGAGCGGCGCCTGGCCGATCGCGGCGGCGATCTTGTCGGCAAGCGCTGAAACCGCCGCTTCGCCGCCGGCTTCCCCCGCTTTGTCCTTCTTGCCCTTGACGTAATCCTCGATCCTGGCCGTGTCGGCATAGGCGTAGGTGATGCGCTCGTAATATTCGCGCGGAATGTTTTCCGGAATGGTGGCGTCGATGCCGACCTTGGCGCCGGTCGGCACCGTGCCATAACCTTGAGGAAGACTCGGATCGAGCGGCTTGGCGCGGGCGTTCGAAACGATCATCACGTCGCGGTCGCCCTGCACGCGGGTGGCGATCGCCCATTCGACCTCGGCCGGATCGTTGACGTCGATATCGTCGTCGACCACGACGACGTGCTTGAGATCCATCACCGACAGCGCGGCCAGCAAAGCGTTCTTGCCCTCGCCCGGCTGCTTCTTGATCGAGATCACCGCGTGCCAGAAGGCGCAGCCGCCGAGCGTGACACTGATGTCTTTGACCTGCACGCCGGCGGTGCGCAGCGCGGCACGGATCGCGGCATAGCGCGTCGGCGCCGCCAGCCAGGTATTCTCCCACGGCATGTGCAGATTGTAATAGATGGCGTCCTTGCGCATCGAAATCGTTTTCACGCGCACCAGCGGATTCCAGTGCAGCCCGCCCATCAGCCGGGTGAACTCGCCGAAGCGGCCTTCCGGAAAGGTCCAGCCGGTCGGCAAAATTTCCGCTTCGAGCACGATCTCGGCGTCGGCGATGTACGGCATATCGATGGTCTGGCACGGCGCCAGTTCCACCGGCTCGCCGCGGATGCCACCGGCGATCGCCATCTCGTCGACGCCGAGCGGCGCGCGGTAGCCAGAGCCGGTGATCTCAATCGGATGGGTGCCGATCGAGATCGAGATCGGCAGCGGCGCGTTGCGCTCGAGCGCACGCTGCGCGAACAGCCGCATATTGTTTGGCGTGACGATGTCGATGCCGGTCAGCGCCTTTTCCTTGACGATGAAGCGGTAGATGCCGGAATTGAAGCCAAGCTCGGGGTCGCGGGCGATGACGACGCCGGCGGTGATCATCGGGCCGCCGTCATAGATCGACGACATCGGGATCGGCAATTTGTAGAGATCGACGTCGTCGCCGACGAGCACCACCTCGCGCGCCGGCGAGGTTTTCACGTATTTCGGCGGGATCGGTTTGGCGATGGCGGCGGCAAGTTTTTGCTCGATCTCGGCAAAGGTCTCGCAGCCGAGCGCCATCGTCGCGCGCTCGCGGGTGCGGATGATGCCGGACACCACCGGCAGGCGATAGCCGATCACGTTATGGAAATAGAGCGCGGTCTTGGCTTGGTCGACCAAAGTGGCGATGTGGCGGATGTCGACCGGCTGATGCAGGTCGACCAATTCGCCGTTCTGCCGCAGCCGGTCGAGGAACTGGCGGAAATTTTCCTGCATAAATCTCAAGCCGCCAAGACGGCCTTCTTGACCGCTTGAGGCAATGCGATCGAACGGAAAAGCATCTTGAGATACAGATAATCGTCGCCGGATTCGTCGATAATTCGAAGAAGGCCATGCTTCTCGGCGGCCAAGTCGCGAAGCGTGAGGTAAATCTTGCGCTTCTCAAGCGAGGCTGGATAACCTTCATTGTTGATACAGACGACGAGCTGCTCTGATTGTGACTTTGCCATGGATTCAGCTCTCGAGCAGCCGTTTGATCTTGAATTCCTTACGCCCGATCCCCGAAGCTTCATATCAGTGAATTTCGGCAAGATGAATAGAGCCATCCATCAAACGAATACGGGCGATCCCCTTGCGCTTGCGCCAGCGGCCGCGTCCATAGATTTGCCGACGGCGGGCAATTTCACGAATTCCAGACCCTAAAGCGAAGGTTTCGACTTCAGAAATTGTGTCTAGAATCTCAAATCTCATCGGTGAATTGTGGCAAGGCCGTACCAGGAGATCAACCGCGACGGCGCGGTTCGTTAGTGTCATCATCCGCGCCGGCGGGCATGACACGATGGGCTTGGGAATGAGCAAAAATACTATGCGCGCACTAATCCTCCGCCGCCACGGCGGCCTCGACGATCTGGAGATCGTGGCCGATTACCCGACGCCGCAGGCCGGCGACGGCGAGGTCGTCATTCGCGTGCGCGCGTCCTCGTTCAATTACCACGACGTGTTCACTATACGCGGCATGCCGGGCATCAAGGTGCCGCTGCCGGTCGTCATCGGGCTGGACATGGCCGGCGAGATCGCCGAGGTCGGCGCCGGCGTCGCCGGCTGGAAGGTGAGCGACCGCGTGCTGGTCAATCCGGTCAACAAGACGAAAGGCTTGATGGGCGAAATGCTGGACGGCGGCATGGCGGAATATTGCCGCGTCGCCGCGGACCAACTTGTCGGCATGCCCGCCGGCGTCAGTTTCGCGGACGCGGCGGCACTGCCGGTCGCCTACGGCACCGCGCATCGCATGCTGATCACGCACAAGACGGTGCAGGCGGGCAAGCGCGTTTTGGTGCTCGGCGCCTCGGGCGGCGTCGGCACCGGCTGCGTGCTGCTGGCGAAAATGCTCGGCGCCGAGGTCATCGCCTGCGCGTCGAGCGGCGAAAAGCTTGCCCGGCTCAAGGCGCTCGGCGCCGACGAAGTCATCGACTACACCAAGACCGACTGGTCGAAATGGGCGGTCGAAAAATACGGCAAGCCGCAGCGGCGCGTTTACGACGGCGGCGTCGACGTGGTGATCAATTTCACCGGCGGCGACACCTGGGTGCCGTCGCTGCGCTGTTTGAAGCGCGGCGGCAAGTTGTTGGTGTGCGGCGCGACCGCCGGTTATGATCCGAAGGAGGATTTGCGCTATATCTGGAGCTTCGAGCTGAAAATCATCGGCTCCAACAGTTTCTACGACGACGACCTCGCCGCGTTGATGCAGCTCATTGCCGCCGGCAAGATGAAGCCCGTGATCGACAAAATATTACCGCTCGAACACGCGCGCGAGGGCATGCGCCTGATCGCCGACCGCGAGGTCATCGGCAAAGTGGTGGTGGTGCCATGACAGAGGACGGACGGCAGATGACGGATGACCGATTACCGAACATCGACGGCCCGATCCGTCGTCCATCCTCTGTCGTCCGTCGTCGGGTGCAATCATGAGCGAACAATTGACGTTGGAGCAAATTCAGGCGCTGGTGTCCCGCGCGCCGTTTCATCAATGGCTCGGGCTTACGGTAACCGCGGTAAGCGACGACAGCATCGAGATCAGGGCGAAATGGCGCGAGGAATGGGTGGTCAATAAAGAGCGCGGCTACACCCACGGCGGCGTGCTGGCGGCCTTGATCGATCTCGCAGCCGACTGGGCGATGGTGAAGCAGACCGGGCGCGGCGTGCCGACCATCGATCTGCGCGTCGACTATCACCGGCCGGCTTTTCCCGGCGACTTGATTGCGCGCGGCAAGGCGATCCGCTTCGGCACGCAGTTCGCAACCGCCGAAGCGTATATCTTCGACGGGGAAGGCAAGCTCGTCGCCAGCGGCCGCGGCACCTATCTGACGGCGCCGCCAAAGGGGTGAAACGGCGCAGGCTGGGATGATTTCATTCGCGAGCTTTGCTATATTCAATTCGCCAATCGACCTTGAGAAGGTAAATCGATGCCGAATTATCTGGACCGGATCACGTCAGATCCGCAGGTCTTGGGGGGCCGTCCCTGCATCCGCGGACAGCGAATTCGCGTGACCGATATCCTGGAATTGTTAGCCGGCGGCGCGACGCGGGCAGAGATTTTGGTCGATTATCCTTATCTGGAGGAAGCCGACATCACCGCCTCGCTTGAATATGCTGCTCGACTTTCCGACCATCCGGTAATTCGGCTTTCCTGAAGTGCGGTTTTTGATCGACGCGCAATTACCACCAAGTTTGGTTCAACAATTTTCCGCTTACGGGCATCAAGCCACCCACGTTGCCAACATTGGACTGGCGAGCGCGCCTGACGGTGAAATCTGGTCTCATGCCGCAGCGACGCGAGCTGTCCTTGTCACCAAGGATGAGGATTTCGTCATGATGCGCGCGCTTGATGCCGATGGTCCTGCAGTCGTTTGGGTGCGTATCGGAAATACGACGAAACGAGCACTCATTCAACGCTTTGAGGAAAAATTTCCAGCGATCATTGCCGCGCTGGAACGGGGCGATACCATAGTCGAGATATCCGATCGCTGACCGGGATGTTCACTTTCACCAATCTCGGCGATCTGATCGTCCGCGACCGCGATCTCGCTAAGGTCGCGATCGTCGATCTCGGCGGGGAGCATGCGCCGCGTGAATTCAGCTTCGCGCAACTCGACGGCATGGCGAACGCCGTCGCGCGGGCGCTTGGCAAGCGCGGCTTGCAGCGCGGCGACCGCGTCGCAATTCTTTCGCTCAATCGCGCCGAATATCTCGCCGCCTATTACGGCGTCATGCGCGCCGGCCTCGTTGCGGTGCCGGTCAATTTCAAGTTTCCGCGCGAGACGATTCATTTCATCCTGCGCGATGCGGATGCCAAGCTGGCGTTCTGCGACGCGACGCGCGCGCAGGACTGTCCGGCCGACATCCCGAGCGTGACGTTCGGCGACGACTTCGAAGGCTTCCTCGAACCCGGCCCGTTCGGTGCGGTGGCTCCGGAACCGCGAGAGCCGGCGATGATCCTCTACACGTCGGGATCGACCGGAACGCCGAAGGGCGTCGTGCTGTCGCATCAGAGTCATCTTTGGGTGGTCGCAACGCGGCTGCAACCCGGGCTCGATCGGCACCGCTATCTGATCGCCGCGCCGCTCTGCCACATGAACGCGCTCGCTTTGGCAAAACTCTGCTGTGCTGCACATGCCACCATCGTGCTGCTGCCGCAGTTTTCGGCGCCCGCCTATATCGAGGCCGTCGGCCGCTACAGCTGCACATGGCTCACCGCAGTGCCGCCGATGATGGCGATGATGCTGCGCGAAACCGAGCTGTTGGCGCACACCGACCTCACCAGCGTCGAATTCGTCCGTATGGGCTCGGCCCCGGTGAGCGCCGGCCTGATGGCGGCGCTGCGCGAAACGTTGCCGCGCGCCACGGTGACCAATGCCTATGGCACGACCGAAGCCGGGCCGGTGGTGTTCGGCCCGCATCCCGAAGGCTTGCCGCAGCCCGAGCTTTCGGTCGGCTATCCGCATCCGCAGGTCGCGCTGCGCCTCGTCGACGGCGCCAATCGCGATGCCGCCGAAGGCGTCCTGGAAATGAAATGCGCGGGCCTCATGAACGGCTATCACAATCGCCCTGCCCCCACCCCACCCTCCCCCGCAAGCGGGGGAAGGGAAGGGAGGGGGCCGCTCACCGCGGACGGCTATTACATCACCGGCGACGTGTTCCGCCGCGAAGCCGACGGATTTTATTATTTCGTCGGCCGCAGCGACGACATGTTCGTCTCCGGCGGCGAGAACATCTACCCGGCCGATATCGAGCGCATGCTGGAGCGCCATCCCGGCGTGGCGCAGGCGGCAGTGGTGCCAGTCGCCGACGACATCAAGGGGCAGAAGCCGGTCGCTTTCATTATCCGCAAGCCGGGGCGCGCGCTCGACGACGATGAGATCAAGCGCTTTGCCCTTGCGCACGCTCCGGCCTATGCGCACCCGCGCTTTGTCTGGTTCGTCGACGAATTGCCGCTCGCCTCGACCAACAAGCTCGATCGCGCCGCGTTGCAGCGGATGGCTAGAGAAGAATTAGCAAAACGCTGATCGTGTTCCGTCATTCTGAGGCGCGAGCCATGAGCGCGTTTACGCGCGTCTTCGACGCGCTATGGCGAGCCTTGAAGGATGAGCGGCCCGGGCCGTCGCCCTTCGAGGGCCGCTTCGCGGCCACCTCAGCGTGACGGAACTTCGTTGATCGTCTTGCCCGGCCATTTGCACAGATCGGCGATGATGCATTTCTCGCACAGCGGGCGGCCGGCGTTGCAAGTATAACGGCCGTGCAGGATGAGCCAGTGGTGGGCGTGCAGCCGGTATTTTTCCGGCACCACCTCCATCAGCTTCGTCTCGACCTCGAGCGGCGTCTTGCCGACGGCAAGGCCGGTCCGGTTGCCAACGCGAAAAATATGGGTGTCGACCGCGATGGTCGGTTCGCCGAACGCGATGTTGAGCACGACGTTTGCGGTCTTCCGCCCGACGCCGGGCAAAGCCTCGAGCGCGTCGCGGTCGTGCGGCACCTGGCCGCCGTGCTGGGCGATAAGCTGCTGCGACAGCGCAATCACGTTCTTCGCCTTGGTGCGATAAAGCCCGATGGTCTTGATCAGGTCGCGCACTTTCGCTTCGCCGAGCGCGACCATCTTCTCCGGCGTATCGGCAAGCGCAAACAAGGCCGGCGTCGCCTTGTTGACTCCGGCATCGGTCGCCTGCGCGGAGAGCACCACCGCGACCAGAAGCGTGAACGGATTGATGTGCTGCAATTCGCCGCGCGGCGTCGGATTAGCGGCGGCAAAGCGGCGGAACGCTTCCTCGACCTCGGCCGGCGTCCATTGCGGCAGCTCAGCCTGGGCGGCCTTCGGGTCGGCCTTCCTTCGCGCCTTCCCGGGCGTGACGCGCGCCGCCTTGCCTTTTCGAGCCGCCTCTAGGCTTTGCTTGGTGGACCGCTTGATTTTGTTTGTGGGTCTCTTTTCGGTTTTCTTGTGCGCCATCTTTTTACGCCCCTGCTTTCCCCTATAATGGGGCCATGAATGCCGACAATAACCGCTCAGACGCGTTGGCCGACCCGAAAATCTTTGCGGCGATCATCACGCCGCATCGCTCGCTCGGCCCGCGGGGCTTTTTGATCTTCATGCTCTGCCTCGGGGTTTTAAGCTTCGTCTCCGGCGTGGCTTTCGTGCTGATGGGCGCCTGGCCGGTGTGCGGCTTCTTCGGGCTCGACGTGCTCTTGGTCTATCTGGCGTTTCGCGCCAATTACCGCACCGGGCGCGCCTACGAGGAGGTGACCGTCACCGCTTCCGAACTGAAGGTGCGCAAGGTCAATCATCGCGGCGGGGTGCGCGAATGGACGCTCAATCCGCTCTGGGTCCGGCTCGACCGCATCGTGCACGAGGAGTTCGGCATCGAGCGGCTGTTCCTGGTTTCGCACGGCCGGCGGTTGCCGATTGCCGGGTTTCTCGGGCCGAACGAGAAGGCAAGCTTCGCGCGCGCTCTGTCCACCGCTTTGGGCGAGGCCAAGCGCGGGCCGACACGGACAGTGTTTGAATAATCAGCGCAGAAATCGGGTGGTTTGGCCGCCGGCGGCGGCTTAGATCGGGAGCAGATGATGGAGGTTCCCATGCTGTCGCCCGATCGAATTTCCGACCCGACCCCGCTCACCGAAGCCGCCGCCGATTACGAGGTGGTGCGCCGCGCCATCGGCCACATCCGCGGCCATTGGCGCGAGCAGCCGGAAATCGAGGAGATTGCCGACGCCGCCGGCGTGACGCCGACCGAGCTGCATCACCTGTTCCGCCGCTGGGCGGGACTAACGCCGAAGGCGTTCTTGCAGGCGCTGACTCTCGACGGCGCCCGGCAGCTTCTTCGCGATTCCGCAAGCGTGCTCGACGCCACTTATGAAGTCGGCCTGTCCGGCCCCGGCCGGTTGCACGATCTGTTCGTCACCCATGAAGCGATGTCGCCGGGCGAATGGAAAGCCGGCGGCGAAGGCCTGACCATCCGCTACGGCTATCATTCCTCGCCGTTCGGCACCGCGCTGGTGATGGCGACCGAGCGCGGGCTCGCCGGGCTGGCTTTGGCCGACACCGGCAAGGAAAAAACCGTTCTCGCCGATATGAAAAGCCGCTGGCCAAAAGCCAAATACGTCGAAGATACCGCGTCCACTGCTGCGCTGGCGCGACGCATTTTCGATCCGTCGCAATGGCGGCCGGAACAGCCGCTGCGCGTCGTGCTCATCGGCACCGATTGGGAAGTGCGGGTCTGGGAAGCGCTGCTGCACATCCCGATGGGCAAGCTCGCGACCTATTCCGGCATCGCCGCCAAGGTGCGCAAGCCCGCTGCCGCCCGCGCCGTCGGCGCTGCCGTCGGCAAGAACCCGATCTGCTTCGTCGTGCCCTGCCACCGCGTGGTCGGCAAGTCCGGCGAACTCACCGGCTATCATTGGGGATTGACGCGCAAGCGCGCTATGCTCGGCTGGGAGGCCGGACAGGTCAGCGCTGCGGCATAGCCGCTCGGAGGAAGCCGATGCCGAGTGGTATCGCCCGCAAGGCATACGGGACCGTCAGCGCCGAGAGGCGGAAAGAGATGAGCGGCTTAGAGTTTGTCCAGGGGCTCGTCGACGGGACCCTGCCGCTCAACACGATTGCCGAGACCTTGGGATATGACGTGACCGAGGCGGTGAGCGGACGCGTCACCGTCACGGCCATTCCGAATGACACCCACCTCAACCCGGCGGGCACCGTTCACGGCGGCCTGGCGGCGACGCTGCTCGACAGCGCCATGGGCCTCGCCATCCAGTCCACTCTGGAGAAGGGCGTCGGTTCGACCACGCTTGAATTCAAGATTTCACTCGTTCGGCCGATCACGCCGGAGACCGGCATGGTCAAGGCAGAGGGCGTCGTTTTGAGTTGCGGCCGCCGTATCGGGACCGCCGAAGGACGGATCACGGATCAGCAGGGGCGGCTGCTGGCCCATGGCACGACGACCTGCCTGATATTTCAAAGCTGAATTGCACCGTCCTGGAAGGACGGCCAATTGCTCCACGCGGGCTACACCACTATCTCTCCCGGTGATGACAATATCGACGCAGAAACGTCGTCCGGTGATGCTGGCGATCCTAGACGGCTGGGGCTGGCGCGACGAGGCGGCGGACAACGCCATACGCCAAGCCAGGACGCCGACCTTCGACCGGCTTTGGTCGAGCGGACCGCACGGCCTTCTGCGCACGTCCGGCAAAGATGTCGGCCTGCCCGACGGCCAAATGGGCAATTCCGAAGTCGGCCATCTCAATATCGGCGCCGGCCGCGTGGTGACGCAGGACTTGCCGCGTATCGGTGCGGCGATCCAAAGCGGCGAGATGGCGCGCGCGCCGGCGCTGGTCGACCTCATCAAGACGCTCAAAGGCAGCGGCGGCACCTGCCATCTGCTCGGTCTGGTCTCGCCCGGCGGCGTGCATTCGCATCAGGATCACGCCGCGGCGCTGGCGAAAATTCTCGCCGCCGCCGGCGTATCGACGCTCATTCATGCGCTGACCGACGGCCGCGATACGCCGCCGCAATCGGCGGGTGACGACCTAAAGCGGCTCATCGCCGCGCTGCCGCCGTCAGTCAAAATCGCCACCGTGTGCGGGCGATATTTTGCGATGGATCGCGACAAGCGCTGGGACCGCGTCGAGAAAGCCTACAACGCGATCATCGCAACCGACGGACCGCGGTTCGCGGATGCATCCGCCGTCATCGCCGACGCTTATGCCAACAAAAAGTTCGACGAGTTCGTTCCGCCGGCGGTGGTCGGCGACTATGGCGGCATGAAAGACGGCGACGGCGTGTTGTGCTTCAACTTCCGCGCCGACCGCGTGCGCGAGATTCTGTCCGCCATGCTCGATCCGGATTTCTCCGGATTCCAGCGCAAGCGCAGCGTTCGTTTCGCCGCCGCCGTTGGAATGGCGCAGTATTCCGACGAGCTCGACAAGGTGATGGCAACGATCTTTCCACCGCAGACGCTCAAAAACATCCTCGGCGAAGTGGTGGCGGATGCCGGGCGCACGCAGCTGCGCATGGCGGAGACTGAAAAATACGCGCACGTCACCTATTTTCTCAACGGCGGCCGCGAGGAACCCTATGCCGGCGAGGACCGCATCATGGTGCCGTCGCCCAAAGTCGCGACCTACGATCTGCAGCCGGAAATGTCGGCGCCGGAACTCACCGACAAGGCGGTCGAGGCGATCAAGTCCGGCAAATACGATCTTATCGTGCTCAACTACGCCAATCCCGACATGGTCGGTCACACCGGCAGTCTGCCGGCGGCGATCAAGGCGGTCGAGACGGTGGATGCCGGGTTGGGCCGCATCGCCGACGCGATCACGAAATCCGGCGGCGCGCTTCTAGTCACCGCCGACCACGGCAATTGCGAGATGATGCGCGATCCGCAGACCGGCGGCCCGCACACCGCGCACACCACGAACCCAGTGCCGGTGTTGCTGCTCGGCGCGCGCAACCGCGCGCTCAACGCCGAAGGCCGGCTCGCCGACATCGCGCCGACGCTGCTCGAACTGATGGAATTGCCGAAGCCGAAGGAAATGACCGGCCATTCGCTGCTCGCGAGTTGAGCTTTCAAATATCTCAGCCTCAGCACATTTTCCTCGGCGCGATGCCTCATGGCAGAACAGGCTGCGCAGAAAACGGTGGCGAGACAAAGCCCACGATTTGTGTGACCACCATATCGTTGTTGAAGCTCGGATCCCGATAAACTCCGATCTCCGAATACTTGCCGGCCGGCAGATTTGCCAGCTCGTTGAGGAAACCGAGAATCACGTTGCCGCCCGACTTGACCTCGATCGGGATTGGGCCGCGATCGGCCCATACGCATTCTCCTGCACCGGGGCTCGCCGCGCCGGCACCCTTGCTCGCCCATTTGAATCGCGTCGTCGGGGTTCCTCCGCTGCTCGTCGTCAGCGGACCGTGACAATAGAGCGGGTAGGACGGCTGGGTCGGCGGATACTGAAATAGGTTTGGTCGGTTGTACCAAGACCGATGACTATATGCGTCGGATCTTTGGTAAAGTCGGTCAGAACGTGCACGCTGGAATCGCTGCTGATCGTTTGCGTATAGCCGCTGGTCTTCGAGGAATAGGCCGAGCCGGCCATCGTCACCGGCGAGAAATCGGGAAATGCCGTCGTCGGCGGCTTTGGCTGTGGGCTGGTATTCTCAATGATGAATTCCGCCGCGCCGCCAGGAGTCATGCAATTGGTGGCTTTCGGATTGACCGAGCGCAATGGGAGCGCCGGTACGGATTGGCAAGGCGAGCCGTTCGCCGCCGTGCAGTTCTGAATCGCTCCAGTGTTCTCGTCGAAGAGAAACGTGCAGCCGTAGCCGCCGTTGATATTCGCGTTGCCGGCGGAATCGCAGTACCATTCCTGCGAGTAAATCCAGATCATTTGGATTTGGATTGAAAGCGCCGGCGTTTCCATTACCGCCTGGATCGCCGCAACAATATTCACGAAAGCTGACGTAGGAGGCCGCCGACGGGGTCGTCAACAAATCGACGCCACCCTGTATAAGGCTGGAAGACGTCGGCTCCCACACGCGCGCGTTATAAAAGCGAAACGTGCCAGCTCAGCGAGCTTGTCTTTGCGTAAATTTTTATTTGCTAAGCGCCGTCGCCTGCCAAATGGGCGACAGCAGCAGCATCGTTGGATTTGATACAGCTACATTCCGGCGAGTTTAGGGCAAGTTGTAAGAATACGTAATTACCAGCGCGCAGAAAAACGAGTTTGCAAGCGAGAAAAAACGCGGGCGCACGCAAACAGATAGAGCGTGCATCTTCTCTTTTGTTGGGGAGTACTATGCTGATTTCGGGATAGCCGAGGACCGGCCCGCCCTAAATATTTTCGAGCCCCAGCACATCCGCCATCGCATAGAGCCCGGGCTTCTTGCCGCGCGCCCACAGCGAGGCGGCGAGCGCACCCCGCGCAAAAATCATCCTGTCCTCGGCGCGATGCGTCAGTTCCACGCGCTCGGCCGGACCGGCGAAGATCACCGAATGATCGCCGACCACCGTACCGCCGCGCAGCGAGGCGAAGCCGATATCGCCCGGCGTGCGCGCGCCGGTCATGCCGTCGCGGCCGCGGACCGACCGCTTCGCAAGATCGACGCCGCGGCCCGCGGCAGCGGCGCGGCCGAGCATCAGCGCGGTGCCGGACGGCGCATCGATTTTCTTGTTGTGGTGCATTTCGAGAATTTCGATGTCGTAGTCTTCGTTCAGCGTCTGCGCCACGCGCCGCGTCAAAGCCGCGAGCAGATTTACGCCCATACTGAAGTTGCCGGCCTTCACGATCGTCGCGCGGGCGGCCGCCTTGGCGATGACGGCTTCCTCCTCGGCGGAGTGACCGGTGGTGCCGATGATATGCACCTTGCCCGCTGCCGCGGTCAGTTCGGCAAAGGCAACCGTCGCGGCGGGAATGGTGAATTCGATCAAGCCGTCGGCTTGCCTCAACAGCGACGCGACATCGCTTGTCACCTTGACGCCGTTCGGGCCGAGGCCGGCGAGCTCGCCGGCATCGCGGCCGATGACGGCTGAGTCCGCAGCCTCTACCGCGCCGGCCAAGACCAGGCCCTTGGTCGCCGCCACGGCGGCAATGAGCGCGCGCCCCATGCGCCCGCCAGCGCCAGCGATCACCACCCGCATGTCGGAATTGGCCGCAGCCATGTGGCTATTCTCCCGTCGAGGCCGGGTATAGCCGTTTTTCCTCCCCCTGAAAGGGGGAGGTGGCGAACCCCCGACTTGATCGGAAGAGCCGGTGGGGGTCGGCGCGAAAGAATGAGTGACTCTCCACGATAGCCCCCGGGAGGGCTAAGAGGGAATGGCTAAAACTTCGGGCCGTCGTAGCCTTCGACCACGACGAGATCGACCTCGGCATTACCCTCGCGCAGCTTTTTGACGGCCTGATATTCGGGCGACCGGTAGCAGGCGAGCGCCGCGTCGTAGCTCGGAAATTCGATCGCCACGATGCGCGCCCGTGCTCTGCCCTCGGGCACTTCGCGGGCGCCGCCACGCACCAGATAGCGGCCAGCGAATTTGCCGAGCGGCGCCTGGATGCCGGCGGCGTAAGCCTTGTAGCCGTCCGGTCCGGTGACATCGACCTGGGCCAGCCAATACCCCTTGCTGGCCGCACCCGCCGGCGCGCCGGACGCCGGGGGCTGCGGGCCGTCATAGCCTTCGACAATGACAAAATCGCATGTCGAATGCGGCAGGCGGAGCGGCCGCGCGCGCTGATATTCGTCCGAGCGGTAGCAGGCGAGCGCAGTGGTGTAGTCGGGGAATTCCCGGATCACGCAGCGGGCGCGGGCTTTGCCCTCGACGACTTCGCTCCTACCGCCGCGCACCAGCGCGACGCCGCGGTATTTCTCATGCGCCGGCGGCGTCGCCGCCATGTAGCTCTTGTAGCCGTCCATGTTGCTGACATCGATCTGCGGCAGCCAATAACCCTTGGCCATGACGTTCTCCTGTTATTGCGGGGCGGCGGCGATTTCGGCGACGAGTGCTTCGGCTGCCGCTTTCGGATCAGGGGCGGCGATGATCGGCCGGCCGACGACGAGATAATCCGCGCCCGCGGCGATCGCGGCAGCCGGCGTGGCGATCCGCTTCTGGTCGCCGGCATCCGCGCCGGCGGGCCGGATGCCCGGCGTCACCAGGCAGAGCTTGTCGCCGACGATGCCGCGAACCTGCGCCGCCTCTTCGGGCGAGCACACCACGCCATCGACACCGATGTCGCGTGCTTGCGCGGCACGCCGCGCGACCAGCCCGGTTACCGGAAAGGCGTAACCTGCCGCATTGAGGTCGGCATCGTCGAACGAGGTGAGCACGGTGACGGCGAGAATGCGCAAATTCCCTTCGCGCGCCTCGACCGCCGCTTTCATGGTTTGCGGATAGGCGTGCACAGTGAGGAAGCTCGCGCCGAGCCGCGCCACGCTTTTGACGCCCTGCGCCACCGTATTGCCGATGTCGTGGAGCTTCAGGTCGAGAAACACCTGCTTGCCGGCCTGCACCAGCGTTGGCGCGTAGGAAAGCCCGCCGGTAAAGGCGAGCTGATAGCCGATCTTGTAGAACGAGACGGAGTCTCCGAGCCGCGCCACCATACTCTTTGCCGCCTCGACCGAGGGAACGTCGAGCGCGACGATCAGGCGTTCGCGCGGCTTGAGCGGCATTACGCGCTCCCCATGACGCTCGCCAGGACGACGAGCCGGCGCGCCAGCGCCTTCAGCGCGGCGGCAAGGTTTTCATCCTTCAGGTTGTCGCTCTCGTCAAAGGCTTGCTCGGCGCACGGCACCGAAATCTGCTCCGGAATGACCAGCGCGCCGCAGCCGAGTTCCAAAATCTGCCGCAGCGCCATCATCGAGCGCACGCCGCCGCTCGAACTCGCCGTCGCCGAACCGATCGCAAAGACGCGGCCCTTGAACGCGGCATAGGTTGGTTCTGCTCCCTCGCGCACCCGCGACACCCAGTCGATCGCGTTCTTCAGAAGCGGCGTCACCGACGCGCTATATTCGGGGCTGGTGATGAACACGCCTTGGTGCGCCATAATCATCTGTTTCAGCCGCAGCGCCGCTTGCGGCATTCCGGACGAAGCCGCGAGGTCGACGTCGAACAACGGCAGCGGATAATCTTCGAGCGAGATTCGCGTCACCTCGGCTCCGGCCAGCGCCAGTTCCTTGACCGCAAGCGCGGCGAGCCTCGCGTTGTGCGAGCCGGTACGGAGCGAACCGGGAATGACGAGGATTTTCGGTATGGCCATGGATGGCGGATGTCAGATGTCGGAGGTCAGAATAGCAAACTCCGTTGTCTGACCTCTGTCATCTGTCCTCCGACCTTCGATACACCCACACCCGCGCCGGCGGAATATTCATCCAGATGCGCTCGGAGGCTTCCACCGAGAAGCCGCCCAGCCGCCGCGGCAGCGGCGACGCGACCGAATAGGTAAACTGCACAAAAGGCGCACCGGGCACCATGAGATCGAACGCGTCGCGCAGGAGCCGCAGCCGCATCTTGAGCGGCTTGGTGATCAGCGGCAGGCCGGAGACGACGGCGGCGGCGGGCTGCAGGAGCAGCGTCTCAAGTAGCCGGCGCATGCCGTAGGCGTCCCCCTGCACCAGCGTGGCATCGGGATAACGCGAGCGCAAAATCCGGCAGAATGACGGATCGAACTCGACCAATACGAGCCGCGAAGGCTCGACGCCGGCCTCGACCAAGGCTTCCGTAACAGGTCCGGTGCCCGGCCCCAATTCGACCACTGGCCCGGTCGAGTCCGGATCGACATAGCGCGCCATGGCGCGGGCGAGGATTTTCCCCGACGGCGTCACCGCCCCGATGGTCAGCGGCCGCTCGATCCAGGAACGGATGAACCGCACTTCGTCGTCGAGCCGGATACCCTTCTTCAGCTCAAACTGTTTGACCTGCCGCTCGATCTTCTTACCGATGCCGTTGCGCTTCTGCTCGAAAAGCCGGATCTGCTGTTCGATCTTGCGTTCGATGATGCTCTTCCTGACTTCCAGGAGGCGAAGCTGCCGCCCGATCTTCTTTTCGAACATTTGCAGGGCCGGCAGCGGCATGAGATTCACGCTGAAATCTTGCACACGACAAAATCGTGTTGTTTTTAAAACATTCGGGAGGCAAAGACCATGGGTTTAGGCGGCGCCGGTGCGGCCGCCCAGCCCGTCAAGGAACTCCTTGACCTTACCAATAAATCCCGAGGATTCCGGCTGGGTCTCGGTCGACGACAGACGGTCGAACTCAGCCAGCAGCTCGCGTTGTTTCTTGGTCAGCTTCTGCGGCGTCTCGACGACGACTTGGACATACATGTCGCCGGACTGCCGTGCGCGTAAGATCGGCATGCCCTTACCTTGCAGGCGGAAGCGCCGCCCGGACTGCGTGCCCTCCGGGATTTTCACCTTGGTCTTGCCGCCATCGATGGTCGGGACTTCGAACTCGCCGCCCACCGCCGCCGCGACCATCGAAACCGGGACGCGGCAATGGAGATCGGCGCCTTCGCGCTGAAAAAACGGATGCGAGCCGATCGACAGGAAAATGTAGAGATCGCCGGGCGGACCGCCGCGCACGCCGGCTTCGCCCTCGCCGGCCAGCCGGATCCGGGTGCCGTCTTCGACGCCGGCTGGAATATTCACCGACAATGTCCGCTCGCGGGTCACGCGGCCGGAGCCGGCGCATGACGCGCAGGGGCTGTCGATCGACTGGCCGCGGCCCTGGCAATTCGGACAGGTACGCTCGAGCGTGAAGAAACCTTGCGCATGCCTGACCCGGCCGTGGCCGCCGCACATCGGGCAGGTTTTCGGCTTGGTGCCGGCCTTGGCGCCGGAGCCGGAGCAAGCCTCGCAGGTGACCGAAGTCGGAATGCGGATTTGCGCATTCTTGCCCGCATAGGCTTCCTGCAGCGCGATCTCCATGTTGTAGCGCAGATCGGCGCCGCGCTCGCGGCCGGTACCGCGGCCGCGGCCGCCGCCGCTCGATGACATGCCGAAAATGCCTTCGAACAGGTCGGAGAACGTCGTGCCGAAGTCGGCGCCGAAGCCGGCCGGGCCGCCGCCCATGCCGTGCTCGAAGGCGGCGTGGCCGTAGCGATCGTAAGCCGCGCGCTTGTCGGGGTCCTTGAGGACCTCGTAGGCCTCGTTGATTTCCTTGAAGCGGTGCTCGGCGTCACTGTCGCCGGGATTACGATCCGGATGACAGGCCATCGCCTGCTTGCGAAACGCGGCCTTGATGTCGCCGTCGCTGGCGGTGCGTTCGACCGAGAGCGTTTCGTAGTAGCAGCGCTTGGCCATCAGCCCTCACCCCGAGAACCGATAGATGACGTGAGGTGGTTGAGACACAAGCACCCCCGTTTCGCTTCCGGGGGTGCCATTTTGACAAGCCGCAACGGCATTAGCGCCTCGCTGCATCAAGCCGATTTCTTGTTCTTCTTGTCGTCGTCGACTTCGGTGAATTCGGCATCGACGACGTCTTCCTTCTTTGCGTCGGCGCTGCCGCCGGTGTCGCCGCCGCCCGGCTGCTGCTCGGCGGCTTGCTTGTACATCGCCTCACCGAGCTTCATCGAAGCCTGTTGCAGCGCATTGGCCTTGGCCGTGATCGCCTCGGCATCATTGCCCTTCAAGGCTTCCTTGAGGTCGGCCATGGCGTTCTCGATCGCGCGCCGTTCGGTCTCGCCGACCTTCGCGCCGTGTTCGGCCAACGTCTTCTCGGTCGCGTGGACTAGAGCCTCGGCGTGGTTCTTCGCCTCGACCTGCGCCTTGCGCTTCTTGTCTTCTTCGGCGTGAGCTTCGGCATCCTTGACCATCTTCTGGATGTCGGCTTCGGACAGGCCGCCCGACGCCTGGATGCGGATCTGCTGCTCCTTGCCGGTGCCCTTGTCCTTGGCCGAGACATTGACGATGCCGTTGGCGTCGATGTCGAAGGTGACCTCGATCTGCGGCACGCCGCGCGGCGCCGGCGGAATACCGATCAGATCGAATTGGCCGAGCATCTTGTTGTCGGCCGCCATCTCGCGCTCGCCCTGGAACACGCGGATCGTCACCGCGGTCTGGCCGTCCTCGGCGGTGGAGAACACCTGGCTCTTTTTGGTCGGGATCGTGGTATTGCGATCGATCAGCCGGGTGAATACGCCGCCCAGCGTCTCGATGCCGAGCGACAGCGGCGTCACGTCGAGCAACAGCACGTCCTTGACGTCGCCTTGCAGCACGCCGGCCTGGATCGCGGCGCCGACCGCCACGACTTCGTCGGGATTGACGCCCTTGTGCGGTTCCTTGCCGAATAATTGCTTGACGATCTCCTGCACCTTCGGCATGCGCGTCATGCCGCCGACCAAGACCACTTCGTTGATCTCGGCCGCCGACAGCCCGGCGTCCTTGAGTGCCTGCTTGCACGGATCGATCGTCTTCTGCACGAGATCGTCGACCAGCGCCTCGAATTTGGCGCGAGTGAGCTTCATCGTCAGATGCTTCGGCCCGGAGGCGTCGGCGGTGATGAACGGCAGGTTGATTTCGGTCTGCGTCGTCGACGACAGTTCGATCTTCGCCTTTTCCGCCAACTCCTTGAGCCGCTGCAAAGCGAGCTTGTCGCGGCGCAGATCGATGCCCTGCTCCTTCTGGAACTCGTCGGCCAGGTAGTTCACCAGGCGCATGTCGAAATCTTCGCCGCCGAGGAAGGTGTCGCCGTTGGTCGACTTCACCTCGAACACGCCGTCGCCGATTTCAAGAATGGAAATATCGAAAGTGCCGCCGCCGAGGTCATAGACCGCGATGGTGCCGGTCTTGTTCTTGTCGAGCCCGTAAGCGAGCGCGGCCGCGGTCGGCTCGTTGATGATGCGCAACACTTCAAGGCCAGAGATCTTGCCGGCATCCTTGGTAGCCTGGCGCTGGGCGTCGTTGAAATAGGCCGGGACGGTGATGACGGCCTGCTCGACCTTGGCGCCGAGATAGGCTTCCGCCGTTTCCTTCATCTTTTGCAGAATGAACGCGGAAATCTGCGAGGGCGAATAGGTCTTGCCCTCGATCTCGACCCAGGCGTCGCCGTTACTGGCGCGCGTAATCTTGTAGGGAACGAGCTTCTTATCCTTCTCCACCATCGGATCGTCGTAGCGACGGCCGATCAGGCGTTTGACTGCAAAAATCGTGCGCTCGGGATTGGTGACCGCCTGACGTTTCGCCGGCTGGCCGACCAGCCGCTCGCCGTCGTCGGTGAAAGCGACAATGGACGGCGTCGTGCGCATCCCCTCCGCGTTCTCGATGACCTTCGGCGTCTTGCCTTCCATCACGGCGACGCAGGAATTCGTGGTCCCGAGATCGATACCAATGACCTTTGCCATGGTCTAAATCCTCTCTTTTGCGGCAGGTCGGGCTGGCCCGAAAGGCGCCCAAAGTCCGACCCCCTTATCACTCATCGCCCTAGGCCATTAGACCGCTGCCCAACAGACTGGTGCAGAGACTGGTGCCAGAGCAATTTCCCTTGGCTCATATAGGAGGGCGTCATCGCCCTGCAAGGCAGGATGGCCGACGCCCCGGCCGGTTTCGCCAGCGAAGCCGACACAGCGAGCACGCCATCGCGGTGAGGGTCTCTTAACGGTGTCGCACGCCGTCTCGACCGCGCACGCTCCCGCTAGCCCGCCATTAAGGAAATCCTGCCACGGATGGCACGGGCGAAGGGACAACAGCTCGGCCGGCCGAAACGCCGTCAGAACAGAGCCGCGGGCAGGCATGGAGTTGTCATGCGTGTCAGTAATGTCGAATTAGGCGCGGCGGGGAGCGTAACGCCCGCACATGCCGTTGCCGTCAACGATCCGATTCGCAGCTTCTTGGCGGTTCTGCCGCGGCCCGTTCGTTTCCTCGGTGTCGGCGGGCTCGGCCTCGTCACCGATCTTGCCGTCTTCACGCTCGTCATGGCGCATGGGCTGCCCCCGCTTGTCGCGCGGGCTATTTCGCTCGCCGTTGCGACGCTCTTGACCTGGCGGCTCAACCGCGCGCTCACCTTCGACCGCAGCGGCCGCCGCGCGGCCGACGAAGCAATCCGCTACGCCGCCGTAGCGGCGGCCGCGCAGGCCGTGAGCTACGGCGTATTCGCGGTCTTCGTCATCACCGTGTTGGCCGCGGCGCCGCAGCTTGCCGTGATCATCGGCGCCGCCACCGGCGCGATCGTCTCCTATTCCGGCCAGGCGCTGTTCGCCTTCCGGCCGCGGCATTCCGCCTAACGCCCGGGCCATGAGCCGCGACATCATGACCAGCCGCGACATCACGGTGGACGCCGACGTGTTCGTGGTCGGCGCCGGCCCTGCCGGGCTTACGGCCGCCTATAGCCTGAGCAAGGAACGGCAGTCGGTCATCGTGATCGACCGCGATCCGGTCTATGTCGGCGGCATCAGCCGCACCGTCGAATACAAGGGATATTTGTTCGACATCGGCGGCCATCGCTTCTTCTCCAAGTCGAAAGAGGTCGTCGCGCTGTGGCAGGAGATCCTGCCCGACGATTTCATCACCCGGCCGCGCCTGTCGCGCATTTATTACAACGGCAAATTCTTCTCCTATCCGCTCAAGGCGTTTGAAGCGCTGCTCAAGCTCGGCGTGTTCACCAGCGCGGCATGTTTGATGTCCTACGCCCACGCGAAAATCTTTCCGATCGCGCAAGCACGCACGTTCCACGACTGGGTGCGCAATCAGTTCGGCGAACGGCTGTTCCAGATTTTTTTCAAGACCTATACCGAGAAAGTGTGGGGCATGTCATGCGACGAGATTTCCGCCGACTGGGCGGCGCAGCGCATCAAGGGCCTCGACCTTGCGACTGCCGTCGGCAATGGACTGAAGCGCTCGCTGCGGCTTGGCCGCAAATCCGATTGCGAGGACAATGCTGGCACCGGCGCGGTCAAGACGCTGATCGAGAGTTTCCAATATCCGCGCAAGGGCCCGGGCATGATGTGGCAGGCGGCGGCGCGCCAGATCGAAAGGCGCGGCGGCCGCATCTTGCTGGGGCGCGAACTTGCCGGACTTGAATTCGACGCCGCACACAATCATTGGCGTATCGAAGTCGCCACCGCCGCCGGCGGGCGGGAAAGCTATACCGCGCGCCACGTCATCAGCTCGGCTCCGCTGCGCGAACTCGTGGAGCGCATCAAGCCTACTCCGATTTCACTCCTGCACGCCCGGGCGTTGCGGTACCGCGATTTTGTCACGGTGGCGCTCATGGTGCGCAAGGCTGAACTGTTCCCGGATAACTGGATCTATATTCACGACCCCAGCGTGAGGGTCGGGCGGGTGCAGAACTTCCGCTCCTGGTCGCCGGAGATGGTCCCGGAGGGTATGAGCTGCCTTGGGCTCGAATATTTCTGCTTCGAGGGCGACGGGCTGTGGAATGCGCCCGATGGCGAGCTCATTGCGCTGGCAAAAAAGGAGGTGGCGCAGATCGGTCTAGTGTCGCCCGACGACGTGGTCGACGCCTGCGTGGTGCGCCAAGCCAAGGCCTATCCGGTCTACGACGAAAATTATCGCGACAACATCGCCGCCGTCCGGCTCGACCTTGAGGGCAGCTATCCGAGCCTGCATGTGATCGGCCGCAACGGCATGCACAGATACAACAACCAGGACCATGCGATGATGACGGCGATGCTGACCGCGCGGAATATTGTTGCCGGCGTGCGGCACTACGATGTGTGGAATGTCAATGAGGACGCCGAATATCACGAAGCGGGCGAATCCGGCGCGCATCAGGCGCTCGACAGCGTGCGCCTCGTCCCCGAGAAGATTGCCGGAGATCGCGCGGCCTAATCACGGCCTTGAGCTCTCAAGCCGCGACGCATGCAGCGTCGTCCGACAATGCCCGGACGTGGCGACTGTCGTCTTGCTCCAAACGCCAGAGCAGCCGACCGGCGAATACGATCAGCACGATCGGCGCCAGCGGAATCTTGGCGACGGCCGCGATCATCATCGTGACCGGCAGCGTCCACACCGCGATCAACAGCCAATGATCGGCCATCGTATTGTCGTTGCGCTCGCGTAACAGCGCCACCACGAAGCCGAAAACCACCATGTCGTAATTGAGAATGTAAGGCGTGACGAGGAAGGTCGCGGTGACGAACAGCGCCAGCGAACGCGCCGGATCGCGGCGCCGCCAATAGCACCAGATCAGCGCGCCGGCCGCCAGCGCGGCCGTTATGCCTTGGAGCGCCCAGCCCACCGCCACGGGCAGGTGCAGAAGCCGCGCGCCGTAAAACACCGACGACACCATCACGAACAGCAGTCCCTCGCCGTGGCTGGTGAGCCATTGCTGCTGCGGCACGACCTTGTTCCAGAATTCGATCCATACATCCCAGCCGAACAGCATCGCGGTCGCCGCGATCAAAGCGGCAGTCGTCGCCACGGCCGACGCGATCGTCACCCAGCGCCGCTCAAGCAGAAGAATGACCGGCAGCAATATTCCGATCTGCGGCTTTACGGTGAGAATGCCGAACAGCACGCCGGCGAGCACGGGCCGCCGGTCGAGGCACATCAGCCCGCCGATCAGAAGCGCGGCGGTATAAAAGCCGTTCTGGCCGAAGAATATGCACACCGTGACGCCAGGCGCGGCGGCGAGAAACTGCATCCGCTCGCGCGGGATCGCGCCGGAGCAGGCGAAGAGATAGAGCGCGATGCCGATCGCGCACCAGGCGATATAGGCCGGTAGATACGGCATGAGCCCAAACGGCCAGATGAACAGCAGCACATGTGGCGGGTACGACCAGAAATGCTGCGGATACTGGGCGCCGAGAATTTCACACAGCGCCGCGTTATAAGTCTGCGCGTCGAACCATGCTGCCGGGCCGTCGCCGAAAACCGAGCGGCCGCCCATCCAGGTGTTGAGGAAATCGCGGCCGATCACAAAATGGGTATTGTCGATCCACGGCTTGGCGATCGGCGGCAGCCCGGCGAAGGCGAGATAGGCGATCTCGAGCGAGACGAAGAATACCGCTGCGGCGATCGTCAATTTGGCATAGAGGTCGTCAGCCGCTGCAGGCGCGGCTCGCGCCACAATATCGATGCGCGGGAACAACAAGGACATTGGGGCAACCGTGACGGCGACTGGTAAAAATCCCATGAAAGCGATCGTCGAACCGAAATTCGACGCAGCGATGCCCCAATTCCGAATCGGATCGAGCGGCATCAGGATTTATCCCGGCTATCTCGACCACCAGCGACAGGAATCGCTGCTTGCGGCGATCCGCCAAGTGCTCGCGGCAGCGCCGCTGTTCACGTCGCGCATGCCTAAATCGGGCCGGCCGATGTCGGTACGGATGTCGAATTGCGGCCCGCTCGGCTGGCTGTCGGATGAACGCGGTTACCGCTACGAGCCGGCGCATCCTGAGACCGGCCGGCCTTGGCCGCCGATACCCGACGTGCTGGCTGCGGTGTGGAACGACATTGCGCAGTACCCGCAGCCGCCGGAGGCCTGCCTGATCAATTTCTATGGGCCGGCAGCGAAAATGGGTCTGCATCAGGATCGCGACGAACAGGATTTCGCTGCACCGGTGGTTTCGCTTTCGCTGGGCGATTCCTGCCTGTTCCGCGTCGGCGGGGAAAATCGCCGCGACCCGACGCAGTCCATGCGCCTGAATTCCGGCGATGCACTCGTTCTTGGCGGCAATGCCCGATTGGCCTTCCACGGCGTCGACCACATTTATCCGGGTACCTCCACCTTGCTCGTGGAGGGTGGACGGATCAATCTGACCATGCGGCGGGTGACACGGCCCGCGGATTGGCGGCTGCGGCCGCCAGCAGAAAGTCTCCAAAACCGGCCATGACGCGTTCAGCCCAATCGATCCGTGCCGCCATATGTGCCGCGGCAGTGTTCGTCATTGCGGTTTGGGCAATACCGGCGCGCGCGGCCGATCCGATTTTCCCGGTCGGCTCGCGGCTTGGGATGGTTCCGCCTGCCGGCATGGTGCCGAGCAAAACGTTTGAGGGTTTCGTCGATCTGGACAAGAGAGCTGCAATCCTCTTCGCGACGTTCCCAGCGGCTGCCTACGAGCAACTCGACAAGACCATGGTCCCGGAAGAGATGAGGAAACAAGGCATCGCCGTCGCCACGCGCGAGCCGATGACGCTTGGTGTCGGCAAAGGCTTTCTTCTCAGCGGCGAGCAGACAACCGACCAAGGGAATTATCGGAAATGGCTCTTGATCGCCGCGGTCGGCGACCTGACCGCGCTGGTTACCGCTCAAGTTCCCAAGGACGACACGACCTATCCGGATAAAGCCATGCGCGACGCGCTGGCGACACTCGCGGTGCGCGCGAGCGTACCCGATGCGGAGCAATTGAGCCTATTGCCGTTCACGGTCGGGAACCTGGCCGGATTCCATGTCGATCAAGTGCTGCCAGGCCGCGCCATGATGCTGATCGATGCGCCCACCGCCACGGCTACGACGGCCAATTCCGGCACTTCCGCTGCCTCGAAAAGCCCGCTCACCGCCCGGATGTTTGTCGCCGCCATGCCGGGCAGCCCGGACCAGATGCGCGACGAAGACAATATCGCGCGGGTGCTGTTCGACCAGATCGCCGGCCTCAAGGAGGTGCGCGTCCAAGATGCGGAGCCGCTTCGCATCGACGGCCAGTCGGGATATCAGACTCTCGCCAAGGCCAAGGATGCGCCGAGCAACACCGACATCATGGTCGTGCAATGGCTGCGCTTCGGCAGCGGCGGATTTCTGCAAATGATCGGCGTTGCCCGCGCCGATGGCTGGCCCGACATGCTGACGCGATTGCGCACAGTACGCGACAGTATCGAGCCGAAGTGAAACGTCAGGCTTTAGTTCGCCGCTGTTTTGGCATTGTCGTTGATGGGCGAAACCGGCGCGGTTCTCGGTCCGCCCTTCGACACACCGACCAAGGCCGGGCGCAAGACCCGATCGCCGATCATGTAACCGGGCTGCACCACCTGCACGACGCTGCCGGCAGGCACCGTGGCGTCGGGCACTTCGAACATGGCTTGATGCCGGTTGGGATCGAATTTCTCTCCTTGCGGCGTGAATTGCCGCACGCCGTTCTTCTCCAGCGCCTTGAGCAGCTCCCGCTCGGTCAATTCGACGCCGTCGACGAGCGCCTTGGCGCCGCTCTGCGCGCTCGATCGTAATTCCGGCGCCACCGTTTCGAGCGCACGGCGCATATTGTCGGCGACGCCGATCAGGTCGCGGGCAAAGGAGGCGACACCGTAGAGCCGCGCGTCGGCGACTTCGCGGTCGGTGCGCTTACGCAAATTCTCCATCTCGGCAAGCGTGCGCAGAAGCTTGTCTCTGAGCTCCGCCGCGACCGCCGTCGGGTCGGGTTGCGCCGGCATCGGGTCTGCGGCGGGCGCGGCAGCCTGTTCCGGCGTGGCCGCTTCGTCCTCGGCGCGAGCGGTCTGTTCCGTCATCTTTGGTCCCATTGTTTAGCCGTCCCGCATATCAGGGCTGAAACGGCAAAAATCAAGCGCCCGGAGAGGGTCAACCGCCGAGAAGCTTGCTGACGACCTTGGCCGTGTAGTCCACCATAGGGACAATGCGCGCGTAATTGAGCCGTGTCGGGCCGATGACGCCCAGCACGCCGACAATATGGCCGGACGCGTCGTGATAGGGCGCAACGATGGTCGATGAGCCGGATAACGAGAACAGCTTGTTTTCCGAACCGATGAAAACGCGCACCCCCTCGGCCTGTTCGGCGCGACCGAGGAGGTCGATCACCTCGCGGCGGGTTTCCAGATCGTCGAACAGGAGCCGGACGCGTTCGAGGTCCGGGATCGCCTTGAGATCGTCGAGCAAATGCGCTTGACCGCGCACGATCAGCTTGCGCTCGTCGCTCTCGCCTCCCGACCAGCTGGCCAGCCCTTCGGCGACGATCTTTTTGGTCAGCTGATCGAGCTGCGCCTCGCTTTCCTTGAGCGTGCGCTCGATCTCGGCCTTTGCCTCATCGAGAGTGTGGCCGCGGATTCGCGTATTGAGAAAATTCGCGGCTTCCGTCAGCGCCGAGGTCGGCAAGCCGATCGGGATATTGAGTACGCGGTTCTCGACCTGGCCATCCTCCGCGACCAGGATCACCAGGGCACGCTCCGGCTCGAGCCGGACGAATTCGATATGTTTAAGCCGCGGGTTTGCTTTGGCGGTGAGCACGATGCCGGCGGCGCGACTCAAGCCGGAGAGCAGACCCGACGCCTCTGTCAGCACCGCCTCGACCGACTTGGCCCCACCGGAGCCGGCGACCTGCGCCTCGATCGCGCGGCGGTCGCGCTCGGTGAGATCGCCGATCTGCATCAGCGCATCGACGAAGAACCGCAACCCGATCTCGGTCGGCAGCCGGCCCGCCGATGTATGCGGCGCGTAGACGAGACCGAGCTGTTCCAGGTCGGACATAACATTGCGCACCGAGGCCGGCGACAGCGTCATCGGCAAGATACGCGATAGATTACGCGACCCGACCGGCTCGCCGGTCGCCAGATAGCTTTCGACGATCTGGCGGAAAATTTCGCGCGAGCGCTCGTTCAGCTGCGCCAGCCCGATCTGATTCGCGCCGCCGGGAACGTCGTGGGCCGCCACGGAAAACTCCCTTGTTGCCGCCGAGCATCGTCCATTTCCGGACCGCCTTTCAAGCCGGAACGGCGCCGGGTAATGTGTCGGGCGATGATTGTGGCTTTTCGCCCGGCCCGACCGGAAGATTTCGATTATTGCGAGCGGCTCTATTTCGCCGAAATGGAACGCATTAACCGTGAATTGAAATTGGACCGCGACCTGCAGGTCGCGAGCTTCCGCCGCCAGTGGCGGGTCGACGAGGTCCGCATCATCACGATCGACGGTGCCGATATCGGCTGGCTGCAAAGTGCGATCCGGAACGGCACGTTCTTCCTCGCTCAGCTATTTGTCGAGGCTTCCTTGCAGCGCCGCGGCATCGGCACTGAGGTGGTGAACCGTCCCATCGCCGAGGCCACCCGCGCCCAACAGGCGATGACGCTCGGCGTGGTGAAGACGAACCCGGCCAAACGGCTTTACGAGCGGCTCGGCTTCCGCACCAGCCATGAGGACGACCGCAAGTTCTATATGCGGCGCGAACCTGACACCGCGCCGGCGACTGCAAATTGACGACGTCATTCGGCCGCCGCCATCGTACGGACGCGCGGCGCGCCACGCAGCAATTCCATGAGCTTGCGTACCGAGCCGTAGTTCTCCAGCCGATCGACGGCGGCAACGACCTCGGCAATATGCGCATCGGCAATGACGCCGTCGGCATAGAGGCGGAATTTTCGCTCGATCTGAGTGCGCGACAGCGGATTTTCCGCTGAGCCGAGCGGATGCTCGCAGCGCGCCGAGAGTGTCGCGCCATCGTCCATGACCACGTCTACCTTGGCTTGCGAGCCGGCGATTGCGGCGTCGGCGCGGACCGCGACTTTTTCGGCGGCGAAGCGGCGCAGCTTGGGATCGTCGTAACGGGCCGGTTCGAACTGCGCCAAGGTCAGCGCGCGATCCTGCAGAATCACGGCGGCGGTATAGTGCGCGGACAACAGCGCCTCGAATTTTGCTTTGTACTTGTCAAAACCGCCGTGCATATCGAAGGTCGCTTGACTGAGCGCGATATCGACGTTGCGCACCCGCGCGGGGTCAATCCGGTGTTTTTCCACGATCTCGAACAGGGCGGTGTTCAGGCCCTGAATGAGCGATGCCGACGGCCACAGCCGCAATGCAATCTGCTCAAGCTCCCAACGATCGCCGAGATCGGCGAGCGCGGCCTCGGGTTTGCCGCCATCCGCATAGGCGTTATAGAGGCCGCCGTCTTTGGCGGTGAGAAACTCGCGCGTTGCGACGAATTGCTGCTGCGCCAACAGCGCCGCCATCAGGCCCGACAGCGCGCCGCGGCACTGGTGGAATTTCACCGTCGGCGTGCCCCAGGCCGCGAACGTGCCGGCGGCCTGGCTGCCGGCAAGCCCGAACGCGCGCGCCATGGTGTCGGCGCCGAATTTCAGGAGCGAACCGACCGCCGCCGCCGCGCCGAACGGACCGATGACGCCCGGCCCATGCCAGCCGCGGGCGCGGAACGCGGGATAGTCGAGACCGATGCCGATGCGCGTCGTCGCTTCAAAGCCCGCAGCAATCGCCACCAGCAGATCACGGCCGGACAGCCCGTCGCGCTCGGCGATGGCCAGCGCCGGCGGCACGATTTCCGGCGTGACATGAGTCATGGTCGCGCGATGCACGTCGCACATCGTCACCGCGGTGACGAGATAGCCGTTCAGCAGCGTTGCGCCGGCCAGCGACAACTGCCCGCCGCCGATCACGCTCGATTCGGAGCCCTGCGCCAAAGCGGAAGCGAGCGCCGCCATCTGGACGGTTTCTTCGCCTTGATGGCCGGCGATGGCGCAAGCGATCGCATCCAAAAGCAGTCTTTTGCAATGCTCGCGCACGCGTTCGGGCAAAGCCTCATAGCTGAGCGTCGCGGCGAATTGCGCCAGCGCTTGCGTCGTCTCTTGAATTGCTGCCGCCATAACGGTCTCCTCGCGAAAATCAGCCAAGCGTACCGGCTTGCCGCCGCCAAAGGCAATCAGGCGTTATGGTGCATTTCTTATGCGCCCTTGTAGGGTCCCTACTCGACCCACTACAAGCGTGAAGTGCCGGCGCAGCCGCGACCGGCAACCGGGAGAGCTGCATGCGGCCGAGCCGCCGACAACCCGACGAACTACGTCCCGTCTCGCTTGAGCGCGGCGTCGTAAAGTTCGCCGAAGGCTCCTGTTTCGTAAAATTCGGCGATACGCACGTGCTGGTGACCGCGACGCTCGAAGATCGCCTGCCGCCATGGCTCAAAGGCCAAGCGCGCGGCTGGATCACCGCCGAATACGGCATGCTGCCGCGCGCGACGCTGGAACGCACGCGGCGCGAAGCCTCGGCCGGCAAGCAAAACGGCCGCACCGTGGAAATCCAGCGTCTGATCGGCCGCAGCCTGCGCTCGGTGGTCGATCTCAAGGCGCTCGGCGAGCGGCAGATCACCATCGACTGCGACGTGATCCAGGCCGACGGCGGCACCCGCACCGCGTCCATCACCGGCGCCTGGATCGCGCTCTACGATTGTCTCGCCTGGATGAAGGCGCGCTCGATGATCGAGGCCGAGGTGCTGCGCGATCATATCGCGGCAATTTCCTGCGGCGTTTGTTCCGGCACGGCCGTGCTCGATCTCGACTACGCTGAGGATTCGCAGGCCGACACCGACGCCAATTTCGTCCTCACCGGTTCGGGAGATATTGTCGAAGTGCAGGCGACCGCGGAAAAGACGCCGTTCTCCGAGGCGCAATTTGCGGCACTGCTTGCGCTGGCGCGCAAAGGCATCGCCAAGCTCGTCGATTTGCAGAAGATGGCGGTGATGTGAGAGGGGCACGACAGAGGACAGACGACAGAGGACGGATGGTTGGCACCGTGTCGCCTGGACTCCACCGCAAAATCTGTCCGCCGTCGTCCGGCGTCTGTCGTCTGGTCGTCGCGACGCATAATCCCGGCAAGCTCGCCGAAATGAGGGACTTGCTTGCGCCCTATGGAATTGAGGCCATATCCGCAGGTGATTTGCATCTGAAAGAGCCGGATGAAACCGGAATGACGTTTCGCGACAACGCCCGCATCAAGGCGGAAGCGGCGGCCAAGGCGACGGGACTGCCCGCCTTTGCCGACGATTCCGGGCTCGCTGTCGACGCGCTCGACGGCGAGCCCGGCATTCATTCGGCGCGCTGGGCCGGGGCCGACCGGAATTTTTATCGCGCCATGGCAGCGATCGAACAAAGATTGCGCGAGCGCGGCGCGACCACTCCGGACCGCCGCAAGGCGCAGTTCGTCTCGGCGCTCTGCGTCGCCTGGCCGGACGGCCATACGGAGGAATTCGAGGCGCGCGTTGCCGGCACGCTGGTCTGGCCGCCGCGCGGCGACAAAGGATTTGGCTACGATCCGATGTTCCTGTCCGACGGCCAAGAACACGGCCACGACCGCGCGTTCGGCGAAATGTCGAGCGAGGAAAAACACGGCTTGCCGCCGCGGGGCAAAGGTCTGTCGCATCGCGCCCGCGCCTTCCTGAAACTTGCGGAGGCGTGCCTTGGTTGACTCCTGGCTGACGGCAAACCGGCCTTCGGCGTCTACATCCATTGGCCGTTCTGCCTGTCGAAATGCCCCTATTGCGACTTCAACAGCCACGTGCGGCGCGAGCCGATCGACGAACAGCGCTTCGCGCGCGCGTTTGCCGCCGAAATTGCGGCGACCGCCGCACGCGTTCCGGGCCGCACCGTCTCCACGATCTTCTTTGGCGGCGGTACGCCGTCGCTGATGCAGCCGGCCACTATCGCCGCCGTGCTCGATGCCATTGGACGGCATTGGCATGTGGCGCCCGATGCCGAAATTAGCCTCGAAGCCAATCCGACGAGTGTCGAGGCAACCCGCTTTCGCGGCTATCGGACAGCCGGCGTCAACCGCGTGTCGCTCGGCGTGCAGGCGCTCGACGATCGCGTGCTTGCCGAACTCGGCCGCATGCATTCGGCGCGCGAGGCGCTCGCTGCCGTCGGCATCGCACGCACGGTGTTCGGCCGCTATTCATTCGATCTGATCTATGCACGGCCGAACCAGGAGCCGCAGGCCTGGGCGAGCGAGTTGACGACCGCGCTTGACGAGGCCGGCGAGCATCTTTCGCTCTACCAACTGACCATCGAGCCGGAGACCCCTTTTGCGGCGCTTCATGCTGCAGGCAAATTGCGTTTGCCCGACCAGGATACCTCGCGCGCCCTCTATGACACGACCCAGGAGATTTGCGCGGCACAGGGACTGCCGGCTTACGAGATTTCGAACCATGCGCGGCCGGGCGGCGAATGCCGGCACAATCTCGTTTACTGGCGTGCCCATGAATACGCCGGCGTCGGGCCGGGCGCCCACGGACGCCTAGACATCGAAGGCGAGCGTCATGCCACCGCGACGGAAAAGCGGCCGGAAACCTGGCTGAGCCAAGTGGAGGCCCGAGGCCACGGTCTCGTCAGCGATGAGGTGCTGACACGGGAGGAACGGTCCGACGAGTTCTTGCTGATGGGGTTGCGGCTTGCCGAAGGCATCGATCTGGCGCGCTACGCCGAGGTCGCCGGTCGGCCGCTGGATCCAGACCGTATCGCCACGCTGCACCAACACGGCTTTGTCGAGACGACCGACAACGGCCGGCTCCGCGTGACGCTCCCTGGTTTTCCCATACTCGACGCGGTCGTTGCCGACCTCGCGGCCTAGAGCGAAATCGCTTCATATATTGAATCGATTGTCGCTCTAAGGGTTTGTTTGAGCATGATCTTTTCGGAAAACCGGAATTCACTTTCCGGATCATGCTTTAGACGTGGGGGCGGACGGAGAGGCTCTTATTTTGAGTTTTGAGCCGTAAAATTAATAAGCTTGCTTATTATCCCGCCACCGATCCGGTAAAACTGCGAGGCGCCGGGGAGATGATCTGGGCGCCTGAGGCCGCGACCCGCAGCACTGCAAGCCCCCGCTCGTTGGTGCCATCGGGCCGGAAGCGAAACAGCCCATCAATACCGGAAAAACCCGACGGGTTGGTGAGGATTTGGGGTGTGAATGGCTGCGCGCCTTGGGTCTTCACCAAGGCGGCGACCAGGGCAACCGCATCATAGGCGAGCGTGGCGGTGCGGACCGGATCCTGATTGTAGCGCGCGCGGTAACGGGTGGCGAAATTCCGGTAACCGGTGCCGTCCGGCGCTGCATACCAGCCGCCGTCCAGCGCCGCCGTTGCATAGATCCGCGGGTCATCCCACAGACCAGTGCCGAGAAGCTGCAGCCGCTTGAGATTGACGGCATCGGCGACGAGGCCCTGGACGACGTCGGGCACGGCGTCGGCGCCATCGGGGATGAACAACGCGTCGGCGCGCGCCGAGGACTGCGCGATGTTTCGGATCGGCGCCGCCATAGCGGCCTTGTCGTGCGGGTAGCGTTCCAATGCGATGATTTGCGTGCCGCTGCGGCGCGCGATGGTTTGCTTGAACGCCGCCTCGATCACCGTCCCATAAGGATTGTCGGGAATGAGTGCAGCGTAAGAGCGCTTCCCGGTTGAAGCGGCATATTGCACTATACGGTCGACATCCGATTCCGGCAGGAAACTCAACAGATAGACGCCGTTCGCCGCGACGTTGGCGTCGGTCGAAAAGGCGATGACCGGCACATTGCGCGGGCGCGTCACTTGGCCGACGAAGCTGACCGATTGCGAAAACAGCGGCCCGAGAATGATCTGGGCGCCATCGCCGAGTGACTGCTGGGCGCTGATCTGCGCCGCCTGGGCGGTGCCGCCGTCGTCTTTCACCATAAGCTGGATGTTGGGGCTGCTGAATTCGGCAACAGCCATTTCCGCGGCATTGCGCATCGACTGGCCGGCAAGGCCGGCATTGCCGGGCGCCGATAGCGGCAGGATGAGGCCCACCTTCACTTGACCGTTGCCGATGGTCGCGCCCGGCGGCACCTGCGAGCTCTGCGGGCCCGGTGTCGTCGACAGATATTGGGAATTTCCCGAGCAGCCGGCCAGCAGCGCGCCCGCCGTGGCAAGCAAGCCCGCAATCGAGCGGCGCCGCGTTGGCATGGCCGCCGACCCCTGAACCTGCATTTGCGCGGACACGGTGGTTCTCTCCACGACGCCCAAATGTCGATGCTACCCCAATCGGACATATTGGCGGCGAATTGTTAACTAAATGGAAAGGATAAAGAATTTCCCGTGGCATGACGCCACAAGGCGGTAACGCTAGAGTGGCGGGCGATGATCGATGCATTGCGTAGACCGCCGCGGGCGGAAGACGCCACACCACGGCGCTACACGCTGGGCGGCGCGACGATCGATGCGGCGCGACTCGTGCCCGGGCTGCATATCGTCGCTACGCCCATCGGCAATCTCGGCGACATCACGCTGCGTGCGCTGGAGACCTTGGCGGCCGCCGATCTCATCGCCTGCGAGGACACCCGCGTCACCCGCAAGCTCCTCAGCCGCTATGGCATCGACACTCCGCTCACGCCCTATCATGAGCACAATGCTGCGAAGGCGCGCCCCCTGCTGTTGCGCCGCCTGTCCGAAGGAGCGGCGGTCGCGCTCGTTTCGGATGCCGGCACGCCGCTGATCTCCGATCCCGGTTACAAGCTCGTTCGCGCCGTGCAGGAGGCAGGCCATGCCGTCACGGCGCTACCCGGCGCCTCGGCGGTGCTGGCGGCTTTGACCATTGCCGGCCTACCGACCGATCAGTTCCTGTTCGTGGGATTTCTGCCGCCGAAGGAGGCCGCACGGCGCGCTCGTGTCGCCGAGCTTGCCCGCATTCCGGCGACGCTCGTTCTGTTCGAGGCCGGGCCTCGGCTCGCCGCTACGCTAGACGACCTTGCGGCCGGACTCGGAAAAAATCGCGAGGCGGCTTTGTGCCGCGAACTCACCAAGCTGCATGAGGAAATCCGGCGCGGCGATCTCGCGACGCTGGCGCAGATTTATGCGGACAATCCGCCGCGCGGCGAGATCGTCCTGGTCATCGCGCCGCCGCTGGCGACGCGCGTGAGCACAACCGAGGCCGAAACCTTGCTGCGCCAGGCACTCGGCCGCGCCTCACTCAAAGATGCCGTCGGCGAAGTGGCGGGTGCCACCGGTCTGCCGCGGCGCGAGGTTTACCAGCGGGCGCTCGCGCTCGCCAAGGACGCCAAGCATGGCGCGCCGCGCTGAGCCGCTCAAGCCAACCAAATCCGTCCCCCGCCCAGAGCGCGTTGCCGCGTTCCGGCTCGGGCTGTCGGCGGAAAGCCGCGCCGCCATGTTGCTCGTCGGCAAGGCCTATCGGATCGTGGCGCGCCGCTGGAAAACGCCATTCGGCGAGATAGATATCGTCGCCTGCGGCCGCCGCGCTTTGGTCTTCGTCGAAGTCAAGGCGCGCGACACCCTCGACGAGGCGATGGAAGCGGTGACCGAGCGCGCCAAGCGCCGCATCGTCGCCGCTGCCGAATTTTGGCTGGCCCAGCATCCCGATGACGTCAACGCGGAAATCCGCTTCGACGTCATCGGTGTCGCGCCCGGCAAAATACCGCGCCGCATCGCCAACGCTTTCGATGCGACGCAGTGAAGGTCACGACACCGTAGCGATGAACCAAGAAATTGCGTAGACCTTGCCCCTGCCCGCGAGTCCGAACATGAGCCTCAACGTCGCCGTCCAGATGGATCCGATCGAACGGATCAATATCCGCGGCGATTCCACCTTTGCGCTGCTTCTCGAAGCGCAAGCGCGCGGCTTTCCGCTGTCCTATTACACGCCGGACCAGCTCGTGCTGCGCGACGGCAAGCTGTCGGCGACGGTGCGGCCGCTCGGCGTCCGCGACAAAGCCGGCGACCACTTCACGCTTGGCGAGCCGCGGCATGTCGCACTGTCGTCGTTCGACGTGGTGCTGCTGCGCCAGGATCCGCCGTTCGACCTCGCCTATATCACCTCGACGCACATGCTCGAGCGCATCCAGCCGGACACGCTGGTGGTCAACGACCCGGCCCATGTGCGCAACGCTCCGGAAAAGGTCTTCGTCACCGAATTTCCCGATCTGATGCCGCCGACGCTCGTCACCCGCGACCTCGACGCCATCAAGAAATTCCGCGCCGAGCATGGCGACATCGTGATGAAGCCGCTTTACGGCAAAGGCGGCGAAGCGGTGTTCCGCTTGCAACGCGAGGATCTCAATTTCGGTTCGCTTTACGACCTGTTTGCCGCGACGTTCCGCGAGCCCTGGGTGGTGCAGAAATTCCTGCCGGCGGTGAAGGACGGCGACAAGCGCATCATTCTGGTCGACGGGGAATTTGCCGGCGCGATCAACCGCGTGCCGGCGCCGGACGACCTGCGCTCCAACATGGCGCGCGGCGGCGTGCCCAAGGCGACCGACTTGTCCGCACGAGAGCGCGACATCTGTGCGCGGCTCGGGCCGGCGCTGCGCGAGCGCGGCCTGCTCTTCGTCGGCATCGACGTGATCGGCGATTTCCTCACCGAGATCAACGTCACCTCGCCCACCGGCATCCGCGCGGTGAAGAATTTCGGCGGCCCTGACGTCGCGGCGCTGATCTGGGACAAGATCGAGGAAAAGCGGAAGGCGATGTAACGCCGCGTGTTACCCCTCGCTCTCGACTTCCCCTGGTTGACGGACAGATTGAGGTATGCGTGGCCGGATGGTTTTGTCACGCTGAACCGGCGCATGGTCCACGCCTCGCTCAGCCGCAGGCACTCGACTCGCTGCGCCAGCCGCTGGAGACCGGCGAGGTATCGATCGCGCGCGCCAACCACCGCGTCACCTATCCGGCGCGCTTCATGCTGGTCGCGGCGATGAATCCGTGTCGCTGCGGCCGCGCCGACGAACCCGGCTTTGCCTGCCGCCGCGGACCCAATGCGCGCTGCTCGGCCGAGGGCAGCCGTGAAGTCTCCGAGCGCGTGGCGGCCGCCCGCGACCGCCAGGCCACGCGCTATGCCGCAAACGGCCTGCCGCATATCCGCAGCAATGCCACGGTGTCCGGCGCGGTGCTGGAAGACGTGGCGCGGCCGGACGCGAGCGGACTTGCGCTGCTGCGCGAAGCCGCCGACGCGATGCGGCTTTCTGCACGCGGCTACCACCGCGTGCTGCGCGTCGCGCGCACGCTCGCCGACCTCGACGGCATCGACGGCATCGACAAGGTCGGCCGCGTGCATTTGGCGGAGGCGCTGTCCTACCGCGCGCTGACTGACGAAGTCAGGCGCACGGCCTGAGCGGCGGCGCCGTAGCCCTCACCCCACCCCGTTCGCCACACTGACCACGCCGCGCATTCCGATCGCGGACAGAAATTCCTGCCGCGTCTCGGCGTGATCGCGAAACACGCCGAGCATGCGGCTCGTCACCATGGTGACGCCGGGCTTGTGCACGCCGCGCGTCGTCATGCATTGATGCGTGGCCTCGGTAACGACGGCGACGCCGTGCGGCTTGAGCACGGCATCGAGACAAGACGCGATTTCTGCCGTCATCTTTTCCTGAATCTGCAAGCGCCGGGAGAAAACCTCGACCAGCCGCGCCAGCTTGGAAATGCCGACGACGCGGTTGCGCGGCAGATAGCCGATATGCACGCGGCCGATGATCGGCGCCAAATGGTGCTCGCAATGCGACTCGAAGCGGATGTCGCGCAGCACCACCACCTCATCGTAGCCGCCGGTCTCCTCGAATGTGCGCTTGAGATATTCACGCGGATCGCCGCCATAGCCGGAGAACCATTCCTCGTAGGCGCGCACCACCCGCGCCGGCGTGGCGCGGAGACCTTCGCGGTCGGGATCGTCGCCGGCCCACCGGATGAGCGTGCGCACCGCGGCTTCGGCCTCCGCACGTGACGGACGCTCGGGCCCTGGCCCGGCAAATTTCGTGCGCGAGCGCTTGGAACTCACAGCTTTGTCCATCCGATTTTCTCCGGCCGAGGCTCTCGGCGCGTGGGGCCACACAATGAGCCTCAAGGGAATTGAGGCCCCCCATGTTAACAAAGCATCAACCCTTCCTCCAATCGCATCCGCCCGCGTCTGAATCGCCTGCATGACCGGCAAGCAATAGGCAAGGTTCCTGGCTCACAGTCGCGCCCGCACCATCGATAAATCGGGCCAAAACGCTGCGACCATGCGGGTCGCGCCGTGCCCGGCGGGGACAGGGACCATGCCAGATCGCGCCAATATCGGAAGGCCCGCGATCCTCACCCGCCGGTTCTTGTTGCTGATCGTCCGCGCGCTTGCCATCACCTCGATGGCGTTTGCAGTCGCCTTCGGCTTCCTGTCCGGAGCGACGGCTCCCGGTGCGCACTATGATCCGAATTCGTTCGCGATCGGTGTGGCGGCGCTGTTCGGCGCGTCGTGCGGCGCCGTGGGTATCCTGCTTTCGCGTATCCGCCAGATGAAAGCGGAGCTGCGTGGCCTGGAGGCGCGCCTGGACGAAGCGGAAGACCGGCATTGGGAATTCAGAGAAGCGCAAGAGCGCGCGAAAAGCTTTTTTGAGGCGCAAGGCGACGTGATCGTGCGGCGCGACGGCAATGGCGCGATCACCTATGTCAACGATGTGTTCTGCGCGCTCGCCGGCCGCAGCCGCGAGGACCTATTAGGCACGGGCTTCGCACTCCCGGTGGAAGAGCAAGGCAAAACCACCATCCTTGCCGACGGCACGCGGGTGCACGACCAAAAAATTGTCGCGACCGACGGTGCGCGTTGGATCGCATGGCGCGAAGTCACGGTGCGTTCCGATAGCGGCAGCGAGATGCAAAGCGTCGGCCGCGACGTCACCGACCGCGTCATCGCCGAGCATGCGCTTGCCGACGCCCGCGACCAGGCGGAAGCGGCGAATCGAGCCAAGTCGCGCTTCCTGGCGATGGCCTCGCACGAGATCCGCACACCGCTTAACGGCATACTTGGCATGGCCGATCTCCTGGGCGACACCCCATTGGTGCCGGAGCAGGCGACCTATCTCACGGCGATGAAGACATCCGGCGGCACTTTGGTGTCGTTCATCGAGGAAATGCTCGATTTGGCGAAGATCGAGGCGGGACGGCTCGATCTCGCGCCGCGGCCATTCGCGCTTGCCGCATTTATCGAAGAAGCCGTCGAACTTTTGGGGCCGCGCGCACAGGCCAAGGGCCTCGAAATCTGCGGTTACGTCGACGAGCGCCTGCCGTCGCACGTCATCGGCGATGCGGCGCGGCTGCGCCAAGTGATTTTCAACCTGGTCGGCAACGCGATCAAATTTACCGAGACTGGCGGCGTTTCGCTCATCGTCGAGCCGGGAACGCACGCAGATGAAATGGTCATTGCCGTGCGTGACACCGGCATTGGTATCGCGCCCGAAGATCAGGCTCGGGTTTTCCTCGAATTCGAGCAGGCCGACGTGGGCTCGACGCGCAAATTCGACGGCATCGGACTCGGTCTGACCATTTCCAGGCGCATCGTCGAGCGCATGGGAGGATCGATCGCTCTCGAAAGCAGGCCCGGCCAAGGCTCGACATTCCGGGTCGTCGTTCCCCTGCCGCGAGCCGCCGATGCGGACGAGCAAGCGACGGCGGTCCCCGACCTTTCCGGCCACGACATCCTTATCGTTGCGCCGGCCGCCGTCGAAGCGTCACTGCTGGCGCGGCGTTTGCAGCGCTGGGGCGCGTGCGCATCCATCGTCCCCGATGAGAGGGTCGCTGCGGCGCTGTTGCCCGAGCAGCCGTGGAATACCGTGCTGGTCGACCATGCCCTCGGCAGCGCCGCGAGCGTGGCCTTGGCGCACGTGACCGCGGCGATCCCACGGCGGATCGTGCTGGTCACCCCGGCCATGCGCAATGAACTCCCAAGCCTCAAAGAAGCGGGCTTCACCGGCTATTTGATCAAGCCGGTACGCGCCACCTCGCTCGCAGCGCGCTTTGCGGCCGACGACGCCTTCGACCATGGCGCCGCGAGCGAGCCCGCCGCAACGCCGAGCCTAATATCGGCCGCCGGAGGTCTCTCGGTTCTGGTCGCCGAGGACAACGAAATCAACGCGCTTCTGGTCCGCGCGCTGCTGGCGAAGCTTGGCCATCGCCCGACCATGGCGGGCAGCGGCCGCGCCGCCATCGAGTGTTGGCTGGCCGCGCGCGCCGCAGGCACGCCGTTCGATCGCGTGCTCATGGATTTGCACATGCCCGGCATGGACGGATTGGAGGCGACCCGAAGGATCCGCGCGATTGAAGCCGAGGACGAGACTCCGCGCACACCGATCATCGCGCTCACCGCGAATGGCTCCGCCGAGGATCGCGAGGAAAGCGTTGCCGCCGGCATGGACGGCTTTTTAGTCAAGCCGCTGGACCGCGAGCGGCTCGCCGCGGCACTCGCCCCAACGGATGCCGCCGCATTCGCGGCGTGACCGTCACAGCCTTCGCAGCGCTACTTGCTCGACCTGGTGGCTTTCGCTCTTCTTCAGGATCAGATCGGCCCGCTGCCGCGTCGGCAGGATATTCTCCCGCAGATTGACCAGATTGATGCGCTCCCAGATCGAGGTCGCGGTGGCGATCGCCTCGTCATCCGATAGCCGCGCATAGCGGTGGAAATAGGATTTCGGATCGGCGAAGGCGGTGCCGCGCAAGGTCAGGAAGCGGCTGACATACCAGGCCAACAGGACGTCCTCCTCGGCGTCGAGATAGACCGAGAAATCGAAAAAGTCCGAGACGAAAGGGACGGCCTTGCCGTCCTTGGGCAAACGTCCGGCCTGCAACACGTTCAGCCCTTCGACGATCAGGATCTCCGGCCGGTCGATTTCGACCCATTGGTTGGGAATGACGTCGTAGATGAGATGCGAATAGACCGGCGCGCGCACCGGGTGCTGGCCGGCCTTGATATCGGTGAGAAAGCGCAACAGCGCCGGCAGGTCATAGCTCTCCGGAAAGCCCTTTTTCTCCATGAGGCCTTCGCGCTCGAGCACGGCATTGGGATAGAGGAAGCCGTCGGTCGTAATGAGATCGACCTTGGGCACGTTAGGCCAGCGTGCCAGCAGGGCCTGCAGCACGCGCGCCGTGGTCGATTTGCCGACCGCAACCGAGCCGCCGACGCCGATAATGTAGGGCACCTTGGCGTCCTCGGTGCCGAGGAAGCCCTGCTGCGCGCGAAATAGATTTTGCGTGGCGGCAACGTAAAGGGAGAGAAGCCGCGACAGCGGCAGATAAATTTCCGCGACTTCCGACATATCGAGCCGGTCGTGCATCGAGCGCAGCCGGGCGATTTCAGCCGGCTCGAGCGTCATCGGCGTGTCATCGCGAAGCGTGGCCCATTCGCTGCGCGAGAACACGCGATAGGGCGACACGTCCGCTTCGGTGCGCTGCTCCATCCGGTTGGACCTTACCCGCTCATTTCAACCACTTTTGCGCGACGCTTTCTCGTCGAGGCCTGACTGGCGCGTGCGCGCGCCAAGCTCGGCCTCGACCTCATCGAGCGCGATGCCGCGGGCATGGAGCACGACCAACAGATGATAGAGCACGTCGGCGGCTTCGGCGATCATGCGGCTTTTATCTTCGCCGACCGCGGCGATCGCGGCCTCGACGGCCTCCTCGCCGAGTTTTTTGGCACAGTGGACCACGCCCCGGTCGAGCAGTTTGCGGGTGTAGGAGACGTCCGCACTTTCCCGCGCACGATCGTTAACGCGCTTTTCCAGATCATGGAGTGTGAAGGTCGACATGGAGCGTTCCTTATCACCTCTCCTTGAATGCGGGGAGAGGGAGATTACGGATCGAGCCGCATCGGCAGACCGGCTTTCGCCATATATTCCTTGGCCTGACGCACGGAATACTCGCCGAAATGGAAGATCGAAGCGGCAAGCACGGCCGTGGCATGGCCGTCGCGGATACCTTCAACCAGATGGTCGAGATTGCCGACGCCGCCCGAGGCGATCACCGGTACTGTTACCGCGTCGGCGACGGCGCGCGTGAGCGCGATATCGAAGCCCTGCCGGGTGCCGTCGCGATCCATGGAAGTCAGTAAAATTTCACCGGCGCCGAGCGCCACCACCTCGCGAGCGTAGGAAATAGCATCGATCCCGGTCGGATTGCGGCCGCCGTGGGTGAAGATTTCCCACCGCGCCGGCTCAACCGGTTGCGATACTCTCTTGGCATCGATCGCGACCACGATGCATTGGTCGCCGAATTTTTCCGCCGCTTCCTTCACGAAATCGCGGCGCGCCACGGCCGCGGTATTGATCGATACTTTGTCAGCGCCCGACGTGAGCAGCGCGCGGATATCGTCAATCGTACGCACGCCGCCTCCCACCGTCAGCGGCATGAAACAGGCCTCGGCGGTGCGCCGCACCACGTCGAGCATGATGCCGCGGTTCTCGTGGCTCGCGGTGATATCGAGAAAGGTCAATTCGTCGGCACCGGCTTCGTCATAGGCGATTGCCGCCGCGACCGGATCGCCGGCGTCGCGCAAGTTGATGAAATTGACACCTTTGACGACGCGGCCGTCTTTCACGTCGAGGCAGGGAATGACACGGACCTTGAACATGGATCAGGCAGCCGACCTCGCCGAACGGATCAATTCAAGCGCCGCCGCGGCATCGAGCCGGCCGTCGTAGAGCGCGCGGCCGACGATGGCGCCTGCGAGTTTTTGCGCCCGCGGCTGCAGCAATGCGCGTACATCATCGAGCGAGGCCAGTCCGCCGGAGGCGATCATGGGAATAGAAATCTGTTCGGCGAGCGCCAGCGACGCGTCGAGGTTGAGGCCCTTCAACATGCCGTCGCGCATAACGTCGGTATAGACGATGGCCGCGACGCCGGCGTCTTCGAAGCGCCGCGCGATGTCGAGCGCGGCAAGTTCAGACGTGGCGGCCCAGCCTTCGACCGCGACCTTGCCGCCGCGAGCGTCGAGCCCAACGGCGACGCGACTCGGATGCGCCCGCGCCGCCGCCTTGACCAGCGCCGGATCGCGCACCGCTGCAGTGCCAATGATCACGCGTGTCACGCCCTTATCGAGCCAGCCATCGATGGTTGCGCGGTCGCGAATGCCGCCGCCGAGCTGAACCGGGATTTTCACCGCGGCAAGAATGCGCCCGACGGCCGTAGCATTCATCGGCTTGCCGGCAAACGCGCCGTCAAGATCGACGATGTGGAGATGATCAAAACCCTGCTGTTCGAATGCGTGCGCTTGCGCCGCGGGATCGCGGTTGAAGACTGTCGCGCGCGCCATGTCGCCCTGCTGTAGGCGGACCGCTTCGCCGTTCTTCAGATCGATGGCGGGAAACAGAATCACGGTTTCCACTTCAGGAAATTCGCGATCAGCGCCAGACCGAGCTTCTGGCTCTTCTCGGGATGAAACTGCGTACCGACGATGTTGTCGCGCCCGACGATCGCGGTCACCGGACCGCCGTAATCGGCGTCCGCTATCAGATCGGAGCGTTGCGCCGGATTGAGCTGATACGAATGCACGAAATAGGCGTGCCGGCCTTGCGGCCCGAGCGCCAGCCCATCGATCAGCTGGTGCGACCGCGCGACGTTGAGCGTGTTCCAGCCCATGTGGGGAATTTTCAGCTTTGCATCGTTCGGCGCGATGCGATCGACCTCGCCGGCAATCCAGCCGAGGCCCTCGCTGATTTCATATTCGCGCCCGCGCTCGGCGAGAAGCTGCATGCCGACGCAAATGCCGAAGAACGGCCGGCCCCCGCGTCGCACCGCTTCTTCCAGCGCCTCGACCATGCCGGGAACCGCATCGAGCCCGCGCCGGCAATCGGCAAAGGCGCCAACCCCCGGCAACACCACGCGGTCGGCGCGCGCCACCACGGCTGGATCGCGGGTCACTGCGATCGGCTGTTCCAGGCCGGCCTCATGCGCAGCGCGTTCGAACGCCTTAGCGGCCGAATGCAGATTACCGGACCCATAGTCGACGATGGCGACACTCACCGCTGCACTCCCGGCTCGGGGAAAAGACCGACCACGCCGGACACTTCGGTCGACCCCGGCGCTGCTGGTGGTGGCGCTGGCGGTGTTGGCGGTGTTGCTCGCGGCGGGCCGCCGCGAGCGGATGCGTTGCGCAGCCAAGCGTCGAAGAACCGCCGCTCGGCGTCTTCGAGGTCGTCACCGCTGACGATGCCGACGTCTTTCCAGCGCCGGCGCCGCAGCGTGAAGCGCCAAAGCGTACTGGCTTCGAAACCAACCAAAAGCGAGATCAGGATGCCGATAGATGCGATTGCGAAAGCCGACATCCCGACGCGCTGCATGACTGCATCCAGCGCCGCGGTAACGACAAGATAGACCACGAGCACCAGCCATAATCTGTGGCGCAACATCCAGAGCGGCGTGAGCAGCAACGCCCACCAATAGAACCCGTCGCGCACAAAGACAAATCGCTCCGGATCGGCCAATGCATCGGCGGTCCGCAGCGGCGGCTCATGAACGGTGTAAACGGACATCGACTTTGGTCTTTCAGACGTTGTCTTTTGCGCTATCCGCCGAGCGTGCCTTTGGTCGATGGCACCTCATTCGCGGCCCGCGGATCGATCGCGACGGCCGTGCCCAGCGCCCGCGCCAGGCCTTTGAAGCAGGATTCGGCGATATGATGATCGTTGTTGCCGTAAAGCGTGGCCACATGCAGCGTCACTGCGGCATTCACCGCGAAAGCCTGAAACCATTCTGCAATGAGCTCGGTGTCGAACGCCCCGATCTTGGCGCGCACGAATTTGACCGTGAAAACCAGGAACGGCCGGCCCGATATGTCGAGCGCGACGCGCGTGAGCGCCTCGTCCATCGGCACGTGCACATCGGCATAGCGGGTGATGCCCTTCATGTCGCCGAGCGCCTGCTTGATCGCCTGGCCGAGCGCAATGCCGACATCCTCGGTGGTGTGGTGATGATCGATGTGCAGATCGCCCTTAGCCTTGACGTTGATGTCGATCCGCGAATGCCGCGCCAATAGATCAAGCATGTGGTCGAGAAAACCGATGCCGGTTGCAATCGATGCACGGCCTTCGCCGTCGAGATCGATCGCGACCTCGACGTCGGTTTCCTTGGTCTTGCGCTTCACGGACGCCTTGCGCATTGTGCTCTCCGCACGGTAATCGCGCGCCTTTTATCAGGGCTTGCTCCGACCCGCCACTGGCCGCCCCCGGATTTGCATTGCCGGCGGCCAACTCCTAAATCTCCCCTGATCAAAAGGATTTCCGACCCATGTCATCCTTCGAAGCCGGCCAAGCCGGTCTCTGGCACGGCACGACCATCCTGACCGTCCGCAAGGGCGGGCTTGTCGCCGTCGGCGGCGACGGCCAGGTCTCGATCGGCCAAACCATCGTCAAGGCCAATGCCAAGAAAGTGCGCCGGCTCGGCGGCGGCGCCGTCATCGGCGGCTTTGCCGGGGCCACGGCCGACGCGTTCACGCTGTTTGAGCGTCTGGAGTCCAAGCTTGAACAATATCCCGGCCAGTTGACCCGCGCCGCAGTCGAACTCGCCAAAGATTGGCGCACCGACCGTTTTTTGCGACGGCTCGAAGCCATGATGATCGTTGCCGACAAGGACGTTTCCCTGGTGCTCACCGGCACCGGCGACGTGCTTGAGCCCGAGGCCGGCATTGTAGGCATCGGCTCCGGCGGCAATTACGCGCTCGCCGCCGCGCGCGCGCTGGTCGACGGGCCGCTCGATGCCGAGGCGATCGTGCGTCGCGCGCTCGATATTGCCGCCGAAATCTGCGTCTACACCAACCGTAATGTGACCGTGGAAACGTTGAAAGCGTGACCGACTTCTCCCCCCGTGAAATTGTTTCCGAACTCGACCGCTTCATCGTCGGGCAGAACGACGCCAAACGCGCAGTCGCGATCGCGTTGCGCAACCGCTGGCGCCGTTTGCAGCTTGACGACAGGTTGCGCGAGGAAGTGATGCCGAAGAATATTCTGATGATTGGACCGACCGGCGTCGGCAAGACCGAGATTTCGCGGCGGCTTGCGAGACTTGCGGGAGCGCCATTTCTAAAAGTCGAGGCGACGAAATTCACCGAGGTGGGTTATGTCGGCCGCGATGTCGAGCAGATCGTGCGCGATCTGGTGGAAGTCTCCATTGCCTTGACGCGGGACCGCAAGCGCAAGGACGTGCAGGCCCGCGCGCAGCAGGCCGCCGAGGACCGCGTGCTCGACGCGCTGGTCGGCGCCAACGCGAGCGCGTCGACGAAAGAGACCTTCCGCAAAAAACTGCGCACCGGCGAACTCAACGACAAGGAGATCGAAATCGAAGTTCAGGCCGCGGGCGGCGGCATGCCGTTGTTCGATATTCCCGGCATGCCGGGCGCGCAGATGGGCGCGATCTCAATAGGCGACATTTTCGGCAAGCTCGGCGGCGGCCGCACCAAAACGCGGCGCGTCACGGTGCAGGATTCCTACGACATTCTGATCAATGAGGAATCCGACAAATTGCTCGACACCGATCAGCTGACCCAGGAAGCGATCAAAGTGGTCGAGAACAACGGCATCGTGTTCCTCGACGAGATCGACAAGATCTGTGTGCGCGAGGGCCGTGTCGGCGCCGACGTGTCGCGCGAGGGCGTGCAACGCGATCTGTTGCCATTGATCGAGGGCACCACCGTCGCCACCAAGCACGGCGCAGTGAAGACCGACCACATCCTGTTCATCGCCTCGGGCGCGTTCCATCTTTCGAAGCCGTCCGATCTGTTGCCCGAGTTGCAGGGCCGGCTGCCGATTTGCGTCGAGCTGAAGCCACTGACGCGCGACGATATGCGGCGTATTCTCACCGAGCCGGAAGCTTCGCTGATCAAGCAATACATCGCACTGATGGCGACCGAAGGCGTGACGCTGGAATTCGCAGAAGATGCTATCGATGCCGTAGCCGACATCGCGGTGGCGGTGAATTCGAGCGTCGAAAATATCGGCGCGCGGCGCTTGCAGACGGTGATGGAGCGCGTGCTCGATGAGGTGTCGTTCGGCGCGCCCGACCGTTCCGGCGAGACAGTCAAGATCGACGCCGCCTATGTGCATAAGCACGTCGGCGATCTCGCCAAAAACGCGGACCTGAGTCGGTTTATTCTGTAGCGAGGCGTCCCCCGTCGGTCACTGTGACGCGGTGCGGCCGCGTGGCGTCGGGCGGCATTTGCCGCTAAGCTTGCGGCCGATACAGCCGGGGCCGGCCATGCTGACGCGTCGCCGATTCGTCGCCCAATCTGCGGCAGCCGCGCTGGTGCCGAATATTGCCCGCGCAGCGCAGGACGCGGCGTGGCCCGATCGGGCCATGCACATGATCGTGCCGATCGCGGCCGGTGGACCGACCGATACCAACGCGAGGATCGTTGCCGAGCAGCTGTCGAAAATCTGGGGTCAGCAGGTCGTCGTCGACAACAAAGGCGGCGCCGGCACCAATATCGGCAACGAGTTCGTCGCCCACGCCGAACCCGACGGTTACACGATCCTCTATGGAACCTCGTCGCTTTCGGCGAATGCCGCGCTCTATCGCGCGCTCGACTACGATCCGATGACCGATCTCGCGCCAGTCTCGCTAGTCGCAAAATTTCCCTTTTTTATGTTCGTGCCGAACTCCTTGCCGGCCAAGACGGTCATGGAGTTCGTCGCAGCGGCGCAGGCTCATCCGGGCAAGCTCATCATCGGCTCTCCCGGCACCGGCAGCGGTCCGCATCTCGCCGAAATGCTGTTCATGCAGATGGCCGAGATCAAGCTGACGCACGCGCCCTACCGCGGCGCGGCGCCTGCTTTCATCGATCTCATTCCCGGCCGCATCGATTGCTATTTCGGCAGCGGCGAATTGCTGAATTATTCGCGATCGGGCCAGGTGCGTGTGCTCGGATCGACCGGCGCGCAGCGATCGCCGGCGGCGCCGGATGTGCCGACGATCACCGAATCCGGCATTGCCGGATGCGTGGTGGAGTCCTGGCAGGGCGTATTCGCGCCGGGCAAGACGCCTCCCGATATCGTGCAGAAGCTGAACGCCGGCGTCGTCAAAGCTCTCGCCGAGCCGGCGATCATCGCCAAGCTCGCCAATACCGCCTATACGGCGGCGAGCTGCTCGCCGGACGAACTTGGCAAGTTTCTGAAGGCGGACACCGACAAGTGGAGCGCGGTAATCAAATCCGCGGGAATCAAGATCGATTAGTTCTTCGCCGGCCGTTGCTTGATCTCGCGGATCAACGCCATCCATTTCTCAACCTGGGCGAGGACGCGGGTATCGGTGGCGCTGCCTCCCGTCGAGGCGGCCTTCATCGGCGCGGCGAGATTGTCAGACATGAACGCTCCTGCGAACAATGGCGCTGCGTTGCGAAGCCCTTTCTCGCAGACGAAGTTGACCAATTCTTGCAGTTCGCATGGCTTTCTAGGCACCAGGGTTAACAAGTAAGTTCTATCGGGGCACGCCGTAAGCGCACATAGAGGGCGCCTTTCCCGCCATGGCTCGGATGAGCTTCGTCGAAGCCGACGACGAAGTGGCGGAATTCCGGCAGCGCGAGCCACATCGGCACTTGCCGACGCAGCACGCCGCGCTCGCAAGGATCGTGCGCATCTTTGCCCGCGCCTTTGCCGGTGACAACAAGCGCGACCTTGGCTTCATTCGTCTGAGCATGCCGCAGAAAGCGGAGCAACGCGGCATGAGCTTCGCGCTGCGTCATGCCATGCAGATCGATCCGGGCATCGATAGCGTCACGGCCGCGCGCCACGCGCTGCTTAAGCCGGCGGTCGAACGGCGCGAGCGGCAGCGATTTGGCGGTCGGCTGTTCCTGCCGCGCTGGCGGCTCCCGCCGCGCGGGCGCCGCCTTGGCGCTGGTGACGATCGGCTTCGGCGTCGTCTTGGCGGGTCGCAACGGCCTGATCACGCGTGCAAAGCCAGCCCACAGCGCGCGCTCCTCATCGCTCAGATTGCGGCGGCCGCTCATCTTATATGTCGCGTTTTGGCTTTCCGTTTCGGGGCGGGCGCAGGTGTGAGGGCGACCGCCTGTGGCTTTGCCGTTCCGTCCGCCGTCGGATCGACCGCCGTGGGATTTGCCTTGGTATCCGAGTTAAAGCTGAACATGCTCGGACGTTCCGGCGGCAGTGGCATGTCGCGCCCCGCCGCCACCGGATCGAGTTCGCGCGGGATCAGCATGATGAACTCGCCGGCATTTTTGATTCGACCGGCAATGCGGGCGGCTTCGTTGCCGGCGCCGAAATAAATGTCCGCGCGCGCCGGTCCGACAATCGCCGACCCGGTGTCTTGTGCGATAACGAGGCGATCAAATTTGGTTTCCGCTTTTTGGTTGGCAATCGGCAGGGCGGCTTCGATGAAAAACGGCGTGCCGTAAGCATGCAGCGCTCGATCGATCGCGATCGAACGGCCAGGCACAAGCTCTACGCCCTCGCCGCCGACCGCTTCATCTTCCGTTGAGAGATCCGTGATGCGGAAGAACACATAAGCTTTATTTTGGCGGCGCACCTCTTTGGCTTGATCCGGATTCGCTTCCATCCAAGCGCCGATGCTCTGCATCGACACCTGATCCTTGGTCATGACTTTGTCGTCGACGAGGATGCGGCCTATGGGTGTGTAGGCCCAACCATTGTGGGAATCGTAGTTGACGCGCAGGATGGTGCCGTCTTCCAGTCTAATCCGGGCCGAGCCCTGGATTTGCGCGAACAAAACGTCGACCTGATCGTGCAGATAGCAGATTTCGAGATGCCAGCCATCGAGTGCGCCATCCTCGATTTCGGCGCGGGTGTAGTAGGGCACGATCTTGCGCCGGCCGACGCGGCGGCCAACAAGGACGCCCTTGCTTGGAAAGGCGTCTTTGCCGAGCCTGCGCCATCCGGAAACGACGAGATTTGGCGGCCGACGATAGAGCGGCGCCGTAAACGCACCGGTCGGCACGCGCGATCCGTCGATGATGGGCTCGTAATAGCCGGTGAGAAAACCGTTGGCGGCGCCGAGCCGGTTGATGCGGACGGGCCGAAAATTGTCCTCGAAGAATTTTCTTGCGCCGGCCTCGTCGAGCGGAATGGCTCGCCGCGCACGCTCGCAAATTTCCTGGAGCGCCGCCGGAATTGCCGTCAATTCGCGGTCCTGACGATGCCTTTTATCGAGCGTACGACAACTCGCCAGAAACGCGGCAAACGCCGCAGCGTGATCGTCGTTGTCCCAGCCGTCGAGATCCGTCCAAACGACGGGTTCGTATTGCGTACCCGGAAATACGATCGGCGTGCGCTCCTGGGCATATGCGGACGTCGAAACCCCAAGGACGCCCAGCAACAGAATGAACGGACGCAAGCCACCGCATGGCGCCGTCATTGGTCATTGCCCGGCTTCGGTTGCGACCACTTTCCAGTTTGGATCGCGCGAGGCAATGTCGCGCGCGAAGGTCCACACGTCCGTAACGTCAGTCACCTTGTCGGCGTTGCCGTCGATCACGGCGCCGGCACGGTCCCGCGTTGCGGAAATCAGTTTCGAGACGAAGCGGACTGTGATTTGCGCCGTACTGCGATTGCGTAATTCGGCGGCAGTGATGGTCGAGGCTTCAATCGAGACGAAGCGCGTTTCAACGGTCTCGCTGCGGCGCTCGCGCTCGGTGATCGCGGCATCGAAACCGTCGAAGACTTCACGCGACAGCAGATTGCGTAATTGGCGGCGATCGCCGCTGGCAAAGGCCGTCACGATCATCTCGTAGGCGGTGCGCGCGCCGGTAATAAAATGCTTCGCATCGAAACCGGCGTCGGCGCCCGCGATCGCATCCAAACCGGCCGCGACGGTCGACCCGATTTCGGCAACGTCCTTCCAGCGCTCAGCCGAAGGCTGCGGGGCTTCGGCCGCCGGCGCCGGTGTTTCCGTGGGACGCGACGGCAGCGTCACCACCTTGTCGGTCGCCGGGCTGCGCACGGCATCGCGCGCCGAATAGGGATCATAGGGCGGCCGTTCGCGGCCGGTGCGCTGACCCAAAACGCTGCGCAGGCGCAGGAATATGAATACCGCCAGCGCCAGGAAGATGATGGTGTAGATGTCGAACACGTCGGGCATTCTTTCGGCAGCGCTTGTAGCGGCACGGGGGTTGCAAAGTCGTTTCGAACCTCGACCGACCGTGGCAGGAGACCTGGCTCCAGTACTATGTAGGCACGCAACGGCACCCATCCAGTAGCTGCAGATCGTGGCCAACGCGTGCCGAGGTGAGAGATTAGACGATCGGAATCGCCACGCCAATGATGGAAGCGGGCTGCAGTAACACGCTTTTAGGCAAATCCGTCGAAATCAGCACCGACAGCAAGCATAAATGCCTTGCCGCGACGGCATTGCCGGCATTGTTCGTTCCTTGCCCTTATGTTAGCCAAGCCGCAATACATAGGCCGGAGACGAGGATGTCAGCGACCAATGGCGGCCCCGCGCCGCAGACCGGAATGGCGCAAATGCCGATGCCGCAGATCGGCGTTCTCACGCAATACATAAAGGATTTTTCGTTCGAAAATCCCAATGCGCCGCGCTCGATGGCGCCAAGCTCGCAGCAACCGGCCATCAACATCAACATCGCCGTTGATGCCGCGCCTCTGACCGAGACCGATATCGAAGTGTCGCTGCGGCTGGAGGGCAAAGCGGAATCTCAGGGCCTGCTGCTGTTCGGCTTCGAACTGACGTATTCGGGAATATTCCGCTTGCTCAACGTGCCGGCCGACAGCCTGCAGCCGACGGTGATGATCGAATGCCCGCGTCTGTTGTTTCCGTTCGCGCGCGAAATCGTCGCCACCGCGACACGCAATGGCGGGTTCCCGCCGCTTTTGCTGGAACCGGTGGATTTCGTCGGGCTGTACCGCCAGCGGATCGCCGGCGCGCAACCCTTGTCCCCGGGCCCGTCGCTCAATCCAGGCTGACGTAATCGCGCCAGATGGCGTTATCGCCAAGACTGGCGACGAACCGACGGTGCGCCGCGCGTTCCTCCGGCGTCAGGCGAACGGCCAGCGGCATTGGCCGCTCGCGCAGCACGATCGCCACGCCGCCGGTAGAGACCGGTGTTGCGGCTTGTGAAAGAATGAGCTGCGCCTGTCGGGCGCCGATCAGCTCCACGTACACTTCCGCCAAGAGTTCGGCATCGAGCAGCGCGCCATGCTTGGTGCGCCGCGAATTGTCGATAGCATAACGTTCGCAGAGGTCGTCGAGGCGGTTGGCGCCGCCGGGGTGCTTGCGGCGCGCGAGGAGAAGGGTATCGATCATCCGATCGCGGCCGACTGCGGCGCGCCCGGCGCGTTCCAATTCGGCGTTGAGGAAGCCGAGATCGAACATCGCGTTATGCGCAACCAGCTGCGCGTCGCCGAGAAAGGCGACGAGTTCTTCCACTTTGTGGGCGAACAGGGGCTTATCATTGAGAAATTCGCCGGTCAGGCCGTGGATCGCCCGCGCCTGTTCCGGCATGTCACGCTCGGGATTGAAATAACTGTGGAAGGTCTTGCCGGTCGGAAACCGATTGAAGAGCTCGATACAGCCGATTTCCACCAGGCGATCGCCCTGCAGCGGATCAAGCCCCGTGGTCTCAGTGTCAAAAACGATCTCGCGCATTGAACTCTGCCCGATGCGAATCAGCGTCGCCGTCGCGGTATTTTAGCGACGCTTTGCAAAATGTCGCGAATTTGAGCGTGTGTGTGTTCGAAGCTCTGTGAACTATCGAGGATGAAATCGGCACGCTGACGCTTTTCCCCATCCGGCATTTGCTTGTTGAGGATGGCAGTGAATTTGTCCTCGGTCATGCCGGGCCGCTCGAAAGCGCGACGGCGCTGCACCTCGGGCGGCGCCGAGACCACCACGACGGCATCGCAACGGCACTGAGCGCCGGTCTCGAATAGAAGCGGCACGTCTAGGACGACGATAGGCGCACCGTGCGCCTGCGCCTCGGCGAGGAACTTCTCCCGCGACGCAAAAACCAGCGGATGGACGATGGCCTCGAGCCGGCCGAGCGCCGCGCTGTCGGTAAGCACCATCGCCGCAAGCTTGCTGCGGTCGACCTTGCCGCCCACTGTCGAGCCCGGAAATGCCTGCTCGATCAAGGGTACGGCATCGCCTTCATAGAGTGCATGTACGACCGCGTCCGAATCGTGCACGGGCACGCCGGCTGCGGCAAAGAATTTGGCCGCAGTCGATTTGCCCATGCCCAGCGAGCCAGTCAGACAAAGAATGAATGGGCCCTCGCCGCTCATTGCGTCAGCGAGCCCTGCCGCCGCAGGAAATCCAAGACCTGAAGCAGCGGCAATCCCAATATCGTGAAATAATCGCCGTCAACGCGTTCGAACAATTGGCTCCCGAGGCCTTCGATCTGGTAGCCGCCGACGCTCTCCGTTGCAGCGCTGCCGGCGGCGTCAAGATAACGATCGAGGAACTCGTTGGAAAACGAACGCATGGTGAGCCGCGCAACCTCGACATGTTCGAAGAGGACTTTCGTATTTTCCACGCAGGCAACGGCCGAATGCAGTTCGTGCGTCCGTCCGCGCAGCGCGTGCAGTTGCGCCCGCGCCGCCGTCCGATCGGCCGGCTTGGCAAAGCATTCAGCGCCAAGCGCAAGCGTCTGATCGGCGCCGAGCGTTAGCCGGGCGGGATAGTTCGCCGCCACGGTGCACGCTTTCCCGCGCGCCAGATGCACCGCAATTGCACCAGGCGCCGGCGAAGAGGTGGCCGCCGCCAAGTTGCGTTCATCGATATCGGCCGGCCGGACTTCGACCGGTATCCCTGCGGCGGCGAGCAACATCCGCCGTGCCTTGCTGCGCGAGGCCAGCACCAGCGGTTCCGCGGCAAGCCAGAGCGGCATCGGCGGCGCTCACGACGGCCGTTGCCGGCGGCGCTCGCCAAGATAAGCAAGTACCGCCGCCGCGGTCTCTTCGATTGAACGGCGGGTCACATCGATTACCGGCCAGTTATGCTTGCTGCACAGCTTGCGTGAGACGGCGATTTCTTCGGCGACGGCCCGGCGGTCGATATATTGGTCGTCATCACGATGGGCTTTGAGTCCAAGCAGCCGGTTTTGCCGAATCTGTACAATCCGTTCGGGTGTCGCAAAGAGTCCGACCACGAGCGGATGGCTCAATCGCTCCACGTTTGGGGGCGGCGGCACCCCAGGTACCAACGGTATGTTCGCCGTCTTCACCCCGCGATTGGCCAGATAAATCGAGGTCGGCGTTTTCGACGTCCGCGAAACTCCAACCAGCACGACATCGGCCTCTTCGAGATCGTCGGCCTGTTGGCCATCGTCGTGAAGCATCGTGTAGTTCAGCGCGTCGATGCGGCGGAAATATTCGGCATTGAGCGTGTGTTGGGCACCGACTTTGTGGGTCGATTCCGCGCCGAGATAAGCTTGGAACAGATGCAGGACCGGTCCGAGAATCGACAGGCACGGCAGGCCGAACGCGCGACACTTTGCTTCCAGTCGTCCGACCAGATTTTCCTCAAGCAGGGTATAAAGGACGATACCCGGCGATTCTTCAATTTCGACCAATACGCGATCGAGCTGCTTTTGGGTCCGAACCAGCGGATGCACATGCTCGACCGGCATCATCTTGGCATATTGCGCCGCTGCCGCGCGAGCGACCGTAATCAAGGTCTCGCCGGTCGCGTCAGAGACCAGATGAAGGTGAAAATAGCCTGCCGCTTGCGCCATAGAATGGATTGAACTCGATGGGAGAAGCTGTCGACGACTGTGGAGAAGGCCATGGCTTTTCTAAGGGTGCAAGCACTATGGGCGCATAAACCTGTCCGTCGTCCACACCCGTGCCACGCCAGCACTGAGAATCAGTACTCTATCTACGCATCGGTGAAATGTGGACGATGCCGCTAAACTACGCCGAAATCCGCGGTAAAGTGGCGATAATCGCCGCCTACTATCGGCAATTCTGTAAGCGAATAATACCGAGGATATGTGGGTAAGCCGTGGATGGAATGTGAAGCGAAATGTATGAGTCCAATCAACCGCTCAAGCACTACAACAGATTCTAAGAATCTAGTTGAGTTAGGATTGAAGCGAGCCCGGTACTGCAGTGAACAAACCTCTCATTCAGGTTTTGCGAGATGAACGAGCTATCGTTCCTCCGATCTGGTTGATGCGTCAGGCTGGACGCTACCTGCCGGAATATCGGGCAATTCGGGAAAGAACGAAAAGTTTCCTTGACCTGTGTTTTAATCCAAAATTGGCGGCGGAAGTGACATTGCAGCCGATCCGCCGCTTTGGATTCGATGCTGCGATCGTGTTTTCCGATATTTTGGTGGTGCCGTACGCACTCGGCCAGCGTGTGAGTTTTGCGGAAGGCGAAGGACCGCAGCTTGATGCGCTCGACGAGCCTTCAGCGCTACGACGGTTACGGGCAGGAGTCGATCAAGCTAAGCTCGGACCGGTTTATGAAACGATCATCAATACCAAGCGTCAATTGCCGCCGGCTGTCGCATTGCTTGGCTTTTGTGGAGCGCCGTGGACGGTTGCAACTTATATGGTTGCAGGTGGCGGCAGCCCCGGCCAAATTCCGGCACGTCAATTTGCCTATCGATACCCCGGCGATTTTGCCCGGCTGATTGAGATTTTAATCGAAGCCTCCGTCAGTTACTTGATTGGGCAATTCGAGGCTGGTGTCGACGCGGTGCAAGTTTTCGATACTTGGGCGGGAGTATTGCCGCCGGATGAATTTCGAAAGTGGTGCATCGAACCGTGCGCTCGAAATCATTGCTGCGGTTCGGAATGCGATTCCTGAGGCCAAGATCATCGGTTTTCCGCGTGGCGCCGGGACCATGCTGACGGAATATCTCGCGGCAGTTGCCGTCGATGCGATTGGGCTCGACTGGATGATTGAGCTTGGCTTCGCACGCGACGAAATTCAACGACTGCGGCCGGTCCAGGGCAATCTCGATCCCTTGGCGCTTCTGGTTGGGGGAGCAGCGCTCGACCGGGCTATCGATGCGATTATGGAAGCGTTCGCGGCCGGCCCGTTTATTTTCAATCTTGGTCATGGCGTTCTCCCGGAAACGCCGCTCGCACACGTGGAGCGCTTGGTGGCACGGGTGCGCAGCGTCGCTGGCAGGAACTGACAGCGCAGAACGGAGATCGGAAGCGACCGTGTATCAATGGGTCAAAGCCTTCCACATCATTGCCGTCATCGCCTGGATGGCAGGAATGCTCTATCTGCCGCGGCTGTTCGTCTATCACTGCGCGGCCGAGAAGGGCTCAGTGCAGTCCGAGACCTTCAAGGTGATGGAACGCCGGTTGCTGCGGGCCATCATCAACCCGGCAATGGTCGCGACCTGGGTTTTGGGACTCTGGCTCGCTTGGCACGGCCCTGATTCGCGCTTCGGGTGGTTCGCGTCAGGCTGGTTGGGCGCGAAACTTATGCTCGTTCTTTTACTTTCCGCGCTGCATGGATTGCTGGCCCGTTGGACGAGGGATTTTGCCGCTGACCACAATCGGCATTCGGCTAAATTCTATCGAATAATCAATGAAATACCAACAATCTTGATGATCGCGATTGTTATCCTTGCGGTGGTGAAACCGTTCTGATCGTCACGCGTTGCCAGTGCAAAGTTCGAACTCGCTACTTGCCTGGAGCGTGGTCTTTTCTTATCTTGAGGCTATCCCACCCAACGTAGGCGGATGCAGTTGAGTTTTGGCTCCAGCGAACTGGAGCCGCCAGGTGCATCAGGGTCCGGGGCCCCCAGGCCCCTTACAGCCCAAGACCTGCGATCTTCCCTTTGCCAGCGACGCCGCCCCCTGATTCCGCCGCTGGCCCAATTTCCATAGGACATTCTGCATGCAGGAAATGAAACTCCAAGAACTCAAGACCAAGACTCCGGCGGAGCTTGTCTCCTTTGCCGAGGAGCTCCAGGTCGAGAATGCCTCGACCATGCGCAAGCAGGAGCTGATGTTCGGCATCCTCAAGCAGCTTTCCGCGCGCGAGACCGACATCGTCGGTGAAGGTGTCGTTGAGGTGCTTCCCGACGGCTTCGGCTTTCTGCGATCGCCGGAAGCGAATTACTTGCCCGGCCCCGACGACATCTATGTCTCGCCGTCGCAAATCCGCCGCTTCGGCCTGCGCACCGGTGACACCATCGACGGCCATATCCGCAGCCCCAAGGAAGGCGAGCGCTACTTCGCCCTGCTCAAGGTCAACTCGCTCAACTTCGAAGACCCCGAAAAGGCCCGCCACAAGGTCAACTTCGACAACCTGACGCCGCTCTATCCCGACGAGTGGCTGAAGATGGAGTTCGAGGATCCGACCAAGAAGGATCTCTCGGCGCGCGTCATCGACATCGTAGCGCCGGTCGGCAAAGGCCAGCGCGCGCTGATCGTGTCGCCGCCGCGCACCGGCAAGACCGTGCTGCTGCAGAACATTGCGCATTCGATCACGCACAACCATCCGGAATGCTATCTGATCGTGTTATTGATCGACGAGCGGCCGGAAGAAGTCACCGACATGCAGCGCTCGGTGAAGGGCGAGGTGGTGTCTTCGACCTTCGACGAGCCTGCCGTACGTCACGTTCAGGTCGCCGAGATGGTGATCGAGAAGGCCAAGCGGCTCGTCGAGCACGGCCGCGATGTGGTCATCCTGCTCGATTCGATCACCCGCCTCGGCCGCGCCTACAACACCGTGGTGCCGTCATCCGGCAAGGTGCTCACCGGCGGCGTTGACGCCAACGCATTGCAGCGGCCGAAGCGCTTCTTCGGCGCCGCGCGCAATATCGAGGAAGGCGGCTCCCTCACCATCATCGCCACCGCGCTGATCGATACCGGCAGCCGCATGGACGAAGTGATTTTCGAGGAGTTCAAGGGCACCGGCAATTCCGAACTCATTCTCGACCGCAAGGTGGCCGACAAGCGCACCTTCCCGGCCATGGACATCACGCGGTCCGGCACGCGCAAGGAAGAGCTCCTGGTGCCGCCCGATCAACTCAAGAAAATGTACGTGCTGCGGCGTATCCTCAATCCGATGGGCACCATGGACGCCATCGACTTCCTGCTCGACAAGCTCCGCAACACCAAGAACAACAGCGAGTTCTTCGAACTCGATGAATACCTGAACTTGCTATCGGCTCGGTCGAAGATCAGCCGTGCGGCGAAATCCTGATGTTCTTTGCAGGCATGACGCGGGTCGTATTGAGCGCAAGGTCAGGATCGACGAAACACATCCCGCCCTTGCCGACGGCGTTCTCGCAGTCCGCGGCGGTGGTATAGCCGCATTCGACCACCGCGTCTTTGTGGGTGCCATAGCCGCACCACTGGTCGGCCCGCGCTCCGGTCGCCGACAGTGCGGTCAGGGCTGCCGCTAAGATGATTCCGCTTCGCATAATTCGGTCTCCCTTCCTGCGCCCCGGCTTGCACTGAGCACAAAACATCCACGGATGGATCGCGCCGTCAAGAATGTCGCACTGCGTCAAGGGCGGCGGTGAGGCCGGCCGGGTCGCTTACCGGCAACGAACACGTTTCGCCGACGCAGACGAAGGCCTGCGGCGCTCGCGCGGCTTCGATCTTTTCGCGAGCAGGATGCGCGGGTGGCAGCGCCTCCACGGTCGCGGCGTGCAGCACGATGCGATCGAGCGCCGGCAACCGGCGTGCAGCGACGAGCAGGGATTGCGCGGGCGGCCCCTCCCCGGTCACCACGATTTGCGCGGCGCGCAGGCGCAGGTCGACGGCGTTGAGAAGCGCCATGTGCATGGAAAGGTTCTCCGTTGCGAGCGGCGCGACGGCAGCTATCAGCCGATCGGCTTTGTCGCGCCATTTGTCGTCGCCCGCCAAGACCGCGAGCCGGATGAGATTCTGCGCCGCCACCGCGTTGTGATTGGGCGTTGCCTCGTCGGTTGTCGCGGCGGGACGGACCACCAGCCCCTCCGCATCGACTGCGGTGAGATAATAGGTTCCGGTCTCGGCATTGGCATAGTTGCGGTCGAGCGCGCGTTGCCATTCCAGCGCGCGATCGAGGTAAGCGCGTAGTCCGGTCGCCTCATGGAGCGCCAGCGCCGCGCGGATCATGGCGGCGAAATCGGAAGCGAGCCCGGGGAACTTGAGCTTGCCGTCACGCCACGAATGGCCGAGCCGATCGCCGCGCGTCATTGCGCCAGCAATAAAATCGAAGGCGCCCTGACCGAGCGCGATCCAGGAATGTTCGCCGAACAATAAGGCCGCATTGACCAGCGCGGCAATCATCAGCCCGTTCCAGTCGGCGAGCACTTTGTCGTCGAGGCCAGGGCGGACGCGGCTGCCCCTTGCGGCGAGAAGTTTCTCACGCAAGGTACCAAGCCGCGCTTCATCGGCATCACTGCGCGCTATCGGCTTCAGGCGATTGAGGATGTTGTGGCCCTCGAAATTGCCCGCCGGCGTGACGTCGTAGTGCCGCGCGAAGAATTCGCCGTCTTCGATGCCGAGTTGCCGGACCACCTCGTCGTAGGACCAGACGTAGAATTTGCCCTCCTCGCCTTCGGAGTCGGCGTCGAGCGAAGCGGAAAATGCGCCCTGCTCCGTCGTCATTTCGCGCTTGAGCCAGGCCACGGTTTCACGAGCGCGCTGGCGATAAAGCGTCTTCCCGCCGTGCTGGTGCGCGACGGCGAGGAGTTCGAGGAGCTGCGCATTGTCGTAGAGCATTTTCTCGAAATGCGGCACCAGCCAATGCTCGTCGACCGAATATCTCGCGAAGCCGCCGCCGAGGTGATCGTAAATGCCGCCCTCGCAGATATGGTGCAGCGTAATATCGACGGCCGCGAAGTAACGCGTCTCGCCGGTGCGTAGCCCGGCGCGCCAGAGCAGCTCGAACAAAGCGGCTTGGGGGAATTTCGGCGCGCCACGCGTACCGCCATTCACCGGGTCGATGATGCCGCCAAGTTGCCGCGTGGCGTTGTCGAGCTCGGTGGTTCCGATCGTTGCGGCGCCGGCAGGTCGAGCCGCCGCGTCGAGCCTCTCCATTAATGCCGCGCGGTTTTGCTCGATCTTCTCTGGCTCATCGCGGAACAGTCGCGCGATCTCGCGCAGCACGTCGACGAAAGGCGGCTTGCCGTAGCGTGACGTGTTAGGAAAATATGTGCCGCCCCAGATCGGTTCGCCGTTCGGCGTGAGAAACATGGTCAGCGGCCAGCCGCCGTGCTCGCCGAGATGATGTAGGGCTGCCATGTAGATTTGATCGATGTCCGGCCGCTCCTCGCGATCGACTTTGATGTTGACGAAGAGCTCGTTCATCACCCGCGCGGTGTCCTCGTCCTCAAAGCTTTCGTGTGCCATGACGTGGCACCAATGACAGGCGGCATAGCCGACCGAGAGCAGGATCGGCTTATTGGCCCGCGTCGCCTCGGCAAGCGCGTCAGGCCCCCATGCCCACCACTCGACCGGGTTGTCTTTGTGCTGCAGGAGATAGGGGCTCGTCTCCTTAGCGAGGTGGTTTTGGTGCGAATTGATTGCCGGCGCTGAAGTTGACATGACCGCACCGTAGCAAGTAGCCCGCCTGGGGCGAAGCGCCGCGCCGATTGGTTTGAGCGACACGGTATGCCTGATTGTTCCACTATCTTCGCTTTGTCCTCCGGACGGCCGCCAGCGGCGGTCGCGGTGGTGCGCGTGTGCGGTCCGCAGGCGCGCGTCGCGCTCGAAAGGCTGATCGGCCGGCTGCCTTCGGCGCGACAGGCGACGCTGGCGCGGGTGCGCGATCCGGCGAGTGGCGACATGATCGACGAAGGGCTTGCACTGTGGTTTCCGGCTCCGCGCAGCGAGACTGGCGAGGATATGGCCGAGCTGCAGCTTCACGGCGGCCATGCCGTGATTGCAGGCGTGCTTGATGTTTTGGGCAAGATCGAGGGCTGCCGTCTCGCCGAGCCGGGCGAGTTTACGCGCCGGGCCTTCGAGAATGGCCGAACTCGATCTAACGGCAGTGGAGGGCTTGGCCGATCTCATCGCCGCCGAGACCCCCGCGCAGCGGCGGCAAGCGTATCGCCAGCTCAAAGGGTTGATCGGCGATCGTGCCGAAGCTTGGCGGCGGCGCTTGATCGAGGCACATGCGCTCGTCGAGGCGCAAATCGACTTTTCCGATGAGGCCGACGTGCCCGAGGATCTAATCGGTCCCGCAGTCGATGCTGCGCGGCAATTGTGCGACGAGATCGTGGCTGCGCTGGCCAAAGGGCGCGGCGGTGAACGGCTGCGCGACGGCCTGGTCGTCACAATTGCTGGACCGCCGAATGCCGGCAAGTCGACACTCTTCAACCGGCTGGCGCGCCGCGAGGCGGCAATCGTTTCGCCCTTTGCCGGCACTACGCGCGACGTTATCGAAGTGCATCTTGATCTCGGCGGCTATCCGGTGACGCTGCTCGATACCGCAGGTATTCGCGATAGTGCCGACCCAATCGAGCAAGAAGGCGTACGCCGCGCCCGTGCCCGCGCAGCGGCTGCCGACTTGGTGCTCTGGGTCAGTGACCTATCGGCCGGTGACCCAAGCGCCACGGCGCCGCTGAACGCAACAGCGATTTGGTTTATTGAAAACAAAATCGACCTCAATCCGCGATGCGGCGACCTTGCCAAGCGACCTAACATAAAAAGTGAATATCAGTTCGGTTGTTCAATCTCGGCACTCACTGGGCAGGGAATCGATCCGCTGCTCGAACGTTTGGCGGCTTACGCCAGTGAATATTTTTCGACTGCCGAAGCGGGCATCGTCACCCGAGCGCGTCATCGTGAGCTGTTGGAAAAAACGGTGGCGGCACTCGATCGTGCATTGGCCGAGGCAGCAAAATCGGGCGAGCGTGAAGAACTTGTCGCCGAGGAATTGCGCGCCGCATCGACGAGTCTCGGGCGGCTGACTGGGCGGGTTGATGTCGAAGATATTTTGGACGTGATCTTCCGCGATTTCTGCATTGGTAAATGATTCGTTAACGCGGGCTTCAGGCATGTTTCACGTGAAACACAACGGATCGAAGGCGGTTTTGACCCCCGATATCGCCTTCGCTAAAACGGCCGCACTTTTTCGAGGTTGAAATGGACGTCCGCTTCGAAGTGATTGTCGTTGGTGGTGGTCACGCCGGCTGCGAGGCCGCTGCGGCGGCCGCGCGGATGGGCGCGCGAACGGCGCTGATCACCCAGCGCTTCGCTACGGTCGGCGCCATGTCATGCAATCCTTCGATGGGCGGCTTGGGCAAGGGTCACCTGGTTCGTGAAATCGACGCGCTCGATGGCCTCATGGGCCGGGTGGCGGATGCAGCCGGCATCCAATTTCGCGTGCTCAATCGCCGCAAAGGGCCGGCGGTACGCGGGCCGCGGGCGCAGGCTGATCGCAAGCTCTATGTCGCGGCGATGCAGGCGGCGATTCGGCAGGCCGCGAACCTGACCGTGATTGAAGGTGAAGTCGACGATCTATTGGGAGTCGATCGGGTCGCGGGCGTGCGTCTGGTGGACGGCCGCGGTTTCGCGGCGCCCGCCGTAGTCCTGACCACGGGCACATTCCTGCGCGGGCTCATCCATATCGGCGACCAACAAATTCCAGCGGGCCGCGTCGGCGAGGCGCCGGCCATCGGGCTGTCGCGGACGCTCGAGCGCGCGGGCTTTGCGCTTGGACGTCTGAAAACCGGGACGCCGCCGCGGCTCGACGGCCGCACGATCGATTGGACGATCGTGGAAATGCAGCCGGGGGACGACCCTCCTGAGCCATTTTCGGTCCTGACCGATCGCATCGACAACCGGCAGATCGAGTGCGGCATCACGCGCACGACGCCGAAGACCCATGACATTGTGCGCGCCAACGTACACCGCTCGGCAATGTATTCCGGGCAGATCAAGAGCCGCGGTCCGCGCTATTGCCCGTCCATCGAGGATAAGATCGTGCGCTTCGGCGAGCGCGACGGCCATCAGATTTTTCTCGAGCCGGAAGGGCTCGACGATACGACGGTCTATCCGAACGGCATCTCCACCTCATTGCCGCAGGACGTGCAAGCGGCGCTGGTGGCATCCATTCCCGGTCTGGAGCGGGCGCGCATGGTTCGGCCTGGTTACGCCATCGAATACGACCATGTCGATCCGCGGGAACTCAACCCATCGCTCGAGACCAAACGACTGCCCGGGCTGTTCCTCGCCGGACAGATCAACGGCACGACAGGCTATGAAGAAGCAGCGGCACAGGGTTTGGTCGCTGGCCTTAATGCAGCGGCGCAGGCGGGCGGTGCCGCGCCCATCCTGTTCGATCGGGCGGAAGGCTATCTCGGCGTTATGATCGACGATCTGGTGACGCGCGGCGTCAGCGAGCCGTACCGTATGTTTACATCCCGGGCGGAGTATCGGCTGACGCTCCGTGCCGACAATGCGGATCAGCGACTGACGGGTAGGGGGATCGCGCTCGGCTGCGTCGGTGCGGAACGAACGCAGAGGCATCGCACCAAAATGGCCTCGATCGATGCGGCGCGGGCGCTGGCGCGCGCGCTGACTTTGACGCCGAGCGAAGCGGCTCAGCATGGCTTCTCACTGCGCAAGGATGGGCAGCGGCGCTCCGCGTTCGAATTATTGTCTTATCCGGGCGTCGGCGTCCGCGATTTGGCGCGGATCTGGCCAAGCTTTGGCGAGCTTTCCTTAACGATCGCGGGGCAGGTCGAAACTGACGCCAAGTATGACGTCTATCTCAGCCGTCAGGCCGCCGACGTGGATTCCTACCGGCGTGATGAAAGCCTCGTCCTTGCCGACGATATCGACTACGAGGCCCTCCCCGGCCTTTCAAATGAAGTCCGCGATAAGCTTGCCGCGCAACGCCCCCGGACCATAGGCCATGCGGGCCGCATCGATGGCATAACACCGGCCGCACTGACACTCCTCGTTGCACATGTGCGGCGGCAGCACCGCAAGCCCATGCGCTCATCCAGCGACAAGCCCGCAAGTGGCGCGGCCTGATCTCGCGGGCGACCGGGCCCGTGCACTCGCACTCACGCCTGTTTCACGTGAAACAGAAGCCCGCCTCGACCGTTTTGTGGATCTCCTCCTGGAGTGGCAGCAGCGGATCAATCTGATCGCGCCTTCGACCAAACCGCTCTTGTGGACGCGCCACATCGCCGATTCGCTGCAGCTCATTGCATTGGCGCCGGAAGCGCGAATATGGGTCGATCTCGGCTCCGGCGGAGGATTTCCCGGTCTGGTCATTGCGTGCGCTCTCGCTGAGAGACCGGGGGCGAAGATGCATCTCGTCGAAAGCATCCAGAAGAAAGCGCGCTTCCTCAGCGAAGCCGCGCGCACCATTGGCGTGCCGGTGGAGGTGCATGCCGAGAGGATTTCAGACTTTGTCAGACATGCGCCTGGCCATATTGACGTGGTGACGGCGCGCGCGCTGGCGCCGCTGGGTAAACTCCTCGAAGAGGCATATCCCTTGTTGAAAACGGGAGCTCAGGGCTTGTTCCTCAAGGGACAAGATGTGGATGCTGAATTGACCGAGGCCTCTAAATGTTGGACCATCCAAGCAGACTTGGTGCCGAGTCGCACCGATTCACGCTCCCGCATCCTTCTCGTAAACCAAGTTGAATCAAGACGTTAGTGGCTTCCCAGTACAATCTGATACCTACTTTTAGTTGTATTGATGCGGACCAAGTTGAATCGGACCGCCGTGATGAACGAAGAGACCGAGACGATGTCAGCCGCGGTTGAAGTTTCTGCGTTAGATCGCGCGCGCGAAATTCAGCGGATAAAGCCGCCACGCGTCCTCGCGGTCGCGAACCAGAAAGGCGGCGTCGGCAAGACAACGACCGCGATCAATCTCGGGACGGCGCTCGCCGCAATCGGCGAGGATGTCCTGATCATCGACCTTGACCCGCAGGGCAATGCATCGACCGGCCTTGGCATCGATCGCCGTAACCGGCGCTATTCGACTTACGATGTGCTGACCGGGGAAGCCGCGTTGCGCGACGCCATTGTGGCGACCGCCGTTCCGCGCCTCCACCTTGCACCATCGACGCTCGATTTGTCTGGGCTCGAGCTTGAGATCGGGCAGGCGCGCGATCGCGCCTTCCGCCTGCGCAGCGCGCTTAATCCGTTAAACAGCTTCGGCCCCACCAGATTCACCTATGTGTTGGTCGATTGCCCGCCTTCGCTCAATCTGTTGACCGTGAACGCCATGGCGGCGGCGAACGCCATTCTGGTTCCGCTGCAATGCGAGTTCTTTGCGCTGGAGGGTCTGTCGCAGCTCCTCAAGACGGTGGACTCGGTGCGCGAACAGCTCAACCCGAACCTCACGATTCACGGTGTCGTGCTGACGATGTTCGATGCGCGCAACAATCTTTCGGGGCAGGTGGTCGCTGACGTTCGCGAATTTATGGGGCCGAAGGTCTACGACACCATCATCCCGCGCAACGTGCGGGTCTCCGAAGCGCCGTCCTATGGCAAGCCGGTCCTCGTCTACGATCTCAAATGCAGCGGCAGCGAAGCCTATTTGCGGCTGGCGACCGAAGTCATCCAACGCGAGAAACAGCTTTGCGCCGGATAAGGACAGTTAAGTGACTGACGGCCTGGGGAAGACGGCGATGGCGGAAGATGCGATGCGATCGCGACTGGGGCGCGGCCTTGCCGCACTGATTGGCGAAGTCGCCGCCGAAAGCTCGGTCGAGCGACCGCGCGGGCAACGGCGGCTGCCGACGGATTCGTTGCGTCCGAATGCCCGCAATCCGCGCCGCACCTTCGCCGCTGCCGAACTCGACGAACTGGTCGCTTCGCTGCGCGAGCGCGGCATCATTCAGCCGATCGTCGCAAGACCGATCCGCGGCGCATTCGACGCTTACGAGATTATTGCCGGCGAGCGGCGCTGGCGCGCGGCGCAACGCGCCGGCTTGCACGAAGTGCCGGTCGTCATCATCGAGGCGACCGATGCCGAAGCGCTGCAACTCGCGATCATTGAAAACGTGCAACGCGCGGATCTCAATCCGCTTGAGGAAGCGGACGGCTATCGCGCGCTGATGGATGACTTCGGCAACAGTCAGGACGAGATTGCAAAAATCATCGGCAAGAGTCGCAGCTACGTCGCCAACACGCTGCGGCTTCTCAAATTGCCGGAGACAGTGAAGGCCTATATCCACGCCGGCAAACTCGATGCCGGACATGCGCGGACGCTGATCGGCTTGTCCAACGCCGAGGGGCTCGCGGAAGAAATCGTCGCCCGCGGCCTCAATGTGCGCCAGGTCGAAGCCATGGCGCGAGAGACCGGCGGCAAGAACGCCAACGGCCGCAAATCGCGCGCCAAGGCGGAAAAGAACGCCAATCTGATGGCGCTGGAAAAGCGTATATCCGACGCACTCGGTCTGCTGGTGAGCATCGCCGATCGCGGCCGCGGCGGCGTCCTCAGCATCCGTTATCGCAGCCTCGATCAGCTCGACGAAGTGCTACGCCGGCTGGAAAAAAAGCGCTGAGCGCTAGCTCCGCGCCTGCCACGCGGCCTTGAAAGCCTTGCGTTTGGCGGGATCGTAGAGGCTCGGATAATGGTATGTGAGCGGCTTTGACGGCTCGATATGGAGCGTGGCGAATACCGGCCCGTTCCGTTCGAGCACATGCGCCACTTGCTGGGCAAAGCTGTCGAGATCTGCAAAATCATAGACTGCGGCATAGCCTGCCGCGCGCGCCAGCGCGGCGAAATCCACTTTCGGAGACGGAATCGGATGGCCGCCGTTGGCCTCGTAGGTCTCGTTGTGCGCAACCAGATGGACCAGGTTCTTGGGTGCAACCGCGGCAATCGTGACCAAGCTGCCGAGATTCATCAAAAGCGAACCGTCGCCTTGCAAGACGACAACACGCTTATCGGGCCGACCGAGTGCGAGCCCTAGCTAGGCCGTGCGACGAATCGAGGCCCATGGCGCCGATCGACGTATAGTTGAGCACGCGCGGAGCGATCTCGACCCAGTCGACGGCCGAGCTATAGGTGGCGACGACCGCCTCGTCGGTGATGTGTCGAGCGAGAATCCGGAAACACGCATCGCGTTTCATCATGTCGGACTCCGTCCGATCAGTAACGCCACAGGTTCCGATACGGCGTAGGCATGGTCGATCGCCGGTTTGATCTTCGCCGCGTCGGCATCGACGCTGACAAGGTGATGCGCGATGCCCATATCGTCGAGGATGGGCTCCATGATGCGCACGCCGTAGCGCGGCGATGCGCGCGGCGCCAGTTCCGGATCGTGCTGAAGCAACCCCACCATCATGCAGATCGGCTGCTTGTATTCGACCGCGATGCCGCGGATGGCGTTGATCGAATCGAGGAAGCCGGTGTGCTGAATCAGGATCAACGCGCGCTTATTGCTATACGACAGGCCTGAGGCAATACCGATACATTCGTCCTCCTTGCAGACCCGGATGAGCCGGAGCTCGTTGTCTTCTGCAATCGGCCGCAGCAGGCCGGCGCTGGTGACGATATCGGGGACCGACAGAACATATTCGATTCCGCTCGCCTTGATGGCGGCAATGATGCGGCCGCCGTCGAGCGCGCCAGAAGTGCCACCAGCGTCTGCCACAGGCGAGTCCATCCCAGTCTCCAGGCCTTAAACCACGCGCCTTACCGTAGACCGGATCGGAAATTGGCGCAGCAAAAAGCCGGCGCTTGCGGCCGGCTTTTAGGGCCGCGATTTGAGGTGCGCTATTTCTTGTGATGATGCCACCCTGGCTTCGGCGGCGCCGTGCCATCGACCCAAGCCGTATGCGGAAGCCAAGCATCCACGAGCCAGCCGCCGATGAACGGCACCACGCAGTCGGCGATGCCGTCATAAGCTTCGCGAGGCGTCAGTGGCCGATTGAGTACGACCGTTGCGACCATCGGATAAACCACCGCGCAGCCAAACGAGGTCACCGCCCAAGAGCTGATGAAAACGCCATCGCCGATGTGGCCATGGTAATGGGCCGTCGCAGCAAAGGAGGCGGCGGTCGCACCGGCGCCGACGGCGATGCCGACGCCGGTCAGCCTCAGATCCTGCCCGTGCGACAACCAAGCCCAAAACACATTCCAATTGGCATTGGCATCCTGCGCACGTGCAGACTGCGGCTGCAGCCCGATCAGCAGGACCAGGGCCAGCGCAGCTAAGCTAAATCGCTTCATTATCGTGATCCCCATCCATACCGGCCGCCTAAAATAGACGCAGTATGGTTGATGATATCGTGAACGCGTCGGGGCGGGGGCTGTCGAGAAGTCCGACGGTCGGGCAGGTATATTTCCCGGCTGCTGTGTTTATTTGGCAACGAGTTATCCCCAGGCAGCCTGCCCGGAGGCACTCCCTATCGGGAAACGCGGAAGCGCTTACTCGGCCGCAGTCCGTCTGGTCCCGCCGGAGCCAAATCGCCGTTCGATGTAGTCGACAACGACTTTTTGGAAGTCGGTGGCGACCGTCGGCCCGCGTAGCGTCATGGCCTTCTTGCCGTCGATGAAGACCGGCGCCGTCGGTTGCTCGCCGGTGCCAGGCAGCGAAATACCGATGTCGGCGTGCTTGGACTCGCCCGGCCCGTTGACGATGCAGCCCATGACCGCGACGTTGAGACCCTCCACACCGGGATAGCGCGTCTTCCATTCCGGCATCGAGCCGCGGATGAAGCTCTGAATGCTGGACGCCAATTCCTGGAACGTCGTCGAGGTCGTGCGGCCGCAGCCCGGGCAGGCAGCGACCAGGGGCACGAAGGTGCGCAACCCCACAGTCTGCAACAGTTCCTGCGCGACTTTGACTTCCAGCGTTCGGTCGCCGTTCGGCTCGGGCGTGAGCGAAATCCGGATAGTGTCGCCGATGCCTTGCTGCAGCAGCACCCCCATCGCAGCCGATGAAGCAACGATACCCTTCGAGCCCATGCCGGCCTCGGTGAGGCCGAGATGGAGCGCATAGTCGCAGCGCCGTGCCAGTTCGCCGTAGACGCCGATCAAATCCTGCACGGCCGATACTTTGGCCGAGAGGATGATCTTCGAGCGCGGCAGCCCGATTTCCTCCGCACGCTCGGCGGACAACAGCGCCGATTGCACCATCGCCTCGCGCGTCACGTCGCGGGCATCGACCGGATGGTTGGATTTCGCGTTCTCGTCCATCAAATGAGTGAGCAATTCCTGGTCGAGCGAGCCCCAGTTGGCGCCGATGCGGACCGGCTTGTTATGCCGGATCGCCGTTTCGACGATGGCGCCGAACTGGCGATCCTTCTTTTCCTTGAAGCCGACATTGCCGGGATTGATGCGATACTTGTCGAGCGCTTCGGCGCAGGCCGGATGATCGGCAAGAAGCTTGTGGCCGATATAGTGGAAGTCGCCGACGATCGGCACGTCGACATTCATTTTGAGCAGCCGCTCCTTGATGTGCGGCACCGCGGCCGCCGCCTCGTCGCGGTCGACCGTGATGCGCACGATCTCCGAGCCGGCGCGCGCCAAGTCCGCCACCTGCTTTGCCGTCGCCGCGGCATCGGCGGTGTCGGTATTGGTCATCGATTGCACCACGACGGGCGCACCGCCGCCGACGCTCACACTGCCGACCCTTACGGCAACGGTTTGATGTCGTTCGGCCGGGCCGGAATATTCCATCATCAGATCAAACCCTTAATCGCCAAACCGTGGCCGCTTAGATAGCAGGGGCAGGCTGGTTCTCTAGCATATAGCGTTACTGCGGCCGGTTGACGAGGAGGAGGCCTCCCGCGACCAAAGCGACCGCTACCAAGAACGCGGGCGTCAAAGGTTCGTTCAGCACAAGGTGACCGGCCGCGACGCCAAACAGCGGAACCAGCAAGGTGAACACCGACAGCCGGGCCGCCGAATAGCGGACGATAAGCGCAAACCATACCGCGAATGTGACACTCACCACCCAAACGGTCTGATAGGCGAAGGCAGCTATCGCCGGGGCCGAGGGCATGGCATCGATATGCTCGCCGAATACCAACGCTCCGATCCCCAAAAGCGGCGCCGAAACCACGAGCTGGTAGAGCAAAGTTTTTTCGACGTTCACACGATTGAGTGCGCTCGACTTAATGACGAGCGTCGTGCCCGCCCATGCCGCCGCGGCACCAACCAGCATCAGGTCGCCCAGCATTTGGTGCGAATCGGCCGCTGGCGTCGGCAGGCCAAAAGCAATGACGATGCCGACGAAAGACAGAACAAGCCCGAGCCATTGCGAGAGATTGAAATGATCACTCGGTACCAGCCAGCGTGATCCGATCACGACGAAGAAGGGCGCAAGGTAGAGAAATAGAACGGCGCGCGTCGCCGTCGTCCAGACCAAGCCGCGATAGATTAGCAGAAACTCGAGCGCAAAGAGCACGCCCGCCAAGATGCCGGCGCGGAGCGTGCCGTCGCGCCGGAACAGCGGTATGCCCCGCGCCTGCGTCCATGCGCCGACCAAGAATGCCGCGATAACCGAACGAGCCGACGACTGAATCAGCGGTGGGATATCGTGGATGGCGAACTTGATCGCGACGTTGTTGAAGCCCCAACTCAGACACAGCCCGATCGCAATTACGATCGCAATGGCGTCGAGCGGACGAGACGACGGGGGAGGTGGCACGATCGCGCGTTTCAGTTCCGAACGGTCATCGTTCGCGGCAATGCGAGCAGATACCGGCGATTTCGACCAGCGGACTTTTCGGCAAAAAGCCCGCCGCGCGTGAGGCCATTTTGAGCGCGTCGGCGGCGCCACCGCCGGGAGCTTCGCCGACCGCACCGCAACTTTCGCAGATCAGGAAAACGATAAGATCGCCCCCGCCGTGGTTGTGCACGCAAGCCACAAAAGCATTGCGGCTTTCGATACGATGAACCAGGCCGTTCTCGCGTAGGAAATCGAGGGCGCGGTAGATGGTGATCGGCGCCGGTCGGTTCCTTTGCGCCAGCCGCTCGATGATTTCATAGGCGCCGAGCGGCCTATGGCTCGCCAATAGTGCTTGCAAGACCTGGCGACGCATCGGCGTGAGCCGTTGTGCGCGCGCCGCGCACTGCGCCTCGGCGTGCGCTATCGCCGCGCTGGCGCAGCGCTCGTGGTCGTGGTCCGGGGCTGGGAAGATCGCGCGCGACATGGTCGTCATGGCTCGGTCATTATCGAGGGGCTTTACCCCCGACGGTTTGTGGGGCTCGCTCGCCTGGCCTTACCGGGATTGTAGTGGATAGCCACGGATCGCGAAAACGTGACGCACTCGCTGTTTTTTATGTTGCACCGCAGCAAGAAGCACCTCAAATTCGCGACGGCCCGCGAAAATCTCGCAGTCTTTGGGGCGTCCTTTTGCCTGGCGCCTTCCTGAATTGGGGTTTGTCATGCTGAAGGGAAAGTCCGCACTGGTGACCGGTTCGACATCCGGCATTGGTTTGGCAATGGCGCGAGCGCTTGCCGCGCAAGGCGCAAATCTCACGATCAACGGATTTGGCGACAAAGCCGCGATCGAAAAAGAGCGTAGCGGCATCGAGAAGGATTTCGGCGTCAAGGCAGCCTATTCGCCGGCCGACATGACCAAGCCGGATGAGATTGTCGCCATGATCAAGACAGCCGAACGGACTTATGGCGCGCTCGACATTCTCGTCAACAATGCCGGCATTCAGCATGTCGCGCCGATCGAGGAGTTCCCCGTCGATCAATGGAATCTCATTATCGCGATTAACTTGGTATCGGCGTTTCATACCATTCGCACCGCGGTACCAGGTATGAAATCGCGCAAATGGGGCCGCATCATCAACACGGCCTCGGCGCATTCGCTGGTCGCGTCGCCTTTCAAGAGCGCTTACGTGACGGCCAAGCACGGACTTGCTGGCCTCACCAAGACCGTCGCGCTTGAGACAGCGACCTTCGGCATCACCTGCAATTGCATTAGCCCCGGCTATGTGTGGACGCCACTTGTCGAGAAACAAATTCCCGACACTGCCAAAGCGCGCGGCATGACCGAAGAACAGGTCAAGCATGACGTGATTCTCGCCGCGCAGCCGACCAAGGAATTCGTCACTGTCGATGAGGTCGCTAGCCTCGCCGTTTATCTTTGCTCAGATGCCGCAAGATCCATCACCGGCGCCAACCTTTCAATCGATGGCGGCTGGACCGCGGAATAGCGAGGCATGAGCAATATCCTCAACGCGCTGTTGCCGGGGCGGGCAATGGCGAAGACTGCCGCGCCCAAACCCAAACGCATTAATCTTGCGCTGCAAGGCGGCGGCGCGCACGGCGCGTTCACCTGGGGCGTGCTGGAACAACTGTTGAGTGACGAACGGCTGTCGATCGAGGGCATTTCCGGCACCTCCGCCGGCGCCGTCAATGCCGTGATGTTGGCTGATGGGCTGGTCCGCGGCGGACGCGAGGAGGCGCAAAAACGCCTCGCCGATTTCTGGCGTTCGGCATCGAGCACCGGCAATCTGCCGGCTCTGCAGCGGGCGGTGATGCAGCGGCTGTTATCGTTCACGCCGCTCGAAGGCACGCCGGTACAAGCATGGCTAGACGTGGCGTCGAGCTACTTTTCGCCCTACGACGTCAATCCGCTCAATATCAATCCGCTTAAGGATTTGATCGAGCGCTTCGTCGATTTCGAGAAACTGCGCGCCAGTGAGGAACTGCAGCTCTTTATCTCGGCGACCAATGTGCAGACCGGCCGCGTGCGTATTTTCTCGCGCGACAAGATCACGGCGGAAGCCGTCATGGCATCCGCATGTTTGCCGACAATCTTCCGGGCCGTCGACATCGACGGCGTGCCCTATTGGGATGGCGGTTATCTGGGCAATCCGATCATCTTTCCATTTTTTCGGACCACGACCACCGAGGATGTGCTGGTGGTGCAGATCAATCCGCTGGTGCGGCAAGCAACGCCGATGTCGTCGAGTGAGATCATGAATCGCATCAACGAGATCACGTTCAACTCTTCGCTCCTCGGTGAATATCGCGCCATCGATTTCGTCGCCAGGCTGATCGATCAAGGCAAGCTGACGCGCGGCACCGGCCCTGGGCAATACCGGCGTATCAACGTGCACCGCATCGTGCTCGATCGCTTCGGCACTCATTTCGACGCTTTCAGCAAGCTTTCGACCGATTATGATTTCTTCGACATGCTACATGTCAGCGGCAAACGCGCGGCACGGCGGTTTCTCGACGAGCACTTCGACGATATCGGGGTGAAATCGACCGTCGACCTGAGGGCGGAAGCACAGGCCGAGTGGGCGTGATAGGCTTTTTGCTATGGCGAATGCTGTGCCCTTGCTCACCGTCGAAGTCGGTGCAGCCAGACTCGGAGTCTGTGTCGCCGACATTACAACGTTAGACGTAGATGCCATCGTCAATGCCGCAAACCGCAGTTTGCTCGGTGGCGGTGGGGTTGACGGCGCAATCCGTCGCGCGGCGGGCCGGGATCTGCACGCCGAATGCGTGACGCTCCGCGGCTGCGAAACCGGCGCCGCCAAGATGACGCGCGGCTATCGGCTGCCGGCGAAGCACATCATCCACGCCGTCGGTCCGGTGTGGCAGGGCGGCGGTGCTGGCGAGGCGGAGCTTCTCGCATCCTGCTATCGCACGGCGCTCGATCTCGCCGCCGCGCATCGCCTCGCCTCGATCGCCTTTCCGGCGATCTCGACCGGCATCTATGCCTTTCCGGCCGACCGCGCCGCGCGCATTGCCGTCGGGACTGTTGCCGCTGAAGTCGCGGCGACCCCGCTCGGGGTGACGCAGGTCGTATTTTGCTGCTTCGCGCAGTCCGCCGCGGACCATCACATCACAGCCTTTGCCGAACTTGGCATAGCCTGACGGACCGCAGAGTTGCCCTGCCGCAAGACTGTTATGCGCAATTTCCATTGCTGTGATTTCATAAGCTAACTTATATTATCACCTGTATAATTCAGCAGGTTGGCCATGCTCCCTCGCTCGCTCAATAGAGAATTCGCGTTTTCTCTCAATGACGTAGCGCGCATGCTCCGAACTTATGCTGACCATAAAGCGAGCCAGTTCGGTATCACCCGTGCCCAATGGGTGGTTCTCGTGCGGCTCGATCGTTTTGAGGGGCTCAAGCAGTCCGAGCTCGCTGAAATGCTTGACCTACAGCCGATCACATTGACGCGGCTCCTCGACCGGCTTTGCGGCAGCGGACTGATCGAGCGTCGGGCCGATCCGAATGACCGGCGCGCCAAGCGACTTTACCTCACCGCCGAGGCGCGGCCGCTGTTGGAGCGGTTGGGCGATTTGGGCGACGAAATGATGGGAATCGCGCTCGCCGGCGTCGAGCGTGAGGCAGTCGAGAAGATGGTCACTCAGCTTGCGACCGTAAAAGAGAACTTGCGCCACGCGATCCAGAACAAATCCGCCGCCGGCACGGCAGGAGAGCAAAGCTATGGCTGAGCGGGGGCTTAAATCGGTACCCCCCGCACGCGGCGAAGCGCCGGACGTGCATGAGGTGCCGCCGGTCGTGTCGGCTCCGCCGCCGGCAGATATGCGCGAGTGGTCTGGCAACAAGAAAACTCGAAAAGTCGACCGCCGGCGTGCGATGCGCTGGGGCCTGTTCGGGCTTTTGCCTGTCGCGCTCATCGCCTGCGCTTACTGGTACGTCACCGGCGGCCGGATCATGTCGACCGACAACGCCTATGTGAACGCCGAGACCGTCGGCATTTCGACGGATGTCGCCGGTATCGTCAAAGACGTGGACGTCACCGAAAATCAGCACATCGCGGCCGGGCAGGTTCTCTATCGCCTCGATCCGCTGCAATTCCAGATCGCTCTCGATAATGCCAAAGCAAACCTCGTGCAGACCGCATTGAACGTCGACTCGATGAAGGAGGATTATAAGCGCATGCTCAGCGATGTCGCCGCGCAGCAGGCCCAGGTCGAACTGGACCAGACAAATTACGATCGCTCCGCGATGCTCCTGCACAGCAACACCGTCCCGCAAGCCAATTACGATCAGGCCAAAGCTACGCTCGACTCCGACAAGGCGAAGCTCGACTTACTCCGCCGCCAAGCCGCGGTGCAACTGGCGAAGCTTGGCGGCAATCCCGACATTGCAACGGATCAACACCCACAATACCTGCAGATCAATGCCCAGGTCGCCGAGGCACAGCGCGAGCTCGATCACACCGTCGTCAGGGCGCCGTTTGGTGGGATCGTGACAAACGTGCCGTCAATTACGCCAGGCAAATACCTCGCGGCGTCAACGACCGCCTTCTATCTGGTCGATAGGGATCACGTCTGGATCGATTCCAATCCGAAAGAAACGGAGTTGACCTATGTACGGCCCGGACAGCCGGCGACAATAACGGTGGACACTTATCCGGGCGTGGAATGGCGCGGCGCTGTCGAGAGCATCAGCCCGGCGGCGGCACAGCAGTTCGCCTTGCTGCCGGCGCAAAACACCAGCGGGAATTGGGTGAAAGTCGTGCAGCGCGTGCCGATGCGCGTGAGCGTTGATACCAGCGACCAGAGCAAGCCGCCGCTGCGCGCCGGCATGAGCGTCGAAGTCAATGTCGACACCGGTCACGCACGCGGATTTAGCTTGGGCTGGTGAGCATCATGGCTGCTGCGGTTGGCACGACGGGTGGCGGCAATCGCGCTGCGATTACGCTCTGCGTTATCCTCGCCACCCTGATGCAGGCACTCGACACCACGATCGCTAACGTCGCGCTGCCATATATGCAGGGCAGCGTCTCCGCGAGCCAGGACGAGATCGACTGGGTGCTGACTTCATACATCGTGGCAGCGGCGATCATGACGCCGACCACCGGCTACCTCGCCGGGCGATTTGGCCTGAAGAATCTTTTCCTGGCCTCCGTCGCCGGCTTTACCGTCTCCTCCATGCTTTGTGGCATGGCGCAGACCCTGACCCAGATCGTGCTATTCCGAACGCTACAAGGTCTGTTTGGTGCGGCGCTCGTGCCGCTCTCGCAGACCGTGCTGCTCAACATCAATCCCAGGGAGCGTCAGGGATCCGCAATGGCGCTATGGGGTGTCGCGGTGATGGCGGGTCCCGTTCTCGGGCCGGTTCTGGGCGGCTGGCTGACGGCGAACTATTCGTGGCGCTACGTCTTTTACATCAATCTGCCGGTCGGCATTCTCGCTCTTCTCGGCATGAGCGCCTTTTTGTCCGAGACGCCGCGGAACAGATCGACCAAGCTGGATTGGTTCGGCTTCGGCACTTTGAGTCTTACGCTTGGTGCCCTGCAAATCATGATCGACCGCGGCGAAGAGCTCGACTGGTTCAGCTCCGGCGAGATCTGCATTGAAGCTCTCGTCGCCGCCTCGGCTTTCTATTTATTTCTCGTCCATACCCTCACGGCCGACGAGCCTTTTGTACGGCCGTCATTGTTTCGCGATCGCAACTTTACCGCAGGCATGGTCTTCGTTGCGATCGTCGGTCTCACCTATTACGCCTCGCTGGCGCTGCAGCCGCCGTTTTTGCAAGACCTCATGAACTACCCCGTCGTCACCGCCGGTTTCGTCATGGGTCCGCGCGGCATCGGTACGATGGCCGCTATGCTGGTTGTGGGGCGGCTGATCGGGCGTGTCGATACCCGTCTGCTGCTTGGCCTCGGGCTGACGATTACGGCGTGGTCGTTCTACGCCATGACCGGCTGGACGCCGGATATTTCACAATCCGCGATTATCAATGTCGGGGTCATCCAGGGCATTGGTCTTGGCTTCCTCTTTGTGCCGTTGAGCGTCGTAACTCTGTCGACTCTGTCATCGGAGCTGCGAGCGGAAGGCGCGGGCCTCTATAGCCTGTCGCGCAATATCGGTTCGAGCGTGGGCATCTCGGTGGTGAACGCGCTGCTCGCTCAGAACACGCAAGTCAATCACGCTGAGATCGTCCAGCACGTCACGGCGGTGAACCGGATCTTCGACAATCCGGTCATCGCCCAGTTCTGGAATCCGCTCACTGCGGCCGGCCGCGCTCCGCTCGACGCCATGATCACCGAGCAGGCTCAAATCATTGCCTATATCGACGACTACAAGCTGTTGATGATCGCGACGATCGCCGTACTGCCGCTGCTTGTTGTCTTTCGACAGGCGACCGCCCGGGGCAGTCGCGGTCACGCGGTCGTGGCGGACTGATAAATTTGCTAATGATCGGCGGCGGTCGGGCTTAGAGCATGATCCGGAAAAGTGGACACCGATTTTCCGAAAAGATCATGCTCCACCAAAATGTTAGAGCGTCAATCGATTCAACTTGAAACGATTGCGCTCTAAGGAGCGACGATGGCTGCCTTCAGTAAAATCCTGCTTTGCTACGATTCGACGCGGGAAGGGCGCCGGGCGCTGCTCCAGGGCGCGGAACTCGCCCAGAAACTGGGCGCCGAAACGCATCTACTGGCCATCGCGCCGACACTGGTCGGCAGCACCATGGTGGATATGCCGTCGGCGGTGGTGTTGGAGGATGAAGAGCAGGCGATCAAGGACGTACTCCACGAAGGCGTCGAACGGCTGCGGGCGCGCGGTCTGGTCGCGACCGGTCACTTGGCGTTCGGTCGGCCGATCGAGCACATCCCGGCGGTGGCGCGGGATCTCGACGTCGACCTGATCATCATCGGACATAGGCCAACCGGGGCAGTGGAGCGATGGTGGGCCGGTCCCGGCAATGCGCAGCTGCTCGACCACATCAATTGCAGCATTCTCGTCTCGATCGATCCGACCGATCCGGACGGGACGCCATAAACGCAACGGGCGGCTGGTGCCGCCCGCAACTGCTTCACTGGTATTGGTTACTCGCCCGCGGCGGCGGCTTCGCGCGGCTCACCCTCGGCCTTTTGCTTGGCCTCGAGGTCCTCGCCGGTTTGCTGATCGACGACCTTCATCGACAGCCGCACCTTGCCGCGTTCGTCGAAGCCGAGCAGCTTGACCTTCACTTTGTCGCCTTCCTTGACGACGTCGGTGGTTTTCTGCACCCGGCGCGGCGCCAGCTGGCTGATATGAACGAGGCCGTCCTTGGCGCCGAAGAAATTTACGAAAGCGCCGAAGTCCATGACCTTGACGACGGTACCGTCGTAGATGTGGCCGACCTCGGGCTCAGATGCGATCGACTTGATCCAATTGATCGCCGCCTTGATCGATTCGGCGTTGGCGGAGGCGACCTTCACCGAACCGTCGTCCTCGATATTGACCTTGGCGCCGGTCTTTTCGACGATCTCGCGTATCACTTTACCGCCCGAGCCGATCACTTCGCGGATCTTATCGACGGGGATCTTGAACGATTCGATGCGGGGGGCGTATTCGCCGAGCTCGGCGCGCGCGGCGGTCAAGGCCTTCGCCATTTCGCCTAGGACATGAAGGCGGCCGTCTTTGGCTTGGGCCAAAGCGACCTTCATGATCTCCTCGGTAATGCCGGCGATCTTGATGTCCATTTGCAGCGAGGTGACGCCGACTTCGGTGCCGGCAACCTTGAAATCCATGTCGCCGAGATGGTCTTCGTCGCCGAGGATGTCGGAGAGTACGGCGTAGCGCTTGTCCTCGAGGATGAGGCCCATCGCGATGCCGGCGGTGGGCCGCTTCAGCGGCACGCCGGCATCCATCAGCGCGAGTGAAGAACCGCACACTGTCGCCATCGAAGATGAGCCGTTCGAACTCGGTGATCTCGGAGACCAAACGGATGGTGTAGGGGAACTCTTCTTTCGAGGGCAGCATCGGATGGATCGCGCGCCATGCGAGCTTGCCGTGGCCGATCTCACGGCGACCCGGCGCACCCATGCGGCCGGTTTCGCCCACCGAATAAGGCGGGAAGTTATAGTGCAGCAGGAACGTCTCCTTGTACGTTCCTTGCAAAGCGTCGATGAACTGCTCGTCTTCCGACGTTCCGAGCGTGGCGACCACCAAAGCCTGTGTCTCGCCGCGAGTGAATAGTGCCGAGCCATGGGTCCGCGGCAGCAGGCCGACTTCCGCCACGATCTGCCGGACCGATTTTACGTCGCGGCCGTCGATGCGCTTGCCGGTGTCGAGAATGTTCCAGCGAACGATCTTGGCTTCGAGCTCTTTGAATACGCCGGCGACCTGGAGCTTGTCGTATTTGGGTTCGGTGCCGTCCGGGAAGAAATGCGCCATGACCTTCTCTTTGACGGCGGCGACGGCGTCCTGACGATCCTGCTTGCGCACGATCGCATAGGCCGTGCGCAGGTCTTTCTCGGCGAGATCGAGAATTTCCTTTTCGAGCGCTTTGTTATCGGCAATGCCAAGCTCGCGCGGCTCCTTCGCGGCCTTCTCGGCGAGCTTAATAATCGCCTGGATTACCGGCTGGAAATGCCGGTGGCCGAACATCACGGCACCGAGCATGATGTCTTCGGACAGCTCCTTTGCTTCCGATTCCACCATCATGACGGCGTCCTGCGTGCCGGCGACGACGAGATCGAGTTGGCTCTCGGTCATCTCGTCGAGTTGCGGATTGAGTACGTATTCGTTGTTGATGAAGCCGACGCGGGCGCCGCCGATCGGCCCCATGAACGGTACGCCGGACAGCGTGAGCGCCGCAGAAGCCGCGACCATTGCGACGATGTCGGGATCGTTCTCCTGGTCATGCGACAGCACGGTGATGGTCACCTGCGTATCGCAGCGCCAACCTTCGGCGAATAGCGGACGGATCGGGCGGTCAATTAGGCGCGAGGTGAGCGTATCCTTTTCGGTCGGACCGCGCTCGCGCTTGAAATAGCCGCCGGGAATCCGGCCCGCCGCGTAGTATTTCTCAGTGTAGTTGACGGTGAGCGGAAGGAAATCGACACCTTCCTTTGGCTGCTTGGTCGCCACGACGGCGGCAAGCACACTGGTTTCGCCATAGGTGGCGAGTACGGCTCCGTCAGCTTGACGTGCTATTCTACCGGTTTCCAGCGTTAGATTTCGGCCACCCCAGTCAAGTTGCACACGATGAGTATTGAACATTGCGATTTTCTCTCATGGTTTTCACGAAAGCGCGAAAGCCATAAGCAAGACGGCGAGACGCTGTGGGCGCAGCAGCGCTGCAATGCCGCTTCAGCGTCTGGCGATCCTGCCATGGCCTTCGAACCTTCCTTAGATATGGACGGGCAACTACCCGTGCCACGGATTGGCAGCATTGCTGCCGGGCAAAGGCGGGCGCCTCATGCGCGCCGCCGACAAACGCGCGGGGCCTCCCGCGCGGAAACGCTTAGCGGCGAATACCGAGCCGTTCGATCAGCTCCTTGTAACGCCCATCGTCGGTACGTCGAAGATAGTCGAGAATCTGGCGACGTTGCGACACCAGCTTGAGCAAGCCTCGCCGCGAGTGGTTATCTTTCACATGCGTCTTGAAGTGATCCGTCAAGCTATTAATGCGCTCCGAAAGGAGCGCAACCTGAACTTCAGGCGAACCCGTGTCACCGGACTTGACGGCATAGGTTTTGATAAGCTCCGCCTTACGCGCGGTCGTTATCGACATCGTCACTAACCTCTTTGTCTGCCGGCACGACCAGCGATACCGGTTAAATTAAACACGCGCCGGGGTACGATCTCGCCTCGTTCGACCTCGGCAATGGCCAATAAATGGCCGCCGGAAGCGACCTGGACCACACCGCGGAAGATGGAGGCGTCCCGTCCGCGCAACAATGCGGCCTGACCCCTTTGGAGCCTTGCCGCGTCTGCCGGGCTCACGGCCAGCGCCGGGATGTCGTCCAGCGCGGTCTCGATCGGCAGGAGCGTATCGGCGAGATGTCCCTCGCCAGCGGTCGCTCTATGGCACAAAGATTCGATCTGTTCCAGGGGGATCATGTCGCTCTCGCCGAACGGGCCGACCCGGCTTCGGCGCAGCGCCGAAACGTGGCCAAGTGCGCCGAGTGCCCGCCCGAGGTCTCGGGCGAGCGAGCGCACATAAGTGCCCTTCCCGCACTCGGCCGCCAGCACGGCATGGTCGGGATCGGGCATTTCGACCAATTCCAGCCGGTGGATCGTGACTGCGCGTGGGGCAAGCTCGACCGTCTCACCGTCCCGTGCGAGATCATAGGCGCGCTCGCCATCAATTTTGACGGCGGAAAAGCGCGGCGGCACTTGTTCGATGGTGCCGGTGAAACGCGGCAACAAGGCTTGGATCGCCGCCATATCGGGTCGGCTATCGCTCGCGGCCACGATCCGGCCCTCGGCATCGTCGGTATCGCGTTCCTCGCCCCAGCGGAGGGTAAATAAATAGCCCTTCCGGCCGTCGACCACGAATGGCACGGTCTTGGTTGCTTCGCCGAGCGCAATCGGCAGGCAGCCCGAGGCCAAGGGATCGAGCGTGCCGGCATGCCCCGCTCGCTTAGCGGCGTAGAGCTGTTTGATGACTGCGACAGCATGGGTCGAGGTCATGCCGACCGGCTTGTCGAGCACGACCCAGCCGTGCACGTCGCGCTTCGGCTTCTTTTGCCTGACCGGCTTCTGTTCTCTTCCGCCTTGCGCGGAGGCGGCTTCTTCAGCGGTCATCCGTCGTCTTTCTCGCCGGCCAAGTCCGTTGCGGCCGAGTTCCCTGCGGTCAAGTCCCTTGCGGTCAAGTCTTTTTCGGACAGATCGCGCCGGACTACGGGCGTTCGCAATAGCTTCTCGATTCGTTCGGCTTCGTCGAATCGCTCGTCGATCCGAAAGCGAATTTCAGGCGCAAATTTCAGGTTGACGCGCCGCGCGATCTCGCCGCGGATATAGCGCTTATTGCGATGGAGAGCGTCAAGCACTTCCTTTTTATCGCTGCCGCCGAGCGGCATGATGTAGATCGTGGCGAGCCGCAAATCGGGGCTCATGCGCACTTCGGGTACCGTGATCATGTGCGTCTCGATGACTGGATCATGGACTTCGCCGCGCGTGAGCATGCCGGCGAGCTCATGACGAATCAATTCGCCGACGCGGAGCTGACGCTGCGAGCCGCCGGCAGCTTGATCGCGATGGTGGTGACGCGCCATTTTTACAAAGCCAATTTAATCTGCTGTTCGTCAGGCCCGGCCATAGCCGTTCGAAGAACACCGCCGCGTTGCTCGCCTATGTGCCGGCCTTCCACATGGAAGGCTGGAATATCGGGCGGTACCAAGACGGCGCTTTGCGCCTTTGTCCGGCCAGACGGCTAGAGCGTCCGCTGCACGCTCTCCACCCGGTAGCATTCGATAACGTCGTCCACCTTCATGTCCTGGTAATTCTCGAACGCCATGCCGCATTCCTGACCGGCGACGACTTCGCGTGCGTCATCCTTGAATTGCTTGAGCTGCGACAGCTTGCCTTGATGGACGACCACGTTGTCGCGAATGAGCCGCACATTGGCGCCGCGCTCGACGGTACCGTCGGTAACCCGACAGCCGGCGATGTTGCCGACCTTGGAGACCTTGAAAATCTCCAAAATCGTGGCATTGCCGAGCATGGTCTCGCGCAAAGTCGGCGCCAGCAATCCCGACATCGCCTTTTTCACATCATCGACGAGATTATAGATGATGTCGTAGTAGCGGATTTCGACGCCGGCCTGCTCGGCCGCTTCGCGCGCTTCCTTGTGGGCGCGGACGTTAAATCCGATGACGGCGGCGCCCGAGGCTTCCGCCAGTGTGACGTCGGATTCGGTGATGCCGCCGGCGCCAGCGAAGATGATACGGGCGGCAACCTCCGCCGTAGAGAGCTTTTCCAGCGCGCCGACGATCGCCTCGATCGAGCCCTGCACGTCGCCTTTGATAACCAGCGGGAATTCCTTGCGGCCGGAGGTCTTGAGCTGATTCATCATCTGCTCGAGCGAACCGCGCATGCCGGTCTGCCGCGCCGCCATTTTTTCACGTTTCTGGCGGTCGCGATAATCGGTGATTTCGCGCGCGCGCCCCTCGGTGTCGACGACGGCGAGCCGGTCGCCGGCTTCCGGAGTACCGTTGAAACCCAGAACTTCCACCGGCATCGATGGACCGGCCGCGACGACCGAATGCCCGGTATCCGACATCAGCGCGCGCACGCGGCCCCATTCCGAGCCGGCAACGACGATGTCGCCGGGTTTGAGCGTGCCGCGCTGAACCAGCACGGTGGCGACCGGGCCGCGGCCGCGGTCGAGCCTCGCCTCGATCACAGTGCCTTCAGCCGCGCGGTTCGGGTTGGCCTTGAGCTCAAGGACCTCCGACTGCAGCGCGATGATGTCGAGCAGCTTGTCGAGATTGGTCTTTGCCTTGGCCGATACCTCGACCTCGAGCGTGTCGCCGCCGAGCGACTCGACCTGGATTTCATGCTGCAGCAATTCGGTGCGCACGCGCTCCGGCTTGGCGTCCGGCTTGTCGATCTTGTTAATCGCGACGATGATCGGCACCTTCGCCGCCTTGGCATGGTGGATCGCTTCCACCGTCTGCGGCATCACGCCGTCGTCGGCGGCAACCACGAGCACGACGATGTCGGTGATCTTGGCGCCGCGGGCGCGCATGGCGGTAAACGCGGCATGGCCGGGCGTATCGATAAACGTAATGCGACCGCCCGACGGCGAGGTCACCTGATAGGCCCCGATATGCTGGGTGATGCCGCCGGCCTCGCCGGCGGCGACTTCCGTCGAGCGGATGGCATCGAGCAGCGACGTCTTGCCATGGTCGACATGGCCCATGATGGTCACGACAGGCGCGCGCGGCTGCAAGCTCTCCGGGCTATCGGCAGTATCGAACATGCCCTCTTCGACATCGGACTCGGCGACGCGGCGCACCGTGTGACCGAGTTCTTCAGCGATAAGCTGGGCGGTATCGGCGTCGATCGTATCGGTGATCTTCGCCATATGGCCCTGCTGCATGAGGATGCGGATCACGTCGACGGCGCGTTCGGCCATGCGGTTGGCCAGTTCCTGGATCGTGATCGTCTCGGGGATCGTTACTTCTCGGGCGATTTTTTCCTTCGGCTCGTCGCGGTGGCCGGTCATGCGTTGAACGCGGCGACGAAAAGAGGCGACCGAGCGTTCGCGCACCTCGTCGGCGGAAAGTGCGGTCACGACCGTGAGGCGTCCACGGCGCTTTTCGCCGCCGCCGCGCGGCGCCTTGGGCGCCGGCGCCGGCCGCGCGGTAGCGCCGCGGCGGGTCGTGCGCGGGGCGTCGTCATCCTCGGCTTCGAGGGCCGGGCGGGCGCCGGGTTTCGCCGCTAGCGCCGTCTCAGCGCCGAAACGCTTCTTGGCGACCTCGTCGGCCTTGCGTTTGGTTTCCTCGTCGTGCTTGCGGCGGACTTCTTCGTTGAGTTTTCGCGCCTCAGCTGCGGCGCGCTCGGCGCGCTCGGCTTCCTCGCGGCCGCGGCGCAGCCGGGCTTCTTCTTCGGCGCGCTCGCGCTCCTCATGTTCGCGCAATTGCGCGCCGGCAAGCGCCTGCGCGCGCGCGCTGCGTTCTTCTTCGGTCAGCGTACGCAGCACGACGCCGGAAGCTTTCGGCGCTGCGGCCGGCGTCACAGTCGCGGGCGCGCCTGCGGCAACTGAGGCTCTTGCCGGCGCCCGCACCGCACCGCGATCGGGCGCAGTGACGGGCTCCGCCTTGGCCTCGCCCGGACCGGAGACACGGCGTTTGACCTTCTCGACGACGACCGCCTTGCTGCGGCCGTGACTGAAGCTCTGGCGCACGACCCCTTGTTCGACGCCGCCGCGCTTGAGCGTCAGCGTCTTGGTCGGGGTAACGCTCAGCTTCTCGCCGCTATTTTTGGTCGTCTCAGTCATTCGCGTCCAGTTCCATTCACACCAATATTGCCGTCCGGGTCAGTTCGAGCTCAGTTTGCCACCGCATTGCCGGGCTTTTCGCCCAGATTGCCGGTCCGGAAGTATTCCACGCGCCGTAAACGGGCCAAAAACGTGTCACTCGAAGGCCCGGCAAGCAGGGCTGCATGTATCACATTTGGGCGGCCGAGTGCCAAATCCAATTGCGCCGAGGTTAGGAATCGGATCACGGCGACTGGATCGCTCGACGGCGTTTGGCGCAGCAGGGCATCGAGTTTCTTAACCCCGTCCGGGGCGGCCTCGGCCGCGTGCACAAGCACGACGATTTCGCCATGCGTCAGCGCCGCCGCCACTTTGGAAAAACCAGTGACGACAAGGGAGGCCTTGCCGGCGATTGCCAGCGCGTCGAGGGCTGAACGTTCAAGCAGGCGTTCGGTGCGGCCAAGCAGGTCCGGCGGAAGGCGAACCTCTCGCCTGAAGCCGCGCGCAAAAACCTTGCGTTTGATCGCGTCACCGAGCGCGTCTTGCGTCGCCGTCACCCAGACGCCGCGACCCGGCAGCTTACGCTTGAGGTCCGGGACCGCATCGCCATTCGGCCCAATGACAAAGCGGATCAGGTCCTCGACTGGCCGAACCTGGTGCGTGGCAACACAGAGCCGTTCGCGGCTGCGCGCCTGCGGTCCGCTGTCGAGCTCGATATCGTTCGCTGCGGCAGTCATGCCTGTGTCCGGCTCCGTTCACGGCTGTGCCGGCGCAGCGGGCGTTTCTTCAGCAACGGGGGGCGGCGCCAGATCGGCTTCGCTCACCCAGCCAGCTTTGAGGCGCGCCTGCATGATGATCGCCTCGGCCTCCTCGCGCGACAACTCGAAGCCGTCGAGAATGCCGGCTTGACGGACGGCTTCGCCGTCCTTGCGTTCGGTCCAGCCGGCGAGATCGTCGGTCGCGCAACCGGCTAGGTCCTCGATGGTCTTGATGCCGTTTTCGCCGAACCGCACCAGCATCGCCGTGGTGACGCCCTCGACATCCTTGAGCGCGTCTTCGACGCCAAGTTCTTTGCGCTTGGCATCAAGCTCGGCTTCGATCTTGTCGAGGTATTCGCGCGCGCGCGTCTGTAATTCGGCCGCGGTGTCCTCGTCAAAACCCTCGATACTGGCAATCTCCTTGGTATCGACTATGGCCAGCTCTTCGACCGAATTAAAACCCTCCGACGCTAGCAATTGCCCGATCACCTCGTCGACATTGAGCGAGTCAATGAACAGCCGAGTGCGGTTCTCAAATTCCGCCTGGCGACGTTCGGATTCTTCCTGCTCGGTCAGAATATCGATATCCCAGCCCGTGAGCTGCGAGGCGAGGCGGACGTTCTGGCCGCGTCGGCCGATGGCGAGCGAAAGCTGCTGGTCGGGAACCACCACCTCGATGCGCTCGCGTTCTTCGTCGAGCACCACTTTGGCGACTTCGGCGGGCGCCAGCGCGTTGACCACGAAGGTGGCGATGTCGTGCGACCAAGGAATAATGTCGATTTTCTCTCCCTGCAGCTCGTTGACGACCGCTTGCACGCGCGAGCCGCGCATGCCGACGCAGGCGCCGACCGGATCGACCGAAGAATCCCGCGATACGACGGCGATCTTGGCCCGCGAGCCGGGATCGCGCGCCACCGCCTTGACCTCGACGATTCCGTCATAGATTTCCGGCACTTCCTGCGCGAACAGTTTCGACATGAATTGCGGATGGGTGCGGGACAGGAAAATCTGCGGCCCCCGCTGCTCGCGCCGAACGTCGTAGATGTAGGCGCGGATGCGGTCGCCGTTGCGAAAAACTTCGCGCGGCAGCATTTCGTCGCGCCGGACGATCGCCTCGCCGCGACCGAGATCGACGACGACGTTGCCGTACTCGACGCGCTTGACGATGCCGTTGACGATGTCGCCGATGCGATCCTTGTATTCGTCGTATTGCCGATCGCGCTCGGCCTCGCGCACCTTCTGCACGATGACCTGCTTGGCCGACTGCGCGGCAATGCGCCCATATTCGAGCGGCGGCAGCGGATCGGCGATGGTGTCGCCGATCTGCGCGGCGGGGTGACGCCGGCGGGCGTCCTCGAGGCTAATCTGGGTCGCGGAGTTTTCCACGACATCGACCACCAGCATATGGCGAGAGAGATGCAGCTCGCCGCTCTTGGGGTCGATCTCGGCGCGGACCTCGGTCTCGCTGCCATAACGGGAGCGGGCGGCCTTGGCGATGGCGTCCTCCATGGCGCCCAGCACGATGCGGCGATCGATCGCCTTTTCGCGGGCAACCGCCTCGGCGATCTGTAGCAGTTCGAGTTTATTGGCGCTTACGGTCGCCATCGGTCAGTACTCCCTTGCGTTGGTTCTGCTTGCTCTTGCGCAACGATTTGGAAATGAGCGCGTCGGTGAGAACAAGCTTGGCTTCCATCATGTCGTCGATTGGCAGCGAAACTTCGGAGCTTCCGTTTATCGCTGCGTCGGGGCAGCGAATGCGCGCGCACTCGCCTTCAGTGCCGGTCAATTCGCCACGGAATTGCCGCCGCCCTTCGATCGGTACCTGCATTTCCACTTGAGCGACGTGGCCGGCATAGCGGTCGAAATCCGAGCGCCGCACCAGCGGCCGGTCGATGCCGGGCGACGAAATCTCCAGCCGATAAGAGCCTTCGATCGGATCGGTGACATCCAGCACCGGCGATAGGGCCCGCGAGGCGGCTTCGCAGTCCTCAATCGTCATGGTGCCATCCGGACGCTCGGCCATGATCTGGACGGTGCCGCCAGCAAAGCCGGATAGACGCACCCGAACCAGCCGATAGCCGAGCGAGATAAGCACGGGCTCGACCAGCGCCGCGACGCGCGCGGCCCGTCCCGGCTCGATGATGAGCCGCGGTTCGTCGGCGAAACTCGTCAGCGTAACGCTCGTCGGCCTGTCGTCCATGCTGTTCGGCCATTGAGTTCCACACAGGGAGATTGCAAAGCCCCATCTGGCCTCAGGTAATAAAAAAGAGCGGGTCCCGGGGGAACCCACTCTCAAAACCGCTCGGATCAATCCGACCGTTATGAGGTATCCATGACGGATGGCGCAAATATAGCGGTTTGTCGCCCGGTTGCAAGGGTGGTTTCAGGGATCGGTAATCAGTAGCCGGTAATCAATAAGCAAATGTCGGCCAAAATAGCCTGAATCCTGATCTCTGACCCGGACAACTGGTGTCTTGATGGGTGCCGCCATTTCGCTCATTCCAGAACTTGAGGAAGTGCTGCAGCGCGGCTCGCGGCACAAGCGCGCCGAGGCGTTGCGGCGCGTCACAGCGCTATTTCTCGCGGGCGCCGGAAGCTACAGCGAAGCCCACGTCGCATTGTTCGACGACGTGTTCGCGCTGCTCATCGAAGAAATCGAGACCAAAGCACGCGCCGAACTTTCCCATTGTCTTGCGCCGGTCAGCAATGCGCCGATCAAGGTGCTGCGCATCCTGGCCAATGATGACGATATCGCGGTTGCCGGTCCCGTGCTCAGAGGGGCCCCGCGCTTGACCGACTCCGATCTCGCCGATCTCGCCAAAACCAAAGGCCAAGCCCATCTGCACGCCATCTCGACGCGGCAAGCGCTCGACGAGACTGTCACCGACGTTCTGGTGCGGCGCGGCGATCGTGAGGTCGCCCGGAGCGTCGCCGGCAATCGTGGCGCACGGATTTCCGAGACGGGCTTCTTCCGCCTCGTCAAACGCGCCGAGAGCGACGGCATACTTGCCGAGAAAGTCGCACTGCGGCCGGATATTCCCCCTCGGCTATTTCGCGAATTGCTGACCCGCGCCACTGCAATTGTGCATAAGAGGTTGCTTGCCTCGGCGACGCCGGAATTGAAGGCCGAAATTCACCGCGTCTTGCAGAAAGTCTCCAATGAAGTCGCCGCCCGCGTCGGCCCGCGTGATTACCGTGCCGCCCAGCGCGTGGTACTCAGTCTGCTGCGGGCGGGCGGCATGAACGAGGCGGCATTGGCCGCATTCGCCGGCGACGGCAAATACGAGGAGACGGTGGTCGCGCTTGCCGCACTTTCCAAAGTGCCGATCGATGTCGCCGACCGGCTGATGGCGGGCGAGCGGCCCGATCCCGTGCTGATCCTGTGCAAGGCTATCGGCATGAGCTGGTCGACGGTGAAATCGGTCATCACGGTGCGTCCCGACGGCAGGCCGCCGTCAAGTCTGGGGACCAACGCCGCCTTTGCCAATTATGATCAGCTCTCCGCTTCAACCGCGCAGCGCGTGGTGAGATACTGGCAGGTGCGGCAAAATCAAAAGCTGGCTATCAGTGCGTGATCGTTAGATTTTCCGGAACGTCAAAAAACACGAAGCACGATTGTCACGCGCGGCCTTGGCGTGATAGCGCGTTCCGGTAAAGCCGGGCCACGGATTGCGCCAATCATCGGCACATTGCGCGGTCCATTCGAAGGCCTTCGATCGGATAAATCGCTGCAGGGTCCAGTCGGCATAATCGGCAACATCGGTGACGAAGCGAAATTCACCGCCACGTAGCAGGATGCGGGCGAGTTGCGCGACCATGTCGTCTTGAACGAATTGGCGCTTCCAATGCCGGCGTTTCGGCCAAGGGTCCGGATGGATCAGGTCGATGCGCGCCAATGACATTTCCGGAAGCCACGCGATCAAACTGACGGCGTCGTCGAAATACAGACGCACATTGCGCAGTCCTTTGCTTTCGATGCCGGCGAGCGCCTTGGCCATGCCGTTGACAAAAGGCTCGACGCCGATAAAGCCGGCATCAGCCCGCTCGCTCGCTCGGGCGATCATCGACTCGCCGCCGCCAAAGCCGATTTCGAGATCGATTTCGATTACCGGAGTTGGAAATAATGCGCGAAGATCGGCGGGAGCGGGGCGTGACAGATCGAGCGCCAGCTGCGGCAACAAAATGTCAAACAGCCGCGCCTGATTGGGGTGCAGCTTGTGTCCCTTGCGCCGTCCAAAAAACGCGCGCGGCTGTCTTTCCGAAACGTCCACCGCTGTCATGCTCCGCCAATGGGTTTGGCATTGGCCGGCCCGATGACAAGTTCAGGTCGGAACCTTCCAATAAACACCGGTCAGGCTGGAATTGCACGGACGCGGGTTGCCGTCAGTTCGGCGATACTCCCAGTATCCCGGCTTCGCGGATGGTGAGAGCGCTCAGCTTATCGCGCGCTTGAGCGCGTCGGCGAGGTCGGTCCGCTCCCACGAAAAACCGCCATCCTTTTCGGGAGCGCGGCCGAAATGCCCGTATGCCGCAGTGCGCCGGTAAATCGGCCGGCTCAGTTTCAGGCTGCGCCGAATGTTGGTCGGCCGCAGCGGAAACAGCTCAGGCAGAAGCTTTTGCAGCTTCGCCTCTTCAACCTTGCCGGTGCCGTGGGTGTCGACCAGGAGCGACATCGGGTCGGCGACACCGATCGCATAAGCGATCTGGATGGTGCAGCGTTCCGCAAGTCCGGCTGCGACCACGTTTTTCGCAAGGTAGCGCGCGGCATAAGCGGCGGAACGATCGACCTTGGTCGGATCCTTACCGGAGAACGCGCCGCCGCCATGCGGCGCATAGCCGCCGTAGGTGTCGACGATGATTTTTCTGCCGGTGAGGCCGCAATCGCCGTCGGGTCCGCCAATGACGAAATTGCCGGTCGGATTGACCAGGAAATCGCCTGCCTTGGTCGGCATCCAGCCCTTGGGCAGTGCTGCTTCGACGGTGTCCGCGATCATCTCCCGGACCATGCCCGGCGAGTATTTCTTGCCATTGCGGGTTTGCGCATTGTGCTGCGTCGAGACCACCACCTTGGTGCAGCCGACCGGCTCCCCGTCAACATACTTCACGGTCACCTGGCTTTTGGCGTCGGGCTGCAAATCAAACAGCTGCTTGGCGCGGCGCTTGTCCGACAGCTCCTTCAGAATCTTGTGCGCGAAATAAATCGGCGCCGGCATGAACGAACCCTTCTCGTAGACTTCGCTCTCGGTGCAGGCAAAGCCGAACATCATACCCTGATCACCGGCGCCTTCTTGCTCGCCGCTCTTGGTGTTCTTTGCATTCACCCCCATCGCGATATCGGGCGACTGGCCGTGAAGCAGCACCTCGACGTCGGCGCCATAATAGGAAAAGCCGTCCTGGTCGTAACCGATATCGTTGACCACGCCGCGGGCGATCTCGGCGATCATCTCGCGATTGACCACGGCCTTTTCGCCGTGTTTGTGGAACAGCGGCGCTTGACCGCGACCTTCACCGGCAATGACAATCTTGTTGGTCGTGCACAACGTCTCGCAGCCAAGCCGGGTATTCACCGCGCTCTCGTCGGCAATGCCGAGCTTGATGTCATTCTCGATAAAAGCATCGAGTACGGCATCCGAGATTTGGTCGCAGACTTTATCTGGATGCCCCTCCGACACGGACTCGCTGGTGAACAGATAATTGGCGCGTCGCACAGCGAAACACTCCCCTGATAGCCAGCCTTCAAATCGCTAACCTTGTGCTGGTCCGGCACGACGGAAGCCGCGCGGAAGACGTGGTTGTTGCAGTGTACCCCTGCGCGGTCAAGATGTGGGCGAAAGGTGGGCGACTGCCTAGCGGCCCTGAGAAAACTACCTAGGCTGCCCCGAACCAAGCGACGGGATCCTTCAGCGCTTTTCGCGCCCGGCGATTTGTTCGACGAGGTCGACGATACGTCGCCGCAGTTTCGAATCTTCGATGCGCATGAACGCCTTGGTCAGCGCCAAGCCGTCCGATGTGGCGAGAAAATCGGACACATAAGCCGGCGACGGGGCCTCATTCATCCCCTCGTGTCGCCCGTGGGTCTGGGCGCTTGGGGCGCCCTCAAAGAAGAAGGAAACCGGGACTTGCAGGATTTGCGAAATCTGCTGCAACCGACTTGCCCCGATGCGGTTAGTGCCCTTCTCGTATTTTTGCACTTGCTGGAAAGTGAGGCCGAGCGAATCGCCGAGTTTCTCCTGGCTCATGCCAAGCATCATCCGGCGCATACGCACGCGGCTTCCGACGTGCTTGTCCGTCGGATTCGGCGCCTTTTTAGCTAACATCAACCGTAAGCTCCTCTGCCTCTTTTATGGCGATAGCATGATAGCAAATCTGTCACACTCGAAACGGGTCTTGCTAGCACCGTCACGCATAGGAGTTCTACGGATATTGTGCATTCTCATAACTACGAATGGTAGCGCACTGTGTTGCAGCTACGCCTGTCAGTTGAATTCGCGCGATGGTTAACGCCCTGAAATCGCAACGGGCTGCAGGACGATCGGCGCCGATGATCAGATCTTCATCCTCTCCGCGCGCATCCGGCGGCGGACGATGGCAATGAGCGCGATCAAACTCATAATGACTGCCGGCGTGTCGCCCACTTCGACATAGAGAGGCGCACCGATCGCTCGGGGCAGCGGCGCGTCGAGTACGCCTTCGGCGCCCAGCGGCAATGAGTTCACTATGCGACCGAGCGGGTCGACGACGGCAGAAATTCCGGTATTGGCCGCGCGGGCGAGCGGCAGGCCCAGCTCGATCGCGCTCACGCGTGCCTGCTCGAAATGCTGGTACGGTCCGGTGGAAATGCCGAACCAGCCGTCATTGGTCACATTGACGATCCAGCCTGGACGGTTGCCGGGCGGCATCACCTCGCCCGGGAATAGGACTTCGTAACAGATCAGCGGCAGCGCGGCTGGGGCGCCTGGTACGGCGATAAGGCGGTGGCGGTCACCGGCGAGAAAGCCGCCGCGTTGCTGAGTCAGTTCCTCTAAACCGAGCCGCTCGAGAATTGGCTCGAACGGCAAATATTCGCCGAACGGCACGAGGTGTACTTTGTCGTAGACCGCGGCAATCGAACCGGTGTGATCGATGACGTAGATCGAATTATAGACGCCGGATTGCGCCGGATTGGCGGGATCGGCGAGGCGAATGGCGCCGGTGATGAGCACGGCACCTTGAGGCAACAAACGGGTGATTTGCGCAAGTGCATCGGCTTCGCGGGTGAGGAAAAACGGAAAGGACGATTCCGGCCAGATCAGCTGTGTAGTATCGCCTATCCCTTGCGATTGCGGGTCGATTGCGCGACTCGACAGCGTGACGTAGCGGTTCATGACCTCCTTCTTGGCGGAATAGTTGAAGCGAACATCCTGCTGCAGGTTCGGCTGCATGATGCGCAAATGCACGCCATCGACCAACCGCATCGGCGTGTGCGAGAGCCGCCACGCGCCGAATCCGCCGAGACCGGCGAGGACGACGATGCCGAGCGTAAGCGGCAGCCACGGCCGCCGCGTTTCGGTGCGGTCGTCGGTGAGTGCTGCGGGACTGGAGAACACGACGACGGCAATGAAGGTGAGACCCCAAATGCCGAATATTGAAGCGGCTTGCGCCAAGGCCAAAGGAGCGGTCAGCGCATAGCCGAAAGCGTTCCAGGGAAAGCCGGTGAACAGGTGGCCGCGCAACCATTCCGACGCGGTCAGGGCTACGCCGAGCGCCAGGATGCGCAGCGCTCCGCGCGGCCACAGCATCCGCGCCAGCGCGACGCCGAGCGCGGTATAAATGGCCAGCACCGCGGGTAGGCCGATGACCGCAATCGGCAACAGCCAACCGAAGGTCGGCGCATCGACTAGAAAGGCGTAGCCGATCCAATACAGGCCGGCGAGAAAATAGCCGAGACCAAACCACCAGCCGGTTGCTGCCGCGGCAGTAACTCCGCCCCAACGGCCTGCCCCCGCACCATCGATCAGCCATACCAGTGTCGGAAAAGTTAGAAACAAGACCGGCCAAGCATTGAACGGCGCCAGGGCCAGCGCCGAAACCGCGCCCGCCGTGAAGCCGATCAGCCGGCGCCGCCAACCCCAGGACAGGACGATGGCGTGAATCAGCCCCTTCACGATGCCCGCGGCGTGTTCGGGTTCGGCCGATTGGCTTCGTCGCGCGTCGTCGCGGGCCGCAGCGGCGGCGTTTTCACCAGCGTCGGCAATTCTCGCGCGACGGCGGAACGGCGGTCCTTACGGAGGTAGATCCGCACGCGTTTTACGCGGCGTGGGTCGGCGTCGAGCACTTCGGCTTCGAACGGCTCCGGTCCCGGCACCAGCTCTCCGCGCACCGGGACATGCCCGGCTTTGGTGACAAGATAACCGCCCAGCGTGTCGACTTCGTGCGCCACCTCGCCGACATCAAACTCCTCGCCGATCGCGGCGCGGACATCGTCGAGGCTGGCGCGGCCGGCGGCCAGGAACGAGCCATCATTCTGTTGCGTCACCGCTGGACCCTCATCTTCATCATGCTCATCGGCGATGTCGCCGACAATGAGCTCAACCAGATCCTCGATCGATACTAGGCCATCGCTGCCGCCATATTCGTCGATGACGAGCGCGAGGTGAATGCGGGTCGCCTGCATTTTGGCGAGCAGATCGAGCGCCGGCATCGACGGTGGCGCGTAAAGAATCTCGCGAACGATTTTCGTCGACGACAAGGGCAGCGAAAGATCGATATGGGCGAAGTTGAGATCGGTCGAATGCGGTGGTTCGCGTTGGATCGCTGCGGCGGGTTGTTGCGCGGCCCGCGCGGCCATGAACGCGATCAAATCGCGGATATGGACCATGCCGGTCGGGTCGTCGAGCGTGTCGTTATAAACCACGAGCCGCGAATGTCCGGCGACCTCGAAGACTTTGACGAGATCGCCCAGCGCGATGTCTTGCTGCACGGCGACGATATCGGCGCGCGGCACCATGATGCGCTCGATCCGGGTTTCCCGCAGACCGAGAATATTTTTCAGCATGGCGGCCTCTTCGGGCGAAAACCCCGACTGCGGCTGCTCAGCGGTGAGGACGTGTTCGAGGTCTGCGCGGGTCGAGGCCGCCTTCCAACCGAACACGATGCGCGTGACGCGCGTAAGCCAACCCTCCGGCTGTTCGCTTGGCTGCGGGATCACCATCGGAAGTCCGCGGCGTTCGTTCTCGGTCGGTTCGATGCGCTGGGTGAATTGAACCATCGGGGGATTGCTATCAGACGTAAGGGTGCAAAAAGCGATTTTGACTTTCAGGACTTTCGCGGATGCTTTGCCGTGCGTTTATCGGCTCGTTTACGTTTTGGGCGACGTCTAGCGGCACCACCTTTTGGACCGGTTGGCCGGTACGGGTCGGGGATCGCGAGCGTGCGTAGAATTTCGCGTTCGGTTTGTTCCATCTCAAGCGCTTCTCCCGGCTGTTCGTGATCGTAGCCGACCAGATGCAGGAAACCGTGCACTGCAAGATGGGCGAGATGATGAGCGAAGGGTTTGCGTTCCGAGCGGGCCTCGCGTGCAACGGTCTCAAAGCTAAGAACGATGTCGCCGAGGTGCTTGGCGGAGGCATTCCTCGTCGGGAACGCCAGCACGTTCGTGGCGGCATCGAAGCCGCGCCAATCTCGGTTAAGTGCGCGAATTGTCGAATCATCGGTGAGAACGATACCAAGCTCCGTCGCCTTTGTTGACAGTGCGGCGGCCGCCCGGGTGACCGCGCGCCGAACGACCGATCGCCACCTCTGGGCATCGCTCCACCGGTCACTGACGACGAGCACGTCGATCGTGAACACGGGGCGCGCCGCCCGCGTCACTCGCGACGCTCGCGCTTCTTTGCCGCTTGCCGATCATAGGCCTCGACGATACGCGCGACGAGTTCGTGACGAATGACGTCGGCGGCGGTGAAGCTGACATGGCCGATCCCTTCGACTCTTTCGAGAAGCCGTACCGCATCGGCGAGCCCGGAGGTTTGGCCCGGCGGCAGGTCCACTTGGCTCGGGTCGCCAGTCACCACCATCCGGCTGTGCTCGCCAAGCCGGGTCAGCAACATTTTCATCTGCATCGTGGTGGTGTTCTGCGCCTCGTCGAGAATGATGGCCGCATTCGACAACGTGCGGCCGCGCATGAAGGCGAGCGGCGCGATCTCGATCTCGGTGGTCTGCAAGGCGCGCTCGACAATGCGCGCATCCATCAGGTCGTAAAGCGCGTCGTAGATCGGCCGCAGATAGGGGTCGACTTTTTCGCGCATGTCGCCAGGCAGAAAGCCGAGCCGCTCGCCCGCTTCCACCGCCGGCCGCGACAGCACGATGCGATCGACCTCCTTGCGCTCGAAGAGTTGCACGGCATGCGCCACTGCGAGCCAAGTCTTGCCAGTGCCGGCCGGACCGGTTGAGAACACCAATGCGTGACGCTTAAGCGCGCGAATATAGGCATCCTGCGCCGCCGTGCGGGCGCGTACGCGGCGCTTGCGTAGATTGATTTCCTCGAAATTATCCCGCGTGGCGGCGGGATCAAAATCGAACAGCGAACCTTGCGACAACGCGAGCCGGATGGTGCCCTCGACGTCACCCGAAACGAGTTCGTCGCCGCGCTTTAATCGCTCATAAAGGCTCTCAAGCACGCGGCGCGCCTGCTCGGCGGCGTCGCGCGAGCCTTCGATGGTAACGGTATTGCCACGTGAATTCGCGACCACGCCGAGTCGCCGTTCGATCAAAGCGAGGTTTTGGCCGTATTGCCCGAACAACGTCGAGGCGAGGCGGTTATCATCGAAGCTAAGCGCGACCTGGGTCGCATTATCCGGCGTGGCGAAAACCGATTGATCCGTTTCACGTGATGCCAAGTCAGGCTCCTGCGGGAAACAAAGCGGGCTCCGGCGCCGGCACATGTGTGGGCTGCCGCGCCGCGCTTGGCGACAGCACGCCGAACAGGCTGTTGCTGGCAACTTCGCTGATCGTCACCGCGACGATGTCGCCGATCAGCGACGCAGGCGCCGTGACTTGCACCGGTTGAAGATAGGGCGAGCGGCCGACAAGCTGCCCGGCATAGCGTCCAGGCCGCTCGAACAACACGCCGAAGCTGCGGCCGAGACAACGACGATTAAACGCCGCTTGGTGGCGGTCGATCGTCTGTTGCAGGCGCTGCAGGCGTTCGGACTTTGTTTGCTCGTCGATCTGATCGTCCATCTCGGCGCCGGGCGTTCCCGGCCGCGGCGAATACTTGAAAGAGAACGCCCCGGAAAAGCCGACCTCGTCGATCAGGCTGAGCGTCGCGGCGAAATCGCTTTCGCTTTCGCCGGGAAAGCCGACGATGAAATCCGAAGTGAGTGCGAGATCGGGCCGTGTCTCGCGCAAGCGGTGCACGACGTCGAGATAATCTGCACGCGTGTGCCGCCGGTTCATCGCCGCGAGAATGCGGTCGGAACCCGATTGGACCGGTAAATGCAGTTGCGGCATCAGTTCACGCAAATCGCGATGCGCCGTTATCAGATCCTCGTCCATGTCACGCGGATGACTCGTCGTATAACGCAGCCGGTCGACTCCGCCGACCTCGGCCACGCGCCCAAGAAGCCGCGCCAGCGACCACGGCCGCGCATCGGGTCCTTCGCCGTGATAGGCGTTGACGTTTTGGCCGATCAGCGTGATCTCGCGCACGCCGGCCGCCGCCAGGTCTTCGACTTCGGTAAGAATTTTCTGAACCGGGCGGGAGACTTCGGCGCCGCGCGTATAGGGCACGACGCAGAAGGTGCAGAATTTGTCGCAGCCCTCCTGCACCGTGACGAAGGCGCTCACCCCTCGCGCCCGCGTCGCCGCCGCGCTTGGCGCGGCGAGGCGATCGAATTTATCGTCGACCGGGAACTCAGTATCGACGACCTTGCCGCCGCCCGCGGCGCGTCGCAACAGATCGGGCAGGCGGTGATAGTTCTGTGGACCGAATACCAGATCGACCGCCGGGGCGCGGCGGATAATCTCTTCGCCCTCGGCTTGCGCCACGCAACCGGCGACAGCGACGACAATACGACGGCCTTCGGCGGCGGCCGCTTCCTTCATGCGGCGCACGCGGCCGAGTTCCGAATAGACCTTTTCCGCCGCCTTCTCGCGGATGTGACAGGTGTTGAGGATGACGAGATCGGCACCATCGGCCGAAGCGGTCTCGACATAGCCTTCGGGTGCCAAAGTATCCGCCATCCGACGCGAGTCGTAGACGTTCATCTGGCAACCGAACGATTTGACGTAGAGGTGCTTGCGGGGGCCGTTCATACCGGGTGATGTCGAGTCTAAGCTCTTATCTCCACTCGTAAATTCCGCTTTCCGCGTCTTGCAGATCTGCCGCTCAAGGCCAGCGTCTTACCGGGATTCCCGGCAAAAGTGAATGCTAGTCCATCGGCTGGATATTGGCGTCTTTGATCACCTGCGACCAGCGCACGATTTCTGACTTGATATAGGCATCGAATTCTTCCGGGCTCGACGTGCCGGTCGTCATGCCAAGCTCGGCGAAACGCTGCTTGGTATCCGGCAGATCGAGCGCCTGCCGCGCCGCGGCGTTCTGTTTGGCCAGAATGTCATGCGGCGTTCCGGCTGGCGCGACGATGCCGAACCAGGTTTCCGCGCTAAATCCCGGCAGCGCTGTCTCGGCGACTGTGGGAATATCGGGCGCTGAAGGCGAGCGCGCGGCGCTAGTCACCGCCAGTGCGCGCAGCGTACCGGCTTTGATGTTGCCCATGACCGCCGACAGGTTCGCAAACATCAGCGGAATTTGTCCGGCCAGGAGATCGTTGATCGCTCCGGCTTTGCCGCGATAGGGAACGTGCACCATCTTGATGCCGGCGTCGTGCTCGAACATTTCGGCGGTCATGTGCGGTGTAGTGCCAAGTCCCCCGGTCCCGAAATTGATCTTGCCGGGGTTTGCTTTGGCCAAGGCAATCACGTCCTTGACCGAATGCGCGGCAAAAGACGGATTGACAACCAGCACCAGCGGCGATGCGCCGGTGAGCGCCACCCCGGCAAAGTCCTGCGCCGGATTGACGGTTACCTTGCGGTAAAGCGCCGGCGCCACCGCGAAAGTGGTTTGGCTGCCCATCATCAGCGTGTAGCCGTCGGGCTCCGCTTTCGCGACATCCTGCGCCGCGATCAAGCCGCTTGCTCCGGTGTGGTTCTCGACCAGGATCGATTGGCCGAGAATCTTGGACATCGGCGCCGCCACGATTCTCGCCGCCACGTCGGTGCCGCCGCCGGCCGCGAAGCCGACAAGCATCTTGATCAGCCGATTGGGATAGCTGGGACCTTGCGCGCGGACTGCGCCCGCAACAAAACCGGATACGAGTGCCATTGTCAGCGCGAGGGTACGTGCGCCGCGCAATGATTGCGTGACCGTCATGGCAGTCTCCTCCGCGCGGCCCGAATTGGTCGGGTCCATCGTAATTCTAGTAACATTGCTTTGCCGCGTCAGCCGAGGTCGCGGCGCAGGACTAGAGCTGTTGCGCCACCGTCGTAATAGCCCTGGCGCCGGCCGACCTCGCGAAATCCGGCACCCTGATAGAGCCGTCCCGCTGGCATATTTTGCTCGCCAACTTCGAGAAAGACCGACCTTATCCCGAGGCCGGCCAACCGCCGCAAATGCAGGTCAAGCAACGGCCGCGCCAGCGCGCGCCCGCGCCAGGCCGGCGCGATCGCGACCGAGAGGATTTCGGCTTCGCCGGCGGCGCACCTGGAGAGAATGAATCCGATCAATTTGCCGCTGCTCATTGCGCGGTGGGCGACGACATTGTTGTCGATCAACAGCCGGTAAATCTCGTCCTCACCCCAGCCGCGCTGGAATGATGCTCCGTGCACGGCGGCAATCGCCGCGGCGTCGGCTGGGCGTGCTTCGGCGAAGACGGGCTCGCGGCGGGCAAACAGGCGAGTGACAAAATTCATCATCGGCGCGGCAACGAAGCCGCATTTTGCGGCTGCGCATCGGGCGCGCGAAGATATCGCGGCTTCGGCGGCGCGGTTTCTTCGGACGCCACGGCGCCGATCTGCGCCACCCAGCCGATATCGGGAGCATCGCGCCCATCGACCGTTACCGGATCGGGAGCTGTATCAGACAGTCCATCGGCGACCGTTTGCGCAGCTGAGCCGACGATCCGGGCTGGCGCGTCGGATGCCGCCCGCACCGCTTCGCTCACAGGCGCGAGCCGCGGCGACACAAGTGTCCGCCCGCCGGGACCAAAAACCTGCAAATAAACCTGCCCGTGCCGCGCATCGATGGCGGCAATGACCGGATTTTTATCGTCCACGCCGAGATAAGGGGCGGCCAGAGCGGAAAGCGTCGACACGCCGACCACTGGAATAGCGGTCGCCAGCCCAAGCCCGCGTGCGGCCGATATGCCGACGCGCAGACCGGTGAAGCTGCCGGGACCAGTCGTTACGACAATGCGGTCGAGATCGGAAAAGGTCAGGCCGGACGCCTTCATCACTTGGGCGATGAGCGGCATCAGCGCCTCGGCGTGGCCGCGGATCATCGGCAGGCTTTCGCTTGCGACGATGGCGCCATGCGCCGTGTCGAGCACGGCTGCGGAGCAGGCCGCCAGCGCTGTATCAATGGCGAGCACGCGCATGGAGAGTCGCATCGGGCCGCCGGCCGGCGCGCCACGCCGGCCCAGACAAGTCACATGAGCAGCTCACATCGGCCGGACTTCGGTGACGTCGGGGATGAAATGGCGCAGCAAATTTTGGATGCCGTGACGCAGCGTCGCCGTCGACGACGGGCAGCCCGAGCAGGCGCCCTTCATGTTGAGGTAGACGATCCCGTCCTTGAAACCGCGGAAGGTGATGTCGCCGCCGTCATTGGCGACTGCCGGCCGCACCCGCGTTTCGATTAGTTCCTTGATCGTGGCCACGGTCTCGGCGTCGGCGGCATCGAAGAATTCGTCACCGTCGATCCGCTCGGCGCCGCCCTCATTCACAAGCGGCGCGCCGGACATGAAATGCTCCATGATGGCGCCGAGGATCATCGGCTTGAGCTGCTGCCACTCGCCGGCGCTCTTGGTCACGGTGATGAAATCGGAGCCGAAGAACACCCCGCTGACGCCGGAAATGCCGAATAGCCGCTCGGCGAGCGGCGACTGTTCGGCTTGTTCGGCGTCGCGCAGATCGAGCGTGCCGTTTTCGAGCACCGGCCGTCCCGGCAGGAATTTCAGGGTCGCCGGGTTCGGTGTCGCTTCGGTCTGGATGAACATGTTGTCCTCCGTCACCTTGCGGCTTGGCGTTCAAGCCACGCCGTAACTGACGTAAATATATCATAATAGGTGGCGAATTGCCTTGGAATGTTCAAGAGCGGGGCTTGGAGCCTACGATCGCACGAAGCCAACCACGTCCTTAACGGCGTTCATCGTCTGCCGGGCGATTTTTTGCGCCCGCGCCGCGCCGTCCGCCAGCACTGCGTCGATGGCCACGGGATCGGCAAGGAGCCGTTTCATCTCCGCCCCGATCGGACCGAGCTTGGCGACGGCAAGATCGGTCAATGCCGATTTGAACGTCGAGAACTGCGCATTGCCGAATTGCGCCAGCACGCCGGCGCGGTTGGTGCCGGCAAGTGCCGCGTAGATGCCGACCAGGTTGTCGGCCTCGGGCCGCGACGCCAGCCCCTTTTCCTCGCTGGGCAGCGGCTCGGGATCGGTCTTGGCGCGGCGGATTTTCTGCGCGATGGCATCGGCATCGTCGGTAAGATTGATGCGGGAAAAATCGGAGGCATCCGATTTCGACATTTTCTTCGAACCGTCGCGCAGCGACATGACGCGCGTCGCTTCGCCGGTGATCAGTGGTTCGGGCAGCGGAAACAAAGCCTCGCCGTAGCCTTTCCGCCGGATCGATTGGGTAAAGTCGTTGTTGAATTTCTGCGCGATGTCGCGCGACAGTTCGAGATGCTGCTTCTGGTCCTCGCCGACCGGCACATGGGTCGCCCGATAAACCAGAATATCGGCCGCCATCAGCGTCGGATAGGCGTAAAGGCCGACTGACGCATTCTCGCGGTCCTTGCCGGCTTTCTCCTTGAATTGGGTCATGCGGTTGAGCCAGCCGAGGCGCGCGACGCAATTGAACACCCAGGCAAGCTCGGCGTGCTCGGCGACTTGGCTCTGGTTGAACACGATGTGCTTTTCAGGATCGATGCCGGAAGCCATGAAGGCAGCCGCCACTTCGCGAATGGCGTGCGGCAACTCGGTGGGCTCCTGCCACACCGTGATGGCATGCAGGTCGACAACGCAATAAATGCAGTCGTAACGGTCCTGCAATTCGACAAAGCGCTTGATGGCGCCGAGATAATTGCCGAGATGCAGATTGCCGGTCGGCTGCACGCCGGAAAAAACCAATTCCTTGAACGCCATGACTTTGTAAACCTGCGAAAGTCCCGTGTGGATCGCGTGTCCCAAATCGCGTGTCCAATGCCACGGCGTCGGCTTGTCCTGCAAGGGCCGGCCGCTATAGTGCGCCTCCCGCCGCGAGAACGCCCGAGACGCCAGTATGACTTCGACCCTCTTCGACGTTCTCGGCATCGGCAATGCGATCGTCGACGTCATTGCCCGTGCCGAGGAGGATTTTTTGCTGGCGCAGGGCATGCGCAAGGGCGGCATGACCCTGATCGACGAAACCCGAGCCCACGCGATCTATGATGCCATGGGTCCGGCGGTGGAAACTTCCGGCGGCTCGGCGGCGAACACGATTGTCGGCCTGGCTTCGTTCGGCGCGCGCACGGCCTTCGTCGGCAAGATCAAGGCGGATGGGCTCGGTCGCGCCTTCAGCCACGATATCCGCGCCGCCGGCGTGAGCTTTGCGACGGCGCCGGCGGCCGATGGCCCTTCGACCGGCCGCTGCTATGTGCTGGTGACGCCCGACGGCGAGCGCACCATGAACACGTATTTGGGCGCTGCGCAGGAGCTGCATCCCGGCGATATCGACGCCGCGGCAATCGCGGCCAGCGCCGTGGTCTATCTCGAAGGCTATTTGTGGGATCCGAAGAACGCCAAAGACGCGTTTCTCAAGGCGGCGAAGATCGCGCACGAGGCCGGTCGCAAGGTGGTGCTGTCGTTGTCGGACGCCTTCTGCGTCGACCGGTGGCGCGATGAGTTTTTGCAGCTGATGCGCTCGCGCACCGTCGATCTGATTTTCGCCAACGAGGCGGAGCTGCATAGCCTTTATCAGAGCTCGGATTTCAACGCCGCGGTCGCCGCCTTGCGCGCCGATATCGATGTCGCGGTGGTGACGCGCAGCGAAAAGGGTTGCCTCGTCGTCGGACCGGACGGCGCCGAGGCGGTGCCGGCCTTTCCGGTCGAGCGCGTCGTCGACACGACCGGGGCAGGGGACTTGTTCGCCGCCGGATTCCTTTCCGGCCTCGCGCGTGGCGCCGACGACCGCACCTGCGGCCGGCTCGGCGCGCTGGCCGCTGCCGAAGTGATCCAGCACCTCGGAGCGCGTCCGGAAACACCCCTCAAAGATCTCGCGCGCGAGAACGGTTTGGCGCTTTAGAATTTCGTCTCCCCGCTTTGTTTCGCGCCGTAGGGGCGGATCAACTCTCTCCGGTAACCAATTACTAACCGAACGCGGTTAACGACTTGGCAACCGTAATTCCGGAGATCCCAACATGGCCGAGAACCCGGACGACAGCGCCGGCGACACCGAGAAGGCGCGATCTGACGCCGCTACTCAAGACGGGAGCGAAGCCGTGGGGATGAACTTGCCAATGGTCGTGGCGCCGAAGCTCGGCGCCGGCGCAGACGAAGCAGTCGATGAGAAAGTTGGCGACGCTGCCGAAGAGACAATCGCCACCTCGTCGCCCGCACATTCATCGCGTTTTCTCATGCTCGCTGCATCGGTCGCCTTTGCCGCAGCGTTCGGCTCCTTTGTCGGATCGGTGTCGGGCACCGGGCTAGTGCGGTTGTTGGATCCGGCCGCGCCGGCCGCGAACGTGCAGACGACGACCGACGCGATGCGGCAGACCAAGCTTGAGCTTGCCGAGCTTTCTGCGATCAAGGCCAATCTCGACAGCACGACGCGCAGCAGCATGGGACAGCTGGCGAAGCTTTCGGACCGGCTCGACAAGCTCGATCAGCGCTCCCTCGCTTCGGCCGAAACCACGGGTTCGATTGCGACGACATCGCCGCCGGCCGCAACGCCGAAGCTGACGGACAGAGTTTTGCAGGACTGGATCGTGCAGGATGTGCAAGGCGGCCGCGCCTTGGTCGAGAGCCGTTACGGCGCCATGTTCGACGTCGGCGAGGGCAGCACGCTTCCCGGCGTCGGGCGGGTCGATTCGATCAAGCGTCAGAACGGTCAGTGGATTGTATTGACCGAACGCGGCACGATCACATCGGGGCGCTGAACGCTGCGCATCCATTCGGGCCGGCGCCATCAGCTTCCAGCCTATCGCTGACCATCGTATAAGCATTCTGGCCGCTCATTCGAGCCGTGCGGCGAGGTGCTGCCGATGTTAAGCGCGGAACAGAACGACTTCATGACCCGGACCGCAGCCGGCACCGCGGCGGGTCGCCTCATGCGCCGCTACTGGCAGCCGGCGGCGCTGGTCGACGAGCTCACCGGCAACCGGCCGGTGAGACCGGTGCGTCTTCTTGGCGAGGACCTTGTCGCCTTCAAGGACGATAAAGGCCGGTACGGACTGATCGGCCGCCATTGTCCTCACCGCGGCACCGATCTCGCATTCGGCCGGCTCGAAGACGGCGGACTGCGCTGCGCGTTCCATGGCTGGCTGTTTGACGTCAACGGGCAATGCCTGCAAACGCCGGCCGAGCCCGACAACAGCAATCTCTGCGCCAATATCCGGCAAAAGTCCTATCCGGTCGAGGAACGCAACGGCATTCTGTTCGCCTATCTCGGCAACGGCGAACCGCCGGCCTTTCCGCATTTTGATTGCTTCGTTGCGCCGTCGACGCATACCTTCGCCTTCAAGGGCATGATCGATTGCAACTGGCTGCAATCGCTCGAAGTCGGCATCGATCCGGTGCACACCTCGTTCCTGCATCGCTTTTTCGAAGACGAGGATCCTGACCGCGGCTACGGCAAGATGTTCCGCGACAAGTCAAAGGATTCGGAAATGCCGATGACGCGGATCATGCGCGAATTTCCGCGGCCGCGCATCGAGATCGAGCCGACCGATTACGGTTTCCGGCTGATCACGCTGCGGCAAATCAGCGGCGACAAAGCGCATGTGCGCGTCACCAATCTGATTTTTCCCAACGGGTTCATCATCCCGATGAGCAGGGAAATGACGATATCGCAATGGCACGTGCCGATCGACGACGTGAAGCACTACTGGTACGCCATCTTCACATCGTTCGGCGCGCCGGTCGACAAGAACGAGATGCGCCGCCAGCGGCTCGAACTCTATCAGTTGCCGGATTACGTGCCGCGCAAGAACAAGAGCAACGATTACGGCTTCGACGCCCACGAGCAGCACCACGCGACCTATACCGGCATGGGCACCGACATCAACGTGCACGATCAATGGGCCTGCGAATCCATGGGCACCATCCAGGACCGCACCCAGGAGCATCTCGGCACGTCTGACAAGGCGATCAGCGCCTACCGGAGGCTGTTACGCCAGGCGATCGAGCGCTCCGGCAAGGGCGAGCGGCCGATGATGGTGCTCGATCGCGCGGAAGCACAGAGCATCACCGGGCCGGCCTGCGTCGACGGCATCGGGCCTGCCGCCGATTGGCAGGGCTATTGGCAGCGCATCGATCGCGGCCGGCAAGAGACGAAAAGCTGGGCGAATGGGCATTGAATTCGTCATTCCGGGACGGGCCCAACGGGTCCGGCCCGAAGTGGCCGGCCCGATGGCTGGCTCCGGCGCGGGCCCGGAATTGCTATTCCCGGTCTGTGATTATGGATTGCGCACTCGCCGCTTTGCGGCGCGCCGGAATGACTGTTTGTAATGGCCCCACGTCGTTCTACTGGTGCAGGTTTCGTCGCGCGTCACGACTTGTGGAGCGACGAACAAGCGCGGCAGGCCAAGGCGGTCGCGCAGGCGATCAAGAGGGAAAAACTCGAGCTCGTCCGCTTCTCGTTCGCCGATCAGCATGGTGTGCTGCGCGGCAAAACGGTGATCGCGGCGGACGCGCCGGCAATGATGGCGAGCGGCGTCACCATGACCACAACGCTCCTCGCCAAGGATACCGCGCACAAGACCGCCTTCCCCGTGTTCACGCCGGGCGGTGGCTTCGGCATGGCTGAAATGCAGGGCGGCGGCGATTTCATCATGGTGCCGGACCCGGCGGCGTTCCGCGTGCTGCCATGGGTGCCAAATACCGGCTGGTTCCTCTGCGACATTTATTTTACCAATGGCAAGCCGGTGCCGTTTTCGACGCGGCAGATTTTGCGCGACGCGCTGGCGAAGCTGGAGCGGGAGGGCTTCGACTTTCTCGCCGGCCTCGAAGTCGAATTTCATCTGTTCAAGCTGGAGCACCCGCGGCTGGCGCCTGCCGACGCAACCTGGCCGCCGCAAGCGCCCGAGGTTTCTCTGCTCAACCAGGGCTACCAGTATCTGACCGAGAGCCGCTACGACCAGATCGACGCGGCGCTGGAGCCGATCCGCCGCGGCATCATCGCGCTCGGCCTGCCGCTACGCTCGCTCGAAGTCGAACTGGGCCCGAGCCAATGCGAATTCACCTTTCGTCCGCAAGGGGCTCTTGCTGCCGCCGATACGATGATCTTGTTTCGCGCCGCGGCCAAGCAAATCGCGCGGCGCAATGGTTGTCAGGCAAGCTTCATGTGCCGGCCCGCGCTGGCCAATCTGTTTTCCTCGGGCTGGCACCTGCATCAGTCTTTGGTCGATCGCAAGCGCGGGACCAATGCGTTCATGGGCAACGTGCGCGACGGACTTTCCGCCGTCGGCCTGCGCTTCCTCGGCGGACTATTAGCGCACGCCCGGGCTGCCGCTGCTTTCACCACGCCGACCGTCAATGGCTATAAGCGCTATCGGGCCTATACGCTGGCGCCTGATCGCGCGATCTGGGCGCGCGACAATCGCGGCGTCATGGTGCGCGTGCTCGGCCAGCCGGGCGATCCGGCGACGCATCTGGAAAACCGCGCCGGCGAGCCGGCGGCCAATCCGTATCTCTACATCGCGTCGCAGATCTACTCCGGCCTTGATGGCATGGTACAAAAACGCGATCCGGGGCGATCGGCCGACACGCCGTACGAGTGCAAGGCTCCGGCCCTGCCGAAAGACCTCGGCGAAGCGCTCGCCGCGCTGCGGGCGAGCGAAGTTTTCAGAACAGCTTTCGGCGCAGCCTTCATCGATTACTACGCGCGGCTCAAGGACGCCGAGTTCGCGCGCTTTAAGGCCGAAGCAATGGCCGCGCCCGGCGGCGGCGACGTTTCCGCCTGGGAGCAGAACGAATATTTCGATTTGTTTTGAGACTTGTCATTCCGGGGCCGAGCCAACGGGTCCGGCCCGAAGTGGCCCGCCCGATGACAAGCTCCGCGAGGAGCCCGAAATCCATAACCACTGGTCAGCGAGTATGGATTCCGAACTTGCCGCTGCGCGGCAATCCGGAATGACGTCTGGAGCCGTCACACATCCACGCTGGCGGCCAGCGCATGCTCCTCGATGAAGACGCGGCGCGGCTCGACCTTGTCGCCCATCAGTTCGTCGAAGATGGTGTTGGCCTCGTCGATTTCCTTGACGCTGACTTGCAACATGGTGCGCGCATTGGTGTCGAGCGTGGTCTCCCAGAGCTGGGAAGGGTTCATTTCGCCAAGACCTTTGTAGCGCTGCAGCGCCACGCCCTTTTTGCCGGCGGCAATGACGGCTTCGAACAGCCCAACCGGGCCGTGAATGGCCATCTCCTCGTCCTTCCTCCGCAGCATCGCGGGCGGCGTCGGCCGCGGGAAAACCTTTTGCAGCGACGGCGCGAACTCATCGAGCTTGCGGGCATCGGCGGAGCCGAGCAGCGCCTGGTCAATGACAGCGACTTCCTTGACGCCGCGCACCGTGCGCTCGAACTGGAAGCCTGAGCCTTCGGTGAATTGGCCTTGCCAGCCGCGTTCGGTCTCGTCCGACAGCGCATCGAGCCGCTTGGCGATATAGGGCACCGCTGCAACAGCCTTCTGCGGATCGCCGAAAATGTCGCGGTTAAGCACGCTCAAGATAGCGGCTTGTTCCACGACCTGGCGATTGTACCGGCTGTGCAGGCCGCGCAGCAGATTGCGGATCGCGCGCGAGTCCTCGACCAGCTTACGGAGATCGTTGCCAGCCAGCACTTCGCCGGAGGACAAGCGCAGCGTCGCCTCTTCGATCCCGGTATCGATCAGAAAGTCCTCGAGCGCCCGCTCATCCTTGAGATATTGCTCGGACTTGCCGCGCGCGATTTTGTAGAGCGGCGGCTGGGCAATGTAGAGGTAGCCGCGGTCAATGATCTCGCGCATCTGCCGGTAGAAGAAGGTTAGCAAGAGAGTGCGGATATGGGCGCCGTCGACGTCGGCGTCGGTCATGATGATGACCTTGTGGTAGCGCAGCTTGTCGATGGCGAATTCGTCGGTGCCGATGCCGGTGCCGAGCGCGGTGATCAAAGTGCCGATCTGCTCGGACGAGAGCATCTTGTCCATGCGCGCGCGTTCGACGTTGAGGATTTTGCCGCGCAACGGCAAGACGGCCTGAAATTCCCGATTGCGGCCCTGCTTCGCGCTGCCGCCGGCGCTGTCACCCTCGACAATGAACAGTTCCGATTTGGCCGGATCGCGCTCCTGACAATCGGCGAGCTTGCCGGGCAGCGAGGTGATGCCGAGCGCGCTCTTGCGTGTCATTTCCCGCGCCTTGCGCGCCGCTTCGCGGGCGGCGGCGGCTTGGATCACCTTGCCGACGACGATCTTGGCTTCCGACGGATGCTCCTCGAACCAGGCCTTGAGCATGTCGTTGACAATACCTTCGACCGCGGGGCGCACCTCGGAGGAGACCAGCTTGTCCTTGGTCTGCGAGGAAAATTTCGGGTCTGCGACTTTAATCGAAAGCACCGCGGTCAAGCCCTCGCGGCAGTCGTCGCCGGTGAGCGCAACCTTTTCCTTGCGTGCGACGCCGCCGGATTCGGCATAACCGGTGACTTGGCGCGTCAGCGCGCCGCGAAAGCCCGCCAGATGCGTGCCGCCGTCGCGCTGCGGGATGTTATTGGTGAAGCACAGCACGGTCTCGTGGTAACCGTCGTTCCACCACATCGCGCAATCGACTGCGACGCCCTCGCGCTCGGCCGTGATGACAATCGGCTGCGGGATGAGCGGCGTTTTGTTGCGATCGAGATATTTGACGAAGGCCTCGACGCCGCCCTCATAGCGCATTTCCTCGCGCTTCTCGACGGCATGGCGCATGTCGGAAAGGACAATGGTCACGCCGGAATTGAGGAAGGCGAGTTCGCGCAGCCGGTGCTCCAGCGTGGCGAAATCGAATTCCGTCATGGTGAAAGTCTTCTTCGACGGCAAGAACGTCACCTCGGTGCCGCGCTTGTCGCGAGCGGCGCCGACGACGGCAAGCGGAGCAACCGCCTCGCCATTGGCAAACTCCATAAAATGTTCCTGGCCGTCGCGCCAAATGGTGAGCTTGAGCCAGCTCGACAGCGCATTGACCACCGAGACGCCGACGCCGTGCAGGCCGCCGGAAACCTTGTAAGAATTCTGGTCGAATTTTCCGCCGGCATGAAGCTGGGTCATGATGACTTCGGCGGCCGACACCCCTTCGCCCTTGTGGATGTCGGTCGGAATGCCGCGGCCATCGTCCCGCACGGTGCACGAACCATCCGGATTGAGCCTGACGATGACTTCCTTGGCGAAGCCGGCAAGCGCCTCGTCAATCGCATTGTCGACGACCTCATAGACCATGTGATGGAGGCCTGAGCCGTCGTCGGTATCGCCGATATACATACCCGGCCGCTTGCGCACGGCATCGAGCCCCTTGAGCACCTTGATCGATTCCGCGTCGTAATCGGAAGGTGCGGGGCTTTGTTTTCGGACGGGTTCGGCCATTACGGTAAGCTCTCGAATCAACGGCAAAAACAGTAGATGAATCAGCGAATCTTGTACACGAAAACAGGGTCGCGTACACGGCAAAACCACCGTCGTTAAGATATTGTCAAATCGCGATTTTTCAAGGTTTTGGTAAGTCCGAATCGGGCCCTGATTCGGCCGCGGAAGCGCCGCAGCGGTCAATGCTTTGACAAGCGCGAAAAGATGACATGCGAGCGCCGGCCGTCAGAATTCGGGGCGGTGCGCCTGAGGCTTGAGCAAATGCTGGTCGCCGGGCCGGTACTCGGGAATCGGGTGCTGGAACGAACCCAGTGCAGCCGCCCAAAGTTCCATGCGATCGAGATCCTCGCGCAGCCGTTCCAGAGCTTCGATCAAGTTCCGGACGATCAAGTCTTCGGCCTGTTCCGGCATTATTATCGGCCTTTGTCAGGTATCGGACATTTCCTGCTCCTTCGGATTAAGAGGCTTCGCGCAGTGTTGTTCCCGGACTGGAAGGAATTGATGGCATCGACAAATTTCCGCGACGATTTGGAACCGTAAGTTCCTAAGAGTTTCGCGCTTTCGGCTGCAGCCGGCCGGAACTCACTTCTACCAATGCAGTGGTCTCGTCGATCTCGTTAAAAAGCAAGGGGTCCGCGCCGGTCATCCAGACTTGGCTACCGAGTTGCGCGAGTTCCACATGCAATGCGTGCCGCCGCGCCGGATCAAGATGCGCGACGACCTCGTCCAGTAGCAGGATCGGCGAGAAGCCGGTCATGTCGGTAATCAAACGGGCGTGAGCAAGCACGAGCCCGATCAGCAACGCCTTCTGCTCTCCGGTAGAGGCATCGGCAGCTGCGATGTCCTTATCCGCATACGTGACCTTGAGATCGGTCAGATGCGGACCGTCGAGGGTGCGCCCGGCAGCCGCATCGCGCACGCGATTGTCCTGCAGCACTGCGCGGTAGCGTTCCTCGAGTTCGGCGGCGGGATGGTCGGCGATGAGCTGTTCCATCCAGCCATCGAGGGCGATTGCGGCGGCCGGGAAGGCCGAGTGCTTGCGGCTAGCCAGCACGGCGCCGAGCCGGCGCACCGTTTCCGCCCGCAGACCGGCGACCGCCACGGCAAGCTCGGCGGTCTCATGTTCGACTGCATTGAGCCAGTGCGCATCGGGTCGCGATTCCTCCAACAGTCGATTACGCGAACGCAGCGACCGCTCCAGCGCGTTGACGCGGCTGCCATGTTCGGCATCGACCGCCAGCACCAGCCGATCCAGGAAGCGCCGGCGTTCCGATGGTGCGCCGGTAAACAGCGCATCCATCGCCGGCACCAGCCAGACCACGCGCACGTGATCGGCAAACGCGGCGGCCGACGCGACGGGCTCGCGGTCGATCCGGCATTTGCGCGAGATTGCGGCGTCGTCTTCGAGCGGCCGCTCGACGCCGGTGCCCAAAGTAGCCAGCCCCAGCGCGCCCTCGATCTCGGCGGCGACCGCCCAGGAACCATCACCCTCGCTGAAGGCCACCTCGTCGAGTGTGGCGCGACGCAAGCCGCGGCCGGGAGCAAAGAAGGAAATCGCTTCGATCAGATTGGTCTTGCCGGCGCCATTCGGTCCGACCAGTACAATTGTTTTCGCATCGGCTTCAAGCGATGCCGCGTGATAATTGCGGAAATTGGTCAGCGTGAGGCGGCGAACGAGTGCAAGCATTAGGTTTTCAGGAATCAGTCATTCAGTTGTCAGGAATCAAGGCGTTCTTCTTGATCCCTGACTGCCGATACTTGATCCCGGTCAAACCCTCATCGGCATCAGCACGTAGAGCGCGCCGTGCGGTTCCTTGTCCTGGATCAGCGTCGGCGAACCGGGATCGGCGAGCTTTAGCACCGCGGCCTCGCTCTCGATCTGCGCCGCGATATCGAGCAGGTAGCGCGAGTTGAAGCCGATATCGATCGGGTCGGCCGCGTACTCGACTTCGAGCTCCTCATTGGCGCTGCCCGAGTCGGGGTTTGTCACCGACAACAGCAATTTGCCGCCGGTGATCGACAGTTTGACGGCGCGGCCCCGCTCGCTCGATACCGTGGAGACACGATCGACCGCCGCCTCGAATTCCTTTTTGTCGACGACCAACTCCTTGTCATTGGCGAGCGGGATGACGCGGCCGTAATCGGGGAACGTGCCGTCGATCAATTTCGAGGTCAGGATCGTCTGGCCAATGGTGAAGCGGATCTTTCCCGGCGACAGTTCGATGGCGACTTCGGACTCGCCATCCTCCAAAAGGCGCTGCACTTCGCCGACGGTCTTGCGCGGGACGATCACGCCCGGCATGCCGGCGGCGCCCTTCGGCAATTCAAACTCCATTTGCGCGAGGCGATGGCCGTCGGTCGCGACCGCGCGCAAGGTTTGCGCCTTGGCCGAGCCGGCGGCGTGCAGGTAGATGCCGTTGAGATAGTAGCGCGTCTCCTCGGTCGAGATGGCAAATTGCGTCTTGTCGATAAGCCGCTTCAGATCGGCCGCCTTGAGTGTGAACTTGTGGGTCATCTCACCAGGCGCGAGGTCGGGAAAATCGCTTTCCGGCAACGTCTGCAGCGTGAAGCGCGAGCGGCCGGCGCGTATCGAGAGCGCCGCCCGATCGCCGGAGGATTCCAGAACGATCTGCGCCCCCTCCGGGAGCTTGCGCACGATGTCGAAGAACATATGCGCCGGTACTGTCGTCGATCCGCCCGGTCCGACCTCGGCGGCAATCGCGTCGGTGACTTCGACATCAAGGTCGGTGGCCTTCAGCGCCAGCCTGGCACGGTCGGCGTTTAACAACACATTGGCGAGAATCGGAATGGTGTTGCGGCGCTCGACCACGCGGTGGACGTGGCCCAACGATTTCAGCAACTCGGAACGCTCTACAGTAACCTTCATCGCGAAATCCGTTGCACGGGCTGACAAACGCCTAGCGGACGACAAAAGTGGCGTGCGACGGCGCTTTCGGCAAGGCCGGGTGGGGCTCGACTTGGCCTTTTCCCTATCTTTTTACAGGTTTCGGGAGCCGCCGTTTGGGCCTGATCAATCCTGAAGCTGGCGTTTGAGCGCCTCGATCTCCTCCGCAAACGCGCTATCGTTGCCGGCCAAATTCTCGATTTTGCGCACGGCATGCAGGACCGTGGTGTGGTCACGCCCGCCAAAGCGGCGGCCGATTTCGGGCAGCGAGCGCAGCGTCAGCACCTTTGCCAGGTACATCGCCACCTGCCGCGGCCGCACGACGTTGGCGGTGCGTCGCGACGACAAGAGATCGGCCCGGCTCACGTTGTATTGGCGCGCCACGATGCGCTGGATGTCCTCGATGCGCACACGTTTTGGCTCAGCCGGCCGGATCAGGTCGCGCATTTCGTGTTCGGCCATTTCCAGAGTCACCGGCTGGCCGGTGAGCTTGCTGTGCGCCAGCAACCGGTTGACGGCGCCTTCGAGGTCGCGGCCGTTATGCGTTACCGATTTGGCAATGAAGGCCAACACCGGCGCCGGCACCTCGAAGCCCGGGTGATGGCTGCGCGCGGCGGCGATCCGGCTCTTGAGGATTTCGAGCCGCAATTCTTCCCCAAGCGAGCCGATCTCCACAACCAGTCCGCCGGCGAGTCGCGACCGGACGCGATCATCGAGACTTTCGAGATCGGCTGGCGGGCGGTCGCTGGCGATGACGACCTGACGGCCGGCGTCAATGAGCGCATTCAGCGTGTGGCAGAACTCGGCCTGGGTCGAGCGGCCTTGAAGGAACTGTAGATCATCGATCACAAGCACGTCGATGGCGCGCACCGCCTCCTTGAACGCAAGGGTAGTTTGGGTTCGCAATGCCGAGACAAAGCCGTACATAAATCTTTCGGCGGTCAGGTAGAGAATTTTGCGGTCACCGCCATTGTTGCCGGCCCAGGTAATCGCCTGCAGCAGATGGGTTTTGCCCAGTCCTACGGCGGCGTGGGTGTAAAGCGGGTTGAACATCAGCGCTTCGCCTCGCCGGCAGGTGGCGACCTGTTTCGCTGCGGCGTGCGCAAGCGTATTGGAGCGGCCGATGATGAACGTCTCGAATGAGAGACGGGGATCGAGCGGTGAACCGCCGAGTGCTTCGTGCACGCTCATGAAAGGCACGCTGGCGCGCATGTCGCCGTTGCCGGCCATTCCGTCGCGGGCGTCGCGCGACGGTGTCAGCGGCTCCGCCGCCTTGGATTTGACTGAAGGCAGTTTGATCGTGGCCGACCGAACGCTCAATTCCAGACGGGTGATGCCGGGGACGTCCTCTTGCCATTTGGCTAGCACGCGCTCGCTGTAATGCGATTGGATCCAATTGCGCAGGAAGCGCGTCGGCACCGAAAGGCGAAGCACGCCGTTGTCCGCGGCTTCGAGTTCCATGCGCCCGAACCAGCTGTTGAACACATCTTCGCCAAGTTCGGAACGTAACCGCGCTTTCACCTGCCGCCAGCGCTCCTGATCCGTGCTGTTTGTCATATCGGTCCGCTTTTCTTCGCAGGAGGATTACCGGGCATGTGAGGAACGGGTCGATCTCACACGGCCCGGCATTGCCGAACGCAACTCACTGAGGAAAGAAGAGTAGGCTGGGCGCGCGGCGAAGCGGCCACCTACCGAATGCAGAGTTACGCTTGCCTGCCGGACGCGGCTCTAGGCCAATGCCTCTCGATGCCTGCAGTCAATAACGGATTGCGGATTGTCGTCATCATGCCCCACCTCCATCGCTCCCAGATTCGATGGTTATCACTGGCTCTTCGTGCAGCGCGGCTGCGAGACTTCTATTTGCGTTTTCCCACAAGATCGGCGGATACCATCTACGCTCGCCGCTCAGTACTCAGTGCCACGACAAGGTCGGAACGCATGCGACCAGACAAACCTCACCCGCACCCATACTCGATGAGTTGTCGCTTAGACCGACTTGTTGAAGACCTTCGGAACCGAAGGAAACGAAAGTTAACACGCGAAATGCAGGCCGCAACAGCAAAAAAACCGCGTCAATATTGCACTTTTAGATGCGACGGCAACAAACGGCGTCACCTGACATGGCGAGGGCATGCCCAAATCATTGACTCCACGAGGGATTCAGCGCGCCTTCGGAATCGTAATCAGTCTGTCATGTTCCAAATTGCCCACCGGACCAAATAAGACCGGACACGCTTGGAATCGTGCCGACTCAAAGTCCGACTCCCGCCGTGTCTAATAAGTCATTCCGTGGTCATCGATTATTCTGGACGTTTTCTTGGGGTAACCCGCCGCCAACTCTTTCGGAACAAATAAAATCGATGCTTTTGCCGGGCGAGGAACGACCGAGATTACGGTCGCCTGCTATCATTGTGAACTGCGTGACAATAATGCAACAGCTTGGTGGCTATCCACAACAGGATCCACGAAGGGTGGAAAATTTTCGGAGCGAAGTCGCCGAAAATTATCTTTTGCCGAGCTTGGCGATCCGTTGAGTGAGCCGCGAGACTGTACGGCGGGCCACATTGCGGTGCACGATGCCCTTTTGCGCGGCGCGGATGAGCGCCGGCTCGGCTTCCGCCATGGCGGCGAGCGCCCGGGAGCGGTCGCCGGCGGCGAGTGCCTCCTCGACCTTGCGCATGGCCGAGCGGACGCGCGAACGGCGCGATTTATTGATGACGGTGCGGCGCGCGATTTGGCGGGCGGCCTTTTTGGCGGACTTGGTATTGGCCATGGACTGTTGAACGTTCGCTAATTTGAATGAGAGCGGGGCTTATAGGGGCGGGCGACCGCAGCGTCAACGCCGCTACCAGTGGGCATGCGGTGTGACGGTCTAAGCAACGCGTTTGGCCCGGACCGTGTCGTAACCCGCAATCACTGCCGTGCGGTCAGCCGCCGGGAAAGCCGAAAGCGGCGCCTCGACCCGCGCCCATTGCGGCTCGGCGTGAATATGGGCGAGGAGGGCCTTCACCCCAGGGACCAGCGGCTTGCCGTCGAACAGTTTGCGGATCGCAACGGCTTCGGCGAGCGCTGCAGCGTCGCCCAAGCGGTAGGCGCGCGCACACAAGTCGGCATTGAGATTGGCGGTCGCGGAAATGCAGCCTGCGAAGGGGCCGGATCGGGCGTCCGGCAACACCGCCTCGGTCGAGGGAAAAACCTTAAAACGCGGCAGCACGCTTGCCGCTTCGCGGGCATAGGCCATATCACCGGAGGAATCCTTAAGGCCGACGATGCGTTCGCCGAAGGTATTCAGCAGGCGGCGAATCAAGGCGACGTGCCAGTGCAGCCCCGACTGCGCGGGGAAGTGATAAAGGTAAATTGGTATGGGATGGGCGGCGGTCGCCGCGACAATGGCTTCGACATAGGCGACCAGCCCGTCGTCGTGCACACCTTTATAGTAGAATGGCGGCAAGATAAGCGCACCGGCAAATCCGAGTTCACCGGCATGTCGGGTGAGCGCGATGGCGTCGGCCACCGCCGCCGCGCCGGCTCCCACCATCATCCTGTCGAGCGGCAATCCAGCTTTGGCGTAGGCGGTCATCACTCGCCGGCGTTGGTCGAGCGAGAACGACGTCGCCTCGCCGGTTGTACCGAGGACATTAAGTCCGTCACATCCCGTATCTAGGAGAAAGCGCGCCAGGGCGGTCGAGCGTCCACAGTCTGGTTCGCCCTTGTCGTCAATTGCGGTTGCGATCGCGGCGATCACGCCATGCGGTGCTGTTGTCATGGTCGGTACCATTTTCCGGTAAGTGAACCGGCCAAGCTTGCGCCAGCCGCCGATCCAGTAAAGCATGCCGCGGCAATGTTCAATCGAAGGCGATTGCTCGGAAGCCGCCGATCAGGCGTAACGGCAGCGGTCTCGCTGGGGGGTTTGGAAATTGAAATGACGGAAAACCTCGACGTCATCATCGTCGGCGCCGGCGCGGCGGGCTGCGTACTGGCAAACCGACTGTCGGCGCGTTCTGCGACCCGCGTTCTTCTTCTCGAAGCAGGACGCGACGCGGCGCCGGGGTCGGAGCCCGCGGACATTCTCGATTCCTATCCGCGGTCTTACTACAACGACGCCTATTTCTGGCCCGAGCTTAAGGTGCATTGGCGGCGCAAGGACAATTCGCCGCCGGTCGGATTTTCACAAGGCCGCGTGATCGGCGGCGGCTCGTCAGTCATGGGCATGGTCGCCTATCGCGGCACGCCCGACGATTATGCGGAGTGGCAAGTGCACGGGGCGGCGGGTTGGGGTTGGGACGACGTGCTGCCCTATTACCGCAAGCTCGAAGACGATCTCGATTTCGACGGCAGGCTGCATGGCAGGCACGGGCCGGTGCCAATCCGCCGCACCAAGGCAGCGGATTGGGCGCCTTTGGCGAAGGCGGTGCATGTTTTTGCCGAGGAACGCCAGATTCCGTTCGTCGCCGATATGAACTCCGACTTTCGCGACGGCTACGGCGCGGTGCCGATGAGCAATTGGCCGGAAAAGCGCGCCTCGGCGGCGATTTGCTACCTCACCGCCGAGGTGCGCCGCCGCGGCAATCTGCGCATCCTCACCAATGCCTTGGTCACCGGGCTTTTGTTCGACGGCCGCCGCGCGAGCGGCGTCACGGCTACGATCGACGGGGAGACCAGGGAATTTTTCGGCCGCAACATCGTCATCTCGCTCGGCGGCATCCATTCGCCGGCATTTTTGCAGCGCGCCGGATTGGGACCGGCGACGGTGTTGCGCGAATTGGGCATTACGGTGCGTGCTGACTTGCCGGGCGTCGGCGAAAATCTTTCCAATCACGCCATTATCTTTATCGGGTTGCTGCAAAAACCTGGTGCGCGGCAATCCAAAGAGATTCGGCCGCATCCGATGACGGCGTTTCGCTATTCCTCAGGGCTGCCCGGCGCGCCGCCGGCCGATATGTATCTTAATGTGCAGTGCAAAACGTCCTGGAGTCCGCTTGGGCATCAGGTCGCTAATCTGGCGCCGTCGTTGCTCAAGCCAATGGCACGTGGCCGAGTGTCGTTGGTGACGGCAGAACCCGCGACTTATCCGCGCGTCGAGTTCAATTTCACCAGTCACGACCTCGATCTACAGCGCTTCGCGCAAGGCTTTCGCCGCTCCATCGACATTCTGGCTCATAGCGCGGTGCGAGCCATGACGACGCTGACGTTCCCGGTCAAATTCAACGACAGACTGCGACGGCTCAATCGCATCACGGCGGCAAACCGGATCAAAAGCACCGCCATCGCCGCACTCGTCGATGCCGTCCCGCCGCTCGCGGGCCCGATCTTTGCGACCTTGGCAGACCGCAAGGTCGATCTTTCCGCGCTGGTCGAGGACGACGAGGCGCTGGCCGATCATATTCGGGACAATGTCGCGGGCACGTTCCATCCGGTCGGGACTTGCCGCATGGGTGCCGCGGACGACCGCAATGCGGTGACCGACCCCGCCGGTCGTGTCCATGGCATCGAGGGCTTGCGCGTCATCGACGCCTCAATCATGCCGACGGTGCCGCGTGGCAATACCAATGTCCCAACCATTATGGTCGCGGAAAAGCTCGCCGATCAGATGCTGAGCGAAATGCCGGCTTAATCCGGCACGCTGACGTAAATCTGGCCGTCGCGAACGGCGACCGGCACCGGCGTGAGCCGCACCGAGGGATCGCCGGGATGGCAACCGGTCGCCAGATCGAATTCATAGCCGTGCCAAGGACAAACGATGTGGCGCTGCTTGCCGAACCGCAAGCCCGCGCTTTTCTTGTCGGGCGTGATGACTTCCTCGACCTGATTGAAAATCTTGCCCTGGCAGACCGGGCCGCCGGCATGCGGGCAGAGATTCTCGTAGGCCAGCACCTTACTGCCGGTGCGAAAGATGCCGACTTCGACCTTGTCCAGGGCGAAAACCCGATAGTCGCCATCGGTAATATCGGTCAGCTTGCCAACCGCGATTTCGTCCATCCCAATGCTCCTTTCATTCAATTCCCGGCGGGCGATGAAACCAGATCGCCACGTCGAACATGTTGAGATCGGCCGCACGAATGAGGCCGCATGCGGTCACAACCGTTTCGGTTGCCGTCACCGCGCCTTGCGCAAAAGGCGCGACATCATGGCCGCGCCGCTCGATCTTGGCGGCATAGACCTTCACCGCAGCTGTGAGAACCTGTTGCAGCGCTTTGTCCGAGATCGCGTCGGGCTCGCCGCGCTTGAGTGCATTGCGCGCGACGGCGCAGAAATCCGCCGACGCACCGTGCCGGCGTGCCGGCGTGGCGCCGGGTTTGGCTGTGCGCTTAGCCGTTTTCACCTTGGACACGGCGGTTTATGCCGTAACCGGCACACGCACCGCCGGCGCCTTCTTCGATTTGTCGGACTTGATCTGCTTGTGCTTCGGCACTTCGAGGTTGAACAGCCGTGCAGCGTTAAAGCCCAAAATGTTGCGCTTGGCTTGTTCGTCGAGGAACGGCAGGGTGGTGATCGAGTTTGGCAAATCAAAATCCCAATGCGGCCAGTCCGAGGCGAACAGCAGCTGCGTTTCGGCCTTGATCGCCTTGAAGGTCGCCTCGGTAAGATCCAAGTTCGAGCGTTCCAGCGGCTGGCTGGTGAAATACATGTCGGCGATGTATTCGCTCGGCCGCCGCTTCAACAGCGGCGCTTCCGATGAGCGCATCATGTATTCGGAATCCAGGCGCTGCATCAGGAACGGCACCCAGGCAAGTCCACTCTCGATCCAAATCACCTTGAGCTTCGGGAAGCGCTCCGGCAGGCCGTTGATGATCCAGTTGGTGAGATGGATGATGTTGTAATAGACGAACGAGATCGAATGCATCGAGATGAAGCGATTGCACTGCTGCATCGACTGGTCGCCCCAGTGGAAGCCGGAATGGAACGCCAGCGGCTTTCCGCTCGCCTGGATGGCTGAATAAAGCGGCATGTAGCTGTCGTGATTGACGGCGCGAAAGCGCGTCGAGGTCACCGAGAAGCCGATAACGCTCGGATTATCGGCGTATCGCTCGACTGCCTTGAGGCTCTCCTCGGGATGATTGAACGGCAGGTACAGCATTGCCTTGATGCGTTGATCCTGGGGAAGGATCTCCTCGGTCAGCCATTTGTTGAAGGCGTTGCCGATAACGACCTCCGTTTCGATCTGCGGATGCATGCCGAGCACCAGCATCGGGGTGGGGAACACCACCATGTAGTCGATGCCCATCGAATCCATTGCGCGCTGGACCAGCGTCACCTGCGCATGCGTGCGGCCGCCCGGCACTGCCTCGGCGAGGCGCTGCTGGTGCGGAATTCGCCCGAAAACGTCCTGGTGTAAAAACCCCGGCGTCGCATTGAGGAGACCCGGCGCGGGGCCGCGATCCTTGAAGGCGCGCGCCATCTGCCGATAGACGTCGCTGTCCATGCGATCGACGACCTCGGACCAGAACGCCGTCTCGGTGACGTGGGCGTCTACGTCGACGATAAAGTAATCTGGCCGAGCCTCTTTGGCGGCGTGAGCGAGGATTTCGCGTGTGTCGGTATGGATGGTGATTTTCGGCAGTTCGCTGACGCCCCGAGCCTTATTTCCGTTCTTGTTTGTCTTCTTGCCGTTCTTTCCGTTGCGCGGTGTTTTGTTCAGCATCGGCTTCCTCCACCTTGGCGCGGTCTGGCAGCGAGCGTTGTTGTGGCCTCGCACAAAGTTGCAAACTAGCAGTATTCGCGCGAGTTGCACATGGGATTGGAATTGATCCTGGCATTATCAATCGATCCGAGCGGGTACTACGAAATACCTGGATTATCTTCTGTTTCCGCGGTTGTCGCCGATAGACCAGCAGGCCTTTCCGCCGCGCAAGGCGCTCGCAATGGTATTCCAGTCTGCCGCGTTCAAATCGTCCGACGACATTCATGCGACTTTCGTCTATGGCAAATCGCTCGTTGGCGTCATTGTGGAGCACGTTTTACAATAGCGCGTTAGCCTAAATTCGCGATCAAACGCATTTAAAGGGAGTAGCCCCATGAGTGTGGCCCGCCATCCGCGCCCGAAAGAGCTCGAGGGAGTTTCGCTCGAAGAGATCATGAAAAAATACGGAATGGCCTAGTTTAAGGTAGTTCATACCAGCGGTAGGCATGGCCGTCAAGCCCCACAAAACCTAGATTAGCTCGATTTGATCGCCCTCTGCCTGCCGCTTGGCGGCGGCGACGACTTCAAGGCTCATTGGGATTTCGAGGCGCTTACCTTCCTCAACAATTTCCCGCACCGTCACGATGCTGATCCTGTCGTAACTGTGTCCCATCGTTTCGTGCTTGAAGGAGCCCGCCTTTTTGGCATCTTCAATCATTGGCTTGGTCGGTTCCTCAAGGGTAATGAGCACGGCCAACATAGCTCCGTCGCTTTCCATGTCGCCGCGCAACGTGGCGATGTCGCCGCGCTTCACCCCTCCCGATTTGACCTGAAAGATGATCTTTGCGTTGTCGTTTTTTCCCGTCATGAAAAAGGCGCGACCATCTATTCCGGCATCCGCCCCCTTCTTCTCATTGATGATGGCGCGATTGTTGGTGTAGGTAAGCACCGCCCATTTTTCAAATTCTTTGCGAAGCCGATCATCTTTTCTGTGTGCCAGAGCCGCGGCGGACTTCATATCCCGTGGGATGCCGTCAGTCTGAATTGCATCTAATACTTCCGCGCCGAATCCTTTTTCAAGGCGGCGTAGCACAAGCGCAATCGACTGATAGGTGATGTCTATGCCTATCCATTTTCGTTTCAATCTTTGCGCTACTGCGACCGTTGTTCCGCAGCCGCAATAGGCATCCAAAATCGTATCGCCTAGGTTGCTTGATGCTTTGACGATTTGTTCTAAAAGCGTTTCCGGTTTTTGCGTCGGGTAGCCTAACCGCTCTGGCGAAACCTGATTGATCGGAGAGATGTTCCAAAAATCAACCTGAGCCTTCCCGGCTTTCATATAGTATCGCTGGACAAGCTCGGGGTGCGTCCTCTCCCATTCTTCGCTCACGTCACGGTGGCCCTTGATCGGGCTGTCTTTCAGAAAGCGACCAATAAGCCGGTAGCTCCCTTTCTCATCCTTGTAACGGAATTTTGCCTTTCCCTTTTCGCTCCATTCGTCGAGCACATCTTCAAAGTTGAACGTATGGTTGTCCGACTTTGTATAAAATAAGATGGTGTCATGCCGACGGCCGTAGGCTTTTTTCGACACTCGCCCACCAAGCTCGTAACACCAAACAATTTCGTTAATGAAGTTTCCGCGTTGCGAGCAAAAGACGGCATCCAATACGAGTTTGAGGTAATGGCTCGAAGTTGGGTCGCAATGAAGATAGAAGCTCCCGGTGAGTTTCAGCACGCGCTGGATTTCAGTGACACGCAAAGCCATGCTCACGAGATAGGCGAGCAAGCTGCCTTCGCCTAGAGCAAGTTTCGGCCCAATTGAGTTGGAGGATTCCCAGGGGCGAGTAGATGAGGGAGTCTATCGGCATTGATTCGATTTTGGGAGGCGGAAAGATGCCGAAGGCTTATTCTGCGGATATGCGCGAACGGGTCATCGCTCGGGTGGCAAGCGGCGCGTCGCGGCGTGAGGCGGCGGAACACTACGAGATCAGCGCCAGCACAGCGGTCATATGGACGAAGTGCTTTCACGAGACGGGACGCTGTGCCGCGAAACCGCGGGGCGGCAGCACTTCGCCGCTGGAGGCGCACGCGGATTTTTTGCTGGGGCTGATTGCGGAGCAGCCGGACTTGACGCTGGACGAGGTGGTGTCTGCGATGCGCAAGCGAAGGATTCGTGGCAGTCGCACCGCGGTGTGGCGTTTCTTCGAGCGCCACCGGATCACGTTTAAAAAAAAGCCTGCGCGCGGCGGAACAGGAGCGCGCGGACGTGGCGCGGGCACGACGGCGCTGGATGCGAGAACAAGGCATGTTTGACCCGGCCCGGCTGGTGTTCATCGACGAGACCGCCGCCAATACGAAAATGGTGAGGCCAAGCGGCCGTTGCGCGCGCGGCGAGCGGTTGGTGGGTCGTGTGCCGCACGGCCACTGGAAGACGATCACCTTTGTGGGCGCTCTGCGACGCAACGGGATGACGGCGCCACTTGTCGTTGATGGCCCCATGACCGGACCGACATTCCTTGCCTATGTCGAGCAGGGTCTGGCTCCAACGCTTAAGCGCAAAGACATCGTTGTCATGGACAATCTGCCGACACACAAGGTTGCTGGCGTGCGCGAAGCGATCGAGGGTCGCGGCGCGAGGCTCCGCTATCTGCCGCAATACTCGCCGGACCTCAATCCGATCGAGATGGCATTCAGCAAACTCAAGGCGTTTCTGCGCAAGGCTGCCGAGCGAACTGTCCGGCGTCTGTACCGCCGCATCGGCTCGTTCGCGCGCAGCCTCAGCGCGCTTGAAGCGGTTAATTACTTCAGACATGCAGGTTATGCATAGAAACGAGCGGAATCCGCTCTAGAACGGCGTGCAACCCTTTAATCAGCTCAATCAGGGGTGCCTGGAATTGCCCATGATCGTTTGCGAGAATTTCGGCATAGCCTGCGATGGCATAGTCATCCCAAATCCAAGTATCGGTGAAAGCGTGCGCCTGTGCGCGATCTTCGGTGCCAATGTTGTTGTAGATTTGATTGTAGTTACGCTTTGAATTGAACGGCGGGTCGATGTAGCAGAGATCGACCTAATCCGGCTGAATCTTGCGCCGTAGAATATCAAGATTGTCGCCATAGAATAGCTTGTTGCCGTTCTTCAATTTTGCCACGTCTCTCTCCCGAATTGGGGCTAATCCCTAAGACGCCAGTTCTTTGTAAAGTTTGGATAGGCTTCATTGAGCCTTAGAAGTTCTTTGCCATCAATCGGTTTTAAGCGCCCGTCGCTCTCGACAATATAGATTTTTCCTTCCACTCGATGCTCCGCTCCCAACACTGTCGCGCGCTCAATGGCAACAAAAGTCGGAGTTGGTAAAACGTCTGACATCTAAAGCGGCTCGCCTTCCTTATCGGTCAAGTTCAATTCCAGATTTGCATTCTGCTTCGGCAACGCGCGTTGCATCGAGCGATAGAACTTGTCCCAACTTGTATTTGCTCGCATAAGCGTTTCAACGGCAAAAATGTGTTTCGCTAATTCTGGATGCCCGATATCCTCAGTAAACCAACGGTGAAGATGATGTTTGCGACGCCCCTTTTCGTCCTTCGGTTCGCGTTCTAAAAGTTCTTTGAGAACGCCAGGAGCTATGCGCGCATAAACAAGATCAAGCGTATATTTGCCGACGATTGGCGGGCGCGCAATGCTGAATTTTTTGTAATCCCATCCTCGCAATTTGAACATTTGTTCGTAGAATGCGTCAGGAAATCGCTTCGCCCACCGACCAAGTTCTTTTCGGAGAAACTTGTCTAGGATTTGCTCAAGTGATCGACGGGAGCGAAGATACTGATAGCCAGTTACCTCATCGACCATCGCAATGATGCCGACGCGAGCAAAACCGCGAACCAGAATCTCACAGCGTTCCGCAATGTGTTCTTGCTGTTTCAACAGCGTGCCAGCTTTCCGCGCATTTAGTACGACGTCACAAATATCGGCAAGGAGTGTCGCTTCATAGCCGTAGGCAGTCGCGCCGCCACCTGGAGGAGTGAACCTAATAGGGTGCTCTATCCTCGCGGTTAACTTATTGGATACGAAAGGAGAAATAGCGTTTCCAGTCAAAAAACTGGTCAATCTATCCTCACGGCGGCTAGATGCGCGTCCGAGGCTCATGTTTAGGCCGCCGAGCATCCCGCGCAATGAGAGCACGCGAGTTTCATCTTCAAGCACATAGCACGGAATTTCTATGTCGCCGATCTTCAATGGGCGATCCGCTGCACCTGCAATCGCCTCAAGTGTTTTGGTTTCTGTTTTGGTCATGCCGCGGCCCTCATGGCGCGAGCAACCGTCAGGTCGAATACGTCGGCATTCTTGCGGTGATTAAAGCGGTAGGAAAATTCGTCGATGTAGCGGGGCAGATGCCGCACTGAAACCTTGTGATACTGCCCGACGATCCCGCGTTTTAGGAGCGCCCAAAAACTCTCGATTGAGTTGGTATGTGTGCCATCGTCGGCGACGTACCACTCTTGATGATTGACCGTCCGGTGCGGCATGAATGTCTGAATGCCGAGGTAGCCCTTGTATTCGTCGGTAAAGAGGATCGCGTTTTCGGTATCGACGTGGCGGCGGACCAGCGCCGAAAGCGCGCGAGCGCGAAGCCCGTCTTTCTTGACGACATGAGCGCTGACGTTGCCGCCGCGTTCGATCATACCGACAACTCGTGTTTTCTTCGTGCCACGACCGCGCTTGTTTTTCGGCTTGCTCTCGCCACCCTGCGGCCCGCTATTGCCCTTGCGCGGCTTCCCACCGATGTAGGTTTCGTCCATTTCCACAACGCCGCTCAATAGTTCGCGCTGTTCGCGTTCGGCCATCGCCTTGCGGATTTGCATTGCCATCCGCCAGCCAGTGTTCCGGTTTACGTCGAGGTCGCGGGCGAGTTGGCGAGCAGACAGCCCTTTCTTCGCGTTCAGAACGAGAGAGACGGCGAGAAGCCATTTTTGCAGCGGCAAATGGGTATGATGAAAGATCGTGCCCACGGTCACGCTAAAGGTCGTGTTACAGTTGTTGCAATGGTGCCGCTGTTCGGCGGGAACGGCCGTGGTACGATCCGAGCCACAATAGGTGCAGACCGGCTTGCCCTTCCAGCGGACGTTTTCCAGGTGCCTAATGCAGTCCGATTCGGCGGGAAAAAGCTGGTAAATCCGGGTGATGTTCATAAGCCCTACCTCATGCTATGACGAAATTTAGCATGATCTAGGGATGGTGTCAACTACCTTAAACTAGGCCATTCCGAAAAAATATGTGGGCCGCTTCAAAGACAAGAAGCCGGACTGGGCCGCTTTCGCGGACTCCAAAACCGAGGGGTTCAAACGCGCCCAACACCGCTTCATCGGCGCCGGCGGCTCCGGCAAGCACGACGATCCGACGGTGATCCCGCCCGATAATTTCACCCTTTCGATCGTTTATTGCGAGCCCGGCCAAGGCAACGCCGCGCATACTCACGAGGTCGAGGAGTGCTTTTTTGTGCTGCAGGGCTTTCTCGATGTTTTTGTCGAGGACGAAAGCGGTAAGCGGATGACGACGCGGCTTGGTCCGTGGGAGTGCATCTGCTGTCCGGCCGGCGTGATCCACGGCTTCCAAAACGACTTGCTTGCGCCAGTCTATTTTCAAGTCATGCTGGGACGCGGCAAGCCGGAGACGATGGGTTATGCCGACGATGATCTCTACAAGCGCAGGGACGCGCACCTGAAGGCGGTCTGAATGGACGGTGTTCTTGACGAGGCGCGCTATGAGCTTGCTCTCGCCAATCGCATCATAACCCATGAGGGCGTGCTCGACGGCTTCGGTCACGTCAGCGTCCGCCATCCGCGCGATCCCAATCGTTATCTCTTGGCGCGCTCACGCAGCCCGGAATTGATCGAGCCGTCGGATCTGCTCGAATTTACGCTCGATTCCGAACCGGTGACGCCGCCGAAGGGCGACATGTACGGCGAGCGGGTGATTCACGGCTGCATCTACCAGGCCCGCCCCGACGTGAACGCCGTGTGCCATCACCATTCGCAGGCGGTTCTGCCGTTTTGCGTCACCGATGTCGCACTGGAGCCGGTGTTTCACATGGGTCCGGTCATGGGCCAAGTGGTGCCGATGTGGGACAGCCGGGATGAGTTCGGTGACACCGATCTCATGGTCGTCAAGCCGGAAGAGGGACGCTCGCTGGCCAAGGCGCTCGGCCCGCATTGGCTGGTGCTGATGCGTCGCCACGGCGCGACCGTCGCAGGCCGCACCTTGCGCGAGCTAGTGTTTCGCACCGTCTATTCGCACGTCAATGCCGAAATCCAACTGCGTGCCATGGCGATCCGTGAGTTATTGTGCATCCCCTCATTAAGTGTCTGTAAACATTGGAATGGTGTTGTCGTCAGCGACGCGACACGGGCGACCCTTTCGCGACACCGCCGCCTTGATCGTCTCCGACATGAGGTCATCGGCGCGGATTTGATACGGCGCTCCAGGAACGACCTGCACGGCGGCAAGGATGCCGGCTTTGATGAGGCGCCGTATCGTGTGGTTTGTGACGCGTAACGTTGCCGCGGCTTCGCTCATGGTAAGCCACTCGCCATTTTTTTCTGCAGATCTGTAGGCGTGGATCCCACGGACGCGACGAACAGAAGAGACGCGGTGCGCCGTCCAAGTCTTGCCCTGACCGGTCGGCAAGCCCATTCGATTGAGTGACGCGGCGATATGCTCGTCCGACCAGCGACCGGCCATACTGCGCATCACCGCCAACGCATCATCAGTCGTCGCGCACCCGTGTTCGCCAGCTCTTGGCTTACGCACGCGCAGTTCGGAGTGCTGGCCTCCACGCCAATGGATCGTGAGCACGACATCGCGCACATTATCGTCGACATTGACGATGATGTCGGCGATCAAAGTTCGCAGCAGCTGCTGGCGGGCACGCATGGTAACGCCCGGCGCATTCCATGCTGCTGCCAGGTTGGCCGCCAGGTTGGCAAAAGCATTCGGATCGACCTCGAGATCCGGTTGCTTGTCGCCTGGGTGGCGCGCCTCCAGATCGCGGACACGACGCAGTGCAGCCTCCCAGTTCTTCTCCAATTGCGCGGCAATGAGACGATTCTCGGGATCGCAGGCCGCGTAGCGCCGTTCGGCGAGGCTAGCCTCGTAGCGAGCCTGCTGCATCTCAAGATCCACGATACGCTGTTGGTCTTCCTTTTGTTCCTGGTGCATCCGTTCCGCCTTGAACGCGGCTTCGACTGCTATTGGTTCCACGGCCCGGAGCAACTCCCGCCCGACCGCAGCGTCAATCCTCGGGCCGCCGAAGGTCATACACCGCGGCAAGCCCATCATAAGGTTTGGCTTGTCGCAGCGATACACCGGTCGGCTTTGCGGATTGCCGGTATAGGCGACGCTCAGTCGCCGCCCGCATCGTCCGCAGGTCATGATTCCCGACAGCAATGCCCTGCCGCCTCGTCCGGTCTTTATGCCGCCTGCGCGGCCGTAATTGTTGAGGGCGAGCTGCTTCTGATTGCGCTCATACTCCGCCCAGGTGATGTAGCCTTCGTGATGGTCCTTGATCATCACCTCCCACGTTCCGATCGGCTTACCATGCCCGTAGCTTCGCCGTGCTCTACCTTCGACGATAGAAGTGCGCTTCTCGCTCTTCCCGTACACGTAGACGCCTGCGTAAAAGGGATTCTTGAGAACCGCGATGACGTTGCGGTAGCGGATCGGCATCCAGTCAAAGCTGGTCATTCGGCCTTCGTCGGAGGGCCGCGGGAAGTGGATTTGGTCGGCTTTCATTGAGAGCAACACTTGGCGCCCACTGCCGAGCTCCCGGAAGCGTGCAAAGATGAGTCGGATCACCTCCTGGAGACGCAGGTCAGGATCGAGCCCAAGCCCGGCTTCACGATGCCAGATATAGCCGAATGGGACCGATAACCGCAGTTCGCCCCGGCTGGCCTTCGACCGGGCGGCGTCAATCATCCTCGCCCGCAGTACGCCCAATTCGAACTCGCTGATGCTGCCCTTCATACCCAGCAGCAAGCGATCATTTGGTCGACATGGATTGTAGACGCCGTCGAGATCGATGACTCTGGGCTTCGACAAGCCCACACAATTCGAGAAGGTGATGCCAATCGCGGCCGTTCCGGGCGAGCCTCGATGCATCGAAGCATAAGACGGCGCCGACCTTGCCGGCGCATAACCATGCGACCAGACGATCGAATCCAGGCCGCGCCACCGTTCCGCTGGCTGATCGACCGAGATCATCATCGATGATTTCGACATCGACGAATCCGCGCTGGCGGGCAACATCGACCAAGTCATACTGGCGTCGCTGGCCTTCGAGGTTGGTCATGACCTGGGATTGCGTCGATTGGCGCACATACACGACAGCCTTGCGCTTGAGGATAGCTGCCGGAATCATCTCAGTGCTTGTCATCGTCAAGCTCCTCGACGCTGAGACCGGCCGCCTGCATCAGAATCTGAGCTAGTGTCGAGATGGCCTTGTCCCTCTCCAGGGGTGTCAATCCCTCCGATCTCCTGGTGTCGAACAACAAGTCCATTTGCCGACCTGATGTCGTCGCCGGCAATCTGAGATTCGTCATGGTCTTCCTCCCGAACGATCGCGGAATCGCTCCGGGAGTTTGCGGGGTTGGCTCGGGCTATCAACAGCCGCTCCAGCTCGATCAGCGCTGCCAGATCGACGCGTGGAGCGCCAATGGTCATTCCAGCGCATACAATGGGATCGAGCATCCATTCAGCAATGGACACGACAACGCCGGCCGGCCCCAGGACCTTAAGAAATCGGCCCGTCGCTCGTTGCTCCACCCGCCGTATGCCGACTTTGCTGCCAAAATACGGGTGCCACCGGTAATGGACTTCCAACTCTTGCCTGACATGGGCAGAATGAACGGGCAATGGCGATCGGCAGGATCGGAGCGCTCAACGAGGCGGAGCGGGCGCGTGCCGAGCCGCGCCAGCTGCAGCCGCGGCCGATGGCCCGGGCCTGGGAATATTGGACCATGCGACTGCACAAGGCCGGCGCCCTGCCGCTCCAAGGCAAATCGCGGCCGTCCACTTCGGGACGACGGAAGCGCCCCAGAAGGGCCCGCGCGAAGCGATCTCGACGATGACCTTGTTCAGTTGCGCGATGCGGTCTCGTCGAAGGCCTTGGGTACTCCCTACCGCGACACTAAGGCTGTGCTCTATCCAAAGGTCGGCACAAACAGCTTTTCAATCGGAATAGGCTCAGCGATCAAACCCTGTTCGGCCATGTAAGTCACCAGCGCTTCAAGCGTCGGCCGGTTCGGTTCGACGCCATAGGGCCAGCAATCGCCGCCGAACACTTCGTCGATCTCTTCGAGGTCGGCGGGCAGCCACGGCAGCATGTAGCGGAGCGTGCCGGGAAACCGCATTTTCTTGCGAGCCAGATCCTTGGCCGCGCAGAAGGCATTGTAGAGGCTGGTCGCCACGAAGGGATGGCGCTCGTAGATATCGTTGCGGATGACGACCAGGTGCATGATCGGAAAGATGAGGGTGCGGCGGAAATAGTCCTTTTCGCGTGCCCGGTAGTCCGGAAAGAGCCGTACCACATCGGGATGGCGGTTGAGAGCGCGCGGCAGGTGCGAACCGATAAAGCCATGAATCTCTCCCGCTACGAGAAGATCGCTCAGCGATTTGCCGCTCTGGTTCGGCGTGACGTTCACCGGCTTGAGCAGCGGCATCACCGAGGGATTGCCGTAGCCGCCAGGCTCGTCGACCGCGCCTTGGACCCACTCGATGCCCGATAGATCGACGCCGAGATCGTGCTGCAACAAGCCGCGGATAAAGATCGCGGCAGTTTGCGTGTAGAGCGGAACGCCGATCCGCTTGCCGGCAAGGTCCTTCGCCGACGTGATGAATTTGCGGTTAACCAGGATAAAGCCGTGGCGGAAGACGCGCGAGGCGAATACCGGCAGCGCCACGAAGGGCAGCTTTTTCGCCGCGTAGCGACTGACATATTCAGAGCTCGACATTTCGCAGGCGTCGAATTCCAGCCGGTTCGCCATGCGGTCGAAAATCTCGCGCGGACTGTCCATGATGAGGAAGTTGAGATCGATGCCATCCGGTTTGATCTCGCCAGTTTGCAGCGCCAGCATGCGGTCGTAGAGACCGCAGGCGAAGGTGATGGGCAAAGCGGACATCGCGGCACCTCTCGGCAAAGCTTCGGGACAAGACGCACATTGTCGCACACTATAGTGGTCCGATTGTAACAGTCGCATCCTAGTTTCGGCATTCGCTTCACGAGTTCGCCGCCAGGTGGGTGGCGAATGTCAAATCCACTCCACCAGCTGACGAGTGAAACCGGCGCGTGCAGGGCGGCTTGTGCCACTGCACCCGACCTTGCCGCGCTCGTGGCGCAGGACCGACGCACCGAACGTGCACGCGCCCATCTCGCGCGCGGCCTAGCTTATATTAGGAGCCAGAAAGTCGGGGACGCCGCGGACAAATGCCGCGGCCTCTCTTCCGTTTCCGCATTGCCGCAGATATCACCGCAATATTGCTGCTGGAGGCTTTCAAATATGACCGAATGGCCCGTTCACGCCCGCATCACCGGCCCTGTCGTCATGATCGGGGTTGGCTCGATCGGCAAAGGCACCTTGCCTTTGATCGAGCGTCATTTCGATTATGACAAATCGCGTTTTGTGGTCATCGACCCCGAAGATAAAGACCGCAAGCTCTTGGATGACCGTGGCATCCGCTTCATCCACCAGGCTGTTACCCGCGATAACTATCGCAAGCTGCTCGGGCCGTTGCTCACCGATGGCGGCGGTCAGGGCTTCTGCGTCAACCTCTCGGTCGACACGTCCTCACTCGACATCATGGAATTCTGCCGCGACATCGGCGCCCTTTACATCGACACCGTGGTCGAGCCCTGGCCGGGCTTCTACTTCGATTCAAAGCTCGGTCCGGAAGCGCGCTCCAACTATGCATTGCGCGAAACCGTGCTGGCGGCGCGCCGCAAGAGTCCCGGCGGCCCCACCGCCATATCGTGCTGCGGCGCCAATCCCGGCATGGTGTCGTGGTTCGTCAAGCAAGCGCTCCTGAACATCGCCGGCGATCTCGGCATGAAGGTCAAGGAACCGAAGACACGCGAGGAATGGGGCAGGCTCGCCAAGAAGGTCGGCATCAAAGGCATCCATATCGCCGAGCGCGACACCCAGCGCGCCGTTAAGCCGAAGCCGATCGAGGTCTTCGTCAATACCTGGTCGGTCGAGGGTTTCCTGTCGGAAGGCATGCAGCCGGCCGAACTCGGATGGGGCACGCACGAGAAGCGGATGCCGAGAAACGGCTTCAGGCATAAGACCGGTTGCCAGGCGGCAATCTACCTGACCCAACCAGGCGCCAACACGCGGGTACGCTCGTGGACGCCGACGGCCAAGGCGCAGTACGGCTTTCTGGTCACGCATAACGAGTCGATCTCGATCGCGGACTACTTCACGCTGCGCGATGGCCGCAAGACTGTCTATCGGCCGACTTGCCACTACGCCTACCATCCGTGCAACGACGCGGTGTTGTCGCTGCACGAATTGTTCGGTCAGGCCGGTAAACGGCAACCGACGATTCACATATTGGATGAGCACGAGATTGTCGACGGCATTGACGAGCTCGGCGTGCTGCTCTACGGCCACAAAAAGAACGCCTATTGGTATGGCTCGCAGCTTTCGATCGACGAAACGCGCGAACTTGCAGCCTACCAAAACGCTACCGGCCTGCAGGTCACTTCCGCCGTGCTTGCCGGCATGGTGTGGGCGCTGGAGAATCCGAGCGCCGGCATTGTCGAAGCCGACGACATGGATTTCCGGCGCTGCCTGGAAGTGCAGACGCCATATCTCGGACCGGTGATCGGAAGCTACACCGACTGGACGCCGATCACGGACCGTCCCGGCTTATTTCCAGAAGACATCGACAAGCGCGATCCCTGGCAGTTCAGCAATGTGCTGGTGGGCTGAACGATACGGGCGCCCGCGAGGGGCGCCCGTTCCGCTTGCGGTCCGGAATTTCACTTCAGGCGGCTCGCCGCCTCCTGAATCATGCTCAAGTCGGAATATTTTTTGACGTCGAAGCTCGACTTGATAAAGCCGAGATCGTGCGTCATGTCGACATTCTTTTGCAGGGCCGCGAGGTCCGGCATCAGATTGGGGTCGTGATAGACGTCCCGCTTGGTGAAGGCCCAATCGAAGATCTGCGGCGGCTGTTTGACGAGGTCGCCGAGGATCTGCTTAGCCGCCTCGTGGTTCGCCGGGTCTTCGTACCAGCGCGTGATGCGCAGCGTATCTTCGAGGAAGTCAACGAGCGCTGCGCGGTGCGCATCAATGAACGGCTTCCGCGCGGCCCAGACCACCATGTCGGCGACGCCGATACCGTCCTTCTGCACAAACAGGTCGCGAGCGATTTTTTGCAGTTCCGGATTGTAGGAAAACGGCAGCACGGCAGGAATGAGGTCAACCTTGTGTTCCGCCAGCATCGCTTTCATGGCGGGGAAGGGAGCCTCGACGACGGTGTAGTCGCGGTTAGGCTCGAGCCCATGCTTGTGCAGCATTGCCTTCATGGCGACGTCGACAGCGCTGCCTTCCGCATTGGTGGCGACCACCTTGCCCTTGAGATCCTCGACCTTCTGAATCGGGCTGTCCTTCAGCACCATGAATTCCTGCGAATAGTAGCCTGAAACTCCGTCCTGAAACTCGTCGCAAATGACGCGAATATCGCTGAGGCCGGCATTTTCGATGGCGATGCCAAGCGTCGAATAGGCGAGGTTGGCAACTTCCGTCTCGTTGTTGGCGAGCGCGGTTACCATCGGCGGCGTGCCGACATAGTGCACCGGGTCAAGTACGTAAGACTGGCCGAAATGCTTGGCCAGGTCCTTCTTCTGCAGCCAGATCGATGCCCAGTTGCCCGGGGCGACCCAAGCTTCGCGGATATGCACGGGATCCGCACTGGCAATTCCGTAGCAACTTAAAACAACTGCCAAACTACAGACGCCGGCCCAAGCAAGCGTCGTTGCATGTGTCATGGCACGCATCAATTTCCTCCCCAGGTGATATAGGTGCCGTTCGACCGGCGCCTCCTTCTTAGAGCTACCTATTTCCAGTTCGTTATTGGCGATCGCCGTGATCATGGGTGGTGTACCGGCATAGTGGACCGGCTCAAACACGTAAAATTTGCCGAAATGCCACCGTCCAATTTTCCCACGCATTATCGGTAATCCACCCTAAGAGCCGCGGATTGTCCGTAAGGCTTACGGCGAGCGTGCTCGGCGGCACAATTGTGGGCGCAAAGCGCGACGAGACGCAAGCCTGCCGCTTGCTGCTCCTTGCCGCACCCCGCCGCAGACACGCGTCGTCCGATCCGTATCGCGATCCCGTCAAGCACAGATGTGTCATTTCAACTTTACCGGCGCGACGGCTTAACGAGCGACATCGTGCTCGCACGACGCTACAGTCTCGCGATGAACGATAACACCGAGCCGCGGATCAATTGTACTAAAGCAGTGCGTCGACAGGGCTAAGAGTGCTCGGCGGTCTCCTGATGCCACACCAAAAGCCGGCGGCGGATGACCGCCATGGCCTTGATCAAGGCATAGCCGACAATTGCGATCTCGACGATGCCGGCGAACACGCCGCGCGAATCGGCAAAGCGCGAAGCGCTCATCATGGCGCCGCCGAGCCCGTAGCCGCCCATCACCATCTCGCCGATGATCGCGACGATCAGCGAAATCGGCAACGCCACTTGCAGTCCGGTCAGGATTTGCGGCAATGCCGCCGGCAGCTTGATCTGCCACATCACCTCGCGTTCGCTCGCCCCCATATTGCGCGCCGACCAGACCAGTTCCTTGTCCACGGCGGCTATGCCGGCGAGCGTCGCGGTCACAACCGGGAAGATTGCGTCGAACACCACGATGGAGATTTTCGAGACGTCGTAGACGCCGAGCCACAGAATGATGATCGGCAGGAATGCGATTTTGGGCATCGGGAAACCGACCGAGATGATCGGATCGAAGAACCAGTGCATGATCCGGCCGCGCGACATCAGGGCGCCAAGCACGATGCCGCCGACCGCGGAAATGGCAAAACCGGTCATCGCTCGATACAGAGTCCGCCCGAGATTGCTAAACAAATCGCCGCTGACCGCGTCGCTATAGATGCGCTCGACGACGGCGGAAAACGCCGGCAGCATGAAGGGTGTCACCCGGCCGCTACGTGCGAAAATCTCCCAGGCGATCAGCACCACCAGAACGGAAAAAACGCCGGCGCCGCCACGGAACACGGCGTCGAGGCGACGTGCCGCATCGTGCGTAACGTCGGCTTCCGCGGTCGACAGCGAGGCTGTGGATTCTACTCCCGCCATTGCAGCAACCATTGCATGAGGAGTTGATAGAGCCGGTCCGCGGCAAAGCCGAGGAATGCCACAGTGAGCACCACCGCATACATGCCTTCGTAAGAGCCTGTGGAACCGAGATAGCCGATCAGATAGCCGAAGCCGCTCTGCGCTACGATCAGTTCGGAACTCACCAGAAGGATGAAGGCCAGCGCCAGCGCAGTGCGAATGCCATTGAGCAATTCCGGCAGCGCGCTTGGCACTACAACGTCCCACATCAGGCGCAGCTGGTTTGCGCCCATGCTGCGTGCCGACCACACCAGCACCTGATCGCTGCCGCGCGCGCCATTATAGGCGCCGATGGTGACCGGGATCATGCAGCCGAGAAAGATGAGAAGAATCTTGGAGCCGTCGCCAAAGCCGAGCCACAATACGGTCACCGGAATGAGTGCCGATTTCGGCAGCGGATAGAACAGCTCCACCAGCGGATTGACGAACACATCGAAAAGCCGCCACCGCGCCATCGTGATTCCCAGGCCGCCGCCGACGACGACAGCCAAGAGCAGCCCCATAAATGCCCGGTAAAGCGAGGATGCGCCGTTATCGATAAGCTCGCCGTCGCGGATGAGGTCGACCCACGCGCCCGCCACATGAGTGAGCGGCGGCAAAGCCTGGCTGTCGATGATGTTGTATCGGGCGCTAACCTCCCACCCGAGGGCCAGCAGCACGAGCGGCAGATAGCGGATACTGGCTTGCATCGTCCTTTGCATCAGCTAGCCTCGGTTCAACCGGCCTGGGCCTTGATCGCCTCGTCGCGGACTAAATTCCAGATTTCATCGGCCTTTTCCACAAACTCTCTGCTGCGCAGAATGCTCGGATCGCGGTTGGCGAATTTGGTCTCGACTATTTTCTTGATGCATCCCGGCCGCGCCGACATCACCGCCACGCGCTCGGCGAGATAGACGGCCTCCTGCACGTCGTGGGTGACAAAGATAACGGTCTTGGGCTTGCGCCTCCAGATGCTCAGGAGCTCGGTCTGCATCAGCGAGCGCGTCTGTGCATCGAGCGCGCCGAACGGCTCGTCCATCAATAAAATACTCGGGTCGAAGGCCAGCGTGCGGGCGATGGCCGTACGTTGCTTCATCCCGCCGGACAACTGCGACGGATAGCTGTCTTCAAATCCCTTTAACCCGACCAGATCGATGAAGGACTGGGCTCGTTTTTCACGCTCGGGGCGCGGCAGGCCCTGACGTTCCAAACCGTAAAGAATATTGGTCCGCACCGTCTTCCACGGAAACAGCGCAAAATGCTGGAACACAATGCCGCGGTCGGGGCCGGGCGCCGTGACCGGCTTGCCCTCTACCATGATGCGGCCCGCCTCGGTCGGCAGGAAGCCGCCGACCAGATAGAGGAGCGTAGATTTTCCGCAGCCCGAAGGGCCGAGAATCGCCAGAAACTCCCGCGGCCGCACTTCGAGCGATATATCCGACAAGGCGAGCACGGCCCGCCCGCGCGGCGGGCGATAGGTGTGGTTCACCCGCTCGATGACGATCTGGCCTTTGCCGTCCATCTCCTACGCCTACGCATCCCGGGCGCCGCCCCCGGGCGCCGCTTTGTTTGCAACCTACCCGGCCCGGCGCGCCGCACCAAGGCCCGTCGCGCCCAGTGAGGCGCGGCAGGTCCGCGCGTTTGGTGGGAGACCGCAAAGCGGATATATGTGGCCCTGCGGCGACGGCCCGGATCACCATGGAACGCTCATTCAAAAGAGAAGTGGATGCGCTGCGGCTTGGCGCTGGCGAGACTTTCCGCGGCGAAGGCATCCTTGCCGTCACCAAGGCACTGTTGCAATCCGGGGTCAGCTACGTCGGCGGCTACCAGGGCGCGCCGGTATCGCATCTGCTCGATGTCATGGTGGACGCCGAGGATCTCTTGGCGGATCTCGGCGTGCATGTCGAAACCTGTACCAACGAGGCCGCGGCAGCGGCCATGCTCGGCGCTTCGATCAATTATCCGCTGCGCGGCGCAGTGACCTGGAAATCGATTGTCGGCACCAATGTCGCCGCCGACGCACTGTCGAATCTGGCCTCGCCTGGTGTGATCGGCGGTGCGCTGATCGTGCTCGGCGAGGATTACGGCGAAGGCGCGAGCGTCATTCAGGAGCGCTCTTATGCCTATGCCATGAAATCCTCGATCTGGCTGTTAGACCCGCGGCCCGATTTGCCGACCATCGTGCGCATGGTCGAGAAGGGATTTGAGCTTTCCGAGGCGAGCCATGCGCCGGTCATGCTGGATTTGCGGGTACGCGCCTGCCACGTCACCGGGGAATTTGTCGCCAAGGACAATCGGCGCGGCGACTTCAGCGGCCAGCATCGCCTCCCCGGGCCGCCGCGGTTCGAATACGGCCGGCTCGCCCATCCGCCCGTCATTTTCTCCCAGGAGCGGCTGAAAATCGAGCAGCGCCTGCCGGCGGCGCAAAAATTCATTCGCGAACACAAGCTCAATGAGGTGATCCCGGGTGCAATCGACGAACTCGGCATTATCGTTCTCGGCGGCCTCACCAATGGGCTATTGCGCGCGCTGGCGCGGCTTGATCTTGCCGATCTTTACGGCGCTTCGCAAATTCCGATCTATGTCCTCAATGTCGCCTATCCGCTCATGCCCGACGAAGTGACCGAGTTTTGCGCCGGAAAGCGGGCTGTGCTCGTGGTCGAGGAGGGTTCGCCGGATTATGTCGAGCAGCAGATCAATGTCCTGCTGCGCGGCGCGGGCAGCGAAACGCGCGTGCTCGGCAAGGGCTGTTTGCCGAAGAGCGGCGATTACACGTCCGAGGTCATGCTGCGCGGTGTTGCGGCCTTTCTTTCGCAGACCCGGCCGGTCGGCCTCGATGCCGGGGCCGTGACCACGCGAGTCGATGCAATGCTCGCACACAAACCGAGCGCCACCGCCACGGTCGGCGATATTCCGCCGCGGCCGCCAAATTTCTGTACCGGCTGTCCAGAGCGGCCGGTCTTTGCCGCCATAAAGCTTGCCCAACGCGAGATCGGCCCGACCCATATCAGCGCCGATATCGGCTGCCATTCATTTGCGACTTTTGCGCCGTTTTCCCTCGGCAATTCGATCCTCGGCTACGGCATGTCGCTCGCCAGCGCCGCCGCGGTCGGCCCGAATATGGTGAAGCGCCCGATCGCAATCATGGGCGACGGTGGATTCTGGCACAACGGGCTGATCACCGGCGTTGCCTCCAATATGTTCAATAAGGGCGACGGCGTCCTTATCGTGATGCAGAACGGCTACGCCTCCGCCACCGGCCAGCAATATCTGCCGTCGAGCCAAGGAAACCGCAGCGGCTCGCCAACCGGCATCAGTATCGAGAAGACGTTGCGCTCGCTCGGCGTCAATTGGCTGCGCACGGTGCGCACCTACAGCGTGGCCAAGATGTCGAACACGCTGAAAGAGGCGATGCGAACGGCGGAGCGCGGGCTCAAGGTGATCATCGCCGACGGCGAATGCATGCTGGCGCGCCAGCGCCGCGTCCGTGCTGAAGACGCTGAAAAGCTAAAACGCGGCGAGCGGGTGGTGAAAACGCGCTACGGCGTCGACGACGAAATTTGCACGGGCGATCACTCCTGCATCCGGCTCTCCGGGTGCCCATCGCTGACGGTCAAGCCCAATCCCGATCCGCTGCGATCCGATCCGGTGGCGACCGTAATCGAGAGCTGCGTCGGCTGCGGGCTGTGCGGAGAAGTCGCCCACGCGGCCGTCTTGTGTCCGTCGTTCTATCGCGCCGACGTCATCAGCAATCCGAATTGGTGGGACCGCACGCTGCGCCGTGCGCGCAATACTGTGATTGTATGGATGGGCGGCAAGCAGAGTACCTCTCTCCCTAACTCTTCCCCACAAGCGGAGGGGGAGCGGGTGCTGCAAGGCGGGATCGAGCTCGCATCAGCACGCTCTGCTCCGGCGAATTTCGCGGACAAGGCCGCCAGGCCGCTGACGATCCTGATCGCTGCGCTCGGCGGCGAAGGCGGCGGCGTGCTCACTGACTGGATTGTCGCTGCGGCGGCGAGCCAAGGCTTCCCTGTCCAGTCGACGTCGATCCCGGGCGTCGCGCAACGCACCGGCGCGACCACCTATCACATCGAAGTGGTACCGACGCCGTGGTCTGCGTCCAGGCCTCGTCCGGTCCTGGCGCTGGCGCCGGGAGTCGGCGACGTCGATCTTGTGGTGGCGAGTGAATTAATGGAGGCCGGCCGCGCCATAGCCGGTGGATTTGTCACGCCCGATCGCACTACGACGATTGCCTCGACCAGTCGCTCCTTTCTGGTCGTCGAGAAAATGGCGATGGGCGACGGCCGCTACGATCACGAGCGGCTCGTTGCGGCGGTCGAGAAGAATTCGCAAAGAGCGCTGCTGCTCGACCTCGAGGCCATCGCGCGCGAGAGCGGCGCGATGGTCAACGCCGTGATGCTCGGCGCAATCGCGGGTGCCGGCGCGCTGCCGATTCCCGCCGCAGCGTTCGAGACGGCGATCCGCGATGACGGCAAAGCGGTCGGCGCCAATCTGCGCGGGTTCCACGCCGGCTACGAAGCAGCGCGCATCGGCTCGCGGCGCCGCACCGATCCGCTCAAGCACTATCACACGCCGTCGCTTTCGCTCGCCGATCTCGAACGCGAAGTCGCAGACATGCCGGAGGCAGCGCGTGCGTTCATGACCGAAGGCCTCCGCCGGCTCGTGGCCTATCAGGACGTCGCCTACGCGCGGCTTTTTCTTGATCGTCTGCGGCCGATCCGCGACGCCGACGTGAAGGCCGCCGCTGGCGGAGGGCTCCTTGCCGAAACAGCGCGGCACCTCGCCGTGCGCATGTCTTATGAGGATGTGATCCGCGTGGCGCAGGCCAAGGTCGATCCATCGCGCGTCGATCGCATTGCGCGCGAGCTCGGCGTCAAGCCGGAGCAATGCTTCGCGGTCACCGAATTCCTCAAGCCCGGTATCGATGAATTTTGCTCAATCCTGCCGCCGTGGCTCGCACACCCGATCCTTGCGCTCTCCGATCGTTATCCCGTGCTTGGCCGCGCGCATTGGGGCATGGCGGTCAATACCGCGTCGATTTCCGGCTATCTACGTTTCTACGTCCTCGCCAAGCTGCGCCGGTTGCGGCCTAAAACCTATCGCTTTCGGGAGGAGCAACGCGCAATCGAGGCGTGGCTTGATCTCATTGGGCGAGCGGCGCCGCTCTCAGCCGAGCTGGCGATCGAGATTGTCGAATGCGCGCGGCTGATCAAAGGCTACGGCGATACCCACAAGCGCGGGTCCGGCAATTACCGCCTGATCGAGACGGAGCTGATGCTTCCCGCGCTCGCGGGCAAAACTTTGCCTCCGCGCCAGGCGGCGGACGCGATAGCCAACGCTCGCACCGCGGCTCTGCTCGATCCGGAAGGCGAAGCGCTCGCCAAGTGTCTCAGCGATATCGAAACGCAATCGAGCCGCCGGATCGCGGCCGAATAAGCGCGTCGATGTAGCGGAGCGCAGCCCTGTCCCGAATTCGCCTTGGTCGGGCGCTACGGCATTGCGGCCATGAGCTGGCGTGAGTTTCTCCGCGCAACCTTGTCCGAGCTCGCTGGCGTGGCGCCGGCGCAAAACTAGCGTCGTCAATCACGGCTTCATCGGTCGCGACAGCGCTGCCGCAGCGGTCGATTGGATGACGGAGCGCTTTGCGGGAGCGGGAGCGGGAGCGGGGGCGCGGAGCGACTGCGGCGGTTGACGGCCTGTTGATTGCTCCGGAACAAATCGTGGCTAGCGCCATTTTCCGGATGTCGATGGCGCGGTGACGAGATTGGTAAAATGGCCCGAACGCAGCCAAAAAAGACCTCGCGTCGAAGCCCGCGCCGACGCACCGCGCATAGTAAGACAATGCGGCGAAAGCGAGCGGACCGCAAAGCAGGGCGCCGCAGCTCCGGTCGTTACTGGTGCGGCCGCGTGACGCGCGAAAGCGATGCGCTCGATTTCGACCGCGGCGTGTTCACCTGGGAGGATCCGAAGAAGATCGCAGCGTCGCTGAAGCACTCGGCGGAACGCAGCCGGCGGCGCAAGTCAGATCCGTACCGCTCTGCTCTGTCGATGCTGACTTTTTATATCAACCGTGCCGGTAAAAACCTTCCGGCCGGCAGGCGCAAGACGTTGCAACGGGCCAAGACGGAACTGCGCAAACAGTTCGGCCGTGCGCCGAGATGAAAGAGCCGCTCATCGCCACCTGGGTTGGGTAACGCGCAGTGAGCCACGACCGCTGCGTCACCGGCGGCGCCGCAGCGGACAAAAGAACGTGCCTTCCACTTCCACGATGTCGTCTTGGTTGAGGCGGCTGACCTCGACGATGGTGCGGGGTGGATAAGGTGCGCCGCCCCAGAGCTCCTCCTGAATTTTATTCACGATCGGGCGATAGCGGTCCATATCGGTGACGTAGACCACGAGTCGCGCTGCATCGCGCAATGTGCCGCCGGAAGCTTCCACGACCGTCTTCATATTTTGAAAGGCTTGACGGATGCGCGGCTCCGCACCCTCAACGAGCCGATCGGTCACAGGATCGATGCCGCGCATGCCGGCCACAAAAACGAAATCACCGGCGCGTATGCCGAGGCTCCATGGGCCCGTCGGCTTGATGGCTTCGGCGGGGGCAAGAAACTCAATTCGGTCCGACGGCATCAGCGGCTTTTATTGCAAATATCCATTCGCGGCATCATAGCAGACCTCGCTGGCCTTGCTGTCCGCCTCCACGCTTGGCTATGCTGATAGGCGTGCGGGCGTAGTTCAGTGGTAGAACGACAGCTTCCCAAGCTGTATGTCGTGGGTTCGATTCCCATCGCCCGCTCCAGACCGCTCACACAAACACCGGGGGTTTTGTCCGAACGATCAGCCTGCGTGCGCGCTGCACTGCGGAATCGGTAATTTCATTTTGATTCGACAGTGCGTCCCGGCTATGGTGCGTGTCAGGAGCGGACAAAAGCTCGGGTCTCGCAAGAGACCAATTGGGACGGAAAGTCGAGGTCGGACATGAGCCAGCAAAACACCAATCGGCAAGGCGCGAATCATTCGGGATGGAATTGGTGGTATCTCCTTTTCCTGCTCCAATTCATCGCTGCTCTCTGGGTGCCCTTTTATAATACTGCAGAGCCGAGCTGGGCCGGCATTCCGTTCTTTTATTGGTACCAAATGCTGTGGGTGATTATCGGAGCGGTCCTCACCGCAATCGTGTACTTCGCAACCGAAGCTTAGGGTCACGCGCCGCCCGCGTGCTGGCGCGCACTTAACGGCAACCAAAAGCAAAGCCTGGGGAGGCCTGCCGTGCTGGACATAAATTGGACCGCTCTCATCATCTTCGTGCTGTTGTTCGGCTTCATCACTTGGCTCGGATTCGCAGCCGCGCAATGGCGCAAAGGCGATCTCGATTTGCTGCATGAATGGGGACTCGGCGGCCGGCGTTTCGGTACGATCGTGACCTGGTTTCTGATCGGCGGCGACCTCTACACGGCCTACACCTTCATCGCCGTGCCCGCGCTCGCCTTCGGTGCCGGCGCCATCGCCTTCTTCGCGGTGCCCTACACAATCATGATCTATCCGATCTTGTTCCTGGTCTTTCCCCGGCTTTGGAATGTCTGCCACAAGCACAATTACATCACTCCGGCCGACTTCGTGCGCGGCCGCTTTGGCAATCGCTGGCTGGCGCTGGCGGTGACGATTACCGGCATTGTCGCGACCATGCCGTACATCGCATTGCAGCTCGTCGGCATTCAGGTGGTCATCGGCGCGATGGGCATTTCGGGCACCGGCCTTGCCGGCGATCTGCCACTGATCATCGCCTTCGTCATTCTCGCCGCCTTCACCTATTCGAGCGGCCTGCGGGCGCCGGCGTCGATTGCGATCGTCAAGGACATCCTGATTTATACGACGGCCTTCGCCGCCGTCATCGTTGTGCCGATCGAGTTGGGCGGATTCGGAAAAATATTCGCCGCGGTGCCGCCGGCGAAGCTTTTATTGGCGGTGCCCGGCGCCAATACCACCGGCCTTTATGGCGTCTACGCGACGCTAGCACTCGGATCGGCGCTGGCGCTGTTCCTTTACCCGCATTCCATCACCGGCATCTTGGCCGCCAGCAGCGGCCATGCCATTCGTCGCAATGCCGCAATGCTGCCCGGCTACTCCTTCATGCTCGGGTTGCTGGCGCTCGTCGGCTTTTTTGCCATTGCCGCCGGATTAGGCTCGCTTCCTGAGTTCGCCGTCGGCTTCAAACAGTTCGGCAACAATTTCGCCGTCCCGGCGCTGTTTCTACACAGCTTCCCGTCGTGGTTTGTCGGTATCGCCTTCGCCGCGATCGGGATCGGCGCGCTGGTGCCGGCGGCGATCATGTCGATCGCTGCGGCCAATCTTTATACTCGTAACATCCATCGCGAATTCATCAACAAGAATCCAACCGATAAAGAGGAAGCGCAGATGGCGAAGTGGGTCTCGCTGATCGTCAAATTGGGCGCGCTCATTTTCATCATCTTCGTGCCGACGCAATTTGCCATCTACCTACAGCTCCTCGGCGGCATTCTGATCGTCCAGACGCTGCCGTCCGTCATGCTGGGTGTCTATACCCGCTGGTTCAACGATTGGGCGCTGCTCGTCGGCTGGGCTGTGGGAACGGTCGCCGGCATTTGGATGTTCGTTGCCGCGAACCTGGCCCCGAACTATCCGCTTCATTTCGCCGGCTACACCCTCCCGGGCTACACGGCGCTTTATACAGTCGTGCTCAACCTTATCGTCGCGATCGTTTTGACGCCCGTGCTCAACGGATTGGGTGGCAGGCGAGCCGATGAGACTGTGGCGGCGGATTATCACGCCTGACCTGCGCGCCCTGCGCGTTGCCGACATATGTCGGTCGTGGCAGATTGCATCGGCTGCGGTGCCGGTGACGCGACAATGCAAATGCGAGGAGAACGCCAATGTCTTGGGTCAAGGTGACGGATATCGCCTTTGGGCGCCTACGGTCGCCGGATCTCGATGTCGCAGAAGAGTTTCTGACGCGATTCGGCCTGCACAGAACGGAACGGACGGATAAAGCGCTCTATATGCGAGGAACCGATCCCAATCACCACATCCACGTCACCGAGAAGGGCGACCCGAAATTCGTCGGCATCGCCTATTACGCCGACAGCGAGGACGACCTGAAGCGGCTGGCCAAGGCGCCCGGCGCCTCGGGGATCGAAAATATCGACGAGCCGGGCGGCGGCAAGCGCGTCCGGCTCAAGGAGCCGAACGGCTATCAGATCGAGGTCGTCACCGGCATTGCGCCGGTCAACCCGATCCCGGTCAAGCGACAAAAGCTCAATACCGGGGACGCGCCGACGGCGCGCGCCGGCGAGCTCATGCGGCTGCCGCGAGGGCCGGCCCACGTTAAACGCATCGGCCACGGCGTGCTGATGACGCCGCGCTTTCGCGAAACCGTCGATTGGTTCCGCGAAATGCTGGGAATGATCTGCTCGGACGACGTCTACGCTGAAAGCAAGGATAATTTGATCGGGTCGTTCAATCGCTGCGACCGCGGCGACACCTATGTCGACCACCATGTCTTCTTCTGCCTGCGTCACGAGAAGACCGGATTGAACCATCTTTCGTTCGAGGTTCCCGACATCGACGACGTGTGCATGGGCCACGACTACCTCAAAGAATTCGGGACCTACGAGCACATGTGGGGCATCGGCCGCCACGTGCTCGGCAGTCAAGTCTACGACTATTGGGCGGACCCGTGGGGCCGCGTTCACGAGCATTGGGCCGACAGCGACCGACTCAATCTCGCCAATGGATCGCATCTTATCGCCGCGGACGAAGCGCTGCGGTCGCAATGGGGCGAACGACCGCCGGAAAAATTCATCAATCACGCCAGCCCGTGATTCGAATTGTAATTGGCCTGTCTACGCTCCTTCCCGCGTAGGCGGGAATCCAACTCTTATCACCGCCTGCTGTCTTTTCGCTGGCTCCTGCTGTCGCGGGGGACGAGCGGATTTTCACAGCTTCGTTACGCGCGCGTGGAGAAGCGCCGTGCGGCCGCCCCGAACCTCTCTGACGCAACGCGCCAGCGCCGCCGGCACGTCGGCGGGATCGCCGACTTCCTCGGAATGGGCACCGAACGCCTCGCCGATTTTCGCGAACTGCACGTGAGGCGCGAGTTCCGCTTCGAAAGAATTGGTGGTCTTGGCCTCGCCCTCGGGGAACACCCGCAGCGTCGATTGTTTCACCGCGTTCCAGCCGGTGTTGTCCATGACGATCGACAGAATCGGCAGCTTGTACTGCTGCGACACCGCGAACACCGAAGGCGGGTTGCCGAAATAGAAACCGCCGTCGCCGCAAATCTGCACCGCGAGCCGCTCGGGCGCCGCGAGCTTTGCGCCGAGCGCCGCACCGCCGGACCAGCCGAGACCGCCGCCGCCGGCGCGCACCGTGGTGTTAGGAATGCGTCGTGGGATTTGCATCAACACCGCGGCGGCGTTGGTCACGCCTTCATTGAAGATCATGTCCTGGTCGTCGAGGAGCTTGCCCAACTCCGCCATCAGATAGTGTGGATTGATCGCTCCCGGCTTGCCCTTATCCGCCGCGAGTTTGGCGGCGCGCGCGATACGGTCGTCGCGCGCGGTCTTGATGCGCGTCATCCGTGCGCTTGCCGCCTGCTTGAATCGCGGTGTCGCTTTCACCTTCAGCTCTGCCAGCACCTGATCAAGGATATGCCCGCTGTCACCCTGCATGCGGATATTGCCGGGGAAGGTCCACATCGGCGAGCCGGGTTTGAGTATATCGATGTCGATATGCGCCCAAAACGTCTTTTCATTCGCGTGCACCGCGCTCGGGAACCACGGCACGTCGACATCGACGAGCAGCCCCACGTCGGCCTCGGGGATGGCCTTGTCCGGCGAGAAACCCACGAAGCACGGGCTGTCGTGCGAGATGTTATTGGTCATATTCGCTTCATAGACGGCGATGCCGGCGAATTGCGCAAGCTCATCGATGGCACGCGAAGCGTGCGCATGACGTCCGGCATAGCCGGTGATCAGAATCGGATTTTCCGCCGTCAAAAGCTTGTCGGCGAGCGCGGCGATCAGCTTCGGATCGGCGTTGCCGCCTGAGCTCGCTGCAAATTGTTCGGCGGAATAACGCCGGATTTCGTCGGCTTTCCAATGCTGGGTGAGCGTCTCGCGCTGCATCATCAGATAGACCGGGCCGCGCGGTTCGCTCTGCATGATCGAGGACGCCCGCCGTAGTGCCTCCTTGACCACCACGCCTGACGGCAGTGTCCACTCCCATTTCAGATAGGGTCGCACCAGGCTTGCCTGGTCGAACGGCTCCTGCACGAAATGGACGTAGGTATCGCGCGATCCAACGAGTTCATCGTTCGCGGTATAGGGCGCCTTGCCGGCCATCAGCAGCACGGGCAGGCGGCTGCGGAACAGATTGTGCATGCCATTTGCGGTATTCGCGGTGCCGACATCGACATGGACCAGCACGCCTTGGCCGCGCCCGGTCACCAGCGCATAGCCCGCCGCCATATGCGCGGCCGTGTTCTCATGCGGGCAGCGCACCACGCCGGGCATCGCATCGCCGCGTTTGCGCCGGTGCGCCATCTCATCGATGATCGGAGCGTGATCGGTGCCAAAATTACAGAACAGGTAATCAATGCCGATCTCGTTCAAACCTTCGAGCAGGTAATAGGCTGTGGCGAAATCGGGAACGTTGGAGTGGAGATCTGTCTTGCGCGCGACTGACGTATCCATGGGTGAGCACTCTTTTCGTAGTGTTTTGCGAGCAGGTTGGACGCTTGTATCGCTTCCGTGGTGGGGTTGCTTGCTTATAGCATTCCTTTGCCCCGGCGTGGTCCCCGATGACGCCGATCATTTCAGCATAAAGACGGGGAATCCCCGAACTCTCGCCACAATGCCGGGAGATATCACGGACGGTTGAGCGGGAGAGGGTGATTCATGAAATGGCAGGCAGCTTTAGCCGGCGCGCTGGCGTCGGCCCTGGTGACATGCGCGATGACGCATGCGGCGTCCGCGGACATGCGCATCGTCAGTGACCCCGGCGGCGAAGTTTCATCTTATGTACAAAAGTTCCATGAGATTCGCGATTCCGGCCAGCGCGTCGTCATCGACGGACCATGCCTTTCGGCCTGTACGCTGCTGACTGGCATTATTCCGCGGGATCGCATCTGTGTCACCAGCCGGGCCGTGCTGGGCTTCCATGCGGCATCCTACTACGACGACGTGTCCCGCTCGCTGGTGCCGACGCGCCGAGGTAGCCTCCTGGTCATGCGGCTTTATCCGCCGGAAATCCGCTCCTGGATCAATCGTCATGGCGGGCTGAGCCCTCGGCTCATGACGCTCCGTGGGCGGGAGCTCTCCGCGCTCTACCGCACCTGCCGGTAAAGGGGGGACGCTCCAGCCTCGGGTGCGGGGCTCACCTCGCCGATGGCGTTGTCGTCCGCCCCGTTCCGCCCTATCTGTTAGGCACGGAACCCTGACCATGCCCGACACCGTCGTCCGATCGCGTGTGCTTACGCCGACGCTGGCGATCGGCGCCGTCGTTGCGTTGGCGCTGATCGGCACCGTCTTACTCTGGGCGGATTACGGAACCACGGTCTTTTTCGAGACGATCCGCGCCGGATTTACTGCCTGTTTCGGTTGACCGGAATTGCTCGATGAATAGCAAACCGACCGCCCCACCCTCGCATCTTATGCTTCTAGCCGCGGCATTTTTGTGCGGGCTTTTTCTGTTCTTCGGCGTCATTCTATTTCTCACTGGGCGCTCGCCGATCGGGCCGGCGGTCGCGGCCATCGGCGGTCCGCTTAACCTCGAGGATCAGAACGGCAGGCCGTTCACCGATGCGGAAATGAAGGGCCACCCATTCCTGGTGTTCTTCGGATTTACGCATTGCCCCGATATATGCCCGACCACCTTGTTCGATATGTCGCAGATGATGAAGTCGCTTGGACCTGACGCCAATCGCGTCGGCGCGTTGTTCATCACCGTCGATCCCGAGCGCGACACGCCGAACGTGCTCAAGGATTATTTATCGAATTTCGATCCGCATTTGCGCGGATTGACCGGCGATCAGGCTCAGATTGGCGCCGCGATCAAAGAATACCGGGTCTATGCCAAGAAAGTCCCGCTCGAAAACGGCGACTACACGATGGACCACACTGCGATGGTCTATCTGATGGATAAGGACGGCCATTTCGTCGCTCCGTTCGATATGAAATCGAGCGCCCGAGACCGAAGCGGCCGACTTGCGCCGCTATATGTGAGACGATGAACTATCTTCCGGGCGCATGGTCTCTTAAGAAAACCGGCATCCCACCGGGATCAGGCTCTAAACCCCCGAATTCCCCTAACCTGCCGCGCGCCGTTGCCATGATCTTCATGGGTGCAATGGGCGCGCGCAGCCGCATCTGTGCGCTCGGCGAAGTACGCGACCGGTCGATAATCGGATCATAGAGCAGCTTGTGGCGCTTGCGCCATAATACCGCTACTCCCCGCCACCGTTGGCCCCTCTGCACAACGTACAATGCCGCCTGCCTCGACTTTTCCTTGTCCCCCCGCTAAGCGGACCAAGTGATGCAGCAAGCGATGCAACAAGACATGCCAGCAACAAGATCGTGGCTCATGCTATCTGGAATGGCAATACTTCGCATCCTCAGCTGGCGCGCGTTTCAACTTTTGCTCGCAACGCTGATCTGGGCTCTCGTTACCGGCTCTGCCGGTGGGGGTTCGGCCCGGGCACAGGATGGCGTGGCGCTGCCGCGGGGCGCGGCGGTGCCCGGCTTCTGGGATCCGCGGCGACGGCCCGAGCGGCCCGATCTGTCACGCATTCAATCGATTCGGTTCCTCACCGATCTCGATTATCCGCCGTTCGACTATGCCGGCGCGGACGGTAATCCCGCTGGGTTCAATGTCGATCTGGCACGGCTCCTGTGCGACGAAATCCAGACGACTTGCACCATCCAGGCGCGGCGCTTCGACTTGCTGCTCAACGCGCTCAGTGCCAATCAAGGTGACGCCGTGATTGCGTCAATCGCTCCGACTGCGGAAGCGCGCCAACGCGCCGATTTCACCGATCCGTACTACCGCACGCCGGCCCGCTTCGTGGCGCGCGTCGACAGTCCCATCAGCGATGTTCGGCCGGAGCTGGTCGAGGCCAAGAAGATAGCGGTCGTCGCCGGGACCGCGCACGAAGCCTTCCTCAAGGAAATGTTTACCGGGGCCGATGTGAAGCCTTACGCCAGCGACGAAGCGGCGCGCACGGCCCTGCGCAACAAGGACGTCGACCTGTTATTCGGCGACGGCATTTCGCTGGCATTCTGGCTCAACGGCACCAACTCGGCCGGCTGCTGTGCATTCCGCGGCGGACCTTATCTGGAGAGCCGGTTCTTCGGAGAGGGCGTCGGCATCGCGGTCAAGCGCGGCAACGACTTGTTGCGCCAGGCTTTGAACTGGGCGCTGTTCCGGCAGTGGGAGAAAGGCAGCTACACCGACCTATGGCTGCGCTATTTTCCGATCAGCCCGTTTTGAAGTGTCGGCGTTAGACGCTATATCGGCGTCAGGATCGGACACTGCAAAGCACCCTTTGATGACATCGGCGGAAGCCACTGTTCGCGAGATCGCCGAACTCTCGCACGCTTGGCCGTTCGAGGAGGCGCGCAAGATCCTCGCGCGGCTGAAGCGTAAGCCGAAGGACGAAGTGATCTTCGAGACCGGCTACGGTCCGTCGGGGCTGCCGCATATCGGCACCTTCGGCGAAGTCGCGCGCACCTCCATGGTGCGCCATGCATTTCGTGTATTGACCGACGACAAGATCAAGACCCGGCTGATCGCGTTTTCCGACGACATGGACGGGCTGCGCAAGGTCCCTGACAATGTTCCAAATAAGGAGATGGTTACGCGGCATCTCGGCAAGCCCCTGACCCAAGTGCCGGACCCGTTTGGCACGCATAGCAGCTTTGCCGAGCACAATAACGCGCGGCTGCGCGGGTTTCTCGACCAATTCGGCTTCGATTACGAGTTCATGTCTTCGACGGCGTGCTACACGTCTGGGCGCTTCGATGCCGCGCTGTTGACCGTGCTCGCGCATTTCGAGGTGGTGATGGCGGTGATGCTGCCGTCGCTGCGCGAGGAGCGGGCGCAGACCTACTCGCCCTTTCTGCCGATCAATTCAAGGACCGGCATCGTCTTGCAGGTGCCGGTGATTGAGCACGACGCCAGGGCGGGAACCATCACCTACGAAAACGATGGCGAGCGCGTCACCACTGCGGTCACTGGCGGGCGCTGCAAGCTGCAATGGAAACCGGATTGGGCCATGCGCTGGGTCGCGCTTGGCGTCGACTACGAAATGGCTGGCAAGGACCTGATCAACTCGGTCAAGCTCTCCGGTGAAATCTGCCGCACGCTTGGCGGCACGCCCCCGGAAGGCTTCACTTACGAGCTCTTTTTGGACGAGAACGGCCAGAAAATTTCAAAGTCGAAAGGCAACGGACTGACCATCGAGGAATGGCTGCGCTACGCCAGCCCGGAGAGTCTGTCGCTGTTCATGTATCGCGAGCCGAAGGCGGCGAAGCGGCTTTATTTCGACGTCATCCCGCGCCACGTCGACGACTATCTGCAGTTTTTGGACGCTTATCCGCGGCAGGCCGCCAAGGAGCGGCTGGGCAATCCGGTCTGGCACATTCATGGCGGAGCGCCGCCCACGCCCGATAATCCGGCGCCTTTCGCCATGCTGCTGTCGCTCGTCACCGCATCGAACGCCGCCAATGCCGAAACGCTGTGGGGCTTTATCGGCCGCTACCGGCCGGGCATCACACCGCAAAGCCATCCGCGGCTCGCCGCTCTTGTCGGGTATGCGATCAACTACTATCGCGACTTTGTCGCGCCCAAGAAGAAATTCCGGGAGCCATGCGCTGCCGAGCGCGCCGCGCTGTCCGACTTGCGCGACGCGCTGTCGCAATTGCCGGCGGATGCTGCCGCGGAGGAAATCCAAGACGTGGTCTACGAGGTCGGGCGACGCGATCCGTTTCTTGACGCAAAGAAGAAGGGCAAGGACGGCAAGCCCGGCGTTTCGCTGGACTGGTTCAACATGCTCTACCAGGTGCTGCTCGGCCAAGAGCGAGGACCGCGCTTCGGCTCCTTCGTCGCAGCTTATGGCATCAAGAATACCGTCGACATGATCGATGGCGCATTGGCGCGTTCGGCGTAATTACTGGCTCGCCCACAAAATCCGAGCGATCCACAGCACGTCAGCGGCGGCTAGCGTGCGGTCGGCATGCTGCGCGTTGAGCGATTTCAACTCGATTGATTTTGCCGTCTTGCGCTTAAGCTCTTTAGCGAGCACCTCGCCTTCCCTGGTCCGCACCACGACGCGATCGCCGCGGCGGATCGGCGCCGACGGCGACACCAAAATCACGTCGCCGTCGCGGTAAGCCGGCTCCATCGATTGCCCGGAGACTTCGAGCGCGTAGGCATGCTCGTCGGTGACCGCCGGAAAAGCGATCTCGTCCCAGCCCTCGCCCGCCGGGAAGCCGCCGTCGTCGAAATAGCCGCCGGCGCCCGCTTCGGCGAAATCGAGGAGCGGTACCGCGCGCGTTGCTGCCGCCGTGCTGGGTTCGATCAAGGTGACGAACGTGTCGAAAGGTGTACCGGTGGCGGCCAAGGCCTTGGCGATCGATTCGGTCGACGGCCAGCGCGCGCGGCCGGCCGGCGTAATTCGCTTCGATTTGTTGAAGGTCGTCGGATCGAGCCCCGCCCGTCGGGCGAGGCCGGAGGCGGATAATCCCGCGCGCGCGGCAAGGCGATCGATGGCCGACCAGACCTGCGCGTGGGTAAGCATCCAGACCTCTGCGAAGGGGCGGGATGATAGGAATTATTGCCTGAATGCTCAAGTGCCGGTAGGGTCGCGCGCCCGCGGGGCGCGATTGGGTGATCGAACTGACGACAATTTACAAAATCTGCGACCGGGCCGCGTGGGATATAGCGGAGCACGCCGGTCTTTATCGCGGATCGGAGGCCGATGCGCACGATGGCTTCATTCACTTCTCGACCGCGGCTCAGGCGGCCGAAACCGCGGCAAAGCATTTTGCCGGACAGACCGATTTGATGCTAGTCGCGGTTAATGGCGATGTCCTCGGCACTGCGCTGAAATGGGAACGATCGCGTGGCGGCGATCTATTTCCGCATCTTTACGCCGCCTTGTCCCTTCAAGCAGTGCGCTGGGCGCGGCCGCTGCCCGACGAGGTCAATGGGCGGCGGATGCTGCCGGAGCTGGAACCGTGATCGGTCTGTTCGACCGTCTGGCGCGCCCGCTTTTGCATGCGCTCGAACCGGAAGACGCGCATGGCTTGGCGATCAGGATGCTGAAATTCGCGCCGCTGCCGGCCGCTTCCCGCGACGACAAGCGCCTGGCGATGCGAGTGTTTGGGCTGAATTTTCCAAACCCGATCGGGCTCGCCGCGGGCTTCGACAAGAACGCCGAGGTGCCGGACGCGTTGCTGCGGGTCGGCTTTGGCTTCGTCGAAGTCGGCACCATTACGCCGCTGCCGCAAGCCGGCAATCCCCGGCCGCGTTTGTTCCGGCTCGATGCCGATCAAGGCGTGATCAACCGGCTCGGCTTTAATTCGCAAGGTGCCGATGCCGTCCTCAAGCGTCTCGCCGCGCGCGCCAATGCCGGCGGAGTAGTGGGCATCAATGTCGGCGCCAATAAGGATGCGCCCGATCGCGTCGCCGACTATGTGCAATTGATCGCGCGTTTCGCCGCGGTCGCGAGCTATATCACGATCAATATATCGTCGCCCAACACGCCGGGCTTGCGCGGCATGCAGCAAGCTGCCGTGCTCGATGACCTGTTGGCTCGCGTGATCGACGCACGCGATCGCGTAACGCCGACTGCCGGGCCAACGCCGGTACTGCTCAAGATCGCGCCCGATCTGTCGTTGCCCGATCTCGACGATGTCGTCGGCATCGCCCGTTCGCGCCGGGTCGACGGCATGATCGTCGGCAATACCACGGTGACGCGGCCAAAAAGCTTGCGCGATAGCAAGAAGGCGAAAGAGGCGGGCGGGTTGTCGGGCAGGCCGCTTCTGCCGCTTGCCGACCGCATGCTGGCCGAGACCTATGTCCGGGTCGAAGGCGTTTTCCCGCTCGTCGGCGCAGGCGGCATCAATTCCGGCGCCAGCGCGCTCGGCAAAATGCGCGCCGGCGCGAGCCTCGTTCAAGTCTATTCGGGCTTGGTTTTTTGCGGCTTGAGCCTTGTTGCCGACATCAAAAGCACCCTTCTTGCGGCGCTCGAACGCGACCGGCAAACAAGTCTTCTCGATTATGTCGGCGCCGATGCGGCATCTATGACTGCCGAGCCGTGGCCAGAATGAAAAGCGCAACGGGGTGAGAAGATGGCAATTCCCGGCTGCTTCTCAAGAGCGTCTCTATGGTCCTAAACAAGCACTTACGGCCGAAAAACGGCTGCGTTCAGGAGGATGGAATGATCGATTGCTACACGTGGATGACCGATAACGGCTACAAGCCGCGCATGATGCTGGAGGAAACCGGTCTTGCGCATCGGATCATTCCGGTCGATCTGCGGGAGAAAGCGCAGATGTCGCCGGAATTCATGAAAATCAGCCCCGGCCACAAGATACCGGCCATTGTCGACGACGATGGGTCCGGAGGCGCGCGCGTGACACTATGCAGAATCGGGCGCGATCCTGAAATATCTCGCGGAAAAATCCGGAAAATTCTATTCAAGCGATGGGATCGCTCGCGCCAAAGTGGACCAGTGGCTGTTCTACGGCTCCGCGACATTCACCACGCTGGCGCAGCAATTCGGGCATTGGACGATACGCTCGCCGGTGAAGGCGCCGGTCGCGCAACAGCACTATGACGCTATTTTGCGCGACATGCTCGGCATTCTCGATCGGCATCTTGCCGGCAACGAGTATTTCGGTGGCGACTATTCGATCGCCGACATGACGATGTATTCCGACGTGCACTTTCACGGCGTGAACGACATCGGTCTTCAAGATTATCCCAATGTGAAGCGCTGGCACGACGCCATCGCGGCGCGGCCGGCCGTGCAGCGGGCCTGGGGGCCGTTTCCCGCTTGACGTCGGAGCGTGCGGCAATCACCACATCGCCGCGGCGCCGGGCGTCGGCGCCAATACCGGCTGAAGCGTCGGAACAAGCCGGCGCTTTTCGCGTCTTGCCGGAATGGCGCGATAGACTTGCTTGGTCGCTTCGACGATGTGCACACCCGCGAATGGCGCCGACAGCGTTGCGCCGGTGCGTTCCCAGGCGAGGGCCGAGCGCAGAAACCAGCCGCGGGGAATAGGCGGCACGTAAAGCGCTTCGTCCCAGCCCGTCGGCGTGAACCAGGCGTCGCGAAGAAGCTGCGTGATCTGGCTGCGCGAATAGGGACGGCCTTGACCGAACGGCGTCGTGTCCATCCGCGCCCACAGCCCGCGCCGATTCGGCACCACCGCAAGGAGCCTTCCGCCGGCGGCGAGTACCCGCCACGTCTCGCGCAACAGCTCGACCGGGTCGGCCGACATTTCCAGCGCATGGACTAGCAGCACGCGATCGACGGCGGAATCGGTCAGCGGCAACTCGTCCTCTTCCACGAGCGCTGCCAAGGCGGCCCGCGTCGAGGGCCAGCGCGTGACGCCTTGGGTTGCCGGCATCATGGCGAGACAGCGCTCGGCCTCCTCGCGGAACAGGCCCAGATAGGGCGTGGCATAGCCGACCCCCAGGACGCGTAGCGCACGAGTGTCCTTCCAGCGGGCGCGGATGCCGCGGCCGACGAAGCGCCGGGCCACGACGCCAAGTTGCTGGGCGTAGAAATTGCGCAGGTCGACAACATCCATGGCGACAAAATAGCATGTTTTTGCGCTACTCCGCGGCGGCGCCGGGAGCACGGACCTCACGGCGTGACCTTGCGGTTAATGGTTCGAAGCACCTACTTTGAGCTACTGTAGGTATGCACCGAGGTTCGGGCAAAGCGTTCGCCCTCCGCAATCATGGTAAAACATGCCGGCCGAAACCTATCTGTTCCCCTGCTTGAAAGATAATTTTGGCGTCCTAATTCACGATCTGCAAAGCGGCGCCACCGCATCGATCGATGCGCCGGAGGCCGCTCCGGTCGAGGCGGCGCTGAAAAAGACCGGATGGCGGCTCACCGACATTCTGGTCACCCATCATCATGCCGATCACACCGCAGGCATCGGCGAACTCAAAGCGCAGCACAAATGCCGGGTGGTCGCGCCGCGCGGCGAGGCGCAACGCATTGCGCACGTCGACGAAACCGTGGGCGAGGGCGACAAGGTGAGGGTCGGCGCGCTGGAAGCACGCGTGATCGAGACGCCGGGCCACACCGCGGGGCACATTTCGTATTTCTTCCCGGCGGACAGGCTCGCCCTTGTCGGCGATACGCTGTTTTCGATCGGCTGCGGCCGCGTCATCGAGGGCACGCCGCAGATGATGTGGGATTCGCTCCTTAAATTGCGCGCGTTGCCGGACGAGACGCGGTTCTATTGCGGCCACGAATATACTGACGCCAATATCCGCTTCGCCAAGACCATCGAGCCGAACAATAAGGCGCTTGCCGCGCGCGCCGACGAAGTGGCGAAGCTTCTCGCCGTGGGCAAGCCGACCATTCCGGCGACGATCGGTGCGGAAAAGGCGGCCAATCCATTCTTGCGCGCCGACGCCCCCGAAGTGGCGAAATCCGTCAATCTCGCGGGTAGTCCAGCTTGGAAAGTGTTCGCGGAAATCCGCGAACGCAAGAACCGCTTTTGACGACCGCTCTCGGCGGGAAAAATCTGACCGCGGATGCCGTGATCCGTCTCCTTGATCTCAAGCCGCATCCGGAGGGTGGGCATTTTCGCGAGACGTTTCCAGACACACCCTCACCCTACCCCCCCGCAAGCGGGGGAGGGTAGGGTGGGGGTCGGCCGCGCGGCATCGACGGCGATCTATTTTCTGCTCAAACGCGGCGAGCGCTCGCACTGGCACCGCATCGACGCAGTCGAAGTCTGGCATTGGTATGCCGGCGCGCCGCTTGCGCTCGAGATCGCCAAACGATCAGGCGGCATCGAGCGCGTCACAGTCGGCTGCGATCTTGCCGCAGGCGACCGCCCACAGGCCATTGTGCCCGCTCATGCCTGGCAGGCGGCACAAAGCCTCGGTGAGTGGACGCTCTGCGGCTGCACCGTGGCGCCGGGCTTTGATTTTGCTGGCTTCGCATTGGCGCCGCAGAATTGGGAGCCGACTTAGACTAAGTTACGCGAAGTACTGCCCGCCGTTCGCGCTCAATGTCGAACCGGTAATCAGCCCGGCATCGTCGGAGGCGAGAAACACGACGCAGCGGGCGATCTCTTCCGGCTCGCCGAGCCGGCCGATCGGAATCTGCGGTAGCACGTTCTTTTGCAGCACCTCCTGCGGCATCGCCTTGACCATGTCGGTCGCGATGTAGCCGGGGCAGATGGCGTTGACCGTCACGCCGACGCGCGCGCCCTCCTGCGCCAGGGCCTTGGTGAAGCCGATTTCGCCGGCCTTGGAGGCGGAATAATTCACCTGACCGAATTGTCCCTTCTGACCGTTGATCGAGGAAATATTGATAATGCGGCCGAATTTTCGCTCGCGCATGCCCTCGATCACGTGGCGGCACATGTTGAACAGCGAGCCAAGGTTGGTGTTGATCACCGCCGTCCATTGGTCCGGCTTCATGCGATGCAGCTGGGCATCGCGGGTGATGCCGGCGTTGTTGACCAGCACGTCGATCGGGCCGAGCTCGGCCTCGACCTGTTTGATGCCGCTGGCGCAAGCGTCGAACGACGAGACGTCCCACTTGTAGACGTTGATGCCGGTTTCCGTTTTGAATTTCTGCGCCGCCTCGTCGTTGCCGCCGTAATTGGCGGCAACCGTGTAGCCGGCGGCTTTGAGTGCCTTACAGATGGCGGCGCCAATGCCGCGCGTACCCCCGGTGACCAGCGCAACACGGGCCATGAAATCCTCCCTATGAATCGGACGCCGGCGGACGGACGACAGCTGACGGATTATCCCGTCTCAATCATCCGTCGTCCGCCGCCTTTCGTCCGTCGTCTATTATCTTTCCACGCACATCGCGATGCCCATGCCACCGCCAATGCACAGCGTCGCAAGGCCCTTTTTCGCGTTGCGCTTCTGCATTTCGTAGAGCAACGTCACCAGCACGCGAGTACCGGAGGCGCCGATTGGATGGCCGATGGCGATGGCGCCGCCATTGACGTTGACCTTATTGGTATCCCAGCCGAGATCCTTGTTCACGGCGCAGGCCTGGGCGGCGAAAGCTTCGTTAGCCTCGACGAGATCGAGGTCGCCGACAGTCCAGCCGGCCTTCTTGAGCGCCGCGCGTGAGGCTGGGATCGGGCCGGTGCCCATGATCTTTGGATCGACCCCGGCTTGCGCCCACGACACGACGCGCGCCAGCGGCGTCTTGCCGAGCTTGGCCGCCTCGCTCGCTTTCATCAAAACCACCGCAGCGGCGCCATCATTGATGCCTGAGGCATTGCCGGCCGTGACCGTGCCTTCCTTGTCGAAAGCGGCCCGTAACTTGCCGAGCGCTTCGAGGGTCGTGCCATGCTTGGGATATTCATCGGCATCGACGACCACGTCGCCCTTTCGGCTCTTGATCGTCACCGGCGTGATCTCGTCCTTGAACTTGCCGGCCTTTTGCGCCGCCTCCGCCTTGTTCTGCGATTTGACCGCGAACTCATCCTGTTGCTGCCGGGTGATCTGCCATTGCCGCGCCACGTTCTCGGCGGTGTTGCCCATGTGATAGCCGTTAAACGCGTCCCATAAGCCGTCCTTGATCATCGTATCGATCATCTCGAAATTGCCCATTTTCACCCCGCTGCGCAGGTGCGCGCAGTGCGGCGCGACGCTCATGGATTCCTGGCCGCCGGCGACCACGATGTCGCTATCGCCGTTGACGATGCCTTGGTAACCAAGCGCCACCGACCGGAGGCCTGACCCACAGAGCTGGTTGACGCCCCAGGCGGGAGTTTCAACGGGGACACCGGCTGCGATCGAGGCTTGGCGGGCCGGATTCTGACCCTGTCCGGCGGTCAGGATCTGGCCCATAATGACTTCGGAGACGCGGGCCGGCTCCACGCCGGCGCGGTCGAGCGCCGCCTTGATCGCTGTCTTCCCCAGTTCGTGGGCGGGCAATGATGCAAACACGCCGTTGAATGCGCCGACTGGCGTGCGCGTCGCGCTGACAATGACGACATCGTCTTTCATGGGGAATTCCTTCCAAGCTATGGGACTATTCGTTTGCGGGAGCCTCTTTGCCCTATGTCATAAGGACGCGACCTGCCGTCGACAAGGTATAAGGCGTGGCATCGCCGGCATGCCCGATCGTGCCAGCCGCGCCGCTGCGCCGGGCGTCACAAAAGAGTAGCCGCGCCCACCGAAACCGCCTATTTTGACGGCAAAATTGCGTGGTTCCGCCCGATGACCGATACGACGACCAATACGACGACCAAGACTGCAGAGCCGGTCACGATCAAGAAATACGCCAACCGCCGGCTCTACAATACTGGAACGAGTACCTACGTCACACTCGAAGACCTCGCCTCCATGGTTAAGAATGGCGAGGATTTTGTCGTCTATGACGCCAAAACCGGCGAGGATATTACCCGTTCGGTGCTCACCCAAATCATTTTCGAGCAGGAGAACAAAGAAGGCCAGAATCTTCTCCCGATTGCCTTCCTGCGCCAACTGATCCGGTTCTACGGCGACAGCATGCAGATGCTGGTGCCGCGCTATCTCGAAGTCTCCATCGAATCGCTCACGCGCGAGCAGGAGAAGTTCCGCCAGCAGATGGCGCAAGCCTTCGGGGTCGGCGCCTTTACCTCGCTCGAGGAACAGGTGCGACGGAACATGGAAATGTTCGAGCGCGCCTTCGCCATGTTCGCGCCTTTTGCACGGCGCGAGAGCGGAGGCGACGAGACGCACTCAGAGACCGAAAAAACCCCAGCGAAATCGGGCGATATCGACGATCTCAAGCGCCAGCTCGATGAGATGAAGCGGAAGGTCGATCGGTTGACCGAAAAGGACAGCGAATAAATCGCCGCGCAGCCGTTAGATGGCTTTGGCGAGGCTCCCCAGCCACGGTCGGTCGGTTGTAGCCAGCCCGACCAGCGCGCCTTGTAGATAATCGCAGCCCCAAGCCGCCAGGGTTTTCGCCGCCGTTTCGTCCTGTACCCATTCGGCGACGGTCTTTAGACCAAGTCGCTTGGCAAGCTCGATCAGCGTGCGCACAAAGGCGCGATCGTCGTCGGCGCGCATGATATGCCGCACGAAGGCGCCGTCGATCTTGACGACATCGACGCCAAGCTTGCGGAGGTTGCGGAACGACGTGTAGCCGGCGCCGAAATCGTCGATCGCAATTCGGCAGCCGAGGTCCTTGACCCGCGTGACGAAACCGCGTGTCTCATCGATGTCCTGGATCGCCGCGCTTTCCGTGATCTCGACGGTGAGACGCTCTGCCACGCCTGGATGCGTGCGCAACAGCGAGCCAAGTCCCGCCCACCAGTCGGGATCGGTGGTTGAGGCCGGCGAAACATTGAAGCTCGCCTGAAGCGCGGGGCTGGCGATCATTTCGTCGACGACGAGTTCGAGCACGCGGTAGTCGAGAAGACGCACCAGACCGAGCCGCTCGGCGATCGGGACAATGTCGTTTGCCACGATCAGGCTGCCGTCGATGCGCCGAATGCGCATCAGGCACTCGTAAAAAGCGGGCTGCCAACTCGTCGCCTCGGCGACGGTTTCATAGGCGAGAAAAATGCGTCGTTCGTTGAGCGCGGCGACGATCTCGTCGGTCGCACGTATGTTCTCGCGGCGAATGGCCTCGCGCTCGATATTGGGCCGATAGGCTTGGAACGAGCCACGGCGCCGGACCTTTGCGGTGTCGAGGCTTTCCTGGGCGCGGGCGATCACTTCAGCGGCACTGCGAGCATGACGCGGCGCTGTGACCCCGCCGATGGTGACGGTGACCGAGACCGGCCCGGCGCTGGTCGGCGCCATCTCGTCGCGGACCCCGGCGAGCATGCGTTCGGCGGCGATCGCCATGTCGTCGGGGGTACATTCGCGCAGGACGATGCCGAATTTATTGCCGGAAAAGCGGCCGAACGTGTCTTTGCCGCGCATCCTGCTGCGCAGGCGCTTGGCCACCGCGCCAATCACTTGATCGGCAACGTCGAAGCCGTATGACTCGTTGATGCGCGTCAGGTTGTCGATCCCGGCCAGAAGAAAGCCGCACGAAGACCGAAAGCGCAACGCTTCCTCGATCGTATCTTCCAGCACTTCGCCCAAGCAATGGCGGTTCAATTCGCCGGTGAGGCCATCGTGGCGAGCGAGGTAAGTGAGCTTGCGTTTCCTGCTCATAGCGCTCGTTTATGACGCGCAGCACGCCATGCGCCCGGGCCGGTCGGCCGTCGCGGCCGGCAAACCATCGGCCGGTATCTTCGACCCACAGTTTGGTTTCGGTGGCGGGATCGGGAAGGATGCAATATTGAATTTGATAGGGAACGCCGTGGCCCTCGTCGCGCCTGTCCGATTGCATAACGATGTCGAAGCGGACGTGCGCGTTCGCGGCTTCCAGAAACTGCGCATAAGCGCGGCCAGTTGAAATCGCGGCGATGTCGCGGATCAGCAATACTTCGGCGGCATTACCGCTCCAGAGCAGCACGTCGGTGTCGACGCGCCAATCGTAAGCGACTTCGCCGATAGAGCCGAGGATTTGGGCGGCGTCGAGAGGCGCCGTGGAGGGCGGTGGCGCGGCAGCCGGTAGAACCTCGGTCACAGCCACCTCGCGAGTATGATCCCGCCGAAGAGTGGGCACCGATTTTGAGAGCAGGCCGTGCTCAAACGAAAGACCGAGCGCCATGCTGAATTCATGTTAGGAACATGACGCTGGAAATGAATGCTGTCCGCGGCTGGCTACAGCAAGCGGCGGGTTCACCGTCACCGTATCCAAGACCATAAACGATTCGGTAAACGGCCACGAGGAATTGCGTCATCCCCCGCTGCGGCACGCCGCTTGCGATCTCCTGGCTTAGGGCCATCGACGTCCCATTTCGGGACGGGAGACGCCATTGCGCAACGCTCTCGTTCCACTCGCGCCGGCCGACCGAGACTGCAGAAATCTGCGTGCCGGTCGGCGGCCCAACGCCAATTTCATTACGCACCTGATCGCGACATCGGGACAAGCGCCGCAAACCCGTGCCCGCCGCCGGGTCGAATTGGAAGAGGCGATTGCGGCCTATCGCGCATTCGGCCAGTGGTCGACAGGGCCGGGCCGCGAACTGTCCCGCTCGCTGTAGCCGATAGGCAAAATTGGGGCGTAAAACCTAGCCCGGCTGGTCGATCTCGATCTGGCGTTGCGAACTGCGGGTGCCGACAATGAACCCCGCGAGCACGTCGACCAAAGCAATGGTCATCAGCAAGAAGAACGTCGACGTTCCGGCCCGCTGCACCGCCAGAAATTCGACCAGCGTCACGATGAACAGCGCCATCGCCAGAATGTGGTCCATGACGATTCGCGTCCCGATCCTGGTCGACTTGACCATTTCAATCCAGAACAAAAAAATGGCGAAGGCGAGCAGGATATCTTCCCACGTCAGCACCCAATCCTGTCCGGACATCATGTGCACGGTGGTGACGGGCGAGGTCCAGCTCACGCCCGGGGTGAGAAACGCGATCATGTTGTGGATGGCGAAGGGAACCAGCAGCAGGGGAAAGCCGAGAACGAACATGGATCTTTCGTCACATTCCCGATCCGAAACTGCCGCCGCGGCGACGCGATCGACAGGAAGCCTAGGCTTCCGGCTTCTTGGTCAGCACTTGCCGACCGCGATACATCCCGGTTTTGAGGTCGATGTGGTGCGGGCGGCGCAATTCGCCGGAATCTTTGTCCTCGACATAGGTCGGAGCCTTCAGTGCATCGGCCGACCGGCGCATGCCGCGCTTTGACGGCGACGTTTTTCTTTTCGGCACGGCCATGGGATCGCTCTCCTCTCGTCCAGTTCGTTCTTGCTCGGAATGCCGGGCTTATAGAAGAAGCATCTATATTAAGCTAGTGGTCCCGGACACACTGATCGAGCCCGCCAAATTCGACCGCGCGGCGCTCGTAAAGAGCGGCGAGCCTGCGAACGAGAACGCTTGGCGCCCGGGCGCTGCGAAGCACCGGATTCGGCAAGATCGCGGCAAGTTCCGCCGCCTGATACGGATTTAGATCGCGCGCCGATTTGCCGAATGCAAAGCGTGCGCCGGCGTCGGCGCCGAATTCGCCGGTCGGGCCCCATTCGGCGATGTTGAGATAAATTTCCAGGATTCGCCGCTTCGGCAACACCAGGGTCATCCACAGTGCGAGCGGAAATTCGAGCGCTTTGCGGATAAAGCTACGTCCCTGCCACAGGAACAAATTCTTGGCCGTCTGCTGGGTGATGGTCGATGCGCCGCGCGCCTCATCGAGGTTGTCGTTGGATCTGACCAAGGCCTCGCGGATCTCGCCGAGATCAATACCGGGATTACGGCAGAAGCTGCCGTCCTCGGCGACGATCACGGCAAGGCGCAGCGCCGGCGAGATGTGGGACAGCGGTACGACGATACGATCGACGCGAGCCCCGGTCGCGTAGCGCCACAGCATCGGCATCGAAACCGGGTCGATAAATCGGTAAAGCGGCGCAATGGCGTAGGGAAAAAGCACCAGCACGGCGGCGACGATTGCTAAAATCACGGCGCGGCGTCGCAATGGCATCCTCTCTCCGGGACAGACGGTCAGGCCGCCTCCGCTCGCACCAATGGCGGCCGGCCACGAACTAGGTCGGCGCCCTTTTCAGCCATCATCAGCACGCAGGCATTGATATGGGCGGAGACCAGATCAGGCATCGCCGAAGCATCGCAAACCCGCAAACGCTCGATGCCGCGCACGCGCAAGTCGGCATCGAGGACGCCATCCGGGCCGATGGCGCAGGTGCCGGCAGGATGGTGCGCGGTGATGACGGTCCTCTTTAGCCAGTCGTCGATCTCGGTGTCGGTTTTCACTTTCAACCCAGGGCCGATTTCCTCGCCGCGATAGGGGTCGAGCGCTTTGTGGAATGCCAGTTCGCGCGCCCGCTTAAATCCTTCGCGGAGCGTCGGCAAATCGTTCGGTGCGGTGAAAAATCGATAGGCGATGCGCGGAGGCTTTAACGGATCGGCCGAGCTGAGCAGCAGCTCGCCGCGGCTGTCCGGATGCAGCAGCGTCGGGCGAATGCCGAAGCCGTCGAGGAAAGCTGGGCGGATCAGGGGAAACCACAAATGCGGACTGGCCGACGTGCCGCGGAACATGAACTCGATGTCGGGCACGGCGAGTTCAGACCGCGTCCTGATGAAAGCATGCAGTCCGCCAGGGACCACCGTGGCTGGGCCGCTGCCGAACAGATAGGCGCGGATCATGCTGACTGCCATGCGGTCAAACCGCATCTCGCGGTGGAACGCGCCCGGCCGCGGCCGGGCGTAGGTCATGTAGGCGCCGAGATGGTCTTGGAGGTTGCGACCGACTGGCAAGTCGGCGGCGACATCGATGCCGAAGCCGCGCAAGTGATCCGCCGGTCCGATGCCGGAGAGCATCAAGAGTTGCGGCGAATTAAATGTGCCGGCGGCAAGGATGACTTCCCGCGCAGCTTCGGCGCGCACGGTCGAACCGTTTTGGATATATTCGACGCCCTTGGCGTGCGTGCCGTCGAGAATGACGCGTGTGGTCTGCGCATTCACCGCGACCGTGAGATTCTTTCGGCCGCGCGCCGGCTTGAGAAACGCGTTCGCGGATGATGAGCGGCGGCCGTTGCGAATCGTGAACTGCCCGCGGCCAAAACCTTCCTGCTGCTTGCCGTTATAATCCGGCGTGAGCGGATAACCGTTTGCCGTCGCGGCGGCGAGCCAAGCGTCATAAAGCGGGTCGTTCGTCTTGGCGAATTCGGTGCCGAGCGGCCCTGTGCCGCCACGCCAGGCATCCTCGCCATTCTGCCAGGTCTCGCAGCGCCGGAAATAGGGGAGCACGTCGGCATAGGACCAGCCGCGCGCTCCCTTTTGCGCCCAGCGGTCGTAGTCGCCCGGGCTGCCGCGGGTGTAGGCCATGACATTGATCGAGGACGAGCCGCCCAAAACCTTGCCGCGCATCGCCTCGATGCGTCGGTTGCCGAGGTTCGGCTCGGGCTCGGTCTGGTAACCCCAATCGAACATGCCGTTGTCGTGCATGCGGCCCAACCCGAGCGGAATGTGGATGTAGGGATGCCAATCGCGGCCGCCGGCCTCGAGGAGGAGAACGCGCGCGGCGGCATCTTCGCTCAGCCGGTTCGTCAGCACACAGCCGGCCGAGCCGGCGCCGACGATGATATAGTCGTAGCCCGGCATTTCACTCTCCCGTTCCGAACGACGAATGGCGGACTTTAATCGCGCGCGTAACCGATCAGCGGCTTCTTCTTGCGGCCAAGCAGGATCAGGATCGTCGCTATGATTCCGATAACGGCCCAGGCCGGAAGATCGAAAGTTCTTTGCAGGTAGGGATCCCAAGCCCAAGCGATCTTCTGCTTCAGCCAGGCTTGGACCAAATTGAGGCTGCTCTGGTCGATAATGGCCCACACATCCACGACCTTGGTGTAGATGACGTCATGATTGGCGATGGATTTGGTCCCGTCATAGACCAAGAGCACGAACGCGCTCGCAAGTAGGCAGAGGCCAATAAAGCGAAGCAGGAATCTGATCATGAGGCTGGCAGGCTTCGGCTGGGCCGTAATGATATTTTAGTTGGCTTAGTGGTGTATCTTCCTGGGCAGGCATTACCCTTACCGGGCCGCTAATTCAATGCGACGAGCGGCCCACCGGCCGGCGTCTCTTGAGCACAGGCGGCCCGGTTCGCTAAGGTTTCATGGCCGATCCTAGAGCGTCTCGGCGATACCGGCAGGAAATTGAAATGGCTTTGAAAAACGCCGACAAAAATAACAGCCATTCGAGCCGACCGACCTTCACCGACCAGGAGGCTCTGCTTTTTCACAGCCAAGGCCGCCCCGGAAAGCTCGAAGTCGTCGCCACCAAGCCGATGGCGACGCAGCGCGATCTGTCGCTTGCCTATTCGCCAGGCGTCGCCGTTCCGGTGCTTGCCATCGCCGCGGACGAGGAGAAAGCCTTCGACTACACGACAAAAGGCAATTTCGTCGCGGTGATCACCAATGGCACCGCCATTCTCGGCTTGGGCAATCGTGGCGCGCTGGCGGCGAAACCGGTGATGGAAGGCAAAGCGGTCCTGTTCAAGCGCTTTGCCGATATCGATTCCATCGACCTCGAAGTCTCGACCGAAGATCCGGACGAATTCATCAATTGCGTGAGATTTCTTGGCAAAGGGTGGGGCGGCATCAATCTCGAAGATATCAAGGCGCCGGAATGCTTCATCATCGAGCAGCGGCTGCGTGAACTTCTCGATATTCCGGTCTTTCACGACGACCAGCACGGCACCGCCATTATCGCCGCCGCCGGACTGATCAATGCGCTCGAACTGACCGGCCGCGAAATCAAAGATACCAAGCTCGTCTGCAACGGCGCCGGCGCCGCCGGCATCGCCTGCCTCGAACTTTTGCGCGCCATCGGCTTTCGCCCGGAAAACCTTATCCTGTGCGACACCAAGGGCGTCATCTATGCGGGCCGCACCGACGGCATGAACCAATGGAAGTCGGCTTTTGCCGTTAAGGCCAAGGCGCGCACGCTCGCCGAGGCGCTGGCCGGCGCGGACGTGTTCTTCGGCCTGTCGGTAAAGGGCGCCGTGACCAAGGACATGGTGAAGTCGATGGCGGAACGCCCGATCATCTTCGCCATGGCCAATCCCGATCCCGAAATCACGGTGGAGGAGGTCGCCGAGGTGCGCACGGACGCCATTATGGCCACCGGCCGCTCCGACTATCCGAACCAGATCAATAACGTGCTTGGGTTTCCCTACATCTTCCGCGGCGCGCTCGACGTACGCGCGCGCGCCATCAACATGGAGATGAAGATCGCGGCGGCGCATGCGCTCGCCGCGCTCGCCCGCGAGGACGTGCCCGACGAAGTCGCCGTCGCCTATGGCGCGCGGCCGAAATATGGACCCGACTACATTATTCCGGTGCCGTTTGACCCACGGCTTATTTCCGATATTCCGCCGGCGGTGGCGAAAGCGGCCATGGAGTCAAAGGTCGCGCGGCGACCGATTGCCGATATGGAAACCTATCGGCAGCAATTGCGCACGCGGCGCGATCCAATCGCCGGCGTGCTGACCGGCGTTTACGAACGGCTGCGCCGTCGCCCGCGACGGGTTGTCTTCGCCGAGGGTGAAGAGGAGCAAGTGATTCGTGCCGCGGCAACGTTCGTGCATCAGGGCCTCGGCACCGCGCTCCTCTGCGGCCGCGAGCGCCGCGTGCGCGACACCGCGCAGGCGCTCGGCGTCGAGCTCGGCGGCAATATCGAGATCATCAATGCGGCGATGTCGTCGCGCAATGCCGCCTATGCGGCGTATCTCTACGAGCGGCTGCAACGCCGCGGCTTTCTGCAGCGCGACTGCCAGCGGCTGGTGAACCAGGACCGCAATCATTTCGCCTCCTGTATGGTGGCGCTCGGCGATGCCGACGCCATGGTCACGGGCGTCACTCGAAATTTCTCCGTCGCCCTCGAAGACATACGGCGCTGCATCGATCCGAAGCCGGGGCATCGAGTGATGGGCATATCGCTCGTACTAGCCCGCGGACGCACCGTTCTGGTCGCTGACACGGCGGTCACCGAAATGCCCGCCGCAGCCGATCTCGCCGACATTGCGGTCGAAGCGGCGCGTGTCGCTCGCTCGCTCGGCTATGAGCCAAAACTCGCACTGCTCGCCTTCTCGACGTTCGGCCATCCGGCGGGTGAACGCTCGGAGCGCGTCCAGGAAGCGGTGCGGCTTCTCGATCAGCGTCACGTCGATTTCGAATACGACGGCGATATGGCCGCCGACGTGGCGTTGAACACCGAGCTACGCGAAGCCTATCCGTTCTGTCGCCTGTCCGGGCCCGCGAATGTGCTGATCATGCCGGCCTACCACTCCGCCTCGATCTCGACCAAGCTCTTGATGGAGCTCGGGGGCGCCAACGTGATCGGGCCGATGCTGGTCGGTTTCGATCGCTCGGTGCAGATCGTGCCGCTGTCCGCCAACGACGCTCAACTCGTCAACATGGCGGCGATCGCCGCCTACAATGTCGGCGGCTGAGCTTCGGAATTCGGGATCCCAGGTTCCCAGCCTTAAATTATGCAAAAGCGCAAACTTGGAATGACCGGTCCGGAGGTGTCCCTCGTCGGGCTTGGCACTAACAATTTCGGCGGGCGCACCGGCCGCGATACCTCTCAGCTGGTTTTGGCTAAGGCGCTCGATCTCGACATCACGCTCATCGATACGGCCGACGTCTACGGCAACAGGGGCGGCTCCGAAGAGATTTTAGGAAAGGCTCTCGGCGTCCGGCGCAAGGATGTCGTGCTGGCGACCAAATTCGGCCTGCCGATGGACGGCCCCGGCTCGTTGCGCGGCGCATCGCGCCGCTACATCGTGCAAGCCATCGAAGCGAGCGTGCGACGGTTGAACACCGATTGGATCGATCTGTATCAGCTGCACCGACCCGACCCGCGCACACCGATCGAAGAAACGCTGCGCGCTCTCGACGATTTGGTGAAGTCGGGAAAGATCCGCTTCATCGGCTGCTCCAATTTCTCGGCGGCGCAGCTTGAAGAAGCGCAGGCCGTTGCTTCGCGGCGCGGGTTTAGGTTCTTCATGTCGTGTCAGGACGAATACAATCTGCTTGAGCGCGGCATCGAAAAGGCTCTGGTTCCCGTCATGCGCAAGCACGGCCTCGGCCTGTTGCCCTACTTTCCGCTGGCGAGTGGATTGTTGACCGGCAAGTACAAAAGCGATGCGCCCTTGCCGGCGGGCTCGCGCCTCGCCAACAGCGCCCACCATGCCGAAGGACTGCTGAATGCGCATAACTGGCGCATCGTTGAGAACTTAAGGGACTTCGCCGCCCGGCGCGGTCATTCGCTGCTTGAACTGGCGATGAGCTGGCTCGCCAGCCGGCCGTTCATTTCCAGTATCATCGCCGGCGCCACCAAGCCGGAGCAGGTCGTGCAGAATGTCGCCGCCGTCGGTTGGGACTTGTCGCCGGCACCGGCCCGCGGTCAATGGCCTGAATTTGAACGTTCAGTCCGGAGAATTCTACGCGCTGCTCGGTCCGAACGGCGCCGGCAAGACGACGACCTTGCGCATGATCGCCGGGTTACTGCGGCCCGATGCGGGCAGCATCCGCGTCGCCGGCATCGACGCGCTCGCCAATCCGGTGGCGGCGAAGCGGTTGATGGCGTGGATCTCCGATGAACCGATGATCTACGACAAGCTCACGCCGCGGGAATATCTCGAATTCGTCGCCGGACTGTGGGGCCTCGCGCCGGCACTTGCCGAGCCACGCGCGCAAGAATTGCTGGGCTGGCTCGAACTCGCCCCGCATGCGCAAGAACGCTGTGAAGGTTTCTCCAAGGGCATGCGGCAGAAGGTGGCGCTGGCCGGCGCGCTTATTCACGAGCCCCAACTGATCATTCTCGACGAGCCGCTGACCGGGCTCGACGCCGGCTCCGCCCGTCAGGTCAAGACCGTTTTGCGCGAGCGCGTTCGCGCCGGCGGCACCGTCGTCATGACCACGCACATTCTTGAAGTCGCCGAGCGCATGGCCGATCGCATCGGCGTCATCACTCGCGGAAAACTCATTGCCGAGGGCACGCTCGAAGAATTGCGCCTGAGGGCCGGCAAGAACGCAACAACGGGCGCGGCCGCGGTCGACCAGGTGAGCCTCGAAGATACTTTCCTCGCGCTTGTCGCCGAGCCGGCCGAAGCCGCATGATCGCTGAGCCCGGCAGCGTCGTTTGGTTTGCACGGCACGAGTGGCGTCTGGCTTGGCGCGACTGGATCGCTATTTTGAGTGGCGGCCGGCGCAAGCGTCTGCGCCGCGCCGTCATTGCGGTCGCGATCTTCGTCGTCTTCATGCATTTCGTCGCCTATTTGATGGTTGGCCGCTATGCCGATGCCGCGCCCGATAAATCGACTCTGGTCGCGATCACGGGAAGCGTCCTGTTGTCGTGGCTGTTGATGATTTCGCAGGCGATGGAGTCGACGACGCGCGCGTTCTATTCGCGGTCCGATCTCGATCTTATTCTCGCTTCGCCCGCCGCGGCGGAAAAGCTTTTTGCCGTGCGCATTACAACGGTGGCGCTGTCGCTGGCGATGATGGCGCTGCCGCTCGCCGCGCCGCTCATCGATATATTGATCGCGCGCGGCGGCTGGCGCTGGATGGGCGCCTACGGGCTGATTGTTGCCATGGCCGCGACCGCAACTGCGCTGGCAGTCGGCCTGACCGTCGCACTATTCCGCGTCATTGGCGCGAAGCGCACGCGGTTTGTTGCGCAGGTCGTCGCGGCCGTGATCGGTGCCGCCTTTGTCATCGGTCTGCAAATCGCGGCGATTCTCTCGTACGGCACCATTTCGCGACTATCGGTGCTGCAATCGCAATTGCTGTTGGCGCACCTGCCCGATTCCGGCAGCCTAGTATGGTGGCCGGCGCGCGCCGCGCTGGGCGACGGCACGGCGCTCCTTGGTGTACTCGGCGTCGGTCTTATTTTGCTTGCTGCTACGATCGGCATCGTCGCGCCGCGCTTTGGCGCTTATGCCAACGCCGCGGCCGGCGCCGCTGCTTCTTCGGCCGCGCAGGTCCGGCGTTCGACTGCGTTCCGGGCGATGTCGCCGCGGCACGCGCTGCGGCGAAAGGAATGGACACTGCTACGGCGCGATCCTTGGCTCGTCTCGCAGACGCTCATGCAGATGCTCTATCTCATTCCGCCGGCAGTGTTGTTGTGGCGCAGCTTCGCTGACGGCAACGCCGCCTACCGATTATTGGTGCCGGTCCTGGTCATGGCCGCAGGCCAACTTGCCGGCGGACTCGCCTGGCCGGCGATCTCGGGCGAGGACGCGCCCGACCTCGTTGCGTCGGCGCCGGTGCCGGCTGACTTTGTCGTGCGGGCCAAGATCGAAGCCGTGCTTGGGGTGGTCGCCCTGGTCTTCGCGCCGCTCGTCGCGGTGCTCGCGATAGTCTCGCCCTGGCACGCGCTGGTCACCAGCGTCGGCATCTTCGTTGCCGCGGCCGCGGCGACGGCGATCCAGTTCTGGTTCCGCGGTCAGGCCAAGCGCAGCCAATTTCGCCGCCGTCAGGTCTCCTCGCGCCTGGCCACCTTTGCCGAGGCATTCTCCTCGATCGGCTGGGCTGCGACGGCGGCGGTTGCTGCCGCCAGCCTTGCGCTTGCCGTCGCACCGGCGCTGCTTGCGCTCTTGGTGATGATGGGGACCTGGTTGATGAGCCCGCGCGCGCAACCACGCCATGCATGACGGGTCCCTCGACGCAGAGAACCCTCCTGTGATTTAACACTGGCTCCGACAGCGTCTGGCGTCCGGAGCCGGGAATGAAAAACAAGCCGAACTGGAAGTGGCCGGGCGACAAGCGCATCGCCGTCGTGTTCAACGTCTGTCTCGAAGCGTGGTCGGACGGCAAGGCGCCGGGCATCAGTCCGATGGGCAATCCGCTGCCAACTGGCGTGCTCGACACGATGGCGATCTCCTGGGCCGCCTACGGCGTCAAGGTCGGCATTCACCGGCTGCTGGACGCGTTCGCGCGCCACGGCGCCAAGGCGAGCGTCATGGTCAATGCCATCGTTGCCGAGAGGGTGCCGGATACGGTGCGCGCCATCGCCGATCGCGGCCACGAAGTGTTCTCGCATTCTTACGCCATGGACGTGATTCCGGCGCTGCTCTCGGACGACGATGAGCGGAAAAATATCGAACGGTGCACCAGGCTTCTTGAAAAGGCGTCGGGTAAGAAAATCGTCGGCTGGCTGTCGCCGCGCGGCACCTCGAAAATGACGACGCCGCAACTTCTCGCCGAGGCCGGCTACCGCTGGTATGGCGACGTGTTCGACGCTGATCTGCCTTACGTCGTGAATCACGGCAATAAGCGCATCGTCGCCATTCCGCTGTCCTATGACGTCAACGACATGCCGTCGATGAAATACGGCCACCCGCCGCGCATGATGCTGGAATCGTTCGATGAGGTGATCGACATCGCGCGCGGTGGCAAAGATGAGCTCCGCATCATCGACGTCACCAGCCACGCTCATATCTTTGGCCACCATCGCGGCGCGCATTTCTACGAGCAGATCGTCGGCAAGGCGATGTCGGCGCCGGATGTCTGGGTCGGCACGCGGGCGGAAATCGCCGACCATGTTTTGAACATGGAACGTTCGGCATGATCCCGTTCGACATGGTGGAACCGACGTCGCTACGGGAAGCGGTGGCGCTGCTCGATCCAAACGAGCCGACTATCCGGGCGGTGGCCGGCGGCACCGCGCTGATGCTGATGATGAAGGCTGGCGTGTTTCAGCCCACGCGGCTCGTCTGCCTGCATCGCATCGAACCGCACTATTCCGGCATCGCTCTCACCACCGCCGGCAAATTGCGGATTGGCGCCATGGCGACATTAAGCGAGGTCGAACACGACTCGAACGTCGCTGCGCGGCTACCCGTCCTCAAGCATGCGCTGCGCAGACTGTCGAATCCGCGCGTACGCAATGTCGCCCGCGTCGGCGGCGCGCTCGCTCACGGCGATCCGCATATGGATCTGCCGCCCGTCCTGACCGTGCTGGCATCCCGGGTTTCGATCCAGGGTCCGAAGGGCGAGCGCGAACTTCCGCTCGAACAGCTTTACGCCGGCTATTACGAAACCGTGCTGGACAAAAACGAACTCATCACCGCGGTGACAGTGCCACCGCTCAATGCGCGCAAGGCGGCTTACATGAAAGTCACCTTACGTTCGGCCGACGATTGGCCTGCGCTCGGCGTCGCGGTGTCGTTCGCGCACACCGACGGCGCAATGCGCGACCCTATCGTCGTCGTCAGCGCCGCGACGGAAAAGGTCACGCGCATGGCGAACGCCGAGCAAATTCTGCACGGCGCGGTGCCGGATGATGCCGTGCTGGCGCGGGCCGGCGAGGCCGCGGTCGCAGAAGCTTCCATCCTGGCCGACGTCCATGGCTCGGCAGCCTATAAGCGCGAACTGCTGCGGGTCTATGTGCGGCGCGCCGTGCGACAGGCTTTGGCTGGAAACGCACCGCAGGGGCAGCGATGAATCAGGTCGGGCGAGATACCCCACGGCTTGAAGTGCGCGCCAAGGTGACCGGCCGCGCCGACTATACGCACAATCTGCGCCTGCCCGGCATGCTTTACGGCAAAGTGTTTCGCTCGACGGTGCCGCACGGCCGCATCCGCAGCATCGATACGCAAGCCGCGCGGGAGCTTCGCGGCGTGCATCGCGTCGTCACCGGCGAAGATATCAAGAAGCTGATTGCGGAGCCGTATTACGGTCCCGCCTTTCACGATCAACCGATCCTGGCACTCGACAAGGTGCGCTATGTCGGCGAGCCGGTCGCGTGTGTCTTGGCAAGCGATCCGCATGTGGCTGAGCATGCCGTACAGCTGATTTCCGCCGAATATGACGAATTGCCGGCCGTCTATGACGAGGTTGCGGCAATGCAGCCCGATGTCCTCGTTCACGACGTGCTGCGGCCGGCCGGAACTTTTGCCGACTTAAAGCACCTGCAAGGCCGCAAAGGCACCAACGTCGCGCTCGACTATCACTTACGGCGCGGCGACGTCGACAAAGCCTTCGCCGGCGCCCATCGTGTGATTGAACACACCTTCAAGACCCAGCAATGCCTGCATCTGCCGTTTGAACCGCATGTCGCCATCGCCGAGCCGGGCGATGACAGGTTGACGATCTACACGTCGAACCAGACACCGTCGTTCGTGCGCATTGAGATTGCGCGGCTGTTCGGTTGGCCGGAAAACCGCGTGCGCGTGAAAGTTCCATATCTGGGCGGAGGTTACGGCGCCAAAGTCTACGTCAAACTGGAAGCCCTGGTCTCCGCGCTGGCAATGCTTGTCCGCCGTCCGGTGAAAATCGCGCTGACGATGGAAGAGCAGTTTTATATGATCACCAAGCACCCCACGACGTTCCGCATCAAAAGCGGCGTCGACCAAGATGGGCGTGTGACGGCGCGGTCCTGCGAAGTGTTTTGGAACGGCGGCGCCTATGCCGATATCGGCCCGCGGGTGACGCAGAAATCCGGCTTTACCGCGGCGGGTCCCTACGACATCGATAACGTCAGCATCGATTCCTACGCGCTCTATACCAACCGCACGCCGGCGGGCGCGTTGCGAGGGTTCGGCGTCCCGCAACTGGTCTGGGCCTATGAAAGCCATACCGATCTGATCGCGCGCGAACTCGGCATCGATCCCATCGAGTTTCGCAGGAAAAATCTTCTGCGCGACGGCCGGCCGCAGGCGAGCGGCACGGTGTTGCAGGATGCCGCCATCGCCGAGGTGCTCGACGCGCTGGTCGCGCGCATCGGCTGGACCGCACCGTTCGAACGCGGCTCCGGCACATTGCGCCGCGGCCGCGGCATTGCCATCGGATTTAAGGCTTCGATTTCGCCGACCACGTCGGTCGCGATCGTCAACGTTTCCGCCGATGGCAGCATCTACCTTTCCAAGAGCACGGTCGATATGGGGCAGGGCTCGGACACCGCATTCGCCCAGATTGTCGGCGAGGTGCTCGACGTCAAGGCCGAGGATGTGCGTGTCGTCGCCCCCGATACCGACGTGACGCCTTACGACATGGGCACGCTCGGCTCGCGCTCGCTGTTCCACATGGGCACAGCGGTCCGCCTCGCGGCCGAGGATGCCCGCAGCAAATTGCGCGCACTCGCCGTCGAGGCGGGGCTTCCCGAAGGCACCAATTATCCGCCGGCGGAAATATTCAAGAAACGCTACGGCATGCAGGCCGGCACTGTCGTCGGCACGGCGAGTTTCGTGCCGAGCTACAAATCGCCCGATCCGCAGACCGGCCTGTCGGACAATGTCACGCCATTCTGGATGGTCGGCGGCGCCGGCGCCGAGGTCGAGATCGATACTGAAACCGGTCACGTACGCATATTGCGGCTCATCAACGCCGCCGATTGCGGCAAGCCGATCAATCCCGCCGTGGCGCGCACGCAACTGTCGGGCGCCGCGATCATGCAGCTTGGCTTCACGCTGTCCGAGGCCATGCATCTTGACGGCGGCCAGGTCACCAACGCGTCGCTCGCCGACTACAAGATTCCCGGCATCGGCGATATTCCGCCGATGGAGAACGAGCTCGTTGCGGCCGAGCAGCATTCGGGCCCGTTCGGCGCCAAGGGGCTCGGCGAGTTCGGGCACGTTCGGGGTTTCGCCGGCGATCGCGAACGCGATTCACGATGCCGTCGGCGTGCGCATCACCGAGCTGCCGATCACGGCCGAGGCAGTGCTGCGCGCGCTACGCGCCAAAGCCGGCCGGCCGCTCGAGGAGGAATGATGAGCGCGCGCACCATCAGCTTTACGCTCAACGGTGAGGCGGTCACGACCGCCATCGAACCGCACCGTAATCTGGTCGAACTGTTGCAGCGTTTCGATCTGTTCGGCGCCCGCGAAAGCTGCGGCCAAGGGTTATGCGGCTGCTGCACCGTGCTGGTCGACGACAAAGCGGTGTCCGGCTGCCTTTATTTTGCGGTCTGGATCGACGGTAAAAGCGTCACCACGATCGAGCATCTCGATGCCGGCGGCGCGCTGTCCAACGTGCAGCAAGCTTTCATCGCCGCCGGCGCGTTCCAATGCGGCTTCTGCACGCCGGGTTTTGTGATGATGGCGCACCAATTGCTCAAAGAGCGTCCCAATCCAAGCGATGACGACATCCGCCATTATTTTTCCGGAAATCTTTGCCGCTGCGCCGCTTACCCGGAGATCATAGAGGCGGTGAGGATCGCGGCGCGGGGCTGAGGATTTTGCAGGTGCCGGCGTGGATCGGCTCTCCGTTCGGCGCTTGTCAGCTTAAATCGACGCGTTACGGTAGCGAGCGCCCATTTTTGTATGCAACAATAGCGCCAGCCGCAGGGAGATTGGACGATGCCGACGCAAAGCCAGCATCCGGAAACTATCGTGCTGCACGCCGGGTACCGCTCGGACCCGACGACCACGGCGGTGGCCGTGCCGATCTATCAAACGACGTCCTACCAGTTCCATTCGACCGAGCACGCCGCCAACTTGTTCGCGCTCAAGGAGTTGGGCAACATCTACAGCCGAATTATGAACCCGACTCAGGCCGTGCTGGAGGAGCGCGTCGCCGCACTCGAAGGCGGCGTAGCCGCGCTCGGCCTTGCCTCGGGGCAGGCGGCGTCGCTATTCGCGGTGCAGAACATCTGTCACGCCGGCGATAATTTTCTGTGCTCGACCGATATCTATGGCGGCACCTGGAACCTGTTCCAGAACACGATGAGTACCATGGGTATCGAATGCCGCTTTATCGACCCGGCGGATCCGGAGAATTTCCGCCGCTCCAGCGATGCGCGGACGCGCTGCTACTACGGCGAGACGCTGCCCAATCCCAAGCTCACCGTTTTCCCGATCGCCGAAGTGGCGAAGATCGGTCGCGAACTCGGCATTCCGCTGATCATGGACAATACCGCTTGTCCGGTGTTGTGCCGGCCGATCGAGCACGGCGCCGCCATCACCATGCACTCGACAACCAAATATATCGGCGGTCACGGCACCTCGATCGGCGGCGTCATCGTCGACGGCGGCAATTTCGACTGGGAGAAGCATGCCGACCGCTTCCCCATGCTCAACACGCCCGACCCCAGCTATCACGGGGCGATCTGGACGCAGGCAGTCAAGCCGCTCGGCCCGATCGCCTACATTATCAAGGCCCGGGTCACGCTGTTGCGCGACATCGGCGCCGCCATGTCGCCGTTCAACGCCTTCATGTTCATCCAGGGTCTTGAAACCGTGGCGCTGCGCATGCGCCAACACTGCAGCAATGCCGCCGCCGTGGCGCAACATCTCGCCAAGCAACCCAAAGTCACGAAGGTCATCTTTCCCGGCATGATGACGGGCGAGATGAAGCGCCGCGCCGACGCCTACCTCAAGGGCGGCTATGGCGGCCTGGTCGGTTTTGAGCTCAGGGGTGGCCGCGACGCTGGCCGCAAGTTCATCGACAGCCTCAAAATGTTCTACCATGTCGCCAATATCGGCGACGTTCGCTCGCTCGCCATTCACCCGGCAACCACCACGCATTCGCAGCTCACGCCGGAGGAGCAGGCGCGCACCGGCGTGACCGACAATTACGTGCGGCTTTCGGTCGGCATCGAGCACATCGATGACATCATCGCCGATCTCGATCAGGCGCTGGCGTAAGAACATCCGCCATCATTTTTCCGGAAATCCTTGCCGCCGCGCCGCTATCCGGAAATTATCAGCGCAATGAAGCGCGCGGCGCAAGCGCGTCCTTAATTTCCCAGGATCGGATTTAAACGATCTCTGGAAAGTTTCGCCTGTACCTGACGAAATCATCGGCTTTGGCAAATTCGTCATAAAGGCGACGGGCCGGATTGTTGGCGCGGGTGTGCCAGTAAAGGCGCGACCAGCCGCCCGATCTGGCGCGGTCCACCAAATCCGCAATCAGAATTCGCCCGCAGCCGCGGCCGCGAAATGCCGGCGCGACAAACAGATCTTCAAGATAACAGGCCGGTGCGATCGTCCATGTGCTGTCATGAAGCAGGCTGACACTAAAGCCGACGATCCCGCCGTCGGCCTCCGCGAGCCGACCGAAAATCGGCGATGCTGGATCGAGAATCCGCCGCCAGGTTTGCGCCGTGACAGGCTCCGGAATGCTGACTTCGTAAAATGAGTTGTACTGCGACCATAATGTCCGCCACGCCATCTCGTCTGGTGGTGCCGGGTCGCGAATGAATATTATCGGCTGACGCATCAGGCGAAGTTCAATGCCTCGATAAATCGCTGCTTGATCGCGTGACCGTCGCGCAGCGGCAGCACGCGCGGGGTGTCCTCGGCCTTGATCTTGGCATTGACGAGAATCGGGCCTTTGCCCTCATGCAGCAATGTTCGCACCTCGGCAGCCTCATGGAGGCGTGTAACCGCACGCGCGTGCTTGAAGCGGCAGGCGAGCGCCATGGCGACGAGATCGATGCCGTTCTCCGTTGCGCTCGGCTGCATGCCGGTTTCGCCATAGCGGGCATTGTCGAGCACGACGATGACCAGATTGTCCGGTTGCTTGACGCCGATGGTGGCAAGGCTGCCGAGGCCCATCAGCAAGTCGCCGTCGCCGGTGAGCACGGCGACACGCCGCTCAGGCCGCGCCAGCGCCAGGCCAAGTCCGATCATGGCGGTGCCGCCCATCGCGCCCCAGAGATAGAAGTTGAGCGGATGATCGCCGGCGGCGGCGACGTCGTAAGTCGCCGAGCCGAGCCCGGGGACGACGAGAAGATCGCCGCGGTCGATCAGGAGCTGCCGCACGAAATCGCGCCGGTCGAGCATCATCGCGTCCATTGCTTGCGGCCGATCAGCCGCTGCGACAGTAAAATCGCGACCTGGAGATTGCCGTCGAACGCCATGTCGCAGCCGGCGCCGACGATGTCGTCGACTGTGTCGGCGCCGTCGATGCGGTAGGTGAGAAAGCCGGAGAGCCGCAGCACATCCTCGGTGATCGTCCCCATCGGCACTTGCCACGGATTGAATTCGCCGAACTCGCCGCGCATGGTGACAAGAATGACGCAGCCGAAGCCGCAATTGCGCAACAGCGAAAACATGTTGATGCAGTTGCCGACGCCGCTCGATTGCATCAAAAGGGCGGCGCGCTGACCGCCGAGCGCAGCGCCGGCGACGAGCCCAACGCCCTCCTCTTCGGTCGTCAGCACCACGTCGGCGATATGCGGATCGCTGCGGCACAACGCGATGAGGCGGCTGTGGCCGGCATCGGGCACGTAACCTACTTGGCGAATGCCGACCCGGCGAAACTGAGCGTAGATCGCGTCGGGCCAGGAGGCTTCAATATTCACCGGCGTGTGCAAACGAAAATCTCTGCGGTTTCGCAAGGTCCTAGAGGCGAAGGGTTTGCAAATATCGCATCGCTTATTACTGTGCGCCATCCCCTAACTGCGCCCAACCAAGCGCAGGCACAACTGCACGGGAGGCTCTCATGGCTGCGCGGCTCCGACACATTGCACTGTCCGTCCCCGATCCGGACAAGGCGGCAAAATTTTTCGAGGACGCCTTTGGCATGAAGCGCGTCGGAAAAGCCGGTATCGGCTGCTATGTCTCCGACGGCACCATCAATGTGGCGCTGTTGAAATACGATGGCGAGGTTCCCGGCTTCCACAAGGGTTATCACGGCCTCGTGCATTTCGGCATGTGGGTCGACAACCTCGAGGAAACCGCCAAGAAAGTGACGGACGCCGGCGGCAGTTATTTCGGCGGCCGGCCCGACGACAATCCAAACACTTTTTACGAAGTCAAGTACCGGGACCCGAACGGTATTGTTTTCGATTTAACGCACAATGGCTGGCGCGGTGCGGTCAAGGAAGTCGTTCCGGCCGACCGTGAGAATGTTCCCGCCGAATAGCGGTCAGCGCCGCCACGGCAGCGCGGCGGCGTGTTCGACAAAGAACCACGCGCCTTCGCCGAGTTCTGCCGGAAAGCCAGCGACGATGCCATCGTCGATGGCGCGCCATTCGAGTTCGGCATGATCGACAGCCGTTTCGGCGGCGGCAAGGGATTCGACCCTCATCGCATAACCGAGAATGAACGGCAGCGTCGTAAGCGGCACTTCCGGTAATCTGTCGGTAGCTCTGTCATGCGTGACCAGATACACGCCGCCGCGATCGAGCCGGAGCAGCGCGCCGCCGGGGGTTGGCGTCGGCGCGCGACCAGTGAAGCGTGCGAACCGTTGGGCGGCTTCCCCGACGTCCGCAACCGCGATGACAACATCGATGAGAGCTGTGGCGCTGTTTGGATGTTCAAGCCATCGCTCTTGCCAGACCGCCTGCTCGCTATGATGGGTCAGCATCTGGATTCGCCCCTCGGGCATCGCCTCGGGCGCGACGCGCGCGATGGTGAAAGCGGCCTTGGCCACGCCGGATTCCGTCTCGACCAGGCGGTCCATGCGCACCAGATCGCGCACGTGAAAACCGTCGGTGGCGAGCCGCCGATGCGCCTTGGCGGCGTCCGCAACGGCAAAGGCTGCCAGATGGACCCCGGCATGGCGGCTTACCGCCGTATCGAGTTCGCGGCTGAGCGGTGTATCGGAGGTCTTAAACAGAACTTCGAGATAGCCGCGGGACAACATGGCGGTGACGTTGCTCGTTCCAGTCGGCACCGCGCCACCGGCCGGATCGGGATTGCGTTGGATCGACATCGGCGTGGGCGCAAAGCCGCAGCGCTTGAGCGCGCGGCTCGCGGCCTCGCCGTCACGCACAAAATGGCCGACATGATCGAGAAAGATTTCATCGCCGGCCGGGAGTCGGCGATCGACATCGTCAGCGGATCGCCCGGGCAAATCAGTCACTCGGCAAGTCCCTCATTCAGAACGTGCAATGCCTGCTTCCTCGACCACCTTGCCCCAGCGAACGATTTCGGATTGCAAAAATTGATGAAGGTCGTCGATCGAGCCGGTACCGACCGGGTTCATACCGAAATTGGTCATGCGCGTGCGGACATCGTCCATGGCCACGATGGCATTCAGTGCGGAATTGAGCTTGGTGAGGATGGGCTGCGGCGCCGTTGCCGGCGCCACCACGGCCTGCCATGCCGCCGCGTCGAAGCCCGGTACGCCGGCGTCCGCGAGCGGGGGAACATCGGGCAGCGCCGTGAACCGATCCTTCGTCGTCACCGCCAGTGGGTGCAGTTTTCCGGCATTGATGAGCGGCAGCGCCGGCCCGAGATCGCTGAACATCAGCTGGATGTAGCCGCCAAGCAGATCGTTAAGGGCCGGTGCGGTCCCTCGGTAAGGCACGTGGGTCATCTTAACGCCTGTCATACTGCTGAATAGCGCGGCGGCCAGATGATGGAAGGCGCCTATCCCGCCGGAGCCGTAACTCAACGGCCGTTCCTTTGCGAGCTTGATCAGATCTGCCACGCTGTTCACCGGCAGCGACGGATTGACGACCAGAACGAATGGCACCCTGGCGATAAGCGCAACCAGCGCCAGATCCTTTATCGGATCGTAAGGTAGCGACTTGTACAGCGTGACATCGATCGCCAGCGACGACACATCCATCATGATGGTGTAGCCGTCAGGAGGAGATTTGGCGACGAAGTTGGTGGCAATGACCGTACCGGCGCCCGGTCGATTCTCGACAACAAACTGGTTGCCGAGCGCCTGTTCCAGTTTTTCGGCAAGGAGTTGCGCCAGAAGGTCGGTGCCGCCGGCCGGCGCGAAGGGTACGATGAATGTGACCTGATGGCTCGGATAATCGGCCCCTGCCACGGTCCCATATTGCGCGCGAGTGACTTGAATTGTCATTGCGGGAAGCGCGGCCGCCAGCAACAAGCGGCGCGAGATTGTTATCGCCGTCCTTGGCGTCATCGGCCGGGTCACGCCTATGGTTTGCGGCCTGTCCGCTCTTGCCCCATATTCGCGCTTTAACACGCCCGCCGCGTAAACGTCACCAATTTGGCGTGAACGCCGCGACCGTTTGTGCCGGACAGTGCGGGACGCTTTGCATTTCTTGACACGGGCTTACCGTGCCGCCATAAGAACGCCGGTCGGCGCGGGTCCGATGCGGTATTACGTCCGTCGTCCGCTCACCATCAACAGAATCGACTGGAAGAAGCCGGTCCGGACGCCAATCCGAGCATCGGGATTACGAGGAAGTGGACATGTTCGCGGTCTTCAAAACGGGCGGCAAGCAATATCGGGTGACCGCCGAGGACTTGCTCAAGGTCGACAAGGTCAAGGGCGAGCCTGGCGAGATCGTCGAGTTCGGCGAGGTCTTGGTCGTGGGCGGGGATAGCGTCGCGTTGGGCGCGCCCACCGTTGCCGGCGCTATGGTCGCGGCCGAAGTGTTGGAACAGGGCCGCGGCGCGAAAATCGTCGCGTTCAAGAAGCGGCGGCGCAAAAATTCCCGTCGCAAGATCGGTCATCGCCAGGAATTCACGCTCCTTCGCATTACCGAGATTCTGACCGACGGCAAGAAACCGAGCAAAGAGGCGCGTCCAAGAGCGACATCAAGAACGAAACCAAGCCCGGAACAGGCGCCGGCACCTGCTGTCGCGAGTGTGGAGGGTGCGGCCGACGCGACTGCAGGCGCTGCGCCAAAACCGCGCAGGGCTTCGGCAAAGAAGCCGGAAAAGCCAAAATCCAAGGCGCCGGCCAAAGCAAAAAAGCCGGCAACAAAGGGCAAGAAGAAATGATGCGGAGGAGTGATGCTTTTGTCACGAATCCGGTATAGATATTTCTAACTTAGTAGGTTTGGAGACCAGCAGTGGCGCATAAGAAAGCAGGCGGATCCTCACGCAACGGCCGTGATTCGGCCGGTCAGCGTCTAGGGTTGAAGATTTTCGGCGGAGCCGAGGTGCTCGCCGGCAACATCATCGCGCGCCAGCGCGGCACCAAATGGCATCCCGGTCATAACGTTGGCGTTGGTAAGGATCACACGTTGTTTGCGTTGATTAACGGCAAAGTCGAGTTCCAGACCAAAACCAAAGGCCGCGTGTTCGTCTCGGTACGTCCGATGTCGGAGGCAGCGGCGCAGTAATACGGTGGATCATAGGAAGGTCCGCCGGCATCCAGTCGAACCGGCGGGCCCGATTGGGCTCCGAAAAGGGGGAGACCGGGACGCCGGTTCCCCCTTTCGATTTTATGCAGGAGCCCAGGCGATGACTCTAGCAACGCAAGCAGCAAAGCAGCTCTTTGCCCAGCGCTTAGAAGAGTGCAGTGTTCCGGTCATCGAGACTGAGCGGCTGATTTTGCGCGCGCCGCACCGCGACGACATCGAAGTTATCGTGCGTCTGGTCAATGACCGCCGGGTCGCGGAGAATACCGCGCGCATTCCACACCCCTATGGCGGCGAGGACGCCGAGCGGTTCGTTGCGGCGGCCAATCGGCGCGATGGCGAAGCGACCTTCGTCATTACGCAGGCCGGCGCGCCTATCGGCGTCTGCGGTGTCGAACTGCGCGACACCATCCCTGAAATCGGCTATTGGCTCGGCACGCCGTATTGGGGGCGCGGCTGCGCCACCGAGGCGGTGCGCGCCGTGATCGATCATGTCTTCGGCGCGTTCGGCCATGACGCGCTGGCGGCCGGCGCCCGGGTCAACAATCCGGCCTCGCGGCGGGTGCTGGAGAAGTGCGGCTTCCAGTGGACTGGCGTTGGCCTCTATCGCATCCGCGCCATCAATTCCTCGGCGCCGCTCGACCGTTTCCGCCTCGATCGCGGCTTGTGGGCTTCGCTGAAGGCTTGGGGTCGCGCCCGGGACGTGGCGTGACGGCGCGCGAAGTAGAATATTCTACTGCGCCGCCGTTTGGGCGGCGGTGAAGAACGGCGCAAGCTTGTTGACCAGTGCCGGCCCGAATTGGCCCTGTGGATTTGACGGCGGTACATGGTCCATCAGCTCCCAGCCTTGGATCAGGATGCGGGCATGATCGAAGGCGGTCTCGAAATTGGCTCCCGCATGCAGGCTCTGCCGAAAGAAAGCATCGCCGAAATAGGTCCAGTCGCGTTCGGGCGCGCAGCCGAATGATGTGTTTTGCGCGTCAGCCGCGGTAATGACAATGGTGTCGGCGTTTTCTAGCGGCGCCACGAAGATTCCCGAGTAACAGGCTGAAACAATGACCACGCGGTTCTTGATACCCTCGCGGTCAAGCGTCGAGGCGACTTCTTTTGGCGTCAGCTTCGAGATACCGCCGGGCAATTGCAGCGCGAAGCCGGTTTTCTCGCCGTGCGAGGTCATGAATAGGACGAGGACGTCCTTGGTCTTGTCCATCACTCCAGCAATGGCGCGCACGGCGGCCTGAAAATTCTGCAGATCCGCGAGAGGGACGTTGTCCACCGCGCCGCGACCGTTGATGAGTCGGATCGTGTGGTCCTTGATCGGCAGCAGGCTCGCAATCGACTGCAATCCGCCGTCCAACTCTTTGATAAAAACACCCTCATCGGCCCAGCCCGCGATACCGAGCGCATAGACGTCGGAGCTCGCTCTTGCGCCGCGGTGCGAGGCGGGCGACCTCGTCCCGGAGCAGCGCAGGTTGCGCTTTCTCGATCCGCGCGAGTTCTGCGGGTGAGACGCGCGCTGCGCCGTTCTTTTCTTCATTGAGCGCGTAGAGAAATTCCCACCAATTGGCGTTGCGGGCGTCGAAGTTGGACGGCAGGAATACCGGTACTTGGGGCACCAGCGCAGTGGCGACGAAGAGCGCCACCCACAAGGCGGCAGTTTTGCCGATCAGGCGGAGCCGCAACTGCGGTTCAAGGCTGCCTACGACGCTGGCCATGGCGCCGACCCACCAGGCCGCGGCGACCGCATAGATCAGGTTGGTTGCGGTCGCCCCGCTCCACAACGGGCTCGGTGCGGCCGCAGGCGCGAAGGCCGGAACGTCGATCTGGATGCCTGCAGTGACAACGTCGGCGAAAATCGAGAGCAGAAGCATCGCCGAAAGTGCGGTGGCCCGCCCGGCCGAGCGCACGAATAGCGCAGCGACGGCAAGCTCAAGTGCGATCGAAGCGACGACCGCATTGAGGCCATAAGGGTTGAAAGCGTGCCAGGAGCCAGCTGCAAGCAATTGCAACGCCACACGGACGACGGCCGCGATGACGGCGAAACCGAGAAGAACCGGCAACCCCGCAAGCGGCGGATTTGTTGTGGTCCGCCACGCTGCAGCCCGCGCCGCAAGCTTCAAAACACGCCACACGCTTAACGCTCTCTGCAAAACTCGGCAGAAATCCAGTGCCGCAATTCTGAAATTCACACTATATCAAGCCAGTGCAGGCGGCTATCGCGGCAATGCGCGATTGCCGCGCTTGGATTCGAACTTACGAAGTAGATCGATGAAATTTCTCGACGAGGCCAAGGTCTATATTCGCTCCGGCGACGGCGGCAACGGCTGCGTGTCGTTCCGGCGCGAAAAATTCATCGAGTTCGGCGGGCCGAATGGCGGCGATGGCGGCAAAGGCGGTGACGTGGTCGCCCAAGCGGTCGAGGGCCTCAACACGCTGATCGATTATCGGTATCAGCAGCATTTCACCGCCAAAAATGGCGGCACCGGCATGGGCAAGGATTGCCATGGCGGCAACGGCGCCGACGCCGTGCTCAAAGTGCCCGTGGGTACCCAAATCTACGAGGAGGACGGCGAGACACTGCTCGCGGATCTTACCGAAGCAGGACAGAGCGCGGTATTGATCCGTGGCGGCAACGGCGGCTTTGGCAATGCGCATTTTAAGACTTCGACCAACCGCGCGCCGCGCCATGCCAATCCCGGACAGCCCGGCAGCGAACTTACGATCCGGCTTCGGCTCAAGCTGATCGCCGACGCCGGCATCGTCGGACTGCCGAACGCCGGTAAATCGACGTTACTTGCCGCGGTCAGCGCCGCCAGACCGAAAATTGCTGATTATCCGTTCACCACCCTGCATCCCCAACTCGGCGTGGTGAACGTCGATAGCCGCGAATTCGTGCTGGCCGATATCCCGGGCTTGATCGAAGGCGCCCATGAGGGCGTCGGTCTTGGCGATCGCTTTCTCGGTCACGTCGAACGCTGCCGCGTGCTGTTACATCTCGTCGATGGGACAACCGGCGATGCCGGGATTGCGTACCGGACGGTGCGCACGGAACTCCTCGCATATGGCCACGGGCTTGCGGACAAGCCGGAGATTGTCGCGCTCAGCAAGGCCGATGCGCTTCGCGCCGACGAGGTCAAACGACAGCTGACGGCCTTGAGGCGCGTGGCGAAAAGAAATCCGATGGTGATCTCTGCGGTCAGCAGCGACGGCGTCCCGGAAGTTTTGCGGGCGCTGCTCAAAGTGATCGACGAGGCACGTCGCGGCGCTGATACGCCAAGTGCGCTTGATGCCGCCTGGCAGCCTTGATCCGGCCGAGCTCAGGCGCCCATACAGAAAAACTTCAACGAGCCGTCGCGCTCGATGCGTGGCAGCAAATCCGTCTCCCAGGCTAGATACTCGGCCATCGCCGCCTTGGTATCGGCTCCGCGTTCATAGGGCTTGCGCCATTGATCGACGGCGTCGTCGGCCATCTTGGCTTCGGCGGAAAAAGCGTTCCCGGCAGCCTGCCAAGCGGCATTGCCGCCATCGAGATAGCGTGCCGGCTGATCGCTCAGCTCCGCCGCTTCGGCGACTGCGAGATTCGCCAGGACGCCATCCTCGGATGTGAGGACAATCGTGCCATTGAGCGGAATCCTTTTGAATGCGCGCGCCAGCCGGGTTCTGATCGCGAACCAAGCGCCCGGAATGTGGCGGGCGAGATAGTTTCGGCTGAGCGAGAGGTCGATGACGGTCGCGGCGTTACGCGATAAAAGCTCACTGAGCCGAACACGGTCGATGGCGGCATCCGGGTGCATATCGCTTTTCAGCATTGCGACCGCTGGCCAGCCGATCTCCGTTCCCTTTTCGACGAGCACGGAAACCTCCGGCCAGCCCATTTGACGCAGCCACGAGCCGGTCATCGCGGCGCGCACTTCTACATCGTCGACCAGCACGATCCGCGCGCCGAGCGTGCCGACATATTGATCGGTCGCCTGTACGAGTTGGCCGCCGGGCGCCGAAATCGCGCCCGCCACGTGGCCGGCTTCATATTCGGCGGGATCGCGCACATCGAATATATAAAGCGTGTGCTCGCCGTCGGCGCGCCAAGCATCAAGCGTGGATTGCTCGATGCGCTTGACGCCGCAATTTTGCGCAACGCGCTGCGCCGCGTCGCGTGCCCAACCGATCGTTTTCGCTGAAACGCCCGGCGCGCGACGGCTTTTGCCGCTGTCGCAAGTAAAGCCGGCGAGGTTCCAGCCCATCGTGCCGTTGCGCAGCGCCACCACTTTGTTCGGAACGCCGGCATTGATCAACGATTGCGCGCCGATGATGCTGCGTGTCCGCCCGGCGCAATTGACGACCACCGTCGTCTGCGGCGCTGGCGCGATTTCACGCGCGCGAAGCACCAGCTCCGCGCCGGGCACATTGGTGGCGGTCGGTATCGAGACGCGCGCATATTCGTCGAAGGGGCGGCTATCGAGCACGACCAAATCGGCATTCTGGCGCAGCAGCCTTTCAAGCTCGCCGGCTCCGATACTGGGCGTACCGCTGGCATGTTCGATATATTCGCCGAACGCTTTGCTGGGTACGTTCACGCCGGAGAACAACTCGAAGCCCGCCGCGGCCCAGGCGGCGGTACCGCCGGCAAGGATGCGAACGTCGGAGTAGCCGTTGCGCGACAGAATCGCCGCGGCGCGCTCGGCAAGCCCGTCGCCCTCGTCGCATAGCACGCTGCGCGTCATGCGACGCGGCACCAGGCGGGCAAAGTTCAATTCGAAGCGGCTCAATGGCACCGAGCGCGCCAACAGCAGATGGTTTTGCGAAAAGATCAACTCCTCGCGGACGTCGACGAGCGCAAGCTCGCCGCCGTCCCCATGCATCTCGCGCAGTTCGGAGGGACTGACCAGCGTCGTCACGTGAACGTTACGTGGCTTGCTGCGGCGTCATACGCCTGACTTCGCCGGTCTTCAGATCGAAGCGCACGCGATGGATCTGATCAAGATTGGTCCCGGTAACCCGGACAAAGCGGGAATGATCGGGATAGTCGATCGAATGGATCTTGCCGTCCTGATAAATGCCGGCGTGACCGGGCGTCAGCCGGTATTTCTTCACCGGTCTTAGCTTGGCGCGATCCGGGTGGGAACCGTCATCCTCACGCTCCCATTCGGTCATGTCGGTGTAGTGGGTGGCTTGCCCGTAAATTGCCCAAGAGTCGCCGTGATCGTGCGGCGGCGACACGCGCGCCTTGTCGTTGATATGGGCAAGAATCTGAAAGCCGAGCTTGGGATCTTCGTACAGCACGTGCAGTCCGCGCGGCGCGTCCTCGCAATGTTGACGGACGAAATCCGGATTTTGCAGGAGTTGCTCAAGGCGGATGCGCACCTCTTCGCGGCCTTTTGGGCCGGGGTCGCGCGACAGGATGGAACGACAATCCGATATGAACTGATCGAGCTGATAAGCCATCGTTTGCACTCCTAAGGCATTTTGTTGCCGGTATTTTCGCGCATCCGGCCAAGCTTCGCCAGCGGCTTTTTGTCGGGTTTGGATATGATACCAGCAGCCGCTACATTGGTGACTATGTTCGGTCTGCCGCGCACTTACGAGCGTCCGCGCAACGTCCGGTTGGATACGCTGATCCGCCTGCGCTGGCTCGCTGTTTTTGGCCAGCTCGGCGCGGTTCTGGTGGTGCATTTCGGCCTCGAATTCGAGGTGCCGATCTGGCCTTGCCTTGCAGTCATTGCTCTCGCGGCCTTGCTCAATGTGGCGCTGCGCGTCAGCTTTCATCAGACGCAATGGCTCGAGCCCGACCGGGCGGCCTGGCTTCTTGCCTTCGACATCGCCGAACTCGCAGCGCTGCTTTATCTCACCGGCGGCCTGGAAAATCCATTCGCGTTCTTGCTGCTGGGTCCGGTGCTGATTTCGGCGACCGCATTGCCGCCACGCATGACTCTGCTGATCGGCACCTTCGCGATGTTTTGCGCCACCCTGCTGGTGTTCCTGCACTTCGATCTGCCTTGGGACACGGAGAATCCGCTCGAACTGCCGGAAATCTATATGGTCGGAGTTTGGCTCTCGATCCTGCTCGCGATCGGCTATATCGGCGTTTACACGTGGCAAGTCGCCGAAGAGGCGCGCCAGCTTTCGGACGCGCTGGCGGCGACCGAGCTCGTTCTGGCACGCGAGCAGCATCTGTCTCAGCTCGACGGTCTCGCCGCCGCCGCCGCGCACGAGCTTGGCACGCCGCTGTCTACCATCACGGTGGTCGTGCGCGAGATCGAACGCGCGCTCGAAGCGAATTCCCCCTATGCCGACGACGTGAAGCTATTGCGCGAGCAGGCGCAACGTTGTCGCGAGATTCTGGCAAAGATCACGGAGCTTCCGGCAGGCGAGCCGTTCGATCGCATGCCGCTATCCGCCCTGATTGAAGAGGCGACGGCCCCGCACCGGAATTTCGGAGTCTCGATTGGCGTAACGCTACCGCCCGATCGAGCCGCGGAACCGGTCGGCGACCGCAATCCTGCGATCCGGTACGGTCTCGGTAATCTGATCGAGAACGCCGTCGATTTCGCTCACAGCCGGGTCGAGATATCCGCCACGTGGACGGCCGACGAGATCAGCATTACTATTAGCGACGATGGACCTGGTTTTGCTCCGGAGGTCGTCGATCGCATCGGCGCACCCTATGTGACCCATCGCCGGCCCGGCGGGCGCGGGCCCGAAGGCGAGGAGGATGTCATCTTCGGCTTGGGCTTAGGCTTCTTCATTGCCAAGACCTTGTTGGAGCGCTCCGGCGCCAGCCTCGCCCTCATTAACCAAGCACCACCGTTGCATGGCGCCACGGTGACGGTCACCTGGAACCGCGCCGACTTTGAACGGCCGATCGTTTCACCTCCCCTTGAGCGGGCGACCCAGGCTTCTTAGTTGTTGAGTATCGGTCGGTCCAATTGACGCTGTTTGTTGATTTAGCGTGACTTGCGAGGCTAGACCCGCAAGGTATGCTGTGGACGAACCGGTTCGTGTGATCGTCATCAAGCGTCTCGCGCTTCGCTTTGACGGAGTAGAATTGCCATGATCAATGCCGCGGCCAGTCCGCTCCCGATGGAGCGAACGCTTCTGATCGTCGAAGACGATAAATCCTTTTTACAACGGCTTGCCCGCGCCATGGAAGGCCGCGGTTTTGCGGTGACGACGGCCGAATCCGTCGCCGACGGTCTGCTGCAGGTCGAGAGAACAGCGCCCGCCTTTGCGGTTGTCGACATGCGGCTCGGCGACGGCAACGGTCTCGATGTCATTTCCGCCATGAAGAAACGTCGGCCGGAAGCGCGCGCCATCATCCTCACCGGCTACGGCAATATCGCAACCGCCGTGAATGCGGTCAAACTCGGCGCCGTCGATTATCTCGCCAAGCCGGTCGATGCCGACGACGTGGCCGCGGCGCTTCTCGCACTCGACAACAAGAAGATCGAGCCACCGGAAAATCCGATGTCGGCGGACCGCGTTCGCTGGGAGCATATCCAGCGAATCTACGAATTGTGCGGCCGCAACGTTTCGGAAACCGCGCGGCAACTCAATATGCATCGCCGCACTTTGCAGCGCATCCTCGCCAAACGCGCGCCGAAGTAATTGGCAGGCTCCGCCATTCAGTTCCGTTTACCTGCGAGTAACCGCATTGGCGTGGCTTGCGCCAAGGCAACCGGGTCAATTCGATTTTATGTAATATATTAGATCAAATTTCGCACGCTCGAGCTACCAGTCATAGCTATAAGAACCGGTACTGCGCGGGATTTGAATGTTCGAACAATCGAACCTCTACAGTTTGGACGGAGGCGGTTTGGCCAACTCCGGTGCAGCGGAAGCCGCACCGCCGCGGCTGCTCGTCATCGACGACGACAATCTGCACCGCATGATCATTTGCCGTGCCGCGGCCAAGGCCGGCTACCTCCCGGCCGGGGCGCGACCTGCGACGAAGCCGTCAAGCTTGCGCGTGAAACCGCCTTCGACTGCATCACGCTCGATCTGTCGCTCGGCAATCATGCCGGCAGCGAAATGCTGCGTCATCTCTCGAATCTCGGCTGCACCGCGCCGATCGTCGTCGTCAGTGGTTGCGATGAGGCAACTTGCAGGGAGGCCGTGAAAATCGCCGGAATGCTCAAATTGGATATCTGGGAGTGCATCCCAAAGCCGGTCGATCTGGCGATGCTACGTAACTTTCTTGAGCGCCTCAGAGCGATCCGAATCGCCGCCTAGCGGTCCGATTCCAACATTCGCATCCGAGTTCGCGGCCAGGCGGGTAGCAAATGTCAAATCCGCTCCATTAGCGCTCAAATTTCCCGGACATAGGGTCCTTGCGGATCGGCCAGCGCCTGCAGACGCAGCGCCGCCGCATGCGCAAAGCGCAACATCACCGTCTTGCGGGTCGCCGCGGAAAGCCGATGTTCCGGCGCCTCGCATACGATTGCGGCGCCGAATGCATCGGCCACGATCAGGCCGGCATCCGGCGGAAATATCGCGCACGGTACCTCCACGATCGTAGCAAAAAACAGCCGGTCGCAGTGCAGCCGGTAATCCATCCATTTTTGGTCGGCGCGGAAATCGGCCACCGAGGATTTTATTTCGACTATGATGATTTCGCCGTCTCCGCCCAGGGCGACGAGATCGGCGCGCCTGCCCGACGGCAGCGGCAATTCGCTGACCACGCAATAGCCGAGTGCGTGAAGGTAGCGCGCGGTGCCGCGGGCGATGGCCAACGCGGTCTGCGATTGCCGTCCATCAACCGGCAGCGAAGACACGAGCGATGTAGGGCTCATGGCCAGAATTCCCGGCAGCGGCATATTCGACAGCGGTCGGCACGCCAGCTTACGCACGCCACGCACTCCGACTGAGCGGTGATCAACCTCTTCATTGTGCCGCGCTGGCGCGATCCGGGAAAGCCCCCGCGAGGGCTGTGCGCGATGCCGCGATTACGCCGCGCTCGGTGATGAGACCGGTGACTAACCGCGCGGGCGTCACGTCGAAGGCGTAATTCGCCACGGCCGAAGTCTCGGGCACCACACGCACGCTTTCGATGCGGCCGTCCGCGGTGCGCCCGGTCACGGTCGCGACCTCGTCGGCGCCGCGCTGCTCGATCGGAATCTCGGCGATGCCATCGCTGACGGTGAAGTCGATGGTCGGAGATGGCAGCGCGACATAGAACGGCACGTTGTTGTCGTGTGCGGCGAGCGCTTTCAAATAGGTGCCGATCTTGTTGCAAACATCGCCATTGGCGGTGACGCGATCGGTGCCGACGATCACCAGGTCGACGAGACCATGCTGCATCAGGTGACCGCCGGTATTATCCGCAATCACGGTGTGCGGCACGCCATGCTGGCCGAGCTCCCAGGCGGTCAGCGAGGCGCCCTGGTTGCGAGGCCGCGTTTCGTCGGCGAAGACGTGAATGGGGATACCGGTGTCGTGCGCGAGGTAGATCGGCGCCGTCGCGGTGCCCACGTCGACCGCCGCAAGCCAGCCGGCGTTGCAATGGGTAAGCACGTTCACCGGTTCCCTCGCTTTCTTGCGTCGAGCGATTGCTGCGATCAATGGCAGCCCGTTGCGTCCGATCGCAGTATTGATGGCGATGTCTTCTTCGCAGATTTCGCCGGCACGCCGATAGGCTGCGGCGGTCCGCTCGGCGCGCGGCCGGTTGCGCACCGCTGCGACCATCTCGTCGAGCGCCCATCTGAGATTTATTGCGGTCGGTCGTGTGGCGAGCAACGTCGCGTATGCGCGATCGAGCGCGTCGTCGGATGCATCGGCGTGCAGCGCCAGGCAGATCCCATAGGCCGCCGTCGCGCCGATCAGCGGCGCGCCGCGGATCAGCATGGCGCGGATGGCATGGGCCGCGTCGTCAAGCGTTACAAGTCGCGCGGTGACAAACCGATGCGGCAGCGCCGTTTGGTCGATTACGCCGACTGACCGGCCATCCGGCTCGAGCCAGATGCTGCGCATTGGTTTGCCATCGACTTTCATAATGTTGACCTATCAGATTCCGGCCGGGTGTCGATGGATATATGCCGCGGAAACTTGCCAGCGCGGCGGCCGTGGCTCAATCTCACAGCCAAAGCACCAAGGAGATTGCGGTGACCGACATTGACTACGAAGCCGAATACAACAATCGCGCCCGCGTGCCCGAGCATGCGGAAATCTTCGCCCGATGGGCCGGCGATTCGGAAGATTACCGCGCCGAAGCGCTGAAAGCCGGGCGCGCGGAACTCGGCCTGTTCTACGGCGATGCGCCCAGGCAATATTTCGACCTATTCCTGCCGGAGGCGGGAGAAAGTGCGCCACTTGCGATTTTCATCCATGGCGGCTGGTGGCGTTCGCTCGATCCCTCCTTCTACAGCCAGGTCGCGCGCGGCATAAACGCGCGCGGCGTCGCGGTCGCGCTGGTGGGATACGATTTGTGCCCAAATGTCAGCATTGCCGACATCGTTGAACAGATCCGCCGCGCCTGCGCATTCCTCTGGCAACGCTTCGGCCGGCGTATGCTCGTATCCGGGCATTCGGCCGGCGGCCATCTCGCTGCGGCGATGGTCGCGACCGACTGGCCTTCGCTCTATCCCAAGGCGCCGGCCGATCTCATTCCGACCGGCTATTCGATCTCAGGCGTATTTGATCTTGCGCCGCTGATCGGCATTAGCATCAACGAGGATTTAAAACTCGACGCCGCGGCAGCGCGCAATGTCTCTCCGATGTTCTGGTCGGTTCAATCCGGCCGCAGTTTTGATGCCGTTGTCGGCGGGCTCGAATCGAGCGAGTTCAAACGCCAGAGCCGAACCCTCGCGCAGGCGTGGCGGCAGAATGGGGTGCAGGCCCGCTATGAGGAATTCGCCGGCACCAACCACTTCACCGTTGTCGACGCACTCGCGGATCCGCAAAGCGCGATGACCGCGCGCGTTGCGGAGTTGGCGCTGCAAATCAAGCCCTAGCCATTGCCTCGGGCCGCGACAGCAGAACGCAGGCGGATGCAGCAAAAATCAAGGCGAAACCGATGAAATCGGCCGCGGTCGGACGATCGCCGAGAATCAGAATCGACGACACGACGCCGATCACGGGGCTGCCAAGTACGCCGAGTGACGCCGTCATTGAGGGCAGCCGCCGTACGATCGCGAACCACAGGCCGTAGGCGACGCCATTGGCCAAGAACCCGGTGGAGACGGTGCACAGCAGCGCCAACGGGCTCGCGGCGGTAATATGGAGTCCACCCTCGAAAATAAACATCAACGCCGTGGTCACGACAAATGCGATCGTCACCTGCCAACTGGCGACCGCCATAGGGTCGGCCTTGATCTGGGCCCATTTCAGATAAATCGTGCCGGCCGCCCAGCACACGCCGGTGAGCAGCGCCAGCCAGATTCCCGGCGGAACCTTGGTCTCGGTCAACGGGTATATGAGGATAACGAGACCGCCCGCGCACAGAAAAAGTGCCGCCGTTTGCGTTCGGTTCGGGCGTTCGCCAAGCAGCGGCCAGGCGAACAACACCGCCCAGATCGGCATCGTATAGGCGAGAATTGTCACCCGTGACGTAGCGGCCGTGAGTTGGGCGAACGAGCCGAAGACGGTAAAGGCGACGATGTTGAGAAGCGACGCGATGGTAAGATGCACCCCCGCCGTCACGTTGGGGATATGCAAGCTGCGGCCTCGGGCACGGCAGGCCAGATAAAGCGTCAGCGATCCGAGCGCCGCCGTCACCGTGCGCATGCTGAGCGGCGGAATTTCGTAAAGCGCGATCCGCATGATCGGCCAGGTCGCGCCCCAGATAACGCACAAGATAACCAACATGAGTCGCGCGCCGACATCGGTGCGACCCGAAGCGTCCGGCACGCGGTTCGGATTTCTCACCGGACTTTCACAGCGCGGAAAATCACGGCGCCTTGGCTCCGGCGCCGAAATACCAATCGGCGATCTGTGAGCCGGTCCAGAACAGCACGTCAGGCTTTTTGCGGAGGACCTCGAATATGTGGCGGAGATATTTCACGCGATGCGGCGCGCCCATGATGTAAGGATGCATCGACAGCGCCATGACGCGCGCCGAGTCGGCCGCATCAGCGTAGATCTGCTCGAACTGATCGAGTGCGCGCTCGCAATATTCCGATGCCTTGTGGTGCTGAATCAGCATCATGGCGACGTCGTTGCATTCCTGTGTGTAAGGCAGATTGAGTATCGGCTTGGATCGCGTTTTCAGCCAGACCGGCTGATCGTCGAGCACCCAATCGGCGACATAATCGTAGCCCTCCTCGACCAGCACATCGGGGGTCTGCCAAGTCTCGGTCAGACCGGGGCCGAGCCAGCCGCGCGGCGGCTTGCCGGTCGCTTTTAGGATGACCTCACGGACCTTACGAATGTCGGCGCGCTCATTCGGCACCTTCTGCAGATTGCGCTGGGTAAAGCCGTGGCCGACAAACTCCCACTTGCGCTCGACTGCGGCCCGCACGATCGCCGGATAGGCGGCCAGCGCCGAACCGTTGATGGCAATGACGCCCGGAATGGCGAACTCGTCGAACAATTTGACAAACCGCCAAAACCCGACCCGGTTACCGTATTCGTGCCAGGCCCAATTGGGCACATCGGGCATCGGCGAGCCGCCGGCCGGCGGCGTGAGCACCGTGCGCGGCATCTGCTGCGTCGCGTCCCATTCCTCGATATTGACCACCACCCACACCGCCATGCGGGCGCCATTCGGCAATTTGAGCGGCGGCCGCTCGGTGATGGGCGAATAGACGATGCGATCGGTCGGCAGCATCCGCCGTTTTGCCAATGCCTTGGGTTGCGTGGGTTTTTTCGGACGTGTGGTCATTGTGGAGGCAGGCCTTTTCGGTCGCAGCGATACCATGGTGCGATCATCGGCCCACGGTATTTGCGATTGCGGGGGGATAGCGTGTCGCCGCAACGCCTAGCACCGTGAGCGTCACGGCGCAGATACACAGCGGCACAAACGCCGTCCACGGTTTGCCGGTTGCGTCCCACAGCGCCCCGCTGATGGTCGGGATGATGATCGCGGTGGTGTAGCTGATGGTAAACATGCCGGCGGCGGTGCGCGGCAGGTCGGCCGGCAGGCAAAGAAGCGGTGGCAAGGCGAGTGTTACCGTCAACGTAATTGCGGTGGTGAAGCCCACCAATGCGGCACAGGCGGAAAATCACCGCAGCGGAATGCCCAAAAATCAGTCCGATAAAAGCCGCCAGCAGAACAGGCCCGAACAGCAAGAATGGCCAAGCGCGGCGCTGCAAGCGGTTGGCCAGCAGAAGCAAGATGACGGGCGCGACAATTTGCGCGCCGTTGAGCCAACCCAAGGCCGCGCCGAGGAGGTCGGCCTTTCCCGCGCTGGCGAGGTAATCGCCAAGAAATGCGTTGGTGCCGAAGAATGGGCTGTTGTTACTGCCAAAAGTCAGACCGAGGAGCCAGACCAGCGGGTCCTTGAAATCCGGCATCCAACGCGCGCCGGTCCGGTTGCCGATTGTGGGGTGGTCGTCGCCTTTCGGACTCAATAGGTAGAACACCGGCGCGATGAGGAGTGCCGGCACCGCCCACGCCACGAGATCGAGCCGCCACGAGCCGCCGACCAGCGGCAGCATGATGGGAATGGTCAACCCGGTCGCAAACAGCGTGCCCATCAGCATGCCGCTGGTATAGGCGATGGTCCCGAGCGCAATGCGGTCGGGCAGCCATTCGTGCACCAGCGTCGGCAGGCCCGGCTGCATGATGGCAACGCCGAAGCCGGTCGCGATCGCGGCGGCATAAAGCGTCCGCACGTCGACTGCGGCGCCGCGCGCGCCGCCGGCGAGCGCTGCGATGATCATGCCGAGGATAGCGGCGGTGCGCGTGCCCACGTGCGCGATGAGCAGCGATCCGGGAATAGCGGCGGCGGCAAACAACGCAAGCGGCAGCCCAATTAGCAGCCCTACCTGCGTCTCGGACATTCGCAATTCCTCATGCACCAGCGGAATCACCGGCGGCATGGCGAGGATAGTCATGCGCATGGCGACGCCCGCGAGCCACAGCAGCAACAGAAGCTTGATAAGACGACCCACGGAGTGGTCGCCCCGGCTCGCGGCGGACGTCATGCAAGAAATACCCGGCGTGGATCGCCACCGTGCATGAGCGACGCCGGCCGCGCAAGTAATCGCCCGGCTCTCGGCCAGGCTCCGACTATCGACGTTTTCCCCGCATGCTCCCGTTGTTGCACGGCGTTGCGCTCTATGTTAGCAAACCCGCGATTTTCGCGGGTCCGCGGCGCATTTCGCTGCGTCCGCGCTATCCAAGTCCCGCTTAAATCCTAAGGGCTTGTGCCGACGTTAACGCCGGTTGCGCGCCTTGCGGAAAAGCCCCAAAAGAACGCCAACCGAACACGCGTAGCGAGCATCCATCTTGTCAGGCGAACAACCCATCGTATCCGGCATGGCCGGCCGCTACGCCACCGCGCTGTTCGATCTCGCGCATGAGGCGAACGCAATCGACGCGGTGAAAGCGGACCTGGAGCGCTTCGACGCGCTGGTTGCGGAAAGCGCCGATCTTAGCCGGTTGGTTCGCAGTCCCGTTTTTTCCGCTGACGAGCAATTGCAGGCGCTCGGCGCGGTGCTGCAGCGCGCCAGCATCGGCGGGATTGCGGCGAACTTCCTCAAGCTCGTGACGTCGAACCGCCGGCTGTTCGCGGTGCGCGATATGATCAAGGCGTTTCGCCAACTTGTCGCTCGGCACAGGGGTGAAGCCACGGCCGAGGTCACCGTCGCCGAGAAGCTCAAGGACGACCATCTTGAGGCGCTGCGCACCGCGCTCAAATCCGTGAGCGGCAAGGATGTCGATCTCGATGTCAAGATCGATCCCGCCATTATCGGCGGGCTGGTGGTCAAGCTCGGCAGCCGCATGGTGGATACTTCGCTGCGCACGAAACTCAATGCCATCAGGCATGCAATGAAAGAGGCCCGCTAATGGACATCCGCGCCGCGGAAATCTCCGCAATCCTTAAGGAACAGATCAGGAATTTCGGCCAGGAAGCCGAGGTCTCTGAAGTGGGCCAAGTCCTGTCGGTCGGCGATGGCATCGCCCGCGTCTATGGCCTCGACAACGTCCAGGCCGGCGAGATGGTCGAGTTCGAAAGCGGCGTGCGCGGTATGGCGCTCAACCTCGAAAACGACAATGTCGGCATCGTGATCTTCGGCTCCGACCGCGAGATCGAGGAAGGCCAGACCGTCAAGCGCACCCGTGCGATCGTGGAGGTTCCAGTCGGCAAGGGGCTCCTTGGCCGCGTCGTCGACGCGCTCGGCAACCCGATCGACGGCAAGGGGCCGGTCAAGTCCGATCACAGGGCGCGCGTCGACGTCAAGGCGCCGGGCATTATCCCGCGCAAATCGGTGCATGAGCCGATGGCAACGGGACTGAAGGCGATCGACGCGCTGATCCCGATCGGCCGCGGCCAGCGCGAATTGATCATCGGCGACCGCCAGACCGGCAAGACCGCGATCGCGCTCGACACTATTCTCAATCAAAAATCCCTCAATGCTACCGGCGACGAGAAGGTCAAGCTCTATTGCATCTACGTAGCGGTGGGGCAGAAGCGCTCGACGGTGGCGCAGTTCGTCAAGGTCTTGGAAGAAAACGGCGCGCTCGATTATTCGATCGTGGTGGCCGCAACCGCGTCCGATCCGGCACCGATGCAATACCTCGCGCCGTTCGCCGGCTGTACGATGGGCGAATATTTCCGCGACAACGGCATGCATGCGGTGATCATCTACGACGATCTGTCCAAACAAGCCGTCGCCTACCGCCAGATGTCGCTTTTGTTGCGCCGGCCGCCCGGACGCGAGGCCTATCCGGGCGATGTGTTCTATCTGCATTCGCGGCTGCTCGAGCGCGCGGCAAAGATGAACGACGACAACAAGGCCGGCTCGTTGACCGCTCTGCCGGTAATCGAAACTCAGGCCAACGACGTGTCGGCCTACATCCCGACCAACGTCATTTCCATCACCGACGGTCAAATCTTCCTCGAGACCGATCTGTTCTATCAGGGCATCCGCCCGGCGGTGAATGTCGGGCTCTCGGTATCGCGCGTCGGTTCGGCCGCGCAGACCAAGGCAATGAAAAGGGTCGCCGGCCGCATCAAGGGCGAGCTTGCGCAATACCGCGAAATGGCGGCATTCGCGCAATTCGGTTCGGATCTCGACGCCACCACGCAGCGGCTACTCAACCGCGGCTCGCGGCTCACCGAGCTGCTCAAGCAGCCGCAATTCTCGCCGCTGAAAATGGAGGAGCAGGTTTGCGTGATCTATACCGGCGTCAACGGCTATCTCGATCCGTTGCCGCTCGGCCGCGTGCGCGCGTTCGAGGATGGGTTGCTCGGTGCGTTGCGTACGCAGCATGCCGACATTCTGACCGCCATCCGCGATTCGCGCGACCTCGACGACGCCACCGCAGCCAAACTCAAGAGCGTCGTCGAAAACTATGCCAAGATGTTTGCATAAGCGGGCAACAGACAACAGACAACGGAGGACCGACGACAGATGAAGTGAAGATTGAGCGGAGTTCGTTGCATTTGTCCTCCCTCGTCCGTCTTCCGTCGTCCGCCATCAGATCATGCCCAGCCTCAAGGACCTACGCAACCGCATCGCTTCGACCAAGGCGACGCAGAAGATTACGCGCGCGATGCAAATGGTCGCTTCGTCCAAGCTGCGCCGTGCCCGGGCATCGGCCGAGGCGGCGCGGCCGTATGCCAGCCAGATGGATAAGGTGCTCGCCAATATCGCGGCCTCGGTCTCCGGAAGCGATACCGCGCCGCGCCTTCTACGCGGCACCGGCAGCGATCAGAAACACCTGCTTCTTGTCTGCACCGCCGAGCGCGGCCTATGCGGTCCGTTCAACACCGCGATCGTGCGGCTCGCCCGCGAGCGGGCCACCGCGCTCTTGGCCGAGGGCAAGGAGGTCAAATTCTTCTGTGTCGGCCGCAAGGGATACGATCAGCTGCGCCGGACCTATGCCACGCAAATTGTTGAATTGGTCGATCTGCGCTCGGTGCGCGTGCTGCATTTCGATAATGCCGCAACGATTGCACAAAAGATCATCGCCTTGTTCGACAAGTTCGAATTCGATGTTTGCACATTGTTCTATTCGCGGTTTCGTTCGGTGATCGCGCAGGTCCCGACGGCGCAGCAGATCATCCCGCCGGTATTCGACGATAAGGCCGAGGAATCGCTGGCCGGCGCAGTTTATGAATTCGAGCCGGATGCCGAAGACATTCTGCACGAGCTGTTGCCGCGCAACCTCGCCGTCCAGATATTTCGGGCGCTCCTGGAAAACGCCGCGTCGTTCTATGGCGCGCAGATGTCGGCGATGGACAACGCCACGCGCAACGCCGGCGACATGATACGCAAGCAAACATTGACTTATAACCGCACCCGCCAGGCAATGATCACCAAGGAACTGATCGAGATCATCTCCGGCGCCGAGGCGCTGTGAACCCATCGCTAAGAGGACAATGATGGCCCAATCAGTCGGACGTGTCACCCAAGTCATCGGCGCCGTAGTCGACGTGCACTTTGATGAGCATCTACCGCCGATTCTCAATGCATTGGAAACCAAGAACCAGGGCAATCGGCTGATACTTGAAGTCGCTCAGCAGCTTGGCGAGAACACGGTGCGCACCGTCGCGATGGACGTCAGCGAGGGTCTGGTGCGCGGCCAGGAAGTCATCGACACCGGCGGGCCGATCACAGTGCCTGTTGGGCTGGGCTTGCTCGGCCGCATCATCAACGTGATCGGCGACCCGGTCGACGAAGCCGGTCCGGTCAAAGGCGAGGCGCGGCGGGCGATCCACCAGGAGGCCCCAGCCTATACCGATCAGTCGACCGATGCCGCGATCCTTGTCACCGGCATCAAGGTCGTCGATCTCTTGGCGCCTTACGCCAAGGGCGGCAAGATCGGACTGTTCGGCGGCGCCGGTGTCGGCAAGACCGTGCTGATCATGGAGCTGATCAACAATGTTGCCAAGGCGCACGGCGGTTACTCGGTGTTCGCCGGCGTCGGCGAGCGCACGCGCGAAGGCAATGACCTCTATCACGAGATGATCGAGTCCGGCGTCAACAAGGACCCGCATAAGGGCTCGGTCGAGGGCTCCAAATGCGCGCTGGTCTATGGCCAGATGAATGAGCCGCCCGGCGCGCGTGCCCGCGTCGGCCTCACCGGGTTGACGGTCGCCGAGCACTTCCGCGACCAGGGCCAGGACGTGCTGTTCTTCGTCGACAACATTTTCCGCTTCACCCAGGCCGGCTCCGAAGTGTCGGCGTTGCTCGGTCGTATTCCGTCCGCGGTCGGCTATCAGCCGACCTTGGCGACCGACATGGGCGCGTTGCAGGAGCGCATCACGACGACGACCAAAGGGTCGGTCACGTCGGTGCAGGCGATCTACGTTCCGGCTGACGATCTTACCGACCCGGCGCCCGCGACCTCGTTCGCGCATCTCGACGCGACCACGGTGTTGTCGCGCGACATCGCTGCCAAGGGCATCTATCCGGCGGTCGATCCGCTGGATTCGACCTCGCGTATGCTCGATCCGCGCGTGGTCGGCGAGGAGCATTATGCGGTGGCACGCCGCGTGCAACAGGTTCTCCAGCGCTACAAGGCGCTGCAAGACATCATCGCCATCTTGGGCATGGACGAGTTGTCCGAAGAGGACAAGCTGACGGTGGCGCGCGCGCGCAAAATCGAACGCTTCCTATCGCAGCCGTTTTTTGTCGCCGAGGTGTTTACTGGTTCGCCCGGCAAACTCGTCGACTTGCAGGACACCATCAGTGGCTTCAGGGACCTTGTCGACGGCAAGTACGACCACCTGCCGGAGGCGGCCTTCTACATGGTCGGCACCATCGAGGAGGCCGTCGAGAAGGGCAAGAAGCTCGCGGCCGAGGCATGAGTCATGGCTGCGCTTCATTTCGAATTCGTCTCCCCCGAAAGCGTTCTGTTCTCCGGCGACGTCGATCAGGTGGATTTGCCCGGCAGCGAAGGCGACATGGGCATTCTCGCCGGCCATGCGCCGCTGGTGACGACGTTGCGGCCGGGCATCGTCACGATCTTCAGCGGCACAGCGCGCGTGCCGGTGGTTGTCAACGGCGGCTTTGCCGAAGTGAGCCCGGCGGGACTGACGGTGCTGGCCGACAGAGCCGTGGCGCGGGACGATTTCGACATGGCAGCGCTTGCCGCCGAGATCAAAGATGCCGAGGAAGACATCGCCGACAGTAAGGATAGCGCCGAGCGCGACAAGCTCACGCGTCATCTCGAGCAATTAAAAGCGCTGCAGTCCGCACTGGCGCCGTAGCGCGCGTTACTGCGCCGCCGGCGCATATTTCGCAAACTCGCGGACCACTCGCTCATAGACCGCGCGCTTGAACGGCACCACCAGGTCCGGAACGTTTTGCATTGGCTCCCAACGCCATGCGGAGAATTCCGCCTCATGCCCGGCAGGGTGTTCCACGTCGATCTCGGTGTCATTGCCGGTAAAGCGCATGGCGAACCACTTTTGCGTTTGACCGCGGTATTTGCCTTGCCAGGCAAGGCCTGCGATTTCGCGCGGGATGTCGTATTTGAGCCATTTCGCGATTTCGCCAACGCGTTCCACGGAGCGGATGTTGGTCTCCTCCCGCAGTTCGCGTAAAGCGGCCGGCCATGGCTCTTCGCTGGCGTCGATGCCGCCCTGCGGCATTTGCCAGGCATGCGTGAGATCGACGTGCTCGGGCCCGCCGATGCGCCGGCCCACGAAAGCGAGGCCGTCGCGGTTGAGCAGCACCACGCCGACGCAGGGGCGATAGGGGAGATCTTCGAAGCGCATAGCGGATGACAGATGGCAGATATAGAGGATTTTCTCCTATCCGTCCTCTGTCGTCCGTCCTCTGTGCTCCGTCGTCCGACCTCAGGTTTGTTTCGCTTTGGTCGCCACCGCGGTGATGGGGACCAAGAGCAAGCCGCGGCTGGCCGCCGCCTTTGCCCACTTGGCGATTTGCTCAATCGACACCGGCAGTGCAGACGCGATGCCGACCGCGATATTGCGCTCGCGCGCCGCCATTTCCAGGCGGCCCAGCGCGCGGTCGATCTCGGTGGGGCTCGGCACCGAATCGAGGATCACGTCGGCTCGCGCGAACGGCAGGCTGTCGGCGCCGGCGACGCGCCCTGCAACGCTCCTCGGGTTGCTCCCGTCGTCGACAAAGAGCAATCCGCGTTTGGCGGTCTCGTGCAGGATCGGGGCAAAGGACGTCTCCGAGGCGGTGAACCGCGCGCCCATGGTATTGGCGATACCGACATAGCCTTGGAACCGGCTCATCACCCAATGGAGGCGGTCGATGTTCTGCTCCGGCGTGAGCGAAGTCAGGAGCGTCTGCGGACCCGGATCGTTGTCCGGATATTCGAACGGCTCCATCGGAACCTGCAGCAGGATCTCGTGACCGACCGACCGCGCGCGAGCGGCCAGCGCAGCGACATTAGCGCCGTAGGGCACGAAACCGAGCGTTACCGCGGCGGGCAACTTTGAGATTGCATTGGCGGTCTCGCTCGCGCTTACGCCGAGACCTCCCACGATCAGTGCAATGCGCGGCGCATCGGGCTTGCCGGGCAGCGGTTGCACCGCTCGCGCAAATGCGTCGGCCGGTCGCGTCCCATCGGCGGCGATCTTCGGAATGGCACCGTGCGGCGTCATCTCGACGAATTTCTGGTCGAGCGGCGCCGCCTGAGGCGGCGCTGCGCCGCTTGCCGGCGCTGGAATGACGACTTCCTGTTTCGCGCCGGTCTTACCGTCGATGATCGTGATCGTTGTGGTATTGGACGGCGGCCCAGTCACGGGCGGTGATGCCGGCGCCGCCGCCGAAGCGGCATGCTGCTCGGGGGCACCGGACGAGGGCGGCGGCTGCGGCGCTGCCGGGACATCCGATGGTTGCGAAGCGACCCGCAGATTTGCCGGCACCACGGCCATCGGCTCGCCGCCGAACGGATCGTCCGTTACGACCGCCCAGAGTGCGAATAGGCCAAGGAATGCGGCAAGCGCTCCGGCGATGATCTGCGGCACCGGAAGCTTGATTGCGCGCCGGTGCTTGTTCGGTTCGCGGCGGAGCGGCGCGGTCAGATCGTCCACAGTCATCGATGAATCCCTTGGGCCATCCTGCGAATCATGCCCTCGCAAATCATGGCTGACAGTCTATCACGGCCGGCAAAGTGCCCGGATTGGGAGGAACTGGATCGATGCAGTGACGAGGAACATAAAAATTCGGGGCGGCTTTAGGGCCGCCCCGAACTCGGATTAGGCGTCGGGCGGTTTGCCTTAATTGGGAACAGCGGCCCTCGAATTCGGCGGGAAGGCGGCATTGCTCGCCGTTCCGCGCAACAAGTCGAGCGCCATGTGCAGCGCTTTGTCGTCCTTTTCATCCGGCGGCACGTAGGACTGAGATCCGGACTTCTCGGCGCCCGTCCCGGCAAGATGACCGCGCAGCGACGCTTCGCCCTCCGATTCAACCTCATCCTTCAGGCTGGCCGGCACGTCCTGCAGCACCTCAATATCGGGCTTGATGCCTTGAGCCTGGATCGAGCGGCCCGACGGCGTGTAGTAACGCGCCGTAGTCAGCCGCAACGCGCCATTGCCGGCGCCGAGCGGGATGATGGTCTGCACCGATCCCTTGCCGAACGAGCGCGTGCCGATGAGCGTCGCGCGCTTGTGGTCCTGCAACGCGCCGGCGACGATCTCGGAAGCCGAAGCCGAACCGCCGTTGATGAGTACGATCAATGGCTTGCCGTGGATCATATCGCCCGGCCGCGCATTGAAGCGTTGCGTCTCCTCGGGATTGCGGCCTCGCGTCGAGACGATCTCGCCTTTGTCGAGGAAGGTATCGGAGACCGAAATTGCCTGATCGAGGAGGCCGCCGGGATTGTTGCGCAGATCGACGACGAAGCCCTTGACCTTGTCGGCGCCGAGCTGGCTGTCGAGATCATTGATCGCCTGCTTCAGGCCGTCAGTGGTCTGCTCATTGAACTGCGTGATACGAATATAGCCGACATCGTCACCCTCGGCATGCGAACGTACCGATTTCACGCGGATGATATCGCGGACAATCGTTAGCACGATCGGCTTGTCGACGCCCTTGCGCGCGATGGTGAGCTTGATTTTGGAGTTCACCGGACCGCGCATTTTGTCGACGGCTTGATTGAGGGTCAGGCCCTGCACCTGCTCATCGTCGAGCTTGGTGATGATGTCGTTGGCCATGACGCCGGCCTTGGCCGCCGGCGTATCGTCGATCGGCGCGACCACCTTGATCAGGCCTTCCTCCATGGTGACTTCGATGCCGAGCCCGCCAAACTCGCCGCGGGTCTGCACTTGCATGTCGCGGAAGCTTTTCGGATCCATGTAGCTCGAATGCGGATCGAGCCCGGACAGCATGCCATTGATGGCCGATTCGACCAGTTTCCTGTCATCGGGCTTCTCGACGTAATCGGCGCGTACGCGCTCGAACACGTCCCCGAACAGGTTGAGCTGCTGGTAGGTGTCCGAATTGGCCGCCCGCGCGGCCGAGCCGAGCAATATCGAGTGTGGCTGAGTCACTAGCAGCGCCACCGCGGCGCCGGCCACTGCACCGAGGAAAAGCAGGTAAGTTTTGCGCATCATCCGCGAACCTTTTCGCCTTCGTTTGTCGCCCACCAAGGGCTGGGGTCAATGGGAGCACCGTCTTTGCGGAACTCCACATAGAGTACGGGTTGCTTGGGCCTGGCCGCGACGGTCGCCGCCGCTTGCGATGCGTCCCCCATCACCGCTACCGGCTCACCGGTTAATACGAACTGTCCGAGATCGACGGAAATCCGCTCCATCCCCGCTAGGAGTACATGATACCCGCCGCCGGCATTCAGGATCAAGAGTTGCCCATAGCTGCGAAACGGCCCGGCGTAAACAACCCAACCGTCGCATGGGGCAGTAATTTCGGATCCGGGCCGGGCGGCAATGGAAACTCCCTTTTGGGTGCCGCCGACGCCATCGGAACCGCCGAATTCGCGGACCGGCGCGCCATTGACCGGCATACGCAGATGCCCGCGCATGTCGGCGAAGGCGACCGCCGGGGCCAAACGGCCGGGGTCGCTGAGCGCGGCGAGCTGCGGTTGGGTTGCATCGGCGGCAATGGTGCGGGCGGCATCGTGCGCCGCGCGGGTGGCCGGATCGAGACCGGCTTCGAGTTCTGGCGATCAGGTCTTTGATCGAGTCGACCTGGCGCGCGAGGTCGGCGGCACGTTGCCGCTCGGTATCGAGCGCCTGTGCGGCAGCCGCCTCGTTCTTTTGCCGTTCGTCGATGAGAAGCGTCAGCCGCAACTGATCGCGTCCGAGCAGATCGAGGTTCCCGGAGAGGCGATCGCGTTGATCGGTGATTTCTTTGCGCAGGCGTACCAGATCGGAAAGATCGCCGGCCAGCGCATCGGCTTGCGCGCGCATTTCCGGCACCACGGCGCCGAGCGCGATTGCGGTGCGCACCGCCGTAAGCGCGTCCTCGGGCCGCACAAAAAGCGCGGGCGGCGGCTGCCGTCCGATGCGCTGCAAGGCGGCGAGAATTTCAACGATGATGTCGCGGCGCTCGGCAAGCGACTTTCGAAAAACCTTTTCCCGCTCGTCGAGCGGCACCAAGCGCGCCTGTGTGGCGTCAATATTGGCCTCAACGCCGCGGACGCGCGCTGCGGTATCGATGAGATCTTGATTGAACTTGCGACGATCCTCGCTCAGCGTTTCGATCTCGATGCGCAATTTGGCTTGGTTTTCCACCGAGCTGCGCTGGCGGGCGAGTGCCGCGTCGAGTTCCTTATCGTGCTGCGAAAGCGCGTCTGCCTCGCTCGCCGGTTGTGTCGTGGGCGCGGGCAACGACGTCGGCGCTGTCGCATCTTGAGCGGCATCCGGTCCAGGCGCGGTGAATTTCGCTGGCGCTTGGGCGAACGCTACGCCATTGGCGCCAAGATCGGCGCCGAACGAGGGTGCAAAAGCCAAAGCCGAGCCGAGCATGGTGGAACCGAGTAACTGGCGCGGATCGGTACGGCTCGACCGTCGGAGAATCATCGCGCTCAAGGGTAGACGCAGGCCTCAGGAAGGCAAGTGAAACAGCACAAAACGGGCCGGGGTGAGACCGGAATAAGACGCAGCCTGGCCTCGGCCGTCACAATTCGGTGATGCCCGAGCAACAGCCGTTCGAGTCGCAACGATGCTGCGGCTTTTTTCCGCTGCATCAAGCCCGGTGGTAGGGGTGTCCGGCGAGGATCGTGCCGGCACGATAGAGTTGCTCGAGCAGCATAATACGCACGAACTGGTGCGGCCAGGTCGCGGCGCCGAAGGCGAGCCCCAGTCTGGCACGATCCCGCAGATTTTGCGCTAGGCCGTCGGCGCCGCCGATGACAAAGCACACGGCCGAACGGCCTTCTTCGCTGAACTTACGCAACATTGCCGCGAGCGCCGCGCTGCCGAGGTTCTCGCCCTGCTCGTCGAGCATCGCAACGAGCGCGTGTTCGGGAAGGACATTGGCGATCGCTATCGATTCCTCGACGCGCCGTCGTTCGGCGTCGTGGGCGCGACTCTCACGAATCTCGATGATCTCGATTTCACGAAGACCAAACACGCGGCCGATCGCCTCCGCACGCTTACGATAGGCTGCGGCGAGATCGCGTTCGGGACCTTGTTTCAGCCGGCCGACGGCGGCGATAAGAATGCGCATGGCCCAACATGCTGTGTCATGACGGAATAGAATTCATTGCGCCGCCACCGGTGTCAGCGGCATGTCGACGTAGATCTTGTACGCTTGCGATTTCGGCTTGGCCTTGTCTTCCTCATTGAGATATTCGACCGAGCTTCTTCCCAAATAGGCGTGCGGCAGGATCATGACGCGAATGAAGCGGGTCGGCCGGTCCTTGGCCTGCGCGAAGACGCCGTCGGGGCCGGATTCATACCACGCCCCACCGGGACCGTATGAGGTTGAGGAGCCGTGCGTGTCGATGCGAATGCCGCCTTCGATCAGGCAGCGGATGCCGGGACCCTGATGGCGATGCAGATAGGCGCAACCGCCTGGCGGAAATGCGACACTGTCACCGCGCAGAATGAGCGCGCCCTTCGGCGCCGTCTCGAGCCGCGCGGCGAGTTTTTCGCGGGAGGCAACGCCATGGCCCGTCGCGGCGCCGCCTGCGCCGCCCGGCGTGAGCTCCCAGCGCCACAGCGTCGCCCCGCCGCCGCCGCCCTTGAGCACGACCGCGCCTTCGCCGCTGAACGTCTCTTCGTCGCGTAGCGTACGGCCGGCGATCACGGCCGTTCCATGCACGACGAAGATCATGCGCGGCAGTGCCTGTAACGATGTCTCAGCGTCGTTCGACAGCACGTCCTCATAAAGCCGCAGCATTGGATCCATTTTTTGGCCTCCTTGGAGCGTCATGCGCTGGGCGAGTGTCTGTCGCGGTGGCCGCGCGCGCAATGGCATTTACACCCGCGCGCGGGCGTTGCTAAATCGACTTTGGCGTTGCCCACTTTGGGTTTTGCCCACTCTGTTCTGCCTGCTGCGACGCGTCGTTTGCGCCCATCGCCGCGCATGACCAACATAAGGTTCTCGGGAGGAAGTCGATGCAACGAACCACGCCGCCGTTCCGTGCCGATCACGTCGGCAGCCTGTTACGGCCCGCTGCGCTGAAGGAGGCTCGCACCAAGCGCGAACGCAATGAGATTTCGGCGGAGGCGTTACGGGCGCTCGAAGATCGCGAGATCGAGAAAGTCATCAGGAAGCAGGAAGAGACCGGGCTCAAACTCGCAACCGACGGCGAATTTCGCCGCTCCTGGTGGCATTTCGATTTCTTCCGCGGTCTGGACGGCGTGTCGTTCTACATTGCCGACCATGGCATCCAATTTCATGGAGTGCAGACCAAAGCCCATGCACTGAAGATCGACGGCCGGCTCGGCTTTTCTGGCCACCCGATGCTGGAGCATTTCAAGTTTCTCAAGGCGCACACCCGCGTGACCGCGAAAATGACGATCCCGGCGCCGTCGACGCTGCATTTCCGGCAGGGCCGCGCCGCGATCAGCAAGGAGATTTATCCGGATCTGGATCCATTTTTCGACGATCTCGCTAAGGCCTATCGCGGCGCGATCCGCGCCTTCTACGACGCCGGCTGCCGCTACCTGCAGCTCGACGACACCGCCTGGGCGATGACATGCGATCCGAGCGAGCGCGCGCATTCAAAAGAACGCGGCGACGATCCGGAGACGCTGCCGCAGCGCTATGCGCGCCTGACCAATGCCGCGCTCGAAGGCAAACCTGCCGACATGGCGATTACCATGCATTCGTGCCGCGGCAATTTCCGGTCGACCTTTATCGCCTCCGGCGGCTACGAGTTCGTCGCCGAGCAGCTCCTCGCCCATACCAACCTCGACGGCTATTTCCTCGAATACGACACCGACCGCGCCGGCGGTTTCGAGCCGCTGCGGCATTTTCCGAAGGGCAAGAAGCAGCTCGTGCTCGGCCTCGTCACCTCGAAATTCGGCAAGCTGGAAAAGAAGGACGACATCAAGCGCCGCATCGACGAGGCGGCCAGATACGTCGCGCTCGATCAATTGTGCCTGTCGCCGCAATGCGGCTTCGCCTCGACCGAAGAGGGCAATGTCCTGTCCGAAGACGAGCAGTGGGCGAAACTGCGGATGATCGCGGAAATCGCCGACGAGGTTTGGGGCTGAGCATGCAGCGCGAAAGGCCGCCGTTCCGCGCCGATCACGTCGGCAGCCTGTTGCGGACGGCAACGCTCAAGGAGGCGCGCGAGAAGCGCGCCCGCGGCGAACTCAGCGCCGAGGCCTTTAGGGCGATCGAGGACCGTGAAGTCGAGGGCGTGATCAGGAAGCAAGAAGCCATCGGGCTGAAATCCATCACCGATGGCGAATATCGCCGCATCTCATGGAATACCGATTTCCTCGAGCAGCTCGACAATGTCGAATCCTATGTCGGGGAACGCAAAATCAAATTTTCGACCGCCGGGCCGCAGCCACGGCCGCTCTTGCTGCGCATCACCGGCAAGCTCGGCGGCTACAAGCCGCATCCGATGATTGAACATTTCAGATTCTTGCAGACGCACACCAAAAAGACGCCGAAGATGACCATCCCGTCGCCGTCGTCGCTGCATTTCCGCTACGGCCGCGACGCCGTCCCGGAATTGATCTATCCGTCAATGGACGATTTTTACCGCGACCTTGGGCAGTCGTACCGCAAGATCGTGCGCGCGTTTGCCGATGCGGGCTGCCGTTATCTGCAGCTCGACGAAGTCAACTTGACCTATTTGTGCGATCCGGCGCTGCGCAAAGTGATTGCCGATCGCGGCGAGAACCCGAACACCTTGCCCACGGCTTACGCCAAAATGATCAATGCGGCGATCTCCGACATTCCCTCCGACATGACGATCACGATGCATCTCTGTCGCGGCAATTTCCGCTCCAACTTCATCGCCACCGGCGGTTACGAGCCGGTCGCGGAAATCCTGTTCAATACGATCAACGTACACGGCTATTTCATGGAATACGACAGCGAACGCGCCGGCGGCTTCGAGCCGCTGCGTTTCGTGCCGAAGGAAAAGATCGTGGTGCTCGGGCTCGTGACCACCAAAACCGGCGCGCTGGAGAGGAAAGACGATATCAAACGTCGCATCGGCGACGCGGCAAAGTTTGTGAACCTCGATCAGCTTTGCCTGTCGCCGCAATGCGGCTTCGCGTCGACCGAGGAGGGCAATGTTTTGGCGGAAGACGAGGAATGGGCCAAGCTGAGCATGATTGTCGAGCTCGCCGACCAAGTCTGGGGATAGTAACAATGAGTCAACGAACCAAGCCGCCGTTCCGCGCCGATCATGTCGGCAGCCTGTTGCGGCCGGCCGCGCTCAAACAGGCGCGCGATCAGCGCGCTAGGGACGAAATGAGCGCGGCTGATCTCAAGGTCGTCGAGGATCGCGAGATCAAGTACGCCATCAAGAAACAGGAGGCTGTCGGCCTGCAATCTATCGCCGACGGCGAATTCCGCCGCTCCTGGTGGCATCTCGATTTTCTTTGGGGCCTCGACGGCATCGAGCGTCACGTCATGGATACCGGCATCGCCTTTGCGGCGGTCACGACACGCAACGAAGGGGTCAAGGTCACCGGCAAACTCGGCTTCTCCGGTCATCCGATGATCGAGCATTTCAAATTTCTCAAAGCCAATACGACGCGCACGCCGAAGATGACCATTCCAGCGCCCTCCGCGCTTTACGGCCGCCCGGTCGCGACGCCGATCGACAAGGCGGTTTACCCGACGCTCGATAGTTTCTTTGCCGACCTCGGTCAGGCTTACAAGAAGGCGGTGCGCGCCTTTGCGGACGCCGGCTGCCGCTACCTCCAGCTCGACGAAGTGTTTATCGCCATGCTGTGCGATCCGCACTATCGCCAGCAGATGAAAGACCGCGGCGACGACCCGCAAGCGCTCGGCACGATCTACGGCGATCTCATCAATATCGCGATCTCCGACATTCCGCGTGATATGACGGTGACGATGCATTTGTGCCGCGGCAACTACAAATCGACGTTCATGGGGGCGGGCGGCTACGATGCGATGCAGGAGGTCTTGTTCGACCGGATCAAGGTGCACGGGTATTTCATGGAATACGACACCGCGCGCGCCGGCGGCTTCGAACCGCTGCGGCGGCTGCAAAAAGGCCGTGTCGCTGTGCTCGGCCTAGTCACGACAAAGACCGGCGCGCTCGAAAGCAAGGATGCCATCAAGGGCCGCATCGAGGAAGCGGCCAGATTCACGGATCTCGATCAGCTTTGTCTGTCGCCGCAATGCGGCTTCGCCTCGACCGAGGAAGGCAATATCCTCGCCGAGGACGAGCAATGGGCCAAGCTGAAGATGATCGGCGAGGTCGCGCGCGAAGTGTGGGGGGCTTAGGCGGATGTCGAATATTGTCGCCGGCAAGGTCGGTATCGTCACCGGCGCTGGCCGCGGCATCGGCCGCGGTATTGCGCTTCTGATGGCGCAGGAGGGCGCCCGTGTCGTCGTCTGCGATATCGGCGCGAGCCTCGACGGCGGCGGCACCGACATCGGCCCGGCGCAAAGCGTCGTCGATGAAATCAAAAAAGCGGGCGGCGAGGCGATCGCTTCGACGCTGTCGATCGCCGAGCCTGGCAACGCCGATAAAATCGTGCAGACGGCGCTCGCCGCCTTCGGTCGCGTCGATATCCTGGTCAATAACGCCGGCATTCTGCGCGATCGCATCTTCCATCGCATGAGCTGGTCCGATTGGTCGGACGTGATCGACGTGCATCTGCATGGCAGCTTTTTGATGAGCCGCGCCTGCGCCACGCATTTTCGCGAACAGAATTCCGGCAGCTTTGTGCATATGACCTCGACCTCGGGCCTGGTCGGCAATTTCGGCCAGGCCAATTACATGGCGGCCAAGATGGGCATCGTCGGGTTGTCGCGCGGCATTGCGCTCGATATGCAGCGTTTCAACGTGCGCTCGAATTGCGTCGCGCCATTTGCCTGGACTCGGATGATCGACTCGATCCCGGCCGAGACCGAGGAGGAGAAAGCGCGCATTGCCCGCTTCAAGGAGATGACGCCGGAGAAAATTGCGCCGCTGGTCGTCTATCTCGGCTCGGATCGCGCCGGCGGCATCAGCGGCCAGATTTTTTCCGTACGCAACAACGAGATTTATCTGTTCAGCCAGACGCGCCCGATCCGCACGCTGCATCGCTCCGACGGCTGGACGCCGGAAAAGCTCGACGCGCAGCTCAAAGGCGCATTCGCCGCTTCCTTCACGCCGCTCGACCGGTCAAGCGACGTGTTTTCCTGGGACCCGGTGTGATGGCGATTGTCTACGACAAGCTGATGACGCTTGACGTCCCGCCCAGGGAGCAAACTTACGACGCGAAGGACTGCATTCTTTACGCGCTCGGCATCGGCTTCGGTCACGATCCACTGAACGAGGACGAGTTGTCCTTCGTCTACGAAAAGAACCTCAAGGTGGTCCCCACCATGGGCACCGTGATCGGCCACCCGGGTTTTTGGGCGCGCAACTATGACACCGGTATCGATTGGGTGAAGGTCGTCAACGGCGAACAGGGCATCACGCTGCACCGTCCGCTCGCGGGGCAGGGCACTGTGATCGGCCGCATGCGAATCGTCGAGGTGATAGACAAGGGTCCGGGCAAGGGAGCGCTGATTTTCACCGAGCGGAAAATCACCGGCAAGGCGACCGGCGAGCCCATCGCAACGGTGACGCACACGATATTTTGCCGCGGCGACGGCGGCTTCGGCGGCCCGCCGCGGCAGGCGCTGGTGCCGCACGAGCTTCCGACCCGCCAGCCCGATGCGGTCTGCGATCTCGAAACGCGGCCGGAAGCGGCGCTGATCTACCGCCTAAGCGGCGATCTCAATCCGCTCCACGCCGAGCCCGCCGTGGCGAAGCAGGCCGGCTATCCGCGGCCGATCATGCATGGCCTCGGCAATTTCGGCATCGCCGCTCACGCCGTGCTGAAAGCTTTCTGCAATTACGATCCAAAACGGCTCACTTCGTTCGCTTGCCGCTTTTCCGCGCCAGTGTTTCCCGGCGAAGCGCTACGTACCGAGATGTGGCGCGACGGCGAAGTGGTAAGCTTTCGCTCACGCGTGGTCGAACGCGATGTCGTCGCCGTCAATAACGGCCGCGCCGAGATGCGGTCATGACCGGAGGCGCCGATCTTCGCCCCGATCCGCGAGGCGGTGCGCGCGCTGTGCGCCGATTTTCCCGGCGAATATTGGCGGGCGCTGGATCGTGAGCGCGCTTATCCAGAAAAATTCGTCGCGGCTTTGACCAAAGCCGGCTTCCTCGCCGCCCTCATCCCCGAAGAATACGGCGGCAGCGGGCTCACCATGACCGCCGCTGCCGCCATCATGGAAGAGATCCAGGCGTCCGGCTGCAACGGCGCCGCTTGCCATGCACAGATGTATACGATGGGCACACTGCTGCGGCATGGCAGCCCCGAACAAAAGAAACGCTATCTGCCGGGCATCGCGCGCGGTGAGCTCCGCTTGCAAGCATTCGGCGTCACTGAACCAACGTCCGGCACCGACACACTAAGCCTGCGCACCACGGCGGTGCGCGACGGCGATTACTTCGTCGTCAACGGCCAGAAGATTTGGACCTCGCGCGCCGAGCATTCCGACCTGATGTTGCTGCTGGCGCGCACCACGCCGCGCGAACAGGCCGGCAGGCGCACCGCAGGGCTTACGGTCTTTCTCGTCGAGATGCGCGCCGTCAAAGGTCTTACGATACGGCCCATCCGCACCATGATGAACCACGCCACGACCGAGGTGTTTTTCGAAGATATGCGCGTGCCGGCGGATGCCGTCATCGGGCAGGAGGGCGAAGGGTTTCGCTACATTCTCTCTGGCATGAATGCCGAACGCATTCTCATTGCTGCCGAATGCATCGGCGATGCCAAATGGTTCATCGGCAAGGCCGCGGCCTATGCCGGCGAGCGGGTGGTGTTCGGCCGGCCGATTGGCCAAAACCAGGGTGTCCAGTTTCCCATCGCCCGGGCTTACATCGATATGCGCGCCGCCGAACTGATGGTGCGCGAGGCAGCCGCTCTCTACGAAGCCGGCAAGGAGTGCGGCGCCGAAGCCAACATGGCCAAACACCTCGCCGCCGAAGCGTCATGGGCCGCAGCCGACATGTGCGTGCAGACGCACGGCGGCTTTGGTTTCGCCGAGGAGTTCGACATCGAGCGCAAATTCCGTGAGACCAGGCTTTATACTGTTGCGCCCATTTCGACGAACCTGGTTCTTTCCTACATCGCCGAGCACGTCTTGGGCCTGCCGAGGTCGTATTGAGTCATCCTCTTCCTCTGTCAGGTCTCCTTGTCGTCTCGCTTGAGCAGGCGGTGGCCGCGCCGATGTGCACCTGCCGATTGGCCGATGCCGGCGCGCGTGTCATCAAGATCGAGCGGCCGGAGGGCGACTTCGCGCGCGGCTACGACGACCTGGTGCACGGCGAGTGCAGCTATTTCGTCTGGCTCAATCGCGGCAAGGAATCGGTCGTGCTCGATCTCGCAAGCGCCGCGGACAGAGCGCTCCTTGCCGCCATGCTCGCGCGCGCCGACGTGTTCGTGCAGAACCTGAAACCCGGCGCGGTCGACCGGCTTGGCTTTGCCATTACAAGATTGCGCCGCGAGCACCCGCGGCTCATCTGCTGCTCGATCTCCGGCTTCGGCGAGAGTGGGCCGCACGCCAATCGCAAGGCCTACGACATGCTGATTCAGGCGGAGTCCGGCCTCGCCTCGATCACCGGCATGGCGGAACCGTCGCGAGTCGGCGTGTCGGTCGTCGATATCGCCTCAGGCATGGATGCCTATGAGGCGATCCTCGAAGCGCTGATTGCGCGCGACCGAACCGGCGAGGGTGCCGGGCTGTCGATCTCGATGTTCGACGCCATGGCGGATTGGATGACCGTCCCGCTCCTGCAGCAGGAAGCCGGCGTGCCGCCGCAACGTATGGGACTCGCCCATACCTCGATCTCACCCTATGGCGCATTTCGCAGCCGTGACGGTGTCGACATCCTCATTTCCATTCAGAGCGACCGCGAATGGCGCGTGCTTGCCGAGAAGGTCTTGGGCGACAGCACGCTTGCGGCCGATCCGGCCTTCGCCACCAATGTCGCCCGCGTCAAGCGCCGCGCCGAGACTGACGGCAGGGTCGCCAAAGTCTTCGGCGCGCTCGATGCCGATGCGTTGGAGCAAAAGCTCGCTGCCGCCGATATCGCCTTTGCCCGCGTCAATGGTCCGGCCGAGCTTGCGCGCCATCCCCATCTGCGCCGGATCACCATCGCTACGCCGAGCGGGCCGGTGTCGTATCCGGCGCCTGCCGAACGGCACGCCGCCGCATCGCGGGATTATGGTCCAGTGCCGGCGCTGGGCGAGCACACCGAAAAGGTGCGCGCGGAGTTTATGACCGCTACAATCGGCGCGAAATGACGGGGAGGAATTCCATGGACATCGGATTCATCGGTCTCGGCAATATGGGTGCACATATGGCGCGCCGCCTGGTCGAGGCCGGTCATAAGGTCTTCGTCTATGACACGCGCCAGGAGGCGATCGGCAATATCGCCGCACTTGGCGGCGTGGCCGCGCGTTCGCCGAAGGAAGTCGCCGATGCCGCCGAGACCGTAATGGTAAGCTTGCCGACGCCCGATATCGTGCTCAAGGTTGCGACCGGCTCCGACGGCGTAATCGAAGGCAAGCGCGTGCGCCGCTTTGTCGATCTCTCGACCACCGGGTCGGTGATGGCGCAGCGGATTTTCAAAATTCTCGCCGCGAAGAACATCGTTCAGATCGATGCGCCGGTGAGCGGCGGCGTCAAAGGCGCGGAAAAAGGCACCGTCGCGGTGATGGCATCGGGACCGCGCGCCGACGTCGAGGCCGTCGAGCCGGCGCTGAAAGTGATCGGCAAGTTCTTCTACATCGGGGATCGGCCCGGCGCCGGTCAGACGATGAAACTTTGCAACAATGTGCTGTCCGCCGCCGCGATGGCCGCGACATCTGAGTCGATGGTGGTGGGCGTGAAGGCGGGACTCGATCCGCGCACGATGGTCGACGTCATCAACGCCAGTTCCGGCCGCAGCACAGCGACCGAGCAGAAATTCCCGGAAGTCGTAATCCCGCGCAAATTCAATCAGGGATTCACTGCGGGGCTGATGATGAAGGACGTGAACCTGTTCGTGTCCGAGGCCAAGGCGCTCGGCGTGCCGATCGAAGTGTGTGAGGCGGTTGCCGCACTGCTGAAGCTGACCTGCGACGAGATCGGGCCGGACAAGGACATCACCACGATCGTGCAGCCGATCGAGCGCCGCGCTGGCGTCGAAGTGCGCGCACCGAAAATATAATCGGCTCGATTTTCCTGTAATTCATGATGGACGTCGGATCAGGCGGCCGTGTGGCGACTGAAAACGTTGTCTGTTCAACCGCTTATGCAAAAGCGAACTTGTGTGATGAGGGGTCACTTCGCCGTCCGAGCAGGCCGCTAAAGTGCCCTTTGATTTGGACGTCAGGGGGTCATTTCTCGATCCCCAAAACCCACCCCAATGGCCCACCGACGTCCCGGGGTGAGTCCCCCATACACCCGCCGATGACCCCGGAACGGGTCGTACTTGCCCGCCCGGACGAAAAGGTCCGGGCGGGCTTTTCCTTTAGCCTATTCTGCCCCATGCTTTGGCCGTCCGTCGGAAATTGATCCCGAGCGCTACGCGGCGACAGGCGTCATGCCAACTCCCCGTACCAGTCCCAGCCTACTGTCGAGCTTGCCCGAGCATCTTTCGACGAGCCTCTTTGCCAGCGCGACGCCGGTCAAACTCAACGCCGACGAGGTGCTGTTTCTCGCCGGCGATCCCGGCGACGGCTGTTATCGCGTCGAAGATGGACTCCTCAAGGTCGCCTTGGTGTCGCGCGCCGGCAATGAACGCATTCTAGCCTTCCTCGGCCCGGGCGCGATTGTCGGCGAGCTTTCAATCATCGACGGGCTGCCGCGTTCAGCGTCGGTCGTCGCCGTGCGCGCCGCAAACTTAAGTTTTCTCAGCCGCGCCACGTTTGAGGACTTCGCCAAAAAGCATCCCGACCTTTACAAGTCGCTGGTTACCCTCATAGCCGCACGCTTGCGCGAGGCTGACGCGGCGCTCGCAGCGGGGAGCTTCTTACCGTTGCGCGGACGTGTTGCCTGCACGCTCCTCGAATTGGCGCAGGAATTCGGCCAGGATGTCGGCGCGGGCCGCATCGTGATCCACCAGAAGATCGGTCAGAGCGACCTCGCCGCCATGGCGGGCATCGCGCGCGAAAATGTCAGCCGGATTCTCAACGATTGGAAACGGCGCAAACTGGTGAGCCGGTTGTCCGGCTACTATTGCATCGAAAACAGGGCGCAGCTGCAAAACGAAGCCGAACTGTAACTGCATCGGCCCCGCTACCGCCACAGCGAAAGCCCCGCTAAAAGCTTGCCATGAACACGCCCCGGCTCGCCGATTTTCGCCGAATCGTCGTCAAGGTCGGCTCCTCGCTTCTTGTCGACGCTCAGGCCGGAAGGCTCAATGAAGCATGGCTTACCTCGCTGACCGCCGATTTGGCCGCGCTGCATAGAGGCAAACGCGACCTGCTCGTAGTTTCGTCCGGCGCCATCGCGCTCGGGCGCACGGTGCTCAAATTGCCGGCCGGCCGGCTCGAACTGGAGGATAGCCAAGCTGCGGCAGCGGTTGGCCAAATCGCGCTGGCGCGGACCTGGACCGAGGCGCTGTCGCGTCATGGCATCACCGCCGCCCAGGTCCTCGTGACTCTGGGCGACACTGAAGAGCGGCGGCGTTATCTCAATGCGCGTTCGACCATCACCAAGCTTTTGGAATGGCACGCCGTGCCGGTCATCAACGAGAACGACACCGTCGCCACGACCGAGATCCGCTACGGCGACAACGATCGACTAGCCGCGCGTGTCGCCACCATGGTGAGCGCCGACCTGGTGGTGCTGCTGTCCGACATTGATGGCCTCTACGACGCGCCGCCGGGCACGACGGCGACGGCGCGGCACATATCGCGCGTCGAAGGAATTACGCCGGATATCGAAGCGATGGCGGGCGCCGCCGGCTCGGGGCTGTCGCGTGGCGGCATGCACACCAAGATTGAAGCGGCCAAGATCACGACTGGATCGGGGACGCACTTGGTGATTGCTTCAGGCCGCATCCAGCATCCGCTCGATGCCATCGCCAAAGGCGCCCGCTGCACGTGGTTTGTTGCCGCAGGCAACCCGGTGACGGCGCGCAAGAAATGGATCGGTGGCTCGCTCGAACCGAAGGGCACGCTCATCATCGATGCCGGCGCCGTCGCCGCGCTGCGGCGCGGTAATAGCCTGCTGCCGGTGGGGGTGGTGCGGATCGACGGTGATTTCGCCCGCGGCGATGCAGTCGTGATCCGCGGTCCCGATGGGGCGGAGATCGGCCGCGGCCTGTGCGCCTATGATGCCGAGGATGCGCAAAAGATCAGAGGCCGCTCGTCCGCCGACATCGACGCCATTCTTGGCTTCGCCGGCCGGGCCGAGATGATCCATCGCGACGATCTGGTCGTTGGCCGCGCTTAGAGCATGATCCGGAAAAGTGGACGCCGGTTTTTTGAAAAGATCATGCTCCACCAAAATGTTAGAGCGTCAATCGATTCAACTTGAAACGATTGCGCTCTGGGCGCGGCGGCCGAAATATCGAATTGCAGAATTTCGGCACAACCGCCCTCGATGGGACGCATGAAAAGGTGAACCCCGGCCGCTAATGCGGCCGGGGTTCGACGCCGGGTGATTGAGGGTGAGGGGCTGGGGGGCTTCGCCCGGCGCCTGACTATCAACGGCCGCGTTGGCGCGTGGTTCCGCCCGCAGCCATAATTTTTTTCGCCCTCCGTGAAGGATTTTTTCCCGGACTCGGGGTTCCGTTCGGGCCTCGTGAGGAGCGACGAGCCCGGGAGGCAGCGGGACCGGCAAAGTCGCCGCCAAAATCGTCCGCGAGGGCAATTCGCCTGCCACCGGGCAAGACCAAATAGCGCGAAAATACGCTCAAACGCCCCTCTTCGCCGCGATGTCCCTCGACTACATAGGTAGTTCCGATCGGAAAACGCTTGGGCAAGCGATTCGGCTTATGACTTGCAGACAAATGCATGACACCCCTCTCATCTGTGGAACCGAAATGGAAAACGCCGATAATTCTCTGAAGTTTCGTCGGATTCTGTGACGGTCCCAAGAAAGCTGTGGATTGCTGTGGGCATTTGCGCTGGGAGGGTCGCCCTTGGTCGCCTCGCCTCGAATGGCCGAACATGGTAGGAAGTTCCCTGAATGCGAGACGGATCAATGCCATGAGGGCTCCATGAACGCCCCGCTCACGGCGGTCGCTGGTTCCGGGAAGCTTGTAGCCACGCTCGACGCTACATTGCGCGAGACCGGCCGTGAGGCGCGCAAGGCCGCCCGCGCGCTCGCGCTTGCCCCCGCGGCGCAGAAGAATCAGGCACTTGCCGCGATGGCCAAGGCCATCCGTGCCTCGCGGGCAGCGACCCTTGCCGCCAACGCGGAGGATCGGGCCGAGGCGAAATCCGCCGGCGCCACCGCGGCTTTTCTCGACCGGCTTTCGCTCGATGCCGAGCGTGTCGATGCGATGGCCGCAGGGCTCGACGTCATCCGCAAGCTGAAAGATCCGGTCGGCGCCGTCATGGCGTCATGGCGTCGTCCCAATGGCATGCGCATCGAACGCGTGCGCGTGCCGTTAGGTGTGGTCGGCGTCATTTTCGAGAGCCGGCCCAATGTCACCGCGGACGCCGGCGCGCTGTGTCTCAAAGCCGGCAATGCTGCGATCCTCCGCGGCGGTTCCGAGAGTTTCCGGTCGTGCCATGCCATCCATGCCGCGATGATTGAGGGTCTCGTCGAAGCCGGACTGCCGCGATCGGCCATCGCGCTCGTTCCGACGCGCGACCGCGCGGCCGTCGGGATGATGCTCACCGGCCTCGACGGCGCGATCGACGTGATTGTGCCGCGCGGCGGCAAGGATTTGGTCGGGCGGGTACAGAGCGAGGCGCGGGTGCCGGTCTTCGCTCACCTTGAAGGCGTCTGCCACGTCTATGTGGACGGTCAGGCCAAGCTCGCTATGGCCAAGTCGATCGTGCTCAACGCCAAAATGCGCCGCACCGGCGTGTGTGGCGCGGCCGAAACCCTGTTGGTCGATCGCGCTGGCGCGGCGAAGCTGCTCAAGCCGCTCGTCATCATGCTGCTCGATGCCGGTTGCGAGATTCGCGGCGACGCTGCGGTACAGGCCGTCGATAGCCGGGTGAAGCCGGCGACCAAGGTCGACTGGGGCACCGAATATCTCGATGCCATTTTGACGGCCGGCGTAGTCGATGGCGTCGATGGAGCGATCGCGCACATCGAGCGCTACGGCTCGCACCACACCGATGCGATCGTTACCGAAGACAAGAAGGCGGCGGAGAAATTCTTGCGCGAAGTCGATTCGGCGATCGTTCTGCACAATGCCTCGACGCAGTTCGCCGATGGCGGCGAGTTCGGCTTCGGCGCCGAGATCGGCATCGCGACTGGCCGGCTGCACGCGCGCGGCCCGGTCGGCGTCGAGCAACTGACGACTTTCAAATACCGCATACACGGCAGCGGGCAAACGCGGCCAGGATAATTCGCCGGCCAGGCCGCGGAGCGCCGCGGCAGAACCGTCGGGCGGTGCGTGGGGAGGGTTCTTTCCAAAGGCCATGAACTGCGAGTTCCTTTCTGCGCGCCTTTCGGTCGCCAGACCCGGCGGACGCGGTCGGGTCATCCTGCCGCCGTATGCGCGCGGCATGCGCATTGGGCTGTTCGGCGGCACGTTCGATCCGCCGCACGCGGCGCACCGCGCGGCGTCCTTATTGGTGATGCACCGGCTTGGCCTCGACCGCATGTGGTGGCTGGTCACGCCGGGTAATCCGCTCAAGGATACACGAGGCCTTGCCCCACTCGCGGAACGCCTCGCCGCCGCCCGCGCGCTGGCGCGCCACCCGCGCATCGATGTGAGCGATTTCGAAGCCGACCTCGGCACCAACTACACCTATGCGACCATTTCCTACCTGGTCCGCCGTTGCCCGGGCGTGCGCTTCGTCTGGATCATGGGCGCCGATAATCTCCGCCACTTCCATCGCTGGCAGCGCTGGCGCGATATCGCGGCACTGGTGCCGATTGCTGTTGTCGATCGGCTCGGACCGAGCCTTTACTCGATTGCAGGTGTCGCTGGACAGGCCCTGGCCGGCGCGCGCCTGCCTGAGAGGGCGGCAAGCAGGCTGCCGGAACGAAGACCTCCAGTTTGGATTTACCTGCACGGCCTCAAATCGCCGCTGTCGTCGACGGCGCTGCGCGCCGCACGCGCGCTGCGCCGGACCGCAAAATGACAGTTCGTTGAAAGCAAAGTGGTTGAAACCATTAACTGGGCGTGACTATGTTAAGGACACGAGCCCTGGATTCGGTGACCGGGGCCGGTCGGGAGCCATAGAGAACTTGGAGCGAAAGGATCAATAACCCTGTCCACAGTTGTTATCACTCGGGCCGATCGTCGCGCGCCCGAAGCGGTCTCCAGAATGCGTCTTGACGCCGAGGAGATCCTCCATTTGGTCCTGGCCCGCCTCGACGATATGAAGGCGGAGGACACTCTCACCATCGATCTTCGAGATAAATCATCAATCGGCGACTATATGGTCGTATCCTCCGGCCGGTCGCATCGCCATGTCGGATCGGTGGCCGACAGGGTCGTCGAGGATTTACACAAGGCCGGCGTTCGCGCGCGCGTCGAAGGCACGCCGCACTGCGACTGGGTGCTGATCGACGCGGGCGACGTCATCGTCCACGTCTTCCGCCCCGAAGTGCGGGATTTCTATAATCTCGAGAAGATGTGGTTGTCGGGCGGGTCGGCGCGGCGCGCGAGCTAGTCTAGTTCGCTCGCGTTCGAGGGGGCTTTATTAGGCCGTCATCTCGACGCCGGAATGACCTGAGACGATCACACCGAAGCAGTGATCCACTGCTCGAGCTTTTGCTTCGGTTGCGCACCGATCTGACGCGAAGCGAGCTGGCCATCCTTGAATAGCATCAGCGTCGGGATCGACATGATGCCGTATTTCGCGGCAGTGCCGGGATTTTCATCGACGTTTAGCTTGACGATCTTCACCTTGCCGTTGAGCGAAGTGGAAATCTCCTCGAGCGCCGGCGCAATCATCCGGCAGGGGCCGCACCATTCCGCCCAAAAATCCACGACTACGGGGCCGCTCGCCTTGAGCACATCGGTGTCGAACGTCGCGTCGGTTACTTTATCGACCATGAAATACCTCGTCTATTTATGGGAATCGGCGGCCCAAGGGCGCCAAACCTATGAACCGGTCATGATGACGTCAAGGCACCTTCACTGGAGCGTGACGTGACTTGACGAGCTCCGCCTTAAGCGCCCGATCCATGCTTGCCGCAGGCATTTCCAAGAGCACCGGCCCATTGGTGAAGATTAACGCCGCCCGTACGGTCTTGTCAGGATAGATGCGGGAAATGACCGCCCGATAAAGCGCAAGCTGTGTGAGATAGCGTTCCGGCGCCTCGTCGGCCCGCTGTGGCACAGTGCCGTCGGTCTTGTAGTCGGCGATCAGGATGGCGTCGCCGGTTATTACCAGCCGGTCGACTTGGCCTGAGACGCCGAGCGGCTCGTCGCGGTCATTGGGGATACGGCCGACGATCGGTACTTCGGCGCGGCTACCTGGTGCGAAAATGGCGGCAAATTCCTTAGCATCGAGAATCGCGAGCGCTTGCCGCGTCATCATGATCCGCTCTTCGCCTGAAAAGCCGCTAGTGGCTGCGCCGCTGAGATAACGCTCGGCCGCCTCGACGCGGCGCACCGGAGGAATGTCCGGGAGCGATTGCAGCAGCCGATGCACAATTCGCCCGCGATCGAGCGCACGCTGACGATCGATGGCGGTTGCTCCTGGGGCGGCGGACCAGCCAATCTCTTCATCAAAGGCTGAGGACGGCGACAGCGGCGGCACGCGCGGCGCCTCAGGCGGCGCTAGTTCGCGCAGCCAGGACGGTAGCTCGCGATGCTGCGGTTCCGTCGCACCGGAGTTAGGTGCGGTCAACGTCGAGGCAACCTCGGTTTTGCGATAGCGCAACACTTTTTCGCCATTCTCGCTCTCCTCGACCAGGAACGGATCGAGCGCGTCACGGACGAGATCGTACCAGCAGCCTTTCGGTCGCGCCCGCAGGCCGTCGGCGCCGCAGATGACCAGCGTGTCGGCGGCGCGGGTCATGGCAACGTAGAGGAGACGGCGATATTCATCCTCTGCGTCGTGGAGTGCCGCGGCGCGGGCGCTTGCGACCGCCGGCGCGTCGTCGTCCTTGCGGCCAGCCCACACCACGGCGCCGTCCGCAAGTTGCAGCAGCCGCGGCGGCCGTGGGCCCGCCGGCGGCGTCATGGTGTCGGCCAGAATCATGACCGGCGCTTCAAGACCTTTGGCGCCATGCACGGTCATGACGCGCACTTCGTTGCGCGCGATCTCCATGTCGCGCTTGACCTCGGCGCGCGCGTCGCGCAGCCAGGTCAGGAAACCCTGTAACGAGGGTGTCTCGCGCAGCTCGTATTCCAGCGCTAAGTTAAGGAATTCGTCGAGCGCGTCGTTGGCTTCGGGCCCGAGCCGCGCCAGAAATCGCCGCCGACCGCCGCCGGCGCCAAGAATTTCGGCGTAGAAGGCAAAGGGCGTTTTGCGCCGCGCATCCTGCGCAATTTTTTCCAGAAAAGCCTCGGCTGCAGCGAATATCCCGCGCGTAGCGGCTCTGCGCCCGAGGGCTGTCAGCAATGACAAATCGCCGCGGTTCCATGCGATCTCAAACAAATCTTCGTCCTCGAAGCCGAACAGCGGACTGCGCAACACTGTTGCCAGAGCAAGGTCGTCCTCGGGTAACAGCACGGCGTCCGCCAGCACCATGAGATCCATGACCGCGATATGCTCGGTGAGCATCAGCCGATCGGCGCCGGCCACATCGACGTGTTCGTTTTTGAGCGCGCGGATGATCGCCTCGAATAATTCGCCGCGCTGGCGCACCAGGACAAGAACGTCGCCATAACGCGCTGCGCCGTGGTCAACCATCTTGCGCACCCTGCGCGCGATGCGCTTTGCGAGCTTTACCCGCGGACTGGTTTCGCTGACGGTATCGAACGGCGCGTCCCAGCCCTCGATCTCGCGACGCTCGTCCGGCTTCTCCGGCTCCCAAATTTCAACCGCGCCGGGCGGGGTCTTCGGCAAGGCGATGTGCGGCGGGAAACCGGCCGCATCCGAGCTGACGCTTAGCGCGACAGTCTTGGGTTTGAACACTTCGTCGACCGCGCTGAGTACGTTTTCTCCGGAACGGAACGAGTGCTCGAGTTTGCTGACGATGAATTTCTGTCCGCTGTTCTCATGCGCCATCTTGAAATAACGCGCCATATCCGCGAATTCCTTTGGCGCGGCGTCCTGGAACGAATAGATCGACTGCTTCTCGTCGCCGACCGCAAAGATCGTGCGCTTCAGGCTGCGGGCTCCGGCGCCAGCGGTGAACTCGGCGGTGAGCCGGCGCACGATGTCCCATTGCTTGCTGCTGGTATCCTGAGCCTCGTCGACCAGCACATGATCGATACCAAGATCGAGCTTGTAGTGGACCCAGGCCGCGTCGGTCCGGGTGAGCAGTTCCAGCGTCTTGTCGATAAGATCGTCGTAATCGAGCAAGCCGCGGCGCTGTTTCTCATCGGCATAGCGCGTCAATACTTCATAGGTCACCGTGAGGATCGCTGCACTGCGGTCGCGGCACGACACGGCGCGGCGGCGTTCGATCAGCGCGCAGAGGCGCTGCTGCTCGGCCCCCAGGCGTTCCACCAGCACGGTGTTCGTGATGGCCCTGGTTACGATGGATTTGCGCGGCGCGAGCGCGCCCGTGCAAAATATCTCAAGATAGGTTTCGAGACGGTCTGAGCCGCTCAAATTCGCGAGACTGTCGAAGCGTTGCGCTTGCTCGCAGTCGCTCTTGCTGCCCCGTGCCAGGATTTCTGCAATAGCCGGCCACTCGGACGGGGTGATGGCCGCGGCGGATAACATCTCGGCTTCAATCGCTTCGACATTATCGGACCAGGTAACGCCGAGCGTCTCGCATAAATTCGTGATTGCGGCATCGACATTGCCCGCATTCGTCACCCAGTGGGTAATCATGTCGCGCGCGCCGATCGCTTCGCGCACGACGTCGCGAAAGGTCTGATCGGCTGCCGCGGTCATGGCGGTAATGAGGGCGCGGTTGAGCGGGCTATCCGGTGTAGCGGCGCCCTCGAGTAGCACGGCGAGGGTAAGTCGTTCCTGGAGTTGGGTTTGTTCGGCCTCGTCGAGCACGGTGAAACGCGCCGCGACGTTTGCCTCGAAAGGGAATTGATGCAGCAGCTGCGTGCAGAACGCGTGGATGGTCTGCACCTTGAGGCCGCCCGGCGTTTCCAGCGCGCGTGCAAACAAGCGCCGTGCCCGCGCCCGCCGCTGCGGATCGCCCGCGGCGCTGGCATGCTCGGCGATGGCTTTGTCCAGTGCGGCATCGTCGAGCGTGGTCCATTGCGCCAGCGTGTCGAATACACGCTTGGCCATATTGGCGGCGGCAGCTTTAGTGAACGTAATGCACAGGATCTTTTCCGGTTCGACGCCCTTGAGCAGCAGATTGATCACGCGTTGCGCCAGCACGTGGGTCTTGCCGGAGCCGGCATTGGCGGCGACCCAGGCCGAAACCTCGGGATCGGAGGCCTCGCGCTGCTTCCGCAGCACCGTATCCGGGATGGCGCTCTGCGGTCTCACGGGGCGCTCCCGCTACTCGCGGCGAACACGAGATCGTCGTTCTCGCCGCCCGTTGCCGACCATTCCTTGACGCGCGCCAGGTGGTCGTAATCGCCGTAATATGTCGTCCACATCGGATGCACGAGCGAACGGTACGGCTCGTTCTCATCGGCGAAACGCTTGGCGAGTTCGGACAGCTTTTGCAGCGCGCGATCGGCCTGGCCGTCCGGGGTGCCCTCGGTAAAATTGATCGGCTTTGACTCGCCGGGACGTGCTCCGCCTTTCAGGAGTACGTAACCGATCTCGGCGACCGAAACCCCGGCCGGAAATGTCTTGAAACCGCCATGACGCAGGATCGCGGCTTCGAGCGTAAGCTGGGGTGCAAGCCCGGTTCGTACCTGCTTTTCGGTTCGTGCAGAGCCCGTTTTGTAATCGAGGATGACGTAACGGCCGTCGGTGCGGCGTTCGATCCGGTCGGCAACGCCGCTCAACTTGAACGCGCCATCGTTGAGGGAAATGTCGCCGTGAATTTCGGTCGCGATGTCGGCGATCGCCGGCCGCCGCCGCAACTCCCATTCGGCGAACCAGCGCGCAATGCGTTCGAAACGTGGCCACCAGAATGCACGCGCCTCGGGAAAATCGTCGAGTGCAGCGAAATGCATCCGTCCAAGCGCGATGAGTTCGCGCACCGGGTCGGGTGGCAGGCCGCTGGCGGAAAGCTTGGTGAAATCGCCGATGGCGGCATGGATCAGCGAGCCGCGTTCGGCGGCGCCGGGCGCGACGTCGACCGCGTCGAGCGGCGTCAGGCGCAAAATGTGCTTGGCGTAGATCGTATACGGATCGCGCAGCCAGTTTTCGATCTCGGTCACCGAAAGACGGGCCGGTCGCGCTGCGCGTGGCGGCCTGGGTGACGGCTGCAGCGCCGGTTTGACCGTTTCCGGCCGGTCTAGCTCGCGCGCCCAAGTCAGATAAGTCCGGCCGCGATCGAGCGCCGCCTGCCAGTGCGTCCCGGTTACCGCGGCAAGACGCTGGATGAAACGCGACGGCACCGTCGGAGCGCCGGCGATTTTGGCGGCGTGAGCGAGCACCACTTCGCGCGCGCCGAACAATTGCGCGAAGTCGTGGGCGGACAGGCCGGTACGGCGCTCGGGCAGATCGAGGCCGAGCTTTTGCCGCATTGGGCGGCTGAGCCAGCCGTCGGTTCGGCTTTCCGGCGGCCAGGTGCCTTCAACCAGACCGCCCAGCACGACGCAATCGCTTGCGGTCAGACGAACCTCGAGCAATCCGAGGATGTGCACGCGCGATCCAAGCTGCAACGGCCGCCGCACCACCTGATCGGCAAGCAAGGCGGAAAACAGTTCGACATAGCCTGAAGTATCGACAAGCAGGTCGGCAGCAGCCGGGCTGGTTGCAAGTTCATCGAGAATGTCCGCGAGCTTTATACCGGCAGGGCCGGCAAAGGCGATTTCATCGCCGTTCTGTCGTGTCAGGCTCGCAATTACCTGACGGTGACGTCCCGCAATCTCACTCAGCCGATGCGATTGACCGGCGATGCTTTCCAGCGGCTCCAGTGCAGCAGTCAGTTCCGCAACAAGCTCCGCCGCCGTGGCAAGCTCGTTGTCGGTCAGCGCGATCCTGGGATCGGACGGATGTAGATCGACCTTTTCCTTGCGCCGAAATCTGTCGAGCTGCGACCGAAACGCATTGAGCGCGTGTGCAAGACCGATGCTGCCGGAGCGCGGACGCGGGCCGCGCAGAATGGCGCGCTCAAGCGTGGTAACGGCTTTCTGGTCCCGCAATCCAAGGAGGCGAACAAGTGGATGTTTGAGCAGCGCGAGCAGCGTCACCGGCGGCGTTCCCTCGAGCGCCGCAGCGGCCGCAAGCCGCGCGAAAACACCGGCCGGCGTATCGGCGAGCGCATCGCCGCCGGAATCCTCGGCAGTGATATTCCAGCGTTGCAGCGCGGCGAGAACGCGCCGCGCCAGCGGGCGATCCGGTGTTGCCAGCGCGGCGGTCTTGCCGTCATGCACCGCTTCACGCAGCGCGATCGCGATGGCGAGCGCTTCTTCCTCAGGATTTGCTGCTTCGATCATGGTCAGGTTTTGCACCGCGGCGCCGGCGGCCGCTTCAAATCCTGGATCGGTCGCCTTCTGCCGCCACAAATCGGTCGCTGCGGCGGGGCGCAGAACTTCGGAGATCAGGCGCTCACGGCCGCTCGGTTCCGCGAGCGTGACGACGGCGTCGCGGGTAATGCCGATTCGCGCAAGCAAAGCCTGCATCGCAAATTGCGGATGTCCCGGCGCAGGCGCGATATTTTTGGCTTCATCACCGGCGATCAGGCGCCAGGATTCTTCGTCAAGATCGGTGTCGAGACCAGGCAGCACGACAGCACCGTGAGGCAGGCGTGCGATGGCCGTGAGCAGTTCGGCCGTTGCCGGAATCGAGCCGGTCGATCCGGCCGCGATGACGGGGCCGTCGCTTTTGCGCCTAAGCCGCGCCGTCTCGGCCTTGATCAGCGTGTCCCGCCGTTTGGCCGGTTCGATATAGCCGCGCTCGTCGAGAACCTCCGGCCAGCGTTCGCGGGCGATCTGCAAAAATCGCAGCGTCAATTCCCAATACCGATCGAACATGTCCGGGACGAGATCGTCGAGACGATCCCACGCCACGCCGCGCGTGGTCATGTCGTCGATCAGCCGCGCCAGATCGTCGGCAAGCGCGCAAGCCGCCGCGGGAGTCCGGGCAACGAGCGGCATGCCGCCCGCGCCATGGAGTTCGGGCGAATCCACCCATTTGGCGATGAGTTTGGTCAGCAACAGCCTTCGTTCCAGGCTGCCGATAGCAGGCGGCAGCGTCAGCGCATCCTCGGCGATCTCGCCGGTTGCGGCTTCGGCGAAGGCAATCTCATCCTCGTCGATGTCGCCGATCGCGACGATGCGGGGCAGGATGGCGGCGTCACTTTTGAGCGCGCCGAGGAACGCGTCGCGCATCAGCCGGCAGGCGCGGCGCGTCGGCAGGTAAATCGTCGCCGCGGCGAGTGCGAGCGGATCGTCGGCAAAGGCGAAGCCGAGCTTACCGCTTGTGCAACGCCTCGATGAGCGTCGGCAAAAACGGCGCCGAAGCCGGAATGGTGAAAACGCGTGCACCCATGTCGGAATCGCGAATTTCGCGCGACTGCTTTAGCAGGTTTTACGCCATCGCTGCGAGGGCTGCCTCGGCGGCGGCAACGGCTTCGGGCGTGCCGACATGCATCCACACCCCTTCGAGCCGCAGCCCGAACAGCCGGCCGCTTTCGCTGGCGCGGTCGAACAGGCGCGTGAGGGGAAAGGCGCCTGTGGGCGCGGCAGCGAACAGCGCGGGAGCAAGGATCGCCGCGCCGGCATAGATGAACGGCACCACCTCCTGCTCGGCGCGGCGTCGCAAGCGGCCATCAGGCCGCATGGCGTAGTCGCCGCGGCCTTCATAACCCAGGCTGCCTGTGGTCGGCGCCAGCAGCAGAAGCGCATCCATAGATTTCGCCTCGAAGCTTTCGGCAAGCCGCGCGAAATTCGGTTTGACGCCGTCGAGCCAGAGCGTATCCGAATTGACCAGAAAGAACGGCGCGTCACCCAGTTTCGGGAGCGCTTTGGCGATGCCGCCGCCGGTGCCGAGCAATTCTTCGCGCTCATCGGAAATGACGATGCGCGGCTTACGGCGTGTCGCGAGATGCCGCTCCACTGCGTCGGCGAGGTGATGTACGTTGACCACTGCCTGCTCGACTCCGGCATCGGCCAGACGGTCCAGCCCATAGTCGATCAGAGATTTGCCGCCGACTGCGACTAGCGGTTTCGGGATGTGGCCGTTATACGGCCGCATGCGGGTGCCAAGGCCCGCGGCCAGCACGATTGCGCTTTTCGGCATCATCGCTTCGCCCGCCCAGCCGTTACCGCCGCTATCGTCCGAATCGCAATATCATAATCCATCGGGAGTCGGCACATTTGTGGCGTACCAGGCCTTCAGCGAATTGAGCGCCTGATGCGCCAGCGAGCGCTGCAAGTAGTTCCAGAGGCGAGGCATATGGCGCAAGTATTGCGGCTTGCCATCGCGGCGGTCGAGCCTGGCAAAGATGCCGAGAATTTTTGTCGCGCGTTGCGCCGCCAGTGTTGCGTAGGTGCGCGTGAAGCCGGTGGTATCGAATTCCGGATTGTCGGTCAGCCGCGCGCGAACGTAATGGCCGAGCAACGCCATTTCCATCGCTTCGGGAACGTCGACGCGCGCATCCTGGAGAAGCGAAGCAACGTCATAGGCGGCAGGTCCGAGCAGCGCATCCTGAAAATCGAGGAGACCGATGCGCGCAATGTCGCCGCGCTGCGCCAGCCACAACAGATTGGGCGAATGGTAATCGCGTAACACCCATGTCGCCGGCGCCGCGATGGCCGGTAACAGCGCCTCCCGCCATAGGCTCACAAAAGATGCACGGGCGGGTGCCGCCGCAGGCTGACCGGCGCCGACGAGGTACCAATCGAGCAGCAGCTCGGCCTCGATCAGGAACGCCTCCAAGTCGTAGGGCGACAGGCGATATTCGAGTTGTGCGGTAACCGGAAGCACCTCCGGCAATTTGCGGCCGTGAAGCACGGCAAGAAGGTCGATCGCCACGGCATAGCGCGCCTCTATCGGCGCCGGCGGATCGCCCTCGACGAGGCGCACGTCGCCGAAATCTTCCATGATGATGAGGCCGCGATCGAGATCGGCATGCAGGATTTCCGGCGCTGACAGGCCGATGTCGCGCAGGCCGAGGGCAATCGCAACGTAAGGCACGATGTCCTCGGCGAGATGCGCGATGGCGCTGTAGGGCTTGCCGTCGCGCACCGGCGGACCGTCGGGGCGGCGCGGCGCGTTCATCAGAACGAACGTTCGATCGTTCACGGTCAGCCGCTCGAAGATGCGTGTCGAGGCATCGCCTTGCATCCGCACGCGATACGCTTCGGCAAAGCCGGATTCGTCGAGGAACGCGCGCATCTGCGCGATACGTTCGGTGCGCGCCGCGAAACTGCCAAAGCCGACACAGCGGACATTGCGGACCTCGGGCCCAAGCGCCGGCGCCACCGTAAAGGCGATGTCGAGACGGTCCGGCGGCAGGATTCCGGCGGCGCGATCGGGCCATTCCATCAGCACGACGGCGCCGTCGGGGAGATCGTCGAAACCGAGTTCGGCAAGTTCGCCCGCGCCCGCAAGCCGGTACAGATCGGCATGAACGAGAGTGAAGCGCGGCAGCTCATAGGTCTGCACCAACGTGAAGGTCGGGCTGGGCACCTCGATCATCGCATCGCCGGCGAGATAGCGGACCAGCGTGCGTGCGAAGGTCGTCTTGCCGGCGCCGAGATCGCCCGACAGCGTGACCAGGTCGCCGGGCTCGAGCGCCGCGGCAATATCGATCGCCAATCGCTGCGTCGCCTGCTCGTTCGCCAAAGTCACCGTAAAGCTTGCGCCACCGGGGGTGGTCAGAAGCATCGTTACTCCGCAGCCGTCAGCGTGGCGGTTTCAGTGAGCGGGAATGTACAGGTCACGGTAGTGCCTTGTCCGACGGCCGAAATAATTGTCACCGTGCCGCCGTGCAGCTCGACGAATGAACGCACCAGCGAGAGACCAATTCCGGGGCCGCGATGCTGCGAGCCCAATGAATGGGTCTCGAACCAGTCGAATACCTTCTCCAGGACGTGGGGCGGAATGCCGGGCCCCTGATCGGTAACCGAGAAGATCACGGCGTCGCCGTTGCGCTTGGCCGATAAGGTCACCATCGCGCCGGCCGGAGAAAAGCTCACTGCGTTGGCCAAGAGATTGAAAAGGATCTGTCGCAGGCGCAGCTTATCGGCGACAAAGCTGCCGATATTGTCGGCGGAAACGATATCGAGCGTGAGGCCTGCGCTCACCAACCGATCCTGCACGCCTTCGGCGGCTGCCGCCATGGTTTCCCGGATATCGACCGGACCGAGATTGAGCTGCATACGGCCGGCGTCAATAGTCGCGAGATCGAGAATGTTGTTGATCAGCGCCAGCAAAGTATTGGTCGAGACCGTGATGTAGTCGAGATATTCGCGTTGCTTTTCCCTTAGCGGTCCGGTCGCCGGATCGCCGAGGAGGTGGACGAAACCGATGATATTGGTCAGAGGCGAGCGCAGCTCGTAGGACACGTGGTGGACGAAATCGATTTTGATCTTGTCGGCGTCTTCAAGCGCTTCGTTGCGTTCGCGCAGCGCACGCTCGACATTGACCGAGTCGGTGACGTCGTGAAACGTGACCAAGGTGGCGCCGTCGGGCGATGACACGGTCGTGCAATCGAGGACGCTGCCATCGCGCCGTTCGAGCTTATCCTCGATCGCTTCGCGGTTATCGAGGGCGGTGACGAAGGCGCGCAACGCCTGCCAGGTTGGATGATCGCCGTGCAGCGGCTGGCATAAAGCCGTGATCCTTTCGATGTGCGGCCGATCGGCAAGCGCGCGGGGTGGCAGCCGCCACATGTGCGCAAAGGCGGCATTGTGCAGCCGCAGCCGTCCATCGCTGCCGAACACGGCGACGCCTTCGGCGAGATTGTCGAGGGTTTCGCGTTGAACGCGGATCAGTTCCTCAAAGCGCCGTTCGAGGTCGAGCCGCTCGGTGACGTCGTGGAACAGATAGGTAACCCCGCCGTCGGGATTGGGCGTGGTGACGACACGCAGGGTGCGCCCGCCGGGCAGATGCCAAGTATGTTCTTTGGCTTCGATGGCGCGGTAGGCCTCGTGCAGCTGCGCCTTCCATTGCCGGAAATCCTGCTCCTCCGGCAGCTTACGCGCTGCGCGCAGGGCCTCGATTACCCCCAAATTGGTCGGGCCGTGCTCGAGGAAGCCGGCATCCAAGTCCCACAGCGCGCGATAAGCGGCGTTGTAGAAAGTCAGCCGGTGATCGGCGCCGAACATGGCGACGCCGGTAGAGAGCTGATCGAGTGTGCGGCGATGCGCGTCGGCGAGGCGGGTAAGCGCGTTCCGCATCGTCTCCGCTTCGGTGGCGTCCATGCCGATGCCAGCGCTGCCGGTCTCGGTGCGAAAATCGAGCACGTCAAAAGTCCGCCGCGCGCCGGCGACCACCGCGCGAAGCCGGCCGGCATAGGCGCCGTTGGCGATGCGTTGCTGCGTGATGTGTTCGCGCGCGGCGCTGTCGAGCAATTCCACGCGGCGTTCGATGGCGTCGGCGGCGTTCTTGGCTTCGACGGCGCGCGCGTAAGCGGCATTGACGAAGGTCAACCGTCCTGCTACATCGCGCGTCCATACCGGCGACGGCAGTTTTTCGGCGAGCGCGCGCAGCGAAGCAAGTTCAGTGGTTTGCCTGTCGTAGCGCGCCACCAGCTCCACCAGTTCGCGCTTGATGCCGCTGGCGTCCTTCAGCCGCAATACGGCGCGGCCGCCGATGGCGCGGCCGAGCGCCTCTATCGGATGACCGGCCAGCGTGGTGAGCGTCATCGAGAACGCCTCGCCCCGCGCCCGCAAGGCATCAACCGCTCGTTCCATCGCGCTCGCTTTGCTGGCATCGAGCCAGCTGCCGAAGACAAGAACGCGATGGGAGGCGGATATGCCCAAGGCGGCCGGGTCGCCTTCGATACCGGGCTCGTCGGAACCCGCCGGCCAGTCCACGACGACCTGCGGTTCGGAAAGAATAACCGCGTTGGCGCGTGCGATCTCGTCACGCAGCATTGCGATTTCATCGCGCGACCACGCTTCCAGCTGCGCTGCGCGCGCTCGCGCATGCACCAGCATGATCGCGGTTACGACCGCAAACACAACAACGCCGAGAACCACCGTGAGAAATAGGATCGCGTGCTGGTCGATACTGCGATGCGCGGTCAAGACCAGCTGTTGCAGCGACAATGACGGTTGCTCGGCTACGGCCATCGTCGGCAGCGCAATGGCGCCCAAGAAAGTGCAAATGGCCGCAAGGAATCCGCCAATTCCCCGCACCTGCCATCGATGCACATAGTTTCGGCTGGTCCGGATCGTGTCCGGCATGCCCCTTCGCCTGTGCTGGCTGCCGTCATGTCGCCAGCGGATTCCGTTGCGGGAGAGCCCGCGAATCGCACGACTTTACTCTCAAGCCGAATCGCGCCGAAAGAGTCCAGATCGTGAACGAGAGATTCGGGACGAGAGCGTTGTTACGGCCGTGCGGCGCCGCGGCTCGGTTTGCTCAAGGCCTGAGCATCGCGCGCCATGTCTTCAACGCTGATCCGGGCCAGCGCGATGCCGAACTCGTATTCGGCGTTGGCCATGGCAGGCAGCACGATCTTGACCAGTAAATCGGAGCCGCCGTGCATCGTTTCGCCCTCATCAACTGTCCCGGCCGCGCGCAAAATGTCGTTAGCCGTCACGCGCCGACGGTCGCGGGCCAGTTCGTAACCGCCGCGAGGACCGCGGATGCCGCGCAAGATCCCGCAACGCACGAGGGCTTGGAGGACGGGTTCGAGGTGCCGTGGCGGCAGACCATGACGCGGGCAAGAGTTTTCGCGGAAATCGGTTGCCCATGCTCCTGCATTGCAACGTCGATGACCGCGGCAACGGCAAGAACTCCTTTGCGGGGCAGCAGAGGCATCGAGGTGAACAAACGGCGGCTGAGGTGATTAGTTCGACCACGCCGGTAATATGTTACGAGACTCGTGCGGTCTACTTGAACTTGGATTTAGTCGTGTTTGTTCACAGTGTTTGTCGCAATTCCGGTAGAGCCGAATCCGCCTGCGTTACGTTCCGTGCTGTCTAATTCAGTAGATTCAACAAGTCGTGCATGTTGTATTGGCGCGATTACCAACTGAGCGATGCGCATTCCGCGTTTAATTACGGTAGGTTCCGCGCCGTGATTTACAAGTATAACTTGTAATTCTCCGCGGTAATCGGGGTCGATAGTTCCCGGCGCGTTCAGCACGGTCACGCCGTGATGGATGGCTAATCCGGAGCGCGGCCGGATCTGACCTTCATTGCCCGGTGGCAAAGCGATCGCGATCCCAGTCGGAATCAGGGCGCGGCCGCCCGGCGCAATCGCGACCGGCGCGTCGGTCGGCACCGCGGCAAGAAGATCAAGCCCGGCGGCAAGCGCGCTTTGATAGGACGGCAGCGGTAGGTCCACCGCATGCGGCAAGCGCATGATGCGGACCTCTGGCTTCACCGTTCATCTCCCGCAAGCGCGGCGGCGACCCGCTCGACGAGAGCGCGCGCAACGTCTTCCTTCGATTGCGGCGGCCAGGATTCGACCGTTGACGCAGTGACCAGGTGGATCGTGTTGCTGTCGCCGCCCATGTTGCCGGTTGCCGGCGAAACATCGTTGGCGAGAATCCAGTCACAGCCTTTCTTGGCAAGTTTGGTCTTAGCGTTGGCGATGACATGATTGGTTTCCGCAGCAAATCCGATGACGAGCTTGGGTCGGCCGGATTTGCGATGCGCGACCGTCGACAAGATATCGGGGTTTTCGATAAGTTTGAGCGTCGGCGTCCCGCCTTGCTGTTTTTTGATCTTGGTCGTCCTCGGCTCCGCGGTGCGCCAATCGGCGACGGCTGCGGCGAATATGGCGACGTCGGCCGGCAACGCCTTGTCGACCGCATCCAGCATTTGCCGCGCTGTCTCGACCTTGATCACGGCAACGCCGGTCGGATCGGGCAGGCTGACCGGACCGCTCACCAGGACCACGTCGGCGCCGGCCGCAGCGGCCGCCGCAGCGATGGCGTGGCCCTGCTTGCCCGACGAGCGGTTGGCGATAAACCGGACCGGATCGATCGGCTCGATGGTCGGACCGGACGTGACCAGAACGCGCCGGCCGGACAGCGATCCGGCGCGGCGCAACAGCGCTTCGACGGCGGCGGCGATTTCGAACGGCTCGGCCATGCGGCCGATGCCGGCTTCGCCGCGTTCCGCCATCGCGCCGGAATTCGGTCCGACCAGGCGAATGCCGTCGACCGCAAGCTGAGCCAGATTGCGTTGCGTCGCCTTGGCCGCCCACATAAGCGGATTCATCGCCGGCGCGATGAGGATCGGCTTGTCGGTCGCCAGCAGCACCGCAGTCGCAAGATCGTCGGCGTGGCCGCCGGCCATTTTCGCAATCAAGTCGGCCGTCGCCGGCGCCACGATGACGAGATCGGTGTCGCGGGCAAGACGAATGTGGCCGACGTCGAACTCGCTCTGCGGATCGAACAGATCGGTATAGGCGCGCTCGTCGGCGAGCGCGCCGACGGCAAGGGGTGTGACGAAGTGGTGAGCGGCCGCGGTGAGGATGCAGCGCGCATGCAGGCCGCGGTCTTGCAGGCGGCGGATCAGATCGAGTGATTTATAGGCGGCAATGCCGCCGCCGATGATCAGAAGGACACGCGGTTGTCCTGGCGCAGCGGTGACATGCTTTTGCTGCGTTGCCTGCAAGGCCGGAGTTTCGAAACGGTCCAACGCTTCGCGGCCGGTGTCTTCCGCCGCTTGCCGCAGAATGACCCGCACTTCGTCTTCCATCGAGCGGCCCTGCCGCGCTGCGCGCAGCCGCAGCAGCTTCTTGAGCTTGTCGTCAAGCTGGCGGACCGTAAGGCTGGCCAATGGAATTTCCTTAAGCGGACCTGGGAGCATACTACCCTATTGATTGCATTGCAATCAACGCAATCACCAGCGCTGGAGGACGAGCCATGCCAGGAGTGCCGCGATGATCCAAAGCGCCGCGACGGTCCAGCGGTTGCGGCGGGCCTCGGCCTTGTCGATCTCGGCAATGGTTTGCGGCGACAGCACCAAACCGTCGCGCGTGACTTCGTCGAGCTGATCGAGCAGGCGGGCGCCGCGCGTGAGCAGCCCCGGCGCGTTGCCGACAAAGCGTCCGATCTCGGCGACGCCCGCCGCCGCATTTTCGAGTTTGCCGGCGGGGCCGAGATTTCGCGTCATCCATTCCCGCACCACCGGCTCGGCCGTGCTCCACATGTCGAGCTTGGGATCCATCGAGCGCGCCACCCCTTCAACCACCACCATGGTCTTCTGCAGCAGCAGCAATTCCGGCCGCGTGCGCATGTCGAATAAACCGGTCACCTCGAACAGGAGCGTGAGCAACTTCGCCATGGAAATATCTTCGGCGGCGCGGTTGTGGATCGGCTCGCCGATGGCGCGGATCGCCTGCGCGAAATCCTCGATCGAGTGGCGCGGCGGCACATAGCCGGCCTCGAAATGAACCTGAGCGGTTCGGTAGTAATCGCGGGTGATGAAACCGTGCAGGATCTCGGCAAGGAACAGCCTCTCTTTGGCGCCGAGCCGGCCCATGATGCCGAAGTCGACGGCTATTAACCTGCTTTCATCGTCGACGAACAGATTGCCGGGATGCATGTCGGCGTGAAAAAAGCCGTCGCGTAGCGCATGGCGCAGAAAGGTTTGGATCAGAGCGCGTGCGAGTTGCGGCAGGTCGAAACCTTTGGCTTGCAATCGCGCGCGGTCCGACAAGGGTGTGGCGTCGATCCATTCCAAAGTGAGCACTTCCTTGGTGGTGCGGTCCCAGTCGACCGCCGGCACGCGGAAATCCGGATCGTCTTTGGTGTTCCCGGCCATTTCCGAAAGCGCTGCAGCTTCGAGGCGGAAATCCATTTCGACCATCACCGAACGCCGCAGCGTATCCACCACTTCGACGAGACGCAGCCGCCGCGCTTCGGCGGAAAGATTTTCGGCGTGCTGCGCGGCAAAGGTGAAGGCGGCGAGGTCGGCGTGGAAACGGTGCTCGACGCCGGGCCGCAACACCTTCACGGCGACGGCACGAGGCCCGGCGGCTGTCGCGACTGTCGCCCGATGTACTTGCGCAATCGAGGCGGCGGCGACCGGGGGGCCGAAGCTGGCAAACACCGCGGCGACCGGCCGGCCGAACGAGGCCGCCACCGCCGCTTCGGCTTGGTCTTGCGGAAACGGCGGCATCTGATCCTGCAAGCGTTCGAGATCATGCGCCAAGGCGGCGCCGACCACATCCGGCCGCGTCGCCAGAAATTGGCCGAGCTTCACATAGCTTGGGCCGAGGCGAGTAAGCGCCGCCGACAATCGCGTCTCCGCCGCGCCGCTCGACCGCCGCTCGAACAGCCGCGCGATGCGCAACAGCGGGCGCGCCGGCACCGGCACCATCGCCGGATCGACAATGCCGAAAACGCCTTCGCGGGCGAATACGAAGCCGGCACGGCCGAGACGGACGAGATGCGCGGGAGCCGAGATCACAAACGCCAGCCGGAATGCAACGCTACGATGCCGCCGGTCATCGGCTGGAATGAAACCCGCGCAAGACCCGCCGTCCGCAGCATGGCGGCGAAACTTTGCGGATTCGGAAAGCGGCGGATCGATTCCACCAGATAGCGATAGGATTCGGCATCGCCGGCAACCATGCGGCCGAGCCTCGGAATGACGTTGAACGAATAGAAGTCGTAAAGCCGGTCGAGCCCGGGCACATCGACGGCGGAAAATTCAAGGCATGCGAATTTGCCGCCGATCTTGAGCACACGATAGGCTTCGGCAAGCGCCTGTTCGATGCGCGGCACATTGCGGATGCCGAAGGCGATCGTCGCCGCATCGAAGCTTTTATCGGCAAACGGCAAGGCCTCGGCATTGGCCTCGGCGAAGGTGACGACTTCGCCGAGTCCGCGGGCGGCGGCACGCTCGCGACCGATGTCGAGCATGTCGGGATTGATATCGCAGACCGTAGCCCGCGTTACCGCACCACCGGCATCGATGACGCGAAAAGCGATGTCGCCAGTACCGCCGGCGATATCGAGCAGGGCAAACGGGCCGCTCTTCGGCGGATTGACCGCAGTGACCAGCGCGTCTTTCCAGGCCCGATGCAGCCCGAGCGACATCAGGTCGTTCATCAGGTCGTAGCGGCGCGCCACGCTGTGAAACACGTCGTCGACCAGGTCCTGCTTGTCCTGAAGCGGCACCTGCCGGGAGCCGAAATGCGTGGTCTCTGCCATCGCCGATCCTTTGACGCATAAACATAGCGCGGCGCCGTCAGGGGCGCTATGTGTTTGAAATTAACCATGTTGCTGCGGTCAACGCATGATCCCGAAAAGCGGCTCCCGGTTTTTCGACAAGATCATGCTGAAATAAAATACCGGACCAAGCGATGCCCGAACTCCCCGAAGTCGAAACCGTACGACGTGGGCTTGCAGAGGCCATGGAAGGCCAACGCTTTGCCAAGATCGAGGTCCGCCGCAGTGATCTGCGTTGGCCATTGCCGAAGAATTTTGCCGAGCGGCTCAAAGGCAAAACCGTGACCGGCATTGGCCGGCGCGCCAAATATCTGCTTGCCGATTTGTCCTCCGGCGACGTGCTGTTGATGCATCTTGGCATGTCCGGCTCGTTTCATGTCTCCCAGGAACAGGATCGGCATCTCGGCCGCTATCATCACGAGCGAAAAAAGCACGTCGCCCACGACCACGTCGTTTTTCACATGTCGTCGGGCGCCAGCGTGACCTTCAACGATCCGCGCCGCTTCGGCTCGATGAAACTGGTGACCCGGGCCAAGCTCGACGATGAGCCGCTCCTCAAGGGCCTTGGCCCCGAACCGCTCGGCAATGAATTCGATGCCGCCATGCTGGCGCGCGCCTGCCAAGGCAAGAAGACGAGCCTTAAGGCGGCCTTGTTGGATCAGCGGGTCGTCGCCGGCCTCGGCAACATCTACGTGTGCGAGGCGCTATATTGCGCGCGCCTCTCGCCCAAACGCATGGCGTCGACGATCGCCGGCAGAAACGGCCAGCCGAATGAGCGCGCCGCACGGCTGCTCGAATGCATCAAGGCGGTGCTGAACGCGGCCATAAAAGACGGCGGCTCATCGCTGCGCGATCATCGCCTCACCGATGGCGACCTCGGCATGTTTCAGCATAATTTCCGCGTTTACGATCGCGACGGCGCGCCCTGCCCGACGCCGGGCTGTCGCGGCAGTGTCAAACGCATCGTGCAGAACGGCCGCTCGACGTTTTACTGTCCAGTATGCCAGAAGTAGCGGCACTCATGCCGGGAAAGCGCCTATGAGCATAGAGAACATCATCGTCGAAACCCGCGGCCGCGTCGGCCTCATCCGACTCAATCGGCCGCAGGCGCTCAACGCGCTCAACAGCGCGCTGCTGCGCGAGCTGACGTCCGCCGTCGACGGATTCGAGACGGATCGTGCGATCGGCTGCATGGTCATCACCGGCTCGGACAAGGCGTTCGCGGCCGGTGCCGACATCAAGGAAATGGCCGACAAGACTTTCATCGACGTTTTTTTTGAGGATTTTTGCGCGGCTTCGCATCGCGTCGCGGCGGCGCGCAAGCCGGTGATCGCCGCGGTAGCGGGCTTTGCGCTCGGCGGCGGCTGCGAGCTTGCGTTGCAGTGCGACCTCATCATTGCTGCCGACAATGCCAAGTTCGGCCAGCCGGAAATCAAGCTCGGCATCATCCCGGGTATCGGCGGCACGCAGCGGCTGACCCATGCGATCGGCAAGTCGAAGGCGATGGACCTGATCCTCACCGGGCGCATGATGGACGCGCCGGAAGCCGAGCGATCCGGCCTTGTCGCGCGCATGGTGCCGCTGCAAAGCCTGCTCGATGAGGCGCTCAAGGTCGCCGAGACGATCGCCTCGATGTCGCTGCCGTCGGTGCTGGCGGCCAAAGAAGCGATCAACCGCGCTTTCGAAACCTCGCTCGCCGAGGGCATAAGGTTCGAGCGCCGCGTCTTTCATTCGCTGTTCGCCACCGCCGACCAGAAGGAGGGGATGGCGGCCTTCATCGAAAAACGTTCGCCGAAGTTCGAGCATAAGTAATCCCCGGCGCGCGCCGTTTCGACCTATTATATTGTCGATATGCTGACGACCGACGAGCTTGAACGTTACGCCCGCCACATCGTGCTGCGCGAGGTCGGCGGCCCGGGACAGGCCGCGCTCGGCCGCGCCCGCGTGCTGGTCGTCGGCGCCGGCGGTCTCGGCGCGCCAGTACTGCTTTACCTCGCCGCCGCAGGCGTCGGCACGCTCGGCGTCATCGACGACGATGCAGTAGCGCTGTCGAACTTGCAGCGGCAAGTGATCCACACGACGCCGGACATCGGCGCGCCGAAGGTCGACAGCGCCGCGGCGATGATCCATCGCCTCAATCCGCACGTCGCCGTGAAGCAATACAACGCCCGGCTAACGGCAAAAAATGCGCTTGAGTTGATCGGTAGTTACAACATCGTTGCCGACGGCTCCGACAATTTCGCCACGCGCTATCTGGTGTCGGATGCCTGCTTTTTTGCCGGCAAGCCGCTGGTGACGGCGGCACTCGGCACCTTCGACGGCACACTGACCACGATCCGCGCTCACCAGCGAGGCGCCGACGGCAAACCGAATCCGACCTATCGCTGCCTGTTTCCCGAGCCGCCGCCGCCGGGCACCGTTCCAGCTTGCGCCGAGGCCGGCGTGCTCGGCGCGCTGGCGGGCGTGATCGGATCGATGATGGCGCTCGAAGTGATCCGGGAGATTGTCGGCTTCGGCGAGGGCCTGGTCGGCCGTCTTGTCATGCTTGATGCGCGCGCGATGCGCTTCGAGACGCTGCGTTATGCCTGGGATCCGGCAAATCCGCTGTCAGGCGAGCGCCCGACCATTCGCGATCTGTCAGTGCATGGCTAACGCACTGACGCCCAACCAGCATCAGCGCGCTTGCCGATGATAGACGCTGTTCGGCCGCATGTCGGTGGCGGATGCGACGCGATTCGTCATATTGAAGAAGCCGGCGACGGCGGCGATGTCCCAAATATCGCGGCTGGAAAAGCCGGCGCGGCGCACACGCTCGCGATCCTCCTCTTCGACCAGCCAGGGCTCGGCGGTGAGTTTGACGGCGAAGTCGAGCATGGCGCGATGGCGCTTCGATAATCGCGCCGCGCGGTAATTCATCGCCATCAATTCGCCGAGCGGCGGATCGCCTGAGAGCTGGCGGACCGCGGCGCCATGGGCGACCAAACAATAATAGCAACGGTTATGCGCCGATACCGCGACTGCGATCATTTCGCGTTCGAGCTTGCTCAAGCCAGATGGCGCCAGCATCAGGTCGTTGTACATGGCGACGAATGCCGAGAGTTTCGCCATGTCGAAGGCATAGGCCTTGAGCACGTTCGGCACGAAGCCGAGCTTCTCCTCGCATTTGGCGAAATAGGCTGCCATGTCTTGGCTCAGCGGCGCCGGCGGAAGCTTTAGCGCGGTAATTGTCGTATCGTCGGCGGCCGCCGCACTCATTTGTGCTTTGTTGGCGGAACCGGCGGTTTTGTCGCTGCGCTTGGCCATAGTTAGGACTTCCCTTACGCTGCTGTGTCGGCGGCAATCGTAATTATATCAGGTGCACGAAATAACGCCGTGGGGGCGTGGCGGATACGCGCCGCGTGCGAGTAATATCGCAAAGAATCGAGCGAGATAGGGGAAACATGGACGTAAAGGACGTTCCCCGCAACGGCAATGATTTAGCTAGCAAAGCGCTGATCGATGCAGCGGCAGCCTTGCTGGAAAAACGCAAGCACGACATCCCCGATGGCTTCCTTGCCAAACTGTTCGGGCTTGCGGTGCCGGAGGATATCGCGCGGTACAGTCCGGAAGAGCTTGTCGGCATCGCCGAACAATCCTGGTCTTTTCTCGCCGACCGCAATGCCGGCGTTGCCAAGATACGCTTCGAGCCGGCCGCTGCGCCGCGCGGCACTGCCGTGCTCGAAATCGTCAACGACGACATGCCGTTTCTGGTCGATTCCGTCGTCGGCGAACTCAATCAGCGCGGCCTCGAAATTCGATTGTTAGTCCATCCGGTATTTGTGGTCGAGCGCAACCCTGCGGGCAAGCTGATTAGCTTTGAGCGCGCACGCAGCGGAGGTGGACTGCGCGAGAGCTTCATTCACCTTCATATCGAAGGCATGGACGATGCAGCGCGCCGCGCGGAAATCGTCCAGGCGCTCGCGGAAATTCTCGCCGACGTTCGCATCTGCGTAGCGGACTGGCAGCCGATGCTGGCGCGGATCCATGGGATCATCGCCGAGCTAAAAGAGAACCCGCCGCCGCTTCCGGTCGAAGAGATCGCCGAAGCGATTCAATTTCTGGAATGGATCGCCGAGGATAATTTCACGCTGCTTGGCGCGCGCGATTTTGCCTCTAGCAAAAGCGCAAACATGCTCGAACCGGCCTTCGCGACCGGACTCGGCCTGTTGCGGTCGCCCGATACGCGATTGTTGCAGCGCTGGAACGAACCGCTCGCGATGACGGCGGAGATTTACGCCTTCCTGAAGGAGCCCAAGCTCCTCATCGTCACCAAGTCGACAGTGCGCTCTCCCGTTCACCGGCGCGTTCCGCTCGATTATATCGGCGTCAAGCGCTTCGATAATTCCGGAAGGCTCGTGGGCGAGTACCGGTTCTGCGGATTGTTCACCTCGACCGCCTATACGCGCCCGGCTCGTACTATCCCCTATGTGCGGCGCAAGATCGACGGCGTCATTCGCCGCGCTGGCTTCGATCCGTCGAGCCATTCCGGCAAGGCGCTGGTCAATGTGCTTGAGACCTATCCGCGCGACGAACTGTTTCAGCTCGACGAGGATATGCTCTACCGGTTCGCGCTCGCCGTCCTCCAGCTTGACGAGCGTCCACGTGTGCGCGTGTTGCCGCGGCGCGACCGTTTCGACCGCTTCGTGTCCGTTCTCGTCTACGTTCCGCGCGAGCGCTATAGCGGCCAGATCAGGGCGGCAATCGGCAATTATCTGGCGGCGGCGTTCAAGGGAAATTTGAGCACCTACTACCCATTCTTCCCGGAAGGGCCGTTGGTACGGCTCCATCTCATCATCGGCCTCTCGAAGGGCGAGATACCGAACCCCGATCCGGCGTCGCTCGAGCGCGGAGTGGAAGCGATCGTGCGCAGCTGGACCGATGGGCTGCGCGAGGTGCTCGCTGCCGAATCCGATCCGACAAAGGCGCGACGGCTATTCGCCCGCTATCGCGATGCCTTTCCGATCGATTACCGCGAGGTCTATGCGCCGGCGATTGCGGTCGGCGACATCCGTGTCATTGAAGGCCTCATGCCGGAGCGTCCGCTCGGCGTCGACTTTTATCGTCACGGCGGCGCCGCGCCGTCGCGCGCCGGCCTGAAGGTTTTCAGCCATAGCCGGGCGATTTCTCTCTCCGAGCGCGTGCCGGTCCTGGAGGATATGGGCTTTCGCGTCGTCGACGAGCGCACCTACCACATTCGGCCGGCAGAAACGGCGGATGTCTGGTTTCATGACATGGAGCTTGAAAGTGCGTCCGGTCAGCCAATCGACTTGGCTGCGCTCGAGGGCCGGCTGGAAGCTTGCTTCCTGGTCGTCATGGGGAAAAAGGAGGAGAGCGACGGCTACAATGCACTCGTGCTCGCAATCGGGTTGGGCTGGCGCGATGTCGCGCTGATCCGGACCATTTCGCGCTTTTTGCGCCAGATTCGCGTTCCTTATTCGCAGGACTATATGTGGGCGACGCTGCGCAAGTATCCGGGCATTGCCGCGCAAATCGTAAGCTTGTTCCAGATGCGCTTCGATCCGCATCTGCGAGTTTCGCAAGACCAGCGCGCCGCGCGGGAAGCCGCGATCGCCGCCGAGATCGAAACTGCGTTGCAAGCGGTCGAGAGCCTCGACGAGGACCGCATCCTTCGTCACTTCGCCAATGCGGTCGGGGCTGCGATCCGCACCAATTTCTATCAGCTCGGCAGCGATGGACGGGTCAAAGAGCTCATTGCGATCAAGTTTTTCAGCCGCAAAGTCGACACCATGCCGTTGCCGCGGCCGCTCTACGAAGTGTTTATCTATTCGCCGCGGGTCGAAGCTGCCCATTTGCGGTTCGGCAAGGTGGCGCGCGGCGGCATTCGTTGGTCCGACCGGCCGCAGGACTTTCGCACCGAAATACTCGGGCTGGTCAAGGCGCAGAACGTCAAGAATGCGGTGATCGTGCCGGTCGGCGCCAAGGGCGGGTTTGTGCCGAAATGCCTGCCGGCCGGCGGTCCGCGCGGAGCGATCCAAGCCGAAGGCGTCGCCACCTACAAGATGTTCATCTCGACGCTGCTAGACATCACCGACAATATCGGCGCCGGCACCCGCGGCGTTATCCCGCCGCCCGACGTCGTACGCCACGACGGCGACGACCCCTATCTCGTGGTCGCCGCCGATAAGGGCACGGCGACGTTTTCCGACATTGCCAATGAGTTGGCGATTGTGCACGATTTTTGGCTCGGCGATGCCTTCGCTTCTGGCGGCTCGACCGGGTACGATCATAAAAAGATCGGCATCACCGCGCGCGGCGCCTGGGAATCGGTGGAGCGCCATTTCCGCGAAATGGACGTTAACGTCGCCACGACGCCGTTCACGGTCATCGGCATAGGCGACATGTCCGGCGATGTGTTCGGCAACGGCATGTTGCGTGCGAAGACGATCAAGCTCATCGCCGCCTTCGATCACCGCGATATTTTCATCGATCCCGACCCCGATCCGGAACGGAGTTTTGCCGAACGCCAGCGATTGTTCGATCTGCCGCGTTCAAGCTGGCAGGATTTCGATAGATTGCTCATTTCCAAGGATGGCGGCGTCTACCCGCGCACGGCCAAGGACATCCAGCTTTCGCCTGAGGCGCAAAAACTGTTCGGCGTCGGCGAACACCTGACGCCGCAAGAGCTCATCCGCGCCGTCCTTCAAGCGCCAGCCGATCTGATCTTTTTCGGCGGCATCGGCACCTATGTCCGCGCGTCGGATGAAGCCGATGAATCGGTCGGCGACCGCGCCAACGATCCCATTCGCGTCGCCGGCAAAGATTTGCGCTGCAAGGTGATCGGCGAAGGCGCCAATCTCGGTATGACTCAGCGCGGCCGCATCGAGGCGGCGTTCCGCGGCATCAGACTCAACATCGACGCCATCGACAATTCCGCCGGCGTCAATACTTCCGACATGGAAGTCAACATCAAAATCGCACTGAGCATTCCGGTGCGCGACGGTCGCCTGACGATGGACGGCCGCAATGCATTGCTTGTCGAGATGACCGACGAGGTCGCCGCACTGGTGTTGCGCAACAATTATCTGCAGCCGCTGGCTCTGTCGCTTGCCGAGCGGCGCGGCATGGACGATTTCGGCTTCCTGCAGCGGCTCATCCAGACGCTGGAAGCGCGCGGCTTGCTCGATCGCGCCGTGGAATATTTGCCCGACGACATGCAATTGGCCGAGCGACGGCGCCGGTTGGAGCCGTTTACGCGGCCGGAGCTCTCGCTGCTGCTGGCCTATGCCAAGCTGACGCTCTACGACGATTTGCTTGAATCGGTGGTGCCGGACGATCCTTATCTCGCCCGCGAGCTGGCCCGATATTTTCCGAAGGCGATTGAGCTGCGTTATCCAGACGCGCTGGAACAGCACCGCCTGCGCCGGGAAATCATCGCCACTCATCTGGCCAATTCGATGATCAATCGCGGCGGGCCGTCGCTGACCGTGCGCATTGTCGACCAGACCGGCGCCGCTCCGGCTGCCATCGCGTCGGCCTTCGCCGCCGTTCGCGACAGTTATGGCATGACCGTGCTCAATAGTGCGATCGACGGCCTCGACAACAGGATTGCCGGCAAGCTTCAGCTCGATCTCTATGCAGCGGTGCAGGACCTGCTGCTCGATCGCATGATCTGGTTTCTGCGCAATGTCGATCTTTCGAAGGGCCTCGCCGATGTGGTTGCGCATTATCGCGAAGGCATCGCCGCCGTCACCATGGCGCTGGAAAAGGCGCTGCCGCAAGACTTTCGCGACGCGCAGGCTTTGCGCCGGCAGGAACTTCGCAAGGCCGGCGTGCCCGATGAGCTTGCCGGCACCATCGCCAACCTTCGCGCGCTACGCGCCGCATCCGACATTGTTCTGGTTGCTGATCGTACCGGCAAACCGGTCGCCGAGGTCGCGGCGACCTATTTTGCTGCCGGCACGTTCTTCCAGATCGACCGCATCGCCAGCGCCGCCAGCGCTATTCCCATTGCCGATTATTTCGACCGGCTGGCGCTCGACCGCGCGCGGGATTCGATCGGCGATGCCGAGCGCCGGCTTACCGCCGCGATGGTCGGCAATGGCGCCATCGGCGCCGCTGCGGTCGACGCCTGGGTGGCGCCGCGCAAGAACGAGGTCGAGCGTATCCGCGTGGCGATCCACGAGATCGCCAATTCTGGGCTGACCCTATCGAAGCTCACCGTAGCCGCGAGCCTGCTTGGCGACCTGGTCAAGCATTGAGCTTTTTTTCGAAACGCGATCCGGCGCCCCGGGCTCGGGCAAAAAAGAACCCCAAGCAGTTACGCGCTTGGGGTCCTTAAGTTGTTGCCTCAACTCAGGCTTATGTAACCGGGCGACGGGGTGTCGGGGGATGGGGGGGAGCCGCCCGGCCTGCCTTCATGTGTAACGACATAGGGGGCATGAAACGCCGATGCAATGCAGATCACGGTTTAGTGTGCTGGGATGCGGCAATACGCGCGGATCCGCCACAAGCATTGCGTTGCAGCAGATCAGTCACTTGGTTTCCGCATGCCTTCGGGGCTAGAGCCTTATCGGTTCTGATGGAATCAGAACCGGGCTCTAGCATTTTGATTGAGCATGATCTTTTCCGAAAACCAGTATCAACTTTTCGGGATCATGCTCTAGGCAGTTCGGAGCGAGCTTCGGGCAAGCCGTAGCGGTGCAAATCCGCGCCGTTGACGTCGAGCCACGCCTTGGCGCGCTCATGGTCCGGGCAGAGCCGCTTCACCAGGCGCCAGAATTTCGCCGAGTGGTTCATCTCGACGAGGTGTGCCACCTCGTGCGCCGCGAGATAATCGAGCACATGGCTCGGCGCCAGAATGAGGCGCCAGGAAAACGAAAGCATTCCGGTCGTCGAGCAGGAACCCCAGCGGCTCGATTGATCGCGCACGGTCACACGCCGAACGGCGAGGCCGAGATCGCGCGCATAGCGCAAGCTGGCGGCATCCAAGTCGCGCTTGGCCTCACGGCGCAAGAAATCGCCGATGCGCCGGTCGATATGGGGAGCCTGACCGGCAACGCACAACAGCCGCTCGCCGGTTAAATCGATTTCGGTCCAGACCGTGCCACGCGCCGAGTGACGATGCGCGATCCGGTGCGGCACCCCGCGCAGCGGCATCACGACGCCGGGCACGAACGGCACCGCTTCCGGCAACCGTCCGAGCCGTGCCGCGATCCAGCCGCCGTGCTTTTGCGCAAATTCGCGAGCTTCCTTGAGGCTGCCGCGTAGCGGAATTGTCAGGATGACTTCGCGCGTCGTCGCCTGGATGCGCAGCGTATAGCGGCGCGCTTGGCGGTTCCGCCGCAGCCGCACTGCGTAGACGGCTTCATCGAAAACAATTTCGATCGTCTGTGGCTCGCTCGGACGGCGATAGAGCGGCGCATGCAGCGGCATGGCGGAGCACCCCGAATCCAGTCGCGGCCGATAATGCCACATCGAGGACGTTCGTTGCGAGAATTGCGTGGCGCGCAGCGCCGACCGATCACGCAGTATGGAGCGCGACGCCGTTGCCCGAACGCCGGACGCCGGCGCCACTGTGCGCGGCGCGGCTCGACTGGCCCATCGTCAGCACGAAATCGGAAATGCGCGGTGCGATCTCGGAGCGGAAGCGCGAGCCGTTGAACACGCCGTAATGCCCGACGCCCGGCTGCAGCCAATGCGCTTGGCGGTCGGGCGGAATGTTGGCGCACAGCTGATGCGCCGCCTCGGTCTGGCCAACGCCAGAAATATCGTCATGCTCGCCTTCGACGGTGAGCAGTGCGACGCGCTTGATCCGGCCCGGTTCGACCGGCCGACCGCGATGCGTCATCTCGCCCTTCGGCAACGCATGACGGACGAAAACAGTATCGACCGTCTGCAAATAGAACTCGGCCGCAAGGTCCATCACAGCGAGATATTCGTCGTAGAATTCCTTATGCTTTTGCGCGGAATCGCCGTCGCCGCGTACGAGATGGAGGAACAGTTGCTTGTGCGCCTCGATATGGCGGTCGAGATTCATGCTGACAAAGCCGTTGAGCTGCAGGAAACCCGGGTAGACGTCGCGCATGAAACCGGGATTGGGAAACGGCACTTTGGTGATGACGTGGCTGCGGAACCAGTCGATGCCGCGCTTCTCGGCAAGCGCATTGACGGCAGTCGGATTGACCCGCGTATCGATTGGCCCGCCCATCAGGACCATGGACGTTGGCACATATGGATCGTTGTCCGCCTCCATGACCGCGACCGCGGCCATGACTGGGACCGACGGCTGGCACACGGCGACGACGTGAGCGTCGCCGCCAAGCGCATGCAGGATCGAGATCAGGTAGTCGATGTAATCGTCGAGATCGAACCTTCCTTCCGAAATAGGAACCATGCGCGCATCGACCCAGTCGGTGATGTAAACGTCGTGGTTGGGCAGGAACGCCTCGACGGTGCCGCGCAATAGCGATGCGAAATGCCCCGACATTGGTGCGACGATCAGAAGTCGCGGCTGCGGCCGTTTCGGCGGGCGCTCGAAAGCACGCTCAAAATGGACAAGCTTACAGAACGGGCGCTCCCACACAGTCGAAGCATGCACCGCAACGCGCTCGCCGCCGACGAGAGTGGAGCCGATGCGCCATTCCGGCCGGCCGTAGCGCCGGGTCGAGCGTTCGAACAATTCGCAAGCTGCCGCTATCGACTTTCCGAAAGTGGTGAAGGACAGCGGATTGACCGGATTCTTTAAAAAACAGCCGTGTGGCATCGGCCCAGGCCCGCGATGGGTTGAGCGCCGCATGGCTCATCTCATAGAACCAATATAGGGGCGCCGCCGACAGCAGCGCGCCGCTACTGTCGCCTGGCACGGCCGGCGCGCCGCCGAACTCTCCGATGGCCATGAATGAACCTTATACGGCTTCTTGCTGCAGTGCAGCATTGCGTCGAGGGTATGTCATATTAGCAGCATAAATGCAATTTCTTTCGATGGTCCTTCGATTATGACGGTAGCTGTTACCTCAGCGATGAAGGTCAATGTTTTGCGGCCAATCGCAGCGCATATGGCGTCTATACGCCGCCGCCCCGAACAACCGCAGCCTATTCGCCGGTCTGTATCAGTGAGCCGTGGCGGCGCGCGCTCTGTAACAGCTTGAGAAAGCCGAATACGCCGGCTGCAAACAGCGCCACATTGAGCGCCAACGCATCAAGCATCAGGTCACCGCGAAATACCTGATGGATCAAAAGCGAGCGCATACCTTCAAATACATAAGTAGGGGGTAATGCCCACGCCACCGGCTGCAGCCAGACCGGTAAGGTCGTGACCGGGTAGTAAACGCAGGTCAGCGGCATGAAGACGAACGTGATCGACCAGGCGAAGTTCTCGGCGCCCATACCGTTGCGCAAGATCAGGCCCGACACGAAAATTCCGATCGCCCAGCTCGTCAACATGAGATTGAAGAAGAACGCGACCAGCGCAAGACCCAATCCGAAGAGATTGAAGCCGAAGAAGCCGATGGCGAGAAACGTCACCGGAACGGCGCCGATCAACAATCGCACCACGCTCATGACCATGAGCGCCGCAATGAATTCGATCGGCCGCAACGGGCTCATCATCAGATTGCCGATGTTGCGCGACCACATTTCTTCGAGGAACGAGATCGAAAATCCCAGTTGGCCGCGAAACAGAATATCCCACAACAGCACCGCGCCGATGAATGTGCCGCCGGCGCGCGCGAAGAAGCCGGCATTGCTGGTGATGTAATATTGCAGGAAGCCCCAAGTGATCATCTGTACCGTCGGCCAATAGACGAGGTCGAGAAGGCGCGGCCACGACGAGCGCAACAGGTACCAGTAGCGCAGCATCATCCCGCCGATACGCTGCGGCGACAGGGCGTAGGCGCTCTCAGTGCCGATATTCATTGCGCCGCCTCGCTGTCGACGCCGCTGGAGCGTGCCACGTCGAGGAAAACCTCTTCCAGCGTGCGCCTGCCATAGCGCGTCAACAATCTTGCCGGCGTATCGTCGTCCTCGATGCGGCCGCGCTTCATGATGATGACGCGCTCGCATAGCCGTTCGACCTCGGCCATGTTGTGCGAGGCGAGCAGTACCGTGGCGTGCCGCTTGCGGCAGTAATTCTCGAGATGCGAGCGCACCCAGTCGGCGGTGTCGGGATCGAGCGATGCGGTCGGCTCGTCGAGCAGCAGGACGTCGGGATTGTTGATCAGCGCCTTGGCAAGCGAGACCCGCGTCTTTTGTCCCGCCGAAAGACGTCCCGTCGGGCGATCGAGCAGATCGGTGAGGTCGAGCTGCCGTCCAAGCTCGGCAATGCGTTCTCGCAAGTTTTCGACGCCATAGAGCTTGCCGAACACGGTCATGTTCTGTCGCACCGTCAGGCGCATCGGCACTTCAACGTAGGGGCTTTCGAAATTCATACGGTGCAGGACGCGGTAGCGCTGTTTCGGCATTTCCGCGCCGAGCACCGCCACGCGGCCGGAGGTCGGCGTGGTGAGCCCCATGATGGTGGCGATGGTCGTGGTCTTGCCGGCGCCGTTGCCGCCGAGCAGACCGGTGATCGAACCTGGCGTCAGCGTGAAGGAAATGCCGTCGACCGCCGGAATGGTCTTGAAGATTTTTACTAGGCGTTCGACTGCTATGGGAGGGAAACCCGGCATCGCGCACATGTGGCGCGGTCGGCCGTCCGAGGCAAGGGGAGCCGAACGCACAGGGCCCCGTGCTCTGGAACGGCGGCGGGGAAGCTGGCAAAAGGACGGATCAGGGAGGGGCCATGAGCGCCATCACGCTTGCGCAGGCGGAGCGCATCATCGACGCCGTCATCGAGCGCGGCGCGGCGCTCAATTGCCGGCCGTTGAGCGTGATCGTGGTTGAACCGGGGTGCAAGGTGAAGGCGTTCAAAAAGGAAGACGGCTCGTCGATGATCCGTTTCGAAATGGCGTACGGAAAAGCCTATGCGGCCCTGTCGCTTGGCCGCAGCTCCAAACTGGTGCGCGAGCGCGCCCAAGAACGGCCGATCTTCATGCGCTACCTGATCGCGGCGAGCGGCGAGCAGATTTTTCCCGAGGGTGGCGGCATGCTGATCCGCGATAACCGCGGCGAAGTCATCGGCGCCGTCGGCGTCACCGGCGATACCGAGGATCGGGATGAGGAGCTGGCGATACACGGCGTCCACGCCGCGGGATTGAAGACCGATGCCGATTGCGCCGGCATGGGCCGTGAAGTCGGCTTGCCGAAGACACGCTGACACGGCGGATTGCAGTCACGAGGGATCATGAAAATCGGACTTTTCGATCATGTCGAATACGCCGACCGGCCGATGGCGCAGCTGTTGGACGAGCGGCTGCAGTATGCGGAGGCGGCCGACAAAGCCGGCATCTATTGCCTGCAGATTGCCGAGCATCACGCGACGCCGCTCAACATGGTGCCGGTGCCAGGCGTCTATCTCGGCGCAGTGGCGCGGGCGACCAAGCGCATGCGGCTCGGCCCGCTGGTTTATCTGTTGCCGCTTTATTCGCCGCTGCGGCTCATTGAGGAAATCTGTATGCTCGATCATTTGAGCCATGGCCGGCTCGATGTCGGCATCGGCCGTGGTGTATCGCCGTATGAATTGAAATACCACAAGGTCGAGCACGATCAGTCGCGCGAGATCTTTTTCGATGCATTCGACTGCGTCAGTGCCGGACTGAAAACGGACTCGCTCACCTACGAGGGCGAGCACTACGTCTACGAGAACGTGCCGATCGCGCTGCGTCCGTTGCAGCAGCCGCACCCGCCGTTCTGGTATGCCTCATCGAATGAAATTGGCTCGACCTGGGGTGGCGAGCAGGGCCTGCACTATGTGACGCTCGGCCCGACGCCGCTCGCCAAGGCCAATATCGCCACCTACAAGAAAGCGCTGGCCAAGCGCGGCGCCCCGGTGCAGCCGAAAGCCGAATTTCCCGGCGGCGCGGCGATCGGCGTGCAACGGCATATTTTTGTCGCCGACACCGATGCCAAAGCCCACCGCTTCGGCAAGCCGGCAATGGATCGGCATCTCGAGCATATTAACTGGCTGCGCGCCAAACACGGCCAGACCGGATTAACGAGCCGGTTAAACGTCGAGCGTGGCGCCGATTTCGAAGCCTGTCTTGCCGACGGCACCGCCATCGCCGGGTCACCGCAAACCGTGCGCGCCGAGATCGAGCGGCAGGTGAAGGAGCTCGGCGTCAATTATCTGCTGACCTACCTGTTCCTCGGCACGATGTCGTTTAAGGATGCAATGCGCTCGCTGGAATTGTTCAGCGGCGAGGTCATGCCGCATTTGGCGAAGCTGTGACGATTACTTCGCCGCGTCGTCATCGGCCTGCCGGTGATCGGCCCGCAGCGCGTCGGGGTGCGGCATGGCGATGACGTTGTAGCCGGAATCGACGAAATGGATCTCGCCGGTGACGCCGGTCGAGAGATCTGAAAGCAGATAAAGCCCCGCGCCGCCGAGGTCGTCGAGCGTCACCCCGCGATGCAGCGGCGAGTGTCGCTGCTGGAACGCGAACATCGCCCGTGCGTCGCCGATGCCGGCGCCGGCCAGCGTGCGGATCGGTCCCGCCGAGATGGCGTTGACGCGGATGGCGCTGCCGCCGAAATCGACGGCGAGGTAGCGCACCGAAGCCTCGAGCGCCGCCTTGGCGGGGCCCATGGCATTATAGTTAGGCATCGCGCGCTCGCCGCCGTTATAGGTCAGCGTCAGCATGGCGCCACCGTTCGGCATCAGCGCCGCGGCCCGCTTGGCGGCTTCGGTGAAGGAAAAGCACGAGATCAGCATGGTGCGCACGAAGTTCTCGCGCGTCGTATCGGCGTAACGGCCGATGAGCTGAGCCTTGTCGGAAAAGGCGATGGCATGGACCAGGAAATCGAGCGTGCCCCACATGCGGGCAAGCTCGGCGAACACCGCGTCGACCGAAGCTAAATCCTCCACATCACAGGGCAGTACCAGATCGGCCCCAACCGACGCGGCCAGAGGCTTGACCCGTTTGCCGAGCGCCTCGCCCTGGTAGGTGAAAGCGAGTTTCGCCTCGTGCGCGGCAAGCGTCCGCGCGATGCCCCAGGCAATCGAGTGATCGTTGGCGACCCCCATGATCAGGCCGCGCTTGCCCTGCATCAGCCCCGTCATGCGTCAGGCATCCGGATGCTTGAGCACGATGGAGGCATTGGTGCCGCCGAAGCCGAATGAATTGGAGAGAACGCAACCGAGCGTCACATTATCCTGGCGCGCGCGAACGATCGGCATGTCGGCAAAAGCCGGATCGAGCTTCTCGATATTGGCGCTCTCGCACATGAAGCCCGAATTCATCATCAGGAGCGAATAGATCGCCTCTTGCGCGCCGGCGGCGCCGAGCGAATGGCCGGTGAGCGATTTTGTCGCCGAGATCGGCGGGCATTTGGCGCCGAACACCTCCCGGATCGCCTCGATCTCCTTGAGATCGCCGATCGGCGTCGAGGTGGCGTGCGGATTGATGTAATCGACCGCCGGCTTGACCGTCGCCAGCGCCATCTTCATGCAGCGCACGGCGCCTTCACCGGATGGCGCCACCATGTCGGCGCCGTCGGAGGTCGCGCCGTAGCCTGCGACTTCGGCATAGATTTTTGCACCCCGCGCCTTGGCGTGATCGAGCTCCTCGAGCACCAGCACACCGGCGCCGCCGGCGATCACGAAGCCATCACGGTCGGCATCGTAGGCGCGCGACGCTTTGTCCGGGGTTTGATTGAAACTCGACGACATGGCGCCCATGGCGTCGAACAGCACCGAGAGCGTCCAATCCAGCTCCTCGCAGCCGCCGGCGAAAATCATGTCCTGCTTGCCGACCTGGATGGTCTCGAACGCGTTGCCGATGCAATGGTTCGAGGTCGCGCAGGCCGACGAGATCGAGTAGTTGACGCCCTTGATCTTGAACCAGGTCGACAGCGTCGCCGACGCGGTTGACGACATCGCCTTTGGCACGGCGAATGGACCGACGCGCTTGGGGCCCTTGCTGCGCGTTACGTCGGCGCTTTCGACAATAGTGCGGGTCGACGGGCCGCCCGATCCCATGATGATGCCGGTGCGCTCATTCGACACTTCGGCTTCGTCGAGGCCGGCATCGCGGATCGCCTGTTCCATGGCGACGTGGTTCCAGGCGGCGCCGCCGCCGAGAAAGCGCATGGCGCGGCGGTCGACGGACTCGCTCGGATCGAGTGTCGGCGCGCCGTGCACCTGGCAGCGGAAACCGAGCTCGGCGTATTTATCGGCGCGAACGATGCCCGATTTCGCTTCGCGCAGCGAAGCCAGCACTTCCTGCGTGTTGTTGCCGATGGATGAGACGATGCCCATCCCGGTGACCACCACGCGTTTCATGTTTGCCTCGTCCGGCTAATATTTTTGTTCGAGCATGATCTTATCCGAAAACCGGCAACCGCTTTTCGGAATCATGCTCCGCGGTCAGGCGCCGTTCGGTTGCGGCTCGCCGTTGCGGAACAGACCGACCTTGAGATCGAGCGCGCGATAAATAATCGAGCCGTCCGCGGAGAGCCAGCCGTCGGCGATGCCGAGAACGAGCTTCGATCGCATCACGCGCTTGATGTCGATCCCATAGACGATGTTCTTCATCGTCGGCAGCACCTGCCCCGAAAACTTGATCTCGCCCATGCCGAGCGCGCGGCCTTTGCCGGGCGAACCGAGCCAGCCCAGGAAGAAACCGAGCAATTGCCACAGCGCATCGAGGCCGAGGCAGCCGGGCATGACCGGATCGCCCTTGAAGTGACAGGGAAAGAACCAGAGGTCCGGCTTAAGGTCGAGCACCGCGCGCACCAGTCCCTTGCCGTACTCACCGCCCACTTCCGCGATTTCGGAAATACGATCGAACATCAGCATGGGCGGCAGCGGCAGTTGCGGGCCTTCGCTGAAAAGCTCACCCCGCCCGCACGCCAGCAGATCCTCGTATTCGAAGTTGGAGCGGCGCTCCTGCATCCTAATTCCGATCCCGTCCATCCGGTCGATCGTCCAATTCCTAACATATTGGGACAATGCGGCAAAGCGCACCCCTCAGCGATGCGCATACCACGGTGGGAAACCTGTCGCGGCGGGTCAGGGTTGAGGCAGTTGCAGCAGGCGCGGGCTGGCGTATAATGATTTCAATTGCAACGATCTTTTCGGCCTGACCGCCGCTCGGATACCGCTATGCCACAGTCGAGTTCATTTACTTTCAGCCCCGCTGCCCCGACCGACCGGCAGCCTCAGCTGGTCCGTGCCGATCTCACGGGTTGCCCCTGGCACGACGTCAAGGCGAAGCTACGCGATGTGGGCTTGCGGCCGACGCGCCAACGCATGGCGCTCGGCTGGATTTTGTTCGCCAAAGGCGACCGCCATGTGACGGCGGAAATGCTCTACGAGGAAGCGACGCGCGCCAAAGTGCCGGTGTCGCTCGCCACCGTCTACAACACGCTCCACCAGTTCACCGAGGTCGGCCTGTTACGCCAAGTCGCGGTGGACGGCTCGAAAGCCTATTTCGACACCAACAATTCCGAGCATCACCACTTCTTCATCGAAGACCAAAACGACCTCATGGACATCCCTTCGAGCGACGTGATTGTCGGCGCGGCGCCGGTGCCGCCCGAGGGCTACGAGATCGCCCGCATCGATGTTGTGGTGCGGCTGCGGCGCAAGCGCTGAATTTTCCCTTCACGTCAAGCTTGGCTTTCAGAGCAAGGTTCGTCACCGGCGTAGCGCAGCAGCGCACGCGCATGTGGTGAGCTACTTTCTCCCTCATAAATTATCATTGCACTATCTCGATTTATATTTAAACAGTGAGTCTTGAGGCAAAAACCATCAGTGGATCGAATCGATGATCACGGCCGGCCAGTTGCGGGCGTCGCGAGCAATCCTCGATATCGATCAGCGCAAGCTTGCTGAATTGGCCGGATTGTCGCTGCCGACCATCCAACGCATGGAGGCGAGCGAGGGCGTGATCCGCGGCAATGTCGATTCGCTGATGAAGCTCGTCGCCGCGCTCGATGCGCTCGGCATCGAACTCATCTCCGACAATGCGACGAGCCAGAGCGGCGGCCGCGGCGTGCGACTCAAGAAGGCGCCGCCGTGACGCTCATCATCGCGCTTGCTTGCGCCGCCCTTCTGCTTGCCCTTGCCATATTTGCCGTCGCGATCGGACGCTCGGCTGTGGCGACGCGCGTCATCTACGGTGCATGCACGATCGTCACGGCGATTTCTCTTGCTGCCGCGGCGGCGCATTTATTCGGCGCGGCAGTACCTTCGAGCCTCACCTTGCCGTTCGGGCTGCCCTGGCTCGGCGCCCATTTCCGCCTCGACGCACTGTCAGCCTTTTTCCTTGTCGGTCTCGATCTCGGTGCGTTCGCTGCAAGCCTGTTCGCGCTCGGCTATGGCGAGCACGAGACGGCGCCCCAGCGCGTCCTGCCGTTCTATGCCGCCTTTCTCGCCGGCATGACGCTCGTCGTGCTTGCCGACGACGCCTTCACCTTTTTGTTGTGCTGGGAGTTCATGTCGCTCACGTCATGGGCGCTGGTGATGGCGCATCATCGCGTGGCCGAGAATGTGCACGCCGGTTACGTCTATTTGATCATGGCGAGTTTCGGCACGCTCGCTTTGCTGCTTGCTTTCGGTCTGCTTGCTGGCCCCACTGGGCTCTACACATTCGAAGCGATGCGCGCCGCGCATCCGACTGCAACGATCGGAGCATTCGTCCTGATCCTGGCGCTGGTTGGGGCGGGATCGAAAGCCGGAATCGTGCCGCTGCACGTCTGGCTGCCGCTGGCCCACCCTGCGGCCCCGAGCCACGTGTCCGCCCTGATGAGCGGCGTGATGACCAAAATCGCGGTCTACGCCTTTATCCGCATCGTCTTTGAGTTCGCCGGCCCACTCGGTTGGTGGTGGAGCATAATCGTGCTCGCGGTGGGCGGCATTACCGCCGTGATGGGCGTGCTCTATGCGCTGATGCAGCACGACCTCAAGCGGCTTCTTGCCTACCATACGGTCGAGAATATCGGCATCATCTTCATCGGACTGGGGCTTGCGCTTGCATTCCAAACCTACGGAATGGCGTCCGCCGCGGCTCTGGCGCTCACCGCGGCTTTGTTTCACGTCTTCAATCATTCGGTGTTCAAGAGTCTTTTGTTTTTCGGTGCCGGCGCTGTGCTCACCGCGACCGGCGAGCGCGATATGGAGCATCTCGGCGGCCTCATCCACCGCATGCCGCAGACGGCGTTCGTTTTTCTGATCGGCTGTGCAGCCATCTCGGCGCTGCCGCCGCTCAACGGCTTCGCCTCCGAATGGCTGACTTTCCAGGCGATCCTGCTCAGTCCGGAACTGCCGTCATGGGGATTGAAAATCCTGGTGCCGGCCGTTGGCGCGCTGCTCGCGCTCTCGGCGGCGCTGGCCGCTGCCTGCTTCGTCAAAGCCTATGGCGTGACGTTTCTCGGCCGTCCGCGGCGTCCGGCTGCCGCCGCCGCGAAGGAAACCGACCGTTTTTCGCTCGCCGCAATGAGTTTGCTCGCAGCCTTCTGCCTCGTCGCCGGAATACTGCCCGGCTTGTTCATCGACGCGCTGGCTCCAGTCAACACGGCGCTGATCGGCGCACATATGCCGCCGCAGATCGGTGTCCAATGGCTCGCGATCGTCCCGATCGCCGCGAGCCGAAGCTCTTACGACGGCCTGCTGGTGTTTTTGTTCATTGTCATGTCCGGCGCGCTTGCGGCATTCGCCATTCACCGCCTCGCTTCGGACCGGCTGCGCCGCGCGCCGGCTTGGGACTGCGGCTATCCTGACGCCAGCCCGGCGACCCAATACACGGCGATGAGCTTTGCGCAGCCGATCCGGCGCGTATTCGGCACCACGGTGTTTCACGCGCGCGAGGTGGCCGAAATGCCGCCGCCCGGCGACACCCTCCCGGCGCGGCTCGTGGTCAACATGCGCGATCTGGTCTGGGACTCCCTCTATGCGCCGCTGGCGATCGGCGTCGGCTTTGCCGCCGACCACCTCAACCGCCTGCAATTTCTGACCATCCGCCAGTTTCTCAGTCTGGTGTTCGGCGCGCTCGTCATTTTACTCCTGGTGCTCGCCATATGGTCTTGATCCGCGATTTGACCATCCAGGGCGCGCAGATGCTGCTGGTGCTGCTGGTGGCGCCACTGTTCACCGGCTTCGTGCGCAAAGTGAAGGCGCGGCTCATGCGGCGCCAGGGTCCGCCGCTGATCCAGCCCTATCTCGATCTGGCGCGTCTCATGCGTAAAGAGGTGGTGCTGGCGGAGAGCGCCTCATGGCTGTTCCGCGTTATCCCCTACCTCATATTCGCCGCCACCTGGGTTGCCGCCTCGCTGGTGCCGACATTTCGTACCGATCTTGTTTTCTCCTGGTCGGCGGATCTCATCGCCATCATCGCGCTTCTCGCCAGCGCGCGCTTTTTTCTGGCGCTTGCCGGACTCGATGTCGGAACGAGCTTCGGCGGCATCGGATCGAGCCGCGAAGTCATGATCGCCTCGCTCGCCGAGCCGGCGATGATCATGATCGTGTTCACAGTGGCGCTGATCGCCGGCTCGACGCAGCTCTCCACTGTGGCCGCCTTCATGGCGTCGCCGGCGGTCGGACTGCGGGTATCGCTTGGACTAGCGCTGATCGCGCTCATCATGGTTGCGATCGCCGAGAACGGCCGAGTTCCGATCGACAACCCGGCGACGCATCTCGAACTGACCATGGTGCATGAGGCGATGGTGCTCGAATATTCGGCCCGCCATCTGGCGCTGATCGAGCTTGCCGGCTCGCTCAAGCTCGTTCTCTATGTGTCGCTGATCGCCTGCCTTTTCCTACCGTGGGGCATTGAATCGGCCGGCGCCACACCGCCGACGCTGGCTCTCGGGGCCGCCGCCTATATCGGCAAGCTCGCCGCTGGCGGATTTCTGCTCGCGTTGTTTGAGACATCGATTGCCAAGATGCGCGTGTTCCGGGTGCCGGAATTCCTTGGCATCGCATTGATGTTCGGGCTCCTTGCCACGCTATTGCGCTTTGTGTCGGGAGGCTTCTGATGAGCCGGATCGATTTCGATATCGCCCATTTGCTCGCCGGCACGCTGGTGCTGATCAGTTTCCTCGAACTCTATCAGGACCGACTTTATGCGCTGCTCAACGTCTATGCGCTGCATGCCCTGACGCTGGCAACCTCGGTCGCCTGGCAAGCCTGGATCCAGGATGCGCCACACCTTTACGTCACGGCCGTGATCGCGCTCGCGTTCAAGGCAATCATCATCCCGGTGGCGCTGCACCGCATGATCGTCCAGCTCGGCATTCATCGGGAGATCGAGAAAGTCGTCGGCGTCGGATTCACCATGCTCGCCGGCATGAGTTTGGTCGCGCTTGCCATGGTGGTCATGTTGCGGGTCACGCACAACGCGGATCCGCTGGCGCAGGAGGATCTCGCATTCGCGCTTTCGGTCGTGCTGCTCGGCTTGCTCATGATGGTGACGCGGCGCAATGCGGTAGGTCAGGTGGTCGGCTTCATGTCGCTTGAGAACGGCCTCGTGCTTGCGGCGACCGGCGCCAAGGGCATGCCTCTGGTGGTCGAAATCAGCGTCGCTTTTTCGATCCTGATCGCCTTCATCGTGATCGGAATTTTCCTGTTCCGCATCCGCGAACGCTTTGACACCGTGGACGTGCAGGCGCTCGACCGTTTTCGCGGAGAGCGCCGATGACGTTCAATGCGGTATTCGGAGTGCTCCTGATTCCGTTGGCCGCCGCCGCGACGCTGGCGATACTCCCGGGCTACCGCGTGACGGCGCGTCTCAACGTTGTGGCGACGATGCTCACGTTCATCTGTGCGCTGTCACTTTTTTTCCACCGTCCGCCATCGGGCGCTTATTTCCTGGTCGACGATCTCAACGCCACGTTCATCGTGCTCACGACATTCGTCGGCTTCACCACCAGCGTCTTCAGCTTGAGCTATATCGGCCACGAGCTGGAAACCGGAAAATTGACGCCGCCGTTCGTGCGCTTCTATCACGCGATGTATCAAGTGCTGATGTTCGCGATGAACCTTGCGCTCGTCGCCAACAATATCGGCCTGATGTGGGTCGCGATCGAGATGGCGACGCTGACCACCGTGCTCATGGTCGGCATCTACCGCACCCATGAAGCGATCGAAGCGGCGTGGAAGTATTTTATTCTCGGCAGCGTGGGCATCGCGCTCGCTTTGTTCGGTACTATCCTCGTCTACATGGCGGCGCGGCCGGTGGTCGGCGAGGGCCTCGACGCCATGGTGTGGACCGTATTGGTGCAACGCGCCGGCGCTTTCGATCCGGCGCTGCTCAACCTTGCCTTCATCTTTCTCCTGCTCGGCTACGGCACCAAAGTCGGGCTAGCGCCGCTGCACGCCTGGCTTCCCGATGCCCATGCCGAGGGCCCGACGCCGATTTCCGCCGTGCTGTCGGGATTGCTGCTCAACGTCGCGCTCTACGCGCTATTGCGCTTCAAGATGCTGTTGGCGACGAACGCAGGCGCGCTCGCGCCGGGCCCGCTGATGGTGACGCTCGGATTGACCTCGCTCGTATTCGCCGCGTTCATGCTGTACCGCCGGCGCGACATCAAGCGCATGTTCGCCTACTCGTCGATCGAGCATATGGGCATCATCACCTTCGCATTCGGCATGGGCGGTCCGCTCGCCAATTTCGCCGGCCTGTTGCACATGACGATGCATTCGCTCACCAAGTCGGCGATTTTCTTCGCCGTCGGTCATGTCTCGCAGGTCAAAGGCACGCAGCGGATCGCCGATATCGGCGGCCTCACCGAGACGCATCCCGTGCTGGGCTGGGGCCTCATACTCGGCGTCGTGGCGATCGCCGGCCTGCCGCCGCTCGGCATCTTCATGAGCGAATTTCTGGTGGTGAGTTCGACCTTCGCCCGGGCGCCGGCACTCGCGATCATCCTCGTCTTCGGCCTACTCGTCGGTCTTGCGGGACTTTTCTTGCGGGTCAACAGCATCGCCTTTGGCGAGCCGCGCGGGTCGAGCGCCAACGCGCAAGCGTCCTACGTACCGATGTTCGCGCATCTTGCCATCGTGTTCTCTGTCGGAATCTACATGCCGCCGGCCTTGGTCGCCTGGTTCCAGAACGTCGCGGGACTTTTGGGCTAGCAATGTCCGCACTCTTCGACATCATCCCGCAGAGCGAACGCATAGACCGTCACCGGCCGTGGCCGCGTTTTGTAGTCACGGCGGATACGTGGCGCCATGTGACGAGCGAAATCGCCGCAGGTCGGGCAACGCTCCTTGGGCTGTGGGCCGAGCGAGCGGAGCTTGCGACGATACACGTGGCGCTGATGGACGAAGCAACCGGCGCAATCGCGGTCGTCAGCCTGCCATGCCCGGATGGAAGTTTTCCCTCTGTTGGCGCGTTGCATCCGCCCGCCATACGTTTGGAACGCGCTATCCATAGTCTTTTTGGATACGTGCCCGTCGGCACGCCGGATTCGCGGCCATGGCTCGATCTCGGCTTTTGGAATGTGTGGTATCCGCTCGGCGCGCGCATAGCCGAACCGGCGGGCCCTGCCGCCTACCAATTCCTTCCCGTCGAAGGCGACAGCTTGCATCAGATTCCGGTAGGTCCGGTCCACGCCGGAATCATCGAACCCGGACATTTCCGCTTCACCGCCGGCGGCGAAACCGTGGTGCGTCTCGAAGGGCGGCTCGGCTATGTGCACAAAGGCATCGAGTCGCTCATGGCGGGTGCTCCCATCGCCCAAGCGGCACGATTAGCCGCGCGCACCTCGGGCGATAGTACCGTCGCTTACGGGATTGCCTTTGCGCGCGCGGTCGAGGCGGCGCTCGATCGCGAAGCGCCTCCCCGTGCGCAATATCTGCGGGCGCTGATGGCGGAACTCGAACGGCTGGCCAACCATTTCGGCGATATCGGCGCCATCTGTAACGACGCGTCTTTCGCGCTCATGCACGCCCATTGCGGAGTTTTGCGCGAACTCGTGCTGCGGGCGGCCGATGGCGCATTTGGTCACCGCCTGATGATGGATCGGGCGGTGCCAGGGGGTGTTACCGCCAATCTGACATCGGCCGGGGCGACTGGTATCCGCGAGACATTGCGGCAAATCCGCTGGCGGTTTCCCCGGCTGATCGAACTTTACGACAATACTGCTTCTTTACAGGACCGCACCGCCACCACGGGCATCCTGCGCGCCGATCTAGCCCGGCAATTTGGCGCGTCCGGCTATATCGGACGGGCGAGCGGTCGCAATGTCGATGCGCGGAAAACGCCCGGCTACCCGCCTTATGATCAGTTGAATTTCGTCGTCCCCGTGCTGACAGCAGGCGATGTCAATGCACGCGTTTGGATTCGCATCCGCGAAGTCGAACAAAGCATCGCGCTCATCGAACAAATTCTCGACCGGCTGCCGGATGGTCCGATTGTCAGGACGCTTGATGACGGCGCGGCGGACGGCGAGGGTTTGGGGATAGTGGAAGGTTTCCGCGGCGATGTGCTTGCTTGGGTGCGTCTCGACGGCACGCGCGTCGCGCGCTGTCACCTACGCGATCCGTCGTGGTTGCAATGGCCGCTCCTTGAAGCGGCGATCGAAGGCAACATCGTCGCCGACTTCCCGCTCTGCAACAAATCGTTCAACTGCTCGTATTCGGGGCACGATCTGTAATGCGCAGAACACTATTCGAGAGTCTCACACACCGGCCGCTGACCGAAGCGCTGCCGGCACCGAACGACGCGGCGCTTGCTGAATTGGCGGCGGGCGTCGAACGCGCGGCGCGACGCCGGCTGGGCCGGAGCCTCGCCATCCGGCAAGTCGATGCCGGCTCGTGCAACGGCTGCGAACTTGAAATCCACGCGCTCAACAATGCCTTCTACGACATCGAGCGCTTAGGCCTGCGCTTCGTCGCTTCGCCGCGCCACGCCGACGTGCTGCTGGTGACCGGACCGGTCACCAAGAATATGCGCGAGGCGCTGGAGCGCACTTACCGCGCAACGCCGGACCCAAAATGGGTCGTCGCGCTGGGAGACTGCGCAGCCGACGGCGGAATTTTCTCGGGCAGCTACGCCGTGACCGGCGGGGTTTCCAAAGTGGTGCCGGTCGACCTGCACATTCGCGGTTGCCCGCCGACCCCAACCGAAATTCTAAAAGGCTTGATCGCGCTATTGGACGGGCAAAGGGCGTCGGTCCCTCATTCCACTTTTTCGCCTGGATAGACTCCCCACAGCTCGTTTTGCTGAATCCAGCCGTCGAAGTCCTTGCCGCTGATCTGACACCAGGTTCCAGTGCAGCTTTTGACCGCGCCGAGCACGCCGATTTGCAGCCGCGCGGTCACCGCGCTTGTGGCATCGGGTTTTTCATAGAGCGGCGCCAGATCGGTCTTGGATTTAAGCTGTACGGCCGCCATGCGCTTTCCCGACAGCAAAGAGTGATAGACCCAGCCTTCCGAACCGTCGGAATCGCGGATGCGGCGCCAGTCCTCGAATTCGGCGGTGATTTCGACCGGCCAGCCGGCGCGGGTATAAATCCAGGAAACGTCGTGATCCTTGTCTGGGCCGTCACGGACAGCGGCGCGGTCGGCCTTGACGCTGACGAAGCGTGGAACCGGCAACCCGCTGGGGTTTGGTTCGCCGGCTCGCGCCAATTGCCCTGCGCAAATCAGCAGAATGAGGGCGACCATCGCGCTGCGCGCCAAGGCAAGCGGCTTGCCGGAGCGCCAAGTTGTTGCGTTTTGCCCCAATCCCTGTGCCGAGGCGCAAACACGCCGGACCGTCGCGGCGTGCTTTGTGGCAGCGCAGCCATCTGGTAGAGAGATTTTAATGGAAACCACCTCCCGCACTCTTCAGTGTCGGCGAGCCGAGTTAACGAGACCTGAACGGGCAGATGCGGCAAACGGTCGTTGCAACAGATTGAATTTGCAGGCTGAATTGTTGCTGTCCGGTTCTGGGTAATCGCGCAAGAGGCAGCGAATGGCGTCGGGCAAAAAGCCCCTGGTCGTGGTCACCCGCAGGCTGCCGGACAGCGTCGAAATGCGCATGCGCGAATTGTTCGACGCGCGCCTCAATGCCGACGACAAGCCGATGAGCCAGGCACAGCTCGTCGAGGCGATGAAGACCGCCGACGTGATCGTACCGACAGTGACCGATCACATCGATCGGGCGGTGCTCAGCCAAACTGGCGAGCGATTAAAGCTCATCGCCAATTTCGGCAACGGCGTCGATAACATCGACGTCGCGACCGCGGTACAGCGCGGCATCACCGTGACCAATACGCCGGGTGTCCTGACCGAGGACACTGCCGACATGACCATGGCGCTCATTCTCGCGGTGCCGCGCCGCTTGGCCGAGGGCGCGCAAGTGCTGACCGGCGATCGCGAATGGAGCGGCTGGAGTCCGACCTGGATGCTCGGCCATCGCATCTGGGGCAAACGCCTCGGCATTGTCGGGATGGGCCGCATCGGCCAAGCGGTGGCGCGGCGGGCACACGCCTTTGGCTTAAAAATTCACTATAACGATCGCCGCCGTGTCGCTCCGGAAATCGAGGAAGAGCTGCATGCAACCTACTGGGAGAGCCTCGATCAGATGCTCGCCCGCATGGACATCATCTCGATCAATTGTCCGCATACGCCGGCGACTTATCATTTGCTCTCGGCGCGCCGTCTCAAGCTCATTCGCCCCGACGCCTACATCGTCAACACCGCGCGCGGCGAGGTGATCGACGAGAACGCGCTGGCGCGTCTCATCGAGGCGGAGGAGATCGCCGGCGCCGGTCTCGACGTGTTCGAGCACGAGCCTGCCGTCAACCCCAAACTCATCAAGCTCGCGCGCGCCGGCAAAGTCGTACTGCTGCCGCATCTCGCATCGGCGACGATCGAGGGCCGCATCGACATGGGCGAGAAGGTCATTATCAACATCAAGACCTTCCTCGACGGCCATCGCCCGCCGGATCGCGTGTTGCCGTCGATGTTGTAATAAAAACCCGGCAATCCGAGCGATGCTGAACCTGCGCATTTGTCCGCCGCGCCGTCTGACGGGCATTGCGCTCGCCGGCGTGTTGGCGGCCACTTTCGTTGCGCGTGCCGAGGATCGCAATCCGGATGCCGCAACGCGCGCCCAAGGCGTCGTCACCCACAGTGGCATGGTGGTGACGCAGGAGGCGCGTGCGGCGCGCATCGGCGTCGATATTCTGCAACAGGGCGGCAATGCCGTGGATGCCGCGGTCGCGGTCGGCTTTGCCCTCGCCGTGAGTTATCCGCGCGCCGGCAATATCGGCGGTGGCGGCTTCATGGTGATCCATCTCGCCAACGGCGAGGACACCGCGATCGACTACCGCGAGACCGCGCCGGCGGCGATTAATGCCAAGAGCTTTCTCGACGCGCAGGGCAACGCCGATCCGCAGAAATCGCGCACTTCGGCGCTCGCCATCGGGGTGCCGGGCACCGTGGCCGGCCTGGCGCTGGCCGAGCAGAAATATGGCTCCGGCCATTTCACGCTGGCCGATTTGCTTGTCCCCGCAATCGCCATGGCGCGCGACGGCATCACGCTCGACGACGACATGACCGACGAGCAGACCAATATTCTGGCGCGGCTTGCGCACTGGCCGGCTGCGGCCAGGATTTTTCTGAAAGCCGACGGCAGCGGGCTGTCGGCCGGCGATCGATTGGTGCAAAGCGATCTGGCGAACACGCTGGAATCCATCGCGCGCGACGGCCCGGGCGCGTTTTACCAGGGGCCGATCGCCTGGAAAATCGCCGCCGCGGTGCAAGGCGCGGGTGGCGTCATGACCATCGACGATTTGAAAGATTACCGCGCGATCGAGCGCATCCCGGTGCGCGGCAGCTATCGCGGCTACGACATTGTCTCGATGCCGCCGCCCTCGTCCGGCGGCGTCGAGCTTATCGAGATGCTCAATATCCTGGAAGGCTATGACCTCGCCCACGACGACGCGACGCAGACGCTTTATCTGATGATCGAAGCGATGAAGCGCGCCTATGCCGATCGCGCGCTGTTCCTCGGCGACCCCGACAAGGTCAAGAACCCCGTCGCGCGGCTCATTTCCAAGGACTATGCCGCGCGCTGGCGCGCCACCATCGATCCTCAACGTGCGACACCGGCAAGCGAGATTCACGCCGGCGCTGCCGCCGATTCCGAGGGCCACAACACCACGCACTTCTCCATTGTCGATCGCTTCGGCAACGCAGTCGCCAATACCTACACGCTCAATTTCAGTTATGGCGTAGGATTGGTGGCTGACGGAACCGGCATTCTCCTCAACAATGAACTTGATGATTTTGCCGCCAAGCCGGAAGCGCCGAATGCCTACGGCCTGATCGGCTTCGACGCCAACGCGCCGGGGCCTGGCAAGCGGCCTTTGTCGTCGATGACGCCGACCATCGTTCTGAAGGATGGCAAGCCGTTCCTGATCACCGGATCGCCCGGCGGCAGTCGCATCATCACCACAGTGCTGCAGGTCATCGTCAATGTGATCGACCGCGGCATGGGCATCGCCGAGGCAGTCGCGGCGCCGCGGGTGCACAATCAATGGACTCCCGATCAAGTCTATGCCGAGCCTGCGCTGTCGCCCGACATTGTCGCTGCATTGCAAGCGCGCGGCGACAAGGTCGTCCCGCAGCGGCCCTTCACGTCTGCAGAATCGATCTTGATGACGCCCGAGGGCTTGGTCGGCGCCGCCGATCCGCGCACGTCCGGCGCGCTTGCGGTCGGATATTGAACAGCCGTTGCGCTTGGCGCAACGCGCACCTTCAGGTAGTAGCACGCCGCTGCTCCAGGAACGTCGGGACCATGTGCTGTCCCTATCTGCACGGTTGCCATTCAATATCCGCGACACTCACCACATCACCGTGCGTGGTGTCGCCGTTGCGAGTTCCCATTCTGAGCAGGTCACCGGCGGCGGCGTAGGTAACGTAGCCTAACCGCCAAATCGGAGTCATTCCGTACGTCGGTTTTCAACGCCAATAAACCATCGAGCAGGACGGGGGCCTGTGTTGCGTGGGCCAGACCGCCATGACGTGATTCATCGCCTCATTAAGGCGGTCCCTTCCTGGCGTAGCGTCGGATTCGGCCGGCTGCGGCGACGGGCTACCCATTATTGCCTCGAAGCCCTCAGCGGTTATTAGGCCGCACTCTTCGGGATTGCTCGCAAGCAGATAGCCGTAGATCGTCACTTCAAGAAAACGCAAGCGAGCATCGTCGAGCGCCTGAAAACCATTCACTTTCAAAGCCGACCGAACGGCGTTCGAAGCCTCTTCAACCGCGATCAGGGCGTCTATCGTGCGGGCGTAGGTGTCCCGCGGCTTTTCCTCGATGAATCGCTCGATACGGGCCCATTGGTTACTCAGTTCACGAACATTGCCACGGATTGTCGTACGCTCGATATTGGTCGACACACCCGTTGTGCTCTTGCGCGTTGACCGCTGCATTGGACAAATCTGTACAGTCGTGAAGTATTTTCTTATTTGCCATGCCTTCGTACCTCTATTTGTTGATATCTGTTTAATGCGTTATTAAGCCTCCCAGCCAGCGTGACCGGTGTTCGGCTGCCGATCCGCCTGGCTGACAGTCGGCGCCAAGAGGACGACGGTGAGGCCGCATACGGCGACAGGGACGAAACCCGCGATCGGCGAGTGGGTAAAATCCCACAGCCAGCCGCCGACAACCGACATGATCATCGCGACGCTGTAACTGATGGTGAACATCCCGGCGGAGGTCCGATGCACGTCGTCGGGCGCGCTGAGCACTGACGGCAGCGCCAGCGCCAGGATGAGCGTCAGTGCACCGGTGAAACCCAGTATCGCGACCCAGAAGACAATCCAGGCGCCTTGCATCGTCAGCATGCCGACCAGGCAGACGATTGCCAGAGACCCGGTCGCGGCATAGGCCCACGGCCGCGTGACCAGCCGGCCGGCAATACCGAGCATCAAAAATGCCGCCGGCAGCTGGCCGAGATTGATCGCCGTCAATGCGCTGCCGATGAGATCGGGGCGGCCGTCGGCAGTCATGTAATCGGGCAGAAAAGCATTGGTCACAAAATAAGTCGCATTGACGCTGCCGAGAATGAGTCCGAGCTTCCAGATCAGCGGGCGACGCCAGTCCGGCCACCAGCGGCGACCCGCGGTGGGCGTATCGCCTTTGGCGCCGCTGAGTTGCGGAGCGCAAACCGCAACGAGCAGTGCAGTGGCCAGAACCGGAATCGACCAAACGACAAAATTCAAGCGCCAGCTATTGCCGACCAGCGGCAGCACCAGCGGGATGCTCAGCGCCGCGGCCAGAATTTCGCCGACCAGGAGTCCGGTGGTGTAGACCGCTGTGGCGAAGCCGATGCGCTCGGGAAACCAGGCGCGCACCAGCGGCGGCAGCGCCGGTTGCATGATGGAAACGCCGGCCGCCATCGTCACCGTTGCGGCGTAAAGCATTGCCGCGCTCGGAATCGCGCCTCGTGCGGCCGATCCGACGGCGTTGAGCAATAGCCCCATCACCAAGGCCGGCACCAGGCCGAAGCGCGCGATGAGGAGTGAACCCGGCACCGCCGCGATAGCGAACAAGAGCGGCGGCAGGCTCGACAGCCAGCCGATGTCGGTTTCGGACAGGTGCAGATCGGCGTGCAGCAGCGGCACGACCGGCGGTACCGCCAATACCGTGAGCCGTAGACACGCGCCGGACAGCCAGAGCAGGATGAGTGGGATCAGGCGCTGACGCGCGGACTGAAGAAACATGGTTTCGGGGATGCCGCCGTCGCCGGCACGTTCTGTCGCCCATGTCTCCGGGCTGGAACACTGAAAGGCTGGTGCCGCGGAGAGGATTCGAACCTCCGACCCACGCATTACGAATGCGTTGCTCTACCGGCTGAGCTACCGCGGCGACCAACGGGCAACGCAGTAATACCCGATAAATGTAAACGCAAGCCACTGGGCCGTCATCCTGAGGTTCTCGCGCCTTGGGGTGACGGAATCAGCGCGCGTCGGCTTCCGCGCGCAGCTTGAAACGCTAAATCTTTCCGGTCGCGGTTTTCGGCAATTCGGCGCGGAACTCGATCCAGCGCGGATATTTGTAGACGGCGAGCTTTTTGCGGCATTCGTCCTGCAGGCTTTGCGCGAACGCCTCGCTGGCCTTCCCGGGCGCCTTGAGCACGACGAACGCTTTGGGCTTGATCAGCTTGTCGCCGTCCGGCCAGCCGACGACGGCGGCTTCGAGCACGTCGGGATGGCTTTGCAGCACGCCCTCGACCTCGAACGGCGAGACATACATGCCGGACACTTTGAGCATGTCGTCGCGCCGGCCGCAGTAGACGAAATAGCCGCTCTCGTCCTCGATATATTTGTCGCCGGATCGCGTCCATTCGCCGAGAAATGTGGCGCGCGATTGCTCGCGGTTGTTCCAGTACATGACGGCGCTGGTCGGGCCGCGCACCTGCAGTTCGCCCATTTCGCCGCGGGTGGTGACGATTTTGCCGTCGTCGTCGATCAGCCGGAGATCGTAGCCGGGTAGCGGCTTGCCGCTGGTGCCGTATTTTACATCGCCGGGACGGTTCGACAGGAAAATATGCAGCATCTCGGTCGAGCCGAGACCGTCGAGGATGTCGACGCCGTAACGTTCGCTCCAGCGCCGGCCGACATCGGCCGGCAGCGCTTCGCCGGCGGAGACGCAGCGGCGGATTTTCAGCTCCGATCGGTGCGGCGGCGCGGCATTGGCCAAAAAGGCGGCATAGAACGTCGGCACGGCGTAAAAGATCGTCACGCCGTGTTTTTTGAGGATATCGGCGACCAGTTCCGGCGTCGGCCGCGCCGCCAACAGAACGGTCGTCGCGCCGACCGACAGCGGAAATGTCAGCGCGTTGCCGAGCCCATAGGCGAAGAACAGCTTGGCCACCGAATAGCAAATGTCATTCTCGGTGATGCCGATCACGGGGTCTGCGTAAAGATCGTTGGTGAGCTTGAGATCGGCATGGGTGTGCACCGCGCCCTTGGGCCTGCCGGTCGAGCCGGAGGTGTAGAGCCAGAAGCACATATCGTCGCGGGTGGTCGCCGCGGTCATGGGTTCGGTCTTGGCGCCGGCAAGCAGATCGTCGAACCGCAGATGGGACCGCGCGTCGCTGCCGGAGATGATGACGTGCTCGATATACTCGCTGTCGCCGATGGCGTCGGCGAATTTGGGAAACAGCGCGTCGGACGCGACGAGCAGCCGCGCGCGCAAATCTTCGAGCATGAAACGGTAATCGCTTTCGGTCATCAGTGTATTGACCGGAACCGCGACGACGCCGGCCTTGATCGCGCCGAGGAAAGCGGTCGGCCAATCCACGGTATCGAGAAGGCAAATCAGGATGCGCTCCTCGCGGCGAATGCCGAGCGCGCGTAACGTATGCGCGAAGCGCTCGACCCGCTCGGCAAGCTCGGCGTAGCTGTATTTGCCGTTAACGTCGATGTAAGCGATCTTGCCGCCGCGGCCGGCATCGAGATTGCGCTTGAGGATATCGGCGGCGAAATTGTAGGCGCGCGGGATCGCGGACGCAGCTGTGGCCGGGCTCTGCGGAGCGCTGCTCATCTGACGTTTCTCCCACGGGGTTTCCCCGCTTGACCGCGCGGGACCTGGCCCACGCATGCCCATCGCAAGGCATTATGCCGACATGGAAATTCGGCGGCAATGGCGGCCACGAACCGCACTGTTATTGCCGCGGAATTGCGCTATGACAAGCTGCCGAAAGACGAGCCCCTGCCGGAGCCCCGCGTTATGATGTTCAGCCGCGATCGCATTCTCACCACCCATGTCGGCAGCCTGCCACGCAACGACAAGCTGAGCGACCTCCTGGTGCTGCAGGAGGAAGGCGGCGGCTACGATCCGAAGCTGCTGGCCGACGAGATGGACAAGGCGGTCCGCCACGTGGTCGGCAAGCAAATGGCGGCGGGCATCGACGTCGGCAATGACGGCGAGCAGTGCCGGATCGGCTTTCAGACTTACGTGCCACAACGCATGTCGGGCTTTGCCGGCGTATCGAAGCGCCGCCGCGGCCGAGAATTCGAGGAATTTCCGGAGCTGACGAGCTATCTGATGCGGCGCTTTCCCAATCCGCCGAAGAGTCAGCACGGCGCGCCTGAGGCGCAGGCCGAGATCAAATATCGCGATTTAAAGCCGATCACCGACGAGATCGCGGGCTTCAAGCGCATCGCCGACGAACTGCACGCTTTCGCCGAGCGGTTCATGACGGCGGCCTCGCCCGGCATCATTTCGACGACGATGCTGAATGCCCATTACCCGTCGCACGACGCCTATCTCGACGCTATCGCGCGCGAAATGAAGAATGAATATCAGGCCATCCACAAGGCCGGCCTGATCCTGCAGATCGACGCGCCCGACCTCGCCATGGACAGAACGATGATGTACCGCGATCTGTCGGACGCCGACTTCGTCAAGCGCTGCGAGCGCCACGTCGCCGCGATCAACAACGGCATCGAGGGCATCCCGCGCGACCGCGTGCGCCTGCACGTGTGCTACGGCAATTGGGAAGGCCCGCATATTCACGACATCGCATTGGAGAAGATTTTGCCGACGCTCTATCAAGCCAAGGTCGGCGCGCTGTCGATCGAGTTCTCCAATCCGCGCCATGCGCACGAATATTCAGCGCTCAAGCGCGTGCCGTTTCCTTCAGACATGATCCTCATTCCCGGCGTGGTCGAGACCACCTCGAATTTCGTCGAACATCCGGAAGTGGTGGCGCGCCGCATCGAGGAGGCGGTGGCGGCGATCGGCGATCGCGAGCGCGTCATCGCCTCGAGCGACTGCGGCTTCGGCACCTTCACCCGGCGCGAATGGGTCATCGAACCGGTGGTCTGGCTCAAGCTCAAAGCGATCCGCGACGGCGCCGATATCGCTTCGGCGCGGCTATGGGGGAAAAAATCCGCAGCGTAAGATGTACCGTCACCCTGAGGTGCGAGCCATCAGGTCGCGTCTACGCGCCGTCCCGACGCGCTCTGGCGAGCCTCGAAGGGCGACGGCCCGAGCGCTTCGGCCGCATCCTTCGAGGGCCGCTTCGCGGCCACCTCAGGATAACGGAACAGATGCAAATTTCGAATTTTCACCAACAACAGGATCAATATCGTGATCGATCTTTACACCTGGACGACGCCGAACGGCCGCAAGGTTTCCATCGCCTTGGAGGAGCTCGGCCTGCGCTATACCGCGCACGCGGTCAATATCGGCAAGGACGAGCAGTTCAAGCCGGAATTTCTCAAAATCAGCCCGAACAACCGCATCCCGGCGATCGTCGACCGCGACAACGGCATGAGCCTGATGGAATCCGGCGCGATCCTGATCTATCTCGCCGACAAAACCGGCAAGCTTCTGCCGAAATCCGGCGAGGCGCGCTACCGCACCATCGAATGGCTGATGTGGCAGATGGGCGGTCCCGGGCCGATGTTCGGCCAGGTGCATCACTTCACCAAATATAATCCGGGCAAGGCGCCTTATGCCGAGGAGCGCTATCTCAAGGAAGCGCACCGGCTCTATGGCGTGCTCGACAGGCGGCTGGCCGATCGCGAATACGTCGCGGACGACTATTCGATCGCCGACATCGCGATCTGGCCGTGGGTGTCGCGCTACGAATGGCAGACCGTCGATCTCAACCGGTATCCGAACGTCAAGCGGTGGTACTCGGCCATCGCCGAGCGCCCGGCGACGCAGAAGGGCTATAAGGTGCCGAAGGACGTCGGCGACGTGCCGATGCCGGCATAAGTCCCGTCACCCAGAGGCGGCCGCGAAGCGGCCCTCGAAGGGCAACGGCCCGGGTACCCGTATAAACAGACCCGCATATTGAGTTACAATACCAACCATAATCGCCGTGCCCGCTCATCCTTCGAGGCTCGCTTCGCTCGCACCTCAGGATGACGGATAACGCCAAGGAGTACGCCATGGACGACATCACCAAGCGCGATCCGGTCAAGATCACCGCCGAAGACATCAATCCGCGCTACAACTGGGGCCGCCATCTGCCGGTGCTGGGCACCATGGGGGTCGATTTCGAGGAGCGCGTCGACTACCGGCGCTTGCACCGCTACCGGCTCGGCCGGGCGCAAGCCGCACTCGAAGCCAGCGACCTCGGCGCGCTGCTGTTGTTCGACGACAACAACGTCCGCTACATCACCTCGACCAAGATCGGCGAGTGGGCGCGCGACAAGCTTTCGCGGTGGGTGCTGCTGCCGCGGGGCGGCGATCCGATCCTGTGGGATTTCGGCTCGGCCGCGGTGCACCACAAGCTCTATTCGCCGTGGCTCAAGCCGGAGAACTGCCGCGCCGGCGTGATCGGCATGCGCGGCACCGTGGAGCCCGCGTTCGGGCTGATGAAGCATCACGCCGAGGAAATGGCTTCCATTCTCAAATCCGCCGGCCTCGCCAAGATGCCGATCGGCGTAGATATCATCGAGCCGCCGATGATGTTCGAGTTGGAGAAGACCGGGCTGAAGATCAAGGACGGCCAGCAGGTCATGCTCGAGGCGCGCGAGGTGAAATCCGCCGACGAGATCGCGCTGCTCAATCGCGCCGCGGCTATGGTCGACGGCGCCTACGACCTGATCAATGAGAAGCTCCGCCCCGGCGTGCGCGAGAACGAGATCGTCGGCGAGGTCAACAAGTTCCTCTATTACCACGGCTCCGACGACGTCGAAGCGATCAACGCCATTTCCGGCGAGCGCTGCAATCCGCATCCGCACAATTTCACCGACCGCATGATCCGGCCCGGCGACCAGGTGTTCTTCGACATCCTGCAAGCCTTCATGGGCTACCGCACCTGCTACTACCGCACCTTCAACGTCACCCGCGCCACGCCGGCGCAGCACGACGCCTACAAGAAGTGCCGCGAATGGCTCGATCTCGCTATCGACCTGATCCGGCCCGGCGTCACCACCGACGAAGTATGCAGCGTGTGGCCGAAGGCGCAGGATTTCGGCTTCCCCGACGAGCTTGCGGCGTTCGGCCTGCAATTCGGTCACGGGCTGGGCTTGAATCTGCACGAGCGGCCGATCATCAGCCGCGTGGTGTCGATGGACCACCCGACCGTGATCAAGGAAGGCATGGTCTTCGCGCTCGAAACCTACTGCCCGGCGACTGACGGCTATTCCGCGGCGCGCATCGAGGAGGAGGTCGTGGTCACCAACAAGGGCCACACCATCATCTCGCTGTTCCCGGCGGAGGAGTTGCCGATCTCGGCGAAGTACTGAGGTAGATTTCGTCATGCCCGGCCTTGTGCCGGGCATCCACGTTTTACGCACCTTCACACTGAAAGGCGTGGATGGCCGGGACGAGCCCGGCCATGACGAGCAGTGGTTCATGTCCTCCGCCGATCTCCCCAAAACCGCCGTCGCCGAGCATCTGGCGCAGAAAATCGGCGCGCTCGATGCGATGCGCCTGCCTGCCGCCGTCCGCGCCAAATGCGAGGAGCTTTTGATCGATGTCGTCGGGCTCGCGGTCACGGCACGCAACGCGGACTATGTGAAGGCCGCGCTCGCCGCTTGCGACGACGACGGGCCCTGCACCGCCATCGGGCATGCGCACACACTCTCCGCAGCGGCCGCCGCTTTGGTCAACGGCACCGCGATCCACGGCGAGGATTTCGACGACACCTTCGAGGGCGGGCCGGTTCATGCCGGCGCGGTGATCGTGCCGGCAGTGCTCGCCGCCTGCGAGCGGCACAAGCTCGACGGCCGTTCAGCTCTTCTCGGCATCGCCGTCGGCGTCGAGACCATGTGCCGGTTGAGCTTGGTCGCGCCGACGCTGACGCACAAAGCCGGTTTTCATCCCACCGCGGTGTTCGGCGCCATGGGCGCCGCGGCCGGGGTCGGCGCCGCGCTGAAGCTCACGCCGCAGCAGATGGTCGATGCGCTTGGCACCGCCGGCTCGATGGCCTCGGGCATCATCGAATATTTGGCCGAAGGCGCCTGGACCAAAAGGCTGCATGCCGGCTGGGCGGCGCAATCGGGCCTGCGCGCCGCGCTCCTCGGCCGCGCCGGCTTTCTCGGGCCGCGCACGGTGTTCGAAGGCACGCATGGTTTCTTTCATGGCTTCGCGCACACCACCAAGGGCGATTACGACGCGGTGACCGGCGATTTCGGCGCGCGCTGGGTGACGCAGACGCTGGCGTTCAAGCCCTATCCGTGCGGGACCATGACGCATCCCTATATCGACTGCGCCCGCCGGCTCGGCGCGCGGATCAAGGCCGGCGACGTCGCCGAAATGGTCTGCGAGGTTGGCGAAGGCACGGTGCACCGGCTGTGGGAGCCGCTCGCCGCCAAGCAAAAGCCGGCCAACGGCTATGCCGGAAAATTCTCTACGCCCTATTGCATCGCCGCGGGCTTTATTCGCGGCAATGTCGGCTTGGACGATTTCTCCGACGCGGCGGTGCGCGATCCCGCCGTGCTCGCACTCGCCGCCAAGGTGCGCTACCGGATCGATCCGCAAAATCCCTACCCGAAGAATTTCACCGGCCACATCCGCTTAGCGCTGCGCGACGGCACGGTGGTCGAGGAGCGCCAGTCCCATATGCGCGGCGGCGCGCAGGAACCGCTGTCGCGCGCCGACATTGAGGACAAGTTCCGGCTCAACGCCAAGCACGGCGGCTGGAGCGACGCGCGCGCCGCGGCGGCGCTGAAGCTGATCGGCGGCCTGTTCGACGGGCCGGTCGATCTCACGACGCTGGGGTGACCACCTTCTTCTTCCGTCCCGGACGCCGCGCGTGGTCCTGCACGCAGCGCCGCAGATCGATGAAATTCTGACGCAATTGCTCGAGCGCAAAGCCGAGCGCGAACACCGGCTCGACCTCGTTGGCGGTCAGCGGCGCCGTCAGGCCTTCGCTGCGCACCGCCTCGACCTCCGCGGTGTAGCCGGCGAGCGCCGCCTCGAACGCGTCGAGCGGCGGCGGCGGGTTGCGCGCGCCAAGCGCGGCCGCGCTGTCATTGAGAAAATCGCTTGCCGCCGCGCCGACGCGGGTGAGCGGCGCGGCGAGCCGTCCGCGCAAAACCTCCGGCAGCGGTTTCACTCCGGCGCGGCCGATGATCACGAGGTCGTGGCGCAGCCGCAGCATGGTGCGCGACAGCGGGCCGGGGTCTGGCTGCGCCGCGAGACTGATCATCAGCTCATGCTCGGCTTCGGCCGTGATCTGCTGGAAGCCGGAGACCGCCGCGCCGATGTCGTTCTGCATGCGGGTGTTCTCGCCCGGATCGAGCCCTTGCGTGAAGCCGGTCAGCAATTTCGGCAAGGCGCGCGCCAACTGCTGCAACAGACGGACGGCGGCGTTGAGCCGCATATGATGGGCGCGTTCGGGAAACACCACGAGCGAGACGATCACCGCGATGACGCCGCCCAGCGCCACTTCCGACGAACGCGTGATCGCCGACTCGATTGGGCCTTCGCCAAACTGGCCGGCGATCAACAGCACCAGCACCGCCGAAAACGGCGCGACGCGGAAATTCGGATTGAACGCGGCGAGCAGCGCCAGCGGCGCGATCGCGAGCGCCAGGATGCCGGCCTCCGACAGCGGCGTGCCGTGCGGGATGAGGACGCCGATGATGCCGGCATAGATGGCGCCGCCGACCGTGCCGACGATGTATTCCAGCGTCGCGCGCATCGATCCGCCGGCGCTCATTTGCATCACCACGATGGCGGTGATGATCACCCACAGGCCCTGCAAAGGAATCTGCAGAAATTGAGCGACGGCGAAGGCCGCCAGGCCGGAGACCGTCATGCGCACGCAGAAGCGCCAGCGCGGCCGGTAGGCGCCGATCAGATTGCGGATCTGTTTCCAGCCGGAGCGCTCGTTCATGCCGATTTGTCCGGTTCGTGCTGCCAGCTTATCAGTTTGGCAGCGCGCTGGATTGCGTCGTCGCGGAGCTGCTCCACTCCCAACGGGAGGAGCGCGCTGCACGACGGCATGGCGCCGAGTTCCGGGCTGTTTCGCGCGCTCGCCCCAGGCCGGCATGTTGTCTCCATCTCAGCGACAACACTTGACATCGGTCTCTGTTCAGGTTACAATATCGGTGCGAATCAACTCTCGCCCCGATAAGGACGCCGTCCGGGTGATGCCGGGCGGCAGGGGGCGAGTGCGGTGCCCGCGGGCAAAGCCTCATCAGCTTCGCTCCCGGGCGGCTCGGGCATCAGCCTGCCGGCATTACGACCGGTGTGCGAGGTGCGTCGCTGGAACTGGGAAGGCAAACCTTCCCCACGAAGCCTGGCCCGGATCGCACCAAGGGACCACACACCCCTTGGGCAGAGCCGTGGTGTAACGCCGGCAGGCGAGCGCGCCCGCAAGCGGAGGGCGGCGCAAGCCGCCTTATCCGTGGCGCGACCCGCGCGCCGCTTGCATGCGGGGACTGACGACAGTGCGACTGCCGGCGTTCCGCTTTCCTTATTTCTAGGTTTCCCTCCCCCCGCGAGCGCAGCGAGTGGTGGGGAGGGATCAAGGGTGGGGGCACTTTTAGGTCGCTCCCCCCACCCCGGCTCATATCGCTGGCGCGATATTCGCCGACCCTCCCCACCGCAAGCGGGGGGAGGGAAGGGATAGCCGTCGCTGTTTGACAACACTCGCGCGCGCATGCGCTGCGAGACGACGTGGCTGCGTGGGCTGTTTGGAAATCGAATCGGAGAGAACCGTTACGGTCGATCGAGCGGACCCTGGCGCAGGCGCGCAAGATCGAAGCGGTCGATCTCGCGGAGTAATTCGACGAACGCTTGCGCGCCGCGTGCAAGCGCCGCTTCTCCTTTCGCCGGCGTCGCCAGCGTGGCGTCGCCGACCGCGCCGGAGGGATGCAGATCCTGGGTCATCCAGGCAAACCCGGCCGGCCGATAGGCGCCGAGCCATTTGAACTCGCGCGCCATGGCGACGGTTTCCAGCGCCGCCTTAGGTGCGGCGTCCATGCGCACTGCGTCCGGTTTCGCCGCCAGCATCAGCGAGGTCTCGATATCGCCGCCATGGATGCCGTGCTTTTTTTCGTCTGGCGAAAACGTGCCGTCGGGATAGCCGAAGCGGTGCCAGCCGACGGTCACCGCAAGCATGTTAAGCCGCGTGCGCAGATCGCGCGCCACCAGTTCCATGGCCGCGACATTGCCGCCGTGGCTCGTGACCAGGACGAACTTGCGCAGGCCTGCTCGCTTAAGGCTCTCGCCGAGCTCGGTCCAGGCCGCAATTGCCGTGGCCGCCGAAAGCGTCAGCGTGCCGGGATAGGACAGATGCTCGGCGGAAACGCCGATGCGCTCGACCGGCAAGAACGTCACCGGCAGCTCGGCCGGCAGAACGTCGCGGACCCGCTGCAGGTAAGCTTCGGCGATGTAGGTATCGACGCCGAGCGGCAGATGCGGCCCATGCTGCTCGACCGCGGCGAGCGGCAGCACGGCGATCCAGCGCGCGGTTTCGGCGCCGGCGATATCCTGCCAGATCATCTCCATCCAGTCGCGCTTCGGCAGCATCACAGGTCACTCGCCATTCCGTTTCGGCTCTCCTATTGTCGCGTCCCCGACGGGCAGGAGCAACCGATGCGGTGGGTCGGAATTTTCGCGATGACGCTGGCGGGGCTTGTGGCAGCGGCGACAGGCTCGTTGGCGCAGACCCTCGACAAGGTCACCTTCGGCACCAACTGGGTGGCGGAAGCGGAGCACGGCGGCTTCTACCAGGCGCTGGCCGACGGCACCTACCGGAAATACGGCCTCGACGTGACCATCCGGCAGGGCGGCCCGAACGTGAACAACCGCATCCTGCTGCCGGTGGGAAAAATCGACTTCTTTCTGTCCGCCAACAACCTGCAAGGCTTCGATTCTGTCACCCAGAACATTCCGACCGTCGAGGTCGCGGCTTATTTTCAGAAAGACCCGCAGGTTCTGATCGCGCATCCCGATCAGGGCATCGAGAAGCTGCAAGATCTGAAAAGTCTGACGCTGTTCGTATCGCCGGAGGGCGTGGCGACTTATTTCCAGTGGCTGAAGGCCGAGTACGGATTCAGGGACTCCCAGGTCAAGCCATACACCTTCAATCCACAGCCGTTTTTGGTGAACCCGAAGAGCGCGATGCAGGGTTACGTGACCTCGGAGCCGTTCGCAATCGAGAAGGCCGTGCATTTCACGCCCAAAGTCTTTTTGCTCGCGGACCAAGGGCTCGCCGGTTATTCGACGCTGATCGAGACACGCCGCGACCTCGTCGCCAAAAAACCCGATCTGGTGCAGCGCTTTGTCGATGCTTCGACCATCGGCTGGTACAATTATCTCTACCACGACAACAGCGCGGCGAACGCACTGATCAAGAAGCAGAACCCGGAAATGACCGAAGTTCTGCTGGCCTATTCGGTCAACGCGATGAAAAAATACGGCATCGTCGATTTCGGCGATGCTTTGACGCTCGGCATCGGCGCCATGACCGATGCGCGCATGAAGACTTTTTTCGACGAGATGGTGCGTGCCGGCGTCACCAAGGCGAACGTCGACTACCGCAAGGCCTACACGCTGCAATTCGTCGATAACAAGGTCGGGCTCGATCTGCGGCCAAGATAAACGTCATCCTGAGGTGGCCGCGAAGCGGCCCTCGAAGGATGCCAACCAAGATGTTCGGGCCGTCGCCCTTCGAGGCTCGCGGAGCTTGTCATCGGGCCGGCCACTTCGGGCCGGACCCGTTGGCTCGCACCTCAGGGTGACGAAAAAACTATGATGGCATCGGTCACGACAAATTCTGTCGCTACGCTCGTCGCCCTGCGCGGCGTCGGCAAGACGTTTCCCAGCGGCACGCTGGCGCTCAAGGGCTTCGATTTCGACGTGCGCGACGGCGAGTTCGTGTCGCTCCTTGGCCCCTCGGGATGCGGAAAATCCACCGCGTTGCGGATCATCGCCGGCTTAAGCGAGCCGACCGAGGGCCAAGTCGAATGGCTCTCGCCGCGATTGCCGGCCGAAAGCGAAAGCCGGATCGGCTTTGTCTTTCAGGAGCCGACGCTGATGCCGTGGACGAATGTTTTCAACAACGTGCTGCTGCCGCTGAAGCTCAAGGGCATCGACATCGCGCAGGCGCGGCCGCACGTCGTGGCGTCCCTCGACCGCGTCGGCTTGCAGGATTTCGGCCGCGCCTATCCGCGCGAACTGTCCGGCGGCATGCGCATGCGGGTGTCGATCGCGCGCGCGCTCGTCACCGAGCCAGCGTTGCTTTTGCTGGACGAGCCGTTCGCCGCGCTCGACGAGATCACGAGATTCAAGCTCAATAACGATCTCCTGCAAGTTTGGCAGGCGTTGCGCACGACAGTGGTGTTCGTCACCCATTCGGTCTTCGAGTTGGTGTATTTATCGAGCCGCATCGTGGTGATGGCGTCGCGACCGGGCCGCGTCTTCACCGAGCTTGCGATCGACGCGCCCTATCCGCGCGATCGGAATTTCCACACCTCGGCTGAATATGCCGCATTGTGCCGCCGCGTCTCGGAAGCGCTGGCCGAGGCGATGGCAGGAGGCGCGGCATGAAAAACCCTTTGCCTAATTCCACTCATTCCCGCGCAAGCGGGAATCCGGGAAAGGATCAATCATCTGGGTCCCCGCTTGCACGGGGACGAGCGGCCAGTTCCGACTACGCGCTGCGCATCGCGCTGCCGGTCATCGTGCTCGCAATCGTGCTTGCAGTCTGGGAACTGATGGTACGGATCGGCCATATTCCGGCCTATGTGCTGCCCGATCCTCTGTTAATCCTGAAAACGCTGGCCAGCGATTGGGCTTTGCTGTTTCAATCGCTGCTGGTCACGCTTGCGACCACGTTCGAAGGGTTTTTGCTCGCGGCGGTCGGCGGCGTCGGGCTTGCCGTGCTGTTCAACCAATCGCGGCTAGTCGAATATTCGCTCTACCCTTATGCAGTGATCCTGCAAGTCACGCCGATCGTCGCCATTGCGCCGCTGCTGCTGATTTACCTGCCGCAGCCGCTCGCCGTTCTGGCCTGCGCCTGGATCGTCGCGTTCTTTCCGGTGCTGGCGAACACCACGCTCGGCTTGCACTCGGTCGACCGCAATCTCGCCGATCTGTTCGCGCTTTATGGCGCAACGCGCGGCCAGATCCTGTGGAACCTGAAACTGCCCGCGGCGCTGCCTTATATTCTCGGTGGGCTGCGCATCGCCGGCGGCCTGTCGCTGATCGGCGCGGTGGTCGCCGAAATCGCCGCGGGCTCCGCGGGCGCCGGTTCCGGACTTGCCTACCGCATCGCCGAATCCGGCTACCGGCTGAACATCCCGCGCATGTTCGCCGCACTGCTGCTGCTCTCGCTCGCCGGCATCTTGATCTTCTATCTGCTGTCGGCGGTCAATTACCTGGCGCTGCGGCGCTGGCACGAAAGCGCATTGGGAGAGGCGCGGTGAGATTCACGGCTTCGGCAAAGCCATCGCCAGCACGCGCGCCACATGAACCGCCTCGCGGCCGGCGCCGTCGTGGATCTGATGCCGGCAGGACGTGCCGTCGGCCACGATGATGGCGTCGTCCGGCGCTTGGCGCACCGCCGGCAGCAACGACAGTTCACCCATGGCTCGGGACACGCCGAGGGTATCGGCATGAAAGCCGAAAGCGCCGGCCATGCCGCAACAGCTCGATTCGATGGTCTCGACCGCGAGGTCGGGGATGAGTTTCAGCGTCGCTTCCACCGCCGACATCGTGTCAAAGGATTTCTGATGGCAATGGCCGTGCAGCAGCGCGCGCTTTTTGGTCGACGCGAGATTGAGATCGAGTTTCCCGAACTTGGCCTCCCGCGCCAGAAATTCCTCGAACAGCAGCGCGTTGCCGGCGACTCGCTGTGCCGCATCGCTTTTTATCAGCGCCGGAATTTCATCGCGGAAGCTGAACAGGCAGCTCGGCTCGAGACCGATCACCGGCAGACCTTGCTCGACGAACGGTGCCAGCGCGGCAAGCGTGCGCTCCATTTCCCGGCGCGCTTCGTCGACCTTGCCGACGGCGAGAAAAGTGCGGCCGCAGCACAGCGGACCTCCGCCATCGAGCGGCGTCGCAAGACTCACCCGATATCCGCCTGCCGTCAGCACAGCGAGCGCAGCATCGATATTTTCGCGCTCGAAGTAACGATTGAAAGTGTCGGCGAACAGAACGACGTCTTTACCGTCATGCCCGGCTTTATGCCGGGTATCCACGTCTTGTTTGAAAGAAGACGTGGATGGCCGGGACATAGGCGAGCGAAGCGACGCCGTTCTTCGAACGCCTATGCCCGGCCATGACGGATCAGGTTCCTCGAAGAAATCCGCCCGCCATTTCGGCAGGCTCCGTCGCGCACTAAAGCCGGCAATCATCTCGGACAGCTTCGCCGCGCCGGGAATCATATCGCGCAAGTTAAGAAGCCAATGCAGCCGCGCGGCATAAGGCGCGTAGCGCGGCAAGTAGCCGACCAGCCGATCGTGCAGCGACAATCCGAGCTTTTCCGTGCGTGCCCGTAACACCTCGATCTTCATGCGCGCCATGTCGACGCCAGTTGGGCATTCGCGCCGGCAGGCCTTGCAGGAGACGCAGAATTTCAGCGTCTCCGCCATGTCGTCGGAGGTGAGCGCATCCGGCCCGAGCTGGCCGGTGATGGCGAGCCGGAGCGTGTTGGCCCGCCCGCGCGTCACGTCGCGTTCGTTAAGGGTGACGCGGTAGCTCGGGCACATGACGCCGCCTTGGAGCGCGCGGCAGGCGCCGTTGTTGTTGCACATTTCGACCGCGCCCTGAAATCCGCCGCCGGCGCCCGGATAGGCCGACCAGTCGAGCGCTGTGGTCATGGTCTCGGCGCGATAGCCGGGGCCGTAGCGGAAATTGCCGCGGTCGTCGAATTTCGGCGCGCGCACGATCTTGCCAGGATTGAACAGGTGCTGTGGATCGAAGCGGTCCTTGACCTCCTCGAAAGCGCGGACCAGCTCCGCGCCGAACATGAACTCGTGGAATTCCGAGCGCACGATGCCGTCGCCGTGTTCGCCGGAATGTGAGCCCTTATAGTCGCGCACCATGGCGAAGGCTTCTTCGGCAATGGCGCGCATGGCGCGCACGTCCTTGTCGAGGCGGAGGTTGAGCACCGGCCGCACATGCAGGCAGCCGACCGCGGCATGCGCATACCAGGTGCCGCGCGTGCCGTTTTTTTCAAATATCTCGGTGAGCCGCGCGGTGTAATCGGCAAGATGCTCGAGCGGCACCGCGCAGTCTTCGACGAAGGAGATCGGTTTACCTTCCTCCTTCATCGACATCATGATGTTCAGCCCCGCGGTGCGCACTTCGCTGATGCCGGCCTGCAGCTTCGGATCGAGCACCTCGACCACGCCGCCCCATTTGGCGCCGGTCTTGTCCCAACCGATTCCGAGATCGCCGAGCAGCGCGCCGAGCTGTTTCAGCCGCTGCAAATTCTCATCCCAATCCTCTTCGGCGAATTCGACGAACAGGATCGCCTCCGGATCGCCGCGCAGAAATGCATCGACGGTCGGCTTGAACATCGCGATGTCTTTGGCGAACCAGAGCATGGTGCGGTCGATCAGCTCCACCGCGATCGGCGCGAGCTTCACGACGTGTTGCGCCGCCAGCATGGCTTCGTGAAAGCTGCCGAAGTGGCAGGCGCCGACCGTGCGGCGGCCGAGCAGCGGCGAGAGTTTCAGCTCGATCCCGGTCGAGAACGCGAGCGTGCCTTCGGAGCCGACCAGGAGATGCGCGAGGTTGATGTCGTTGCGGCGCGGCACAAGCGCATCGAGATTGTAGCCGCCGACGCGACGCTGCACTTTCGGAAATCGCCGTTCGATCTCGCCGGCCTCGCGCGCGGCGATGCCGAGAAGATCGCGAACGAGCGCAGCCGGGACGTCCACTGCGGGATCGCCCAAGCGTCCAAAATGTGCCCGCGTGCCGTCGGCCAGCGCGGCATCGATCGAAAGCACGTTCTCGCGCGTATTGCCGTAACGCAGCGAGCGCGCGCCGCAGGAATTGTTGGCGGCCATGCCGCCAATAGTCGCGCGCGACGCCGTCGATAGATCGACCGGAAACCACAGGCCCGATGGCTTGAGCTGGCGATTGAGATCGTCGAGCACGATGCCCGGCTCGACCGTGACGCGGCGGCTGGCGACGTCGAGATCGACGATCCGGTTGAGATGCGCCGAGCAGTCGACGATGAGCGATTGGTTGACGGTCTGGCCGGCTTGCGAGGTGCCACCGCCGCGCGGCGTTACCGGCACGTCTTCCGCGCGGCAGATCGCGATCGCCCGTTCGGCTTCTTCTATCGTGCGCGGTGTGACCACGCCGAGCGGCATGATCTGGTAGTGGGATGCGTCGGTGGAATAACGCCCACGCGTAAAGGCATCAAAACGGACATCGCCCACCTGTTCGGCGTTCAGCCGCCGTTCGAGCCCCGGCACGAGCCGCGTTGGCACGTCATTCCTCCACGCCCAGAATCGACGCGACAACAATGCCATACGGCTCGCGCCAAAGAGACTTGACCCGAATGTCGCATTCGCTATTCAACGCCACAAGCCGCGTGCGCTCACGGACATGCGCCGCCGGGGCCAATCAATCGTCCGAAGGAGTGCCGATATGCCGCAGAATGCTTCGCGCGCCGCCGGGCGTCATTTCCTGCAAATTCCAGGACCGACGCCGCTGCCGGACCGCGTGCTCCGCGCGATGGATACGCCGATCATCGACCATCGCGGCCCGGAATTCGCCAAGCTCGCCAAACGCTGCCTCGACGGCATCAAGACCATTTTCAAGACCACCAATCCGGTGATCATCTACACCGCGACCGGCACCGGCGCCTGGGAAGCGGCGCTGGTCAACACGCTGTCGCCCGGCGACCGCCTGCTGATGGTCGAGACCGGCCAGTTCGCGACGCAATGGAAGGACATGGCGCGGAAGCTCGGGCTCAAGCCTGAATTCATTCCCGGCGACTGGCGCACCGGCGCCGACGCCGCCGCAATCGAGGAGCACCTGCGCAAAGACAAAGCGCACGAAATCAAGGCGGTCTGCGTGCTGCACAACGAGACCGCGACCGGCTGCCTGTCGCCGATCGAGCCGATCCGCAAGGCGATCAACGCCACCGGACACCCGGCGCTGTTGATGGTCGACACCATTTCCTCGCTCGCTTCGACCGATTACCGGCATGACGAATGGGGCGTCGACGTTACCGTAGGCGGCGCGCAGAAGGGCCTGATGCTGCCGCCGGGCATGTCGTTCAATGCCGTGAGCGACAAGGCGCTCAACGCGGCGAAAAGTTCGAAAATGCTGAAGTCGTTCTGGGCGTGGGACGACATGCTGACCATGAACAAGGTCGGCTTCTTTCCCTACACGCCGGCGACGCAGATGCTGCAAGGCCTCGCGGTCTCGATCGAGATGCTGCACGAGGAAGGCCTCGACAACGTGTTCGCGCGGCACGCCCGGCTTGCCGAGGCGACGCGAGGCGCGGTGCGCGCCTGGGGCCTCGAAATTTTGTGCCGCGATTTGAAATATTATTCGCCGACGATCACCGCCGTACTTTTGCCGGAGGGTCACGATGCCGACGCGTTCCGCGCGCTGGCGCTCGATACCTTCAATATTTCCTACGGCGCCAGCTTTGGTCCCTACGCCAAGAAATATTTCCGCATCGGCCACCTCGGCGACGTCAACGACGGCTGGATGATGGGCGTCTTGGCAATGACCGAGATGGCATTGTCGCTCGCCGGCATTCCGCACAAAAAAGGCGGCGTGCAGGCGGCGATGGATTACATCGTCTCGGCGCAATCGGCCGGCGCCCGCGCGGCGGCGGAGTAATGCCGGGCTTTACGTCAGCGGCACAGCCGAGATGTGATCCTTGAACGCCTGCCGCGACGAGATCGCGCCATACCAGCGCTCGAAGTTCGACAACGGCGGGCGATCGGGCACCAGCTGGCGGAAGCGATAGGCGATGATGCCGAGGGGAATGTCGCCGTAGGAGAAACCGTCGCCGGCCAGATATCTGGTTCTTTCGAGCTGCTTATCGAGAATGGTCATTGCCGCGGTCGTTTTCTTCTTCGATTCCTCGATGGCCGCGTGATTGCGTTTTTCCGGCGGCGTGCGGATCAAGCCCCAAAAGCACTCGAAAATCGCCGGGCCGGCGACGGATAGCTGCCAGTCCATCCACTTGCTGGCATGCGCCCGGGTGCGCAAGTCCGCCGGCTCCAGAATAGTCGATTTATATTTCGCGGCGAGATAGCGCACGATCGAGTTCGATTCCCACAGCAGGAAGCCATCGTCCTCTTCGAGCGTCGGCACGAGTCCGTTCGGATTCATCGCCAGATAAGCCGGCTCGCGGTTTTTGCCGAACGGTCCGCCGATGTCGATGCGCTCGTGCGGCAGCTGCATCTCGCCAACCGCCCACATCACCTTCTGCACATTCGACGAGGTATTCCGGCCCCAGATTTTGATCATTGCTGTCTCTCCACGCATTTCCATTATTCGTCATGGCCGGGCTCGTCCCGGCCATCCACGTCTTGAGCCCGCGCATCGTGAAAGACGTGGATGCCCGGCACAAGGCCGGGCATGACAGTCGATGGATGCTTGGAAAGCGTCAATCGATCCGCCGCGCCTCCTCGGGCAGCATGATCGGAATGCCGTCGCGGATCGGATAAGCGAGCTTGGCCGCGCGGGAAATCAGCTCCTGCTTCTCCGCATCATACTCGAGCGGCGTCTTGGTCAAGGGACAGACCAGAATCTCAAGGAGTTTGGGATCGACGCTGTCGGATCGGTCGGTGGGCATGGACATTGCAGACGCTCTGTTTCGATCGAAGACTTTATACCACTTCCGCCGGCTACTGCAGCGGTGTTTCGCCCGGCGTCTTGCTCTTGGCAAGCTCGATCTCGGTGACGGCGACCAAAATCTCGGCGCGGGTCTTCAAATCCGGCGCTTCCAGCATGGCCTGCTTCTCGGCGGTGTCGTAGGGCGACATCATTGCGAGCGCATTCACCAGGGCCTCGTTGGGCGCATTCTCGATGCCCTCCCAATCGGCCTTGAGGTTGTTGGCCTTCAGAAACGCCGTGAGCGCGCGAAGCAGCGCCTTGCGGTCGACCTCGTCCTCGCCCTTGCGCGCGGTGAAGTCGTCGATAAACGGCTGATAGCTCACCCGGCACTGGCGGTAAGGCGTAGTGACCGCCTGTTCCTCGTCGACCCGAAAACGCGCGACGCCGGTGAGCTGGATCAGGTAGCGGCCATCGCCGCTCTCGGCGAATTGCGTCATTCGGCCGACACAGCCGACGCGGAATAAATGCGGCCTGTTCTGGTCCGATCCCGGATGCGCCGGATCGGGCTGGATCATGCCGATCAGGCGGTGCCGCGAGCGTAGCGCGTCATCGATCATCGCCAGATAGCGCGGCTCGAATATGTTGAGCGGCATCTGCCCGCGCGGCAGCAGCAGTGCGCCCGGCAACGGGAAAACCGGAATGACCTCCGGTAATGCGTCGGGGCCCTTGTAGATGGTGTTTATCGGCATGTCGCACTCCAGCTCGCGACGGCACCGAATCCTGGTCTCACCGTATCGCTATGCGAACAAAATCGAGGATAGCCGCCTGCGGCCCTCTATGGTGGCTTCGTCGGTCGGGCCCCATGCGTCGAAAAACTGAACGAGCTGCTTACGCGCACCATCGTCGTTCCATTTGCGATCGCGCTTGACGATGGCGATCAACTGTTCGAGCGCATCGTGACGCCGGCCTTTGCCGTTGAGCGCGAGTGCAAGATCGAAGCGCGCCTGATGGTCGAGCGGATTGGCCGCGACCTTCTGTTCGAGTTCCGCCACCGGCCCGAGCGTCTTGGCCTGCTCGGCGAGTTCGAGCGCTGCCCGCGCGGCGGCCACCGCGGCATCGTTGCGCTTATTTTCCGGCACCATGGCAAGCGTCTGGCGCGCCTGATCCAGCGCGCCGGTCTCGACATAGCAGCGCACCAGGCCGGCGAGCGCGGCGACGTTTGCGCTATCCTCGGCAAGAAGCTGCGCGTAGATCTCCGCCGCGCCGGTGGCATCGCCCTCGGCGAGCGCGGCGTCGGCGGCTTTCAGCAAATCCTTGGCCTCGCCGCCGATGCGATCCTTGGTCAGCCGTTCCAGGAAGGCCGTGACCTGGCTTTCCGGCAGGGCTCCCATAAAGCCGTCCGCCGGCTGCCCGTTGACGAAGGCGATCACAGCGGGGATTGACTGAATGCCCATCTGGCCGGGGATCGCCGGATGCTCGTCGATATTCATCTTGACGAGCTTGACCTTGCCCTTGGCCGCTCGCACGGCCTTCTCCAGGACCGGCGTGAGCTGCTTGCACGGGCCGCACCACGGCGCCCAGAAATCGACCAGCACCGGCTGGCGCTTAGACTCCTCGATGACATCCTTGACGAAGGTTTGCGTCGTCGTGTCCTTGACCGACGCGTCCGCGGTCGCGGTTCCAGCCTGTTGCAGCATTGACATTGACTTGCCCGATTGCCCTTCCCTTGGCCCCGGCGGAGGCGAAATCCGGTCTATTCGCCTGATTAAATGGGAAGAAAGTCAGCAAATGCAATCACGGTCTTTCAGTCCGTGGTTGCGGACACCGGCTCAATTCGCGGCAAATGCCCGGTGGTTTCGAGGAATTTAAGCAGGCCGTCGCGGGAAATCGTCGTCGTGCCGGTATTCACCAGCGGATGAAAGTTGAGGATCTCGTGCGCCATCATGGCGGCGTCGAGCACGACGTTGACGCGGCGGGCCGTGTCGTTGATCACGGCAAACGGGGTCACCGAGCCAGGCTCGACGCCAAGAAGCTCGCGCATCAGCTCGGCCGAGCCGAACGAAAACCGCCCGGATGCGCCAAGCAACCGGTGCAGCGCCCGCAGCTCGATCGCCGCATCTTCGCTCGCCACCACGAGGAACGGCGTGCCCTTTTTGTCGCGCAGGAACAGGTTTTTGGTATGGCCGCCGGCGATTGCACCGCGCACGGTGCGCGCCTCCTCGACGGTGAAGACCGCAGGATGGGTGATGGTCTTGTGCGCGATGCCAAGCTTATCCAGATAGGCAAAAAGCTCGTCGGGCGAGACAGGCATTGGCGATCTCTAAGGCCAGCCTGACGCGGTTGCAAAGCGGTAAGCACTTTGGCATAGCTTGGCCGTGGCCGGCGCCCGTGCGCATGGCCGCCTTACCCTTCTCGGATGCGGGTGTAGCTCAGGGGTAGAGCACAACCTTGCCAAGGTTGGGGTCGAGGGTTCGAATCCCTTCGCCCGCTCCATTTTTCAAATTGTCCAGCCCGGAGACATGGGTGGGTCGGAGGTCGCAAACCCGGAATGAGGGAAGTTCCGCTATCCGAGATCAAGGACGATCTGTCTCGGTTTCTTCGCGAAGCGGAGACGCAGGAGATCGTCATCACGCGCCATGGCAAGCCGGCTGGCGTGCTGATCGGCTTCGAGTCCGAGGACGACTGGTTCGACTACCGGCTCGAAAATGACCCCCGGTTTTTGCGCCGCATCGATCGGGCGCGAAAGAGCCTGCAAGCGTTGCGTGGTATCAAGATCGAGGACGTTGAAATCAACTAGGCGCCCGGCTCCCTTTCGCGGCAGCAGTACTGTCGCTGCTGGGCGACGCGAAGCGGCGAGCCCAGAATCCATATTTCCAACGGGTTGTGCATAGTCTCCTCATCGCAAAACTGCGAATATCGTAATGACGGATTCTGGGCTGGCGCGCTAAAGCGCATGCTCCGGAATGACGATTGAGGGAGAAAACTTTGCCCGTAATGTCCGGAAAGCGCGCCTTCCTCGATTTGCTCAAGCAGGAGGACGTCACGGTCATGTTCGGCAATCCGGGCACCACCGAATTGCCGCTGATGGACGCCTTCGCGGTCGAGCACGACATCCGCTACATCCTCGGCCTGCAGGAGGCGGCGCTGATGGCGATGGCCGACGGCTACGCCCAGGCCTCCGGCGGTCTCGCGGTGCTCAACCTCCACGTCGCGCCCGGGCTCGGCAACGCCATGGGCATGCTCTACGACGCGATGAAGGCCAACGCGCCGGTGCTGGTCACCGCCGGCCAGCAGGATCTCGAATATCTCGTCACCGAGCCGGTGCTGACCGCGGACTTGCCGACGCTGGCGCGGCCGTTCGTCAAATGGGCCGCCGAGGTGCATCGCGCCGAGGATTTACCGCGGTACGTGCACCGCGCGGTGAAGACGGCGCTGGCGCCGCCGACCGGGCCGGTGTTCTTAGGATTGCCCGGCGACATTTTGAAGAACGACGCCGACGTCGACCTCCTCGAACCGACGCGGGTCGCGCCGCGCGTGCGCGGCGACGCGGCCGCGATCGCCGCCGCGGCCGACATGCTCGCCAAAGCCGAGCGGCCCGTCATCATCGCCGGCGACGCGGTGATGCAGAGCCGCGCGCATCAGGAGCTCGTCGCGCTCGCCGAGGCCGTCGCCGCGCCGGTCTATGTCGAGTTCATTCCGAACTCGGCGTCGTTCCCGGCGTCGCATCCACTCTATCGCGGAATGATGACGCGCTCCCAGGCCGGCGTGCGCGAGGCGCTCAACGACCACGATCTGTTGTTTTCCGTCGGCGGCGACCTGTTCACCTGGTCGCTGCCGTCGAAGATTGATCCGTGGCCGCCGGGTTTGAACCTCATCCACCTCGACACCGACCCCTGGCAGATCGGCAAGAACTATCCCGCGCAGGTCGCGATCCTCGGCGATCCGAAGGCAACGCTGCCCGACATCACCACAGGCGTCAACGCGCGCATGGGCGCGAGTGCCAAGAGCGCTGCGGCTGCGCGGCTCAAATCGATCAGCGAGACGAACAGAAAAGAGCGCGAGGCGTTTCGCGCCAAGGCCCGCGCTCTGGCCGGCAAAACGCCGGTGCAACCGCTCGCACTGCTCGAAGCGATCGGCGCCATGCTGCCAAAGGACGCCGTGGTGATCGAAGAGGCTCTCTCGTCCGCGCCCGGTGTCCGCTCGCTGATTACCAGCGACGACGAGCAGAGCTATTTCGGCCTGCGTGGCGGCGGCATCGGCTGGGGACTGCCGGCGGCGATCGGCGTCAAGATCGCTTTGCCCGACCGTCCGGTGATCGCGCTCATTGGCGACGGCAGCGCCATGTATACGGTGCAAGGCCTGTGGACCGCGGCGCGCTACCGGCTGCCGATCGTCTGGGTGATCTTGAACAATACGAGCTACCGCATCTTGAAGCAGCGCCTCGTCATGCTGCGCGGGCTCGCCGAGCAGGCCGACACTTTCGTCGGCATGGAGCTCAACGATCCGGCGATCGATTTCGTGGGTCTTGCTCGATCGCTCGGCATCGACGGAGCGCGCGCCGCGACGGTGGCCGACGCCACAGATCTGATCGGCAAGGCGCTCAAGGACGGCAAAGCCATGCTCATCGATGTCGACATGGAGCGCGGCTATAAACCGATGTGACGGCGCAATTTGTGTCAGTGCCTAAAGTGTCGCGTGCCCGTGAACACCATGGCGACGCCATGATCGTCGGCGGCCTTAATGACTTCGTCATCGTGCACCGATCCGCCCGGCTGGATCACCGCCGTGGCGCCGGCCTCGATGGCGACCACAAGGCCGTCGGCGAACGGGAAGAACGCGTCCGACGCCACCACCGAGCCTTTGGTCAACGGCTCCTTCAAGCCGGCCTCAATTGCAGCGTCCTGCGCCTTGCGGGCGGCGATGCGCGCGGCGTCGACCCGGCTCATCTGTCCGGCGCCGATGCCGACGGTCGCGGCATCCTTGGCGTAGACGATGGTGTTCGATTTGACGTGCTTGGCGACACGAAAGGCAAAGCGCAAATCGCGCAATTCGGCATTGCTCGGCGCGCGCTTGGTCACCGGCTTTAATTCCATATCGTCGACCACGGCGTTGTCGCGGCTTTGCACCAATAGCCCGCCGGCCACCGTCTTTGCCGTGAGCCCCGCCGCGCGCGGATCGGGCAAGCCGCCGGCAAGCAGCAGCCGCAAATTCTTCTTGGCGCCGACAATGGCGATGGCGTCCGCGGTGGCGTCCGGCGCGATGATGACTTCGGTGAAGATTTCGGTGATGGCGCGCGCAGCTTCGGCGTCGAGCGTGCGGTTGAGCGCGACGATGCCGCCATAGGCCGAAGTCTTGTCGCAGGCGAGCGCCTTGCGGTAGGCGTCAAGGAGGCTGTCGCCCTCGGCGACGCCGCAGGGATTGGCGTGCTTGACGATCGCGCAAGCGGCCGTGCGCGCCGGATCGAACTCGGCGACACACTCGTAGGCCGCGTCGGTGTCGTTGATGTTGTTGTAGGACAGCTGCTTGCCTTGCGCTTGGCGCGCGGTGGCGACGCCGAAGCGGGTGTCCGGCGCGCGATAGAAGGCCGCGGCCTGATGCGGGTTCTCGCCGTAGCGCAGTCGTTCGATCAGCCGGCCGCCGAAAGCGCGATAATCGGGCGCGATATCGTCCAGGTCCTTTGCGAACCAATTGGCGATCGCCGCGTCGTAGGCCGCGGTGCGAGCAAAGGCTTTCGCGGCGAGCCGGCGCCGCAGCGCAAGCGTCGTCATGCCGTTATGCATCGTAAGTTCGTCGAGCAGCGCGGCATAATCGCTCAACTCGACGATGACCGCGACATCGTCATGGTTCTTGGCCGCGGCGCGGATCATGGCCGGGCCGCCGATGTCGATGTTCTCGATGCAGTCGGCGAAATCGCCGCCGCGCGCGACGGTCTCTTCGAACGGGTAAAGACTGACGACCAGAATATCGATCGGGCGGATGCGGTGCGTGCGCATCGCTTCGGCGTGCGCCGCGTTGCCGCGGATGCCGAGCAAACCGCCATGGATGGCCGGATGCAGCGTCTTGACGCGGCCATCCATCATTTCCGGATATCCGGTCAACTCGCCGACATCGAGCGCTTTGAGTCCGGCCTCGGTCAGCGTTCTGCGGGTGCCGCCGGTCGAGACGAGTTCGACGCCGAAGTCCGCAAGCGCGCGGGCAAATTCGACGACCCCGGATTTGTCCGAGACGGAGATGAGGGCGCGCGACGCGCGACGCAATTGCTCGGTCATGGCTAGTCCGACAATATCACAGCGGCAGCTTCGGCTCGGCTTCCTCGCGCACGCGCCGCGCGGCGTCGGCCACGACACTGGCATGCTGCAAGCTCCATTGCACGCGCGAGGCGGTGCGGGCATGGCCATGGATGACGATCTGCGCGGTGCGGCGCGGGCCTTCGCTGCCGGGCAGATAAACGCTGTTCTCGAGCTCAACGCGGTCCTCGTGGGCGCTGAATGCCCACACCTCCTTGTTCGGCGTCATCAGCATGACGCCGCGGCCGTCGCTCAGCCGCGTTGCCTTCACGGCTGGATGCAGGTGAAAGCGGATGGCGAATTCGTCTCGCGCCGTGCGCACTTGGGTGCTGCCATCGGCGTCGAGAAAAATATCCTCGCCGTCGATACGCATGCCGTCGGCTGCCAGCATCAGCATGCGCTCGTGCACAATGCCGAAGCGGCCGACGTAGCCGTCATGCGCGGCGCGCAGCGCGATGGCTTCCGGGGCGTCCTCGCGGGTCACCGACACGGCGCTCGGTCCGCCCAGCATCGGCGAGCCGCCGAGCACGCGCCGGAATATCGCCGCTTCGACAAAGCGGGCCGACGAGGTGTCGTTGAACGTGACCGTCGAATGCGCTGCAGTCGAACGCGCGAGCTGCCGCCAGTTTTCGCGTCCCGTCGGCGGCATGCCGCAATTCACGACAATCAGGTTCTGCTGCGGCGAGGAGAATTCGAACGACAGGCAGCCGGCATGCGCATCGAGGCTCATCTCGATCGGCGGCGCGCGGCCGGTATCCATGATCAGCACGGCGCCGGCGGCTTCAAGACGCTGGTAGGCCGAGTAAGGTGCGCTCGACAGCGGCGCACCACGGGTCTCATCGTAGGCCAACAGCGTGAGGATGAGATCGGCGGGCGTCGTACCCATGCCGTTGAAATGCGCGAATGTGCCTTCGGAATGGCGAAAGAAGCGCAGCATCGGCATCATGCGGTCGATGGCGTTCAACAGCGCCTGCGGCGGCGCAATATTGCGCGCCGCGAAGGCCTGCCGTAGCGGCAAGAATTCGAGCAGGATCTCGATGATCGCCCCGGGATCGCGGCTGACATGGCCGCCATCGGGCAGGATTTGCCCGTCGATTTCGCGTTTTAATTGCTCGGTGGCGGACTTGATGTGGCGCGCCTGGCCGGCAATGCACAGGGCGGCATAAGCGAGCGCAATGGCCGCTTGCATGCGTGCGACCCCGCGGCGTGCGTCGCCCGCGGTATGCCGCAGATAGCGCACTTGGCGCACCAGGCTGCGCAGGAAGCGCCGATAGAAGCGCGTGTCGGCATCTTGCAGCAGGAGCGTGGAGTGGCTGAGCCAGGAGATAATGCGGCGCGACAGCACGTCGGGGCGCCAGGCCAGCGGATGCCACGAGCCTTGCAGCGTGATCCATTCGTCGACCAGCGCGCGCGCGTTGGCGCGGCTGATACCGGCCTCCGCCGCGCGCAGATGGCGCAGCCAGTCAAAGCCCAACAGCGCCGTCGCCCAATCGTCGGACGGCGGCTCCATTTCGAAAATCGAGCGGCCGTCGCCGACCACGACCTTGCCGGCGAAGGCGAAGCGGCCGGCATAGATCTCGCTCGCGCGCGTGGCGTCCGCGGTGCGCAGATCCTGCGGCGCAATGAGCAGACGATCGGCCCGGAGCGGCAACAGCGGCCAGCGCAAGAACGGATGCCCGTTGACGCGGCCGGCGAGGTGCCGCATGGCGCCGCCAATGAGGAGCCAGGTCAGCTTCGCATGGTTCGCGACGGAAACGCGCGACATCGGCCCGCTCGTCCCTCCTTTCGCGAGTGCACCGGCACCCGCGGCGGCGACCATAACGAAACGATCACAGAACGGCCAACCGCCGAATAACCGTATGACATCGCTAAAGTTTTACCAGTCGCGCGGCATAGAAGCCATCGATTCCGGAAAGCTGCGAATCGGTATCGGCAAGATGACAGGGCAGCGTGCGCAAGTCGCCATCTTTGCTGATGAACTCGTCGCGGCCGAAAACGTCCGCGGCGGCAAGCGGCGCGCGTCGCACGCTGTCGTCGCGCTCAAGCAGGCCGGCGACGATGTTTTCGTTCTCCTCGGGCTCGAGCGAGCAGGTGCAATAGATCAGCGTGCCGCCCGGCTTCACCAGCGCAGCGGCACGGTCGATCAGGCGGCGTTGCAAACCGGAGAGCTTGTTGATGTCGGTAGCGCTTTTGAGCCACGGCACGTCGGGATGGCGGCGGATGGTTCCGGTCGACGAGCATGGCGCATCGAGCAGCACGGCGTCGAATATTTGCTCGGCATTCCATTTCTCGACGTCGCTGCAGATCAGCTCGGCCTTGAGCGACAGCCGCGTAAGATTTTCGGCAAGCCGGTTCATTCGCGCCGGCGCGCGGTCGACGGCGGTAACGAGCGCGCCCGCGGCGGCAAGCTGCGCCGTCTTGCCGCCGGGCGCCGCGCAAAGATCGGCGACGCGGCGCCCGCGAACGTCGCCGAAGAAACGCGCCGGCAGCGCTGCGGCGGCGTCCTGCACCCACCACGCGCCCTCGGCGAAACCTGGCAGCGCGGTCACCGGCCCATGCGCAATGGTGCGCACCGAGCCGGTCGGCAGCACGCGGCCGTTGAGCTTCGCCGCCCAAAATTCGGCGTCGCTCTTGACCGTGAGATCGAGCGCCGGTTCCTGGGCGTTCGCCGTGGCAATGGCATGCGCAGTCGCCGCGCCGTAAGTCGCGGTCCAGCGCGCCAACAGCCACTCGGGCGTATCGAGAGTAGCTGTGTCGAGCGTTGCGAGCTTCGTTGCGCCCTCGCGCGTGACGCGCCGCAAGACGGCATTGACGAGACCGGCAAAGTGCGACGCCGGCCGGTCGGCGTGCACGAGCCGCACCGAAAGATCGACAGCGGCATGGTCGGGCACGTCGAGAAATAAGATTTGCGCGGCGCCGAGAAGGAGCGCGGTCTCGACTCGGGGCGCTTGCAGCGGCAGGCCGCGATCGAGAAATTGGCCGAGCACATAACGCAAGGTGCCGCGCCGGCGCAGCACGGTTCCGACCAGCGCACGGGCGAGCGCACGGTCGCGCTCCTCTAACGCGGCGAGCTCGACGGTCGAGTTCGAGCAATTCGTCGAGCGCGCGGCGGCGGCGAATGACGCCCTCGACCAAGTCTGCCGCGATGCGGCGGACCGCGAGGCCGGGCACGTTCTGCGCCCTCGCAGGACGAGCCTTCGGTTTGCCCGAAGCCTTCATTCGAAAAATGCCCTCCTTGCGGCAGCGGCACGGCTACGCCAAGTCCAAGGCAATGCCAACCGACGCGCCCAGACCGCCGGCTAAGGATGCCGGCGAAAACCAAGGAACCGGCAAGCGCCCGCGCACGCCGGCGGCCGAGCGCGCGCTGGCGGAAGCCGCGGCGCGCCGCGCCGAACGCGAACGCGGCAAGGCGGGGAAGCCTCAGGAACTCGATGGTCGCGGCGGCCTCGACCCGACGCGCTACGGAGATTGGGAAATCAATGGCTTAATCTCGGATTTTTAGCCGTGCCCGGGGCCCCCTTTGACCTCTTGACCATTTTCCTAATTATGTGAATATAATCCTTAGGAGCATGATTCTCTGTAGTCTTGCCAAGGTGGCGGTCGTGCGACGCACCTTTCCGTTTGCAGCTTTGGCCCAGCCACGCCGTGGCAATGCGCTCATGCTCGCCGCCGCACTGTTTGCGCTTGGGCTCGCGGCGGGCGCGGCGCTCAGGCCGTCACTGTTGACGCACGAAGCGACGCCGGTCGAGTCTGCGCTTGCGGCTGCGAATACCGCCGAACCGCCGCCCGCCGACATTCCCATTGCACATAGGCTCGATCCGAGCATCGTCTATCCGGCCGACGTTTTGCGCGTCATCGACGGCGACACGTTCGAGGCGCGCGTGCGGGTGTGGCCGGGGCTCGATGTCGATACCTAAAGTGCGGCTGCGCGGCATCGATGCAGCCGAACTTCACGCCCGCTGCGCCAGCGAGCTTGAGCAGGCGCAAGCTGCACGCACAGCGCTGGAAAAGATCCTGGGCGAGGGTGGCGTGACGATTTCGCGTGTCGGCATCGACAAGTATGGCGGACACGTCGATGCCGCGATCGCGACCCGCAACACCGCCGATGTGTCGGCGGCGCTCCTTAATGGCGGCTTTGCGCGGGCTTACGACGGCGGGAAGCGCGGCTCGTGGTGCGGGTAGCGGATGTCAGAGGTCAGAGGTCAGAGGTCAGAGGTCAGAGAGGCGTTCCGTCCTCTGACATCGACTTCCGTCATCTGGTTACAACCACCCGCGTGCCGATCGTGACCCGGCTGTAGAGGTCTTCTATGTCCACGTTGTGCATGCGGATGCAGCCGTGCGACACGAAGTGGCCGACCGAGCCTTCGTTGTTGGTGCCGTGAATGGCGTATTGCCCGCCACCGGACAGTGTCATCGCCGCGACGCCCATCGGATTTTGCGGCGAGCCGCCGGGAACGACCGGCGGAAGCCTGCTGTAATCTTTCCTGATCGAATCCGGCGGCGACCAGGCCGGCTTGATGTATTTGCCGTCGATAAAGGCGGTGCCGGACCACTGCATGCCGATGCGGCCGACGCCAACGGGATAGCGAATCGCTTCGCCAACGCCAACAAAGTAATAAAGCGCCCGCTCATTGGTCCGTATCACGATGGTTCCCGGCAGATAGCTGTCTCTCACCGTCACCAGATCGCCGTGGGCGAGCGCCGCTTCAGGCGCGAGCGCGAACGCAGCGACGGCGGCCGTGAGCACGGCCGAAAACAGGACTTTCCCTTGCATTTTCACATTCCTCGACTTATGCAACCGCCCCACTCGCCCCGCTCCACCGCAGCGGGGCCGTAACGTGAAAGACCATTTTAGCCGAACTGACGCCGTTCCTCAGCAGCGCGCCGGCAACACGGTAAGGTTTTCGCTAATTTTTCGGGGAGTGTGGTGCGGGCGCACCATAGGTTTCGTCACCCTGAGGTGCGAGCCAATGGGTCCGGCCCGAAGCGGCCGGCCCGATGACAAGCTCCGCGAGCCTCGAAGGGCGACGGCCCGGGCCGTTCATCCTTCGAGGGCCGCTTCGCGGCCACCTCAGGATGACGGGCGAAATTCCGCGATATCCGGATCCCCTACGCGCTCTCCTTGCTCCGGTTCTGCCGGTTGTTGACCAGATCGTCGACCACCGCGGGGTCGGCGAGCGTCGAGGTGTCGCCGAGATTGCCGAACTCGTCCTCGGCGATCTTGCGCAGGATGCGGCGCATGATCTTGCCGGAACGCGTCTTCGGCAGACTCGGTGCGAACTGGATCATGTCGGGCGAGGCGATCGGGCTGATCTCTTTGCGCACCCAGTTGACCAGTTCCTTGCGCAGCGCCTCGGTCGGCTGCTCCCCCGCCATCAGCGTGACATAGGCGTAGATGCCCTGGCCCTTGATGTCGTGCGGATAGCCGACGACGGCGGCTTCCGACACTTTGGGATGCGCGACCAGCGCCGATTCCACTTCCGCGGTGCCGAGCCGATGGCCGGCAACGTTGATCACGTCGTCGACGCGGCCGGTGATCCAGTAATAGCCGTCGGCGTCGCGGCGGCAGCCGTCGCCGGTGAAATATTTGCCGGGATAGGCGGAAAAATAGGTGTCGATGAAGCGCTGGTGATCGCCATAGACCGTGCGCATCATTCCCGGCCATGAATCGGCGATGCAGAGATTGCCGGTCGCCGCGCCATCCTGCACCTTGCCTTCGGCGTCGACGATCTGCGGCACGATGCCGAAGAACGGGCGCGTCGCCGAGCCGGGTTTCAGCCGCGTCGCGCCCGGCAGCGGCGTGATCAGAATGCCGCCGGTCTCGGTCTGCCACCAGGTATCGACGATCGGGCAGCGGTTGTCGCCGACCACGCGGTAATACCATTCCCAGGCTTCCGGATTGATCGGCTCGCCGACGGTGCCGAGAAGCCGCAACGACCCGCGCGAGGTCTTTTTCACCGGCGCATCGCCCGCCTGCATCAGGGCGCGGATCGCGGTCGGCGCGGTGTAGAAAATGTTGACCTTGTGCTTATCGATGACCTCCCAGAACCGCGACATCGACGGATAATTCGGCACGCCTTCGAACATCAGCGTGGTGGCGCCGTTCGAAAGCGGGCCATAGACGATGTAGCTGTGGCCGGTGACCCAGCCGACGTCGGCGGTGCACCAATAGATGTCGCCGTCGTGATAATCGAAGACGTATTGGTGCGTCATCGACGTATAGACGAGGTAGCCCGCCGTGCTGTGCAAGACGCCTTTCGGCTTGCCGGTCGAGCCCGAGGTGTAAAGGATGAATAGCGGATCCTCCGCATTCATCTCGGCGCAGGGGCACTCCGCCGTCACCACGTCCTTGGCCTCGTGGTACCAAACGTCGCGCACCGGATCCATGTCTACGGCTGCGCCGGTGCGCTTAACCACGATGACGAAATCGACCCCGCCGACTTTGGCGATCGCCGCGTCGGTATTGGCCTTGAGCGGAATTTTGCGTCCGCCGCGGATGCCCTCGTCGGCGGTGATGACGATGTTCGACCTGCAGTCCTCGATGCGGCCGGCGAGCGAATCCGGCGAGAAGCCGCCGAACACCACGGAATGGATGGCGCCGATGCGCGTGCAGGCGAGCATGGCATACACCGCTTCCGGAATCATCGGCATGTAGATGGTGACGCGATCGCCCTTCTTGACGTTGCGGTTGCGCAAGATGTTAGCGAAGCGGCAGACCTCGTCGTGCAGCTCTTTATAGGTGATGTGCTTTGAATCTTTTGGATCGTCGCCTTCCCAGATGATTGCGGTCTGATGGCCGCGGCTGTGCAGGTGGCGGTCAATGCAGTTGTAGGCAATGTTGGTTGAGCCGTCCTCGAACCATTTGATCGAGACGTTTGGCTTATCGAAGGACGTATTCTTGACCTTGCTGAAAGGCTTGGTCCAATGGATGCGCTTGGCCTGCTCGACCCAGAAGCCGTTCGGGTCGTCAATCGAGCGCTGATACATCGCCTTGTATTTTGCGTCGTCGATGAAGGCGCGCTTGGTCCATTCGGCGGGCACTTCGTAAATCTTGTCCGACATCGCTTCCTCCACGCATACGCCGGCCGCTTGCAGCCGATTAGAGCATGATCTCGAAAAATGGATACCGGTTTTCGGAAAAGATCATGCTCAATCAAAATGCTAGAGCCCGGTTCTGATTCCACCAGAACCGATAAGGCTCTAATCGGCGTTTTCGGCGAATATTATGCGCCCGCCGCGCCGAAGCCGACAAGACCGTGCCCATTAGCCGATGGTCGCACGTTGCGGCCCTTCAGGTCTTGATGCCGCCCATCTTGCAGATGAATTTCCATTGTTCCGCCGTCACCGGCTGCACCGACAGTCGGCCGTATTTGACGAGCGGCATATCCTTCAGTTTCGGCTCCGCCTTGATGGCCGCGAGCGTGACCGGCTTCGGCAGCGGCTCGACCGCGGCGGTGGTCACCGCAACCCACGGCTCGCCCTTAGCCGCGGTCGGGTCGGGGTAATGCTCGCGGATGATCTCGCCGATGGCAACGATCTGCTTTTCATCGCCGGTGTGATAGAAGAAAAACTTCTCGCCCTTTTTCATCTCCTTGAGATGCCGGCGCGCCGTGAAATTGCGCACGCCGCTCCACGGCTCGCCCTTCGTGCCGCGTTTGACTTGGTCGTTCCAGGAAAACTCCTCCGGCTCGGTCTTCATCAGCCAATACGCCATAATCATGCCTCCGCCTTGAGCGGCCGCGTCAAAAGCGACTTGATGGCCGCGTCCACGCTCATCTTTCCCGAAAGCAGCGCGGCGACGGCCGCCGAAATCGGCATATCCACCGAACGCTCGCGCGCCATGTCCAAAAGCACCGGCGCGGTGAAAACTCCTTCCGCGAGACCGGCGTGGATCGCGTCTGGCTTTTGGCCGCGGCCGAGATTAATACCAAAGGTGAAGTTACGCGATTGCGGGCTTGAGCAGGTGAGAAGAAGGTCGCCGAGCCCGGACAGGCCCATCATCGTTTCCGGCTTCGCGCCGTAGGCTTTGCCGAAGCGGACGAGTTCGGCAAAACCGCGCGTGGTCAGGGCCGCCAAGGCGCTGGCGCCGAGCCCGCGCCCGCTGACAACGCCGGCGGCGATGGCAAGCACATTCTTCGCCGCGCCGCCGATCTCGACGCCGCGCATATCGCCGGAATGGTAGGGTCGAAACGTCGAGGAGCCGACCGCTCGCGCAAGCTCGGCGGCAAGCCCGGCGTCTTGGGCGGCCAAAGTCACGGCGGTCGGCAGACCGCGGGCAACGTCGGCGGCAAAACTCGGCCCGGACAAAATCGCCGGCACCGCGTGAGGCGCGCATTCGGCGATTACCTCGCTCATGAACCTTTTTGTCCCGCGTTCGATGCCTTTGGCGCAGACGATCACCGGCGTTCCACCCGCCATCAGAGGAGCAAGTGGCGCGGTGACGGCGCGCACGGCTTGCGCAGGGACGACAAGCAGGAGTGCATCGGCGCGTGCAACTTCGGCCAGGTCGCCGGCCATGAAGATAACGTCGTCGATGTGCACGCCCGGCAGGAACCGGCTCTCGCGCTGCGCCTTCATGTGTGCAGCGTTGGCGGCGTCCTCCTCCCACAACGTGACCTTGCGGCCGGCGCGCGCGCAAGTCAGCGCCAGCGCCGTGCCCCAGGCGCCCGCGCCGATCACCGCGATGTGGTTGAAAGTCATGCTTCCAGCTTGTCATGTCCGCGCCCGTCGCGGGCATCCACGTCTTTGAGGCGGCGGAGTTTAAAGACGTGGATGGCCGGGACAAGCCCGGCCACGACGTTACAAAACCTCGCCGCGCAGCAGTTTGGGCACCTCGCCGACCAGTCCTGCCGCCTCGCGGATGAACAGCCGCTTGAGATTGGGCAGCCGGTCGACCAGGCCGAGACCGACATCGCGCGCCGCGCGCAGCACATCGGAGCGGTTGGAGAACAACCGGTTGAGGCTGTCGGTGGCGAGCCCCATGGCCATGGTGTCGAAGCGGCGCCAGCGCTGATAACGCTCCAGGACGTCCGCCGCGCCGGGATCGAGCCCGAGACGTGCGGCATCGACGACCACCTCGGCCAGCGCGGCGACGTCCTTCAAGCCCATATTGAGGCCTTGGCCGGCGATCGGATGAATGACATGCGCGGCGTCGCCGACGAGCGCGATGCGGTCGGCAATGAATGCGCGCGCGACAAAGAACCCGAGCGGATGCGCGCGCCGGGCGCCAATGACCCGGATCTCGCCGAGATGCAGCTTGAAACGCTGTTCAAGTTCGGCATGGAAAGCAGCGTCGGGGAGCGCCATGATGCGCTCCGCTTCCGCCGTCGTCTCGGTCCAGACGATCGAAGAGCGCCGTCCCGTGAGCGGCAGAATCGCGAACGGGCCGGCCGGCAGAAAATGCTCTTCCGCGCGGCCGTGGTGATCGCGCTCGTGCGCGACATTGATGACGATCGCCGACTGGCCATAATCCCAGCCATGCGTGGCAATGCCGGCGGCGCTACGGATGGTCGAGCGCGCGCCGTCTGCGGCGACCAGCAAACGAGCAGTGAGCGCGTCGCGATTTGTAAACTCGACATCGACGCGTTGCGCATACCCTCCCCTGGAGGGCGAGGGTCGACCGCCGTCAGGCGGCCGGGGTGGAGTGATTGCTTCGTGGTCGTTCACCCCACCCCGCTCGCTTCGCTCGCGACCGTCCTCATCCAGCGGAGGGTAAGAAAAATTCGCCACCGCTGTGCTCCGCAGCACGACGCCGACCTCGCGCGCCTTTGCCGCAAGCGCATCGACGAGAAGGCGGTTCTCGATCATGTGGGCGAACGGCTCGCCCGGCTCGACGTCGCCCGCGAAAGTGAGGAAGGTCGGGCGCACCGCATCGCCGAGCCGGCTGTCGGTGACCACCATGTCGAGGATCGGCTGAGCGTCCTCGCTGACGCGCTCCCAGACACCGATCGTCTCGAATAGCCGCCGCGCGGCTGCGACGATCGCCGAGGCGCGCGCGTCGTCGGCAGGTTTCTGACCGAGCGGGCTTTTCCCGAGCGTCGGATCGGCGACGGCAACCGCAAACGAGGGCCCAAGTCCCTGCCGCAAGGCAATAGCCAGCGTCAGCCCGGCAAAACCGCCGCCGGCAATCAGTACGTCAACTTCGCTACGCGACATAATCTCTTATCCTAGCACGATCTCAATTGACGGGCTTGACCCACCCGCCCGACCTATAGGCAAGGAAGTCAGCCGCTGGAACCACCCCCGGCGCGAGGGAAGACCGTATGGCCTCTGCCGTCCAGGAACTGGTTGAGATCCTCGATCTCGAACCACTCGAATTGAACCTATTTCGCGGCCGCTCCCCGCAATCGCGCTGGCAACGGGTGTTTGGCGGACAGGTCATCGGCCAGGCTCTGGTTGCAGCTTGCCGCACGGTTGACCAGGTGACGGCGCGACCGCCGCATTCGTTGCACGCTTATTTTCTGCTGGGGGGCGATCCCAAAGTGCCGATTATCTATGAGGTCGACCGTATCCGCGATGGCAGGAGCTTCACCACGCGCAACGTCAAGGCAATCCAGCACGGCCAGGCCATCTTCTCGATGTCGGTGTCGTTTCATGTGCACGAGGAGGGCCTGTCGCATCAGTTTCACATGCCCGACGTGCCGAAGCCCGATGCGCTGCCGGATGAAGCCGAATTGAAAACGAGCGTGTGGCCCAAAATGCCCGAGCCGGTGCGGCGCTATTACGAGCGCGAACGGCCGATCGAGCTGCGGCCGGTCGAGTACGACCGCTATCTCGGCGAAACCTTGAAGGACGGCCGTTTCCACGTCTGGATGCGCGCGACCGGCCGGCTGCCCGACGAGCCGGCGATCCATCAATGCGTGCTCGCTTATGCCTCCGACATGATGCTGCTCGATGCCGCGCTTATTCCGCATCGCCGCTCGGTGTTCAGCGAGGACATTATGGCGGCGAGCCTCGATCATGCCTTGTGGTTTCATCGTGCCTTTCGCGCCGATGAGTGGCTGCTCTATGCCCAGGACAGCCCAAATCTCGCCGGCTCGCTTGGGTTTTCGCGCGGCCTGATCTTCGCCGCCGACGGCACGCTGGTCACCTCGGTCGCGCAGGAAGGCTTGCTGCGGCAGCGCCGCCCCGCTCCGGCTTGATCGCGGTTCCGACCCCTGAAGGCTGGGCAACGTGGTGGTTTAAAGATCGGCGGCAAAGGCGATATGGTGTCTGCCAGCCGGATAATGTCATGAAGCTTGTCACAGCCATCATCAAACCCTTCAAGCTTGAGGCGGTGCGCGATGCGATCCTCGGCGTCGACGTTCACGGCATGACCGTTTCCGAGGTCAAGGGCTATGGCCGGCAGAAAGGCCACACCGAAATCTATCGCGGCGCCGAATACGCCGTGAATCTCCTGCCAAAGGTACGGATCGACGTCGTTGTTCGCAGCGAAGATGCAGACAGGGTCGTTGCCGCGATCAGCGCCGCGGCAAAGATGGGCCAGATCGGCGACGGCAAGGTCCTCGTCTCGCCCGTCGAGCAAGCGCTCCGCATCCGAACCGGCGAAAAGGATGACGATGCGCTCTAAGGTTTGCCTAGTTTCTATGCGCCTTGTTTGATCTTTAGGCGGGAAGCTTCGGCAGTACATCCTGTGACGGCGGAAATGCCGCTCATCGGCTTGACGCCCACGCGGCGTCAACTTGGCACGGCGCTTGATTGCCTGGCGGGCGCGATGACGCGAGGGGCGCTCCGCGTCAAGCAATGGGGGAGAAAACGATGAAAGTCGTCATGGCCATTATCAAGCCGTTCAAGCTCGACGAAGTCCGAGATGCCCTCACCAAAATCGGCGTGCAGGGGCTCACCGTCACCGAGGTGAAGGGCTACGGCCGCCAGAAGGGCCACACCGAGATCTATCGCGGCGCGGAATACGCGGTGAGCTTCCTACCTAAGATCAAAATTGAAATCGCTTGCCCGTCGGATCAGGTGGACAAGGTCATCGAGACGATCACGTCGGCGGCAAAAACCGGACAGATCGGCGACGGCAAGATTTTCGTATTCGGTCTGGATCACGCAGTGCGCATCCGCACCGGCGAGTCCGACGCCGCCGCGCTTTAGCGGGCTGCATTTCAGGACTCGCGCGAAGCCGACAATTTTGCTGCAATTCTGCTGTACAGGATGACGTCAGATTCATCTCGGGGCAGGAGACGCAATGAATACGATGATCGCCGCGCGGCTGCATGCTTACGGGCAGCCGATGACGCTCGATCGTATCGAAGTCCCGGAACCGCGTCCGACCGACGTGCTGGTCGAGGTCAAGGCGTGCGGCGTCGTTCCCAATCTGGCGCGCGTCATCAGCAATTTCTTCGGCACGCTCACGCCCGACAACAAGACGATGCCGCCGCTGCCGGCGATTTTCGGGCTCGATCCGGCGGGCGTGGTCGCCAAGGTCGGCGCGCAGGTCTGGTCGGTGCGTCCCGGCGAGCGGGTTTATGTCAATCCGGCGCGGTCTTGCGGCTCGTGCCGGATGTGCCGCAGCGGGCAGACGCAGGATTGTCCGGGCTGGACGCTGCAGGGTTATTTCGGTCGCTCACAGGAGATCATGAAGGCTTATCCGTACGGCGGACTCGCGCAATTCATCACGGCCCCGGTAACGGCGCTGGTCAAATTGCCTGACAACGTCAGTTTCGAGGCTGCCGCGCGGCTCGGCTATCTCGGCACCGCCTATGCGGCGATGAAAAAGATCGGTGTCGGTCCCGGGCGCGCGTTGCTGATCAACGGCATCAGCGGCCAGCTAGGCCTCAATGCCGCGCAATTGGCGCTGGCGATGGGCGCGACCAAAATCCTCGGCACCGGCCGCAATGCCGCGCTGCTCGATCGGGTCAAGGCGCTGGCGCCAAGCCGCATCGACGTTGTTTCGGTCCCGAATGCCCCGGCCGCGCAGCCCGATCCGCTCGTCGCCTGGGCCAAGGCTGCGACCGAAGGCCATGGCGTCGACGGCATGATCGATTGCTTGCCGCCGGGCGCGCCGGCGGGCGCGATGATGCGCACGCTCTACTGCCTGCGTCGCGGCGGCCGCGCGGTCAATGTCGGCGCGGTGATGGAGACGCTGCCGCTCAACGCCTTCTGGCTGATGACCAACCGGATCGGCCTGCAAGGCTCGGTGTGGTTCACCACCGGCGAGGGCGAGGAGATGGCGGCGATGGCCGGCGCCGGGATATTGGATTTGTCGGCGCTCGAACACCGCGTGTCGCCGCTGTCCCAAGTCAACGAGGTGCTGGCCGGCATGGACGACCGCAACGGCGGCTTCACCAATTTTGTCATCGACCCGACACGCGTGTAGGGTGGGCGCCGCGTCCGCTCAACCTGACCGCTGGGTAAAATCGTTTTGCGCGGCGCCCACGCGGTGCGGCAGAACAGGCGATTTTGCCTACCTACGCAGCGGCGGCGAAAACTGCTAATCCATTACCCAAGGTATAGCCCAGCGAGGATGTCATGTACGGCAATCTTGAACTTTTCATCGACGGCAAGTGGCTCGGCGGCAGCGGCCGCAAAGGCGAGGACGTGATCAATCCGGCCACCGAAAAGCCGCTCGCACAGCTTCCGCATGCGAGCAAAGCCGACCTTGACCAGGCGCTGGAAGCGGCCGCCAAAGGCTTCGCGGTGTGGCGCGCCACGTCGGCCTACGACCGCTGCAAGATCATGCACAAGGCCGCCGACCTGCTGCGCGAGCGTTACGACGCCATCTCCAAGATCATGGTGCTAGAGCAGGGCAAGACCTATCCGGAGGCCCGCGCCGAGGTGATCACGTCGGCCGACATCATCGACTGGTATGCCGAGGAGGGCCGCCGCAGCTACGGCCGCATCGTGCCGGGCCGCGGCAAGGGCGTGCGCCAGCTCGTGGTGCAAGAGCCGATCGGGGTCGTCGCGGCGTTTACGCCGTGGAATTTCCCGGTGCTGACGCCGGCGCGCAAAATCGGCGGCGCGCTCGCGGCCGGCTGCTCGCTCATTTTGAAAGCGTCGGAAGAGACACCCGGCGCCTGCATCGAAATGGTGCGCTGCTTCGCGGATGCCGGCCTGCCCGCGGGCGTGCTTAATCTGGTCTTCGGCGTGCCGGCGGAAGTCTCCGAGTATCTGCTTGCCAAGGATGTAATCCGCAAGATTTCCTTCACCGGCTCGATTCCGGTCGGCAAGCATCTGGCGGCGCTGGCGGCGAAGGGCATGAAGCGCACCACCATGGAGCTTGGCGGACATTCGCCGGTCGTAGTGTTTGCCGACGCCGATCCGGAGAAGACGGCCGACACCATCGCGGCGTTCAAATATCGCAACGCCGGCCAGGTCTGCATTTCGCCGACGCGCTTCTATGTGCAGGAAGACGTCTATCCGCGCTTTCTCAAGCGCTTCACCGAATACGCCAACGGCATCAAAGTCGGCGACGGCCTGGAGAAGGGCATCACCATGGGCCCGATGGCGAACGCGCGGCGCATCGAGGCGATGGAGAGTTTCGTCAACGACGCCAAGAGCCGCGGCGGCAAGATTGCGACCGGCGGCAAGCGGCGCGGCAACCAGGGCTATTTCTACGAGCCGACGGTGATCACCGAAGTGCCGGACGACAGCAAGATCATGACGCAGGAGCCGTTCGGACCGCTGGCGCCCGTCGTCACGTTTAAGACCTTCGACGAAGTGGTCGAGCGCGCCAATGCGCTGGAATACGGGCTTGCCGCTTACGCCTTCACCGCGTCGAACGCGACCGCCGCGGCCATCGGCGATGCGCTGGAATCCGGCATGGTCGGCGTCAACTCGGTCATGATCTCGACGCCGGAGACCCCGTTCGGCGGCGTCAAAGAGAGTGGCCATGGCAGCGAGGGCGGCATCGAGGGTTTGGGGGCCTACCTCGTCACCAAATTCATTTCGCAGGGCTGAACCGCCGGCGCGAGACGATGACGTTGAAGGAAACCGCCGGAACCGAATGTCCCGGCGGTTTCGCTTTTAATAAAATCGAATCTTATCGACGACGATATCCCGCCACGTTTTAAACGCGAATGTGTTGCGCGCGCGGACAGTGCGGGCCTGCGCATCGTAATTAAGCGTTATTACCGACACGTGCTTAAACGTATTTTAAGGGAACGAAAATCCACGATGATGCATTGTAGAAGCGGACGGGGCGGGGCAGCGTCGGGTATCGATGGATATTCTAGCGTCCGTGCTCGCCTATCTGGTTTGCGTCACCGGTGTCGTCACCGGCCTGGTGATGTCGTTCATGGTATTGCTTTCCGTCGCCGGCCTGCAGTCGCTATTGCCGCAGCAGTCCGTTGCGATGCTGACGAAGCCGGCCATGGTCGAGACAGCGAGGTCGTCGCCGGTAACGACGATCGCCAAGATCAAACAAACGAACAATCGCGTCGGGGCCGCCGCCGCGGCGGCCGAGAGCGCTTCGCCGGTAACGGTTGCCGCGGATGCGCGGCAAAAGTCGCTGTTTTCGCAAGCACGACTGCGGCGATTGGCCGAGAAGGAACGCGCCCGGCACCTGGCTCTTCGGGAGCGATCGAGCTTTGAGACCCGCTTCCTGCGCTATGACGATTGAATTCGGGACGCGCCCTCTACGCGTAAGAGCTTTCCAAAAAACTCACGGCATCGTCGGCGAGTCCGTTTGGATCGCGCTCGCCGCGTTGCGCCATGTCGATGATGCGCTTGGCGATGATCTCCTGCGCCGCCCGCTGATAGGCGGGCGAAGCGAGCTTGCTGCCCGACTGCTCGACTCTCTTCCAGGCGGTTTCGAATACCGAAACCAAAAAATCGATCATTTCCGGCTCAAATGCCGATTGCGCAAGCAGGGGAATTATCGCCATGACACAGTTCCGTGTTTGCAATCCTATTCCATCAACTGGCGACGAACAGATTCGATACCTCGGAGCGGTCAAGCACCGCTGTCGCGGTGTTGCCGAAGAATAGCGCATCGCCGGGCCGCCGGCTGACGCCGAGCACGATGAGATCGTAGCCGCGCTTCGATTCCCGCAAGATCGCCTCGTCGGGCGCCATATTAGCACGCGTCGTCGAATGCAACTTGACTTCGTAACGGTCAGCCAGCGCGTCGATGTCCTCAAGCACGGCCCGTTCGTTGCGTCGCGTCACGCGTTTACGCGACGCATTCTTGCGGCCGCCGTGAGTGTTGGCGCGAGTAACGTAGAGCACCGTGATCTCTGCGTCGGTAGCGCGCGCCAAAGCGAGCCCGACCTCTACCGCGCGGCGCGACACCTCCGTTCCATTCACCGGAATGAGAATCCTGCCATGGTGGCCGGTCGGCAGGTCGAGCCGGGTACGATGCGAATCGACCACGGCAAGCGGACCGTCGAAGCGCTCGGCAATGAGCGACACGTCTTTACTGAATCCACCTTTGGGGTTGCGGGTCCTGGCGATGCCGACGACCAGAAGGTCGTAACCTTTGCGCGCTTCGCCCGCGACCGCCTCGGGGCTGATCGAGTCGTGTTGCCGGGTGAGCACGTCGACGCTGCCGGGTTTCTCCTCGTCCGGATGCGCTTCGAGCGTGGTCGCGGCCTCGGCGGCGATCTCGACTTGAAGCTTCGAATCGGGCGCGTGCGCCGCCGCCTTCGCCATTTTGTTGTCGCGGCCGGCGCTCACGTCGCTTGTCGCCGGAGCCCGCGATCGCGCCGACCAGCTGCGCCGCCAATTTGCCGTTGGCGCTGTCGCCCGCGGCGAGCAGCAGGCGCTCGAGATTGGTCACAAAACCCTTGGCGTCAAGCTCGTCGCGCTCGAGCCGCAGCCGCTCCTTTTTGCGCATCGGCAGGCGCTTGAGCGCCCAACGCAGCATCGGCGGCATCGCTAGAGTGGTGACCACCGCCATGGTGACGATCAGCGTGAACAGGCTTTGGTTGAGCACGCTCATTGACAAGCCGATCGAGGCGACGATCACTTCGGTCGATCCGCGCGCATTCATGCCGCAGCCGAGCGCGAGCGATTCCGCGCGGTTTAGCCCGCCGAGCTTGCCGCCGATGAAGGCGCCGAGGAATTTACCGATGCTCGCGATCAGGATAAGCGCAACGGCCAGCAGCGCGAGATCGGCATGGCGAAGCGCGGTGAGGTCGGCTCGCAGCCCGGACAGTCCGAAAAAGACCGGCATGAACAGTGCAACAATAAGCCCGCGCAGTCGCTCGTCGATGTGGCGCGTCAGGATCGGCGATTCGCCGATCAAAGTGCCGGCGACGAAAGCGCCGAGCACGGTGTTAACGCCGATCAGTTGTGTCGTCAGCGCCATCGCGACCATGATGAGGAGAATGACGGTGATGACGGTAAAGTCGCTTTCGAAATTATCGTTGGTCCAGCGGATCAAGCCAAAGACGGCGAGACGGCCGACGGTAAAACTGACGAGCATGAACAGCGCCGTACCGATGACGGCGCGCCCGACCGTCCAGATGTCGATGGTCCCCGCGGAGGCCAGGCCGAACGCAATGGCGATGATGATCCAGCCGATCGTGTCTTCGAGAATGGCCGATGCGACGATGATCTGGCTGAGGTCGCGGCGCATGAAATTCATCTCGCTGACCACCATCGCTACGATCTTTACCGAAGAGATCGACAGCGCGGTGCCGAGGAAGATGGCGGTCACCAAGCGTGCATCCGGCTTTGGCAACACCGCGGCCGGCAGCCATTCGCCGAGCGCGAAACCGCAAACGAACGGCAACGCGACGCCGGCAATAGCGACGGTTACCGCCGCGCGGCCGACGCGCCGCACCAGCTGCAGGTCGGTTTCCATGCCGGTCAGCAAGAGCAGCATCAAAATACCGAGCTGCGAGACGGCGTCGAGCATGCTTGTTTGTGCGACGTCGGCTGGAAATAGCGCCTGCTGCGCCGACGGCCAGATCAATCCGAACAGCGAAGGGCCGAGCAGGACTCCGGCGATGAGTTGTCCCATCACCGCAGGCTGTCCGATCCGCCGCGCGGCCTCCCCCAACAGCCGGCCGACCAGAAGGAGGAGCCCGATCTCGGCGATGAATAGTGCCTCGGACGCACCGCCCGAGGCGCCGTGGCCCGCCGTAGGCGAATTGGCGGTGGTGGCGGCGGTCGCGGCTAAGCAGGCAACAATCGAGATTAAAATGCCGGCCGAAAGCCGCAACGCAGGAGTCTGGCTATCTTCGCGGACAAGTCCCTGACCTGATGCTTGCATCGCTACCCATGGGACAGCCCCAGCACCCGCCCAATAACGCGCGATCTGGCCGTGCGATCCCTCGGCGAATTCGCAAGCTTGGTGCCATCGCGGCCGCCAAACTGTTCGCCCGCGCGTCTAGTTGACGCCGCCGCTAAATACTGCGGCGCAACACTCAAGCTTACTGCGTTCTGGAGAGGTGGCTGAGTGGTTGTGATCGTCATCGGCACCTGCGGTCGCCGGGGCATCCGTCGGCTATTCCTGGGCAGCGTAGCGGAAGGGCCTCTCTCGGATTACCAGCAAACCGCTACTCGTCATTCGCGGGAAATAGAACGAATGCGCAGGGAAGCCGCTGCGGAAACCCATCCGGCATTCAAGCTTCGCGTTTTGGGCCACGGATGAGTAGAACTGGCCTAGTCGCGACCCGGATCAGCCCCTCGGCTACGCTACCAAGCATCAGATGCCGAACTCCTCGGCGGCCATGAGTGCCAATCACAATCAAATCGGCGGACCATTGTTTCGATTGCTCCTCAATAATATCATAAATGCGTTCACCATACATTTCGATGGTGATCAACTTTGAGTCGACATCCGCGCCGATGCCGCGCGCTTTAGTCACGCAGCTCGCGAGTAATTTGTCTCCCGCCTCTTGCAGCGCTTTTTGATACTCAACGAACGGATATGGTGTTTCGACGGTCATATGAGCCGGGGAGACATCGACAACGTGAATCAGTCGCAGCGCCGCTTTTTGATCTTTTGCCAAACCGATAGCTTCTCGCAGAGCAAGGTCGGAAGTTTCACTTCCGTCAATCGCTACCAGAATACGCTTATACATTTTCCAACCCCTCTCTCGGCCCCGGTCCCGAGTCAACGGAGTATAGCTTTTATTGAAGGGCCGGCTGCGTTATTTGGTGTGGACGTTGCCATTTCCGGTTACCTGATGTTCGCTGTCATTGGCGACCCTGTTAGCGGCCCTCGATGAGCTTGAGGCGAAGGAGCGAGGCCAAACCTGCCAGCAAAACTGAGCTCAAACAGGTTCGATATGCGCCTGGGCGCTTAGACGATAAACGTCGGCGGTGTGGCACAGTTCGGTACCCTCGTTCAGGAGAGCGGCGGCTCCAGCCGCTACGCTAAGACGGAAAGCGTCGGCAAGATTTGCACCGCTCGCCAGACTGAAGACAAGCGCGCCAAGAAAGCTGTCGCCAGCGCCGACCGCACTGATGGGCTTGACTGAAAGTGCGCGTGCCCGCAACGCCAGATTCCGAGTTACGATCAGCGCGCCAATATGGCCGAGCGATAAAGCAATGACTTCGACGTTTCTCTTATCAATCAAGGCGCGCGCTCTGATCAACCAATCGTCTTCACTTTTTAGGTCTGCGCCTACCAATTCACTCATTTCACGCAGGTTCGGCTTAATCAGGTAAAGACCTTGTTCGACCGCGGCTGCCAGCGGTGCGCCGGATGTGTCAAGAAAAAATTTCGCCCCAAGGTTTTGTGCAATGGTTGCCGCGCGCGCGTAAAAATCATCTGGCGCACCGGGTGGAAGGCTGCCGCTGCCCACCACGAATTTTGGCGGCGGCGAACTAGCCGCGAGGGTGGAGAGGCATTTCTGCCACTCACTCTCGCGCAACGGCTGACCAGGCAAGACAAAGCGATATTGCAATTGCGTGCTCAGTTCAAAAACGTAGAAATCCTCACGTGTCTCGGCGTCGGCCTCAATGATCCTATGCGCAATACCCTCATCGCTGATAAGACGGCGTAGAAGTTGCCCGGTAAATCCTCCCGCTATGAGGATTGCCTCGACATTTCCGCCGAACCTCTTGATGACCCGCGCGACATTGATCCCGCCTCCGCCGGGATCTCGCCGCTGTGCGGTGCAACGCAGTTTAAGGGTGGGAACTACTCGACTGATCGAAGTGGACAGATCGATGGCTGGGTTTGGTGTGAGGGTAACGATGCTTGCCATGAGAAATCGATTGAAGAGTTGGAGTTTTAGACTTGTCGAGCGGCGAGAAATTGCAGGCCGACGAACGCCGGGTCGTCATGCAGAATCAGGTAAGTGGGGATCGGTTTAAGGTAGGAGGCCAATCGCCCTTTGGCCTCGAAGCGGGAACGAAATTGCGATTGCGGCAGATAATCTCGCAGCTGTGGGGCAATCCCGCCGGCGATGTAGACGCCGCCTTGCGCGCCGAAGCTGAGCGCGAAGTTTCCGGCGACGCTGCCGAGCAGCCCACAAAAGGTGTCGAGAGCTGTCTGACTGATTGCGCAACGATTTTTGAGCGCCGCTTCGGTGATTTCAGCGGCAGTGCATTGCGGGACGGTCTGAAATTCCAGTGATGCGATGACCCGATATAGATTTTCTAGGCCGGGTCCCGACAATACCCGTTCGGCAGATACGTGTCCGAATTGCTGTCGTAATTTCGCGATGATTGCATCCTCACGCGCGGAGTTGCTTGGCAAAGAGGTATGGCCTCCTTCACTGCGCAGAACGAAATCGCCTCGCTCGCCATGAACGTAGGCGGCCACGCCAAGGCCGGTCCCCGGACCAACCACAACCATGGGCGCGGTCGCGTTCGGCTTCTGCCCTCCGATGATGCGGAGATCCTTGGAGGTTAAATGCGGCAGTGACCATGTAAGGGCTTCGAAATCGTTGACGATGTGAATCTTGGAAAACCCAAATCGGGTGCGAAGTTCGTCAGCGTCGACAATCCAGGGGTTGTTCGTCAGGATACAACGTTCGTGTTCGACAACGCCGGCCACCCCCAAAATCGTACGCCGCATTGGATTACGGGCAGCGCGATCTTGAATGAATGCATCCAGCGCGTCAGCAAACTGCGGGTATTCGGAGACTTTCATGTGTTTTACATCGCTGAGCACGCCGTCCTGGAAAACAGCAAAGCGAGCGTTGGTGCCGCCAATGTCTGCGAGCAAAACGCTTTCGGAATTGTCCTTCGCCACCGACAATCTCCAAATGGATTATTTTTTGTTCCGCGCTGCCCTGGGCAAGTGTTTCTGATTTATCATCAATGCCAGACGATAAACGACCTTTTTTCTGGATAAAAATCCACCTCGATGTTGGAAATGGCCGGCTGAAATTCTGCCGACATGTGTTCCCGTCATATCAATACGTCGGATATCCGCCTTCGCGGAGAATGGGGAACAGGTAAGCCGCGGCCCACCCTCAATAGAAGTTGCGGATAACCATTGATGGACAGCTCCCTTGCCAATTGCGTTCGTAACTCTGGTACCTCTATCGGCTGATTAAGATATGACGTGGAGTAGCCCTCTCCGGTAGCAACCAAGAGCAGACGCTGCAGGCCCAGCCCTGCAGCTAGCCAGCCCTCGCTATTGTCCATCGGCGTCGACAGCGCGACGAGCAAGGGGGAACCGCGAGCCAGCTCCTCGTGTGCGGCGGCCACCCCATTACCTAGATCAAAAGTGCGAATAGCCATAGCGATAACTGGCGTGGCCGCATCAGTAAGCGTACGCAACCCCTGCGATGCGGCCGGCATGCCATCGTTGCTTCGCGATGGATGAATCCAGCTGGCAAGTTCCCGCCGAAAGCGCGGATCGTCGAATTGACGTCGATCAGCCTCTGCGATTAGCGCCGCTACGCGTTCGCGCTTCGTCAACGTCTGAATAAATTCCACATCGATGCCTTCCAGCACGGCGGCCGACTTAAGACGCTCGATGATAGCGAATGGTACCTCTTCCCCGACGAATGGACGGCGGTTGGTGGCACGCTTTGTAATTGCGTCAAAAAGCTCCCCGAGATCTTTAAGCATCGGTCCCGATGGTGGGAAAACGATGCGCGCCACGATATCCGGATCGGAGCTTTGCGGAAAAGTGGTGATCTCAACCGGAACCCGAAAATAGGCTAGAGCGACCCGTAAATTGAGAAGTGCCGCACCGCAACTCATGATGAGTTCACGATCGAATGGATCAATGTTTGGTAGGCTCCGCGTGCGATCGGCGCAAACGAGGAGCTCGTCACCATTGATTATGAATCGCCACGGCTGAGTATTGTGGCTCGAGGGTGCAAGGATCGCGTACCGGATCGCGAAACGCGCCTTGTCTATCGCTGTTCCCGAGGTCGGAAAGCCTGATACATCGACGTTCCATGCCTCCAAATTGCCGGTACTCAAATTTCGACTCCTCGCTAAGTTAGGCAGCGTTTTCAACCTTTTCACTAGAAAATAGATCCCCCTAACCTATTGTGCTCTTGATGTGAAAATGGCGCTCATGACCCCAGAGCCGACGTTGTCGATTCGAAATAATGGGCGTTCTGCGTAGCGCTCCCCCAGTCGGCTACGGCGTCGCGAAGGAAACCCAGTGGGGCCTTGATTTTGGTCCAGCTGCTGAGGGGGCCGCCGGGCTTGCCCCCGCCGGAAGCGGCCACGGCGGTCGTGGGGAATGGTGTCGCTCGACGTGGGGCCTTTACATTCATGGCTCGCATGTGACGTTGTTTCATCGGGCAGAAGCCGCTTATTGTCGTTCTTCGGTAGCGTCTAATCGTCCAATCGCGTTTGACCTCGGGGAGGTGGAACTTCATTGCGCTCGGCGGTGCCGCAATCCGTTGGCGAGTATTCTAACCTTGAGCCATCTTCAGCGATAGGTTAAGCGGCGGTATAGAGGCGCCTTGCGGGAGCTTAGCGCGTGCAAACCTACAAAAGACCCTATGCTCCGCCCCGGACATGGGAACGGGATCTCGCTCGCGTACGGAGTTTTTGGGAAGGGCTCAAGCGCCGAGACGCCAAAATACCTTTTTGGGATGACGTCAATATGTCCGCGCTGCCGGAGCTTTCAGGCAAGCTGATAATGATCGAGGCGTCCGAGAAGCCGGTGCGGTTTCGTTTTGCCTCCGGGCTCGCCGGCAAAGAAGTTAAGCGCGAATATGCCGGCGACCTCGACAGCAGATTCTTGGATGAAATAGACGTGCGCCACCCGCTGCAATTCTTGCAGTCTCAATGCAGCGCCACTGTCGAGAGCGGTGAGCTGACCTATTACCGGCATGGCGTGGCGACCGGTCGCGGTGCGCGCGCCGGGAAAGGATATTCCCGGCTGGTGTTTCCGTTGTGGGGAGAGGGTCGCATCGGAATGCTGCTCGGGGCTTTTGCCTGGGGATAGCGATCGGGGCCGACCCGCCGACCGACACTGGCACCGTCATGGTCGTGAAGCTGCCCGCTATAAACTCATGCGCCGCCGTGAGCAGCTTTTCTTTCCGCCGCCGCCACGTGCTGCTTCACCGCGATGAAACTGTCAGGGCTCACCGACATGGAGTCAATCCCGCACCGCACAAGGAACTCGGCAAATTCCGGATGATCGCTCGGAGCCTGTCCGCACAATCCTACCTTGGCGCCGGCCTTATGGGCTTCGCGTATGACATTCTCGATCATCCATTTTACTGCGTCGTCCTGCTCGTCGAACAGTTCGGCCAGATCCTCGGAGTCGCGATCGACGCCGAGCGTCAACTGGGTAAGGTCGTTGCTACCGATCGAGAACCCATCGAAACGCTCGGCGAATGCCTTCGCTAAGATGACGTTGGAGGGAATCTCGCACATCACATAGACTTGCAGCCCCTTCTCGCCGCGTTTGAGACCGTTCGCAGCCATGACCGCAAGCACCTGGTCCGCTTCCTTGGTTGAGCGGCAGAACGGGATCATGACGATGACGTTACGAAATCCCATCTCTTCGCGCAGGCGGCGAATTGCCAAACATTCGAGCGCGAAGCCATCGCGGTAGCGCGGCGAATAGTAACGCGACGCACCGCGAAACCCGAGCATCGGATTTTCTTCCTTCGGCTCGAATGCAGCACCGCCGATCAAATTCGCATATTCGTTGGTCTTGAAGTCGCTCATGCGCACGATGACAGGACTCGGATAATAGCCGGCAGCGATCCGCCCCAGGCCGCGGGCGAGGCGATCGATGAAATATTCGGTTTTTTGCGGGTAACCCTGGGTGATAGCGGCGATCTGTCGCTTGGCGCTCTCGTCGGCGAGCGTATCGTAGCGCACCAAGGCCATTGGATGGATCTTGATGTGGTTGCTGACAACGAACTCCATCCGGGCGAGGCCGACGCCATCGGTCGGAATCCGCCACCAGCGGAACGCGGCGGCCGGATTGGCGAGGTTCAGCATCACTTGCGTGCGCGTTTTCGGAATGCCGGCTAGGTCAAGCTCTTTGGCATCGAAATCGGCAAAGCCCTCATACACAAAACCCTGTTCCCCCTCGGCGCAGGAAACGGTCACCTCCTGCTCGTCGTGCAGAAGTTGCGTCGCATTTCCCGTGCCTACAATAGCGGGCAGGCCAAGCTCGCGGCTGACGATGGCGGCGTGCGACGTGCGTCCACCATGATCGGTCACGATGGCCGTCGCCCGCCGCATGATCGGTACCCAGTCTGGATCCGTCGCCCGCGTGACCAAGATCGCGCCATCGACGAAGCGGTCGATAGCGCTCGGGCTTTCAATCAAGCAAACTCGTCCGGCCGCGACGGCCTCGCCGATGCTCAACCCCGACGCCAAAGTGCGGCCCTTCGATTTGATCCGGTATGATCTGAACGCGCCTGTCTGCCGCTGGGACTGCACCGTTTCGGGCCGCGCTTGCACGATGAACAAGTCGCGGCTCTCACCGTCCTTGGCCCATTCCATGTCCATCGGACGGCCATAATGGCGCTCAATCGCGCAGGCCCACCGCGCCAGGCTCAGGATTTCACGGTCGTCCAGCACAAAGGCGCTTCGCTCCGCCTTTGAGGTCGCTACGTTGCGCGTCGGCCGGTCGCCGTCAACGGCGTAGATCAACTTTTGCGCCTTCTCACCAATAGTCTTCTCAACGATCGGAGTGAGCGACGGGTCGGACAGCAGCGGCTTGTAAACCTGGTATTCGTCGGGATCGACGGTGCCCTGCACGACATTTTCGCCGAGCCCCCACGAGGCATTGATCACGACGATTTTGTCGAAGCCGGTCTCGGTGTCGATCGAGAACATGACGCCCGCGCTGCCGAGGTCGGAGCGCACCATGTTTTGAATGCCGATCGAGAGCGCGACTTTCAGGTGATCGAAACCCTTGGCCTGCCGATAGGAGATCGCCCGGTCGGTGAACAGCGAGGCGTAACACCGTCGGCAGGCATCAAGAAGCGCGGTGGCGCCGCGAATATTGAGGTAGGATTCCTGCTGCCCGGCGAAGCTCGCGTCGGGCAAATCCTCGGCCGTTGCGCTCGAGCGCACCGCCACATCTGCGTCGGTCTTGCTGGCTCGACGGCAAAGTTCTTGGTACGACGATGAGATCGACTCGGCGAGGTCCACCGGCCAGGCGCCGCGCAAAAAGGCGCGGCGAATTGCAGATCCCACTTCGCTGAGCGCGGCCTTGCCGCTTGCGAGATCGTCAAGGAGAGGGACAATCGTGTCTGTCAATTTGTTGGTTTCGACAAACTGCCAATAGGCATCCGCCGTGGTGGCGAACCCAGCCGGAACCCGGATGCCTTGTTTGGTCAGATGACATACCATCTCGCCAAGCGAGGCGTTCTTGCCGCCAACGCGGGGCACGTCGCTCTGCCCTAATTCCTCGAACCAAATAACAAGCGGCGATGCCGGGACTTTTTGCCGGGCCTCTTTGGAATGCTGTTGGGGCATCAGTTCCTCGGTCAACGTGCGAGCCGCATTCTTTCCAATGGAAAAATCGGCCTAACACAACATTAATAGCCCGATAGGCGGAATATTCATTGAGACAAATCAATGATTACGAAATCGGAGGCGCTAGAAGCCCTTATCGGGCGGCGGCTTGCCGCTATGGGTGGCCGCTCCTGCATCCGACCATTGTGGTACCATTTAGTGGTTTCGCCCTTCGGATCACATCATGGCTGCCGGTTCCCTTCGCGCCAAATCGCTTGTTAGTTTCGTGTGGGGCGTTTCGACGTCGAGCTATCAAATCGAAGGCGCTGCCAATGAGGATGGTCGCGGGCCGAGTATCTGGGACACCTATTGTCGGCAGCCAGGGCGTATCGCCAATGTCGATACCGGCGACGTGGCCTGCGATCACTATCATCGCTACGCCGAAGATATTGCTCTGATGCGTGATCTCGGCGTCAATGCCTATCGCTTTTCGGTATCGTGGCCGCGGATCATGCCCGCCGGCCGCGGGGCCGCAAACGCAGCGGGACTCGCGTTCTACGATCGTCTGATCGACGGTCTCATCGCGGCAGGAATTGAGCCGTGGCTCTGTCTCTATCATTGGGATCTGCCGCAGGCGCTAGGCGAACGCGGCGGCTGGACCAGCCGCGATTGTGTCCAATGGTTCGCCGATTACGCCACGCTGATTGGCCGCCGTTATGGTGACCGCGTGAAGCGATATGCTACTTTCAATGAGCCGTCGGTGTTCACGCTGTTTGGCTACTGCCTTGGCGGGCAGCCGCCGGGAATTTCGGACCACACGAGTCTTTTGCAGGCCATTCATCATGTGAATCTCGCGCATGGCGCGGCCGTGGATCGGCTACGTGCAATTGTCACCAATGCTTCGATCGGCGCGATTCATAATTGCCAACCTTGCCGGCCGGCGCGGCAAGGTCCGGAAAATCTGCTGGCAGCGCAAAAGCTCGACGCCTATTGGAACAAAGCGTTTCCCGATCCTCAATTACTGGGCCGGTATCCTCCTCTGCTCGCCGAGGCCATGGCGCCGCATCAGCAGCCAGACGATATCGCGCATATATGTCGCCCGGTCGATTGGTTCGGACTCAATCACTATTCGCCGCACTACGTCGTCGCGGATGCCAGCAACCCGTTGGGAATTGGTTTCGGATCAGCGCCGGCCGACGTGCCGCGTTCCAACATGGGCTGGCCGGTGGAACCGGAGGCATTCCGAGAAACCCTGATCGAGACGCACCGTCGATACGGCTTACCGATCTACGTGCTTGAGAACGGCACAGCATGCCGCGACGAAATCGACGCTGAAGACACGGTCTCGGACCAGCCACGCATCGATTACCTGCGCGCCTATACGGACTCGATGTTTGAGGCAATCGACGACGGCGCCGAGGTGCGCGGCTATTTCGTCTGGTCGCTGCTCGATAATTTTGAATGGGGTTCGGGATACGGTCAACGATTTGGGCTGGTATACGTGGACTACGCTACGCAGCGGCGGATTCCGAAGGCGTCCTTTCGTTGGTATGCACGGCTGATCAAGTCGGCGTCTGCGTATCCTACGAAAACCGTGGGGCGGAGTTGATAGCGTGGCGCACGGAAAGAAGGCGAGCCGAATTCGTTTTTCCCGATTCTGGTCAAGCGCATCTGGCTTTTGGCGCGGCAAGTCCGCACTGGCGAGCTGGCCGCTGACTATCGGCCTATTGGCAGTGGGTCTCGCGCAGCTTGCCGTGCAATACCGGCTGAATTACTGGAACCGCGACTTTTTCAATGCGCTTGCGCTCCGCGACAGCAGCCGTCTGTGGTATCAGGCCATTCTTTTCATGCCGCTTGCGTGTTTGAGCGTCGGCTTGTCGGTGATTTCGGTGTGGGGTCGCATGGCGACGCAACGCAGATGGCGCGAGTGGTTGACAACAAATATCTTGGACATCTGGTTGTCGCGGGAGCATTACCAGCGTCTTGAATCAGTAGCCGGCGAATACCAGAACATCGAATATCGCATTTCCGTCGATGCACGTACGGCCACCGACGCGCCGGTCGATTTGGCGCTCGGATTTGTCAGCTCCGCATTGACCGCCTTGGTATTCATCGACGTGCTTTGGAATGTCGGAGGCAGCCTTACGGTCATGCTCGGCCAAGCCGAGGTGACTGTGCCGGGCTATCTTGTCATTGGAGTCGGTATCTATGCGCTTGTCTTCACCGGCGCGATGATGGCGATCGGACGCAATTTGCCAACAGTCATTGAGGCGGAAACCCAAGCCGAAGCGGAATGGATCGCGTGCACCCACCAGATCCGCGAGTCGGGAAAGCGAACGGCTGCGGTGGCGAGCGAAATTGAGAAGCGACAGCTGGCGTGGGACATATTCCGCCAGGTGCTCGCGCGCTGGCGTCAGTTATGTTGGCAGCTGATGGGCACTACCATGATCTCGCAAACGGACCTGCTATTCGCCCCGGTCTTTGCCTGGGTGCTATGCGCCCCGAAATACCTCGCCGGCACGATGACGCTTGGTGAGCTCACCCAGGCCTCGGCTGCCTTCGTGACGCTACAGGTCGCGTTCAACTGGCTCGTCGATAACTATGGCCGCTTGTCGGATTGGCGATCCGCGGTCAATCGCGTCGCCGGGCTGCTGCTGGCGCTGGACGAAGTCATGCTTAAGGAGCGTGAAACCAAATGATCGTTGCAAATTTCATGACGCGTCAGGTGGTAACCGTTGAGCCGGACAGCTCGGTTCTTGCGGCCGCCAAGCTGATGCTGGAGCACAAGGTTAGCGGCCTACCGGTCGTTGACGCGGCGGGTCACGTCGTCGGTATCGTCAGCGAACACGATCTCCTGCGTCGACACGATGGCGACGGCAGGCAGCGGCCGCATTGGTTGCAGTTGATGACTGAAACGCCGGGATTAGCCGGTGAATTAAGCCAATTTCACGAGCGAAAGGTCAGCGAGGTTATGACGCCTCATCCCCTAACCGTCGCCCCCACTGCATCGCTCGAAGTGGCGTGCCGCCTGATAGAGGACCGTGGCATCAAACGACTGCCGATTATCCAGGATGACAAACTCGTCGGCATCATCGCGCGCGCTGATCTCGTGCGGGCGCTTGCCAAGACCATGCAAAGTGCCGCTCCTGTTAGGACGCCGGACGTAAGCGAAGATGAGCGGCTGCGCGCACTGGAGCGGCAAATCTGGCACAACCGCGTACGGAAGCCATTCTGAGATGCCGATTTCAACGCGCGTCAACAAGCCAGAAAAATTATGAGCCGTCGATCCTTGCTCCGATAACGACCCGTGCGGGAGACGAAGACTCTGCAGGGTTCGCGCGCTCGCTCGGCGCGGTCTGGGCCGGTGGCTCCGACGAGCTGCCGCGGGAAGCACCGTAGTTAAAGGAGAGTGGGCAATGGCAGTCGGGCCGGGAAAAACGTCATTCCTCAAAATCGCAAATCTCCTCAATCGCGACACACATTGATCTTGTTGATTTAGATCAAGGCTTCGGGCGACGTAGCTGCAATAAGCGATACTAGGCTGGAGGGGATTTTTTGCGATATATCGCGAATATCGTCCAGTCGCCAAAACAACTGTTCGAATCGATAGGACTCAAGTCGATGGACGAGCTTTCGCAAAGCCAGTTTTTAAGACTTCGCAAAGAGATGGTTGAAAACGCTATTTTCGCGCGCGGCGTTAGATCCGAGTTGGTTCTAAATGCCATGCGTAGTGTGCCTCGTGAACGCTTCCTACCGGCGCATCTTCGCGAGTTTGCTTACGATGACGCCGCCCTGCCAATCGCAGAGGGACAGACAATTTCTCAGCCCTATATCGTCGCGTTCATGACCGAGGCATTGGCGCTACGTGGCGGTGAAAAGGTCCTCGAGATCGGTGCCGGTTCGGGCTATGCGGCGGCGGTCCTTTCAGAAATTGCCGCCGACGTCTACACCGTCGAGCGTCATGGGCCGTTGGCCGAAAAGGCCGCCGCGACGCTGGCCGATCTTGGTTACCGCAACGTCCATGTTCTGCACGGTGACGGGACGAAGGGTTGGGCAGAGCACGCGCCCTATGATGCGATCATTGTAGCAGCCGGCGGTCCGACGATTCCCGAATCCCTAAAAGACCAACTGAAAATCGGCGGACGACTGGTGATTCCGGTGGGTAAGGATCTGCACATTCAAGAACTGGTGCGGGTGACGCGGATCGCGAGGGGCGAATATCGCCGCGAAGACTTGGCCGATGTGCGATTTGTTCCGCTGCTCGGCGAGGAAGGATGGACCCCCGACGAGACGCCGCCGAGCCGCGTCCGCCACGCGCCGCCGACAAGCGCCGGCAGCGAGGACAAACTGGTCAAGAGGATTGCCGACGCGGTCGAGCCGTTCGGTTCGATCGATACCGCCGATCTTGCCCCGCTGCTCGAACGGATCGGCGGCGCGCGCGTCGTATTGCTCGGCGAGGCAACCCATGGCACTTCTGAATTCTACCGGATGCGTGAGCGCATCTCGCGCGAACTGATCGTCAAGAAGGGATTCCGTTTCATTGCAATTGAGGGCGATTGGCCGGATGCCGCGCGCGTCGATCATTATGTACGGCATCTCGAATATCCCGCCTCTGAATGGATGGCGTTTGCCCGTTTTCCAACTTGGATGTGGCGCAACAACGAGGTGCGTGATTTCGTCAATTGGCTGCGTGAGCACAATGCCAAGACCAAGCCTGAGGCGCGGGTGGCGTTTCACGGCCTCGATCTCTACAGCCTGTATGTGTCCATCCACTCGGTTCTGAACTATCTCAACGAGGTCGACCCGGACGCTGCCAGGGTTGCACGTCAGCGCTACGGTTGCCTGACGCCGTGGCAAGGCGACCCGGCGACCTACGGCCACGCCGCGCTGACCGGCTCCTACAGGACGTGCGAGCCGCACGTGGTGCAGGCACTCAAGGATCTGTTGGCAAAACGCCTTGCCTATGCCGAGCATGACGGCGAACGTTTTTTTGATGCGGTGCAAAATGCCCGCCTCATCACCAACGCGGAGCGCTATTATCGGATTATGTATTATGGCTCGCGCGCATCGTGGAATCTGCGCGACGAACACATGTTCACGACGCTGAATAACCTGCTGGCATTTTACGGGACGGACAGTAAGGCGATCGTGTGGGCGCATAATTCCCACGTCGGCGACTCGGCGGCGACCGAAATGGCTGCGCGCGGCGAGCACAATATCGGCCACTTGTGTCGTCAGGAGTTCGGCGGTGGCGCCTATCTGGTCGGCTTTGGGACTAACAGCGGTACCGTTGCGGCGGCAACCGACTGGGACGGGCAAATGGAGATCAAGACGGTTCAGCCGGCGCTGCCGAATAGCTATGAGCGGTTGTGCCACGCGACCGGGCGCAAGCACTTCATGCTGAGCCTGAGCAATCGCTCCGACCTGACCGGTGTACAAGGCTTGGGCAAGCCGCACCTTGAGCGAGCGATCGGCGTGGTCTACCGGCCGGAAACCGAGCGCGCCAGTCACTATTTCCAGGCGATCCTGCCGCGGCAATTCGACGATTACATCTGGTTCGATGACACCCGCGCCGTCACGCCGTTCGATACCGCGGAGCTTGCGGGACTGCCTGATACCTATCCCTTCGGCGTGTGAGCGTCGCCGTGCCAGCTTGCAAGGACATAACGTATGTTCTCGACAAGCTGAGCTGGATGCGCGCGGAGCGCATATGGCCAAACGGTCTGCGCTATACATGGACCGATGCCTTCGGCGTCGTACTTCTGGTTTCGTTGTATGCGGAACTGGGCAAGCCGCGGTTTCTCGACGAGGCTGAGTGGGTGGTGTCCGAAGTCGGCCGGGTGCTGGGGCGCTCGCGCGGCATTCGTATCGGCGAGGCGCCGGACCGCGACGGCCAATATTTCCACTACCTGGCAATGTGGTTGTATGCGCTCGCCATACTGGCGCGCCATGTGCCGGCGTATCGGCGCATGGGTGTCGATCTTGTGCACCAGATTCACCCCGCATTTGTTGTGCCGGGGAGAGGTGTTGTCTGGAAAATGAAGGAGGATTTAAGCGCTCCCTATCCGGGCTATGGCTTCGGCGCACTGGATGCTTTCGACGGCTATGTTGCCTATCGATGCCTTGATGAGAAGGCCTTGGTTCGCGAGATCGCCGACATGCGTGCGCTCATCGACGCGACCGCGGGAAGCCTCACCATCACCCAGGATCTCGGCCTCGGCATGATGCTGTGGCTAGCCCACTTTTTCCCGGCGGAGCATTGGGCGGTGGCGCAACGGCGCCGCAGCCTTGCCGTACTCGAACTGATGTGGCGGGAAGACGGCTACTTTTGTCGCGAGCCCAATCTCCCCCATGTCAAGTTTGCCTTCACCAATTACGGCGTTTCGATCGGTCTGCAATCTGCGGAAGCGATGACCGAACGGATCCAGCGGCTGAATAACTTTTTCGATCATTACCGATCAGGCGACGAGTATGACCGCGAGGCAATTACTCACGTCATGGCATGCAACTCGCATTTCCCCGGCTACCTCATCAGTGGATTTCCTGATTGAAATCGGTTCAGGGTCCTTGTTGGGACTGTGAACCGCAGCGTTTGACTGCCTCAATTGCCCAGCCGCTGCGCGCCGATTTCTTCATCTTCATCGGCAGCGAGAATTGCCACGATATCGCCGGGATGTCTTTCAAGGGCAAACCGGCACCAAAAATGTCGGTGTCGCCGGCGAGCCACGCAGAAGCCTGCTCGACATCGACTATGCGCGGACGCAGCGTCATGATATCCAGCAGCCGGACTTCGTCCAAGTCGCCGAGAATTGATTTACATCGTCAGTCGATGCTAATTCACCGCCCTCCCCGGGGGTATTTGAGATTTTTGCCATCGATTTCTCCATTCGACATTTTGCTCTATGAGCTTTGCTCAAAGTTCGAATGCCTCGCCTAGCGACGGCGTCTCGACCCGCGTGTTGATCAGCTTGGTTGCAAATGAACGCATGACTGCTTCGTCGCCGTGAACGAGGAATGTGCGGCCGGCGCCGGTGTGTCGGTGCCATGCGAGCAATTCGGCCTGGTCGGCATGGGCGGAAAATCCATTAATCGTGTGGATGCGGGCGTGGACCGGGATATCCTCGCCGAAGATACTGACCTGCCCCGCGCCGTCGATAATGCGGCGGGCGAGGGTGCCTGCGGCGGCATAGCCGACGAACACGATGCTTGATTGCGGTCGCGAAAGATTATGCTTGAGATGATGCGTGACCCGCCCGCCGGTGCACATCCCGGACCCCGCCATAATGACGGCCCCACTAGTTATACTGTTCAAAGCAATCGATTGCGATGTTTCGCGCACGAAATGCAACCCGGGCAATTGGAATGGGTCCGCGCCGTTTCGAAGCGCCGCGGCGACCTTCGGTTCGAGACATTCGAGGTGGTGCTCGAAGATTTCGGTCGCCGAGATCGCCATCGGCGAATCCAGGAATACTTGCATTGAATTCGGCAAGCGGCTTTGTTCCAGGCCTTGGCGCAGGAAATAGAGTAGCTCCTGCGCTCGTTCCAATGCAAAAGTTGGAATAATCACATTGCCGCCGCGCGCGAACGTATCGTTGATCGCTTGGTAGAGCTCATCGATCGAGGGCTGAAGTTGTTTGTGCCGGCGATCGCCATAGGTCGTTTCCATCACGACGACGTCGGCCTTGGGCGGAATTGCCGGGCTTCGCAGCACGGGATGGCCGGCACTGCCGATATCGCCGGAAAACAGCACTCGGCATTGGCAGACGTTTTCCGTGAGTTGCAGGAAGATGCTGGCCGAGCCGAGAATGTGGCCGGCATCGCTGAATGTCGCCTGGATACCGGGGGCAACCGCGAAAGATTGGTCATAGACCGCGGTCTTGCCGAAGAATTCGAAACTGTTGAGGGTGTCGAGCGCCGAGTACAGCGGCTGCAACACCGGCTCACTGCCGCCATGACGCGCAGCCCTGCGGCTGCGGTAGCGCGCCTCTTCCTCCTGAAGGTGCGCGGCATCGAGCAATACCAGCCGGGCCAGCTCACGGGTCGCCGCGGTCGTTATGATTTCACCGCGGAAGCCTCGTTTCGCCAGCAGCGGCAAACGTCCGCAATGATCGAGATGCGCATGCGTCAACAGCACGTAATCGATTGCCGCGGGATCGAAGCCGAAGGGGCCGGCGTTTTCCTCCGCAAGTTCACGGCCACCCTGGTACAGGCCGCAATCGATCAGGACGCGGCGGCCGTCGCTTTCGATTAGGTGACATGAACCTGTAACATCGCGATCGGCGCCATGAAAAGACAGCTTCAAGAAAATCTCCAAAATTCAAATCGCGGGACGGATCGCGATTACACGTGAAGATGGCGCGTCAACACATGGATGGCAGCGGCTCTCCGCAACGCTCATGCCAGCTCAGGATGCCGTCCCAGATTTGTTGCGCGGTTTCCGCAAACCAGAACAGATCGCGATCCTCGGGGTCGATCACGCCTTCATCGACCAGGTAATCGATGTCGACGGCGCGCCGCCAATAGCCCTCGCCGACCAGCACGACCGGAATCGGCTTTATTTTGCGGGTCTGCACCAGCGTCAGGACCTCGAACAGCTCATCCAATGTTCCGTAACCGCCCGGAAAGGCAACCAGCGCACGGGCCCGCTGCAAGAGGTGCAGCTTGCGCAATGCGAAGTAATGCAGGCGGAAGCAAAGATCGGTCGTGATGTAGGGATTCGGATATTGTTTGTGCGGTAGACTGATGTTGAGGCCGACGGATTTGGCGCCGACGTCGAAAGCGCCGCGATTGGAGCCCTCCATGATGCCGGGGCCGCCGCCTGTCATGATGACCGCTTGCGCTGTAGCTTCGCCGCCATTGGCCGCGCCGACCAGCCGGCCGAACTCGCGCGCAATCTCATAGTAGTGGCTTTTGGCTAGGACCCGTTCGGCGATGGCGAGCTGCCGTTGCAAGGTTGCGTCGCCGGCATTGGCCGCCAATTTTTGCCGCAACGCCTCGACTTTGCGGCGTGCCGCCGCCGGCTCACAGATCCGCGTGCTGCCGTAGACGACGATAGTGTTGCGAATGCCATGCTCGGTCAGCAGCAATTCCGGCTTGAGATAGTCGAGTAGAAGGCGCTCGCCGCGAACATCGTTGCGTGCGAGAAAATCGAGGTCTTGCTCCGCCAGTCGATAGCTCGGGCTGTTCAAGATCGCCTCGACGCGACGCAGCGCGTCGGGATCTTCCTCGATCGGTTTGGCAACTTGCCACGGCAGCGGCTCGCGCCGCTGACGCGGGTGAGCAGGCTCGGGTATCCTGGGTTTCTGATCGCCAATTAATCGATCGTGGTTCTTGGTCATTCGATCACCGCTACTTTGCCCACGCTATCAAGTTCGATTCCTTTCGATAGCGTGCAGACTCTAGCACTACAGGTCGGCGGCAAGGGAAGGACTGTCCGAAGCGCGCCAGATTAAGAGTCAGCTGGTCATCTTCGCTTCTTACGCAAGCTTGAAATCACCCGTCGGTAAGCTCTACCGGCCTCGATTCCACCTGCGCGGATGTAGTGTCTGGTCATAGTACGCAAATCTTTATGGGTAAGAAGGTCACGCGCAACGCCGAGGGTTTGTACTCGCGCGTCATTCCGGGAATGCACGAGGACGGCGCCGCGCGCGTTGACCGTGCTCTCGAAGACGTAATAAACAAGCGCACGAAAACGATTGGGTAGCAAAAGGGGAGTAACCGGCCCTTTTCACGATCAGGCAAAATACTGATTGTACAGTAATCTCAATGGCTTGGAGAGGTGGCTGAGTGGTTGAAAGCACCGCACTCGAAATGCGGCATACGGGCAACCGTATCGGGGGTTCGAATCCCTCCCTCTCCGCCACCACGCAGAAATCTGGCTGCAAACGCAGCCTACGATGTCCAACGCGAGGAAGGACCCAGGATTTTGAGGGACTTGAACATCCTCAAGTCGAGATGACGCAGTGAGCGGTTAGAGTTCGTGACGGACTGAATCAATCGACACAGGCAAGAGGGATTCGATCGAGATGCGCATCATCTTCCAAATGAAAACCGCGGCCATGCCGGCGAAAACGAGCAACATGCTTCACAGGCTTGACACGCGGCTTCGGCAATCTCGTCGGCTTGCGTCGACAAATCGGTCACTTAACCTTGAGCTTGACCGCTGATTCTTTTCCCCGATTGCTCTCGATCTCATACTCGACGATTTGTCCTTCGTTGAGCGACCTCAATCCGGCCTGCTCGACGGCCGAGATGTGGACGAAGACGTCCTTACCGCCACCGCCGCCCGTCGGCTGAATGAACCCATATCCCTTGGTTGGATTGAACCACTTCACGGTACCTGTCGCCATTTCAGTCTCCAGTGTTGACTGCTTAGGATACAGACCGCGGGCGGGCGCGGCAAGGCTCGCCGGCCCGCAGCCGCCTGCTTGTTGCCGCAATTGAACGAGGCGACACGGAGCATTGCTGGATGCCTATGACGATGACATCCAAATCGATTATCGAACCGTCGACAGCCACATGAAGCCCGTGCGCCGCAAATTTCGGGCGGCCGACGGCACTTTCGACATGATCGAAACACTGTACGGCGTCGGCTACCGCTTCAGAGAAACCTAAGGCACCGCCGTGTGCAAATTATTTCGTTGGCACCACCAGCGAATACCGCTCGTCCGCCGCCAGGCATTGCGCCAGCGGCAAGCCGAGCTCCTTGCGCACGATATTGGTGCCGAGCACCAGCGAGACCGTCTTGTAGAAGGCGTGGCGGCGGCTCATGCCTTCGCGGCCCATGCCGCAATCGGTCGAGATCACCAAGCGTTCGGGCGGAATGTATTTGAGCGCGGCGCGGACTTTCTCCGCCACCTCATCCGGAGTTTCGACCTGCAGCACGTGATGGTCGATGACGCCGATGGCGATCTTTTTATCGGTGATCGTTTTGCCGATCGCTTCGAGATCGATGCCGCCGGAGCTTGAGGATTCGAAGGTGATGACGTCGGCGTCGACCGTATTGTAGGTCTCCAGCGCCGGCTTATAGCTCTGCACGGCCGCGAACATGCGCTGCTGCGAAGGATTCCCCCAACAGGAATGCGCCCATACTTCGGTCTTGGCGCGCAGGCCTTTTACGGTGCGGTTGAACACCTCGACCATCAATTGCGGCGTGATGACTTTGTCCTGGATCTTGCGCACCGCGATCAGATGAATCTGCGGCTCCTCGATCTGGATCACCGGGCAGCCGGCGTCGGCCAGCTCGTGATATTCTTCATTAAAGGCATCGGCGATCGCGAACATGCGATCGGGCACGCTCTTGTAATGCCGGTCCTGCAGCGCGAACGCCACGATCTCCGCCGATACGGCGCCGAATTTGACCGGCTTGGTGGTGAAGCGCTGTGCGGCCTTCCACATCGCGGTGTATTGCAAATTGCCGCGGCCGATTGGGCCGGTGATCACCGGCATGACGCGTGATTCCAGATAGTCATGCAAAATGTGGCCGCGCGGAAACATGATGCCGCCGCGTCCGGCCGGCGTCGGCTCGGGATGCGCCACATCGAGACCGCTCATGTGATTCGGCGGATAGGCGGTCCAGCTCTGGCCGCCGACGTCGTCGTCGAAGCGGCAGTCGCCGTCGGTGACAATGTCGAGGCCGGCCAGTTCCTGATCGCGCAAATAGCAGGTCAGCGCGTCTTCGTACTGCTCGCGGAAGCGACGGCTGACCATCGCCTCGAGAAAATGACGGGTGCCGAGATTTTCCGTGTACCAGCTCGGCCGTGGCAGCGAACCGGTGATCGTCGTCGGTAATTTGATGTCTTTGGTGGCCCGATACATTGCGCGCGTCTCTCCATATTGCTTCGTCGTGCCCGGCTTCATGCCAGGCATCCGCGTCTTCAGCGATGAAGATTAAAGACGTGGATGGCCGGGACAAGCCCGGCCATGACGATCATCAATGTGTCGCCCACTTTCAGATCGGGGCGATGGGCAAGAGTGGGCAATGCGCTCAGGTGCCGGTGAAAGCCGGCTTGCGCTTCTCCATGAAGGCGGTGCGGCCTTCGGTGTAATCGCGGCTGGAAAAGCACTGCTCGACCAATTCGGCCGAGCGCGCGAGGTTGCGCTTTGACTCATCTTTGAGGATTTCGCCAACCGTGTATTTCACCGCCTTTATGGTCAGCGGCGCGTTGGCGCTGATCATGTCGGTTACGCTCTTGACGTAGGATTCAAGCTCGGCTGCCGGCACGACGCGGTTCACCAGCCCCATGGTGCGCGCCTCTTCGGCGTCGAACTGGCGCGCGGTATAGAAGATTTCCTTGGCAAAGGACGGCCCGACGATGTCGACGAGACGCTTCAGCCCGGTATAGCCGTAACCGACGCCGAGTTTTGCCGCCGGCACCGCGAAGCGCGAATTGTCGGAGCAGATGCGCAGGTCGCAGCAGGTGGCGAGGCCGAGGCCGCCGCCGATGCAGTAGCCGCGGATCATGGCGATGGTCGGCTTGGGAAATTCGGCAATGCTGGAATAGGCCGCATCGGATTTGACGTTGTAGGCGCGCGCGGCCTCGAGCGTGGCGCGTTCGCTGCCGAATTTCGATATGTCGGCACCCGAGACGAAGGCCTTGCCGCCGGCGCCGGTCAGCACCACGACTCGAATGGCGTCATCGGCCGCGAAGCCGTTGAGAATTCGCGTGGTCGCCTCCCACATGTCCAGCGATACGGCGTTGAGCCGCTCCGGATTGTTGAAGGTCACGATGCCGACGCCGCCGTCCTTGCGCGAGAGCATCTTGTCGGTTTGCGTCATTGCGTACTCCTGATCCTCTTAATTCGTCACGGCCCGGCTTGTCCCGGCCATCCACGTCTTTGTCGCTCTAAGTCGTGGACGCCCGGCACAAGGCCGGGCATGACGACAGTGGAACTCACACCGCATTTGCCTTGTGCAACGCCGCGATGTCGCGCGCGGAAAAACCGAATTCCTTGAGCACGGCGTTGGTGTGCTCGCCGAGCTCCGGGGGGGGCGCCACGAACCGGGACGGCGTGCGCGACAGCGTAACCGGCTGTGCGACCAGGCCCATTTTGCTCTTGTCTTTCCTGGTCACGGTTTGTGCCATCCGCAGGTGCTGCACCTGCGGATCGGCGAACATCTGGTCGATCGCATAGATCGGCCCACACGGCACGCCGGCTTTGTTCAATCGCCCGATCCACTCGGCGCTGGTGCGGCCGGCGATATAAGTATCGATCTCGGCATTGAGCGCATCGCGGTTTTTCGAGCGGGCTGCGCCCGTCTGATAGTTCGGATTGCGCAGTAGCGCCGGCGCCTCTGCCGCCTCGCAGAAACGCTCCCATATCTTCTGCCCGGTGGCGGCAATGTTGATATGACCGTCTTTGGTCTTGAACACGCCGGTCGGAATGCTGGTCGGGTGATTATTGCCGGCCTGCTTCGCCACCTCGCCCTGCACCAGATAGCGCGCGGCCTGAAAATCGAGCATGAAAATCTGCGCCTGCAGTAGCGAGGTGGAGATGTATTGACCCTTCTTGGATTTCTCGCGCTCAAGCAACGCCACCAGAATGCCGATGGAAGCGAACAGTCCGGCGCTGAGATCGGCGACCGGAATGCCGACGCGCACCGGGCCCTGCCCCGGCAGGCCGGTAATCGACATCAGTCCGCCCATGCCTTGTGCAATCTGGTCGAAGCCAGGCCGATTGGCGTAGGGGCCATCCTGGCCAAAACCGGAAATGCTGGCGTAAACGATGCGCGGATTGATCTTGGACAGTGCCTTGTAGTCGATGCCGAGCCGCTTCTTCACGTGCGGCCGGAAATTCTCGACCACGACATCGGCCTTCTTGACCATGCGTTTGAATGCAGCGAGGCCCTCGGGCGCTTTCAGATTAAGCGTTATGCTGCGCTTGTTGCGATGCAGGTTTTGAAAATCGCCGCCCTCGCGCGGCCCGCCCATCGGCTCTTCAGGTCCGGGCGGCGTCTCGATCTTGATGACATTGGCGCCCCAGTCGGCAAGTTCGCGCACGCAGGTCGGTCCCGACCGCACGCGGGTGAGATCGAGCACCGTGAACCGGGCAAGGGCTTTCGAAGCGTGAGGAAAGGGCATTGCGGGCGCCTCCAGACCCGGTTTGCTGCCGGTTTCATTTGTCGGCCGAGCGGCCGGAAGGGGCAGAACTTCCCCGATCTCGCCGGCGTTGTCCACCGGCTCGACGAGGACCGCAGCCCAGTCGTTCCGGCGGCGCAGAAGCGATATGGTGGCGATGCAAACGGCCATCTTTCCGGCACTTTCGAGAGGCGATCATGAATGAGGATGTTCTCAACGTCAGCGTGCGCAAATTCCTCAAAAAAGTCGGCATCACGTCGCAGCGCGAGATCGAGCAGGCGATACGAGCCGCCATCGCCGCCGGCCGGCTCAAAGGCAATGAGGCGCTGCCAGCCAAGATGATGCTCACGGTCGAAGGTATCGGCCTGGCGGTCGAGATCGACGGCGCTGTCGAGCTGGAATGAAACGCCCCGTCAACCGCGCCAGGATCCGGGAAATCATCATGTTCGCTTTGCGTAACACTCTCGTTGCGTTTGTACTCGCCGCAGTTGCCACAGCCGCAATCGCCCAGGAGCGTCCCGGCCATGGCACCGACCGCTCCGATCGCCAGGCGGAACAGCCGCAAAACGGCGGGCACCAGGCGCGGAATGGCCCCGGAGTCCTTTCGCTGTTGCCGGGCGATGCCGTCACCGAGCACGCTGTCGACCTTAAGTCCGGCAAACTCGCCTACACCGCCACTGCCGGAACGTTTTCGCTGTTCGACCAATCCGGCGAACGCTCGGCGGAAATCTTTTACACGGCATACGTGGCGAAATCGCCCAACCCGGCGGCGCGGCCGATCACTTTTGTCTTTAACGGCGGTCCCGGCGCCGCCTCGGCGTTCCTTAATCTCGGCCTGGTCGGCCCGCGTGTCGCCGAGTTCGGCAAGGACGGCCGCGACGGCTCGCAAGTCCGTCTCATTGATAATCCCGATACTTGGCTCGCCTTCACCGACCTCGTGTTGATCGATCCGGTCGGCGCCGGCTGGAGTCGGGCCGCCAAACCCGACGACGATCACGTCTTCTGGAGCGTGCATGGCGACGCCGAATCCATGGCCAAAACCATCGCGCTCTATGTTGCAAAAAACAGTCGCGCCAGTTCGCCGAAATTTATCCTCGGCGAGAGCTACGGCGGTTTTCGCGCCGCCAAGGTCGCGCGCCTGCTGCAGAGCGATCAGGGTATCGTGGTGTCCGGGATTTTGATGTTGTCGCCGATGCTCGACGGCGCGTTCCAGTTCGGCGGCGACCGCTTCGCGCTCGGCGCGGCATTGCAATTGCCGTCGCTCGCGGCGGCCGAGCTCGAGCGTAAAGGCGCATTCAGCAACGAAGCGCTGGCGCAGGCCGAGCATTTTGCGCTCAACGATTATCTCACCACGCTGGCCGGTGCGCCGCCGCAGGGCGACGCGGCGAAGAATTTCTACGCGCGGGTCGCAAAAATTACCGGCGTGTCCGTGGATGCGATCACGCAATCGCGCGGCTTTATCGGCGACGATTACATCAAGAATCTTGCCGGCGATCACAAAGTCGTCAGCCATTATGACGCGACCTTTGCGTCCGACGACCCCTATCCTGAGACGCCGACGGCGGAGGGCCCGGATCCGATCCTCGATGGCATGGTCCGCGCATACGGCGGCGCATTCGTCGGCTATGCGCGCGACGAGCTCGGTTTTAAGATCGAGATGACCTACAACCTGCTCGACGGCAGCATTTCCAGAAAATGGGATTGGGAGCGCGGCCACGGCCAGCCGAGCGTCATGGATGATCTGCGCGAGCTGCTCGCGCTGACGCCGTCATTTCGGCTCATGATCGCTCACGGCTATAGCGACATGGTTACGCCCTATGCGGTGACGCGCTATCTGCTGCAGCACCTGCCGCCGTTCCAAGGCGAAGAGCGCACCGAGCTGAAACTCTACCGCGGCGGCCACATGTTTTATCTCGATCCGGACTCGCGCAAGGCCTTCGCCGCCGACGCCCGCACGATGTATCTGTCGCCGTGATGGTTGCCAAAGACAACTAAAGCGCGGCGCACCGGTGCTTTCGCCGCTAACCGCAATTTCGCAGCGGTCCTTGCGATTCATCTTGGCTTGGGCCCGCTCTGTCTACGCTCGCAGGGGAGCGACGCTTTGTCTCACCGTCGGTGGGGCAAGGGCCCAATTGAACTTTAATCGGCGACAGGCGTTTCCGAAGTGGCTCAGCGCGATTGCAGTGACTAAGAAATGGGCGTTGCGATTTCGCTCTCGCGATCTGCAACCGGCCGTTCGCGTCGCATTTCGCCTGGTCAGTTCAACCGGTCGACGCAACACGAGGAGCAACTGGCAATACATAACGATAACGGCTTGCCAAACGCTCGCCCAAACGCTTTCAGCGAGTCCCTCCGCAGCCAGCTATTTTACAACGTAATTTTCTCTGCCGCCCTCGTTCACAACAAAGTCTCTGACTTATCAGCCTATAATCGATCTTTGCTCTCTAACAGTCTGCTGAAAAACCTCTCGCCATCGCGAGAGTGCCGTGATTCAGTTTTTTATCACGAATCGGTGGAGGCTGGGATGCGGGGTGCATTTGTGGATCAGGGCGGGTTGTTTTCGTACATCATGCCCGAGGCGCGGGTGCCGGCGAACCACCCGCTGCGGAAGATCCGGGAGCTCGTGCGCGATGTGCTGGGCGAGCTGAACCGTAGCATTTCGAAGCTCTACGCGAGCGAAGGCCGTCCCTCGATTCCTCCAGAGCAGTTACTGAGCGCGTTGCTGGTGGCCGCCGCATCACGGTGGGCGAAGACAAGGCCTATGACACGGCCAATCATGTGGCCAATCTGCGCGCCATCAACGTCACACCGCACGTGACGCAGAACGACAGCATCACCGCAACCGGCAAGCGCCGGCAGAGCGCCATCGACGGACGCACCACGCGGCACGAAGGCTACGGCATGTCGCAATCGTGCCGGGCGATGACCGAATGCATCTTCGGCTGGGGCAAACAGCACGGCACGATGCGCAAGACCAAACATCGTGGCATAGCCAGTGTCGCTACCGACTTCATTCTCAATCTGATCGCTTACAACCTGATCCGCATCCCTAAACTACTGGCGGCCTAGGTCGGCATCCGCTCCCAACACCCCGACCGCCCAAAACTTCAATCAGGCAAAAACAGGAAAATGTGCTACTTTCCAGGTTCTTCAGCAAACTGCTAAAGGAAGGTGTTGCGTCGACCGGTTGAGACCACCCCTTGTTATGCGACCTTCGTTTGATTGAAGAAAACGGCCGTTTGGACATAAATGGCTGGCCGTCAGATAAGAGCCAAGCAAGGTTGAGGAAAGAGGATGATGTCCGAGGATCTTGTTAGCGTCCCCGTTCAACGACCGGCGGTGACACCGCCGCCGCGGTGGCAGAAGGCGCTTAAGCTCATCGACCGCGACAAAATCGAATTCTTGCTTGGCAACGTCAATTCGGCGCTGGCGAACGCCAGCGTCCAGAGGGGCGTGTGTCACATCGAGCCCGGTGGGCATACCGACAGCGTCACCGGCACCCAATGCCGCTGATCGGTTCCGCGATCTTTCTCGTGCTGCAGGACTGCATTTCCAGCCATACTGAGAACTGGACGTCGTTCATCGGTCGGTTTTTCGTGCTGATCGTGCTGTTCTTTGCGCGCGGCGCTCTTGGCATCATTCGGCGAAAGGCGACATCGTGAGTCTATTGCGCGTTGAAAAAGTCTCCAAGCATTTCGGCAGTCTGGTCGCCGTCAACGATGTGTCGATGACGGTCGAGCCCGGCGAATTGCGGGCTGTGATCGGCCCCAACGGCGCCGGCAAGACCACCTTCTTCAACCTGATCAGTGGATTCCTCACGCCGAGTGCGGGCCGCATTACTTTTGACGGCGAGGACGTCACTTATCTCTTGCCGGCGCGGCGGGTGTGGCGCGGCATCGCCCGCACTTTCCAAATCACCGAAGTGTTCCCGGAACTGACCATCCGGGAAAACTTGCGAATCGCGGTCGAAGTGGCCAGCGGCTATCGCTTGCGGGTGTGGCAGTCGCAGGATGACGATGGCGAGGTCAAGGCGCGGGTCATCGACCTGTTGGAAATGAGCGGCCTGACGGAAAAAGCCGACAGATTGGTCGGCGAGCTCGCCCACGGCGACCAGCGCGCCACCGAGATCATGATGGCGCTCGCGCTCAAGCCGCGGCTCCTGCTGCTCGACGAGCCGACCGCCGGCATGGGCGACCAGGAAACCTACGACATCACCCAATTGATTCGGAAACTGCATCGCGACCATAAACTGACGATCGTGTTGATTGAGCACGACATGCGCGTCGTCTTTCATCTTGCCGACCGCATCATGGTGCTCGATCAGGGTAAATTCCTCGCTGAAGGCACGCCGCAGGAGATTGCCGCCAACGAAGCGGTGCAAGCGGCATATTTGGGAAAGGTAGCAGCGTGAGCGCCGTCGTGCTCGAGGCCGAAGGCCTCCACACCTATTACGGCAAGAGCCACATCCTGCACGGCGTCGGCCTCGAGGTGCGGCAAGGCGAGATCGTCACGCTGCTCGGCCGCAACGGCGCCGGCAAGACCACCACCTTGCGCAGCCTCGTCGGGCTAACCCACGCGCACGACGGAGCGATCCGCATTTTCGGCCACGCCACAACCGACTGGCCGCCATATCGGGTTGCTGGTCTCGGCGTCGGCTATGTCCCCGAGGGGCGGCGCATATTTCCCAATCTCACGGTCGAGGAAAACCTCAAAGTGCCGATCGAAAGGCCGGGGCCCTGGACGATCGCACGCATCTACGAGCTGTTTCCGCGGCTCGCCGAACGCAAAGGCAACAAGGGCCGGCAATTGTCCGGCGGCGAGCAGGAAATGCTGGCGATCGCCCGCGCGCTGTTATTGAACCCGAAACTCCTGCTTCTCGACGAGCCCAGCCAAGGTCTCGCGCCCTTGATTGTGCAAGATGTGTTCAAGGTTGTTACCTCGGCGCGCGCGCAGGGGATTTCAGTGTTGCTAGTCGAGCAGAATGTGCGCGCCGCCGTTGAAGTCGCAGATCGTGCCTATGTGCTCGACGATGGCCACGTCGTCTATTCCGGCCCCGCTGCCGAATTCGCCAAGGATGAAGAGCGGGTGCGCTCGCTGGCCGGCGCCAGCGTCGAGGAATGGACGCCGCGGGCGTAGATCGCGCGGTGAGGTAGAGCGGAAGCGCCGGTCAGCTGGATTTGTTGGGGTCGAGACCGTACTTCGCGCACATCGTCGCCACGATGGCCCTGTCTTTGCCGCCGGCGATGAGGCCCATCACGGCGGACGTCACTTTGTTGCCGGTCATCCTTGCTTCCACAATGTAGGCCTGTTCGCCGTCGTAAGCTGGATAGGGGCTTTGCGCGTTCACGATGGAGCAATAATTAACGGAGTCGTCCGTCACGATAGCTGGAAACTTCGCCCATCGGTATTTCGCCGATGCAGGATTGCGTAGCGACGGCGCGATCGCTTCGACAATGGCTTTCTTTTCCGCCGCGGTGAGGTCGCGCTGCCCGACGCTGGCAGGGGCGCTGTCGGCGGAATTGGCGGAGCCGCCGACGGACGCCTTGTCTTGAGTCGCATTCGTAGAGCAGCCAGAAAGGGCAAATCCAGCCGCCAATGCGGCAATCACGCAGAATCTTGCTATTTGCACGTTTGGTCCGTCATTGAGAGAGAGGTCTCGAAGGTGGCGGCCTAGTTTCCGTTTCTGCTCGAGACCTCGACTGGGCCGATCGTGATTCTGGGGGCCGGCGTCGCCCGCACGACTCTCGATTCGGGTTCGCCATTGGACCCGATCGTATAGACATGATTGTTGATCATGGCGCGGCCGTCGCGCGTCGGATTGTTCATTTCCTTGACGTTGTCGCTGACCAGCGTCTCCGCTGCTTCCGGATGTCCGGTATTAATCAGGCGAAGGTGTGTCACGAAAACCTTGGGATAGATCAGCGCCGAGGCTGGCACCTTCAGTCCCATGAATTTCGCGACGTCGCCCACAAAGGCGTTACAGTTATAGAGTTCTGCGCTCCATACATGCGAACGGCTTTGCAGATCCTTGATGTAGGCCAAAACGCGATCGTATTCGTCCTTGTTCATCAGGACGCGAAAGCGCGCCGTCACGTATTTGTCCTCGAGATCGCCATCGGTCCATCCCGTTTCGGCCGGCACAGGGACGTAATGGCCGATCACCCAGGCCGTCGAATCGTCGCCGACCGGAGACAGCCCGGCAACGTCGTTCTTGGTAGGTTTTTCACCGACTTTGGCATGAACGAGATAAGTGTGACCGTAATCCCACGAGTAGCGCGACCGAAACTCGATGTAATAGGCGCCGGACCCGGTGGTAATGACGGGCGTCCGCGAATTGGCGGCCCTTAAGATCGCGTGTGTATCCTGCGCATTTGCCCCGGCAAGTCCCAGTCCAGCGAGCGCGGTCAAGGCGAAGGCGGTTGCCAGCCGAACGGGCCGGAGATGGTCGCTCAGCCTATGCCGCATGCTGCCCTCCAAGTAATCGTGACGAGTGACCGTGACGCGTACTCATAGCCCGCGAGCGAAGGGGCTAGTCCGCTGGCCAAATATCTACGATGGCGCTGGCCCGGTGCGATTCGGTTTCGGTCCATCGCTTCCGCTGCGATGCTAGCAACAATTGCCCCCTGCCCGATGGCAAATGTTCGGCGGCCATGGTGGATTTTCCCGGGTGCGCCAAATTTGCAACGCTCACGGCGTCAAGCGTCTCAAAACGGAAACGGCCACAAAATCGGCTGCCAAGCTCATGAATTTAAAGGCTCTTCATGCAAATTCAGGTGGCGACTTCTTTGGGCTTAATTGGAACTCAGAATGGCCTGCAATCAGATCGTGACTGTGTCTTTTCAGCACTAGAGGACCGCTGGGGCCGTCTGTATGGTTAATCCCGTCATGACAAGGGGGAGTACCCTATGAAGAAGATCGCTATAGCAACAGCTGCGGTGCTGGCTCTCCTGAGCATCGCGGGCTGCGCTCAGACCGGTAAGGGTAAGGCCCCGCCGCCGGTTGTTACCAAGGGGTAAATGCCGTACGGCAATTGTATGGGGGAAGGGCCGGCTTCGCGCCGGCCCCTTTCTTTTTGGCGGCTCTGTTTCGATCCTGGCGGATGGCGGCCGATGGTGTCTATTCCGCCGCTCGCTGATGGACGAGCGCCGCCGCGGCTCGGTCGTAGCTTTCCTCGCGTGCCAACTGCTCCTTGAGGCCGACCAGCGCGTAATAGTCGTCGAGCGGCAGCAGGTGCTCGAAAGTTGGCGTCAGCGAATTCTCCCGCTTAAGGATGCGCAACACATTGCGCACGGCATGCGCCGCGGCGAACAGCGCGATCGACGGAAATGTAGCTGCGACCACGCCCGCGGCCTCGAGTTCCGCCAGGCTCCGTTGCTTAAATCCTGCCGCCTGCGACAGCGTCGCCATATGCGGTCCGCCGACTTCACGAATGACGCGCTTGATATCGTCGATCGTGTCGACGCCCATGGGCTTCGCCATGTCGGCGCCGGCATCCATGAACAATCGGCACCGGTCGATTGCCGCGTTGAGGCCTTCCACTCTGGCGGCGTCGGTGCGTCCGGCAATATAAAAGTCGGGATCGCGCCGGGCGTCGAGCGCAGCCTTGATCTTAGCCAGCATCTGCTCGACGGGGATCACCTGTTTGCCCGGCAGGTAACCGCAGCGATTGGGAAACACCTGATCGCTTATGAAGACGCCGGCAACGCCGGCAGCCTCGAATGCGCGCACCATCTGCCGCACATTGTTGACGCCGCCGAAACCGGTATCGGCATCGACGTAGACCGGCACGTCGACGGCGGCGCAGATGCGCCCGTAATGGTCGGCATAGTCGCGCATGTTGGACTGGCCGGTATCGGGCTGCGCGAGCATCGAACCGATGGCGGCATAGCCGCCGGCGCAGATAGCCTCGAAACCTTCGGCTTCCATGATCCGCGCCGACAGCGCGTCGTAGGCGCCGGGCATCAGCACAAGCCGCTGACCCGCCATGATGGCCCGGAATTTCTTGCGCACGTTCATCACGCGGTCTCCTTCTCGTCCTGCACCGGTTTGCGGTTGTCCTGTGCGCTCTGCAGCCACGGCTGCGCAGCCGCCGCGCGGCGTTCCCAGTCGACGATTTCATCCAGATGCTTGAGCGTCATGCCGATATCGTCGAGCCCTTCGAGGAGCCGCGTGCGATCCGCGGCCGATATTTCGAAGGCGATGTCCGACCCACCCGGACCATGGATGCGCAGCGCTACGAGATCGACGGTAAACGGCGCTGCGCCGTCGGCGGCGACAACGCGGTCGATGAAAGCATCGGCATGTTGCGAATCGAGCACCACCGGCAATAAGCCGTTCTGCAGGCAGTTTTCGCGATAGATATCGGCAAAGCTCTTCGCCACGATGACGCGAATATTGTTCGCCAGCATGCTCCACACCGCGGATTTGCGCGACGAGCCGGCGCCGAAATTATGGCCGGTGACGAGAATGCCGGCGCCGCGAAACTGCGGTCTGTTGAGGACGAAATCCGGATCTTCGCTGCCGTCTTCGCGCAGCCGCGCGCGGTGAAACAGCATCGCCTTGTAGTCCTCTTTGAGACTGCGCGAATGCATGATCGGCGCAATCTGATCGGTATTGATGTCGCTCTTGAGCAGCGGCGCGGCGATGCCGGTATGACTGGCGAAGGGCTGCATTACGCCGCTCCCGCCGGCAATTGGCGCACGTCGGCGATGCGCCCGGCAATCGCGGTGGCCGCCGCGGTCGCCGGGCTTGCGAGATGGGTGCGCACTTTCGGCCCTTGCCGGTTCTCGAAATTGCGATTGGTGGTCGATACGCAACGCTCGCCGGGCTCGCCGCGGTCGCCATTTCCGCCGGCGCACATGGAGCAGCCGGACTCGCCCCAGAAGAAACCGGCATCGCGAAACACGCGGTCGAGCCCCGCCGCTTCCGCCGCGCGCTTCACGCTCGACGAGCCGGGCACGACCATCGCGATCACGCCCGCGGCGACATGCCGTCCGCGCACTATCGCGGCGGCTGTCTGTAAATCCGGCAGGCGGCTATTGGTGCAGGAACCGATGAAGACGCGATTGACCGGCAGACCGGCGAGCGGCGTTCCCGGAACGAGTCCCATATAGGCGAAGGCGCTTTCCGCAGCGGCACGCCGGCTCGGATCGACCGCGCTCGGCTCGGGTACGCGGCCGGAAATGCCGACGACTTGGCTTGGATCGGTGCCCCAGGTGATCTGCGGTTCGAGGCTTGCGCAATCGAGCACGACCTCGCGGTCGAAGGTGGCGTCATCGTCCGTTTTCAGCGTGCGCCAATATTCGAGCGCGCGGTCCCATCGCGCGCCTTGCGGAACATGGGACCGGCCTGCGAGCCAGGCGAAGGTCGCATCGTCGGGCGCAACGAAACCGGAGCGGCCGCCCATTTCGATGTTGAGATTGCAGAGTGTCATGCGCTGCTCGATCGGCATGGCGCGCACGGCCGCGCCGGCATATTCCACGACAAAACCACGCGCGCCCGCCACTCCGAGCTCGGCAATGAGCCGGAGCGCGACGTCCTTGGCGTTGACATGCGGTCCGGGATAGCCGTCGAGACGCACGCGCATGCGCTGCGGACGCTTGAGCGCCATGACCTGGGTGACGAGGATATGCGCGAGCTCGCTCGTGCCGCAGCCAAAAGCGAGTGCGCCGACCCCGCCGACGGTGCTGGCATGGCTGTCAGGAACCGCATGCGTCGCGCCCGGCAGGACGATGCCGAGTTCCGGGGCCACCACATGCGAGATGCCCTGCTCGGGATCGTCGACATCAAAGAGCCTGATGCCGTTCTCCCGGCAACCCTGGCGCATTGCCTTGATAAAAGCGCTGCCCGATGGGTTGGTGTCGTCGTCGCGGCCGGGCTTGGTCGCGACGGTATGGTCCTGCACCGCAAAAGTCAGGTCCGGGCGATGCACCCGCCGCCGCTGCTTCTGCAGTTGAGCAAAAGCGTGATGCGCATGCAGTTCGTGGAGAACGTGGCGATCGATATAGATAAGATCGCGGCCGTCGGCGCGTTGGCCGACGCGATGGAAGTCCCAGATTTTGTCGAACAAAGTAGCGAGCATGGGAATTGATATTTACCGCCCCAGCCCGGATAAGAGCAACCCGCCACTGATGAGGACAATCCCATGCCCCGCGTCGTCGGCATCGATCATCTGGTCCTGAGCGTGGGCGACTTTACGCGCTCCAAGGAGTTTTACGGCAAGCTGCTAAAGTTCCTCGGTTTCAAGCTCAAGCATGAGTACGCGGACATGGCCGGATGGAGCAACGGCAAAACTCTATTGTGGATCGCCGAGGCCGACGCCCGAGGCAAGAAACATAAATATCGCAAAGGTGACATCGGCTTTCACCACTATGCGTTCGAGCTGGCAAGCCGCAAAGACGTCGACGCGCTGGGCGCCTTTCTTGAAGACAATGGAATGAACGTCGTCGATCCGCCCGGCGAGTATTACGGCCGCAATTATTACGCGGTCTACTTCACCGATCCGGATGGCATGAAGCTTGAGGGCATGATCTGGGCGCCGCCGAAAAAGAAGCGTAAGGCCGTATCGGGGAAGCAGGCGCGACAGAAAACGAAGACGCCGCGTCGATCTTAATGTCCCGATTCCGAAGTTTCGCGTCGCTCGCTCAGGACGCCGCGCGCAGCAGCGGGCGCCCGTGCGCGACCACGTTATTGCGGCCACGGCGTTTCGCGGCATAGAGCGCATTGTCGGCCGCCTCGACCAGATCGGCGGAGGTTTGAAATTTGTCCGGCACCGTGGATTCAACGCCGATGCTGACGGTGACGTGACCGCAAGGCGATTCCGAATGATTGATCAGCAGGTCTTCGACCGCTTTGCGCGCGTCGTCGGCAATCGCGGCGGCGCGTTCGAGATCGAGGCCGGGCAACAGCAGCGCGAATTCTTCGCCGCCGTAGCGGGCGACCAGCACGGCCTCGTCGAGCGTCACCAGCGAAAGCGTTTCGCCGACCGCGCGCAGACAGGTGTCGCCGGCGACGTGGCCGTAACGGTCGTTGAACAGCTTGAAGTGGTCGATATCGACCATCATCAACGCCAACGGCTCGCACTTCTCGCTGGCGTGACCCCATTCGCGCTCGAGCTCGCGGTCGAAGCCGCGCCGGTTGGCGAGCCCGCTCAACCCATCGAGGCTCGCCAATTCCTCAAGGTGCTGATTGGCGATCCGCAATTCCTCTTCGCGCTCGGCGAGCTTGGCCGCCATATCGTCGAGAGCAGCCGCCAGCGGCGCGAATTCGGCGACCCAAGGCTCTTGCGAGGCGCGCACATGCAGATCGCCGCGTCCGAAACGCGTTGCGGTATGCACCAGCGAGCGGATCGGCCGCACCACGAGCTGTTCGCCGCCGAACCAAGCCAGGAGCAGGACGAACGTGCCAAACGCGCCAAGTTGCAGGTAGGCGAAGTCGAGTTCGGTGTCGATGCCGCTATGCACGCTGCTTTCGTCGAGGCCGACTGCGAGCCGCGCGCGAGTCCACGGCACGCGGGCATAAGCGAAGATACGACGAACGCCGTCAAAGCCTACCGCCGTGATCGCGCCTTCGTCGTTGGCGAGTATTTCACGTGTTAAGGCGTGGCCGGCGAACCGCTTGCCGATAAAGTCCTGCTGGTCGACCGAGCCGGCAACGAGCGTCCCGTTGCCGTCGAGCAGCACGACCGATGCGTTGGAGTGCTGCGCGGCGCTCGCCGCAAGATCCCCGATCCATTGTAGATTGATGACCGCGAGCACGACGCCCTTGAGCGAGCCATCGTCTGCGATGGCCGGAAAAGTGGCGACCAAACTCGGCACTTGGTTGATCCGATTGATCAGATAATCGCTGAGCGCGAATTCATGCGAATGCAGTGCGCTCTGAAAGTGCGGGCGGTCGGAAACATTCAGTCCGACCGCCAAGGGTTCGGTCGAACACTTGATGCGCCCGTCGGTGCCGGCGATGGAAACGTCGCGGATCCACGGAATATTCGTCGTCAGATCGGCCATGTAACGATTGCAGCTCGATGAATTGAGCGGCAGCCTGGCATAGACCCGCGACACAAGCTGAACCAGCGCGCGGACCGAATAAATGATTTGCCGCTGCGCCTCGACGCCGCGCCGGGCAAGGTCGGCCACCTCGGCATTGGCGCTTTCGATGCGTGCGGCACGGGCCTTTTCGAGCCCGTGGACCCGCTCGACCATCAATGGAGCGATCGCCAAAAGTGCGAGCACGATCAGCCGGGCGCGAATGCTGAGAAAAGGCTGGCGCCGCAGCGACGCGATTTGCGTTTGTGCTTGACCGTCCGACATTCTGCCGCTTCCCGCCCCGGTTCCATAAATTAGCGGGCGCGCGTAAAGATGGACCTCGTCCCATCGCTAAACTGTTCGTGCCATCGTTGACCCAATGGAAACCATGAATCGACAGGGCGGCATCGCGGCGGTGCGCGGGGAAATCGCACGGGCTGCTCGCGATGCCGGACGCGATCCTGCAAGCGTCACGCTGGTGGCGGTGTCGAAGACATTCGGCGCCGATGCGATCGAGCCGGTGATCGCCGCCGGCCAACGCATTTTCGGCGAAAACCGCGTGCAGGAGGCAAAGGCCAAATGGCCGCCACTGATTGCGCGACACGCCGCGCGCGACGGCGGCATCGAGTTGCATTTGGTCGGCTCGCTGCAGTCGAACAAGGCCAAGGATGCTGTGGCGCTGTTCGACGCCATTCATTCGGTCGATCGCGCGAGCCTTGCCGAGGCGTTGGCCAAAGAAATTGCGAACCAGAATCGGCACCCGCTCCTGTTCGCCGAAATCAATACCGGCGCCGAAGCGCAAAAGTCCGGGCTACTGCCGCAAGACGCGGATGCGTTTCTCGCCGCCTGCCGCGATCGTTATGGGCTTGAGATTTCCGGCCTCATGTGCATCCCGCCGCACGGCGAAGCGCCTGCTCCGCACTTCGCGCTTACGGCAAAGATCGCCCGCCGCAACGGGCTGCAGCTCCTGTCGATGGGGATGAGTGCCGATTTTCCGACGGCAATCGCCTTTGGCGCGACCCACGTCCGCGTCGGCACCGCGATTTTCGGCCAACGGCCGAGCTAGTAGTGAATGAAGATTCGTGTCTTGCACGAAATTAGGGGGAGCAACGCCAGCAAGTCGCTCCGGCGCAGCGCGACACAGCCTGCGGTCGGCCCAAAGCCGGCACGGGCGACATGGATGAACACCGCGCTGCCGCGTCCGGCCACGCGTGGTCGGGTGTTGTGATCGAGTTCGATGATCAGATCGTAAAGTCCGTCGCCGCGGCAGAGCCGGTCGCCTGGTTCATTGGCCGACCGGCGGAACGCCTGATTATAGCGGCGGTCTGCGGGGTCTTCGCACCAGGCGTCGTCAAGTCCGATCCGGCGCACCGGGAGCAAAGTCCGTGGCCGCGGTAAGCGGTCGGCGCGCCACCACAAGCGAATGGGGTGAAACCGGCCGGCTGGCGTGGCGCCGTCGCCTTCGCGCTTGGACGCCTTGATCCCAGCGCGGCCGAGCGCCACGCGCAACGGCTTGAATGCCTTGGCGCCGGCGAACAGCCAACCCTGCGAAAGCCGGCCCGGCCGGGCGCGAATACGAATGAAACGAAACGTTCGTCGCACCCTGGCCCCTTGGATTCCCTGAATTCCCAACCCGCGTCCGCTCTTGTATTCTCAGCCTTTGTACTTCGCGCCAGGTGGCGCGGCAAAGCGGCGGCGGGGCTCGGAATTTATGCCGAATACGCGGAAGATTCTTATCGTCGATGACGATCCCGAATTACGCGACGCGCTGACCGAACAGCTATCGCTGCATGAGGAGTTCGAGGCGGTGGCGGTCGAGAACGGCAGCAAGGGCGTCCAGGCGGCCAAGGCCGGCCAGATCGATCTCGTCATCATGGACGTCGGCCTGCCCGACATCGACGGCCGTGAAGCCGTGCGCATTCTGCGCAAGAACGGCTTCAAGGCGCCGATCATCATGCTGACTGGCCACGATACCGATTCCGACACCATCCTGGGCCTCGAATCCGGCGCCAACGATTACGTGACCAAGCCGTTCCGGTTTGCCGTGCTGCTGGCGCGCATCCGTGCCCAACTTCGCCAGCACGAGGCGAGTGAGGACGCGGTCTTCACGATTGGCCCCTATACGTTTCGCCCCAGCTCCAAGCTTTTGCTCAATCCCAAAGGCAACAAAGTGCGGCTGACCGAGAAAGAAACTTCGATCCTGCGTTATCTTTATCGCGCCGGTCAGCGGCCGGTGTCGCGCGAGACGCTCTTGCAGGAAGTCTGGGGTTACAATTCGGGCGTCACCACCCATACGCTGGAAACGCACATTTACCGATTACGGCAGAAGATCGAGAAGGACGTCGCCGCGCCCGCCATCCTGGTGACCGAAGCCGGCGGCTATAAACTGGTGCCGTAATCGCGAGTTGCCATGACCATCGAGGCGGACATTGCGTTGCTTGAGCGAGTGCCGATTTTCCGTACCCTGGGCGGCGGCGCATTGCGCATCCTCGCCATCGGCGCCGAAAGTCATACGGTCCAAGCCGGCCAGGTCCTGTTCACCGCCGGCGAGGTTGCCGACTGCGCATATGTGATCCAGCTGGGATCGTTTGGGTTAAGGCCGCAACAGCAGGAGGCCGAAATCATTGCCGAGCCAGGCACGCTGCTTGGCGAAATGGCGCTGCTCGCGGAAACGATCCGGCCAGTTACCGCCACCGCTCGCGAGGATGCCGCGGTGATGCGCATCTCGCGGACGATGTTTGTGAAAATGCTCGAAAGCTATCCCGACGCCGCGCAGCGGTTATGCGAACTGATCGCTGCGCGCGCCGACCAGTGGGCGCGCGAAATGGAGAAGGTCCGCGCCGCCTTGACGCACGGCAACGGGCCGCGATAATTCGGCTACACGTCCAGCGTCGCCGTTACCGGCACGTGATCGGAGGGCCGTGAGGCGCCGCGGTAATTCTTGGCAATGGCGATGCCGGCGACGCGGTCGGCCAGCATCGGCGACGTCAAGACGTGGTCGAGACGGCGGCCTTTGTCAGCGCTCGCCCAGTCCGGCGAACGATAGCTCCACCACGTGTAGAGCTTGGTCGGCTCCGGGGTCACCTGGCGCATGCTGTCGATCCAGCCGCCCGCGCGCAACGCGCCGGTAAATTTCTCGCACTCGATCGGCGTATGCGACACGACGCGCAGCATTTGCTTGTGGCTCCAAACGTCATGTTCGAGCGGTGCGACGTTGAGATCGCCGACGAGAATGGCGCGCACGGACGGCGCCGGGCGCAGAGCCGGCGAGTCCCGCATCTCATCGAGGAAGGCGAGCTTATGGGCAAACTTCGGATTTACCGCCGGGTCGGGAATATCGCCGCCAGCCGGGACATAGAAGTTATGCACCGTGACGGGATCGCGCAGCCCGGCGCGCTCGCCGAACACCGCGGAGATATGGCGGCAGTCGGTCTTGCCGCAGAACTTCTGAATATTGAAATTTTCGAACGGCAGGCGCGACAGCACGACGACGCCGTGATAGCCCTTCTGGCCGTTGAGAGCGATGTTGTCGTAGCCGAGCCGCTTGAACCGTTTGCGCGGAAACGCGTCGTCCGGGCATTTCGTCTCTTGCAGACAAAGAATGTCGGGTCGGACCGCTTTGATGAACTTGGCAACAAGATCGATGCGCAACCGCACCGAATTGATGTTCCAGGTTGTGAGGGTGAGTCGCACAGGAGTCAGTAATCAGTAGTCGGTAATCGGTTCAAGAAATAAGTATAGATTATCTCCTGTATCCACAATCTGATGACTGACCACCGATCGCAGATTCCTGAATCACTGATTGCTGATGTTGCCTTGACTGCCCATGTAGTTGATGACGAACAGGTCGGGATTCGGCTTTTTCATGGTGTCGAGGTTATAGACCGCGACCGTCGTGTCGAACCCTTGCGGATCGGTGACGGTCCATTGCTTGAGGGTAAGATCCTTGGCGTCGAACATGATCATCAGCTTGTCGGTGCCGATCATTAATTGCTTTTGCTCGATAGTGACGGTGGCGAAGGTATCGTCGGACGAGACGCTGACGACATCAGTGTCGCGCAGCAGATCGATGCGGTCGGCCAAGAGGTAGCGCAGCGGCGTCTGCGACAGCGGGTACAGATCCTGCGTCGCGAGCTTGCGGTCGCGCACGACGACCGATGAGCCGTCGGCGATGATATCGATCGGGCTCGGCGGATTGTATTCGAAGCGCACCTTGCCGGGCTTTTGCAAATAGAACGTGCCTTCGGTGCGCCCGCCATCGGGCCCGATCTGGACGAAATTCCCGACCATGGTCTGAATGCTCGACAGATACATGCTGACGCGGTCGAGCAGCGCGCGCTGCTTGTCGTCGAATGCGGTCGCTTGGTTTGCCGAGCCCTTGTCGGAGAACGGGAAAAAACCGGGAATGTGTATGGATTGCGATGCCTGGGATGGTTGCGCCGCCGACGGCTGCGGTCTCGGGGCGGAAGGAATGGCAATGCTGTCGGTCACCGCTGGCGGCGCGACAACGCCGGTTTTGGGCAGTGGCGCCGGTGTCGGCAACGGCACGTTTTCGGCAAAAGCGGCCGTCGGTCCGAGAAAACTCAGGGCGCCGATGCATGCCGCCAAAACCGTCGCCGGGCCGAGTTTAGCCAAGCCCCTTGTCGCCATATCGTTCTCCCGCCGCCACGCCCCGTTGATGTCGTTGATGTATCCGTGCGCACGCCCGCGACCAACGCCGTCCGCTAGACGCCCGATATGGCGAATTCGCGGCTACTCATTCCCTGTCCAGGCTTAAGGCGCGGCCGCGCGATTCTCAATAGGCATCGTCGTCGGCGCCCTCGACCAGGATTTCGCGTTTGCCGGCGTGGTTGGGCTGGCCGACGATGCCCTCTTGTTCCATGCGCTCCATGAGCGAGGCTGCGCGGTTGTAGCCGATCTGCAGCCGGCGCTGGATGTAGCTCGTCGAAGCCTTGCGGTCGCGCGTGACGATCGCCACCGCCTGCTGATAGAGGTCGCCACCCTCGGCGCCCATCGCGGTCGCGTCGAAGATTGGATTGCCGTCCTCGTCCTGCGGCTCCTCGGCCGTGACCTCTTCCAGATATTCCGGCGTGCCCTGCGTTTTGAGGTGGCGCACGACTTTTTCGACCTCTTCGTCGGAGACGAAAGGTCCATGCACGCGGCTGATGCGGCCGCCGCCTGCCATGTAAAGCATGTCGCCCTGGCCGAGCAGCTGCTCGGCGCCTTGTTCGCCGAGAATGGTGCGGCTGTCGATCTTCGAGGTCACCTGGAACGAGATACGGGTCGGGAAATTGGCCTTGATCGTGCCGGTGATGACGTCGACCGACGGCCGTTGCGTCGCCAGGATGACATGCAGGCCGGCGGCGCGCGCCATTTGCGCCAAGCGCTGCACCGCGCCTTCGATGTCCTTGCCGGCGACCATCATCAGGTCGGCCATCTCGTCGACGATGACGACGATGTAGGGCAACGGCTCGAGATCGAGCACCTCGTTCTCGTAGATCGCCTCGCCGGTCTCGCGATTGTAGCCGGTGTGAACGGTGCGGCTGAGCTTTTCGCCTTTACTTTTGGCCTCGGCGACGCGCGCATTGTAGCCGTCGACATTGCGCACGCCGAGCTTCGACATTTTCTTGTAGCGCTCCTCCATTTCGCGCACCGCCCATTTCAGCGCGACCACCGCCTTTTTCGGATCGGTGACGACAGGCGTGAGCAGATGTGGAATGCCGTCGTAGACGGAGAGTTCGAGCATTTTGGGATCGACCATGATCAACCGGCATTGGTCCGGCTGCAGCCGATAAACCAGGCTGAGGATCATGGTGTTGATGGCGACGGATTTGCCGGAGCCGGTGGTGCCAGCAATGAGCAGATGCGGCATGCGCTGCAGATCGACCAGTACCGCTTCGCCGCCGATCCCCTTGCCGAGGCAGAGCGCCAGCCGCGCCGACGTCTCGGCATAATCGCGCGACGCCAAGAGCTCGCGTAAATAGACCTTCTCGCGGGTCGGGTTCGGCAACTCGATGCCGATGGCATTGCGGCCGGAAACCACGGCGACGCGCGCGGACAGCGCGCTCATGGAGCGCGCTATGTCGTCGGCGAGGCTGATGACCCGCGACGACTTTATGCCCGGCGCGGGCTCCAGCTCGTAAAGCGTCACCACCGGACCCGGCCGCGCATTGATGATCTCGCCGCGCACGCCGAAATCCGCGAGCACGCCTTCGAGCGCGGTGGCGTTTTCCTGCAAAATGTCGGAGCTGACGGTAGCGCGGCCGACTTTGCTCGGCGGCGTCAGCAATTCGAGCGGAGGAAGAACATAGCCTCCGGAGCGGCGGATCGCTCTCGGCGCGCGCGGCTTGCGCACGCGCGGCGCCGCTTCCGCTTCGTCGTCTGTTTCGCCTTCGACATGGCGCTCCCCCGTCCCGTCGAAGCGCGGCTCGACCCGCCGCTGCGATACTCCGATCTCTTCGCGCGATCCGATCGGGCTGCGCGGCCGACGGCGGAACAGGCGCGAAAGCCGGGCGCGAAAACTCAGGAGGTAATGCGCCAGCAGGCCGAGCGATATCCAGCCGCCGCTCTCGTCGTCCGCTTCCTCGCCGGCTTCATCATCCTCTGCCGGCTCTGCGTCTTCGTCCTCCTCGATTGTATCGCGCCAGAGAATGCCGGCCGCGCCGGCGAAGGCGAACAAAGCCGCGATACCGAGCACGATGGCGGCGCCGATGCGGTGCATTCCCAGCAGCGGCTCATGCAGCAACATCGGAGGCAGCCGCAGCATGGCGTCGCCGACGACGCCGCCTAGGCCCGACGGCAGCGGCCAGCGCGGGCTTCGCGGCAGGCACGAGGCGAACGCGGCGGTCAGCACCGCGCCGCACAGCCAAAGCAGCACGCGCAGGCGCTCGTGGCTGAGATATCGATGGCCGAGCAGCCGATAGCCCCACATCGCGATCGGCAATAACAGCGCCAGCGAGCCGAGCCCGAGAAGCTGCATCATCAGGTCGGCGGCGATCGCGCCGGGCACGCCCAGGAGATTATGGACCGGCGCATCGGTGGCGTGGCTGAACGACGGATCCCCCACCGACCAGGTGGCAAGCGCGAGCGCCGCCATCATGGTGAGACTGATCAGCACCACGCCGCCGAGTTCGCGCAGGCGGCGGCGCAACATGACGCCGAGCTGGCCGGACAGAGCGGCCATGCCGTCGAGGCTGCGGTCGATCATCGACATCGCTTGTGTCGATCCCTTCTTGCCTCAGCCGAGCACCGCGAGCAGGCGATGCATCGCCTCGGCGGTGATCTCGTTGCTGTGGACCATGGCGACGCGGATATAGTCCGCGCCGGGATTGCTGCCGTCCTTCTGCTCGTGCGCTAGATAGCGGCCGGGCACCACCCGCAAGCCCCCCTCGCGCCACAGCCGTAGTGTCGCCGCCTCGCTGCCGCCCTGCGCCGACACGTCGAGCCACAGGAAAAATCCGCCGGCCGGCCGGCGATAACCGTAGCGATCGCCGATGATCTGGTCGGCCAGATCGATCTTCTCGCGGTACAGCCGCCGGTTCTCTTCCACGTGCTTCTCATCGCCATAGGCGGCGATGGCGACGTGTTGCATTGGCGTCGGCACCATCGGCGCGGCGACATTGCGCAGTTCGAGAAAGGCCGCGAGGTAGCTCCGGTCGCCGGCGACAAAGCCGATGCGCAGCCCCGGCAGGCTCGAGCGTTTCGACAGCGAGTGGAACACCGCGACGTTCTGAAATTCCGCGCCGGCCGCTTCGAGCATGCCCGCGGGCGGGCGATCGCTATAGATTTCGCAATAGCATTCGTCCGAAAAAATCAAAAAGCCGAAGCGGCGCGCCAGCGCGGTCAGTCGCGACAGATAGGCGCGATCGGCCACTGCGCCTTGCGGATTCGACGGCGAGGCGATGTAGAAGGCGACCGTGCGCGCGAGCAGGTCGTCGCTCAACGCGTCGAGATCGGGGAGAAAGCCGGTTGCCCGCGTTGTCGGCAGATAGACCGGCTCGCAGTCGGCTGCGATCGCGCCGGCGGCGTAAGCGGCATAAAACGGATTGGGGATGAGCATGGCCGGGCGGCCGGCGCGCGGCGTCACCCAGGTCTTAGCGGCAAGCGCCGCGAGAAAGAGGCCCTCGCGCGTGCCGTTGAGCACCAGCACTTCCGTCGCCGGATCGACCGGGCGCTCCAGCACAAAGCGCCGGTCGAGCCAATTGGCGACGGCCGCCGCGAAGGCATCGAGACCCTTATTCGCCGGATAGCGGCCGAACTCGGCGACATGCTCGGCGATGATTTTGCCGACAAAAGGCGGAATGGGATGCTGCGGCTCGCCGACCGCGAGGCTGATCGCGGACTTGCCCGGGGGAATGCCGTCGAGGAGCTCCCGCGTCCGCACGAATGGCGAGCGCGATCCGGTGGCGCGAACGGGCGAAGGAAAAGACTCGCGGGTCATCACATACATCAGTGGACAGCGGGGCCGCCCGCCGCATTACCGGTGCAATAGCATAGGTGCGGTGAGGTTAAGACCCGATTAACCATCTAGGCTGACCTCGTCATTCCGGGACGCGCCAAAGGCGCGGGCCCGGAATCCATAACCGCAATGCACGCCGCATGAGCGCGGCGACCGTTCTGCCTGTTCTGAGGCTATGGATTCCGGGCTCGGCCCTTCGGGCCGCCCCGGAATGACACTACGCCGCGATTTTCACGTATTCGAAATCGCCCGGCTTGTTGTCGATGCCGATGCGCGGCGGCGCGATCCACCCGGCGAACTGGCCGGGCTCGGTGACCGGCTTCATCAGGCTGCCGATGAAATCGCCGTCGTCCTTCGACGGCAGCCATTTCTCCTTGTCGCGGCTCCAGGTCGCCTCGTCGACGATCCGTCCCTCCGGCGAAACATGCACGTCCTTGAACTCGCCGATCTGGCGGTGGAAGCCGACATGAGGCAGCACGAATTTAAACGCCACGCCGACCTTGTCGATGATCTTGTTCCAGCGATCGAGCCCGCGCTGGCAGTCGGCGGTGTAATCGTCGCGCAGCCGCATATTGATCGCGGTCAGCGCCGGCTCGTCGACGCGCTTGATCTCGGCATTGACGAATTTGAGCACCGGATAAGTCGAATGTTCGAGCCGGTGATCGTCGTCGATCTTGGTCTCCTGGAAGCGGCCTTTCAGTCCGGCGGTGAACGTGTTCGCCGCGTTGGTGGACACTTCCGAACCGAACAGATCGAGGGAGAGCGTATAATGCAGATTGAGCTTTTTCTGCATCGTCGGCAGGTCGATGACGCCGAGCGCGCGGATTTTCCCGATGTCGCCCGGGTCTTCGATGCCGGCAGCTTTCATCGCCTCGCAGGTGCGCTGGATGGTGCGGCCGACGCCGGTCTCCCCGACGAACATGTGGTGCGCTTCTTCGGTCAGCATGAAGCGGCAGGTGCGCGACAGCGGATCGAAACCGGATTGCGCCAGGCTCTCCAATTGCATCTTGCCGTCGCGATCGGTGAAGAACGTGAACATGTGGAACGACAGCCAGTCCGGCGTCGCTTCGTTAAAGGCGCCGAGCATGCGCGGCTTGTCGGCGTCGCCGGAGCGCCGCTGCAACAATTCGGCGGCTTCCTCGCGGCCGTCGCGGCCGAAATATTTCTGCAAGAGGTAGACCATGGCCCAGAGATGGCGGCCTTCCTCGACATTGACCTGAAAGACGTTGCGCAAGTCGTAGAGCGACGGCGCGGTCTTGCCGAGATGGCGCTGCTGCTCGACCGAAGCCGGTTCGGTGTCGCCCTGGATCACGATCAGGCGCCGCAGCATGGCGCGATATTCGCCCGGCACGTCCTGCCAGGCTGGCTCGCCGTAATGGCGGCCGAACGGGATTTTGCGGTCTTGCTCCTGGGGCGCCAGCAGAATGCCCCAGCGGTAGTCGGGCATCTTCACGTAGTCGAACTTGGCCCAGCCTTTGGGGTCGACCGAGACCGCGGTGCGCAGATAAACCCGCGCCTGCTGAAATCCTTCCGGCCCCATATCCATCCACCAATCGATATAGCCGGGATGCCAGCTTTCGAGCGCGCGCAACACCTGCCGGTCTTCGGCAAGATTGACGTTGTTGGGGATTTTGGTCGTGTAATCGACGGTTTCGATGGTGCTCATCGCTGACTCCCTGAAGCAGAATGGATGTCAGATGTCGGATGGCAGATGACGGTATCCGCCATCTTGTCCGACTTCCGTCATCCGACCTCTGTCATCTGTCCTCACACTCTCTTCGTATCGAACACGGGCTTCTGACCGGTGCCGTAGCGTTTCAGCGCGCCCTCGTCGCCAATCGCGTTGGGGCGCTGGAAGATCCAGTTCTGCCAGGCGGTCAGCCGCGCAAAGATTTTCGATTCCATGGTCTCCGGTCCGGCAAAGCGCAGATTGGCTTCGAGACCGGTCAGCGCGTCGGGCGAAAAGCTCGATCGCTCTTCAAGAAACACGCGCACTTCGTCGTCCCAATCGATGTCGTCGAGCGCGAAGGTGACGAGGCCGAGTTGCTGCGCGCGCGCGGCGTCAAGCATTTTTCCGCGCTCGGCCTTCGCCGCATCGAGATCGGCCGGATTGGCGAGGAAGCGGCATTCGAGCCGCGTTAATCCATTCGCCATCGGATAGGCGCCGAAATTGACGTCGCTGAGCGCAATCGCAGCCGGCGGCTTGTTGTCGCCGTGGCGCAGACCAATCAGCATGTAGGAGCGGTCGGACGCCAACGGCAGTTCGGCAAGCGTGCCGGCAAAGCACGAACCCGGCTCGATCAGCGTGACCAGCGAGCGTGAGGTGAGATCGACGCGCTTGAGCACGCGCTTCCACAGGAGCCGGATTTCGCGCGCGAGCCAGTGTTCCCGGTTGGCGTCGAGAAAACGATCGTAAGCGAGCACCTGACCCGGATCGCCGGACGATTTAAAGACGATCGCCGCGACATCGAGCTCGTTGAGCCGGATATGCAGGATGGCGTCGTCGAGCTCGCGAGCGAGCGCGAGCGGCCAGAAATCGGCGCCGAGCGCCACCATGGCTGCGGCGGAATCCGGCGGCGGCGCAGCGGGACCTCGCAATGTGATGGTCGCGAGCCGTTCATGGCGCAGGAATTCGACCGCGACTGCGCGGTACTCCACGCCGTCAGGAGTAAAGGTCCGCGCCAGCGGCGCGAGCTTAATGCCCGGCCCGGCGGCTTGGCGCGATGATTTCGCCGCAAATTCCTTGGCGCGCGTGGCGATTGCCTCGTCGAATTTCGAGCCGGCAACGACGTCGTCAACGAGCCGCCACTCGACCGCGCGCTTGCCCTTGACGCCTTCCTCGGTGGTGCAGAACACGTCGGCGTGGTCGCGGCGGACCTTGCGCTTATCGGACACGCGGGTGAGGCCGCCGGTGCCGGGCAAAACCGCAAGCAACGGCAATTCCGGCAGCGAAACCGCCGCCGCGCCGTCGTCAACCAGCATGATGTAATCGGTCGCCAGCGCCAGTTCGTAGCCGCCGCCGGCCGCGGTGCCGTTGATCGCGCAGATCGATTTGAGCCCGGAATGCTCGCTCAAATCCTCGATGCCGTTGCGCGTCTCGTTGGTGAACTTGCAGAAATTGACCTTGTGCGGGTGGCTGGCGCCGGCAAGCATGCGGATATTGGCGCCGGCTGAAAACACCCGTGGCTTGGCCGAGCGCAGCACCAGCGCGCGAACTTGCGGATATTCAAAGCGCAGGCGCTCGATCGCATCGGCAAGCTCGATATCGACGCCGAGATCGTAGGAATTAAGCTTCAGATCGTAGCCTTCGAACAGCCCGGCCTTTTCGTCGACGTCCATCGTCAGCGTCGCCACGTCGCCGTCGATGGCGAGCTTCCAATGACGATAGCGCGCCGGCTCGGTCTGGAAATCGATCCGCGTCTTGCCGTTCGCCAAGGGCCGCAGTGGGGAATGCTCGGTGTCGTCCATCAGCGTGTCCCTGGCAGTGTATTATAGTGCATGAAATCGGAGAATTCCAACGTAATATGCATTATAATTCATGATATGGCAACCCCGGAATCGGCGCGCCGTTCCGCTTCGTGATGGTCGCGAAGCAGTCGATTGATGAAGTCGGCGACTGCCTTAAGCGTGGGTTCGGGGGCCTCACGCTGCGGCACATGGCGGATGCCGGGGAGCACGAGGGTCTCGACCGGACAGAAACATTCCCGTTGCGCCGCGCCGAGTTGCTTGAGCGTACCAAATTGATCGTTTTCACCCTGCACGATCAGGATCGGCACGCGGATGTAACCGAGCGCTTCGGTGATATCCCATTTGCGCATATCCGGGCTAAGCCAGGGCTCGTTCCACGAGCGGAATGCGCTATCGACGTCGGCGTGCCACAGCTTGAGTTTTTCCCGCAAGCCCCCCGACTCAAACGACTTGCGCGCGCGGGCAATCTCCGCGAGCCCGATCTCCTCGGCGAAAAAATGCGGCGCGAGCAGCACGAGGCCGCGCACGCGATGATCCTGCACGCTGCCGGCATAGATGGTGGCAATCGAAGCGCCGTCGCTGTGACCGAGCAACAGGCCGCGTTGAAAGCCGATTGCCGCGAGCACGCGCGGCAGAACCTCGCAGGCCTCTTCATGCATGAAGGCGGTCGAGCGCGGCAATTTGCCGGGACCCGATCGGCCGTAGCCGGCGCGCGAATACACGAACACGCCGGCGCCGGTCGCGGCCGCGATCCGGTCGGGAAACGAGCCCCACGACGCCACGCTGCCGAGGCCCTCATGCAGCATGACGATCGTCGGCGCCGCATCGGGCCGCGGCCCGATCATGCGGTATTCGAGCCGCAGCGGCGGAAGATCGAGAAAGCCCTGGTCGGCTAATGCGTGCTCCCTCGCCCCTCGAGGGGGAGGGTTGGGAAGGGGGGTCAACAGCGGTGCCATCAGGCACCCCCCACTCGATTTCCCCCGATTGCATCGTGGGAAATCGACCTCCCCCTCAAGGGGGGAGGTGAAAGTTGTGACTGCAGAACGATCTGATCCACCAAGCGCAGCAACTTCGCAAAACTCTGTTCCAGCGCGGCGCCGGACGTGTCGACCTCGGCTTCGGCGCGCGCGTAGTCGGCGCGGCGGGCCTCGAGGATCGCCACGAGATCGGCCATCGCCTCGCGGTTTTGCGCCATCGGCCGGAAATCGCCCTGCGCCATCACCCGGCTCATGTGATCTTCCGGCCGCGCCTTGATCCAGATCGTGTGGCTGCGGCGAAGCAGGAGCGCGTAAGTCTCGGGGTTGGAGACGATGCCGCCCGCCGTGGTGATGATTGCGGCCTCATGCGTGGCGATGACGCGGTCAAGCGCGCCGCGCTCGTGACGGCGGAACGTTGCGGTGCCGGCCATCTCGATCAGGTCGGGAACGCTGGCGCCGTAGTCCTCCTCGACGACCCGGTCGAGCTCGATGAAGGGCCAGCCGAAATGTTGGGCGAGCATCCGCCCGAGTGTCGACTTGCCTGCGCCGCGCAAGCCGACGAGTGCGATCCGCCGCGCCCGGTCGGGGCCGCCGGCCTGTGCGACGCGCGCCTCGATCAGCTTGGCGAGCTCCGGCAATTCGACCTCTGGCACTCGCGCGACGAGATCGAGAATATTGCCGCGCGCCGCGCTCTGCGCGCCATTCGCCGACAGCAAACTAGCCGCCGGAAGGTCGAGCGCGACGGCGATGGCGCGCAGCACGCTTGCCGACGGATTGCCGGCGCCGCTCTCGATCTGGGCGAGATAGCGCTCGGACGTGTCGGAAGCGTGCGCCAATTGCCGGCGTGTCATGCCGCGCTTGGCGCGGTTGCGCCGCACCTCATGCCCGATCGCGGTGAGGAACGCGGCGATAGCGGCGGCAGCCGGGGTCGCAGCGGCAGGCTTGTGTTGGGGGTTGGTCTTGGCCCGGGGCATGTCGCGAAACGTTATGCATTATAATTCATGCCGGCGAGTCCACGTATGATCGGGCGCATGTGTTGTCTTCGACCATGCCTCTATGAGCGCGACAGCAGAGACGTCCAAATGATTGAATTGATAGCGCGGGGCATTCTCTGTCGGCGCCGGCGGCTCGGGTGGTTGTTGTGGTGCTTGATGCGCGTCTGACATGAATCACTATTTATAATCATTGCAAAATCGGAGTACCCGTGATGGGATTCGAACCCATAAACCCCCTTGCCAGGGATAGCGGCTCCCAAAGCCGCCGCGTTTGCCGTTTCGCCACACGGGCATAATCGTGGCCTCAATGGGGAGGCGATCCAACCGCCTCCCCAATTCCATTTTTGGCTTCCGTCTTTTCCGTCGGTTTCGGATACCAGAGGCCGCTGCGCCTCCAGATGATCTTGTTCAGCCTCAGCCGCCGCAAGCACGTTCGTACGGTGCGCTCCTTTATCGTCGGATCGACCTCTTGCGCCGCCTTCACAATTTCGACCCCTTTCATGCCGGGATGCGCGGCGATGCAGTCGGCGACGATGTCGATGGCGCGACCGGATGGACGACCGCGACGGGCCAATCGCTCTTCTGGAGGCGTGCTGCTGGATTCGGCCTCGATGTGATAAGCTGACAGCGGCAAATGCTTCGCGAGATCGCCTATAGCCGCACAAGCCGCCTGCCAGCCGCGCTCAAAAGCCTTGCGCTCGGCCTCTTGGATGATGCGATCTATTTCGTCGCGGGGGTCTGTCATCGGTGCATCGGTAAGTTGCATCGCGGTCTATGAACATGATTCAGGTCCTTCATGGCAAACCGATTTAGATCATCCGCGCGCCGTCAGTCGGGAAAAGGCTCGGTAAAACGGAGTCTTACACTCTACCCTCTCACCTTAGAAACCGCGTTGGGAGCGGCATTACTGACGGGTCCACCCCCGCGAGATGCCGCCAAAAAGAGCCGCAATAAAAGTGGGGATAAGTCCCAGGCGAAACGCCAAAAACCTAGGCAAAATAGTGGCTAAGCCACGTCACTCCGAATCACTGGGCCTGCAATTGCCAGTTGGCACGGTTTGTGAAGTGCATAATTCCGCGTATAATGCATATTGCCAACCGAAATAACAAGCGCGGGAAAGCCCCGAATAAAGCCGCCTTAGCCGAAAATCTTGCGCCAGCCGCCGTTCTCTTGGACGGCTTGCGGTTCATTTTCTTCCGCCGTGTCGGGTCCGGGATCGTCGGGGGCGTGGACCAGGGGAATGACAGGCGCGGGCTGGAGCTCGACTTTGGGCTCAGGGTTCGGTCGCTCGTTGCGGCGAGAGGATAGAACCTCGGTAACCACAGGCGGCTCGGTGGTTTCGCGCGGCGGCTCGGCTGCGATTTCGACCGGCCGCGCCGGTGCCGGCGCCGGCTCGATGACCGGCGCACTCACCGTCCCGGTGAGCGGCACGCGCCATTCGAGCGCATCGAGCCGTCCGGTCACCGGCGAAGCCGGCAGCCACCGATCTGAAACATGGCCGTCGGCGGTCCAGGCCGGATCGGGCGCGGCGTGCAGTGCGCGCGCCAGCCATTCGCGCGCGCGCCCCACATCGTTGCGCTCGACACGTTCGAGATCGGCCATCAGGAGTGCAATGCGCTTGGTCGGGGTTTGGAGATAGGGCGCCAGCGCGGCGCGCGCCTTGGTGAATTCCTGGGCGTCAAGCGCGGCGCGGGCGACCGCCAGCGCACCCTCGATATGGCCGGGCACCCCGCTCGCCAGCGCCTCGATGCGGTTGAGCCGGTCGCGCGCGGAATTGCCGGAGCGCAGCTCGCTATAGGCTTGCGCCAATTCAGGATGCGGATTGGCGCGCCAGGCTTTTTCGATCACGCGGCGCGCTTTGCGCAACTGGCCGCCCTCGGCAAGGAGCCGTGCGGCGAGCGCCGCCGTGGGCACCAAAGTCGGCGCCAATTTCTGCGCCTCCAGCGCCATCGTCTTGGCGCTGTCGTGGTCGGCATGCTCCACGGCATGGGCGCGCGCGGTGAGCAGCACTGCGCGCTGACGGCGGTAGATCTCCTTGGCAAGGTTGCGCACGTTGCTTTCGAGGAGCGCGAGCGCGCCGGCCCAGTCGCCGTCTTTGCACCGCGCCTCCAGCACCGCTCTGTTGGCCCAATGCAGCGTCGGGGCGGTGCGCACGGCCTCCTCGGCATAGGTCCGGGCGCTCGCCGGATCGTTGCGGCGATGCGCCTCGACGAACAGGCCATGCAAGCCGAGCGGCTTGGTGTCGGCACGGCCCGTCATGGCGCGGAAGGCGCGGTCGGCGCCATCGCGGTCGCCCGCCAACTGCGCCGATTGTGCGGACAGAAGGAGCGCCAGCGGCTCGCTGGGCATCAGCCGATTGACTGTAGCGGAATGCTTTTGCGCGGCGCCGATATCGCCGGAGCCAACGGCAATGAGCCCGCTCGAAATCGCCTCATAGGCGCGTACCCCGCGGCGACGGCGCAAATGCCGCGACAGCGCGCCCGGCGACCGCACGATGGCGCGGACAAGACTGAAAATCAGCGCAACGACGACCACAGCCGCAACGATCGCGGCGCCGAGCACCATCAGCGAGGTTTCGATGCGCAGGCCCTGCCAAACGACGACGACGTCGCCCGGCCGGTCGGCAAGCCAGACGGCGCCAAGCGACAACGCGCCCACCACGATGAGGAAGAGAACGATCCGGATCATTGCGAAGCCGGTTTGCTTAAGCCCGCAAGCGCAGCGGCAGCGATCTGCCGGCTCGCCGTGATCGCTGCCTCACGCGCCTTCGCTTTCGCGAGCCAGCCGGCGGCAAGCGGTTTTGCCGAATCCGGCAGCGCCGCAACATCATTGAGCGCGGCGGCAAGGTCGGTGCGGTCGGCGTCAACTTCGATCCGGGCGATGACCGCCGACGGATCGTTGCCAGCCGGTGCATCGACCGGTGTAATGCGCACGAGATTTTGTGCGTTGGCGGCCAAGCGATCGAGGAAACCGGTCGTGCCGGAGGCTGTCTGCGCGGCCCGCCGCAAGGCCGGCACGAGCGCCGCAAGTTCGTTGCTCAATGCAGCGGCGCTCGGGACGCCCGTTGCGGCCAAAGCGTCGAGCGGCGAAGTGGCGTTCGGTTGGGCGCCAAGTGCTTGCACTGCCTTAAGCTCGGCTTGGTACGGCGCACCGCGTTCGACGGCGGCACGCAGCGCCGCAGCGGCGATGGTCAATCGCGCCGCCTGGTCATCTGCACTGGGCACCGGCGGTGCGGCGTTTTCGGAGAGCGACTTCACCGCGCTTTCCAACGCCGCGATCCGATTCGAAAGAGCGTCGAGATCGCTGCGCTGAACATTGGTCTGGCTTGCGGCCTGACTTGCGGCCTGACTTGCCGCCTGGCTTGCAGTTTGACTTGCGCTTTGACTCGCGCTCTGCGCCGCCTCGGCCGCGGCTTGCGCGGCATCCGCCTGTTTGGCCGCGCTTTGGCTCGTTGCGGCGATGTCGTCGAGGCGGCGATTGAGCGTCGCGAGGGAATCGCGAAGCGACTTTGCTTCGGCGTCGATGCCGGCCCCGGTCGCCGAATCGGGCGGCGGGGATTTGGGCTGGGCGTGGAGCTCGCGCTGAATATCGCCCAGTCGTGCCGCGATGGCATCGATCGTAACGCCATTGGGCGCATCAGTGCCGGAAGATGCGACCCGATGCGCCGGCGCAAAACCCGCGATCCAAAGTCCGGCGCCAATCGCGAGCGCGACAATCGCCCCGATGATCCCGCTTACAACATGGGATTTCAGCCGGCTCGGCGCGCGCGGCGCCGACGCTTGCTGGCGTGGCTGATCGGCCTTCGCCTGCCGTTCGCCGGCCAGCGCCGCGCCGCCGGATTCCCCCGTTGCGGATGGCGGGTCGACTTCCGTCGCCGTAAGTTCGATGGTCGGCGGCCGCCGGCCTGGTTTGCTGTCAGGCTCGCTCGTCATGCTGTCCTCAAAGCGAGTTCGGCGCGGTCGGGGAATCAAGGTCCCTCGGCCGGTCCCGGCACGGCATAGTACGCGGCGGCGGCAGCGGCAACACGGCGAACAAAGCCTGGCAATTCAGCGTAAACGTCCGGATTCAACCGCACAACGCGAGCAATGCGGCCTCGTCGGGCCGTGCCGCAATGCGGACCTTGGCGGCGCCAGCTTGAGTAAGCGGCTCGGCAACCCGGGCCGACAGACAATAATGCACCGGCTTGGTCAGTGCCGCTTCGAGCAGGCCGGCATTGCGCGCGGCGGTCAGAAACACCTCGGCGCTGCGCCGCGAATAATGCAAGACGCCGTCGAGTTCGCCCCTGAGCGCCGCCGCAGCCTGGGCGGGAAGCGTTTCCGCGACGAAGGCGCGATAAACCACGACCACATCCACGACAAAATTCTTCGCCCGCAGGGCGCCGGCAAGGTCCCCGGCGCGGACCTCGCCGGCGAGGTAAAGCAGCCGCGCCGGCGGCTTGAGCCGCGCAGCGACCAGATTGGCAAGATCGCCGACATTGCCATCGGCGGAAGCCACGGTCGTGAAGGTGCTATCGCGCGCGGCTTGCGCGGTCCGTTCGCCAACCGCGAAAATGGGCAGATCGCGCCACGCATCGTTCCGCCCAAAGCCGGCGATAGCCCACAACGCGTTGGTGCTGGTGAGCAAAATGGCGTCCCACGGCCCCGCATCGGGATCGATTGCGGACAAATTCTCGATCTCGAAGAGCGGCGCCGCGATCGCCTCGTGACCGCGGGTCTTCAAGGCGAGCGCAGTACGCAGGGCGTCGGGCTGGCTGCGCGTAACCAGGAGACGCATCGCTCAATCCCGCACGAAAAAGCCGGCGCCGGCGCGGCTTTTAAGCTCGCGGGCGGCATCGGCGCCGAGCGCGGCTGCGTCCGCGGTGGCGCCCTCGCGCCGGACATCCAGCGCTTCGCTGCCGTCGGTCTTGGCGATCATGCCGCGAAAGCGCAACGTCCCGTCGCTGACGCGGGCATGGCCGGCGATCGGCGTGCGGCAGGACCCGTCGAGCACGGCGAGGAAGGCCCGCTCGGCAGTGACCGCGATTGCGGTGTCGGGATCATTCACGGCGGCGACCAGCGCGCGGGTCTCGGCATCGTCCGCGCGGGTTTCGATGCCGATCGCGCCTTGCCCCACCGCCGGCAGATAATCCTCGATGTCGAGCACCGCAGTTGTCGCCGCGCCAAGCCCAAGCCGCTTGAGCCCGGCAAGCGCGAGCACGGTGGCATCGATGCTGCCGCTTTCGAGCTTGCGCAGCCGGGTTTCGACATTGCCGCGCAGCGGCACGATGACGAGATCCGGCCGCAGGCGTTTGAGCAGGGCCTGCCGGCGCAGCGATGCGGTGCCGACCACGGCGGCTTGCGGCAGGTCGCGCAAGCTCTTGGCTTTGCGGCTGATCAAGGCGTCGCGCGGGTCCTCGCGCGGCAGAAACGCCGCGAGCACGAGACCTCCCGGCAGCACCGTCGGCATGTCTTTCGACGAATGCACCGCGATATCGATGGCGCCGGCGAGCAGCGCCTCCTCGATCTCCTTGGTGAAAAGGCCCTTGCCGCCGGCCTCGGCGAGCGGCCGATCCACAATTATGTCGCCCGTGGTGCGGATGGTCTTGATCTCGATCCGATCCGGTGCGAGGCCACACGCCGTGGCGAGGCGGCTTTGCAGCTCGCGCGCCTGGGCCAGCGCCAGCGGCGAACCGCGCGAGCCGACGCGTAAAATGGACGTTGCGGTCGAGGATCGTGCCGAGGATTGCGCCATGAGGGGTCTATAATACACCGATGGTCATCCTCGGCATCGAAACAACTTGCGACGAGACCGCCGCAGCCGTGGTCGCGCGGAGCGCGGAAGGCCGCGGCCAGATCCTCGCCAACGTCGTTCTGTCGCAAATCAGCGAGCACGCCGAATTTGGCGGTGTCGTCCCGGAAATCGCCGCCCGCGCCCATGTCGAGGTGCTCGATCGCATCATCGCCAAGGCGATGGCCGACGCGAATGTCTCTTTCGCGAGCCTCGACGGTGTCGCCGCCGCCGCCGGGCCGGGGCTGATCGGCGGCGTCATCGTCGGGCTGACGACGGCGAAGGCGATTGCGCTTGCGCACGATAAACCGCTGATGGCCGTCAACCACCTCGAAGCGCATGCGCTCACGGCACGGCTGACCAATGCAACGCCGTTTCCTTATTGCCTGTTTCTCGCTTCCGGCGGCCATACCCAAATCCTGGGTGCGCGCGGGGTGGGCGACTATCTTCGCCTCGGCGGCACGGTCGACGATGCCATCGGCGAGGCGTTCGACAAGACGGCCAAATTGCTCGGGCTCGGCTATCCCGGCGGGCCGTTGGTCGAGAAGGAAGCTGCGCGAGGCGACGCCGAACGCTTTGCGCTGCCGCGGCCGATGACCGGACGCCGCGATGCCGATTTCTCGCTGTCGGGGCTCAAAACCGCGTTGCGGCTCGAAGCGGAAAAGATCGCGCCGCTGTCCGATCAGGACGTCGCCGATCTGTGCGCTTCGTTCCAGCAGGCGGTGGTCGACGTCGTCAAAGATCGGCTGCGAAACGGGCTGCGGATATTCCGCCAGCGGGTCGGGGTTCCCAACGCGCTGGTTTGCGCCGGCGGCGTCGGCGCCAATCAGGCGATCCGCAAGGTGCTGCATCGCGTCGCTTTCGAAATCGGCGCGGAACTGGTGGTGCCGCCGCCGGCGCTCTGCACCGACAACGGCGCCATGATCGCCTGGGCCGGCGCCGAGCGCCTGGCGCTCGGCTTGACCGATCCGCTGGATTTCGCGCCGCGCGCCCGTTGGCCGCTGGATCAGGTGGCGAAGGTGCCCGAAAAGTCGGCGGAGAGTTAGGCTCTTATTGCTCGAACCGCTCGATGAACCAGCGCAGCACGCGCATCCAGATCTCGTCTTTGCCGACGACGTCCTCGATGCCGTGTTCGAGATTGGGGTTGTCGTTGACCTCCATGACGACGATGCCTTTGTCGGTCTGCTTGAGGTCGACGCCGTAAAATCCGTCGCCGATCGGCCGCGCCGCGCGGACCGCGATATCGATCAGCGGCGGCGGCGCCTGATCGACGTCAAAGGCGCGGAACCCGCCCTCGTGGGACGAGCCATCCGGACGGTATTTCACCACCTGCCAATGGCCGCGCGCCATGCGATACTGGCAAACGAACAGTGGCTCGCCGGCCAGCACGCCGACGCGCCAGTCGAAATCGGTCGGCAGGAATTTCTGCGCCAGCAGCAGGTCGGTCTCTTCGAACAGCTCATCGCAGATGCGCTCGAACTCGGCCGCCGATTGGATCTTGTGCACGCCACGCGAGAACGAGCCGTCGGGGATCTTCACCACCAGCGGCAGACCGAGCTCATCGATGACCTTGGCCGGCTCGGTATCCTCGCTGACGATGATCGTCGGCGGCGTCGGCACCTGGTTCTGCTGCAGCAGCTCCATTAGGAACACCTTGTTGGTGCAGCGGATCATCGAGATCGGGTCGTCGATGACCGGCATGCTCTCCTGCCAGGCGCGCCGGGCAAAGCGGTAGGTGTGATTGTCGATCGATGTGGTCTCGCGAATGAACAGGCCGTCGAATTCGGCAAGTTCGGCCAGCTGGCGCTTGGTGATCGGCTCGACGTCGACCGACAATTTCTCGGCGATACGGATAAAATGCTTGATCGAGTTCGGCGAAGACGGTGCCGTTTTCTCGCTCTCGTTCGGGTCGTAGAGCACGGCCAGATCGTATTTGGCGACCGAGCGCGCCTTGGGATCGCGCCATTCGCGCTTGGTGTGGTTGTGCAGCAACTCGCGAAAGAATTCGCCTTCGCCGTTGGCGAGCCGGGTGATATTGCGCGGGCGGATGCGGTCGATCGACAGCCGCGCGCCCGGTTCGATAATCACTTCGAGCGCGGGGCAGCGGAACCAATCGAATAGCAGCCGCCCGAACGGCTCGAAGCGCTCGTCGCGCGCCAGCCCGAAGCAGACCAACAGCTTGAACTCGCCGTCGGGCTGGAAATCGGCGCGTCGGGCGCAGCGGTTGAGCTCCTCTTCGAGTTCCGGCAACGCGTGCTCGTAGAGCTTCTGCTCGCGCAGCTCCAGCATGGTCTCGACGGTCGGCACCACACGGTGGCCGCGCGCCTCGGCCAGGAGCGAGGCGTAGTAGCCCTTGGACTGATAGGCGTAAGAGCGCGCCAGATTAACGAGCTTGGGACGCCCGATGTCGAACAGCCGCGGCCGCGCCAGATACTCGCTCGTGGTGATGACCTTGTGTGGGGTCTCGGCGTTGGGCAGATCGCGGGACTGGTCGACAAGGATTACCCAGCCGGTCATGGGCGGGTCCCTTTCCAGTCGATGCCAATATGTAAAACGGGGCCGATCATGCTTTCGAAGTTAGGCACGGCGCAACTCGTCATAGCCGGAATCGAATCGATTGGCGACAGCGCCGTCCGCAATGTCCACCATGAAAGCCGATTCGCGGAGCGGAGTCAGGATAGCCTGTGGGAGACTCGTGACTGACCCCAAGGTCGCGCCAGCGCCTTTTCGAAGCAGAGCGCGTCAATACGGTCGTCATAATAGCGACGGCGCCTGCCGAAGCGGCGGTAGTCGGACGTTTCATAGAGGGTAACGGCCCCAGCATCGTCTTCTCGCACTTCGAGCCGCATGCCCCGGCGGCCGTGGCGCCTTGCATTGTCCTCAGCCGCTGCCAAAAGCTGGCGCGCCAAGCCCCGCCGTTGAAACTTGGCCCCCACCGCGATCGTGTAGAGCCGGGCAAGCTTGGAGCCGCGCCGATAAAGCACCAGCGCACAGCCGGCCACCTGTCCGCCGATCTCGGCGACAATGAGTGCTGAATTCGGCGAAGCTATGAAACGGCGGAAGCTTCGCCGTGAAATCCGGTGATCGGACGTGAAGAAGTCCCGTTCAAACTTCAGGAGTGCGTCAATATCGGTCGTCCGGCCATGGCGGAGTTTTGCGGTCCGCGTGCGCGAGGGTTTTCTCACGGCGTGCGCCCCTGTCCCGCTTCGATGCGCTCGATCATCGTCTCCAGCCGCTCCAACCGGTCGGCTTCTCCCGGCGGCTTGTCCCAGCGCAGGCGGTTGATGCGGGGAAATCGCATCGCGAGACCGGACTTATGGCGCGTGGAGCGCTGCAGCCCCTCGAAGGCGACTTCGAGCACCAGTCCCTGGTCCGGTTCATGCACCACCTCGCGCACCGGACCGAAACGGTCGGTGGTGTTGCGGCGGACGAAGCGGTCGATCTGCAACAATTCCTCGTCGGTGAAGCCGAAATAGGCTTTGCCCACCGGCACCAGCTCGTCGCCGCCGTCGCCTGTGCTCCAGACGCCGAACGTGTAATCCGAATAGTACGAAGAGCGCTTGCCGTGGCCGCGTTGGGCGTACATCAAGACCGCATCGACGATGAACGGATCGCGCTTCCACTTCCACCATGGGCCTTTCGGCCGGCCCGGCAAATAGAGTGCGTCGCGCCGCTTGAGCATAACGCCTTCGACCGCCGCGGCGTCCTCGCCGGCGCCCGCGGCCGCCGGATTTTTCCGCGCCGCCATGAGTTCGTCCCAGGTCTTGAACTTGATCGTCGGCGACAAATCGACTCGGTTGTCGCCAAGCCGCGCGACGAAATCTTGGAGCCGCTTGCGGCGTTCCGCGAAGGGCAGCCCGCGCAAATCCTCGTCGCCGTCGGCGAGAAGATCATAAGCGCGCAGATGGGCCGGAAACTCGACGAGAAGCTTCGGTTTGACGGTTTTGCGATTAAGCCGCTGTTGCAGCACGTTGAAGGACTGCACGCGGCGATCGCGCATGATCAGGAGTTCGCCGTCGATGGCGCCGGGAAGATGCAGGGCGTCGACGAGGTCGGGGAAACTTTTGGAAATGTCCTCGCCGGTGCGCGAATAGAGGCGGGCGACCAGGCTGGTGCTATGTTTGTTGTCGGGCTGCCCGGCGACCGCTTGGACACGTATGCCGTCCCATTTCCACTCGGCCATGAATTCGGCTGCGTCGAGGTCTTGCAGATCGGCGTCGTCGAGCGCATGCGCTAGCATTGGCGGGCGGAACGGCGCCGGATCGCGGCTTGTGGGCTGTTCGCCGCGACCTTCGAGCCAGGCGAAAAGTTCGCGATAGGGCGGTGCCAGGCCGGGCCAGAGCAGCTCGATCTCCTGGGCATCCTTGCCGGCGAGCGCGGCGACGGCCGCCTTGGCGAGCCGCGCCGAAACGCCGATGCGCAAGCCGCCGGTGACGAGTTTGATCAAGGCCCAGCGGCCGGTCTCGTCGAGCGCGTCGAGCCAGCGCGCCAGCTGCTGCGGCAGTTGCGCCTTGCCGAGCGTGGCGAGGGTTTCGATCACGGTGGTGAGGGAAAGTTGTTCCGCTTGCTCTCCCCCTCCCCCTTGTGGGGAGGGGATACGGGTGGGGGTCGTGAGGTGACCCACAGCCGTCAACGCTCGCGCGTCAACTCTCGACCCCCCTCCCCAACCCTCCCCCAGCAAGCTTGCACTCGGGCGGGCGCGAGCGCGGCCCGGGCGGGGGGATGGAAAATGACGCGGCCACATCAGCGCGACGGTTTCCGAAAGATCGCCGACATAATCGTAGGACAGTTCGAACAATACCGGGTCGGTGCGCTCGGCGATCAAGCTGCGGATGAGGCCCGCTTTGGCATGCGGAAAGCTCAAGCTCCCGGTCAGTGCGGCGAGCGCCCAGCCGCGCTCGGGATCGCGCGTGGTGCGGAAGTAATCAGTCATCAGCCGCAGCTTGTTGTTGCGGCCCGGCTCGTAAGCGAGGCGGTCGAGAAGTTCGGCGAAGCGGTTCATTGTTCGGTTTCGCCTTCCTCGTCATCGTCGCCATAGCCGACGATGTCGAGCGGCCGCGCTTTCAGTCCGCGCGTGGCGCACCAGTGCACCAGCGCATCCTCCTGGCCGTGCGTGACCCAGATTTCGCCGGCACCGGTCGCGGCGATGGTGGCGGTGAGGCCGTCCCAATCGGCGTGATCGGAGATCACCAGGGGCAGTTCGACGCCGTATTGCCGGGCGCGGGCGCGCACCCGCATCCAGCCGGAGGCGAAGGCGGTGAGTGGTTCGGGGAAGCGCCGTGTCGACACATCTTTGAGCGCTGACGGCGGGCAGAGCGCGATAGTGCCAGCGAGTTCGGTTTTGCTTGCGCCGCGCACCGGACGCAATTCGCCGAGCGCCACGCCGCGGCTCACGTAATACTGCGTGATGCTTTCCATCGCGCCGTGCAGATAGATTGGCGCGTGGTAACCGGCTTGGCGCAGGAGCGCGATGACGCGCTGCGCCTTGCCGAGCGTATAAGCGCCGACGAGGTGGGCGCGCTCGGGAAACAGCGCGGCCGAGTGCAGAAGCTTCGCGATCTCGGCGTCGGGATCGCCATGGCGGAACACCGGCAGCGCGAATGTCGCCTCGGTGATAAAGACGTCGCAGGCAATCAGCTCAAACGGAGAGCAAGTCGGATCGGCAACGTTCTTGTAATCGCCGGAGGCGACGACGCGCATCCCGTTCGCGGCAACGGCGATCTGCGCCGAGCCAAGCACATGGCCGGCGGGATGAAACGTGACGGTTGCGCCATCGAGCTGCAGGTTCTCGCCGTAAGCGATCGCTTGGTGCGTGCCGGCGAAATTGTCGCCGTAGCGCAGCCGCATCAGATCGAGCGTCTCCTGGGTCGCCAGCACAGCGCCGTGTCCGGCACGGGCGTGATCGGAATGCGCGTGCGTGATCAGCGCCCGCTCGACCGGGCGCGTCGGATCGATATGAAATCTGCCGAGTTTGCAGCACAGGCCGGCCGGCGTCGGCACCAGGATGTCTTCAGGACGCATGTAGGTTAGATAAACGCTGCACGTCATTCCGGAAGCTGCGCAGCAATGACCGAGACCGGCCCGCTCTTCGTGTCGTCCGGCGATATGATCGCCGACCGCCGCTACAAAGCGGCGATCGAGTTGGCCTCACGCGGCGATCTGCCGGCCGCCGCTGATATTCTTGTCCAGACGGTGGAGCTGACGCCGAACTTTGCCACGGCCTGGTTCGCGCTCGGCGCCATCCGCGACCGGCTAGGCAGCCGCGACGGCGCCGTCGCGGCATTCGCGCGGGCTAGCGTTGCCGACCCGGCGGATTATCACGGCGCCCGGCTGCAGCTTGCCCGGCTCGGCGCCGGCGAGGCCACCCCGGCGATGACCGACACCTATGTGCGCCGGCTGTTCGACCAATACGCGTCACGCTACGACGCGGCGCTGACCGAGCATCTTAACTATCGCGGTCCGGTGCTTCTGCGCGATGCGGTCGATGCGGCGATGCGCGCGGCCAGGCGGCCGATGCGCTTCGGCGCGATGCTCGACCTCGGCTGCGGTACCGGGCTCGCCGGCGGCGCCTTTCGGCCATTCGTCGATTGGCTGGTCGGTGTCGACTTGTCGCCAGCCATGGTCGCGCAAGCTGCGACCAAAGGCCTGTACGACCGCCTGGCGACCGGCGATTTATCCGACTTTCTCGCCGGTGAAATCGCCGCTGCCGGAAAATATCATCTTGCCGTCGCCGCCGACGTGTTCGTGTACTTAAACGATCTTGCGCCCGTCGTTGCCGCGGTCGCGCGCGTTCTCGCGCCGGACGGGGTCTTTTCCTTCACAGTGGAAACCCATCCCGGCGACGGGCCGAAGCTGTTACCGACGTTGCGCTTCGCTTATGGCGAAACCTATCTGCGCACGGCAGTCGCCGCGGCGGGCCTGCGGTTGCTCAAACTCGACGCAGCGTCGATCCGCACCGAGAATGCAGTGCCGGTGCAGGGCCTCGTACTGGTGACCTCTCTAGCCGAACGATGATCACCGCTTCGGCTCGACCTGCGGTCGGTGTCGCGGGTAGTTTGCTGGCGTGACGTTGCTCGAGACGATTTCACCGCTCCCGGAACTCTTTACGCGCTGGTTTGCCAGCCGCGGCTGGACACCGCGCGCGCACCAGTTGGAGCTATTGGTGAAGGCGCAGGCCGGCCGCTCGGTCCTGCTGATCGCCCCGACCGGCGGCGGCAAGACACTCGCCGGCTTTTTGCCGAGCCTGGTGGAGTTGAGCACCCGTCAGCTCGCCACGCCATTCGCTTCGCGAACGGGGGGCGGGGAGACGCGAAAATTCGTCTCCGTCGGTCGCGATGTCCGCCGCGAGGGCGGCTTGCACACGCTCTATATCTCGCCGCTCAAAGCGCTTGCGGTCGATATCGCGCGCAATCTAGAAGCCCCGGTCGCGGAAATGCGCCTGCCGGTCCGCATCGAGACGCGCACCGGCGACACGCCGACGTCGAAACGGCAGCGTCAGCGCCGCGATCCTCCCGAAATCCTGCTGACGACGCCGGAGCAACTGGCGCTTCTGCTCGCTTCCGCCGATGCGCCCTATTTGTTCGGCTCGCTCAAGCGCGTCATTCTCGATGAACTGCATGCGCTCGTGACATCGAAGCGCGGCGATCTCCTGTCGCTCAGCTTGGCGCGGCTGTTCCGCCTTGCCCCCGCTCTTACCGGCGTCGGCCTTTCGGCGACCGTTGCCGCGCCGGAAGAGCTTTGCCGTTTCATGGTGCCGCAGCAGGGCGACACCGCGCGCGCCGATCTGATCGTCGCGGAGGGCGGCGCCGCGCCGAACGTCGCCATGCTCGATACCGAGGAGCGGCTGCCCTGGGCCGGCCATTCGGCGCGCTATGCGCTTCGCGAACTCTATGCGCTCATCAAGGCGCACCGCACCACGCTTGTCTTCGTCAATACCCGCAGCCAAGCCGAAAGCATTTTCCAGGATCTCTGGCACCTCAACGAGGATCATCTCGCCATCGCGCTGCATCACGGCTCGCTCGACGTGGCGCAACGGCGCAAGGTCGAGGCCGCGATGGCGACCGGCCGGCTGCGCGCGGTGGTGTGCACGTCATCGCTCGATCTCGGCGTCGACTGGGGCGACGTCGACCTCGTCGTCAATGTCGGCGCGCCCAAGGGCGCGTCGCGGCTCCTGCAACGCATCGGCCGCGCCAATCACCGCATGGACGAACCATCCAAGGGCGTGCTCATTCCGGCAAACCGCTTCGAGGTGCTCGAATGCCGCGCCGCCCTCGACGCCATCGCGGCGAACGCGCAGGACACCCCGGCGGCGCGCACGGGCGCGCTCGACGTGCTCGCCCAGCACGTCCTCGGCTGCGCCTGCGGCGAGCCGTTCTTGAGCGATGCGCTTTATGCCGAGGTGACACTCGCCGCGCCTTACGCGGCGCTGCGCCGCGCGGATTTCGACGGCGTCGTCGATTTCGTCGCCACCGGCGGCTACGCGCTCAAGGCCTACGAACGTTTCGCGCGGATCAAACAAGGCAAGGATGGACGCTGGCGCATCGCCCATCCCAATGTGGCGCAGCGCTACCGGCTCAACGTCGGCACCATCGTCGAAGCCGATATGTTAAAAGTGCGGCTCGTTCGCTCACGCGCCTCAAGAATGGTTCCGCGCGGCGGCAGGTTGCTTGGCGAGGTAGAGGAATATTTTGTCGAGACCATGGTGCCCGGCGATACGTTCGTGTTTGCCGGGGAAATCCTCAGATATGAGGCGCTGGTCGAGGAAGAGGTTTACGTCTCACGCGCGGCATCGGAGGATCCCAAGGTGCCGGCCTATGAGGGCGGCAAATTTCCGCTCTCGACCTATCTTGCCGATCGCGTGCGCGCCATCGTCTCCGATCCGCGCGCCTGGCGGGCGCTGCCGGCGCAAGTCTGCGAATGGCTTGAAATCCAACAGTGGCGGTCGCAAATGCCGGGCCGCCGCGAGCTGCTGGTCGAGACCTTCCCGCGCGCCAACAAGCATTATCTGGTCTGCTATCCGTTCGAAGGTCGGCTCGCCCACCAGACGCTCGGCATGCTGCTGACGCGGCGGCTGGAACGCGCGCGGTTAAAGCCCTTGGGCTTTGTCGCCAATGAATATGCGCTGGCAGTCTGGGGCATCGGCAACGTCGCGGCGACGATTGCGCAAGGCGCACTTTCGCTTGCCGCACTGTTTGATGAGGACATGCTCGGCGACGACCTCGAAGCGTGGCTTGCCGAATCGGCGCTAATGAAGCGCACCTTTAGAAATTGCGCGATCATTGCCGGGCTGATTGAGCGGCGTTTCCCAGGTCAGGAGAAGTCGCGCCGGCAGGTCACGATCTCGACCGATCTCGTCTACGATGTGCTGCGCAGTCACCAGCCCGACCACGTGCTGTTGCGCGCAGCGCGGGCCGATGCCGCCACCGGCCTCCTCGACGTGCGCCGGCTCGGTGAAATGCTCTCGCGCATCAAGGGTCGAATCGTCCATAAGGCACTCGATCACGTCTCGCCGCTCGCCGTCCCGGTGATGCTGGAGATCGGGCGCGAGGCGGTGTACGGCGAAGCCGCCGATATGCTGCTTGCCGAGACGGAGGCCGAATTGGTGAAGGAGGCGATGCAGTGAGGAGTTACGCTCCTGCCGCTCATTCCCACGTAAGCGGGAATCCAGACGCTGGGTCCCCGCTGGTACGAGGACGAGCGGACGAACACATCCTCGTTGTCGCCGGCGTCACGTTCGTCGCCGAACCGGCCGGTGCGATTTACTGGCCGGGCGAGAAGCTATTGATCGTCGCCGACCTGCATCTGGAAAAAGGCTCGGCGTTCGCCGCGCGCGGCGTATTGCTGCCGCCCTACGATACGGCGACGACGCTCGCCCGGCTCGCGCGCCTCATCGAGTGCTATGCGCCGCGCCTTGTCATCGCGCTGGGCGACAGTTTTCACGACGGCGGCGGCCCCGCGCGCATGTCCGACACGAGCCGCGTCGCACTCAAGGCGTTGCAGCGCGGCCGCGATTGGATCTGGATCGCCGGCAATCACGATCCCGATCCGGCGGAGAATATCGGTGGCCGTTTCGCCGACACTTGGGCGCTCGGTGCGCTGACGTTCCGTCATGAGCCTTCGCCCCAAGGCAGCGAGGGCGAAATCGCCGGCCATCTGCATCCGCTGGCGCGGGTGGCGCGGCGTGGACGCGCGGTGAGCCGGCGCTGTTTCGCCAGCGACAGTCGCCGGCTCGTCATGCCGGCATTCGGCGCCTATGCCGGCGGGCTCAATGTTCGCGACCGCGCCATCGTCTCGTTATTCGGCTCGCTGTCGTTTACCGCGCACATGCTGGGCGCGGGCCGGCTCTACGCCGTTCCCGCCGCGCGCTGTCTCGGCGATTAAATCTTAATTGAGCGCGGCCGGCTTGGTGCCGATCGGCCGCGGCTTTGCCTTCGCCGCCTGCTCCGGCATATCCCAACCGCCCGGCGGGGTCTTGACTGCGGTGGCGTCTGCCGGCTGCGGCGCGGCGGACCACTTCTGGACCGCGAGCTTGGCCGCCGCGAGCGCTTGCGCATCGAGATGTGCCGCGACCTCGTCGCGTTTCTTGGCGGCATCGCTGTCGCCCTTGGCGGCGGCCAGCGCAAACCACTTGTAGGATTCTGCGTAATTCTGCTCCACGCCGATGCCGCGCGCATAGAGAATTGCGAGATTGTATTGGCTGTCGGCAATGCCGTGATCGGCGGCCTTGCGGAACAACTCCGCCGCGGCGAGGTAGTCCGCCGGGCCGCTGATGCCTTCGGCATAGAGCACCGCAAGATTGTGCATGGCTTTGCCGTTGCCCTTGGCCGCTGCGGCGGCATAGAGGTCGCGCGCCACGGCGAGATTTTTGCTGACCGCGATGCCTTTTTCGTAAAAGCCGCCGAGGCGGAATTGCGCCGGCGCCAGTCCTTGCTTGGCGGCAAGTTCGAGCCAGTGTGCCGCCGCTGCGTCGTTTGCTGGAACGCCGTGGCCGTCGGCGAAGCGCGATGCGACCTCGAATTCGGCTGCGGCATCCCCGGCAATGGCGGCGGCGCGCAGCTTCGGCCCGCCGATCGTGGCCGGCAGCTTGTCGTCGACCATGGCCGGCGCCGATGCGGTGGGAAGCTGGCCGGATGCGATGCCCGCCGGCGGCTCCGACTGCGGTTGCGGCAACGCGCCGGTGATTTCGGCGGAGTCCACCAGCGACGACTGCTGTTGCGGCATGGCGTGGGGCGCCGCGACGGGATTTGCGTCGGGCGGAGGCTCGGACGGGACGCGCGGCGGCTGACTTGGCGCGGTGTCGAGCGGCGTGTTGGGCGCGGAAGCGGCGTCGGATCGGGCGCGGGGAACCGGCAGGATGAGCGGGCCCGATTGCGGCACGGCGGTGGACGACTCCGATTGCGGCAAGGCCGCAGCGGGCGCCGCGTGTTGCAATGGCGCTTGCGGTGCAGCGGCGGGAGCGTTGTTTTGGATGGTGCGATCTTGGAACATGCGCAAGGCAATGTGCACGCAGACGACCGCGATAAGCACGGCACCGCCGGCGACAAGCATTTTGCGCAGGCGCGAAGGCTTCTCCGGCTGCGACGTGCGCGTTGCCGCGATGTCCGCGCGCGCTTGACGCTGCGGCGCCGCCGCGGCGGCTTGCGCCGCGCGTCGTGCGGCGGCAATGAAATTAGGCTTCTCGCGCGGCTCGGCAACGACGGGAGGCTTGGCGAGCCCGGCGGCGGCTTCAGATGCCGCGATTCGTTCGGCGGCCGACGGCATCGCGCGAGCTGTGGCGGTGGAGCCGGGCTCCAGCGGATGATCGGGTGGCAAGTCGGGATCGATCGGCGGCCGCGGTGCGCTCGCTCCTCGGACGACTGACTCGGGCGTCGCCGGAGGCGGCATGACGATCGCGGCCGCAGGTTCGGAGACTGCAACGGGTTTGGCTGCCGGCCGCGGCTCGTCCGCCGCTTTGGCTTTGGCAGCGCCGTCATGCATGCCGCTTTCGAGCATCGCCAGCCGCCCGACCACGTGCTCGACGGCGCCGTGGACGGCTTCCAACGCATCCTGGGTGCGGCGCTCGCTGCGTTTGATGTCGGCGACGTCGCGCTCGATGACGTCGACGGCACCCGGCTGATGCATCGCGTCGGCTGCCGGCACGCCGATGCCGGAACGGAATTGATCGATCTTCACCAATAAATCGGCGAGCCCGCGTTCCACCGCTTCGAGATTGCCAAGCCTTGCGTCGGATGCGTCGAGCCGCTTGATAAATTGAGCGATGCGGTCCTCCAGCGTGCCGAGCGCAGCGTGGTCGGTGTGGGTGAGCTGAACCCATTCGAGCTTTTCGATAAGTCCGGAGAGCAGCCGCTCAAGCTCGCGCGGGACCGCGTGGCCCGCTTCGCTCGAAGCGTTGAGCGCATTGGTCAGCGAATCGATGCGGCTTTCCAGCGCCGAAAAGGTGTGCCCGCTGGCCGCGCTATTGGCGACGATATCGACCTTGGCGGCCAGCGAACGGACGTCGTCGGCGACCTTGCTCAGCGTGTCATTGGAGGCGACATGCGAGACGATACCGCGCAAGGCGCCGATTGCCGTCTCGAGCTGCTGCAGCGCGGCCGGGTCCTCCTTGGCGTTGAGCAGGTCGACCTTATGCGCCAGCGTTCTCACCGCCTCATCGAAGCCGACGAGATTCTCGGCGGGCGTCAAGCGGTGCAGCGCGTCGCGGACTTCGCCGAGTCCGCGCTCAAGCCCCGCGAGCACCCCCTGATCGATGCCGGATTCGCGGGAATGATCGAGGCGTTGGGCTAACGCTTGCACCTCTATTTCAAGCGATTCCACGGCGCGGCGCGGCAACGCCTCCGTGAGTTGCTGCCTGATTTCGGTCAGCTCCTGACGAAACGAGGTGATGACTTTTTCCAGATCGCTCGACGGACGCAGCGATTCGATCCGGGTCGTGATGTAGCGCAGCTGCTCTTCCAGATTGCTGATGTCGATCGCCGGTGCCGGCGCCTCTTGCACGGTAGGCCGCGATGGCAATGGCGATGGGCTTGCAGGCGGTTCCGGCAGCGGCGTCACCGGCGCGACGGCAGCGCTCGGAGCGGCAGGAGCGATAGAAGCTGCAGGAGCGATAGGAGCGGCGGAAATGCTCTGGGCATAGAGCGCCCGCTGGCGTTCGGCGATCTCGGCGACGGCATCGTCGACTGACAGCTGCGCGATATTGCTCGACGCAGGATTGTCGTCGCGTCGCGGCGGCGACGGTGGCGGCGGCGGTGGGGGTACTCGCCCACCATGTTGCGGTGTGGGAGCGCCGGTAAGCCGCGCCGCGCTGGCCTGCGCCATCCGATCGAGCTGCTGCGTCAGGCGATCGAGGCGAGCATGGACTTCGCCAAAATCTTCACGAACAAGCGCGGTCTCGCGTTCAAGCTCGAGTTCGCGCTCGCGCCGCCGGCGCCGCGGCGATTCGCACTGTTCGTAAGGAGGATCGCGAGGTTCCTCGCGCCGATCATCGGAGGGCGCGTCTAGACGCGGTTCTCGACGTGCTTCTTGGCTCGGTTCTTGGCGCGGTTCTCGATACGTTTCTTGCAGCGGTTCTCGACGCGTTTCTCGGCGCGGTTCTCGATGCGATTCTTGATACGATTCTTGATACGTTTCTTGGCGCGCTTCTTGGCGCAATTTCCGACGCGGTTTTCGGCGAACGTTGTCGCGCCAGTCGTCGTCCGCTTCATCGTAATCAGCGACCCGCATCGGCTCGTCGTAATCGTCGTCGTCGCTCCGCTCGATGACGTGATTGAGCCATTCCCCGACCGACATGCCGGATTGGCGAGCGGCGTCGCGGGCGGCTTCGCGCTGTTCTGGACGAAGACCTCTGAGATTCCACGGACCGCCGGATTTCATTGCGCGCCAAACCACTTCGGGAGGAGCGAGATGGCCCAATTGTTGAGCGAAAGCTCGTTAACAGACGAAGCGGAGGGCGCGGTCCTCTGTCCTCGGCGCTGACTTTTCAGGATTAGAGTAAACAAGCCGTTAATGCCGCTTTCGCCGGCCTTTTACAGCGGGTTTCGGCCCTTGGCAGCACCGCGCAAAGCCCCGCAAATCGCCATCGTGCTGCCGTCGTGAATCGGCTAATTTAGGCGTCGATCCGCCGCTGGTGGACGCCGGGGAGTGACGTCATGCCGAGCTATAAGGCTCCCGTCGACGACGTGATGTTCCTGTTGAGCGACGTGTTTCATATCGATCGCTACAACAATCTTCCCGGCTTTGCCGAAGCCACGCCGGATCTCATCGCGGCGGTGCTCGCGGAAGCGGCAAAATTCTCCGAAGAGGTGCTGACGCCGCTCAATCGCGTCGGCGACAAGGAGGGCTGTCGCCGCCGCGACGACGGTTCGGTCGCGACGCCTGCCGGGTTCAAGGACGCCTATAACCGGCTCAGGGCCGGCGGCTGGCTCGGAATGTCTGCGCCGGTCGAATTCGGCGGCCAAGGCTTGCCGACCGTGCTGGCGCAGGCCGTCAATGAATTTCTGTGCTCGGCGAACATGGCGTTTGCCATGTATCCGGGGCTCACCGAGGGAGCGATCGCGGCCTTGTCCGCCCACGGCTCGGCGGAGCAGAAAGCGCTCTATCTGCCCAAGCTCACCGCCGGGCAATGGGCCGGCACCATGAATTTGACCGAGCCGCAATGCGGCACCGATCTTGGTCTGGTTCGCACCCGCGCGACGCCGCAAGCGGACGGCAGCTACAAGATCACCGGCACGAAAATATTCATCTCCGCGGGCGAGCACGATCTGGTCGAGAACATCATTCATCTTGTGCTGGCCCGTATCGACGGCGCGCCGCAAGGCACGCGCGGGATTTCGTTGTTCGTCGTTCCTAAATTTCTGCCGAATGCCGACGGCGGCGTAGGTGCGCGCAACGCGGTGTCCTGCGGCTCGATCGAAGAGAAGATGGGTATCCACGGCAACGCCACCTGCGTCATGAATTACGACGGCGCCACCGGGTGGCTGATCGGCGAGCCGAACCGCGGCTTGCAGGCGATGTTCGTGATGATGAACGAGGCGCGTCTTGGCGTCGGGGTGCAGGGCCTCGCTTTATCCGAGGTGGCCTATCAGAATGCCGCCGCCTACGCCAAACAGCGGCTCGCCGGACGTGCCTTGAGCGGCGCAAAATTTCCGCAACAGCCCGCCGATCCGATCATCGTGCATGCGGATGTGCGCCGGATGCTGCTGACAATCCGCGCCTTCAACGAGGCGGCGCGCGCGCTGGTGCTGTGGACCGCGCTCAAAGGCGACATCGTTCACCGCTCGGAAGATGCCAAAGAGCGGCAGGCGGCCGACGATCATCTGGCCTTGATGACGCCAGTGATCAAAGGCGTGCTCACCGACCAGGGCTTCGCCAATACGGTGTCGGCGCAACAAATCTTCGGCGGCCACGGTTACATCGCCGAACATGGCATGGAGCAGTTCGTTCGCGATGCGCGCATCGCCATGCTGTACGAGGGCGCCAACGGTATTCAAGCGCTCGACCTGGTCGGCCGCAAACTGCCGAAGGATGGCGGCCGCGCGTTGCAGGCCTTTTTCGCCGAAGTCTCAGCCTATATCAAAGGGCACGGCACGGACGCGAGCATGGCGCCCTATGTGACGCCGCTTGGCCAGGCGCTCGGCGAATTGCAGCAGGCGACCATGTGGTTTTTGCAGAACGCGCTCGGCAATCCGGACAATGCCGGCGCGGGCGCGACTGACTATATGCACCTCTTCGGTCTGGTCGCGCTCGGTTATATGTGGTGCTTGATCGTTGAGGCAGCCAAGACCAAAACCGCGAGTGGAGGAAACGGCGCGGCGGACTGGGCGGCAGAGCGGCTGACGACCGGCCGCTTTTTCATGGAACGGATGCTGCCGGCCGCGACTACGCATCTGGCGCGCATCAAAGCCGGCGCCGCGTCGACTATGGAATTGCCGGCCGAGGCATTCTAGCTATTCGATGGTGCGGTTGCCGCGATTGAATTGGACTTGAGAGGGACCATATGCCCGACGCTTTCATCTACGATCACGTGCGCACGCCGCGCGGCCGCGGCAAGGTCGACGGCGCGCTGCACGAAGTGACTGCGCTTAATCTCGCCAGCCAGGCGCTCGGCGCCATCAAGAGCCGCAACAACCTCGACACCGCTCTGGTCGATGACGTGGTGATGGGCGTGGTCGATCCGGTCGGCGAGGCCGCTGCCGATATCGCGCGCACCGCGGCGCTGGTTGCCGGCTACGGCGACAGCGTGCCGGGCGTGCAGATCAACCGCTTCTGCGCCTCCGGTCTCGACGCCGTGAATTTTGCCGCCGCTCAAATCATGTCCGGCCAACAGTCGCTGGCGGTTGGCGGCGGCGTCGAATCGATGAGCCGGGTCGGCATCGGCTCGGCCGGCGGCGCCTGGGCGGTCGATCCTTCGATCGCGGTTGCGCATTACTTCCTGCCGCAGGGCATCTCCGCGGACCTGATCGCTACGAAATATGGCTTCTCGCGCGACGACGTCGATGCCTACGCGGTGGAGAGCCAGAAGCGCGCCGCAACGGCGTGGGACGAGGGACGGTTCAACCGCTCCGTTATGCCGGTCAAGGACGTCAATGGGCTGACCGTTCTGGCCAAGGATGAGCATATGCGGCCGGGCACCTCGATGCAGTCGCTCGCGGCGCTGCAGCCGTCGTTCGTGCAGATGGGCGAGTTGGGCGGCTTCGATGCGGTGGCGATTCAGGCGCATCCGGAAGTGGAATATGTCAATCACGTCCATCACGCCGGCAATTCATCAGGCATCGTCGACGGCGCCGCCGCGGTTCTGGTCGGCAGCAAAGAGGCCGGGCAAAAGGCCGGATTGAAGCCGCGCGCGCGCCTGCGTGCTTTCGCCAATATCGGTTCCGATCCGGCGCTGATGCTCACCGGCCCGATCGACGTCACAAAAAAAGTTCTCAAAACCGCCGGCATGACGATTGCCGACATCGATCTCTTCGAGATCAACGAGGCCTTCGCCTCGGTGGTGTTGCGTTTTCTCCAAGCCTTCGATCTCGATTCTGCCAAGGTCAACGTCAATGGCGGCGCCATCGCCTTGGGCCATCCGCTCGGCGCTACCGGGGCCATGATCCTCGGCACGCTGGTCGATGAAATGGAGCGGCGCAACGTCGCAACCGGGCTTGTCACGCTCTGCATCGGCGCTGGCATGGGCACCGCCACGATCATCGAGCGGGTGTGAGCCGATGCCGAAGATCGACATCGCAAATCTTCCACTCGACACGCGCACGGGTTATCCGGCGCCGTTCGATCGCGCGGTGATCGGCCGCGAGCGCAAGCGGCTCGGCAATGCGGTCGGCCTCGATCAATTCGGCGTCAACTTGACGCGGTTGAAGCCCGGTGCCGCGTCCGCACAGCGGCATTGGCACGAAAAGGAAGATGAGTTCGTCTATATCTTGGAAGGCGAAGCCGTGCTGGTTGAGAACGATGGCGAGACCATACTCAAACCTGGCGACGCCGCCGGCTTCAAGGCGGATAGCCGGAACGGCCATCAGCTCGTCAACAGAAGCAATCGCGATGCGGTCTATCTGGAAGTAGGCACCCGGTCCAAGCATGAACGCGTCGAATATCCGGACGTCGACTTGATGGTCATCCGTGACGACAGGGGCATGCGTTACACGCACAGAAACGGCGATCCGTATGGCTGATAGCAAAACAACGTTCACCAATTTCACGCTCGACATCGACGGCGACGACATTGCGCTCGTCACCTGGAATGCGCCCGCGCGCACCATGAACGTCATCGATGTGACGGCGATTGCGGAGCTGTCGGCGATCGTCGAGCAGCTGGCGACCGATGGCGCGGTCAAGGGCGCCGTGCTCACCTCGGGCAAGGACACGTTCTGTGCCGGCGCCGATCTGACGATGCTGGAAGGCTTAAGCCGAACTTTCGCGGAACTCGCGGCGTCGCAGGGCGAAGAAGCGGCGAATGCGCGGTTGTTCGAGGAGAGCCGTAAATGGTCGCTGCTGTGCCGCCGTATCGAAACTTGCGGCAAGCCGTGGGCCGCGGCGATCAACGGCACTGCGCTTGGCGGCGGCTTCGAAGTGACGCTCGCCTGCCATCACCGAATTGCCGCGGATAATCCCCGCACCCGGCTCGGCCTGCCCGAGATCAAGGTCGGTCTGTTTCCCGGCGCCGGCGGCACGCAACGGATCGCACGCATGCTGCCGCCATCCGATGCGCTGCAATTTTTGCTCAAGGGCGACCAGCTGCAACTCAATCGCGCCAAGGCGATGAAGCTCGTCGACGCGGTGGTGCCCGCCGCCGATCTCGTCAAAGCGGCCAAGGACTGGATCAGATCGGGCGGCACCGCCAAGGCGCCGTGGGACGTCGATGGCTTCAAGTTGCCGGGCGGCCCGGTCTATTCGAAAGCCGGCATGATGGTGTTCCCGCCGGCCAACGCGATTTATCGGCGCGAGACCTACGACAATTACCCGGCCGCGCGCGCCATTTTGCAAGTCGTCTATGAGGGCTTGCAATTGCCGATCGACCAGGCGCTACGTGTCGAATCGCGCTGGTTCGCCAAGATCCTCCGCTCGCCGGAAGCGGCCGCGATGATCCGCTCGCTGTTCGTCTCGATGGGCGAGCTTAACAAAGGGGCGCGGCGTCCGGCCAACGTGCCGACCAAACCGCTGAAAAAGATCGGCGTGCTCGGCGCCGGATTTATGGGCGGCGGCATTGCTTATGTCAGCGCGCTCGCCGGCCTCGAAGTGGTGCTGATCGACCGCGACCCGGAAACCGCCGAAAAGGGCAAGGGGCACTCGCAGAAACTGATGACCGATCAGGTCAATCGCGGCCGCGCCACCGCCGCCGACCGCGACGCGGTGCTCGCGCGTATCAAGCCGACCGCCGATCTGGTTGCCTTGAAGGATTGCGATCTCGTCGTCGAAGCCGTGTTTGAGGATCGCAAGATCAAGGAAGAGCTCATTTCCCGGACCAAGAACGTGCTGAGCGACCAGGCGATCTTCGGCTCCAATACATCGACGCTGCCGATCACCTCGCTGGCGGCCGCGTTCAAAGACCGCGCCCGCTTTATCGGCATCCACTTTTTCTCGCCGGTCGAGCGCATGATGCTGGTCGAGATCATCATGGGCAAGGAGACCGGCGATGCCGCGCTGGCGACGGCGCTCGATTACGTGCGCGCCATCCGCAAGACGCCGATCGTCGTCAACGACTCGCGCGGCTTCTACACGTCGCGGGTGGTTGGGACCTATATTCGCGAAGGCCACCTGATGCTGACCGAAGGCGTGCCGGCCGCGATGATCGAGAATGTCGGCCGCATGGCCGGCATGCCGGTCGGGCCGCTCGCGCTCACCGACGAGGTCGCCGTCGATCTTGCCTGGAAAATTCTAAAAGCGACCGAGGCCGATCTTGGTCCAAAGGCGATCGATGTGAAGCAGAAGACGCTACTCGAGGAAATGGTGGAGAAGCGCGGGCGCTACGGCCGCAAGAACGGCAAGGGCTTTTATGACTATCCGCAGAACGGCCCGAAGCGATTGTGGAAAGGCTTGGCCGACCTGCAGCCGAAAAAGCTCGATCCCGACAGCATCGATATTACAGTTTTGAAACGGCGGCTGTTGGCGATTCAGGCGCTCGAATCCGCCCGCTGCATCGAGGAGCAAGTCGTCACCGATGTGCGGGAAGCCGACGTCGGCTCGATCCTCGGCTTCGGGTTCGCGCCTTTTACCGGCGGCACTATTTCCTATATCGACGGTATGGGCGCCAACGCTTTCGTCGATCTTTGCAACTCTCTCGCCAAGGATTACGGCGAGCGCTTCAAGCCTTGCAAGCTCCTGCTTGAGATGGCGAAGAAGGGCGAGACCTTCTACCGCCGTTTCCCGCCCCAGCTGCGCAAAGCCGTCGCCTGAAGCATGATCTCGAAAAGTGGATACCGGTTTTCGCAAGAGATAATACTCAATCTGGACGCCATGAGCGCCGCATTGCCCTCATATCCGCGCCGCGTATAAGGTCGCGGCCGATTTTTTCCAGGACCCTGCATGGCGCGTGATCAAGTCGACCTGACGCCGATCGAGCGGCGCGACGATCTCGTGAATTGGCTTGCCCAGGGCTGCAAACCCAAATCGCAATTCCGCATCGGCACCGAGCACGAGAAGTTCGTCTTCACGCTGGATGGCCACCGGCCGGTCCCCTACGAGGGGCACCACGGCATTCGCGCGCTGCTCCAAGGCATGCAGCATCTCCTCGGCTGGCAACCGATCATGGAGGGGCCGAACGTCATTGGCCTGTCCGACGTCACCGGCGGCGGCGCCATCTCGCTCGAGCCGGGCGGCCAATTCGAGCTATCCGGCGCGCAGGTCGAAAGCGTGCACCAGACATCGAGCGAATTGATGGCGCATCTCGCCCAGATACGCGAAGTGGCGCTGCCGCTGCATATCGGTTTTCTCGGCATCGGCATGACGCCGAGCTGGGCGCGGGCCGAAATGCCGAAAATGCCGAAGGGCCGCTACAAGATCATGACCGCGTACATGCCCAAGGTCGGCACGCTCGGCCTCGACATGATGTATCGTACCTGCACGGTGCAGACCAATCTCGACTTCTCATCCGAAGCCGACATGGTGAAGAAGCTGCGGGTGTCGATCGCGCTGCAGCCGGTGGCAACGGCTTTGTTCGCCAATTCGCCGTTCACTGAAGGCAAGGCCAACGGCTACCAGTCGTTCCGCGCGGAAATCTGGCGCCACACCGACAATGCGCGCGCCGGCATGCTGCCTTGGGTGTTCGAACCGGGCATGGGGTTCGAGCGCTGGGTCGACTATGCACTCGACGTGCCGATGTATTTCGTCAAGCACGGCGACGACTATGTCGACGCTGCCGGCCAATCGTTCCGCGACCTCCTTGCGGGCAAGCTGCCGGCAATGCCCGGCGGGCGGGCCACGATTTCCGATTGGGCGAACCACTTGAGCACGATCTTTCCGGAAGTACGGCTCAAGCGCTATCTCGAAATGCGCGGCGCCAATTCCGGCCCGCTGCCGAATTTACTCGCACTGCCGGCCTTGTGGGTCGGCATTCTTTACGATGACGCAAGCCTCGATGCGGCGTGGGATCTGGTTAAGGACTGGACCGCCGAGGAGCGCCAAAAACTCCGCGACCAGGTGCCGAAACAGGCTCTCGCCGCCACGGTTCGCGGCCGCACCGTGTTCGAGATCGCGACCGAGATTGTTGGATTGGCGCGCGCCGGACTGCAGCGCCGTAAGCGCGTCGATGCGAGCGGGCAGGACGAAACGCGCTATCTTGACGTCTTGGAAGATCGGTTGGCCCGCGGCACCGCGCCGGCGCAGGAGCTACTGGAGAAATTTTACGGCCCCTGGGGCGGCTCGGTCGATCCGGTCTATACCGAAGAGGCGTATTGAGCACGCCTCGCGACCGGGCCTGCTAACTTCGCCAAACTTAATGACCGATTTCAAAGAGGTGTTTTGCCTGTTCAAGCGCCGCGCTGCATCCGGCGGAGTCGCCCGCGGCATCCGCCCGCTGGGCGCGTGCAAGCGCGGTGTGCACTTGCTTGCTGGCCACTTGCTCGGCGTGCTCGACGTCGCGCGGCGTCGGCTGCTCGTGAAGCTGGGCGCCCAGCGTTTGCGGAAAGGTCGGGCCGCTCCGCGGGCCCGGCGGCGTGGCATTGATTTCATTCTCGAACTGCGCGATTTGCGCCGTGCAAGGACCGCCATAGGCCACGCCGGCGCCGGCGAGCCATGCCGCGCTCGCGGTGCAAATAAAAAGACCCGGCAAAGTCCGCAGACTATAGTTGCTCATGTCGGCCTCCGGGAGTGCAGAATGTGCCAGTCCAACTTGCCGCTTGCATAACGGGTTCACCGCCGAATCAGTCTCTTAGGACGCCGTCGCAGCAGCGAATTTACTCTCTGTTCATCCTTGCGGGAAGGCAACAATCCGACGGATTTGCCGGCGGAGCCGCGCTTTATGGCGGCAACCGGCGGTTTTGATTTTATTTTTACGTCTCGCCGGCACACTTGCGCCATGACCAAAAGCTTGACCGCCGAAGTCCAGCGTCACCATGCCGAACGACAGCTGTTCAGTGCCCGGCGGGCATTGGCGCATCTCGTCGAAATGTACAACAAGGGCCAGTGGCGCCTCCACTACAAAAAGGAAGACGCGTTTGCCGAAGCGGTGCGCGAGGCGCGGCAAGCCGTCGACCAATGGACCAATATCGTCAACAAAGCCGACGGCTGATCGGCGTCGGACGTACCAAGCCGACGCCGTGGCGACGCCGTTCCTTACGACCGATCCGTGGCCGAAAGTGGCGGCTCTATTGCAGGCGGCATAGCGGCGGCGCTAAGCGCAATTCCGGTTTACCAGCGTCGGGGCTGGCGTTCTCATAGCTGACGTTCTCATGGCATCGACCGTCAATGCCGTCCTATGCGCGCTGGTGGCGACCGCGTTCTGCACGGCGTGCGGTTATGCGCTGTCGCGCCACATCCTGCCGCGCGTGATTGCGCTCGGTGCGGCGCCCGTCGTCGGCTGGGCGGTCTTTAGCGCGGCAACGTTGCCGGTTTTAACATTGGTCGGGTTTTCTTCGCCGACGATTGCCGCCGCAGCCGCACTATTCCTCGTCATCGGCGGCGGCGCGCTGCTCATGCGCAGCGACAACGACGATGCCGCACGCGGACCGACGATTCCGCCCTGGAGCTATGCGGCCGCTGCGGTCCTCGCCCTGGTGCCGGCGAGTGCGATCGTTCCCAAAGTTTCCGCCGATGGCGCGCGTTTGAGCGTGCAGCTCGCCGATCCGATATTCGACCACGGCAAGATCGCGCTCATCGATGCGATGACGCGCCAGGGCCTGCCGCCGGTAAATCCGGTGTTCGATCAATTCGGCGCGCCAAGTCGGCTGGCCTACTATTACCTCTGGCATTTCAGCGCCGCGGAACTGGCGTTGCCGCTCCATGTCAGCGGCTGGGAGGCCGATATCGGCCTGACCTGGTTCACCGCCTTTGCTTCGCTGGCGCTGATGATGGGCGTCGCCGTTTGGCTCAGCAAGCAATCCGGCGCCGCAATCCTGGTCGTCGCTTTTGCCGCCGCTGCATCGCTGCGCACGACGTTGAGCTTTTTTTTCGGCAGTTTCGCGCTCGATCCGTTCATGGCGTCGCCGAACGGCTTTGCCGGCTGGCTGTTTCAGTCCGCCTGGGTGCCGCAACATTTGATGGCGGCGTCATGCGTAGTCGCGGCGACGATGCTGGTCGTCCATTACGCACAGCGGCCGAGCTGGGCGCGGCTCGTGACGCTGGCTTTGCTCATCGTCGCCGGATTCGAAAGCTCGGCCTATGTCGGGGGGGTGACATTCGCCGCCGCGGCGGTGGTTTCTGCGCCGATCCTGCTCGCCGGCCTGCATCCGGCCCGGCGCATCACTGTCGCTGCCGGTTTGGCGGGGGCTGCGGTGCTCGCCGTGTTGATCGCCGCGCCGTTCATTCGCGACCAGTTCGCTGCGATCGCCGCGCGCGGCGACGGCGCCCCGATCGTCATCCGTCATTTCGCCGTGCTCGGCACGCTGTTCCCGCCCACGCTGCGCCGCATTCTCGATGCGCCGTCCTATTGGCTTATTCTGCTGCCAATCGAATTTCCGGCGACGTCTATCGCAGGCCTCATTGCGCTCGCCGCGATGCGACGGGGAGTTGCTGCGGGACCGGAAAAAACCGCCGTCGCGGTCTTCATCGCGGTTGCCGGCGTGGGCCTTGTTGTCTCGTGGCTCCTGGTCAGCACGCTCGGCGATAACAACGACCTCGGCCTGCGCGCGGTGTTGCCGGCCGCCATGGTCCTCATCGCGGCTGCGGCGGCAGGCATGATGCGCAGCGAGCGTCGCGCGCTGATCCTCGCCACGGCGATCGGGGGACTTGCTCTCAGCCTACCCGATACTGTTGCGATGATCCGCTATAACATTGCCGGATCGCCGTCGGCCGATGCTCAGGTTTTCGCGCAAGCCCCGGAATTGTGGGCCGCGGTGCGCCGCTATGCCGGCCCGACCGCGCGCGTCGCCAACAATCCGCTGTTCGTGGCTGATCTGACGCCGTGGCCGGCGAACATGTCCTGGGCGCTTCTCGCCGACCGCAGCTCTTGTTTTGCCGGCCGCGAAATGGCGCTGGCCTTTGCGCCATTGCCGCCGGACCGCCGCGAAGCGATCAATGCGCAATTCATCCGCGTGTTCGCCGGAGCGGGCACGGCCGCCGATGTCGAGGACCTGGCCAAAAAATTTGCCTGCGACGTTGCCGTCGCGGTGCCGCAGGATGGGGCGTGGATCAACGACCCGTTTGCTTCAAGCCCGTACTATCGCCTGGCGGAATTCCGCGACGGCAAGTGGCGAATTTATGTAAAGGCGGAAGCCGCGCAGCGGTAATCTCTGATTTGTCATTCCGGATCGCCGCGACGCGGCGGAGCTTGTCATCGGGCCGCGCGACTTCGCGCGTGCCCGTTGGCTCGGCCCCGGAATGACCAACGATTAAATCCCGGCGAACCAATTAAAGCCCTGTTTGCTCCAGAACGTCTCGCGAAAATCGTTGGTCACTTCGATCGCCTTGATCCACTTCGCGTTCTTGTAACCGAGTTTAGTTGAGGTCCGCAGCCGCAGCGGATAGCCGAACGGATCGGCGATGACGTCGCCGGCATATTTGGTGGCGAGGATCGTCTGCGGATGCAGCGCACAGGCCATGTCGATGCTCTCCGTATAATCGTCGGCGCAAATGAAATAGACGTATCTGGCCGCGAGATCGGCGCCGATGCGGTTGAGAAAATCGCGCAGGTTCGGCCCGGACCATTGACCGATATAGTCCCAGCCTTCGACGCAAATGTGCCGAATGATGATCTGCTGTTCGGGGAGCTGGTAGATCTGCTGCGCGGTCCACGGCCGCTTGTCGCCGATGCGGCCGACCAACTCCAATGTCCAGGCGGCGCCGTCGACCGGCTTGACGTCCTCGATGTCGTAATAGGCGTTGAAGCGCGGCGGCTTAACCACCTGCGACGGAGCAAAGGTCGGCGCCAGATGGTGCGGCCGAAATATCGCTTCTTGGACGCCGTCGTTCCACGCCGATACTGCACGCAAGGTCTTCTGCACGGAATCGTTCTCGCTGACGTCGCAACCCGTCAGCATGCCGAGCGCGCCGAGACTGACCGCGCCGCGCAGCAGGCCGCGACGGTCGATGTCTTCGACGGACTTTCGCGATCGAAGGATCGCCGGGGCGTGGATTTGCTTCGTCATGGTGTCACCGCATCACGGCGTTGCTTCGATTTCGGGCGCGGTAGATGCAGGACGCGACTCGCCGGCACCGACGACCGGTCCGCCGGTCAGCATGGTGATAAAACTTTGCGGCACCAGCAATGCCAGGGTCACATGAACGAGGATAAACGCGACGATCGCCGACATGCAGAGGAAATGAAGGAGCCGGATCGTCTGAAAACTGCCAAACAAATCGGCGAGCGGCGAGAATTGCACCGGCTTCCACAGCGCCAGGCCGGAGATCACGATAAGCACGCCGATCAGCATGACGCCGAGATAAAGGACTTTCTGTACCGCGTTGTAATGCGTCAGATCGTCGTGGCGCAGGCGAAATCGTAACGCGTCGCCGACGGTCGCAAAAACTTCAGGGATCGAGACGGGAAACAGCTTGCGCCGAAACCGGCCGCTGACGATTCCATAAGTAAGATAGGCGAATCCATTGAGCACGAAAATCCACATGCCGAAGAAGTGCCACTGCAACCCGTATTGCGCCCATTTGCCGATCACGACCCAATCGGGGAAATGCAGGAAACCGAAGATCACATCGTCGTTATAGATCTTCCATCCGCTGCCGATCATGATGAATATGGCGACGGCATTGATCCAATGCATGATGCGAAGCGGAAGCGGATGAAGTCGCGGCTGATATGCAGCTGACGTGACGGCCGGCCTGGACATCGGAGATTCCGCAATGGCGATATGCCGACACTAGGGTTGCAAAATTTCGTGTGCAAGGCGCGCCGGTTCACAAAATCGCGTGGCGCGATTGATCGGAGAACGCAGATGCGGCGGCAAATCAACGCACTCGGCATGGCGGTCCTGGGTGTGTTGGGTGTTTCGCTCGCGGCCAAGGCGGCGGAGCGTGCCGCGACAGTCGATCGGCCGTTTGTTGTGGCTCAGGCGATGATCCCGCCGACCGGCATGGGCGCCGAGGACAAGGCCATGGCGGCGGAGGATATGGCGGAGACGGAACGGATGCGCCGCCGCTTTCCCCAACCGGTTCGCGTCGGTGATCTCATTGGGCTGCCCCTGATCGATGACCATAACCGCACGCTCGGTTACGTCCGGCAGGTGGTGCGCACGCCGCAAAGCAAAATCAAACTGATCGTCGACTACGGCGGCTTCCTTGGCTGGGGCAGACGGCCGGTAGCGGTGCCGATCGAAGTGGTGGGAATTTTAGGCCGCGAACTTGCTTCGCTCGATATGCCGCCGAAGGACTATGCCGCCGCCCCGACATGGCGCGACACGCACGATACGGTCATCCCGAACAATGACAGCATCAGCATCGCGCTTGCCCGGCGCTGAGCGGCTTCTCGATCACGACTTTGTGAGGCCGATAACTTTTTGGTGTTTTGCGACTTGATAGCACTGAGACGGAATTGATTGGCGCTTCGCCGGCCGGTTTGGCAAGCAAGCAAGTCATATTGCGTTGCTGGATCACAGGGGCACCGCATGAATCCTGCGCATCGATTCAGCGGCAATTCTATCGCACGGGATGGTTCCTCGGCGGCGTCGGAAACCGTTACCGCGGCGTGTGGCATCGCATTCATGGCCAAGGCCTCGGCGCCGGGACGCGCCAAGACGCGGCTCGTGCCACCGCTGACCTTCGACGAGGCTGCGGCGCTCAATACCGCCTTCCTGTGTGACGTGGCCGACAATGTACTGCTCGCGGCGCGTTACAGCGCGCGGCATGGTGGCATTGCCGGTTACGCCGCGTTCGGACCGACCGGAGCGGAGGATTTCTTTCGCTCCACTTTGCCGGGGGCGATCGGCTTGATCGGCGCCTGGCTGCCCGATTTCGGCGAGTGCCTGTTTCACACCATCCGAGAAGTTCTCGCGCGCGGGCACGGCTCGGCGGTGGTGCTCAATTCGGACAGTCCGACGTTACCCACTGCGTTACTGATCGAGACCGCCGCAGCGCTGGCGCAGCCGGGCGACCGCGCCGTGCTCGGCCCATCGATCGACGGCGGCTATTATCTCCTCGGTCTAAAGGCGCCGCATCGCCGCATGTTCGAGGATATCGCCTGGAGCACCGCGCGCGTCGCCGCGCAGACGCTCGAACGCGCCCGTGAAATCGATCTCGAAGTTCATACATTGCCGGTCTGGTACGACGTCGACGACGTCGACGGCTTGCGCCGGCTTCATGTCGAGCTGTCCGGCGCCGAGGAGCGCCGCGGTCATGCGCATCCTCCGCATTACCCGGCGCAGACGGCAAAATTGCTGGGCCGGCTGCGGCGGAAAGACGATTTCGGCGGCCGGTTCGATCGCGTCATGCAGACCGACGAAGTGCGCGCTTGAGCCGCGCGACGACGCGGCCGGGCCTTGCCAGGGAACAAGCACGATGCAGCGGGCGGCGACGCGGCAGACGATCGATCCGACACGCTATTTCGAGAGCGTAACGACGGACAGCGAAGTTCCCGACCACCATCCGGTCTGTCTTTATCTGGAGACCACCAACCGCTGCAATCTTTTGTGCACGACCTGCCCGCGCACCTACGAGGAGCTCGAGCCGCCGGCCGATATGAGCTGGCGGCTGTTCACCTCGATCGTCGATCAGATCCCGCGGCTGCAGCGCGCCGTGCTGCACGGCGTCGGCGAACCGATGCTGGTCAAGCATCTGCCGCGCATGGTGCGCTATCTGAAAGATCGCGGCACCTATGTTCTGTTCAACACCAACGGCACGGTGCTCAACGAGAAAAACGGCCGCGCGCTGATCGCCGCCGAACTGGACGAGCTGCGCGTCTCCTTCGACGCGGCGAACGCAAAGTCCTATCTTGCTATTCGCGGCAAGAATTATTTCAATCGTATCCTGAAAAACGTGCGCGCGTTTCGCGAACTGCAGGAGCGTGAAGGCCACGCCAAGCCGCGGGTTTCGGCGTGGCTCACGGGCTTGCGGGAAACCATCGAGGAATTGCCGGAGTTTGTCCGCGTCGCGGCGGAGACCGGCGTCAAGGAGGTGCATCTGCAGCGGCTGGTTTTCTTCAAGGAGAACGCGATCGGCCTGGCGCGTCCCGATCAGACGCTGTACGAGCAGCTTTCGGGCGAGGAAGCGATCTATATCGACCGCGCCACCGCGCTCGCCCGCACGCTCGGTATCGAATTCAGCGCATCGGGCGGCGCGTCGGAGCCCGGCATCAGTCTCAAGCGCGGCGATAACGGCTCGCCGTGGTCGTTGTGCCGGCGGCCTTGGACGGTGATGTATTTCACCGCCAATGGCCGCGCGCTGCCCTGCTGCATCGCGCCGTTTTCGCAGCGTGGCTACGAGAATTACACGCTCGGCGACGCCACCCAGCAGAGCTTGCGCGAAATCTGGACCGGCCCGGCCTACAGCGATTTCCGCAAGGCGCTTAAATCGAACACGCCGCCGGCGGCCTGCGCCAGCTGCGGACTGCGCTGGAGCCTGTAACAATGCCGCCGCGCGCGGGCGGCGTGGCCGTCGTCATTCCGACCTTCAATGAAGCGGAATCCATTGCTGCCGTGGTCGCCGAATTGCCACGCACCATTGTCGACCGGATCATCATTGCCGACGGCGGCTCGAGCGACGGCACGCCGGAGCGCGCGCGCTGCGCCGGCGCTGAGGTTTTGGCGGTGGGGCGCGGCTACGGCCTCGCCTGCCTCGCCGGCGCGCAAGCGGCCGACGACGCCGACATCGTCGTGTTCATGGACGGCGACGGGGCCGACGATCCCGCCGCCATCGCGGCGCTGGTCGCGCCGCTCCGCGCCGGCGACAGCGATTTCGCCATCGCCTCGCGCGCCCGCGGCGCGCGCGAGCCGGGCAGCATGGCGTCGCATCAACTCCTCGCCGGACTGGTCGCCGGCTGGCTGACCAAACTCCTCTACGGCGTGCGCTACACCGACATGTGCGCATTGCGCGCCATTCGCCGCGACACGCTGCTGGCCCTCGACATGCGCGAGATGACCTATGGCTGGAATCTCGAAATGCAGATGCGCGTGGCGCGCAGAGGCTTGCGCGTCCGCGAACTGCCGGTGGCCTATCGGCGGCGCCGCGGCGGCAAATCGAAGGTCGCAGGCTCGCTGCGCGGGTCGCTCCAGGCCGCGCTGAAGATCATGTCGACTTTCGCCCGCGTGGCGCTGGAGCCGACCCGTTAGCGCGCCACCCGATTGAGCTAGAGCGGTTTCCACCTTCTGTGAATCGAAGGGATTCCCTTCGAGCCGCCAATAAGATTCTGTGGCCTCTCCAGTCTGAGGAGGCTGCGATGGGATATTCGAACGATCTGCGGGTTCGAGTGATCCAGGTGGTCGAGGGTGGCGTGGCGGCACGGGCGGCTGCGAGACAGTTTGTGATCGGGGATTCGACGGCGATCCGCTGGGCGAAGCGCTGGCGGGAGACCGGGAGCTACCAAGCCAGGTCCAACAGGGGCCAGAGCCGGTCGCCATTGAAAAGTCACGAGGAATGGTTGCTGGCGTTGGTGCGGCAAGAACCGGACCTGACATTGGAGGAGATCCAGCGCCGGCTGTTGGATGAGCGCGGGCAGAAAGCGGGGCTCGGCTCAGTCTGGCGGTTTTTCGATCGGCACGCCATCAGCTTCAAAAAAACGATCTGGGACGGCGTCGCCCCTGTGGGCGTAGAAACTTTGGGGCTCTATCGTGCACCTGGAAGGGAGCGGCCGAGTGCTTTTTGGTGGCGAGTGACCCCGTAAAAAAACATGGTCCATGGGCTGTTGCGGGCTTGAAAGTGGCGACGCCGTTCGGCGATCCCGTGTTAGGAAATTGAACGACAGCGCAGCCCAGCCCTTCCGTCCCGTAACAGGAGGGTTGGTGATGAGACGGAATGAAGCGGGCGACAACAAAATTCGACATGCACTGCCGATGGTGCATCCGAACGCGGCTGCAATCGATATCGGGGCGAGGATGCATGTGGCGGCTGTGGGGCCAGAGCGCACAGCCGAGCCAGTGCGCAGCTTCGGCACCTTCACGACGGATTTGCACCGGCTAGTGGATTGGTTCGCAGAATGCGGCGTTGAGACAGTCGTTATGGAGTCGACCAGTGTCTACTGGATCCCGGTCTTCGAGCTCCTCGAGGCGCGCGGCTTTGTGGTGTTCCTCGTCAATGCACGCGATGTCAAGCATGTGCCCGGGCGCAAGACGGACGTCATCGACGCACAGTGGCTGCAGCGGCTCCATTCTCATGGTTTGCTGCGTGCCAGCTTCCGCCCCAAGGGGGAGATCGTTGAACTGCGCGCCTACCTGCGCCAGCGTGAGCGTCTGCTCGAGTACGCGGCCTCGCACATCCAGCACATGCAAAAGGCGCTGACCGAGATGAATCTGCAGCTCCACCACGTCGTTGCCGACATCACCGGCGCGACCGGGCTGCGGATTATCCGCGCGATCCTTGCGGGCGAGCGTGATCCAGCAGTGCTGGCACTTTTGCGTGACACGCGCTGCCACGCCACTGTCGAGACGATCGAGAAGGCGCTCACCGGGCATTATCGTGCCGAGCACGTATTCGCGCTCGAGCAAGCGCTCGCTCTCTATGATGCATACCAGGAAAAGGCATTGGCCTGTGACGCCCGAATCGAGGCCGTCCTGAAGCAACTCAGCTTCCGCCGCGGCCGTGAGGTCGGTCCGTTGCCGTCACCGCGTCGGGGCATGCGCCGGCAACCGAACGGCCCCGAGTTCGATGTTCGCGCGGCGCTCTTTGCGCTGCTCGGCAAGGACCTGACGCAGATCAACGGCCTCGGCCCATACCTCGCGCTCAAATTGATCGCCGAGTGCGGCGACGACCTCTCTGCCTGGCCGAGCGCAAAGCACTTTACCTCCTGGCTTTGCCTGGCGCCGAGCAACAAGATCTCTGGTGGTAAGGTACTCTCGTCGCGCACGCGCCGCTCGGGGAGCCGGTCCGCGGCGCTCCTGAGGCTCGCCGCGGTGACGATCGGACGAACCGACACTGCCCTGGGTGCCTTCTACCGGAGGCTTTCTGCCCGCATCGGGAAGGTCAAGGCGATCACCGCGACAGCGCGCAAGATCGCAGTTCTCTTCTATAACGCCCTGCGCCATGGGATGGACTACGTCGACCCGGGTGCGTCCTCCTACGAGATTCGTTATCGTGCGCGGGTCATCGACAATTTGCATCGGCGTGCCAAGGCCTTCGGCTTCGTCCTCCAGCCAATAGCGCCGGTGGCCGTTTCTTAGGAAAGCGTGCGCGCGGCCGAGCAGGATCGGCCTGATGTCGCCGCGGCGCGGACAGCATGGGCCGCCAATCAACCCGAGCTCGATCCTGGCCGCCTGATCTTCATCGACGAAACCGGCACCAGTACCAATATGGCCCGGCTGCGTGGCCGCGCTCTGCGCGGCGAGCGGTTGGTCGGCAAAATCCCGCACGGCCATTGGAAAACAACGACCTTCGTCGCGGGCCTGCGGTCTACCGCGCTCACCGCACCCTGCGTCATCGATGGCCCCGATGAACGGCAATGCGTTCCTGGCCTATGTCGAGCAAGTCCTCGCCCCAACCCTCAAACCAGGCGACATCGTCGTGTTGGACAATCTCAGCGCCCATAAAGTGCCTGGGGTGCGCGAAGCAATCGAAGCCGCAGCCGCAATGCTGCTCTACCTGCCGGCCTATTCGCCCGACTTCAATCCGATCGAGCAACTCTTCGCAAAGCTCAAAGCGCTGCTCCGAAAGGCCGCCGAGCGTTCGGTCGACGGCTTGTGGACACGCATCGCAGCCCTTCTCGACGCCTTCACACCCGACGAATGCGCCAACTACTTCCGCAACGCAGGATACGCCTCACGCTAAGTGGAAAGTGCTCTAGATCGCCACCTTACGCAGAAAGCCGTCGACGCTATCGCGCAGGCTCGCGGCGGCCTTCTCGACGGCGCTCGATGCCGTCAACACCGTGTCCGCCGAGTTGTGCAGCTCGCCGGTTGCGCCAGACAACCGCTCCAGCACGGCGACCACCGATCGCGTGCCGACCGCGGCCGCCGCGACATTATTTGAAATCTCGGCCGTGGCCGCCTGTTGCTCTTCGATCGAGCTTGCGATCGCCGCCGTGAACTGCCGGATATCCTCCATGCGGCCGGTAATGCTGCCGATCGCGCGCACCGCGTCTTGCGTCGAGGATTGCACCGCCGCGATTTGCGAACCGATATCGTCGGTTGCTTTCGCGGTCTGCACGGCGAGCGCCTTCACCTCGGAGGCGACCACGGCGAAGCCCTTACCCGCCGCGCCGGCGCGCGCGGCTTCGATGGTGGCATTGAGCGCGAGCAGGTTGGTCTGTCCGGCTACGCTTTGGATGAGCTTGACGACGTCGTCGATCTTCCGCGCCGCCTGAGCGAGGCCTGTGATGATTTCGTTGGTCGATTGCGCCTCCGCCGTAGCGGCGCGCACCACCTCGCCGGCGCTGACGACTTGGCGGTTGATCTCGGCGATCGATGTCGCCAATTCGTCAGCCGCCGCCGCGGCGCTCTCGACGCCGCCGAAAGCGTCGTTGGAGGTGCGCACCGCCCCGGCGGCACGCGCGGTGGTGTCGTTCGACGTTGTCGACAGCGCGGTCGCCGTCGACTTTAACGCCGCGACGCTATCGGTGACGGTCTTGAGCACGCCATCGACGCTGCCGCGAAACCAGGCGATGGCATCATCGACCACGGCGCGGCGTGCCTCCTGCTCGCCTAGCAGCGCGCTCTTTTGCTCGGCAGAACGGCGCTCGGTGATGTCGTCATGTGTTCCGACCCAATAGCGACCGCCGGGAATGGCGCGATTGACGACCGAAATGGCCCGACCGTCTGGCGCTTCCGTGAGAAAACTCACGACCTTGCCGGTCGTCATATTTTCCAGGAGCTCGGCGCAATACAGCGCCGGGTCGCGTTGCAAACTGCCGGTTTCGAAGCGGTGCCGGACGATATCGACAACCCTGGCGCCGGGTTTCACGATGTCCGGCGACAGTCCGTACATGAGCCGATATCGATCATTGCTGACGACAAGGCGCCCGGTGACGTCGAACATCACCACGCCCTGGGTCATATTGTTCAGAGCGAGGGCGAGGAGGCTACCACGTCGCCGATTCAATAGAGGAATCGCGCCCGCCAGAACAATGACGAAGCATGCGGCCACGATAACGAGCATCGCGCGTTTCCGCCCTGCGATTGTCCACCGTACCCATTACGTAGCCAACAGCAATTTACGTTTCGTTAATGAAGGCCGCCGGCGTTGAATTGCGAACGCCAATCGCCCCGGTTTGAAGCGATTGGCGCTGTGAGTGATTGCTAGGCGCGGATCATGCCGCAAGGATTTGCTTGTCGGGGTCGAGCCAGAACGCCCACACTGCGGAGCCGATGACCAGCAACGCAGCCGCGACGATGAACGGCGCCTGCCAGTTGCCGCCCTCGGCGAGAAAACCGAACACGATCGGCGACAGCGCGCCGCCGAAGTTGCCGGCCATGTTCATCATGCCCGACACCGTGCCGGAATATTTGCCGCCGGTATCCATCGGCACCGCCCATGACGGGCCGATGGTGAACTCGAGAAAGAACAGTGACGCCGTCAGGCAATAGACCGCGACATAGACGTTCTCGGTCAGCGCCGCCGGCACGATGCATGCTGCGCAGCCGAGCAAGCCTATGATCGCCACCACGCGCCGGCCGATCTTGGCGCTGCCGGAGACCTTTAACAGCCAATCGGTTGCAACCCCGCCGACGGTGTCGCCGACGACGCCGGCCAACAGCGGCAGCGATGCGAAAATACCGACCTTGATCAGCGTGAAATGTCGAGCCTCGATCAGGTAGGACGGCAGCCAGCTCAGGAAGATCCACAGACAATAGACGTAGGTGAAATAGGCGAACATGATCGCCCACATGTTGCCGGAGCTCACCAGGGTGCCCCACGGCACATTGGTCTGTTTTTCCATCGGCGGCGGATTGATCGCGCCGTCCGGACCGCGGCCGCGGATCAGTTCGAGTTCCGCCTTGTTCACCAGATGGTGCTCTTCAGGGAGATTGCGGTAGCTCAAGGCCCACCACAACGACCACAACAGTCCGACCGCGCCGCAAAGGTAGAACACCGGCCGCCAGCCTAGCTCACTCATGATCAGCACCACGATGGGTGGCGCAATCGCGGCGCCGAGCCGGCTGGCGCTGTGGGTGACGCCTTGCACCAAACCGCGTTCGCGCCGCGGGTACCACAGCTGCATGGCACGCGTTGCGCCGGGAAAGGCGCCGGCCTCGCCGACACCGAACAGGAACCGAACCACGATGAAGGAGGCGCCGCTGAAAGCCGCGGCAGTGGCGGCTGTCATGAGCGACCAATAAGCGACGACGCCCGTGAGTACGCCGCGCGCGCCGAAGCGATCGGACAGCCAGCCGCCGGGAACTTGAAACAACGCATAGGCCCACACGAAGGCGCTGAAGATGACGCCCATGGTGACTTTGTCGAAACCGAATTCCTTGCTGATTGCGGGCGCCGCAGTCGAGATGTTGACGCGATCGAGATAGGTGATGAGGTACATCACGCTGATCAAGAGCAAGACATACCAGCGCCCCCGACTCGAACGCTCCGGTGCGGTATCGGCCATCGCCTCACTCCCCATTGTGTGTTTTTGCCCGGAAATGACGGCAGCCTGCCCCTTTACGACTAACTCGGCAAGCGCGCACGATGCCGCGCCGCTATGGCATTCACCCCCACATCATCGGGGTCGTCCAATGATCAAACGCTACAGCGACCATGCCGCCAACGAGCGCACTTTTCTCGCCTGGGTCCGCACCGCCATTGCCGTCATGGCCTTCGGTTTCGTGATCGAGAGATTCGATCTGTTCCTGCAGGTCATTGCCCCGCAAACGCAGCGGCAGCTCGGCCCGCACGGGTCAACCTTCGCCAATGCCGCCGGGCTCGCCTTCATTGCGATTGGCGTCGCGATGATCGTCATTGCGGGTTTCCGGTTTGCGAAAACCGCCAGGGACATTGACACCGAAGCGGACGTGCCGGGCACCGGCGATCGGTTCGATGTCGCACTCGCCGTGCTGATCGGTCTGTTAGGCGTCTCGCTGTTTCTTTATCTGTCGCACGCCGTCCTCCCCGCGCTCTGACAGCCGAGCTCTTGCGACCGTGCGCGCTTCGCGGTACAGGATGCGTCGCGCGCTTCAATGCGCGCCGTAAGCGTTCACGTCATCCAACGCGCTCGTGTGATCGCCGCGCATGCCGCGGCGGCACTCTTTGCGCACCGGAGCCCCGACGTGAATCGGTATTTCAAAATCTTCGCCGCAGCCCTCACGACCTTTGTCAACGCGCCGCAAGCCGCCCGCGTCGGCATGTTCTTGTTTTTCGTCGCTGCGGCGGGGGACGGCATTCTGATGCCGTTCTTTGCGCTATGGGCGCACAAGGTTGCCGGCATCGGCATCGAGTTCATCGGGCTCCTGCTCGGCTGTTACGCCGGCGGCGAATTGCTGGCGACGCCGTTCGTCGGCGGCATCGCCGATCCAGTCGGCCGCCGGCCGGTGCTGCTGGTGTCGACCTGCGGCGTCGGCTTTGGCTTCGTACTGCTGTTCTTTGTGCACGGCGCAGTCGCCGCTGCGGCGGCGTTGCTGGTCATCGGCGTGTTTGAGAGCGTTCTACATCCGACCGCCGCGACGGTGATCGCCGACGTGGTGCCGGCGCAAGCGCGCCGCGCACATTTTGCGGCGCGGCGCGTGATGTCGAATGCCGGCAGCATGGCGGGGCCGGCGCTTGGCGCCGTGCTGTCGCTGCACTCACTCGGCCTGGTGTTCCTCGGCGCCGGCGGCGCGATCCTTCTGGGCGCGCTCGCTGTTGCGTTGTTTCTCGTCGAGACGCGCCCGCGCGATGCCGAGGGCGGCGAGGACGATGACGATGACGAATCGCTGCTCGCGCTGACAGCGGTGTTCCGCGATTCCCGCCTCGCCGGGTTGATCATTCCGATTGCGCTTCTGGAAATCACGACGAGCTGGATCGCGTCGATCACGCCGCTCTACGCCGATGCCGGCGGCACGCTGACGGCATCGGGTGTCGGCTGGCTTTTCACCTATGCGGGAGCGCTTGGCGTCGCGCTGCAAATGCCAGTCACGCAGGCGACGGAACGCATGCGCGGCTTCTCGATCGTACTGGCGAGCGGGATGATGCAGGCCGTCGCGCTTGCTTGCCTGTTCGTTTCGCCGGCGCCGCCGTTGCTGGTCGCGGCGGTCACGCTGCTGGCGCTGGGGCAGATGTTGTCCGGGCCGCTGGTTCAAACCATTATCAGCGAGCTGGCGCCGCGCCAGGGGCAGGCGACCTATCAGGCGGCCTTCGGCGTCGTCAACGATCTCAAGGATGCCGTCGGGCCGGCGATCGGCACCTGGCTTTATGCGATCGCCGCCGGCCTACCGTGGGCGAGCGGCGCTATCGTCTCGCTTGCCGCCACGCTCGGCCTCGCTGCCGCGGCACGGAGGCATGAGCGGGGGTAAAGCGGTTCGGCAGGCGCCTTTCGGCGCCGCACGAGTTGTGATCTTCACGCATTTGCCAGCGCATCCGGCGCGATTTCGCCGGTTATCACCTTGAAGCTCGCCAGCGTGCAGGGGCCGAATGAGGTGACGATCGCCACGTCGGTGGCGTCGCGCCCACGCGCCATCAGAATACGTCCGATGCGCGGCATGTTGTGACGCGCGTCAAACGTGTACCAGCGGTCGCCGAGATAAACTTCGAACCAGGCGGAAAAATCCATCGGCGAAGGGTCGGGCGGCACGCCGATATCGCCGAGGTAGCCGGTGCAGTAGCGGGCCGGAAGGTTCATGCAGCGGCATAGTGTAATTGCCAGATGTGCGAAGTCTCGGCACACGCCGCGCCCCTCGGCATATGCCTCCCAGGCGGTTTTGGTCGGGCTGGCGTGCTCGTAGCCGAATTTGAGGCGAGCGTGGACGTAATCGCAGATGGCTTGAACCAGCGGCCAACCCTTTGGAACCTGGCCGAAAATGGACCAGGCGGTGTTCGACAAGCGATCGGTCTCGCAGTAGCGGCTGCCGAGTAGATAGATCAAAACCTCCACCGGCAGGTCTTCGAGCGCATGCTGTTTTGCATGCGGCGCCATCGCGTCCGGCTCGCCACTGTCCTGCACCACAAAGTTCGCAGCCATAGTCAGCCGGCCCGCCGGGGCGCGGATCACATGACAGAAATTTCCGAAACTGTCGTGATAGGTGTTGGGTACGATCGGCGGATCGAGTCGCATGCGATCGAGCGTGATGAGATCGGCAAAGCGTGACGGATGCACGCTCAGCGTCAGGATCATCGGCGTCGGCTGCGGACAATCGTAGGAAATCTCGTAGCCGGCGCGAATCTTCATCGATGACTGCTTCGCTGTGTTGCGGCGGGTTTCGGTTCGATGTCTGCGGGTTTCGGTTCGATGTCTAAAGTGGCTGTGCTGACTTTTGCTGCGATGGTCATCCGGATGTTATGCATTAATTGGGCCAGATATGTCGCATGTTCTGTCGGCCGCGAGCATCGATGAAGAAGACGTCTAAAAGCCTGTTGGCTGCGGACGAACCAGCGCCGGTCACCGTTTATAACGCCGGCGGAAAATCGCCGTTCCTGTTGCTCGCCGATCATGCCGGCAAGTTGATCCCGCGAGCGCTCAGCCGGCTGGGTCTTCTCGATGCGGAATTACACCGGCACATCGCCTGGGACATCGGCATTGCCGGCCTCGGCCGCCGGTTGGCGCAGGCGCTCGATGCGGTGCTCATCCAGCAAAACTATTCGCGCCTCGTCATCGATTGCAACCGGCCGCTGGACGCGGCCTCGTCGATTCCGGATATCAGCGAGCGTACCCCGATTCCCGGCAATGCCGGGTTGGATGAAGCGAGCAAGAAGGCACGAGCCGTTGAAATTTTCCAGCCCTATCACGACCGGATCGAAGCCGAGCTTGATCACCGCCGGCAAGGCGGCGATGCCGTCGCGCTGATCGCGCTGCACAGCTTTACGCCGGTCTTTAAAGGCGCAAAACGGCCGTGGCATGCCGGCGTGCTTTACAATCGCGACGCGCGGCTCGCAAAACGCCTGATGGCGCTGCTCAAAGCGGAACCGGATATGTTCGTCGGTGAAAATGTGCCCTATCTGGTCAGCGACGTTTCGGACTACACCATACCGGTGCACGCCGAGCGTCGTGGCTTGCCTCACGCATTGATCGAAGTTCGCCAGGATCTCATCGCCGATGAGGCCGGGCGGCGCCAATGGGCGTTGCGCTTGGCGCGCTTGCTGCCGATGGCGTATCGGGAACTATGCGAATGAAAATTTTGAGTGGCGCCCAGGAGCGGAGCAATACAGAAATTTTATCTTTTGAATCAAAAAAGAACTGAAACAAAAACTTTTTGCTACCCCAGAAATGCCCGCGCAGAAACTCTTGCGCAATGGTTAGTTGCGTTGTGATGACGCGACGCCGGTGGCGTGGCTTAGCGCCGTCACTCTGGCGCCCCGGATCATTGGATCGACGTCATCCATTTTCGCCAAAATGTCGGTGATCGGATCGTCGGTCCAGGCATGGGTCACGAAATCCCGGTGCGAGACATCGCCGGCGGGCAGGAACGCGACCATGCCCTGGAGATGATTGCGCCTTAGCTCCGAACTATAAAGCACCGAACGCTCGCTGAGCTGATGCTCGAGATCGGCATTATGGTGTGCGGTATAGGGCGTGTAGGAACTGACGAAGAACGCCGATCTGTTGTTGGCGATCCAGTCGGCGAACTGATCGATTCCGGCGTAGAGCGCATCGAGGAGCACTAAGCCGCGAATGCGCGAGTTCGCGCCGCCCCGGGCAAGCACAGACAACGTCGGCCCGAAGCCTCCGCTATAGGCGACAATCACGATCGGCATGGTGGCGAACGCGCCGGCGCTGCGCGGATCGCCGTAGAGCGCTGCGAGCTTTTGCGCGGCCTCGCCGAGGAAGTGTTTGAAGCCGTCAGGCTCCCAGAACTTTCCGGCGCTCGAATTGGCGGCGTCGACGGCAAATTGCGGTGCCACCAGCACCGCATTGACTCCCGCGGCCGAGATCTGCGCCGGCACTTGCTGCCGGTCGCGAACGTCGCGCGCCAGAGCGGCGCCGTGGCCATGGAAGAACACCACCATAACGGCGGGGCGGCTCGGATCAAAGCCGGAAGGGATGTGCAGCAGCACACGGTCGTCGCTGTAGGTCTGCGATTCCGCGAAGACGCGGCCACGGAAATTGACGTGGTGGAGGTCGCCTTGTTCGTCGGCGGATAGAAACGGCCGGTCCGATCCGGGCACCATGCCGTGATAGGGGAAAGGCGCGGTGGCGAAGTCGACGAGACTCGTCTTCGCCGCGATATTTGCAGGCATGCGGGGCGCGATGGAAGCGACGGCAGCGTTGCGGGCTGCAATTTGCGGCGGCGCGCGACCGATTGTCGCCACCGGGACGGCGGGCGTGATCTTTGCGGTTTTCGCTCCCGACAGGTCGGCGTCTTGCTTTGGTTGGAAGAAGCTCCAGTCCCGGGCCACAATGGCGGAGGCGGGCTCGCCGCCAATGCTCGCCGTTTGATCGTTGCTCACCATCACACGCGGCGCTGCATCGCTACGCACAATGGCAGACCTGCCCATGGCGTCGGATTTTGCGACTTCGGCGTCGGTATCGCCAACTGTCGCATAGACTGAGAGCGGCGCCGGACCGAATAAACCCGACGAGAATAATTCGTGATAAATCAGCAAGCCCCAGCCGACAGCGCCCACGAACAACAAAACGCCGGAAATCTGCAGCAGATTCCGTTCGATGACATTCCAAAGCGCCTGCGGCCGCGAAACCGACTTTCGACTCCGCTCATAGCGGACGCGGTTGGCCGCACCAGGGACGCGCGCGGGGGCTACGGACGGTGCAACCGACTCACCGCGCCGCCGGAGCTCCGGGTCGACATGGAAATGGCGCGTACGCGGCACCGCGCCCGAACCGACCGGCGGCCGGCGCGACGCCTGCGGCAATACTGGGTCTCGAACCCGATTTGGCAATGTTTCCCCGTCCCGACGACCCGACAAAATTACCGACAACTTTGTCGTTAATTTGACTGCTCTGGTCGCCGGCTCAGCGGCGCAGGCCCAAGAAAAACAGCGCATCGCGCGACGACGGCCGCGTTGGCGGCGGCGTTATCGCTGCGCTGGCAACGAACTTCGGATGCACCTTCGCCCAGGCGGGGGTGTCCGCCGATCCGACGGCGATCCCCGGCGCCCCGTCCACCGGCATGGTTAACGAAGGGTTAACAGTCGCTTCAACGTCCTGCGGCGCGGCTCGCTCGGCCAGCAGCAAGTTCGATTCGTTATGCTGCCAGCGATAGCCGATGCCGAAGTCGAGCGGGATGGGATTGCCGGTGCGGTAAAGCTCCGCCATGCGCGGCTGATCGGTGCCGGGAAAGATCGGGAGTGCACCGAGATAACGGCCGAACGGCTGCAGCCGCCATTTCTTGGTGTCGAAATCGGCAAGCGGAATGCCGCTGTCGTCCTGCAGGATGGTGGCGCTGTGGTCCAACAGGAAGCCGCGGACCTTGGTGAAGCCGCCGGTGTGCATGAGATACGATGCGCTCTTGAGGAAGGTGTCGGCGACGCCGAGTTTGGCGCAGAACGCCAGGAAGCCCGATGGCCGCACGCCGTCGTCGCTCAGATCGGTGCTGAAGTAATACAACGATTGGTTCGGGCCGTTGCCGTCGGAAAAGACGATCTTCACGCCGCGGGTGACTTTGCCGACGTTCTGTTTGCCCGAACTTTTCGACGCGGGCTCGTTCGGCGCGATGAAATTTCCCTGGGCGTCGATGCTGACGAAACTGGCTTCGCGCACGGTCTTACCGGTCCGCGCCAAAAAGACATACAGGACCGGCAGCGTACCGAACACCGGGCCTTCGTTGAGCTGGGACTGCATGTTCCTGGTGATGAAAAAACTTAGGTTGAGAATCGTATAGAGCGAGGTCTGCAGATTTCGCAGCGTTTGATCGACGCTGCCGTGCGGCAGGTCCGTCAACTGCGGGATGTCGCCGACCGGCTCCAAGCCACTGAACACGTAGGTCGAGGCATGCGGAAAAAACGATGTAGCGTAGAGAAAATCGGGGCCACTGAACATGTACAGCAAGGTGTCATGATATTTATCGAGCCGCGCCGCGGCGAAGGCGCGGACTTTGGACAGCGTGGTGCGGTCTTCCTGCCCGAAGATCGAGTTGAAGGAGCGCTCGTGCTGCGCCCAGTTCGGGTCGTCGGTGAGGGCGGCGAGGGGCGAATCGGGCGCCGGCGGCAGGCCGGCGAGGAAGCGCGCGGTATCGTCGGGGCTTGCCGTCTCGGCGCTGCGCGCCGGCGCTAGGTTGAGCGCCAGCATGCCCGCCAGCACGGCGGCAACCATCATGTTACGCACGATCGAGGGCATCGGCTTTCTGGGGCGCCGCTGGGGGCGCGTCGGAGGAGGGGACATTCGAAAACCGGTGAGCAGCATAGTAGATCACCAGACCGGCCAGCATCAGTGCAAAGCCGCCGAGCGACTGCAGCGGCCGGCTGACGACAAGATAATACATCACGAACAATGTTACTGTGAGAAAAACCAGCGGCGTTGCCGGGTAACCCCAGGCGCGATACGGCCGCGGCAGTTCCGGGTGGGTGATCCGCATCTTGATGACGCCCAGCACCGTGAAAAACGAGCAGAAGGTGAGGCTGAACTGGATGAAATCCAGCACCGCTTCGAAGCTCCGGGTCAACAGCAGCAAGTTCGCGACAGCGAGTTGAAAGAGGATGGCGCCGGCCGGCACGTCCTGCTTCGATTTGCGCGAGAACAGGCGGAGCAGCGACAAGTCCTCGCCCATCGTCATTGTGACGCGCGGGCCGATCCAGGTCATGGCGCTGATGGAGGACACGAGACCGAGGCAAACCAGCGCACCGACGATGCGTCCGCCAAGCTCGCCGAACACGTGCGTGCCGGCGAGGATCGCAGGGTCGAGTTGGCCGGCCAATTGCGCTATCGGCGTCGTCGTCAGAAAGACGGCGTTGAGCCCGACATAGAGGACGGTAACGATCGCGGTACCCACGAACAGCGCGCTTGGCAAATTCCGGGCCGGCTCGCGCAATTCACCGACGATATAGGTCGCGGCGTTCCAGCCGGAATAGGAATACAGCACGAACACCAGGCTGATGGCGAACGGCGCGCCGGCAATCGCGGTGAGGTCGGCGGCGCCGGGCGCAAACGAAATCGGCTGGCGGTCGCCGATCGCGAAGCCGGCCACGATGAAGACGGCGATGAGGCCGACCTTGAGCGCCGTCCATGCGTTGTGGTAGGCGCCGCCGAACCGGACGCCGCACAGATGCACCAACGAGGTGAGCCAGGTTATGCCGAGGCCCAGCAGCAAGGGCGAGGCGTCCGGCGCAATCGATCGAGAATAGTCGCCGAACGCCATCGCCGCGAGCGCGGTCGGCGCTGCGAAGCCGACGGTCGCCGATAGCCAACCGGCGACGAAGCCGAATGCCGGATGATAGATGCGGCGCAGAAAATTGTACTCCCCGCTCGACCGCGGCAGCATCGCGGCGAGTTCTGCGTAGCAGAACGCCCCGCAGATCGCGACCACTCCGCCGACGGCCCACAGCAGGAGCAGCGAGAAGCCCGACTTTATGTCGCTGACCTGAAAGCCCAGGCTGGTGAAGACGCCGACACCGACCATGTCGGCGACCACGATCGCCGTCGCCGTGACCCACGATACGGTACCAGATGACGCTTTGCCGGATGACACCGCGCCGTTGCCGCCGGACCCGCCGCCCGAAGCCGAATCGGTCATGAATGATCTTTGCTTTGCCCGGTCGGCGGCATTACAGGGGGCGCCCTCTCAAAATTCAACAGGCAACCATCGCGCAAGGTCACTTTATTAGGGACCATAAACGCGACAGCAGTGCAGATCACCTGCAGCCACCTTGGAGGGCGGCTATCTCCGGATCGAGGCTATCGATTTGATAGGAGCGTTTGAAGCAAGCGTCAGCGGTCCTTCATGTCACCGAGGAACCTGCAGGCTGCACCCTTCAAAAGCAACGCCCTGGCATGGTTCGGATTTATTTTTAGAACCTCGTCAGCGAGTGTTTGCACCTCGCTCGCGCGATTATTTGCGTTAGCGACTTCCGCCTGCTCGCAAAGTGCAGACATCATCTTGATCGCATCACGATTATAAATCCACGTGATGTTGCGCGCGTCAAATTCTCGCTTGTGATGCGCATGCTGCGCTGTTTCCACAGAAATTGAATAGTAGCAACTGTGCCACGTGTTAGTGGTCCACTGCGGTATCTTGCGAAGCGCATCAAACACCAATCGATCCTCGCCCGTGCCATCAGGGAAAGGCGAAAGTGCCCAGGATGGAAACACAAAATGGCAGGCGTCTTTGCGCAACACCAGATTGCTTGGGCTGACGAAGCCGCCCCACCTTTGCGCATTGATGCCTTGCGTCCCTGGATCCAGCGAATCCCAGGTATCCTCACAGATCGGCATTCCCGACTCGGCATCGGCGAACCAGCGAAGTGAGAATGCCCAAGCATTATTTCCAATGGCTGACATAAGACTGGACAGGTGTTCTCTGTGCCACCAATCGTCATCATCCAAATAGGCCACATGGTTGCTATTAGCGGCATAGCTGAGAATAGTACGTAGAGCGCCGCTGAATTTATTTGGATACACGCCGCCGTGCAGCGAAGACGTCGAGTAACCCAAATCGAGAACTGTAATGTTCATGTTGGCCGGACATTGTGCGCACAATCTGCCTATGAGCGCAGGATCGCCACACCTAATATCGATGCCGATCAGGATCTGAATGCGTCCGCGAAAATCCTGACTAAAGACATATTGGATCGACCGAGAGAGACTCGGTCGCAGCGTGGTCGGTACGATCACGGCCATGTCAAATTGTTTTTGCACGTCCATTGATGAATCTGCGCGCTAACAATTATGTTTTTATCGCCCCGGCATATCAACGCAGACGATCTCAATTCAAAGTGTGTGGGGACATTGATAGAGCCGATCGAAGCTATGGCAAGAGCGGCTAGATGATGCCGAACCCTCCTGGGCAACATAGCGGAACTTCATAGCTAACTACAACGCGGGCTAATAATGTCCGAGTGGAGTTAGCAACGATGAGCTGCAACGCCGCGCGCACCGACGCCAACGCCGTTGCCATCGAGCCTGCATGGTGGAAAGTGGTGGTGCCCAGGGGCGGAATTGAACCACCGACACCTGCATTTTCAGTGCAGTGCTCTACCAACTGAGCTACCTGGGCTCACGAAACGGCGCTTATAAAGACTCGGTCTTTGACTGTCCATAACACGCCGCGGCGGACTTACTGCTGCGTTTCGCCGCCGTCCTCGCGCCGTTCGTCTTCCTCCTCGTCCTCGGTCACCGGCACCGCATAGACGCCGAAAAGCCAGCGGTGGAGATCGACATCGGCGCAGCGCTTCGAGCAGAACGGCGCAAACAGTTCGTCGGCGGGCTTGCCGCAGATCGGGCACCGGGCGCGGCTTTTGACATCAGGCATGATGGCAATATTGGGAGCCGCGCGCCGCCGCGCCAGAGTCAAACCGTGTTCAACCAGCCGAAATGGATCGGATAGCCCTCGCCGCCGAGCAGCGTCGTGGTCTCGTAGAGCGGCAGGCCGACGACGTTGGAATAGGAGCCGACGATCTTGACCATAAAGCTTCCGGCAATTCCTTGCGCGGCGTAGCCGCCGGCCTTGCCGCGCCATTCGCCGGACGCCAGGTAGGCCTCGATGTCTTCGTCCGACAGCCTTTTGAATCGCACGCGGGTTTCGACATAGCGCTGCCGGAAAGTCTCCTTCGGCGTCACCAGGCAGACGGCGGTATGGACGCGGTGATTGCGGCCGGACAGAAGGCGCAGACACTGCGCCGCTTCGTCGATCAGCTCCGCCTTGGGGAGGATGCGACGGCCGACCGCAACCACGGTGTCGGCGGCAAGGATATAGGCGCCTTTCAGTTCCTCGTCGATGCGCACCATATTGAGCGCCGCCTCGGCCTTGAGGCGCGCCAGCCGCGTGGCGCAGGCACGCGGCAGTTCGCCGCGCTTCGGCGTTTCATCGACGTCGGTGGGACGCAACGCATCCGGCTCGATACCGACCTGGTTGACGAGCGACAGCCGGCGCGGCGAGCCGGAAGCGAGCACCAGTTTTTGGCGGCCGATCATTTGAACCGGTAGGTAATCCGGCCTTTGGTCAGATCATAAGGCGTCATTTCCACCAGCACCTTGTCGCCGGCCAGCACACGAATGCGATTCTTGCGCATGCGGCCCGCCGTGTGGGCGATAATTTCATGCTCGTTTTCGAGCTTGACACGAAAGGTGGCGTTCGGGAGCAGTTCCGTCACGACACCGGGAAATTCCAGAAGCTCTTCCTTCGTCATTCGATTCCCGACAAAGTGTTGCTGTCTGGCCGCTATACTTACAGAGAGACTTGATAGCCACGGCCAAAATTGGCGCGGAACCTAGCGGATGGCGGGCCGCTTCACAACTGCGTTGCGAGCGTGATCCGCCATCATTCATTGCCCGTGCTGCGGCTGACGAAGCGCGCTCGAATGCGCGCCAAGAGCTGATCGCGCACCTCACGATAGGCGTCGAGCCGTTGTTCGCGGCTGCCTTCCACGGCGCTCGGGTCCGCGGTCGGCCAATATTCGACCTCGACGGCGCTCACACGGGTGAGTTCGAGCGCGCGGTGATGGGCTTCGGGCGCCAGCGTGACGATGAGATCGAAATTGAGCCCCTCCCACTCGTCAAGCTCCTCAAAGGTGACCGGCTTGCGCCGCGAAATGTCGAGCCCGATCTCGGCCATCGCGGCGACCGCGAACGGATCGAGTTCGCCTTTGCGCACGCCGGCCGAGCCGACATAGATCGCGCGTCCGAATATTTGCCCGAACAGAGCCGCCGCGATCGGCGAGCGCACCGAATTGCGGCTGCAGGCGAACAGAACGGCCAGTGGCGGCCTTGCTGCCGGCGGCGTCAAGCCTTCAGCCCTTCCAGTGCAAGACCGTGATCAGCGTGAACAGCCGGCGCGCCGTATCGAAATCAAGCTCGACCTTGCGCTTGAGTCGCTCCATCACCAGGCGCGAGCCTTCGTCGTGCAAGGCACGCCGGCCCATGTCGAGCGCTTCGATGCGATCCGGCGTCGCGGTGCGGATCGCCGCGTAATAGCTGTCGCAGACGACGAAGTAATCCTTCACGATGCGGCTGAACGGCGCCAGCGACAGCATGTGGGCAATCACCGGCTTGCCGTCGGTCAGACGGATATCGAAAACGAGCCGGTTGCCGCTGATGCCGAGTTGCAGCGTGTAGGGTCCGCCGCCGTGGCCGACCGGCCGGAATTTGTTCTCCTCGATCAGATCGTAGATCGCGACCCTGCGCTCATGCTCGACGTCGTCGTTGGAACTGCCGAGCGAAGCTTCATCGAGCGTGACCGCCGCGAGGCGGGCGGTATTCTCTTGCGATGCGGATTTTCGCGCCATCAGCGATTGAGCCGAATGGCGACGGAGCGGGCATGCGCGTCGAGGCCCTCCGCGTTGCCGAGCGCGATCGCTGCAGCGCCGAGCGCGCGCAGCTGGTCGGGACCGCATTTGAGGATCGACGTGCGCTTCATGAAATCGAGCACGCCGAGCCCTGATGAAAACCGCGCCGAGCGTGCCGTCGGCAAGACGTGATTGGAGCCGGCCACGTAATCGCCGATCGCTTCCGGGGTATAGGAGCCGATGAAGATCGCTCCCGCATTGCGGATCCGGCCGGCGAGCCGCTCGGCGTCGGCGGCGGCAATTTCGAGGTGCTCGGGCGCGATAGCATCGATGAGCGCAGGCGCCTCTTCGAGCGTGCGCAGCAGGATGACGGCGCCGAAGTCGCGCCACGAGGCGGCGGCGATTTTGCCGCGCGCAAGCCCTTTGAGCTGCGCTTCGATCGCGCGCTCGGTCGCGGCGGCCAGCGATGCGTCGTCGGTGATCAGGATCGACTGCGCGCTGGCGTCGTGTTCGGCCTGCGCCAACAGATCGGCGGCGATCCAGTCGGGATTTCCAGTGCCGTCGGCGACGATCAGCACTTCGGACGGCCCGGCAATCATGTCGATGCCGACTTTGCCGAACACGATGCGTTTTGCCGCCGCCACATAAGCGTTGCCGGGCCCGACAATTTTTGCGACCGGCGCGATCGTCGCGGTGCCATAGGCTAAAGCGGCGATCGCTTGGGCGCCGCCGATACGGAATATCTCGTCGACGCCGGCGAGTTTTGCCGCCGCCAAAACCAGCGGATTGAGCTCGCCGCCGGGGGCTGGCACCGTCATCGCAATGCGCGGCACGCCCGCGACTTTGGCCGGCACCGCATTCATCAGCACCGAGGAGGGGTAGGCGGCGGTGCCGCCGGGCACGTAAATGCCGACGGCCTCGACCGCCGTCCAACGCGAGCCGAGTTCGACGCCGAGCGCGTCGGTGAAGCGTTCGTCCTGCGGCACTTGCCGGCGGTGATAGGCCTCGATGCGGTCGCGCGCGAATTTGAGCGCGTCGAGCGCGTCGAGGCTGCATGCCGCAACCGCGGCCGCGATCTCGGCCGCCGTCACTTTCATTGCGGCGCGGTCGAAATCGAGCCGATCGAATTTCCGCGTGTAGTCGCTGAGCGCCCGATCGCCGCGAGCGGCGACATCGGCGACAATAGCGCGCACGGCGGCTTCCACGTCGGCCCCCGCCTCGCGCTTGGTATCGAGAAAAGCGCGAAATTTTTCCGCGAAATCGCCGGCGCGAATGTCGAGTTGAATTGGCATGACGATGATCTGTCGCTGAACCGGCGCTGATTGGCTTGGGTTTGCAGCGCTCAGTAGCAGCCCTCTGAAATTATAACAATTCTAATATTCCGCTTTTAGATTGACAAAAAGTCCACTGTTCCCCAACTCCCTAAGCGATGAATTGACGGCGCATGAAAGGTGCTTTGGCGCTCATGATCACTTGCGCGCGCGAACGGTCCGCTCGGCGCTTTTTGCCGTCGTTATTTCTGGGCGCCATGCTGGCGTTGGCGGCAAGCGCCACGCACGCCGACGACACGGTCAAGCTGTCGATTACGATCAAAGATCAAAAATTCGATCCCGCCGAGTTGCATGCGCCGCCCGGCCGGACGATTGCAATCGAGGTCAAGAACCTCAATCCTATCGTCGCCGAATTCGAAAGCGCCGATCTGCACTTCGAGAAAATCGTTCCAGCCGGCAGCCAGGCCGTCGTCTATGTGCGGCCGCTGCAAGCCGGGCGCTACAATTTCTACGACGATTTTCATCATGCCACGCAGGGCGATCTCGTGGTGCCCTGAATGCATGGAACACGAAATGAAACCCGACCCGAGAATCGTATCGTGAGGCGCCCGTGTTCGCTGCCCTGGTGATCGTGTTCCGCGAAGTCTTCGAGGCCGGCCTCGTCGTCGGCATTGTCATGGCGGTGACCGCGGGCGTCGCCGGCCGCACGCTGTGGATCGCCGGCGGCGTCGCCGCCGGGGTTCTCGGCGCCTGTGTGGTGGCGCTGTTTACCGGCGGATTATCGGAATTGTTCGGCGGCAGCGGTCAGGAAGTGTTCAACGCCGGGATTCTCGGCTTCGCGGTGTTGATGCTGACCTGGCACAATGTGTGGATGTCGCGGCATGGGCGCGAGCTTGTCGCCGAGCTGCGCGCGGCCGGCGAGGCGGTGGTCGCCGGATCGAAATCGCTGCTGGCGCTCGCCATCGTGGTGGCGATCGCGGTGCTGCGCGAAGGGTCCGAGGTTGTGCTCTTTCTCTACGGCGTCGCCGCGGCGCAAGGTGGTGCCAGCTGGGCCATGGCCGCCGGCGGCTTGGTCGGCCTCATCCTCGGCTCGTCGGTCTGTCTGTTGACCTATCTCGGACTCCTGACCATTCCGACCCGCTATCTTTTTAGCGTGACCAGCGCGCTCATCGCATTGCTCGCCGCCGGCATGGCGGCGCAGGCCATCGCATTTCTCGAACAAGCCAACATTGTCACCGCGCTCGATGAGACCGTGTGGGACACGTCCTGGATCTTGAGCGATTTCGAGCTTCATGGGCCGGGCGCTGCACACGCTGATCGGCTATGTCGATCAGCCGACCGGCATGCAGCTCGTTGTTTATGTGGCGACGCTTGGCTCGATTATCGTGCTGATGAAGCTGTTCTCCGCGCCCTCGGCACAACGGCCGAGAACCGCGTAACGTTCGTGATCGCCGCAAGCTCCGTCGATCCGGCGTTACGCCGTCGCCCGACCGGCCGAAAAATGATCGGGACATAGCGGGGCCGGGGAGACTTCGCCGAGATCGGCCAGTTCCGCCTCCAGGCATTCAACATCGAGGCGAATGATGCCGCCGCCGGAAAAAATGAGCGACACCACGCCGGCCGGCGCGTCGCCTTCGGTAAATTCGACGGCGAGCAGATTCAACAGCGCGTCCTTATTGCTCTGGTCGAGGTTGCGGCATTTGCAGGCGGTGACGCGCTCGAAACGGAGCGCCGTTCGGCAACGGCGATAATCCGCTTTCTCCGCTTTGCCGTCGACCGCGCTCATCCAGTCGAAGCGGTTTAGCGCCAATACAAAACGATGGTCGCGCGGCTGCCAGAAGATGTCCGCAACCTTCACCCCGGCGTCCTGCACGTGCGCCGACACCACTTCGATGTCGTCCTTATCGAGGGCGACGAGCTTAAGTTCGTCGGGGCATGCACTCATGCGCGACCGCCCTTTCTCCGCTCTTCCAAAGCTAGGAAAGCCACGCGCCGGCCGCAAGCCCCGCCGGCGGATTGTTTGTTTTGAGCATGATCTTTTTCGAAAACCGGCATTCACTTTTCGGGATTATGCCCCACTGGTGAAGCGGATTTGCCATTCGCATAAGAGCCTGCCGAACTTGGATGCGAATGCTGGAATCGGACCACTAGAACGAGACGCAGGCAGTGCGCACGATAACGACGACCAAGCGCTGCCGGAATTCGCGCTTGTAAGCCCGCACGACGGCATCGAGCCGCGCTTGGTCGTCGCCGTTGCCGGGCAGCACGATCTCGACACGCTTTGCCGGTTCGCGCACGATCCTGCCATCGGCAGGGTCGCGCCATTGTCCGGTTGCGTCGGTGGTGGTCAAGCCGTCGGGGAAGCGCGGCGTCAATTCACGCGCGACGAAACGGTTCCACGCGGTTTCGCTGACGCCGAAACGCTGTCCGATATCGCGGCCGAACAGAACCTCGGCGACCTGTTTAGGTCGTTGCATGCCGAAGCACGAGAGCGCAGCCGTCTGGGCCGCGAGCGGCAGCCGCCCTAACAAACACAGGCAGGCAAACCCCAACAGCGACGCCCGCACGAATTTGCCGTCGATCTTCATCTCACGTCCGATCTCCTGGAATAGCGGATTTGCAGAAGTTTGGTTTGCATCCCGCCGCGGGCCGCGCTAAGAACGATCTAACAAAAGCATTTGTTAACTTGCATGCCGTACTTACGATCGACACTATTGCCGTGAGTTCCATGATCGCATATGTGGGCATCGGTGCGGTTCTCACGAGGGCGTTCTCCATCCAACCTATCGGCTTTTCTTTTGCATCCGTAAGGGATACAAGCTGGCTTTCTTGAAAGGGAGGTCCTATGGCCAAGAGGAAGAAGAAGCGGCGTTCGTGGAGTTCCGGCGAAGTCCGTGAGCTGAAGACAATGGCGCGCAAGAAAACTCCGGCGTCGCGAATTGCCAAGAAGCTGCGGAGGACCGAAGGCGCCACGCGCCAGAAGGCCTTCAGCATCGGGCTCTCGCTCGACTCCCGTTCCTGACTTTCAGCAGCGTATCTGTCCCGCAACCGTCGGTCGGCGTCGACCTCTGATTTTCAGAGGTCGGCACGCCGCGCTGTGGATATTTGTTTGTTGCCGATGCGCCGGGTGGTATAGGAATGATGTCCGCGCGGCAGCAAGCTGTTTATCCCTGTCCGCACCCCTGCCATTAACTAACGGCCGTGAACCCGCCCCAATCCGCATGTAACTCCATGTAAATATGGAGTATAGTAGTAATACCGGTCGGAGGCCCCGATTTCGCAGTTCGCCGCACTTTGCGGCAGCTGTTCTGCCAACTTCGAAATCATCAGGGATGCCGGCTGAGATACCGGTCTGGTGCGGGTTTTGTATTTGAACTCCCTATCGAATTTGTCGCTTGGACGGAGGACCTTCAAATCCACCGCAGTGGCCGGGGACCGTCAATTTCGGTGTCTGATTGCTGCTGCCGGGGGGTCTCATGCCGCCCGTGACGAGGGTGCGTACAGTTCATGAGCCAGATCCCCGGTCCGCTGCGGCCGCAGCCCGCGAGTTCCGAACTTGCCGCCGCGCTCGGCGCGTGCCGGCGCGCCTTTTTGGCCATCGCGCTGTTTTCCGGCATGAGCAACATTTTGATGCTCTCCGGCGCGTTGTTCATGCTCGAAATCTATGACCGGGTGCTGCCCAGCCGCAGCGTGCCGACCCTTATCGGATTGTTGATCCTGGTGGCCGGCCTTTACGGCGCTCAGGGCCTGATCGATTTGATCAGGAGCCGCATCCTGGTCCGCGTCGGCCATAGTCTCGACGAGGCGATGAGCTTGCGGGTTTACGATGCGATAGTCCGGCTGCCGCTCAAGGTCGGCGCCAGGGGCGACGGCACCCAGCCGATCCGCGATCTCGATACGGTGCGCGGCTTTCTCTCCGGCAGCGGGCCGGTCGCCTTTTTCGATCTGCCGTGGATGCCGGTTTACCTCGCTGTCTGTTTTCTGTTCCACACCTATCTTGGCCTGACCGCGCTCGTTGGCGCCATCATCCTCGTGACGCTGACCGTCGTCACCGAGGTGAAGACCCGGCATCCGACCCGCAGCGCCGCGCAATTCGCGGTGGCGCGCAACTTGCTGCTCGAAGCAAGCCGGCGCAATGCCGAAGCGATCACGGCCATGGGCATGGCCGGCCGGATCTCCAAGCGCTGGCACGATCTCAATCGCAGCTTCGTGGTGTCGAGCGGACGCGCCAGCGACGTCGGCGGCGGTCTCGGCGCGTTCTCGAAAGTGCTGCGGATGTTGCTGCAATCTGCGATTCTCGCGGTCGGCGCCTGGCTCGTGATCGATCAACAGTCGACGCCGGGCATCATGATCGCCGCTTCAATACTCGGCGCGCGCGCACTGGCCCCAGTGGATTTGGCGATTGCCAATTGGCGCAACTTTGTCGGCGCACGGCAAAGCTGGCAGAGATTGTCGAGGCTGCTCGGCCATCTGCCGCCCGTGAGCGACCCGATGCCGCTCAAGCCGCCGGCGCGCATGCTCGTGGTGCAAAACGGAGCCGTCGCGCCGCCCGGCCAGCAAAGGATCGTGTGTCAGGACGTCAACTTCACTTTGGCGGCGGGCAAGGCGCTCGGCGTCATCGGACCGACGGCGTCGGGAAAATCCTCGCTGGCGCGCATGCTGGTCGGTGTCTGGGCGCCGGTGCGCGGCGCCGTCCGGCTCGACGGGGCGACGCTCGATCAATGGTCGCCGGAAGTGCTGGGCCGCTATGTCGGTTACGTGCCGCAGGATGTCGAATTGTTCAACGGCACGGTGGCGCAGAACATCGCACGGTTTGACGATCCGCCGGATTCAGATGCCGTCATCGCCGCAGCGGAGGCGGCGGGCATCCACGATATGATTATCAATCTGCCCGAAGGCTACGAAACGATGGTCGGCGAACAGGGCAGCGCGCTCTCCGCCGGACAGGCGCAACGCATCGCGCTGGCGCGGGCGCTCTATCGCGATCCGTTCCTGGTCGTGCTCGATGAGCCAAATTCCAATCTGGATGCCGAAGGCGACGAAGCGCTGACCCGGGCCATTCTCAGCCTGCGCGCGCGCGGCGCCATCACGATTGTGGTCGCGCATCGTCCGAGCGCGATTGCGGGCGTCGACTATATTCTCATCATGGGTAAGGGCCGCCAGCAGCAGTTCGGGCCAAAAGAGGAAGTTCTCACCCGCCTGACGCCGCCGGCCGCGCCGCCGCGGGCCTTGAAAGTGGCGGAAAAAGGAGGCGCAGGATGAGCCGCGCCGGCGAAGGACGGAAGCTGCCATAGATGACCGGCCAGAACAGAAGGGCGACCGGGGGTGCCGGAGCGGGGCCGCATCTGGCATCCGGTGGACCCGGCGTCCAGAACAGCGCTAACGAATCGATCCGCCGCCACATCATTGCCGGCGTTATCCTCTTCGCGGTCCTGGGGTTCGGCCTAGGGGGTTGGGCCGCGACCGCCGAAATCTCGGGCGCCCTGATCGCGCCGGGCGACGTCGTCGTCGATTCCAATATTAAGAAAGTGCAGCACCCCACCGGAGGCGTGGTCGGTCAACTGTTCGTCCATGACGGCGACCACGTCAAAGCCGGCCAAATACTCATAAGTCTCGATGTGACTGTGACCCGCGCCAATTTGGCCATCGTCACCAAAGGCCTCACCGAACTTTATGCGCGCAAGGCGCGGCTTGCCGCCGAGCGCGACGGCGCCGAACTCGGTTGCGGTGCCGAAAGAGTTTGCCAACCATCTCGACGATCCCGACGTGCAGGAGGCACTGGCCAGCGAACGCAAACTGTTCGATTTGCGGCGACAAGACCGGGCCGGCCAGAAGAAGCAGCTCCAGGAGCGGATCACTCAGTTGCAGCAGGAGATCACCGGTCTTACCGCGCAACAGGACGCCAAGGACAAGGAAGTCGTCCTGATCGAGCAAGAGCTTAAGGGCGTGCGCGATCTTTACGCGAAGAATCTGGTCCAACTTAACCGGCTCACCTCGCTGGAGCGCGACGAGGCCCAGCTCGAAGGCTCGCGCGGCCAGCTCGTCGCCCAGGCTGCCGAGGCCAAGGGCAAGATCGCCGAGACGCAGCTGCAAATCATCCAGGTCGATGAGGACCTCGCCAGCGATGTCGCCAAGGAGCTGCGCGAGACCGACAGCAAGATCGGGGAGTATGTCGAACGGAAAGTCACTGCGGAAGATCAGCTCAAGCGCACCGACATCCGGGCGCCGCAAGACGGCATCGTCTTCCAGTTGACCGCGAACACGGTGGGCGGCGTCATCACTGCGGGCGATCCGATCATGATGATTGTGCCGGAGGACGACAAGCTGCAGGTCGAGGTCAAGGTCGATCCCAAGGACATCGATGACGTGCAGGTCGACCAGCCTGTGGTGCTGCGTTTTACTTCGTTCAACGTCCGCACGACGCCTGAGATCGACGGCAAGGTGGTGCGGATCGGGGCCGATACCACGACCGATCAGCGGACCGGCCGGACCTATTATTCGGTCCGCATCGCAATGGCTGACGATCAGATCAAGCGGCTTGGCGATGTCAAGCTGACGCCGGGCATGCCGGTCGAAGCCTATATCGAGACCGGCGAGCGCACCATGCTGTCCTATCTGATCAAGCCGTTGCATGATCAGCTCATGCGGTCGTTCCGCGAAAAATAATCGTCGTTTCAATCTTCCCGCTGCGCAGGATAGGCTAAAATGATAAGCGTGTTGCGGGGACTCGCAGGATCATGTCCAGGTTAGCCCGCTGGGCGCGCCAGTTCGGGGTGGCGCGCGCGGTTTGTCTGTTACTGTTGTTCGCGCTCATCCCGGTGCGGCTGGCCGATCCGCGGCCGTTTGAGGAACTGCGGCTGCGGACGTTCGATTTCTTTCAGGTGTTGCGCCCGCGCGTGCAAAGCGGCTACCCCGTCGTCATTGTCGATATCGACGAGGACAGCCTCAAAGCGATCGGGCAATGGCCGTGGCCGCGCACCACGGTGGCCGATCTCATCACTCGCCTCACCCAGCTCGGCGCGCTTACTATCGGCTTCGACGTCATCTTTCCCGAGCCGGACCGCATGTCGCCGGCGATCGCCGAGCAGAGCTTTCACGGCCTCGATCCGGAAACCCGCGCCAAGCTCGACAGCTTGCCGAGCAACGATGAAGTTCTGGCGGACGCGATCAAACACTCCCACGTCGTCGTCGGTCAGGCCGGCGCTGCGAAGCCCGCGCCGACCCCGCCGGCAGAGGCGGCGCTGCGAACCGGCTTCGCCGTTCTGGGGCCCAATCCGGCGCCCTATCTGGTGACCTTTCCCGGATTGTTGCGCAACGTCCTACCGATCGAGCAGGCCGCGGCCGGCCGCGGCCTGTTCTCGATCGATCCCGAACGCGACGGCATCATCCGCCGCGTGCCGGTGATCATGGAAGCGCAAGGCGCGCTGGTGCCCTCGCTCACCATGGAAATGCTACGCGTCGTCACCCAGACCGGCGCCATCCTGGCGCGCGTAAACAATGCCGGCGTGCAGTCGGTGGCGGTGCCCGGTCTCGAAGTGCCGACCGATCGCAACGGCCAATTGTGGGTGCATTTCAACAAGCACGATCAGGCGCGCTACGTCTCGGCCAAGGACGTGCTGCAAGGCAAAGTGTCCCCGGATCGCTTTGGCGGCCACCTGGTCATCATCGGCACTTCGGCGATCGGGCTGCTCGATCTCAAGACGACGCCGGTCGAGGCGGCGATGCCTGGCGTCGAAGTGCATGCCGAGATTCTCGAAAGCATCTTGAGCAAATCGCTCCTGGTCAATCCCGATTACGCCATCGGAGCCGAGCTGACGCTGGCGGTCCTGATCGGGCTTGGCATCATCATTGTCGCGCCGATGCTGTCGGCGATAGTGGTCGTGGTGCTCGGTGCCGTCGTCATCGCCGGCCTCATTGCGATGTCGCTCTATCTCTTTGTCGCCGACAACCTGCTGATCGATTTCACCTACCCGTTGATTTCGAGCTGGCTGATCTATCTGGTGCTGACATTCGTGAATTATTTTCGCGAGCAAAAGCAACGCCAGCAAATCCGCTCCGCTTTCGGCTATTACCTGTCGCCGCACATGGTCGAGCAGCTGGCGCGCTCGCCGGAGAAGCTGGTGCTCGGCGGCGAGGAGCGGCGCATGACCATTCTGTTCAGCGACGTGCGCGGCTTTACCACCATCTCCGAGCACTACAAGGACGATCCGCAAGGTCTCACGCGGCTGATGAACCGCTTCCTCACGCCGCTGACCAACGCCATCATCGAGCGCAAGGGGACGATCGACAAATATATCGGCGACGCCATCATGGCGTTCTGGAACGCGCCGGTCGACGACGACGAGCAGGAGGCCAATGCCTGCGACGCGGCGCTGGCGATGCAGGAGCGCGCCGCGGAGCTCAATGTTGAGCTCAAGCGCGAAGCGGAGGCCAACGGCACCGCATACATGCCGCTGCGTATCGGTATCGGACTCAACACCGGGCCGTGCGTCGTCGGCAATATGGGATCGGATTTCCGCTTCAACTATTCGGTGCTTGGCGACACCGTCAATCTCGCATCGCGCCTGGAGGCCCGCACCAAGGATTACCGGCTGCCTCTGGTGATCGGTTCGCGCACCGCGGAAGCGGCCAAGCAAAAATTTGCGACCATGGAAATCGACTTGATCCTGGTCAAAGGCAAGAAGCAGCCCGAAGCCGTGTTTGCCGTACTCGGCCGCTCCGAGATCGAGCAGGATCCGCGCTGCCGGGAACTGCGCGAGCTCAACGCGCAAATGCTGGCCCGCTTCCGTAAACAGGAATGGGACGAGGCGCTCAATCTGATCAACCGCTGCCGTAAGATCGCCAACGGCTTCGATGTCGCGGGACTCTACGATATGTATGAGGAACGCATCGCCGCTTACCGCGCCGATCCGCCCGAACCGGACTGGGACGGCGTCTACGAGGCGGAATTCGAAGTAGCGAACTTCTACAAGCCGGCGGATGCCGGCGCCGCCGTTCGTCGCTTTGCGGCAAACGCCGGGTTTTGGAATTGCCACGCACCGTCGTCGTCGAGCACGAACAGCGGAATGGCATTCGGCAGGTCGGCGTCTTTGAGCAGCATCAGCCAGCGATTGTCGAGGATGATCCAGTCGCCGTCGTTGCGGACGGCGACGACGGCATGGTCCTCATTGGCGGCGGTATTGCGCACGACGACGAGCTTGACGTCCTGCGCCGAAACGCCGGCCGCGGTCAGTGCGACGTATTTGGCAATGGCATAGTCTTCGCAGTCGCCGCGGCCGGTCGTAAAGGTCTCAAGCGGGGGACTCCAACGGTCGGGTACGCCCCATTGCGCCATATCGCTCGTCGGCTCGATCGCCATATTGACGGCGCGATTGATTACGCCGATGCGGGCGAGACCGTCATGCGCGCGGCCTTGCGCGACGATATCGAGGAAGGTTTGCGCGGCCTTCGGGCAGCCTTGCGCGGTGTCGCTGCAGCGCGCGAGAATTTCATTGCCGGCGCGAATTTGCGCCTCCACTCTGGTCCATTTGGCCAAAATACCGCCGAAAACGACGGGCGTGGCGGCAAGGCCGAACGGCACCGACACGGGCGGCGGCAGCAGCGGCGCGATGGTTGGCTCTGCCGGTTCGAGCGTCGCCATTTGCTGCGGCGGCAGCGGTGGCGAGACGGTTGGCTCTGCCGGATCGAGCGCCGCCGTTTGTCGAGGCGCATTGTCATGCGCCTCGGGTTGAGCGCGAAGCTTCGATTTATCCTCGGGCTTGACTTCGGCCGCATTGGCGGTTTGCTGGCGCGGCGGAGCAAGTATCCGCCTCCAGGCGAGTGCGGCCGCCAACGGCGAATTCCAGAACGTGTCGGTATTGCTGACGGCGCAAGCCGGCCAGACGACAATGAATACGGCAAAGCCCAATGCCGCAACGCGACGCAACATTTTGACGTCCCTGCACATCCGGCTGCGGCGCTTGTCCGCGCTCTGCCGGTTTTTTGTTCAGGAACGCCATAACCTCGCCGTCGCTGCCGCGCGGTTAAGACGGGGGGCGGCGCGGAGCGCGAGGTGGAATCAGCGTGTAATAATCGCCACGCGGGTCCGAACAATTTTATCAAATGAATTGGAATTGCTTTTACAGCGGGCCGTTTCTGCGATTAAATGCGCAAGTTCGTTTTGCAACTAAAGTCGCGTGTCACGCGGCGCCAAGGGGGATTTCGGATGCACTTCATAAAACTCTGCGCTCTAGCTGTTTGCGGTCTCACGCTCGGGCTCGGATTCGGTTCCGGCGCCGCCTCGGCGCAAGACAAGACCTTCACTCTGAAAATGTCGCATTGGGTGCCGCCGTCGCATCCGTTGCAGAAGGCGATCCAGGACTGGGCCGACGATATCGACAAAGCCTCGAACGGAACCATCAAATACCAGATCTATCCGTCCCAGCAGCTCGGCAAGGCTTTCGATCATTACGACATGGCGCGCGACGGCATCGCCGACTTCGCCTACGTCAATCCGGGCTATCAGCCGGGCCGCTTCCCGATCATCGCGGCGGGCGAGCTGCCGTTCCTGGTCGGCAAGGCCAAGGGCGGCAACCGCGCGGTCGACGCCTGGTACCGCCAATATGCCGCGACCGAAATGAAAGACGTGCATTATTGCTTCGCCTTTGTGCTCGACCCGCTGGTGTGGCACTCCACCAACAAAAAGATCGTGGTGCCGGGCGACATCAAGGGCATGAAAGTGCGCCCGGCCCAAGGCACCATCGCCGCCTGGGTGACGCAGCTCGGTGGCACCAATGTCGAAGCGAGCGCGCCGGAAGTGCGCGACGTGCTCGCGAAGGGCGTTGCCGACGCCGTCACCTTCCCTTGGGGCTCGATGTTCCTGTTCGGCATCGACAAGGTGACCAAATACGACATGGACGAGCCGCTCGGCTCGACGATGTTCGTATGGATCATGAACAAGGGGACCTACGCGGCGATGTCGCCGTCGCAGCAGAAAGTGATCGACGATCACTGCACGTCCGAATGGGCCGCCAGATTCGCCGATCCGTGGGCCGATTTCGAACACGCCGGCCTCGCCAAGATGCAGCAGACGCCGGGCCACGAAGTCTACAAAATCTCCGACGACCAGCTCGCCGAGTGGAAAAAATCGGCCGAGCCGCTCAAGCAGAAATGGGCGGACGCCGTGAGGAAAGTCGGCGGCGATCCGGACGCGATCTATAAGGGCCTGCAAGCCTCGCTGGCGCAGTACAACGCGGGCTTCTGACGGGCGCGCTTACAGTCACGGCGGCGGCGAGCGTCTCGCCGTCGCCGCCATAATGGACCCATGCAGATGTCGGAAGCCGACCTTGCCGCGCCCAGGGTGCGCAAGCCCAACGCGATGGATCGCTTCATTGACGTCATCGAGTTGATCGCCGCGTTCTTCATCGGCCTCGTCGCGCTCGACATCTTCGTCACGGTGATGCTGCGTTACTTCTTCAGCACGCAGATTCCCGACGGCTACGATTTCGGCCGGCTGCTGCTCGGCATTGTCATTTTCTGGGGCATCGCCGCGACGTCTTACAGGGGCAATCACATTACCGTCGATCTGGTCTATGCCAATGTCGGCGACCGGATGCAGCGCGTCATCGACGTCTTCGCCACATTGGTGTTGTTGTTCGTGGTGACGGTGCAGACCTATACGTTGTTCGACAAGGTCCACGGCACCTACGCCGACAACGTGCAGACCTTCGATCTGCGGCTGCCGGTGTGGCCGTTTTTTCTGGTCGCCTGGATCGGCGACGTCTCGGCGGTGCTGCTGATCGCCGTGCGCACCTACCGGCTGATTTTCCATCCCGAACTGCTCGGCGGCAAATACCAGTACAAGCCGGTCGAGTGAGGCATCGTCGTATGAGGTATCCGTGAGTCCCGACGCCGTCGCGGTTCTCGGCTTCGTCAGCCTGTTCGCGCTGATGCTGTTGCGCGTGCCGGTCGGCATGGCGATGGGCTTGGTCGGCGTCTCCGGCTTCGCTTATCTGGTCGGCGGCACGCCGGCGCTGAAAAGCGTCGGCCTGACCTCGATGCGCACGGTGACCGATTACACCTTCGGCGTCATCCCGATGTTCCTGTTGATGGGCGCATTCGTGTCCAATTCGGGAATGAGCCGCGAACTGTTTCGCGCCGCGAACGCCTTCGTCGGTCACTTCAAGGGCGGTCTCGGCATCGCCACCATCGCCGCTTGCGCCGGCTTCGCCGCGATCTCGGGCTCGTCGGTCGCGACCGCCGCCACTTTTGCAACCGTCGCCTATCCGGAAATGCGCCGCTATGACTATCCGCAAAGCTTCGCAACAGGCGTGATCGCCGCCGGGGGCACGCTCGGCGCCATGCTGCCGCCGTCGACGGTTCTCGCCGTCTACGGCATCATCACCGAGCAGGACATCGGCAAGCTGTTCATTGCCGGCATCATCCCCGGGCTCCTTGCCGCCACGATGGACATGATCACGGTCGTGATCATCGGCAAGGTGCGGCCGCAGTTTCTGCCGTCCGCGCCGCGGCATGATTGGGCCGAGCGACGCGCCGGCTTGCGCGACATCTGGGCGACGCTGCTTCTCTTCGTGCTGGTCATCGGCGGCCTCTATGGCGGGTTGTTCACGCCGACCGAGGCGGGCGGGGTGGGCGCGTCGGGCGCGCTTATCATCGGGGTGGCGCGGCGCAAGCTGTCGCGGACCGAAATCCGCCGCTCGCTGCTGCAGGCGGTGCGCACTGCCGCCGCGGTGCTCACCGTGCTGATCGGCGCCTTGTTGTTCGGCTATTTTCTCACCGTGACGCAGACGCCGCAGAAGGTGACCGAATTTCTCACCGGTCTCGGTCTCGGCCGCTACGGCGTGCTGGCGCTGATCATGCTGATGTACATCGTGCTCGGCTGCCTGATGGATTCGCTTGCCATGATCATTCTGACGATCCCGATCATATTCCCGGTGATCATGCAGCTCGGCTTCGATCCGATCTGGTTCGGCGTCATCATCGTGATGACGGTCGAGCTTGGCCTCATTCATCCGCCGGTCGGCATGAACGTCTTCGTCATCAAAACCGTCGTGCAGGACGTGAGCTTTGCCACGATCTTTCTCGGCGTGCTGCCGTTCATTGTCACCGATCTCATCCGTCTGGTGATTCTGATTGCGTTTCCCATCCTGGCGCTGTGGCTGCCGTCGCATATGGGGTGAGGCGGGCGCGGACGCGTCGAGGACCCGCTACGTGGGGCCTCGGGATGAGGCAACGCTTTTTTGCCGGAAGCTTAACTGCGCCCGCCGCCGGCGAGAACGGCGCGGGTGGCGCGGTCGGGGCCGAAATCGTCGACACTGTCGATGGCGAGCAAGTCGGCAAGACGCGTGCGCGCGCGATTGACGCGGCTCTTGATGGTGCCGACCGCGCAGCCGCAGATCGCCGCGGCATCGTCGTACGAGAAGCCCGAGGCGCCGACCAGGATCAGCGCCTCGCGCTGATCCGACGGCAATTTCGCCAGCGCGGCGCGGAACTCCTCGAATTCGACCCGGCCGGTCTGCTCGGGATGGGATTTCAGGGTCTCGGCATAACGTCCGTCGGCATCCTCAACTTCGCGCCGCCGCTTGCGGTATTCCGAGCGGAACAGGTTGCGTAGAATGGTGAACAGCCATGCCGGCATGTTGGTGCCGGGCTCGAACGAGTCGATATGGGCGAGCGCGCGCAACAGCGTTTCCTGCACCAGGTCGTCGGCGCGGTCGATATTGCCGCACAGCGAGATGGCAAACGCGCGCAGGCTCGGCACGGTGGCGAGGACTTGATCGCGTATCGCAGGGTCGAGCTTCATGCTGCCCATCAATCCTGGTCCTGATCACTCAAGCGACGAACGAGGTCGGCGATGTGGTCCGGCACGCCCTGATTGACGACGTCGTTATACATGGCGCGCAGCTGCTGGCCGATCCGCGCCTGAACCTCCCGGCCCAGGCGTGCTTCGGGCTTGTGGTGGCTGGTGGCTGGCCTGGTCATCGAATTTTTGGTCTCCGGCTTTTCCACGAGTGGCTCGGCCGGCTCCAGCTTGGTATTACGGTGCTTCATCGCGTCGTCTTTTCCCCGTTCGCCCATTTGCCGACCCACCCTCTGAGGAACCCCCTACTCAACGTGCGCTAACGCACTGAGAGGTCCCGTAGTTCCGCCCGAGAAACCTGGATGGAACTTTTTTTGCGCTGCGGCGTTTTTGCCAGTAACCTCAGCACTATGGAAGGGGAGGGTGCCTTGTCCACCTCGCAAGCCGTACTCCAACACCTGCCGTCGCTCCGCCGCTATGCCCGCGCCCTGACCGGCAGTCAGGCCTCGGGCGACGCCTATGTCGTCGCCACCGTCGAATCGCTGATTGCTAGTCCGAAAATCCTAGAATCGGGCGCCAATTCGCGGGTCGCCCTCTATCGCCTTTTCACCAAAATCTGGAATTCCGTGGCGGTAAACGGCAAAGCCGACGCCGGCGAGATCGTGCTGCCGCCGGAGCAACATCTCACCCAAATCACGCCGCGGCCGCGCCAAGCCTTTCTCTTGGTGGCGCTCGAAGGCTTTTCCGAAGAGGACGCGGCGGAAGTCCTCGATTGTGATCTGCAGACGCTCCGCGGCCTGGTCGAGGAATCCGGCCGCGAACTCGCCGCCGAGATCGCGACCGATGTGCTGATCATCGAGGATGAGACGTTCATCGCCATGGATATCGAGGCGTTGGTCGAAAGCCTCGGCCATAACGTCATCGGTATCGCGCGCACCCATAGTGAAGCGCTGGCGCTCGCCAGGCAGAAGCGCCCCGGGCTTATTCTCGCCGACATCCAGCTTGCCGACGGCAGTTCGGGCCTCGATGCCGTGAACGAGCTTCTCGGCTCGTTCGAAGTGCCGGTCATCTTCATCACCGCCTATCCGGAACGTTTCCTGACCGGCCAGCGGCCGGAGCCGGCATTTTTGATCGCCAAGCCCTTCCAGGTCGCGGTGGTATCAGCCGTGGTGAGTCAGGCGCTGTTCTTCGGACGCAAAGCGCGGCAGCGCGAGCGTAAGCCGACCGAGCGCCAGGCGACGCTTTAGCCGTTCAAAAATCCCTTCGTGTTCGGTTTATGGCTGGGCTTGTCCCGGCCATAGACGTTTTTGGGCACGAAAAATGACACGGCAGAAATGACAAGGCAGACCTGAAAAAAAATCAGGGCGCAGCCGATCGGCATATCAGCTGCGCCCAACATGGCCGGCCAAGCACGGGGGGAGGGGGGAAGAATGGCCGTCCGGCATGATAAATCCAAACCGTGGGCTTTGTTCCTCCCCGTTTGTCCGGCGCTGTGCGCATGAATCTTTGTTTCTCGGCCGCTGCGCCGTGAACCCCCTGGCCTGCAATCACGACTGAGTGACAGGACTGCCGGAACCCGGTTTGCCGGCACACGTTAGCTTACCGGTGTTGTGGTCAGCTTGGGGGCTTTTGGTGTGCCGATCGGTCGTCACGACGATTGGTTCGGCGCGGCAGGGAAGTCCGATGGCCAAGTTTTTGTTCGTTCGTATCGCGGGCGCGCTGGGAATAACGGCGCTTGCGCTGGTTTTCGTAGGTCTCATTCCGTTCTTGAGCGCAGCGCTGACTGCGGGCGCCGGACTTGCACCGAGCACGTCCGGCTTCACGGTGAATTGCGAATTCAAGGGCGACCGGCTGCCGATTGTCTCTCCTACCAACTCCGCGGTCTCGCGCAACGAACTTCGTTCGCCGCGCCGCTCGCTGGCGAGCGAGGAAATCCCGATTGGCTGCGAGCCTGCATTCTCTCCGGTGACCAATCCACATCTGGCGAATTATTACGGCCGGTGTTCGACGTAGTGGGACGTTGTTTGGATGTTGTTTGAAGTTTTATCCAAGGTTTGGATGTTGTTTGAAGTTTTATCCAAGCCAATCTGAACTTGGTGGCTCGACTTGTGGGCGAAATCGCCCGCAGCATATGCGCCGCGAGTGCGTTCAGCCGATCCTTGAAGCCGGGATGCGCGTCTCATCATAAACAAGTTAACGCCGTTTTGCGCAGTACCGCTGTCATGGCGGCGTTCCGCTAGGCGTTTATTTGTTTGTTCGTGCTTGTTGGTCTTGCCTGTTGATCTTGCCTGTTGGTCTTGGTGCGGAACCTTTCCGCCCCGCCAACGCTTAAAACGCTGAAACGGCGTTTCAGCACGGGAGCGTGTCATGTCAGCGGATGCAAAATTACGGGATCGTTCGCGCCATTTTTGCGGCGCCGTTCTGTTTGCGGGCCTGGTCGCATTGCCCGTTGCACCCGCTGCGGCGCAGACTCTCGTGGCGCTGCCGCAATATACGCCGCAGGCCGATCAGCCGAGCGATGTGGCGTCGGATGCCGACCTGCCGGCCGCATTGCGCCGGCAGGTCGTGGCGTACCCGAATAGCGAGCCGCCGGGCACCATCATCATCGATACTCCGCACACCGTTCTTTATCTGACGCTCGGCGGTGGCGAGGCGATGCGCTATGCCATCGGCGCCGGACGGGCGGGCTTCACCTGGTCGGGCGTCGAGACGATCACGCGAAAATCCGAATGGCCCGATTGGATTCCGCCCGCGGCAATGGTCGGTCGGCAACCCTACCTGCCGCGCTGGGTGGCCGGCGGCCCCGGCAATCCGCTCGGCGCGCGCGCGCTTTACCTCGGCAATACCGATTACCGCATCCATGGCACCAACGATCCGTCGTCAATCGGCAAGCACATGTCGAGCGGCTGCATCCGATTGCTCAACGCCGACGTGATCGATCTTTACAATCGCGTCGGTATCGGCGCCAAGGTCGTCGTGCTGGCGCACCATGCCAACGAGGCGGCGCTCGCCACCGAGGGCGACGTCGCGACTTTGCCGCCCCGCCGCGCCGGACCAGCCGGCATCTATTGAACCACCCCTCGTTTTGCTGCGAGGATTGCGAAGGCTGGAGCCCGCAAACGGGTTCCGGCCTCTTTTCTTTGCTGCAGCCGATAACGATGTTTACGGATTGGGTCTAAGATCAGAGTGCGAAGGCACGGACATGCCTGACAAGAACAAGTCCGAAACAATCGATGGGCAGGACACCGAACGGGTCAATCTCGAAAACGAGCTGCGCGGCCGCGCCAAGCAGCAGGAAGCGCTGGCGCAGCTCGGCGAGCGGGCGCTGGCCGAGCCCGATATCGAACGGCTGCTCAACGATGCCGTCTCGACGGTCGCACTGACGCTCGCGGTCGACTTCGTCAAGATTTTGGAACTGGTGCCCGGCGGCGGCGAGCTGGTGTTGCGCGCCGGCTTCGGCTGGACATCAAACCTTGTCGGCACGATTCTGACAACGACGGCGCCGAATAGTTTTGCCAGCTTCACTTTGGATTGCGCGGCTCCGATCGTCATCGCCGATTTCGGCGATGAAACCAGATTTCGAGGTCCCGCAATATTTGCGGGACCACAGTTGCACCAGCGGTATGACCGTCACCATCGCCGGCCGCGACGGCCGCGCTTACGGCATTCTCGGCGTGTGCACGGCGAAACAGCGGGATTTCACCGTGCAGGACACCGCGTTCCTCGCCGCCGCGGGCAATCTTCTCGCCGGCGCCATTCAACGCCGGCAGCTCGAGCAGCGCCACGAACTGATGATCCGCGACATGCGGCATCGGTCCGGCAATCTGTTTTCGCAACTGCTGGCTTTGTTCTCGCAGACGGCGCGGACCTCGAAAAGCGTTCCCGACCTCGCCAGCAAGTATCAGGCCCGCGTGCTGGCGATGGCCAACGCCCACCGCCTGATCACCGAGGGTGGCTGGCAGTCAATCCCGATCATGGATTTGCTCTACGCGGTCCTCGGACCGTATGTCGATCGCGCGTCGTTCGACGGCCCGAATATCGATCTCGAACCGGATCCCGTGTTCAATCTGAGCGCCGCGCTGCATGAGCTCGCCGCCAACGCCATCAAGCACGGCAGCCTGTCGCGCTCCAAAGGACAGCTTGACCTGCGCTGGTCGGCGAGTTGCACCCAGCGTGGCATGACCTTGACGCTCGAATGGATCGAAAAGAACGGCCCGCCGGTGCGGCGGCCGCGCAAGACAGGTTTCGGGTCGCGGCTCATCGATCTCGTCATTGCGCGCCAGCTCAACGGCGAAGTGACGCGCTCGTTCTCGCGCAAGGGGCTTGCCGTGAAACTCGTCGTGCCGCTCACCCACGAGCGCTGGCCAAGCGCGGGGATAGCCATTGTCGGTCGGGCGGACGGCGCGTAGCGGCTCTTCACCCTTGGCCCGCTCGGCTTTATCATCAATTTCGTCTTCCTCAAGATCGAGCGGCATTTCCGCGCTGGCAGGGCGCCAATGTCGAAACCTGAAGCAATGTGAAAAAGGGGCGCCGGCTTGTCGCAGGATTCCGATCCATTTCGGCTGTTTCCGTACCAGGCGATTGTCGATCGCCCGCCCGTCGGGTGGCCGAACGGCGCGCGCATCGCCGTATGGGTGATCCCGAATATCGAACACTTTCACATCGAGATCGGCGATCCGGCGCCCGACATTCGCAGCCATTCGCGCCGCGATTACGGCAACCGCGTTGGCATCTGGCGGCTGATGGAGGTACTCGCCAAGCACGGCGTGCGCGGCACGGTGGCGCTCAACGGCGAGGCCGGCCGCTATTATGCCCGGATCATGGAGGAGGCGACGCGTCTCAAATGGGAATTGATGGGCCACGGACTCACCAATTCCGTGCTGCTCACCGGGCTCGTCCAAGACAAGGAAGCGGCCGTCATTGCCGAGACGCGCGCAATAATCGAACAATGGGGGCAGAAAATGCGCGGCTGGCTCGGGCCGGCGCTGGCCGAAACCTGGCACACGCTCGATCTGCTGCGCCAGCACGGCGTCGACTATGTCTGCGATTGGGTCAACGACGATCTGCCCTACCGCATGAACAACGGGCTCTATTCGATTCCCTATTCGATCGAGCTCAACGACATGCCGCTGTTCAATATGCCGAGCATCGGCATCGATGACTTCCATCGCCGCATCTGCGAGACTTTCGACGTACTCTATGAGGAGGGCGAAAGAAACAGCCGGGTGATGGCGATCGCGCTGCATCCGTTCCTGATCGGCGTGCCGCACCGCATCCGCTATCTGGACCGCGCGCTCCAATACATCGCCTCCCACGACAAGGTCTGGTTTGCCACCGGCTCGGAAATCATAGAAGCTTACCGCAAGCAGACGGCTTGACCCCGCGCCATCGCGGCTCGCGCCGGACGAGGAGAGGCCATGCAGGAGAACGTCGTCAGCTTTCAATCCGCGGGCTTGCGGCTGCACGGCGTGCTCGGCGTGCCCGACGGTTTGCGCGGCTCGGCGCGGCGCGCCGCCTTCCTGGTGCTGCACGGCTTCGGCTCCAACAGCGAGTTGCCCACGGTGCTGGCGCCGACGCGCCTGCTGAGCGAACTCGGGTTTGTCACGTTGCGCTTCGACATGCGCGGCTGCGGCAAGAGCGCGGGCGAATTCGGCCGCGTCATCTGCCTCGAACAGGTCGAGGATCTGGGCAACGCGCTTGATTTCCTCAGCCGGCATCCCGCGGTCGATCCCGCCCGCATCGGCGCCATCGGTTCGAGTTTCGGCGGCGCGGTCGCCGTCTATGCCGGCGGCACCAATCCGCGCCTTGCCGCGGTCGTCTCCAACGGCGGCTGGGGCCATGGCGAGCGCAAATTTCGCGGCCAGCATCCGACGCCGGAAGCCTGGGCGAAGTTCACCAAAATGCTCGAAGACGGCCGCGCCTATCGCGCCCGCACCGGCAAATCGCTGATGGTGCCGCGTCACGACATCGTGCCGATCCCGGACCATGTGCGGCAAAATCTGGAGCGGCAGAAAGTCGGCATGCTGGCGCCGAATTCGGTGGAAATGTTTCCCGCCGAGACGGCGCAAAGCATGTTCGACTTCCGCGCCGAAGAAGTGGTCGGCAACATCGCGCCGCGGCCGCTGCTGCTCATTCATGCCGCCAACGATTTGGTGACGCCGACCGAGCAATCGATCGAAATGTTCAAGCGCGCCGGCCAGCCGAGCGAGCTGCATCTGTTCTGCGGGCTCGATCACTTCCTGTTCGCGGAGAATTCGACGCGGGTGTGGTCGCTGTTGCGCAATTGGCTTGACGTCTATTTCCCGGCGGCAAAGTGATCCCATTGGAAAACATCATCCGCTCGTCCCCGCGAAAGCGGGGACCCGGGAGAGTTCTCGATTGCTTGCGGAATTTTCATCTGGATTCCCGCTTTCGCGGCAATGAGCGGAAATACGTTGGGAGGCGCAGGTGAATAGCGGCCGGATCCTGGTCGGCCACGACGAGCTCGGCCGCTTCATCAGCGATGTGCTCGTTGCCCATGGCGCGCGCGAGAAAGACGCCGCTGTCGTCGCCGGGGGCCTGGTCTGGGCCAATTTGCGCGGCGGCGACGGCCACGGCGTGTCGCGGCTGCCGCGCTATGTCAAGCTCCTGGAGAATGGCGAGATCGATGTGAAGGTGCAGCCGCGCCTCAGCCATGACCGCGCCGCGACTTTCGTGCTCGATTGCGGCCATGGTTTCGGGCCGGTCGCCGTCATGCAGGCGGCCGCGCTCGCCGTCGAGCGTGCGAAAAAAATCGGCGTCTGCTTCGGCCTGGTGCGCGAGACAACCCACACCGGGGCGATCGGCCGCTACGCGCAATGGATCGCCGAGCGCGACTGCGCCGCCGTGCTCATCGGCGCCGGCCCGGCTTTGATGGCCTATCACGGCGCCCGCGTCGCCAGCCTGGCGACGAGCCCGATCGCGATCGCGGTGCCAAGCGGCAACGGGCCGATCGTGCTCGACATGGCGACCAGTACGATTTCCAACGGCAAGATTTTGCAGGCGCGCGCCACCGGCACACCGCTGCCGGCGGGCACGGTGCTGACCGCCGCTGGCGAGCCGACCACCGATCCGCGCACCGCCGAAATTTTGCTCCCCCTCGGCGGACCCAAGGGCTCGGGGCTCGGCTTCATGTTCGAAATACTGGCAAGCGTGCTCGCCGCTGCGCCGATCCAGGCGCGCACGCTCGGCCCGGAGCAGCGCACGCGCAATACCGGCAACACCGCCATGCTGGTTATCGATATTGAAAGCTTCCGGCCGCTTGGCGGTTTCACCCGCGATGCCGACGCGCTGGCGGCGATCCTCAAAGGCCTGCCGCGGCAGGCGGGCTTCGATGAAATCCTCTTGCCCGGCGAGCGCTCGAGCCGCACCGAGGCGACGCGCCGTAAATCCGGGATTCCGATTCCGGGAAAGCTGTGGGGCGAGCTTGCGGGGATTGCGAAGGCTCTCGCGATCAAATTGCCGGCGCGGGTTACTGAGCCGGCGTAACAGCTGCGTGACGGAATAAGGATGAGGCCCTGCTGATCCGCGTGACCGGTGAGTCTCTGATATTGCGACTACGCCTTGACAATGGTCCCGATTTCAGTTACATTAGCGGTGCGAATCAAATCTCGCCCCGAAAGGACGCCGTCCGGGTGACGCCGTCCGGGTGATGCCGGGCGGCAGGGGGCGAGGGCGGTGCCCGCGGGTGCGGCCTCATCAGCCGCACGCTCGGGCGGTTCGGGCATCAGCCTGCCGGCATTACGACCGGTGTGCGAGGTGCGTCGCTGGAACTGGGAAGGCAAACCTTCCCACGAAGCCTGGCCCGGATCGCACCAAGGGACCACACACCCCTTGGGCAGAGCCGTGGTGGAACGCCGGCAGGCGAGCGCGCCCGCAAGCGGAGGGCGGCGCAAGCCGCTACTTCGTGGCGCGACCCGCGCGCCGCTTGTGTGCGGGGACTGACGACAGTGCGACTGCCGGCGTTCCGCTTTCCTTATTTCATATTTTGTTACTTCGTCATTGCCGGGCTTGACCCGGCAATCCATGCGGCGAAGAGGCTGGTTTTGACTTTCCGCTCGGCCTCCGTCGCTGCACTTCAGGATAGACCACCGGGTCAAGCCCGGTGGTGACGAGGTGAATGACATCGCTGTTTGACAACACTCGCGCGTGCAATCGCGCCGCGGGAACGGGATTGCTTTATCCTTTCTCCCCGCGCGCGGGGAGAACGAGCACGCCACGAAAACTGCGAGGTAGAGATGCTGTGCTTACTCTCACCCCTCCGCCAGGCGCAGCCCGATAAGCCGATCGAGCGCGGCGTGGTCGGCAAGAAGTTCGGCCGAGGGACCGCTGTGGACGATGCGGCCGCGCTCCAGAACGATGGCGTGCTCGGTCAGCGGCAGCGCCACTTCCACATGCTGCTCGACCAGAATGAAGGCGTTGCCGCCTTTGCTGGTCATCCGCCGGATCGCGACGGCGAGTTCCTCGACGACGATCGGGGCCAGGCCTTCGAGCGGTTCGTCGAGCAGAAGCAGCGCTGGATTGGTCATCAGCGCGCGTGCGATCGCCAGCATCTGCTGCTCGCCGCCGGACAGCTGATTGCCCAGATTGCGGCGGCGTTCGGCGAGCCGCGGAAAGAGATCGTAGACCCCCGGCAAATCCCAGCGGCCGGCCCGCGCCGCCACAGTCAGATTTTCCTCGACGGTGAGGGAGGGAAAAATTTCGCGCTCCTGCGCCACCCAGCCGATGCCGGCCAGCGCACGGCGATGCGGCGGACGCGCGGTGATGTCCTCGCCGCGCAAGACAATGCGGCCGCGCCCGACTTGGGTATAGCCCATGATGGTGAGAAGCACCGTCGACTTGCCCACCCCGTTGCGCCCGAGCACGGCGAGCCCGCCGCGTTCCGGCACCTCGAATGAGACGCCGTCGAGCACCACGGCGGGGCCGTAACCGGCGCGCACGTCGTGCAGTGCCAGAAGCGGCGCGGTCATGGCGAGCTTTCTGAAAAAGCCTGTTGCAAAGTTCCCCCGCGCGCCTTGCCGAGATAGACCGCGCGGACGCGCGGGTCGGCGGCGATTTCGGCGGGGGTGCCTTCGACCAGAACGCGGCCGCCGACCATGACGATGACGCGCGAGGCGAAGCGGAAGACGAGATCCATGTCGTGCTCGATGAACAACACGCTGATGTCGTGCGACAGGCCTTCGATGGCGGCAAACAGATCCTTGCTCTCGTCGCGCGGCACGCCGGCCGCCGGCTCGTCGAGCAACAGCACCTTCGGTCTGGTCGCCAAAGCGAGCGCGATTTCGAGGAGCCGCTGCTGTCCATACGGCAGTTCGCGGGTGACGCGGTGACACACCGCAGCGAGTGTCAAGGCCGAGAGAATGTCATAGGCCTCGTCGATTTCCTCGCCGTAGGCGGGCAATTGCCGCCACCAGTTTTCGGCGACCCGGCGCCGCTCGCACACAACGAGCGTCACCGATTCGAGCGCCGTGAGATGCGGGAACAGCGAGTTGATCTGATAGGTGCGAACGAGACCGCGCCGCACGCGATCGTCCGGCGGCAGGCCGGTAATGTCGTCATCGCCGAGAAAGATCCGTCCGGCATCCGGTTGCAGCATTCCGGTCATAAGATTAATCAGCGTGGTCTTGCCGGCGCCGTTGGGGCCGATCAGCGCATGGCGCGCGCCGGCCGGCAGTTCGATCGCAATATCCTCGGCGACGACCAGCGAGCCGAAACGCTTGGCGAGGCCCCGCGTCGACAGCGCCGGCGCGGTCACGGATGGCTCCAGCGCGCGGCAAGCTTGGCCAGTCCGCCGAGGATGCCGTTGGGCAGGAATGTGACGACCGTCACCAGAAGAACGCCGATCCAGAAATACCAGTATTGCGGTTCGATGCCGGAGAATTGATCGCGGGCGATCATGTAGATGACGGCGCCGACCAGCCCGCCATAGAGCCTTCCGGCGCCGCCCAAGACGAGGATGACCAGAAGCTCGGCCGAGCGTTCGAAGCCGAGCGAATTGAGCGACAGCGTTTCGGTGGTCTGCGCCAATAACGCGCCGGCGATCCCTGCCATGGCCGCGGAGATCGTATAGATGGTGCGAATATGTGCGTGGCTCGGCGCGCCGATGGCCGGCATGCGCTGATAGTTTTCGCGGATGCCGCGCAGCGACAGGCCGAACGGCGAATGAATGAGCCGCCGCGCGAACACGAACAACACGAACAGCGCGGCCAGTGCGTAGCTATAGGCGACGTAGCCGTAGAGATCGAATTCGAAACGGCCGAGCAGCTTCCAGGTTGCGATGCCTTGCAGGCCGTCGACGCCGCCGGTGAGCCAGCCGAGGCTGTTGGCAAGTTCCTCCAGCATCAGACCGAAACCCATTGTGAGCATGATCAGCGCCAAATGGCGGAACCTGCAGATGACGAAGCTCGTGGCATAGCCGACGAGGCCGGCCGCGATGGCCGCCAGGAATAGGCCGCTTAACGGCTCGCCCCAGCCGTATTTCGACAGCAAGCCGGCCGTATAGGCGCCGACGCCGAAGAACGCGGCATGGCCGAGCGAGACGATGCCGGCGTAACCGAGGATCAGGTCGAGCGACAAGGCGAACAGCGCAGTGATGGCGATCTGGCTCGCCAGCACGAGGTAATTTGGAAACAGCGCGAACGGCAGAAGCGTCGCCAGCCAAAACACGGCTTCGACCGGCCGCCAGCGCGTTCGCGACTGAAAGTAAAGCCGCGGCGCAGCCATGCTCTGGGTCAACGCCATCGCTCAGCGCCTCCCGAACAGGCCGCGCGGCCGCCACATCAAGAGCACGATCATCACCAGGTAGATGAGAAAGGCGCCGGCGGCAGGGACGTAATATTTGCCGGCGACGTCGCTGATGCCGAGAATGACGGCGGCAGCGAACGAGCCGGCAATCGAGCCCAGCCCGCCGACCGACACGACGATCAAGACATAAACCAGGTAGGTGAGCGCAAACGACGGATCGAGCCCGATGATCTCGATGGCGAGCGCGCCGCCGAGGCCGGCAAGTCCGCTGCCGAGGGCAAATGTCACGGCGAAAGTGCGATCGACGTCGATGCCGAGACCGCGCGCCATGCGCTCGTTGTCGACTGCGGCGCGGACTCTGGCGCCGAATCGCGTGTATTCGAGGCTCAGCACCAGCGCAAACGTAATGACGAGCGCTAGCGCGGCCAGAATGAGCCGATACACGGCGAAGCGAATGCCCATGAACGTGAGCGAGCTGCGCAAATATTCCGGCAGCGGCAGCGGCTTCTGTTCCGTGCCGAAGATATAGGCCGCAACCGCGACCGAGATGAAAACGATGCCTATGGTCAAAAGCACCTGATCGAGATCGCTCGCCCGATAGAGGCGACGGTACAGCGTGCGCTCGAAGCCGACGCTGACCACTGCGGCGACGATGAAAGCGCACGGCAGCGTGGCGAAAAACGGCCAGCCATAGCGGGTCATCAATGCGACAGTGACGTAGCCGCCGAGCATGGCGAAGCTGCAGTGCGCCAGGTTGATGAAATTCATCATGCCGAGCGTTACCGACTGTCCGACCGACAGCAGGAACAGCAGCATCCCATAGGCGAAGCCGTCGAACAGGACGCCGAAAATGGGAGGAAGCATGGCCGACTGGCGCCCTATGAAACGAACGGGTGGCTAGAGCGCCATCGTTTCAGATTGAATTGATTGTCGCTCTAGCATTTTGATGGAGCATGATCTTTTCGGAAAACCGGTTTCCACTTTTCCGGATCATGCTCTAGCAAACAGCGGCACGGCGGGCCAAGTCATGTTCGGCCCGCCGCGCGGTATTTCATTCCAGGACCGTCGCGCCTCGACAACCCGACGGTCTACTTATTCATCGCCGCCTTGAACGGGTCCTTGACGTTGGGGAAGCTCGCGATGGTGACATTGACGAGCTTGCCGTCAACCTTCTCGACCTTGCGGATGTAGACGGTCTCAATGACGTCGCGCGTTTCCGGATCGATCGACATCGGGCCGCGCGGGCTGTCCCAGCTCGCGCCCTTGGCGGCGGCGATCAGCGACTCGCCGTCGGTCTTGCCGCCATCCTTGGTGAGCGCGATATCGATGAGATGCGTGCCGTCGTAGCCGCCGACGGAGAAAAAGTCGGGATTGCGATTGTAATCGGCGTTGTAAGCCTTGACGAAGTCCTTGTTCATCGGGTTGTCGAGATTGTAGTCGTAATTGCCGGTGGTGATGATGCCTTCCGCAATGTCACCCATGCTGCCCAGCGCGTGCTCGTCGGCGATTTCGGCTTGGCCCAAAACCTCAGTTTTCTTGGGATCGATGCCGCGCTCGGCGAGCGCCTTGCCGAAAGCGCCCGGTTGCGAGCCACCGGGGATCATGACGAAGATGCTTTGCGGATCGAGGTCCTTGGCGCGTTGCACATAGGCCGAGAAATCGGGATTCTGCACCGCCATGCGAACCGAGCCGAGCACTTTGCCGCCCGCGGCGCTAAAGGCCTTCTGGAACGCGGTTTCCGCGTCGATGCCCGGACCGTAGTCCGTCACCATGGTATAGGCGCTCTTGTCGCCCTGCTGTTCGGCCCAGGTGGCGAGCGTCTCATTGACCTGCGGCACGGTGAACGATGTCCGCGCCATGTAAGGCGACTTGGTGGTGATGATGGCGGTGGCCGCATTCATGACCACCATGAATTTTTTCGCCTGCGCGGAAACGTCGGCGGCAGCCAGCGCGTTTGGCGTTAGCGCGAAGCCGGCGAGGATGTCGACGTTGTCGCGCGTGACCAGTTCTTCGGCGAGACGTTTGGCGACCGGCGGATTGATGCCGCCAGTGTCCTTGCGGACGATCTCGACGTTCATGCCGCCGAGCTTGTTGCCGTGCTGCTTGAGATAGAGCTTGATGCCGTCATCAAGCTGGGTCGCGGTGTCGGCGAACTGACCCGAATAGGGCAAGATAAGGCCGATCTTCACCGTACCCTGGGCGTGTCCGGCGGCCGGCAACAGGCTTGCCGCCAATAGGCCGATACCGGCTAACAATATGCGCTTCATCGAAACCTCCCATCGTAGTCGTTGGGCTCAACCATGCACCACCCGCCGGATCAAGAAAAGCGCCGCGCGTTTTGACGCGGCGCTGCTTCGCGACGGCCGTATTAGTGCGGCATGCGCGCCTTCGCCGGGTCCTTGACGTTCGGGAAACTGTCAAACTCGACGTTGCGCAGCTCGTCGCCGACCTTCTCGACGCGGCGGATATAGACGGTCTGAACGATGTCGCGTGTTTCCGGATCGATGCTGATAGGGCCGCGCGGGCTCTCCCAGCTCATGCCTTTGGCGGCGGCGATCAGCGAGTCGCCGTCGGCCTTGCCGCCGGTCTTCTGCAGCGCCTCGTAGATCAGGCGGGTGCCGTCATAGCCGCCCACGGCGAAGAAGTCGGGGTTGCGATGGAATTCATCGATGAAGGCTTTGACGAACTCATGGTTCAGCGGCGAATCGTGATTGTAGTCGTAATCCGCGACCGTGATGATGCCGAGCGCCGCATTGCCCATGCTTTTGAGCGCGGTCTCGGTCCCGAGCGCGTCCTGTCCGAGAACTTTTGTCTTGGCGACGTCGATGCCGCGCTCGGCCAGAGCCTTGCCGACTGCTCCCGGCTGCGCACCGCCGGGAATCCAGATATAAATCGCGTCCGGGTGGGCGTCCTTGGCGGCCTGAACGAATGCGGAGAAATCCGGATTGGCGACGGGAAAGCGAACCGAGCCGATGACTTGACCGCCGCCCTCCTTGAAGCCGGTCTGGAACCAGGTTTCTGCGTCGATGCCGGGGCCATAGTCGGAGACCATCGTGTAAACCGTCTTGATGCCATTCTTGGCCGCCCAGACACCGAGCGTGTAATTGAGTTGCGGCGTCGTCGACGAGGTGCGGGCGATGTAGGGCGACTTGGTGGTGATGATCGCGGTGGCGGCGTTCATGACCACCATGAATTTCTTTGCTTCGGCGGAGACGTCGGCGGCGGCAAGCGCGTTGGGCGTCAGCGAGAAACCGGCAAGGATATCGGCGTGGTCGCGAACAATGAGCTCCTGCGCCAGCCGCTTGGCGACATCGGGCGCAATGCCGCCAGTGTCCTTGCGGATGAGTTCGATCTTCTTGCCGGCTACGCTGTCGCCGTGTTGCTTGACGTAAAGCTTGATGCCGTTGTCGATTTGCGCGCCGGTGTCGGCGAATTGTCCGGAATATTCGTTGATAATGCCGATCTTGACGCTGTCCTGCGCATCGGCCGAACCGCCAAGCATCAGCAGCAATAAACCCGTCAGACCAACCAGAAACTTTGCCATTGCCCCCTCCCCGTTCTCGTGCGCGTTCGAGGCCTATCCTCATTCAGGTCGGGCGCGAGTGCAACTTAGGTTGGCGCCGCTCCGGACCATGTGGTGGGCCGGCGCCCCGAGTTACCCAGGTGTGCCACTTGAACGGGGCAACCGGCCATGGTCCAGAATAGCGCAGACATGATGGAATGACCCATGGACCGTAAACCGTCATCGGCAAGTACCATCGACGACGACGAAGTCGCCCGTTTTTCGCGCCTGTCGGGGCAATGGTGGGATGCGCGTGGGCCGATGGCGGCACTGCATAGGTTCAATCCCGTCCGCTTGGCCTATATCCGCGACCGCACCGCCGCGCATTTCAGCCGCGACCCCAAGCGTCTCGACAGCCTCGCCGGCCTGCGCATGCTCGATATCGGCTGCGGCGGCGGTATTCTCGCCGAACCGCTGGCGCGGCTCGGTGCGGAGGTGGTCGGCGCCGATCCCTCGGACGGCAACATCGCGGTGGCGCAGCATCACGCGGCGCAATCGGGGCTTAAGATCGATTACCGCAACACCAGCGCCGAAGCGCTGGCGGCGGCCGGCGAGAGATTCGACGTGGTGCTCGCCATGGAAGTGATCGAGCACGTCGCCGATGTCGGCATGTTCGTCGAGGTCGCGGCGGAGATGGTCAAGCCCAGCGGGCTTCTCTTTGTCGCGACGCTCAATCGCACCGTGAAGAGTTTTGCGCTGGCGATTGTCGGCGCCGAATATATCTTGCGCTGGCTGCCGCGCGGCACCCATCAGTGGGATAAGTTCGTGACGCCCAACGAGCTTGAAATCGCTATCGAGCAAAGCGGCATGCACATCGGCGATGAGACCGGAGTGATTTATAATCTTCTTGCCGACCGCTGGCAGCTGTCCGCCGACATGGATGTCAATTACATGGTGGTGGCGGAGAAGAATTTGGCGGAGAAGGCGGCGTGATATTCAGGTGACTGCGTACCCTTGGCTCTGGATCGTCTTCACCGTTATTGCCGCAGCCGCCCAGACGGTGCGCAACGCGATGCAGCGCGAGCTGACCGGCACTCTCGGCACTCTCGGCGCGACGCATGTGCGGTTTCTGTTCGGCTTTCCATTCGCGCTCGTCTTCCTCGCCGCCTTGATGCTGTGGACCGACGCTTCGCTGCCGCATACCGGTTGGGCATTCTGGCTCTGGGTGTGCGGCGGCTCCGCGGCGCAGATTGCGGCGACCGCGCTGATGCTCGCGGCGATGGGCGAGCGCTCGTTCGTCGTCACGATTGCTTACATCAAGACCGAGCCGATCCAGGTTGCGGTGTTCGGTCTGATTTTCCTCGGCGACGCGGTGACGCTGCCGATGATGATCGCGATCATCGTCGCCACTTCGGGCGTCGTCATCATGTCCACCAAACCGGGCGGCATGGTCGGCGGCATCAAGCCGACGCTGCTTGGGCTAGCCTCCGGCGGCATGTTTGCGCTCTCGGCAATCGGTTATCGCGGCGCGATCCTCAGTCTCGGCCTGCCCAATTACATGATATCCGCCACCTTCACGCTCGCCGTCGGTCTTGTCGCGACGACGATCATTTTGTCGCTTTATCTTCTGCTGCGCTCTCCGGGTGTGATGACGGCAATTGCAAAGGCCTGGCGTCGATCGATGTTCGCCGGCTTCATGGGCGCATTCGCCTCGCAATTCTGGTTCCTCGGCTTTGCCCTGACCAGCGCCGCCAACGTGCGGACGCTGGCGCTGATCGAAGTGCTGTTCGCGCAGCTTGCCGCCCGTTTTGCCTTCGGCCAGCGCACGACGTTGCGCGAAGCGATCGGTATGGTGCTGGTCGTCGCCGGCGTCGTGCTGCTGATATTGGCGTATTAATTCTTATCGCCCGGCAGAATCGGCAGCGGATGAAATTCAATGCCTTCTTCGTGCAATTCCTTGGCTTCTTCCGGGGACGCTTCGCCGTAGATCGAGCGATGCTCGGTCTCGCCGTAATGGATCTTGCGCGCCTCCTCCGGGAAACGCGGACCCACGTAACGCGCGTTCTTGGTGATGTGATCGCGCAATTCTTTCAGCTTCTGGCGTAGCTCGCGCTCCGGCGGCGACATCATCGCGACCGGATTCTTTGGCGGGATCGGCGGCATCGGCGCCGGCTGAATTGGCGGCACCGGCGTTGGATTGGGCGGCGTGGGCGAGGGCGACGGCGGCTGCGGGCCGACCGCATCCAAAGCGATACGTGACGCCAAATTCGGCGCCATCATCGCCTTTTCGACTTTCGCCGAGCCGCAAGTCGGACAGCTCACCAGCGACCGCTTCGCCTGTTTGTCGTAGGCGGCGGAATTCTGGAACCAGCTCTCGAAGCCGTGGCCGTGCTCGCAGGTCAGCGCGTAGCGGATCATAGCGGCTCCCGCACGGCGTGAAGGTAAGTCGGCTCCGCCATCGGCTCGACCAGTTCGAAACGACGGCCGTGATGCAGCGACGGGAGCCGCGCTCGCGCCGCCGTCACCTCGGCCAGATCGATCTCCGCCATCAACACCGCCGGCTCGATGCCGCCCTCGGCGAGGATGCGGCCCCATGGATCGACGACCAGCGAATGGCCGAAAGTCTCGCGTCCGTTTTCGTGCTTGCCGCCTTGCGCCGCGGCGAAAACAAAGCAGCCGTTTTCGATGGCGCGCGCGCGTAAGAGGACGTGCCAATGCGCCTCGCCGGTTTGCCGGGTGAAAGCCGACGGTATCGCGAGGAACGAGGCGCCGGCCTCGGCCAGCGCGCGATAAAGCGCCGGAAAGCGCAGATCGTAGCAGACCGTCAAACCGAGCCGGCCCCATGGCAAGTCGGCGACCACGGCAAGATCGCCGGCGCGATAATTGTTGGATTCGCGGTAGCTCTCGCCGCCGGCAAGATCGACGTCGAACATGTGGATCTTGTCGTAGCGGGCGGCGACGTCGCCTTTGCGGTCGATCAGGAAGGATCGGTTCGCGGCCTTTTCCGGCGACGCCCTGACCGCAAGCGAGCCGATATGGATGTAGATGCCGAGCTTGCGCGCGACCTCGCGCAACGTCGCCAGTGTCGGGTCCTGCTCTTCGGCGACGATTTTGGCGAACAGGTGGTCGCGCTTGAGCGCCAGGATATTGGTCATTTCCGGCGTCTGCACGTAGTCGGCGCCGGCACGCTTGGCCTCGTCGATCGCCGCCAGTGCCACGGCCAGGTTAGCCTGCGGCTCGAGCCCCGACCGCATCTGAATCAGGCCGACCTTGAAAGCGGAATTTTTTGCCGCGTTCATGCTGGCGGTCCTTTTGCCGGCTGTTGCTCGACTTGCGCCAGCAATGGATCGAGCTTGCCGGCCTCATCGAGTGCATAGAGATCGTCGCAGCCGCCGACATGGGTCGCGCCGATGAAAATCTGCGGGTAGGTGCTGCGTCCGTTGGCGCGTTGAATCATCTCTTTGCGTTTGTCGCGGTTCCCGCTGACGTCGATCTCATGAAAGCTGACGCCCTTACGGGAGAGCAGTTCCTTTGCGTCGGCGCAATAGGGGCAGTAGCGAATAGTATAGATGTCGATTACGGCCATGGCTCGACGAATGATGCGGTGTAATTTCTAGCAAATTGTTTATATGGACGTTCGCACCGGCTCGGCAACCCTGGCGAAAATCAGCACATCGACATTGGCGGCGCCGGCGCGAAGCGCCCGGGCGCAGCCGTCGACCGTAGCGCCGGAGGTGAGCACATCGTCGACCAGGGCGAGACTGCGGCCGGCGACCGCGCCGCGGCCCTCGGGCACGCGAAAGGCACCCTGCACATTGGCGGCGCGCTCCGATCGCGACAACCCGACTTGCTGCGCAGTCGGCTTGACCCGCTTGAGTGCGCCGGCGGCGATCGGCACGCCGCTTTCGGCCGAGATTGCCGCGGCGAGTATGGCGGATTGGTTGAAGCGCCGCGCCCACAGCCGCCGCCAGTGCAACGGCACCGGAACGAGCGCGTCGGCCTCGGCCAGGATCTCGCGCCCGGCGCGGCTGATCCAGCGCCCCATCATCGGTGCGAGGTCGAGCCGGTCGCCATATTTGAGGGCATGGACCAGCGCGCGCGAAATCTCGTCGAAGCGCACGGCGGCACGGGCGCGCTGATAGGCCGGTGGGTCGGCAATCGCTTCCATGGACAAAATGCCCGGACCCGGGTCATACACGAAGGGAATGCCGAGCCGCTCGCAATAGGGGCGGGTGATGAAGGAAAGCTTCGACCAGCATGCCGGGCACAGGCCCCGGCCTTCGACCGGCTCGCGGCAGGCTGGGCAGAGCGGCGGCAGCGCGAGGTCGAGCGTGACGCGAAGCACAGCGCGCACTGCGTCCGCCGCGCGCTTGATTTGTCCGGGCACTGCAATGCCGGCCGACAGCGTCATGACGCCACGCTATCGCGCTATAAGGGAAATGTCATCGTCCACTGGGCAGTAAGACAATGATATCATGACTGGTGGAGCGATGATCTTCGACCGCGCGCTCATTCGCCGTCGCCGCCGCCGCGCGGCAGCGCTGGATCCGGCGACGTTTTTGCTCGACCGCGTCGCCGGCGATCTTGCCGATCGGCTTGCCGCGGTGCTGCGCCGCTTCGACCTTGCGCTCGATCTCGGCACACCGGGCGAAGCGGTGCGCGGGGCTTTGTCCCGCCTCGCCTCGATTGGGACGGTCGTCAAGGCCGATTCGATGCCGCCGTCCGCTGACGAGGGTGCGGAAAGATTTGTCGTCGCCGATGAAGAGGCATTGCCGTTCGCGGATGGCGTGCTCGATCTCGTCGTCTCGGCACTGGCGCTGCAATTCGTCAATGACTTGCCGGGAGTGCTTATACAAATACGCCGCGCGCTGAAGCCCGACGGATTGTTTCTCGCCGCGCTCTTCGGCGGCGAGACGCTGACCGAGCTGCGCCAATCGTTCGCTGCTGCGGAGAGTGAGGTGGAGGGCGGGGCTTCGCCCCGGGTGGCGCCATTCGCCGATCTGCGCGAGCTTGGCGCGCTGTTGCAGCGCGCCGGATTTGCTTTGCCGGTGACCGATGTCGATCGCGTCTGTGTGCGCTACGCATCCGCCCTGGCGTTGATTCACGATCTGCGACGCATGGGCGCGACCAACGCGCTCGACGCCCGTCGGCGCACGCCGCTCAAGCGCGCGACGCTGATGCGAATGTCGGAAATATACGCCGAGCGCTTTGCCGACGCCGACGGACGGGTGCGGGCGACGTTCGAGATCGTCTGGTTGTCGGGTTGGGCGCCGCATCCGGATCAGCAGCGGCCCCTACGGCCGGGCTCGGCAAAGGCTCGCCTCGCCGATGCGCTCGGCGCACGCGAAATTTCGGCGGGCGAGAAGGCGGGAAGCTAAGACCTACTTCATCGCGGTGGCGACGCTTGAATACATGCCTTGGACGGAGGAGCCGAGTGTCACGATCGTGGTCGCGATCGCGACCGCTATGCCCGATGCGATCATCGCATATTCGATTGCGGTGGCGCCGCCTTCGTCGCGCATGAAGCGGAGGAGGAGGGAGACGATCGTCGTTTGATCGAGCTTTGACATGGTCTTTGGGCCTTCTGGCGTTCGGATCATAGCAGCGTGGTAAGGTGTGAGATCAGCGGTTCGTCGGCGGGCGGCATCGGATAGTTTCGCAGCTCGTGCGGCCGCACCCATTTGAGCTGCTGCGCCTCGCGCGCTTCGACGAACCCTTCCCAGCGCCGGCAAACATAGAGCGGCATGAGCAGGTGGAAGTCGGGATAGAGATGGCTCGCAAAGGTCAGCGGCGCGAGGCATTCCTCCTTGACGGCAATTCCCAGTTCCTCCTCAAGCTCACGGATCAAGCTTTGCTCCGGCCGCTCGCCGGGCTCGACCTTGCCGCCGGGAAACTCCCACAAGCCCGCCATCGACTTTCCCGGCGGACGGCGTGCGATGAGCACGCGGCCATCGGGATCGATCAGCGCGCAGGCGGCGACCAGAACAAGTCCGACGCTCACGGCTTGCCTCAGTCTAGGGAGCGGAGGGTAAAGGCATATTCAATCCGATCCCCTACATAGCCGCATTCGGCACGCTGGTTAACAAAGAGTTGCGGCACCGGTCAGCTTTTGGTTGCACTAATCAATTCCAAAATCGCATCGGAAAAAGCCTGCGGCGCCTCCTGCGGCGGATTGTGACCGACCCCCGGCAGCACGCGCCGGGTAAAAGGCCCGCTAAAAAAAGCGCCCTGCTTGGCCGAAGACTCCGGCGGTTGGACGCCGTCGGCCTCGCCTTGGAGGGCAATCGTCGGCACGGTGATCTTCCGCTGTGCGGCAAGCTGCGCTTCGATCGCATCCAGCGCCGGATCGCCCGCCGCATAGCCGAAGCGATGGCGGTAGGATTGGATCGTCACCGCGACGAAATCGGGATTGTCGAACGCCGCCGCGCTGCGCTCGAAAGTCGCGTCGTCGAAAGCCCACGGCGGCGACCAGAGTGTCCAGAGCAAGCGGGCGAACGCACGACGATTGGTTTCGAGCCCGGCGCGGCCCCGTTCGCTGTGAAAATAATATTGGTACCAAAGCCGGTGCTCGGACGCGGGATCGAGCGGTTTCACCGCGGCGGGAATGTTTTGCAGGTTGTAGCCGTTTCCGGTGACCAGGGCGCGCACCCGCTCCGGCCACAGCACCGAAACGATACACGCCGCGCGGCCACCCCAGTCGTAGCCCGTAAGCACGGCGCGTTCGATCGCGAGCGCGTCCATCAATTCGCGGAGATCGTTGCCGAGCGCCGCCTGCTGGCCCGAACGCGGCGTGTCGGGGGAGAGAAAGCGCGTCGGGCCGAAGCCGCGCAGATAAGGCACGATCACGCGGCATGAGGCGGCAGCAAGCGGCGGTATCACATTGTCGTAGCAGCGCGGATCGTAGGGCCAGCCATGCATGAGAAAGACCGGCACGCCGTAGGCGGCGCCGCTCTCCTCGTAAGCAACGTCGAGCGTCGAGGTTCGGATGTGGTTGATTGCGGCGGGCATTTCGCTTGTCCGGGCGCTAGCTGCGGTAATCGCCGTTGATCGCGACATATTCCTTGGTCAGGTCGCAGGTGAGCACGCGGTCGCGGCCCACGCCGAGGCCGAGCGCGACTTTGAGCGCGATCTCTGGCTTCTTCATCGCCGCGGAGACGGCGGCTTCGTCGTAGCCCGGATCGCGCGCGCCCTTATGCGCGACGCGGATGCCGTTAAACCAGATCGACAGCCGGTCGCGGTCGGCGGGTTCGCCGGCTTTGCCGACCGCCATTACCACGCGGCCCCAATTGGCGTCCTCGCCGGCAATCGCGGTCTTGACCAGCGGCGAATTGGCGATCGACATCGCGATGCGGCGCGCCGAGGTTTTCGAGACCGCGCCCTCGACCGTGATCTCGACCAGCTTGCGCGCGCCTTCGCCGTCGCGCGCGACCTGTTCGGCGAGATCGGCGAGCACGGCGTTGAACGCCTTGCGGAATGGAACGAGACGCGGATCGTGGGCGCGGGCGATGCGCGGCGTCTGCGCCGCGCCGGTGGCGAAGGCGAGCACGGTGTCCGAGGTCGACGTATCGCCGTCGATGGTGACGGCATTGAAAGTGTCGACGACGCCGTCGCGCAGTAAGGTCTGCAATGCCGGCGCCGCGATCGGCGCGTCGGTGAAGACGAAGGCGAGCATCGTCGCCATGTCGGGCGCGATCATGCCGGCGCCCTTGGCAAAGCCGTTGATGGTGACGTCCGTTCCGGAAAGGCGCGCCCGCGCCGTGGCGAGCTTAGGGAACGTGTCGGTGGTCATGATCGCGCCGGCGGCATCGGCATAGCCATTGGCGGTGGCCTCGGCGGCAAGTCTGATCATAACGCCGTCAAAGACTTGCGCCGGCAGCGGTTCGCCGATGACTCCTGTCGAAGCAAGAAACACTTCGGCCGTCTTGCAGCCGACCGCCGCGGCCGCAAGTTTTGCGGTAAAGCCGCAAGCCGCGCGGCCGTTTTTGCCGGTAAAGGCATTGGCATTGCCGGAATTGACGACAAGCGCGCGGGCGCGGGCGCCTTTAAGTCTCGCCCGGCACCATTCGACCGGCGCCGACGGACATTTGGAGCGCGTGAATACGCCAGCCACGCTGGCGCCTGCATCGAAAACTGCAAGCATGACATCGGTGCGGTCGCGGTAGCGGATTCCGGCGGCGGCCGTCGCTAGGCGCACGCCGGCGATCGCCGGCATGTCGGGGAAGCTTTTCGGGGCGAGCGGAGAGACTGGAGTGGACATGACTTTTGCAAGGTTTTCCGGGCGCAATGCAGCACGAAGCGAAGCGGAGTGGTGCATTGCCGACCCGGGATCGTAACATACGCTGAGTACGAGACGATCCCGGATCTGCGGTGCACCGCTTATCGCTGCACCGCGTCCGGGAAACGCAAAAGCTATTTCTTCGCCGGCGCCGCCGGATTGAGCGTCGACGGGTTTGGTGCAGGAGGCGGCTGGTCGAGGCGTTCGATGGTTGCGGATTTGCGCAAATTCGCGACCAGTTCGGCCTGCGCTTTGTGCGCGACGTAATTCTCGATCTGGCCGCGCACTTCGTCGAAGGTCGGCGTCGGCTTGGTACGCTTGTCTTCGACCTTGATGATGTGCCAGCCGAACTGAGTATGCACCGGATCGGAAATCTGCCCCTTGTCGAGCTTAAACGCGGCTTCGGAGAATTCCGGCACCATCTGATCCTTGGTGAAATAGCCGAGATCGCCGCCATCGGCCGCGCCCGGGTCTTTGGATTTTTCCTTGGCCAGCGTGGCGAAATCCGCGCCCTTCTTCAGCTCGGCTTCGATTTCTTTGGCTTCGTCTTCGGTCTGCACCAGGATGTGGCGCGCGTGGACCTGCTGTTCGGGCGGCATCTGCTTGACCGCCTCGTCATAGACCTTGTGCGTCGCCTCGTCGTTTAGAGCGGCCTTGCCGGTATCTTGCAGCAGCGTTTCCATCAGCACCTTACTGCGTTCGAACTCAATGCGGTGCTTGACGTCGTCGCGGTCGGCGATCTTCTGCTTGTCGGCAGCTTGCGCCAGAATGACGACGTCGGAGAGATAGGTGATGAGGTATTCGCGTTTCTGATCGGGCCCCATCTGCGGGATGTTGGTGCCGACCTCATCCTCGGCAAGCGCGAGGTCGCTCTGGCGAATATCGACGCCGTTGACGCGAGCGACGACCGAATCGGAATCCTGCGCCCTGACGAGGCCGGGCGCGACCAAGAATGCCGCGAGCGCGATTGCGCCGAATGCGCGGCCGAGCGGGCGGGTTGAAGCCATAAAACGGGTCCTTTGGCGAGGTGGATTACGGGATTGTTGCAGGGTGTCGGACGCATCGGCTTTGCGGTCCGGGGTCGGGCGGACAGTCGCCCAATCGTCTGGCCTTGGCAATGGCAGAATTGGCGCCACATCGGCACCGCGTCCGGTGCGGCCGCAAATGGCGGCTCGCATTGACAAAAAATCGACCCCCTCCTATCTCTCGAAGTAAGATTGGGATGTTGAGTCACCTTGTAGAGGCCTGATTAGCGCCGCATTCTCCATCGGTAGGACGCCTGCCGCCGACGGGATAAAGACAAAGCATGATCCCGAGCAGTGGGAACCGGTTTTCGGACACGATTGTGCGCCATCAAGCCGCTCGGCGAGCAAGCCCGAAATTTAAAAGGATGATGCGATGATCGGCGCTGTCGCCCGCAAGCTGTTCGGCTCCTCCAACGACCGTCGCATCCGCTCCTATCGGCCTCGCGTCGATGCGATCAACGCGCTGGAAAAGGAGCTGAAAGCGCTTTCCGACGAGGCGTTGCGCGCGCGCACCGACGAATTCAAGAAGCAACTCGCCGAAGGAGCGACGCTCGACGATATCCTGGTGCCTTCCTTCGCCACCGTTCGCGAAGCCGGCAAGCGCACGCTGGGCCAGCGCCATTTCGACGTCCAGTTGATCGGCGGCATGGTGCTGCACGAAGGCAAAATCGCGGAGATGAAGACCGGCGAAGGCAAGACGCTGGTCGCCACGCTGCCGGTCTATCTCAACGCTCTTGCGGGCCGCGGCGTTCACGTCGTCACCGTTAACGACTATCTGGCCAAGCGCGACGCCGAATGGATGGGCCAGATCTACAAATTCCTGGGCCTCACCGTCGGCGTCATCGTGCACGGTCTCGATGACGAACAACGCAAGAAGCAATACGACAGCGACGTCACCTACGGCACCAATAACGAGCTTGGCTTCGATTACCTGCGCGACAATATGAAGTACCGGCTCGAAGACATGGTGCAGCGCGGGCACATCTACGCCATCGTCGACGAAGTCGACTCGATTCTGATCGACGAGGCGCGCACGCCGCTGATCATATCCGGCCCACTCGACGATCGCTCCGAGTTCTACAACACCATCGATGCGTTTATTCCGCGGCTCGACAAAGCCGATTATGAGCTCGACGAAAAGCAGCGCGCCGTCAATCTCAGTGAGTCCGGCATGAGCAAGATGGAGCAGACGCTGAAGGAGGCCAATCTCCTCAAGTCGGACTCGCTGTACGACGTCGAGAACGTTTCGGTCGTGCACCACATCAATCAGGCGCTGCGCGCGCATAAACTGTTCCAGCGCGACAAGGATTACATCGTGCGCAACGGCGAGGTCGTGATCATAGACGAGTTCACCGGCCGGATGATGCCGGGCCGGCGTTATTCGGAGGGCCTGCACCAGGCGCTCGAAGCCAAGGAGCATCAGCCGATCCAGCCGGAAAATCAGACGCTCGCCTCGATCACGTTCCAGAACTATTTTCGCATGTACGAGAAGCTTGCCGGCATGACCGGAACCGCGGTGACCGAGGCCGAGGAGTTTCAGGACATCTACGAGCTGGAAGTCCTGGAAATCCCCACCAACATGCCGATGATCCGTCTCGACGACGACGACGAGGTCTATCGCACGGCGGCGGAGAAATACCGGGCGATTCTGGCGCTGATCGAAGACTGCCGGGAGCGTGGCCAGCCGGTGCTGGTCGGCACCACGTCGATCGAGAAATCCGAGCAGCTTGCGGAAATGCTGCGCAAGCAGGGTTGGGAGCAGCACGACTTCTCCGATCCCAACGCGTTCGCGGCGCTGTATGTCGGCGACAACTCGTCGAAGGCCAAGGTGTTCGCCGTGCTCAACGCCCGCTATCACGAGCAGGAAGCGCAGATCATCGCGCAGGCCGGCGTGCCTGGCGCGATTACGATCGCGACCAACATGGCGGGCCGCGGCACCGACATCCAGCTTGGCGGCAATCCCGACATGCGCATTCGTCAGGAATTGGCCGATATCGAGGACACCCGCGAGCGGGAGAAAAGTCCGCGCGCCGTCGCGATTCGCGCGCAGGTCGCTCGCTTGAAGGAGAAAGCGCTTGGTGCAGGTGGTCTTTGCGTGCTCGGCACCGAGCGGCACGAGAGCCGCCGCATCGACAATCAGCTGCGCGGCCGTTCCGGGCGCCAGGGCGACCCGGGTCATTCGAAATTCTTTCTATCGCTCGAAGACGACCTGATGCGCATCTTCGGCACCGATAAGCTCGACGGCATGTTGCAGAAGCTCGGGTTGCGCGAGAACGAAGCGATCATCCACCCCTGGATCAACAAGGCGCTGGAAAAGGCGCAGCAGAAGGTCGAGGCGCGCAACTTCGATATCCGCAAGAACATCCTGAAATACGACGACGTGATGAACGATCAGCGCAAAGTCATCTTCGATCAGCGCGTCGAGTGGATGCAGGATCAGGCGGTCGGCGAAGTGGTCGCCGATATGCGGCGCAACGCGATCGACGATCTCGTCGCCAAGCACGTGCCGGAACACGCCTACCCGGAACAATGGGACGTCGCCGGCTTGCGCGAAGAGCTTAAGCGGGTGCTCGGCCTCGACCTGCCGGTCGACGAATGGGCCAGGGAAGAAGGCATCGCCGACGAGGAAATCTTCAGCCGCGTCGAGCGCCGCGCCGACGAGCACATGGCGGCGAAGGTCGCGCAGTGGGGTCCCGACGTCATCCGCTATATCGAGAAGTCGATCCTGTTACAGTCGCTCGACCATCTCTGGCGCGAGCATCTCATCATGCTGGATCATCTGCGCCAGGTCATCGGGTTTCGCGGCTACGGTCAGCGCGATCCGCTCAACGAATACAAGGCGGAATCCTTCAGCCTGTTTGAGGCGATGAGCCAGAGCCTGCGCGAAGCGGTGACGGCGCAACTGATGCGCGTGGAAATCCAGGCGGCGCCGCCGCCGGAGCAGCAGCCCGCGCCGCTGCCGGTCATGGCGGCGCACAAGATCGATCCGACAACCGGCGAGGACGAGATGGCGCTCGCCTTGGCCGGCGCCGATACGCTGGCGCGCCATGGCATTGGGCAACGAATGGGTCAAGGATTTGGCCCAGCCATAGGGGCGGCGGCCACGGCCGCACCAAGAGCGGCTTTACCGCTTGGAGCGGCGACCCCGGTGCGTATCCCGCAAGCGCCGGCGCCGGCCCGCAATCCGCAAGATCCGCAGAGTTGGGGCAAAGTTGGCCGCAATGAGCCGTGCCCTTGCGGCTCAGGCAAGAAATTCAAGCATTGCCACGGACGATACGTCTAAAGCGCAATCGTCTCAGATTGAATTGATTGTCGCTCTAGCATTTTGATGGAGCATGATCTTTTCGGAAAACCGGTTTCCACCCTCGGATCAAGTCCGAGGGCAGGTATTTTCCGGATCATGCTCTAACAGACAACGGAGGACGGACGACGGCGGACAGATAGAGATTTCCGTCGTCTGTCTATTGCAATCCTGCCCAACGGCCGTCGAACGAGCCTGACGGGACCACGGGTTGGGCGCCCTTCATCAGGCCGGTGCTGCCGACCGTGGGCGGAGCGGCGCTGGCATCCTGTTGAGTGGTATCTTGTTGGGGCTTCATTCGCAGCTTCGGCGCTTGCGCGATTTGCGGCTGCGATACCCGCGGCTCCGTCTGACGCGCCGCGCTCTTTGTCGGCTCGGTTCTGCGCGGCTCGGGATTGAGGCTTAATCCGGCGAGGACAGCGCCTTGGGCGTTGGCGGTCACGGGCGTCGGCGGCTTTTCAGGCTCGAACAGACGCGCAAAGAAGCTCGCATGATCTTGCGCTTTGGCGTCAGGCGGGCCGGCGGTTGCGGCAACGTTAGTCGGTGGGTCGCTCGTCTTTGCGTCAAACAGGCTGCCAAACACATTGTTCGACGAGGTTGCCACTTGCGTGGCGCGAGGAGCTCTTCCCTCCTCGGGATTTTCCCGCGGTCCGCTGAGAGTTGGCGGCGGCATTCCGGGATGGACCGGCGGGGCGTGCAGCCGCCCCTCGTTGTCGTAGACCGGCGTCGTCTCCGCAAGCTTGGCGGCGAAGAACCGGTTCATGCCGCCGTCGGTTCCCATGACGATCGGCGCGGTCGGCACGTCTTCTTTGATGAGCTCGGCAAGCTGGTATTCGTCGTTGCGCTGCTTCTCAAGCGCCGGCCCGGCGATTTGCTGCGGCACCTGGTAGGACGGGCAGCGGCCGACCGGGTTGAAGACCAGCGGCTTCGTCGAATTGTCCGGCGGCTGGGCGTCGAACACATAATGGCGATCGCAGACATCAACTTTGGGTTCGAGATGTGTCACTTCGAAATGATCGTTGCCTTCCTTGAGCATCGTCCAGAACGGCATGTTCGGATTGGTGCGATGCCGCGCCAAGTTCGCCGGCGTCAGCCGGAATGGATAGGCCTGGATCTGGAATTCCTTTTGCCCACCGAGAAACGATTTACGCGCCAGCGAATAGATTTCGCCGATCTGCTCGTCGGTCATGGCGTAGCAACCGCGCGATGAGCAGTCGCCGTGGATCATCAGGAAAGCGCCACTGTAGTGGTTCGCCTTGTCGTAGGCGTTGGGGAAGCCGATGTTGATGGCGAGATAGTAGTTGGAATTGGGATTCATCAATCCGGGCGTGATCGCGTAGAAGCCCTCCGGCGCCTGACGGTCGCCTTCGATTTTCTTCGGCCCAAGCTCGCCTGACCAGCGGCAGATCGGATAAACCTTCAGAAGCTGATACTGGCCCGTGGTGTCCTGCTTCCAGACTTCAAGCTCCGATTCCTCTTTGAAAATGCGAACAAGGATCGGCGAATCCTTCGGCATATTTTTTTGTTGCAGGAGCGTCAGCATCTCCGGCGACAATTCCTTCATCGCCTGCGTCGGCAGCTGATAGCCGTCGTCCTCATAGCAGCCGGCAAGCGCCAACGAGGCGGCGGCAACCACCACCGATGTCAGGAGTGCGCGCAGGCTCGGCGCGCACCACGAAAACGCGCGGACAACGCAGGCGCGGATCAAAGCAAAGTTCCCCGACAGAGGGACCAACCCCATGTCATCACTTGCCAATCGTTATCCATAAGAGCTGCCTTCCGCAAGGCGATCGGCCCTCGGCAGTCCGGTTGAACATGCGCCGCATAAATGATTGGTAAATTATCTGCGAATTTTACGGGCAAATCCAAGGAATTAAGAGCCCTGATAGGGCGGGGGAATAATCGCGGCGAGATTGTGGCAAAATGCTTGTTCTGCGGCGGCTGGGCGCAGCCAAGAAGCAATCAGGCAAGCGATCGTCCAAACGCAGTAAATTTCTCGCGGCGCAGCCGCAGGATGGTGGCGCGATCAAGACCGCGCAAGTCGGCAAGCGCGGCGGCGATAGCATCGCCGGTCGCGGCGATGGCCGCGACAGGCTCACGATGCGCACCGCCGGTCGGTTCGTCGACGATCGTGTCGATTACGCCAAACCGCAACAGATCCTGCGCCGTGATTTTCATGCTCGCCGCCGCCTCCTGGGCCTTTGCGGTATCGCGCCACAGGATTGACGCCGCGCCCTCGGGCGAGATGACGCTGTAGATGGCGTGTTCCAGCATCAGCACCCTGTTGGCAGTCGCTATTGCGATGGCGCCGCCGGAGCCGCCCTCGCCGATGATCGCCGCGACATTGGGCACGCCGATTTGAAGACAGGTCTCGGTCGAGCGCGCGATGGCTTCGGCCTGGCCGTGTTCCTCCGCGCCGATGCCGGGATAGGCGCCCGCGGTGTCGATCAGCGCGATCACCGGCACATCGAAATGATCGGCCATGGTCATGAGCCGGGCGGCCTTGCGATAGCCCTCCGGCCGCGGCATGCCGAAATTGTGCTTGAGCCGGCTGTCGGTGTCGGAGCCTTTTTCGTGACCGAGCACACAGACGGCCTCGCCGCGAAACCGGCCGAAGCCGCCGACGATGGCCGGGTCCTCGCCGTGCTTGCGATCGCCTGCGAGCGGCACGAAATCGGCAATCAGGGCGGCGACGTAATCGAGGCAATGCGGCCGCTGCGGATGCCGCGCAACTTGTGTCTTTTGCCAGGGCGTCAGACCGGCATAAAGTTCCTTGAGCGCAGCCGCTGCCTTGCCCTCGATGCGGTTGATCTCTTCGCCGATCGCCTCGCCGTCGCTGTGCAACGCGCGCAATTCGTCGATCTTGGCGTCGAGTTCCGCCACCGGCTTTTCGAAATCGAGATAACTACGCATTAGCCAGCAACTTTTTCCAAGCGGTCCTTACATCAAAAGGACAAACGATTTCCTTCGCCACGTCGGCTAACTCGCCCGCGGAGCGGACCCAAGTCAAGCAACGCCAATCGCTGGTCGTCAAAAGTCAATCAAAATCTGATAAACTTGATTGATCGTGCGCCAGCGGGTGCAAGTCACGCACTAGGCTTTTGAGGCGCTCTTCCAGCACATGGGTGTAAATCTGCGTGGTCGAGATATCGGCATGGCCAAGCAGTGTCTGCACGACGCGCAAGTCCGCGCCGTTATGCAAAAGATGACTGGCAAATGCGTGACGCAGCACATGTGGACTGAGCTGCGCCGCGCGCAGTTCCGCCGCGCCCGCCAGCGCTTTAAGCTCGCGGGCAAAATGCTGGCGCGTGAGATGGCCGCTTTCGCCGAATGACGGGAACAGCCATTTCGATCGGGCGTCGCGCCCGGATTGGGCAAGAAGGATGAGGTAGGCAACCATCGCATTCTTGGCTGCATCGTTCAGCGGCACCAGCCGCTCCTTGTTGCCTTTGCCGCGCACCACGATCACGCGGGCGTCTTTGCGGGCGGCCGACATCGGCAGCGCCACTAGCTCGGAGACCCGCAACCCCGTCGCGTAAAGAATCTCAAGCAGGCACGCCAGCCGCGCCGCGCGCAGCCGCGCTGGCAACGGCGCCGCCGGATCGTTTTCGGCGGCGACGCGAAGCAGGCGATCGACCTCGGCAAGCGTGAGTGTTTTGGGCAGCGCGCGCTCGCGCTTGGGACCTTCCAGGACGGCGGCGGGATCGTCCGCGCGCTGGCCTTCTGCGTAGAGAAACCGGTAGAGCTGCCGGATCGCCGACAGCCGCCGCGCCACCGTCGTCACGCGCAGGTCGCGTTTGGAAAGCTCGGCAAGATAGCCGCGTAGATCGTCGGTGCGCGCCCTGGCAATGGAGCGGCCGGCGGATTTGAGGTGCGCGGAAAAATCCTCAAGATCGCGGCCGTAAGCTGCAAGCGTGTTTTTTTGTGCGCCGCGCTCCGCGACCAACATGTCGAGATAAAGCGCCACGAGCCGTTCGTCGGAATGCCGCGCCGCACTCGCCGTTGCGCGAACCGTCTGATTCATCGCTGCACGAACCGCTTTACGACTCATGGGCCGACCTTCAGCGATCCTGGAAAAACCTGTCGGGCGGTATCGATACCGACATATCGCGCGGGTGGGGGTGCACGAAATGCGCGAGCGCATAGAGGCCGCCATAGACGGCAGCGCAGATCAAGGCGAGGACGGCAAGCAACCGCAGCAGGCTCGGCATAAATCCACCGCACTAGTGGTCCGATTCTAACATTCGCATCCCAGTTCGGCAGGCTCTCTTGCGAATGTTAGAATCAAAAGACCGCCGGCAAATATAGTCCTGCTGGAGTTCGCGGCCAGGTGGCTGGCGAATGTCTGATCCGCCCCACTCGTGCCCAATGCTCATCCCATTGGTGCCGGCGAACGGGACCGAGTACGATCATGTTCAGCCCGAACTGGCAAGTGAGCCTCGGTGCGCGACGCGGCGTCCCATCCAGGCATGGTCGCGCGCCTCCGGCAAGCTCGGCGGCGGCTGTCGGTGATCTTTGGTAAATGACTGATATTACAGTGCAAAATGATGCAAACCGCGCGCCAGCCGAAAGCGCGATCCTGTCACTTTTGGGCCGCCGTTCGATTGTGCTCATTGGCATGATGGGGGTCGGCAAATCGTCGATCGGCCGCCGGCTCGGCGTCCGCCTCGGCGTGCCCTTCGTCGACGCCGATGCCGAAATCGAAAAGGCCGCCGGCATGAGCATTGCGGATATTTTTGCGCGTCACGGCGAGGCCGATTTTCGCAGCGGCGAGGCCCGCGTGATTGCGCGTCTCCTTGAGGGCGGCCCACAGGTGCTGGCGACCGGCGGCGGCGCCGTCATGGCTACGGATACCCGTGCCGCCATCAAGGCGAAGGGCGTTTCCATCTGGCTATCCGCTGACTTCGACGTGCTGATGCGGCGGATATCGAAGCGCAAGAACGACCGGCCGATGTTGCAGACGGCCGATCCGGCCGCGACCTTGCGTCAACTGCTCACCGAGCGCGAGCCGATTTACGCGCAGGCCGATATCACCGTGCATTCGCGTGAAGTGCCGCACGACGCGATCGTCGCGGAAATCATGCGGGATCTCGCCGTTTTCTTGAATGCTCACGCTACGCCCCCGGCGAAGGACAGCGCGTGACCGCATCCGTTCGCACCGATCCTACACCCGTCAAAGTCCGCGCTTGGCGCGCGCAGCTACGACATCGGCATCGGGCGCGGCGCCAAGGGCACGTGTCGGAGGCCGCCGCCGCGCGGGCCGCGCGCAATTCTGGCGGAAGTCGGCTTACCGACGCGGATTTAAGATGTTCCGGGCCTGCCACTATCCGTTGACCAATTGATGGATTTGGTCGCGCGGGACAAGAAAGTCAGACGCGGAATGCTTATATCTATTTTTGTGCGTGGCATCGGCGCGGCCTTTGTCGAAATCAGCGTCGATGCGCGCGAAGTGGGTGCGTTCCTGAGCGAGAAGCTTGCCGAACGATGACTTTTATCGACTGGCTGACGGTGTTGGCAGTTGTCATCTGCCTCGTGATATCGGCGTTCTACTCGGCCAGCGAGACGGCGCTGACCGCTTCGTCGCGTGCTGCCATGAACCGGCTGGAGAAGCAGGGCAATCGCGACGCCGGCATCGTCAATCGGCTGATGGCGACGCGCGAGCGGCTCCTGGGCGCTATTCTATTCGCCAACAATCTGACCAATATCGCCGCGTCGACCTTCGCGACCGGCTTGTTGCTCGCCTTCTTCGGCAAAACCGGCGTGATTTACGCCACTCTGGTGATGACCATCGTCATCTTCGTCGCCGCCGAGGTGTTGCCGAAAACGGCGGCCTTCAACGCGCCCGATCGCATGGCGCTCGCGGTGGCGAAGCCGGTCGAAGGTACGGTGCGCTTGTTCTCGCCGCTTCTCAAGGCCGTCGAGTGGCTGGTGCGGATCATCCTGCGCGGCGTCGGCATGCCGGTCGGCAAGATCCATTCGATCCTGTCGCCGCGCGAGGAGCTGCGCGGCGCTGTCGATCTCATGCATCGCGCCGGCGTCGTCGAAAAGCTCGACCGCGACATGATGGGGGGCTTGCTTGACCTGCGCGAGCTCACCGTTTCCGATGTGATGGTCCATCGCACCAAGATGGTCATGCTCGACGCCGACGAGCCGCCGCGCGAGGTCGCCGAGGCCGTGCTGTCGACCGGCGTGACCCGGCTGCCGCTGTGGCGCGGCTCGCCCGACAACGTGATCGGTGTGGTCCATGCCAAGGACTATCTGCGTGCGCTGCATGCCGCCGGCGGCGACGCGGCCAAGATCGACATCTCCACCGTGGTGAAGCCGGCCTGGTTCGTGCCCGACACCACGCCGCTCTACGAGCAGCTCAAAGCGTTCCGCGCGCGCAAGACGCCGTTCGCGCTCGTCGTCGACGAGTATGGCGAGCTCGAAGGTCTGGTGACGCTGGAAGACATCGTCGAGGAAATCGTCGGCGACATCAGCGACGAACACGACATCGCCGTTCCCGGCGTGCGAGCGCTTCCCGACGGCTCCGTCAATGTCGACGGTGCGGTGCCGGTGCGCGATCTCAACCGGGCGATGGATTGGAATATTCCCGATCACGAAGCGACCACGATCGCCGGCGTCGTTATTCACGAGGCGCGCTCGATCCCGGAGCCGGGACAGAGCTTTACCTTTCACGGCTTCCGTTTTCAGGTCCTGCGCAAGAATCGCAACCGCATCACGGCGCTCCGCGTCGCGCCGCTGACGCGGAAAGTAACAGCAAAGGCAAGCTAAATATGAGCAATCCCCCGATTAATGCCGGCGTTCGCATCGGCCACGTGCACCTGAAAGTCGCCGATCTGGACCGCGCGCTTAAGTTCTATTGCGGCGTGCTCGGTTTCGAGCTGATGCAAAAGCGGCAGGGCGCCGCCTTTATTTCCGCCGGCGGCTATCATCATCACATCGGGCTCAACACCTGGGAAAGCTACGGCGGCTCAGCGCCGCCGCTCGGCACCACCGGCCTCTACCATCTCGCCATTCTGTATCCGACGCGGCCACAACTCGCCGACGCGCTACGCCGGCTGATCGAGGCGGACATTCCGCTCGAAGGCGCCTCCGACCACGGGGTGAGCGAGGCGCTCTATCTGCGCGATCCCGACGACAACGGCGTCGAGCTGTATTGGGACCGACCCAAGGAGCAATGGCCGCGCACGGCCGATGGCAAGCTTTCGATGTTCACCAACCGGCTCGATTTGATGGCGCTATTGAAAGAGGCCGAGAACGTGCCGCAGCCGCAATTGGCCGATGCGGAGGTGGCACACGATTTGTAATCAGCTCTCCCCCGGCGCCTGAGCATGGATGGCGAGCGCGTGGACGCGGCCCTTCAATTCATTGGCGAGCGCCGTGTTGATCATGCGATGACGCTCGATCCGGCTCTTTCCGCGGAAGGCTTCTGCCACGATATAAAGCCGATAGTGCGTCTCGCCGCCCGGCCGGTGTCCGGCATGTCCCTTATGCAGATGGGACTCGTCCTCGATATGCAGGCTTTCGGGCGCGAAAGCCGCCAGCAATTTTGTCGTAATGATATCCTGCATGCCCATGAAATTGTGCCTTTCGAGCATGATCCCGGAAAAGCTTGCTCCCGACTTTATCCTGGCTGGATGCCGGTTTTCGGAAATGATCATGCTTAAGACATTTACTCAACAATTGCGGCGCGCGGTTTTGCATTCTGTCAAGTCTTGAAGCCGTCGGCAAAGCACCGGCATAATCGCAACGATGAAAACCAATTCGCCGCTGTTTGATCGGATCCGAGTTCAAGCCCGATCGGGACCGCCGCCTGCGCGCGGAGCTGCCGCCCTGTCAGTGGCCGAAGTGCGAGGCGCCGGCGACTCACCGTGCGCCGAAAGGCCGGCTGCGTGCATCCGAGTATTGGCAGTTCTGTCTCGAACACGTGCGCGAATATAATAACTCATATAATTTTTTCGCCGGCATGAGCGAGGACGCCGTCGCGCAATACCAGAAGGACGCGATCACCGGTCACCGTCCGACCTGGAAAATGGGCTCGATCGGCGGCAAGCGTACGGCGAAGCGCGGCCGCGGCGAATTTCGCAGTTCCGACTGGCCGGCCGACGATCCGTTTTCATTGTTCGGGGAGATGGGTCCGCGTGGCTCCGGCCATGCGCGGGCTGCGTCCGAGGGCCGCAAGATATTCAATGCGCAACGCCGCGCGCTTGACGTACTCGGGCTTGAAGCCGACGCCAAACGCGCCGATATCAAGGCGAAGTTCAAGACGTTGGTGAAGCGGCACCATCCTGATGCCAACGGCGGTGACCGCGGTTCCGAAGGGCGGCTGCGGGAGATCATTCAGGCCTATAACTACCTGAAAACAGCGGGTTTTTGTTGATCGTCCGCGACCCGTCACCGGCCTTGGCCGTGGGCTTTAAACGGTTTGGGCCTTTCTGCTACATGTAGCGCGATATCCGACCGCCGGTGAACGTCGATTTGCGCGCCTCGGTGGAACCGAGGTCACGGAGGAGCAATGAGCCTCGCAACTGACGGTGAATCCGGCTTGCCGGATATGAAGGTCTCGATCCGACAAGTGTTCGGCATCGACAGCGACCTGGAAGTGCCGGCCTATTCCGAGCCGGACGAGTATGTGCCGGAACTCGATACCGACTACCGGTTCGACAAGCCGACCACGCTTGCCATCCTCGCCGGATTCGCCAGGAATCGCCGCGTCATCGTCACCGGCTATCACGGCACCGGCAAATCGACCCACATCGAGCAGGTGGCGGCGCGGCTCAACTGGCCGTGTGTGCGCGTCAATCTCGACAGCCACATCAGCCGCGTCGATCTCATCGGCAAGGACGCCATCGTCATCCGCGAGGGCATGCAGGTCACCGAATTTCGCGACGGCATTTTGCCGTGGGCGCTGCAGAACAATGTTGCGCTCTGCTTCGACGAATACGACGCCGGCCGTCCCGACGTGATGTTCGTGATTCAGCGCGTCCTGGAATCGTCCGGCCGGTTGACGCTGCTCGACCAGAACAAGGTGATCAAGCCGCACCCGGCGTTCCGCCTGTTCGCAACCGCCAACACGGTCGGCCTTGGTGACACGTCGGGCCTCTATCACGGCACGCAGCAGATCAACCAGGGCCAGATGGACCGCTGGTCGATCGTCACCACGCTCAATTATCTGCCGCACGACAACGAAGTCGAAATCGTGCTCGCCAAGGCAAAACACTACCGCACAGCCGAAGGCCGCGACATCGTCTCAAAGATGGTGCGCGTCGCCGATCTCACCCGCAACGCCTTCATGAACGGCGATATCTCGACGGTGATGAGCCCGCGCACAGTGATCATCTGGGCCGAGAACGCCGAAATCTTCGGTGACATCGGCTTCGCCTTCCGGCTGACTTTCGTCAACAAATGCGACGAATTGGAGCGGCCGCTGGTCGCCGAATTCTATCAGCGCTGTTTCGGTCAGGAATTGCCGGAATCGGCGGTGAACGTGGCGCTCAGCTAAGTCGCCGCGTCTCGCCAACCAAGGCGTTGCAATGTCCTCCAACATCAAGCCGAAGAGCAGTGCGAGGGAAGCACCGACCGAGCCGTTCAAGCGCGCGGTCGGCGTCTGTTTGCGCGCCATCGCCGGCAAGGGCGATCTGGAGGTTTCGTTTGCGGCCGAGCGTCCCGGTCTCGCGGGCGGCAAAGTGCGGTTGCCCGAGCCGCCGCGCCGGCTCAACGAGCGCGAGGCCGCGATCGTGCGCGGCCATGCCGATTTAATCGCGCTGCGGCTTGCCTGCCATGATCCGGCGGTGCACCGCAAGCTCGCGCCCGGCGGCCAACAGGCGCGCGCCGTGTTCGAGGCCGTCGAGCAGGCCCGCGTCGAGGCGATCGGAGCGCGGCGTATGGGCGGGGTGGCAAAAAATCTCGCGGCCATGCTCGACGACCGTTTTCACCGCGGCAAATTCGACAACGTCACCGACCGTGCCGATGCGCCGATCGAGGACGCGCTGGCCATGCTGGTGCGCGAAAGGCTTACCGGCGAAACGCCGCCGCTCACCGCGCGCAAGCTCGTCGATTTGTGGCGTCCGCTGATCGAGGAACGCGCCGGCCGCGATCTCGATCGCCTGGAACGCGTGCTCGACGATCAGCGCCGCTTCGGCGACGTCGTGCATGACCTGCTCGATTGCCTCGACATGGGCGAGGATCGCTCGAGCGAATCCGACGAGGAGGACGGCGAAGAGGGCGAAGAGCAAAATCAGAAGGACGAAACCGGCGAGGATGGCGAGGCATCGGACACCGCTGAAAGCGACAAGATGAGCGCCGAGGCCGAGGCCTCGGCCGACGAACTGCCCGACAGCGCCTCGGAAGCGGTCGATGCGCCGGCCGCCGAAATGGCCGACGACGCCGAGATGGGCGATTCGGAAACCGCGGCCGAGCCGTGGCGCCCGCGCAACCAGCGCAATGAGCCGCGTGGGCCGGATTATCGGCCGTTCACGTCAAAATTCGACGAGACCGTCGGCGCCGAGGAACTCTGCGAGCCGGAGGAACTCGACCGGCTGCGCGGTTATCTCGACAAGCAGCTTTCGCATTTGCAGGGCGTCGTCGCGCGGCTTGCAAATCGTCTGCAGCGGCTCCTGCTGGCGCAACAAAATCGCGCATGGGAGTTCGATCTCGAAGAGGGTTTGCTCGATCCGGCGCGACTGTCGCGTGTTGTCGTCGATCCGCTGCATCCGCTGTCCTTCAAGCGCGAAAAAGACACTGACTTCCGCGATACGGTGGTGACGCTGCTGCTCGACAATTCCGGCTCGATGCGCGGCCGCCCGATTACGGTCGCGGCGACCTGCGCCGATATCTTGGCGCGTACGCTGGAACGTTGCGGCGTCAAGGTGGAGATTCTCGGCTTCACCACCCGGGCCTGGAAAGGCGGCCAATCGCGCGAATCCTGGCTCGCGGCGGGCAAGCCGCCCAATCCCGGGCGCCTCAACGATTTGCGCCACATCATCTATAAGTCCGCCGACGCGCCGTGGCGTCGCGCGCGCAAAAATCTCGGCTTGATGATGCGCGAAGGGCTGCTCAAGGAAAACATCGACGGCGAGGCGCTCGATTGGGCGCACAAGCGTCTGCTTGGCCGGCCGGAGACGCGGAAGATCCTGATGATGATTTCCGACGGCGCGCCGGTCGACGATTCCACGCTGTCGGTCAATCCCGGCAATTATCTCGAGCGTCATTTGCGCTGGGTGATCGAGGATATCGAGACCCGCTCGCCGGTCGAATTGATCGCCGTCGGCATCGGCCACGACGTGACGCGATATTACCGGCGCGCGGTGACCATTGTCGACGCCGAGGAGCTTGGCGGCGTCATGACCGAAAAGCTCGCCGAACTGTTTGAGGAAAAGCCGGTCGAGCAGCCGGTGCGGCCGGCCCGGCCGCAGCGCCGTCTAAACGCGTAAGTCTTACGAGCGCGTGCCGCCCAGAATCGACGCCGCCATCGCGCGCGGATCGCGCGGCCGCCAGGCCCCGGTATCGACGCTCTTGAGGAAGTCGCCGACGTGCCGGTTGAACAGCTGCGGCTCCTCCAGATTGATGGCGTGGCCGGAATTCGGCAGCACCACCAGCGCCGATGTCATGATCGTTCGCTTCAGCAGCAATGCAGGCTCAAGGCACGGAAAATCCTCGTCGCCGGTCATGATCAAAGTCGGCGCCGCGACCGTCTTGATCTTGTCGACGAGATCGAACAGCGATGGCCGCCGCTTTTGCACGCCGCGCATGGTCAGCGCCGATCCGATGCCGGAATGCTGCGCCAATTGGTCGACAAATTCCTTAAAGCCGCGCGGGTCTTTGTTCTGCAGCTGGACTCTGTGACGGCGCCTGCCCATAATTCTCGGCCGCTTGCGCCATGCTCACGCTTTCGAAGCGTGCGGCTGCGGCCTCGGTTTCGGCGACAAATTGCGCCCGCTTGTCCGGTGACGCTCCATAACCGCATCCGGCGATCGTAAGCGAACGGGCGCGCTGCGGATAGGTGAAACCGAAATGCAGCGTGGCAAAGCCGCCCATCGACAGGCCGACGATATGCGCCTTGTCGATCGCCAAGGCGTCGAGGACAGCCCTGATGTCGTCGCGCGCGCGATCCTGCGAGTAGCGCTCGACGTCGCCCGGAACGTCGGAGGGCGGATAGCCGCGCGCATTATAGGCAATGCACCGATAACAGCGGCTGAAATGGCGGATCTGATTCTCGTAGGAGCGGCAGTCTCCGGCAAATTCGTGCACGAACACGATTGGCAGGCCGGATCCGGTTTCCTCGTAGTACAGTTTGATGCCGTCGTCGGCGGTCAGGTGAGGCATGGTCACACCATGATCTTTGCGGGTAGTGTTTGATTTTCAAAGCGTTCGTTAAGGCGAACGCCGGGGCGAGGACATAACAGAGTGCCCGACACGCTGGGATTCCGCAAACGCATCGGCATCGTGGTGCCGTCGACCAACACGACGGTGCAGCCGGAATGCGAGGGTTTGCGGCCGCGCGGCGTCACCAATCATACCGGGCGATCGACCATAAAGGAGCGGCCGCTCAATACCGAACAGGCGTTCTTCGAGCACATGGCGAACATGCGCGAGGGCATCGCGGCCGCGATCGACCAGATCATGACCGCGGGGCTGGATCATCTCGTCATCGGCATTGCGCTGGAAACATTCTGGGGCGGCGTTGCCGCGGCGGACAAGCTCCAGGATGAACTCACACGGCGCGCCGGCGTCGGAATATCCATGGGCTCGATCGCCGCGGTTGCCGCTTTGCGCGCGTTCGGCGCCAAACGGATTGCCGTGCTGACGCCGCATCAGCCGCGCGGCGACGACATGGTGCGGCTCTATCTCACCGAGGCCGGTTTCGACATCGTGCGGCTTGAAGGACTGAAATGTGCTTCGCCGCGCGCGATTGCCCAGGTGCCTGCGGCCGATATCCGAGTTGCGCTGCAAAGACTCGACGGGCCCGACGTCGACGCACTGCTGCAGGTCGGCACTGCGCTGCCGACGGTCGCTATCGCGGCGGAAGCAGAGCGGTGGTTCGACAAGCCGGTGCTGGCGATCAACGCGGTGACGTATTGGGATGCGCTACGCCGCTGTGGCATCGAGGACCGCGTTGTTGGCTACGGTCGAATTCTCGAGGAGTTCTAGCGAACGAATCTCGCTACGCTGGCGCGGCGGCGCGCTTCTTGACGACCTGGCGCTTGAGTTCAAGAACGCGCGGCGACAGTTCGGTATCCTTGGCCTTGAGCAGGAAAGCGTCGAGCCCGCCGCGATGATCGACGGTTTTGAGCGCATTGGCCGACACCCGCAACCGAAGCGAACGGCCGAGCGCATCCGACATCAAAGTGACATTGAGCAGATTGGGCAAAAACCGCCGCTTGGTCTTGCGGTTCGAATGGCTCACCCGGTGCCCGATCTGGCGCGTCTTGCCGGTGAGTTCGCAACGCCATGCCATGGTGCAGTATCCTTAAACCCGAAATACCTCGTGTTCCCGCGGCCGCCGAAGACGATTTTGGGAGATGGCGCGGACCTATAGGCGGGGCTTCTTCGACCGTCAAGCGCAAGCGAAGCGCACGGCTTGCTCCAGAAAGTCCGATCCGCCAAGCGACGGCGCGAAACCACAGAAACGACGCATTCTCCGCCAAGACAGGCGGTTCCACGTCGGGGATTCGAGGGAATGCCATTGCCCGTCTTCGCCTTAGCGCAGCCGATTGCCCGTTGTGCCGGACACGCCGCATCTGCGGCGTTTTTCATGCTGGCCCTCCTTGCCGCCGATGCCGGCCATCGCGCCGCGGCGCAGGGCCGCCTTGAGGCCCAGTACACCGCCAGTATCGCCGGGATTCCGATCGGCCGCGGCAACTGGATCATCGACATTTCCGACGACCAATACACCGCCGCGGCGAGCGGCACGACGACGGGACTGATCAAGTTCTTTACCGGCGCGCACGGCACGGGCGCTGCGCACGGCACCGTCGCTGCTGGACAGATGGTGCCGACGAGCTACGGCGAGACCATCACCTATGACCGCAAAGTGGACGATGTTCGCATGGCGCTCGCCGGAGGCAATGTAACGGACTATGCGGTCGAGCCGCCGCTGCCGCCGACACCGGATCGCATCCCGGTGACCGATGCTGATCGCCGCGGCGTGTTCGATCCGATGACATCGATGCTCAATCCTGTCGCCGGCATCGGCGACCCCGTGTCGCCTGAAGCCTGCATTCGCAAGGTCCCGGTGTTCGATGGCCGCGTGCGCTACGATCTGCGCAGCGAATATAAGCGAATGGAAATGGTCAAAGCGGATCGCGGCTATGCCGGACCGGCCACGGTCTGCGCCGTCTATTTCACTCCGCTAGCCGGATATGTGCCGAGCCGCCCGGCGATCAAATATCTCGTCACACTTCGCGACGCCGAAGTGTGGCTGGCGCCGATCGCCGGCACCCGCGTCCTGGCGCCGTTCCGCTTCTCAATGCCGACGCCGCTGGGGACGGGGTTATTGCGGGCCACGGAATTCGTTTCGGTCGCCCAGCCGTCGCACACCGCCGCAAAGACGCACTAATCGCTAATAGCTCTGCCGCCTGCCTTCACGCCCTACCACACGATCTTCCCCGATATCCACAGCAGGAGAGGCCTTGACTCAGCGTAGAATTGTGATTGTGCCGCCGGTTAATCCTTTTGGCATCGGACCGACCGCGCGAAAGGGCGGATTCCACCCGATCTGGTATTCAAGACCGGCTACCGCGCCATATATCGCGGTGAACGAATTCGAACAGGCTCGGAGTTGCCGATTCGGCCGCGATTCGTTCCAGACTCGTCCACACCTTAAGCACAGGGCTTTCCAGCGTCACATTGTGATACAAAAGAGCGTGCTTGCCGCGTCAATGCCGGGCCCTTGATGCCGATTTCGTTCTCGCCTCCAGCCGACCGTGATTTGCGTGCCCGTGGTGCCGGCGTTACCGCTGTCCTGGGCCCGACCAATACCGGGAAAACCCATCTCGCGATCGAGCGGATGCTGGCGCATTCGTCCGGCCTGATCGGCCTGCCGCTGCGGCTCCTGGCGCGTGAAGTTTATAATCGGGCAGTGGAGCGGGTCGGCGCCGAAGCGGTGGCTCTCGTCACCGGCGAAGAGAAGATCAAGCCGCCCAATCCGCGCTTCTGGGTGGCCACCGTCGAGGCGATGCCGCGCGACCTCGATGTTGCTTTCCTTGCCGTCGACGAGATTCAGCTCGCCGCCGACTTCGAGCGCGGCCATGTCTTCACCGATCGCATGCTGCATCGGCGCGGTCGCGAGGAAACGCTGGTGCTCGGCGCGGCGACTATGAAGCCGATCGTCGAGCGGCTTTTACCGGGCGCCAGCATCGTCAGCCGCCCGCGGCTGTCGCAGCTCACCTTCTCCGGTGAAAAAAAGCTGACGCGCTTGCCGCGCCGGTCAGCCATCGTCGCGTTCTCGGCCGAAGAAGTTTACGCCATCGCCGAATTGATCCGTCGTCAGCGCGGCGGCGCCGCGGTCGTGCTCGGCGCCTTGTCGCCGCGCACGCGCAACGCGCAGGTCGAGCTCTATCAGTCGGGCCAGGTCGATTACCTCGTGGCGACCGATGCCATCGGCATGGGGCTCAACCTCGACGTCGATCACATCGCCTTCGCTTCCGACCGCAAATTCGACGGTTATCAATTTCGCAAGTTGAGCCCCTCCGAACTTGCCCAGATCGCCGGCCGCGCCGGCCGCGCCACGCGCGACGGCACATTCGGCACCAGCGGCCGTTGCCCGCCATTCGAGACCGAGCTCGTCCAGGCGCTCGAATCGCACACTTTCGAGCCGGTAAAATTGGTGCAATGGCGCAACACCGATCTCGACTTCTCCTCGGTCGGCGCCTTGCAGGCGACGCTCGCCGCGGCGCCGACGGAGAGCGCGCTCGCGCGCGCACCGGTCGCCGAAGACATTCTGGTGCTCGATCATGCCGTGCGCGACGACGATGTGCGCGCCGTGACGCGGACGTCCGCCGACGTCGAACGGCTGTGGGACGTCTGCCAGCTTCCCGACTACCGCAAGATCGCTCCGGCCAATCATGCCGAACTCGCGGTCACGCTGTACGGGTTCCTGCAACGCGACGGCACGATCAAGACCGATTGGTTTGCGCATCAGATTGCGCTGGCCGATCGCACCGACGGCGATATCGACACGTTGTCCACCCGCATCGCCCACATCCGCACCTGGACGTTTGCCGCCAACCGGCCGGATTGGCTGGCCGATCCTGAGCATTGGCAAGGCGTCGCGCGCGCGGTCGAGGACCGGCTCTCCGACGCGCTGCACGAACGACTGACCGAGCGTTTTGTCGATCGCCGCACCAGCATCTTGGTGCGGCGGCTGCGCGAGAACGCGACCTTCGAACCCGAGTTCAACAAGACCGGCGAGGTCGTGGTCGAGGGTCACGTCATCGGCCGGCTCGACGGGTTCGTCTTCGTGCCGGATGCATCTTCGGGCGGGTCGGAGGCGAAAGCTCTGCAGAACGCCGCACAGAAGGCGCTGGCCGGCGAGATCGCCGCGCGGGCGGCGCGGCTTGCCGAGGCGCCGGACGCGCAATTCGTGCTCGCGGCCGATGGCACGCTGCGCTGGACCGGCGCCGCGGTCGGCAAGCTGCAGGCCGGCGAGGAGATTTTGCGTCCACGGGTACGCATCATTGCCGACGAGCAGCTGACCGGCGCGCCGCGCGACGCGGTCGAGACGCGGCTCAATGCCTGGCTCAAATCCCATATCGAAAAGCTGCTTGGACCGTTGTCGCAAATGGCGGCGGCCGAGGACGTGACCGGCATAGCGCGCGGCGTCGCGTTTCAACTGATCGAGGAGCTGGGCGTGCTCGATCGGCAGCGCGTCGCCGAGGAGGTGAAGGGGCTGGAGCAGCCGGCGCGCGCTACCATGCGCAAATACGGCGTGCGGTTCGGCGCCTACCACATCTATCTGACGGCGCTCCTTAAGCCGGCGCCGCGCGCACTCGCCGCGCAATTGTGGGCGCTCCGTCATGAGGGACCGCAAAGCAAGGGCCTTGACGAAATCTTGCATCTGGCGGGCAGCGGCCGCACCTCGATCCGGGTCCAGCCTGGGATCGATGCGGCGCTCTATCGTACCGCCGGCTATCGCCTGTGCGGCGAACGTGCGGTGCGCGTCGATATTCTGGAACGGCTTGCGGATCTGATCCGCCCCGCGCTGGCCTGGCGAGAAGGCGCCGGTGCGAAGCCACCAAGCGCGGTCGCCGGCGGCGGATTTACCGTCGTCAACGGCATGACCTCGCTGACTGGGGCATCCGGCGAGGACTTTGCATCGATCCTGCGCTCACTGGGCTATCGCATGGAGCGGCGGCCGAAGCCGCGGGAGCAGCAAGAGGTGCCCGCCGCGACGTCTACCTCTCCCCGCCAGCAGGGAGAGACCGGCGAACATAGTGAGCCCGGTGAGGGGGCCGTGACACAGTCTGAGTCTGCGGAAATGCCGCCTCACCCCGACCCTCTCCCCGCCAGCTGGGAGAGGCAGAATGAACTCGCCATTACTGACGCGGTCGGCGTCGAACCTGCCGTGCAGCCGGCGCCGGAGCCCGTAACCGCGAGTCCGCAATCCGCTGCGGCGGCTGAGCCGGCGGAATCCGCGTCATCGCCCGATGCTCCGTCCGCGAGCGAGGAGACGGAGATGATCGAGGTCTGGCGGCCCGGCCGCCCTGAAGGCAGGCATCGACCGCACCGCAGAGGACGCGAGGCACGCAGACCGAGACGTGCGGATACCGCAGCAGCGCAGCCTGCGCATGAGGCCGCGGTGGCCGCCGCCCCTGCCGGCGAAACTGCAGCCTCGCCACCGGACGAACCGATCGAGTCGACGCCCATCGGCCCGCCGAACCAAGGACGCCATCCGCGCCACCGCCGCAAGCACGCCGGCGAGCATCGCTCGGATCGGCCGCAGCGGGAACGCGAACGGCCGCCGTTGAAACGGTTCGAGCGGAAAGAGAAAGCACCCGATCCGAATTCGCCATTTGCCAAGCTGGCGGCCTTGAAAGCGCAGCTCGAGGCCGACGCCAAGGAGCGCCGCTAGCGCATGAATCGGAGAAATGAAAGCCGGCGTTCCGAACAGACTATACTCCGCCAAGATCGTCGGGCACCGACCGATTCAGTCCCAAGTAAGGTCCCAAGTAATAACGAACTCCCGGCCGAGCTGCAGCGTCAGCGCATCGATCGTTGGCTGTGGCATGCCCGCCTTGTGCGCACGCGTGGCGCCGCGGCGGCGCTTGCCGGAGCGGGTTATGTCCGCATCAATGGGGTGCGTATCGAGGCGCCGGGTCGCATGGTGCGGACCGGCGATGTGATTACCGTGGCACTCGATCGCAGTGTGCGCGTGCTGAGGGTGAAAGGTTTTGCCGAGCGTCGGGGTCCCGCCGTGACCGCTGCGACCCTATATGAGAATCTCAAATGACTCCGGCGGTCAGCGCGAGGAGTTTTGCGTGGCCAATGCTTTTGTGCCTAACCCTTGTGTGCGCAGTGCCCTTGCGATAGGAGCGAAGTTCCAAAAAAGCCCGTTCAGAGTGTGCAAATGACCTATATCGTCAACGACAATTGCATCAAATGTAAATACATGGACTGCGTCGAAGTTTGTCCCGTGGATTGCTTCTACGAGGGCGAAAATATGCTGGTTATCCACCCGGATGAATGCATCGATTGCGGCGTTTGCGAGCCGGAATGCCCGGTTGACGCGATCAAGCCCGATACCGAACCCGGCGTCGAAAAATGGCTTGGTATCAATGCGGAATACGCAAAAGTGTGGCCCAATATCACGGCCAAGAAGTCCCCGCCGGCCGACGCCAAGGAGTGGGAGGGTGTGGCCAACAAATTCGAGGAGCACTTTTCTGCCAGTCCTGGTACCGGCGATTAGTTACAGCTTTAGATTGTATCAATTAACCGCTATTAACGATTTTACCAAGGCAATGGCCTGATGCGACGCTTTCGCAATGCCATAACGCTTTGATTTTAGCTGGAAATGTGATAAGAAGTCCTACACAATGAAAAGGACCCCCGAGACGCTGCTCCCCTACCCGGGAGCATATTTTTTCGGGGCGTTTTCGAGGAACCGTCAGAAGAGGCGTGAGATTCCACGCGAGAGCAGTGGCAGAAAAAACTCGTCGTCGTTCTAAGAAGAGTGCGACCGGCATGAGCCGGAAGGCAACGAAAACCTCCTCCCGCGCCAGCCGGAGGCCCTCACAGTCCACGCGCACTGCGGCCCAGAGCCGGGTCAGCGTGGCAAAGCCCGTGCCTCGGCGCAAGCTGGAGCCGGAAGGAGCAGCTTTGGGAATGAACGCGAAGAAGACTACTCAACGACAAGGCTTCAAGACTCACGAATTCATCGTCTATCCGGCCCATGGCGTGGGCCAGATCGTCGCGATCGAAGAGCAGGAGGTGGCCGGCGCGCGGCTCGAGCTGTTTGTCATCAATTTCGTCAAGGACAAGATGACGCTGCGGGTGCCGACCTCGAAGGTAGCCTCCGTCGGCATGCGCAAGCTTGCCGAGACGCCGATGGTCAAGCGGGCGCTCGAGACGCTCAAAGGCCGGGCGCGGATCAAGCGCACGATGTGGTCGCGACGCGCCCAGGAATACGAGGCCAAGATCAATTCCGGCGATATCGTTGCCATTGCCGAGGTCGTTCGCGATCTCTTCCGGTCGGATACCCAGCCGGAACAGTCCTATTCCGAGCGCCAACTCTACGAGGCGGCGCTCGACCGGCTGTCACGCGAAGTGTCCGCCGTGCATCGGATCACCGAGACCGAGGCGATCAAAGAAATCGAGGCAGCTTTGGCCAAGGGGCCGCGCCGCGGGCCGAAGCCCGAGGCGGACGAGGAGTCGGTAGTCGAGGAAGAGGCCGCGTAGACCGAAGCGGCGGGCAATCGATACAGATGCAGGCCCGGCAGAAATGCCGGGCCTTCTTGTTTGGCCACGAAGCATCGATGCCACTGTGAATGTTCCCGGCGATGCCGACAAAACACCTATGGTTAGTCATAAATTAAGCTTCATTTGAAAGGAGATAGCACGCGTAGCGCAAGGGACGGGGGCGTCGCGAATGCGGCGAGGCAAAAAGTTGACACGCGGCCGGGCATTGGCGGTTCTTGCCGCCGGCTTGGTCGGATATCTGATCGGCGGCTGGCATCCGGCCGTGTTCGGCGCAAAGACCAACATGTCTGCGGCCGAGTCGGTCGCGCTGCGGTTCCCGCAGCAATGGGAGGCAGCATCACCCGCAACCGTTGACGGGGCCGGCGCCTCACCCGCTGCCGGCGTTCTCAGCGCGTCACCGGCGAGGCGGACAGACAATGTCGAGCTCGCCTTGCTCGATCCCGAGCCGATGGTTCCGCAGGCTATTCCGCAAGCCGTCGCGCGAGGGACAGAAAACTCCACTGCCGTCACGAACCCACAATTGGCTGCGGGTGGAGACACCGGCCCTCCACGTGCGCTTGCCCCGAGTGAAACGCCCCGGATGTCGCGGCCGCGGCCAGTCGCGGTACAGCCCGCGAGCTTGATCAAGGTTTCCACGCCCGCAGCACAACGCCGGCCGCCCAAGGGGCCGGACTACATGCTCAACGACGCGCAGATCGCGAGTATCAAGGAACGGCTGCATTTGACGCCGGATCAGGAGCGCATGTGGCCCGCGGTCGAAGCTGCGCTCCGGAACATCGCCTATAAGCGGGTGCAAGAGGCGCGTCGCCGGGATGGCCGGCCGGACGGCTCACAGGTGGCTTTCGATTCCGAGGCTGTCGAAGGCCTCAAATCCGCGGCCGTTCCGTTGATCATGAGCTTCAATGACGAGCAAAAACAAGAAGTGCGCGATGTCGCCCACGTGATGGGACTTGATCAGCTCGCCTCGCAGTTCTGATCGTGCTCTTCGTGGAATGACAAAGAAATTGCTTCAAAAATTGCCGTAACGGGATCTTGGCGCCGGCATTTTTGCAGAGCGCCAAAATAATTCGCTGGCGCACTTAACACCCATCAGGGCCAAGAATGCAAAACAAGCGAGGTCGCCGAATTCCAATCGGCTGTCGATATTGAACGAGTAGATCGGGTCGTAAAGGAAATAATCGGCGCATGCGGTTGCGGTGAATACGCACAGTAACGCGGGAAAGCTTCCGTAAAAGATCGTTACCAAAGCTATGGGCAACAGATAGAAAAAGACCGGATGATCCGGTCCCACCGTGGCCAGCTTGAAATACAATAAGATCGCGGTGACCGCCGATACGGTCGCTAACGCAACGGCGACGGGCACCGCCGCCTTGATGAGCCGCATAACTTCCCCCCAACAAATCGCAAGGCCTTCTGGCTCTTTTTTGACAATGATAACCGAGCCAAAGGGCGGTGAGAATAGCTGGAAAGAGGCTAGGTAAATGGGGGTCAGTCGACCACGATTTTGACTTCGCTGCCGGGCTTTAGCCGGTCGCCTGGTTCAAGCCCGTTAAGCACGCGGAAGCGCTCGGCTGGGCGTTCGGCCACGGCCATTCGGCTTGCCAGCTTCTCCACCGTGTCGCCCGGCTCGACCCTAACGATCTTCAGCCGAAGCGGCTTGGCGTGTTCGATTTCGGCGAGGCTCATGCGGCGAAACGTGCCGAGTGTTTCGCGGAATGCGCGGTCGGTTTCCGGCGTGCGGTGCTTGGCGGCAAAAATGAAACGGTAGACATCGCTGCCGAAGCGGATGGCGTAGATGCGGAAGTCCCATTGATCGCCCTTGGCAATGGCGGTGGCGCCAGGAAAACCGTTGATTGTAACCTCTTCGACAGTCGCGGGATCGATGCCTTCGATCCAGCCGGACGTGAGATATTGGGGAAGCGTCTGCTCGGCCGGCACACGGACCACGTCGAGGCGGAGCGCCTCGCCGCCGCCGCGCTTAACCCCGAGCACGGCCTGTGCCGTGTTACTGAGGGTAAATCCCTCGGGCGCCGTGAAGGTGAAGCCCAGCTTTGGATGCAGAAAGCGCCGACCGCGGACAAAGCCTTCGCTCGGATCCTCGCCGAACACCATGCCGTCGATATCACCGAAATAGGCGTCCCGGGCTTGCTCGCGCTCCTGCGGACTGACGCTGGCGGGGGGCTTGTATTGCCGCGCATTGGCAATGGCTTGGGTCACGCGCTCCGGCGTTGAGGGATGCGAGGAGAGAAAATCAGGCGCCGCCGGATTAATGCTGCCGGCGGTTTCTTCCGGCTTGAGCGCGGCATTGCGTTCCATGGCGGTGAGGAATCTTGCCGCGCCGTAGGGATCGTAGCCGGCATGCGCCGCGATGCCGATGCCGATTGCGTCGGCTTCGAACTCCTGCTGGCGCGAGAAGCTTGCCAGTTCAAATTTCGACTTGGCGAGCGCCAATGCGCCGGCTTCCGGGTCGCTGACCACGTCGGTGACGACACGATTCACAAGCTCCACCTGCTGCTCTTCCTTCTCGCGGAGTTCGGCGTGGCGCGCGATCACATGGCCCATCTCGTGCGCGATCACCGACGCCAGCTCGGATTGATCGTCGGCGAGCGCAATCAATCCGCGGGTCACATAAAGCTGGCCGGTCGGCAGCGCGAAAGCGTTGATCGACTGCGAATTGAGAATGGTGACCTTATAATGCAGGTCGGGTCTTGCCGACGCCGCGACCAGCCGTTCGACCATCTGCTCGATCGTGGTCTGCAGCTTGGGCTCGTTATAGACGCCGCCATAGGTCGCAAGGATGCGCTGATGCTCGCGCAGCACCGCGGGCGACATGACGGCATCGGCTAGTTTCGTCGGCGGCGGAAATGCGGCGAGCGGCAAGTTGGCGGGCGGCGAGCCGGTGCAAGCCGCGAGAGCGAACGCCAGAATAAGCGCCATCACTGCGGCGCCCGCTTGACGCAGCCGATCGCTTGCGATGCCCGCTCGTCCCCGTCTCACCACGTCACCTAACTCGGTCGACCCACCAGCTACCCGGATTTAGTCGCGATCCGCCGTCTCGATCTGCTCCGGACGCGTGGCCTCGATCGAAGGGCTGTCGTGCGCGCCGCGAGCTTCGATAAAGCCGCGCACGATCACGCGTCGCTCCGCGAGAGTTTTCAAATCCAGACCCGCCGCTGCGAAATTGCGCTCGTTGCGTTTCCGGACCGTAACCGCAAAATCTTCGGACCAGCGCTGACCGAAATTCACGTAGATCGTGGCCCCGCTTTCGCGCACCGACACCACGTTGCCCTCGACCAGCGCAAATTGGCCCTTGTGCGCCAGCACATCCGCAGCGGCCCCGGCGTTAAGCACCTCATAATACGGATTGGCCCAGAGGCCAAGCTTGTCTTTGCGGGCGGCATTTTCGCGGGCTCACAGTTCCGCGGCGCAAGCGCGGCCGGCGACTTGGTCGCCGACGCGGGCAATGCCGGCAGCGATCAATTCGCCCTGCACGAACAGCTCGTCGCCGCCGCGTTCGGTATAGGCATAAGCGACCAGGCGCCCATAGCGGTCGGTGGCGGCTTGCGCGCGCCGCAACACGACGTCGTCGCCACCGGCCAAAGCATCGAGCGCGGCCTTGGCCGCCGCGCCGCCCGGCGCCGCGTCGGGTTTTTGCGGCAGCGGCAGCGGCGGCACTTCGATTGCGGCAAGCCGCACCTCGCGTCCGTCGGCGAGAGTCAAAGTGCGGCCGTCGGTGACGCGGCTCACCGCGGCGCGCGCGATCTCGTCACTGCCGCAGGGGGCTGCGGGTAATCGTGCTTGTTGCTGCGCCTTTGCGGCAAGGCCTGCGCACGACATCGCGAACGCGGCCGCAAGCGCAACAGCCAAGATCCCGCCAGCCACCCCGACCCACAATCCCGTCCCGTCAGCTGTGTCCCCGCGTCAAACGAAAGACCGGAATACGGCGGCACTGCGGCGGCGTCTGGACTGGGGCGGCCGCTCCTGTGCTATAGGGGCAGGCTCGCGAATGCGCATTTGCGCGCCGAGCGAATCATTCAAGAGGTCCCGTAGCTCAGCCGGATAGAGCAGCGGTTTCCTAAACCGAAGGTCGGAAGTTCGAGTCTTCCCGGGACCGCCAATAATTTCAAAGGCTTGCTAGCGACGCTCCTAAGAACAAAATGAAATAGTCGCGCTATAGTCGCTCGCATGCGGCGTTTCGGGATGTCGACGATTTTGCCAACCCCTTTGGGGCAGCCGGCTCTCTAGTCCCTGCTCCGCGTCCAGACCAGCGTCTCCGATATCGAGCTTGGCGCGATAGACGCACTCCGGAAGGGGCACCGATTTGTATAAGCCCGAATATGGAACATGTTGCGCCCGCCAAAAAGCGCGACCCCGCGACGTGGCGGGATGATGAGCAGAGGCGCGGAGACGCGGACTCCAGTGAACAATGACGTTATATCGGGCGCAAACGGCCGGTCTCGTTCTCTTGGGTGGCGGCGATGAGATGTGACCTTAGACTTCAGAGAAGTCCTTTCAGTCTGGATTTCTGGGGCAAGGCCAGTCCAACCAATCAGGCCGGGATCAGCGCTCACTCGATCGTTTATCATTCGCTCGATGTCGCGGCCGTCGGCGGCGAATTGATTTGGCGCGATCGGGGGCGCCTCACACGCAATCGCAGCCGCTATCCGGATCGAAGTCGCCACGCTGAGAAGCGCTTTGCCTTTCTTTCTCGCACTACATGATATCGGCAAATATGCGCGGGTCTTTCAAGCGAAATCACCAGACCATTGGCCCTTGGTCTTGGGGCCGTATCGCGAGATCGCGCCCGGCAATAGCCATGTTGTCACCGGATTCCAGATGCTGGTCGCTCTTTCGGACGAAGGACCGTGTCGAGACATTTTCGACGCAGTCATGCCGGGATGGCGTGCTAGCGAGCGTAAAATCCTGTTCCGTGCTTTGGCCGGCCATCATGGGACGCCGCCTGAAGAGGGAAAGCGTCCGTCCATCGGTCCGCACGATGTATGTCCCGCCTGTGTCGCGGCGGCGGAAGAGCATATCCAAGCGATGTATTCCCTACTACGGCCTGGTGCACTGCCGCGCCGATCGCAAGTGAGTTGACTGTCCTCGCGCGTCGCCGTCTCCGGCCTGTTCGTGCTCGCGGACTGGATCGGGTCGGCGGAAATCTGGTTCCCAGTACACGGCACCGATCGAAGGCGACGAGACTTTCGACCTCTATTGGCGCCACGCTCGAGCGGCAGCGACGCGAGCCGTTGATCAAGCTCATGTCTCGCCGGCTGTGGTCAGAACTTTGACGGAATATCGACAGCTCTTTCCGGAGGGTCGAACGCCCAGTCCGGTCCAGGCGTTTCGCCGAGACCGTCCCTTTGCCGGAGGGACCGTTCGCTCACCATCGTCGAGGATGTCACGGGTTCGGGGAAGACGGAAGCCGCGGTGATCCTGGCGCATCGTCTGATGGTGGCCGGCCGCGCGAATGGGCTCTATGTCGCGTTGCCGACCGAGGCGACGGCAAATGCGATGTGGGAGCGGCTGGCAGCAGCTTCCGTCTCCTCTTCAAGGCCGATGCACACCATCACTCGTTCTCGCGCACGGCCGTCGCGCACTTCATAAGGATTTCAGGATAGCGTGGTGGACGCGCCGCGCGGGCGGACGCGCGGAATGCGACGCTTACAGCGGGTGACGAGGACGCCCATCGTCCGCCGAATGTGCCGATTGGATCGCCGATGATCGACGCAAAGCATTTTTGGCCGATATCGGAGCCGGCACGATCGACCAGGCACTGCTCGCCATCCTGCCGGTGAAGCATCAGTCGCTGCGCCTCTGGGGCCTTGCCGACCGAGTTCTGATCTCGATGAGGCGCACGCCTACGACGCGTACATGATGCGCGAGTTGGAGACGCTGCTGGAGTTTCACGCCGCGCTCGGCGGGTCTGCCATCATTTTGTCCGCGACGCTGCCGAAGGCCCGCGCCGCAAGCTTGTAACAGCGTATCCGCAAGGGCGTCGCGCGGGGTGACGCCGACAACACGATTTAACCGTCACCGATTATCCACTCATCACCATCGTTGGACGCGACAGCACCAGACGAGGTGCCCCAACCCATTCGCGATGGTCTTGCGCGCTTCGTGACCGCCACCCAGGTCGGCGATCTTGAAGCGCCCTTCGCGGGTCGTTACGGCGGCGCAAGCGGGCGCACGGGTGGCCTTCGTACGCAATAGCGTTGACGAGGCGATCGCCGCCTGCGACCGTTGCGTGCGGCGGGACTTGAGCCGCTGCTCTTCCACGCGCGCTTCGCCATGTTCGACCGCCAGCGCATCGAAGCCGAAGTTATGCGTCCCTTCGGCCGCACGCGGAGCGCCGAGATGCGGCACGGTCGGGTACTCGTTGCAACGCAGGTTATAGAACAGAGCCTCGACCTCGACTTCGATTTGATGGTCACGGACCTCGCGCCTATCGACCTGATGATCCAGCGCGCCGGACGGCTGTGGCGGCATGTTCGGGGGAGCGGCCATCGGAGGGCCAGAACTCATCGTGCTGTCGGGCGATCCCATCGATGAGCCCGACAAGGACTGGGCGAGCCGGGTGCTGGCCGGGGAGCATAGGTCTACCCCGATCACGCGCTGCTCTGGCGGAGTTCGCGCGCGCTGTTTCGAGCCGCTGGAATTGCGACGCCTGGGAGTGCGCACGCTCGTCGAGTCGGTCTACGACGAGGCCACTCCGAAGAGGCGCCGCCGGCACTCCTGCAGCGAGAGCTGCGCGCCCAGGGTCAAACATCCGCCGCATCCCGATCGCGCAGACGAACGTTTTGCTTCTGCGTCCGCAAGGCGGCCGGGCGCAGGTCGGCTATAGAGCGGATGCAGGCTCGTGGGATACGGACGTTCGCACACCTACCCGGCTTTCGAATGACAGCATGCGCATCAGGCTCGGAAAGCTAATCGCTGGTAACGTGCGGCCATGGGCTGACGCTGAACCTCCGTGGCGAGCCTGGGCGTTGTCGGAGGTCGCCATTCGCGTCGGACGGGTCGCCGCGGAGGACGTTAGTGACCCCTTGATGGCCGCCGCGTCGGGGCCGCCAAACGCGTGGCCAATAGCGGAGCGGGCGGTACCGCTGATCGCGTTGCAAGAAGAGAGGCGCGTGGGCGGGGTCGGCGCGCAATCCGAGGCAAAGCCAGTCCGTGTCCGGTATATCGCACTACCGGTCTCTTTTTAACTGGCGCAACGAGTTTGTTAAAAGGCGTAGGTTTCTTTCTTGCGTTTGCTCGGCGTTATTCCCCGGCGCTTCCGACCAGCACAGAATGGGGACGGACCTTGCGAAGAGGACACGTTAATCTATTTCTGCCTCATGGCTTCCGGTGATCCGCGCGTCGGGGCGACGCGAGTGTATCCAGCCGGCGGGCTTGACGGACGATATCGACGCCGACCATTCTTGACCTCGATTTCCCGCGCGCAGATTTCCGGTGTGCGGTACTCGAATTTTTAATTGGGCTTCTCACGGTGGCCTTTCCACCGTCTGACGATGGGGTGCGGTGGAAGCAGCCGCCGTCGAATGCCTCCTCGAAGCCGCATTTGCGCCGTTTGCACGGTGTTCACGTTCGATGGAGAAGGTCCGCGCGCCTTTCAGGACCTTGAGGACTTCGCGACCGAGCCGACGCCGGTCGAAGCCCTTTTGATGAGGCGCCGGGCGCCGCGACCGTGAAGAAGAACGCAGCGCTCTTGGTGAAGCCGGGCCTTGTTGAGGTTCTCTCTCGACCCGCCGCCGCGATCGCGCTTCTCACCCTTCAGACGATGGCGCCGGCGGGAGGCGCCGGACACCGCACCTCCTTACGAGGCGGCGGCCCGCTTACGACCCTGGTCGTGCCGAAACGTCCCGCAACGCTATGGCACCGGCTGTGGGCCAATGTGCCTCCGGCCGGAACCGCCGCGGCGACCAGTTGCCGCGCATTTTTCCCTGGCTCGCGCCCACGCGACTTTCGACAAGGAAGGTCGAACGACGACGCCGGAAGACGTCGATTGGCGGCAGGCGTTTTTCGGCATGCCACGGCGCATCCGGCTTAATTTCGAGCCTAACGTCGAGCGGTGCCATGCGACCTCACTGGAGGATCGACGACGTGATCGTGCGAACCTACCGCACCCGCCCGCATGGGACGAACTATGACGCCTGGGGAAGCATCCATCCGTTTACGCCCATTATCGCGCTAAGGCAGGAGACCCGATTCGGTATCCCGTACACGGCCAGGGCGGCGCATCGGCTATCGGCAATGGGTGGCGATGCTTTATGGAGCCAAGACGGATTGCGCGACCGGCGCGTGCGTCTCGCTTTTCGTGGGCACGCGCAGACGATCTGCCTCGGACGACCGCTCCTTCCGCCTCATGGCGGCCGGCTACGACGATGGACAACATGAAGGCACGTGCTTTCACCGAGGCCGAAACGCCCGACATTGTCATTCCGCGCGGCAACGCTGCTGGTTGCGGAGAGGGCACGAGACTTCGTTGCCGCCGCGAATGAAGTCGCCGGGCGCTTGGCCAAGCGGTGAAGATCGCTCTTTTTGGCGAGGACCGATATCGATTCACGCTAACACGACACCGCTGACGACGGCACGTGACCGTTTCTGGGCAGACACAAACGACAGATTTTTTGCCCTCCTGAACGAGTTTTCGATGCTGCCTGCGGGAGCTCACTGGCGACAGCGGCGCCACTTGCCCACTCATGGCGAGCGGAGCTTGAGAGAGCGGCGCTCGCAATCTTCGATGACACGGCGCCTATGCAAGATGCGCTTTCGCCGGATGTGAAGCGGGTGGTGGAAGGCCGCCGTTTTCTCTGCTCTGTGCTGGGCTACGGCCCCCGCGGGTGGAGCTTTTCAAGAACCTTCAACTTCCCGTGCCCGAGACAAAGAGCAAAGCGAAGGGCAAGGCCGCATGACCGCGACAAATCAATCCGAGCCGCGCTGGGACCAAATCGCCCGCAGGTGGTGGGATGTGCTTCAGAACTCGACAAGGACGGTACTCCGATCCCGCCCGCAATCCCGGCGCGCTGGCCCGACTTAGGCGAGCGGCGACGCCGATTGATGCCCTGGAGGAACCGACCGTTTTCGAGTTCTACAAGAAGCTCGGTTTCGGACGAACTGAGGTCGACCGTCGCCTTCCTGCGTGTAGCGGCCGCGGCGGTTCTCGCCCACATCAGAGACGGATCGGAGCCGGGCATGGGATTTCGGCGCAGCTTCGCCGAGTCCTCGGCCATGGGGAGCGCCCACCTATGAGCCCGCTTCGCTTTAAGCGGCTGCTCGCGGCAAACGAAGATCAAGACCTCATGGCCGCCTTCCGGCGCGCCGTGACGCTGGTCGGCGCCCGCAATATCGATGTCGGGGACGTGGCGGCAAGCTTCTCGACTGGTTCGAGCGCCGACGCATGCGCTGGGCCTTCGACTATTACGGTGCCGGAATAGCAGCGCCGAAGGACAACGACGCCGCATCCACCGACGATGAGGAATGACGGTTATGGGACGCTTCGTTCAACTTCATCTTTTCACCTTTTACCCTCCCGCCAATCTCAATCGCGATGACACGGGCGGCCAAAGACGGCAATCATCGGCGGCGTGGAGAGGTTGGCATTTCGTCGCAATCGTTGAAACGTGCAGTCCGGACGTCGGATGTGTTCAAGGCGAAACTCCATGGCCACTCGGCTAGACGGACTCAACGACTGGGGCCGACATTCTTAAGTATCTTGTCGAAAAAGGCATGGACGAGAAAGCGGCGTTAGCGGCTGCTCGGAAGATTGCCGAGGTTTTCGGGAAGCTTGAAGACGAGAAGGCGGACAATCCTTCCTATATCCGCCAGCTCGCCTTCATTTCGCCCAACGAACGCAGGCCGCATTCGCGCTGGCGGAAAAGGTGCTGGTCGGGGAGACGATCGACGCGCAACCCGATGCCATTTTGGCGAAGGTCGACACTGCCGCCGACATTGCCATGTTCGGCCGGATGCTCGCCGACAACGCGGACTTCAACCGCGAAGCGGCTGTGCAGGTCGCTCACGCCTACACCACGCATCGCGTCACCGTCGAAGACGACTTCTACACAGCGGTGGACGACCTGAAAACCAAGGCGGAGGATGCAGGCGCTGGCTTTGTCGGTGAACCGGTTTCGGCTCCGGCCTGTTCTATCTCTACGTATGCATCGACACCATCTGTTCGTCGCCAATCTCGGCGGAATGACGGCATCGCGAAGTCCGCTGTCGCCGCTCTGACGGAAGCGCTGGCAACCGTGTCGCCGGGCGGAAAGCAGGCGAGCTTTGCCAGCCGAGCGCGGGCTGAATATCTCCTCGTCGAGATGGGCTCGCAGCAACCGCGCACGCTGGGTTCCGCTTTCGCCAAGCCTGTCACCGGCGCCGACCTGGTGGCCGCATCGGTTACGAAACTCGAAACGTTTCAACGGACATGGACAAGGCTTACGGTGCTTGCGCGGAAGGCCGCTACACCATGAAGGTCGGTGGCGAGGGTACGCTTGCCGAGGCAATCGCCATGGCGACCAACTGGTGAACGTTCATGGGCGAGCACCTCGTTTTCCTGCTCCATGCGCCGCTAGGCGCGATGGGTGGCGTTGCGGTAGGCGAACAACGCACCGGTTTTGACCGGCCCGGCAAGTCGGCGATCCTTGGGCTCGTCGGGCAGGTCTGGGGCTTGATCGGTCGGACGAGGCGGCCCATTCGGCGCTCGCCGACGGCTATGGGCTGGGTCTCGGCGAGATCGCGTCTGGGCATCTGCTCTTTGATTATCACACGGCACAGATGCCACCGCAGCGCAGGAACCGCCGCTTCGCGACCCGGCGGGAGGAACTGGGCGTCGATGATCTCGGCACATACTCTCTGTTCGCGAATACGGACTGATCCCGCCTATCTGTGGTCCTTGGGTGCGCGAGGCACCGCGCTGGCCACTCGGTCATTTCGCCGAGGCCCTGAAGCACCCACATTTCACGCTCTATTTCGGGCGCAAGGCGTGCCCGTTGGGTGTGCCTCTCGATCCTCGCGTGGTCAGGCCGATGATCCGCATCTGCACTTCAGTCCTATCTCGCGGGGCGGACACCGGAACAGTCGAAACTCCTTCGCGATTTGAGGCTCGATGGTTTGCCTTCGGTGCTGGCGCTCGATCTCGATGGTGCGAGCGATCGCTCCAACTGGATGCGCATCGAGCGTCGTCGCGATGCACTCGAAAGCCGGCGTCGTTGGCAGTTCGGTCTTCGTTTCGAGCTCTTGTTCGTGGGGGGAAGGAATGAGCGATCTTTTTCTCGGCCGTGTTATTTGCGCGCGGACCCATCGGTTGCAACGCTTGCGCCGATCCTGTTCGATGCCGCCGGCCGACATCGAAGCGAGGCTTCTCGTCGGCTCGTTTGGACGTTGTTCGCCGACCGCGAGGATCGAAAGCGGGACTTCCTCTGGCGTGAGGACCATGCGAGACGCTTCTATGTGCTCTCTAGGCGTCCACCCGAGGATCGTCATCATCTTTTCAAGTCGAGACTAAGCCGTTCGACCCGCTCTCAGCCCGAAGACAGGCTCGTTTTCAGTCTGCGCGCCAATGCAACTATCGGCCGCCCGCGCGGCGACACCCGCAGCGGCAAGCGCGACGATGTCGTGATGGCCGCCCTCAAGGCGATTCCGAAGGCAGAGCGCGCGGAGGCGCGCAAAGGCATCATCCAGCGCGAAGGTCTTGCATGGTTGCGCCGCCAAGGCGTAGCGGCAGGCTTCGATTTCGATGACGGTTCCGTTGTGGTCGATGGCTATGAACCGGTGACTATTCGCGGCAGCGGGAAGTCCCCCCTTATGCTAAGCGTCATCGAGTTCGACGGCATGCTGACTGTACGTGAGCCCGAAATCTTTATTACGAAAGTCATCCGAGGTTTCGGTCGCGGCAAGGCATTTGGACTCGGACTGATGCTGCTCCGCCGACCTCTGTCATGAGCGGCGCGTCGCTTTCTGGCCTGCCACCACCGCGGCCCATTCCGCTCAAGGACCGCTCCTCGATAATCTTCATTGAGAAGGGCAATGTCGATGTGCTCGACGGAGCTTTCGTCATCGTCGACAAGAATGGCATTCGGACACACATCCCGATCGGTGGTCTTGCCTGCCTGATGCTCGAACCTGGTGCACGTATCAGTCATGCAGCGGTGGCACTCGCCTCCCGGGCAGGGACGCTCATCGTTTGGGTCGGCGAGGCAGGCGTCAGGCTCTATGCCGCCGGCCAGCCTGGCGGCGTCCGCTCCGACCGCCTTCTTTACCAGGCGAGTCTCGCACTCGATGAGGATGCGCGGCTTAAAGTCGTGCGCAAAATGTATGCGATGCGCTTTGGCGAAGTTTTGCACCGGAGCGCCGTTCGATCGATCAGTTGCGCGGCATTGAGGGCGTGCGGGTCCGTAAGCTGTATGAACTGTTTGCCAAGCGCCATGGCGTTGAATGGAAAGGACGCGACTATAATCCGCACGATTTCGGCACCGGCGATATTCCCAACCGCTGCCTAAGCGCTGGAACTTCCTGCCTGTATGGCCTTGCCGAGACCGCCGTGCTTGCTGCTGGGTATGCGCCCGCAATTGGCTTTCTGCATACTGGCAAACCCCTTTCATTTGTCTACGACGTTGCGGATGTGTTCAAGTTCGAGACCGTGGTGCCCGAGGCGTTTCGGATCGCTGGTCAAGCGGCCCGCGGGAGGATAGAGGAGGACCCTGTCGGCCCGGTCCGTCGCGCGTGCCGAGACGTCTTTCGAAACACGGCTCTTCTAGAGCGTTTGATCCCCTCTATCGAGGAGATGCTCGCGGCCGGCGAGATCACTCCGCCTGCAGCGCCGCCGGAGGCGCAAGGCCCGGCCTTCCCTGATCCGGAGCCGATAGGTGATGTTGGTCATCGTGGTTGAGAATGCTCCGCCACGCCTGCGCGGGAGGCTGGCTGTCTGGCTTCTCGAAGTGAGGGCTGGTGTCTATGTCGGCACCTATTCGAACGCACGCGTGAGATGCTCTGGGAGCAGGTGCGGAGCGCGATTGGCGAGGGTAATGCCGTCATCGCTTGGGCAGCGCCGAATGACGCAGGCTTCGATTTTGAGACGTGCGGGCAGAACCGACGTATTCCTGTTGATCTTGACGGCTTTCGACTGGTGAGTTTTAAACCGATATCATCCTCTTGACTGTTTACGAGTTCCGAGTGGAACTAAACCAGAACGTCGGTGCGCTGTTTGACATTGTGAATCTTTTTTTGGCGCAGACGCTTACACGAAGAGCGTTCCCCGCACGCGCGGGATGAACCGGCTGTTATGACTGCGCGCGATGCGCGCCTGGCGTTCCCCGCACGCGCGGGGATGAACCGGGTCGGGAAGCGGTCGCTGTCGGGCGAACTGCGTTCCCCGCACGCGCGGGGATGAACCGCTCGGGAGCGGCCGAACGCCGCGCCCGCGTTCCCCGCACGCGCGGGGATGAACCGGCTGCACCAGATGAAATCCTCGGTGAGGCGTTCCCCGCACGCGCGGGGATGAACCGCGCCGGATGGAGTCCGGCTGATGGTACGGACGCGTTCCCCGCACGCGCGGGGATGAACCGGTGGCCAGGTGGAAGCCACTGACGGACGAGGTGTTCCCCGCACGCGCGGGGATGAACCGGGCGATCTGGCAGATCGTCTTGCAACAGGCGTTCCCCGCACGCGCGGGGATGAACCGAGTTGGCCGACGAGGCGGCTCGGTGAAGTGGTTCCCCGCACGCGCGGGGATGAACCGGACTGGCAAGGTCGTTGCCGTAGCGCGGCGGTGCGTTCCCCGCACGCGCGGGGATGAACCGGCCAGGGCTCCGATCACCTGCGACTGATCGAGGTGTTCCCCGCACGCGCGGGGATGAACCGATTGAACTGCTCGACAGGCTATCACCGGTGCGTTCCCCGCACGCGCGGGGATGAACCGAGACCGGTGCACGGCTACAATGAACAGGGCCGTGTTCCCCGCACGCGCGGGGATGAACCGCCAGCGATTGAACCTGATTCGATGTCGAGCAGAGTGTTCCCCGCACGCGCGGGGATGAACCGATCTCGCCTCGGGATGTGATGGAAGCGATTCGCGTTCCCCGCACGCGCGGGGATGAACCGGTACGCCGTCTCGCTTCATGGCGCGGGCGAGGGTTCCCCGCACGCGCGGGGATGAACCGGACTATCAGGAGACCGAGCGTGATCTAGCCGGGCGTTCCCCGCACGCGCGGGGATGAACCGGCAAGCACTGACGTGGGCGCTATCTCGGCCGCGTTCCCCGCACGCGCGGGGATGAACCGCGCAGATACGGCGGTCGTCTATGCACGCAGCGGCGTTCCCCGCACGCGCGGGGATGAACCGCTCGCCGCGTTGAAAGCGTGACTGTTCAGGGCGTTCCCCGCACGCGCGGGGATGAACCGGGATTCGCATGACACGCCGGCCGTGCCGAGGCGTTCCCCGCACGCGCGGGGATGAACCGGAGCATGAGGGCAGCCGGAGGCGGCGACGACAGCGTTCCCCGCACGCGCGGGGATGAACCGCGCGCCCAGTTATCTGTCGGTGCCTTGAGCGGGCGTTCCCCGCACGCGCGGGGATGAACCGATACCGGGCGACTTGTCGCCGGACATCGACATGCGTTCCCCGCACGCGCGGGGATGAACCGGCGCGCCCGTCTCGCACGGGCGTGCCCGGCCGCGTTCCCCGCACGCGCGGGGATGAACCGCGTGCATCGCTACGATATCTGTTGACGAGCGTTCCCCGCACGCGCGGGGATGAACCGGCATCGGTAATCAGTCTGCGTGATACGGCTAGAGCGTTCCCCGCACGCGCGGGGATGAACCGTCGGCGACGGTTCGCTGGAGGCAGCTCAACAGCGTTCCCCGCACGCGCGGGGATGAACCGTTGAACAGACCGAGTTGCCCGGCGCGATGCTTCGAGCGTTCCCCGCACGCGCGGGGATGAACCGCCGGGGCCTGACGAGCAAGTCATCGGGGCGCGGCGTTCCCCGCACGCGCGGGGATGAACCGGCTGCGATGCGGCCGACAAGGGCGACCGGACGTGTTCCCCGCACGCGCGGGGATGAACCGTATCGCGGGTTGCGGTCGAGAGTCCGGATGGCGTTCCCCGCACGCGCGGGGATGAACCGTACCGACGGCATCGCGGACGAGCGACTTCGCGTTCCCCGCACGCGCGGGGATGAACCGGCGGCGTGATCGAAACGATCTTGCGCGCGCGTTCCCCGCACGCGCGGGGATGAACCGGCTGCCGGCACTTCGGTGCATGCGCAGCTCGAGCGTTCCCCGCACGCGCGGGGATGAACCGGCGACGAGGCTGATCGTTCCCGATGTCCACGAGCGTTCCCCGCACGCGCGGGGATGAACCGCTGACTGCCATGCGTACAATGACTGCGGAGCAGCGTTCCCCGCACGCGCGGGGATGAACCGGATCGATGGCTGGCGCTGGAGCGTGTCGCAGGAGTTCCCCGCACGCGCGGGGATGAACCGGTGCCGAGTCGTCGCTGTCGTTGACGTAGCGGTGTTCCCCGCACGCGCGGGGATGAACCGAGATGTCGCCATTGCAGACTGCGAACGCCTGGCGTTCCCCGCACGCGCGGGGATGAACCGTTGCATGTCGATAGGCTCGATGGCGTCCGGCAGGTTCCCCGCACGCGCGGGGATGAACCGGATGGTCATGTGTCGTTCGAATGGCCGGATCGGGTTCCCCGCACGCGCGGGGATGAACCGTGCACGGCCGATCAATGCGCTGCCGAGCGTCACGCGTTCCCCGCACGCGCGGGGATGAACCGTGTCCATAGCTGGCGATCACGATCGCAGACCGCGTGTTCCCCGCACGCGCGGGGATGAACCGCCAGATGCAGTCTGGCGCGGTACGGCACGCATCGGCGTTCCCCGCACGCGCGGGGATGAACCGGTGCGAGCGTCGACCGACCAGCGGTGTACCGCGTTCCCCGCACGCGCGGGGATGAACCGCGACGGCAAGCTCGGCAATGCGAGCCGAAGCGGAGTTCCCCGCACGCGCGGGGATGAACCGCGACCGCAGCAATGTCGCCGGCAAAGGAGGTGTTCCCCGCACGCGCGGGGATGAACCGTGTACAACGGTGCGGATCGCCACGACCGATGGCGTGTTCCCCGCACGCGCGGGGATGAACCGTCGATTGCCGCGGCTGGCCTGCCGGCAGTTCGAGAGTTCCCCGCACGCGCGGGGATGAACCGTAGGCAGTCGCCTGGATGATCGTGGTCTGATCGTGTTCCCCGCACGCGCGGGGATGAACCGAGCAGGACGAGATTGTCGGCCGAAGCGTGCGGCGTTCCCCGCACGCGCGGGGATGAACCGGCGATCATGGCACCGGCGATGTGCGGGATGACGTGTTCCCCGCACGCGCGGGGATGAACCGTGATCGCAGCCGTGGCCTTTGGCGGCGTTGCGTGTTCCCCGCACGCGCGGGGATGAACCGGACCGTCTGTTGCAATGCGGTGCGCAGCGAGTGGGTTCCCCGCACGCGCGGGGATGAACCGATGTCGAAGCCCGATCTGCGCGATGCAGGTGTTCCCCGCACGCGCGGGGATGAACCGACGTCACACGGCCGGCGCGCGACTGTGATGTGTTCCCCGCACGCGCGGGGATGAACCGATGAAGCCGGCAGTCGGCATCCCGCCGCCGAAGTGTTCCCCGCACGCGCGGGGATGAACCGATGATGCCGATTATAGGCATGATCTGTGCCGGGTGTTCCCCGCACGCGCGGGGATGAACCGGACGGACCGGATTGGTCATGAAAACGTAGAGTTCCCCGCACGCGCGGGGATGAACCGTCAAGTCAGGGTTACCTTGCGAACCAACCAGAGTTCCCCGCACGCGCGGGGATGAACCGTTTTCAGACGCGTCCTCCTGCGCATGAACCGGTGTTCCCCGCACGCGCGGGGATGAACCGATTCCTAATGACCGCAAGAGGACATCGCCGAGAGTTCCCCGCACGCGCGGGGATGAACCGGTTCGGCGCTGGTGCGGTACGTCGAGCGCGTTCCCCGCACGCGCGGGGATGAACCGCATTGATTGTCAGGTAGTACGCAACCTTATACGAGCGTTCCCCGCACGTGGGGGATGAACCGACTGTGCCGCGGTCGAATCCGCACGGCGCGTTCCCCGCACGCGCGGGGATGAACCGGTGACAGAGGGATGCAATCTGGTTTTGGTGGAGGTTCCCCGCACGCGCGGGGATGAACCGACCTATTAGCAGATGTATTCGATGAGGAAGAGAGTTCCCCGCACGCGCGGGGATGAACCGCATGTCGGTTTTGCAAGCCTGTGCCCTGCATTACGAGTTCCCCGCACGCGCGGGGATGAACCGATCGAGTCCTTGCCGGCCCCGCGAGACAGCGTTCCCCGCACGCGCGGGGATGAACCGGCCGTTACGGCCGTGCGATTTCTCCGAGGAGTTCCCCGCACGCGCGGGGATGAACCGCCGTGAAAGATGCCATCAAGGACCCACTCCAAGAGTTCCCCGCACGCGCGGGGATGAACCGGCAACATCCGAGGACGGCTGAAGAAGTTGTGTTCCCCGCACGCGCGGGGATGAACCGGCGTATAAGATCTCGTCCGAGCAAGACGTGTTCCCCGCACGCGCGGGGATGAACCGGACCACTAGCAGTGCACTGATTGGTCTAAGTTAGCGTTCCCCGCACGCGCGGGGATGAACCGAGTCGCTGATGTCACGCGATTGCTGGACGAGTTCCCCGCACGCGCGGGGATGAACCGGTGGATGGTCGTTGAAGGCAGCGCGCGAGTTCCCCGCACGCGCGGGGATGAACCGGAGTTCAGTTGCGGCGAGACCACATACGTGTTCCCCGCACGCGCGGGGATGAACCGACGAACAGCTGTCCATGTGGAAGTGCGTTCCCCGCACGCGCGGGGATGAACCGGTGGCCGAGGGTCCGGCTTTGATAGTTAGTTCCCCGCACGCGCGGGGATGAACCGCCCGCGACACTTTGCGCTCCCTATGCCAGTGTTCCCCGCACGCGCGGGGATGAACCGATATCCGCGCACGTACTCTTGAGCCGGGTGTTCCCCGCACGCGCGGGGATGAACCGGGTCCTGGGGTCAGGCGGCGCCATTGCCGGGTGTTCCCCGCACGCGCGGGGATGAACCGGCGATCTTCAATGTCTTCGAGTGGACGTTCCCCGCACGCGCGGGGATGAACCGTCCTTTTGGCACATACGACCCTGGAAAAGTTCCCCGCACGCGCGGGGATGAACCGGCTTCGAGCTCGTCCCCTTCTTGCGTGGCAATATCCATGCCGTGTTCCCCACACGCGCGGGGATGAACCGCCGGCTCCCTCGACGATAACAAGCGGTGAAGGGCTGCTGGACATGTTACGATAAACTGTCCCGAAAATGCTTCTTCTCGGGACAGTTATGAATTCAGCCGCTCGAATTTCCAAGGTCAAATCTTCCAAGCGACAGACGCGCCAAACACTGTTAATGGGACAGTACCTCCGCGCAGGGTCAAAAATGCCAAGCGCAGGCCACGTGAATATCTTACTGTCAAGGAAATCCGAAACTTGTTGGACGGTGCGCGCGAGCGTGGTCGCTACGGGCATCGCGATGCGACAATGATCCTTGTTGCATACCGACACGGGCTCCGAGTGTCTGAGCTGTGTGCATTGCGTTGGGATCAAGTTGATTTCGCACGGGGCTGCTACACGTGCGGCGAGTGAAGAGCGGAACACCGAGTGTACATCCGCTCGGCGGTAGCGAGATGCGCGCGCTCCGGCGACTGCTGCGCGAACAACCTGAATCGCGGCATGTCTTTCTCACCGAGCGACGATCGCCGATGTCGCCGGCGGGGTTTCGCAAGATGCTTGCGCGAATAGGGGAGGGAGCAATTTCCGTTTCCCGTGCATCCGCACATGCTGCGGCATGCGTGCGGCTACAAGCTCGCGAATGACGGCCAAGACACGCGCGCACTTCAACACTATCTCGGGCACAAGAATATTCAGCACACTGTACGCTATACCGAGCTGTCGCCCGACGGTTCAAATCGTTTTGGGAGGATTGAGTTCTACACCTGGTTTAGGAAACCGCTGCTCTATCCGGCTGAGCTACGGGACCATGCTTCAAAAATAAGGGCTTTTGAAGACCTTTAAAAATCAAAAAAACGCTAGGCACGGTATAGGCACTGATCCGATCAGCCACGACCACAAAAAACTGCGGCCGCGTGGGCCGCAGGCGCTCGCGCCACTCACCGATTGGCATCGGGAGACTCCTGACCTCGTCGAGCATGTCTGTCGGGCTGCAGGAGTCTCGCACACTGCACAGCCAATACGTCGCTGGATTGTTGGCCTGGTGCTCCCCTTGCTGCCCTGATGAACAAGCGCGGCTCGATCATGTCTTGGTTGAAGGAGTTGAGAATGGCGCCTGCGCCGGGCGTGGGAAGCCATGGAAAATCATTTTGTCTTAAGCGTAACCCATCCTTCGTTCATGGTATTTTCGACCGGGTTTTCCTGCTCGGCGCTGGCCAACGTTTCTGCACAAACCCGATAAAACGTGCCATGATTGCAATTGCAATACACATAAATGTACGGTTGAATTGGCGCTCGACAGTCCTCGCGCGTCCTCGAACTCAGATACCTGACCTCCAAACAAGTTTGGACCGTCCACATGAACTGGAAGTACGACGCGTTCATTAGTTACTCGCGGGCCGATCGAGGGGGGGCTTCCGACCTCATCCGCGTAGTGAACCAGCTGCGAAGATCATTTCAAACAGCAACAAAACGAGAGCTGCTTTTATTTATTGACAGTGAAAACATTGAAAACGCGGAGCTTTGGGAAAAACGGATCAACCTGGCATTACGATCGAGCGCAATTTTTATTCCTATAATTTCGACGAATTACCTTAAGTCCAAATGGTGCACGAGGGAATTCGATATGTTTGTAGCTCTTGAGCATCTAAGACCAGGAAAAATCTGAACAACGCCTTGCCACCTCGCTCATTTTCCAAATTATATTGAATAATGTGAGTTTTTCTGAACAGGAATCTCCGGACGACACTGCGCAAAAAAGCGAACTTCGAAAGCGACAATGGACAAATCTCGCTGGACTAAGAACAGATGACGCGGAATGGACATCGTGTATCGAGCGCCTTGGAAGTGATTTGGCTCACACGGTAGAAAAATTAGCTGCGAAGCCCTCAACCGGATCGGAGGACTTTGGAATAAAAGACGCGTCCCCAGCCACCCCTCTCGTCGCAGCGCATGCCGGGATTAACGACATGCGGTTTCTTCAACTTCTTGCTAAAGCGAGGTCGGCAATTGTTGTTGGGGTAACTAATGCCTGGCTTCCCGGCTGCCTCGAAGAGGCAATTTTGTTGAAAAAAAAGAGAGAGGGACAGTCTGCCTTTTGGGAACATTTGGATATTGTTTTCCTTCAAGAAGACCTTCTTCCTTACGTTAGGGACGAATTTACTGATCAGTTTGTTCCCGCAAGCGCGGCTACACGCGAACGCGTGCGACTATCAGCTCGCACGCGGCGCAAACTCATGTCACTGCTCCTACGGCTGGGAACAACTGGGCGATGGAAACTCTACTCGCATCCGTATTCTCTGCCTTTGATTGGCAATCTATTCTTCTTCAGTGGTGACGCACCCGTTGTCCAACTCGCGGTGACGCGGGAGTCCAAGGGGGAGGGCCACAGTCTCTATATAGATTTTTTGGAACGCGTCGACGCCGACATGGAACATGCGTTTCGTGATGTGATAAGCTCAAGCCATGAGGATCACGAAATCGTAGTAGTAGGGTATCCGGGCCTTGGAGACGCGTTCTTAACTACAAGGAAGCACGTTTTCGCAGAAGCATTCTTATTGAGGGACAAAATATAAGCGACTGGCTGGCGGCCGTCGTCATCGTAACTTGGCGAACCGGCGACCGAGGGCCAGAACTATTGCTCCAAGTGAATACACCGAAAAACTCTACATTAGAGATGGGCAAAGCATCTCACGTCAGTGGTTACATCAATGAGTGCGATCAGAGGCCCCCAAGTGAAAATCAGGGTGTCGAGGCAAGGCATGATCGTTTCACAATTGGGGTCGGGGCTGCGGCTAACGCAGCAGCGCGTGAACTGTTAGAAATCGGGCTAGCGAGACCTGCACCGGTATTTGTCGGAACTGTTCCGTTTATTTACTTTGACAAGGAGAATCTTTTCTTCTTCCTGTTCCGTCAGGAAATACCACGACGGCAAAGTTTACGATGATTCGGTCCTTATGTTCAATTGGACCCTCGACGAACTGGTTCGCGTACGACGCCATCACGTCCTGTCAAACGCAATCAAACTACTCGACGCGCAAATAAGAGGCGAGCAATTGAAGCGCGCTGCTCGGCTTATCGAATGCAATCTGAGGGCGCACGGTGATTTTGAGCTAGCCACGAACGTTGCTTCCTTGGGGACGTCCGACGAACCGGAGACCAATCTATCGAAGTGCCTGAAGAAAGCGATGGAGGAGACGGTTGTCTTCAAATACTCGGGCGGCATTGCTGTATACGTAGAGGGAATCGCTGGCCTTCAATACAGGGCGTTCTTTTCGCATCTCTTGCCGAATTACGCCGAAATAGGCGTCCCGGGAGCAGCAAAAATGTTGGAGGACATACGAAATGACGAGAGGCGAGCTACCGCAGTGAAAGATCTGCAAGCCCTGTATCAAAACAGAGAGTTTATGACTTCCGTTCCGATTGAGGTGTGACATGGGAGCCGGACAAAAAATTACAGAATTCTTTGAGAAAGCATACGCCGATACTGATAAATATTGGTGGAAGGGGCCGCATGCGTATTCAACATCACCAGACGATCATGCTGGCTCGTTAATGGCGCAACAAGTACTGAGATACGCGCAGGCGCGAACTCCTGGACGCACTATAGATTTAGGCGCCGGGGAAGGGGCCGACGCAATTCGGTTGGCCCGACTAGGGTGGGAAGTGTACGCTTTAGAACTCGCGCGTACGGGCGCGGAAAAAGCCAAACGTTTTGCGGCCGAAGTGGGGGCGCACATCAACGTTTTTGAAGGAGACATTCGGCAGTTTACGACAACCATGCAGTTCGACCTAGTAATTTGCAATGGCGTTTTACACTACATTGAGAACAAGATGGAAGTTTGTGGGAAAATTCAGGCTATGACTCTACCGGGCGGCGCGAATGCAATAAGCTTGTGGAGCGATTTCACTCCGGTCCCCGAATGTCACCGAATAATTCCAACTTTCCCAGATCACGAGAGGGGAGACGTTGTGGCTGCCTATGCTGGATGGAAGAAAAGCTTATTGTATTTCGAGCGCAGCCGAACGGAGGCGGCCCATGATGAAATGCCGGCCCATTTGCACAGTTTTATCAAAATGCTGGCTCATAAGCCGATGTAATTTAACCTCGCCTTAAACGGATGGTTGCGATGCGCGTGTGGTATCCTTGAGGAATGGTTTGGCTTATGCGTGATGTCGTCAATGAACAAGATCAAATAGTCGGCGTGGCCGATAAGGAAGAAATCGCGCGCCAGCGACTTATTTGTCGTGTGGCATTTGTAATGTTGGCCAACAGCCGTGGTGAATTGCTATTGCATCAGCGCGCCGCCACCAAAAAAGCGTACCCTCTTTATTGGTCCGGCGCAGCCGCTGGCCACCTAATCAGCGGCGAAAGTTATCAAGTTGCTGCAGCGCGCGAATTAAAGGAGGAACTGGGCATAGAGGCCCCACTTCGATTTGTAGGTAAATTCTACTCAGCAGATGATCGAGAAATGGTCGGAGTGTTCCTTGGCTTTTTTGAGGGCGAGTTAACCCTAGAACCACACGAAGTAGCCCGCGTCGAGCGGTTTACGCCAGAAAGGCTAGACCAGGAGCGCGCCAAGATGCAGGTCACAAGCTTTGTGGATCGATCATTGCCTCTGGTGTTACCCTATCTACGGGAAAAATTGCAGCATGAGCGTCGTGAGTGACGTTCCCGCGGCTGATAGAATTAAATGCGCACCTTAATCGAGGAAGAGCTAATCAAACCCTCACGATTCGATGCCGTGATCGACGCTTTAAGGAAACTCAGCATTGTCCCCTGGGGTTGTGCTAGTGCTGCAGTAGAAGAGCAACATGGATGGCATCGTTCGGGATCGGAAACATATCTTTGTCTGTTCAGGGTCCATTTCGAAGACCGCGTCCTGCCGTTGGTTTTAAAGGCATGCGTAGCTTCTTCGCCCAGTGCCGCCAGCGTTGAGGAAATACTTGAGCGATGGGTCGGCAGACGGCAAATCATTTCGGCAAACTACATCCACACCCCGCACCTCTATGGCTGGGGGAATGGCCTCGTTCTGGAAGAATATGTACCACATTCCTTGATGGACATTTTAGCTAAAACTTCCAGCTCAAAAGAGTTTCTAGCTGAATTAGGGAGGCTGATCGGCGTTCTTTCCAAGCTTGGATTTTCGCCTATCCGATTGTTAGATGATTTAAGGTCCCGCGGAGAGGACGTTGTGTTGACTGATTTTGGGGAGGATTTAGGCAACCCTGCCGAAAGCCCGTATCCGTTTAACTTCGATACGTTCGCCACATGGGCTAGAGAGCGGCTAAAACAGGTTTCAGAGTCCGATCTTAATGTCGCACGGGTCGCTTTCTTCCATGCGATTGGTTAGACCTGTTCGATGACGTCCAGTCATGGCGTTATTTCGATAATGTCGTGACTTGAAATGTTAACCCAATCTACCAGCTCTTCAGTCATCAGGTCTTCGAACCGTAGGATCAAATCGCGCACTTGCTCTTTGTTCTCGTTATCGAATGACAAAGAAGGCAGATTTGCAAATGGATAAGCAGAATTGAATTCGTCTAACCAAACGATGATGCGCCGTTCTTGTGTCGTGTAACGATCAAAATCAAGCTGCGAGCATTCTGATAAATGTAATACGCGGTCATAGCGCCTGCCAATCCCGTGGTTATTAGTAGCATCGGCAGCAGGGCCGTCCCAGCAAGAGCAAATGAGATACCCGAGTTAAACCGACCAAACTTGAGTTCCACCGGTTCGCCTGCAACAAATATTAGCTTAGCGATGGCCAATAACAATGCGACATAATAGAGACATAGGAGCTGTGTTTTTCTACGCTCGCCCCTGACGCTCCAGCCTGATTCTAGAGACCTTACGAACCACCGTAGTTGCCGCAGAGGTCGGCAATCAAGGTAAAGCAGTAGAGCGTCGGCCGAAAGATTTACGTCGGACAATGCGTGATTTGAAATCGACCGCCGGCGAGACAGCCAAAAATCACCTATGCGGCTAGCTAGGTCACCAGAATTATCAGTTACTCTTTGATTGATCGCTGCCAACTCCGCTTCAAAATGCGACGTCACATCCATTTGGTGGCCAGTTGTGTTGGTAATGGGGAAGATAGGCGTAATAAATTCGTATTGCCTAGCCAACTCTGCCGCAACTCGGCGTCTAATCCATTTCTCATTTGTCCTGCGTCCGAAAAAATAAAGTCCGATCACCGCACTTATTCCGATTACATCCAGCCACGCGAGGCTGATCTCAACCTCAAAAATTCTGTTAAGGGGAGAAGCACTCAAAGCCAGCGCACAGAACGTGGCAGCAAGGCAGGCAGCCGAACGCGTCACTGCAGAATGATAGGCGTTCTGCGCACTTATCGCCTCGTGATGGAGCGTTGACACGAGATTTGACACCGCGCTGGGATAATTCGATGCGGCTGATCCATTGAGAATTGGCAGAGCAAACCGTGAGTCGATAAACTTTTCAATTTTGGGCTCGGCGGAGAAGTCACGTAAGCGATGCGCCGCAACTGTGCGGTTCGCCAATTGGGTAACAACAAATAGTAGGAGAGATGCAAAAAGCGGTGCTAATATCTCCCATTGGATAGCAGTCATGGGGTTTCCCTTGGTCTCAACGCGCCTTCGCTTATCTCATATTGTTGCAACGCCAGATCAGAGGGCAATTGATGCTCACTAGCAAGTATCTGTTGATTGTTGGTGGGGCTTCAGGCGTAGGAAAGAGCACGGTTCTGAAGGCTCTGTCAACGCATCCTCAACTCAACACGGGTGATTTCTTCAAGTCGGCAATGAAAATTGCGGATCGAGACGCAATTAAGAGTGCGAATTGGTTAGATTACCAAGATACGGTCACAAGTGCCCTCGTTGAGAATATATCAGACGCTTTCAAGAAAGGGAGCCTGACAATCATTGATACGCATTTTTCCGCAAAGGCTTATGGGAAGTCATACCGAATTGGGTTACGAAAGGACTTGATATACAAACTTGGGGTCCATGCATTTCAACAGGCCGAACATCATTGTTGTATATTGAACGTGATTGTAGCGCTGATCTTTTGTGATCCGTACACTTTGCTGGAGCGACGACGCCTCGATAGCGTTCGGAGGAGAGAGTTATTCCCAGCGGACTGCGTTACCGCGTTGCGAGAGAACAATAGATGCAGCGTCTTTTACCTTCACGAGATGGCGAGAGCACGATCTGATAGTTCCCATGATCGGCTTCATTCGGTGAGGTTCCTGCGGATCAAAAATATGGACCTGCGAAGGGCAAGGCAAACTCTCCGCAGAGTTGTAGGAGAGAAACATGGCAGCATTTAGTTGGACGCGAGATGAACAAGAGGCGGCGAAAGATCAGGCAGCATTACGCGAAATCGTAAAAGGCGAAAAGCTTAATTTGATGTCTGTGACACGGGGTCTCGCGATTGGGACGGCATACGACGAGAGCAATGAAAAGGCGGTTGCATTTGGCATTAAATTTCGAACCGCTGGTCGCTGGGATGATGACGAAGTCTTCGAGGTGGAAGATGTCTCATTCCCATACATTCCGGGACTCTTTAGCATACCGCGCATCGGGCCGGCAGTTTGTAAACTGCTAGACCGCCATGCGGAGAAGATCGACATATTAATATTCGACGGTCAGGGCATCGCTCACCCGCGAGGCATCGGTCTTGCTGCACACATTGGTGCGTTGTACAATAAACCATAGAGATTGGAATTACACGTAATAGCCTTTTTGGCAGGTATATAGAGCCCGCACAAGGTCGGTTTAATCATAGTCCGATCACCCATCCCAAGACCGGGCAGGTAATTGGCTGCACAGTCAGTCTTGGAGAGAATTGCAATCCAATCTTCGTTTCGCCAGGGCACCTATGTGATGTCCCCTCCGCTTTCGAATTCTTGAAACACATCACCGCCTCTAAGGATTGTGTGCCCAGACCGATCCAGCGGGCGCACTCGGGTGCCAACCGAATAGTAAAACAAAAGCCATGGAGCAAAGAGAAATGACAAAAATCACCGTCGTCACGGGTAATCTCAACAAAGCGAAAGAGATCGAAACAATTACCGGCATTCCGGTGGAGAATGTTGATTTAGAAATCAAGGAAATTCAGTCGTTGAGCGTTGCTGAGGTCGCTAAGGAAAAGGCGATCGCCGCCTACCAGCAGCTCAAACGGCCGGTAGTTGTCGATGATACCGGAATGAGCATTGTAGCTCTTGGTGGGCTTCCTGGAGCACTAGTATCGTGGTTTCTGGACTCAATTGGCCCGGAAGGTCTATTACGTTTGTTGGGCGACAGGTCAGATCGAAAAGCGACCGTGTCTACGTGCATCGGCTATTGTGACGGTAGCGGTGTACAAGTGTTCGAGGGAATAGTTGAGGGCAGCATAAGTCAAAGTTTGCGCGGCACTAATGGGTTTGGCTATGACCCTATCTTTGTTCCCTCAGGCGAACATAAGACCTATGCAGAGATGTCTGCGGCTGAAAAGAATGCAAGGTCGATGCGCAGCATAGCGCTCGCTAAGCTTAAGTCCTACTTGGAGGCGCAAAATCGACGAACTGCATAGTCCATCGGATATTAAGCTCAGCGCATTGCAAATGCGGATCTCCCTGTGTTACCGAAAACCCGATTACCAGCGGAGAGGCCCGTGGAAAAAACCCTGCTCATTGTAAAACCACACGCTGTGGAGCGAGGATTGGTTGGAACGTTTCTCGCGCGATTTGAGCGTATGGGAATTCGCATAATTGCAATAAAGGCAATTTCCGGTGACCAATCACTATGGGAGCGCTTCTATCCGAATGAGCAATCATGGCTGGAGAACGTCGGATCTAAGACTGCCGAGGATTGCAAAATGCGAGGAATTGATTTGAAGGCTCGGCTCGGTACAGACGACGTTCACGAGATTGGACTTTCGGTCAAGCGATGGTTGGTCGATCATATGAGTAGTGGGCCAGTGATCGCCGTCGTATTGAGCGGGAATGATGCGCAATCAAAAGTGCGAACCGCGGCCGGAGCAACCTTACCTAACAAGGCAGCGCCGGGGAACCATAAGATTTGACTTTTCGACGGACTCGCCCAGCTTAGCAAACGACGAAAAACGGCCGGTCTTCAATTTCGTTAGCGCGCGTCTGATCCAAGTGAGAAGAGGGGAGAACTACTGGCCGCCGCATATGAGATTGGATTGCTTTTCCCTGAGATAAAATTTTAAGGGCGTGGTCCGACCGGCGCGAAAATACTGCCCCTCAAATAGTTGAGGGGCAGTATGCTCAGAACAGCTGAGCGGGTTCGGTCTTCTTCTCGTCCATGAGAGCGGCAAGCACTTCGAACTGCTGCGCGGCAATGCCGTCAGAGAGAAACGCCACGACACTCTCCGGCGCGATCCCGTTCTCGACCGCAAGCAAGACCTGCAGGGGATCACGACAGACGAACAGATCACCACCCTCGGCCAGCCGGTGAGCGTTGAAGATGGTCGAGCTGGGGTCGAAGTTATGGAACAGTAGCCGGGGCGACTGCTCCTTCGACACCGCGATCCCGACATAGGCCACGAGGGCGCCGTCCTTGCCATGCACTGGCACGGCGTAGCGTCCCCGGTCGCACGCCCCCTTGCCGGCGTAGCCGCTGGGTAAGGCTTCCGCCGTGACCGGAGAGATGCCCAAGGCTTGGACCGCAGGATGCTCCGGTTCGAGATAGGGGAGCGGGTTGAGTCCCGCCTTCTCTTTCTGGGGAGGTGTGGAGGAGCTGTTAGATACAGTTCCGCGGCCACTGGGCTGGAACTGTAACAGTAGGAACTGTTCCTCCGATCTGCGACTGGATCAGCTGCGCCGCCTCGTTCTGCGAGCAACCCTTGATGTGGGCGACGAGCTTGATGAGGTCGCCGCCGGTTTTGGCTGGGAAGCCGTACAACAAGCCACGGTCCGGGGTGATGACCAAGGCGCGGTCGCCACCGGTATTGCAGAGAGGACATGGACCGCGTTGCTGGTTGCCGCTCGGCTTGAGCGTCAAGCCCAGAAGCTCGGCCGCCTGCATGATAGTGATGCGGGATTTCAGTTCTGCGAAGTCAATGTACGGCATGGGGATATCCTCCGATGTGCTGCCGCTCCTCATTGTACCATGGGGTAGGAACTGCACCCTGGAAGGAGAAGGCCATGTCACTCTTGGAAGGAGCTGGTGGAAGTGCGCGACAGAAAGCGGGGCGTCGCAAGCCGGTTTACGTGGTGCGCGCACCCGATCCGAATGCGCGCGGGCGCTGGGTCACGCTCGGCTACGCCTGGCAGCGCAAGAACGGCGAGGAGGGTTTCAGCGTGAAGCTAAACTCGATCCCGGTGGGAAATTGGGACGGCGCCTGGTGTTGCTGCCGCCGCTGTCGAACGAGGAAGTCCCGGAGCAGCCGGAAGGCTGAATGCAAAGGGCGCCCAGAGTGGGCGCCCTTCTTCTTACCCAAGTTCGGCCGAAAGCCGGCTGGCGCACGTGCGGGCGGTATGCCCGCTCTCGCCGCAATTGCTACATTTTACGGCCTTCTTCTTCACTTCACCGCTGAGCAATGCCGTGAGTTGTTCGTCGATCTCCTCCCGCTTGCGGATCAGGTCCTTGGTCAATGCGATCTTGTCGTCCAGTCCCATTCAGTTCTCCGTGCTGCTGATCAAAAACGGCGGATTGCCACACGGTCCCAACTCGTCGTGAGCAGGGACAGTGCTGGTTGAGGGGCGCGTTGAAAACTCCCCAAGCTCGGTTCGGCCCTGAACAGGAAGGCGCGCTTCCACTGCTTCTCGCCAGCAAGGTCGCGCAACAAGGCTTTGATGCCTTCCAAGTGCCGCGTATTGGTGGTGATGGTCAAAAGCAACATCGGCGTCGAGGTCATGCCGAAATGCTGTTTGTAGACGCCGCGCGAAAGCACCTCGCGATATTGGAGGAGTTTGCGGAGGTAGGACGTTTCGTCCAGGTTCGAGCGGGTGAGCGGCATGGTGCCGCGATCAATTTCCAACGCAAAGCAGCGGAAGGTGCCGTTGGGATATTGCAGGCCGAAGACCGCGTCCGGAATGACTGGGCTGTCTGATCGCTGCACCTTGCCGTTGGGGAATTGGTGCGAGATGGACACCGGAATGGCGAACGGTTGCCGGGGTCCTGCGTGGATTTCGGCGCCCGTACCAGGATTTCGGTGCAGGTAATGAAGCGAAGGCCGGCCGCGTTGGCCGCCGCTTCGATCGAAGCAACCACGTGGCAGATGGTCAGATTGTGGACTGCCAGCGTCTTTGCGCCGTAGCGCGCTTCCTTGAGCCAGGTCGCCGGCTCGATCGGTTGGCCCACTCCGCGACGACTGTCAAACCTTCGTCGGACAGCTCGTAGATTTCGGGGTCGTACAACGGGTCGCGCAGGAAGGCGCGCTGCGGCAGCCGGTTGAGAAGTCCGTGCTCATGAAAGAGATCGCTGAGCGCCCTGCGGACATTGGTATTGCTCGAACCGAGAAGGGCATAAATGTGCTTGGCGTCGAGGAAGCGGTAGCGGCCAAGGATATTGAGGATTTGCAGATGGCGCGGCGTGATGCGCGCCAGCTTGCCGCGGGGCGTTCGTTGCTTACGCGATCTGCGCTTGGTTGCTTCCATACATGACGGGATACTCCGCTCGCCCGCCGTGTAAACGTCAGCGATAGGCCGCTGTGCGGCGCCGTGCGCTGCGGGGTGCCAGCATGTGGAGATACAAAAATTCTACCATTCTTTGCCGGGCGCGGTAGGGGAGCCCGACGGCTGAGGTGGGGCATCTTCGGGCTTCGGCGGCTGCGGATCGGTCGGCGCACCATCGAGCTGCCACGGCAGGTCCGGGTGGTGCAAACGCACCATTGGCCCTGTGAGGGCCGCATAGCGGTTGCGGATGTGCTCCCGGACGGTCAGCCGGTCGGCCTCGGCCATGGTGTCGAGGGCTTCCATGGTGCCGAATGGAATCTTCAGCGCCAGCGCGGTCGGGGTATAGTTCTTGACGTAGGCCGCCCAGGAGCCGGTCGGCTGCTGCTGTATGAAGGCCGGGGTGCAACGCAATTCGCGGGCGATGGCGTGGGCGTCGCGATCGGAGACGCCGCCGACGAACTTGATGCTGGTGTTGGCGAACAGGCTTTCCAGCACGCCTTGGCTGATTTGCGACAGGTATTGGTGGGCCAGTATTAGCCCAACATTTTGCTTGCGGGCCTGCTCCAGAATCACGGTGACGTTGGCATCCCTTGAAATGTAGTCGTGGCATTCGTCGATATAGACGAAGCAGGGAAGCCGCCGTGACGAATGCAGGGTGGCGCGTTCCTGTGCGGCGTTGGCGATCAGCGCAATAAAGAATCGGCCGAATACTTCGGTGCCGTTTTCCTTAAGCAGGTCTTTCGCTGTGTCGATGAGAATGACCTTGCCGGAATTCATCTCGGAGAACAGGTCAAGCTTGGATTGCTCGTGTGAGAACATCCGGCGGAAGGTGGCGTTCGACAGGATTCCGTAGAGCCGCCTGACTACCTCTTTTTTGGTGGTCTCGAACTGCCCCCGCTTCACGTCGAATTCCTTGTTGAAAAAATCCTGGGCAGTATCGTCCAGCTTGGACACGTATTGCTGATATTTGGCGAGCGCGCCTTCCTGCATGAGGTCGCGGAAGGTATGGATGGTGGCGCCCGGGATTTCCAGCATGAGGGCCAGCGTGAAATCGAACAAGGTGGCCTGCTTGCTGGTCATGTCGCTGCCCAAAAGCGAGCTGAGCACGAAATTCAAAAGCTCCTTGGCGCTGTTGCGCAGGCGCTCCTTGTCAAGCGCCGAGTAGGATTCGAGGCGCTGCATGCCCATGTCGAACAGGTTAAGCGCCACAGGGTGGTCGATGTCGTGTGGGTCGATGAGGCAAAGTTTTTCGGGGTGTTCGGCGAAAATCTTCAGGTTGGAAATCGTGCGGATCAGATCACCCTGGCTGTCCATCACGAGGACCGAAGCCTCGCCGCGTATGACGCGCTCGACGTCGGCGGTCAGCAAGTGCTGAATGGTCTGGGTTTTGCCGTGGCCGGTCCCGGCCAGAATGTGCATGTGTTCGAAGCGGGACTTTTCCGGAATCCGGAACGGCACATCGGCCAGGAAGAAATCGGGAAACGGCGTGCCGGCGAGGAAGTTTGCCGCAACCTCGCGCGCGCCCAAATCCTTTGCCGTGGTCGGCAGGACCAGGGATCGCGCGCGGAACGCTTCTTCGCGGGTCAATCCGGAGACGCGGCAAAGATTGTCGTCAAGCCGCTTCCGAACAAGACTGAACAGGCCGGCGCCGACAATGTCGTCGTCGTACATGGTCGCCATGGTGCGCTCGACCGCCTCAGCGGGTCGGGCGCAAACGTCGATGATCGAAACCGTGTAGGCGGTGCAAGGATGAGCGGGGCTCAATTCGGCAAAGGCGTAGGCGGGGAAATGGGGGATCAGCCCCTCAAGGATGCGGATGATCTTTTCGCGCCAAACATCGACGTAATGGGCGGGGTCGCTGAGCACGCGTTCCTTGATTACGAGAAACGATCGCCACTCTTGCAGTTGGGCGAGCGATAGATGGGCGAAGTCCGGTTCCTCCGGCATGCCATAGATGACCGGCTCCTCCATGAGAAGCCGCCAGACGACTTTGTACATGGCGTCCTGTAATTTCTCACACGGAATTCGGCCCGCACGTCGGCATGCCTCCTCGACCAAGTCGTGGATGAAGTCGATTTCAGCATACTGTTGGCAATAGGGCGACGCTTGGTAGGCCGCGGTCACACTCCGGTACAAACGGGTCGTCTCGTTGCGTTCACGCTCGACCAGCGAGCCGACAAATGCGGCCCGCAGGTTCGACCACTGAAAAATCTGGAGATCGCCCAGTGAAAGATGTTCTGGTTAGATGGCAATAGTTTCATCTCCACCGAAATGCACCGCGGCGTTGAGAACAGCCTTGAAGGTGGCGGCCGCTTCTTTAATCTGGTCCTCCACGGCCAACATCTCGACGATGTCCTTGCATTCGATCCGCTTGCCGTTGACCAGATCGTTGACCGAAACGGAAATATTCATTGCCTTGAAGGCGAGGCGCGAGGCGAGCCCGAGCAGACCCGAACCCCGGTCGGTCAGCTCGGCTTTGGTGTAAAGAACGGTGTCGCCGAGCCGGTAGCGTTCAATGCTCGACATCTCCTCCTTGGAAATCTCAGCCCGGACATCGAGCTGAAAAACAACTTTTCCTATTAGACCTTTCCGCTGATCGCGCCGCAAAAGCAAATTCACATGAGCCTCCCCATATCCCCTTACGGTTGCAGTATTGGAAAATACCTACTCGCTGGTCAAGCGGTGTTTCGAATAAAGCGGGTGATCCGCTCGTCAATGACGGGGCGGGGAAGGGCGTATTGCGAACGGCAGCGGTCGCGAATCTTTCGCGCGATTGTGGTCCGGCCGGTGTCGGGCATCGGCGGCATGCGCAGCTCGATCGTGTGATCGGTCCGTGCATAGGCGCGAAACGCCGGCAACGCCGCCAAAGGCGTGTCGTCGCGGTTGAGGGCAAACTCCGGCGACAGAGTTTTGGCGTCGAGCGCGCCGGTGCGAAATGCCAGCATGGTGCCGACGGTGCCAAGCAATGCAGACTTCATCGCGGGGGAGAGCTGATCGAGATACTGGCACGCGATGGTCAGGGAAATTCCGAACTTGCGGATGCCCGACAGCATCTGGATGACAGTATCGTTGCCGAAGTGTTGAAATTCGTCGAGGTACAGATGGAACGGGGTGCGATCCTTCCGTCGCAATGCGGTCAGATGAAAGTTTGAGAGCAAGAGCGCCCCGATGAGGGAGGATTTTTCGATGCCGAGTTCGCCCTGCGGAAGCCGGGCGATAAAGATTTTGCGGCGGTCGAGAATGTCGCGAAAGTCGATGGCGGTTCTGGACTGGCCGATCGAGTTGCGGATGGCGGGATCGGCGATCAGGGTGCCAATCCTATTAAGCGTCGATAGCGTCCGTTCGCGTTGCTCGCGCTCCGGCATATGGGTTTCGAAGTCGGTTTCCCAAAAGTCTCGTATCGCCGGGTCCTGGACATGCGACAGCACCCGCGCCCGGTAGGTCCGCGACGTGAGCAGGAACTTCAATCCCATCAGCGTGCCGTCGGGCATGTCGAGGAGCGCCGCGACCCCGGCATAGACGAACATCTCGACTTGGGGTCCCCAGGAATGCCCCGGATCGCCCGAAAACAATCGACCACCGCCGAACCACAAACGGGCGGCGCTGCGGTGGGGCGTTGTGCTGGGATTGAAGCCGATAGGGAAGTCGAAGTCGGAAGGGTCGTAGAGGACAACGTCCTTCTGTCGCTCGGGGGGAACCAGCGCCAGGAGCTGTAGGGTGTCGTCGCCGTGCGGGTCGAAAAACGCACAGCCGGCGCCAGACGCGATGTCCTGCCGGATAAAGTTTTTGAGAGCAGTGCTTTTGCCGGTGCCGGTCCGGCCGATGACAAAGAGATGTTGAAGACGCCGCGGACCGGATAGTTCAAGCGGCGTGAAATATTCCTCCCGTCGGTACGGATCGAATTTCGGATTAATCCCAGCTGCATTCAGGGCAGCGCCGTATCGCGACGAGCATCCAAAGGCGCAATGCCTCATGCTGGAGGAGTTCGCCCGGTAGGGCGCTGCCGTAACCGCACCGAAAGAACTGTCCGAAGTTATTCTATCGTGGAATGTCCGCTCACTGTTCGTCGGCGCTGCTCGCTATTGCGAGCAGTCGAAGGCCGACCCCATCCGTTCGGCCCGAAGCGCCGTGCCGTGTAGTGATAACTCACGGTCATCGGCGCGTAGTAGCGGCTTGTCCTTTAGCGAGGGAGCAACGCGAGCGAGCTATGAGGCAAGACAGAAAGGGTTGGGTCGGGCTTTGAAAGCACGACGAACAGTGAGCGGGAGTGTCGGTGAACGCGCGGTTTTTCCGCGCGGGAGCATGGCAACAGTAGGTGGCAACAGGTAGCCATGGGTCTATCCATGGTAGAAGAGATGGCGTTGTGCGCCAGCCACCGGTGTTGCTGGCCCTACCAATGGAAAAGGAGCAGCGAGTGTGCACCCCGAGCTCCTGCTCCCGTTAGGGAGTTGCGGCTTGTCTGGCCTTCGCTTCCAGCCACTCGATGATGTCCCGTAACCACCACACCGGAGGTGAGTTGCGGTGAGGCCCTAGCTTAAAGCATTGGGGAAACTCAGCCGCAGCCATCAGCCTCCAAATGTGCGCACGTGAATACGGAATCCCGAGCGCCTTGATACCGCGAAAGTTGACCACTTCCTTGCCAGTCATTGCTTCAACTCCTGTGAAGGAGCCGTTGCAACGGCTGTTTGAAGTCAGCCGACGCTCACAAGGATACGAGCGCGGGCGAAAACTTCAAGATGCACATAGTTTCCCATGGTGCACCAAATGACGTGTCGGGGAGCCATGTGGATGGGGAGTATAGACAGCCAAGATCACAGCCCGACTGGCGGAGACGCGGAGCGGATCCGCTATCGAGAGCCCGGCGCCGAAGGCGGACGCCAAAAACATACTCATCGGTCTTTTGTGCAGCGAAAAATTGCAAGCACCTCCACCACTTCCTCCTCGTCATGGATCTCGTAAACGATAATGTAGGGATCATCGACGAGCTCTCGCGTGCCGGCGTCGCGGCCGGGTCTTCCCATTTCATGCATGCCGGGAATGGCGAGCCGACTATGTCCTCGCGCAGGAGTTTAATGACGCGCACGGCCGCTGCCGGGTTGTCGCGATTGATCCAATCAAAAATGCCGTCGAGGTCGTCATCGGCCTTTTGCCGAGTGACAATCCTCATGCGCCGAAGCGGCGCAAGCGTGCATCGAACTGATCGAGCGAGAGGGTCGCAGGATGCGCTCGGCGCGGCGGCGCCGAACTTCTTTAAGCTGTTCGTCCGATAGTTTTGGATTACGCGCAGCGCCGAGATATCTCATCAGTTCAGCTGCGGCCATGTCTTGCGCGCCTTCCGGCAATTCACGAACCTGGGCAATAGCTTCTTCAAGCAATTTGGTCATGCTGGAAGTATAACATGCGAGCATTTTGGTGCGTATCTTGACGAGCCGAGAGTTTCGTGTCGGAAGATAGATATTGCACTAACCCGCTGCGACGTATCAGACCTGTTGCAGGTTCGGCCGTTGGCTTCCTTCCCTGACGCGCTAACGCTGCCATCCGGGCGGTCTGCGTCGTGACGTATGGCGAATGTGCGTGATGTGCACTTCGTCGGCCTCGATCGTATAGAAAATGAAATAGCGCAATTGGGAACGATAAGCACCCTGGCATTGGACTTGTCGGTTTCGCGTCCCTCGTAAGGACTTTCGCCGAGTGCCCACGCACGTTCCATAAGTCGGGTAATGAGGCGCGAAGCCTCTTGCGGATTGTCGCGCGCGACGTAGTCATAGATTGACCGCAAGTCGGCTTGTGCAGGCCGCGTGAACCGGACCCTCATGCCTTGCGGTGCAGCTGGTAGAACTCTTCCATCTCGCTGTCGGGGGCGAATTCGCCTCGCCTCGCCGCGTCCATGCCCCTGCGAACGGCCGTGCGCTCATCGTCCGACAGACGATAGATGCCGGTGCGCCGCGCTTCGATTTCGGCGGCAACATCGGCCAACTCCTCCTGGTCCTCTTGCGGCCAGGATGCCACTCGCTCCAGCAGCTTTTTTGCGTCAGGGCTCATGTTTGAATTATATCACATGTCAATCGATCTGCCACCTGGCTCGCTGGCCCTGGGGCGAGCCAGGCGATTGTCCTGCCGTAAACACCTTCGATTGGCTCGTTCGCGGCATCAAGCTCAGAAGCCCACTACATCATCAAAAGTTGTCAAGGCTGCCCTTCCTTTTAAAGGAAAATGCATTTTGTGTTTGTTCTGAGTATTTTTCTATGAGTATTATTATACTGAGTATTCTTATATAGAAAGACCGGCCGATTTTGCCGATCAGTCCGGCGAAGGTTGCCGGTCAAGACCGGCGAAATTTGCCGGTCAAGGACGGCGAGCCTGATTTCTTAACAGTTACCTGGAGTCGGTAGAGATTAGTCTTTCCAAGGCCGCGTTGGGTGATTTCCAGAAGGCCGACTGCCTCAAGCTCTTTAAGATACGTGCGAACACTGCGCTCCCCTGCCCCCATGTCGTTTGCGAGTTTGGCTTGACCAGGAAAACAGCCATCATCGTACCAAGCGTATTTAAGTAACATCGCGTAGGAGAGTTTAGCTCCAACCGAAATATCCTCCTTGGTCAGAATAAAATTGGGAACCTGCGTGAAGCCGTATTGGGTTACTGGATCGGCACCAATAAGCTCAATGTTCCTGTCTTTGATTATGTCGCCAACTGACCGTACTCCCACAAGGTAATTATACGGCCTCTAGAATATTTCAGCATGGTTATCCCCTATCCTCCGAGTGTGCAGGATCGGTCGATGCCGGTCCGAGCAATGGCCCAAGCATTGTCTGCAAGCCACGGAGAATAAAATTTGTTTCCCGATCGCGTTCCAGCAAAGCGGTGATCTGTTCGTTTTTGATCTTTATCTCGTCGGCCTGAGCGGCATTTACTCTCTCAAGTAGCTCAACATATCGATCGCTGGCCATCGTCGTAGGCGATGAAATATGCGGGCGGTCATTGGCCGGACTTAGCCGGTCTTGGCCTGTCTGGGCCGGTCTTGACCGGCTATATGTCTCTTCAATTTCCCGAACATGACGTTCGACTGAAGTCGGATCAATCAAGTATGCCTTTGTGAAATTGTCTGTTTGGGTTTCGACACATAGGAGTTTCCCATGCTGACAAAATCTCCTCACGCTGCGCGGATTTCTTGGATGTCCGAGTTTGGCGTACAATGCTGATGCTTCCTCAACGGTCATACTAAATTGTTTGTCCGGCTCTGGCCGCTCCTGGCCGGACAAGACCGGAATGTCCGGATGATCTTGCATGAGACCATCATAACGTCACTCAGACAACGCGGCGCCGGTTATCCCCATCGACGCCAAAACTGAGAGGGAAGTGATGTTGTAAAGGAGCGCTGTCGGTGCCCGCAAAGAGGTGGCGTGGTATACTGGCGATCATGAAAATGGGGGAAGCCACTTATTCGCTAGTCGTCGAACAGGAGGATGGGGGATACCTCGCATATTTTCCGGCTTTGCCGGGCTGCAACACTTGGGGTCAGACATACGAGGAAGCGGTGCGCAATGCCCGCGAAGCGCTGACGCTGTATCTCGAAACACTGACGGATAACGGTGATCCAATTCCCGAGGAAACAACACGAGAGCCGGTATCACTCGGCATTACGGTGCGGACCCCGATAATCACGTAGCATGGTCGGTCGATTGCCGGGCATACGGGCGAAAGAGCTGATAAGCGCGCTCGAAAAGGCTGGTTTCGAATTCCCGCTCATGTGGGGCTTGGTCATGTGTCGCTGCGCCATCCGGACACGGCCCGGACAGTGACCGTTCCTGTCCATTCGCGCGAATTGCCGCGCTGCTCAAGAAGATCATCAAGGATACAGGCTTGAGCGAAGACGAATTCCGAAAACTGCTGTAGGCGGCTTGCGGCAACGATCGTGACCCCATGAGGGCCGAGACCCGCTCTTGTTGCGGGGCTCGGTCGCGCGGTGGCGCGATAGAGCGTGACCGGCCTCTTGGCCGGGGCCGCACTAATCAAACCGGCAAGCAATAATAATCAGGCAACTTTAGTCAGCGTAGCGCTTTGTGAAATGATTGACGCAAGACGCGTTTCCCAAATTTGCACGGCTTCACGCATCTCAGGCATATAGTGGTGGCGATTGTAGACCTCGGCTACCGCACTGACCATACCGTTCGTCTGGTTCGTGATGCTTCCAAACTTGTGGTTTAGGAGACGTTCGACGACATGCGGCGCAACCCTCAGCCCGGCCAATTTCGTACCAAATGTGCGGCGCAGATCGTGCAAAACCCAATGTTCGACGCCGGCCGCCATTTCCGTTTTGTACTTGCTCCATCCGGAAATAGGGCGATCGCCAGACACGCAAGAGGGAAACAGCAGGTCCGTGCTGTTCAGCCGGGGCAGCGCTTCGAGGATGAATGCCACCATTTCACCGTAGGGGAAGACGTGTTCTACGCCGTTCTTGGTCAGCCAGTCGGGAAGGGTAATGGTGCGGTCCTTTTGATTTATCCAAGGGCGCTGCAGGCCGGCAATTTCCCCGCGGCGCTGGCCGGTAAGAAGGAGGAGCTGAACAATGGTCCCGTGGGGATAGCCTTGCCCTTCAGCCGACCGCCAGACCTCTGCAATCTCCCGGTCGTCTAGGACGCGCTTGCGAGCCGTGCCGGTCTGGAGCTGTAACCCTTCGAGAGGGGAGTGGGGGATGTAGCGGCGTGGCGGTTGGGCGCACCATCGCAGGAATGTGCGGGCCACAGCCAGCGTATGGGCCTGCTCTGACGGTCTGTCGGCCAGTTTGTCCGTGATATCGGTGACGGTCTCGTAGGTCACGTCCTGCAGGCGTTCGGAGCCCAGTTTCTTAAGGAAGTAAAGCTCGATGGCGCGCTGATAATCGTACTGGGTACGGGCCTTCTTTTTGGCGACGTGCTCGGTTTTGAAAAGTTCGTATGCCTCGCCGAACTTCCTGGTCTTGGGCTGATGCTGCCCAAGGGTTCTCTGAGCAAGGATGCGTTTCGCGGCGGCCCGCGCTTTGGCAAGAGTAATAATCCCGAGGCGCCCGAGCTTCGTGAGTTGGCGGCGCTGACCGTGCATGAGAACGAACGTTTTGGTGCCGCCCGGCGAGACGCGGATGCCAAAGCCGCTCGTGGTGTCGTCGAAGTAGGTGCGCTGCCGATCAGTGGGCTTCAGAGCGCGCACGCTTATGTCGGTGAGCAGCATTAGTCGCTCTATAGTCGCTTTCAATCTGCGTGTAGCTGTGCTAAGCGGAGAGAATACATAGCACAAGAAGTGCCCGAAATACAGGGACTTCTTGCATAAAATGAAGAGCTATGATGTACGGTAAAACAGCAAAATTCTAATTCCTAAACCGAAGGTCGGAAGTTCGAGTCTTCCCGGGACCGCCATTCTTCCTGTTAGCCGGCAAACCGGGGGCCTTCTTAAAGCGGCGGTCACCGGCTAAAGTCTGCCCCTCGTTTCCCCAACCAGCACCGCATATCCCAATGAACAAGACCGTCTCGCTCATCGATGAAACTGGCGCGCTGCGCAATGCCTCGTCGGCGCCGCAATTCATGAACCTGCACGAAATCGTCGCCAAGGCGCGACAAAATCTCAATCAGAACGATTGGGACTATATTGTCGGCGGCACCGAGACCGAGACTACTCTGCGGCGCAACCGGATGGGCCTCGACTCGATCGCGCTGCGCCCGCGCGTGCTGCGCGACGTCAGCAAGGTCGATGCGTCGGTCGAATGCCTCGGCCGCAAGCTCAAGTTGCCGATCGTGCTTTGCCCGGTCGGTTCGCTGGAAAGCTTCCATCCGCTCGGCGCCGAACCTGTGGTCAAGGCGGCTGCCGAATTCGGCTGCGCGCATATGCTCAGCTCGGTGTGCGATCCCGGCCTCGAAGACGTCGCGAAGGCGGCGCCTGGCGCCTTGCGCATGTTTCAGCTCTACGTGCGCGGCGACGCGGCCTGGGCTGACGATCACGTCGAACGTGCGATAAAGCATGGCTATTCCGCGTTTTGCCTGACAGTCGACACCGCCCATTACAGCCGGCGCGAACGCGACCTCGCCAAACGCCACGTCACCGCCGGGCGGCGCCGCGTCCAGGGTCGCGATTTCCAAGCGGCGCTCGACTGGAAGACCGTCGAGCGCATGAAGTCGAAGTTCAAGATTCCGCTCGCCATCAAGGGCATCGGCACCGCCGAGGACGCCAAGATCGCGCTCGATCACGGCGTCGAGATCATCTATGTCTCCAATCACGGCGGCCGTCAGCTCGACCACGGCCGGGGCTCGATCGAGGTTCTCCCGGAAGTCGTCCAGGCTGTTGCCGGCCGTGCGCTGATCATCGTTGACGGCGGCTTCTATCGCGGCACCGACATCGTCAAGGCGCTGGCACTCGGCGCCAATCTGGTCGGGCTGGGCCGTATGCAATGTTACGGTCTGGCGGCGGCGGGCCAAGCCGGCATCGTGCGGATGCTTGAAATCCTGGAGGACGAAGTCACGCGCGCACTGGGACTTGCCGGCGCGACAAGCTTCGGCAAGCTCGATGGCTCGTATATTCATGCAGCGGCGCCGACCAACCTGCCGCATGTACTCTCGGCCTTCCCGCTGTTGGACATCGCGCCGTACCGATACTAGCCGGTCATTCCGGGGCCGAGCGCAGCGAGGGGCCCGGAACCCATAATCCCGGCGCTGGGGCTATGGATTCCGGAACTCGACGCTTCGCGTCGATCCGGAATGACGATACCGCCGGAACAAAAACAATAAATCTCCAGCTCAGTATCGGCATCACCAATAATCCGCGGACCTGGCCGATCCTCGACGGCACGGTGAAGCCCGACGGCATTGATCTTATTCCCACCGTACTGCATCCCTCGGAACTGTTCTGGCGGCAATTGCATTTCGCCGAATTCGCGGTGTCGGAAATGTCGTGCTCGTCGTTTTTGATCGTGATCGGGCAGGGCGATGCGCGGTTCGTCGGACTGCCGATCTTCACCACGCGGCGGTTTTTTCACACCAGCATTCTGGTGCGGCGTGCAGCCGGGATCGATAAGCCCGCCGACCTCAAGGGCAAACGCGTCGGCGTGCCGGAATATCAGCAGACCGCCGCTCTGTGGACGCGCGGCGTGCTGCAGCACGAGTTCGGCGTGCACGCCAAGGACATGGAATTCTGGATGGAGCGCACGCCGGATCGCAGCCACGGCGGCGCCACCGGCTTTACGCCGCCGCCCGGCGTCATCGTCAACCAAATTCCGGCCGACAAGAGCATCGGCTCGATGATGCTTACCGGCGAGCTCGACGCCGCGCTGCATTACCTTTCGAGCCGCAATCTGGTCGATAGGAGCCGAGCCGATCTCGCGCACCATCCCGACTTTAAATATCTGTTCCCCGATCCGATCGTCGAAGGCATCCGGTTCTACCGCAAGACCGGTCTGCTACCGATCAATCACCAGGCAGTGGTGCGGCGCGATGTGTTCGAGAAAGAACCCTGGGTCGTGCTCAATCTGATCAAGGCGTTCAACCAGGCCAACGACATCGCCAATGCGCAGCGCCTGGACCATGTCGCCGATCACCTCGCCACCGGCCTGTTGTCCGGCGACGCCAAAACCGCGCTGATCCATCACGGCGTCAAGGCCAACCGCAAGGTGATCGAGACCATCGCGCAATACTCGCTGGAGCAGGCGCTCACCCCGCGGCTGATCAAGGTCGAGGAGCTTTTCGCCCCGAGCGCGCTGGGGACGTAAACATCGTCACTCCGCCGCTTGCTTCTTCGGCGGGCCTGCAACCGTGGCGCTGCAGGCGAGCAGGGCTTTTATTTCGCTCTCGGCGAGCCCCGCCTCGCGCAACACTTCGAGACTGTGTTCGCCGAGCCGCGGTTGCAGGCGTTCGCTCGATCCTCTGTTGTCGCCGAAACGGACCGGCATATCGGTGAAGCGGATTTCGCCTTCGCTCGAATGCGTCGCCGCTTTGAAGAAATCGCTCGCGACAAGCTGCGGATCGTCCATCAGCGCATCGAGGCTCGACATGCGCGCCGACGGAATTTCAAGGTCGCGTAAGAGTGCCAGCCATTCGTCGGTGGTCTTGGCGACTAACGCCGCGCCGGCAAGCTCGTAGAGCGCGACGACATTGTGACTGCGCGTGGCAATGCTGTTGAAGCGCGGATCGTCGCACATTTCGGGCTTGCCGACCATCGCCCAGAATTTGCGCCAGTGCCGTTCGGTGTAGGCCATCATGCAAAGATAGCCGTCCTTGGTCTTATAGGGCCGGCGCCAGGCGCCCATGACGCGGGTATAGCCGAGCTTGCCGACCGGCGGCTCGAAGCAATGGCCAAAAAGGTGCTCGGCGAGCACGAAGGAGACCATCTGTTCGAACATCGGCACTTCGACGAACTGGCCGCGGCCGGTTTTCTCGCGCGCATACAATGCCGCCGAGACTGCGCCGACCAGCGCCGATGCCGTGGTCTTGTCGGCAAGGATGGTCGGCGCGTAGCGGGGCTCGCCGGCAATCTCGGCCATCAGTGCGGCGACGCCCGACTGTCCCTGAATGACATCGTCATAGGCGGGCTGCCCGCTATACGGCCCGCCGCTGCGATAGCCGTGAATGGCGGCATAGACGATCCGCGGCTGGCGCGCGCAGACCGTCTCATGGTCGAAGCCGAGCCGTTCGATCGCTTGCGGCCGCATCGAATGGACAAACACGTCGGCGGTGGCGATCAGGCGCCACAACGCGTCCGTAGCCGGAGTTTGCTTGAGGTCGAGCACCAGCGAGCGCTTGCCGCGATTGAGCCCCATAAACAGCGCCGCCATGTCGGGGGAGCGCGCCGGGCCGGTATAGCGCGTGGTGTCGCCGTCCGGGCTCTCGATCTTGATGACGTCGGCGCCCATGTCGGCGAGCATTTGCGTCGCCAGTGGCCCGGCCACCACCGAGGTCAGATCGAGAATACGCACGCCCGAGAGAGGCCCAGTCATTGGATGCTCATGCTTACAGAAATTCCGGCATTACGTCGCGAGCAAACAGCCTCAGCGATTTCTGCGCCTCGGCAAAATCGAGCGTGCCGAAATTGATCTGCAGCGAGGCGTGCTCGAACGGTCCGACCGCGCTGGTAAATCGGTGGATGATCGCCTTGATCTCGTCGGGCGTGCCGACGAAGGCATTGCCGCTCTCGATCTGGCCTTCGAGCGAAAAGCCCTTCATGCGCGAGATCGACTTGTCGTAACCCTGATAGTCCTTGGACGAGGTGCCTTGCGTCCATTCGCCGGCCAACTCCAGGAGCGCCTCGAAATAGAGATCGAACGACGGCCGCGGGATTTCCCTCGCGCGCTCGGCGTCTTCGTGACAGAACATGTGGAACGCGATCATCACCTCGCCGTTGCCGGGATGGCCGGCTTGGCGCCAGGCGTTGCGATAAAGATCGAGCAGGGGCTTGAGCGGTCCGATCGGTATGGCCATCAGCGCATGGCCCGCGCGTCCGGCGAACTCGAACGAATCAGGCGTGCGCGTCGAGGCAATGTAGAACTTCGGCCGCGGCTTTTGTGTCGGCCGCGGCAGCGAGGTCGCGTCCTCGAAAGAGTGGAATTGGCCCTGATGACTGGCGTGTTCCGTCGTCAGCAACAGCTCGATCTGCTCGATGCCTTCGCGGAAGCGGGCGATCGAACTCATCCGGTGAAATCTTGAAGCGGCGGAATTCGTGCGGCAGAAAGGCGCGCGCGAAGCCGACATCGAGACGGCCGTGCGAAATACCGTCGAGCATCGCAATCTCGCCGGCCAGCTTGAGCGGATTGTTGAACGCCGGCACGACCGCACCGGTCACGAGCCGCATCCTCTTGGTGCGCTGCGAGGCCGCCGCCAGAAACACCAGCGGGTTCGGACTATAGCCGCCGTAGCGGCGAAAATAATGCTCGACCGTGCGCGCGTGACTGTAGCCAAGCGTCTCCGCCTCCTCGGCGATCGTCAGGCACTCTTCGAAATAGGCTTCGGCGCTTTTGTCCTCGGGCGCGACGCAGGGAAAAAACTGAACGCCGAATTGCATAGCGCCTAACTCCGCCGCGCCTGATCGGCGTTTGGCTTACGGCCGATATAGCGGCTGAGGCTCGCCAAATTCTCGCGCAACGCCGCTTCGTCGACGACGGCCGGATCGAAATCCGGCGCGTCGAATTCGAGCATTTCCGCGTGACTGATGCTCGCCGGATCGGCGATGGTGCGCAAATAAGTTTCGTAACCGATGGGTCCGCCGATGTCGGCCGGCGGACAGCGGCCTTCGACGCCGACGAGATGCGGATAGCGTAAACCGGGCCGCGCGCCGCCGCGCCAAAGGAGCGTAACGGTGTGCTCCCAATCCTCGCCCAGCACGTAGTCGTATTTGAACGTGTTGCCGAGCGCCAATATATCGGCGAGCGTCGCTTGTCCGGCCGGCAGCGGATTGGTTTCGGCTTCGCGGTCGTGCAAGTCCCAGATTTTTCCGCCGATACTGAACTCGAACGGATGGCCGTTCTGCCAGCCGATGGCGATCTGCAAGACGAAGTGCAAATCGTCGAGCCGGATATCGACCGGCACCTCGACGCAGCGCGCGACCCGCGGCGTCACGTCGTCGATTTCGACGCTGAGCCGCGCGATCTCGTCCGCGGGCGGCGGCGCACCCGTCATTCCGCGGCCTGCTGGAAGGTCAGCATTTCATCGCGCGCACAAAGATCGACGAGCTTGCCGTCTTTGACGACCCACGACAGGTTCTTGTTGTCCTGCAAAATGGCGATGTCGGCGATCGGATCCTTGTTCCACACGGCGATATCGGCGAGTTGGCCCGCGGCGACCTGGCCGACCTGGCCGTCAAGACCGACGGCGAGAGCGTTGTCGCGCGTCGCCGCAACGATCGCCTCCATCGGCGCGTAGCCGCCGTGACGCACGAAGATTTCTAGTTCCTTGGCGTGCAGCTCGCGGTGCCGCGTGAACGAATTATCGCCGGTGTCGGTGCCGACCAAAAGCCGGATACCGAGCTTGCGCGCCTTGTGCATCAATTCGCCGAGCAGATCGTAGTGCCGCTGCATGCGGTTGAAATCGAGCTGCACCTGCTCGGCGCCGACCTTTTGCTGTTTGCCGAGCTCGACCACGACGGCAAGGAACGTGGCGGTGGGCAGGATCGGCATGCCTGCTTTGGCGACCGCGTCGAGATCACGGTCGGTGGCGAGATCGGCGTGCACGATCCAGTCGACGCCGGCCTCCGCGGCCGCGCGCGTCGAGCCGGCGCCGCGCGAATGGATGGCGACTTTCAGGTTACGGCGATGCGCCTCGCCGACCACGGCGGAGATTTCCTCCTTCGCCAGCATCTGCGATTCGCCGGAACGGCTGTCCGCCATTTTGATGAAATTGACGCCGTGCTTGCCTTGGCGGCGCACCTCGGTGACCATCTCGTCCTTGGTGTTGCACAATTTGCCGATCGAATGATCGGGCGTGCCTTCCCATGACGGCTCGTCGTCCTCGATGCAGCCATAGGTGACGATCATGCGGCCGGCGACGAACGTGCGCGGGCCTTCCATCAGGCCGAGTTTTATGGCGTCGCGCACGCCGACATCGGTGAACCAGGTGCCGCCCGGCACCGAGATGCTGGTGACGCCGGAGCGCAAGACTTTCTGGGCGCTGCGAGCCGATTTGAGCGTGGAGAATTCCGGCCGCGTCGTTCCCTTGCCTTTGCCCTCGCCCTTGATCAGCGGATAGCCGTAGGACATGTGGCAATGCGCGTCGATCAGCCCCGGCATGATCCACTTGCCGGCGGCATCGATCACGTCGACGGTTTTGCGATCTTCTATATGCACGTCGGGCGGCAGCGCGCCGACGCTCTTGATCCGGTTGCCCTCGACGACGATGGCGTCGTTGCGGTGCGACAGCTTGCCGGAGCCGTCGATCAGCGTGCCATTGCGGATCACCAGGGTCTTTTTGGCAGCGCTCATTGGGCTCCTCCGGGGAATTCCTTTGCTTTGCGTACACTATACAACGTCGCGGTCATTAGGCGAGGGCGGACAGAGGTGAAAAAAATGCAAACGCTTCCGTTCTCGCGATGCATCGGCATCCGAGTCATCGTCCAGGCAACGGGATCGTCGTCTACGCCACGGTACGCCAAACCAAGCCAAGCCAAACCAAGCACGGAAATGGAGCGCCGGGAGGCGCCAGGGTCGTGGCCGCGCCACGCGGACGGATGTTGCCACCCGCTCGCGCTCCGGGCGCGGCGCGCGCCACAGAAGATTTCCTTGCGGAAACCGTCTGCTTCGGGCGCGCTGCGCCTCCCGGCGCTCCACCGCGATCCGCCGCCCCGGCTGTCGACCGCCGTAAGCTTGAGGACCGCACCCGCTCCGCCGGATCGCTGTCAGCGTCCGGCGGCGGGATGAGGCGCCTAAAACGCCGCTCGATGGCCAGTGTCAAGCGCAAACCAAATTACGCTTCCGATTTTTGCAAGCCGTTGGCGCGCGCATGTTTTTTCGGCGCGCCGCACCAAAATGACGGTGGCCGCCGATGTCAGGCCGCGCCGAACGGCGTTCACCCCAGAATAATTCTTAGGCGGCGCGTGGAGTGCGAATTGAGCGCCGGGGAAATTCGCAAAGTGTTCAGGACGCGGCCTCATAGACGGCCGAAAGTCCGGTTTGGGGGATAACAGCGGACATTATACGACCAAGCGGTGGAGTGCGCCCCCTGGGCGGGACAGTTTCATGCGGCGGTTTTGACAGTCTGCCGGGCGTGGTGATCCTCGAACTGTGCTGGGCTTAGGTAGCCGAGCGCGGAGTGTAGTCTGCGGGTGTTGTAGACCTCATCGATAAAGCGTGGAAGGTCGACAGTGACATCTTGGAAGGTCTGGTAATCCATCGGATAGACGGCCTCGACCTTGAGCGTCTTCATGAAGCTCTCGGCCTGGGCGTTGTCGTAGGGATTGCCGCGCCGGCCCATGGAACCGACCATGCCATGGTCGGCGAGTACGTTGCGGTAGGTCTCGGAAGCGTACTGCGAGCCGCGATCGGAGTGGTGAATGCAGCCTTTCGGCGGCTGCCTTGCTCGGAGAGCCGCCTTCAGCGCCGCAACGGCAACGCGGGCATCGATCGAACGGCTGATCGCGTAGCCAATGACGCGGCGCGACCAGGCATCAAGGACTGCCGCCAGATAGACGAAGCCCGTCGCGATGGCGATGTAGGTAATATCCGCCACCCAGAGCTGGTTCGGGCCGTCGACAATTCTGTCGCGGGTGAGGTCCGGGAAGATCGGGCAGTCGTGATCGCTATCAGTCGTGGCCACGAACCGCCTGCGGCGCTTGGGCTGCAAGTCGTGCTCGCGCATCAGGCGACGGACTTTCTTAGAGTTCACGAGCATCCCTCGATGGCGAAGCTCGGCGCCAACGCGGCGATAGCCATAGGCCTCAAACTCATCGCAGATCGTAGTCATAGCCGCCACGATCTCCCTATCATCAGCTTTCACCGCTGGTGCGTCATAATAAGTTGAGCGCGGCAGCCCCATCAGACGGCATCCTTCGACGACGGAGATGCCATCGGGCCTGTGATGACGGATGTAGTCACGCTTCTCGGCCGCGGTGCGTTTCTCAGAGCCCCCTTTAAAAACTCGATCTCGAGTGCCTGCCTGCCGACCATGCGTTCGAGTGCTGCGATCTTCGCCTCATATTCCTGAAGAAGATCAGCCGCATGGGCATCTTCATCGAATGCCCCAGTCTCAAGCTTCCTGACCCAGACCCGGATCAGGTTGCGTGAGACGTCGTGGCGTTTGGCAAGAGCGTGAAGCGTTTCGCCCGCAATAAATTCCTGGGCGACCTGTCGTTTGAATTCGATACTATGGGAGCGGTGTCTGGCCATGGCTTTCATCCTCCGAAAGCCCGGCAGCCCTGGTCAATTCCAATCCTGCAAGATGTCCACCGCTAGGGACGCACTCCACAGTAATGTCAGCTTTTGGACCCAAAGCGACCGATTGCCCCTATCAATTACCGCAAGGTACCGCGCAGGTCATTGTCGATGGCAATGGCCTTCGACTGCAGCAGCTTGCGATGGGTCAGCAGCATCCGGAGCTTCTGACTGCGTAACGTCTTCACATGGACCGGACGGTAAAGTCCCACCCGCATCATCTGCGCCATGCCGCGGGCGTCATTGCGGTTGTTGATCTGAGCCTTCAGCACAGCCCGCATGTGCCGGGTCTTGACACAGATCACCGGCAAGCCCGTTTCGGCGAGTGCACTGTAAAGCCATTGCTGACATAGAGAGCCGATCGCGACGGGCAGGCAGCCTTCTCAATAAAGCCCAGTCAGGCCGTGGCTGGCGACGATTTCGCCGACCTGCTCGCTCCGCGCAATATGGGCGTGCAGCACCGCCCCGATGTCGCGGTGCAGTTCGGCTGCGGTGCGCTGGGCTTTGGGTTTGATCTGCGCGCTGAGATAAGCGCCTTCCTGCTGGTTGACTTCGACCAGGGCTCGCCCGAACGGCAGTTGCATGCGCTCGTAATTTCTCAGTCCCGCGCCGAGGTCGCCGTCGGCGTCGCGGATCGAGTTCGGCAAGACAGGCCGCATCGAGCGCCGCCTTGGTGGTCCCGGCGCCGGCGTGAGGCCGGGCGACGAAAGCCGCGTCGCCGGCGAGAGCAACCCGCCCAAACACCATCCGCGGCGAGACGAGATCGTAGATCGGCTGAAAGAACGGCGTCGTGCGGGCAAAAATCTCGGCGATCTGCGGCGCGATGAGCGTTCTGGCCTCGGCCTTGATGCGGGCGATCACGTCGGAACGGATCAGCGGCGGCGGAATGCCGTTGACGTGATGGCGCCCTTCGGCGTCGGTGCAAATGTCGGTGAGCGTGGCGCGATTGGTCGGCCGGTACCACACGATGTTATAGGCGCGGCGGCCGACGGCCGTATCATTGTCCCGCCCCGGCACCGCGTAACTGATCAGTTGCTCGCCCTCCGGCAGGCAGAAGGCGTAGAGCTCGACCACTTCGCGCCACAGCTTCGGCGGCACGTCGGTTTCGTCGAGCACCGCGCGCCAGGCGACATAGCCGGCATAGACCGGCTCGACATCCGGCAGGAATTGCGCGCGCACCGTCGAGCGCACGCCGTCGGCGCCGACCAGAAGGTCGCCGCGCTCCCAGGTGCCGTCGGCAAAGATTGCGGTAACGCCGTCCGTATCCTGCTCGATCCGCGTGAGCCTCTTGCCGAACCGGTAGGTCTGCGCCGGCAGCGCGTCGAGCAGGGCGTGGTACAGCCGCGACCAGCCGCTGAGCGTGCGCGCCATCGGCTGCTCGATGATGATCCGGCCATTGCCGTCGAGGCAGACGCCGCGCGGCGGCGTTATGCCCATCGATTCGTCGAAATCGACGCCAGCGCGTTTGAGAATGGCGATGAGCTGCGGATGGGTGCCGAGCCCAACGCCGCGGCTCGCCAGTTCCTCATCGTTGCGCTCGAATACTGCGGCGTCCCAGCCGATCGAGCGCAATAGATGTGCGACCATCAGCCCGCCGAGCGAGCCGCCGATCACCAGCGCACGGCGCATCTACGGCAGCGCCCAGGACATGCTGTCGTGGCCGGGCTTGTAATCCATATTGGTCGCCGCCGGATTGCGGTTGATCAGCGGCCGGCCGTACATCGGATTGGTCGCGCTGCGCGTCTCGTGCTCGACCGCGAACAGCACTTCCTTGGTATCGAGATCGATCACGTCCTTGAAGCGGTACTGGTAGTCATTGTCTTCGATGGTGATCAGGCCGAGATCGAGCAGCTTGCGGTAGGGCCGCGAGAAGTTGGTTAGGTAGATCTGCACGTGGTGGCGATCGTAGGTCGCTTCCGGCGCATCGGTCTCGCGGAAATAGAAATATTGCTTCTCGCCGACCTGGACTTTGGTCTCTGGCCCGGCGCCGTTCTTCTTCACCTCCGACGGCGCATCCAGCACTTCGCGATAGAACCGCGCGATGCGCTCGGCGGTGCCGGGGCGCACGTCGAAACGGACATAGGGCATGCCGAGCTGCACGCGGCCGAAGCGCTCCACGTCCGGCTCATGAACGGTGATGCGATTGCCCCAGGGGCACACGGTCTCGACGCCGTCGTTGCTTTCGCGGAACTGGAACTTAGTGCCGGAGAGCGCCTTTTTCACCTTGGTCAGCCGCTCCAGCAGCGCCTTGCGGTCCGGCATCACCAGACCCGTGGTGCCGCGCAGCACGTCGGGCCTGCCCATCGGCAGGTGAAATTGGCTCATGCCGACATTGACCCACATATTGCCGGCGCCGGTGTTGAGAAAGGGATCGCGCGTATAGCCAAGGCCGGTGATGTAGAAATGCGTCGCCATGTGCTGATCGTCGATACAGACATTAACGTGGCCGATGCCGACGATGTTGCCGATGTCCTGCGCGGCGCGGTCGAAGTGTTTTTCAAGCATGGTGATTTTCCTTGCCTGCTTGATATTAAGCGCGGGACCAGGCGCACTCAACTGGCGACTCGACGTTAGAATGGGTTAGGCCGAAGGAGGACCGGACATGGCACAGCGGATTTCCAGCTTCACCGGCTTCGAACGGCACGGCCAACCGGCGGCTTCGCGGCGCAAGTTTCTTGGCCGCATGCTCATTGCGATAGGGTTATGGCTGACCCTGACAATCGCCGGCTTGGCCATTGGAATTGCCGGCTATGCGTATTTCGAGGGCATGTCCCTCGTCGATGCATTCGTGAATGCAGCGATGATTCTTTCCGGCATGGGGCCGATGGGCGAGCTGAAGACCACCGGCGGCAAGGTGTTTGCCGGGATGTATGCGATCCTCTCCGGTCTGATCATTATCATCGCGACCGGTTTCGTGTTGGCGCCGGTGTTTCATCGCGTCTTGCATCTTTTCCATGTCGAAGCGAGCAAAGACTGAACCGGCGGATCGCGCAAAGAACGCTATTGCGCTTCAATGCCGGCGCCGCGGATCACCTTGCCCCACTTGGCGCTTTCGCTGGCGATGAAGCTGCGGAATTCCTCCGGCAATCGCCTTGCGCGACAATTCCTATGGCTTCGAAGCGGTGTTAGATAGGAAGCGGAATGCGAAAGGCGTGGGGCGGCGGCCATGTCAAGCTTTTGGGACAAACTTCAACCTGCCTCGCGCAGCGGAACTGGCGCACCGGCAAACGACGCCGATTACCGGCTGCTCGTTCCGCTAATGTTGAACGTCGCGATCATCCAGGCGGTCTATGCCATCGTCCGGATCACCACGTCGTATCGTGCGATCGAGCTCCAACTGCCGGTGGTGTGGCTCGGGATCATTTCGGCGACCTTCGCGATCTTGCCTATTTTCTTTGCCGTCCAAGTGGGCCGCTATTTGGATCGCGGCAAGGATGCGCAGGCTGCCTGGATCGGCGCCAGTCTGCTCGTCATCGCGTGCGCAGGCTTTCGTTTCGCCGCCGGCTCGCTGACGACGCTCCTCCTGCTTACGGCGCTGCTCGGCTTTTCGCATATTCTCATCATGGCCAGTCAGCAGATGCTGTGCGTGCGCTGCGCCGGACCACGCCGCCGCGATGCCACTTTCGGCAATTATGTTATCGCCAGCGCGGTCGGGCAGGGGCTTGGTCCTTATCTGGTCGCGTGGGCCGGCGGCTCGGCAACTTTGCCGCCGACCGGCCGCCTGTTTATGATCGGACTGGTGGTGTCCTTGGCATCGCTGGCGACAGCCGCCGCCATCCGGCCGGCGCCGAAGCATTTGATGCAGGCGAAGAGCAAGGAAATCGTGCCGCTGCGTATGCTGCTGCGCCAGCGCGGGCTGATGGCGTACCTCGTCGCCAGCGTCATCACCATGGCCGCGCAGGATCTGGTCACGATCTATCTGCCGCTGCTCGGCGCCGAAAAGAATATCAACGTGCGCGACATCGGCAGCCTGCTCACGGTACGCTCCGTCGCCGCGCTGATCTCCCGTATGGGCTATGTGCGGATCGTCGCCCTCGTCGGCCGGCGTCCGCTGACGCTTGCGAGCATGGTGGGGTCGGCGATCGGCTTCGTCTGTCTCGCGTTGCCGGTCAAGCTTGCGGTGTTGTTCGCAGCGATGACTCTCACCGGCGTCGCGCTGGGGATCGCGACGACGTTGAGCCTCACCAATGTCGTTGATCTTGCTGCTCCGGCATCCATGGGCACCGTTATGTCGCTTCGCAACACCGGCAACCGGATCGGTCAGATGGCGATGCCGTTCGCGGCGAGCCTGATCGCCGCCGCAACCGGAGTCGGCGGCATTTTCCTGATCATCGCACTGAGCCTCGTGGTATCAGGTGCAGCGGTGCATTTCAGCGGTGAGGCGCGGTGACGCCGCCGGTATTTGTCTGAGCATCGTCTTTTCCGAAAGCCGCCGGCCACCCTGGATCACGTCCGGGGGGAGGACAATTCGGGATCATGCTCTACCAGTGCCGGTGCCAGCCGTAATAACCGCCGTGGCGCCGGTAGGGGCCAGGACCGTAAAAACGACCGTAATAACCGCCGTGATAATACGGGTAAGGGCCGTAATAGGGCGGTGGATAAGGCGGCGGGTAGCCGGGCGGCGGCCCATAGCCCGGCGGATAAGGTCCGCCCAGTGGGCCCGGCGGCGGTCCACCCTGACCGAGGCTGGTTGCGATCACGTAGCCATACTGTCCCTGAAACGTGACCTGGCACCATGCGCCGTTGCAACCGCTGACCTCGACGGGCGCTCCTGCAGGAATGGTCGTGACGATGGTATAGGACGTGCCGGGTCCTTGCCGGAGATTGACGTTGGTGTTGACGATGGCAGGTGGCGGCCCGCCGGCTTGCGGGGGCGGCCCGGGTGGAGGTCCGCCGGGTGGCGGCGGGCCGGGTTGATCCGGACCGGATTGCGCCGCGCCGGGCGGCGGCCCTGGCTGGTCCGGCGGCGCCGGCGCAGGTTGCGCCGCAGCCGATTGCGCCGCGAGCACGATGACCGACGCCGCACCGGCTGTGATCCGGGTCAATTTCATCGCTAATCCCCTCGATCCAAAACGATGCTCCGACAAATTTCGCGATCAATGTAGCGCTGCAGCGTCAGCTTCGTCTTCATTCGCGGCGATATCACGGCGGCAATTTTTGCAGTTCGGGGAAGGGCGTATAGGTCGCGTCGGCGCACAGGTCTTGCGGGGCATCATTGGTTGGATCTTTCATCTCTATAAAGTGATCGAAGCGCCCAGCCAGAAAGACGGCCGCAACCTCTCTGATGCCGGCATAGTCGGTGTTGTTCTTCCTCGGATTGAACTTCACGCAGACCATGTAGCGCGTCTCGCCGGCGGCCTGTTTCAGCGCCGGCGGCGTGGCAATGGCGGCGTCGCGAATCCTGGTCGGGTCGTTGAGATAGACATGCATGGCTGCGAGAATGTCGGCCTTGTAATTTGTCGGATAAGCATTGATGCCGCTGTCGTCGTCGCTATTGGCATTGAGCGAATTGTGTCCGCATGCGCCAAGAAGAAGCGTCAGGCCGAGAACGAGGCTTGCCCGCCGAGCGCTGCTTCCGTTCATCGATCCACCGGCGGTGACGGCAAATTACTCTGCCGCCTCGTGCGCACGCGTCTGCACCTGCATGTCGACGAGTTGCAGCGGCGAAGCGGTCTCTTCCAGCATGCCCCAGCTCTTGAGCCAGTCGTAAGTGCGCTGCAATTCGTCGAGCGGGATGGGCGCCGGATCGCAGACCACGAGCCGGCTCTCGCGCAGATCCTCGACCTTGAGCGCTGCGATCTCCGGATCCTTGTTGGCATAATAGTCGATGAAGTAGTGCATATATGCCTTTTTGTCGGCGTTGATGCGGCGCACCGCTTCGCGCACCGCGCGATTGAATGCGGCGTAGGTTTCGCCATCGACCCGGTCCGAGGCGACTTCGGTGCCGTGGAAGAAGGCCGAGCAGATGATGCGGCAGCCCTTCTTCTCCCCCAGCGTGACATGCGGCTCGGTGAGCGTGGTAGCTTCGATCTCGCCTTTCATCAGCGCATCGAGGCGATAGCGCGAACCGTTCGGGGCGCGGCATAGCCTGATCATCTCGCGCGGCACGAAACCTTCCAGCATGTGCAGCGCAATGTAATGGGTGCCGAAATAGAACGGCACGCCGATTGTGCGGTTGGCGAGCTGCTGCGGCGTATAGACCGGAGAATCCGGCCGCACCACGATCGCCGAATAGGCGACGATGGCGCGGCGGCCGAGTTGCCGGCTGCCTTGGCCGGTGTCCTGGACGCGGCAGTAATTGCCCCATTCGCAGGCGTTGTACATGTCGGCCGTGCCTTGTTCGAGCAGCTTGCCGTGACTGGCGAACGGATTAACGCCCTTCGGCGTCGTTACATCGGCCTCGACTTTCTTTTCGACGCCAGCTTCGCGGTCGGCCCATTCGATCTTAAGACCTTCCTTGGCGAACAGGCCTTCGTCATAGGCGACTAGTTCCGGCAGGCCCTGGAACGGCGCCGTGGTTTCCAATACGAGCTTCTTCACTGGCGTTCTCCGAACGGGTGCACTTTCGCGGGCAATTGTTCGGCGAAACTTAGTCTCGCACGCAGGGCGAAGCAACAACCGGTCCGGTAGCGTGTTGTCATGCACGCCGATCGCAGCGCATGCACGCGAAGTTAGGGCGAAACTTCCTCAAGCACGCGCCGCCGGGTCTCGACCATGAAGGTCGCGGCGATGCAGCCGATGATGGCGAAAACGGAAAAGGTCAGGAACACACCGCTGATGCCGTAGCGCGGCAGCATGAACCCGACGATCAGCGGGCCGACTGTCGCCGCTGCGCGCAACCAGAAGCTTCCCCAACTCACGCCCAGCGCGCGCATTCGCGTCGGATAGATCTCGGCAGTGTAGAGGAAGATGGTCATGTTCATGGAGCCGAGCCACATCGAGCAGAACATGAAGCCAAGCAGCATGCCGAATGCCGTGCCGGCGCCGAACGCCCACAACCAGATGAGTCCGGCCGCGGCGAGAAAGAACGCCGCGGTGAACCAGTAACGGCGGCCGGTGCTGTCAATCAGGAAAGCGCAGATGAGCGAACCGATAAGGCTGCCGGCCGGGCTGAAAATCGCGTAGTTGAGCGCCTGCTGCAGCGGCAGGTGATAGACCTCGCGATACAGCGTCGGAATCCAGCCCTGCAAGCCATAGGCGATGATGTAGCACGATGCCCAGATGACCCAGACCAAGAGCGTACGCGACCGATAATAGTCTCCAAACAGCTCCTGCCAGCGGGTCTGCTTGCCGAGCGGCTTCACCGCCAGGTCCGGCACCGGCGGCAGCGGTTGAGCGCCGTGACGCGAGACGGCATTTTCGATCTCGATCATGATCGAGTTGGCCTCGTCGAGGCGCCCACGCGAGGCAAGCCACCGCGGCGATTTTGGGCAGTAGCGCTGCATCAAGAGCGCAACGATCCCTGGTATGGCGCCGATGATGAACATCCACTGCCAACCGAAGCGCGGGACGACGGATGCGCCGACGATGCCAGACATCAGGAGCCCCACCGGAAAGATGATCTGATAGGTCAGAAAGCGGCCGCCGCGGCGGTCGGCGCGCAGGATTTCGCTGATGTAGGTCGATGCAACCGGGATCTCGCCGCCAAGCCCGATGCCCTGGACGAAACGGCAGACGATGAGCTGATCGTAGTTGCTGGTAAAAGCGCACACGAGGCTCATCACCGCAAAGATCGCGATGGCGATCCGCGCCGTGCTCACACGCCCGATGCGTTCTGCGATCCAGCCGAACGTCAAGGCGCCCAGCGCCTGGCCGAAATTGGCGCTGCTGATGAGCAGGCCGATATCCGCCGGCGCAATGTGCCACTCGCGAATGATTACTGGCAGCACATAGGCAATCGCCAGCGAGTTGAACGAGTCGAAGAAGATGGCGACGCCAAGCACCGCGGTGACGGTGACGTGCCAACTCGAATACGGCAAGCGCTCGAGGCGCGCCGCGATCGTCTGCTCGGTCAACGGCAAAGCATCGGCCATCACGTTTCCTCCCGGGCGTCGTTGCGCGGAGCCAACGGGTCTGGCCCGAAGTGGCCGGCCCGATGACAAGCTCCGCGACGAAGCGATCCAGGCGGCGCGGCGCAACTAGATTGCTTCGCTTCGTGGCAATGGCGCTTCCCCCTTCGCCGCGCTCAACCTCATCGTTGCGGCCGCAGCCGTTGAACCTGCAATTGCGCCAAAAATGGCACCAGCGGATGCGCGCCCATTTTCACCATCGACGGCAGGTCGAGCTTGATCAGTGCCTCGCGTTGGTCGGGCGGCAGTTGAAAGCGGTCGGCGAATGCGCCGGCGTCGGCCACATATTGCGCGCGCATGTCCGCATCGTGAGCGAGGCCGTGCAGCGCGGAGGTGAGCTCGACCAGTTCCGGCTTGATCGATGGATAATGCGCGGCATGGCGTTGATCCGCATCGCCGCCGATCCAGGCCAGCGAAGCGTAATTGTGATGCCAGCTCGGGTCCATCGAAACCACGTCGGGCTTGCGCTCGCCCAAGGCGCCGGCAGCGCAGGCCCAGCAGCGCAATTCGATATTGCCGGTGTCGTCGAGCTCGGTCTCGTCGAAGCCGATCAGCGATTTCAGATTGCCGGCGGCGAGTTTCTCGAGGACGCGTTTGTCCCAGGCGAGTTCGGGATTGGAGTAGCGGTCGGTGCCGGGAAAATGCGACATGCCGCCCGACGACAGGATCACAGTCTTCAGGCCAAGCGCAGTGACGGTACGCGCGACGGCTTGACCGAATTGGTAACAGCGCTCCATGGTCGGCTGCGGCGGCAGATAGGCGTTGACGTAGATCGGCAGCACCGGCCCAGTATGGCCGAGATGGGTGAGCGGGATGCCGATGGCGTAATCGATCTTCGCCGTCGAGGTGAAAGCCGGATCGAAATTCTGCCGATAAAGCTGGCGCACCAATTCGAAGCCGATCTCGCTCGGAATCCGCCAATGAAACTTCCGTCCGGCGAATTCGCCGGTCGCCTCGCCGCCGACATGCACGGTGAATGGCGGCGCGGTGGTGTGAAAGAACTGCTCGGCGTGATCGTTGGAGAAGATGATCCACAGATCGGGCTCGAGCGCGCGCAGCCTTCTGCCGACGTCGGCGGCGACTTCACGGACATGCGCGACCAGCCCCTTGTCTTCGGTGTCCGGCATGGTGAAGAACTGCGGCGCGTGCGGCAGCATGGCCCCGCCGATCACGGTGGACATCATGGCCAATCTCCTTGGTCGCAAGGCTATCGCGCATCGGGAGCAACAACAAGCATGCCGCCACGGCAGCTATTCGCTCGTGCGCTTCACAGCCCCGGACGAAGCCGTTAGCTTGGCCGTCAATATGGAGCGAAGCAACCATGACCGACGTGCCGGTAACGATCGCCTGCGGCAATTACGACCGCACCCGAGCGATCAAGGATGGGACCGTCAAAGTCGAAGGCTGCGACGTCACCTATCTGCCGCTCTATCCGGAAGAAATTTTCCACCGTGCCTTCAAATTTCACGAATTCGACATCTCCGAACTGTCGTTCTCGAGCTATATCCGCACGGTGGCGGCGGGCACTTCGGCCTATATCGGCATTCCGGCCTTCCTGTCGCGGATATTCCGCCATTCCGGCATTTACATCCGCAACGGCGCCGGTATCGAGACGCCGCAAGACCTGCGCGGTAAGCGTATCGGCGTGCCGGAATATCAGATCACCGCGGTGGTCTGGATGCGCGGACTGATGCAGCACGAATACGGTGTAATGCCTTCCGAGATCCACTGGCGCAGCGGCGGCCAGGAACAGCCGGGCCGGCACGAGCGCACGCCGCTTAAAGCCATTGCGGGTCTCGATCTGCAGCCGATCGGCGACGGCCGGACGCTTGTCGGCATGCTCGAAGCCGGCGAGCTCGATGCTTTATTCACCGCGCGGGCGCCGTCGTCGTTCCTCAACGGCGAGCCGCACATCGCGCGGCTGTTTGCCAATACGCGCGCGGCAGAGCAGGCCTATTACAAAAAGACGCGGCTGTTCCCGATCATGCATCTTGTGGGTATCCGTAAAGCCCTCGCTGAAAAATATCCCTGGCTGGCGACCAGCGTCTACAAGGCATTCGGCGAAGCCAAAACGCGCGCGATGATCGACCTGCGCGACGTCAATGCACTCATGGTGACGCTGCCCTGGCTCGAAGCCGAGACCAACGAAACCAGCGCGATCATGGGCGATGATTTCTGGAAATACGGCGTTGCGGAAAACCTTCCCGAGATCGAAGCCTTGACGCAATATGTGCACGAGCAGGGTCTCGCCGACCGCAAGGTCAAGGTCGAAGAATTGTTTCACCCCTCGACATTCGAAATCGCCAAGGTGTGATCGGAACATGGCGCGAAATATGGCGCGAAGCGAGCAGCGCGTGATCGTGGTCGGCGCCGGACCGGTCGGCGCCGTCATGGCGCTCGCTTTGGTACGCAAAGGCATTCCGGTGCTGCTTGTCGAGGAGGAGCCCGAGCCGGTCGAGGATCAGCGCGCCGCAACGATCCATGCGCCGACGCTGGAAATGCTCGCCGATCTCGGCCTCAAGCAGCAGGCGTTCGCCGAGGATGCCTCCGGCGGATTCCAGGCGCCGATCTTTCAATATCGCGACCGCAGAAGCGGCGAACTGGTCGCGGCATTCGACATCCGGCTCCTCGAAGGCGAGGTGCCCTATCCTTTCGTGCTGCAGTGGGAACAATATAAGCTCGTGCGCGCCGCGCTACCGTTGATCCGCCGAAGCGGGCTCGCCGAAGTGCGGTTTGCCGCCAAGCTCACCGGTCTTAGCCAACACGAAGATTATGTCGACGTTACAGTCGATTCCGGCGGCCAGATCGAACCATTGCGCGGGAACTATGTGATCGGCGCCGATGGCGGCCGCAGCACGGTGCGGCGACTCGCGGACATCGATTTCGCAGGCTTCACCTGGGAAGAGCGCTTCATCAAGATCGCCACCAGCTTCGATTTCGTCGCCGCCGGCAAAGGCTACTGCACGCGCAATTATTTCTCCGACCCCGACGAGTGGCTCAATCTATTCAAGGTCAAGGGTAACGGTCCGCCCGGCATCTGGCGCGGCATCATGCCGGTGCCGGCCGACGAAACCGACGCACAGGCGCTCAGCATGGACGGCATCCAGCGCCGGCTGCACGGCATTTACGACAAGAGCGGCGATTTCGATATCCCCTATTATGCGCTCTATGGCGTGCACCAGCGCGTCGCGGCGACGTTCAACAAGGACCGCGTGCTGCTCGCCGGCGACGCCGCTCATGTCAACAACCCGATCGGCGGCATGGGCATGAACGGCGGCATCCATGACGCCGTCAACCTTGCGGAAAAGCTTGCCGCCGTCTGGTTCGGCCGCGCCGACGCGAGCGTGTTCGACCGCTATACGCGGCAACGCCGCAAGGCGCAGATTGATTACGTGCAGGCGCAATCGATCCAGAACAAAAAGACGCTCGAGGAAAAGGACCCGGCGATCCGCCGTAAGCATCTGGACGAATTGCGGCGCACGTCCGAAGACGTAGCGCGGCACAAGGCGTTTCTCTACCGCTCGTCGCTGATCGACAGCTTGAATGCGGCCAATGCGGTGGAGTGAATTACGCTAAAAATTTGCTCCACTTCGCCTCGATCGCCCGCGCCTCGTCGGCCGACAGCGCCGAGGTTGGCGGGAATTCGTCGATCCAGGTGAACGGCCGGCAGGCCTCGATGATCGCCTTCGAATGCGAGGTGACACCGCGCTCCTTGTCCTGCGGCGAGATGCGCGGATCGAGCGCCGAGCTCCAGGCATTGCGCAATATGTCGATGCCTTCTGCCGGCTCGCACCGCGTCGCCACCGCCCACATCACGTCGGCAAGATTGGACGGATCGATATCGTCGTCCACGACCACGACGATACGCGCCATATAACTGTGCGCGGCCGCAACCAGTGCGGCGCGCTTGGCGTGGCCGTCGTAGCGCTGGCGCAGCGCGACGACCGTCATCAGCTGCGACACATGCTGCCAGACGCCGGTAATGTCGGTGACGCCGGAGGCTTCGAGATTGCTCCAGATCGTCGCGGCGCGAAACGGCAGGCCGAAATGAAAGCGCGGCGGTTTCAATGGCGGCGAGCCGAGCAGGATCGGATCGTTGCGGTGATGGAGTGCGGTGACTTCCATCACCGGCCCGGGGCGCGCCGCGGCGGCATAATAGCCGGTGAATTCGCCAAAAGGTCCCTCCGGCAAGCTCGCTTGCGTCATCGGCAGCAGTCGACCTTCGAAAACGATTTCCGCATGCGCGGGGATCGGCAGCCCGGTCTGCGGTCCGGCAAAAACCTCGATCGGCGCACCTTTGATTGCGCCGGCGAACTCATATTCCGACCGGCCGTCGGGTAGATATTCGAATCCGGCGATGAACAAAGCGGGATCTTGGCCGTGCACGACGGCAAGTGGACAGTTCTCGCCGCGATCCCAGTATTTCCTGGCGATGATCGCGCCGTGCCGGCCGCCGTGATCGAATTGCACCGTGACTTGGTTCGCACCGTGCACCTGCACGCGGTAGATCGAGGCGTTGATCCAGCCGGTCTCGGGATCGCGCATGACGACCAGCGAGCCCGAGCCGATGAACGGCCCGCCATCGTGGCGGTGCCAGACCGGCGCCGGCAGCCGCGCAATGTCGACGTCGGCGCCGGCGCAGCAATTTTCCAGAAACGCCGCGGTAGCGACGGCGAGCGGCGGTTGCAGGCTCAGCGTCTTACGCTTTTGCATCCAGGCCCTAAGTGCGTCGAGCGGCCGGAGCGCGGGATCGAGTCCGAGCGCCAGCGCGGCCCGTTGCACATTCGTCGTGGCATTGGTGAATATCCGGAACCCGCGCCGATACCCCTTGATGTCATCGAACAAGAGCGCGGGACAGTCGGGCAGGCCGGCGGCGACTTCGGTAATGCCGCCGATCTCGAATTGCGGGTCGGCGCCTTTGATGCGGCGCAGCACGCCGAGCTTGTCGACCAGCGCAATGAAGTCCCGCAAATCTTTGTACATCCAATTCGCCCCGCCAATTCGTCCCCGCGATGAGCGCCACTCCGGTAAAGTCAAGTCATTATCTTTGCATCGAACCATGTACATGTATAAGTGAGCGGGGTTCCGGTAAACGGCTTTCATGCACATTATCGTTCAGCTCATCCACGTCTATGGCCTCGTAACAGTCGCCGCGATTGTCGGTCTGGAGTGCGTTGGCGTGCCGTTGCCCGGGGAGGCCGCGCTTCTCGCCGCGGCGATTTACGCCGGCACCAAACACGATCTCAACATCGTTTCGGTCATCGTAACCGCCGCCGGCGCGGCGATCATCGGCCGCATGATCGGCTATGTGATCGGGCGTGAATTTGGCTATTGGCTTTTGTTGCGCTACGGCAATTACGTGGGGATGACGATGAGCCGGATAAAACTCGGCCAGTATCTGTTCCTGCGCCATGGCGGCAAGATCGTCTTTGTCGCCCAGTTCATACCGGTGCTGCGCACCTTCGCCGGAATTTTTGCCGGCGCCAATGTCATGCCGTGGCGCGACTTTCTGATTGCCAATGTCATCGGCGCGGTAATGTGGGCGGCGACCTACGGCTACGCCGCCTATGAATTGGGCCGCGAGTTTGAGCGCCTGGAAGGGCCTATTGTGATTGTCTTGGCGGTGATCACAGTGATCAGTTTCATCGTTGGCGGCATCTTCGTGAAGCACCATGAAGAGCAGCTCATTGCGGAAGCCGAACGCGCCATGCCTGGGCCGCTCAAGTTGCCGTGAGGCGTCAACGAGCGGCTACCAAAGGATTGGTCATGGCATCGGGACGACTGCGGCTGGCGGCGGACATCGGCGGCACTTTTACCGATATCGCGGTGTTCGACGAAAAAACCGGCGCGCTCACATTCGGCAAGGCGCTGTCGACGCCGTCGCATCTGGTCGAGGGCATTTCCGCAGGCGTCGCCAAAGCCGGCAGCGATTATCGCTCGGCGGCGTTGTTTCTTCACGGTTCGACCATCGCCATCAATACGATGCTCGAACGTACCGGCGCTGCCACGGCATTGCTGATCACCGAGGGCTTTCGCGACATTTATGAGATTGGACGCATCAACCGGCCGGATGCCTACAATCTTTTTTTCCAAAAGCATGTGCCGCTGATCGAGCGAGCGCTGCGCTTCGAGGTGAAGGAGCGCATGCTGGCGGACGGCGAGATCGATACGCCGCTCGACGATCGCGAAATTGCCGCGCTCGGCCAAACGCTGGAACGGCTCGGCGTCGATGCGGTCGCCATACTGTTCCTCAACTGCTATGCCAATGCCGACCATGAGCGGCGCGCCAGGGCGATCCTGGAGGAAAACCATCCGGCGCTGTTCGTGTCCGCCTCGCACGAGTTGTCGCAGGAATATCGCGAATTCGAGCGTTGCGCGACGGTCGCCGCCAACGCCTATATCGGGCCGAAGGTCCGCCGCTATATCGGCGAGATCGACGCGCATATGCGCGCCGCCGGATTTGCCGGTTCGTTCCTGGTGGTGCAATCGACCGGCGGTCTCTATGAGGCCGGCCAGGCACAGAGCCAATGCGTGCGGATGCTGGAATCCGGCCCGGCGGCCGGCGTCATCGGCACGCAGGCGCTGTGCCACGCACTGAAAATCGGCAACGCGATCGCCTTCGACATGGGCGGCACCACCGCAAAGGCCGGCGTCGTCCATCGCGGCGAGGCGTTGACGACCGGTGCGGCGCTGATCGGCGGCTACGATCGGGCGCTGCCGGTGCAGATCGCCATGATGGATATTTTCGAAGTCAGCGCCGGCGGCGGCTCCATCGCGCGCGTCGATGACGGCGCGCTGCGGCTTGGTCCGCAGAGCGCCGGCGCCGCGCCGGGACCGGCCTGTTACGGGCTTGGCGGCACCGAGCCGACGGTGACGGACGCCAACCTCGTGCTCGGCCGGCTCGGCGCGGATCGCTTTCTCGGCGGCGAAATGAAGCTCGATGTCGCCGCCGCCGAGCGCGCGCTCAAAGTAAGGGTCGGCGATCCGCTCGGCATGAGCGCGGTCGAGGCCGCCGAAGGAATTCTGCGCATTGCCGCCACCGCGATGTCCTATGCCGTCAAGGGCGTCACCACCGAGCGCGGTTTCGATGCCGGCGATTTCACGCTGTTTGCCTATGGCGGAGCCGGTCCTTTGCACGCCGTCGAAGTTGCGCGCGAAATCGGCATGCGCAAGGTCATCGTGCCGGCCGCGCCAGGCGTGTTTTCAGCGTTCGGCATGCTGTTCTCCGATCTGCGCTACGATTTCGTGCGCACCTGGTTCACGCCGCTCGACGAGGCGGCGTTCGACGAGATGGAAAAGGTCTATCGCGCGCTCGAGAGCCAAGGGCGCGATGCCATTGCCGGCACTTCAATCAAGCCGCGACGCGTCGAAGTCAAACGTGCCGCCGATATGCGCTATGTCGGACAGGAGCATGCCGTCACCGTCGATCTGCCCATGGGGGTGTTCGCGCGCGCCGACCGCAAGGCGATCAAGCGGCATTTCGACGCCATGCACGCGCAGCGCTACGGCACCTCGGCGCCTGACGAGCGCGCCGAGATCGTCAGCTTGCGCTCGACCGTAACCGGCCTGATGCGTAAGCCGCCGCAAAGCAAGATCGGCCGCGGCGGAAGAACTCCGCCGCAAACCGCATTCGGCGGCGAGCGCCCGGTCTATTTCGGCGGCCGCTTCCGCGCGACGCCGACCTATCGCCGCGCGGCGCTCGCCGCCGGCAATCGGATCAAGGGGCCGGCCTTGATCGAGGAATATGCTTCGACCACGGTGCTGATGCCTGGCGACGTGTTGGAAGTCGATCAATTCGGCAACCTTGTGATTACGGTGGCAGGAGGCGCGTCATGAAATTTCCCCGTCGGCAATTTCTGCATCTGGCAGCGGGCGCTGCCGCTGTTCCGGTAGCCGCACGAATGGCGCGGGCGCAAAGCTATCCAACGCGCCCAGTGCATTTGATCGTCGGCTTCGCCGCCGGCAGCACGACCGACATCCTCGGGCGCCTGATCGGACAGTGGCTGTCGCAGCGGCTCGGCCAGCAATTCGTCGTCGAGAACCGGCCGGGCGCCGGCGGAAATGTCGGTGCCGAAGCCATGGTGAGGTCAGCGCCCGACGGCTATACGCTCTACATGGTCCCACCGGCGGTCGCCGCCAACGCCGCGCTCTATCCGGACCTCAGTTTCAATTTTATTCGCGACACAGCGCCAGTCGCCGGCGTGGTGCGCGTGCCCAACGTGCTGGAAGTCAATCCGTCCGTTCCGGTGAACTCGGTTCCGGAATTGATCGCCTATGCCAAGGCCAATCTGGGCAAGCTCAGCTTTGAATTGGCTGGCATCGGAACCGCGAGCCATCTCGCCGGCCAGTTGTTCAACAACATGACCGGCGCCAATCTTCAGCACGTGCCTTATCGCGGCGACGGGCCGGCTATGATCGATCTGGTCGGCGGGCAGGTCCAGGTTGGATTCGCGACCATGACCGCTTCGATCGGATTTATCCGCGCCGGCAAGCTGCGGCCGCTGGCGGTATGCACGCTCAAACGCTCCGACGCGCTGCCGGGTGTCCCGAGCGTCAGCGAATTCGTGCCGGGCTACGAGGCAAGCTCCTGGTTTGGCGTCGCCGCGCCGGCGGGCACGCCAACCGAAATCATCGACAGGCTGAACCGGGAGATCAATGCCGGCCTTGCCGACGCCACGATCAAGGCGCGGCTCGGCGATATGGGCGGCATGCTGCTCACCGGCTCGCCGGCCGATTTCGGCAAGCTCATCGCCGATGAAACCGAGAAATGGGGTAAGGTCATTCGCGAGGCCGGCATCAAGGCGGAGTAGAATTACGCAATGAAACTTTCCCGCCGGAAATTTCTGCCTGTGGCGGCCGCTGCCGGGCTCACCGCGGTATCGCGGGCCACCTGGGCAGATAACTATCCAACGCGGCCAGTACGTCTTGTCGTCGGTTTTCCCGCCGGTACCTCCTCGGACATCACCGCGAGACTGATAGCGCAATGGCTGTCCACACGGCTCGGCCAACAAGTCATCGTGGAAAATCGGACTGGCGCAGGCACCAATGTTGCCACCGACTCGGTGGTGCACGCGGCCGCCGACGGTTACTCGCTGCTTTGGGTCACGCAGACAAATACGATCAATGCGACCCTTTACGATAATCTCGATTTCGATTTCAGCCGCGACATCGAACCCGTCGCATTCATCATCCGCGTTCCGGCCGTGATGATGGTCAATCCGGCAGTTCCGTCCAAATCGGTCCCGGAGTTCATTGCTTACGCCAAGGCCAATCCGGGCAAAATCAACATGTCATCGCCCGGCATCGGCAGCGTGAATCATATTCTTGGTGAGCTGTTCATGATGATGACCGGCGTCAAGCTTGTTCACGTTCCCTACCGCAGCAGCCAGTTTCCCGATCTGCTCGCCGGCCAAGTGCAGATCACCTTCAATCCGACGCCGTCCTCGCTCGATTTCATCAGATCCGGCAAGCTGCGCGCTTTGGCGGTCACCAGCGCGACCCGCCAGGATGTGCTTCCCGGCGTTCCGACGGTGGGTGAGTTCGTGCCGGGCTACGAGGGCTATGCCTGGTTCGGAATTCGGTGCGCCGAAGAATACGCCAAGCGACGTCGTTGAGAAGCTCAACCGGGAGATCAATGCCGGACTTGCCGATCCGCAGTTGAAGGGCCGGCTGGTCGATCTTGGCGGACTGCCGACGCCGATGTCGCGCGCCGAGTTCGGTAAATTTATTGCATTGGAGACGGAGAAGTGGGCCAAAGTGGTCCAGTTCTCGGGTGCGAAGCCGGAGTGATCCGGCGTCGGGATTGGGAATTGAGATGAAGCGCAGGACCAAGACAAAGACAGCGCGCAGGACCAAAGCCGATCCGGTCATCACCGAGATCGTGCGCAACGGCGTCATCGCGGTGACCGAGGAAATGAAAACCAACCTTATGCGCACCGCCTACAACATCATCATCTATGAGGCACTCGATTTCACCACCGGCCTGTTCACCACCGACGGCGATACGATTTCCATCGGCATCGGGCTGCCGATGTTCATCCGCGGCATGGCGGAGACGGTGAAGGCGAAGATCAAGCATTTCGGGCGCAACAATATTCGTCCGGGCGACATTTACGTCACCAACGATTTCTATTTGACCGGCAGCCACCTCAATCACGTCACGCTGACGCTGCCGATTTTTCACAAGGGCGCGCTCGTCGGCTTTTCTTGTTGCATGGCGCACTGGCTTGACATCGGCGGCACGCTCGGCGGCATGACCACCGATATTTTTTCCGAAGGCCTGCAAATTCCGATCCTGAAACTGCACGACCGCGGCAAGGTCAATGAAACGCTGATCGACGTCATCAAGCAGAACATGCGGCTGCCGAGCCGCGCCATGGGCGATCTGCGCGCGCAAATCACGGCCGTGAAGACCGGCGAGCGGCGTTTCCTCGAACTGGTCGGCCGTTACGGCCGCGACGAAGTTTTAGCCGCGATCAAAGCCATCATGGATCATTCCGAGGCGATGGCGCGGGCGCGCACGCGCTCGATTCCGGACGGCGTCTATGAAGCGGAATCCTACATGGACGACGACGGCATCGATGTCGGCAAAAAGGTGCCGATCAAGGTGCGCGTTATCGTCAAGGGTGACGAGATGACGGTCGATCTCTCCGAAGTCTCGCGCCAGGTGCGGGGTTTTTATAATTCCGGCATCACCACCGGCTATGCCTGCTCGCAGGTCGCCTACAAATGCCTCACCTCGCCGACCGATTATCCGATCAATGACGGTTCGTTCCGCAGTCTGAAAGCGATCGTGCCGCCCGGGCGAATCATCAGCGCGGTGCGGCCGGCGCCGATGCGCTGGTGGATGACCTATCCCATGACCATCGTCGATACAGTGTTCAAGGCGCTGGCGCCGGTGATCCCGGACCGCGTCATCGCCGGACATCACGCCGATTTGCTGATCGCGGCGCTGCACGGCATCAATTCAAAGACCTCGGAATTCTTTCTCGCCAATTTCGGACCGCTCGGCGGCGGCTGGGGCGCCAAGCGCAGCGAGGACGGCGTATCCGCGACGGTGTGCATCAACGACGGCGACACCCATAACGGCCCGAGCGAGCAGTCCGAGGTCAAATTTCCGATCGTGGTCGAACGCTACGCGCTTGTTCCTGATTCCGGCGGCGCCGGGCGTCATCGCGGCGGGCTGGGCGTCGAGCGCGTGGTTCGCGCGCGGGTGCCGATGACGTTTAACACCCAGGTCGAGCGTGCCCATTGCAAGCCCTGGGGCTTGGACGGCGGCGGCGAGGCGACCGGCAACGAAGTGGCGCTCCGCCTCGATGGGCGCTGGAAAACCGACTTTCCCAACGCCAAAGTTTTGGTGGCGATGCTCAAATCGGGCGACGCGTTCCGGCTGCGCTCCGGCGGCGGCGGCGGTTATGGCTCGCCGCTCGATCGGCCGATTACCGACGTCGCGGCGGATGCCAAGCAGGGCTATATTTCGATCGCGGCGGCCAGGGATTTTTACGGCGTTGTGCTCGATGCGGGAACGTTCGAGGCCGACGTCGCTGCCACCGAGCAGTTGCGGAAATCGCGGCGCGCGGCGCCGTCACGCCGGCTTGAAGCGCAGGGCTAATGTCGCGGGCGAGGCCATGGTTTCGCGCGCTTCTTGAACCCTTAGTTTAGCACCGCCATATTAATGCCGTGCCGCGCGGTGGCGTTCCGTGCGGCCGTGGGGCGCCGCTTGGGCCTCGCAAAGTCGCTTAATAAGGGCTTTGAGACCATGTCCAGGGTTTCGCCGCTTTCAAGTCCGTTCCTGCTTGGCTTTGACGAGATCGAGCGCGTGCTCGACCGGGTCGGCAAAGCCGCGGACGGCTATCCTCCCTACAATATCGAACGGGTCCCGCACGACGGGAACAGTCCGGAACGCTTGCGAATTACCCTTGCGGTCGCAGGTTTCACCCGCGATCAACTCGATGTCACCGTAGAGGAGAGCCAGCTCGTCATTCGCGGTCGCCAGCAGGACGACAAAAGCCGGCAATACATCCATCGCGGCATCGCCGCACGCCAATTCCAGCGCACCTTCGTGCTGGCGGACGGCATGGAGGTATTGGGCGCAGACTTGAAAAGCGGATTGCTGTCGATCGACCTGGTGCGCCCCCAGCCGGAGCGCATCGTTAAATCCATCTCAATCAAAGAGTGCGATTAACGAAACCACAAGGACTCGACCAAAGTCGTGGAAAGGAGTTGAGGGCCATGGAAAATATGAATTGTGACGATATGAACCATAGCGTACCCAAACTTGATATATCCGTCGAAGCGCTCGCCCATCTCGGTGACGGCCGCATCGCCTATGTAAAGACAATTCGCTCGGAGGATGTCCGCGCGCTGTTCCCGCAAGCTGAGATCCCGCAGATGACGCCCGGGCAGATGCTGTTTGCGCTGCACGCCGCCGACGGCACGCCGATCATGCTCACCGACAGCCGTGAAGCCGCCATCGCCAATGCCTGGAGCCAGGAGCTCGAGACGGTTAGCGTGCACTGACCGGGAGACAGTAATCAGTAATCAGTAATCAGAAGAGGTCAAAGAAAGCGGCCAGGCGACGAACTCGCCGGCCCGCTTCTGATTTACTGATTACTGACAACTGACGCCTGATCCCTACGCGGCGCTCGCGGACGGCATCGCCAGCACCGCGTAGAGCGATTCGGCATCATGCGCGCCGCGCAATTTATGGGCGATGCTGGGATCGCGCAGCAGCCGCGCAATGCGGGCGAGCGCTTTGAGATGATCGGCCCCGGCGCCTTCAGGCGCGAGCAACAGGAACACGAGATCGACCGGCTGATTGTCGAGCGCCTCGAAATCGACCGGCCGGTCGAGCCGGGCGAATAGACCGAACAACCGAGTGAGTTCCGGCATCTTGCCGTGGGGAATGGCGATGCCGTTGCCGACGGCAGTTGAGCCGAGCTTTTCGCGTTGCATCAGAATATCGAAAATCGCCCGCTCGTTTTGCCCGCTCAGCACGGCGGCGCGCGCCGCAAGTTCGTGCAGCACCTGTTTCTTGCTGTTGACTTTCAGCGCCGGGAGGATCGCGTTTGGCGCGACCAGGTCGATGAGCGGCATAATGGAACCTGAAGCGGGCTTGGTGTCTAACGCTTATTGTCTATTGGGGTTTGTCGGTTTTGAGCATGATCTATTTTCGAAAACCGGAACCCATATTTCCGGATCAGGCTCAAGGGCGGCGGAACATAGGGAGCCCCCGCAACCGCGTCAATGGGCATCGGTGCGGTGATCCTTGAGACGGCGATGATAACGGCGCAGCTGCTTTTCGATCCGCGTCACCGCTTGGTCGGCGCTGGCATAGGCGTCAGGCGCCTCAGCCTCGGCGTGCAGTGTGACCTTCGAATCGAGATGGACCGCGCATTCGGTGCGGAAGCCGATGCCGTCCTTGGCGAGCGTCACGTGCCCGGAATAGCCTCCGTCAAAATACTTACCCAGGGTTTCGGCAATGCGGTCGCTGACGCGATCGCGCAACGCGTCGCCGACGTCGAGATTCTTGCCTGACACGCGAAATGACATGGCAGCCTCTGGCAAAGTGCGAACTGGCCGTTTGACCTGAACTAGATATCGGCCGTTAACAAGTCAACGCGGCGAACTCAACTCGCGGCGGCGGCCTGTTTCTCGCGTCGGCGCTGCACCGATGAGGGAATCCGCATCGCCTCGCGGTATTTCGCCACAGTGCGCCGCGCAATGTCGATGCCGGCATCGCGTAACTTCTCGACCAAGCTATCGTCGGACAATATATCGGTCGAGTTTTCGCCATCGATCAATTGCTTGATGCGGTGACGCACCGCTTCGGCGGAGTGCGCTTCGCCGCCGTGCGACGCCGCGATCGCCGAGGTGAAGAAGTATTTCAGCTCGAATATGCCGCGCGTCGTCGCCATGTATTTATTGGCGGTGACGCGCGACACCGTGGACTCGTGCATGCCGATGGCTTCGGCGACGGTCTTGAGATTGAGCGGCCGCAGATGCTCGACACCGCGCGCGAAGAACGCATCTTGCTGGCGCACGATCTCGTTGGACACTTTGAGGATGGTGCGGGCTCGCTGATCGAGCGCGCGAACGAGCCAAGTGGCGCTCTGCAGGCATTCGGAGAGATACGATTTCTCGGTGTCGCGGCGGGCAGTGGCCGAGACCTCGGCGTAATAGCTTTGATTGATCAGCACTTTCGGCAAGGTGTCGGAGTTGAGCTCGACAAGCCAAGCGCCGCTGGGCGCCGGCCGCACGAAGACATCGGGCACGATCGGCTGCACCAGCGCCGAACCGAAAGCGAGACCAGGCTTCGGATTAAGGCGCCGGACCTCGGCGATCATATCGTCGAGATCCTCGTCGCCGACGCCGCAGATTTTCTTCAGCTGAACGAAATCGCGCCGGGCAACGAGATCGAGGTGCGCAACCAGCGCCTGCATCGCCGGATCGTAGCGGTCGAGTTCCTTGAGCTGGATCGCCAGGCATTCGGCGAGGTCTCGCGCGCAAATGCCGGGCGGATCGAAGGTTCGCAGGATGGCGAGGACGGCCTCGACCTCGGCAATGCTGGTGCCGAGCCTTTCCGCCGCCGCCGCGGGATCGCCGGCGAGATATCCAGACTCGTCGACGAGATCGATCAGATATTGCCCGATCATGCGCCGTACCGGATCGGTGATCGCGAGCGTCATTTGCTCGCGCAGCCAATCCGCCAGCGTGGTCTCGGCGGAAACGAAGGCTTCGAGATTGTAGTCGCCGTCGTCGCGGCCGCCCAAGCCGGTACCAGCCCATTCCGAATAGCCTGCGGGCAGATCCGAACTGCGGGGCCGGATCGACTCGCTATCGTCGGGAGAGGTATCGTCGAGGGGGTTGTCGCGCCGTTCCTCGTCCACGCGGCCGTTGACTTCCCTGTCGTGACCGTTAGGCGCCCCGTCATTCGCGGCCGCCTTCTCGGCTGCGGGCTGCGCGCCGCCAGCCTCGCCGGGCGCCGGTTCGCTCTCCACGCCGCGGTCGAGCAGGGGGTTACGCTCAAGCTCGGCCTCGACATAAGCCACCAGATCGAGATTCGACAGCTGCAGCAGCTTGATGGCTTGCATCAGCTGCGGCGTCATCACCAGCGCCTGGCTCTGCCGAATCTGGAGTCTTTGCGTGAGCGCCATAACGGGGGTTCTAAATTGGTCCGATTCTTGCTTCTTTCTCCCTGTACAGCAGTTCGAGCGCCTTGTCGTCAACCGATTTCTGTCAGGCTTAAAGCCGGAATTCCTCGCCGAGGTAGAGCCGCCGCACTTCCGGGTTGTTGACGATGTCGTCGGCGCGGCCCTCCATCAGCACCTCGCCGGAATAGATGATGTAGGCGCGGTCGGTGAGGCCGAGTGTTTCGCGTACGTTGTGGTCGGTGACGAGCACGCCAATGCCGCGGTTGGTCAGATGCCGCACCAGCGCCTGGATATCGCCCACCGCAATCGGGTCGATGCCGGCGAACGGTTCGTCGAGCAGCATATAATTCGGTCGCGTGGCCAGCGATCGGGCAATTTCGACACGCCGGCGCTCGCCGCCGGACAACGCGATTGCCGGCGTCTTGCGCAAACGTGCGATGTTAAACTCTTCGAGCAGCGCATCGAGGTCCCGTTCGCGCCGTCGCACATCCGGCTCGACCACTTCAAGCACGGCACGGATATTATCCTCGACGTTCAACCCGCGGAAAATCGAAGCTTCTTGCGGCAGGTAGCCGATGCCGAGCCGCGCGCGTTGATACATCGGCAAGCGGGTCACGTCGCAGCCGTCGAGCTCGATGCGCCCTTGGTCGGCCTTGATCAGCCCGGTGATCATGTAGAACACGGTGGTCTTGCCGGCGCCGTTAGGGCCAAGAAGGCCGACCGCCTCGCCCTTGCGCACGTAAAGGCTGACGCCTTTAACCACCTTTCGTCCGACGAAGCTCTTCTCCACGGCGTGGACGGCCAGAAGGCCCTTGCGTTCACCGAGATTCGCACCATTGCCGTCCGCGCGCCGTCGCGGCCGCGCGATCGGACGTTGTCCGTTCTGCGGCGCCGGCTGGCGTTGCGGCCGCGACGGTGCCGGGGGCGGAACACGCGCCGGAATTGGACCCGGCGACGGAGTCGAAGGCGAAGTTTTGCCACGCGCCTTTTCCACCGGGGCCGGCAGGCTCGCGATGTCGAGATAGATGTTGCTGATCGCGCCGCCCATGGTGTCGAGCCTGATCGCCTCATCGCCAGCAGGAGGCGCGCGGCGCGGGGCGGGTGCGCTACGGCGAAAATATGCAAAAATATCTCGCACCCGGAAATCTCGCCTGACGAATCATGGATGAATACCGTTTATTTTGTGAAGTTTAGCCGATTTTGCGCGGCAAAGGTGAAGCGCCCGCGCGTCAATTCGCCCGGCCCGGACCAATAGTCATAAAATTCGTCGGCCCGCCGCTCTGACTTTTGCCAGGCTGGATCAGGGCGCGAACCCGGCCCGGTCCCGCTGCACCGGCGCCGGCGCCGCCGTTGCTGCTACCCGATTCAACACGCGCATTTCCGGTCGTCATGTCGACCACGACTTTCTCGCCGTGAATGACGTTCTGGCCCTGGCTGACCACGACATTGCCGCTCAGAGTGATGGTCTTGGTTTTTAGGTCATAGACACCAAGTTCGCCGCTGGCGTTCTGATCCCTGGTAATCACGGTGACGCCGCCGCGTGCTTCGATGCGGCGGATATTTTGCGCGCCCTGCGGCATGCCGGGCGTTGATTTGGCGGTCGTTACGGTTGTGCGGTCGATGCCGACTTCCTGGCCATAGAACACCACGAGGCTCTGGCACTTCATCGTGGTGTCGCCCTGCACCACCTTAACGTCACCGGAGAAGGTCGCCGTCTTAGCCTTGTCACGGACCTCGAGCGTCGCGGCCTCGATCTGCACCGGCTGATCTTTGTTCTGGTCTTGCGCAATACCCGGGAACGGCCCTGGCGCGGGGGACGGCGTCTGTGCGGCGGCAGGCGCCGCGATGGTCAGCGCCAAAAGCGCGGCGCAAAGTAAAGAATTAGAGCGATACATCATTGATCGCTCGTCGCGGCGCCCGTCTTGCCGGATTCCGTGCCGGCAGCGGCTTTGCCAGGCCGAAGCGTCATTGCCACACCGCTAAAACGGACCACGCTGCCGTGATCGCCAATGTCGAGTTGCTGGGCATTGAGGACGCCGTTGAGCATTTTCACGAGAACCGGCTTATCCGAAATCACGTCGCCTTTGCGCACATCGATCACCGCCTCGCTCAGGCGGCCTTCGTAACCGGTGGTCGAGACGAGAAGGATATCGCCATTGAGCGTCAATATTTCCGACTTAACGTCGTAGACGCCGGAGGCGGCCGTCATTTCCACATGGCTTTTATCTTGCATTTCCATTTGGGCATGGAGCTGGTTGAGTTCGACCAGATTGGGCTTGGTGAGGTCTTGCGCGGCGGCTGCCGCGGAAAACTCATAGGCGCGGGAGTCCACGGTGAATCCGGTGAGCCGCGGCTGTTCCATGGTGATCGTGGTGCCGTGAATGACGAGCTTGCCAAGTTCGCCAGGCAGCCGGAAGCCGCCGATCGGCGGCATATAATTGATGACGACTACGGCGAGGAGCAGCGCCGCGATGCCGATAGGTACACTGATACGAAGGAGCCGGACATGCCGACTGTGGCGCTGCGCAGTCCGGTAGGTGCGCTCGAAATCGATGCGGGAATCGGCCGAAAATCGCTTCGCCGCGTTCTCGGGGTAGACTATGACCAAGCAATTATCCTTTTGTGCGCCGCCCCAATTCCGACCTTAGACCACGCTTCGAGTAGTTTTGTCTCGCAAAAATCGCTCGGCAAAAATCGATCGTGAATGTGGCCCGGCAAGGGCTGATATTCGGGGCGAGAGTATGATCCGAAAAAGGCCTACCCCGGTTTTGATCCGTGTCGCCGGCTTTCGGAAAAGATCATGCCTTAATCTTTAGGAATGCGCGAAAATATCTTCGGCGGCAAAGCCGGCCAGGTCGAGCCGCACCCGGTCTGGCAGGAATCGGAAACAGGCCGCGGCCAGTTGCTCGCGGCCCTCGCGCGCCAGCATGGCATCAAGCTTTTCTTTGAGCGCGTGCAGGTGAGTGACGTCGGCGGCGGCGTAGGAAACCTGCGCCTCGCTCAGCTCGGGCGCGCCCCAATCGGATGATTGTTGCTGCTTGGAAAGATCCTGCCCCAGTATTTCTCGCACGAGATCTTTGAGTCCGTGCTTGTCGGTATAGGTACGGGTCAGCCGCGACGCGATCTTGGTGCAGTAGACCGGCTCCGGCATCACGCCGAACGTCCTGCACAACATGCCGAGATCGAACCGGGCGAAATGAAAAATCTTGAGCAGGCTCTTGTCGGTCAGAAGCCGCTTGAGGTTGGGCGCCAGGTTCGGCGTTTCTTTGGCACGCGGTGGGATTTGCACCACGTCGGCAGTGCCGTCGCCCGGCGACAGTTGCACGACGCATAGCCGGTCACGATCCAAGTCGAGGCCCATGGTTTCGGTGTCAATCGCGACCGCGCCTCGATAGCGCGAAATGTCCGGCAGATCGCCGCGATGCAGACGGAGGGTCGACATGGGCGCGTGTTATCGCCCGCGTAGCGTTGAATTCCAAGGGCTATTTCGAACTAACCCGACCCGGAACAAGGGAAATTATTGCACCATAGACCCCCCGCTATGGAGGTAATTCCTTCTTATTTCGAGGCGCTTCTTGCGCCTGCTTAGAATAAGCTTCTATCTAAGGGCTCCTGTAGGAGTTCCGGTATGTCGCGTGCAATTGCCGCAATTCCAAATACCGCGCCGTTCTCGGAAGAGGACGTTGAGTTGCTCAATCGCGTGATCGGCCCGGCGACCGCGGTGCAGCGGGCGTGGCTTGCGGGATTCCTGGCCGGAGTTGAGCAGGCAGCCGGCACCGCGCACCCTTCCACCGCAGCGCACTCGGCCGAGCCACTCACCATCATATTCGCAAGCGAGACCGGCAATTGCGAGAAGCTTGCATCCGATATGGCCAGGCAGTCGCGCAAGCTTGGGTTCAGGCCGACGCTGATCGATATGGCCGATCTCGACCTCGCGGCACTCGCCAGCGCGCCGCGCCTCGCGGTGATCGCCGCCACTTGGGGTGAGGGCGAACCGCCTGGACGAGCCGCCCGAGTTTACAGCGCGCTGATGAAAGAGGGCGCGCCGCGTCTCGATGGTGTGGCTTACGGAGTATTGGCGCTGGGCGATACCGCCTACGCGGAGTTCTGTGCCGTCGGCAAAAGAATCGACGAGCGGCTCGCCGAGCTCGGGGCGAAACGGATCGTCGCACGCGTCGATTGCGATCTCGACTTCGCCGAACCGGCCGCCAACTGGATCGGCGCCGCACTTAAGGCGCTAACGCCGCCGGACGCCGAGCGCAGCCGCGTCATCGAGGTCGATTTTTCCGGCAACGCCGCCGCCAAATCAAACCCGGGCATTGTTGAAGCCGAGATTATCGACCACGTGAACCTGAATTCGTCGCGCTCGGGCAAGGAGACCATTCATCTCGCGCTCGCATTCGACGGCGCGGTGCCGGCCTATGATCCCGGCGATTTGTTCGACCTCTACGCCGAAAACGATCCAGCTTATGTCGACGAGCTGCTCGCGCTGACGAGCCTGTCAAAAGATGACGCCTTACGGGGCGAGCTCCTCACGGCTCGCGACGTGACGACGCTTTCGCTCAAGACGCTCGACTCTTATACGGCGCTGACCGGACACCGCGACGTCAAGACGCTCATCTCCGAAGGACAGGCGCGTGGCTGGATCGCGGGCCGCCAGCTCATCGACCTCGTTGCAAACTTTCCATCTGCTCTGAGCGCCGAGCAGCTGCGTGGATTGACGCGACCGCTCAGCCCGCGCGCCTATTCGATCGCTTCGTCGCGCCGCGACGCCGCAGACGAGGCGCATATTCTGGTTTCCGCCGTGCGATACGCCGCCCATGGCCGCGCGCGTAAAGGGGTTGCCTCCAGCTATGTTGCCGAACGGCTCAAACGTGGCGCCCGGGTGCGGGTAAAGCTTCGGCCCAACCGGCATTTTGCGCTGCCCGATCCCGGACGCGACATCATCATGGTCGGTCCCGGAACTGGCGTGGCGCCGTTCCGCGCTTTCGTTCAGGACCGGCGCGTGACGCAAGCCAAGGGCAAAAGATGGCTGTTCTTCGGTGACCGCAACTTCACTCACGATTTTCTGTACCAGCTTGAGTGGCAGGAGGCGCTGAAAGATGGCTCGCTGACCCGGATGGACGTGGCCTTCTCCCGCGACCGGCCGGAGAAAATCTATGTGCAGCACAAAATGTGGGATCGCCGCCGCGAACTCGTCGATTGGCTCGACCATGGCGCTCACTTCTATGTCTGCGGCGACGCCAAGGCGATGGCGAAGGACGTGCGGACGACGTTGACGCGCGCTTATGCCGACGTGAAATCGCTCACGCCGGAGGCGGCCGATGCCGCCATCGCCAGCCTGGAGCGCGAGAAGCGCTACCTGCAAGACGTTTACTGATCCCAATCGGGATTGACGATCATGACCGACGAAGTCTCGCGCAACGAGCGCATCAAGGAAGCGAGCGATTACCTGCGTGGCACACTGGCGCATGGCCTGCGCGAAGAGATCACCGGCGCCATCGCCGATGACGATCAGCAGCTGGTCAAATTCCACGGCATGTATCTGCAGGACGACCGCGACCTGCGGCCCGAGCGCACGCGCAAGAAAATGGAGAAGGCGTTCGCCTTTATGATCCGCGTTCGTATTCCGGGCGGGGTCCTGACGAACCTGCAATGGCTCGCGCTCGATCAAGTCGCGCGCGATTTCGGCAACGGCACGATGCGGCTGACCACGCGCCAGACGGTGCAATTGCACGGCGTCATCAAATCGAACTTGAAATCGACGTTGCGCTCTATCGATGCCGCGCTGCTCAATTCCATCGCTGCTTGCGGCGACGTCAATCGCAACGTGGTGTGCTGCGGCACCCCCGAGCAGTCGCGCGCGCATGCCGGCGCATTGGCGCTCGCCCGCGCTGTTTCCGAGCGCCTGATGCCGCAGACGCCGGCCTACCGCGAAATCTGGCTCGACGGCGAACGGATCGTCGGCGGCGAGGACGAGGTTGTCGAGTTGATCTACGGCAAGACCTATCTGCCGCGCAAATTCAAGGCAGTCGTGGCGGTGCCGCCGTCGAACGATGTCGACGTTTTCGCCAACGATCTTGGTTTTATCGCCATTATCGACGCGGCCGGAGAAATCGCGGGCTGGAACATCACAGTTGGCGGCGGCATGGGAATGACACATGGCGAGCCGGCGACCTATCCGCGCACCGCTGACGTCCTTGGGTTTTGCGAAACGAATGACGCCGTCGCGATTGCCGAAGCCGTCGTCACGGTGCAGCGCGACTGGGGCGACCGCAATGACCGCAAGCACGCGCGACTTAAATTCACCATCGAGGATCGCGGGCTGGAGGCTTTCCGCGCCGAGGTCGAACGGCGCGCCAAGGTGAGGCTCGCGCCGGCCAGGGAATTCCAGTTTACCTCCAGCGGCGATCGTTACGGCTGGAGCGAGGGCGCCGCCGGCAAGGCGCACCTCACGTTATTCGTGCAGAACGGACGGCTCATCGACCGCGGTGAGGGGGCGCAGCTTTCGGCGCTGCGGCGCATCGCGCAAATTCACGACGGCGAGCTCCGCATCACGCCCAATCAGAATTTGATCGTCGCCAATGTGCCGACGGAACAACATGGACAAATCGAGACGATCGCGCGCGACGCAGGGTTGCTCGCGCCGTGGTCGGGCCTGCGCCGCAATTCCATGGCGTGTGTCGCGCTGCCGACCTGCGGTCTCGCCCTCGCCGAAAGCGAGCGTTACATGCCCGAACTTCTCGCCGCGCTCGATGGCCGTCTCGCCGCGCATGGCCTTTCCGCCGACGATATCACGATCCGCATGACCGGATGCCCGAACGGCTGTGCGCGGCCGTATCTCGCCGAGATCGGCGTGGTCGGAAAAGGACCCGGCCGTTACAATCTCTATCTCGGCGGCGCCTTCGACGGTTCGCGACTTAACAAGCTCTATGGCGAAGATCTCGACCGCGCGGGACTGGTCGCCGCGCTCGACCCGGTGTTCGCGGCTTACGCGCGCGAGAGGCAGCCGAGAGAGCGCTTTGGCGCTTTCGCCATCCGCGCCGGTTTTGTCGCCAAGACAGCCAATGGCCGCGATTTTCATGCCAATGCAGGTCAGCTGCGCACGGCATGAGCGGTGATCACAAAAGCGTTGAAAACAAGCCCGAGCGGTTTGGCGCTTTGGCGCGGTTGCCGCTGTTCTTCGCGTTGCAGGAAAAGCGCGCGGTCATCGCCGGCGGCAGCCCGGCCGCGGCGTGGAAGGCGGAGTTGCTGTCGGCGTCAGGCGCCCGAGTCGAAGTTTTTTGCGCCGATGTTTCGGACGAAATACAACAGGCCGCCGGCGATACGCCGCGCGGGGGAATTGTCATTCATCGGCGGGAATGGATCGCGGCGGATTTGCGCGGTGCGGCGCTCGCGATCGGCGATTTCCGCGATGATGAGAGAGCGGCGGCATTTTTCCGCGCCGCGCGCGCCGCGGGCGTGCCGGTCAACATTATCGACAAGCCGGAGTTTTGCGATTTTTCCTTCGGCGCCATCGTCAACCGCTCGCCCCTTGTGATCGGCATTTCGACCGACGGCGCGGCGCCGGCTTTTGCCCAGGCGATCCGCGGCAAGATCGAAGCAATCCTGCCGCAGGGAATTTCACATTGGATTGCTGCCGCTGCGCGTTGGCGCGATGGGGTGAAGTCCTCCGGCTTGGCTTTCGCCGGACGACGCAAATTCTGGCGGCTTTTCGCCGCTCATGCGATGGCGAATGTAGGCAACACTCCTTGTCAGGCCGACTTTGATCGTTGCATCGGCGCTGGCCGTGCGCTGGAGCACGGCTCGGTCACCTTGGTCAGCCTTGACGGTAGCGATCCCGAATTGCTGACGCTACGCGCGATCCGTGCGCTGCAATCGGCCGACGTCATTGTGTTCGACGACGGCGTCCCCGCGGAGGTGTTCGACTTCGCCCGCCGGGAGGCGAGGAAAATCCTCATTGGCGGCATGGGTCATGACGGCGTCGGCCGTCCGAGGCAGACCGACGCACTCGAAGCCGATCTCATGAAGCAAGGACAATGTATCGTCGTCGTGGCGACCGCCAGCCATGACAAGCGCGTTTGGCGGCCATTTTCCAGCGCGGCCTAGCGGCGCTTAACGGATTTGGACGCCGGCAGCTTCGCTTTCGCCCAATAGTCGGCTTGCGATTTTGCCGCCTTGAGATGCTTGGCGTCCTCGTAGCCTGGCGCCATCGACGCCGAAGTGCCGGCGAGCACTTCATGGTGTTCAATACCGAGGAGCCGCAGCCAGCTCTGCTGGCCGAGCGTAAGTCCGATCATGCAGCCAAGCTCGACAAGTTCCGGCTCGCTGAAATGCCGATGCATCCGGTCCCAGAACGCGTCGTCGGTGTCGGCGCGCCAGACAACGGCTTCAGCATAGGCCAGCGCAGCTTTTTGGCGCTCGTTATACTTAGTCGAGCTCTCGAAGTTCAGCAGATCCAGCACCTGATCCTCAATAAGCGCGCCGCTCCGCGTCGCCTTCATCGAGCGCTGATTACCGCAATATTCGCAAGTGACCGAGCGCGACACATAGAGCCGGCATAATTCCTTGATCGCATGATCGAGCACACCGGTGCGGTAGATATTGTGCCAGGACTCGGCGAAGAACCAAAAGCAGGCCGGCACATGGGCGCGGATCGCCGAGCTTTCGGGGCGCGGCGTGCCCTCGCGCCGACACCGGTCCATCTCGGCCCGCATCCTCGCGTCCATCTTGTCGAGCGGCACGTAGCTGATCCGCTGCTTGGTCATGGTCGGTCCTCCCGATCCTTTTTGCGACGGCGGTTCTAAAAAGATAGGCGATTATGTACTTGACGTACTAAACGCAGTGGAGTACAATGGTCTTACATTGAGGTTAAGGCCATGAAATTGCAGAAGATTTACACGGACGAGACAGCGGCCCGCAAGCACTTGGAAGGCCTCCTTTGGCCGCAAGGGCCATATTGCCCGCATTGCGGCAATATAGACCCTAAGCACATCCACAAGCTGAGGGGCAAAAGCACGCGACCGGGCGTGTATAAGTGCAACGAATGTGAGAAGCCCTTTAGCGTAACTGTAGGGACCGTGTTTGAATCCAGCCACGTTCCCTTGAACAAGTGGGTTTACGCGGCGCACCTGTTGACGGCTTCCAAGAAGGGCATTTCCAGCCACCAACTCATGCGTATGCTTGGCGTCTCCTATAAGACCGCTTGGTTCATGTCGCATCGCATCCGCGAAGGGATGGCGGAGCGTGGCGCGCTTCCTCCGCTCGGCGGCGAAGGCAAGATCATTGAGAGCGATGAGACCTACATCGGTCAAAAGGACGTTGACACCGACCCGGCCATGAAGGCACGCCGTCGCGGCAAACCGGGGCCGGGCGGGAAATCCCGCGTCATGACCCTTGTGGAGCGCGGCGGGGGTGCCCGTTCGGTTCACGTCGCCGATCTGACCAATGAAACGATGCAGAACATCTTGTTTACGAATGCCGACCGTAAGAGCCGCTTTATGACCGATGAAGGCACCTCGCCTAGCATCGGTCTCCACTTCGCGTCTCATGAGACCGTGAAACATAGCGCGCATGAATACGTTCGCGGCGATGTGACCACGAACACCGTTGAGGGTTATTTTAGCATTTTCAAACGCGGTATGCGCGGCATCTACCAGCATTGTTCTGAAAAGCACCTTCATAGATATCTGTCCGAATTTGACTTCCGTTACTCACACCGCATCGCATTAGGCATCAACGATGAAAGACGCGCCGAAAAAGCATTACAGGGCATCACTGGTAAGCGACTGACTTATCGACGGCCTCACGGGACTGTCTCTTAAGCAACAAGCACGACGCTTCCTGAAATGGAGAAAGCGCAATGAACTCTAAAGCGCCCGTTGATCTGGGCCTTGTGGTCGCGATTCCTGCGTTTTTAGCGCAAGGCATTTTCGGAGACGATCAACCCCAGACCGCAGCGATCCGGGTTCAAATGGAGACTCTAGGAGGCCAGAGCTATTTTGTGTCACTAACCGTAACTGCAGCACGGAATATGATTTTAGGGCTTTCAAACTGGCCGCCAGTGCGAGATTCCCTGTCAGAACTAGAATCACCTGGGCCAACCAGACGCCAATAATTTTAATTGACTTCTTTTTTTCTTGAGCCGCGTTCGGTTTCTTTTGTTTTTCTGCCTTCATCGTGCAGCCTCCGCTTGCCGATAGGCTTGTGAGGCGCGGGCGGCGTTTTCAGCATTCGCCGCAGGACTTCGTCGCGAGATTGATCGTTTTTGGTCATGTGTGGTCTGTGGACAGAATTGTTTAAAGCCTTGTGGGTGATTGCCAAATCCCCGACTTTGGAAGCACCAGGATAAGTAGTGAGTCGGGCTAGCATATGGCGCTAACCCGACTCTTAGGTAGTGCCTGACTGGCGCGCTCCCTCTGCCCCCGACGGGGTAGCGGGCGCCCGAACGGCGGTTTCCGACGCCGTTCGGTAGTGACATCCCTTAACGGGATGGGGAAGCGGGCCGTTCTCGCGGAAACGGGTGCGGCCCCTTCTTTTCGTAAGAAGACTCCAACACACGACTGCTTCGCAAGTGGATAACGATAAAATTTTCCCGCTATGTCCGGCCGGAGGTAATTAGATACCGTTGACTTTAAGTACGTCAAGTACATAATCCCCTAAAAGATACTATCTTTACTATTTTAATGCCAGCCCTTACACTGCGTTCGATGGGCCACCCGCGAGCCAGGCAAACCGTGACGCCGACCAGCGGCGATTTGACCGCACGCATCATGTTCGCGGGCCGCTCCTCCTCGTTGTCGGCGCAGGTGGTGGCAGAAGTGCGCGATGCGCTGTTCGCCAGGCGGCTCAAACCGGGCGATTTTCTCGGCACGGAAAAGGATTTGGCAGCGCGCTTCCATGCCAGCCGCATTGTCGCGCGCGACGCGCTGCGTACGCTGGAAGCGCTCGGCATCGTCGAAATCCGCATGGGCAAGGGCGGCGGCGCCCGCATCGCGCACGGCAATCCGCGCCTGTTCGCCGAAGCGCTTGCCGTACAGCTCGATCTCACCGGGGTGAGCGCCGCCGAGATCATGGACGCGCAGCGGGCGATCGAGACGCTGGGCGCCGAGCTGGCCGCCGAAAATGCGACGCCGGCCGACGTGACGAAGTTGCGCCGCTTGCTCAGCGAGGCGGAGGCGGCAATCGGCGATCTCGACGAATTCACCCGGCTATCGCGTGACTTTCATTTGGCGGTCGCCGAAGCCTCGCACAACCGCGTCATCATCGTGCAACTGATTTCGCTGGAACACGTATCGTGGCCGCGCCGCAACGTCACCGCGACGCCCAAGCTGGCGCGGCACATTCTGGAAATCCACACCAAGCTCGCCGATCTCATCGAGCTGCGCGACCCAAGCGGCGCGCGTGCCCTGATGGACGATCACGTCAAGATGATCCGCGCCCGCCGCGTTGCCGAGCGCGGCCGCATTCCTACTAATGGGCAATTCAGCTGCTGAAAGACGCCAATACCGGAGGAAGACCAATGGCAAAGTTTCTGATCGAACCGCATTTCCGCCTGCAGGAATGGGTGGCCGAGGAGAAGGGCTATTTCCGTGCCGAAAGCCTCGATTACGAATTCCGTGAACAGGTGCGCACGACCGGCGGCAAGATCCACGACAAGGGCGACAAGGTCGGCGCCTTCCAATCGTTCGAAGAAGGCCGCAAGTCGAACGTGAGCTGTGCCTGTCATTGGACGGTCAATGTCGCGGCATCGAAGGGACTCGGCCGCATGTACACTGACGTCTATTCGGTGGCGCCGGCGGGAATCTTCGTGGCCGCCAATTCCGCGATCAAAACGCCCGCGGACCTTGCCGGCGTCCCGATCTCGGTCGGCTACCAGTCCGGCAGCCATTACGCGACGGTGCAGGCGCTCGAAGCCTATCTCAAGCCGGAGCAAATCAATCTCACCTACGCCGATGGCATGCTGTTCGCCCGCATGGAGAAGCTGATCGACGGCACGGCGCCGGCAGTGAACCTGTTCAGCGGCCCATATTATTTTGCCGAGCAGCTCGGCTTCCGCAAAGTGACCGACACCACCTTCATGATCGCCACCATGATCCACGGCGATCCCGATCCGGAAGACCTGCGCAAGTTCTTCCGCGCGCTGCGCAAGGCGCAACGCGACATCGACCTGCGGCCGGAGCTTTACACGCACTACTACAAGAACGAATTTCCCGACCGCTTCCATGCGCTGATGGACACGCGGCGCTGGGGCCCCGGCGAGCGGCTGGTGTTCGAGCCCTACACCAAGGAGACTTTCCAAGAATCCTTCGAATGGATCGCCGACCACCACATTTTTGCCGACGGCACGATGGGGACCGGGCGCTATGAGCAGGCCACGCTGTCGTTGATCGGTGATGAAAATGAGACCGAGATAACAGGGAGGGCTTCGTCATGGCCACAAGCCTCACACCGGTGAAAGTAGCGCCCAAGGGCATGGGACTGAATGATTTCGTCGCGATGCAAGAGGGCTACTTCGCCGCGGAAGGTCTCGACGTGGCGTTCGACTGGAAGACCTTCCGGGGCACCCAATCGAGCTGGAAGGACTTCGACTATTTCCATCGGCCGCAGGACCGGCCTTACACTGACGACAAAGAAGATGTCGTGCAGGGCGCCTGCCTGTGGGGAACGATCTGCAACGCCAGCGCCGGCATGGGTCGCGTCGTCACCGAAGGCTATGGCGTTTCGCCCTGGGCCATTTTCGTGCGGTCGGGTTCGAAAATCCGGCAACCGCAAGATCTCGCCGACGTGCCGGTTGCGGTCGGCATGCGCGCTGGCAGCCACTTCAACGTGCCTTATCGCTTGGAAAAATACCTGCCGCTCGACCGCATCAAGACCGTCAATACCGGCGGCTTCGGCGCGCGGCTCAAGGCGCTGCTCAACGGCGAGGTCGAGGCGGCGAGCCTGTTGCCGCCGCAGATCGCCATGGCCGAGCAACTCGGCCTGCGCAAGATCATCGAGGATCGCTTCAAGACGTTATGGTGGGTTCCCGCCGCGGCGACATCGGAGGTCGTGCACGGATATATTCGCGCGCTTCGTCGCGCCGAGCAGGCGCTGGAGGCTAATCTGCCGAAGTACTTGCCGCTCTGGAAACTTGCGGTTCCGCCCGAATTCGAGACCTATCATCCGTGGGATTTTACCAAGTTCGGCCGCGGCGAGCAGTTTATCGACAAGCCGCTGCCGCGCGAGGAATTCGACGAAGCCTTCGCGCAAGTCGAACGCTGGGGGTTCGATCAGCATCTTCAATCGCGTGACTTCGACGACCTGCGATATTCCAATCGCTAAAGGCGCCGGCTTGATACCGGCGTGCTTCGGCTCGCCCGCCGACGGAGCAGATCCAGGACTTATCGGGGTGGGGATGACACCCGTCGTCTCCTCACCGCCCGGCCGCGACCTGCGCTATTATGGCAGCCGGTACGGCCAACTAGGTCCCTGCGGGAATGAACGTCGTTCGCACTACAATCCCAGATGTCCTGATCATTGAACCCACGGTGGTCGCCGACCGCCGCGGCGACTTTTTTGAAATCTACAATGCGGATCGCTATGCATTGCACGGCGTCGCCCGGCCGTTCGTGCAGGACAACCTGTCGCGTTCTGTTCGCGGCGTGCTGCGCGGTCTCCACCTGCAAAATCCAAGGCGCCAGGGTAAGCTCGTGAGCGTCCTGTGCGGTGCGGTGCTTGACGTTGTCGTCGACGTTCGCTTGGGCAGCCCGGCGTTCGGGCAACATGTCGCCGTCGAATTGAACGAGAAGAACCGGCGTCAAATCTGGGTGCCGCGCGGTTTCGCCCATGGCTTTGTGGTGCTCTCGGAAACCGCGGACTTCTTCTATAAATGCGACGAATATTATAGCCCCGCTGACGAGATCGCCGTACGCTGGAACGATCCTGCTCTCGGCATCAATTGGGGCATCGACACCCCGACGTTGTCGATGCGCGATGCCGCGGCGCCACTGCTCGCCGATGTGCCGGCGCTGCCCGCTTATGAGACGTAACGCCGATGCGCGTGATGGTCACCGGCGTGACCGGGCAGATCGGGAGCGCGCTGGTCAAGAACCTTGAGCCGTTAGGGCCGATTATTGCCGCTGACCGAAATGTGCTCGATCTCGCTCGGTCGGATATTGTTCCGTCAGTTCTCGATGGCCTTCGCCCGGACATGATCGTGAATGCCGCTGCTTACACGGCGGTGGACCGCGCCGAGGACGAGAAGGAACTGGCGTTCCGCGTTAATGCCGAGGCGCCCGGTGCCATCGCCCGGTGGGCGGCAGACCGGGGGGCGCTTCTCGTGCATTTCTCGACGGATTACGTGTTCGATGGCGCCGGCAGCCGTCCATGGCGCGAAGAGGATAAGGCGAACCCGTTATCGGTCTATGGCGCGAGCAAGCACGCGGGCGACGAGGCAATCCGCTCGGCGGGCGGTCCGCATCTCATTGTGCGCACGTCATGGGTATATGCTGCGCATGGCGAGAATTTCCTGCGCACCATTGCCGACCTCGCCAAAAAACGGAAAGCATTACAGATCGTTGCCGACCAAATCGGCGCACCGACATCGGCGCGGCTGATTGCCGATTCGGTGACTCAAATTATCGGCCCGGGCGATCCGTCGCTCGCGGATCGTTTTGCTACGGCAAAGGGCGTGCTCAATATCGCGGCGGCGGGTGAAACCAGCTGGTACGGCTTTGCCGTTGCAATCGTCGAAGGCCTGAAGGCGCGGGGTGTTCGACTTGCCGTCGAAAGCATCGCACCGGTTGCGACCAAGGATTATCCCGTCAGGGCGGCGCGGCCGGCGAATTGCCGTCTGGACCTGACGCGTTTACGTCAAGTGTTCGGCATTGACCCGCCGACATGGGATCGAGCGCTCGCCGCCGAACTCGATGCATTTGTAGGCCCGCTTGACGAATGACGGCGGCTGCCGTCGCGTCAGGCAATTCCGAGCCGTTGCGCCTTGTAGCCTCCCGCCAAAATTGACTCCCACCAGCGGCGTTCCGCGACATACCATTTGACCGTTCGCTCTATTCCCGTTTCAAAATTCTCCTTGGCGCGCCAGCCGATTTCGCGTTCCAGTTTCGTCGCATCGATTGCATAGCGCAGGTCATGGCCGGGCCGGTCGTCGACGAATTTAATCAAATGGCGCCGCGGCCCTTTGTCGGAGGGCTGAACGTGATCGAGGAGGTCGCACACGGCATGAACGACATCCAGGTTCGTGCGTTCGTTTCGTCCGCCAATATTGTAGGTGTCGCCCACGCGGCCATGTTGCAGCACGGCTGTGAGAGCCTGCGCGTGGTCGTCGACGTAAAGCCAATCGCGCACATTTTTGCCGTTGCCGTAAATCGGCAGTTCCTGTTCGGCCAATCCGCGGATGATCATGTGCGGGATTAATTTTTCCGGAAACTGATAGGGGCCGTAATTGTTGGAGCAATTTGTGATCAGCGTCGGCAAGTCGTAGGTTTCACGCCAAGCACGCACCAAATGGTCGGATGACGCCTTGCTCGCCGAATAGGGCGAACGAGGCCGATAGGCCGTCGTCTCGGTAAAACGACCGTCGGCGTCAAGCGAGCCATAGACTTCGTCCGTCGAGACATGCAGGAACCGAAACGCTCCGCTTAGTTGCGCATTTTGCCCACGCCAGTACCGCAGCGCCTCCTGCAGCAACGTAAACGTGCCGACGATGTTGGTGCGAATGAATTCGGCTGGACCGTCGATCGAGCGGTCGACGTGGCTTTCGGCCGCGAGGTTCAAGACCGCCCGCGGTTGATAACGGTCGAATAAGGCACGCAGCGCCGCCCCATCGCAAATGTCGACTTTGGCGAATGCATAGCGCGCGTTACCCTCGGCCTGCGGAATCGATTGGAGATTTGCGGCGTAAGTCAACTTGTCGATGTTGACGACGAAGGCTTCCGACTCGCCAAGCAGATGTCGAACGACCGCCGATCCAATAAATCCGGCGCCGCCGGTAATGAAGATCGTAGAGCCGCGAAATTGCATGTGCCCTCTAGCTCAGAAAGGATCGGTGCACCGACAACAGATATTCGCCATAGCTGCTTTGCGCATATTTTTGCGCAAGACTATGAAACTGATCCAGCGAAATATAGCCGAGACGCAACGCGATTTCCTCCGGACAGGCAATCCGCATGCCCTGGCGTTGCTCCAGGATCTGTACGAAATGGCTGGCTTCGACCAGCGAGGCATGCGTGCCGGTGTCGAGCCAGGCATAACCGCGTCCCAAAATCTCGACGTACAGATCGCCTCTTGCGAGATATGCGCGGTTGACGTCGGTAATCTCCAGCTCGCCTCGTGCCGACGGCCTGATCGCGGCCGCAATATTGAGAACGTCGTTGTCGTAGAAATAAAGGCCGGTAACCGCCACGTTCGATTTCGGTCGCGCAGGCTTTTCCTCGATCGACAGCGCGCGCCCGGAACTATCGAGTTCAACGACACCGAATTGCTGCGGCGAATTGACGGTATATCCGAACACCGTCGCGCCATTGGTTCGTGCTACGGCTTTTTCCAATTGCTGCGGCAGGCCATGACCGTAAAAGATGTTGTCGCCAAGGATCAGCGCAACGCGATCGGTTCCGACGAAGTCGCGGCCGACGATAAGAGCATCGGCCAAACCGCGCGGCTTCTGTTGAACGGCATAAGAAAACCGCAATCCGAAACTCGATCCGTCCCCCAGCAACTGCTGAAACAACGGACTGTCCCGCGGGGTCGTGACGATAAGAAAATCGCGAATTCCGGCGAACATCAGCGTTGCCAGGGGATAATATATCATCGGCTTGTCGAAGACCGGCAGCAGATGCTTCGAAACCACGGCCGTCACCGGAAAAAGACGACTGCCGGTGCCCCCCGCCATTATGATGCCTTTCATCGTTCCTCCGCTGCAGCAGGAATCGAGAAGTGGGCGCAATCATCTCTACGGCTGACGGCGCCGGATTTGCTTGGCATTAGCGATGTTGTTTTCGGAATACTCAACCGAATCAAATGCGAAATTCGAATTGGTGCCCAGGAGAGGACTCGAACCTCCACGCCTCTCGGCGCTAGTACCTGAAACTAGTGCGTCTACCAATTCCGCCACCTGGGCAGGGCGTCAGGCCGTGCGGCGATAGGTACGAGAGCGGTCATCCCCTTGTCAATCGAAGGGGTTAGGGGCGTGCTCAACCGCATGCCATTGGGCTCATACGGGTGACTTCGTAATCCCCTATACAGCACGAAACCGATCATGTATCCCGCGGCGCATGGCGATCAAAAGCAAACTTGAAACGCTCGTCACCGTATTCGGCGGCTCGGGCTTTCTCGGCCGTCACGTGGTCCGTGCGCTTGCCCGTCGCGGCTACCGCATTCGCGTCGCGGTGCGCCGCCCGGAACTCACCGGCCATTTGCAGCCGATGGGCCGGGTCGGTCAGATCCATGCCGTCCAGGCCAATCTGCGCTATCCGGATTCGGTCGCCGCGGCGATGCGTGACGCCGACAGCGTCGTCAATCTGGTCGGCATCCTGTTTGAGCGCGGCAACCAGGGCTTCGACGCAGTGATGACGGTCGGCGCCGAAGCGGTGGCGCGCGCCGCCGCCGCAGTCGGCGCGCCGCTGATCCACATCTCGGCAATCGGCGCCGATCCAAACGCAGCCTCGCATTACGCGAGCGCCAAGGGGGAGGGCGAAGCGCGCGTGCTGGCCGCGCAAAGCGACGCGATCATTATGCGGCCGTCGATCGTGTTCGGTCCCGAAGACGACTTTTTCAATCGCTTCGCGGCGCTGGCGCGCATGTCGCCTGTGCTGCCGCTGGTCGGCGGCGGCCACACCCGCATGCAGCCGGTGTTCGCCGGCGACGTCGGCGAGGCGATCGGCAAAGCCGTCGACGGCGGTCTCAAGCCGGGCACGATCTATGAACTTGGCGGCCCGGACGTGCGCACGTTCAAGGAATTGATGGAATTCGTTCTCGCCACCATCGGGCGCCGCCGCTTGCTGGTGCCGGTGCCATTTGGACTCATGAAGCTGCAAGCGGTATTCCTGCAGCTGTTGCCGAAGCCGCCGATCACGCCGGATCAGGTCGAGCTCCTTAAGGTCGACAATGTCGTCTCCGATGCGGCCAAGCGCGACGGCCGCACGCTCGAAGCGCTCGACATGACGCCGGAATCGATCGACGCCATCGTCCCGACCTATCTGTGGCGCTTCCGCAAAGCCGGCCAGTTCAATCCGCACGCGGCTTGACCGCATTCGCTTGTCCCCGCGTAAGCAGGAACCCAGCAATATCCATGCAATCAATGGGACGCAGGTCTGGATTCCCGCTGGCGCGGAAATGAGCAAAGTATGTTTCAGAATTTCGATGCGGCGCCGTCAACTCTCGTATTTGAACGAGAGCGCGACGCGGGTGCGAAAAGCCGTGACTTTGCCGTGCTCCACCCTCATGTCCATCTTGGTGACTTCCGCAACGCGCAAATCGCGCAGCGAACCGGCAGCCGTCGCCACGGCGAGTCGGCCGGCGTCTTCCCATGATTTATCGCTGACGCCGACAACGTCGATTACCCGGTAAACACTGTCCGATTTCTTATTCTTCGCCATTGGTCGATCCTCTCGCGGTTCATCCGAATTCACGCGATCAATTGCATCGCGCGATTTCATGTTAACCCAGATCGGGGATCGTTTCACAGCCCGAACGCCAGGGCGACAAGGCCGAGCGCGCCGAGGATGATCCGCCACCACGCGAACAGCGCGAAACCGTGCTGGGCAACGTAACCAAGGAGCCGCTTGACCACGAACCAGCCGCACACGAAGGATACCGCAAAGCCGATGGCAATGATCAGCGTATTGCTACCGGAGGCGAATTCGTGCCGGTTCTTGAAAGATTCGAATGCGAAGGCGCCGACCATGGTCGGCATGGCCAGCCAAAAGGAAAACTCCGTGGCGGTCCGCTTATCGGCGCCGAACAGCATCGCTCCGACAATGGTGGCGCCGGCACGCGATACCCCCGGCACCATCGACAGGCATTGGATCACGCCGATGCCGAGATACATCGGCATCGCGAATTTCTTGACGTCGTGATAGCGGGGCTTCAGGTCGAGGCGGTCGATCCACAACAGGACAATGCCTCCGACGACAAACATGGCGCAGACGATCCAGACGTTGAACAGCACGCTCTTGATGTAGCCATAAGCCAGCGCCCCGATCACCATGGCGGGCAAAAATGCGACCAGTACCCCCACGACGAAGCGTCGGTCCTCGCGATTGCTGAACATCCCCAGAAAAAGCTGCCACAGCCGCGTAAAGTAAATCGACAGCAGGGCCAGAATTGCACCGAGCTGAATGAGGACGTCGAACGATTTTCCGAAAGACTCGTCGTCGAAGCCCAGGAAATGACCGACCAGCAGCAGATGTCCGGTTGATGACACCGGAAGAAATTCGGTGATGCCCTCGACAATGCCGAGGACGATCGCTTTGAGCACGTCTAAGATCATCATGAACTCCGCGGCGGGAAAAGGGCGCCCCTGGCGACGGGATGAGGAGAGGAGACTTGCAGAATCTTTTCGTCAACCTTTTGACGCAAGGATAAGATTCGGGCAAGGCTCGCGAGGTCATGCTGACATTATTTCATCATCCGATTTGCCCGCATTCCCGCTTTGTGCGGCTGGTGCTCGAAGAGTACCGATTGCAGCCGCGGCTGGTGGAGGAGCGGGTCTGGGAGCGGCGCGAGGAGTTTTTGCTGCTCAATCCGGCGGGAACGACGCCGGTCCTGGTGGAAGAAGGCGCGCCGCCGGTGCCAGGAGCGGGCGTCATCGCCGAATATCTCGACGAGACCCGCGGTCTCACGCTCGGCGAGTTCCGGCTGTTGCCGACCGACCGTGCAGGACGCATCGAAGTGCGCCGCCTGATGAGCTGGTTCAACGACAAGTTTTTCGAGGAAGTCTCCGGCGCGCTGGCGACGGAGCGGGTCTATAAGCGTTTCATCCCGACCGGCAGCGGCGGCGGCTCCCCGGACATGGAAACGCTGCGTGCGGCAAAGAGCAATATCAAGTACCATCTGGCCTATATCGGCTGGCTCATCCGCCAGCGCGATTGGCTTGCCGGCCATACTCTGAGCTATGCAGATCTGGCGGCGGCGGCGCATTTGTCGACCGTCGATTATCTGGGCGATGTGCCGTGGGACGAAGACGAGACCGCCAAGAATTGGTACGCGCGGATCAAATCGCGACCGTCGTTCCGCGGGTTGCTCGAGGTAACGCTGCCCGGCCTGCCGCCGTCGCCAAGCTACGCCAATCTCGATTTCTGACCGCGGCTGCGCTGAAATCGGCGCTGGCTGCGGCCGCGCACGCGCAAGGCTTTGACGTCGTCGGCGTCACACGGCCGGATGCGATCCCACATGCCGCGGAGCGATTGCGCCAATTCCTCGCCGCTGGCGCCCACGGCGACATGGCGTGGCTGGCGGCCAATTCCGGCCGGCGCGGCGACCCGCGCGTGTTGTGGCCCGAGGTTCGTTCGATTGTCATGCTCGGTCTCAACTACGGACCGCACAATGACCCGCTGGCGATTCTCCAAGAGCGCTGGCGCGGCGACATTTCTGTTTATGCCCGTGGCGACGACTATCATGACGTCATCAAACCGCGGCTGAAAACGCTGGGGCGCTGGCTGATCGACAATGCCGGCGGCGACATCAAGGTATTTGTCGATACCGCAGCCGTCATGGAGAAGCCGCTCGCTGCCGTCGCGGGCCTCGGCTGGCAGGGCAAACATACCAACCTGGTGTCGCGGCAACTCGGCTCGTGGCTGTTTCTCGGCGCCATCTTCACCACGCTCGATCTGCCGCCGGACCAAGCCGAACGCGACCATTGCGGCAATTGCCGCGCCTGCCTCGATGTTTGCCCGACGGCGGCCTTTCCCGCGCCGTACCGGCTCGATGCGCGGCGCTGCATTTCATACCTTACTATCGAGCATAAGGGCGCCATCCCGCGCGAGCTGCGCTCCTTGATGGGCAATCGCATCTATGGCTGCGACGATTGCCTTGCGGTATGTCCGTGGAACAAATTCGCCGTCGCCGGCCGCGAGGCGAAGCTTGCAGCGAGAGCCGCCTTGCGCGCACCGCGGCTTGCGGATCTTGCCCGCCTCGACGACGCGGCGTTCCGCGCTTTATTCGCCAAAACCGCAGTCAAGCGTATCGGCCGAACGCGTTTTATCCGCAATGTCCTGATCGCGATCGGCAATTCCGGGGACGCCGGTCTCGCCGCCGAAGCGGAGCGGTTGCTCGACGACGGCTCGCCGCTTATTCGCGGCGCTGCCGTCTGGGCGCTCGGCCGGCTCGACCCTGTGCGGCTAGAGCGCGGCGCGAAAAAGCGCGCGGCGGGCGAGCTAGATGCGGATGTGATCGCGGAATGGTCGGCGGCAACGGCGTCCCGAAGCGAGCACTGACGATCCGATGCCCACGCTGCTGTGCCTCGGCTTCGGCTATTGTGCGGAACACTTCGTCGCTCTGTTCGGCAGAAATTTCGATCGTATTTTCGGCACGGTACGCGGCGTCGAACGCGCCGCGATCTTGAACGCCTATGACGGCGCCCGCTTGCCCACCGTCGTCTTTGACGGCACGCGCCCCACGCCGGAACTCACAAGCGCAATCGCTCAGGCGAATGATGTGCTCGTCTCCATTCCGCCGGACCTAAACGGCGATCCGGTCCTATCAGCATGCAGCGAAGCCTTTAAGCAAGCGCGCGGGCTGCGCGCGATCGTCTATCTCTCGACGATCGGCGTTTACGGCGATCATGACGGCGCCTGGGTCGACGAACAGACGGCCACGAAGCCCGCATCGGCGCGTGGCCGCGAACGGGTGGCGGCGGAGCGGGCTTGGCAGGAATTTGGTTCCCGGCATGGCGTCGCCGTCGCGATCCTGCGTCTTGCCGGAATCTATGGGCCTAGCCGGAACGCGCTGGTGCAAATCGCGAGCGGCAAGGCTCGCCGCGTCGCAAAACCGGGGCAAATTTTTAATCGCATCCACGTCGCCGACATCGCGCAGGCCATCGACGCCGCGTTCGCGCGCACGGCGTCTGGGATTTTCAACCTCGCCGATGATGAGCCGACGCCGGCGGGCGATCCGCTGGCCTTTGCCGCGCAGCTCATGGGCCGCGAACCGCCACCCGAAATTCCATTTGCCGACGCGGCACCGTCGATGTCGCCAATGGCTTTGAGCTTTTGGCAGGATTGCCGGCGCGTGCATAACGACAAACTCAAGCGCGAGCTTGGGATCAAATTACGCTATCCGACTTATCGCGATGGACTAAGGGCGTTATTTGAGGAGAAATAACGCTGCGATTTTTTTGCTCATTCCCACGCGAGCGGAAATCCAGCTCTGGGTCCGCGTTGTTGCGGGAAGAGCGGATGATGGCTTCAGTGCAAGCTGGGGCCTTTGAGGAAGCGATTGCGCTCGCTCGATTTGACGTGCAACTCCATGGTCTCGCCGTCGCGATAGATCGTGATCGGCACATCGACGCCGGCCGGGCCCTGCGCCCAGATGCGGCGGAAAAAGCCGGCGAGGTCGCGGACGTCCTTGCCGGCGACCGATAAGATAATGTCGCCGGTGCGCAGGTCCGCTTTCTTGGCCGGTCCACGGTCGGCCAGGCCGACGATCACGAGCCGGTTCTCAACTTCGGTGGCATAAAGGCCGAGCCACGGCCGCGGCGGCGCATTGCGCCGGCCTAATTTCATCAAGTCGTCGACGATCGGCTTTAACAGATCGATCGGGACGACCATGTTGATGTTTTGCGCGTGGCCCTTCTCGACGGCATGCTGGAGTTGCAACGAGCCGATACCGAGCAAATCGCCGGCGGGACCGATCAGCGCGGTGCCGCCCCAATTCGGATGCGCCGGTGCGGTGAAAATCGCTTCGTCGAGCACGTATTCCCAGTAGCCGGCGAATTCCTGCTTGGCGACGATGCGCGCTGCGACCGAACGTTGCCGGCCGCCGAAACCTCCGATCACGACACGCTCGCCGAGCGCCGCCGCGGTCGAGTCGCCGATTTCGAGCGTGGGTACGTCGAGCTTGGCCAGCGCCTGCACCAAGCCGAAGCCGCTTTCCTGGTCATAGCCGAGCACATGGCCCGGCACCGAGCGGCCGTCGTTAAGCGTGATCCACAGCGACTCCGCTTCGGTGATCAGGTAGCCGATGGTCAGCACGAGACCGTTGCCGCGAATAAAAACGCCATTGCCGGCGCGTTCGGTGCCCAGCGTCTCCGCTGTGAACGCGTCCGCCGGCACAGTGGCGCGCAGGCCGACGACGCACGACAATGCATGTTCGAGGTCGTAGCTGTAATCCTCGGGCTTGGGTTGCGCGGAGGATGGCACCTTCCAGTCGCTCACGGATGGCATCGACTATTCCTTCGCTCGCGGCGGCCGACTCAGAGGAAGAACGCCCCACTATCATAAACTATTTGTCCACTCTGAGGCTCGGGATCAAGCCCAGCGCACGCCAAGGGGCAAGCTCGCGCCGTCAACCGCCCGAGATTCCCGCATTGAGGAATTCCTTCGACCATTTTGCGTAATCGGCTTGACGGGCGACCTGCTTCATCAGATCGGGCGATGCTGCGGCCTTGACGGCGGCCGGCGGTGTGCCGGCGCGCAGCCGCCGTTCCGGGCACACGCGGCCTATTACTTCTTGCTTGCAGACGGGTCGGTCTGGGATGCGGCCGTTTGCTGCTGCAGTGCTTGCAGCTTGTTCTGCAGGCCGGGCAGGCTCGCCGCGAGTTCGCAATTGGTCTTGTCCTTACGCGCCAGCTGTTGGGCCTCCGTCCAGCGCGCGTCGGCGTCCGCTTGAGTCCACGGCTTCCTGGTTGCGGGGTTGAAGCTTCCCTGGAGCGCGAGACTGTTCAACGACCGGTGATACTCCGCAAGATCGAAGACGCGGTCGCGCGCCTCGAAATAGAAATTCGTGCCGTTCAGCTCGCCGCAATGCGGTAGACCCTTGGCGAAATTCTGCTGCGCCATTTGGGCCGCAGAAATTTTGCCCTTGAGGTTTTCGATATCCGCGTTTTGCGCGCGCACGGGCGTCGCAACAAACGCCGCAAGAGACGTGATACCTATGACGCTCCCCAAGAAAGTACCCGAGGCAGTACCTGACAAAATACCCATGACAATTCGCGCCACGAACCTCATCCCCCAATGAAATGCCCGGCTGCCTCCGCAATTTCGGCATAGCATAGATCCGGCCCGGACACAGCCATTACCGAATTGTTCACCATCCAAACCGGAACTGCCGTTTATGGCGGACTCATGTGCGTCGGCGCGGCTTGGTGCCTTGTTCCCGCCAAATGTCGGCCGCAAAAAGCCGTATGAAATATAGGGTCGCCGGGGGGTCGGTCTTGCGCAGCAGCATCGGTCTTGTTGGAATTGCGTTCGCCGCCGCCGGCGCTCTCGCCGGCTCGCTCGGCAGTGCTGCCGCGCAGTATTATCCGCAGCCTGCACCCCCGCCCTATGCCGGGCCGCCGCCGGTCTATCGCGACGCCAATGGTGCGCCGATAGATTCGCGCTACGTTCAGCCGGCTCCGGAAGAAGTTTATTTTGCGCCGCAACCGCTGCCGACCCCCGAGGGGCGGCCGCCCGCCGATGTCGTCGGTGCGCCGCACTCTGCCGCCGATGTAACCGGGTCGATCAACAGGCCGCCCGCGGCGACCTCGTTAGGACCGACTGCGGCGCCGCAGGCATCGCGGCCCACTGTGGTCGCTGCGTTGCCGATGCAGTCGCGGCCCGAGCAGGGCTCGGCCCAGGAACTGCCGCCGCAGCTCCGCCGGCAGATCGCGAATTTTCCAACGACCGAGCCAGCTGGCACCATCATTATCGATACGCCGAACACTTACCTCTATCTCGTTCTCGGTCACGGCAAGGCATTGCGCTACGGCATTGGCGTTGGGCGCGAGGGCTTCACCTGGTCGGGCACCGAGCGCATCAGCCGCATGAAGGAATGGCCGGACTGGTTTCCGCCGAAGGAGATGATCGAGCGGCAGCCCTATCTGCCGCGCTTCATGGCCGGCGGCGAGAGCAACCCGCTCGGCGCCCGCGCGATGTATCTCGGCAACACGCTGTACCGGATTCATGGCACCAACGATCCGTCGACGATCGGCAAATACATCTCGTCGGGCTGCGTCCGGCTGACCAACGAAGATGTCGAAGATCTTTACAGCCGGGTCGGCATCGGCACGCGTGTCGTCGTGTTGCCGGCGACGATGCCGAACGCTGCGGCGTCCGAGACGCCACCGGTGCCGTTATATTCGGCCGCTTCGCAATATCCGGCAGGCGCGCCAATTCCGCCCGCTCCAATCGCCCGCTAAGGGCGCGATCAATCGGGTGAGGTGACGCCGGGATTGACGGCAGTGCCGGCGGCGGGCTCATAGCAATTCGTGCTCGCCCCAAAGCGCAAAGAGCCCGGCCTCGCGTGATCCCGCTTTCCGTCCTCGATCTATCGCCTGTGACCACGGCTACGCCGGGCGCCGCGGCCTTGCACAATTCGCTGGATTTGGCGCGGCTTGCCGACCGGCTTGGCTACAAGCGCTATTGGGTCGCGGAGCATCACAATCTGGCGAATATCGCCAGTTCCTCGCCCGAAATCATGATCGGGCAAATCGCGGCGATAACCTCGCACATCCGCGTCGGCTCGGGCGGCGTGATGCTGCCGAACCATGCGCCGCTCATGGTCGCCGAGCGCTTCAAGGTGCTGGAGGCGCTGTTCCCCGGCCGCATCGATCTCGGGCTTGGCCGCGCGCCGGGCACCGACCCGGTTACCTCCTATGCCTTGCGTGCCCGGCAAGACCCGCGGCAAGGCGACGATTTCCTCGAACGCTTTCAGGAACTCTTGCTGCTCGAGCGCGGCGGCTTTCCAGAGAGCCATCCGTTCCGCAACATCCATGCAGTTCCGTCCGATGTGCCCCTGCCGCCGGTCTGGCTCTTGGGGTCGAGCGGCTATAGCGCGGAGCTTGCCGCCGCGGTCGGCACGGGCTTCGCGTTCGCGCACCATTTTTCCGACTACGATGCGGCAAGCGCCATGCTCGCTTACCGCAATCATTTCAAACCGTCGGCGACATTGTCGGAGCCTTATGCCATCCTCGGCGCCGCGGTGATCGCGGCCGACAGCGATGCGGAAGCCGAGCACCTCGCGTCGAGCGCGGATCTGCATTACGCGCGCCGCGCCAAAGGCGAATATCAGCCGCTGGCCTCGCCCGAAGCGGCCGCCGCTTATCCGTATACGCAGGTCGACCGCGAGCGCATGGCGCGTCATCGCGCCCGGCTTGTTGTCGGCGGCGTCGATCGCGTGAAGGAGCGATTGCGTGCTTTGCTCGAAGCAACCCGCGCCGACGAACTTATGATCACGACAATGGTCTACGATCACGCTGCACGCCGGCATTCCTACGAACTGTTGGCAAAGGCGTTCTCGCTCGCCCTGTTGTCGTGAGTCAGGCGGTAAGCTTTTATGCCTTAAAGCGAGCGCAGCAGTGTCACGTTTGCATTACTCTTTAACGTTATTGCGTCATGAATTAACCGCCATCACTCCGCGAAGTGGCGGGGAGGGGACGTTTCCATTAGGCTTTATCGTCCGAATCGCAATTTCCCGCTGCTACGGGGGGCGGAATTGAGCATTCAAGGCGTAGCACGCAGATCGCTGCCGTCTCCGCAGGGTAGGAAAAGCAGGTTCGGCGGTGTTTGCATGTTCGTGCTCGCCGTGGTGGTGACGTCGGCGGTGGGCGCCGCGCCGGCAGCAGCGGCCAAACACAAATTCAGGCACCCTGAGCACAAGGACATTGGACGCCTCAGCAAGGAGCCGTTTGGGGATATCCCCAAGGGACCTCTGCAGATCTTCATTTCCATCGATCAACAGAAGCTCTACCTGTACAGCGACGGCGTGCGTGTTGCCGATACGTCCATCGCGACCGGCGTGCCAAGCCTGCCGACGCCGTTTGGCGTATTCAGCGTCATCCAAAAGCAGATTTTCCACCGCTCGAATATCTACAGCGGTGCGCCGATGCCGTTCATGCAGCGCATCACCTGGTCGGGCGTGGCCATGCATGAGGGCGAAGGCATCGGCCATCGGGCCTCACACGGCTGCATTCGCATGCCGCACGATTTTGCCGTCCGGCTTTATCACCTCACCAAGCTTGGCGTGCCGGTGATTATCGCGCGCTCAGAATTGGAACCGGCTGCGTTCGCAGATTCCCATCTGTTCGTTCACAAGGCGTCTCCCCCGCAACAGATCGCAGCCGCGCCGGCAGCGAGTTCGGATTCGGTCGCGGCGGCGCCGACGACTGACGCTGCGTTGCCGGTTCCGCCCGGCATACCGAACCCGGCCGCGATCGGCTTGCGCGTGAGCAGCGAAAGCGGCGCTGCCGCGCCGAATGCCGTTGCCGACGCCGCGATACCCGATCCGCCCGTCAAAGACGCGGCAAAATCCGCCGCGCCGCCTCCGCAACCCGAAACGCCGGCGCCCGTGACCGTTGCCGATGCTGCGAAGCCCAATCGCACCGCCAATGACGCGGCAAAATCTGCCGCGCCCGCTGCCAGCCTGCCGGAGCCGTCCGCCGAACCGCCCGGCCTCATTCATTCAGCGCCGGTCAAAAAGGACCCGATTGCGATTTTCATCAGCCGCAAGCAGAAGAAAATATACGTGCGGCAGGATTTTGCGCCGCTGTTCGAGGCGCCGGTCACCATCGCGGACCCCGGTAAGCCGTTTGGGACGCAAGTTTTCACGGCACTGGACTTCACCGGCGACGATCGCACGACATTGCGCTGGAACGTCATCACGCTCCCCGGCGAGCCGCCGCCGCAACGGAAAGTCGAGCGCGAGGTGAGATTCGAGCGATACGCCAGAGGTCGACGCCGAGTTAAAGAATACCAAGAGGTCACCGGCGATCCGCAGCCGTCACCGTTGCCGGCCGAGGTGCTTGCCCGGATCGAAATCCCGCAAGCGGCGATCGATTTCATCTCGCAACTGATCATACCCGGCTCGTCGCTGATCGTGTCCGATCATGGTCTCAGCGACGAAACCGGCGACGGTACAAATTTTATCGTCGTCACGCGCTGATGCGTTTTGCCACCCCAGTGGAAATGGATTTGACATTCGCTACCCACCCAGGCGCGAACTCGTGAAGCGAATGTCAAATCCAAAAGCTCCACTAGAACTGATATTTGCTAGTGGTCCTTTGATTCTAACATTCGCATAAGACCCTGCCGAACTGGGATGCGAATGTTAGAATCGGACCACTAGGGGTGGGTTGAGCGCCGCCACGGCCACCGCTAGGCTGCCTATGGGTTACATCGGGTCGGCGTGCATTAGACCGGCCGACATCTCATAGGAGGAGCACTTGGGTAAGCATTTTGCATTGACCTCATCGGATAATTTCAAGCTCGGCGCCTACCGTGCCGACCCGGCCGGAAAGTCCAAGGGCGGCATCGTCGTCATTCAGGAAATCTTCGGCGTCAATCATCACATCCGCGCCATATGCGACCGGCTTGCTGCGCAAGGCTATACCGCGCTGGCGCCCGCGGTGTTCGACCGCCAGCAGCCGAATTTCGAATGCGGCTATACGCCCGACGAAATCGCCAATGCGCGAAAATTCGTCGCCAATCCGGACTGGGGCGCGATGCTGCGCGACGTGCAGGCCTCGATCGACGAGCTCAAGAAGGAGGGGCCGGTCGCAATTGTGGGCTTCTGCATGGGCGGCAGCATCGCCTTCCTGGCGGCCTGCAAGCTCAACGGCTTGTCCTGTGCCGTCCCGTTCTACGGCGGCAATATTGCCAAGAACGCCGACGAGAAGCCAAAGGTGCCGACGCAGATGCATTTCGGCGAGAAGGACGCTTCGATCCCGATGAGCGACGTCGAAATGATCAAGCAAAAGCGCGGCGGCGATTGCGAGATTTATGCCTATCCGGATGCGCAGCACGGCTTTAACTGCGAAGAGCGCGGCAGCTACAACGAAGCCGCCGCTATGATCGCACGCCAGCGTGCCCGGGATTTTGTCGCAAAGCATATGAAGTAGCGGAAATCGAAGGTCGGTAATCGTTAATCAGACGTCTGCCTTTGATTACTGACATCTGATGATCGATCCCTGCGAGGAGGGCAGCGTGCCGGGCCGCAACGCAATCGCAGCGCTTTGCATTGCCGCTTTGTTCATGCTGCCCGTCGCACCCCGCGGCGCCGCCGCAGACGATTATCGGTCTCGCCCGGTCCATCTCATCATCACCTCGCCGCCGGGCTCGCTGATCGACGTGCTCGGCCGGCTCTATGCGCAGGAGATGGGTGCCCGCCTCGGTCAGCCGGTCGTGGTCGACAACCGCCCCGGCGCCATGACTCAGGTCGGCACTGAGGACTTGGTCCGCGCCGACCCCGACGGCTTCACCCTGATGATCGGTCCCTCCGAACTCACGATGCTGCCGTTCGAGAAAAGGAACTATCCTTACGACCCGACCAAGGACATAACGCCTGTAGCCCTGGTCACCACCTCGTGGACGGTTTTCGCGATCTATCCGAAGTTGCCGCCGCAGACACTGCCGGAATTCATCGCCTACGCCAAGGCCAGGCCGGGCAAGCTGCACTACGGCACGAACGGCGTCGGCGGCGCGCTGCACATTGCGGTCGAGATGCTCAAGCTGAAGACCGGCATCGACATCATCCACGTGCCCTATCGCGGCGGCGAGCAAGCCGCTAACGACGCCATAGCGGGTCAGATCGAAATGGTTTCGATGGGGCTGGCGAGCGCCCGGGTGGCCGAAGGCGGCAGGTTGCGCATTCTGGCCCAGACCGGGCCGGTCCGGCATCCCGCTGTTTCCCGACGTACCGACCACCGCCGAATACGGCCTGCCCGACGTGCGGATGGATACCTGGTTCGGCCTGGTCGCGCCGCCCAAGACGCCGCCCGCCATCGTCGAGCGGCTCGATCGCGCCACCGCGGAGGTGGAGCAGGAACAAGGCTTTCGCGACAAGCTCGCCAAGATCGGCTGCGCGCCGGCCTACAAGTCGCACGCCGATTTTGCCGCCTACATCGCCGCCGACTTGAAGAAATGGCAAAAGCTGATTCCCGCCCTGGGCATTCCGCAGATCGAGTAATGGAGTAATCGGAATGGCGACGATGCCTGCTTGGCCGAACGGCAAGAAAATCGCGGTGTCGGTCACCGTCATGTTTGAAACCTGGTCGGAAAACGCGGCGCCGAATTATTCGGTGCAGACCACGCATCTCAAATCCGGCACCGTCGATCACGCCAGCAAGGCCTGGTCGACCTATGGCGGCCGCGTCGGCGTCTGGCGTTTGGTTCGCATGCTCGACCGCTTGCAGATTCCGGGCACCTTCTTCACCAACGGGCGCTGCGCCGAGGAATATCCCGATGCGCTGAAGCAGATCGTGAAATCGGGCCACGATGTCGCCGGACATGCCTATGTGCAGGATCAACTGCTCGCCTACATGTCGCTCGAGGACCAGCAAAAGACCATCCGCAACAGCATCGCTCTTCTGGAATCCTGTGGCGGCAAGAAAGTCACGGGCTGGGGCAGCCCCGTCATCGCGTTCACGCCGGAAACCAACGGCTTTTTGGCGCAGGCCGGCCTGAAGTGGACCTGCGACGTCACCTATGCCGATCTGCCGATCCGCATTCATACCCCGCACGGCGTTATCGCCGGCGTGCCCACCACGGATTTTTCGGACAATCGGGTCATGCGCGCGAGCCCGCGCGATCTTTACGACGCACACAAGGGCACGTTCGATTATCTCTCTGAGAATGAGCCGATGTCGCTTCTTGTTTTGGTCATCCACTGCCAGTTCGGCGGCCGTCCGTTGATGACGTCGGTGCTGCAGCAGATTTTGCAATATATCGCCAAATCGCCGGATGTCTGGTTCGCGCGCCATGAAGAGCTGGCGAATTGGGCGCTCGCCTCAGGCGTCGACGAGCACACTTATCGCGGCAGGTATTTCGGGAATCAGTAGGCGGTGATGAGTCATCTGAAACTGTAATTCCGCGGCGAACTCACGCCGATTATTGGTTGCCGGCGCCTGATCAGAACCAGCGCTCCTGCACCTGGATCGTGTCGCCGGGTCGGATTTGGGCGGTGATCGGCGTCTCGAAGCGATAGACTTGGTTACCGTAGCTGCGGCTGATGATGACGGATTTCTTGTAACCACGCGGACCAAAGCCGCCGGCGATCGCCACCGCCGTTTCGACCGTCATATTGGCCACATAGGGATATTGGCCGGGCTGGGTGACTTCGCCGAGGATGAAGAACGGCCGGTAGGCTTCGACCTCGACCGCGACGTGGGGCTCGCGCACATAACCGTGGCGTAGCAGGTCGGCGACGCGGTTCGAAAGCTCGTCGGTCGTCAGGCCGCGTGCCGCAACCGATCCAATGAGCGGCATGGCGATATCGCCGCTGGCGTCGACCACATAAGAGTTGGTCAGTCCGTCCTGCCCGAATATGACGATGCGCAGCCGATCGCCCGAATCAAGCGCGTAGCCCTGTGCCGGAGGCGGGTCCGCCACCGGCGCGGCGGCTATGCCGTAACTGGGCGCGGCAACCGCGGCGTATGTCGGCGCGGGCGCGGTTGCATAGATCGGCGCCGGCGCCGCCGCGAACCGGTAGCTCGGCGCGGCGACAGCCGCGTAGGGGGGTGCGGTTGCCACGCCGTAACGGGGAGTGGCGGCTGCGTAGGTCGGAGCGAAGAGGCCCCTAGAACTCTGCGCGGGCGCGGCAGAGGCCGGCGCGGCCGCCACGCGATAGGCGGGCGCGGCTGCGGTCCGATAGCCGGACGTCGCACCCGATCCATAGCCGGTCGGGGCCGAGCCGTAGACCACATTGTCAATGCCGTAGGGCGACGGCGCAGCCGCCATTTGCACCCGCATCGCGGGTTGCTGCGCGCATCCCGCCACCGCAACCGCCAGCGCAAGAATCGACAGAAGAGGGCGGGTGACCCGCATCGACGCAATCCGACCCCGTTCGAGCGAAATTCGAGGCCTGATTAACGCCAGTTATGGTTAACAAACCCTCACCGTCCGGGCTACGGCTGGAGCGGCAAGCGCTTACTCGGTCTTGCCGTGGCGGCGGGCGGTCAGCCAGTCGGCGAAGGACAACAACACCATGACGACGGCGAAGGTCACCGGAAAAGCCAGCACCCAGAGCAGCCGCGATGTATCGGTGTACTTTTCGATATCGAAGTACCACGCCAACGCATCGACCGCGGAAATGCCGACGATCGAGCCCAGTAATTTTTGCTTCAATGCGCCGAAGTCGACCTGAGTCAGACCCTCCGGCCAATCCGGATGCGCGGCGGCGTCGATGCGGCGAATGAAATTCTCATAGCCGGAGAAGATCACGATAAGGATGAGATTGGCGGTCAGCGTCAGGTCGACCAGGTTGAGCACGCCGGTGACGAGATCGTGCCAGTTCGTGCTCTGCACCTGCAGTGCAAGCACGAAAAATTCGGCGAAGAAGCGATAGATCAGCAAAAACAGGCAGAGCAGCAGACCGAGCAGAAACGGCGCCAACAGCCAGCGGCTGAAAAAGATCGACGCCTGGATATAACGTCCGTCGGGCCACGACATGGAACCTCCGAAATGAGCGAATGGCGAAGTAGCGAATAGCGGATTTTACCCCTATTCGCCATTCGCCATTCGCCATTCGCCATTCGCCACTCGCTATTCGCGTCTGCCGCCGGTCACAAACTCACGCCGCCACCCCGGTTCCGATCGGGCAGCTCACGCCGGTGCCGCCGAGGCCGCAATAACCATGCGGGTTCTTGGCGAGATATTGCTGATGATAATCCTCGGCGAAATAGAACGGCGGCGCGTCGCGGATTTCCGTCGTGATTGGTCCCATTCGCTGGGCCAGCAACGCGTTGCCATAGGCGGCCTTCGACGCCTCCGCGGCCGCCCGTTGCTCCGGCGAAAACACATAGATGCCGGAGCGGTATTGCGTGCCGACGTCGTTGCCTTGGCGCATGCCTTGGGTCGGATCGTGGCTTTCCCAAAATGTCTTGAGCAGGCGCTCGTAGGAAATTTTCTTCAGGTCATAGACCACGAGCACGACTTCGTTATGTCCGGTGCGGCCGGAGCATACTTCCTCGTAGGTCGGATTGGGCGTGAGCCCGCCAGCATAACCGACCGCGGTGACATAGACACCGGCGCCAAGCTCCCAGAATTTGCGCTCCGCGCCCCAGAAGCAGCCGAGCCCGAACATCGCCATGGCCGACCCCTCGGGATAGGGGCCCTTGAGCGGGTGGCCGTTGACGAAGTGCTGCCGCGCCGTTGGGATCGCGGTGGAGCGTCCCGGTAAAGCCTCCCCGGCGGTCGGCATTTCGAGCTTTTTGCGGAAGGAAAACATGGCGGCGTCTCCCGATCGGTCATTGGCAACAGCGACGCAAATATAGAATATGCGCCGCGCCGCCGCACCGGGCGCGCCGATCACGTTTTCAGGAATCGGGTATCAGTATCTGGGTTCGGGCCGCGGGGTCGCACGATGGCAAATACCGCGCAGGGACACTCCGATCCCGGAAAACCTGATCCCTGATGCCTGATCTTTGATGCCCGATTTCTGATGCCAGAATGGCTTCCGCCCGCCGCTTTTGCCGCTTACTGTGCCGCTAAATTCGGTGGGAGGTTTCCAGATGCTTCGAATACTTGCACTCACCTGCGCGGTCGCCGGCGGATTTGCCGTTGCCGCCGGGCCGGCGGTCGTTCCGGCATTTGCCCAACAGCCGGTGCCGGCCGGCGCGACGCCGCCTTACGGCCCGTCGATCACGCTCGACCAAGCCAAGCGCGTGATGGCGGCGGCGGAGCTGGAGGCGGCCAAGAATACCTGGCAGGTCGGCATCACCATTCTCGACTCGGGCGGCAACATGGTGATGTTCCACAAGATCGATAACGCACAGCTCTCCGCCTTCTCGACCTCCGAGGGCAAGGCGCGCACCGCGATCGAATTCAAGCTGCCGTCGAAGGCGCTCGACGACGCCATCGCCGCCGGCGGCGCCGGCATGCGGCTTCTGGCGCTCAAAGACATCACGCCGCTGCAAGGCGGAGTGCTGGTTCTGGTCGACGGCAAGATCGTCGGCTCGATCGGCGTGTCCGGCGCGCTGTCCGCGCAGGACGAGCAAGTCGCCAGGGCGGGCGCCGCCGCGCTGGGGAAATCGGGGATGTGACTACGTCATTGCCGGGCTTGACCCGGAAATCCATCTCAATTGCGGCGCCAGGGGCTTGCGGCAACGCAGCAGCGAGCCCATCGTCAGCATGGATACGCGGGTCGAGCGCGCGTACGACGCGCTAATATAGCCAGATGCGGAAGCGCAAAAATTCGCGGGAAGACGCCGCCGCGTCAGCGGCCGACGACCAAATCCTCGCCTCTAATCTGACGCTGCACGACCTGTTTCAGAAACAGACCGCGGCCATGCTGGAGCGCGCCGACCTCTCCGACGAGCAGAAGCAAGAAGTCCTCATCGCCATGAGCTGCCCCTGCTGCGGCGCCGGCGGGTTTTCGTTTACGGCGAAGCTGAAGCGGTGACCGGGCTATCCAGTCGCGAGAAAGGCCTCAGCTTCCGCACGAGTCGAAAAACGCCCGAGTTCCCGATAGTCGGCGCAATGCTCTGCAGTTTCGGGTGACCACAGGACTAAAAACTCGCCGCCGTTCTCGGAAATCACGTCCGTCAAATCATCGCTGTCGTAGGGTGACATATGCCGCGCACCGCAATCACGACAGTCGTCATCGCACATGCACGACCATTCGTCCGTCCAAGTCGAATCGCGGCGTTCGCAGATGTAGTAGTTACGATACCAAGCCACTGCTTTATATATTAGAAATTGAAGCTGCTTCCTAATCTTCGGCTTTACGTTCTTGTTCCCGGGATAAAGTCGACTCAACCGATCTTCAAACGACCGCAGTTGGGACAATAGGCCCAACTGCGAACCCATTGCTCCGTCCACGCCCGCGCGCTTTGTGAGCCGCTCGAATATGGAGTTTGAGTTTCCTCGAAGCCCAATTTCATGACGGAGACATACCACATCGCCCACCCCGGCGACTCCCCGCCGCGCGACATGAACCCGATGTAACGAAACACCCCGCCCGTGCAGCGCGTTTCCGCCACGGGGCGATCATTCCGCAAGGAGGAGATCGCCAAATGAAATCGCAGATCACACTCGCGTTCGCCACGGCGGCGGTAGTGCTGTCCAGCGTTCCGGCTTCGGCGGCGCTGTTTTCTTCGTCGACGCCGAAGGCCAGCGACAGCCTGACGCTCTCGACCCAGCAACAAAAAACGGCATGGAACGAGCTAAGGAGCGCCGCACCGTCGAACGCGCCGGCGAGCTTCCAACCGTCGACCAGCTCCGCGCTGCCGAGCACGGTGATGGTCCACGCGATACCGGCGAAGACTGCAAGCGACGTGCCGGCGCTACGTCCCTACGACTTCGCCAAGGTTGGCGGCAAGCTTCTGATCGTCAATCCGCACGACATGATGATCGCCGAGGTGATCGCGGGTTAGCGGATTGAGCGACGGCGGCTCTCGCTAGTGTTTCTGCTAGTGCTTCTTGGGGTAGGCGTAGGGGTTGGTGCCGGGCGGGGATTGGCTGTGCATGTTGGCGAACGGCGAGGGGGCGGGGGCGCCTTTCTTCTTGTTCTTGTCCTGCTTCGGCTTCTTCTTTTCCTTGTTGCTTCGCATCTGACCTTTCGCCATGGCGGCCTCCGGGTTTTCGGTTGAGTGATTCGTCGCGTGCGCGGAGCAATTTAGCCCATCGCTGCCGACAGCGATATCGGCGCCGGCCGCGCCAGCGGTCAGCGCGAACGTGGCTTAAAGCCGCCGCGCATGCCGGGCTTGCCGAGCGTCGAGCGCGGCCCGCGGCTATTCGCTTCCGGCCGGTGCGGCGCGACCTCGTGGGAAAGCGCGATGCCCATTTCGTCGAGCGTGGGCTTGTGGATCTTGCTCACCCCACCCCGACGCGTGGAGCTTGTCATCGGGCCGGCTACTTTGGGCCGGACCCGTTGGCGCGTCGACCCTCCCCCTCCAGGAGAGGGTGAAGGGAGAAATTTTGCCGTCGGATCGTCGGTCACGGCGAGCTCGGTCGAGCGCAGGCGCTTGATCTCGTCGCGCAGGCGGGCGGCTTCCTCGAAGTCGAGATCGGCGGCGGCGGCGCGCATGCGGGTTTCGAGATCGGCGATCACCGCCTGGAAATTGTGGCCGATGGTGGCGGCCTCCTCGAATTCGCCGGCTTCGCCGGTGCCGGCCGCGATCAGCACGTGGTCGCGTTCGTAGACGCTGTTGAGGATGTCGCCGATGCCCTTGCGGATACTTTCCGGCGTGATGCCGTTTTCGGCGTTGAAGGCCGCCTGCTTATCGCGCCGGCGTTCGGTCTCGGCCATGGCGCGTTCCATAGAGCCAGTGACGGCGTCGGCATAGAGAATGACGCGGCCGTCGATATTGCGCGCGGCGCGGCCGATGGTCTGCACCAAACTCGTTTCGCTGCGCAAAAATCCTTCCTTGTCGGCGTCGAGGATGGCGACCAGCGCGCATTCCGGAATGTCGAGGCCCTCGCGTAAGAGGTTGATGCCGACCAGCGCGTCGAACGCACCCAGCCGCAAATCGCGGATGATTTCGATGCGCTCGATGGTGTCGATGTCCGAATGCATGTAGCGCACGCGGATGCCCTGCTCGTGCAGATATTCGGTCAAATCCTCGGCCATGCGCTTGGTAAGAACGGTGACCAGCGAGCGGTAGCCAGCCTGCGCCACTTGCCGCACTTCGCCGACCAGGTCGTCGACCTGGGTGCGCGCCGGGCGCACGTCGACCGGCGGGTCGATCAGGCCGGTGGGGCGGATCACCTGCTCGGTGAACACGCCGCCGGATTCGTTGAGCTCCCACGGGCCAGGGGTTGCCGAGACGCATGCCGTCTGCGGCCGCATCGCGTCCCATTCCTCGAAGCGCAGCGGCCTGTTGTCCATGCAGGAGGGCAGGCGGAAGCCGTATTCGGCGAGCGTCGCCTTCCTTCGGAAGTCGCCGCGATACATGCCGCCGAGCTGCGGAATAGTGACATGGCTCTCGTCGACGAAGACCAGCGCATTATCGGGCACATATTCAAACAATGTCGGCGGCGGCTCGCCGGATTTTCTCCCGGTGAGATAGCGCGAATAGTTCTCGATGCCGGCGCAGGCGCCGGTCGCCTCCATCATTTCGAGGTCGTAGAGCGTGCGCTGTTCGAGCCTTTGCGCCTCAAGCAGCCGCCCCGCGGCGTTGAGCTGGTCCAGCCGCTGCTTCAATTCGAGCTTGATGCCGGAAATCGCCTGCAACAGCGTCGGCCGCGGCGTCACGTAATGCGAATTGGCGTAGATTTTGACGAATTCCAGCTCGTCGGTTTTTTGTCCCGTCAGCGGATCGAATTCGTGGATCGAATTCGACCTCGTCGCCGAACAACGACACCCGCCAGGCACGGTCCTCGTAGTGCGCCGGGAAAATCTCGATGACGTCGCCGCGCACCCGGAACGAGCCGCGATAGAAATCGCCGGCGGTGCGCTTGTATTGCAGCGCGACGAGATCGGCGAGGAGCTGACGTTGGTTCAGCTTTTCGCCATGTTTGATGGCGAAGGTCATCGCCGAATAGGTTTCGACCGAACCGATACCGTAAATGCATGACACCGAGGCGACGATGATAACGTCGTCGCGTTCCAAGAGCGCGCGCGTCGCGGCGTGGCGCATGCGGTCGATCTGCTCGTTGATCGAGGAATCCTTCTCGATATAGGTGTCGGTGCGCGGGATATAGGCTTCCGGCTGGTAATAATCGTAGTATGAGACGAAATATTCGACGGCGTTGTCGGGAAAGAAACTCTTGAATTCGCCGTAGAGCTGTGCGGCCAGCGTCTTGTTCGGCGCCAGGATCAGCGCCGGGCGCTGCGTCTCCTCGATCACCTTGGCCATGGTGAAGGTTTTGCCGGAGCCGGTGACGCCGAGCAGCACCTGGGTGCGGTCGTTGCGCCGCACGCCTTCGACCAGTTCCTTGATCGCGGTCGGCTGATCGCCCTTCGGGTCGAACTCCGATTTGATGACGAGCTTGCGGCCGCCTTCGGATTTATCCGGCCGCGGCGGCCGGTGCGGCGTCCACAGCTGGCCGCGGAATTCGTCGCGGCCGTCGCGCAGCAGGCGATCGAGCGATCGCTGACTGGCCGCGCTGCCGAAAGCGCCGACACCGGTCGGCTCGCCGCCGCCTTGCGGCCGCCGCGCCAGACGTCCATGAGCCGGTGCATCGCCGTACTTGATCACGCCCGGTGCGGCGTCATCTTCCGGCTCGTCGATGCCCAGCGCTTTGGCGAGATCGGGATCGAGTTCGCCGGGCGCCACCGGCGTCTTGCCGATATAGCTCTGCTGCGGGGCTTCGCCGAAGCCTTGCTGCGTCGACTTGCGCGCCCGATGCGCGTTGGCGAAGTCAGCGCGGCGGTCGAAGGAATTATCGGGCGGCGGCTGCAAGCCGGTCTGCGAGCCGAGCCCGGCCGTGCCCTGGCCGATGGCGGGATTGAGCAGGTCGGCCAGCGTGTCGTCGAGCGTCGGCATGTCCGGCCGCGACGCCTTGGCCCGCGTCGGCTTGGCCGGGTCTTTCTTCGAATGTTTTGCGGGGTCGCGCTGTTTCGGCGCCATGGCCACAATATGGGGCGAACTCCCGAAGCGAGAAAAGTCCGCACTCCTCGAACTTAATCCCGGCGCGCTTGGATGACTTCGCCCCATTTCTTCGAATCCAAAGCGATCAGCGCGGCGAATTCTCCGGCATGCCGCCGACCGGCACATCGCCGATGGCGGCGAAGCGGGCCTGGAACTTCAACGACCGGATCGCCAGGGTTGTTCTTCTCCCCGTTGCCCACAGGATAAATGGGCGCGTCACCACAATTAAGGCGTGGCCAGCCATAGAAATCTTCGAGTGCTCCGGATCGAGGAGATCTGTCGTTGACATGCCCGTGCGACAAGCAGCAGAATTCGGCATCGACCCGGTCCGTCGGAATGCTCAACGTGGGCCGGTGCAGGGGGCTAACTTGACCCCGCGTTGAATGCGGCAAGCTGGGGTCGAGCCTCGTCAAGATATACCGGCGCTTTTCTTCCGTCATCAGGCGGGGAATGAGCTGTGTGTAGCCACAAGCGAGGGGTGAGCTATGTCTAGCCAAAAAATGATTCCGGCGATTGTGCTGGCGGTGCTGGTTGCGATGCAGGCCGTGGCGCTTGGGGAAGATTCGAAAATCGGAAGCGCACTGACAGCCAAGGACAAAGTCGAGGGTATTGTCGGTGGCAATAGTGAAGACATCTCGACGGGAAGTTCGGTCTTCAGGAATGAAACGGTTCGCACCGGAGAAACAGGCGTCGCCAGTCTGGGTTTCGTAGACAAAACCCAATTGACCGTTGGCCCAATGTCAGAGGTGCGGCTGGACAAATTCGTATACGATCCAAGCGGCTCCCACAGCAGTGTCGTACTTGCGGTTTCCGAAGGTGCGTTTCGGTTTGTCACCGGCTTGCAAGTCAAACGCGCGTACAAAGTTGACACCCCCTTCGGAGTTCTTGGTGTTCGCGGTAGCATTGTCGAGGGGGTGATCACGAGCTGCATAGCGGGTCAGCCTCTCAGCGAGTGTGGCATAGCCCTAAAGCTGGTTGAGTGTTGCGCCACCTTTAGGCCTCTCAGCGGACCAATCATCAATTTGTTGACCACGGATGTAGTCTGGCATGTCGATGGAAGCGGCCACGTCACTCAAACCGCCGGAACGCAATCAATTCTGAAGTTTGCCTTGAATGAGCCTCCTGGTCCTTCCGGGGCTCCGCCGGGCGAACAAACCTTTGCTTTTTGCGCTGATCCGGCCGCAGCTGCGTTGTGTGGCGCGGGACCATGGGTGATCGGCACCGTCGGCGCCGGCGCAGGAATCGCGATTTACGAACTCACACAAAAACCGGCGAGTCCATGAGGCCTGCCTGGCTATTCCCGGCCGCGAACTCGTGAATCGAGCGGCAAATCCAAAGCTCCGCTGGAACTGATATTTGCCGGTGGTCCTTTGATTCTAGAGGAGCATGATCTTTTCGGAAAACCGTTTCCACTTTTCCGGATCATGCTCCAACAGAGCCTGCCGCACTCGGATGCGAGTGATAAAATCGAACCGTGTGTTCGCACCCGGGGGAGAGATGTCCATGACCTCGTTCGACTTCGCGGCGCTGTTGGCGCCGGGCTTGCCGCCGCCGGCCGCCAAATGGACCGGATTTGCCAAATACAATTTTATCGGCGGTCATAACGATGCGGATCACGTCCCGGTCGACGCGCTGGTCAAAACGGCCAGCGATGTGCTCACGCGCGAGGGCCGGACGCTGGCGACGTATGGCCTTGAAAGCGGTCCGCAGGGCTACCGGCCGCTGCGCAAATTTCTGGCGCAAAAGCTCAAGCACACTGCCGGCATAGTTTGTGATGCCGATGAAATCCTCATCACCTCGGGATCGCTGCAAGCGCTCGACCTCGTCAACGGTATCCTGTTGTCACGCGGCGACACGATCGTGACAGAGGCGGCGACCTACCAGGGCGCGCTGAACCGTTGGACGCGGCTCGGCATTCATGCCGTCGGCATCCCGCTCGACGGCGAGGGCATGCGGATGGATGTGCTTGCCGCCGCGCTTGCCGATCTCAAGCGCCGCAATGTACGGCCGAAATACATCTACACCATCCCGACGGTGCAAAATCCGACCGGCACGATCTTGAGCGAGACGCGCCGGAACGAATTGTTGAAGCTCGCCGGCGAATACGACGTGCCGATCTTCGAGGACGATTGCTACGCCGACCTGATCTGGGACGGCCAGCGGCCGCCGGCACTCCACGCCATGAGCCGGCACGGCGGCGTCATTCATATCGGTTCGTTCTCCAAATCGATCGCGCCGGCCTTGCGCGTCGGCTACATTGTCGCTGCGTGGGACCTGCTCGCACGCATGTTGGCGATCAAGACCGATGCCGGCTCCGGCGCACTGGAGCAAATGGTGCTCGGCGAATTCTGCCCCGCGTATTTCGACACCCATGTGCCGGCATTGACGCGCGGCTTGCGCGCCAAACTCGAAACGCTGATGGACGCGCTCAACGAGCAGTTCGGCACCGCGGCGGAATTCGACGATCCGAAGGGCGGGATTTTCCTGTGGGTCAAATTTCCCGACCAGGTCGATACGCTCAAACTCTGCCAGCCGGCGCTCGCCGCCGGCGTCGCCATCAATCCCGGCCCGGAATGGGCGACCGACAAAGCTTACGGCAAAAGCCGCGCCCGGCTGTGCTTCGCCAACCCTTCGCATCAGGCGATCCGGGACGGGATTGCGGTATTGGCCGAGGTCTGCCGCCGCGAATTCGGCGTACCGGCGCGGATCGCCAATGTGGAGCGGGCGAGAGCGTGACATTCCCCCTCTCCACCGCTTTGCGGGGGAGGGAAAGAATTCAAAACCCCTTCACCGCCTGCGTCACGTGCTCGACCTCCGGCGGCGACGCAAAGCAATGGCCGACGAGCTTGCGCCATTCCTGAAAGTCGGACGAGCCACGGAAATCGACGGTGTGATTTTCCACCGTCGCCCATTTGACGAACAGCCGGTAGCGCGACGGTTTTTCGATCGAGCGCTGCAATTCCATGCTGTGGCAGCCCTTGGCGCGCTGAAAGATCGGCGCGGCTTTTTTCACGCCGGCCTCGAACTCGGATTCCATGCCGGGCTTGATGTCGATCTGCGCGATTTCGGTGATCATGGCTCCTCCCTGTGATGAGCAACGGTAGCCTGGATTGAGCGCCAGCGAAATCCGGGGCGGGGACCGACGCCTGGCCCGGATTTCGTTTAACTCAATCGGACAACGGCCCGCCGAAAATGCGGAAAAGGACGGGGCCGGCGACCAGAAATGCCAGCAGTCCGTTGCGCCAGCGCGGCTGTTCGATTGCGGCGAGAAGCGACAGGCAGGCCAGTGGCGGAATCACGATGAGCGGCAGGTAATAGCGCGGATAGGCGTCCATCAGCCAGCCGGTCGCGACATAGCGGCTGTAGCTGTAAAAAATATAAATCGCGAGTGTCGCGGCGATTGCATAGGCGCCCGTGACGACAACGACGTCGAGCGTGGTTTCTTCGTGGCGCCACAAACGGCGTAGTGACGCCGCGAGACCGGCGAGTGCACAGGCCAAGGCCGCCAGCGGGATGATAAGCATCGCGTCATTGAAGACACTGCGCGTGCCGAGCGTCGGCATCCATTCGGCGACGAAGACGCCGATGAAATAGATCAGATATCCGGCAAACGATTGGCGCGGCAGATCGGCCCAGCCGGCGGCGCGCGCGCCATCGGCGATAAGCGCGACCTGCGCCGGCGTTTGCGGCGTCGGTGAGCCGTAGCGCAGGATGAATTCGAAATAGGGCGCCGCCGCGAGCGCGAATACGAACCCCGCGATCAGCGTCCACGACCACGCCAACCGCCGGCGCCACATCAGATAGGTGATGACGGCGCTGACCATCGGCACGGTGAGCAGAAGCCCGGTCAACTTCGCCCAGGCCGCGACGACCACGCCGGAGAATGCCAGGATAAGCCAGCCGTCGCGGCCAGTGGCGATAAGCTGCCAGACGCCGAGGATGGCAACGGCGCCGCCGAGGAAGGCGAGATTGTCGTTGTTGACGGCGCCGGCGAGCGGGACGAGGACCGGAATGCAGCCGAGCGGCACCGCATAGGCGTAGAATTCCTCGCGTGTGAAACGCGCCGCGAGGCCAAGCCAGAGCAAGGCGGCAAAGCCGGCGCCCGCAATGGCGACGTCGATCAGCCGATGAACGAACAGCGTTTGCGGATGGCCCTCGAGCGTGGGGCCGAGCCAAGCCATGAGCGCATAGAATTCCGGCGGATGATTGAGATAGTTGGCCGCGCCGGTGAATTGGAACGTCCGTGGATCGAGGAGCCGCATGTTTTCCAGCGCGGGCCATGCATTTCCGGCGTGCTGGATGTGGGCGATATACGAGACATGCGCGACTTCGTCGAAACCTAAAGTCATGTCCTTGCGCGCCGCGCTCACGACCGCGGCCAGCACGAACAAGCCGAGAATCGCCGCCGCCACCAGTGCATTCCCCGGCGCGCGGGCCGTCAGCGCACGGGAGGCCGCGGGCTTGCCGACATATGTACCGGTGCTCGACACGAGGGACAGAAATGCGCCGAGAGGGGTTAAATATTCGCTAGGCGATGGGTTAAACTGGCGTTCCCGTCATACAACGCAAAGGCTTGTCATGATCGACGTACATTATTGGACCACGCCGAACGGCCATAAGGTCACGATATTTCTCGAAGAAGCCGGACTGCAGTACAAAATTATCCCGATCAATATCGGCAAGGGCGAGCAGTTCAAGGCGGAGTTTCTGGCGGTCGCGCCGAACAACCGCATCCCCGCCATCGTCGATCACGATCCGCCCGGGGGCGGAAAGCCGATCTCGATCTTCGAGTCCGGCGCCATCCTGCTCTATCTCGCCGACAAGACCGGCAAGTTCATCGGCAAGGACATCCGCAGCCGCACCGAGACCATCCAATGGCTGTTTTGGCAGATGGGCGGATTGGGGCCGATGGCCGGGCAGTACAATCACTTCGGCAATTACGCGCTCGAGAAGCTGCAATATGCAATCGATCGCTATCGCAACGAGGTCAACCGCCTCTACGGCGTGATGAACAAGCGGCTCGCCGACCGCCCATATCTCGCCGGCGACTATTCGATCGCCGACATGGCGTGTTATCCCTGGATCGTGCCGTGGCAGCGCCAGGGCCAGAACATCGCCGATTTCCCGCACCTGCAACGCTGGTTCGAGGCGATCAAGGCGCGGCCCGCGGTGATCAAGGCCTACGAATGGACGCCGAAGATCAATCCCGGCCACGGCGGCATCCGCACGGCGGAGGAACGCGCGATCTTGTTTGGACAGACCGCGCAGTCTGTCGCCGCCGCGGCGGCGGGACGGTGACGACCCGCCTCGCTGTACTGTAGTGGAGGAGTAGGCATAGGCGGCCGAAGGCCTATGCCGTCATTCCCCGCTTCGCGGACGCCATTCACGCCGACACGATCGAGGGCTTCCGGTCGACTTTCGAACGCGGCACGGTCGGCACGCTCCACAAAATGGGCGCCAAATATATGCCGCTTTATGTCGCGAGATTTCAGTTTCGATCCGACGATCGTTTCATCGCGACATGTTGGTAACGGCCACAGACGGATGCTGAAAGATCGGCGCATTCTTATCTTTTGGGCGCTGACCGCTGCGTTTGCCATTTGGATTCATTGGTGGGCGTCGTCGGGTTTCATCCTTGAACATAAAATATGTGGTAGCGGCCAGGAGCAAAATGATTGTTCGCTCTACGACGTATTTTCCTATTCGGCATGGCGGCTTGCCAGGGCGGCTAACGATTGGGGTGCACTGATTGCCGCTTTCGCGACGATTGCCATCGCCGGATTCGCCGGCACAACCTACTTAATTAACCGGGACCAACTGAGTCACAATCGGCGGGTCGAGCGCGCTTACGTGAAAATGTCGCACCGGCCACCCGGCGTTAGGTTCGGTGCAGAGCCCAGTATTGACATCACCATCGAAGTGAAAAATTTCGGCAAGACCCCCGCCAGGGTGACGGAGCTCGTCGTGAACTCCTGGTTCTCGAACATCAGCACCGCGCTGCCTGAACAGGCGATCTATGAGCCGATGATCGGATCGGGGGCTGCCGGTGCGTTTCTGGTCTCGGGCGACTCGTACCTCTTTAACGGTAGCGTGCCCGTCTCGGAGAGCGATATTGCCGGTCTGAGAAATCGCACCCGTCAACTTCATATTATCGGATATGTCGATTATGTAGACCAATTCGGGGCCCGGCACCGTGGCGGCTACGCGCGCTTATATGACCGCGAGCGGGAAAATAACCTGATTTACGTGCGGGAGCCCGGGTACAATTACGACCGCGTGCGCCATCCCGGCGAAGGCAGCGATTGGAACGAAAACCTGCGCAAACAATAAAGCGGTCAGGTTTTGCCGCTTCGGTCAAGTCGCAGACATTGGCCTTCGCCTTGCCGGCTATTTGTAGAGCGCTTTAATCCTGCCGCACGATGACCTTGGTGCCGACCGGGACACGACTATAGAGATCCATCACGTCGTCGTTGACCAGGCGGAAGCAGCCGGACGACACCGCTTGTCCGATCGTTTCGGGAGCATTGGTGCCGTGGATACGGTACACGGTGTTGCCGAGATACATGGCGCGGGCGCCGAGTGGATTGCCCGGTCCGCCTGCCATGAAGCGCGGCAGGTAGGGCTGCCGCTCGATCATTTCCGGCGGCGGCCGCCAGTCGGGCCATTCAGATTTGCGCGTGATCCGTAACAGGCCCTGCCAGGTAAAGCCGTCGCGACCGACGCCGATGCCGTAGCGCAGCGCATGGGTCGAAATCTTCAATCAGATAGAGGTGCCGTTCCTGGGTATCGATGATGATGGTACCGGGTTGCTCCAGCGAGCGGTAGAATACCAATTGCCGCTGATATTGCTCGGGCAGCCTGGGATCCGAGTTGCCGTGATCGGTGCCGGGATCGACGTCGGGAGCGGTAACCGGGAACTGAAATGACTGGGGCTGTGGCGGCACCGGCTGGGCGGGCGCCCGCACCGAAACCGTGCAGAGCATGGCAGCACCGATTGCCGCCGCAGAGCGGTGCGATCGTAAATATCGTCGAAGCCTCATCATGACACCATTGTCGTCCGGCTCATGCATCGGTTCAATAGATAATATCTTTTATCTCTCCTTGCCGGGAGAGGGCGGCGCGGGTCATTCATTGCGCGACGCCGCCCAGATAGCCGGCGATCTTCCAGCCGCTTGCGTCCTTTGTATAGCACATTTCGTCGCCGCCAAGCGGCGAGAGCATCTGGGCGTCGACATAACCGGATTTGCCGGAGGGCGTCGCGACATGCAGAAGATACGGCTCATCGGCATTTGCCGGCTGGCTTGAGTCCGGCAGCACCCGTATGAGAATCATGCCGAGCTTCTCGATCACCGGCGAGCTCGATTGCGCCGTGGCGTGCACGTCAAGGCCGCCGTTGGTCGGATAGCCCCACTCGGAAGGATCGGTGCCGGTCGCTTTGCCGAGTTCTTCGAAAGCTTTCGGATCGATGCCCGGTTCGGCCGGTGCGCAGAGAATGCCCTTCTGCTGCGGCAGTGCAGCGGCTGTCGAACTCATTGGCATAGCCGTTGAGCAACTGCCAGCCGGAGTCGTCCTTGGCGCCGAGATCGATGGCCTTGGCGAGATTGTCGATGCCGGCTTTGTGCTTGTCGGCGAGATCGCGATCCTGGATCCAGAAGAAACTTTGCGGCACGATCATTGCCGCAAGCGCCGCACGATCTTTGTTGGCGACGACGTCACCGAGATTCTTGCGGAAGGCGACAAAACTTGGATCGTTATACGGAGCAGGCGCCGTCACCGCGACCGCCTGATAGGACCTGATCGGCGCCGGAGGCGGCGGCTTCAGTCCGCCGCCGGGTAAGTTCAAGCCTTGCTGCGCAAAGAGAGGCGCCGTTGCCAGCGCCAAGATCGCGAGGGTGGCGAGGCTAAACGCGGCGGCAACGGATGGATGGCGCATCGAAAACACTCCAGTTCGGCAATCCCCGGCAGATAAAGGCAAATTGCGTCCGACCTGCGGCGGTCCGTCGCACCTGCCATTATTTTCGCACCCGTCAAAGGCGGAGCGCGACGGCAGCGGCCAAAGCGAACAACGGCGCGCCGCCTGAATTACGACGCGCCGGCTTTATGCCGAAGTGGATGGCCAGACTCTGCTGCAATTGATCGACCGTATAGGGCTTCGGCAACATGGCCGAGTTTTTGACCGACATCGCGGTCACGCCGTCGGTCACGCCTTGGCCGGTGGAGTAGAGAACCCTCAGTTCGGGCCGGCGCTCGACCGCTGCTTTGCCAGGTCGAGCCCGGCACGAAGCTCGCCATGCAGACCGATGTCGGTAAACAACAGATCGACCCGCTCGGTGATGTCGAGCGTGGCCAGTGCTTCGTCGGCGGTCGCCGCCGAGACGGTCTGATGCCCTTGTTCCTGGAGATACGATTCAGCGAGGACGCGAACCTGCTCCTCGTCTTCCACGATGAGAACGACTGCCATTGCCCACGAGCCAGCTTCTTCCAGCGTGTCAAACGACATAGGCGGGGTTTATTCCAATGCTATTCCGAGGGGAGACTGTCATTTATACGGGATTTCGGGGGTGGGTAATATTTTACCTTTCCCCATGCTGCCGCGCGCCGCGAACTCAATATGACTTCGGCAACCCGAGAACCTTCTCGGCGATGAAGCAAAGAATTAGCTGCGGTGACACCGGCGCAAGCTTTGGGATTATCATTTCCCGGAAATAGCGTTCGACGTGATATTCCTTGGCGTAGCCGTAACCGCCATGCGTCGCGATCGCGGTTTGGCAAGCTTTGAAGCCGGCCTCGGCGGCGAGATATTTCGCCGCATTGGCCGCCGGCGCGCACGCGATGCCGCGATCATATTGCCAGGCGGCCTTGAGCATCATGAGATCGGCGGCTTCCAGCTCCATCCAGCATTCCGCCAGCGGATGTTGGATCGCCTGATTCTGGCCGATCGGCCGGCCAAACACGACGCGCTCCTTGGCATAGGCGGTGGCGCGGGCGAGTGCGGCGCGGCCGAGTCCGATCGCCTCCGCGGCGACCAGAATGCGCTCGGGATTAAGGCCGTGCAGGATGTATTCGAAGCCGCGCCCCTCCTCGCCGATACGGTCCGCGATCGGCACTTCCAGGCCGTCGATGAAGAGCTCGTTCGAGTTCGACTGCCTGACGCCCCATTTTCTCGATCTCGCGCACGGCGACGAAGCGGCGGTCGAGCGCGGTGTAGAACAGGCTTAAGCCCGCGGCCGGCTTGCGCACCGACTCAATCGGCGCGGTGCGCGCGAGAATGAGCATCTTGTCCGCGACTTGCGCGGTCGAGATCCAGACCTTCACGCCGGTGACGACGTAAACGTCGCCGCGGCGTTCGGCGCGCGTTTGCAACTTCGCGGTTTCAAGCCCGATATTCGGCTCGGTCACTGCGAAGCAGGCTTTCTCCTTGCCGGCGGCGATCGGCGGCAGCATGCGGGCCTTCTGCGCCTCGGTGCCGTAAACGACGACCGGGTTGAGCCCGAAAATATTCATATGCACCGCGGAGGCGCCGGACAGTCCGGCGCCCGACGCGGTGATCGCCTGCATCATGACCGCGGCTTCGGTGACGCCGAGGCCCGATCCGCCGTAGGCTTCGGGTATGCAAATGCCCAGCCAGCCGTCAGCGGCAATCGCACGGTAGAAATCTTCTGGAAACTCGCCGTCGCTGTCGCGCTTGAGCCAATAGTCGTCGTCAAAGCGCGCGCAAATCTTCTCGATCGCCGCGCGCACCGATAGCTGGAGTTCTGACAGAGCGAAATCTATGGGCGTTACTCCGGTCTGGTCGGAGCGATCTTAGGGCACCACCGTTCGAAACGAAATCTCAGACCCTATTCGGCCGCCTGCATGTCCTCGGCGTCGATGAAGCCGCCGGCTTGGCGCCGCCACAGTGCTGCGTAATGGCCGCCTTGGGCCAGAAGTTCGCGGTGCGAGCCCTGCTCGACGACGCGGCCGTGTTCGAGCACGACCAGGCGATCCATTTGCGCGATGGTGGAGAGCCGGTGCGCGATGGCGATTACGGTCTTGCCCGCCATCAGCGCGCCAAGGCTCGACTGGATGGCAGCTTCGACCTCGCTGTCGAGCGCCGAGGTCGCCTCGTCGAACACCAGGATCGGCGCGTCCTTGAGGATCACGCGGGCGATGGCGACGCGCTGGCGCTGGCCGCCGGACAGTTTCACGCCGCGCTCGCCGACATGGGCGTCGTAACCGCGCCGGCCTTGCCAGTCTTCGAGATCGAGAATGAAGTCGTGGGCGTGGGCGAGCCTTGCCGCGCGTTCGATCTCTGCGTCGCTCGCCGCCGGCCGGCCGTAGCGGATATTGGCGCGGATCGAGCGGTGCAACAGCGAAGTGTCCTGCGTCACCACCGAGATTTGCGTGCGCAGCGATTCCTGAGTCAGGTCGGAAATGTCCTGGCCGTCGATCAGGATCGAGCCGCCTTCGAGATCGAAGAAGCGTAACAGCAGATTGACCACCGTCGATTTGCCGGCGCCGGAGCGGCCGACCAGGCCGATTTTCTCGCCGGGATGAATCGTCAGGTTGAAATTCTGCAGCACGCCTGTCTCGCGGCCGTAGCCGAAGCTCACGTTCTTGAAGTCGATGCGGCCGTCGGCGACCGTCAGCGGCTTGGCGTTGGCGGGATCGGGCAATTGCAGCGGCTGCGCGATGGTCAGCATGCCTTCCTGCACCACGCCGATATCCTCGAATATCTCGGTAATGCGCATGGCGACCTGGCGCGACATATTGGTGAGCTGCAGCGTCAACGGCAGCACCATGGCGATGACGCCGACCTCGACCTTGCCGTAGCGCCACAATAACAGCGCCAGTGCACCCGATCCGGCGATCAGCAGCGCATTGAGCACGTCGAGAATGCTGCCGAAGGCGGTGAGCAGGCGCTGCGCCGCCTTGAACAGGTCGATATGGCGGTCGACGGCGTTGCGCACATATTGATCCTCTTCGCTGGGCCGGGCGAACAGCTTGACGGTGAGGATGTTGGTGTAGCTGTCGACGATGCGTCCCATCAGCGTCGAGCGGGCGATGGAACTTACCTTCGAGCGCTCGCGCATGCGCGGCACGAAGAAGTACAGCAGCGCGGCATAGCCGGCGAACCACAGCAGGATCGGCACCGCGAGCCAACGGTCGGCCGCGGCCGTCATGCCGATGGCGGAAAAGCCGTACACGATGATGTACCAGACGGTGGTGATGGTCGCGGTCAGCGTCGAGCGCACCGACGGCCCGGTCTGCATCACGCGGTTGGAAATTCGCCCGGCAAAATCGTTCTGGAAGAATGCCCAGCTCTGGCGCACCACGTGCCAGTGCGACTGCCAGCGGATGAGACCGGTGAACGGCGCGGCGATGGCCTGGTTGGTAATGAGATAGCGCGTCAGAGCCACGGCTGGACGCACGATCACCACCACGATCGCCATGCCGGCGAGCCAGGGCCAGCCAACGGCCAGGAACCGGTCGGGCGGCGTCTTGGTCACCATGGTGACGACGCGCCCCATGAACCACGGCACCGCGCTGTCGGCGAGTGCGACGCAAAGCTCCACCACGAACAAAGCGGCGAACAGCCACTTGGCCTGACGGGCAAAGTGCCACAGGAAGCCAATCAGCCCCGGCGGTGGCTCGGGATGTTCCGGCGCTGCCGTCGGCGTCAGGAATCGTTCGAAAAGTGCGAACATTTTCGGATGGTTACAGGTCTGATCTAGATGGCGTCAACCGCCGCGCCGATCAAGCCACGCATTCGTTTCTACAACCGTCACGACAGTGCTGCTGACCTTTTAGCGGTAATGCGCGCATGGCAACGTTGCGGTGGGGAAAGCTCAAGGGAAACGTCCATGATACGAGCCCGTTTGGTCGGCGCGCTCGTCGCGCTCGTTACGCTGTCGGCCGGCGCGATCGCGGCGCCGGCAGATAATTATCCGTCGCACCCGATCACCATGCTGGTCGGCTTTCCGCCCGGCGGTCCGACCGACACCTTGGCCCGCATCCTGGCCGATGCGATGGGACGCGCGCTCGGCCAAACGGTCGTCGTCGAGACCGTCAGCGGCGCCAGCGGCACCATCGCGACCGGCCGCGTCGTTCATGCCAGTCCCGACGGTTACACGATCGGCATCGGCAACTGGACAAGCCATGTCGGCTCGCCGGCGCTCTACCCGCTCGATTACGATATTTTGAAGACCCTTCAGCCGATCTCGCTGCTGGCGGCTTCGCCGCTGTGGATTGTCGGTAAAAATGCCGTGCCGCCGAAGACCGCATCCGAGCTGATCGCGTGGGTGAAGTCGAACCCCAATCCGATCACGTTTGGCACCATTGGAGCCGGCAGTGCCGGGCACCTGTGCGGCGTCTTTTTCGCGCAAAAGACCGGCGCTCATTTTCAATATGTGCCGTATCGCGGCGGCGCGCCGGCAATGCAGGATTTGATCGGCGGTCAAATCGATTTGTCCTGCCTCGAAGCATCACAGTGTCTTTCGAATGTGGAGGCGGGGAAATTCAAGGCCTTCGCCGTCATGGGCGAGCAGCGTTGGCCGAAATCTCCGAACACGCCGACCATGATCGAGTCCGGCTTGCCGGGCCTGTCGATCTCGTTCTGGCACGGCCTCTGGACGACCAAGGGAGCCCCGAAGGACATCGTCAAGCGTCTCGATAAAGCCGTCATGGCCGCGCTCGCCGATCCGGCAGTGCGGGGGCGCATCGAAGGGCTCGGCCAGGTGATATTCCCGCCGGATCGGCAAAATCCGGCGGCGCTCGCGGCGTACCACAAGGCCGAGCTCGACAAATGGTGGCCGATCATCAAGGCGGCCAACATCAAGGTCGACTAACGGGGAAGCACCAGAGGGAACGCCAGGAGACAAGGCATGAAACGAGTAGGTTTCGTCGGCGCGCTCGTCGTGTTGTTGGCGAGTGCGGTCGTAGCGCTGGCGGATAATTATCCGTCGCATCCGATCACGATGATGGTCGGCTTTCCGCCCGGCGGTCCGACCGATACGCTGGCGCGAATCCTGGGCGAGGCGATGAAAACGACGCTCGGCCAGACCATCGTCATCGATGATGTGACGGGAGCTAGCGGCACCATCGCAACCGGCCGTGTCGTGCATGCCGATCCCGACGGCTACACGATCGGCATCGGCAATTGGTCGAGCCATGTCGGCTCGCCCGCGATCTACTCGCTCGATTACGATATCCTGAAGGATCTGCAGCCGATCTCCCTGCTCACGGCCTCGCCGCTGATGATCCTCGGCAAAAAGGACTTGCCGCCAAAAACTCCGGCCGAGCTTTTTGCCTGGCTGAAGAAGCAGACCAAACCGATTACGTTCGGCACGGTCGGCGCCGGCAGTCCCGCTCAGCTGGTGGGTATCGAGCTCGCCGAGGCGATCGGCGCGCACTTTCAATATGTGCCCTATCGCGGCGCCGCGCCGGCGATGACGGATCTGGTGGGCGGCCAAATCGATATGGCCTGCCTGGAAGCATCGGGCAGCTATCCGAACGTCGCAGCGGGCCGCTATCAAGGCTATGCCGTCACCACGCCAAAGCGCTGGCCGCGAGCGCCCGACATCCCAACCTTGATCGAGTCCGGCGTGCCGGGAGTCTCGATCGCGTTCTGGCATGGCTTGTGGGCGACCAAGAGAATACCGCAACCGATCGTCGACAAGCTCGACACGGCCGTGCAGGCGGCATTGGCCGATCCTGCTACGAAGAAGCGGATCGAAGGGCTGGGTCAGGTCATCTTCCCGGCCGATCAGCAGAATCCGGCGGGACTGCGGGCGTATCAGACGGCCGAGATCAAAAAGTGGTGGCCTGTAATTCAGGCCGCCGGCATCAAAGCCGAATAGGCTCCGGCGCCGCCATGCTCACAGGCGAATGATGACGGCGTGCAGCGCTTGCGCGCGCGCCATGCCGATCGACACCGCGGTCGCAGCAACCAAGAGCGAAACGGCGAGCGCCAAGGTGGCGAACAATTCGACGGCGACATTGCGTCGTCTCAAAAATCTCCGCTCGGTCGCCGGGGTCGCAAAACCGACGATCCCGCTCAGCTCAGTCATGGCGCTTCATCCTTCGCGAATCGGTTTTGGCGAATCAGTTTGTGTTGCCGGACCTGGGCGAAGCCATTGAAGAATAAAGGCGATTCGGTGATTTTTGGTTAATGAAGGGTTAACGCGGGAACCGTCGGCGACGATAAACCGGCAGCGTGGCTTTTTGCCGTCACGCTTACATCGCCGGCATGGCGGCGGTCGGTTGAAATTCCATCGGCACATGACCTGGCTCACTGGCGACGCGATCGAGCCAGGCGCGGATCGCCGGGAAAGTCTTTAGGTTATAGTCGCATTGATGCGCGATGTGCGTATAGGCATAGAGCGCGATGTCGGCGATGGTGTAGCGGTCGGCGGCGAAGTAGTCGTGCAGCGCGATATGCTTCTCCATCACGCCGAGCGCGCGGTAGCCTTCTTCCATCCAGTCCTCGAGCGCGTGTTGCTGCAGGTCGCGGCCGCCTTTGACCAGAGTAAGCCAGAAATAAGCCGCGCCCAGATTGGGTTCGAGACTGTGCTGCTCGAAAAACATCCATTGCAATATTTCGGCGCGATCGATGCGATCGTCCGGGGCCAACGCCGTGCCGCCGGCAATGTACCAGAGGATGGCGTTGGACTCGGCGAGGAAGCGGCCGGGCGCCACTTCCAAAAGCGGCACCTGGCCGTTCGGATTCTTGGCGAGGAATTCCGGCGTGTGACTCTCGCCCTTGAGAATGTCGATCTCAACGAGCCGATAGGGGATGTGCAGCTGCGCCAAGGCGAGCCGCGCCTTGTAGCTGTTGCCGGAACGTTGCATCGAGTAGAGCGTGAACATCGCCGCTTCCCAAATTCGCGTGCGGAAGTAGCGCGCGAGTATTGCGGTCTTACGACTTCAACGCGGCGATGTCATGGCGTTTCGTCTGGCGCGATGGCTTTGTTGCCACGGCGAAAACTTCGCTGCGCCGCAATATCAGGACGAACATAGCGAGCATGGCCGGAACGCCGAGCGGAATGAGGCTGACATGCGCGATGCTGCGGGCGACGAGCGGCATCAGCCACAGCGCTGCGAGAATCGTTTTCTCCCACGGCCCGAAACCTCGGTTGAAACCATCTAGGGCCACGAACGCCAGAGCCGGCGCCAGCAGCATCATGTCGTAATCAAAGCTATATGGCGTGGCGAGAATTGTAGCGAGGCAGAGCGCCGCCGCCTGCAGCGGATAGGGCGCGGCGCCGCGCCACAGCCAGGCCAAAGCGGCGGCGCTCGCGGCGCTCGCGACGCCCTGCACCGCGTAAGCCAGCGGGATCGGCGCGCCCCACATGCGCGCCCAGGCGAACACGCTTTGGATCTTGTACCAGCCGGTATTGCCCTGCTCGAGCACGACGGTGCGCGTGAAATGCGTCGACGCCAGAAAGGCGTCCCATACCGATATGCCGAATGTGAGCGTGGTCGCGATCGACAGGAGCACGACGGTGATTGCGGCGGCGGCAAAGCATTTCCAGCGGCCGCTCACCCCGAGAACGATCGGCAGCAGCACCCCATATTGCGGCTTGTAGACCAAGAGCCCGAGTAGGATGCCGGCAAGCAGCGGACGGCGGTCGAGGATCACAAGCGCGCCGCCGAGGAGCGCCACGGTCAGAAATCCATTCTGGCCATGGCCGATATTGATCAGCACCGCCGGAAAGCCGAGCGCGAGAAGGAGCCACTCTGCCGTCATTCCGGAAGCCGCAAAGCGGCTGTCCGGAATCCGTAGCCACAATTGCCAAAGACCCGGTCGAGGCGCCTGTTCTTTGGGCTCAGTGGCTATGGATTCCGGGCCCGCGCGTTGCGCGCCCCGGAATGACGAGGCCACGATCCCCCGCATCGTGAGCAGATAAAGTCCGAGCGTGACCGCTTGCCAGACCGCGAGCGCCAGACCATACGGCATCCAGGCCAAAGCCGCGGCGACGAACAGGAAATATGGCGGATAATGCCAACCGTAGAATTGGGTCGAAGCGCCGAAGATCGTCTGCTCGCGGGCGAATTGCCGGACCGGGTCGAACGCCGCATTGGCATGGCCGTCGAGGACATAGGTGCCGGCGGCATAGACGTTGGAGAAATCGGTTCCGAGCGGCCGGCCTTGCAGATCGACGGCGCCGTGCGAGGTGACGACCAGAAATAGAAAGCCGGCGCCCGAAGCGAACAACAGCGCGGCGGCCACGAGGCGGATGCGCTCGCGCGTGAGCCAGTCGCCGTTCCGCAAAATCTCGCGCGCCCCGTCCATGGCGATTCCCTGAAAGCCGTCAAGCGGCATTAGGCCAGCCGGGACTTAACGGAGTGTTGCGCGGGAAACGCGCTACGCGGGAAATGCCGTAGATGTGAGGGTGGCGCGAGGATTTCGCGCTTGCCTGCCCGGCATGGGGGCTTTAACAAGCAGCCGTTTCTAGAATTGGGAGACTCGGAAATGACCTTTCTCGCGGACCGGGTTATGCGCGTAAAGCCGTCGGCCACCATCGCCGTTACGGATAAAGCGCGCGCGCTCAAAGCGGCCGGCCGCGATGTCATCGGGCTCGGCGCCGGCGAGCCCGACTTCGACACGCCCGACAACATCAAAGAGGCGGCGATCCGGGCGATTCGCGAAGGCAAGTCGTCGAAATACACCGCCGTGGACGGCATCGCCGAGCTCAAAGCCGCGGTGTCGCGCAAGTTCAAGCGAGAGAACAAGCTCGACTACAAGCCGTCGCAGATCATCATCGGCACCGGCGGCAAGCAGGTGCTGTTCAATGCGCTCTTGGCGACGCTCAATCCGGGCGACGAGGTGATCATCCCGGCGCCCTATTGGGTGAGCTATCCCGACATGGTGCTGCTTTCCAGCGGCACTCCGGTCGAGGTCATCACCTCGATGGCGACCGGTTACAAGATGAAGCCGCAAGACCTGGAACGGGCGATTACGCCGAAGACCAAATGGATCATCTTCAACTCGCCGTCGAATCCGACCGGTGCCGCCTATACGAAAGACGAGCTGAAAGCCGTGACCGAGGTGCTGGTGCGGCATCCGCACGTGCACGTCATGGCCGACGACATGTACGAGCACTTGGTCTATGACGACTTCGCGTTCTACTCGCCGGCGCAGCTCGAGCCGCGGCTCTACGAGCGCACGCTGACGGTGAACGGCTGCTCGAAAGCCTATTGCATGACCGGCTGGCGCATCGGCTATGCCGGCGGCCCGGAGACTTTGATCAAGACCATGGCGATGATCCAGTCGCAGTCGACTTCCAATCCGACTGCGGTGGCGCAGTGGGCCGCGGTCGAGGCGCTCGACGGACCGCAGGATTTCATCCCCAAGCACAACAAGATCTTCAAGGAGCGCCGCGACCTTTGCGTCTCGATGCTGAACCAAGCTAAGGGCATCCAATGCCCGAAGCCGGAGGGCGCGTTCTACGTCTATCCGTCCTGTGCCGGCACAATGGGGAAAACGGCGCCGACCGGAAAGAAGCTCGCCACCGACGAGGATTTCGTCACTGAGCTTCTGGAAGCCGAAGGCGTCGCGGTGGTGCAGGGCACGCCGTTCGGCGTGGGACCTGCGTTCCGCATCTCCTATGCGACCGCGACCAGCGCGCTCGAAGAGGCCTGCACCCGCATCCAGCGTTTCTGCGGCAATTTGCGGTAACGCTGTTTCTCCTCCCCCGTGAAAATCGGGGGAGGGGACCGCGCGCTTGCGCGGTGGAAGGGGCGCGGGGCTCCACGCTTGTCCTGAAAAGAAAAAAGAAAGAGGGGCGTCCCGCGCGACGCCCCCTCCACCATCCTACGCTCGCTTCGCGAGCTACGGACGGTCCCCCTCCCCCGCTTTCGCGGGGGAGGATGATTAGGACTTATCCCGTCGGCGGGGCGATCTCGTCGAGGCTTCGCTGCCGCGCCTCGGGTCCCAGCTGGGTCACCGACACGGCCGCGATCAACAGCAGGATCGCAAGCGACACGAACACGGTCATCAGGCCGAATCCGTTCTGCACCCACAGAATCGTCGGCATGATGAACGCGGTCGCCAGCCGGCCGACGCCCGCCGCCCAGCCGAAGCCGGACGTGCGTGCATTGGTCGGGAACACCTCGGAGGCAAAGATCTGCATCGAGTTGCCGGCGACCTGCACGAAGAAGATCATGATGAAGCCGGCCACCATGAGCTCGACCGCGGTCTCGGCATTGGCGAATACGATCGCCATCAGGCCGGCGGCAACGAAGGTGCAGACCGAGGTGATCTTGCGGCCGAATTTGTCGAGCGCGTACATCATGAAAATGCTGGCGCACGGCACCGCGAAGTTCATGGCCAGCGTGTATTGCAGCGAATGGGTAATGGAGAAACCCTTCGAAGCCATGATATTCGGCAGCCAGGCGCCGAGCCCGATGGCGACGCCGAAGAATGCCGTAAAGCAGATCATGCCGGCGATGACGCGGGTCGGGAACTGGCTGAATACCACCGCGAACGGGTCGCTCTTGGTATTGCTCGCCGCATCGGTCGTCAGCGGGCCGGTCGGTCCGGCAATGCCGAGGCGTCCGAGCACTTTGATCGCTTCGTCGCCGCGGCCGTGCGTCGCCAGATAACGCGGCGATTCCGGGAGCGCAAAGCGCAGCACCCAGACGATCAGCGCGCCGATGCCGACGATCACCCAGACGGCGCGCCAAACGTTTTCGGGTACCGAGACGGTGCTGCCCAGCAAGAGGACGAGCGCGGTTCCGATCGGCCACACGCAGGCGCCGCCGATGAAATGAATGATCGCCAGGATGCGGCCGCGGATGCGCTTAGGCGAATATTCGCCGGCATAGACGAAGCAGAGCGGTTGCTCGGCGCCCAGCCCGATGCCGGCGATGAAGCGGCAGATAACCAGCAGCGTGACGCTCGGGGCGAACGCGCCGAGGAGGGTGAAGATGCCGAACAGCAGCAGATTGAATTGGTAGATGAAGCGCCGCCCGAACCGGTCCGAGAACTCGCCCTGGCCGGCGGTGCCGATAAACAGGCCGAACACCGTGGCGCTGCCGATGGCCGCAACTTCGGGCCCGGTCGCGAACTTGGACTGCAGGATGTAGGGAACCAGCGAGCCGAACACGGTGAAATCGATCACATCGAAGAAATAGCCCGCGGCGATCAGCCCGATGACGCGCCGATGCAGCGGCGATATTTTCGCTTCGTCCAGCGCGTTGCCGACGAAGCCTTCGATGGTCTGGGCGCCGCCGCCCATTTGCGCAGCCGTCACGGTTGCCGCCATTTGATCCTCCCCATGCGTTCCGAAGATGTTTGCGGAAACAGCGCAGTCCCGGCCGCCGCGGCGGCTCTTGTTGAACTTAGTGTGGAAGGGCCCGCGCCCACTGTCAATGCAGGTGCGGCGAGACATCTTTTCTTGCCCTGCAATAGCGGCGGCGGAGGATTTCGTCAGCCGCCCTCGAACTGCAAGATATAAAGTCCGGCATTGGAATCGGTGACATACATCCGCGCTTCCGCATCGACGAAACAATCGCAGGATTGAATCACCTGCGGCCGGTTTGGCCGCGGATCGAACATGCGCGCAGGGTCCGGCGGCACGAAATAGCCGACCTCGCGCGGTTGGAATGGATTGGCGATGTCGTAGGCGCGCACGCCGGCATTGTGCAGGGTGGCAAAAATGTAGCGCGAGCTTTGGAAAGCGCCGGGCCGGTTCTCCCACAGATTATGCGGGCCGAAATTGCCGCCCTTCTTGCAATAGTCGGCCTCGTCGGGAACCGGCATGGTGGCGATGCTGATTGGATTTTCCGGTGCGCGCACGTCGAAAATCCAGATGTAGCGCAGGCCGAGCTTGCAGTCGGCGAAGTTGGCCTCGTCGGCGACCACCAGCAGATTGCGGTCGGGCAGGGGCAGGGGCGAATGCGTGCCGCCGCCGAACGGCGGATCCCAGTTGCGATGCGACACCATTTTCGGCTTTGCCGGATCGCCGATATCGACGATCGCCATGCCGCCGTCGCGCCAAGCGCTGTAGATGAGGTTTCCGGCGACGAGTTCGTGATGCAGCGCGTAGCGTTTACCCTGAGGCCAGGTCGGCGTTTCGCCGCCGGCGGTCCACATGCCCGGCAGCCAGAATTTGCCTGCGACTTGCGGCCGGGTCGGCTCCTTCATGTCGACGATGACCAGGATGTGGTCGGAAAAATCCAGCAGATGGACCGAGACATAGGCGTAGCGCTCGCCGACATACCAGATGCGATGCGGCCCCATGCCGCCAAGCGGCAGGAAGGCGATTTCGCGCGGCGTCTCCGGCTTTGCCAAATCGTAGACGCGAAGTCCGGTGGTGAATTTCTGACCGGCCAACGCGTCGCCGGAGGTGCCGGCAAAATAAGCCTCCTGACTCACCTGCATGGTCCACACGCTCGGGCCGTTGACCGCGAGCAGAAGGTCGCCGTGAGTTTGCAAATGATGTGCACGCGTGTTCGGCGGGCAGGCGATGAAGTTGACCGTCTTCGGATTTTTCGCATCGCGTACGTCGATCACGGTGATGCCGTTGGAGAAGCCATGGCCGATATAGGCATGGCCCTTGTTGACCATGACTTGCACGCCATCGCCGCGCCCGCCCTGGTCGCTGTGGCTGAGGAATTTAATGTTACGCGATGCAACGGCGGTCATTGGAAGATTCTCCACAATGTCATTCCGGGAAGCGGGCCGAGCCTGCGGGCCCGGAATCCATAACCACGAATAGGGAGGTTGTTAATGGCATCGCAGATTCTTTACGACTCCAGCGGCTATGGATTCCGGGCTCCTCACTTCGTTCGGCCCCGGAACGACGAGAGCCCCACGACAAGCGCGGCCATGACGCGGTAGAATATTGTGGACGGTGCAGGGAACAAACTATGGCCAATGACAACAACGAACACGGCATGATCGCGGTCGACAAGATGGGAACCAAGGTCCTGTTCCTCAATCCGCAAACTTATGCGATCGAGGTCGTGATCGACGGTTTCGCCAAGACTGTGCATGAACTGCTGATCGTGCCCGAAACCGGCAATCAACCCGCTATGGCCTATGTGCCAATCTTCGGCGACGGCATCCACGGCCGCAATCCGCATCCGCAGCACCATCTTTGCGTCTTCGATCTGAGGAAGCGCGCGCTCGTCAGCACCATCGATCTCTCCCCCTATATCGCGCCGCATACGCTGAAACTCGGACCCGACGGCTTCATCTACATCACCTGCGAGAACTCGGCAGTGGTGGCGGTGATCGACCGGGCGGCCAACAAAGTCGTTGAGGCGATCGATTCCGGCTCGACCAACGGCCATCGCCTGATCATCGCGCCGGACGGGGCGCGCCTCTATACCGAGAACGAGGAGGACGCCACGGTTTCGGTAATCGACCTGCCGAAGCGCAAGCTCCTCGGCAAGATCGAAACGCCACGCCCGCTTGCCGGCATCGCCATCTCGGCGGACGGCCGCACCGTGGTCGCGGTCGACGACGCGCAGCCAACCCTGTTCCTGATCGATACCCTGGCCGGCCGCGTCCGCGACGAGATCGTGCTCAAGGACGTGCCGAAGGCGGCGCAGATCGCGCGCTACGCGCCGGACAACAGCCTCCTTGGCGTCACCAGCCTCAACAGCGACACCGTGAGTTTGGTCGATCCGGGATTCAAGGAGCAGACCGCGATCAAGGTCGGGTCACAGCCGATGGACATGGCGTTCCGCGGCGACGAATTGTTCGTCGCCTGCCAGGGCGACGGCTCGGTCCATGTCATCGACATTCCCGGCAAGCGCCACAAGGCGAGTTTCCAGGCCGGTGCTGGCTGCGAGTCGCTGGGATTTTTCTAAAGTCCGCCCCCGCTTCCGCCGGGGGAAAGACAGACGCAGATGATATTGCCCCCTCTTAACTCTGCGGCAAACGGTACGAGACGCGGGCGATAATCTCGCCTACAATCTGGACAAGAGGCCCGTGGCCGGGCCGGGGCAGGGAGTAAGCAGATGATTTGTCAGAGCTTTACAGCCGCAATCTTGGGGACCGCGGCGCTCGCGGCGGCAACTGTCATGCCTGCCGATGCACAATCGAACCGGGTCCAGGTTGGGACGCTCGCCTGCTCAGTTTCGGCCGGTATCGGCTTTATCGTCGCGTCGCAGCGCAACGTCAGTTGCAATTTCCAGCCCGACGGCGGTCCACCGGAAGCCTACATAGGCACGATGACCATCATCGGGCTTGATGTCGGTTTCACTACCGGCTCTGCGATCGTCTGGGGCGTGTTCGCCGGCACCAACCGCTATGTCGGCATGCTGACCGGAACCTATGCCGGCGGCACGGCGCAGGCCACCGCCGGCCTCGGCGTCGGCGCCAATGCGCTGGTCGGCGGATCGAACAATTCGGTGGCGCTGCAGCCGCTTTCGGTCCAGGGCCAGGTCGGGCTCAATGCCGCCGCGGGCATCGGCGCGCTGACGATTCGTCTGGCGCAATAATCTCCGATGCCCGCATCGCCGGGCGCGATGTCACGGCTCTTGACCGGCCCCGGCACCGCCTGAAACGATGCTGCAGCGGCCCGCGCGGGAACGCCGAGTTGCTGCGGGAGGCGGTTGCGGGAGGCGGTCATGGCGGCAAACGGTAACGGCACGCGAGCCACGGGTCCACGCTGCGTCGCTTTGGTCGGTCCGTTCCAGAGCGGCAAGACCACGCTACTCGAAGCGATCCTCGCCCGCACCGGCGCGATCCCGCGCCAAGGCAATATCGAGGCCGGCAATACCGTCGGCGACGCCAGCAAGGAGGCACGCCACCACAAGATGAGCGTCGAGCTCACTGTCGCCACCACCAATTTCATGGGCGATTCCTACACTTTCCTCGATTGCCCGGGCTCGGTCGAATTCGTCCACGACATGCGCGCGGTATTGCCGACGATTGACGCCGTGGTCGTCGTTTGCGAGCTGGACGAGAAGAAAATCCCACAGCTTCAGCTCATCCTGCGCGAGCTGGAAGACCGCAAGATTCCCCGCATCCTGTTCGTCAACAAGATCGACAAGGCCGAAGCCGGCGTCCACGACGTGCTGAAATTGCTGCAGCCCGCCTCGCGCACCAAGCTGATCCTGCGCCAGATCCCGACGTTTTCCGGCGACATCATCACCGGCTTCGTCGATCTCGCGCTGGAGCGCGCCTTCGTCTACAAAGAGCACGCGCCGTCCGAGGTCGTGCCGCTCGAAGGCGACGCCGCCGACCGCGAAAAGACCGCGCGCTTTTCGATGCTGGAGACGCTCGCCGACCACGACGACGAGCTGATGGAGCAGTTGCTGGAGGACATTCAGCCGCCGCGCGACAAGGTGTTCGACGACCTGCGCCGCGAATTGCGCGAAGAACTGGTCTGCCCGGTGCTGATGGGCACTGCGACGCGCGCCAACGGCGTGCTGCGCCTACTCAAGGCGCTGCGCCACGAATCGCCGGGCATCGCCGAAACCGCGGCGCGGCTCGGCGTCAAATCCGGCGGCGATGCCGTCGCTTGTGTGCTCAAGACGCTCAACACCACGCATGGCGGCAAAATGTCGGTGGTTCGCATGCTGGCAGGGCAGGCCGGCGACGGCACGACGTTTCTGGTCGAAGACGGTGAGGCCGGCCGCGTTGCCGGCGTGTTCAAGCTGGTCGGTCAGACCACCGAGAAACGCGGCCCGGCGACGGTCGGCGAGACCGTCGCCTTCGCCAAGCTGGAAAAAGCCAGGACCGGCGACACGCTGACCGCGGGCAAGCAGGCGCATGCGGCGATCGGCAAGGTCGCGCCCTATCCGCCGGTGCTGGCGATCGCGATTACGGCCAAGGAGCGCAAGGACGACGTCAAGCTCGGCTTGGCGCTCAACAAGCTCGCCGAGGAAGACCCGTCGATCACCATCGTGCACAATGCCGAAACCCACGAAGTGATTCTGTGGGGCCAGGGCGAGATGCATTTGCGCGTCGCCACCGAGCGGTTGAGCGACCGTTACGGAGTCGGCATCGAACGACGCGCGCCGAGCGTCGGCTACCGCGAGACCATCCGCAGGGGCGTCGTGCAGCGCGGGCGGCACAAGAAGCAGTCCGGCGGCCACGGTCAATACGGCGACGTCGTGCTTGACATCAAGCCGATGCCGCGCGGCTCGGGCTTTTCCTTCGAGGACAAGATCACCGGCGGCGTCGTGCCGCGCAATTACATTCCCTCGGTCGAGGAAGGCATCGTTGACGCGCTCAAGCACGGGCCGCTCGGCTTCCCGGTGGTCGATCTGCATGTGTCGCTGGTCGATGGCTCGTATCACACCGTGGATTCCTCCGACATGGCATTCCGCACCGCAGGCCGCATCGGCGTCGTCGAGGGCCTGCCGCAGTGCCAGCCGGTCTTGCTGGAGCCGATTCATCTGGTCGAGATCGTCTGCCCCAACGAAGCCACGGCGAAAATCAACGCGCTGATGTCGGGGCGGCGCGGCCAAATCCTTGGCTTCGATACCCGCGAAGGCTGGGACGGCTGGGACGTGGTCCGCGCCAAAATGCCGGAGGCCGAGATCGGCGATCTCATCGTCGAGATTCGCTCCGCGACCGCCGGTGCCGGCACGTTCACGTTCAAGTTCGATCACATGGCGGAACTCACCGGCCGCACCGCCGACCAGATCATCGCCGCGCGCCGCGCCGCGGAGTGAGTTTCGAATTCACCGGCTGCGATTGTGAATTTCGGAGTTTCGCTCCGAAATGAGACAAATATCAAAAATTCTTCGCAACGCGGTCAGCGTTCGCAAAGCATAGATCGTAGGTAAATCCGCGTATTAACGGCGGCGCTGCACCTTTTCAGGCAAACTCGACCGCGGCGAGGAAATCGAACCGTGTTTGAGGGATTGCGCACAGTCTTCGCGTCGCAGCCGCTCCAGCCCGATCCCGATCCGGGGCCGGCCGACGGCAAAGTGACGCTTGGCGATGTACTGCGGCGAAATTGGTACGAGCTCTGGTACCAGCCGAAGATCGATCTGCATTCGAAGCGTCTCGTCGGCGCCGAAGGTCTGGTGCGCGCGCGCCGGCCGGATGGCGGGCTGATCGGTCCCGGGATGTTCCTGCCCGGCGCCAAGGAAGACGACATGCTCGCTCTGACCGAGCGCGTCATCCTCACGGCGCTGCGCGACTTTGAAGATTGTGCGGCGCTCGGCGCATCGGTGAAGCTTTCCGTCAATGTGCCGATCTCGGCCTTTATCAAGCTGCCGATCGCGCAGATGTTGCGCGAAGAGCGTCCGGCGGCGCCGACCTGGCCAGGTCTCATCCTCGAAGTCACCGAGGACGAGGCGATGAACGATCTCAAGATCGCCAATGACGTAGCCGACCAATTGCGGGAGCTGAATTGCACGCTCGCGCTCGACGATTTCGGCGCCGGCTATTCGTCGCTGGCGCGGTTGCGGCAACTGCCGTTCAGCGAGCTCAAGATCGACCGGAGCTATGTCACCAATTGTCACACCGACAAGGTGAATGCCGGTCTGTGCGAGACCATCGTCGAATTGGCCAAACGTTTCGGACTGAAGACGGTCGCCGAAGGCATCGAAACCGTGCACGAAAGTCACAAATTGCAGGGCATCGGTTGCGACATCGGGCAGGGCTATCTGTTCGCCAAGCCGATGGCGAAGGACGCTTTCCTCGGGGCGCTCGGCCGCCACATGATCGGCAGACCGCGCCCGGCGGCAAAACCATTTGCGCCGAAGAAATTGCTGCGCGCGTTGTTCGCCGAAATTTGATCACCCGCGTTGCGCGCGGATTTTCTTCGTGTATTTCATACGCTCGTCATTCCGGATTGCCGCAAAGCGGCAAGTCCGGAATCCATAATCGCGAACCGTGGATATGGATTCCGGGCACCTCGTGGAGCCTGTCATCGGGCCGGCCAATTCGGGCCGGACCGGGTGGCTCGGCCCCGGAATTACGAAAACATGGAGATTCATAAAATGCCGGCCTATTGGGTTGCGCGCTCGAAGATCAACGATCCGGCCGAATACAAGAAATACACCGATCGCGTTCCGGCGATCATCGCCAGATTCGGCGGCAAGGTTTTGGCCCGTGGCGGCCGCTTCCAGGTCATGGAAGGTCCGCACAAGTTTCAGCGCTTCGTGGTGATCGAGTTTCCGACTTTCGAGCAGGGCGTCGCCTGCTTCACCTCGAAGGAATATGACGAGGCGGCCGCCTTCCGCCGCAGGAACGGCGTCGGCGAGGTCGAAACCATCATGGTGGAGGGCGGCGACGCGGCAAAGTGAAGAAAGCGAATGGCGAGTAGCGAATGGCGAATTGAGAAAGAGGCCGCTCTTTTCGCTGCTCGTACGTTACCCCGTCTTGATATTCGCGAACTTGAGGACGTTGTCCCACTTGTTCATTTCGCTCACGATGAGCTTGCGGAAGTCCGCGGGCGTCATCGGCATCGGGATGCCACCGAGATCGCTCAAACGTTTTTGAATCTTGGGATCGGCTAGCGCGGCGTTGAGCTCGGTGTTGAGCCGGCTGACGATCTTGCGCGGCGTGTCTTTCGGCGCCATCAGGCCCTGCCAGGCGAAGGCCTCATAGCCCGGCACGAAATCGGCAATCGGCGGCAGGTCGGGAAACAGCGCGAGCCGTTTTGCGCTCGTCACGGCGAGGCCTCGCAAGTCTCCCGAGCGGACATGGCTTTGCGACAGGATGACCATATCGAACATGACCTGGTCCTGTCCGGCCAGCATGTCGGTGACGGCAGGCGCGTCGCCGCGATACGGCACGTGCAGCATGTTGACGCCGGTCAGCATTTTAAACAGTTCGCCGGCCAGATGCGGCGTCGAGCCGACGCCGCCGGAGGCCATGTTGAGCTTGCCTGGATTGGCCTTGGCGTAGGCGATCAGTTCCGGAACGCTCTTGACCGGCACCTTGGGATTCACCACGAGGATCGCCGGGTCTGACGCGATGCCGCCGACCGGCGCAAGATCGCGGGTGAAGGAGAAGCTGATGTCCGGATTGATCACCGCGTTGATGACATTCGGGTTGGCCACCATCAAGAGTGTGTAGCCGTCCGGCGCGGCCTTCACCACCGAGTTGGCCGCAATCTGCTGGGCGGCGGAGCCGCGGTTTTCAACCACGAACGAGCGTCCGAGCCGCTCTCCCAGAGCCTCGCCGATGAGCCGCGCAATGATGTCGGCCGTTCCGCCAGGCGGAAAGCCGACGAGCAGGTGGATCGGCCGCGACGGGTAGGTGTCGGCACGTGCGCTGCGCAGAAGCGCCGGCATGGCGACGGCGGTCGCGGCCAGGTTGAGAAATCGGCGACGCGGGAGCTGCATGTTGTTCTCTTAATGTGAAAACGCGGGTGCCCTTAAAGGCAGGATAGAGAGACGAGAATAAGGACTTCAACCCGAAAAATGGCCGGTTTTCGGGCGAGATCGCGATCAATCAATGGTCGCTACGCGGCAGCGATGCGCGGCTCGCCGCCACCGGGCGGCGGTACCGGCAAGCCGTCGGCGGCGTATTCATTGAGCTTGTTGCGCAACGTGCGGATCGAGATGCCCAGCACATTGGCGGCATGGGTGCGATTGCCGAGGCAATGCTTGAGGGTCTCCAGGATCAGATCGCGCTCGACCTCGGCGACGGTGCGGCCGACGAGGCCACGCGACACCTGCTCCGCGGCGAATGCGGCGTGGGCGACGGCGGGCGCGGTTCTCTGCTGGTCGAGCCGGACGCCGTCGGGGCTCAGGATGGCATCCGGCCCGATCTCGTCGCCGCTTGCCATCAGTACGGCGCGGTGCATGGTGTTTTCCAGTTCGCGCACGTTGCCGGGCCAATAGTTCAGCGTCAGCGTGCGCCGCGCTTCGGCCGACAGCGGACGCGCCGGTACGCCGTTCGCCACGGCGTATTTCTTGACGAAATATTGGGCGAGCTCGATCACGTCGGCCGGCCGCTCGCGCAGCGGCGGGATCTTCAAATTCACGACATTGAGCCGGAACAGCAAATCTTCGCGGAAGACGCCTTCGCGCACCGCTTCGGCAAGATTGCGGTTCGAAGTGGCGATGATGCGGATATCGATCGGCACCGGCCGGGCGCCGCCGACGCGGTCGATGACGCGCTCCTGGATCGCGCGCAACAATTTTGCCTGTAGCCGTACGTCGATCTCGGAAATCTCATCGAGCAACAGCGTGCCGCCGTTGGCCTCCTCGAACTTGCCGACGCGACGGGCCACCGCGCCGGTGAATGCGCCTCTCTCGTGGCCGAACAATTCGGATTCCAGAAGCTGCTCCGGTATCGCCGCACAATTCACGCAGATCAGGGGCTTCTTGGCGCGGTGCGAACGCGCGTGCAGGTGGCGCGCCAGCACTTCCTTGCCGGTGCCGGAATTGCCGGTGATGAGCACGGAAGCTTCGCTCGCCGCGACCTGTTGCGCCAGTTTGACGACGCGCGCCATGGCGTCGTCGCGGTAGATCAGTTCGCGCCGATCGTCGGCGACCGCAGCGAGTACGGCCGCGATCAGCTCGGCGTCGGGCGGCAACGGGATATATTCCTTGGCGCCGGCATGGATGGCCGCGACCGCGGCGCGGGCGTCGGTCGCGGTGCCGCAGGCGACGATCGGCGCGTGGATGTGCTCGGCTTCGAGGCAAGCCACGAGATTGCGAATATCGATGGCGACGTCGACCATCAGCAGGTCGGCGCCGCGACCGGAGCGCAGCACCGCGAGCGCCTGGGCAGTATCCGCCGCATGGGTGACCAGCGCGCCCTTGTCCATCGCGAGCTTGGTCGCGGTGGTGAGCTGGCCGTTGAGCGTGCCGACGATCAGGAGCCGCATATTCTTATTCCTTCTTCGCTGGTGCCGTGCGTGGGCGACTAGCGAATGGCGAATGATTGATTTGCCTATTCGCTATTCGCCGCTCGCTAGTCGCTTCCCCCGAGCGCATCACGATCTCTCCGCCTTGATAATTTCCGTCATGGTCACGCCGAGCTTTTCCTCGACCAGGACGACTTCGCCGCGGGCGACCAGGCGGTTGTTGACATAGATGTCGATGGCCTCACCGACTTTGCGGTCCAGCTCAAGCACGGTGCCGGGACCGAGCTTGAGCAGCTCGCCGATATCCATACGCGCGCGGCCGAGCACGGCGGAGACCTGCACCGGCACGTCAAACACCGCTTCGAGGTCGGAGGCGACGCGGGTGGTGGGGCCTTCCGGCTCTGCCGCAAGCGGCGGCGCATCGACGGGCAATCCGCCGCCTTCGAGGTTGGGCAGCGGGATTTTGCCATCCTCACTCATGCTCGGATCTCCTTGGCATTTCGTGCGCCGCCGCGACGTTGCGGCGCGCGCTGACATAGCCTTCGACGGCGGCGCCGATCGCCGCATCGGCCGCGGCGCTGTCGCGGTTGATGCCGCCGTCAGCCCATTCGATACGGCAATCGCCCGGCGCGATGTTGGGTTCGGCGAGCACCACCAGCCGGCCCTCGAAGCTTCGCGCGCGCACGATGTCGTCGAGTTTTTCCTTGGCGACCGCGTAGAGCGTGTCGTTGACGCGCACCGCGATATGCGGCGCCGCGATCAGCTGGCGGAAGCACTCGCTGGCCAGCGCCGAGATTTCGGCGAACGGCTCGCGCGCGATCAAGGCCGGCGCCAGCTTGCGCGCCACCGCCACCGCGACCTCGACCGCCTCACATTCGAGCCGGCTTTCGATCGCCTCAAGCGCGCGGTTTGCCACGGCAAGACCGGCTGCGACGCGCTCGAGCGCATCGGCCATGCGCCCGCCAGACTCGACTTCGGCGTCGCGCTGGGCGTCGGCATAACCCCTTCTGCGCGCTGCGGCCTCCGCTTCGGCGAGTTTGAGCGCGTGTTCGGCGAGCGCGATCGTAGGCTTGCCGTCGACGGGTCCGCCGAAGTCGGTATCGAACAGGAATTTTCTTTGCGGTGCGCTCATCTTCGGATTTTTGCCGTTCGCCTCAATAGATCAGCTCTTCTTCGCCGCGGGTCTTGGAAATTACGATTTCACCCTTGGCCGCGAGATCCTTGGCGAGATTGACGAGAAGCGCCTGCGCTTCGTCGACTTCGCGCAGCCGCACCGGACCCATGGCCTGCATGTCATCCATCAGCATCTTGGCCGCGCGCGTCGACATATTGGACAGGAAGAACTGGCGCACCGGCTCGGCGGCGCCCTTGAGCGCGACCCCGAGCTTGTCCTTCTCGACATGGCGCATCAGCGTTTGCGTCGAAGCGACATCGAGCTTGGTCAGATCGTCGAAGGTGAACATCAGAGTCTTGATGCGCTCGGCGCTCTCGCGGTTGTCCTCTTCGAGCGCGGTCAAGAATCGCGTCTCGGTCTGCCGGTCGAAATTATTGAAAATCTCGGCCATGACCTCGTGCGCGTCGCGTCGGCGGGTCTGCGACAGGTTCGACATGAATTCGGTGCGCAGCGTCTGCTCGACGCGCTCCAAAACCTCTTTTTGCACGGCTTCCATGCGCAGCATGCGATTGACGACGTCGAGTGCCAAATCCTCCGGCAGTATGGCGAGAACGCGGGCCGCGTGTTCCGGACCGATCTTCGACAGCACCACGGCGACCGTCTGCGGGTATTCGTTTTTGAGATAATTGGCGAGCACTTCCTCCTGAACGTTTGAAAGCTTCTCCCACATATTACGGCCGGCGGGTCCGCGGATTTCTTCCATGATGAGGCTGACGCGTTCCGGCGGCAGGTATGACTGCAACAGGCGCTCCGTCGCCTCGTAGGTGCCCATGATGGCGCCCGAGGCCGACATGCGGGAGACGAATTCGAGCAACAGGTTCTCGACCTGTTCGGCCTCGATCGTGCCGATCGTCGACATCAAAACCGAAATTTGCCGCAGCTCGTCGTCGTCGAGCATGCTCCAAACCTTGGCGCCATGCTGTTCGCCGAGTGCGAGCAGCAGCACCGCCGCGCGCTCCGGCCCGCGCAGCGGCCGTTTGGTCGTTGGCGCACCCGTTGCCTTGCCGGCAAGGCTTGCGAGCGCGCTGGCGATCTCGTTTTGCGTGGTCTCGTGGTGCCTCGCATCGTGCCTGGAGTCGTGTTTTGCTGGTGCAGACATGCTTGGATCAGGCGGCGGCGCTGCTGTCGTTCAGCCATTGACGGATGATGGTCACGGTTTCGCGCGGGTTTTTATCGGCGAGCTCGCCGACTTTTTGCACCGATTGGGCGTGGACCTGACCCTGGATCTGGGCAATGTCGATCATCTGCGATGTTTTGCTCGGTTCGCCCGTGCTCGACGGGGCGGCTGCGGTCGCCGCGATTGCCGCGGTGGCCGCCGGCGCCGCCAAACCCTCGCCGGCGGCGGCGCGGGGCGGCAAGGCTGCAAGGTTGCGCTCGTCCGGGGCGATGATGCGCCGCACCAGCGGCCGTACGACGAGGAACACCACCACGAGCCCAAGCACGCCCATCACCAGCATCTCGATCATGCTCATGATGTCGTCTTTGGTGAAATGCAGCTTCGACAGCCAACCGGTCGGTTCGAGAATCGGATTGGCCGGCGTCTCGGCGAAACGGAGATTGACGACCTGGACCTGATCGCCGCGCTTCTGCTCGAAGCCGATCGCCGAACGCACCAGCGCCGCGACCTGGTCGAGCTCCTCCTTGCTGCGCGGTTGGTAGCTTACATTGCCCTTGTCGTCCTTGGCGTAGGTGCCGTCGACCAGCACGGCGACCGAGAGGCGATTGAGCCGGCCGCCTTCGATGACTTCGGTCTTTGTCGTCTTGGAAATCTCGTAGTTGACGATCTCTTCCGTCTTTCGGCTCTGGTCGCGCGGCTCGGCATTGGCGGCGGCGGGCTGACGCTGATTGGCGCCGGGCAATTCGTTGCCGACCGTCACCTCGTTGCCGTTGCCCTGGTTGGAGGCGGAGGTCTCCTCGCGGGATTGGCTGGAACGGACGACGCGACCGTCGGGATCGTATTTGTCCGAGGTCTGGGTGATGCGATTGAAATCGAAGTCGGCGGTGACTTGCACGCGCGAATGGCCGGGTCCCACGACCGAAGACACGATCGACTCGACTTGTTCGCGCAAGTGCTTTTCGAATGCCGCTTGCCGCTCGTCGGCCGCAACGTCGCCGGAGGCCGTATCGTCGCCGGCGCCATCGGCCAGCAGTTGGCCCTGTTCGTCGACGATCGAGATGCGCTGCGGGCGCAATCCGCTGACCGCCGTGGCGACCAGGTGACGGATGGCGCGAACCTGCGACGGCTCGAGCGTGCCACGCAGCTTGAGCGCGATCGACGCGGACGGCTCGATCTTGTCGTGGGAAAACAGCGGCCGGTCCGGTAAAACAAGGTGCACGCGGGCATCTTCGACTCGGTCCAGCGTGCGGATGGTGCGCGCCAGCTCGCCTTCGAGCGCCCGCAGATTGTCTATATTCTGCACGAAGCTCGTGGTGCCCAGCGCGTCCGACTTGTCGAATATCTCGTAGCCGACGCCGCCGCCCTTGGGCAGTCCGTTCTCGGCAAGCGTCATGCGCAACCGCGCCACCTTATCGCGCGGGACCAGGATGATATTGCCGTCGTTGCGCAGTTCGTAGCTGATGCCCTCGCGATCGAGTTCCTTGGCGATCGAGACGGAATCGTTCAGCGACAAGTCGGTAAACAGCGGCATCATCTGCGGTGTCGTCACGCGCAGGATGAGGAAGGCAAAGAAGCCGATCAGTGCGATCGTAACGGCGCCCATCGCCGCAATGCGCGGCGCACCGAGCGTTTTGACGAACTCCACCAGACCTTGCACCGAGCTTTCCCCCGCGGAGCGACGCTTGAAGCGTCCGACCCGGCAAGATTTGCCCGGTGGTTGGTTAGCACCCGGTTAATAAAGGTCCTTGGCGGCACACAAAACCGCCATTCGCCAGTTTGAAATTCAAAACGCCGGCTGCGAACCGGCGTTGGCAATTCGGTAAGATCGATTAAGCGGACGTTACTGGCGATATTGCTGGATGCGGGTCGTGCGCAATCCGGCAAGGCCATGTTGGTCGATCGAGTACTGCCAGGACAGGAATTCCTCGACGGTCAATGTGTAGCGGCTGCACGCTTCTTCGAGCGACAGCAATCCACCGCGAACAGCCGCGACGACTTCCGCCTTGCGGCGGATGACCCAACGCTTCGTCCCCGGTGCCGGCAAATCGGCAATGGTCAGCGGGGAGCCGTCCGGCCCGATGACGTATTTGACCCTCGGGCGATGGGGTTCGGTCATTTGACTCTCACGAACTCGACAACTACAGACGGCAAACTTACGCATGGCCGCTTAAGATTTGCCTAAGCGGGGCGCCCAATTGGCCGCAATATCGCCGGTGAACGACGCAGAAAGGCGGTTTTGCGATGCCAGCCATCGGATCATGGCAGCGCGAAAGCCTGCGCGGCCCGACGCTACGGAATAGCCGCTACAGCAGTTGGCTCAGATTATTAAGACTGGTGTTCAGGTTGCCGATCGTGCTGTTGAGACTGTTCAGCGTGCTGAGACTGCCGTTATTGATCGACTGGACGGCGGTGATCGGGTAGCTCTGTCCGCCCACAGTGATTTGCGGCGGGTTCTGGCTGAGATTGACGCCGCTGACGGTGCCTTGGATCTGAGTGGTGACGGTGACCGGCTGACCGTTGGCGCCGGTCGCACTGACCGCCAAGGTGTACTGGCCGGCCGGCCATGTCACGCCGTTATTGCCCTGGCCATTCCAGCCGTAGGTCTGCGTTCCGGAATTGAGCGAGGCGGTGCCGGTAAAGGCGACCTGGCCGTTGGCGCTGGTAATCGTAACATTGGCCGTCGCCGGCGACGGTGAGTTCAAGGTCCAAGTCGCGGGCGACCCGCTGGCAAGCGTTGCGCTTGATCCATTGAGCGTGACATTGGCGCCCAGGAATTGCATCGCCGAGGTCGCTTGCGACGTCTGTTGCAACGAGATCAAGGTTTGCATGTTGGTATTCATGTCGACCTGCTGCTCGACCGAGGCGAATTCGACCAGCTGCTGCGTGAACTGATTGGTGTCGAGCGGGTCGAGCGGATCCTGGTTCTGCAATTGCGTGGTGAGAAGCTGCAAAAACGTATCGAAATTGCCGGCCAATTGCTGCGATCCGTCAAGGCCCGCGGCGGTGATGGTGGACGCGCTCGAATTGGTCGTGCTGCCCGGAGTGGTCGTTGTAGGAATTGCGGTGGACGTGGTCATGGCTGTTCCTCGGACAATGGTTGTTCACACGGTGATGTCTATTCCGCCGCCGAGACCCCAACGCGAGTAAATCTGCGTCGTCTCGACGGGCGACAGGTCGGGGTCGGGAATAACAAGCTGCTGTGGCGGGCTCGACGGCGTGTTGCCGCCGCTGTTGCCGCCGGCGAAAGATTGATCGCGCAACGAGAATTGCAGGCCGTTATCGGCGGTCCTCAACCCGGCTTGCTCCAGCGCGCGTTCGAGTTGCGGCTGCTGGCTTTGCAAGAGCGTCAGCGTTTCGGGGCGGTCGACGGTGACGTGCGACGTCACCTGGCCGCTTGAGTCGATGTCGAGGCGCACGTCGATGCGGCCGAGCTCCGGCGGATCGAGTCGGATATCGAACTGGTTGGCGCCGGCCTGCGCGCGGGCGGCGATGGCGACCGGCAGGCCGGCGATCGTGACCGCGGCTGCCGGGGCCGTCAGTGCCGCGGTCGCCGCGGTCTGGGTGGTCGCGGTATTGGTCGCGACGATGCCGAAATTCGGCAGGCCAGCGGTGGCGGACTTCGCCGCTACGGCTGCGCTTTGTGCATTCGGCAAAGTCGGATCTGGCGCCGCCGTTACGGCGATGCCCATGCGCGCGGTAGCGAGGTTTGCAGCCCCCGCTGCTGCGGCGTCGGCCGGCGGCGGCGCGGCGTTGGACGTCGGCGGTTGAACCGAAGAGTCCGTTGGCGTCGGCGCGCCGGTGCCGGCGCCTGCGCTTGCCGACGGGGCCGGTTTTGCCCCCGCGGCATCCGCCATGTCATTCTTGCTGTCGTGGGTCGACTGCGGCGCTGGCTGACCGGTTGAACTCGTCTGCACCGGCTGCGGCATTTGAGCTGTCGCAGCAGCGCGAGCAAGCCGACCTTCGACGCCCGCTAGGTTTGCCCGGGCCTGAGGTTGTGCGCCGATGGTTGCGGGTGCACTCGACCCGCTGGCAGGAGCGGCTCTGGCCGCAAAGACGGTGTCTGGCACGATGGCGGCCGCAACCGGCGTCGACGATGGATTGACCGCTGCGGCCGGTGCCGCCTGCGTCACCGGTGCCGCCGCTGCAGCCGTGCCGTCGCCGACAGTCGTTGTGCTGTTGTCATTTTGATCGTCGCCGGCGTCGTGGGCAGCTTTTTTGCTCGCAGGCAGAGCGAGCGCGGGCGTAGGAGTGCCGCCTTGGATTGCCGTGGTGGCGGCGGCTGCCGCGGCTTCCGTTGCCGCCGTCGTGACCGCAGCAGCGGTTGCTGGCGCCGTCGGCGCCGCCGGCGCTTGCGCCAGGGTCGGCGTCGATGGTGTCGATGTCGTTGATGCCGATACTGTCGATGCCGTCGATGCCGTCTGCGCTGCCGTTATCGCCGCCAGATTCGCGCTGGCGCTGCCGGGAGAGATCTGCCGAGAGATTGCCGATAAATTTGGCACAACCGACGCATTCGAGTTGGCGCCTGATGTCGTAACCGTCGCTGCGCGCGTCTGCCGAACGCCCATTGCGCCCAAGGCATCGATGAGTGCGACGGCATTGGGGCTTATCTGAAGTCTGCCAGGCACAAGGCCGACATTCGCAACCGTGCCGCGCTTGACGTTTGCGCTCGCGCTTGTATCGGGTTGGGCATTCGTCGCTAAAGTTGTCGTGCCCGATGTGTTCGTGCCCGATGTGTCCGTGCTCGATGTGTTGGTGCTTGGTGTGGTCGTGCTTGGTGCCTTCGCCGTTGACGTTTTTCTGCTTGGCGTGTTCGCGACTTGGGCGGTGGAGGAGCTGGAGTTGCCATTATTTTCGGCTGAGGCACTTGTCGGCGCCTGTTGTGCCGATGGCGGCGGATTGGCGGGTGCGTTCGTGGCCGAATTTGCAGCGACCTGAGACGGGACAGCCGGCGCGGACGTGCTCGCGTCGAGCAAGGCCGCAAACGGCTGCGAGTTGGGGTCTTGACTGGGCGTTGCTGCCTGCATCCGCGACGGCAAGGTGAGTGAAACCGCTGCAGGGGCGTCTGACGCAATACTCGGCATACTCAGAACTCCGGATACCCTTGAAGCGACATAAACTTGGTCATTTGCCTGCAACCAGCGGGCCATCCCGCCGTGTCTGGAAAAGCCTATGAATTCAGCATCTTCTGTCGCTTGATGAGGAACCGCGTACGGCAGTCTTTTCGCGCGGATCGGCAAATTTTGCCGCTGGCGCACTGACCGTAGCGGTGCGCGGTAGCGGCGCTTATAGTATTGGGCAGTTGCGATTATTGAGCGTCGACCGGGTCATCACCGATGGCATTGAATCTACTCGATATCGATGGACCGCCGTCGGCGACGCGCGTCGTCGTCGCCATGTCGGGCGGCGTCGATTCCTCGGTCACTGCGGCGCTGTTGGCCGATGCCGGCTACGACGTCATCGGTATCACGCTGCAGCTCTATGACCATGGCGAGGCGACCCACCGCAAGGGCGCCTGCTGCGCCGGCCGGGACATTCATGACGCACGCGCCGTAGCCGAGCGTATCGGCATTCCGCATTATGTCCTCGATTACGAGGACCGCTTCAAAGAAGCGGTGATCGACCGCTTTGCCGAGAGCTATGTCGCCGGCGAAACGCCGGTGCCGTGCGTAGAGTGCAACCAGGCGATCAAATTCCGCGATCTCTTGCAAACCGCCCGCGATCTTGGCGCTACTGTGTTGGCCACCGGCCATTACGTCGCCTCGCGCGCGCTCCCCGGCGGCAGCCGTGCGCTTTATCGCGCCCGCGAAGCCGAACGCGATCAGAGTTATTTCCTGTTCGCCACCACGCGCGCGCAGCTCGATCTGTTGCGTTTCCCGCTCGGCGATCGCAGCAAAGCGGAAACCCGCGAACTGGCGCGCCGGTTCGGCCTTCCGGTCGCCGACAAGCAGGACAGCCAGGACATCTGCTTCGTGCCGAGCGGGCATTATGCGGACATCATCGAGCGATTGCGTCCGGGCGCCGCGGCGCCGGGCGAAATCGTCGACCTCAACGGCCGGGTGCTGGGCCATCATGACGGCATCATTCATTTCACCGTCGGCCAGCGCCGCGGTCTCGGCATCTCGACCGGCTCGCCGCTCTATGTCGTGCGGCTCGACGCCGCCTCGCGCCGGGTCGTGGTCGGTCCGCGCGAAGCGTTGCGCACGAGCCGCATCCGGCTCCGCGATATCAATTGGCTCGGCGACGGCACCATCGACGAGGCGCTGGAACGGCGTCCCGAAATCTTTGTGAAAGTTCGCTCGACCCGGCCGCCGCGGCCGGCGTGGCTGCGCTTTGGCGCCCACGGCGCCGTCGAGGTCGAACTGATCGCGGGCGAGGATGGCGTGTCGCCCGGCCAGGCTTGCGTCTTCTACGATGCCGTCCAAGGCCAGGCTCGCGTGCTGGGCGGCGGCGTCATCGCCACCGCTATTGCCGCGGCGACGGCGCAGCGCCCGGCCGCCGATCTGGCCGCCGCACGATAATTCCGAGTGGAGTTTTTTGGCCGACGCGATGGCGGACAAACTCGATAACGCCGGCATCGCCAAGGCCTATGCGCGCTGGGCGCCGATTTACGACCTCGTGTTCGGCGCCGTATTCGCGGCTGGCCGCAAGGCATCGATCGAAGCGGCCGAGCGCATCGGCGGTCGCATTCTCGAAGTCGGGGTCGGCACCGGGCTATCGCTGCCCGAATATTCCTGGGCAAGCCGGCTGATCGGCGTCGACCTCTCGGCGCCAATGCTTCGCAAGGCGAAGGCGCGCGTCCGCGAACATCGGCTGACCAATGTCGAGGGGCTCGCGGTGATGGACGCACAGCAGCTGGGCTTTCAAGATGCGGTTTTCGACGTCGTCGTCGCTCAGTATGTCATCACAACCGTGCCCGACGCGGAAACCACGCTCGACGAATTTGCGCGTGTGATCAGACACGGCGGCGAAATTATTCTGGTCAATCATCTCGGCGCCGAAAAAGGTCTGCGCGCGATTCTGGAACAATGTTTCGCGCCGCTGGCGCGGCGACTCGGCTGGCGGCCGGAATTCGGCTGGTCGCGGCTTGAGCGCTGGGCCGCGCGTCACGGCGGTGTGCGTGTCGTCGAACGCCGCCCGATGCCGCCGCTCGGGCATTTTTCGCTGATCAGGTTTGCCAAGCTTAGCGGATCGCGCGCAACCGATCATTAATCTGCCGCGCCCGCTCAGCCGCGCCGCTCGGCTTCCCAATGGCCGGAGCATTTCGATGTTGCGGAGTATCCGTTCCACAAGCCGCGGCCGTAGTCTGCAGTTAGTTCGCCGCTTCCGGCCGCGCGCTCCCCGCCGGCACTGACGCTGACGCTGACGCGCCCACGGCCGTCGACATGCCCGGACACGTTGAATGACGGATCGTCATAGGTCACTCTGCCATTGACGATATTGAGCGCGTAACGATAGGCGCGGTCGCAGGTGCCGGCATCGGTCACGATCAATACGCTCCACCGGCCGTCGAATGGCGTGCGCGCGATCGCCGCCGGCGCGCTCCACAGCGATCCGGCCAGCGTCATGGCAGTCAGGCCGGCGAAAATGACGCTGCGCTTACTCATGTTCATCGCAAGCTCCCGTCGGGGGCGCAATTGTGGAATTTTCCCTGTGGGCAGGGACGTGAAGGCTCGCTCAGCCCACTGCGTGTTGGCGCACCATATATGGCTCGACCCCGCAAAGCGCGAGGGGCCGGTTTATGCGCAACAATTCCGTGCTCACGGCAGGAGAAGGGGTCCGTGGAGCAGAAAGGGCTGAAAGAAGATGATCCCTTTTCGTGGCTCGCCTTCCAGCCGGCCTTGCTTCGCGTGACGCATGCGCGGTTCGGCCAAATTGGACCCCCGGCGCATCGCTCGGATAACGGTTTTGGCTCGCTACTGGAGGTTGCGCGACAATCGCGCTTGGAAAAGCGGGGTGAGTGGCATAAATGTGCGCTCTCAGCGCAGACACGACCGGTTTCGCGTCCTCGAGCCATGGCTATTGGGGCAGTTGCTTGGGGCGAATTGAGGCCTAAGTGCCTGGGGCAACGAGGTTGGCGGAGTAGCTCAGCTGGTTAGAGCAGCGGAATCATAATCCGTGTGTCGGCGGTTCAAATCCGTCCTCCGCTACCAATTTTGGTCCTCTTCAATTCCCGACCGCGCAGTCGCGCAAGATCTCATGCCGAAACGCCAGACCGTGGCCCGGCCGTTCCGGGACGGCGATCATGCCATTTTTGACCTGCACCGGATCGACGAAAAGATCGTCCGCAAGGCCCATATCCTCGATCCACAATCCGTTCGGGATCGAGGCAAGAACTTGCACGTTCAATTCCGGGAACAGATGCGGCGCGATAGTCATGCCCCAGGTGTCCGCGACGGTGGCGATTTTGCGCAGCTCGGTCAGCCCGCCGCGCATCGGATCTGGCTGCAGGATCGGTAGCCGCGGATTCTCGAAAAACGGCTTGAGGTCGAAACGCGTAAAATGCGTTTCGCCGCCGACGATGCGCAGATCGAGCGCCTCGGCGATACGCAGATAGCCGACGAAGTCGTCCGGCACCACCGGCTCTTCCAGCCAGTACACATCATACTCTTCGAACTTGCGGCCCATCAGGATGGCTGTGTCGGCGGTCCAGCCCATATTGACGTCGATCATAATGTCGATGTCCGGCCCGACTGCCTCGCGCATGCGTTTGACGTTGTCGAGATCGGTGGCGAGGTCGGCGGTGTGTGCGACCTGCATTTTGATCGCCTTGTAGCCGCGCTCCTTGTAATGCAGCGCTTTGGCGATCATGCCGTCGCCGCCGGAGCCGCGGAAGCAGCCCGAGCCATAGGTCGGCAGCTGCGAACGAAAATGTCCCCACAGCCGGTGCAGCGGCAAGTTGGCGCGCTTGCCAAGCGCGTCCCATAGCGCAATGTCGAGCGCCGACATCGCCATGGTCGCGATGCCGCCGCGGCCGAACGTGACCGTGGTCTTCCACAAATCCTGCCAGATCGCCTCGACCGCGCTCGCGTCCTTGCCGATGACGCGCGGGATGATGACTTCGTCGAGGCACGCCACGATGGATTTGATTCCCGGCCGGAACAGGAACAGATAGCCCATGCCGGTAACGCCGCCCTTGGTCTCGACATCGAGCACCAGGAAGTTGCGCGTCGGGCCGAAGGCATGACCCTTGAGCCAGGGCGTCTGCGGCCAGGGCACGCGCAGCATGGTGGTGCGGATGGCGGTGATGGTGAGGTCGGTCATGGGAGAACTCATGGTTGGACGCCATGCATTTTGCATGGCTGATGTCTATCAACTCATCGAGTTAGTCGATCAAGCCGAGAATTTCTCTTTTGGAATCAATCTACGTCTTTCGTATTGCGGCAAAATTTCGCAGCCCGGAGCGCTCTTATATGTTGCCGGGTCCGAGGCGCTGGATCAGCAAACTTATAGTCTGTTCCGATCGGTAATGCAGGGCGACATCACACAAAACGGCCACGCCGCGGCGCGGCCGTAGAATCAAACATTAAGGGAGGTAGATGTGACCAGCATCAATAAGCATTTTTCCAAGGTGCTCTCGCGCCGGGGCCTGCTGCGCCACGCGGCAGTAACCGGGGCGGGTCTTGGCGCCCTGACGGTCGGCGGTCCCGCAGGCTTCCAATTCGTGCTACCCGCGGCCTTTGCCGAAGATCGACCGCCGATCGGGACCTGGCCGGACGGCTCGTCCGGGGGCACCGTCAACGTTGCCGCCGCCGTGCCGCGGACCGGCGCCTACGCGGTGCAGGGCGAGGATGAGCTCAAAGGCTGGCAGCTCGCGGTCGAGCACATCAATTCGGGCGAGCCGCTGTTGAAGAAGATTGCGCCGAAGGTAACCAAGGGCCTGCTCGGCAAGCAAGTGAACCTGCTCGTCGCCGATTCCGGCGCCAAGCCGAACGATGCGGTGCAGGAGCAACAGAAATTCATCACCGACAACAAGATTATCCTGATGACCGGCTCGACCTCGAGCGCGGTCGCGGTTGCGCTCAACAAGTTCGCCGAGCGCGAGAAGGTGCTCTATGTCACCGGCATCTCTGGCTCGAACGACACTACCGGCAAGGACTGCGTGCGCTACGGCTTCCGCCAGAACTTCTACGGCGAGACCGCGGCCAACGCCATCGGCCCGGTGCTGCTCAAGGCGTTCGGCAAGAACCGGAAGTCTGCGTTCATGACGCCGGACTACACTTACGGTCACACTGTGACCAAGTCGATGAACGACTATCTGACCCAAAATGGCGGCTGGACCATGGTGACCAACCAGATCTCGCCGCTCGGCACGCAGGATTTCAGCCAGTATCTCACCAACATCGCCAATTCCGGCGCCGAAATCCTGCTTAACGTGAATTGGGGACGCGACGCGGTGCTGTCGATTTCAGCAGGCCAAGCAGTTCGGCATCATCCCGAAGATGAAACTGGTCATCCCGTACCAGATTCCGTTCCTCGCCAAGGAAGTGGGGCCAGAACTCACCGAAGGCGTGTATGCAGCGACTGATTTCTGGTGGACGCTTGACGACAAATATCCGTTGGCCAAGATGTTCGTCGACGCCTTCTACAAGAAGTACAACTATCGGCCGGAGTGGGGCGCCAACAACGCCTACATGTCGTTCGCCATCTGGGCGCGCATGGTGTCGGAAGCCGGGACCTTCTATCCGCCGGACGTCATCAAGACCTATGAGAAGGGCGAAACCTTCCCGTCGACCGTGGGCGACGTTCACTTTCGTCCGGAGGATCACCAGTTGGTCCGTCCGGTCATCATCGTTCGCGGCAAGGCGTCGAAGGAGATGAAGAACAGTGAGGATTACTGGGAGGTCACTGAGGTCGTGCCCGGCGCGCCGCTGATGCAGAAGCCGGATGCGTTCGGCTGCAATCTCGGCGACTACACCTGACTGCCGTTGTCACAAGATCTTCTCCGCAGCGATGCAGAGAAGGCGCGCTTTCGCTTATGGAGGACCGTGCGTGGAGCGCGGCCCTCCACAATCTGTCTGTATCGGGAAATACCGGCATGCTAGGCCTCAAGCCGGCGGTCGACTGAGGCGAATCCATCAACTGCGAACGCGCGCGTGGTCAACTGGGGCAATTTCATTTCGCAATGCTTCAACGGGCTGGTGCTCGGCGCACTGCTCGCGCTGATCTCGTCTGGGCTGACGATCATCTACGGCACGCTCGGCGTGCTCAACCTCGCGCACGGCGCCATGTTCATGCTCGGCGGCTATGCCGGCTGGGTCGCCTATAGCTACACCGGTTCGTTCGTTGTTGCGGTTATCGCCGGCTCGCTGTTCGTCCTGGTCGTTGGCGTGGTGACGGAGCGGGTGGTCATCCGCTCGTTCTACGCAAGGCCGCACGAGGACCAGCTCCTGGTCACCTTCGGGCTCGGCATCGTCTTTGTCGAGGCGGTGCGGCTCTTCTTCGGCAGCCTCTCGAAGGCGGTGCCGCCGCCTGCGCCGCTGGTCGGGATCACACCGCTCGGCTTCATGTTCTACCCGACCTATCGGCTGGCGCTGCTCGGCATCGTCGCGGTGGCGCTGCTGGCGCTCTACATTGTGCTCTACCGCAGCCGCATCGGCATGATCGTACGCGCCGGCATCGAGGATTCGCTCATGGTCGGTTCGCTCGGCATCGATGTCTACAGAGTCTTCATGCTGGTGTTCGGCATCGGTGCCATGGCGGCAGGCTTCGCCGGTATCGTCGATGCGCCGGTGGTGTCGATCGCACCGGACGTAGGTGAGGGCATTCTGGTGCAGACCTTCGTCGTCGTCGTCATCGGCGGTGTCGGTTCGTTTCCGGGGGCGGTTCTCGGTGGATTGATTGCCGGCGAGATCATCAGCATAACGTCGATGTTCAACCCCGCTTATTCTTACGTCATGCTTTTCGTCGCCATGACGCTGGTGCTGGTGCTGCGCCCCTACGGGCTGCTCGGCACCGCCGGCCGCGATTGAGCGGGACCCGATGCTCAGGCAACGACCCTTCATCGTTGAGGCGCTTACCGCCGCCGGGTTGATCGTCGCGCCGTTCATCTTGCCCCACTTCGGACTCACGTCCACCACGATCAACCGCATCCTGATCTGGGGCCTGTTCGGCATCGGCTTCGACATTCTGTTCGGCTTTACCGGGCTGCTTTCGTTCGGCCAATCCGCTTTTTTCGGCACCGGCGGTATGGTTGCGGCCTATCTGCTGGCGGTCATGAATTTTCCGCACGTGATAACGGCGCTGTTCATCGGAATGATCGCGGCCGGCATCGTCGGCTGTCTCGTTGGCCTGATCGCGCTCCGGCGCACCGGCATTTATTTCGCCATGATCACGGTGGCGATCGCGGAAGTATTTTATTTCGTCGAGTTCAATCCACTCTCGGCTTACACCGGCGGTGAGAACGGGTTGCCGGGTGTGCCGGCGCCGACGCTCTACCTCGGCTTTGCCACGATTTACTTTAGTACCGACTCCTCGCTCTACGCCTTCCTGGCGTTCTGGTATTTCGCCGGGATGGTGATCGCATTGCGGATCGTGCGTTCGCCGGTGGGCGCCGTGCTGCACGCGATCCGCGACAACCCGCTCCGCGCGGCAGCGGTCGGCCATAGCATCAACGGTTATAAGCTCACCGCCTTTGTCATCGCCGCGGCATATGCCGGGTTTGCCGGCGGTCTGCTCGGCATCATGCAAGGCTTCATGCCGCCCGACGCGTTCATGTTCGACACCTCCGGGCAACTGGTAATGCAGACGGCGATCGGCGGCGCCGGCACGCTGTTCGGCCCTCTGGTCGGCGCCACAGTGTGGCTCTATCTCAGCGATTTCCTACAGACTACGCTCCAACTCGGTGCCGCCTGGAAACTCGTGCTAGGTGTCATTTTCGTGCTGCTGGTCTGCTTTCTGCGTCATGGACTGATTGGCGGCATCAAGGATCTTTACGAATTTCTTGGCCGCCGCGGCGCCGCGAAAGCAGAACCCGAAGAAACGACTCCGATCGCTGGCGTAACCGCGCTGGAAGAGCAAAAGGCGACCCGGGCCGCGGTCACCAAAATACCGCGCCCGCCGCCGCTGCCGGCGGCGCAACGCAAGACCGACGGACCCTCCGGAACGATCCTCGAAGCGATCGATCTCACCAAGCGTTATGGGGGTCTTGTCGCCAACAGCGATATCAATTTCAACGTGAGTTACGGCGAGAGGCGCGCCATTATCGGTCCGAACGGCGCCGGCAAGACGACCTTTTTCAAGATGCTGACCTGCGAGGTTGCGCCCACCTCCGGCAAAATCGTGTTCGCCGGTCGCGATATTACTGGCATGAGCGTGACCGACGTGTGCCAGCTCGGCCTGACCAAAAGCTATCAGCTCAACCAGCTCTTCACGCGCTTGACGGTGCGCGAGAATTTGACCATCGCGGCGCTTGCCGAACTGCGTGGCAAATTCCGGCTCGACATGTTGCGACGGCTGCCGAAAATTCCTGGGCTCGCCGAGCAGGTCGAGCACACGCTGGAGCTGGTCAATCTCACCGACCGTCCCGACACGCCAGTGTCGGCGCTCGCCTATGGCGAGAAGCGGCGCCTGGAGGTCGGTCTTGCGCTTGCCACCTCGCCGACCCTGCTCCTGCTCGACGAGCCGCTCGCCGGCATGAGCCCGCGCGAACGGATCGAAACGGTCAAGCTGATCAAATCGATCAGCCAGGGCCGCACCATGATCATCATCGATCATGATATGGATTCGCTGTTCGAGCTGGTGGAGCGTGTCACCGTGCTGCAGGAGGGTCGCGTGCTGGTCGAAGGCACGCCGGACGAGATCAAAGGCAACAAGGCCGTGCAGGAGGCTTATCTCGGCGGAGTGGTCGCGGCATGAGCTTGCTCGAGGTCAACGGGCTCAATAGCTACTACGGGGATTCCCATATCCTTTTCGACGTCGCGGTGCGCGTCGAGCGCAACGAGGTGGTGGCGCTGCTCGGCCGCAACGGTGCCGGCAAGAGCACGACCCTGAAGAGCCTAATGGGCGTCGTCACGCCGCGTGCCGGTTCCATTGTTTTCGATGGCGCGGAGATCGCCGGCAAGACGAGCCATGCCATCGCGCAGGCCGGCATGCAGCTCGTCCACGAAGACCGCCGCATCTTCGGCAGCCTCAATGTCGAGGAGAATCTCGTTCTCGCCGGGCTGACGGCGCCGGATCGTTGGCCGCTGGAGCGCGTCTACGCCATGTTCCCGCGGCTCAAGGAGCGCCGCGGCAGCCGCGGCACCGATCTCTCCGGGGGCGAACAGCAGATGCTCGCGATTGCCCGCGCGCTTATTCGCGAGCCGAAAATCCTGCTGCTCGACGAGCCGTTCGAAGGGCTGGCGCCGATCATCGTGCGCGATCTGCTCGCCACTTGCCGCACGCTCGCGGCGGCGGGCCAGACGATCCTGATCGTGGAGCAGAACATTTCGGCCGCGATGACGCTCGCCGACCGCATTTACATCATCAATAACGGGCACATCGTCGCTTCGCTGACCGCCCAGGCGGTGCGCGACCAGCCCGAAATGCTGCACCGGCATCTCGGGGTTTAGCGGCGACTTGCACGTCAGCCTTGGGCCTGACGCCGAGCGGGCTTGTCACGCTCGGCGAAATTGCGCGACAACCTGCGAAAGCTTGCGCCGGAGAGTTTTGTGGCCTCGACGATCAATGTTGCCGCCTATAGCGACGCGCTGGTCGTGCTCGGCACGGCGGGCATCGTGGTGCCGTTCGTCAACCGGCTCGGTTTTTCTCCGGTGCTCGGCTATCTCGGCGCTGGCGCGCTGCTCGGTCCATTGGGCTTAGGCTCGCTCATTCATTCCTTCCCGGTGCTTTACTGGTTCACGGTCGGCGACGCCAAGGACGTGGCTGGCATCGCCGAACTCGGCATCGTCTTTTTGCTGTTCCTGATCGGTCTGGAACTGTCGTTGCACCGGCTCTTGACCATGCGGCGGCTGGTGTTTGGCCTCGGCGGCCTGCAGTTGCTCATGACCACCGGGCTGCTCGCCGGCGCCGCGGCTTATGCCGGAGTCAATCTCTCCGAAGCGATCATTATCGGCGCGAGCCTGTCGCTGTCATCGACCGCGATCGTGCTCGAACTCCTCTCGAACCAGGAGCGGCTGACCACCAATGTCGGCCGCGCCAGCTTTGCCGTGCTCCTCCTGCAGGACCTCGCCGTCATCCCGATGCTGATGTTCATCTCCATTCTTGCAGCGGGTGCCGGCGCTTCGGTGGTGGGGAGCCTCGGCAGGGCGCTATTGCAGGCCGCCATCGCGCTTGCCGTCATCGTCCTGTTCGGCCGCGTGCTGTTGCGGCCGCTGTTTCGGCTGGTGGCGTCGACGCGCTCGCGCGACCTTTTCATCGCCACCACGTTGTTCGTCATCATCGCGGCGGGTGTCGTCGCCAATCAGGCCGGGCTGTCGATGGCGCTCGGCGCCTTCGTTGCCGGGCTGCTGCTGGCGGAGACCGAATATAGGAAGGCAATTGAAGCGACTATCGAGCCGTTCAAGGGGCTGCTGCTCGGCATTTTCTTCTTCACCGTCGGCATGGACATCGATGTGCGCGAATTGCTGCGCCAGCCGATATTGCTCGCCGCCGCGGTGGTCGGCCTGATCACGGTCAAAGCGCTGCTCTTAATCGGCCTTGCAAGGATATTCCGCCTGTCATGGCCGGTCGCCGTCGAGATGGGACTATTGCTCGGCCCTGGCGGCGAGTTCGCCTTCGTCGGCATCGGTTCGGCGGCGGAACTCGGCCTGATCGACGCACACGCTGCGAGTTTCGCGCTTGCGGTCACCTCCGTGACCATGGCGATCACGCCGCTGTTGTCGGTCGCCGGGCGGCGCTTCGCATCGCGGCTGCGCGCGGCCGGTGCCGCGCCGTCGGAGCTGATGGTGCGCCCCAGCGAGGGCGGCAAACACGCGATCGTGGTCGGCTATGGCCGCGTCGGCAAAGTGGTGTGCGCGCTGTTGAAGCAGCACGGCGTTCCCTATATCGCCGCCGACTTCAGATGCCCATACGGTGACCCATGATCGCCGTGACGGCCATGACGTCTATTACGGCGATGCGGCCGATCCGAAATTTCTCGAGATTTGCAGGCTGGCCAACGCCGCCGGGGTCATCATCACGATTTACGACCGCGATCTGATCGAGGAGGTGGTCCAGCATGTACGGGCTATGCGCCCCGACATTCTCATCGTTTCACGAGCGCGCGACGCCGACCATGCGCGGCATCTTTATCGGCTCGGCGCTACCGACGCGGTGCCGGAGACCGTCGAAGCGAGCCTGCAGCTTTCGGAGGCGGCGCTGGTGGGGTTAGGCGTCCCGGCGGGGCCGGTGATCGCGTCGATCCACGAAACGCGCGACGAGATTCGTAGCGCCTTGCAGCAGGCCGCTCGCGAGGCCGGGCTAAACAAGATTCATTCTGTCAGAGCGAAAACTTCGAAGCTGCGCCGACCGTCTTAGTTATAGTTCGAGCATGATCCCAAAATAACCGCCCCGGTCTTGCAGGGTGGAACTCGGTTCTCGGAACGAATCATGCTCAAACAAATCACACGGCGGGAGCGGCGCCGCGCGCCGCCTTGCCGCGGCGTACCGCGACGATCTCGGCGAGAATTGAAATCGCTATCTCATCGGGAGTGATGGCGCCGATATCGAGGCCGGCGGGCGCCTTGATTTTCGCCAGCCGCTCGGCCGTCACGCCGCGTTCCGCGAGTGCGGCTTTGAGCGCCTCGGCCTTTTTGCGGCTGCCGACGAAAGCGACATATTCGACATCGATGGCGAGTGCCGCCAGTAAGGCCGCCTCGTCGCCGCGGCTTTGCGTCGAGACTACGACATAGCGGGCGACGGCTTCGTCGACTGGCAGCGCAAAACCTTCGATGCGGCGATCGGCGTCGGCGAAGGCCGTCTGTTCGCTCGCGGGCGCGCAGACGGTGACGGCGAAACCGGAATGCTTGGCAAGATCGGCAATGGCGACAGCGACCGGGCTTGAGCCGCAGATCACGACTTGCGGCCGCGGCAAGACCGGTTCGACGAATATGTCCATGGTGCCCTGGCTCGGGCACATATTCTTGGCGAAGCGCACGCCGCCCTGTTCTTCGCCGGCCTTATGGCCTTGGTCGTCGAGTTCATCGGGCGGCTGGACGGAAACGAGCCGCGGCCTGCCGTCGGCAATCGCGTCGCGCGCGGCCTTTAGCACGGCAGCACGCGCGCAGCCGCCGCCGACCCAGCCTTCCGAGATCGTGCCGTCCGGCAGAATCACCGCCTTGGCGCCGGCCTTGGCCGCGGTCGCCGCCACCGTGCGCACAACCGTCGCCAGTGCAAACGGCACGCCGGCGGACTTCCGCGTCGAGACAATATCGAGAATGTCGTGGGCGCGGTTCATCGAGTCAAACCTTCGCCAGATAGGGTTCGAGTGCAGCTAGACTTTCAAGATTGTGCGCCGGCGCGAATAGGTCGATATAGGGCAAGGCCGCCTGCATGCCGCGCGCGGCCGGAGAATAGTCGCGCCAGCCGATCAGCGGATTGAGCCAGATGATTTTTTTGCAGCGCCGGCGCAGCCGGCGCATCGCCGCGGCAAGTTCTTCGGGCGCACCGGTGTCGTAGCCGTCGGAGACGATCATTACAGCGGTGCGCGAATTGATGACGCGGCGCGCGTGCCAGCGATTGAAGGTGGCGAGGCTTTCGCCGATCCGGGTGCCGCCGCCGATGCCCTGCGCCATCAGCGAAAGCTTGTCGACGGCGCGCGTCACGTTGCGGTCGCGCAGCGACGGCGAGACGTGAGCCAAACGGGTGTGAAACACGAAGGCTTCCGCTTCGCGAAAAGCGTCGACCACGCCGTGCAGGAAACGTACGAAGAACGCGGTATAGAGGCTCATAGAGCCCGAGGCGTCGAGCAGCACGACGAGCCGCAGCGGCTTCATCTTGCGGCGGCGCCATGCCAGATCGAGCAGCGTGCCGCCGTGCGAAACATTGCGGTGAATAGTGCGGCGCAGGTCGAGCCGCCTGCCGCGGCGGCGGATTTGTTCGCGGCGAATGAGCCGCGCGCGCATGACGCGAGCGAGCCGTGCGGCAAGCGCGTGGGTCGCGGCGACGTCGTCGGGATCGACTATGTGGCGCAAGTCAGTGGCACTCAACACTTCCGTGCGCGAGGCGCCCTCGCGGCGGCCGCGACCGTCCGCGGCGGTTGCTTGGTCGCCGTCGATTTGCCGTTCCACGCGATCCGGTAGACCAAGTGCCTCGCTTGGCACATGGGCCTCGGCGAGTTTTCGCGCCGCTTGGCTTGCGCCGGGCGCACCCGACAAAACCTGGCGTCGCCGCATGTGGCGGCCCTGCCAATAGGCGTCGAATATCTCGTCAAAGCGCTGCCAATCGGAATGCGTTGCGCAGAGCAGCGATCGTAACGCTGGCTTCAGCGCTGTGGCGCGGCGCGCGACGGGCGAGGCGAGCAAAGACAGCGCGTCGCGCGTCTCGGCAATGCCGACGTGGAAGCCGTTTTCGCGCAAGGAGCGGGCAAAGCCGGCAAGCCGATGCGCCACGGATCGCATCACGCCACCTTGCCGAGCAGTCGCTCGCTGACCTCGCGGGTAAACCGCGCGCGATCCTCGTGTGTCTTGAGCAAACAGATCATGGTTTCGTAGACAGCTTCCGGTTCCTGCCGCAGATCGTGCAGTTCGAGGCCGGCCAAAGTCGCCGCCCAGTCGAGCGTCTCGGCTACGCCGGGCACTTTGCGCAAATCCTCCTTGCGCACGGCGGCAACCATGCGCGCGATCTGTAGTGCGAGCGTCGTATCTATGCCGGGGGTGCGGGTGAGTATGATCTTTGCCTCGCGGTCGACTTCGGGGAAATCGATGTAGTGGTAAAGGCAGCGCCGGCGCAGTGCGTCGGATAATTCGCGCGTGCCGTTGGAGGTCAGCACCACCCGCGGGATCGACACCGCCTTGATGGTGCCAAGCTCGGGAATGCTGACCTGGAAGTCGGAAAGAAGCTCAAGCAGGAAGGCCTCGAATTCCTCGTCGGCGCGATCCACCTCATCGATCAGGAGCACCGGCGGCGATGCACGACGGATCGCGGCCAAAAGTGGCCGTTCCAGCAGATATTTCTCAGAAAAGATGTGCTCTTCGATCGCATCGGCGTTCTCCCCGATGCCTTCGCGCGTCTTGATGGCGAGAAGTTGGCTTTGATAATTCCATTCGTACAGCGCGGCGTTCTGGTCGAGCCCCTCATAGCATTGCAGCCGGATCAATTCGGCGCCGTGCACGGCGGCGAGCGCCTTGCCGACTTCGGTCTTGCCGACGCCGGCTTCGCCTTCGAGCAGCAGCGGCCGCTTGAGGAAATCCATCAGCCACAGTGCCGTGGCGATGTCGCGGTCGGCGATATAGCTGACGGCGGCAAGTTTGTCGGAAATCTCTTCGCGCTTCAGTGTCATGAGATCAGAGATCGGATTTCAGATGTCGGATGTCAAGAAAGGGGCATTGGCTCCTGCCTGTCCTCTGACATCTGATTTCCGTCATCTGATCACCCATGCAGCCCGAGCTTCTCCGCGGCGGTCCAGACCCGCCAGTGATCGTGCGGCATCTGGATGTGGGTCGAGCCGAGGAAGGCGAAGGCGTCGTTCACCGCGTTGGAGAAGCACGGCACGCCGCCGACATTTGGGCTTTCGCCGACGCCCTTGGCGCCGATCGGATGATGCGGCGACGGCGTCGTGGTCCAGTCGGTCTCCCAGTGCGGGGTCTCGACTGCGGTGGGCACGAAATAATCCAGGAACGACGCAGTGGTCACGTTGCCGTCGTCGTCGTAATGGATTTCCTGACCCATGGCGATGCCGAAGGCTTCGGTCAGGCCGCCGTGAATCTGGCCCTCGATGATCATCGGATTGATCCGCGTGCCGCAATCGTCGAGCGCATAGAAGCGGCGCACCTTGACCGTGCCGGTGTCGACATCGATATCGACGACGCAGATATAGGCGCCGAACGGGAAGGTGAAATTCGGCGGATCGTAATAATCGACCGCTTCCAGGCCGGGCTCCATGCCCTGCGGCACTTCGTGATAGGCTGCCCAGGCGAGTTCGGTCATGGTCTTGAAGCGCTCGGGATTGCCCTTGACACGAAACCGATCGACGTCCCATTCCAGATCGTCGTCGTGCACTTCGAGCATATAGGCGGCGATCATCTGCGCCTTGGCTTTGATCTTGCGGCAGGCCATCGCGGTCGCGGCGCCGGACACCGGCGTCGAACGCGAGCCGTAGGTACCGAGCCCATACGGCGCCGTGTCGGTGTTGCCTTCCTCCACGGTGATGCTGTCGGCGGCAAGCCCGAGTTCGGTGGCGATGATCTGCGCGTAGGTCGTCTCGTGCCCTTGGCCCTGCGATTTGGTGCCGAGTTCGGCAAATGCCGGAGCCGGTCGGATGGATGCGGATTTCGGCGGAGTCGAACATGGCGATGCCGAGAATGTCGCAGTTGCGCGACGGGCCGGCGCCAACGATCTCGGTGAAGTGGATGACGCCGATGCCCATCAGCTCACGAGTCTCGCCACGCTTGAACGCCTCGCGCTTGGCTTTCTGCTCCTCGCGCAGCTTCTTGTAGTTGACGGCCTCCATCGCCTTGGTCAGCGCGGTGTGGTAGTCGCCGGAATCGTACTGCCAGCCGAACGCCGACGTGTACGGGAACTGCTCGCGGCGGATCAGGTTCTTCATGCGGAAGTCGGCCGGATCCATGCCGAGCTTTTGCGCCATGATGTCCATGGCCCGCTCGATGCAATAGGCCGCCTCGGTGACGCGGAACGAGCAGCGATAGGCGACACCGCCCGGCGCCTTGTTGGTATAGACGCCGTCGACCAGACAATAGGCAGCGGGGATATCGTAAGACCCTGAGATGATGGAGAACAGTCCGGCCGGCCATTTGGTGGCGTTGGCGCAGGCGTCAAACGCGCCGTGGTCGGCGATTGTGTAGCAGCGCAGCCCCAAAAGCTTGCCGTCCTTGGTGCAGGCCAGTTCCACGTCCATGTGGAAGTCGCGCGCAAACGCGGTGGTGGAGAGGTTGTCGATGCGGCTCTCGGTCCATTTCACCGGCACGCCGGTCACGATCGACGCGACGATCGAGCAGATATAGCCCGGATAGGCGCCGACCTTGTTGCCGAAACCGCCGCCGATGTCGGGCGAGATGACATGAATCTTGTGCTCGGGGATTTTCGAGATCAGCGAGCCGACGGTACGGATGACATGCGGCGCCTGGAACGTGCCGTACAGCGTCAGTTCGCCCTTGATCTTGTCGAACGAGGCGACGCATTGGCAGGTCTCGAGCGGGCAGGGATGCACGCGCGGATAGGAGATCAGCTCCCGCATCGTCACGTCGGCCTTGGCGAAGGCGGCGTCGGCCGCCGCCTTGTCGCCGGCCTGCCAGGAGAAGATGTGATTATAGTGCTTGCGCTTGCCGTGGGCGCCCTCGGTCTTGCCCTTCAGGTCCTCGCGGATCACCGGCGCGTTCGGCGCCATCGCCTTGAGCGGATCGACATTGACCGGAAGCTGCTCGTACTCGACCTCGACCAGATCGGCGGCGTCGGCGGCAGCCTCGCGGCTGTCGGCGATGACGAAGGCGACTTCCTGGTTCTGAAATAGCACGTAGCCGTCGGCGAGCACCATCTGCACGTCGCCGGCCAGCGTCGGCATCCAGGCGAGGTTGACCGTTTTCAGCGTCTCCGCGGTGAGCACCGCGACGACGCCGGGCACCGCCGCGGCTTTGGCAGTATCGATTTTCGTGACGCGGGCGTGGCCGTAGGGCGAGCGGTTGAATTCGCCGTAGAGCATGTTGGGCAGTTTGATATCGTCGACGTAATTGCCTTTCCCTTGCGTGAAACGGATGTCCTCGACGCGCTTTCGCTTGCAGCCCATGCCTTCGAGCTTTTCGGCGCGTTCGGCGGAGGTGGGGGTCATGTCGTTCATTCTGCGGCCTCCTGGAACGGCACGCCGTTGAGCTTGGCGGCGGCGTATTGAATGGCTTTGACGATGTTCTGATAGCCGGTGCAGCGGCACAGATTGCCGGAAATGCCGTAGCGGATTTCCTCCTCGGACGGATTCTTGTTCTCCTGCAGGAAGCGATAGGCGCGCGTGATCATGCCCGGCGTGCAGAAGCCGCATTGCAGCCCGTGCATCTGGCGGAAGCCTTCTTGCAGCGCGTGCAGCGTACCGTCGGGATTGGCGATGCCTTCGATGGTGATGACGTTGGCGCCGTCGGCCTGCACCGCGAACACGGTGCAGGATTTCACCGACTTGCCGTCGAGATCGACGGTGCAGGCGCCGCAATGGCTGGTGTCGCAGCCGATATGCGGGCCGGTGATGCCGAGCTGATCGCGCAGGAAATAGATCAAGAGCGTGCGCGGCTCGACCAAAGCTTCGACGGTCTTGCCGTTGATCTTCATCGCGACTTGGGTTTTGGCCATGAGTATTCTCCTCAGCCCTTCGCGAGCGATTTGGCGCGCGCCAACGCGCGGGTGAGCATCACGCCGGCCATTTTGGTGCGGTATTGCGCCGGCCCGCGCGGATCCTCGGCGGGCGAGGTGATCACTTCGGCGGCGGCGACGGCGCGCTTGACCGTTGCCGCATCGAGCGCCGAGCCAATCAGGATTTTCGCCGGCTCTTCGGCCAAGAGCGGCTTGTCGGCGACATTGGTCAGTGCGATCGAGCAGCTATCGACCTTGCCGCCTTTCATCGTTAGCACCACGGCGGCCGCCGCGGTGGCGAAATCGCCGATCTTGCGTTTGAGTTTCTCATAAGCGTAGCCGTGGCCGGCGGCCGGCACCGGGATGCGGATGGCGGTCAAGACTTCGCCGCTTTGCAGCGCAGTGGCATAAACGCCCTGGTAGAATCCGCGCGCGGCGATCTTGCGTTCGCCGCTTTTGCCGGAGGCGTGGAAGGTCGCGTTCAGGCATATCATCAGGGCCGGCATGTCGTTGGCCGGATCGCCGTTGGCGACATTGCCGCCGAGCGTGCCGAGATAACGCACCTGCGGATCGGCGATCTGCGCCGAGGTTTCGCGCAGGATTGGAATCTTGCCGGCGAGCAGATCGGACGCGATCAGGTCATGTTGTGTCGTCATCGCGCCGATGACGATGTCGTTGCCGTCGGCGCGGATGCCTTTGAGATCGGCAATGCCGCCGAGATCGATCAGATTGGCCGGCGCAGCGAGACGCAGCTTCATTGTCGGAATGAGGCTGTGACCGCCGGCGAGCAGGCGGCCGTCGTCGCCGAGTTTGGCGAGGAGGCCGACTGCCTCCTGCACGGATTTGGGGCGATGGTAGTTAAAGGCCGCTGGTATCACGGGCATCCTCCCTCGCGCCTAGCATGGGCCGCGATCGCAGCCGCGGCCCTTCCGACATTGCGCCTAATACCAAATTGTCCGCGTGAATTGTGGCGAGTTGTGCGCCGCAGCGGCAAGATCGCTTGCACCAACCTTACGGTCGATGCACCGATTGTCAGGATTTTGCACCAATGGCGGCGTGCTTGCACGAATTGCGTCAGGATAGCTGACACAGTTGGGATCACAGCTCACTTTTAGTGCGATTGGCAGAAATTCTATTGCGGTGCAAAATGATGTCGGCGGCGTAACGCCAGCGCGGGATCGTCTCCGGTTAATGCGGCGACCCGAGTTTTGAGCCAGCCGACCCGGCTGCGGCTCACTGGCACGGCATAGTCCTGCGTGGCGTCCATCTCGACCAGCTCGTTGTCGCCGGATCGCTTGTAGCCGACCACGCGATTAATATTCACGATGTGGCTGCGGTGGATGCGTACGAAGCGGCTGTTGTCGAGCCGCGATTCGACGTCGCCGATGGCGAGTGGGCAGAACAGCTTGTCGCTGCCGTCGAAGATATAACAGTAATGCGCATTGGCATGGATCGCCACCACGTCGTCCACGGCAACGAAGTGCGTTGCGCCGTCGCGTTCGATCGGCAAATTGCGGGCGAAGCGCCGCAGCGGCGCACCGACGCCGCCGAGCGGACCATAGCTGCTCCGGCCGAACTCCGGATTGTCATCCCCCCCGGTGACGCGTGGGCTCTGGGTTGTCAGCGGTGCGGCCGCCGGCTCCGGCAGATCTGGTGCCGGGACCGCTACCGCATCACCTGGAATTGGAATTCCCTCCGGCACCGATCGCGCCGGATCGGGCACCAGAATCAGGAGGAATATTCCGGACAGGCAGAACGCCACCACAGCGACGACGATTGCCAACAGATCGCTCGACAGTGCCGGTGCGCCGGCAGATGTCGACGCGAACGGCAAAAGCGTCAGACCTGTCATCGCCGTGTAGTGCATTCCCGAGACGGCGATGCCGAACGCGATCGCCGACAGGATCAGCGGCGGACGGCCGCCGCGGTCGGTCGCAAGCCAAAGCGCCAGCCCCGAAGCGGCGATCGCAATCGCCATGCTGGCGGCGACATAAGTCCGATCGTGGATCATATAGGCGCTGGCACCGAGCGCGCTCATCCCGATGTAGTGCATCGAGAAAATGCCGCCGCCCATGAGGCAGGACGATAACGTCAAACGCAACATCGTGAGCGGACCAGAACCGGTGGCGTAGATCGCCGCCCCGACCACGATCACGCAAACCAGAAATGACAGCAGTGTCGGAAAGACCAGGTAATCGACCTGGAACGACAGCCGCGCCGCCAGCATGCCGACGAAATGCATGGTCCAGATCGCCACTGCGAGCGAAAAGGCGGCGCCCGCGAGCAATAGGCGCCGGCGCAACCCGGTAGCGGCGCCGATCTGGACCGCGAGGCTCAAACCGACATAAGCGCCCTGGATCGCCATCACGATCGAGAGCAGGACCAGCCACGACTTATAAGTCACTGGCATCGGCCACGTCCTTCGCCAGGATACAAGCCCATTCTCCAATGGGCTCTGGAACCATTATAATGAGTTTTGTATCGGAACCGATACCGGCATTTCCGGCGGCGACCTTGGGGCTGCTAAGCGGTACGCCGCGTTAGCGGCTCGATGCTCAGCCGGCGCCGCCGGGCCGCAGTACGGGCGAGGCGGTTCTGGTGGGCGCTGCCGATTTCGGAGCGGCGAGACTCGGCGCTGGCGCTTCTTTCGGCCGCGCCGCGACCGGGCCGGCCATGGCGGGCCGGCACGTTTCGGCGTGCGCCGTTTCCACAATGTATCGCAGCGCCTCGGCCTGCACGCGCGGCGCCTTGTCGATGGTAAGATGATCGATCGACGGGTCGTCGGAGAGGTCGATGTTGGTGAGCATGCCGTGAAAACCGGCGCCGCGTTGCATATAGGCGTATTTACGCTGCGTAATGTTGACCAAACAGGCGACGTTGCCCGGCGCCGCGTAGGAGCCGGTGCCGTCCACCGGAACGACGAGTGCGACCGGCACGCCTTGCGCATTCAATTGTTGCGCCATCGCCATCACCGCGTCGGCGCCGAGCGAGTGCCCGACCAGCATATACGGGCCGTAGTCGCCGGCGCGGTACATTTGCACGATCCGCCCGACGATGAGGTCGGCATAGGTGTGATTATAGACGCCGGCATCTATGCCGTAGCGCTGGACCTGCGCGGCGAGCTGATCCATGCCGAGCGAAAAAATATTCATGAGTCCGCGCATCAGATAAACGTGCGGCCGCGATAAGGCATGATGCGCTGCGACTTGGCGTTGCAGGCCCCGTGTCGCGCTCTGCGCGCCGGGCGGCAGCAGCATCTGCGTCGCGAGAATTAGAACGCCGGCGCAAAGGCGGCGCGAAGGCGATGAATTCGTGATGGAATTAGGCGCGCCCGACATTGCACCCCTCTACGCTACGCCACAGAAACTATGGCGACGACTATGGCCAAACAGAGTAAAGATTTCCTTGTGATCAGCGGCTATTCGCCGCTTTCCGGTTGGCGAGTTCGAGCACAATCGGCCGCGTCGCAGCGCGCAATGGCGTGTGCCGCAGGTCGGCAAGCGTGCGCAGGAAATCGGAAAACCAGTTCTGCACCGACGCCGCCTTGAGCTTGCGCACCATCGACTGCCACCGCTCGCGCCGCTCGTCGGCGCTCATGGAAAGTGCAGCTGCAATTTGCCGCGCCATGCCGTCGATATCGTGCGGATTGATGAGCAGCGCCGCGTCGAGCTCCTTGGCCGCGCCGGCGAACGACGACAGCACCAGCACGCCCGGGTCGAACGGATTTTGCGCGGCGACATATTCCTTGGCGACGAGGTTCATGCCGTCATGCAGCGGCGTGACCAGGCCGACGCGCGCCACGCGGTAGAAGCCCGCCAGCGTGAGTTGCGAAAAGCCCTTGTTAAGATAGCGGATCGGCGTCCAATCGACTTCGCCGTGCCGCCCATTGACCTCGCCGACGAGCCCGGCAAGCTCGGCCTTGAGTTCGCGGTACGCCTTGATATTGCCGCGCGAGGGAACGGCGACCTGCAGCAGCGACACTTCGCGTTTCAAAGTTGGTTCGATCTCCAGCATGCGGTCGAATGCGCGGATCCGGTTGGCGAGACCCTTGGAATAATCCAACCGATCGACGCCGAGCACGAGCTTGGCGCCATGCAGGCTGTCGCGCAGGCGGGCGACTTCGATTCGACCAGCGGCTTTGCTGGCGCGCGCGCTGAACTCGTCGACGTCGATGCCGATGGGGAAGGTCGCGAGCTGTGTCAGCCCCCAATCCGAGGCCACCGTGCCGTCGACGACATTCAGTCCGAGTTCGGCTTGAAGATAATCCTCGAAATTCTGCCGGTCTTCGACGGTCTGAAAGCCGATGAGGTCGTAGGCCAGCATGGCGTCCGCGAGCTCGGCATGATGAGGCACCGCCGCCATGGTGCGGCGATCCGCCCACGGCGTATGCAAAAAGAAACCAAGAGGCCGCTCGATGCCGAGCCGGCGCAAATCCGCGCCCAAAGTCAGGAAGTGATAATCCTGGATCCAGAACATCGCCTCGGGCGTGTTGAAGCGAACGAGTGCGCGCGCCATGAACGCGTTGATTTCGCGGTAACTGGTGTAGTCATCGGCGGTGACGTGGATGAGATCCGGCCGCGAATGCAGCGCCGGCCACAGCGCCGAGTTGGCAAAGCCTTCGTAATAACCGCGATAATGCTTGGCCGGCATATCGACCGTCGCCAACGCGCCGGTGCCGAGCGCCTCGATCTTGGCGAATGAATCGCGCGTTGCTTCGCCCGATTGTCCGCTTGAGCCGACCCAGATCGCGCCGGAATCCCGCACCATCGGCAGCAACGCTGCCGCGAGACCTCCGGCGACCGGCTCATCTGCTTCGGCTCGTGCGACGCGGTTGGATACGACGACGACGTTCACGGGCTGGCTCCAGGTGGGTGTTCCATTAACCTTTGCAAGCGGCCTTGGTTCCCTTTTTGTGATGCAACGCGGTACGGCCGCCCAACAGGGCAACTGCAAACCTTTTGAATCAGTGAGGTTTTTGCTTAGGATTTTTAGTATGCAGGCACGCTAGGCCTAAGTCTGCGCATAGGCGATCGTCGACAACAGGCTCACTTCGGCGCGCCGTGAATCCAACCGCGTGTGCTGCACGACAATCGGTACATCGGATTCGAACACCGACGAATAGGCGGTGTCGCGCGGGATCGATTCGGGGTCGGCAAGATCGTTAAAACGCAGATGCAGCGTGCGTCGCGGCGGGACCGTGACCGCATAGACGACCGGCTCGCGATCGGCATAGAAAATAGTGATCCGCAGATGCGCCGTTTTGTCGCCGGCATTCAAGATGCACGCGGTTTCGTGCGACTGCAGCGCCGGATCCGAAAGCGAGCTTTGCGAAGGAATCCAACCTTCGGCGATGGCCCAGCGACGATGTCCGAGAGCGTCCATGAGAAGCTCGCAGGTCAAGCTAAGTTGCTGAATGCGAAATAGCTTAACGGCGCAAACAACCCGTCGGTTCCGTTTCGGGAACTTTATGCGGACGGTGGGGTTCACCGTAGGTGCGCGCGGGGCCGCGCCGCTTATTTATTGCACAGAAGCTATTTGGGACCACGAAATGCGCGCCCTTACAGTTGCGCCCGGCACGGCAAATTCGGCGCGAGTTGACGACATCCCGGAGCCGCCGACATCGGACGGCGCGGTGCTGGTGCGCACGCTGGCGCTCGGGGTTTGCGGCACCGACCGTGAAATCGTAGCCGGCCACTATGGCTGGGCGCCGCCCGGGCAGAAGCGCTTGGTGATCGGCCATGAATCCTTAGGCAAGGTGCAGGATGCACCGGCCGATTGCGGCTTCAAAGCAGGCGATCTCGTCGTCGGCATTGTGCGGCGCCCGGATCCGGTGCCGTGTCCATGCTGCGCCGTCGGCGAATGGGACATGTGCAGGAACGGGCGCTATACCGAGCGCGGCATCAAGGAGCGCAACGGCTATGGTTCGGATTTCTTCCGCATCGAGCCGGATTTTCTGATCAAAGTCGATCCGTCGCTCGGCATGAACGGGGTGCTGGTCGAGCCGACCAGCGTCGTCGCCAAGGCGTGGGATCAAACTGAGCGGATCGGTCGCCGCTCGCGTGCCTGGGCGCCAAAGACGCTCCTCGTCACCGGCGCCGGTCCGATCGGGTTGCTTGCCGCACTGATCGGCGCGCAGCACGGGCTCGACGTCCACGTGCTCGATCATCGCGAAAGCCTGGAAAAGCGAAGGATCGTGCAGGAAATCGGCGGCACCTTTCATCTCAAAAGCCTTTCGCAGCTTGACGGGTTGAAGCCCGATATTTTGATGGAGTGCACCGGCGCGCCGAGCGTGGTGCGCGACGTGTTTGGCCGCATCGCCGCGGGTGGCATCGTCTGTCTGGTCGGCGTCTCGGCGCCCGGCCGCGATCTGGAGGTCGACGTCGGCGGGCTCAATCGCACCATGGTGCTGGACAACGACACCGTGTTCGGCAGCGTCAACGCCAATCGCCAGCATTACCAGGACGCCGTCGGCACCCTGCAGCGCGCCGATAAGCAATGGCTCGCCAAGCTGATCACGCGGCGCGTGCCGGTCGAGCAATGGACGCAAGCGCTGCTTCAGCAGCCGGACGACATCAAAGTCGTCGTCGATTTTTCCTAACCGGCCATTGCGGTTATAATAGCAACAGCATGTCCACACCGATCGAAGACTATGCCCTGATTGGCGATTGCAAGAGCGCCGCGCTGGTTTCGCGCGGCGGCTCGATCGATTGGCTATGCTGGCCGCGCTTCGATTCGGAGGCGTGTTTCGCCGCGCTTTTGGGCACGCCGGAGCACGGCCGCTGGCTGGTGGCGCCGCGCGAAACGGCCAAGATCACACGCCGCTACCGGCCGGACACGCTCATTCTGGAAACGGAATTCGAGACCCGCGACGGCGCAGCGACGCTCGTCGACTTCATGCCGTTCCGCGGCGATGATTCCGAGATCGTGCGCCTGGTCGTCGGCACGCGCGGCAAGCTCAAGATGCATACCGAACTCATCCTGCGCTTCGGCTACGGCGCCATCGTGCCGTGGGTGACACGGTTGGAAAACGGCGCGCTGCGCGCCATCGCCGGGCCGGATATGGCGGTGCTGCGCACGCCGGTACACCTCAAGGGCAGGGATCTGACCACCGTCGGCGAGTTCACCATCGGCCGCGGCGAAACCATCCCCCTGGTGCTGAGCTATGCGCGTTCGCACCGCGCCTTACCGGAAGCGATCGATCCGACGGCCTCCCTGGAAGCAACAGAAAAATTCTGGACGGAATGGTCGGCAAAATGCCGGCGGGCCGGTGAATGGTCGGAGGCGGTGAAGCGCTCGATGATCACGCTCAAGGCGCTGAGCTATAAGCCGACCGGCGGCATCGTCGCCGCGCCGACCACATCTCTGCCGGAGCGGCTCGGCGGCCAGCGCAACTGGGATTACCGTTACTGCTGGCTGCGCGACGCCACGCTGACGCTGCTCGGCGCGATGCATGCCGGCTACTACGAAGAGGCGCAGGCCTGGCGCGAGTGGCTGTTGCGCGCCGTCGCCGGCAGCCCCGATCAGCTGCAAATCATGTACGGCATCGGCGGCGAGCGCCGGCTCGCCGAATGGGTCGCCGACTGGCTGCCCGGCTACGAGAAATCCGCACCGGTGCGCATCGGCAACGCCGCGCATACGCAATTACAGCTCGACGTGTTCGGCGAGATCATGGACGTGCATTACCAGGCGCGGCGCTGCGGCCTTTCGACCAACGAATCAGGCTGGGACGCGCAGATCAAATTTCTCGAACATCTGATCAAAATCTGGCGTCAGCCGGATCAGGGTATCTGGGAAATACGCGGGCCGGCGCAGCATTTCGTCTATTCCAAGGTGATGGCGTGGGTCGCCTTCGATCGCGGGATCAAGAGCGCGGAGACGTTCGGGCTCGAAGGCCCGCTCGACGAGTGGCGCAAGCTGCGCGAAGAGATCTACGACGAAGTCTGCGAACGCGGCCTCGACAAGAAGCGCGGCACTTTCGTGCAGGCCTACGGCTCGGACCTGCTCGACGCCAACCTGCTGCTGCTGCCGTGCGTGGGCTTCCTGCCGGTCACCGATCCGCGCGTAGAAAAGACCATCGCAGCGATCGAGCAGCGGCTGCTCCGCGACGGTTTCGTCATGCGCTACTCGACCGAGGACGTCGAAGACACCTTGCCGCCCGGCGAAGGCGCGTTCCTCGCCTGCAGCTTCTGGCTGGTTGACGCTTACATATTGCAGGAACGCTACGACGAGGCCGAGCGCCTGTTCGGCCGCCTCGTCGGTCTTCGCAACGAGGTCGGCCTCTTGAGCGAAGAATATGATCCGCGCTTGAAGCGTCTGGTCGGCAATTTCCCGCAGGCCTTCTCGCACCTCGCGCTCATCAACAGCGCCTACAATCTGACGCGCGTGCGCAAGCCGTTGCACCAGCGCGCGCAAGACGAGCACGCGCCGCCAGCGGCGGTGGCGGAGCCGGAGCCGGTGAAGTAGAGGTTGCCGTTCAGCTCAACAGCTCCACACGCCCGGACTTGAGCGCGTAAGTGCCGCCGACGATGCGGATCTTCTTGTCGTCGACGAACGATTTCAGGATCGGCGCAGCCGCTTTCAGTTTGTCGACGTTGAGCGCGACGTTGCGGCGGGTGGCGTTGGCCAAGAGGTCGCCGGGCTGGCCTTGGGCCGCCTCGACAGCAGGCCGGATCGCGTCGACCAGCGACGGCAAATGGCCCGGCAGCGTCGTGCCATCCTTGATCGATTTGATCGTGGCGTCGACCGCGCCGCAGGCTTCGTGGCCGAGCACCATGATCAGCGGCGCGTTCAAGACCTGGACGGCATATTCGAGGCTGGCGATCATTTCGTCACTGGCGAAATTGCCGGCAACGCGGCAGACGAACAGGTCGCCGCGCGCGCTGTCGAAGCAATATTCCGGAGCGATGCGGGAATTGGCGCAACTGAGAATGGCGGCGAACGGGTTTTGCCCCTTGCTCAGCGCTTCGCGCTCATGGCGGAAATCGTGCCGCCGGCTTTCGCCCTCGACGTAGCGGGCGTTGCCCCGCATCAGCCGCTGCAGCGCGGCATCGGAAGAAATGACATTTTCCGGCTTCGGCGGCGCCTTGGCTTTCGCGGCAAAGGCTTGCGGCACTGTCGCGACACCGGCGGCGGCCGCCGCCGCGCCTATCGCGAGTTTAATGATGCTCCGTCGCGCGATATGCGCATGCTGGGCGACGGCCTCGGCACAGCGTTCACACATATTTATCTCCTGCCCTGGGGACTTGATTATCGCCAAGCATTCCTGCGGCCGCAAGCTTACCCGCGGCAACGGTCGCGAAGGGGGGACGATTGGCTGACTTATCACAACGACCGTTTCGGCAAGACGATCGCAGATGACCGAGGATTGTGTTATTTCCTATCCAGTGGCGTCGCGGACGATTTACGATCCAATCGTGCTGCGCACGGCGATATCGTTGCGGCCGGGGGAGGGGCTTTCAAGGTCCCCTAACCGGTAGCATCTGCAAACGCCGTGCGGTAATTTTGCAAGGCCGGTTAGTTTTCAGACCCGTCTTTCCAAGGCACCCGCGGCGAGCAAAAATACTGCCTCCTCGTCGCCCGCTTCGGCAGCTCGCGTGAGCAATGTCGCAATCGACTCAGATCCTTTCGTCTTTTGCCTTTCTCTGAAGTTAGATAACTGCTGTACCATGACTCCCTGCTCGGCGAGCATGCGCAAAGCGGTCAGAAATTCGCTTCCTTGCATTTCCTTTATCAGATTGTAGCCGTCATCGAACTTACTATGGGTCATCAGATTGATAGCGCGGGCGACCAGGCAAGCGTTCTCAATGGCGTTGACCTTGAACTTAATCCTGACCCTACTAACCATGTTCGATACCTTGTGGGGGCTCACCCCGTTGAAGGCAAGCACATGTATATCCAGCAATTACTTCCACCGCGGTGATGGAGGCCATGGACCGTTCGGAACCTGCGACAATAGCCAGTAAATACGGTAATGTCTGGTCGGATGCCGCTCGGCCGGTGGACCATGATGGAATCTACCAAACAATTTGTGCGGCTGGTGTCGCTCACCTTGGCGGCTTTGGCGGTGGCGGCCATAATCCTGAGCGGCGAGGCTCGCGCTGAGTGGCCCGAGCACACTATCACTATCATTGTCCCATTTCCCGCCGGTGGAGCCAATGACCTGCTTGGCAGGCTGCTGGCCGCAGAGCTGGCGCCGAAGCTGGGCCAAGAAGTCATTGTTGACAATCGTGTCGGCGCGGTCGGCAATATCGGTTTGAGCGCCGCCGCGCGGGCTCCGCCGAACGGCTATACCTTGCTGGTCACCACCAATGCGGCGCTGATCAACCCACTGTTCGATTCAAGCTTGTCCAAAACTGCTTACGACACCTTCAAGGATTTCACGCCGATCGCCTATCTCGGTGCCGCACCAAATTTTATTATTACCCGGTCATCCTCCAACATCACAAACGTCGCGGATCTAATTGCAAAAGCGAAAGCCAATCCGGGCAAGCTTACTTATGCCTCTCCCGGCGTCGGCAGCTCCTCACAGCTCGCGGCGGAGCTCTTCAAGCTGCGCGCCAATATCGATATTCGGCATATTCCCTGTGACGGCTCGGAGCCTGCATTGATGGCCGTGCTTTCCGGCTTGACCGATATTGCTGCGGTCGGCGTTGCGGGACTGCTCGGCCACATTCGCTCTGGCGAGATCAAGGGCTTGGTGCAGACCGGTGGCGAGCGCTGGTTCGATCTGCCCGATGTGCCGACCATGGCGGAAGCCGGCATTCCAAACGTAGTGGCGCAGACTTCGCTGATGTTTCTCGCCCCGGCGGGGACGCCCACTCGCATCACGGAAAGGCTCGCACGCCTAACACAGGAAATTATGCAAAGATCGGATATTCAGACCAAAATGATCCAGGCCGGCTTCGTGGTGCAGTACGAAGGGCCCTACGAACTGCACATGCGCATGGTGCGCGAGGCTTTAATGTGGAAGGGGATCGTCGAACGCGCAGGCCTCAAGACGAAATAGCAACACGAATATAAATCGACATTCGCTCGTGGTGCCCTTGAGCTTTAGGGCACGGTGCTCAAGCGAAGGAGGCGATGGACAACTGGACCGATGCAACACTTCAAAGAGAGGCGGCAAATGAAATTCAATTTCGCTATTGCTGCGGCGGTTGGATTTGGCGCACTGATGGGCCTTAATCAGGCGCGGTCCGCTGAGCTGCTGGATTTCGGAACGACCTACACGATCACCGGCATGGGTTTCACCGGTACGGGCCCTAGCACTGCCAACTTCACCGATACAGTCACGCTTGGTCCGAACGCGCGAACCTTCGATCACGGTACACTTAAAATTACAGAACACACGACGTTTGTCGGGTTTGTGGGCGATAGGGAATATGCGGAATTCTGCATAAGCACGAATCGCCGTGATCGCCAACTCCGACCTCCACCTCTCGTGGCGAACGGCAACACCAGCAACGTGACCTTCGGGATTAAGCTGAGCGGCATACGGCTGAAGGCTCCGGCAATTACCAGTCCTTATGATGCGGGCTACTTCAACTTTGCCACCAACGGCGTTGCCAACGCCGGCATCACTACCTCCAGCGTCTTCGGTATTTTGGGCGTTGAGACTGATCCAAATCCGGGCAGCATCGGTGCTGGGAAGGACGTGTTCTACTGTCCCGGTTGCGCCACGAATTCCGTAGCCATGGTCACCGGCTTCAATGAAGCCCAATATCCGTTCTATAAATCTGTTACTTTTCTGCACATCGATCCGAACACCAACGGCTATTTCTTTGGACTCGAATTGACGGCGAGCACTCTCTCGCCCGCTCGCGGCTTAGGGTTGTCGCCCCTCGTTCGATCGCGTCGGTGTGAATTATAACTGCGAAATCCCGCGACAGCGGGTGTGGCGTCACCAGAGCTGTTGAGTGGGCAGGAGGTTTTCGCCGGTTCCAGATTGTCGAGCGCGAGCCAACGCTGTGTTTCCGCTTTTGCGAGCGCAACTCCCGTCGCCGATTCTCGTCGATGAACGCGATGCCCCATCGAAATCCAATTCCCTGCTCGCAGGGAATTGAGCAGGGAATTATTTGAAACTGCATCGTTTTAACCAACCATTGAGCCAAATTATCCATTCATTTCAAACCCTTGGCGTAGGATTCCAATGGGAATACCAGGAATTGAAACAGCGCATGCTGTCGCGGGCAGTCGAGCAAAAGCCGAACGCGATTTTGATCGAGGACACCGGTTTTGGCACAGCATTGATCGGCACTTTGAAGAAAAATGGCTTGCCTGTCGTTGCTGTTAAGCCTGAAGGAGACAAGGTCACTCGTCTCCTGCGCCACATGTCCAAATTTGCAAATCGGCAAGTGTTTCTGTTGAAAAGTGCGCCCGGGCGCGCGGATCTGGAGACTGAATTGTTTGCTTTTCCAGGTGGCCAACGCGATGACTTGGTCGATGCACTTACCCAAGCACTGGACCACAAGCACGTGCCTTATTTATGGATCGATAAGGCGCTGGAAAATTATGGAAACTTGATGTTCCAACTTGCGCTCGTCAGGTTCTAGGCCGGCTAGCACCACGCCAAGGAGTTTTTCGGTTTCGTACGTCAGGCCGAGTTGCGGCTCGAACAACTAGACGCGGCGACAAGCTTGAGAGATGTCGCTGCCCTGCCGGCAACAGGCACTGCAGGGCAATCAATGACCAATGGCGGATCTGCTTTCATGGGGTTGAACACCACGGCCAATCGGGCTAGGTTACATGTAACCGGCCACACCCTGTTGGAGCAGAAGAAATGAAGACCGCCCCGAAGCGCCAGTCATCGCGTGACAAAGTCAGCGCGCATCGTAAGCGGCTCCGAGCGCAGGGGCTAAGGCCGCTGCAGATCTGGGTGCCGGATACCCGATCGGCTGCATTCAAGTCTAAGGCACATCGCCAATCGCTGATCGTGGCGCGCAGTGCACATGCTCAGGAGGATCAGGATTTCATTGATGCAATCTCGGGGGATTGATTGAAGCGAGGTGAGATTTGGACGATCGCGGGAGGCAAAGATTACGCCGGTAAACCGCGGCCGGCGGTGATTGTCCAGGATGATCGCTTCGATGCAACAGGATCCATCACGATCTGTGTCTTTACAAGCGACAAGACCGAAGCGCCGCTCTTTCGGATAGTGATCCAACCAAGCGATCAAAACGGACTTGCCACGATCTCGAGGCTTATGGTGGATAAGATTGCGACCATTCCCAAAAGCAAATTGGGACATCGCATCGGGCTTCTCGATGCCGCGGACTTAATCCGCCTCAATCAAGCAATGTTGATTTTCTTGGGACTGGCGGGGTAGGCGCCTCATAGGGGGATCCTTTTTCAGCGGAACGACGTCGTGCCGGATCCAGCGTAGGTGTCCAGCCAGGTGCCCTTGTCGGCCGCGTCAGGCGACAATGCGGGGACCTCGCGCGGACCTCGTCCACGTGCTAAGTCGTGAAAGCAGCAAAACTGCGGGCAGGTCGGCCCTTGTTGACGCTTGCACGATACTGCATTCGCCGTATTTGCATAGCGCGCACTCGAGCCTAAGCCCAATCTCGCATTGGGAAAGCGGCGAGCGGGGTTGGGATTCGTCCGGAGAATAGAGTGGCGCGCGTGATCGGAAAGCTGATGCCGATGACCGACGAGATTCACGTCGAAAGGGTCGCGACAACTGGCGGCGCGGCTGAGGCATCTCTCGAAGAATTTCTGACGTTTGAGCGACTTCTTGTCGATCTCTCTGCCCGCTTTGCCAACCTTTCCATCGTCCAAGTCGAGACGGAAATCGATAACGCGCTAAACCAGCTCCAACAGTTTCTCGGCTTCGATCGCAGCAACTTCTTCGAATTCACTGCCGACGGCGGGGCCAATATCTTAGGTTCGGCTGCCAGAGCCGGGGTGGAACGACACCCGCTGGGCCCAGCACCGGCCTTCCTGAGTTGGTATCTCGGCCAGGTTCGAGCGGGAAAAATCATGCGCGTGCAGTCGATCGAGGATCTTCCTCCGGAAGGGTTCGAACAAATCGCATACCACCGCCGGGTCGGCATCCGCTCTAGTCTCGGGCTCCCGCTCCGTGTCGGTGGCCGCGTTGTGGGCGTCATAACCTTTGCTGCGTTCCGCTCGACGCGGAAATGGCCAGACGATCTCATCGCGCGGCTAAAAGTCGTCGGCGAAGTAATGGCCCAAGCGCTTATGCGAAAGCGTGCCGAAACCGCGCTTCAGGCAAGCGAGGAGCGATGGCGGTCGATGTTTGAGGCATCAAATCTGGGCATTGCGGTGATCGATGAAAATCTGAGCTACGTAGCAACAAATACGGCGTTCCAAACCATGCTAGGATATACCGACTACGAATTACAGCAACTCACGCCCCTGGACGTCACCGTCGAGGAAGACCTTGATGAAACCAAGATGCGAACTCGCTGAGCTCCAACAAGGTGAGCGGCGTCATTACGAGACTTTGAAACAATTTCGACGCAAGGACGGGACGATAATTTGGGGCCACAGTTACGTGTCGGTGGTGCGGGACGAGGAATCCAGACCGAAAATGTTCATCGGGACCGTGATCGACGCCACGGAGGCTAAGCGCGCACAGGATGCGTTGCGGGAGACGCAATCGAAGCTTGAGCGCATTACACGGCTAACTACGATGCATGTAGTGACGGCCTCGATTGCTCATGAAGTCAATCAGCCCCTGGGGGCGATCGTAGCGAACGGCAACGCTGCTTTGCGCTGGCTTCGACGAACTCCGCCCGAAGTTGCCGAGGCGGCGATGAACGTCAACCAGATCATCAGTGATGGTCATCGAGCAAGTCAAGTGGTCACGAGCGTACGAACGATGTTCAAGAAGGATGAACACGCCAAGGTACAGCTTGATGTCAACGAAGTCATTGAAGAGGCCCTCGCGCTCTTGCGCAGTGAGCTAAACAGCAGGCGGGTTTCAGTTCGCACCAAGCTCAGTCGAGAGCTCCCGCGGATCTCTGCGGACCGAGTGCAACTGCAGCAAGTCGTGCTCAATCTTGTCATGAACGCCGGCGAAGCTATGGACGCAATGCGAGTTGGTGCGCGCATGCTCACAATAAGGTCTGAGGCTTGTTCACCAAACGAGGTGATAATTGAAGTTAAAGATTCCGGCCCGGGGATCGATCCAAAAGACACTGACCGCATCTTCGATGCGTTTTTCACGACGAAGCCGCAAGGCATGGGAATGGGGTTGTCCATATGCCGCTCGATTATCGAGGCTCATGGTGGTCGTCTTTGGGTTTCCTCGAGCAGCTCTCATGGATCCGAATTTAACATCCTATTGCCCGCGATCAAAACTGCGGTCGAATAGTAACAAAGCAGTCACGGAATTGTATGAGATTGATGATGCCAGCATTTTGATCGAGGGCCGTGGTCTGCACGGTGGCGATCTCATGCTAGCCGCCGATGAAGTAACGGCGATCCGCTCGATTGCTTCTCCACACTCCAGTTTTCATTGCTTCCTCCGCGCCGGAAAATCAGGTCTGATAAGGCCTGAAATCGACGATCTGTGAAATACGGGCCCTTCTTCGTTGGCGTGCCGAGGATCTCGCCAACGCATCAACCGTCGGAGTGGCTACAATCAGACGGGCTGAGCTTGCGGAAGGCCCGACAGCGATGACAGCACCAAATGACATGGCAATTCGGCGAGCCTTGGAAGCAGCTGGCGTCGAGTTCATAGAAGAGAATGGTGGTGGCCCTGGAGCGCGGCTTCGCAAGCGGACGTCGAAGCGGAGCAAGTAGCGTTAGACAGAAAATGGAATGAAGCAGGCGATGTGGCGACAATCGCTGCAATCGCAGCCGTGCCACGGGCTTGCGTGAAGTTTATTAACGAGAATGGTGGGGACCCCGGAGTGCAGAATCGGAAGCGCACATCGAAGCGGAGCAAGTAGCCGTTAGACAGGAAAATGGATGGGACGTTGTGACCGCGCGCCAGAACGCCGCGCTTTAGAACGGGTCTGACCAAGCCGCGGACCCACACAATTCAGTCCGTCTGGGAAATGTCCGGCTAGACGAGGTAGAAAGTCACAACGCCGATGGGTTGGCACCACGACAGTGTGGTTGCGGATTCTTGCCGCGCTTGATAGCCAGCAAGCGGCTGCCCTCGTGTCCGCTCGTTCACACCTCTTCGATATCAATCCGGATGTCATCGGCGTTCGGCAGCGTAGCGAGGGCGTCCAACTCCAATTGTCTAACATCGAGGCTGGATGGAATGTGCAGAAGAAACGCCACTTGCCGTTTGCCTTTGTAGCGCGGGGAACCTTGTAGCCGACAGCCGCGCGAGGCAAGGAACGATTGCACCGCGCCGAATGTCGCCTTCGCGTCTCCCTCCTCGGAGTGACGGATTCGAATGCGACAGGCTACGCGTGAATCTAGCACGAAAATGAGGATCCAGCTGAAAACGGTAACGAAGACTGCCATCACCCATGAACCCATGCCGCATGCGAGCCCCACCACCACAACTATCATGGCTTTCACGGTGAGTTTTGGATTGTCGAGCGCGGTGCGAAACCGCAGCAGCGCGCCAATCCCGAAGATGACAAACGCGAGCGTTTGGCTGGTCCCGCTCAATTCAGCAACGATCGCGCCAACCAAGCCGAGGAGGATGAGCGTCTTGCGCTCCTCAAAATCTGAGGGCGAATCAAGTCGCCACGAGCGGCGCGGGTCCCATGCGACTACCCATGCACAACCCACTGCCAATATTAAACTAAGAAAGAGCCGGAGCATGAATTCCGGATGCAAGAACTGATCGAGACTGTGGCGCATCGAAACCCACGAATCGCCCTGCGGATCTATGCCGCCACCAACGGCAATTCCCTGCTTCGACATTTCCTCTATGGGATTGGCCCCGAACGCCGCCGGCGGCAACACGCACGCGAAAGCGATGACAGTGACAGTAATGATGGCGCCAAACGCTCGTCCGCTAAGTTGGCCGTGGCTGGATGGGTGCGATGACATAATGTTCTCCGTGTTTTTCAAGCTAGTCGGAATTCGCCTTTTGACTCTGCGCGTCCCGATGGAATGTGCGGGTCCCCAAGGTTAGAGTGCCGGAAACTGAAAATGAGTAGTTTTCTCCGTTTTGCCGAACGCTAAGCCTTTATCAAGGCGCAGACGAGCATGTTTGCCCGTATCATCAGGTAATAAATCTTCCTCGATACGTTTACTTTCGACCAAATTGCCGTTCTCATCGTAACGCAACTCAATCAGCCAATTGAATACATGACCCGGCCATTTGCCGTTGCGAAGGAGTATTTCAGGATCGCCACCTAACGCGCGGAGCAAATCGGGGATTTCCCCGTGATGCCAGCAAATCAAAATATTCGTGCCGTGCGGCTCGCCTTGGAGTTCCTCGACCAATTTCGATATTTGTTGATTTTTGAACCGAGTGTCAATTGTGAGGCCAAGTGCCTTGGCGGTCGGTTCGAGCGTGAGGCGTGGCCGATGGCTGCTGTGGGAGTCCTTGGCGGCGAACAGATAATCCAGTTTCAACGGCTGCCCGCCGATCGCAAAATTCTTGAAGTAATTAACGTAAGCCTCGGCACGTTCATCGCCGGCGGAGGATAAGCCGTCACCGTCGTCCGGTTCTTCGGCGTGCCGGATGACGAGAATGATTGAGTTCTTTAATGCGTTTCCATTGTGCAAGGGTTCGGCGACAGTTGCTACCGGAACCGCCAGCGCCAATAATCCACAGAATAGCGATGTAAACTTCATGTTCCAGTTTCCCAGGCTCACAGCTTTGCAAATTTTAGACTAGGCTTAAAATCGACCGGGCGATATGCAAATTCCACCCTGTGCGGGCGCCCTCCAGGGCGCGCAAAGCCAAAAACGGTTTTCAACCGTAGATGCTATCCGTTATCCTCATAGTAGCTACTTGTACCGAGCGAGCTGCTAATGCGGCGGCCGACGCCTATTAGGCGCGAGAATTTACGAATAAGGCGGAAAATCCGCACGACAATAGGCCGGGGCCGAAAATGGCCCTGGTCATTTTGCCTAGAGCACGTCAAAGTTGGAGCGCGAAAAACGCAATGCTCCAAATCGATGCGAACGTGAAGTTGATGAATGAGGTCAGAGAAAGTTTCCGTCGACTGCGGGAACGGTTAAGCGATCCGTTGTTAACTGCGCTAACAATAATGCTCACAGTTCTATTGTTTGTGATTGGGCCGATGCAGGCCGCCGGTGTCGTGGCCGCACATCACTTTGGCATTGCATTTGGGCTAGTGCTTGTAGCGGCGGTTTTCATTGTATCGGACAGTTGGATTGCCGTCGCAGCAATTTTGACTGCCGTCGCGCTGGTCGTCGTCGCTACCGTGATGCGTCTGCGGCAGCCGTCGGTCATTGACATCTACCTAGATGCAATCGCCTGGATGATTACTGGCGTGACGCTAAGTATTGTGGTCGCTCGTGCGGTATTTGCGCCCGGACGGGTCACGTTTCATCGCATCATCGGGGCGGTGCTACTCTATCTCAATATCGGGCTTATCTTCGTGGCACTATACTGTTTTGTGGCGCTTCTGGAGCCCAATGCATTCGCCGGTCTTGCGGCGCTTCAGGACAGTCTCGCCCTTGCCGGAAACTTGATCTACTTCAGCTTCGTGACTCTAACGTCGGTGGGCTATGGCGACATCGTCCCGTTGCATCCTTATGCTCGCGGCTTGGCAAACGTTGAGGCCATTATTGGCCAGCTTTACCCTGCAACGCTTCTAGCGCGGCTCGTCACACTGGAATTGGAGGGTCGGCACAGGAGATAGCTGAAAGCAGCCGCCCTTTTGCATAAGCCGTCGTTTAGAGTGCAAGAGTCCGATCTTCAGCCGAGACTGGAGGGATGAGCCATGAGTCCGCTGTTGATGTCTGCGATTGTGTTTGCGTGCGTTCTGGGCGGAACGTTCTTGGGTATGTTTCTCCGTAGCAGGTTACCAGAACATCATTTGAGTGGGGCGACAAAGGATGTAGTGAGGTTGGGAACTGGGCTGATTGGCACCATCGCTGCTCTCGTGCTCGGATTGCTGATCGCTTCGGCGAACAGCACTTATGAAACTCAGAGCAGTCAAGTCCAACAGTTAACCGCCAATACCGTTGTACTCGACCGCATCTTGGCACAGTACGGACCGGAAACGGATTTGGCCCGCAATATGCTGCGTGGCGCGGTCGCCGCTATGGCCGATCGGATTTGGCGCGAGAACGGTTCCGAATCCAGAAAGGGGGAGCCGTTCGAAGCAAGTACTGCAGGCTTGTCTTTCTATGATGAGATTCAGAAACTATCGCCGCGAAATGATACCCAACGCTCTCTCCAAGCAAGTGCGATAAACGGCGCGCAAGACCTGGCGAAAACGCGCTTACTCCTGTTCACCGAGGCTGGGATGACTATCCCCCTGCCATTCCTCGTAGTGCTGGTTTCCTGGCTCGCCATCATATTTGCCAGCTTCAGTCTATTCGCCGACAACAACGCGACCACCATTGGTGCCCTTGTCATTTTCGCTCTATCGGCGTCCGCTTCGATCTACCTGATCCTTGAGCTAAGTCAGCCATTCACGGGCCTCATGATGATTTCCAGCGAGCCGCTACGCAACGCGCTTCTGCCACTAGCCCAATAACGAAGCTTCGCTGCGTGTCCGTAGGTCTTGGGCATTAAATATCTTTGATGCAGATCAAGTCTGTACCCCGTTCGACGGAATAAGACTAACACAAGAGGTTAAAAAATAACTCGGGTTGCGGTTTTGGTCATGGCCACTTCAACGTTGCTGCCACAAGCTGCCGCCAGCGATGAAATTCGGCACACGACGTTTCCGAGCGCAATGATCGGAACGTGGGCGCAGGCGGCAGAACAGTGCACGACGAAGGACCAATCCAATGTCCAAATTGGACCTGCCAAGTACGGCGACGCTAGTGGAAGCTGCGCTGTGCGATGGATCGTCGAGACGGTGGGGTCGCATGGGCCAAACTATGCGGTTCACGCGCTGTGTACCAGTGCGGCCGACCCAACCAAAACTCAAGTCGTGAATATTATTATCCGGCCTCAGGGCAACAACCGAGCATCGATGGGAAGGTCGTTCGAGGATTTGAAGAACTACCAGCGCTGTCCGGCTGAATAATTGCCCGTATCGCAACGGCATGCTGGGAAAGCCACAAAGTCCGCGGCATTGCCCATTCGCTCGTCCTCTAGAATTTTGCCAGCGTCGTTAGCCAGTAAATCAAATAGAAAAAAAGGCTCAACGAAATTGCTAAGCTGATTAGACCCCACACCACGCGGCCGAGGTACGGCGAAGTACCCTTGGGGCCCAAGGCCGCGGACTGTGAGTCAGTGTATGCCAAACGAAAGGCAACATAGGATTGATAGGCAAACGTGCATGCGAGTACCAACATAATAAGTCTTAATATGAATGGTCCGAGCAGCATCTGCGGGCCCTCAATCGTCTAACGTCTTCACAATATCACCTATTGCCCGTCCATGTCCTCCCTCGCCGCTTCGCGCCTCCGGGACGATCGATACATAGGCCACACGACGCCCACCGGACTAAACAAACCCACCGCCGAAAAAAGACGCTAGTGCCGTTCCCCCTGACGACCACGGCATTGATGGCGTCACTTAGGAGCCCGGCGTTGAAAAAAGAGAGCCCAAAGATTGTCCCCGCCGATCACTCGGCTTATCTCGCTCAACAGGAAGAACGGCACCAGAGCAATAGTGCTGATTATTCCAACTGATACGATTCCAGCCAATCTATTGGCGCCAACTTCTGCAATGCTCTCCGCCAATGGCTTTCCATCCCACATGCCGATAAGCACATGCTCCACGATATGGAAACAGATAAGCGCGATGGCAAACAAGATGGATTTGAATGCCACCGAATAGATGAGCGGCTTATCCTGCAACCTGTGACCCAGATGAAAATCCTGGGCGACGAGCATGACTTTTGCAAAGATCAAGGCGTTAACGACTGGAAGACCATGGGACACATAGTCTATTTGATGCTGGGACAGGACTATCGATTCGTGAATGGCCAATATGCCAAACACCACCCAGAGATATAAAAACATCAGCGCGAAACTTTTTATTTGCTCCTTGGCTCTCTCTCTTAAGTGTGGTTTCGAGTCCGGCTTTTCGCTTTCTTTGCTAACGCTGACTTGCTGCGGCTCATGCCTAGATTGAGAAGATTCAGTAAAAAGGCCTGATACCTCACCGGCCGCAACCCATGAAGGAAGGCCAGATTTCCATACCCAATCACGTTCCACCAGGCGCCCCTGTTTGGCGAATTGAGCTAGATCGGCGAAGGAAGTCGGTCCAAATTCCTGATCATTTCTTAAAACATACCACTGGTCATCGCCCGACAACGGCTCTTGCATTTGCGATAAATTCTGGCGTTGACGATTTAAGGAAGTAGCCTTTCGTTATTGTCGGGCACGGCCGTCAAACGACGACATGCACACGCCGCAAGTTTCCAAGATAGAGCAGGAATGGATCGTATCATCGCGAGCCGAGATAGCGGAAGGTGGTTTGCTCCCACCAGGCACTGTGTATCGCGTCGAGAATTGCAACGTCGAGTGTTTTTCTGAGCGGGCTATTGCTGGGCAGAGCGAAAGCGTATTCTTGAGGCTCAAATGTTGCGTCGACCAGCTCGAGCGAGGATGCATAGCCTTGCTGTATGCCCCAGGCAAGCAACGGTTTGTCATATACAAATGCATCGACCTTGTGTGCGCGCAGTGCCTTGAGGCCATCCTGTAAAGTCGCGAATTTTCGGTAGGTTATTCGCATGTGGGACAGCGTATCCTCGGTGGAGGTTCCGCCCAATGCTCCAACGCGAACAGTCGACAAATCGCTGACGCCATGCACCGCCCCTTGAAGGTGCTTGATTGTTAGCACTGACGTGATGCTCGCTGTGAATACAGCAATTATAACGATCGAGGCGATCATCCACACGATCGCCACGATGCGTCCGAGATGAGTTCGTGGGCCGAAATTCCCGGTGCTACGTTGCGTCATTGCCACCGTCGACCACCAGACGCCCGAGCTCAGTCCCTTAGCAACACCACCACCGAAATCGTCATTGTGGCGGCGTTCAAAGAACCAAACGAGAAACCCAGCGGCCAATGCAAATCCAATCAAGGCCACGATCGCTTGGGCAAAACCAAACGATGTCATGGTGCGGATAATTGGCAGCCAGCTTGCCTCCCCTCCAATCGGAACTGCGATACCAAGTCCCGTCGCGTAGAAGGGCTGCGTGAAATCAAGAATTCGCTCGCGCCCGGCCGTCACGGTCAAGGCGGCCGCCGCAACGTCGAACCTCCCCTCGGCAACTCCATCAATCAGGTTTTGCACGTCTGGCGCCTCGGCGAACCGGTAATGCAGATGCAAGTCGTCGGCCACATGACGCCAGAGATCGATGCTGATGCCTTGCCAAGTGCCGTCGGCAGCCTTCATTGCGAAGGGCGGTGCCTCTTTCGTGCCGATCACCAATTCCCGTTGCGACGAAATATCGGGATTGTCCGGCGCCTGTGCGCCGCATGGTCCGGCGAAAATCAAGGCTGCGCCAGCCAAGGCAGCAATATTGCGAAGCTTCATGGGCAACACCGTGCGCCAGATTAACGAAGGCACTCAACTATAATCGACCAGCGCGGTCGTCTTTGACCAGGATCAAATTCGACCTCGCGAACTTGGCCGGTGTGCAAATGCTTGATACCGCGCACTTTAGGCGTTAAATTGCCTCTGTGTCCGGAACGGAATGATTTAGATGAAGGGGCTCGGACAGATGAAGCGTTTATACCTAGTTCCCTGGATCGGCGCGGCGATCCTGTGCCTGGTGTCGGCACAAGTGCCGGCCCAGTCGGTCGCGCCTCAGCTGGCACCGCCATTGGCAACCGCGCCGGATGTGGATCCTGGCGTTGATCATGGCAATTCGGACGCCAATCTTCCGGAGCAATACCAGAAGCAGCTGGTGTTCTACCGCTCGCTACAACCGCCCGGGACCATCATCATCGATACCCACGAGCGCCACCTTTATCTGATCAAGGATGAGACGCACGCATTACGCTACGGCATCGGCGTCGGCCGCGACGGTTTTACCTGGCAAGGCCTGTTGCAGATTTCGCGCAAAGCCGAGTGGCCGGACTGGCGTCCACCGCCAGAGATGATCGAACGCCAGCCTTATCTTCCGCGCTTCATGGCAGGTGGGCCGGGAAATCCGCTCGGCGCGCGCGCCATGTATCTGGGCAATACCGTCTACCGCATCCACGGAACCAACGCGCCGGAGACGATAGGGACAGCCGTTTCGTCGGGCTGCTTCCGGCTCGTCAATGACGACGTAATGGATCTCTATGACCGGGTGCAGGTCGGCACACATGTTATCGTGCGGCAAGACTAAACCTCCTCACCGATAGTCCGCTACGCGGTAGAGAATGGGCCGTCAGTTCCGGTAACAGTGGCCATTCGGAGCAAGGTGATAACCGTAGTAGGGCACATGTGCGGCGCGACCACTACTGGCGCGGGCGCGACCACTACCGGTGCGACAACTCCATTGCGAAGTTTTTGGTTGCCCCCGACTGGCTTTGTAGTTGCTGCGTCGCGGAGGATCGGGAAAGCATCTGCGGAGGGAGTAAGTATCGAAACGGCAGGCAGCCCGACGTGGGCCGCCCGCCAGTAAGGCCATTTCTGCTACTCACTCGGGCCTTTGGCCGCTGCCTGTGCCTCGGCCATCTTTTTCGCCATCTCCGCTTTGAGCGCGTCAAGATTGAAACTCGCGCCTCTTTGCATCGGTGGGTAGTCGATGAAAGTCTGGATTTCCTTGGCCATTAGCTGTTGGACGAACACGAAGCGCCAGAACTGGTACTTGAACCAATCGAAGTATTGCTCCGAACCTTGCTTCGTCCCATCGGTTGGCCAGCCCGTGCGCTCGAACGGATCCAGGCGCAGGTTGGTGATGTAAGGCACGTCCGGGTGGGTCTTTTCGCCCACCCAGCCAGCGGGCTGGTCGATGAAGCGGTACTTGTAGTCGTCGATACGCACCGCGCCGACCGTGCTTTCACCGAGGTAGAAAATCTCGTGACGCGCGGACGGGCCTTTGCCAGTGATGGCATCCAACTGGTTGTAACCGTCCAGATGGTTTTTGTAAGTCTGGTCGCCAATCGTCTTGCCCTTCAGCAATTCATCGGTGACGTTCGGATTACCGGCCGCAGCTACGAAGGTCGGCAGCCAGTCCAGGCCGGAAAAGATCCCATTCTGCACCGAGTCCGCCGGCACATGACCTGGCCAGCGAAGCAACGCCGGCACACGGAAACCGCCCTCCAGGACTGTTCCCTTGGACTGCGCGAATGGTGTCTGGCCGCCATCGGGCGATGCTGAGACGTGATGTCTGCTGCGGGCCCAGCAACAGACATCAGCGATGCTTTCGGGGCATCGTCAGGGAGCGCAGCACAATGAGAGGCTAATCTGAAAAGGCGGAAATGCTAGCGGCAGTGTCAAGCATCGGCTGTTGGCTGACCCCGATGAAGCCGGCGCTCGGCCTGTCAAGATCCTGAATCAGGAGGATCATCGCGGCGATCAGAACCGCCATCGCATAAATCGGCAGCTGCGCACGCTGTACTTCCAGGCCGGACGCATAGCCCGAGATGGCGCCGGAAAAAATGGCAACACCATACAGCGCCATCAGGATAATGTTCGGCACTCGGTTGGCGAACGCTGTAAGACGCTTTTCCTGATCGTCGATCATCTCATTCAGCGACTGGATGAATAGCCCCGTCGGTACCATGGCGTTGTCGTTCGCGGCGACGGCCTTAGCTTGCTGCCATAGCGCCTCTTGGATCGCATTCGACCGAGCAACTGCGGCAGCTACCTCAGGTGAAGATGCGGTGCTCCGTGCGATATCCAGTCTGGTTTGAATGTATTCCCGCAACGATTTGAGGCATTCCGCGTTCATTGGTGCCGGCAGCAATCGCGCGCGAAGCGCGGTAGTGCCGATGGCATTTGCCTCGTTTAACACGGCATCGCGTCGTACTTCGTAAAGCGACAGGGCCATCGAAAAGGTGAAAGCGATAAGCAGGGCCAAAAGCCCCAGAATTGCGCCTTCTATTGTTGAAATACTCTCTCGTTGCCGCCGACCGGCGAGCAGGCCAAGCTGACGACCAAGCTCGGTAGCTGTAAAAATAGCGAAAAGGCTGGCAACGAAAATCAGCGGCAACGAGTAGTTAGAAAAGTCCATCCCGGATGCCCCCGACACAATTTATTCTATTGAACCACATTGTTATTCTAACAAACTATATTGGCCAACGGCGCTGACGCTAAAGCGCCGAATCAGAATTTCTCGGGAACGAAGTTTCGTCCCCGCAACGATGCCTGGTCGTCGTATTTGTTCTTGGTGGATCGCTTTGGCAGCTTGACCTTAGGTCTCGATATTTTTTTATATGGAACAAGTGCGAGAATTTGCGAGATGCAATTGAGGCGCCCGCGCCGCTTGTCGTCCGACCTCACGATATGCCAGGGTGCGTACTTGACGTCGGTGGCTTTCAACATGGCGTCGCGAGCTCTCGAATAATCGTACCAGCGCTGATAAGAATCCAGATCCATTGGACTCAACTTCCATTGTCGAAGCGGATCGTTGATGCGCGCGTGAAAGCGCTTTTCCTGTTCTTCCTGCCCGACTTCCATCCAGAATTTGATCAAAATGATACCCGCGTCGGTGACGTATTTTTCGATTTCCGGGCAGAGGTTGAGAAAGCGATCCACCTCCTTTGCACCAGCAAATTCCATGACGCGCTCGACGCCTGCTCGATTGTACCAGCTTCGATCGAAAATGACGATTTCGCCGGCCGCAGGAAAATGCTCGACGTAGCGCTGCAAAAACATCTGCGTCTTTTCACGATCGGAAGGCGCAGGTAGTGCCACGACTCGAAAGACGCGCGGGCTCACTCTTCCCGTCAGAGCTTTGATGGTTCCGCCCTTGCCGGCGGCGTCACGGCCTTCGAACAGGATGATGACCCGCTGCCCCTTATCTTTCACCCAATCTTGTACGTAGCAAAGCTCGACTTGGAGCTTGCGGAGCTCCTTTTCGTAGAGCTTTCGCTTCATTTTGCCGTTGCCGTCTTTACTGGCTTTTGCAAACTTCGACATATTGTTCAACTCCCGAAAATAACGCGCCGAAAGCGGCTCATGGCGACGACAAAATAGACCGAGCCGATGATGAGCATGGCCAAAAGCGGTCGCCAGACGATCGTGAGATCGGCGCCGCGGAACAGCACGGCCTGAGCAAAAGCGACGAAATGCGGCGTTGGGCTAATCGTCTGCATCACATATTGCAGCCAGACCGGCATGCTCTCCATTGGGGTGCTGCTTCCCGACAGCAATTGCGTGATCATCAGGACCGGCATAGCGAGTAGACCGAACTGGCCCATCGTCGTCGACAGCGTGCCAAGCAGAATGCCGAGAGCTGCCACCACGAGGGCGTAGAGCGCCGCGCCGACGAGGAACAGCACAATCGACCCTGCAATCGGAGCGCCGATCCACAGATGGACCACGAACTGCAGCGACAGCATCGCCGCCACGAGGATGACGAGGCCGTTGGCAAACATCTTCGCCAGCATAATCTCGGCGGGTACCACGGGCATGACCAACAAGTGTTCCACAGTGCCCTGCTCGCGCTCGCGGATCAGCGCCGCGCCGGTGAGGATAACGGTCAGCATCGTGATTTGGTTGATGACCTGAGTCATTGCCGAGAACCAGGCGGTCTTCAAATTCGGATTAAATTTCGCGCGAACGACGAGATTGATCGGATCGCTTAATGGGTTCCCGCGTTTGAAGATGAAATTTTGAACTTCATTGAATATGGCGGTCCTGAGATAGCTAGCGCCATTGCCAGCCTGGGCCACCGCGGTAGCGTCGACGTTGATTTGGATCTCGGTCTTGCGCTGGGCGAGAATATTGGCTTGAAAGTTCGGAGGTATCTCGACGACGAACAACAGCTCGCCCTTATCCATTTTCGCATCGATCTCGGACGCCCTGATTTGCACGGCGGGCTGGAATGTCGGTCGAACGAGCCCTTCGGCGATCTCTCTCGAGAGATCCGAACCGTCCTCATCCACAATCCCGACGGAAAGATTGGTCGCTTCAGTGACGGCTCCGGTCGCGACCGTGTTGACGGAAATGCTGAAAGCATAGGCGACAAGGATGAGCATGGTCGGATCAGCCCGGATGCTTCTTAATTCCTTGATCACAAGGCGGAAGATATTGAAAATATGGTCGCGCAACGTCAGCGTTCTTGCCTCGGCCAATTTCGAAACCGGCGCCGCGCTGGGCAAAGACATGTCACGCCTCTTGCTTGCGTAAGAATATTAGCGACAGGATGAGGTAGGCCAACGCAATGACCGTGATCGCGGCGACATTTCGCCAAAGGTCGGTCATTCCGAGCGCCTTGGCGAAAACCCCGACCGTGACCGGCTGATACCAGGCCGATGGAAACGTCAGACCGAGAATTTTTGCTCCGCCCGACAGAGACGACACCGGCGCGAACAGCCCGGAGAAGTTCACGGCGGGCACGATGGAAAGGATCGCCGTCGCAAACACTGCCGCGACCTGCGTGCGGGTAAAGGACGAAATCAACTGGCCGAAACCGGTTGTCGCCACGACATAAACGACCGTTCCGATCAGCAGCGTGAGAAACGAGCCCTTAATCGGCACGCCGAACACGAAAATCGCCATCAAGAACAAGAAAACGAAACTCACCATGGCGACCGCGGCGTAAGGAAGCTGCTTGCCAAGAAGAAACTCGAGCTTGGTAATTGGGGTGGAGCGGAAATTGGCAATGGAACCGGTTTCTTTCTCTCGCACGACTGCGATCGCCGACATGATGGCAGGGATTAGACAGAGCATGAGCATGAACACGCTCGGCACCATGGCGTTGACGCTGAGAAAGGCCTGGTTGTAGCGAAAGCGCGTTGCGATATCGTCGTCACTCCAGGCGTTCGGGCTTCCTGCCCGCCGCAACCGCTGCTGAATCTCCTCTCCCTGGCTCCTAACGACGCCGGTAACATAATTTTTTGCTGTTTCTCCCCGAAACGTCATCGCGCCGTCGACCGACGCATCGACTTCCGGCCGCGAGCCGTTCAGTAAATCCCGGCCAAACCCACTGGGAACTTCGACGACGACTTGTGTGTTGCCGCTTCTCAGGCGGCGCTCCCCTTCGGCGGCTGAGGCGATAGGCGGCTGGACCGAGAAATACCGCGAGCCGGAAAAGCCGTCGAGAAGTTGCCGGCTTTCCGGCGTGTTGTCCTGGTCGAACGCCGCCATCTGCAGGTTTTCGATATCGAAGGAAATGCCGTAACCGAAAGCCAACATCAGGATGATGGGACCAAAGACGGCGAAGGCGAGTCGGATCGGATCGCGCAACAGCTCGACAGTTTCACGCCTTGCATAAGCCCACAGCCGGGCCAAATCGAATCGTCTTGGCGTCCGCGTCGGTTCTGCCTGAACCGACATCGCATTAGGCTCCGGCGCCTCGACTTTCTTCGTGCGGTCGATCCCGGCCGCATCGGCGAGATAGCCGACGAACGTGTCCTCCAGCGAGTCGCTGCCGCGCTCTTTGACCAGGTCGAGCGGCGCGCCGACTGCCAGCACCTTACCAGCGTGCATGAGCGAGATGCGGTCGCATCGTTCCGCTTCGTTCATGAAGTGGGTAGAAAGAAAAATCGTAACGCCGTCGTCGCGGGATAGATCGATCAGGGTGCACCAAAATGCGTCGCGTGCAATCGGATCGACGCCTGAAGTTGGCTCGTCGAGGATTAGAATCGCGGGCTCGTGCAGTACCGCCACTGCGAGCTGAAGTCTTTGTTTTATACCAAGCGGCAGGCTCTCGGGTTTGGCGTTGGCGACGCTTGACAGATCGTAGCGCTTCAAAAGCTCCTGGATGCGACCTTCGATCTTATCAGGAGGCAGGTGGTAGAGCTGCGCGTGTAGATCGAGATTCTGCCGGACAGTAAGCTCGCCGTAGAGAGAGAAGGCCTGCGTCATGTAGCCGACGTTGCGGCGCATCTCCATGTCGTTCGACCCCATCGGGCTCCCGAACAGCTTCGCCCAGCCCTCAGTAGCGGGCAGGAACCCCGTCAACATCTTCATCGTCGTCGATTTGCCGCAACCGTTGGAGCCGAGGAAGCCAAAGATTTCGCCCGGCGCGATCTTGAAGTTAACGTGATCCACGGCGACGAAATCGCCGAACCGACGCGTCAGCCCCTCGGCCTCGATCGCCGGCACTTCGTCCGCCGAAGTTATGCGCGGCCGCACGATTACCTTTTGATGAAGGGCGCGCTTTTCCTCTGGCAGTAGTGCGATAAACGCTTCGTCGAGCGTAGGTTCGCCCGTATTCTCCAGTAGTTCCTTCAGCGTGCCATGCGCGATGATCTTGCCGTCGTCCATGGCCATGAGCCAGTCGAAGCGCTGCGCTTCGTCCATGTAGGCTGTCGCCACGATCACACTCATTTGCGGGCGTCGCGCCCGGATCGTGTTGATGAGGTCCCAGAACTGGCCCCGCGAGAGCGGGTCGACGCCGGTCGTTGGCTCGTCGAGAATGAGCAGGTCCGGATCGTTGATGAGCGCGCAGCAAAGACTGAGCTTCTGCTTCATTCCGCCAGAAAGTTTTCCGGCCGGGCGGTCCTCGAACGGATCGAGCGCGGTGGCGGTCAGGAGTTCGGTGATACGGGCACGTCGCTCAGACGCTGATTGTCCGAACAGCCGGCCGAAGAAATCGATATTCTCGAAAACGCTGAGTGTCGGATAGAGATTGCGGCCTAGACCTTGGGGCATGTAGGCAATGCGGGCGCGGAGGCTTTTGAGATGCGTCGCGTCCGTAAGATTGCCATCGAACACGACAACCTGTCCGCTCTGGATTATGCGCACGCCGGAAACTAGCGCCAACAAGGTGGACTTGCCGACCCCGTCAGGCCCGATCACTCCCACCATCTTGCGCGCTGGAATTTCAATCGTGACATCGTCGAGCGCGACCGTCGCGCCATATCGGTGCGAGACACTCGTCAGCCGAGCGACTGCAGCGTCCGTCATTGAGGCAACTTGACTTGAAGGTCGTCTGGCCACACCGTCGCAGCATTCGTGCGCACGATCCCCAGCCCACGCACACCCGTCTTCACCCTTCGGTCAAATTGCTTCAGAACCAGCGCGTCCAGCTTAAGCTTGACGCGAAACATCAGCTTTTCGCGTTCTTCGGCGGTTTCCACGGTCTTCGGCGTGAATTGCGCGTCCGCCGCGACAAAACTGACCGAAGCGGGAATTACATATTGGGGAGCCGGATCCAAAATGATGCGGGCCTCGCCGCCGATTTCCAATTTGGCTGCGCTCGCCGCCGGCAGGAAGATTGTCATGTACACATCTTGCAGATCCAGTATCGTCAGCACCTTTCCGCCGGCGGCGACCACTTCGCCATTCCGCGCGAGCTGGTATTGCACTCGTCCGGTTCTCGGCGACACAGAAAATCAAATCGTGTAAAACAGAATCGATGCGCTCGACCTCGGCCTGCGCGCTCTTGATGGCGGCGGCTGCTTGATCTCGTTGTGCAGTCGCTCCCTGGACGCTTGCCTGGGCCGCTTCGTAGTTGCGGCGCCGCTGATCGAAAGTTTGCTGTGTAATAGTCTGATTCTTGATGAGTTCCTGTCCGCGTTCGAAATCGGATTTGGCCGAAGCCAGCACGGCATTGCGCTCCGCTATAAGCGATTCCGCCTCAGCCATCGATTGGTTGGCGCGCTCGACGTTTGATTGCGCCGCCCTGAGCTGGGCTTCATATTCCGGCGATGATACGCGGCCGACGACCTGTCCCGCCTTGACTTCGCTGCCCTCCTCTACGGTGACGTCGACTAGCCGGCCAGGATATTTCGCCGCGACGTCGACCTGTGTCGCTTCGATGCGGCCATTGGTCTTTACGATGCCTTCCGGCATTGTTTTACCAAGCAAGCGGTCGAGCAGACTGCGAACTCTCGATTTCGCTTGTGCTGTTGGAGACAGCAACTGCCCAATCGAAGAATGCACGTAGGCGGGAGGTAGAGGTAGGCTGCCTGCCGCGAAGACGAACACAAGCACGGCGCCGACGAGATAGCGAATTAGCATTGCAAGTGTCCTCCGAAGGTTCTGAGAACCGATTATTCGATCATAAAAGCCCGGCGAGCCCAATCCTTCATTGACTTGGATCAAGTGCCCAAAGTGCGTATTTTGGGAACACGAGAATAGGCAGCGAGCGCATTAGTTCCGCCTGTTGTTCAATGATCTGCGATCGGTAGCCTGAGGTCGACGCCGCGAAGAGCCGCGCCGGATCCGACGCCAATAGCCTTCACGATCGATATAGCCTGAACCATTGTAATGCCAAGCGGCCGCACCCGGTCAGCCGGAAGATACATTATGTTGCCCGACATAGGCGTGGGGGCTTGCGGCAAAAACACTGCAACCCAGTCGTTTTCGAGTTGCTCGAGCAGGTATCCAATCTGCCAACCATCCTCGATACTGACCAAGGCCGGCTTTAAACCGCTCGCACTCTCGATATGTGCAAGGCCTTCGGCCACACTTTTCATAAGCTGGAATTGCGGGAAACGGCCGAGAAGGGAGTTCTCCGACCACCGGGTAATGCGTCTGCCGACGGCTGTGCGGGCTACAAGACCTGCGACGAAGGAGATTAGGACGAGCATCACAACCGACAGAACTGTGGCAGCACCGATGCCTGTTGCGCCGCCCAATTGATCCAGGTGAAGACTGTTTGAAATGGGCACGGCGACACGCCTTACCAGTCGTAATGCGTAAGACAAAATGAACAGGATGGCGCCGACGGGTAAGAGGAACAGCGTTCCGCCTATGATCGTTATTTTCAAAAACTCTTTCAGAGGATCTCTCCTTCCACCTGAGCTGTTATCTCGCGATTGTAGTCTTAGATCTTTCCGATAAAGAGTGTTTGGAAAGAAGCGATAATGTGTGCCGCGCGATCATTAGTTCCTCATCGGTAGGCACGATGTAAAGGTCGATTGGGCTCTCTGGTCGCGAGATAAGCGTCTTTTGCAGTTCATTTGCTGAGGAATCAAAAATAACGCCAAGCCACGCTAACTTCTCCGCCACGCGCGCACGGATTTGTACGGAGTTCTCGCCAATTCCGGCAGTGAAGACGAACGCATCGAGTCCACCGAGTGCCGCCGCCAGCATTCCAGCGTTCAGGCCGGCCCGATAGACGAAATAGTCGATCGCAAGCGTGGCATTTTGGCTGTCGCTCGCTTCAAGCTCTCGCATATCGTTGCTGATGCCGGATAAACCCTTAAGACCGCTGTCGTGATAGAGTAGGTCTCCAACCGCTGATGGACTCATTCCCTTCACAGTGATCAGATAAAGAAGTACCCCCGGATCGATTTGGCCTGGCCGAGTTCCCATTGGCAATCCGTCGAGAGCGGTAAAACCCATAGTGGTTTCGACGCTTTTTCCACCGGAGAGGGCACACATGGAGGCGCCGCTGCCAAGATGGGCGACGATTACGCGCTTTGCCGCGACGTCGGGTGCGATGTCGCGCAGGCGACGAGCAACATACTCGTACGAGAGCCCATGAAATCCGTATCGCCGGACGCCTTCGCGATAGAAACGTTCAGGAATCGCGTAGTGATCGGCGACGACACCGTGCGTGCGATGGAACGCCGTATCGAAGCAGGCGACCTGAACTAGTTGTGGTCGACGCGCGAGCAGCGAGCGAATTGGTGCAAGATTGTTCGGCTGATGGAGAGGCGCAAGGGAACTATATTGTTCCAGGCGCGCCAAAACGCCTTGATCGACAATAACCGGACGATCGTATTGCGGACCGCCGTGAACCACGCGGTGACCGGCGGCTACGAGATTGACCTTTTGTGTCGCCCGCAACCAGTCTCCAGCGGCCACGATCGCCATAGAAACATCTTCGATCTCGCTTGGTGCGTACGATTTGTCGATCAACTGAGACCCGTCGCGCGCCTCAGCGCGCAACCTGGGCCGGGTACCAATGCCGTCGATCTGTCCCTTAATGAGGCGTTGCGGATCGCCAGAAGTGGCGAGCCCAAATACTTGAAATTTAACGCTCGATGAACCCGCATTGACGACGAGAATCGTATCCATGCTAGGCCGCAGGGAGGTTTGCGCTGGCTCGGCGGGCCGCAGCGTAGAGCACGGCGGCAGCGCACGACGCCATGCGTGCGCGCACCGAATCCGCACGCGAGGTCAGGATGATCGGCACGCGCGCGCCGAGCACGATCCCCGCCGAGTCGGCCTTAGCGAGAAATGTGAGATTCTTGGCTAGCATATTGCCAGCCTCAAGATCAGGCACGACCAAAATTTGCGCCCGGCCGGCAACCTCCGACTTGATGCCTTTGATCCGAGCCGCTTCAGGGTCGATCGCATTGTCGAAGGCGAGCGGCCCATCCAACAGCCCGCCGGTGATCTGGCCACGGTCGGCCATCTTGCAAAGCGCGGCGGCATCGATGGTGGAAGGAATCTTCGCCGTCACGGTTTCGACCGCAGAGAGAATCGCGACCCGTGGCGTACCGAGTCCTATCTGGGTGAATAGGTCGATGGCGTTTTGAATGATGTCGCGCTTGGCCTCGAGATCCGGGAAGATGTTGATCGCGGCGTCGGTGATGAACAAGGTTTCGGCATGACCTGGCACGTCCATGATGAAGACGTGGCTGATCCGCCGCGCGGTCCGCAGGCCGGTTTTACCCGACGCCACCTCGCGCATCAACTCGTCGGTATGTAGGCTTCCCTTCATCAAGAGTTCGCCTTTCGAACTCGCGGATCAGTTCGACCGCCTTGATCGCGGCTGCTTCGCTGTCCGGCACGTCGACGATCTCGAAGCGGCCAATATCGAGACCGTGCTCGCGCGCTACGCCAGAAATTTTTGCTGCCGGCCCGACGAGGATTGGAACGATGATGCCGGCGTCGGCCGCTTCAAGAGGCCCGCGCAGCGCCGTCTCCTCGCACGGATAGGCGACAACTGTGGCCGCGGCCGACACCTCCTTCGCGCGCGCGATGAGCCGGTCGTATTTCGACGCCAGCGGCGCACCGAACGGGCCGATTGCCGCGATCGTGCCGATTTCACTGTCGCTTTTTCCGAGCATGGTCATTCTTCTGCTGCGGCTGCGTTCATCGATTGCTCGTGGATCTTCACGATGCCCGTGCCTGCGGTTCCCGTCTAATTTGCCGAATAGGGGTCGGAGCGGCGCCGCCTTCGGCGTCGACGCCGAACAGCCGGGCGACCTCGCCCATTCTCCTCGTGTCTTCAGCCGTTAGTTCGCCTCGCGCGATTAGCGCCGTCTTGATCAACTCGAACGCCTTGCGCCGCGTTTCCACGTCCGGCGGCAGCATGGCCGGAATTGCCGCCAACGCGGCTTCGGTGTCGATGAGCAAGATATTGAACTGCTCGCGCACCAGAGCTTTGAACACCGAGAGCGGCACGTCGCCATAGGCGTGGCGGATTCTGCGCACCGCCTCAAAACCGCGTTCGTCGACTGCGGCGCGGCCCATGCCGGCATGAAGCAATCCACGGATCGAAGCCTCGCGCAGGCCGCCTGCGGGGATCCGCGACCTGAGTTCGGCGGTCCGCTTCTGCAACAAATCCTGATGCATCAGGCTCTTGCTCGCTTTGCGCAGCGGCCGTTTGCTGGCCGGGTCGATGCCGACGGCGGCCTGCAGCATCGGCGAGCCGTAAAGGGTCAGGAACGTGCGCTCGGCAAGCGCTTCGTTGAACTCCCGCCACCCATCGAGTGCGGCGATGATGTGGCGCGACATGTTCTCCTGCATGGCGATGAATGGATTGCCGGTGGCGACTGGCCTGCGGTCGCTGCGGACATGCTCCGCCATTGTGGCGACCGTCGCCATCACCGGATTGGCATTGGAAAATATCTCGTATTGCAATCGCAAGGGATGCATTTGCTGCATCCACTCTGCGACCGGCGAACTCGTCAATGCGCGGACCGCGGGCTGCACCAAAGCCCGGTAAAGCGCGAGATTTATCTCCGAGACTCGGGCGGCGGTCGCAAACCGCCGCTCGTCCTCCGCATCGTTGCCACCGAGCGCCCGGATGTCTTCGAGCGTTCGTGCTTCGCACCGCATCACCCAATTCCCGGTCACGAGATCGGGATTGGCCGTGTCCGCGGACTTCGACTCGAACACGGCCTCGTACAGGCCGGGCGGCAGCGTGTCGATCAGGTCGATGTTGCTCGAGAACTCCTCATGCTGCTTTCTCGCAACGCCGCCCGAGACGAAGATGCCAAGATGGCCGATGTTTTGATGAATGGTGTAGACGATGGTCTGACCGAAGTTGCGGATTTCGTCGACGTCTTCATAAAGATCGAGAATCCAATCCAGCGCCTGCTGCGGCGGGGTGATGTTGTCGCCTTCCGAGCAGAACACCACGATCGGCGAGCGGATATTTCGCAGATCGACGGTCACGCCATCGGAGGTGCGAATGTCGCCGGCGGCAAGACGATTGCCGATGAACAGCTGATCGACGATGAACTGGATTTCCTCGGCGTTCAGATTGACGTGGCCGCCCCACCAACGCTCGAAGCCGAGATAGCGCGGCGCCTCGGTGTCGATCTTGGAATAGAGGTTGTACTGCTTGCTCCACAGCGTATTCGCCGGATTCTGATTTTCGAAATTCTGCACCAGCCAGGCGCCGTCGAACTTGCCGTGACCGACGTCGCTGGTCAGCGCGGTCAGCCAACTGCCGCCGAGCAGGCCGCCGCTATAGCGCATCGGATTCTTGCCGCGCACGCCCGCCCAATAGGACAGCGGCGAGCCGGCAATGATAATGGGTCCAAACAGCTCGGGACGGATCGCGGCCAGCATCATGATGGCCCAGCCGGCCTGGCAATTGCCGATCACGCACGGCTTGCCATCGGCTTCGGAATGGAGCGCGGTGACTTTTTCGATGAACACGGCTTCAGCACGGGCGATGTCTTCGATGGTCTGGCCCGGCATCGGATCGGGCAGGAAGCCGACGAAATAACAGGGATGTCCGGCCTTGAGCGCGACACCGATTTCGCTGTCCGCTTTGAAGCCGCCGATGCCCGGGCCATGCCCGGCTCGCGGATCGACGACGACGAACGGCCGGCGCTTGGGATCAATCTCGATGCCTCGCGGCGGTAGCACCCTGGCCAGAACGTAATTGACCGGTCGCTCAAAGGTGCGGCCGTCGAGGACCAGTTCGACGTCATAGTCCAGGACGTGAGGCGCCGTCTCGGTAAGGTGTTCGCGATACTGATTGCCGCGTTGCCGCATGACGTCGAAGAACAGGACGCTGCGTTGCGCCGCGTCGATCATGTAGTCGACGGCGGGTTTGTACGGACCGAAAAATGATGTGGGCGGGTTGGTCGACGACTGAGCTTCTTGATCGCGCGGCATGGTTATTGGCTCCATTGTTCAATTTTGTTTTGTTACTTGTTGTTTTGCTCGACGCGGCGCCCGCAATTCAAAGCGATCTTGTCGAGCGGCGGCAAGTACCGCCGTCATTCTGAAGATCGGGCCGTGCCGGTTTTCCAATTGCGAACCTTAGTCAAGAATTGGGGCCGGGCTTTGACCTATATCAATACCGGCACAGACTGCTTATTCGATTTTCACGTTGAATTTCAGGGGAACCGAACCGAAGGAGTGGCGATCATGGCCCACAAATCCGACACTACGAGTTCCCAGAATTCCGAAACGGCGAAATTCGGGGCGCTGCCGATTTTCCAGCTCGGCAAGAACCAGACCGAGGCGATGCTCAACATGCAGAAGGAAATGGTGGCCGCCTATGAAGAAGCCAGCCGTTCCTGGATTGAGCGCGTGAAAGCCGAAGTGAAACTGTGGTCCGACCTGGCGGCAAAGCTGTCCGCAAGCCATTCCGCGCCCGACGGGTTACAGGCCTATCGCGACAGTGTCGCGCAACGCATGAAAATGGCTGCGGAAGACGGCCAGCGGATGTTTGCGGAAGGGCAAAAGATCATTGGCGCGGTCAGTCGCTCGATGTCCGACGGCTGGCCGAAGGGCGGCACGTAGACGAAAGCTGCGCCGACACGGCAATTCGCACACTGCCGCGAAGATAGACCGTACGCCTATTGATCCGAGCAAGGAAACGCGACTGACGGGAGAAAGTCCATGGAACACCGGTTCGAGATGAATGTGGTCAAAATAACCGATTATGAATCGCACGAATGGGCGCGCTTAATCCGTAAGCTACGGTGGATCGGCCTGGACGAAGAAGCCAAACGTCTCGAAATGGCCGTGAGCACTCTGCCGGCGGACGGACGAGCCAGCGTATCGTTCGCGCCGTTCAGCACGGACTGAAGGCGCTGGCGCGCGTTACAGGCGCGTTACAGGACGGACATTCCTTGTCGTACGGGAGGCGGAAATGGTTTTCTGGACGATCCGATCGTTGGCATTGGCTCTGGTCATACTCGCGCCGATTGGCGCAAAGGCACAGACGGCCGCACCGCCTGCTACGGCATCGAGTACGCAAGTTCTGAAAGCCGCGGAACTCGATCAGCTGGTTGCGCCGATTGCGCTCTATCCGGATCCCCTGCTCGCCCAGGTGCTGATGGCGTCTGCCTATCCACTCGACATCGTGCAAGCCGAGCGCTGGCTGGAAGCGAACAAAAATCTCAAAGACGAACAGTTGAAAACGGCGGTCGACAAACAGCCGTGGGACGACAGCATCAAGTCCTTGGTCGCCACGCCGGACGTGCTGCAGATGATGAGTTCAAAGCTCGACTGGACGCAAAAGCTCGGCGATGCGGTTGTCGCCCAGCACGCCGACGTAATGGACGCCATCCAGCGCCTGCGCAGCAAGGCCCAAGCGAATAACAAGCTGCAATCGAACAAAGAGCAGAAGATCACTGTAACGAAAGTACAGGACAAGCAAGTTATTGCCATCGACCCGACGGATCCCAACACGGTCTATGTTCCCTATTACGACCCGGGCGTCATCTATGGCGATTGGCCGTATCCGGATTATCCGCCCTATTACTGGCCCGCGCCCGGTTATATCAGCGTCGGCCTTCTCGCCACCGGAGTTGCCTTCGGCGCTGGCTACGCCCTCGGCCGCTGGACCTCGGGAGGAAACTACTGGGGCGGCGGGTTCAATTGGAACAACAACAACATCAATATCGGCCGGCCCGGCGGCGGCGGTGGCACCTGGAAGCCCCGCGTCGATCATCGCCAAGGCGTCGGTAACCGCGGCAATCGTCCGCAACAGCTGAACTTCCGCGGCAGCGGCGGTCAGCAGGTGATTAAGCGCGGCACCGGTAACCGCAATGCCGGCCAAAATCGTCCGGCCAACCGCCCGAGCGCCGGTGCAGGCAACAGGCCACACGCCGGAGCCCGTCCATCAGGCGGCGGTCAGCGGCACAAGGCGGCGCAGAGACCGAGCCGCGGCGGCGGCAGGCCGAACGCCGGCGCTGCCCATCGCGGTGGTGGTGGCGCCCGCGTTGCTCACCGCGGTGGTGGCGGTGGCGCTGCCATGCGGGCGCGCGGAGGTGGCGGCGCCATGCGCGGCGGCGATCGTGGCGGTCGTGGCGGTCGTGGCGGCGGTGGTCGTGGCGGCGGCGGACGGCGATCCGATATCAGACTCAAGCACGACATTACGCTGCTCGGCTATCTCGACGACGGCCTCGGCTTCTATCGCTTCAGCTACAACGGCGGCAACGAGGTTTATGTCGGCGTCATGGCTCAGGATGTGCAGTCGGTCATGCCGGAAGCAGTGGTCCGCGGCCGGGACGGCTATCTGCGGGTCGATTACGAGAAGCTTGGCCTGAGGTTCGAGAGCTACCAACAGTGGATCGAATTGGGAGCACAGATTCCTCATAGCGTGCCGATCGGACACTGACGCATGTGGACTTACCGTACTCCCGTTGAATGGGATTATTGAGAGCAAAAAAATGCGAACTTTGCCCGTCGAGCAATTGGTCGCCATGATCCCTGATGGCGCGAGCCTGATGATCGGCGGTTTCATGGGTGTGGGCACGCCCGAGCGAGTCATCGACGAAATCTTGCGTCAGAAAAAACGGGATCTAACGGTTATAGCCAACGATACAGCGCAGCCGGGCAAAGGCATTGGCAAACTCATCGACGCCAAGCTACTGCGCAAGGTGATAGCGAGCCACATCGGCCTTAACCCGGAAACCCAAAAGCAGATGATGGCCGGCGGTTTGGAGGTCGAACTCGTTCCCCAAGGTACACTCATCGAACGCATTCGGGCTGGCGGCTACGGGCTCGGCGGAATCCTCACGCAAACCGGTGTCGGTACGGCGGTTGAGACGGGCAAGCAAAAAATCGAAGTCGCGGGAAAGAGCTACCTGCTCGAGATCGCGCTCCGCGCGGATTTTGCCTTGGTACAGGCATTTCTCGCCGACTATATGGGCAATTTGAGTTACGCGCTGACCGCTCGCAATTTCAATCCGGTGATCGCAATGGCGGCCGATACCGTTATTGCGAATGCCGACCACATCGTCCCTATCGGCGTTCTATCGCCCGACCATGTTGTGACGCCGGCGCCCGTCGTCGACTATCTTATCGCCAATTCTTGAGCGGCAGATGGAACCGCAGATCATCATCGCACGACGGATCGCCCAAGAGCTATCGGCCGGCATGCTGGTCAATCTCGGTATTGGAATCCCGACGCTGGTCGCGAACTATCTGCCGGAAGATATGCATGTCCTTTTTCAGTCCGAAAATGGACTGATCGGCACCGGCTCGCCGCCTGAAGAGGGCATGGCCCATCCCATGTTAACGGACGCAGCCGGTCATCCCGTCACGGCGTTGCCCGGCGCCAGCACATTCGACAGCGCCATGTCGTTTGGCCTCATCCGTGGTGGCCATCTCGACCTTACCGTGCTTGGCGGCCTGCAGGTGGATCAGTCCGGGCGGTTGGCCAACTGGATGATCCCGAAAAAGATGGTACCCGGCATGGGCGGCGCCATGGATTTAGTGTCCGGTGCCAAGCGCGTCATCGTGGCCATGCAGCATACGGCCAAGGGCGTGGCAAAAATCGTGAAAAAATGCTCGCTCCCGATCACGGCGATACGTCCGGTCGACTTGGTCGTCACAGAGCTGGCAGTGATCTCTTTTGGCGACGGTCGCGCAACGCTGCTTGAAACCGGCCCCGGAGTATCCGTCGACCAGATCCTTGCGGCGACGGAAGCGGAGCTCGTTATCGCGAACAGGGTGCCGGAAATGCGGCTGTAAGCCTTTGGACAAAGGGGCATCGGCACCAGGGCAAAAGCGATGCCTGATCGGAGCGGCGCCGGATACTCACACCAGGAGAGCCGAAGAAATGACCGCGGGAAAGCTGGATTGGAAATCGAATGAAGGCCTGGCCGTGGGAAAAGGAGCCACGGTCCAGGAATTCGCGGCAACGGTTGGCGACGACAAGCTCGAAATCGACGTCGCCCCCTGGGGCGAGGGCCATTTGAAGGTCAACGGTCGTGAGATCGCGCGCGTCGATGATGCGAAGGACCGGCGCCAAGCCTTTCGAGAACTCAAGAAAATCGCTGATCGTTATCTAGAGGGTCAGCCCCTCGAACCCGAGCGCAAAAGGAAACCCTCGATGATTCCCGCCGTGAAAGCTAAGCTCCTTGAAGGCAAAATGGGGCTCATTGTCGGCATCGCCAACGAAAATTCGATCGCCTGGGGTTGCGCTAAGGCGTTCCGGGCGTTCGGCGCAGACCTCGCGGTCACTTATCTCAACGACAAGGCAAAGAAATACGTCGAACCGCTCGCCCGCGAGCTGGAAGCTCCGATCGTGATGCCGCTTGACGTGAACGCTCCGGGTCAGATGGAGGCGGTGTTCGAGCGCATCGGCAAGCAATGGGGCAAGCTCGATTTCGTCGTCCACTCCATCGCCTTTTCGCCCAGGGACGCGCTGCAGGGCCGCGTTGTCGACGTCTCGCGGGAGGGCTTTCTCGCCACCATGGATGTGTCGTGCTGGACTTTCATCCGCATGGCCCATCTGGCGGAACCGCTAATGCGCAAGGGTGGCACGCTGTTCACAATGACTTATTACGGCAGCCAGATGGTGGTGAAGAACTACAACATCATGGGCGTCGCCAAAGCCGCGCTGGAAAGTGCGGTTCGTTATATCGCCGCCGAGCTCGGGCCTAAAGGGATCCGCGTCCACGCCATTTCGCCGGGCCCATTGGCGACGCGTGCTGCTTCAGGAATTCCGGAATTCGACGCATTGCTTGACAAAGCGAAGGCCAAAGCCCCCGCGCGTAGCCTTGTCAGCATCGACGATGTCGGCATGGCGACTGCTTTCCTTGCGCATGATGCCGCGAGACTGATAACGGGCGAAACGCTTTATATCGACGGCGGCTATCACATCATCGATTAGACATCGGGCACGGCAATTAACACATGGAACCTTCTGCCCCGCCAGCCTAAAACTGCGCGGCACCTATATCCCCTTGACGCCGGACACGAAGGTGGAACATCGGTGCGAAGTTTCGAGGCCATCAGCGGACATCCCCCATCAAGCGCAACTGCCCGCACTATTTCTGAGGGACCAGTTTCGAATCTGGGTCCGGAAGCCAGTTTAGGTCTAACACCTGCCTTGCTATTTCCTGATCGATATGCGGGCTAATTTCCTTATGGAACGCATGGACCAGCGTTCGGTATTCAAATAAACACCTTGGCGACCGGGTTGGCGGCAAATAATCTTTTAGATCAGCAAATTGGCTCCGGTCGGCACCGAAGGCCAGGCACAAAAGATCGTAGAAGCGCTCTTCTGGCTGACCGTGATCACTCGCAAAGCTAGTTAGCCGTTTCCGCACTACGGGATTTTTCTTGTAATCCCCCAAGTACGCCCTCCATGCCCAGGCGGCGCCTCCGATCAATCGCCGCGCCTGCCCCCTACCAAATTGCAGCATGGTGTATGTTGCAAAATTATCGGCGGCATCTTCCGGATTGCCAAATATTGGCACATCAAAAATATCGAATGTGGCATGTCCGACCTCGTGCAAAGTCACCCAGAAAAATTGCCCGACTGCTGCATCGGCCGCTGTGACCCCGGCAGGAGAGGTCTCCGTTGGTAAGGACTCCAATATTTGGTTCAAATACTCGTAACAAATGGTCACAACCGGCTTGGAGGTTTCTCGACTATACCAGGCATTTACTTTGCCGCATTCCGCCGTCTTGATGGTCAGTTCCTCGGGCAGGCGAAGCGGACTTAATATCTGTTGGATCTTCTCCAAGGCACGACGGTCTCTTAGCAGATCATAAAATTTCTGATAACCAACATTTTTGGGGGGAACATATTCGATTAAAACTCGATTTGTTTGATCAATTTGCCTGGCAGTTGTTTGCGACTGGGCGACTGCCACATTTGGCAGGCTCAAAACAACGCCGACAATTGCACCAATGAAGCCTATCGTCTTGCATTGGAAACTGTTCACCGGTTTCTCTAAATTTATCACCGGCGAGCATCTCTGCATCAACATGTCAACCATCGCGTCTGATTCTTTTCGTGGTTTTTTGCACAGCTTTAGTGGCGCGGTTCACGGTTTCCTCGCGTGGATTACCCCCTGTTTGTGTGATCAAATCAGACATTCCGAGCCAAGTGCTGATGGCGAGCATCGCTCCAGTCACACCGCCTGGCGCCTTTTACAGCTAACCGAAGTTTAGTAGCCGCGAACGTGAGGAAAAGTCAGATAATCCCCCTAAGGGGAATTACGGAGGTACACCGGTCAGAGGACGTAGTCTGGGATTGGGACCGGGGAAGAGATAAAGATGATCCGCTCCCAGTTGATCTGAATCAAAGGCACTTAGGTCTAACAGCTTTATTGGAGCTTACCGGAACGTCGTGATTATTCATCAAGGACCGCACAGCGAGCCGAGGTGAGTTATGAGTGAAGACTGGATGAAGTGGTTCAAAGATCTCGATAAATATCTGTCATCGGGCGCTAGTCGCCCGATTAAAGACGCGGATCATATGATTCATGAACTGGCTCTGCACGCTCATTTGCACCATTGGCATTCGATTTCGACGGCGCCTTGCAATCAAGATGTCGAGCTCCGCATCGCCGATGGAGGGACAATTTCAACTCTTGAATTCCCTTGCCAGCAGACGAATGCCGGTGATTGGATCAACAGCGACATCGGTACGCGTATGCACATTCAGCCCGTATCGTGGCGCGTTTGGCAGCACCGTAGATCTTCGCAGCCTCAGCATTCGCAGGGGAAAATTCAGAGTTACTTAGCCCCACCACGACACGATCATTGGAGTGTCAAGGTTGGTCGCCCTGGGAAAAAGGGGAACTCTTAACGCCGGTGCGAACGGCGCAAGTGAAGGAGAAAAGTTATGAAAGTCGTTCTCACGGCTATTGCACTTTCGGCAGCATTGGTGGTGTCCGATGCATCGGCGCAGGGCATTAATTTGAGCGGCCGATGGCAGTGCGTGGCCCAGTGTTTTGGCCCACCAGGCGGCTTAGCTTACATCACGCAGAATGGCTGGGACCTCAACATCGCCAACACGGCCGGCGTAGCATCGAGAGCTTGGATCGACTATCCCGGCCATATCTGGCTGAGATCGAATGAGGGCGCGATTTATTCGCCCGACGGCCTTACGCTTCAGTTCGACAATGGAACGGTCTGGCAGCGCGCCCCGTAGATGCCGCCTCTACCCGTAGGGCGCGGGTAGTAAGGGGCATGTTCGACGCGGGCAGCGAGGGGTACGGTTAATAAAGCGCAGCGAGCGGGAAAGGGGGATTCACAATGACAATGACCCGCAACTCGAGCAGCGATCGGATTTCGGTCGCAAAATCGATAAATAATCACCGGACACTCTTTGTGGTCGAAGGAGCGGCCCTCATTGTGCTGGGGCTCATCGCAATCGGCGTTCCATCAATCGGCAGTTCGAACGTGACCGTTGGTCTTGGCTGGCTCTTTTTCGTCAGCGGAGCCATCGGGTTGGCGACGACCTGCTGGGCCCGACATGCAACAGGCTTCTGGTGGTCCCTCGTATCGGCTTTGCTCGCAATTCTAGTCGGGGTCGTCCTGATCGCGAACAAATCGCAGGATCTGTATGGTGGTCTCATGGGATGGCCATTTGAGCATGCCGGCCCGCTGCGGCTGATATTGGTTCTGTTTTTCCTAGTCGAAGGTGGCGCATCCATCATGTTCGCCATTGAACACCGACGTCAGTTCTCTGGGCGTTGGGCTTGGATGTTGGCAAGTGGTGTCATCGACATTATTTTGGCGAGCATCATTATCTTTGACCTTCCGGGAACTTCTGCCTGGACAATGGGTCTCCTTGTGGGGATTAATATGATTTTCGGGGGCTCCGCCCTGATCGCGATGGGATTGCATGCTCGCACAAAATGGGTCGGCCCGGACGTAGCTTCGCCTCGCTAAGGCGCAATCGTTTGCGCCGGTGTCGTTAGCCCGGTTCCAACAATGCGCACCATGTGTAGGCTGGCAGCAAGTTGGCTGATCATTGTGAACACTTTGATCGGATTGAATGCTTCTGTATGGCCTCAAGATCTCAGCAACTCGGCGGGAAAGTTTGATGAGTTCCCGCAGTACGACGCGGGTAGAACGGCTTTTTTGGCTAGCTGTTCTGTGTGCCATGGTGAGAATGGCAAGGGGGCAGGCCCGCACAGCGCCGAACTCAATAACAAACCAGCCGATCTGACGATGCTGGCTAAGAACAATAACGGCGTGTTCTCACCCAGCGCCGTTTATAAGATGATCGATGGACGAGAAGCGATCAGAACTCACCGCAGCATAGACATGCCAATTTGGGGATGTCGGCAACCAAGCCTACTTGTGGCACGAAGGAAAGCTCACAAGCGGAGATACGCAACCGAGCCCGCTTCGCGAACCGAGGTGGATAGACCGAATGTTGAAGCGTTTCTCGACCTTGCGTGCGATCCCGAGCCAATTATTAAAGCTCGCATTCTGTCCATCGTCGGGTATCTGAGTCACATCCAAGTGAAGTGAATCGCGGCGGTTTTTCGGGCCACTAACGATCATGTTGCTGATGACGCAGGATTTTTTTGACCGTGGTTCCGTATCTCCGAGGAGCCATATCCCGATTGATCTATCTCAACGCACTGCATCATCGGTGTCGCTAATTGTGCCGAACTTTGGCGTTGCCGGATGGCATGGATGAATGGATGAAAGCGATCAGACGTGTAGCACTTGCCTTTTGTGTTGCGGCCGTCACCGCTGTCCCGGTCGTAGCGCGCGCGGATGAGGTCCCATCGCTGGGCGCGGTTGAGGCGGTCAGCATCGCGGTCGACGCGTCTCGCTCAACTCCAGACATATCGCTGCGTCGCACGAAGTGACGCGTTGGGCCGATACTGTTGCAAAAGTCCTTTTGCATCGTTGATCAGAAAATTTCTGGGCCGTAGGTGCGTTTTTCGTGTAAGGATGCGGGGGGTCACATGATCTCGCGCCCAACTCATCAGTGACTTCGGTAATCTGGCTCGAGTCGCTTTTAGTAGCGACTTTCGCGTGTATAAGTTTCAGCCGAGAAAATCACCGTTTAGGTTTAAGGGACTTTTGCAACACTATCGGCCATGAGCCGACATGCGGTGTAACACGAACACTGAGGGCGTGAGCATCGTTGCCCGTGTTTATACTCACTGCGGCATCAGACCTGAGGTGCCCAGCACTTTTGTGATCGGCGGTGGGTTCCATTTGCCGGTGAGCGCGTCGGACTTCGGGCCGTAGAGCCGCATCGTCAGATTAAATTGCCCCTTCGGCGCGGGAAGCCAGTTAGCCTCTTTGTTTGTCCCCGGACTTTCATTTTGAAAGTAAAGGTCAAGTGAGCCGTCTGGGTTGTATTTGAACGGCATCCAGCTACTCACCGCAAAGCGATTGAGGCTGTTTGCTACCTGAAAGCCGTCACTATCGTAAAGCGTGAGCGACCAAAAGGCATTTACCGGCGGTGTGGCACCCTTGTCGAAGTGGATCGTGTACTTGCTTGCGCCGTCGAGCGGCTTGCCGGTTTCGTCAGCGAGGTTGAGCGGATAGATCGCATCTTCCGGTAGGTTCGCACCGAGGCCAAGCTGCGCCACGATGGCGCGCTTGAGGTAATAGTTGCCGTACACGCCCATCGTGTCGGTATTCATCGACCAGCCATTCACAACCCGGGCAATCGTTGGCACTTTCCATGCCATAAGTTGTTGCCCAGCCGCTGGTGCATCCTCCAGCGCCTTCCTCACCACGGGATCGAGCTTGCTTATGTCCAAGCTCTTACCCGGCTCGATGCCGATCCGCTTCATCTGGGCAATAATCGGCTGGTCAGTGAGGTGGGGTAGTTGCAGCTTGAGAAGTTCAGCCGCATAGGCGAAGTAATCGCCGCCCTTCATGGTATCGACCTGAACTTTTGGCGGCGTTTTCATGTCGATGCTCGGATCAAGCTTCACCTCAACCGGCTTGGGCGTCTTCCCCCACTCCGAGAGCGGCGTGATCTTGTAACCCGCTTGAATTTTGTGAACCGCATCGTAATCCGATGGACCGTCAGTCTTGGTTCGGCCAATGATCCAGACGTAGGGAGTGGGTGCTTCGATTTGCGTAAATCCGGGCAATACGGTTCCGCTCCAGCCTCGTGGCGTGACGAGGAAATTGCCCGCCCGTGTTCCCGTCGTGCGCCAACCCGGCGATGCAAACACGTCCGTCCACATGTCGAGCATGGGCAGCAAGTAGTAACGCCCGCCCGTGTCAGGGACCGAGACGACCATCGGCTCCTTAGTAAGGTCGACATATCCAAAGGAGTACAGCGTGTCGAAATTGGGTCGCACGACCTGTTTCATGTCGGCAGTGGGAAAGGTCGGAACGTTGAACAACATGTTCATAGGCGCGCCGATCCCTTTGCCGGGCTCGACATTTGTAAGCTGCTTGCGGGTCACGTCCATGGTCACTAGCGGGTAGAAGTAGATGTAGGCATCCCTAGCAATGGATTGCGCCTCCTGCTCGGTGATGGCGCTCTGTGCCTGCGCGGTGAGTGAAAGGACGGGGCAAAGAAAAAGGCTTAGCGCCAAGGCAATCACGCATCTACTCACGTCGCTCTCCCGTTGAATGCGTCCGGCAACCCACACCGAATTTAGCGCAGGATACATCCGTACTATGTCAGTTTTGGGTCCAAAAGCACCTGATCGACGATGTCCACGTAATGTCGGCTTATCCTTCCACTCCAGACATGCGGGATCTATCCGAACAGGATCGCGGCCCTTCCGCGGATGGATACGCACCTTGGGTTGGTTTGATCTACCGCCGAGAAATGCCAAAAACGAACCGCGGTCAAAAGTTGCATGGTCTGAACGCGTCGGCCACGTCCCCGGAGATAGGCGACTCTAGCGGGGATTTTTCGACTTTTTTGTTTTCGGCTTGCTCGCTTGCACCTTGTTCGCAAGGTCCTTGTTCACAATTTCCGAGATCTTTTGCACGACATACGCATGAAGACGATCTGATTTGTCGATGTTTACGTGCCTTATGCTTGCATCCGCAGTGAGATCAACATTGGTTAGTTCGCCTTGAAATCCTGGACCTGGGCTGACTTTTTTACCGAAGCCGTTGTTCTGATAGAAATTCACGAAATGAAGAACATTCTTAGGTACTGGGCGGGGACGCGTTGCATCGAAGGTGACGATGAGTTCGATGGGTATATTCTGTCTGTCGAGTTGGTCGGCAATATCGAATGTCGCGTCCGCGCCTAGCGAATGGCCAATAAGAACTAAGATGTCTTTCTGCCCGCGCGAATACCTGTCAGCGATCTGTCTTGCAGCCGATTGCCAACCGTTAGTGCTGTAGACGCGTGCACTATAGCCTTGTCGATTGAGCTTATCGGTGAGCGTGTCCATTCCGCGCGAAAAGATATCGGCAAGTCCGCGAAACAACTCGACCCGCACTTGCGCGGCGGTCGGCATTGTCTGCGTAGCGGTCTGCGCTGCTGCCAGACCACCAATCTGACGTGTCGCTGCGAAGCAGATGCCACTGCAAACTGTCCCGGTAACGAACAATCGGCGTGATACGATCATGATTGCACTCCTGTTCAATTGCTATGACGTCGCAAATTTTGTCCTATCGGAGATGGATACATCATGTTGGGGCAGGTCGCCACGATCCCAGCCTCCGCAACAGCAAACGTTGCAGTGCTGTCAACTCGCGTATTCCAAATAATCGCGCCAAAGCCAGATAGATGCCGATCCCAACCGCACATAGGACAGCGGCGCGCGTAAAAATAACCAAGACGTGCACGCCGGGCAAGATTTGCAATAACAAGCCGCGCACTTCTAACCCTGCACCGATCGCAGTAGCTGCCGCCAAGGCCAAGCCTAACGTCGTCCCCAACATGCCGGACACGCCTTGGAGAGTGGTGCCCCGGATTGCCGCCTCTCGCTCGAACCGGTGATATTGCAGCCAGCCGAGCAATAGCACATAAATGAGAATGGCTATTGAGCTGGCAATCGCCAAGCCAATCGCGCCCCACTGCTGACGCGACACGACGTAAAGAGGCAACGCCAAGATCGCAACCAACGTACCGATAATCGTTGGCAGCCACGTGCTTCCCAGAGCGTAGAAGCCGCGGCTGATAACTGTCTGTGCAGCCCAGCCGCCAAGACCCAAACACAGAAATGCCAGCACGGTTCCGGTAGCCTGCGCGTCCGCAAGGCTAAATCGGTTGGAGAACAAACCCCAGATCAGGTATGCCGTCTCGAACCCGGCGAGTGTCAGGCAGACTTGTGCCGCGAATGTTACGAACAGCATGAGCCGTACTGCACTGCAGAGTAGGCCATATGCTTCGGTTACGCGTCCTGTTGCAACCATGCGGCTCATCGTGGGATAGGCCGCCACGCCGGCTGCCATGCCAAATACGCCAATCGGCACTTTCATTAGGGTCCGTCCGTATTGCAGGTACGACAGGACGCCTGGCGCAAGGTACGAGGCCTGATTTTTGATGATCCACTCGTCAACCACAACGATCGAAAAGCCGATCATGATCGGAAATGAAAGCCAGAGATAACGCCGCAGATCTTCGTTCCGGAATGACAGGATCGGATGCCAGCGCATGCGTGTCTTGATGCAGCCATAAAGCGGCAGCGCGAACGGCCCTAATGCGGAACCGGCCAACACGCCCCAAGCAAATCCATCGGCGCGCATTCCGGGGTATTGTGCGCCAATCAAGCCGCCGCCGATAATACCGGCCGAGTAGACAAGGGGCGCCATCGCCGGGAGAAAATGCCGGTCTTGCGCCTGCAGTGCGGCCGACAACAGTCCTCCGATTACGAGAAAAATCTGCGCCGGCAGAATGATCCGGATTAGCCGTACCAACGTATCAACCTCGCCCGGCCCAGTGAAACCCGGCGCCACCAGAGCCGCTAATGGTCGGGCAAAAATCACAAGCAATGCGATCCCGGCGCCCCCCGCCACGAGAATGAAATTAGCGATGACGCTTAGGGCTCTCCAGCCGCCGTCGCGGTCGTCGCGTTCAAGGTACTCGACGAAGATCGGTATGAACACGATCGAAAGTGCACCGGCCGCCAGTAGGTAGTTGAGGAAGTCTGGAAGCGTGAAGCTTGCGAAATAGAGATCTGCCTCTCGACTGGCGCCGAGCGTTCGGCCGATGATCTGCTCGCGCAGAAGACCCATGATACGGCTGAGGAAAATCGAGGTCGCCCAAATGATCGAGGCGATGCCAATCGAGCGCGCCGGACGCCCTCGAAAGCGCGAAGGTGACCCCACAGCGGATGTCGGTGTTGCGCCGCGCACTCCGTGATCCTTATTCGACAGCGGCTAGCCGTTTTTCCCTACGGTGAATCCCTTAATCCCCAAAGCGCAGCCGCATATCGCGCGAATGGTGAAACATAGCCATCTTGCGTTTCCAAGAGGACATTGAAACCGTCATCTGACCGTTGGCGAGATTGCCGAAATCTCGGGTCGGCGTTGCAAAATTGGCACACTAAACGCGGAAACCTTTCTCCATTTCGCATTTCCGTTTGCTCGCATGGAGAAATGGAGTCCAGAATAGGAGAGGGGCCTGCGCGATGCGCGAACATGGCAACGTCCGAATTTCACATAATTTGATAGGCAATCGGCGTCGTGCGCGCCTGAGAAGCACGATTCGCTCGTGGTTCGTCTGCGGTGTGTTCGCAGTTGTCACTCTTGCGTCGATACCAACACTCTCGATGGCCGACGAAGGCGGTGTAAGCTTTTGGATCCCCGGTTTCTTTGGCAGCCTTGCGGCCGCCCCTCAGCAACCAGGATGGACGGTGGCGAGCATCTTTTATAACACCAATGTGTCTGCGGGCAGCGCCGTAGCCCTTGCCAAAGAGTTCGAAATCAAAAATCTTCCGGTGAGCATACAGGCGCAGATCAACGCCAGCGTCCACGCCAATGTCGGTCTTGGCATTGTCATCCCGACCTATGTGTTCGCGACGCCGGTATTCGGCGGCCAGCTGTCGGTCGGCGCAGTGGGAGCATATGGCCTTAATAGCAGCTCTTTGAACGGGACAGTGGCGGGCACAATTACGGGACCGCTCGGCAACACGATCCCATTCGGTCCGCGGTCCGACAGTATCAGCGACTCGCAATGGGGTTTCGGGGACTTGATCCCGATAGCGACGCTGCGTTGGAACAGTGGCGTCAACAACTACATGACCTACATGGCGGGAGATGTACCGATCGGCACCTATGACTCCAGCCGCCTGGCAAATTTAGGCATCGGCCACGGTGCGTTCGACGCTGGCGCCGGTTATACCTATTTCGATCCACAGACCGGACATGAGTTTTCAGGCGTACTCGGCTTCACCGCAAATCTCACCAATCCATCGACCCAATATCAGAATGGCGTCGACATGCATTTCGATTGGGGTGCGTCGCAGTTCTTGAGCAAACAGCTACAGGTTGGGCTCGTTGGTTATGCCTACAAAGATATCGGCTGCGACAGCGGCTCCGGCGATTTAGTCGGTTGCTTCCAGTCCCAGGTTTTGGGTGTTGGTCCGCAGATCGGCTACCTGTTCCCGATCGGTGGAATGCAGGGCTATCTCAATTTAAAGGCCTACGGGGAATTCGACGGCTCAGATCGGCCTTCCGGCTGGAATGCGTGGGTCACGCTCGTGATCTCGCCGGCCGCAGCCACGCCCGCCGCGGCGCAGGCGAGACCCATCATTACAAAATAGTCCATCATCGCGCGTGAGACTGCACGATGAAGACCGTGCGCGGCGATCGATATTCAAAGCGCTCCTATTCGGAGAGGTCCAATCTCAAACTGGAGACGGCGTCGGCTTCGTCATCGCCCTGCTGCTCGGCGGCACCAGAATGTCTAACGTGTGGTAGACCACCTGGCCGCCGCCGAGCATTGACCCGCTTTACTAATTGATCTCACCGGCAGACTTTCCGGCCATTTACCCAAGCGCAATGGACCGGATGGCGGACAACGACAGCACCATGCGGTCCCGCACATCCCGCATGATAAACACCTTTGGCACAAACGACGGCATTGGCATCAGCCGCGAAGATCGTCATCGCTAGGCAGACTATGAACAACGACACTGCATATTTCATTTTGTATCTCCCGGAGATTACGTGCGTGAGGAACATGGCGGCTCAGCCGCCGCACGTGGCGCCGCGACCGCCGCGGGTACTAAACTCAACTAACCAAGGTGATGTTGGCTATGCAAATTCAGCTACTGGCGCGAATTTCATGAGAATTTCACGAGGCGTCGACGAATTCGACAAGGAGAAATCCCGCGATTGGTTAGGTTTTCTAGCGTGAAGCGCTGAACCGCGAGCGCGGCGTCCAGTTAGCGAACGGCAAACCGTGCATTGTAGCTTTTGTCGCGAGACTGCCGAGTGTGACTTTCGGCGTTTCTCCGAAAATTGTCTGATGGAATCCAGCGAGCCGACCAAGCTCCGAAAATCCATAGTGGCGGACTAACGCCTCGCCAAAAGCCAAACTTCGGCAAGGTGCCGTGCCACCAATTGTTGCAGCATTATTGGAGAAGCGCTCATCGCCAGCTATGTGAATTCGGTAGCTCCGGTAACAAACGTGTCAATCTTCTGTCGCGACAAGGGGAGGTGGCCGGATCATTTTTGTGACCGATGGCCGCATTACTTGGCTTCAGCAGCGACGGCGAGATTCCAGATCAGCCGCTGGTTTTGTCGCGAGTTGGTAGGGATAAGGATCGGCAAATCACAACTGCGCTCGACGGCACTCGTGCATGCCTCTCCACCCAGCCCTCGGTGGATTTATTGCTACGTGACGCTGTATCAATCCGGGACGTTGCTAACAGAGGTTTTTGCAGCGCAGATTTGATCTAGGTCAAACGTCAGCGCACGTTGTGCGATATGGTTAATTTTCACGGTGGGATTTGTGTCTTTTAGGTCACACGAATTGAAATATTATAGGGGGCTGCGGATTGGCATGTTTTTGCATATTGACCCACATTCAATGGCCGTAATTTCCGGCCAATGACCCAGTATTCGAAAGGCAGGGGAGTATGAAGAAGCTCTGGACCGCAATCACCATTGCGACGGCATCGTTTGCGAGCGTGGTCTCGGCAGGTGCCGCCGACCTACCGATGAGAACGTATCAAGAGGCACCGCCCCCTGTCGTGGTCCAGCAGGTCTACAACTGGACGGGATTTTATGTTGGCGTGAACGGCGGTTACGGTTGGGGCACGCAGGATCCCCTGAACATCATCACGAACCGTTTTGATAACATTTCCCAAAGCATAGCTGGCGGAGCATTTGGTGGAACCGTCGGCGCCCAAATTCAAGCGGCCCACGTTGTGATGGGCCTCGAGGCGGACCTCGATTGGGCGGGTATCACGGGTTCTGGGATTATCTACCCGACAGTTGGTGGCATTCCAGTCGGCCTCACGCCGTTCAACGCTAAGACCAATATCGACTGGGAAAGCACCGTAAGGGCGCGTGTAGGTTATGCGAGCGACAACTGGCTATTTTACGCCACTGGCGGTTTGGCGTTGCTTGGGGCCAAGACCACCCTTACGACCCCAAGCGGCGCAGCGGTCTGTGGAGGGGTTTTTGCGAACTGCTCCGCCACTAATCGTCAGGCTGGCCTAGCGCTCGGGGCAGGCCTCGAATATGGATTTACCCAAAATCTGAGTGCGAAATTTGAATACCTCTATATCGCCGCGGCTTCGCTCGAAGTCTCACGTCACAGCGAAATACGAGCGGGCTTGAACTATCGGTTTGGCGGAATGTGACAGCGCAACTTCTGCCGAATTTGCATAGCGCACGAAACGATCTTTAAGCCAAATGTCAAAATGGAAAGTTGGTCGGTTTGAGACGACCTCGGTCGGCGGCTTTATCAATTGGCATGACGGCTTAACAGGAGAATGGAAAATGCGAAGCTTTCTGGCTATCGCGGCGCTGGGTTTTGCGCTCGCAAGTTCGAACGCACAGGCGCAACCGGTTGATCTTTCGGCTTACGCCGACGCTAACGGATTTATCGATGTCCAAGCGCTGACGTGCGCCCAGCTCGCAAATACCTACCAACAAGATGCTGACATGCTCGCGACCTGGTACAGCGGCTGGTATAATGGGCTCGCAAAGAAGCACTTTGCCAATGTCCCACGGATAAAGGCGATGGAGCATGAATTGATTGTGTATTGTAAAGCAAATCCGCAGCTCCGGATCATCGAGGCAGCTGCCGTCCTACTCAAGGATGAGAGATTAAGACGCGGCGTTGAATATTAGGCTGTATTGAAAACCGCGATCGAAGGCTTTGGTGCCGAGAAGTGGCGCGAGACGATTGTCACAGCGCTCGATCGGATTTCGCGCGCTTCTCGCATCTGCCAGTTTAGCCGTGGTCGGCGGTGCAAAAGTAGCTCAGCGGCAGAACGAGCACGGAGTAATCCTCCAGGTGCAGGGAGTTGAGGCTGGTTTTGAGGCATCCCTCAATCTGGGCAGGATGACCGTAACGATGCGCTAGCCGCGTATTGCCTCTCGAAATTGTCTCGAGCACAAAACGCGGGGGAGCAACAGAAAACAGCACCAATTTGCATTTTGACTCCTGACCGGCGCGCACATGGGCCGGCCGAAGACCTCCAATTACGGGACACATAATTGACCCAGTTCAGGCGCGACCTTCGGGGGGTAAAGAGTGCAGTCAAGAATCCGTGATCCAGAACCTGCCGAAATTGCATAGCGCGCAAACTAGCCGTCTATCGCACTGTGCCGCCGGGAAAGCTGCCAATTGGCGAGGGGTCTCCTACCCCAAGGGCCCCTTCCTTGAGGTCCGTTGCAGGTAAACCTGACGAAGGAGGGAATATGCTCAAGCGAGATGTCGTATCGAGATTTAGCCGACGAACTTTCGCGCGACTAGCGGTTGTAGTCAGTGCAGTGATGATGGTCACCACCTCGTTCGCGCCAAGTTCTCATGCGGAGCAAGGTGACGATGCGCTGAAAATCCTAAAGGCGATGACCGACTATGTGTCGAGCCAAAAAACAATTTCGGCTACTTACGATACTGATATCGAGGTCGTTACCGACAACTTACAAAAGATTCAGTTCGCGAGTTCCGGTCAAATGCTGCTAAGCCGACCGGACAAGGCCCGCGCCAGCCGGATAGGTGGCTATGCCGATGTCGAAATGGTGTTTGACGGCAAGACCCTCACCGTGGTGGGCAAGAATCTCAGTAAATACGCACAGATCGATTCCGCAGGTTCAATTGATCAACTTGTCGACAAACTGCGAGATCAATTTGGCATGGCGATCCCGGGCGCGGACCTGATGCTGTCTCGTTCATATGACGAACTAACGATGGATGTGCTTGAAGCAAAGCACATCGGCCGGGGTGTGATCGATGGCGTTGAATGTGATCACCTTGCATTCCGCAACGAAGATGTCGATTGGCAACTCTGGGTCGAGGTCGGCGGCAGTCCGATCCCGCGTAAGTATGTCATCACCAGTAAGGCCGTGACAGGTGCACCTCAGTATACGCTTCGTATCAAAGACTGGAAAACTGACGTGCAAGTTGCTGCAGATGCCTTTGCATTCAAGCCCCCTGCAAATTCCCAAAAAGTCGATCTCTCGGCTTTAACTAACATCGACGAAGTTCCTCAAGGTGTGGCGCCAGGAGAAAAGAAATGACCCTTACGAAAATCGGGTTCTTGCCGATCGCTTTCGCCGCCATCGCCGGCGTTAGTTGCCTCTTTGTGAGCGACCATGTCTCGCTCACTAAATCGAGCTCGCTCATTACCGAAGCGCACGCGATCATTGGGCGGCCGCTGACGCCGATGAGCTATGCTGGCGTCGCGCGACGGACCACTTACAGAGCTGCAACTTATGGCCATTATGGCGCTTATGGCGCGGCAGTGGTGGCGGCACCTGTAGTTGTTGCACCGGTCGTTGTTGCTCCTGTGTGCGCTCAAGTTGTGAACGTTTACGGGCAGATCGCGACCGTATGTCGCTAAACAATAGCGGCCTCGCCGAGGTGTGAAAGGAATAAAGGATGAAGCTAGTACTCGTGGCGATTGGGTTGTCGGCAACCGTGCTGGCATCCGGTGCATCGGCACAGGGCATTAATTTGAGCGGTCAGTGGCAATGTGTTGCGTCATGTCTCGCTCCGCAGGGCAGCTTTGCTTACATCACGCAAAATGGCTGGAACTTCAATGTCGTGAACGAGGCGGGCATGGCATCGAGAGCCTGGCTCGACTATCCCGGCCATATTTGGATCGATCGCGCAAACCAGGGCGCGATTTATTCCCCCGACGGCTTCACGTTGCAGTTCGACAGCGGAACAGTGTGGCAGCGAGCCCCGGTGCCGCCTCCTCCGCTTCTTCCAAGCCGCGGCTAGCAGCTAAGGGCCCGAGTGCTCGGACCGAGGGCCTCGGTCGCTTACGCGCCAAGGAGTAGGCCCGTTCGATGTCGTTTCAATTGCAGCAATGGTTGAAGATCGGATTGGTCAGAGTCGGTACCACGCTCGCGATTGGTGCCGCGACTCAAGGGCGCATCGGCTGCCGGCCCGCGGGCGGTCAACAGGAAATGGACAATCAATCATGAGTATAAGCAGAAGTCTCGGGCTGGGTCTGTTGGCATCGTGTGCCGCCATGATGATGGCAGCCGCGCCGGCAACCGCGCAACAGCAGCAAAAGCCGAACATCGTCGTCATCATGGGCGACGATATTGGCTGGTTCAACGTCGGTGCCTACAACCAGGGCATTATGTATTCCACGACGCCGAACCTGGACAAGCTGGCCGCCGAAGGCATGCGCTTCACCGACTACTATGCGGAGCCGAGCTGTACCGCCGGCCGCGCCAACTTCATCACGGGAGAACTGCCGATCCGCACCGGTCTGACGACCGTCGGCCAAGCCGGCGCCACGGTCGGTATGCCGGATGAGGCCCCCACGATCGCGACGGCGTTGAAGGCGATGGGCTATGAAACTGGCCAATTCGGCAAAAATCATTTGGGTGACTTGAACCGCTACCTGCCGACCGTTCATGGCTTCGATGAGTATTTTGGCTACCTCTATCACCTCGATGCGATGGAGGACCCGTTCTGGCACTCCTATCCGCCGGCGCTTAAGGACACGGTCGGACCGCGCAACTTGATCCACAGCTTCGCCTCCACGACTGACGATCAGACAGTGCAGCCGCGTTGGGGCAAGATCGGCAAACAAAAGATCGAGGATGAAGGGCCGCTACCGCCGCATCCGATGCCGGGCATCAAGTACAACATGGAGACGATCGACGAGAACATTCTCGACTACTCAGTGAAGTTCATCGACAAGGCCAAGGCGGACGGCAAGCCATTCTTCATGTGGGTTAATCCCACACGCGCGCATGTCTTCTCGCATCTATCGCCGAAATACCAAGCGAAACTCACCCCTGAGAACGGGTGGTATCTCGAAGAAGGCGTGATGTCCCAGCTCGACGACGTCGTTGGTGGCATCATGGACAAGTTGAAGGCCGACGGTCTCGACAACAACACGATCGTTGTGTTCACGACCGACAACGGCACCGAGAACTTTACTTTTCCTGACGGCGGCAACACGCCCTTCGCCGCCGGCAAAGGAACGATCATGGAAGGCGGCATGCGCGTGCCTATGATCATCCGTTGGCCGGGCCACATCGCCGCCGGAAAAGTCGAAAACGGCATCATGTCGGGTCTGGACTTCTTCCCGACCTTTGTAGACGCAGCCGGCGATTCGAATATCGTCAGCGAACTGCTCAGAGGCAAACAGCTTGGAGATACAACGTACAAGGTTCATCTCGATGGCTATGACCAGATGAACATGCTGACCGGCAAGGGGCCCTCCAACCGCCATGAGATCTTCTACTTCGCCGAGGGCACTCTCGGGGCAGTACGCATCGACGATTGGAAGTATAGACTGATCGACCAGCCCGATGGTTGGCTCGGCGGAACGGTCCATCTTGACTGGCCGGTTGTCTCCAATCTCCGGCTCGATCCGTTCGAGCGGATGCAGTTTGCGAAGGGCAACACGGGATCCTTCTTCTATGTAGAGGACGTTTACTCCCACGAGTTCTGGCGCTTCGTCTTCCTGCAACAGAAAATCGCCGAGTTCGCCCCGACGTTTGTCGAGTTCCCGCCGATGCAGAAAGGCGCGAGCTTCAATCTCGATGCCGTCAAAGCCGAAATCCAAGAGCGGATAAGGGCGATGAAGGGCAAGATGGAATAGTGGGGTTGAAATTGCCACGGTATTTCCCGCCCGGGCGCTGCCCGGGCGGCTACCAATTGTCGCCTTCGTCAAGCGAAGGAGATGGCGCGACAAGAAGTGTATCGGAAAGCATGGACTATACCAAAAGCAGTGCAGGCTAAGCGCAAAAATATCGACGCCATACATTATACTATATGCCGCAGGCGCCTTCACGAAGCCGGCCCAGTGACCAGCTTCCCTAGGCAGAAGGCCGCCAAACCTCCTTCTCAGTCCAACTCCTGCAACTCACCCATGAATTCAGTGGAATTCAGTTCGAGTTCAACCCGAATTCATCGACAATAAGCTTCCGTTCAGTCTTCTTGATCGCATAGGTGCGGTAGTCCGCACTATTCATGTAGTCCGGTTCTTGGTCGAGCCGCTTCAGTGCCGCCTGGTATGATGCCTCCTTCATGTCGCTCCTAAAGCGTCGTGCAAAATCTTAGCGATCTCCGGGTTCATGCCTTCCGGGCCATGTATAAGTGGCGGCTTGTGAATGGTGCAAGCGCCAGCGCGACAAGTTAGGCGGTGCCGGAAACGCGGCGAATTATGCGCATTGCTTATTGGCAATCAGTATGAAGACCTCCCGACTGTACAGAACCCTCATTGTCGCGATTCTGTTCTGCATTTCAGCAGCAGCGATCATGATGATGAACTCGTTTCGGTTCCATCCGGACCCAAGCGGTGATGCGGATTTCATGGCGCGCGCACAGCTGAAATCTGCACCCGGGATATCGGTGAGCGCCAGTGCACTTGGAGCGCGTGAGAGTCGGCGAAGCTTCGGGGAAAATCTCGCGAAATATGATATTCAGCCCGTCTGGCTCTCGATCGTAAACGAAACCGACGACCAACTTGCCTTTCTTCCGATTGCAATGGACCCCGAATATTATTCGCCTTACGAGGTTTCCTATAGGTTTCACGGTGCTTTGGCTTTTGCCGCAAACCGCGAACGAGACCAATTCTTTCTCCAGCGTCAGATAGCCAGCATCCTGCCACCTCACTCGCACACGACGGGCTTTGTGTACGGTGTCCTCGACGCCGGTGTGAAATACGCGAATGTCCTAATTGCTGGGAAGGACCGCCTAGAAACATTCGATTTTGCGCTGCCGGTGCCAGGAGCCGCATTTGTCGGCACAGGCGTTCGCGCCGACAGCATATATCCTAATCGGAAAATCGATGATCTCGATCTCGAAACGTTAAGAGCGACAGTCGCAAAGTTGCCTTGCTGTACGACAAACTCCGATGGGACGCGCGACGGTGATCCCCTCAATCTTGTCGTTGTGGAAAGCCAAAGCGATCCGATTGTCCCGTTTATCGCTCGCGATTGGCATTTGACTCAGAAGCTCAACGTCGCAAGTATGATTGAAACCGCTCGTGCTTTCATATTTCGGGACGAGTACCTTACGTCGCCGGTTAGTCCACTTTACGTGTTTGGTCGCCGAGAGGACGTGGCGTTGCAGAAGGCGCGGTCGACAATCAACGAGCGGATCCACGCAAGACTGTGGCTTGCACCATTTACGTTCGAGTCCCGCAGGGTGTGGGTCGGTCAAGTGAGCCGAGACATTGGCGTTCGCTTGACAGATCAAACGTGGAACTTGACTACGCATAAAATCAGTCCAGACGTCGATTTTGACCGTGGCTATCTTCTACAAGACCTCTTGATGTCCGGATTGGTCGAGCGATACGGTTTTGTGGGTGGTGTGGGCGCAGCTTCATCATCGGCTCCGCGAACGAATCTCACGGGCGATCCATATTACACCGACGGATTACGAGTCGTCGTGTTCCTGTCAAATCAAACGGGCTCCCTGAGCGAAACCGTGAGGCTTCCCTGGGAATCGCCGTCGGCACTGAGTCAAGAAGCACGCAGAGCGCCATCGAACTGATGGCACGCCCCGCTGGAGCAGCCGTTCAACCTTTCATCGTGGTGCTCGTTTAGCAAGAACCCGCTGTAATGTACGCCGATGCATGGTGAGCTGACGCGCCGTCTCCGACACGTTGCGATCGCACAATTCGTAGACGTACTGGATGTGCTCCCAGCGCACGCGGTCCGCCGACTTGGGATACTTCGGCGGCTCGGCCTTGCAGCCCTCCGGCGCGAGCAGAGCAGAGACGATGTCATCCTCGTGCACGGGTTTGGTGAGATAGTCGACGGCGCCGAGCTTTACTGCACCGACGGCGGTGGCGATACTGCCATAGCCCGTCTGAATGACAGCGCGCGCGTCGGGCCGTTGCTGCTTGAGCGCCCGAATGATGTCCAGGCCGCACCCGTCCTCAAGTCGCATTTCAACTACTGCAAATGCGGGGTTGGTCCGCCTGATTTGGATCAATCCATCGGCGACCGACTTTGCAATTGTCACGTTAAAGCTTCGCGCTTCCATCGCTTGCGCAAGGTGCTGCAGCAGTTGTTGATCGTCCTCGACGATCAACAAAGTACCGGCGCGAGGTCCCTGCATCGGAAGTGAAGCATTCATATCGAGTGGCATCTTTAAATTTAGTCGCGTTACTCAATTGGTAAGAATGGAGACGGGCTCAAAAGCCCGTCCCCAAAGGCCGGCCCATCAGTGGCGTGGCCTGGAGGCGGCGGCACGGGCCGATGGGTGCGACCACTACCTTCACGCGTTGCCGAGCGGTAGAGCCACGAACCTTGTGGCGTCGCCCATCTTCACGCGCATTAGGACTTGATGCTTGCCTTGGGCCTTTGCTGCGCTGAGCGCACCGCGCACATCGCCAGCATTGGCGACGGCCTTGCCGCCAACATCGAGGATGACGTTGCCGGTCTGAAAGCCCTGCTCGGCCGCAGGACCATCGGGATCGACCGCTGTGACCACGACGCCAATATTGCCGGCACCGGAGACTTCGCTCGCTGGCGCCACTGTCAGGCCGAGATGCGGCACGCCATCGCTCGAGTCTGACTGCCCCGTGTCAGCCTTCGCCTGCTGCTCATTCGGCATCTGAGCCAGCGTCAACGTCAAAGTCTTCGGCTCGCCCTGGCGAACGATGTCAAGCTTGACCGATGAGTTGGGCGCCATCATGCCGACGGTGCGGGCGAGGTCACGGGCATCCTTCACCGGCGTGCCGTTGACGGCGGTGATGACGTCGCCGGATTCGATGCCAGCCTTGGCCGCAGGGCTGCCGCTTTGCGGCTCGTCCACCATTGCTCCCGCGGCTTTCTTCAAGCCCAGGCTGTCAGCGATGTCGGCTGTGACCGGCTGAATCCGGACGCCCAGCCAGCCGCGCGTGACATGGCCACTATCCTTGAGCTGAGCCACAACGAGTTTCGCGGTATCGGCCGGGATGTCAAAGCCAATGCCAACCGAGCCGCCTGACGGCGAGAAGATCGCCGTATTGACGCCGATCACGTTGCCATCGACGTCGAACGCCGGTCCGCCCGAATTGCCCTTGTTGATGGGCGCATCGATCTGGACATAGTCGTCATAGGGTCCGGCGCCAATATCACGGCCGCGAGCGGAAACGATGCCCGCCGTCACCGTGCCGCCGAGACCGAACGGGTTGCCGACCGCAACCACCCAGTCTCCGACTTGCGGCGAATGGTCGGCGAATTTCACGTAGGGGAAGTCCTTTCTGCCATCAACTTTGATCAGGGCAAGATCGGTCTTGGAGTCGGTGCCCACGACTTTGGCGGTATAGACCGAGCCATCGTCGGTCGTGACCTGGACGGATTTTGCGTGATCAACGACGTGGTTATTGGTCACCGCGTAGCCGTCGGGCGAAATGAAAAAGCCGGAGCCTTCGCCGGTGATCGTCTCGTGGCGTTGCGGCATGCCGTTTTGCCGCCCGCCTTGGCGACCAAACTGTTGACCAAATTGCTGAAAGAAGTTGTCGAGCGGCGAGCCCGGCTGCACCGGAACCTGCTCCTGGTCGTCACCGTTCTGCTGCATCATTGCCGGCTCGGCGGAGGCGGGAATCTCTACACGCACCGAAATCACCGCCGGTCTTACCTTGGCAACGATGTCGGCGAAGCCTGCCGGATGTTGCATAGCTGTCTCGGCCGCTTGCGCGGATGGCGTACCAAAGCCGAAATCGGCCGAGCGGTAGGCACCCGGAGCAGCGAACAGCGCGGCGGCGTTTAGCGCGCCGACCGATGCCAGAAGGGTAAGGCGACGGGCCTTAAGGCCCCTGGGTTGTTTGGAATCAGAGGGGTCGTTTCGAGTCATTATCAATCTCCATTGAATGAAAGTAGGCCAACGGACCAGCGGGCCGTTTGAATTACATGTTGCGACTTACGGCGAGCTGGAGAGCGCATTAATTCGTGGAAAGCATTAAATCGGGGAAAGGATTCCCCGGTTGAGGCAAGACAGCGGATCCGGAGTATTATTGCGCAGGCGGTTTAGTAGTCTGGCGCTGAAGGTCCTGGACGAGCGCGGCTAGGCCTGGCTCATCCGGAACGATGTGTTCCAGCCTCTCAGCAAATTCGAGTGCCGAGCTGATGTCTCCGGAGTCGCGGCTGAAACTGATGAGTGCCGCGAGGGTGTCGCGATCATTGGGATGCCGCGTCAAATTCTCTTTGAGCGCAGTGATAGCCTCGCTGCCGCGGCCTGCAGAGTGAAGCGCCACGGCGTAGACATAGGCATACCTCGCCTGGCCGGGATCGAGTTCGGCGGCGCGGCCGAATTCGCTAAGCGCTTCGTCGGGCCGCTTGAGCCGCACGAGATTAAGCCCGAGCGCATAATGCAGGCCCGCATCCTGCGGAGAAGCAACGAGCGCCGCCCGCAGCACGCTCTCGCCGTCGGCTTCGCGACCGAGCGCCCGGTAAAGATCGGCCAGGTTAATCGCTGCCGGGGCAAATTGCGGGCTTAACCGCAGCGCCGCGTTGTATTCGGCCTCGGCATCGGCGGGGCGGCCGCGCTTGGCAAGGAAACTTCCAAGCGCCGAACGCGAACTCGGGCCGATCGGCGTTGAGGCGATCGGATGCGACAAGCTCGGCCGCGGCACGTTCAAAGCTGTCGCGGTCTGCAGTCGGCTGGTTTGCTGTCGGCACCGCGGCGAGCAGCGACGCTGCCGCGATGCGTACGCCGCGGATGGAATCGGAGAGAAGCGGCGCAACCAGTGACCAAATCTGATTGGCCGGTACTCCTTCGAGCATGTCGAGAGCACCGATTCGGACCATCGGGTCGGAGTCCGACAGCCCCGTCCGCGCCAGTTGTCCATTGGCGGGTGACACGAACGGCGCAAGATCGGTCAATGCGCTAGCGCGAGCGAACGCGGGGTTATTTGCATCGGCGGCGACAGCGGCAAGAAGCTTCGCCGCGTCCGGCTGATCGGTCCAAGCCGCATGGAATGCTTCGGCATAGTTCTGAAAACCCTCCCGGTTCGGCCCATACCAGCTCGCGATGGCCGACCCCGCCCATTGAGCCGATTTGTCCGTGTGGCAATTGTTGCAGGCATTCGGCGTGCCGAACTTCACGGACAGTTCCGGTCGCGGAATTCGTAGACTGTGATCGTGCCGCGGATCGACGACCATGTAGGTGCGCGTCGGCATGTGGCACGCTGGGCAGCCAACCGGCGGCTTCACAGCGTCATGATGGTTATGCGCCGCGGTAGCGTATTTGTCAGACGAGTGACATTGCAAGCAAACGCCGTCACCGGAGACTTTTAATTTGTCGCTGTGCGGGTCATGGCAGTCGCTGCAGGTGACGCCCGCTGCAAACATCTTGCTCTGCTTGAACGAGCCGTAATTGTAGACTTCGTCCTGCATTTGTCCGTCGGCAAAATAGAGTCCGTGGTCGAGGCCCGCGACAACCTGCGTGTCCGATAGCCACTGACCGGGCACCCAATCTTCCGAGAATTCAGCCCGGCGGGCATGGCACAGCCCGCAGGTTTCGACCTCTTTACGCAAAACAGGCGGCGAGACATCGCGTTGCGGATTTCCGGTGTTCGGATTGTGCCACCACGTGACACCGCTGCGTTCATCGAAACGCACGGCGAGGCCCTCGGACTTGTCCTCGTGTTTGCCGAACGGCCACCAGCTCTGCTGGTCGTGTGCCCAGGCTACATGGCGTGAGCCCTGGCCGTGGCAGGTCTCACAGCCCACGCTGATCTCAGACCAAGTCGTGGCAAAGCGATCGTCCTTCGCGTCGTAATTTTTCTGTACCCCCGTCGAATGACACTCGGCGCACATGAAATTCCAGTTCTGATTCAACTTGGTCCAATGCAGAATATCATCGTGCTTGATGTCCTCGTTCGGGTAGAGATCGAACCAGCGCTGGCCACCTTGCTCCTTGGGTCGACTGTCCCATGCAATCGACAGCGCCTGAATGCGTCCATCCGGAAACTCGATCAGGTACTGTTGCAATGGATAAACGCCGAAAGTGTATTTCACCTCGAACGTGGCAAGCTTGCCGTCGGAGCCGTCGGTCTCGACCAGGAACTTTCCGTCTTTGCGGAAGAAGCGCGAGTGCACCCCATAATAATCGAAGCTGGCATCGTTGAAGTCGCCTAGCACCGATTTGTCGGTCGCGTGGTCCATTGCTTGCTGGTGATGCGACCCATGCCACAGCTTCGCCTCGGCCTGATGACATCCGGCACAGGTCTCACTGCCGACGAACGTCGCGACGGACGCGTCGCTCGCGTTCCAGGCTGACCCGCTGCCATTAAGCAAGTAGAAAGCGATGACGGCTGCAGCGACGATGACCACCGCGACTAAGGCGGCGATGGCGAATGTCAACCTTTGAATGCCAGCGCGGATTCGCAGCACCCCGGCTTGCACCCACGCTATCGATTTCCGACGGCGCGGCCGTCGATTTTGACGAACTGCGGGTTTTTCCTGGAGCTCTGTTTGGAACGAGCCACGATCTTCAACTGCCACGGCTAGTCGTTCATTACAGATTGTACATTGCCTTGGCGGCATTGAGTGCGCGTGTGCATCCGGCGCGATTGCCCCGTGCATCGAGCCGCTTGGCGCGCGCCAAAGTCGCCGCAAACTTTGCCTGTGCCCGCTCCTCGGCGCGCTTGATCGAGCCTGGCGTTGGTTGGCGATCGATCTGTGCGCCGATCGATTGTGCGGCCATTGGCCCTGCGTTCGGATTACCTGACGATTGCCGCACCGCGAGCTCAAATTGTGCGATTTGGTCAGTGCAGGGGCCGGCATGCGCCGGCGCGACACTCAGGCTCAAGACGGCTGTGAACAATACTGCAGCCAATCGTCGGTTCATAATCCTACTCCGAAGAAGCATCTTTCGAGCGGACGGTAGAGTTCGCTGGCCCACTGTCGCGAGTGGATACCGAGATGGCGGTGTGTTGTGCACCGAAATTGGAGCACGATGTAGAGAGCAATGCTTCCATTCCGCGGCCATTCCAGTTGCTATATCCGCATGTTCCCGCGAAGGCTCTCAGGTGCGGAGACGAAACGCCAAAATAATCAGCCCCGCGCCCTGAATGAGCAGGAGCACGCCGAATACCAGCGGGACAGCTAGCGCTGCAGCGATCGGCGAGCCGAGCAGGAGAATTCCGACCAGAACGTTGATCGCACCGAGAATGAACGGCCCGATACCGCCTCCCTTAAATCCACCGATGATCTGAAGCGCGCCGATGACCAATCCCTGAAGACCGAGAATGATAACAAGAACGGTAGGAACCGTCAGTGCAGCAACGAGCGGGTGTCTCAGAACAAAGAGGCCGGCCAGAATACCCACGAGGCCAGTGAGGAGCGACCAAATCCACGGCGTGGAGCGATCTACGAAGACCTGCACCAGCGCCAGCACACCCGTAATGAGCCAGTAGAAGCCCAAGACAGTCGTCAGCGCCACCATTGTGGCGCCGGGCTCAGTAACGAGCATCAGGCCTATAATGATTCCAGCAAAGCCCTGGAGTAGAAAGACCCACCAGATGTCCGACTTCTGAGGCAGCAGCTTTACGTCGGTCATGACGGAAATTCCCATGATTCATCGCTCCAGTCACCACTCTTCAGGTGCTACTCAAACGCAAATATGCGCTTCCAGTCGTTTTTCATGCTGATCACTGTCCAGCTACTCTTCTTTGCCTCGTCGTAGAGGGCTTGGGTGAATGTGCCGACCTTCGTGTCCGGAAGTCCTTGGGCCGGTCCGTAAGCGTATTCACGCTCCGCGTCGTCATGCAGCACCAGCATCATCAGCCGCGTACCATCGCCCGCCGCAGTGTATTCAAGCATTTGCCGGTCCCCGGTCGAGTTGCCGAACGCCGCGTAGGGACGCCGACCAATCATCAGGTGGTGAATGCCCTCGGGTTTGCCTGCGTTGTTGTCATTGAGCAGGAATTTCGGGTCTTTGGTCAAGAACGGCTTGCCGTTCTTGACGTAGCCGAAGGTCGTTCCACCCGCGCTGCCGACCACTTGCTCTGGCGGGATGCCGTAGACGCGCTCCGAGTACTGACGCACAAAGTCCTGGCCGCCGCCGGTCACGATGTAGGTCTTATAATCGTTCGCGCGAAGGTAACTCAGCACGTCCTGCATGGGTTGGTAGGTGAGGTCGGTGTAGGGCCGTTTCCAGCGCGAATGCTTGGCGGCGCCGAGCCACGTTTTCACATCGGCCTCAAACTCATCCACCGTCATGCCGCTGAGCGTGGCAATAGCAATTTCTTCCAAGCCTCGGAGCGGCAGCTTCGCAATTGCCTCGCGGTCACCGGACAGCACGGTTTTGAAAGGCTCGATCTTCGCGAGCGCTGGCTTTGCCTTGACCACGGCGGACACGCGATCCAAGCAGTAAATAAACTGGCTGTAGATTGGATGCTCGACCCAAAGCGTGCCGTCCTGATCGAAGGTGGCAATACGTTCCTCGGGCGCCACCAGTTTTGGACTCGCTGGGTCTGTAGTGGCGCGCACGAAGTCGAGGATCGCCTGCTTCGACGGCCCTTCGTTCCACGAGCCCAGCGGGTCGGCCGGCAGCTGATTCGGAGCTGGCGTAGCCTGCGGCAACTGCGATTGCGCATCAGCAGTGAAGCGCAGTCCCGGTAGCACCGGCAGTACGGCCAGTGTCGCGAGTAAAATGCGGCGGCTGATACGAGAGACGCTGGGTGCGGATTTCACGCTTCTGACCTTCCAGTTGCTCGGTCACATGACAAAAACACACGCTGATGAGCCGCTTTGCGGATCGCCGTCGGCTGCTTCCACTTCCGGCCGTAGCAGCATGCCTTAGCCAGCACGCGCAGCTGCGCCGTCAAGCCTCTCGATCTCGAGTTGGACACGCTCGCACTACGGGGTGAGGGCTTGCTCGACCCTCTCTCGTTTTGCTGTGCCGCAGCAGAAAAGACTACTTTCACGCTTGTACTGTTTCCGCATTTTTCGGTCTTCATAGTGGGCTTCTGTTGCGTCAGTGTGTCGTCAATCATTGCCGGGCTGTTCAGTCAGCTTCTTTAAGGCCTCACCGACCGAGAAACTCCCAGGCGGTTGGCGTGCCGGGAATTGCTGGAACGTTGCCAAGTGCTGCCCCACGATCGCTATCGCCGGAGCCAACAAAAATATACGCTCGATGTACCACTTGTCATATGAGCCGGACTCGTAGTCAGCGCGCTCAAACGGATCCGTACGCAGATTAAATATCAACGGTGCGCGCAGCGTGATCAGCGGCTGTTGCCACACTCCCAGGCCATGCGCTTGCTGCTCCATGAATACGATCTTCCACTGATCATAGCGAAGCCCGGCTAGATCACCGTCATCCGTCCAATAGAAAAACTCATGTCGCTTGGTCGGACCTTTGCCAGCGAGCAGGTCGGTCTCATCATAGCCGTCCAGGTGAACTTTGAAGCCGTCGTAACCTTGCAGGAGCTTATTCGCGACGTCCGGGATGCCGGCAGCCGCGGCCAGAGTGGGGACCCAGTCCTCCGCCGAGAAGATGTCGTTGATTTCGGTACCGGGCTTGATCGTGCCGGGCCAACGCACCATTGCGGGGACGCGATAGCTACCCTCCCAATTCGTGTTCTTCTCGCTGCGGAAGGGCGTGGTGCCGCCATCGGGCCAAGTAAATGTCTCCGCTCCATTGTCCGTCGTGTAGATCACGATGGTATTGTTGGCGATGCCGAGATCGTCGAGTTTCTTGAGGAGTTGGCCGACTTGACCATCATCCTCCACCATGCCGTCGGGATAAACGCCGAGTCCCGTCTTGTTTCGCGACTCCGGTTTGAGTCGGGTCCAAATGTGCATGCGGGTTGGGTTGAACCAAACTAAAAACGGTTTCTGGTCGCGGTGGGCACGATCGATGAAGTCGAGCGAGGCCTTGAGTAATTCATCGTCAACTGTCTCCATACGCTTCATCGTCAGCGGGCCGGTATCCTCGCACTTCTGCTTGCCCCATGGCCCGAAGCGCGGATCGTCCCCTGGCGTGTCGGTGGCAGTCGCCATGCACTTCAAGACGCCCCGCGGACCAAAGCGCTGCAGAAACGCCGGGTTCTTTGGGTAATCCGGGTTCTCCGGCTCATCCTCAGCGTTTAAGTGGTAAAGATTGCCAAAGAACTCATCGAAGCCGTGCACCGTCGGCAGAAACTCGTTGCGGTCGCCGAGATGGTTCTTGCCGAATTGTCCGGTCGCATAGCCTTGTGGCTTGAGCAGTTCAGCGAGCGTTGGATCCTTTCCAGACAGACCTTCCTTTGCTCCCGGTAATCCGACTTTCAGGAGACCGGTTCGCATCGGACTCTGGCCGGTAATGAAGGCGGCGCGGCCGGCGGTGCATGATTGCTGACCATAATAATCGGTGAATATGGCGCCTTCGTTGGCGATGCGGTCGATGTTGGGCGTGTGGTAGCCCATCATGCCGCGATTATAGGCGCTTATGTTCCAATAGCCGATGTCATCGGCCATGATGACGAGGATGTTGGGCTTCTGGTGTTGCTGCGCAAAAGCTGGCGCGCTCGTCGCTATCGCTGCGACGATCAGTGCGAGCAGCCCAAACCAAATGTTCCTGCAGATGCCCATTTTGAACTCCTCTATCTTGATCCCCGATGCGCTCGCGGTTACGCGATTTTTATCATTCGAGTTGCGCGCACAGCCTGGTCGCGGCGCGGGTAACGGTAGAACGCTCGATCGGGTATTGCAGTTGCGGCTGCCCGATAAAGGCCCGGTAACAGTGCCCTGCCGAAGTCAAATTACGCTTTTCATTCGTCCATCACGAATTGCCGTTGGCGGCACTTAGTGGAGCGCGCCCGCGGCCCTCCCGGCCGCGAGAATAGGGTCAGCGTCGATGCTTGGGCTATGCAGATTCGGCAATTCGCTATGTATCTAAGGTGATTCGCAAATTGCCGTCTTGGCGCAAGGTGGTTTGGGAATAGTGCAGTGTAGCCGAAGGCGTTTCGCCAAAAATTGTCCGATAGTATGCGGCGAAGCGTCCAAGCTCAGCAAACCCATAACGTCGTGCGATTACTGAAACTTTTGCGGTTGCGGCATTGGCATGCTGTAGCGCGCTTCGCACTAAATTTAGTCGCCGCAGCCGCATATAATCACTGGGGTTCATGCCCAGGATATCAAAACAACACATGCGCAAGGAGCGCTCTGGTACCCCGATGGTCCTGCATAGCTCCGGCATGGGCAATTGTCGGTCAAATTTCGTTGCCAATACCTTCTCGAAGCGGCTCATGATGGTCGCGTGCCGGCGTCGTGCAGCCGTGTCTTCGTGAACAATGTCGGCCGTCAGGCAGCTGATGAGTGCATGGATAAGATCATTCTCGATCGCGCGGGCGATTTCCGGGTTGTTGATTTTTTGAGGGTGTGTTTCGGCGAGGTGGCACACCTTTGCCTGGAGGCGCTGTAGCTCAGCTGCGTTGGCCCGCGAGGGTCGCAGAACCCGGCCTACGCGTGGCGGGATGAGTTTAGATCCAGTGAGAGCCCTGCTACAGACGTCAAAGCAGAACCGTTCTATCGATATAATGCCCCACCTGCTGATTCCACTTGTCCGTTGGTGCAAGCGCTCACCGACGCCGTGGAACATCAGGTCTCGCGATTGCATTTTTATCCCGCCCCAAATCGGCGGCGGCCGCGACAGCACTGCAAATGTAAAATTCACGGTATTCGACGGCAACGATACATAAGCAATGCGTGGCAGGCTTTCCTGTACGGAAAACAGCTTTAGGTGGCGCAAGCTTACCGAAGTCAGGCGTGCCGTGAATATGCCTGGGGCAGTGAAAGCCAGATTGATCGTCGCACCGGGAAAGCTTGCTTGGTAATCACCCGGATCAAAAAATGTTGTAGTGCCAGTCGCTGGCATAAATCGTCGCCCCGCCGAACCGGCCAAATCTCGACGATTCTGTCGAAGACGCAGCCGATTTCGATCCGCAATTCTGCGGAAAGGATTGCAGTATTGAAGCAACGTTTGTCCCCGGCTATGCAAATTCGGAAGCGGCCAAGAGAATTCTGTCATTGTGGCTGGCGCGGCGTCTCTGAGGGGGACTCTCCAAATAGGGAGCGTGAAATCCCGGCTGGAATGGCTTGCGGGGGGCGGGCGACGAAAGCTACCCCTTTTCAGGCATATCAGCTGTGATTAGAGGAGGTCAGCTCAAACGACGGCTGGACCAATTTCACGCACATAAGCAAAGCCACAAATCATTCAAGCGGATCTGCCGAATTTGCATAGCGTCCTCTCTTAATCTGCACTCAAATCGCAAACAGCGACAGATAATGCCTTCCCTCATCGTCATGAATTCGTACGCTGATGGGTACTGCGCTGCGGTAGCCTACGGCGCGGCGGGCCTACCCAGCCCCGTATTACGGCTACCCACTCCAGCCTGCGGCTACTACCGCTATCCGCCGTGCTACTGAGTGCGACACCCCGGAGCATTCAAATGATGATCCCCATTTTGACGTTGGCATTAGTCACACAATTGACTGTCACGATTGCGGACAATGTTTCCCGTTTCAACCTTAATCCCGTCTGCCAAGGCATTGCCCAACAGGGTGGGTTAGATCTGGAACCAAACCAGAGCGTTCAACGGGATTTTCAGAACTGTATAAAGAGTGAAATGGCAATTCGACGGCGGCTCGTCAAACAGTGGTCGACCTTTAAACCCTCGAACAAAGCAAATTGCATCGGCGAAGCCAGCGCGGGCGGCATTCCAAGCTACACTGGGCTGCTCACGTGCCTTCAGATGGCTCAGGACGCGGGACAGTTAGGCCAATAGCTCCGTGTTTCTCTTTGCGCGCCGCGAATTTTTTCGATATTCCTTGGCTCTGACCATCGGCGTGCCTCTGGCTGCCGTTAATGCCGAGCCACAATCCGAGACTGCATCAATGGCGTCAAATCGGTGGTTCGGTGACTTTCAGATCGGTGATCTGGTCCTCGGTTACGGTCCGGCGTTTCATCGAAGCTTTCCCGCGCAACTGCGTGCATTAATCCGATCACCGCAAACGTTATCACAGCACTAAGCTTTATTGCAGATACTTGCAGTGACCGAAGATCAAACACCACTCAATCCGGCATCCATCGATTGGATTATAAAGATTGGCTGTCTTGCGGTTCTCATTTACTGGTCCGTGCTTTTGGTTGAACCGTTTTTGACGATTATCGTCTGGAGTATAATTCTGACGGTCGTGCTTTATCCGATCTTCAATTGGATGCAATCCAGTCTACGGCTACCGGGTGGGATTGCGGCGACACTGATAACTGTTTTGAGCGTTGTTATCGTCCTTGGGCCGGCGACCTGGCTCGGCATAAGCTTAGTCAAAAGTCTTCGATCCATATTTGAGCAACTGAGTTCTGGGACGATAGCGATCCCAGTGCCGCCGGGTTCCGTGAAAAGCTGGCCGCTTATTGGCGCGGGTGTGTATGGGTTTTGGAACCTCGCATCGACCAATCTCAAGCAGGCATTGATCGAATTAAGCCCTCAGCTAAAGCCTCTCGGCAGCAGGCTGCTTGGCATCGCTGGAAGCGCTAGCGTGAACACCCTTCAATTCATGACCGCGGTTGTCATTTCAGGCTTCCTCTTCCGCCCGGGGCGCTCGCTTGCCATTTCGTTCAAGTCAATTTCACGGCGCATCTCGACGAAACGAGGCGAAGAATTCATCGATTTGGCAGGGGTAACAATTCGGAATCTCGCTCGCGGGGTCATCGGGATCTCCCTCCTCCAGGGTTTACTGGCCGGCGTCGGTCTAATCGTCGCCGGCGCGCCTGCCCCGGGCTTGCTAAGTTTCCTGGTTTTAGTCTTCGGAATTATCCAGATCGGAGCGACGGTCGTTTTGGTCCTACCAATCATTTGGGGTTGGCTGACCATGGACACGTCAGCAGCCTTGATATTCACCGCCTACTTGGTACCCGTGGCCTTATTGGACAATATCCTGCGTCCGATTGTTTTTACACACGGGTTGAAAACTCCGATGCCCGTGATACTCGTGGGTGTCATCGGCGGCATCCTTGCGCACGGTATCATCGGGCTCTTCATCGGTCCGGTCGTGCTCGCGATTACATGGGAGCTATTAAAGGCTTGGGTACGTGATGATGCCGTTGGAGATCAGGTGACTCCGGTCGGCAAGGCGTAAGAATGCTAAGACACGCCTGGGATGGGAGCGGATATGTAAAAAACCTTTGCTATCTGCCGGATTTGCATAGACGGCAGAGCCAAAGACCGCGGGAATGCGACACGTGCAGCAAGGACAAAGAAGGGGACTATACCGCGCGCCCAGCGAAAGCATTCCCAATGCCGCCAGTGTCGGATCTGACGGATTATACGCCGTCAAGATTAGGTTCGACGACACGGCTGTCGCCGAGAAACTATCGCTTGGTTCCGGTGGCTCGGCAGCAATTTACATCAAATACGGCAAGCCGGTTCACGTTTGAGTCCGTACAGCACCAAACGGTGTTGAACGAATGGGTCGTAAAAACATAAAGGGGCCTTCTTCACGCGCGCAGCACGGATGGCCAAAATGGCCGAACCCGAGCAGACTGGCGTCGGTCCAATAAACTCACAATTAACTTTATTAATTCAGTAATTGCCTTCATGGGGGGCGGGCTGGTGACCATCATGACGCGGCAGGCGAAGGGGGTATCATGTCGTTCGATCGCGTAACTTTAGTGGCTCTCGCGTCATTGCTTACGGTCGAAATGACTTCGATTGCCGAATCGCAGCAGATTGATGCGGTAAGACGCATCGCCATTGGCGGCTGGGGTCCCTATTCGTATGGCTCATGGTGTGCAGGCTTTTATCCGCCGGACACGGTCTACGCGCCAGCTGCCGATTATCCCTACCCCGTGGGCCATTGTTATTATGGATACGGCTATTATCCGGCGGCAGAACCGTCATTAGGGTCCTCGCGGTCACGGTAGTGGACGGGTGCCATCTTACGGGCGTCCGTCGTTCACGTAATTTCTGAACTTTAACGCCCGACCAGCGGTGCAGCTCTGCTCGCCGTAGTAATCGGTGAACAGCACGCCTTCGTGCGCGATACGATCGATGCTGGGCGTATGAAAACCCATCAGCCCTTGCGGGTAAGCGCTGACATCGGTCAAACCAATGTCGTCACCCCAGATGATGACAATATTCGGCCGTTGCTGCTACTGCGCATGCGCGACAGGTGACATCAACACCGATGCCGCGAGCGTAATCGCCGCGACAGTGGGTCCCCAAATTCTCATGATCGTCCGGTCCCTTTTGCCAAAACTTTCTTAAATCTGAATGACGTAGATCGAGGTGCTTTGATCTACATCACACGATTTGCCAAATCACATTGTCATTTATTTCTTTTGGTGCCCCTGCAATTGCGTGAAATGCATAGACGCGGGAGCGATCTTGAGTACAGCGATTTCAATCGGTTAGAAGCAAGGACGATCGTATGCACAGACACATTAAAGTGATCGCCACACTCGGTATTAACTTGGTACCGCCTGCTTAAGCCCTTCCCTAAGTGGTTCGCGCTCGATGCGACGTACCGCCCACATATTTTAAATTCTAGGAGCGCACAAAAATGAAAGCCTCACCTGGACAATCAGTCGCTGCCGCAGATGCGAAGAAGACCTTCACTCTCATACCCAGCAAGACACTCACGCGTCGCGAGTTGTTGGCTGGCTCTGCGGCAGCTGGTGCATTGGTCGTCTTGCGTGGCGAACCAGCCGCAGCAGCAGACGGGAAGAAGACCTTCACCATCCTGCACACCAACGACCTCCACTCGAACTTGATCGGAATGGGGCCGGCCTCCGACTACACGCCTTTCAGTCTCAACGACGACGCAACGCGCGGGGGGTTCGCGCGACTGGCCACGTTGATCGCGAAAAGGAAAGAGGCGCGCACCGGTCAGGGTCCTGTCTTAGTGCTTGATGCAGGCGACTACAGCATGGGGACGGCGTTCGCCGGAGCCACCCGTGAGACTGGAAGCGAATTGCAACTCCTCGCCCGGATGGGTTGCGACGCCACCACCTTCGGCAACCATGATTTCGATCTCGGGCCTGACGGCACGGCCAAGTCCATCGCGGCGGCCGCCAAGGCTGGCCATGTTCCTGTGGTGGTCGCGTCGAATACCGATTTCACGGCGAATGACGCAAAACTCGCCGGTCTCCAGCGCTTGGCAAAGGATGGATTGGTTCGCGGCTACGCCGTGATCGAACGCGGCGGTATTCGCTTTGGCATCTTCGGGTTACTCGGCAAAGAGGCGCAGCTTTATACCGATGGTGCCGGAGCGGTTACGTTTTCCGACTCCATCGAGGCCGCCCAGGAGATGGTGAAGGTTCTCCGCGAGACAGAGAAGGTGGATGTAGTCATCGCACTCAGCCACGGCGGTATGGAGAAAGGAAAGGACGGACGCTTCACCGATGGGGAAGACGTGCGCCTGCCCAAGGCCGTACCGGGTATCGACGTGGTCATTGGCGCCCACAGCCACACCGAACTGCACGAGGCGGTCATCGTCAATGGCAACACGCCTGTGGTCCAGACCGGGAAGTATGGCGAAAACCTCGGCGAACTGGTGATCACGCTGGACGGCAACAAGCTAACGGTCGATCGTATCGCCTCCTTCCGATCGACGACACTACCGCTGGAGACCGGACCATCGCCGACGAAATCGACAAGTTCAAGAAGACGGTCACCGAAGTCGTTTTTGCATCGCGCGGCTATAGCATCGACCAACCGCTCGTCGTTGTGCCACGGGACATTCCCAACACGTACACCGACATTGCCGCCGGCACTATCCTCGCCAACTTCTGCACCGACGCCTTCAGAAGCGCGACGAAAGCGGACCTTGGTTTCACCGCGAACGCGATGATGCGCGCCGGCCTAACTCGCGGGAAGTCTGGTGTACAAACCGTCTACGACCTGTTCGCCGTGGCACCGCTAGGTGCTGGTGTAGTGGACACGACGGCCGGCAGCAGCCTCGTGACAGGGCTACTTTACTGGTCAGGATTTGAAGCATCTTTTGGAGTTTTTTCTCGTGGATAACCCTGCTCATCCCGGCGAGCTTTTCCCTCGCGTTTCCGGCATGAGGTTCCGCTACGACCCGTCGCGCGCCCAGTTCGACGCCGTAACCGCCATCGAGATTGGAGACCTCGATCGCGGTTACGCCGCGATCGACATCAGCGGGAAAGACGACCGCTTGTATAGCCTCACGTGCCCCCTGATGGTCGCCATGTTTCTCGTGGCCATACCAAAATACACCAAGGGCAAACTGACACTCGTACCCAAGAACAAGGAGGGTCAGCCGCTCAAATCAAAGATCGAAGCACTTAACGACCCTCGCAGTGACACGCCCGATCTCCTGCCGCCGGCGGGCACGACTGTGGATCAAGCCAGTGTCGACTCCGTGACGGAGAAGGGCACTGTTGAGGAAATCAAGGAATGGCAAGCAATCATGGATCGCCTCCGTGGTCTTCCGGTCAAGAATGCTGGCGAACTTCCAACGATCCCGGTTGATGAGCGCGCCGCAGAGGTCCGGGCGATCAAAGCGGGTTGAAGACCAGCAGGGTGGGTTTTTTGGTGCGGAGTCCGGCACTTGGTTTCGGGCCAGGAGCGTCACTCTGTTCCGGTGTCGTGCATCTTACCGTGGTCCTGCCGAGGGATCAGAGTTCGCCCGTGCGGAAACAAGCAGGTGCCAAATGGACAGGAGGATCAAGGCGCCGATGACGGCGCCAATCAAACCTGCGCCCTTATCGGGGTCAAACCAACCCATTATCCGACCGATCCAAGTCGCGAGGAACGCCCCCGCAATACCAAGCACGGTTGTGAGTAAGAAGCCTGAAGGATTCTTCGGACCAGGCAATACCAAACGCGCGATTATGCCTGCCACAAAGCCTACCAGAATAAGATCAAGGATATACATGGGTGCTCCCATTTGGGCTCGCAGCCCGTCACGCAGCCTTTTTGAACGGAGTGCAATGGCAAGCTAAAACGAACAGTGGTTGCTTCAACGCGAAGCGCACGCTGTTGCAAGAACATCCGCCTTCGAGCCGATGCATTTAGTGCCTCCTACTCACCCGGACGAATTAGCCAAAACGACAATAAATCCAGTTTCGCTACCGCGAGCTAGCAATTTTAAGATGACACACAATTCGTCAGTCAAGGGCAGCTTTGGGTCAAAGTCGGTCTTTCGGTGACGCCCGCGTCATACCTGCTCTTCACCCGATCGCGGCCGAATAGCGGACATTCCGGAACTTCGCGTTTGGGCCGGAGCAGACGTCAAGAACACACGTCGAATCCGCCATTCCCTGACAAATTGATCTAACGCAAGAGCTGGGCCGGTTGAACGTGCCAATGTTTTCCCAACGGCCGAGGATTGGAAATTCAATGATACGCGAAACAATAAGATCGATGTTCCTTGTGTGCGGCTTCACAAGTCTATGCACATTGGCATACGCGCAGGAGACGAAGCCCAACATCGTCATCATCCTGGCCGACGATCTTGGCAACGCCGACCTCGGTTATCACGGCAGCGACATCAAGGACTCCCAATATCGACAAGCTCGCAAGCGAGGCGTGCGGCTGGAGTCGTTTTACGGAATGCCGGTTTGCACGCCGGCGCGGGCGGAGCTGATGACCGGCCGCTATGCCATGCGTTATGGCTTGCAGACGCTGGTCATATTTCCCAGCCATACCTATGGACTGCCGACCGACGAGCGCACGCTCCCGCAGGCGCTTGAAGGACGTCGGCTACCAGACGGCGATGGTCGGCAAGTGGCACCTTGGCCATGCCGACAAGAAATTCTGGCCGCAGAATCGCGGCTTCGACCATTTCTACGGCAATCTCGTCGGCGAGGTGGACTATTTCACCAAAGAGCGCGGCGGACTCATCGATTGGCAGCGCGACGGCAAGTTCCTCAAGGAAGACGGCTACTTCACGACCCTGATCGGGAACGAAGCCGTGAACATCATCGAGAACCACGACACGTCCAAGCCGCTGTTTCTCTATGTCGCATCGCTTGCGCCGCACGCGCCCTATCAAGCCCCCAAGCAGGACGTCGACGCCTACAAAAATGCCGCCGGGGATGAGCATCGGCACACCTATGCCGCCATGATCACCGACCTGGACACTCAAGTCGGGCGGATCGTTGCCACGCTGAAGCAGAAGAACATGCTCGACAACACGCTGATCATCTTCAGCAGCGACAATGGCGGCGCCACGAGCGCGTTGTTTGCAACCGGGGCACGGTCACCGGAAGAGCGCGAGGAAAGCGGCGGCGTTGAGCTTGGCGCGAAGACGCCGGCCTCGAACGGCGATCTTCGCGGCGGCAAAGGTTCGCTGCACGAAGGCGGCGTGCGGGTTCCGACCATCTTCTATTGGCCGGCCAAGCTCAAACCGAGGATCGTCAATGAGCCGTCTGGGCATGGTGGATGTGATGCCGACGGCTGCTGGCGCTCGCCGGAGCGAAGGGCAGTCCGGACCATCCCTTTGACGGCAAGGACATCTGGCCGACCGTGGCAGAGGGCCAACCCTCGCCTCATGAGGACATCCTGATCAATGTCGAAGCCTTCCGCGGCGCCATCCGCAAAGGCAATTGGAAGCTGGTCAAGATCGCGTTGCTTCCCGGAAAGACAGAGTTGTTCGATCTCTCGAAGGACCCGGGCGAGCAGAACAACGTCGCGGATCAATTCCCTGAGATCGTGAGCGATCTGGAAGCGCGCCTCATCGCCTATGCCAAGGAGATGAAGCCGAGCTAGTGGATCAAGGCCCAACCAGCCTTCCTCGGCGCGCAAGGCAAGACGATCTTCGATCCGGACTTTGACATCGACGACAGCGGGCTGCCGCATGAGAAGCCCCGGCTTCCGAAGTGATCAAATAAGGGAGCGCTCGACTTCCGCTATGGGTCACGAACAACCGATTTGCGATGTCCGTGCAATGTCGGCTTGACCCTCAACTCCAGACCTATCGCTTCGCTGCGTTGCGGCGAACGGTAGAACGGGCCGATACTGTTGCAAAAGTCCCTTAAACCTAAACGGTGATTTTCTCGGCTAAAACTTACACACGCGAAAGTCGCTACTAAAAGCGACTCGAGCCCGATTACCGAAGTCACTGATGAGTTGGGCGCGAGATCATGTGACCCCCCGCATCCTTACACGAAAAACGCGCCTACGGCCCAGAAATTTTCCGATCAACGATGCAAAAGGACTTTTGCAACAGTATCGGCCAACAGCAGACATACTGTCGAAGAAAGTCTTCGACAGGGCACTATGGTCAAAACGAAATTTCAACCGATGAGCAAAAGCGGGCGTCCATAAAGGACGCCCGCCATGTTGAACGTCGATCTACTGCCCTTCGTGCGGCTTGATCTTTTCCTCAATCTCCTCCTTTACCGCATCAAGGTTGAAGGTCGCTGGCGCTTGCATCGGCGGAATACTCGATGGCTGTTTCCGCCAGCTTCGCCACTGTCTGCTGCACGACCACGAAGCGCCAGAATTCTCGCGCATAGAAGTCGTTCATGTAGCCGCCACCGAGATTGTTTAGCGTTTCGCCGCGGACTGACGAAGTGCGCTCAAACGGGTCCTGGCGGATATTCGTGATCGTGGGCATATCGGTCGTGACCTTTTCGCCAGGCCAACCGTAGGGCTGCTGGATGAACTGGAACTTGAAGTCATCGATGCGAAGGGCGCCGAGATGTGGACCGCCGAAGTAGAACAACTCATGGCGTTTCGACGGGCCCTTGCCCAGCAGCACGTCCATCTGGTCATAGCCGTCCAGATGGTTCTTGTATGTGCGGCCCTCCAACGTCACCCCTTTCAGCAGTTGGTCGGTAATGTTGGGGTTGCCTGCCGCATCAGCGAGCGTCGGCAGCCAGTCAAGGCCTGAGAAGATGCCGTTCTCCACTGAACCCGGCTTGACCTTGCCCGGCCAGCGAATAATGGCCGGAACGCGGAAGCCGCCCTCGAAGGTGGTGCCCTTGGTGGCCTTGAACGGCGTCATGCCGCCATCCGGCCAGGTGAACACTTCGGCACCGTTGTCAGTGGTGAAGATGACGATGGTGTTGTTAGCCTCGCCGATGTCCTGCAGATGCTGCAGCAGTTGGCCGATACTGTCGTCCATCTGCGCCATGCCGGCTTCTTCGGTGTTGTAGTCGCTCGTCGCGTTCATCATCGCCTGATATTTCGGCGGCAGATAGGTGAACACGTGCATGCGCGTGGTGTTGTGCCAGATGAAGAACGGCTTGCCGTCTTTCTTCGCCTTGTCCATGAAGTCCGAACTGGCCTTCACCAGCACGTCATCGAAGGTCTCCATGTCATATTTGGCCGGGCGACCCTTCTGCCAGTTCTGCATTCCGGTCATGTTCGGGAACGGCGCCAGCGGGCCTTCGTCTACGATCCGCTGCTTGCCGATCTTGCCCCAACGCGGCTGCACCGTGGCGTCGTCCACATTGGTCGCGTAGGTATGGACCAGGTTGCGTGGGCCAGTACTTGTCGATCCAGTCCTGCGGGTAGTCGAACCAATACGGATCGGACATCGCATCGAGGTGGTACAGGTAACCGAAGAACTCGTCGAAGCCGTGCACCGTCGGCAGGTACTTGTTCAAGTCGCCCAGATGGTTCTTGCCGAACTGCCCGGTCTCGTAACCCTGCGCCTTGAGCACGGTGGCCAAGGTTACGGCTTGGTCCGGCATGCCGACATCGGCGCCCGCTTGGCCGACCGTGGTCAAGCCGGTGCGGAGCGGAATTTCTCCAGTAATGAAATTGGCACGGCCCGCCGTGCAGCTCGCCTCGGCGTAGTAGTCGGTGAACATCATGCCCTGCGCGGCCAACTGGTCGAGATTTGGCGTCTTACCGGACATGATTCCGCGATGGTAAGCGCCGACGTTAAACCAGCCCACATCATCGCCCATGATGACGAGGATGTTGGGCTTTTGTTGCTGCGCCGACGCCGACGTAACAATCGCCGTGGCAGCGATGAAGAGCGTAAGCGAGGCGAGTAAGAGGCTCCTGCCGATGCTCATGATCTATGTCTCCCTGATTGCGTCGCCCCGAAAGCTAAGTTCGATTGCATTCGCGGCAGAAACTGAATGCTAATCGAGGTCCAGCAACCGAACTTTGATCGAAGGAATTTCTTCTGGCTATGCAAATTCGGCAGGAGCCATCACTAGTAGGCATGTTCTCTCGGAGAGATATGTGCAAAATTGCTCAACTCGGACAGCGGCTTGCTAGATCAGTAGTCGGATTATCGGCTCGCCGAGTTCCGCTGTGGGTCCAACGCGGACTGCGTCCCGTCTGCCTTCGTAAGGGTGGCACGTCAATCGATGTCAACGATATTGCCTTTATTTGTAGATCATCGCAGCTCGCCAGGAAAAGTTTTCTCACGGCAGTCCCCTGAATTGAAGAAAGTAGAGAAAAGATTGAGAATAGCCCTTCCTCCTAACCGGATTTGACAAATATGAAAGCCAAGCGGTTATTTCAGAATGCCGTGTGTCTGAACTGCGACGCTCGAATCGGGAAGAAGGGTTTTTTGTGCACGCAATGTTACTCGCTCTGGACTTCATCGACATTCGGTGCTGCTTTTGCCGTTTTCGGTCAGCGCACACTCGTTATCTTGGCTCAAGTCACGTCACGAAGGCTGCAAGCGGTAATGCGCGTTATCGGCGGTACGCGAAGCGTCGTCGATCTGCATCAATGATCTGCGAGCGTGCGATGCTAAAGGCTGCCGTCAATTGCCCTGTATTCGGAAGACGGAGAGCGTGAATGATCAGGATTGATAACGTCCGCACAGCGGCGATGCTGTACAGTCGGCTTCCTCGGCTGGACCTGCGATCCGGCTGCGGCCGCCGTTCACATCGAAGGCCAAGTCCTAGCGGGCGGCGGCGCAGTTGCAAATTCCACCGTCGCGCTTTGGGCGGCAAGTGCCGGAGACCCCAGACGACTAGCCCAAACGAAATCCGGCGGTGATGGCCAATTTCAACTTGCCACCGATGAAACGCCTGGAGCGGATGTCAGCCTATATCTAATCGCCAAAGGCGGCCAAGCCACGTGGCGAAAGCGCGGCGTCAACCCGGCCTTCGCGCTACTGACTGTGCTTGGCGACGCGCCTCCGTCCAAGGTTGTCATCAACGAGATGACCACCATCGCATCGGTATGGACCCATAATCAGTTTATCGGCGGCACTGCGATCAAAGGTTCGCCGCTCGCATTACGCATCGCGGCGGGCAACGTGCCTAACTTTGTTGATCTGACAACCGGCAGCTATGGCGTGACCATAGCGGACGGCGTGAACAGCACTCAGACGCCGACACTCGCCAACTTCGCCACACTTGCCGCGTCCTGTCCGGTTGCGCTACTCGGGTAACGGCCGATGCGTGCGACAAGCTCTTCGCTGCGGCCACGCCTCCGGCAGATCGCTCCAACGGACACGCTCGCGGCAGCCGAGGCCATAGCCCGCTTCCCCGCCTACCAGCCGGAGAGGGTTTTTGCGTTATTGGAGAGCTTCTATCCAATTCCGAGGGCAAGGCTCCGCTGCGGCCGACGCCTTCATGCCGTATCTGAGTTTTGCTCCGAGCGCCTGGGTTCTGCCGCTCAAGATCACTAGCGGAGGCTTGAACGCTGGTGGCAAGCTCATGTTCGACAGCCAAGGCAATGCATGGGTCGTCGATAACTTTGCGGTAGGCGCGCAGAACCAGGACTACTTCTGGAGGGGCAACCTCTCCAAGTTTGCCCCCAACGGCAAGCCGCTCTCACCTGCCGTCACCGGCTTCACTGGCGGCGGTATGCTCGGACCCGGTTTCGGACTGGCTATCGACGCGCACGACAACGAGTTGGTGGCCAGCTTTGCGGGCAACAACACCATCTCGCTCTTCGACAAAAGTGGCAAGCCGCTGTCACCACCCGAGGGTTATAATTTCGGCGGCAAGCTCAGTAAGATGCAAGGCATCATTGTCACGCCGAGGGGCGACGTATGGGCCGCCGACACGCTGAAGTCTCAGTTGGCTTATTTCCCCCAGGGCGATCCCTCCAAGGGTGAGCTTCTGTGCCAGAACCCCAGTGGCGATCCCCTGAAAAATCCCTGCAAGCTCTTGCTACCTTTCGCGCTCGTCGTCGACCAGCAGAACAACATTTGGGTCACCAATTCCTTGCCGATCACGTCACGCCCTTCCCCGGTGGCGACACCACCAAACCCGAGACCTTGAAGACCGGCTTCTCCGGCAGCGGCCTCGCCATAGACAGTCTCGGCAACGTCTGGATCACCAACAAGCTGGGTAATACCGAGCTCGGCCGCCTAAAAATCCTCGAAATGGCGGCTGCGGCGAAAATCAATTACAATGGTGACCCCCAATTCAGCCGCAAGGCTCACCACCGTGCTGGTCGACGCCATGGTCGAACAGAAACCCGGCTGGGAGGGCGGCAGCTTGACGGTTCTGCACCCAGACGGCGCCGAGGCCAAGTTCTCGCCGTTTTGGGAAGGGCATTTGGTCCCTGGGCGGTTTCGGTGCCGGGAACATCAACATCTGGGTTTCTAACTTCACCAGCGCGGAGGCCGGGATCGTCGAGTTGTGCGGCTTCCGGACTGAGAATTGCCTGCCTGGTATGAAAACCGGCAATGCAATTTCACCGCCCGGCGGTTATGTTGGTGGCGGCCTCCAGTTGCAGGTCGACGTGGGAATTGGACCTGCGGGCGCGTGTGGGTGACCATCAATTGGCAAGACCACACCTGCTGCTCGGCACACCTAAAGAGGTCTTTTCAACTCTCTGTGCCGGGCAAGGAGTGGTAGTCTTTTTCGGTATGGCGAAACCGGTCCGCACGCCGCAGATCGGGCCTCCAAGACATCCATAGCATCCTTACGGACGTCAAGCCTTGGCATCGTCCGAGGCTTTTTTTCGGCGTTGTGGTCATCAGCGCCGTTTCGACCGCAAGCCGGACCCTTCCGTCGCCAGCTCGCGACGCACCCGCCCTGTATTGGTGCCGGCGAGATACATGATCGCGATCAGGCCGTCGGCGGCAAGCGTACGCAGCTGATAGGCTCGCAGCGCCTGGCTCTTCGATTCCTCCGTCTTGCCCTCGGAAGTGTCAGCCGGGCGCGCGGCACGACAATCTCGATCAGCCCGAACGATGCCTGTGAGCGACCGCGTCCGGCTGCCGTGACGGTGGCCCGCAACGCCGGCTCTTCCTTCATTGCCGGCCATCTGGCTTCGTCCGTAACGCGGCCGTGCCAGCACAGCGTCGAGCTCGCCGCGGATCACCTCTTCGACGAACTCACGCGCTCGAGCCCGCACCTCGGTCTCGATCGGATCAATCCAATTGTCGAAAAGATCAACAGCCATTTCGGCCGCAGGCTGCAGGGAATCAGGCTTCGTGGTATTGCTCGTCATGGCGTGGTCTCCAGTCCGACGCTTCAACGCCGGATGATTCGAGGTTGAGCACCCCGGAGACTACGCCACCCTCAATTCCTACCAACTCCGCGACGGCACCCACGGCAGCAATTTGAAAGTTTCCATGTCCCAAATAGGTCAGAGTCAGACTTTGGACAATGTCCGCGTCATGTCCGCTTACTCCCCAAGAGCGGCGCAAGAGCAGACACTACGCGGAGGCGAGAGTAAGGGCTGCGTGCCATAGACGCGAAATTTCCAACTCGGCTCAGCGCTCTGACCAGTAGAGCGATGCCGACGCCTTGTGAAATTATTATGAATTTTTGCCTCAATTGCTGAATTTGCATAGCAGCGGCGCGCCGAGTCCGATTTTCGGCTGTAAAGATTCTTTATTTGGCCGAGCTGTTTACCGCAGTGCGGGGAAAGGATTCTCGGATCGAGCATGAATTGACTCGCCGCGAGGTCGACTTTCGTGATAACCGTTGGATCGTCGGGGGAAACGACACAGGGAGGTTACCATGTCGACGATGGTATCCAATCGCCGTTCCTCCTTTGGAATGAGTTGCGCCCAATGCGGCAATGAGCTGATTGCGCCCGAATGGTCCGAGTATCGGAGTAAGCAGCAAAATCGTCATATTTGGCGCTGCTGGAAATGCGACTATTGTTTTGAAACCGTCGTCAACACCAAGTCGATGGAAGGTAACGCTGGAAGGGACGAAACTTCCCCGTTGCCGTTGGTCGCATAAACAGTCCTCCCCGTTTACGCCGCCCTGCGTCGGGTCGAGGGCGAAGATAGGGTAATAAAGATACTGAGACCCAATTGAAGGGGGCTTGGAGACGGCTTGCCCCGATTGAGGTCTCCTCAGGGTCATTCGTTTTTGTCGTTTCTAGCCTGCGCCCAGCATTTCTGGTTTGGCCCCGATTCCGGACATCGCTACGTCGCAGGCGGAACACGACTGCACGGAGATTGGGCAGAGACTTACGCGATGAAACTATTGCTGTTCGTATTTGGCATCACTGCCGTGGCAACTGCGTTTGGCACTGCAGCCGAAGCGCAAAATTATCCCTGGTGCGCGCAATACGGCGGCGGCAGCAACGGCGGTGCGATGAATTGCGGCTTCTCGACTTATCAGCAGTGCATGGCCGATGTGAGCGGCATCGGCGGTTTCTGTATGCAAAACAATACTTACCAGCCTCCGCCTGGGCCGCATCCGCCGACTGGTGCTCGGAGGCCCTATCCGTATTGACCTTATTGAACCGGCGGGAAACGGCGGGGCTCTGGCATGGGAGTGGTAATCCCTGCAGTGCAGAAAGTAAGTGGAGACGATGAACGGTGGAGGTGTATGCGACGGCGACTCCGGTGGCCCCGGCTACACGCAAGTGAACGGCCAAATCATCCATTGGGGAATCGATAGCGCATCCCTTCACGGAAACACACCATGCGGGTCCCGAGAAATTTATGCGAAGGTAGGCGCCGAACAAGATTGGATCAGCAAAGCGGTTAAAGAAATCCAGCTCAAACGAACCCCAGAACTAATGCCATTCACCAGTGCAGCGAATAAAGAACCATAAATAAATCAGGACGCTGTGCTTTTTCAATGAGCGGGTCACAAATACGGCCGCCAGTATGGAAAGCATTGGCCGTATGGACCAAGGTAGTAACCGTACGGGCACGCGGCCGCAAAGCAGCCGCTGTATGGGAACAATTGAAAATCGCCGTACGGACACGCAAGCGGCGCAACCAATGGGGCAGGAGCGTACGCCGGTGGCGGATAGACGGAGAACGTTCCGTTGCGAACGCAGTAGCCATAGGGGCCGCGGTGAAAACCGAGCCCACAAAAGGCGCGTACCAGCGAGACGTCGGGCGTTACCATTTCCTTCGGCGAGGACGAGGCCGGGAAGGCCTGGACGTTTAATGAAAATATCGACCCCAGTACGCAGCAAGCCAATATCAGAGCTAGCCTTTTTCCCACGGATAGCATTTCCTTTTTGAACTTCTGTCGATCGTCAAACGGTCTCACTCTCGTCCTTGAAATCGCGGAAATCGCGCCGGCCCATCGAACGTTATTCTAATAGCGGCCCACGGCACATTAAATATCTGAGCTTGACGCGAAGAATGAACACCCGATGTCAATTAACGGTAACGACGGCTCGTGGAAACCGACAACATTAACGACCCGCAGCGGATAGCGAATTTTATGCAGACGACCTGGTCGGGCCCGTTCATTTTTTACCATAGTCCATTTACCGAACGGCTCAATTTTTAGAAGCACATCAGCCCAATCGTGGTCAGACTGAGCTATGATTGTCTAAATTCATGCTCAGTGGAAACGAGGTTACGCCATGAGGAAGATTTTGGTCGCGTTGCTCGCAGCAACGACTATCGGTGCCACGGCAGTGGCGACATCGAGACCAGCGGATGCGCGTTGGGGTTACGGTGGCTGGGGTTATCGCGGTGGGGGTTACGGTGGCTGGGGCTATCATGGTGGGGGTTACGGCGGCTGGGGCTATCGCGGTTGGGGCAACCGCGGATGGGGCTGGGGTCTCGGCGGTCTTGCAGCTGGTGCCGTTGTCGGAGGTGCGTTAGCCGCCGCTCCCTACGGTTATTATCCTAACGGATACTATCCCTCCTACTACGGATACTATCCTGCCTACACGTCCTATCCCTATTACGGTAACTCGCCCTACGCTCCTTACCGCTACTATTATTACGGGTATGCGCCTGGTTGCGGATGCTAGCTAGTCGGTGAGTAAGGAGGTCGCCGGCACGGCCAGGGTCAATAGCGCCCGACTGCCCGCTTTTTCTATGCGATCAGGAAAAAAGCACCGTAAATCGCGTGCCTTGGTTCCTATCGTTTCGACCAATCTGCAATTCACCGCCGATCTGTTTGACGAGAGATCGAATAATCCTCATTCCCAGTCCTTTGCCGGCGGCTGGATCAAATCCTTCCGGCAAACCCGGGCCGTCATTGGCGACCGACAGCGCGTAGCCCTTTCCAGGATTGGGTTCCAAGTTGATCATGATGCGGCCCGTACCGTATTTGGCCGCGTTCGTAATCAGCTCGCTCGCGATGAAGCCGAGCGGAATGGCGGTGATGGCGGGCAGCTCGATTTCGATCCCCTCCACGACCACGGTCCGCGCCGAATGTTCCCAGAGCATCACGGTGAAATCGCGACAAAGGTCCTCAAGATAGTGTTTGAGCGCAAACATTTGTACACCATCAAATGAGTGAAGGCGGTGGTGAATGCGCCCGATCGTGGCAATGCGATCGGCCGCAGCGGCCAGTTGCGAGGCAACCTCGGCATTCTCCGACGCCCGGCTTTGCAACGAAAGCAGGCTTATGATCATTTGCAGGCCGTTTAACAGCCGATGATCGGATTCCTGGCGCAAGACCGCCTGTTGTTGGATCAACCGGTCCTTTTGACGAAGCAGAGCCTCATCCTGGACGAGAGCCTCTCTTAACGCGATTTCCGTACGCCTGTGTCGTGTCAGCTCGCGTATATATTTCGCTACCGTGAGCTGCTCGTGACTTTCAAAAATAACATGCGGTGACGAGCCCGCACCGGACGGCAAATATTCAATAGACATTGTGTTGCCCTCTCCCGTACCCGAGGAACAAAACTACTTCGTGGCCAAAACAGCCGAGTCGCATTGATACAAATCAAATATGTCCGATACCGCACGTCGATCTTGCTTTTTGGCGTAACAGGCCGAAGGCGTGCCCTCTCTCCAGCATATTGTAAGACCTGAGCCGTTTGGGACATGAACTCATGGATTGCTGCGGTGGGCTGGTACAGGCTAATTTCCGGTTCGGGAGCTAGACGGTATCGGCCACGCCTGAGCAGTTACCGACGATGGAGAAGGATCTGAGTTGCCAAACACGAAGGTTGCCTTGCGATGGATTATCCGCCGAGCATGTTTCATCCGGATTTTTGAACATGCTGAATTGAGAAACGAGAAATCAAAGTCAGCGCAGGAGTCCTTCGCCCACGGGTGACTCGTTTCGGCAGTGTTGATGGAAGATGCGCGGGGAGTCGCTAAGGCGATGTCGATCGCGGGCGGTGGCGTCCGGTCGATTGAGGCGATTGGCAATGCCCATGCACTTTTTTGGGTCTGCGAACCGACTGCCGTCGCGATAATTGCCATACCAATCGCTCCACACGCAACGGTCCCTAGGGCGGTCCGCAGGCGGGGAGACAGACCTAGGCAGTTACTCTTCGAGTGAAGGCCCGACGTGGGCGACCACCGAACTTTGGAATCCTTGTGCATATGTTGAGATTCTGCCTTTGCTGGCGCCAGGCCCTAGATGCGCTTTAGGTGATGCATCGCTTAAAAATATGAGCCGATGCGGGGTCAACAACTGGACTGAAGACCGGATCGCATCCGAGCGGTACTTGTTTCGGCGATGCGGGGGCCATATCGGTTGACGTCGGATAATCGGGGGGCAGCGATGCTTGTGGCAGCCGATCGCCCTTGTGGGCCCGATTGACCGAGATCGTAACGGCCTCAGCATTATTGCCGGCAACGCTTGGGCTGGTCATTTCGGTGACGACGCCAGCGATAAAGCAGCTCAGGATCGCAACTGCAATCGCATCCTTGAGACTATACGCAGCACTACGCATCGAATTACTCCCGTGCCAACGCCGTAGGGGCTGCGGCTGCGCGGTCGGCGATGATGACACGAACGACGCGCGGGTTGCCGGCCGCCGCGCGAGCATCGCGCAGGCAGGACGGCTCGTAATAGGGCCAGCTTTGTTCGCAGACGATTTTTGGATCGCGGCTGCTGTTGGACAAATTCTGTTCCCCAGGTCGACGGATGTCAGTCACGCCGCGCATAATGGAGACGGCTGGTACGGCCTTGATTGCCGTCGCCGCATTGATCGTCGCACTGCTTGGCGTGCCGTTCTCAACGCTTTGAGTTGCTCCGGCCTCAACTTCGGACGTGAAGTCCGGCACGAAAGAGACGATTAGGCCTGCGCAAGCTGCCGCTGTGATGATAGCTGAAATCATCTTGATCATGACGAGTTCCTGCCCTTGTTTGCCGGACATCCGGTCGGGGCGAGATCAGTAAAGGCTCGAGGAGTGCAACCAGGCGGGCGTTCGCACTCGATGCACGCTTGCGATGTTTTGCTGGCGCATCGGCAGCACGATGACCTTGGTCCCGATGTGCGTGCGGCCATAGAGGTCGATCACATCCTCATTCATCATGCGGATGCATCCGCTCGACACTTGCTTGCCGATTGTGTCCGGCGCATTAGTGCCGTGAATGCGGTACACCGTGCCGGCGAGATACATGGCGCGCGCGCCGAGCGGATTGCCGGGACCGCCTGCCACAAAACGCGGCAGATAGGGCTGTCGCTGCAGCATGTCCGCCGGCGGGATCCAGTCCGGCCACTCGGACTTACGCTCGATGGTCTCCACCCCGGACCATGTGAAGCCCTCGCGGCCGACACCGATGCCGTAACGCACCGCCTTGCCGCCGCCGACTACGAAATAAAGGTAGGTGTTTGGGGTATCGATGATCACAGTGCCGGGCGCTTCCGCAGTCGCGTAGTCGACCACTTGGCGTCGCAGCCGGTCGGGAGTTTCTGCCGTTACGCTGGTCTCGTCGGATATGGCGCGATCCGGCGTAACGCTGCGATAGTTCGATCCGGTGTTTCGCTCCAGTGACATGGCCAACACTTGCGACTGCGCAGAGCTACTCCACAGCGCGGCTCCGGCCAGCACCAGCGCCACTCCGGCGCCACGGATGAAATGGTTGATGTGCGACATGACGGCTCCCTCCACCGTATCGACGCGGTTGCGTCGTTTGCTCACTGATAGGTCTGATCGATACCCGCTTTCTGCAGCAGCCTGGACATCCGCTTGCGCGCGTGGAACATGCGCGTCTTGGCGGTATTCTCCGGCACGCCGACTATTTCAGCGACCGCCACGATCGACTGCTCGTGGTAATAGACGAGGTCGATGATCTCGCGATGATTGTGTGACAGGTGGCTCATGCACTCGCGCAAGATGGCGATGCGGTCCTTCTTCTGCATAGCGATCTCCGGATCGTCGGCCGTATCGGGGATCGCCGCGGCCTTGACGTCATCGAGCACGTCGTCCCTACGCCGGCGCAGCGAAGACAGTGCCTTGAACCGCGCGATAGCCAGAATCCAGGTCGACACCTGGCTGTTGCCCTCGAACCGGCTGGCATTGCGCCATACCGCGACGAACACTTCGCTGACGATGTCTTCGGCGAGAGCCTCATCGCTCACGAAGCGCAGCACGAAGCGGTAGACGCGCACGTTGTACCGCGCGAACAGAGCCTGCATCGCTATCTTGTCGCCACGCGCTATGCGGTTAAGTAGTTGCACGTCGGCGCCTTGCGGGGTGCCGATCCGCGGCTGCATCTTCGAAGCGTCCGTTAGTGCGAGTACGTTAGTCATCTGCCATCCCCTGTCCTATCGAAGCTTCTTGATTGATAGGAAGGTTAAGAAGATGAAAACGATCGCACTACTGTACGTTGGTAAGAGCGTCCTATCGAAATAGATCAGAAAACCAATACGAAGGTTTAGACTTACGGGGGTTTCCAGAGCGCAAGGCGGCCGATGCGGCAAAAGCAGGTGGTTATTGTTGCGGCAGTCCGGGAGCGCCAGTCGTTTTTCAGGGCTCGCCAATCAGGACGTTTCTTGCAAATATATCCATCGGTTCGTTCGTCGCCGTACCGTCAATTTGGCTCGCGCCCAGGCTAAAGAACAGTCCGGGACTTGCGGCCGCTCCGGCGATGGCCGAATCGAGAGGCGGGTCATGACGGAACGAACGGACGAGCAGTCGATCGTTTTTGTGGTCGACGATGACGCGTCTTTACGCCAGGCGCTTAAGAGCCTGTTGCGATCGGTCGGCCTGAAAGTCGAGCTCTTTGGTTCTGCCGCAGACTTCTTGAAATACAAACTGCCCGATGCCGCTGCCTGCCTCGTGCTCGATATTCGATTGCCGGGGATCAGTGGGCTCGACTTTCAGGCGGAACTAGTGAGTGCCGACATTCACGTTCCGATCATTTTTATTACGGGTCACGGCGATATCCCCATGACCGTGCGAGCCATGAAGGCCGGAGCGGTGGAATTTCTCACCAAGCCTTTTCGCGACCAGGATCTCCTCGACGCGGTCCAAATAGCGCTCGAACGCGACCGCGCACGACGTATCCTGGACAGTACACGCCACGAAGTCCGTGCTCACTTCGAGGCGCTCACACCTCGCGAACAGGAAGTGATCGGCTTGGTCACTTCAGGTCTGATGAACAAGCAGATCGCTGCTGAGCTCGGCGTAAGCGAAATCACCGTCAAGGTTCATCGCGGCAATGTCATGAAGAAGATGGGTGCGCGATCATTGGCCGACCTCGTGAGAATGGCCGACGCATTGGGGATCCGGCGCACCAAGCCATAGCCCATCTAAACCTTCGTATAATCTGCCCTACCGATTGTCACCGGTGGGCCCAACCTAACGTTCAGTAGAGCCTCCGGTCTAATGCGATCTAGATTTGCAATGAAGATCGTGGCGATCTCGAATATCGGTAGCCGCGGAGACGGCAGAGACTCTGGGGGAACTTCAATGAACCACTCGATAGTGACTGCCGACGGAAATACCCACCTGAAGATCGCCGCGCTGGCGCTCATCGCAGTTATCGTGGTTGTTGTCGTTGGCTTCAGCGCTCACATCGATAGGCCTGAAACCGGAACATCCCGGGCGGAAAGCTATGGGCCCGCTATTCAGGCCGGCAAGCCGACTCAATTTACGACGTTCTCGGGGAACGAGCTTCGTGGGACCTGAAATAAGAGCTTAGTGTACCGGCGATTGACACTTTAGAGTTGGTGTACCTGCAATCGACATTGCGTTTTCCGACGTTCGTCGCTGCAGCTCAGGCATGCCGACGATACCCTAAACCTAAGTATAGTTCGCTCAGCACCCTTTTCGTACCGGATAAGGCCCATCACACGCTTGGTCCAAAGTGCGGAATGTTCTATTCTCGCTGGTGCAATCCAGCGGACTCGAGGGGCAAAATTGGAGCGAGTGCCGGTGATTTCGATTGTTGACGATGATGAAGCCGTAAGGGAAGCCACAAAATCCCTTGTCCGGTCTCTGGGCTACAAAGCCGTGACGTTTAGTTCGGCGGAGGAATTCCTCGAGTCGGCACTTGCGACAGCCACGGCGTGTCTGATCACCGACGTCCAGATGCCTGGCCTGAGCGGGGTCGAGTTGCAAGACCGTCTAATTGCCGACGGCCGTAGCATGCCCGTGATATTTGTTACCGGTTTCCCTGACGAGAAGCTGCGAAAACACGTCCTCAGGAGCGGCGCAGTAGGATACTTGTGCAAGCCCTTTAGTGAAGACCATTTGATCGAGTGTATCAATATAGCGCTGAAGAGCTACAGCGACCGAAGTGCCGAAAACTAACGGTCTAATCTCTGCGCAGACCCGCGCAATGGTGCTGCGACACCGAAGATCCGATGACGAAATGTCGCAATTTTCGCGCCCATGTCGAAGGAGACGCCACAGAAGTTTGTGAGCGGATAAAAAATATTACCGAGGCAACGCCGCACTAACATCCCTTAGCCGTCGCGAGTTGTCGTCCGATACGGTCGTTGGCAACTTGACGGTAAAAATTGTTCCGCGAGGACTGCGCGCCGAGACCCACAGCTGACCACCATGGGATTCGACGATCGAGCGACAAATCGACAATCCCATCCCCATGCCGTGCGTCTTTGTTGTGAAGAATGTTTCAAAGATGCGGCTCATGTGGTTCGCTTCAATGCCAGCGCCCGAGTCTTCGACCACGATCAGCACGTGATCAGGATTGCCCATTTCAGATCTGACGACTAAGATGCGGTCTCGATCGGCGACTAAACTCATTGCGTCAACGGCATTCATGATCAGATTAAGAATTACCTGCTGCAGTTGTGTTTCCTCGGCTATCACCGGTGGGAGGCCAGGGCATAAATCGGTTTCCAGCGCTACCTGGTGACTTTCTAGTTCCGCGTGAACGACTGCTACAACCTCACCGATGAGGTCGTTCACACTTAAAGCTCTCCTTTCGCCGATATCCTTTCGGAACATGGAGCGGATACTGGCGATTACCGCCCCGGCTCGGTGTCCGTCATCAACGATTCGCTTCAAAAGCATGCGAACTTCGTCGACATCAGGTTCTGGCTTGGCGAGCCACCGCAAGCCAGCATTGGCGTTCGTTACAAGTGCGGCGAGCGGCTGGTTGACCTCATGCGCGATTGAGGCGGCCATTGCTCCCATAGTCGTGAGTCGACTTACCTCTGCAAGCTCCCGGCGCGAGGCCCGCAATTGCTCTGCCGTATTTTTGAGATCGGTAACGTCCCGCGCGACAGCATAAATGTTGCCCTTTTCCGCGACGGCCTTCCAGGATAGCCAGCGATATGAGCCGTGCGTGTCGCGAAGACGATTTTCGAAATGCAGTACATTGTGACCTTTGGTAACGCGAATCTGTTGCGCTTGAGTTTTGGCGCGGTCATCAGGATGTACCAGCCAGTCGGCCGTCTTGTTGAGCAACTCTCCGTCAGACCACCCGAGCGTTGCCTTCCAAGCGGGATTGACCGCGACAAACCTGCCTTCCATGTCGGCGACGGCGAGAAGATCCTGCGATACGTTCCAGATTCGGGCGCGTTCCCGCGCCTCTGCTTCGACCCGCTGCTCCAACGTTTCATTCAAATCTCGCAGTGCCTTCTCAGCCTCGATCTGTTCGGTCACGTCAGTGTTGGTGCCGAACCAACGAACGAGGTCACCGACCTGATTGCGAATGGGCAGCGCACGGCACAGAAACCAGCGGTATGTGCCGTCCCGGCCTCGAAGTAGAAAGGTATCCTCCCATGGGGTCCCAGTTTCGAAGCATTGACGCATGCGATTAACGATACCGTCCATGTGGTCTGGGTGGTGTAATTTCTGCCAACCCCAACCCTGCATCTCTTCCAATGTCGTCCCGGCGTAATCGTGCCAGCGTTTGTTGAACCAATACCGCCGACCCAGCGCATCCGCCGTCCAAGCAATTTGACTCATGTTATCAGCGAGTTCGCGAAACCTGGTTTCACTGGCAGCGAGAGCCGCCTCCGCTCGTTTTCGTTGTGTAATTTCCTCTGCCACAACGTTGATGCCAAGGATGCCGCCATCTGTCGCCTTGAGCGGATGCCAGTTGGTAGTCCATACACGCTCCGCATTTCCCCCGTCCGGTCGCTGACCGTTAACTTCTATGCCCGTGATCGACTCGCCAGTCCGCAAAATCGACCGAACGATATTCTCGACTTGGTCGGCAACTTGTGGGACGGTATCTCGCACTGACTTGCCAATATGGTCGGAGACTGAAATTCCGCAGATCTCGGTCAAATGCCGGTTGATCTGCAGATAGCGGCAGTCAGGCGTCAGAAACGCAAGACCGATCGGAGCGGTTTCGTAAAGAAGCCGCAGTTCCGGTGTTCGCGCTTCACTCGCTTTCAGCTCGACCTCGTGCTGTCGCCGCTCGGAAAAGAGCGCAGCAAGAACAAATGAGCAGAGTGACACGGCCAGGATTCCAGCCTGGGCCACCAGGATGCGCTCAGTAATCGGGAAGCCTACGTCACTGAAAATTCCAATTTCGAATGTGGTCGTCCAAACAATCGTAAGGGCAACAATGAACGCTGCTGCCGCGCAAAAGACAGGCCGGCAGCGGGCGGCAAGCCAAAGCAGCAGCGGGAATATCAAGGCTATGGGCACCACGATCGACCAGGCCTCCCGCGGCAGGTAAATAACAAGTCCGCTCACTGTGGTCAGCATGCCGAGCGCCGCGACGCCTTCGACGACTTCACTCCTTGGCGGTGAATCGCGCATTGCCGAGCCGAGCCCGACTAATAGCGGCGCGACCGTGATGATGCCGAGCGCATCGGATGCGAACCAGTGATGCCAAATGGTCAGGACTGGAGCGGTCGAACTGTGGAAGAACACATAGCCTAATGTCCCGCCGATCCCTGATACGGCAGTCGCGACGATCGCAGCGGCAAGCAGTCCCAGCACATGGCGCAGTCTGCCGAGGCTGAACGACGAACCGAAGTGGAACTCGATCAAGCCCGCCACGAGCAAGGCTTCGCCAGCGTTGCACAGGGCGAAGACGATCGCGCTCCAGATCGACCGGTCGCCCAATAGATTGGCCACGATGGTTGCGGCCATTGCCCCGGCCGCCACCGGTAACCGGGCGCTGGGTCCGAGAGCAATTAGGACGCCCGCCGCGACGCCCGCGGCAGGCCAGAATACTGCCACGCCATCAGGTTTGGTCAGTAGGGCAAGGCTCAGCCGTGCCGCCAGGAAATAAGTGATGCCTATCGCAACGGCGAGGCCGATCCCCCTAAGCCCCCGCCGCATCGGTTCGGCGAGAGCGGATACCGGGTGTGCGGCGGGCTTTTGCAAACTTTCCAATTGAAGGCCTCAGCTCTCAACGGTTTAGGATGCGAGTTTGGACCCAGGCCATCCTGATCTCAAGCGCCCCCTGCTCGCGGCTTGCAGAAACATCACGACTGACGGACGTTATTGGCTGGGTCTGCGTCCGGCGGAAAACTACCGCCCAGGGCATCAGTTTTCTCAATGCAACACTTCTCGCAGTTTACCCAACCACACGATGATTGCGAACCAGTGCAATCCATTGCCCGCAAGCAACAAGCAAGCCATAGCGTCACTGTGGCCGCGGGCATTCCCTGAGGTCACAAAAGAGAACCCCAAGCGAAGTTGTCCGCTTGGGGTTCATTGATGATGCATCAATTCAGGCTTGTTGGCCGCGCGATGGGGTGTCGGGGGATGGGGGCTCGCTCGGTCGGCCTGATGTATGGACAATAAAAGCTTAAAATCGCTCCTTCTACTGTATGTAGGTTGGGGAGCACCAATACGAAGGTTTAGGAGCCGTTCTGACCCGAGTTTCGGGTTGCCAGCTTGTACGGCAGTCACAGGCAGCGCCCGGATGGTTCGCACTGCACCTTCAACCACTATATCAAGTGACAGCCGGCACCAACGCGGCGGCCGCTTAGCCTCAGCGACCAATTGTTTGTTCATTTTCAACCGCAGTGGCCTCATTCATTAAGTCCATGCTTATCCGTTCAAGCGTGGCGCGTATGGCATTGTTGGAGCACTTTCCTCTGAACCACATGCAGAAATGTGCCTTATGCCGCAGACAAGCGGCTGGACCCCTCTGTCCAACGAGTAGGATGGGCACGAATTTGCATCGCAGATTTCAGGTGTCCAATGTCATAAAGCTGCGGAAGCATCGAGGCTCTCGAAAATCACCGCCGCGTCGCGGCCTGGGAAGAATGGTGATATTGTGAAGATTCCGAAGGATTGGGGGCCGACGAATGTTGCTCGGAACGTTGATATTAAAGATCATTAGCTTAGTACTGGCGTGTGCATTCACCTATCAATCCTATGCCGCTTTTCGCTCTGCACGACCCAAAGCCTCAGTGTCAGAAAAGAACCCCCAAGCTACTTCAACGCGCCTAGGCCGCATCCTTTTGGGGTTCAGCCAGCCTAGCAATTTCCTTGGGCCTCTTTTTCTACTTGATTCATGGCTAAGGGGCGCCGTCAAAATTTGCTGGCCGTAACGGGTGTCTCAGGAAGTATTGTGGCGTGCCGAAATGACCGCGAGAGCCATTGGGGCGCCGCGGTCTAGCACTCTCCAATGAACAGAAATGACTCCAAATTACTGGCGGCCTCATTCAACTCCACTCGGCAGAGTTACCTGAAAGATCATCCCATAGGGCTCGTTGGCGGATGCGCGCAGGCTTCCGCCATGCGATTCGATGATCGACCGACAGATGGTAAGTCCTATTCCGGTTCCTGCGGACTTTGTTGTAAAAAACGGCTCGAAGATACGGTCCTTACTCTCGCGCGCTATTCCCGCACCAGTGTCTTCAATAGTGACCACAACCTCGGCAGACTGCTGAACGATATCGGTGGTAACCCGCAACTCGCGGGCACGATTGGTAACGGGGCCCATCGCCTCAATCGCGTTCATAATCAAATTCAGAAATACTTGATACAATTGGCCTCGATCGGCAAGCAATTGGGGGAGGCCATCCTGCAGATCAGCCGAAACGGACACTTGCTGATTGCGTAAATCGAGATCGACCGTTGCGAGAACCTCTCGAACGATGTCGTTTGTGCCGAGCAATACTCTCCCGTGAGCGCCTTTCTTGAACATCGATCGGATGCCGCCAATTACCTCGCTCACACGGCGACCATCATCGACGATGTGTTTAAGGGAGGCCCTTACCTCATCCAGGTTTGGTGTTGGGCTCGTCAGCCAACGCAACCCCGCATTGGCGTTGGTTACCATGCCACCCAAAGGCTGATTGATCTCGTGCGCGATTGAAGCCGCCATTGCGTCCATAGCAATTTGTCGCGCCTGGCGATCGCCACGCTGCCTCACGACTGACCGTGCGAGCTGTGCATAGACTGCGGTTGTCTCGGACAACAGTACGAGCAAGACAATAAATGTGGCGATCAGCCCAAACGTGCGGCCTGCATACCAGCCAAGAGTGAAGCGAGCATCAATGAGGATCGCGGCCATCGTAGTTTCGAACAGCCATGCGCAGGAGACGACCATGAGCCATAGATCCAGCACAGACCGCCCCCAGCGCCATAGCAGCGCGAGCGCGACGACATCTAATGTCATCATCAATCCTGAAAACATTAGTCTGACACTTTCGTCCATTTGAACATTGTCAAGAAATATTACTGGCAGAAATCTATTGCCTGCAGTGGCGACCCAGATCAGTCCGCACACCATTGCGATCACGAGAGCAATACTCGAGCCAATGGCTGTGGCCACCAAACGCGGGAAGATAATTGATTTGTTATCCTCGTCCTTGATCAGAACGTAGACAATCACAGTCAGTGGTGATGCTACGTGCCAAAAAATATAGAGCCAGACGGTGCTCTGTAACCCAGCTCCTAGGAGCCCCATCGGCGCGAACACTCCGGGAAATGTGAGGGCATGCGGAATGACTATCAGTGCCGTGAATAGATAACCGCTCGCGAGCACCAAAAGTGCCCTGCTTCGCACGATGTAAAATTGGGAAAACAACAGAGCCGAGGTAATGACGTCATTGATCAAAATTGTAGTTTCAAGGATCGGAATGAAAGCATCGACACGCGGTAGGTGAATATTCGCAAACGGTGCTGTGACGCCGAATGCGACGAGTAGGACCAAGACGATGCCGCGTGCTACCCAAATCTGCCGCCTTGAGGGTGGCAGGCCTGCAAGGAATAATTGCTGTATGCTGGAACCGTCGGGCAATACTGAACCCCCATGCACCAAGAATGCGAAATAATAGCCCAAATGAAAACAGTATTCACCGGGTGCACCACGTCTAAACGTTGGGACTATAGCACGGTTCAATGGCGCTACGGCTTCGCGCGCCGAATCCCAATTGCGTCGGCCATTCTCACGAGGTCAGCCAATGTCCGCGCGCCCATTTTCTTCATGACATTGCCGCGATGAACCTTCACGGTGATTTCGCTTACGCCGAGTCCGGCTGCGATCTGCTTGTTCATTAGACCCGCGGTGACCAAAGCCATCACTTCCTGCTCGCGAGCGGTCAGCGTCGCAAAATGAGCGCGCACTTCTTCAACCGTCCTGTACTGGGCGCGTCGTGCCTGGTCGCGTTCGAGCGCAATCCTAACTGCGTCGAGGAGATCCTGGTCGCGAAGGGGCTTCGTGAGAAACTCTACCGCTCCGGCCTTCATGGCGCGCACGGACATCGGGATATCTCCGTGACCGGTAATGAAGATGATCGGCATGTGCTTGTCGGCTTTGGCGAGTTCGGCCTGAAGGTCGAGTCCGCTTATCCCAGGCATTCGGATATCGAGCACGAGGCACGCTTCGGCATCGGGAAGTGTGAATTGCAAAAATTCGGCGGCCGAGCCGAACACCTCAACTGTCAGGCCGACCGATCGCAACAAGTTCTTGACCGCCACGCGTGAGGACGCGTCGTCATCAACCACGAAAACGATAGATTGTGGCTCGGGGTGCTCCTTCATGACGCTCTCACCGCTCGCCGGCTTGGGCAGCCTCAAGTCCCGATGCGGTCTCGTACGTTGCCACAATTGTACGGAAGATTACGCCGCGACCATTTGATATATTTAAAACATCATTGCCGAGCCGGAAAAGGCTTCGTCAATTTACGGCAAAATGGCGGTGAGAATCCAGCTGTCAGGCGGATCGTTGAAACAGCCACGCTTGATCAACGGTTTCGTCACACCGAAGTCACAACCGCCTATACCTTCGTATAGTACTCCGATCTCTTTGGGTATTACACGCCTACCGATGTACAGTGGACTGATTGTATCCAGCTTTTAACTTTCCTGCCGATTAACAGGACAGGGAGCGGTGGATGCAAGACGTAACTGCACGGGGAGAACCTTCGAGGAAGCAGCCGTGGACCATGACCGAGCTCGGCAGTGTCAGGTTCGCGGATCCCGAACTTTATCAAGCGGCGGTACGCCCCGCACAGGTAGAGATTGTTGTCACCGCAAAGGGCGATTTCGACGCCGCACTGAGGAATATCCAACTGCCCCGGCTTTGGCTGCAGCGCGGCCGCGAGAATCTCCCGCGGGTTGCCAATGCTACGGTGAGGCCGGACCGCCTAGCGCTCTTTTTCCTCACCGGTGAGAATCAGGCACCAACACGCCACAGCGGCAGGGTCTTGGCGTTCGGCGAAATCGTTGCATCCGCCTCGGGCTCGACGCATCACCTTCGGACCGAAGGTCCGTGTCATTGGGCGACGTTCTCGATCGAGCGGGATGATCTTGCCGCTGCCGGCCATGCCATTGTCGGTCGAGATCTGATCGACCCATCGATCACGCACTATTTGCGACCACCTCTCCCACTGGTGTCGCGATTGCTGAACCTTCACCGAGCCGCAGAACAACTCGCCGAAGGCGAAGCCCAGATTGTTGCGCAGCCCGAGACGGCGCGGGCGCTGGAGCACGCGCTCCTACACACGATGATCATGTGTCTCGCCGAGAGCACGCCCGCAAAAATGGGCTGGGGTGCTCTTCGCCACTCAGCGATCATCGCGCGATTTGAAGAATTTCTGGCGACCAACTCCGATCAACCGCTGTATATCGCGGAAATTTGCGCAGCCACTGGTGCGTCCGAACGCTCGCTTCGAAAAAGCTGCGTGGAGCATTTGGGCATGGGCCCCATCCGATACCTCTGGCTTCGCCGGATGCATCTGGCGCACCGCGCGCTCATCCACGGTTCCCCGGGAACGACGACGGTGACCAGAATCGCGACCGCGAATGGTTTCTGGGAGCTGGGACGCTTCGCCGTCGATTATCGGATGCTGTTTGGAGAGTCTCCCTCATCGACACTGCGTCGGCCGGTGGAGAAACGGCAAACATTTCAAAATAGTCCGTTCGATTTGGCAGAATCTGCAGATCTCAGACAGCCGTGCGTCGGCTACCGAGAAGCAAAAGGTTCGGCCAGGGCCGCTTCACTCCACTAATCGCCCGAAGGTTATGGATTGCCGCTGGGCATTATGCGGCCGCGATGAGAGGCGCAGTGCAGCCGCCGACTGCGGATAGGCTCGCACGAGACTGCGTGGTAGGCCCGGGAGGGCTGCCGCAATTTAATACATCCAACGGGTTGTCGTGTCCCACCTCTGCCCATCAGAGACAAACGGCCGAAAATATGCAAAACGCGCTCCGCGGCGCAGGCCACTCGATCGAGTAGTCACGAAACCAGGTGATGAGAACGCGCCTCCCGAGGTGTAGTGCCAGTCCAACGTTTGAATGCGTGGGTAAGTGAGCTAACCTCCTGATACCCGAGCAGCCACGCGATCTGCGATATCGACAAATCCTCTTCTGCCAAATAGCGCTCAGCGAGATCGACCCTCAGGCGTTCCAGGACATCGGAAAAAGTCAGTCCCTCGAGTGACAATCGTCGCGCTAGAGATCGTTGACTTACGCCGAGCTCGCGTGCGATTTCGCCCACTCGCGCCGTCCCATGGGGAAGGAGCGGGACAATTGCGTTCTCAACACTTGATTGAAATGAGCCGCGGTTTGTTTTTCGACGAGAAAGCGCTTCTTCAAAATACGTGACCAAGTGCTTATTGAGATAGGGGTCCGCGCTAACGATGGGCATCTGCCTAATAGCTGGCGCGAATGCGATCTCATCGACGGCCTCGCCAAATCTAACTTCACCACCGAAGAACTCAACAAATTCGGAACAGGCATTATTTCGCCTATGGGTAAGGCTCACGCGAGATGGTACCGTGTGACGGCCGGTCAGGTGCCGGCACAAACGCATTAGTGCCGTCATAAAAAACTCGATCTGATGCCGATCCTTGTGTCGACTAACACCGACATAATGAACCGCCATGACGACGTCCTTGCCGTCAATATATTTGAGGACCGCCCCTTCATTAATGATTGAGCTATATCGCGCTATTCGCTGCAAGGCTATGCTCAGCGTTTCTGAGGATGCCGCGGCATAATAGAGCAATCCAAACTCTCGCAGATCGGGTGACTGAGCAAGGTGAAATCCGAGAAGGTCGTCCTGTAGCGCGCTGGCGGCAAGATTTAAAAAGCTAATCTGATCTCGCACTCTGAGGCGCACGTCCGGGTCTTCGATTTGATGAAGCGTCAGGCCCGCTTTCTTTAACAGCAATACCAGGTCAACTCCCGCCTCTTTTGACCTTGCATAGGCAAGCCGCGTTATGGTCCCGTTCGCGTTCGGGAGTGAGCCAAGGTGATTGGCGTTAGGATCACGCATGACTTGCGCTTCTGCTCCCTTCGCTCAGATCGATGATCAATAATCACCTGCTGCTGGCAGGTGCAGACAAAAGCTTGGCAGATAGTAGCAAGACGGTAGCGGGAAGTCGCCCTATATGAAGGTGCCGACGTCGTCCAAATGCGTCAGGTTCTGACAGATTTTTGGCCGACCCCAAGAAGCGCTGGAACAGATCTATAAAGTGGCTTCTTGATCGGAAAAGTTATCAGCCGCGATGACACCACCTTGAACCTTTAGCGAGCGAAACTCGCGCCGCCCGACTGAGAACACCAGATTGTTTGCAATGGCACACCAGCTAGTTACGACCTTGACCAAGAACAGTGGACAAAATGTGGGGCGCCTCAGCAGTGCCTATGTCAGTCTGGCTCTCATGCCGGAACGCAGCGATCGTACAAGGACCGCTACCCTCGACCGCTACGGTTCCTACGAAGTGCGACTGGTTGAAATTGTGCAAGATGGTCCAACCGGGGACTGTCTCTTTTGGCTTGAGCTTTATTGTCACGTTAGCAAATCCTCCCTCGATAGCTGTCGCTGCGACAATCTTGAAGATGCTGAGATTGCCGCTGACTATTTTATTTCGAGCGCCAAAAAGCTGCACGACAACTCCGAATAGGCTTCCGGCAGGTTTCTTACTCACCAGCAAACCCGCGCAGACCTCGACGCGCGATCGGCGCAGGGAGCCGTCATGTGCGACGAGCGAAAGAACGTGGCGTACTACCTTGGCAAGGCCGAGGACTATCGCAAGAAAGCCAAAGCAGCGAGTGAACCGGGCCTGAAGGCCGCACTCGAAGCAGTCGTTCGCGAGTATATCGCGAAAGCCCGCGAGCTCGATCCTACTTTATCCTCGAATGGCGGGTATTAAGCCTGCATAGCAGTCGTACGCTCCGAGCAAGAGCCAAGCAGTCGTCACACAACGTTTTGGAGCGGGAGGAGGGTACTTACTCATCGCATTCCGCCTCCTCCTGATCCACGGTGGTTACATTTTCTCAGCCAAAGGATATCCGCCGGACCTGAAAAGAAAGCCCGCCACGCCCGCGCCGATGAGCATCGCGATGATGAGGAGCGAAACATGTCTGAGCGGCCTCGGATTGGTCCCGCTGCTGACAATGGCGCTGACCTTGCGACCGGGGCGCGACGTTGCGCAAAACGAAGTTGATGCGCAGCCGAGGCGCTAGCAAACCACGCCGCCTGACGAAACGAAGCCAATTTGTTGTGCCGCGCGCGTCTATTTCGATTGCCCCAATGTTCAATCATCGCCAGGCGCGTATCGGGGGAACGGATCCGGCCGATAATCAAAACGAGAGCTCCTTCTTTCCTGGGGTTTCCGCCGGTTCAGATTATCGAGCGCGAAGAGAATCTGGGCCACTTGGCGCCACAGCGTGTGTTCGTAGCGGCTGAGCCGATCGAGCGCATAGTTAGGCAAATTGGCGAGGCGCAGAAAGCATTGCGCCAGGTGGAGGCTGGGGTCCGCGGCAGGTTCCTCCGTGGGCGGATCGAAGCGGGGAGAGAGCTCCGCTGCATCCGCGGTTGGCCTCGTTGCCGCATCGCCGTTGTGGGTGCCAGGATATGCCGGTCTGAACAGGGCATAGACCACGTCTCGCGAGGCTGGCTGCAGCTTGCGCGATTGCCGAAATCCGCTCAGGTGCTCAGCCTGGATCTCAAACAGGCCAGTTTCCATGGCGGTAGCGCGGCGCAACCGCCACAAGGCGCTGGCCAGACGTAAAACGAGTTCCCGCTCCACCGCGGATTGGGCATCGTAGTCGGCGATGATGGCGGCTTCGAAGGCTTTGTAATCTTCGGCATCCTCCAACGCACCGATTACCGTTTCGGCCGTAAGCCCGTGTCGAACGGCATTGCGGCGGCACTGCTGCTTGCCTTCGTCCGTCGTCGGACCTGTGCTTTTGCGGGCATTATTACGGTTGGCCTGCCACTGCCTGAAAGAAGTCATTGCGGTCGAGCCGGCAGGATTGGGTTTGTTTCGCTAACGGCGCCGCCCCGCTTGCGGGCCCTGGCAACTCGATGGCGCTTTGTGCTGCGTTGATTGTCGGCAACCGAGGAAGCCGGACCCGCGACGTCTGTTGCCGCATTATCGGGAGCCGTCGGCAGCGGACGGGTTTTCAGCCACAGCGCGCGGGCCTGCACCAGTGGATCGATACCCGCCTCGAGCCACCATTTGGCTTCATCGCCGCAGCGATGGACCTCGCGGTGATGGCCCCGGCACAGCGGCACGGTGAACTCGTCGCTGACCTTGCGGCCGAGCGCCCGATTTTGCGCGAAACGAATGTGATGGGGATCCGAGGGGCGCCGGCCGCAGCGCAGACAGGGCTGCTTCGCCACGAACCTCAAGTGCTCCTTGTCTCGGACTCGCCGCGGCTCCGGAAAGCTCAGCACCGCCTTGTCGATGATGTCGGCACTGATCGGCATGCTGGCGGGGCTCGTTGCCACTGAAAGGGTTGCGTCGGATTGATTTGGCAGCTCGGGCGCGCCGGCAATCGGCGCGCTTGGTTCCTGCAAGGTCGCTAGTCTTCTTTTGGAACGCATCCTCAATGCACTGGGCATCGGCCGCGGTGAGTTTGTTCTTCTCCGGAAGCGATCGCTTCGCCCAGAGCGCGGCCTCGTCACTGCCGGCAAGATCGTTCAGCTCGGCGAGAAGCCGGCCCCGTAGTTCGGCCGATTCCTGTGGGACAAGACTTGGTCGGGCAAAACTTGGCGCTGCCAAGCTCGAGACATCTTTGTCATGGCGGCGAACAGGTAGACGGTGACCATGGTGAGGCTGGGCGCCGCCGTTTGATCTGGCGCCTACCCCTGTTGGCTTCTCCAGGCCCGATGACGGGGTAGTCGGAGTAACGAGGTCGGGTGCATCAAGGTCATCCTCACCGGCAATGCCAACCAGCGTGAACAGCGCATAGCGCCGGGCATAGGTTAAGGCCGCCCCCATCCGATGCGGCGTTGCGGTGTCGGCGATGGCACAGACCGGCCAGTCCGAGGCAATCCATTCCCCGGAGGAATGGGCGAGCACAGTGGTGAGATTGATGATGCCGGCACTCTGATCGATGGCCGTGGTCTGCACCGTGGCGATCTCATGCTGGCCCAGGGTCTTGCGCACGATCTCGAGCCCGCTTGAGAGCGGAGCATAGCGAAACAGCCGCTGAGCCCCCTCTCCCGCTTGCGCCTCGATCGTTCCCACCAGCGACTTCTCCGGGTTGGAAAGCTCGATCTGGGCCTTGGCCAGAGCAGCCGCCAAGGCAGCGATGGAGTCACTGGACCGCTGCATGATTGTCCTCCCCATTACTGCTCAGGAGATCGAAACTGATGGCTCCGGATTTTGAGCGCTTGGCCCTAATGCCATGGCCGATCGCCTCCTTGGCATCCTCCGGCATCAGGCTCTTCAGTTCGGTCCTGGCTTTCTCGTGTTCGAGAAAGGCATCGCGGGTCGAGCGGAACACGCCAGCAAACTCGGCCCAGGCATTCGAGGTGCTCATGTCGACGATGCGGATGGCCTCGATCCGGGTTTTTGGCGGCTCAACGCCAAACAGCTTTGGTTCTTCCCCGTTCTCGACACAGCGCCAGAACTTCCGTTCGGCAGTAACGATCAGATGCTGATAGAGCGGATCGGCATGGGCCAATATCTCCACCCACTTGCCTCCCCCGGTGATCACCGAGAGCACCGCGGTCCGCGCTGCAACAACCCACATGTTGTGATTAAGCTGCGGGGCGTATTTCGTCAGCGCCCCCTCCTCCGAGAACGACCACGGCAGCATGAACTTGGCTTCGAACACCGCATCGCTACCCGCCACTCGGCCATCCAAGGTCGCAGCCATCCATTTCAGGGCCGGATGGAAGATCCGCCGCTGAATATCGGTGATGACCTGCCCGGTATTGGCCTCGTACCAGCGCCGGTTCAGGTCCTCGGTCGCCACGCCAAGCTGGACGATCAGATTGCCGGACAGGTCCTCAGGCTCGACCTTTCCCCGCTTCTCCTGCCACAGCCGCACCAAGGCCGCCTCGTCATCCCCCATGATGATCCGGGCGTCCGAGCCGCCGATGAAGTAACGGCGATCCGCTCGATTGCTTCTCCACACTCCAGGTTTCATTGCTTCCTCCGAGCCGGAAAATCAGGTCTGATAGGGCCTGAAAATCGGCGATCTGTGAAATACCCTATGATATTTCACATATCATACAATATTTCAACGGTCAACATGCCGCGAAGCCATCTGACTAGTGAGCAAATCCGCGCTGCCCGGGCCCTTCTTCATTGGCGTGCCGAGGATCTCGCAAACGCGTCGACCGTCGGAGTGGCTACAATCAGGCGCGCTGAGCTTGCGGAAGGCCCGACAGCGATGACAGCACCAAATGACATGGCAATCCGGCGAGCCTTGGAAGCAGCTGGCGTCGAGTTCATAGAAGAGAATGGTGGTGGGCCTGGAGTGCGGCTTCGCAAGCGGACATCGAAGCGGAGCAAGTAGCGTTAGACAGAAAATGGATTGACGCTGTGGGCGATACGAAAAGTTTCCGAACTCCAGACCAAGGCGACGGACTAGAGCTGACATTTAACGGTGACAGTTACAGCACGAATATGATCTTCAGCCGAGCCCGGCGGTATGGTGAAGCTCGAAACTCCCTATCAAAACCTTCTGGTAATCCAACTACCGCGGGGGTATCCTGCGGCGCGATCAGGTAAAGCAAAAGTGGGAGCATGACTAATGAGTAGCGTTATTCGGAGAATCAAATTCATTGCGGTGTTTTTGATCGCTACGGCAACGTTGGCAGGAGTGTCGACGGAGTCACGCGCCCAATCGAGCACCGGCGCTGTTCGGCTTCATATCGTCAAAGCCGGCTTCATCGTTGGCGTTGGCGGTGGCAACGGGACCTTGATCTACAATGGCAGAAGATACCGGCTGAGCATCGGCGGCATTGGCATCGGTTCGCTTGGTTTAGCGGCGGTAGACTTGGTGGGCACTGCTTCCAATTTGCATCATCCCTCTGACATCGCCGGCACTTATGGCGCGGCAGGCGCCGGGGCCACATTCGTCGTCGGCGGTCAGGCTGCAACGCTGCAGAACGGAAAGGGTGTCGTCCTAACGGTTTCGGGAGTGCAGGCCGGCTTTCAAGTGTCCCTTGGTCTGGCCGGCATGACCATAGCCTTGCGCTAGCGGGCTCGCTTCACCGAATTCGATCCATCGTCTCGAATTGTTGCGCCCCAGTGGGGAGCTCGGCGGCGGCCTAATCCCCGGCGAGGGCGAACGTCATAACCGCTCCACGATTATATTCGGCGCAATAGCATTCGCCGCTTCGATATCGGTAAGCTACGCCGGCCTGATATCGACAAGATGCAGGCCCTTTTCAAGGATCTTGCCGACGATCACGGAGCCGTCCTCGCCGGAATTGGACGCGATCTGGCGGGCCGGAGCGGACAGCGCCTTGCAGACGATACGGTGCGACCGACGATCGAGTTCAAAGATCATCGGCGTTCTGATTTCGGTCAGGTGAATAAAAGACGGCCATGACCGTCACGGAAAGGGAGTAGCTCGGGTCATGGCCGCCCGCTCTTCGGTTCGCGCCTCAGAGCTATCGTGACGGTATCCGGCGAAACCTGGAATGCCTTGATATGGATCAACGGACCGTAGGTCGGCAGTGAGCGTCGCCTACCTCGGGGTAAGCCGGAGGATGCGCCGGTATTGCTTTCTCGCGGGTCTATCGTGCGACATTATATATGCGACATTGTTTGGAGGACGCGATGTTCAGATTAATCACGGCTATCGTCGCGCTGGGGGTCACTGCCACAACGGTTGCCGCACCGAATCCCGCGGAAGCCCATACTTACGGCTGTAAGCCGCCCTATGGGTATCCGGCCTACTACTACGGGTTTCCAACTTATTATTACGAGGGCTTCTATACTTCGCGCGTCGTTTTCGCCCCCTGCTTTTATCCCACGCCTTACGGGTACTTCGTGCGGTACCGCACTGTTCGTCGCTCCTGGTGACCACGAACTACCGGAAGCGTTCCCACCCAGTTGGAGGACCATTGGCTTGGCCTACTCGTCCGCCTGATTGTCCCGAACTGGCGTCCAAATATTTTGATGGTTATCTGACTAACTCTCAATGAGATAGAGCGCAACGCGGCGGGCGTCGAGAATGAATCGGCCATTATTGTGCCTGGATGCGACTTAGAGCGGATTTCGGCTGGGTTGAATTGGGGTTCCCCGGCAGGCTTGGATAGTTGAATCTGGCGGCATTGTTTCGGATTCTGGAGGGCGGATCAATGCCGAAGCCATGCTCCTTGGAGTTGCGCGAGCGAGTTGCGAACGCAGTTGAATCGGGCGCGTCGCGGCGCGAGGCGGCCGATTGGTTCGAGGTGAGCCCTAGTTCGGCGATAAAATGGATGCAGCGCCGGCGGCGCAGTCCGTCGTATAATAGAAACAGAACGGTTCGCTTCATGGTGGCTGGATCGTGAGATTGCTGAAGCGCTTATTGCGGCGCTTGCTCATCCTCGGGTTGGGCATCCTTAGTGTCTGGTTGATCGTTTTTGTCTTCAGATTTACCGACCGCAGGCTGCCATCCATTTTGGCTGTGGCCCTCACTTACGGAGTCGCAGCGTATATTATCCTCCCGCGCGCCGTGCGGATGGGCCTTAAAATCCTACAGCGCAAACGGGTGCCGCGCTTTACAATTACCGGCGACGGATTGCCCGGTGATCCCGTCAATCTCGTACTTATCGGAACGCTGCAACAGCTTCAGGCCGCTTTTGCAATCGCCGGCTGGTCGGAGGCCGATCGGTTGGGGTTGGCAAGCTCGTGGCACATGATCCGCTCATTCGTATTCAATTCACCCTATCCGACCGCTCCGTTCAGCACTCTTTTTCTTTACGGACGCGGCCAAGACGTCGGTTTCCAGAAGGCCATTGATAATAGCCCGCGGAAGCGACATCACATTCGCTTTTGGGCTTTGAGCCTCGCGCGCGCCGAAGCCACGATGGGAACGGCCAGCTTCTGGCTGAACACCGACCGGCCACCGCGTGATGCGCACGTCCTCTGGGTCGGGGCGGGCACCAAAGATACTGGTTTGTCCTTGACCAAACTCACATTTCAGATCACCCATGCCACCGACTCGGATACGAATGCCGAACGGGATTACATCATCGCCGAGTTGCGGAATAATCAAGTCATCGAAGACGTGAATTCGTATCAATCCGGCCAACGATTGCCCTTAGAACCCGTCAATCACTACATTACTGATGGCGAGGTGACGGTAGCGCTGCTGGCGCGTGTTCAAGTAAGCACGACTCCCGCCTAAGGTCCGCTATGGGCGCATCCGAACGTTCCAAATCGCGGATTGAGTCGAGGACAGCGGTTCCCTCCATCGAATGAGCGCTGAATATCATTTCGATCGTCTCGATGGCAGATATCGGGCACACACTTGAATCCCTGGAGATAAATACCTAACTCCGTGAGCAGCACACGATTCTTGGCGGGTAACCAGGATGCGGCTCGCAATAACCACCAGGGCTTAATCCCGCCCCATTGCGCGATCACTGAGTTCGATGGCGTCATCATCGGCGGCTGGGCATCGTCGTGTTGGCATTGGGATTTTTCAAAGGCCATGCCGATCCACAAGTTGCCAAGAATCCTTAGTCCTAGAATAGCGCGATGAACCTTGTTCTCACGCTTGCAACCCGCAATCTGTTTCATGACCGGGTTAGATTGATCGCCACAGTCGTCGGGATCGTCTTCTCCATTGTGCTCGTCACCGTTCAACTCGGAGTCTTTCTCAGCTTCGAGCGTATGGTCACGACGCTGATCGATCATGTGCAGGCCGATTTCTGGATCGTCCCACCCGAGACCAAAAGCTTCGAGGAATCCTCGTTGCTGACCGGACGCGAGCGTCTCCAGGCTTTGTCCATCAACGGCGTGACCGCGGTGATCCCGGTAGTTGTCGGTTATGCATCTTGGCGAAAGCCAAATGGCGGCGCGTCGACGCCAGTCCTCGTTGTTGGCACGCCCGAAGCCTCCGCCGGATTGCAGCCGTGGAACATTATCGAAGGCAGCCTTCACGATTTGTCGATGCCTGAAGGTGTCGCCATCGACCGGTCATATTTCGACGAGCTTGGGATCGCACAAATCGGTGAGCACGCTGAGATCGACAATCAAAAGGCGCGGATCGTCGCCGTTACTAAGGGTATTCGCTCATTCACGACGACACCGGATGTTTTCACATCGATCGAGCGGGCACGGACCTATCTGGGCGTGCCGCCCAACGAGGCGAATTACTTCATCGTGCGTGTCTCACCGAACGTAGATGCTGCGGCGGTTCGCGGCCAATTAGTTGACCGCCTGTCTGACGCAGAGGTACTGACGCCTGATCAGTTTCGTCGCCGTACGCGGCAGTTTTGGCTGTTCGACACCGGCGCCGGAGCTGCGCTCCTGGGCAGCGCCATTCTCGGCATCATCGTCGGCACGATCATCGTCGCGCAAACGCTCTATTCCAGCACGAAGGATCATCTCAAGGAGTTTGCAACGCTTCGTGCCATCGGCTCGTCGCGGACTTATATCCTCAAGGTCATTCTCAGCCAGGCACTCATCAGCGCCGTTATTGGTTTCTCCATTGCGGCCTGCATCGACCTGACGCTGGTGAAGATTACCGCCGATGCGGCCTTACCCATTATTATGACACCCGGGCTGACACTGGGTTTGTTCGTGCTCACGGTCGTGATGTGCGCCATCGCGGCCATTTCGGCCATCAAGGTCGTGACGCGCATCGATCCCGTCTTGGTCTTCGCGCAATGACAAAAACCATGATCGAGGCAACCGATATCGGGAAGGTTCTCGGTGTGGGAGCCGGGCGCGTCGAAGCTCTTAAGAGAATCAATCTGTCGCTTGCCGGCGGTGAATTGACGTTGCTGATGGGGCCCTCCGGCAGCGGTAAGACAACGCTACTTTCCGTCCTCGGCTGCATGTTGTCGCCCACCACAGGCACAGTCCAGATTTGCGGCTGCTCGACGACGGGCCTCGACGCAGAAGAGCTGGCCGAACTGCGGCGGAACAATGTGGGGTTTGTGTTCCAGTCCTATCATTTGTTTCCCACTTTGACCGTTGCCGAAAACGTTCGGCTGGCGATCGATGTGCGCGGCGATCACTCTCCGCTCTCGCGGGTCAAAACGGAAAAAGCCCTGGCGACGGTTGGACTGTCCAATAAGGCAAATGCGTTTCCCCGAGAACTCAGCGGCGGTGAACAGCAACGCGTAGCAATCGCCCGAGCGATCGTCGGCGATGCATCCGTCGTTCTCGCGGACGAGCCGACGGCAGCGCTCGACAGCGAGAATGGCCACGCCGTCATGACTGTGCTGGCGGAGATTGCCAAGGATCCGGCGCGTGCGTTGTTCATCGTCACGCACGATCCGCGCATCATGCAGTTTGCAGACCGAATTCTTCGCATCGAGGACGGCCGGATCGTCAGCGATCAGCGCGGCGGTGGCCGCCGCATCGACGCCATCCGTTCTCTGAAATATGCGAGTTGATTGGAGAGTATCATGCTCACGCGAAACAGAAAAATATTGCTGCTCGGGGCGGTTGTTCTGACGGCCGTCGCTTCGACGCCTCCGGAATTCGTGCAAAAATCTCGCGCCGAAGAGTTGCACCAAGTTTCATCCGGGTCGGCCGTCCAGGGCTCGTGGGAAACGGTGACGCTCGGACGCGTCGAGCCGCGATCGGGTGAGATCAAGATCGGTGCGGCGGTGCCGGGGCGTATTGTCGACGTGCTGGTCAAAGCCAACGACGACGTGTTCGCCGGTGAATTGCTGGTTCGTCTCGACGACGCGGAGGCGTTGGCGCGTGTGGCTGAAGCAGATGCTCAGGTCGCCATCCACAAGCGCGCCCGCAACGACCAGTCTACGCCGGCTGGATCGGCAGATCGGCGAAAGGCTGAGGATGCAGTGGCTGATTCTGAGCGAGGTGTCGCCGATGCGCGATCGGCATTGGACAAGGTTGCGGCCGACTACCGGGCAGCTAGCGCATCAAAGGCTGAACTCGACGCGGCGCGCTCCACTTTATTACGCATGCAGAACCGCCTGCGCGATCAACAGGACTCGCTTGCCAAGCTCAAGTTGGCCCCTGACACGCCATTGCCGACTCGATTGGAGGGCGAGCTCAATGTGGCGCAAGCCGAATGGGTGCTAGCGCAGGCAGCGCTCGAAAAAATGCGAATTCGTGCGCCCGTCAATGGGTTCGTCTTGCAGGTCGACGCCAAGAAAGGCGAAATGGCGGTGCCGGCTGTGGGGCCGGCGATGCTGGTTATGGGTGATCTCTCGGCATTGCGCGTGCGCGCCGAAGTGGATCAGCAGTACCTAGGAAAAATCCAGGTCGGACAACGTGTGGAGGTTCGCGCCGCTGCGTTCCGCGGCCGTGAATTTGACGGCAGGGTTTCGTCCATCGCTCGCATTGTCGGACCGAGCCGCATCAATTCAGGCGACCCACGCAAGTTCAACGATGTCGATGTGCTGGAGGTCGCCGTAGATTTGCCGGATCCCGGATCGCTCGTCGTCGGCGAGCAGGTCGACGTTTACTTCAAATCCGACCAGTCAGAAACTCAATAGCAAATCCGGCCGTGTTTTTCCTGCTGCGCGCCGACGAGGTGATCGACTAACTGGTCGAGTATTTATCAGTCCGATAGTTGCGCGCCGTCGTGCTGCGTTGGTCGCTTAATGCGACAATGTTTGAGAACAGATAATCTGGCACTGTAGCTGCTGATTGGTACAGCTTGAGAAGCACGCCTGATTTGGGTTGGGATTGGCTGATGTCGCGGCGGTGTTTGGAACCGCGCCCGAGGTGAGACACGACGATTGGCAATTCGCGTATTGAGCGTTGCATGTCATCATGCAGGTGGTCGTCGCCGAGGTTTGCGCGAGTCTAATTTTTTCGTGAGCAGATAGACTAGCTGCAAATCCAACAAGACCTGACACGACTAATATAAGCACCCACCCACGCATGAGCGTTTTCCCGAATTCGCAGAAGCATAGCCGAACAGACCCGTCTGCGCCACTCCATTGCCTACCACAACGCAGTGCGCCGCTTCCCGCCACCGCGGTCCCTCGAAGAAACGTCGGCCTGCTTCATTGCCGCGCAAAATCGGCTAAACTTCACAAAATAAACGGTATTCATCCATGATTCGTCAGGCGAGATTTCCGGGTGCGAGATATTTTTGCATATTTTCGCCGTAGCGCACCCGCCCCGCGCCGCGCGCCTCCTGCTGGCGATGAGGCGATCAGGCTCGACACCATGGGCGGCGCGATCAGCAACATCTATCTCGACATCGCGAGCCTGCCGGCCCCGGTGGAAAAGGCGCGTGGCAAAACTTCGCCTTCGACTCCGTCGCCGGGTCCAATTCCGGCGCGTGTTCCGCCCCCGGCACCGTCGCGGCCGCAACGCCAGCCGGCGCCGCAGAACGGACAACGTCCGATCGCGCGGCCGCGACGGCGCGCGGACGGCAATGGTGCGAATCTCGGTGAACGCAAGGGCCTTCTGGCCGTCCACGCCGTGGAGAAGAGCTTCGTCGGACGAAAGGTGGTTAAAGGCGTCAGCCTTTACGTGCGCAAGGGCGAGGCGGTCGGCCTTCTTGGCCCTAACGGCGCCGGCAAGACCACCGTGTTCTACATGATCACCGGGCTGATCAAGGCCGACCAAGGGCGCATCGAGCTCGACGGCTGCGACGTGACCCGCTTGCCGATGTATCAACGCGCGCGGCTCGGCATCGGCTACCTGCCGCAAGAAGCTTCGATTTTCCGCGGGTTGAACGTCGAGGATAATATCCGTGCCGTGCTTGAAGTGGTCGAGCCGGATGTGCGACGGCGCGAACGGGACCTCGATGCGCTGCTCGAAGAGTTTAACATCGCACGTTTGCGCAAGACGCCGGCAATCGCGTTGTCCGGCGGCGAGCGCCGGCGTGTCGAAATTGCCCGATCGCTGGCCACGCGACCGAATTATATGCTGCTCGACGAACCGTTCGCCGGCATCGACCCGATTGCGGTAGGCGATATCCAGGCGCTGGTGCGGCATCTGACCAACCGCGGCATTGGCGTGCTCGTCACCGACCACAATGTACGCGAAACACTCGGCCTCACCGACCGCGCCTACATCATCTATTCCGGCGAGGTGCTGATGGAGGGCCGCGCCGACGACATCGTCAACAACCCGGAAGTGCGGCGGCTTTACCTCGGCGAGGGATTCCGCCTCTAACAGTCGAATTGTTCAATACACGTCGTCTCGCTAAAACGGATCGAGCGTCGGTCTGGTTGGGCCGGTCAAGCTGTAGACCAGATAATCGCCGATGGTTATGCCATGCCGCGTCCGTGGCAGGCTCGCCGCCAGCTCCACTTTTTCGAATCGTTGGCGCAGCAGGCCGAGTGTGCCGCACGGGGACTCGCAAACGTACATGCTCGTGCCGCGAAAGAGGGCCGGATCGGGCTGCGGAGCATCGACGAAGCGGATCCGTTCGTTGATCTGCTCCACTGGCGGATGCGAAGGAAGATAAAAAGCCAGCCACCCGGTCGTGCCATAATCAGTGGTCAGCACGACCGGCGCGCCAAGGCGTACGCGCAGTTCATCCATCTTGGCAGCCAGCTTCTTCCAGCCGGCGCCCAGGACGCGCGCAGTCGGATCGATGTGGCCGAGCGGCACGATGCCGAAAACCGCCTGCAAATAGATGCATGCCGCCATCCCAAGCCCGATCGGGACGGCAAGACGCTGGGACCACGAAGCGATCGGCGCCCACGCCCCGTCCCATTTAATCCTCTCGACGGCGACGGCGGCCGCAATGACGAACGCCACATAGATCGGCTCCGGCCAATTACCTTCGACACGGCCATGAAACGTATGCCAGATGAAATAGATCACAATCGGCCACACCATGGCGCCGACTAGGACACGCGCAGAGTGCGATCCACCCTCGCCTTTAAGCAGGCCGGCAAGACCCATGCAGCCGAGGACAAAAATCGGCGGAGTGGCTATGCCAATCTGGGTAGCAAAGAATTCGCCGAGATAACGCAGTGTCCATTGATGGACGATCACGCGCTTGAATTGATAGTCGAACGACGCCCAGCCGTGTTGCTCATTCCAGATCAGTGTCGGTGCAAACACAGCAATTGCGATCGCGCCACCGATCCATGGCCAGGGCGTGAACAGCCACTTGCGCTGCCGTGGCACTAGCAACAACCAAGCAAAAATACTAATGGCAAAAAAAATCATCGTATATTTTGACAACATTCCGACGCCGAATACGACGCCGATCGCGAGCCACCATTCACCGCGGCGGGTCTCATGCAACTTAACCAGAGCAAGAAATAAGAATGCCGTCGCGGCAACCAACGCATTGTCAGGCGTCATGATGGCCGATCCCGCTGCCATGATCAGCGTCAAATTAAAATACAGAGCTGCTGTCGCGCCAATGTTGTCGTCGTCGAACAGAATAGTTCCCGCCCGCCAGACGGCCCAACTGGCCGGCAAGGCGAGCAACACGCCAATCGAGCGTACTCCGAACTCGCTGTCGCCGCACAGCGTCGTACCAAGGCGGATCAGAATTGGATTCATAGGCGGATGATCGAGATAGCCGCCCGCAATATGTTTCGACCAAAGCCAATAGAGGCTTTCGTCAAAGCTCAGCGGCGCTAATCCCGCGCATGCGAGGCGCACGCCTACGAGAGTAAGAATTGTTGCGATCACTACCGTTTGGTAGCGGCGCTCCGGCACATCCTTAACACTGAACGAAACCATAAACCGAACCTAACCCAAGACGCAGCATTTGGCGTGCATAGGTTAGCACCGATTCCTGCGCCGGTAAAAAAATCAGCCGAGCGGACTCTTCGGCAGAATTACCAGCGCACCATTTCGCAAGGTGAACCGTTGACCGGGATCGACTAAAGCAGCATGACCTGCGGGTCCACAGCATCAATAAGCGACATGGGCTCGGCCAATAATTCATGCGACGCGGTGGTGCATAGTATGCATAATTCAGCCGGGGCGCTCTCTGTCACCAGGAATGTGCATGAACCGCGCGGGACTGATCATAGCTTTGTCCATCGCCGCTGGTGCCGGAATTGCCTTGGGCCTATTTCCCGTAATCGATTTATGGATCGCACAAGTTTTCTACGGGGAGATCAACGCCAATCATAATGCTTGGGCGCTGCGGTTGTCGTCCGCGGCCTCGATATTGCGCTCAATCGGGTTTTGGATCGAGCTACCTTTGATGGCATTTCCGGTGGTGGCATTGATAATCAAGCTGTTCCCGCCCCGCACCAAAATGCTTATGTCCGGTCGCGCCATCGTGTTTCTGATAACGAGTTTGGTGCTCGGCCCTGGTCTTCTTGCCAACGTCGCGCTCAAAAACCACTGGGACCGCCCAAGACCGGGTCAAATAGTGCAATTCGGCGGAGATCAGCATTTCGTTGCCTGGTGGGATCCGCGTGGCGAGTGCCAGAAAAACTGCTCCTTCGTTTCAGGTGAGGCATCTACCGCCTTTTGGACGATGGCGCCTGCCGCACTGGTATCGCCAACATGGCAGCCGTTGGCCTACGCCGGGGCAGTTGCGTTCGGCATTATCGTCGCATGGGCGCGGATGATGACGGGTGGGCATTTCCTTTCCGATACGATCTTTGCTGGTGTGTTCACTTACCTAGTTATTTGGCTGCTGTACGCTTTGATCTACCGCTGGCCGCGCACCCGGCTGGACGACAAAGCGATCGAGGACGCCTTGGAACGCCTTTCCATCCGCTGGCGCACCGCAATAAGCGGTCTGGCCCATCGGTGGCAGCGAGGCACCCGACGGCATTGACGGCACCGTTATTTAAAATGTCGCTCCGGTGTCCGGAACGGGTCAACAACGCCTAATCGACGATGCCCGCGCAATGTCGGCTTGTCCCTGCTCCAGACATTTCGCCGCGTCGCGGCGAACGGCAGAAAAGGGCCAATGAGCGACATCGTTCGTGCCCGGCGGTGCGGCGCTTTCGTCGTTCACTCCCCCGTCTCGTCGGACCCATTCCTACGCCGCACGAGACGCCGCAACTGGGCAACGCCCCGTTTCCAATCGGTAGCCGGCTCCGCGGGTGTGCCGGCCCAGCGCGCGCCGGCAGGAACGTTCGACATAACACCAGCGCGCCCGCCTAGAATTGCACCGGCGCCAATTGTCAGATGATCGGCAATGCCGACCTGTCCCGTCAGCACCACGAAATCACCTACATCAACGCTCCCCGATATCCCGACCTGCGAGACAATCAGGCAATGGCGGCCGATCGAGCAGTTGTGTCCGATCTGCACGAGATTGTCGATTTTAGTGCCTTCGCCGATCACCGTATCGCGGGTGGCGCCGCGGTCAATTGTCGTGTTGGCGCCGATTTCGACGTCGTCCTGAATGATGGCCCGTCGGGTTTGCGGGATTTTCTGGTGTCCCTGCGGCGACCGCAGATAGCCGAAGCCGTCCTGCCCGATGCGGACGCCGGGATGGATGATGACGCGGTCGCCGATCAGTGCATGCAGGATCGTGGCGTCCGGACCAATCGAGCAATCGCGGCCGATGTAGACGTTGGGCCCTATCACTGTGCGAGCGCCGATCAGGGTGCCGGCGCCGACTTCGGCGTGCGGTCCGATCACCGCGAGCGGATCGACGGTCACGCCGGCCTCAAGCCGGGCCGTCGGATGGACCTGCGCGCTCGCAGCGCGATGCTTGGTATCGAACAGGGACGACGGTCGCAGCGCCTCCGAAAAGAGCTTACGGGCGACCGCGACGAAGGCCGGGTAAGGATGCGGCGTCTCCAGGAGTGTGAGACCGCGCGGCGCAGACGTCGTAAAGCGCGGCGCGATTAGACATGCGCCGGCGCGGGTGTTAGCAAGCGCCTCGACATATTTCGGTTTGTCAAGAAAAGCGATATCGGAAGGGCCGGCGGTATCGAGCGGTGCGATATTGTCGATGCGGCGGTCGGCGGCATCACCGTCGCGCAGCTTGGCGCGCGTTAATGTCGCGATCTCGCCAACCGTCAGTTCGCAGTTCGGTTTGATAAATCCCGACATGCTCCATCCGTTGCATCTGTCGTAAACGTTGTTGCCAAGAGCGTTATGAACTCGCGCCGCCTCACGAGCCCCCCAAGACCGAGGACGACAATCTACCACATCGAAGCGAAGCTATTATGCGTCACAGAAAATTTGACCGCTCGACTCCCGGGTTGGGTCAGACCCGGTCTTCGGGCGATGTCCGCTTCATGTCCGCTTTGCCCCCCGATAGCGACTGTCGGCGCGCATAACCGATCAGACGCTATCTGGGAATTAAGGCAGAATTGTTTGCCCGTCCGCGGTGACAATCAGGCTTTTGGGCACCAGCAGGATAGTCGGAAGGATCAGGGCATAGACAACCGTGATCGCGACTACACAAGCAGCAAAGCCTCCGTAATAGTCATAAAGGTGCGTCCCGAGCACATCACCAAAACGCGTCGCGACCCAATAAAGACTACCGGACATCATCAGTGTCGTCCCTTGAAGGCCCCGAGGGCAGGACCGAATAATCAGATCCAAATAAGCGGCGGTGGCAACGCCGCCCATGAGGCCAATCGGTACGGCCGCCATCAACGCCCCTGACACCGAGTGAATGAAGAGCAACGGAACCATCTGCGGAATTGCGGCAACGGTCCCCCACAGGAGCAGTGTCTTCAAGGGAAGCTTTTGGCATAGAAGGCCGAAAAGCATGAATGTCGGAATGAAGGAGGCGCCGAATATGGCGTTCCACTGACCCCATTGTGCGTCCCCGGAGTGGAGGACGTTCTGGAGGTAGTACTGAAGCGGTGTGGTTGAGCCGGGCGCGAAATTCCACAAAAGCCAGATCAGCAAGGCCGGATACACTGGCCAATGAAGTGCTAGCCTCTTTATGTCCTTCAGAGGGTGCATGGCAGGGTCGCGTTCGGTTCGGACATTATCAAACACACTCTCAGGCTTCCACGAGGCGTAGACAGCCACCGCAGCCATAACCGCGGCGCCAACGAGAAATAGGATACGGGCGGCCTGGTCAGCAATTTCGCCTTCGAGTAGGTCGCTGAGAGCGCCCCCGATGAGGAGGGCCCCGACGGTAGGGATCGAGGCGAAGGTGTTCCATACAGCGCTGATCTGACCAGGCATCGCGTGTTGCTGACCGATCATCGAAGTCAGCCCGTTCTGAGCGCTCGCGACGAAAAGGAAAGAGGTCGTCAACAGCATGACTGCCATGGCGAGCGTCGTGTATGTAATGGGAATTAAAGCAAATAAAACGTAGAGGCAGGCGCTGATGATGCCAAACAAGAGTATAAATCCGCGGTCTCCCATCCTGAAGGGATTCCATGTGTCGCGGACGAATCCGAACACAAAAGACAGATAAAGTGGAATACTTGAGGCAAGCCGAAAATTTGCGACTTCATGCGCCTCTAAGTGCAATCTGTTCTTGAGAAAAAAACTTATTGGAATGTCAATCAGGCCACCGGATGGAGCGCCAAAGGCCAGCAGGACAATTAATACGCCCAGGTAGAGGAAAATCCTCCGTCGCGCTGAGTGCGACAAGGTGCTGGGAGCGGACGCAATCTCGATACTCAACGACAATCGATTGTGTCTCCGAAAGAGCCTTGGCGATGTTGGCTGCGATACGCTGGGTCTCGTCGCACGCTGCGGATTTCCAAGGACGGATCTACGGCTTACGGGCATGCCGCGACGGGCGAGCAGCGCGGCGGCGAAAGATTCGTGCACCATTTCTGGTACGGGCCACAGTAGGGAAACGGCGAGCCCGCCCCGACGCTCGCGGAGCACTGCCGCCGGAGTGGTGTTGTAGGACTCCACACTCCCGGCCCAACTTCCCATACGTAAAACCCAAGGGGGTGACTCACGCCGTCTCCGCGGAGGTTGGTGTAAAGCAACGTATTCGGATGGCGGCTACGGGGGTTATTTAAAGCAACATTCCAATCAACTATCGCGCCCCTGTCGAAAACAAAATAGTTAGTCAACCAATTAGACGCGGAATAGGTACCCGACTTTAGGACAAGGTTGGTGATTTGGGTGGTGTTAGACCCATATATAGTCCCTGAGAAGCAGGACGTGTCCAAATTAAAAGTAACCGTGCCCAACATTTTTGAACCGAAAGCAGTGTAAGATCGAAGACAATGACAGTTTTGATCGTAGGGTTGCCCCAAATATCGATATGTGGTTGCCGCAGCCGGTAACTGGCCGCCCAAGATCACACCGACGACGAGAGCCAATGATTTCGCTTTCATGCTACCCCTTCAGCGCGAAGACCGTAGCCAATATTCGCGCTTTCTCTGCCTTGCTACAAGACGCGAACCTCAGCTTTGGCGAGACGCAATGCAAAACGAAAGTAACAGCATCCGTTAGGTAGGAATGTCGGCCAAAAGTTTTGGATTCTCCTAGGTAGGAGGGAAGATCGATGTTCGAGGTCTTCTATCTGTTTGTGCTCGCGTGGGCGGCGCTACCTTTGATCCGCACCCTGATACAGGGAAGCGGAGGCAACCACGTCGCGTTTGTGCATCGGCTCTACCGCGATGCCGCTTACATTCTGGTTGCTGTCCTCGGGATCATCGTCTTTGAAGCGGCGCTCGATATCTCCCTCGAGATGTATTGGTTTGGAGAGCTGGGCCAGAGCCATCGCTATTGGCTGTCGCTTGAATATCGCGTGGCAATTTTCCTCGTGGTCTTACTCTTGGTCGGCCTGTTTGTCGGGGCCAATCTGCGCGTTTTGTGCCGGCCGTACGCGGTGGTTCCGCAAACTGCGCCGTGGATCATCGGATTTGGCTTTGCGGCCCTAGCGGGATTCTTCGCGACCCCGCTCTGGATTCCGCTGATGCGGTTCCTCGGCGCCACGTCGGCCGGCGTGGTCGATCCGGTGTTCGGCAGAGATCTTTCTTTCTACCTGTTGGCATTGCCCTTCTATGACAACATCGTCGATATCGCCATCGCGATCCTCGGCCTCGCGATCGCGCTTTGGGTCGCCATCGGGATGGCAGCGCGCAGTGGAACAGGTGCATTCGTCCATCACGCAGCTTCGGGCGGAGCCTTTCACTCGTATGGAAACGTCGCCATTCCATCGCTCGGACTGGGTCGGACGGCCGGGACGACTTGGATACGGCAGGGCATGGTTCTCGGCGCGCTGTTATGCGTCACGCTTGGGATGAGTTGATTTTTGGCCCGCTATCACCTCGTCGTGGCTGGACATTCGCAGGTCGTGGGCGGTGCTTCCTATGCCGACGTCAATTTCTGGATACCTGGATACGACCTCATCGTCGCATGTTGGTTCGCGGCCGCCCTAATCCTGGGGCTAGCGGTTGTAATTCCACGGTTCCGCGCCTGGTTGTTGATGCGTCGGTCGCATTGGCTCGCGCCGCTCGCGGCACTGGCGCTGCTTTTTATGGGAGCGTTTGTGGTTCCTGCGGGGATCGAGAATCTCTATGTCGGACCAAACCAGATCACCTTGGAGTTGCCGTATCTGGTCAGGAGTATCGCTGGCACCCGCCAGGCCTTCAACCTCGAGGGACCGTCGGTCGAGGAGCGCGAATTCGCGGTATCCAGCAAACCGCTCACCGCCTCCGACCTCGAAAAGGACGGCTCCACGCTGCAAGATGCGCGCATCTGGGATTGGCGGGCGCTCGAGCCGCAGCTACAGCAAATTCAGGGCCTGCGGCCCTATTACACGTTCTCCAGTGTTGACATCGATCGCTATGAGATCGATGGCGCCGAACGGCAGGTCATGATCACGGCGCGCGAACTTGACGTTACGCGGCTTCCCGCGCCCGCCCAGGTCTGGGTCAATCTTGCGCTCAAATACACCCACGGCTATGGCGTCGTCGCGGTCCCGGTGAACGAGATCGACAGCAGGGGCAATCCGGTCCTCTGGGCGCATGACATTCCGGTCGAAGCCAAGAAAGACCTCTCGGTGACCCGCGGCGAGATTTATTTTGGCGAACTCACCGATGACCGTGTCTATGTGCACACTACCGAGAAGGAATTCGATTTCCCGCAAGGCCAGGCCAACGCTGAATTGGTGTATCAGGGAACTGGAGGAATCCTTCTCTCCAGCTTGTGGCGCAAGCTGGTCCTCGCCCGCCAATTCGACGGCCTGCGGCTTTTCATCTCGGGATATTTCACTCCTGAGAGCCGGGTGATGCTACGCCGGAATATCCTTGAGCGGGTCCAGACGCTCGCGCCGTTCCTGAGCTTTGATCGCGATCCTTATATCGTCGCGGATGGGGACCATTATTCCTACATCCTCGACGCCTACACGACGTCGGAGAATTATCCGTACAGTGAGGCCTACCAGGGATCGCTCCCTGCCTTCCGCGGGCAGAATTATTTGCGCAATTCCGTCAAGGCGGTGATCGACGCCTATAACGGCTCGGTGACGTTCTACGTCTTCGACCGGCGCGATCCGATCATTAACGCCTACCGGCGGGTGTTGCCCGAACTTTTCAAGGACGCCAGTGACATGCCGGAGAATCTGCGCCGGCACATCCGCTACCCGGAGGATATTTTCACGGTGCAGGCCGAGCTGTACGGCACCTATCACATGACCAACCCGACCACCTTTTATAATCGTGAGGATCGCTGGGAGATCCCGCACGAGCTTTATCGAAGCACCGAGATCGCGATGCTGCCCTATTATGTGACGACGCAGCTTCCCGGTTCGGACAAGCCGGAATTTCTGCTCATGTTGCCCTTGTCGGTCGCTGGCAAGAACCAGATGGCGGGTTGGCTCGCGGGCCTCTGCGATGGCGAGAACTACGGGAAAATGGTGGCTTTCCGCTTTCCAAAGGGCACCTTCATCGACGGCCCGGCACAGGTGGAATCGCGGATCAGTTCGGACAGCCGGTTTTCCGGGGATCTCACACTCTGGGATCAGCACGGTTCCCAGGTCATTCGCGGCAATCTCATTGTGCTGCCGCTCGTCGACAATCAGCTCATCATGATCGAGCCGGTCTATATCGAGGCAGAGCAAACCAGGATCCCAATGCTAGCCCGCGTGGTATTGGGACAGCTTTTGCCTGATGACCGCAAGATCGAGTGGGCGAGCACGCTTACGGAGGCAGAGCGCCTCCTCGTCGGTGCTTCAGCGCCCACATCCACCGCCCCAGGCGCGCCCACTACGGGAACTGACAATGAAACGCTGCAGCGCGCACGCGCAGTGTTCGGCGAGATGCAGCGTGAATATGCCTCCGGCAACTTCGCGCGCTATGGCGAGCTTCTTCAGCAGCTCGGAAAGCTGCTCCTGCCGCAATGAAATTTTATCATTTGCCCTCCGGCACCCAAGCGGAATCGAGCAATTGAACCGATTATTCTTCTTCTTCCGTCTTCCGAATTGTTTCGTACTCCGTAACACGGACTACGCCGGGGACTGGCTCGTCGATCACGTCGATGATCGTGTCTTCGATGATCGGCACTTTTTGTCTTGACGTTTTCCTGGGTGCTAATTTTGCTGTGGTCTTTCGTGGCTGCTTTTTCGCCGGCGCGCGCTTTGGCGCCTTCTTGCGTGAACGCTTTACGCCAGCCTTCCCACGTTTTGATGGTTTCTTGTGTGTTGCAATACGCTTCTTTGCCTTGGCCATGGCTGCCTCCTGTAAAGTCCGCCGCCGAGCAATCCGGCTCAGTCAACTTTATCCCTCAACAATTGGCCACGCCACCATCTGGGGAAATTATTGGATCGTAAAATTATCGGTCGACCAACGGGAGGCCCCAAAAGGAAAAAGCCCCAGCTTGGGCCTATGGGCTTGGGGCTGGGGCTTCCAACTTCGGGGTGGGACGCAACATTGTACTCACGCTACATGCCACCCCGCTTTCAACGATTTCGAGTTTAAGCAGCCTTCCTCGGTGCCGTGCCCGTCTGGGGCGCAGCGCCTGTCTTGATATTGATCGTCTTTATGACCTCGGCAAATCGCCGTTTCGTAGCAATCTCGGGCAGGCTACTGCCTGTGCCTTTTATATCTGTAGGTGCCGAGACCAAAGCACAAGGATGCGTCGATAATTTAGTTTGCGGTGGAGGTGCTGAGGGCGACTTGCTTGGCCTGGAGTTCTGCCAATGCTGCCTTGCCTGTTCGGGTCGCTTCGGACATCGTTTCGAAAAATTCGGATTTCCGCACCGGTTTGCTCTTCCCGGCCGTGTAAATTTCCCATCGCCACGGTTTGGGTGGACGACCTTTGTTCTTGATAGCGAGGGCGTAGTCGCACTCTGCATACTTCTCGACATCGGCGTACACATCAATTCCAGGAGGTATCAGTTCTGGATGCGATGCCGAGATATCAATACAAGCCTGCCGAAGGGTTCGGATAGGTCTTAATAAATACGGGCTGCAAATAGCCATGACCGTCCCTAATATGCGGTGAGCGAATAAGTTTCCCTAACAAGCTGATTACGTTTGATCGTCCGCATCGTTTTGCTTTTGTTGCTCTTCGGCCAGCAGACGGGAAATTGTCTGCCGCCTCGTTTTCTCAGTCACGCTCCCGTCCTCACTCACGCTCTCAATAAGACGCCGGTAGCGCTCAATGTTCTGCATTCGGACGAACCGGTCCATGTTGACCTCCATTGAGGCCCCTCGATCACAGACTGTATCGGCCAAACAAGGCAGTCTGAGCAATTTTGACCACAAACTGGGATTTGCGTCGGGACTTGAAGTGCGTTGGCCCTAAGGACAGTGTGCATCCGCACATGTCCGAGTTGGGTCTTCGCACACCCAGGGTCATCAGCCGAAGTCAGCCGCCGTCAACAGCACGTCTGCTTAAATTCAAGGCCGAGGCTCGGATGACCGCCCGGCATTGACCCAGGTCAAAATAACCAAAGTATGATCATTCCGCCTCGCGTCTGTGGGTGGAAGATCGCCTGCACGAATGAAATACGCAGAATCGCCGAGTTAATTTGCACTTGCGCCGTTATTGATAAAGCTGAGATACGAGGCGAGCGCCTCGATCTGCTGCGCCGACAGTCTGCTGGAAATATCGAGCATCGGGGGGCCGGCAGCAGCGTGATAGCCTTGGGCCCACTGCTCAAGCCGTCTTTTCAAGTACGTATAGGCGAGCCCACCCAGCCGGGGAATTTGGCCGACGCCCTCCGCCTTCGGGCCGTGGCAAACCACGCAGGCGACAATGTTGTCGTCGGGCATGCCCTCCTGATAGATCGTCCGGCCGGTAGCAACCAGCTCCCAGTCGCCGTCGTTGGCCGCTTGTGGCACCAGCGTGGAAAAATAATTCGATAGATTGCGAGCGGCTTGCGGCGTGAGGTTTGCCGCCGCGCCCCACATGTATTGCCGCGACAGCGGATTGTCGCGCGTGTGGGCGTGGAAATCGACCAGCTGATTCTCGAGATATTGGTAGCGCTGCCCGGCCAAGCGGGGTGCCGGCGTATAGCCTTGCGCCTCTCCGCCGTGGCACCAGGTGCAATTGCGAACCGCAAGACTCTCGGCGCGACCGGCCAGCGCGGAGCCGATCACGAAAACGATCGCAAGGGTCGTTACTCTCGACCAGCGGTTTTGTGTCATCTGAGATCCGAGCATTCTGGTTTTTCCAAGCTGCGAGCCGAACAGCGGAGATCACCTTAATTCACTGACGAAAGCCGCAACCGCTTCGATCTGCGACTTGTTCAAGCTGTGCGCGACCGGGCTCATGATGGCCGACGTATCCGGCCGTGCCGAATTTTGTCCGCGTTCCTTGCCCCAATTCGTCAGCTCTTTGATGACATAGGGATAGAGCTGGCCGGCAAGGCGGGGAATTTCGCCGCTGCCCGTGGCATCGGGACCGTGACAGGCAGCGCAGGCGGCGATATTGGCATCGGGCAAGCCGTTTTCGAAAATATTCTTGCCCGCCGCGACACGGTCGCGTGGGGCGCCGCCGATGGGAGGCGGATTGAGCTTATGAAAACTCTCGGCAAGCGCCTTTACCATTCCGGGCTTCAACGCATGGGCCACGTTGAACATGATATTGTTGGTGCGACGATGCTCGATAAAAGCGCGCAGCTGATTTTCTAGATATTCGGGCTGCTGTCCGGCGAGGCGTGGGATGGGCAGATAGCCGCGATAGCCTTGCGCCGATGGCCCGTGGCAGTCTTTGCAGTAGCCAAGCTTGTCCTGAATATCGCCAGCGCGACCGGTGCCAGCAAAGGCAGCCGTCAGAACAGTTGCAAGGAGTGCCGAGCGCAGGCCCCGGGCCGTTACGTTCCATAGGCTCATTGTCGGCGCGGCGACTTCCATTGTTTTGCAGGCGCGCACGACGTTACTCCAAATAACTGAGATAGGCCGCGACGGCTTTAACTTGCGGCGGCGTCAAGCTGTGTGCAATTGGCGCCATGACACTCGAATTGGTCTCGCCGCGCTCGTTGGCCCAATTGGTCAATTGGCTTACGAGATACGGATAGAGCTGACCTGCCAAGCGGGGAAATTGGTCGTTGCCTTTGGCCTCCGGACCGTGACAGGAGGCACATGGCGGAACGCCGGCGTCGGGCAACCCCTGCTGAAAGATTTTCTCTCCGGCGGGCATAAGGTCCTTCGGCGCGCCACCGAGCGGTTTTGGATTGAGATCGTGAAAGTCGGTGGCGAGCGCCTTGATCATCGCCGGGCTCAACACGTGTCCGACGTTGAACATGATATTATTGGTCCGCTTGTGCTCGACGAAACCCTGCAATTCGTTCTCGATGTAGGCAATCTGTTGTCCCGCCAGTCGCGGTATCGGATAGTAGCCGTTGAAACCTTGCGCCGCGACGCCATGGCACACCTCGCAATAAGCGAGCTTGGCCTGAACTTCCTTCTCCGACACGGCAGCCGTATTCGCATCCTGCGCGCGGGCCGGGGAGGCGAAAACGAGCGCCAACAGTGACCCATAGCAGGCCATTCTTATCAGACTCACGATCGTCATCAATTCTGTCCGCATCGTCCGCTTCTCAGAATGGCTCGAGCGCTTCCTGTCATCGACTCATCGCGTCTTCATGGCCAGGCAGAGACGTGGAAATTCAGACCGAGCTTGATGGTCTGAATGGTCTGTTTGATGTTCTCGGGGCCGGAAGGGAACGCACCGCTTTCCTCGACAAAGGTCACGTTGCGCGTGCCGAAGTTGTAATAATCGTATTCGAGCTTGACCGACCAATCGTCCCACAGGGCCCATTCAACGCCGACACCCGTGGTCCATCCGAGCCTAGTCTCCACCCCGTCGAAATTGTACGTCGCAAGGGCGTCAGCAACGTTGTAGCGGTCGTTGACAAAGCCGACGCCGCCTTTGCCGTAGAGCATCCAGTGATCCCACGCGAAGCCGGCGCGTGCGGTCACGCTGCTCAGGAAGTCTGTTGTGTCCTTGAAGGTTGCGGAGTTGCCGACGATTTCGGGCGTCACAAAAGTGGTTTTGCCGCCGATGTCGCCGCCTGAGGCCGCGCCTTCGATGCCGAGGACCCAACTGGACGCGAATTGATAGTCGCATCCGACTTGGCCGCCGAGCAGATAACCACTAATGTCGAGATTGGCGGAGGTAAACCCGGTATTGGGGGATAGGATGCCGGCAGTGTCGTTGAGATTCTTTTGCCCAAATCCGCCGCCAACATTGCCGCCGGCGTAGCAGCTCGTCCAGCTGAAGTGCGCAGGCGGCACCGGCGCGATTGGCGGCGCTGCGAGATCGGCGCCGAATGCGACAGAGGCGATCGGCAGCGAAACTGCAGCGGCTCCGAACAGTGTTGCTCTCATCGCGAACCCTCTGGCCTGCTACATCGCTAACCAAAGATAAACGAACAGTGTGTTGTTGGCGCTGGCGCCGACGCTGGTTCCGTCAAACTGGTTGTACCAGGTGTATTCCAGTCCGATGCGTGCGTTGAACCACGGCCAGCCCGGTGCAGGACTGGTGATAAACGGGATGTAAGCAATCTCGGCGATCCAGCCGTTGCTGTTTGGGCTGAAGCCGCTGGCAAGCCCGCCGTACAAGCCGACGTCAGGAGTGCCCCAGGTGCTGAAATATTGGCCGGTCAACACGATCCGATTGTCGTTGCCGTAGGCGAGCGACGCATAGGCCTTGGCCTCGTTGAGCGTATCGCTCGGATTGGCGGAAAGACCGTTGGCGAAGCTTGCATCGAGCTTTTGCGATTCGTGAATATAGGTGCCGCGCAACGTGAACCAGAAATTGTCGCCCTGGTATTGATATTGCGAGTCGAAGCCGACGTCGGTGTATTTATCCGTTTGCGGGAAAATTGCGGTGGTGACCGGGCCGGTGACCGGCGCCGACGGCGGCGACGCCCATGGATGAATATCGGCCGCCATGCCGAACGTTCCGATCTCAAACCAGTTGTTGCCCCAGTGCGGTTCAAAAGCCGCTCGCCAATAGGGCGCAAAGTCGAACTGGCCCGGTGCGCCGAATGGATCGGTGCCCAAGGCGTTCTGTATGTTGGCATCCAGCGTGCGATACGCCGAAAATTCGAGGTAGAACATGTCGTCGAGGGAGACATAGGCGCCCACACTGCCGACATGCGCGGCAAAGGTGCCGTCGATGATGGTGCCGGCTGCGGGGGTGGGCGCGACGGTCGATGCGGCGTAGGGGAAGCCCCAAGCCGGAGTCGTATTCCAAGGATCCTGAACGGTGGGCCCGTTATTGGCCGTGATGCCGTAGGTAACGGGAATGTTGCCGATACTCGTCGAGTCGGCATAGCGGATGTCGGTATTGTCCCAGGTCCAGTTGTGGACGTAGGGATCGTTGCCGATCGAAGCGGTGGTCGGCGGCCCGGCGTCGGTCAGCTGCGCGAACGCGCCGATATGGTCGGTGATGGCGCCGCCCCAGAAGAAGCTCAGGGGCGAAACGACCAGATTGTTGTTGGTCTTGTACGGATCGGTCGGCGGCGGTTGCGGCGCTTCGGTATTGGTGAAGCCGACAATGGCCATCATTGAGATCGGCGGCACCCATTTCTTTGCTTCGCTGTCGCTCGAATCGTCGGAGCTTGGAAACAGCGCTGTGCGGTACTGGCCGCCGCCATAGGTATAACCACCTATCTTGAAGCGTCGTCCATAAGGCGTCAGGCCGGCAAAATCGGTATGGCAGGCTCCGCAAGGCTGACCGGTCTGTCGCGCAAAGCTCGGCAGCGCTTCCGCGTGCGAGGCAAATCCGATTGTCAGAACAAAGGAGAGCACGAACGTCAGTGCAACCGCACAGACGAAATGCCCTATCTGAACAAATTGGCCGCGTTCGCCGCGCATTCTGAGCCAGCCAATCCCAGCGACCGCACGCACGACCCCGCGTGCGAGCGGTGACTCAGGGGCTGAAGGCAGGATAGGAAGTAAACTCAGAGATGCCTATGTCGAATTAGGCACATTATCGTTTTCTTCTGTGAATGATGCTTTTCGGCAACATTGCCATTGACAAAGGAGAAATCGTGTCACCTCCGCCAATCACGAAATCGACCCGAGCATGTTTCCAGGGGGTACCCCCGTCGTCCTCGTGAGAGGTGCATCGCCGAATGATTGCGGGCATTCAACCGTTTATCCGCCCTTTTGACCTACATCATGCCAGCCAATCCGTATCAATTGCTGTGCCGAGGATGGTAAGCCGTGGGATCAATTTGGGTCCTGACGATTTGGCGCGACTAGAGCTGCGATACCCGACGGCATTTCGCATGGTCAGGCCATCCGCGGCGCTGCCAGGCTTGTATCGCCAAGGGGGCTTATTACGGCCGCACCGAGCTTTGCGCCGCGCTTTTGTTGCAAGCGGCGACTAAGTCGTGATCACCCGGCTTTCTTGACCCAGAATTTGCACCAGCCGGACGGACTGATCGTGCCGTCGACCAGGGTGCAGGCGCTCGGCGGTTGAAAAAGCGAGCAATTACTGCACTGTTGATCCCCTTTTGGCGTGGTTTGATAAGCAACCCCCGTCTGCGCCATTTTCGCGGCGGCTTCTCTCACCGGAAGCAGCGAGGCTATCGCTCCGGCGGCACAAGCGGCGCTGCGAAGCAGAGTGGTCCGTCGGGAAAATTCGTTCGCTTGATCCCGCGGTGTTTCTGTCATGTCAGCCTCCATTGCTATTTTATAATTATAAGTCTAGCGCTGTCGAACAGCTTGACGAATATTTAATCGAGTTTATGCCGAAAAGATCAACCCATTTTTTGGAGGCTCCTCATCAAACTCCGCCGCCGCCGGTGCTGGAAGGCTTTGCGGACCAAAATTCAAGGCTAATTCGGGTTGCGGACGGCAATCCAGAGGAACGGACCAAGTCAGCAAAGGCGGCCTTGGATTTTTTCACCGCCATCGCGGAAGAAAGGCGCGTGTTTCCCAGCATAATTGTCGTCTTCGGGCAGGAAGACTGCACTCATCGCGCAATTCACAACCTTCGCACATGAACCGCGAGACTGCACGCTGCGTCGCAATGGCGTTTTTGAACGTTTCAATCATTTCACGGATGAAGTTCATCGCTGATTCTCCTCAAACCTGCGACTTCAGTTTAAGTCCTAGATCGATCACAGTGGAATTCATTGATTTAGATCAAAGTGCCCGCGAATAACTCCTTCGCCTCTATTCTCATCAATGCGTGTCTCAACACGATCAACGCAGCAGATGGGGCGGAGCCTTCTGAAAGCAGCAGCAACCCGAGAATGGAGCGCAGAACGTAGGTGATGCGATAGAACTGCGCCGTTGGTACCATCCTGACCATCCAGATGCCGGCGAAGTTTCGCCGCGACCGCAATCGGCAACAGCGCGAGCGAGGTCGCGATGTTCTTGACCGAGAATTGTCCGGGCGCGTTGACGGCGGCAAAAATGAGCGTGGTGGTCCCGACTAAGGTCATTTTCGGTAATTGCTGCGGCAGCGTGTAACCCTGAAAGGGACGGCCCGCCGCCTTGGCTGGCAAACGACATGAAGCCGGAAACCGCACCCAAGAACAGCCCCCCGGGGATCGTGCTTTTGCTTCGGCCGGCAGCAGCACTTTCACATTCCGCCGCTCCAATCGCGCCGATATGACTATCGGCAACAGCAAGGCCGAGAAAAATCACCGCCGGAAGGCCACTGAGTAGAACAGCGGCGCGGTGATAATCGGGGCGAGCATGCGTTTCTGTTACCACTCACGCCGCGATGCCCAGGGCTGCACGTCGAGCGCCATGAGCGTTTGCGCGTTCGGACAGTAATCCTGCCACAGCGGCGCTGCGGCATTGTGCGCAAGGTCTCGCATACAGCGCCGCTTGCTTTCGCACAGTGAACATACGCGTTGCAGGTCGCGGAACGTTTGCGGCCCGACCTGGGCGACCTCCGCCGGGTCGAGATCAAGCGCGGCCATGCGACGGAGCAAAAGATCGGCTGCCCCAGGGCCACGCTTGGCGACGGCGTGCAGCTCGGCAGGGGTCATGCGCACGTCGCGGGCGATGCGCTCGATTTCCAGTTCGCCGCAGCATGACTCCCAGGATGGGGACCCCCCCGTGACCCAATCGCTTAGCACGCGCCATAAAGCTTGGAAGCGTGATCGCTTTTCCTCTCCACCGGTTAGGTCTATCATTTTGACCCTCCTCTATTGGCTCGCATCACCTTCGGACCGATCGAAGTAATCCCCTTGATTTAGATCAATTCGATACCCGCTAAGCGACATGGCTGACCCGCTCGATTCGCTACCTCAGCCGCACTCGCATTAGTCGAGGCTTAATTCTCCAACCAGAAAGCGAGATCGGCTCAATGCCGGTGAGGTCGCGTTAATGTGTCGCCAAGTGTGGTGCGGATCGAGTCTCGCAGCCGGTTGAGGCGTCTATGTGAGCCCAACGACCTCGTCGCAGCAGTGCACGACCGGAGGCGTCGCCAATCTGATCGAATAATTCCCTGCGCCCGATAGGCAGCTTGAGCCGGCGAACGGCCGACAACAATACAGTCGTCACAAAGCCGACGTCGCAGATCCAGGCCACGCCGGGCGAGTAAATATTCGCGGCTTGAGCAATCTCTTAGCGTGGCCGCTACATGTCAAAGAATGCTGCATAATCGGATGGTCCGGCCGCACTCCTGCTCCGCTAGCAAACTGAAGCTCGCCAGTGGCGCCAAAGACAAGAAGCATACCAAGCCCCATGATCACGGCAGCGCCTCGCGGTTTTAAATTTCAAACGGCCGTTTCAATGCAGGTCTGCGTTTGCCGCAGGAGCACAGCCTCAATCTCATCATAATTCTTTTAGCTTCTAAAGAAGATCCGGGCCGGGGATTCGCACAATTTCACCTAACCTTACGCACCTCGCATCTCTAATCATCGGCGCACTCGTGCTTTCGGGATGCGCAACGATCCACAATGTGCCCATCAACATCCCATTGGCGGGCCCAGCGAATGCGGCGCCTTTGGGGGCACGCGACAGCATTCAAACGAATAGCGATGATTTGCTCGTAGGCCTTGCCTTTTCTGGCGGAGGTACTCGTGCCGCTGCTTTTTCATATGGCGTACTCTCAGAGCTCGACCGTATGGAGGCCGGTCCGGCTAGAAAAGGCACGCTCCTTGATCGGATTGATTATGTTTCTGGAGTATCTGGTGGTGCAGTCACCGCCGCGTATTTTGGCCTTGAGGGCAAAACAGCCCTGTCGAAATTCCGTGACCGCTTTCTGCTGCGCGATGCAGAGGAGTCACTAAGAACTCCATTTATGCCGGAAAATGTCTTTCGCGCATACCAGGGCGGCCTCAATGATACCCAATTTTCGCAATGGCTCGACAACAACCTCTTTCACGGCGCCACGTTTAAAGATCTTCATTCTGCAAATAGACCTCATGTCTTTATCAATGCTTCGGACGTGTATAATCGAGTACCTTTCATTTTTGATAGTATGACGTTCAAGGCCATCTGCAGCGATCTAAATTCCTACCCCATCGCCAGCGCCGTCGCTGCATCCGCCGCGATGCCCGTTGTTTTCGCGCCGACTGTTATTGCCTCATATGCCAATCGCTGTGAGCCACAGCTTCCCGCCTGGATTGTTGCTGCACAAACTAACCAAACGGCGCCTCCGTTGCTCAAGGAGTACGCCGATGCGATCGCCCGCTATCGCGACGGCTCGGTGCCGTTCATCAAGCTGCTAGACGGCGGGCTCGTCGATAACTATGGGCTGTCTGGACTTACAATCGAGAGATTAGCCGCAGCCACACCGTATGGGCCGCTTACTGCACAACGAGCGGTCAAGGTTCATCGTCTTTTGTTTCTTGTTGTTGATGCCGGAAGGGGCCCGTCGGGAGATTGGGCGCAGAGCGCGGATGGTCCAACGGCGCCCGAAATCGTTCAAGCTGCCGCGGATACAGCTATCGACTCTAGCGCGCGCTCAAGTTTCACGGCATTCGACCAGATAATGGCCAAATGGCATGAGGCCTTGATACATTGGCGTTGCGGCTTGTCGCCAAGCGAGCGTCAAAGTTATGGAGTTACGGCAAAATGGGATTGCCGCGATCTAAGAGTCTTCGTAGGGCGCATTAATTTTGAGCAACTTGGTCCTAAGCGAGCCTTTGCGCTCCAGTCGATACCAACACGGTTCAAGTTGACCCCGGATGAAGTTGAAACTCTCATTACAGCCGGTCAAGAGGCGTTACGAAAAAGCCCAACTTTCCGGCAATTTGTTGATAGCACGGGGGGCAGAGTTGCTACCGCCGCTGCGTTGCCTTCGCAATGAGATGCCGATGGGTGACATAACGCCGCTAATTCGGTCATCGGTCCCGATAAGGGTTCGGATGGCGTCGTCAGACACGTAAGACACAAACGACCAGCTAGCCGCCAAGCCAAAGCCGGCGCCTGGTAGAAGCACTTTCAGTCCACGCGTTTTGACACCGGCCGAGGTTGCCTGCGGCTATGCGGCCGGCATGTTAAAGCCGGCACGCAGAATATAGCCGACCGCAAAGGCCAAGGCGGCCGCACTCATGCCGATGATGAAAGTCTCGAGACCCGATCGCAACCAGCCCGCGGGCGACCAGCGGCTTTTCACGGCGCCGACGATGAAGAATGTCAGTCCGGTGGCGAACACGCAGGCGGCAAGGCCGCCGGCCGAGAGATAGCTGACCAGCGGTACGGCGCCGCACACAATGAATGCTGCGAATGTGTTCAGGGCGGCCAGCACCGGCGACCTCTGCGTTGGGGCAAGGCCATATTCCTCGGTCGCCATCGTTCTGGTCCACAGCGCAACATCGGAGGTAATGACACTGACCGCCCGTTCGAGATCGTCGCCGGTAAATCCCTTGGCCGCAAAAATCTGCCTGATCTCCTCGCGTTCGCCGTCCGGGACCAAAGCGATATGCCGCCGCTCGATGCCGAGCACGCGCTCGTATTCGTCGCGTTCGGACTTGGTCCCGATATAATTGCTCGCTGCCATCGCAAAGCCATCGGCAAGCAGATTGGCGAAGCCGAGGATCAGGACAATCGAGGACGAAAGGTCGGCGCCGACGACGCCCGCTACTATGGCGAATGTGGTAATCGCGCCGTCGATGCCGCCATAGATCCAGTCGCGCAGATAGTTGCCGCGCGGCCCACGCGCGAGGCGATCGTGGATGCTCTTCTCGGTGTGGCTATCGCTCTAGAACCTGAGCCATCAGACCAATCGCCAATCTCTCCTGATCTTTTTCTATTCCAACCCGAAAGCCGGCAGGTGAACATTGATCTGGCGCAAAGTCGCTGACGCGGTGGCTCCATGTGGGTCGTGCTGTGCTTGAGCGAAGGCGCAAAATGGCGATCACGAAGAATAGGCCGTTGGCGCCTTGTGCATCATTACAGCTTCGGCGACGATCAGACCTTTGGAGATACTAAGGTTTTCAGCCATGCGGGCTTTGTCGGCAAGCTCTGCCCCTTAGTGTGGCCGCGAGGCCACGACCCACAACAATCTCGATGTGATGACGAATAAACGCATCGCCGCCACAAAAAAGAGCTCCAAGCAGCGTACGCGCTTGGGGCCGTGTGGAGTTTTCTGCCTCACTCAGGCTTTTGGGCTGGGCGGCAGCGTGTCGGGGGATGCGGTGCCGCCCGGCCTGGCCCGACAAATAATTACTAACAATGATGAGCGGCCGGCCAATGTCCGCGTCAGAAGCTGACATTGCCCAGGAAGTCGTTACCGTTTGGCCAAAGTCCCAAGGAGGACAACTATGCGATTGCATTTAGGACTTCGTGCGGTCGTGACTGCGCTGATGGTCGCGCTCGCAGGCGCTGGTCTCGTCTCCGCCGTGCGGGCTGATAGCGGCACGATTGGCTTCCAGGTGATAAAGGGGGGCTGGATCATTGGCGTGTCGGGCGGTAGCGGCACGCTGTATTTCCATGGCCGGCGCTACCCGATCTCGATTGGTGGCTTGAGCGCGGGCTTTCTGTTCGGCGCCTCGGCGACGAACTTCTACGGCACTGTCACCAACATACGCAGCCCTTACGACGTCGCTGGCATCTATGGCGCTCTCGGCGGCGGAGCCGCGCTCGGCGTCGGCGGGCAGGCCATCGTGCTGCGCAACGAGAAGGGCGCCATTCTGACCCTATCCGGCATGCAAGTCGGCTTGCAGATCAACGCCGACCTCAGCGGGCTGAGCATTTCGGTGCGGTAGTCGTCCAAGGGAACCGGGCTGTCCAAAGCAACTGACGCCGCTTAACATTGCTTTGGCTGTCGCCGCACACTTGACAAATTCTGCGCCCAGGAAATTTCCATCGCCCTCACGTTCTTGAATCAAGAATATCGCTTCGGGTGATTTAGGCGTTCTCAATGAACGGTCGGCCCGAACTGGGAATGCGCACGCGGATCATCACACCACGGGCGAACGCCCGCCGTCGACATTGATCGCCGTACCAATGATATAGCTGCCTTGCTCCGACACCAGGAAGCAGGCGAGATTCGCGAATTCCTCCGCCTCGCCTGCGCGGCCGATTGGGATCTCCTTTTCGTGCGCCTTGTAGTACTCCTCGACCGTCATATTGGCCCGTTTCGCCAGCTGCACATGCTGGTCGGCGCGGATGAAGCCGACGAGCATGGCATTCACTAGCACGTTGTGCGGCGCCAACTCGTGCGACAGCGCCTTAGTCATCGCCATGCCTGCCGCGCGCGATATCGAAGTCGGCATGCTGTTAGGTCGCGGCGCTTTGGCTCCGATGTTGAGCACGTTAATGATGCGGCCCCAGCGTCGCTCCTTCATCTGGGGCGCGACCAGCCGGATCAATCGCACCGCTGCGAACAGCTTCAGTTCGAGGTCGTCGAAAAGGATCTCGTCGGTGACCTTCTCGAATGGCATCGCCCGTGACGTTCCTGCATTGTTGACGATGATGTCGACCTTATCGAACGCCCTCATCACTTCGTCGTAGGCACGCTCGATGTCGGCCGCCTTGCTGACATCAGCCTGAACCCCGATGACGCGAGTCTGGGTCGCCTTCCTAATAGCCGCGACCCCTTCCTTGAGCGGCGCCTCATTGCGCGCGACGATAGCGACATCGGCGCCCGAGGCCGCGAACCGCGTCGCCACCGCAAGGCCGATACCCTTGCTGCCACCAGTGACGATAGCAGCCCGCCCCGAAAGACTGATTTTCATTGCGTCCTCCCAAACTCGTCGAGCAACCCCCGGGCAACCCTAGGCGTAATTTTCCGTCTTTCCAGTGCCCTCCACCCGTTAGTTCCCGGCACAGTGAGAACTACGGCAGACCGAGCACCAATCCCTTGATCAAGCTCCTTTAGCCGATCATCTTTCACTGCAGCTTCTAAGCGAATAGCGCGAGGTTGATCGCGTCGCCCATCTTGCAGTAACCGTTGTCGCTCGGGTGCAGCCCGTCTCCGCAGTCGTCCACGGCACGCATCTGGGTCGGAATTTCGGGGTCGCGCAACGCGGCATCGAAATCGGCGACACCGTCAAACACACCGCTCTCCCGGATCCAGGCGTTGACCGCGACCCTGTGCATCTCGCGCATTTGGGTCCAGGCATTGGCCATGTAGGTCTCATTGCCGAACGGTGTCAGCGTTGCGCCAATGATCTTGATGCCGGCCGAGTGGGCTCGCAGCGCCATCTGCTGCAGGCCAGCAATCATGTGCTCGGCTGTGACCTCCTCCTCGGGCTTCGCCCACCGATTACGCAGATCATTGGTGCCGAGCATGACGATGACGTGCGTGACGCCCGGCTGCGCCAGCACGTCACGGTCGAAGCGCCGGAGCCCGCTGTCGCCGCGGATGTCGTGCAGGATGCGGTTGCCGCCGAGCCCGTTGTTCATTACGCCGACCGGTCTGCCTGCGCGGGCGACGAACCGCCGCGCCAATTGATCTGGCCAGCGGCAGAAGGCGTCGATCGTCGAGATGTTGCCGTCGGTCAGTGAGTCGCCGAGCGCGACTACTCCGAGCGCGTCGCTCGGCGCGAGCACGTCGACGCCGCAGAGGAAGAACCACTGGTCGGTCAGATTCCCAACCGGTGTCACTGTCTCAGCGGCGAAATTGCCAGGTGGCGAGATGTAATTGGTCTGCCTTGCGTAGCGGCCGGTTATCGCGAAATTCGCCGGCACTTCGCTGGGCAGATGGAAACTGACCGCGAGATCAGCGAGTGGTGGAACGGAAAGGTCAACTGCATCGCTGTACTGCACCGCCCCGGCTGCGATGACGGCCGAGTCGCGGCCGCCGAAGCCTAGCCTGCGGCCAGTGCCTGCGACAATCGTCGGACCCTTGTCGCGCAACGCGATCATCGCGGCGCCGATGATCAGTGGACGATTGCCATAGGCATTTGAGATCCGCACACGCAGTCGCTCGCCGCCGATGCTAAAGCGTGGGTTCAGACGGATCGTCTGATTGTTGAAACCGACGACGCCTTCTGCCGGCGCCGGAGCAGCCGCCCAGGTTCCGACCCAACGTTTGTCGCTTGGCATGACATCCTCGCTTTCTCTGAAGTTTAGTCCAGTTCCTGTCGCGGCGGCCGCCCCGACCACAAAGAATTTGCGATGGCCGCTGCGCATCTGGCCCGCTCATCAAATGACCCCGGCTTTATTGAACCGGCTCTACCTGAAACAGTTCGTGCGCAGCCATCACCGCGTCATAACGCTCCGGCGGTCAGGAAAGCCCGAATAAATTGATGCAAGATCTTTCACCACAACCTCGCGCACCGGTTTTGGGTGCGCGTCGGTGACTTTCGCTTCTCACCTGAGACCAGACATATCACTGCGCCAATCGAAGCGCTGGGTGAACAGCAGGCATTGCTCAGCTATCGGACCCGTACCGGGATTATTTCGACCGAGAGTTCCACCTCATCGCCGAGTCCATAATAGTAATAAGCGGGCTGCGAAACCAAACGCAGGAGCACGAACAATCGGAACCGCAGGCGCCTGAGCAGGCTCATCCGCCTGAGCGGCACAAGGTTTTCGTGCGAGGCATGCACAATCCATTGACGCCGATCGGTCGGAAGATCGATCTCCTTGTGCCGCGCCATCTCTTCCAGAAATCGCTCGACATTCGGCTCCTCCATGAAGCCAAAGCTCAGTTCGACGCCGACGATGCCGCCTCGGTTTCTGTCTTGGTCGAAAACAGTCACTCGATAACGATTGTCCCTGATGTAGGGGACCTTGCGGTGGGTGACTTCGACAAAGATCAAGTTCCGCGGCAGGATGCCATGCCGCTCCCATAGCATTTGCATTAGCGCCGGAGTGCGATCGGTCGGTAGCCGCAGCGGCTTAGGCGACATCACAAGCGCGTTTCGCTCCATGAATACTTTGCAGGTTCGATGCAGCGCGACCAACTCCGCCATCGTCATCGTGGATTTCGCGGAATAGGCCGCAAAGGTCGCCTTGCGGCCCCAACGCCATGTCGTCATCAGCACGAATACAGCGATGCCGATCGAAAGCGGCACGTATCCGCCTTCAACGAACTTGAGCGAGCTCGCGACCAGAAAGGCGGCGTTGACCGTGGACAGTGCGCCCCACACCAAACCAGCTCTGGTAGCCCCCCACTTCCAGTAATGACGGGCGATCGGAAACATCGCGAGCGAAGTTATGACCATAACTCCGGATACGGCCAACCCGTACGCCGCCGCCAGCGCCGAACTTGAGCCGAATGCCACGACGAGAAGAATGCAGCCACAGCAAACTGACCAGTTGATGAAAGGCACGTAGACCTGACCGGCGTGCGCCTGATGGGTGTGCAGAAGATCAAGCCGTGGAAACAGACCCAGGCGGATCGCTTGCACGCCAAGAGAAAAGGCTCCGGAAATCAGCGCCTGCGACGCGATGACGGTCGCGGCGGTGGCGAGCAAGACCATCGGATAAAGCAGCTGCGGCGGTACGAGGCTGTAGAAGAGCTTGCCGCCCGCGAGCGGTGCGCCACTCAACATATAAGCGCCCTGCCCGAGATAGTTGAGCAAGAGGGCGGGATATACGACCGAAAACCAGCTCGCCCGTATCGGCCAAACGCCAAAATGGCCGACGTCGGCATACATCGCCTCACCGCCAGTGACGACCAGCATCAACGCGCCAAGGATCAGGAGCGCATCGAACAGGCCCGCGTGCCGCAGGTATTCCAGGCCGAGAATGGGATTGAAAGCAGCGAGAATATGCGGGTGATGTTCGATCTGCCAAACGCCAAGGATGGCGATGACGACAAACCAGATCATAAGAATGGGGCCGAATACGATTCCGATCCCCGAAGTGCCTTTGAATTGGATCGCGAACAGTGCGGTCAAAAGCCCGATCGTGATCGGAATAACCGCGCTGCCCAAGGCCGGCGTTGCGACTTGCAGCCCCTCCACTGCCGAGAGCACGCTGATCGCGGGCGTGATGATGCCATCGCCGAACAGCAATCCCGCCCCAAGCATCAAGGACCATAACAGCAGCCTCGTGCCCCTTTTGTTATGTTCGGCAAGAAGGCCATAGAGCGCGAAGACACCGCCCTCACCGTCGTTTCGCGCGCGCAAGACGAGGATGGCATATTTGACGGCCACGATGATGGTGATTGTCCAAATCACTAGCGATACGCCGCCGAGCACCTCAGCGGGCATCTGCGCACTGTTGGCACGGGCGCGGAATAGCGCATCCATTGCGTAGAGCGGCGAAGTACCGATATCGCCGTAGACGATACCCAACGCACCGATGGTCAAGGTCGCAAAGCTTCCAGGTGGCGTATGCGGCGACGTGTCAACGGCCTTACGCGCGGCAGATGCGGAGGCAAGACTGCTCCAGCGTCGGGCTGGACCCTTCATGACGCATGAACCAGGCTTGACATACGCGCGGATGTCCGCGAATTGCTCCAATCGGTATGCATATTCCTACGGTAAACTAGCGATAGACGAGCACCGGAATGGTGGAGTGCGTGAGCACCTTGACGGTTTCGCTGCCGAGCATCAATGCGGAAACGCCGCGTCGACCGTGTGAGGCCATCACGATCAGGTCGCATCCATTCCTTTTCGTCGCATCGATAATGGCCTGATAAGGCTGTTCGTGCTCGGCGTGGATGACGCTGCAATTCACACCGACCGCCGTGGCGGCATCCTTGATCTGATCGAGGTATTTTTCAGCTGACGTATTCGTTGGAGTTGTATCCGCAAAAATCTGTGACGGAACTGTTACCGTAATCCCAGTCACCTTAGCGCCTACTGACTTTGCCAAAGCGATACCGCTTTGAATGGCCTTCCTGGTCAACTCCGAGCCGTCAGTAGGAATGAGAATGTGCTTGAACATAACCACCTTCCTCCGGTCCAAAGGTCAATTAGGGCGAGAAGCCGCGCGGCCTACCTCGAAATAACTTAATAGATCGCGCCGCTCTCCCGGCTCGCCGACCTCCGTAATCGATTCACTGCATGCGTCGCAGTAGTAGGAATAGAGTTCCGGAATTGCACCAATGGCCGGAATAAGACGCGTAAAACGCATGGGCTTGGCGCAGTTCGGGCAAAGCGGCGGGAGTTGGCGTTCGTTGTCCACACCAGCACCATGACGGTTGGATGACCCACCGGCATTGACCCAGGTCAAAAATCTGCCGCTTTAGGCTCAAAAGGGACCAGCCCTGATTTGAAAAGGGGCCAGCTTAAACGAGGCGCGGTATTTATGATTTCCGCCTCGGAACGCG
>CAWCQV010000027.1:0-55391 GCA_963797775.1 uncultured Alphaproteobacteria bacterium | reverse complement strand
TTGGGCCGTGACCAGATCCCACGCTCTCCTGTACTGCCCTAAGAACCAAATCTCGAAGCCAACGATGGCCAGGATCACGCTCGTAACGCTTGTGCCATATCTGAATGAATTTGAGATCTGGCACCTTCATGGGAAGCGGTACAGGAAACACAACCAGCTCAGACGACATTCGAAAGACCGACAGCAGACGTTTGCGGGAAAGCGCCACCAGATCAGTGCCGCGGATCAGCGCGGGAACACTGAGATAATGAGGTACTGCGACGACGATGCGACGTGGAATGCCCATTGAATCGAGAATTTCATCGACCTGGATGCCGCTGTCGCGGTTGCGAGCGACCGTGACGTGCGGAGAATCAAGGTAGGCCTCCAGCTCCATGCGTCCATTTTTCAGTCGCTTGTTTCGCTTATCCGCAATGCAGATCAATTCATCGCGATAGAGAGCGGCGCTACCGAGCTCCTTTGGCACGTGAGGAAACACACCGATTGCTAGATCGACCTCGTCGTCCGCAATGCGACGGCAGGAGTCCTGAGGGCCTGATGTACTTATTACGAGGTCTATCTTCGGCGCCTCTCGACGGATATGCCGCATGATTAACGGAAGTGCTTCGACGCTCATGGCGTCGCTCGTCGACAGACGGAAGGTGTGCGATGTGGTCGCCGGATCGAAAACCTTTCCAGTGCTGACAATCGACTGGACATCCGCGAGCACGGATTGAACTGCGGGGTAAAGCGACAGCGCGCGCCCGGTGGGCTGCATGCCATGCGGACCGCGCGTCATCAAATCATCCTTGAACACGTGACGAAGCCGTTTCAAGGCGTGGCTTACGGCTGGTTGCGTCACACCAAGCCTTTCGGCGGCGCGCGATACATTTCGTTCCGATACGAGGGCGTCAAAGACCACCAAAAGATTAAGATCAACGGCGTTGAGGTTCATGGCCGATCATAAATAAGGTTCATGTGCTGATTAGAATAACTAAATTGCATTCATAGACAAGGTCCTTATGAGTCAGACCCTGAAGGAACGCCAGATGTCCGGCGTCTCCCAATCCCTCGGGGAGGTCGTGATGACCACGATCGGCCATCGTCGTTACGTTGCGGTGCTCTTACCGCTCGACAAGTCCTTCAAGATCGACGAAGGGGCCTACCGCAGCTACGTGCGCTATTTTGCCGACGATCCCCGCTTTGCGCGGGAAGGCGGGCTCTGCATCAATCCGGAAGCCGGGGAGATTTTCTACCTTTCGCGCGAAGAGAAGCGGCGCGTGCTCGAAATTGCAATGGAAGAGGCGCATGGCAAGTTACCGATCATCGCCGGCACATGGGCGCTAACGACTGAAGAGACCGTGCAAACTGCCAAAGACTGCAAGGCGCTCGGCGTCGATGGCATCTTCGTGACCCCGCCTGGCGGCGCGCAGGACGTGACCTCCTGCTGGGACGCGGACGGCTATCCTGAAATTTGGCTTGATCAGATCATCGCGCAGGACCGCGCAGTCGATCTGCCGATCGTCACGCATCCCGTTGGCGGAGCCAAACCGCCGTTCCATCCAGGTTTGCCGCTCGCAGCGACGCTTCGCATCTGCCGTGAGGTGCCGAACGTCGTGGGTTGGAAGATGACGTACATGTATGACGGCTTCCGCATCATCGCGAAGGGCCTGCGCTCGCTCGATCGGCCAGTCGCCGTCATGGGCGCCCTTGCTTCGCGCTTCCACGAATACCGCGCGACCGACATGTTCGACGGCACGCTGAGCGGGTTCTGGACCTTTGCCAAGGAGCCGATGCTCGAACATCTCGAGGCGTGGGATCAACGCGACTTCGAACGGGCCTGCGCAATCTGGCAGAGCGGTCTCTCGGAGCTTCACGAATACATCGCCGACATGGGACGGCTACATATTCGGTACAAGACCGCGACTTGGCTGCGCGGGCTCATTCCAAATCCATTCATGCGCGCTCCAATGCCAAAGCCAAAGCAGGAGGAGATCGACACGATCTATGGATTGCTCAGAAAGTTGAATCTCGACGTGATCGAAATCAGCAATGCTCGCATCGCTGCCTGAAGCTGGGAGGCGACGACCAGTACGCCGTAAGTAGGCGCAGAAACGCAAAGCCAGTAACAAGCTGGCCGATGAAATCGGGAGAGGAAGCAATGAGCGCCACCCCCGTCCTGTCAGAGCAATCTATCACTGCTAGGATCGAACGGTTGCCTACGAGCTGGTGGCACGTCCGCACGCGGCTCATAGTCGGTGTTGCCACTTTTTTCGATGCCTTCGATTCACTTACAATCGCCTACGTCCTACCAGTGATCATTCCAACTTTTAAGATAGCTCCTCAGCAGATCGGGCCGCTTATTGCGATCGGCTTTGCCGGCCAAGCAATCGGTGCTCTGTTTTTTGGCTGGGCAGCAGAACGATTTGGGCGGCTGCGCATAGCGATTTTCACGACGGCGATTTTCGGACTGATGAGTCTGGTCTGTGCGACTGCGACTGGCTACGACCAGCTTTTCTGGTATCGCTTCATTCAAGGCATTGGCCTTGGAGGCGAGGTACCGATTGCAGCCGCGTACATCAACGAGATCACCCGCGCCAAGGATCGCGGCAGGTTCTTTTTCTTGTACGAGACCGCGTTTCCGGTGGGGCTTCTGATAGTTGCGCTCGTCGGAGCGTGGATCGTTCCCAGATTTGGTTGGCAATGGTTATTCGTGCTTGGGGCACTTCCGGCCGTGCTAGCATTCACGCTGCTGCTGTGGTGCCCGGAATCGCCACGTTGGTTGGCTTCTAAGGGACGTCTCGCCGAGGCGGACAAAATCGTAACCGCGATTGAACGGGAAATCAGCGAAAGTAATCCTGATACACTGCCGCCCGTTGCCGCTACCGCCAGCGAGCCGATGCGAAAGGGAAGTTGGACCGAGTTGTTCGGAGGGCGCTATCTCCCGCGCATGATCACAGCTAGCGTACTTTGGGTCTGCGCCTATTTCATTACGTACGGCCTGCTCGTCTGGCTACCGACCATTTTCACCAGGGTCTACAAACTGCCAGTCCAGCAGGCGCTGAATTACAGCTTGTTGGCTAACGTCGTCGGCTTGATCAGCTTTGTGGCCTGTGCATTCGTCGTCGACCGGCTGGGTCGGCGACTGACCTTTGGTTTAGCTTTTCTGATCGGCTCATTGCCGCTATTTGTGCTTTGGTGGCTGCAAGACACCACCGCAGAAAGCGTGATGTACCTTGCCACTCTAGCCATCCTTTTCGTTACGATTTGTAACGGCGGTCTGTACCTTTATACGCCCGAACTGTTTCCGACGCGGCTGCGCGCAATGGGCGCGAGTTGGTCGACGTTCTGGCTCCGCGCCGCGTCGATTGCCGGGCCTTACGCAGTTGGCGCGATCCTGCCTGTGTATGGGTTGAGCGGCGTTTTCCTCGCATGCGCACTCGTCGGCGTCGTGGGTGCGTTAGTCTGCTTCTTGTTCGCGATCGAAACCGCGGGAAGGGTACTCGAGGAGATTTCGCCATGATCTGCGGCGCGGAAATAACGAGGACTTGATGCTGGAGTCACATCAGGGATCGCAAAGGGCGCGACCAGTGTTGCTGGTTGGAAGTGTTCCTCTTGGAACGGTCACTGAAGTTTTCGAAGCCGCCGCGACTCATCTGGGCGACCTTGTTAAGCGCATGCCGGACGGGGAGGTTGGGCCGCGTCTAGAGTGGATCGCGTGGCAGAAGAACACGATGAGCCGCATCCAGGGTATCGAAGTCGGCGGCTCTCGGGAAATCCAAGGCGGTGCGGTGAAGTACACGCAATATCGGGTTCAGGCCGGTTTAGGCGTGCAGCAGGTCAAATTTGGCCGCCTCGGATATGCCGAAGCTGCGAAAGCGTCTTATGCCGAGTTTAGGCGGCTGCGTGATTCGGGAAAAATTCCAGCGGGCGTTCGTTTCCAGGTTAGTCTCCCGACCCCGCTTGCTGTTGTCTTCGCCTTTTTCATTCCATCCGACATCCGCAGGGTGTGGCCCGTCTACGAGCAGCGATTGTTGGAAGAAGTTGATGAAATCGCTGCCCGGCCACTCGGCGAGGCCATCGGATAATGGTGCGATTTGCTGCGGTGCGAAATGTCGCTCCTGGCCCAGGCTGTGTGAAAAGTCGGACGGCTGCTATGATTCTTTTTTAAATCGACGGTCGGGAGCGACGGATGTCAGGCTTTGTGGAGGGGATTGACCGGAGCCAAAGCAGTTTGTTCCCAGCCGAACTTGAAGACTATGTGGCCGAGGACAATCTGGTTCGCGCGGTTGACGCTTTCGTTGATGGTCTTGATCTTGGCAAGCTTGGCTTTGGTCGGGTTGCGCCGCTGGAGAGAGGACGGCCCTGCTATCACCCGGCGACGCTGCTCAAGATATACATTTATGGCTATCTCAATCGGGTTCCGTCGAGCCGCCGGCTTGAGCGCGAATGCCAGCGTAATATCGAGCTGATCTGGCTGACGGGGCATCTGGCGCCGGACTTCAAGACCATTGCGGATTTCCGTAAGGACAACGGCAAGGCCATTCGTGAGGTTTGCCGTAGCTTCGTGGCGGTGTGCCGCGATCTTGATTTGCTGAGCGAGGCGAGCGTCGCCATCGATGGCTCCAAGTTCAAAGCCGTCAACGCGCGCGATAAGAACTTCACCGAGGCCAAGATGAAACGGCGTCTGGAGCGGATCGAGGAGAGCATCGCGCGCTACATGGAGCAATTGGAGACTGCCGACCGCCGTGGCGATGGGGTGCCGCAGGCAAAGGTTGCGCGGTTCAGGGACAAAATCGAGAAACTGAACGAAGAGATAGCACGGCTCGATGCGATCGGTGCCGAGATGATGAGGAACAAGGACAAGCAAATCTCGCTGACCGATCCCGATGCGCGTTCGATGGCGACGAGCGGCAAGGACACCGGAATTGTCGGCTACAATGTGCAAGCCGCAGTCGATACCGAGAACCATCTCATTGTGGCCCACGAGGTGACGAACGTCGGCACCGACCGCCATCAACTGTCGAATATGGCGGAGCAGGCGCGAACCGAGATGGGCGTTGAGACGCTCGATGCTGTGGCTGATCGCGGCTACTACGCGAGCGAGGAGATTCGCGCCTGCGAGGAAGCGGGCATCACCGTCACGCTACCAAAGCCTATGACCTCGAACGCAAAGGCGGCAGGTCGTTTCGGCAAGCAAGATTTTGTCTATATCGCGGCAGACGATGTCTATATCTGTCCGGCGCGTGAGCGTCTGACCTATCGCGCCACAACTAACGATGCCGGCAAGATCATCCGACGTTACTGGACGAGTGCGTGCAGGGCGTGTGCGTTGAAATCGAAGTGCACACCCGAAACCGTGCGTCGCATCTCACGATGGGAGTACGAAGCCGTGCTCGAGACTGTGCAGGCGCGCCTCGATCATCATCCGGAAAGAATGACAGTGCGTCGTTCGACAGTGGAACATCCCTTCGGCACGATCAAGTGCTGGATGGGAGCAACGCACTTTCTCACGAAACGGCTGCCGAAAGTGGCAACCGAAATGGCGCTCAATGTGCTCGCCTACAACATGAAGCGCGTGATGGCGATCATCGGCGTGGCCGGGCTACTGGAGGCCCTGGCGACCTAAGCCGAGGGATGCTGCGCATTCAAATCAATGCCAGCAGACGCCCCAGGGAGCGTCCCGGGCGCTCGGAGAATGGATTCCAGGAGAAATTGCGTCTCAGCGCGCAAATGCCGGCGCTGTTCTGCGCACGGTGCCGATACGAGGCCTTTTTTACACAGCCTGGGCCAGAAGCGACCAAATTGCACTGCACCAAATTCCCTCTACTCGATCACGTCGTCAGCGTTCTGGAGCAGGAACGTCGGCATGCTGAGCCCGAGGGCTTTTGCAGTCTTCAAGTTGACAACCATTTCAAATTTCGTGGGCAGTTGTACTGGCAGATCGGCAGGTTTGGCACCCTTCAAAATTAGATCCACGTAAGACGCCGCTCGGCGAAACAGATCAGCAGTGTTGTTGCCGAACGATAGCAATCCTCCGCTCTCGGCAAAGTAACGATCACTATAGACCGCTGGCATGCGATAGCGTGCTGCCATGCTGACGATGAGGTTTCGACTTGCTAACGTCACAGCATGCGGCGCAACGATCAGGCCTCCGTTGGGCTCGACTGCAAATGCGTTGATGCCATCCTCAATCTGCGTGCTGTTACGTACCGCAAGTCCGATCAGCTCCACTGCAGCCGCCGGCGCGGCAGTCTCGGCTGCATGCATGAATTCGACATTTGGCGGCGCGTCCGGATCGAAGATGAACGCGACCCGGCGCAGGTTGGGCGCTATCTCTTTCAGAATTTCCAGCCATTTGCTGCCGATTGAATTCTCAAAATTGGCAAATCCGGTGATATTCGCGCCAGGCCGGGCTAGGCTTGCTACAAAACCGCTGCCGACAGGATCGCCGACAAACACGAACACGACCGGGATCGTGCGGGTCTCCTGCTGCACGATCGCGGTGACTTGATTGGTGCTCGGCACGATCACGTTCGACTTGAGGGCGACGAGCTCTTTGGCAAAAGCGCGCCTTGTCGGCATGTGACGATCTGCTGCATACCACCGAGGACATCGACCAGTGCGACCGATAGCTTCTCCCAAGGCACTGCGTCTTCGGGGGGGCGCGGGATGATGTCGATGGGTGCGGCGGCGGTCATATCTTTAAAAATCTTATCAAGAACCGCGATCTTTGCGAAACGCGGAACGGCCTAGCTGGTATGAAAATTCTGCGACGACCCTTTTCGGTCGCATCGAAGCCGTAAGTCCACAAAGTCCTAAGACGAGGCCGGTGCTACAACGGTGGAAAATCCGGCGGCGGTACGCGACGTTGCGACGCCGCTTCATACGCCGACGCTATCCTGAGCAGAACGTCCTCCCGGCCGGGTTCGGCGCGAAACACCAGCGAGAACGGCAATCCGGGCGCAGGTATCGTCGTCGGTTCGTCGGATGCCTGCGACACATATCGCTTGCCGTCGGGTGTGAGCCGGTAGACCGGATCGTAAACCGTCGTCACATAGCCCGCCGGGATCAAAACCTCGGTCAGCCCGGCGTTCGGTCCGGACAGGGATTCCGGCCGCAGGTTGCTGGCGATGTCGTATTGATAGGCGTGCCCGATCAGTCCCGGAGGCCAGGGCGTGTGCAGCCGGACTAGCGCGTCGAGCTTATTCTCCAGGATCACCATCATGTCGGCGCGGCGCAGCAGCTCACGCAGCATGATACGCTCGTTGACGCCCTGCCGCGATCCGTGCGGGTTGCGTGGATCGTTGACCTCCTCCCAATTCTTGAAAGCCGCGCGCTGGTCGTCGCCCCAGAACTTCGAGCGGGCGTTGAGCTGCGCCCAGTCCGTCAGTGACTCGCGGAATCCCCGCGCCTTCCAGTCCGCCGCGCGGCGCGTCAGGTATTGCGAAATGTGAAAACGAAACGCCATCGCCATTTCCTGGTTCTGAATGGTGGCGAGGTCGAGGTTTCCCGGCGGCGCAATGCGGCCCTCCGCAAGCTCCACGCAATAGTCGATCGGCTGCATCGTTCCGTCGCCGAAAACCTTGCCTGGCGCGAACTCGGTCGGGACGATCGCCGCGGCAAAATCGGGGAACACCGGCGTTCCATCCACCTTCAACCGGAACAGCAGGTCAGGCATAAACACTGGCACCAGCCGCGCCAGCGCCTTGCGGAAATCGGTCTTCATCGGCTCGATATCGGGATCGGGTGTCCACAGCGGATCGCCCGATTCCACCAGCGTCGCGCCGAGATGTTCGCCGAGTACGGTTTTGATCTCCATTGTCGCCGCGCCGACGATCGGCTCCTCGGTTTTCGAGCCTTTCGGATAGACCATCGATTCCCGGATCACACCAAGCCGCAGGCCCTTGAGTACCCCTTTCGCGCCCACCGCACTGGCATGGCTCGCATAGGGCTCGCTCAGCACCGACGAGCGCGGCACCGTTGTGAAAGGATCGCGCGGGTCGTAGTAGCCTTCGGCAGGGTCCTTCAGCGCATCGAGGATTTTCGCGCAATCGGAAACCTTGCGTGCGTGGATGCCTGAGCGGTCGCAATAGATGTCGGCCCCGATCGCTCCGCCGTCGAAGCCCAGCATCGCCTTGTGCGGCAGGATCAGTGCAATGGCGTTGTGGTTGGACGGCCCGCGGCACGACGCCCGCGTCTCCTCGCCGAGGCTTGCCATGACCAAATTGGCGCCGACCGAGACGCCCGATCCCGAACTTGAGCCGAGCGAAGCCGAGCGCGTGGTGTCGTACGGGTTCACCGGATTGCCCGCCCAGGTGCTGCGCTGATAGCCGAGTGTTGACGGCAGCACCTTGTCGGGCTTGTTCCTACCGCCCGGATCGCCGGCGCGGCCGTTGTATTCGGTGTTGACCGCCTTGGCGAAGATGATGGCGCCCTTGTTGCGAAGCTGCTCCACCAACACGTGATCGCGCGCCGGGAAATCGATGTCGTACGCCGCGTCGCCACCGCCGGTCGAGCGCATGTCCTTGGTATCGAACGAGTCTTTGAAGGAGAACACGACGCCGTACATCGGCAACTTTTTGAGATCGAGATTCCCGCCGAACGCCTTGTCGAGTTCGGCGGCGCGCTCCAGCGCGTCGGGCTGCTGGCGGAAGAACTCGCAGACCGGCGGCGCGCCGGGCGGCAGCGGCCCGAGCGACGGATGCCTGTCGAACTCGCCCCAACAGGTCACCGAGCGTTCGCCGCGGATGTTGAGCGTGCCGAGCGCATTGAGCTGGCCGGCGTTGGGCATGCCGACGATCACGCCAAACTGCTGCTGCACGTCGGGCTTCGACGCGTTCGCCTCCATGCGGCCGTACTCGATCGGCGGGCCCCGGTACTTGTCGAGGTCGGGCAGGATGGTCGAGGCCTTCACGGTCTCGGTCGGAAACTTCAGCGGGGAGCCGGCGCGCACCACACCAGCCGCCGAGGGGACCGCCGTGCCGTCTTCCGTCACCAGCATGCTGGCGACGCCGTTGTAGGCGCGCACGCGCGCGAGATAGTGGACCACGACAGCGACGACGGTGGTGGCGCCAGAGCGGATCGCCGCATGCAGGTCATCGATCGTTGCCTCTTCCAGGCGGAATGTTTGCGTCCGTGTCTCGGGCTTGTCCAACATCGCCCAATCCCTCATTACACTGCAGAAAATTCCGGCATACTGACCTGACGGCCTTTTTGTACCAGCGGATGAGAGATTATTGCACCGGGATGATCTCATCTAGATGGCGAAGACTAAAAGGGAATCGGCGACGGCCGCGACGTCGACCTCACCATCTGCCGCCCAAGCGGCTTGAGCAGGTCGAGCAGATTGCTCAAGCTAGCGCCGCCCGCCTCGCGCGCGCAACAACAATTATGCATGAGACCGATCGCTCGAGCTCCAGCGTTTGCCCCCAACCGCTCAAGAGCTGGTAATCGCAGCGATAACAACGTCGCCGATGCGCGGTACAGCGAGTAAAGTGGACACATTTGTCGCCGCGCCTTGTGACCCAACCGACCCAAAAACGGCTTGAGCCAACGTCCAAGTTCGCCTTTCCAATCCCGCGTCCTGACAACCATGGTCGACCCCTCCAAAAGCCGACCACCCATGGGTCACAAAAAAATGATTTGGGAATCCCGGGCCGCTCAAAATCTGCCAAAGTACGCCAAGCCAGCAGCTAAATTCATCGAGATTGAGTGAGACCCGCACTTGGATGCAATTTGATAGTAATCGACGTGAAGGGCCATGAACGACCTTTTGCACTGCAGAAAAACAGCGCACCTTTTCGCCGTCGGAGCACCGTGAAGTAGGTCACAGACCGCCAGGGCAGAACGTCGCGATCGAATTTCGCTCAGCGGAAGATCACGTTGATCGATTGCCGGCACTGGCGGCTGAATTGATTGGCCTGCCGGTGGCCGTGATCGTCGGCAACAACGATGCGGCGCTCGCGGCCAAGGCCGCAACAACGACGGTGCCGATCGTCTTCGCGACTGGGGGCGATCCGGTCGCGCTGTGCCAGGTCAGGTATGGGTCATCATTAGCGGACTCTTGCACTGCAAAATGATCGGCGAGCCGCTTATTATTACAGTGCCATCGGGCTGAGCCGATGTAGCAATATCCAGATGGCGATGTTAACGTTTTAGACTTGGAGTGCAGGTCGCCTCTAGTCCGTGCAAAATGAGGACCATCATGCTGCATCGTCGCCATGTCATTCGAGGTGGTCTCGCCGCGCTCGGCGCGATATCGGCTGCCGTCCCGATCGGTGCGCTCGGGCAGGGCAAGCCTCTCGTCAAGGTCCGCTACAACGAAGTAGTGCGGTCGCTGCTATACGCGCCGGCCTATGTCGCGATCACGAATGGCTACTTCAAGGACGCCGGCTTCGACGTTGCTCTGACGACGGCAAACGGTGGTGACAAATCGATGGCTGCGCTCATCTCTGATAGCGCCGACATCGCGCTGATCGGACCGGAGACGGCGATCTACGTGATCAACAGCGATTCTTCTACAAAGGCTCGTATCTTCTGCGGGCTGACTTCGACCGACGGGTTCATGCTTGTCGGCCGCACGAAGGTGGACAAATTCGACTGGAGCATGCTGAAGGGCAAGGAAGTCCTCGGCTTCCGGCCGGGCAGCACGCCACTTCTGTTCCTGGAAGAGGCCATGCGCATGAACGGCATCAATCCGGAAACGGACGTCAAGCTCTCCAACAATGTCGCTATTCCGGCGCGCGTCGGTGCGTGGCTCGCAGGCCAGAACCAGTTTGCCATCTTCATCGAACCGGATGCCTCACAGCTCGAACTCGACGGCAAAGCCTATTTCCTTGCATCGATCGGCGGCACCGTCGGCTTCGCCGATTACACGTCGTTCATGGCGACAGATAAGTACCTCAAGGACAATCCCGCGGTCGTCCAGAGCTGGACCGACGCTATCTATCGGGCGCAGAAATGGACGGCAGCGACGTCGTCGACGGAGATCGTCGGCGCGATCGCGGATTTTTTCCCAGGCGTGAATCCGAAGGCGCTCGCCGCCGCGGCCGAGCGCTATCAAAAGCTGAAAATCTGGAAGGCTTCTCCGGTAATCGAACCCACTGCGATCGACAAATTCCAGGACATCCTCGTGCATGGCCATGTACTCGACGCCGACAAGCGCGTGAAATTTCAAGACCTGGTCCGCACCGAATTCGCCAGCAAGGCGCAGTAAGCGATGCCGGCGACGGCCGCCATCGGCACCGCTCCGCCGATGGTCGAATTGCGAGACGTCGGGCTGCGCTACTTCGGACTCGAAGGCGAAACCGAGGCGCTCAAAGGCATCTCGCTCTCCGTCGCTCCGGGTGAGTTCGTTGCCATCATCGGGCCGAGCGGGTGTGGCAAGAGCACTTTGCTGTCGCTGATCTCAGGCATCTTCGCCCCGACCGAAGGTTCGGTGCTGGTTGATGGCGGGCCGGTGGTCGGGCCGAACCGCAAAGTCGGCTACATGCTGCAGCAGGACTATCTTTTCGAGTGGCGCACGATCCTGGAGAACACAGTGTTCGGGGCCGAAATCCAGGGCGCGCCGATGGCAAAGGCGCGTGAGCGCGCAACGAAGCTTCTGACCCACTATGGGCTCGGCCAGTTTCTGTACCATTTGCCGCGCCAACTCTCTGGCGGAATGCGCCAACGCGCCGCGCTCGCGCGCACGCTCTGCACCGAACCCGATATCGTACTGCTCGACGAGCCGTTTTCGGCGCTTGACTCGCAAACGCGGCTCGCGCTTGCCGATGAGATTACGGAAATCCTGCGGCGTGAGGCCAAGACCGTGATCCTCGTCACGCACGATATCGGCGAGGCTGTCAGCATGGCGGAGCGCGTGATCGTGATGTCGCGGCGGCCGGGACAGGTGAAATCCAATCATCCGATCCGGTTCGCTACACCAGACGGTGGCCGTCTCACACCGCTGGCCGCGCGCAATGCGCCGGAGTTCAACGACTATTTCAAAATTCTCTGGCAGGAGCTCGATGTCCATGTCGAACGCTGATGTCGCCGTGAAGATGGGCGCGAGTCCGCAATATCGCGATTGGCTGCGCCGGGAACGAAACGGCCGCCTCACTGTGCGCGCGACGCAGCTGGCGATCTTGGCGGTCTGCCTCGTGCTTTGGGAGCTGTTGCCGCGGGGGCAGATCATCAATCCGCTGTTCACAAGTTACCCTTCGGCGATCTGGCCGACGTTTCTCGACATGCTCAAGGCGACGCCGCAACAGGCGAGCATCCTCGCGCACACTTGGTCGACGATTCTCGCCACCGTGGTTGGCTTTACCGCCGCCATGGTCATCGGGACAGCGATTGCGGCAGCGCTGTGGTGGTGGAACGTTCTTTACAGAGTGCTCGATCCCTATCTGGTCGTTGCGAACGCCATGCCCAAGACCGCCTTCGTTCCGATCTTCTACATCTGGCTCGGCGCCACGCTGTCGATCTACGGCATGTCGCTGGCGATCTCGCTGTTCGTCACCGTGCTGATGATCTACAGCGGCTTTCAGGGCATCGATCCCAATAAGGTGAAGCTCGCTCAGACGTTTGGCGCCAGCAAAGCGCAAATTCTGACCAAAGTCGTCCTGCCGGGAAGCGTTCCGACGCTCATTGCGGCGCTGAAGGTTACCGCCGGCCTGTCGTTGGTCGGCGTCGTCGTCGGCGAATTCCAGTCGGCCAATCTGGGGCTCGGTTATCTCATTCAGTACGGCAGCCAGATATTCAAAATGAACATCGTGATGACCGCGGTCACAATCCTCGCGATCGTCTCATCGCTAATGTATCTGGCGATCTCGTGGCTGGAATCCGTCGTCATGCGCCGCCGCTGAGATCGGTGTCAGAGCGTGAATCGGATCATGGTCTAAGCCGACTGACGCGCCGGATTGTTGTTCGCAAATTCCGGTTCGGGGCGATGATGACGACCGATGATGACGTCGGCTTCGAGCGCAGCGAGCTACGGGGTCGTCGACAACAGATCGCCAAATTTCGCAGCAGTGACATCCAAGTCGGACTTTCCATATTTCTCGTTAGGCGAATCCATCGACACGACACAGCAGTCCTCGAGACTCAAGAGCTTGCTTCAATCGTAGTGTGGCGCTGGTTGCTCTTGCAGAGCTATTCGCGCGCTGCATTTCTCGAAGAAGCGATTTCAACTCAGGGTCTTTGTCCCTAATTGTCCATCTGCATATGAAAACCTCGGCATCATGTCGTGTCATTATTCGGATTGGCTTACTGAGGCCAGGCAGATTGGCCTCGAACTGCTGCGCCAGCGAAAGAGACATTCGGCCGCCCCCGCGTATTTCAACTCTTGATGCTCGACAGTTTGGTCGATGACCGCAATCCGGTGTTGGCGATTATCCCCGTTATTGATGTAACGCTCGATCGCTTGCTCTACGCCCCGGCTCGCTACCAACTTGGCATGCTGCATTGCACCGAAATCGCGCATCAAAGCGCCGTTCTGGGTCAGGAGCGACGTCCTCGACCCCATCGGGCCATGTCGGCTTATCCCCCAAGAGTGACCCTGCCTGCTACCTACCAGAACGGTCGGAACGTACAAAAAGCCGCCCAAGTGCACGGCGGCAAAGGGTGGGATCCTGATGGTAGTGGCGCATCCGCCTAGCAACGATTGCGGGCGTCGACTATATTCTGTGGTGCCGAAGGAGGGGAGCGCCGGATGATCGGCAAGCTTTTCAGCAAGATCGCCCCGCGCGGTAACGGCCCTGCCAGCGCGGAGCTGTCGATCCGCCGCCTTATCATCGCCGGCGGCGTCCTGGTCGGCGTCCTGGTCTTTGGTCTCGGCGGCTGGGCCTCGACCGCGGAAATCTCCGGCGCGCTGATCGCGCAGGGCACCATCGTCGTCGATTCCAATATCCAGAAGGTGCAGCATCCGACTGGCGGCGTGGTCGGCGAGGTGCGCGTGCACGACGGCGACCGGGTCAAGGCCGGTGATATCCTGATCCGGCTCGATGAGACGGTGACGCGGGCCAACCTCGCCATCGTCACCAAGGGTCTCAACGAGCTCTATGCACGCAAAGCCCGCCTCGGCGCCGAACGCGACAGCGCCGACACCATGGCGGTGCCCGCGCAAAATCTTGTAGGTGTAGAGCGCGCCCATCCGAAACATGTCAGCGAGGCTAATTCCATATGACATTAGCCCGCCGGCGATTACATTCTCTCGGACCTGGAACAATCCCGCGATGCGGTTCTTGAGGAGGAAGTCGATAACCGTCGGCATATGCGCCAGATGCAGCGGATCGTTTGTCGTTAGCACAGCATCTGGACGATCGGATGACATCTGGGCAAAGACCCGGTCGAAATCCACCTCGGTCCGCGCCTCCAGGGAAACAATCGTCATGTTGAATAACGGCGCCGCCTTGCGCAAATCCTCCAAAATCGCGGCAGTGGCCGAATTGTCAGGATTCCAAAGGTAGGCAACGCGCGCCACCGCGGGAATCGCATCCTTGAGGACTTGCAGTTTCTTGGTGACAATGTCCGGGGCGGAGAATGGTGTTTCCGGTGATGTTGCCGGCGGGATGCGCTAGGCTCGTCACCAGTCCGGCCCCGATCGGATCGCTGATCGACATCGCGACGATGGGAATGGTTTTCGTGGCCCGCTGCGCCGCCTGGGCCCGCGGCGTGCCGAATGCCGCGATGACATTTACAGGCACCTGCGCAAGCGCCGCGGCTGCGGCATCCAATTGATCCGGGTTGCCATTGGTGCTCAGAGACACGTAGGCGAGATTTTGACCCTCTACATAATTCAAATCACGCAACTGCTGACGGAACGGGTCCCAGCTCGGTAAGTCATCGATGATGCCAATTCGCACGATTTTTCCGGATGCGCCTTGCGCGCGTGCGGCGAGCGGCCACGCTGCCGTCCCGCCGAGGACGGATATGAATTGGCGCCTTCCGATGCTGATCGCCATTCGACCTCACCATTGGTGGATCATGGCCGGTGCAACATCGGGAAGAATATCACGCGCCAATCGGCAGGTCTGGCCCCACCGAGGACGACAGGCGCGGCGGCTTTTGGGGGTACTTCTGCCGCGATTGCAGTCAGGTGGCGCGGCGGTTCATGACCGATAGTGTTGAAAAAGTAGGTCGTCCGTTTGGATTTTATGGCTTTTGGGCGGTTTGGCGCGGCTGAGGTGAGCCGGCTGTTGGGTTTTGCGGCTGCTGGATTGGCGGCATCCTCGATGCAGACGCGACTGCTGTACTTATAAGTACCTCAGGCAAACGCTATGCGCCGCTGATCAGGTGGTGGCTCAAAGGTTCGCAGCGCCAAGGTCTTGAGATTCTGCACAATGGCGGCGAGGTGAAACTCGTCGCGCGCGCCGGAGAGCCCCCGTAGCCGCATGCGCTCGAAACGATGGTGGGTCTTCAGGTGCGCAAATCGCATCTCTACCTTCTTGCGCTCATTGCGTGATCGGTCGAATTCCGGCGTACCCACGAAACTGCGGGCATGATCGCGGGCATCCTCATGGACGTCGCGTGTGATCTTGCGCGAGGGCGTGTTCGGAGAGCATTGCGACTTGAGTGGACATTTGCCGCAGTCGCGCCGCGATGCACGATAGCGCACCTTGTGGTCACTGCCGACGTTGCCAGTGGTCTTGAGCAGCTTGTTCGTGGGACAGACATAGACGTTACGCTCGCGATCAAACGTGAAGTCGCTGCTTGAGAAGGTTCCATCATCGCGATCGCTCATATCCTTCACAGGAATGTGCGGCGTGATGCCGGTGCCGACGAGCCAGCCGAGGAACTTGCCAGTGCCATATCCCGTGTCGGCCACCAGCCGTTTGGGTTTTAAGCCCTGCGTCTCTTCGGTACGCTTGATCATGGTTTTGGTCGCGGCCACTTCGTCGTAGCCGCGAGCCGGGGTGGCCTCCACGTCGACGATAACCGCGAGCTTGATGTCGATCAGATAATTAAGCCCGTAGCCGAACTGAACGCGCTTGTTGGCTTTGGCGGTCCAGGCCGAACACGGGTCCACCGGCGAGATCGCCTTTGGCACCTTGCGATCCGCGTCGGGATCTTCGTCATCAAGGGCGCCGAGAAACTCGGCAACCGCCCGCGTCTGACGCTCCGGCAACGACCAGTCGATCTCGTCGGGGGCCTTGGCATGATAACGGCTGGCGTCCGCTTCCATGACGCTGGCATCGACCGCGAAGGCTTCACCCTTGACCAGACCGGCGTTCATGCACGCCCACACCACCGCCTCGAATACCTGGCGGAACAAGTCGCTATCGCGGAACCGGCCGTGACGATTGACCGAGAACGTCGAGTGATCGGGCACCTTGTCGTCGAGGTCGAGCCGGCAGAACCACCTGTAGGCCAGATGCAGTTCGACTTCCTCGCACAGCTTCCGCTCAAAACGGATGCCGTAGCAGTAGCCGACGATCAGCATCCGGATCATCAGCTCCGGATCGATCGACGGTCGGCCAATCTCGCTATAAAAGGACGCCAGCTTCTCGCGAAGCTCACCCAGTATCCGAGTCACAACTGGCTCGGAGGTTCTCGCCTTTCTCGACACGCTACCGAGCGGGATATTCGACTTGCCGAAGGGCAACGCCGTGCCGGAACGGGGACCGAAACTGGCCGCGAATTTCTAAAGCGGGCCTCCGATTGAGCGACGACTTGCTATATTTCCGCTGCGGGTCAACAGCTACATTTGGGGGCTGAATCAGGTACTTCCGGTTCACCCCCCCATTTCGGACATCGGCTGACCTATACAATCGGCCGGGGCAAGCAGCGACGTACTGGACAAAACGGTTTCCCATGGTCCAAACCTCGGCGGATCGCGCCGCCGGACACCGGACATCCCTGGGAGGGGTCATGCTCAACGGTTGGTTTCGCCTCAATATGGTCGCCGCGCTCGCGCTAGCGATTTACGCGATCGCCGCGAGTGCAAGCCTCGCCCAGCAGTGGCCCACACATCCGGTGCGCTTTGTGCTGCCGTTCGGTCCGGGTTCCGGAGCGGACACTGGCGCGCGGCTAATAACCGACAAGCTGCAGCAGAAATGGGGCCAACCCGTCATCATCGACGGCAAACCTGGAGGCGATGGCTTGCTGTCGCTGCAGACCGTCGTGTCGGCAAAGGATGACCATACGTTGTTCTTCGGGCCAAGCAGTATCTTCGTCGTACAACGCTACATGCACGAGAACATGTCCTTCGATCCCGAGACCGACCTCGCGCCGATCGCGGGTGTCGCCAAGGTGCAGATCGCCGTGGCCGTGCCGACGAGTCTCGGCATCGCCACACTGGCCGAATTCGTGGCGCTGGCGCGCGCCAAGCCGAACGAGACGAGCTATGCGGTCGCGCCGGGCTTTTCCGAATTTGTATTCGACGGATTTGTCAAAGAAAACGGACTCGCGATCGCAAAGGTTCCTTACCGCGACATCACCAAGTCGCCGATAGATCTCGGCGAAAACAAAATCCAGTTGTCCATGCAATCCTACGCCGCGATGCGAACCTACGCGCAGACCGGCAAGATCAAGATCATTGCAATTAACGATCGCGAGCGATCGCCCATCGCGCCGGACATTCCCTCCGTGGTGGAATCCGGATTCCCGTCCTTGCTCGCCAGTCCCGTCCTGGGCCTACTCGGACCGCGCGACATGCCGATCGACTTGCGCCGGCGGATCGCGGCGGACGTGCTCGCCGCGCTCGACGACAAGACGATCGGCGAAAGATTGGCGCTCACGGGGCAGCCGGCCGCGCCCATGGACGTCGACGCATTCACCGCCGCGCTCAAGGAGCAATACGCGCAAGTCGCCCATATCGCGTCTATGCTGGGCATCGCGCGAAAGAAATAAGTATCATGCAAAAACCTGACAATCGGCGTCGTGGTCTGTTACGCGCGTGCGACTGCCGACCATACAGCTGCACCGCCAGCAGCTTGATGAAATCCGCCGTCGCACAGTCCGCCCCAAGCCGAGCACATCACGGGGTGGAGGCCGTTGTGCGTCACAGCAAAATGGCGACCCGATGTCGGCTCAGGGTCTTGGCTGTGTAAAACGCGGCGACGCGCGACGACGATAGAATAAACGTTAAAACCTGTGCATATTTGGAGATTGCCATGTCCCTCTCGACGCAAAAGTCCCCTTCCGCAAAAACCTCCCACGTTGCGCGGCCGACGCCGACTGGTAAAGCTCGCATTGAGGTCGTGCCGCTTACCCGGCATATCGGGGCTGAAGTCCGCGGCATCGATCTGCGTCACAAGCCCGATGAGGAAACCGTGCGGGCGATCTATCAAGCGTGGCTCGATCATCTTGTGTTGATCTTTCCGGACCAGAAGCTCGAGCAAGAAGACTTGATCCGCGCCACCGGCTTTTTCGGCCAAATCGGCAAGCTGTCGAGGCCGCCGAAGTATTTTCCGAAAGGCTATTCGAAGCTCCTGCCGGGCATCATGATGATTTCAAATATTCGCGAGAACGGTGAACCAATCGGTGCGCTGCCCGACGGGGAGATGATGTTCCATCACGACATGATCCACGCGGAAGTGCCGAGTAAGGCCACGCTTCTCTATTCGGTCGAAATCCCTTCGACCGGCGGCAATACGTTGTTCGCGAGCGGCTATGCGGCTTATGACACGCTCGATCCGGCGATCCGCGAGCGGCTCGAAGATAAGAAGGCGCTGCATCGCTACAATTATGGTTCGACGATCAAGGGTGACAACCGCGGCACGGAAGCTTTTGCTGAGCGTGCTCATCCGGTGTTTCGAACGCATGAGGACGCCGGCAAGAAGGCGATCTACGTGAATCGTCTGATGACGGTGAAGGTGCTCGACATTCCGGATGACGAAAGCGAGAGGCTGCTTAACGCGGTCTACGACCACGCCGAGAAGCGCGAGTTCGTGTATGAGCACGTCTGGCGCGTTGGCGATCTTCTGTTATGGGATAATCGCTGCTCGTCGCATGCGCGCACCGATTTCCCCTCGACCGAACGGCGGCTGATGTTTCGCACCACTGTGGAGGGCAACGTACGCCCATATTGAATGTAACCGTTGAGGCAATCATCCTCGACTGCTGCGCCAGGAGACCGAAGCCGAGATCGCGGATCAGGACGGAGCGTTTAGGCGCATTCATGGTGACGCGCGCGCTGTCCGCGCCATCCTTCATCTCTCGTACAGTTACGCATCGCCGTGTGGACCGGCGTTACTCGCGATTATCGTGGTCGTTGCTGCGTCGGTAGTGGTCTAGCAGAGCTTTCATCAGGGCAGGTTGTTTGCGCCCCTCACCGAATTGTTGAAACCGGATGGCTGTCGCGCGCCACCCCGTAGCTCGCATCGCGCCGCCGGCGCCCGCCATCATCAGCGCCTCGCGCGCGCGAGTGGGGAGCAATAAAGGTGAACAACCCCCCTCACCGAATTGTTGAAACCGGATGGCTGTCGCGCGCCACCCCGTAGCTCGCATCGCGCCGCCGGCGCCCGCCATCATCAGCGCCTCGCGCGCGCGAGTGGGGAGCAATAAAGGTGAACAAGGCGCTCGCCCCGACCGCCCGATGACCCCTCGCCTGTTGACGGTTTCATCGATGCTGCCCCACTCGGACGACAGTGAAGGCTTCAGCGTCATGGTTATATCGGGGCTATTGCGGGGCTTCAGCCCTGTTGCCTACGCTTCAAAAATGGTGTTGCCACCACCCATGCAAGTCCGGCTGGCTGGCTCGCCTTTACCTGGAGGGAGTTGAACCCTCTGGATCGCGATAAGAGGTTTCAGATCACATTCTCATTCCCCTCTTCTGGATTTATCCTGGCGCAACCTCCGAGAAACCTGCACAGGAAGAGACATCGCACTGGCTGAAGAGTGTGTGCAGGGTGGGGCCGCTGCAAGCCCTTTCCCGACTGTCCCCGCGTGGGAGGGTAGCGAGGGAGCCTGCGGCGTTTTTGTCAGATCAGCTGTCCTGGATTCTTCCTGTAGCGGTTAACGATCGCATCTGCCGACATGTAGGCAAGCGCCTGGATCGTCAGCGTTGGATTGAAGCCCGCCCCCATGGTTGGGAAGGTCGAACTGCCGATCAGAAACAAGTTGGGGTGATCCCAGGTCTGGCCGTACTTGTTGACGACCGAGTCCTTCGGATCGCCACCCATGCGCGTGCCGCCCTCATGGTGGGCGCCGGGCGCGCCCGCCGGGCTAACCGGCGCTGACCAGACCTCCGGCCCGCCCATCGCGCGCCCGATCTCTTCCAACTTTTTCTGCACGAAATCGACGCGTGCGCGCTCGTTTGGACGCCGCCAGTCGTAGGTGACGCGCGGCGCCGGCAGACCCCAAGCATCGCGCACATTGGGATCGAGATCGATGGTCTGATCCGGATACGGCAGATTCTCAGTCTGCGCGACCATGGCGCCGTGCCGCGCGTAGGCCCTGGCGAAGAAGTCGCGATAGGCCGCGCCCCATCGCGGGGTTCCCGGAGGCGGCGGGACCGTCGAGGCGGCAATCGGGCCGCCCTCGAGATTCGGCGTGCCGATCGAAAGCTGCGCGCCGCGGATGAAGCCGAGGCTGCTATGGTCGAAATTGTCGGCGTTGAAGTCGTCGATGGTGTGCTTCTGGGCGCTCGGGCCCATGAAGTTGTTGACGTAGCGGTCATCGAACGTGACGAACACGCTCGCCATCATGTGCGCCATGATGTGCCTGCCCAGGTGCCCGCTCGAATTGGCGAGGCCGTTCGGTAACTTATCGGTCTTCGACAACAGCATCAGGCGCGTGTTGTCGTAGATGAACGGCGCGACAATGACGAGGTCCGCCTCGATCGTGTTGTCGGAGCGGTCGGGACCGTAATACGACACGCCCGTCACCTTGCCGGAGTTGTCGCTGTTGACGCGGTAGCACATGGCGCCGGTGATGAGCTTGAAGTTGCCGGTGGCATCGGCTTCCGGCAGCTTGGTGACGAGGATCGACGACTTTGCCCCGACATGGCAGCCGAAGGCCTGGCAGAAACCGCAGTAGGTGCAGCCCGGCCGGTCGTTGTACGGTTGCGATATGATCGCGCGTGGCGACGAGAATGGATGCAGGCCGAGCTTCTTGGCGCCGGCTTCGAACAACAGTCCCGACTGATCCACGATAAGCGGCGGCAGCGGATATTCGCGTTTGCGCGGTGCCTCGAAGACGTTCGCGCCCTCGATCTTCTTGCCTTGCAGGTTGCCGGCCTTGCCCGACACGCCAAGCTCGTACTCCGCCTTGTCGTAGAACGGTTCGAGTTCGGCGTAGCTCACCGGCCAGTCGACCAGCGAAGAGTCCTGCGGGATCGCCGACGCGCCATAGCGCTCAATCGTTTTGGTGCGTACGCGGAAGTCATCCTCATGCATGCGCCACGACAGCGACCCGTAATGCACCGTGCCACCACCGGCCTGGTTGCCGTTGTTGAGCGACGGCATCGGATTGGCGCGCGCATTGCCGTTCGGACGCCAAGTGACGGGATCGCGCTTAGGGCTCGGCCGCAGATCCTGGCGCTCGAAGTAGCGCAGCTCGTCATGCGGCTCGAAATCCTCCGTCTTGAGACGCGGGCCGCGTTCGAGACCGACCACCTTCATGCCGGCCTTGCCGAGCTCGGCGGCAAGGATACCGCCCGCGGCGCCGACGCCGACGATCACAACATCGGTTTTTTCGGTTGTCATGGCTCAGCCCTCCTTGCTCTTGGACCGCGACTGCAGGCCGACGATGGGCTCACGCGTAAATGCCTTGGTGCTCTGCATGTCCTCCGGGGTGAATATCGGTTGCGCGCCCGGGAAGCCGACCAGGCGCCAGCCGGCGAAATCCTTGTTGCCGCCGTAGACCGGGTCGGCGAACATGCCTTCCATCGTGTGCGTGCGCACTGTGTTGAAGAACGCTTGTGCCGTCGGCCACACGAACTCAGGCGCTTTGCCCTGTTCGAGCGCGGTAATGGTTTCGTCCTGTTGCGCCGCAGTGAGCCTGCGGAACGGCTTGCCGTAGGCCTGGGTGCAATGCGCGTCGAGTTGCGCGACGCCGCGCCGGTAGAAGTCCTGCTGGTCTTCGTAGGCGCCGGATAGCGCGAGGTCGATGTAGTTCAATACTCCGGCATCGGTCGCGCCCGGCTTACCCGGCGCGCCGGGCATGAGCCGCTCCGTGAACGCCGTGATTGTGCGAGAATCGTCGTCGTTGAAGAAGGCGCCATGGCCGCCGCTCATACCGCTCATCGCATGATCGGCCGCCCGGTCCATCGCCGGAGCATCTGCCGCCGCGTGGTGTTGGTGGCGGCCTTTAGCAAAAGCCTCCGGCACTAGCGCGGTGGTTGCGGCGGCTCCGGCTACCGCCGTGCCGACCAGGAATGCACGGCGTCCTTCGTCATGCTTGCTCATGAGTGATACCTCCCCTTTGCCAGCCGCGCCGGATGTGCCGCTACACTGCCGCAGCGGCTTTCTCGGCGACGGCGATGGGGCGCGCGGTCAAAGTAGGATACGTCGGATGCGCGTCCTCCAGCCGCTTAGAATGTTCCTATTGTCCCCCGCAGGCAAGATAGGAGCAGTGCCCTACCAGGGCTATCGCATTTGAATATTTGCGAACTGGAGCAGTATTTGGGTGAGGAAGGTGTTGTCCCACTCAGCTTGCTTGAGCTTTCCGCTGCCTTCAGTGGTGTGGATCCGGAGCGCGGCTGCTGTCGAGGCCGACCCGGTAGCTCGGGCGGGTCGGGGCGCGCCGGCGGCTCGGGCGGCTGGTTCGGGATCGTGCGGTCGGCGTCAGGGGCCGGTCGCCATCAAGGACAACAAGATCGGTTCCGCCTCCGCGCGGCGAAATGAAGCGCTCGATGGAGGCGACTATCCACCATTTCAAGCTCTATTCCGAGGGCCACCATGTGCCCGCTGGCGAGGTCTATGCCGCGGTCGAGGCGCCGAAGGGCGAGTTCGGCGTCTACCTGGTCGCGGACGGCACCAACCGGCCCTACAAGTGCAAGATCCGGGCGCCGTCATTCGCTCACCTTTCAGCGATGGATTTTTTGACCCGTGGGCACATGCTCGCCGACGTGTCGGCAATCATCGGCTCGCTCGACATCGTGTTCGGGGAGATCGATCGATGAACGTACGATCGCCATCGCCTTGATAAATGGTTAGAGGACAAGGATATGACCGAGACGCTCGCCGAGAAGACCTGCACGCCTTGTCGCGGCGGCGTCCCGCCACTCGCGCGTGATGAAGCCCAACGCTTTCAGGCGCAGGCTCCCGATTGGGAGCTGGGTGACGATGCCCACCGCATCCAGCGGACCTTTCGGTTCCGCAATTTCCGAGAAGCGCTCGTCTTTGTTCAGGAAGTCGGTGAGCTTGCCGAGGCCAAAGGCCATCACCCCGACATCAGCTTCGGCTGGGGTTATGTGACAGTTTCCCTGAGCACCAAGAAGATAAAAGGATTGCACGAGAACGATTTTATCATGGCGAGCAAGATCGATCGGGTGCACGATCGCTCGGGCCGGTCCCTCGACCGCCAGGGGTGACACGACAATCCTTTTGCCAATCAAGCGAGGTCGTCCATGCCCCATATCCGGATCGACAATCAGCCCGTAACTCAGATCACGGTCATCGAGCCCGAGCCGGGAAAGCAGGCCGAGGCGCTGTTATTGATGACTGAGCGGGCCCGCTTCATGGCGCGCCAGCCCGGGTTCATCTCCGTCAGCGTGCATCGCAGCCTCGACGGGCGTGGCATCGTCAACTACATCCAATGGCAGAGTCGCGATCTCTTGCAGTCGGCTCATAAATCGCCGGAATTTCGCAAGGAGTGGGGTCACTTCGATCAGCTAACGGACGAGATCGACCCCCATCTGTACGAGGTAGCCCACGTCATGGATAGCAGTCAGTAAGTATGCCGTCCACGTGACGTGAACCGTACGGCCGAGACGGCCCCGAGATGAGCTGGCGAATTTGAGCCACGACGGCCATGAACGATCGCACAGTTACCGTTTTTGGCGGAACCGGGTTTCTCGGCCGCCGCGTTGTTCGGCATCTCCGCAAGCGCGGGTTTTCCGTTCGGATTGCATCAAGGCATCCGGATCGGGGGCACAGGCTGTTCGCTCTGGATGATCCGCAACTTCAATCGGTCGCGGCCAACATTCACGACGAGCGGCGCCATGCACCGAGATCACTGCCGGAAAGGGTCCGGTTCCGGTAGGTCGGTACAGACGGGCAAGCAACCCGCCAGACGGCGTGTCCAGGTAGCGGACGTCTTCGACGACAGTGTCGTGGGTGTGCGCCGCCCACGAGTTGTGGGCTGGTGTTACTCGGCCGCTTCCTTGCTGGCCGCGTCGGCCGGCACGACTTCCTTCACCGCCCCGCGCCAACCCGTCGGAGTGATATCGAACACGATGCCGTCCGGGTCGCGATACTTGACCTCGTAGAACGTGTTCGGATTGCGGTCTTCGCGGCCCATCAGATAGGTGCCGCCGCCTTCGGTTACGCTCTTCTCGGACTGGTCGAGGTCGTCGACCCACATGCCGAAATGGAAGAGGCCGGGCTTTTCACCTTTCTCAGAACGCGCCTGAAGCAGCGCCATGTTGATCGTGCCGTCGCTCATGTAGAGGCCGCGACCGGCCTTGCCGGCGCGCTTGAAGCCGAGCGTTTTCTCATAAAACTGGGCCGACTTTTCCGGGTCGGTGACCAAAAGGGCGATATGCCTCATCCTTGAGACCATGGGGTCCTCCACTGTGCCGCGACGGGGCGGCGGTTGATCGATTCAGTCATGGGCGGGTCTTGCGGAACCGGTCCGGTGTTTCGCTGCCTCAAGATAGCGCGTCCTGGCGGCTGAGGGAATCGCGGCGTAACGCTATTCGATCCTCTTTAATCGCGCGTCCTTGATGACCCTTCCCCATTTTTCGATTTCGCCGTCGATTTGCTCGGCGAACTACTCCGGCGTGTTGGCAACGACGTCGAGGACCGCATGCCACCCATTCGGCCGAGGCGATCGGCGCATTTTGCCCCTCGGCGTTCCCGCGAGGCAAGACCGGGGTCGGAGCGCAAAACGAAGGACTCGGCCGTGTCGATGTTCCATTCCGATTGCTAATATGCTTGTGACCAATCATAGCTTCCGCATGGCATCCTTGCACGCTATTGTCCTGCCGCCATCGACACCAGATTCCGGCGCCAAAGACGACCGCGTATGTAGCCGAGATCGCATCCCTTGCCGCGGCCAATACTGCGCTCAAGGCTGCCAATGCCTCGAAGTTCAAATGCAAGATTGGCGCGCGTATGTCAGTGCGGTTTCGATCGGGGTGGTGCGCACGTCGACCCCGTAGGTCGCGCCGCGCCGGCGGCTGCATCCGCACGTCGACCCCGTAACGATGGAGCGGCGCCGATTTCTTTTTCGCAGATTCCGGACCGGGGCGAACGCTGGAGCGGCGAACGATGGAGCTCGGGCGGTCGGCGCGAACGATGGAGCGGTCGGCGGCGCCGGGCCGCGTCAACCACTCTCGTTGCCCATACGCGCGCGCGAGGGGCGCGCCGCCACGGCGAGCTCGGGCATCAGACCGACCCGCTTGAGCCGCCTGGGCGGCGCTGCGGCTGCTGGGCGACGTCGCCGATTCCATTTTACGAATTGCGGATCGGGGCGACGATGGAGCTCGGGCGGTCGGGGCGACCGATGATGACGAACGATGATGATGTCGGCTTCGCCTGGTCGGGGCGGCGGCGGGCGAGCGCAGCGAGCTAGGCGGTGGTCGACAATCGATCGCCAAATTCCGCAGCACTGACATGGCGCGTCATGGCCGCTGTCTCCGCAGAGGGCAGCAGAATCTGGGCTACGGTCTAAGACCGAAGCTGCCGAACGAGGATGTCCGAAGCCGGGCAAGAACGGGAACAGGGAACAGCGGACGCCCCCCTGTTTCCAAAAAGTCATCCCCTGTTTTCTCTCTGTTATTTGCTTTTAAAGAAATTATCTAAGCACAAGCGGGAGATTACGCCGCCTTCAATTTCCAACCAGTCCCACTACGCCACCAGTCCGTCAGATCTCGGATTCTGGCCGGTAGGCGCGATCCCGATTTCGGCACCTCGCACCGCACAGGCGCCGTTCGTCCGCCAGACGGCCAGCTATCCACGGGGCGCAGCGTTATTGCGTGAGCTGCCCTTCGCCCAGCGGAATGGATTTGTGTGTGCTAGGCGCGAAAAGCTCCTCGACTGTGAGGCGTCTGGAAGTGAGGCCCTGCTCATGATTGTATTGCAGCAAGGCTTCGAGTGAAGCTCGATTTTGCTCGATGCCGCAGGGATACCAGTCCTTTCCGAATACCGCCTGTTCTTCTTCGATCATCGCCTGAAGCCAGCGGAATGTGGCCTTCGGCGAGCCGGTCTCAAGGAGCAGCCGACAGCAAACGTCCTTGGCGGCACAAAATGCGTTGTAGAGGCTGAGCGCGATCCAGGGATCTCGATCGTAAACGTCGCGGCGGATAACGACCGTGTGCATGATCGGATATATCTTGGTTCGGCGATAATAATCTCGTTCGAGCTCACGATAATTCGGGAACAATCGACGCACATTGGGAGAACCGCGGCGAAAGCTCAGCGGATTGTTTCCCGTAATCAGAAAATCGATTTCGCCGCAGTCCAGCATGTCGCTGAGCTCGCGGCCGGCAGGGGCCGGGCTCACGCGCACGTCGGCAGGCAGGTTCAACCGGATGCGGTCTTTGCGGCCTTGGATCCATTCGATCTGGTTGGGGCGGACGCCGTGTTCATGCTCGAGTACGCCGCGGGCCATAACGGCGGCAGTCTGGCTGTATTCTGGAACGCCACCCCGTTTGCCGATCAGATCCTTAGGCTCGTTGATCCCAGAATTGGCGTTGACAAAAATGTATCCATGTCGGAACACGCGTGAGAGAAATGCCGGAATGGCTATGAAAGGGCAATCCTCATTGCCAACGAGACTGATGTAGTTCGACATCGACATTTCGGAGATGTCGAATTCCTTGTATTGCAGCATGCGCCAAAACAATTCTGCCGGCTGCCCACTGACATAGGTGAGGTCAATTCCTTGCGGGCGGACAGTTCCGTCGCGAAGCGCTTGTGTACGGTCGTATGGACCGCAAGCCAAGCTCAGGCGCAAATTGGGCATCGGCGCTCTCCAAATACAGGTTCGTGTTGGATGACCGCGGGTTCAACGCGGAGCCGCATTCCGGAAGGGCGACGTCATTCGGGCTTGATGTTGGCGGCTCGAATCACCTTGCCTCATTTTGCGGTGTCCTCAGCTATGAGCCTTCTAAACTCAGCGGAGGAAAGCGAAAGGGGCGCTCCACCGAGCGCTATAATGCGTGCTTTGAACTGCGGGTCTGCGAGCGCCGTGTTGATTTCCGCATTGAGCTTATCGATTATCGCCGAGGGCGTGGTTTCGGGCGCCGCGTCAAAGAGGTCCTTGTGGGTGATGATCAGATCGTGATCCGCCATTCGATCCCCCTCGCCAACAGATCGCCCGAAGGCGGCCCATCCCCGCATTCCGGCCAGCCAAATGGCCAAAACAGCAGAAGTTATCTTTTGCGTTCGGGGAGTAATCTCACCACTGCTGAGCAATATCCTGCTGACTCCCTTTGATAAGGAGATGAGGCACCAAGGATACCAACTCACACGGTGGGCAGACGACTGGGTTGTGACCTGTCGAACTCGAGCCGAGGCGAAAGATGCCTTGGTCCGAGCAGCAAAGATTCTCGCAAAGCTCGGTGTAACGCTCAACCGGGCGAAGACCCGGATTGTGCATATCGCACAAGGCTTCGAGTTTCTAGGATTTAAAATCCAACGTGGAAAAGGTCGGTTTAAACTGCCCCGCGATCGGATCAAATCCACGCTGAACCGATGGGATCTCTATGCCATTCCCACGCAGAAGTCGGTTGACCGATTCAAAGATCAGATTAGGAACCTGACGAAGAGGCATGTGCCTCTGCGAATGGGTGAGTTGATCAATACGATCAACCCGATCATCCGAGGATGGGGAAACTACTACTGTCGTTCCCATGTCAGAAAGCGCTTCAACCAGCTAGATCGTTGGATAGTCCGAAGGCTCTGGTCGCATCGCACAAAGCGATGGCGGACAGGCTGGCGGGAATATCCCATGAAAAGGCTGCATACGGAGTTCAAGCTGGTCCGCCTTGTCGCACTAATACCCTCGCTTCAGATCGCGAAAGCCCATTCATGAAAGCTGGATGCGGGAAAACTGCACGTCCAGTTTGTGCGGCGGACGGAGGCGAGCCTTTCAATAGGCGCCTCCTCCGACCCGACAGCGACGAAGCGGGTGCGAACCGTGAGTGGGTCGGGCCTCACTCCGCCTTGATACCCGCGAACTTAATCACCTTGGCCCACTTCTCGGTTTCATCGGAAACCAGCTTGCCGAACTCGGCGGGTGAGTCCGCGAGCACCGAGGCCCCCAGGTCAGCAAGGCGCGCCTTGATTTTGGGATCGGAAAGGCCCGCATTGATCTCCGTGTTTAGCTTATCGATAATCTCCCCGGGCGTGTTCTTGGGCACGGCGACGCCGTTCCAAGTGCTGGCCTCATAGCCCGGCACAAATTCACTGATAGTCGGGATGTCCGGTAGTGCCTCGGAGCGCATTGCAGTGGTGACCGCCAATGCGCGCAGTTTACCGGCCCTGATATGCTCAATCGATGTGGACATGAGGTCGAACATGACCTGTACCTGACCGCCGAGGAGATCGATGAGCGCGGGCGCTGAGCCGCGATACGGCACGTGACGCATGTCGATGTCGGCCATCATCTTGAACAACTCGCCCGCCACATGGGCCGTTGTTCCGTTGCCGCCCGACGCCATGTTGATCTTGCCCGGATTGGCCTTGGCGTAGGCGATAAATTCGGGAACAGTCTTGGCTGGAACCGTTGGATTGACCTCCATGACGTTGGGGACGCGGAAGACGCCCGCAACCGGGGCGATGTCGCGGATAAAATTGAAATTGAGATTGTCGTAAAGCGTGGCGTTGATCGCGTTCGCGGTCGTGGCCCACAGAAGCGTATAGCCGTCGGGGGCCGCCCTCACGACCATCTCGGTGCCGATATTGCTCCCTGCCCCCGGCCGGTTATCGAAGACAAATGGCTGGCCCAGACGCTCCGACAGCCATTGAGCCATCAGGCGCCCGATGACATCGGACGAACCGCCGGCCGGAAAACCGAGGATGATATGCACCGGCCGCGCCGGATAGGTTTGCGCCCAAGCGAATCGCGATACGGCCGGGAGCGCGGCAGTAGCCGCTGCCAGATGCAGAAAAGTTCTTCGGGGAAGTTTCATTCGATCACCTCGTCGGCGATGGCGAGCAGCGTCGATGGCACGTCCTTGGCGGAGTGCGCTCACGCAAATCCCCTTCGACATCGCTATTCTCCAATTGGTCGATCGAGCCGATCGAAACGGCGTGACCTGTGAACTTGTAGCGGTCGTCGGTCGGCTTGCCTAGGCGGCGGAAAGCCGCCACGCTGCGGCTGGCCATAGGGTTGGCAAAAAAGCAAAGAACGCCGACTGGCGTGCCGAAGATCGAACTGGAGGTTTTGTTGCCATGAACGATATCCCGCGTCTTCTGCCCTGGATCGGCGGTACGGCGAGCGTCTCGGCCGGCGCGGCCTTTTCGCCGCTGGTGTCGCCAATCGACGAGAGCGTCGCCTCGCACATGATCGAATCCGATGCCGGCATCATCGATCAAGCGGTGAAGCACGCCCACAAGGCGTATCTGGCGAACCAGGACGCGACGACGGCGAAACGCATCGAATGGCTGCTGGCGGCAGCCAACGCTATGGACAAGATCGAAGCGGAGCTCGTTCGTTCGCTCATCCGCGTCATCGGCAAGCCGCGGCGCGCCGCGACATTCGAAGCCAAGCGCGCCGGTGCCTTCATCCGGGCCTGCGCCGCGCAACTGCCGCACCTCATGGGCGAGGTGCTGCCGCTCGATGTAACGACGACCGGTGCCGGGCGCTTCGGTTTCACGGTTCGGATTCCCTACGGTGTCGTCGCCGCGATTACGCCGTTCAACGGTCCGGTCAATCTGCTCATCCAGAAGGTTGCGCCCGCGCTCGCCGTCGGCAATGCGGTGGTAGTGAAACCATCGCCGCCCGGTACTGAGGTCGCGCTGCTGATGGCCGAAGCGATGAAAAAGGCGGGAATTCCCGACGGCCTGTTCAACGTCGTGCCGGGCGGCCGCGAGACCGCAAAAATGCTTGTCGCTCACCCGCTGGTGGCGGCGGTCACGGTCACCGGCAGCACGGCTGCCGGCAACGAGCTTGCGCGCGCCGCCGGCGCCAAAAAGTTCGTCGGTGAGCTTGGCTCCAATGCCGCAAACATCGTCTGTGCCGACGCCGATATCGCCGATGCGGCGACGCGCATTGCCGGCGCGGGATTCGAGGCGAGCGGGCAGCAATGCATTTCCGCGCAGCGTGTGATTGTCGAACAGCCGGTCTACGAGCGCTTCCTCGAGCAATTCGTCGCCGCGGCAAAAAAACTGAAAGTGGGCGATCCCGAAGACGCCGCGATCGACGTCGGCCCGATGGTGTCGAGTGCGGCAGCGGATCGCGTCGAGCAGATGGTCGCCGACGCCGTCGCCAAGGGCGCCAAGCTCGTGCTCAAGCCTGAGCGCCGCGGCGCCATCCTCGGCCCGGCGATTGTCGCGGAGGCGCCGCCCGAAGCACGGCTGATGCGCGAGGAGGCCTTCGGCCCAGTTGTCGTCGTGCAGCCGGTCGCCGATGTGGACGCGGCGCTTGTGCTCGCCAACTCGTCCGAATTCGGCCTGCAAGGCGCGTGCTTCACCAAAAGCCTCGAAACCGCGTTCAAGGTGTCGCGCAAGCTTCGGGTCGGCTCGCTTTGGATCAACGACGCCAGCCGCTTCCGCCTCGACACCTATCCGTTCGGCGGCGTCGGTTCGAGCGGATTTGGCCGCGAGGGCGTTCGCTACACTATGGAAGAATTATCGCAGTGGAAGTTTACGGGCATGCGGATGTGACGACTTCAGTTGGGTTGATCGGCCATGGCGGCATCGCGCAGGACGTGATCGCTGCGCTGCGCGAGGCCGGCGATAGTGTTAAAGTTATCGGCGCGTTATGCCGGCCTGGGCGCGACGCGAAAGCACGCAGTGCGCTTCCTGGAATCGACATTGTTGAATCGCTCGCCGATCTCCTCGGGCGCAATCCTGCGGCCGTAGCCGAAGTTGCAGGCCAGCAGGCCATCGCGGAGCATGGTCCCGAGGTTTTACGCCGCGGCTTTGATCTTCTGGTGATCTCGATTGGCGCGCTTGCCGAAAAGGGGCTGCTGGAGCGCCTCAAGGCGGCGGCACACGAGGGCGGCAGCCATATTCTGCTACCCGCTGGTGCAATCGGCGGCCTCGATGCGATTGCAGCGATGCGAGTCGCCGGACTCAACGCGGTCCGCTACCGCTCGCGCAAGCCGCCGGCCGCGTGGCGCGGTTCGCCGGCGGAAAAGGTCGTCGACCTCGATAAGCTGACCACTCGCGCCGTGCTTTATCGCGGCAGCGCCGGCGAAGCGGCGCTCCTCTATCCGCAAAATGCCAATGTCGCCGCCGCCGTGGCGCTCGCCGGGCTCGGTTTCGAAGCGACCGAGGTCGAGCTTGTCGCCGATCCCGATGCGCCCGGCAATGTGCACGAGATCGACGCCGAAGGCGTCGCCGGCCGCTTCGCCATTCAACTTCAAGGCAAACCATCGCGGACGAATCCGAAAACCTCCGCGCTTGCCGCGCTCAGCGTCGCGCGCGCCCTCATCAATCTGGAAGCGACGATCGTCATATGACCGCCCCCACGCAACGCGCGCGGAACGCATTCGTCGGCAGCCCGATCGAGCGCGTCGAGGATTTCCGCTTTCTCACCGGGCGCGGACAGTACGTTGACGATCTGGTCAGCGATAAAATGCTGCATGCGGTGATTTTGCGCAGCTCCGTTGCGCACGGCCGCATTCGCGCAATCGACGCGGCGGCGGCTCGCGCGCGGCCGGGCGTTCACGCTGTGATCACCGCGGCGGATATTGGCGATGTGCCAAAAATTCCGCTCCGGCAGGAACCGCTGCCCGCGCTCAAGCACTACGAGCAGCCGGTCATCGCCGTCGGCAAGGTGCGCTACGTCGGCGAGCCGCTCGCCGTTGTCATCGCCGACAGCGTTGCACTCGCCGAAGACGCTTTGGAAGCGATCGCGGTCGATATTGAACCGCATCCGGCGGTGGCCGATCGCGATGCGGCCCGCAAGGACAATGTTATTCTCTTCGAGAACGCAGGGACCAATCTCGCGAGTACCATAACGGCCGTGCGCGGCGACGCCGATGCGGCGTTCCAGAACGCGCCCTACGTCCGGCGCGAGCACTTTCGCGTGCAGCGGCATGCCGCAGTACCGATGGAACCGCGCGGGCTTCTTGCCGAGTGGGACGCCGAGCAGCAGCGCATGACAGTAAGCGGCGCCGCCAAAGTCCCGTTCCCCAATCGGCGCACGCTGGCGAAGATGATGGGTTTGCGGGAGACCTCGGTCCGCATGGTGGAATACGACGTCGGCGGCGGGTTCGGCGCACGCGGCGAGTTTTACCCGGAGGATTTTCTCATTCCCTTCGCGGCGCGGCTCATCGGCCGCCCCATCAAGTGGACGGAGGATCGACGCGAGAACCTGATGGCGCTCAATCATGCGCGCGACGCCGAATGCGAGCTGGAAATCGCCTGCGCGCGCGACGGCACCATCCTCGCCTTGCGCGGCCACGCCTTCACCGATCTCGGCGCCTATCTGCGCACCGTCGGCGCCACCGCGTCGCGCAACATGTCGCAGATCATGTCGGGTCCCTACCGCATTCCGCACATCCGCATGGATGTGACGCTCGTCATGACCAACAAGACGCCGTCGGGCACCTATCGTGGGCCGGGCCGGTTCGAAGCCGATTTCTGTCGCGAGCGGCTGTTCGACATGGCGGCGGCCGATCTCGGCGTCGATCGTGTCGAGTTTCGCCGGCGTAATCTGATTGCCGAAGCGGAAATGCCCTATCGGCTCGCGACGGTGCAGGTGCTCGACATCGCAACCGAGTGCGACAGCGGCGATTATCAAATAACGCTCGATCGCTGTCTCGCCGAATTCAACTGGGCCGAGCGGTCGAAGCTGCAGGGCAAACTGGTCGACGGGCGCTATCACGGCGTGGCGATCGGCTGCTACATCGAAGGCGGTGCGTCCGGGCCGAAGGAGAATGCGCGCCTCGCGCTCAATGCCGATGGATCGTATTCGGTGTTCGTCGGCTCCTCCTCGGTCGGCCAGGGAGTCGAGACGGTGTTCGCGCAGATCGCCGCCGACGCGCTCGAAGTCCCGATGGACCGCATCAGCAACGTGTTCCATGGCTCGACCGATTATGTCGATGAAGGTTTTGGTTCGTATTCCTCGCGTTCCATCGTGATGGGCGGCTCCGCGATCGTGGCCGCCGCCGGCCGCCTGCGCGAACGCATTCGCGAGGCTGCGGCGCAGCGTCTGCGTTGCGCGGTAAACGACATCGCGATCGATCAGGGCATGGCGGTGGGACCCGGCCGCGCCGCGATCGACTTAAAGGAATTCGCCGGCCTCGCCGCCGACGGCACCTACGCCAGCAACAAGCGGACCTACTCTTATGGCGCGCATGCCGCACACGTGGCGGTCGATCCCAAGACCGGGCATGTCGAGCTGATCGATTATGTCGCGGTCGAGGATGTCGGCCGCATCATCAATCCGCTGACGCTGCACGGGCAATGTGTCGGCGCCATCGTGCAGGGCCTCGGCGGCGCGTTCCTGGAGCACTTCATCTACGACGAGAACGGGCAGTTGCTGACCGGCTCGTTCGCCGATTACCTCATGCCGACCGCGAGCGATTTTCCTAACATTCGCGCGGTTGCGCTCGAACTCAAGCCGTCGCCCAATAATCCGCTCGGCGCCAAGGGCGCGGGCGAGGGCGGCATCATTCCGGTCGGCGGCGTCATCGCCAATGCGGTCGCTGCTGCGCTGAGTTCGTTTGGCGTCGAGCCGCACGAACTTCCGCTGTCGCCGCCGCGCGTGTGGCAGCTGATTCAGACGTCGCGTCAGATTTTGGACAAATCGTAGGTCGATCGCGCGAACATCTCGTCGACGTCAAGCTTCCTGACCGACAGGCCCTGCTCGTACGAATAGCGCACGAGCGTCTCGAGCACGTGGCGGTTCGTCTCGACGCCGTAGCTCCAGTAATCCTCACCCAGGAGTTTTTTCAGCCGGACGTTTTCGGCGACGCTCCACGGCAGCGACGTCGAGAGATGGCCGATCTGGTTGAGTTCGTGCATGCAGAGGTCCTTGGCCTTCAGGAAGGCCTTGTAGACGCTCGTCGCAAGCCAGGGATGCTGCTCGATCAGCGAACGGCGGATGCCGATGGTATGCATGATCGGGAAAATACGGCTCTTGCGGAAATAGGCTTCCTCGACTTTCGGATAATCCGGGAAAAGGCGGTCGACGTTCGGTGCGGCGTTCAGGAAGCAGGACGGCGCCCGTGCGCCGATCAGACCGTCGAGGTCGCCGGAAGCCAGCATGTCGGACAGCGTGCGGTGCTTCGGAATGTTGTCAAGGTCGATATTCGCCGGCAGCTTGATGGGCGTGCGTTCATCGCGGCCGGCTTCTTCCAGGCCGCTGCGCCGCCATTTGATATCGCTCGGCTTAACGCCGTACTCATCCTGCAGAATGCCCCTGATCCAGACGTTCGCGGTGATCTGATATTCCGGCAGACCGATCGTCTTGCCCTTGAGGTCTTCCGGGCGGGTGATTCCGCGATCGGTGCGGATATAAATGCCGCTGTGCCGGAACAGCCGCGACACGAACGCCGGGATCGCGACGTAATGGGAGTCACCTCGGGCGGTCGTCATCGTGTAGCTGTGCAGCGAAAGCTCGCTGATGTCGAAGTCTTGGAACTTGAAGGCGCGGTGGAACGCCTCCTCGGGCTCCAGTGTGACGGCGGCGACCTCGCATCCCTCGATCCGCGCACGGCCGTCGAAAATGGCGCGCGTGCGATCGTAGTCGCCCACGGCCAGGCTCACCTGCAACGTCATCTTGCTCTCCCCGGTATTGCTGCCGTGCACGCTACGCACTGCATTCGCGAGCCGCAATACGTTGACCGATCGGTCGGGCCGATGCTAGGAAACACGTGAAAAACCGCCTGTTCCTGCGGTTCGAAGTGGACGTGCCGGATTATGAAATTACCGCCCTTCGAATACGCATGTCCCACGACCATCTCCGAGGCGGTTGCACTTCTGGCCTCGTACGATGGCGACGCGAAGCCGCTTGCCGGCGGCCAGAGCTTGGTGCCGATGCTCGCATTCCGCGTCGCTTCGCCGGCGCTGCTGGTCGATCTGCGCAAGCTTGCAGAGCTACGGCAAATCAAGATTGCGCAAGACGGGGTCTCGCTCGGCGCCATGGTGCGTTGGCGCGAAATCCTCGATGACGCGCGACTGCGTACGGCGCATCCGCTGTTGGTCGCTGCCGTCGAGCACGTGGCGCATTATCAGATCCGCAATCGCGGCACGGTCGGCGGCAGCATCGCGCATGCCGATCCCGCCGCCGAGATGCCCGGCATCGCGGTGACATGCGAGGCGAAGATCGCCGTCGTCGGCAAATCCGGCGCGCGGGTGATCGCCGCCGCGGATTTTTTCCAAGGCCCGCTGATGACGGCGCTGAAGCCCGACGAGATCATTACGGAAATTCGCCTCCCCGCATGGCCGGCGCAGCGCCGTTTCGGTTTTCAGGAATTCGCGCGCCGGCGCGGCGACTTCGCCATGGCGGCTGCTGCGGTATTCTACGATGAGGATGGCGACAAAAAAGCGCGCAACGCCCATGTCGGCGTCATCGGCGTCGGCGACCGTCCGCTGCGGCTGCAAACCGTGGAAGCCGTTCTGAACGGTCAAGAGATTAACGAGGCGACCATCGCCAAGGCGGAGGCCGCAGCATCCGCCGCCGTGGACCCGCCGGACGATATTCACGCCAGCGGCGCCTATCGTAAAGCGCTTGTCGGAGTCATGGTCGAGCGCGCGCTCAAGAACGCGGCGGCCTAGGAACAAACAGTCGATGCCGGTCAAATTTGAAGTCAATGGCAAGCCGGTGGAAGTCGAGGTTGAGCCGCGCCTGACGCTCGCCGATTGCCTGCGCCACCACCTGCGGCTTACTGGAACGCATGTCGGCTGCGAGCACGGCGTCTGCGGCGCGTGCACCGTGCTGGTCGATGGCGCCGCAGTGCGCTCGTGCCTCATGCTCGCGGTGCAGGCCGAGGGCGCGAAGGTTGTCACCGTCGAGGGGCTCTCGCTCGACGAAGGCCTCACGCCGCTGCAGGCGTCGTTCCGAAAACATCACGCGCTGCAATGCGGTTTCTGCACGCCGGGCATGATCACCACCGCACATGCGCTCCTCAGCGAGGAGCCCGACTGCGACGCCGATCGCGTGCGCGAAGTTCTTTCGGGAAATCTCTGCCGCTGCACCGGCTACATCTCCATCGTCGAAGCGGTGCTCGACGCGCGCTCAGCGTACAAGCGGGACGGGAAGGGCACATGAGGACGGTCAACTCGTTTGTCGGCCAGCCGATCGAACGGTTGGAAGACCTCCGCCTGGTGCGCGGCCGCGGCCAATATGTCGACGATCTCGCGCGCAAGGACATGCTGCACGCGGCGATCCTGCGCAGCTCGGTTGGGCACGGCCGCATCCGTTCGATCGATATTTCTGCGGCACGCGCGCTGCCGGGCGTGCATGCGGTGATTACCGCAACGGATTTGGCAGCAAACTTGGACAATCGAATACCGATCGTCCCGATGCGGCTGCAGCCGATGCCGGAATTCGAGCCGTTTGCGCAACCGGTTATGGCGCACGACAAGGTCCGTTATGTCGGCGAGGCGCTGGCGATGGTGCTCGCCGACACTCCGGCCATCGCCGAGGACGCGCTGGGCGCGATTGACGTCGATATCGAGCCGCTGCCGGCGGTCTGGAATTGGCAACTCGCGGCAAAAGACGAAGTGCTGCTGTTCGAAGACAAGGACAGCAATATCGCGATGAAATTCCGCGCCGTGCTCGGCGATGCTGCGGCAGCCTTCAGGGATGCGCCCTATACGCGCCGCGAAAGCTTCAGCACGCAGCGCCACACGGCGTTGCCGATAGAGCCGCGCGGGGTGCTCGCCGAATGGGATGCGGCGCAAGGACGGCTGACGGTATGGGGCGCGGCCAAGGTGCTGTTCGCCAACCGCCGGATCCTGGCAAAGGAGATGGGCCTCGCCGAGGACGCCATCGACATGGTGGAGAACGACGTCGGCGGCGGCTTCGGCGCACGTGGCGAGTTTTATCCGGAGGATTTCCTCGTCCCGTTCGCAGCGCGTCACATCGGCCGGCCGGTGAAATGGACCGAGGACCGTCGCGAGCATCTGATGACGATAAACCATGCGCGCGAGGCGGCGTGCGACGTCGAGATCGCCTGCCGGCGCGACGGCACCGTTCTCGGCCTGCGCGGCCATGCCTTCGTCGACATGGGCGCCTATATGCGCACCAACGGCGCCGTCGGCGCGCGCAACGTCGCGCAATTCATGTCGGGGCCCTATCGCATTCCGAACATCGATATCGACGTTTCGCTTTGTCTCACCAACAAGACGCCGGTCGGCACCTATCGCGGGCCCGGGCGTTTCGAAACCGATTTCTTCCGCGAGCGGCTGTTCGACATCGTGGCGCGCGATCTCGGCATCGATCAGGTCGAATTCCGCCGGCGCAATCTCGTCGGCGAAGCCGAAATGCCCTACACGGTCGCCACCATCACGCCGTTCGAGAGCAAGGATGAACTCGACAGCGGCGATTATGCCGTCACGCTCGATCGCTGCCTCGCCGAGATCGGCTGGGCCGAGAAGGCGAAGCTCAAGGGCAAGCTGATCGACGGCCGCTATCATGGCCTCGCCATCTCCTGCTTCATCGAGGGCGGTGCCGCCGGGCCAAAGGAAAGCGCGCGGCTGGTGCTCGAGTTCGGACGGGACGCTCACGGTCTACGTGGGCTCCTCGGGCGTTGGGCAGGGGCTGGAGACGGCGTTCGCACAGATCGCCGCCGATGCGATGGAAATGCCGATGGATCGCATCAACAACGTGTTTCACGGCTCGACCACCTGTGTCAGCGACGGCTACGGCGCCTATCACTCGCGTTCGATCGTGATGGGCGGCTCGGCTATTCTCGATGCCGCAACGAAGCTGCGCCAGGTCATGAGCGCGGAAGCCGCGCGGCGTCTCAATTGCGGAGCGGCCGAGGTTGTGCTTGCGGATGGTCGAGCTACTGCTCCGGACGGTAAATCGGTCTCGTGGGCGGAGCTTGCGCCCGAGCCGATCTCGATCGAAGGCGCGTTCCTCAACAAGAAGCACACCTGGGCTTACGGCGCGCACGCCGCCCATGTCTCGGTCGACGCCAAGACCGGCCACGTCGCGCTCATCGATTATGTCGCGGTGGAGAATTGCGGGCGCATGATCAACCCGCTCATGCTCAAGGGCCAGCTGGTCGGCGCGGTGGTGCAGGGCCTCGGCGGCGCATTCCTGGAGCATCTGGTCTACGACGACCATGGCCAGCTTCTCACCGGCTCGCTCGCCGATTACCTCGTGCCGACGGCCAGCGATTTTCCGAAAATCCGCGGCTTCGTCATGGAATCGCATCCCTCCCCGATCAACCCGCTGGGCGCCAAGGGAGCGGGCGAGGGCGGCATCATCTCGGTCGGCGGCGTGATATCGAACGCGATTGCCGATGCACTGAGTTCGTTCGGCGTCGAACCGCGCCATTTGCCACTGACCCCGAGCGCCGTTTGGCAGCTCGTCCAGGACGCGCGCAAGGACCGCGGCGTTCATTGACGGGTCGCGCGGGATAAGAATAGATTCACGTCAATTCGCTAATTGACAGGAGTACAACCCATGAGCGTCGCCCGCCATCCGCGCCCGAAAGAGCTTGAGGGCGTCCCGATCGAAGAGATCATGAAAAAATACGTCGGCCGCTTCAAGGAGAAGAAGCCGGATTGGGCCGCGTTCGAGGATGCCAAGGTCGAAGGTTACAAGCGCGCGCAGCATCGTTTCATCGGCGCCGGCGGCTCCGGCAAGCACGGCGATCCCTCGGTGATCCCGGCTGGCAATTTCACGCTCTCGATCATGTATGTGAACCCAGGCCAAGGCAACGCGGCGCATACCCACGAGGTCGAGGAATGCTTCTTCGTGCTGGATGGCTATCTCGACGTGTTCGTCGAGGACGAAACCGGCCACCGCATCACCACGCGGCTCGGACCGTGGGAGTGCATTGCATGCCCGGCCGGCGTCATACACGGCTACCAGAACGACAGCCTTGAGCCGGTTTACTTCCAGGTCATGCTCGGCCGCGGCAAGCCCGAGACCATGGGCTACGCCGACGACGAGCTGTACAAGCGCCGCGATGCGCACCTGAAGGCGGTCTGAATGCCCAAAGCCCTTGACGACGCACGCTATGAGTGGCCGGGTGGCGACCACTCCAATTCCTGGGCCGATTTCAGAAATTTCCCGGCCGCCGCGCGTTGCGACGGGACGCTTTGTGGACGATCGAAGCGGCAGTCAAGGCCGACGGCGTTAAGGATTCCGAAAGCTATCCGATCGACGTCGAGCGCGCGTTCCGCAACCTCGACCGCATCGAGCCGCATATCAAGACATGGTGGGCGGACAATTCGCAGGCTCAGCAATTAACGGAGCAGGAGAGGTCGACCTCATCCACATCGACAAACGGCCGCGCCACGCAATCCATTCTTGACTACAAGGCGCCGATCGCGTTTGTTTGGAACGAGGTGACTTATTCCGGCATCGGCGAGGGCTGGTTTGTTTCGACCGGCGTCCCAATCCGATCGGCGGCATGAAGTTCCGCGATATCGTCGGGCGGCCCGAATATCAGGCATTGTTCGCGCGGCTGCTCTACTATGCGCCGCAAAATCCGAAGTCCATCCCGCTGCTCGATGAAAAAATCGCGAAGCTGATGCTATTCCACCCGTACAACGAAAAACTCGTCCACTCCATCAATTTCACGTGGTGGGCGGACAATCCGGCCAGCGTGCAGCGGCGCTTCGAGGATTGCTCCAGTCCTAGCTCAGTCTTATCGAGAGGGTTCGATGCGTTTTATTTCTGCGGCCGTCGTGGCCTTGATGTTCGCGAACGCGTTTCCGGCGCTGGCCCAGGAGTCCTCGTCGCAAGCTTGGCCGCAACGGCCGGTGACGATCGTCGTGCCGTTCCAGGCCGGCGGCTCGGCGGACCTGCTCGCCCGCATCCTGCAGCAGCACATGCAGGCCGATTTCGGCACGCCATTCGTCGTGGAGAATCGCTCGGGTGCGGGCGGCAGCATCGGCACGGCCTACGTGGCGAAGGCGCCGAACGACGGCTATACGCTTCTGCTCGGAACGCTCAGCGGCAACGTGCTCAACGGATTCATCTACGGCAAGCTGCCCTATAATCCGGAGCATGACTTCCAGCCCATTTCGCTTCTCGTGCACCTGCCGAATCTGCTCGTCGCGACGCCAAAAGTGCCGGCAAAAACGGTGCCGGAATTGATCGCCTATCTCAAGGCGAACGACGGCAAACTCAATTACGGCTCGTCGGGCATCGGCACGTCTTCACATCTCTCGGTGGTGATGTTCGAGCTTGCGACGGGCACGCACATGACGCACGTGCCGTTCCGCAGCACGACGGATGAGCTGAACAGCATGATGAACGGCAGTGTCGATCTTGCCATCGACAGCATGACGACGCTGTGGCCGCAGGCGCAGGCCGGCGTGGTGCGCGCGCTGGCCGTCACCAGCGAAAAGCGCCTTGCCAGCGCCCCGGATTTGCCGACGATCGGCGAGACTCTGAAGGGGTTTTCGGTCGCGGGATGGCAGGGCCTGTTCGCTCCGGCCGGGACGCCGCGATCGATCGTCGACAAGATCGCCGCCGAGGTCAAGAAGGTGTTCGCAGAACCGAATGTCGTCGCGGCCCTCACGAAAGTCGGCGGCGAGCCGGCGACGATGAGCCCGGACCAGTTCGCGGCGTTCATCGAATTGGAGCGGCCGAAGTGGCGCGAGGTCGTCAAGACTTCCGGTGTGCACATTGATTGATTTTTCACAGAAACGACGTGACGCAGACCCACGCCATCTGCCGCTGCAGTTCCGCATCGACCAATTGCCGGCGGAGGTTGCCGCCTTCCGCTGACGCTTCGGGCTCCCCCCGGTTTGACTCGGTTGGCCCAAGCTCAACGGCGATCGAACCGTCGCTTTTGACCCTGGCTGTGAAAACGCCTCGCCTGCTGTGATTCCCACGGTATGATTCCTACGCGATTTGCGGGGAGATCTGATGAGGCTACACTGGTTTTTGATGTGCTTGGAAAATCCAGTCGCGGCCGGAATTGGGGGGTGATCTCAACCGGTCTGTGGGATAGCTGGTTGCGGAGGGGACTCCCTGGAAGCGATTGGGCGGGCGTTTGGCAAGCTGTCATCGGTATTTATTGCCAGCTGGCCCCAGTGTTGCGTCGACCGGTTGAGCCGGCAGGGCTATCTGCGACGTTCGGCGAACGACTACTCGATCACCCTCGTCGGCGGCCACAAGCAGGGATTGCGGCGCGTCGTGATCTGGCGCCTTGGGGGTCTTTAGGTTGAGGACTGTTTCTTACTGGAACGGCGTTTGCGCCGAAAGGTCCGCGGGATTGGCGTCACGCAGAATGCGGTCGACATGGACGCCGACTGCCAATGGCAAACACCCAGCTTACAGCCCCGCGGCGACATGACCGGTCGGGCCAACATGACAGGGCATGACAGCTCCGGTGACTTGCATGTATGCTCTGCCCATCGCCTCAACGGCGATCATTCGGGGTGATGTCATGAGCAATCATGTTTCAAGGCGCGCGCCGATGTCGCGTCGGCGCTTTCTCAAAAAAACCGCGCTGGCGGCAGGAGCGCTTGCGTTCCCGGTTGTGCCGTTCTCGGCGCGGGCCGCCGGTCCGCTCAAACAGGTGAGCATGACGCTCGATTGGGTTTTTCAAGGCCCAAACGTCGGCTTCATGCTGGCGCAGGACAAAGGTTTTTATCGGGAAGCCGGGCTCGACGTTGCGATCACGCCCGGGAAAGGCTCCGGCAGCACGGCCCAATTGGTCGCCAGCAAGGCGGCGCAATTCGGTTTCGCCGACGGCTATGTGGTCGGCAACGGCGTCGCCAAGGGCATGGGCTTGAAAAGCGTCGGCAGCATTTTTCGGCGCAATCCCGCCGCCGTCGTGGTACTCGCCGATTCCGACATTAAGTCTCCGAAGGATCTCGAAGGTAAGAGCATCGCGATCACGGCCGGCAGTGCGCAATTCCAGCAATGGCCCGCCTTCGTGAAGGGCGCGGGGCTCGACGGATCCAAGATCGAAGTTGTGAATGTCGATCCGGCCGGCGTTGGAGTAGCGCTGATCAGCAATAAGGTCCCGGCCATCGCCGGCTTCGCGCAGGGTTATGTGCCGACCATCGAAATCCGGGGCAAGAAGGAGGTGCGCATCTTCTGGTATGCTGACTACGGCGTCACCGTGGTCAGCAACGGCATCATCGTTCACCAGGACCTGCTTAAGAGTGATCCCGAGCTGGTGCGCGCCTTCGTCACGCCCACAATCAAGGGATTCCTCTATGGGCGAAGGAATCCGGACGAGGCAGTCGCGACCGTCAAGAAGTACTTGGAGACCGTCGACCCGGTGATCACCCGGCGCGAGATGGATCTTTCGTGGAAGACCTGGGTGACGCCCAACACCAAGGGCAAAGCTCTCGGCTGGGCTTCCGATGTCGATTGGGTCGAGACCGTCAAAGTACTCAAGCAATACGGTGCTGTCACCGGCCCCCTCGAGGCGAGCGAGCTCTACACCAACGAGTTCGTGCCGACCGGCGCGGACTTCGTTCCGCCGCAGGAGGCCTGAGCGGCCTGTCCAGCGTGAGCACATCCGCCGCCGACGATCAGGCGTATTTGCGCATCGAGAATCTGTCCAAGATCTACGCGACGCGCGACGGAGACGTGCGCGCACTCAACGAGATTTCCTTCACCCAGCGGCGTGGCGAATTCCTCTCCCACGTCGGGCCGAGCGGATGCGGCAAGAGTACGCTGTTGATGATCGCCGCGGGCCTGATCGCGCCGTCGAGCGGCGCGGTGCGGGCCGGCGGCCGCGGCGTCGATCGGCCGCGTACCGACATCGGCATCGTCTTCCAGAACCCAGTATTGCTCGAATGGCGCACCGCCCTCGGCAACATCATGCTGCAGGCGGAAGCCCGCAAGTTGAACCGCAAGGAGGCCGAAGACCGCGCGCGAAAGCTGTTGGCCACGGTCGGCCTCGACGGTTTCGAGGACAAATATCCGCATGAGCTTTCCGGTGGCATGCGGCAGCGGGTCTCGATCTGCCGGGCGCTCATTCACAATCCCGATCACTTGCTGATGGACGAGCCGTTCGGCGCGCTCGACGCCTTGACCCGCGACCAGCTCGTTCTCGATCTGCAGGCGCTGGTGGGCGAGCGGCAGATGACGGTGCTGTTCATCACCCACAGCATTGCGGAAGCGGTGTTTCTGTCCGACCGCGTTATTGTCATGACACCGCGGCCGGGCTGCATCGACCGCATCATCGACATCAAGCTGCCGCGGCCGCGGACGCTGGCGATGCGGGAGACGCCGGAATTCGCCGAATACAGCCGGCAGATTTTGGATCTGTTCCTGGCGCGCGGCGTGCTGCGCGAACATTGAAGGAGACGCATAGCATGACGCAGACCGTCGATCCGCCCGCCATTCGCCGAGGCAAAAAATCCGAGCGAGCGACCGAGGCGGAAAGCAATACGCCGCCGCGACGCTCGCGTGCGGCGTGACTGGATTGTGGCGCTGATCTATCCAATCGGCATGATGGCGGCGCTCCTCGCCGTTTGGGAGGTGGCGGCACAGCTTTTGCGATTCCTCCCTTTCTGCTGCCGGCGCCCAGCGCGATCGCGCAGGCGATGCACGAGTATGCCGCGGTGCTGATCAAGAACAGCGTAGTTACGACCCTTGAAATCCTTCTCGGCTTTGGGTTGAGCGTCGCGGTCGGCGTGCCGCTTGCGCTCGCCATTTTCCTATGGAAGCCTTTTGCACGCGCCGTCTATCCGGTGCTGGTCTCCTCGCAGGCGGTGCCGAAAGTCGCGGTCGCGCCGCTGTTCCTCGTCTGGTTCGGCTTCGGTCTGCTGCCGAAGGTGCTGATCGCGTTCCTCATCGCATTTTTCCCCGTCGTCATCAACACCGCGATCGGGCTCGCTGCTGTGGAGCGCGAGAAAATCTACCTCGCGCAGTCGATGGGGCTACGGCCCCGGGGCGACATTCTTCAAGATCCAACTGCCGAATGCGCTGCCATCGATTTTCGCGGGCCTGAAGATTTCCATCACGCTCGCCGTTGTCGGCGCCGTTGTCGGCGAGTTCGTCGGCGGCCAGGGGGGCCTTGGTTATCTCCTGCTCATCGCCAACGGCAACATGGATACGGCGCTGCTTTTCGCCGGCATCGTGGCATTGACGGTTCTGGGCGTGATTTTCTTCGCGCTGATCGGGCTCGTGGAACGGTTTGTGCTGCCGCCGCACGCCGTCGAGCGCACTTCGTTCGCGCGCGAATCAATGTGAGCGCCGCGCCGCGTACGATCGAATGGCCCGCAGGCGAAGGTCAGACGGAGATTACTGATGAATTTCCTCTATCTGGCAGCGTTTTGAGCGCGTGCGACAATTCAGGCATTGAGATTTTCGCGTAATGTCGGCCCGGCATATTTCTTTTTTGATAGACCGCGGCGCTGCAGCTCCGGCACGACATACTCGACGAACTCCCGGATGTTATCCATCGCCGAATAGCCGCGGCCAAGTATGAACCCGCCGTTGGCTCCCGTCTCGAAATGCAGCTCTTCCAGCTTGTCGACTATGGTCTTCGGCGTGCCGGCGGCCACGAGGATACGGTCGACGAGGAAGCGCCGTGCGAATTCCTGCAGTGACTGCATGGGATCGACGGTTTTGAGCAATTCCTCGAAGCTGCCGAGATTGCCTTTTTGCGCGTGCACTTGGTCGGCGAAGTCGGCGAGCCGCATGCCCGGTTTTGCGGTCGAGAAATCGACGCCGTACTGGGCCGACATCTCGACAAGACCCGCCTCAGGCGGAATGGACTCAAGGTACCGACGTTCCTTCTCCTCGGCGTCGGCATCAGAATCCGCCACCTGGATGCGGATCGACCAGAGAATGCCGATATCGCGCGGCTTGCGGCCGACCGATGCCAGTGCGGCATCGAGCGCTTGGCGATGCTGCTTCATGCTGGCAATAGTCCGGCGCGTGCTGAATTGCAGTTCGGCGTAGGTCGCGGCGAGTTTCAGCCCGGGCCCGGATAGGCCCGCCTGGATGATCACTGGTCGCCGTTGCGGCGACGGCAGCGCGGGCAAAGGGCCGCGCACATTGAAAAAGCGTCCCCGGTGGTCGATGCGGTGAACTTTTTCGGGATCGGCATAGATGCCTTTTTCACGATCGAGCACCAGTGCGTCCGGCTCGATGCTGTCCCACAGCTTGCAGGCGACTTCGAGGAACTCCTGCGCGTGCACGTACCGCTCATCGTGATCCATCATCACGTCGAAGCCGTAATTCGCGGCCTCGTTTTTGTAGGCGGACGTGACCGCGTTCCAGGCGATCCGGCCTCGCGTGACGTGATCGAGCGCATTGAAGATGCGCGCGCAGTGGAACGGGTGGTGGTAGGTCGTCGACAGCGTCAGCGCGAAACCGACGCCGGAGGCGGCCTTTGCCATCAACGGAATCATCGGCGTCATGTCGTGGCGCGGCCATTTTGCGCCGTAGCGCACCACGGCATGATGGTTGCCCCCGTAATCTTCGGACGTGCCCCCGGTGTCGCCGAAAAACAGCATGTCCATCACGCCGCGTTCGGCGACGCGTGCGATGTCTTCGTAGAATTCGGATGTGCCGTAGTAAGGATAGCCGATCCAGGAGCCGGGCATGCGCCAGAGATAATCGGTATGGAGAAACGACAGATCGGCCGCGAGATGGATCGATTCGGACTGAGACAAGTAGGTTTCTCCTGATGACGTCAACCCATCCGTGGTGCGAGCAATCAAGCGAAGTTCAATTTCGGCACAAAGTCAATGTGGGCACGACGTGCCAAATCACAACCGTTTGTTGAACGTTTTGCGGACGCGCTGGTATCGAGGTTCTTTGCCGGCTCGGCTTGCCTATTCGACGGCCCTTCGAAGATCGAGAGGCGTCTTCCAATCCTGCCATCGTCCCGCGAAGCGACGCTCATTGAGGATCTGAAAAAATCATTGGCGTTCCACCGGCTGACATTAGGGCAGCCCCGGCAAGAAGAATTAATGTAATTTCTCAAGAGGCAAGTATTGCGAGGAGAGGACAGCGCGACTACGCTCAAGTATATGCCCGCCGCCAATTGATCATGGCGGTCGGCCGAAGACGGGCGGGCGCTATCGACGCGGGCGATGGGTCAGGAAGCAAAAGCCGCAACTGGAAGCGCTCCGATAGTGCGCAAAGAGGTGGGTCGCCATGGCGAATGACATATGTTCCAGACTGAGTGGGTTTTCCAGACTTAGCGGTCTGGCCATTGCCGCTGGTCTCGCACTCGGCGCCGGTAACTCCACAGCGCTGGCGCAGACCAAAGTCGTCGTGCGCACCGACTTCAAATTCAACGGCTACGTTTCGCCGATGGCGCTCGCGATCGAAAAGGGCTTCTACAAGGATGCGGGGTTCGACGTTTCGATCGAGCAGGGCCAGGGCTCCGCCACGACGGTGCAGACGGTCGCTTCTGGCGTCGACACGTTCGGCCTCGCGGATTCCGCCACGGCAGTGCTCGGCATTTCCGCTCAGAACGTTCCCATCAAAATTGTCTCTGTCTACAACCAGACCGGGACAATGGGCATCATCTATCACCCGGATTCGAATTGGAACGGCGACCTCACCGCGCTCAAGGGCAAGGTCGTGATTTCAAGCGCGGGCTCGGCCGACGCAAAGCTGCTTGAGCCGACGCTTGCCACCGCCGGAATGAAAGTCGACGATGTCCAACTGCAGCTCGTCGATTTTAACGCCCGCGTGCCATTGTTCCTGCAGACGCCAGGCTCATTCCTCACCGGCTTCCAGACCGGCGATTACCTGCGTGTCCGCAGCCGCCTGCCGGATGCGAAGTACATTCCTTATGCCAAGTATGGATTGATCGCCTATGGCATCGGCCTGATCGCGCGCAGTGAAATGATCGAGAAAAATCCGGATTTCGTCAAAAAATTCGTGACTGCGACGCGGAAGGGGTGGGAAGCCGCCGCGAAGGAGCCGGAGGCCGCGGTCGCGGCAAGTCTCAAGCTCTATCCCGATCTCAGCACGGACCTGCTCCGCGAGGGTCTCAAGATTTCGCTCGAAGAGCAGCTCCACACGCCGGCCACCAAGGGTCATCCGATCGGTTGGACGGATGAGGGCGACTGGAAAAAGATGCTTGAGGTGCTGAAAACTTATAGCGGTCTGACGCCGAAGGCGCCATCTGCGTATTATACCAACCAATTCATCGTCGAGTAGAAGTCCGATGCAACCGACGCCATGAACAAGGTTTTGAGGACCGATAGCGGCCGTGTCGATGGCAGCGAAACGACACCTCGCCAGGCGAATACCGATAGTGCAAACGCCACGGCCGCCGTCACGTTTTGCAACGTCTCGAAACGATTCCAGTCGCGCAAGGGCGAGGTTCACGCCGTCGACAACGTCTCGCTGACGATCGGAGCGGGCGAGTTCATTTCGATCCTCGGTCCGAGCGGCTGCGGGAAGAGCACACTCCTCAACATGACTGCCGGACTGTTATCGACGACGGAGGGCGCAATCGACGTCCTTGGCAAGCCGGTCCAGGGGCCCGTCCACGATCTCGGCATCGTCTTCCAGCAGCATTTGCTGCTGCCCTGGCGGACGATCCTGAACAATGTGCTCCTGCAGATCGAAGTGCGCCGGCTGGCCAAGGCGGACTACATCCGGCGCGCCGAGACGTTGCTTAAGCGCGTGGGTCTCGGCGACTTCTCGGATCGCTTTCCCGACGAGCTGTCCGGCGGGATGAACCAGCGCGCCTCGATCGTGCGCGCGCTCATCCACGATCCGGGCCTGCTGCTGATGGATGAGCCATTCGGCGCGCTCGACGCCATTACGCGTGACCAGATGGGTCTCGATTTCCATCATCTGTCGCGCGAGGAAGGCAAGACCGTCTTGTTCATCACCCATTCGATCAGCGAGGCCGTCTTCCTGTCGAACCGCGTTGTCGTCATGTCGCCGCGTCCGGGCAGGATCGAGGACATCATTCCGATCGAGCTTGGAAGCGAGCGTCATTTCGAGCTTCGCGATGAGCCGGAATTCGCGCGCTACACGCGCCATATCCGGCGTCTCTTCGAGAAGATGGGTGTGCTGACGGAGCACAAATCCCGATGAACGGCTCTCGGTCAGCAATGTCTTGGCTTGCTGAGATCCTCGACAGATTCGCCGTAGTGCTTGCGCTTGCGGGCGTGCTGGTCGTCTGGGAGATGGCAGTCGATATCAGGAAAATTCCGATCTACATACTACCGGCGCCGAGCAGTATCTGGGAGTCGACGGTCACGCACTTGGAACCGTTGCTCCGCCATTCCTGGGTCACGCTGCTCGAAACATTGGCCGGCTTCGGTCTCAGCCTGTTAATCGGCATTCCGCTGGCATTTCTGATCGTCTATTCGCGCATCTTCGATCGTGTGCTCTACCCCATCCTGGTCGCCTCGCAGGCAGTGCCGAAGGTTGCGCTGGCGCCAATCCTCCTCGTCGCACTTGGCTACGGTATCATGCCAAAAGTGATCGTCGGCTTTCTCATCGCCTTCTTCCCGGTAGTGGTGACCACCGTCACCGGCCTTGCCTCCGTCGATCGGGACACGTTGAATCTCATGCACTCGATGGGCGCGTCGAAGATGGACGTTTTCCTGAAGGTCCGCTTTCCCCATGCCGTGCCTAGCATGATCGCCGGCTTCAAGGTGGCGATCGCGCTTGCCGTGGTCGGTGCTGTGGTGGGCGAATTTGTCGGCAGCCGCTCAGGCCTCGGCTACTATATGCTGCTTGCGACCGGAAATTTCGACACGCCGCTCGTTTTCGCCTGTGTCGTTTTCCTGACGCTGATGGGAATCATCCTATTCTACACCGTCGGGCTTCTCGACGTTGTGCTGGGGCGCTGGAATCGGACCGCGCGGATCGCGCAGGAAGCCGACACCGCCGGCGCCTTCGGAATGTGAATGCGATGCGTCGGCGTTACGTCAACGGCCTGCTCCCTCGTTCGTCAGCCCAATGCAGGCGGGCTTGGCGTTCAGTACTCGGGATTCTATTATGTTCGGATGGTGACGAAGAAAAATTAGCTCACTCGGGAATGGGTCATCGAAGGGTTTGATGGAACAACATGTGTATTCCAACAAACCTTGCCGAACACCTCGTTCACCTTTATTGCTCCCCACTCGCGCGCACGAGGCGCTGATGATGGCGGGCGCTGGCGGCGCGACGCGAGCTAAGGGGTGGCGCGCGACAGCCATCCGGTTTCAACAACTGCGGTGAGGGGGCCCGACGTCGATGGTTTGTTGGTGCCGATCGGATGACGGCGAGGATCGGCGCCGCGCCGGCGATGATGGTCCCAAGGCGCCGCGGCGCGACCAACACGACACTCGCCGCCACCCAGCGACATCCGTGTCGTTCTGGGATGGTGACCGCTGACTGCGCTCGGTCTCGCTCGCGCCCCGAAACGGTGGTGGCGTCCGGCGGCACTGAAGGATCAGCGGAAAATCCCCGCGTTCACCATCTCTGTCACCCACTCGCGCGCGCGAGGCGCTGATGATGGCGGGCGCCGGCGGCGCGATGCGAGCTACGGGGTGGCGCGCGACAGCCATAGGAGGAAAACAAGGCGATCGGCTAACCCAACCGCCTTACCCAAGCTTTTGCACAAGAGTCTCATTCCAACGAACGTCTACGCGTCAGCATTGGATTGTGCAGCGACTCTATTATTACGCAGTCAAGTAAACCGTCGAACTCCGATTTCTGACGGTCTTTCAGCATGTAGTTGATCCAGCCCGCGTTTGCACCGTCACGGACAAGAATTCGACGGTGACCCAACTCGATTTGCGCCCAACAGTCACCGATTAAAGTCTCGAGGGCAAAGGCATCGAAATGCGGCGGCAATTCTATGGCGCAATGGACATGCCATCGACCTGACGTGCCACACTCCCATCGACGTAATGAGCGAGCGCGGACCTCGCCTTTCTCAAGTACGGGTAACACGCGAAGGCGTTTGCCGTGACGACGAAATGCAGATCCATACACTGCTTTGTTGAGGAGGTTCATGAAATGCCGAAAAGCTTGTCGGCATTGATAGTGGTCGATCTTTATCCAACCGCCACCGTCGGCTTGGCGGCCTTGCTTCAAAGTTAGTGTGACGTCGCAAAATTCACCCCAGCTACTCGTGTCGAACAGACTTGATTTGGCGGATTCAATAGGATCAGCCTCAATCGAGTTGATGTTCGCGTGAATTGCAGAGGTGGCGGCAGGTCTAATGGCAGCCTTTGCGCAGTGTCGTTCGAAAATTTGCGAGGAAGTCAAATTTTAGGCTCCAGACTCTTTCTCGAATGCGACGTCGGCTCGCAGGGTTTGACACACGTAGCGGTACTGTACTTTGGCTTCTCAGCGACGGTGCCAAAGCAAGAGTGCCACCCTATTGCACGGTGAAGCGCGAGCCAGATTCCATGGGTCGTAGATAGCGCCCGAAGCGCGGCCAGAGTCGTGACGCCAACAAACCAGTGTCAACGCGCGTTAATGCCGAGCGATGCCGAAGACTGCGTCATCGGCCAACATCTGACAGTCGACATTAACGGATTTTTCCTCTGTCTATCCATTCCTGCAAATCATTGAGTTCATAAAATACCTTGCGACCTATCGTCGTGAAAGCGGGGCCTTTCCCTTTCGTGCGCCAGCGTTGCAGCGTCCGCAGGCTGCAGCCGAGCATTTTAGCAACGCGACGCTCGCCGAGAAGGTGTCGGACGTCGATAACGATCTCGTCGCCAGCAGCGGCCGTCGCAGGAGTGCTCGCTTGAGGATTGGCAATCGTCCGCGGCACGATATTCGTGGCCGGCTTGTCAGGCTGACGCTCGTCCTCACTCGGTACCAGTAACAGACCGTTCGACTCACCACCAGTCGGCACCTCGGTTGCTGACGGCGTCGAGCGCGGCTCGGTTGGTTCAGCCGCGACATCGGTCCTGGCTCGGGCTCGCAGATCGCGTAAGAATTCCTCACGAGTTTGCCAGCGATCCGGATGGTCCCGCAGCCATTCCTCTTTTTGCCGCAGGGACAATCTTCCGATGAAGAAGTTTCTTTCGTGGCGATCGCGGAACACGCGACCGTCATGGGCCATCGTCCGCCGGAGCCACGAGTTTGGCGGCAGCGGCTTCGGCGTCGCGCCGCACGCTATCTGCAAGCAAGGCGGCGGGGTCTCTGATCCCGGCCGACTTTAGCGCCTCCAATACCCACTTGATGAATTCGGCCAACTCGGGGGGCGCAAGGTTCGCCGGGTTGGTCGCACCAAGGCGTTTGCGGAGAAGCTGTTCCCAATTTACATGATTGGCGTCCCGGAACACCGCGATGATGTGGGCCAGGGTGACGCCTTCCGGTATCAAGCCGGCCAGCGTTGGGTCGCCGTTGGCGACGGGTGTGTCCATACGCATGATCGAACCTCCTGAGCGCAACAAATGCGGCGCATCGCGACGCAAAAGGTGCAAGGTTGTTGTCAGGAAATCCGCGTCGCCACGGAGATTCGACCTACTGACGCGCCCGATAGGGCCGTGGGATCGGTCGGCAACTCACTGCGAGCGTTGAACCCAACAGTCGGAGGACCCATGCCCTCCAGGACAGTCTGTCCATGAGTTGTAGTGGATATAGCCTCTGCTACGGGCATTTTCAAGGCGGGATCGGTCCGATCCGACCCGGACGGATCACTCCCGCGCCCCGCCAAGCTTTTCGACCCTGAACCGTTTCGCACCACCGATTACGCGTTCGGCGTGAAGAAGCCACGGCGTAGGCAGATAAGGCAGCGACCGGACTTCGTCCCGCGCGAGGGGAATAGTGCCGGCATGCCCGGCGAGATGCCTTAGATGGTCACCGAACGTCCAAATGCCGGCGCCGTCAGGCACTAGGATCGGTGCGGTGTCGTCCGCCGTCCGAGGGGTGGAGGCTTTGTTTCCATTGTTGCTCACTGCATCACTCCGATCGACGTCGCTGCCGAGTCTTAGGAATATCCGCACGGAGTTCGCCTACATCAATCACACTCATTGCGGTCACGCGCGCGCCGTTTAGTTGGAGGCGTTTTTCGCACGAAGGTGCCAGGCATTCGCGCGCTGCTGTGCAAGTCTAGCCTTAGTTTGAAACTCCAGGGCGGAATCCGCAGCACCCTGGTCAGCCCTGTCCTGAGCTTCGACTAGGTGTTTGGCTGCACGGTGCTCGAACAAGCGAGCGGTTTCGAGACATACAGCGCGTGTGTAGGGATGAGTTCTTATGTTCTCGATCATGGCACGCCTGGCGGCATCCCCGACGCAAGTTGGATTTTGGAAGTTTCCAACCGGCGTCTGGATTTTCGAGCAGCGATCGGGCAACGGTCGCATATGGTCAACCGACATTTTTCTGTCGGGCGCTCTGCCGTTCCGACGGCGTTGCCGTGGCAATCTTTTTGGCTTTGCCGGCAATGGGAAGCAGCATCTCGGCCTGTCCCTCAGTGCGCTTGCGCCCCTTCTTCGGCGGAGCGGAGTGGCTTTTTCCTCTGCAATGCTGCGGCGGAGCGCGTCCATTAAGTTCGCAACATTCTGCGGCCGTGGCGCGGCATGCTCGCGCGATACCGGCAAGCCGGCCTGTTTCTTCTTGAGCATAGCGACGACGGCTTCCTCATAGTGATCGACAAACTGCGAGGGGTCGAAGTCCGTCGCCTTGCTCTGGAGGATGTGCTGGGCCAGCTTGAGCATATCCGGCTCGACCTTCACGTCAGGAATGTCGTCGAAATATTCCTTCGCGTCCCTGATCTCGTAGGGATAGCGGAGCGTAGTGGCCGTCAGCCCCTTGTCCCAGGGCTCGAGCATGATGACCCGCTCGCGCTTTGCCAGCACGACACGACCGAGCGCAACCATGCCCTTGCCGCGCATGGCCTCGCGGATCACCGCAAATGCGTCCTGCCCGACTTGGCCGTCCGGCGTGATGTAGTAGGGGCTGTCTAGATACCGCTCGTCGATCTGCTCGCGCGGGACGAACGAGTCGATTTCGATGGTGTGTTTGCTCTCGACCGCTAGGGCGTCGAGTTCGTCGTCATCCACCGGGATGTAGGCGTTCTTGGCGTATTCGTAGCCGCGGCCCTTATCCTCGCCCTCGACAACCTCGCGCGTGACCTCGTCGACCAGCTGCTGGCGCAGGCGATGGCCGGTTTTCTTGTTGATCTGGCGAAACGAGACCCGCTCGGTCGATGCTGTCCCGGCGTAGAGGGCGATGGGGCACGAGACGAGCGAGAGCTTGAGGTAGCCTTTCCAAAACGCACGCGCGGGCGCCATGGGGATATCTCCGCTTGGTTGCAGGTGCCACTTGGGCACCGGCCGCGTTTACGGACCACCTTGCTCGGAGAAGCGCAGGTTGGCGCGGGCCAATCCGTCGAAGCCCGCACTCTGTACGCTGAAACTAATGTAGGGATAGCCCTTCTTTCAGGCCAATCCGATCGTCGCGGACGGTTAACAGACTATTCCGCAGTGCTCGCTATGGAACAGGTGCCCGGTCTGCTCTGGGGGGTCCGCGCGCGGAAAGGCGCGTATCTACCTCAAGGCAAGTGCTCGCTGGAGTGTTCCAAGGCCGTGCGGCCATCTCGCCCAGCGAACCGCTGGGTTGGGCATCGGGCGATTTAATCAAATAGCCAGCAATTCGCAAAACAGCGTGCTCTCTACGCCGTGCGCTCTCTCCCGAATTTCCGGCTGCCGCGATCGTGGACTTTATCCCTTAGCGCGGCCGCGCGATCGATGGAGCTCGGGCGACAACACTTAGCGACTTGGCCCAGGCTGCAACCCGCTATCCCGTCATAATGGTACTGTGGCGGTCATTCCAAAGTTTAGTTACCAGTCGCGAACCGCGACCACGCATCCATCAATTTCGCACGGGGCGCAAACAGCGTCGAGCGTTGATAGGCTTTCGTGGTCGCGTCGCCTGAGTAGTGCGCGAGCGAGGCGTCGATGATCGGGCGCGGATATTCCCGGCCACCGTCTTGCTCTTGCGCCCACGTCGCCATCGACGAACGGAAACCGTGCGGCGTGACGCCCGGTCGCAACGTCTGCAGAAGCTCGCGCGTGGTCTGTTGCGACATGCGACCGCCGACCTTTGACGGAAAGACAAGCGCGTTACTGGCGCCGGCCGGGCCAAGGCAAGCAAGCGCGGCGTCGCTGAGCGGGACCTTATGGTCATCGGTCATCTTCATGCGCGCGCCGGGAATGGTCCAAACCTTATTGACAAGATCAAGCTCGCCCCACGTGGCCTCTAGCGTTTCGTCCTGACGGGTCGCGGTCAGGACCATGAAGCGCAGCGCCCGCGCTTGCATTGTCGGATCGGCGGCAAGTTCGCGCATCAATGCCGGCACGTCGAAGAAGGGCAGCGCCGCGCGGTTGACCGTTTTCGCGATTTTGTTGCTCAGTTTGGTTTCAAGATTTTCCCAAGTCGCCGGATTGTCCTTCACGCCCGCGGAGCGCAGGATTTTTTCGACCAAGCCGCGCACGCGGTTGCCGGTGTGACTGCCTGGGCCTTTCCAGATCGGGCGCAACAGGTTGGCCATGTCGTCGAGCGTGATCGCGCCGACCGGCCGATTGTCGAGCGTGGTGGCGTGCTTCGCCAACATGCGCTTGAGGGTTTCATATTGCTCCGGGGTCCATTGCGGGACCGCGCCGCCTTGCATGTTTGCAAAATACTGGTCACGGGCAATGCCGAACAACGTCGCTACGGCCGGGCTGTAGCCGTTGGCATTGGCGGCGACGTGATACTTGGCGTTGCCGGCCGTCTGCCGCCGGTTGCGACGCTCAAGCCGATCAGCCCATGCGAGGGCGCGAGCTTGGCTGAGATTGACGGGCGCGGCGCCGACCGCCGACCCGAAAGACTTGGCGCGGAGCTTGCCGCCTTCGCGGAATTGATGTTCCCAAAGGGCGCTCCCGCCCCTGACGACTAGATAAAGGCTGTCGCCCGCGTTATATCGGCCATCACGCTTCTTGGCATCGGCAACCGTCTTGAACTTAGCCATGGCTATATCCTCGTACTTTCTCCCCGTACTATATGCTGGCCCGCCATGGCGCGACAAGGCTTGGCTTCAATGACGGTTAACGGACGAAAATACAGGGAATTCAACGACTTTGGCCCGCTATGGCCCACTATGGCCCGAGATCGAAAGCGATTAAAATCTT
>CAWCQV010000026.1:0-28890 GCA_963797775.1 uncultured Alphaproteobacteria bacterium | reverse complement strand
CGGCGGCGAGCCCAATGTCGCTCGGGGCGTTCTTTGCCTCGCGCTACAGCCTCCACATCGCCATCGATCTCGCCGGCCTCGCGATTGCCGGCGGCTTATTCATCGTGCCGGTCTTCACCGCCGTGCAGGTCTGGGCCGGCGCCGATCGGCGCGCCCGCGTGGTCGCCGCCGTCAATGTGCTCAATGCCGCCTTCATGGTCGCCGGCGCCGTCATTCTCGCCGTGCTGCAAAAGCTCGGCTACGGCACGGCGGTTTTGTTCGCACTGATCGGCTTTGCCAATCTCGCGGTCGCAGTGGCGATCGGCCTGACCATGCCGGCGAGCTGGCTTCACGATTTTCTCTCGATCATGTTCCGTGCGTTTTTCCGCCTCGAAGTGACCGGCCTCGATAACGTCGCCAAGGCCGGACACAATGCGATTATCGCGCTCAATCACGTGAGCTTCCTCGACCCGCCGCTGGCGTTGTCGATCCTGCCGAAACGGCCGGTCTTCGCCATCGACGTCGCCATGTCGAGAAATTGGTGGATCCAGCCGTTCCTCAAATTCGCGCGCACCATGGCGCTCGATCCGCTCAAGCCGTTTTCGCTGCGCGCCATTATCAACGCGGTACGCGCCGGCGACATGCTGGTCATCTTTCCGGAAGGCCGCATCACCGTGACCGGCAGTCTGATGAAGGTCTACGACGGCGCGGCTATGATCGCCGACAAATCGGATGCCATGGTCGTTCCCGTCCGCATCGAGGGACCGGAGACCACCATCTTCAGCCGGCTCAAGCGCTCGCAAGTGCGCCGCCGGATGTTTCCGAAGATCAAGGTGACGATTCTCGAACCGGTGCAGCTCAAGCTCGACCCCGAGCTCAAGGGCCGCAAGCGGCGGCAGGCCGCCGGCTCCGCGCTTTACACGATCATGTCGGATCTGATTTTCCGAACCACGCCGACCGACCGCACCATCGTGCAAGCGCTGATCGATGCCGCCAAGCATCACGGACCCGGCTGGGTCGCGATCGAAGATCCGGTCAGGGGACAGATGACCTATCGCCGGCTGTTGCAGGCGGTCGCGATCCTCGGCCGCAAGCTGATGCCCTATGCGCTCGAGGGTCATTCGATGGGCATCATGCTGCCGACGTCGAATGCGGCGGTGGTCACATTATTCGCGGTGATGTCGGCAGGACGGGTCCCGGCGCTGATCAACTTCACTGCGGGCGCAGCCAATGTCCTTGCCGCCTGCCGGGCGGCGCAGCTCGATACCATCGTGACCTCGCGGGAATTTGTCGAGAAGGGCCGGCTGGGCAATCTCGTCGCGCAGATCCAGGCGGAGCTGCGTATCGTCTATCTGGAAGATATCCGCCAGACGGTGGGCGCGGCGGACAAGCTCCGCGGCTTCTTTGGCTGGAAGAAACCGCTGGTCGCGCGCAAGCCCGACGATTGGGCCACGATTTTGTTCACCTCCGGCTCGGAGGGTTCGCCCAAAGGCGTCGTGCTCTCCCACCGCAACATGCTCGCCAATGTGGCGCAGGCGGCGGCGCGGATCGATTTCGGGCGCGAGGACAGGCTGTTCAACGTGCTGCCGGTGTTCCATTCGTTTGGGCTGACCGCCGGCACGGTGTTGCCGCTGGTCTCCGGCGTGCCGATCTATCTCTATCCGTCGCCGCTGCATTATCGCACCGTGCCGGAACTGGTGTATTGGACCTGCGCCACCGCCCTGTTCGGCACCGACACCTTCCTCAACGGTTATGCGCGGGTCGCCAACCAGTACGATTTCCGCTCGCTGCGTTACGTGCTCGCCGGCGCCGAGCCGGTGAAGGAGGCGACGCGCCAGATCTATCTGGAAAAATTTGGCTTGCGCATTCTCGAAGGTTACGGCGTCACCGAATGCTCACCGGTCATGACGCTCAATACGCCGATGTTCAACAAATTCGGCAGCGTTGGCCGGCTGTTACCGGGCATGGAGGCCAAGCTCGAAAAAGTCGAGGGCGTCGAGGAAGGCGGCCGCCTTTACGTCAAAGGCCCCAATGTGATGCTCGGCTATCTGCGCGCCGAAAAACCCGGCGTGCTGGAAGTGCCGCCGGAGGGCTGGCACGACACCGGCGACATCGTCACCATCGACGAGCAGGGCTTCATTGCGATCAAAGGCCGCGCCAAGCGCTTCGCCAAGGTCGGCGGCGAGATGGTCTCGCTGGCCGCGGTGGAAATGCTCGCGGCAGAGTTATGGCCTAACTACATCACCGCGGTGTCGTCGATTCCCGATCCGCGCAAGGGCGAGCGCCTGATCATGCTCACCAACAAGCACGGCGCCACGCGCTCTGAATTCATGGCCTATGCGCGATCAAAGCACGCGTCCGAGCTGATGCTGCCGGCCGAAGTGGTCGTGCTCGACAAAATGCCGATGCTCGGTTCCGGCAAGGTCGATCAGCTCGCGATCGACAAGTTCGTGCGCGATCAGGCGACGGCCAAAGCTGCCGCGGCGGAGTGAAACTCGGCTTGTGCGCGCTTTGGTCTTAAGGCTTCGGCGTGACGCGCGTGGCGTGGCTCGCTTTGCTCACGCGGATCGCGCTCTCCGGCGCGCGTTCTTGCGGCGTTGTGATCACCAAGTTATCGGGCCAGGCCGTCACCTTGCGAAGCTCGCCGACGGTCCTTGCCGACACGCCGATATCGCGCTCCGCCTCGACATGCATCGCATCCGGCAGGCCGCCAAGCGCCACCTGCAGCGCGGCGATGCTTTTAGGCTTGTATTGCATGGGCTCCCTCCTCACTGCCGGGCGCCCGACTGCTGACTGCCGCAACCCGCCCTCGTTATGCCCCCTTGGCGACGAGCCAAGACGATCGGGTCATCCCTACCGATTACTTCGAAAAGCATAGGCGCACAGTGTGACGCCGCCAAGCTGCAAACCAAGGCTGCAAACATGCCTGCGTGGTGCGATTGGTTCGAACAAGACGCGCTACCGCTTCGCCATTGCCAGCACGCGATCGACCATGGCGCCGGCTTCGCCGAGGTAGTTCGCGGGGTCGCATAGTTTCGCCAGCGCGGGACGATCGAGATGCTTGGCGATCTCGGCGTTCTCGGCAAGCAGATCGACCAGCGGCCGGCCGGTCGCGACCACCTTGCGGCAGATGTCGTAGACCAGATCGTGCGCATATTGCCGGCCGAGATACGGACCAAGCCCCATCATCACCGCTTCCGATACGATCAGGCCCTTGGTCAGATCGAGATTGGCGCGCATCTTTTTCTCGTCGACCTGAAGGCCTTTGAGCACGAATTCGGTCTGCGCCAAAGCGCCCGCGGTGAGACAGAATATTTCCGGTATGACGATCCACTCGATCTCCCAGGGACCGGTCGCGCGCTCGTGATCCTCGACCATGGCGTCGAGCAAGGCGGCAACCTGCTGGCGCACGATGGAGACGAGCGCGGTGATATAGACCGACGAGATGGGATTGCGCTTCTGCGGCATGGTTGACGATGAGCCGCGGCCTTCATGGAACGGCTCGTAAACCTCCTCGACTTCGGTCTGCATCAAAAGCTTCACATCGAGCGCGATCTTGCCGCAGCTTCCGGTGACGAGCCCGAGAAAGCAGCCGACTTCAGCGATGCAATCGCGCACCGTGTGCCAGGCGATCGCCGGCACGCCGAGTTTGAGCTCCTTCATCAGTTCGGCCTGGGTGGCAAGGCCGCGGCCGCCGAGCGAGGACAATGTGCCGGCGGCGCCGCCGAACTCGCCGACCAGAACGCGGGAGCGCAATTCGTTCAGGCGCTCGCGGTGCCGCGTGAAAGCGGCGAGCAGGGTCGCCATTTTGTAGCCAAAGGTGATCGGCACCGCCTGCTGCAGGTTGCTGCGGCCGGCCATCGGCGTATCGCGGTATTTGCGCGCGAGCGCGGCGAGCGCGCCGGTAATGCCGTCGAGATGCCGTTCGATCAGAACGAGCGCCTCGCGGATCTGCATCACCGTCGCAGTATCGGTGATGTCCTGGGTGGTTGCGCCCCAGTGGCACCATTCGCCAAGCCCATCGCGGCACAGGGCAACTAGCTGCTGCACGACCGGCAGCACCGGATAGCCGATGCGCTCGGTCTGGCTTTTCAGTTTGCCGAAATCGATCTCCGCGACGTGGCAATGCCGGCAGATCTCCTCGGCCGCTTCCTTCGGGATAATGCCGAGCCGCGCCTGGGCGCGCGCCAGAGCCGCTTCGAAATCGAGATATTTCTGCACCCTGTTCTCATCGGAAAACACGCCGCGCATGGCTTCGGTCGAGAAAATGTCGCGGAACACCGCCGAGTCGATCAATGATGCAGGCATGAGCGTTACTCTCCGAAAGCCTTCGTTGGCGCTTTGCGCATACGGTGTCGCGATGTCCGCATGCGTCCGCTCCCGGCTTAACAAAATGGATTTGCCAAGCCCATCCCCTTAATGTGCCGTCGAGGCTAGCGAGATGGCTATCGATGTAAGGGCAAAGCAGGCATCCGCGGAACGGGCAACGGATTTGGCGCTGCCGCCGCAGCTGCGCGCCATCCTGGAGGCCGAATATCCGCGTTTTAGCGACGCTGAAATGGCGCGGCGGCGCGCCGCGATCGGCAATCTCCTCGGTGAATTCGAGCTCGATCACCTGGTGTATTGCGGCGCCAATCGCTTCGGCTCGGCGGTGCAGTGGCTGACCGGCTGGCCGGTGACCGCCGAGGCGGTCGGCGTACTGATGCCGAAAATTCCCGACGCTTTATTCATTCAGCACATCAACCATGTCCCGCTGGCGCGGCGGCTCGCTGCGCCAGCGGAGGTGGCCTGGGGCGGTGGCTCTTCGATTGCCGCCGCCGTCGCGACGCTCGAACGCCGTGGCGCGCGCGCGGACCGCGTCGGCGTGATCGGCCCGATGACGTTCGAGCAGCACGCCATGCTGGCGGCGCGCTTCGGCACGATCGTCAATCTCAATCGCCGCTACGTGCGCTTGCGCCAAATCAAGTCGCCCGAGGAGATCGACTGGATGCGCATCGGCGCCGCATTGACCGACCGCGGCATGGCGGTGTTGCGCGACGGCTTGCGGCCGGGGCTGACCGAGCGCGAGCTCGCTGATCTCGTCGAGCGCGCCTATATCGCGCTCGGCGGCACCAACGTGATTCACTTCTTCGGCGTCACGCCGATGACCGATCCATCGATCGGCGTGCCGACGCAATTTGTCGCCAACCGCAAGGTCAATGTCGGCGACGCTGTCGTTGCCGAAATCAGCGCGGCGTTCTGGGAACATCCCGGACAGGTGCTGCGCAGTTTTGCGGTTGATGCAGAGCCGTCGCAGCTCTACCGCGATCTGCATGCCGCGGCCGATGCCGCGTTCGATGCCGTCGCTGCCGTGCTCAAGGACGGCGCCATGCCGCAGCAAATCATCGATGCGGCAAGCGTGATCGAACAGGCCGGCTTCACCATTATCGACGACCTTCTGCACGGCTATGGTGGCGGTTATCTGCCGCCGGTGCTCGGCTCGCGCAGCCGGCCCAGTGCGCACATACCCGACGAGCCGCTGCGCGCCGGCATGACGGTCGTGATCCAGCCCAATGTCGTCACGCCTGACGGCAAAGCCGGTGTCCAAACCGGCGAACTGGTGCTCGTCACCGCGACCGGGATCGAGCCGCTGCACGCCATTCCGCGCGGCTGCATGCGGGTGTGAAGCCACTGCGCCCGGCATCGACCGCATCGTCATGCTGTTGTGCGGCGAGGAGTATTTGCGCGTAGTGGTGCTGTTTCTCGATGAACCAGCGCGCCGAGGACCTGATGATGGGCGCGCCGTCGGAAGTTTCGCCGAGGCAGCTCGGTGGAGCTGCATATTCGGGTGGTGAAGCCGGGCTAAGACGCCTCATCTCGGTTTTGGGCACGGCCGTTTTCGTCGATAACGCGACCAATCCTGTCGCTTTATCTCCCTGCCGGCTGCGAATTCAGCAGCGAATTTTTCAAAATCGGCCTTTTGCAATAATCGCGACGCCCAATTCGCCTATTACCTCAATGCCTTGTCGAGCAATTCCCTTCGAACAGAGGCAGGGAATTTCCTTACCGGCAAGGGAATTTCCCGCGAATTAGCCCTTTTGTGCCCACGAAGGATTGAGCCGGTTAATTGAAGCCTACTTATTTTCGATTTCGCGACGGCTTTCGAAAGCGGAGCCCTTCACCCGTCGCGTTTTCCTCCATGAACTCGATTCCCGCTGATTCAAACGCCTGCCGGATGGCAGCCTCGTTCGCGGCCGTTACCGGGATTTCACCCTCAATCACCTCGACTCGGCGGATAGTTGCTACTCCAACTTTCGATGCACGAGCCAGGTCAAGCGCGCTCCATCGAAGCATTGCACGAGCTGCTCGCAATTGAGCACTTGAGATTCTTTTAGCTTTTTGGCTTGATCTCATTTATACAATATCGTATAATTTACATCATGGTCGTTTCAGGGGTATCTAGCCCGGCGAGCCTGTTTGGGGAAAGTCATGAGCTCCAGTCTGTGGAAAGACCGCCGCTACTTCATCGGCGGCTCGGACGCCCGGATCATCATGGGCGATGACGAAGCCGCCTTGATCCGCCTCTGGCGCGAAAAACGGGGCGAAGTCGAGCCGAAGGACTTGTCGGACAACCTCGTCGTCCAGCTTGGGCTGGCAACCGAAGACCTGAACCGGCGCTGGTATGAAGCCAATACCGGCCAGGTGGTCGTCGACGTCCAACGTAAGATTCGCCACCCGGTACTGCGCTGGATGGGCGCGACCCTCGATGGCCGCGTGCAGGGCAGTGATGCGGTGTTCGAAGCCAAGTTCATGCTGCCGTGGTCGTTCTCGGTGGAAGGGGCGGCCGAGAAGTACATGCCGCAACTGCAACATAACATGTTTGCGGTGGCGGCGCGGACCGCGGTGCTGTCGGTGATTACCGGAGGCGGCAAATGGGTCGAGATCCTGGCCCATGCCGACCCGCTCTACCAGCACCTAATTGTCACCGCCGAACGCAAGTTTTGGCGCTGTGTTGAGAGCGCCGAACAGCCCCGGCTGTTTGGGGTCGAATCGCCAAAACCGCGGCTTGAAGCGGTGCGTGTTGTCGACATGGCTTCGTCCAATGCCTGGGCGGCGTTCGCCGCGGTCTTCACGCGAACCCGGCAGGCGCATCTCGAACACGAGCAAGCCAAGGCCGAACTTAAGAGCCTGGTGCCAGAAGATGCCAAGGAGGCGGTCGGTCACGGCATTCGGGCCAGACGCTCAAAAACAGGAGCCGTCAGCTTCGATCTTATGAACCCGGAGGTGAGCAATGCAGCGGTCTAGTCAATCGATCGCTGCGCTCGCCACCGCGCTGGCCAAGGCGCAGATAGAACTTACCAATCCTGAGAAGTCGCTCATCGGCACGATCGAGCCGCAACGCGGGCAGGGCGGTGTACGGCAGTTTCGCTACGCACCGCTGTCGAGCGGGCTTGAGATCGTGCGCAAGACTTTGGGCCAGCATGAGATCGCGACGGTGCAGACTACCGCGATCGACCAGGCTGCCGGGATCGTCAATCTGACGACGGTGCTTGCTCATTCTTCGGGAGAATGGATCGCCTCGGATTGGCCGGTTTGCCCGGTCGCCGAGACGGCGAGGCCGCATCGCATGGGCGCGGCCCTGACCTATGCGCGGCGTTATTCGCTATTCACGCTCGTTGGCATTGCCGGTGAAGACGATCTGGATGCCCCAGATCTGATTGGCCCGGATGCGCAAACCGAGAAGCTGAACATCGAAAGCAAGTCTGTCGGCAATGGAGGTCAGCCAACGAGTTCCAACCATAGGGCAGGTCGCGCCAGGGCGAATAAATTCAATTCTCCCTCAGCGGCCTCCGAACTTTCAGCGGCTTTATCGGCGAGCTTAACGGCTGAATTGCTCCGCGAGATCGAAGGCCTGGGCGCGGCCGAGGATGCGGCGCTGTGGGCGCAGCGACGCTTAGTGGCAAAGAACCAGTTATCCGCAGCCGATGCCCAGCAGGTGGAGGAGGCGTTCGCCGCCAAATTAGCATTAATCCATCCACAAAACGCTTCGGTTGATGATCAGGGCATCACCGAGAAGACCGGGATATCAGAGATCGATAAAAGCATTCTCGCGTTCCCTGAACCGCGCCGTATTCGTGATCGGGACCATATCCGGCACGTGATCAAACAGGCCTGTCTTATTTGCGGTCGCCGGCCTTCGGATCCTCATCATTTACGGTTCGCGCAATCTCGTGCGCTCGGTCGCAAAGTGAGCGATGAATTCACGGTGCCGCTATGTCGCGCGCATCACCGTGAGATCCATCGTTGCGGCGATGAAGGATCATGGTGGCGGAACACCGGAATAGATCCACTTGCGGCTGCCCGTGCGCTCTGGCTTGAAACCCATCCGCTGCTGAGAGCGGAAGCCACCGCGACCAACAACGAGGTCACCGGAAAATTCGAAACCGATGCGGCTCCTGAACGATGATAGGGCGCACCGAATCGGTGACAATGGCGGGATGGCACGCAAGGCAAAGTCCGAACCAAAGAAGGGACCTTTTTACTCGAAAAAGCGCCTGTGACTTCCGATAAGCGTGATTCTCGGAAGTAAATTAACGCGTGCGTGAAACCGACGAGCAATTACGCTGTGGGCCGCCGCCGCTATAACAACAAACCAAACTGGGCTTTCTACTTAGATGCCGTTTCGGCATCTTCCTGTTTATAGTTGCCAATTACCCAAATGAAACTTTGCACATCGACCCGGTCCCTAGGCTTAAGGTCTGAAAGCTCCGCCTCTGTCTTGGCGGACAAATCGAGCAGGCCTTCATAAACTGCTATGTCAAGCCGTGGTTCGTAGTCCGACGCGAAGCGATGGCCGACCCTCTCCGCAAAATCTTTCGTCACCTCAGGCTTAAGAAACATGTGCTGCTCCGGTCGCCAAAGAAACGGAAGGTACGTCACGGTTGTCCACTTTGCGGCATCGTAAGGTTTGAGCGCAGATTCCATTGCTTTGAGGGCCGACTTACCGTCGCCCAAAGCAAATCGCGCGGCGGCCTGGATGAAATTGTCTGCGACGGGGCTGCGTAGAGCGTCTCGAACGCGCATTTTTTCGAACGGCGCGAGCAGATTGGTCTCGTTGTAGCTGGACAGGACTGCCTCGGAGTAGCCCGTGCCGTTTGCGGCCTTTTCGACCGGGACTGCGTGATCGAGCGCAGCTTTGGCGTCGATCTTGTAATTCCGCTCGGCGTGCTCGTAATCCGCCGAGTGAAAGCCATTTGGAAAGAAGTGAAGAAATCGGCTGCGTGCGCCATCAAAGCCAAAATAGTTTGGATTCGCCTTGCCTGCCTCGTCGTGCAAACGTCGCCATACGTCGTCGGCTGACGGACCTTCGATGGAACTGTCAACCTTGCTGCCCGAAATGATCAATCCGATGAATTGCTTGTCTTTCTCGACAAGGCGTAACTCCAAGTCACCGAGTTTGGCTTTTCGAATTGTCGAGGGAACGGTCATTTAATCTTCTCTGTCTCCTTCATCTGGTCTTCATCAGAGGGCGGGTTGTTGGCGAAATCATTTTCTACCTGCCGTCAGATGTCATTGAGCTCCTTTTCGGTCAGGTCCTACTGCTCCCGAGCCTCGTTCGGGTCGGCATATAACCTATTTATCTCGTCTTCGGTCAGGCCAGCTTTGCGTGCATGCGTTTTGCCAATCTCGCGAACGCGCGCCTCAGCCTCTCGGCTACTGCCAGACAGGATTGGCTCGTGCAAGTCGCTATCCTGTGGCTTGCCATCTTTATCCCTATAGAAGAACTCGCGTGATTTTTTGGACATGGATGACCCCCTGCAAAAGCCCTTTATTATAAGTTGATAAACATGGAGTGTGTAGCTCGGCGTCCGCCGCGCGTGGCATATGCATCCACTAGGTCAGCCGCGTTGATCGTGGTATCTGGCGCAGGGCGGGTGCAGCGCTCGGCAAGCCACGCTTGAGATCGCGACGGCATGTCCCGCCAAGTGCTATTAGCAGAGTTTGGCGGCCCCATCCGCCGAACGGTTCGAACAGTTGCATCCGATAATGCGCATTATCGGAGGAAATCCAATGTCTGTAATAGTACGCGTTTCGCACTAAAGGCTGACATGGTGCGACTTCCGAGAAGGGCGGCAAAGAGGATCGTTATTCGATCACCTCGTCGGATCTAACGACCTGCTTGGTTGGTTGGACCCTCGCGCCGGGGCGTCGACGCCGGGAGAGGTACGGAATACGGTTGATCACCCCCGATTGCCGCACGCGCGATGGCAGACTGGGGTCCGGACTTCTGGGCATCCTCGGCGGAGTCCACGATCCCTGATGCGAGTATGGCGCCGGTGCCGCCTGCAATTTTTGCAATTTGGGACTGCTCATCTTCCGCCTGGCCGGCACCGATGAACGTCCCATTTTATTTGATCGATTGCTATGCAAGGACATCATCTATCGTTCGTGAGGTCTGTGACTTGAGTCACAGCTGCGGAGCACCCTCATGGGTCGCCTCACCAAAGAGCATGAACGGGCCCTATTCATCGCGGAGTTTTTGCGCCGATTGCCTGCGGCGAGCGGGTCTACATGCGCGTCGGCGACGTGTTCAAAGACGCCGATGTGATTGAGCTTAGCGAGTGGCAAGCGGCACGGCGCCTAGACGGCCGTGGCACTGACCATGGCGAATAGGGTAGGGGTTGGAGGTCTTCCCAAGTGCATTGAGGAGGTAGACAATGCATTCGAGTTAGCGACCTGGGGCTACATCCAGGACGGCCTAGCCGGTTGGGCCGCTATGTGACCGGCCAATGACGATGAGCGCGCAAGCGCGAGCGACGCGGCTTGCCGCTGCGATTCGCATAATCGTCAATTATGGAACGCTGTGAACGCGGCGCAGAAATTTTCATCATCTGTGTTGACGTGCTAGGAAAAAAGCGGTTGCTGACAACCCGAGTTCGTCACGTACACTATCTTGATCTTGATCAGTCAGACGCTGAGCAGAGCGCCGTTCTCGGCATTGTGGTAGGTGACGCGCTCGACGAGGCCGGCCAACACTTCTTGAGTTGATGATTCCGGCTGCGGCTTCATGGCAATCGTCACATCATCAGATACCGCGAGATATACTAGCCTTTTCCAATATGGACCTTACGCGCAGATAGAAATTATGCCCGAATCGAAGCCCAGTTCACTGCGAATTACGGAATATCTTGTTGGTGTACTAAAAAACCAATTGGGCGATGAACTTCCGTTGGGTTCAAATTGCACAAATTCATTTGAACGGTAGGACGATCGCTGTCCCCATCTTCCCGCGCCATGTGCGCGATCGACTCGACAATGAAATCGCCAAGATGACCAGGAAGTGTGATCTCTTCGCCTACCCGTGGAAGAGTAACAAATTTATAAATTTCTGGGCTTGCCTCTCCCGGCCGGAAGACGAAACACTTGACGGTCATAGTGAGCTCCTGTTTTTTTGTTCCTAAGCACATAGAAGGCGAGGTCGGGCGCTATCCGCGCGAACCAACCGCCATGATGGCGCGTTTGGGAGGCAACTGAAGATGCGGATTTGTCGCCATAAATGTTAGATACTGTGTCATGGCATCGACCTGATCGTCGAACTCGCCTGGGAACGAGACGAGTTCCGCGATGAACGCGCTACGCCAGTCCGCCCCATCAGGAAGATGAACCCGCTTCCGGCGGATCGTGTACATGTGGTCGAGAAGACGTTTTGCCTTCGACCGGCCATCAGGAGTGATCGCAATGACCTTGACCCATGACATCCGTTTGGCTTCTGCGAGAAGCGCAGAACCGTTCGCCGTATCCTCGATGAGGACAGCGCTTGGCCGACGCTTGCGCACGAAGGATTTGTAGTTCGCAAGCAATTCGAGGTAGCCGCATTGTTGCCGCCACTGGGCAATTAGATAGTGATTTTCACCCTGCATGGTCCAGGCTTGGATCACGTTGTAGCTGGCGTCCCGGCCTTCCTTCTGGGCAGTATCGATGCTCAACACGACGTGTGCCGGCAGCAGCATGGCCGGCTGAAAAGCCGGAAAATGTTCCGGCTTGATCTTGATCCGCGCGCCAGCGCCACGACCCTGCTGATAATACAGGTGATAGGGCGGGGTAAGCTCCTTGGTCTGTAGGCGCGTGATCTCCTTTTGCGAAAAGGCATCGGGGCGCAAAATCGTGCCTTTCTCCCGGTACCATGTGGTGTAGCCGAGGTCATAATTCGTCGCCGGCGTTGCGATGAAAGGCAGGACGACTGACCGCCAGCCGCCTTGGGCCACGACATGGGCTGAAAGGTCTTGGTCGTTGAGGCGGTGAGCGATGATGACGGCTCGGCCCTCCACTGGATTGTCGAACCGCGACATAATCATCCCGTCAAAGCACTCATTGATGCGCTCAATCTCACTCAGGTTATTCCAATCCTTGAGATCCAACGGATCATCAAAAATAATCAAGTCGCCGCCATGACCGGCGAGCGCGCCCTTCGAGGACACCGCATAGACGCCGCCACCCTTCGTCGTCTGAAAGTCGTCGGCCCTGGCATGATCGTCAGCCAACCGCGTGCTGAAGACCTGCTTGAACCAGGGGGCCCGCAAAATCTTACGGATGTCACGGGAAATATGCTCGGCGAGCCTATCGTTGTAGGTGACGACGATGATCCGCGCGGAGGCTTCCTGCCCCAGCGTCCATGCTGCTAAGCAAATTGACCCGAGGAACGTTTTAAGGTGCCGCGGGGGCAGATTGATGAGAAGGCGAGGGGTTTCGCCTCTGATTACTTTTTCGAGCTCGAAACAGAGATAATCGACGTACGGCTGGTTGCCGAGCTTTCTGCCGTCATGAATAAAGCTGAAGGCTTTGCGTACAAATGATTTGAAGTCAGTACGAATGAGTTTAATGGTCTCAGGTGACATTTCTCATTTTCTTTTGCGTGCTGGTTTCAGGAATTTTGACTTGCTGTCGTCGACATCGTGACGTTTGCGTTCGCGAGTGACGAAGGCCTCAAGGATATCGAGGTCTTCGATGTCGACCGCGTCAGGCGTCTCCTCATCGATGCCGGCACCAAAGTTCCGTGTGCACGAGACGACCGCATTGATCGCGCGTACGTCGCTCTTGATCGCGGCTGCAACCAGGGCCTTGATGAAGGCGCGCTGCTTCGAGATTTTGCGCTCGCGACCATTTTCGCGGATCACAATCATCTCGCGGAGTTCCTCCATCAGATCAGTCTTGAAGTTGCGGACGTTTTTTCGACGTCCGGCCGGGTTGCCGCTTTGTCCAGGCTGAAACCGGGTGTGCTTGGGCGGGCGCTTATAGCCGACGTCATATTCTCCATCGTCATTAGTCATGACCCGGCCTCATTATCTCGGGCGGCCAAACGTTCGGCACGTTCGCAAAACAGCTCACCGGTGCTAGCGTAGACGGCATCGCGGCGGGTGTGGATTTGCCAGCGACGAATGGCGACGTCGACATAGAGCGGATCCAACTCGGTGCCAAAGCAGGTGCGGCCGGTCTCTTCAGCGGCCATCAGCGTTGAGCCCGAACCCATAAAGGTATCGAGAACAGTGTCGCCACGCTTGGTGACGTCGCGCAGCGCATCCGCGATCATCAAGACGGGCTTTACGGTCGGGCGGCTGGCTAGAAGGGTGTCTCGGTCCTGACCGAAGGCATTGAAACCGCGGTAGGTCCAAAGATTCGAGCGGTTGCGGCCGTGACGACCGAGTTCCACGTTATTGGTATGTTGGGTTGGGCCGGCCTTGAATACACAGACCAACTCATGCTGGTTGCGGTAAAGCGAACCCATGCCGGCGTTGGTCTTGGCCCAAACACAGAGATTGAAAAGCTCCAGGCTGCATTGACGGCCGGCGCCGATGAGCTCGAACACGTGCCGCCAATCCATGCACGCATAAATGAGCGCGCCCGGGGCGCTCGACGTCTTCAAGACCTTCAGAGCTGCCGCCAAGCATGCCGTGAATTCTTCAGGCGACATCTCGCCGACGGCCTGAACGAATTCGCGATGCTGGACGCGACCTTTGCCCGAGACGAAGCCCGCAATTGGGACATTATAGGGTGGGTCGACGAAACAGACGTTAGCCTTGGCGCCGCCAAGGACGCTATCGGCAAACGCCTGATCAAGGGCATCGCCGCAGCCCAGGCGGTGTCGCCCGCACTCCCAGATGTCGCCCTTGGCAGAGACGGCGATCTCAGCGACTGACGGAATTTCTGCCTCGTCCTCGGCGACGTTGAGCTGGGGCAGGTCGAGCTCGAGGATCTGATCAATTTCCGGGGCGTCGAAGCCAGTGAGCTCAAGGTCGAAGCTGAGTTCGACAAACTGTTGAAATTCGGCGCGTAGATTCTCGTTGTCCCAGGATGCCTCTAGGGGCAGCCGGTTCAGGGCGAGCCGAAGCGCGTTGATCTCGGATTTGCTGCGGCCGGCGATGGAAACAGCGGCGATTTCGCCGGCGCCGAGTTCGGGCATGGCCGCTGATGATGACATTGTTATCATCGACAATGATCGGCGCCAATTGCCCGTAATGTCCGAGCAGTTTCTTGAGCTTTTCGATCTTTGTCTTGCTGTGTCGACGAGCATGACGGTCGTAGGGTTTGACGCTGTTAATCGCAACGAGGTGGGGTTCTCTCGAATTTGCAATTCCGACGGGATAACAACTCTTCATTGTGGCCTCGTGAGGTGTTTTGCTGCCGAACGCTCAAATGCAAGAAAGAATTAGGACGCGATAGCGGCTGACCGCGATCGCGTCCCTTCGAGCGTTAGTGTTTTTGCCGGGATTTCGTTGCGTGCCGCCCTAACGCCTCGAACAGCGGATCGGCCACGATAACAAGCGCGCCGGTGTCCTTATCCATGCCGTAAACCGGAGCGTCAAAACTCAACCCGCAAAACTCTATGCTTACATTTTCACAATCGTGGGCTGCTTGTAGCAGCGCAGCATCACCCAAGAGTTCTGCGAACTCGGGAATTACACCGTTGATCGAGCGGACTTGAAGTGCAACTTGACCGGACATCTCCGAGCTGATGATGAGCATGACCGATGCGACGATATAAAGGGAAATCGCGTCCGAGTTCGTTTACCAAGGCCGGCAAGCTCGGAGCGAGCGGCTTGATCGCCGCGTGGCGCTTGTTCTTCGTCGCCGATACTGTAACGAGAAGACTGGCTCCGTCCGCCAGGCATAGTTCGGCGGTGCCTTGTGCAACTGCTGCTGCTATCAAGTCGGCGCGGCCGACAATGCGGCTTTCATTTTTTAAGGTTTTGTCGACGTGGAGCACAACACGAAGAGACCCGGACCGTCCGTCGGCAAATTCAATCGAGCCAACTCCTTCCAGCCGATAGCGTTTCAAAGTCACAGTGGTCATTCTTGCCTCCATTGTGCGGCACCATGCCGGTGCGCGCGTTGCTTGAGGCAACCGTAATGGCATGACCAAGAACAGCCACGTAGGTCGGCCGCTGGTCGACCGGTCAACGCATCCGTGACCGGTCAACCACCTGTTGATCGTTGGCGCTGCACAAGTAGATGCGATGGTGGCTAACCTTCGGCCGCGATCTTTTTATATTTTTCAAATGCATCCCGGACATCAGTAGGGAATGACGTGATCTCAAATTGTTGAATCTCGCCGTTAAGATTGTGTTGGAGGGGATCGTATCTTTTGTATCCTCGCCGTTTCAGGGCCTCACAGAGCTGCTGATATTTGTGAAAGAAACGTCGAAGAGTTGCGATGTCCTCTGCCTGTTTCAGCAGGGTTTCGGAGAAGTCTAGGGAGCCAACTCTAGGAGGAGCTAACGGAAAAGATTGCTTAAGCAGCAGGTACAGAAAAGGCGCGGTCGAACGGAATTTAGACCAGAGTGTTTTGCTCGCGGTCCTTGACATCTTTGTTTGATATGAATTCGCGGTTCTTACGACGTAGCGAGCTGAGGTTATCCCTCCGTTATACTTGGGATCGATAGTATGCTGGTCGTACCGATACGAGAAATCGATAAAATTCGCGACAGCATTTGCCTTTTTGTGTTAAGTCTTGATCCTTTCATCGAACCTTTGGACACTTTCTGAATTTCGTATTCGCCGCCATCCGCCATTAGGTGCAATTTCGTCGTCAAAAATTGACTGGAAGTCTGTGCTTTCGGCAAGCTGGGATATGGAAACAGGTTTACCTGGATTGTCCTGCTGCAGTTTTTTTTCGATGACCTCGAGAAATCTGATCGCCGCAAATATACGTGCAGTTTTAAGTAACTTACTGGGGGCGCGCTGGTCATTCTTTGATGCAACAAGTTTGTCGAATGACCTTGGATTAAATACCGCGATCTGAAATTCAAAAAGGCGGATAGCCCGCCGGATTGCAGAAACCTTGTCATCGACAAGCCGCTCGACGATGTGATCCAGGCTCATTGTGTTCTGTACGACTGAGGGCGGAATAGCGTAGGCGCCCGCGCCATCTATTGGCAATGCCCTGAAATGCGCCAATAGTGATCGTGCCGAAGCGCGGCCGTCCGCGTGGAAGACATGGCCGCGCGAACCGTTCGGCAAACGGCTGCGGCTGGCGACGTCGGTCTTACGAGAAAATGGGTGCCGAGGTAGTTACCTTCCAGTCGTTTCGGGGCAACACTTTCGGCGAACAAGTCTTAAACACGCAAGGCCTGGGGGGATTCTGACCGTCGGCCGCCCGGCGCCCGGCAGCTTGTCATGGCCGAGAGAAGGACCTGAACGGCAGAGTTCTTTGGAGGATCAAATGCAGGCTGCATTTTATGTGAAGCAGGGGTCAGCGCGCGAAGTGCTGCAAGTTGGTGAGCAGCCGACGCCCGAACCCGGGCCTGGCGAGGTGCGCGTGCACCTGAAGACCTCAGGGACGAATCCGTCCGATTGGAAGTCTCGCAGCGGCCGCACGGCGCCGATGTCGGCACCACTGATCATTCCCCATGGCGACGGGGCGGGCGATATTGACAGGGTCGGTCCGGGCGTCGCCAATCGCGTTGGGGAGCGGGTCTGGGTTTGGAACGGACAATGGCGCCGGCCAAACGGCACGGCCGCCGAATATATCGTGCTGCCATCGGCGCAAGCCGCGCTGCTGCCTGAACACATCGATTACGCCGAAGGAGCCTGTTTCGGCATCCCCGCGCTCACTGCCCCTCAAGCAGTCCGCCTTGCCGAGCTCAGCCCGGCTTCGACTGTGATGATCGTCGGTGGTGCGGGTTCAGTGGCGCACTACGCCATCCAGTTTGCGAAGATGCGCGGCGCGCGTGTCATCACCACCGTCAGCGGACCTGAGAAGGGGGCACATGCCCGTAATACTCCAACTTGCAATAAAGATTGAACTCGCGTCCTTACTGGTTCCACGAATATGCGTCGATGTCTGCTAGTGGCCCATCACAGAAGTCAGGCGTTTGGCACCGCCTCGGGACCGATCGCCTCCTTTGACGTCTTCGAGCTCAACCGGCTCAACTCGCTCTACGTTACAAGTCCGGCCTACGTGACCCACACGCGGGACCGAACCGAGTTGCTGCGGCGAGCGGACGCGCTGTTCGGCGCAATCGCGGCCGGGATCGTGAAGGTCGAAGTCGGCCGCACCTATCCCCTGGCAGATGCCGCGCGGGCGCATGAAGATATGCAGGCGCGGCGCACGACTGGCGTCGGCATTCTCGTTCCGTGATGAGCATGTCCACATTTCCCCAACTCACTTGGCTTGAAGCGTTTCGGGAGCGCGTCAACGCCGATCCGGAGATGAAGCTCATCGGGCAGTGGTTCACCACCTCGGTCTCGCTGAGTTTCGGTGATACGCGTTACGTGCTGGGCGTCGAGGAGGGACGCATTGGAGATATCGTGGCGCAGCCGCGGATCGATACGCGCGCGGCTTTCGGGTTCCGCGCTCCGGTCGAGGTCTGGCGCAAATTCCTCAGCGCAAAGCCACCACCGCTCTATCATGATTTCTTTGCCATGCTGATGCGGGTGCCCGAATTTACGATCGAGGGCGACAGCCTTATTGCCATGCAAAATGCGCGTGCGCTTCATCGCATGATGAATCTGATGCGCGGCACGGAGGCCGGCGATGACTGAATTCGAGCCGATTGTCGGCCGCTATCTCCCTGTCAGGTTCGACGGCGCCGACTATCGGATTTATGTCGAAGAGGCGGGTGGTGGCGTGCCGCTGTTGTGCCTGCACACCGCCGGCGCCGACAGCCGCCAATACCGTCATCTGCTCAACGATGCCGAGGTGACGCGCCGGTTCAAGGTCGTCGCGTTCGATTTTCCCTGGCACGGCCGGTCGAAATCCGCCCGCCGAGTGGTGGCTGATGCGCTATCGGCTCACGACCAAAACCTATCTCGGCATCGTGCGCGCGGTCTGGCAGGCGCTCAAAATCGACAAGCCCGTGGTCATGGGATGTTCGATGGGCGGTGCTATCGTCCTCAAGATCGCCGCCGAGCATCAGCACGAGCTGCGCGGCGTCATTGGGCTGGAAAGCTCGGCCTATGCGCCAGGCCGTTACAACGAGTTCCTACATCACCCGGCGATTCACGGCGGCGAGCTGTGCGCGAGCTACACATACGGACTAAACTCGCCTTTCAGCCCCGAACAAAACCGGCGCGAGAACTGGTGGTACTACAGCCAGTCAGGACCGGGCATCTACCAGGGCGACGTCCATTTCTACAGCAACGATTGGGATGCCCGTGAAGACATCCGCCGCATCGACACCGGCCGATGCCGCGTCGCGCTGCTCACCGGTGAATACGATTATTCCTGTACGCCGGCCATGACGGAAGCGGTTGCCAAGGAAATTCCCGGCGCCCGCTTTACGGTCATGTCCGGCATAGGCCATTTCCCGATGGTCGAGAATTATCCCGAGTTCCGGCGCTATCTGCTGCCCGAACTCGAGCGGATGCTGGCGCCAAAATGAAATCGGCGCGGCCAGGTTTGCGGCCGCGCCGAGTAGCAGTCAGGCAATCGCAGCGGCGGTTACTTCATCGCCCAGCGCGCCATGGCGCTGCCCGGCCCCTGCGGGTAGACCGTGACCGGCACGCCATGCTGCCATTGGATGATCACCAGCGGCGCGTCGACGCGGCGGCCCTTGTCATCGAACTTGATGTGATTTCCGGCGAAGTATTTGGCCGCGCCTTCGCTCGTGTCCATGGCCCTGATCGCGTCCGCGACCTTTTGGCGATCGGCGACGCCTGCCTTTTCGACCGCCTCTTTGAGAATCCACACGTGACCATAGCTGCTCAAGCTGTCTTGAGTAAGCCACGGCTCGCCCGTGCGTTTCTTGAATTCGTCGATAAGGGCGCCCTGACTCGCGTTGCTCCAGTTGGCGACGGTAATCAAGGCGCCTTCAAGCACGTCCGCGCCCGCGACCTTGAGCACTTCGGGAGAACCAAAGTGCGCGCCGTTGCCGACCATCGGCAGCTTGTCGAAGCTGATGCCCATCTCGGCGAATTTCTGGGCGAGGAGCGAAATCGTCGGAAATGTTTGTCGACATCACCCACACGAAGTCAGGACGCGCCGTGCGCACCTTGGCGACGAGCGGCGTCGCGTCGGAAAGCGGCGGCGTGTAGATCTCGTCGACCAGGACCTTGAGCCCGGCCTTTTCGAATCCGCCGTCGCGCATCGGCTTCATGAAGCTCACCGGCGCGGCTGTATTGTCCTGGATGACTCCGGTCGTGGTCGGTTCCTTTCCTGTTGCCTTAGCGGCGAGATCCATGATGGTCGGCAAAGCGAGGTCGGCCTGGCGGCCTCCCGTCGCCGAGGTCTGAAACACGTAGTGGAAGCCGCGTCCGGTGATCGCGTCGGAATAGGACAGTGTTAGCCATGGCAGTTCTGCGCGCTCGGTGACCTCGGTGATCGCCAGCGTGAACGTGCTCAGCCAAGCGCCGATGCCGCCGACAACGTCCGGATACTGAGCGACCAGGCGCTGCGCTGCATTCTTGGCCTTTTCGGCGGAATCGCCGGCGTCGGAGACGATGAGCTTCATTTTGGCCCCGCCGAGCGACTTGATGCCGCCCGACTTGTTGATGTCGTCGATCGCCATTTCGGTGCCCATGCGCTCGAGCTGACCCTGTCGCGCCCACGGACCGGAGAGCGGCGCGATCAGCGCGACTTCGACCTCCTTCGGCTGCTGCGCCGAAACGGGGGCCAGCATTGCAGCCGCGCCAATCGCAACCGCGACGATCAGCATGGATGAGTTGAACCATTTGTACCTTTGCGACATCGTTTTCCTCCACCAGTTGGGTGTCTTTACAAGCCGAGATAAACACTCCTGATCCGGTCATCCGCCAGCAAGGTCTGGTGCGTTCCTTCGAGTACCACGCGCCCGGCCTCCAGAACATAACCGAAATCGCACGTTTGCACTGCCTCGGCGACCCGTTGCTCGACCAAGAGGATGGTGAGACCGTCGCGATGCAGCTCGCCGATCCGTTCGAAGATAAGGTCGGCGACCATCGGGGCGAGGCCCATCGACGGCTCGTCCAGCATCAGAAGCCGCGGCGAGGAGGCGATTCCGCGGCCGATTGCCAGCATTTGTTGCTCGCCCCCTGAAAGCGTACCCGCGGCTTGGCCGCGGCGCTCAGCGAGAATTGGAAACAACGAGAAGATGCGCTCGACATTGCGCCGAAAGTTCATCCGGCCGGTTTGTGGGGAGGCGCCCATTTCGAGGTTTTCCATCACCGTCATCGATCCGAACACCTGGCGGCCTTCCGGCACATGCGAAATGCCGAAATGCGCCCGCTCGGCTGGCGCAACTGCGAGCAGATCGGCGCCTTCGAAATGGATGCGGCCGGCGCTGGGCCGCACCGTGCCGGATATGGCCTTGAACAGCGTCGTCTTGCCGGCGCCGTTGGGCCCGACAATGGACACGAACTGGCCTTCCCGCACGGCGAGCGAAATCTCGCTGAGCGCGGTCAGGCCGCCATAAGCGACGGTGAGGGATTCAACCGTGAGCACGGCTTGCCACCCATTTCTTGCCAAGGTAGGCCTCGATGACGCTCACGTCGTTGATGATCTTGCTTGGCTCACCGGTTGCCAGGACGCGGCCGTGGTCGAGCACAATGAAGCGCTCCGCGAGCCGCACCATGGCGCGCATCGTGTGCTCAATAATCACCACGGTGATGTGCTGGGCGGCGAGCGAGCGGATTACCCCGAGCAGAATCTCGGTCTCCTGACTGGCGAGACCGGCGAGCGGCTCGTCCATCAGGAGAAGGCGTGGCTGTCCGGCCAGCGCCCGGGCAAGCTCCATCAGCCGTAATTCCCTGTTGGTGAGCCCGGACGCGCTGGCGTCGAAACGCTCGATCAGTCCCACCAGCGCCAGCGCCTCGCTTGCCGCCTTGAATGCGTCCGCATCGGTTGTCGTCGTCGCGTAGGCGCCCACCACGACGTTGTTGAGCACCGACATCCGGGGAAAAGCGCGCACCACCTGAAAGGTACGGCCGATCCCAAGCCGGCAGATGCGATTTGGCTTAAGGCCAATGAGCTCGCGACCGGCGAACTCGACTTTGCCGTGGTCCGGCCGCAGAAATCCATTAAGGAGGTTGAACAGCGTCGTCTTGCCGGCGCCGTTCGGTCCGATGATACCGAGAATCTCACCCTCAACAACTTCGAAGCTCACGTCCGTCACCGCCCGCAGTCCACCGAACGATTTCGAAAGCTTGCTCACCGTCAGGATCGGGGTGCGTTCGCGCTGTGCCAATGTCTTTTCCGGCTTCAGCGTCTCCACAGCCATGCGCGGCACCGTTGGCACGACCGGCATTGAGCCCGCTGCGCGCGGCCGATAGAACTGATCGCGCACGCGCCAATAAATGCCTTCAGGCGCGAGCAGAATCACAAGAATAATGGCGATGCCGAAGACCACTCCCTGGATTCCCGGGATGACATCGCCAAGCTGCGCTTGCAGCGTCTCGCTCAACGGGATCAGGATCGCGGCGCCGATCGGTGCTCCCCACAGCGTGCCGGAGCCGCCGAACAGCGCTACAATCAACGCCTGCGCCGAGGTGAGCACGCCGAACACGCTGTCCGGCGTCACCACGAGAAGGACCACCGCATAGAGTCCACCCGCCGCCGCCGCGATGGCGCCGCTGAGCATGATCGCCCGTATTTTCCAGGCCAGTGTGTCGATACCGGCGGCTTCCGCAGCCGGCTCGTTCTGCTTGATGGCGACAAGCGACATGCCGAAGCGAGATCGTTCGATCGCGAGCGAGATCAAAAGCGCCACGACGAGCAGGCCGACCGCGAGCGCGATGTACACCCGGTAGTCGGAGAACTGCATGTAGAAGCCCGGCGCCTCGCGCTTCATCGGCAGCGGCACTTCCTGGTATCCGAGCCACTCAAACACGTAGAGCAGCGCCATCGGATAAGCGAGCATGGCGAGCGCAAAATAATGGCCGCGTAATCGAAAGGTTGGATAGCCAATAACAATTCCGGCGACCATCCCGACGATCATGCCGAGTGGAATGCCGAGCCATGGCGTAATGTCGTAATTGACCAGCGCGATTGTGACCGTATAGGCGCCGAGGCCGAAGAATGCCGCATGCCCGAAAGAGACGAAGCCGGTATAGCCGCTGAGCATATTCCACGACAGGCCCATGACCGCCCAGATCGGCACCAGCGTGAGCATCAACTGGTAATAGGAATTAGTCACGATCATGCCGACGGCGATCCAGGTGATCGCCACGATCGCGATCGCGAGCACAGGCGCGGTCAGCTTTTGTCCGGCACGCATACTCAGATGCGCTCCGTGGCGCGGCCGAACAGGCCCTGTGGACGAACCAAGACGATCAGGAGGAAGACCACGAAGATGGCGGCGTTCTGCAGTTGGATAGGCAGCACGAGCGTCGACATCTGCTGGACAAGGCCTATGGTCATTCCACCCCAGAACGCGCCGAGGATGCTGCCCATGCCGCCCAGCACCACGCCCGCATACATGATGATCACGAAGTCGAGGCCGATATAGGGCTGAAAAGGATTGTAGGTGGCGACCAGGCCGCCGGCGATCGCAGTGATGCCGATGCCGATGCCGAACGCAATGTGGTAAGCGCGATCGACGTCAATGCCCATGTAGACGGCCGCCGCGGCGTTGTCGGCGGCCGCGCGCAAAGTCTTGCCGAGCCGGGCGCGGGTGATGAACCAATAGAGCGCGACCGCGACTAGGACCGACACGATGCCGGCGACGGCCCGCGCCTTGTTGAGGAAGAGCAATGCGTTCGGATCGTAAAGCAGCGGGATTTCCCAGGCGCGCGCCGACAGCGGCGTGCGCACCGACTGCGGCGTCGAGCCGAACAGGATGAGGCCGCCGTTTTGCACGACGAGTGCGACGCCGAGCGTGAGAATAAGTTGCGCGTAGTGCCCGTCACCCTCGGTGCCGGCGGCGCTCGTGCCGGTCACGCGCGAAATTAGGAGCCGATGAACTGCGTAACCGACGACAAAAAACACCGGGCCCGCGAGCAAGGCGCCGGTATAGGGCCCGGCCACCGGACCCAGGAACCACAGAATGTTGAAATATGTGACGACGTAGAGGGCGAAGTACATGCCGAGCATCATGAAATCGCCCTGAGCGAAATTGATGACCCGCATCACGCCGAAGATGATTCCAAGCCCGACGCACATGAGGCCGTAGATCGCTCCGATCAAGATGCCGGCCAAAAGCGCCTGGAGAAAAATCTCCACGAATGTGCTGAACGGCGTCACGTCGCGCCTTCCCCTCTTATTTGGGCATGACTATGTGGCGGCGCCGACCGTGCTGGCAAGTTCCCTTCTTGCCGCGTGCGCGTTAGGCTCGCATGACGAAAAAAGCTGCGTTGTGGGCAGGAAACCGATGGCCGGACCGGAATCCGTCGCAGTTGTGGGTGTAGGCCACACACGCTACGGCAAGCTGCCGGAATACGATGCCTATGAGCTTGGCTTGTGGGCGCTCAAGGAAGCACTCGCCGATTGCGGCCTTGGTTTCGATGATATCGACGGTCTGATCGTCAATCGCATTCCCGACTATCAGCGTTTCTGCGAGATCGCGGGATTAAACCCGTCCTATGTGACCATCACACCCGGTCAAGGCCGCTTCTCCGGAATTTGCATTCAGACGGCGGAAGCTCTCATCCGCGACGGCCTCGCGAGCGTTGTCGCTCTCGTCTATGGCAATAACGGCCGCTCGAGCGGAGATCGCTACGGCGGCGCGAGCGATACCTACGGCAGCGGCGGCGGCGGGCAATGGTTTCCCTACGGCATGACCTCGCCCGGCGCATTCCATGCGCTGATGGCCCGCCGCCATATAGAGCTATACGGCACGACTGCGGATCAACTCGGCACGGTGTCGAAGACTTTTCGCGACCACGCGGCGCTCAATCCCGCGGCCGTGATGCGCAGCCCGTTCACGCTCGCCGACTATCATGCCTCACGCTACATCTGCGAGCCGCTGCATCTGCTCGACTATTGTCTGATCAACGATGGCGGCGTCGCGCTCATCCTAACCTCCGGCGCGCGCGCGCGCGATCTCGCTCAGCCGCCTGTCTTTTTGCGCGGTTGCGGCATGGCGACCGCGCTCGCGGCCTCGAGTTTCCCACCTGATGATTTTTGGCGCGCGCCGATGCGCAAGGCAGCGGCAAAGAGCTTCCGCTCCGCCGGAGTGAATCACGACGACATTTCGGCGCTCATGATCTACGACAACTTCACGCCGACCGTGCTGTTTTCGCTCGAAGGCTTCGGTTATTGCGGCGAGGGCGAGAGCGGACCTTTCGTGGCGGAAGGTCATCTGGCGCTTGGCGCACGCTATCCGACAAATACTTCGGGTGGCCATTTGTCGGAATCCTACATGCAAGGCTGGGCACTCAACGTCGAGGCGGTGCTGCAGATCCGCGGCGCGTGCGGTGAGCGTCAGGTGAAGAACTGCGCATTGACGCATTACATGGCAGTAGCGCCGGTCGTAAACTCGATCATCTATGGCAGGGATCCATCGTGAGGCCTTTGCCGACCGTTGACGGGCCGGACCAGCCGTTCTGGCAGGCGCTGCGGCGGCGCGAGGTTCGCGTCCAGCGTTGCCGGAATTGCGGCGCGAGCCGGTTTCCCGCCACGCGGTTCTGTCCGCAGTGCCGCTCGGAGGCATTCGAGTGGCATGCGGTCGCACCGACCGGCATCGTCGAGACGTGGTGTGTCTTTCACCGCGCCTACTTCGAGGGTCTCGGCGTGCCCTATACGGTGATCCAGGTGCGGCTCGACTGCGGCGTCCGGCTGTTCTCCAATCCGGTCGGCATCGATGCCACCGCGCTTCGCATCGGACTCCCGGTCGAGGCGGTGTTCGAGGACATCACGCCGGATATAACCTTGTTGAAGTTTAGGCCGCGGAAGGAACAGCAATGAAAGCGATGGTGGTGCGCGCTCCGGGCGGTGCCGAAGTCCTCAAGATCGAACAAATTCCCGATCCGACACCAGGGCCGAAGGATGTGGTCATCAAAGTCGATGCGTGCGGGGTGTGCTTTCACGACATCGTCACGCGCAATGGTACGCTGAAATCCGGCGTGCGCATGCCGTGCATCCTGGGGCACGAAATCTCCGGGACGGTGATCGAGGTCGGCAAAGACGTGCGGGGTTTTCGCAAGAACGATCGCGTGGCAACTGCCCAGCGCTATCACATCTGCGGCGCCTGCCGTTACTGCCGGAGCGGACGAGAGACGTTGTGTCCGGATCGCAAGTTCACCGGCGACTGGGGTCTCGTCGGCGGCTATGCGGAATATGTTGCGATCGAAGATGATAACGTCGCGCTGGTGCCCGAAGGAGTGGCGCTGCAGGACGCTTCGATCGTGGCCTGTGCCATCGGTACCATCCTCAATGCTGTCCGCGAGGTCGGCCGGCTGGCGGCCGGAGAAAGCGCGCTGGTGACCGGCGCCGGCGGCGGGCTTGGCATGCACGCGGTGCAGCTCGCCCGTCTCGCCGGTGCTTACGTCATCGCGCAGACCACCTCTCCAGACAAGGCCGATCGGATCCGCGCCCTCGGCGCGCACGAGGTGATCGTGCACGGACGCGGCGAGGATTTCTCCGGCGCAGTGAAGAAGGCAACCGGCGGCCAAGGCGTCGATGTTGCGATCGACAATGTCGGCAGCCAGCTGTTCGATCCGATCCGCCGCAGCTTGGGGATTGGCGGCCGCTGGATCATGATCGGTCAATTGACCGGCCAGTTCGTGCCGTTCAATCCGGCGCAATTGTTTTTGAAGAACGTGTCAATGCTGAGCGCGACCAGCACCACGCGCAAGCAGCTTGAAGATTGCCTGGCGCTGGTTTCGCGCGGCGCGGTCAAGCCGATCATTTCGCTGGCGCTGCCGCTCGAAAAAGCCGCCGAGGCGCATGCCCTGATCGAAGCCGGCAAGGCTGCCGGGCGGATCGTGCTACGCCCGAATGGTTGACGACATGAAAATCGACGCGGCAATCGTCGGCATCGGCTGCAGCACATTCGGGCGCGGCCTTGCCGATAGCCCGCTCCGCCTTGCCGCGACAGCGTTCAAGAGCGCGCTGGCCGATGCTGGACTGCAACGAAACGATGTTGACGGCCTCTCGATCCATCTCGGCTGGCCGCTCGGGCCGGACTACGACCGCGTCGCCGAAGCATTCGGGCTCGAAATCCGGTACGTCAACCAATCATGGCTGCACGGACGTTTCGTCACCAATGCGCTCCAGCACGCGGCGCTCGCGGTGTCCGCCGGGCTTGCCGACGTCGTCGCGTGTGTCACCGCCGTGAGCTTCACGCGCGAGCGCGGCTTCCTCGGCGGTCCCGGCGATGTCGAGGGTAACCGCGAAGAAGGCGGTACCCATGGCGAGGCGCCGCCTTATGGCCTCACCGCGCCGGCAGGCGGCGCCGCGATCTCTATGCAGCGCTACATGCATGTCTACGGCGCAACGAGCAGCCAGCTTGCCGCGGTGCCGATTGCGATGCGCAAGCATGCGCTGAAAAATCCACGCGCGATCATGAAAGAGCCGCTGACGCTTGAGGCGCATCAGTCGGCGCGAATGGTAGTCGATCCGCTTCGACTGTTCGATTGCTGCCTGATCAGCGACGGCGCGGCGGTGGTCCTTATCGCGCCCGGCGATCGGGCGCGGGATTTGCGCCACAAGCCGGCGCGCATTGTTGGCATGCAGGGGACGCGCTCCGGCCGCGACGAGTTTATCTTCGCGCGGCGCGCGCTCGGTATCAATCAGCAATCGATCCAGCGCTTGGCGGCGCGGCCGGTCGACCTCGAAGTGTTCGCGCAAGCCGGCGTGGCGCGCGAGGACGTGCGCGGCTTCTACACCTACGATGCGTTCTCGCCGCTGGTGCTGTTTGCGCTCGAACGATTCGGATATTGCGGCGCGGGCGAGGCCGCGGCATGGGTGCAAGGCGGACGGATCGAACTCGGCGGCACGCTACCAGTCAACACATCGGGCGGGCTCCTCTCTGAAGCCCATGTCGCCGGATGGAATTCGATTTCCGAGATGGTCAGGCAATTGCGCGGCACCGCGGGCGCAAGCCAGATTGCCAATGCCGCGGTACTGCAATGGGGCACGGCATGGGGCGATTCAGTCATCCTCGCGGCGTAAGGAAGACATGTGATGGCGCCTTACCAAAAACCACGTCCGCGTATCGGCCCGGACAACGCACCGTTCTGGCAGGGCTGCCGCGAACATCGACTGATGTTGCCGACCTGTCGCGCCTGCGGCAAGCCGCATCTGCCGCCCGGGCCAGTCTGCCCGTTCTGCTTCTCCGACGATCTCGTTTGGCAGCAAGCGTCCGGACGCGGGCATATCAGCACCTGGACGGTGGTTCACAAGGCATGGTTCCCGGCGTTCAAGGATGAAACGCCGTATAACGTCGTGCAGGTCGAGCTCGACGAAGGCCCGCGCCTCACCTCCCACATCGTCGGCGCCGGCGAGCAAGAGATCCAAATCGGCCAACGCGTCGAAGTCCTATTCGTCGACATCGACGAGGAACTAACCCTGCACGGTTTTGGCATCGTCGCGCCCTGACCTCAGCCACGATAAAGTGGCTCCGGCAGACCTTTCACCCCGACGTCCAGTGCCAATAGGCCGCCGGCATGGGTTTCGGCCGCAAGCTTGTTCGGCGCAAGTCGGAACCGCGCCGTCGTCACGTAAAGCGTCGCTAGGTCGGCGCCGCCGAACGCGCAAGCAGTCGGCCGGCTGACCGACAATTGCACCGTGCGGTCGAGCCGTCCGTCCGGCGCATAGCGCACTACGCCGCCGCCGTCGAAGACTGCGTTCCAGACAAAGCCTTCGGCATCGACCGACGAGCCGTCGGGGACGCCAGGCCGATCGTTCATGGTCGCGAATATGCGACGCGGACCGATTTTTCCCGCGGCGAGATCAAAATCGTAAACGAAGATGGTCTTCACATGACTGTCGGCGAAATACATTCGCTTGTCGTCTGGACTCCAGCACACGCTGTTCGCGACCCATATGCCGTCATCGACGGCATCAAGCTGTCCACGCTCAAGCCGATAGAGCCGGCCGCTAGCGTGTTCCATCGTCTTACTCATGGAGCCGACCCAAAAGCGCCCGTGCCGGTCGCAGCGGCCATCATTCAGGATATTGACCGCGCCACCATTCTCCGGGTCGACGATCCGATCGAGCGTTCCGCTCGCGGGATCGTAGTGAGCGAGTTCGCCGCGCCCGGCAATCAGCAATCCTCCACCCGCGCGTAGCGCGAATGAGCCGAGCTTTTCCGGTGGCGTCCAGCTTTCAAGCTTGCCGCTCACCGGGTCCAGACGATGAAGGGCCGGCTTGAAGGCATCTATCCAGTAGAGCGCACGCTCAATCGGGTGCCAGCGCGGAACCTCGCCGAGAACGTCCATAGTGTGCGCGACGCATGCAATTTCGACCACGATCTCTCCTCCCGATCGATCTCAAGCGCCACGTGTGAACAACTCCGCTAGGCGGTTCTTCTGCAGCTTGCCGGTGACCGTCAGCGGCAATTCGGCTTGGCTGACGAACTTCAT
>CAWCQV010000025.1:0-55478 GCA_963797775.1 uncultured Alphaproteobacteria bacterium | reverse complement strand
CGATCTCGGCTGGAAGCCGGTGGTACCGTTCGATCAGGGTGTCAGGCGCATGATGGAGGACATCGAGCTCTGGCGCGATGCGCCGCTGTGGGACCCGCAGTCGATCGCGGTCGCCACCAAGACGTGGTTTGAGTATCTGGGGAGGGAGGCCTGAGGTCGTGAAATCTTTCGGCAGCCACTACAAGCACAAGATCAAGACAGCGGAGGAAATTGCGGCGCTCGTCGGCAACCCGCCGCGCAAGCGCAAGGTGATCATGTGCCATGGGGTGTTCGACGTCGTCCATCCGGGGCATTTGCGGCATCTGCTCTACGCCAAGAGCAAGGCCGACATTCTCGTGGCCAGTCTGACCGCCGACCACCACATCTTGAAGGGGCGCTATCGGCCGCACGTGCCGCAGGACCTGCGCGCGATCAACCTCGCCGCCTTCGAGATCGTCGATTACGTGATCATCGATCCCGAGCCGACGCCGCTGAAGAACCTGGCGCTGATCAAGCCCGACATCTTCGCCAAGGGGTACGAATACCAGGCGAGCGGCCTGCCGCTGAAGACGCAGGAGGAGCTCGAGGTGATCCGGAGCTACGGCGGCGAGATCATCTTCACGCCCGGCGACTATGTCTTCTCCTCCAGTCAGCTGATCGAAGCGTCTCCGCCGTCGCTGCGCGTCGAAAAGCTGGTGATGTTGATGGAGAGCACCGGTCTCACCTTCGACAAGATGCGGCGCGTGCTCGATACGCTCGGCGGCCGCCGCGTCCATGTGGTCGGCGACATCATCGTCGATACCTTCACCTACACCACCATGATCGGCGGCCAGACCAAGACGCCGACCATCAGCGTCCTGTTCGACAAGAAGATCGACTACATCGGCGGCGCCGGCGTGGTCGCCGAGCATCTGCGCGCCGCCGGCGCCGACGTGACCTTCTCGACGGTGCTCGGGGAAGACCCGCTGAAGGATTTCGTGCTCGAAGGCTTGAGCAAGACCGGCGTCAAGTGCAAGCCGCTCATCGACAAGACCCGGCCGACCACGAACAAGAACGCCATCATCTCCGGCGGCTACCGGCTGCTCAAGGTCGACACGCTCGACAACCGCTCGATCTCCGACGGCATCGTCCTCAATCTCGCCAAGGCGATCGCCACGGAAAAATCCGAGGCGCTGGTATTCAGCGACTTCCGTCACGGCATGTTCAATCGCCGCACCATCCCGACGCTGACCGACGCGATCCCGGAGGGGATGTACAAGGTAGCGGACAGCCAGGTGGCGAGCCGCTGGGGCAACATCACCGAATTCCGCGGCTTCGACCTGATCACGCCGAACGAGCGCGAGGCCCGATTTGCACTCGGCGACCAGGATTCCGGCGTGCGGCCGCTGGCGGCGAGCCTTTACGACGCCGCCAAATGCCAGACGCTGATTCTCAAGCTCGGCGACAAGGGCGTGCTCACCTGCCGGCACGGCGACCACCAGGCGCTCGACTCGTTCTTCGTCGTCGACACCTTTGTCGACCGCCTGATCGACGGCGTCGGCGCCGGCGACGCGCTGCTCGCCTACTCCACGCTGTGCATGCTGGCGAGCAAGTGCGAATTCACGGCAACGATCATCGGCACAATAGCGGCGGCTTGCGAGTGCGAGAAGGACGGCAACGTCCCCATCACCATCGAGGACGTTCACAACAAACTCGACGCGGTGGAGCGCGAGGCGAAGTTCGATTAGCGCCTCCATGCGCGTCATTGTCGTCGGGCTCGGCGTCCAAGGTCATAAGCGCCGGCGCTTCGCGGGATCCGACTTTGTCTGCTCCGTGGACGTGCGCAATCCCGAGGCCAATTTTCGGGATGTGCGCGAGGTTTCCCTGGACGCATTCGACGCGGCCCTGCTTTGCGTTCCCGACGCGGCGAAGATCGGACTGCTCGGTTATCTCATCGAACATGGCAAGCACGCCCTCATCGAAAAGCCGCTGGTCGCTGATGACGCGGCGGCGCTCGCGCGGCTGCAGCGGGACGCGCGCGCCAAGGGCGTCGTGCTTTATGTCGCCTACAATCACCGCTTCGAGCCGCATTTCCTGCGCATGCGCGATCTCGTCAAATCCGGCGCGCTGGGCCGGATCTACCGCTGCCGCATGTTCTACGGGAACGGCACGGCGCGACTCGTCCGCAATTCCGACTGGCGCGATCACGGCGCCGGCGTGCTCGACGATCTCGGCTCGCACGTGCTCGATACGGCGCGGTTCTGGTTCGGCGACATCGGCGATGCGTTCTCGATCGTATCGGCCGACTGCTTCGAGAACCGCAGCCCCGACCACGTCGTGTTCGCGGCCCCCGGCGCGCGCCCACAGCTGGAATTCGAAATGACGCTGTTGAGCTGGCGCAATCATTTCACCTGCGACGTGTTCGCCGAGAACGGCAGCGCGCACATCAGCTCGTTGTGCAAGTGGGGACCGTCCGAGTTCACCCAACGCACGCGCATTCTGCCGAGCGGCCGTCCGCCCGAGCAATCGGTGACGCTGGTGCAGGACGATCCGACCTGGGCGCTCGAATACGAGCACTTCAAGGCGCTCTGCCGGGAGCGGCAGCCGACCGATCTTTCGACCGACATCTGGCTCAATCGGGTGCTGCGCAAGCTCGGCGCCGAGACGGCGCAAATCGCGCGCGCGTCATGAAGCCCGTCGTCGGCTATGCCGGGATGACCCATCTCGGCCTCGTTTCGGCGAGCGCAGCGGCGGGACAAGGCTTCCGCACGGTCGCATTCGATCCCGATGCGTCGCTGATTGGCCGCCTGGCAGATGGCGATCTGCCGGTGAGCGAGCCCGATCTGCCGGAGCTGATCGGCCGAGCCGGAGGCAACCTTGCGTTCAGCGCCGACGACGGCGCGCTCAGCGAATGCGACGTGGTGTACGTCGCGGTCGATGTGCCGACCGACGATCGGGGTCAGAGTGATCTGGCGCCCATCAAGGCGACGGTCGAGCGCGTGCGCCGCAAGCTTGCCGCCAAAGGCGTGCTCGTGATCCTCTCGCAGGTGCCGCCTGGATACACCCGCGCGCTGCCGGCGCCGCCGGCGCAGCTCTACTACCAGGTCGAGACCCTCGTCTTCGGCCGCGCCGTCGAGCGCGCGACCAAGCCCGAACGTTTCATCGTCGGCTGCGCCGACCCGCGCCGCCCGCTAGCGCCGGCGCTGCGCACGTTCCTCGAATCGTTCTCCTGCCCGATCCTGCCGATGGCTTACGAGAGCGCCGAGCTTGCCAAGATCAGCATCAACTTCTGCCTGGTGGCATCGATCACGGTCGCCAACACCTTGGCCGAAATCTGCGAACGGATCGGCGCCAACTGGTCGGACATTGCGCCGGCGCTGAAGCTCGACCGGCGCATCGGCCCGGGCGCCTATCTCAGCCCCGGTCTCGGCATTGCCGGCGGCAATCTCGAGCGCGACCTGCGGACGGTGGTGCAGCTCGGCGAGGCGAAAAAGACCGATGTCGGCGTGGTGAGAGCGTGGCTTGCAAACTCGGCGCATCGCAAAGATTGGCCGTGGCAGGTGCTGCAGGACCACAATTTGAAGGACAAGCCCAGCGCCAAGATCGCGGTGCTCGGGCTGGCCTACAAGGAAAATACCCATTCGACCAAGAACTCGCCATCGCTGGCGCTGCTGGCGCATCTGCGGGGAATGCAGGTCAAGGTCCATGATCCGGTGGTACCCGCTTCCGTGGCCCCGTGGACGACGGGGGCCGCCGATCCCTTGGCCGCGGCGGAAGACGCCGATGTGCTGATCATTGCGACTCCCTGGCCGCAATATCGCGAACTCAAGCCGGGCGATCTGGTGCGGGCGATGAAGGGGCGCGCCGTACTCGATCCCTACCGCGTGCTCGACGGCGATGCCTGCACGGCCGCCGGCCTTACCTACCACACGCTCGGCATGCCGCCGCTCGCGCCCGCGGCGTGAACTCCCCGATGCTGCATCATCACAACCCCTCGCCCATTCCGCCTGCCCGCACGATCGTGCTCGGCTCGGGCGGTTTCATCGGCGGCGCGATCCTGCGCAAGCTCGAAGCGTCGGGGCGGGCCGTTGCCGGGCTCGGGCGCAAGGAGGTCGATCTACTCGCGGCAGGCGCGGCGGAGCGGCTCGCGTCGCTGCTGCGGCCGGAGGATGCTCTCGTCGTCGTCTCCGCTCGCGCGCCGTGCAAGACGCCAGACATGATGCTCGAGAACATCGGCATGATGGCGGTGGTGTGCGAGGCCGTCGCGAAGCGGCCGGTGGCCCACCTCGTCTACGTCAGTTCGGACGCCGTTTATGCCGACGGCCCGCTGCCGCTGACGGAAGCCTCGCCGGCCGCGCCGACGGGCCCGCACGGCGCCATGCATCTCGCGCGCGAACAGATGCTGCTCAGCATTGCCGGTTCGATCCCGCTGGCCATCCTGCGGCCCACCCTCGTCTACGGCGCCGGCGATCCGCACAACGGTTACGGTCCTAACCGCTTCCGCCGCCAAGCCAATCGCGGCGAAACGATCGTTCTGTTCGGCGAGGGTGAGGAGCGCCGCGACCACGTCGACGTCGGCGACATTGCCGACATTGCGGCGCTCGTGCTCCACCACCGCTCGGCGGGCGTGCTCAACATCGCAACCGGCACAGTCCCAAGCTTCCGCGTATTGGCGGATAAGGCGGTAGCCCTGGCGGCCAAGCCGGTCGCCATCAAGAGCTCGCCGCGCAACGGGCCGATGCCCCACAACGGCTATCGCCCGTTCGATCCGGCTGCGACGCTCGCCGCATTTCCGGGCTTCCGCTACACCGCCATCGATGCCGGCCTTGCGCGGGCGCAACGGCAGGAATTCGGCTGATGCGGCATGTCGACCTGCTGCGCGCGCTCCCCAAGACCAAGCGCAACATCCAGAAGCGCGCCGAAGCCAAGGACCCCGCCGTCGTCGCCATCGCCAAGCAGTACGGAGAAATGTATTGGGACGGGCCGCGCGAATACGGTTACGGCGGCTATCGCGACGACGGCCGCTGGCATCCGGTAGCTCGCGACATCATCGCCCACTATGGGCTCAAACGGGGGATGCGCGTCCTCGATGTCGGCTGCGGCAAAGGGTTTTTGGTCAAGGCGTTGCTCATGGAATGTCCAGGCCTGGAAGCGTTCGGCCTGGACATCTCGCTCTATGCGCTGATGCACTGCGCGACCGAAGTGGTCGGCCGTCTCCATCTCGGCACCGCGGAAAAGTTGCCGTTTCCCGACGGCTCGTTCGGTTGCGTCCTGTCGCTCAACACCATTCACAATTTTCCGCGGCCGCGCGCGGTCATCGCCATGCGCGAAGTGCAGCGGCTGAGCAACGGACGTGCCTTCGTTCAGGTTGACTCCTATCTCAGCCCTGAGCAGAGGGATGTGTTCGAGAGCTGGGTGTTGACAGCGGAATTCCACGATTACCCCGAGGGGTGGCTGAAAGTCTTTGCCGAGGCCGGCTACACCGGTGACTACGACTGGACCATCATCGAGTAGCTTTTTTTAAGTCAATGCCCATGGAACACGATCATTCAAAAACCACTGCGAGTTTGCCAGGTATCCAGGCACTTCGCGCATTGGCTGCGAGTGCCGTGTTGCTGGCACATACAGGCGGAGAGTTCGATGAGCACCTTTCCCTCCATGGGGTGATGCCTAGTTTCATCCATGGTGGCGCTGGGGTTGATCTATTCTTTGTTATCTCAGGATTTGTGATGGTCTATTCGTCTGAGCGCTTGTTCCAAGAGCGTGGCTCAGTTCGCACTTTTTTGACCAGGCGCGTCATTCGCATTGTCCCGCTGTACTGGGCGATCACTTCAGTGATGTTGCTGCGGGTCGTATTGCGAGGGTTTGCCGACTCGGACGCGAGCCCCACTCTTGCACTTGCGTCCTATTTCTTTATTCCCTACCCGCGACCGTCCGGACCCATTGACCCGCTGTATGGTCTGGGGTGGACGCTCAACTATGAAATGATGTTTTACCTGATTTTTGCGTGCACATTATTCGCACGACGCGCCGTCTCCGTGGCGGTGACGTCCTTCATTTTGGTGGCGATGACGATTGCCCATTCGCTGCAGCTTCCGATGCCACGACAGCTGATTTTCCTGACCGAGCCTGTCATCCTGGAATTCGTCTTCGGAATGGTCGTGGCACTTATCTTTCGTAGCGGCGCTATCATATCACCGAAGGCCTGTTACGCTCTCATTGTCCTCGCGTTCATAGTACCGGCGGTTTTGTTGTGGTCCGGGCCGCCGACCCGATGGGAGCTCTGGGGGATACCCTCCGCCATACTTGTTGCGTCGATAGTCCTTGCCAAAAAGCCGATATTCGTGCCGCTGTTTCTGGTCGCGCTGGGTGACGCGTCTTACGCGCTTTATCTCATACACCCGGCAGTTAATTTTCTTGTCCGCCACGCCGCAGGCAGAAGCCTGTTTTTCAATCCTGCATCGATGCCTTGGCTTTATTTGGCCGCTTCGCTCTGCCTTAGTGTTCTTGCCGCCTTCGCTGTCCACTATTGGTTTGAGAAGCCAGTTTCAAAGTTTTTGAAGAGCCGCTTTGGAATGCTACCTAAGCGAGCTGCTGCCGAACCTCGTCTGCCGCTTGAAAGGCATTCTGTACCTAAGATCCCTGAGCCGGAGACCCGGGTGAGAATGCGGGAAGCGTTGTAATGGGCAAGAGATATGCGATTTTGGGCGGCGGTGGATCGTTCGGAATCCATTCCGCGCTGTATTTGCTGGATCACGCCGATCCAGAGCTGGTGATGGGCGTCGGCCGTAACCTGCTGCGACCGGAGCCTTTCTCGCTCAATATCGAGAAGCGCAAGCGCTACGAGTATCACGCCTATCACGTCACCTATGAGCTCGACCTTCTGCTCGAACTGCTGGACCGCAAGAAGCCACAGGTGATCGTCAACTTCGCGGCACAGGGCGAGGGCGCCGTGTCGTGGAAGCACTCGTGGCGCTTCTTCGAGACCAATTCGATGGCGCTGGCACGGCTCACCGAGGAGCTGATGAAGCGCGATTGGCTGGAGCGCTTCATCCAGATCGGCACGTCGGAGATGTACGGTTCGGTCGAGCACGCGACCAAGGAGGACGAGCCGATCAAGCCGTCGAGCCCCTACGCCGCCTCCAAGGTGGCGTTCGACATGTACCTGATCTCGGTGCACAAGTTCTTGAAATTCCCGATGAACATCGTGCGGCCGTCGAACGCCTACTGCCCCGGCCAGCTGCTGCATCGGGTGATCCCCAAGGCGGTGATCTGCGGGCTCAAGGGCGAGAAGCTGCCGCTGCACGGCGGCGGACGCGCGAAGAAGTCGTACATTCACGCCCGCGATCTCGGCCGCGCCATCCACCTCGTCGCTGAAAAGGCGCCGCTCGGCACCGTCTATAACGCTGGCCCGGCGCTGCCGACGTCGATCCGCGAGGTCGTGGAGCGCACCGCCAAGGCGCTCGGCATTCCTTTCGATCAGCTCTGCGAGGTCACCGGCGATCGGCTCGGCCAGGATTCGCGCTATTGGCTCGAACTCGTCGGCGATCAAACGCGACATCGGCTGGGAGCCACAGATCGACTGGGACGAAGGGCTCAGGGAGATGGTTGATTGGGGTCGCAAATATTTCGACGTGCTCAAGACCTGGCCGACCGACTACACCTTGCGGGCGTGAGCGAGCCGTGAACGACAGCGTGACGACGATCCGCGCAGCCCCACTGCGCAACAGCTTCGACGCCATCGCCGCGCGCCTGCGGTGCCGTTCCTATCGCGTTCGCATCCTCGACATCTCGCAGCAGGTCAGTGCGCTGCACGTGGCGCCCGCATTCTCCTGCATCGAGATCACCGACCTGATCTACAACAATCTCATGCGCCGCGAGGTCAACGGCGCCTATCGCGACGTGTTTCTGATGTCCAAGGGTCATGGATGCATGATCCAATATGTCATCCTCGAGGAGCAGGGCGTTCTTTCGCGTCAGGATATCGACAATTACTGCAAGCCGAACGGGCGGCTCGGCGCCCATCCCGACTACGAGACGCCGGGGATTGCCGCCTCTACCGGCTCGCTCGGCCACGGGCTCGGCATGGCCACCGGCCAAGCCTACGCCGAGAAGCTAAAAAACACCGACGTTCTCATCTACTGCGTCCTCTCCGACGGCGAATTCCAGGAAGGCTCCACCTGGGAAGCGATGATGATGGCGGCCAACCTCAAGCTCGACAATCTCATCGCCTTCATGGACTTCAACGATTTCGGCGGGCTCGAGCATATGAGCGATGGTCATCCGGCATTCTATCCGCTGGTAGAGAAGGCCGAATCCTTCGGCTGGGAAGCGGTCGAAGTGGACGGCCACGACGAGGAGGCGATGCGCGAGGCGGTGACGAGCCGGCGCGGCGGCCGGCCGATGCTCGTCGTGTGCCGCACGGTGAAGGGCAAGGGCGTCTCCTACATGGAAAACGTCGCCATCTGGCACTACCGATCGCCGAACAAGGACGAATATCAACAGGGCCTCAAGGAACTGGCGGAAGCGCCGTTATGAGGAATCGCTTTGCCGACACGTTCTACGAACTGGGCAAAGCCGATCCGCGGCTGTGCGTGGTCGTTGCCGATATTTCGCCGGCGGGCTCGATCGCCAAGTTCCGTAGCGAGTTCCCGCGCCGTTTTGTCAATACCGGCGTCTCCGAGCAGATCATGATCGGCATGACCGCCGGAATGGCGCAGCGCGGTCTCAAGCCCTTCGCCTATACGATCGCGACCTTCACCCTCTACCGCCCGTTCGAGATGGTGCGGGATGATCTCTGCTATCAGAATCTTCCGGTTACGATCGTCGGCATCGGCGGCGGCGTGACCTACTCGACGCTCGGCGCCACGCACCACGCGCAGGAAGACGTGGCGATCGCCAGCGCCATCCCCAACCTCTCGGTGATTGCGCCGTGCGATCCGAGCGAAACCGAGGCGGCGACGCGCTGGTGCGCGGCGCAGGAGCAGGGTCCGGTTTATCTGCGGCTTGGCAAGGCCGGCGAGCCCGATCTCTCAAAAGATGCGCCGGACGCGTGGGCCTTCGGCAAGCTGCGAAGGCTGCGGGCGGGACGCGACGTCTGCATCCTCTCCTACGGGCCGATCATGAAGCGGGCCTTTGCTGTCGCCGAACGGTTTGAGGCGGCCGGCAAGAGCGTGGCCATCGCTTCGGTGCACACGCTCAAGCCGCTCGACCACAAGACGCTGTCGGAAATTTTGAAAACTTTTGCCCATGTCGTCGTCATCGAGGAATGCGCGCCGAACGGCAGTCTTGCCATGCGCGTAAAGGAACTGGCCTGGGATGCCGGCGCGGCCTGCCGGATCGACACCTTTACGCTCAAGGATGCCTTCATCCACTGCTACGGCAGCCACGACGATATTCTCAACGCCCATGGGCTTGGCGTACCGGAGATGGCCGCGCGCCTTGGGCTGCAATGAACGCCCGCGCGTCCGTTCAAGCTGAGATACACGTCGAGAAGCTGGGGATGGCATGAGTAGCGCCGTTATGGAACCCAAGGAAGCCAAGACCAGTCCGCTGGCGATCGCAGGCGGCAAGCCCATTCGCACGCGACCGATGCCGCCGCGTTGCGCGCTCGGCGACGCCGAGGCTGCCGCGTTACAGGAGGCTGTCGCTTATTATCGCGACAACAAGATCGACCCCGGCTATCAGGGCGTGTTCGAGAAGCGCTACACCGACGCCTTCGTGAAGTTCATGGGCGGCGGCCATGCCGATGCGGTGGCGACCGGCACGGCGGCGCTCTACGTCGCCATCGCCGCATTGCGGCTGCCGCCGGGCAGCGAGGTCATCGTCTCGCCGATCACCGACCCGGGGACGCTCTCCGCCATCGTGTTGAACAACCTGGTGCCGCGGCTCGCCGACAGCGAGCCGGGCAGCTTCAACATGGGACCGGAGCAGTTCGCCGTCCGCATCACGCCGAAGGTGCGCGCCGTCATCGTCGTGCATTCGCTCGGCCGCGCCGCCGACATCATCGCCATCGTGCACGAAGCGCACCGGCACGGCATCAAGGTGGTCGAGGACTGCAGCCAGTCGCACGGCGCGCGGGTCAAGGGCAGTCCGATCGGAAATTTCGGCGATATCGCCGCGTTCTCGACCATGTACCGGAAGAACCACATGACCGGGGGCGCCGGCGGCGTGGTCTTTTCTAAGGAAATCGAGCTTTTCCGTCAGGCGCTCGCCCATGCCGATCGCGGCAAGCCGTCATGGGCCAACGATTTCGACGATCGCAACCCAAATCAGTTCCTGTTCCCAGCGCTCAACTTTCACACCGACGAATTGTCGTGCGCGATCGGCACGGCGTCATTGGCGCGCGTCCAAGACACGATCCTGCGCCGGCTCACCTTCATCGCCGAGTTCGCCGGGCGCCTCAAGGATCGCTCACAGGTCTGCACGCCGTTCGGCTATACGCCGAACAATTCGCCGTTCGTCTATCCGACTATCGTCGACCGCGAACGGATCGCCTGCAGTAAGGAGGAATTCGCCAAGGCGGTGCTCGCCGAGGGTATCGGGCTGAACCCGCACTACCAATATCTGGTGGCGGATTGGCCGTATCTGAAACCCTATATGGCGGACGAGTTCGACACGCCGAACGCCCGCGACATTCGCGACCGCTCATTCATGCTCTATCTGAATGAAAACTACGGCAACTCCGAAGCCAGCGACTGCGCGAGGGCGATCCTCAAGGTCGAGAAGTATTACGCGCGCTAGGCTCGCCCTCGCGTAAGCCGGTCCGCATCGTCGATTTCCACTTGAGCAGCCCGCGCCGATGCTCCCGAAGCACTTCCTGACCGATGAGAACCCGCTGCAAACCGGTGACGCTGTCGCGGCGATCATCGTCGTCGAAGATGGGCGCTATCTGCTGCAACTGCGCGACGATATCCCGCGCATCTTCTATCCCGGTTTCTGGGGGTGCTTCGGCGGCGGAGTTTCCTCCGGCGAGGAGCCGGTGGCGGCACTTAGGCGCGAACTACGCGAGGAGCTTGAGTTCGAGCCCAAGGATTGCGCCCAGCTCCTCAGCCTCGATTTCGATCTTCGCGGTATCAACGGCAAGAAGCACTACCGGCACTACTACCTCGCCAACACAACACAGGCACAGTCCGGCCGCTTCGTGCTGCACGAGGGCGCGGCGATGAAGTTGTTCACGCCGGCTGAAATCTTCGCGCTCGCGAACGTCACGCCCTACGACGCGTTTGCGCTTTGGATACACAGCGCCCAAGGGCGCCTGCGATAGGTCAGGCGCACCGAGCTGACCGTGCGCGACGTTCAACCGGCCCCGCACTGGCCGCTCAGTCGCCGCTTGCCGACATGAATGACCCAATACGATTGCCTAGGAACGCGAAGCCGCCAGACGCGGTGAGTTCGCCTGTCAATGCTGAGCCGATTGCTGCGCTTCGCCTAGCGACAGAAGCTGATCTGGGCGACCTACTGCGCTGGCGAAATGACCCGGAGACCCGCCGTTTCCGCAATGATCCGCGGTTGATCGAACCAGACGAGCACGCGGCCTGGCTTGAGAGGCGTCAGCGCAGCGAGAGTCGCGTATATATCTACGAGTATGCCGGTCGGCCGGTCGGCAATATTACGCTCGATGTTTCCGCGCAAGGCTGCGAACTGGGCTGGATCATTGCTCCGGAATGGCGCGGGCACGGCATCGGCAAAGCGATGGTTATGGCAGCCATCAAGATGATGCCCTTCGATCAGTTCCTATGGTGCAAGATGCGCGACGACAATATCGCGTCATCACGGTTAGCCGAATCATGTGGATTCCGGCTGCGCGGAAGAGACGGCGCGATGCTAATTTTGGAGCTACCACCTGCCGGGTCCCAATGAGCAAGTGCTGACAAACGGTAATGGATGTTTGTTCTTGCATGTCGCAAATGACCCACGGGTTTTACAAGACCGCGGTGCCTAAGCTATGAAATTTGATAGTCTAGATATCGATCTTGCTGAGAACAACGGCGCAAGCGTTCAACATCCCCACCCGTTCATCAGACTGCTGCCAGGCGCGAAGATTATCCGATCGAATGTACAGGGCCCCCTCTATCTAAGCCGCTATTCCCAGCTGGGACCAAACGTAACCGTTGGCAAATATTCTGGGATGAACTCGCATAGTTACGTGGCGCGCGCTACGGTTGGCGCGTTCTGCGCAATTGGTGCCCGAACAGCCATAAACCCGTTCAATCACCCTACCGATTGGCTGAGCATCCACGAGTTTCAGTATCACCCCAATTCGTACGACTGGGTCGATGAATATCGATCGATGGACCGACTAGCGCGAACTCCTGAAATGCTAGAGCACGTCACTATCGGCAATGACGTGTGGACTGGGCACAATGTGAACATCATGAGTGGTGTCAACGTCGGTGATGGCGCTATAATTGCAGCCGGTGCCGTGGTAACTAAGGATGTACCGCCATATGCCATCGTGGCGGGCGTTCCAGCCACTATCAAGCGGCTCCGCTTTTCCGACAAAGTCATCGAGCGTTTACTTAGGAGCAAATGGTGGGAGCTCGAACTCAGTCAACTCAGCGGTCTGCCGTTCAACGACATTGAGCGATGTCTCGACACAATCGAGCACTTGCAGGTATGAACGTTCAAGATTTGCAATTCCCGCCATCTGTTGTTCGGGGCACGGCAGACGGCATTGCTCAAGTCACAGGTCTTTCTTCATAAATGACGTGAAGCGTGGCCGCCTAACCGCTGGGTTGCGGCGGTGGCCGGTCGGTGGGAAATCTGCCCCTCAGCACCAGGACCTCGCGACGCACGTTCCACCAGATGCGTCGAATGGCGAGCGTATCGCCCCGCAACGCCTGGATCAATCGGCGCCTGATGTCGCGCCTATGAACAAGATACGTTCCCAGCCACCGAATTAGAGCAAGCGCAAAGTTCAAGAACGGCGCGGCCAAGGCCCGGAAAGAGGACCGGATTCCGGAAGCCTCGGACCTCCGGTCGTCATCCGGCGACCTGACCCAACGCGACAGCTCATTCAGCGCCTCCCGTTCGACCGTTGTCCACTTTTGATTAAGTTCGCGCGCGTGCCATCGAACGGGCAGGAAGAAAATTCGTCTCTTCAGGGGATCGAAAATGGGACTATAGAAACTTGCGCGAAACTGCTGCGCACGCAACCTGGCCCCGACCCACTTTCCGAACCGCGACTGAAACATAGCCAGCGGCTTAAAGGGCCGGTCACTCATCGGCCCCCAACTCGCCAACATAAGGTCGTCCAAATCCTGAATAACGTGCAGCCTGGCCGAATTGCCAAGATTCTTGAACAAATAATCTCCGTCAATTGTCCAATCGTCCAACATTGACATGTCGTGACGTTCCACAGCCCCATAGTCCAAAAGTACGGGCGCCCAACTCATGCAGTGAAGAAGCACGCCATTCTCGTCCGGCACCCGCCACCATGCAGCCGGCGAGATCGGAGTGATGTAGGGGGCGGCCCACTCGTAGCTTAACGTCTCGGTATGAAAACTGTCGACCGCCGCCTCGGCCATTACGCGACCACTAATGGTCAGAGGCCGCGCGCTGTCACTTCGGCTTTCAGCGGGCAATGCGCCGAGTTCGCTCAGCCTGGCAAGGAAAGGTTCCTCGCCAAAACGCAATGCCGCGGTGAGCACGACCTGGGCGCCGTTCTGGGCAAGTTGCTGGAGGTGCGTCATGCTTCCGTCGGAAAACATGCAGTCCGGCGTAATGACGAGTCCCAGCCCCTTTTCGCGAAACGCCATGTCGCACGCAATCTTGTGCCCTGTGTTCATGTGCTCGCAACCCGATCGACCTGCGGGACATGGCGGGATTTCTATGTAGACGGGATCAACGTAGCGGCGAAGGACGTCGAAGATCGGCGTCCTGAGCATGGCATCCCAGTCATCCGGACGTGTTGCGATCAGAAACTTGTTGCGGCGTGAGGTGCGAAGGGACGGTATGTTCTTGGCCGACAGTAGGCTCGGAACACAATATTCGAGGAAGTACGTGCGAAACCGCTCGCCCCACAGCACCACAATGAAATAGAATTCCCGGTCCAGCACCTCCGACGGTGGCGACATCGGGCCGCTTTGCGGTACCATCACGATGACCTTCGTTCGAGTTTCTTCCGCTACCTCGGCGTAAGCGTCTCATATTGCATTCATGGTCGACACAGCAGCTTCTTCCATAGCACTCACCCTAGTATGATACAACGTCCTCGCACTGGTCCCGGTCGGCAATGCAAACGCAGGATCCCATGAAATCATTCTCGGTTCGAAGCTCGCACAGAAACGCGATGGCTTGCGCCTCTTTTCGTAGCAAACGCCCCCCGGGATTTGCGCGACACTTTGAAGTCGACCAGTCTCTCTGTAAAGAATTTGGGCTCGATCGCGATCGTGGGTAGCGCTCGCGAAGGAAAGCGTCTGGCGCACATTTGCGGCCGAAACAATATCAAGATCGATGCAATAGTCGATGACGACCGCAGCAAGGCCGGATCGGTCATCGAAGGGCTAGTAGTCGAGCCGACAATTGCGCTGGCGTCCCTGCCGAGGACAACACCGATCGTGATCGCCTCGCATCGCGTGCTTACCGTCAGCAAACGGCTCCGCGGCGAGGGCTTCAGGACGGTGATCCCCTTCGCAACCCTGCAGGCGCTGGCCCCGGAATTGTTTCCGCCGCACATGTTCTATCAGAATCTCTTGGAAGACCTTTGGTCGAATCGAGAAGAATACGAACGCCTTCACGATCGAGTTGCCGATGATCGCTCGAGGCAAGTGCTCGATGCCGTCCTGGGATTTCGACAAACCCTTGATCCCCTCATTTTACAAGAAGTCGTAAGTGAAGATGACCTTTACGCCCCCAAGGGTCTCTTCGATTTTACCAGCAACGAAACCTACGTTGACGGCGGCTCCTATGATGGCGACACGGTTCGCGCATTTATAACCCGCGTGCATCGGCGCTTTGACGCCATCTATGCCTTCGAGCCTGATCCGACCACGTTCGAGAAGCTCAGGAGCAATTTCCGAGGCGAACCGCGTGTTCATCCCATCCATGCCGGCCTTCACAGTCACGCTGGCCAACTCCGCTTCCGGGACGACGCAAGCCGCGGCGCCATCTTCACCAGTGACGGCGAAACCGATATGCCCGTGACTACTATTGACGAAGTGCTTGGCGATCAGCGGCTCACTTACGTGAAGATGAACATCGAAGGTGCAGAGATTGACGCCCTGCGCGGCGGCCGCAACGCAATTGGTACATGGCTGCCGAAACTTGCCGTGTCGGTCTACCACCGTGCCAGCGATCTCTGGCGTATTCCGGAGTTGGTTTCGCAAATGAGCCCCAGCTATGATCTGTACCTGCGTCAGCATGACGGCGGCATTATTGAAACGGTCCTGTACGCGATACCCCGGCCACGACCTTCTGTTCAAATTTCCTAACTTTACAGCCAGGGCTTAGGACCGGAGACTATAGAAACGGCTACAAACTCGAAGCAGTGTGTGTCACCCCGTGGCGCTGGCTTTGCGCTGCAGCAGCGCGAACCTGATGCGTGACACAATCCACGCCGCGCAATCACTCATTAACTATGGTTTCACCTTCGGTACTGGTAACCAAAGATGACTCCTGCGACAACGCACAAGCCAAACGTCTTGCGCTCCGTCGGAGTCGCGCTGCGGGGCATCTTCGTGCTGACGCGCCGCACGATATTTCCGACCTGGCCTACAGATCACTTCGAACTCACCCTGATTGCACGCACCATTCACGCCGTGGAATGGCGATACTCGCACTATTCTCAGATGCTGCAGCGTGCTCGACCGCGTGTCTCGCGATTTCTTTCCAAGATCGGAATGGGAAGCGCTTGATTGCGCCCTCGCATTGACATCGGGTCCACGACGTACAGGGAAGAACGAACCAAATGTTTCGACGGTGGGGCACAGACTGACAACATGACCACTGGACCGATTAGGGATCTTCTTAGACCGGCGGTACGACGCTTTTTCGCAATTCACGCTCGCTACAATGAACAATATCGCCGATGGAAAGACAGATTGGATCCATCTCATCTTACTATTTCGGAGCCGGGCGAGAGGTTGGAAGTTTCTGCGGACCTGTTTCGACGTCACGCGGACGTCGCGGTAATCTTGGCCGCAGGCGCATCGAACATTGCCAACGAAGGCGATCCTGACGGATGCTTCGAGCCGGAGCGCGGAGTATATAACTTCAACTTCCTTAATGGCCGGTGCTACGTCGCAAGGGATCCTTTGCTTGGCGCTACCATGGCCCGCAGCAATGTATTGACACGGCTTGGAGACCGCCTCGTTTCCAGCGGAGCGTATCAGCGCGTGCTACTGGTTCCGGTCTCATATGGAGGCACATACATTGCAGAATGGACGCCCGGCGGAAGGATGTACCCCAGACTTTATCAGGCACTTAAGATGCTGCATCGTGCCAAACTTAATTTGACGCACGTTCTTTGGCAGCAAGGGGAAGCCGAGGCTAATCAACCATGCGGTGAAATCGATGGTCAACTATGGATCAAAAGCTTTGGAACTGTCGTGAACGAGATCCGTACTCATAATGTTACTGCACCCATCTATGTTGCGCTGGCGACCATATGTCATGGCTCATCCTCCGAGACAATACGCAAGGCGCAACAATCAGTCGTCAGACCTGGTAACGGCATCTTTCCAGGACCAGATCTCGATACGATTGGATTGGATCAGAGATGGGATGGATGCCACTTTTCGATCCACGGAATGGACCGCGCCGCGGCGCTCTGGTTCGAAGCAATTTGCGGTCGTCCGGCTGGTCGCTCGCCACGCGCGGCAAACTGACCACGAGCCATTCATCGCCAGAGGCGGGCAGTGTCATCAACCTTGAGGCCGACTAGCCGCACAATGCCTACAGTCGCAGCGCACCAATCGATAGTTCGGCCGCTGTATCTGATGGTTGGCTTTTGGGGCGACCGCTTCCGCAACTTCTTTTTGGACTTCTGCTTGCCGTCTTTGCTTTCGCCGAACAATCTCGGCGTATTGGCGGCCGCGGACGGTCACCGCTTGCTCATTTGTACGACGGTCGACGACTGGGCGAAGCTGACGCAAACTCCATTGTGGAGCACCGTTCAAAGGCACGTTTCGCCGACTTTCATTGAAGCCGGCCTGCCTGAAGATTCCAGTGCGGAGGCAAAATTCAGGCACATGACGGCGGGTCATCGGCTACTGGTCAATGCGGCATTGAAGGACCGGGCCCTGGCTTGCCAAATCATGCCCGACGCCATGTATACGGATGGCACCATCGCTTGCGCGCTTCGATATGCGTCACAAGGGGCGTACGCCGTCTTGACAGTAGCGATGAGGTTGAAGGAGGAAGGACTTTTCGCGGACCTTCTGCGGGGCGGGGTGATTTCGACCAATTCGAACGAGGGCCGCACCGCACACGCAATCACGCTCCGGTCGAGGTCGGTGATCGATATCGCCATAGCGAATCTGTACGACGATTGCCTGCAACATGATTGGCACGGCTCGCGTTTTCCATCTTGGCCGGCTTTTTGTTTTTGGCGAATTCCAGATCAATCAGGCATCCTCATTCACAGCGCCTATTTTGCCTACATTTTGTTGGACTTGAGCAGGATCCAGCAACACAATGAACGGTCGTTCGACATCGCCTGTATCGAGAACTATTGGCTGAGCGATAACTTTCCCGACCCCTCGCTCATCCGTATCGTCCAAGACTCCGATGAAGCCATGGTCGTCTCCTGGACACCTTCCGCGCCTTACCCGCCGCCGCCGCCCGTTCCGTTCCTGTTTCGATCCTTTCATCTATCGGCGCTCTGGAAAGGTTATCGATTGCGCTGCATGCGCGAATTTCATGTGTCAATCGGCGACCCGCAAAAAGCGACCAATATTCGCTTTCCGATTCGGTGGCACACGCATGATATCAACGCGGACTGGTTGCCCGTGCAGACGCTCTCGTCACGGGTCATGCTGTGGTTTTTCGGCGACGTGTTTCCGGAATTTGCAGCTAATACCCGGCTCCCAACACGTTTTGCTCTTCGAGCGTGGTGGTGGATTCTCCGACTATGTGTCGCATTACGACCCCAAGCGCTGGCTTGGCGCCGGATTTGGAATTCGGGCTTGGAACACGTGATAGTAGGGGTCAGGGCGGCAATGGGCCAGAAGAAAGATTTGTATCTGGTTCGGCGACGATTGTCTTCCTTATTCGGCTGGCGCTCGAAGTAGTCATTTGCCACCAGTGCGGCAATCCGACAGCCAAGCGTAGAGAGTCGATATGCGCCCCATTTACATTGTGGTTGTGTTCTGGGGAGAAACATATCGCAATCAATTCGCGACACTGCTGTTGCCGTCATTGCTTGCACCCGGGAACCTCGCTGCTATTAGGGATCTTCAAGGCTCCAAGCTCGTCATTTGCACCACTCGCGAGGACTGGGCCGCGCTGTCGGATTCATCGCTTTTCCACGAAATGACGTCTCTCGTTCAGCCCCTGCATGTCGAGATTCCTTTTCCCGAACCAGGGGCAAATAAATATTTGCACAATAGCTTTGCTTTCAAGCTTGCGATCCAACATTGCTGGCGCGATCGCGCATATGCAAGTCTTCTTTCCCCAGACGTGGTTCTTTCAGATGGCACTTTTGCCTACCTTCGCTGTCTTGGCGAGCGCGGAATTGATGCCGTACTCGCCCCTGCGTTGCGGTTTGAGATGGACAAATGTCGGTCGCTCCTTGCATCGAGCGGAATTCTCGCGCCTGGGCGACCGCTGGTGGCGTCCGGTCGGCAATTGGCGGCCGTCGCCGCTCAGGGTTTGCATTCCGAACTGTTGCGTTTCGACTGGGCGTCTCCTCACTTTTGCAGACAGCCCATATCCGTTTTGTGGAGATTGGCGCACAAGCGGGGACTGCTTGTGCATACGACGAGCTGGGCGATGGCCCTGGTGAACTTCAACGCTCTTTCGGAAATGCGGGATAACTCACTCAGTACAACTACCCTCGATGCAGTGTTTATTTTGGAAAATTTCTTTCACCTGCAAAAGAGCGGCAAACTCCATCTAGTGACCGACTCCGATGACATGTTCATGCTTCCGCTTACCGGCGAGTTTGAAATGACGTTTTTTCCACTCAAGGCGCTTGGCCTGAAATCGAATACCGTTGCTTGGACGGATGGTGAAGTTTCGCGCTTTGCAACTGTTCCTGGCAGGACCGACCTTTGACGCGTTTCGACGCTGGGCCGTGACCATTCCGGTGTTCATCCGCGCCCAGCCGCTTGTTGAGCAGGATCGAACGCTGGCTTTGACCACGACCAAGTTGCTCCAGCGCGCGAACATTCCTCCGGATCGGCTGACGAACTTCTATGTTTGGCTTCGCGCTGTGCTCCCGATGTGGCGATATCCATTGAGCATTGTTATGCTGCTATTTACGAGTCCGCGGGAGTTCGCGATCAAGTTCTGGCGCCGCCTCACCAAGCAGCGTCGGCCGGACTCTCAATCGACGTCTTTGAACCCGCGAACATGATGTACTCGATACGTTTCGGAGCCTCCAACGCGAAAAGCGGCCAATCCGCTCTAACGTAAGTGATCTCGCTTGATGTGGAATAAGGTAAGGATCTTACGGCGGACGCGCGCGAGAGCCTCATCGTTGCCCATGAGAGCCCGAAGAAGCGTATTGCAGTTAGCTCTTAGTATGCCGTAAAACCTCGGCCACTCGATCACGAGGTCGAGTGGAAGATAACGGGGATCAAAATTGATGCTCTTGACCGGAAAGCGGTCGCCAACGGCATAGTAATCACCCGCCGCACGCTCGATGACGCGCCGTATTTGCGCCTCGTGTCGGAGCCAGACGTCGTCGATCTCCTTGGTATGCCAGCGCACGCCGACGCGGAACATGTCGCGACGGACGATATTGTGCTGCTCGCGCGTATGGATCGCGATGGACTGACGGAGGTTGCAAAGCAATGCCAAGTGCGGTGCCCAATAGTGACCAAAGCGCCGCACTGGGTGCGGATCAGACCGATCGACGCTCGCGGGCGTAATACTGAGAATCCCCGACTCATCCGAATCCGCGACTACATACAGTCCTCCACAATGCGAGAAATTTTGGCCGACATAGAACGTCTCCCAGTCGCCGATATCGAGACAGTCAGCATGGTTCGCCGGAACGACGGCGAAATCCATCAAGACTGGGGTCGCAAAAAATGCGTGTAGAATAAGGCCTCTTCCATTTGGCACTCGCCAAAAGCGATACGGCGGATGCAATGGCTGCCTTTCGTGTCCCTCCTCCATCACTTCCACTTCCCGATGCAAATGCCGCACCGAAAGTTGCGCCACTACACGCGCCGGTATAGCGACTGGCTCCGCAGTGAGCGAAAGCGCGTTGTGCTGGGGCAACAGTTTCTCTGCTTGCAGGTCGAAAAGCACCCCCTCCTCGTTCAAGCGAACGGTCGGTTGCATCACCAGGTGATGCCCGGCCTGCACCCATCGCTGCATGGCGGCTACAAATCCGTCCGACATCATTGTGTCTGGCCAGACGGCGCAGCCGTAGGCGTTGCGCGCGTACGCTGCCTGGAACAAGCGCTTTAGCGAAAACGTCTGATGTCTCAGGACAGACACGTAGCTTGTATCACTGGGAGGTGGAGTTTCGACTAGCGTTGGCGTCGCAAAATTCCGAAGCCGCGCCATAATAGGAAGGCTTTCGATGCTCTCCCAATCTTCGCGCGGAGTCGCGATAAGAAAGCGATGGCCGTCGCCTGCAGAAAGCAGCGGAAGATTGCATGGCGCGAGCAGGGACGGTAAGCAATAGTTGACGAAATAGTCGCGATACCGCCGCCCCCGGAACAAACTCATGAAGCAGAACGGGCGTGCGCTTCCGGAGATGACCAACTCGGACATCAGACCGCGATCATCGATTCTCGACAGGCGGCGACGATATCGGCGCTAGTAGGGTAGAACGTTTCGTCAAGTGCGCGGCTAGATCCGACGTAGGCGTGCGGCCAGGTCACCCGACGGGGCGCACTTTTCATTTGCGGCCCGAGCGCCTCGACCACGCCGGCGATGATCTCTGCCGCAGCCCCATACATGCGCCATCCGGGCTCGACGACCACCAGACGGCCGGTCTGACGAACGGAATGGATGACCGGCGACATATCGAGCGGCATCAGGGTGCGAAGATCGACGACTTCAACATCAATGCCGTGTTGTGCGAGCTCCTCGGCGGCCTGCAATGTAGGTGGGATCATCGAACTCATTGCCACAATGGTGAGATGCTTGCCGCGACGCCGCGTCAGCGCTTCGCCAATCCGAATAAAGTAGGGCTCGATCGGCACCGGCTCGCGCATTGAATAGAGTGAGCGCGCTTCGATGAACAGCGTGGGATCGTCGCTGAAGATGCTGGAGAGAAGAAGGCCCTTGGCGTCGGCCGGTGAAGCCGGCATAACCACCTGCAATCCTGGAATGTGCGCAAACCAGGCATGAAGGCTCTTCGAGTGCTGTGGCCCTTGGCCCCAACCCTTGCCGACGATCACGCGCAACGTCAACGGCACCTTGGCACGACCGCCCGAAATAAAGCGCCACGGCGCGATCCAGTTTGTTATCTGGTCTGTGGCGTAAAGCATAAAGTCGAAGCGCTGATGGACGAGAACAGGGCGCAACCCGGCCGCAGCGGCTCCAAGTGCCATGGCCGTCAACGCCCCTTCCGCTATTGGTGTATCGAACACCCTTTTTGCACCGAACTTGTCAACTAGCCCTGTCGTGCTGCCGAAAATGCCGCTCTTGCTATCCGCCCCGATCCCGTAAACGAAGACCGATTCATCGAGTTCCATAGCCTGGGCAAGTGCAGCATTGATTGCCTCAACGAAGCTTATTTCGCTGGCCGCCCCATCGGCAGTGATCTTTGATGATCCTTTCGTCATGGCATCAATACGGTTTGAGCCGAGCTTCGGCCTGACGACTATCGAACAAACCGTCGCCGCCGCGAACGAATTCTTTGACTATCGGCGAATAGCTTTGCGAACAGACCTGATCGAGCGACCAATGGAGGTCCGGAAAGGGGTCGGAGCGAGCTGCGGCAAATGCCTCGGCGATCTCTTTCTCGATCGCGTCCTCAGCTTCCCGCAAGATTTTTTCGGACACGCCGACCCGAAACGTCTCCGCTCGCAGCGCCGGCAGCGGATCGCGCTGCCGCCAGATGGCGATTTCCTCGGGCGTCCGGTACCCGAGCCAATCGTCGTTCTCCGGTCCGACGTGTCCGCAGTACCGGTAGGTCGCGACCTCAATGAAACGGGGGCCGCCGCCGGCGCGAATCTCATCGATCAACGCGCGCAGCTTCAGATGAAGGCCGACCACGTCCATTCCGTCCAATCGCTCTGCGCGCATGCCGAACGGCGTCACGCGTGCAACCAGCGACTGCGCGATCGTTCGCATTGGCGCCGGCGTATGCGCTGCGTAAAGATTGTTCTCACAGACCGTCAGCAGCGGCACGTCGTGTAGCGCGGCCAGATTCAACGCCTCGTAGGAAATGCCCTCGTCAAGCGATCCGTCACCGATGACCGCAATCACAATGCCGGAAGTCCTGCGGTACTTAAGCGCGAATGCCATGCCCATCGCGATCGGGAGTGGACCGCCAACAATCGCGCCACTGTAAATTCGTGCGGTCTCATGGGACAACTCCATCGATCCCGCAAGTCCGCTGTTGCTTCCGGTCACTTTGCCATGAAACTCCGCGATCATTTCGGTCAGCGGTCCGCCTTTGGCGAGATAATAACCATGGGACCGGTAGTGCGAAACGATGTAGTCCGCGGATTGCAGCAATGGAGCTAAAGCCGTCGGCGCGCCTTCCTGTCCGATACAAAAATGCATCGGACAACGCATTTCCTGGAGCGCAATATACTGCTCGATTAGGGTTTCCTGGGTCCTGCGGATGAGTCGTCCCATCCTGTAAAGCGAAAGGCAGGTGGCTGCGTCGATGGAATTCATATTGTCAGGACGCCTCGCTAGCTACCGAACGATCAATCTCGCCTGACGCCTTAAGCACGCGGCGTTTGCGCTTTCGTTCAGCGGCGAACGCAAGCGTCCTGGCCAGCGCTGATCCGGCAAAGTGCTTCGCGATCGAACGCTGAGTACAATACAGAGGTGATGCTGCGATCTCCTCAATGCGCTGGTCGAATTCCGGTTCGCCCCACGGATCATACCACGCGCTGATGGTTTTGCCTGTGAGGTTCGCTGCGGCGTCGGAAATCATATAGCGAATGCACTCGATCGGAACATCCATGGAATTGTCCCAATTCGAGATCAAATTGATCGTCTTGTCGAAATGCTCCCCGGCAACGTCGCGGCCCGCGGCTAGGGTAGCCGCATGAATTTCCGTAGCGGCAAAGCCCGGCGCGACTGCGTTGACGGCGATATTGCGGGACTGCAGTTCGACGGCAAGCGTCTCGACGAAGCGAACGACCGCCGCCTTGCTAATGCCATACGCGCTTACATTGGGCATGGGGTCAAAGGCTCCGCCGCCGGACAGAACCAATATTCTCGGACGCTTTTCAGGCCGCAGCAAGGGCATCGCATGCTTGGCGATGAGATAGGTTCCAAATACGTTGGCGGTGACCGCAGCAAGCCATTCCTCACTCTTGACCGCATCGAACGTCCCGAGCGGCCCCAGAATTGCTGCGCAATGAATCACGGCATCAAGGGACTCTGTATGTTCCGCGACTCCGCCAAGGAATTCCTCGACTTCAGTCTCCTGACTGACATCGCAACGTGTGCAGGAAATTGTCGGGTACCCGAGGGCGACCTGCGCCAGCCGATCGGCGCGGCGAGCGCAAATAAACAATCTATGGCCATCAGCAGCCAAAGCGCGCGCGAAAGCGGCACCGAACCCGGAACTCGCCCCGGTGATCACTATCGACTTACCAACGGCCATTGCCCCCCCAAATAGCCTGCAGACCCGACCGCTTGCAGCACCGGCAGCACGCACGCTGCTAGCAGCGAAAAGTGCCAGTTTAGCAGCAGAAAAGCTGCTCTAGGAACGCCACACAATTTGCTTTCAGCGATCATGCCGAGAGGGTCGCCAGGCCACCATTGCGTCGTCTACGCATTCATGTTTTCGGTAGCTGGCCTCCCGCCCATTGTCCAGCGTGTTGGAAATGGAGGCGGAATTGGCACATTTCCCCAGGAGCGCTGACACGCTTTGGTGACGCCCGCGTCGTTCGATGCCGGCCGAGCCTGGCAATCGTGTCGGCATCGCCCAACACAGTCAAGGGCCCGACTAGCGCGGCGGTGCGATGTCGGCGACGAGACCCAGTCGAAACCCCCAAAGAGCGGAATCACGGCGCGATTTGCGACCACCTACGCCCAACAGGAGTACGAGTTCCGCCTTTGATCGACGTTCGTTGTCGCGCAGCCGGACTGTTCTCGCTCTCTACATCTGTCGAAGTAGGATGACGACATCACGGCAACAGTGCTATAAGCATGGAGCCACGGCAACGGTCCTTCAGGGGTGTCATAAAGGGGGAATAGATGACCGATTTTTCGCACGCATCTTGGGTCGATCCCGCTTTGAATTGGAGTTCGTTGCCGGTTTCCGATTTACCCGAGCGCGTTTTGATCGACTATGCCACCAAATGCAATTTGCGCTGCCCGATGTGCCCCGTCTGGGGATCAGACGACAATGACGCGATCGATTCCGTCAAAGGTCTCATGCCAGTCGACAAGTCGACTCGCTTGCTTGATGACATTGCGCCGGCACGTCCGCTGGTGCAGCCCAATATGTACGGCGAACCGCTGCTGATCCCGAATTTGCGGGAGCGCCTTCGCGAGATGAAATCACGAGGGATTTCGATCGCATTCAACACCAACGGGCTAACGCTTGACGACGACCTGGCTCGGTTCATGGTCGAGATCGAACTCGATTTGATTTCTTTCAGCATCGATTCGGTGACCCGCGAAACGCTGGAGAAGATCCGCGGTGTAGACAAACTGGAGAAGATTGAGGCAGCGGTGTTCCGCATGCTCGCGGCGCGGGGCAATCGCGACCTTCCGCGCATCAGCGTCTCGTTTACGCTGCAGGACAAGAATTGTCACGAGGAGGCGGCTTTCGTCGAGCGCTGGAGCGGGCTGGTGGACTGCGTGCGCGTCAATTTGCTGTTCGAGAATGGCACCTTCCCGGACATGAAGCCGCCGGAAAAGCGCCTGCCCTGCCCCACACTCTACAAGACCTTGCCGGTCCATAACGATGGCACAGTAACGATTTGCTGCCTTGACGGGTTCAAGAGCACCAACGTCGGCAATGTTTTTGAGCAGGGTGCAAAGGCCATATGGAACGGCGAGGAATTTGCCAAAATTCGTTACTATCATGAAACTGAGCAGTGGGACCGAGTCCCCTTCTGCAAGAACTGCAATGGCTGGGCGCAGTACGAGTATGAGGAGGAGATCCGCGATGGCCTGCTCATTCGCCGTTCGCCCGAGTTCACCTACTACAACCGCATCGACAGGTTGAAAAATTGGCAGGGTCGCCTGCTTGGCGGACACGATGAACCGCCCGCCCAAGTGATGGAACAGGCGCTAGCGTACGCTCACAATCCCGAAGATCCTAGCCTTGGGGCTTAACAGCCGTTCCCAGTCTTGTTTTTGCGGCGATTCAGGGCAACCGGAGATGGGCTGCCACTCGGCGATCGCGCGCGGTTAGTTAGGATTTGGCTTTGAATTTTGCCGAGCCTGTGACACAGCCGTTATCGCTTGATCGGCGCGCGCGATCGAACGCGCTGTGCGCGACGGCGGATGCTGCCATTCGCAAGGGCGACCTTAAACTTGCGCAACAACTGTTAATTCAGGCGAACGTCGATGATCCGCGCAATCCCTATCCGGATGAGCGACTAAAATGGCTTGCTCTTGAGATTGATCGCTTTGAGGCCTTGAAATCCAGCGCAAAGCCCAACGGACGCAGGTTCGATTTCCTGTACGCGCCAACACTGCGCGGGTTGTCAACTGAACTCAGCTCACTGTTGCCGCTGCACCCGGACGTCTTCTCCGTCCCTAAGCACGAACTGGATCGTGCCATCGACGGACGGAACGAATTGGGGTTACTTGCGAAATATCAGCATCAGGTTCTAAACCAGAACAAGGATCTAAGAGCCGGTCTCGTTCAGCACGCCTTTATCGCGGGCCAACTCGCCGAACCGGAAGTGGCTGAGCGTCTGGCGAACGTGACAACGCGCGAGCTGTTTATCCACGGCGTGCGCGATCCTGTGCGACTGGTGATCTCGGACTTCAATCACGAGCTGATCGCCCGATATTGCGGTAGCTACTTCTTCTGGCCGGTGTACCCAAAATCACCCTTCTGCTGGGCCATATACACGCTTGCAGGTAGGCCAAAATACCAGCGCCTGCGAACTCTTCGGACACGCGCCGCCCATTGGCGCGGACGAGCCGCCTACTATCGGCAAGGGCTTGCCACCCCTCGAGACCCGGGCTTGGTCGCAGAGTGGCTGTTCATGAGTGGTATCTCCAAATTCTCGCTGGATCAGGCCCAAATCCATGCTCTACTCAATGAATCCTTGTCGAGGCCACGACATTTTGCGGTCGGACAGACCTATGCGCAGCATTTCGGTGCATGGGTGCCAGTCGATCTCGAGAAGCCGGCGTCCGGGCGGGAGCTCGTGCTAAGTCGAGTATTGGATGCGATCGGTGTGGACAAAAAGTTCGATCATCCCTCGTTTCATGTCTCCGAGAACACCCAAATCCACCGTTTAATGACCCAGAATTGGATTACAGTCGAGATATGCGGGAATTTCCTCAATCTTGGCCTCGGTATTGCGTGCCGTTCCATGTTTTCGAACACGTATCCCTTTTCTGAGCTGCTCCCGTTTGATCCAGACGAGAGGTTCACCGCCATTGGGGCAGGCCATCATCCGCTTTGCGTCACAGTGGAGCGTGATCGGTGGCAAACATTGCCACGCGATGTCCGCATAAGACTGATTGAGTCGGATGAGCTCACGAAATTCCGCGATTTAATCCTCATCCCGGCATGGCTTGACAGCTACGCCCACTGGAAATCTGTTATAGGACGCTTTCTTCTGCGCGAATTAGACTCTGCAGTTATCGCGCAGCTTCAAGCACGCATCGGTGCTGACTACGAAAGCTTCATCAAACGCCACACGCAATTCGAGCATCGCTGGACATTCGCCAGCGCGTTTCTTGGACGTTGAACGTTAGCATGAACTCGCGGGTCCGCATATCGCCACAAAAATGGCTCAACTAAGTCCAACACCGAGTCGGATCGCCACGCTGACAACCACCCTACGCGCCAGTGACCCGCGTCACACTTAATGCCATTTCAGCGTGTACTTGGCGGGGTATCACCGGGTGAGTACACTAACCTGCTACTACGAAAAGTTGGGGTTCGCAATGAACGAGCATGTCAATCCCGCTACACTAACCGTGAGCTTGAACAGCCCGCGATTTTCGTTGCGAACGGCTGATTTCGATGCGGTCGATCAGGCAATCCGCCAGACCGGACACGTAGTTCTCGACAACGTGTGGAACCCGACTTTTCTTTCCGAGCTACGGCGCGACGCGAAAGATCGGTTTGAGGCCGATGATCGTCGCCTCGAAAAAGGCGATACGCTCCAAGACGTCCATGGTTACATGGGCGGCGAAATTGGCATTGGAGTTTTATTTGGTAGGGATGAAGCCGCCGTCGCGAAGAGCGCCCAATACGGCGCGCGCATTTCGGTGGAATTTGCCCGCTCCGGTATGCCGGCATTAGTGCGTTATCTCTTGAACGGCACGTGCGTGCTCGGCGATACGGTCGCTTCACTGCGCCGTATCGATCCCAGGTTTCCCGTACGCTTCACCGGGCTGCATAGCGACGGCCAACTGAACATGTGCACCTCTCAAGGGAGGACCTCAAGCCGTGAATTGACTCTGTGGACGCCGCTACAGGACTGCATTGATGAAGACACTCCTCGACTTCTTCTTCTTCATTGTCGGGAAACGATCGACACTATCTTGCACGATGATGGTAAGGATATTGTTCTACTTCACACTGATCCTCTTGGAGAGGCGGCTTATTTAGCTAAGGCAGGCAACGACATAGATCGATTTTTTGATCGGCTGTATCGCGAAAAAGAATGCTTTGCTCCGCACGTTCCATTTGGAAGCGCAGTACTATTTGATTGCCATGTTGTTCACGGGTCCTACCGTACCGATCAGATGAAAACGCCCCGGTACAGCATAGATATGCGCATGGTTCCGGAGTTTCGAAGTACGTGGGACAATTGTCTATTTCTCGGCACTACCTATCGCGCCACGACGTATCCGCCGCCAAGCATAATGCGCCTTGCGAGGAAGGCAGCACCTACAAGACGAGCCGCCCTCCTCAGATTACGGGCAAAGGAGTTCGTGAAATATACTCTAGGCGGGGCGCTGCAGAAGGTGTTTCACCGAAATTAAGTGGGCCGGCGAATAAGGCCAAAATACCAGCGCCTGCGAACTCTTCGGGCGCGCGCCACCTCGGTCGCAAAGTGGTTGTTCATGAGTGGATTCTCCGAATTCTCGCTGGATCAGACCCCAGTCGAGCTCTATTCAATAAATCCAAAAGCTCCTATTGCGCTCTGCGCGCAGATCGGCACAGACTTTGAGTGCTTCCATAAACGCAGCCCGCAGTTCGAACATCCGTGGCCCCCGCGCATAGACGTCTTTGGGATGCGAAGATGATTTTGAGCTTCTGGACATGCTGAATAGCCGTGATCGAATGAAGTTGCCTCGCTTACCGACGCGCCTACGACAACTCGAGTCAGAAGCGATCTATATCATGCGCGAGGCGGTGGCCGAGTTTGCCAACCCTGTCATGCTCTATTCGATCGGCAAGGATTTCGAGCGTGATGCTGCACTTGGCCCAGAAGGCGTTTTTTCCCGGCAAACCGCCGTTTCCGCTGCTGCATATCGACACTACATGGAAATTTCGCGAGATGCTCGCCTTTCGCGACGAGACTGCAGCGCGGCTCGGCATGGACCTGATCGTTCATGTCAACGAAAGCGGGCTCGCCGCCGGAGTTTCCCCGATCGTTTCCGGCTCGGCGGTGCACACCCAGGTGATGAAGACCGAGGCCTTGCGGCAAGCCTTGGACAAATGGCGCTTTGACGCCGCGTTCGGCGGCGCGCGGCGCGACGAGGAGAAGAGCCGCGCCAAGGAGCGCATTTTCTCGCATCGTTCGGCCAATCACGCCTGGGATCCGCGCAACCAGCGTCCCGAGCTGTGGCGGCTATTCAATACCCGCATCAAGGCGGGCGAATCCATGCGGGTATTTCCGTTGTCGAATTGGACCGAACTCGATGTCTGGGAATACGTCCGCGCCGAGAATATTCCGGTCGTTCCGCTCTATTTCGCCAAAAAACGCCCGGTCGTGGAGCGCGGCGGCACGCTGATCATGGTCGACGACGAGCGCCTGCTGCTCCTTCCGGGCGAAGCGCCGCGGATGATGCCGGTCCGCTTTCGCACACTCGGGTTGCTACCCGCTTGACCGGCGCGATCCGCTCCGACGCCAACACCCTCGACGCGATCATTGCCGAGATGCGCGCCTCGACCCGCTCGGAGCGGCAGGGCCGCGTCATCGATCGTGACGAAGCCGCGTCAATGGAGAAGAAGAAACGCGAGGGCTATTTCTGATGAGCGATGCCGAAACCATCGCGCTCGACACGGCCGTAAGCCTCGACGGCGCCGCGGCGCGGCTGGCGCTGCGGTTCCTCACCTGCGGCTCGGTGGACGACGGCAAATCGACTCTGCTCGGCCGGCTCCTATACGAGCAGAACCTCATCCTCGAGGATCATCTCGCCGCGCTCGAGCGCGATTCGGGGAAATACGGCGCCAGCGGACCGGAGATCGATTTTTCCCTACTGCTCGACGGGCTGGAAGCCGAACGCCAACAGCGCATTACCATCGACGTTGCCTACCGATATTTCTCCACCAGACGGCGCGCGTTCATCGTCGCCGACACGCCGGGCCACGAGCAATATACCCGCAACATGGCAACCGGCGCCTCCGGCGCCGACCTTGCGGTCCTTCTGGTCGACGCGCGAAAGGGTCTTCTGGATCAGACGCGGCGTCACGCCATCATCGTCGGCCTGTTGGGCATTCGCCACGTCGTCCTTGCGGTGAACAAGATCGATCTGGTGGACTTCGATCGAGCCGTCTTCGAACAGATTGCCGCAAGCTTCGTGGATTTTGCCGCGCCGCTCGGCTTCAATCACATCAAGGCCGTCCCGATTTCGGCCCGCTACGGCGACAACGTCTGCTCGCGCAGCCGACGCACGCCATGGTATTCCGGACCTCCTCTGCTCGAACATCTGGAAACGGTCGATATCGGGGACGGCCGCGGCGACCGCCCGTTTCGCATGCCGGTCCAATGGGTCAACCGGCCGAACCCCGATTTCCGCGGTTTTTCCGGCACCATCGTCAGCGGCAGCGCACAGCCGGGCGACGAGATTACGGCGCTCCCGTCCGGGCGAAGCACCAAGATCAGAACGATCGTCGGTCCCGGCGGCGAACTCGACATTGCCGAGGCCGGAGACTCGGTGACGGTGACCCTTGCGGACGAGATCGATATCGCCCGCGGCGACATGCTGGCCGCGGTGCGCAACCGCCCGCAGGTCGCCGACCAGTTCGCCGCGCACCTCGTCTGGATGTCAAGCGACAAGCTGCTGCCCGGCCGCTCCTATCTGATGAAGATCAATCACGCGACCATTGCCGCGACCGTCACCGACCTCCACCACCGGCTCGACATCAATTCTCTGTCGAAGCTTGCGGCGAAGACGCTCGATCTCAATGAGATCGGCGTCTGCAACATGTCCGTTGCCAGGCCGCTCCCGTTCGACCCCTACGCGGAGAACCGAGAGACGGGCGCGTTCATCCTCATCGATCGCTTTTCCAACGAAACGGTCGCCGCCGGCATGATCACTTTCGCCTTGCGCCGCGCCACCAATGTGCACCTGCAGAATCTGGTCGTGAGCAAGATCCAGCGATCGAGCCTTATGCACCACCGCCCGGCGGTCTTGTGGTTTACCGGCCTGCCGGGCGCCGGAAAATCGACGATCGCAAACCTCGTTGAAGCCGGCCTCAACGCCCGTGGCATTCACACCATCATGCTGGACGGCGACAATGTTCGTCACGGGCTCAACCGCGACCTCGGCTTTACCGAACCCGACCGGGTGGAAAACATCCGACGCATCGGCGAAGTGGCCAAGCTGATGACCGAGGCCGGCTTGGTCGTGCTCTGCGCCTTCATCTCGCCGTTCCGTGCCGAGCGCCAGAGCGTGCGCGAATTGCTCGACGCCGGCGAATTCATCGAAATCTTCGTCGATACACCGCTCGAGGTCTGCATTACCCGCGACGCCAAGGGACTGTATCGCCGCGCGCTCGCCGGCGAGATCAAGAACTTCACTGGCGTCGACCAGCCTTACGAAGCTCCGGAAAATTCCGAAATTCATCTGCTGGCGACGGGCCAGACGCCACAGGCGCTGGCCGATCAGGTTCTCGATGAGGTTACTCGACATATCTGCTGAGCGCCGCACGGCTGCACGGATTTGTGCTACCGTAAGGGCTGTTGATGAGAGCAGATCCGTCCTCGCAGCGCCCACAGCCTCACGTTGTGAGCCCCGATCCACCCGTTTTGAGCCCACCAGCTTGCGGGGGCCGGCGAGATCCCAGGCTATCGGAAAGACCAACAGTAGTTGAGCTCAGCCGATAACCACGGGCTGTTTAAGCGGGGTTCTTTTATTTAGTGTGTGCACGGAGAACTCTTGCAGATACCTCAGCTGCGCTATTGGTCCTTGTACCGCGCCGCCGAACCGCTTGCTGCGCAAGATATGTCCCACCTCCGTTTGGCCGACCTCTAACAGCCCCATTCTTCTCCGCCATGGACTTGGGGCCGCGGTTCACTGGCGCCGCAAGATCGGGCGCATCAAGATCGTCCTCGCCAGCAATGCCCGACGAGGGTGAAGAGGGCATAACGCTGGGCGTACGTCAGTGCCGCTCCCATCCGATGAGGTGTCGCGGTCTCGCCGATCGCGCACACCGGCCAGTCCGACGCTATCCACTCGCCCGAGGCGTGCGCTAGCATGGTCGTGAGATTGACGATGCCGGCCGTCTGGTCGATCGCGGTCGTCTGCACCACAGCGATTTCATGTTGGCCGAGCGCCTTGCGGACGATGTCAAGCCCTGCAGATAGCGGTGATAGCGGAAAGAGCGCTCGGGGCCACTAGGAGCGTCCGAATAGATCGATCCCACCAGCGATTTTTACGGATTGACGAGTTCGGCTTGCGCTTTGGCGAGAGTAGCCGCCAAGCCTTCAATTGCACTACTGGACCGGTGCATGGCTGCCCTCACCGCCGACAAGCTCGAAACTGATCGCCCCTGACTTCGAGCGCTTGCCCCGAACGCCATGGCCGATCGCCTGCTGGGCGTCCTCGGGCATAAGCTTCTTGAGCTCTGCCTTGGCCTCTTCGTGCCCAAGGTGGGCTTCTCGGGTCCGCCTGAAAATCGCCGCAAGCTAGCCCAGGCATTTGAGGTAGTTGAGGATCCCAGCATCTCGAGCACCGTCAAACTTGTTGAAAGCTTGGCTCGCAAAATCTCCAAGGGTGCCGGCCTCGCAGACCGATACAAGAGTTATCCGTTTCTGCGCGCATACGCCGATCCAACGATCGAATTATTCATTTGATTAAACCCGCCAGAATGCCTAGATCGCGCGTTTCTTGTTTTTGCAATGAACCCGACATTACTTCACATAACTTCGGAGCAAGCATACGCTGCCACTGGGTGATCGTCCAGCGGTCCGAAACTTTTCAGTTCAAAATTCGTTAGCATCAAGATGCATGCTGACTCTCATCTCAGGATTGCAGATGAACGGGCTTCAAGAGAATCTTGCCTATGCGGTTATCCGGCCCTAAAACTTAACGAAACCGCCCCATGGCGCGTGGAATTGGATCTCAGGTCCAATTTGGCTGTTTGACATCGTGAAAAGCGCCGGCAAGACCGATGCCGCCGCAGCAGTTTGTTCGATGGCAATGTCCATAAGGACCGCGGACAAAGCCGCATTTCGCCCGGTCTTGCCGCAACACAACTGGATACATCGTGATCGCCGAAAATTCCCTGTTGTTTTCCCTGTTACCAGGGAATTTTGCGCTGCGAATTGATCGTTACATCCTTCGCCGCCCGCTACCAGAGATGGCAATGCTGAACCGACGTTATCAATCCAACCTGCGTCTTGGCGGGCCTCGTAGGTTGGGGCTGTTCCCCGGCCTCGGCCGTACCGCCCCAAACTCACGCCGACAGCTTTGTATAACGAAGCCAGATCTTGACCGGCAGTCGTCCACACGCACCCAGCCGCCGATTTGTCGCATTCGGCCGATGCGTTCGAGCGAGTCACGATAACGCGCAGCCCCGAGGTACGGCGGCTTAATGGGCTCAAGGCGGCAAGAGGGCTTGCTCGGTTTTTGACAGGCAGCTGTTACGTCGCCCCATCAAACGGGGCCTCTTGACCCACTCGGCATCATTTGAGATCATTGAGAGCAATGATCTCATGGAGCGCTGGATGGCTGGTAACCTGCATGTGCGCAACTTGGACGATGATCTGATCGCTCGTTTGAAGCGTCGTGCGGCACGGCATGGCCGCTCCACCGAGGCCGAGCATCGAGAAATCCTCCGCCAGGCCCTTCTCGATGAAGTTGAGCCTTCCTTTGATACGTTGGCTGCCGAACTGCGGAAGCTCACAAGGCGCCGGAAACAGACACCGTCGGAAGTTCTCCTTAGGGAAGGACGGGAGGAGCGGTGAACACGTTCGTCATCGATGCCAGCATCGCCGTTAAATGGGTGGTGGATGAGGACGGCACGCTGGAGGCGCTGGCCCTCCGCCAAAGAGCCAAGTTGATCGCGCCCGAGTTTTTAGTCGCTGAGTGCGCGAACATCCTCTGGAAAAAAGTCCAAAGGGACGAGCTGTTGAAGGAGGAGGCACTGCTCGCCGCCCGTCTTCTTCAGGGTGCCGAAATCGAACTACGGCCCATGCGGTCGTTGTTTGAGACCGCAACGCGAATGTCAATCGAGATCAACCATCCCGCTTATGATTGCGTGTACCTTGCCCTAGCTGCCAATCGCAAATGCCAGTTCGTTACAGCGGACGATCGTTTTCTGCGGAAGCTTCGTCAGGACCGACATCGAACATTTCGTGGCGGAGTGATTTCGCTGATCGAGGCCGCGCAACTTTAGTAGAGCCGGCCAGTGGCGCCACTTCGATGATTAGCCGCTGATCTTCCTTTACGAGGTTATGGCGTCCTCGTCGGGGTAGCTAAAACTTGCGCGGAGTCCGCAACACCGGCCTTCCACATAGATTCGCTCCTAACCTAAGACGGGCCCTAACGCCGCCACCGGGAAACTGCCAGCTTCTCGTGCAGTAAAACTCGATCGCTCGCTTGAGAAGCGCTCGCACAAAATTAGCTACCCATCGGCGACGGTGGAACGCGGCTACGGTAAAATCTCGTCGGGGTGTCGTCGTGCACAAATCCGGCGGCGCGCTCCGCCTGGCCGATGACCGGATATCTCGGGGTGGCATGCGCGAGCGGGCGGGCCCTCAAACGATCGGGAGCGTGGACGTCAGGCTGGAGGCTGCCGCGTTGCAATCAAAGATGTTCCTCCGTTCGCAATGAAAGCTCCACCATCCGTTCCAGCAGATGGTCAGCCGGAAGCCCGACGAAATTGTGTAGCACCAGCTCCTTGGCGTAGAGCCGCACCAGGTAGCGAAGCTTCAGCGATTTGGCGCGCGACGCATAGACGAAGTCGCGATGGCCATTGTTGATAACAATGAGGTTGTGCTTGGCATCGAATTTAGATCGCCAGGATTCGCCTGGCGCGCGCTCGAACGTGTAACCGGGCATGCCCCGCGCCGGCGTAGTCGCCGGAATGATTTGCGCGAGCAGTTCGTTCGTCACGGTGATCAAGGCCTCGCTCGCGCACGTAACGTCGCGCTGGCGAACCGTGACCCTGACGGAGGCGAGTTCGGGCTCTTCGGGGGCGAAGTAGGTGACCGTCTGACTGCGCACCTCAGTTAGAGTGCCAAGGCCCTCGATGATTTCCCAATGAAATTCCAGCTCGTCCTCCACGCGCCGCCGTGAACGGTCGCGCGGCAGGGCGCGCAGCTCCCTAGCAGCGCCGACGCGGGCGATGCTCGACGCAGGTGAAATAGCAACGCTGAACAGCGGGCCGGGAAAGCTGAAGAACTGCCGCTGCCGGTCTTCCGTCGGCTCAGGCGCTCCCAGCGCCGGTGTGGTCGCGTCGTCGAACGCGTCCGATGCTGCCGCCACGTTCCCATCCTCGCCCCGCTGGGCAGCGCGTTGTCCCCGCTGTGCGCCGATGTCGAACCAGTCGTATTCCTCGGCCGGAAGCGCCAGCAGGGCTTCGCGAAAGGCGCGCTGGATGGTGCGAAGCTGCGCGCGGCTCGCTTGCTCCTCCTCGGCACGGCACTGCGCCTCGATAATCTCGATCAGCTTCTGCTCCAGCGGCGCCAGCGCCTCGCAGAACGTTGTATAGGCCGAGTCACGGATGACGCCCGCACGGGTGCCCGGCGTTAGTTCCAGATACGGCGCATCGAGGTGCCCTTGCAGCCAGCGCGCGTTCCACGGCGGGCGCGAGAGATGATCGAACAGCGTGAGGTCGTCGACCACGCGCGTGCCGCGCCGGTAGAGGGCGATGCGGTTGCATTCGTCCGGCTCGTGCAGGTAAAGTTCGACATAGATGTCGCCGAGCGGCGTCCGCAGTGTCGGCAGTTGATGCAGCAGCCGGCCCTCGTATTGCCGCGGCTCGACCGCGTATTGCTTGCGTGCCAGCCGGTCGACGATTGTGATGCGGACGCCGGTCTGCCGGATGCGGTCGCGCAGTTCCGCCGCGAGATACCATTGGATCTTCTCGCCCGAGAGCGTACGCACGCCGTCGAGTAGCGGGGCGATGCGCACCTCGGTGCCGCTTTCGCCGAACAGCAGACGCTTGGGCGCGATCGAATAGCCTGGATCGCCCTTGCGCATTATCATCTGGTAGGCTCGTCGGTCCGCGCCGGTCGAAGTCATCGTCAGCTCTTCGCCCACCGTCCAGAAGCTGAGCAGCCCGATACCGAACTCGCCCTGCAATCCGGGGCTTCCGTCTGCCTTCAACCGGCGTTTGAGCGAGTCGCAGATATGGGTGGCCACATAGCGGAAATCCGGCTTGCCCTCGCCGTCGCGCGGCACCCCTTCGCCGTCGTCGCGGATCGCAAGGAAATGCCGGCCGTGCTCGCGGGCGCGCGTAATCGTAATGGCGTGCGCCTTGGCATCGATGCTGTTCTCGACCAACTCGGCAATCGCCTTCAGCGGGCTGCTTTGCGACAGCGCTATGATCGTGATTGCGTTCCAGTCATCGCCGATCTTCAGCCGGCCGCGCGCCGTGGCCGGCTCGCCTCGGTCGTGATCTCGCAGAGTGATCAAACGGCGCAGTTCCTTGTTCGCGCCCGGCACGGCGCAGTGAGCGTATCGGGGACGTTGCGGCAAGAAAAGGACGAAGTGGGACTGCGGTACACTGAAGCGATAGGTTGTGGACATCAACCTGCCGGCCGCCGGGTCGATTGACGCGCCGCCATCACCTTCGCATTTTCTCGCCATGCCTGGATCTTCTGATTCGCCGTCGGCAGCGGCCAAGGCGAGGCCGGCTCGAATGCGCAGCAAGGCGAGCGCTGTGCTTGAGCGGCCGCCGCTGCTGGGCTGGCGGACGACCGACGAGGACGAAATCGCCTTGCGCCGCTGGCGCGGTCGCACCGAGATATTCGCCGTCGAGCCGATCGAGCCCGCGCAACCGGTGTTCGGGACGTTCCGCGTGCGCTCCGGCAGCGGGGCCGCTTATGAGGTGGAAATCCGCAGCCTCACGAGCTTCACGAATTCTTGTGGTTGCCTCGATTACCGGGCCAACGGCCTCGGAACCTGCAAGCACATCGAGGGCGTGCTTGTGGCGCTGCGGCAGCGGGGCAGCCTAGCCTTCCGCGTGGCCGCCGCTCGTGGCAGTGCGCGTATCGAGGTATTCCTTGACCGTCGCGGCAGTGCTGCGCCTTCGCTGACGTGGCCCTCAACCGATCGCCGCGCGGCGCGGGCTGCGCGCCGCTTCCTCGCTCCCTTCCTCGATCCGAGTGGCACGCTCACCCACGATCCGGCCAGGATCGAAGCGTTGATGTCCGCCTGGCATGTCACGCCGGTTGCGGTGCGTCAGCAGGTGAGGGTTTCGCGCCACTTTGCGCCTTGGTTCGACCGGCTGCGGCGAGAGCGCTCGCGCAAACAGGCGCGCGCCGCATTTCTCGCCGAGGTCCGGAATGGCGCCGCAAGCTTTGATCTGCTGCGCTGCCCGCTCCTGCCCTACCAGCGCGAAGGCATGCTGCACTTGGTATTTGGCGAGCGGGCGTTACTGGCCGACGGGCAAGACCATTCAGGCGATCGCCGCCTGCGAACTGCTGGCCCGACGCAAGAACATCGGCCGGGTGTTGGTGGTTTGCCCGGCTTCGCTGAAGGCGGAATGGGAGGAGCAGATCGCCCGCTTCACGGAGCGGTCGGTCCGTTCCGTGTTTGGGTCTCGGGCAGCACGCCTTGCCGCCTACCGGGAGCCGGTATTCTTCAACATTGTGAACTACGAGCAGGTGCTTGGCGACGCGCCGGACATCAATGAGGTCTTGCGTCCCGATGTGATCATTCTTGATGAGGCCCAGCGCATCAAGAATTGGCAGATCAAGACCGCCCGCCAGGTGAAGTCGCTTCGCTCGCTCTACGCCTTCGTACTGACCGGCACTCCGGTCGAAAACCGCATCGACGAGCTTTATTCGATCGTGCAGTACCTCGATCCCGAGTTGATCGGGCCGCTGTTTCGCTTCAACCGCGAGTTTTATGACCTCGACGCGCGCGGCAGGCCGGTCGACTATAAGAACCTCGCCGTATTGCGCCGCCGCTTGCAGCCGGTGATGCTCCGCCGCCGCAAGTGCGACGTCGAAGCCGAGCTTCCCGGCCGCACCGTGAAAAACTATTTTGTACCGATGGCCGAGGAGCAGGCCCTGCGCTACGCGGACTATAGCCGGCAGGCCGCCACGTTGCTCGCGCAGGTCAAGCGGCGGCCGCTCACTCCAAAGGAGTTCGAGCGGCTGCAAATGCTGCTCGCCTGCATGCGCATGATTTGCGATACGCCGGCGATCCTCGATCCAAGCTGCCGCGTCAGCCCGAAGCTCGAGGAGCTGGAGGGCGTTCTGAGCGACCTGCTCGGCGAGCCGGAACGCAAGATCATCGTGTTTTCCGAATGGGAGCGGATGCTGGAACTGGTGCGGGAACTGGCCGCAGAGCTGGGCGTGGATGCGGCTTGGCACACCGGCTCGGTACCGCAGCAGCGCCGCCGTGCCGAAATCCTTCGCTTCAAACAGGACCCGGCCTGCCGTCTGTTCCTCTCCACCGACAGCGGCAGCGTCGGGCTGAACCTGCAGGTGGCGAGTGCCGTCGTGAATGTCGATCTGCCGTGGAATCCGGCGAAGCTAGAGCAGCGCATCGCGCGCGCCTGGCGCAAGAACCAGACGCGCTCCGTCACCGTCGTCAATTTGGTCTGTGAGAACTCGATCGAGCACCAGATCCTGCATCTTCTCGGTCGCAAGCAGGCGCTGGCCGATGGTGTGCTTGACGGCCAAGGCGATCTCGGTTCGCTCAAAATGCCGTCCGGCCGGGCGGCCATGATCGAGCGGATTGAGGCCATGATGCGGACGCCCGCAGCGGCCGCGCCCCGCATTCTGGCGCCGGAAGAGGCCATTACCGAAGAGCTGCGGCGCCGACACGGCGAGCGGGTGTCGCTGGTCGCGGCTCGCACCGGCGCCGATGGTCGTGTCCGCCTGCTGGCCGTGGTCGATCTTTCAGCCGACGCGCTCGCTGCCGAGGCCAAGCGGCACGAGTCGCGCCCAGAGCACGGCCCGGCCGTCGAGGTGATCGACCAAGCCACGTGGCTGGCCATGAGGCGTTTGGCTGCGAGCGGCTTGATTGCGCTCGCCGAAGGCGAGTCCCGCGTGCTGCATCAATCGCCCACCCTGACCGGCGATCGAGCCTTCGACCCACAGGCGCAAGCAGCCGAATTGCGCAGTGCAGCCGAGCGCTCGCTCCGCATGGCCCGGGTCCTCGCCGCTGGCGGTTTCCCTGAGGAGGCCATGCCGCTCATCGCCAAGGCCGTCCGCGCCGGCGCGGCTGCGCGCCTTGCGGAACTAGGCGATCTCGCGGCCAGCGTTTCCGCCGCAACGCCGGCGCAGATCCGAGATCTGGTCAGCCGCGGTCTTCTGCTCCCTCAGGCGGAAGCGGTGCTGTCGGCTCTGCCGGCCCTGCAGCCGACCGGTGGGACGAGCGACGTTGCCAAGCTGACGTCGCTTATCGAAATGGGCGCTCTTGCCATTGCCGACGACAGCGGAACGAGCACAAAACTAGCCGCATGAGGGCGTGGCTGTCCCTACCGAAAACCCAACGCTTGGCGGGCAGGCGCGAATCGGTTGATGCTGCCCGGGCTATGAGCGAGCTTTGCAGCTTAATCTGCTGTGCTTTGGTCCGGCAGTTCAGGTCGCTCCCCAGTGGGAGCGATAGTGGGAACGACCCGGGACGCGAAGCCGGCCTGCGGTACTCCGCGGGCCGAGCGCAGCGTGGCTGCGGTCGTTCCCTCCGCTCAGGTATTGGCGAGCCCCGATCCGTGGCAGGCCGGCGCAGTGCCGCGAACGAGGGCCTGCTGTCCGTCAGGACGGCAGGCCCGAGGCGACTCCGGGCAGCCCCGGCGACGCTGACCTCATACAACTCTCCCCCTGAACAAAGATTGAAATGCAACCCCCGACAAGAATCCCTCCATGCCCTTTGCAATTGCAGCAGGATCATACACATCTGGTTCGTAGGCCAAAGTCTGACTTATGCTATCCACTTGGTCATCATGCACCGTATGCGGAAATGCAAAAAGCTCAGCCTCGAGGCCCGGAAGCCACGGTGCCTGCTTTGGCAAGAGAGCCGTGCCGTTTTCGAATTTTTGCGATTGAATGAACATGCGGATTTGTTTGCCGTGCTGCGGTTTCACCGCGATCGCTGGCAGTCCAGCATTTTTGAGCTCCGACACAAGAGCGGTTCCAACTCCCGTATCTTCGATCAGAATTGTGTTTGCATGCTGTGCGTGGGCATGGGCAATGGCGCGCGTTCTCAGGGTCGGGAAATCGAAACGTTCACGCAGCACGTCAATGAGATAATACTTTTTCTCATGATAGAGCCACGTGGTGCATACCGAGTAGTCATTTAATTCTCCCTCTTTCGAAGCGGTATCCCAACTCTGTATCACTTTGGAAAGTGATGTAGGGTTCGGTAGTCGGTCGTAGCGAAGGACCCGTTCGCGCTTGATCATGGTGCCGCCCGGCGGAACCGGAGCTTGCTGATATTGAGCTAAAAAATCCTCCAAAGGCATCTGCGAACGTATTCGCTCCAGAACGTGGAGTGGCTCTAACTGCGGATGGAGCACATCGCCAACGCGGCGTAAATGATACTGATTGGTGTCCATCTGAATGGATTCTTCGCGCTCGGCAACCGCCGGCAAGCTCAGCGTGGTCCACTCGTCGGAGGAGCAATGCTTGCCGACGAGATCGTGCTGGTCCAGACGTTGCATGACCACAACAACGGCGCCGGTCTGCTTGTTGTCGAGACGCGTCAGTACTGAGCTGGTGAATAAATAATTGACCCGTTCCCGCTTGCTGTCGGATCGAGCGTCTATGGCTTTCAAAGGATCATCGACGATCACAAAATCGCCGCCGCGCCCGGTCAGAGCTCCGTCAATGGATACCGCCAGGCGGCCGCCGTTTTGCGTGGTAACGACCTCAAATTCCGTATTCTTGCCGCGGGAAATGCGGGTTCCCGGAAACATCCTTCTGTACCATGGGGCGTTCACAATTGCCCGGAAGTCATTGGCAAGCTTTATCGCAAGATCGGAACCGTAGCTGATAACGATCACGCGCTTGGTCGGATCATGGCCGAGTATGAATGCCGGAAAAGCGACCGAGCAGATGACGGATTTCAACATGCGCGGTGGAAAGTTGACAGTCAGCCGCTTGATTTTGCCACGCCGTACTTGCTCCAGCTGGTATGCCAGGGCGTAAATGTGCCAGTTCAGGAGCAATTCTGTATTGGGCGATAGCGTATGAAAGCATTTGCGAATGAAACTTACGAAATCGAGGCGACAGATGGCATCTACAATGTCAGTGTCATAAGCAAGGGCTTGCCGCGACATGTTTACTTCTCCTCAGGTTGGCCATGTGCGTCTTTTGATTGATCAAGCCCGACGTCCTGGTTGTCCCTGGCATGATCGAGTTCAGCCAGACGGCGTCGGATGTAATCGTCCACCAACGCTTGATCATCCGCCGTGAATGTCACGGCGAGTGCTTTCTCGATTGCACCAGTTTGGCCGGCCGTGAGATCGACCCCAAGTTTGCTAGCAAGAGCGATGAGGTCGCGTAGAGCATGACGATCACCCTCCGCGAACTGATTGACAAGCTTAGCAATACCGGCAGCACCCTTCGTGATGATCTGTTCCCGTTCGCCATGCCGGAGCCGCACTTTTTCGTTCAACGCGCGCTCCAGCATAGCTTTGAGATCCGGGGCGAGTGACGTTTTGCGCTTGGCGCCTTTGGGGTTGCCACTTTGGCCGGGCTTGAATTGATGTTCTTTCGGCGGCCGACCTGGACCGACTCGGTAGTCCTCGTCGGACCGGCGGGTGTCAGGGCCGACGGGAACCTCGGAGCGTTGCTGCCGGCGGCGCCGATCGGAGAAGCGGTTACGAACAGGCGTTCCCGGCCTTCGCGACGTAAGTTTCATCTTGACTCTCCCATTTCATAACCCGGCGCCGCAGGCTCGATGCCAAGATAGCGGCGCAGCGCCTTCCGGATCGCCAATGTGATATTGATCGTTGTTGCGATGAGTGGACTGCGGACGGCGGCCTCGGCGGCCACGCGCAAGGGATCGTCATTCGTGTCGTGTTTCTCAAATTCGTAATCGAGACTACCGAGTTCCTTGGACCATTTGGTTGGATCTTCCCATTCGACGACAAGGTCGACGAACCTGTTACTGGAGGGCAGGCGCTCTTTTGCAAGCCCTGCAATGGCGCTGCGCATGAAGTGAGCTTGCGAATGCAAGGGGAGCCACGCAACAAAGCTCGCGCGCTCCCGGCGGAGATCGCCAAACATCGCTGGTTCGTCTTCGGCCCGGTATCGGACCCCGACGAAACGATTCTCATAGACGTCGATCAGCCAATCTGTCTGGGGATCGGCTTTAGCGGGCGTGTTCGCGTCGAACCAGTTGACTCGGGGCTGTTTAACCCGAGGGCGTAGCCCGGTTTCGGGATCCGCGTCCGCGAAGGTCTGAAAAAGAATCCTGCCAGGATCGCAAATTTCGTACAGAACTGTGTGGAAAGGTACGAAGTACGCAATCCGGCCGGAAACCGCGAGGCTCAAGCCTGTCTGGTTTAGCGCTGCGATAACGGCCGCACGCTTGAACACGTTGGCCTCGCACAGCCGAACGCGGCCGGGACCGCGACGCTCGGTCACCGTTCGAACTGCGCCGACCTTGATCAGCTCGCGCCAGGCTCGCACGGACAGGCCGGTACCGCGGCTCACGTCGTCATCGGTAAAGCAATTTTGGCCGTACCGGCGGAGTGCGTCATCGAGATCCATAACAGCGGGATTTTAGAAAGCTGTCGGCCGACCGTCAATTTAAGTTGACGTGAACCCGGCAATATGTTGCAATTCATCCATCGGGAGGAAATAATGTGATTTCGTAAGGGGTTATTGCGGTGGTCCCTGGAACCCTTCCCTGTAAACCCCGCCAGTGTCTCCCTGCTATCTCCCTCAGGGAGAGGCCGTCTAACTGCCTGCAGCAAAATGACTTTCTGCGAAGAGTTGAGGCGGCAGTCCCTGCATTTCGCAAAAACACCCTGCAAATGCATCAATTGCAGGGAAGGAAAGACCGGAGTTCATCGACGACCAGATAGAACCCTCATTTCACAGGTCTGCGGAGGTAGCGGCCGCGCGCCGGTCCGACGATCTTTCCGTCCTGGTAGACGAGCGCGCCGCGCAGGAAGGTGCTCTTGACCCGGCCGGTGAGTTCCTGGCCCTCGAAGGGCGAGTATCCCTGCTCCGACTCCGAATTGGCGGCGCGCACGGTGAAGGCCTCGTGCGGATCGACGAGGACGATGTCCGCGTCGAACCCCGGCGCGATATCTCCCTTGCTGAGCAAGCCGAACCGCCGCGACGGATTCCAGCTCAAGAGCTCGGCCATGCGATTGTAGGACAGGCCGCGCTTGCTCCCTTCGCTGAGCACGCCGGAGAGCAGATATTCGGTGCCGCCGAAGCCGGACTTGGCAAGCCAGATATTGTCGGGGTCGTCCTGCGCCCATTTCTGCTCCGCCGCGCAGCAGGCGTGGTCGCTGACGATCCAGTCGATCTTGCGTTCGAGCACGGCCTGCCACAGCGCCTCCACGTCCTCGCGCGGGCGAATTGGCGGATTGACCTTGGCGTGCACGGCGCACGCACAGTCGGTGTCCAGCAGAAGGTGCCCGACGGTGACTTCGCGGCGGAAGTGAATGTGGGGAAAGACCTGCTGCATCGTCCACGCCGCGTCGATTGCCTTGCGGGAGCTCAGATGCAGCAGGTTGATGTTCATGCAGTCGGTTTCGTTGGCGAGGTAAGAGGCAATCCATACCGCAAGCCCTTCCGAATGCGGCGGCCGCGCCGCGCTGTAGGCTTGAAGCCCGGTCAGCTTGCCCTCGCGCTCCACCAGGGTGGTGTAGGCGTTGAGGATGTCGGCAAGCTCGCAGTGCAAGCTGACGCTGATGTGGTCCGCGAGCTCCGGGTGATGGTCCATGACCGACCGCGCCGCGCGCATGACGAACTCGAAATGGGCGATGTCGTAGCGATCCTCGGGTCCAAGCATGAGGAACTGGTTCTGCGCGGCGGATTTGCCGTGCAGCCCGTAGCCGCCGTAAAACATGAAGATCTTGAATGACGTGACGCCGTGTTCGCACGCGAGGTAGTCCATCTCGCCGAGGTGAGCGGATTCGATCGGCGCCACGTGATAGCCGTAGTCGACCCAGAAACGCCCCTCCGACAATTTCAGCACTTCGGGCATGACCTCGCGGTACGGACCGCCGCGGTTGAGGTAGTAGTGACCGGTGCGGATGTAGTTCAGGCTGGAAGTGACGCCGCCCATGGCGGCCGCCTTGCTCTCGCTCACCGCGTCCTCGGCCAGCGGCCGGTAGATGCCGACATGCATGTGGGCATCGACGCAGCCGGGGAAAGCCAAAAGCTTTTTGGCGTCGAACACCTCGCCCGCGTCTTCGGCGCGGATTTCCGCCGCGAGCCGCGTCACCTTGCCGTTCGCGATGCCGATGTCGAGGCAGTCCACTCCCGTAGCGTTCGGGCGCGCCACGCGCGCATTCTTGATCACGAGATCAAAAATCTTCATTTCGGATTCTCGTTTCCTGTGCCGGATCGGCGGGGATCGCGCGGGCCGCGTCACCGCCGCCCCGAAGCTTGCCCGGACTCCGGTTCGAGGCCGGCATAGCGCCTGCCTCGCTCCAGCATTTCCGGCGTGCCGATCAACTGATTGAGCCCGGTGAAATCGAACATGCGCGCGCGGAACGGCGCGGTGCTGCCGTGGGCCTTGAGCGAGGCATAGAATTCCTCGGCGGTCCTGGCGACCGCGCGCACGACGCCGGCGGCAAAGATGACGACGGCGAAGCCGAGCGCCTCGAGCTCACTCGCCGGTAGGATCGGCGTCTTGCCACCCTCGACCATGTTGGCGAGGAGCGGCACCGATTTGGCGAACCGGGTGCAGATGCGGCTCAGCTCGTCGCGCTCCCGCGGCGCCTCGATGAACAGCACATCGGCGCCCGCCTCGAGAAAAAGCGCGGCGCGCGCCATGGCGTCGTCGAAGCCTTCGACGGCAATGGCATCGGTACGGGCGATGATGAGCGTTTCCGCGGAATGACGGGCATCCACGGCCGCCTTGATCTTGCCGGCCATCTCCTGCGCCGGGATGACCGCCTTGCCGTCGAGATGACCGCAGCGCTTGGGAAAGTCCTGGTCCTCGAGCTGGATCGCGTTCGCCCCGGCGCGCTCAAGAAGGCGCACGGTGCGTTCGACATTGAGTGCGTTGCCATACCCGGTGTCGGCATCGACAATGAGATGGACGCCGACGCGGTCGCGGATCAGGGCGACCATCTGCACGACCTCGTTCATGCTGACGAGCCCGATGTCGGGGCGGCCGAGCCGGGTATGCGCCATGCCGGCGCCGGAGACGTAAAGCGCCTCGAAGCCGGCGCGCTCGGCGATCAGCGCCGTGAGCGCATCATAGACGCCGGCCGCCATCAGAATGGGTGTGCGGCGCAGGCGGACCGACAGTGCGTTCTCAGTCATGTTTCACAGTCCCAGATTTACAGTCCCAAAATTCACAGGCCCAAGTAAGCGCGTTTGAGTTCCGGATAGGCGCCGAGCTCCGCGGACGCGCCAGACATGATGCATTGCCCCTCGGCGAGGACATAGGCGCGGCTCGCTATTTCGAGGCTCTGCACCACGTTCTGCTCGACCAGCATGACGGCGACGCCGTCGGCGTGGATGCGCGCAACGAGCGCAAACAGCTCCTCGACCATGAGCGGCGAAAGCCCGAGCGAGGGCTCGTCGAGGATCAGCAAGGTCGGCTCCGCCATCAGGCCGCGACCGATCGCGAGCATCTGCTGCTCGCCGCCCGACAAAGTGCCGGCGCGCTGCAAGCGGCGCTGCTGAAGCCGCGGAAAGATTTCGAACACGCGCTCACGGTTCGCCGCGCGCCGCGCAGCAGCGCGGCGGTAGCTGCCGAGGTCGAGGTTCTCCTGCACCGAAAGATTCGCGAAGATCCGCCGGCCCTCGGGCACGTGGATAAGCCCGCGCGCCACGATCGCCGCGGGCTTCTCGCGCTCGATCGGCTCGCCGTCGAAGCGGATGGCTCCGGCCCAGGCGCGCACGACGCCCGAGATGGTGCGGTTGAGCGTCGACTTGCCGACGCCGTTGGCGCCGAGAACGGCGATGATCTCGCCGGCGGCGACCGCGAGATCGACCCCGCGCAGTACCTCGGTATCGCCGTAACCGGCGCAGAGGCCGCGAATATCGAGCAGCGGCTCAGTGGACATGGGTTGCCCCGATGCTCGCCGCCGCGCCACGGCCGAGATACGCCTCGACGACGCCCGCATCGACCACCACCTGCGCCGGACTCCCTTCGGCAATGATGCGTCCCTCTGCGAGCACGAACACGTGCTCCGACAAGCTCATGACCGCCTGCATCACATGCTCGATCATGACCACCGCGATGCCGCGCGCACAGAGCGCGCGGATGACCGGCACGATGTCGCGAAATCTCGGCAGGGTTCAATCCGGCCAGCACCTCGTCAAGCAGAAGGAGCTGCGGCGCGGTCGCGAGCGCCCGGGCCAATTCCAGGCGCTTGCGGCCGGCCACCGTGAGGGTGTGCGCCGGCCGGTCGAGCAGATCGCCCAGGCCGACCTCGCGTCCGACCGTCTCGGCAACGCTGAGCGCGTCGGCGCGCGCGGCGTGACGCAGATACGCGCCGACTAGAATGTTGTCGCGCACCGAGATGCCGCCGAAAGGCTGCACGATCTGGAAGGTCCGGGCGATGCCGCGCCGCGCCAGACGATGCGCAGGCTCGCCGGTCACGTCCTCGCCGCCATAGCGGATACGCCCGGCGCTCGGCTTGAGGAATCCGGAGATGATGGCAAAGAGCGTGGTCTTGCCGGCGCCGTTGGGGCCGATCAGCGCGGTGATGCGCCCGGCCGGCGCCGACAGCGATGCGGCGTCGACCGCGAGCAGGCCACCGAACCGGCGCGATACGCGTTCGACCGACAGCAGCGGCTCAGCCACGCGCCGCCTCCGCTCTTTCCTTTCGCGGCGCCCGGAGGCGGCGCGCGGCGCGTTCACGGGCGTTCGCGAGCGTGCCGACGAGACCGGCCGGCGCGAACGCGACGGCAATCACCAGCAGCGCGCCGTAAATCATGAGATCGAGCCCGGGAACGTCACCGGTCCAGAGCTTGGCGCCTTCGCCGAGCGCCTTGACCGCCAGCGCCCCGACGAGCGGCCCGAACACGGTCCCGGCGCCGCCGATGATCGGTGTCAAGAGCACCTCGATCGAGATCCAGGGGCCATAGGCAATGCCGGCATCGACGAACAGGAAATACTGCGCGTAGAAGCAGCCGGCGGCCGCCGTGATGGCGGCCGAGATGATCATGGCGCCGAGCTTGACCGCGGTCGCGTCGACGCCGAGCGCCATGGCCGCGTCTTCGTTCTCGCGCACGGCGATCAGCCAGGCGCCGAAGCGCGAGCGCTCAAGCGTTTGCGCGATCGCAAGCGAAGCCGCCACGAGCGCCAGGATGACCAGATAGAAGACGGCGCGGCTCTGGAACTGGAACGACTGCGGGCGCGGGTCGAGCTTGATCAGAATACCGACGCCAGCCCCGGTGATTGGCGCGACGCTGGCGAGGATGCGCAGCACCTCGGCGAAAGCGAGCGTGACCAGGGCGAAGTAGGAACTGCGCAGCCCGGCGCGGAAGGCCAGCCCGCCGATGATCGCGCCGACCGCCGCGCCCGCGGCAATGCCGGCAACGAACCCGATCCAGGCGTTCACGCCGTAGCGCATCTGCAGGATGGCGGTGACATAGGCGCCGGTGCCGAAGAACGCGGCGTGACCGAACGAATATTGGCCGCCATAGCCGCCGATGATGTTCCACCCCTGCCCCGCCAGCGCGATCAGGAGCGTCACCACGAGAAAGTTGAAAACGACATTCGAATGCACAAACAGCGGCACCGCTGCAAGCGCGGCAACGACCGCCGCAATGAGCAGCGGCCCCTTCACGCGCTTGCTCCGAACAGGCCGCGCGGCCGCAGCAGCAGAACGACGATGAAGATCAGGAAAATGCCGACCTGCCCGAGCGACTCGCCGAGAAGGAAACCGCCGAGGCTTTCGACCACGCCGATGACGAGCCCGCCGATCAGCGCCCCCGGGACCGAGCCCATGCCGCCGAGGACGACCACCGTGAAGGCGATGAGCACAAACGCATTTCCGGCGCTGGGATTGACGTAATAGGTCGGCACCAGCAGGCAGGCGGCGATGGCGACGCACGCGGTGCCGAGACCGAAGGTCATCGCGTAAACGTGCGCCACATCGATGCCGGCGAGTTCGGCGCCGAGCTTCTCCCTGGCGACGGCGCGGATCGCCTTGCCGGTATCGGTCAGCGCCATGATCGCCCAGAGTGCCAGCGCTACGGCGAAGACGGCCGCGAACGAGATCAGGCGCGGAACCGCAAGGAAGACGAAACCGAGATCGAGCGTTTTGAAGCTGTAGGGAAGGTCCACGGTGCGGGTATCGGCCCGAAAGGCGTAGAGGAGCGCGTTCTCGATCAGCACTGCCAGCCCCAGCGTCACCAGCAGCATGTTGCGCTCGTCGCCACGCGCCGCCGGGCCGATGATGAAGCGTTGCAACGCGTAACCGACCGCAAAGAATGCGGGCGCCAGCAGCAAGGCCGCGGCATAGGGATCGAGCCCCAGTTTTTGATGAGCGAAGAACGCCGCGAACAAGGCAGCGCTCAACAGTGCCCCGTGCGCGAAATTGATGATGTGGAGGACGCCGTAGATCAGCGTCAGCCCCAGTGCGACGAGCGCATAGACCGCACCGGTCATGAGCCCATTGAGGACCGCGATGCCGAGAATGAGAGGCGAGAGCACGGCGTCGGCGCCGGCGGCACGAGGCGGCTACGCCGGCATGGGAAAGACCGGCTTCGCATCGGCGAATTCGGGCGGCAGAACGACCTTGATGTCGTTATCAAGCACCTGCGTATTGACCGGCGCCGCTCCCTGGTTCTGCCCGTTGACGAACTTGGTTGGGCCGTAGGGCATCACGTGGCCGGCGAAGGTCGATGCCTCGAGCGCGGTGATGATCTTGGCGCGGTCGGTGGAAGCGGCTCGCTCAATGGCGTCGGCGACGAGCAGGATCGCGTTGTAGTTCATGTACACCTCGTAGGTGAAGAACTGGCCTTTCGCCTCGACCTTCTTTTTCAGCTCAAGCGCCTTGGGATTCTTCGGGTTGAACCAGTGATTGCAGTCCATGATGTATTTGGCGGCATCGGGAAACTCCTTGACGAACTTGTAGGAGGAGGCGGCGCCGCCGAGCACCGAGTAGATGCCCTTGGGCCGCACCCGCTGCTCCTGCATCGTGCGCGCGAGCAGGACATATTCGTTGTAGTAGTTCGCGGGTATGACGAGGTCGGGGTTCTGCGCCCTGATCTTGAGCACGACGTTGTTGAAGTCGCGGGTCGGCGTCGGATGCGCGATGGTCTCGAGGATTTCGAAGCCCTTCGGCGGCAGTTGCGCGTTGAGCAGCTTGGCGAGGCCGGAACCGAACAGCGAGTCTTCGTGCACGATCATCACCGTCTTCGCCGGCTTGCCGGCGCCGTCGTTGATCGCGCTCAGGTTGTCGAGCGCCGTCTTGGCGATGACCCCGAAGCCGGGGCCGAAGCGGAAGGTGTTCTTGAGGCCGCGGGTGACGATGCTGTCGGCGACGCCGACGTCGACGACATAGGGCAGATCGTAGCGTGCGGCGGCCTGGCTGACCGCGAGACAGATCGACGAGGAATAACCGCCGACGATGCAGGAGATCTCGGCGGCGTTCATCTTCTCCACTTCCGCGGTGCCGCCGTCGGGTGTCGACTGGGCGTCGCCAAGCATCGCATCGATCTTGGCGCCGGCGAGTGCCTTGATGCCGCCCGTGGCATTGATCTCCTCGACCGCCAGCATGGCGCCGATGCGGCTCTGCTGACCCGAATAGGACAATGCGCCGGTCACCGGGTGCAGCACGCCGACCTTCACGCCGGCGCCCTGCGCGCGCAGCACGGAGGGTGCGGCCATGTTGCCGGTCGCCGCGGCGATGGCGCCCCACGTCGTGCCGGTGAGAAAGCGGCGACGGCTGAGCGGGGTGTCTTGCTCCGACATGGTCACGTTCCTTGCTGAGCGGCGCCGCCGACGCTTAAGCTTGCCGGCTTGCTCTCGTGTTCAATCGGGCTGCGCGGGGTGGTATTTTTCAGCATACAGGATCGTCCACCCTCGACAAGCCCGTTACGCCGAGGCACATGATCGCGCATGAACGAGCCGCTTACTCTCATCGACAAGCTCTGGTCGGCGCATGAGATCGCCCGGCGGGAGGACGGTGCCGCGCTCCTCTGGGTCGATCGTCATTACGTGCACGAAGGCGCGTTTCACTCCTTCAGCGAGATGCGAGCGCGCGGGGGCACGGTTGCCGAGCCGGGCCTCACCTTCGCCGTCGCCGACCACTACGTACCGACCCGCAACCGCGGCCGCGCCATAGCCGACCCCGAGATCGCGGGGCTCATTCACGACCTCGAGGCAAATGCCGCCGCCAACCACATCAAGCTGTTCGGCCTCGGCGATCCGCGCCAGGGCATCGTCCATGTCGTCGGCCCCGAACAAGGGCTGACGCTACCCGGATTGCTGATCGTCTGCGGCGACAGCCATACCTCGACCCACGGCGCGTTCGGCGCCTACGCGTTCGGCATCGGCTCCTCGGAAGTGGCGCATGTGTTGATGACGCAGACCTTGTGGCAAAAAAGGCCGAAGCGCATGCGCGTCACTGTGGGCGGCAAGGCGGCCGCGGGCATCGGCGCCAAGGATATCGTCCTGTCCATCATCGCGCGCATCGGCGCCGACGGGGCGCAGGGCCATGCGATCGAATATGCCGGTAGCGCGATTTCCGCGCTGTCGATGGAAGGCCGTATGACGGTGTGCAACATGTCGATCGAGGCCGGCGGCCGCTGCGGCGTGGTCGCGCCCGATGCGACCACGTTTGCCTATCTCAAGGACCGGCCTTATGCGCCCGGGGGAGCTGCGTTCGACAAGGCAGTCGAAGCCTGGTCCGAGCTCGCCTCCGACGCCGGTGCTTCCTTCGACCGCGAGGTTGCGCTCGACGCCGCAACCATCGCGCCGATCGTGACTTGGGGCACGACGCCGGACGATGCGCTGCCGATCGACGGCAGTGTGCCCGACCCGGCGCGCGAGACGGATCCGGTGCGGGCGAAGTACGTGCGCGACACGCTCGACTATATGGGCATCGCGCCAGGGAAGCGGCTGACCGAGATCGCGATCGATCGCGTCTTCATCGGCTCGTGCACAAACTCGCGCATCGAGGATTTGCGAGCTGCGGCGGCTGTGCTCGCCGGGCGCACCAGCAAAGTGCCGGGCCTCGTCTCACCGGGCTCCTCGATGGTCAAGCGGCAGGCGGAAGAGGAAGGCCTCGACCGCATATTCCGCGCGGCCGGGCTCGAATGGGTGGAGTTGGGTTGCTCCATGTGCGTCGGCATTAATGGCGACGTGGTGGCGGCGGGCGAGCGCTGCGCCTCGACCACCAACCGCAACTTCCGCGGCCGCCAAGGTCGCGGCGCCCGCACCCACCTGATGTCGCCGGCGATGGTCGCAGCCGCCGCCGTAAGCGGGCATCTCGCCGACGTACGGCCGCTGCTCGCACGGCGCGAGCCGTAGGAGGCCAAGGATGGAAAAGTTTGTGCGTCTGGTCGCGACGGCCTGCCCGCTGCTTCTGCCCAACGTCAACACCGATCAGATACTGCCGGCGCGTTATCTGAAGCTCCCGCGCGCCGCCGGCCTCGGCCATACCCTCTTCCACGACCTGCGCCGCGACTTGGAGGGAAACGAGAAAGTGGATTTTCCGCTCAACCAGGCGGCCTGGCGCGACGCCGCAATCCTGATCGCCGGCCGCAATTTCGGAGGCGGGTCTTCACGCGAGGCCGCCGTCTATGCGCTTTACGATGCCGGGATCCGCTGCGTGATCGCGTCGTCCTTCGGCGACATCTTTGCGCAGAACGCGGTCAAGAACGGGCTGCTGCCGGCCGTCGTCGCGGACGCCGATGTGTCCGAACTGGGTTCGCTGGTCGCTGCCGATCCGGCACTCCCCGTCACCGTCGATCTCGAACGGCAAACGATCGCACGCGGAAACCGGACCTTCGCGTTCTCCATCGATGAGGTGAGCCGCAATCAGCTGCTCAACGGCTGGGACGATATCGACTTGACCGAGAACTATCGCGCGCGGATTGCGGCCTTCAAGGCGGCGGACCGCGAACGCCGGCCCTGGATCCGGCCGCCACGGATCTGAGCACGCAGTCTGAGCATGCGGCCCCCTGCATTCGCCGCGTGAGCGGCTTGCTACCGAGAGCGGCGCCGGTTACGCATCTACGCAACTCCACAGGGGCATGTCATGAATGTCTATGATCTGAAAGAGCGGGTCGCGATCGTCACCGGCGGCGCCCAGGGCATCGGCCTTGCGGTCGCCAATCGCATGCTCGAATCCGGTGCCCGGCTTGCGATATGGGACCGCGACCGGGCCCTGCTCGAGGAGACGGTCACGCGCATCGCAAAGCCCGACCGCGTCCACAGCTGGGTGATCGATATCGCCGACCTTGCGGCGGTCGAGGCCGCGACCAAGGCCACCTTCGATCATTTCGGCAAGATAGACATTCTCATCAACAACGCCGCGATCGCCGGGCCGAATGCGCCGACCTGGGAGTATCCGCCCGAGGCATTCCGCGACGTCGTGAATGTGGGACTGGTCGGCACTTTCTACTGCTGCCGCGCGGTCGTCCCGCACATGATCGCGGCGAACTACGGGCGCATCGTCAATCTCGCTTCGATCGCCGGCAAGGAGGGCAATCCGAGAGCGCCGGCCTACAGCTCGATGAAGGCGGGCGTGATCGCGCTGACGAAATCGCTCGGCAAGGAGCTTGCCAGCTACAATATCTCGGTCAATTGCGTGACGCCGGCCGTCGCCAAGACGGCCATGGGCATGAGCCAAGACCCGGATTTCCTGGCCATGATCGTTTCCAAGATCCCCCGCGGCCGCATGCTCGAACTGGAAGAAGCGGCGTCCATGATCTCATGGCTCGCGACTGCGGAAAACTCCTTCACCACGGGCGCCGCTTTCGATCTTTCCGGCGGCCGGGCGACCTACTGACCGTCCGGGAGGCGACACGCGTGATCAAGCTCTACTATGCGCCGGGTGCATGCTCGCTAGCCCCGCACATCGCGCTGGAGGAGGTGGGCGCGCGCTACGAGCTTTCGCGTGTCGATCTCGCCGCCAACCAGCAGAACAGCGCCGAGTATCTGCGCGTCAATCCGAAGGCGCGCGTGCCCGCGCTCATCGACGGCGACTGGGTGCTGACCGAGGCGCCGGCGATCCTTCGCTACATCGCGGCGCGGCATCCGGCCGCGGGGCTTTGGCCATGGGACCCGCGCGAAGAGGCGCGCTGCGCCGAATGGCTCAATTGGATCTCCTCGACGATCCATGTCGCCTTCGTCCATGTCCGGCGCGCGGCCCGCTATGCGACCGACGCGCACGCCGTCGAGGACGTCGCCACCACCGCCAAGAAAACGTGCCGCGATCTGTGGGGCGCAGTCGAAGACAAGCTTGGCGACGCTCCCTGGGCGATCGGTGAGCGCTACAGCGTCGCCGATCCGTACCTGCTGGTCTATTGGACCTGGGGGCGCGGGCCGATCTTGGCGTTCGACATGGCGCACGACTTCCCGCGCTGGACGGAACACGCGCGGCGGCTCGCCGGCCGCCCGGCGGTGCAACGCGCGTTCGCCAGCGAAGGCCTCGCACTGCCGGCGTAGGTAGATCGCGAGGGCCGGCGCAGCGAAGCAATCAGGCTTTGCGGCTGAACTGAGGGGTGGATTGCTTCGCGGAGCCTGTCATCGGGCCGGCCGCTTCGGCCAGATCCGTTGGCTCGCAATGACGCCCTGCCCTCCCGTCATTGCGAGGAGCCAGAAGGGCGACGAAGCAATCCAAATCTTCGCGAGGCAACTGGATTGCTTCGCTTTCGCTCGCAATGACGCACCTACCCGAGCGCGGCGATGACTTCGCTCGATTTCGTCACCGCGGCGACGTTTTGCATCGCGTACTGGATGGAGGCGCGGTGCCAATCGGCGTTCATCGTCGAGCAGCAGTCCTCCGGCACGATGACGAAGTAGCCCTTGTCCGCCCCGGTGCGGGCGGTGTGCTCGATCGACATGTTGGTCCAGGCGCCGGTGTCGATGATCGTGTCGCGTCCGCCCGCGCGGAGAGTGATTTCAAGCTTGCTGCCTTCGAAGGCGCTCATGCGCACCTTCTCGACGACATGGTCGCCCGGCTGCGGCTCTAGGCCCGGGACCGGCGCCGAGCCCCAGGTGCCGCGCACCATCGCCTTCGAGTCGACCAACCCTTCGAACAGCGGCGCGTTGAGCGTGACGCCGGGCGCTCCCGGCTCGACGATGAACCAGACGTGGATGATCATCACCCCGCGCGACCGGCAGGCTTCCGCCAAGCGGCGGATGTTCTCGATGACGTTCTGCTCGCGGGCATGTTGCGGCGAGCCGGAGGCGGCGAACGCGCCGCCGTCCATCACCACGTCGTTCTGCATGTCCTGGATGATGAGCGCGCAACGTGAGGGATCGAGCTTGAGACCGCCTTGCGCACCGGCGCGCTCAGGCACCGCCGACGCGGCCGCACCGACCGACGCGCTCGCGCGCATGAACGGCTCGACGCGCGGGCCGACCTTGGTGCGCACGGCGTAGAGTGAATGGGTGGCGCACATGAACAGGGTACGCCAATCCGACTTGCCCCAATGCAGGTTAGCAACGAGTTCCGGCACCCTGACCTTGCCGACGAGCGCGCCGGATCGGTCGTAGACCCATACCCCTCCGGGCGCGGTCACCCAGATGTTGCCGGCGCTGTCGCATTTCATGCCGTCGGGCACTCCCGGCTCCAGCTCGGAGCGGATGCCGGAGGCAAAAATGCGGTCGGCGCCGAGCGATCCGTCGGCGTTCACGTCGAACACGCGGATCAGGCAGCGCACCGTGTCATTGACGTAAAGCTGCCGCTCGTCGGGCGAAAAGCACAGCCCGTTCGGCTGATCGAACAGGTTGCGGTCGACGAGAAGCTGCGGTTCGCCGCCGTCCGGCGGCGCGCGGTAGACGCCCTGGAAACCGAGCTGGCGCGGCCGCTCGACGCCATAGACCGGCATGCGCCCGTACCAGGGATCGGAGAAATAGATCGAGCCGTCGGAGCGCACGCACACGTCGTTCGGGCTGTTGAGTTCCTTGCCGTCGAAATGCGAGGCGACGATCTCGCGCCGGCCGTCGCGTTCGCGGATCAGGCTCGAGGTCGCGTGCTCGCAGACGATGAGCGCGAGGTTTGCATCGTAGGTCATGCCATTGCACTTGTTTGATGGCCGCATCGCCTCGCGCGCGCCGCCGCGCTCGTCGTAACGGCGGCGCACGTCGGCCGGCATGTCGGAGAAGAGCAGATACTGGTCGCGCGGGTGCCAGATCGGTCCTTCGGTGAAGGT
>CAWCQV010000024.1:0-15539 GCA_963797775.1 uncultured Alphaproteobacteria bacterium | reverse complement strand
TCAAGCGGCGGTTGATCGGCGAGCGGGGTGCCGGCAACGCGGACCAGCATGTTGATCGGCACCGATTTCGGATGCAACGGAAGCGAGGCCAGCGCGGCGATCATGCCGATGTGGTCGGCGCGGGTCTCGCCCATGCCGACGATCCCGCCGCAGCAGACATGGATGCCGGCGTCGCGCACATGTTCGAGGGTCTCCAGCCGATCCTGGTAGATGCGCGTGGTGATGATCTCGCCGTAGAATTCCGGCGAGGTATCGAGGTTGTGGTTGTAATAATCGAGGCCGGAGCGCTTGAGCTCTCGCGCTTGCGCGGCGCTTAGCATGCCGAGCGTGGCGCAGGTTTCGAGGCCCAGTCCCTTGACCGCCTCGACCATCGCACACACCTGCTCGAGATCGCGCTCCTTGGGCGAACGCCAGGCCGCACCCATGCAGAACCGGCTCGCGCCGGCGGACTTGGCGGCGCGCGCTTCGGCGAGCACCGCGTCGAGCGTCATGAGTTCTCGGCACGGACGCCGGTGTTGTAACGTGCGCTCTGCGGGCAATAGGCGCAATCTTCCGGGCAACCGCCGGTTTTGATCGACAGTAGCGTCGAAATCTGCACCTCGGTTGGATCGAAATACTGGCGATGGATGCTCTGCGCGCGAAAGATCAATTCGGGAACGGCAGGTCGAACAACGCGCCGATCTCGGCCCGCGTCCAATCGTGGCGGACGCGGCAAAGGCCGGACAGGGTTGCGGAATCGTCAGCAGCAAGAGACATGGGGCATGACCTGGGGCAAGTGTAGCCTGGATCGGCGCGCCGGCGAAATCCGGAACGATTGATCGGACTGGCGGGCAGCCGCGGTTCATATCACAATGACGGCGCCATGAAGTTGCAGATGACACGTCACTTTGTATTTATCGCAGCGCTGGCCGCGATCGGCCTCGCCCGCCTGGCGCTCGCGCAGGATTTTACTGTCCGAGACTGGCCAACCCGTCCCGTGCTGGTCGTCAGCCCGTTCACCGCCGGCAGCGCCAACGACATCGTGGCGCGGCTCGTGTTCGATCAGGTCGGCCAGCAGATCGGGCAGGCTTTCGTGGTCGAGAATTGGTCCGGCGGCGGCGGCATTGTCGGCGTCGCCTCGGTGGTTCACGCCGAACCGGATGGCTACACGCTGCTCCTCAGCTCGGCCTCGATGAATTCTGCGGTCATTTTGCACCGGTCGCTGCCCTATGACGAGTTGCGCGATCTCGAACCGATCGCAATGCTCGGCGCGCAGCCGAGCGTGCTCGTAGCCGCGCCTGGCAAAGGCTTCAAAACCGTGGCGGAGCTTGTGGCCGCCGCCAAAGCCCGACCCGGCGAACTTAACTTTGCCTCGGCCGGGATTGGCTCCGCCTCGCATATTGCCGGCGAGCGTTTTCGCCTCGCCGCCGGCCTGCAGGTGCAGCACATTCCCTATCGCGGCCCGGTCGAGGCGCTGGCCGACTTGGTAACAGGGCGGATTGATTTCTATTTCCTGCCAATCGCGCCGGCGCTGCCGTTGATCAAGCAAGGTCAGGTGAGCGCGCTTGCGGTTTCGACACCGAAGCGCGCGCAATTGTTGCCTGAAGTCCCTACCATTGCCGAAGCCGGCTATCCCAATGCGCAATACCTGTTCTGGGGCGGCGTGTCGGCACCGGTTAGGATCTCGCCGACGATCGTCGCGGCGCTCAATCGCGAGATCAACACGGCGCTGGCGACGCCGGCCATCCGAGAAAAATTACAACAGCTCGGCGTCGAGCCCATGTCGATGACGCCGGATCAGTTCGGGAAATTCTTCGCCGAAGACGTTGCGGCTATGGTACAGCTCGCCAAGGACGCCAATATCACGCCGATGGATTGAGCGAGCCTTAGACGAGCGATTCGAAACGGGATCATTTGCATCATGGCCGCCAAGTCCGTTAAGCTGACCGATAAGCCATCCGATAAACCGCCTGACCGCCTCTCCAATGACTTACGCAGTCCGTTTTACAATGGCGAGTTGCTCAAGCGCGACGTCGGAATACGATTTCAAGGGCGTCGAAAAGACCAATGTCAGCGAATATTGCGTCAGCGAAGGCTGGATTTGGGTCGAGGTCGGCAAGACCAAGGATCGCTACGGCAATCCGCTGACGATAAAGCTCACCGGACCGGTCGAGGCGTTTTACAAGGATAAGATGAAGTAGTCTTTTTCCGTCGCCCTGAGGTGGCCGCCAACGGGTCCGGCCCGAAGTGGCCGGCCCGATGACAGGCTCCGCGGCCCTCGAAGGGCGACGGCCCCGGCCGTTCATCCTTCGAGGCTCGCTTCGCTCGCACCTCAGGATGACGGGCATTCCGCTTCAATAATGACCAGCTACTCCGCCGCCACCTTGGCGGCCGGATCGATCGCCTCCACGCGCGCGGCGCAATATTTGAATTCCGGAATCTTGCCGAACGGATCGAGCGCCGGATTGGTGAGAATGTTGGCGGCCGCCTCGACATAGGCAAACGGGATGAAGACGACCCCGTCGGGGATGGCGTCGTCCTGACGCGACGCCAATTCGACGACGCCGCGGCGCGTCGAGACCCGGATCGGATCGCCCGGCTTGATGCCGAGCTTGGCGATGGTGCCGCGCGACACCGAGGCGACCGCGCTCGGCTCCAGAGCGTCGAGCGTAGTGGCGCGGCGCGTCATGGCGCCGGTATGCCAGTGTTCGAGCTGGCGGCCGGTGGTGAGGATGAACGGATAGTCGTCGTTCGGCGTCTCGTCGGGCGGCTGCAGCTTGGCCGCGACCAGCTTGCCGAAGCCGCCGGGGCGCGGGAAACCCTTATCGAATACTATGTCGCGGCCCGGCCTGTCCGGCGCATCGGCCGGATAGGTCACGGCGCTCTCGCGCAGCACGCGCTCCCACGAAATATTGTCCAGCGACGGCATCAGCGACGCCATCTCCGTGTAGATTTCGTCGGGCCCGCGGTAATTCCACGGCAGCCCGATGCGGCGGCCGATTTCCTGAATGAGCCACCAGTCGTGGCGAGTATCGCCCGGCAGCGGCAGCGCCTGGCGGCCCATCTGCACCTGGCGATTTGTGTTGGTGACGGTGCCGTCCTTTTCCGGCCAGGCCGAGGCCGGCAGCACGATGTCGGCATAAACCGCGGTCTCGGTGAGGAACAGATCCTGCACCACGAGATGCTCCAGATGCGCGAGCGCTTGGCGCGCATGATTGAGGTCTGGATCCGACATCGCGGGATTTTCACCCATGATGTACATGCCCTTGATCACGTCGGCGTGGACCGCATCCATGATCTCGACGACGGTGAGGCCCTTCTTCGGCTCAAGCTTGGTGCCCCATGCGTCTTCGAAGCGTGCGCGGATCTGCGGATCCTCGACCGATTTGTAGTCCGGAAAGAACATCGGAATGAGACCGGCATCGGACGCGCCCTGCACGTTGTTCTGACCGCGCAGCGGATGCAGCCCGGTGCCCGGCCGCCCGATCTGTCCGGTGATCAGCGACAGCGCGATCAGGCAGCGCGCATTGTCGGTGCCGTGGGTGTGCTGCGAGATTCCCATGCCCCAGAAGATGATCGCCGATTTGGCGCGGGCGAACTTGCGCGCAACGGTGCGGATGATATCCGCCTCGATGCCGCAGATCGGCGCCATTTCCTCCGGCGTGTAATCCTTGATGCTGTCGGCGAATTGTTTGAAGCCCTCGACGTAGGTCTGAATGTACTGTTCGTCGTAAAGCTTTTCGGCAACGATGGTGTTGAGCATGCTGTTGAGCAGAGCGACGTCGGTGCCGGGCCTGAATTGCAGCATGTGGGCGGCGTGGCGCTCGAGCGCCTGGCCGCGCGGATCGGCGACGATCAGCGTCGAGCCGCGCTTGGCCGCCTGCTTGAAATAGGTGGCGGCAACGGGGTGATTTTCGGTCGGGTTCGCCCCGATCACGAAAATGACTTCCGAGTTCTTGCACTCGTTGAACGTGGCCGACACGGCACCGGAGCCGACCCCTTCCATCAGTGCGGCGACCGAGGAGGCATGACACAACCGCGTGCAGTGATCGACATTGTTGGTGCCGAAGCCGGTGCGAACGAGTTTTTGGAACAAGTAAGCTTCTTCGTTCGATCCCTTGGCCGAGCCGAAGCCGGCGAGCGCCCGCGGGCCATCGCGGTCGCGGATTTTTTTCAATCCTGCGGCGGCGCGATCGAGCGCCTCTTCCCAGGTCGCCTCGCGAAAATGCGTCCACGGATTCGACGGGTCGATCTCTTCGTGCGGAATTTTCGGCACGCCATCCTTGCGGATCATCGGCTTGAGGAGCCGCTGCGGATTGTGGACGTAATCGAAGCCGAAGCGGCCCTTCACGCAGAGCCGGTTCTCGTTCGCCGGCCCGTTGCGGCCGGTGACGTATAGAAGCTTGTCGTCCTTGATGTGATAAGTGAGCTGGCAGCCGACGCCGCAATAGGGACAGACGCTGTCGACCGCGCCGTCGGCCTTCGCGGTCAAGACATTGCGCTCGTCGACCAGCGTCGCCGGCATCAGCGCCCCGGTCGGGCAGGCCTGCACGCATTCCCCGCAGGCGACGCAAGTCGAGGCGCCCATCGGGTCGTCGAAATCGAACACGATTTTCTCGCCGTGGCCGCGGCCGGCCATGCCGATCACGTCATTGACCTGGACTTCACGGCAGGCGCGGACGCACAGATTGCAATGAATGCAGGCGTCGAGATTGACCGCCATCGCCGGGTGCGAACGATCGGGCGCGGGCGTTTCACGACGCGGAAAACGGCCCGGCGCAATGTCGAGCCGCGTCGCGACCTTCCACATTTCGGAATCCGGATCGTGCGCCACCTCGCGCGCCGGCTGATCGGTGAGCAGAAGCTCGGCCACCATTTTTCGCGCGGTCTTGGCGCGATCGGTCTGCGTGCGCACTTTCAGGCCGGGAGACGGCGTGCGGATGCAGCTTGCCGCCAGCACCCGCTCGCCTTCGATCTCGACCATGCAGACGCGGCAATTGCCGTCGGGCCGATAGCCTGGCTTGGGCAGATAGCACAGATGCGGCAGCTTGATGCCGAGCCGGCGCGCAGCGCGGAAAATCGTCTCGCCCTCGCGAATATCGATCTCGCGATCGTCGATCGTGAAAGTCGCCGCGGTCGTCTTGCCTCCGGCAGGTTTTTGTCCGTTGCTGTCGCTCATTGTGCAGATCTTGGATTACCAATGTCCCAGCGGTTTGGTCAGTTCGTCCGGAAAATACTTTAACACGCACAGCAACGGGTTCGGCGCCGCCTGGCCTAATCCGCAAATCGACGCATCGCGCATGAGCACCGATAGTTCATCGAGGAGTGCCGCATTCCAGGGGCCTTCGGCCATAAGCTGCGCCGCCTTTTCGGTGCCGACCCGGCAGGGCGTGCATTGGCCGCAGCTCTCGTCCTCGAAGAACTTCATTAAATTAAGCGCCACCGCCTTCATATCGTCCTGGTCGGACAGGATCACAACCGCGTGCGACCCGACGAAACAGCCGTACTTTTCCAGCGTGCCGAAATCGAGCGGGATATCGGCCATGGATGCCGGCAAAATGCCGCCTGACGCTCCTCCCGGCAGATAGCCCTTGAAGAGGTGGCCCTCGGCCATGCCGCCGCAGAATTCGTCGATCAGTTCGCGCACGGTGACGCCAGCGGGCGCGAGCTTGACGCCGGAATTTTTTACGCGGCCCGAGACCGAAAAGCTGCGGAAGCCTTTGCGCTCATGCCGGCCCTGCGAGGTGAACCAATCGACCCCGCGCTCGACAATGTCGCGCACCCAGAACAGCGTCTCGACATTCTGTTCGAGCGTGGGGCGGCCGAACAGGCCGACCTGAGCGACATAAGGCGGGCGATGCCGCGGCAGGCCGCGCTTGCCTTCGATCGATTCGATCATCGCGGATTTTCGCCGCAGATATAAGCGCCGGCGCCGCGGCGCAGATGGATCCTGCTGTGCTTGGCGAGCCCCGCTCGCTCCACCTCGGCGATCTCCTGCGCAAGGAGAAGCCGCACTTCGGGATATTCATCGCGGATGTAGACATAAGTGTCGGCAGCCTCGACCACCCAGGCCGCGATCAGCATGCCCTCGATGAACCGATGCGGATCGCGTTCGAGATAAAATCGATCCTTGAACGTGCCGGGCTCGCCTTCGTCGGCGTTGACGGCGAACAGCCGCGGCGCCGGTTCGGAGCGGACCAGCGACCATTTGCGTCCCGTGGGAAAGCCGGCGCCGCCGAGACCGCGCAAACCAGCGTCGCTGACGATTTTGATGATCTCGTCGCGGCTGCGGGCACCAGCGAGACATGACTTGAGCAGCGCATAGCCGCCGTCGCGGCAATAAGCGTCGAACGGCGTCGGCGTGGGATAGACATGCGGGTGCGGCACCTGCTCCGCGGCCGCGGCCACTTTGCCGGCATCGGCCGCCATGACCTGAACGTGACCGACCGCGCAAATAGGCGCGCGATCGCAGGCGCCCATGCATGGCGCGCGCACGACGCGCACGCCCGGTCCGAGTTTGTTCGGTAGTTCGGCGAAAAGCTGCTCCGCGCCCTTGAGCGCACAGGAGAGCGAATTGCAGACGCGCACCGTCACAGCGGGCGGCGGCGTCTCGCCTTCCTTCACCACATCGAAATGCGCATAGAAGGTCGCGACCTCATAAACCTCGGCCAAAGCGAGCTGCATCTCCTGCGCCAAAGCAGCAAGATGCGCGGCCGAGAGATGACCGTAACGATCCTGGATGAGATGCAAATGCTCGATCAGCAGATCGCGCCGGCGTTCGCGGTCGCCGAGAAGCGCGCGTATCTGCTCGCGCGCCTGCGGATCGACTTGACGGCCCTTTGGCGTGCGTGGCGGCCGACGCCGCCCGCCTCCCCCGCGGCTGCGGCTGTCGGGCGGAACAGTCGGCGGCTGCTGCATGAGGCTCATTATTCCTCTCAAAATCCAAAAATCCGATTGGAATTGCCCGAACAAGGCCTAACTGCATATCGATCAATAGATAACCTCTATTAAGAATATTGACTAACCACCGCGTTTTCCATCAATTGCGACAGCATTTCGCAGGCGGGGTTTTGGTCACGCTGAGGCGAGAAGCTTTGGCTAGGGGGCCCGATCGTGATCGATAAGCTTGAATTTCTCCTTGCCTTGGCGCGCGAAAAGCATTTCGCCCGCGCCGCCGAAGCTTGCAGCGTCACGCAGCCCACTTTGTCGGCTGGCATCAAACAACTGGAAGATACGCTCGGCGTCCTTCTGGTCAATCGCAGCTCGCGATTTCAGGATTTTACGCCGGAGGGCGAGCGGGTGCTCGATTGGGCGCGGCGCATCGTCGGCGATAGTCGGGCGATGCGGCAGGAGGTGCACGCGCTCAAGCATGGTCTCACCGGCCGGCTGCGCATTGCCGCCATCCCGACGACGCTGGCGATGATCGAAACGCTCACCACGCCCTACCGCGAGCGCCATCCCGACGTGAAATTCACGGTGCGCTCGTGCACCTCGGAAGAAGTTCTCCAACTATTGGACAACCTCGAGGTCGATGCCGGCGTCACCTATCTCGATAACGAGCCGGTCGGCCGCGTCACGGAGCTGCCGCTTTATCGCGAGCGATGTCGTCTCCTCACCTCCGCCGATGCGGCGCTCGGCAACCGCGACAAAGTGACTTGGGCGGAAGTCGCCAAGGTTCCGCTCTGCCTGCTGACGCCGGACATGCAGAATCGCCGCATCATCGAACGCCTCCTTGGCGAGGCCGGCGGCAACGCTCAGACGAGCCTGGAATCCAACTCGATGATTGTCCTCTACTCCCACGTCCGCACCGGACGCTGGGCGAGTGTGATGCCGGCGCGGCTGGCCACAAGTCTTGGTCTCACCGACGTGTTGCGCGCCATCCCCATCGTGGAGCCGGAAGCGAGCTACACGATTGGGCTGGTCGTACCGGCGCGCGAGCCGATGACGCCGCTGATCGCGGCGCTGGTCGCCGAAGCGAAACGCGTCGCGCCCTTGCTCGCCGATTAGATGAAGTTTTCTCATCTTTTCTGACACTGAAGTCGCGCGTTGCATGCCGAGCCGTCGCCCGCATGCCTCCTCAATAGCGCTTCGCTATAGCGAAATTTGAAATTTCTATCGCTCGATAGAAATCGAACGATTGATTTTATCAATCGCTCCCGACAGTTTGAAAACTGGAACGCGTTACAAAAAATATTGGGGAGGAGACGCGATGACGACGACATTCGATCAAGCCATGCCGGCCAGAGTGACGACACCCGGCATCCTGGATCGCGAGCGCATCATCGCCACGAAAGGGTTCAATCGCTGGCTCGTGCCGCCTGCCGCACTTTGCATTCATCTCTGCATTGGCATGGCCTACGGGTTTTCCGTGTTCTGGCTGCCGCTGTCGCGGGCGCTTGGAATTACCGCGAGCAAAGCCTGTCCCGACATGTCGTTCGTGGAGGAATTGTTCACCACCACCTGTGACTGGCGGGTCGCCAGTATGGGCTGGATGTTCACATTGTTCTTCGTCCTCCTCGGCGTGTCGGCGGCGATCTGGGGCGGCTGGCTCGAGCGCGTCGGGCCGCGCAAGGCCGGTGTCGTCGCCGCCTTCTGCTGGGCCGGCGGCCTCGTCATTGGCGCCATCGGCATTTACGTCCATCAGCTCTGGCTGATGTGGCTCGGCTCTGGCGTGATCGGCGGCGTCGGCCTCGGCCTCGGCTACATCTCGCCGGTCTCGACGCTGGTGAAGTGGTTTCCGGACCGGCGCGGCATGGCGACCGGCATGGCGATCATGGGTTTCGGCGGCGGCGCGATGATCGGCGCGCCGCTCGCGAACATGCTGATGAACTCTTTCAAGAGCGCAACCGATGTCGGCGCCTGGAAGACCTTCATCGCCATGGGCGCGATCTACTTCTTTTTCATGATGGTGGGCGCATTCCGATACCGGCTGCCGCCGACCGGCTGGCGGCCGGACGGCTGGACCCCGCCGAGCGAAAACAAATCGATGATCACGCAGCATCACGTGCATCTCAAAGACGCACATAAGACGCCGCAATTCTGGCTGATCTGGTGGGTGCTGTGTTTGAACGTCTCCGCCGGCATCGGCGTCATCGGCATGGCGTCGCCGATGCTGCAGGAATTTTTTTTGGCGGCAAGCTGATTGGTCACCCCGAACTGGGTTTCACCGCGCTCAGCGGCGATCAGAAAGCCGCCATTGCGGCGATCGCCGCCGGCTTTGCCGGCCTCTTATCACTCTTCAACATCGGCGGGCGATTTTTCTGGGCGTCGCTATCCGACTATATCGGGCGGAAGAACACCTATTACACGTTCTTCATTCTTGGCATCGCGCTCTATGCGTCGGCGCCGTTCTTCGCCCAGATCGGCAACAAGGCGTTGTTCGTGCTCGCCTTCGGCATCATCCTGTCGATGTATGGCGGCGGCTTCGCCACCGTGCCAGCCTATCTTGCCGACATGTTCGGTACCCAATTCGTCGGCGCCATTCACGGCCGCTTGCTGACCGCTTGGTCGACCGCCGGCATTATCGGCCCGGTGGTGGTGAATTATATCCGTGAGGCGCAGCTCGCCGCCGGCGTGCCGCGCGATCATCTCTACGATTTCACCATGTACATCCTGTGCGGGATGCTGGTCATCGGCCTGATCTGCAATTTGCTGGTCAGGCCGGTCAATGCGAAGTGGTACATGAGCCAGGACGAGGTAGCCAAACTGCAGGCCGCCAGCGCCGGCAGCGCGGTGCCGTCGGGATCATTTGGCATCGGCTGGCGGACTCGACGGCAAGGCCGCTTTGTTCTGGGCCTGCGTCGGCATTCCGCTGGCCTGGGGCGTGTGGATTACGCTCAAATCCGTGGCAACGTTGTTCCAGTAGTCTTTCATACGAGCATCCCCGCCTGCTTCGCACCAGGAGCAGGCGGCATTGCTTTTTTGTTGGCCGCCGTCGCACGATGTCACGTCAATTGACGTACGGAACGGTGCGCGATCATCCGCGTAAGATCATTCACGTCGTGCGCGTGCTTGACGAGATCCTGGATTATCCCGAAATCGACCACGTCACGGAGCAAATGCGCATCCACGTTACGTCGCGACATGGCGAGCAGACGCCGAATATCGTCATCGTTCAGGGTGACAGCAAAGAAACGCTGCATTTGTTCGGCGAGTTTCACGCGGTTACGCGTGTTCGCGCCGCCTTGTTCCATGCCGCGGTGCGCTGGTCGCGAGGCCAACGGCAGGCATCTGCTTGGACTGATCAATGACGTGCTTGACTTGTCCAAGATCGAGGCTGGTCAGCTCGTGCTTGAACTGTCCGATTACTCCATCCAGGACATAGCCCAGACCGTCCGCAGCACGCTTGAACCGCTGGCGGCTGACAAGAAGCTCGCGTTCAAGCTCGAGCTTGCCCCCGAATTGCCAGCCGGGCACGGCGACAGACGCCGCTTGACTCAGGTCCTGATTAATCTCGTCGGCAATGCCATCAAGTTTACCGATGCAGGCGAAGTCGCGATCAAGGCCGAAGCGAATAATGGCTTTTTCCATGTATCGGTCCGTGAATGCGACTGGGCGGTAACCGTAACCTCAGATCGCCCTACTGCTGCGCTTGACCGCATCCCACCAAGGGCAAACGCCGCTCATACGATCGTAATTGCCGTCCATCACCTGCAGCGGTGCCCGGCTCGGCTCCGGAGCTGGCATCGGCGGCGGGGATGGTCCTTCGCCCAGTGATTCGAACAGCCCTTGGTGCCCCCAAAAGCTGCCAGCGGATTTCAGCTCGACTGGCTGCCAGCCAGGGCTGACTTCGCGGCCACCCCATCCATGCTCGATCAGGAATTCCGACGGCGTGCGCATGTAGAATGACGTCATGAAATCGTTCGAATGCCGACCGAACTTCGCCACGACACGATCTTCCTCCTGCTGGGCGATATCGTAACTCTGGCCAACATCGTCGAGAGAGTAAAATTCCATCATCAGATGGTGCATGCGGCTGCCTGACCCCTGGGCAATGGCGAGGCTATGATGGCGGGTGTTGACGTGCATGAAATACAGCGACACCGGCGGCCCCATGAAGTCGGTGATCCGGAAGCCCAGCAGGTCCCGATAGAATGTGAGGGCCGCGTCGATCTCGGGCATCATCATCACGGCATGTCCCATGCCCTGTGTCCCAGTACGGAAACCCCCTATATTCCGCCCCGGGCGGAATGGTTCATCGGCGATCTGACCACCGTGGAACGCCTCCACACGGTTGCCAGCCGGATCGCGGAACGAAATCACCTCAGCGGCGCAACGTTGGTCTGCTACAGCGGCGATTTCGCGCCGCACCGCGACGCCGGCCTTTTCCAGCCGCGCCGCCAGCGCATCGAGCGCCGCCGCGTCCGCGACCTCCCAGCCGAAGAAGCGCTCTCCATCTGTCAACCCACCGTCGACGATCAGGCGCTGCTTTCGGTCGTCCATGCGGAAGGCACGCATGGCGCCGCCGCGATCAACAGCCTGAAGCCCAAGCTGGCCGATCGCAAAATTGGTCCAGTCATCGAGCTTTGAAGCGCCGACCCAGAAATAGCCCATCGCCTGAACGGTCATGGCAGATCTCCTTTACAGCTGACGGGGTTTTCCTGCCCAATTGCCTCTGTGCGACATGCTCGGAGAGGCTCCGCACCGCGCGATAATTTGCTTCTGTTAGGCCAATCTGACAAGCCAGGTATCATTACGCCCAGCTCGACTAGGGTCCGCATTTCCCATTCCGGGCGAATGTCTGCTTTTGGGGGTAAAGCGGACATCACTATTTGACTGTGCCATGTCCGCTTGTGACCCACAGCGGACATCGGCCTTTCGACTTTGCTGTACTGCACAGCAACTCCATTCGATGTGGTAGGCTGTCACCTCCTCAGCTTGGGCAAGGCCATGAAGCGGCGCGAGTTCATCACGCTTGTTGGCGGCACGGCCGCCGCGTGGTCCCTTGCGGCGCACGCGCAGCAGCCAGCACGTTTGCCTCAAGTTGCGATATTGCGGTCGGAAGTTGCAGGTGACCCCGAAGGCCTTCGCAACAGTGCTGCGCTCGTTCAGGGACTGCAAGCATTGGGATGGACGCAAGGCCGCAACGTTCGGATCGAACAACGTTGGGCCGGCGGTTCTGTCGACGCAATGAAAGCCCTGGCAAGAGAGCTCGTGGCATTGGAGCCCAACGTTATAGTTGTCATTTCGACCCCCGTGACTGCGGCGGTCAGGCAAGAGACGCACACAATACCGATCATTTTTGTTCAAAATTTCGATCCAGTCGACACCGGCTTCGTGAAGAGCCTCGTGGCCCCAGGCGGCAACATCACGGGCTTTACCAGCTACGAACCAGCGATGGCGAGTAAATGGCTCGAACTCGTGAAGGGGTCGCGCCTCAGGTGGCCCGCGTTGCGATTATATACAACCCGCAAACGGCACCCTACGCCGGCTCATTTTTGCGTTCGATCGAGACGGCTGGTCCCCTCTTTGCGATCCAGCCGATCGCAATGCCGATTTAAGACGCCGGAACAATTGAAAAGGCGGTCGAAGCCTTTGCACGCGAGACAAACCCCAGTCTCCTGGTGTTGCCCGACGTGACGACTACAGTTCATGAGAAGCTAATCGTAAAGTTGGCGGCTCAGCATCGGTTGCCCGCTATTTACCCATGGCGCCATTTCGTTACCGCCGGTGGTCTGATTAGCTACGCGGCCGATCTTCCTGATCTATGGCGTCGTGCGGCTTCTTATGTTGATCGGGTGCTCAAGGGCGAGAAGCCGGCCAACCTGCCGGTCCAGCAGCCAACTAAGTTCGAGCTTGTCATCAATCTCACGACCGCCAAGGCGGTTGGCCTGACGATCCCAGCATCAATACTCTCGCTCGCCGATGATTTGATCGAATGAGGCGGCGCGAGTTCATAACGCTTATCGGCGGTTCGATCGTCGCACGGCCGCTTGCGGCGCGCGCCGAGGTCCAGTCTGCCGCAAAGATGTACCGGGTCGGCTTTCTATTGGGTGCGACAGGCGAGTCGGTTGCGTCGCTATTCCACGCGCTCCAGGACCGACTGCGCGAGCTCGGATATATCGAAGGCCGCAACGTCGTCTTCCGTCCAACGGTACGCAGACGGCAGGATGGAGCGACTTCCGGATCTTGCCGCCGAGCTAGTGCGGCTCAGGGTGGACGTGATTGTTACTGGTACGAACCTTCACGTCGCAGCCGTGCGGCACGCGACCGAGACGATACCCATCGTGATGGTCTTTACCGCGGATCCCGTGGGAGCCGGTTTTGTTGCAAGCCTGGCCCGGCCAGGCGGCAATGTCACGGGCTTGGCCGCTGACGCGAGCCCAGATCTCTGGGGCAAGTACCTCTCCCTGCTGAAGGAGGTCGTCCCAAGGCTTTCGCGGGTGGGAGTGCTCGGGCAAGTAGCGTCACAGGTCGGCTTCGCGGAGCTTGAGGCGGCCTCACAAAACGTTGGCGTGACGCTTGAGGTGGCCGATCTTCAGCGCCCGGAAGACATCGACCGAGCGTTCGCCACGATGATCAGCCACGGGATAGAAGCCCTCGTGGTCGTCGTCGGCCCGCTAACCTATTTGCTGACGCGAAGAGATTGCGGATGCGGCGCTCAAGCATCAACTGCCGGCAATGACAAACACGAGCCAGTTTGCGCAAGCGGGTCTGCTGATGAGCTACGGGCCAAATGTAGAAGATATGTACCGACAGGCCGCTACGTAAATGCCGTCGAGAACATTCTTCCACGGAGCTTCGCCCGCCGATCTACCGGTTGAAGCAGCCGACCAATTTCGAGTTCGTGATAAATATGAGGACCGCAAAGGCATTGGGCCTCGACGTGCCGTTGCAACTTCAGCAATTCGCCAACGAAGTGATCGAATAACGATGCCGGCTGTGCTGCGATGCGTGAGGCTGCTTCTGGCCCGAAGCAGACAGCATCCTGATCACGTGCGCGAATGTCCGCTTTCGGGGGTAAAGCGGACATCGAAATTTGAGAGCGTCACTTCCGCTTTTGACCCAGCTTGTGTGAAAACGCACTTGGTTATTTGATACGCGCTGTATGATTCCGGCTGCTTTTGCGGAGGGATCGGATGAGGCGCTTCGTTGAGGGCGCGGATCGTAGGCAGAGCACGCTGTTTCCGGAATGCTTGGAAGACTGGATCGATGAGGACAATCCGGTTCGCGTGATCGACGTTTTTGTTGAGGAACTCGATCTGGGCGAGCTTGGCTTTGGCGGGGTCGATTCCGGAAGCAACCGGTCGGCCTTCGTATCATCCGTCGGTTCTGCTGAAGCTCTACATTTACGGCTATCTCAATCGGGTTCAGTCGAGTCGACGGCTCGAGCGTGAGGCTGCGCGCAACGTTGAGGTGATGTGGCTGACGGGCCGGCTTGTACCGGATCACAGAAGACGATTGCCGACTTCCGCAAGGACAATGGCACTGCCATCCGCAAGGTGTGCGCACGCTTCATTGCGCTGTGCCGCATGATTGGCCTACTCACGCACCCCAGCGTCGCGATCGACGGCAGCAAGTTCAAGGCGGTGAACAACCGCGACAAGAACTTCACGCGCGCCAAGATGGAGCGGCGGATGGCGCAGATTGAGGAGAGCGTCGCGCGCTATTTGCAGCAGCTCGACACTGCCGACCGAGCGGACCGTCAGAGGCCCTCACAACCAAGACGAACCGCCTCAAAGAGAAGATCGAGACGCTGAAGGAGCAGATGCGGCGTCTCGAGCTTCTCAAGGTGGAGATGCTCGCCACCCCGGACCAGCAGATCTCGCTGACCGATCCGGATGCCCGTTCGATGGCGACCAGCGGCCGCGGTTCCGGCGTCGTTGGCTACAACGTCCAGATTGCCGTCGAGGCCAACCATCATCTGATCGTCATGCATGAGGTAACCAACGACGGAACCGACCGATCGCAGCTCTCCATGTGGCCAACGAGACCAAGACGGCGCTAGGCGTGGAGAAGCTCGATGCCGTCGCCGACCGCGGTTACTTCAACAGCGAAGAGATCCTGGCATGCGAGGAGGCTTACGGCATCACGGTTACGCTGCCAAAGCCGATGACCTCGAACGCAAAGGCGGAAGGACGCGCTCGGCAAGCAGGACTTCCGCTATGTGGCTGATGAGGACGTTTACGTTTGTCCTGCAGGCGAGAAGCTCGCCTATTCCTTTACAACCCAGGACAAGGGCATGGTCCTGCGTCGCTACCGGACCGCCGCCTATCATAGCTGCGCAATCAAGAACAGTTGCACCAAGGGCAAGGAGCGACTGATCTCACGATGGGAGCATGAGCATATTATCGAGGCCGTGCAACGCCGGCTTGATGAGCATCCGGAGAAGATGCGTCAGCGGCGTGAGACGGTCGAGCATCCCTTTGGCACCATCAAGGCTCGGATGGGGGCTACCCACTTCCTCATGAAGACACTGCCACGGGTCGCCAGCGAGATGGCGCTACACGTACTCGCCTACAATCTCACCCGCGTCATGAACATCATCGGCATCCAGCCACTCATCACAGCGATGAGGGCATCAGTATCAATCCAGAAAATCAATGCGCCTCGCCAACTTC
>CAWCQV010000023.1:0-34580 GCA_963797775.1 uncultured Alphaproteobacteria bacterium | reverse complement strand
AAAGGCAAATGGAACCCGATGAAGAAGCGCGCAAGGCACACGGCGGAAGCGGCGCAAATGCTGGCTGTTCAGGCCCTTGCCTTCATCGCGGAAGAGCCTGAGCGAATGGCCGCCTTTCTGGCCGCGACCGGCATCGAGCCTAACGCGATCCGCGACGCGGCCCGCTCGCCCGACTTTCTCGCCGGCGTGCTGGAGCATATGCTCGGCGACGAGAATCTGTTGCTGGCTTTCGCCGCCAGTGCCGGCCTCGACCCGGCCGAGATCGCGCGGGCGCGGCGCGCGCTCGGCGGTGAAGGGGAACGCGATTTGCCCTAGATGGCGATCCGAGTGGATCACCATCCAGGTTTCTCTAAGCATGATCTTTTCCGAAAGCCGTATTCCGCTTTTCGGGATCCATGCTGGAAGGCTTGCCAACGGTCTGCAATGAGCACGAGCTTTTGCCGTGACTGCCTGGCCGATGCTTCGCCGCAGAGCCTGCGTTGCGCCGCCTGCGGCTCACCGCGATTGCTGCGCCATGACGAGCTTGACACCTTAGCCATCGCCCACGTCGATTGTGATGCCTTTTACGCCACCATCGAAAAGCGCGACGACCCAACGCTGGCCGCCGAGCCGGTCATCGTCGGCGGCGGCAAGCGCGGCGTCGTGGCGACCTGCTGCTACATTGCGCGGACCTATGGGGTGAAGTCGGCGATGCCGATGTTCGAGGCGTTGCGACTGTGTCCGCAGGCCAAAGTGGTTCGACCCAATTTTGAGAAATATGCCAAGGCCGGCCGCGAGGTCCGCAAGATGATGCTGGCCTTGACGCCGCTCGTCGAACCGTTGTCGATCGACGAGGCATTTCTCGATCTGTCCGGCACGGCGCGCCTGCACGGCATGTCGCCTGCCAAGGCGCTGGCGCGTTTTGCCGCCGACGTGGAGAAGAACCTGAAAATCACCGTTTCGATCGGGCTCTCCTGCAATAAATTCCTCGCCAAGGTCGCCTCCGATCTCGACAAGCCGCGCGGTTTCGCCGTGCTCGGCGCGAGCGAAGCGCCGGCCTTTCTCGCGCCAAAGCCGATCAGCTTCATTTACGGCGTCGGCAAAGTCAGCGCGGCGCGCTACGCGCGCGACGGATTTAGCCGCATCGCCGACCTGCAGTGCGCCAGCGAGAGCGAGTTGATGCGCCGCTACGGCGAGGAAGGCCGCCGCCTCGCCCAATTAGCGCGCGGCATCGATGCTCGCCTGGTGAGCGCCGAACGCGAAACGAAGAGCGTTTCCTCGGAGACGACGTTCGAGCACGACGTCGCCGATTTCCGTTCGCTGGAGAAAATTTTGTGGAGCTTGGCGGAAGAGGTCTCGGCGCGGCTCAAAACCAAGGGATTGGCGGGCGCCACCGTGACCTTGAAGCTCAAAACCGCGGATTTCAAAATCCGCACCCGGGCGCGCTCGCTGGGCGCGCCGACCCAACTGGCGAGGCGCATTTTTGCAACTTCCCGCGGCCTCCTCGAACACGAAACTGATGGCACCCGCTTTCGCCTCCTGGGGGTTGGCGTGAGCGCACTGGCCACGGCGGAAGAGGCCGATCCCGCCGATCTCGTCGACGGCCGCACAGCGCTTGCCGAGCACGCTGTCGATAGCGTGCGCGCCCGTTTCGGCGAGGGCGCCGTGGTCAGGGGGCTGGCGTTCGAGGGTCCGGAAAAGCCATAGAGTTTTGATCGCGCATGATCTTATCCGACCTTCCTTCGCCCGCCGACCCGCCTACGCTCGCTACGCGAGCTTCGGAGAGTTTGAGTCCGCCGAAGCGCATAGCGCGAAGGCGGAAGCGGGCTTCGCGAAGGCGGGAAACCGGTATCCACTTTTCGGGATCATGCGCTACGGGCACGGCTTCTGGTCTTTAATCTCAAGCGACGTTAGCTTGCCGTCGATCACGAAGTCGTTGTAGTCGAGCGTCAAAGCACGTGAAATGCCGTTCTCATAAAGCTCGAAGCCGATCGTGTAGGCCGGCGTTTGCTCGCCGGAATCTTCCGATTTGCCCTTGTCGAAATAACTGATCGAGACCGGCCAGCGCGCGAATTTCGCAAGCTTCGGCTCGTCGGCGGCGGCATCGTCGTGCTTATGCTCATCGGAGGCCATTTTGCGGCCGATCACCGTGAGCGTGTTGAAGACTTTGTCGCCGGTATCGGAGCCGTCATAGACCGGAAAATCGAGAATGGTCTTGCCCGCGCGCGCGGCTTGGATCGCGCGGATCATGTGCTGGGTCGGAAATACCACCCCGGCGTCGAGATTGAGGTTCTTCTGTTGCGGCTTATCGAGATCGACCGCCGTCTTGCTAGCGTCGTGTTCGGCGTGGCCATCGACGGAATCGACCAGGTTTTGATCGACGAAATTTTGCGACGTGAATTTGAAGCTCTTGGCGTCGGCGCCTTCCCAAGTCGTCGAGCGCAAATCGCTGGTCGACACTTTGCCTTCCCCGGTATCGAGTTCGGAGACCTGGCGGAAATCCAATGAATAGCCCTGGCAGGCACTGCCGCCGAAATCGTAGACGATGCGGCCGCTGACGGCGGCGACCTGCGAGTCGCCGCGCGTTTGCCCCAGCGAAAGGTCATAGATCGCCCGGTGCGGCACCAGGACAACCGGGGCGTCCGCTGCACTGACCTGGTGCGTACTGTCCTGTGCCTGCGCCGGTAAGAGGGCCGCTAGGAGAATCCCGCCAACGGCGACGACGGTGGCGCGCAACATGCCATTTACGACCATGAACCTATCTCGCTTGACTTGCTTCGGAGATGGGCCCCCGCCTGCCGTTTCCCCCTGCCCGTGATTTCCTTTTTGCCGGAATTGCGGCGAAGATAGGCCACCTTATCCGTTGCCTGCAACAAGTCCCCCGCCCTCCCTTCCCGAATGCAGATGGTCAGGGAGGGGACGCGCTTGCATGACGCCAACTGATCGGCGAAGAAGGCGGCGTCGCCTGTTAAATCCTTGCATTGCAGCCGGAGGAGCCCATGGCCGGAATGGTTGAAAAGAAATTGCAGGAGCTTGGTATCATGCTGCAGGAACCGCCGGCGCCGATGGCCAATTACGTTCCGTTCGTGCGCACCGGCAATCTGCTTAATGTCTCCGGTCAGATTTGTCTCGACAGCGAGGGCAAGCTCGTCGCTAAGGGCCGGCTCGGCGATGGCGTTTCCATCGAAGACGGCCAGAAAGCCGCGCGCGCTTGCGCGATCAACCTTCTGGCGCAAGTTAAAACCGCGCTCGGCGATCTCGATAAGGTGACGCGGGTGGTGCGGCTCGGCGGCTTTATCAATTCGGCGCCCGGTTTCACCGAGGGCCCGAAAGTGATGAACGGCGCTTCCGACCTTATGGTCGCGGTCTTCGACGACAAGGGCAAGCATGCGCGCTCGACCGTCGGCGTCGCCGCGCTGCCGGCTGACGCCGCGGTGGAAGTCGAGGGCGTGTTCGAAGTGTCCTGACGGATCGACCGAACAGTGGCAGCGTCACTCGATTGGCTTACCGCAGGACCGATCGCCCACCGTGGGCTGCATGACGCGGCGCACGGCGTGATCGAAAACACCGCCGGCGCCGTGCGCGCAGCCATCGCCGCAAACTACGGCATCGAAATCGACGTCCAGGTCAGCGCCGACGGCGAGGCCATGGTCCATCACGACGATGTGCTCGGCCGATTGACCCAAGGTGAGGGCCGCCTCGACAGTCTCAGCGCCGCGGAACTCAAACGCGTGCCGTACCGCGGCAGCGCCGAGCGCATGCTGACGCTTGGCGAACTCTGCGACCTTGTGGATGGCCGCGTCACTATGCTGATCGAGCTCAAAAGCCGCTTTAACGGCGACGGCCGCCTCCCAGCACGAGTCGCCGCGGTGCTCGCCGGCTACCGCGGGCGCGTAGCGCCAATGTCGTTCGATCCGGCACAGATCGCGACACTGCGGCTTCAAGCGCCACGCCAGCCTTACGGGATCGTTGCCGCCAAGTACCGGCCGCATCCATATTGGGATCCGATGCCGTTTTGGATGCGTTACGGAATGGGCTATCTGCTCACGGGCTTGGTGGCCCGGGTACAATTTGTGGCTTATGCGGTGGCGGATTTGCCGGCATCGGCGCCGTTACTCGCACGGCACGTTTTTGGCTTGCCGCTATTGACCTGGGCGGTGCGCACCGAGGCTGAACGAAGAGTTGCCGCGCGCTTCGCCGACCAGATGATTTTCGAGGGTTTTCGGCCGTGATCCGCGTGCAGTATGACCCCGCCCAGCGGCCGGAGCGCATGACGACGATGACGGAGCTGCTCATCAGCGTGGTCAGCACGATCGATGAAATCGGCACCGCTGCTTGGGATGCCTGCGCCAATCCGACGCCAAATGCTCATGCACAACATCAGGAGACAATATATAACCCTTTTGTATCGCATGATTTTCTGTCTGCCTTGGAGGAGTCTAATTCGGTCGGCGGGCGTACCGGCTGGCAGCCCCAGCACGTTCTGGCAAGAACCTCGGGCGGCGAGCTCGTGGCCGTCGCGCCCTGCTATCTCAAGAGCCATTCCCGCGGCGAATACGTGTTCGACCGCGGCTGGGCCGAAGCCTATGAGCGCGCCGGCGGCAGCTATTACCCCAAGCTGCAAATCGCCGTGCCGTTCACGCCCGCGACGGGCCCGCGGCTTCTGCTGCGGCAAGGCCCCGATGCCGACGCTATCGGCCGCGCGGTCGCCAGCGGGCTCATCGAATTGTGCAAGCTTTCCGGCGCTTCCGGCGTCCATGTGACTTTTGCGACCGAGCCGGAATTCCGCTTGCTGGGCGAGCTCGGCTACCTGCAACGCACCGATCAGCAATTCCACTGGGAAAATGCGGGTTTTGCCAGCTTCGACGAGTTTCTTGCCGCGCTCACCGCACGCAAGCGCAAAACCATCCGGCGCGAGCGGCACGACGCGCTGCAAAACGGCATCACCGTGCATTGGCTCACGGGCAGCGATCTCACCGAAGACGTTTGGGACGCTTTCTTCGAATTCTATATGGAGACCGGATCGCGCAAATGGGGCCGGCCTTATCTCACCCGGTCGTTCTACTCGCTCATCGGCGATAAAATGCGCGATCGCATCGTGCTGGTGATGGCCAAGCGCGCTGGACGCTGGATCGCCGGCGCCATCAATTTCGTCGGCTCGCACACTTTATTCGGCCGCCACTGGGGGGCGATCGAGCATCATCCGTTCCTGCATTTCGAGCTGTGTTATTATCAGGCGATCGATTACGCGATCGCGCACAGGCTGTCCCGCGTCGAGGCCGGCGCGCAAGGCGAGCACAAGATTTCGCGCGGCTACATGCCGACGACGACCTATTCGGCACATTATATCGCCGACGCAGGCCTGCGCCGCGCCATTGCCGACTACCTGAAGCGCGAACGCGCTTATGTCGCGGCGGCCGGCGCAGAACTTGCAACGCTGGCACCATTCCGCAAGGATTTCGTCGTCGAACCGGAATGATTAAGATCGCGGCCCGACACGTGGAGAGCGCGATGACGAACTACGACCCCAACAACATATTTGCCAAAATTCTGCATGGCGAGCTGCCGGCGCATAAAGTCTTCGAGAACGATAAGGTATTCGCGTTTCTCGACATCATGCCGCGCGCGCCCGGCCACACTTTGGTCATCCCCAAAACCCCTGCCCGCACCATTCTCGATATCGCGCCGGACGATCTCGCGCATGTGATGAAGGCGACCCAGACGATTGCGCGCGCCGCCATGACGGTCTTTGCCGCGGACGGCCTTACCATCCAGCAATTCAACGAGCCGGCCGGCGGCCAGGTGGTGTTTCACCTGCACGTCCACGTCATTCCGCGCAAGATCGGCGTGGCGTTAAAGCCGCCGGCAAGCTTCAAGGAAGATCCGGCGGTGCTATCCGATCAGGCGCTCAAGCTCGCCGCCGCGCTGAAAGGCTAGTTGCGTTTATTCAGGTCGCGCGGCCGCGCGAGACCCGCTCGATTTCGGCGCGCACCAGCCGCTCGACCATGCCGGGCAGATTGTCGTCGAGCCAGGTCTTCAGCATCGGCCGGAGCATTTCACGCACCAAATCCTCCAGCGTGCGGGCATTCTGCACCAGCACGGTCTGAGCGAGCGCATTGAAGGCGGAATCGACCGCGGCGCTGGTGTCGCTGGAAATCAGCTGACCCCGCTCCTCGTTGGCCGGCGCGGGACCGGGCGCGGCGGGCCTTTCGCTCACCTCGTCAAACCCTATGTCGGAGCTGCCGTCGATAGTGCGAAATTGCGCTGCGGGATTTGGCATGGCACTGGCCGGAGGATTCGCTGGAGGAAAGGGCGGAAGTGGCTGCGGCATCGACGCCGCCATCGATTCGGTGAGATCGAGGATATCGGAAGACTGATCCGCTACGGTCACGATGTCGGGCGGGCTTGACGGCTCCATAGCGCGGCGCGTTTCGGCTTCGACGCGCGGCTGCGGCGGCGCAGCCGGCGGAGCGGCTGGCGGCGCCGAAAACATCGGCTGAGGCGGCGCCAGTTCGGGTTCCGCCTTCGGTGGTTCCGGCGCCCGGGGCGGAGATTTATTGGCGTCGTCGTCAGCGATAATGCGGCGAATGGAGGCGAGAATCTCCTCCATCGACGGTTCCTGCGCTTTCGCCGGTTGCGACATGCACACCCTCGCCTGGCTTTGCTTACGTTACGTTACGTGCGTGCCTAGTTGCGTGCCTTACTTGCGTGCGTTTCCGTTCGCCCCCATCGCGAGGCTTCTACCCCGTGACGCGCCGCCGAATCACACAACACCAACTATGCAATGGCGCCGGCGCGTTTGTCATGGTGAAAGTCGACGGCAAGGCGCGATCTGTGGACACCCCTTGCGGCGGAACGGGCCAGATTCGTTGCCGTGAACTTATCTGCCGTCGGGAGTGCGAACGCCGATCCATGCATCGCGCACTTGCTGATAGTGCACTTGCGGATCGTAAATCAACACATTGAGTCCGAGGTGCTGCATCGACAGCCCGCCGACCGCCGCCAACAGCGTGTAGGACGCCACCACACGGTCGTGCTGAGCAGTGACCAGCGCGACGCGCGCGTTGACCAGTTCCTGCTGCGCATTGAGGACGTCGAGCGTCGTGCGCTGGCCGACGCGCGCTTCTTCGCGCACGCCGTTGAGCGCGATCTCCGCCGCATTGACTTGTGCGGTGGTGGCCTCGATCTGCGCTTTGGCGGCATCCAGCTGGCCCCAGCTTTGCACCACGGTGGCGCGCGCTTGATCGCGCGTTACGTCGAGATTGAGACGCTGCTGCCCGACCGTTTCCTTGGATTGGCGGATCGCGGAATATTCGGCGCCACCCTGGTAGATCGGGATGGTCAACGTGCCCAATATCGAGGCTTGCGTCTGCTTATTGACGTTGTAGACCGGCAGATAATTCTTCGAGGCGCTCGCCGTCAGCGCCAGGTTCGGGTAGAGCGCGCCCTCGCTGATTTTCACGGCCAATTCGGCAATGTCGACGCCATACATCGTGGCGAGCACCGACGGACTTTGATTCTCGCCCTCGGTAACAGCGCCCGGCAGCGTCGGCGGCGACAGCCGGTCGACCGGCGTGCCCGGATCGAGCCGTCCGGGATCGACGCCGATCACGCGCCGATAATTGGCTTGCGAGGTGACATAGTTCGACTGCGCACCGAGCAATGCCGAGCGGCCGGCGGCCAGGCGCGATTCGGCTTGCGCGACGTCGGTCCGCGTCACCTCGCCGACATTGAAGCGATCGCGCGTCTGCTTGAGCTGTTCGGTGAGAACTTCGACGTTGCGGCGGTTGAGGTCGAGGATAGCCTGGTCGCGGAGCAAGTTCATGTAGGCCGTAGCCGCATCGAGGAGCACTTGCTGCTCGGTAACGCGCAAAGTCTCGCGCGCGCCCATCACCTGACTTTCCGCCTGTCGCGTCTTGTTGGCGGTTTGGAAGCCGTTGAACAGCGTCTCGGTTGCGGTTGCCCCGATGCCGCGCTGGCCAAGGTCTTTGGCGATGTTCGAATAACTGATGCTGTTGGGAAACACCTGCTGATCGATGCTGTTCGACAGCGTGCTGGAATAAGCGAAGCCGTCTGTGCTGGTGACGCTGAGCTTCGGTCGATAGCCCGACAAAGCCTGCGGCACGTTCTCATCGGTGGCGCGCAATGCCGCGCGCTGCGCGTTGAGCGCCGGATTGTTCTGGTACGCCTGGACGAGCGCCCATTCGAGGGTGTCGGCCGCGGCCACGGTGCAGCCGCCGGCAAGGGCGGCACCGCCCAACGCGAGGCTTGCGACGGCCACGATATGCGCCCGCAGTCCCCGTCCGCTCATGACGTTGACACAGCTCCCAACCACCTAAATCTCCGCCCGCCCCCTTGAGCGGTGGACCCCATCACAGACGCGCCATCACGCGCCGGCCAGCCAGCTTGGTCGGAGACGCGAAACTAGCAACCTTAAGCGGCTGGCGCGGCGGGCGAAACCCTGCATCTGGGGATGAAATGCAAAAATCTGGGAATAGGCGTTTCTGCGCCACAGGTAAATCGCCAGGGCTAACAGGGCTATCAGGGCTAATTCAGCTCTAAACCCCGCAAGGCCGTCGGCGAAATCAGCCCGGCCGGGCCCTAGAGGCGCCGGGCACTACCCAGTCGGCGCTATACGCAAAGGGCCTTAGACCGCTATAGGCGCTAGAACACGAAAGCCGGAGGGGCGACAAATCCGGGCAATACCGGGGCTCCGGCATCGAAAATCGGGCGGCCGACGAGATGGCCCTCGATCATGCGATAGAGCATGGCCTTGCCAGTCGGGACCCGGCCTAGAATACAAACCATCCGGCCGTTCGGCTTCAATTGGCGGCCAAGCGCCTCGGGTACGATCTCGGTGGCGCCGTCGAGCAAAATGAGGTCGTAAGGAGACCCCGCCGGCCAGCCTGCGCTCAATGGACCGACAACGACGGTGACGTTGGCGGCGCCGATGGCCGCCAGCGCCCCCTCCGCCTGACGTGCCAAAGTCGCCTCTTCCTCGAGCGCCACGACCGAGCCGACGATGCGCGAAAGCACGGCCGACGAATAGCCGGTGCCGCAGGCGACATCGAGAACATGGTCTGCCGCGCTCGCCTGGGCGCCTTGAATGAGCTTGGCGAGAACCATCGGTTTAAGCAGCACCCGGCCTGCACCAAGCGGGATATCGCCGTCGAGATAGGCCTGCCCGGCAAGCGGCGGCGGCACGAACAGCTCGCGCGGCACCGCCAGCATGGCCGCGATTAAGTCGAGATTGGTGACATCGACCGTGCGAACCTGCCCGTCCACCATCATGCGGCGCGCCGTAGCGGTGTCGAACATGGGTTGGGTTCCCGAATGAGCGATGGCTGCGTTGTGCGATAGGGTCGGCCAAAACGCAAGCGGGCGGCGCAGGGCAAACGCCGCAAATCCCGGCGGGCGCTGCCAGTATCGCTTGTTAAGCCCGATGCTGAAATCCAACCCTACCCCGCGCACAAAAAATCCCGGTCATGGCGGACCATGACCGGGGGCTGAAGTTCGATTCCGCCACGCAACCGAGCGCGGCGGGGTCAGCTCACTCCGTCACTGCGGCTTGGAATCCTTTTTCTTCATCGCCTTGTGGTGAATCGTCTTCGCTGGCGCCATGCCATTGCCGGTGCCGCCGCCCGATGGATTGCTCGCCGCGGCGCCGCCGGCTACCGGCGGCTCACCGCCGGTCGGGGGGCCATTCTGTGCTATCGCCAGCGAAGTCGCGCCCGCGATCAGGGCGGCTGCAAGCGTCACCGTTTTAAGAGTAGCCATTATCGTTCTCCGGACACTCATTGAGTTTCGCCCACACCCGTCCACGGCAACTCATCCAAGAACTCAAAGTTCCTCGGCAATATCCGTGTGAAAACGGCTGGAACCATTAAAATCATTTCGCGCATGGCACGCGTTTAACGTGAACGCGGCGTAGGCCTTGCTTAATCGATTAGGTGCAGTTACCCAAGGAGGGGTAGCATTTGCCGATATCACCCTTGCTATGGACGGCCACGTGGCGGAGTGGTTACGCAGCGGTCTGCAAAACCGTTTACCCCGGTTCAATTCCGGGCGTGGCCTCCAGCCTTCGCAAGCGCAGCGCAGCGAAGGCTGTCGCACCGTAGCCCACTTGGGCGAAGGCGGACCCCTACGCTTGCTACGGCTCGGCAAGCCAACTTACGAAGTCGCGGACGCTTCGCGCTTTCAAAGCGGGACCGGCTTTGTTATATGCGGCGCACCGTACCGAGCAGGCTTTTCCCCGGTAGCTCAGCGGTAGAGCAACCGGCTGTTAACCGGTTGGTCGCTGGTTCGAATCCGGCCCGGGGAGCCAATTATTTCAAAGACTTACGCTCGGGGCATTAAATTACGAAATCCGATGGGGTACGCCCGGGGTACGGTCGCGGGGGGCGCCGCGTGATTTCTCCGCACTTAAGGTAAACCAATGTCCCTCGACGGCACCTATCGGATTTGTCTACTGCGGCGCCAACGGCCTTGGCGTCGGCATCTTCACCGTCAGCGGTGACCGGCTGAGCGGTGTCGACTACGTCGGCGGCAAATACAGCGGGACCGTGAAGGAGAATGCCGGCGGATCGATTTCGATCGCGGTTGATTTTACTGTCATGCCCGGCGCGATGCTTGTGCAAGGGACTGCACCGCAGGATATCCCATACCAGCGCCGGATTGAGCAGACGATGCCGCCCCTATTTGGAGAGGGCCGACCGGTCGAGCTCTACTCGCCTCCCGGGTTTGTGACGCTTATGATCAAACGCGTGCCGGATGAATTTGCCACGGCGGTCAGAGACGGCTTCAGCATCAACATCGGCGCCAATCGGCTCGTCTAAAGCTGATGCCTCGCCGCCGCTTCCCGCCGCCCTGGTCGATCGAGGAATTGGCAGAAAGCTTCATCGTCCGCGACACCAGCGGCCAAGCGCTCGGCTATTTCTACTTTGACGATGAGCCGAGCCGCCGTGCCACGACTAAGCGGCTCACAAAGGACGAGGCGCGGCGGATGGCTGCGAACTTCGCCAAGCTGCCGGAGTTGCTACGGCGGCCCTAAAAAACGAAAAGCGAACGCTCCTTTTGTTCCGATCCAAACTATTTGGATTTCAGCGAACAGATCGGAAACCGCCCGTAGGCGAAGATCATTTGAGTTCGTTTAGCTCGGCCCACTCTTCCCTGCACTTCTTGGTGGCGTCGCAGACCAAATAAGCCAACGCCTCTAGTGCATTCCCCTGCACCTCCTACCGTGCCGGAAGTTCCCGTTTTCTTTGCCGCAGCGCCAAAGCTTTCGAATTTGGTGGACTGCCTTTTCCTTGCGAAAGCAACCGCAGCTTTTAGTACGCCCGTGCTTTACGGCGCTACCCCGCGCGATCACTTCTCCGCCGCAGTCGCATGTGAACAGCCACAACGAAACGCGGGATCGATCGGTGCCGATGTAGCGAACCGCAACCAATCTGTGAAAGCGCTGGCCAGTCAAATCCTCAAAAGCAAACATCGTCGTCATCGTCGGCCCTGCCGCCCTCAACCACGCTGAGCGCCGGTCTGGGCTGCTCCAAAGCATGTTCCTCCATCGCCTCCTGGGCGAACTGCTCTTTGCAGAACATGGTCACCATCTCTTGGATGGTTCCATAATTTGCGTAATCGAGCGGCGGATTGCCCGTCCCGTAAATGCCGGGCCCCCACTCTTCGCCGATCATGGCCTGATACTGTGCCAGCACCCTATCGGTGATGGCGCGCATTTCGGCGGCTGTGATCAATCCTCGCTGGCGCAACGGCGCGACGATCGCGAAGAGGCAAATGCTGGTCGCCTCCCAGACGTTTTCGGGCGTCTGCTTGTATTCGACATTAGGCCAGACGCCTCGATCGTCGCTCACAACGGCATCACCGATATGGCTTCCATCTTGCCGTGCGATTTGCGGCTCGGCTGCGTGTAGAATTGCACGCGCTGGCCCTTTATCAGTTCGCCGCGCTCACAATTGCTGATGTGCACAAACAGATCTTCGTCGCCATCGTCGGGTACGATGAAGCCGAAACCTCGATCTGAATTCCACATTTTCACGATGCCGGTAGCCATGTTCATGTCCTATTGCGATTGAAAGCCCGCACTTATGCACTGCCGGCGGCCGGCGGGGCTGGCCGCGACCCTTGTGCGATGAGCTCGGCACCGAGCCTCATCGCTTGATCTTTTGTGAAGATGAAATGCCGCCATCCAAAAAGGGGATCGCGGATGTTTAACAGCGCATCACCCGCAAGAGCGTCGGCATCGACAAGCCACGCGGGATCCCGGGTTGCTTCAACCGTCTTCGGCATCCAGGTCTCGGAGATTTTCGGAAGCATGCCGCTGCGCGCGCGACCAAGAGCCGCTAACATTTCTTCGAGCTGCGCTGTGTCATTTTCGACCGAAAACGGCGGCGTTGCACGATCGTAAGTGATCGTGATCGTTTTGAGGTCGTCATGTATTCTAAGGACGGTCACAGTGTTCTCTATGCGATCGATGGATTGAGGTTTTGGTAAGCCTGCAGGCTGCGCGCTAGTCTGCGGTATGATTTGATTTATCATGGCCTGCGTACCGATGAAGCCAGAGAAGTTTGGCGCAAATCACCATATTGTTGCCCTGACCACCAGCCAATAAGGTTGATCAATTCGCGCTGGCAGGATCGTTTCGTTAGCGTGTATCATCGCTAAACCATCGCTGACCACGTAGCCGCCCACATCGGCGGAGGGCATCAAAGTTTCAGCGCCAAGAACGAGCGCCGAGGCGGCAGCGGCGGGCGCGGCGGCGAAAGGCCCCAGCGCCGGCGCGAGATAGGCGAAAACATCGGCAAAGACCTTGGCTGCATCCGAGCCGATCGCTTTTAGGTTCGCTGCGAGCTGTGTCGCAAGGGACACCGAGGCGCCGCCCTGTTCGGCGGCGGTCCGCGCAGCGACTCCCGCCGTCGTGGCGGTCGTCTTCGTAAGTTCGCCAGCGATCCAATTGCCGACGATTTTTTCGGCGTTTTCTATAAAATTAATAACGAGGTCGCCGGCGATCTTCTTCATCGCCTGACCCCACGTCTCCGTGCCGCCCAAGAGCCCGCGGAGCTGCGAATTCCACGCACCCTCAATAGTAGAAAGCCTACTCTCCCATTCCTTCGCCTCATCCTGCGCCGCCTTGTCGAGAACGCGCTGCCGGTCCTGGGCGTATTTTTGGTCGATCTGCAGCTTCTCGTTTGCGATCTTCTGCGCCTGGGCGACTGATAAGCCGCCTACGCTGGCCTCCTGCGCGACTGCAGCTAGTTCGGCGGCGCGGCGCTGATCGAGGGCCGAGAGCAACGCTTGCGTTTCCGCGCCGTAGGTGATTTGGTGCAGTTTCAGTTCCGAGCCAAGCTTTTCCGCCATCTGCGTATAGACTTCATCGGCAAGCTTGATCTGCTCTGCCGCAGCGGCCATTGCCGCATTGATCGCGGCGGTATTCGGAACGGGCAATGCCGGGGCTTGCGACAGCGTCGCCGCAGGAGGGGCGAGTCCTTCTTGCAACTTTGCCTTCGATTCTAGCAACAGGACGCCCATACGATAAAGATGGTCATCCAGGAGCTTCTCTTGGGCCGCCGTGCCGGCTTGCCAGTCGGCCTTGACCGCCGCCCAATCCATATGAAAAAAGTCGGCGGCCATTTGTGCGGCGCGGCCGATATCAATCGCCAGCGAGGCGATGGCGTATTCGATGCCCTCGATCTGGCTTCGCCAGACATTGCCAGCCGAGGTCAGTAACGTGAAATTGCCGATCAACGTGGTCATTTTATTGGCGAGGGTGATCAGCGCCGGCGCGAATTGCGCGACGATAGTCTCGCCCAACGCAGTCATCGCGGAACGCATGACGATTGCCGAAGTTCCGGCACGATCAAGCGCAGCGATGGTTTGCCCGGAGACGATGGCGCTGGCGCTCTGCGCGGATTGCCGGAGTTCATCGAGGCCAGCGCGGCCTTTGTCCAACACCGGGATCATCTCGGCGCCGGAACGGCCGAGCAGTGCGAGCACAATGGCGGTCTTGTTGCCGCCATCGGCGAAGCGCGACAGCGCGTCGGCGATGCGGTTCATCTGCTCGTCGATCGGCTGTCCGATCAAATCCTTGGTGGATAGCCCGAGCGCCTGCAGCGCCTGCGCCGCTGGACCGATGCCGCTCTGCGCGCGCGCCAGATTGAGCTGCAACCGCTCCATTGATAGCGCCAAGCTGTCGGCCGAGCCTCCGGTCGCCTTGGCGATGAAGCCTAATTGCTGCGCTTCGGTGGTCGATACGCCGAGCATCGCCGAGGTGCGCAGCGTCTGCGTGCCGAGATCCTCCATTTGGGAAACGAACGCCGCGACCTGATCGACGGCGAAGACACCGGCGAATCCCTCGCCGAGCCCGGTAAAGAGGCCCGCCAGTTGGTTAACCGGTGCCGCAATAGAACTTATCGCGCTTTTGACCTGATCGACGCCAGAGATCAGTTGCCCGATCTGCGCCGAGAAGGTGATTGAGACCGGATTCGCCATGTCATAACCCCATCGGTTTGACGCCAGGCATCTTGCCGCCGGTCATTTTCATGATGCGGCGCATGTCCGCAGCGGTCAGATATTGCTTCGGCGTTTCGCCCGGCGCCTTTGGCTTGAATCCGATCGCCGCCGCCACGAGATCGCGGGTCGGCGGGTAGCTCTGCCAGTGTGAAAAAATTCGGCGCACGTCGAACAAGGTCAGGGCTCCAATTTCGTCAAACGACATGCCGGCGTCAGTGACGAGCCGGCCGTAGATGAAGGTGAAATCTATCGTTCCTGATGCCCCGGCTTGTGAGCCGGGGTTTTTGCGTTTGGGCTTTGCGGGGCCTCGAAGCCCGACAGTTTCATGATGCTATCGATCGCCTTCTTGATCTCGTGGTGCGTGGCCTCGATATCGCCGGGCTTCTCGACCTTGGGCTCGGCGCGTTCGAGCGCGATCCTGAGCACGCCGAAGCCGCTTTTCTTCGGCGCGGTTTCCAGCAAGTCCTGCACGCGCTCGAGCTGCTCGACGTTCAGCATCGGCACCTCGTATTCCCTGCCGCCGAGCGTCACTTCCACCGATTTCAGCATTTGATTTCCTCTAGCGTTGCCATTGAAAATTTCCCTCGATCAATATTCGGCGACGATATTCGTCGCCGTGGTCCCGGTAGCAAATACTTGCTGCGCTCGGACCTGCAGATACGTTCCGGCCGGAACGGCCGTATAAGTCACGGTCGAGCCGCCCACCGTCGTCAGCTTGACGTTTCCTGCCCCGCCGACCCAGAGCCGCTTGCAATCCGTAGGCAAGTTCGCGGTATCGCTCGGCGTCACTGCTGCGGCGAATTGCGCAGGGCCTAAAAGATCGCCGCCAGCACCCTCATACGGATCGCCCGCGATAGCGCGCGCTGGACAAAGCGCGAGTGAAAGCAAGAACAAAGCGGCGAGTCCGATCGCCGCATTTCGCCAGCGTGACGAGAAATCCCCCGGCAGCAACGCGCTGCCGGGGGCCCCATCGGAGCTGCCCACACGACCATCGCGTGGAATGCGGGCCCATTTTTGCCGAGTGCTGCGGTTCATACGCGCTCCCCGGCAAAGCTTTTTCTTGTGGCGGCGCTGCCATCGGCTTGAGGTCGTCAGGAATGCCCGGAAGGCTGTACCCGCCGGCGAGGTCGAAAGCCGAAACTGTAATGCCTTGTCGCCGCACGTCCGCGACGGTCAACGTGCCGCCGCCAGCGTGCTCGAATCTCGCGCTTGAAAGCCCGCTCCTGCTTTTGCGCGATCGGTACAACATCGAGTGGCTCGGTGATGCTGATTAAATCCGATCTCCATGTTGGCCACCTGCGGTAGTGTGAAGCTACGTTGCGATGTAGTTCGGAGCAAATTTTAGTTTCGCGTCGAAGATTGCAGCCATCATGCGCCGGACAGCGATCGGAGTATCCCGCGGCGATACATACCCAATCGGGCCAGGGATGATCCGCGGCCACGCGGAATCGTGCTCCATCGAGCAGATAATTAGGAAGTTCTAAGCATAGATGATCAAAGCAATTTGCAGAGGCGACCGCTATCGCGATTCACCTGTTGCCGCCATGATCTCCGGCACCGACCGCCGCGACGTGCGTCTTTTCGTTGACCGCAAGTTTGAGGCTATGGCCTAGCGGGCGCGTGACTTGGTCGGTTTCCAGATCGCGATAAAAATGCTGCGTGTCTGACCATAGCAAAGCGCGAGTATGTTCGATCCGGGTGCCGATGATTGTCATTTTGCAGCGCCTCTCACTTTGGGAGGTCTGCAGCGGCGCCGAACCTCTCCGAGCCTCTCCCGCAGCCCCGAAATCTGCTCCAGACTCAATTCGAGGAATGCCGAGGCGATCTTTTCGGCACACTCGTCCAAGGTGTTCGGATCGATCGGTGCCGCAAGAAGATCGGCAATCGCTTCGAGGACAAGCACCTCAAAGTCATGTGCGCGTTCGGCAAATTCTAAATCCGACATGGTTCACACCGGCATCCGTCCACCGCGCATCAACCATTTCCGCAACTCGAAGCTGTTTGTTGCCACATCACGGTCCGCTCGCCAGTGGAACGGCTGCCCGCTCACCTCGACCGGCTGCTCTGCCGCGCGCTGCCGAGCAGGTTCCTTTGTCTTTCGCAAGCCGCCGTACTGCTGCTTGAGTGCGTGCCAGCGGGCTAAGGTCCGGTCTAGATCGGCGAGTTCGTTGTCGATCGTCTCTCGAATCTCGTCATCGTCGGGAAGTTTCATGACCGTCCCTCTTTGAGCTAGGCGCAGCGGGGGCCTGACGGCAGCGCGCGCGGATCGCGCCACGACGACCGACTCGCGATTGCACGGCACGCTGACGAAGCTAAATTCCATCAGTTCAACGCGGTTATATTTTCGCGGGCCGCTGGGATCTCGCGGATCGAGCGGTTCGAAATCCAGCGGCACAAAGCCGATGCTCACGCCATTCACGACGCCAGCGCGAACGAGCCCGTAAATCTCGTCCGCCTTCGGACTGACGCCGGCTTCCGGGAATTGCACCTTCGAACGCAACCGGCCGTCGACGATGTCCATCTCGATCGCCTTGGCGATCGGCTGAGCGGGGTCGTGCTGCCACAGCACCGTGCCGCCGATCTTCATGAACGGACCAAAGTCGATGCCACGTTGCACGATGATGTCGCCGGCGCGATCGTCCGTCTCTGCCGAGCAATTCACGATTACTTGGCGTTGGTCGGCCAAGTTTTCGGCCTGAATTGTCCCTAGGAATTTGGTGATAACCTCGCTCATCACCGCGCTCCATCGTTTGCCGGGTGCACTCGAATGAAAAATTCATTGAGATCGGCAGTGCGCCAATCGATCTTTTGAACCGGAGCATGGACCGCCACACCAGCTTCGATCAGCGCCTTTGCCTCTGGTGCGAGCACGGTGATTTCTGTGCCGGCAGGGATGATGCGCGGATGGTGAGGCGCCGCCGATCCTACAAAGGACGGCCGCGCCGGGAAGCCAGGCGGTGTCTCAGGCGCGTAGTGCGCCTGCAGATGGAGGCGCACCGCTTCGCCAAGACCGCCGCTGATGTCGGCCAAGATCGGCAGCCCGCCGTCATTGATGGTGCCGACGCGGATCAATCGCGGTACTCCGCGGCGCCATTCTGGACCACCTTAGTCGCCATCGCGATCGGCAGGGTGACGACATCGCCGTTTCTGCAGAGCCGGCCCTTCGGGTCCTCGTATCCCGAGCGCAGGATCACGACCAGGCGCTCGCCCTCTCCGGGCTGATCGTTGAACAATGGGCGCGGCGGCGGAGCGGGCGACGCTGGCGCTTTCGCCGCTGCGGTGGCCTTGCCGCGAGGCGGCTGCCAATCTTGTGCGCCCTGAAAAAGTTGGACGGGATGTGGCGCCGCACCGCCGGTCATTTTCGGATCGGCAATCGCCCCAAACTCCGTTTTGCCGAACCGGTTTCCGGTCGGCGCGGGCGACGCAGGCGTTCGCAGGATCGGCGCAGTCTCTCGATAATGCGCCATCGCCAGCTCGAACGGATCGAGAAGCGGAAGCGGATCGACGATATTGACGACAAACGGCATCGACGGAATTGTTGGACCTCGGAAGCGAAGCCGGCGCTCGCCGCCGCCTCGCGCGTGGCAATCAAACTCACGGCCGCTTCATGGACCGCCCGAATGGTGAGGGCGACGCGATCCGACGCCTCGATGATTGCCGCGCGCCGCGCGGTGAAATCTTTCGCGCGATCGTCGCGGGTCAGTTCATTCAGCCGCTCGCGCAACCGGCCGAGCCGAACCTCTCCGACCTCGAGCAAATTATAGAGCTGGTCTTCGCGAGCCCGCAGCGCCTCGATCGTTTTCTCGGCATCGTCGCCCAGCGCAGCCTCGGTCCGCTTCGCCGGGATAACCTGATCGAGTTCGCGCCGATGATCGGCAAGCTCATTCTCGATTTCAGCGATTGCCTTGCGCAGGCCCTTAACGCCCGCGGCCGTGCCGCCGCCGTTCAAGAGTGATCGGATCGTTTTTGCCAGCATGATCTCGAACCTTCGGTTTCAACGCAGTTTGTCGTTGCGATTGTGATTCGACTCCTGCAGCGGTATCCGGGTCAACGTCATGTATTTCAGCCGGAAAGCTTCCTTCGCCGGAACAATGGTTTAGCCAGACACCCCCCAATTGATCGTCACCCATGGGAAACTCGCGTTTTGCGTCCATCGATTTGTGAGCACTGAACGCGACAAACAGCAGCTCGCGGCGCGTGCCACGATGCGACGCCGGAACTCCACCGCGTTTGCGATCCTGCGGCCACTCCTGGCGTTGGTAGTCGCGCAACTCACGACGTGCGGCGTCGAGCCGGCGCGACTGATTTTCGCCAGGGCAGCTATCGATGAACTTTCCCAAAGCGGCGTCGCGCGTTTCGCGATGCTCCACAGACCACCATTGTTCGCCTCCCCGGTCGCCGATGAAGCCCAGCGTGCGATCAAGCTTCGCGCCATTGCGCGCCGCGGTCAGGTATGCCTCGAAGCGATCGGCCTGGTCGACGAAGCCGTTCGCGCGCAGCAATTCGAGCGCAGGGCGCCAACCTCTGACGTGATCGATCGGCCTCTGAGCCTTCATGATCGCGGCTTGCCGGTCAAGCACGCGATCCGCTCGCGCTAGCGACGCCGTCAACTCGAACAAACAAACACGTTCACCATCTTGAAAACTTGAATTCGTTTGAATTATTCAAGGGTCTCGGCTGCCAAAAATTTTGTGCGCGTGACTGAAAAAGAGGGGTCCCGGGCGCAGGCGGCTATTATTAAACCCCCTACCCTCGGCAATCGATAATTTCGTCTTGCTTGCGTCGTGTGTACCTCGTCCACCAATCAAAAACTGCGGTGCACAGTTCGCCCGCGATTGGCTTGCGGCTCGCATCGCGGTTGATGCGCGCCACACACTCGTCGGCCGATGTTTCCAATACGATCACGCGGGCGGCACCGAGCTGCATTGCCCACTGCCAACGCTCGCGAGCAGTCGGCGCGCCGACGATGAACCAAGCCGTGCGGCGGCCGGTGGCGGAAGCCAGAGCGCCTAGGCGTCGATTCCGCTCGGCTCAGTGCGGCGGGCAAATACTGCCGGCGAACCTCGTGGCTGCGGAGCGATGTGCCGGATAACTCCGCCACGATCGCGTCCAGATCGATGACGATGTCGCCGTCGCTTTTACGTTGCGCGACCAAATGCGACTTGCCGGAGGCCGGAGCGCCGGAGATAACGACGAGCGGGATGCGGGACGGCCGCAACTCTTTAGGCCAAAGCAGATTGCTCGCCACCATGACGCCGCTGCCAAGGTGAATTTCTTCAATCCAGTTTCCGGCGCGCTCACCGCGCTGGATTGCCCCGTCGTGGCAGGGCTTGCATGTGCTCTCAAGGTTGTTTGGATCAGCGAAGAGGTTCCAGTTGCCTTGATGTGGCCGCTTATGATGCGCGATCGTCGCTGGCGCACACCGGCATGTTTCGCAGATTGGCTGTCGCTCGAGCTGCTGCGCGCGCAACCCCGTTTCTGGATCATCCCAAATCGTGAGCTTGTACCAGGCGCGCCACGGCTGCTCGGATCGTCGCCGCTCGTCGCGATTGCGCTCCCGTTCCCGCCTGGTCGCGCCGTCAGAGCTCGTGCGCAACTTCGTTCCGAGCGTGCGAAGCCTTGGCGGCAGCATCCGGAGTCTGCCCATCTCACATCGCTCCTAAAAAAAACATTTCACCAAAATCGATCTTGCAAAATCTCCGCGTCATTGAAGAGCGGGTCCGGGCCGCACGGCCGACGTACGTCAAACCCCCTACCCCATAGCGGCTTGTGCGAGCGCTCGTCATCATGATTGCCCCGACGCCGCCGCGTCATCGGCCGGCGCGGAGCGCCGGCGTGCGAGAGCGTCATCGAGTTCAGCGCGCGTCACGTCGCTCGGCCGCTTGGGCGTCGCCTGATTTTCTTCCTCGGCGGACCCCTCGCGCGCGCGCGCTTCTCTTAACTCAGAGTAGAAGAAAGACTCTCTATGTGGTTGTGGTTGGTTCGCGGTTGCTTCGTTCCCGCTTGAGCGCTCGCTTCGTTTTCGTGAAGCGGTTGCTTCGTTCCCGCTTGAGCGCTCGCTTCGTTTTCGTGAAGCGGTTGCTTCGTTCCCGCTTCAGCGACTGCGGGGTTGCGCAACCCGTGGCCCATGCGAACCGCGCGAGAAATACCGGATTTGACACCGCCGGCCTGTCCAGCAAGGCGGCGCTGCATAACCATGCGCTCGGTTTTTTCTAGTTCGGCATCGATACGCTTATGCGTCCAATCATCGCGATAACTTCGCGGCGATCGGGCCGCGTATCTTTCGCCACTCGCGAACCGACAGACCGGCTATCGTGGCAAGCTGCCGCTCGTCAGTTGGCAACCGTCCGCTGTGGCACCACGAATGCGCCATGAGCAGCAGGTAGGCACCATGCTGCAGCGTGCTTAAATCGCGCGTGTCGGCGAGATAATCGCCCCAATATATCGGCATCCATGGCGTCCCGTTATTTCCCATGGGCTGCCTGCCGGCGCTGGCGCTTGGCGTCTTTTCGGCTAAGCGCGTCCGCAGCTTCCTTCACTGTGTCGAACGTGCCGACCTTGCAGCCGAATTCATCTCTTGCGAGATAGCGGCCGCCGTCATCTTCGGTGACTGAACCGAGCCATCGCTGGCCATCATGTAAACGAGCGATACTCATTGCTGGACCCCAGCGACGTTAGTGCCGACGACGGTTGCGCCGAGGTGAGCGTTCGTCGCGCACCCAAGTCACGGCATTCCATGATTGCCGGCCGGCTCGTCGCGGTCATCTTCGGCCTTGAATGCCGCCGCCATCGGCAGAGCAAGCTTGCGCGCCGGATGCTTCGGCATCAGTGCGATTGAAGCGCCACGCCATGACGAGGTCGTACGGACGCTGCGGCGCAGACGCCTATTGTTGAAAACCGATCGGCATGTCGCCGAGCAGAATCAGCGATGACGGCGCGGAGCGAAGATCGCTCCACACTCACGGCAAGTGGCGGCGCTAGCCATGACGGCCTCGCCGTCGTTGGCGTGTCAATGGAACCGAAGCCAAAAGAGTGGAGTGCGAAAAACGGACGGCGGATTGCAGGGATTATCAGAAAGTGCCTATAGCGCCCTCTACGGCTGGTGGGCGAGACGATATTTGCACATGTGCAGCTTGATAAGGTTCCGATCTGGAACATTCATTTTGCTTGCGCAGCCGTGCGCTCTCGTTTATCTCTCTCATCGCATTTGATCATCTTGCCGGCTGTCAAACGCCTCATTGGTCGCTGAGTTTGCCGCCGGTCATTTTTTTGTTTCGAAGAAACACGGTTCACACCACCTTATAGCATCACGATCGGCAATCATCTTGCGCAGCGCTGCTTTCGCACTCGCCGCGCACCCAGCGCGAAGTGCCCGGTCCAACTTTGACCGGAGGCGGATATTTTCCGGCCTTATGCCGCGTAAACGTAGCCAGATTTAGAAGGCTATTTGCTCCGCCAAAAAATCGGCATATCTCAACGACATCCATAAGCACTATTTCCTGGTCGCCTCGACTTGTTCAGATTAGATATTCATGCGTCACCTCGCGTATCGAAGCGAGGTAACAGATACACCCGATATCCATTACAGTTGCGGATTTTTATTGAATAAATCCGCAATTGAGGCCTAATCAGGGCTTACGACCGTCAATCGGCGACTCCGGCGCTTAATGTATGCCTCTCGACATCGGTCACGCGCTCTGGCGCTCTGTGGCATATCCGCCGGTTTTCTTCCCGCGCGAGTTGAACGAACCATTCTAGCCAGCTCTCTAGCATGCTCAGTGCCGCTCACCAAAATCGAGCTTTCCATCTTTCCGCGACCATCTTGATCGCTGTCAGTCCAACGCTGTGTTACGTAAGTCGCTTGATCTCACGGACGATGCGGCCTTTCCCGCCACAGAACTTACGGCTATGGCTCAACAGGATCGGCATTCGACCGCGGCGATTGCCCTATCGATGAACAACAGGCAACGGTCTAAGCGCTTTGCGTCTCAGCGTGCTAGCGCCGCCAACATCATCAGCGCGCGCCGCTTCCTTTTCAAACAGATCAGCTCGGCACGCACGATCGTTCGCTCGCCAACGCGCGTTCCCACGATCTCGCGCATCTGCGCCGACGCATCGGTACGACGCTCGCCGCCGACCGCGCCGCAGATCGCCGTCAATCGAGAAGCCCACAGATCGAGCGCATGCGCGCTTTTCCTTGTCGTAGGTATATTGCGAATAAACGGCGAGCGTGACGCCGGCGCGGGTCGTCGTTCGGTGATTGGCGACGTGTCCGAGCACGATCGGCGCCACGCCCAGGCGCGCCATCCCGGTCAGCGCCGTGCGGCGCAAATCGTGCGCCGACCACGGCGCTATCCCGAAGCGCCCGAGCGGCCGTTCCTTGCTGATCTCATTGGCCCGCAAGATGGTCCGCGCGACCGCGACGGGCGAAAGCGAGCCGTCGCCGCATGGGAATAACTGTTCCGACTTGGAACCGTTTTTCGGTCGTCGGAATCCGAACACATTTTCCGCTTTTGCCGCCTTGATAATCTCAATGGCGAGGTCAGAGAGTGGCACTACATGGGCGTGGCCGTTTTTCGTGCGAGCTCCGGGCAAACGCCACTCGCGCGCCTTTAGATCGATCTCAGCGGCAACCATGCCGGCGACTTCCCCGACGCGCTGCCCGGTCGCAAGGCAAAGCTGGATTATCCACTGGCATTGCTCCGAGCGAGCGAGCGCCTTGGGCAGCGCGTGCCACAAGGTCCGAATTTCATCTTCGCTCAATACCCGGTTGCTGGACGTCGCCTCGGCGGGCTTGCTCATGCCGTCGAGCGGGTTGGCGTCGAGATATTCGTTCTGGACCGCCCACCGGACCATGGCCCGCACGTCCTCGAAAACGCGGGTAGCCTCGACCATCCGCTTTCGCTTTAGGATCGCGTCGGTGACGTTCCGCACGTCCCGGCGCCGCAGCTCCGCAAGCTTGATCTCGCCAATGACCGGCACGACGTTTTTGCGCAGCCGACGATCGATTTCGGCCCTGCTGCGCAACGCGGCCTTTTCGGGGTCCGCCAGATAGGCGTCGACCAGGCCCGCCACCGTCATGCCGGCGGTCGCCTGGCCGGCCAGCACCAGGCGGGGGTCGCGCCCCGCCTCGACGTGCCCTTTCGCTTCCAGCGCCTTGCCGCGGGCCGCGGCGAGGCTCGTAGCCGGATAGGTGCCGATCGTCGCCCGCGCCCGCTTGCCGTCGCGCGGCGACGTGAAAGATAGGACCAGCTCCGGTGCCCCTGTTCCGTCACGCGCAGGGCGAGGCCGGGCACCGTTTCGTCGAAATAAGTCCGTCCGTACCCCGAGCGGCTTCGCCGTCTTAGCAAAACAGGTCCGTCAGCGCGACTCTCGGCATGGAAGCACCCCGCACGATGCTTGGTCGTTTCCGTACCCCGTGGGTACGCCTGCGCGCGCTTGGACGCAACGGCTCGCAACATGACGCGATCAAGAAAGTTGCACAATTTGTTTCGTATTTTCAGCGCGTTACCTTGTGCATGGAATTGCGAGCCGTTGCGACCGATCGCGCCTGAAGCCACTGTTAACCGGTTGGTCGCTGGTTCGAATCCGGCCCGGGGAGCCAAATCAAGCACTTCGCGAAGTTTCCGGTCACCCAACTTCAAAAGGCGAGTTGGGTGTCGCCGCGGGCGCTCATGAACCATTAACCACAGTCGGCCAGCATTGCCTCGCAACGACGGGGCACGAATCATGGGGCCAAATCTAGGTTACGTTCTTCCACGCGCGGTCCTTGTACTGCTTGGGTGGGGAGAGCGACGTACTGGATCCTGACTGCGCTTTCGCCCAGCCTGCCGCCGTCAGTGGTTTACATCACCGGCATATCCTGGGTGTTAGCCGGCATCGTCTGCTTCGGCTATCTGTATGCGCTGCGCCGCGAAGCAAGCATGACGCAGGAGCGCCCCGCGGTCACGCGTCAGAAAGCAACCTGACGCCGCTCAGCCGCCGGCTCTGTTCCAGCCCCGAATGCGGTCGCCATAAACCTCAAACCCGGTCGGCGTCACCACAACCGTGTCTTCGAGCTTGATAAAGCCGCGCTGCGGATGTTGCAGTGTGGTTTCCACCGAGACCACCATGCCGGTTTCGAGCGGGCGATCTGCGTCATAGGCATCGTAGGGAACCGGCCCCGAATTGGTGAGCCGCGGCGCCTCGTGGCTGACGAGTCCCATGCCATGGGCAAGAAATTCGGTGTGATTGTGCACCTTGGATTTGTGCAGCACGGCGTTGGCCGCGGCGTAGATTTCCTTGCCCAGCGCGCCGGGTCGGATCGGCTTCATCGAGGCCTGTTCGACGGCTTCGACTTCGGCCAAAAGGTCGATGAGTTCGGCATCCGGCTCGCCGATGATGCCCATGCGCGCGACGTCGCCGATATAGCCGTGGTAATTGCCGCCCGAAATCGAGCGACAGCACGTCGCCCTTTTCCCAGCGCTGGCCCGACGGGGCGCGGTTGAGGCTCGAGCCCGCAGCGATCAGGCAATAATCGAACGTCAAGCCGCGCGAGGTTTCTTCACGGCGCAGCGCCTCGGCCAGGTCGGCCTTGGTCGTACCGGCGCCGAAATTCGCAAATACCGCCTGCATTGAATCGATCACCTTGTCCGAAGCGATACGCAGCATTTCGAGTTCTTGCGGGGATTTGACCGCACGCAACCGCTCGAGCACGAACAGCGCGTCGACCAATTCACCGTTCGGGAATGTCTTGCGCAGCACGGCCACGGCATCGACCGGCAAGAACGCGGTCTCGATGCCGATCCGCTTCGGCTTGGGATTAAGCTTGCGTGCATATTCGGCGGCCTTTTCCATCGCGTCGGCCGAGCCGGAGCTTTTGGTGTTGACCTCGGAGACCCAGAACGGCGTCACCTCATTTTGAAATCGATCCATGCGGTGGCCGAAGAAACCCGCCTTCTGCGGCTCGCCCTTGGCATAGACGAAAACCGGGAGATAGCGGCTCAAGCCCATCGCATCCATGGATTCGAAAAAGAACGAGCGGTGGCCGCCGAGGAGATATTGAATGTTGTGCTTCGACGTCGCGACAAGCACATCCATCCCGGCGTCGTCCATGAATCGGTCGAGCCGTGTAGTGTCGAACGGGGCCGTTCGCTTGGTGACGTCGAGCATGATCGATCTCCCTCAAAGGCTCGTTGAGCGCTTAACCTAGCAAATCCCGCCAGGTTCATGAACCCATCTGGATAAGGCCCTCCCCCGCCGAGACGACAGGCCTCGCCGGGCGCCTTCGGCTAGGGCCACAGTTCGGCGCTGGCGAGCTTGGCGCCTTCGACCAGCGCGCCGAGCTTCGCCCACATGATGCTGGGATGCACGCGGCGATGGAACGGTCCCTGAGCAAAACCGCAATCGGTACCGGCGAGGACATTTTCGCGCCCGACGAGCCGGGCGAGCCGCACGATGCGCTCGGCGACAAGCTCCGGATGCTCGACCACGTTGGTGGCGTGACTGATCACGCCGGGAATGAGAAGGCGGTCCGGCGGCAACTTGGCGCTTTCCCAGACCCGCCACTCATGTTCATGGCGCGGATTCGCGCCTTCAATGACATAAGCCCCGACCTTCATGCCGAGAATGAGGTCGACGACATCCTTGAGCGGCACATCCGTGGTGTGTGGCCCCGGCCAGCTGCCCCAGCAGACGTGATAGCGGATGCGGTCCGCGGGCAGGCCGGCAATCGCTTCATTGAGCACGTCGACCTGCATCGCGAGCCATTTACGGTATTCGGCGAAGCTCGCCGGCGGCACCATGCGGTCGTAAGTGACGGCCGCGCGCGCATCGTCGAGCTGCAGGATAAAACCCGCATCGATGATCATGCGATATTCGGTGCGCATCGCCGCCCCGATGGCGCGGATCAATTCCTCCTCGCTTTTGTAATATTCGTTCTTGCGGTCGGGAATGACGCTTGCCGGCGCGGCCACCGGCAGGAATGCTTCCTCGACCTTTGCGCCCTTAAGCGCCGCCTTGAAGTTGGCGATATCGCGCTCAAGCTCGGCCTGGCCGGTATAACTGATCGGTCCGACGCAAACGGCTTCCACTGTCGTCGCGACGCCTTCGCGCGCATCGAGCTCGGCGTAGAACTCGGCGAAATGCTCGCGGTCGACGCCGCGCGTGAACGGATTGCCGCCCGGCTTGATCGGCCGCCGCTCAAAGCCTGAGAGCCGTTCCAGAACATATTGCGACCAGCTGATCGATTTGCCGAACTCGCCGTCGCTGACGACGTCGATTCCCACTTCGGCCTGCTTGTGCACCACGTCGGCGACGGATTGTTTCAGACAGGCATCGTAGGCGGCCTTGTCGTACGGCTTGCCGGCTTGTTTGGCGCGCAAGAAATCCTGCAATGCCGGCGGCCGGATCAGGCTGCCGACATGCGTTGTGAGAATGCGATTGCTGCTGCGCTTCATTGAACTCTCCCGCCGCGCCCTCACTGCCGGGGAGAGCTTGCCGTCGACAGAGGTTTCAGCACCATTGCGCGCGTTTAGGCAAGCAGACGCGAAACCTTCGGCGCTGCCGGGATGGGCGGTATCCCATACAGTTATTTCAGATTGCAGCCTTGTCGGGACGGAAGTCCGTTATGCAGCGGAGCGAGCCGCCGATCTGGGGACGGCGACGGCCTCGGCAACGCCGCGCTTGGCCCGATCGAGAATAAGCTCGATGGAGGCAATCTCGATGCGATTGCGGCCGTTGTCCTTGGCGCGATAAAGCGCGTGGTCGGCCTGCGCCAATAGCGCGGAGATATCGAGAACGGCATCATAGCTGATGACGATGCCGATGCTTACCGTTGCAATAACGGGCCGCCCGTCGACTTCGCAGCTGGCGTCGGCGAACGAGCGCCGGATGTGCTCGGCGACGGCCATCGCCCGCTCGCGCGTCGCATCGACCAGCAGTGCCGCGAATTCCTCGCCGCCCAGCCGGCCGAACAGATCCGCGCGGCGCATGCAATTGCCCGCCACATTGGCAAACAGTTGAAGCACGCGATCGCCGATGGCATGGCCGAAGCGGTCGTTGATCGATTTGAAATTGTCGAGGTCGAGCAGCATGACCGCGATTGGGCGCGGGTCGGTCGCCTGCCGGCGCAGTTGCGCTTCGCCGTCTTGCAGGAAGGCGCGGCGATTGGCAATGCCGGTGAGCGGATCGACCAGCGCGGCGGTCCGGTGGCGGTATTCGGTGCGTTCCTTCGCCATCGCCAGCAGGATGAAGGCGATCGAGATCGTGAACAACAGCGCCTCAAAGCTGAGTACGGTGAGCCAGACGCTCTGGAACACCGCAGTGCCATTCGGCGACCACGGCAGCATGGCGCCGAGCGGGGTGCGCAACAGATAGAGCGCGCCGTGGGCGAACAGCATGAAGATCGCCGGCCAGCGCGATACCAGAGGCTCGCCGCGGCCGCGCCAGAATTCGTATGCCGTCGCCCAGGTATAGGCCGTGATGATGCCGGAGGAGAGCAGCACGCGGACGTCCCAAGACGCGGCGATGGCCGGGATGCGGCACAGCACGAGCCATAGTGCGGCGCCGCCGAACAACAGGATCGGCAGCGGCCGGCGGTGATCGAAGACGCGGGCGCCGGTCCAGGTCAGCGCGAACGCGGTAAGCAGCAGCGCATTGGCAAGATCGATCGAGATCAGATCCGGGGCCGAGCCGTACATGCCGAACAGGGCGACCGAGGCTGCTCGTAACAGATCGGCGAAACCCCACCATGCCACGGCGTAGATCGCCGTATTCTGCACCCACGCGAACAACAGCAGCAATCCGAGGATCGCTTCCACATAGATGGTGACCAGAAACAAGGTATTGACGTCGAGATTCATCGCGCAGAACCAGATTGACCGGACGCGGACGACGCGTGCTGAAAAATTCGTCGTACCGGCTTAGCGCGGCTGCGGGAAAAAATCGGTGAATAGCCGTAACCGTCGGGCGGCCATGCATGCATATGGTTTCGACGGCGTTTCTCGAATTGACGGCATTTTCGATAGCCTTGTTTCCTAGCCGGCGGCCCCCTATTTTCCCCCGGCTGGGAATCGCATAACCATGCAATTTGCCAACGGGATCATCGAGGCGATCGGCAACACCCCGCTGATCAAACTCAAGCGCGTTTCGGAAGCGACCGGCTGCACTATCCTCGGCAAGGCCGAATTCATGAATCCCGGCCAGTCGGTTAAGGACCGCGCGGCGTTATTCATCATCAAGGACGCGGTGCAAAAGGGCGAGCTGCGGCCTGGCGGCGTCATCGTCGAAGGGACGGCGGGCAATACCGGCATCGGCCTCGCTTTGGTCGGCAATGCCATGGGCTTCCGCAGCGTCATCGTCATTCCGGAAACGCAGAGCCAAGAGAAAAAAGACACGCTGCGGCTGTGCGGCGCGGAATTGATCGAAGTCCCTGCGGTGCCCTATTCCAATCCCAACAACTACGTAAAGCTTTCCGGACGGCTTGCCGCGCAAGTGGCCAAGACCGAACGCGCCGGCGCGATCTGGGCGAACCAGTTTGATAACGTCGCCAATCGCCAGGGCCATATCGAGACGACCGGACCGGAAATCTGGCGGCAGACCGACGGCAAGGTTGACGGCTTTTCCTGCGCGGTCGGCACCGGCGGCACGCTCGCCGGCGTCGCCATAGCGCTTAAGGAGCTGGCGCGCAAAGCGGGCAGCAAGACCGTCCGCATCGCGCTTGCGGATCCGATGGGCGCCGCGCTCTACAGCTACTACACGACAGGCACACTGAAGTCGCAAGGCTCCTCGATCACCGAGGGCATCGGTCAGGGCCGCATCACCAAAAATCTCGAAGACGCACCGATCGACGTCGCCTATCAAATTCCCGACGCCGAGGCGGTGACGAATATCTTCGATCTGCTCGAACATGAAGGCCTCTGCCTCGGCGGCTCTTCCGGCATCAATGTCGCCGGCGCCGTTCGCCTCGCCAAGGAACTCGGCCCCGGCCACACCATCGTGACGATCCTTGCCGATTACGGCACGCGTTATCAGTCAAAGCTGTTCAATCCGCAGTTTTTGCGCGAAAAGAACCTCCCGGTGCCGGCTTGGCTCGAGCGCAAGTCGAGCATCAAAGTTCCTTATGAGTGATCTGTGCGAATGAACTTCGTCAATTCACCCGCGTTAGCTGATTGAGAACGATCATGTTGCGCACCGAAAATACCCCTGCTCCATCGCCCACGAGCCGTTTTTTGGTATCGACCGATTGGCTCGCCGAGCGGCTGCGCGATCCGCATGTGGTCGCCGTCGACGGCTCCTATTTTCTGCCGACGCAGAAGCGCGACGCGCTTGCCGAATATCGCAGCAGCCATATTCCCGGCGCGGTGTTCTTCGACGTCGAAGCGGTCAGCGATCATTCCACCGATCTGCCGCATATGCTCCCCGGCACGACGCAATTCGGCGCGGTAGTCGGCGGTCTGGGCATCAGCGACGGCGATACTGTCGTCGTCTATGACAGCTATGATCCGCCTCGGCCGGGAGTGTTTTCCGCGCCGCGCGTATGGTGGACGTTCCGGGTGTTCGGCGCGAAATCGGTCTACATCCTTGACGGCGGATTGTCGAAGTGGAAGACCGAAGGCCGTCCGCTCGAGACCGGCGACACCAAGCGCGAGGCAAAGACGTTTACCGCGGAGATGAATGTCGGCGCTGTGGCCATGCTCGACGACGTGCGCATGGCGCTTACCGACGACAGCGTGCAGATCATCGACGCGCGCTCAGCCGAACGCTTTGCCGGCAAGGCGCCGGAGCCGCGTCCGGGCCTGCACTCCGGCCATATGCCGGGCGCGTTCAACGTGCCGTACGACCGGCTTCTTGAAAACGGTCGCCTCGCCTCGCGCGAGCAGATCACGAAGGCGTTCACTTCCGCCGGCGTCGATCTCGACAAGCCGATCATCACCAGTTGCGGCTCCGGCGTTACCGCCGCGGTGTTGACCTTCGCGCTTGAGTCGCTCGGCAAGACACCGAAGGGCCTGTACGATGGCTCGTGGGCGGAATGGGGCTCGCGCCCCGACCTGCCGGTCGAACGCGACAAGTAAATCGCCATCTGTAGATGCCCAACGCCAAACCTGTCGCTCCGGTAACCGGAGGGGCGAAGGGTATCGGCCGCGCCGTCGCGCGGCATCTACTCGACTGCGGCTGGCGTGTCGGCATAATCGATTTACCGGATAGCGGACTGCCTCGGGCCTATCCCTCGGGCAAGCGAAACGTGCTCACCATTGAGGGCGACGTGCGCGACGAAGGCACCGTCGCGGACGCGGTCGATGCAACCGTCCACCGCTTCGGCCGGCTCGATGCTGTCGTCTCCAATGCCGGGATCATGATCCGCAAGCCGCTCGGCGGCCTCACACTCGCGGAATGGAACCGCGTCATCGACACCAATCTGACTGCGGCGTTCCTGCTGGCGCGGGCCACCGAAAAGCACCTGCGCAAGGCGCGCGGGGCCATCGTCACGATTGCCTCGACGCGTGCGCTGATGTCGGAACCCGACACGGAGTCCTATTCCGCGACCAAAGGCGGCCTCGTCGCGTTCACTCACGCGCTCGCCATCAGCCTCGGCCCGGACATACGCGTCAATTGCGTCAGCCCCGGATAGATCGCGACCAAGGACTATGGCGCGCTGCGCCGCAAGGATCACACCCAACATCCCGTCGGCCGTGTCGGCAAGCCGGAAGACATTGCCGAAATCGTCGCCTGGCTTCTCGATGGCAAGCGCTCCGGCTTCGTCACCGGGGCCAATTTCGTGGTTGACGGCGGCATGACGCGGAAGATGATTTACCAGGAATAATTCCGCCCGATTCCGCGTTATGATGCGCCCATGATCTTCCGCCAGCTGTTCGACGCCACGTCCGGGACCTATACCTATCTCCTTGCCAGCCGGCCGGGCGGCGAAGCGCTGATCATCGATCCGGTGCTGGAGAAGGTCGACCGCTATCTGCAGCTCATCCGCGAGCTCGACCTGAAACTGGTCAAGGCGGTCGACACCCATCTGCATGCCGATCACATCACCGGGCTCGGCGCGCTGCGCGATCGTACCCACTGCATCACCGTCATGGGCGAAAACACCAAAGCCGACGTCGTGTCGATGCGCCTTGCCGAGGGCGACCGCCTCGAAATCGAGGGCCTGCGGCTCGACGTGCTCTACACGCCCGGCCACACCGACGATTCCTATTCATACCTCTTCGGCGACCGGGTCTTCACCGGCGACACGCTGCTCATTCGCGGCACCGGCCGCACCGATTTCCAGAACGGCGATCCGCGCGCGCAATACGATTCCATTTTTAACAAGCTGTTGAAGCTGCCCGACGCCACGCTCGTTTATCCGGCGCACGATTATAAGGGCGATACGGTCTCGACCATCGGCGAGGAGAAGCTGTTCAATCCGCGGCTTAAAGTGAAATCGATGGACGAATATGCCGAGCTGATGAACAACCTGAAGCTACCCAACCCGAAGATGATGGACGTCGCGGTGCCGGCCAATATGCACGTCGGCCTGCATCAAGAGGAGGTGGCGCGCAAAGGCTGGGCGTTGACCGCGGCCGAAGCCATCGCAGTGCGCGGCCGCCCTGAGGTCGCGATAGTCGATTTGCGCGAAAAGAGCGAGCGCGAAAAGCACGGCATTATTCCGGGCGCGCTGCATGCGCCCTATCCGAGCTTGCAGGAAGAAATCGGCTCAGGCGGCATGCTGCACGAACTGGCGACCGCCGCCGGCAAACGTATCGTGTTCCTGTGCGCTTTCGGCGAGCGTTCGGCGATGGCGGTGCAGGCGGCGCAGGACGCCGGGCTGAAAACCGCCTGTCACATTGCCGGCGGCATCGACGCCTGGAAGAAGGCGAACGGGCCGCTGGCGCGGTGACGCCAAAAATCGCGGCTGAAACGGTTCGCCGCGTGCTTATTGCTACCAGCAGGCCCCTTGCGAACGAGCGGTATCGAGCGCCGCCGATGCCGCGAGCCAATCCGGCAGTCCAAATGCAATCTTGGTCCAGCCGGCGCCCCAGGGATTATCCGCGCTATCCCGCCAGATTTTGCACCAGCCGTTTTCCAATCGCACGACGGCGTAATCGGCACGCGCCGAGGTCGAAGCGGCGAAGCCGAATACCAGGATGGCAACAGCGAAAGCCAGTCGTCTCATCGTGAACCTCTTCCTGTGCCCGCCCGCAATCTTCAGATAGTTCGCGGCGGGGCGCGCGGCAAGTCGGCAATCAGCGTCGATGATGCCGGTCGCAATCTATGAAATCGGCGCGCCGGCCCGCGGCAGCACGATCCGAAATTCGGTGAATGCGCCGGGCTGCGTCTCGACCTCTATCGATCCGCCATGTTGCTTGACGATGATGTCGTGACTGATGGAAAGGCCGAGCCCGGTCCCCTCCCCGGCAGGCTTGGTCGTAAAGAACGGGTTGAACATCTTCTCCTTGACCTCGGGAGGTATGCCGGTGCCGTTATCGCGAATCCTGATTTCGACGCGATCGCCGAGGTTCTTGGTCGCCGCAGCGAGCGTCGGCTCGTAGTCGCCGCCATTGGCGTCGGCTTTGCGCTTGGTGGCTGCATAGAAGCCGTTAGAAATCAGATTGAGCAGCACCCGCGTGATTTCCTGCGGGAACAGATCGACCTCGCCGGCCGCCGGATCGAAAGACCGCTCCAGCGTAATGTTGAAGCCCTGCTTTTCGGCCCGCGCGCCGTGATAGGCGAGATTGAGGCTCTCCTCGACGAGCGCATTGACATCGACCGGCCGGCGCTCGCCGGAGCCCTGCCGCGAATGCAGCAACATGTTCTTGACGATCGAGTTGGCGCGCTTGCCGTGCTGCACCACCTTGTCGAGATTGCTTTGCAGCATATCCGCGATTTCACCGATTTCCGCACGCAGCTTGGCGTCGAGCTGCGCGCCGCCCAGCGCCTCCCGCAATTCGTCGATCAGCTCAACCGAGACGGCCGAGAAATTATTGACAAAATTGAGCGGGTTCTTGATTTCGTGGGCGATGCCGGCGGTGAGTTGGCCGAGCGACGCGAGTTTTTCTGTCTGCACCAAGCGGTCTTGCGCCGTGCGCAAATCCTCCAGCGACTTCGCCAGTTCACGCGTGCGGGCTTCGACGCTTTCGAACAGGCGTACGTTCTCAATCGCAATGACTGCCTGGTCGGCGAAGGTTGTTGCCAGCTCGATTTGCTTATCAGTGAAGGCCCGCACCGTTTTACGGCCCAAGAGGATAAGGCCGATCGGATTTCCTTCACGCAGCAGCGGCGCTCCAAGGGTGGTATGGAACCCGGCACTTTTTGCGATTCCGACCATCGTATAGTCCGGGTCGGCTTGAACGTCGAGAATATGAACGGGTTTACCTTCCAGCAAAACGCGCCCGGAGACCGACCCGCGCTCCGGCTCGATCGGGTGAGTTTGCATATAATCGATATATTCACTCGGCGCGCCATGGCTGGCGACATGAAGAAAGGCCGCGCCTTTCGGCCGGCGAATCGACGCCATGTCCGCCTCGCAAAGCCGAGCGACCGATTTAACCAGCGTATTGAGTACTGATTTAAGATCGAAGGTCGACCGGCTGATGACCTTGAGCACGTCGGCGGTGGCGGTCTGTTGCTGCAGCGATTTGCGCAACTCGCCAAGCAGACGCGTGTTCTCGATGGCAATGACGGCCTGGGCAGCGAAATTATTGAGAAGCTCAATCTGTTTGTCGGTAAATGGCCGTACTTCCTGACGGTAGATAACGATTGCGCCGACGAGCGCGTCGTCTTTGAGCATCGGCACGCGAATGATGGAGCGCGCGCCACCGTACGTCGCCGCATCGCCTGGGACGGATTCCACGGCGGCATCGGCGGTGTGATGCACATGTTTTGTCCGCATAAGCCGTTCGAGCGGCGTACCAGGTGCTGGTCGAAATGTTCCGCGTTGCTTTTGGTACTCGACAAGCTCGGCGGGCGTGCCGAACTGCGCTGCCACGGCGAATGCCGCGCCGTCGAAGCGGAACAGCGTGCCGAAGTTGGCTTCGCAAATGCGCGTCGCGTTCTCAAGCATCGCCTGGAACACCGGCTCCAATTCGCCGGGCGACGAGCTAATGACG
>CAWCQV010000022.1:0-35401 GCA_963797775.1 uncultured Alphaproteobacteria bacterium | reverse complement strand
AGCCACCCCCGGGATGCCGAGAAAGGATACGCCATGGCGGAGACATCGAGTGCTTCCGAGAGCCCCGCAACGGACGAAGCCGCCGCGACGGCGTCGACCTCGACCGCAGAGCGGAGTGAAGTCGCCGGTAAACTGGTCGATCGTTTCGCCATCTGGTCCGGCGTCGCCGGGCTGATCCCGCTTCCGGTGTCGATGTCCTCGCCGTCGGCACCTTCAGGTCCAGATGCTGCGCCGCATTTCGCAGATCTACGACGTGGAGTTCTCGGAGAATCGCGGCAAAGCGCTGATCGCGGCGCTGGCGGGAACGATGATCCCGGTGACCAGCGGCATGGGCGCCGCCAGCGCCATGAAAGCCATACCGGTCGTCAATATCCTCGCGGCCGGCTTTGTCATGCCGGTGCTCTCCGCCGGCGCCACCTTCGCCATCGGCAAGGCATTCATCCAGCACTTCGATTCGGGCGGCACGCTGCTCGATTTCAATCCCCCGGACTATCGCGAGTTCGTCAAGGCGCAGAAGGAGATGTGGGATTCGCGACGCGCCAAACGTTCCGATACCACTGGGGCGGCGACGACGACCACGTGACTCGCACGGGCCTCCGCCAGCCGAGGAGGAGCAGTTCCACCTAAAGTGTGAATTTCGTCGAGCGACGCGACTGAGTCCGGAGTCCCATGGCTGCAGCCATTCTCGCCTACATAACCGTGTGCCTGCTCACGGGATTTGCCGGTACCCATCGTCGCATGGGATTCTGGGGGACGTTCTTCCTCGCACTGCTCATCACTCCGCTGGTAGTGCTGCCCGTGCTGTTCATCACCGGCCCATCGCGGCGAGTCGAATGGCGTCGCCGCAACGTGGATTAACTGTCGGCAAGCGCATCCGTCTCTCGGCCATCGGCGGCGCGTGTTGAATGTAGACGGACGACTGCGCGCTAATGTCCTTTATCCAGCTCGTTCGCCGCGAAATGCACGGCTCGCTGCCGAAGCTGGTCTTCATGTCCGGCGTCGGCGGCGTCAGCAACGCGTCGATCCTTGCCGCCATCAATGCCGGCGTGCAGGACGCCAGCAACGGCCAAAAGCCCGGACTGTGGGCGGCATCGCTTTTTCTGGTCGCGCTGTTTCTGTTCTTCAAGTCGCAGCAGTTCGTTACGATCACCGCCACCGCCGAGATCGAGGCCATCATCCATAAGCTGCGCGTGCGGCTGATGGACATGATCAGACATTCGGAACTCCTGGAGTTAGAGCGGATCGGTCGCTCGCGCATCGTCGCCGCAGTGACCAGCGATACCGCGGTGCTCACCCAAGCGAGCAATATGCTGTGCTTTACGGTGCAGGGCGCGGTGCTGATCTTCTTCGTCGGGCTATACGTCGCCTATCTGTCGCTCGTCGCCTTCGCCTTGACCGTCGTCATCGTCACCGGCGCCGGCTTTATCTTCCATCACAAGAATAAGCGGCTCGCCGCGCAGAAGGGCGAGTCGGCGGCGTGGGAGCGCCGGCTGTTCGACCGGCTGGTCGACTTCCTCGACGGCTTCAAGGAGGTCAGGCTCAATGCCGCGCGCAGCGACGATCTGTTCGACGACGCGCTGGAAGTATCCAAGACCGCGGCCAACATCAAAATCCGCACCCAGGCCGAAACCTTCAAGATGATCGTGACGTCGCAGATTTCGATGTACATCCTGCTCGGCGCGGTCGTGTTCGTGGCGCCCAATCTGAGCGACACGCTTGGCGGCTCGTCGATCGCCAAGACCACGACGGCACTGTTGTTCATCGTCGGCGCCTGTTTCGGCCTGGTGCAGGCGATTCCGATCCTGCTCAATGCCAATGCGGCGGCCGACCGCATCGAGCGTCTTGAGGCCGCGCTGCACGCCACCGTCATCCCCACCGAGGGGATCGCGGTCGCCGCGCCGAAGCGTTTCGAGCGGATCGAGATGCACAACATTACCTTCCGCTATGTCGACAAATTCTCCGACACCGTGTTCAAGATCGGCCCGATCGATTTTAGCCTGCGGGCCGGCGAGCTCGTTTTCATTACCGGCGGCAATGGGTCGGGCAAGTCGACGTTTCTGCGGGTACTGTCCGGGCTCTATCCGCCGGATTCCGGCGAAGTCCTGCTGGACGGCAGGCCGGTCAACAACGCCTCGCGCGACGAGTACCGCGGCCTGATGTCTGCAATATTCTTCGATTATCATCTGTTCCAACGGCTGTATGGGGTCGCGGACGCCGATCCCGCCGAGATCAACCAGCTGTTGACGAAGTTCCGCCTGACCGACAAAACCGCGCTCACCAACGGCGAGTTTCGCACGCTCGATCTCTCCGGCGGCCAGCGCCGGCGCCTGGCGCTGATCGTCAGCATGCTCGAGAAGCGCCCGATCATGATTCTCGACGAATGGACCGCGGAGCAGGACCCCGAATTTCGCCGCAAATTCTATGACGAGCTGCTGCCGGAAATGATGCGGGCGGGCGCCACTATTGTGGTCATCACCCACGATGACCGCTATCTCGACGAGCTGCACTTGCCGGCACGGCGGATTCGGATGGACGAAGGCCGTATTGTCGAAGAACGTACAATGGGCTGATGATAGGGTCCGCTGGAGAGAACGGGATGGCGAGTTACCCAGAGTCCCTTGATGACCTGCCACCTCCGCCGCGGCGGCGGGGATGGTGGTATTATGTCGGGCGCCACCTGCCGGCTGTCTCCGTCACCGTGATGATGTGTTTGCTCATCGTCGTCGTGCTGTGGCCCTACGTGGTGATCACGGTGCCGAGCGGCAAAGTCGGCGTGCTGTGGAAGCGGTTCAACGGCATCGATATCTATTGCTGGTGCTGGGTCGGCCGCGGCACCGTGCTCGACCCGCGGGAATTGCGGGAAGAAGGCCTGCACATCATCTGGCCATGGGACAGGCTGTACCTCTATGATTTGCGGCTGCAGTCCAACACCCAGACCTACAACGCCATTTCCAAGGACGGCGTCAATGTCGGCGCCCAGATCAGCGTGCGCTATCAGCTCCTGCACAATTCGGTTGCCGTGCTGCACAAATTCATCGGCCCGGATTACCTGAATTCGGTCATCGCGCCCGAGATCGGTAGCCAGGCGCGAGAAGTCATTGCGCAGTACACCGCGGAAGAGGTTTATACCTCGCGCGAGACGATCCAGAAGCAAATCCGCGACAATGCGCAAAAGAGCCTCGCCGCCAATCTTAACAAGTTGGTGCAGCCGGAGGCGATGGAACAACCCGACCCGAAGCACTACAACGAATTTCTGCAGAATGCGATCCAGATCCTCGATACGCTCGTGCTCTCGATCGAATTGCCGCCGGAAATCGTGGCGGCGATCAATCGGCAGACCGAGCAGTACTATATGATCAATGAGTACAAATTCCGGGTGCAGCGCGAAGCCGAGGAATTGAAACGCAAGCAGATCGAGGCGGACGGCATCGCCGCGTTCCAGAAAACGGTAAGCCAAGGGATATCCGACTCCTATCTGCGCTGGCGCGGCATCGAGGCGACGCTGGCATTGGCGCAGTCGCCCAACACCAAGATCGTGATCATCGGCTCCGGTAAGGACGGACTGCCGATCATTCTCGGCAACGACGTTCCGACCGCGCCGGCCGCCGCGCCGGCAATTCCGGGCAAGACGCCGCCGCCAACGCCGGCGCCGCCCGCCGTCGGCGGGTCGAACGGAACGAAGCCGCCCGCGGGATCGTCGGGCGAAGCCACCCCGCCGCCGTCGGGCAAAGCGGCCGCCGCTGAAACATCCACCACGCCGGTGAATAACGAGGGCCAGGAAGCGTCGACGAGTCCGCTCACTTTGCCCGACTTGCAATCTATCCTGTCGCGAATCTCAGGGGTCCTGCTGCCGCCAGGAGCGGGAACGAGTTCCGAAACCGCGGCAAAGCCGAAACCGTAAGGGGGATTGCGACGTGAGCGACCAAACGAATAGGAGCCGCTCAGCCTCGGCCGCTCCCCGGCGGCGTCTGTTTCCGACCGTCGACAATCGCTTCGTCATCGTTGCCGCATGCGCTATCGCCGCTTTCTGCATCTTGGTCGGCGGCCACCTCTACGGCCGCTATCTGTCCGCACGCGACTTAGGCGGCCGCGATAACGCCATTGAGCAGCTCCGCGCGGAGCTTCAAAAGACAAAACGGCAGCTCGACGCCAAGAGCGCGGAAGCGACCGAACTGCAGGCCAAGCTCGACAAGGCGCAGTCGACCCTGAATGCCATCATGCCCTCACAGAACACCTTCAACATCCAGCCCAATCAATCGCTCATCGTCGGCGACGGCCGCCTGACCGTCGGCTTGGTCGGCTCGCCGAGCAATGAGAATGTCACGCTGGACATCAACGGCAAGCAACAGCAGGTGGACGCCGGCCAGATCGTCGATGTGGCGCCGGATCCCTCGACCAAATGTCAGGTGCAGGTGCAGTCTTTCGACATGTTCAAGGCGGTGCTGGTCGCCTCCTGTACGCCTGCCAGGCCGCAGTGAGCGGGAGCCCGAAAAGCGGTTGTGGACGTTCCGAAAAGCTCGGGTGCCGCTAAAGCCTGCTACTCCCAGATCAGCACGTTCGGCAGCGACGTATCGCCATCGAGCGCCAAGGCTTGCCGCAACAGCGTGTAGCCGACCCCGGATAGCCCGCGAAACAGGCCGAGATTGAATTGCCGCTTGCCGCTGTTCCAGCGGTAATCGCCCGCCGCGGCCGCCCGTTGCAGCACCGTCAGCAACCGCCGCGCGGCAAGCTCGCGAAGATCGCCGCGATTGAGCGCGCCGGCGGCCTCGCAAATAAATTCGATGCGGCCGAGCGTGCCGCAGCAGAGCGTATCCACCGCGCCGGGCGCAGCCTGCTCGACGCCGACGACGGCATTGCGAATATCCGTCGCCATCGGTTCGGCGCGGCGTTTTTGTGCGCCAAATCTTTCCATGCCCAGCCGCGCAAGGCCGATGCCAGGCGCGCCATGACACCACTGGCACGGCCAGCTTGGCGCTCCGCCGCCACGCACATCGGGCCAATTGTGGCGCGAAGCGTCATAGCTCGAATCCTCAAACGCGATGCATTCCGCCGCGGCATTGGCAAAGTCGTCGCGGCCGGTCGCCGCCGCCAAGGACGAAAGCGCAAACGCAAAGCCAGCAGCGCCATGCGATATGCCGTTCAATGCGCGGGTCGGCGGATTCGCACCCGGATCTTGTCCGCTCCAGGTTCGGCGGCCTTCCGCTCCAACGCGAGGTTGCGCCAGCAGATGCTCTCCGCACTTGACGGCGCGGTCGAGCACTGCCGCCGATCGGGTGTCGCGATGCAGGCGCAAAAGCCCCAATATCGCGCCGGCGCTGCCGCCCATGACGTCGAGCTGCTTGTCTGCGGCGATCAGCTCGTCGGTGAAAAGCTTGGTCGCTGCCTCGGCGTCCGCGAGCAGGTCGCCATTGTCGAGGCATTTCGCCATCACGGCGAGCGCATAAACGATCGAGCCCAGGCCGGTGGCGGCGCCGATGCCGAGCGCGCGCGCCTGGCGTGGCACATTGCGGCTTGCCAGGTTTTTGCGCAGTTGCGCGACGGCGGCTAGCGCCAGTTCGCCGGAAGACTGGCACACGGTCGTCGCCGCATGCGCCGCAAGAAAGACCGCGATGCCGGCGGAGCCGTTGTAGAAATCGGGGCCGAGACACACCAACTGAAAAACCTCGGAGTCGCCAAGCCAATCGAGCCCGATCCAGGCGGCGGCCGGTCCGCGGCGAATGGCGTAACGCGCAAGCTCCGCTGCGATCCGGTCGGCTTCGGCGATGAAAGTCGCCTTGGCCGGCGCGGCGCCGGCGCCATCCGGCGTGGTCTCCTCGCGCGACACTGTTTGCGGTCTCGCTTCCGCCGCCGGCTCGATCGAATTCGTGTTTTGCCTGATCACTTCGATCTGCCAGGCGATCTCCTTTTCATCGAAGTTTTGTAACCGTTCGCGCGCGCGCGCCAAGCCGGAGGTCGCTTGCGTCCGCACCGACGCGCCATAGGCGTCGCCGATCTCGCCGCCATCGCTGGGCGAAACAAAGTGCGGCACGTTCAATGTCAGAAGTGCGGCTCGCTCGGCGCACAGCAATGGCCACAGCGGATCGGATTGCTGGTCCCACTCCGCCAGCCTCGCCATGAAGTCCGCCTGCGCCGACCAGACCGCGCCGTCGTCCATGCTGCGATGGTCCTTCAGGCGCGCCAGCAGCATGTAATAGAACCGGGTCGGTCGGATGACCTTACGAACGGGCACGCCGGCAAAGCCATCGAACAACAGTGCCGGACTCGTGGCTCGGGTCTGCCGCCGCAGAAACTTCGCATAATCGGCAAAGCCCGAGACAAAACTGTCGATATGGTCGGCGAATTTCGCGTAGTGGCCGCCGCTATGCGGCAGGTTGGTATTGGTCTCGCCGGGCTCGGTTGCTTTCGCCGGCCGCATGGCGTCGGAGTTGATGGCGTTCCACTTGATCACCGTGCGGGCGCCCCAATCGGCCGTCATGCCGCCCATTGCGAAGACGTTATTGTCGACCGATCGTCCATAGGCCGGGAGCAAGCCGACCGTCATTACCGAGTTGGCGATGACGTCCATCGCGGCGTTGAAGGCTTCTCCTTCCGGCTCCTGGACCTTGTGCTCGTCGGCCGAGGGCTGAAGGATCGTTTCCAAATCGATCGGGACCGGATGATCGCCGCATGCGATCAAGTTTTCCTGATGCATGTCGGTCGCCGCGAAAACGTGGAACAGCGCGAGCCACCCGCCGGCGCGCCGGAAAAACAACGCAAAACCGTCCTGATCGGCGCACTCCGTATGATCGATGAATTCGGTCCAGCCGTAGCCGTCGCGCGCGATCGAGCGAACGGCCTTCAGCGCGACGGGAGGATCGGCGCGGTTCAATCGCGCGATCAAGCCATGCCAGGCGACGTCGAGCCTTAGATCCTTCGGCTTGTACACGATGCGCGCGCCATCGCCGAATTGGACGATGTAAACCGAGCGACCGCCATTGTGCGGATCGGAGAGCTCGCGTTCGATCGCAGCAACGCGGCCGGCCGCGCCGGGCGGCAGCAACTGGCGACGGATCGCCGGCAGATCGGCGGCGAGGCGGCCGACAAATTCGCGCGACGTGTCGATCCACTGCCGCACCAGCGTTGCCAGCAGGCGCAACAGCACCGGCTTGTCCTCGAACAGGCGGCGGAATCCGCCTGACTGCATGGCGGCGACGAATTGATCGTAGCGCGCTGCATCGGCATTGCGGGCTTTGGCGAAACGCTCATAGAGGGCCGGGGCACAAAGCGCGGATAATTCGCGGAGCAGGCCAAGCGAAAGGCGGGCGCGCGCGGCTTCGTTCAGATTGCCGGCCGCAGCCGCATCGAGTCCCTGCCACAGCCGCATCTCGGCTTGCGCGACGAGCGGCAGGAGCAGCTCTTCGAATGCGCACGGTTGGCCGGGGAGCGGCGCTACCGGTTTGGCGCCGTTGGTTGGGCCTTGCAGCGCCGCCTCGATCCAGGCGGCGTCGCCGAGCCAAGCGGGGGGCGAAGCGGCGATAGTGGGCCTCACCGCAGCAAAACGCTCGCGTAGCTGGGAGAGGGTCAAGCCGTCGCGTGCCAGCCGCCGGTCGAACAGCGCCTCGTCGCCCGCGGCGCTCGACCGGCACCACGCGGCGACACGCCGCGCGACCAATTCGGCATCGGCATCGGCGCCGGGCAACGCCGTGACGGCATCCGATAGAAGCTCGTCAATAGTTGCCGCGCGCAGCCTCAAGCGGTCGTAAAAAGCATCCACCGCGCGTTCTCCGATCAACTTGCGCAATCTATAGCCGCGCGGCGGCATTCTATAGCCGGCCGGCTTCGGGCGATCGCCGGCCGCTGTCTTAATCCCTACCGCCCCTTATGCCGCGGTGCACACATATAGCTGCTGGAGGCCCTTTTTGCGGCCCCGAATTATTATGGAAATCATGGGATTTATCTTCATAAATCAGCCACCTGTCACATTCGCCGGATACACTTTACAGTATCCGCAGCCGATGATTTAATGGGCAACGTGGCGGGGGGGTTTTAAACGAATTTCTCGTCCTGCCTGGTGACTGCCGGCGCCGCTGGCGAACGAAAGGAACAAGGTTATGAAAGACATCCACATCGACCAGAGGGAAGAAGAGATCCTCACCTTCGACGTATCCGACGAGGCGCTGGAAGCCGCGGCGGGCACCGTCAAAGAGAAGGCTGGGGCCTTCACGCTTGCTTTCTGCTCGGGCCTCGACACTTGCCCCGGCGTAGCGGCCTAACTCCCCTCACTTTTTCGCACTGACCGCAGTTTAACGAGGCGTCGGAAACGCCGGCGCTTCGTTGACTGTTTTTGCCTTGTCTCCGGCCGCCGCTAGCGCGGTCAGGAGACATTCTTTTTTGCGCAATGAATTATTTGAGCGATGAATTTCGTGCGCCATGACGTTTGCGCCATGGCTCTTGCGCGATGGCTCTTGCGCGATGACTCTTGCGCCATGATCCCGTTCTGCCTCTCGGGCATTTTTTCTTGCATGTTCGTTAAATGGGCACGTTTACACAACCGAAATGTGTGAAATGTAGCATTGCGGTTACTCGATAAATACAGAGACCTGCTTTGGATATTTCGGTACCGGTGCTTGTGGTCGACGATTCCGGGATAATGGTCGGCATCCTGCGAAGGCTGTTGCGGCAGATCGGCTTTATCGACGTCGACGATGCCAATGATGGCGCCGCCGCGCTGGCCCTGATGCGCCGCCGGCGATACGGCCTGGTCATTTCGGACTGGAACATGGAGCCGATGTCCGGCTACGACCTGCTTCGCGAAATACGACACGATGAGGCGCTGAAGCGAACGCCATTCATCATGGTGACGGGGGAGGCTAAGACTGAGCACGTCATCGCGGCGCGGCGCGCGGGCGTCAATAATTACATCGTCAAGCCGTTCAATGCGCAGACGCTCAAGGCAAAGATCGAGTCGGTGTTCTCGGCGAGGACCGCACTGCCGCTGACGGCCTAGAGCACCATCTCTCCGAAAACCGATATCCCACTTTTCGGGATCTAGCGGCCGCCGGCGGACCGCGAGAACCGGGCAGGGCGCCTGGCGCAATACCCGCTCGGTCGTGCTGCCGCGGAGCGCATCGAGCGGGCCGCGATGACCGGCCGTCGCCATGCCGATCAGATTCGCTTGCATCTCTGCCGCGGCGTCCAAAATGCCCTCGACGACAACGCCGTCGCGTAGCTCCACAGGCACATGCATCGGCGCACGATGCGATGGGGTGGATATCGTGGCAATCACTGGGACGTTCTTGCCGACATGTAAGATGCGAATTTCCGGAGCCGCGCCCAAGGCCACCGTTCAGTCCCTACTGCCCAACCACCAAGGACATCCGCGGACAGTTTTGCTTGAATTGCGATCGCTAACTTCCGTTATCGACGCTTATCGGGCATGCTGTTCCTGCCTGCCGAGAATCCGCCCGTGATCCATCTCGGTCCTCTGCTGAGATCCGAACCATTTAGAACCGAACCATGGGATGGACCGCCAATGCCGACCAGTTTTCGTCAGATCATTAACAAGGCCGTCAAAGATAAGCGGCTGCTCGTTGTTCCCGGCGCGCATGACGCGCTGTCCGCCCGGCTCATCCAGAAGATCGGCTTCGAAACTTATTTTATCGGCGGCTTCCCGGCGGTCGGCGCCCGTTATGGCGTGCCCGATGTCGGACTCATGGGCTTCGGCGAAATATCGGCGGCGGTGCGCGACATCATGTCGGCCTGCGACCTGCCGGTATTCGTCGACGGCGACGACGGCTATGGCGATGTCAAGAATGTGGTGCATACCGTGCAAGCTTACGAGCGCATGGGGGTGAGCGCTATCCTGATCGAGGATCAGCAGTGGCCGAAGCGTTGCGGCCACATGGTCGGCAAGAAAGTCGTCGCCGCCGAACTGGCGGAGGCGAAGATCAGGGCGGCCTGTTCGGAGCGGCTCAATCCGGAAACCTGGATTCTGGCGCGCACCGATGCCCGCGCGGTCTATGACCTCGACGAGGCCATGCGCCGGGCGGAGCGTTACATCCGCGCCGGCGCCGACGGTATTTTCATCGAGGCGCCGCGCTCACTCGACGAGCTCAAGCGCATCGGCCGCGCTTTCGACGTGCCGCAAATCTGCAATCCGCTGATGGGCGGCCACACGCCGATCCTGTCGATGGCGGAACTCGGCGAGCTCGGCTTTGACTGCGCGGTGCTCGGCCTCGACACGCTGATGCATGCCGCCAAGGCGATCGAGGCGGTGCTGGTCGATATGAAATCCGGAAAATTCGCCCGCCGCAACGACGGCATGGATTTCGAGGACTACAAAAAGCTCGTCGGCTACGACAAATGGGAAAGCGTCGACGAGCGCTTTGCGCCGCAGAAATAATGCTTACGCCAACGCCGGCTCACGCTTCGCCGATTGCGCCTTCGGCGTCGGATCCTTCAAACCGAGGATGCGGCGCGCGTTGTCGTAGAACAGCTTCTGCTTGTCGGCGGCCGCAAGCGGAATTTCGTCGATCAGCTTGAGGCACGGCGCCGGATCCCAGCACGGATAATCGGTGCCGTACATCACGTGATCGATGCCGTAGTAATCGATGGCGAATTTGATGCCGGCGGCATGCGGCGACACGGTGTCGGTATACATGCGCTTCATGTAGTCCTGCACCGGCTTCGGCAGCTTGGCGGCCTTGGAGTTCTTGTCCATGCGGCCGGCCTGGTACGGCAGCGATCCGCCGGTGTGCGACATGACGATTTTCAAGTTGGGATGGCGCTCCATCACGCCGGAGAGAATAAGACGCATCGCCGCGACGCTGACCTCGATGACGCGGCCGAGGCTCAGATGCAGCGCGCCGTCATAGCCGTCGAGCATGTCTTGGAAGATGACGTCAGTCGGATGCAGGAACAGCGGCAGGCCGAGCTTCTCGACGTGGGCATAGAACGGCTCCAGCCGCTCGGCATCGATGCGCGCGTCAGCGCCGACGCTGCCGGGAAGATTGACGCCCATGAGGCCGAGCCGATTGACCGCGTCGTTCACCACGTCGATCGCGGCGCTCGTGTCCTGCAGCGGCACCGCCGCGCTCGCCCACAAGCGGCCGGGATATTTCTTCTGCGCGCCCGCCATTTCCTCGTTCCACATCAGGGCGTAGTCGCGGCCTTCGTCGAGCGGCATGTCGGAGAACGATACCGAGAACGGACCGATCGAGCAGACCACGTCGACCTGGTGAGGCAGGCTCGCCATATATTCGAACTGCTTGTCGAGATCGAACCACTCGGCCCAGGAATTCAGGTGCTGGCTGCTGTCCGCTCGGCGCCTATAGTCGTAGCCGCCGCGTTTGTTGACGCGCGCATTGGGGAAATCCTGGCGCTTGCAAAGCTTGTCGAAAACAGTCCTTGGCCACCAATGAAAATGCGAGTCGATAATGTGCACGGAGCGCTCCTGCCAAACGGCTGGTGTTTAAGCGATTTTAATGACGGGGGCGTTCGAGGTCAACGCACCGCGGCTCCCGCCGGTTGTCTGGGTAGGCGAATTGGTTCACCATTGCCGGCAAGCCCTGATCTTCAAGCGGCGTCGACTGCATTTTAGGGCAGCGGGGAGGCTGACAATGGCGGACACCGGCGACCGGTATCAAATCGCGGCGCGCATGGAACGGCTGCCGGTCTCACCATGGCACACCAAAATGCGCCTTATCGTCGGCAGCGCGAACTTCTCCGACGCCTTCGATGCGCTCACCGTCGCCTATGTCCTACCGGCGCTTATTCCGTTGTGGCACATCGCGCCGGCCCAGATCGGCGCGCTCATCGCGATTGGCTATGCCGGTCAGGTGATCGGCGGACTGATGTCCGGGTGGCTCGCCGACAAATATGGTCGCGTTCCAGTCATGGTTGGGAACATTATTTTATTCTCGCTTTTGAGCTTCGCGTGCGTCCTCGCCCAGAATTATCAAACATTGTTCGCATTGCGCTTCGTGCAGGGTATCGGCCTCGGCGGTGAGGTCCCGATCGCCAACACCTATGTCAGCGAGTTCGCCAAATCGAAGGGACGCGGCCGCTTCGTCCTCATTCAGCAGCTCATGTTTCCGATCGGGCTGACGACCGTCGGTTTGGTCGGCATTTTTGTGGTGCCGCTCTTGGGATGGCAGTGGATGTTCGTGCTGGGTGGGCTCCCCGTTCTTCTCGCCCTGCCGATGGTCCGGGTGTTGCCGGAATCGCCGCGTTGGCTGGCCAGCCGGGGTCGCGCCGGCGATGCCGATCGCGCGCTGACGCAAATTGAGGCGCTTGTCTCGAGACAAGGCGCCGTAACGTTGCCGCCGATCCCGACCGGCATTGCGCCGGCGGTCGCGTCGACCGGCCGTTTCCGCGACCTGTTTGCCGGCATCTATCGCCAGCGCACGTTTTCGCTCTGGGTGCTGTGGTTCTGCGCCTATGGCATCACTTATGCGATGACCGGCTGGCTGCCGAGCATCATGCGCACCATCTATCATCTGCCGGTCTCGCAATCGAACCTCTACGGTTTCATCGTGAACATCGCCGGATTGCTGGTGTTGTTATTGGCGGTCTTCACGATCGACCGGATCGGGCGCAAGGTCGCTTTTGCCGGAGGGTTCCTGCTGGCGGCCGTGCCGCTTTTGATCGCCGCCTTCACGCCGAGCCTGAGCGCCTTCGCGCTGGCGTCCCTGGCGACCCTGGCTTTCGCGGCGATGGGCATGATCCCGGGCGCGCTCGGCATGTATACTGCCGAAAATTACCCCAATCATTTGCGCGCCATCGGTAGCGGCGCGACCAGCGTCTCGCAGCGCCTGTCGTCGGTGGTCAGTCCTTATCTCGTCGGCGTCATCCTGCCGGCCTACGGCGTCGGCGGCGTTTACGGCATGTTCGCCGCTTTCGCTATAGTTGGCGGTATCACCTGCGCGTTGTTCTCGATTGAGACCGCGCGCAAGACTCTCGAGGAGCTGTCGCCGACCGCAGCTCCCGCCGGAACCGCTTGAACCGCTCACCCCGCAACCGCCTCGCAGAGCCTGAAATGATCATCGACTTCCACACCCACGTGCAAACGCCGGAACAGCAGGCCGCGCCGTTTTGGCAGGGCCGCTGTCCGATGACGATCGAGAACGTTCTCGAAGCGCAAGCAGAAGCCGGCGTCGACGCCACCCTTGTCAGTCAGCCGATTCACGAGCTGCGCAACATGGACCGCGAGCAGCGGCTCGAAACGGTCAAGAAGGTGAACCGCTACATCGCCTCATTGCAGAACAAATATCCGTCGATCTACGGGATGGCCTCGGCGGTGCCGAGCGGCGATGACGCGTTCTTGCGCGAATGGGAGCGCGCTATCAAAGACGATGGATTGAAAGGCGCTTGGATCCTGTCGAGCCTACCCGGGCATTATCCCGACGACGACGAATGCCTGCCGTTTTTCCAGCTGGCGACCGAACTTGACGTGCCGGTCGTCATCCATCCTCCGTCCGTCGGCTTCGGCGAGGAGCGATTGAAGGACTATCGCCTCGCCTCCAGCGTCGGCCGTCCGATGGACAATGCGCTGGCGATTGCGCGGCTCATCGTGCGCGGCATTTTCGAAAAATTCCCGACGCTGAAGCTTGTCGGTACGCATCTCGGCGGCGGCATCTGCGAGATGATCGGGCGCATGGACTACGCCTACAATCTGCAGGACGAGGCTTACTTTCTCGGCCCTTACGAGCCGATGCTGATCAAGCATCCGCCCAGCCACTACCTTAAGATGATGTATCTGGAATCGACCTGCTATCATCCGCCGGCGGCGCGCTGCGGCTGCGAGACGGTGGGCCCCGATCACTTTATTTTCGGCACCGACGCGCCGCCGTTGAAGGTTCTGAAGAAGCAAGGCGTCGAAGTCATCAAGAAGATCGGGCTTTCGCCCGCTGACGAGAACAAAGTCTATTACGAGAACGCCAAGCGGCTGTTGAAGATTTAATCCGTACGAAGCGCGCGCGACCGTAGGAGGAAACGATGAGACGATTGACCCGGAGAAGCCTGTTATCGGGTGCCGCAGGCGGCGCAATGCTGCCGCTCGCGGCGACGTTCGCGCCGGCGAATGCCGCGGAAAAACTCCGCGTCGCCAAGGTGGTGCCGTTTGCCTGGGCCTTTACGCCGCTCGACATCGGCATGCAGATGGGCATTTTCGCCAAGCACGGGCTCGAGATCGAGGAATCGAGCTCGTCCGGCGACGCCAAACTGCAACAATTGCTGGCCTCCGACAGCGTCGATATCGGCATCGGCAGCGGACCCGGCATGGCCTTTGCGGCCAAGGGCGCGCCGGCAAAGGCGGTCGCCGCGATGTACGGTCTGCCGAGCGACATGGCGGTCATGGTCGGCTACGACTCCGACGCCAAGACCGTCGCCGATCTCAAGGGCAAGAAACTCGGCGTCACCACCGTCGGCTCGCTCACCGCTTGGCTCGGTCAACGCATCAACGAAAAGGAAGGCTGGACCGGCAACGGCATCGACGTGGTGCCGATCGGCGGCATGCCGCCGGCGCGCGCCGCGGTCAAGACGCACCAGATCGACGGCTATATCGGCTCGCTCGAAGCCGGCTACAAACTCGAGGAAGCCAAAGAGTGGCGCGTCATTACCCCGGCAACGCCCTTTGTCGACCATTTCATCACGCACGTAATTCTGGCGCGTGACGAACTGATCGAGAAACATCCCGATGTAGTGCGCGCCTTTCTCCAGGGCTGGTTCGAGACGATCGCCTTTATGAAGGCGAACAAAGCCAAATCGGTCGAGATTTCAGCCAAGGTGATCGACGCCAGTCCCGCGGTCACGGCGCGCGCCTACGACGAGCAAATCGGCGGCTTCAGCACCGATGGCACGTTCGACCCGCAGGCGGTCGCGTCCCTCAAAAAGTCCTTCATCGATATGGGATTGCTCACCGCCGTTCCCGACGACAAGACGCTGTTTACGGCCGCGTTCGTGCCGGTGAAGGTGACGAACTTTCAGGCCGCGGCCGCGCGCGGCCATCAAGTTCGGCGATCGGCTTTTAATTATACGCCGGCGCGCCGAGAATCGCTGCCGGCTCGCCGTGGGCTCCGACGAGAGCGGGTGCGCCGACAGGTATGGTTCGGCCGTCGATCGCCAGCACGCCCTGAACCGAGACCAGCGATCCGAGCAGTGTCGACGTCGACGGGCCCATGCGCGATCCCAAGAGCGGTTCCAGCGGCTGCGTCGTTCGGCAGCCTTCGACGAGCCACGACTGAAAACTGGAAAATCCGCTTACCCCCGGCAATTGCGCGACCGCTTTGGCAAGCTCGATCGACGCTTGCTGCGCCATAGCGGCATCGCCAAAGCTGCGCACAACGCGCACCCATGAGCCCTTGTAGGCAACGGTTGCGCGGATCGCGAAGCTCTTGCCCTGCGCCGGCTCGCCTTCGATGCGCCTGAACCGGCAGTCGCGGTCGAGATCGGGAGCGGCGGCAACATAAACCTCCTCTGCGCCGCAGATTGCGTGCCGTGCGCTCGACGGCGGCGATCATGGCGTTGAGGCCTTCGTCGCTCGGCACGGCGCCGAGCGCGCCATTGGCGATGGCCGCAGCTTTCATCGTGAGCGCGATCTCTGCCGGGTCGGCCGTTGCGCGCAGCGCGGCGAACAACGCGCTGGCATCGCGCAGCGTGAGGCCGGGCCCGCCCTCGCGCATATCGTCGGCAATGCCGGCCGGTAGACCGTCGAAATCGACGATGCCGACGGCCGCATTCGGGCGTGCCGCGGCAATCTGTTGCGCCGCCTTGAGCCCAATCCGCGGCGTGTGCAAAACCTCGCCGATGCGGCTGACGCGCTCGATCCAGGATTTTACCCGAAAGCTGAGCGCCACCACGAGATAGGGCGCCGCCTCGCGCGGCACGACCAATAACGCTTCCGACCAATACGGCACAAAGCCGGCGAGCCAGGATACCCCCGCCGGCCTTGTATTGTTGGTATAGATGACGAGCGCATCGCATTGCGCCTGCCGCATGGCTTCGCGGACACGCTCAAGCCGCGCCTCGAATACGGCGTCGGGCAATTCCACCAGCGAACGAGCGATCAAACCGCGGCGCATTGTCGTTTCTCATTGCTCATGCGGCGACTTCGAACAATTCGCGCGGTGTTTTGCACAACACCTCGGCGCCCTGCGCGGTCACAATGACGGCGTCGCCCAGCACGATGTAACCCGCCTCGGGATGATAAGTGTTGGGATGCACGATGAGCGCCATGCCGGGTTCGAGCACGGTATCGACGTCTTCCAGAATGTGCGGCTTCGAATCGGCGAACAAGCCCATGCCGTGGCCGCGGACGCGCGTCCATTGGCTGCTGGTGTATTCGCCGAGGCCGTATTTGCGAAACACGTCGTTCTCGGCTTTCGCCACGTCGGCGGCGCGCCCGCCCGGTCGCACCGCGGCAATGCCGGCCTCCAAGGCCTCAACATACACGCCGAAGGCGCGGCGCTGTGCCTCGCTTGCCTTGCCCACGACCAGTGTGCGGCAAATCTGCGCGAAGTAGCCCTCGACCGCGGGCGTCAGTTCGGTGGTGACGAGATCGCCGGCCGCGATCCGGCGCTCGGACGGCGGCGTCATGCCGAACACGTCTTTGCCGCCGGAACCGATGATCATGAAATTGTCCGGGCAACCCTGGCGGCGAAGATGGGCTTCGATGTCGGCGACGATCTCGAACTGGCGCCGGCCCGGCCGCACCGCGCGCCGGAACTCCTCATAAGCATCGTCGGCGATCTGCGCGGCACGCCGCACGGCTGCGATCTCGCCGTCGAGCTTATGCATGAGAAGCTTGTCGAGGATCGCCGTTGCGTCGCTTAAGGCGAAGCTGCGCGCCGGATCGGCGAGCCAACGCGGCAGAAAACGCCGCGGCGCCGCGGCGAGGCGCTCGTTAGCGACACGGTCAAGCCGCGTGCCGACTGCGCCGGCAAGATTCGCCGCGAAATGCACCGGCACGCCGGTCACTTCGACCTCGGCGCGCTCGGCATCGGTGGCGCTATCGAGATAGAGCTCGGCATCACCGCTGGCGGATAGCAACGCGATGCCGTGGCCTTCGAGAATGCCGAAATCGGCGCCGTAACGCAGGTAATCGCCCTGCCAGGCGTTACCGTAAAGCACCAGGTGCGCGATGCCGGCCTCGCGCATCGCCGCCGCCAGCCTTTGCCGCCGTTCGTCCGCGAGCATTTTCGTTCCTATTCCGCCGCTTGGTCCGGCGCGGCATCGAAATCCATAGTCGCGCCGCGCCGCTTCGGGCGAAACATAGCCGGCGTTGACGTCGGCGACGACGGCGTTGCGGTCGCGCGCGCGCGGATCGCCCCAGCCGCCGCCGCCGGCCGTCGAGAAGATGAGCCGGTCGCCTGCCTGCATGGTCACGCCGGTCGCTTTCTTGAGCTTGTGCTCGCTGCCGTCCGCGCGAATGAGCGTCGCCTCGTTGACGGCGCCGGGCTTGCCGCCGCTTAGGCCCCAAGGCGGATCCTGGGTGCGCTCGCAATTGACGTTGGCGACGCAAGGCTGCAAGGCGCGATAGGTGAGATCGACGCCGAGGCCGCCGCGATGGCGCCCGGCGCCGCCGGAATCGGTCCGCAGCGCGAAGCGCTCGATCAAAAACGGATACTGAATCTCTTGCAGCTCGATCGGCGCGCTGCGGACGTCGCCCTGGCAGATCGACACCGAGGCGGATTCGCCGTCCTCGTGCGGTCGTCCGCCCCAGCCGCCGCCGAAAATGTTCATCAGCAGGAAGCGCCGGCCGTCGGGCCTATAGCCGCCGATCGAGCAACCGCCCATGTCGCCTTTGTGCGCGGCCGGAATCCGCTCCGGCAGCACCGGCGCCAGCGCCTTGAGGATGGTGTCGATGACGGTGGGCAGCGCAATGCTCCACAAGCCAAGCGCCGCCGGCGATCTGGCATTGAGAATTTTACCGGGCGGCAAAACCAGCTCGAGCGGCCGAAAACAGCCTTCGTTGACCGGCGCCTGCGGTTGGGTGAGACATTTGAAGGCAATGCGTGCGGCGGCAAGGCCGCCGGAATACCCGGAATTAATCGGTCCTGCGGTCTGATCGTTCATTTGCGAAAAGTCGACGATCATGCGCTCGCCGGCGATCGTCACCTTGACCTTGATGCGCAGCTTCACGTCAAGCGTGCGGCCGTCATTGTCGAGAAAACTCTCCGCCTCATAGATGCCGTCCGGAATCTTGCCGATAAAGGCCCGCGCTTCTTGCTCGGTCGCGTCCCACACCGCGTGGATGCACGCTTCGACCGTATCCAGACCATAACGGCGCAGCAATTCGCCATAGCGCCGAAGGCCGAGCTGGCAGCACGCGATCTGGGCGCGCAGATCGCCGAGCGCGGCTTCCGGAAAGCGCACATTGTCGTTGATGATCTGCCACAGCGTCTCGTTGCGCTTGCCGCCGTCGTAGATTTTCAGTGAGCGGAACTGGATGCCTTCCTGATAAATCTCGGTGGTTTCGACCGAGCCGAAACCGACCCGCATGCCGCCGATGTCGACCCAGTGGGCGCGGCTGGCCGCGAACGCCACGACTTTGCCGTCGTGGAAGCAGGGGGCGTAGATCACGACATTATTGAGATGCTGGCCGCAGACTTGGCCGTGATTCATGATCACGACGTCGCCCGGCGCGAAGCCGTCGAGGCCGTAACGCTCAATGCCGTCTTTCACCGCGACGCCGAGATCGGCCAGGAAAATCGGCAGGCCGCCCTGGTTCTGCGAAATCATGCGGCCTTGGCTGTCGACAAGCCCACAACAGAAATCGCGCACTTCGTAGATCATCATGTTGTAGGCGGACTTGCACAACGCCGTCGCCATTTCGTCGGCGTAGGCGTTGACCGCGTTGCGTACAACCTCGACGGTGATCGGATCGACCTTCATGCTTGGCTTTCGCCTTCCTTAAGCGTGACGATGATGTTGCCGATGGCATCGACCGCCGCCCGATCGCCAGGCCCGATCAGGGTGGTGGAATTGGCCTCTTCGATCAAGGCCGGCCCGGCGATCTCGCTGCCGGCGGCAAGATGCGGCCGCCACAGAATTAGCGTCTCGACCGGGCGCTTGGCATCGGCGAACACGACCGGACGCCGCTGTTCGGCGGCCTTGCCCTCCGGCTTCCAGGGCTCCGTCAGCCAAACCCCGATCGTATCCTGCATGCGCGGTACCGTGACGACGAGGCGCAGATTGACAATCTCGATCGATTGGTCGAGCGCGGCATGGCCGTAATGCCTATCGTGCTGCGCATCGAACCGCGCGCGCGTGGTCTCGGTCGCGGTCGTCAAATCCTGGGTTCCGGTCACGGCTATGGGAATGGTGTGTTCCTGGCCGCGATAGCGCAGATCGGCGGCGAAGTTGAATTGCCCCCCGACGAGGCGGTCGCGCGCCAGCGCGGCTTCACCGGCGGCGCGGAGTTCGGCAAAGGCCGTCGCGGCGAGGTCGGTACCGACTTTGCCGAGTTCGCCGATCAGGGTGCGCACGAAATCCTGACGCCATTGCGCCATCAGCATGCCGAGCGCGGAGAAAGCGCCGGGAAATTTCGGAATGACGACCTTGGGAATGGAAATCTCGCGCGCAATGGTGACGGCGTGCAGCGGACCGGCGCCGCCGAATGCGATCAGGGTCGTCTCGCGCGGGTCGATACCGCGCTTGACCGAAACCGCCCGGACGGCGAGCGACATCGCATTGTCGACGATGGTAGCAATGCCGTGCGCGGCCGTCACCGCATCGAGGCCGAGTTTTTGCCCGAACTTGCCGAGTGCCGCTTCGGCACGCCTGCGATCGAGCGGCATGTGGCCGCCCAAAAACCGTACGTCGTTGAGGCGGCCAAGCATAAGATCGGCATCCGTCACGGTGGGCTCTTCGCCGCCGCGGCCGTAGCAAGCGGGTCCGGGGTCGGCGCCGGCGCTGACCGGGCCGACATGCAGTCCGCCGCGCTCGTCGGACCAGGCAATCGAGCCGCCGCCGGCCCCAACTTCGACGATATCGACCACCGGCAATTGCATGGGCTGACCGCTGAAAGCGTCGCCGATGACATAGCCCTCCTCAATCGGCGGCACGCCGCCGGTAATCAACGAGGCCTTTGCGGTGGTGCCGCCCATGTCGAAGCCGATGGCGCACGCGATGTCGAGAAGCTCTGCGACACGCCCGGCGCCGATCATGCCGGCGACCGGTCCCGATTCCATCATCGCCACCGGCGCGCGCCGCGCTTCGCTGACAGACATGGTGCCGCCGTTCGAGCGCATGATGGAAATCTGGCCGCCGAAGCGCGATTTTTTTGCGAAACCTTCGAGGCGATTCAGATAACGGCTGACCCGCGGACCGACGAAGGCGTTGAGCACGGTCGTCGAAGTGCGCTCGTATTCGCGAAACTCGCGGAGAATTTCGTGGCTCAGCGTGACAAAAAGGTTGGGCAGCACCCGCCGCAATATCTCCCCGGCGAGAATTTCGTGCGCCGGGTTGGCGTATGAATGCAAGAAGCACACCGCGACTGCCTCGACGTCAAGCGCGGTCAGCTTTTGCGCAAGCTGCGTGGCGGCCGCCGGATCGAGCGGCACCAGGACCTCGCCCGCCGCGTTCATGCGCTCAGGCAGCTCAAACGTCAGATCGCGCGGCACCAGCGGCTGCGGGCGATGGAAGAACAGATTGAAGGCGTCGGGGCGGTTGCCGCGGCCGATGGTGTAGACATCGCGCATGCCTTGGGTGGTGATCAGCGCGGTCTTGGCGCCTTTTCGCTCCAGCACAGTATTGATTGCGATCGTCGAGCCGTGAACGAGCTCAGCCATGGCGGCAAGATCGCAATCCGCGAGCGAAAACGCCTTGGCCATCCCTTCGGTTGGGTCGGCCGGAACAGTCAACGTTTTGGACGTGATGATGGTATTGCCGCGGTAGGCCACGAGGTCGGTGAAGGTCCCGCCGATGTCGACGCCAACGATGCTCATCAATTTACAACCGTCACGCGCGCGGAGTTCAATGAAGAGGCTACAGCACTAAGCGCGCGAACGTTTTGGCTTAGGTCGCGCCGGCGCTCTTGCTTCCAACGTATAGGTCATGCCGCCAACAAGGATGTCGTCGGCGAACACCTCAATATCGATGTTGCGGTTTCGCTGCATTCTGACCTGTTTCGCCGTAAATTTCTTGCCGGCCTTTAGCCTCATAGCGACGTCGCGGCTGGTGTGGGCTTCGAGCGAGAAGGCTCGTCCTCCCGGACTGGTGATTCGGAATTGCCAGTTGTGCTCGATAAGCAGAGGCGGAAGTACGGGTTTGACGACCATTCGCGCAGGCCTGTCATGCGGATTCTTGACAACGAAATGCAGTCCGTCAAAAGCAGCGCGCAGGCCTTGCACTCCACCCCCTTCGACCGCAAACACGCTGCGCACGCCGATATTGTTGTCATGCGGCACTAAGCGCCATTCCGGAATCGCTTTTCTTTGCGCGAAATGGTCGATGTTGCTGGCGTCTCCCGGTGCTGTCACCACCATAATCATGCAGTCGCGGCCGGCTTCCGAGGGCTCCCATGCGAACGGACCGACCGTGATTTCGGAAGCCGAATTGGGCGGAACATCGGGGGCGGGAAGCTCTGCTGTAGTCATAGGCTGCCAGTCTCCGGGATAAACCTGGCCGGCCGCTGGCCTGTGGTGGAATCCCTTTACAGTAACCCCCGTCGCCGTCGTTTGGCCGCGGTTCTTGATCTTGACGTAGGCGAAATTAGTTGTACCGGCAATCGGCTCCTGATGGGTTCTGCCGCTGTCAGCGGCACGGCGGTTCCAGATCGCCAGACACTTCCAATATCGAGGCTGATACCGATATTCTCCGCGCCGGCCATCCTCGATGTAAACATCGATGAGCGGCGGCGCACCTTCCCTTCTCACCGGGCTCCTGGACGGGCGTGGTTGGTAGAGTCCCTGCTTCTCAAACGCCCAGCGAATGACTTTGCCATAGGCGCCGCCCGCGTGGCCTTCGCTCGTCCACTCAAACGCGTCGGCAATCATCAGCGCCGCGGCATAGGCCGCGACGTGCTCCGGAGGGTGCGCGGGGGTGAAGCTGCCAATGGCCCGCAGCATGAGATAGGCGACGAAACTGGCGGCGAAGCGGCGCATGTTGGGCTGTGCCGCATCGCCACCGATCGCGCGGTAGATGCGAAAATGGGTCGTGCTGAGAATTTGTTCCGATTGGTAGCCTTTGGGATCCAGCGCTCTATTCGGGTTGACGCCCAAATCATTCTTTCCACCCCAGCCCCATCCCTGCGCAACCTTGCGATCATGGCGACGCTTAAGGAACGGTATCCACGGGAAGGTGACGAACCGGGTACGATCCCTCACGTAGCTATCTGGATCATTGAGGATCGCCGCGAAGCTGTCGCCGGCGCTGTGAGCGAAACTAAACATCCCGTAATTGATGTGGTTCCAGAGTAATCCGTGGCCGCCAAGTTCGTGGAGCACGACTCGCCAGTCGCTGGCGATGCCGAGAGGATCAGTGGTGTCGCGCAGATCGGCGAGTGCAAAACGAACGTTCAAGAGTCCGCCGTCCGCCGTCGTATTGCCTTGGCAGCGTGCATTGATCTCGATGCCGTTGAGCGTATCTATTCGCCCGCGATGGTCGATCGGTATGGGAAACGTCGTGGCTTTGAAATAGCTGGCTCGGGGGAAGCCAAGCTCCTCGACGAGACGGAAGAACCGATCGCAATGGTAATAGGCATTGACGGCAGCGAATTGATTGGTTCGCGCCGGATAGTCGAACGCCGAGCCCGCCGGCCGCGTAGGCGGTACGGCGGGAGGAGGCTCGAAATCGCGAATCTCGATGATTTCGCCGCACAACGAGCACGTCCCAGCATCGGCAGCCTTCAACCCCTGCAGAGTGACCGAGCTGCGAAGCCGATTGAGAGTGCGAGTGTTGGCGGTCGCCGAAGGCCCGCCGGCAAGGGTCATCGGATCTGTTTGAAACACCAGGCCGCAAACATGGTCGACCAAAGCGCGCAGATAGAGGACCGAGAGCGTTTCGGCCTCCACCAGTGCGACCCAGTGGAGAACGCCGAACGGTCGCGAAACGGTGCGGAAGTCGAGAGCGGCAACGACGTAATGCCGGCCCTCCGCAATGCCGCGTTTCATCGGTGGCAGCGGCAGCGTGGGATGATCGAGCGCCTGCGCCTTGCGCGCTTTTTCGGTCCGACGTTGCGGCTGGACCATGCGTTTGGAGTTTTCATGGCGATAAATCATGAGCCGCCGGTGTAGTACGCGTACTGACTTAGCATCAAAGACTGTCTTGCTTCCCGCGATGCCGAGGAGCTTTGCCAATGTTGGTGCGTCGAGCTTCTTTAGCCGAGCGACGGATTTTGCCGAGGGCTTGGCAATCTTGATCTTGGCATGTCGGGTTGATTGCGCGCCGACGATCCGAAATGGCTCGTGCTTCATGTGCACAGCCAGGCCAGCCTCCCAGATCGGCAATCCGAAAATCGTTTGGTAATAGGCGACTGTGGTCGTCGCGAACTGCGGCTTTTCGGCATGCAGCCTATATTCGATCCCGGCGTCGATCAGGTCACTCTCAGGATGGCGACCGAGATGATTCAACTCCTCGGTTTTTGTTCCAATAATGTCCCGGAAGCTGTTGAGATATTCTTCTGCAGCGAGTCGTGCGCTGCCTGCCGTGCTGTGGAAATGTTCTTCGTGAATCAAATCGCGAGCAACTCGCTCTTCGTCAAATCTGACCTTCGTCCGCAAGGCTCGATGAAATTCTTCAAACATTCATTGATCCTCCCTCGGCGATCGGTCTCAGGGGCCGCCCTACAAGCCGAGGACCGGAGTCTAGCATCGCCGTCGAAGGAGGGCACTGGTCTGCACTGCAGAAACGCCTTCGATCTTCATCGGCAACACCGTGAATCCGGCGGTGCCGGATCAAAGTAAGTTGGGGCCACTCGTTTCGTCCATAAAGCAGTCATGCTACAGTGGGCGCTGGTGAATGCTTGCCGCAGATCTGGCGGGGAACTGGCGATCCACTTTATCCCTACCTTGACCGACAAATGCTCGCACCGACCGATCTACTCCTACAGACGGCAATCGAACGACTTGCCTTGCCAGGAATTATGATCGGTCATCGTCTAATTTCGCCAGGTGACGAATACGCGCTCTTTCCTGAGGAGGCCGTCGCCTCATCCAGCACAATAGTTCGTCGCTCCAGCGGGGCAGCCCGCATCGTGGCCCGCGAGCTTCTTGCTCGCACTGGATGTGAAATATGCGCGGTGCCCAAATCATCCTCCGGAGCCCCGATTTGGCCACCACGAATCGTCGGCTCATTGGCCCACGATGCGCATGTCGCAGTCGCGGCGCTGGCGTCGCACCGCGAGTTTGCAAGTATCGGCATTGATGTCGAACCCGCCGAAGCGGTGCCAATTGAATTGCTAAAGATTATTGCAACGCCCTCAGAGCTATCAGCATTGGACACTTATGCTTATGGCGGACGCCTGCTCTTCGTCGCCAAAGAAGCCGTGTACAAGGCCGTTGCCGAGCTCGATCGGATGTTTCTTAATCATCGCGACGTCAAGGTCGATTTCCTCAAACGCAAGGCAGTGGTTCGAAATGGCCGAATGGTAGAATTGCGGTTTTGCATTTCAACCCATTTGGTGGCGTTAGCGTTTGTCCGCCGTGCGCCTTCGGGTCGTGTGAAGGAGCGGGTGTCATCGGACTTGCATTGGGTTGGATCGCGGCGCGAGATGAGACGCATCGGTAATGCGCTGGAATAGGGGCTGCCTTGTCGAGCATTCCTGAGCAGTTGCGACGCGAACAGGCGAATAAAAACGCCGGACGCCGCGTCTTTTCGTGTCTCGAAGATCTTTTTGTTCATCATGGCCGAACCGCGCCAGACCGCACTGCCATTTTGGCGCCGGGGCGCCCGCCGGTGACATATGGAAAACTTTGGGCAGGTACAAAAAATACGGTTGGCATCCTGCGCCGCGCCGGCGTTGGTCGAAGCGATCGGGTGGCCGTGGTATTGCCCGACGGACCAGAGGCTGCGGCGGCGCTCCTATCGGTTGCGGCCGGCGCGGTTTGTGCGCCCCTTAATCCGAGCTTCACCGCGGACGAGTGGCGGCGTTATTTCGTTGAATTGCGGATAGCGGCACTCGTAACGCGCCCTGACATCAATTCGGCCAGCCGCGCGGTCGCATGTGAGCTTGGCATATCGGTCTTTGATCTGTCGATTCGCACCGCACCCGGGTTGCTCAGCACGACGGGACCGGCGATCCGGCCCACAAGCGAAGATGATTTTGCGTCGGGCGCCGATGACGCATTTATCCTGTTGACCTCAGGGACCACGTCGCGGCCGAAGACGATCCCGCTCACCCATGCCAGCGTTTGTCTATCGGCCTACAATGTAGGCTTGGCGATTGCACTTGAACCTCAGGACCGCTTGCTGAGCGTGCTGCCGCTATTCCACGGCCATGGTTTGATCTCCGGGGTAATCGCCGCGCTTGCCGCGAGTTCGAGTGTGGTCTGTACCCCGGGCTTCGACCCAGCCGCATTCTTTGACTGGCTCACGGAGTTTCGACCGACCTGGTACACGGCGGTTCCGACAATACACCAAGCCGTCTTGTCGGTAGCCGAGAGACACCAGGACCGCGCGCGACAATCATCGTTACGGCTGATCCGTTCGGCGTCTTCGACGCTGCCGGCGAAAGTGCTGGGGAAACTGGAAACACTGTTCGGTGTCCCCGTGATTGACACCTTGGGCATGACCGAAGCGGCGACCCAGATTGCCGCGAATCCTTTGGACCGGCGAAAGCTTGGTTCCGTCGGCCGCTCTGCGGGGGCGGAAATCGCAATCCTGGACGCCGAGGGACTGCGGCTTGCGCCCGGCGAGCACGGCGAGATCGCGCTGCGCGGTCCCACCATCACGAGAGGGTACGACAATGATCTGGCCGCCACCCGGGAAGCTTTTCGGGACGGCTGGTTTCGCACCGGCGACCTCGGTTACCTGGACGAGGAGGGATATCTCTTCATCGTCGGCCGCATCAAAGAGGTGATCAACCGCGGCGGACAGAAGATCGCGCCGGGCGAGGTGGAAGAGGCATTACTGAGCCATCCGGATGTGGTTGAAGCCGCCGCTTTCTCCGTTCCCCATGCACGGCTTGGCGCGGACGTCGCTGCCGCCGTAGTCCTGCGGCCGACCGCTACGGTAAGCGCGCCGAAGCTCCGGGACTTTGTCCGCAAACGGCTCGCCAGCTTCAAGGTCCCTGGCCTGATTTGCATTGTGCCGGATATCCCAAAAGGCGCCGGCGGAAAACTCAAGCGCGGTCAGCTCGCAGCCGCACTTTCCCTGACGCAGCCCACCGCGCTTGTGCAACGCGGCCGTAAGATGGCGGCGCCACGATCTGAACTTGAGCGGCAAACTGCGGAAATCTGGGCAGACCTGCTCGATGTCGAGCAGATCGGCATTGACCAGGATATTTTCGCGTTGGGGGTGGATTCCATAACGGTGACGCGGATGCTTTCGCGTCTGCGCGAGCAATTTGGCGTTGATTTGTCGTTCAAGGATATTCTCGACGCGCCAACCGTTGCGGCTCTCGCAGCGCGCCTTCAGAGATCGCGAAGGGCTTCTCGCCCTCCAGGGTCGAGCTTGCGCGATCTGACAAAAGCCAATGCGCGCATCGAGAAAGACAGTCCGCAGCCGGTCACCATTGTGCAGGAGCGGATGCTGCGAATCGAGCGGGAAGTTCCTGGACTGCCCCAGTTCAACCTGCCCTTCGCCTATCGGCTGAAGGGATCACTGAACGTCACCGCGCTCAGGCGTAGCTTGGCTGCGGTCGTTCATCGACACGACTCGCTGCGCATGGGTTTTGCCTGGCGGGACGAGCAGCCCGTTGCTTTCATCACCCCACCGACCGAGATCAAGACCTCATTCATCGTGGAAGATCTTGCCGCAGGCGTGCCCGCCGGAAACCCTCGAGCTAAGGCGCTGCTGCGCAGAAAGGCGACGCTGGCAGCCGAGCGAGAATCGTTGAAGCCGTTCGATATGAGCCGTGCGCCACTGTTCCGCGCACGCCTGTTGCGGCTCGGCGCCGACGATCATGTTTTGCTTCTGGTCGTGCACGATATCGTCATCGACGGCTGGTCGATGGGCGCATTCATGGATGACGTTGCCAAATTCTATGCCGATTTTTCAGCCGGAAGGCAGCCGCAATTGCCTGAACCTGCGCTTCGGTTTTCCGACTTCGTGCGGTGGCAGCGGCAGTGGTCCACCAGTGCGGCAGCAGACCGACAGTTCGCCTACTGGCACAAGCGCCTGCGAAAAGCCTCGCCTTTATTTGTCAACACCGATAGTGACGTCGACGACGAGCTCGGCGCGCGCATGACCAGGGAACGACTCCACATACCGGATAATCTGCTCGCGCAGCTCAGCGCCTTGAGCCACGGCCGCGGCGCAACCTTATTCGTCACTTTGTTGGCCGGCTTCAAGGCGCTGCTGCTGCTGCGAGGCGGACGTAGTGACACTTGCGTTGCGACTGCGATGGCCAACCGCGCCCAGCTTAAGACGGAGAGCGTCATCGGCCCGTTCGCAAACACTGCAATTATCCGCACCACGATTGATGCCGATTTGACTTTTCACGAAACGCTCGATCGCGTGCGCGACGCCGTCTTGCAGGCCTACGCCAACCAGGAACTGCCCTTCGATATCCTCGCCGACCGACTAGCGGACGAATACGGTCTCGATCCGGAATCGCTCATTCAAGTCTATTTCGTCCTGCAAATTGCGTTTCGCCGCCTGGCCAAGCTGCCCGGTGTGGTGGTCCGACCGTTCGGTTATCGGGAAGGGCAATCGGTCATGCCGATCGATCGCACCCAGCTCACCATGACTCTCAATGAGACATCGTCTGGGATTGTCGGCTCATGCAGCTATAAGAACCCATTGGTCGCTGGTCAACGCTGGGTTGAGGATTATAACGCAATATTGGCTGCAGTGGCGGCGAATCCTCGGAAACCGCTTGGCCAATTCGCCGATAGGTTGAATCAGCGATCGGCGTCGATGTGTAGATCATAAGGCCCTCATGCGCTGCGCGATGCACGACATGCCCCTGTACGCTGCTGCCCGAGAAGCCGCTAAAAGACAGCCTCTCCGCGTTGATAACGGCTTGATTATTGTTGCTAATTGTTTGACACTATAGGTTATCTGGACGTTCCAGGCGGTAGGCCAATTGCATTGGTCCACGAAGCGTGGGGGGAAGCAATGTGCTTATGGGCGGTACGTCACGTCCGGTTTGAGAGACTAACCGGACCGCAAAAAACCAACCTGAAGCGGAAGCTGCAGCAGCGCAAGAAAGTCGTCCAATCGCAGCTCAGCGACGTCAACGCAGCGCTTAGGCACGTGGCGAGAAAATCCAAAGCCCGACCTGCGCGAGGTCGCCGCCGCTAGAGAACTGCCAAAGATCAACAGGACGTTCGGTGGACATTGCTCCGGCATCTATGCCGGCGGCGCGCAAATCCGGCGCCCTGCTCCGTCGCTGCCGCAATACGAAAAATGTTGGCGATCCTACCTAGCGCGCAACGCAGCGATAAAACGCGGCGATCGTTAGGTCAGTGTCCAGATAACCCGATTATTCGGGTAAGCCCGCCTTGCGCAGGCCATCGACAAGATGTTCAACGTCCTCTGCGCGTTTCATAACGGAAACTTGTCTCTGTTTTCCGATGGTGTATTTTGGATTGACCCGCAGAACTTCAACTGCCTCGGCATGAGCGTCCGCCAATTGCCCCAGTTGGGCATAGGTCGCGGCCAAGTAGGCATGGCCGTACTGATGATTGGGGGCGCGGCCCGTGGCTTCGAGCAGCCAGTGCTGTGCTTCGCGATACTGCTTGAGCACATAGTAAGCTTCGCCCGCTATCAGAGGTGCAAAATGCGGATGGAATGGATCGAGCCGCATTTGCATCTTCGCGAGCTCAATGGCTTTGGCGGCGTCTCCAATTGAGAAAAGTACCTGCGCAATGCGGTAATCGGCAAGATTAGGATTTAACGCCATTGCCCGTTCGACGGCCGCAGCAGCGGCGTCGAAGTCGCGTTTGCGAATGATGTTATATGCCAATTCGGCATAACCTTCGGGCAGATTTGGATCGAGCTCTATCGCCTCGCGCGCCAAGGTAATGGCGCGGTCAAGCGCAGATGGGCTTAAATATTCCTCGTTTAGAGGATTGAGCCAAGCCACCCGATGCGTGCTGGCAAGCATCGCATGGGCACGGGCATAGTTCGGATCGATCTTTAGCGATTCGGCAAGATGCCGTCGCGCCTCCAATAAATTTTCTAATTTCCACGAGGATTGGAACGAGGCCCACGCGGCGGCCGCGCGCATGTAATGATCGTGAGCTTGCCAAGTCGCGGGTGGTTTAAGCAAAGTGCGTTCGACCTCCGCCTTGTTCACATGCGCCGCAAGAACCGAGGCAATCGTGCGCGCGACCTCGTCCTGAACCGTGAAGACGTCGTTTAGGTCGCAATCGTAGCGCTCGGCCCAACGGTGCGTCCCAGTTCCGCTATCGATAAGCTGCGCGTTGATGCGGGCCCGATCCTTGCCACGTCGAATGCTACCCTCAAGGACGTAGCGCACCCCGAGTTCACGGCTCACCTGGCGCATATCTACCGATTTTCCTTTGTACTTGAAGCTTGAATTACGAGCAACAACTAACAAGACCGAAAAACGCGAAAGCTCGGTGATTACATCTTCCGAGAAGCCATCGGCAAAGTATTCCTGCTCCGGATCGCCGCTCAAATTTTGAAAGGGAAGAACGGCGATTGACGGTTTGTCGGGCAGTGCGATCGCCGAAGCTTCGCCGAGCCCAACGTTATAGACCCGCACCGGCTGCGCGATGTTTTTGAGTTGCTGCACGCCCATGTCACTGACGTCGATCGCGAGCTTGCCTTTGACCTGCTTATAAGCCTCGTCCGACAGGCAGATCGCGCCTGGACTCGCCAGCGTCTCCATGCGAGCGGCAATGTTGACGCCGTCGCCGTAAATATCATTCCCGTCAACGATGACATCGCCGACATTGATGCCGATGCGAAATTCGACCCTGCGCTCTTCGGGAATGACCGAGTTACGAGCGGCCATCTCTTTTTGTATTGCGACGGCGCACTGGGCGGCATCGACCGCGCTGGCGAATTCGATGAGCACGGCATCGCCCGGGGCGTTGACGATGCGGCCGCGATGTTCGGCCACTTTAGGGTCGATCACCTCGCGGTGGCACGCTTTGAGCGCCGCGAGCGTGCCTTCCTCATCTTCGCCCATGAGGCGGCTGTAGCCGGCAACATCGGCTGCGAGGATGGCAGCCAGCCGTCGTTGTACCCGCACCTCGGCCATGAAAAGTGCCTCGAGCCAGCGTGCTTAGAGCGCTAAGTTTATGCGCTGGCGACGGGTTGTGTCTATGAGCCGCGATCTCGGCTTTAAGTCAAATATGGACATGACGTATTCAACTCGTAAACTCTGCTCGATCGCCGAAACCTGGGATCCATCGGCATCTCTCGATGTCAGCTTTGGAATAGTAGGGAAAATTGGCGTATTAGATCGATTTACCGGTGACGCATTACGCATAGCAGCAGCGGCGAAAATGGCATGGTGAACATTTCCGCAAATGAACGTGGCCGCAAATTGCTGGAAAAGTGCGTGCTGTTCGGGTCACTCGACGATACGGCACGCCGCGAAATCGCGACATACGCACGGCTCCGCAGTTTTGGCGCCGGCGAGCCGATATGTCGGCTTGACGACCATGGCGACAGCATGATGGCGGTGGTCCTCGGTACGGTGCGTATCTCGCGTCCCACTGCGCGGGGAAAGGAAATCATTCTTGCCGATCTGCGGCCCGGGGACCTGTTTGGCGAAATAGCCCTGCTCGATGGCAAGCCACGCTCCGCCGACGCCACGGCGCTCACGAATTGTGAGGTCATGGTCCTTGAGCGGCGGGATGTAATGCCATTTCTTAAACGCAATCCCGCCGCCTCCATGAAATTAATGGAAATCCTGTGCGCACGGATCCGGCGCTCCGACGAGCGTATGGCCGATATTGCGTTCTTTAATTTGCCGGTGCGGCTCGCCAAGACGCTGCTGTCGTACCAGCCGCAAGGCCGCGGGCCGATCAAACTTTCGCTCTCCCAAACCGAATTGGCGGAAATGGCGGGCGGAACGCGCGAAAAGGTCAACCGCTGCCTTCGCGATTGGCAGCGCCAGGGCATTCTGGAATTGAAAGATCGCTGGACGATCATTCTCAAGCCCGAGGCGCTACGCAAAGTTGTCGATTCGATGTAGCCGATCCCCGCCGCCGCGGCGCAAAGTCCTCTTCCGTTGCAGAACTGAGCCGATTACTTGCGCCGGAGCCTGGCCCCCCGGCTAGCGCACAAATGTTCGTGGCGCAGGCTTTTTTGCTGTGACCCGCGGCACAGACATCGTCGCTTCGGACGGTCACATTTGACACCGCAACAAACAGAGCCAGCCGCCTGATTACAGCCTGTTCAGTCTGACGACGGCGCCAAAAATGGAGGCCTCCATGTATCCTTCTTTTCTGCGAAGCGAACGACTGATCCTGGCCGATCCCATGGATCCCCGACTTCCTCGCAATGTGACCTCATGGGATCGATTCGTCGCGACGCTCACAAGTCCCGAGCTTCTCGCGCTCATCATATTCTGCGCTCTCGGACTGTTGGTGATGGCCGCGCTGAACCTCCTGGTTCCTAGTTTCGACGGGATCACCGCATCGCTCCAACCGTTCCTCTAGTGACTCGACGTTGTCGGCGGATTCTCATCTGTGCAATCTTTGGAGCAGCTCAGTCATGGCAAATTTACTGCGAATGAAAAAAGTTGCGGCCCACGCCAACGAGCGCGAGTTTCCCTTTGTCGTCCAAATCGTCGTCCCCGATGGCGGCTTCGACTGGACTCTCAATGCCATCAATGCCTGGCACCACTACAGCAGGCACCCGCAGCGTCGCGGACGGCGTTATTACGAAGGCGAACTGGAGTTCTGGCGCTGGTGCTTTGAGGGTTTGGAAGTTGCCAAGGCCTTCCGGCACCGGTTCGGCGGCGAAATCATGCCGATAACGGTGCAAGGTCGCGCCGGGAGCCGTCCCGATCTCGGATCACGAACTTGCACTGCCGAACAGTGCGGGCGCGGGGGCGCTGAAGGAAGCGCCGAGCGCAAGTTTGCATGATCGTTTACTCCAATTCCTAAGATTTGCCATGCGTTATTGGCCATCCCTTCGGTCGGGTCCGCCGGAACAGTCGACGTTTTGGACGTGACGATGGTATTGCCGCGGTAGGCCACGAGGTCGGTGAAGGTCCCGCCGATGTCGACGCCAACGATGCTCATCAATTCACAACCGTCCAATAGTTGCAATTGAAGGAGGCAGTCCTTGCCGTTGTTAAGAGCACTGCTGTTATCGCTGGCATTGGTTTCGCCCGCGTTCGTTTCAATAGTTCATTTCTGAGTTCGCTGTAACAGGCGTCGCGCTGCGTCGCATTTTCTAATGCAATACATTTCTGAAAACTGGGGGTGCTTAGCACCCATATTGCTGCGAGGACGAGCGCAACGAACAGTACCAAAAATGCAATCTTGAGGCCAAGCTGATCTACCAAGTCTTCCGGAGACTTAGGAGTGGCGAGGTCTACTTCGTCGCCGTTCTTCGACGTCGTCTCAAGTTGCTCCCATTCCGAGGTCTGCTTGGCAATCCTCTTCGACTACCTCGAGATAGTACCACTAGTATAAAGGCGCGATGTGGATTGAACGGCAACTTTATAAGGACGGCCATTTTGAGCGACTGACCTGCGCCACAGGCAGGACGGGCATTTACGTCCACACCGTGTCTCCCTCTGGCCCGAAACCGAAGTGCCGAGACGTCCGCGATTTGGTCGCGATCAGGGGCTTAACGGACCTGACGCGGACACCTGATGGCGATCGTTCGATCACATCGACTTTGCGAAGCGAACCCGTCGCTTCCGGGAAGAAATAGATATTCGCGAAAACGAATCACGCAAATAGAAGGACCGCCGCGCCCAAGATAATGCGGATAACTAATGGAGCCGCGATTAATCAGCGCCATTGTCACCGGGCTTTTATCATTTCTTCGCAATTGGGCGGTACGTGCACTGATGCGTTTGCTAGAGGATTACCTTCATGGGTGCGCTAATGATCCGGTGCCCCCGGACAGGGCAAGCAATCTTCACGGGCAGATACGTTGAATCTGCGAGTTTCCGCTCGAGCCCGGTATTCTTCAGCAGGACCTATTGTCCGTTTTGCAGCGCCGTTCACGAGTGGTTTGCTAAGGAGGCATGGGTCTGCGATCCGGCGGTTTCCGAACCTGGAACCGCACACCAGCGGCAAGTTGCATAGCTGTTGTTACGGGCCGTCAAGCAGTGCTTGGCGCGTCAATATGTGCTCTGCAAAACTGCCGCCGCGCTCTCGAGGCCGAAGACTTGCCGAGCGATTGATCAGCCCTTTGGCGTCTATGCGCGCCATTACGACCTCCTGCACCGCGGCATCCTCGATCAGGCCGGCGTGCGATGTCGAGAATCGGGTCGATGTCGACCGGCGGTGACCGGTGTTGGCCCGAAGCCGAGGTGGGGGCCTCCGATCAATGTCAGTTGTCGGGGGTTAAAGCAGAGACACGAGGCGGGCATCTCGTAGGTGCCCCGCCGCACAAACTCCCGTCAGCAACCGAACAAAGCTTGCACTAAGGCTCGCTTGTCGATGCCATTGCTGAGGCCAGCCGCGTAGGCGGATCGCCAATGGAGGGGAGTGTTCCGCCATCGAGCGCTGCTGCCTTTACCTGATAGTCCTGTGCTAAGCGCCACAGCTCGCGTGCGACTTCTTTGCTGGCGGTGACGTGAGATTGCATCGCGATTACTCTTGCCACTTCAACAAAGTCTGCATAGGTCGGCATATTGAGCCCCCAACCAAATGCCACTACTGTCTCAATCCTTTCTTAACAAGATCGTAAGGCGACCCAAATGGAGTCGCTAAGCATCAGCCCCAGCCGCTTCGCGCCGTACCAAGTAATTGCTCAGGACCAAAACATCCATTTTGTTCGTAAGAAGCTGTCCCAAGCCTCTTCCGGCCGGCAGACGACTGGCTCGTTTTTGTTAAATGATATATTCAACACCATCGGAACGCCGGTCAGTCGAAAGAATGACTCGATCACGGCGTAGTAGCGCGGGTTACTGGCGCGATCGACGGTCTGCAGCCGCCCGGTGCCATCGACGTGGGTCACTGCCGGTATTTGCCCGCGGCGTTCGGGGCGAATGGGCAAGACTTGCAGCATGAACGGGACGTCGTCGTCGCGCTCGAACCAGTCGGCGACCGCCTCGCGCAGCACCGAGGGGGCGAAGGGGCGGAAGGACTCGCGGCGCTTGATCTTGAGATTGAGGATTGCTCTTTATTTCGGCACACATAATGTTACTTTAATTGTTGAGTACTAAGTACCTGACGAAACTAAATGTTTTTGGAGAATCAGTGCCTGTGATCGATCTGCATAGCCATATTCTGCCGGGAATCGACGACGGTGCTAGCGATTCTTCCGTATCCCTGGCGATGGCGAGGCAGATGGTCGCGCAGGGTGTAACCGACGTCGCTTGCACTCCGCATATTTTGCCCGGGCTTTATCATAACTCGGGTCCGGACATCCGGGACGCGGTCCAACGACTGCAGGCGCTTCTCGATCGCGAGGGCATTGCGCTTCGCCTCGTCCCGGGCGCCGACGTCCATATGGCCCCGGATTTCATCGGCGGGCTTCGCTCCGGCCGGCTCCTGACCATTGCTGATTCGCGCTACGTGCTGGTCGAACCGCCGCACCACACGGCACCACCGCAGCTGGAGGATTTTTTCTTCAATTTGGTGGTCGCGGGCTACGTCCCAATCCTGACCCATCCGGAGCGGCTGTCCTGGGTACCGTCGCGCTATGAAACGATCAAAAAACTGGTCCGTTCCGGTGTTTGGATGCAGATCACGGCGGGGTCTTTTGCTGGCGCGTTCGGGCGCAATGCCCTCTACTGGGCAGAACGGATGTTGGACGAGGGGTGTGTCCACCTTATTGCCACCGATGCTCACGATGCTGAGCGCCGACCGCCGGATTTAGCGGCCGGGCGGGACCTGGTGGCAAAGCGGGTTGGTCCCGAAGAAGCGCAACGCCTAGTGTTAACGCGTCCAATGGGGATATTGGAAGATCTAGATCCTTCGAGCTTGCCTGCGCCATTAGGGGTGGCAGATACCGAAAGCGTATTGTCTCAGGAAGCGGCCAACCAGTCGGGAACGTCGCGCGCTTCGCATGATAGCGCGCATGATCCTGGCGATCGGCGCAGCTTTTCTGAGCGGCTGCGCCGGTTCTTCGGCTAACGGCGTTGCGAGCGCCGATTCGGCGGCGGCTATTTAAGGCGCCACCGGTTAAGATCGCGTGGGGGCGCCTGTGG
>CAWCQV010000021.1:0-21204 GCA_963797775.1 uncultured Alphaproteobacteria bacterium | reverse complement strand
TTACGCATCACTATCCCACTTTGGACTCCTAGCGGTAGTCCGCCTCCGCCAGCCGCGCCATTGCTTAGCAAGTGACCTTTAGAACTGGATGAGCATCTCTGACTTTGGCGTTTCAGGACATAGCGTGTGGTGGCGCGCTCACAGAGATAGCGAGAGAACGGGCGGAGGCACCTTGGACGCGTCAATCATTTCGGCTCTCGCGGCGCTCACAGGAGCTGCAATTGGTGGACTTACATATGGTGTTGCGTCGTGGTTGAGTTCGCGGAAGCAAGTACGCGCAGAGTGGCTTGCGCAGGATAGATCCGATGGCAAGACCTTTACACGGCGTTCATCAAATCGGCCACGAAATCTTATGCCGACGCGCTGCGGCGCAATGAACCGGATGTTCCCGCCCTAGTCGAGCTTTACACAACGCTCGGCAGGATGCGCGTGCTGTCTTCGCCGAAGGTCTTCAAAAGCGCGCAACAAGCAGTGCAAAAAATTCTCGATACGTATCCGGAGCCTGAACAAAACATTCGTGGAGTTGCGGGCAATGGCGAATAACGAGGAGGCCGACCTTCTTTGCGATTTCGCCGAAGCCTGCCGCACTGAACAGGAATCCCTTAGCGCGCAACAATTCTGATCAAATGAATGAGGCCGGCCCGATCAGCCGAAATATCGACATTTAATGCCGTTGCACGCTGCCTGTTTCCGGGGCGAGCGTTCCGCAAAGCTGTTGACGTGAATGATGTCGCTTTAAACGAGATTGCGTCGGAGCGCGCCATGCGGCGGCGCGGCGTCAAGTCCGAACAGATGCTGGACGCCAAACAGCAAAAGAGGCGTTGAAATTCGGGATAGCTGCACGCTGCATTGTGCTGCGCTGCACCGAAGCCTCGTAGCAAACGGTCGAGACGGGTCAACTTCGACCGATTGACGATGTCCGAGGCATGTCCGTTATCCCTCTCATCGCGACCAAATTGATGAGCCGCTAAAAGCGTTGCCCACCGTGGGTAAATTTCATCCACCGAGACTATCTGGCTCCGGAACATCACGCGGCGCCGGAACGTCCCACGTGTCAGCCCGAGACCGCACGCAGCCGTATCTGTACCAGCTGATCGCGTCCTCAAGGCGGTCATCTCCCCAAAAAAGCTCACGCCCAACCACGAAAGTCGGCGACCCAAAGATACCAAGGTCTTTGGCGACATTCGTTTCTGCCGTCAGAGTGGCTCTCGCGTCGTCCGCGCTCGCTAACGCGAGCACCGACTGCGGCTCTTGGCCAATGTCACGCAAGCTTTCCGATATGTTGGGTTCGCTCCCGGTCTCCTGACCAAGCTGAAGCCAGCGGCGATAAGCGGTGCGGACAAAATCGACGCCCAAACCCTGGCGCATACCCACGCTCGCGACGAGGTTCGCCACGATCGACTGTTTCGCGGGATACGGTGCGGGCAACGACACAGGCATGCCATACATCGCTGCTCGTCGCTCTATATCGCGCCACATATATGTGGACTTAGCCGGTTTGTCCGCGAACGGAACGTGCTTCATTTCCTGAAGAATGACGAGCAAGTGAAACGGTCGCCAACGAAATCGGATGCCGCTGGATCGTTCCAGATCAACGATTTTATCACGCTTAAGTATGAATACGTGCTGCCCATCGTAAACCAGAAGTCGATTTGATCGGCTGCCATCGAAAACATTCCATTTGGCTATAAGAGAAGAATATCCTTCGTGCGGTATTTCCGCTACCGGCGAAAACTGCTGACGCACTTCCGGTTTGCCCAAAAGCCGGCTTAGATGCAGAAGGCCGAGAAGTGCAGCGACGGGTCTTAGGCGGACTTATCCAGTGCAGCGAAACAGACTGTTATTCGATCTCTTCGTCCGCGCCACCCAATACCGAGAGCGGGAATGTAATGCCGAGCGCTTTTGCGGTCTTAAGATTGATTGATCGACCCTCGTTGAAGTGGTACCCGGATCTATGAGTGCACGGCCTAACTATTCAAGTGGTGAACAGCCCGTCCCGCATGTCACCACGATCATGCGGACTATTGGCTACCTGCTGATTCCACTTCCGATACAATGCGCTCCTGCATCGCGGGACTCTCCATGATGCCCATGTGGGTGAAGCCGGGGACCGGGATATTTTGGGCGCCTGCGATCGTCCCGCCGAGTTCGCCGACGAAATTGACCGCATGCGCCACGCCGCGCACCACGGCCGGGGCCGACGGATCGACGCCAATCATGGTTACGTCGCGGGCGCCGCAGGCTGCGGCCTGCGTCGCCACCTCCGCCGCCCGCTCGGCACCGAACGAATGGCCGATGACGACGATGCGGTCCTGGATATGCGCGCAGGCATCCGCGGCGAAGGCGCGATTCTGCTCAAAGCTGCCGTAGAAAACGATGTCGCCGCGCGCGCGCAACTGATCGGCAATTCGCGCGAGCCCGGTGCCGACAAACAGGCCGTTCATCACATAGGCGCGGGTGGCCGCCCAGGATTCCGTAGTGAGCGCCGCCAGCAGCACCATGCAGCAAGAAATGAGACGCATCGCCCCCAACATTGGTCGATTAGGGAGCGTCCCGCAACCGGCTCTTCGTTACGGACCCCTCCGCAAGATTAGCCTTCGTTTCGAGTGCTGCGACGCACACTCCACTTCCGAAATGGGTCACAAGCTGCCAATTTTCGATGGTCGCTCAATGTCCGCTATGCCTCCAACAGCGACCAAATTGCCGCACCGCAGCAAGCGGCGCTAGGGGTCAATCTTCCCAAAATGATTTGAAGCGGTCCGGTGATAACTCGGTGTAACGAACCGTGTGCTGAATATTTTTATGCCCAAGATAGTGTTGGAGCGCTCGCGTATCCTGGCCATCGTTGGCAAGTTTGTAACCGCAGGCATGTCGCAACATGTGCGGATGCACAGGAAATGGAAACTTACTTCCCTCCCCTGTACGCGCAATCAATTTTCGAAATCCAGCCGGTGACATTGGCGACAATCGCTCAGTGAGAAAAACGTGCCGCGATTCAGGTTGTTCGCGCCGTAATCGACGTAACGCTCGAATTTCAGTACCGCCAAGTGGATGCACGCTCGGACTTCCGTTCTTCACTCGTCGCACATGGAGCATGCCCCGTTCGAAATCAACTTGGTCCCAACGCAACGCACATAGTTCGGACACGCGAAGCCCATGGCGGTAACCGACAAGGATCATTGTCGCATCACGATGACCATAGCGGCCTCGATCGCGCGCGCCATCTAACAACCTCCCCACTTCCTTGACAGTTAGATATTCGCGTGGTCGGCGCTTAATGTTTTCGATCCGAGGCGGAGGAACTGTCCCATTAACAGTGTTTGGTGCTGATCTTTGCTTGGGAGATTTTACCTTGGCAATTCGAGTGTTCGATTTCATAACTGTCCCGAGAAGAAGCATTTTCGGGACAGTCTAAGTATACCATCCTCACCTGCTGCGCGACTTGCAGGGCGTGCACACGAATGGGAGCATTACCCCCGTCAGCCAGTAGGCCATCGGAAGGCTACTCTTGGTCGTTTTCCCTCCGAGCCGATGGGTTCAGCCTTCGCTCCACTCGGTAGCGAGCTCAGACTTTTTTCGGGCGTCCCTTGTTCCGCGTCGAAGCGATCTTGAAGATGTCGGGAGACTTCTCCCTCGCGACCACGAAGCGTTGCGCCTTCTGAACGATTAGAGTGTTCTCGTTCAACACATCTGCATCCTGCTGTACGTTTGTTATCACCCCGGTGGGCAGCAGAGCGGATAGGAACGAATGCTGTTTGCTGAAAAAAACCGCAGCAATTCGCCGGGAGATTGGAAAGTACGCGACGACTCCAGGCTTGGTGCGAATACCGAGCAGCTGCTCGGACAGCATGACATAGCGATCTTTGCGCCCCTTAGCTTGCCGAATGATTATGACCATCCGCGCGCTATCGATGTCGCGGGCGGTCAACTTCACCACCTCGGAGACACGTAGACCGGCGGCATAGATCGTGATGAAGGCCGTCCGCATCTTGAGATTGGGCACTGCCTTCAAAAAGCGTTCGACCTCGTCACGCGCCAGCACGGCCGGCAGCGGGTCTGCTCTGCGCGCATAGGGAATCTGCTCGGATACTTCCTTCAGGCCCAGTGTCGTGCGGTAGAAGAAGCGCAGGGCGCCCATAATAGGGTTGATCGAGTTTGGCTTGAGCCCCCGAGCTATGAGGTGCAGTCGATACTCGCGTACGTCCTCAAAAGTGAGCTTGTCGGGAGAGCGTCCGTGGAAGACGCTGAAGTTCGCGACGGCGGCAACGTAAATCTTCTGCGTGCTCGGCGACATGTTGCGGATCGTCATGTCGTCGATCATGCGCTGACGCAGCGGTGAGATTTGCTGGGCCATGGAATACTCCTGTCTGATGGGCTGCACTGAACGTGCAATCCTGACAGACAGAGCGACCGCTTCCGACAGCCCAAGCTCCGCTCCGGGACGCTCCATGGTTCGCGAAAGTAATCTTGTGCGAAGTATAAAATAGGGCTCTGTTGAGCCATTCCCTGCTCTTCCCCATATTTGGGCAACCGATGTAAGGTCACGCGGATTGGCACTCGTTCGCAATTGGGAGTACGATATGAAACTTCCCCGCCGAACTTTTCTCCATCTGGCAGCGGGCGCTGCCGCACTTCCAGCCGTGTCGCGCATCGCAAGAGCGGAATCGTATCCGGCGCGGCCAGTGCGTATCATCGTCGGCTTTGGTGCCGGAGGCGCGGCTGACATCTTCGCGCGTTTGGTTGCTCAATCGCTGTCGGAGCGGCTTGGCCGCCAATTCATCGTCGAGAACCGGCCGGGCGTCGCCAGCAATCTTGCTGCCGAGACGGTCGTGCGTGCGACTCCCGATGGCTATACGCTCCTCGAAGTCACTGCGGTGAACTCGATCAATGCAACGCTCTATGATAATCTCAATTTTGATATCATCCGCGACATCGCGCCCGTCGCAAGCATCGCCCGCGGGCTGGGCGTGATGGAAGTGAGCCCAACGTTCCCGGCCAAATCCGTTCCTGAGTTCATCGCCTATGCCAAGGCCAATCCGGGTAAGATCAACATGGCGACAGCCGGTAGCGGGAGCGCACCAGATATTTACGGCGAACTGTTCAAGATGCTCGCGGGCGTCGACATGGTTCGGGTGCCTTATCGCGGCTCGGCGCCTGCGCTGACTGATCTGATGAGCGGTCGGGTCCAAGTTATGTTCGATCCCATTTCTTCGTCGATCGCGATGATCAGGGCCGGCAAGCTGCGCGCCCTAGCGGTGACCTCGGCCACACGCTCGGATGTACTGCCGGACGTCCCGACAGTGGGCGAGTTCGTGCCGGGCTACGAGGCAACTGGTTGGCAGGGGCTCGGTGCGCCCAAGAACACTCCCGCTGAAATCATCGACAGGCTCAACAGGGAGATCAACACGGCCCTCGCCGATCCCACAATAACGGCGCGGATTGCCGACCTTGGCTACACCGTGTTTGCAAGTTCATCCGCCGACTTCGGCAAGTTCATCGCCGATGAAACCGCGAAGTGGGCCAAGGTGATCCGGGCAGCCAACATCAAGCCGGACTAACCGTCACCGCGCCGATGTTCCGTAAATCTCGTTAGGCGAACCGAGACTGACACCTGGAGTTTGACCAGCTCGGGCACCTCCCTATCCGGGGGCTCCCTCCCGCGGAGCGGGTTAGTGCAATATCTGTTTCGCGACACATAAAACTCATTTCGTCAATAACTGCTGATTATGGCGCATGCGAACGTAGCACCGCTTTGCAAGTAGGCCTTACCTAGTTGTACCCGAAAATATCGTCCCTGTTCGATGAATGAGAACAATTGGTACACGTTGATCTGTTAGTTCTACAGGTCGAAAAGTCGGCGCACTCAAACTGGGCCACAACTTAGATCCCCCGTACATCGTTCGCGTCTAAACCGGCTCCGTGTTCGTAGCGCGCACATGCTTGAACTTGATGCGATGACGTTTGCCCTCATGGTCCATTACGGAAACGATGAACGTCAGGCGCTTACCAGCCCGACAGACTTGCCTTTTTAGCGCAATGACACCACTCACCTGCGTCCTCTGATGGGCTTCAATGGCGAATTCTTGGCTCGCATGAAAGGTAGACGTATTTTGTGTCATCAAAACTCCGGTGGCCTGTTCGCACCAGCGGGCTTGCAGTGGCCACACAATACGTGGCTTTGAAAGGTGCACCGCGCCGTCAGACACGTTCGTCGCGGCCATTCGGAAATTAAAACTGGTTATCACCTCTCCTGTCGTTTGACGAGAATGCCCCCACAGACTTTGCTCTTCATTGGAAACGAAGAATATCCCCTTCTTCGGTCGGGCTTCCCATGTCCTAGCGATGGCCAGCGCCATAAAAGCTACCGCTGCGATAAGGACGAGCAGCCCATATTGCGAAAAGCCCGCGGCTACATTGGCGAATCTAAAATACCATCCGCCGTACAGGAGAACGAATACGAGCGCGCATGCAGCCGCACAGCCCCAAAGAAAAGCCTGCCCACCCTGCCAGAGGCGCGCGACCACGTTGCCGAGATTTTCGAGAAATCCGCCCATAAGACTTTTCTAGATGATCGCGGCGACTGCCCTATCCGTACTGAGTTTCATAGAGCCCCAATTCCCGGCGCGCCAACAACCACTTCATAAACCGGGGGTCCATGCTCTTCTACGCCGCTGTTGGCGAAGAGCCTAATCGTAGACACGAGCAATTTTATCCCATTGACGATCTTTGGCCCGACCGTGATTTCGTGAAGTACATCACGCGTTGTAGGCGGCGGGGGATCATCCAATTTGCACCCAACGAAGTATGGGATGCATGAATAGCTTCCCCAAAATCAGATCGGCAATTCGCAAACGGCGAAACTTGTGCAGGCCGAACCGTCCTACGGCATCGCAGTACGCGATCTTTGCAAGCCCGCGCGCATAGAGTTCGTGATCGATACGAAACTCTGGAAATGGAATTTCGGCTAAGACGCCATCTTCTAGTGCAAGCGTTTGTTTTATATTCGGAGGGACCGAATAAAACACATGTGCCTTGTAGTGTTCGAATTCGGTCGCTGGCTGTTTGTCCACGAGCAACCCTGGACGACCCCATATGGGCATCGGCACAAAGAAGGGATGATCCTCGATCGGTACCGTCTTGGTTTGCTTTTCACCTCCAGCAACGGAATAGGTGAACGGTAGTTCTGTTGGCCTCTTTTTCTTGCGACGGGTTGGCGCTTTCACATGGGCCCGAAATTCCCAGAGAACTTTGTGCGCGATTTCATTCTCTAACTTACTTGTTTCCCTTGCGCACGCCTCGCAGCTTCCATCGAGAATGACGGCATTACCGCCCAGCGACAGGGGGATTATATGCTCATCCGTCAGCTCAACGTCGTCTGCCCGCGCGCCGCAGTATATGCACTCGCCAAATGATGGAATTTCCATCCGATTGATTCGGTGAATGATGTTCGTCGTCATCTCGCGTGAAGCGTTAGCGGCTGCTGGGTCTGGGGATAGCCCGCACATTCGTCAACGCGCCAAGTTACTATTGGGGACATGCTGAAGCAGCGTCGCGCCGGCCGCACCCCCCGACGGAAACGAGCCAGAAAGCTCCAAAAACTTACAAATGTGGAGGTAAAAGCAGTTAGCCTTTGCCGCCGCCATCAATGTTTGCGAGCCTGGGCATCGCGTTTCTCCTTCAAGAATCCATGTACCTATGATTCGCGGGGAATCTCCGCAAGTACCACCGCTTGAAGTATGGACGTGATCTTCAAGGACTTGCTGTCCTTCAGCACTACCCGCCTTGCCACAATAGCCGCCGCCACTCTGGGCTTACTAATCGCGGCCTTAATCACATATCTCCGCGGACAACTTCATGCTGGTACCAAATGGGTTTTCGCCCCAATCACGCGCCGCCTTCCTTGGAACCAAAACAACCCCATCAAAAGACCAGTGCCAGATAACGATCTAACTTCGCAGTTGACCGTAGTCGACGTTTTTCTGAAGTCCATGGACGGCCAAAGTGCCAGATATCAAAAGACCAGCAACTACGTCGTAAACAAGGACGATCTAAATGCATATCAAGAGGGCGTTACCTGTGCCGGCCAGGCGAGCGGGTTCTCTACCAAGTGGGGAACAATAGTTGAAACAAGACGAGAGCACGGGTTTTACATCTCGCGAATCGATCTTGGTGACCTCTTCAATAAAGGGGCTCGTTTCACAAATGTCTATACAGCTGACCTCCACAACTCCTTCACAAACGACACAGAAAATTGGACTCAAGAAATTGCATTTCCAACCAAACATCTCACTCTTCAAATTCACTTTCCAAACGGCGAACCACCCAGAACGGTGAAATGCAAACTTGTAGAGGGAGTGACCGACAAACAAGTGAAAACGGACGCAAAGATTACGGTGTTGACCGGAGAGAAATGTATTGTGTGGGAAGTTCAAAGTCCTAAATTGAAGGACATATACAAGCTCGAATGGCTTTGGTGATCCAGAACCCTGCAAGCTACGCCAGCGACGCGTGTTCAATAGCAGTTATCTGGGCGTCCGCCTTCGGCGCCGGGCTCTCGTTGAACGGAGCCGCGTTGCGTCTCGGCCCTTCGGGCTTCGATCCCTGATGCATTCGGCCGTCTACAGCGCGAAAACCCGCCCGTCCGATCCCCAACATCACCTCGCGTTTGAAGGGCTCTCGGACCTCAATTTTGAGCGATTTGCCGCTATTCTCGTGCAGGAGTTCTGTCGGCGCCGAACATCATCCGCCTTGGGATCGGTCACCGCCCCGATCAGCCAGCTGAGCAACCGCGCAATAAGCCGCCGTCTGTGATATATTCGAACGCGCTTCCGCTCCCCCACTCAGTGCAGCGGATCTCTCTGATGTCTAGGAAATGTCTAAGAAATAGGCCTCGATGACGTAAGTCTTTGAAATACCGCTTAGATGCCGGGTTAGCTCAGCGGTAGAGCAGCGGTTTTGTAAGCCGCTGCTGGCCTGAGAATACCGGAACCTAAGCCCCTGACAGCCTGAACCGCCGATTCCCCTGCCGCGCTTGGAAACTTGCTTGCGATGCCCTAAATGTGGCTCCCGCAGCGTGGTCGATGTTCCACACGCCGACCAATGCCGCGATAGTGAAGTGAGCGGTTGCTGAGTACCTAGCTGGTGCCTAAGAGATCCAGCGCTCTGCGTTAAACGAAGAGACTGGATTTTGGGGAATAGTTCAACGGTAGAACTGCGGACTCTGACTCCGTCAATCTAGGTTCGAATCCTAGTTCCCCAGCCAGATCTCAGATTTGGCAGATTCGGCCCATGGACCCGTCTCCGTGCGCATCGCGATAGCTGTGGTTTGCGCCAGCAAATCAAAAGGTTGGCGGAAAGTGGCGACCACCGCGCCGTCCTGCCAAGAGCAGTTCGATAGTAGGAAATTGAGCAGGCGCCGCTTTTCACGAGGTTCTTGCCGCTCGAACAGCATTTGTGCGTTCCGCGCGAGTTCGAGAATCTGCACTCCCTCGTCCATGTATGACTGTTCGGCAGACTGATGCCGCTCGATCTCGCGCAGGCATCGGCTTTGCTCCTCACGCCATTCGGCCGACGTCTTGTCGAAGAACAAGCCATCTGTCTTGATTCGCATTTGTCGGCTCGAGCGTCTCCGGAGATGCACAGATACCGGTCTCCATCTCGCGCTGTGCCACCGCTTCGGTAATCGCACATGCCGGAATGCACCCGATAGCCTGCCCCATTATGGAAGGATCCCATTGCGGCGAAGCCTCTTCAACACAGGTAAAGCAACAATAGTGCCGCTTGCCGAGGCCGGGTCGAGGCGATAGCGTGCGGAAGGTGTTGATCGTCAAAAAACGGGCGACTGAAATCGGTTTGCTGGCGCTCGGCGCACTGAAACTGCGGTCAAGCGAGGCGGAGGATGGATATATGCGTGGTCTCAATGTTCGTGGCTTAACGCGTTCGGTTGTAACGCTGGCGGCCGGGATCGGATTCCTAGGCGCTTTTTTCTCCGCAGCACGCGCCCAGGAAAATGGAATCACGGCGTCTGAAATCTCGGTCGGCGCGATCGGCGCGTTGACTGGACCGCTGGCGTTCATCGGCACGCCCGGCCGTGACAGCATGGCGATGGCGTTCGACGAGATCAACGCGAAGGGCGGCGTTTGCGGCCGCAAGCTCCGTTTGGATTACCAGCACGCTTCCTCGCCGGCGGAGAGTATCGCCGCAGTCAAGAAACTCGTCGAGGAGGACAAGGTCTTTATTCTCGTTCTGGCATCTGGCAGCACCGGCGCCGCCGCGGCGGCCGATTATGTGCGGCAGGTTGGCGTTCCGACCTATAATCTCTACGGCTCGACGCCGATCATCCGCAACCCGTTCGCCAAGAACGTCTTCAACGGCGCCGTCGTGCCGGTCGAGGTGTCGGCCGCCGCGCTCATCAGCATGTTCTACGACGGTGGATACACGCCGAAGAAATTCGGCATTCTGGCCGGCACCTACGCGTTCCCGCAGGTCACATTGAAGGCGGCCCAGGATATTCTGAAGAAAAAAGGCGCCGACGTCGCGGTCGAGCAGTTCGACATCGGCGCCCGCGACTTCACCTCGCAACTGGTGTCGTTGCAGCGGCAGAATGTCGATTCCGTTCTTGTTCTCGGAAGCTTTTCGGAAGCCGGGTTCGCCATCAAGCAGGCCAGGGAAATGGGAATGGCCAACGTGCGGTGGGTGGTCGACGGCTCTGCGGTGTCCACCGCCATCATTCCGATCCTCGGCAATGCCGACGGCATTCGCGGTTATTACAACGCGCCGGCGTTTCCCGGCCAGACGCCGGCGAGTACCGAATTCGTCGCGCGCACTCAGAAATATCTCGGCTCGCTGCCGCAGGGGCGCCCCAGCATCTACGACCTAATCGGCTATGGATCCGGCTATGTCGTAGCGGAAGCGATCAAGGCGACGAATTGCCAGCTGACGCGCGACAATCTGATCAACGCCTGGTCGAACCTGAAGGACGCCGGTCCGACCGTTCTGGGCGGGCTCGATGTCACCTTTCCGGAAAGCTATACGCCGACCGACCACCAGGGCGTTTACCGGATCGGCGCCGCGATCGTGCAAGACGGCAAATGGCAAGTCTATCGCGTGATCGATAAGCCTTGATCGTCACGATGCTCGTTGAACTGGGATTTGTTCTGATCGCGGGCATCAAGTTCGGCGCGCTCTATGCGCTGGCGGCGCTCGGCCTCGTCGTCGTCCACAAAGCGACGAAAACCGTCAACTTCGCGCACGGCGCATTCGCGATGCTCGGCGCGTTTGCGAGCTTCCTGATCGTCGTGAAGTGGCAATGGCCGTATTGGGCGAGCTACCTGATGATTCCGCCGGCCATCGGGCTGGTCGCCGCCGCCATCGAATTCCTGATTTTGCGCCGGCTGCGTCAGGCCGACATGTTCACCGTGGTGATCGCGACAGTGTTCCTTGGCATCGCGCTGTCCGAAGGTTTTCGCCTGACCTACAACACAGAGCTGTTGGCAGTGCCCTCGCTGTTTACTGGGCCGCCGTTCGTCATCGGCGGCGTGTTCGTCACCAGGGACACGCTTTGGGTGATCGGAGGCGCTTTGGTGACGGCTTTGGCCTGCATCGCGGTGTTTCGCTACGGCCGGTTTGGCCGCAGCATGCGCGCCATGGCGGCCAATATCCGCGGCGCGCAGTTGTGCGGCTATTCCATCGATGGCGTCTACATGCTCGCCTGGTTCCTCGGCGGCGTGCTGGCGGGGCTGACCGGCGTGTTCATCGCCCCGATCACCGGGGTGTCGGTCGATCTCTCGATCGCGATCATCACGGCCGGCTTTGTCGCCGGCGTGATCGGCGGTTTCGACAGCCCGCGAGGCGCAATTGCCGGAGGCCTGCTGCTCGGCATCGCCGAGAGCCTATCGGCCGCCTACGTGTCGAGCGCCATGAAGAACTGCGTCAGCTTCCTCCTGCTGTTCCTCGTGCTGATGTGGCGGCCGCAAGGCCTGTTCCCTGAGAGGATCGGCCGCAGTGTCTGATCGGCGGCTGGACTTCGCGGCGCTCGGACCGGTCTTATTCCTTGTTGTCTGCGTGGCGGCCGGACTCGGTCTCGACAGCTATCTGCAATACGTCCTCGCCATCGCCATCATATCGATGCTGGTCGGCGTCGCGCTTGTGGTCCTGGTCGGGCTCGCCCGCTGCATCACGCTTGCCTCCGGCTCGATCATGGCGATCGGCGCTTATGTTTCGACGCTTGCCGTCGCCGACCTGCATATACCGTATCTGGCGACCTTGGCATTCGCGATCCTTGCCGGCGGTGCAGCCGGCTGGGTGATCGCGTTCCCAGGAACGCGATTTCGTGGACACAATCTGGCGATGGTCACGCTGGTGTTTCAAAGCGTGTGCATCATTCTCATTCGCGAAAGCACCCGGCTTACCGGCGGCGCTGAGGGCATCCACGTACCGCCGCCGCAGCTTTTCGGCGTCACCGTCGTATCTGACCGTGCCTTCCTGATCCTGATCGGGCTTGCGGGCGCCGCGATGATGGGCGTCATGACCATTTTGGTGCGCGGTCCGTTCGGCAAGAACCTGCAGGCCGCCGCCGGCAACGAGATCGCGGCGGAGGCGTTCGGCGTCAGCGTTCGCGGCTATCTGACCGCGGCGTTTGTCACTAGCTCGCTGGCGATTGCCTTCGCCGGCGCGCTGCTCGCTCCCCGCGTGCGAATTCTCGACCCCGACAGCTTTGGCGTGCTGGAGTCGATTTTCATGCTGGCCTACCCGATCGTTGGCGGCATGCACTCGATCTGGGGCGGGTTGCTCGGCGGCGGCGGTTTGCGAATTTTGCCGGAACTCCTGCGGCCGGTGGCGGATTATCAGGAGCTGTTCTTCGCCACGCTGGTGATTGTCGTGGTCATGTTTTTCCCCGGCGGATTGACCGGGCTCATCAACCGCGCCGCCCGTTTGGTCATGAATCCCGAGCGGCCGCGCGGTTTGCCGCCACAGCCGGCGCTGACGGCATTGCCGGCTGTTCCTGCTGAAACCCGCCAGCGCAGCGATGAATTGCTGCTGGTCGAAGCGGTCGATAAGCACTTCGACGCGCTGCACGCCGTCAATGCCGCGAGCCTCAGGGTGCCGGTGGGCCGAATTCACGGCCTGATCGGCCCCAATGGCGCCGGCAAGACGTCGCTGTTCAATATCATATCGGGCTTTCTCGACGCCGACAGCGGCCGCGTCACATTTGCCGGCAAATCGCTGCTCGAACTGCAGGCCCGCGACCGCATCGGCCTCAGCATGACGCGAACCTTTCAGAACGTCGCGATAATCGGCCAGCTTTGCTGCCTCGACAATGTGATCATCGGGCTGGGCCGCAACGCGGTCATTGATGCGATGGGCGCGAGCTTCAATCATTTTGCGGATGGCGCGGCAACGCGGGGCGCAAAACGCCGGGCGCTGGCCGTGCTAGAGTCGGTTGGGCTTGCCGACCAGGCTCTTGCCCGTGCCGGATCGCTGTCGCTCGGCGATCAGCGCCGGCTGGAGCTCGCGCGCGCCATCGTTTCCGAGCCGCGGCTGATTTTGCTCGACGAACCGGTTTCAGGCGTCGCCGAGGCCGAGGCCGAAGAGCTGCGCGAGCTTCTTCTCCGCATCAATGCCGAGCGCAAGATCGCCATGCTGGTCGTCGAGCACAACATCCCGTTCGTGGCCAAGCTGTGCCAAAGCCTGTCAGTCATGGGCGCGGGCCGCATCGTCGCCGAAGGTAAGCCCGCGGAGGTGATTTCGCTGCCTATCGTTCGGCAATTGTACTTCGGCGAGGAAGCAGCCGCATGACCGCGTTGCGCGTCACGGACCTGGCGGTGACTTATGGACCGGTGGTCGCGGTGAGCGATCTCAGTTTCTCGGTCGAAAGCGGCGAGGCGCTGGTTCTGCTCGGTCCGAACGGCGCCGGCAAGACTTCCGCGGTGGAAGCCATCGCCGGACTCCTGCCCAAGCGCCGCGGCAAGGTGGAGTTTTTCGGCAGGGACATTTCCCGCCTGAGCGCCAGCGCCATCGTGCGCAGCGGGTTGGCTCTGGTGCCGCAATGGCGAGAACTGTTTCGCACTTTCACGGTGGAAGAGACGCTGCTCGCCGCAACGACGGCGGCAGTCGGACGCCCGCCAATGCCGCTGGCATCGGTGTACGAACTGTTTCCCGTGCTGGGGGAACGCCGGCGGCAGACGGCGGGATCGCTCTCGGGGGGCGAACAGCAAATGCTTGCCATCGCCCGCGCGCTGGTGACCAATCCGAAGCTCCTGCTGCTGGACGAGCCGTCGGCGGGCCTGTCGTCGGGTATCACGCGCACGTTGATCGCGGCCATCGGTCGCATCCGGCAAGGCGGCGTCGCCATCGTGCTGGTCGAGCAAAATATGGAGATCGCACGCGCGGTCGGCGAGCGTTGCTGCATGCTTGCGGCCGGCCGCCTGGCCTGGGCGGGCACGATGCAGCAAGCCATGGAAAGAAACGAAGCCGAGCGCGTCTACTTCGGCGAGCAGCAGCACGGCAATCTCGGCGATCGGTGACAGGCGCAAACCGCGGCCCTACTTGTCGGGGTGATCTCCCCCAAGTAAGTTTCGTCGCGGCTCCTTTAGCCGCGCCTAGCTGGCGACAAACCGTAAGCGCGCAAAAGCGAAAAGCATCTGCCGATGACTGCACTGTTCAGCGTTGGATTCCCGACGGGCATGGAAGGTTTGACTTACCCGATCCCGTTTTCCAACCCCGAGGATCTGGTCCGTATCGCCCAGCACGCCGAAGCGCTCGGTTATCACTCGGTGTGGGGCAACGATCACATGACCACCCAGCACTACGTGCGGGCGGAGTTTCCGGTTCCGCCACGCTTCTGGGAGCCGCTGGTCAGCTATGCATTTCTCGCCGCGCATACCAAGATGCTGCGCTTCGGCACCGGCGTTCTGGTGCTGCCGATGCGTCGCGACATTGTGGTCACGGCCAAGCAGATCGCCACGCTGGATCATCTCAGCAACGGGCGGGTGGAGATCGGTGTCGGCATCGGCGCCTACCGGGAAGAGTTCGAGGCGCTCAATCCCGACGCCAAAGTCCATCGCGGCGACATGGTCGAGGAAGGCGTCGAGGCGCTGCGGCTGCTGTTCTCGCAACGCGAGGCATCGTTCGATGGCAAATACTATAAATTTAAGGACGTTGAGCTGTTCCCCAAGCCGAAGCAGCAACGGCTGCCGATCTACTTCGGCGGCAATAATCAGGCTCATCTGCGGCGCACAGCTTTATCCGGCGACGGCTGGATTCCGGCGGCAATGCCGCAGCAAACGCTGCGGCGCATGGTGGCGGAACTCAAGGAAATGACCGAGGCGGCCGGGCGAAATTTTTCCGCGCTGCAGATTGCTCCGCAATACATCGTCCATGTCGGCCGCGATCAGGACAAGGCGGTGGCGCGCTTCCGGCAAAGCCAGATGTACAAGCATCTTCAATCGCTGAAGAAATCGACCCTCAAAGGGCAGGCTTCGCTCAATCCCGAAGATGTCAATCTGGTCGGCAGCGTCGAGACCGTGATTGCCCGCGCCACGGCGTTGCGCGAGGCCGGCGTGACCCATTTCCTCGGCTTGTTCTTCGCCGCCAACAGCGTGCCCGAACTGCTCGATCAAATGCAGATGTTCGCCGAAGAAGTCAGACCCAAAATCTCGTGATGGCGGACGTGCATTGGGCGTGAAGCTTGCGCCGCGGCTCCAGGTCGCGGTGAACAGCGAAGGATCTCGGCGATGGCGGACAACGGATCGGCGGCAATCGGGCAGCGCTCGCTCGGCGACCCAAGCCTGCTGTTTCCGCTCGCTCCACCGCTGCTGCGCGGCTGCTCGCGCACCAGCACGCCCGACATGCAATATCCGCTGGAGATCGATTTCGATTACGAAAAAATCTCTCGCGACATCTTTCGTCAGCCACCGCTACCGGGCCTGCAGCGCTGGGCGCCTTTGCTGCCGCCGCTCGCAGCGGAGCTGTCGCTGGGCGAAGGCGGCACCGCGCTTGTCGCCAGCCAGCGCATGGCGCGCTGGGTCGGTCTTGAAGGTCCGATTTGGCTCAAGGACGAAAGCCGCAATCCGACCTGGAGTCACAAGGACCGCTTGAACTACTGCATCGTCTCCACCGCCTTGGCGAACGGCGCGCGCGGCATCGCTGTGGCATCGACTGGAAATCACGGCGCTTCCGCGGCGGCTTACGCGCGCCGCGCCGGACTGCGTTGCGTCGTCATTTCCACGCCGGATGCGCAGCGCGCCTTCGAACACTTTCAGACCGCGCTCGGCAGCGACTTCCTGCTGGTGCCGCGCGAAGAACGCTGGCCGGCGCTCAATCGGATCGTCGACGAAACCGGCTTCATGCCGGCGAGCAATCTCACCCGCTTTCACACCGGCAATCCGTTCGGGCCCGAGGGCTACAAGACCATCGCATATGAGATCTTCAGCCAGCTTGGCGGCCGCGTCCCCGGCACGGTCGTGCTGCCGACCGGCTATGGCGAGCTGCTGTTCGGCGTCAGCAAGGGATTTCGCGAGTTGAAAGACCTCGGCGTGTCGGATGCGTTCCCGCAAATTCTTTCGGCGGAGCCGGCGGTGCGGGCGCCGCTCGCACGCGCTATGTCGCGCAACGAGGCCGCGGCGGAGGTTACCGGGCCGCCATCGCTCGCCGCCGGCATTGCCTGCACCGTCAGCTCGTATCGGGCGGTGGTGGCGCTGCGCGAAAGCCGAGGCCGGCCGCTGACCTTTCACGACGACGTGCTCGCCGAAGCCGCGAGCGAGCTGGCGCATGAGGGGCTATGGCAGGAATATTCTGGGGTGGCGGGACTCGCGGCCTTGCGTGAGGCAAGACGGCGCGGCGAAGTTGTTGCCGAGCCGGTGGTGACGGTTCTGACCTCGACCGGATTGAAGGAGATCCCGGCAATCTCGATCATATCGGCCGCCACGGCACGGCCTTCGCTCGACAGCGTCATTGCCTCGTTGCAGCGGAAGCAAGATTAAATGGCGCCGCCGCTGCAGATCGCATTCTCGGTCGACGGTAGCGACCCTCCATCTTCGTTGCGCGCGATGGTCGAAGCGGCCGATGCGGCGGGCGCGGCCAATCTGTGGATCGCCGCGCACCTCTTCAACCGCGAACCGATCGCTTCGGCGGCGGTGGCGCTAGCGGCGAGCCGCAAGCTTGGCGTCGTCCTGATGGCGATCAGCCCCTATACGGTCCACCCGGTTTACGCCGTGATGGCGTCGGCCACACTCGACGAATTTTTTCCCGGCCGGGTGCAACTCTGCTTCGGTGTGGGCGCACCCGGCGGTCTCGAAGCGGCCGGCGTCGCGGCGGAGCGTCCGGTCGAGACGCTGCGCGAAGCGCTCGATGTGGCCCGGCTTCTCCTGTCCGGCGAGGCGGTCAAGTTTGCCGGCCGGCGGTATCGGGTATCAGGCCGGCTTGCCATGGGCGCCCATCCGCTGCCGCTATGGCTCGCCGCATCCGGCCCGCAGATGCTGGAGCTGGCCGGCGAAAAGGCCGACGGCGTCGTCATCAGCGCCGGCACGTCTCCGGCCTTCGTCGGCTGGTGCCTTGAGAGCGTACGGCGCGGCGAGCAAGGCGCCGGCCGAACGATAAAAAAGGCGGCTCTGGTCGTCTGCTCGGTCGATGCGCTGGCGCGTCGCGCGCACGACCGCGTGCGCCGGCGCCTCGCCTACGTGCTGCGCGGTGCGCATCACGCGCGCAATCTAGAGCTGGCCGGAACCCAACTCGACCAGGCGGCTTTGGCCGCGGCCTTTGCCGACGAGAATTGGACGCGCGTCGACGAGTTGATGACCGACGACGTCGTGGTTCGCCATTGCGCGAGCGGCACGACGGACCAGGCGCGGGCGATGCTGGAGACTTACCGTGACGCTGGCCTTGACGAGATCGTCGCCTACGGCATGCATGAAGGCGGGCAGGTGCACGACGTGCTCGCCATGATGGCTCCGCAACGGGCGTCGACAGGGAGATGAAAGCATGTTTGCAAGGGACGATTTGAAGGCCATCGGCGACAAGGTGCGCCGCAAGGTGTTCGCGGCATGCGACCAGCCCGCCGACGTCATCATTTCGACTGACCCGACGCATGTCGGCTACCTCTGCGGCTATCGCAGCCTGCTGTTCGATCTGATGCGCGACTACCGTAGCGCGGTAATCGTCACCCGCGACAAGGCCGTTCTCGTCACTGGAGCAAGCGATGTGGCCGCCGCGCTCGAAGTGCTGCGCGATCCGGCCTGCATTTATCGCTACGGCATATTTTACTTCGAAATCGAGCGGCGGCGCCGGCGTCGATTTTTCCGCCTTGCCGAAACTGGAAAGCAGCTTCATCGACGCGCTCCGCGCCGCGATCGCGGCGACCGTGAAGCCGCAACACAGTGTCGGCCTCGATGGCGCCAATGCCTGGGAAATTCAGGAGCTGAAAAACCTCGTCGGAGCGTGCGCCTTCGACGCAAGGCCGGCCATCATGAAGGCGCGCCGCACCAAGCTTGCCGAGGAGGTCGAGAAAATCGCTCATGCCGCAGCGATTACCGAACGCGGGCTCGAGAAGGCGTTTCGCGAGGCCCGAGCCGGCGTGACCGAGCTTGAATTGAGCACGATCATTGCCGGCGAAATGCGCGCCGGCGGCGGCGTGCCGCGGTTCGTGGTCGTGACCTGCGGCGAACGAAGCGCCTTGGCCGATGCCTACGCCACGCCAGTCAAATTGAGCAACGGCGACCTCGTGCGCTTTGACATCGGCTGCACTGTCGATGGCTATTGGGCCGATATGGCGCGCAGCGCCGTCGTCGGCGAGCCGACGCGCGAGCAGCAGGAGCGCTACGATGCTCTGCTCGCAGGCGAAGCGGCAGAGCGCGCGCTGGCGCGATCGGGCGTGAGCGCCGGCGAAATGTTCAAGGTGGCGGTCGATTGGGTGCGCCAGGGCGCGCTGCCCGACTACAAGCGCAGCCATTGCGGCCACGGCATCGGCATCGACGTGCACGAATTCCCGACGTTGAGCGCCGCGAACCAGGGCGTCGAACTCGAGGACGGCATGGTGCTGTGTGTCGAGACGCCCTATTACCAGATCGGCTGGGGCGGCATGATGGTCGAGGACATCATCGTCATCCGGCCGGACGGCAACGAGTGCCTGACGCATCTGCCGCGCGACCTGCGGCGGCTATGAACGGGCCTCGCTTTGCGACCGCCAGGCGGCATATTGCGTAGCGTCGTCCACGTCGAACGCGAGCCGCCAATCGTTCAGTTCGCATATGGCCAGTCCATTGTCGCGCGCCTGCGCCAGATGCGCGGCGTAGCTACCCGCCCCATAGCGAAAGCCAAATCGCCGCAACGCCGAGCCGCGCAACAGCAACAGATTGGTGCCGCTGCCGCTTTGGTCCGCGGCAATGACAACGTCGCCGGCCCGCGACTGCGCGGCAGCGATCGCATCCGCAGATGCAAAAGGAAGATCGATCGGCATGATCAGCAATGCATCATCCAGCGATCCGGCTGCGATGAGCGCGGCGCGGGCGGCTTCCAAGGTGCTGTTGAGCCCGCCGCCCGGATCGGCCATTGCAGCGATCGAATAAAGCTGGGCGATTGCCGCGACCGCCGCATCTGATGTGAGCACCCGAACCTTGCCCGGATCGGCTACCCCGACGGCGCATTCGAGCGTTCGCGTCAGCAATTGCCGGCACAGATCGCGCCGCGCGCGTCCGTCGAGGCAGGCGGAAAGCCGCGACTTGCCCATTTGCAGACTCTTGCATGGAATGACGATGTGCATGCCTTATATATTACGCCTTGTCTTTCAGCAATCGTCCGGCAAAGGCGACGCTTTCGCGCGCGAGCGCAATGCGGTCCTGCATGGTATGCATGACAGTCTGCGCGACGTGTACTGCGACGCCCCCGGCAATCGCGTCGCGGCGGGGTGCGTCCACGGCGTCGAGCACGAAGCCGTCGATCAGGCCGCGATAATGCGCCGCGACGGATTCGGCAGAAGGCTCTATGCCGATTTCCCGCATGATCTTTGCCGCCGGCCCTTTGATGGCGGCACCACCGACGATAGGCGACACCGCGATGATGATCGCTGCGTTGTGTTTGAGCCAATCGTGCAAGCCGGGTAGCGCGAGGATCGGATCGATACTGAGATACGGATTGGACGGACAGATCACGACGAAGAATTTCCCCGCGGCTCGCACCAACGAGCCGAGACTCGGGTTGAACCTGGCCTTGGCGGCGCCCTCGAACGACAGCCGTGTCACGGGAACAGCACATTTCAGGCGCACGAAATAATCCTGGAAGGCAAGCCGCAGCAGTTGCGAATGAACGACAGTGCGGACGTCATCATCGGTCATCGGCAGCACGTCAGAGGCGATATTCAATGCCCGGCACAGGTCCTTGGTAACGGTTGTCAGGCTTTCGCCATCCCGCAGCCGCTGGGTACGAATGGCGTGGGTCGCCAGATCGCGGTCGCCGAGACGAAACCAGGCTGGCCCGCCAAGTTTTTCGACCTGTTCCATGAATGTCCAGGTCTCGCCGACGATGCCCCAGCCGGTTTGCGGATTTGCCAGTCCCGCCAGCGTGTACATGACGGTGTCGAGATCCGGCGAAATGTGCAGGCCGAGATGCTCGAAGTCGTCGGCGGTGTTGACCAGCACTGTCAACCGGTCGCCCAGGAGCTGCGCCAGTCCCGCCGCCAGCTTGGCGCCGCCGACACCGCCGGCAAGTGCAAGCACGCGCGGCGGATCGACGATCGTCATACCGGCTGCCGCGTCCCGTCCGGGCCGGCCACGAACACGAAGTCGTGCAGCGGTTTGCGCGGCTTGATCGGTGCCGGCCGCGCCGCATAGCCGAGCGTGGCGAGCCCTTGAACCTGCCAGTCGCCGGGCAACGACAGCACGCGCTTGACCTCCGCCGTGCAGAACAGCGGCGCACACATCCAGCAGGCGCCGAGCCCTTCGGCGGCGGCGGCGAGTAAAAAATTCTGCCCGGCCATGGCGGTGCTCTGCACGGCCATGAGCCATTCGGCGCGGGTGCGGTCCTCGTCCGTATAGAGGTCCATATCGGCAAGCGTCATAGCAATGACGGCCACAACAGGTGCGCCGGTAATGCGCCGGAACGAGCGGCCGACGTCAGCCTCGATCGCCGATTCGTCATCGCCGTCACGCCGCCGGTCGACCGCGAGCCGAGCGCCCATGGCGCTTGCCAGCCTTGCTTTGAGACCGTCATCGG
>CAWCQV010000020.1:0-20662 GCA_963797775.1 uncultured Alphaproteobacteria bacterium | reverse complement strand
AAAGGGCGCCCGCAAGCGCCCTGTCCGGTCAGGCTCTAAGCCCGATTCACTTGATCTTGGATTCGCGGAACTCGACGTGTTTCTTGGCGACCGGGTCGTATTTCTTCATCACCAGCTTGTCGGTCATGGTGCGCGAGTTCTTGCGGGTGACGTAGTAGAAACCGGTGTCGGCGCTGGATACCAGCTTGACCTTGATCGTCGTTGCTTTGGCCATGTCTAAATCCTCGTTGCTGGCCGCCAACCTAGTCGGCGGCGGTCGAATGTCAAGAAACCCCGCAAAAAACCCCGAAACTGCCTAAAGCACCTCGCGGACAAACCGCTTATTCAGCATGCGGTAGAGCGGCGCCGGGTGGTCGTAGCTCATGCCCGACGCCATGCGGTCCTGCAGCTCTTCCAGCGCAATCGCGGTGATTCCCGGCATATCCAGGCGCCGCGCCTCGGTGATCGGCAGCCAGACCAGTTCGACCAGCTCCTTGTCGGGGCCGACGAAACCGTCGGCGCGGTGGGCGATGGCGGCGATATCGGCGGCGAAGAAACGGCTGTCAAAACGCCGCGGCCGCTTCGGCGGCGTGATGGCGCGGGCGATGAAATGGACTGCGCTGAGGTCGGGAACGATGCCGGCTTTGGCAAATGCCTCCCAAGGCCCCGGCGGCGTCGCGATCGGCGCGGCGCTCGGCACGCCGAGCATCAGCCCGGTCTCCTCGTAGGTTTCGCGGATCGCGGCCAGCGCGAAGCCCGCGGCCTTTGCGGCGCTCGCATGTCCGACTTTTGTCATTAGGCGGGCGACGTGGCGGTCGTGCAAAGCGGACAGCGTCGCCATCTGCCGATCCGACGGCTCGATGCGGCCGCCGGGAAAGACGAATTTTCCCGGCATGAAACGGTGCCGCTCGTGACGGCGGCCGAGCAAAACTTTTGGCACGCTCTCGGTGCGGTCGATGAGGATCAGCGTCGCGGAATCCCGCGGTTTCAGGTTCGGAAAAGTCTGGTCGCGGATGGTCTTGGTCAGCCGCTCGACCCGGTCGGCTGCGATGCCGCTCGCGATGGGCGGATCTCCGCTGGTGTCACTCATTATACATCCATCTCGCTTCTAGCGCCGGCGGCGATGTTTTCGGCTTCGGCTTTGGCGGTCGCGGAACTTCGACCCGGCATGCGGCTGATGTCCAGTCTTTTGCTTGGCCGCGCCCGCATGGCGCACGAGCTTGAAACGCAGGGCGCCGGCGACCGGGGCGGCCTCGACCAGCTCCACGGTCACCGGATCGCCGAGCCGATGGGTTTCGGAATGGCCGATGAAGGCGCGGCCGCCTTCGTCAAAGCGGAAATATTCGTCGCCGATGAAACGCGCCGGGATAAAACCGTCGGCGCCGGTGTCGTCGAGCTCGACGAACAGGCCGGCGCGGGTGACGCCGGATATATGGCCGTCGAAGGTCGCGCCGACCCTGTCGGCCAGAAAATGCGCGATCAGCCGGTCGGCGGTCTCGCGCTCGGCCTTCATGGCGCGGCGTTCGGTGGCGGAAATACTGGCGGCGATTTCGGCCAGCGCAGCGCGCATCGACGTCTTCGGGAAGGCCGTCGGCGCCGAGTTTGAGCCCACGGATCAAGGCGCGGTGCACGACGAGATCGGCATAGCGGCGGATCGGCGAGGTGAAGTGGGCGTAGCGGCGCAGGTTGAGGCCGAAATGGCCGAAATTCTCCGGCGAATATTCGGCTTGCGCCTGGCTGCGCAGCACGACCTGGTTGACCAGCCGCTCCACCTCGCGGCCTTTGACCTGGGCAAGAATGCGGTTGAAGCCGTCGGGTTTCAGCACGCCGCCCTTGGGCAGCGCAATGTCGAGCGTCGCCAAAAATTCGCGCAGCGCGTTGAGCTTTTCCTGGGACGGCTCGTCGTGCACGCGATAGATCAGCGGCACGCGCGCGCGTTCGCAAGTTTCGGCGGCGGCGACATTGGCCAAAATCATGAACTCTTCGATCAGCCGGTGCGATTCCAGCCGCGGCGGCACGATGACGCGATCGACCGAACCGTCGCCCTTGAGCAAAATTTTGCGCTCGGGCACGTCGAGATCGAGCGGGCTGCGCTCGTCGCGGGCGCGGCGCACCGTCTCGTAGGCGGCGTAGAGCGGCTTGAGAACGGGCTCCACGAGCGGCTCGGAAAGTTCGTCGGCGCGGCCCGAGACGGCAAATTGCGCCTCGTCGTAACTGAGTTTTGCCGCCGAGCGCATCATCACGCGATGAAACGTGTGCGAGCGCTTGCGGCCGTCGGCGCCGATGACCATGCGGACCGCGAGGGCAGGGCGGTCCTCGTTGGGCCGCAGCGAGCACAGATCGTTGGAAATGCGCTCCGGCAGCATCGGCACGACGCGATCGGGAAAATAAACCGAATTGCCGCGTCGAACCGCTTCGCGATCCAGCGCCGAGCCCGGCCGCACGTAATGCGCCACGTCGGCGATGGCGACCGAGACCAGATGGCCGCCGGCATTGCGCGGATCGGGATCGGGCACCGCGTGCACCGCGTCGTCGTGATCCTTGGCGTCGGGCGGATCGATGGTGACGAACGGCACCTATCGCCAGTCCTCGCGCCCCGCCAGCGTAGCCGGCCGCGCCGCGTCGGCTTCATCGAGCAGTGTGCGGGCAAAAACGTGCGGGATGTCGTGGGAATGAATCGCGATCAGGCTGATGGCGCGTTCGCTCTTGATCGAGCCTAGTCGTTCAACGACCGAGCCCATTGGCAGACCGAGTCGGCCATTGCGCGCCACTTCGACTGCAACAAGATCGCCATCGACGGCGCCGCCGGCGCGATCGGCCGGGATCGCCATCTCGCGGCCGAGCTGTTTCTTGTCGACCGGCACCAGCCTGCCGCCGCCGCCGGGCAGCCCGCGAAAAATGCCGAGCACGCGATGCTTGGCGCGGTCGAGAAGTTTTATGACGCGCGCGGTGGTCTCTTCCTCGCCGCTCTTTTCGATGCGCAACAGCGCGCGGTCGCCGACGCCGGCGACTTCGCCCGGGCGCGGGCGGCGCGGCATGACGATGCGGATGACCGGCGGCGCGCCGTGGGCGGCCTCGTCCCATTCGGTCGGCCGCGCCACCAATTCGCCGTCGGCATCGCGGCCGGTGACGTCGGCCAGCACCACCGGCGGCAAGGTGCCGGGATGATGCAGGCGCTTGCGGCGGCGGTCGATCTCGCCGGCGTCGGCAAGCTCGCGCAGCATGCGATTGAGCGCGGCGCGGTCGGCGTTCTTGGCGCCAAAAGCGCGGGCGATCTCGCGGGTGCCGACCTTGCCGCTGCGCTCGCGGATGAAGGCTGCAAGCTCCTCGCGGGAGGGCAGGCGGGATTGTTTCATCTGCAATTCTTCGGGCCGCTCATCGTACCAAACCTTGCGGCCCGTCTCGGCAGCAAGCAAAAATTATTCAGCCGCTTCCGTGGGCGGCTTGCGTGCGCCCGGCCGTTTGCCGGCGCCGGGCTTTTTCGACGACGCTTTGACAACGCGCGCCGTTCCCGGCGACGGCCGCTTAGCCTTGCGCGGGCGCGCATGCGGCGCGGCACCGCCGGTGCGCTCGGCGCGGGCATCGATCAAGGCCACGGCTTCGTCGAGCGTCACGGTCTCCGGCGTCTTGTCGGCCGGCAAGGTGGCGTTGACGCCGTTGTGGCTGACATAGGGGCCGTAGCGGCCCTTCTTCGCCGTGATCGGCCCGCCCTTGGCCGGATGATCGCCGAGCGCGCGGCCGGGATCGGCGCCGAAGCGGCGGCCTTTTGACGGCCGCAAGATTTTCTCCGCGATCAATGTCACCGCGCGGTTGAGCCCGATGGTGAAGACCTCGTCGCCGTCATCGAGATTGGCGTAGGTCTTGCCGTGCTGCACGTAGGGCCCGTAGCGGCCGATGCCGGCGAGGATCGGCTCGCCGTCCTCGGGATGCAGGCCGACTTTGCGCGGCAGCGACAACAGCGCCACCGCGCGATCGAGATCGATCTCGTCGGGCGCGACGCCTTTCGGCAGGCTGGCGCGTTTCGGCTTTTCGCCGTCGACGCCTTCGCCGAGCTGCAGATAGGGGCCGAACCGGCCCGAGCGCACGGTGACGTCGAGCCCGGTGGTGGGATCTTCGCCGAGTTTCTTGTTGCTGACTTCGCCGCTGCCGTCCGCCGTGAGCGGCCGCGTATAGCGGCATTCGGGATAATTCGAGCAGCCGATGAAGGCGCCGAATTTGCTGAGTTTCAGCCCCAGCCGGCCGTTGCCGCAGGTCGGGCAGACGCGCGGATCGGTGCCGTCCTCGCGCGCCGGGAACAGATGCGGCGCCAGCATGTCGTCGAGCGTGTCGATCACGCCGGAAATCTTCAAATCCTTGGTGCCGTCGACCGTGCCGATGAAATCGCGCCAGAAATCGCGCAGCACTTCGCGCCACGCCACTTCGCTGTTGGAGATGAGATCGAGCTGTTCTTCGAGGCCGGCGGTGAAATCGTATTCGACGTATTTGGCGAAATAGCTTTCCAGGAACGCGACGACGATGCGGCCGCGGTCCTCCGGATAGAGCCGGCGCTTGTCGAGCCGCACATATTTGCGGTCCTTGAGCACTTGCAGGATCGAGGCATAGGTCGAGGGCCGGCCGATGCCGAGCTCTTCCATGCGCTTGACCAGCGACGCTTCGGAATAGCGCGGCGGCGGCTCGGTGAAATGCTGGTCGGCCTTGATCTCGCGCTTGGCGAGCCGCTCGCCGGCGCTCATTTGCGGCAGCCGGCGCGACTCTTCGTCTTCCGGATCCTCGTCCTGGCCTTCCTGATAGAGCGCGAGAAAACCGTCGAAATTCACCACGGTGCCGGTGGCGCGCAGATCGAGCACGCGGCTCGCGACCTTCGCGGTGATCTCGACCGTGGTGCGCTCGAGCTCGGCGGATTCCATCTGGCTTGCCACTGTGCGCAGCCAGATCAGCTCGTAGAGCTTGGCCTGATCCGCATCCAAAACGCTCTTGGTCTGGCTCGGCCGGCGCGTAAGCTCGGTCGGGCGGATCGCCTCGTGGGCTTCCTGGGCGTTCTTCGCCTTGGTTTCGTAACGGCGCGGGGCGGGCGGCACGTATTTCGCGCCGTAATCGGCGCCGATGACTTGCCGCACGGAACGTGATCGCCTCGGGGGCGATCTGCACGCCGTCGGTGCGCATATAAGTAATGAGGCCGACGGTCTCGCCGCCGATGTCGATGCCCTCATAGAGCCGCTGCGCCACCCGCATGGTGTGGGCCGGCGCGAAGCCGAGCTTGCGGCTGGCCTCCTGCTGCAGCGTCGAGGTGGTGAACGGCGGCTGCGGATGCCGCTTCACCGGCTTGGCGTCGACGGAAGCGACGGTGAAGGTCGCGGTTTCGAGCGCCTGCTTGAACGCTTGCGCCTCCGCGCCCGAGCCGATGTCGAGCCGCTGCAGCTTCTTGCCGTCGGCGCCGACGAGCCGCGCCTCGAATGTCTCCTGGCGCGGCGTCGCCAGGTTCGCCACCAGCGACCAATATTCCCGGCGGACGAATTTTTCGATTTCGAGCTCGCGGTCGCAGACCAGCCGCAGCGCCACCGACTGCACCCGGCCGGCCGAGCGCGCGCCCGGCAGCTTGCGCCACAGCACCGGCGACAGCGTGAAGCCGAACAGATAATCGAGCGCGCGGCGCGCCAGATAGGCATCGACCAGGGCCTGATCGATGATGCGCGGATGCTGCATCGCCTCCGTCACCGCCTGCTTGGTGATGGCGTTGAACACCACGCGCTCGATGGTCTGCTTGCCGAGCGCCTTCTTCTCCTTGAGGAATTCCAGCACATGCCAGGAGATCGCCTCGCCCTCGCGGTCGGGGTCGGTGGCGAGAATGAGCTTGTCGGCGCCCTTGACCGCCCTGGCGATGTCGTTGAGCCGCTTCTGCGCCTTGGGATCGACCTCCCAGAGCATCTTGAAATTGTGGTCGGGATCGACCGACCCGGACTTGGCGGGCAGGTCGCGGACATGGCCGAACGAGGCCAAAACCTCGTAGCCCTTGCCCAGATACTTATTGATGGTCTTCGCCTTGGCGGGCAATTCTACGAGCACTAAGTGCATGGAAGCCTTTGATAAAAAGCCATTTTCTGGCGTTTGGCGGGCCGCGCCCGGCCGCCGAGTCGCCGGGAACATGGGTAATGCAACCCCGCCTGTCAAATCGTTACCGGGGCCAGGCGGCGCCTCGATGACCCTGGAATAGGGCCGGAGCGGGGCGCCAACGCGGCCCTGAATGGCACTCTCCAGTGAAAGTTCCGTCTTCCTGAGGTGGCCGCGAAGCGGCCCTCGAAGGTTACCGCCGCGGCGCCTCGGCCGGCATCCTTCGAGGCTCGCTCATCGCACCTAGGATGCGGGTCAGCGATCGCCCGGTTCACGGCACAAGGAGGCCGAGCCGGTCGAGAAACGCGCGGCTCGGATGGCCGTCGGGGGTCATGCCGTAGCTGAGTTGCAGCTTGCGGATGTCGTCGCGCAGATCGAAATCAAAATGCCCGTCGAAATCGGCGACCTTGTAGCCGAGGCTTGCGAGCTTTTTCTGCAGCGCGATGCGCTCGGAGCGTGACGGCTGGACATCGTTGATCGGCCAGGCGCTGCGGAACCGGCCCGCGCCGTTCAGCCGGTCGGCGAGATGCGCCACCGCGAGCGCATAGGCGTCCGAATTGTTGTAGGTTTTGAGCACGACGAAATTCTGCGTCACCAGAAACGCCGGGCCGGGCGCGCCGCTCGGAAAGAACAAAATGGCGTCGCCGGTCTCGGGCCAGCGGCCGCCGTCGAGGCGCTCGAAGCCGCGGGCGCTGCCACTCGCGAAAACGTGCCGCGGCTGACGCGATAATCGAACTTGAGCGGCGCCAAAACTTCAAAACCCCACGGCAAGCCCGGTTGCCAGCCGAATTGCCGCAAATAATTGGCGATCGAAGCCAGCACGTCGGGCACGCTCGTCCAGATATCGGCGCGGCCGTCGCCGTCGAAATCGACGGCGTATTTGAGATAGCTCGACGGCATGAATTGGGCCTGGCCCATGGCGCCCGCATAGGAGCCGAGCAATTGCGGCCGCGCGATCGCGTGCGACTGCAAGATTTTCAGCGCGCTGATCAGCTCGTCGCGGAAATAGGGGTGCTGGATTTTTGCTTGCGCCAGCGTCGCGATGCAGCGGAACACGTCCCAGCGATCCGGGCTGTCGCCGAACGAGGACTCGATGCCCCAGATGCTGACCAAAATGCTCGCCGGCACGCCGTACTTGTTCTCGATCCTGCCGCAAAGTGTCGGCCCATAGCGCGGATTTGCGCGTGCCGACGGCGATGCGCGACGGCGACACGATGCTCTCGACATAAGCGCCGAACGGCTTGCCGTATTCCGGCGCGTGCTGCATGGCGCCGAGCACGCGCGCATCCGGCGTCACGCCGGCAAAGGCCAGATCGAAAGTGGCGCGCGAAATCCCCTGCGCCGCCGCGTCCTTCCATAGACCGGCGAGGAAAGCGTCGAATGTTTCGCCGGATTGGCCGCGCGCCGATCCGATCGCGAGCATGAGCATCGACGATCGGCAACAGCGCGCCGCAACGTCGTTATGGAGTCGCTTCGATGGCCTCATTCATATCGCTTGCAGTCTACACCAGCGAAACCAGTCCGCCGCCGTGCCGTTCCAAACGCCCGGCAAGCTCGAGTTCCAAGAGCACCAGGCGCACCACGCGCGGCGACGATTTGGCAAGCCGCACCAGATCGTCGACCTGGACCGGCGCAGGGCTCAACAGCGAAACGATCCGCGCACGCTCGTCGGCGGCGGGATCAATGTCCTGCCACGCGTTCGCCGTCCGTCGGCTCCGGCTCGCGCGCGGTCAGCGCCATCCCCATAATGGGCTCCAGCACGGCGACGATGTCGGCGGTCTCGGTCACCGGCGTCGCGCCCTGCTTGATCAGGCTGTTGGTGCCTTCGGCGCGCGGATCGAGCGGCGAGCCCGGCACGGCGAACACTTCGCGGCCCTGTTCGAGCGCCAGCCGCGCCGTGATCAACGAGCCCGAGCGTTTTGCCGCCTCGACGATGACGACGCCAAGCGCGAGCCCGGAGATCAAGCGATTGCGCCGCGGAAAATCCCGCGCGCGCGGTTCCCAGCCGATTGCTAATGATATCATGTGGGACCCAGTGAGACGCTAAAACGTGTGGAAACCCACGCTTTTCTTACTCTTTCTTGGCGTCAGACGGTATCAGTAAATCGCACCCAATCGCGTGACTTGGCGTACACGGAGCGTACACGGCGGTAATTCGAGTTGGCTGTGGACATCGGCGCCCAATTTTTCGCGAAAGGAGCTTCAATGCCCGTTGTCAATTTCACCGACAGATTTTTGCGGACCCTCAAACCGGGGGCTTCAGCTGTCGAATGGTTCGATGAGGACACCCGCGGCCTGTCGCTCAAGCTCAACCCCGGCGGAGCGGTGACCTGGTACTTCAATTACACTAGGCGCGCGGACGCGATGCGCCGCCGCGTGCAGCTCGGCAAGCTGAGCGCACTCGGACTCAAGGACGCGCGTCTGCGGGCAACGAAAATGGCCGGCCTGGTCGCCGATGGCAAAGATCCGGCCGGCGACCGCCGCGCCGAGCGCGACGCGCTGACGGTCGCCAATCTCGTCGAGCAATTCTTCGATCAGTACGCCAAGGAGAAGCGCACCGGAAAGCGCCAACACCAGATGCTGATCAAGGACGTGCTGCCGATCATCGGCCGCTCGAAGGCCGCAGCCGTCACGCGGCGCGATATCGGCCGGATTACCGATCGCATGACGGGCCGCGGCGTGACCATCGGTGCGAGTCGCACCTTCGAGATCGTTCGGAAAATGTTTGGCTGGGCAGTGGAGCAGGGGCTTATCGAGCAGAATCCGTGCCTCGGAATGAAAAAGCCTTTTCAGACGCGCAAGCGCGAGCGCGTGCTGTCGTCCGACGAAATCCACGCCGTTTGGAACGGCCTCGCCGAGGCTTCGATCTCGCGCGACGGCCAACATGTCTTGAAGCTTTGCCTGATCACCGGGCAGCGGCTCGGCGAGGTCGCCGGCATGTGCCGCGATGAATTCAATTTCGAGACGAAGATGTGGACCATCCCGTCGTGGCGCTCGAAAAACGGCCACGCGCACCGCGTGCCGCTGAGCGATATGGCGCTCGAAATCATCGAAGTGGCCTTGCGTCGCGCAACGACCGAATTCCTGTTCCCCGGCTACGGCAAGGACGACGCCGTGAAATCATCGAGCGTAGGCAAAGCGGTCCGTCGCTGCAGCGCCGAGCTCGGCGTGCCTCATTGGACGGCCCACGATCTCAGGCGAACGGCGGCGACCTGCATGGCCGATCTAGGTGTCGCGCCGCATGTGATCGGGCATGTGCTCAACCATCGAACCGTGACGAAGGCGAGCGTCACTGATCAGGTCTATAATCGGTACTCCTATGATCGCGAGAAGCGCGCGGCGCTCGCGCTGTGGGCGACACGGCTCGCGTCGATCATTGCCGGCACGACGGCCGAAGTGGTGGCGTTGCGGAGCGCGTGATGGCCCGAAAATTTTCCATTCCAAGGCATTTTGCCGACATTGGCCCGCGCCCTGAATTCAAATTTTCCGATGCTGACTGGGCACGCATCGCCGCAGAAATGCCGGGCACTGAAGACGTCAAACAATATCGCCAGCCCATCGAAGAGGCGGCTGCCTGGCTGATCTACCGCAGGCAAAATCCGGAATTGGGACCGGGCTACCGTTCGCCAGTGCGCGACAAAAAAGTGAGCGAGAAGATCGAGACCGCCGCTCGCAACCTGTCGCTGGCAATGGCCGAGCTTTCAGGATTTGCGCGAATGCACTTAGAAGGCATGTTCGGCGCCGGTCGCGCAGGTGAGATATTCGTTGACCGGACGGAGCGGCTGACTGCATTCAAGGCAGACGTCGATCGCATCGCTAGCTGCGCCCCCCGTTTTTTGAAGGGCATTGGATCGTCTGGACCAAAGCTGAAGGGAACAGCCGATCCGGTGCGAATTGTCGCCTGGGCCAACGCCAGCGCTTGTTGGGAAGAGGCCACCGGCAAGGAGGCGACGGCGAATCCGAAATCGGATCACTATGCGTCCAGAGAGCCCGATGGTCCCATTGTGCGCTTTCTACAGGCATTCAGCGCCGCGATACCGGGAGAATGCGAGCCCACCGGGTTCCAGGTCAGCACTTTCATTAAAACCTATTGGGCTGGCGAGAAAAAGAAATGCTGGCAAACGGGCAAATGGTGAGTACCGAACGATTTTTGTTCCGCTTCTCACTAGTTTTCAAACCGAAACAAATTGAGCCTTCTAAGACCGCCTGAGCGGTCTTGATTCGACCGCCAGAAATTCGGAACGGTCCATGTCGGAAATTCTCCAAAGTCAACGTCGGCTGGTTTTAACCCCAGCCGTGCTTTCGCTCATCCCGTTTTCGAAGGCCACTTTATGGCGTGAGATTGCGGCCCGGCGGTTTCCGCAGCCGGTGCGCATCGGCCCGCGTCGGATCGCATTTTTCCAGGACGAGATCGATGCTTGGCTCGCGCAGCGTGTTGCTGAGCGCGATGCAAAATCAGCTGCGACGTCGTGAACCGCGTTCTCTGAAAACGGTACAGACCGGTCGTAGAGGAGACCCTGAGTCTTAAAGAAATCGAATTACGATGAATGGGGCGTATGCGACCTTCCAGAAGCGGGGGGCGAAGCGCCGTCTTAGCCGGAACACCGCTACGCCACTGCCGCACGAGCGACATTCCTACGATCAAAATCGGGCTGCTCCTAAAAAGTTTCTAGGTCGCATTTGAACGAATACTTGTACGCGTGGTTCGTACCTAACTGATCAATGTGGAACCCCAATGCCGAATGCTCAAAATAAAAGAGGCAGAAGCCGCAAGGCCCCGCCGTTCGTGATGCTTCCCTGGTATCTCATCGATAGTGACGCCTGGAGATCACTTTCGTTTGCCGCGCAAAGTGCTTTCATTCAGATGGTGCGTCTGTACAAAGGCTGGAACAACGGTCAGCTTGTGCTTGCCGCGAGTGCACTGGCGGAACGTCTTGACTGTTCCAAGGCAACCGCAGCTCGTGCCCTTAATGACCTTGAAGAAAAGGGGTTCGTGGGCATTCAAAAAATGGGAATGTTCCGGCGCAGAGATCGGCTCGCAACAGAATACTTTCTGACGCATTATCCGAATGACGCCACCGGCGAACTGCCGACTAAAGCCTTCATGAGATGGCGACCACAACAGTCTCAAAAACACATGAATCCGGTCGCATTAGTGAGACGAAAGATTGAAAATCGACTGTGAGGGTTTCTCCTGCGACACCGTGGTTGCACTTCAGGCGGAAAAGTCGGTTTCATCTTTGAGGCACATATAGATATCTACCATGGACCCTCGCTATTCGAAGGAAGCAATAGTCGCGTGAACGCGATCGGATTGGGTCGACAAGATCATGGGCGGTAGTCATGTGACCGCAAGCGCGAGTAGGGGTTGACGGACGGATCGACGCTGATGGCTTGCGTTGCCGAACGCTCCTCGCGCCCCCCGTAGGGGGGGTTAATTCCTTGAGCATTGGGGGGCGGGAACCGCGTGGGTGAACGGGACGCAAAATATCGAAATTAAATACAGAAAACCCCCAAGATGGCCGCCGACTTAAGCATCTAAGGGGTAGTGGGGTTTAATTTTGCGGCCTTACGCCCCTTGGACCGGTGGGGAATGAACTCGTGATTTCCGCGAAATTGGGAAAACTTTTTCGGCACCCGGCTGAAAACGAAACTGCATCGCGTCAAAAAAATTATAGTTCCAATAACGGGCATTATTGCGACCAACTAAGGGGCAGGGGGCAGCTGCCGCCTGAAATATCTGGTTGGTGCCGATACCGACCGATTGTCGCCGAGGCCACTCGCGCGCCGCCAGCCTGATTGCAGGGGTACCAGTGCGGAGGACATCACAGGTGCCGCCAGTTCATGTCTGCTTTGCCCCCAAAAGCGAACAATTGCTGCGCTGCCGCGAAATGACGCGATGGGCCACAAACGGACTCATGCACCGCAGCAAACTGCCTCTCTATTCGATCACCTCGTCGGCGCGGGCGAAAAGCATCGGCGGTATCGTAAGGCCGAGCGCCTTGGCTGTCTTGAGATTAATGACGAGCGCAAACCTTGTAGGCTGGGCAACCGGCAAATCTGCCGGCCTGAGGACTCCTCTGTACGGTAGTATTGCTGTCGATCAATGGCGGGATGCAGCGGTTTACGTGGGCAAGATTATCAAGGGCAGTCCAGTCGCTGGCAATTGCTTGTCAACCGAAAATGTTGGTAACCGATGCTTCAGCGCGAGTTCAGCGATACCCGCGTGCAACAGACTAGGCTGAATAATGACGGCGTCTGGCCGAGTTCGGCCTGTGTCGTCGAAATAGCCATCGACTTTTTCCAATGGTTTGACCATGAAGGGTTCGATCGCGATACCAAGTCTCAGAGCCGCCTGCTCGATCTGCGCAAGAAACGGCTTCGTGAACGGGTCCGTCGCATTGGCCAAGACGGTCACACGGCGCGCGGATGGCAGAATCTCTCCTGAGTTCGATGACTTTCGCCTGCAGCTCTGCGGCGATGGCGGTGTTTCCGGTGACATTGCCACCCGGGTGCGCCAAGCTGGCGATAAGGCCTGTTGCGACCGGATCGCCAACCCCCGTCATGACGATCGGGATTTCCTTTGTTGCCTGCTTTGCCGCCTGCGCGGGCGGCGTCTGCCAGGCGACGATGATGTCCACCTTGAGGCGACGTTTCGGCAGCCAAGCCATTAAGTGCGCTTGCGTCTTCGCCTGCCGATCGGAACTCCAGTCGGATGTCTTGTTTCTCGGTATAGCCGAGATTGCGCAGCCCCCGGAATGCCGTCAAGAAGGGTGCGGGTCTGGATTTCCAAGAACGAGGATGCCAATCGTATGCGGGGTCGCTGTCTGCTGGGAACGCGCCGCAAGCGGCCAAGTCGCCGCCGCACCACCGAATAGAGAGATGAACTCGCGACGTTTCATTGTGCCCCTTCAGGCTGAGGGCCGCATATTACCACACCGGGGCGTGAGAACATTGCAGTGCATCGCAGCAAAATTGATCGTCGAATGGCAGAGATGGGCCAAAAACGGATATGGTGATCAGCGACGCATGATCACATGAAACCCGGATTTTGTGGTAGATACCGGGTCCAATCGCCGAAATCGCGCATCGACACCAGTACCATTGGAAATGTAATCCGCATGCCGTGCTCGACAGCGATGCCGACGGTTTCGCTCACACCAGGAAGGAACGCCGAAACCTGAGCGGCTCCGCTCATTGCTGCCAAGTCTAGCGCGGTCCTAAACGCGGCGCCTATCCGGCGCGCTTGCGCGACCGCCAAGGGGCCCACGTGACCGCTCGCGGACACGTAGGCATAGCCGATGCGGTCGTCACGGTCGTGGAGCAAAAAGACGCCTTTCATCGTTCCGTCGTCGAGAAGGTAGCGGTGATGCTTCTGGCGCGAGATGCCCAAGGTGGCAACATCGAGCTCCGCCAGAGTTTTGAGATGCGAGGCCGTCGGTTCGATGGCCGTGTAGCGGAGCTTGTCGCCTTGCAGACGGGTCATCAGCGCGTCACGTGCGGCGCCGAACATATAGATTGGCAGCCGCGGAAACAGCCCGTGCCGGATATACAATCCCTGCGATGCTACATTGAACGTGAAGGTAATTAGGCTCTTGTTGGTAGCGCCTGCTTTCTTGGCGTGCTCGAAGGTTCGCGCCAGCAGCTCATTGCCGACCCCGCGGCCTTGATGACCGGGTGCGACGAAGAGTTCCGCCAGAAACCAGAGGTCGCCACACACCCAACTCAGGGCGAAGCCGATGATCTCCCCATCGGCCTCGGCCACCCACAAGCCGTCGGGATCATCCTTCAGCGAAAATAATTGGAAATCCGGGGGCCGCAAGATGGCCATCGACCCAAAGCCGTGACGCTCGGTCAGGTCGTTGATGCTTCGAACGACGAGCTCTTCCGCCCGCTGTAATTCGTCAGCGCGTGCAGTTCGAAATACGGGGGGCATTGACGCGACCTCCATGACAAAGTCGGGCCTAAATAGAGCAGACGACCGCGGTGAGGCCAAACCTTTTTGCGGTTCGGCAAATGATGGTGGCGAAGTGACGTTGTGGGCCAAAAACGGCGCTTAGGACGTGGATCGGCCGCGGCCGGTATACCCCCAATCGCGACCAAGTCGATACGGGCGCTTAACGCTATTCCGGGCCAGAAAGGGGATATCCCAACATTTAGACGACAGCCACGATTACGTGCGCCTGAATTTTGGCAGCAACCTCGCCGCGGCCATGTTTGTCCGCAATCGCGGATGCGACGTAGTCGGTTGCAGCTTCCAGTTTTCCCGCTTCTCTGGCCTCGATTTCGTTGCGAAGAAGAGTTCCCTGACAATAGGCAACGGCAGGAAGGCGCGGTGAGGATGCGCGGCTTTGTTCGGCTCTCGTCTCGATAATCACACGGGAAAAACCTGCCTCCTCCAGCTCGCTACGGATCAGGGCCGTATCGTGGTAACCGTGCGGCGTGCGTGCCAAAAAGCGCGGCGGATCGTTCGGAAAAATCTTTGCGAGAGCATTCGTCACATCATCCGCAAAAACGTTCTCCTCGATGCGATCCCATACGCTGAATAAAAAATGTCCTCCGGGCTTCAAAACTCGCCTTGCTTCGCGGTAGCCAGATGTGCGGTCGGGAAAGAACATCGCGCCGAACTGGCAACAAACGAGATCGAACGCCGCATTTTCAAACGGCAGCGCCAGAGCATCCGCTTGACGCCATTTGATACGAGTGTCGGGAGGTTGTCGCGATGCGGCGTAGTCGACCATCGGTTGGTTGAGGTCGGTTACGATATAGCTTGCGCCCCGGGGCAGTCTTGGCGCCAAGGCGCGGGTGACAACCCCGCTGCCCGCGGCGGTTTCCAAAACGGCGCTTGGCGACAAGGACGCTGCGCGTCGTGCAATATCCGCGGCGTACGGCTCGAAAATCAACGGCACCATATAGCGGTCGTAGTTTTCCGGAATCGAGCCGGCGAACACCTTGTCAGTTTCCAACATGGCTTATCACCCGTCACCCGTTTGATGGCTCGCATGATTACCATAGGATTGTCCGCTGTGGGTCGTGAACTGCCTCGCCGGTCACTGGCTGGCGCGGCAGAAAGACCCCCAACACCGGGCACGAAGGTGGACGGTCGGCGCGGCAGAAAAGGGCCATTAGCGACACTTTGCACTGCGGCAAAGCAGATTTATTCGATCACCTCGTCGGCGGTCGCGAGCAGCGTCTGCGGGATGGTAAGGCCGAGCGTCTTTGCCGTCTTGAGGTTGATGATTAGTTCAAATTTTGTTAGGTCGCTCAATCGGTAGGTCACGCGGATTGGCGCCCTTCAAGATTTTGTCGACGTAGGTGGCGGTGTGTGCCTGAAAACTAGACGTGTATAAGTCAAAGGCCATCAAGCCACCGGCGTCGACCATTAACCTGTAAGGGTACATTCCCGGCAATTTGTGTTCGAGCGCCAGCTGGACCACTCGTTTGCCCTGAGCAGCGAATATGCTTTCGGCGGTCGTTAGTACACCTTCAACACCCTCACTCACACCAGCATCGAATGCTGCAGCAATGTCATCGGCCGATCGAATGTCCAGGATGAGCAACTTCACTCCCAGAGAGGCGGCTGCATTTTCCAGTTCATCCAGCTGCGGCCCCGAAATTGGATCCACGCGATATGAGAGTACGAGCACGCTAGCGATTTTGGGGACCACCTCCTTCAACAGCGCAAGGCGCTTGGCTGCAATTCCGGAAGCCATGAACGTCAAGCCAGTCACATTGCCTCCAGGCCGGTTGAGGCTCGCGACTAGCCCGGTCACAACGGGGTCGCCTAAGGGGTACATGATGATGGGTATGGTGCCAGTTACGGCTTTCGCAGCTTTGGCGGCCGGGGTGGTGGTTACGACGATGACGTCCGCTTCTAATCGCACGCAGTCGGCGGCTAGATCATGAAAGCGCTCTCCCTGGCCGTTCGCGGAGAGGTAGTCGATGGTAATCGTCTGCCCATCGACATAACCTAGATCACGGAGAGCTTGGAAGAACGGCTTAAATCTGGTCGTCTCCAGCGCACCTGGATCGAACGTAAGAAAACAAAGCCGCGGGGTCTTTCTGGACTGCTGCGCACGCGCGGCGAACGGCCAAGTAGCCGCCGCACCACCGACAAGCGAAATGAACTCTCGTCGCCTCATAGACGCCCCTCAGGTCGACAATGGCACACTAGCACACCGTCAGGACTGAGGGGCCGTGTTGTGCGGCACAGCAAATCTGACCCGCTCAAGTACGAAATGGGTCAGGAGCAACGTTTTTGCCCCCATCCGGCAATGTCGGCTTTGCACCCTGATAGCGATCGGACTGGTGACCCGCCGGAACAGTCAGAAAAGGGCCAACAGGAGACATTCAGCCCTACGTGCGACGCAACGCCGCGCACATATTGCACATTCGCATATTCCCGCTGGAGCGCGCAGCGTAATGTGGGCGCCGTTGCCTAGTTGCTTGCATTGATGGGGGCGTCAATGTCGCCACAGGAATTTGCCGAACTCGGCGCAGCCATGAGCGGCGTCGGAGTTATAGCGAGTGTCATTTATGTATCCATCCAAATAAGCAACAATACCCGCGCGGTGCGCGCGTCGGCGTTCCAACAGGTTGTCAATTCCTTCGCCGCAATCTCATTCGACATCGCGAAGGATGAAAAAATCTCGTCGAACTGTACCTGCGCGCGGTACGAGATTTCCTTTGCGCTTGATGAAGTTGAGCGCGCCCAATACAGCCTCATGCTGCTGAGCTTCCTACGGCGGTCCGAAAACGTATTTTTTCAGACCGAGATTCGCATGCTTCACAGCCAACACTGGTCCGGTATCCAGGAGAAAACATAAAGGCCATTATGGCGCCGCCTGGTGCGCAGGCCTGCTGGAGCGAAATAAAGAACCGGCTAAATCCAGAGTTTCGCTCCTTTATCGATGCGCTCATTGGGCCGAAAGCGGCGCTATCGAGTTGTGGGTGAATTCGGTCCGGCCGGCTTATCAGGCGACAAACGTTCAGTCTCCTGCGAGCGAGCAGGAAGATCGGGGTTCATTCCTGTGTGCAGCTCGACTGATGCCCGGCTGAATGGGATGGTCCGGCCGCGCTCCTGCCCGGCCAGCAGATCGAAACTGGCGAGGGCACCGACACCGAGGACCAATGGGCACCTGATTTTCTTTCGCAATGCGGCAATTGATGACGGCAAAATGACGCTATAGTCGATGTTGTTCTCTAATTCCGGGTCTAGGTGTCAAGCTCTCTTCAACGATCCTTGCCGGGCCCACTGTTTCTCCGCGGTAGGGGCGAGCCCTCCGCATGATGGCGTAAGATGACGTTGGCGGATCAATGTTGAAAGCGCGGTCGCCCTTTCGAGCGCACGCAAAGCATCGAGCGATCTCACCACCGCCAACGTCCCGGCAGGGACGTCTTTTCCCGCAGTGTCGCGGGAACCCTATGATCTCCTTAGCGTGCTACGCGGCAGCCTTCTTCGTTGACCAGTTGAACTCGGTTCCGTCGATCCACATGCGGTGCAGAATGACCGCGAGCTTCCGCGCGACGGCGACCTTGGCCTTGCGGAGGCCGTTTCGCTTGGTGAGCTTGGCCCCCCAAGCCTTCAGCCCTGACCATTTCGGCACGCGGGTCAGCAGCACACCGGCCGCTTCGAACAGATACATGCGCAGCATGGCGTCACCGCACTTCGAGATTCGACCGGACCAATCCAGCTTCCCGGAGGCATAGCCTCCGGTTTTCAATCCGATATAGGCACCCACACTTCTCGGTCGCTTGAAGCGCATCGGTTTCGTATCGTCGCCTTGAAGCAGAGTACGGTGATCGGCCGATTTCCGGTCGGTCATCAACCTACGACCTGCACATCATGGCGCGCCAGCTTCTCAACCTTACGGTCGAGTGATTAACCTATCTGATCGCCTTGCGCGCCTCGAGCACGGCCTGGCCGCCACCACCAGTTCGGGACGATTTTCGATCAGCCCCTCGGCGCGCACGGCGAAGACATTGAACTTGGCGCGGCCGATGACGAGACCAAGGTTCTTTCGAGCAGGCCGCGGACCTGGTTCTCAAGATCGCGCTTGATCTTGACCAGTAACGCCCTGCTCGCCAGTAGCGCCTTGACCGCGTGGCTGTCGAGGTCCTTGACGCGCACCTCCTTGAACCAGCCGGTCTGCATGATGCGGGCTATGCCAGCCGCATCGTTGCGGTCGCTCTTGTTGATTTGCATCTTGAGCACCGCCTTGGCATGGCGCGCATCGATGCAGATCACTGGCAGGCCAAGTCGGTTGAGCTCGGTCCATAGCCACGTAGTCGTCGGTCCGGTCTCGATGCCAATCCGTCCCGTTCCAGGCGCCTTCGATCTCACGAATGAAGCGATCGCCTCAGGATCAAAGTCGACCACGCCCTCTTGCACGATCGATCCCGTCTGGTTCACCACGCAGATCGATGTCTGCTTCAACGACACGTCCAGTCCAACATAATATTCCATTGCCGCTCTCCATTGTTGAGAGGCCACATGGGGCTGGCCTCATACTTTCCTGGAGAGCTGATTCCCTGTGCCTTTGTCTGGCTCGATCCCGGAATTACCCCATGTTGAAAAAGGCTTGGCACTAATCGGCGAACAGTAATTCCGTGCGCTGGCAGCATCCAGCGGCGGAGGTTTGCCATGATGGGTCGACAGACCGGCGATCAGAGCCAGTTGTTTTACCTGTTCAACCTCGAACGGCGCATCCCGGTTGGCAACCTGTTGCGGCGATCAATCCGGTGGTGCCCCGGATACTGGCTGAACTTCGCGACAATCTGGCGGCCTTCTACAGCGACATTGGCCGGCCCTCGATCGATCCTGAGCTTATGATCCGGATGCTGATTATCGGCTATTGCTACGGCATCCGCTCCGAGCGGCGGTTGTGCGAGGAGGTCGACCTTCACCTTGCGTACCGCTGGTTTTGTCGCCTCGATCTTGACGACCAGGTGCCCGATCACTCGACGTTCTCCGTCAATCGCCACGGCCGCTCCGTGACAGCGAGATCCTGCGCCAGGTGTTCGAGGCTGTGGTGCGGACCTGCATGGATGCCAGCCTGGTCAAGGGTGAAGGCTTCGCCGTTGATGCTAGCGTTATTGAAGCCAACGCCAGCCGCTATCACGGCAAGGCGCCCGGTGAGATCGACTGGTCAGTGCCGGAGCGGCAGACCCGCGCCGCCGCCGAGTTCCTGGCCGGGCTCGATGATGACGATCCGGACGTCGACCACAAACCACCGAAGCTGATCTCGCCCAGCGATCCCTGCTCGGCCTGGACGGCTAAAGCCAACAAGCGGGTGCAGTTCGGCTGGGCTCAATTATCTCATCGACATCGCGCACGCGATCATTGTCGATGTCGAGCCCACGCCGGCACGCAGCTCTGACGAGGTTGCGTCGACAAAGACCATGCTCGTTGGTACCGAACGTTGCTTCGGCCTCAAGCCCAAACGTCTTGCTGCCGATACCGCTTATGGTACGGCCAAGTTCCTTGACTGGCTGATTGGCGCCCGCATCGCTCCGCATATTCCGGTCTGGGACAAAAGTGACCGAGAAGACGGCACATTATCGCGCAGCGACTTTCGCTGGGATCGACGGCGAGGCGTCTACATCTGCCCGACCGGTAAGGTGCTGCACACCACCGGCAAAGTGCACGAGGGCTACAAACTTCGCTATCGCGCTTCCAAGTTCGACTGCGAAGTCTGCCCGCTCAAAATGAAGTGCTGCCCCCAAGCGCCGTCACGAGAGGTTCCCCGCGATGTCCATCAATATGCCCGCGACCTGACACGCCGGCTGATGCGGACAAAGGCATTCCTTAAGTCGCGCAACCAGCGCAAACGGATCGAGATGCGCTTTGCCCACTTGAAGGTCCACCACCGCTTCGAGCGTATGCGGCTGGGAGGTCTTTCCGGCGCGCGCGACGAGTTCGTCCTCGCCGCCACAGTGCAGAACCTCAAGACCTTGGTGCTCCGAACCCTAAAGCCACCACCCTCAGCCCCACGTGTCATTTGCCTGAGACCGCCAAGCTTGTCTCAGTAGCTTCCGCGTCAACGTCGCCCGCAATCGAGTGCTTTAAAAAGCCATCCAACAGCATAACCCCAACCGAAAACCTACTTTTTCAACAGAATCGGTCAACCGCGTCGTTTTGGGCGCGCTAGCCGGATGTCCGTTCTTCACCCGATAGACCAAACGGGCGCCCCGCCAGACGGTCCAAAAGGGCTAGTAGCTACATTTTGCATCGCAGAAAAATCGTCGCCAATTCGGTCAATTATTTCGGGGGAGCCCGGCTGCCGATATGGCAAAGCTGCTCACGCGCGATGAGACGCGGCACTTCGCTGCCAACAGGTCAGGCATACAATAATTGCGGGTATTAACGCACCGATTTGGAGGTGATTGACCACCCTTCTCGATCTCTAAATGTTCCACGCCAAGCCCACAATACGGACTTTGTTGGCTGTTCAAACCTCTCCCATACCGCCGTAATCCGGGACGGCCATTGTGGGCGCGTACCATTGTGTCGAGCCGACGCGATCTCAAGGAACGAGCATGACGCGAGCCATGCCGCCGCCTACTGGCTGCCGGT
>CAWCQV010000019.1:0-21940 GCA_963797775.1 uncultured Alphaproteobacteria bacterium | reverse complement strand
CAGTGAAGATTTGCCGAACCGCGTAGATTCGGCCCCCAATGTGATTTTGGGCAGTCGCGGGCTCAACACGATCGCAAACTATCAACGCGGGCTGACAAAGTATAAGTGCATGGGATGCTCCTTACTTCGCCTAAAGGACGACTTAATCGAACAACAGGAACTTTTGCGCAGGAGTTTGATCATAGGCTGATGAACGGCCTACAAATGATCGTAAGTCTGCTTTCGCGGCAAAGTCGAGCGTCCGAGGATGCCGAGGTTGCTTTCCAATTGGCCGCCGCGGCTGATCGGGTTGCTACGATCGGGCGTATCCACCGGCGTCTCCACTCATTGGATGGCGTACAAACCTTTGCGATCAAGAAATATCTTGAAGATCTTTGTCGCGATTTCTCCCTAATGTTGTACTCGGCGAGGCTCCCAGAGCGGTTCATTGTCGTCGAGGGGATTGAGATCGAGCTGCCGGCTATCACCGCTATTCCGCTCGGCTTCATCGCCAACGAACTAATCACGAACGCGGCCAAATACGGCACAGGTCGGATCACGGTGAGCTTGGATTCCGATCCAGAAAAAGGCTACGCATTGTCGGTCTGCAATGACGGAGCGAGTTTGTCTGACGGATTTAATCCAACCGATCGCAAAGTCTCGGAATGAAGATTATTGGATCTCTTATCGAGCAGATCGGCGGTGAATTAAGGATTGGTCGAGGGGATAGAAACCGAGGCACCCGATTTGCGGTGCTATTCCCCAGAAGCGGCAATCCAGTGGCATAGCCGATTGAATGATGGAGTACCGCTGTGTGCGCGTTCGATCGGCGAGGTGGCTTTGTTTCGTCAGCAACGGCAAATATATAGGACCTTGGTCTATCTAGATCAGATTTCCTTCTCCGATTACGCTTGCGGTCATTGAGCGGTGTCGTTTGTGCCACCCTGGTACAAGTTGTGACACTTTCGGCACTGAGCAGCTTTGAGGGGGCAAACCTGGTCTGCAGACGAGGCTTTGGACCGAGTTCAATGTCTACTCCGATACAAATTTGGAATACATGGTGCTCATTATCCCTACAAGCCGCCCGACTTGCATGGGAAGCGCAGGGAGTGGTGGCGCTTCGATGCATGCAAATTGCCGCTGAAAGTAGCCAAGGTCGTCAATCCGAGGCCAATCGCATGGTGACTGAAAAAATAGCGTCGCTAGCAGAAGCTCAGGTCGCCGCTGCGACCGCCGTGATTGAGGGCCGCGGCAGCCGGCAGGTCACAAAGAGAGTTTTGGGTGTGTACAAAAAACGTGTTCATCGTAACAAGCGAAGACTCAGAAAATGACCAATTGCAACTTCTCACCTTTGCACCACGACGCCAAATTGGCTATAACGGTAATAAATAAAGGCGAAAACAAATGGTGATTACATAAGTGATTATAACGAGTGATTATAACGTCAAATTTGTCGGTAAGCTAACTCCCCCAGTTGTTGATCAAGCTTCATACTCGCAGATTTATTGTCGCCGCGGCCTGGACCAGCCTGCTTGCGTACGGGCTTTTCCAGTTAGGCAGTTGGTATTTTGGGACGTCTTGCCGCCCAGGGTAGGGTCGTCTTGGCGCTCACGTGGCGCCAGAAGGCATCGATCTCAGAGGAAAATCATGAGTCCGCTTAAGCCTCGATTATGCCGAAATGCAGGGGCGACAGCACATCAGGCTGGGAAGAAGGCATGTCACCTCAGTGCGCAAGAACCGCACACCCCGTGGCACGACCGATATGTCGGTGTACTGACAGACCGATCGTTCGCTCACCCGGTGCAGCGCCGCCAAGTCGAGCTATTCAGTGATCACTGTCGCCACGAACATCATGGTCGGGCGCTGAACCGCTTCGGCGACCATCGCAGACTTAGACCGCCATCTCCGCCAATAGCCCAGTAAAAATTCGTTCTACTTTTCAGGCGCCTTTTGGCGCTGCGTACACGTTATTACTTTAGGCTGACACGCAAATCCAATATTTGAGCACCCGCCTTCTCGGCTACAAGTGACGCAGCCGTCACTCCATGCCAGGCAAAGCTTGTCGTGCTGACCATAGCTCTGAATAGGCATGTTCAGAGCCGGCGGAGATAGGGGAATATCAGCCGCGCTTTTCCAAGAGGACGGTCTCTGCTGCCGGCAGTAAAACGTCCGCGTGCACCTCCAGCGGCGAGATGCTGCGGCTTCGAGGCCGCTGCCTGCGCGGCATTCGATTGATCGATCATGTTCCGCACGGGCATTGGAAGACGATCACCTTCATCGCCGGCCTGCGCCGTCGTGCGATGGTCGCGCGCGCTGTTATATGGCTTTGGTCCAATGGACCAGGTGCGCTCGAAAACATAGTTTCCAGGTCTAAGCGGATGTTTGCTATCGGAGCTGGATATCATCGCTACTTCTCGCATCGCGCCTACCGAACTAGCCGCCCCGTACAATTCGTTCTTGCTTTCCTGTCGCAAAGCTCAGCGCAGAAGAGCGTTCTGTGGTGGGCAGCCAAGCACCGCCATCATCACCTTTTTTCCGACAGTGTGACGGACGTCCATTCTCCGCGGCACAAGGGCTTTTTATATAGCCATCTCGGTTGGATATTCGCACGTAGCAGCGATGCGCTTTCACATGCGTTGAGTTGATCATCTGCGTGTCTGTGGATCGTCCGTTCCCGGCAAGTTCTCGGAATAGGTGCTCCCACACGCCACGCCGCGCCCAGCGCACAAAACGATTATAGATCGTCATATGCGGGCCGTATTCGGGCCGCCGAACCCGCTAACAACTCGTGGCGCGAGAGTATTTTCAGACTTCTATTGGGGCGGGTGGCGCATTGATCCATATCAACGATCGTTCGCACACTCGAAACCGAGGCTTGGCGAAACGCCTCGCTTATGTGCTTGGGCGCATGCAGGAGGACGGTTACATCACGACCGAGCAGAAGGACCGGGCGCGGCACGCCGGCCCTCGAAGATTACGCGGATCGAATGCCTTCAATACAACGGGAAGATTGCTGAGGTCGACATCGACCTCGCGGGCGGAAACGCGGCCCTCGACGTCCCCGACGGTGGCGTACGTCGCCCGGGTGCTCGAGGAACGAGGGCGGTGTCTAAGATCGTGGTTCTCAATAGAGGAATTGCTCCACCGCCACGCCGGAGAGCTGCGGCGAGTAGTGTTGCGTCGACCGGTTGAACTCACCGGTGTAAAGCGACCGTCGCAGCGCGGCGCCCGAAACGTCGAAATCGCTTTAGGTGGATTAGGAGCGGTGCCGGTTGCGATGCTCGCCCCGCGTGGCCAGCGACGAAAGAACCCCGCCGATGAAGGCGGGGTAAGTGATGGGAGGAAAAGGCGAAGCTCCAAGCCCCGTAATTCAACCTACTCCAGGGGTGACAGCGCGAAGTGACCTCCGTCACACATCTTCGCTTTGGCCGTCCTAATCTACGGGCGTGTTCGGCGGGAAATAGCCGACAACGAACATAGCCCGCAGCAATTCGGCTTCCGACAGGACCGCTTGCGCCTTCGCGACCACGTCCGCGGCGGTATGCTTGCCGCACTCGGTATGATCATGCAGCAGGGCCTGCACCTCCGCCATGCGCTCGCAGATTTCCCAGACCGGATTACTGGCCATCGCACGCCTCCCCCGTCGGCATCGCGAACGTGACAATGATTCGCGGCTCTCGGCAACTGGGTCCATAGGGTCGGGAAGCGACGCCACGCTTTACTATCACTGTGGAGCAGGTCCGGCAGCTCGGCGACGTGGGCGGCCCCGCGCCGCGCCTCATTGCTTTTGCTGTGACACACGGCACAGCCTTCACTGTCAAATGCGACCACTTATTGCGCGTGACGTGTTCCGACGCGAGGAGGGACACCATGATGCGCCGCACATTCACAATGGTTGTCGTCGGTTCTTTAAATTCCCCATTCAGGGGCATGACCAATCTAAGGGCAACGCACTTGAGTCACCTCAGGCATCGGTTCTTTCAGTGGCGCCGTCACGTGCATTTGTGCCACGAGTTGATGAGCCTGAGCGACGAGGAATTGCGTGATTTCGGTTTGTCGCGGACTGAGGCGGAAATCAAAAACTCAAAAGTGTTTTGGTTGCCGTGATGCGAAGGTCGAGACGTATAGGCCCCGGCCGTTCCTAGTGATCGGAGGCGTATTCGGCGGGAAGTAGCCGACGTCGAACATCGCCCGCGGCAGCTCGGGCTCGGACAGGACGGCTTGCTTTATTTAATAGCAGTCCAGACAGTTGAAAACGTGGTGTTCAACTGTGTGCCGATCTTATCCACGGCCGCCAGGATTGCGATCGAGATTGTGCCGGCGAGAGGGCATACTCGATGGCGGTCGTGGCCGATTCATCCCGGAGGAATTGAGTGACGGATACTCCCATGGAGCACTCCTGCTTACCCAGCCAGGTTGCTCGCCCGCAGTCATGGTGCGTAGGGACTAGTTTCTACAGGATGAATCCGACCGCATGGCGTTTATGAATTGGCGGAAAGGCAAATGCTTTCTTGACGCCAATCCTTAAACTCATCGCCAGTCGATTTGCCTCGCGAAGGTCTGGAGACCTCGGCCACGCGCTCGCAGGTTGCCCACAGCAGATTGTCGACCACCGGCGGCCCCCGCATTTATTTACGGCCCGTTCATCGAGTGGGGCCTATTATACATCCCAATTTTGGGGATAGAGCCATGGCGATTGATGAAAGACGAGCGAAGGAAGAGCGCCGTTCAAGCAAAGATCGGCGCAGCGGGGTGGATGCGCGTACCGAAGTCGGGGAAAGACGGTCAATGATCGTCCGCAGATCGAGGTTAGATCGACGGTCGAATCGCAAATCAGACTAGCAGCGACGCGGGCACAACATCCGCGTAGAAGAGGTCCAATATGGCCGAAAATATCGAAGCCATTAATACTCTGCAGGCCGCACGAAAAATGTTCATCGAGGATCGTCGCGCACTCTCAGTCGCGATTGCACTGGGCTACAGACGGCGTCGTACTGATGATGTCCATGCCAATGGAATGCGTGAAAGTTTTATCGGCATCCAAAACACGATTGAGGCCATTGATCGCGCGATCGCGCATGAGAGACTGCTCGCAATCGACCCGACGGTTTCGTCTGCTATACCGGAAATTGCAACCGATACCTCAATTATTCCGACCGGCTAAACAGGCGCCTGTGGGATGCCCTTCAACGTCTGCCGCGGCACGCTTGGCAGCTTGGCAACGTTTAGTACCTCGTAGCTCCAAGCTCGTCGTCTTTTTCGACCTTTGCGAATGGAACTTTCCTATTACACGCGAAAGTGATTTGAGGCAGTGTCGCGAATTGGTCTTGCAAAAAATGGCGGTACAGTGAGCTAACTGTCTCACTCGAACACAGTCGCACTCGACGGATGGGACTGCTCAGGCCAAAGTTAAACATGCACGCCCAATAAGTTCTCATCTCTTTCGCTCGTCCCGTATTTTTAATCTCTCATCTTTGTCGCAATTCTGCCTCTGTCGCAATTTTGTCGCCAGTCGATTTCTTCTGATCGCCGCCAGCGCTTTAGAATTTATTTCTTCGAGCGCCTCAATGATCTCTCTGCAATCTCGCCTCTGCACCGCCACGCGAGCGTTGCAATCGCTCTTTTAAGATGTGGTCCAACAAGGGCAAGGGGGACGCTATTGAGTTAAAAGGAGTTCGGTCATGAGAAGCTCGTTTTGTTCAGTCGCTCTCGGCCTAGGTGTGTTGGGCGCATCTTTGGCTTGGTCGAATTCATCCTCTGCCCTTACGGTTTATATTGGGACGTCTAACGGCGGTTCTCCTATGCTCCAGGCTAGTGGGTCAGGATTTGCAAGCATTAACGATCTCACCGTCGGCACCTGGACAGTAAGTGCGCAAGCTCAAGGGACTCCGCCGCTCTCTCAACCCGACCTGAATAGCACTACGCTCTCTGCCACAACCACAGGCGCAGGCACTCTAGACGTCTTCGTCAGTGAACTAGGTCTGACGGCGCCACCGCCCGACTTTCTAAGTTCTTTTACATCAAACACTCTGCCGTCCGGTCGGACACTTACCGAATCCACCTATTTGTCGGACTGTATGTCAGTCTGCGATACCGTAGCGCCTTTTGTTTTCCAGCACCTGTTGTCCGAGGCGACGTTCACCGCTGGCGGCTTTAGTCAGACGTCATCCGCTACGCCGAGTATTGTTGGCCCCCTGTATGAACTGACTCAGCTGTATGACTTCACGGCTACTGGTGCCGATACAGGCGCAAGCGGCACAATCGATATGTCAGCAACGCTCCTGACGGCAGCTCTGCCGCTCTTCGCCGGCGGCCTCGGCGTGATCTGCATGTTCGCGCGACGCAAGAAACGGACGACTTCCGTTCTTGCCGCCTGATAAATTATCCTGATCGGAATTTGGAAAGGCCGCCGCCTGTATGCAATTATGTTGCAGTGCATGAGTCCGGTTATGGCCCAAAGCGGCGTATATTGCGCTGCAACGGATTGTCGGCTGTTGGGGGTATAGCGACCTTCGCTGGAGCGTTTAGCCCGCCGTTCCTTTGCGATCCGGTGCGCCATCCTAAGGAAGAGGCGGCCTTTTGGGGCCTTGCTTGCGGACACTAGAAATTATGCTGCGAAGGGCGCGGCTCGCCTCGATGCCTCTCGCGCGATTGTAATGTTTGATCATGCGCGGATCGCGATGCGCCAGCAGGTCACTGGCGATGCCGATCCGATCGGGTGCCGAAATCGCCCAGGTCGTGGCGGCTGCATCGCGTGCATCATGCGGGGTGATACGGAAACCCACGCGGCGAGAAATTCGCAAGAAGCTTGTGTTCAACCCGGCGCGGGAGAGACGGCCCCCCTTGGGACTCACCCACAGTGCCGCACATGCATTGTCACGGAGTATGCGTAGGCGAGCGAGCTCAAGATAAACGGCGAGGTGTGCTTCGAGCAGTGCGGGCAATTCAAAATCGATCGGGGTTCCCGTTTTTGTCTCATCGGGCGGAATTGTCACAAACCAGCGCTCGCGCTCCCGGATCAGTTGACGCCCGATGTCCATGGCACGAAGATTCTTGGGTCGGAGTGGCACAAATGCCAGAAAGGCGAGCATAAACCCATCGCGATAGCGAATGGCGGCATCCAGGGTGATCGGCGCATTTGGTTCAAGCTTGCAGCTTTCCATCATGCATTCACCAGTTTCGAGCAACCAAAGACTTGTAATGACCGGTCCTTTTGCGCGAGGCCGGGGTGTTGCAGCCAAGAGTCTCGATTTCAGCGTTCTGAGCCACGTCCAGTCCTGGCTCGGCATCATCAACCGCGTCACCTGATAGAGCGCGTCGATGAGGTCTGCGGTCGATCGAGGGTTGTTGGTGTGGCGCAGATGGGCGATGAAGGCGCAGACGCGCTCGCTCGACAGTCGTTTGGCGGGGACAATGTCCAAAGCGGCAGGCTCTTCGATTGTTAGGAACCCGACGAAACGCCGCCAAGCCAGGAGATAGCGATCCAGCGACGCCTTCGCCAGCCGCACTGCCCGAGATCCATCGCTGAACGGATCGTCGTCGGAGATAGCTTGTTGCCAGAGCAGCCGATCGGCCGAAGGCCACTGTATGAACGGCAGTTGGAGTCGCGGTTGACGTCCCGACATGATACATCACTCCGCTGTCCGGCGCGGGCGCCGACCGGCCGGTGTCGATTCCCGCAACTTCAGCAATAATGCAGCGTGAGCTCTGCCGGCCCTGCGGGTATCTGGCCCGGCATAAAAGTCCCTGGTCGTCTTCGAGTTTTTGTGGCCCAACATTTGTCGGACAAGCTCCAACGCTTCCGGCTTTTCGTCGAGAGTGATCTTGGCTACCAGATGCCGGAACTGGTGCGGCGAGATCGCGATCCCCAGATGCCGGAGAACTGTTCGTTGGATCGCGATCTTGATGGCGGCCTGGGTTCTCGGCCTACCGGTCCAACCGACAAAGACGGCATCGGGGCGCTTGCCGATGATCGCTGGAGCAATTTCGGTGCGATAAATTTGAAGACGGTCGGCGAGCACCGTCGGCAGCTCGAATTCGAGCGCCTCATCATTTTTGGTTTCGTCGTCTTTGAAGATCATCAAAGCGGGTTTGCGACGTCCTTGCGGCCAGTGCAGATGTGTATTGAAGTTCAGCGAGGACAGGTTCTGCATCCGCAGCGTAGTGTGGAGAAGCAAATCGATGGCAAGAGCACTTTAAGGTCGACGCGACTTCGTCAGCCCGCGCCTTGCGTTCTGCCACAGACGGTCGGGCAGGTTGAGCATCGCTCTCAACAGGCGCGGATCATCGAAGTTGCGCAAGAGTGCCTTGTTTTTCTCCGTCAAGCCCGTAGGTGGCGCACCAAGTTTGGCGCGAAGAGTCCTGAGTGTCGCGATCTTGTCTACCGGTAACCGCACCCATTCGGCGGCAATCACGGTCAGGGCTACGGCCAAATTATGCGTGTAGGATGAAAGCTTCTGACCGTCCGCCTGCCAGCGATAGCGCAGCAGGGCCCGAAAGGTATCGAGCTCGACAAGGCTAGCCAAAGAGGTCAGTCGATCGAGGGGAATGCCAGCCGCGATCGCCGCATGGGCGGCCGAATGGATCTGTGTGCGCCTCAGGCGCAGGGAAAGTGGTGCGAGAGCCTTGGCTCGAGCGCCGTCCGCTAGCGGGTCAGGATTCGCTGCCCAGGTCAGATACGCCTCCGCATCATTTAGAAACGCGGCCGGCAGCTGCTGCCACGCAATTCGCCGCTTGGCGCGCCCTCTGAGCGGGACGGCGACAGGACGCAGGCGAGCGGTTGGCCGCTGCCGTACGAGCGCATTCCAGGTCCTGGCAACGGTGCCGTGCAGGACCCGGAGGTTTCGGACCAGGGTGGCCGCGTCGAGTTCGCCAATGAAGCGCTCGATCGTGGCGTCGTCGACGCGTTCCGGGGAGGTCCCGCGCTCGCTTGCCCAACGCGCAAGGCGCGAGAGCCCCCTGCGCATTCGCTGGTCGGCCCGCACAAGCAGCCGGGCCCAGGCTTCGTCGAGGTGGAGGTCGGCCGTCCGGAGCATAGGCCGCAGGCCGGAGGCCTCGATGGCGGCGGCGAGGTCACAGCGCAAGTTGGCCCAGCGCTTCGGTGATACCTTGGCGCGGGCCGGCACCATGCTGTCGAGGGCGTCTCGGATGCTGGAGAGGTCGATCGGGATCGCGGCCGGAGGCTGCCCACGAAGTTTGGCGAAGGTCGTTACCGAGCAGCGCAAATCACGCCTGCGGACCGGGGATAGGTTACGGTCGTCGGCAAGTCGCTCTAGCACGGTCTGCAGCGTCGCCAGCGCGGTGGAGGTGGGAAGGGGGGCTATCTTCATGGGCCATACTCCTAAGGTGCCTGCCGGGGACCGGGCTGGTCCCGAACGGTCAGGAGGGGACTTTCGGGAAGTTAGACTAAAAGACCGCCACTTCGGTTGAGGTGTCTTCCCGACGATCGAAAAACATGTGACATATCAGGCCTCTATGTGACTGACGATCCGATGCTCAGACGCTGCGACTCGCGGCTAGAAAAGTCGCGATATCCGCATCCGAAATGCGAACGGACCGTCCCAGGCGGTGCACTGGCAGTGCACCGGAGGTGATGAGTCGGCGAACGGTGCGTGTCGATGTGTTGAAGAGCTCCGCAGTTTCATCGATTGTGCGGAGCTTGGTGACAGGCCGAACCCGCGTGGTGCCGGTGGCATGCGCGGCCCCTTTTGAGGCTGGGCGTTGCGCCGCATTCAAGCTGCGGTCTGTCATGTTTCCGCCCCCTCATCTTCGAGTTGGCGACGGCCGGCAGGTTGCGTGCGCGGGTGGACGGGGTGTGATACTTTGGACTTGCGTAGAGGGATGGCAAAGACAACCGCAGCGCCGGCCGCGGGCGCGATCCTGAGCGTTTGTAACTGCGGTAAAACTACCTTTAAGTTCAATGAGCGCGGATAGAGGTGTTTGTGCACCCAACTTGTTGAAGTAGTTCTACTGACCTGCTTCTCTCGGGACCGCCACCGCAAGTCATTGAAAAAACAGACCAAGGTGGCCCTTCTTTACGCGCAAGCCCCAGGCTAAAGTCTTCAACCCTGTCCCGCAACCAGCAACGCGTACCCCCAAAATGAGCACTGAGAAGTTGGACGAAGCCGCTCGCCTCAAGGCGGCGTACGAGCGCAACGAATTCCTCAACCTGCACGAAATCGTCGCCAAGGCGCGGCAGAACCTCAATCAGAACGCCTGGGACTACATCGTCGGCGGCGTCGAGACCGAGACGACACTGCGACGAAACCGCATGGCGCTCGATTGTGTCGCGTTCCGGCCGCGCGTGCTGCGTGACGTCAGCAAGGTCGATGCTTCAACCGAACTCCTCGGCCGCAAGCTGCGGCTGCCGATCGTGCTGTGCCCGGTCGGCACCTTGGAAAGCTTCCATCCCGAGGGCGCCGCTCCAGTGGTCAAAGCGGCCGGCGAATTCGGCATCGCCCATATGCTGAGTTCGGTCTGCGACCCCGGCCTCGAAGGCGTGGCCCAGGCAGCGCCCGACGCGTTTCGGATGTTCCAGCTCTATGTGCGGGGCGACACGGCCTGGGTCGACGATCACGTCGCCCGCGCCATCGCCAACAAGTACAGCATTTTCTGTCTCACCGTCGACACCGCCCATTACAGCCGGCGCGAGCGCGATATCGCCAAGCGCCACATCACCGGCGGCCGGCGCCGCGCTTCGGGGCGCGAGTTCCAGGAAGCGCTCGACTGGAAGACCGTCGAGCGCATCAAGTCGAAGTTCAAGATCCCGCTCGCCATCAAAGGCATTGCCACCGCCGAAGACGCCAAGCTTTGCCTCGATCATGGCGTCGACTTCGTCTTTGTCTCCAATCACGGCGGCCGTCAGCTCGATCATGGCCGCGGCTCGACCGATGTGTTGCCGGAAGTCGTCGAGGCGGTTGCCGGCCGTGCCAAGGTGATCGTTGACGGCGGCTTCTATCGCGGCAGCGATATCGTCAAGGCGAAAGCAATCGGCGCCGACCTCATCGGGCTCGGCCGCATGCAATGCTACGGGCTCGCCGCCGGCGGCCAGGCCGGCATCGTGCGCATGCTCGAGCTTCTCGAGGATGAGGTCATCCGTTCGATGGGCCTGCTTGGTGCCACGAGCTATGCCAAGCTCGATTTGTCGATGCTGCATGTGGCAGCGGCGACCAACGTGCCAGGCGTGTTCTCAGCCTTCCCGCATCTCGAGATCGCGCCGTATCGCTATTGAGATTGACCGGTCATGCCGGACGCGGTGCGCTATGCGGTTGCCGAACGCGTAACGCACATCGTTCTCGATCGTCCGCCGGTCAATGCGTTGAGCCTCGATATGATCCGCGCCGTCATTGCCGCTCTGCGGCAAGCCGCGGACGATGAAGAGGTGCGCGCCGTCGTGCTCTCCAGCACCGTCGCGCGACATTTTTGTGCGGGTCTCGATCTCGCCGTGCTGCTCGGCAAATCTCGCGACCAGGTCTTCGAATTCGTCCATGCGCTCTACGTCGAGCTGCACGAGTGCCAACGCAATCTCAGCAAGCCGTCGATCGCCGCCGTCGGCGGCTCGGCGCGCGGCGGCGGCATGACCATGGCGATTTCCTGCGATGTCATTCTCGCAGGACTTCACGCAACATTCGGATATCCGGAAATCAATATCGGCGTGCTGCCGGCCATTCACTTTGCTCATCTGCCGCGCATCGCCGGCCGGCATCGCGCGTTTGAGCTGTTGTTCAGCGGCCGAACTTTTGCTGCGCAGGAGGCCTATGAGCTCGGGCTTGTCAGCAAAGTCGTCCTGGACGCCGAGCTTGATACGGCCGCTAATGCGCTGGCGGCCGACTTCGCCGCGAAATCGCCGATGGTGGTGCGCGCGGCCCGCGCGGCCTTCATGCGCCAGAACGACGATCGGCGCCGGATTGCGGACGCGGTCGAGGATTTCTGCGACGTCGTGACGACGGCCGCGGCGCAGGAGGGCATTCGGGCCTTCCTGGAGAAGCGCGCACCGCGTTGGTGAGTGGGCCGCTAACGCGTGCCGGCGACCGGCTCCATGCCGGCATTGCGCCAGGCGTCACGCGCTTCCGGCGCGGCGAGCGCCTTGATGAAGGCTAAAGCCGGCTCCGGCGCCGTATTGCGGACTGGGATCGCGGCGCTGAACACGATGTAGGACTGCAATTCGACCGGCAGCGGACCGACCAACTGCACGCCCTGGATCGGCAGGATCTCGCTGATGTTGAACAGGCCGACCTCGACATTGCCGCCAGCGACCAGCGCAACGCCACCGCCGATCGCCGACGCGCGGGTAAGCTTCTGCCGCACGGTCTCGGTCAAGCCCATCTCGTCGATCATGTGCGCGATGGCGCGTCCCGCCGAGCCGCCGCCCGAGGTCGGATCGGGATAAACGATCGAGCGCGCCTCGAGCAGCAGCTTGCGAATGGCCGCGGCATTGGAAATATCCGGGGCGCTTGCGCCGTTGCGAACCACGACGCCGATGCCGACGCGGGCGAGATCGATGGCGCTGCCGGCACGCAACGCGCCAGTGCCGCCCAGCATCGCCACCACCGGCGCCGGCACAATGACGACGTCGGCCTTGGCGCCGGCGTCGAGATCGCTCTCGATGATTGCCGGCTGCCCGACGGTGAACGTCAAGCGATGGCCGGTGGTCTTGGCAAAACTCTCGGCGACCGCCTTGGCCGCTTCAGCCGGCGCGCCGGTGCTATAGACGTGGATGTCCGCCGCGCCGGCAAGGCGCGCGCTGCCGATGAATGCAAGCGTCGCAATGGCGCAAGCGCCCGTTGCAGCCTTCATCCATGCCCCCTCACTGCAGGCGCGATCATCGCACGAGGCACGGACGAATGGTACAGACCGGCGCGTGCGGCATGTTAGCCATGCATCGCCCGACAAACCGCCATGTTATGATCCCGCTCCCGCCCCACCGACGAGACCCCCATGAACCTGCAGTTGAGCATCGGCATCACCAACAATCCGCGCACCTGGCCGATCCTCGACGGCTCGGTGAAGCCGGAAGGCATCGATCTCATTCCGACAATCCTGCATCCGTCGGAGCTTTTCTGGCGGCAACTGCATTTCGCCGAATTCGCCGTGTCGGAAATGTCGTGCTCTTCGTTCATGATCGTGACCGGGCAGGGCGACACCCGTTTCGTCGGACTGCCGATCTTCACCACGCGGCGGTTTTTCCACACCTCGATCCTGGTCAACCGCAAATCCGGCATCGAGAAGCCCGCCGATCTCAAGGGCAAGCGCGTCGGCGTGCCGGAATATCAGCAGACTGCGGCGCTCTGGACGCGCGGCGTGCTGCAACACGAATTCGGCGTGCAGCCGAAGGACATGGAATTCTGGATGGAGCGCACGCCGGAAAAAAGCCATGGCGGCGCCACCGGCTTCAAGCCGCCGCCCCGCGTCGTCGTGCACCAGGTGCCGGCCGACTCGAGCCTCGGCGCGATGATGCTGGCGGGCGAGCTCGACGCCACGGTGCATTATCTGTCCGGCCGCAATCTGGTGGATCGCAGCCGCGCCGATCTCGCGCACCATCCCGATTTCAAATATCTGTTCCCCGATCCGGCCGCGGAGGGCATCCGCTATTACCGCAAAACCGGCATTTTCCCGATCAATCACCAGGCCGTGGTGCGGCGCGACATCTATGAGAAGGAGCCGTGGGTGGTGTTGAACCTGCTCAAGGCTTTCAACAAGGCGAACGACATCGCCAATGCGCGGCGCATCGAGCACGTCGAATATCACCTCGCCACCGGCTTGCTCTCGGGCGACGCCAATACGGCCTTGCTGCACCACGGCGTCAAGGCCAACCGCAAGGTGATGGAAACAATCGCGCAATATTCGCTGGAGCAGGGGCTCACCCCGCGGCTGATCAAGATCGACGAACTCTACGCGCCGAATGCGCTGGAATCGTAACTCTCTTCCGCTCCCGCGGTAGCGGGGGTGGGAGGAGATTACTCCGCGGCTTCCGCCTTCACGCTGCCGTCTACCGTCGCGCCCGCAGCGGCCAGCGCCTTGATTTCGTTGTCGCTAAGCCCGGCCTCGCGCAACACTTCAAAACTGTGCTCGCCGAGCCGCGGCTGGAGGAGCTCGGTCGAGGTCGGAGTCTCGCTAAAACGCACTGGCGGATCGGTGAACATGATCTCGCCTTCGCTCGGATGCGTGGCGTGCTTGAAAAAGCCTGTGGCGGCGAGCTGCGGATCGGTGAGGAGATCGTCGAGGCTCGCCATGCGCGCGCACGGGATTTCGAGCTCGCGCAACAGCGCGATCCACTCGTCCGTGGTTTTGTCGAGCAGACATCCGCCAGCAAGCTCATAGAGTGCGACGACGTTATGGCTCCTCGCCGCGATGCTGCAAAAGCGTGGATCGTCGCAAATTTCCGGCTTGCCGACCGCCGGCCAGAATTTGCGCCAATGCCGCTCAGTATAGGCCATCATGCACAGATAGCCGTCCTTGGTCTTGTACGGCCGGCGCCAGGCGCCGGTGACGCGCGTATAGCCGAGCGATCCCATCGGCGGCACGAAATTGTGGCCGAACAGATGCTCGGCGAGTACGAACGACACCAGCTGCTCGAACATCGGGATTTCGACGAACTGGCCGCGACCGGTTTTCTCGCGCGCCAGCAAGGCGACAGAAATGGCGTTGGAGATCGCGAGCGCGGAGATCTTGTCGGCCAGAATGGTCGGCGCGTAGCGCGGTTCGCCGCCAACCGACATCAAGGCGGCGATGCCGGATTGACCCTGGATGACGTCGTCATAGGCCGGCTGGCCGCTATAGGGACCGCCGTCGCGGTAACCGTGCAGCGCCGCATAAACCAGGCGCGGATTGCGCGCACACACCGCTTGATGTGCAAAGCCGAGCTTTTCGATCTTCTGCGGCCGCATCGAGTGAACGAAAACGTCGGCGCCATCGATCAGCCGCCACAGCGCGTCGGCGGCCGCGGGCTTTTTGAGGTCGAGCACCAGCGAGCGCTTGCTGCGGTTGAGCCCCATGAACAGCGCCGCCATGTTCGGCGAGCGCGCCGGGCCGGTATGGCGCGGCGCATCGCCCTCGGGCGCCTCGATTTTGATGACGTCGGCGCCCATGTCGCCGAGCATCTGCGTCGCTAGCGGCCCTGCGACCACCGAAGTCAGATCGAGAATCCGAATGCCGGCGAGGGGTCCTGCCATTCGGCGATGGTAGCTTGTAGGCTGCGTGGCGCCAACGGGAGGAATGCCGGAATGCGCGGGCTCGCGATCCATCGCCTGATCGTTGCCGGCGCATTGGCGGCGCTCGGCCCCGCCGCCCACGCCGATGATTTCTACAAGGGCAAGGACATTTCGCTCTATGTCGGCTCCGGCGCCGGCGGCGCCTACGACGCCTATGCGCGGCTGGTCGCGCGCCACTACGGCCGGCACATCCCCGGCAATCCCACTATCGTGGTGGTCGACATGCCGGGCGCCGCCGGCCGCAAGACGATCGGCTCGCTCTACAACGTGCTCCCGCGCGACGGCACCGCCATTGGCACGGCGCTGAGCACGCTCGCCTTCGATCCGCTGATGGGCGAGGACAGCCAGTTCGATCCGACCAAGTTGACCTGGATCGGCAGCGCCAACCAGGAAACCTCGACCTGCATCGTCTGGCACGCCTCGCCGATACAAACCATCGACGACGTGCGCCGCCGCGAAATGACGGTCGGCTCGAGCGGGCCGAGCAGCACCGATACGATCTATCCGAACGTGCTCAACGCGCTGTTCGGCATGAAATTCAAGGTCGTGTCCGGCTACACGTCGGGGCCGCCGTGCGCGGCGAAGCACTACCTCCGCCCGCTGCACTTTGTGCAGCGACCTCCCCCCTGCAGGGGGAGGTGTAATTACGAAAACGCTGGTATCACTTCCTTGGCGAACAGGCGCATCGATTTTTGCGCCTCGGCGATATCGAGCGTGCCGAAATTAATCTGCAGCGACGCGTGTTCGAATTTGCCGACGCTGTCCTGGAAACGGCGGATGATGGTTTTGATCTCGTCCGGCGTGCCGACCCAAGCGCCGCCGCTTTCGATCTGGCTTTCGAGGGTGGAATTCTTCATCCGGCTGATCGATACGTCGTAGCCTTTGTAATCTTTCGACGACGTCCCTTGGGTCCACTCGCCGGCGGATTCGAACAGCGCCTGGAAATAATCCTCGAACTGCCGGCGCGGGATTTCGCGGGCGAGTTTTTTGTCCCCGTGACAGAACATGTGGAACGCGATCATCACCTCGCCGTCGCCGGGATGGCCGGCGTCGCGCCAGGCCTTGCGGTAGATCGGCAACAGGTCCTTGAGCGGGCCGACCGGGATCGACATCAGCGCGTGGCCAGCGCGACCGGCGAACTCGAACGAATCCGCCGTGCGCGTCGAGGCGATATAAAATTTCGGCCGCGGCTTTTGCGTCGGCCGTGGCAGCGAGGTGACGTTGTCGAAGGTATGAAACTGGCCGTGGTGGGTGACGTTCTCTTGCGTCAGCAGGAGCTCGATCTGCTCGAGGCCTTCACGGAAGCGGGCGACGGACGTGTCGGGCGAGATATTGAAGCGCCGGAATTCGTGCGGCAGGAAGGCGCGCGCAAAGCCGACGTCGAAGCGGCCGCCCGAAATGGCGTCGAGCATCGCGATCTCGCCGGCAAGTTTCAGCGGATTGTTGAACGCCGGCACGACCGCCCCGGTGACGAGCCGCATTTTCTTGGTGCGCGCCGCCGCCGCTGACAAGAACACGATCGGATTGGGGCTATAGCCGCCATAGCGCTCGAAATAATGCTCGACCGAGCGCGCGTGCGTGTAGCCGAGCGTCTCGGCCTCCTCGGCGACGGCGAGGCTTTCGGCAAAATACTCCGCGGCGCTCTTGTCGCTCGGCCGGAAATTGGGAAAGAATTGTACGCCGAACTGCATGCGCCTTAGCTCCCGGCCGCTCCATGTGAGTGCGGCTTGCGGCCGATATAGCGCGTGAGGTCGGCCAGATTCTTCCGCAGCGATGCGGCGTCAACCACGTGTGGATTGAAATCCGGCGCGTCGAAGTCGAGCATGTCCTCGTGATCGACGCTGTTCGGATCGGCAATGCTGCGCAGATAGGTTTCGTAGCCGACCGGCCCGCCGATATCGGCCGGCGGGCAGCGGCCCTCGGCGCTGATCAGGTTCGGATAGCGCATGTCCGACTGCGCGGCGGCGCGCGACAGCAGAGTCACCGTGTGCTGCCAGTCCTCGCCGAATACGTAGTCGTATTTGAAGGTGTCGCCTTGCGCGAGGATGTCCGCGAGCGTCGCGCGCTCGGCCGGTGTCGGACTTACGTCTGCATCGCGGTCCGGCTGCCCCCAAACCCTGTCGCTGACGCGGAATTCGAACGGGTGGCCGTTCTGCCAGCCGATGGCGATTTGCAGCACGAAATGCAGGTCGTCAAGACGGATGTCGGCCGGCACGTCAACCACGCGCACCACGCGCGGCGTTACGTCGTCGATCTCGACACTCAACCGTGCGATTTCACTCATGTCGGAGGACAGCAAACAGTCATTCCGCGGCCTGCTGGAACGTCAGCATCTCGTCGCGCCCATCGAGATCGACGATCTTGCCGTCCTTGATCACCCAGGCGAGGTTTTTGCTGTCCTGCAGGATGGCGATGTCGGCGATCGGATCTTTGTCCCACACGGTGATATCGGCGAGTTGTCCCGCCGCCACCTGGCCGACCTGGCCGTCGAGGCCCACCGCAAGGGCGTTGTCGCGGGTCGCCGCCACGATCGCCTCCATCGGCGTATAGCCGCCGTGCTTGACGAAAATCTCAAGCTCCTTGGCGTGCAGCTCGCCATGGCGCGTGAACGAATTGTTGCCGGTATCGGTGCCGACCAAAAGCTTGATGCCGAGCTTGCGCGCCTTGTGCATCAACTCGCCGAGCAGATCGTAATGCCGCTGCATGCGATTGAAATCGAGCTGCACCTGCTCAGCGCCGACCTTTTGCTGCTTGCCGAGCTCAACCACGACGGCGAGAAATGTCGCCGTCGGCAGGATCGGCATGCCGGCCTTGGCCACCGCGTCGAGATCGCGGTCGGTGGCGAGATCGGCGTGGACGATCCAATCGACGCCAGCTTCCGCGGCCGCGCGCGTCGAGCCAGCGCCGCGCGAATGGATGGCGACTTTCAGGTTGCGCCGATGCGCCTCGCCGACCACGGCGGCGATCTCTTCCCTCGCCAGCATCTGCGATTTGCCGGAGCGGCTATCAGCCATCTTGATGAAGTTGACGCCGTGCTTGCCTTGGCGGCGCACCTCGGTGACCATCTCGTCGGCGGTGTTGCACAGCTTGCCGATGGAATGATCGGGCGTGCCTTCCCATGACGGCTCGTCGTCCTCGATGCAGCCATAGGTGACGATCATGCGGCCGGCCACGAACATGCGTGGGCCTTCCATCACGCCAAGTCTTATAGCGTCGCGCACGCCGACATCGGTGAACCAAGTCCCGCCCGGCACCGAAATGCTGGTGACGCCCGAGCGCAGCACCTTCTGCGCGCTGCGGGCGGATTTGAGCGTGGAGAATTCTGGCCGCGTCGTGCCCTTGCCTTTGCCCTCGCCCTTGATCAGCGGATAGCCGTAGGACATGTGACAATGGGCGTCGATCAGGCCGGGCATGATCCATTTACCCGAAGCATCCACCACGTCGACGGTCTTGCGGTCTTCGAGGTGGATATCGCCAGGCAGTGCGCCGACGCTCTTGATGCGGTTGCCCTCGACCACGATGGCGTCGTTGCGCGCCGACGGTTTGCCGGAGCCGTCGATCAGCGTGCCGTTGCGGATGACGAGTGTCTTCTTGGCGGCGCTCATGGGCCCTCCGGCGAAACTGCTTCGTTTCGGTGATTATACCGCAGGCCTAAGGGGTGTCATGCCCCGGCCAGCGCGGTGAGGCCATGCGCGGCGACGATATCGCCGACCTGCTCGCTGCGGTCGATATGGGCGCGCACCACGGCGCCGATGTCGCGGTGCAGCTCCGCTGCGCTGCGCTCCGCCTTGGGCTTGGTCTGGGCGCTCAGATAAGCGCCTTCCGCGCGGTTGACCTCGACAAGGGCGCGGCCGAACGGCAGCTGCATGCGCTGGTAATGCTGCAACCCGGCATCGAGGTCGCCGCCGGCATCGCGGATGCTGTCGGCGAGGCAGGCGGCATCGAGCGCTGCCTTGGTGGTGCCGGCGCCGGCATGGGGGCGGGCGACGAAAGCGGCGTCGCCGGCCAGCGCCACCCGGCCGAACACGATCTGCGGCGAGATCAGATCGTAGATCGGCTGAAAGAACGGCGTCGTCAGAGCAAAAATCTCGGCGATCTGCGGCGCGATGACGGCCTTGGCGTCGGCTTTGATCCTGGCGACGACATCGGGTCGGATCAGCGGCGGCGGAATGCCGGCGGCGTGATGGCGGCCCGCGGCGTCGGTGCAGATATCGGCGAGCGCGTCGCAGCCCACCGGCCGGTACCAGACTATGTTGTAGCCGCGGCGGCCGACCGCGGTGTCGTTGTCGCGACCCGGCACCGCATAGCTGATCAACTGCTCGCCATCGGGCAAGCAGAACGCGTAGAGATCGACCATCTTGCGCCAAAGATTCGGCGGTACGTCAGCTTCGTCGATCGACGCACGCCAGGCGACGTAGCCGGCATAAGACTGGCTGAACGTCCGGCAGAAATTGGGCGCGCACCGTGGAGCGAACGCCGTCGGCGCCGACCAACAGATCGCCGCGCTCGCGGGTGCCGTCGGCGAAGATCGCGGTGACGCCGGCGCCGTCCTGTTCGACGTGAACGAGCCTTTTGCCGAGCCGATAGGTTCGCGCCGGCAGCGCATCGAGCAAAGCGCGGTAGAGCCGCGACCAGCCGCTCAGTGTCCGCGCCGTCGGCTGCTCGATCAAAATCTTGCCGCTTGAGTCGAGGCAGACCGCCCGCGTCGGCTTGATCCCCATCGTCTCGTCGAAATCGATGCCGGCGCGCTTGAGGATGGCGATGAGCTGCGGATGGGTGCCGAGCCCGACGCCGCGGCTCGCCAGCTCCTCGTCATTGCGCTCGAACACGGTCGCGTCCCAGCCCGCCCCGCGCAGCAGATGCGCCACGATCAACCCGCCCAGCGAGCCGCCGATGATGAGCGCGCGGCGGGTCATGCGTCATTCCGGGGCGCGCCGCAGGCGCGAACCCGGAATCCATAATCACGAAAAGTGAGGTCCTCGTCGATACCAGACATTACTCGAACGGCGGTGAGTATGGATTCCGGGTTCCTCGCTTCGCTCGGCCCCGGAATGACAATCACGGCAACGCCCAGGACATGCTGTCATGCCCGGGCTTGTAATCCATGTTGGTCGCCGCCGGATTGCGGTTGACCAGCGGGCGGCCGTACATCGGATTGGTCAGGCTGCGGGTCTCGTGCTCGACCGTGAACAGCACTTCGTGGGTGTCGAGGTCGATCACGTCCTTGAAGCGGTATTGGTAGTCGTTGTCTTCTACGGTGATCAGGCCGAGATCGAGCAGCTTGCGATACGGTTTTGAAAAATTGGTGAGATAGATCTGCACGTGGTGCCGGTCGTAGTGCGCTTCCGGCGCATCGGTCTCGCGGAAATAAAAATACTGCTTCTCGCCGACCTGGACGCGGGCCTCGGGGCCGGCGCCGTTCTTTTTCACCTCGGCCGGCGCGTCCATCACTTCGCGATAAAAGCGCGCGATGCGTTCCACGGTGCCGGGGCGCACGTCGAAGCGGACATAGGGCATGCCGAGCTGGACCCGGCCGAAGCGCTCGACGTCGGGCGTGTGCACGGTGATGCGGTTGCCCCACGGGCACACCGTCTCGACGCCGTCGTTGCTCTCGCGGAATTCGAATTTGGTGCCTTCGAGCGCCTTCTTCACGCGCTTGAGCCGGTTCAGGAGCGCTTCACGGTCCGGCATGACCAGGCCGGTGACGCCGCGCAGCACGTCGGGCTTGCCCATCGGCAGGTGGAACTGGCTCATGCCGACATTGACCCACATATTCCCGGCGCCGGTGTTGAGAAAGGGATCGCGCGTATAGCCGAGCCCGGTGATGTAGAAATGCGTGGCGAGGTGCTGATCGTCGATGCAGACATTGACGTGGCCGATACCGACGATGTTACCGATGTCCTGGGCGGCGCGGTCGAATTGCGGTTGGGGCATTGCAGTGTCCTGGTCAGTTTCTTGGGCGGGGTTCGTTCCTGGGGCGATACTAGGCGTCGGCCAGGGCGCGCTCAACCGTTGTCTAAGGTGTAGGGTAGCTACGACGCAGCCGGAGGAGGAGAAATGCCCCTGAGAGGTCTGAGCGTCACCCGGTTTGAACGCCGCGGCCAACCGGTCGCGTCGCGCCGCAAATTCCTGATCCGCATGGTGATCGCGATCGGGTTGTGGATCGTTTTGACAATGGTTGGCCTCGCGATCGGCATTGCCGGCTATGCGGCGTTCGAGGGCATGTCCTTCGTCGACGCCTATGTGAACGCGGCGATGATCCTGTCCGGAATGGGCCCCTTGGGCGAGTTGAAGACCACGGCCGGCAAAATCTTCGCCGGCTCCTACGCGATCCTGTCCGGCCTCATCATCGTCATCGCCACCGGATTCGTGCTGGCCCCGATTTTCCATCGCATCCTGCATCGCTTCCACGTGGAAACGACGAAGGATTGAGTCGGCAAACTCACTGCGGCTCAATTCCCGCGGCCTTGATCACCTTGCCCCATTTCTCGGTTTCGGCAGCGATGAAGGCGCGGAATTCCTCCGGCGTGTCCCATTGCGCGACGATGCCCATGGTGTTGAAGCGCGTGGCGGTCTCGGGCTTCTTGAGATCGGCGACCAGCGCCGCGTTGAGCGCATCGACGATCGGCTTCGGCGTGCCGGCGCGGGCGAAAAAGCCCTGCCAGCTTTGCCCGGCATAGCCCGGCACGGTTTCGGCCAGCGCCGGGACATCGGGCATGTCCGGGTCGCGCTTGGCCGCGAGCACGGCAAGC
>CAWCQV010000018.1:0-72243 GCA_963797775.1 uncultured Alphaproteobacteria bacterium | reverse complement strand
TACGCTTCCTGACTTGGCGGATCGCTATTCCGTCAATGCGCGGACACTGCAAGCCCACTTTGCCAAACATAAGGTCATAAAGGGGTCAAAAGCCGCGTCGTTGGCGGCCAGCGTAAAAGCAGAAATCTACTCGACCGGCTTGGGGGACAAAGACCTCACAGTTCAGCGGGCTCACGAGACGCGGGAGAAGACGTACAAAAATATCTGTTCGGTGGAAGATCTAATTATGGCGACCGTTGAAGCAATGAAGAAAGACTCATCGAACACACTCGGGCTAACTTCACGATTAAAGGCATTGGCACTTGCCGCAGCAGGGCTCGAACGCATTCAAGGCGTTAAATTCCGCGCTCTCGGCTTGGACAACGAAAACACTTTAACAGACGAAATGCCGGTGCTCACGTTCCGCGATCTTAGCAAAGAGGAACTCACAGAAATTAAAGAGCGCAATGAAGATGGCGAGGAGGACGATCTCGGCATCCCGATTGCACCATCCAGTACAGATTCCGCGTTCGCTGGCACCGAGATCGAGGAGTCCGATGACATCGTCATAGAGGGCGATGGAGTCGTCATCGAGGATGATGGGATCAGCGTGGAGGGAGAAGGTGGCATCGTGGGCAGTGACGAGCGCGAAGAGCCGGTGAAGCCGCGCTCGAAAGCGGTGGACATTCACGGTGGGCGATTGGTGAAGGAGGCACGGCCTTAAGATTGCGTGGAGATTTCGCATCCGCGAGCAGGATCGCGCTATCGGAAGCGAAGTCCCATTGGATATTTGCGCTCGCACGCCCAACGGCTCTGTGTTGACGAGGATTTTTTCAAGGCGCAATTAGCGCAAGACCATAGGGTTCGGTGCGCCGCCATTGCGAACACGCTACAGCCACTTCCGCTTTACTCCGGCGGATTCAACCGATCGTCGATGTCTGCGCAATGTCCGCTTTTCTGGTATTATGGCCCAAACGCCACTGATTTATTTTTGACGGCTACTGCGTTAGCGGCGCAGCCTCAGTCGGCTTCTTAGCCGGCTTGGATGGCTTGCGTTCTGACACTGGCGGGGGCGGGAGCGGGGGCGCTTCCGGCTGGAGGGTAACGCTCACGGATTGGGTACGTGTTCATAGCCCGCCCCTGTTGCAGCATTGACTCCAATTCCGATAAGCCCACCAAGAAGTATATTACCCGCAGTCGCCGCAACACCCCCGCCTACGACTTCGCGCGAAACCGGAACTTGTTGTGCGATATATCCCGGCTTCTCAAACGTGGCGATAAATTCTTCGTTCTTTTTGACCGTCAAGGTGCACGGCGTCACGCATCCTAGTCCATTGCTCGTATGAACCTCAGCACCGCTTGGCGTCGAATTGAAACCAACGCCGTCAGTGGTCCCACGTATTACAGTCGCACACGAGCCGCATAAAAGGCCGAGCGCAATCACTAGAGCGATACGCATATCCTTACCCCCCACCCAGTACCTATTATTTGGCAACCGCAACGAGAAGGCAATCGGGGTTATAGAGCGGCGACGGCCGTTACGATAAGCGGCAGTGCCGGCATGGAATTGATTAAGCCCCCGCGGTGTAAAACCCGCGCTGCAACGGTGGCCCGTATCGCAGTCCGGGTAGGTACAACTATCAAAGCGGCTCTCGATATCTCTGCTTAATAAGCCACGCAGCTAGTTTCGGGATGATCTCCGAGCGCAAAGAACTACCACGGTAAATCGCTGGCGAAAAAGTAGCATCATGTCCTGCAAATCCGATCACTTTCAGTATTCTCCCCGGCTTTGACCCATACGCCTCTATCCAATCCGAAAGAAATTTTCTCACTACGGGCAGTAGTCGCCCTTCCGTGTCCGCTATTGTCGGCAGCACTGCTCCCCGTGCCTTGGCCTCTTCCATCACCCAGACAACAAACTGACGCTGTTCTGCCCGCTTCGCTTTTCTCCATTCTCGTTTCAGGGCTCCCAGCCGGGTCGGTAGACGTATCAACTCGGCTTTAGCGCTTGCAGCTCGGACGCTCAGTCGGCCCTCAACCACCTCTGCATAGATCAACGGGTGCTTCTTCGCTAACCGGTTCCGGTAATACGCAGAATCTCGTTTTTTCATTGTGTGTACGGTAGATGCATCTACCACCTCCATCGCGATCACGTCCGCTCCACGCTCAAAGCGCTATAAATGCACTTACAGCAACATTGGAGAACGGCCAACGAAACAATCCGGGTTCCAGTGTGAGCAAGGCTAAACGGGATACCTTAGCTTTGTACATACAGCGCCTGATTTCGCTTCGTCAGCAAAAGACAGCCATGAAACAAGCAGTAGGCTACATACGAGTATCAACCGAAGAGCAAGGCAAGAGCGGCTTCGGCCTTCAATCGCAAAAAGCGACCATTCATGCGGTTGCGAAGGCAACGGATACCAGCTCGGGCCCATCTACGAGGAAGTCGAGTTCGGCGATCAGTACGAGCACCGATGAGCGACCAAAGCTGCAAGAAGCCATACAAGCGTCACGCCGCCGCAGATGCCCGCTAATCGTGGCACGCTTGGATCGCCTGTCTCGTGACGCCATCGAGATTGAGACGATCGTCACGGAGTCCCGAATCGAGATCATCGACGCGGTTGTCGGTCATAACGCCGACTCCGCCGTCATACAGGCGGAAGCAGCCCGCATCGCGGAAGAAACGAAGATGCTATCCGAGCGGACCCGCGCGGGGATACTGCGCGCGAAGCAGCAGGGCAAGGTATTCGGCAATCCCCGCAACCTCCCCGAGGCTCAAAAGAAGGGCGCCGCGGCCACCAAGCGGAACGCCGAAATCCGCGACGCGGAAATCAGCTCAATCATATTGCGGTCTCGCGGGCGCCCGCTGTCCGAGGTCGCGGCCGAATTGAACCGCGCCGGTCTTCGCGCCGCGAGGGTAAGCCTTGGTCCAAGGCCAATCTACGCCGCGCGCGCGACCGAATTGAGCGGACTGCGGCGCAACGAGAGCAGAACGAACTGGCGCACTTGGAAAGCCCGCACTGGGGCATCTTTTAGAGCCGGCCTTTGCTCGCGCTATGGGCCGGTGCTGCGGCGCGGCCCGCCGTCTGGATCAATTACCCAGCGCTCCGCTAGGGTGACGGCAGGCGACATCCTTTGACTCACCAGCGGGCTTTCCTGACTCACCCAGAGATATCTGGCGAATGTTCGCCTGTTTCAATACCCGTTTGAGGCCGTCCACACGGGTCGGTAGATGTATCAACCCTGCTTTCGCCCTGGCGGCTCGAACGCTAAGTTCACACGGACGAATTTCAGCAAATATGGTGGGATACTCCCTGGCCAGCCTTCGCTTGTAATAGGCAGCGTCACGTTTTTTCTTCATCAAGCTGGGTAGATGGACCTATCGGAGCCGCCGTCAATGGGCGCACCGGCGGCCGCGGTGATCGCCGTGCTGAAGTTGCTATAACTGCGTGTATGCTCCCGCCCGAACCTCACGTGATCACTCGCGACGTTCCATTACGCTTGGAACCCGTTCGCTTGGTACAAATGGGACTCGCGGGGCAGCCACGCGGCTTGTCAGCCACAGCCGCCGCCACCTATGCCGGGTGCCAGACTGTTGCTGCATTCCGCGGTTGGGTTCGACGCGGCATCATGCCCAAACCAATACCAGGCACCCGCCGCTATGATCGGCGGGCGATCGATCTCGCCCTTGACCGCCTGTCGCAAATAACATCCCAATCACCGGAAGCGTCAGCCTATGGGCAATGGAAGCGCCAGAATGAGGGTGCGGCTCAAAGGAGTTAACACAGTCCACCGCTATCGGACTGACGGCTCCTTTACGCGCTACCACTATCATCGCGCTACAGGCCGCCCGCTTGAAGGCGCGCCGGGCTCGCCTGAATTCATTGCGAGCTACGCTGCCGCTGAAAAAAGTATTCGTGACCGTGCCAGGGAACGATTGCCGACCTAATTCGGCGGTTCGAGGCATCGCCGGAATTTGCCAATATGCGTGAGGGTACTACCCAAAAAGAGTACCGGCGCAAGTTCAAGGTCATCGACCGGAAGTGGGGCTCCGCGCCGATTGCTGCATTCAATGACAAGGAATTTCGGGTGGATGCGTTGAACTGGCGCGATGAGGTAGCCAAACGCGCCCGCCGCGAAGCAGACAACCTAATGTCCGCCCTCGCCCGGTTAGGCTCCTGGGCGTTCGACCGCGGCGAGAGCGAGCGCAATGTGCTCGACAAGATCAAGCGGGTTTATCGGTCCGACCGGGCCGACAAGATTTGGCTGCCGCCGCACGTGACAGCTTTCACTCACCACGCCACCCCAGAAATGTACACAGCGCTCATGCTTGGGATGCACACGGGCCAACGACAGGGCGACCTGTTGCGTTTGCCGTGGTCCGCCTACGACGGCAAGCGCATCGTGCTCAAGCAAAGCAAGGGCGGTCGGCTGGTATCAATCCGCTGCACGTTGGCGCTGCGTGTGCTTCTAGACGGGATGGAAAAGCGCGGACCGCTGATACTAATGACCGCCAGCGGTCGGGCATGGAAGAAGCGGTATTTCAACGAGCGCTGGACAGAGGTTGTGAAAAAGGCCGGGATCACTGATCTTCATTTCCACGATCTGCGCGGGACAGCGGTGACGATGCTCGCGGAAGCCGGCTGCACTGTGCCAGAGATCGCGGCAGTTACAGGTCATACACTCAAGCATGTGACTCACATCCTCGAAACCTATCTGGCGCGGACTAAGTCGCTCGCCGACTCGGCGATCGTAAAGCTCGATCGTCATGCCAAGCGTTTGCGGAATAGTCCTTGACCCGCTCAGGTAGGTGGGACCGGCCCACGGCGATCCAAACTTTGCACTGAGATTTCGCATCCACAGGCGTGATCGTGCAATCGATCGAAGTCCCATTAGATTTTTCGCGGCCGCGCCCCCATTGGCTCTGTGGTCACAACGATTTTTTCAAGGCGCAATCTACACCTCTAAAAGCTGCCGAGGTCGGTGCCGCTATTACGGGCGGCTAGTTGCTCATCAAAAATGAGGCACTGGGCATCGCTACGAATCGCGAAGTTGCCGGAATTGCTGCGGCAAAGCCGCTGAGGAGGAACGACACAGGAGCGGAGCCCCCGGGCCCGGTCGAGCCGTGGCCCCGGACCCGTTCTCCTCAGCCCCCAACTCCGTCCGGGGAGACTGCCGCTTGGGGCTCGCCTTTTTGGACTTGCATTGTTTAACCACGCTTCAAGCTTGGCGAGCGCCGCCTGTCAGATTGTGCCATGATTGCTGTGACCGGAGCGGCTCGAAGTCGCTCAGTGTGTCAGACAGACTGAGCCCCGGTCCTGCCGGGGCTTTTTTGCGCCTTTCAAGGATGAGCCGAGGGCGGCGAGACATTCAACTAAGCGCCGGGCGCGGTGGATTTAGGCTCAAGATGAACCCAGACCGCATTTGCAACTAGATACCTAGAGATCGCTTGAGTCTTTTTGCCCACCGCCTCGGTGTGGGCAGGATTATCTTTTTGCGGTTTGGGGATTACGGCAAGCCCTTTGGCTCTCGCATGGCGGGCATCGATATTAACGAGCGAAAAGCCCGGATATCCTTCGAGGGTGGATTTCAAATTCAAGTCCATTCGCTTTGAGAACAGGTTCAGCGTCCATCGAAAGATCCGGGTCTTTGAATGCCGCTGACGATGGACGCCGAGTTCCTAAATTTTCATCGTCAACAATTTGATCCGGCCTTATGCGTCGGAGCAAGCAGGCATCGTCGGCAACAGACCCGTCGTCAACGTCCGCCATCTCTACGCTATCGCGTCGTAAGCAGCTCGATTGGCCTTAGGAGTGCCGAAAAGTTGTCGGTCAACTCCATAGAAATGGGCGCATCCTGTGGCTGACGATGATCTTGGAACCAGATTTCGCACTGGTAAGGTCCCGCAATGTGAAGTTCGAGATCGATGCCTTTTTCGTGCCATTCGAGTTGGACGCCCCCGGCAGCAGATGGAACGACTTGCGGGATTGGTGTCCGCGTTCGCATAACGTCATTCAAAACAGACAATGCAAACATTCCAGTATCCCATCCGACGGGGGGCGCTCCATAGCTATCCCAGCCTTCCTGCATCTTAGCGTATTTCAGCAAATGACCCTGCACTTCGATTTGCCACTTCCGGCCCGAAGGAGCGTCAAATGCCTTGAAGAAATTCTGATACTGAGCGCGCCGTGCAGCCGGCGCGGCGCTGGTTGTGCCCTCGTAAAGAACGGTCTCAGCTCGTAGAGCGTTAGCGCTTGGCATCAGTCCTACCCCAAAGTTTGTGCATTTCGTCCGTTGTTATGGCCGTGAAGGTTCGAACGACCTGGTCTCTTTCAGCATCAAGGAATGAGAGAGCATCTGCAACGGTTTCCCCCCTGGGACGGCCACGTGCAGTGATCTCCAGTCGGATAACCGGGCTTCTGTCACTTTGAAGGAATGCCGGCTGGAAATTCGCATACACGCGGCCCGCAGGCTTATCGTCGAGTGAAAATAAGAACGCGGTCTGAATATGGGCTCTCTCAAGTTTGTTCGGGGGATTTTCGCTGAATTCCTCCGGCCGAAAGAGGCGTAATACTTTCCATGTAACTGTGGTCCGCGCGCTCCTTGGGCAAAGGAATGATGTTGATATAGGTGACCTCACATTGATTTCGGCGAAGCTCACCGATTTGTTCATCCGACAGCCATTGTCGAAACGCTTCCAGGTCCTTCTCAAACGAGATCTTTACGGTCTCGTATCGTGGATAAACGCGGCTGTTGTCCGCTTGTTGACGCCAGTTGTGGAGGATGCGGTCATGTTGGATTTGCAGTAGGTCGGGAGAATTGGGGAATTCAAACCAATATCGCGGCAAAGGTGGACTTAGGAACGTTTCAATCTGGATAAGCGGAGCTTGCGGCGATGGTATACCGAACGTTTCAAAGACGGGCGGAATAACCGCCTGTTCGCTAACATTGGGATACTCCGAGCGCACCCGCTGCCAAAAAAGTCCGATATGCGCGCTTTTCAAGTTGGTGAGCGAGGCAAACTGCATCGACAGCACCACCTCATTCAAGGGAGGACTGGTAAAATCCGGCAGGTCGCGCACGCGATCATGCTTGCGAGAAATCGAACTCCGGAGACTGGATCATGGGCACGGTGCGACGGTCTGTAAATAGCTCACTATCAATCATAGTGCCTCGCAAGGGTATCAAAAAGATCAATTTTCGCAACATTCTAGGCAAATCGAGCTGACCCCCGACACCTCATATCCCCGCCAGCGCGGGTTCGTAGCCCTACATCCGGCTCACACCCCGGTCCCCTGACACCCCCCGCGGCGAGATCATTGTGCCGAGGCCGCAAGTCCCAGATTAAGGCAAGCGGTTGCCGGCCCCGCGTGCCGGCAACACTAGGCCATCATCGCGTTTTTTTGGTCCGCCGTGGTGTTATGTCAACGACGGGCGCGGGTGGCTTCGCGGCGAACATCGCCAAGCTGCCGGAGCTATTGAGCCGAAAGTAGTGCCGGGGCGGCCATCAGTTTTGTGAACGATCGCGGCAGATCTACCCCACGAGCCAAATAACTCCGGCAAGCACTAAAGCGGTGGTCGAGATAAAAGGGCACGCCTTCGCCAGAGTCGGACACGTAACCTGCTACAACCGCCGCCACGATCAAGCCGGCAATAATGGTCGCAGTCCAATAAAGAATCCTTCCCAATCTCGCATCTCTCGCTGACGAGCATTCGCCCTCCGACATGACTTATTGCGCCGCCAACCGAAGTCTCACAGGATTTCGATTGCCAAGCCCCCCATTCGCTCTGTGCTTACGAGGTATTTTTCAACACGCAATCGGACCCGAAAGAGACACGCTTCATGCCAAATGTCAGCTCGAATGGCAGCCTTCAACCGTTTGCAAAACCTGTCCTAAGTAATTGATGGTACGTAGCCCAAAACTGACACCGTTTGCAAAATTCACTAGACTATTCTGCTGCCTGCCTCTGCCTGGGGGACTGGGGGTCCCGAGTTCAAATCTCGGCGCTCCGACCAAAAAACCTCCAACATAGCAGGATGTTGTTCGCTTGCTTTGGTCCGGAACCACAGCAGTCTCATTTGCAAACGTTTGGCCCGCCGCAGAACCGACAAGGCAAGTTCCCCATGAGACGGCCGTTTTGCTCCCGATAGCGGACTCTGGGACAACATTGGCGCATGTCGCAGAAGGGCCAAACTGCGACATTGCTGCACAGTCCTTCAGGCGGACCTCATAAAAGTTTTGCTTAAGTCTGACCCTTCAGGCGCTTGTTGCATTCGCTGTAGTAGCCGTCGCCCTTTACGATCCATTTGAAGCCGCCATTACCGCCGTTTGTTTTATTGATCCTGTACTGATCGAGACAGGTGTGCATGCGCGCCTTGCCCGCGGACTCGCTCGAATATTTGGACGAGACGGCGGACGGGAATACGGCGTTGCCGACTGCGACCGCTGGTGCGGCGGCTGGCTTAGGCTTGGCGGTCGCGGTTGGGGCCGGCTGTGCAGGGGCAGGAGCCGGCGGTGCCGCAGTAGTTTGAGCGGGCGCCGCGCCGCTTCGGCATTGGGCCACGTAAGCCTTTTCAGTAATGCCTTTGGCCTGATTGTCGGCCTTGTTGGCTCTCCACTCTTCCCGGCATGCCGACACGGTCTTTTGCTGCGCTATGGCGTGGGAAGACAATGTCATTACTGTCAAAACGACCGAGCACACGGCGATCGCGATTTGCCGACTCATCTTGTCATCTCCTCTAAACGCCCAAAAAATTCGGCCTCGCGGGCCGGAACGTGAAGGTTGAGTGCATCGTTACAGTCTGCGAGAGCCTTCGGAAGGCTCCACACGGCTCATCCGTTTCTTGCCCTTACCCGTTTTCCATGCAATCAGGAGAACAGCACCGTAAACTGCGTGCCTTGGTTCCTATCGTTTCGACCGATCCGCAATTCACCGCCAATCTGTTTGACGAGAGATCGAATAATCCTCATTCCCAGTCCTTTGCCGGCGGCTGGATCAAATCCTTCCGGCAAACCCGGGCCGTCATTGGCGACCGACAGCGCATAGCCCTTTCCAGGATTTGGTTCCAAGTTGACCATGATGCGGCCCGTACCGTATTTGGCCGCGTTCGTAATCAGCTCGCTCGCGATGAAGCCGAGCGGAATGGCGGTGATGGCGGGCAGCTCGATTTCGATCCCCTCCACGACCACGGTCCGCGCCGAATGTTCCCAAAGCATCATCGTGAAATCGCGACAAAGGTCCTCAAGATAGTGTTTGAGCGCAAAGGTCGCTACGCCGTCGAATGAGTGGAGACGGTGGTGGATGCGTCCGATCGTGGCAATGCGATCGGCTGCGGCGGCCAGTTGCGAAGCAACCTCGGCATTTTCCGACGCCCGGCTTTGCAACGAAAGCAGGCTTATGATCATTTGCAGGCTGTTCAACAGCCGATGATCGGATTCCTGGCTGAAGACTGCCTGTTGTTGGAGTAACTCTTCCTTTTGGGAAAGCAGAGCCTCGTCCCGGGCGAGAATCTGTCGTAGTCCGACTTCAGTGCGCTTGCGTCTTATCAGCTCGCGTTCGTAGCTGTCGACAGAGCGGCGTTCTCGACTTTCAAAAATAACATTCAGCGGCGAATTCGCGCTGGACGGCGAAGATTCAATGGTCATCTTGTCGTCCTTTCTCGCATCCTGGTTTGGCCTGGATATGCGGACTGAAGTAAATTTGTGGCGGCGACTGCCTCGTGACATTGATACAAATCAATCATGTCCGATATCGGACATTTATCTTTCCGCTCCGATCGTGTCGCGCGGCGCCGCCAGATTTCTTTATTTCCGTCATCAAACCGTCACAGCACAGATCGCCAATCGATGCCCGAGGCAACGAATCTCGCGCTTCAGGCAATATTTTCTTGCGGCCGTCCCGATAAGCCATCGGAGCGGGCCCGGTCAGCGTCTGTGGCGGTCTTGGCCAGCGAGCTAAACAAAAGATGCGGACGCATGCTTCGTTGCAACGTCCACCATGCAGCGCTTCTATAATTAGGCTGCTCTTATTGCCGGGCGGAGTCGAGTAAAATGTCCGCTACCGGACATTATGATTGCCGCGCCCGTTGAGAAGGCGCAGCATAACCACTTGGTAGCCCCTCCGGAGGCTGCAATGGATGCAATGGACAGGTTCGTCAGCCGGGAAAATATTAAGCGATATCGCAGACTTTCGACTGAAACGGCAGACGCCACCGAGCGATCGCGGATTTTGAAATTGCTGGCCAAAGAAGAGGCCAAGTTCAGGTTGGAACTGAGCCGCAGAGGCGATGGTCCCGCAGGAGGATCACGCATCGACGCGGCAACCGAGAATCGGCCCGAGCATGACGGAGAGAAGCAGCAAGGTGGCGGCTAGCCGCAAGGCTGCGGACCCACCTGCCAACCGGTTGCTCGGTTTGCTGCCGCCGAGGGATTACGCACGGCTTCGCCCGCATCTTCATCGTATGCCGCTGGAGTACCGGCAGTCGCTCTATCGCGCCAACAAGCCGATCGGATTTGTCTATTTCATCGAGACTGGCGTCGGCTCCCTGGTCAACACCATGGCAAACGGCCAAGCCGCCGAGGTCGGAACGATCGGCAACGAGGGGCTAGTCGGCCTGCCGATCGTGTTCGGCGACGACAGGGCGCCCACCAGCGTTTACGTTCAGGTCCCCGGGGCTGGCCTGAGAATGAAGGCGACGTTGTTCAAGAAGGAGCTGGCGCGAAGCGCGTCGATGCGAACCGTAATGCTTCACTATGCTCACGCCTTCTTCAATCAGGTCGCGCAGTCCGCCGCGTGCAATCACTTTCATTCCCTAGAGCAGCGATGTTGCCGCTGGTTGCTGATGACGCACGATCGCATGCAATCGAACGAATTTCTGCTCACGCAGGAATTTCTGGCGATGATGCTCGGCGTGCAGCGGACCGGCGTCACTGTAGCTGCCGGCGCCCTGCAACGGGCCGGCCTCATCCGCTACAAACACGGCAACGTCACGATCATCGACCGCCGCGGCCTGATCCGCCGTTCGTGCGAATGCTACGGCATTTCCAAGAAGGAGTTCGATCGTCTGCTCGGCGATCGGGCAACAGGCCAGATCCGCTCGAATTGATAACGTTTCCATGTTCGGCACCCGAACATGGAAGTGCCGTAAAACCTCCAGCGGCAAGCCCGATACGACGAAGGGCTTGAGCCTTGGCAGTTCTTGGGGTCTCAGCAGTTTAGAGCCTGCCGAGCAAAACCAAAATCAATAGGATAACGATTATGAGGCCGAGCCCGCCGCCACCGTAATAGCCGGTGCCGTAGAACGGGCCGCCCCCGAATCCGCTAAAACCGCCGAGTAATATGATGACCAAAATGATGAGCAGGATGGTTCCGATCGACATGGCATTATCTCCGTGGCCGGATTGTCAGAATGGTGAAGACATTTGCTCCGATTACACCGTTCGTGCCTTTGTTTGATTGCTTTGTGCCGTGACTGCAGAAGAAGAATATCCTCGCCGCAATAGGTTTCTGGGCTAGCGTCATAGAATCTCTGCGCATACCCTTCCAACGCTCGTGAGGCCGATCGCATGCGCGGCTCCACGGGATAAATCTATGTCGCGGCCGCGCGTGAACGGTCCGCGATCGTTAATTGTTACGATCGCCGAAGCGCCGGTACGGGGGTTTGTGACCTTTACCCGCGTGCCAAACGGCAGCCTTCTATGTGCCGCAGTGAAGCCGTCGGGCTGGAACAGTTGGCCGCTAGCCGTGCGCGGACTGGCGCTATACTGGGTGACGTTCATTGAACTGCCGGGACAGGTGCCGTGCGTCGATGCAGCGAGGGCGACGCTTCCAAACCAAGTGGAGACAAGCAACGGAGGGATAGAGAGTATCAGTCGGATCGACATGATCTATCCCCCCGTTGCGGTCCTGCTTGAGGCGGCTGTTAGATTAATGTCCGCCGTGTCCGCCACCACCGCCACCGCCGTGTCCACCGCCACCGCCGTGTCCGCCACCACCGCCACCGCCGTGTCCGCCACCACCGCCACCGCCGTGTCCGCCACCACCGCCACCGCCGTGTCCGCCACCACCGCCACCGCCGTGTCCGCCACCACCGCCACCGCCGTGTCCGCCACCACCGCCACCGCCGTGTCCGCCCCACCGCCGTGTCCGCCACCGCCGTGTCCGCCACCGCCGTGTCCGCCACCATGACCACCGCCATGACCGCCGCCGGGATGTCCGCCATGCCAGTGATGCCAGCCGTAGCCGCCGCCCCAGCCGATGCCGGACGTAAGGTATTGGCCGCACCAGTACCAGCCCGGCCCGTTCCAACCGTCGTCATACCAGCAATAATTGTGACCGAGCCAGATGAACTGCACGCGCTCGACCATGTTCAGCCTGTCGGCCGCATCGCGAATCGCTCCGGGCGCGACCATCGGTGCCGCGCCGACGCTGTCGCCTATGATCGGTGCGCCGGCAATGAACACGGTTGCCGCCGCAATGGTAACAACGAATCGACGCATGATGACCTCCAGTGTTTGATCAAGCTTCACAATACGGGCGAATTACCGGGCGGCATTGATGTAAATCAAGGAATGTCCGGCACCGGACATTTGCGCAATTGCCGTCTCTATCGGTCTAATCGGAGCGACCGTGAAAGACCCATACGAAAGCGGCACGCACTGCCTCGTCCGAAGACATTTGGTAGCGTATCCGCGCTTGGCCAAGAAGCCGGACGACGGTCCGACGACCGAACATCGGGAGAATGCAGGTTGATCTGGATCAAGGACGACCGCCGGCGCGCTGAGGCGATAATCCAAAACTACACTAAGGTCACGTCTCTCATTCAGGGTTTGGAGGAAGAAATCATGGACAAGGACCGGATCGCCGGATCGGCGAAACAGGTAAAAGGCGCAGTCAAGCAGGCGGTCGGAAAGGCCGTTGGTGATACCAAGCTCGAATCGGAGGGCAAAGCCGACAAGATAGAGGGCAAGGTTCAAAACGCCATCGGCGGCCTCAAGGACACGCTCAAAGGAAAATAGGCTCGCGGCTGCGAGCTTCGCTCCTTCAGGGTGTCTCAGTTTAAAATCGGGGGGCTGTCGGTTGGCCCTTCAGTCGCGTTTTGCCGGCCAAAAGTCATTACCAGGGGTAGCTATGATTTCGGTCTTAATCGGGGTCCTGATTATCTGCGTCGTCGGCGCCATTTGTTTTTGGGCCATCGAAAGGTTCGTGAATGACCGTCGTTTGGCGAATCTTCTCAAACTACTCGTGGTGCTGATTTGCGCGGGGGCCATTCTTGCGCGGGTGCTGCCGCTGGCGGGAATAAATGGGTTTTAGCCGCCACAATCATATCAAATCGCGTTAATCGGGGAAAGCCGTTCTGCAAAAAAGCGATGAGTGCGAGTTTCCCCTGATTGCACTGACCACGCCTTCGTTAGATTGCTTTGTGCCGGCCAATGCTCGCGCTAACTTCTGCGCGTTAATTTGCAAACGACGCTCTGCCCCACTGTGCCCGAATCTGGGCCAGGAAATTTCGAGCGTCCCGAGACAACAGGATCTGAAATACGCTCACTCGATCTTCCTGCGCTAAAGGCACTAAATTTCCTCGTCGCTGGCTCTCAGGCCGGATGTCCGGTTAGGGTCTTGGCCGTGTCAAAACACTTTGCCGCAAGGGCTGGGACTAGGTTGGTTGATGAGGCGAACTGCGTTCCCTGGGTTTCAACGGCTGTATGCCCATGATGTTCAGCACGCGGGTCAGATTATAGGCAAGGACATGGAGTGCCATCTCGGTGGCGACCTTGGGCAATCGCTTCATTAGGAAGTGCGTCGCCCCCATTCTCATCTTCAGCGTGCCAAAAAAAAGGTGTTCGGCTGTCTCGCGACGCTGGCGCATGGCGTTCGGGTTCCTGTCGAGGCGCTTCTGCACGGCCTCCAGGACGTCCTCATGCTCCCAGCGGGCGATGCGTCGCTCCTTGCCGGTGGTACAGCGTCGCTTGAGCGCACAGTCGCGACACGCATTTGTCCAATAGCGCCGCAGCTTCTGCCCATTCTCCTCGTTCGTGTAATGGCATTTCAGCTTTTCGCCGGCCGGACAGCGATACAGCGGAATCATACCGCGCGAATCAAATAACCAAGTGCGTGTTCACACAGCCAGGGTCAAAGTCGGACTTTGGAGGCACGTCCGAGTTAGATCTGCTTATACCCCCATATCGACATGACTTATTGCGCCGCCAACCGAAGTCTCACAGGATTTCGATTGCCAAGCCCCCCATTCGCTCTGTGCTTACGAGGTATTTTTCAACACGCAATCGGACCCGAAAGAGACACGCTTCATGCCAAATGTCAGCTCGAATGGCAGCCTTCAACCGTTTGCAAAACCTGTCCTAAGTAATTGATGGTACGTAGCCCAAAACTGACACCGTTTGCAAAATTCACTAGACTATTCTGCTGCCTGCCTCTGCCTGGGGGACCTGGGGGTCCCGAGTTCAAATCTCGGCGCTCCGACCAACAAAATCAGGCACTTCTGGCATTTTTGAGCTTCGCTATCTTCCCATAAATCGGCGTTGGGCAGATTGTGGGAAGATCGTGAGGCTGTCCCCACTTTCCCCAATTGTCGCGTCAGGGAGCGACGTGCGCTTGCGAGTGACCAAGTGCGGGGTTTAAATCGTCATCAGGGTTCGTCACGGTCTCGTGCCAGAATTGCCGTTCGCGGCGTGTCACCCGACCGAGCATCTGAACAGATAGTTCCTGATAAACGCACGCATAACGCTTTGCCGCGCGGCTATGGCTGCGCGCTCTTAAAGTCTTCTCACTGCATCGCGGCCGATCGCACCGACCGCTCGTGCGGATCATTCCCTGCCCGCCACTCTTCCGGATCGAATGACCGCACGGACTTTCAGAGGTCACCAATCTAAGTCGCGGCAAGGCCGCAGCCCGCGAATGGGCCGAGCGTATAACCATGACCGAGGATCGAAAATCAACCCCAATGCGCTCGGCAAGTTCAGCTTGCGACAAGCCAGCACATCAACCGCAAAATTCGCGTAGTGATGAATTATGGGAAACGGCAAACGCGGGAAATAAATCAGTGGATCCGGGTTCCCCGGCCGCGCATCGCTTGAGCGTTACTACCATTTGCTCGAGTCAATTTTTGCTCGCATCAATTTTTTTGATCATCGTACTCGCTGCCGCGTAGCCGGCAGCTACTGCCTTTACGTACCAGGCACGGGACTGGGCGAGATCTTTAGGGACGCCCTTGCCGTTGTAATAAATACTGCCGAGATTGTTCATCGCGGCTGAACTGCCCGCGGCTGCCGCCTTCTCGTACCACTGTCGCGCGGCCGTGTAGTCCTGCGGAACACCGTTGCCATTGAAATAAAGAACGCCGAGACCCACCATGCCGGCTGAGTTGCCGGCGGCCGCAGCCTTTTCGTACCACTGTCGTGCCGCCGTGTAATCCCGCGGAACGCCGTTGCCATTGTAATAGATAAATTGCCAAGAGTGGCCATGGCGACCGAGTTGCCGGCAGGCGCGGCCTTTTCGTACCATTGTCGCGCGACCGTGTAGTCCTGCGGAACGCCGTTGCCGTTGTCATAAATATTGCCGAGACCGGCCATGCCGAATGGGTTGCCGGCGGCCGCGGCCTTTTCGTACCACTGACGCGCGGCTGTGTAATTCCGCGGAACGCCGACGCCGCGGTAATAAATATTGCCGAGACCGGCCATGCCGCCTGAGTTGCTGGCGGCCGCGGCCTTTTCGTACCACTGTCGTGCCGCCGTGTAGTCTTGCGGAACGCCGGTGCCGTTGTAATAGAGGTTGCCGAGATCGACCATGGCACCTGAGCCGTTTGCGGCTGCCGCCTTCTCGTACCACTGTCGTGCCGCCGTGTAGTCCTGCACGACGCCCCAGCCGTTTTGATAGAGAAGGCCGAGACCAGTCATGCCGTTGGGCTGTCCGGCGGCTGCCGCCTTCTCAAACCACTTGCGTGCTTCGTCGTAGTCCTTCGCAACACCGTGGCCGTTCATATACATATTGCCGATATTGACGAAGGCGATAGACACACCGGCAGCCGCGGCCTTCTGATACCAGCTAAGCGCGTTGGCATAATCCTGTGGAACGCCGAGCCCGCCACCATAGAGCACGCCAAGGCCATTCATCGCGCCTTTGCTGCCGGCTGCTTTTGCTTTCTCAAAGAGCTGTCGGGCTTGCACGTAATCCTTTTGCGCGAGCGCGATCCGCGCAGCTTCGAATGTGAACCGGGCCGTAGCGCGCTTCGATATTTCTGTGATAAATATTTCTAATAGTTGTTTTTTTGTTCATTGTGATGCCGAGTCGAGGTGCTTTTGTGGAGCTGTCATTGCCAGCCAAATCCTGCCGGGACCATCTCATCCTCGATCATTCGACGCGAGCCCGAAGCGCATCGTAGTCTGGCGTGGCAGGGAACGCGCTGCTAATATCCGGCGTAATATCCGGCGGCGGCTTCATAGAACCGCACTCCGCGATAATCTAGCACCAGTAGCGGCTGGTACTGCGGCTCCTGCTGGTCGTTATTCAGCGCCAGCGTCAGGTTGTCGAGCATAAGCCAATGTCCAGCGTCGTCCACGGCGACCACGAGGTGATCCTCGCCGGTTTGCGGCACGTGCACGACAATCATGCGCACGTCGTCATGCGACAGACCGGCTTCGCGCAATGCAAAATATTTGGCGACGCCATAGCTCTTACAGTCGCCGTCGAGTTTGTCGAATACGTCGAGCGGGCCGGTCCATCCGCCGGGCGCGGGTGTGATGGCGAGGTTGATGGCGCGGTTAATGTGGCCGATCAGCCCCAGACGCGTCGGTTGTCGCTTCGCATCATCAACGATGCCGATTAGCACTAGCGCGGCCGTGCAGCCCAACCGACAGGACTCCACCATGGCACGGTCGCTCGCGATGGCGATGCGTATAGTGGCCCAGTGATCGACGATCTGGCCGCTAGTGATCGCCGTGGTGTCGCCGCCGAACGGATCGGGCGCGCGGTCAGCATAGGACGCGGTGCTGACCACCATAAGCATGGCCACAATGGCACGCGTGGCGCTGGCAGCGATCATAACCAAACATCAAAGGCATGATCGGCAATCACCGCATTGACGCAGATCAAATAAAAAAGCGCTGTCAGCCCAGGCAATGTTTGCCAAGCTGCCGGACCTGCGTCGTCATCGGGGAATGAGTTGGATGAGGCCTTGAGGCGGAGCGCACAAATCTGCAACGTCCCTTTTGCTCAATGTCTTACGTTCTAGCAACGCTCGCGCCACAAGATTAATCATGTTCCATCTGTTTTGGACGATGGACTTTGTTCGTAGTTCGAGTAGGTTCGGTGTTCTCCGCATCATCTCTGCGTTTCACGCCGAGCATTGCCGGCATTTGCTTCGTGTCTGATTTCAGTCCAAACTGCCGCTATGGAATACCGAGGCGTACGATACACGATCCGTATTGGGATCGAGCGGGAACAATGGGCAGTGGCCATTTACCCTGCGGGCGTCGAAAGGCCAGCGAGCGTCATTACTGGACGACGTGAAAAAGCAAACTCTCACGCTCATTCCTTGATAAACAAATGGCTGGCAAAGCATTCCACTCAGAGACACCAACGTCCGATCAAAAATCTATGACAACCAGCAGCAAACACCACTATCACGGATACGAACCTGTGCTGCACCATGAAGGTGACGACCGCTATCAAGTCACGATTTTCGATCCCGCCGCGAAGCGCATCGCCACCAGCACCACGCATTTGGAGCGAGAGGGCGCTTTTTCTGAGGCAAAGCGATACGTGGATCACCTTATCGCCCACTCCAATACTGCGCCGTAATGCTCTCTGCTTTTCCACAGCCGTGGCCTGCAACTTGCCGGGGCTTTTGTTTTGAAGGGCGTCCGGCTACAAACATTCGTCATTCTAGAACCAGGAGATTATTAGATGGCCAAAAGATCGAAGCGTCGCGCGTGGACAACAGCAGACGTTCGCGCGTTAAAGGCTCACGCAAAAAAGAAAACTCGGGCGAAAAGCATCGCTCGAACTTTGAAGCGTAGCGAGGGCGCGACACGACAAAAGGCATTTAGCATAGGATTGTCACTCAACTCTCGGGCCTAAAATCGGCCCCAAGGTGACCGGGGCCCAATCGACAAAAACCCCGCCCAAGCGGGGTTTTTTATTTCAGCCTTCCGGCCCCTGTCGCCGGTTGCGACGCACAGGTTTGGGGCATTGCTGTCCAACACTCCGAGCGGCATACTCATGCCATGGGACGTGAACTTGTTGAGCAAATTCCGCTCGACCTCTTCTCGGCCGAGGCGGCCCGAGATACTTCCCCGCGCCGATCACAACCAGCGGCCACAAGAACGACAACCGAAGCCGCACCACCGCGCGACGTTTTGCCAAAAAACCTGCCTCATGCAGTCAAACACTTGAATGATGCAGATTTGAACTTGCTTTACGCCGCAACACTTGAGGAGATGAACCGACGGGTCAAACTCCTGCCGAGTGTTGAGGGTTCGGAACAATCGCCTCCTCAGCCACCGGGCTTATTGGCGAAACGGCCGCCACCCAAAAATAAAATAGCTTACAAGCGGCCAGCGAACACCACTGAGGCCACGTTGACGCTTGATCAAGTGAGCGCCGTCCGGGCGGCCTTTAAGGCGGGCGTGACGCCAGCGAGGATTGCCCGGCACTTCGGAATCTCGCAATCAAATGTGCGGAAGGCGCTCGCAAGTCGCGGTGCATGAGAGTGAACTTTGGCAAGCTGCCGGATTTGCTCAGTAAGCCGCAGCCGTCAGCTAGGCGAAGCGCATCTGAATGATCGTCAGCTAGCGAAGGGGCATTCGAGCTGTCCAGTACACATCGTAACCGTGAACGATTTCAAATTGTCCGTGCCGGTAGATGCGGCGGTCTCTAGCGCCTGATCGGTAATCTCAATAATGAGGATGTCTTGTTCCCTCAGGTCTGCGGCAGTGTTTTTCTTATTCATGACGTTCCTCCCTCGAAGCTGCAGCGAAAACTTTCTCTACTCTGGCCGCGTTGTCAATCCTCAGCCCCTCGTCTGGCGTCGCCGGACGGCCTCGGCGCTTGGTTCGATTGGGTGGGGATCAATCGCCTCGTTTTCTGACTTGACCGATAACCTCAGCGAATAAACTTCCTTGTGAACGCACCCCTCCGCGAGGCTATGCGCGGCAAGGTATAATGGCGTTTGCGCTGGTGGTATAGTCTAGCTAATAGAACATCGCGGGCAAGTTGCGCACAACGTGCGTCTCCTCAATGGACCTTGGTTTAAAAAATTGCAGAGCCCTCGTCGCGGGCGCCAGTAAAGGACTCGGCAAAGCCTGCGCAAAATCCTTGGCGGACGAAGGTGCCCGCGTGTTCATCTGCTCGCGCAACGCGGAACAGATCAAGCTCGCCGCGACAGAGATTGGCGCTATCGGCTGTTCTGCCGCCGACGTCTCGCGCCCCGCTGATGTCAAGCGCGTAGCTGCCGAGGCGATTGCTGCCCTCGGCGGTCTCGATATTCTCGTGACCAATGCCGGCGGCCCGCCGACCGGCTCCTTCGATAAAGCCGGCGATGGAGACTGGGATATTGCCTATCAGCTGACATTGATGAGCGCCGTCCGCCTAATCCGCGAGACATTCCCAGCACTGAAAGCTTCCGGCCGCGGCCGCATCGTCAACTTGACGGGTTTTGGTGTGAAGGAGCCGATGACCGATCTCGTCGTGTCCAACTCGATCCGCGCGGGCGTGACGGTCATGGCCAAAACCATAGCGTCGGACCTCGCTCCGTTCGGCATTACTGTCAACAACATAGCTCCCGGCCCCATCATGACGGATCGCCTCACCGCGATCCAAGCCGCACGGGCCAAGAATCTGGGCATCGCGGTCGAGGATCAACTCAATCGGCTTTCCCAAACTATTCCGGCTCGGCGGCTGGGACACCCACGAGAAATCGGCGATCTCTGCGCCTATCTATGTTCGCTGCAGGCCGGCTATCTCACCGGGCAAGCCATCGTAGTCGACGGCGGTATTAATCGTTCAATTTGAGCCGATTGATCAGGCATATCTGGGGAATTGGCGGTTCTCGAGTTCAAATCTCGCTGCCCCGACCACGAGCTGCCTGCATTGGGCGCCTGCGCTGTGTGAGGTCGCTCAACTCGACCAACCCCGACTAATATATAATTTGTAAGATTAATTTCATCTTTAGTTTGCCTATCAGCCTCGAATGTCACAGATAACGGATGGATTCACGGGCGCATCGATTGATGTCTCGACCGCTACCGCTGCGATCAATTCAAATCTTGCGCGCGCTAGCCGCCACTCTTGTGGTGGTCAGCCATTCGTTGCACGACTCCGGCTATATTGCAGCGCAGATCGGGCAGCCCGCGATTGACTTCCCGTATTTCGACGGCGGCTTCGGTGTTGACATTTTCTTCGTCATCTCCGGATTCATTATGATCTACACGACCGCCGGTTCCTTCGGCCAGCCCGGCGCAGCATCAACGTTTCTGAAGCGGCGCTTTGCTCGGATTGCGCCGCTCTATTGGCTGATGACAGCAGCGCTTATTTCGGTCTCTGTTGTCGCACCGAAATTTCTCAATGTTCCGATAGAGAACTGGCGCTCAATAGTCTCATCATGCCTGTTCATTCCGGATATCCGGGGAAGCGGCGAGGTCCGGCCAATCCTGGCAGCCGGCTGGACGCTGAACTATGAAATGTTCTTCTATGCGATCTTCGCCTGCTGCCTGACGCTGCCGCTCCGGCGCGGCGTTATTTGGCTCAGCGGCTTCTTCGTCGTCCTCGCCCTCTTTGGCTCATTGTTCGCGTTGCCGGGCATCGTGCTTCCGTTTTGGGCCAACTCGATCATCTTGGAATTTATATTCGGGGTCCTGATCGGGCTTGCCTGCCTCGCGAAACGCAGCTTGTCGGCGACCGCGGCACTGACACTGGCGGCGCTTGCGGTCGTTCTCGCGACCGCGCTGGGACCCTGGTGGGGATGGAATCAAATTTTGCCGCGCCTATTCTACGGCGGCGTACCGGCGGCCCTTCTCGTCGCTGCGGCGGCCTTAGGGCCGAGCCTATCGCCGACGCGTTTTGTGACCCTGCTGGTTGCCATCGGCGACGCATCATACAGTCTTTATCTGACGCATCCTTTTGTCATCCGGCCGTTCCGCAACCTATGGATCGCCCTCCATGGCAGCTCTTTGCCGCTCGGATTGTACGTGGTCGTATGCGTTTTCGTCGCAATCGCCGGCGCAATCGTCATTTACCGGCTCGTTGAGAAGCCGTTGACCCGTGCCCTACAGAATCGATTGTTCGGTCGAGCGCAGCAGCGGGAATACCCAAACGCGATACCGAGTCCTGCACCGGCGCCGCTGCGCGCATCGTGAGCTTTCCGACATTGGCTGGCCGAAGTCCGCTGCCGAAACTCCGTTTGACACCGATTACCCGGCCTGTTGCAGCGCTGCGTCGATGATGCGGCGGCAGGCGACCAGTTCGTCAAGCACGGCCTGCAACTTGCGCCGATTCTCCATTTCCGCGAGGCGTCGTGCCGGCGGCTCAACAGGGGATGCGGATTCCAAGCTCGGTTCGCGCCGTTGATTCGAAAGACCGAACAGGTTCGGCTCCAGCCTTTGTTCGTTTGATTGTTTTCCAAGCTCTTGCCCGATCCGATCTTCCTCCGACTGCGGCGGCGGTGCCTCGGCGTCGGCGCGCCTGACATCCTGCACGAAAGCCGCGCCCTGCTCGCGCAAGATTCGTTGCACGCCGCGTATCGTATAACCTTCGCCGTAGAGCAAGTGACGGATGCCGCGCAGCAGATCGACGTCGTCGGGCCGGTAATAGCGTCGACCCCCGCCGCGTTTCATCGGGTGGATTTGCGGAAATCGGCTCTCCCAGAAACGCAGCACATGCTGCGGCACATCGATTTCGTCAGCGACCTCGCTGATGGTGCGGAACGCGTCCGGCGCCTTTTCCAATGGACTCCCCGCAGTGGACGTGTACGCGAGTTGTAGCTGATCTGCGACCGCCGGTCAGCTTGAGGGCGCTTCGCCGCCGTTCCCCGAATTGATGCGCTGCTTGAGGATGGCGGAAGGCTTGAACACCATGACCCGGCGCGGCGAGATCGGAACCTCCTTGCCGGTTTTCGGATTGCGGCCGATGCGCTGGCCTTTTTTGCGCACGACAAACGAGCCGAATGACGACAGTTTCACCGTTTCGCCGCGTTCAAGGCAGTCGGTGATTTCCTTGAGCACCAATTCTACCAGAGTCGCGGATTCGGTGCGCGACAATCCGACTTTCTGATAGACCGCCTCACACAAATCCGCACGTGTGACCGTCTTTCCCGCCATCGCCAGCCCCGAGCACGGCGATCGATCAATCGTCGATCACATATCGTGCTGAATTATCTACGATATTAGCTTCGGGCTAGACGAGTCAACCGGGCTTTGCAGCCGTTTTCCGGGGCTACCAGCGGACCAGAGCCGCGCCCCAAGTGAAGCCGCCGCCCATGGCTTCGAACAGCAGGAGGTCGCCGCGTTTGATGCGCCGGTCGGCGACCGCGTCGGCGAGCGCCAGCGGGATCGAGGCTGCCGAGGTGTTGCCATGGCGATCGACCGTGGTGACGATTTTTCCCGGTGCGATACCGAGCTTGTGGGCCGAACCGTCGATGATGCGCTTGTTGGCTTGGTGCGGGATGAACCAATCGACGTCGGCTGCGGTGTAGCCTGTCGTCTTGAAGGCATCCTCGACGACATCCGTGATCATCGCCACGGCATGGCGGAAGACTTCCCGGCCCTCCATGCGCAAATGGCCGACCGTGCCGGTCGATGACGGTCCGCCGTCCACATACAGTTTCGACTTATAGCGGCCATCGGAGCGCAGCCGCACCGTAAGTACTCCGCGATCCTCCCGCGTGCCCGGCTGCGGCTGCGCATCGAGCACGACGGCGCCGGCACCGTCGCCGAACAGCACGCAGGTGCCGCGATCGGTCCAGTCGAGGATGCGCGAAAACGTTTCCGAGCCGATCACCAGCGCACGCTTGAACGCGCCGGAATGCAGCAGCGCGTCGGCGGTCGCCAAGCCGTAAACGAAGCCGGAACAGACCGCTTGCAGATCGAATGCGGCGCCATGGGTGATGCCGAGTTCGGCCTGGACCGAAACGGCGCTTGCCGGAAACGTATTGTCCGGCGTCGAAGTCGCCAGCACGATGAGATCGATGGACTGCGCGTCGATCCGCGCATGCGCCAGCGCGGCCTGCGCCGCGCGCGCGGCCATCTGCGAGGTCAGTTCACCCGGCGCGGCGATGCGGCGTTCGTGAATGCCGGTGCGCTGAACGATCCAATCGTCAGATGTGTCGACCTTGCGGGCCAGATCTTCGTTGGTGAGAACATGGCTGGGCAGATAGCTGCCGCAGCCGAGCATGATCGAACGCTGCACTGTCACGAGGCGGCTCCGCCAAGCACCTTGCCATCGTGACCTTTGGTATCGAGGATTTGGCTACGATGTGCCTGACGCGGCAGCAGCGCCGCCCTGATCTTTGCCAACAACTGATCGCGCACCACGCCATGGCCGAGTTCGATTGCCGCCGCGAAGCCTTCGGCATCGGCGCCGCCGTGACTCTTGATGACAATGCCGTTAAGGCCGAGAAAGACCCCGCCGTTGGCCCGGCGCGGATCCATGCGCTGGCGCAGTTGGCGGAACGCCGGCCGCGCGAACAGGTAACCGATGCGCGCGCTCAGCGAGCTGTTCATGGCTCCCCTGAGATATTCGCCGACCTGGCGGGCGGTGCCCTCCGCGGTCTTGAGCGCGATATTGCCGGCAAATCCTTCGGTGACCACGACGTCGACCTTGCCGCGGCCGATATCGTCACCTTCGACAAAACCGCGATAGTCGAGATCGGGCAAGCTCTCCTCACGCAGGATGCGGCCCGCCTCGCGGACCGGTTCAAGGCCCTTGGCTTCTTCGACGCCGATATTGAGGAGCCCGACGGTCGGACGCGACAGGCCGAACAGGATTCGCGCGGTGGCGGCCCCCATGACCGCGAGGTCAACGAGATGCTCGGCGTCCGCGCCAATCGAAGCGCCGACATCGAGCACGATCAACTCCCCGCGCAGTGTCGGCCATAGCGCCGCGATGGCCGGCCGCTCGATGCCGGGCAGTGTCTTGAGATTGAATTTCGACATCGCCATCAGCGCGCCGGTATTGCCGGCGGACACTGCCATGTCAGCCTCGGCCTTTTTGACCGCGTCGATCGCCAGCCACATGGACGATTTCCAGCGGCCATAGCGGAGCGCCTGGCTCGGCTTGTCCTCCATCCGCACCGCAACCTCGGTGTGAACGAGACGCGAAACGGCTTTGAGCTTCGCTCTGGCGCCGAGGAGCGGCTCGATCAGGGCGGCATTGCCGAAAAACAGGAACTCGCATGCCGGATGGCGTCGTAATGCCAAGTCCGCTCCGGCGACCACCACCGCGGGACCGTGGTCTCCCCCCATCGCATCGAGCGCAATGCGGACCTTGTCCGACATTCGATGACCTAGGTCCGGAAGGTGGGAAAGCGACACCGGGGCGAGAATAGCGGTTCGACGGCCCGATTTGAAGCGCCGCGCCTAATTCTTGTCCAGCTTGGCAAGGGCGGCAAACGGGCCTCCATCCGGTTTGCGATCCTGCAGGGGCTCGAAAACCGCGCCCGGCTTTCGGGGGTAGGGATCAAGCCCGAGGATAAGGAATTCGGTGGCGATCGCGCCTAAATCGACGACGCCGCCAATCAACGGCTCCGGATCGTTCCATTTCACGTGGCGCGGCGCCGGTTCGGCCTCCCCCGCCTGCTTTGTGGCAGCGCGCTGCGGAATGAACAGAAGATCGACAGCCTCCTCGACTTCGTTGGCAAGCGGTTCGAGCGTGACCACGCAGTTTTGCCCAACCGTTGCCGATACGCGCCCGGCGACGTGCAGACCGCCCGAGCCTCGCCGGGTCACGTCAAAGCTCGCTTCGAGCCGCGGCAAGTCGCGTAATCCGGCGATCCGCGCCACCGCCCAGCGAATGCCGGCGTCGGCGACAAGATCGAAATGCTGACCGGCCTCGGCAACGTCCTCCACCGCGACGGGTACCTGCCAACGCGCAGCGCCGGATTGATCGGATTTATGTTCAGGCATGGGCAATAGTCTCAGCAACCGAACCGGGCTGGGGAAAGCCGACCTCGCCGCGCACTATGGCGCGATCGTCCTGGCCTTCGATTTGGCGCCGCGCTATGCGCACATAATTGGCCAGCCGCAGCGCCCCCTGGCCCACGTCCGTACCCTGGAAGATATTGCGTCGCAGAGCCTTCTCAAGCTCTTGCGCATCGGCCGCCGCGAAAGCGGCAAGATAGGCCGCCTGCCGGCCATAAAACGCCTCGCCGAAGGCGCGCATCCGCTTTGGCACCGCGAGGTCGCCGACACCCATTTCGCGAAGGTTGTCATCGAGGTCGCGGCAAAACGCGTCGAAAAGCCGTTGTCCGATTCCACGCCCGCGGCCATCGTCTTGACCGATACGGTCGATCAGCAGCACCAAATGCAGCACGATCAGGTCAAAGCGTCCTTGCACCGTATCCGGCACGCCATAGTCGCTGTAAAAGGCCGGGGCGCGCGCTTGCGCCACGATCGCGCCATAGAGGTCGTCGATGTTGCGATCGCGGGAGTTGGGTCGAAAACGCCACAAGATCATAAGGTTAACTGACGTCACCGCGACCGCATCGAGAGCAGCCGATTGCTAATCTTGAGCTTTGGGGGTACGGCACGCGGCGCCTGGACGCAAGTTAGGGATGAGGATGTGGGGCACGTTTGTGAGTAGCCGAAGCCGGCCGGTCGCTGCGGTTTGTGCCGTTCTGCTTGCGCTCGCGCTTGCCGGTTGCGCCGGTGAAACATTCCAGCGCGGTTACGTGCTGCCTGAAGGCGCGCTTGAACAAATTCCGCTCGGCGCCTCGCAGGAGCAAGTGCTGCTTGTGCTCGGCACGCCGTCCACGGTCGCCACCGTCAGCGGCGAGGCCTTCTACTACATCTCGCAAAAGGCCGATCGTCCGATCGCGTTCATGCGAACCAAAGTCAGCGATCAACGGGTGATTGCTGTCTATTTCAGCAAAGATAGGAGAGTCCGGCGGGTGGCGGAATACGGCCTTAGGGACGGCCACGTTTTCGATTTCGTCACTCAAACCACCCCGACCGGAGGCAACGACATCAGCGTCATCACGACAATCATCAACAACCTTCAAGGCAAGGGCTCCTAGCACTACTTTGGCAGATTTACTCACGTCGCCGCTCGTTGCAAATCCATTTTCTGCAATGCGGGCATCGCTGCGGCTGTAGTCGAGCGATGAGTTCGAGGATAGCGTGGCGCACGGCTGGCAAGCTTGGTTGAGGCGGCGGGCCGTTGATTCTTTTTTTCCCGCCTCACTTTTTTGAGGCGACGATGCTGGAGGAAGGCGAATGCGAGCATCGTCATGAGGGCATGACGGTGAAGGCCCTGCCAGGATCGTCCCTCGAAGTGGTCGAGGCCGAGTTCCTCTTTCAGCTGCTGATGGGCCTGTTCACAAATCCATCGCCCCTTGATGGTGGCGGCCAAGGTGCGCAGATCGGTCGCGGCAGGCAGATTTGCGAGGTAGTATTTCTTCTCGCCAGAGGCGCGGTGTTCGCCGATAAGCCAGGCTTCGTCGCCCGGCAGATGTTGCTGGCCCTTGTCCCTGATCCGCTGCGGTGGTCCGTCGGCTGTGCGTACGCGGACGGCGGCAAAGCGGGCTTTGAGCTTGCCTTTCGTCCCGGTTCGCCAACTCACAGTTTGCCACTTGGCAGCGGCCAGCATGTCTTCGGCCGGTGCGGATAGAATATCTGGCACATACCGCCGTCGCGGGCGGCCCCGTTTGGCAACGGGCCAGATCAGCTGCACGCCGACAGGGTACACCTTGAGGTGACGAGGGATGCCGACCGCCCAGGCAAGATTGCGGGCCGTAAGTTCTTGGCGGAAAGGCGCGCTCAGCCCATAACCGGCATCCGCCAGCACACAGCCGAAGTGCACGCCGGCCGCCATCACGCGATCGATCTCAGCCAGGGCGATCTCTGGCTTCGTCCGCGCAGTCCGGCATTCGACCGGAACGCGCGCTCGCTTTAACCGCACCCGGTCGCCCGTCCAACTGTCGGGAAGAAAAAGGCGCAAGGCCAACATCACCGGCACTTCGCCTCGTGCGAGCGTCAGGGACACCAGCGTCTGGCAATTGGCAGTCTTGCCCAGCGCTGAAGCATATTGCGCAGCGACACCGACCGAGTGCTTACCCTTCTTCGGCACCGCGGTGTCGTCGATCACCAATACCGCATCGCTGCCGCCGACCAGCTGGTCGGCTTGAATGAGCAGTTCTGTCTCCAATGGTGCCGCATTCCAGACGCCAGCAGCAACAAAATGATGCAGCTGATCATAGTCGCCCGGCGCAAGCCGCTCTGCCATTGGTTGGATGCTCTTGCGTTCACCGGGCCCGATCAGCCCCGTCACGTAAAGCGGAAACATCCGTCGCCGCGCTTTGTGATCCAAGCGATCCAGGAACGGCTTAAGCCAGCGTCCAAGCTCGTCTTCCCAATTCGACGTCGTGCCCACCATGGTCGGCCCCTCCAAAAGCCGACCGTCTATGAATCACTGAAAAACTGATTTGGGAATCCCGTGCCGCTAAAAATCTGCCAAAGTAGTGCTAGAGCATGATCCGGAAAATGCCTGCCCCGGACCCGATCCGGGGGTGGACACCGGTTTTCCAAAAAGATCATGCTCCACCAAAATGTTAGAGCGTCAATCGATTCAACTTGAAACGATGGCGCACTAACCAGCCGGCTCGCACTTGGCCGCGCGATCGTTTCAGCGCGCCAGCACCGCAAGCAGCAACAGCGCCACGATATTGGTGATCTTGATCATCGGATTGACCGCCGGCCCCGCCGTATCCTTGTACGGATCGCCCACGGTGTCGCCGGTCACCGCCGCCTTGTGGGCGTCCGAGCCCTTACCGCCGTAATGGCCGTCCTCGATGTATTTCTTGGCGTTGTCCCAGGCTCCGCCGCCCGACGTCATGGAGATGGCGACGAAAAGCCCGGTCACGATCACGCCAAGCAGCATAGCGCCGAGCGCCGAGAACGCCGCCGACTTGCCCTGCGCGCCGCCGCCGGCAACGAAGTAGATGACGAAATAGACAACGATCGGCGACAGCACTGGTAAGAGCGACGGCACGATCATTTCCTTGATCGCCGCCTTGGTCAGCATATCGACGGCACGGCCGTAGTCCGGCTTGTCCCTGCCCTGCATAATGCCGGGCCGCTCGCGGAACTGGCGCCGCACCTCTTCGACGATCGAGGCCGCCGCGCGGCCGACCGCGGTCATGCCCATGGCGCCGAACAGATACGGCAACAGGCCGCCAAACAAGAGACCGGCAACCACATATGGATTGCTCAGCGAAAAATCCGGCGCGACACCTTGGAAATAGGGATGCTGGCTCGCGCCGGCGACGAAGAATTTGAGATCTTCATTGTAGGCCGCGAACAGCACCAAGGCGCCGAGCCCGGCCGAGCCGATCGCGTAGCCCTTGGTCACCGCCTTCGTCGTATTGCCGACGGCGTCGAGCGCGTCGGTCGATTTGCGCACCTCTTTCGGCAGCCCCGCCATCTCGGCGATGCCGCCGGCATTATCGGTCACTGGGCCGAATGCATCGAGCGCGACGACGATACCGGCAAGCGCCAGCATGGTCGTCACCGCAATGGCAATGCCGAACAGGCCGGCGAGGTTATAGCTGATCAAAATGCCGGCGATGATGACGAGCGCAGGAAGGGCCGTCGCTTCAAGCGACACTGCGAGACCCTGGATCACATTGGTGCCGTGGCCGGTGACCGAGGCCTGCGCGATGGAACGCACCGGGCGATAATCGGTGCCGGTATAGTACTCGGTGATCCAAATGATCAGGCCAGTGACGCCGAGGCCGACGATGCCGCAAACGAACAGCGTCTGGCCTGAATATGCAACGCCCGGCAACGGGCCGAAGCCGATGAGCTCATAGATCACGCCGGCGATGCCGATCAGCGAAAGCACCGCGGTCGCCAGCATGCCCTTATACAGCGCGCCCATGATCGACTGGCTGGCGCCGAGCTTGACGAAGAAGGTGCCGACGATCGAAGCGATGATGCAGATGCCGCCGATCGACAGCGGCAGCAGCATCATCTTCAGCAGCATGTCGGCGCCCGCGCTCCGGTAATAGATCGCGGCGAGCACCATGGTGGCGACCGTGGTCACCGCGTAAGTCTCGAACAGGTCGGCCGCCATACCGGCGCAGTCGCCGACATTGTCGCCGACATTGTCGGCGATGGTGGCGGGGTTGCGTGGATCGTCCTCGGGAATGCCGGCCTCGACCTTGCCGACGAGGTCGCCGCCGACGTCGGCGCCCTTGGTAAAAATGCCGCCGCCAAGCCGCGCGAAGATCGAGATCAGCGAGGCGCCGAAGCCGAGCGCGACCAGCGCATCGATGACCTCGCGATCGTTCGGCGCCATATGCAGCGTGCCGATCAGGAAGCCGAAATAAAGCGTGACGCCAAGAAGGGCGAGGCCCGCGACCAGAAGGCCGGTGATGGCGCCGGCGCGGAAGGCGATTTCAAGCCCGGCGGCGAGCGAGGAGATCGCCGCTTGCGCGGTGCGCACATTGGCGCGCACCGAAACGTTCATGCCGATAAATCCGGCCGAGCCGGAGAGAATCGCCCCGACCGCAAAGCCGACGGCGACCAGCCAGCCGAGGAAATAACCGAGCACGAGGAAAACCACGATGCCGACGGCGGCGATGGTCGAGTATTGCCGCTTGAGATAGGCCTGCGCGCCCTCGCGGATCGCCGCGGCGATCTCCTGCATCCTTTCACTGCCGGCATCGGCGGCCATCACCGAGTGCGTGGCCCAGATGGCGTAGGCGATCGCCAGCACGCCGCAGAGAACGATGAGCCACAATGTTTCCATAGAAAATCCCCGGGTCTATCTAGAGGGCCGAGCGTCAAGCCGGCCCGGAAGGAAGGGCGCCTCGCATACAATGGACAGGTGTGAGGTGCAAATTCGCCGCGGAGATTGCACATAACGCCCTGCCACGCAACGTCGGCGGGCCGGTTGTTCCGGCGTTTTACCCCTTTCGCTCGACGCCGGTCCCGCGGTCCGCCCGCGGCCGGTATGGCAGTTTCGACAGACGGTCGATGCGGGCCCATTCCTTCCACAGCGTCTTGGGCCTCACCTTCTTGAGGCGCCAAAGCCTTTACCGGCACGCCATGGGATCGTTGCCGCAGCAGGTTCGCTGCCGGCGGCAGCGCTTCTCGGCGCAGAACCGGAACGATCCCACCAGGTCCTTAATGTCCTCGATTGCCACCGAGACCACCTCTTCGCTTTGGTTGAGCGTGGTCATGACAGCCTTGGTGATTGCCGCAGCGAGCCGGTTTTTTTGCTGCTCCGATCTGCCGGAATACATTTTTACGATGACGTGCGGCATGGTTCTCGCGTCTTTCACATGGCAGCGTGCGGGACGATGGCGTTGCCGATGTAGTCCAGGGTTTTTGGCTGGCGGACGGTCAGTATCAATTTCTATGATCCTGACTCTGCGGCCACGCCGCACCCTAGGCTTTCATCCCCGCCGCCTGCGCGACTTGCGTCCAGCGGGCGATTTCGCTCTTCATGAAGGCTGCGAACTCATCGGGGCCGGCATCGCGCGGATCGTCGCCTTGCGGGCGCAACGCGTCCATCGCAGCCGGCGTCTGCATCGCCTGACGGGCGGCGACGGCGAGTTTGTCGACGACGGGCCGCGGCGTACCGGCGGGCGCCAACAGGCCGAACCACAGGCTGGTGTCGACGCCGGGCAATCCGGATTCCGCCATGGTGGGCACATCCGGCAGCGCGCCGGCGCGCTTACCGGTCGTCGTCGCCAGCGCCCGAAGCTTGCCGGCCGAGATCTGGCCGACCACGGTCGAGGCCGGCGAGAAGGTCATCAGGGTACGCCCGGCGATGACGTCTTGAACCGCCTGCGGACTGCCCTGATACGGCACTTGCGTCAGCTTGATGCCGGCCTGCTGCGCGAACAGCTCGCTGGCAAAATGCGGCATGCTGCCGATGACGTTTGAATCAAGAGCCTGGTCGGGTTTGGCCTTGCAGAACGCGATCAGCTCGCTGACGCTGTGGATATTGCTCGCAGGATTGACGACCAGGATAATCGCTGCGTCTTCGAGGAGCGCGACGGCCTCAAAATCCCTGATCAGATCGAGCGATGCATTGGGATTGATGATCTGATTGGTGATGATGGACAAGGTCGCCAGAAACACCGTGTAGCCGTCCTTGGCGGAGTGGGCCACATATTCGGCGGCAATGCTCGACCCGGCGCCCGGCTTGTTCTCGACCACGAGCTGCTGGCCGAGGATCGGCGCGGCGGCCCCGCTCAGCACGCGGCCGACGACATCGGCCGCCGCTCCCGGAGCGTGGACCGGCCGCGACGGATAAGCGTCCTGCGCGGCGGCGATGCGCGACAGCGGCGGCAGCACGGCGGCAGCCGCCGCCAAATGCAAAAATTTGCGACGCGGAAGTGCCACGGCGTGCCCCCAGGCTTGAATTGCTTGCCGCAGACAGCATAGCGCCGGGGCAAGTTCGATCTGTTTTTCAGATTGCGCGCCCGCCGCAGGCACAATCGCCGTCTATGATTTCACGGAACATCGGCACGTCCCGGCGGCTCTCGGATAAAGCTACACCAGTCGCCGCTGCGCGCAAAAGAGGACGCGATGTCACGTCGTGGCCGCGCGTCGGCATTGGCTGGAAAGACGTGGATGGCCAGCAACCATGACCGGGCGGGCTGGCCCGATCGCGAATGAGCCGATTTGGACATCGGCCTGCCGGACAGCGCTAAGTTATCTGGCCGTTCTGCCGTGTTGGCAAGCTCCACGCGGCGCATCTTGTCATTTCAATAGGCGCCGCGGCGGACGAGCGGTTCACAGCGGAGGTTCGCATGTCCCGACTTACGGTTTTACTCGCGCGGTTCATTGGCCTGTTCACTGTCCTGCTTGTGATTGGCTTGCTGGTGCGCGGCAGCGCAACAGTCGAGGCCGCGGTTGCCGATGGGCCGGTGATGCTCGTCTATTCCATCATCAGCCTCGCCGCGGGCCTGGCGATGATCCTCGGGCACAATGTCTGGTCGGGCGGCGCGCTACCAGTGGTCGTTACCGTGGTCGGCTGGCTGATGCTCGCCAAAGGTCTCATGCTTTTGTTGATCACGCCCGCGGCCATGAAACAGCTCTTCGGCGGCATGCATTATGGCGAGCATTATTTTCTCTATCTGTTGCCCGCGCTCGCGATCGGCCTTTATCTGACCTGGGCCGGCTTCACCGCACCATCGCCGAACGCAGGACGAGAGTAGGCTCGCGGCTTTCTGCTCCGAGCTACCGGGGATGTTTGCTTATGGCCGATACTGTTGCAAAAGTCCTTTTGCATCGTTGATCAGAAAATTTCTGGGCCGTAGGTGCGTTTTTCGTGTAAGGATGCGGGGGGTCACATGATCTCGCGCCCAACTCATCAGTGACTTCGGTAATCTGGCTCGAGTCGCTTTTAGTAGCGACTTTCGCGTGTATAAGTTTCAGCCGAGAAAATCACCGTTTAGGTTTAAGGGACTTTTGCAACACTATCGGCCTAGAGCCTTATCGGTTCTGATGGAATCAGAACCGGGCTCTAGCATTTTGATTGAGCATGATCTTTTCCGAAAACCGCTATCCACCCTCGGATCAAGTCCGAGGGCAGGCATTTTCCCGGATCATGCTCTGGCGGGACCCGACGGGGCCGGCACTGCCTTGGTCGGCGAGATTTGGCCGGCGAAATTTGGCCAGGTAAAAGATTGCGAAGGGCCATCAGCGCGCCTGAAACTCGCCCGCGAATCCGCAAACTTCCGCCGCAGCGGCAGGCTCCGATAGCGCCGCCTCCGTCGGGGGAGGGGCCGCACCGGGCGATCCATTTTTGTAACACGCGTACGCTCGGGAGTGCTCCGGGGCGGCGCGACGTGTCCTAGGCACGACGCGCCGTCTCCACCCCGGCACCGGCTCCGGGACATATCCGCTGCGGGCTAGAGCCCTATTGGTTCTGATGGAATCAGAACCGGGTTCGCATCAATGACCTTCAGTAGCTCGGTGGCGGTTGTCGTTCGCGCTCGATGCCTTGCTTTTTTCCGATGCGGCCAAAAGCAAATAATATTGGGCGATGAGCAGGTGGATTTCGCCAGTTCCGGGAGTTTGCGAACTCGATACGGTTTGCAGGCATTCTTCGGCGCGATCGCGGTAACGTTTGGCTCGGTCGCAGCTGGGCATAGCTTCCATCCGTAACGCTGATGCTGCTGCGCAACTAATGCACCGCACAATCCGGGGTTCCTCGTGCCACCGCCTTTTATTTTCGGTAAAAAATATATTGCCGAGATACCTTACCGAGCCGGGGAAATACTGGCGGTAAGGTCGCGCGCAATTCACGCTTGCCGCGGCGCCCAGCCGTAGATGCGGGTGACGTTGCCGCCCATCAGTTTGGCCTTGTCGCTTGCGGAGATGCGGTCGGTGACGCGAAACGCGTCGACGCCTTGCGCGTAAGTAAGGAATTTCACCGCGCGCGTCCAGTCCGTGCCCCACATACAGCGGTCGATGCCGAACGCGTCGATCATGCGGCAGACCGGATCCCAGATATCGCTATAGGGAAACGGCTCGAGCGACAGCGTGCAGGCGCCGGTAATCTTGATGGCGACGTGCGGAAGCTTGGCGAGCGTCAGCACTTTCGGCAACTCGGCCCACGGCTGCGCCGGCTTCGGCGGCACATGCGGCTGCACGAGCCCGAGATGATCGACGACGATCTGCGTATCGGGATTGCGGCGGATCAGCTCGATCCCTTGGTCGAGCCGCCCCGCTATATGCAGGTTCACCGGCAGCGACAAACGCGCGGCCTCTTTGAGCACGCGGTTGAGGCCCGGATCGGCGGCGTCCTGAGCAAGGCCACTGCGCACCAGCAGCATGCGCACGCCGACCGCGCCCGGCGTGCGCTTCCACTCCCTGATCACTTCCGCAACTGCCGGATTGGCGGGATCAAGCGGCTTCACGAGCGCGAACCTGTTTGGGTGCCGATTGCGCACCTCGACCGCGTAGCTCGCGTCGTAGCGGTACATCGTGAACGCCGAGACCAGGATCGCGCCGTCGACGCCGGCAGCGTCGAGCACCGCGACGGTCTGATCGCCGGTGGCCTCGTCCGGCCCTGTCAATGCGGCGTGCCACGGCCGTTCCGGGCGATTGCGCTCGTAGGCGTGCAGCTGCGCGTCGATGATCGGCATGTTCGGTTTTTCCTTTTGTGGGACTCCGTCATTGCGAGGAGCGAAGCGACGAAGCAATCCAGTCTCTACCGCGAAGCTGGATTGCTCCGCTCCGGTCGCAATGACGGATAATTAAGCCCCCAAATACCTCATCGGGCATGTAGGATGCCATGGGCCAACCGGCCCGGCCTTTCGAAGGCCCGATGAAATAGACACGATCCTTCAGCCTGATTGGATCATCGCCTACGCCACACCCAAATACCGGATCGGCTGCCCCGGCGCGATTGAGCGTCGCCGGGTCAGCGTCGACGACGCTGACAATGCCGCAATGGCGCGGCAAGCCGGCGAACAGCCGCTCGATATGCGCGCGCGCATGCACGAGGCCGCGTTCGCGCAATTCGGCATTATTTGCTGAAGCGAAGTCGCCCTGGTTGCAGTACAACGAACCGGTCGCTTAGCTTTTCGCCATGCTTAGCAACAACGCCGACCACGAATTTCGGTAAATTGGCGCGAGCGCTTGCGGGAAAGCGCAACAGGAGCGCGCCGGCGGTCGGCTTGCCGGCGGCATATACCAGTTGCCCGATAGTGCGGCGATCGAAATAGCCGGCCGCGAGCGGAGGATTTTCCTCACAGAGGACGCGGATTTCGGCCTTCGAAAGGCCCGATGAAATGGACGCGATCCTTCTGATGTCAGCCTGATCGGATCATGGCCTACGCCGCCCCCAAATAGCGGATCGGGCGGCCCGGCGCGATGGCTTGCGCCGCGGCGATGATGGCGTTGGCGTCGATCCCGTAGTGGCGATAAAGCTCGGCGATCGAGCCAGTCTGGCCGAAATGCTCAACGCCCAAGGGCCGCACGCGGTGGCCGTTGACCGCGCCGAGCCAGCCGAGCGTCGCCGGATGGGCATCGACGACGCTGACAATGCCGCAATGCCGCGGCAGACCGGCGAACAGCCGCTCGATATGCGCGCGGGCATGCACGAGACCGCGCTCGCGCGCGCGCCACGCCGCGGTCCAGCCGGCGTTGAGCCGGTCGGCCGACGTGACGGCGAGCAGACCGACATCGCGGCGGTCTTCCGCCATCAGCCCGACCGCCTGGATCGCTTCCGGCGCGACGGCGCCGGTATAGGCCACCACGACCTGACAGTTCGGTCCCGGCTCGCGCAGCCAGTAGGCGCCGTCGACGATGGCCTGGCGCAGCGCCGGAGTCATCTCGCGCTTGATTTGCTCGATCGGCCGCGTCGAGAGCCGCAAATAGATCGAGCCCCCGGTCTCGTCGCGCAGCCAGTTGCGCTCGGAGCTTTCGCCGTCACCGTCGCGCTGAATGTAATCGAGCGCGAAGGCGAGAATGACGGCAAGCTCGTCGACATAGGCTGGCTCGAAGGCGGCGAGCCCGTCCTGCGCGAGGCCGATCAGCGGCTCGGCGATCGATTGATGCGCGCCGCCTTCCGGCGCCAGCGTGATGCCGGACGGCGTCGCCACCAGAATGAAGCGGGCGTCCTGATAACAGGCGTAATTGAGCGCATCGAGGCCGCGCGCGATGAACGGATCGTAGAGCGTGCCGATCGGCAATAGCCGCTCGCCGTTGATGGCGTGCGACAGGCCGAGCGCGGAGAGCGCGCCGAACAGATTCATCTCGGCGATGCCGAGCTCGATATGCTGGCCCTTCGGCGAGAACTCCCAGTTGAAAGTCGACGGAATGCGTTCGCTCTTGAACGTATCGGCCAGGCTCTCGCGCGCGAACAGGCCGCGGCGGTTCACCCACGGTCCGAGATTGGTCGAAACCGTGACGTCGGGCGACGCGGTGACGATGCGGGCGGCAAGCGGCGTGGTGCCGCGCGCAATCTCGTTGAGCAGCGCGCCGAAGCCGGTCTGCGTCGACATTTCCGGCGCCGGCGTGATCGCAAGTTCTTCCGGCACGCCGATGCGCGCCGCCTGCAAGGCGCGCGCACCGCCACTGGCGAACGGCACGCTGTCCAGGAAGGCCTCAATGTCTTGCGCGGATTCGCGCAAACCCTCGAACCGGTCCCATTCCCGGTCCGGCCGGATGTTCATCGCGGCGCGAAACTTTTCCATCTGCGCCGCCGTCATCAGGCCGGCGTGATTGTCCTTATGGCCGGCAAAGGGCAGGCCATAGCCCTTGATCGTGTAAGCGATGAAGCAGACCGGGCGGTCGTGATCGATACCATCGAACGCCTCGATGATCGCGGCGAGGTCGTGGCCGCCAAGATTGTTCATCAGTCGCGCCAGCTCGTCGTCGCTGCGCGCTTCGATGAGCCGCGTCACCGGCCCCTGATCACCAATCTCGTCGAGGAGCCGCTTGCGCCAAGCCGCGCCGCCCTGAAACACCAGCGCCGAATAAAGCTGGTTCGGGCAGCTATCGATCCATTGCCGCAGCACCTCGCCGCCCGGCTCGGCGAACGCGGCCTGCTGCAGCGAGCCGTATTTAACGACGACCACGTCCCAGCCGAAATTGCGGAACAGATTTTCGTAGCGCTGCCACAGCCCCTCGCGCACCACGGCGTCGAGGCTTTGCCGGTTGTAATCGACGATCCACCAACAATTGCGCAGGCCTTGCTTCCAGCCTTCGAGCATCGCCTCAAAAATATTCCCCTCGTCGAGCTCGGCGTCGCCCAGGAGCGCTATCATGCGGCCTTCCGGCCGGTCGAGGCCCCAACCGTGGGCGCGCACGTAATCCTGCGCCAGCGAGGAGAATAAAGTCTGCGCGACGCCCAAGCCCACCGAGCCGGTGGAGAAATCGATGTCGTCGCTGTCCTTGGTGCGCGACGGATAGGATTGCGCGCCCTTATAGCCGCGGAAGCGTTCGAGTTTTTCTCGGGTCTGGCGGCCGAGCAGATATTGGATGGCGTGAAAGTTCGGCGCCGCGTGCGGCTTCACCGCGACGCGGTCGGCCGGACGCAGCGTGTGGAAATAAAGTGCGGTCATGATGGTGGCGAGCGAGGCGGAGGAAGCCTGATGGCCGCCGACCTTCACGCCGTCGCTATTGTCGCGCACGTGGTTGGCGTGATGGATGGTCCAGGTCGCGAGCCACAGCACCTTGCGCTCGAGCTCGGCGAGGATGGAGAGGTCGTGCGGGTGTGATGCCGTTGTGGTCATTCGTGTGCGGCCGCTTTTGACTCTCACCTCTCCCCGCCGCGCGGGGAGAGCTCGGATTGCGCAGCAATCCGAGTGAGGGGGCGTTGCCGCGATTCTGAACCCAATGGAAAGGCCCCTTAACCCGACCCTCTCACCGCATGCGGGGAGAGGGAGTTATCATTCCAGTTCGACCGTCTCGAAATCGGCCGGCAGGATGATTTCGAGGAGCTCGCAGTCGTCCGAGTAATCGAGCACGGTGTGCTTGATCTTCGGCGGCTGCAGCCAGCATGAACCTTCGCGCATGGTGACCACCCCCTCACCTTCATATTCACCGGTGATCCAGCCCTTGAGCACGTAAATCATCTGAAACTCGACGTCGTGAAAATGCCGCTTCGAGACTTCCGCCGGATCGCACGGCGGAACCATCTTGATGACGTGGGCGCGCGCCAGACCGTTGGTCGCCGCCGCAATACCGAGATCGCGATATTTGGCGTAGCGGCGCAGGCCTTGCGCGAAAGCCTCGGGCTTGTGATGGCTCGCCACAAAGGTCTGCTTGCGCGGTCCCGCCTTAGCCGAAGGTTTGCGCTTTGCGGCCGTCGCGCGACCGCGCGCCGACATTTTCCGGCGCGCCCGCGATGCCGGTATGGCCTTCTTAGCTTTTCGAACGCGTCTGGTTCTGCTCATTGGCTGTCCTTTCGTCAAACTCAAATACGCAGCGCGCCGTTATGGCGGATCACGACCGAGCGCGCCTCGTCCGGGGTGTGCGCGCCCAATTGGCCGAACGCGGCTCGCGTCTCCTCGATCAGAAGATCGATGACGTGGCTCGGGCCCTCTTCGCCGAGCGCGCCGAGGCCCCACAGGAAGGCCTTGCCGGCGAAGGCAGCGGCGGCGCCAAGCGCATAGGCGCGCACCACGTCGGTGCCGCTGCGAATTCCGGAATCGTACATCACGGTCGCGCGGTTGCCCACTTGGCGCACGATCGCCGGCAGCGCATCGATCGGCCCCGGCAGCGCCTCGATCTGACGGCCGCCGTGATTGGAAACGAATAGACCGTCGACACCGAGCGATATCGCTTTCTCGGCGTCTTGCGGATGCAGGATGCCTTTCACGATCAAGGTCTTCTTCCAGCGGTCGCGATACTTTGCGACTTCCTCCCAGGTGAAGGCGCCGCCCATCTCGCGCCGCGCGAAAGCGATGACGTCGTTGATCGAAGCGTTCTCGCCTGCATAGGCGCGCAACGTCTCGAAACGCGGGATGCCGTGCTTCCACAGCGCCATGGTCCAGGATGGCGACATCGCCATTTGCGTCAGCATGGCAGCATTCGGATGAAACCCGCTGCCGCCGAGCCCGACCACCACTTCGCGCGCGCGCGTCGTGCGCACCGGCACATCGAGGGTGAGAATCAGCGCCTGGCAGTCCGTGGCCGCGGCGCGGCGCACCAGATCGAAACCGATGGCGTGATCGTTGCGCGCGGCGCGATAAAGCTGAAACCAGCAGACGTCGGGCGCGATTTCGGCGATCTCCTCGATGGTGGCGCCGCCGGCGAGCCCGAGCGCATAGGGAATACGCGCCTTTTGCGCGGCGCGCGCCAAATGCTTGTCCGCGCCTGGCCAGACGATGGCCGGCCCGCCCATCGGCGCAATGCCGATCGGCGCCGCATAGCGCCGGCCGAACAGTTCGACGTCGCAGGGCGGCAGCGACGGCATCACGCCGTAGCGCGACACCAATTCCACAGCATCAAGCGCCGCCCAATTGCGCCTGATGCCGGCGTCCTCGTTGCCCGAGCCGCCGTCGGAATATTCGAAGGCGAAATGCGGCAGCCGGCGGCGCGCGGCGCGGCGCAGATAGTCGATGGTCGGATAATACCGGTAAAGCTCGGCATAGCGCGGATTGCCGCCTTTTCCGACGTAGTGCGATGTCTGTGGCTGCGGCGCAGCGATGGCCGTCGTGTCGTGCATGGGCGTTTCTCCGGCGGCCATTATAGCTCTGACGGCCGATCGCTAGAAATGGCTGTAAGACGACCGCGCGAACGTCATCGCCTTGCCGTTGCGGATGAAGCGAGCGCCCTCCCCGGCCGTGACGCGGCCGATTTCGGTCGCCGCAACGCCGGCTTTTTCCGCCGCGGCGCGGAATACCGGAAGCTTCGGCGGCGGCAGCGCCGCCAAAATCTCGTAGTCGTCGCCGCCGGTGAGGATAGTCTCGATCAACGCCGGTTCGGCTGCCAGCGCGGCGCGTGCCGCATCCGACAGCGGCACACGCATCACATCGATTTCGACGGCAACGCCGGATGCCCGGCACAGCTTGCCGAGATCGCCGGCAAGGCCGTCGGAGATATCCATCGCCGCCGAGGCATCGTGCAGCACCGCACCGGCCAGCACGTTGCGCGGCTGCGGTAAGAGATAGCGCTCGGTCAGATAAGCGGCGAAAGTGTCCGAAAGCCGCCATCGTTTGGCGAGACTGGTGTCCCGCCGCAGCAACACGCCAAGCGCAGCGTCCCCGATGGTGCCGGTGACGACGATGCTGTCGCCGGCCTTCGCGGTCGAGCGCCGCACCATGGCGCCGTGCGGCAGCGCCCCGAACGCGGCAATCGAAATGGAAATCGGTCCGGGCGTGTGGTCGGTGTCGCCGCCCAGAAGCGGGCAATCATACTGCCGAATGTCTTCGCCGAGGCCTCTCGCGAGTGCCGCGACCCATGGCTCATCGATGGTAACCGGCAAGGCGACCGAGAACAGAAAGCCGATCGGCCTCGCGCCCTTCGCCGCGAGGTCGGAAAGATTCATCCGCAGCGCCTTGCGGCCGATGGCATCCGCCGGGTCGTCGGGGAAGAAATGCACGCCGGCGATGACGCCGTCGGTGGTGATCACCAGATCGCAGCCCGGCGGCGGCGTGACGATGGCCGCGTCGTCGTTGAGGCCGAACGCGCCGGGGGCCGTCGCGAGCGGACGGAAATAACGCGCGATTAGGCGCTCTTCGGCTGATGGTTTGGCGTCGGGGGCCATAATCGCGCTCCGCGCAAGATCTTATTGAGCGTGATCTTATCCGAAAATCGGCATCCACCTACGGATCAAGTCCGAGGGCAGGTTTTCCCGATCATGCTCGGTCGGCGAATTCCCCCGCGCGCAGTTGGTGCGCGAGCTGATCGAGCACGGCGTTGACCATGCCGGTTTCCTCCGTGTCGACGAAGGCAGAGGCGACGTCGACATATTCGGAAGTCACTACGCGTGCCGGCACGTCGGCGCGGCAGGCAAGCTCGTAGGCGCCGGCGCGAAGCACCGCACGCAGAATGGTTTCGATGCGCTTGAGCGGCCAGCCGCGCGACAGCGCCGCGTCAATTTGCGGGTCGAGGTGGCTCTGCTCGCGCACCACGCCGCCGACGATATCGCGGAAATACGCGGCTTCCGCCGGCCGGTATTGCACGCCCTCGACTTCGCCGCCGAGCCAGTGGCTTTCGAACTCGGCCATGATCTCGTTGAGGCCGGTGCCGGCTAGATCCATCTGATAAAGCGCCTGCACCGCGGCGAGACGGGCGGCGCCACGCTTGTTGGCCTTGCGCGCGTCCTTGGCCTCGCCCGTCATCTCAGCGTTTCCCGAGCCGCCGCTTGATAGCGATCAAAGCGAGCGCGGCGCGCGCGGCTTCGCCGCCTTTGTCCTGCTCCTCGACGGGCGCCCGCGCCCAGGCTTGCGCCTCGGTGTCCACCGTGATGATGCCATTCCCGATCGGCACTTTGCGCGCAACCGAGAGCTCCATCAGGCCGCGCGCCGACTGGTGCGAGACGATCTCGAAATGAATGGTGTCGCCGCGGATCACGCAGCCAAGCGCGACGACGCCGTCATAGGCGCGCCGCCGCGGCGCGGCATCGAGCGCGATCGCGATGGCAGGCGCAATTTCCAGCGAGCCGGGCACGCTGATGCAATCGAACGCGGCGCGCGCCTCATTCAGCGCCTTGGTGGCGCCGGCCAGGAGCGCATCGGCAATGTCGTCGTAGAAGCGCGCCTCGACGATGAGAATGCGGGCGCCCTTGGTCGCTGCGTTTGCTTCAGGCTTGCCGCGTCGCGGACCGGCCATCACGACACTCCATCGCTGTGCCGATGGTCTAACAGACGCGCGGCATAACGCGCCATCTGATCGACTTCCAGATTGACGCGGGCGCCTGGCTGCAGCGCACCGAGGGTGGTGACCTTCAGCGTATGCGGAATGATCAGCACCGAGAAGGTGGCGCCCTCGACCTTGTTGACGGTGAGTGAAACGCCGTCGAGCGCGACCGACCCCTTGGGCGCAATGAAGCGGGCAAGCTCTGCCGGCACGCGAAACGACAGCGCCGCGCTGTCGACGAAGTCGTCGCGGCCGATGAGCTCGGCAATCCCGTCGACATGGCCGCTGACCATGTGACCGCCCAACTCATCGCCCACGCGCAGCGAACGCTCGAGGTTTAGTTTCGTGCCCCGCCGCCAAGTCCCGGCCGTGGTCACCCGCAGCGTCTCGGCCGCCGCGTCCACGGCAAATGCCGAGCGGTCGCCGGCCCGGCGGCGCTCCACGGCGGTCAGGCAGATTCCAGAGCAGGCGACCGAGGCGCCGATGTCGATTGTGTCGGGGCCATAACCGCAGGCAATCGTTATCCGGCGCAGGCCTTCGGCCTTTTCGAAAACTTCAAGAACTTCGCCCAAATCATTGACAATGCCGGTAAACATCAACTCACCTGCGCTCATAAATGTCCTGCCGATCGGAGCCGACCGGGACGCTCCTTACGAGCTTAAGCCGGTCCGTCAGCGTCGTCATCGCCGGGCCCCCGAGAGCCTCGATGCCGTCGGGACCGACAACTTTGGCAGAATGAAACAGAACGGCCTCGTCGACGAGATCGGCGGCGATCAATGCCGCGGCAAGCGTGGGGCCGCCCTCGACCATCAGGCGGGTGATGCCGCGGATCGCGAGGAGCTTTAGCACTGCTGCCAGGTCCAGGCCTTTAGCGCTCGTTGCAGCCCGCACCAGGTCGACGCCGCGCGCCCGCAACGTCGCCTCCGCCGGCGCCGGCGCATCCGCAGCGGCGACGACCCACAGCGGCGTGGTGCGCGCAGTTTCGACGAGCCGGGAGGAAAGCGGCAGGCGAAGCGCGCTGTCGAGTACGACGCGGACCGGCGAATTCTTCTCCATGCCGGGGAGCCGGCAGGTCAGCACCGGATCGTCGGCCAGCGCGGTGCCGACGCCGATCATAATCGCATCGCTGTGTGCGCGCATGAGGTGAACGCGGTCGCGCGCCGCTTCGCCGGTAATCGCAACCGGCTTGCGCCCCGCCGCACCAGCCTTGCCGTCCGCCGAGATGGCAAGCTTTAGCAGAACGTAGGGGCGGCCTTTGGTGAAACGAAAGATGTGACCGGCATGGTCGCGGCGCGCCTCCTCCGCCCCGATACCGACATCGACGGCAATGCCGGCCGTACGCAGCCGCGCGTGTCCCGCCCCGGCCACTTCCGGATTAGGGTCCTCCAGCGCCGACACGACACGTGCAATGCCCGCGGCGATCACCGCGTCGGCGCAAGGCGGCGATTTGCCGTGATGCGAGCAGGGCTCGAGCGTGACGTACAGCGTTGCGCCGCGCGCTAACACGCCGGCGCGGCGCAAAGCCTCGATCTCGGCGTGCGGGCGGCCGCCGGCTTGGGTCCAGCCGCGGCCGACGATCGCGCCGTCCTTGACGATCACCGCGCCGACCGCGGGGTTCGGCCAGGTGCGGCCGAGCCCGCGCCGGCCGAGACTAAAGCCAGCACCATGAAGCGCCGATCGTCCGCCGCAGCGTCGGCCGTGGCGCTTAATTCCGCGCTCACTCCGCCGCCTCATCCCCCGACAATTCGGCGAGCGCCGCCTCAAAATCCTTGGCTTCGCGGAAATTGCGGTAGACCGAGGCGAAACGCACATAGGCGACATCGTCGAGCTCGCGCAGGTGCGCCATCACGGTTTCCCCGATGGTTTCGGAGGAAACCTCGCTTTCGCCCAGGCTTTCCAGCTCGCGCACGATTTTCGACACCATCTGGTCGATGCGCTCCGGCTCGACCGACCGCTTGCGGCAGGCGATCTCGACCGAACGCAACAGTTTGTCGCGGTCGAACGGCACGCGCCGGCCGTTGCGCTTGATCACGGTGAGTTCGCGCAATTGCACCCGCTCAAACGTCGTGAAACGGAAATTGCAGGACAGGCAGACGCGGCGGCGGCGGATAACGGAGGAATCCTCCGTCGGCCGCGAATCCTTCACCTGGGTATCGAGGCTCGCACAGCTCGGGCACCGCATCCCTTACACCTCGTAAATCGGGAACCGGTTGACCAATCGCTTGACTTTGTCGCGGACGCGCGTTTCCGCCTGCGTATCCTCGTCGACGCCCTTTTGCGCCAGTGCATCAAGCACTTCGCCGATCATCTCGCCAATTTGCTGGAATTCGGCAATTCCGAAGCCGCGCGTGGTTCCCGCCGGCGTGCCAAGCCGCACGCCCGAGGTGATCGTGGGCTTCTCGGGGTCGAATGGAATGCCGTTCTTGTTGCAGGTGATGTGGGCGCGGCCGAGCGCGGCCTCTGCCACTTTGCCGGTCAGGCGCTTCTTGCGCAGATCGACCAGCATGAGGTGCGTATCGGTGCCGCCGGAGACGATATCGAGACCGCGCGCTTTGAGCGTTTCGGCAAGCGCTTTCGCGCTTTCGACGACGTTCTTCGCGTAAAGCCGGAACGATGGCCGCAGCGCCTCGCCGAAGGCGACCGCCTTGGCGGCAATCACATGCATCAAGGGTCCGCCCTGCATGCCGGGAAACACCGCCGAATTGAGCTTTTTCGCCAATTCTTCGTCATTGGTCAGGATGGCGCCGCCGCGCGGGCCGCGCAGCGTCTTATGAGTTGTCGTCGTCACCACATGAGCATGGGGCAGCGGGCTTGGATGTGCGCCGCCGGCCACGAGCCCGGCAAAATGCGCCATGTCGACCATGAGATACGCGCCGACTTCATCCGCGATCTCACGGAAGCGGCGAAAGTCGATAATCCGCGGATAGGCCGAGCCGCCGGCGATGATCAGCTTCGGCCGATGCGCTTTGGCGAGCTGCTCGACCTCCGCCATGTCGATCTGGTGGTCGCCGCGGCGCACCCCATAGGGCACCACTTTGAACCATTTGCCGGACAAGTTGACCGGCGAGCCGTGGGTGAGATGCCCGCCGGCGGCGAGATTGAGCCCCATGAACGTGTCGCCCGGCTGCATCAGCGCCATGAACACTTCAGCGTTGGCCGAGGCGCCGGAATGCGGCTGCACGTTGGCGAAGGAACAGCCGAACAGCCGTGTCACCCGGTCGATCGCAAGCCGCTCGGCAATGTCGACGAATTGACAACCGCCGTAATAGCGCCGGCCCGGCAGGCCCTCGGCGTATTTGTTGGTGAGCACCGAGCCTTGCGCCTCAAGAACGGCGCGGCTGACGATGTTTTCCGACGCGATCAGTTCGATTTCGTCGCGTTGGCGACCGAGTTCGAGCCTGATCGCTTCGGCAATTTCAGGATCGCTCTCGGCAAGCGCGGCGGAGAAGAAACCCTCATCTGTGGTTTTTGCTTTTTGCGTGACCGACATTTGCCTCTCGCCTTGGCTCGATACTCCGCCCCGCTGGATACACCGCCCGGGCGCATCATACCAGGAGCACCCCGCAAGGGCTTGGGATATTTCAGCGGATAACGCCGCTACATTTAGCGATTGCGACCACGGACCGCGAGGCGCGCCGCGTCAGACGGCGATGATCCGTTCGACATAGAGCCTCCAATTGCCGGGCGGAGGCGTCCCCGAAAGCCAGGTGCCCGTCACTTTGCCTTCCCACTCGACCGGCAGCACCATGCCACGCAGGAACCTGGAGCGGTTTCCACCTTCTGTGAATTGAAGGGATTCCCTTCGAGCCGCGATTAAGATTCTGTGGCCTCTCCAGTCTGAGGAGGCTGCGATGGGATATTCGAACGATCTGCGGGTTCGAGTGATCCAGGTGGTCGAGGGTCGGCTTGTGGACACGCATCGCAGCCCTTCTCGACGCCTTCACACCCGACGAATGCGCCAACTACTTCCGCAACGCAGGATACGCCTCACGCTAAGTGGAAAGTGCTCTAGCCGGCATCTGCCGCGATCCCCAGGCGATCAGGGTGTCCGATCCGGTCTCCCACCACGCATCGCCGGGATTGAGATTGCGCGCGGATTCGACGCTTTGCTGAACATTGAACGTTCCCTCCAGCAGGCAGCGAATGCCGGGCCCCGGATGCTGGTGGCGGTCGGCGACGCGCTCGCCGCCGTGGATGATCTGGTCAAGCCGGAACAGCCAGCGCGTGCCCTCCAGCATGGCGAGGCTGGTGATGACGCGCGACATCCGCAGGCTCGACAATAGGCCTTTGCCCTGGTGCAAGACCGGCGCCGCATCCGGCGAAGCGAGCTCCCAGCGCCAGATCTGGCTCCATTCGCCGGCCGACTGCAACGCGAGCGGACCGTTGCAATAGATCGCCGCATCGGCGCTCATCGCGGCGCCGTTGATCGTGGCGCGGCCGTAGCGGACGTAAAGCAGGCGATGCCCCGGCGCCAAGTCCGGCGCGCTCGACCCGGTCGCGCTGACTTGGTCGTGGTAGAGATTGAGCGCGAACGGCATCGACGACTAGGCGGCGCTGGGCAGGCCGGCAAGCGCCATGGCGAGTTCGCCTTCGTCGTAGTCCTGATCGACGAGCTTGCCGTCGAAATAGGCGATGTAGGCCGCCATGTCGAAGTGGCCGTGGCCTGACAGATTGAACAAGATGGTCTCGGCCTTGCCCTCTTTCTTGCAGCGCAGCGCCTCGTCGATGGCGCAGCGCACCGCATGCGTCGCTTCCGGCGCCGGCACGATGCCTTCGCAGCGTGCGAACTGCACGCCGGCGTCGAAGCAGGTCTTTTGATGATAGGCGCGCGCCTCGATGAGGCCGAGTTCGTAAATATGCGACACCATCGGCGCCATGCCGTGGTAGCGCAGGCCGCCGGCATGGAAGCCCGGGGGAATGAAGGTCGAGCCGAGCGTGTGCATTTTCACCAGCGGCGTCAGATGCGCGGTGTCGCCGAAGTCGTAGGCATATTTGCCCCGGGTGAGCGATGGACAGGCCGCCGGTTCGACGGCGATGAAGCGGCGCTTGCGTCCGCCGCGCAATTGCAGGCCGAGGAACGGGAAGGCAAGGCCGGAAAAGTTCGAGCCGCCGCCGGTGCAGCCGATCACCACGTCCGGATCGTCGCCAGCCATTTCGAACTGCTTGATCGCCTCCTGGCCGTTCACCGTCTGATGCAGCAGCACGTGATTGAGCACCGAGCCTAGCGAATATTTGACGTCCGGATTCTTGGCCGCCATCTCGACCGCCTCGGAAATGGCGATGCCGAGCGAGCCAGGGCTGTTCGGACTCTTTGCCAAGATGGAGCGGCCGGAATCGGTCTCGTTCGACGGGGAGGCGATGCATCGCGCGCCATAAGTCTCCATCAGCGCGCGGCGATAGGGCTTTTGATCGTACGACACGCGGACCTGGAAGACCGTCACCTCGATGCCGAATAGCCCGCCGGCAAAAGCGAGCGACGAGCCCCATTGCCCGGCGCCGGTTTCGGTCGACAGCCGCTTGATGCCCTGCTCCTTGTTGTACCAGGCCTGCGGCACCGCCGTATTCGGCTTGTGGGAGCCTGCCGGCGAGACGCCTTCGTATTTGAAATAGATTTTGGCCGGCGTATCGAGCGCCTGCTCGAGACGGCGCGCCCGCATCAATGGCGACGGTCGCCACATCCGATAGACGTCGCGGATCGGCTCGGGAATGTCGATGCTGCGCTCCGCCGATACCTCCTGCAGGATCAGCGCCATCGGGAACAGCGGTTCGAGATCGGAAGGCCCGACCGGCTGCTTGGTGCCGGGATGCAAGACCGGCGGCAGCGGCTTCGGCAGATCGGCCGCCAGATTGTACCAGCTTTTCGGAATTTGCGTTTCGTCGAGAACGAATTTGACCTGACCGCTCACGCCACCCTCCCACACTACGAGTTAGTTGCGTGAAAGTGTAGCGCGGATCGAACGCGGGTGAAATGCCGGAGCGTCGCGCCCTAAAGCTTCACCGTCGCCGGAATGGCCGGGGCGCCTATGCCGTCGCGGCCATAGATGTCTTCGCGGAATTGCACGATGCCCTCGGACGAGGACCAGGCGGTGACATAGACCCAGTGCAACGGTACCGGCTTGACGAGCCGCGCGGTGACCTGGTCGCCCGAGGCGATGGTGGAGTCGATCTTGGCTGGCGACCAGCCTTTGGTTTCGTCGAGCAGCCAATAGACAAGTTCGCGCACGTTTTGCACGCGCACACAGCCCGAGGAATGGAAGCGGAAATCGTCGCCGAACAGGTTTTTCAGCGGCGTGTCGTGCATATAGACGCCATAAGCGCTGGGGAAATTGATGCGCAGCGAGCCCAGGGAATTGAAGCTGCCGGGATCTTGCTTGAACATGTAATTGACCGCGTCATCGGAATACCAGTCGATCTGCGACGGCTGCAGTTCGTTGTGCCGCATGTCGAAAATGCGGATGTGGTTCTTGGTGAGATAATCCGGCTGCGCCTGCATCAGCGGGATCAAATCCTTGCGCACGATCGAGACCGGTACGGTCCAATACGGATTGAAGTTGATCTCGATAATCTTTGAGTTGATGTCGGGCGACGGCCGGCCCGGCTTGCCCACCACCGCGCGATAGCGCGTCACGGCGAAGTCGTGCTCGATCGCCTCGATTCGCGCCGCCGGGATGTTGCACACTACGTAACGCGGGCCGAGATTGGTCGAGAGCGTCTTGAGCCGGTCGATATTGACCTTGAGCTGGTCGCACCGCGTCGCCGCCGGAACGTTCATCTCGCCGAGCGTTGCAGCGCGCAGGATGCCGTCGACGGTCAGCCCATGACGCGCCTGGAAGCGCCGCACCGCTTCCTCGACATCGGAATCGTAAATATCGTTGCCGGCGGCGTTCGCATCGAGGTCCCCGGAAACCAACAAGCGCCTGCGTAAATCGACCACGCTCGGGTGCCGGTTGCCGAGCCGCAACTCGTCGACTTTGGGCACTTCCGGCCAACCGCCGCGAGCGACGATGTCGTCGTAGGTCTTGACCGCCACCTCGGTGAATTGCGCCGTTGCCGGCGACAGCGTCGGCGCGGTCGCCTTGGGCATGTGGATGGTGCGGGACGCCTGATCGAAGTCTTGGTCGAAAGCGCCACGATCAGTGTCACCGATGAGCGCATCGAGCTGTTGATCGTCGGCGAAGGCCCGCTCCGCCGCGACACTCCCGGCAACCAGCGTCGCCGCTCTGGCAAAGCGCCGCAGCACGCTGCGGCGGCTATATCGCGCGGAAGCTCGCTCGGGCGATCGGCTCATGGAGCGCGTATTTGCAAGAGCATTAAGGCGCAATTCGGCCAAGAACGCCATAAGCCGAATGGCGAATGCCGCCCCCGCAACCGCCTTAGCACAAGCAAAGGAGCGAAAAAAAGACCCCGGCATTTACGCCGGGGTTAGACGCGCCAGTACGACGGAAAAGCTGGCGAATGCAGTCGGCTCTACAGCCGGTAAAGGATCTGATCGGTCCAGAAGCGCTCGAGGCGGTGCAGCGCCTTGTTCAGCACGCTGAACTCGTCGGCGTTGATGCCGCCGACCTGCTCCACCGTGCGGACATGCTTCTGATAAAGCGTATCGACAGTGTCGCGGACTTCGCGGCCCTTGTCGGTGAGCTTGATGCGCACCGAGCGCCGATCGACCCGCGAGCGCTGATGGTCGAGGAAGCCCATCTCGACGAGCTTCTTCAGATTGTAGGAGACGTTGGAGCCGAGATAGTAGCCGCGCGTGCGCAGTTCGCCCGCGGTCAACTCCTTGTCGCCGATATTGTAGAGCAAGAGCGCCTGCACCGAATTGATGTCGGCGCGGCCGCGGCGGTCGAACTCGTCTTTGATGACGTCGAGCAGACGCCGATGCAGGCGCTCGACCAAGGTCAGCGCCTCGAGATAGTGCGGCCGGATATGGTCGAAGCGCGCCTCACGATCGGCGGGCTCGACCGTCTTGACGACGGCTTTCATTGTGACGCCTTTCCCAAAGTCTATTTTGTTTTCGTCGACGGGCCCTGTCTCCCGCCGTATCGCGCCACACTAGCGGTGAGGGTCTAAGATCAGTTTAAATAACACGCTAAAAATACGGTTTATTCGCCGCTCTGTGGCCGCTTATTGCACGTAAAATTGCTAGCAATGGCGATAGGTTTTTTTCACCCTAATTCGTGAGCCTTGACGGGCTTCGCCACGGACATTTTGTTGGGAACAGCACAAGGCCAAGCCAACGAGAGCAAGCGCCATCCCGATATAACGTATCGGCGTAAGAATCTCCTCAAAAACGAGCGCGGAGGACAGGATGCCGACGCACGGCGCAAGCAGCGCAAACGGCACCACCGCGGCCGCCGGATAACGAGCCGGTAGGTAGCCCCATAGGCGTAGGCGAGAACCCCCGCGATCGTTTCAAGGTAAATGAGTGCGGCGAGGCTCAGCCACGAAGCCGCCGCGTGACCAACGCAACGCCCGGAGGCAGGCCCGCGGTAAAGACAAAAAGCAGGAAGAGAAATTGCCCGGCGAAGAGGGTGAGCCCGATCAGAACAAGCATCGGCCACGAAATCGGCGGACGCCGCGCCAGAAGTATCCCGACGGCCGCAACAATAAACTGCAAATGCGGTCAATTGCGGCGGAGCAAAGCTTTCCAGACCGAATTTGATGGCGACAAAGCCGACGCCCCAAATCACGGAGACGAGTGCGGCCGGCGCCATGTCGCGCGCGGTCATCTGTCATTGACTCCCGGCTATCATTTCGAGGTCTTTGGTGGGGGAGGTAGGACTCGAACCTACGAAGGCGTCAGCCAGCGGATTTACAGTCCGCCCCCTTTGCCACTCGGGACACTCCCCCAAAGGTTGCTCCCGCAACGAGGTCGCAGGCGCAATTTGGCGCCGGGGCTATATGGTTGGGCCGCACCGGCTAGTCAATCGAAAATGGCCTGAATTGCCAACCCGCCGAGCGCATGGGACAGAAACGGGCATGCGCGAACCCAAATGGCGGCACAAGCCGCGTGGCAGGCCCAACCGCGGTCCGGATGCGCGGCGCGAACGGCGGCATGGTGCGCCTGAAGACGCCGTGGTGCTTTACGGCTGGCACACCGTGACGGCGGCGCTCGCCAATCCGGCGCGCCGCATCCGCCGGCTCTTGGTCACCGAAAACGCGCTACGTCGGCTGACCGAGCAAGGCATCGCGCCGGCGATCGCGCCGAACGTTGTGCGGCCGGATGTACTGGCGGCGCGGCTCACGCCGGACGCCGTGCACCAGGGGCTGCTCGCCGAAGCCGATCCCCTGCCCTCCCCCGACATCGAGGATTTGCCCGCGACCGGGATCGTGCTGGTGCTCGACCAGATCACCGATCCGCACAATGTCGGCGCGATCCTGCGCACGGCTGCGGCCTTCGCGGTCGCAGCCGTCGTCACCACCGCGCGCCACAGCCCGGAGGCGACGGGCGTGCTGGCGAAATCAGCTTCCGGCGCGCTCGAACTGGTGCCGATCGCGATCGTGCAAAATCTCGCGCGCGCGCTCGCCGCATTGAAGGAGCGCGGCTTCCTTGTCGTCGGCTTGGATGGAAGTGCACCGGAGGATCTCGCGACGATAGAACTTCGCGCGCCGCTGGCGTTGGTGCTCGGCGCCGAGGGCAAGGGATTGCGCCAATTGACCGGGGCGACCTGCGATCGGCTGGCGCGGCTCGATCTTCCCGGCGCCATCAAAAGTCTCAACGTGTCGAACGCCGCGGCGCTCGCACTCTACATCGCCGCGCGCGCGATGGCCTAAAGCATGAAGGCCTGCACGAATGCAGGCCTTCGGAGTCTTTTGCTTTTATCTGACGCCCAACCGCATCACGGATAATGCCGCCAGCGCGGCGCGCCGTAATAGCGCGGATGCATGTACGGGTGCATATAGGGATGCATGTAGGGATGCATCGCCATCGGCCCGCGATAGGCGTAGCGCGCCCGATAGTAGGGATGCGCATAGTGCGGATAGACCGCTCCGCCATACCCCGGAACGGGGGGGTAGTCGGTTGCGGGGGCGTAGGCCGTCTCCGGCGAATAAGTTTGGTACGGCATCACGATGCCCGGGCCGGAATAAACCGGACCCTGGTTGACCACATAAAGTGAAGGCGCCGCGTAGGCGACCACCTGACCGCAGCCGCCGCAGCCGCCGCAATTGCCGCAGCCGCTCCAACCGGACCAGCCGCAATTGCCGCAGCCGGTCCAACCGCAGCACGGACCGCCGAAAGCCGTCGGGACCACTGGGGTGACATAAATCGGAGCCGGTGCCACCGGCTGCGCATAAACCGCGGCCGCCGTCGGCGTACCGCATGTGCCGCAACCGCCGAAGCCGACCGGCGCCACCGCGGCGTAGGCGATGGGGGTGGAATATGCCCAATCGCAGCAGGCAGACGCGATCGACGTCATGCCGACACTGAACAATGTGGCGACCGCCACAACGACAACACGATGGAAACTCATGACACTCCTTGCTGATTTGCTGCTGACTTACTCACTTGCTTACTTGTGACCTGAACCTGAACCGCCCGATTTCGGTGAATGGCGCCGCCAGTTGTTGTTCGGTGAAACCACCACGGTCGGCGGCGCGTATGGCGGATAATCCGTGACCAATCCCGGCGCGGACCCGCTCGACCAGCTGCGATAGTAGGTCGGGGCGGGCGGCGGCAGCGGACGATCGGGCGGCGGTACGACCTCCAGTCGCCCATAACCGGGACGCTCGCCGGTGGCGGGGTGATAACTCGGAACACGCGTCGGTACCGCCATAGTCAGCGGCCGATACACCACGGTCGGCGTCACCATGCCGGGCCGATCGAGACCAAACTCGCCTTCAACCACGCCCCACGAGGCGTCAATGCCGTTGATATAAACCGGAACCCCGGGCTTGCCGGGGATGACAATTTCCGGCTCGCGCTGGGCGAACGCCGGCGAGGCGGTCACCGCAAGTAGGAAAACGGCTTGGACAAGACGCATGAAGTGATCCGGGGCCAACGCGCGCGTTGCCCGGCACTCTATGGAAAGCGGCGGCCGAATTCGTTTAAAACGCGGCGCTTCGATCACTGAATTATTCAGTAACATTAATTGCTGCCTACCGCGCTTGGGCCGGCAACCGCCAAACTTTCCGCGCGGAAGCAGGCCGCGGCTTCGCCCCCCTCCACTTTCGGCTTAATACCTGTGGCGGAAAGACACGGGGCGGTCGCTACATTAGCGTTGCCGGCGGGATGGCTCCGTCGCGTTGCAATTCCCGATCGCGGGACCGTCCCTGACGACCAACACTCAGGGGGAACACGCCCATGACCACAATGGCACTGAACGCGCCGCGCTCGGGCGGCATGACGAGCGAAGAACGTCTCGTCATCTTCGCGTCGTCGCTGGGCACCGTTTTCGAATGGTACGACTTCTACATTTACGGAACGCTTGCGGTGTTCCTGGCGAAGTATTTCTTCTCGAACGTGCCGGCGAACGTCGCATTCATCTTCACACTCCTCGCCTTCGCCGCCGGCTTTGCGGTGCGACCGTTCGGCGCGCTGATCTTCGGCCGCCTCGGCGACATGATCGGCCGCAAATACACCTTCCTCATCACCATGAGCCTGATGGGCATTGGCACGTTCTTCATCGGCGTGCTTCCCGGCTTCGCGACCTGGGGCATCCTCGCGCCAATCGTGTTGATCGCTTTGCGCCTGGTGCAAGGTCTGGCGCTCGGCGGCGAATATGGCGGCGCGGCGATCTATGTCGCCGAACATGCGCCGTCGAACAAGCGCGGCTATTACACGTCGTGGATTCAAACCACCGCAACGCTCGGCCTGTTCATGGCGTTGCTCTTGATCCTCGGCATCCGCACCGCGATGGGCGAGGCGGCATTCGGCGATTGGGGCTGGCGCATTCCGTTCCTACTGTCCGCCATCCTGCTTGCGGTGTCGCTGTGGATCCGGCTTAAGCTCAATAAATCGCCGCTGTTCCAGCGCATGGTCGACGAGGGCAAGCAATCCAAGCGCCCGCTCACGGAAGCATTCGGCGAGTGGTCGAATTTGAAGATCGCGATCCTTGCGTTGCTCGGTGCCACGGCCGGCGAAGCCGTCGTCTGGTATGGCGGACAGTTCTACGCGCTGTTCTTCCTCACTCAGACCCTGAAAGTGCCGGGCGTCACCGCACAAATCATGATCGCGATTGCGCTGTTGATCGGCACGCCGTGTTTCATCTTGTTCGGCGCACTGTCGGACCGGATCGGGCGCAAACCGATCATGCTCGCCGGCTTTGCCCTTGCCGCGGTGACCTACTTCTACATCTTCCAGGGCATCACGCACTTCGCCAACCCGAAACTGGAGGCGGCACTCGCCGCGTCGCCGGTGACAGTCACCGCCGATCCGGCCGAATGTTCGTTCCAGTTCAAGGCGACGGGCGTCGAGAAATACACGACCGGGTGCGACAACATTAAATCCGCTCTGGTGAATCTGTCGGTGAACTATAACAACGTCTCAGCGCCTTCCGGCACCAAAGCGACCGTGCAGATCGGCGATCAGACCATCGCCGCCGACACGCCGGACCTAGCGAAAGCTATCGCCGCCGCCGTGAAGGAGCACGGTTATCCGGCAAGCGCGGACCCGAACGACATCAACTACCCGATGACGGTGCTGTTGCTGGTAATCCTGGTCGTCTACGTGACCATGGTCTACGGCCCGATCGCGGCGTGGCTGGTGGAATTGTTCCCGACCCGCATCCGCTATAGCGGGCTGTCGCTGCCCTACCATATCGGCAATGGCTGGTTCGGCGGCTTCCTGCCGGCGACCGTGTTTGCCATCGTGGCGGCGACCGGCAACATCTATTCCGGCCTGTGGTATCCAATCGTGGTCGCGGCGATGAGCTTCGTCGTCGCGCTCATCTTCCTGCCCGAGACCAAGGACCGCGATATCACCCACCTCGGATAACTCGTTTTAAGAATTGCGACGGGGCGGCTCATCGAGCCGCCCCGTTTTCTTTTGCCGGACTTATTGGATTTCGGACCTGATCAACCGACGCGCAAACGCCGCGGCGGCGCCGCACAACAGCGCAAAGGCCAGCGCCGCGCCGATGAGCTCCCGCGCGACCGCTCCGAACGGGTGCGGCTCGGTCCACGGTGCGAATAATTTGAATGCAGCCGCGACCACGCCGATGATGGCGCCGTAGAGCATTGTGCGGCCCGTGTTCCAAGGCGACGGGTTGGGTTCTCTTCGCATCGCGGCAAGCTTAATGGTTTTTTGCTCGATTGCGAAGTTGCGGCGGCATCAATGACCTGCACGGCTATCGCGTGAAGCCCAGTAGAGCAAGTTTGTCGCACGACAGCAGGCTTCTCTCTCAGTTGCCCGCGGGAACGGTATTCGCCCTCATTCGTTTCCGCTTTGAGGGCATTTTTGCATTCACATGCGCCTGAGCGCTCGGATTATGACACGGCAAGCCGCTTCTACACATCCTCGCTCCGGCCGCGCGCCTGAAACCGGCAAAAACGTCGATCGGCTCTGCATCGACACCATCCGCACTCTAGCGATCGATGCGGTGCAGAAGGCACAATCAGGCCATCCCGGCACACCGATGGGCATCGCGCCGGTCGCCTACACGCTTTGGCAGGACTTTCTTCGCTATGACCCTGCCGATCCGCTGTGGGCGAACCGCGACCGCTTCGTGCTGTCGGCCGGTCACGCGTCGATACTGCTCTACGCGCTGATCCATTTGGCGGGCGTGCGCCGCGTCGATGGCCGTCGCATCACCGGCGCGCCTGCCATCAGCCTCGACGACATCAAAGATTTCCGCCACATCGACAGTGTCACGCCCGGCCATCCGGAATACGGCCGCACCACGGGCGTCGAGACCACGACCGGTCCGCTCGGCCAAGGCTGCGGCAATGCCGTCGGCATGGCGATCGCGTCGCGCTGGCTCGCCGCCCGGTATAACTGCGAGAATTTTATCATCTTCGACTTCGACGTTTATACGATCTGCAGCGACGGCGATCTCATGGAGGGCGTCGCCAGCGAGGCGGCATCGCTTGCCGGCCATCTCAAACTCGCCAATCTGTGCTGGATCTACGACAGCAATACGGTAACCATCGAGGGCCACACCGATCTCGCCTTTAGCGAGGACGTGGAAAGTCGATTTAAGGGCTATCGCTGGAACGTTCTGCGCGTGCGCGACGCCAACGACACGGCGGCATTTGCGCGCGCGATCGAGCTGTTTCGCCAGACCTTCGATCGGCCGACCATCATCATCGTCGACAGCATCATCGGCTACGGTGCGCCGCACAAGCAAAACACCGCGGCCGCCCACAGCGATCCGCTCGGCGAAGAGGAGGCACGCCTCGCCAAGCGGTTTTATAGCTGGCCGGAAGATGCGCAATTTTTGGTGCCGGACGGCGTCTATGAAAATTTTCGCGATGGCATCGGCCGCCGCGGACACGCGCTACGCGACGAATGGATGAAAACATTCGTTGCCTACGAAAAGAAATTTCCGCAAGCCGCGCAGGAAATCGAAATGATGCTGGCCGGTGAATTGCCGGCACACTGGAACGCCGACCTGCCGACCTTTCCGGCCGACGCCAAGGGTATGGCGACGCGGGAAGCTTCCGGCAAAGCTCTCAACGCAATCGCAAAGCATATTCCATGGCTCGTCGGCGGCGCGGGCGACCTGTCCCCTTCCACAAAAACAGCGTTCGACAACGCCAGTTCACTCGAACCGGACGATCCGGGCGGGCGCATCATGCATTTCGGGGTCCGCGAACATGCCATGGGCGCCATCGTCAATGGGCTGGTGTTGTCGAAGTTGCGGGCGTTCGGCGCCACGTTTCTCACCTTCAGCGATTACATGCGCCCCGCGATCCGCCTCGCCGCCCTGATGGAGTTGCCGGTCTTTCACATTTTCACCCACGATTCGATCGGCCTCGGCGAAGACGGCCCGACGCACCAGCCGATCGAACAGCTGGTCGCGCTGCGCGCGATTCCCAACATGATCGTGCTGCGTCCGGCTGACGCCAATGAGGTGCGCGAAGCCTATAAGGTCATTCTTGCACTGAAGACGCAGCCGGCTTGCCTTGTCCTCAGCCGCCAGAAATTGCCGGTTTTCGACCGTGCCCGTTATGCACCGGCGGCGGGGCTAGCGCGCGGCGCCTATGTCATGGCCGACGCGAAGGACCGCCAAGCCCGGGTGATCCTCATCGCCAGCGGCAGTGAGGTGCAGCTGTGCATCGACGTATATGAGACGCTGCAGAGCGAGGGAATTCCCGCGCGCGTCGTCAGTATGCCGAGCTGGGAATTGTTCGAGCGCCAAGAGCAGCACTATCGCGACGAGGTTTTGCCGCCGCAGATCAAGGCCCGGGTGGCGGTGGAAATGGGCGCCATGATTGGCTGGGACCGCTACGCCGGCCCGACCGGCGCAATCATCGGAATGCACAGTTTCGGCGCTTCCGGTCGGATCGCCGATGTCCTAGCGAAATTCGGTTTCGTTCCAGATAGGATATTGCAAGCTGCCAAGAATCAGATTGCTAAGAACGGCCTCGCCAAAGACGAGGATCGTAAGGATTAGCCGGTAATGAATGCCCTCAAAGCCCTGCAAGACCATGGCCAAGCGGTATGGCTCGATTTTCTGTCACGCGGATTCATCGCCAGGGGCGGTTTGAAAAAACTCGTCGAGGAAGACGGCTTGCGCGGGGTGACTTCCAACCCGTCGATCTTCGAGCAGGCTATTGCAAATTCCGCCGAATACGACGACGCCATCGCGCGCATGCTGCGCGAGCGTGACCGGTCGGCCGGCGAATTGTTCGAAGGCCTTGCAGTCGAGGACATCCAAAGAGCAGCCGACGTGCTGAGGCCGGTGTTCGAGGCGACGCACGGCGCTGACGGCTTTGTCAGCATCGAGGTTTCGCCCTATCTGGCGACGGACACCGCAGAGACTATCGCCGAGGCCAAACGTCTCTGGCATGAGGTCGGCCGCAAGAATCTGATGATCAAGGTGCCGGCGACAGCGGAGGGTCTTCCCGCCATCCGCGATCTCATTGCCGACGGCATTAATGTCAACATCACGCTGTTGTTCGCGCAGCAGGTCTACGAAGATGTCGTAGAATCCTACTTGTCCGGTCTTGAAGCGCTTGCGGCCAAAGGCGGAGACGTTGCGGGGATCGCAAGCGTAGCGAGCTTCTTTGTCAGCCGCATTGACACGGCGGTCGACAAGCTAATCGACGAAAAGATCGCCCGCGCCAACGATCCTGACGAAAAACGCCGGCTCAATGCGTTGAAAGGCAAAATCGCCATCGCCAATGCCAAGCTTGCCTATCAGCGTTACCTGCGCCTGTTCGCCGGCGAGCGCTGGCGTGCGCTTAAGGGCAATGGCGCGCGGCCGCAGCGGCTTCTTTGGGCGTCAACCGGCACCAAGAATAAAGCCTACAGCGACGTTCTCTACGTCGAAGAGCTGATCGGCCCGGACACCGTCAATACGATGCCCGTGGCAACGTTGGATGCCTTCCGCGATCATGGCAAGCCGCGCGACAGCCTTACGGAAGACGCCGCAGGCGCGCAACGCATGCTGGGTGAACTCGCCCGCACCGGCATTTCACTCGATGACGTCACCGACAAGCTGGTCGAAGATGGTGTGCGACTATTCGCCGACGCGGCCGATAAGCTACTCGCCGCCGTCGCCAAGAAACGCGGCGAAATCATTAATCAACACCTCGATCAGCAGCATCTCGTTCTCGGCCACCAGCTCGACAAAAAGGTCGACGAAATCGCCGAGGATTGGCGCAAGCACGGCAATATCCGAAAGCTCTGGCAGCGCGATAAGTCGTTGTGGACGAACGCCGACGAGGATCGCTGGCTCGGCTGGCTCGATATTGTCGGCGACGCCGAGATCGCGAATTACGTCGCATTCGCGCAACAGATCAGGAGCGACGGATTTAAGGACGCCGTCCTCCTCGGCATGGGCGGATCGAGCCTCGGCCCGGAGGTACTGGCGCTGACGTTCGGACAAAACAGCGGCTGGCCACGCTTGCGCATTCTCGATTCCACCGTGCCGGCGCAGATCAAGGCGTTGCAAGCCGATCTCGATCTCGGCAAGACCCTGTTCATCGTATCGAGCAAATCCGGCAGCACGACCGAGCCCAGCGTCCTTGCGGACTATTTTTTCAAAGCGGTCGCGGATGCCGTAGGCGCCGACAAAGCCGGCCGCCATTTCATCGCCATCACCGATCCGGGATCGTCGCTGCAGCAACGCGCGCAACGGCAGAACTTCCGGCAAATCTTTCATGGCGTACCAAGCATCGGCGGGCGCTATTCGGTGCTGTCGCCGTTCGGCCTGGTACCGGCGGCAATCGCCGGTCTGGACGTTGCGCGGCTTCTTCGATCGACGCGCGTGATGATGCGCTCGTGCGGCCCCGACGTGCCGCCAGCGGAAAATCCGGGCGTTACCCTCGGCATCGCGCTCGGCGCCGCCGCATCGCGCGGCCGCGATAAGGTCACGATCTTCGCCTCGCGCTCGCTGGCAAGCTTCGGCGCCTGGGCCGAGCAGCTATTCGCGGAGTCGACCGGCAAGCACGGCAAGGGTCTCATCCCCATCGACGGCGAGCCGCTCGGACGGCCGGAAGTCTATGACGACGATCGCTGCTTTATCGATCTTGCGCTCAAGGACGAGAGCGACGGCGCGCACGAGGAGAAACTCAAGGCGCTGGAAAAGGCCGGACATCCTGTCATCCGCATCTTGCAGAATTCACTCGACCATATCGGCCAGGAATTCTTTCGCTTCGAGATCGCGACCGCGGTCGGCGGCACCGTGCTCGGCATCAATCCGTTCGATCAGCCCGACGTCGAAGCGAGCAAGATCAAGACGCGCGAATTGACTGCCGCGTTCGAGAAATCCGGCGCGCTGCCTGGAGAGACGCCGGTCTTTTCCGATCAGTCGTTTGCGCTCTATACCGACGGCAATAACGCCGCAGCGCTGCGTCGGGCCGGCGCCGACGGCGGCATTGAAAGCTGGTTGAAAGCGCATTTTGCCCGTATCGGCGCCGGCGATTACTTCGCCATCCTGGCCTATCTCAGTCATGATGAAAAAAATGCCGGGCGCCTGCAGCGCTGGCGGGTCGCCTTGCGCGACCGCCGCCACGTCGCGACCTGCCTCGAATTCGGGCCACGCTTTTTGCATTCGACCGGCCAAGCCTACAAAGGCGGACCCGACAGCGGCGTGTTTCTCCAGATCACCGCCGACGATGCCGAGGATTTGGCTATACCCGGGCATCGCGCGAGCTTCGGCGTTGTGAAAGCCGCGCAAGCGCGCGGCGATTTTGACGTGCTCGTCGAACGCGGCCGGCGCGCGTTGCGTATCCATCTCACTGGCGACCTCGATTCGGGCCTCGCCAATCTGGAAGCCGTGGTCGAACGCACGATGGCGTGAATGGAGTGGATCACATGCAGATCGGCGTAATCGGTCTCGGCCGGATGGGCGGCAATATTACGCGCCGCTTGATCCACAGCGGCCATGAAGCGATCGTCTACGATCACGACGCCAAGGCGGTCGATTCGCTGAGCCGTGACGGCGCCGTGGGCGCGCCAGCGCTCGATAGGCTGGTGGCGCAACTGCATCCGCCGCGCGCGATCTGGGTTATGCTGCCGGCCGGAAAAATCACCGAAGGCATCATCGTGGAGCTTTCGAAATTGCTGCAAGCCGGCGATATCGTGATCGATGGCGGCAATACGTTCTGGAAAGACGACATCCGCCGCGCCAAAATGCTGAAGGAACGCGCCATCCATCATGTCGACGTCGGCACGAGCGGCGGCATCTGGGGATTAGAGCGCGGCTATTGCATGATGATCGGCGGCACCAAGGAGATCGTCGGCCGGCTCGACCCGATCTTCAAAGCGCTCGCTCCCGGTCCCGGCAATGTGCCGCGCACTCGCGGCCGCGACGGCCGCGATCCGCGCGCCGAGCAGGGCTACATCCATGCCGGGCCGCACGGCGCCGGGCACTTCGTCAAGATGGTGCACAACGGCATTGAGTACGGCCTCATGCAGGCCCTCGCCGAGGGCTTCGATATTTTGAAGAATGCCAATAGCGACAGCGTGCCGGACGACATGCGTTTCGATCTCGATCTGACCGACGTTGCCGAAGTCTGGCGCCGCGGCAGCGTCATCAGCTCGTGGCTCCTTGACCTGACCGCCAGCGCGCTGGCGGCCGACCCGAAACTTGCCGGCTTCGAAGGCGTGGTCGAGGATTCCGGCGAGGGCCGCTGGACCGTCATGGCCGCGATCGAGGAGGCGGTGCCGGCGGACGTGCTTTCGGCTGCGCTTTACACCCGTTTCCGTTCGCGGCGCGAGCACACTTTTGCGGAAAAGATCCTGTCGGCGATGCGCAAGGGCTTTGGCGCACACGTCGAACCGAAATCGCAGCCGAAGGCAGCGCCCAAGGCCAAAGCGTCATGACGGCCAGAAACGGCGGCAAGAACGGCGCGAAGACCGCCGCCACCACGGCCAGGCCGGCCGATCCGTGTGCGCTGGTGATTTTCGGCGCCTCCGGCGATCTCACTCACCGCCTTCTCGTGCCGGCGCTTTATAATCTCGCCGTTGAAGGTCTGTTGCCGCAAGCCTTCGCACTGATCGGCGTCGCCAGAACCGAGTGGTCGAGCGAAGCGTTTGCCGCCGATCTCGCCAGCAGTCTGCCAAAATTTGCCACGCGGGACATCGACCAAAATGCCGCCAAAAAAGTGCTTGGCCGCGTCGCCTATGTGCATGGCGATCCCGACGACGACGCGACTTATAAAAAGATCGGTCAGGAACTTTCACGAATCGAACGCGAGTGCGGCACCCAGGGTAACCGGCTGTTTTATTTGGCGACGCCGCCGGCCGGCTTTGCGCCGATCGGCCGTCATCTCGGGGAATCCGACCTGGCGCGGCAAGGCAACGGCGCCTGGCGGCGGGTGGTCGTCGAGAAGCCATTCGGCACCGATCTCGCTTCGGCGCGCGCGCTCAATAAAACACTCCTCGGCATTCTCAAAGAGGATCAGATTTTCCGCATCGACCATTATCTCGGCAAGGAGACGGTGCAGAACATCATGGTATTGCGCTTCGCCAACGGCCTGTTCGAGCCGATCTGGAACCGCAATCATATCGATCATGTGCAGATTACGGTCGCGGAATCGCTGACCGTCGGCCGCCGCGGCAGCTATTACAACTCAACCGGCGCGTTGCGCGACATGGTGCCGAACCATCTGTTCCAACTCTTGTCGCTCTTGGCCATGGAGCCGCCGTCGCGCTTTGCCGCCGACGCGGTGCGCGCCGAGAAGGCCCAGGTTCTCGACGCCATTCAATTGCAGAGCCGTGACGAGGCGTTGCGCAATTCGGTGCGCGCGCAATATGGCGACGGCTATATTGAAAATCGTGCAGTCGAGGCCTATCGCAAGACGCCCGGCGTGCGGCCCGACAGCACGACGGAAACATATGTCGCGCTCAAACTGATGATCGACAATTGGCGTTGGGCTCGCGTACCGTTTTATTTGCGCACCGGCAAGGCGTTGCGCGCCAAACAGACCGAGGTCGCGATAAAATTCAAACAAGCGCCCGTGGCCATGTTTCGCGACACTCCGATCGACCGGTTGGCAGAGAATTTTCTGGTGATCGGAATCCAGCCGAACGAATGCATCGGCCTCGAATTTAACGTCAAAGTGCCCGGGCCTTCGATCAGCATCGGCGGCGCCGGCATGACTTTCAAATACGAAGACTATTTCGATATCGCGCCGTCAACTGGATACGAAACGCTGATCTACGACTGCATGATCGGCGACGCGATCCTCTATCCGCGCGCCGACGGCATCGAGGCGGGCTGGCGCGTGGTGCAGCCGTTCATCGATGCGTGGCACGAGGCGCCGGAGGAAAATTTCGCCAGCTACCGCGCCGGCAACGACGGCCCGAGGGAAGCCGACGAGCTCTTGACGCGGGACGGCCGCCACTGGCGGCCGATTGCGTGAGACGCCTCATGGACGCAAAATCGAAGCCGAACATCGTCATCGTCGAAGATGCGCAGGCTCTGGCCGAGGCGGCGGCACGCCGCCTCATTGAACGCGTGAACCAAAAGAACCGCACCGCCGTCTGCCTGACCGGCGGATCCAGTCCGCAAGGGCTCTACCGCTTGCTCGCCGAACAGCCTTGGCGCAATCAAGTGCCGTGGGACCGGGTGCACTGGTTCATCGGCGACGACCGCTTCGTCTCGGAAAGCGACCCCTTGAGCAATATGGGCGCGGCACGGCAGCTGTTTCTCGACCGCGTCGGCGCGCCGCGGCAGAATACCCATCCGATCGGGACCGACGCAAACTATCCCGAAGGCGCCGCACGGCTCTACGAGGACGACCTCAAAGCGTTCTACGGCGCCGATCGGCTCGATCCGGCGCGGCCGATGTTCGATATCGTGCTGATGGGACTCGGCGGCGACGGTCACACTGCTTCGCTGTTTCCGAATTCGCCGGCGCTTAATGAGACAAAGCGCTGGGTCCTCGGCATCGCCAAAGCCGGAATGGAGCCCTATGTCCCTCGGGTCACGTTGACACTTCCGGCGCTCGCGTCGACACGCGAAATGCTTTTCCTCGTCGACAGCGCCGACAAGCGCGCCATCCTGAGCCGCGTCCTTGCCGGCGAAGACCTGCCGGCGCACCGGGTCTATGCCGTCGGCGAACTCGTCTGGCTCGTCGTCCGCGCCGCGGCGCCGAAGCTCTGACTTATGGACCCCGAGATGCCATCCGACGACGTCGCCATCCTCGTTGTGATGGGGGTATCTGGGTGCGGCAAGAGCACGATCGCTTCGATGCTGGCGCATCGCCTGCGCTGGATTTACGAGGACGGCGACTGGTTTCATCCCCAATCGAATATCGAGAAAATGCACCACGGCGAGCCGCTCGACGATGCGGATCGCTGGCCGTGGTTGCACGCCATCGCCCATTGGATCGATGCGACCCGAAAGGCCGGCGATCGCGGCGTGATCGCCTGTTCGGCGCTCAAGCGCGCCTATCGCGACATCCTGATTGGCGAGCGGCGCGACGTGCGCCTCGTTTTCTTGCGGGGCGACCGCGACCTGATCGCGCGGCGGGTGGCCGCGCGCGCCGATCATTTCATGCCGCCGGATTTGCTCGACAGTCAATTTAGGGCGCTGGAGCCGCCCCAAGCGGACGAACGGCCGATCATTGTTTCCATCGTGCCCCACCCCCGCGAAATTGTGGAGACCATCGTGCAGAAACTCGGTATCAATGATGCGGTCCCCATCGACGCGGATCGCTTGGCACGATAATATTTTCGGACAGTCCAAAGCCGGCCATAATCGACCAGATGACTGAGCAGCCGCTCGCACTTCCCGCCGCCGAGATACCGGAGAGCAGGGCCGATATAAGCCAGCTTTTAATCTTTTTCGCCCTCGTTTATGTCGTCGAGGGCCTGGGCCAGATCGTCGGCCTGGTCTCGCAGCCGCTGACCTACTACCTCAAACAAGTTTTGGGTTGGTCGCCGGTCCAGGTCACCGCCTTCATCACCGCGTTCAACCTGCCGTGGATCATCAAGCCGGTCTACGGCATTGTCTCCGATTTCGTGCCGCTGTTCGGCTATCGCCGCAAAAGCTATTTGATCATTGCGAATATAGTCGCGATTGCCGGCTATTTCTGGGTCACCAAGCTTCTTAAGCCGACCGACCTCGCCTTCGCGCTCATGCTCACCGCGTACGCAATGGCCATATCGAGCACATTGTGCGGCGCCGTGCTGGTGGAGAACGGCCAGCGGCTGAGCGAGAGCGGGACCTTCGTTAATCAGCAATGGCTCTGGTACAACCTCGCCGCGATGACGGCGGCCATCCTCGGCGGCCAGCTGGTGCAGCATCTCGCGCCCGCGGCGGCGCTCCACGTTGCCGCCGGCATCGTCGCCTGCGCCCCGTTTGCCGTCATCGGCGGGACCATATTTCTGATTCCGGAGAAAAAGACTCGGATCAACATCCAAGGAATGAAAGATTCGTTCCACGGCTTGCTGTCGGCTTTTGAGCGGCGGCACCTGTGGATCGTCGCCGGCTTCATCTTTCTCTACTATTTCAGTCCCGGCATGACCACGCCGCTCTACTATCACATGACGGACGATCTGAAATTCTCGCAGGCCTTTATCGGCTTGTTGGGTTCGATCGGCGCCGCAGGGTGGGTCTTTGGCGCGTTGGTTTACCGCAGGTTCTTCAATCTCCTGACGCTGAAGAGCATGCTCAATGTCAGCATCGCGGTCGGAACAGTCGCAACCTTGGCATTTCTGCTGTTCTGGAACGAGCCGGCGGCTGCGCTCATCAGCTTTTGCGCCGGGTTTGCGGCGATGCTTGCGACCGTGGCGACGATAACGCTCGCCGCCGATTATTGCCCGCGGCGCGCGGAAGGGTTTTCGTTCGCCATACTGATGTCGATCATCAACTTGGCTACCACCCTTGCCGATAACCTCGGCTCTTTTCTTTACACGCACGTTTTCGACAAATCGTTGCCCCCGCTCATCCTGATTTCCGCGGCCTTTACCGCCTTTGCCTTTGTACTCGTGCCGCTTCTTGGACTCGGCAATAAGCGGCAAGGCAAGGCAGTGGCAATGCGAGAGCGGATGGAACCGCCCGGCCCCGGTGAGCGTTAAAGCCACATTGATCGAGCGCGATCTAATCCGAAAGTCGGAATATTTCGGGATCGTGCTTTAAATTTTATGGTGCCTGATCATGAGAAAGGTCGGCGCTTCCGTTGCGATTGCGGCGCTCGTCGCGATTAGTTTTTGCTCACAACCCGCCGCAGCCTTCGGGCTCCGCGTCGGACCATTTCACATCGGCATACCGTTTTACCTTTCGCATCATCATCGGCTTTATATGCGGGCCAGCCCGCGTGAACTGGCACAAACCGAATCGGTGCCAAACCTGACGTCGGCGCTGCTCTATCCGAACCTCGCCTTGCCGGCAATTTTTCAAAACGTCTTCTTCCCCGATTATTTGTCGCCCTGGCCGTTCGGCTACGAGCGGGTTTTCTCAACCGCCTTTGCCAAGGCGCCGGTGAGCGAGGATCAGCGCCTGTGCCGGCCGTCGCTCGATGCCAATGCGATTGCGACGCGTATTCGTACCGAGGTTGCGCCGAGCGCGGATCAGATGCCGCTGTTGCAAAAGCTCAGCGGCGCGCTCGGTGCGTCAGCCGGTTTTCTGGCCAAAGCATGCCCGACCGAGATTCCGCCGCAGCCCATCACCCGATTGCAGTTGATGAAGTCGCAGATCGAGGAACTGACCATGGCGATCGATATCGTTCGCCAACCGTTGCAGGACTTCGAACAATCGCTCAACGACGATCAGAAGGCGAAGTTCGCAGCGGTTGCGGCGCCCGCTTCCGCCGCCGCTCAACAAAGTCCGTCCGGGGCAATCGCTCCGCCGTGCGGCGGATCGCCGACAGCGATCGATTGGTCGATCGAACAGATCGATAAGTCGGTTCAGCCGAGCGACGCGCAGCGGTCCGACTTGGACGACGTCAAACAAGCCTTCGGCAAGGCCGTGGACGATCTGGAAGCGCATTGCCCGACGACGGCGCCGCCCGCCGCGGTCGCCCGCCTGGACGCCATCGAGGTGCGGCTCGACGCGACATGGCGTTCGGTCCTGTCAATTCAGGTCGCGCTGGCCAACTTCGAAGCCAAATTAGACGACGCACAAAAAGCCCGCTTCGACCAGATGAATTTCGCGGCGGCGCAGTAATTCTTCTAAACCGCGCGGTTTTGCGCGTTCCAATGCCGCTCGAGATTCGCAATCAGCGCCGGGCTGAAATGGCAATGAGCCTGTTCGCGGGCATAGACCGCCATGTAGCGGCGAAACGTATCGAGCGGTTCCTGGCCAACGCGAATGGCGCGGCGATTACCGGCGGCGCTGACGACGCCGGAACTGGTGAAGCCGTCGATCACTTGGTCGAGTGCGGCGTCAATCGACGCGGGCGGCGCGATTTCGTCGCAAATGAGTCGGCCTTCCGGCGTATCGCAGTCGAGCCGGCGGCCATAGAGGATCGCCTGGCGCGCGATCCGGTCGCCGGTGAACCGCCAGAGCCGCAAATTTGCAGCGCCGGGAATGATGCCTTCCTTGCGCGCCGGCAGCGTCATATAGGCGTCGCTTGCGGCCAGCACATAATCGAGCGCGAGCAAGAGTTGGCAGCCCCCGCCGATGGCAAAACCGTCGACGACGCCGATCCACGGTTTCTCGATGGTGCCGCCGGCGGTCTCGTCGGGACTCCGATCCGGCCGCGCCACCCCGCGGAACAGTTTGTTGACCAGTCCCATATCGCGCTTGATGTACCACACGTAAGAAATCTTGCCGCGATAGAGATGCGTCAGGTTGATGCCGGCCGAAAACAGGCGGCGGCCGCGATGTTTCGAGTGCTCGACCGTAGCGCCGCGCAGGACGGCGATGTCGGTTGAGGGATCGCGCGTAGCGATATCGATCGCGACTTCCAGACCGTCGAGAGTCGTCTCGTCCTCGGCATTGAGAAAGCGCGGATTGCGCATGGTGACGAGCGCCGCCTTGCCCCGGCGCTCCAGCGTCGCGCCGTCGAGCGAAAGTTTTCCGTGCTCGACAAAAAACCGGCCTTGGACGGCCGCCTCCGGCCGCGGCAGCAGCATGGCGTGACACAAATGCGTGCCGGCGGCGCGATGCGCGAGAACATGCGAAAGCAGCAAACCCTGATCGATCTCGCCGCCGCCCTTATCGCGCTGTTGCAGGTGGCTCTCGCGCGCCAGCTCGCTCTCGGCCGGCACCAGACCCGGCGATACCGTTGCGGCGTCGCGAACCAGACGTTCGACCCGCACGAATTTTGCAAAATTGTCGGTGAGGCGGCGATAGAGAGTCTCGACATGAGCGTCGAGAAATTTTTCGCGCGCCGCGCGGTCGCGCTCATTGATCGCCGCGGCGGCGGCGGCTTGCGGACCCGAGCGTGCAGCCTTCGCCGGCAGGCGCGCGACGAGCTCGGTGCCGATCCGCCATTGCCGCGAAAAATTTTCACTATCGCGGCGAAAGTCGCCCGCGAGCAAGCCGTCGCAATTAAGCCATGCCGCGACCGTCTCGCGCGGCAGGCCGGCGCGCTCGAAAATATCCGTCGGGGAAATATCTGCTGCTACGGTCATGGTTCCATTGGCGGTCAATTCCGCGGCCGCTTGTCGATAACGCGTTTGGCCTTGCCTTGCGTCCCTCGATGGCGCCCGGCGCTACGGTGCGCACCGTCGCGGTGATACCGACATGCGCCTTAATAAGTGCTCCTCGGTCGGCCAACACCATTGCTGCATCAGGCGGCATTGGCGAGCGCGTCTCGACGATCACTTCAAGCTCGTCGAGCCGGTCGGGTCGCGAGACTTCGAGAATGTAGTGCGGCGCGAAAAGCTGCTCGGTGGCGAGCGCTGCCTCGATCTGGCTCGGGAAGATATTCACGCCGCGAATGATCAACATATCGTCGGTGCGGCCCTTGATGCGCTCGATCCGGCGCATGGCGCGGCCCTGGCCCGGGAGAAGCCGCGTCAGGTCGCGCGTACGATAGCGGATGACCGGCATCGCCTCCTTGGTCAACGAGGTAAAGACCAGCTCGCCTTCTTCGCCGTCCGGCAATGTTTTGCAGGTGTCGGGATCGATAATCTCGGGAAAAAAATGATCCTCCCAAATCGTCAGGCCGTCTTTGGTATCGGCGTATTCCTGAGCAACGCCCGGACCGATGACTTCCGACAGCCCGTAAACGTTGACCGCGTCGAGCCCCATGCGGCGCTCGATCTCGTTGCGCATTGCTTCGGTCCACGGCTCGGCTCCGCACATCGCGATGCGTAGCGCGGTCTTGTGCGCATCGATGCCCTGGCGGTCGAATTCGTCGGCGATGGCGAGCAGATATGACGGCGTGACTGCGATGATGTCCGGCTCGAAATCGACGATGAGCTGGACCTGCCGCTCGGTGAAGCCCCCGCTCACCGGAATGACGGCGCAGCCGAGATATTCGGCGCCGTAATGCAAGCCGAGCCCGCCGGTGAACAGGCCGTAGCCGTAGGCGACATGCATCTTATCGCCCGGCTTGCCGCCGGCGGCGCGGATCGAGCGCGCCATCAGCTTCGCCCACATCTCGATGTCGGCGCGGGTATAGCCGACCACGGTCGGCTTGCCGGTGGTGCCGCTCGAAGCGTGAATGCGCACGATCCTGTCCATCGGCACGCCGAACATCCCGAACGGATAATTTTGCCGAAGATCGTCCTTGGTCGTGAATGGCAACCTGGCGCGATCGTCGAGGCTTTTGATGTCGCCCGGCGCGAGGCCCGCGGCCGCGAACGCTTTGCGGTAATGCGGCACCTGCGCCGCACGCGTCACCGCCTCCTTGAGCCGCGCGAGCTGGAGCGCGCGCAACTTGTCGATGCTGGCGCTCTCGATCGGGTCGGCCCGATCCAGCGGCCGCGCGGGCAAATCCAATTTCGCCATAGCGTTTCCTCCGGCCACGATAATGCCGGAGTCCCTACTCTATGGCGTGTTGGAATTGCCCGCAATCAACCAAGGCCGAGCTAGGCGATATGCTTTATACCTTTTGCTTCGAAGAATTCTCCTTGCGATCGGCGTCCTCGGCGCAGACCATCCACGCGTCGGCGATCTCGATCAGCACCTTGCGATCCTTGTCCGAGGCGCGCTCCGCCAGGCGTCGGCATTCCGCGGCATAGTCGCGAAATTTCTTGGCGTTTCCTTTGGCACTCTCGGTTCCGTTTTCCATTTTGCGTTCCGCACGGCAGTTGTTCCCTACGGTTCCAAAATGCAAACCGATGGAACTTAAGCAAAGTTCCCTTTCAAATTCACGCGTTTAGCGGAACAAAACGAAGATAACAGAGTTCGTGTCGATAGTTGCGGAGGGGGACTGATGGGGAAGGCTGAACAATATCGGCGTTACGCGGCAGAGTGCATTCGTCTCGCCCAACAGTCGCCCTCTCCTCCCGAGAAGAGCATCTTGCTGAGCATGGCCGCGGCATGGCGGCGACTTGCCGAACATGCCGAAAGCATGAGCGAGCGGGACGAGGACGGCGAGACAGAATGAATTTTCAGTTCTGAAAAAATCGATTGTTCGGCCGCGGCAGGCCGAGATTTTCGCGCAATGTCGTGCCTTCATAGTCGCGCCGAAACAGCCCGCGGCGCTGCAATTCCGGCACCACGCGCGCGACGAAATCGTCGAGCCCGCCGGGCAGGTAGGGAAACATCACGGTGAAGCCGTCGGAGCCCTCGGTTTCCAGCCATTCTTCCATCTCGTCGGCAATCGTTTGCGGCGTGCCGACCATCGCGAGGCCGGAATAGCCGCCGAGCCGCTGTGCCACTTCGCGCACCGTCAGATTCTCGCGCTTGCCGAGCGCGATGGCGCGCTCGCGCCCGCTTTTCGAAGCGTTGCTTTCCGGAATGTTGTCGGGCAGCGGCTTGTCCGGATCGAACTTCGACGCATCGTGGCCAAGCGCGATCGACAATGACGCAATGGCGTTGGCATAATTGACGAGGCTATCGAGCTTGGCCCGTTTCGCCCTTGCCTCTTCCTCTGTGTCGCCGACGACGACAAAACAAGCGGGGAGGATTTTCATGTGTTCGCGCGCGCGGCCGAGCTTTTCCATGCGGCCCTTGACGTCGGCGTAGAACTGTCGCCCCGTGGCAAGATCGCTCTGTGCGGTGAATACCGCCTCCGCCGTTTCAGCCGCCAGCTGGCGGCCGGATTCCGACGCACCGGCTTGCACGATCACCGGCCAGCCCTGAATTGGGCGGGCGATATTGAGCGGGCCGCGCACGGAAAGATATTTGCCCTTGTGACCCAGCACGTGCATTTTCGCCGGATCGAAGAATACGCCTTCCTCGACGTCGCGGACCCAGGCATCGTCCGCCCAGCTATCCCATAGTCCGGTCACCACATCGTAGAACTCGCGGGCGCGGTGATAGCGCTCGCTATGCTCCATGTGCTCGTCCAGCCCGAAATTGAGCGCTGCATCCGGATTGGAGGTGGTGACGATATTCCAGCCGGCGCGGCCATTACTCAGCCAATCGAGCGAAGCGAAGCGCCGCGCGATATGATACGGCGCGTCGAACGTGGTCGAGCCGGTGGCAACGAGCCCGATCCGCTCGGTGGCCTGCGACAGCGCCGACAACAGCGTGAACGGCTCGAACGATGTCGAGGTGTGGCTGCGCTTGAGCGCATCCATCGGCATGTTGAGCACGGCCATGTGATCGGCCATGAAAAAGGCGTCGAACTTCGCCCGCTCCAGCTTCTGGATGCATTCCTTGATGTGCACGTAATTGAAATTCATGTCCGGCCAGGCGCCGGGATAGCGCCACGCACCGGTATGAATTGACGCCGGCCGCATGAAGGCGCCGAGGTGGAGTTGACGCGAAGAGCTCATGGCAACGACCTCATTTCAATAAACGCAATCGCGGCGGGCTCGGCTCCCCGCGCGAAAAATTGCCGTCGAGACGCTAAAAGCACAGGTGGGTCCAAACATCTCCGCGCTTAGTTGTGAGCACATAGGGACATTTCAAGCGCTCAAGAGCGGTTTTGGCATTGTCATCGCCGAGTGCCGAGGCGCGCTCGTAATCGGCCTTGGCAGCGTGCTTATCTTGAGGTCCCCCTCTGCCCTCTTCCTCAAAAGAAGCGAGCCATTCCAGCGCGGCGGCATGGTTTTGCGTGGCCGCCTTGGTAAACAACGCCCGCGCGGCGACATCGTCCTTCGGCCCGCCGGTGCCGTTCGCCATCATCACCGCGAGTTGAAACTCCGCTTCGGCGGAATTCGTTGCCGCTGCCTTTGCCAGCAAGGCTCTGGCTTCGGCGCGATCCGACGGCGTACCGACGTCGTTGGAGATCGCCGCGAGATTTGTGGCGCCGCGCGGGTTGCCGGCTGTGGCAGCACGCTCGAACAGGATGCGCGCCTGGGCATCATCCTTGGCGACGCCAGTTCCGTTGGCAAGCATCACGCCAAGCTCGACCATGGCCGATGTGCTGCCCTTGTCGGCCGCCTGCCGATAGGCGGCGACGGCTTCCGGCAATTGTCGGCCGGCGGCGTAGGCACGGCCAAGCTCGTAGAGCGCGCGGCGCGATGCCGTCGGTGGCTTGGCGGCGGCTCCGAGCTTGCAAAATTTGATCGCGGTCGCGATATCGGAGGGAGCGATCGTGTCAGTGCCGTTGAGGCCGGCCGGTTTGTCCGGATCTGCGGGATCGGCGGCGACGCGGTCGCACAGCGCCAGAGCGGCCGATTGAGCAGAGGCTGGGGTGTGAACCGCGGCGGTCGCGAGCGCCAACAGGCCGACCGTGAAACTGCAAGCGACCGAAATAGCGGCAGTTCGTGCCATCATGCCGCCAATTCTAAATCTGCGCCGCCCGGCCAGCAAGCAGTGGCAATTTCCAACATAAAGTCTTAGAACGCCCGATGAAGCCGGGTTAGCTCAGCGGTAGAGCAGCGGTTTTGTAAACCGTTGGTCGGGAGTTCAATCCTCTCACCCGGCACCACCAGCCCCCCCGACACCGAGGGCATCGAAACAAAGCAGAGAACTGAGTTCGCCGCGAACGATGATTCCTGGCACAGAGCCCGCCGGCGTTGGCATAATCGTGATCGTCTGGATCAAATCCCGCACCGCATGAGCGGCAGTCCGGTCGCCTTCGGCAAGGTCGTTATTGATCACCTTTTCGAGGTGCTCCAGGTCACGAAAATAAGCGTCGGTTGTGGTGGGCTGTAGCTTTATGAGTTTTGGAGGTGCGGCGGCGCTGGCGAGCTCAGCCG
>CAWCQV010000017.1:0-173218 GCA_963797775.1 uncultured Alphaproteobacteria bacterium | reverse complement strand
TCCAAGCTTATGACGAGGGTTCGATTCCCTTCACCCGCTCCAGCCTTCGCGGCCCTGGGAAAGTTGTCATCCGCGAAGCGTCACTGAGCGAACTGCCCGCGCAAGGTTTCCGGCTTGCCGTCGTGCATCCAGGTGATGTCGTAGATTCGCCAATCGTCCTTGACCATGACGAGATCGAGGACAACCGTCGCCGCTTCGGCTTGATTGATGAATTTGACGGTCGCCGTTGCCTTGCCGGCGGACGTGTCGTTTACCGCAATATCGAAGTCTGAAATATCCCAATCCTGAGCATCGACGAATGGGTCGCCGTCGAGCTTGGGCGCTTCGTGGCGGTGCGCAGCGTGCTTCCGGTCTTTGCTGATGAGCGCCGCGAGTGACGGTTCGAAGTAGCGCCTAAGGGCGGCATCGCCGGCAAGGCCGACGCCTTTCGCATTTTTGCCCTTATAGGCGCCATAGATTCCGCGCACAAAAGCGGACGCCGCCGCATCCGCCCGCGCTGTCGCGGCGAGAGCAGCGAATGCGGCGGCGGCGCCAAGTATGATGCTGCGTCTTGTTATCATGTCTCCGATGGGTCGTGCGGCAGGGGCTACGGGTTCAAGGGCTTGCTTTGGCGCCGGCCAAGAGGCATTTCTCCGCCGCCTAGGAGTGTAGCTCAATGGCTAGAGCACCGGTCTCCAAAACCGGGGGTTGGGGGTTCGAGTCCCTCCACTCCTGCCAAGCTCAGACGACAGATGCCGGATGACAGATGCCGGATTTTAGGGCCGAAGTTCGGTCCCCAACCCTCCCGTAATCTCCGGCCTCCGCCATCCGACCTCTGACATCTGACCTCTGCTCCCTTGACGATCCGGGCCGTCGGCAGTACCTAGTCGCCATCGTCAGCGGCCCGGCGACGGACTTCCGCGACGAACATCTTCCCCAAAAGGCACCGCTGTGTCGGTCTCGTCCTTAAAAGTCGGGCGGGGAATGACTATTGGATGACGCGAAATGGCGAAGGTCAGTCCGTTCAAGTTTCTGCAGGAAGTGCGGGCCGAGGGGCAGAAGATCACCTGGCCGACGCGCAAGGAGACCACTATCACCACCATCATGGTGTTCGTCATGGTGTTCATTGCCTCGATCTTCTTCCTGCTGGCGGACCAGCTCATGCGCATTACGGTGAGCTTCTTGCTCGGTATCAACACATGAGCCTTGCGATTCACGGAACCGATCACGGTCTGGAACTCATGACATGACGAGCCGATGGTACGCAGTCCACGCCTACTCGAATTTCGAGAACAAGGTGGCGGATTCGATCCGGGAACAGGCGAAGCAGCGCGGCCTGTCCAACCTGTTCGAAGAAATTCTGGTTCCCAAAGAAAAAGTCGTCGAAGTGCGGCGCGGCCGCAAAGTCGACGCCGAGCGAAAATTCTTCCCGGGCTATGTGCTGGTGAAGCTGGAACTCACGGACGAAGCCTATCACCTGATCAAGAACACGCCGAAGGTGACCGGCTTTCTCGGTTCCGACAATAAGCCGATGCCGTTGTCCGATGCTGAAGCTGAACGCATCATCCATCAGGTGCAGGAAGGCATCGAACGGCCGAAACCGTCGGTGACATTCGAGGTGGGCGAGCAGGTCCGCGTGTCGGACGGTCCGTTTGCCTCTTTCAACGGCACGGTGGAAGAGGTCGACGAAGGACGCTCGCGGGTCAAGGTGGCGGTGTCGATCTTTGGCCGCGCCACTCCGGTCGAGCTGGAGTTCGGGCAGGTGGAAAAACTTTAACGGATGACAGATGTCAGAGATCGGATGTCAAAGATCAGAAATTGCGATCTGACCCCGTCATCCGACCTCCGATATCGGACATCTGAACCCGTGGGAGGTGAGGCGGTTTGCCAGCCGTCAAAATCCGCACCACTAACAGGAGAGTAGAATGGCAAAGAAAATAACCGGTTACGTCAAACTGCAGGTGCCGGCCGGGGCGGCCAATCCGTCGCCGCCGATCGGTCCGGCATTGGGCCAGCGCGGGCTGAACATCATGGAGTTCTGCAAGGCGTTCAACGCACAGACCCAGAAGCTGGAGAAGGGCGCGCCGATCCCCGTCACCATCACGGTCTATGCCGACCGCTCGTTCACTTTCGAATTGCGTACGCCACCGGTGTCGCACTTCCTCAAAAAGGCGGCCAAGCTCGAGAGCGGTTCGAAGACGCCAGGCCGCGAGATTGCAGGCTCGGTGACAAAGGCGCAGGTCCGCGACATCGCCCAGCAGAAAATGAAAGATCTCAACTGTGATACCATCGAGTCCGCCATGCGCATGATCGAGGGCTCCGCCCGCTCGATGGGATACGAGGTGACGGAATGAGTACGCTCGGAAAACGCACACGCGCGATACGCGAAGGCGTCGATCGCGAAAAGCTCTATCCACTCCAGGAAGCCGTGAAGATGGTCAAGGAGCGCGCCAAAGCCAAATTCGACGAGACGGTCGAAGTGGCGATGAATCTCGGCATCGATCCTCGCCATGCCGACCAGACGGTGCGCGGCGTCGTCAATCTGCCGAACGGCTCCGGCCGCACGGTGCGCGTCGCAGTTTTCGCGCGCGGCGCCAAGGCCGACGAGGCCAAGGCGGCGGGCGCCGATGTGGTCGGCGCCGAGGATCTGGTGGAGAAAGTGCAGGGCGGCAATATCGATTTCGACCGCGTCGTCGCGACTCCCGACCTGATGCCGCTGGTCGGCCGCCTCGGCAAAGTCTTGGGCCCGCGCGGGCTCATGCCCAACCCGAAGGTTGGTACGGTGACCATGGACATCACCAGCGCGGTCAAGGGCGCCAAAGGCGGCTCGGTGGAATTCCGCGCCGAGAAAGCCGGCGTCGTGCAAGCCGGCGTCGGCAAGGCCTCGTTTCCCGCCGAAAAGCTGATCGAGAACATCATGGCTTTCGCCGACGCGGTGCAGAAGTCGCGGCCGGCCGGCGCCAAGGGCCACTTCATCAACCGGGTGGCGATCTCCTCGACCATGGGTCCCGGCGTGAAAGTCGAGCCGGCGACCCTGTTCCCGGCTTCGCAACAGGCGCACTAAGTTCCTCTCCTCCACAAGGGGAAGGAGGGTGCAGTCATGCCGCGGCGCGCTTGCCCCACAGCGTCTGCGTTGCGAGCCGCGCGCCTTCGGCGAGTGACTGTAGCTTCGCCCACATGATCGACGGATGAACGCGGCGCGCGAACGGACTTTGCGCAAAGCCGCAATCAGTGCCGCCCATGACGTTCTCGCGGCCGACGATTTTGGCGAGCCGCACGATGCGCTCGGCGACAAGTTCAGGATGCTCGACGATGTTGGTGGCGTGAGAGATCACGCCCGGGATCAGAATTTGGCCGGGTCGGAGCTTCACCGTCTCCCACACCCGCCATTCGTGGGCGTGGCGCGGATTGGCGGCCTCGAACGAGTAATGGCCGACCCGCACTTTGAGAACGAGATCGATGATGTCTTGCAGCGGCACGTCGAAGGCGTGCGGGCCGTTCCAGCTGCCCCAGCAGATATGGTAGCGCGAGCGGTCCTCGGGAATGCCGGTGAGCGCGCGATTGAGCGCATCGATGCGCAGTTCCGCCCAATGCCGGTATTCGGCCTTGCTCATCGGCGGCACCATGCGCTCGTACATGTAGGGCAGGAAGGCGTCGTCGATCTGCACATAAAGACCGGCCTCGACAATGGCCTTGTATTCCTGGTGCAGCGCGTCAGCGAGCGCGAACAGATATGACTCTTCGTCCTTGTAATGCTCGATCTTGGCGCCGGGCAGCGCGCTTGCCGGCGCCACCACCGGCAGGAACGCGGCCAGCGACGGATGCTTGTCCTTCGCCTTGGCGACGCCTGCTTTCAGGTTCGCAATGTCGCGCACGACCTGCTGCGCCGCGTATTTGATCGGGCCATTGACGACGACACGGTTACCGAGCCGTTTGCCGAGACCCGTGGCGGCGTCATATTCGGCATAAAATTCAGGAAAGGCCCGGTGATCGCGACCTCCGCCCATAGAGGCCATCGGGTCAGCCATTTCTTCGGCAGTAGCGGGCCGTACCGCGACGCCGCTCAAACGCTTGAAAATATAGAACGCCCAATTGACGCCCTTGGAGAACTCGCCGTCGCTGACGATGTCGATGCCAACCTCGGCCTGCTGGCGCACGACTTCGGCAATGGATTCGGTGAGGCAGGCTTCGAATGCGCCCTCGTCGTAGGGCTTGCCGTCCTCGATCGATCGCCAAAATTCGATGAGCTTGGGGGGCCGGATCAGACTGCCGACATGGGTGGTGAAGATGCGATCGGCGTTTTGCGGCATGGCGAATGCTCCCGGTGCTCGTTTCGCGCGTGTCATTATTATTCATTATTCGGCGGGTCGATTTGAGCAGATACGCCCGGTGCTGCGCCAATCAATAGAATCCCTTGGCAAACGCGGTTCGACCGGCTAAATAGGGGTCATGGGCGTGCCGGCCCGGTTTGTCGGCGCGCCTTTGCGCGTTTCTCAAAATCCAACTGAGCGAGACTCCTCTTAGAGCATATCCTGTTCGGATTTTCTAAGGGGCTGAGGAGTTTAGGGGGGATTTGGCAAGCGCATCCTGTCCGAGACTGCCGGCGCCGGCAACGGCTTAATTCGAAAGAGCCAGCATAGACGGGTGAAGGACGAGGGCATGAGTTTTGCCCTTTGGTTCTGACCTCGATGGCCCGGAACGGCGTCAGCCCGCCCGGGGGGCAGGTTGTAAGTGTCGTCCTGCCTCAGGTCTGTCGACAAGGTCGATAGATGATGCGGGACGGCCGGTACGAACCCGGCGGCCCGCGCAAGACGGACCGCCAACCGGAGAGAGCTTTTGGATCGCGCGGCAAAAAGCGAGCAAGTTAGCGTCCTTGGCGAAGTTTTTAAGTCCACCAAGGTCGTTGTCGTTGCTCATTATTCCGGCCTCACCGTCAGCCAGATGCAGACTTTGCGTCGGCAGATGAAGCAGGCTGGCGCGAGCGTGAAGGTCGCGAAGAACCGCCTCGCCAGGATTGCCCTCGAAGGTTCCGACGTCGCCTCGATCGCGCCGCTTCTAAAGGGTCCGACCTTGATCGCCTTCTCCGGCGATCCAGTGGCGGCGCCGAAGGCGGCGGTCGACTTCGCCAAGACGAACGAACGGTTCGTCATCCTTGGCGGGGCGATGGGCAAGACCACGCTCGACCCGAATGGGATCAAGGCACTCGCCGCCTTGCCTTCGCTCGACGAGTTGCGGGCGAAGATCGTCGGCCTGATCCAGGCGCCGGCGACCAAGATCGCGCAGGTGGTCAACGCTCCTGCCGCAAAGGTCGCCCGCGTGGTCCAGGCCTATGCCAGCAAGATCGATAGCGCGGCCGCCTAAGGCATCATTTCGAAGGTTAGAACCAAAGGACGAAACTCATGGCTGATCTGCAAAAAATCGTGAATGACCTGTCCGGTCTTACCGTGCTCGAGGCATCCGAGCTCGCCAAGCTTCTCGAAGAGAAGTGGGGGGTATCGGCCGCCGCCGCGGTTGCGGTCGCGGCAGGACCCGCCGCGGGCGGTGCGGCCGCCCCGGCTGCCGAGGAGAAGACCGAATTCACGGTCGTTCTCGCCGCTATCGGCGAGAAGAAGATCGAGGTGATCAAGGAAGTCCGCGCCATTACCGGCCTCGGCCTCAAAGAGGCCAAGGACTTGGTCGAGGGCGCGCCCAAGAACGTTAAGGAAGGCGTCAACAAGGACGAGGCTGCCAAGATCAAGGCAACCCTCGAAAAAGTCGGCGCAAAGGTTGAGCTTAAATAGACGAGTGCCTATTTAAACCAAATCCGCGGGTAGGCGGAGCGAGACCCGGGGATTCCGAAAGGTCAAGTAGCAAGTGAGGGGCGATTTGGAACTTTAGCCGAATCACCCCACTAACAGGGCTTATGACGCCTGTCCCGACGGTCGCGATGGATTGCGGCCCTCTGGAGAGTCGTCTTGATCGCCTCGGTACCTCGAACCGCCGGGTTTTTACCCGCCGGTTCGAGCGTGATGGTTTGAGCGGACGGTACGAGAGCCGGCGGTTCGAACCCGATGGTTCGATTGAGCGAGAGGACATAATGGCGCAGACGTTTATCGGTCGGAAGCGCGTAAGAAAGTTTTTCGGAAAAATCGAGGAAGTCGCGGAGATGCCGAACCTCATTGAGGTTCAGAAGGCGTCCTACGACCAATTCCTCCTGGTGGTGGAGCCGCGAGGCGGCAGGCCCAACGAAGGCCTGCAAGCCGTGTTCAAATCGGTGTTCCCGATTTCCGACTTCTCCAATACCTCGCAGCTGGAATTCGTGAAATACGAATTCGAGCCGCCGAAATATGACGTCGACGAATGCCGCCAACGCGGCATGACCTACGCCGCGCCGCTGAAGGTGACGCTGCGCCTCATCGTGTTCGATATCGACGAGGAAACCGGCGCGCGTTCGGTTAAGGACATCAAGGAGCAGGATGTCTACATGGGCGACATTCCGCTCATGACCAATAACGGCACCTTCGTCGTCAACGGCACCGAGCGCGTCATCGTCTCGCAGATGCATCGCTCGCCCGGTGTGTTCTTCGATCACGACAAGGGCAAGACGCATTCCTCGGGCAAGCTTCTGTTCGCCGCCCGCATCATCCCGTATCGCGGCTCCTGGCTCGACATCGAGTTCGACGCCAAGGACATCGTTCATGCACGCGTCGACCGTCGCCGCAAAATTCCGGTGACGTCGCTGCTCTATGCGCTCGGCATGACCGGCGAGGAAATCCTCAACACCTTCTACAAGCAGGTGTCTTACAAGCGCACTAAGGAAGGCTGGCGCGTGCCGTTCGACGCCAACCGGCTGCGCGGCTACAAGGCGATCAACGATCTCGTCGATGCCGACACCGGCAAAGTCGTGCTCGAAGCCGGCAAGAAGCTCACCGTGCGCCAGGCCCGTCAGCTCGCCGAAAAGGGGCTGAAGGCCCTGCGGATGACCGATCCAGAACTGGCCGGGCATTACCTCGCCGAAGATCTCGTCAATACCAAAACCGGCGAAATATACGCCGAGGCCGGCGACGAAATCACGGGCACGGAGCGCAAGGACGGCGAGTGGGACATCAACGTCGGTAAAACCCCACTGAAGACGCTGATCGAGCTTGGCTATAAAGAGCTTCCGCTGCTTAACATCGACCACGTCAATGTCGGCGCCTACATCCGCAATACGCTGGCGATCGACAAGAATATGACGCGCGAGGACGCGCTGTTCGACATCTATCGCGTCATGCGTCCCGGCGAGCCGCCGACCATCGATACGGCGTCGACGATGTTCAACTCGCTGTTCTTCGATTCGGAACGCTACGATCTGTCCGCGGTCGGCCGCGTCAAGATGAACATGCGGCTCGATCTCGATGCGCCCGACACCGTACGCATTCTGCGCAAGGAAGACATTATCGCGGTGATCCGCACGCTCGTCGATCTGCGCGATGGCAAAGGCGAGATCGACGACATCGACCATCTCGGCAATCGGCGGGTGCGCTCGGTCGGCGAGCTGATGGAGAATCAGTATCGCATCGGCTTATTGCGCATGGAGCGCGCCATCAAGGAGCGCATGTCGTCGGTCGATATCGACACGGTGATGCCGCAGGACCTGATCAACGCCAAGCCGGCGGCCGCCGCGGTGCGCGAGTTCTTCGGTTCCTCGCAGCTGTCACAGTTCATGGATCAGACCAATCCGTTGTCGGAGATCACGCACAAGCGGCGGCTCTCCGCGCTCGGCCCGGGCGGGCTGACGCGCGAGCGCGCCGGCTTCGAAGTGCGCGACGTGCACCCGACGCATTACGGCCGCATCTGCCCGATCGAGACGCCCGAAGGGCCGAATATCGGCCTGATCAATTCGCTCGCCACCTATGCGCGGGTGAACAAATACGGCTTCGTCGAGACGCCATATCGCAAGGTCAAGGACGGCCGCGTCACCGACGAGGTAATCTATCTCTCGGCGATGGAGGAGGGGCGCTACACGGTGGCGCAAGCCAACTCCGCCATCGATGCCAAGGGTCGCTTCACCGACGATCTCGTCGTCGTCCGCCATGCCGGCGACGTCCAGCTTATTCCGCCGGACAAGGTGGATTTCATGGACGTGTCGCCGAAGCAGCTCGTTTCGGTCGCCGCGGCGCTGATCCCGTTCCTCGAGAACGATGACGCCAACCGCGCGCTGATGGGTTCCAATATGCAGCGTCAGGCGGTGCCGCTGGTTCGCGCCGAGGCGCCGTTTGTCGGCACCGGCATGGAAGGCGTGGTCGCGCGCGATTCCGGCGCGGCGATTGCCGCGCGGCGCACCGGCGTGGTCGACCAGGTCGACGCCACCCGCATCGTCATTCGCGCCACCGACGAGCCGGATCCGACCAAGCCCGGCGTCGATATTTACCGGCTGATGAAGTTCCAGCGCTCCAACCAGAACACCTGCATCAACCAGCGGCCGCTGGTGAAAGTGGGCGATCAGGTCAAGAAGGGCGACATCATCGCCGATGGTCCGTCGACCGATCTCGGCGAGTTGGCGCTCGGCCGCAATGCGCTGGTCGCGTTCATGCCGTGGAACGGCTACAACTTCGAGGACTCGATCCTGCTCTCCGAGCGCATCGTCAAGGACGACGTCTTCACCTCGATCCACATCGAGGAATTCGAAGTGATGGCGCGCGACACCAAGCTCGGGCCGGAGGAAATCACCCGCGATATTCCCAACGTCTCGGAAGAGACGCTGAAGAATCTCGACGAAGCGGGCATCGTCTATATCGGCGCCGAAGTCCGCGCCGGCGACATCCTGGTCGGCAAGATCACGCCGAAGGGCGAAAGCCCGATGACGCCGGAGGAAAAGCTGTTGCGCGCCATCTTCGGCGAAAAGGCCTCCGACGTGCGCGACACCAGCTTGCGGGTGCCGCCCGGCGTCCAGGGCACCGTCGTCGAAGTCCGCGTCTTCAACCGGCACGGCGTCGAGAAGGACGAGCGCGCGCTCGCCATCGAGCGCGAAGAGATCGAACGGCTCGCCAAGGACCGCGACGACGAGCAGGCAATCCTCGACCGGAACGTCTATGGCCGGCTTGCCGAACTCTTGGAAGGCCGCCAGGGCATTGCCGGTCCGAAGGGCTTCAAGAAGGACACCAAGATCACTCGCGCGGTGCTCGACGAATATCCGCGCGCGCAGTGGTGGATGTTCGCGTCGCCGAACGACAAGGTCATGGCGGAGATCGAAGCCATCCGGAAGCAGTACGACGAATCCAAGAAGCGGCTCGAACAGCGCTTCCTCGACAAGGTCGAAAAGCTGCAACGCGGCGACGAACTGCCGCCCGGCGTCATGAAGATGGTAAAGGTCTTCGTCGCCGTAAAGCGCAAGATCCAGCCCGGCGACAAGATGGCCGGCCGCCATGGCAATAAGGGTGTGGTGTCGAAGATCGTGCCGGTCGAGGACATGCCGTTCCTCGCCGACGGCACCTCGGTCGACATCGTGCTCAATCCGCTCGGCGTGCCGAGCCGCATGAATGTCGGGCAGATCCTGGAAACCCATCTCGGCTGGGCCTGCGCCGGCCTCGGCATCAAGATCGGCAATGCGGTGGATCTCTATCACGGCAAGCGCGATCCCAAGCCGCTCAAGGAACTGTTGCGCAAGATCTACGGCGACGACGAGACCATCAAGTCGCTCGACGAGAAGGGTCTCATGGAACTCGGCAGCAATCTGCGTCACGGCGTGCCGATTTCGACGCCGGTGTTCGACGGCGCCAAGGAAGCCGACATCGAGCACATGCTGGACCTCGCCGGTCTCGACCATTCCGGACAGGTGACGCTCTATGACGGACGCACCGGTGACACGTTCGATCGCAAGGTCACCGTCGGTCACATCTACATGCTGAAGCTGCACCACCTTGTGGACGACAAGATCCACGCCCGGTCGATCGGCCCGTACAGCCTCGTCACCCAGCAGCCGCTGGGCGGCAAGGCGCAGTTCGGCGGCCAGCGCTTCGGCGAAATGGAGGTGTGGGCGCTCGAAGCTTATGGCGCCGCCTACACGTTGCAGGAAATGCTGACGGTGAAATCCGACGACGTCGCCGGACGCACCAAGGTTTACGAATTGATCGTGCGCGGCGACGACGCGTTCGAGTCCGGTATCCCGGAATCGTTCAACGTGCTGGTCAAGGAAATGCGCTCGCTCGGCCTTAACGTCGACCTGCACAATTCCAAGCAACAGCGCGGCGGCGACGGCGGCATGTCCGAGGCGGCGGAGTAGGCGGAATAACAGACGACGGAGGGCGGACGAAACGAGTGATGGCGCTGGCTAATCTGTCGTCCGTCCTCTGTCGTCCGTCATCCGGCAACTCCAAACGGAGAGAATAATGAACCAAGAGCTCATGAATCTTTTCAGCCCGCAGGTGCCGGCTCAGGTTTTCGACCAGATCCGGATCTCGATTGCGAGCCCAGATAAGATTCTGTCGTGGTCCTACGGTGAGATCAAAAAGCCCGAGACCATCAATTACCGGACGTTCAAGCCCGAACGCGACGGCCTGTTCTGCGCGCGCATCTTTGGGCCGATCAAGGACTACGAGTGCTTGTGCGGCAAGTACAAGCGCATGAAGTACAAGGGCATCATCTGCGAGAAGTGCTCGGTCGAAGTGACGCTGTCGCGGGTGCGGCGCGAGCGCATGGGCCATATCGAATTGGCCGCGCCGGTGGCGCATATCTGGTTCCTCAAATCGCTGCCGAGCCGGATCGGGCTTCTCCTCGACATGACGCTCAAGGACCTCGAGCGCATTCTGTATTTCGAGCATTACGTCGTGCTCGAGCCGGGGTTGACCCCGCTCAAGGATCGTCAGCTTCTGAGCGAGGACGATTACGTAAAGGCCCAGGACCAATTCGGCGCCGACAGCTTCACCGCCATGATCGGCGCGGAAGCGATCCGTGAAATGCTCAAAGCGCTCGATCTCGAGAAGATGGCGGCCGATCTGCGCCAGGAGATTATCGAGTTCGACCTCGGAGCTCAAGCCGAAGAAGCTCGCCAAGCGGCTGAAGCTGATCGAGGCGTTTATCCAATCGAAAAACAAGCCGGAATGGATGATCCTCACCCATGTGCCGGTGATCCCGCCCGATCTGCGGCCGCTGGTGCCGCTCGACGGCGGGCGCTTCGCTACGTCCGACCTCAACGACCTCTATCGCCGCGTCATCAACCGCAATAACCGCTTGAAGCGACTCATCGAGCTGCGCGCGCCCGACATCATCATCCGCAACGAGAAGCGGATGCTGCAGGAAGCAGTCGACGCGTTGTTCGACAACGGCCGCCGCGGCCGCGTCATCACCGGCGCCAACAAGCGGCCGCTCAAATCGCTCGCCGACATGCTCAAAGGCAAGCAGGGCCGGTTCCGGCAGAATCTCCTCGGCAAGCGGGTCGACTATTCCGGCCGTTCGGTGATCGTGGTCGGTCCCGAGCTGAAGCTGCATCAGTGCGGGCTGCCGAAAAAGATGGCGCTCGAACTGTTCAAGCCGTTCATCTATTCGCGGCTCGATGCCAAGGGCTTGTCGACCACGGTGAAGCAAGCGAAAAAGCTCGTCGAGAAGGAGAAGCCCGAAGTCTGGGACATCCTCGACGAGGTGATCCGCGAGCATCCGGTGTTGCTCAACCGCGCGCCGACGCTGCACCGGCTTGGCATCCAGGCATTCGAGCCGGTACTGATCGAAGGCAAGGCGATTCAGCTCCATCCGCTGGTGTGCGCGGCGTTTAACGCCGACTTCGACGGCGACCAAATGGCGGTGCACGTGCCGCTGTCGCTCGAGGCGCAGCTCGAAGCGCGCGTGCTTATGATGTCGACCAACAACATCCTGCACCCGGCCAACGGCTCGCCGATCATCGTGCCGTCGCAGGACATCGTGCTCGGCCTCTATTACCTGTCGATCGAGGATAAGAACGATCCGCGAAAGTGGAGGCTTGAGCTCCATCCGCAGAAGGAGTTGGAGCGCGATCTAAAGAAAAAAAACGTCGTGCAGGGCTTCTACCGCAACATCAGCGAAGTCGAGCACGCGCTGCAGGAAAGCAAGATCGGGCTGCACACCCCGATTTAGTATTCCTGGGAGGGCGTCGACGAGAACGGCAAGGCGGTGCGCAAACTGCGCGAGACTACTCCTGGTCGCGCCCTGCTCGGCGAAGTGCTGCCGAAGCATGCCAAGGTACCGTTCGACCTCGTCAACAAGCTGATGACGAAGCGCGAAATCTCCTCGATGATCGATACGGTCTACCGCCACTGCGGGCAGAAAGAGACGGTGATCTTCTGCGACCGCGTCATGGCGCTCGGCTTCCACCATGCGTTCAAGGCCGGCATCTCTTTCGGCAAGGACGATATGGTGGTGCCGCACTCCAAGCGCGGCAGCGTCGAGAAGACCCGGGAACTCGTCAAGGAATTCGAGCAGCAATACAACGACGGCCTGATTACGCAGGGCGAGAAGTACAACAAGGTCGTCGATGCCTGGTCGAAGTGCACCGAGGAGATCGCCGAGGCGATGATGAAGGAAATCTCCACCGCGCGCCCCGCGGCGGAGAAGGGCGCCGAAGCACAGGTCAACTCGATCTACATGATGGCGCATTCCGGCGCTCGCGGCTCGCCGGCGCAAATGCGCCAGCTTGCCGGCATGCGCGGCCTGATGGCGAAGCCGTCGGGCGAAATCATCGAGAGCCCAATCATCTCCAACTTCAAGGAAGGGCTCTCGGTGCTCGAGTACTTCAACTCGACCCACGGTGCCCGCAAGGGTCTCGCGGACACCGCGCTCAAAACCGCGAACTCCGGCTATCTGACGCGCCGCCTCGTCGACGTGGCGCAGGACTGCATCATCACCGATGTCGACTGCGGCACGACGCGGGGCATCAAGGTGCGCGCCATCATCGACGCCGGCACGGTCGTCGCCTCGCTGGCAAGCCGCATCCTCGGCCGCACTACCGCCGCGGACGTGCGCGATCCGACCAGCAACGAAGTGCTGGTACCGAACGCCACGTTGCTTGAGGAGCAGCACGTCGAACGCCTGGTTAATGCCGGTGTGCAAGAGGTGAAAATCCGTTCAGTGCTGACCTGCGAGACGATGACCGGCGTCTGCGGCGCGTGCTATGGGCGCGATCTCGCTCGCGGCACTCCAGTCAATATGGGCGAGGCGGTGGGCGTCATCGCCGCGCAGTCGATCGGCGAGCCGGGCACCCAGCTCACGATGCGCACGTTCCATATCGGCGGTGCGGCGCAGATTTCGGAGCAATCGTTCGTCGAATTGAACTTCGAAGGCACCGTCAAGATCAAGAATTTGAACGTCGCCCGCAATTCGGACGGCGACATGATCGCGATGAACCGCAATCTCATCGTCGCGGTGCTCGATCCCGACGGGACCGAACGCGCCGTACACCGTATTCAGTACGGTGCGCGGCTCAAGGTCACCGACGGTGAGCACATCAAGCGCGGCCAGCGCATTGCCGAGTGGGATCCATACACCCGTCCGATTCTCACCGAGGTCGAGGGCGTAGTCGGCTTCGAGGACCTGGTTGAAGGTCAATCGATGACGGAAACGCTCGACGAATCCACCGGCATCGCCAAGCGCGTGGTGATCGATTGGCGCTCGGGCTCCGCCCGCGGCCAACAGGATCTGCGTCCGGCTTTGGTGATCAAAGGCAAGGACGGCAAGATACTGAAGCTGAGCCGCGGCGGCGACGCTCGTTACATGCTGGCGGTCGACGCCATCATCTCGGTCGATCCGGGCGCCACGGTGAGGGCGGCCGACGTCATCGCGCGAATTCCGACGGAGAGCGCCAAGACGCGCGACATCACCGGCGGTCTGCCGCGCGTCGCCGAACTGTTCGAGGCCCGGCGGCCGAAGGAATCCGCAGTGATCGCGGAGATTTCCGGCACCGTCCGCTTCGGCCGCGACTACAAGAATAAGCGGCGCATCACCATCGAGCCGACCGACAAGGGCGAGGAGCCCAAGGAGTATCTCGTCGCGAAAGGCAAGCACATCCACTTGCAGGACGGCGACATCATCGAGAAGGGCGACTTCATCGTCGAAGGCAACCCGGCGCCGCACGACATCCTGGCGATCAAGGGCGTCGAGGAGCTGGCCGGCTACCTAGTCAACGAGATCCAGGAGGTCTATCGGCTCCAAGGTGTCGCCATCAACGATAAGCACATCGAGGTGATCGTTCGCCAGATGCTGCAGAAGGTCGAGATCGACGATACCGGCGAAACCGATCTGATCCAGGGCGAGCAGATCGACAAGATCGAGTTCGACGAGGTCAACGCGCGTTTCGTGGCGGACGGAAAGAAGCCGGCGACCGCGCATCCGGTGCTCCTTGGCATCACCAAGGCATCGCTGCAGACGCGTTCGTTCATCTCGGCGGCGTCGTTCCAGGAGACGACGCGCGTGCTCACCGAAGCCGCGGTCAACGGCAAGGCGGACACGCTCGACGGCTTGAAGGAGAACGTCATCGTCGGCCGCCTGATCCCGGCAGGGACCGGCGCGATGATGAACAAGATCCGCGAGGTCGCGATCAAACGCGATGCGCTCATTCTCGCCGAGCGCGAGAAGGAAAAGGAAGCGGCGGCGATCAAAGCCGAGGCAGCGGCGGAACCCGCGGCGCTGCCGGCGGCGGAGTAACGCTCCCTTAGACAAAATAAAGGGCCGCCCATTGGGCGGCCCTTTTCTGCCGCCTGGGTTGAGCGAAGCGAAGCTCGGGACAGTAATTCGAGCCGAGCGATTGTTTCCGGCTTTCGCCGCGCTCAAGCCGGGCTACAGGTGGGACCTGAAGTCCGCAACCATCAAAATCCTCAGCGGCGGCGCAATGCGCTCCCTCATGATGGACATTGTGCCGCTGTTCGAGCGCGCGAGCGGCGTCGCGGTCGAGATCGAATTTCGTTTGACCTCCGTGCTGCAAAAAGAGATCGAGGCGGGCGCAGCTTTCGACATTGCTCTGCTGCCGCGGCCGGAACTGGATACGCTGGTAGGGGCCGGCAAGATTGCGGCGGGCGGTACGGCCGATATTACGCGTTCCTCGGTCGGACTCGCGGTCAAAGCCGGCGCTCAAAAACCTGATATCTCGACCGTCGTTGCGCTTAAGCGCGCGCTCATTGCCGCGCGCTCGATCGCCTACAGCGACGGCCCGAGCGGCGCCTACATTGCGGCGCTGTTGCAGCGGCTTGGGATCGCGGAGGCGATGAAGCCGAAGACCAAGCTGACAAGCCGCCCGGTGGCCGAGCTTGTCGCCGCGGGCGAGGCTGAGATCGGAATGCAGCAGATAGTGGCCATTCTGCCTATAAAGGGTGCCGAACTCGTCGGACCGCTGCCGAATGAGCTGCAAAACGTGATTATCTATGCGGCCGGACTCTCGGCCGTTTCCCAAAACGGTGCCGCGGCCAAAAACTGCATCGCCTTTATGCGCAGTGAGGAGGTGGTACGCCTCATCAGGGCGAAAGTCATGGAGCCCGGATAATCGGTGACCCGCCGATATCCCAGATGTGCTTGCGCCACCGCAGTTTCATGACCATATCGGCTTGACTTGGGGCGGTAGCGCCGATACATACCGCCCACTTTTCGGCAGGCGGTGAGCTTCGCCAGTCGGAACGGCCTGCCGGGTACCCGAATAAGCTATTGTGAATCTTAGCTTTATTGGCTCGGACGCGGCGTGACGCCTCGACGAAGGAAGCTCAAACGCTGCCGCTGACTACGAAAAGTCAGGCGATCAAGGGCATGACCGCGCTCGCATCGCGGTCCTCTGCGAAGGCCAAGCGCCCTTCCGCGCTGAGAAGCGGATGGCGCGATTTGGTTTTGCGCGGATGGATTCGCGCAATGTGCGGGAATGAACGACTGGGACCAGGAGCGAAGTAACGGATGCCGACGATCAATCAGCTCATTCGCAAGCCGCGGGTCACGCAGCACGCTAAGAAGAAGGTGCCGGCTTTGCAGCAGAGCCCGCAAAAGCGCGGCGTCTGCACCCGCGTCTACACCACGACGCCGAAGAAGCCGAACTCGGCGCTGCGCAAGGTCGCAAAAGTCCGGTTGACCAACGGTTTCGAAGTCATCGGCTATATCCCGGGTGAAGGCCATAACCTGCAGGAGCATTCGGTGGTGATGATCCGCGGCGGCCGCGTCAAAGATTTGCCCGGCGTGCGCTATCACATCCTCCGCGGTGTGCTCGACACGCAGGGCGTAAAAAACCGCAAGCAGCGGCGATCGAAATACGGAGCAAAACGACCCAAATAACGGGTCGTTTTGCGTTCTTAAGGAACGTGAGACGAAGGAAATAACGAGATGTCCCGCCGCCATAGGGCAGACAAGCGCGAGATCCTGCCGGACCCGAAATTCGGGAACGTCGTGGTCACGAAATTCATGAACTCGGTGATGCATGCCGGCAAGAAGTCGGTGGCCGAGAACATCGTCTATGGCGCGCTCGACATCATCGAGGGCAAGACGCGGCAGAGTCCGGTCGCCGTATTCCAGCAGGCGCTCGACAATGTCATGCCGTCGATCGAAGTTCGTTCGCGGCGCGTCGGCGGCGCCACCTACCAGGTACCGGTCGAGGTACGCAGCTCGCGGCGCCAGGCGCTCGGCATCCGCTGGATCATCTCCGCCGCCCGCGAACGCAACGAAAAAACGATGACCGAGCGGCTCTCCGCGGAGCTGCTCGACGCGTCGAATAATAGGGGGAATGCCGTAAAGAAGCGCGAAGACACGCACCGGATGGCGGAAGCCAACCGCGCGTTCTCGCACTATCGCTGGTGAAGCCGGCGACAGCGAAGGATTTCCCCATGCCCCGCACTCACCCGATCGAGGACTACCGCAACTTCGGCATCATGGCCCACATCGATGCCGGCAAGACCACGACGACCGAGCGTGTCCTCTATTACACCGGCAAGAGCCACAAGATGGGCGAGGTGCACGAGGGCGCCGCGACCATGGACTGGATGGAGCAGGAACAGGAGCGCGGCATCACCATCACTTCAGCCGCGACGACTGCGCTGTGGAACGGCAAGCGGCTGAACATTATCGATACGCCCGGCCACGTCGATTTCACCATCGAAGTGGAACGTAGCTTGCGCGTGCTCGATGGCGCCGTCTGCGTGCTCGATTCCAATCAGGGCGTTGAGCCGCAGACCGAGACGGTCTGGCGTCAGGGCGACCGCTACAACGTCCCGCGCATCGTCTTCTGCAATAAGATGGACAAGATCGGCGCTGATTATTTCCAGTGCCTCAAGGACATCGTCGACCGTCTCGGCGCCAGGCCGGTCGCGATTCAGCTGCCGATCGGCGCCGAAAGCCAATTTAAGGGCATCATCGATCTCGTCCGCATGGTCGGCGTGGTCTGGGACGAAGAGACGCTTGGCGCTAAGTACCATGACATCGAGATTCCGGCAGAATTGCTCGATCAGGCCAAGGAATATCGTGAGAAACTGATCGAGGCTGCGGTCGAGCTCGACGACGCCGCGATGACCGCATACCTCGAAGGCAAGGAACCCGACGTCGCCACGCTCAAGCGTCTCATCCGTAAGGCGACCATTTCCAGCACGTTCTTTCCGGTGCTGTGCGGCTCAGCCTTCAAGAATAAGGGCGTGCAGCCGCTCCTTGATGCCGTGGTCGATTATCTGCCGTCGCCGGTTGACGTGCCGCCGGTCAAGGGCGTTGACCTCAAGGGTAATGAAGTCGAGCGCAAGGCCTTGGATTCCGAGCCCATGGCGTTGCTTGCCTTTAAGATTATGGACGATCCATTCGTCGGCACCATCACCTTCTGCCGCATTTATTCGGGCAAGCTCGAGAGCTCAACCGGCGTGTTGAACTCGACCAAGGACCGCAAGGAGCGCGTCGGCCGCATGCTGCTTATGCACGCCAACAACCGCGAAGACATCAAAGAGGCTTTTGCCGGCGACATCGTGGCCCTGGCCGGCCTTAAAGAGGTGCGCACCGGCGACACGCTGTGCGATCCGCAAAAACCGGTCATCCTGGAAAAAATGGAATTCCCGGATCCGGTCATCGAAATTGCGATCGAGCCGAAATCGAAAGCCGACCAGGAAAAGCTCGGTGTGGCGCTGGCCAAGCTCGTGGCCGAGGATCCCTCGTTCCGTGTTCATACCGATCAGGAATCCGGCCAGACCATCATCAAGGGCATGGGCGAGCTCCACCTCGACATCAAGGTCGACATCCTCAAGCGAACTTACAAGGTCGACGCCAATATTGGCGCGCCACAAGTGGCCTATCGCGAAAAGATCACCCGGCCCGCCACGGTCGACTATACCCATAAGAAGCAGACCGGCGGCCACGGCCAGTTCGCGCGCATCAAGATCGTGGCCGAGCCGAGCGCGCCCGGTGCGGGATTTGTGTTCGAGAACGAGATCGTCGGCGGTTCGGTGCCGCGCGAATTCTTCCCGGCGGTCGAGAAGGGGCTCGAAGGGTCATTGGGCTCCGGCGTGCTCGCCGGCTTCCCGGTGGTCGATATCAAGGTCAGCCTCATCGACGGCGCCTCGCACGATGTCGATTCCTCGGCGATGGCGTTCGAGATCTGCGCTCGTGCGGCAATGCGCGAGGCGCTGCAGAAGGGCGGCCCGGCGCTGCTCGAGCCGATCATGAAGGTCGAGGTGGTGACGCCGGAGGAATACACCGGCTCGGTCATCGGCGATCTCAATTCGCGACGCGGCCAGATTCAGGGCCAGGACATGCGCGGCAACGCCAACGTCATCAATGCGATGGTGCCGCTCGCCAACATGTTCTCCTACGTCAATAACCTGCGCTCCATGTCACAGGGGCGCGCCACGTTCACGATGCAGTTCGACCACTACGCAGAAGTGCCGAAAGCCATCGCCGAAGAGGTTCAGGCAAAGTTCGCCTGACGAACATTCACAAGGATTAGAGAGAAGACCCGAACGGAGAGTCCCATGGCCAAGGAAAAATTCCAGCGCACCAAACCGCATTGCAACATCGGCACGATCGGTCACGTCGATCACGGCAAGACGACGTTGACGGCGGCGATCACCAAGGTCGCGGCAGCAAAGGGTCAGGCGCAATTCACGGCCTATGACCAGATCGACAAAGCTCCAGAGGAGAAGGCGCGCGGCATCACCATCGCCACTGCTCACGTCGAGTACGAGACCGATAAGCGGCATTACGCGCATGTCGACTGCCCCGGGCACGCCGACTATGTGAAGAACATGATCACCGGAGCCGCCCAGATGGACGGCGCGATCCTGGTGGTGAGCGCTGCGGATGGGCCGATGCCGCAGACCCGCGAGCACATTCTGCTGGCGCGTCAGGTCGGCGTGCCGGCGCTCGTCGTTTACCTCAACAAAGTCGACATGGTCGACGATCCTGAGCTCCTTGAGCTCGTCGAGCTCGAAGTGCGTGAGCTGCTGTCGAAATACAATTTCCCGGGCGACAAGATTCCCGTCATCAAGGGCTCGGCGCTGGCGGCGCTCGAGGACAAGAATCCGGAACTGGGCAAGAACTCGATCGACGCGTTGATGAAGGCGGTGGATGACTACATTCCGCAGCCGGAGCGCCCTAAGGATCAGCCATTCCTGATGCCGGTCGAAGACGTGTTTTCGATCTCCGGCCGCGGCACGGTCTGCACCGGCCGTATCGAGCGCGGCATCATTAAGGTCGGCGAGGAAGTCGAGATTGTCGGCATCAAGCCGACGCAGAAGACCGTCGTCACCGGCGTTGAAATGTTCCGCAAGCTGCTCGATCAGGGCGAAGCCGGCGACAACGTCGGTTGTCTCCTTCGCGGCACCAAGCGCGAAGAGGTGGAACGTGGGCAGGTGCTGTGCAAGCCGGGTTCGGTGAAGCCGCACACCAAATTTAAGGCCGAGGCCTACATCCTTACCAAGGAAGAGGGCGGGCGCCACACGCCGTTCTTCACCAATTACCGGCCGCAATTCTACTTCCGCACCACCGACGTGACCGGCGTGGTGACGCTGCCGGAGGGTACCGAGATGGTGATGCCGGGCGACAATATCGCCATGGAAGTGACGCTGATCGTGCCGATCGCCATGGAAGAGAAGCTGCGTTTCGCCATTCGCGAGGGCGGCCGCACCGTCGGCGCCGGCGTGGTGGCGAGCATCATCGAGTAAGCGGTCGACCGAGGACAGACGACGGACGACAGAACAGAGGACGGGACATGAAGTGACGACCGAGGCGGCGATAGTTCATCTGTCGTCCGTCATCTGTCGTCCGTCATCCGGGACACCATGAACGGCCAGAATATCCGCATCCGGCTCAAGGCGTTCGACCACCGCATCCTCGATGCGTCGACGCGCGAGATCGTCAACACCGCCAAGCGTACCGGCGCACAGGTCCGCGGTCCGATCCCGCTGCCGACCAGGATCGAAAAATTCACTGTGAACCGCTCGCCGCATATCGACAAGAAAAGCCGTGAGCAATTCGAAATGCGCACGCATAAGCGTCTGCTCGACATCGTCGATCCGACGCCGCAGACCGTCGATGCGCTGATGAAGCTCGACCTTGCCGCCGGCGTCGACGTCGAGATCAAGCTCTAAGGCGGGGAGAAGAAGAAAATGCGTTCCGGGGTGCTTGCGCAAAAAGTCGGAATGACTCGGCTGTTCACCGAGAGCGGCGAGCATGTGCCGGTGACGGTGTTGCGGCTTGGCAATTGCCAGGTCGTGGGTCACCGCACCAAGGACAAGAACGGCTACGTCGCGCTGCAGCTCGGCGCCGGCCCGCGCAAGGTGCAGAGCACCACCAGGGCCGATCGCGGCCACTTCGCCGTCGTCAAGGTTGAGCCGAAGCGCAAGCTCGCCGAGTTCCGGGTCGACGACGATGCGCTCATTCCGGTCGGCGCGGAGATCACCGCGGATCATTTCGTCGTTGGTCAATATGTCGATGTCGCCGGTACTTCGACCGGCAAGGGCTGGGCCGGCGGCATGAAGCGCTGGAATTTTTCCGGCCTGCGGGCGAGCCACGGCGTGTCGATCTCGCATCGCTCGATCGGCTCGACCGGCGGCCGGCAGGATCCAGGAAAGACGTTCAAGAACAAGAAGATGCCCGGTCATCTTGGCGTCGACCGGGTGACCACGCTCAACCTGAAAGTCCGGCAGACCGACGTCGCGCGCGGCTTGATCCTGGTCGAAGGCGCCGTGCCCGGCGTCAAGGGCGGCTGGATCATGGTGCGCGACGCGGTGAAGAAGAAGCTGCCGGACGGCGTGCCGAAGCCCGGCAAGTTCAAGCTCGCCGACAATGCGGCCGAAGCGCCTGTCGCGGTCGGCCCGGCCGGGGAGGGCGCGTGACATGGAACTGCAAGTCACCACGCTCGACGGCAAGAAAGCGGGCTCCGTCACGTTGTCCGACGCCATTTTCGGTCTCGAGCCGCGCACCGATCTCATCCATCGCTGTGTCGTTTGGCAATTGGCGAAGCGCCGCGCCGGCACGCATGAAGTGAAGAACCGCGCGGACATCGATCGCACCGGCAAGAAAATGTACCGGCAGAAGGGTACTGGTTCCGCGCGTCACGGTTCGGCGCGCGTGAATCTGTTCCGCGGCGGCGGCCGCTCGTTCGGCCCGCACACCCGCAGTCACGAGATCGGCCTGCCGAAGAAGGTCCGCGCGCTGGCGCTCAAGCACGCGCTGTCCGCCAAGGCCAAGGACGGCGGCATCATCGTGATCGAGGCGCTCGCCGTGAAGGAAGCCAAGACCAAGGAGTTGCGCGGCCATTTCGACAAGCTCGGCGTTTCTAACGCACTATTCATCGACGGCGCCGAGGTCGTCGACGACGTGCGCACAGCGGCGCGCAATATCCCGAATATCGACGTGCTGCCGGTCGCCGGCATCAATGTCTACGACATCATGCGGCGGCGAAAGCTTGTTCTGACGCGCGCCGCCGTCGACGCATTGGAGGCGCGATTCAAATGACCACGACCGATCCGCGCCATTACGACATTATCGTCGCGCCGCTCATCACCGAGAAGGCAACCAACGCGTCCGAATTCAACAAGGTCGTGTTCAAGGTCGCCATGACCGCGACCAAGCCGCAGATCAAGGAAGCGGTCGAGAAACTGTTCGACGTCAAGGTCAAAAGCGTGAACACGCTGCGCCGCCGCGGCAAATGGAAGACGTTTCGCGGCCGCTACGGCCGCACCTCCGACACCAAGCGCGCGATCGTGACCCTCGAAGAGGGCCAAACGATCGACGTCACGACCGGGCTATAGGGAGCGCGCGCGATGGCACTCAAAAGCTATAATCCGGTTACGCCCGGCCAGCGCCAGCTCGTTCTCGTCGATCGCGCGGGACTTCATGCCGGCAAGCCGGTCAAAGCGCTGACCGAAGGCAAGAATTCCAGCGGCGGCCGCAACAATGGCGGCAGTATCACCATTCGCTATCGCGGCGGCGGCCACAAGCAGGCCTACCGCAAGATCGATTTCAAGCGCCGCAAGTTCGATATGGCGGCGAAGGTCGAGCGGCTGGAATACGATCCGAACCGCACCGGTTTCATTGCGCTGGTCAAATACGACGACGGCGAACTCGCCTACATCCTGGCGCCGCAGCGCCTCGCGGTCGGCGACAGCATCGTCGCCGGCGAGCATGTCGACGTAAAACCCGGCAACGCCATGCCAATCGCCAATATTCCGGTCGGCACCATCGTCCACAATATCGAGCTGAAAATCGGCAAGGGCGGCCAGGTCGCCCGGTCGGCCGGCACCTATGCCCAGATTGTCGGCCGCGACGGCGAATATGTGATCTTAAGACTGAATTCCGGCGAGCAGCGCCTGGTTCACGGGCGCTGCCTCGCCACCGTCGGCGCGGTGTCGAATCCGGACAATATGAACGTTTCGATCGGCAAGGCCGGGCGCACCCGGTGGATGGGACGCCGCGGTCACGTGCGCGGCGAGACCATGAATCCGGTCGATCATCCGCTCGGCGGCCGCACGCGCGGCGGCCGGCATCCGGTGACGCCGTGGGGCAAGCCGACCAAGGGCATGAAGACGCGCAAGAACAAGTCGACAGCGAAATTCATCATGATGAGCCGTCACGCGCGCAAGAAGCAGAAGTAGGAGCGATTATGACTCGTTCGGTCTGGAAGGGTCCGTTTGTCGACGGTTATCTGCTGAAAAAGGCCGATGCCGCGCGCTCGTCCGGACGTCACGAAATGATCCGCATCTGGTCGCGTCGCTCGACCATCCTGCCGCAATTCGTGGGCTTAACCTTCGGCGTCTACAACGGCCAGAAGCACATTCCGGTAATCGTCACCGAGGAAATGGTCGGGCACAAATTCGGCGAATTTGCGCCGACCCGTTCGTTCTACGGCCACTCGTCGGATCGCAAGGCCAAGCGCGCGGGTGCACCGGGCGAGGGCGCGGCGCCGGCGGCGCCGGGAGCAGCGCCCGCGGCGCCGGGTGCCGCTGCGCCGGCGGCAGGCGGGTCGTGAGGTTGGGAGAGCTGCGATGAGCAAGAAAAAGCGCGACCGTGCGCTCTCCGACAATGAGGCGAAAGCGGTGGCCCGCATGCTGCGGATCAGCCCGCAGAAGCTGAACCTGTTGGCGCAGCTTATCCGCGGCAAGAAGGTTGCGACCGCGCTCGCCGATCTCGAATTCTCGCGTAAGCGCATCGCCCGCGACGTGCGCAAATGCCTGGAATCGGCGATCGCCAATGCGGAGAACAATCACGATCTCGACGTAGACGATCTCGTCGTCGTCGAGGCTCACGTCGGCAAGGCTATCGTGATCAAGCGGCACTCGCCGCGCGCGCGCGGCCGCGTCGGAGCGATTTTCAAGCCGTTCTCGCACCTCACCATCGTGGTGCGCGAAGTCGAGGCACAGGCGTAACGGGAGCGGCGAGGAGAGCACTATGGGTCAAAAGGTCAATCCGGTCGGGTTGCGACTCGGCATCAACCGCACCTGGGATTCGCGCTGGTATGCCGGCAAATCGAGCTATGGCGCGCTGCTGCACGAGGATATGGAAATCCGCAAGGTGCTGATGGCGGAGCTCAAACAGGCCGCGGTGTCCAAGATCGTGATCGAGCGGCCGCATAAGAAATGCCGCGTCACCATCCACTCGGCGCGCCCCGGCGTCGTCATCGGCAAGAAGGGCGCCGACATCGAGAAACTGCGCCGCAAGGTCGCCGCCCTCACCGACAGCGATGTCGTGATCAATATCGTGGAAATCCGCAAGCCCGAGCTCGACGCTCAGCTGGTCGCCGAATTGATCGCGCAGCAGCTCGAACGCCGCGTCGCATTCCGCCGCGCCATGAAGCGCGCCGTGCAGTCGGCAATGCGGCTCGGCGCCGGCGGCATCCGCATCAATTGCTCGGGCCGGCTCGGCGGCGCCGAAATCGCGCGCATGGAATGGTACCGCGAGGGCCGCGTGCCGCTGCATACGCTGCGCGCCGACGTCGATTACGGGGTCGCCACCGCGTTCACCACCTACGGCACCTGTGGCGTGAAGGTGTGGATCTTCAAGGGCGAGATCATGGAACACGACCCGATGGCGCAGGACAAGAAGATGGCCGAAGGCGATGTCGGCCGGCCGCGGCGGGACGCGGCGTGAACGAGCGGATTGGGACAGAGGCTTAAAGCCATGCTGCAACCGATGCGGACGAAATTTCGCAAGGCGCACAAAGGGCGCATCCACGGCATCGCTTCGAGTGCGATCGACCTGGCGTTCGGTCAGTATGGCCTCAAGGCTCTCGAGCCCGAGCGGGTCACCGCGCGCCAGATTGAGGCGGCGCGCCGCGCGCTCACCCGGCACATGAAGCGCTCCGGCCGCGTCTGGATTTGTTTGTTTCCGGATGTGCCGGTGTCGAAGAAGCCGCTCGAAGTGCGCATGGGCTCCGGCAAGGGCACGCCCGAGCTCTGGGTCGCGCGCGTAAAACCGGGCCGCATTCTGTTCGAGATCGACGGCGTCACCATTGACGTCGCCAAGGAGGCGCTGGCGCTGGCCGCCGCCAAATTGCCGATCAAGACCCGTTTCGTCGAGCGGATCAGCGAGTAGGCGCGTGACATGAAACCGGCCGATATCAGAGCGATGACGATCGATCAGATCGACGATGAAGTGCTCAAGCTCAAGAAGGAGCACTTCAACCTGCGCTTCCAGCGTGCCAGCGGTCAGTTGGAAAATACCGCGCGCGTGCGCGAGGTCCGGCGCGACATCGCGCGATTGAAGACGATCGCGCGGACCAAGCGTCAAGCTCCATCGAAGCTGGCCGCGGCGAAGAGTTGAGAGGATCAAGATGCCGAAGCGAACGCTCCAAGGCGTCGTGGTGAGCGACAAACAGGCCAAGACTTTAGTGGTGCGAGTTGAGCGCCGCTTCACCCATCCCATTTTCAAGAAGACGATCCGCCGCACCAAGAAGTATTACGCCCACGACGAGAACAACGAGTTCAAGGTCGGCGACATCGTATGGATCGAAGAGCACCGCCCGATTTCCAAGCTCAAACGGTGGGCGGTGGTGCGCGGTGAGAAGAAGAAGGCGTCGTAAGCGTGATGCGACCGGAATGGAAAGAGTGGGGTAACCCATGATCCAGATGCAAACCAATCTCGACGTGGCGGACAATTCCGGCGCGCGCCGTGTCATGTGCATTAAGGTGTTGGGCGGCAGTAAGCGCAAATACGCCACCATCGGCGACGTCATCGTCGTGTCGGTGAAAGAGGCGATCCCGCGCGGCCGGGTCAAAAAGGGCGACGTGATGAAGGCGGTGATCGTGCGTATCTCCAAGGACATCAAGCGCGCCGACGGATCGATCATCCGCTTCGACCGCAACGCCGCGGTACTGATCAATCCGCAGATGGAGCCGGTCGGCACCCGCATTTTCGGTCCGGTGCCACGGGAACTGCGTGCCAAGAACCACATGAAAATCATTTCGCTGGCGCCCGAGGTGCTGTAATGGCGGCGAAAATCAAAAAGGGCGACAACGTCATCGTCATCGCAGGCCGTGACAAGGGCCGTACCGGCGAGGTCATCGAAATGCGCCGCGACGACGCGCGCGTGCTGGTGCGCGGGGTCAATATGGTCAAGCGCCACCAGCGCCAGAGCGCCTCGCAGGAAGGCGGTATCATTTCCAAGGAAGCGCCGATCCACCTGTCGAACGTCGCGCTCGCCGATCCGAAGGACGGCAAGCCGACCCGCGTCGGCTTCAAATTCGTCGGCAAAGGCGAGGACCGCAAGAAAGTTCGCTTTGCCAAGCGTTCGGGAGTTGAGATCGATGGCTGATACGGACGAGAAACAAGCGAAGAAGCCGGACAGGTCCCCGCGGCCGCCGACGCCCGAGCAGGCCGCCAAGGCCGAGAAGGACGACAAGAAGTTGGCAAAGCAGGCGCGGGCCGATAAGGCCGCGGCCGACGGCAAGGCCGGCAAGCCAGGCAAGCCGGTTGCGCCGCGCGAGCCCGAGCCGCGGGTGCCGGCTCGGCTCAAGGTGCAGTTCGAGGAAGCGATCCGCGCCAAACTCGCCCGGCAGTTCGGTTATAAGAACCTCTTCCAGGTGCCCACGCTGGACAAGGTCGTCATCAATATGGGCATCGGCGAAGGCGTCGCCGACAAGAAGAAGGTCGACGGCGCTGCTGCCGATCTCGCGCTGATTGCCGGACAAAAGGCGGTGGTCACCAAAGCGCGAAAATCGATCGCGACCTACAAGGTGCGCACCGGCCAGCCGATCGGCTGCAAAGTGACGTTGCGCAAGGCGCGCATGTACGAGTTCATCGACCGCCTCATCAATATCGCGCTGCCGCGGGTGCGCGACTTCCGCGGGCTTAACCCGAAGAGTTTCGACGGCCGCGGCAATTACACGCTTGGCATCAAGGAGCACATCGTGTTCCCGGAAATCGACTACGACAAGGCCGCCGACATCTGGGGGATGGATATCACGGTCTGCACCACGGCGCGCAATGACGACGAGGCGCGCGCGTTGTTGACGGCGTTTAATTTTCCGTTCCGGCAGTGAGGCCGAAAAGCCTCAGACGCGGGACAGTTTGGAGAACGAGATGGCGAAGAAGAGTTCGATCGAGAAGAACACCCGGCGCCGCCGGATGTCGAAGAAATATTCCGGCCGCCGCATGCGGCTCAAGGCGATCGCCCGCGACAAGTCGAAGCCGGTGGAGGAGCGTTTCGCTGCCACGCTCAAGCTCGCCGAACTGCCGCGTAACTCCTCCGCCACCCGCATCCGCAATCGCTGCGAATTAACCGGCCGGCCTCGTGGCTTCTACCGCAAGCATAAATTGTCGCGCATCGCATTGCGGGAGCTCGGCTCGAAGGGGCTGATCCCGGGCCTGGTGAAGTCGAGCTGGTAGGGAGGAGCGCACGATGGCCATGAACGATCCGCTCGGCGATCTCCTGTCCCGCATTCGCAATGCGCAGATGCGCAACAAGGGCAAGGTCACCTCACCCAACTCGCGGCTGCGCGAGAGCGTGCTCGAAGTGCTCAAGAACGAGGGCTATATCCGCGGCTACGCGGTGGTCGAGAAAGACGGCCGCTCCGAGATCGAGATCGAGCTGAAATATTTCGACGGGGAGCCGGTCATCCGCGAAATTGAGCGGGTGTCGAAGCCGGGCCGCCGCGTCTACACTTCGGTTAAGAACATGCCGCGTATCAATAACGGACTCGGCGTCACCATCGTATCGACGCCGAAAGGCGTCATGGCCGACCACGACGCCCGCGACGCCAATGTCGGCGGCGAAATCCTCTGCACGGTGTTCTGATGTCGCGTATCGGCAAGAAAGCTATCGCGGTGCCTGCCGGGATCACCGCCAATGTCGAGGGCCAGACCGTGAAGGTCAAAGGCCCCAAGGGCGCGCTGTCCGTCGTGCTGCATGACGACGTCGCGGCCAAGCTCGAGGGCGGCCAGATCAAGGTCGAGCCCCGCGCCGAGACCAAGCGCGCCCGTGCGCAATGGGGCACCTCGCGCACGCTCATTGCCAATCTGATTTCGGGCGTCACCAAGGGCTTCGAGCAGCGCCTCGAAATCAACGGCGTCGGCTACCGCGCGGCGGTGCAGGGCAAGAACCTGCAGATAGCGCTCGGCTACAGCCACGACATCATCTACCCGATTCCGGAAGGCATTACGATCGCCACGCCGCGGCCGGTTGAAATCGTCATCACCGGCAGCGACCGCCAGAAGGTCGGCCAGGTCGCCGCCGAGATCCGCGAGTATCGGCCGCCGGAACCCTATAAGGGCAAGGGCATCAAATATGCCGCCGAGCGCATCTTCCGCAAGGAAGGCAAGAAGAAGTAACGGAGCCGCGCTATGAGCAAGCTCAGTGATAGGATCATGCGGCGTACGGGGCGCGTGCGCGGCACGCTGCGCCGCGCGGCGGGCGAGCGAAAGCGGCTGACCGTGTACCGCTCGTCCAAGCACATCTACGCGCAGGTGATCGATGACGATGCTGGCATTACGCTCGCCGCGGCTTCTTCGATCGAGAAAAACGCGCGCGAGAACTTAAAGACCGGCGCCAGCGTCGATGCGGCCAAAGCGGTGGGCAAGCTCATTGCCGAACGCGCCAAAGAGAAGGGTGTCAAGGACGTCGTGTTCGACCGCGGCGGCTATCTCTATCACGGCCGGGTCAAGGCTTTGGCCGAAGCTGCGCGCGAAGGCGGGCTGAATTTCTAATGACGGAGGCAGAGGACGGACGACAGAGGACAGATGAGGAAGAGCGGCCGGGCGTCCATCCGTCCTCCGTCATCTGTCCTCCGTCGTCTCTTCCCAGGATCAGAGGCTAACGCAAACATGGCAGATCATCATGGCTCGTGAACCCCGCGAACGGCGGCGAGACGAAGAGCGCGACAGCGAGTTCGTCGACAAGCTCGTGCACATCAATCGCGTCGCCAAAGTGGTAAAGGGCGGCCGCCGCTTTGGCTTCGCCGCATTGGTCGTCGTCGGCGATCAGAAAGGCCGGGTCGGCTTTGGCCATGGCAAGGCCCGCGAAGTGCCGGAAGCCATCCGCAAGGCGACCGACGCCGCCAAGCGCGGACTGACCCGGGTGCCGCTGCGCGAAGGCCGTACGCTGCATCACGACGTTGCCGGCCGTCACGGCGCCGGCCGGGTCTATCTGCGCGCCGCACCTCCCGGCACCGGCATCATCGCCGGCGGTCCGATGCGCGCGGTGTTCGAGACGCTCGGCATGCAGGACGTGGTTGCTAAGTCGATCGGCACATCCAATCCATATAACGTTGTGCGCGCCACTTTTGACGCGCTTAAGCGCCAGGACTCGCCGCGCTCGGTCGCTGCACGCCGCAACGTCAAGGTTTCGACGCTGCAGGCGCGCCGCCGCGACGTCGATGCCGAAGCCGCGGCCGATTGAGGACGAAGCACGTCATGAACGCCGAGAAGAACGCAGGGAAGACCGTCAAAGTCCGGCAAACTGGCAGCCCGTCGCGCCGGATTCATACCCAGCGTGAAACCCTGATCGGGCTCAAGCTAAACAAGATCGGCCGCGTCGCCGAACTCATCGATACGCCGCAAACTCGCGGCATGATCGCCAAAGTCGCCCATCTCGTCGAAGTGGTGGAGAAATAACCCATGGAGCTTCACCAACTCGCCGGCCGTCCCGGCGCGCGCAAGACGCGAAAACGCATCGGTCGCGGCATCGGCTCCGGCAAAGGCAAGACCGGCGGTCGCGGCGGCAAGGGCCAGACGGCACGCTCCGGCGTGCGCATCAAAGGTTTCGAGGGCGGCCAGATGCCGCTGCATCGCCGGCTGCCCAAGCGTGGGTTTAAGAACACCAAGTTCGCGCGCAAGCTCAACGAGGTGAATCTCGGCCGTATCCAGGCGGCGATTGACGCCGGCATGCTGGATGCCGCCGGCAAGATCGATGCCGCAGCACTGGTCAAAGCCGGCGTGCTGCGCCGGACCAAAGACGGCGTGCGGCTTCTCGGCGGCGGCGAAATCAAGGCGAAAGTTGCGCTTTCCGTCTACGGTGCATCGAAATCGGCGGTCGCTGCCGTGGAAAAGGCCGGGGGTACGGTCGAAATCCTTGCCCCTCAGACCGAGGCGAACGAACAGGCGGCATGACGGTCGTCATGCCCAGCCTTGTGCCGGGCATCAACGACTTACAGCTGTCAACGGCGGATGGCCGGGACCAGCCCGGTCATGACGAGGTGAGAGGGGCGCGGTAGATGGTCTCTGCAGCGGAACAACTGGCGGCCAATCTCAACTTCTCGGCGCTCGCCAAGGCCGAAGAGCTGAAAAAGCGCATCTGGTTCACGCTCGGCGCGCTCCTGGTCTATCGGCTCGGCACTTACATTCCGCTCCCTGGCATCGATCCGAACGCCTGGGACCAGATTTTCCAATCCCAGCAGGGCGGCATTTTGGGCATGTTCAACATGTTCGCCGGCGGCGGCATTCACCGCATGGCGATCTTCGCGCTGAACATCATGCCCTACATCTCCGCTTCGATCATCATCCAACTGATGACGACCGTGTCGCCCACCCTCGAACAGCTCAAGAAAGAGGGCGAGGCCGGCCGCAAGATGATCAACCAGTACACCCGTTATCTGACGGTGGTCCTGGCGGCATTCCAGGCCTACGGCATTTCAGTCGGGCTGGAAGGCGCCAGCCACGTGGTCAGTGATCCCGGCCTGTTCTTTCGCATCTCGACGGTGATCACGCTCAGCGGCGGCACCATTTTCCTGATGTGGCTCGGCGAGCAGATTACGCAGCGCGGCATCGGCAACGGCACCTCGCTCATCATCATGTCGGGCATCGTCGCGCAATTGCCGTCGGCCATTGCCGGCACACTGGAACTCGGCCGCCAGGGCGCGCTGTCCACCGGGCTTATTCTCATCGTGATCCTCATGGTGATCGCGGTTATCACCTTCATCGTTTTTATGGAGCGGGCACAGCGCCGGCTATTGATCCAGTATCCAAAGCGCCAGGTCGGTAACCGCATGTTCGAGGGGCAGTCCTCGCATCTGCCGCTCAAGCTCAACACGTCGGGCGTCATCCCGCCGATCTTCGCCTCGTCACTGCTGTTGTTGCCGACGACGATTGCCAACTTCACGGCCGGGCAGGGCCCGGGATGGCTCACCATCATCACGACGCAGCTCGCGCATGGGCGGCCGCTGTTTCTCATGCTCTATGTCGGGCTGATCGTGTTCTTCGCCTTCTTCTACACGGCGATCGTGTTCAATCCGACCGAGACCGCCGACAACTTGAAGAAGCATGGCGGTTTCATTCCCGGCATCCGGCCCGGCGAACGTACGGCGGAATATATCGATTACGTCTTATCGCGAATCACGGTAATCGGGGCGGCCTATCTTGCCGTCGTTTGTTTGTTCCCCGAGATTTTGATTTCGTATGCGGCAGTACCGTTCTATTTCGGCGGCACCTCGCTGCTGATCGTGGTCAGCGTAACCATGGATACGGTGGCGCAAATTCAGGGCTATCTGCTGGCTCACCAGTATGAAGGCCTGATAAAAAGATCGAAATTGAGGGGGCGCCGCAGATGAGACTAATCCTGCTCGGCCCGCCGGGGGCTGGTAAGGGAACCCAAGCGCTGCGTCTTGTAGCCAAATATGGAATAGTCCCACTTTCGACCGGAGAAATGCTGCGCGAAGCCGTCAAGGCCGGCACGCCTGTCGGCCGGCAAGTCAAGGACATGATGGCTAACGGCTGTTTGGTTCCCGATAACGTCGTGGTCGGCCTCGTCGGCCAACGCATCGAAGAGCCCGACGCCCGCAAGGGTTTCATCCTCGACGGTTTCCCGCGTACCGTGCCGCAGGCGGTCGCGCTTGACCGCATGCTGGAGACCAGAGGGCTTGGACTCGATGCGGTGATCGAGCTGCGGGTCGACGAGGATGCCCTGATGCGGCGTATTGAGAGCCGCATCGCCGAGATGAAGGAACGGGGTGAGGAGCTTCGCCCCGACGATAATCCCGAGGTGCTGCGTAACCGGCTCAAGTTGTACCGGGATCAAACCGCCCCGCTGATCGCCTATTACCGGCAAAAGGGGGTGCTGCGCACCGTAAATGGCATGGCTGCCATTCCGGATGTGGCCGCCGCCATCGACAAGGTGTTGCCGTCTGACCGGCCGGCCGGGAGCGGATCCGCTCAAAAAAAAAGCGAAGAACTCAGTCACTGAGACGGCGGCCGACTAGGCCGCCCGGCAAGATAGTCATAGGAAAAAAATCCGAAAAGGGCACGACGGCACGACGCAAAAAGACCGCAACGGCGAGGACCGGCGCAAGACCGACTGTGCGCCGGCGCAAAACGCGTGGAAAACGCCGACGGTGACCAAGTCTGTACAAGAAATACCCAGCCGAGGTTGACGAAAGCGCTTGGAATCCATTAATAAGCCTCGAATATCCAGTCGGAGATTTAGCAGCGATGCCAAGCCGCAGCGGCAGGCAGGCGTTGGCTTTTTACGTTTGTGGCCTTCTCACGTGACATTGGAAGCGATGGAGAGCGGCCGGGCGCCACGGAGCTTCCGTGGCCGGACCGCCGCAAGGAGTAACTGGCTTGAGGAGTAACTAACTTGGCTCGTATCGCGGGGGTCAATCTACCGACCAACAAGCGCATCGTGATTGCGCTGCAGTACATCTATGGCATTGGCGGCGCCAAGGCCCACGAAATCCTGGGCAAAGTGTCGATCCCGGAATCGCGCCGGGTGTCGCAATTGACCGACCAGGAAGTGTTGCAGCTGCGCGAAGTGATCGACCGCGACTATATCGTCGAAGGCGACCTGCGGCGCGAAGTCTCCATGAACATCAAGCGGCTCATGGATCTGGGTTGTTATCGCGGCTTGCGTCACCGCCGCAGCCTGCCGGTGCGCGGCCAGCGCACGCATACCAACGCGCGGACTCGCAAGGGCCCCGCCAAGCCGATCGCCGGCAAGAAGAAATAGCGCGTGGAACAGCACGAAGTGACGGCGCCGGTTCCGTTTCGCGAAAGGGTTTTGAATGGGTAAGGAAGCCACGCGCGTCCGCCGCCGCGAACGCAAGAACATCGCTTCGGGCGTCGCGCACGTGAACGCGACGTTCAACAATACCATGATCACGATCACCGACGTGCAAGGCAATACCATTGCCTGGTCGTCGGCAGGCACAATGGGATTCAAGGGCTCGCGCAAATCGACGCCTTACGCGGCGCAGGTCGCCGCCGAGGACGCCGCCAAGAAAGCGCAAGAGCACGGCATGCGTACGCTGGAAGTCGAGGTGGCGGGCCCCGGGTCGGGGCGGGAGTCAGCGCTGCGCTCGCTGCAGGCGGCCGGCTTCACCATCACGTCGATCCGCGACGTGACGCCGATCCCGCACAATGGCTGCCGGCCGCGCAAGCGGCGGCGCGTATAGGACATCCGGCCGATGGAACAGATGGAACATCTGCCGCCGCTTGATCTTGGCCCCGCGGAGCGGAGTGGGGCGCGCGAGACGTTGGCGCCGCGCAACGCGATGGGTGATAACGTGACGATTCAAAAGAATTGGCAGGAATTGATCAGGCCCAATAAGCTGCAGGTCAGCGCCGGTGCCGATACGCGCCGTTCGGCGACCGTGGTCGCCGAGCCGCTCGAACGCGGTTTCGGCGTGACGCTCGGCAACGCGCTGCGGCGCATTTTATTGTCGTCGCTGCAAGGTGCCGCCGTCCAGTCGGTGCATATCGACGGCGTGCTGCATGAATTTTCCTCGATCGCAGGCGTGCGCGAGGACGTGACCGACATCGTGCTCAACATCAAGGACATCGCCATCAAGATGCAGGGCGACGGCCCCAAGCGCATGGTGGTGAAGAAGCAGGGTCCGGGCACGGTCACCGCCAGCGACATTCAGACCGTGGGTGATATCGTCGTGCTCAATCCCGATCTGGTGTTGTGCACGCTCGACGAAGGCGCCGAAATCCGCATGGAATTCACGGTGAACACCGGCAAGGGCTACGTGGCGGCCGAGCGCAACCGCCCCGAGGACGCACCGATCGGGCTTATTCCGGTCGACAGCCTGTACTCGCCGGTGCGCAAAGTCTCCTACAAGGTCGAGAACACCCGCGAAGGCCAGATTCTCGACTACGACAAGCTGACGCTGTCGATCGAGACCAACGGCGCAGTGAGCCCGGACGACGCGCTCGCTTATGCCGCTCGCATCCTGCAGGATCAGCTCAACGTGTTCGTCAATTTCGAAGAGCCCAAGCGCGAAACCGCCCACGAGGCGATTCCCGACCTCGCTTTCAATCCGGCCTTCCTCAAGAAGGTCGACGAGCTTGAGCTCTCGGTTCGCTCCGCCAACTGCTTAAAGAACGACAACATCGTCTATATCGGCGACCTGGTGCAGAAGACCGAAGCCGAAATGCTGCGCACGCCGAATTTCGGCAGAAAATCGCTCAACGAGATCAAGGAAGTCTTGGTCCAGATGGGGCTGCATCTCGGCATGGAAGTACCGGGCTGGCCGCCGGAGAATATCGAGGAACTGGCCAAGCGCTTCGAGGATCATTACTGAGCAGAGGACGGACGGCAGACGACGGAGGACAGATGATGAGAAGCTTCTTTTCCGTCGTCCGTCATCCGTCATCCGTCGTCTGATGAAACATGCGTCACGCCAAGACCCACCGCAAGTTCAATCGCCGCTCGGATCACCGCAAGGCGATGCTGGCAAATCTCGCCGCGTCGCTGATCAAGCACGAGCAGATCGTCACGACCCTGCCGAAGGCCAAGGATTTGCGCCCGGTCGTGGAGAAGCTCGTTACGCTTGGCAAGCGCGGCGGCCTGCATGCCCGCCGTCAGGCCATCGCGCAGATGCGCGACATTGCCATGGTCAAGAAGCTGTTTGACGTGATCGGCCCGCGCTACAAGGAGCGCGATGGCGGATATACCCGCGTGATGAAGGCCGGTTTTCGTTACGGCGATTCGGCGCCGGTGGCGGTGATCGAATTCGTCGACCGCGACGTCGAGGCACGTGGCAAGGATTCCGGACCGGTTCAGGCGCGCCGCGCCGAAGCGGAAGCGCCTGTTCCGGCGTAAAAAGGCTGAGGGGCGGCAGCATCGCCCTTCTGCGGCCTCGGTCGGATGCCTATATCCGGGCGCATTGAATTGGGGTTTTTCATGCCGCGTGTGCATTTCCCGGCCGTTCCGGCTGTCGCGATTATCCTGTTGGCGCTGTTTGTCTCGGGCGTCGGCGCGCAAGACGGCCAAGTCCAGCGCGTGGTGCCGAATTCGCCGGCGCAGTTGCAGCTGTCCTTCGCGCCGATCGTGCGGCGCGTGGCGCCGGCGGTAGTGAACGTCTACGCCACGCACGTCGTCGAAAACAACAATCCGTTTCTGGCCGATCCGTTTTTCCGCCAGTTCTTCGGCATGGTGCCGCGCCAGCAGGTCGAGCGCTCGCTTGGCTCCGGCGTCATCGTCGAGCCGTCCGGTCTCGTCGTCACCAATTATCACGTCATCGAAGGCGCCAGCGAGGTGAAGGTCGCGCTCGCCGATAAGCGCGAATTTGCCGCCGCTATCGTGTTGAAGGACCAGCGCAGCGACCTCGCGGTGCTGCGAATCAAGGACGCCAAAGAGCGTTTTCCGACGCTGCCGTTCGCCGATTCCGACGACCTGCAAGTGGGAGATGTGGTGCTGGCCATCGGCGATCCGTTCGGCGTCGGCCAGACGGTGACGCACGGCATCGTCTCGGCGGTGGCGCGCACCGACGTCGGCATCAGCGATTATCAGTTCTTCATCCAGACCGACGCCGCTATCAATCCCGGCAATTCCGGCGGACCGCTGGTCGATATGAACGGCCGGATGGTCGGCATCAATTCCGCAATCTATTCGCGCTCCGGCGGCTCGCAGGGCATCGGCTTCGCCATCCCGGCGAATATGGTGCGTGTGGTGGTCGCCTCCGCGGAGGGCGGCAGCGGTCTGGTGAAGCGGCCGTGGCTCGGCGCGAAACTTCAGGCGATCACGCCGGACATCGCCGACAGCCTCGGTCTGCAACGGCCCAGCGGGGCCTTGGTCGCCAGCGTCGTCCCCGACAGCGCGGCTGCGCGCGCCGGCATCAAGACCGGCGACGTCATTGTCAGCGTTGACGGCACCGCGGTCGACGATCCAACTGCCTTCAATTACCGGTTTGCGACCAAGCCACTGGGCGGCACCGCGCAGATCGGCGTGATGCGGCAGGGCCACGCCATGGTCGTGCCGGTTGCGCTGCAAAGTCTTCCCGACACGCCGCGCGAGGAGGTCGAAATCCGCGCGCGTTCGCCGTTCCTCGGCGCCACGGTGGCGAATCTTTCTCCGGCTTTGGCCGATGAGATGCGGCTCGATCCGAATGCCCAAGGCGTCGTCATCACCGGCGTGGCCGACGGCTCGGAGGCGCAATCGATCGGCTTCCAGAAGGGCGACATCATCGTTTCCGTCAACGATCAGAAGATCGTCAAACCCGACGATCTCGAGCGCGTCGCCGGCAGCGGCGGGCGGCAATGGCGTATCACGCTGATGCGCGGCGGCCAGCAGATATCGGTGATTTTTGCCGGATGAGCTCGCGCCCCAAACCCAAGGGTCCAAGCCTGTTCGCCGCTGCCGGCCTTGAGCATGACGCGCCGCGGCCGCTGGCCGACAAGCTTCGCCCGGACAAGCTTGGCGACGTGGTCGGCCAGGACCATCTGCTCGGCCGCGACGGTGCGCTCACCCGCATGCTCGATACGCGCTCGCTCGGCTCGCTGATTTTCTGGGGACCGCCCGGGACCGGCAAGACCACGGTGGCGCGATTGCTCGCGCATGCCACCGAGCTTCATTTCGAGCAGATTTCGGCGATCTTCTCCGGAGTCGCGGATTTGAAGAAAGTGTTCGATGCGGCGCGGCTGCGCCGCGAGAGCGGGCAGGGCACGCTGCTCTTCGTCGACGAAATTCACCGTTTCAACCGCGCGCAGCAGGACAGCTTCCTGCCGGTCATGGAAGACGGCACCATCGTGCTCATTGGTGCGACGACGGAAAACCCATCGTTTGAATTGATCGCGCCGCTGCTGTCCCGCGCGCGCGTCCTGGTGTTCAAGCCGCTCGATGCGGCGGCAATCGAGAAGCTTCTCGATCGCGCCGAGGCGATCGAGGGCAAAAAACTGCCGCTCGATGCGGACGCGCGGGCCTCCTTGATCAGAATGTCCGACGGCGACGGTCGCTCAGCCCTCACGCTCGCCGAAGAGGTTTGGCGCGCCGCGCGCCAAGGCGAGAGCTTCGATGCGGCAGGGCTGCAAGAGGTGGTGCAGCGCCGCGCGCCGATCTACGACAAGAAGCAGGACGGCCATTACAATCTGATCAGCGCGCTGCATAAATCGGTGCGCGGCTCCGATGCCGACGCGGCGCTGTATTATCTCTGCCGCATGTTCGATGCCGGCGAGGATCCGCTTTATCTCGCGCGGCGCGTGGTGCGCATGGCGGTCGAGGATATCGGGCTGGCCGATCCGCAGGCGCTGGTGGTGGCCAATGCGGCGAAGGACGCCTACGATTTTCTCGGCTCGCCGGAAGGCGAGCTCGCCATCGCCGAAGCCGTCATCTATGTGGCCACCGCGCCGAAATCTAACGCCACCTATGTCGCGTTCGGCGAAGCGATGCGCACGGCCAGGGACGCGGGCTCGCTGTTGCCGCCCAAGCACATCCTCAACGCGCCGACCAAGCTGATGCAGAGCGAAGGCTACGGCTCGGGCTACGAATACGATCACGACTCCGCCGAGGCATTTTCCGGCCAGGATTATTTCCCCGAACAGCTCGGCCGCCGCCAGTTCTACAAGCCGCCCGACCGCGGCTTCGAGCGCGAGATCAAGAAGCGCCTCGAATACTGGGCGAAGCTGCGGCGTGAGCGGAGCGGTACTTGAGAGGCAGCCGCGGGCCGCGCCAGCCGGGCGGCGGCCGGCAAATGGCCGGGCCGCGGCACAATTTTGTTCACCCTCACCCTGAGGTGCGAGCGAAGCGAGCCTCGAAGGGCGAGGGCCCCGGAATCGCGGGCCCTTCATCCTTCGAGGCGCGCCGTCGGCGTGCACCTCAGGATGAGGGAAAAGAGAAAGGCGCGCCACTTCCCACGCCGGTAGGTGTCCAGGACGTGACTATCACCCCCGACGAAACCGGCATGCGGGTGGATCGCTTCCTCGAGGCGCGGTTTCCGGGCCTGAGCTTCTCGCACATCCAGCGCGTCATCCGCAAAGGCGAGGTGCGGGTTAACCGCAAGCGCACGCAACCGAAAAACCGGCTTGAGGCGGGGCAGACCGTGCGCATTCCGCCGCTGCGGCTCGATGCGCCGAAACCGCGCGCGGCAGGGGACGAGGCGGATCAGAAGACCCTCGATTTTCTCAAATCGATCACGCTCTACGAGGACGAAGATGTGCTCGTCCTCAACAAGCCGATGGGGCTTGCGGTGCAGGGCGGCTCCGGCACCACGCGCCATATCGACGGCATGCTCGAAGTGCTGCGCGAAGCGCACGGCCAGCGGCCGCGGCTGGTGCATCGGCTCGACAAGGACACCTCAGGCTGCCTTATTGTCGCCAAGACGCGGTTCGCCGCGGCGGCGCTGGCAAAAACCTTCCGCTCGCGCTCAGCGCGGAAAGTCTATTGGGCGCTAGTCGCCGGCGTGCCCAAGGTGCAGCAAGGCCGCATCTCGACCTTTCTCGCCAAGGAGGAGCGGGAGGATGAATCGTTCGTGCGCATCGCCCGCCACGGCGAAAAGGGCGCGAGCCATGCCGTGACCTACTACGCGGTGGTGGAAACTTCGGGGCCCTTGCTGGCCTGGATTTCGCTCAAGCCGGTAACCGGTCGCACCCATCAATTGCGCGCGCACATGGCCCACATCGGCCATCCGATCGTCGGCGATCCGAAATATTTCGCACGCGAGAACTGGGAGCTGCTGGGCGGCATGCAGAACAAATTGCACCTGCTCGCCCGTCGCATCGTCGTGCCGCACCCGCGCGGCGGCTTCATCGACGTGACCGCGCCCTTGCCGCCGCATATGCAACAATCGTGGAATCTGCTCGGGCTCGACACCAAGCGCTACGATCCGATCGAGGACGCGCCGGTCGAGTGATCGAGGAACAACGAGCCAACGCACGGGGTTAATATCGAGGTCGCCAACCGGTAACGAGGCGCGCGCGTGAATATTTGGCGCAGTCTGATTTGTGGCTTCGCTCTGGCGATGGCGGTCAGCGCCGTGGCGAAAGCCCGCGACTTCGAGATGGGCGGCGACAAACAATATCCCTATTCGATCATGGCGCCCGAGCCGGGCACCGCACCGCATCACCACCCTCGGCCGGCAGTCCACAAACGGCGAGTGAAGGCTTCGGAGCCGCGCCCGCTCACAACCAAGAAATATCCGCGCCAACGATTTTCTGTCGTAAGGGGCTCACCGGGTTCGGTGCTGCCGACGCCGTTGCCGCGGACAGTGCTCATTCCGCCAGAGGGGAACAGCAGACTGACTTTGCCTGCAGTGCCGCAAGATAAGGGTCCCTCCATCGTCCCGGGCGTGGCCAATCCCGTCCCTAATCTGCCCCACGGCACCGAGACATTTCAGGACCGCGCCTCGCGCTGCGCTTTCCAATCCGGCCTCTACAACGTACCGGGAACTGCGCGCAGCCAGTATATCGGCGGCTGCGTCCAATGACCTGTGATCGGCCGCGCCGCTTGTGATACGAAGGCGCGATGAGCCCAAATTCAAGCCGAAAACCGCTTACGTCATCTACATCGCTGCAACGCCCGAAAAAGTGTGGCAGGCGCTCGCCTCCTCGGACTTCACACGGAAATATTTCTGGGACCGCACCGTTGAGATCGAACTCAAATGCGGCGGCGCTTTCGTGCTGCGGCTGCCTGACGGCCGCGCCAATGTGCAGGGCAAGGTCGTCGAATACGATCCGCCGCGAAAACTTGCGGTGACTTGGCACGTCGAATGGCCTGAGGACTTCCGCAAGCTTCCCGAATGCCTCGTGACATATGAGATCGCGCCGGCCGGCGAGCCGGTGCGCCTGACCATGACCGAATCACATTCGTGGGAGGTGCCCGAGGCTATTCTTTCCGGCGGCCGCACGGGCTGGCCAGCAGTGCTGTCGAGCCTCAAGAGTCTCCTCGAAACCGGCAAGCCGCTGTCGATCGTCATGGAGCCGCCGACGGCAATGATCGAGGCGATTAAGCGGCTGAAGTGATCAGCGCAGCGACGCGTTGATCTTGTCCAGCGCCGCCGAGCCCGGGCACAAATCCGTCTCGCCGAGCGTATTGAGCGGCGCCTCGACCGTGTTCAGATGGCAGTGCAGATCATCGGACTCTTCTTCGACGTAAAGCAGCCCAGTAACGATCTGCCCCTTGGCGGCATGGTGCTGGATGAATGTCGTGGCGGCGAGCCGATCGTGCACATCATACTCGGCATTGAGCTTGCGCAGCGCCAACGTGGTGCCGTCGTGCTGCTCGACGAGTTCGACGGTGCCAGGCGCGTAGTCGACGTGGATCGGCGCGCGCCCGGTCATGAAGTCGAGGAAATTGACCGCCTCGTTGTGCTCGCGCACGTAGTCGAAGCTTTTGGTTGAGCCGGGATGGTTGTTGAACGCCACGCACGGCGAAATCACGTCGACGAAGGCCGCGCCCTGATGTTCGATCGCCGCCTTGATGATGGGCACGAGCTGCTTTTTGTCGCCCGAGAACGAACGCGCGACAAAGCTGGCGCCAAGCTGCAAGGCCAGCCCGACCATGTCAATGGCGCTGTCGGTGTTGGTGACGCCGCGCTTGGATTTCGAGCCGCGGTCGGCGGTCGCCGAGAACTGGCCCTTGGTCAATCCGTAAACGCCGTTGTTTTCAACGATATAGACCATGTTGACGCCACGGCGCATGCAATGGGCGAATTGACCGAGTCCGATCGAAGCGGAGTTGCCGTCGCCCGACACGCCGAGATAGATCAGATCGCGGTTGGCGAGATTGGCGCCGGTCAGCACCGACGGCATACGGCCGTGCACCGAATTAAAGCCGTGCGAATTGCCGAGGAAGTAATCCGGCGTCTTCGACGAGCAGCCGATGCCGGAAATCTTCGCTACCCGGTGCGGCGCGATCGACAGTTCGAAGCACGCCTCGATGATCGCCGCGGTGATCGAATCGTGGCCGCAGCCGGCGCACAGCGTCGAAATCTTGCCCTCGTAATCGCGATGGGTGTAGCCCAACGCGTTCTTGGGCAGTTCGGGGTGATGAAATTTCGGCTTGACAACGTAGGTCATGACACAACCTTCCGCAGCGGCGTGATTTTTAGCGCGTCGAGATGCTCCCCGATGGCGCGGGCGATGAAGCGCGCGGTGATCGGCGTGCCGTCGTAATGCAGGATCGGCACCAGCCGCACCGGATCGATGCCGCATTCGTTGACGACGAGCGAGCGCAGCTGCGAGTCGCGGTTCTGCTCGACCACGAACACGAAATCGTGGTCGGCGATGAAGCTCGTCACGCTGGAATGGAACGGGAAGGCGCGCACCCGCAACCGATCGAGATATTGCCCATTGGCTTCGAGCATTTGGATCGCTTCGTCCATCGCCGGCGAAGTCGAGCCGAAATAGATCACACCATATTTGGTCGGCTTTTCGGCGTTGGCCTGCAGCGGGCGCGGCACCAAATCCTTGGCGGTCTCGAACTTGCGCAAAAGCCGCTGCATGTTGTCGGCATAGGCCGGACCCTCCTCGGTGTAGCGCGCATAGCGGTCGCGCGACGTGCCGCGGGTGAAGAACGAGCCCTTGGTCGGATGCGTGCCGGGATAGGTGCGATAGGGAATGCCGTCGGCGTCGACGTCGAGGTAACGGCCAAAATCGGCGCCGGCTTCAAGCGCGGTGGCCGTCATCACCTTGCCGCGGTCGTATTCGCGCGCGTCGTCCCAAGCGAGGGGACGACAAAGCCGATGGTTCATTCCGATATCGAGATCGATCATGACGAACACCGGCGTCTGCAACCGATCGGCGAGATCGAAGGCAATGGCGCCGAATTCAAAAGTCTCCGCCGGATCCTCCGGGAACAGCAGCACGTGCTTGGTATCGCCGTGGGAGGCGTAGGCGCAGGAAATAATATCGGTCTGCTGGGTGCGGGTCGGCATGCCGGTCGACGGCCCCGCCCGCTGTACGTCGAACAAAACAGCGGGAATTTCGGCGAAATAAGCGAGCCCGAGAAATTCCTGCATCAGCGAGATTCCCGGCCCCGAGGTCGCAGTAAAGGCGCGGGCGCCGTTCCAGCCGGCGCCGATCACCATGCCGATCGAAGCGAGTTCGTCCTCGGCCTGCACGATTGCGAATTTGTGCTTCTTGGTTCCGACGTCGACGCGCAGGCGGCCGCAATGACGGGTGAAGGCTTCGGCGAGCGAGGATGACGGCGTGATCGGATACCAGGCGCAGACGGTCGCGCCGCCATAAACGGCCCCGAGCGCTGCTGCCGAATTGCCCTCGATGAAGATGCGGTCGCCGACCGCATTGGCACGCTTTAACCGCAAGCCGATCGGATGATCGAGATTCATCATCACCCAGTCGCGGCCGAGATGAAGCGCGTGCTTGTTGGCGTCGAACAGCTTTTCCTTGCCCTTGTACTGCTCGGCGATGAGTTTCTCGATTTCCGCGACATCCATATCGAGCAGCGCCGAGAGCGCGCCGAGATAGATGATGTTCTTGAACAATTGGCGCTGGCGCGGATCGGTATATTCGCGATTGCAGATTGCGGTGAGCGGCACGCCGATGACGTCGATGTCGTCGCGAAATTTCGAGTTTGGCATCGGCTTGGTCGAGTTGTAAAGCAGATAGCCGCCCGGCTCGATGCCGGCGACATCCTTGTCCCAGGTCTGCGGGTTCATCGCCACCATGAGATCGGTGCCGCCGCGGGCGCCGAGATGCCCGGCTTCCGAAATGCGCACTTCGTACCAGGTCGGCAGGCCCTGGATGTTCGACGGAAAGATGTTGCGCGGCGCCACCGGTATGCCCATGCGCAGCACGGCGCGGGCGAACATCTCGTTGGCGCTTGCCGAACCCGAGCCGTTGACGTTGGCAAACCGGACGACGAAATCGTTTACGCTCTGGAGTGGCATGCTTGTTCCGCGTGAGTCATGTCGATCAGGTATTTCTGCATGTCCCATGCGCCGGTGGGACATCGCTCGGCGCATAAGCCGCAATGCAGACAGACATCCTCGTCCTTCACCATGACGCGACCGGTTTTCAGATCGTTCGCGATATAAAGGTCCTGCGTGTGATTCTTGGCCGGCGCCTGCAGGCGCGAGCGCAGGTCGGTCTCCTCGCCGTTCTGCGTGAAGGTGATGCAGTCCATCGGGCAGATGTCGACGCAGGCGTCACATTCGATGCAGAGCTGGCCGGTGAATACTGTCTGCACATCGCAATTGAGGCAGCGGTCCGCTTCCTTCAGCGCCAGCTCCAGGTCATAACCGAGCTCGACCTCGGCCTTGATGTCGCGTAGCGCCACCACCTTCTCGCGATGCGGTACGCGATAGCGCTTATCGAGCGTGACTTCGTTGTCGTAGGACCACTCGTGGATGCCCATCTTCTGGCTCGACACCGCGACTTGCGGCGCCGGGCGCACGTTGATGTCCTCGCCGCGGCAGAGGCGGTCGATCGAGATCGCGGCCTCGTGGCCGTGCGCGACCGCCCAAATGATGTTCTTCGGCCCGAATGCGGAGTCGCCGCCGAAGAAGACCTTCGGATGCGTCGACGCCATGGTCTTCGGATCGACCTTGGGCATGTCCCATTTGTCGAACTCGACGCCGCAATCGCGCTCGATCCAGGGAAACGCGTTCTCTTGGCCGACCGCGACCAGCACGTCGTCGCACGGAAAAAGTTCATCGGGCTCGCCGGTTGCGATGAGCTCGCGGCGCCCTTTGGCGTCGCGCACCGCCTTGACCTTCTCGAACAGGACACCGGTCAACTTGCCGTTACGGTGGGTGAATTCCTTCGGCACCAGATAATTGAAGATTGGAATGTCCTCGTGCATGGCGTCCTCTTTTTCCCAGGGGGACGCTTTCATTTCTTCGAAGCCGGAGCGGACGATAACCTTCACGTCCTCGCCGCCGAGTCGGCGCGAGGAACGGCAGCAATCCATTGCGGTGTTGCCACCGCCGAGCACGATGACGCGCTTGCCGATCTTGTCGATATGGCCAAACGAGACGCTCGACAGCCAGTCGATGCCAATATGGATGTTCCGCGCTGCTTCCTTGCGGCCAGGAATTTCGAGATCGCGGCCGCGCGGCGCGCCGCAGCCGACAAAAATGGCGTCAAAATCCTCGGCGAGCAGCGCTTTTAAACTGTCGATGCGCTTGCCGCCGACGAATTCGAGGCCGAGATCGAGAATGTACTGGCATTCCTCGTCGATTACGCTTTCCGGCAGGCGGAATTTCGGAATTTGGGTGCGCATCATGCCGCCGGATTGCGGATCCTGATCGAACACGACGCAATGGTAGCCCATCGGGGCCAAGTTGCGCGCCACGGTGAGCGAGGCGGGGCCGCCACCGATGAGCGCAATGCGCCTGCCGTTCTTCTTTTCCGCGGGTTTTGGCAGTCGGCCGCGGATGTCGTCCTTGAAGTCGGCGGCGACGCGTTTCAATCGACAGATCGCCACCGGCTCCTTCTCGACGCGACCGCGCCGGCAGGCCGGTTCGCATGGGCGATCGCAGGTGCGTCCGAGGATGCCCGGAAACACATTCGATTCCCAATTGATCATGTAGGCGTCGCTATAGCGGCCCGCCGCGATCAAGCGGATGTATTCGGGAACCGGCGTGTGCGCTGGGCAGGCCCACTGACAATCAACCACCTTGTGGAAGTAGTCCGGGACCAAAATGTCGGTAGTTTTCATTGACGCCTCTTGCACGCAGCATCCCGCTCTTTGCACGGCGGTAGGAACGCTGCTGCGTGGATCTTCCTCTTCCGGCGGTCCCGTAGCCGAATCTGGCGCCGGATACTAGTCGAGAGGGGAGCGGATTTCCACCGCTTCTACTTGTTTTAACAATGATTTGTCCGCTGGCGATCCATGACAAAAGCGCGATTGAGAAGGTCGGCAATCCGGCCTATCTGGCGGGGAGTGCTCCAATCCCCTGGTCCGGCTATAACTCATTGAAGACATAAGCTAAATTGTGCCCCATGCGGAACTTCTTCGAAACCCAGCTGATCGACGACCCGATTGCGGCAGCACGTCGCGGGGTAAGGCCTGCTTTGCGGCGCCGCTTTTATGATCTTGTCGCTATTCAAGAAGCGGCCGGGCGTTACGAAGTCTTACTCGATGGGAAGCCGATCCGTACGCCGGCGCGCCGCGCACTGGCCGCGCCGTCACTTGCGCTGGCACAGGCGATCGCCGCGGAATGGGAGGCACAGCGCGAGGTAATCGATCCGGCAACAATGCCGCTGACTCGCCTAGCCAACGCGATCGTCGATGGCGTTGCGGATTTACCGCACCCGGTCGCAGCTGAAATTGAAAAATATCTGGCGTGCGATCTGCTGTTCTATCGGGCGAGCAGCCCACAACGGCTGCGGGCGCGTCAGTCGGCGCATTGGGATCCGATCATCGCTTGGATGCGCAATTCGCTCGGTGCGGATTTCAAGCTCGGCGAGGGCGTCGTCCACGTCGCGCAGTCCGAATCCGCGTTGCAGGCCGCCGGTGCAGCGGTCCCGACCGATCCATGGCGGCTTGGCGCCGTGCATGCGGTCACCACACTCACCGGCTCGGCGGTGATCGCGCTTGCGCTGTTACGCGGCGCATTATCCGCCGATGCTGCGTGGCAGGCAGCGCACGTCGATGAGGATTGGAATATGGCGCAGTGGGGTCAGGACGAAATGGCGCTTAAGCGGCGCGCATTCCGCTTCGCCGAATTTCAAGCGGCGGCGAGGATGCTAAGCTCGCTGCGGGAGTGATCATTTCGCCCGCTCATTTCCGCGAAAGCGGGAATTCAGCAAGCATGTAAGACTGGGTTCCCGCTTCCGCGGGGACGAGCGGGAATCCTTAGCCACCGGTCACGCTCATATGCCGCGCGAGTGCCGGGCGCTTATGGCGGCGATCGATGATGAAATCGTGGCCTTTGGGTTTTCGTCCGATCGCCTCATCGATGGCGGCAAACAGAAGGTCGTTGCCTTCCGAGGCGCGCAACGGTTTACGCAAGTCGGCCGAGTCTTCCTGGCCGAGACACATATAGAGCATGCCGGTGCAGGTGAGCCGCACGCGATTGCAGGATTCGCAGAAATTGTGGGTGAGTGGCGTGATGAAGCCGAGCCTGCCGCCGGTCTCAGCGATCCGCACATAGCGCGCCGGGCCGCCGGTGCGATAATCGATATCCTCGAGCGAAAAGCGCTCGGCGAGCCGCGCCCGTACGAGGGAGAGCGGCAGATATTGGTCGAGACGGCCTTCGCCGATTTCGCCGAGCGGCATCACCTCGATCAGCGTCAGATCCATGCCGCGTCCATGCGCCCATTCGATCAACCGTGGAAATTCATCCTCGTTGACGCCCTTGAGCGCGACGGCATTGATCTTGACCTTCAAGCCTGAAGTCTGCGCAGCGTCGATGCCGGCCAACACCTGATCCAACGAACCCCAGCGCGTGATGGCGCGAAATTTTTCCGCATCGAGCGTATCGAGCGAGACGTTGAGACGTCTCACCCCCGCGTCCTTAAGCGCATCGGCGTATTTGGCGAGTTGCGAACCGTTGGTGGTCAAAGTCAGCTCATCAAGCGCACCGGAGCGCAGGTGCCGGGACAGCGAAGTGACCAGCGTCATGATGCCGCGACGCACCAGCGGCTCGCCGCCGGTCAGGCGCAATTTACGCACGCCGCGCGCAACGAAAGCCGAGCACAGGCGATCCAGTTCCTCGAGCGTGAGAACTTCGGCCTTCGGCAAAAATGACATGTTTTCCGCCATGCAATAGACACAGCGGAAGTCGCAACGGTCCGTTGCCGAGACGCGCAGATAGCCGATAGCGCGGCCGAATGGGTCGACTAGTTCCGGGCGCCCGACTATGCCGTCGAGTTCCAAATTGGGCCGGCTGGCTGTCAAGCTATCCATCTACACTCAGATAATCAGGCAAGTGTGCCGGATAAAGCCCTGATCGTCCAGAATGTTATCCGAAGCTCCGTGTGCTGCGCAGCGTCGTCCATTACCGCGTTGGCGGCGGGGGAGGGAACACATTGTCTTGCGCGGGCGCGGCATTTGCCGGTTGGGTGGGCGCCCTCACCGCCGGCTTCGGCGCGACCGGTCTGGGTTTGGCGGCTGTCCTACGCGGCTTGGGTTCGACGGCCGGCGGCGGTGGCGGCGGCACCGCTTGGAGCATCGCAACAACCGGGTTGGGCACCAATGTCGGCGGCGGGCTTGAGAACAGCGTGCTCTCCGGCTGACGGACGCTCAGCTGAATTGCTTGCGGTACGTAGCCGTTAAGCGAAAACGATACCGCTTGGGTACTCACCGCGAGCGCGAGGGAGCAAGGCGTCGAACAGGTCTGCCCCGCCGCGGTCTGCACAGTCGCACCCGGCGGCTGAGACTGAAATTGAAGCACCTGAGGTGGTGGTGGCGACGGTTTGAACCAGTCGGACATACCGCCCGAACTTGAGCATCCTGCCAATGCAATGCCCATTGCAATTATGGCGGCGGCAAACAGCCGAACACGCAACATAACGCGCTCCCCGCTCCCCTCATTCAAGCCTAAGCTCCTCGCCTGATTGGGTAAAGCGGTTTGGCCCCGGGAACTTCGCCGCGGCAAGCCGAGGCTCGAAACGGCCCGATGGGACAATCGCCCTGCTTTGGTGAAAGAAACCTAGTAGCCTCAAGTATTTGCCTGCAACATTGGAGGTCGGCGGCGCGAGCGACCACAAAGGCGAGATCGCTAAGGTTTGTTAAGGTTAATGGATCCTTGCCCGCAGGTGTGGCTCGGCGACCACAGTCGGTAGATCTACGAGCGATCGGCTGCAATTTCGCGGATTGCTTCCGGCAGATCGCCGAACGAGCCGATGATGCGGTCGGGCCTTAGCGTCGCGATCGGCACCTCGCTATAGCCAAAATCGACGGCAATGACGGGGACGGTCGCGGCGCGGGAGGTGCGGATATCGGTTCCGGAGTTGCCGACCATGATGGCCTGACCCGGCTCGCCGCCCACGCGCTGGATGGTCAGCCGCAGCATCTGCGGATCGGGTTTTTGCACGCCGAAAGTGTCCTGGCCGCAAATCGCGGCGAAGTGCCGGGACAGTTTCAGCATGTCCAACAGTCGGACCGACAGCCATTCGAGCTTGTTGGTGCAGACCGCGAGACGATGGCCTTCGTCGGCCAAGTGCTCCAATGCAGCCTCCACCTTCGGGAACGGTCGCGAGCGGTCGGCGATATGCGCCGCGTAATGCTTGATGAATGCGCCGAACAGCCGGTCGAGCTCGGCTTTCGAGCAAACGCGGCCCTCGGCGGCGACCGCCCGCTCGATCATGCCGCGTGCGCCGCCGCCGATCATGCGCCGCGCGGCGTCGTAGTCGACCGGCGGCATACCCTCCTGCGCGAGGATGAGATTGAGAGTCGAGATCAGATCGGGCGCGGTGTCGACTAATGTGCCGTCGAGATCAAAGACAATCGTGAGCATGTCATTCCGGGTAGCGGTCGCTGCACCGTAAGGCAAGGCTCTAGGATCGAGGTCGGAAGGCGGCTACACACCCGCCATGAGCGTCGCAGCTTACAAACGGGCCGCTGCCGCCCGCGCAATCGATTTTGTCCGTTCGGGCATGCACCTCGGGCTTGGCACCGGCTCGACCGCGAGCGCCTTCATTGAATTACTGGCCGAGCGCGTCCATGCGGGTCTGGATGTCGTCGCCGTCCCAACTTCGGAGGCTACGCGCGTGCAAGCGGCTCGGCTCGGCATTGCGCTCACCACTCTCGACGACACTCCCGAGCTCGACCTCACTGTCGACGGCGCCGATGAGATCGCGCCGGACCTGAACTTGATCAAGGGCGGCGGCGGTGCGCTGTTACGCGAAAAGGTGGTCGCCTCGGCGTCCGCAGAAATGATCGTTATCGCCGACGAGTTGAAATTAGTCTCGGTCCTTGGCCTCTTCCCGCTGCCGATTGAAATCGTGCCATTCGGCGCCACGGCAATCCGCCGCGCGGTGGAAGCGGCAACCGCCGCGGCGGGATGTCCTGGGCCGGCCCCCCTGCGGCTCTCCCAAAACGGCCACGCTTTCGTCACGGATGGCGGGCACTGGCTCCTCGACGCCCAATTACAGCGCATTGCCGATCCGCACGATCTGGCGAATAGGCTTGCCGCGGTTCCGGGCGTTGTGGAACACGGTTTGTTCATCGGTCTCGCCGGGACTGCTATTATCGCCGGCCCAGGCGGGGTTCGGCTGATCGAACGGCCGTGATCTCAAGCACAAAGGGAGTGCGCCTATGATCGCTCGTCGCTGTACGCGCCACGTTATGGCCGCGCTGATCGCGCTCTTCGCGATCGGTATTGCTCGGCCGGCCCCGGCCCAGGCCCCAGCGGCGCAACCGTCGCCGGGTGCGCTCCTCTTGGCCAAGCAAATTGTCGAGATCAAGGGCGTCAAGAACATCTACGACCCGCTCGTGCGCGGCGTGGTCGAAAAGTCCAAAAATATGTTCATGCAAACCAACTTCATGTGGGCGAAGGACCTCAACGAAGTCGCCGCCATCGAGGAGAAGAAGTACGCACCGCGCGTCAGCGAACTCATCGATGCGACCGCGCGCTTCTATGCAGCCCGTTTCACCGAACAGGAATTGAATCAATTGCTGGTGTTTTATCAATCGCCGATCGGCAAAAAGGCGCTGCTCGAGGAGCCGAAGGTGCTCGATCAGTCCATGGCATACGCCGGCACGTGGGGGGACAATCTATCCCAGGAAGTCATCAACAGCATGCGCGAAGAGATGAAGAAGCGCGGCCACGATATGTAGCGCGATGATGTAATATGGCCGATTACGACGTCGATCTTTTCGTTATCGGAGGCGGCTCGGGCGGCGTGCGCGCCGCGCGCATTGCCGCCGAGCACGGCGCGCGGGTGACGGTCGCCGAGGAGTATCGGCTCGGCGGCACCTGCGTTATCCGCGGCTGCGTGCCCAAGAAGCTCTTGGTTTATGCGTCGCGCTTTCGCGGCGAATTCGAGGACGCTGCCGGCTTCGGCTGGACCGTGCCGCAGACGTCGTTCGATTGGACGACGTTGATCGCCAACAAAGACCGCGAGATCGCTCGGCTCGAAGCGGCTTACGGCGCAACGCTCAGCAAGGCCGGTGTCAAGGTGGTGAAAAGCCGTGCCATGCTCCTCGACGCCCATACCGTGCAATTGGTCGGCGGCGATCGCGTGCGCGCGGCCTATGTCTTAATCGCGACCGGCGGGACGCCGAGCTACGGCGATCCGATTCCCGGCATCGAGCACGCCATTTCTTCGAATGAGGCATTTCATTTGCCGGAATTGCCGCGCCGCGTCGTGATTCAGGGCGGTGGCTACATCGCCGTCGAGTTTGCCGGCATTTTTGCCGGTCTCGGCTCGCATGCGACGCTCATCTATCGCGGCGAAAATATTTTGCGCGGCTTTGACGACGACGTGCGTCAGCACCTGCGCGTTGAAATGGAAGCGCACGGTATCCGGGTTCTGACCGGCTGCAAGGTCGCGGCTATTGAAAACGCCGGCGGCCATTATTCGGTGCAGCTGTCGAGCGGCAATCACATCCGGGCCGACCGCGTGATGTTCGCCACCGGCCGGCATCCCAATGTCGCCAAGCTTGGGCTAAAAGAGGCCAGCGTCGAAATTGCCAAGAATGGCGGTGTCGCGGTCGACGAATATTCGCGCAGCACGGTGCAAAATATCTACGCCGTCGGCGACGTCACCAACCGCATCAATCTCACGCCGGTTGCCATTCGCGAGGGCCATGCCTTTGCCGATACCGTGTTCGGCGGCAAACCGACGGCCGTCGATCACATCAATGTGCCGACCGCGGTGTTTTCCGAACCCGAGGTCGGCACGGTCGGGCTCACCGAGGCGCAGGCCCGCACACGGCTTGCCCGGACCGACGTTTACAAGGCCATGTTCAAGCCGCTCAAGGCGACGCTGTCCGGCCGTGACACGGCTGTGCTGATGAAACTCGTCGTGGATGGGCTGTCCGATCGTGTCGTCGGCTGCCACGTGGTTGGCGAGGGTGCGGCCGAGATGACCCAGCTCGCCGCCATTGCGGTGAAGATGGGGGCCACCAAGGCCGACTTTGACGCGACGATTGCGCTGCATCCGACCGCCGCCGAAGAGCTGGTGACGATGCGCAAGAAGACCGCCAGTTACGCCCGCGAAGCCGCGGAATAAAGCAAAACCGGCACTTTCTGCGGACTGTCGCGGCATACAGCGGCGCTGTATAAGACTGCCTAAACCGATCAGTTGACCGTTATCCCGAGGTGGCCGCGAAGCGATCCTTAAATTGATGCGGCCGAGGCGCCGGGGCCGTCGTCCTTCGAGGCTCGCGGAGCCTGTCATCGGGGCCGGCCCTTCGGGCCGGGCCCGTTGGCTCGCACCTCAGGGTGACGGATATGGAGATAGGCGATGTCTTTGCGTTCAAACACGGTGAAGTGGACTCCGGATTCCTGGCGCGGCAAACCGATCTTGCAGGTGCCGGATTATCCCGATCGCAAGTCGCTCGCGGATGTTGAGGCGCAGCTTGCCACTTTTCCTCCGCTCGTTTTTGCCGGCGAGGCGCGCAATCTCAAGAGTGCGCTCGCCAAGGTCGCGGCCGGCCAGGCGTTCCTGTTGCAGGGCGGCGATTGCGCCGAAAGCTTTGCCGAGCATGGCGCCAACAATATCCGTGACTTCTTTCGCGTCTTCCTGCAAATGGCGGTGGTTCTGACCTATGCGGCGGCATCGCCGGTTGTGAAGGTCGGCCGCATCGCCGGCCAGTTCGCCAAGCCGCGCACTTCGCCGACCGAAAAGCGCGGCGCTGTCGAGCTGCCCGTCTATCGCGGCGACATCATCAACGGCACCGAGTTCTCGGCGGCGGCGCGCACGCCGGATCCGCGCCGGCAATTGGAGGCGTATCGTCAATCGGCGGCGACACTCAATCTGTTGCGAGCATTCGCCAAGGGCGGCTATGCCAGCCTCGACAATGTGCATCGCTGGATGCTCGAGTTGGTGCGCGGCTCGCCGCAATCCAAGCGTTACGGCGACTTGGCTGATCGGGTTTCCGGCGCGCTCGATTTCATGCGCGCCTGCGGCCTGACTTTCGCCGTGGATTCCAGTCTCGGCACGACGGATTTTTACACCAGCCACGAGGCGCTGCTGCTCGGCTACGAGCAGGCCTTTACGCGCGTCGATTCGACGACCGGCGACTGGTACTGCACGTCGGGTCATATGGTGTGGATCGGCGACCGCACCCGGCAGCCGGATCATGCGCATGTCGAGTATTGCCGCGGCATCGAGAACCCGCTGGGTTTGAAAACCGGCCCGACGCAAAAGCCCGACGAGCTGCTCAAGCTCATCGACATGCTCGATCCCGACAACGAGCCAGGCCGGCTGACGCTGATCTGCCGTGTTGGCGCCGACAAGGTTGCCGATCTGCTGCCGCCCATGGTGCGCGCGGTCAAACGCGAAGGCCGCAATGTGGTGTGGTCGTGCGATCCGATGCACGGCAACACCATCACCTCGGTGAACGGCTATAAGACCAGGCCGTTCGACCAGATCCTCAAAGAGGTTCGCGGCTTCTTCCAAGTGTGTGCCGCCGAAGGCGTCTACCCTGGCGGCGTGCATCTGGAAATGACCGGCCAGAACGTCACTGAATGCACCGGCGGCGCCCGCGCCATCAGCGACGAGGATCTCAACGATCGCTATCACACCGTGTGCGATCCGCGGCTTAACGCCGAGCAGTCGATCGATCTCGCATTTCTGTTGGCCGACCTGCTGAAGTCCAAGCGTCAGGGCTCGACGACGCCGTTGCCGGCGGTTGCAGGATTGTAAGGGACGACGGACGGCAGAGGACAGAAAAGAAGGCATCAATGTTCTTTATCCGCCTCCCGTCATCCGTCGTGCGTCCTCCATTATCGCCATGAACGAGCGCCCCGCCGATCGCCTGGCCATTGCCGTCGCCCAGCTCAACCCCGTCGTCGGCGACGTTTCCGGCAATCTGGAGCGTGCCCGCGCGGCACGGTCGGAGACCGCGCGCGGGCGTGCCGACATCATCGCCTTTTCCGAGCTTTTCATCGCCGGCTATCCGCCGGAGGATCTGGTGCTCAAGCCGGCATTCCAGGCCGCTTGCCGGGCCGCCGTCGAAGCGTTGGCCCGCGACACCGGCGACGGCGGGCCTGCCGTGCTTATGGGCGCGCCCTGGGTCGAGGACGGCAAGCTCTACAATGCCTATGCGCTGTTATCCGGCGGGCGCATCGATGCCATCCGCTACAAGGTCAACCTGCCGAATTACGGAGTGTTCGACGAAAAGCGCATATTTGCCTCCGGGCCCGTGCCCGGCCCAGTCAGCTTTCGCGGCGTGCGGCTAGGGCTGCCGGTCTGCGAGGACACCTGGACCGATTGGGGCGACTACGAGAACGTCGTTGAATGCGTGGCCGAGACCGGCGCCGAGCTGCTCATCGTGCCCAACGGATCGCCGTATTGGCGCGACAAAATCGACGTGCGGCTCAACGTCTGCGTCGCGCGCGTCACCGAGGCGAGCCTGCCGCTCATCTATGTCAACCAGGTCGGCGGCCAGGACGAGCTGGTGTTCGACGGCGCGTCCTTCGCGCTCAACGCCGATCGCTCGATCGCATTCCAATTGCCGGCTTTTCGCGAAACGGTGGTGACGACGCAATGGTCGCGGATCGGCGGCGCTTGGCGCTGTGCGCAGGGGCCGATTGCGCCGACCGAGGAATTGGACAAATCCGATTACGCGGCTTGCGTGCTCGGCCTGCGCGATTACGTCGAGAAGAACCGGTTCAAGGGCGTCGTGCTCGGGCTGTCCGGCGGCGTCGATTCGGCGCTCTGCGCGGCGATGGCGGTCGATGCATTGGACAGCGCGCGCGTGCGCTGCGTAATGCTGCCGTACCACTACACCTCGCAGGAATCGCGAAACGATGCCGCCGCGGTCGCCGACGCGCTCGGCGTGCGCTACGATATCGTTCCGATCGAAAGCGCCGTACATGGCCTCGAAGCGGCGCTCGCCGGCATTTTTGCCGGCGCGCCGCGCGACGTGACCGAGGAGAATCTGCAGGCGCGCGCCCGCGGCGTCATCCTGATGGCGATCTCCAACAAGTTCGGCCTGATGGTGGTGACGACCGGGAACAAGTCGGAAATGTCGGTCGGCTACGCCACGCTGTACGGCGATATGAACGGCGGCTTCAATCCGATCAAGGATTTATACAAGACCGAAGTTTATCGGCTGGCGCGGCTGCGCAACGCATGGAAGCCCGTTGGCGCGTGCGGCCCCGATGGCGTCGTCATTCCGGAAAACGTGCTGACGCGGGCGCCGAGCGCGGAGCTGCGCGAAAATCAGACCGACCAGGACACGCTGCCGCCCTACGACGTGCTGGACCGGATTCTCGAGCGGCTGGTCGAGCGCGAGGAATCCACCGCGACCATCGTCGCAGCCGGCTTCGACCGCGATACCGTAATGAAGGTCGAGCGCATGCTCAATCTTGCCGAATACAAGCGGCGCCAGGCGGCGCCGGGGGTGAAAGTGACACTGAAGAATTTCGGCCGCGACCGGCGCTACCCGATCGTCAATCGTTTCAACGATCCGGGCACGCCAAATCCAGAGCCGGACCGCGCGCTGGCCAAAGACGCGGCAATGGCGAAGGCCGCCGCTGCGGATTTCTGATCCGCGTCAATGCGGCGGCGACTGCGACGGCTGTTGCGTTTCCATTTGCGACGATGACAGAAACGGCGGGCCGACGATGCGCACCTCGCCCTTGGGCTTTTCCGGGCCGGCCGCGCTTGCAGTTGAGGTCACGGGTGCCGCCGCAGCAGCAGGCAGGCTCGGCGTAGCGGAAGGAGCTTGCTTGCCGGACGGCTTCGGCGGTTGCGACAGCGCTTTCGCGTTCTGGTCGGTCACGACGATGTCGCCGCTCACCAGTGTCGAGGAGTTGTCCGCGTTCTTGAGCGCATCTTCCCAACTCTCGCCGGGCCGGCGACACGAACAACCCGAAATAAGCTGCGTGCGATAGCGGTACGCAGCCGGCAGCGCCGTATAGAGCTGGCCGTTCGTCGAAACTGCCTGATCTATGCTCTCGCCCGGATTGCGATACGAATAAAGCGTGACGTCGGCCGCCGGGCATTCGCGCTGGCAGGTGCGCTCATCCTCGGCAAAATGGGTCGGCAGAGTCGAATACGAGATCGGGAAATAATAGCCGTCGCAGCTGCGCACGCAGACGGTGTGATAGGTGCCGTTCGGTGCGCCGTCGCCATTCGGGTTGACGATCTTGCCGCCGCCGAACAATGCGTCGAAAAAGCCCTGCGGACCGCCTTGCGAGTTGGCCGCGGCCGTGTATTGCGCGCCGCAATTATTTTGCGCCAGCTGCCCGATCAGCGCGCGACGCTGGTCGGCCTGGTCGTTGCTGCCGCTCTTGAGCTGTTCGAGATCGCTCATCATGCGGTCGAGATTGCCGCGCATCTGCTGGATCTGCGAGGTGATCGGCCCGCATTGCGGCGACAGCGCCGAGAACAGGGCAAAAAATCCTTGGCCGGCGCAGCCAGATTTGTGCGCTTGCGCGACGGCGCGGTCGAGGTCCGCCTGCTGCTTTGCGATTGCGTCTTGGGCTTGCTGGATTTGGTTGGCGCGGGTCGGATCGGCGGTACCTCGGTCGAACGACGCGAGTTGGCCTTCGAGGCGAACGCAAACCGGATTGGACGTCGCCGGATTTAACGCCGGTTGATTTGCCGGCGGCTGATTTGGCGTTTGTTGATATGGCGTCTGTTGATTGGGTGCCTGTGGGTATGGCGCTTGCTGATACGGCGAGTGCAGGCTCGGATATCCTTGCGCCAGCGCCGCCACCGGCAGTGCGAGCCCGCCAAGCGTCACTCCAAGCATGATTCGAAGCTTGGCCTGGCCTAAGCTGCGCAACTTATTGAGCATATTGGGTCCCGCCCCGGCATGTTCGGGGCGCGGATCAAGCCCCGCAATGGTGACTAAAGTGTGAACACGGCCACACTATCGGCAAATGCCAACGAGCGCGAGTGCACGACATCACTCCGCATCGGGCTGATTTTCCGGCCGCGCGCGGTCGAAGGCGGGCACTGCAAGGCAGGCGCCGTCGACGCCGACGATCTTCGGAAATCTGTCCAGCGGCACTTTCAGCCGCCGCGCGTTATAGACCTGCGGCACCAGGCAAAGGTCGGCCAGCGTGATTTTGTCGCCGCAGGCGTAGGGCGCAGGCTCGATCAGCGCTTCGAGCGCCTCGAAGCCGGCGATCACCCAGTGATGGTACCAGGCGTCGATCGCGCTTTGCTGCTGGCCCATTTGATTTTTCAAGTAGCGCAGCGGGCTGGTATTGTTCAGCGGATGAATGTCGCAAGCGATGAGTTCGGCGAGCGCGCGCACCTTGGCGCGGGCGATTGGATCTTTGGGGAGCAGCGCCGGCTTCGGATGGGTTTCTTCGAGATATTCGATGATGGCGAGCGACTGGATCAGAACATCGCCCACGTCCGTGACCAGGACCGGCACGCGCATCTGCGGATTGATGGCGCGGAACTCCGGCCGCTTATTAAGGCCGCCCTCTTTGACGAGGTGGATGGGCACAGTCTCGTAGGGGATGCCTTTCAGATTGAGCGCGATGCGCGCGCGGTATGCAGCCGACGAGCGGAAATACGAATAGAGCTTCACGCATCCTCCAGGGGATCGTCCCGCTCGGCCAACTCGGCAACGAGTTGCGCGGATCGATCGGTGATCTGTTGCAGCGCGCGATTAAACGCGTCGCGGTCGCCGGGCGTCAGGATATCCGTGAGCCGGCGGGCAAAATCAAGTGCGTGCGGCGCCAGTTCCTCGTAGATTGCCCGCCCCGGGCCGGTCAACGACAGAAACGCCTCGCGCAGATCGGCGTGGTTGGCGCGCCGCGTCAGGAGCTTGCGCTTTTCCAGCAGCGCCACCGCGCGCGACACTTTGGTCTTATGCATGTGGGTGTGGGCACCGATGGCCTTGCCGGTCATGACGCCGTATTGGCCGAGCGTCACCAGCACCCGCCATTCCGGTACGCCGATCCGGTAGCGCCGCGCATAAACGCGCGACAACGCCTGGGAAACGAGGCTGGCCACGACGTTAAGCTGATAAGGCAGGAACTGCTCGAGTTTTAACGGCGCCTGTTCGGCAGCCGTCGTCAAGGCGACCGGGTCCCGGCTAGTGCTTTCCATTGCCCGCTGCCCGGCCATAGACCACCAGTTTGTCCGCCAAAACGGAAAGATGGACGAACTTCATGGTCCACGCAACGGCATTGCAGCGAGGGGCGAACGGCGGGTCGCGAATGGGGATAGGCGTCGCGCGTTCGATCGCGGCTCGATTCCGCTTGCTACTTCACTATGCTAAAGCCGGTTCAGCGCGAGCACTCGATGGCGACGTAGTTGTCGCAGGTGCCGCGTTTGCAGGTGCTCGGATCGCCGGCCGGGATGGCGCCGGTAATATCGTCGCGGTCGACCTTGCGAAACGACAGCGCTTGCGCGAACTGCCGCGACTGGCAGTACGACGTCGCCATCGCCGCGCCGCACGGCGCGCCCGAAGCGAGGCAATTGTCGACGCCATAGCCGTCGCCGTCGTTGGCAACGATGAAGACACGTTTTTCCGCCTGCGCCGCGGCGGCGGCAAGGAGCACGGCTGCGGCGGTGCTGACTGCGATCGCGAAACGCATCATTCCCCCCACCCGGCGCATGAGCGCAAAGATCCAACAGCCCCACCGACAACTATAAACTTAAGAATGCGACCGCCCGGTTAAGCATTCGTGATTAAATTCAGCCAATGCGGCAATAGCTCTTTCGATTCTCATGTTTTCCATGCGCACGCAATGCACGGGGCGGCGCGAGAGTGCCATTTCCACAGGTGTCTACACGCAGTTTGGAGCGGGCCGTGACATAGCGGCGACATTCTGTGACGGCAAATGGGACCTTGACGCCACGCGCGGCCTCGACCATTCTGCGCGCCATGAACGGTTCCGCCACTATCTGCGGCATTCGCCCGGAGATTATTCGCTAGCGTCAAACGCTGGCTGCGGCCGTCTTTTCTCACCGTCGAGATTTTGGACACGTCCGGCCAGCAGGCCTTTGGGCGTACATTATGATTTAGGACGATGTGATTCGACGATGGACCTGAAACTCTACGATACGCTGACGCGCGAGAAGCGGGTGTTCAAGCCGCTCGATCCGCATAACGTGCGCATGTATGTGTGCGGGCCGACAGTCTATGACTTCGCCCACATCGGCAATGCGCGGCCGGTGATCGTGTTCGACGTGCTGTTCCGGCTGTTGCGCCATCTCTATGGCGCCGACCACGTCACTTACGTGCGCAACATCACCGACGTCGACGACAAGATCAACGCGCGGGCGGCGGAGGAATTTCCGGGCCTGCCGCTCAACGAAGCAATCCGCAAGGTCACCGAAACGACCGACCGGCAATTCCACGACGACGTTGCCGCGCTCGGTTGCCTGCCGCCGACCGTCGAGCCGCGCGCCACCGCGCATATCGCCGAGATGCGCACGCTGATCGAGCGGCTGGTCAAATCCGGCAACGCCTATGTCGCCGCGGACAATGTTCTGTTTAGCGTCGCGTCGGATCCCGATTACGGCGAATTGTCGAGGCGGCCGCTCGACGAGATGATCGCCGGCGCCCGCGTCGAGGTGGCGCCATACAAGCGCGATCCGATGGACTTCATCCTGTGGAAGCCATCGAAGCCGGGCGAGCCGGCGTGGCCGTCGCCCGCCGGGATCAAAACGCCCGGCCGCCCCGGCTGGCACATCGAATGCTCGGCCATGTCGTGGAAATACCTCGGCGAGATGTTCGACATCCACGGCGGCGGCATCGATCTCGTCTTTCCACACCACGAAAACGAAATCGCCCAATCACGTTGCGCTTTCCACACGCCGGCAATGGCGAATTACTGGATGCACAACGGCTTCCTTCAGGTGGAAGGCGAGAAGATGGCGAAGTCGTTGGGGAATTTCGTGACCATTCGCGAACTGCTCCATAAGTGGAACGGACGTACTTGGCCAGGCGCGGCTGTACGATGGGCGATGTTGCAAATGCACTATCGCGAGCCAATTGATTGGACACACGGAAATGTGGTGCGAAGCGCGGATGAAATTTTTCAAATTCTAAATCTATTGAGAGGTTTTCATCGCGATTCTAATACGGGGAAGACCAATTTTGATCAGATATTTTCTGCGATTGAAGCTACCGACCCTTCTGCTGCCGTCGTCAGTGCTCTTTGCGACGATCTGAATACATCGAGAGCAATTACTGCGATTCGTGCAGCAAAGATGAAGCGGGAGAGAGGGCTGATAGTTCAGATAGCGCGAGATCTTGTTTTCATGGGCGTCATAAAAGACAGCGACATCCTCTACTATTCAACGTTTCATGGCGTCGAAAGCGATGTAGCCGATAAACACACAGCGATGAGCATTGCAATTGATTATGAAATGGCCAGGGCAAATGGTGACTCCCAATTTGCGTCCAGCTTGGTACACACTTTGGCGGATGCCGGACTTAGAATTATTGAGACTGAGCCGTCGTCACTCGTGATTTCAAAAGGTGCTGACAAAGGCGCATTTGACCAGACGGTCAGTGCTATGGTTGCTGCGCGTGAAGCGGCCCGTAATGCAAAGAATTACAAGGAATCCGACCGCATCCGCGATGAGCTCGCAAAAATGGGAGTCGTGCTGCACGACACCAAGGACGGCACCACCTGGGAGATCGCGCGATGACCCCCCGCGCGCTGCCGCAACTCGCGCTGCGGCCGATGCTGCCGACGGATGTGCCGTTGCTCGCGGAGATTTTCCGCGCCGCCATCGAGGAGCTGACCATCGACGATTGCAGCGAGGCGCAGCAGGAAGCGTGGGCGTCGGCGGCCGACGACGAGGAAAAATTTGGGGCAAAACTTGTGGGCGAGTTGACGCTGGTCGCGACCTTCAGCGGTGCGGCGGTCGGCTTCGCGTCGCTTGCCGGTAATACGCGCATCGACATGCTCTATGTGCATCCGGCCACGGCGGGGCAGGGGGCGGGCGCCATGCTGTGCGACGCGCTGGAAAAACTCGCGGCGGCGCGCGGCGCCAAAGAATTGACGGTCGACGCCAGCGACGCGGCGCGCGGCTTTTTCGAAAAACGCGGCTTTTCGGCAGAGACTCGCAACACCGTGACCATCGGCGGCGAATGGCTCGCCAATACGACGATGACCAAGCCGTTGGCCGCGAAGGAAGCCGCACCATGAAACGCAGCGACTCGCCGTTCCAGCGCCACTGGCTCTATTATTTGATCGTGAAATACGCCGTGATCGTCGCCGCGGTCGGCATTTCGCTCTATACGGTCTATCGTCTCTATCACGGCTGAAAAACGCTATGACCGAGCCCCGCTCCAGCTTTTCCGGACTCCGGACGCACCATTTGGTGATCGCGCTGGTCGCGATCATCATCGCGGTGGCGCTGGCGTCGAACTATCATCTTTGGTGAGAGCGTATCATGCCGCGCGAAAGACTTTATCTGTTCGATACCACGCTGCGCGACGGCGCCCAGACCAACGGCGTCGATTTCACGCTCGCGGACAAGTTCACAATCGCAAAACTGCTCGACGAGCTCGGTATCGATTATGTCGAAGGCGGCTATCCCGGCGCTAACCCGACCGACACCGGTTTCTTTGCCGAGAAGCACCCGATGCGCGCCAAGCTCACCGCCTTTGGCATGACGCGGCGGCCCGGCCGCTCGGCGTCGAACGATCCCGGCCTGGTGGCGCTTCTTGACGCGCATGCCGAAGCCATCTGCTTTGTCGCTAAATCCTGGGACTATCACGTGCGCGTAGCGTTGGAGACGACGGAAGAGGAAAATCTCGCCTCGATCCGCGACAGCGTTCGCGCCGCCAAAGCCAAAGGCCGCGAAGTGCTGCTCGATTGCGAGCATTTCTTCGACGGCTATAAGGCCAAGCCCGCTTACGCGCTGGCCTGCGCCAAGGCGGCCTATGACGAGGGCGCGCGCTGGGTCGTGCTGTGCGACACCAATGGCGGCACGCTGCCGCACGAGGTCGAGCGCATCGTCGGCGAGGTGTGCGCCAAAATTCCCGGCGACCATGTCGGCATTCACGCCCACAACGACACCGAGCAGGCGGTCGCCAATTCGTTTGCCGCGGTACGCGCCGGGGCGCGGCAGATCCAGGGCACGCTCAACGGGCTCGGCGAACGCTGCGGCAACGCCAATCTCGTCTCCATCATCCCGACGCTGAAGCTCAAAAACGAATATGCCGAGAAATTCGAGATCGGCGTGAGCGATGAAGCGCTCGCCCGCCTGGCGCGGGTGTCGCATGCGCTCGACGAATTGCTCAATCGCTCTGCCGACCGCCATGCGCCCTATGTCGGCGAGAGCGCGTTTGCCACCAAAGCCGGCATCCACGCCTCCGCAATCATGAAGGAACCGGCGACCTACGAGCACATCGCGCCGGAGCGCGTCGGCAACAGACGAAAATTGCTCGTCTCCGACCAATCGGGCCGCTCCAACGTGCTCGCCGAGCTCGACCGGATCGGGCTTGCGGTCGACAAGCACGATTCGCGTGTCACCCGCCTCCTCGATGAAGTCAAGGAGCGCGAGGCGATCGGCTACGCCTATGAAGCAGCCGACGCCTCGTTCGAGCTGCTGGCCCGAAGATTTCTCGACAAAGTGCCGCATTATTTCAACGTGGAAAAATTCGACGTCAATGTCGAGCAGCGCAATAACGCCAAGGGCGAGCGCATCACGGTGAGCCAGGCGGTGGTGAAGATCAAAGTGGGCGACGAGGACCTGATCTCAGTCGCCGAAGGCATTGGTCCGGTCAATGCGCTCGATCTGGCGCTGCGCAAGGACCTCGGCAAATATCAGAGCTTTATTACCGGGCTCGAATTGACAGACTACCGCGTGCGTATTCTCAATGGCGGCACCGGCGCCGTCACCCGCGTACTGATCGAGAGCGCCGACGAGACCGGCGACCATTGGACCACCGTCGGGGTGTCCGCCAATATCATCGACGCCTCGTTCCAGGCGCTGATGGATTCCATCGTCTACAAGCTGGTGAAGTCCGGCGCGCCGGCTTGAGGGAACGCCATGATCGACCATATTTCCATCGCGGTGCGCGATCTGAAAGATGCCGAAGCCTTCTACGCGGCGCTGCTAAAACCGCTCGGCATGGCGAAATTGCGCGAGTGGCTGGATTCCGCGGTCGGCTTCGGCAAAAAATATCCGGAGTTTTGGATCAACAGGCGCACCACGATGGATAACGTCGCCGCCGACAGCGGCGTGCATATTTGCCTGCGCGCGCCCGACAGCGCGGCCGTGGACGCGTTCCACGCCGCAGCGCTCAAGGCCGGCGGCACGTCCGACGGCGCGCCAGGACTGCGGCCGGAATATCATGGCGGCTATTACGCGGCGTTCATCAAGGATGCCGACGGCAACCGCATCGAAGCGGTGACGTTTATCCGCGCGGCGACGGCTTAGTGCCCGCTCGTCCCCGCTAAATTTAGCGGTCCCCATCGCGCTCGGGCGATGGGCGGGAATGAGCGGAATTAAGAAAAAGCTCCCTTACAGCCGCTCGGCCGGTACCGCCATCGCCTTATCGCCTTCGGCGACTTTTCTGGCGGCGTTGCGCAGCATCGGCAGAATTTCTTCGACCCGCTCGGCGACGAGAAAATCCACGCGCAACGCCGAGGGGACGAATTTTACCGCACGCATGTGATCGACGAGCGCCAGGAGTGGTCCCCAATAGCCGCTGATATTGGCGATCAGAATCGGCTTCTTGTGGCGGCCGAGCTGCACCCAAGTCAGTTGCTCGACCAGTTCCTCGAGCGTGCCAAGCCCGCCCGGCAAAGCAACGAAGGCGTCGGCGCGGTCGAACATGGTGCGTTTGCGCTCGTGCATATCGCGGGTGACAATCAGCTCCTGGGCGAGCCGGCGCGGTCGCTCCCGTTTGGTCAGAAATTCCGGGATAATCCCGGTCACCTCGCCGCCGTGCTCGAGCACGGATTCGGCCAACGCGCCCATCAGCCCGACCGAACCACCGCCATAGACGAGCCGCACGCCATTCTCGGCGAGGATTTTGCCGAATTTTTGCGCCGCCTCGATGAAGGCCGGCTCGGTCCCCGGGCTCGATCCGCAATAGACACAGATCGCATTGATTTTGCTCATGGAGTCATTCTCACTAAACGGTAGATGTGGCGTCGATTCGAGCCCGCTGCAAGCGTTCTGCGACCGTAGGGGCGGGGTTTTAAACCCGCTCCTCCATTCCGCGCCCCGACCTGCCGTGCGGAGCGGAGCGAAAAGCTCTATATGACGGAAAACACGCGATGAGGGACGCTGGCGGCGCGTTGCGGCCCGATGCGCTCCGATCACTGGGCTGCGATGAGCGATTTTCAACGACCGACACACGTTCTCAAGCGTGAGGCAAATTCCGACAGCGCGGCGTTGCTGCCGACGCTGTTCCGACTGTGGCCCTATACTTGGCCGGCCGACCGCAACGACCTGAAACTCCGCGTCGTTTTCGCGACCGTGCTGCTCTTCCTCGCCAAGTTCGCGACCATCGCGGTGCCCTATACGTTCAAATGGGCGACCGACGCGCTCGCCGGCCACGGCACCGCGCCGCTGGCGGCGGGCAATTGGCTGGCCTGGGCCTTCGCCGCCCCCATCGTGATGACGCTCGCCTATGGCGGGGTGCGCATCGTCATGGGCCTCTTGACGCAATGGCGCGACGGCATTTTCGCCAAGGTGGCGATGAACGCGGTGCGGCGGCTCGCCATGCTCACCTTCGAGCATGTGCATCTGCTCTCACTGCGCTTTCACCTCGAGCGCAAGACCGGCGGGTTGACCCGCGTCCTCGAACGCGGCCGCAACGCCATTGAAACCATCGTGCGCATGGTGCTGTTACAGATCGCGCCAACCGTCGTCGAACTCGTTCTGATCGTCGCCGTTCTGCTCCTGCATTTCGATTGGCGCTACGTCGTCGTCATCGGCATCACGGTCGCGGTCTATATGTGGTTCACCTATGCCGCCACCCAATGGCGGATAAGCATCCGCCGCAAAATGAACGAGAGCGACAACGACGCCAATGCCAAGGCGATCGATTCGCTGCTCAATTACGAGACCGTCAAATACTTCTCCGCGGAACAGCGCGAGGCGGAGCGTTACGACCGCTCGATGGCGCGTTACGAGGACGCCAGCGTCAAGGCCTATGTGTCGCTCGCCGTGCTCAATGCCGGACAGGCGGTGATCTTCACCATCGGGCTTTGCGGCGCGATGGTGCTGTGCGCCTACGGCATCGAGCGCGGCACCAACACGGTCGGCGACTTCGTCATGATCAATGCCATGATGATCCAGCTTTATACGCCGCTCAATTTCATGGGCATGGTGTACCGCGAGATCAAACAGGCGGTGATCGATATCGAGAACATGTTCGCGCTGTTGTCGCGCCCGCCGGAAATCCAGGACCGGCCCGGCGCCACAAGCCTCCAGGTGCGCGCCGGCACCATCCGCTTTGACAATGTTTCATTCGCCTACGAGCCGGCGCGGCCGATCCTCAAAGGCTTGAGCTTCGACGTTGCGGCCGGGCACACCGTCGCCATCGTCGGACCGTCCGGCGCCGGCAAATCGACGATTTCGCGGCTGTTGTTCCGGTTCTACGAGGTGACTGGCGGCCGCATCCTGATCGACGGCCAGGACATCCGCGAGGTGACGCAAGGCTCGCTGCGCGCCGCGATCGGCATGGTGCCGCAGGATACGGTGCTGTTCAACGACACCATCCGCTATAACATCCGCTATGGGCGCTGGGACGCCAGCGACGTTGACGTCGAGGAGGCGGCGCGCCAGGCGCAGATCGACGGCTTCATCCGCCGCGCGCCGAAAGGCTACGAAACCGAAGTCGGCGAACGCGGCCTCAAACTGTCCGGCGGCGAAAAGCAGCGCGTTGCCATCGCCCGCACCATCTTGAAGGCGCCGCCGATCCTGCTGCTCGACGAGGCGACTTCGGCGCTCGACAGTCACACCGAGAGAGACATCCAGGACGAGCTCGATCGGGTAGCGAAGAACCGCACCACGCTCGTCATCGCGCACCGGCTTTCGACCATCGTCGGCGCCGATGAAATTCTGGTGCTCGATCACGGCGCGATCGTCGAGCGCGGTACGCACCGCGAATTGCTCGCCCATGACGGTCTCTATGCCAGCATGTGGAACCGCCAGCGCGAGGCGCAAATGGCGCGCGAAATTCTGGCGGAGGTCGACGACGGCTCCGGAGCGCCCAATCGCGATCCGCCGGAATTTGCGGATGATCGCGGCGCCGAGCGTGAACTCCTGCCCGCCGCGGACGCCGCGGAGTGAGCGAGACGCGGCAGCGTGATTTAATGTTCGAGTGTTCGTAGTCGCAAGGCTTTAAGGTGTTGCGCCTCTGGAACAATGACGTGCTGAACAATACCGAAGGCGTCTTGGAAATGCTTTGGACAGTGCTACATCAAATCCCCTCTCCCGGCGCGCTGCGCGCGCCACCCTCTCCCCGGCGGGGAGAGGGGAAAATGGGCGGCTCGCCCTTTTGAACGCCTATGTCGATCTACGATTCGATCCGCAAGCAATTTGTGCCGATCCATCCGGAAGGCTACCCCTTCATCGGCGGCTTTGCGCTGGCGAGTCTTATTCTGTTCTGGCTTTGGGCGCCGCTCGGCTGGGTTCTCACGCTGGCGACGGTCTGGTGCGTTTATTTCTTCCGCGACCCGCCGCGGGTGACGCCAGTGCGCGACGGCATCGTGGTGGCGCCGGCGGACGGCCGCGTCAGCCAGATCGTCAATGCGGCGCCGCCGCCGGAGCTCAATCTCGGCGCGCAACCGTTGCCGCGCATTTCCATCTTCATGAGCGTGTTCGATTGCCATATCAATCGCAGCCCCGTCGCCGGACGCATCGAACGCATCGTCTATCGCGCCGGCAAGTTCCTTTCCGCCGATCTCGATAAGGCGAGCAAGGATAATGAGCGCAACGCACTCGTGATCGCGACGGCCATCGGCCAACGCCTGGCGGTGATCCAGATCGCCGGTCTTGTCGCGCGCAGAATCGTCCCGTTCACGCGCGAGGGCGAAACCGTTAGCGCCGGCCAACGCATCGGCATGATCCGGTTCGGCTCGCGGGTCGACGTTTACCTCCCCGCGGGGACGCGGTTTCTGGCGGCCGAAGGCCAAACCGCGATTGCCGGCGAGACGGTGCTCGCCGATCTTGCGGCGACCGAGGCGGGGCGGACGTTTCGCGTGACCTGACAACCTGTTAACGAAGCCGGCGCGCCGCGTGGCAGGCGCGGCCGAAAGCGGTTATATTTCCGTCGGCGAGGTAGCGACATTGGCCATCCAACCACCCGGTTTCGGCAATCCGCGGCGGCGGCGATTCCGCCGCATCCCGGTGCGTACGCTGGCGCCGAACATGGTCACCTTGCTGGCGATGTGCGCCGGTTTGACCGCTATCCGCATGGCGTTCGAGAACCGCTACGTCCTGGCGCTCGCGGGTATAGTTTTTGCGGCGATCCTCGACGGTATCGACGGCCGGCTGGCGCGGTTCCTCAAGGGCACTTCGCGCTTCGGCGCCGAGCTTGACAGCCTTTCGGACTTTGTCTGTTTCGGCGTCGCACCGGCGCTGATCCTTTATTTCTGGGGCCTGCACGAGTTGAAGTCGGCCGGCTGGATCGCCGCGATGGTGTTCGCCATCTGCGCTTGCCTGCGGCTCGCCCGTTTCAATGTCATGATCGAGGATCCGGACCGGCCGGCATGGACCGCCAATTTCTTCGTCGGCATGCCGGCGCCGATGGGCGCCATCACGGTGCTATTGCCGATCTATGCGGTCTTCCTCGGCGTGCCGCGTTCGGCGTTTCTGATCTGGCTGACTTTGTTGTACACGCTGGGTATCGCTTCGCTGATGGTGTCGCGGCTGCCGGTTTTTTCCGGCAAGCGCGTCGGCACCCGCGTGCCGCCGGAAATGGTCGGTCCGCTGATCGTTTTGGTGATGCTCGCGATCGCGCTGTTGATCGCCTATCCGTGGATATTGCTCACGGCCGGCACGCTCGCTTATCTCGCCAGCCTGCCGTTCGGATGGCTATCCTATCGCGGCTACGAACGGCGCTCGCGCGAGAGCAAGACTGAAACCGCGTCCGCGCCGCCGGCGGCCCAGCCTTCGCCGACGATAGTTCCCGGCATGGTGCGGCCGAACGACGACGACGAAGAACGGCCATCGCGTTTGAATTAGAGAGTGAACCGGAGCGGCACCGGTTTTCCGAGAAGATCGTGTTCTATGGAAATACCGGCGATCGGCCGGGAGAGATATTCGTCGATGCGTGTCGCCCGACGCAGTTTCCTCGCCTCGACGCTGGCATTGTTGGCGGCTCCCGCCGTCACGCGCGTGGCGCGGGCCGATGCGCCGCTGATCACGCTCAAGCTGCACCACGCATTCTCGGCGGTGTCGAGCGTGCACGACAAGTTCCTCGCGCCGTGGGCGCGCAAGGTCGAAGCGGAAACCGACGGACGCCTTCGCATCAATCTGTTTCCATCGATGGCGCTGGGCGGTGCGCCGGCGCAGCTGTTCGACCAGGCGCGCGACGGCGACGCCGATATCGCTTGGACAGCGCCCGGCCTCAATCCCGGCCGCTTCCCTAAGATCGAGATGTTCGAATTGCCGTTTTTGCCGGCGCGCCGCGCGCTCGTCAGTTCCATGGCGCTGCAGGACTTTGCCGCGATCTATCTGAGTGACGAGTTCGCCGAGGTTCAGCCGATCTGCTTCTCGTGCGCGGACCGCGGCGTTATCCATGCCTCCGCGGCGGTACGCTCGATCGAGGATATCAAGGGCCTGAAGCTGCACGTGCAGACGCGATTTGCCGGGGAAGCGATGCGTGCGCTCGGTGCGATGGCTGTGCCCATGCCGAGCGAGGAACTGCCGGCGGCCATCAGCGAACGCGTCGTCGACGGCTGCGTCGATCCCTGGCATATGGTGCCGCCGCTGCGGCTCAATGATCTCCTCAAGACACACACCGAGTTTTCCGACTGGTCGTTGTCGAGTTGGACCTACGTGCTGGCGATGAACAAGCCGGCCTATGCGCAGCTGCCGGCCGATATCAAATCGGCGCTTGACCGCAATTCGGGCGAGCTTGCCGCCGGCCTGGCCGGCGCCATGTGGGACGTGCAAGCCGATGCGGTCGCCGAGAATGTCGCACAGACCGGCGACGTGATCGTCACGCTGTTGCCGGAAGCGGTCGCGCACTGGCGTAGCGCGAGCGAACCCGTGGTCGAAAGCTTCCTCAAAGACATGAAGGAGCACAAAGTCGACGGCGGCCGGATGATCGCGAGCGCACATGCGCTTCTCGCGAAATATGCCAACCTGCCGGAACCGCAACCGCCGCAAACCCCGCCGCATTCCGCTGGCGTAACGACAACGAACGTGAGCACCCCGGCGCCGCCGGCGCCCGTGCCGAAGCCCGCAGCTCCGGTTGCCGCAACTCCGCCAGTTGTAAAACCCGCGCCTGCACTGACGCCGGAGACGTTGAATATTCCGCTGTAGCGCTATTCGCGGAAACAACAAGTTCGGCGGATAGCCGGGCATCAAATCGTAGGGATGCGCCCAGCGCGGTAAGGCCTTGATGCGATCGAGCCAGGCGGCGATGTTCTTATGCGCGGCGGCGATGTCGAAGCCGAATTCCTCTGCCGGATAGTAGAGATAAGCACAAAGCGAAATGTCGGCGATGGTCGGCCGGTCGCCGAGCATGAACGGCGCTTTCGCTAGTCTTTTGTCGAGGATAGCGAGATTGCCGTCGATGCGGGCCTTAAGGAATGCCATTACCGCGGGATCGCCGGGCGGCCGCGCGAAATTCTTCAGAAAGCGGTACGGGCCCAAAAAGCCGTTGACTTTCTGATTGTCGAAAATGATCCAGCGCAGCGCCTCGAGCCGCGCATCTTCGCCGTCCGGCTTGAACTGGCCGCTGCGGTCGGCGAGATAAGTCAAGATCACGCCGGACTGGCTGAGTTTTTTGACGCCGTGGACCAGTACCGGAACCTCGCCCATCTCGTTGACCTCGGCGCGGTACTTCGGCGTTCGCGTTTCGCCGCCTTTGAAGAAGTCGACATAGATCGGCTGCCAATCGGCGCTGGTCAGATTGAGCATCAGCGCGGCGCGATAGGCATTGCCCGATTGAGCGAAGCAGTAGAGCTGATATTCGGCCACGGGACCTCCAATTTGCGATTGCAAAAGTCGATCACAGTCCGGCGGATCATTGGCACACCGGCGAGCATCGTCACCGCATCGTCGGGATGACGAACTCGGCGCCTTCCTTGGTGCCCGAGGGCCACCGCGCCGTCACGGTCTTGGTCTTGGTATAGAACCGGATCGAGTCGGGGCCGTGCTGGTTGAGGTCGCCGAAGCCGGAGCGTTTCCAGCCGCCGAACGTGTAGTAAGACAGCGGCACCGGAATGGCGAAGTTGACGCCGACCATGCCGACCTGCACGCGGCTGGTGAAATCGCGCGCGGTGTCGCCGTCGCGAGTGAAGATAGCGACGCCATTGCCATAGTCGTGCTCGGACGGCAGCCGGACCGCTTCTTCGTAATCCTTGGCCCGCACCACCGAGAGCACCGGACCGAAAATCTCCTCCTTGTAGATTTTCATCTCCGGCTTGACTTCATCGAACAGGCAGCCGCCGATGAAATTGCCGTTCTCGTAGCCCTGGAGCTTGAAGTTGCGGCCGTCGACGACGAGCTTGGCGCCTTCCCTGATGCCGGTGTCGATGTAGCCGCGTACCTTGTTGAGAAGTTCGCGTGTCACCATCGGTCCATAGTCGACTTGCGGATCGCTTGCCGGGCCGATCTTGAGGCTCTCGACGCGCGGAATGAGTTTCTGCACCAGCGTGTCGGCGGTCTTGTTGCCGACCGGCACGGCGACCGACACCGCCATGCAGCGTTCGCCGGCCGAGCCATAGCCGGCGCCGATCAGCGCATCGACCGCCTGCTCCATGTCGGCGTCCGGCATCACGATCATGTGGTTTTTGGCGCCGCCGAAGCACTGCACGCGTTTGCCGTGCGCGGTGCCGGTGGAATAGATGTATTCGGCGATTGCCGACGAGCCGACGAAACCGATCGCTTTTACGCGCGCGTCAGTCAGGAGCGTATCGACGGCTTCCTTGTCGCCGTTGACGACGTTGAGCACGCCCGCCGGCAGACCGGCCTTGATGAACAGTTCGGCGATGCGCATCGGCACCGACGGGTCGCGCTCCGAAGGCTTTAAGATGAAGGCATTGCCGCAGGCGATAGCCGGGGCGCATTTCCATAACGGGATCATGGCCGGGAAATTGAACGGTGTGATGCCGGCGACGACCCCGAGCGGCTGGTGGATCGAATAGAGGTCGATGCCGGGGCCGGCGCCCTCGCTGAACTCGCCTTTCAGCAAATGCGGAATGCCGCAGGCGAACTCGGCGACTTCAAGCCCACGTTGGATGTCGCCTTTGGAGTCGGCGAAGGTCTTGCCGTGTTCGGACGATAACAGCCGCGCCAGGTCGTCATATTGGCTCTGGATCAGCTCCAGGAACTTGAACATGACGCGGGCGCGGCGCTGTGGATTGGTGGCGGCCCAGCCGGGAAAGGCGGCCTGCGCACTAGCGATCGCTTTTTCGACCTCGGATTTGGCGGCCAGGCCGACCTTGGCCTGCACTTCGCCGGTATTGGGATTAAAGACATCGCCGAAGCGCCCCGACGTGCCATTCACCTCTTTGCCGCCGATGAAGTGGCCGATCTCGCGCATGATTTTCTCCCCGGGGATTGACTGAGCGGCGTCGTGGCCGCTTCACGGGCCTATTGTGCCGCGTTTTGGCGCGACGGTCACGGGGTCGCCTCGACGGTCCATGCGCCGGATCCGGATCGGCACGGTTTTGGCCCGCAAGGGCGGGCGCCCTTTACTTTGTAACGTGCCTTTGCCGTCAACTTCGGCCGCCGCGGTGGCGCCGACGGGTTCCATCGGTAACGCTCCCTTAAGCGCACTGACCGTACCTATAAGGCCATTGCCAAGGGCTCGCGGTCGCGGGTTGGGGTGCGTTTTCATGGATATTGCAACGGGGCTCGGCCTGCTAGCCGGCGCAACGGTCGTCGTCACGCTGATGCTCATGGGCGGCCAGCTCAGCATGTTCCTGAGCGACCACGCCATTATTATCATTTTCGGCGGCTCGTTTGCCGCGACTTTGATCCGCTTCCCGCTGTCATCGATCTTTCACGGCCTACCGCTTGGAATGAAATTCGTCTTCAGCATGCGCCGGATATCGCAGCGCGAGTTGGTCGACGAAATTGCCGGCCTTGCCGAGATCGCTCGCAAGCAAGGTCCGATCGGCCTGGAAAAGGTCGAGATCGAAGACCCGTTTCTCGCCAAAGGCATCCGCTTTGTCGCCGACGGCTACGATGCCGAGTTCATCCGCGACAATCTGGAACGTGACCGCGATAACTTCCTCCAGCACCTCGACGAGGGACAGAAAATTTATCGCGCTGTCGGCGACTGCGCGCCCGCTTTCGGCATGATCGGCACGCTCATCGGCATGGTGCAAATGTTCGCCAATATGACCGATCCATCCAAGCTCGGTCCGTTCATGGCGACGGCGCTCCTGGCGACGCTCTACGGCGCGGTGGTGGCGAACATCCTCTGCCTGCCGATCGCAGATAAGCTGCATCTCAAATTGGTCGATGAAGAAATCAATCGCACCCTGATCATCGACGGCATCCTCATGATCCGGGAATTGAAAAGCCCGACGCTGGTGCGCGAAATGCTGATCGCCTACCTGCCGGAAAAGCATCGGGAACCCGAGCCGGAGCCGGTTCCGGCCTGAGCGCGAAGATTTAAACCATGGCACGGCGCAAGGAAGCACACGGCGGCGGCCACGGCTGGTTTGTCACCTTCGCCGATCTGATGGGACTATTGGTCAGCTTCTTCGTCATGCTGGTCGCATTTTCCAACCAAGACCAGCAGAAACTGCAGATCGTCGCCGGCTCGATGCGCGACGCTTTCGGCGTGCAAACCAACGTGCGCTATTCCGGCATTATCGAGGTCGACGGCTTACCGACCCGGCCTAAGCTGAAGAACGCGGCGCATATCCAGCCCGAGGATGCCTCCGCGACGCCCACTCCCGACCAGAACTCCCACGAGCGCAATTACGGCGCGCATTTCCAGAATGACCAGGCCTTCGCACTCGCCGCCGCGTCGCTGCGCCAGGCGCTGGAGGACATGCCGGAGCTGACGGAAGCAAGTAAGCACATAGTCTTCGAGGAGACCAAAGAAGGGCTCAATATCAACATCGTCGACCAGGACGGCCGTTCGATGTTCCCGGAAGGCTCCAAGGAGCCGTACGAGCGCACGCGGACGATCATCCAGAAAATCGCAGGCGCGCTGAGGACGGTGCCGTATCGGGTTTCAATCACCGGACACACGTCGGCCTCGCAAGCGGCGCCGCAACCGGACTATGGTCCGTGGAATCTCTCCATCGACCGCGCCAATGCAGTGCGGCAAATTTTGGAGGAACAGGGCTACCCTTCCTCCAACATCTACGAGGTGGCGGGCAAGGCCGATACCGATCCGCTATTCCCGGACGATCCCTATATGGCCGCCAATCGCCGCGTCACTATCACCTTGATGCACGAAGCGCCGCCGGTTCCGCCGAACCTGACACCCTAAGGACCGCCGGCTGCGGCCAGCTCGGCCGGTTGCGATTGTTGGGCTTCCCAACTAAGCCATTGATATATTATAGCTAAATCGCGCTGTCGCTGGGTGTATAGCCTTCATAACCTGCCGTTACTATGTGCCACTGCACGCGCCGCTGCACCGCCGGCGCGCGAATTTTTGGCATAACTGCGCATGACTCTGCGTTACGAAGGGTGTATAGGCGCGCCCCTGCATCGGTCTCGATGCAGCATTAGGAGCAGGGGCGACGCCCTGTTTCAAAATTCATGACAGACAGCGTGAGCGCTCCCGCGGCAGGGAGCGAAATGCCGATGAACGGCATCGGCGCGGCGCACACTCGCGCCGGCTTGTGGGGGCTGGCCGTCGGCAGCATCGGGGTCGTTTACGGCGATATCGGCACAAGCCCGCTCTATGCCTTTCGTGAAGCCATCATCGCCGCCTCCGGTACGGCTGGTCGGTTCGACCGGGCCGCGGTGCTTGGCGTGATGTCGCTCATTTTGTGGGCGCTCTTCATCATCGTCACACTGAAATACGTCGTGATATTGTTGCGCGCCGATAACAACGGTGAGGGCGGCACGCTCACCCTGATGGCGCTTGCCTCGCGTGCGGTCGGCCGTGTCGGCAAGGCGGCCAGCGTCGTCGCGCTCCTTGGCATTGTCAGCGCGGCACTGTTCTACGGCGATGCCGTCATCACTCCGGCCTTGTCGGTGCTCTCCGCGGTCGAAGGCGTCGATGTCGCGACGCCGGCATTCCACGAATACGTCGTGCCGCTGACGGTGGTGATCCTGTTTGTATTGTTCGGCGCGCAATCGCGCGGCACGGCGAAAGTCGCAGCCCTGTTCGGCCCGATCATGCTGATCTGGTTTGTGGCGATTGCGCTTCCCGGTCTCGTTTGGGTCGCCCATGATCCGGGCGTGCTGTGGGCGCTCAATCCGTTCTACGGCATCGATTTCCTCCTGCAACACGGCATCGTCGGGCTGTTTACGCTCGGCGCGGTGTTTCTCGCAGTCACCGGAGCCGAGGCGCTTTATGCCGATCTCGGGCATTTCGGCCGCGTTCCGATCCAGGTGGCGTGGCTCGTCGTCGTACTGCCGTCGCTGGCCATCAATTATCTGGGGCAAGGCGCGCTGGTATTGGCCGACCCGAAGGCGATCGAAAATCCGTTCTTCCTGCTTTATCCCGACTGGGCGCTGATCCCCATGGTCGTCCTGGCGACCGTGGCGACCGTGATCGCGAGCCAAGCGGTCATTACCGGCGCCTATTCGCTCACCAGCCAGGCGATCCAGCTCGGCCTATTGCCCCGGCTCGAAGTGCGCCACACCTCGGCCGAGCAGGCCGGCCAAATCTATATGCCGCGGGTGAATGGACTCCTGCTGATCGGCGTGCTGCTTTTGGTCGCGCTGTTCCGTTCGTCGAGCGCGCTCGCCTCGGCCTACGGCATCGCCGTCACCGGCACCATGGTCGTGACCTGCACCATGGCGTTCATCGTCATCTGGCGAATGTGGCGCTGGTCGCCGCTCGCCGCGGCGGGGCTGATCGTGCCGTTCCTGGTCATCGATCTCACCTTCCTTTCGGCCAACATGCTCAAGGTCGTGCAAGGCGGCTGGGTGCCGTTGGCGCTCGGCGGCGTAGTGATGCTGGTAATGTACACTTGGCGCCGCGGCAGCCGCATTCTGTTCGCCAAAACCCGGCGTCTCGAAACTCCGCTCGACGACCTGGTGCGGATTTTGGAGAAAAAGCCGCCGCAGCGCGTGCCCGGCACCGCGGTGTTTCTAACCAGCGATCCCAAAAGCGCGCCGACCGCGTTGTTGCACAGTCTCAAGCATTACAAAGTGCTGCATGAGAAGAACGTTATCCTTTCCGTCGAGACCACGCATACACCGCGCGTCGCGCCCGACAAGCGCGTGCACATCGAGCCGGTCGGTTCGACCTTCACGAGGCTACACTTGCGTTTCGGCTATATGGAGTCGCCAAACATTCCGAAGGCGCTCGCTATAGCGCGCAAGCTCGGCTGGCACTTCGACATCATGTCAACGTCGTTCTTTTTGTCGCGCCGGTCGCTGCGGCCGGCGCCGCATTCGGGCATGCCGCGCTGGCAGGACCGGCTGTTCATCACGCTGGCGCGTTCGGCGAACGACGCGACCGACTATTTCCAGATTCCCACAGACCGCGTCGTCGAGGTCGGCACGCAGGTCACGGTTTAAGCTCTTCACCTTCGGTGCAAGAGCACGTAGGCTGGGCAAGACGCGGTCTTAGTCGCAGGGAGCCGACCGATGACCAATGCAAATCCCAGCGTTCGTGATCTGACGCCGCAAGAGGTCGCGCGCGGCCTGGAAGAAGGAAAGATGGTGCTGGTCGACGTGCGCGAGGCGAACGAGACCGCGCTGGAGCGTTTCCCCGACGCCGTGCTGGTGCCGCTGTCGGCCTTCGATGCGGCGGACATCCCGGACCCCGCCGGCTGCGAAGTCGTATTCGCCTGCCGCTCCGGCCGCCGCTCGGTAACTGCCTCGCTCACGGCGCAGGAACAGGGCTTCGCCTACGGCGCACATCTCGCGGGCGGCATTTTGGCCTGGAAGGCCGCCGGGCTGCCGACCGAGACGTGAGAATATCCCGCAACGATCCGCTCATTCCCGCGCAAGCGGAAATCCAGAACTGGGTCCCCGCTTTCGCAGGCACGAGCGAAGTTGTTGGCGGCCTCGCTGTCGCGGTTACCGGCCTCTTTCTGATCTCCGCTCCGGCGCTGCCGGCACAGCGCGTCGTCAATTATTATAATTGGTCGGACTATCAGGACCCGATGGTGCTCGGTGAATTCACCAAAGAGACCGGCATCGCCGTTCGTTACGACACCTTCGATTCCAACGATACGCTGGAGGCAAAACTGTTAGCCGGGCAATCCGGCTATGACGTCGTCGTGCCGACCGCGTATTTTCTCGCGCGCCAGATCAAGGCCGGCATTTTTCAAAAGCTCGATAAGTCGAAGCTGCCGAATATGCGCCTATCTGTGGCCGGAGATCGCGCAACGGCTCGCGGTCTACGATCCCGACAACCAATACGCCGTCAACTACATGTGGGGACGACGGGCATCGGCTTTAACGTCAAGGAAATCAAAGAAGTGTTAGGTCCCGAGGCCGGGATCGATTCCTGGGACTACGTTTTTAATCCCGACAAGATCAAGAAGTTCGCGGATTGCGGTATTCATCTGCTCGATTCATCCGACGACATCATGACGGCCGGCCTGCACTATTTGCAGCTCGATCCCAATTCGAGCGATCCGGCCGATCTGCAAAAGGTCACCGCGCTCCTGATGCGCATCCGGCCCTATGTGCGCAAATTCCATTCCTCGGAATATCTCAATGCGCTCGCCACCGGGGAAATCTGCTTTGCCGTCGGCTGGTCTGGCGACGTCAAGCAAGCGCAGCGCCGCGCGGCCGATGCCAAGGGCGGCGTCGCGATCGGATATTCGATCCCGAAGGAGGGCGCGCAATTGTGGTTCGACAATCTGGCCATCCCGAAGGATGCGCCGCATCCGGAAGCGGCGCACGAACTGATCAATTATCTGATCAAGCCTGAGATCGCGGCCAAAAACACCAATTATGTCTGGTACGCGAACGGCGATCGGCCGAGCCGGTTCATCGACCCCACGATCCTCAACGACCCCACCATCTATCCGGATGCCGCGACCATGGCGAATTTCTATACCGTCGTCGCGCACGACCCGAAGACGCAGCGGCTGATCAACCGGCTGTGGACGCGGATCAAGACCGGGGAATGATCGCGCCTGCGACAATAGAGCGCTGATACTGGCGTGCCGGCGCCGCACAAGCCGCATCGTGGAGCCTTGCCGCGGCGCCGTTTGACTTGTTCTAATATCGGAGGTCGACAGCCTGCACACGTCGCGGGGGAGGGGATGACCATGAGCAAATTGACCGCACGGTTGGTGCCGTCTCGGCGCGGCATCATCAAGAGCGCGACGGTAGTGGCGGCGGGCCTTGCCGCGCCGACGCTCCTTCGCGTGCGCTCGGCCTATGCCGATTATCCGGATCGTCCGGTCAAGTTCGTGGTCGCCAACACGCCCGGCGGCCCGTCCGATATCGTCGCCCGCATGGTGACGGCGGCGCTCGAGCAATCGACCGGCAAGACATTTGTCGTCGACAATCGCGGCGGCGCCGGCGGCAATATCGGCATGGAATATGCGGCACATTCCGAGCCTGACGGTTACACCATCCTGCTCGCCACCAATGCCTATTCGGTGAACTACGGGCTGTACAATCATCTGCCCTACGATCCGTACAAGGATTTCGTTGCCGTGAGCGAATTGGCGACGTCGCCGAACACCTTCGTAGTCAAATCCGACTTGCCGGCGAAAACAATGCAGGATTTTGTCGCGCTCGCTCGCGCGAACCCCGACAAATATAATTGCGCGACGCCGCCGATCGGGACGACGGCGCAGCTGCAGTTGGAGCTTCTGAAAATCCGCGAAAAGCTGCCGAAGCTCGCCGACATCGTCTTCAAGGGCGGCGGCGACGCCATTACGGCGCTGCTCAGCGGCACCGCACAACTCAGCTCGGGCTCGCTGGCGCCGGCTTTGCCGCATATCCAGTCCGGCACGCTGCGCTGCCTCGCGGTCAGCGCCGCCGACCGCTGGCCCGAACTGCCGGCCGTGCCGACCATGGAGGAGGCCGGCTACAAGGATTTCGCATTTGCGGTTGACTGCGTGCTGCTGGCGCCAGCCAAGACGCCGCCCGCCAATGTTACTTGGCTGGAGACGGAAGCGCTCAAGGTCCTCAAGACGCCGGAAATGAAGGAGAAACTGTTCAAGGCCGGCTTCCTGGTGCGCCCGCAGGGCGCCGACGCGGCCTGGGCGCGCGTAACCAAGGAAATCGTGATGTTCAAGAACATCGTCGATCAGGCCGGTGTCAAGAAGATGTAGCGCTCTGTGCGGTAGCGCGGCTGCGATGACGAGTGTGTAGGCTACCTACTCTAATCAGCTATCGAGCAGCGAGCCAGCGATCGCCCGGTTGCAGGAACGGTCGAGCCGCAAATTTTTGACGGCCGGATTTTACGTGATCGCCGGGGCCGTGATAGGCCTGGCTCTCGCCAACCTGCCGGCTTTGTCCGCAGCGATGTTGGCGGCCTTGAACAGTCTGCCGCGATATCTCTGATGTAGCGGTCATCGCCACCGCCGGTGCAGCCACAGCCACTGCTCGGGATATTGGCGGATCCAGTCTTCGATCACCGAGGTGACCGCCTGCATGGTGCCTTTGATGTCGACGCGGCCGCTCGCGTCGCGCACCGGTTCGACCGGATCTGACACTTCACCCCAAAAGCTGTTGCCGTCGGGCTTGCGCACGACACGCATGCCGTAGATCGGCAGTTCGGTCTGCCGCGCCAGCATCGCAATTAGCGGATTGGCGAGGCACGGCCGGCCGAAGAAGGTAACCTCGACGCCCTTGCTGTAGTGCTGGTCGGCCAGCATGCCGACATGGATGCCCGTTTGCAGGTGCCGCGCCAATTTGATCGGCGCGTCTAGCCCGGTGGGAATGAGTTCGCCCATCAGCGGCTCGCGCAGCTTGACGATGACATCGCTGACGGCGCCGATATTCGGCCGCCGGTACAGCACCGCGGATTTCACCCCGATCAATTTCGCGCCGACGCCGGGTAACTCCCAGTTGGCGAGATGCGCGGCAAACCCGATTGTCGCCTTGCCGCTCCTGGTGATCCAATCGTAGCGCTCCTTGGATTGCGGTGGATATGTGATGACGTCCGCTGTTTGCCGGCCGAAGCCCTCGACACAAAATTCGTCGAGATGCGCGAACTCGATGGCGATGCGGCCGAGATTGTCCCAGACGCCACCCAGGATTTGTTCGATCTCGGCAGCGGATTTTTCCGGAAATGCGGCGCGCAATTGCTCGCGGCCGAGGCGATGCTCTGGAAATAGCGGGCCGACCCGGCGCATCAGCGCGCCGGCGAAATTCGCCGTGCGCCGGCGATCGGTATGTTTAATCGCGCCGAGCAGGCTGACCGTAAGCGCGCCGGCCGTTTTGTCGAGCAGGTGCTTAAAACGCCCCTCAGGCATTAGAACATGACGATGATCTTGCCGAACACTTGCCGGCTTTCAAGCCGCGTCAAGCCGCGCTCGAATTCGGCGAGCGGCACTTCGGTGTCGATGACCGGGGTCAGGCCGGACGCCATCTTGGCGAGGCTCTCGCGGATATTGCAGATCGAGCAGCCGAACGAGCCGAAGATGCGATATTGCTGCAAATAGAGTTGGAACAGGTTCATCGTAATCGACTGGCCCGACGTCGAGCCGCAGGTGACGAGCCGGCCGCCGCGCTTGAGGCATAACAGCGAGCCGTTGAACGTGTCGGGGCCGACATGCTCGAAGGCGACATCGACGCCTTTTTTGCCAGTCAATTTGCGCACGATGCTTTCGAAGCGGTCGGTGCGGTAATTGATGACGTGGTCGGCGCCGAGCGCCTTGGCTTTTTCGGCCTTGGCATCGTCGCCGACCGTGGTGATTACGGTTGCACCGATCGCCTTCGCCATCTTAATTGCGCTCGTCCCGATGCCCGAACCGCCGGCCTGCACCAGGATGGTTTCGCCTGGTTCGAGCTTGGCATTGTCGAACAGCATATGCTGCACGGTGCCGAAGGCGACAGGGGCGCAGGCGGCGTCGCGGAAATTCACGCCGGGCGGAATCGGCACTACAAGCCGCGCCGGCATGTTGACCAGGTCGCGGGCAAAACCGTCGATGTGGAAGCCCATGATAGCGGCGACGTTTTCACACAGATTGTCGCGGCCCTCGCGGCAGGCTTTGCAAACGCCGCATGTCTGAGCGCCATAGGCGACCACGCGGTCGCCGACCTTGTGTCCGCTCACGTCCGGGCCGACGGCGGCGATTTCGCCGGCCGCTTCGACGCCGACGACGAGCGGGAGCTTGCGCTTGGCGAAGGCCATGCCGCGCCAGCCCCAGACGTCGATATGGTTCAAACCGATCGCCTTGATGCCGATCTGCACTTCGCCTGCACCCGGCGCCGGCGGCGCGGCGACGTCGAGGAGTTCGATCTTGCGGTCGGCGACCAATGTCAGCGCGCGCATCGTCCGCGCTGGGGCCGTGCTTGCGCGTTTGCCGATTGTTGTTGCCGCAGCGCCGGTCACACCGGCTCCCGCGTCAGCACGAGCGAAACGTTCTGGCCGCCGAAGCCGAACGAATTGGAGATGACGCGCGTGACCTTGGCGTCGCGCGCGACATTCGGCACCACGTCGAGCGGTATCGCCGGATCTGGCACGCTGTGATTGATGGTCGGCGGGATGCGCTGATTTTCGAGCGTCAACAGGCTGAACACCGCTTCCACCGCGCCGGCAGCGGTCAAGGTGTGACCGATCATCGATTTGTTGGACGAGATCGGAATGCCGCGGATGTGCTCGCCGAACACCGTGGAGACGCCAAGACATTCCATCTTGTCGTTTTCGGGCGTCGAGGTACCGTGGGCGTTGATGTAGTCGACGTCTTGCGGTCCGACGCCGGCATCGGCCAGCGCGTTGCGCATGCAGGCAATGACCGGCTTGCCGTCCGGGCTCGACCGGGTGCGATGAAACGAATCCGATTTCTCGCCGCAACCTTCGAGAATGCCGAGCACCTTGGCGCCGCGCGCTATGGCATAATCGTAGTCTTCCAGCACCAGCGCCGCGGCGCCTTCGGCCAGCACAAAGCCGTCGCGGTTCTTGGAAAACGGCTTTGACGCCTGCTCCGGCGGATCGTTTTGCGTCGACAGCGCCGATAAGAGCGAAAAGCGAACGAGCGATTCCGGCGTCAACGAACCATCGGCACCGAGCGCCAGCGCCGCCTGGCATTCGCCGCGCCGGATTGCCTCGACTCCGAGTTGGATCGCGGTCGCGCCCGAGGCGCAGGCCGTTGTCAGCGAGATCGGCGATCCCTCGGTGCCGAAATGCTCGGCAAGGTGCTCGCCGATAATGCCGTATTTGAGAGTCTCGTAAATCGGAGCGAATTGTGGCCGGCGCGCCACCCGCATCAGGTCGGCATAGCCGGCATCCGTGTCGGGGGCTGCTTCCTCGGCCATCTGGATGCGATAGGGCCACTCGATTTCGAGCGGCGGCAAGGCGAGAAACAGCGGACCGGGAAAGTGGCCCTTGCCGCCAATGCCGGATTGCGCAATCGCCTCTTCGCCGGCAAGGAGCGCGATACGCTCGGACAGTTCGGCCGGCGGCATATAGTCTGTGTAGACGTCGTCGACCGTGCCGGCGATAGTGGTGCGTAGGCTATCGAGCGGAAATCGAGAAATACGCCGGATACCGGATTTGCCGGCGGTCAGTTTCGCCCAGTTGTCGGCCTTACCGACGCCGAGCGAGGTGACCACGCCCATGCCGGTCACCGCGATCACCGTACGGCCGGCTCTGTCGCGATGCGCGCTTGCCGATGCCACGATGCCCTCCTTCACTCGACCCGTTCGATGAGCGCGAGCCCTTCGCCGCGCCAATTGCCAACGCTGGTGACGACGACCTGGGACAGATCGGGCGGATTATCGCCGAAATCCCCACTTCCGGTCGGCGCGAACAGCTTGCCATGCTCGATCGCCGCGCAGCCGATGCCCAGATTGGCCATAAATTGGGTATCGACGCCATGCCCGATATACGTACCGGTATTGCGCACGGGAAGGCCAATCTCCTTAAGCACGGCAAGCTCGGCCGAAGTCGCCGGTTGCAGGCCCGCGGCTCCGGAAATCACCGCGGCATGGGCACGGTCGACCCTGCCGGCGATCGCCTGCCATTGCCGGCGTAGCGAGGCCTCGGCTTCGCCGGGCTTTCGCACATTCCGGTTGGAAAAGACTTGCGAAATCCGCGCCCGCGGGCGCGCGCCGCGGGCTTTCGCGTGCAACTCGCTTTCGAGGACTAGGAAGGCGCCCATGGTCGCGAAAGCGATACCGCCTTCGGCGCCGCGATCCCAGACCGGGGCAAACTTGCCCTTGAGCACCACGCCGCCCAACTCGAACGCCAGCAGCACGTCCCAGCGTGTGCCGTGATAGGCGCCGCCGACCAGCGTCAACTCGCTTTGTCCGGCGGCGATGCGCGCTTGCGCCACCCGTACCGCGTCGACACCGGCTGATTCCTCGCCCATGAAAGTGCGCGAGGATCCGACGACGCCATGCACCAGCGAGATATTGCCGGCGAGCAGATTGGGCAATTGCGCCAGGAACAAAGTCGGGCGCAGATCGCTCATCAGGCGCTCGTTGAGAAACGCGCCCGGTGCATTGGTCTTGCGCACGCCGGCAAGGATCGCGGTATCGACCGCAGTGTCGCGCTCGCCGCCACCGGCGGCGACGATCATGTCGGTATGGTCGAGCAGTTCGGCATTGCCGGCAATGCCGGCATCGGTCAGCGCCAAGCCCGCGGAATAAACGCCGACCCGCTGCCAGGTTTCCATCTGCCGCTGATCGCTTTTCTTCGGAATCTGTTTGTCGAAACTCATCGGCTGAAGTTGGTGCACGATGTAGGGCGCAAAGCTCTTGTCGTCGTAAGGCGGTGGATCGCCGCGCTCGAGATGGCGCCACGCGGTCTCCAGGCCCTCGCCCAGACAGGTGAGAAGACCGACGCCGGTGATCCACACCTCGCGGCGTTCGGTCACTTCGCGAACTCCTTGGCCGGGAAATTGATCCGCTCCGCCCAGTCCCACAGGCCGGCGCGCAGCTCCGGGCTGGGATAGGGAATGATGCGATAGGTCAGCGTGGCGTCGCAGACGGCTGCACCCTTGCACCATCCCTTGGCTTCGCCGATGGCATAGCCGGAACCCTCGTGCACCACTTTGCCTTCGAATTCGAGCTCGTCGCCGGGAAATACCGCGCTGCGGATTTTGCCTTCCTTGACGCCGGCGAGCGCCGGCAATCCGGTAAATCCGGTGAGCGCGCTGACGAGCCATCCGGTCGTTTGCGCCATGCATTCGATCAACAGCACGCCCGGCATCAACGGATAGCCGGGAAAATGGCCCTCGAATATCGGGCTCTGCTTTGGCACGGTGCAGACCGCGCGCGCCCTGCGCCCGGCGACATCGACGTCGACGAAGCGGTCGATCATCTGAAAATATTCAAGACGCATATGCGGCGCTCAAGCGCCCTTGGCAGCGATCAGCTCGTCAATCCGCTCGCACAGGTTCTTCAGAACGAAATACTGGTCCGTCGTCGCCTTGCCGTCATTGACTTCCTGGGTCCACTGTTCGAGCGGAAGCTTTATGCCGAACGCCTTGTCGATGGCGAAGGCGATGTCGAGGAAATCGAGACTGTCGATCTCCAGATCGTTGATGGCGTGGCTTTCCGGCTTGATATTTTCACGCGGAATATCGCAAGTTTCCGCAATGATTTCAGCCACTTTATCAAACGTGGTGGACATCGGGCATGCTCTTGGTCAATCGAGGAATAAGCGCCGGCCCAGCCCGGCGCGAGCAAACCCGGATCGCGTCGGGCCACTCAATGTGAACGCCCCGTATAGCGAAGGACGCCGCCAAGTTCAACGGCGGGCGCCGCCGCGAAATTGCTGACGGGTGCGGCAGCGAAAGCGCCGATTTCGCCTTGTCTACAATAGCTTGGAGGCCCCATCATCGCGGCTTGGTGGTTTCGTCCCGCGCCATGACCAAGCTCTCCTTGATCGGCCGGCACACATTCCCTAAGCAGGCCGCGAAAGGGTCCGCCATGCCGAAGGCGCGCGTTCGCAAGCGTTGTTTCGTGCAGATGACAGGCTATGAGCCGGTCGGACCGGAGCACCAGCACCGCCGTTTCGTTCGCGAAATGGCGCGGTTCCAGAAAGCCTGGAACGTACAGGCCAAAGTATCGGCGCCCAATGTTGCAGCCGACGGGTCGGCCGCCAGTTGGACGGTCGAGACCTGGGGGCCGAACTGGCGCGCGACGACCGATTTTCACTGGTTCCGCTGGGATGACTTCGTTACGGACGACGGCACGAGGAGCGATTGGTTGCGCTTTCCGCTCGGGATTGCCGCATTGATGGAATTCATCCTGAGCGGGACGGTCGTCAAATATTTCATCATCGCCTGGCGCTACGGCGGCTTCTTTCTGTTTCCGCTGCTCTACATTGTTGGCATGGCATGGCTGGCAATCGGGGTGACGCGTTTTGCCGTCGGTCATCTCGGCCTGCCATACCCGATGCTGATCGCGCCGCTGCTCTGGCTGGCGATCTACATCGCGTTGCGATGGACTTTCGGGCGATTCATCCATATCGGCTACGCGCTCGACGATTGGTATTTCGCCCGCGACTTTGTCCACCGCGTCCGGCCGCCACTCGAAGCGCGGCTCGATCGTCTCGCCGGCGAATTGGTACGGCTTGTGCGCGAGACCGACGCCGACGAAATCGTCGTCCACGGTCACAGTCTTGGCGCGCCGCTGTCGCTTATCGTCGTTGATCGCGCTTTGCAACTCGATCCGCAACTCGGCCGCGGCAAGCCGCTTCACTTGGTTTCAACCGGTTCGTCGCTGCTCAAAGTGGCGTTGCACCCGGCTGCCGGCTGGCTGCGCCAGGCCGTCGGCAGATTGGCGAATGCGCCGTCGATCTATTGGGTCGAGTACCAGGCGCTGGTCGACATCATTAATGTCTACAAAGTCGATCCGGTGGTCGCGCTAGAAATGCCGGCAACCGGCAAGCCGATCGTAAAGATCGTACGCATTCGCATGATGGTGGAGGAGCACACTTACCGGCGCTTCCATCTCAATTTCCTGCGCGTCCACCGCCAAGCGGTGATGGGCAACGAACGGCGCTACTTTTACGACTATTACATGTTGTGCTGCGGCCCACTCCCGCTCGCCCAGTGGGTAGAGCATCCAGATCGCGCGGTTGCCGCGTTTGCCGCCGACGGCGCGCTGATCGAAGCCCAGTCGGGGAACGCCGGCGGAGCGCCGGCTTTGCCTGCGCGCGCGGAGCCTTAGCCCGTGACCGCGACGGCTGCCAAAATCATCTGGCTGGCATTCGGCATTGCCTGGTTTCTGCTACGGCTGCAGCCGGGGCGACGCGCGCGCAAGACGCCGGTGCGCTACTCGGCACGTGGCGCGCGAGAATTTGCGCTTCTCGCCGTTTCATTGACGGGGCTCGGCATCGTACCCTTCATTTATGTCGCGATTCATTTTCCCAGATTTGCCGATTATCCCGTTATCCCGGTCCTGAGCTATCTTGGCATCGCCGCCGATATCGCCTGCCTTTGGCTGTTTTTTCGCACCCATCGGGATCTTGGCCACAATTGGTCGGTCAGCCTCGACTTGCGCGACCGCCACACCCTCGTCACAACAGGAATCTACGCAACGGTTCGGCATCCGATGTATACGGGCTTTTGGCTCATGGCCGTCGCCCAGGCGTTGCTGTTGCCCAATTGGATGGCAGGACCTGCCGGATTGGTCGGCTTTGGCGTCCTGTTTTTTGGGCGAGTGCGACGGGAAGAGGAGATGATGGTAACCGCCTTTGGTGACCAATACCGCGCTTATATGCGCCGTACCGCGCGTATCGTCCCTTGGCTATATTGACGACATCGCCGACGTTGCATTTTTGCTACAGGTTTGCGCCGATTTCAAAGCACTGAGAAATCAAGGAGGAATTCGGCGGCAAAATCTGGCAGTGCAACATGAATTGCCTAGAATGAATCGTGCGTCCGGGGGGCCGAACCAAGGATTATGTGGCAAGCCGCGAGGTAGAGATGAGAGGTCGGTGGCGTTTAAGCACAATCGGAGTGCTGACTGCGGGAATGATGCTCGCGCTCGGATCGAGCCCAAGCATGGCGTCTCCGCACGCACACGTTTACCTGCTGCGCGGGCTGATGAATATTTTCTCCCTCGGCATGGACTACGCTCTGCGACCAGCTCAATAAGCGTGGCGTCTATGCGACGGTCGACAATCATGCCGATTGGCAGGGGCTGGCCGATGGGGCTGCCGCGAACTACAAGGCCGGAAAAGAAGGACCGATCATCCTTATCGGTCATTCGCTCGGCGCCGATGCGGTCATGGAAATGGCTGCCTATTTGGGCAGGAAGGGCGTTCCGGTCGCGCTGGTGGTGCCGTTCGACGGCACCTCAGCGTACGCGGCATCGGCGAACGTCGCGCGCGTGCTCAATCTGACGCAGCACTATTATATGTCGCGCGGACCGGGCTTCCACGGCTCGTTGATCAATGTCGACCTCAGGTCCGATCCGAATATCGACCATCTCAATATCGACAAGTCACCGCGACTGCATGCGCGCGTGATCAGCGAAGTGCTGGCCATCGTCGGCGCGCGCGGCGCCACGGAACCGAGCGCCGCAAAAGCGGCAAAGGTCAGTGCGCCCGTCGCCAGTGCCGTGAAATCGGAGCCGGCGCCTGTCGGCAGCGGCGCCGCCAAGCCGCAAGATGCGGCGCCGGCCCCAGCGCCGGTCAAGGCCGGTGACGGCGCGACGAATTCGACGGCTGCGGTGAAGCCGGTGGCGGAGAACGGAACGCCGCTCATCGCGCTTCCTGAAAAAGGCGCCAAGAGTTCAAGCTCCAGCTCCGGCACAAGCCCCGATGCGTCTCCGGCTTCGCCGCCGCATCCGTCCGGATCGGCGCAATAGCTATTGCAGCGACGGTGCAGGCAACTCGATCGGGGCGCAATTGACGCGCCCCTGCATCACGCAGTCTTGATCGCGCTGCATGTCGGCGATGGTGTCGGCGAGCCAGGCGCCGGTGGCGACGAGGAGCGCGACAACCGCAAGCGCAATCAGGTTCATCACCATCCGCTGGCGATAGTCGACGACTTCGTCCTGGTCTTGCTCGAACTGATCGAATTCGTCGGGCGGCTCGATGTCGGCTTCGGTCGACTGCGCCGGCGGGACCTGCGGCGACGCCAGGCCCGGGCGCCGGAACGGCAGCACCTGCCCGAGCGTGTCGCGATCGTGCGGGTCTGGCCGACTGTGGGCCGCCTGAGAACCACTACGAGTCATGGCGCTAGGATACGCTCCTGCGGCGAAATTTCTAAGCGCGGAATAGAGCTACTTGTCCTAGCACTACTTTGGCAGATTTACTCACGTCGCCGCTCGTTGCAAATCCATTTTCTGCAATGCGGGCATCGCTGCGGCTGTAGTCGAGCGATGAGTTCGAGGATAGCGTGGCGCACGGCTGGCAAGCTTGGTTGAGGCGGCGGGCCGTTGATTCTTTTTTTCCCGCCTCACTTTTTTGAGGCGACGATGCTGGAGGAAGGCGAATGCGAGCATCGTCATGAGGGCATGACGGTGAAGGCCCTGCCAGGATCGTCCCTCGAAGTGGTCGAGGCCGAGTTCCTCTTTCAGCTGCTGATGGGCCTGTTCACAAATCCATCGCCCCTTGATGGTGGCGGCCAAGGTGCGCAGATCGGTCGCGGCAGGCAGATTTGCGAGGTAGTATTTCTTCTCGCCAGAGGCGCGGTGTTCGCCGATAAGCCAGGCTTCGTCGCCCGGCAGATGTTGCTGGCCCTTGTCCCTGATCCGCTGCGGTGGTCCGTCGGCTGTGCGTACGCGGACGGCGGCAAAGCGGGCTTTGAGCTTGCCTTTCGTCCCGGTTCGCCAACTCACAGTTTGCCACTTGGCAGCGGCCAGCATGTCTTCGGCCGGTGCGGATAGAATATCTGGCACATACCGCCGTCGCGGGCGGCCCCGTTTGGCAACGGGCCAGATCAGCTGCACGCCGACAGGGTACACCTTGAGGTGACGAGGGATGCCGACCGCCCAGGCAAGATTGCGGGCCGTAAGTTCTTGGCGGAAAGGCGCGCTCAGCCCATAACCGGCATCCGCCAGCACACAGCCGAAGTGCACGCCGGCCGCCATCACGCGATCGATCTCAGCCAGGGCGATCTCTGGCTTCGTCCGCGCAGTCCGGCATTCGACCGGAACGCGCGCTCGCTTTAACCGCACCCGGTCGCCCGTCCAACTGTCGGGAAGAAAAAGGCGCAAGGCCAACATCACCGGCACTTCGCCTCGTGCGAGCGTCAGGGACACCAGCGTCTGGCAATTGGCAGTCTTGCCCAGCGCTGAAGCATATTGCGCAGCGACACCGACCGAGTGCTTACCCTTCTTCGGCACCGCGGTGTCGTCGATCACCAATACCGCATCGCTGCCGCCGACCAGCTGGTCGGCTTGAATGAGCAGTTCTGTCTCCAATGGTGCCGCATTCCAGACGCCAGCAGCAACAAAATGATGCAGCTGATCATAGTCGCCCGGCGCAAGCCGCTCTGCCATTGGTTGGATGCTCTTGCGTTCACCGGGCCCGATCAGCCCCGTCACGTAAAGCGGAAACATCCGTCGCCGCGCTTTGTGATCCAAGCGATCCAGGAACGGCTTAAGCCAGCGTCCAAGCTCGTCTTCCCAATTCGACGTCGTGCCCACCATGGTCGGCCCCTCCAAAAGCCGACCGTCTATGAATCACTGAAAAACTGATTTGGGAATCCCGTGCCGCTAAAAATCTGCCAAAGTAGTGCTAGATCATCGGGGTGGGCAGGAGGCGTTTCCTGCCGCCTAAACTGACCCTTAACCGGCCTGGACGGGTCTAGAGCGTGCCTTCAATTCCCTAATAACGGTGAATTGCCCATTTGCCAGGCAGTCGGAGCAACTCCATGAGGAATTTCGATTTTACGTCCATCTCACGCGGCCCGGCCGGGGTTTCGACGCTCGCGGCTATCCTCGTGCTGGCGGGGCTGACGACTGTCCCCGCGCTGGCGGCCGACTACGACGTCGGCTCGATGCACATCACGCAGGCCTGGGCGCGGGCCACCCCGAAGGGTGCAGCCAGTGGCGCCGGCTACATGAGCATTACCAACAAAGGCACCGCGCCGGATCGGGTCAGTTGCGTCTCGGATGATGCCAGCACGCAATGCCAGATCCACAGCATGACCATAGAAAACGGCGTGATGAAAATGCGGCCGGTCGAGGGCGGCCTGGAAATCAAGCCGGGCGAGACGGTCACGCTCAAGCCAGGCGGTTACCACGTCATGTTCGTCGATCTCAAACATGCGCTGGTCAAGGGCGAAGCGGTCAAAGCGACGCTGAAATTCGATCACGCCGGAACGGTCGACGTGGCCTACCCCATCGCTGCGATCGGCGCCCCGGCGCCCGGTGCCGACGCCGGCGGCGGCACGATGATGATGCAAGGCGGTGGTATGCAAGGACCCGGCGGGATGAACATGCAAGGCCCCAGCGGCGGCATGCCGACGAACAAGCCGTAGGTGGATCGAATTCGGTCCGGCGCGACGAGCCACCGCCGTCAGGCCGGATCAACGGATTGTTCATCATACGATTGGTTAAGACAGGCCGGCGTATACGATTAGGACGCTGGTCAAAAGTGTTATGAGCATGAGTCAGTCCGACCCCAATGACGTGCGCGCCCGATCCGGGCCGATCGATCAATCGGCCGAGGGCGACCGCCGGGCGATCGAATCCATGGCCGGCGGCGAACGGCCCCGCATCGGCATCGCCGAAGCGCTGCGCAACAATTGGTTCGAGATCTGGTACCAGCCGAAGATCGATCTCAGACGCAAGTGCCTTGCCGGGGCCGAAGCACTGGCGCGGATCCGCCACCCGCAGCTTGGCGTGCTGTTGCCGGGCAGCTTCCTGCCCGACGTCGACGAGGACAGCGTCGCCGAGCTGGCGCAGCAGGCGCTGGTCGCGACGCTGTGCGATTGGACGATGTTTGAAGAGGCGGGATTCAACCTTCGCCTCGCCGTCAACGTGCCGGTCGGCGTGCTGTTGCGCAGGCCGATCGCGGCGCTCGTCGCCGAGTATCGCCCAAACTCCGGGCAATGGCCCGGTCTCATCCTTGAGATCACCGAGGACCAGATCGTGCGCGATATCAAGCTGGCGAGCGAGATTGCCGCGACATTGCGCAGCAGCGGCATTTCGATCGCGATCGACGATTTCGGCGCCGGCTATTCGTCGTTGTCGAGCTTGCGCAATCTGCCGTTTGCGGAACTCAAGATCGACCGCTGCTTCGTTCGCGACTGCGCCATCAACGCCACCAATGCCGCGATCTGCCAGACCGCGATCGACCTCGCGCACCGCTTCGGCAGCGCCGCGGTGGCCGAAGGTGTCGAGAGCCAGGCCGACTTGCAGGCCTTGAAGGTGATGGGTTGCGATTTCGTCCAGGGCGCGCTGATCGCGGCGCCGGTGCCCAAGGAGCGGTTTCTCGATTTGCTGCGTCAACGCATGAGCAAGCCGCGCGCAGGCGCCGCCGACCGCGCCCAGCCGAGCACGCGGCCGGCGGATCGGGTGGCGTGAATAGATCTCTGCTCGTTCCCGCGCGCGCGGGAATCCAGAGCTCAATCCGCAATGGCTCTATGGCTCCTTGAACGCTGCCCGGTATCCGTCCGGCAACGGTGCGCGGAAAATGTTGAGCGTCATCGACACCAGCGCGTAATAGCCGAGGACGCCAACCAGCTCGACCGTGCCGGCATGGCCGAGAATTTTCTTCACCCGATTGAAGGTTGGAGTGCTGACGCGGCGCTTGGCATAAAGCTCCTTGACGAAAGCGTAGATCGCCTTTTCGTCCGCGGGCGCCGATTTCGGCGCGCGCCCGGCCTGGATGTCGCGGATGGTCGCCGGCTTGACGCCTTGCTTTTCCGCCATCGGCGCGTGCATCGCCCATTCGTATTGCGCTTTCCAGAAGGCTCCGGTGCACAGGATGGCGAATTCCGACAGCCGCGGCGGCACGCTGGTTTTGAAGCGCAAATGCCCGCCGAGTCTTTGCGCCAGCTCGCCGAAGGCCGGCGCGTGCAGGTAAATCGCGAACGGCCCCGACATCTTGAATTGGCCGCGCGGGCCGGACCTGATGGATTCCGCGAGCGCCCGCTGTTCCGGCGTCAGCGTATCCTCGGACAATTTCGGCAGTCGGGGCGATTGCAGACTCTTGGGCATGGTTTCCTCTGTTGCGTTTCGTGGTGCGATTGATGTTTCTATTGTAGCAGCTTGTTCGATGCGCCGGCCACGACTCCTATAGCGAGCGATGCCGTGCGACGTCTCAGCGCCGCTTTTTCGCCACCCGTCCTGCCGCATCGCGCTTTGCTTTCGAATGCCTTGCCGCGGCGGTAGCGCGCCTCGGGACGGCCTTGGCCGGCATGAGGCCCGCCTTTTCGATGTGGCGCACCCAATAATCCCAGGCGCGATTGGTCGAGGGCGGCCGCACGCTGTGCTCCGACGACAGCTTCATTTCGCCCGGCGATAGATGGTCGACATGGCCGTGGGCGATGGCCTGGCTCTGCAAAGCGGCATTTTCGCAGCCGTACACCGTGCGGAACGTCATTTCGCGCAAGCTCGTGCCGGCGACAGTGGCGCCGTGGCGGCGCATCAGCACCATCCAATTTCGCCCGAGCGCGCGTGCCAGCGACGCCCCTTCTTCCGGCTTGACCACCAGCATATTGGTGTCGCCGAACTCGTCGCGCTGATCCCAGAACGGTACGAGACCGATGACGGCGGGCAGGTGGAACACCGGCACGAGTTCGCGCCCGGAAATGCAGAATGGCAGCACCGCGTGCGAATGATGGTGGCACACCGCATTGACGTCCGGGCGCGCTTTATAGATTTCGCCGTGAATGACCCGCTCGCTGTACATGCGGAATTCGGTCGGCCGCACCGGCTCGGAATCGAGATTCATCTCGATGATGTCGGAGACTTCGGCAAGTTCCGGCGCCTGATGCCGCGAGATGAAATAGCACCCCGGGTCGCGCGGATGGCGCACACTGACATGCCCGAACGCATCGAGCACCTTCTGGTTGGCGAGAATGCGCGTTGCGACAATCAATTCATGAAGGAGCTCGGCAAGTTCGTCGGTCATCGTTACCTCCCTGGCGATCTTGTTTCGGTGCGCAGCGGCGCCTTTTGGCATCCCACGCGAAATTGCGCTAGAAATATCGCATGGCCGCTGCGGTAAAGGCTTTGTTCTTCGACGTCTTCGGCACGCTGGTCGATTGGCGCACGGCAATCGCGCGCGAGGCCGAGGCGCTATTGAGGCCGCGCGGCGTGGCGCTCGATTGGGCTGGCTTCGCCGATGCCTGGCGCGGCGAATATCAGGGCGCCATGGACGAGGTGCGCACCGGCCGCATCGCCTTCTGCAAGCTCGACGTGCTGCACTGGCGCAATCTCGACATCACGCTCAAGCGCTTCGGCGTCACCGGCCTCGGCGAGGACGACAAACAGAAACTCAATTTGGCGTGGCACCGGCTTGACGCGTGGCCCGATGCGGCAAGCGGGCTCCTCCGGCTCAAGCGCAACTATCTGCTCGCGCCGGTGTCGAACGGCAACATTTCGCTGATGGTCGATCTGGCGCGCCGCAATCATTTCCCGTGGGACGCCATCCTCGGCGCCGAGATCGCCGGCGACTACAAGCCGAAGCCGAAAGTCTATCTCGCGTCCGCGGCGGCCTTCGACCTCAAGCCGGAGGCCTGCATGATGGTGGCGGCGCACTCCAAGGATCTTGCGGCGGCCGCCGCGCTCGGGCTTGCTGCCGCGCATGTGGCGCGGCCGAACGAGCACGGCCCTGGCCGCGGCGAACGCGTGCCGACGGTGCCGGTCGATTTTGCGGTGCAGAGTCTCGACGAACTGGCGGATAAACTCGGGGCGTGATCTCGCTTGGTCCCGGCGTCGTATCAGACCGTGCGGCGGCGGAAAACGCGCTGGCTTGCGCTGATCTCCGTCGCGGCGCGCTGCATTCGCGAAGCAAAAATGGCGTCGGTCATTCGGCACAAATATTTCAGGGCTGTTACCACGGCACGCTCCAGCGTTAACTCTTTATTAACTATGAAGGCAGGTTAGGCTAGGCTACCCGGCATTGAAGTGACCGCGGTCACAGTATCGCGTTTTCGGCATAAGCCAATGTTATGCATGGATAAAATGGAGTGGATTTAGCTGCCGAGTGGCGGATAATCGGTGTAGCCCTTGGCGCTGCCGCCATAGAAAGTCTTGCGGTCCGCAGGATTGAGCGGCCCGCCGCGGCGCAAGCGCTCGGGCAAATCGGGATTGGCGAGATAAAGCGTCGCAAACGAGACGAGATCGGCGCTGCCGCTACCGAGCACCGCATCCGCGCGCGCCAAATCGTAAGCCTTGTTGGCGATGAGCGCGCTTCGCCACAGCGGACGGAAGAACGCAGCATCAAGCCGCGGTCCCGACCCGACCGGATCGGCGGGTCCCGGTTCGACCAGGTGCAGATAGCCGAGGCCGAGCCGGTCAAGCGCGCGGGCCGCCGTCGAGAAGGTATTCGCCGGATCGCTGTCGGAAATGTCGTTGAAGGTGAGATTGGTTGGCGACAGATGCACGCCGACGCGTTCGCCTCCCCATTCGCCCGCCACGGCCTGCATGACCTCGACAATGAGGCGCACCCGGTTCGCTGCGCTGCCGCCATAGCTATCGGTGCGGCGGTTGGTCTTATCGCGCAGGAATTGATCGAGCAGATAACCGTGGGCGGCGTGCACCTCCACGCCGTCAAAACCTGCCGCCTTGGCATTCGCCGCGCCGTGGCGGAACTGCTCGATCACTCCGGGAAGCTCCATGGTTTCGAGCGCGCGCGGCGTGACGAAAGGCTTCATGCCGTCGAGCGTCCACGCCTGTCCGGCGGGCGCGATCGCCGACGGCGCGACCGGCAGCGCGCCGTCGGGTTGCAGCGAAGGGTGCGAGATGCGCCCAACGTGCCAGAGCTGCAAGAAAATCCGCCCGCCGGCGCGATGCACGACGTCGGTCACGAGCCTCCAGCCGGCAACCTGTTCGGCTGAGTGAATGCCGGGCGTGCCGGGATAGCCGAGGCCCTGCGGCGACACCTGCGCCGCCTCGGTCACGATGAGTCCGGCGCTGGCGCGCTGTGCATAATAGGTGGCGTTAAGCGGCCCCGGGGCATTGCCCGGCCCGGCGCGGTTGCGCGTCATCGGCGCCATCACCACGCGGTTGGGCAGATGCAGGGGGCCGAGCTGGAACGGGGAGAGGAGGGCGGGCATCTGCGCTTTATTTGACGGACGAGCCGCACACACTCGCATAGACGCTGCAAATGCAGAAGTGCGAAGAGGATTGCACATCGGACATTCTCGTCGGGCCTGCGACGCAATTCACACGCGGTTCAGCGCGGTCTAAAGTTGCCGGCGGGTGAGGGAGGATTGATGGCTGCAACGTCGAACAAACTGGTCGAGCGATTTTATCATCAAGTGTGGAACCGGGCGGACGAGGCCGAGGCGCGGAAAATACTCCGCCCCGATTTTCGCTTCCGCGCCTCACTCGGTCCCGAATTGCGCGGGCCGGGCGGCTTCATCGCCTACTTGCGCTCGGTGCATGCGGCGCTGGAAAATTTCACCTGCACCGTCGACGAATTGCTGGCGACGGACGACCGCGTTGCGGCGCGCATGAGCTTTCGCGGCACGCACCGAGGCACCATGTTCGGCATTGCCGCCACTGGCCGCGACATAAGGTGGAGCGGCGCAGCCTTCTTCAAGATCGAGGGCGGCATGATCGCGGAGCTTTGGGTGCTGGGCGACATCGAGGCGGTGCGCCGGCAACTCATGCCGGAGCGTCCACTGGCGTCATTTTCCACCTAAAATCGCCTCTCGCAGCCGCGGCAAAGCGGCACCACCGCCCGCGTGGTTGCGGCAGCTCAAAGAACAGGGATGAAACGCATGAGCCTTCAGCAAAACACCGATCGCATCCAGACCACGCATATCGGCAGCCTGCCGCGCCCGCACGCGCTGCTCGATCTGATGAAGGCGAAATTCGCCGGCCAGCCGTTCGATGAAGACAAGTTCGAGGCGCTCCTGACCGCTTCGGTCCGCGACGTGGTGCGCAAACAGGTCGACTGCGGCATCGACATCGTCACCGACGGCGAATTCTCCAAGCCCGGCTTCTTCACCTACATCCAGGAGCGTCTGGAAGGCTTCGAGGCTCGCCCCGGGCAGAAGCTCAAATTGTTCGCTCAGGAGGTCGCCGCGTTCCCCGAATATTACGCCGAGTATTTCAAGACCGCGATGATGGGCGGCGCCATCGTGGCGCTGGCGCCGGTGGTGTGTGTCGGTCCGGTGAAATACCGCGGCGAGAGATTCATGCAGCGCGATATCGACAACGTCAAAAAGGCTGCGGACGCCGCTGACGTGCCCGGTCATCACGTGTTCTTGCCGGCGACCGCGGCTTCGGGCGTCGGCCGCAACGAATATTACAAGTCCGACGAAGATTATTTCCATGCTCTCGCGGCCGAGCTCGGCAAGGAATACCGCGCCATCGCCGATGCTGGCCTTCTGGTGCAGATCGACGATCCGTTCCTGCCGGATATCTTCTTCGAGCCGGACCTCGATCGCGCGCAGATGCAGCGCCGCGCGGAGATTTATGTCGAGGCGACCAATACCGCACTCAAGGGCATTGCGCCGGAGCGCGTGCGGTTTCACACCTGTTACGGCATCAACGAAGGCCCGCGGCTTTACGAGGCGGCACTATCGGACATCATCGATTACGTGCTGAAAATCAATGCCGGCTCGTACAGCTTCGAAGCCGCCAATCCGCGCCACGAACACGAATATCATCTGTTCGAGCGCGTCAAGGTGCCGGACGGCAAAGTGCTCTGTCCCGGCATGATCACCCATGCCAGCAATATCGTCGAGCATCCGGAATTGATCGCCGAGCGCATCATGCGCTTTGCTAAACTCGTCGGCCGGGAGAACGTTATCGCCGCCGCGGATTGCGGCTTCTCCTCGCAGGCATTGTACCGCACCGAGGTGCATGACACTGTGGTCTGGGAAAAATTCAAGGCGCTCCGCCAAGGTGCCGATATCGCAACCAAGAAACTGTGGAACTGATGCACGCTCCATCGCCGTCGCTGAATTCGCGCCGCGCCATGCACGGCAGCAACAAGCTGCAGATCGGCCTGTTCGGCGCCAATTGCTCGTCTGGCCGCGCGGTGACGCTGGTGCCGGAGCGCTGGTCGGGCAATTGGACCGACAACAAAAAGCTCGCGGTCATGTCGGACGAGGCCGGCATCGATTTTCTCCTCCCGATCGGGCGCTGGAAGGGTTATGGCGGCGATACCGATTATCAAGGCACCACGCTGGAGACGATCACCTGGGCGACCGGGCTTCTTGGCGCAACCAAGCGCATCACCGTGTTCGGCACCGTGCACGCGCCGATCTTCAATCCGGTGGTGGCGGCGAAAGAGATGGTCACCGCCGATCACGTCGGCGAAGGCCGCTTCGGACTCAACATCGTGGTCGGCTGGAACGAAGGCGAGTTCGACATGTTCGGCGTCGAGCAGCGCGCGCACAAGGACCGTTACGAATACGCGCAGGAATGGATCGACGTCATCAAGCTGATCTGGTCGGATCGCGAGAATTTCGATTTCGACGGCAAGTACCTGCACATGAAAGGCATCAAGGGCAAGCCGAAGCCGTTCGGCGGCACCCGCCCGGTGATCATGAATGCCGGCGCGTCGCCGACCGGCCAGGCCTTTGCGGTGAAAAACTGCGACGCGTTCTTTCTACAGGCCTCGCGCACCTCGCTGGAGGAAACCGCAAGCCGCGTGCGGCGGGCGAAAGACGCGGCGCAGGCGCAAGGCCGCGAGATCGGCTGCTACACGGTCGGCGTCGTCACCTGCCGGCCGACCCGCAAGGAGGCCGAGGAGTACTTCCACCACTGCATTGTCGAATGCGCCGACTGGAACGCCGTCGATCTCATTTTGGGGATGAAGAATATCTCGCCGCAGACGGTGCCGATGGAGGAATACCTCAAGCAGCGCTCCGGCTATGCGCAGGGCATGGGCGGCTTGGCGCTGGTCGGCGATCCCGATCATGTCGCGGCGCAGCTTGCCGATCTGAGCAATGCCGGGCTCACTGGCATCGCCATTTCGCTGGTCAATTATCTCGCCGAGCTGCCGTACTTTTGCGATGAGGTGATCGGGCGGCTGGAGCGGATGGGGCTACGCGAGAAGGTGCACTTACCCGCTTCCGCGTAGCCAAGGCTCAAGCCGCCAGCGCCGCGACCACACCCGCGCCCCAGATCGCGGCGAGAACCGTAAATGCCGTGACGTTCACATCCCAGCGCCAGTTTTGCGGGCCGAGCGGAGGTTTGAACGGGCGGTAGCCATTGTCGTCATAGAGCGCGCCGCCGAACACCGGGCGCGTCAGCACTGCGGCGAAGAACGCGCCATAGATCGCGGCACTGATGGCCGCGGCGAGATAAAGCCGCTCGATCGGACTCGGTCCGTCGATCCAGATCAGATAAAGCGCGATCAATCCGACGCCGGAGTAGGACAGGATTTGCCAGACCACGTGAAACCGCGCATGCGGCGTCCATTTGGGATTGGTCGCGTGCGTCTTGTTGAAATCCGCTTTGATCGTGACCAGGGCGTAGCCGAGAACGGTGAGCGTCAGCAGTAATTTGGCGATCATGAGCATTACGTTCTCCTTCTTTCGCAGGTGGGGACGAATAGTTATGCAGAGATGGGTGGTGCAAGGCAGCTCATCTGCGGCTTTCGATCGGCGTGCCGCGCTTCTTGTTGTAGCGGTGGATCACGACGCGCTCCCAGACGCCGTTGACGTGATAGGGATCGCTCTTGGTGAAAGCATCGACCGCGACGCGGTCGGCGGCGTCGACGACGAAAATGCTGCCGACCGGCGTCTCGCCGTCGTCGGCAACGAGCGTGCCGGCGGTCACCACGTCGACGGCGTGGTCGGCGGATTTATCGAGATGGATGCGGTGGTCGCGGTAATGCTTGGCCCGCACCGGCAGCATGTCCTTCTTGTCGAGTGCATGGACCACGAACAGCATGCCCGGCTCCGATTTGGGTCGGTATTATGCCATCATTGTCATCGTCCGCGAAGGCGGACGATCCAGTCATCGGCGATGATTGAGTTTTGTCATGATCCGCAGGCGAGGCGATTACCGGATGCTCCGCCCTTGCGGAGCATGACAAATCCATAAAGCGCTAAGCTACGTCACGCCCGCCGTCTTGAGATGACATAAGACTCGTCGAAAAACCACAACCCGCCGCGCTCGCGCAACACCGCGCGGGTGGCGTCGATGTAGCGGCCGTCGGCCGCCGCTTCCGCCACGCGGTCGTCCTCGACCTGCGCCACATAGATCGCCGCATTCCACGCCGCGAACAGCGTCGAGGTGCCGATCGATTCCGAAATCTCCGACGGCAGCGTGTGCATGTCGTAGCGGAACAGCGAGCGGTTGTCGGCGTAGGCGTTGAAATTGAGCTCGCGCCCGGCGGGCCCCAATTCGTGCTTGACCGCCTTGAGGATCTCGTGGCGGTCGTGAATGAACGGGTGGTCGTCCGGCCAGACGCGTTGGATGATTTCCATGCCGGGATCGTGACCGTGCGAATGGATGGCGATCAGACGGCCGCCGGGTCCGAGCGCGCGGGCGAGCGGCGCGATCACGCGCTTGGTCTTGAAGTCGAGCGAGGCGCGCGCGCGATAGGGCTGCGAGGCGATGACCAGGTCGTAATCGGCGCGCGTGCCACCGGCTCGCGGAATGATCGGATCGAGCAGGAAACGGTGGTCCTCGCGGTAGAGCACGAGCACCACCGGCCGCTCGTAGATCGGATTGCCGGTGCGCGCGGAGACGCCGGCCTTCCAATTCTGCGCCAGAAACGGCTCGAGCGCGATGATTTGCTGCTCGAAGCGATGCGCGGAATTTCCAAGGAGCGGCAGTTCGTGCCACACTAGGCTCGACGCCGCATTGAGCGATTTGACGTGCAACCACGGCGCGTCGGCATAAGCGAGATTGGTCAGCACCAGAACCGTCGCTGGATGCTCGAAGAAGCGGTCCGACATTTTTTGCAGCGACAGGCGAATGTCTTCGAGGCTGATCTCCTTGCCGACCAGATAGAACGGCATATGGGCGAAACGGTCGTGCATGGCGCGCATCACCCGCGCCAGCACCGAGCCGTCGCCGACGCCGGCGTCGAACACGCGCACGGCCGGCGGCCGCGGATGGATGTGCGCCAGTTCCTCGGAGACGCGGTGCGCGACCTCCCATTTCTCGCTGCAGGTGTTGACGAACAGCAGATATTTTTGCCGGTTGTCGAAGAAACGGAAATTACGCTGCGGATCGCCCAGCTTGAGCGGCATAGCCGGCGTGGGCGCCGGCAGCGGACGGTTCTCTCGCGCGCGCTCGATGATCGCCGGCCGCGGCTCCAGCGCCGGATGCGCCGCCATGAAGCCGTGGATGCGGTCGAGCGTGTCGGTGGTGATGCGGCCGCCATTGCGCAGCCGCGCCGCGAGCTTGCCGTCGTTGACGGCGCGGCGGCCGAAGGTGGACTCCGCCAAGCCGGTCTGGCGGCAATAGTCGGAAATTTCCGCAAGAAGTTGCTGCGCGTTCATGGCAATGTGCGGCGGAGCTGCGCCGCTCCCATCGGTCCGTTTCCTCGCCGCCGCCTGGGGGTCGCTGTTGTCCGTTCTTGCGGCGCGGCGTTAGAGCAAGCGAACCAAGGTGATGGGCAGGGGTCAACCACAAATTGGCCCACTATATCAGTGGGCGGTTTAATGGGAAAGCGCCCAATAAAAGTGGGCACGCCGCCGTGAAGCGGCCAACTAGACCAGATCCGAGGGCTTTCGGAGGCTGTGCATAGCCGGTGGACCCTTAATGGCTATGCCATTGATAGAAAAGGTTAGAATTTGGAGAAAGGCATAGCCTGGGAAACCGTCAAATGGAACCGTCGCAGAGCGTGACCGAGCAGTCCTTCGCCAACACACGCCTTCCGCTTGGCTACCGAAGTCGGGCGGTCCGATTTACCGGTCCCATCGGTCCCACCCTATAGCGCGCGGCCGCAAAAATGGCCGCCTCTTCGCTCAATCGAAGTTTTTGCGTCCGCCGTCGTTGCCTCACCTCCGCGCCACGCTTCGCGCACCGCAGCCGCCACATCGGGAGCGATGCCGTCTCCGGCCGTCGCGGCAACCCCGCTCGCTGGCGCGGCTGCGCTGCGTCGCCGGCGTGGCGACCAACCGCCGCGCCGGATCGCCAAATAAAGTTTCTTTCCCCCGCCGGGACCATGTAGGGTCGGCTCCCGGAGGCCCATGGCACATCCCCAGTCGTCTTCGCGGCCCCGGCGTCGTTTCTGCGTCGTGCTCATCAAACCCTCGCACTATCACGATGACGGCTACGTCATCCGCTGGTGGCGCGGGCTCGTGCCGTCGAATTCCCTTGCCGCGCTCCATGGCGTGGCGCTCGATTGCGCACAGCGCCACGTGCTCGGCGCCGACGTCGATATCGACATTGACGTCATCGACGAAACCAATACCCGCGTGAACGTCCCGAAACTGCTGCGCCGTTTCCGCAAAGCGGGCGGCTTCGGCATGGTCGGGCTGATCGGCGTGCAGACCAACCAGTATCCCCGCGCGCTCGACATCGCGCGGCCGTTCCGCGCCGCCGGCCTGCCGGTCGTCATCGGCGGCTTTCACGTCTCCGGCTGCATTGCCATGCTCGACGGCACGGCGGTCGATCTCGATTGCGCCCGTGAGCTCGGCGTGACTATTTTTGCCGGCGAGGCGGAAGGCCGGTTTGAAACGCTGTTGCAGGAAGCGGCCGGCGGACGCCTCAAGCCGGATTACGATTTCACCGACGATCTGGTCGATATGTCGGGACAGCCGAGCCCGTTTCTGCCGGTGCAGTATGTCAAGCGCACCGCCGGCACCAATTCGAGCTTCGATTCCGGCCGCGGCTGTCCCTACCAGTGCTCGTTCTGCACCATCATCAATGTGCAGGGCCGCAAATCGCGCTCACGCACGCCGGACGACGTCGAGAACGTCATTCGCGAGAACTGGGCCGAAGGCATTTCACGCTTCTTCCTGACCGACGATAATTTCGCCCGCAACCGGGAATGGGAGCCGATCCTCGACCGGCTCATCCGGCTGCGCGAAGTGGACAAGATTCCGCTAGGACTGATGATCCAGGTCGACACGCTCTGCCACAAAATCCCGAACTTCATCGAGAAGTGCCGCCGCGCCGGCGTGACGCGGGTGTTCATCGGGCTCGAGAACATCAATCCCGACAACCTCAAGGCGGTGAAAAAACCGCAGAACAAGATCACCGAATACCGCCGCATGCTGCTGGCGTGGAAAGCGCAAGGCATCTTCACTTATGCAGGCTACATCCTCGGCCTGGCGGCCGACACGCCGGAATCGATCCGGCGCGACATCGAGATCATCCAGCGCGAGCTGCCGCTCGATATCGTCGAATGGGCGATCCTCACCCCGCTGCCGGGCTCGGAGGACCACACCGCGATGTGGAAGAGGGGCGCCGCCATGGACGGCAACCTCAACAATTACGATTTCGAGCACGTGGTTTCGGATCATCCGAAGATGAGCCGGGCCGAATGGCAGGCGATCTATCACGAGGCCTGGACCCGCTACTACTCGCCGGCGCATGTCGAAACTCTGCTGCGGCGCGGCGCCGCGGCCGGCACACCGTTACTGTCTCTGGTCAAGGCGCTGGTGCCGTTCATCCACATGGCGCCGGTCGAGAACATCCATCCGCTGCAGGCCGGGCTGTTCCGCCGCAAGCATCCGTCCGAGCGCCGCTACGGCCTGCCACCGGTGTCGCTCGGCGCGTTTTATGCTGGCCACATCGGCAAAACGATCGTTAACAATCTCAGGCTGATCGGCACCATCGTGTGGATTCTCAAGCTGAAGCGCCGCATCGAGCGCAATCCGCAGCGCCGCTCTTATATCGATGTCGCGCTTACCCCGGTGGTGGACGATGACGCGGCACTCGATCTCCTCACCAAGACCACCGGCGCGCAGGCCGCGATCGCGCACATCAAAAAAGTGGCAGCGCTGACGCATTAGGTGGATCTACTCCCTCTCCCCTGCGGGGAGGTGTGGCGTGGCAAAGCTCGGGCGCAGAGAAGCGTCGCGAGAACGATGTCACTCATTCCTCCCCCGCGCTAGCGGGGGAGGAGAAAAAGAGGCGCCGCGCTCACTATTTCGCGTCCGCAATCCACGCTACGCTTTCACCCCAACAAGGAAACGCCAAGGACTGAAAATGCCGCGTTTTGCCGCCAATCTCGGCCATCTGTTCACCGAATATCCGCTGCTCGAGCGCTTCGGCGCCGCGGCGGCGGCCGGATTTAGCGCGGTCGAGCTGCAATTTCCCTACGACATCGCGCCGGCCGCGGTGAAAGCGGAGCTCGCCAGGCATTCGCTCACGCAGCTCGGCGTCAACACGCCGCAATGCCCGGAATTCGGCCTTGCCGCGTTGCCCGGCCGCGAGCGTGATTTTGACGCCGCGTTCGCCCGCGCGCTCGATTATGTCGTTGCGATCGGCGGCACCGCGATCCATTGCATGGCGGGCGTCGTGCCGGTGAACGAACGCCCGGCCGCGGAAAAGGTTTTCATCGGCAATCTGGCGCGCGCCGCCGCGGCCGCCGCCAAATCCAACATCACGCTGTTGATCGAACCGATCAATCCGCGCGACCGGCCGAATTATTTCCTGAGCCATGTCGAGCACGCCGCCGATCTGGTCGGCAAAATCGGCGCGCCAAATGTGCGCGTGCAGTTCGATTTTTATCATAATCAGATCGTCGGCGGCGATCTGATCAGGCGCTTCGAGAAATACCTGCCGGTGATCGGGCACCTGCAAGTCGCCGCGGTGCCGACGCGCGGCGAACCCGACGAGGGCGAGATCAATTATCCGGCCGTGTTCGCGGCGATCGATAAATCCGGCTATGTCGGCTGGATCGGCGCCGAGTATAAGCCGCGCACGCGCACCGAGGATGGCCTCGGCTGGGCCAGGCCTTACGGCATCGTGCCGAAACGGAGTTGAGCAATGGCGAGTGGTTCGCGTCTTGAAGGCAAAACCGCGCTGGTCACCGGCGCCGGATCGGGCATCGGCAAGGCCATCGCCGAAACCTATGCACGCGAGGGCGCGCGCGTCGCGCTCGCCGACATCAATGTCGATGCCGCAAAATCGGCCGCCCGCGCCATCGGCAACAACGCCATCGCGCTGCGCTGCGACGTGACCAAAAAAGCCGATTGCGCCGCGGCGGTTGCCGAAACTCTGTCGGCGTTCGGCGCGCTCGACATTCTGGTCAACAATGCCGGCATCACGCATATCAACAAGCCAATGCTGGACATCGGCGAGGAGGAATTCGACCGGACCTTCGCGGTGAACGTGAAGGGCGTATTCCTCGGCTGCCAGGCGGTGGTGCCGCATTTCCGCAAAGCTGGCGGCGGCGTCATCATCAATATTGGCTCGACCGCGGCGGTGCGGCCGCGGCCCGGCACGACGGCCTATGCCGGCACCAAAGGCGCGGTGCACACGTTGACCAAGGGGCTTGCCGCGGAGCTCGCACCCGACCGTATCAGGGTCTGCGCCATCGCTCCGGTGGCGACCGAAACGCCGCTATTGCCGAGCTTCCTTGGGCCCGCGCCGGGGCAACGCGAGAAATTCATCGCCAGCGTTCCGCTCGGCCGGCTGGCGCAGCCGCAGGACGTCGCCAATGCGGCTCTGTATCTCGCCTCCGCCGACGCCGAGTTCCTCACCGGCAATATCGTCGAAGTCGACGGCGGGCGCTGCGTTTAGCCATTGCCCGCGAATCGGCAATAGTTGCCGATTGGCCGACTTCTTGCAGGCGCAATTGTCGGTGTATCGTTCGTTGCCAGGGACGGAAAGGGACGCTGACATGTGGGGTCGCAAGCACAAGGCCGAGGCGCCAAAGGACGCCGCGCCGCCATCGCCGCTGAAACAGGCGGTGCATCAGGCGCGCGTCGAGGCGGCCGAGCGAACGAGCATCGTCGTCGACCTGCGCGACGCCGAAGCGGCGCGGCTCGAACTGTTGAACGAGGCGCTCGATCCGCTGTTCGCCGAGATTCCGCCGGACGTCGATCTATTCGACCGCGGTGTCAGTCGCGGCGAGACGCCGCGGCTGTGGATCGATGCAGTGGCGCATGTCGCCATGGGACGCGACAAGCGTAGCTATCGCTTCCTGCACGATAGTCGCGTCGGTCGCCACGTGCTTGCCGAATCGCATGAAATTCCGGAGATCGCGCAGGCGGTGACCGCCTATGTCGCGCGCCGCCTGGTCGAGCGGCAGCGGGAGCTCGCCGAGGATCCCGATCTGCTGGCGCGGGCGCCGGCGCAAGAAGCCGCATATTACCGTCGCCGCCGGCGCTGGCGAATATTCGGCGTCATGCTGCTCGGCTTCCTGATCGGCCTCTCTGCCCTCATCTTGGCGCTGTTTGCCGCCGCAGTGTCCGGAGTTTTTTAGAAAAGAAGCTTGCGTTCTGCTTCGCGGATGACGCCGTCCGCACCGCGCTGCCACGCGACCATTTCGCAGCGCCAGGTTTTTGTGCCGTCGCCAATGCGCTCGATATTGAAAAGATGATACGCGGCCGCGCCTTCGTCGCCGTGCGGCGCCGCGGCGGACGCCGACGGCACGCCGACCGCGGGAATTTTTTCACCGTTGGGCCCGTCGAGCCAAACCAGCGAATACCGATGGTCATGACCGTGCAGCAAAAGCTCGGCGCCTTTTTCGGCCAACACGCGGCGCAACGCCGCGGCGTCGACCAGGCGCCGGAAATAACGCCGCAGCCGGCTGCACGGCGGATGATGAATGAGTACGATGCGGAATCGATCGCGCACCTGATCGAGCGTCTCGGCGAAACGGGAAAGCTGCCGCGCGCCGAGCCGTCCAGTCGCCATGAACGGTCCCGTCGGCAACCCGGTCGACAGCGCGATCAGCGCTATATCGCCGCGCCGGCGCACAAAAGGAAAGCGGTCGAGACCGTCGTCGCCGCGCATGTAATCGCCCCAGTATTCGGCCGGCATTTGCTCGACGCCGCGGACATAGACGTCGTGATTGCCCGGCATCGCCGTGATGTCGCGGGCATTGCCGAGCGTCTTAAGCCAGTCGCGGGCGCGGGCGTATTCATCCGGCAGCGAGAAATTGACGAGATCGCCGGTCACGGCGACGTGGTCAAACGCTTGCGTTTTTAGGTCGCGGGTGAGCGCATCGAGTACTTCGGGGCGGTAAATCTTTTGACGCTTTCGCAGCCAATTGATGTAGCCCAGTCCGCGCTTGCTCAGAAGCTGCGAGCCTCGCGGCGCCGAAGCCAAGTGCAGGTCGGACAGATGGGCGAGCGTGAACATTATTCGGGCGACGCTGGTTCAGCCACAGCATCGCAGACCCGTCATAACAAATCACGAACTTCCGATCAGGATACCGACGGCGAAGACCAAGACGCCGCCGACAACCACCTGGAACGCCGCCTGCAGGAACGGCGTATCCATGTAGCGCGTGCGAATCCAAGAGATGACGATCAGCTCGACCGCAACGACAGCGAATGCGAGCGTGGTCGCCACGTAGAAGTGGGGAATGAGGTAGGGCAGGGCGTGGCCGAGGCCGCCGAGCGCGGTCATGGCGCCGCAGACGGCGCCGCGCACCACCGGCGCGCCGCGCCCGGTGAGCGAACCGTCGTCGGACATCGCTTCGGCAAACGCCATCGATATGCCGGCGCCGAGCGCTGCCGCAAGCCCGACCAGAAACGTCGACCAGGTATCGCGCGTGGCGAAGGCAGCGGCGAACAACGGCGCCAGCGTCGACACCGAGCCGTCCATCAGGCCGGCGAGGCCCGGCTGCACATATTGCAGCAAGAACATGCGCCGCGCGGTCTGATCTTCGGACTTGCGCGCGGTCGGCGTGAGCTTCTCGCCGAGCTCGTGGGCGAGCGCTTCGTGCTTGTCTTCGGCGGCGGCAAGCTTTCGCAAAAGATCGCGCACCGCGTCATCGTGCGCAGTCTGCGCCGCGCGGCGATAAAAGCGCGCGGTTTCGTATTCCATTTCTTCGGCGAATCTGCGCGTTGCGTCGAGGCCAAGCGTGCGGTTGAGCCAGATCGGCCGCCGCGCGACGAAGCCTTTGACGTCTTGGCGGCGGATCAACGGCAGAAAATCGCCGAATTTCTTTCGATGAAGCTCGAGCAGCATGTCGCGATGCCCGATCTCCTCCTGCGCCATTCTGTCGTACATATCCGCAGTGTCCGGATATGAGCCGCGCAGCCTATCGGCGAAGGAGCGATAAATGCGGTTGTCCTCGTCTTCATTGGAAATCGCGAGCGCAAGGATTTCCTGCTCGCTCAGATCGGCAAAGCGTTTCACTGGCTTTCCTCGGCGGCGCAAATTGGAGGATGCGTAACACTATCTTAGAACAATTCTAATTATTGACGCGAGTCGGATTGTAACCAGTCGGGATCGCAGGAAGATGGGATTTGACGTGATCCGCCGACCTTTTGAGCCAGCCATCAGGCGGGTTTTGCACGCCTATTGGCGTTTCGCGCGCGCACTGACGGTCGGTGTCCGCGCGCTGATTTTCGACGGTGAAGGCCGCGTCTTCCTGGTCAAGCACTCTTATCTCGCGGGCTGGCATTTGCCCGGTGGCGGCGTCGAGACCGGCGAAACGGTCCTCGCCGCGCTCGAACGCGAACTGCGCGAGGAAGGCAACATCGAGTTGACCGATCCGCCGACGCTTCACGCCGTCTACTTCAATCGTCGGGTGTCGCGGCGCGATCACGTCGCACTCTATATCGTGCGGTCATTTCGGCAGACCGCCCCGCCGCAGCCGAACAGCGAAATCGTCGCGCACGGGTTCTTTGCGACTAGCGAATTGCCCGCCGATACGTCGCGCGCGACCCGCGAGCGCATCGCCGAAGTTCTCACCGGGCGCGCTCCCGCGGAACTTTGGTGAACCGCAGCGCCGGCGACCTAACCGGCGCCGCGTCGTTTGGTCAACATTACCAGGAAGACATGCAACCCGCGCCACGGCAATGCGTTGTTGTTTAAATCCTTGTCCGAAATTTAGAAGGAACACGCGATGCGAAAGACAATAACGGCGATTGTCGCGGCGGCGGCATTGGGAACCGTAACCATGGCGACCAGCGTGATGGCGTTCCCCCACGGTGGCGGAGCGGGTGGCCATATGTCCGCGCCGAGCGGCGGCGCAATGGGCGCTCCGAGCCTGCACGGGAACTTCGGCGCTGCCGGCCCCAGCAATTTTGCCGCCCGCAATACCGGCCCGAGCTTCACCGCTCGATCAAACACCATGACGGCAATGCCGAAACGCTTTGCGGCGAATCCAAACGTCGGTCAGAACCACGCTTGGAATGGGCACGGGCATTTCGACCATCGGCATCACGGATTCGGCTTTGGTTTTGGCGGCCTCTACGCCTACGGCGGTCCAGATTATTACGACTATTATGCCGGCGATAGTTGCGATCAATGGCGGCGCGTGTGGACGCCGTTCGGTTGGCGCTGGCGCGACATCTGGGTTTGCGACTAACGGAACTCCTCTGAGGCAACCGGGCGCGCCGGTCTGCAATACAGCCGGCGCGTTTGGTTTATGCGAAACGGCCGCGGTCGTGCGGCGCGGTAAAATCGATCAGCGGGCCGATCGGCACGATGCCGGTCGGATTGACCTGACGTTGACTGCCGTAATAGTGCCGCTTGATGTGGTCGATGCTCACGGTTTCGGCGACGCCGGGCACAGAATAGAGATCGCGCAGATAATTCCACAAATTGGGGTAATCCGCGACGCGTCGCAGATTGCATTTGAAATGGCTGTAATAAACCGTATCGAAGCGCACTAGCGTGGTGAACAAGCGCCAATCCGCTTCGGTGATTTGACTCCCCACCAGATAGCGCTGACGTGACAGGCGTTCTTCGAGCTGATCGAAAGTGGCGAAAATGGCGCGGGCGGCTTGCTCGTAAGCCTGTTGGCTTGTGGCGAACCCGGCGCGGTAAACGCCGTTGTTGACGTTCGAATAGACTAGGTCGTTGAAATAATCGATCTCCGCCCGCAGTTCTTGCGGGCAATAGTCGGTGCGCGTGTTGGTGAGCGCATCGAACGCCGAATTGAGCATGCGGATGATTTCGGACGATTCGTTGTTGACGATGGTGCGCCGTTTCTTGTCCCACAATACCGGAACCGATACGCGACCGGTGTAGTGCGGATCGGCGATGAGATAGATCTCGGCGAGCGTCGCTTTGCCGTTGGCATCGTCGCGCGTGGCGCCCTGCGCGGTGCCGAATTCCCAGCCGTTCTTGCCGTAGAGCGGCGCAGCGACCGAGACCGAAATCGCATTTTCGAGCTTCTTCAGGCTGCGGAAAATCATGGTGCGATGCGCCCACGGGCAGGCGTGCGAAACGTAGAGGTGATAGCGGCCGGCTTCGGCCGGAAAGCCGCCTTGACCGGTCGGGCCGGCGCTGCCGTCAGCGGTGACGAAATTGCGAAAGCTCGTCGTCGGCCGGATAAAATGACCGTCCTTGGTGCGCGAAACATCCTCTTGCCAAACGCCATTGACGAGCCAGCCCATTGTCTTCTCCGCTATTCTTTCTTTGCCCTATCTAATCATTATCGCCGCGGCAGATAGGGCATACTGGCGAGACGCCTGGACCTGAGCCAAGCGAGATGATAGGCGGCGGCGCGATGAACGATATTTCGCTCACCATCCTTCCCGAAACGGCGGACGACGGCCCGGCGATCGAACGCCTGCACGAACGCACATTCGGTCCGGGCCGCTTCGCCAAAACGGCATACCGGTTGCGCGAACAGGCCGCGCATCGGCTCGACGTATCGTTCACCGCGCGCATCGGCACGCTCCTGGTCGGCTCGTTGTGGCTGTCGCCGATCCGCGTCGGCGAGACCAAGGCGCTGCTGCTTGGACCGCTCACGGTCGAGCCGGCGTTTCGCGAGCGCGGCGTCGGCCAGGCTTTGATCGAACGTGCCCTCAGGGAAGCGAGGGCCAAAGGCCACCGGCTCGTGATCCTGGTCGGCGACGAGTTTTATTATGGAAAATCCGGCTTCAAGCGCGTTCCGCCCGGGCGCGCGACCATGCCTGGACCGGTTGATCCAGCGCGGCTTCTGGTTGCCGAACTCGACGACGGCGCATTCGACGGCGTGTCGGGTCCGATCCGCCCGGATTGAAATTTACCGCCCCTCGCGCGCCCAAGCGCCGGCGAGGCTGCCAAGGAGCAGCAACAACCCGAGCAGGCCGGCGAAAATCGGTAACACGCCGATGCCGCGCACCACGCTGGCGTCGCGCATTTTCAGCCCGATCCAGTCGTCGCCTTTGTAGGTGTTGCCGGACCGCACCGCGACGATGCGCGGAACGTTGAGCCCGTTGCCCTCGTCAAGCCGCACGGAAGCGCCGCCCGTAGCGTCGGTGAGCGGGGCGAGCACGCCGGTGGTCGAGGTCACCTCGGCATATTCGAGCGGATTGGCGGGACCGATATTGACGAGCGCATTGAGCGTGCCGTCGGTGGCGCGCCACAAGCCGAGCTCGTTGGCGGCAATACTCGATTCCCAGACGCCGGGCTCGGTCGGATTGAGTTTGAGCGTGCGTGTCGCGCCCGACGGCGAGGTCACAGTCACGTCGGCAACTTGATCCGCCATGGTTTGCCGCCGCACCACGAGATTATGCCCGCTGGTGATGAGCCGCAGCGCCTCCTCTTCGAGATCCGGCTCCTTCATCAGCCAGTGCGAGAGACGGCGCAGCAGATCGAGATGCGGGCCGCCGCCCTCGAAGCCGCGCGCCCACAGCCAGAGCTGGTCGGAAAGCAGAAGCGCCACGCGGCCTTCGCCTTCGCGGGAAAGCACCAGTAACGGTTTTTGGTCCGGCCCCTGCATCACCGCCGTGCCGGTCGTGTTTCTGGTGTCGACGACACGGAACCATTCGCTCCAGTGCAGCGGGTTGGTGTCGGAGCCTTGCAGGCCGCGCGTCACCGGATGGCGATCGCCAAGGTGGGTCAAGGTCGGACGAAACGCCTCGTCGGTGACGGTGCCGGTCGGCTCGGCGGGCAGGATCGCGTCGAGCGGCGTGCGCCAAACGCTGGTCGGACTCGCATAATCGGGTCCCGCGGCGACAAGGACCGCGCCACCGTCACGAACGTAACGCGCGATGTTGTCGAAATAGATCATCGGCAGCACGCCTTGCCGCGCGTAACGGTCGAAGATGATGAGCTGAAATTGATCGATCTTTTGCTGGAACAATTCGCGCGTCGGAAATGCGATCAGCGACAATTCGTTGATCGGCGTGCCGTCCTGCTTTTCGGGCGGCCGCAAAATGGTGAAATGCACGAGATCGACGGAAGGGTCAGATTTGAGCAAATTACGCCAAGTCCGTTCGCCGGCATTCGGCTCGCCGGACACCAACAGCACGCGCAGCTTGTCGCGTACGCCGTCGATCGAGACCACGGCGCGATTGTTGACCTGCGTTAACTCGCCCGGAAGCGGCGACGCCTCGATCTCGACGATATTCGGCCCCCCATGCGGGATCGGAATGTCGACGTCCTGCGCCACGCCGACCGGAACGGTGCGTTGCTCGATCACGTCGCCGTCGCGGCGCACCGTCACCTCGGCGGTTTGCGCGCCCGCGCCCTGATCCTCGACCCGGTAGGTAATGGTCTGCGGCTGGCCGACGATGCCGAAGCGCGGCGCCGCGATGAGTGCAACGCGACGGTCGCGCTCGTTCGGATGGCCGGTGATCAGTGCGTGGACCGGCGCGGCAAATCCGAGCGCGGCGGCATCGGTCGGCACATCGTGGACGCGTCCGTCGGTGATCATAATAACGCCGGCGACGCGATCGGCCGGTACGTCGGCGAGCGTCGAGCCGAGCGCGGTGAATAATCGCGTACCGTCGGTCTCGCCGTCCGCTTGGCCTGCTTCGACCACGCGCACGTCGAGGCCGGGGATGTGGCGCAACCGCTCGACGGCCGCTGCGCGCGCGGCTTCGGCCTGCTGGGTGCGGTCGCCGAAGCTCTGACTCGGGCTCTTGTCGACCACGACGACGGCGATTGAGCTCAGCGGATCGCGATCCTCGCGGGTGAACGATGGATTGGCGAGCGCCAACACGACCAGCGCCAGCGCCAGCGCGCGGATCGCCGCGCCGCGGCTTCGCGACACCAAGAGCAGCAGCGAAAACAGGCACGCCGCGGCGATTGCCGCCCACAATTCCGCAGCGCTGATCAGAGGAGCGAACGCGATGCCGAGGTTCATGCTCTCTTACTGCCCCAATCGCTCGAGCAATGCCGGCACGTGCACCTGGTCGGCCTTGTAGTTGCCGGTGAGCGTGTACATCACGATGTTGACGCCGGCGCGGAACGCCATTTCGCGCTGGCGCGGCTCGCCCTCGACAATCGGCAACATGGGCTGCCCGTCGGAACGTGTCGCCCAGGCGCCGGCAAAATCATTGGACGTGATGAGGATTGACGACACGCCGTCGCCGCCGCGCGCGGGCCGGTTGGTCCGTTCTTCTTCTTCGTCCTCCGACGGCAATGCCTCGACCCAAAGTTGGCCGGAGTCAAAGCGCCCGGGAAAGTCGCGCAAGAGATAGAAGGTCTTGGTCAAGACGTGATCGCGCGGTACCGGCTCGAGCGCTGGAATATCGAGCGAGGCTAGGATTTTGCGCAGTTCGAGCATGCCGGCGCTGCGAGTCTCGCCGCCCGGCCCAGGCGGCGCCACAACGGCGTCGCGCGTGTCGAACAGCACAGTGCCCCCGGCCTTCATATACGCGTCGATGCGTTTGAGCGCGTCGTTGGAAGGCCGCGCCGCGCCGGGCACGATCGGCCAATAGATCAGCGGATAAAACGCAAGCTCGTCGTGGGCGATGTCGAGCCCGATCGGATCGCCCGGCTCCAGTGCGGTGCGCTGCGCCAAAAAGAGCGTGAGGCCGGCGAGTTCGGCTTTGCTGATGGCGTCGACGTCGGCATCGCCAGTGACCACGTAAGCGAGCTTGGTCTCGAGCGCCGACTGCGGCACGGCCGGATTTGGTGTTTCGTTCTGTGCGCGCGCTTGCGTCAGCGTAAGCGCCAGCGCGGCAGCGACGATCACGGCGGCGGTCGCGCCGCGCGTGCCGCGCGGTATCAGCCGCTGGATGCCGCCGCCGAGGAAAAGCACGACAATGGTGTCGAGCAACAAAAGCGACATCGCGACGAGGAAGATCGGTCCGCGCAAGTCTTGCGGTTCGCTGGTGCGATAGACGTCGCGCGTCGCCGTGGTCAGGGCCGAGAAATCAAGCGGCGACAGCCGGTCGCCGGTCGCGAGCGTGTTGACGGCAAGGAGGCTTTCCGGCGGCCCATAGAAACCCGGCGGATGGTCGGCTGTGGCGCTGCCCGAAAAGTCGGGCGCCACCGGCCGCGCCGTCGGCGGCGGCGCGATGAAGCTGCCGAAGCCGTCGAGCATATGGCTCGGCTGCACCACTTCATGCACGTTTTTGTTCTTGGCGGCGTCGGCCGTGGTGGCGGGCGCCGTGCCGGCCAGCGCCACAATACGCTTGAGCATTTCGACGAAAGCGCCCGACAGCGGCAAATTCGACCAGCGCGTGTCGCCGGTGACATGGAACAAGACGATCAGGCCTTTGCCGCGCCGCGTCGCCGTCACCAGCGGGGTGCCGTCGGCCAGTGTCGCCCAGGTATTGTCGCTCAGCGCCGCGTCGGGTTCGGCGAGCACCTGACGGTTGACGGTCACGTCGTTCGGCACTGGCATTCCGGCGAACGGGCTCGTGCGTGAATAGGCGGCGAGCGGCTGCGGCTTGTCCCAGCTCAGGCTGCCGCCGAGGATGCGGCCGCCGCGCCGCAGTTTTACCGGAACGAGATCGTCGTCGGAGGCGGCAAGCCGCGGGCCGGCGAAACGCACCAAGACGCCGCCGTCGTCGATCCATTGCGCCAGCCGGTCATGCGCGTCGCCGACATTGCCGACGTCGGTCAGGATTAAAATCGGCAGCTTTTGATCGAGGAAATGGCCGACCGCGTCGGCCGGAGACTCGCCTTGCGCAATCCGCACATCGGCAAACGGTTCGAGCGCGCGCTGGATATAGAAGCTGGAATCCAAAAGCGGCTCCGCCATGTCGGCAATGGCGCCGGAGACGATACCCACGGTGCGCCGCCGCGAGCGTTTGTCGAGGAGTTGCACGGCGCCGGCGGAGCGCTCGCCGGAAATTTCGATGCGTGCGATGTCGTTGCGCAGCTCGACCGGCAGATCGAAATGGGCCGCGGTCTCGCGATCGGAAGCTTTGAACGCGAACGGCGCCTCGCCAAGCGGCAGACTTTTGAGGTCGAGCGCACGCACCGTGCCGCTCTCGGTCGAGCCGGCTGTCGTTCGCAGCACTTTGACGCTGAGCGCGCCGGCCGCGTTATCGGCGCCGGTCAGCGCGCGGGCGCCCGGAACGCCGCCGGCCACGACTGTGAACGGATGCCGGCCGACCGCCTGCGCCAGCTTTTTTACGAAATCGGCGCCAGGCTTTTCAGGACCCTGCCCGAGATCGACGCCATCGGACAGCCAGACCAGTTCGACATTCGGCGTCTTGGACAGAAACTGCGACAGCGACGGCAGTGTCGCAGCGCGGTCGACGGTGTAGGGCGCCGGCCGCAATTGCTGCAGCTGAACGCGCGCCGAATCCGCGGTCGCAAGCGAAATGTCGCGTGGTCCTTCGGACAGCGGAATGATGGCAACGGCGCGGCGATCGTCCTGGGCGCGCACGACGATGTCATCGGCGGTTCGCATGCGCGCATCCCAGGTCGCAGCAGCGGCCCAGCCGTCGTCGATCAGGATCGCGACCGACGCACTCGTTTTCGTCGTTGCCAGCGGCGGATGCCAAAGCGGGCCGGCGGCGGCGATGATGACGAGCGCGGCGAGCGCCAGCCGTAAGAGCGTGAGCCACCACGGCGTGCGGGCAGGGGTTTCCTCCTTGGGCGCAATTTCGAGTAGCAGTCGCGTCGGCGGAAAATCGAGGCGGCGCGGGCGCGGCGGAATGAGTTGCAACAGCCACCACAGCACCGGCAACGTGAGGAGGCCGATGAGAACTAGCGGTTCGGTAAAGCCAAGCGGCAATCCGCCGATCATGCCGGCACCCTGGATTCGGCCGAGGCACGCGAACGCATGGCGTTATGCGCGGTGCCGGCGCCGATGCGGGCATGCAAGGCGAGCAGAAGTTCGCTGGCCGGGCGATCGGTGCGGTGGATCGTGAAGCTGAAGCCGAGCCGGTCGGTCTCGCTGCGAATCTCGGCGCGGTGCCGGGCAACGCGCGCCGCGTAATCCGCGCGCCAAGTCTCGGCGCGGCCCGCGGTGATGCGTCCGCCGCCTTCGGGTTCGACGAACTCGATACGGCCCCAATAGGGAAACGTCTCCTCGGCCGGGTCGACGATTTGCACCACGTGGCCATGCGCGCCGCTGCCGGAGAGCTGCGTAATCGTGCGGCGCACATCGCAGATATCGCTCCACAAATCGGACAGCAGCACGACTTCGGCGAGCGGGGAGGGCGCAAAATTCGGCGGCAAGCTCGCTCGCTCGCTGCGATCGTGCACGATCGCCTGCGCGATCATATCGATCACGCTGCGGCTGCCAGTCGGCCGCATGAGGCCGGGAATGCCGACACGCTCGCCGCCCTCGACCAAGACCTCGGCGAGCGCCAGCGTTATGACGAGCGCGCGATATAGCTTAGTGTCGCGCACGAGCGGAGACGCGAAGTGCATCGACGGCGAACGGTCCGGCCAGATCCACACCGTATGTGCGGCCTCCCATTCCTGTTCGCGAACGTAAAGATGATCGTCGCGCGCCGAGCGCCGCCAATCGACGCGTGATGCCGGCTCGCCGGACACGAAACGTCGGTATTGCCAAAAACTCTCGCCTGGGCCGGCGCGGCGGCGGCCGTGTAGGCCGTGCATCACCGTTGCCGCCACACGCCGCGCTTCGAGGATGAGCCGCGGCATGCTGGCCGCAAGCGTCCGACCTTCGCCGACCGCGCGACCGGCCGCGGGAATGTCGTGGTATGTCCGCTGATTTGAGCGTTTGGCCTCGGCCGCCATACGATTATCCGATCCGAGCCTTCAGGCGTCCGATCACGGCTTCAAGGCTTTCGCCTTCCGCGCGCGCCGTGAAAGTGAGCGCCATGCGGTGCTTGAGCACCGGCTCGGCGAGGTCGAGCACGTCGTCGATCGAGGGTGCAAGGCGGCCGTCGAGCAGCGCCCGCGCGCGCACCGCGAGCATGAGCGCCTGGCTCGCCCGCGGGCTCGGTCCCCAGGCGATCAGTTTCGCGCCTTCGTCGCCTTCCGGCCCCGGACGCGCCGAGCGCACCAGCGCCAGGATCGCTTCGACGACGGATTCGCCGACCGGCAATCTTCGCACCAGTCGCTGGGCGGCGATCAGCTCGTCGGCGGTCATTGCGGGCTTTGGCCGCGTTTCCTCGGCGCCGGTCGTTTCAAACAGGATTTTTCGCTCGGCATTGCGGTCCGGATAACCGACGTCGATCTCCATCAGAAAGCGGTCGAGTTGAGCCTCCGGCAGCGGGTAGGTACCCTCCTGCTCCAGCGGATTTTGCGTGGCGAGCACGTGAAACGGTTTTGGCAAATCGTGACGCGTGCCGGCGACGGTGACGTGCTGCTCCTGCATCGCCTGCAACAACGCCGATTGCGTGCGCGGACTGGCGCGATTGATCTCGTCGGCCATCAGGACCTGCGCAAAGACCGGGCCGGAGATGAAACGGAAATTGCGCTTGCCGGTCTGGCTTTCCTCCAGCACTTCGGTGCCGAGAATGTCCGAGGGCATCAGATCGGGTGTAAACTGAATGCGCCGCGCATCGAGGCCGAGCACAGTGCCTATGGTGTCGACGAGTTTGGTCTTGGCGAGACCCGGCACGCCGAGCAGGAGCGCATGTCCTCCGGATAGGATCGTGATGAGCGCCTGCTCGATCACCTCGTCCTGGCCGAAAATGACGGTGCCGATCGCCGTCTTGGCCGCACGCACATGGTCTGCGGCCGATTTGGCGGCACGGACGATCATGTCTTCGAGCTTTTCGAGCCCATCTCCGCCAGCAACCGGCATGGCTAACTCCTTGTGTTTTGGTCGTGTTCTTGTGGTGGATCGAATTCGCGCCATATGCACGAATCAGCAATTGTCAGCATTGCGCGGCTTTTAGGCACATATCATGCAATATACGCGCCAGCGGGTCGTTCCCGATCGGGCGCGAGTTCCTCATCCACAGGTTACGCGGCTTGGGTTTGGGCCTGCTTAAAGCTCCATGCTGGCGAGCGCTGCCCCCGGACCTGTGTCCAAGCTCAGATTCAAGGCAAACCATGGCGAACGAAGGGCAATCCGGCCTTGAGGCGATCACAGGTGCGCTAGCTCGCGCCGCCAAGGGGCCGCCTCCGGTCGAACTGTGGAATCCGCCGTTCTGCGGCGATCTCGATATGCGCATCGCCGCCGACGGCACGTGGTTCTATCTTAAAACCCCGATCGGCCGGCCGGCTTTAGTCAAATTGTTCGCTTCCGTTCTCAAGCGCGAGGGCGACAGGTATTTCCTGGTGACGCCGGTCGAGAAGTGCGGCATCCGCGTTGATGACGCGCCGTTTTTGGCGGTCGAGCTGAAAGTCGAGAGCAATGCCGTCGGCCGCGTTCTTTCCTTTCGGACCAATGTCGACGATTGGGTCGCGTGCGGGCCGCAGCACCAGCTGCGCTTTGAGCCCGAAGCCGGCACCGGGGGGCTAAAACCCTATCTTCACATCCGCCGCGATTTATGGGCGAAAGTGACGCGCGCGCTGTTCTTCGATCTGGTCGAATTTGGCGAGGAGCGCGAGATCGAGGGAACGATGATGTTCGGCGTGTCATCGATGGGTCGGTTCTTTCCGATGGCGCCGGCGGACCAGATGAGGGACTTGGCGTGAACGAGCGAGCCACGAATTTGCCGGGCGCGGCAACCGACGACTTCTTCGACCGCGCGCGGTCGCGGCTGACGCTCGAAGTGCCGCCGGCGCTGAGCGATCCGCACGCGCAAGGCGCGCGCGGCGATCTCGACCTCAATCCCGAAATGTGGGCGCGCGCCGGGGTGAAGGCGACCAAGCCCGCGGCCGTGCTCGTTCCGGTCATCGACCGTCCCGAACCGACGGTGCTCCTGACATTGCGCACCGCGGAGCTTGCGAGCCATGCCGGCCAAGTGGCCTTTCCCGGCGGCAAGATCGATCCGGCCGATGCGAGCCCGGTCGCCGCGGCGCTGCGCGAAGCCAGGGAAGAGACCGGCCTTCCGCCGAATCTGATCGAGCCGATCGGCTATCTCGATCTCTATTTAACGTTTTCCGGATTTCGCATTCTGCCGACCGTGGCGCGCGTCAAGCCGGACTTCACGCTGGTTCTTAATCCGCGTGAAGTCGTCGAAACCTTCGAAGTGCCGCTCGCCTTCGTGATGACGCCCGGCAATCACCAGCGCAAGACACGCGACTGGAATGGGCTGCAGCGCGATTACTACGCAATCCCGTTCGAGAATCGCTACATTTGGGGCATCACGGCGGGTATTCTGAGAAATCTCTACGACCGGGTCTACGTCGCATGATCAGGCCAATCTTCACCGAGGTCGGGCTGTTTCTCACCCCGTTCGTGCTTTACGCCGCCTTCCTGTTGCTAACGCGCGCCGGAATGCTGCAGGCGGCGGCCTGGACGATGCCGCGCCTGGCGGCCTTGGTGATCATGTCGCTCGTCCTCGTGGTGGGCAGTTTTCTGGTCTTGGCGCAGTTCTCCGGGGCTCCGCCGGGTTCGACCTACGTGCCGGCGCATATCGAGAACGGCAAGTTCGTACCGGGAGCGACGCGGTGACGGAAGACGGCCAGCTCGGCGATGCGGACTGGCTCAGGCACGGCGAGGTTGCACGCCTTCTCACCGTGCTCGATTGCGACGGCGAAGAAGCGCGTGTCGTCGGCGGCGCAGTCCGCAATGCACTGTTGAATCTTGCGGTCGATGAGATCGACATAGCGACGACGGCAGTGCCGGAAGAGGTCGTACGCCGCGTCACGGCCGCCGGCTGGAAATCCATTCCGACCGGCATCGCGCACGGCACCGTCACCGTCGTCATCGACGGCAAGCCGTTCGAAGTCACGACGTTGCGGCAGGATGTTGAAACCTACGGCCGCCATGCAAAAGTTGCGTTCGGCCGCGATTGGCGGGCCGATGCCGAGCGGCGCGACTTTACCATCAATGCGCTGTCCGCTTCCGCAGCCGGCAAAGTCTACGACTATGTCGGCGGCATCGCCGACATCGCCGCGCGCCGCGTGCGTTTCATCGGCGAGCCGCGTGAGCGGATCGCCGAGGATTTTCTGCGCATTCTGCGCTTTTTCCGTTTTCACGCCTGGTACGGCGCCGGCGCTCACGACGCCGCCGGATTGCACGCCAGCATCCTGGCGCGCGCTGGCCTCGAAACGCTATCGCGCGAGCGGGTACGGATGGAATTGCTGAAACTTCTGCTCGCGCCGCGCCCGACGCCGACGCTGGTGGTCATGGCGGAAACCGGCATCCTCGGCATGGTGCTGGGCGGCGTGCCGTTCCTGGCGAGCTTCGAGAACATGATGAAAGTCGAGGCGGCGATGGGGCTAGCGCCCGACGCCATGCGCCGATTGGGCTCGCTCGGCGTCTCTGTCATGGAAGACGGCGAGCGTTTCGCGCAGCGGCTTCGCTTGTCAAATACCGAGGCCGAACGGCTGGTCGCACTGGAGCATTGGTGGCGCGTCAAGCCTGAATCGGGCGAGCAAGCGGCCCATGCGTTGCTCTATCGTCTCGGCCCGCAATCCTTCGCCGACCGGGTGCTGCTGGCGTGGTCGCGCTCGGCTGCGGGCGCAGCGGACCGCGCCTGGCACGAGTTGGCAAATCTGCCGCAGCGCTGGACGGCGCCGGTGTTTTCGCTGAAAGCTGCCGACTTCATCGCACGTGGTGTCGTCCCGGGACCCGGTCTCGGCGCGGCAATCCGATCGGCCGAGGAAGCCTGGATCGCGGCAGGTTTTCCGGCCGAGCGTGCGGCGCTCGAAACGATCGCCGATCGGGCTGCGCGGGAAGCCGCGTCGGGTTAGAATTTAACGCTCCGACAAACGCTCGCGCAGCGAGCGGAGCCGGCGTCGGCCGCCGGCTGCGACTTCACGCACATACGGCCGCACCCGCGCAATTATGCGGCGCCTCTGAATCTGCATGCGCTCGACCTGCATTTCATTGCCGCGCCAGACAAAGTCATTGCCGCGCAGCGCGCTGATGAAGAGTGGCGGCAAAAGCAGATCGCGCAGCAGCGCGTAGAGTGGATAGAGCACGGTGACGTGCCAGCCAGCCGCTGCGGCGAGCGCCATTTCGGCGCCGTACCACAGCGCCGCGAACGCTGCCGCGCACAGCGTCAGAGGCATACCGAACGTGCTTGCCAAATACGCGATGCCGATCATCGGCAGCACGCCGCCCGACAAAATCTCAGGCAGGAAATAAATCAAGAAGCTGGCGCGGCGCAGGCGCGCCCAGCGCAATTGCCGGTTCCAGACTTCGGCGGCGCTACGCCGCCCGAGCGGCTGCACCAACGGGCGACCGACGAGCCGCACCTTGAGACCGGCGTTGCGCACGATCTTGGTCGCCGCGGCGTCTTCGGCGACCTCCTTGCCGAGCGCCTCGATGCCGCCCGCAGCGTCAAGATCGGCGCGCCGCCATAGCATGGTTTTGCCTTGCGCAAAGCCGCGGCCGAACGCATCGACAAGATATTGCCAGCGTGCCTGGTAGGTATTGAGAAACGCGCATTCGATTTCGGCCCACAGGCCGCCGGGGCGGCAGCCGATCGGCGGCGAGGCAACGAGCCCGGTATCCTCGCGCCAGCTCGCGAACAGCCGCTGGATGTAGTCGCGCGGCATCAGCACATTGCTGTCGGCAATGATGATCCACTCGTTACGAGCGGCGCGCCAGCCCTTGACCACGTTATTGAGCTTGGGATTCGGACTCACCCGGTCGTCGCCGACGAGCAGCCGTGCCGAGCGGGAGGGATGCTCCGCCATCAATCTCTTGACCAGCGGCACGACGGGGTCCTTTGGGGAAGCGACGCAGAACAGAATCTCGTAATGCGGATAATCGAGCTCGAACGTCGAAAAAAGCGTATCGGCGGCATAATTATCTATGCCGCAGAGCGGGCGGATCAGGGTGACGGGGGAATCGAGGCTGGCCGTCGATCCGCCGCGCGCGCTCAGGCGGAAGCGGCAAATTGCAACCGCAATGCTAACGATGTGGATTAGGGTGACGGCGATGCAGAATATCGCGGCGGCGAGGATCGGCACTGTCATCGCCCGGACATTTAGTGGCTCGGCGTGACAGACCTGTGACTCATCTATTCTTACTTATTTGTCCACGGAAGATGACTTGCCGCGTTAGCGATTGGTGTCATCGTCCTGCAATGGAACAATTTTATAAATCGATTCGATTGCAACAGACGCGAGATCACGCTCGGTGACGTTCGAGCACGGCATTATAAGGTTCCGTACGCTCTTTATTTCCGATGTGCATCTCGGCGCGCGCGGCTGCCAGGCCGAGCATCTTCTGGATTTCCTCCGTTATCATGATGCCGATACGATCTATCTGGTCGGCGATATCGTCGATGGCTGGCAGTTGCGTTCCGGCTGGTTTTGGCCGCAGCATCACAACGACGTCGTGCAAAAGCTTCTGCGCAAGGCGCGCAAGGGCTCCCGCATCGTCTATCTGCCGGGCAATCACGACGAGTTCCTGCGCGACTATTACGGCACCCATTTCGGCGGCATCGAAGTCGTCGAGACCATCATCCATCAAGCCGCCGACGGCCGCCGTTATCTCGTGGTGCACGGCGATGTCTTCGACATGGTGGTCAAGCATGCGCGTTGGCTCGCGCTGCTCGGCGACACCGCTTACGATTTCGCCATCCTGCTCAACCGCTATTTCAACGCCATCCGCCGCCGCCTCGGCTTCCGCTATTGGTCGTTGTCGCAATGGGCGAAGCACAAGGTCAAGAATGCGGTGAATTACATCGGCGCCTTCGAGCAGACACTGGCCGAAGAGGCGCGGCGTCATAACGTCGACGGCGTCATCTGCGGACACATCCATCATGCCGTTATCCATCGCGATTTCGGCATCCGCTACATGAATTGCGGCGACTGGGTGGAAAGCTGCACCGCGCTCGCCGAGCATGACGACGGCAGTTTCGAGATCATCCATTGGATCGATCGCAGCGCCATGATGCCGCCGTTGCCGGACAAAGAACCGGAAGGGCCGCTCGACGAGGACGCCGAAATCGCGGCGTAGAGACTTCTCCGCTCGTCGCGCGGCAGCCCTTGAGCGCCGGGTCAGCATCCGGTCATACTCGCTTCCCACATGCAGCTTTCCGTTCAGATCGAGCACTGGCCGCTCGCCCATGCCTTCACGATCAGCCGCGGCAGCAAGACCGAAGCCGTCGTGGTGACGGTTGAGCTTCGCGACGGAAGTCATCGCGGTCGTGGCGAGTGCGTGCCTTACGCGCGCTACGGCGAGACTCCGGACAGCGTCGTTGCGGCGATCGAAGCCATGCGGCCGGCGCTGCGGCACGATCTCGACCGCGCGGCGCTCCAGGCGGCGATGCCGGCCGGCGCAGCGCGCAACGCGCTTGATTGCGCCTACTGGGACCTCGAGGCGAAACGAACGGGCCGGCGGGTCTACGAACTGGCAAACCTTGCTGCGCCGAAACCGGTGTTGACCGCCTACACGATTTCGCTCGATGCGCCGGACGTGATGGCGCAAGCGGCGGAACGCGCGGCTTCCCGGTCCTTGCTCAAGGTCAAGCTGGGCGGCGTCGATGACGGCAAGCGAATTGCCGCGGTGCGGCGGGCTGTGCCAAACGTGGGATTGATCGTCGATGCCAATGAGGGATGGAACGAGGACAACCTTGCGCAAAATCTCAGCGCGTGTGCCGAGGCCGGCGTCACGCTGATCGAGCAGCCATTGCCGCAGGCCCACGATGCGGCGCTGGCGCGCATTGAGCGGCTGATTCCGGTCTGCGCCGATGAAAGTGTGCGCGATCGCTCATCGCTGGATGCGCTAGCGGGCAAATACGACGCGATCAACGTCAAGCTCGATAAGGCGGGTGGGCTCACCGAGGCGCTGGCGCTCGCGGTGGAGGCGGAGCGGCGCGACTTGGCCGTCATGGTCGGTTGCATGATCGCCACTTCGCTGGCCATGGCGCCGGCCATGCTGGTGGCGCAGCGTGCGCGATTCGTCGACCTCGACGGGCCGCTATTGCTCGCCGAAGATCGCCCCATGGGCTTGCGGTACGTAGGTAGTTTTAGCTATCCGCCCGAGCCGATCTTGTGGGGGTGAGCGTGCCCAAATCACCGCGCCGACGTATAACTTGTGGGTATCTCGGGGTGCTGTGTTCTCATTCGATTTGCGCGTATCCCTATCGTGCGGTTGATTCGCTCCGGGTCTTGCGATGTCCAACGATCCACTGGCGTTGTCCGGCATCGGTGCCGGGCCGCCACAGGAAGCGGAGTTCGATGCTGTTTACGCGGCGGTTACGACAACCGAGCGCGGCCGTTGGTTTTTGACCGAATATTCCAGCCGCAATCGCCACGCCGACATCAATTCTCTGGTTGACGCCATCGCGCGGATAGAGGCCGTTGTTCGCGGCGATACGATCGGAAGCGAACGCATCTGCGCGCCCGACATTCATGCCGCCACCGAACGCATTGCAGACATCGCGATTGGACTGCGCGATCACGCGGCCGATCCGGCGCTATGCGATGCGCTGGACGCGGCCGTGCGCGAATTATGCGCGGCTGTGGGTCATGGCGCGGCGAATCATGATGTGAAGGATGCCGCAGCCCATGCGGCGGTGATTGCAGCCGTCCGAACAGCCCCTATGGATACGAGTGTACCATTGCCCACCGGCACCTTCGATCTGGAAATGTCGGACAGCAACGCGTTTGCCCGAACGGCGCTTGCCGCTACATCAGGCGTGCTCACCGACGATGACGAGACGGCGAGCGAAGCTCAGCACGATGACCAAGCGATCTCCAAGCGGCAACCGGTCGAACCAGCGAATCGTGCGCCGCGGTGGTACATCGCACCCCCCGACTTTGTGCTTCATCCTTCCCGGCGGGAAGCGGATGCCCGGGCTGTCGAATCACCCGACCAAAGCGGCCTCACGGATTCGCCGGTAGCGCAGCTCCTGCCGGACCCGCACGACGATCCGGCAGATTTGTTCGAATCTGCACTGGGGCGTACAGCTGTCCTGGCTCATTCGGCGTCGCTGCTGCCTGCCGCTAGGTCTTCGTCAATGACGGCGGTGCATGCATCGACGCCTGCCGATATGGTACAAGCAGTGCAGAGTCCTTCGCCGCGGAGCCCGGCCGGTCCGAGTGTGACAGCCATGCCGCGACCGGCGCCGGCCAGTCCGCTCGCGGCGTTACGCGCCTTGAGTGAGGAAGAGTTGATCGCTCTGTTCGGTTAGCTCGGCGTGCCGGTGTCTTTGCAAACATGACTGGCCAATCGGCGTTAAATCGACAGTCCAGCACTGAAGTTTTCTAATTGTCGCGTTCCAGAATACGGCACGGAAGTTGCTTGCAGTGAGTTCAAGCGGATCGGCAAAGCCGCGCAGGCGATGCGTGCCGCTTGCTCCGGGTCTACAGGGCCATTCGTTGACGGTCCGCGCAAGTCGATCATCTGGAGGCCACTATGCACAGACTTACCGGTCTTGCTTTTACGGTGGTGGCGTTGTGCTTGCTTTTGTCGATCCCAAGTCACGTTTCTGCGCATGACAACGGCCAGTACGCCAATTCAGCGCTCAAGCCATGGTTCGACCAGCTCGCGAGCGGGAAAGGCTTGTGCTGTTCGTTTGCCGACGGGGTTAGAGTGGAAAATGTGGATTGGGACACCAAAAACGGCCGCTATCGCGTGCGCATTCAGGGACAATGGTTCTTGGTGCCCGATTCGGCGGTGGTGACCGAGCCCAATAAGTACGGTCCTGCCGTGGTATGGCCGTACCAGGATGGGGACGGCGTGACGCAGATCCGTTGCTTCTTGCCTGGGGCGGGAGCCTGACCTCGGTAGGGCCGACGTAGCGACGTTACGCGACCAGTCGGGAAAACACTTCCGGATCGATATTGCCGCCTGAGAGGACGGCGACGCCGATCTTGTCTTTCACATCGACCTTGCCGGTCATCAGCGCGGCGAGCGCGACGGCGCCGCCCGGCTCGACCACGAGCTTCAATTCGGAAAAGGCGAATGCGACAGCGGCGCCGACCTCTTCGTCGCTCGCCGCGACGCCGGCTCCGACCAGCGATTGATTGATCGCGAAGGTCAGCTTACCCGGCATGCGCGCCATCAACGCATCGCAAATCGTGCCGGTCAGCGCCGCGTTCTCCTCGCGCCGGCCGCTGCGGAACGAGCGTGCATGATCGTCGAAGCCTTGCGGCTCCGCCGTATAGAGCGTGGCCTCCGGCACGCGCGCCTTGATGGCGAGCGCCATGCCGGCCGTCAATCCGCCGCCCGAGGCGGTGACGACGACGACGTCGGGAGTAAGGCCGAGCGCGCCCAAGTCGTCGACGATTTCGCGGCCGGCGGTGCCCTGGCCGGCGATGATCAATGCGTCGTCGTAAGGCGGCACCAGAATGGCGCCGCGCCGCGTCGCAATGTCGCCGGCGATCGCCTCGCGGTCGTCGCGGGCGCGGTCGTAGAGCACGACTTCGGCGCCGAGTGCGGCAGTGCGCTCGCGTTTTGCCCGCGGCGCATCGGCCGGCATGACGATGACGCAGCGCATGCCGAGGAGCCGTGCCGCTGCGGCGACGCCCTGGGCGTGGTTGCCGGACGAGAATGCCACCACGCCGCCCGATCGCCGCTCCGGCGGGATTGCCGCAAGCTTGTTGTAGGCGCCGCGGAATTTAAATGAGCCGGTGCGTTGCAACGTTTCGGCTTTGAGGAAGATACGCCCACCGGTCATGGCGTCGAGCGCCGCTGAGGTCAAAAGCGGAGTATGTAGGGCGATGCCGGCCAATCTGCGAGCAGCCTCATCGACGTCGGCGGCAGTGGGCAGTGCAATCGGAGCGTCCATCGAGGGAACCGTGGCACCAATCACGATTGCAACCGTAGCGCCGCGATTGCGTCAGAAGCAAGCACATTGACAGCTCGTCTTTGGATATTTGTTGGCGTGTATTTATACACTGTCGATTTGATCGCTACCTTGCGAGGTCATCATCTCTTCGTTAAGCTTGGTTTATAGGGTTGCTCTGTGGGGTTTATAGCAGTGATAAAGGCGTTAGACTGCCGCAGGAAGGCAAGCGAGTTTCTGCGTGCCGCACAATTATCCTCAGACCCAGATGAGAGCCTGGGCTGGCTTCAACTTTCCGATGCATGGCTGACGCTGGCTGAGCAGCTTGACCAGCGGGCCTCGTCTAAAAAGAATTACTCCGCTGCCACGGTCAGACAACCCGAAGGATTAGCCGAACAACGCACGATCGCAAATGTGCGAGTTGGAGATGTCCTGCGCAGGCGCCTTGCCTTAAAAGAAGAGGATGCGCCGCGCGGCAGGCTCGCCGTGAAAGTAGAGGATGATTTGCACGAGCGACTCGCCCCGAAAATAGAAGATTTGCCGCGTGGGGAGGGCGCCCGGAAGGCGGGGGATGTACTGCGCCATCGCCTCGCCTCGAAAATAGAGACTCTGCCGGGTGGGCGACCCGCCTTGGAAGTCGGAGAGGTTTTGCGCGAGCGTCTTGCCCTTACCAATTTGACCGGCGGTGTAAGAGCGGGAACCACGCGCTGAAGGCCGTGCCTGACATTTCTGAGAACGGCTGCTCTGTGGGACGCAACGCCGCAATCGATTTCCGCTGAGCTGCACGAAGCCGGGTCGGCCACATCGCCGAACTCGGAACCAAAGAAAGCGTCACGAAATGGGTAAGCTTATCGCAATCTGCGTCGCGCTCTTCATGCTTGCGGCTGGACTTATTATCCTCACTCAGGGACAGGAGACCGCCGCATTATCCAATGCCTTGTCGGCTAAGCCTTTGTTTGATGAAGCGCACGGGCTAAACCTCGCTGCATTATACGACGCATTCCGGGCCGAACCCTTGCTTGACGAAGTTGCGTGGCTGGTCGTCGTGGTGATGCCGTTCGTTCTCCTTCCTCTGAGCCTTTGGTTTCGAGCCTCTCTTGCGCGCCAGCGCGAGACGGCCAAAATGCTCCGGCTGCGGTTCGATGATGCGCGGCAGGGCGCGAAGGAGCTGGCAAAGTCGCATATCGATACCGAAGCGGCCGTACATCATCTGGCTCGCACCGATCCAGAAGCCGCCATCGGTACGATCCAGCAGCGCTTAGCCGTGGCGGAGCGCATGGCGCAAGTCCAGCACAATCGCAATGGGATGCCAGACCTGCAGTCTCGCGTCGATTATATACGCGACCAGCAGGAAGCCCTGAAGAAGCAGCTCGCCCCGGTGCTCGATAAAAGAAGATCGATCGAAAAGCTTTTCATGGAACTCGATAATCGCCAGAACGACATCGACCGCGCTTTGGCCGAAATTGTCAGCACGGATGACCCGGTTACTCTCGACGTAAATCTGAAGAATTTCATGGAGTTTATCAAAAGGAGCCACCAGCGTTGCGATGATATAGAGAGCGCCTTGAAAACAGCGGCGGGTTTAAGACAGGACTGCACCGAACTGGAAATGCGGCTAGCCCCATTTGCGGCAGCGGAAGGAGGAGTGCAGAGTCGCATCAAGGATTTGACGCAGACGCACGTGCGCTTGGCGGCGCTTCTTGACTCTCTCGAGGAGACGCACGACGGCCCCTTGAGCGCACAACTGCAGAAATTCGCCGAGGGTAACGAGAGGCTCGAAGAACGCCTCTCCGAGCTCCAATCACAATTTTCCAAGCTATTGACGCTGCGCGAGGGTGTCGGCGGGCTGTTTGAGCATATCAATCGCGCGCTCGATTTGGTTTCGATCGCCAAAACCGGCGAGCCGGCGCCAAACATCGATGCTCGCGTCGACGAGCTTAGGACATTCATCGACGACACCCGGAATCGCTTTGACGACATTGAACGCAGGATGCTCGTGCTCAACCAGTTGCGGGCAAGACTTGAAGAATTGAGATCCAAGCTCGCGCCGCTTGAAGCGGAGCAGGGCGGCGTGGTCAGCGTTATAGGGGAGCTGAAGGAACTTCGCGATGGACTGGCTTCGACAATCAAGCGCCTCGAGGAAAGCGACGAGGGCAACCTCGCCGAACGCGTGACCAGTTTTGCCGACACCAAGCGAGAACTTGAAGAGCGTGTATCCATGCTCAGCGAACAATGCTTTAGGCTGGCGACGACTCGCAAAGATATTGCCGGTCTGTTACAGAAGCTAAGCACCGCCGTGGTTGCGTCGGAACGGTGGTCGAAGGACAATGACGGCTTGAATCGGTAAGACGGAGCAGCGCGGTTCATCAATCCGGTCTGAGCCGATCATGCAGCCGAAATTTTGCCGAGCGGTCTTTTTGAAGGACCAGCTTGTGCCGCCGTATCAAGTCCGCGATCAAGCCTTCACGATCTAGTCGAAGCGCCCCGCGGCATGCGCCAGCATTGTGTAGACCTTGCCGGTATCCGACGTCAGATAGTTCCGCGCTACGGCCGGACCGCGATCACCGCGCGAAACATCGTCGAGGAGGCGCTCGAACTCGTGGATATATTGCTCGACCGTCTGCCGGAATTCGGGATCGGCGCGGTATTTATTGCAAATCGCGTCGAACGCCTTCTGGCCCTGCGGGGTATAGAGCCGCCGCGAGAACACGCCGCGCTCGCCGCGCTTATAGCGTTCCCACAGCTCCACAGCGGCATCGTGGTCGATCATCCGCGCAATGTCGACGGAGAGCGAATCGATCGAAGTCGACGTTATCGCGTGGTGTACGTTCGTCGCGCGGCAGCTCGCGCGCTGGCGGCGCGTTCGGGGAATCGTCGTCGCGGGATGCTCGCGCCAGAATATCCGATAGCCAGCCACCGTTGCGGCCATTGTTGTCGTCCTTGCCGCCCGGCACCGGGCTAAGCGTGGGCGGACCTGTCCGGCGCGCCGGTGCGCCGGTGATGTCGCGCGTCGATCCTTGTTGCGGCTGAGAAGCGGTGTCGCCGCGCATCGGGCGCACTTGTCCGCGCCCGCTGCCGGCGGCGTAGAGCGGTTCGGCCTCGCGCCGCAGCGGTTCCACGATGTCCAGTGCGCGTCCATGGCGGGCGACGATGCGATTGAGCTCGGCCAGCGCCTCGATCTGTTCGACGATGACGCGGCGCATTTGCGCCGTGGTTTCGGTGGTCTCCTGCGGCAATTCGAGAATACCGCGGCGCAAGTCGGCCCTTGTTGTTTCGAGCTCCCGTTGCATTTCCGCAGCCATCTGCTTCATGCCCCGCATGACTTCGGCAAATCGCTCGGCGGATTGGTTGAACATGGCCTGCACTTCAGTGAAGCTTTCTTCGTAAACCGAGTTCAATACCTCGCTGGTGCGCCGGCGTTCATCCTCCGAGGCTGTGCGCACGAGGTCGTACTGCTGCTCGATCGCTTGCACGCTCTCGCCACTGCTCTCGGCGATCACACTGGCGATTTCGCGGGCGCGCGCGGTCGCCGTATCGAGCGATTCGTCGAGAAGGCTGGAGAAGCGCGACAACCGCTGTCCAAAATCTTCCGTTCGCGCGTCGAGTGTGGAAACCAGCGCCTCAAGATTTGTATTCCTGTTGGCGACCGAATCCTCGGTCCTGCGGTTGCTTGCCTCAAGCAATTCGACCGCTCCGACCAGCGTCCGCCCGTGCGAGCTGAACTGATCCGCCAGGTCGCCGAGATCGTCCAGCACCTTGGTAGTGACCGTGTTGAACGTGCCCAGGTGCTGTTCGACCTTGGCGGTCGTCGCCCCGCTCTTGCTGCTCAAATCGCTCATTGCCACGACAAACTCGGAAACGCGCGAAGCCATGGTGTGCTCAATCGAGCTCATGTTCTCGTGAGCGCCGCTGAGCACTTCTTGCAGCAGGATGTTGGCTTCGCGCAGACGCTCGAACAGCGCCGTGGAATCGGAGCGCAACATGGTGTGCGTCTCCAGCATCTCTGCGATCGTGGCTGCCGCAGTCTGCTTGGACTCTTCGACCGCACCCTTGGTCGCCCGCTGCAAGTCCTCGAGCGTCCGCGATATTGTCTGTTTGGCGGCTTCGGTGACGCCTTGAGCGCCTTCCTGCATCTGCCCCAACGTACGCGTCATCGCATTAGTCGCTGTCAGGCTCGCGTCGCCGATTAGCCGGGCAATTTCCGCGCTCTTGTCTGACGCGGTTTGGGTAAAGACGGCGCCTTTGGCGTCAATCGTTTTCACCGTTTGGTCGGTAATGCGGCCCAGTTCGCCGGCCAAATCCTGCGTCGCCTGTCTGGCGGCCTCGGTGACGCCTTGAGCGCCTTCCTGCATCTGCGTCAACGTACGCGTCATCGCATTGGTCGCGGTCAGGCTCGCGTCGCCGATTAGCTGGGCAATTTCCGCGCTCTTGTCCGACAGGGTTTGGGTAAAGACGGCGCCTTTGGCGTCAATCGCTTTCACCGTTTGGTCGGTAATGCGGCCCAGTTCGCCGGCCAAATCCTGCGTTGCCTGTTTGGCGGCTCCAGCGACGCCTTGAGCGCCTTCCTGCATCTGCGTCAACGTACGCGTCATCGCATTGGTCGCGGTCAAACTCGCGTCGTTGATGAGCCGGGCAATTTCCGCACTCTTATCCGCCATGGTCTGAGTAAGAACGGTTCCCCTGGCGTCAATCGCCTTCACTGTTTGGTCGGTAATGCGGCCCACTTCGCCGGCCAGACCCTGGCCCTTGTTGGTCAATGCCAACAATAGTCCGTTTGATTTCTCATCGAGTGAGCGCATCATGTCTTCGGTGCATTGCGACACGGCGCTCTGGATCTCGTTGGCTTTGCCGACGAGATTGCGCGAAACTTCAGTGCCCATCCCGACCAGCTTGCGTTCGGCGGCCGCCGCTGCGTTGCCAATCGCTTCGTTGGCGGTGGTGGCGCTCTTGGTGATCGTATTGCTCAACGTGCCGGCGCTGCGGTTGAGCGAGACGGTCGCTTCCGCGGCGCTGCGATTGAGTGTTTCGGTCGCTGCCGTGCTCGCAGCGGCGCTTTTGACGAGCGCGTCGGTGGTCTCGGCCGCAAGCTGGCTGAGCGCCCGCTCGGCGCTATTCGAATTGGTCTTGATCGATTCGGAGAGCTGTTCCATGCGCGAGTTAAGCAGATCGGCAGCGGCGCGGCTGCGCACTTCCATCTGATGGACGACGGCCTCGGCCCGTCCAACCAAGAGCTCTTCCAGGTGGTTCACTCGATTGTCGAGGGTGCTGGCGACTTCAAGCGCTCCCTTACCGAGGGCTGAGTCGATTTTTTCGATCTGCTCGCCGACTGTGTCGGCGAGTTTGGCGGCGCGGGTATCGATGAGTGAAGTGACTTCGGTAATGCGCTTGTCGAGCGAGGAGACGGCTTCCTTGCCGACGTCGGCGAGGGTTTTTGCGACATCGACGACGCGCGCCGACAGCGCATCCGTGAGGCTCTTCGACCGACCGTCGATGACTTCCTGGAAGCGCGCCAGGCGCTGGTCGAGCGCAGTGGCCACTTCATTTCCTTTTGACATCACGCGACTGTCGAAATTGTCGACATAGTTGCGCATGGACTCGGAGACGTCCTGCGTGCGCGCTCCGAGCCTTTCCACGAGTTCGGAACCGTAGGTCTTTACGGTGCGATCGAATTCGGCGAGATGCCGAGTGATGAGATTGCCGAGGGTGGAGGAGTCGCGTGAAACCCGTTCCCCGAGTTCGGCACCGGTGTGATTGAACATCTCCTCGAACGCGGCAAGGCGCGTCGCCAGCATTTCCTTCACTGCATCGTTGCGTGTGGCGATGACGCCGGCGACATGCTCGGCGCTCTCGCGCATCGAGTTGGCCAGTGAGGTAGTGCGCGCAACGAAGGCCTCGGTGATACCATTGCCGGTCTGCTGCAGCTTAGCCGCCACTTCGTTGCCCCGCAGATCGAGATCGGCAATGAGCGACTCGCCCGAGGACTTGAGCGTGCCGTTGACCTCGTCGGCGCGGGTGGTAATCGTTTCCGCCAGTTGGTTGGACGTCTCGACGAGGACGTCCGTGAGAGTCTGCGATCGTCCAATCATGAGATCGACCACCGCGAGCGATCTCTCGGAGAAGGTTTCGGTGACCCGGTCGAGACGAGTGGTCATCATATCTTCGAGGCCGGTCGCTATCTCGGCAAATTCCTCGTCGATGTGATTTGTCTTGAAGTCGAGGCTCGAGCTGAGACGCTCGCTCGCTGACGCGATCGCGCGCGAAGTTTGGTCGCTGGCCGCCTCCAGGCGCTCGAGCAGATCGCTGCCACGATCGCTCAATTGTTGAATCATATTGTCGCCGGTCTGGCCGAGAGTGAGCGTGATCTGCTCGCTCTTTTCCGCCAGCGAATGGGTGATGCGCTCCGCGGCCTCGTTGACCTGTTGGGCGACCAAATCGCTGATCGTGGAGAGATCTTGCGTGAGATCGACGTGCACATTGCTGATGGCGGAACGGACCTGTTCGGCCTGCTCGACGAGCAGGTCGCGCTGGCTGGCGAGATCCTGCAATACCCCGCGAATCCGTACCTCGTTGTCGCTGTAACTGCGCTCCAGCGCGGCAACCTCGTTCTGCACCAGCGCTTCAAGTTCGCTGGCCCGCGCCAACGCCCGCTCGACGCCGTCGCCCATGGCCGCGACTTCGCGGCGGACGGCCTGACCGACCGTCACGACGGAATCGCGCGCCACGCCCTCGGGCTCGGCGAGCCGCATCGCAACCCGCGCCATCGATTGCGCGATGAGCCGCAGTTCCTGCGCGCGCCAAGCCATGTGCGCCACGCCGAAAAAGAAGATGATCGGCAGCAGTTCCGCAGCCGCCAGACCCACCATAAGGGCGATCGAAGAGTGACCTGGCCCAAGCGAGGCATTGATATCCGAGAGATAGGCAAAAGACAGCGAGAGGCAGCCCACGATCCAGGCGCAGGAAAACACCGTAGCGACGAAATAGGACGCGCGTGCCGGTCGCCGCTGCAACGCTTGCAGGATCTGGCCGATCGACCGCTGGTCGTCGTTGGCGGCCGCCGCAGCGGGACCTCCGAGGTCGCGTGTACCGACGGCGTCGGAACCAAAGAGATCGTCGGCCGCAGGTGTTGCCGTCGCGGCTTGCGGGGCCTTTTCAGCGGGCTCCGACAGAAGGTCGGCCATAGCCTCGGGCCGGCTCGCGGCCTGGGTTTCGTCCTGTTGGATATTGAGTGCTTCCTGGATCGCCGACAGCGCCGCTTCCGTCGGATCCGTTATCTTCTTCGGATAGTTGGCCATTTCGGTCGTCGCCTCGCGTGTTACGCTTGACTAGGACGGCCCAAGAGCGCCACCGAACGCAGGGTTCGGCGGTAGGCTTAGGCCGCGCCACGAGCGCGTGATCGTTATATCGTCGCCGATTTCCAGGGCTCCCCCAGCTAAGCCCTCATCTCGCACCGCGATTGCCCATCCTATCGGTCTGGCAGATCAAAGAAAACCAGGTCGGTAACGTCCCTTTAATCATCGTTAACGGCTTGCTCACCCTAGTCTCGCATTTTTGGCGCGGCGTGGGAACGGGCCATTGTTGTGCCAGCAATGCGGCCGCCATGGGGCCAATTGCGGCCGGTCGAGGCCGATCACCCGCGGTGCCCGTTGGCGGCGGCTCGAGGCGGGCCGCCCGCGCGGGCGCTTGGGGTAAGGCTTTACTTACTCTCGGCGTAAAAGAACGCGATCCCCTCGCCGGTTTCGTAAGGCAATTGTGCTGTCGTCGCCGCTTTCGCATGCATCGTCGAACTCAACCGGAGAATGTCGGTTCGAGGGGGAGGGCGTCATGACCGCGTCGCGCTTGGTTCCCACGCCGGAGGGCGATCGCCAGACAACTGTCATCGATGAGAGCCATCTCGGTCGCATGACGCTGGGCGACCGCCGGTTGGAGAGAGAGGTGCTCGAACTATTCCTGCGGCAGACGACGATCATGCTCAATCGCGTCGTCGGCGCCGAGCCGCCGCTCGCTGCCGCAGCCGCCCATACGCTAAAGGGCTCGGCGCGCGGAATTGGCGCATGGCGGGTGGCGCGGGCTGCCGAACTTTTGGAGCAGGCCGCCAATGACGACGCCGGCAAAGACGGCCGCGCTGATGCTGGACACGATTTGGCCGAAGCAACCGCAGAGCTCAAGGCGGCAAGCCTCGAGGCCAGTGCGGCAATTGGTGCGCGCCTGACTACGCTATTGGCCGAACTCGGCCGCGAACGCTCATAGCGATCGGTTTTCCTGCACTAGTGGTCCGATTCTAACATTCGCATCCCAGTTCGGCAGGCTCTTGTGCGAATGTTAAAATCAAAGGACCACTAGCAAATATCAGTTCTAGTGGAGCTTTTGACTTAGACATTCGCTTCACGAGTTCTCGGCTAGGTGGGTAGCGAGTGTCAAATCCGCTCCACTAGCCAGTGGTCCGACATTCGTTTCCATGAGTTTGCGGTCAGGTGGGGAACGAACGTCAAATCCGTTCCACTAGCGCCTCGCGACGTGAGCCGATAGAAAGGCCGGCCGGCCTCCCGGCCCTGCGACCATCGTCACGCGAGATTAAGCTCACCACCTCGTTCACCCATTCCGTCATGGCTCAGATCACATTCATCGATTCCGGAGGTACGGCTCGCACGGTCGAAGGCGAGGTGGGTTCCACCGTTATGGAGACGGCGATCAAAAACGGTGTGCCCGAGATTGAGGCGGAGTGCGGCGGCGCCTGCGCCTGTTCCACCTGCCACGTTTATATCGACGAGGCGTGGCGCGAAAAGGTCGGCGAGCCTTCGCCGATGGAAGAAGACATGCTCGATTTCGCCTACAATGTGCAGCCGAATTCCCGCCTGTCTTGCCAGATCAAGGTCCGTGACGACCTTGATGGGCTCACGGTGCGGACGCCTGATCGCCAAGCATAACCGGAACAAATCCAACAACCAGTGGAGCTGATTTGGCATTCGCTCCCCGCCTCGCCGCGAGTTCGTGAAGCGAAATTCAAATCCAAAGCGTCACTAGGACCATATTTTGCCAGTGGTCCTTTGATTTTAACATTCGCCTGAGAGCCCGCCGCACGCGGATGCGAATGTTAGAATTGGACGACTAGAACAAGTGCCGGGATCGCTGGCACGATTGCCGCGTTCTATTTCAGGCTTTCCCTTCGGCTTTCAAGACGCTAGACACTCGCCAACTCATCAAACCAAGCCATCGACTACGAAGAGCACGGATCGCTATGAGTGAGCCTATCAAGACTGACGTTGTCATTATCGGAGCCGGACCGATCGGCCTTTTTGCGGTGTTCGAACTTGGCCTGCTCGACATGAAGTGTCACCTCATCGACATTCTCGACAAGATCGGCGGACAATGCGCCGAGCTTTATCCCGAGAAGCCGATCTACGATATTCCCGGCATCCCCTATACCAGCGCGCAAGGTCTCGTCGACGCTTTGCTGCAGCAGATCAAGCCCTTCAACGCGCAATATCATCTGAATGAAATGGTGGAGACAGTCGAGAAGATCGGCGATCCGCTGTTTCGCGTGAAGACCGATCAGGGCAAGATATTCGAGAGCAAAATTGTCGTCATCGCAGCCGGCGGTGGCTCGTTCCAGCCCAAGCGTCCGCCAATTCCCGGCATCGAGCCCTACGAGGGCAAATCGGTGTTTTATGCGGTGCGCAAGATGGAGGCCTTCCGCGACAAGCGTGTTCTCATCGTCGGCGGCGGCGACAGCGCGCTTGACTGGACGCTCAACCTCGCTCCGATTGCAGGTCATCTTACGCTGATGCATCGGCGCAGCGAATTCCGTGCCGCGCCCGACAGCGTCAACAAAATGACCGCGCTGGCCGGCGAAGGCAAAATCGACCTCGTGCTTGGTCAAGTGACCGCGCTCGCCGGGCAAGACGGTCAGATCAGCAAGGCCGTCGTCAAGAAAAACGACGGCTCGCTGTCTGAGATCGCCTGTGACGCGTTGCTGCCGTTCTTCGGCCTGACCATGAAGCTCGGACCGGTCGCTAATTGGGGATTTGAGCTTAAGAACGACGAGCTCATTCCGGTCGACACGGCGAGCTTCGAGACCAGCGTACCCGGAATTTTCGCCATCGGCGACATCAACTGGTATCCCGGCAAGCTCAAGCTCATTCTTTCCGGTTTTCACGAGGGCGCGCTGATGGCGCAGAAGGCCTATCACTACGTCTATCCGGAGAAGCGATTGGTGTTTCAGTACACCACGTCCTCGACGAGTTTGCAGAAGAAGTTGGGCGTTGCGCCTGAGAAGCCCGATCGGCCGCAAGCGTGATCACTGCGCCTGCAGCGGCGCCGCCGCTGCGGGTGCCGGCACCGGCGAGGACGCCGGCGCAGGTTCAGTTCCAGGCGGAATGGGCGGCGCCAGCGGTTCGGCTTCGACGGTGCGCGGCGCCGGCAGTCCCAGCACGCCGCGCACCGCCGGCAGCGCCGCGTCCGCCATTGCAGCGTAGCCTTCGGCCGTCGGATGCACGGCGCCGCCATAGACGGCGCTGAGCACGCCCCACAGCGCGTCGTGGATATCGCTCGGCTTTAAGATCGCCGGCATGCCCTCCGGATAGGTCATGGCGGTGAAATAACTATCATTCGCCGTCCTGATCCAGCGCGCCCGTGATGCGTAGGGACGATAGTCGCTGGGCGGCTCGCCGCAAGCCATCGGGCTGTCGGGAGCGGCATTCGGGTCGGTTTGAAAGCTGTCGCCCTTCGGCGAAAAGCAATTGCGATCGAATTCCGGATCGCTTGGCGCGTGCACACACATACCGTGTTGCGCAAACGCCGCTTGGTGGCCATCGATAAAGGTCATGCTTTCGGTCGCTGGATCGCGACACGTCTTGTTGCCTTCGCAGGTCGCAAGCGCTCGGATCTTGGGTAAAAATTTGGTGTCGACATACTTCGCCGCGTCGCGTAGCCGATCGGCATCGGCGCCGAAAGCGGGGTGAACGTCCAAGCCGTCGCGACTGCCAGGACAAGGCGTGCCTTCCGCTTGCATGGCGGGATTGGGGTAGGAGACAAAAACGACGCGGTCGAGGTTGCCACCGACAAAGGGCTTGAGCGCCGTTCGCAGTTGCGCGAATTCGTCGGGAAGATCTTTGTCTAATGCGAGTGCCGAGTTGGCGACGCCGGCGAGAGCGCCGCCTTCCCTCAGCAAGAGCCGTTCCGTCGTGGCCTCGACGATGACATTGGCGACAAGGCCGGCAAAGTTCACGTCGTTCGCCCCGACCGTCAACAGCAATGTGTCGAGATTGCGCTTGGGGTCTTGGCGGTGCACGGCGGCCATGACGGCTCTGAGTTCGACAAACTGCGCGGGCGCGGTGCCCGAGCAGGTTTCGATTCCCACCACCCAGGGACAGTCGTCGGCGCGCTGACCGGCAAACATGCCGGCGCCGATCGTCGCCCCAGTGCAGGCAAGAGGGACCAAGGTCACGGCAATGTGCGGCTGCTCTATCGCAAGAGCGAGCGTGGTGCGGACTTGATAACTGTAGAGCGAACGATGGCAGGCCGGATTCATCCACCGCGCACCGTGGCGCGCCCAGTCGCTCGCCGCTGTGGCGCTGCCCGCACCATTTTCGCAGGACCGATCGTCATCGTAGCCGGCGCGACTCGGCCGGAAGTATTGACTGAATCCGCCGCTCAGAAAGCGCCTGAAGCAGAAGCCGCCCGCCAACTCCACCGCTCGGTCCGGATTGCCTTCACCGGCTGCGATCGAGTCGCCGAGGCCGGCGATGAGGATGTCGCGCACTGCAATCTCGGTGCTGATCCGCTGCGCCGTGCCGTCGCCCAGCGGAATGTCGACAAAAGCGACCGTGGTGCGGCCGGACGGCACGCGCAGCCTGATCTCTTGATCGCACGGCGCAGTGGTTTGGTTGGAAGGTCCATTGCCGCTGGCGAAACTCCAGACGCAGGCCGCGCCTTGCGGCAGGGGGCCGGAAATCGTCACGCCAATCGGGTGATCGCTGGGGCTGAGGTAATTTTCGCGCACGCCGTCGCGCTCGCAGGTTTCGTCAAGATTGCCGGACGTGTCGAGGCATAGATTGGCGACGACATCCTTGGCCCAACCGAGCCCGTCGGTGGCGCGCTCGAGCCGCTTTTCAGCGGCGAGCACGCCGTCGCCGCGGCTGGCCGCCGCCAGGCGCAGGAAATCGGCCTCTTCGCGGAGTAGGCGAAAGCGGTTCTTCACTTCCCAAACAATGTGGAAGTCGCCCGTTCCCGCGAGCGGCGGAGGCGCTTCTGCGGGTTCAGCACCCGTCGGAGCCGGCTGCGTGCCCGTCGCCGCCGGCTGCGTAGCTGTCGTCGTGGGCTGCGCAAATACCCCGTCGAGCGGGGCGAGGGCGAACAATAGAGCCAGAATGATTGAAAAGCGCATATTTGTGGGCGGGGGCGAACGACGGCTCTTCTAGCACCCGGCTTGCGGCGGAAATATGAGAGCGGCATCAGGAACGTCGGGCAATAAACCTGATTGCCCCCTTGTCGCAACCTGCTGGCGCACGCAAGTTATTGGCATGCCGGATGCGTCGATTATCGCCAAATGCGCCATCGCCGGCGGCGGCCCGGCCGGAATGATGCTTGGCTTTCTTCTGGCGCGCGCCGGCGTCGATGTCGTTGTGCTGGAAAAGCATGCCGATTTCTTTCGCGATTTTCGCGGCGACACCGTGCATCCATCGACGCTCGAGCTCATGTATGAGCTTGGCCTGCTCGAAGAATTCCTCAAGCTGCCGCACCAAAAGGTCGAGACGCTGACCGGCCAAGTCGGGGACGAGCATCTTAAAATGGTCGATTTCCGCCATTTACCGACGCACTGCAAATTCATTGCGCTGATGCCGCAGTGGGACTTTCTCAATTTCCTCGCCGAGCAGGGCAAGCGCTACACAACCTTCGACGTGCGCATGAAGGCGGAAGCGACCGATCTGGTCGAAGAAACCGGCCGCATCGTCGGCCTGCGCGCCCGAACTCCCGACGGCGTCCTCACGATCCGCGCCGATCTGGTCGTCGGCTGCGACGGGCGGCATTCGACGGTGCGCGACAAGGCAGGCCTCAAGAGCGAAGATTTCGGTGCGCCGATGGACGTCCTCTGGTTTCGTCTGTCGCGCAAGGCCAGCGACACCACGGACACTTTCGGTCACATCGAAGCGGGCAAGATGATGATCATGCTCGACCGCGGCGATTACTGGCAGTGCGCTTATGTCATTGCCAAAGGCGGGATTGAAAAGGTGCAGGCTGAGGGGCTCGAAGCTTTCCGCCGGCGGTCCATCGAGATGTCGCCCTTCGTCGCCGATCGCATCGGCGAATTGAAAAGCTGGGATGACGTCAAACTTCTCACCGTGACCGTCGACCGGCTGCTAAAGTGGTGGCGGCCCGGCCTGATCTGCATCGGCGACGCCGCGCACGCGATGTCGCCGATCGGCGGCGTCGGCATCAATATGGCGGTGCAGGACGCGGTGGCCGCCGCCAATCGGCTTGCCGCGCCGCTCAAGGCCGGCACGGTGACGGATGCCGATCTGGATGCCATTGAAAAACGCCGTACGCTACCGGTGCGGTTCACGCAATGGCTTCAGCTGAACATCCAGAAACGGATTGTCAGCCGCGTGCTTGGAATGGGAAATGAGCGGCAGCCGAAGCCGCCGCTGTTCTTCAAGCTGTTTAACGTCTTTCCGGTGCTGCGCCGCATTCCGGCGCGTCTGCTCGGCATCGGCATCCGGCCTGAACACGTGCGTACGCCGGAGAGTTCTTCCGCCGCCGCCTAGCGAGGGCACGGCGGAAAGAAGATAAAGACCTCAAACACGCTTCTGCAATTCGGCGTCCGTGTGGGTCAGGATCTCGACGAGACGAGCTTCCGCTTGCGCATCGCCTTCGAGCCGCTTGCCAACCGTTTCGCGCAGATGATCGAAGGCGGCTTCGACCAGCGGCGGCAAGGTGCGCCGGTCCTCGCGTTCGCCGCGCGAGGCGCGCCGCCAGCGGTTGACGCGTTCGCCGAACGCGGCCAGGCGGTCGAGCACGACGTCGGTCAGTTCGCGATTGGTCTCGAGATAGGCGCGGCCCTCGTCGGTGATGGTGTAGAGTTTTTTGCTGCCTTCGCTCGATGCCGTGACGTACCCGGCTTCTTCCAGGTAGGTCAGCGTCGGGTAGACGATGCCGGGGCTCGGCGAGTACCAGTCCGCGGTTTTCTCTTCGAGTAGCTTGATGATTTCGTAGCCATGCCGCGGCGCTTGCGCGATCAGCGCCAGCGCAATGAGTTGCAGGTCGCCCTGCGCCAGCATGCGGCGGGCGCGCATCATGTCTTCGCCGCCCATGCCGCCAAAACCGCCCATGCCATGGCGGCCACCGAAGCCGAAGCCGCCGAAGCGGCGATGGCGGTGGCGGCCGGCGCCCCAGCGCTCGCCGTGAGCTTCACAATGTCCGTGCATATTCGCGTTCTCCTGTGTAAAAGATATATCTTTAGATAGATCATAAACGGATATAACGCAAGATATATCTTTTAAGTAAAATACGATTTTGGTTCAATGGTTTATATCTGCAGCGCGATGCAACCTCCGCCACAAATGGCGGCCATAGCCGGACTCCAAGCACCGGGACTACAATGGCAAGATGTTTGCGACCTTCTTCCATGAGCTCAAAGCTGCCGGCGTACCGGTGACGCTGCGCGAATACCTGACGCTCATGGAGGCGATGGAGCAGGACATTGCCGGCCGGCGCGTCGAGGATTTTTATTATCTGTCGCGTGCGGCTTTGGTGAAGGACGAACGCAATCTCGACAAGTTCGATCGCGTGTTCGGTCACGTGTTCAAGGGCCTCGATCTGATCGAGCAGGCACTTAACGCGGAAATCCCGATCGAGTGGCTGAAGAAGCTGACGGAAAAATATCTCACCGAGGAAGAGAAGAAGCAGATCGAGGCGTTGGGCGGCCTCGAAAAGCTTTTGGAGACGCTGCGCCAGCGCCTCGCCGAGCAAAAAGGCCGCCACCAGGGCGGCAAGAAGTGGATCGGCACCGCCGGCACCTCGCCGTTCGGCGCCTACGGCTACAATCCCGAAGGCGTTCGCATCGGCCAGGACAAGAACCGCAATTTCCGCGCCGTGAAGGTGTGGGACAAGCGCGAGTTCAAGGATCTCTCAGGCGACGTCGAACTCGGCACCCGCAATATCAAGATCGCGCTCCGCCGCCTGCGCAAATTCGCGCGCACCGGCGCGCCGGACGAGCTCGATCTCGACGGCACCATCAAAGGCACCGCGCACAAGGGCTATCTCGATATCCTGATGCGGCCGGAGCGGCACAACACCATCAAAGTGCTGTTGTTCCTCGACGTCGGCGGCTCGATGGATTGGCACGTCAAGGCGACTGAGGAATTGTTCTCTGCCGCCAAGACCGAGTTCAAGCATCTCGTCCACCTCTACTTCCACAATTGCCTCTACGAGAAGGTGTGGAAGCAGAACGCACGGCGCTGGACCGAAACGACGCCGACCTGGGACGTGCTCCATACTTATCGGCACGACTACAAAGTGATCTTCGTCGGCGATGCCTCGATGTCGCCTTACGAAATCGCCGCGCCGGGCGGTTCGGTCGAGCACTTCAACGAGGAAGCCGGGCAGGTGTGGATGGCGCGCGTCGCTGCGACTTATCCATCCTGCGTCTGGCTCAATCCGGTGCCCGAGCGCGAATGGGACACCACCGCTTCAATTCGCCTGATGCGGCAAGTGCTCGGCGGGCGGATGTATCCGCTGACCATCGAGGGCCTCGACGCGGCGATGCGGGAGTTGGGGAGATAGCGTCTGTCGGGGGAGGCAATGTTTGTTAAGGGACAGCCGTGATATTATTCGACGACTGGAACGGGAGGGCTTCGAACTCGTGTCGGTCGCCGGATCACATCATAAATTCTTGCACCGTATCTCGCGGCGGCGCGTCATCATTCCACATCCGAAGCGCGATCTTCCTATTGGCACCGTGCGCGCTATATATCGGGATGCTGGCTGGGAAAAGGACTAAGTGAGCAGGCGAAATGGCACATTATATTGCTCTCATTCATAAGGACGCCGATAGCTGCTACGGCGTTTCTTTTCCCGATGTGCCGGGGGTTTTCACGGCAGGTGACACGATGGACGAAGCCATTCACAAGGCAGCCGAGGTTCTTGAATTTGCAGCCAAGGATTGGTCGGACTTGAGTGGCGATGAGTTTCCCGCACCGCGCACGATCGACGAATTGCGCAGGGTTCCTGATTTTCAGGAAAGAACTGCAGATGCCGTGGTCGCTGCTGTGCCCTTCCGCGTGAACATCGAAGCTGACGCCTGACGCGGTAGCCTCTTGGCGGGCGGATATATCCGCCGACAATCGAGGGCTTGAATGCAGCGATGCGGGAGTTGGGGCGGTGATGTTATTCGCTCGTCACGCGTTGGCTTGACCCGCGCATCCACGTTTTTGGCATGTTCTCGAAACGCAAGACGTGGATGGCGGAACACATCCGGCCATGACGTGCCGATGGATTGTTGCATGCAGGAGGTGCTTATGGCGGCGGAAAATGTGTTTCCTGACGACACGCCACTCAATAGCGTCGTCGTGCGCGAAACCGGACACGGCCTATTTCAACAAGAGATCATCTCCGGCCGGCATCATCTGATCGCCGACGAGCCGAAGGAAGTCGGCGGGCTTGGCAGCGGGCCGGGTCCTTACGATCTCGTTCTCGCCGCGCTCGGCGCCTGTACGTCGATGACGCTGCGGCTTTATGCCGACCGCAAGAAGATTCCACTGAAGCGGACTTCGGTCCGGCTTCGTCACGGCAAGATCTACGCCACCGATTGTGCCGAATGCGAGACTAAGGAGGGAATGCTCGACCGCATCGAGCGCGTCATTACGCTAGAGGGCGATCTCACGGCCGAGCAGCGTGCGCGACTGATGGAAATCGCCGACAAATGCCCGGTGCATCGGACGTTGACCTCGGAGATTGATATCAGGACGGTGGAGGACCGAGCTATTTAGCAAGTATCCGCTCGTCCCCGCGAAGGCGCCGACCCAGCAGATCTCACTTGAACGTCTGCCCCCGGCTCCACTGGATTTCTCGCTTGCGCGGGAATGAGCGGGCGACAGTCAGACCGCGGCTTTTGGAACGCACCTTCTCGCTTCCGCAATCACCTCCGGAATCGCCACATCGTTGCCCGGCGCCATGATATGGACGCCGGCGACGCCGGGGATGGTCGAAAGCTCTTCGATCAGGTCGACGCAGATGGCGATGCCCTCGCGTGCCGGATCGCTGGCTTTCTCCAGCCGCGCGATAAAAGCGTCGGGAATGATGGTGCCGTAGAGGTGGCTTTTCATCCACGCCGCCGATTTCGCCGAGCGCAGCGGATTGACGCCGATGAGGATTGCAAGCTGTTTGGTCACGCCGGCAGCTTCGAGCGCGCCGACATAGCGGCGCACGATCGCCGTATCCATGCAGAATTGCGTCTGCGCGAATTGCGCGCCGGATTCGATCTTGCCGAGGAGCGCATTCGGCTTAAAGCCGGCGGGCGGGTCGATCGGCATATCTGCGGCGCCGATGAAGAAGTCGGCCTTGCCGCCGACCTTGCGTCCGGTCGGCAGCGTGCCGTCGTCGCGCAACCGGCGCGCCGTCTCGATCAACGTCTTTGAATCGATGTCGAACACCGGCTTGGTGTCCGGCTGGTCGCCGGTTTTCGGGTCGTCGCCGGTGAGAAGGAGGAGGTTGCGAATGCCGAGCGCGCCCGCGCCCATCAGCTCGCTTTGCAGCGCGATGCGGTTTTTGTCGCGGCAGGTGATTTGCAGGATTGGCTCGATGCCGGCGCCGAGGAGGAGGCTTGCCGCCGCCAGCGCGCTCATATGGGCGCGGGCGCCGGCGCCGTCGGTGACATTGACCGCGTCAGCGAGGCCCTTGAGCGCCATCGCCTTGTGCAATAGCTCCTGCGCGTCGCAGGAGACCGGCGGCGCCAATTCCGCCGTTATGACGAAACGCCCTTGGCCGAGGCGCTCTTGCAACGTGCGGGGCAGGAGGGTGCTGCGCTCGTTCATCACGGCATCAGCGCATATATGCTTTAAGCCACTACATCAAATCGGCTGTGAATTGCCCACTTGCGGGGTCGCTTTTCTGGACAGGCAAGCGGGCGCTGGCTACAGAGTGCCCACCATGAGCGGTGTCAACGATATCAGGTCGGCCTTCCTCGGCTACTTCGCGCGCGAGGGCCACGAAGTCGTGCCGTCGTCGCCGCTGGTGCCGCGCAACGACCCGACGCTGATGTTCACCAATGCCGGCATGGTGCAGTTCAAGAACGTCTTCACCGGCCTGGAAAAGCGCCCCTATGTGCGCGCGGTGACGGCGCAGAAATGCGTCCGCGCCGGCGGCAAGCATAACGACCTCGACAATGTCGGCTATACCACGCGGCACCACACCTTCTTCGAAATGCTCGGCAATTTCTCGTTCGGCGATTACTTCAAGGATCGCGCGATCGAGCTTGCCTGGAAGCTGGTGACCAAAGAGTTCGGCCTGCCGGCGGAAAAACTGCTGGCGACCGTCTATATCGACGACGACGAGGCTTTCAATCTCTGGAAGAAGATTTCGGGCCTGCCGGAACGGAAGATCCTGCGCATCGCCGGCAGCGATAATTTTTGGAGCATGGGCGATACCGGGCCATGCGGTCCATGCGCGGAGATTTTTTACGATCATGGCGACCAGATTTGGGGCGGCCCGCCGGGCAGCCCGGAAGCCGAAGGCGACCGCTTTGTCGAAATCTGGAACCTCGTGTTCATGCAGTACGAGCAGGTTGCCGGCGGCAAGCGCCTCGACCTGCCGCGACCGTCGATCGATACCGGGCTCGGGCTCGAGCGCATGGCGGCGGTGCTCCAGGGTACCAACGATAACTACAAGATCGACCTCTTTGTTGCTTTGATCGATGCGGTCGCGGCGCTGACCGGCGTCAGCCCGGAGAGCGAGCGCAAGGCCTCGCATCGCGTCATCGCGGATCATTTGCGCGCCAGCGCGTTCCTGATCGCCGACGGCGTGCTGCCATCGAACGAAGGCCGCGGCTATGTGCTTCGCCGCATCATGCGCCGCGCCATGCGCCACGCCGAGCTCCTTGGCGCCAAGGAGCCGCTGATGTGGAAGCTGGTGCCAGTTCTGGTGCGCGAGATGGGACAGGCTTATCCGGAATTGCATCGCGCCGAGGCGCTGATCACCGAGACGCTCAAGCTTGAGGAGACGCGGTTTCGCCGCACGCTGGAACGCGGCCTTGCGATTCTCGATGAAGCCAGCAAATCGCTCAAGAAAGGCGACATGTTCGATGGCGTGACCGCATTCACGCTTTACGACACTTACGGCTTTCCGCTCGATCTGACGCAGGATGCGCTGCGGCCGCGCGGCATCGGCGTCGATATTGCCGCCTTCACTGATGCCATGGATGAACAGCGCCAGAAGGCGCGCGCGTCATGGGCCGGCTCCGGCGAGGCGGCGGATGAGGCGGTGTGGTTTACACTGCGTGAAAAAATCGGCCCCACTGAATTTCTCGGTTACGAGACCGAAAGTGCCGAGGGCGTCGTGTCGGCGCTGCTTCGCGACGGCAAGGAAGTTGCCGTTCTCAAAAAGGGTGAGAGCGGCGCCGTCGTGCTCAACCAGACGCCGTTCTACGGCGAATCCGGCGGCCAGGTCGGCGATACCGGCGTGCTGTCCGGCGACGGCGTTCGTTTCAAAGTCACCGACACGCAAAAATACGCCGGCGATGTCTTCGCGCATGTCGGCACGGTCGAAGAGGGCACGCTGAAAGTCGGAGCAGCGCCGGCGCTCGAGGTCGATCACAGCCGGCGCGGTGCCATCCGCAAAAATCACTCGGCAACGCATCTTCTGCACGAAGCGCTGCGCCAGGTGCTCGGCGATCACGTGGCGCAGAAGGGCTCGCTCGTTGCGCCGGACCGCCTGCGCTTCGATTTCTCGCATCCGAAGCCGATGACTGCGGAAGAGATCGCGCGCGTGGAAGATATCGCCAACGAGTTCGTGTTGCAGAACGCGCCGGTGACGACGCGGGTGATGGCGCTCGACGACGCACGTCAATCCGGGGCGCGCGCATTATTCGGCGAAAAATATGGCGACGAGGTCCGCGTCGTAGCGATGGGCGAAGGCGGCGGCGGCAATGCCTTGGGCTGGTCGGTTGAACTGTGCGGCGGCACGCATGTGCCGCGCACCGGCGACATCGGGATCATCTCGGTCGTCGGCGACGCCGGCGTCGCCTCGGGCGTGCGTCGCATCGAGGCGCTCACCGGAATTGGCGCGCGGCATGAGCTCAACAAGTTCAGAAACGATTTGCGCGCCGTCTCGGCCGAATTAAAGGCGCCACTTGCGGAAATCGCGGCGCGGACTGCGGCCCTCCTTGAAGATCGCAAACGTCTCGAACGGGAGCTTTCCGACGCGAGGCGAAAACTCGCGATGGGCGGCGGCGGCAAGAGCGATGGCGCCGACGGCGTTCGCGTTGTCGGCGATGTGAAACTCATGGCGCGCGCGGTCGAGGGCATCGACCTGAAAGACCTGCGCAACCTTGCCGACGAAGGCAAGAAAAAGGTCGGCTCCGGCATCGTCGCCATAGTCGGGGTCACCGGCGACGGCAAGGCCGGCATCGTGGTCGGCGTCACTGACGATCTCGTGGCGCGCTTCAACGCCGTCGATCTGGTGCGCAAGGGCGCCGAAGTGCTGGGCGGCAAGGGCGGCGGCGGGCGGCCGGATATGGCGCAGGCCGGCGGTCCCGACGGGTCGAAGGCGGACGCGGCGCTGGCCGCAATCGAGGCGGCAATCGTTTGATGGAGTCCGGCATATGGCCGAAATCCATTTCACCAGTCATCTACGCAGCTTGGTCCCGCCAGGCCCGTTGTCGGCATCGGGCGCGACGGTTGGCGAAGCGCTTTTCGACCTGCTTGCGCGAGAGCCGCATGTTCGCGGCTACGTGCTCGACGACCGTGGCGCGCTACGCCAGCACGTCTGCATCTTCGCCGATGGCGAGCGGTTGGCCCGCGATGCGGCGCTGTCGCACCGCATCGGGCCACATGCCAAGCTTTACGTCATGCAGGCACTGTCCGGCGGGTGAATGTCTGTGGAGTGAGCGATGAGCGATCATTTGTTGGTGGCAACGCGCAAGGGCTTGTTCACGCTCGATCGCCGGCGATCGGGCTGGACGGCAAACCTGATCGGGTTCGCCGGCATTCCGGTGACCAACGCTTTACACGACAACGGCACCATCTACGCCGCGTTGAAGCACGGCCACTTCGGGCCGAAGCTGCACCGCTCCGACGACGAGGGACGCACTTGGCGCGAACTGTCGGCGCCGGCCTTTCCGGCTGACGCGGCCGGGGCGCCATCGCTTTTCCAAATCTGGTCGCTCGATACCGGCGGGCCGCATCATCCGGATCGGCTTTGGATCGGCGCCATTCCGGCGGGCTTGTTCCGTTCCGACGATCGCGGCGACAGCTGGCAGTTCGTATCGTCGCTCTGGGACGTGCCCGAGCGTGCGCGTTGGTTCGGCGGCGGTTACGATGCCGCCGGGATTTACAGCGTCTCGCCCGACCCGCGCGATGCCGACCGCGTCTGCATCGCGATTTCCTGCGGCGGCGTCTGGGAGAGCCGCGACGACGGCGCGACCTGGGCGGTGCTCGGCAAGGGACTCGTTGCGCCCTACGTACCGCCCGAACAAGCCGAAGACCCCGCGATCCAGGATCCGCATCGCGTGGTGCGTTGCGCCGTGGCGCCGGACGTCATGTGGATGCAGCACCATGCCGGCATCTACCGCTCCGCCGATGCCGGAGCGCATTGGACCCGTCTGTCACTGCCAGTGGACGATTTCGGGTTCGCCGTTGTGGCGCACCCGCGCGACGCACAGACCGCATGGTTTGTCCCGGCGATCAAAGACGAAATCCGAATGCCGCGCGACGGCGCGTTCTGCGTGACGCGAACGAGCGACGGCGGCAAGACCTGGCATGTCTTGCGCGAAGGCCTGCCGCAGCGTGATGCTTACGATCTCATCTACCGGCACGGATTCGACGTCGACGACAGCGGCCAGCGGCTCGCCATGGGCTCGACCACCGGCGCATTGTGGACCAGCGATGATGGCGGCGAGCACTGGCAGCTTGTCAACGCGCATCTGCCGCCGATCTACGCGGTGCGCTTCGTCTGAATAGGCTGCTCTTACAGCTTGACGATCATTCCGTCCTCGGCGCTCTCAAAGGGGACCTCGGCGCGGCGCGCCAGCATGTCGTTGCTCATATGGGTGAGGAGGAGACGCCGCGGTCGGATCTGAGCAAGGTGGGGCTCCAGCAAACTCAGCGCCATGTGGCTCGCGATCGGCTTGTCGCGCGTATAGGCCTCGCAGATGAACAGATCGGCGTCGCGACCGATGTCGAGGAGCGCTTCCGTCCATTCGGTGTCGCCGGAGAAGGCGATGACCTTGCCCTCGGCTTCGATACGGAATCCGAGGCAAGGCCCGGCCCGGTCGTCGTGCAATACATGGAATGGCGTTATTCGTACGTTGCCGATCTCATTGCGCTTGCCGATTTCCATTTCGCTGAGGGTTAAGGGGAACGACCACTCCAGCGTTTTGGTGCCGGGAAACGCGGTCTCCATGATGTCCCCATAGCGCGATTTGAGGCTCGGCGGCCCGGCCACGGTGAGGCCGCGCTGGCGCTTGAGAACATAATGCGATTCAAGAAGGAAGAACGGCAGTCCGGCGACGTGATCGGCATGAAAGTGCGTGAGAAAAATCGTGTTGATGTCGCTGAGGCTGATCGCGAGCTTGTTCATGCCGACCAGCGATGTCGCGCCGCAATCGATCAACGCATTGATTTTTTTCCCGACGAGATGAAAGCAAGTGTTGAACCGTCCACCTGAACCGAAAGCATCGCCGCAGCCGACGAATTGCAAATGCATGAAGAGTCCTGTTGTTGCGAGGGCACAGCGCTGCCGTCCTCGCGGTTAGGCAAGGCGGTCGTGGCCAGTGTCGCGGCCGAGGGAAGGGAAGTCCGTGATCTATATCACATTGAGGTCGCCGACCGGGCGATTGGGTAAATCAGGGCAAGCCTTTGTCTTTCCGTTGATTTTTGCCGTCATTCGGTTCATTTATGGGTCGCGGAAGCGATGGGCGCAATGCTAGAGTGGAAAATTGCGCCTTGATCGCAACACAAAACGGCGCATTCTCTCGCTCGGGCAAGGCTTCAGGGGACCTCGGTGCGGCTTCGATCAAATCGTTGTGGAGTGCTGGCGGCGCTGGCGACGGCCGTTGCGCTCTCCGGCTGCGCCGATGTCGATTTGGACAATCGCCAAGCTTGGTTCGCCAAGCCGTTCGACGTTACCGGTCGTCGGGGCGGCTATACCTTCTCCGAATTGCAGGAAACCAAACTGCGACAGCGTCCGATTACCGCCAGCGATCTTGTCAATAGCAATGGATCCTGCCCGCCGCCGATGGCGCCGGCAGCGCCGCCGCCGGCGCCGGGCCGCCAAGCGGTAGCTCCGGCTCCGGTCGACACCGCGTCTCTGCTTGGCGGTGGCATCGCACTCGGCATGAGCGAATGCGACGTGGTGTTCCGCGCTGGTCAGCCGAGCGCGGTCCAAATCGGCCGGTTGCCGGATGGTGACCGCAGCGCGGTGCTCACCTATGACGGCGGCCCGCGCGCCGGCATCTATCATTTCGAGAGCGGCGCGCTCAGGGAAATGGATGGCGTCCCGATGCCGGCCGCGCCGACGCCGGTGGCAACAAAGAAGTCGCCTAAATCGGCCAAGGCAGGCAAATCGGCTAAGGCGCAAAAGAAGAACGATACCTGACCCGTCGCTTTGCCGATAATCTCATCTGCGCCTGAACCGACGCTGAGAGCAGAATTTACAGCGCATTTATCAAACTGAATGCAGGGCCGCCCGCGCGTTCACCGCATATTCATGCGGGATGGTCCGCGCTTGCCGCGGCAAAGAGTGAGGGTTATAAGCCGCCGCGGTTTCACGCCGCGTTTATAATTCCCCTAAAGGATAATCTGATGGCGATCGAGCGTACGTTTTCGATCATCAAACCGGATGCGACCGCCCGCAACTTGACGGGCGCGATTAACGCAATGATCGAAAGGGCGGGTTTGCGCATCGTGGCGCAGAAGCGCGTAAAAATGTCCCGGGCGCAAGCCGAGACGTTTTATGCCGTACATCGGGCGCGGCCGTTTTTCGGCGAACTTGTCGACTTCATGACCTCCGGGCCGGTCGTCGTGCAGGTGCTCGAAGGCGACAACGCTGTTGCCGCCTACCGCGATCTCATGGGGGCGACCGATCCGGCGAAAGCCGCGCCCGGCACGATCCGCAAGGTGCACGCGGTATCGATCGGCGAAAACTCGGTGCATGGCTCGGACGCGGCGGATACCGCGCAGCAGGAAATTGCGCAATTCTTCGCCGGCAATGAAATCGTCGGCTGAGGCCGGCCGTGGCGAGTTCGCTTACCGAATATATAATTCCCGCGCTGTCGCATGATTGGCTCGACGCCGGCGGTGAACAATTAGGTTACGCCGCCTTCTGGCTCGCGGTACTGCGGCTTATCTTCGTCAATCTCCTATTATCCGGCGACAATGCTGTGGTCATCGCCATGGCGTGCCGCGAACTGCCGGATCAGCAACGCCGTTGGGGCTTAGCCATCGGCGCCGGCGCTGCCGTGCTTCTTCGCATCATCCTGGTCGGCATGATCACCTGGCTGATGCTGCTGCCTTACGTCAAACTGGTCGGCGGCATTGCGCTGCTTTTCATTGCCGCCAAGCTGCTCGTTCCCGAAGAAGCGGAGAGAGACGAAATTCAAGCGGTTGCGCATTTGTGGCGCGCGGTCATGATCATTGCAATCGCCGATATCGTCATGAGCATCGACAACATGGTGGCCATTGCGGCGATCGCGCAGGGCAATCTTTTGTTGCTTGCAATCGGCCTCGCGGTCTCTATTCCGTTGATTGTAGCGGGCGCGGCGCTGGTTGTGGCCCTCCTGGATCGCTTTCCGATCCTGGTCTGGGCCGGCACGGCGCTGCTGGGTTGGATTGCCGGCGATATCATCGTGGCCGATAGGGCATTGTCGGTACATCTGACGACGAGTTTTGGCGCGCAACTCACCCAGCAGATCGGATTCGCGGCGCCCGGCACCGGCGCGGCGCTCGCGATCGCCGCTGGCGGGCTGTGGCGGTGTTGGCACGAAAGCAACCTGAACGCGACCCGCCGGGAAGCCGACACCACCTAGTGGAGCGGATTTGACATTCGCTGCCCACCTGACAGCGAGCTCGTGAAGCGAATGTCAAATCCAAAGCTCCACTAGAACTGACATTTGCTGGTGGTCCTTTTGATTCTAACATTCGCATGCGAGCCCGCCGAACTGGGATGCGAATGTTAGAATTGGACCACTAGCGCAAAATCTTCGAGGGTGCGCTTGGGCTTTTGCAAAGAAGCTGATCGTTTGCGCCGCTCGCATAGATCTCGTCGTTCGATGTTTGCAATGCGCGCGTTTAGCGTCGGCGTCCGATATGTGCAGCCATGCTTGCGCCGCATTTCTGAGGCTTGCTGATCTGGCAATCGGATTTGGGCCATCCGGCTGGTGCTGTCTTGCCGACAAGAACGTTTCGGACTTCCCCCCAAAATCTGGCTTGTGGCGCCACGCGCAGGATTTGCACGCCAAATCTTTTGGCTGAAAGTCCTTTGGTCGAAAGTTTTTGGGCTGACGCGCAAAGGCTGCGCCGGCGTCTTCGCTGACATCTGGAATGATTTAGGAGACAGACGATGCAGAAGGGCACCGTCAAGTGGTTTAATCCCACCAAGGGCTACGGGTTCATCAAGCCGACGAGCGGCGACAAGGATGTGTTCGTTCACATTTCCGCCGTCGAGCGGGCCGGACTGCGGACGCTCAACGATGGCCAGGAGGTCGAGTACCAACTCGTCACCAATCGCGGCCGGACTTCGGCGGAAAATCTAAAAGTTGCATGAACCGGAACGCCGGTTTTCGTAGCCCCCGGTCTCACACCCGGGGGTTTTTTGTTGTGTGCGCGAACGGCAGCAGCTAGCGGGGAGCGAACGTCGCGCGGCCTTCCGCGACGAGCCGCAACGCCTGCGGATAAATGCGGTGTTCGACTTCGAGTACGCGCGCGGCCAGCGTTTCTTCGGTGTCGCCCGCGACGATCGGGACCGAGTCCTGAAGAATAATCGGACCTGAATCGGTTTCCGCAACGACGAAGTGCACGGTCGCGCCGTGCCGCTTGACACGGGCTTCGAGCGCTCGGCGATGGGTATCCAGCCCCCTGAATTGCGGCAGCAGCGCCGGGTGAATGTTGAGCATCCGGCCGCTCCAGCGGGCCACGAACCAGGGCGTGAACAGCCGCATGAAGCCGGCGAGGCAGACGAGATCGATGCGGTGCGCAACAAGCTTCGCATCGAGCGCGCGTTCGAAGGCTTCGCGGTCCTCGCCGAACGGCCGGTGATCGACCAGTGCGGTCTCAATTCCCGCTTCGCGCGCCCGGGCGAGCCCGAAAGCGTCAGGCCGATTCGAAACAACGAGCACGATCGCCGCCGGGTAATCTTGCGCCTTGGCCGCGTCGATCAGCGCCATCATGTTCGAGCCACGGCCGGAAATGAGCACGGCGACGCGCTTCTTGAGCATGCTGCTTACCGGGATAAATCGAGGTGTCCGTGAAATTCGACCGCGCCGCCGGTGCGTGCCACGATTTCACCGAGGCGAACGACGGTCTCGCCGTGTTGGGTAAAGCACGCGCTTGCGGCGTCGGCGCCATGGCGATCCAGCACGACCACTATGCCGATGCCGCAATTGAACGTGCGCAGCATCTCGCTCTCGGCGATGCGCCCCGCCGCCGCCAGCCATTTGAATACCGGCAAGACGGGAACGCGGCCGAGTTCGAGCGACACCGCAAGACCCGGCGGCAGCACGCGCGGAATATTGTCGGTAAAGCCGCCTCCGGTAATGTGCGCGAGCGCCTTGACGGCTTTGGTCGTGCGGATCGCGGCGAGGCAGGACCGCACATAAAGCCGCGTCGGTGTCAGCAGCGCTTCGCCGAGGCTGCGTGAGCGCTCGAACGGTGCCGCGCTCTCCCAAGCCAGCCCGGCATTGGCAGCAATGCGGCGCACCAGCGAGAAGCCGTTCGAATGCACGCCGGTCGAGGCGAGCCCGATCACGATGTCGCCGGGAGCAATGTCGGCGCGCGGCAGCACGTCTTGGCGTCCCACCGCGCCGACAGCGAAGCCCGCAAGGTCATAGTCGTTGGCGGCATAGACCCCCGGCATTTCCGCCGTCTCGCCGCCGATCAAAGCGCAGCCGGCCTCGCGGCACGCCGCCGCGACGCCTTTCACCACTGCCGCTCCGACTGCCGGATCGAGCCTGCCGCAAGCGAAATAATCGAGGAAAAACAACGGTTCCGCGCCTTGCACCACGAGGTCGTTGACCGACATGGCGACGAGATCGACGCCGATAGTGTCGTGGCGGGAGGTTTCGATCGCGATTTTGACTTTGGTGCCGACGCCGTCGGTCGCGGCGACCAGGATTGGGTCGGTATAACCGGCGGCCTTGAGATCGAACAAGCCGCCGAAACCGCCGATTTCTGCGCCAGCCCCGGCACGCGCCGTCGCACGCACCAACGGCTTGATTAATTCCACCATGCGGTTGCCGGCATCGATATCGACACCGGCGGCCGCGTAGCGTGTCTCATCCACGAAAGCCACCAATTCGGACCGAGACGAGCCATCCCAGGGGAAGGCACCGACCGCGCCTCCTACGTCGGAATTGGCGGGTGCGCAAGCGCGCGAGCGTCAGTATATATGGCGTTGTTGAGCAATGCTGCGCCGGGGTTGGGTTTGAGTATTCCGAATCTCATTACGTTGGGGCGGATTCTATTGGTCCCGGTTGTGGTCTGGGTGATCACTTCGGGAGACATGCGCATCGCGTTTCTCCTGTTCGTTGCGGCCGGGATCAGCGATGCCGTCGACGGCTTTCTCGCCAAAAACTTTCACATGGCGAGCGAGCTTGGCGCTTATCTCGATCCGCTGGCCGACAAGGCCCTGATCGTGTCGATCTATATTTCGCTCGGCATTGCCGGCGCGCTGCCGATCTTTCTGGTCATCCTCGTCGTCTCGCGCGATATCATGATCATCAGCGCCTTCCTGCTGTCCTGGCTGGTGGGGCGGCCGATGCCGGTCCGGCCGCTTTTGGTCTCCAAAGCCAATACGGCTACGCAAATCCTGCTCGCCGCCCTGGTGCTGGCCGAACATGCCTTCAACTTCGACGCCGATATGCTCACGAAACTCACCATGGCGCTGGTCGCCATCTTGACCTTGCTTTCGATCGCCTTCTATCTCGCCGAGTGGGTCCGCCATATGAACTCGTTCGGCGCCGGTCATTGATCGGAGCATGATCCCGAGAACCGGCATCCACTTTTCGGGATCATGCTCAAATGAATGGCCTTTAAGGAAGCGCAATGCAGCTCGAGCGCAACATCGTGTTCTGGACCGTCGCGCTCGTCGTTCTCGTCGGCCCGTTGTGGCTGCTGAGCCCCATTTTGCTGCCGTTCGTACTCGGCATGGCGGTCGCCTACGTGCTCGATCCGCTGGCCAATCGGCTCAGCAAGCGCGGCATTAGCCGGCTCCTTGCCGCCCTCATCATCCTCGGCGGCTTCGTCGTCGCCGTTGTGCTGTTGCTGCTCGTCATCGCGCCGATTCTGTCGCAGCAGTTTTCCGGTTTCATCGAGAACGCTCCGTACTACGCACAGCGGTTGCAGGTTTTCGTCAGTGATCCCAGCCATCCGTGGATCAAGCGTATCGTTGGCGATAATTTGGTGGGCGCCGACAAGTCGGTCGGCGACGTGATCAATCAAGCCGTGGGTTATTTGACCGCGTTCATCGCTTCGCTATGGACCAAGGGCCAGACGCTGCTCTCGATCTTTTCGCTCGTTATCATCACGCCGGTGGTGGCGTTCTATCTGATCTGCGACTGGGATCGCATGATCCATACCGTGGACAACTTGGTGCCGCTGCCGCAGCGCGACACCGTGCGCAGTCTCGGCCGCGAAATCGACTCAACAATTTCGGCTTACGTGCGCGGTCAGACCGGCGTGTGTCTCATCCTCGGTTCCTATTATGCGCTCGGGTTGACGCTTGCCGGATTAAGCTTCGGGTTGTTGATCGGAGTCGTGTCCGGGTTGATCAGCTTCATTCCCTATGTCGGTTCGCTGACCGCGCTGGTATTGTCGCTCGCCGTCGCGCTTGCGCAATTCATTCCGGACTGGAGCCGGATCTTGATCGTCGCCGGTATCGTTCTGGTCGGTCAGTTCCTCGAAGGCAATGTGCTGGCGCCCAAACTCGTCGGGCACAGCGTCGGGCTGCATCCGGTGTGGCTCATGTTCGCCCTGTTTGCCTTCGGCTATCTGTTTGGCTTCGTCGGACTTTTGCTGGCCGTGCCGCTTGCCGCAGCCGCCGGCGTGCTGATCCGATTTGCATTGCGACGCTATCTGGCGAGTCCGCTCTATACCGGGGGCCGGCCATCGTAAGCGTCAGTTCCGGTCCCCCTCGCCAGCTCGCGCTCGCGCTCGAACACGCCGAAAGTTTTGCGCGCGACGATTTCCTATCGGGGTCGTCCAATCAGAGCGCACTCGCGCTGATTGATGCGTGGCCGGATTGGCCGGCGCGCGCCGTCGCGCTGATCGGGCCGGAGGGATCCGGCAAGACGCATCTGGCGACCATCTGGGCGGCGGCGGCCGGGGCGCGTGTCGTCTCCGCGCGCACGCTGGGCGAAATCGATCTGCCTGCCGCGCTCGCGACCGGCGCGCTGGTTGTGGAAGATGCCGCGGCGGTGGCGGAGGAGCGGGCGCTGTTCCACCTGATCAACCTTGCGCGGGAGGAGGGCGCGTTCCTGCTCTTAACCGGGCGGACCGCGCCGTCGCTCTGGCCGGTGGTCGTGCCGGACCTGGTGTCGCGGTTGCGGGCGCTGCCGCTGTTGTCGCTGCAAGCGCCGGATGACGCGATGCTGCGCGGCGTCGTCGTGAAGCTTGCCACCGATCGTCAGATGCCGCTCGATGAGAGCGTGGTCAGCTATCTCTTGACCCATATCGAGCGTTCGTTCGCGGCCGCGCGCGCCGCGGTCATCGCGTTGGATAAAGAAGCGTTGCGCCAGGGTCGGCCGCCCAGCCGAGCTCTCGCTGCGGAATTGTTTCGCGACGCGGGCTAGCTCGCTGCCGAGGCGGGCTTGACGGAACGGTGCTGCGCCGCGTTATCTCAACCAACCGCATTCATCGGATTGTTACCAAAGGTGGCCAACATAGCGCTCGAGGAGCACGGATCTGCCATGGCCGACCGCGGCCAAGCTACTGCCTTTGCACGAGAATCTGGAACCGTGCAGCGGCTGGACGAGCCGCTGCGGTCGCCGGAGGCGGTTGCGCATCTGCCCGACAGCGACCTCGCCTCCAGCCCGGACCGTTTCATTAACCGCGAACTGTCGTGGCTGAATTTCAATCGGCGCGTGCTCGAGGAATCGGCCAATCCCGAAGAATCCGTTGCTGGAACGGCTGAAATTTCTGTCGATTTCAGCCAACAACCTCGATGAATTCTTCATGGTGCGCGTCGCCGGCCTTGGCGCACAGATGCGCGAGGGCATCAGCACCAGGAGTCCCGAAGGGCTGACCCCGGCGGAGCAGTTGGTGCGCATCGCCGAGGCGGTTTCGCTGCTGGTCGAAGATCAGCAGGCGCAATGGCTGGAACTACGGGCGTTGCTTGGAGAGGCCGGGATCGCCTTGATCGACGGTCAGGACGTCACCCGACCGGAAAAAGCGTGGCTCGAAGACTACTTTCTCGCTCACGTGTTTCCATTATTGACGCCGCTCGCCATCGATCCGGCGCATCCGTTCCCGTTCATTCCCAACCTCGGCTTCACGATTGCCTTGCAGCTGGCGCGCGCCAAGGACGGCAAGGCGATGAATGCGCTGATCCGCATCCCCAACCGTATCGAGCGCTTCGTGCGCCTGCCGCAGGGCGAAAGGGGCGAAGTGCGCCTGATCACCATCGAAGGCTTCGCCAGTCTCTTTATCGGCAAGCTTTTCCCCGGCTATGCGGTCAAGGGCGTTGGCGCATTCCGAGTCATCCGCGACTCCGAAGTCGAAATCCTGGAAGAGGCCGAGGACCTGATGCGGCTGTTCGAGACCGCGCTGAAGCGGCGCCGGCGCGGCATCGTCATCCGGCTCGATATCGAGGCGACGATGCCGGTGGAACTGCGGCGCTTCGTGCAACGCGCGCTCGGCGCCTCCGACGACAGCGTGTTCAGCGTCGACGGCGTGCTCGCGCTCAACGAGATGGGGCAGCTCGCCAGTCTCGACAGGCCCGACCTCGAATTCGTGCCCTATACGCCGCGCTATCCTGGCCGCGTGCGCGATCATGGCGGCGATTGCTTCGCCGCGATCCGGCAGAAGGATTTCGTCATCCACCATCCGTTCGAATCTTTCGACGTGGTGGTCAATTTCCTGCAGCAAGCCGCACGCGATCCGGACGTCGTCGCCATCAAGCAGACGCTCTATCGCACCTCGGCCGACTCGCCCATCATCAAGGCGCTGGCCGAAGCAGCCGAAGCCGGCAAATCGGTCACCGCACTCGTCGAGCTCAAGGCCCGTTTCGATGAGGAGGCCAATATCCGCTGGGCGCGCGATCTCGAACGCGCCGGCGTCCAGGTGGTGTTCGGCTTCCTCGAACTCAAGACCCACGCCAAATTGTCGCTCGTGGTCCGCCGCGAGGGCGCTTCGCTGGCGTCCTATGTTCACGTCGGGACCGGCAATTACCATCCGGTGACGGCGCGCATTTATACCGATCTGTCGTTCTTCACCTGCGATCCCATCATTGCGCGCGACGTCGCCCGGATTTTCAACTTCGTCACCGGCTATGCCGAGCCCGCCGAGCTTGAGCGCATGGCGGTGTCGCCGCTGTCGCTGCGCAAGCGCATTCATGAACATATCGACGAGGAAATCGCGCACGCCGAGGCCGGCCGTCCGGCGGCGATCTGGATGAAGATGAATGCCTTGGTCGATCCGGACATCATCGATGCGCTTTATCGCGCCTCGAGCGCCGGCGTGGCGATCGATCTGGTGGTGCGCGGCATTTGCTGCTTGCGGGCCGGCGTTCCCGGCCTGTCCGACAATATCCGCGTCAAATCCATCGTCGGCCGCTTCCTCGAACACGGCCGCATTTATTGTTTCGGCGCCGGACACGGCCTGCCGCATCCGAAAGCGGCGGTCTACATTTCTTCCGCCGACATGATGCCGCGCAATCTCGACCGCCGCGTCGAGGCGCTCTGTCCGATCCTCAATCCGACCGTGCACGAGCAGGTGCTCGATCAGATCATGGTGGCCAATTTGAAGGACAATGAGCAGAGCTGGCAGCTCCGCGCCGACGGTTCGTCCTCGCGCATCGAGCCGGCGCCGGGCGAAGAAGTGTTCAACGCCACGACGTATTTCATGACCAATCCCAGCCTATCCGGTCGGGGCAAATCGCCCAAGGATTCCATTCCGCGCTTGCGCCATCGCCCGGAGCGGGTGTGACACTTCAGCGAATCGCGTAGGGTGTGCACGCGTTGCCATGCCGGGCCCGCGGCAGCGGAGTTTCATTTAACGGATAATCCGCGGCCGGCGGGCGCAACACGCATTGCCTGCTTTTGCGTTGATTGATCGATGAGCCGCGCCACATCCGACGCCCAGGGACGTCTCGACCACGGTCCGCCGATTGCGGTGGTCGACATCGGCTCGAATTCCGTGCGGCTTGTCGTCTACGAAGGTCTCACCCGCAGCCCCACCGAAATTTTTAATGAGAAGGCTCTGTGCGGGCTCGGCCGCGAAGTGCAGTCGACCGGTTTGTTGGCCGCCGACGCGGTCCAGCACGCGCTATCGACGCTCAAGCGCTTCCGGGCGCTGTGCCGGACCATGGGCGTGAAGAAGACCCTCGTCATCGCCACCGCCGCTTGTCGCGACGCCAAAAACGGCCCGGCTTTCATCAAGCTCGCCGAACGGACCATCGCCACCGATATCGACGTGCTGTCGGGCGGCCGCGAGGCCGAACTCACCGCGCTCGGCGTCATTTCCGGGGTGCACCGGGCCGACGGCGTCGTCGGCGACCTCGGCGGCGGCTCGCTCGAACTGGTCGATGTGCACGGCACCCGCGCGCGCCATGGCTTGACGCGTCCGCTCGGCGGACTTGCGCTTGCCGACATTTCGGCGAAGTCGATCAAGAAAGCGGAGAAATTCGTCAGGAAATCGCTGACCGGCCTGCCGGTGCTGAAGGATTGCGAGGAGCGCAACTTCTATGCCGTCGGCGGCACGTGGCGCTCGCTGGCGCGATTGCATATGTGGCAGACCGGCTATCCGCTGCATGTGATGCACGGCTATGCGATTCCTGCCGACGAGGCGCTCGAATTCGCCAAACTCGTGCACCGGGTCGACGTCGATACACTGTCGCATATCGAAGTGGTGAACAACGCGCGCCGGCCACTGTTGCCCTATGCGGCTTTGGTGCTCGAATACATCCTGCGCGTCGGCAAGCCGCATCAGGTGGTGTTCTCGGCGCTCGGCATCCGCGAAGGCTTGCTCTATTCGCTGCTCAAGAAGAAGGACAAGGAGAGAGACGCGCTGATCGAGGCGGCGCGCCATCTCAACCAGCTGCGCTCGCGCTCGCCGCGCCACGGCGAGGAGCTGATCGGGTGGACCGATCGCTTTCTGGCGACATCCGGCCTCGAGGAGACGAGCGAAGAACGCCGGCTGCGCCACGCCGCGTGCCTTCTGGCCGACATCGGCTGGCGCGCGCACCCCGATTACCGCGGCGAGCAATCGCTCAATATCATCGCCCATGGCGGCTTTTCCGGCATCGACCATCAGGGCCGCGCCTATCTGGCGCTGGCGGTGTTCTTTCGCCATGTCGGGCTGGTCGTGGACGACGAATTGTCACCGCGGCTGCGCGAACTCGTTTCGACCCGGCTCCTTGACCGCGCCCGCGTGCTCGGCGCGGCGCTCCGGCTTGCTTACGTGATTTCCGCGGCGATGCCCGGCGTGCTGCCTGAGACGTCGCTTGCGGTCGAGCGGCACCGTCTGGCGCTGCGCATGCCGGGGGATTTTGTGGCGCTTGCCGGCGAGCGCGTCATGAACCGGCTCCGCTCGCTCGCCCGCCTGATCGGCCGCGAGCCGGTGCTGCTGATGGGATAAGATGCTATGCTCGTTTGCGTAGCATCGGTACTCGCCGTCAGGAAGCGCCATATGGAAACGCCGCACAAAACGCCCGGCCTGATTGTCGCGCCGCTCACGCCGTTCACGGCCGAGCTCGCGGTCGACGAGGGCGCGCTCAAGCGCCAGATCGATTACATCGTCGATGATTGCCGCGCCACCATGGTGGTCGCCGCCGGCGTCGAGACGCAGGAATACACTTATCTGAGCTTCGAAGAGCGCAAGGCGCTGATCCGCCGCACCGTCGAATGCGTCGACCGCCGCGTTCCGGTGATGGTCGGCATTTCGCATCCGTCGTTCAAGACCGCGATCGAACTGGCCAATGAGGCCGAGCGGCTGGGCGCCGCCGCGGTGCAAGTATTGGCGCCACTGCGGCCGTTTGCCGGGCCGCCGACGCAGACCGATCTGATCGCCTATTTCGAAGCCATCGGCCGCGAGACCAAGCTGCCGATCACACTCTATCTCAATCCCGGTCCGGGAGCCGACGTTTCGATTCCCGATACGATTGCATTGGCAAAGCTGCCGAGCGTGCAATTGATCAAGGAATCTTCGCGCGACCTCGCGCGGGTGTCGCGGCTTGTCGTCGAGATCGATCGTGCTGGGCACGCGCGCTATTTCACCACGATGCAAATGCTGCTGGCGACGCTGCAGCTTGGCGGCTCGGGCGCCACCATGCCGCCGCCGGGCTGCGAGATCGCCCGTCACGTCATCGACGCGTTCGTCGCGCGGGACCATGAGCGCGCCGCGGACATCCAGCTCCAGTTCGCGCTGTTCCCGTCGAAGTGGATGCACCGCGGTCTCGCTCCGGCGATGAAGGCGGCGATGAATCTGATCGGCATTTCGGCGGGCGAGCCTTATCCGCCCTATGCGCCGCTGTCGCGCGACGAGATGGCAACGCTGGCGGCGACGCTGCGAGGAACCGTGCTCGCGCCGCGGTTCAAGGTCACTGTGGCGGCGTGAGGTTTACTTCTCCCTCTCCCGCTTGCGGGAGAGGGTCGGGGTGAGGGGTGATCGCTGCCTGAATGCTTTCGAGCACACCCTCGCGATTTTTCAGAATATCCATGTTCCAAAAGCGCACCACGCGCCAGCCGCGTGCGGCGAGAAAATCGTCGCGTTTCGCGTCGGACAAGCTTTCGGCATGCTGCCCACCATCAAGCTCTATGACGAGCTGTTGCTCGATGGATGCAAAGTCCGCGATGAAGGGACCGATCGGCACCTGACGCCGAAATTTTACTCCATCCAGCTGTCGGTCGCGCAACAGTCGCCACATGATCCGTTCGGCGTCGGTCGAGCGCTGGCGGAGTACGCGAGCAACATCTGTCTTTTGGCCTTCGCGCATGTGGCCCTCACCCGGCCGCTTCGCGGCCACCCTCTCCCGCTTGCGGGAGAGGGATTAACCGCGCCGCCACCATCATACGACGACCGCCTGCGGTATTAGAGTCGGCGGCAAGCGCCTTACGCGAACATTACGTCTTCAGAAGACCCGCGGCCTGTGCGACTTGCGACCAGCGGGTGACTTCGCTGCGGATGAAAGTGGTGAACTGGTCCGGTCCCAGGTCCTCCGGCACGAAGCCCTGTTCGTGCAAGACATCCACGGCATCCGGTGCATGCATGGCTTTCTGCGCCGCGGCGGCAAGCTTGTCGATCACCGGCCGCGGCGTGCCTTTGGGCGCAAGAAGCCCGAACCACAGCGGCGTGTTGAAGTCGGGCATGCCGGCTTCCGCCATGGTGGGCACGTCGGGAAGCAGATCCGAGCGTTTGTCCGCGGCAATCGCCAGCGGCTTGACCTGGCCCGCCGCAATCTGGCCGAGCACGGACGAGGCGATGGCGAAGTTCATGGCGACGCGGCCGGCCATCAAATCGGTCACCACCTGCGGGCTGCCCGGATAAGGCACCTGCACCAGTTTGACGCCCGCGCGTTGCGCATACAGTTCGCCGCAGAGATCCGGCAAGCTGCCGGGGCCGACCGTGCCGAAGAGAATTTGGCCGGGCTTGGACTTGGCGAGAGCGGTGAATTCCTCGACGCTATTCACGCCGATTTTCGGATCGACCACCATGACGATGGCGCCGGTGGCAAGGAGCGCAACTGGCGCAAAATCGTTGACGATGTCGAACGGCGCATCCGGATGGGTGACCTTATAGGTCAGCGTCGATAAAGCGGAGAGATAGAGCGTGTAGCCGTCAGTGGTGGCGCGCCCGCCAAGCCCGGCGGCGATGCTGCCGCCGGCTCCGGGCTTGTTCTCGACCACGACGTCCTGGCCGAGTATCGCATCGGCGCCCTTGGCGAAGATGCGCGCGGTGATGTCGGAGGATGATCCCGGCGTAAACCCGACCAACAGATGGATCGGACGCGACGGATAGGCGTCCGCCGCCAAGGCGCGCGGCGGCGACAACACCGCGCCCAAACCGAGCAGAGAAAAGGTCCGCCGATCGATGTGAACCATTGCGTTTCCCCTTTCGTCCGCGCCCGCCTTGCGCACGGCGACTTGGTGAGGACGCTATACGAATTTGCATGGTCGCCTGTAGCGGAGCGATGTCGCACCGGCAAAGCAGCACTCCGCGCTATTCCCGCTCCACCGTCGCGACGCGGCCCCTTTCGATGCCGAGCGCAAGCTTGCCGTGCTTGAGCGCCAGCGCCTTTTCGCCGAACAGCTCGCGCCGCCAGCCGCTCAGCGCCGGCACGTCGGCATCATCGCTCGTTGCGATGCGCTCGAGGTCGTCGACGGTGGCGATCACCTTGGCGGCGACGTGATGCTGTTCGGAAATCATGCGCAACAGCACCTTGAGCAATTCGACGATGGCCGCGCCGTTGACCGCGGGCTGCACACGGGCCTGCAACGGCAGCGTGTTCGGGTCGCGGGCAAGACCGCGGCCCACCGCGGCGACGATCGCCTCGCCCCAGCGCGAACGTTCGAACCCCTTAGGCAAGGAGCGCAGCGTCTTGAGTCTCTCCGTGGTGGTGGGCGCCTGCACCGCAATGTCGCCGATCATCTCGTCCTTGAGCACCCGCGCGCGCGGCACGTCGCGCGACTGCGCCTCTTGCTCGCGCCAGGCGGCGACTTCGATGAGGACGGCGAGCTCTTTGGGCTTGCGCACGCGCGTCTTCAGGCGCTTCCAGGCGTTCTCCGGCTCCATGCGATAGGTGTCGGGCGAGGTCAAGACGCGCATCTCGTCCTCGACCCAATCGGCGCGGCCGCGCCGCTTAAGATCCTCGACCAGCGCCAGATAGACGTCGCGCAAATGGGTCACGTCTGAAATGGCGTAAGCAAGCTGCGCGTCGGACAGCGGCCGGCGCGTCCAGTCGGTGAAGCGATGCGACTTGTCGAGCGTATCCCCGGTGATGCGCTGCACCAGTTGATCGTAAGAGATCGAATCGCCGTAGCCGAGCACCATGGCGGCGACCTGGGTATCGAAGATCGGATGGGGAATGAGCTTGGCGGCGTGCCAGACGATCTCGATGTCCTGCCGCGCGGCATGGAACACTTTCATCACCCGCTCGTCGGCCATCAGCTCGTAGAACGGCGCAAGGTCGATGCCCGGCGCCAGCGCGTCAATGACCACGGCTTCTTCGGGCGAGGCGATCTGCGCCACGCAGAGCAACGGATAGTAGGTCGTCTCGCGCAGGAACTCGGTATCGACGGTGAGGAACGGATGAACGGCCATGCGCCGGCACGCGACGGCAAGTTCGGGGGTCGTCGTGATCGGCTGCATTGCGGTGGTGGAAACGGAGTCCATTCTCTCAAGTCTCGTTCAGGTACACCGCACGTGGCAAGTCCCGCATGACTGATGCAAGGTCACCGATTGCCGCGAATCCGCGGCATGAAGATGAACTCCCACGGGCTTGGCAGCTCGCCGACCGGCACTTCGATCAAGGTCGGTCCGTCGCGATGCGCGAAGGCGCGCCGCAGCACCTCGCGCAAATCCCGCGGGCTTTTCACCCGTACCGCCTCGGCGCCGAAGCTTTTCGCGAAGGCGACGAAGTCGGGATTGGCGAGGTCGCTGCCGATCAGCCGGTTGCCGAACCGCTCTTTCTGGATGCGCCGCACATTGCCGTAGGCGCCGTCGTTGAACACCACTGTCACCAGCGGAATGCGGTGGCGCATGGCGGTCGCCATCTCGGTCGCGGTGAAGAGAAAGCCGCCGTCGCCGGAGATCGACAGCACCGGCACATCGGAACGGGCGTGCTGCGCGCCGAGCGCGGTGGCAAAGCCCCAGCCGAGCGGATCCTGATAACCGGGTGACAGGAACGTGCGCGGCTTGTAGACGGGAAAGAGCAGGCGGGCGGCAAAGCCGATCTGAGTGACCTCGTCGACGAAAATGCCGTCTTCGGGCAGTTCGGCGCGGATCGCTTCCAGAAACGCGATCTGCGGAGCGAGCTTGTTCAGGCGTTTGCGCCATCGAGCTTGGCGCTCCTGCATTTCCGCGGAGCGTGACGGCCGCTTTGAATTGTATGCCGGCAATTCTGCGACCAGCGCCTGGAGGATCGGCTTGGCGTCGCCGGTGAGCGCGACCGCAGGCTTATGCAGCCGGTTGTGCTCCTTGGCATCGGCGTCGACGCGAATGATCGCAAGTTCCCGATCCATGCCCCATTGGCGGAACTGCGTGAGCAGACGCGTGCCGACCGCCAGGACGACATCCGCTCCGCCCCACAGATCGCGCCCGAGCGGCAGCGTCACGCTCAATGGATCGCGGCTGTCGAGCACGCCGCGGCCGCGGCGATAGCCGAGCACCGGCGCCTGCAGCATCGCCGAGAGCGCGGTGACCTCTGCGGAAGAGTCCTGTGCGCCGCCGCCACAGACGATGAGCGGACGTTTGGCGGCGCCGAGAAGTTTTGCGGCGCGGCGGACCGCACCCGTGTCGATCTTCGGCGCCGGGATCGGCAACGGCGCCTGCAGAGTAACCGGGGCGGATTTGCCCCAGACGTCGATCGCGCATTCGAGTGCCGCCGGGCCCGGCCGTCCGGTGGCCATCGCGCGCAAGGCGAGCGCGGCGGCGCGCGAAGCCTCGGCCGGCTTGCGAATGAGCGTGCAATGATCGACCAGCCGCTTGAGAATGCCGGATTGGTCGCGGATTTCGTGCAGATGGCCGAGCCCTTTGCCGATATCGGCGTCGGGAATTTGCCCGATCAGCGCCAGCACCGGCGCATTCATGGAATAGGCGGTCAGCAGCGCCGCGCCGGAATTGAGCAGCCCCGGCCCGGGCACGACCGCGTAAGCCTGCGGCTTGCCGGTCGCGAGCGCGGCGCCGAGCGCCATATAGGCGGCGCCCTGCTCGTGGCGGGTATGGATGGTCCGCACCCGGTCGGAAAACTTGAACAGCGCCTCGAACAGCAGATCGTTTTGCACGCCTGGTAGCGCATAGACGGTGTCGAGGCCGTAAGCGACCAGCGTCGCCACCACCGCTTCCGCTGTCGTCATGGTTTGAGCTGCACGCTCCCGCTCGTCCCCGCGGAGGCGGGGACCCAGTCTGGATTCCCGCTTGCGCGGGAATGAGCGGACTTTGGTGGTAGCTTTGCCTGAGGCTCTCGCCGGCTTCTTGCGTTTCATATTCAGTCCTACCAGTCCGAGATGTGCAGATCGTCGGGTCTCTGTCGAGACATCCGAAATCGCCAAGCGCCGGCGCTTGACAAATTGCGTCCCGCCATGTGGTTGTGCGCCACTTTTCACACCTTACTTCCTCTTGAGCGGAATAGAGCATGCATCGCTACCGCACCCACACTTGCGGCGCGCTCCGCGACAGCGATATCGGCATCGAAGTCCGGCTGTCCGGCTGGTGCCATCGCATCCGCGACCATGGCGGCGTGCTGTTCATCGATCTGCGCGACCATTACGGCCTCACGCAAGTGGTGGCCGATCCCGACAGTCCGGCGTTCAAGACCGCCGAGACGTTGCGCTCGGAATGGGTGGTGCGGATCGACGGCAAGGTGCGCCGACGTCCGGGCGGCACCGAAAATCCCGATCTGCCGACCGGCGCGGTCGAGGTCTATATCCGCGAGATCGAAGTGCTGGGTCCGGCTGCCGAGCTGCCAATGCCGGTGTTCGGCGAGCAGGAATATCCTGAGGAAACAAGGCTGAAGTACCGTTTCCTCGACCTGCGCCGCGAGCACTTGCACCAAAATATCATCAAGCGCGGCCAGATCATTGATTCGATCCGGCGGCGGATGAAGGAGCAGGGCTTCTTCGAGTTCCAAACTCCGATCCTGACCGCCTCCTCGCCAGAGGGCGCGCGCGATTACCTCGTTCCGTCGCGCATCCATCCGGGAAAATTCTACGCGCTGCCGCAGGCGCCGCAGCAGTTCAAGCAGCTGATCATGATTTCGGGCTTCGACCGCTATTTCCAGATCGCGCCGTGCTTTCGCGACGAGGACGCCCGCGCGGATCGCTCGCCCGGCGAGTTCTATCAGCTCGACCTGGAAATGAGCTTCGTCACCCAGGACGATGTTTTTGCTGCGGTCGAGCCGGTGATGCGCGGCGTGTTCGAGGAATTTGCCGGCGGCAAGCCGGTGACGAAAGTGTTTCCGCGCATTCCCTATGCCGAAGCTTTAAGCAAATACGGCACCGACAAGCCGGACCTACGCAATCCGATCGTGATGGCGAATGTCTCGGAAATTTTCCGCGGCTCGGGGTTCAAGATTTTCGCGCGCATTTTGGCGACGAGCGCGACGGCTGCGGTGTGGGCGATCCCCGCTCCGGGCGGCGGCTCGCGCGCCTTCTGCGATCGCATGAACTCCTGGGCGCAAGGCGAGGGCCAGCCGGGGCTCGGCTATATCTTCTTCGCGATCGACAATGGCGCCGTGGTCGGCCGCGGTCCGGTTGCCAACAATCTCGGCGCGGAACGGACCGCAAGCTTGCGCGAGCAACTTAGTTTGAAAGACGGCGACGCCGTGTTCTTTGTCGCCGGCGAGCCTTCGGCCTTCGTGAAATTCGCCGGAGCGGCGCGCACCAAAATCGGCGACGAGCTTGGGCTCGTCCAGAAGGACCGTTTCGAACTGTGCTGGATCATCGATTTTCCGATGTACGAATGGAACGAGGAGGACAAGAAGATCGACTTCTCGCATAACCCGTTCTCGATGCCGAACGCGGCGGTGGACGAATTCCTCGCGCTCGATGCAAGCGACCGGGCGAAAATTCTTTCGCTCAAGGCCATCCAATACGACATCGTCTGCAACGGCGTGGAATTGTCGTCCGGCGCCATCCGCAATCATCGCCCAGACGTGATGAAGAAGGCCTTCGCCATCGCCGGCTACGACGAAAGCCTGCTGGAGCAGAAATTCGGCGGCATGCTGCATGCGCTGTCGCTCGGCGCGCCGCCGCACGGCGGCATTGCGCCCGGCATCGACCGCATCGTGATGCTGCTGTGCGGCGAGGAGAACCTGCGCGAGGTGGTGCTGTTCCCGATGAACCAGCGCGCCGAGGATTTGATGATGGGCGCGCCGTCGGAGGCGACGCCGAAGCAACTGCGCGAGCTACATATCCGGGTGGTGAAACCGGAGTAGGGCCTCTAATAATTAAGGGAACAGACCCCGGGTATTTTTTTATCGCCGAATCAATAAAATCAACGTTCTGACAGCAACTATAGATAGTAAAACAATGTAACTCAATCTTAGAGAGAACTCACCGCATCCAAGTAGCAATCGAATTGCGAATAGATAGTAGCGCCGGTAGCAAAGTTTTAGCAATTAATTAGCAAAACATACGGAAGGTGGAATCTAGCGGGTCGAAAATTGCGGCTTGCGGCGCGCTCCTGACAGTCTTGGCTGTGAGCGCCTCAGGCGGGCAGCGTCGCTGGCGAGCTGAAATGTCGGCTAAGCTTAATTTGGCGCGCCCCGTTTTTCAACGTCGTGCAAAAAAACATAACGAGCCGAAATGCCCAGGACCATCAAGTGTCGAAGCGCTGCCGCAGGCCTAGATGCCGCGCCGGTGCAGGAGAGTGCGTGACGAAGCGACAGGGCGAGGTCTGTCGCAGGGACGACAGCCGGGAGAGTGAAACATGCTAAGGGGCTCCAGGCCGGGTGAGCGCCGCGGCGGTCGAAAGCGGGATACGCCGAACAGACGAACGATTCTAACGAACACAATCCTGTCTATCGGGTTAGACAAGCCAACTGCATCCTGGCGCGCGTTCCTGCTTAAGCTCGTTAAGGACCAAAAGTTGCCTGCCGATACACGGATGGCAGTGATGCCGAAATGCTTCCCGGCGAAGCGAACGCGGTCGTCTCGGACGGGCCGGTCACAACCGTTGGCTGGCATCTGGACCAATATTCCGCAAGAAGCCTCCGACAAAGTAAACTCCGGGTTGGCGTTCACGGGCTCGCAAATGCCGGCAACGGTTCCGGCCGGCCGAGACTGGAATCCTCAGGCGCTCGACGCCTTGTTTGGCGTTGTCCAGGATGCCACTGCGGATCCCAAAGCGCGGAGAAGAGCGGCGCGGACAATTGCGGAATTTCTGCTGCCCAAAGTCGGCAAGAAGGCAAAAACCCTCCCCGATGAGTATGGGTTCTCGGTCAACCCAAATCTTGCCAGCGCATATCGCGACATCCAGCTTGAGCTGCGGGCTCTGAACAAATCGACCCGCGAAATCCCCGCGATTGCGCAAAAGATCAAAAAATTGGAGGCACGTTCCGATAAGGTCCGACGGCGGCTCCAAGTGGCGTGTCCTAAAATTTATGGCAACGCGGAAGCGGCCAACGATTACGTCAGATTGATGGAATTTACCGCGTTCACCTGCGCTTCGCCCAGAGCCGGGCGCTCGGCCGCAAGGTCAGCGATGAGTTCACCGTCCCCTTGTGCCGTGGCCATCATCGCGAAGTGCATCGCCATGGTGATGAAGCGACTTGGTGGAACAGAGCCGCTATCGATCCGCTCGCACGTGCCCGTGCGCTGTGGCTGGAGACGCATCCTTTGCTAATGTCCGGGGACAGATCGCCCATTGATTTCAAGACTGTCCAATCGTGAGAGAATGCCAGCTGCAACCAGCGGAACATATCCTGTGACTTCTTGGCATAGGAGCTGGCTTTTTCTCACCGAATCCGTGACTATGCCTCCGTGACAAAGCGAGCGAAGGCGATACCGCAACACACCGGCCTGTATTATGCCCGCGAGGCCCGCGGCATGAGCCGCACCGAGCTGGTCAGGCGCTCAGGCATCTCCAAGCAGCAGTTGTCGCGGCTGGAGAATGGGCAGATTCGTATGCGGCTCGATCACCTAAAGCCGTTCGCCGATGTTCTCGGCTACACGCCAGAACAAATCTTGCTATGGGGGCGATACCCCGGCGCGGGCTCGATCGAGGACGCCGGCAAGCTGCAATCGGTTAGTTCTGGCCCTGGCGAGGTTGCGGAACTCGATGTGCGCGCGCGGCGAGGACGCAATGTCACTTCTCTGGCAGAGGAGAAATGGTCTTTTCCGCGAAGCTTCGTGGAACGATTACACGCATCTGCGGCAAGGCTGCGTGTCCTGGAAGTCGAAGGTGACGCTATGGCGCCAACGATCGTGGCAGGAGATCGCGTGGTGGTTGATACCGGCCATAAGGACCCGACCCCCGACGGTCTCTACGCTATTCGCGACCCGCTCGGCGGCATCGTCGTAAGACGTCTGCAGGTGTTGCGTTCGGCTCGGCCTGTTCGAGTAAAGGTAATCTGCGACAATCAGAGTCACGCAACCGAGGAAATAGCGCACACGCAGTTGGAGGTTTTTGGAAAAGCGGTCTGTTTCGTCAAGCCACTTTGAAGCCGTTTCTCAATCTGACTCCGGTTGGCAAAGGCGAAGCATTTCGCCACTCGATTGGCTCGCAATTTCTCCTAGGGTGCCAAGCTCAATTCCATCTCCTCAAGAAAGCTTCTCAGGGCATCAGTATCGAACGGCTTGCGCAGTATTCTCAAATCCGGCGGAGCCGATTGTGCGGCATCGCTGTAACCAGTTGTCAGGATCACCGGCAGATGCGGATAGAGCGACCGGACTTCGTTGACGAGACCGACGCCGTCGATGGTCCCCGGCATGACGATGTCGCTGAAAACAAGATCGATCTTCGCGCCTTCAGACAACAATTTCAGTGCCAATTCTGCCGAGTCGCGGTAGACAGTGTCATAACCGAGATCCTCGAACAGTGACGATGTCACCTCCGCCACCTCAGCGCTATCGTCTACAATGAGAACCATTGCCCGCTGCGAGCGTGGGACGTCAATCTCAGAACTCCTACTGGCGATTTCCTTGTCGGAACGGGACGGCAAATAGATGGTGATCGTCGTTCCGTGCCCGACCTTGCTTTCCGCTTTTACAGTTCCGCCTGCCTGGTGTGCAAAGCCGTATACCTGCGATAAACCAAGGCCAGTTCCCTTACCTACCTCTTTGGTTGTGAAATACGGGTCGAAGATCTTGGACAGAAGATTCGGCGGAATGCCCATGCCGCTATCGCTAAACTCGATCGCGACGAAGTCCTCATTATGGTTCGCATCACCGAGCTCACCATTTGTTTTCACGTTATCGGCACTCAGAGTGAACGCGCCGCCATTCGGCATGGCATCCCGGGCGTTGACGGCAATATTGACGATCGCAAGTTCCAGTTCGGCAAGGTCGACTTCGACGGGCCAAATGCCCGGAGCGATTCTTTCGTTGTAGACGATGTTCCCACGCAGCGAACTTTCAATCATCGTTCGCATATTTTTGATGCTGACATTCAGATCGACGACCGTAGGGCTGAGATGCTGGCGGCGTGAAAAAGTGAGCAACTGACGCGTCAGGCTTTCGCCGCGTTTTGCTGCCGTCTGTATGGCCTCGATTGCCCGGGGTAATTTCGGATCGAGCAGGCGTTTGAAGGTTTGCGCGTTGCCCCCGATGATCATCAGCAGATTGTTGAAGTCGTGCGCGATGCCTCCCGTCAATTTGCCGATCGCCTCCATTTTTTGCGCCACCGCGAGCTGCTCGCGTGCTTCAACCAGTTTCTCTTGGGTATCGCGGCGTTCCGTTGCGTCGCGCAGGATACTGGCTAAACCGATCAGATCCCCACGATCGTCACGGATTGCGGTGAGCGCTCCGGCCACGAAAAAAAGCGTACCGTTCTTCCTGATGCGCCATCCCTCCACTTCGTGCTTGCCATTTCGGATGGCCAGTTCGAGGGCGCGGTTCGGTTCGCCGGCTCGACGTTCATCGGGCCGATACAATATACCAAAATGCTTGCCGACGATTTCGTCCTTCTTGTAACCGATAATGTGCTGCGCGGTGCCGTTCCAACTGGCGACGTGTCCGGACGTATCGAGCAAGAAGATGGCGTAGTCGGTGACGCCCTCAATGAAAATCTGGAAGCGCCGTTTGGCATCTTTGAATGCCGATTGGGTCTGATCCAATTGGCGCTTCAATTGCCCTTGTACTGCAAGCAAGCGCGCTTCGACGTCGCGGTGTGCCGCGATGACGGCGCCCAAAACGAGGGGCGCGAGCGACGTGCTGATTGCAAGCAGCAACAGCAAAGTGAACGATCCATTTGCATCTGCTAGCGGTGAGCCCGGGCCAATCGAGAAACTCCAGCCGGCGAGGCCGCAAAAAATAAGCGCGATTGTCGCTGCATCCCGTTGGTTGCCCCGCAAACCAACCCACATCAAAGGGAACAAAATCAGAAATCCCAGCAGGCCTCGATGGGGCAGCACGTCATTAAGATCACGGCCAATCAGAGGGCTGTAAGCAACGACGCCGATTGCGGCCGCAATAACCAAGGTCGCTGCAGTTTCAAATACGCTTGATCCGAAAAGCCGACGAAGCGGCGTCGTCGCCCACAGGACAACGACGGGCGCAAAAATCACGATTCCGGCCGTATCCGCGAGCCACCATGTCGTCCAGGTGCCGCCGAGATCGGAAAACCGGGAATCGTGGGCGAGAACGAACCCAGCCACGGCAATCGCTGAACTGATCATTGCTGTTGGGGCAGTGGAAATGAGTGCAAACTTGGCTATGCCGACGGGAGACGCGAACGTCTTGCGCCCGTCCGACCAGCGATTGATCAGCCATGCCCCAGCTAAGGCCGCCAATGTGGCGGCGACCCCAATCGAAGCCGCCTCCAAAAACGAGCCAACCGACATCGCGTTGGAATTGATGAAGGAGATGGCCGGTGCGGAAGCTCCGACGAGAATACCGGGCCAAACCTGATAACCGCGTAGTAAGACAAGAGCGAGCGCCACACCGGTAGGCGGCCACAGCGGGGTTGCGACAGGATTGATTGCAGGGAGCAAGAGCGCCGCTTCGCCTAAGCAGAAGTAGCTTGCGACGATAATTACGAACTCAAGCATGTAGGTTGCAGCGCGCAGAACTGCGTGAAAAGCGGGAGGGCTCGCTTCGCCGATTTCAGCTCTTGTCATGTGGAGAAGCCTCGCGCCGGCTTCGAAAAATACTGGAAATTGCCCATTTGACCAGAGCATCATTCACTTGAGGGGAACGCATACACAGGAACTAAATCCTTGCTCCTCGTCGACTTTTCCCTGCAAGAACACGGCCTATGCCGGACCAATCATTGCGGAATTAGGATACTTCGCAGCTTCAAATCTCTGTAGGCGGAAATGAGACCGTGTTAAATTAATCAGCTACTTTCACCTTGGAGGAAATGGCCATGTACCTTTCCAACCAAAGCCTCCTTGTCATAATCGTTGTCGGAATTGTTGCTGGCTGGTTGGCTGGCACGGTGATGCGAGGGGGCGGCTTTGGTCTTATCGGCGATCTCGTCATCGGCCTGATCGGCGCTTTTATTGGTGACTGGCTGTTGCCGCGACTTGGTATCCACCTCGGCGTCGGGATCGTTGCGCTAATTGTGAACGCGTTGATAGGAGCGATCGTGCTGCTACTAATCTTGCGTCTTGTGGGCGGCGGCTGGGGTAGACGCCGTTGGGGCAGACGCTGGTAGGCCATACAACGTGCGCGGCGACTCCACCATCATCGGGCTGATCGAGGTTTTAGTGAGATTTGTGTCGGCGCTGCGGCCTAGTTGGTTTATTCACTGCTTGTGCGATGAGTATTCCTATTCTCATCCGCACGATCGGATCGGAAAAGAACTCATCCACGCTCGGCGGCTGAGATACAAATAGTTCCGCGATTTTGTCATCGATCTCGTCATCGCCCTGATTTGGCAATGCGTCACAGTCTGGATGATTGGGCAAGCGAGCCATGGGGCACCGCTGTCTCTGCCCTCCCATCTCTCAACCTAATCGTCAATCGGACGTTCCAAATCGTGGATCGCGTCGAGACATCGGTTCCCTCCGTGCATAGTTTTTAATCACATTGCCTGAGTTCTGGCGAGACATGAACAAACGGAAGCGGAACGCCAGGCCGTTTTCGCGCGTTTCATATGAGCGTTTGCTGGAAGAAATTAGAAATGGACCAGCGCGACCAGGAGCTTTTGGACAAGCAACTGCGAGCAGTGCGTCCGCCGCGAAGCGACGGCACGATGATTTTGATGCTCGTCGCAGTCTTTTTCGCCGGCTTGACCCTCGGCGGCATCCTGATTGCGCACAAAAGCGAGCCAATGCGAATCGCATCGAACGATGCGACGGCAACGATTTCTGTTCGACCTGGTGCGTTGCCGTCGATGCGGCAATAGCCGGTGGGATGCAGCAGGGCTGCCTGACATCGGTTAACGCACCACTTGGTCAGGCATCGGTTGGAGGCCTCACAATCGTATCCGATTGGCGTATTGCGGTCCCTTGAAGGGGTCGAGCCTTGAATGGCGTGAATGCGACGGACCCACTGTCGCCACTCCGCTTCATCGCGGATTTGGAATGCTGCTGCTGTCACGGGCACTGGATCAGTTCGGCGGAGCCGTCAAGACGACATTTGAACCGACGGGACTCATCTGCAAACTGAGCGTCGCGCTTACAGAAGACAGCCCAAGTATCGCGCCCCACGAAATACGCGAGGCCGCAGAGTGATCAGTACAGAGCGGTGTTGAAGCGGCTCACGAGTGGCCGGGACAGATGTCAGCTCATGGCCCAAATGCGAAGTGCCGGAATGTCCGCTATTCGGTCGCGATCGGGTAAAAAGGAAACATTACTCAACATCGCAGAAGTGAAGTGGTTGACCCAAACTGCGACATGGTCAATGGAACATTCTGCAGTGATTCCGCGTTCTTTATCCGCGCGTAGGAGATCCCTTAGGAGCGTGTCACGAGTCTTATCGATTTTCCGACATTTAAATTTGGCCGGCGCGAGGGCGTCACTTCAGCTTCACCACGCTGTGACCACTGCCGCGGCAAACTCGGATTCCGCGTACATCACTATTGGCACATGCGCTTCTGTTCGTTGGCTTGCATGAGCGCGTACCAACAGCGACTTTCCCCAAAAACAAAACAAAAGATACTCCTGCTCGGCGTCCAGCGGAGGACCGGGACTTGAACGGTTCGGTCGCAGCCAAGGCCATTTCGAGAAGATCGAAGCGTCCGTGCAGATCAGCTATGGCTAAGTCTTGCTCATCGCTGAGGGAACGATACGCCAGCGGCGTCGCTGGTTAGCTGGCCAGTCACTATCCGGATAACATGGACCGCGTTGCCGATCACATCAGCCGGACTTTT
>CAWCQV010000016.1:0-7445 GCA_963797775.1 uncultured Alphaproteobacteria bacterium | reverse complement strand
ACCGCGCACGCCTGATCCCGCCCGGCGGACAAGCCCGACAAATCTCGCGCCGATCTCATGACCGAGCCGCCACACGACCTGATAATTACACTCCTTAGCCAAGTCGTCTCCGCACAGGAGCAGAACAAAGTCGTCAGGAACTTCGAAACCCTCGACGTGAAGCCGCACCCCGCCAGTCGAAATATCGGTGATGAGACAGTCGCGCGGCAGCCCACCGTTAGCGAGCTGAATTTTTGCCAGGCGGTTGATGAGTCGCCGCCTGGCTTTGCGACGATCGATAAGATTTCTTGAATTCATAAGCACCATAGTGCAGCGGCCCCCCCTCGGCGGCACTCATTCCGACTTCGGCAACGCAATAACAAACCGCCATTGCCGGGAGCCTAAAGCAGCGGCGCGCATTTTCTTTGCATTTGAGCGAAATCGCGCTAATCAAACGCCGGATCGACCGGCACGCGATAGCCGTTGGCGAGGCGGTTGGTTTCGTTGGCCATGCCGACCACCGCCATCAGCTCGCCGAACATGGCTTCGCTCATGCCCGCCTTGCGCGCCGCGGCACTATGACTGGCGATACAATAGCCGCAGCCGTTGGTGACGCTCACCGCGACGTAGATCATTTCCTTGGTGAGCGCATCGAGCGCGCCGGGTGTCATGATCTCCTTGATGCTCGCCCAGGTGCGTTCGAGCGTCGCCGGATCGTGGGCCAGATATTTCCAGAAATTGTTAACGTCCGCGACCTGCCGCGTGCGCTTGATGTCGTCGAACACCGCACGGACTTGCGCCGACGCGTCGCGATATTCGATTGGAGTGCTTGCCATGGCCGATCCTTAAGTGCTGTGCGCCAGCGCCGAGGCGATTCCGGCGAGCGCGCCGATGAGCAGAATGACACACACAATCGCCTGAATGCCGAAGCCGGGGCCGCGGCTCTCGGCGGCTTTGGCGTAGCCGATCATGTAGACGATACGGCCCGCAATCCAGACCACCCCGAGCGCCGCCGCGCCGATATCGCTGACGTAATAGGCAAACAACCACAACAGCGGCACGAAAATCGGCATCCATTCGAGCGTGTTCATCTGCACCCGGAACACACGCTCGAAATCCGGATTGCCGGTAATGGTGGGCGCCGGCACGTCATATTTCCGTCGCGCCCGCGCTACGCGAAATCCGGTGGCAAAGTAAAATAGAATAGCGAGCACGGTAACGAGAGCCGTCCAATGCAGCATGGCGCAATCCCCTGAGTAGGCATGCACAGCTTAGCTGTTCTCGTCGCCGCGCGGAGAAGATTTTCCCACGCAATCGCCATCTGCGGCAGATGCGATAAAAGCGACCATTCGCCTGGCGCACAAATCGAGCGGCCACATTTTCGAATATTTGTGGTGCGAACGGCCGCCCTATCTGCGCAATGCCGTGGTCCGGCCTGCCGTGGGTTGCGCCGTGGCGCCGACCCATGTCGCGCCGGCCGCCGCCAAGACCGCATTGCTGCAATTGCGTTCGGCGCGGCTCGTGGCCGCCTAACCCGCCAGTAACTAGGCGACCGCCGCTTCTTCCTTTCGTCCGGCGGCGATGAGCTTACCGATTTCCGAGGCCGGCCGCGGCGGACTGAACAGGTAGCCCTGCACTCCCGTACAGCCCTCGGCGCGCACGCGTTCGAGCTGTTCGCGCGTTTCGATGCCCTCCGCCGTCGTCGCGATGCCTAGGCTCATGCCGAGCCCGGCGACGGCGCGGATGATGGCGACGCAATCCGGCCGCTCCGCCAATTCGCTGACGAACGAGCGATCGATCTTGATTTTGTCGAACGGAAAGCAGCGCAAATAGCTCAAGCTCGAATAACCGGTGCCGAAATCGTCCGTCGAAATGCGCACCCCGATTTCGCGCAGCTGGTGCAGCGTCGCGAGGTTCGCCTCGGTTTCGCCAAGCAGCACCGATTCGGTGATTTCCAATTCCAGCCGATCGGACGGCAGCCGCGAATAAGCCAGCGCCGTAAGCACGGCCTTGACCACACCGCGGCTGCGGAATTGCGCGGGCGACAGATTGACGGCCACCTTCAATTCGTTCGGCCAATGCATCGCCTCGGTGCAGGCCTTGCGCAGCACCCATTCGCCGAGCGAGACAATGAGCCCGATCTCCTCGGCGAGCGGAATGAATTCCGCCGGCGCGATCATGCCGCGCTCGGCATGCCGCCAGCGCAGCAGCGCCTCGAAGCCGGAGATTGCATTGGTATCGAGATTGACGAGCGGCTGATAGAACAGCTCGAACTCGCCGTTGGCGAAGGCCTTGCGGAGATCGAGTTCGAGCATGCGCCGCGCCTGGATGCGGCGATCCATTTCCGGCTCGAAGAAATGCGCGGTGCCGCGGCCTTCGGCCTTGGCCCGATAAAGCGCCATGTCGGCATTGCGTAAGAGCACGTCGGCTTCGTCGCCGTCGTCCGCCGGCGCCAGCGCAATGCCGATCGAGGCGCCGACGACGAATTCGTGGCCGTGCACTTCATACGGCTTGCTGACGACCTCGATCAGCGTCGTCGCGAGCGTGCTGGCGTCATGCGGACCGGCCAGCGGGAACTGCACGACGGCAAATTCGTCGCCGCCGAGCCGCGCCACCATGTCGCTGTCGCGCAGGCATTTGCCCAGCCGCTGCGCGACCGCTTTCAAAAGCTCGTCGCCGATCGGATGGCCGAGCGTATCGTTGACGCCCTTGAAGTGATCGAGATCGAGGCAATGGACTGCAAGGTTCTCGCCGTGTCGCCGCACCCGGCCGAGCAATTCGTTCAAGCGCTCATGGAACAGGACGCGGTTGGGCAGATCGGTGAGCGCATCGTGATGCGCCATATAGGCGATGCGGGCCTCGGCGTGCTTGCGCTCGGTGACATCGACCACGGCGACCAGAATGGTGTGCTTGTTGGCAAACGGCAGCCGGCGGGCGTAAGTGAGGACCTCGATTTCGCTGCCGTCGGCCTTGATATGGCGCCAAGTGCGGTCCGATTGGTATTTCTCCCCCACCGACCGCGCCACCTCGCGATGGATGTCCCATTCATCGCGCGGCCACAGATCGAGCAGCGACACGCCTTGCATGCGCGCGCGGCTATAGCCGTAATGCGCGAGCGCCGCATCGTTGACGCTCAAAATCCGCAAATCGCTCGGATCGTACAGCCACATCGGCACCGGGTTGCCGTCGAACAGCAGCCGAAACGACGCCTCGCGCTGCTTGAGATCGCCGATATCGGTGAGCGTCATCGACAGCAGATCGCCGACCGCCGCGATGCCGACATTGACATGGACTTCGAGATTATTGTCGTTGCGCCTGAAGGCGAATTCGAACTGCTCGAACTGCCCGGTGCCGACGCCGGCGATGAGGCGCTCGATCATGCTTCGCGCGGAGGATCCCAGCGGCAACTCGGACAGCCGGCACCACTGTAATTTCGTTTCGTCGACGCCGAGCAGTTCCGCAGCGCCTTGATTGACGGCGACGATCTGGAAATCGACCGCCGCACCTGCGGCGTTACGAACGGCCGCAAGCGCCACGATCCCTTCGTCGGTCGAGCGGAAGATCGTATCCACCAGATTGTAGCGGGTTCCGGCCTCCCCGACATAGACGCCCATCAGCGGCGGGCCCCAGCGGCACGCCATCGGAAAAGCGAGCATCTCGTAAGTCTCGACCATGCCCTCGGCGACGCGATACATGCGATACGGCACCGGCGCGCCGGCCTCGATCGCCCGGGCCAGCACGTCGTCAAGCGCGATGGCGCAGTCGCGCGGCAGATCCTTAAGCCGCCTGTCGCGCAGATCGGAGCCGAGCAGCTCATGGACCTTCCGCCCGGCGCGGAGCACCTTGAATTCCACGCTCGAACCGCCCTCAAATAGAATAAGATGATCGCCAAGCCGTCCCAGACTGCCGAGCACGACGTCTTCGTATTGCGGCAGCTTCTTGCCGAGCCGGATCGAACCCCGCCACATCCGTTCGATGACGGTCTTGTCCTCCAACAGCGGCGGACATTCGACCTTTTGCTTGCGAAGCGACGCGATCATGTTTGACGACTTTGTTTGACGCACGTGGCGGCGAAGTTTCTTTCAACGGCAATCGGTCGAGCCGTTCGTTGGATTAATTCGATAGACGACAATTTATAAAATCGCGTTAAATGCGCTGCACTTTGTGTTCATGACTGTTATATGACGCCGGTGTTTTCTGCTTGTTAGCTGTGACGTTGCCGCGCACTTGCTGGACGGCGAAAATTCTTGTTGTCGCGCAACGCGGCAGATGATGAACGAATTGTCGTGGCTGCATGACGCTGGTCGATTATGACAGTGTCACACAACGTGTCCCACGACCCGAGCGGCACCCGATTGTCGCCGCTGCCGCGAGCGGGCACACTGTCCCGCATAAAAACGGAGGACACGCGTCATGCCGAAGACGCCGGATTATTTCGCCGGAAAAACCATCGTCATCACCGGCGCCGCAAGCGGCATCGGCCGCGCCACGGCGCTGATTTTCGCGCGCGAAGGCGCCAACGTCGTCTGCGCCGACATCAACGAACAAGGCGCCCGCGACACCGCCGCGGCGGTCAACGGCAAGGGCAGCCAAGCGCTGGCGGTGAAGACCGACGTCACTTCGCGCCAGCAAGTGGGCGACCTGGTTGATCGGGCGCTCGCCGCCTTCGGCAGCGTACAGTTCCTGTTCAACTCGGCCGGCGCCGCCTTCCGCCGCGCCAAGTTCCTCGACATCGACGACGCACTGATGGGAAAGACTTTCGCGCTCAACGTCGACGGCACCTTCTACGCCATGCAGGCGGTGCTGCCGCACATGCTGAAAAACCAATTCGGCGTCATCGTCAACGTCGCCAGCATGGCGCACCGGCGCGGCGGGCCTGGTTCCTCGATCCACTATGCCGCGGCGAAGGGCGCGGTGGTGACGATGACCATGGGGGTGGCCCGCGAATTCGCCGCCCAGGGCATCCGCGCTTTGTCGATCTCGCCCGGGCCGATCAAGACGCCGTTCCAGGACGCGGCGGGTTCCTCGCCGGAACTGGTGCAGCGCTTCCTCGAAGACGTGCCGATGAAGCGCTTCGGCGAGCCCGAGGAGATCGGCGAGCTGGTGTTGTTCATGTGCTCGGACGCCTGCTCGTTTATGACCGCGGACACCGTCTATGTGAACGGCGGCGGCGGTTGGCGGTAATCCGAAGGCTGTCGCGGCTCCCCTTACACGTGGGAGTAGAAATCCCTTCCCACTCTGGCTATAATTTCTCATTGTCCGCCATTCGAGGAGGTGGCAATGCGTGTCCTCAAAGTCCTGGTCATTGTACTGCTGGTTCTGATTGCCGCGGCGTTTCTCGCAGCCGGCCTCGGCACGAATATTCCGTTGCTCCAATACGGCGGGGCAAAGGCATACGGTCTACCTGTCGGCGGCTTGTTTCTGATCGCTGCGGTACTGCTTGCGGTGTTCTGGGATGTGAGCGTCACCACGACGCGCATCAGAGAAGAAGAAACCACGAAAGACGGCATCACCAAGATCAAGGAAACATTGAATACCATTAAGCGTCTCAATATCCCGCCGCAATGAGCCGTCACGATAGGCGCGGCCGCCAGTTCACCAAAAACACCCCGGTGACGCAGACCGCCATGCCGAGAAGCGACAGCGGCGCCAGCCGCTCGTCGAACAAAGCCCAAGCCATCAAAGCCGTCACCGGCGGCGTGAGATAGAAGAGACTGACGACGCGGGTCGCTGCCGCGCGGCGGATGAGAAAATACAGAAGCCAGACCGCGCCGAGCGACAGCACGAGCACGAGCCAGCCGAGCGCGAACAAAAATTGCGGCGTAAAATGCACGACGCGCGTTTCGAACGCGAGCGCGCCGAGCGAGAACAACAGTCCCGCCGCCGCATATTGGATGCACAGAGCCGGCCGCCAATCGATGCCGCCGCCGAAGCGCATTTGATAAAGCGTGCCGACGGTGATGCCGCCGAGCGCCACGGTCGCGGCGATCCAGGCAAGCGGCGTCGCCTCGCCGGTTTCGATCTTGGCCTGCAGCACCAGATAAACGCCGGCGAGCCCGAGCGCCAAGCCGAGCCATTGCCGCGCGACGACGCGCTCGCCGAGCCAGCGATTGGCGAGGGTCGAGGTCAAGACCGGCTGCAGGCTGACGATCAGCGCGACAAGCCCCGCCGACAAGCCGTTCTCGATCGCCACGAACACGCCGCCGAGGTAGAGGCCGTGCACCATCAGCCCGGTGGCGGCGCTGTGCATCAGCCCGTTGGCGTGCGGCCATTTCGGCCGCGTCGCCGCGATGACGATAGCGAGCAGCACGACCACCGTGATCATGCGCAGCGCCAGAAAGGTCAGCGGCTCGGCATAACCGAGCCCCAATTTCGCGCCGATAAAGCCCGAGGCCCACAGCAGCACGAACACGGCCGGCGCCGCGAATACGGCAAAGTCTTCCAAACTGCGCGGCATTCTGTTCCCGGAGCGCGTTATCCCGCGCTGCGCTCCTCGACCATAGTCAGGATATCGCGGCTGCGGGTGACGCCGGCGGGCCAGGTCATGTCGAAGTCGGCGATCAGCGGCTTTAGGCTTTGCGGATTCACGCCGGCTTCGAGCTTCCTCATGTCGGCAAACTGATAGACGGCGTAATGCACGGCGGCTTCCGCCGTGCTCCAGAACCGCCACGCCTTCTCCGCCTTGAAAACGGCCATCGCGCTCGGCAGGTGATCGGTCGAATACCAATGGTCGAATTTTTGCCGCAACGGCTCCTCGACCACGGCGCGCACGACAAAAAAGGCTTTGGGCATTTTCCTCTCCTCAATCCTACGACTTGTCATCCTGAGGCGGCCGCCAACGGGTCCGGCTCGAAGTGGCCGCGAAGCGGCCCTCGAAGGATGCTGCTCAGGCATCTGGTCCATGCATCCTTCGAGGGCGGCCTCCGGCCGCCACCTCAGGATGACGGTATATACGACGTTCCGTTCTCGCAGCGCGATTTGCGCGCGAGTGTTGTCAAACAGCGATGTTTTCTTTTCCGTCATCCTGAGGCGCGAGCGGAGCGAGCCTCGAAGGATGCCGGCCGAGGAGTCCCGGGCCGTCGCCCTTCGAGGGCCGCTTTGCGGCCACCTCAGGGTGACGGATCGGGCTCCGTGTTACGTCCAGCGATTTTCGTTTCGTACTGTCGAAAAATAAGGGAAGCGGAACGCCGGCAAACGCGGGTAACACCTCCCGCACGCAAACGGCGTGCGGGTCGCGCCACGGAAGGAGCGGCTTGCGCCGCCCTTCCGCTCTCGGGCGCGCTCGCCTGCCGGCGTTCCACCACGGCTTTGCCCAAGGGGTGTGTAGTCCCTTGGTGCGATCCGGGCCAGGCTTCGTGGGCAAACCCGTCCAAGGGGCGGGGGTCACTCCGCCGACGGCCTTCCCACTTCCAGCGACGCACCCCATATGCCGGTCATAGTGCCGGCAGGCATGATGCCCGGACCGC
>CAWCQV010000015.1:0-19338 GCA_963797775.1 uncultured Alphaproteobacteria bacterium | reverse complement strand
GACTAGCACTACTTTGGCAGATTGTGACTGAGACAGGGTGGGTGGGATTCACAAATCAGATTTTCTGTGAACTCATAGGTAGTCGGCTTTTTGGAGGGCCGACTATGGTAGGCACAACGTCGTATTGGGAAGACGAGCTTCGAGGCTGGCTCAAGCCGTTTTTGGATCACCTGGGCCATAAAGCGCGGCGGCGAATGTGTCCGCTTTATGTGGCAGGGCTGATCGGGCCCGGCGATCGCAAGAGCGTTCAGCCAATGGCGGAGCGGCTTGCGCCTGGCGATTATGATCAGCTGCATCATTTTGTTGCGGCTGGCGTCTGGAACGCGGCGCCATTGGAGACGGAGCTGTTCATTCAAGCGGATCGGCTCGTTGGTGGCAGCGATGCCGTGTTGGTGATCGACGATACGGCAGTACCGAAGAAGGGCACGCACTCGGTCGGCGTTGCTGCACAATATGCTTCAGCGTTAGGCAAGACCGCCAACTGCCAGACTCTGGTGTCACTGACGCTCGCCCGCGGCGAACTGCCGGTGATGGTGGCATTGCGGCTTTTTCTTCCTGACAGTTGGATCAGCGATCGGCGGCGGCTGCAGCGAGCTGGTGTTCCGGCCGAATATCGAACAGCACGGACCAAGCCCGAGATCGCACTGGCGGAGATTGATCGCTTGATATCGATCGGCGCGCGCTTCCGCTGTGTGCTGGCAGATGCCGGCTACGGTCTCAGTGCGCCTTTCCGTCAAGGGCTGACGGCTCGCAAGCTTGCCTGGGCTGTTGGCATTCCTCGTCACCTCAAGGTCTACCCCGTTGGGGTGCAGCTCATTTGGCCAGATACCAAGGTTCGAGGCCGGCCACGTAAACGGTACGTGCCAGATCATCTATCGACGGCAGCTGAAGACATGCTGGCCGGTGCCAAGTGGAGAACTGTGAGTTGGCGCAACGGGACGAAAGGCCGGCTGAAAGCCCGATTTGCTGCTGTCCGTGTGCGCATCGCCGACGGACCTCCGCAGCGGATATGGGATAAGGGTCAGCAGCATCTTCCAGGGGACGAGGCCTGGCTCATCGGCGAGCAGCGCATGTCCGGCGAGAAGAAATACTATCTTGCCAACTTGCCCGCCAGAATGGACCTGCGCAGCTTGGCCGCGACCATCAAGGCACGATGGATTTGCGAGCAGGCCCATCAACAGCTGAAGGAGGAACTCGGTCTAGACCACTTCGAAGGAAGGTCTTGGCAAGGCCTTCATCGTCATGCGCTGATGACGATGATTGCCTACGCGTTCCTCCAACATCGCCGGCTCACAACAGTGAGGCGGGGAAAAAAGAATCAACGGCCCGCCTCCTCAACCGACGTTGCCGGCGGTCCGCCACGCCATCGTCGACCTTATCATGCGATCAAGTCCTCAGCGATGTCCGTACTGCCGATCCTGGATCGGCGCCGAAAAGCAGCGTGAGTAAATCTGCCAAAGTAGTGCTAGGGCGTGGACTCACTAAGACGAAGCCTGACGCTACTGGCCTCAGGTCCTTTTTTGGGGCGAAGCGGACATGAGCCGGCAGACAAGACCGGCTGAACCGGTCGCAAACGACCCATAGCGTCATTTCGCGGCCGCCAATTGCCGCAGTGCGAAAGGATTATTCAATCACCTCGTCGGCAATCGAAAGTACCCCTGACGGCACCTCGATGCCGAGCGCTCGCGCGGTTTGCAGATTGATGACGAACTCGAATTTGGTCGATTGCAGCACCGGCAGGTCGGCGGGCTTGGCACCCTTGAGGATCTTGCCGGTATAAACGCCGACTTGGCGAAACATGTCCGCGAGGTCGGTGCCGTAGCTCATCAGCCCGCCGACAGCCACAGCATCACGGTTCGAATAAGCCGCCGGAATTTTATTCACCGCCGTCAAAGTGGCCATTTGCACGTAATGGCTGCCGAAGAACCCATCGGGAGCGACGAAGAGCGCATCGGGGCGGTCGCGCGCAAGGCTGGCGAAGGCCGCATCGATCTCGTCAATCGTACTGGCGTTGAGAATCTGAATTTGCAGTCCGAGGCTGGCGGCGGCTTCCTTCACGTCCCGCAACGTGGAATCGGCGGTCTGAGCATTCGCCGGATTCACGAGCACCGCAATGCGAACCGCCTTGGGCACCAAGTCATGCAGGAGCCGCAGCCGCTTGGCTACCACCTCCCCGAGGAAAAAATTGATGCCGGTCACGTTGCCGCCGGGTCGGGCGAGGCTGGCGACAAGACCAAGCTGGACCGGGTCTTGGGTGACGCCGAAGACGATCGGGATCGTCGCGGTTGCAGCTTTGGCCGCGCGCGCCGCCAGTATGTTGGCGGGCGTGGCGATCACGGCCACCTGGCGGCGGACCAGTTCGGCCACCAGCGCCGGCAGGCGATCGTAGTGGCCCTCCAGCCAGTGGTACTCTACCGTCACGTTTTGGCCTTCGATGGTGCTGGTTTCGTTGAGGCCTTTGCGGAATGCGGCCACCTCACGCGCGACGCTTTCGGCCGATCCGCCGTGGATAAACCCGACCACCGGTAGCGCCGGTTGCTGCGCGCGAGCCGCGAGCGGCCATGCGACCGCCGCGCCGCCGAAGGCGACTAAGAGTTGTCGCCGTCCAATGCCGACTGCCATTTGCCCATCCCCAGCGGGATCGTTCTCGCTTTAATGTGGGGAAGAATATCACGGCCCAATCGGCCCGTCTGTGACGTCTTTCACCGTGGTTCGCGACGAAAGTCTCGCTGTTTTTGCTGCGAGTGCGTGCGGCAGGAATTGGTGTGGTGGACGGCGCCCGCTCCCGGCATCGAAGTGCCATAGGGTGGTTGCGTCGAAACGCACCACATTGAGGGGAGCCGTCCACATGCAAATTACCACGATCGGTTTGGATATCGCAAAGAACGTGTTCCAGATCCTATGGGGAGGTGGATAGCGACCGGCGCCCTGGCAGAGTGCGGTTGCAACCACCCACTCTGGAGAAGACCATGCAAGTTATAGCTGATCGACCCGAAGCGCCGAGCGCTATCCGTAGTGATCTTGGCGCGATTTTCGTTTCAATGGAACTCAGTCGTTCAACCTGGCTGATCACTTCGTTATCGCCGGGCGGCGGCGAGAAAATGTCGAAGCATGGTGTGCCTGCAGGGGACATCTGTACGCTGCTGACGCGCTTTTCGGTTCTCAAGCAGAGGGCGTTTGCGCGGACTGGGAAATCGTTCCCGATCATCGTCATTCAGGAAGCGGGGTTGGACGGCTTCTGGATTCATCGTGTCTTGCAGAATGAAGGGATCGAAAGCCACGTCGTCGATCCAGCCTCGATTGCGACTTCACGTCGGCGCCGACGAGCGAAGACTGACAGGATCGACGGCGAGGCGCTGCTTCGCACGCTGCTGGCGTATAAGCGCGGCGAACCTCGGGTGTGCGCGATGGTCAAAGCGCCGACTCCCGAGGAAGAGGACCGCCGCCGGCTTTGCCGCGAGCGCAAGGTACTGATCGGTGAGCGGGTCAAGCACGTAAATCGCATCAAAGGTTTGCTGTTCTCCCAGGGCGTGTCCGGATACGAGCCGCTGCGTCGCGATCGTCGGCGACGGCTCGACGAACTGAAGACGGGCGATGACCGTCCCTTGCCGATGCATCTTAAGGTCCAGATCAGCCGTGAGCTCGATCGGCTCGAACTGCTGCTCGAGCAGATCAAGGCGGTGGAGGCCGAGCGGGACGCGCTGCTCGCCGCGCAACAAGTCGTTGCGCCAGCGCCGGCGGCGATGTTGCTCGACATCAAGGGCATCGGGCCGGAGTTCGCCACCATCCTTTGGTCGGAAGGACTGTTCCGACATTTTGACAATCGTCGTCAAATTGCTTCTTACGCGGGCCTGGCGCCGACACCTTGGCAGAGCGGATCGGTCGATCGCGAACAGGGCGTGTCTAAAGCAGGCAATCCACGATTGCGAACAACGCTCATCCAGCTTGCCTGGCTATGGCTGCGCCATCAGCCGCAATCGGCGCTGGCTCTGTGGTTCGAAGAACGGGTCAGGCGCAATGGCGGCCATCTTAAGAAGACGACCATCGTGGCGCTGGCGCGCAAGCTGCTGGTGGCGCTCTGGAAATATGTGACCGCTGGTGTCGTCATCGAGGGAGCCGTGATGAAAGCCGCCAGATGATAGACGCTGACCGAACCCTGAAATCTTCCAGGATCTGATCAATCCTGGCGGAATCCAGGTGGACGAACCGCCGTGAACCATGGCCTAAAAAGCCGCTTTCCAGAATGGTCTCGTCCTCCTGAGCCGCCGCCGCCGCAAGCGGGATATTGGTGCAGTCGCTTCGCGCGACGACCGGATGTGAGGTTGATCTGGCGAGGAAACGACCAGGTCGTGCAATCGGGCTCAGACCTTGGATACCGAAACAGCCACTGGAGTATTGCTCAATGCGCTGCTGAATCTCACCCCTTGACCCGAACCTCCCCATGTGAGGTTCACGGGATCGACGCCGGCGAGAATGTCGTCGTTCGGAAGCAACTGCGGCGCAGCCAGGTACTGGCGTTCTTCAAAGCCTTGTCGCCGTGCCTTATCGGAATGGAGGCCTGCGCGACATCCCATTGTTGGGCGCGTGAGCTGACCAAGCTTGGGCACGAGGTACGGTCGTTTAAGTTCGACTTCGGCTCTGGCCTTGCTCTCAATGACCCACTGACGATTTCGAATCAGACTATCGCGATAGATCGCCTCGGCGGTAACCAACATCCAGATGAAGACGTCCGAAAGCTGGTATTCGAGCAATCGCCGACCTTTGTCCTCAAAAGACTTCCCTTCACGCGCTCTATGCTGCGCCGCATCGAAAGTGAGGCGCAAGCGCTCGCTCTGGTTAGGATTCCTTGATGTGATCATCTCGAGGACAAAGTGAATGCGGGATTCTCCGATCTTGATACTGATCTGCCGTTCAGAGTCTGATCCATACTTGGAAGTGCTCATTGACGGCGAACATCCCAGATTGGCTGCCGCGATGAAGAGAGTGTTGATGATCAGCAATCGCCTCCGCTCGATGCCGACGTCATATTTCGGCGTGTAATAACTTGAGTGCCATTTCCTGAATTGCTGTCTTCGTTCTTCATCATGAGCCAAAAGCCTGGCCACTACAGGGTGCGTGACTTCGAACGTAGTTGGGCATTGCAGCTTCCCGACCAATTTTCGAGCGCGCTTTTCTACCGTGGGCAAGTCTTCGTCGAACGTCGGAACAGATGGGACCGCCATTCCCTGGATTTTCTCCGGCCAATCTGAAGCCCAATAGTGATGATGTGCTGAGCCGCCGACGTGGTCCGAGGCACCAGGAAAGCGCGGAGGTAAAGCGCTACGAATGGTCGGTTTCCCAGCTTGCTTGCGGGCCCAATACCCTCGACTTGGCACTGGTATGGTGGCCCTTCTGCAGTGTTTGGCGAGCGCAACGTCCGAAATACCGAGATCGGCAGCGATGTTTTTCATTGGTCGAGACCAAACGAGCTCGTAGAGTTCCTTCCGCGTGAATTCGCGATTCATAATTCCACCCCAGCCTCATCCCAGCGTTATTTGCACCCCCTGTCGACCGAGCCAACAGTTTGCCGGGCATGTCAGGTGCTTGGCCCTTGGAGATAGGCCAGATGAGGCTTTGCGTTGCCACGAGCAGTAATGAACTCTCGTAAATTGATCTCGCTCGCTTCATAAGCCGCTTTCGTCAGTCTGCCACAAAACAGCTCGTGCCGGAGCCACACACGATATGTGTTAACGACATCACTCTCACAATAATCGGCAATCTCTTTAATTCGACCATCCCGAAAGTACTCCTCCACTTGCCCGCCGTGGATGTCGTTAGGCTTTCCTGGAAGGCCCATGACGCGACACAACTCATGTAAACTTGCTTTCGCCCCGGGTGCGAATGACGACAACACGTCACATAAATCGATTGCGTCGTCTGTGTATCGATGGAAGTAGGGCCGCACTGACAAGCCGCTTGCGGAGATTTTGTGCACCATTGCTCGGTACCGCAGGACGGGAAGATCAAATGAGGAACCATTGAACGTGATAAGCTGTGGACACAAATCGGCAATTCGATCGACAAATGCTGCGATCAGTTCCTCCTCAGATCGGTCACCAACATGCGGCGCGCCGAGCGCCTCGACCACCCACTGATCGCTCTCATGACGCGCGATCAATGCGCCGATACAAACTATTTCGTGATAGATGTGCTTGGGAAATTTCTCCCCCATGGCCTCACGGACTTCAGCCGGGTCTTTATCGAATAGATCATTTGCGGCTGCGAAGCCGCTAATATCGGGAATTGTTTCGAGATCCCAGACGATAATATGCGGCATCCCGGTTGCCTCCCAGCTATTGCTACGATTATTCGCAATGACCGCGTTTCAATCAATGATTCCTTCGCTGGCAGGAATATTGCCAAGCCGCGGCCGACCGCTCGGATCTGATCGAGCAGTTGTTCGGCTCTGTGGCGATCGCGTCCGTGAGCCAAAACGTGCGCGCCCTGGTCAACCAGCGGAGCGCTATGAGCCGGCCTACGCCAAAAATGCCACCGGAATTGCCACCGGACTGGTCGATATTCATCAAAACGGTCTGGGACAAGCAACCTAAGCAGGTTTAAAATTATCAATTAAAATGGGGCTATCTGGTGTGAGTGCATACCAGCCGGGATGACCCAATGAGAATTACAAAACCGCTGCTCTACCGCTGAGCTAACCCGGCTTAATTGCGCGTTCTAAGACTTTACGCCGCAAATTGCCACTGCTTGCTGGCACGGTGCCGTAGACTTACAATTGCGGCAATGGTGAAACGGTCCGGCGTCGTTGCGATCGCGTGCGGTCTGAGTATCGGCCTGTTGGCGCTAGTTATCGCCGTGGTCGAGAGTCCCGCCCGCGCGCAATCGGCCGCTTTGGTGCTGTGCGACCGGGTGGCGGCCGATCCGACCGATCCGGACAAGCCGGCGGATGTCAGAGGCGCCAACCCGATCGCGCCGACCGATGTCGCCACCGCGATCAAATATTGCAAGGCGGCGGCGACGGCCAAGGCCGCGGTTGAGTCGCGCCGCGCGCTGTACGAGCTCGGCCGCGCCTATGCCGCCAATCGGCAACTGCCGGAGGCGATCGGGGCCTATCGCAAGGCGGCCGACAAGGGCAGCAACTCGGCCATGGTCGAGCTCGGCGTGTTGCTCGCCAACGGCACCGGCGTTGCCAAGGACGAGGTTCAGGCGCGCACGCTGTTCCAGCGCGCCGCGGAAGCCGGAAATCCGCGCGGCGCCACCAACCTTGCCGCACTTTCGGGCAATGGCGGCACGCCGTCGGATCCCATCGAAGCGAGAGCCTTGCTGGAGAAAGCGGCGGCGACCAATTCCGCGGAGGCGGAATTCGAGCTCGGACTGATGCTGGCGAACGGCACCGGCGGGCCGAAGGACGACGTCGGCGCGCGGGCCATGTTTGCCAAGGCAGCCGCGCAGAATCATGCTGCGGCATTGGACTGGCTCGCCTCGTTTGAGGAAGCCGGACGAGGCGGACCGGAGGATAAAAAGGCCGCCAAGGCGGATTTCGAGCGCGCGGTGGCGCTCGGCGACGACAATGCCAAAGCCGGTCTCGATCGCTTGAAATGTCCGCTCGTGCTCACCACCAAGCGCGGCGATGTCTGGACCCACCTTTGCTTTTAGCTGACTGGCCAATAGATTTATTCCGCGCGCGGAAAACCGCGCCCACCTATATTCCACCTATCGAGAAATAAGGTCGGTGCCATGAGTTCCACCCGCCAACTGCGCCTCGGCGCCTTCATGCGGCCGGCGTCGATTCATACCGGGGCGTGGCGTTATCCCGGCGCCTGGCCGGACATGAATTTCAATTACGCGCATATCAAGGAAGCGATCCAGAAGCTGGAGCGGGCGAAGTTCGACGCATTTTTCATGGCCGATCACATGGCCGTGCTCAATATGCCGATGGATGCGTTGAAACGCAGCCACACCTCGACCTCGTTCGAGCCGTTCACGCTGTTGTCGGCGCTGTCGCAGGTCACCGAGCGCATCGGGCTCGTCGCCACGGGCTCGACCACGTTCGATGCGCCCTATCACATCGCGCGACGCTTCGCTTCGCTCGATCATTTGTCGGGCGGCCGCGCCGGCTGGAACATCGTCACCACCTCCAATCCGGACGCCGCGCTCAATTTCGGGCTGGATGAGCATATGGAGCACGGCGAGCGCTATCGCCGCGCGCGCGAGTTCTACGACGTGGTGACCGGGCTATGGGACAGTTGGGCGGACGATGCCTTCGTCCGCGACGTCGAGGATGGCATTTTCTTCGATCCGGCGAAAATGCACGTGCTCGATCACAAGGGCAAATATTTCTCCGTGCGCGGCCCGCTCAATATCGCGCGGCCGATCCAGGGCTGGCCGGTGATCGTGCAGGCCGGCGCGTCGGAATCCGGCCGGCAGCTTGCGGCGGAAACCGCGGAGGCGGTGTTCACCGCGCAGAGCGACCTGGCGGTCGGCCAGCAATTCTATGCCGACGTGAAGGGCCGCATGGAGAAGCTCGGCCGCTCACGCGAGCACATGAAAATCCTGCCCGCCTGTTTTGTCGTCGTCGGCGACACGGTCGAGGAGGCGAAGGCGAAACGCGCCAAGCTCGACAGCCTGGTGAATTACGCCAATGCCATTGCGTCGCTGTCGATCGCGCTCGGCCACGACGCTGCCAAATTCGATCCGGATGGGCCGCTGCCGGACAATATTCCGGAGAGCAACGCGTCGAAGAGCGGACGGGAGCGCGCCATTGCGCTCGCCAAGCGCGAGAACCTGACCGTGCGCCAGCTGGCGCAGCGACTCGGCGGCTATTCCGGCCTTGCCATGGTCGGCACGCCGCAAACGATCGCCGATGAGATGGAGGAATGGCTCGAAACCGAGGGCTCCGACGGCTTCACCGTGATGTTCCCCTATCTGCCCGGCGGGCTCGACGACTTTGTCGAGCGCGTCGTGCCGGAATTGCAGCGGCGCGGTCTGTTCCGCCGCGACTACGAAGGCACCACGCTGCGCGAACATCTCGGCTTGCCGCGGCCGAAGAACAGGTTTTTCCAGAATTAGCCCGCTGCGGCCGGTCGAATTGCGGGCGATTCCAACACGCCATAGAGTAGGGGTTCGGCCGCGACTTTGGCCGGAGGAAACGCGATGGCGGAGCTAAATCTGCGCGCGCGCCCGCACGACCGGCCTGACCCGATCGAGACTGCGAGCATCGATGAATTGCGCGCGCTGCAGCTGCGGCGACTTAAGACGGCCGTCGCGCGCGCGGTGCAAGTGCCGCATTATCAAAAGGCGTTTGCGGCGGCGGGGCTCAAGCCCGGCGACGTGAACAGCCTCGACGACCTCGCCAAGCTGCCCTTCACCGCCAAGGAAGACTTACGGCAGAACTACCCGTTCGGGATGTTCGCCGTGCCGATGAACGAGATCGTGCGCATCCACGCTTCCAGCGGCACCACCGGCAAGCCGACGGTGGTCGGCTATACCCGCGGCGACATCGACATGTGGGCCATGCTGATGGCGCGCTCGATCCGCGCCGCCGGCGGGCGGCCCGGCGACAAGATGCACATCGCCTATGGCTATGGCCTGTTCACCGGAGGCTTAGGCTTTCACTACGGCGCCGAATATCTCGGTTGCGCCGTGATTCCCGTGAGCGGGGGTTTTACCGAGCGCCAAGTCCAGCTCATCGTCGATTTCCAACCGGATCTCATCGCGGTCACGCCGTCTTATCTGCTCGCCATTGCTGACGAGTTCGACCGTCAAGGCCTCGACGCGCGCAAATCGTCGCTGCGCATTGCGCTGCTCGGCGCGGAACCGTGGACCGAGGGCATGCGCACCGAGATCGAGCGGCGGTTGGATCTCGACGCCGTCAATGTCTATGGCCTGTCGGAAGTGATCGGGCCCGGTGTCGCCCAGGAATATGCCGATGCCAAGGACGGGCTGACTGTCTGGGAGGATCATTTTTTTCCCGAAATCATCGACCCCGATACTGGCAAAGCGCTGCCCGACGGCGAGGAAGGCGAACTGGTGCTGACCTCGTTGACCAAAGAAGCTATGCCGGTCATCCGCTATCGCACCCGCGATCTGACACGCCTTCTTCCGGGCAATGAGCACGCCATGCGCCGCATCGAGCGCATCAAGGGCCGCAGCGACGACATGCTGATCATCCGCGGCGTGAACGTGTTTCCGAGCCAGATCGAGGCGGCGCTGGCCACGGAACAGATGTTCGCGCCGCATTACATTCTCGAAGTAACGCGGCCCGACCGGCTGGACGAGCTTGCCGTGATCGTCGAAACGCGCGACGCGCTGCCGCCGGATGCGATGATGGTGCTGGCGGACCGCGGCGCACACCTTATCAAGGCGCGGGTCGGCGTGACCACGACGGTGCGCACGGTGGCGCCCGGCAGCATCGAACGGTCGCAAGGCAAAGCCAAACGCGTCATCGACAAGCGACCGCGGAATTGAGCTATGGCAGTGGCACCGAACAAACGTTCGACAGATATCTATGACCATGCCGGCTTGCCGCGCGATGCGGTCGCCCCATGGCTTGCTTGCGACGGCGCCGTCGTCGGCGACCTCGGCCGCGATAGCGAAAATTTATTGCGGCAATGGCAGATCGGCGCCGAGCTGATCGCGCGTCTGCCGGCAAAGCCGGCGCGCTCGGATGCGCAGGCGGCGGCTGCCGCCGCGATCGTGGCGCGTGACCGCGCCGCGCGGCAAAATTTTCTCTCTGCGCATGTCGAGGCGCTGTATCGCCGCCTGACCGACGATTTCGCGAAATTCGTGCGTGTCGAAAAATTGGTCCGCGATGCCGCCCGGCTCATGCCGGGCCTGGTGCCGGACGACAACGAGCTTTCGCGCGAGAACGCCTTGCAACAGCGCGACAAGGACGGCGCCGAGATCGATCAGGGCCTGTTGCTGTCGCACGTTCTCGCGCACCCCGCGGCGGGGACGCATCTGTGTCACGCCATGCTGCTGCCGCGGCCGGAGGCGGTCGAACACAGCCGGCGGTTCGCTGAGCGAGGCCAGCTCGCGCTCGATGGCGCTACCCTCGAGCGCCGCGGCAAGGCGGCGGTCGTGACCATGCGCAATCCGCGCTTTCTCAATGCCGAGGACGAGACCACGCTCGACGGACTAGAAATCGCAATCGACGTCGCCACGCTCGATCGCGAAACCGATATTGCCGTGCTGCGCGGCGACACGGTGGAGCATCCGAAATATCGCGGCCGCAACCTGTTCTCGGCCGGCATCAACCTTACTCACCTCTATCGCGGCAAGATTGCCTACGTCTGGTACATCAAGCGCGACATGGGGCTGGTCAATAAGCTGTTTCGCGGCGTCGCGCGGCCGGACAAAAGCCCCGACGAACTCTCCGGCGGCACGATCGAGAAACCGTGGATCGGCGTCGTCGAGGGATTCGCCATCGGCGGCGGCTGCCAGCTTTTGCTCGCGCTCGATTATGTGCTGGCGGCGAGCGACGCCTATATGACGCTACCGGCACGCAAGGAAGGCATCATACCGGGCGCGGCAAATTTGCGGCTCTGGCGTTTCACCGGCGACCGCATCGCGCGCCAAGCGATCCTCTACGGCCGCCGGCTCGACTGCGATACGCCCGAGGGACGGCTGATCTGCGACCAGATCGCGGCGCCTTCGTCGATCGACGCCGCGCTCGAGCAGGTGATCGACGGCTTTACCAGTTCGGGCGTCGTCAGCGCCGCCGGCAATCGCCGCGCCATTCGCGTCGGTCAGGAGCCGCTCGATCTGTTCCGCCGCTACATGGCGGTCTATGCCCGCGAGCAGGCCTTCTGCCATTTCAGCCCGGCGCTGATCGCCAATCTCGAGCGCAATTGGAATGCACAGAATAGGGCAATTTAAAACATGATCCCGAAAAGCCTGCCCTCGGACTTGATCCGGGGGCGGATACCGGTTATCGGAAAAGACCATGCTTCACTAAGATTATCTTGCCGCCGCGAAATTCATCTGGTCGAAGCGGCCCCGCTGGGCATCGTCGAGCTTATTTTCGAAGTTTGCCAGCGCGACCTGAATCGACAGCACCGAGCGCCAGGTCGCATCGAGCCGGGCTTCGATGGCGTCCAAACGTGCGAGCGCAGCAGGCGGCACGGTCGTCGGACAATGCGCGTCGAGATCGTCGATGGCCTTGCCGAAGGCCTGTCTGACACTGTCCAAGGCCGGCCGTTGCGCATCGGTCGGCTGCACCGATTTATCGATCTGATCGATCGTCGCGTCGATTGCGGTGGACGACCCGCCGCAAGACGGAGCGATCGCGGCGGACTGACTTTGATGATCGGCGGTCGGGGAGCTCGTCGGGACGGCCGTGAACTTCACTCTCTGCTCGTCGGTAAGCGATTGTTCGAAATCCTGCAGCGGCTGGCGAATGATAGCGACCGCCATGGTCAGTTCCTCGATCTGCGACTCCATCAGCTGCAGTCGGGCAACGGGCTGCGCCGGAAGCTCGGTCGGGCACGCCTTTGCCAGGAAACCGTCTGCCGCGCCGAGTGCGCCGCCGAGCTTCTGCAACAGCTGCACCTGATCGGCGCTCGGCGTCACTTCGGCCTGAACGCGTGCAACGATGGCATTGGCATCGACGGACGGCTGGCACAGCCGGCGGTCTTCGCTTGCCGGCAGATTCGCAAAGGCGGTCGAGAAAATGCGCTCATAGCCGAGCGGCCACGGCGACGCATAATCGGGGAAGAACACGTTTTGGAAGATCGCGGGCAAAGCAAGGTTCGGATAAAGCAGCGCTGACGTCATGCCTTGGGGAGACTCGGAGTGCGCGACGTCGGGCCGGCTGGCCCGCATATAGAGGTGATGGTGAAATCGAAAATGCGGAAAATAAAACGGCACGCCGATATGGAACGGGCCAAGACGCAGGCCAAAGGCCGCGGCAGGCGACGAACCAAAAATAATGGCTGAAAGCGCCGCTACCGCAAGAGAAGCGCCGACCTTTCGCATGATCAGGCACCCAATTGTTGAAGCACAATCTCGGAAAACGGACTATTGCTTGTCGGATTAGATCACGCCCGACTGAACTATTCAACGCGCAACAGGGCCGAGCGGTTCCATGCGCTCGTGGAGCTCGACGGACTCGCCTTGGCGCTTATTTCCGAGGCGTAAAAGCGGCACCAGCACGAAGGCGAAGGCGGTAAAGGCCGCGGAAATCAGGATCAGCGGCGGCAACGACTTGTGGAAAACGTGGGTGTAAAGAAACGAGCCGATATTGTCGGCAAGCGTCGTCGCGAGATTGATGATCGACATCAGTATGGCAAAGGAAAATCCCTCCGCGCGCTTCGGGCAATAGTCGGCGGCCAGCGTGATGGTCGCCACGGTCGCGAGCATCGCGGCGAAACCGGCGCCGAAGCTGATAACCGCCGCAGCCGGCTCATTCCAAAAGAACAGGAATGCCATCGTCGCCACCGTGCCGATAGCGATGCTCAGATTGAGCAGTCTCTTCAAGGTCAGGCTGCCGAAGAACTTCCGGTACACCAGCGCGCCGACGACCCAGCCGGCCGAACCAATCGATCCCAACACCCCGATATAGGCTTGAGAAAATTGCAGATCGTCGGTCATGTGATAGTAGAGCGGCGTGCTCATTCCGGGGCTGAAGTAGTAGAGAAAGATGAAGCCGGCGACGATCCACAGCTGCCGCCGGTCGAAAGCCATCATCAGGCCGCGGAACGAATCTTTCATGCCTTGGACGTCGACCCGCCTTTTTTTCTCGGGAATCAAAAACACGGTGCCGGCGATGACGGCAAACGGCGCGCACGCGACAATGGCGGCGGCAACATGGAGCGCTGCGGCCGGGGCGAGGCGCTGTACCAGTTGGCCGCCGACGATAGCGGCCGTCATGGCGGCAATGTTGTACCAAAGCCATTGCTGATTGACGAAAGTCCCGCTCTGGCTCAGCCTTTGACCGTTCTCCACCAGCACCGCGCCGCACAAAGTGCTCGATATCGCCATCGCGTAGGCCGTGAGCATAAGCGCGAACGCAATGTCGGTCGGCTTGACAAGGTCGGTGACCCAGAAATATCCGCCGATCGCAGCGACATTGGCGATGATCAGGTAGCTTTTGCGCCGATAGCCGAACACCGGCACGAAGTCCGAAATGATGCCGTAGACGGGCTTGATGATCCACGGCAAGTTGAAAGCGGTGAAAAAGGCGGTGACCTGGACCGGCGTCCAACCGTGAACTTGCTTCAGATAATAGGTCAGCGGCTGCGAGATCAGGCCGACGACCTGGCCAAGTCCCTCGACGACATAAACCAGCGCAAAAAAGATGAGCAACTGGCTGATATCGGCCTTGCGTTCCGGCATCTCGGCGGCCGGTATGGCAAGTGGCTGCTCGTTCATCTGATCGGTGCCTGAGGGATTCTTACGGGTCCCAATCTAATATCGCGCCGGAGGATTTGCGTCGATGGCGGCAGGGTCATCGATACCGAGCTTTTGAACGATCGTCTCGACAATCTCGCGGGGGTGCGGAACGATGGAAACGACGATGGGCCGTTCGTCCGCCTGGGGCGGTTCCAGCGCCTTAAACTGGCTGTCGAGCAAGCCAGGCGGCATGAAATGATCCGCGCGTGCGACGATCCGCTGCGCAATGAGGTCGCGGTCGCCTTGCAGAAAAACGAGCCTGACGTCGCGCCGCTCACCCACCAGGATGCCGCGATAGGCGCGCTTGAGCGCCGAACAGGCAACGACGCCGCGATTGCCGGATTTCCGGGTGGCGTCGATCCAATCGGCGATGGCGTGGAGCCACGGCCAGCGGTCCGCGTCGTCGAGCGGCTCGCCGTGGTGCATTTTTTCGATGTTGGATTTGGGATGCAGCCAATCGCCGTCCTCGTAAATCCAGCGCAGGCGATGCGCCAGCATGGCGGCGATCGTGCTTTTGCCGGAGCCGGAAACGCCCATCACGACCAGGACGGCGACGTTGTCGGAAGGCGTCATCGCTTCCATGCTCAGTGCTCAGGCGCAGCCACGCGGACGACCAGCCAGACGAGGTCGCCGTCGGCATAGGCGCGGCGCGCGGGGAGGTCTTCGCCGGAGAGGACGCGGCTTAAGATTGTGCGCTTGTCCGCGCCGTCGATAAGGAACAGCATTTCGCGCGTCGAAGCGAGCGCCGGAAACGTCAACGTGACGCGCGGCACGAACGGCTCCATGCCGGCTTTGGCGATGCCGAGCACCCAGCGTTGCGTCTCGTTCAGCGCCGGCGAGTTCGGAAACAGCGACGCAGTGTGACCGTCGGCGCCGAGCCCCATCAGCACGAGATCGAACATCGGCCGCGCCGGATCGAGCCGCTCGGCGCCGTAATATGCCTTGAGATCGTTCTCATAGAGCCGCGCCGCGCCTTCGGGATAATTGGTATCCGTCGCTATCGGATGGATGTTCTGCCGCGGCGCGCGGACGCGGTCGAGAAATAGGCGTCGCACCGCGCCCATATTGCTGAGCGGATCGGTCTCCGGAACGAAACGGTCGTCGCCGATGAACCAGTGCACGCGATCCCACGGCACTTCGCTGCGCCAGGGGTCTTCGGCGAGCAGGCGGTAAAGTCCCTGTGGACTCGAGCCGCCGGTCAGGGCGACCGCGGCGCGGTCCTTTCCGGTCACGCGATCGATGAGGTGGCGCGCCGCAGCATCGGCGAGCGCCGGGGCGTCTTCCACAACGATAATCTGGGCAGGCGATTTGGCATCCAATTTGGCATTCATGGCGCGACTCATGCGATCGGCCGCCAGCGGCGGCCATCCCTGGCGAGCAGTTCGTCGGCCTCCTTTGGGCCTTCGCTGCCGGCGCGATAGATTGCGAGACCCGTTGTTGGCGTGTCGCGCCAGACATCGAGAAATGGCTGCACCGCGCGCCAGCCTGCCTCGATGCCGTCGGCGCGTGGATAGAGGATCGCGTCGCCGATCATGCAGTCGTAGATCAGCGTCTCGTAGCCAGTCGCCGGCGCAATATCGAAATAATCCTCGTATTTGAAGGTCATGCCGACGCCGCCGATGGCGATCGTCGGGCCCGGAATCTTGGCATTGAATTCGAGGCCGATGCACTCGTTCGGCTGAATTCCGAGCACCAGGAAATTTTCGGCCAGGCGATCGATCGGCGTGTCGCGGAACATGGCGATCGGCGCCTGCTTGAATTTGATCGCCACTTCGGTCTGTTTGGCGCGCAACGCCTTGCCGGTGCGCAAATAGAATGGCACCTGCGCCCAGCGCCAATTGTCAATCATGAGCTTGAGCGCGACGTAGGTTTCCGTGGTGCTGTCGGGCTTGACGTCCGCAGTCTTGCGATAAGCATCGACCGCGTGATTTTCGACGTAGCCGTCGCCATATTGCGCGCGCACGGAATTACGCAAGGCCTCGTCATGGCTTTGCAGTTGGACGGCGTCGAGCAACTGCGCTTTCTCGGCGCGCACCGCGTCCGCGGCAAAGCGCGAGGGCGGCTCCATGGCAATGAGCGACAGCAGCTGGAACAGATGGTTCGGCACCATGTCGCGTAACGCGCCGGTCACGTCGTAATAATTGCCGCGGCGTCCGACGGTGAGCGATTCCGCGACCGTGATCTGCACATGCTCGATATGGTGCCGGTTCCAGATCGGTTCGAACAGTCCGTTGGCGAAGCGCAGCACCATAATGTTCTGCACGGTCTCTTTGCCGAGATAATGGTCGATGCGAAAGATCTGGTCTTCATTGAGGATGCCGAGCAGCTTTTGATTAAGTGCGTGCGCCGAGGCGAGGTCGGTGCCGAACGGTTTCTCGATGACCATGCGCCGCCAGGCGCCGTTCTCCTCGCGCGCCAGTCCGGACTTGCCGAGATGGCAGCCGATCGGGGCAAATCCGGCGGGCGGCGTCGCCAGATAGAACAGCCGGTTGCCCCGGGTGCCGCGCTCGCGCTCGATGCGCTTAAGCTCGTGGCCGATTTTTCGATAAGTCTCGTTGTCGTCGGGGCTACCCTGAACATAAGCGACACAGCCGAGCACGCGCTTGACCGCGCGTTGATCGATGTCCCGCGTGGCGAATTTCGGCAGGCTGTTGGCAAGATCGGCGGCAAAGGCTTCGCTCGACGAGGCGCTCCTGGCGACGCCGATCAAGGCGAAGGCTTTCGGCAAAAGGCCTTCGACGGCGAGATTATAAAGCGCGGGCACAAGGAGCCGGTGCGTGAGGTCGCCGGAAGCGCCGAAAATCACGAGGCAACACGGATCGGCCGGCCGTGCCGTGGTGGCGGCGGTCCGCGCACCGTTTCTGGCCGTCATGACGCTTTAGCCTTCCGGTCTGTCGCCCCCCGTTTTGGCTCAACGTGAGCGCCGAAGCCTTTGCGCATCGCCGAGAGGATCTTTTCCGCAAAAGTGTGCTCGCGCCGCGAGCGGAAGCGGGTGTAGAGGGCGGCGGATAGCACGTCGGCCGGAACTGCCTCTTCGATCGCGGCCATCACGGTCCAGCGGCCTTCGCCGGAATCCTCGACCACGCCTTCGAAGCCGGCCAGCTTTGGATCGGCCGCCAGCGCGCTCGCCGTCAGATCGAGCAGCCACGAACTGATGACGCTGCCGCGGCGCCAGACTTCGGCGATATCGGTGAGATCGAGATCGAAGCGCATTTCTTCCGGCAAGCTTGCGCTATTGGCATTCTTCAAAATATCGAAGCCCTCGGCGAAGGCCTGCATCAAGCCGTATTCGATGCCGTTGTGCACCATCTTGACGAAATGTCCGGCGCCATTCGGCCCGGCATGGATGTAGCCTTGCTCGGCGCGCGGATCGCGGCCGTCGCGGCCGGCGTGCGCGATACATTGCCGAGACCCGGAGCCAGCGCCTTGAAGATCGGATCGAGCCGGTCGACGATCTCCTTGGCGCCGCCGATCATCATGCAATAGCCGCGTTCAAGTCCCCAGATGCCGCCGCTCGTGCCGACATCGACGTGATGGATGTCGCGCACCTGCAACATTTTGGCGCGGCGGATGTCGTCCTTCCAAAAGGTGTTGCCGCCGTCGAGCACGACATCGCCCGGCTGCAGCAATTTCGCCAGATCGACAATGACCTCCTCGGTGATCTTGCCGGCCGGCAACATCACCCAGACCGCGCGCGGCGGATGCAGTTCTTGTACGAGCTTGTCGAGCCCCGTTGCGGCGACCGCGCCGGCGCGGCTTACTTCGGCAATCGCCGCAGCGTTATGATCGTAGACAACGGCTTCATGGCCGTTCTGCATTAAGCGGCGCGTGATATTGCCGCCCATCCGCCCGAGACCGATCACCCCGATCTGCATGTCAGCGCTCCATTCACGCCAGCGAACGTTGCACCGCGGCTTCCAGTGCGGCGAGGCCCGAATCCAGATCGCCGTTGAGATGGACGCGCAAAGCGCGCCGGCCGCGTTCGACGAGAACGTCGAAATCGCCGCGCGCTTGCGCGGCTTTCACCACGCCGAAGCTCGCGCGGTGCCCCGGAATGGGCAGATCTTTCGCATCGTCCGAGGTGATTTGCAAAAATACACCGCTATCGGGTCCGCCTTTATAGGCTTGGCCGGTCGAGTGCAGAAAGCGCGGGCCGAACTCCAGGCACGTCGCGACGTGGTGGCGATCGCGCAAGGCAAGCCGCCATCGCTGCAGGCGCGCAAGGTTCGCTTCGTCACGACTGAGATAGGCGAGGATGGCCACGTAATCGCCGGCGCCGAGACGCGCGAAGTGCGCTTTAAGCCAGCTTTCAATGCCGCCGTCGGCGCCGGCGCTGCGCAGCGCGTCGGCATTTTTGCGGTCGCTAAAGAGCGCGATCGAGGCATCGGAATAGACCGGTGTCTCAGGCGGCAACGCCCCTGTCTTTTCGAATGCGGCGGTCAGCTCGCGCGTTTTGACCTTGCTCGCCTCGACGTCGGGCTGATCGAACGGATTGATGCCGATCACCGCGCCGGCGACGGCAGTGGCAATCTCGAAACGAAAGAATTGCTGGCCGATGTGATCGACCGAGTTCTGCGCGATGCGAATGACGGGATGTCCGGCTTTCTCCAGCGCCTTGAGCTTCGTCTCATGGGCGTCGTCGGTTTCGCCCGTGAGCGCGAGATCGATAAAGCAGCGATCGTCGCCATAGACTTCCGGCCTGCCAAGCGGCTCGCCGTCGACCGGGATAAGTCCCTTGCCTTGTTTTCCGGTCGACTCCGCAAATAGCTGCTCGGCCCAAGCGCCGAAACTGGACAGCGCAGGCGAGGCGAAGATCGTGATCTTGTCGCGGCCGCGCGCCGCAGCGGCGCCGAGCGCGATGCCGAGCGCGACGCCCGGATTTTCCGAGGGCGGCACGTCCGGTCCGCAGGAGCGCATCATCATGCGGGTCGATCGGACCAGCTGGGCAAT
>CAWCQV010000014.1:0-22726 GCA_963797775.1 uncultured Alphaproteobacteria bacterium | reverse complement strand
CCAGCTTTCGCGCGGGCAGCGGGCAAGAGGCTGCCTCGGCATAGCGAAGGCGGGCGAGATCAGCCGCCGCGAGCTTGGCGTGGCAAGCCGAATGAAGGCGGGCTAGCCGCTTAACGCTTTCAAACCCCGGCCGCCTTTGTTATATGCCGCTTCCCGATGTGAGCAGAGGCTTTTCCCCGGTAGCTCAGCGGTAGAGCAACCGGCTGTTAACCGGTTGGTCGCTGGTTCGAATCCGGCCCGGGGAGCCAAATAAATCAAGTACATAGCCGCAAGCTTCGAGAAACCAAATAGCCCCCAAATTCTGCCTAGAGGGCGCTTGGAGCATCGAGGCGAGTTCGCAGATGGTCAAAAATCGGAAGCGGCTGCACCAGCGACATGGCGGAAATTTCCCCAAGCTCCCGGCTTTGCCGCGCCAGCCGGCTGAGACCAAAATCGTCAGACTGTCGCCCCGCAACAATGCTCGAAGCTTTTGCCGGACCTGCAATGACACGGTTCGCTTCGTGGCGGGACCTTCGTTCGCACCGGCTGACGCGACATGGCAGTCAGCATCTCCTCCCACTCCGCGGCGCGCCGGCTCCATACATAGTTGTTCAAGGCAAACGCCCGTTGTTCGTCGATCCGAGCCGCCCATTGTTCCGGACTTTTATAGGCGTCGTGAATCGTTTGCACCATGCAATCGGCATAGAACTCGGCAAATCGCCGGGGATCGGCTGGCCGCTCGCAGAAGCTGCCAAAGCCCGCGGCCGTTTCCGGTAATGCACCGAGCTTCGAAGCCATGACCATGCAGCCGCTCGCCATGGCTTCCATGAGCGCGATGCAGGACGTTTCCGCAAAGGTGCTGGGATAGGCGAAAATGTCGGCCTCGCTCACGGTTTGGGCGAGGGCATCCTGACCAATCGAACCGATATAATGAATTCCCTCCGTCGCGCGGCAAAGGTCGTAAAGCGAACGATAGGAATCCAGTTCAAGAGGCGCCTGATAGACTGCCATACTGGAGCAAATAGTCGCCTCGCATCCGGGAACGCGGGTACGGATGCGAGAAAACCCGCCGAGCAGCACATCGAGGCCGCGAAACGGCGTGCCGGAATAGATCAGTACAGGCGGCCGCCCGGATACAAAAAAATACGGCCGACCGCGAAGCGACCGTTCAAACGCTGGAGCAATGGCGTTTCGCAGCACGCTGATGTGCTCCGGCTTGATGTTGAATCTTGCCGAATATCTGGCCGCCTGCCAATCGCTCACCAGAACGAATTTGTCCCACAAAAATCGCTCGGCGCCTTCGCGAAGGCTCTCCACCGCAGGCCGATCGACGTCGTGTCCGGTCCATAAGATCAACGGCCGCGTCACGCCTATGTGCCGTAACTTCGTGCTTCCTATGGAGATGCTGATGACCGCGTCAAAGCCGTTGAGAGAAGCCGCGCCCACCGTGTCGAGCCTGACGCAATCGACACCTCCGTATCAACCGGGCGTTGTCGTTCGATTTATCAACGCAACGCTGTGCCCTCGCGCGGCCAGTGCGGTTGCGAGGTAGCATACCGCGGATTGCATACCGCCGAGCGGACGTTGCTTCGGCGTTATCGTCGTGTAATCGAGATTTCCCAGATCAAGAAACGCAACGCGCATCAGGATATGCCGGCATCATTTTGGCCGCGGTATCGAGACAGTGACCATTTCAATCTTTAGACCGCGTTCATCCGTGGTCGGACTTGGCAGTGACTTTCGGTCTAAGACTGAGAACTCGATTGTTAAAAGGCCGTCGACATCCTTCATGCAAGTTTGACGGTTGGCGTCGATTTCACCTTTTTGAAGGATGCAACTGCACGGGAGGAAGAAATCGCTTCTGGAATATCTCCCTGTTCCGCACATGCGCCGCGGATGGCGTCACCGTCTGTCCCGGTTTATCGACCCCCATATGCATATGGGGGAGATGATTAAATGTGCCCTTTCGACGCGTTAACGGCACGCCTTCCACAAGACAGCGATTAAAAACATCCATATCTTCGTAGCCCCATCCCCAATACGCGTTTGCGAAGCCATTCACCTTTTCAAAATCATCATTTCTAAATAGCACGACCCCACCGAAAAACAGCACGAGATTATATGAAGTGGTAATTCCGCGTAGATCGGTGTTCTGCTCGGCGCCATACCAAACGATCGGCGCAAATCCATCTGGTTCCGAATAATCCGCGCAAATCGGCAAATAATCTACGTCGTGAAAGCAAACGTAGTCGCAGGCGTTTTTGGATAGGGAATAACCGATATTTTTCATCAATCTACGATTGAACTCAAGTCCATGTTCCTGTTGAACGACCATCAGCGAGATATTTCCGCCAATAACTTTCGCAGCGCGTGAGAAAACCGCCGCAATATGCGGAACAAATATCTGCAAATGCTGCGCGCGGTCTCGATAGGGAACGACAATTCCTAGATTTTTTGCCATGCTGGACGTCGTCAACGACGCATGACCCGACATTGCTTGAACATCGCGCAATGATGCAAGTCGATCGACCCAAGGTGATTTGCCGCCTCGTGCAATAAAATCATAATCCCACATCCTCGATCAACCGATGGAGAATGCAACGGGCACGCAGTCGCGCGCGCGACCGCGCTCCGTATCTCGCCTGCAATTGTTACCGCGTCTAAGCCGATCCGCCGGCTCGGTTCCAGCCGCGGATGCGATCGCCATAGACTTCGAATCCGGTCGGCGTCACCACGACCGTGTCCTCGAGTTTGATGAAGCCGCGCTGCGGATGCTGCAGCGTGGTTTCCACCGAGACCACCATGCCCGTTTCGAGCGGGCGATCGGCATCGTAGGCGTCATAGGGCACCGGACCCGAATTGGTAAGCCGCGGCGCTTCGTGGCTGACCAGTCCCATGCCATGGGCAAGAAATTCGGTGTGATTGTGCACCTTGGATTTGTGCAGCACTTGGTTCGCCGCCGCGTAGACTTCCTTGCCCAGCGCGCCGGGCCGGATCGGCTTCATCGAGGCTTGCTCGACGGCTTCGACTTCAGCCAGCAGATCGACCAGCTCGGCATCCGGCTCGCCGATGATGCCCATGCGCGCCACATCGCCGATATAGCCGTGATAATTGCCGCCGGAATCGAGCGACAGCACGTCTCCCTTTTCCCAGCACTGATCGGACGGGGCGCGATTGAGGCTCGATCCGGCCGCGACCAGGCAATAGTCAAAGGTCAAACCACGCGAGGTCTCTTCGCGGCGCAGCGCTTCGGCCAATTCCGCCTTGGTCGCGCCGGCGCCGAAATTCTGGAACACCGCCTGCATCGAATCGATCACCTTATCGGACGCGATGCGCAGCATTTCCAATTCTTGCGGCGATTTGACCGCGCGCAGCCGCTCCAGCACGAACAGCGCGTCGACAAATTCGCTGTTCGGGAGCGCCTTGCGGACCACCGCAGCGGCATCCACCGGAAGGAATGCCGTTTCAATGCCGACCCGTTTCGGCTTGGCATTGAGCCGGCGCGCGTACTCGGCGGCCTTTTCCATCGCATCGACAGAACCGGAGCTCTTGGTGTTGATCTCGGCGGTCCACAGCGGCGCCACCTCGTTCTGAAAACGATCCATGCGATGGCCAAAAAAGCCCGCCTTCTGCGGCTCGCCCTTGGCATAGACAAAAACCGGCAGGTAGCGACTTAATCCCATCGCATCCATCGATTCGAAAAAGAACGAGCGATGGCCGCCAAGGAGATATTGAATGTTGTGCTTCGACGTGGCGATGAGCACGTCCATCCCGGCGTCGTCCATGAACCGGTCGAGGCGAGCGGTGTCGAACGGGGCCGTTCCCTGTCGCTTGGTGACGTCAAGCATGATCGATCTCCCTGAGAGCGTCGTTGGTGCTATGATCCAATCTAGCAAATCTCGTCCGGTTCATGAACCCGTCCGGGTGAGACCCCTGCCCCGCTGGCATGGCAAAGCTTGTTAGGCCGGCGCGCTGCCCCATAGCTGCGCGCTGGCGAGCTTTGCGCCTTTGACCAGCGCGTCGAGTTTCGCCCACATGATGCTGGGATGCACGCGGCGATGGAACGGCCCTTGGGCGAAGCCGCAATCCGTGCCGGCGATGAGATTTTCGCGCCCGACCAGCCGCGCCAGCCGCACGATGCGCTCGGCCACCAGTTCCGGATGCTCGACGACGTTGGTGGCATGGCTGATCACGCCGGGAATGAGAACACGGTCCGGCGGCAGCTTGGCGCTTTCCCACACCCGCCATTCATGCTCGTGACGGGGATTAGCGCCCTCAATGACATAAGCGCCGACCTTCATGCCCAGAATGAGGTCGACGATATCTTTGAGCGGCACGTCGGTTGTATGCGGGCCGGGCCAGCTGCCCCAACAAACGTGATAGCGGATGCGATCGGCCGGCAGTCCGGCAATCGCCTCGTTGAGCACGTCGACCTGCAAGCCGAGCCATTTGCGGTAGTCGGCGAAACTCGCCGGCGGCACCATGCGATCATAGGTGACGGCGGCGCGCGCGTCGTCGAGCTGCAGCACGAAGCCGGCGTCGATGATCATGCGATATTCGGTGCGCATCGCCGCGCCGATGGCGCGGATCAATTCCTCGTCGGTCTTGTAATATTCGTTCTTGCGATCCGGAATGACGCTCGCCGGCGCGGCGACGGGAAGGAATGCTTCCTCGACGTTGACCTGTTTGAGCGCAGTTTTGAAATTGTCGATGTCGCGCGCCAGCTCGGCCTGCCCAGTATAGGTGATCGGGCCGACGCACACCGCTTCGACCGTCGTCGACACGCCTTCGCGGGCGTCGAGATCAGCATAGAATTCGGCAAACTTTTCACGGTCGACGCCGCGAGTAAATGGATTGCCTCCGGGCTTGATCGGCCGCCGCTCAAAACCGCTCAATCGTTCGAGCACGTATTGCGACCAGGAAATCGATTTGCCGAATTCGCCGTCGCTGATGACGTCGATGCCGACGTCGGCCTGCTGGCGCACGACTTCGGCTACCGACTGCCGCAGGCAGGCGTCATAGGCGGGCTTATCGTACGGCTTGCCGGCCTGTTTTAACCGCAGGAAGTCCTGCAGCGCCGGCGGCCGGATCAGGCTGCCGACATGGGTCGTGAGAATGCGCTCGCTGCTGCGCTTCATTGCATTTGCTCCGGCGTCGCGCACAGCCAAGCAATACAGTCGGCCGGCGTCAATTGCGCGGTCGGACATTGGGCAGAATCCCATCTCGCGCCGCGGGTCGCAACGCGATAGCGTCATTGCAGCGCTCTCCTAAGCGCAAATACCGAAGGAGGATTTCGATGACATTGTTGACGCGACGGTCGCTGGCCCTGCTGCCGGTCTTCGCGCCGATTCTGTCGAGTACCCTAGCGCGCGCCGCGGAGCGACTAGACCCGGCAGCCGTGACCTACAAGCTTGCCGACCAAATTCAATGGTCGCCGCCGAGCGCGTCCGGCGCGCAGAACGCACTGCTGGTCGGCGACCACAACAACGAGGGGCTCTACGTCGTCATGGTCAAATGGCTGGCCGGCAACCATTTCAGCCACCCGCATTTCCATCCGCACGATCGTTTCATCACCGTGCTCAAGGGCACGTGGTGGGTCGGCACCGGCACCACATTCGATCCCGATGGCACAGTGCCCATGCCGGCCGGCACGTTCGTCACCCATTACGGAAAGCAGGTCCATTTCGACGGCGCCAAGAACGAGGACGCGGTCTTGCTCGTCGTCGGCGAGGGACCGGGCACGGCGACCCCGGCGGAGGTCAAGTAAAGGACAGGGATCGCCGGTTACGCGGCCGACCGGGCGGCCATATCGGCGCTGGGAACGGCAGCGGCATTCCGCTTGATGCGATCGAGAATGAGCTCAATCGACGCCATCTCGACACGATTGCGGCCGTGGTCCTTGGCGCGATAGAGCGCATGATCGGCCTGCGCCAGCAGCGCCGAAATATCGAGCACCGCGTCATAGCTGATGACGATGCCGATGCTCACGGTGGCAACCACCGGCCGGCCGTCCACCTCACTGCAAGCCGCGGCGAAGGCGCGGCGGATGTCCTCGGCGACCGCCATCGCTCGCTCGCGCGTCGCGTCGACCAGAAGCGCTGCAAATTCCTCGCCGCCAAGCCGACCGAACAGATCGGCGAGGCGCATGCAGTTGCCAGCGACATTGGCGAACAATTGCAGCACGCGATCGCCGATGGCGTGACCGAAACGGTCGTTGATCGATTTGAAATTGTCGAGGTCGAGCAGCATGACCGCGAGCGCCCGCGGATCGGCCGCTTGCCGGCGCAGTTGCGCTTCGCCGTCCTGGAGGAAAGCGCGGCGATTGGAGATGCCGGTGAGCGGATCGATGAGGGCTGCCGTCCTGTGGCGGTATTCGGTGCGTTCCTTCGCCATCGCCAGCAGAATGAAGGCGATCGAAATCGTAAACAGCAGCGCCTCGAAGCTCAGCACGGTGAGCCAGACGCTCTGCAACACCACGTTGCCGGCCGGCAACCACGGCAGCATCGCGCCGAACGGCGTGCGCAACAGATAGAGCGCGCCATGAGCGAACAGCATGAAGATCGCCGGCCAGCGCGACACCAGAGGCTCGCTGCGCCCGCGCCAGAATTCGTAGGCCGTCGCCCAGGTATAGGTCGCGATGATGCCGGAGCTCAAAAGCACACGCACGTCCCATGACGCGGCAATGCTTGGGACGCGGCTGAGAATGAGCCACACGGCGGCGCCGCCGAACATCAGGATCGGTAGCGGTCTGCGGTGATCGAATACGCGCGCCCCGGTCCAGGTCAGCGCGAAAGCGGTGAACAACAGCGCATTGGCGAGATCGATCGAGATCAGATCGGAGACCGACCCGTACAAGCCGAACAACACGACCGAGGCCGCCCGCAACAGGTCGGCAAAGCCCCACCAGGCCACCGCGTAGATCGCGGTATTCTGGACCCACGCAAACAACAGCAGCAATCCGAGGATCGCTTCCACGTAGATCGTCACCAGAAACAGGGTATTGACGTCGAGATTCATCGCGCTCAACCGGAGTGACGCGAACAACGCGTCGTGAAACCCCGTCGTATCGCTTAGCGCGGCCGCCGGAAAAAAACGGTGAATAGCCGCAGCGTCGAGCCGCAATGCGTCCTTATGGTTTCGACGGCGTTGCGTAAATTGCTGGTATTTGCGTTAGCCTTGTTTCCAAAGTCTTGGTCATCTAGTTTCTCCCGCACGGGATAAGATCATGCAGTTTTGCAACGGAATCATCGAGGCGATCGGTAATACGCCACTGATCAAACTCAAGCGGGTCTCGGAGGCGACCGGCTGCGCCATTCTCGGCAAGGCCGAGTTCATGAACCCCGGTCAGTCGGTCAAGGACCGCGCCGCCCTGTTCATCATCGAGGACGCGGTGAAAAAGGGCGAGCTGGGGCCCGGCGGCGTCATCGTCGAAGGCACCGCCGGCAATACCGGCATTGGGCTCGCCTTGGTCGGCAATGCCATGGGCTTTCGTTCCGTCATCGTGATTCCAGAAACGCAAAGCCAGGAAAAGAAGGACACGTTGCGGCTGTGCGGCGCGGAATTGATCGAAGTGCCGGCGGTGCCCTATTCCAATCCCAACAACTACGTGAAGGTCTCGGGGCGGCTTGCCGCGCAATTGGCAAAGACAGAAAAGAACGGCGCGATCTGGGCCAATCAGTTCGACAACGTCGCCAATCGCCAAGGCCACATCGACACGACGGGACCGGAAATCTGGCGGCAGACCGACGGCAAGGTCGACGGTTTTTCCTGCGCGGTCGGCACCGGCGGCACGCTCGCCGGCGTCGCCATGGCGCTCAAGGCGCGCAACAAGAATGTCCGCATTGCGCTGGCCGACCCGATGGGCGCGGCGCTGTACAGCTACTACACGACCGGCACGCTCAAATCGCAAGGCTCGTCGATCACCGAGGGCATCGGCCAGGGCCGCATCACCAAGAATCTCGAAGATGCGCCGATCGACGTCGCCTACCAGATCCCCGATGCCGAGGCGGTGCCGATCATCTTCGATCTGCTTGAACACGAAGGTCTCTGCCTCGGCGGCTCGTCCGGCATCAACATCGCCGGCGCCGTTCGCCTCGCCAGGGAACTCGGTCCCGGCCACACCGTCGTCACCGTGCTCGCCGACTATGGCACGCGCTATCAATCGAAGCTGTTCAATCCGGCGTTTCTGCGCGAGAAGAACCTGCCGGTACCGGCTTGGCTCGAACGCAAGTCCAGCATCAAAGTTCCCTACGAATGAACTTCGCCATCGCCCCGGCGTTAGCAGGTTGAGAACAATCATGTTGCGAACCGAAACCCCTGTCCCATCGCCCACGAGCCGCTACCTGGTTTCGACCGACTGGCTTACCGAACGCTTGCGCGACCCGCATGTCGTCGCCGTTGACGCTTCCTATTTTCTGCCGACGCAGAAGCGCGACGCCCACGCCGAATATCGCAGCGGCCACATCCCCGGCGCCGTGTTCTTCGATATCGAAGCGGTGAGTGATCATTCGACCGACCTGCCGCACATGTTGCCCGGCCCCGCGCAATTCGGCGAAGTGATCGGCGGCCTCGGCATCGGCGACGGCGACACCGTCGTGGTCTATGACAGCTATGATCCAGCGCAACCCGGAGTATTTTCTGCGCCGCGCGTGTGGTGGACGTTCCGGGTATTCGGCGCGAAATCGGTCTACATCCTCGACGGCGGATTGAAAAAGTGGAAAGCCGAAGGCCGGCCGACCGAGACCGGCGACACCAAGCGCGCGCCGAAGACATTCACCGCCGAGATGAATGTCGGCGCCGTCGCGACGCTTGACGACGTGCGCATGGCGCTGACCGATGACAGCGTGCAGATTATCGATGCACGCTCGGCGGAACGCTTTGCCGGCAAAGCGCCGGAACCGCGGCCGGAGCTGCGCTCCGGCCACATGCCGCGCTCGTTCAATGTGCCCTACGACCGTCTCCTCGAAAACGGCCGGCTCGCCTCGCGCGAGCGCGTGACGGCGGCCTTCAAATCGGCCGGCGTCGATCTCGACAAGCCGATCATCACGACGTGCGGTTCGGGCGTGACCGCCGCGGTCTTAAGCTTCGCGCTGGAGTCGCTCGGTAAGGAGCCGAAGGGCCTCTATGACGGCTCCTGGGCGGAATGGGGCTCGCGGCCGGATTCGCCGATCGAGCGCGACAAGTAAGACCGTCGTTGCGTCGCACACAGCGCCCAAGCAACGCCTTTCCCATATGTCTTGTGGAATTGGCTCCCAACTCTTTCCTCCCCCTTTCAGGGAGAAGAGAGAATTTGCGGTTCGCTCCTTCCCTCCCCCTGCTGAGTTGAGGGTCAGCTGATGGCACCAAAAAAGGCAGCGCTGGTCAGCGGAGGGGCGAACGGTATTGGCCGCGCCATCGCCAGGCATTTGCTCGCGTCCGGTTGGAATCTCGGCGTCATCGATCTACCGGGCAGCGGATTGCGCCGGGTTTTTCCGCCGGCGAGCCGCAACGTGCTGGCCATCGAAGGCGACGTGCGCGACGAAGAAACCGTGGCGAATGCAGTCGACACGATCCTCCGCCGCTTCGGCCGGCTCGACGCGGTGGTCTCTAATGCCGGCATCATGATCCGCAAGCCGATCCGCCGGCTGACGCTTGCCGAGTGGCACCGCGTCATTGACACCAATCTGACCGCGGCGTTTCTGCTCGCCCGCGCCGCCGAAAAACCATTGCGCAAAGCGCGCGGCGCGCTCGTCACGATTGCCTCGACGCGCGCATTGATGTCGGAAGCGAATACCGAATCCTATTCCGCGACCAAAGGCGGCCTCGTTACGCTCACGCACGCGCTCGCCATCAGTCTCGGGCCGGACGTGCGCGTCAATTGCGTGAGCCCCGGCTGGATCGAGACAAAGGACTATGGCGCGCTGCGCCGCGAGGACCACCGGCAACATCCTGTGGGCCGCGTCGGCAAGCCCGAAGATATCGCCGAGATCGTTGCCTGGCTGCTTGACGCAAAGCGCTCCGGCTTCGTCACCGGCGCCAATTTCTTCGTCGACGGCGGCATGACACGGAAGATGATTTACGTCCAGTGACGCTGCGCGTTGAACCGCGCTATACTTCCTGGCGAGCGATTTTGCTGGGGCGGGCGGCAACCGGCCATGTTGAGAATTGTCGGCGACAGTCGCCGCACTCTGGTCTACGATGCCGGTCGGAGTCGCACATGATCTTCCGCCAGCTCTTCGACGCAACCTCCGGTACCTACACCTATCTCCTTGCCAGCCGGCAGGGCGGCGAGGCGCTGATCATCGATCCGGTGCTAGAAAAGGTCGACCGCTATTTGCAGCTCATCCGCGAGCTTGAACTCAAGCTGGTCAAAGCCGCCGACACTCATCTGCATGCCGACCACATTACCGGGCTCGGCGCGTTGCGTGACCGCACCCATTGCATCACCGTGATGGGCGAAAGCACCAAAGCCGATGTCGTTTCCATGCGGGTCGCCGACGGCGACCGGATCGAGATCGAGGGCTTGCGCCTCGACGTGCTCTACACGCCCGGCCACACCGACGATTCCTACTCGTTTCTATTCGCCGACCGCGTCTTCACCGGGGATACGCTGCTCATTCGCGGCACCGGCCGCACCGATTTTCAGAACGGCGATCCGCGCGCGCAATACGATTCGATTTTCAACAGGCTGTTAAAATTGCCCGACGCGACGCTCGTCTACCCGGCGCACGATTATAAGGGCGATACGGTTTCGACCATCGGCGAGGAGAAGCTGTTCAATCCGCGGCTCAAAGTGAAGTCGATGGACGAATATGCCGAGCTGATGAATAACCTGAAACTGCCCAATCCGAAGATGATGGACGTTGCCGTACCGGCCAATATGCACGTCGGCCTGCATCAGGAAGAAGTGGCGCGCAAAGGCTGGGCTCTGACTGCGGCCGAAGCCATCGCGGCGCGTGGCCGGCCCGAGATTGCGATTGTCGATTTGCGCGAGAAAAGCGAGCGCGAGAAGCATGGCGTCATTCCCGGCTCGCTGCACGCGCCCTATCCGAGCCTGCAGGAGGAAATCGGTCCCGGCGGCATGCTGCACGAATTGGCGACGGCTGCCGGCAAGCGCATCGTGTTCCTGTGCGCCTTTGGCGAGCGCTCGGCGATGGCGGTGCAGGCGGCGCAGGACGCGGGACTGAAAACCGCCTGTCACATTGCCGGCGGCATCGACGCTTGGAAAAAGGCGAACGGCCCGCTGGCGCGGTAACGGCGCCTTAAAGCGCGAAAGCCGCAAGACCAGTGTCCTACGGCTTCCGCTGTTGCGCCCGCTGCAGGGAGGGGGATTCAGCGAGCGCCGGCAATCGCGCAATAATTATAGCTGTGAGCCTTGGCCCTGACCCTGTTCAGTGTCGCCGCCGTCGTGCTGCGGGCCGAAGTGACCGAATCCTTGGCCACCGCGCCCATAACCCTCGCCAAATCGCATGCCGTGGCGCCAGCCCCGCTCCATGAAGGCGTGCATGCGGGGATGCGGCCGTAGATTCGCGCCAGCATCTTGAAGCGCTGCTTCTGATCGTCATTGAGGCTCTGATAGAGCGGCGCGCCGGCGTCCGCGACCTTCTTCAGCGCCGCGCTCCGTTTGGCCATGTTGTCGGCCCGCCGTTCCAGGCGATCGAACGGCGTCGTCGAAGTCTGCTGTTCGCCGGACAAGCGCGCCTGGATATTTTGGATGCGCAACTGAGCCATATCGCGCAACGCCTGCTCGAACGGCGGCCAGTTCTTGGCCTGATCCGGTGTCAGTTCCAAGCCCGCCTTCAGAGCGGCGATGCGCGCATCGGTGAATGCCGTGATGTCGGCAATGCTCAGCCGATGACGTTGCTCGAAACGCGGACCGCCATCCCTGCCGTCGCCAACATTGCCGTGTGCGCCGAAACCTTGCTGCGCATAAACCAACGAAGAGCCGGCGAGAGCAATGATTGCCGTCCCGGCCAAAAGCGGCTTGAACCTGACTGGCCTGAGCATGTGATCCTCCTCAAAATCTTGAGCGTGCCGCGACTAAAAAACCCCGCGATCTCAAAGACAAGTTAAAGTTTCGCCATGTGGGCTTTTGGATGAATTACAACTCTGTAATCTTCGCCGCGCGGCAATCGTCGATGAATGAACATACATTAGACTTCGCGCGGTTATTTGCCGCGCACGTCGCGGCGGCCGCTCAACGCAGCACTTGTTGTAAAAACAGCCGTGTGCGCTCGTGCCGCGGTTCCGCAAAGAAAGCTTTGGGCTCGTTGATTTCAACGATCTGGCCGTCGTCCATGAAAATGACGCGATTGGCGACCTGGCGGGCAAAACCCATTTCGTGAGAGACGACAAGCATGGTGATGCCGTCATTTGCCAACTCCACCATGGTGTCGAGCACTTCCTTCACCATTTCCGGATCGAGCGCCGAGGTCGGCTCATCAAACAGCATGATGTTCGGGCTCATGCACAGCGCGCGGGCGATGGCGACCCGCTGCTGCTGGCCGCCGGATAGCCGCGCCGGATATTTTTGCGCCTGCTCCGGGATTTTCACACGCGTCAGAAAGCTCATGGCCAGTTCTTTGGCGTCTTTCTTGGGCATGTGACGTACCCAGATCGGCGCCAACGTGCAGTTTTCAAGGACGGTCAGATGCGGGAACAGATTGAATTGCTGAAATACCATGCCGACGTCGCGGCGCACCGCGACGATGTGCTTGGGATCGTCGGTCAATTCGATACCGTCGACGACGACCCGGCCGCGCTGCCAGTCCTCTAGGCGATTGATGCAACGCAGCAGCGTCGATTTGCCTCCGCCGGACGGACCGCAAATGACGATGCGCTCGCCGCGCGCGACGGCCAGATTGATATCGCGCAGCACGTGAAAGTCGCCGTACCATTTGTGCAATCCGATGATTTCAACGGCCAGCTCGGCTCTGGCGTCGGGTCCAGGCACGTCGGGACGATTTTCCATCGCAAGACCTTCAGCGCCGGCGCGCTAGCCGCGTTTCGACGCCACGGGCATAGCGCGACATGCCGTAGCAGCAGATGAAGTAAAACAAAGCGGCAAAAGCATAGCCGGTCACGCTGGTGAACGGCGTCAGCCAGTGCGGATCGGCGCGCGCCGCTCCGACGGCGCCGAGAAAATCGAAAATGCCGATGATCGAGACCAGCGTGGTATCCTTGAACAAAGCGATAAAAGTATTAACGATATTCGGCAGCGTCGCGCGCAACGCCTGCGGCAGGACGACGAGCACCATCATGCGCCAGTAGGACAGGCCCAGCGCTTGCGCTGCTTCATATTGACCGCGCGGTACTGCCGCCAGCCCGCCGCGCACCACCTCGGCCATATAAGCGGAAGCGAACAGCGCGACACCGATGAGCGCGCGAATGAGCTTGTCAGGCGCAAAGCGCTCGGGCACGAACAGCGGCAGCATGACGCTCGCCATGAACAACACGGTAATGAGCGGCACGCCGCGGATGAATTCGATAAAGGTCACCGAGAAAAATTTCACGACGGGAATATCGGAGCGCCGTCCGAGCGCCAGCAAAATGCCGAGCGGCAGGGAGACGACGATACCGACCGTCGCGACGACGATGGTGACCAGAATGCCGCCCCATAGCACGGTCGGAACGTTGGCAAGGCCGAGCGCAGGCACGCCGCGCAGAAGGACGTAGGACAGGACCGGCAGCGCGATAAAGAAATAGACGGCACCGACGTCACGCCGCGGCGCCGACAGCCAAGCTAGCCAACCGACGCCAAAGGCGAGCGCCAAAAAGAAAATGTCCACCCGCCAGTGCTCGGCAATCGGATAAAAGCCATAGACGAAAAAGGAAAACCAGACCCGAACGAAGGCCCAACAAGCGCCGGGCTCGGGCAGCTGTGGCGATGCAAGGCAGGCTTGGCCATCGCTCCCCGACCACACGGCGTCGAACAGGAAAAAGCGCAGCAATGGCGGCAGCGCCCAGCCGATGAAAACAATACAGACGAGGGTCAGCGCGATATTGCCCGGGGATGAAAATAGATTTTCCCGCAGCCAGCCGAGCGGTCCGGCCCGCTTCGCCGGCGGCGGTAGGCGTTCCGTCGGGGCGCGGCGCAAATACTCTCTCTCGATCATCGCCGCCATCGCGTCAGCGTTCCTCGACCGCGATCACGTAGCCATAGAGATTCATGAGGAGCGACGTGACCAGACTAATGAACAGATAGACCGCCATGGTGATGGCGATTACTTCAACGGCCTGGCCGGTGAGGTTGAGCACGCTGCCGGCAAACACTTGCACGAGATCGGGGTAGCCGACGGCGACGGCGAGCGAGGAATTCTTGATCAGGTTGAGATATTGGCTGGTCAGCGGCGGAACGATAACGCGCATTGCTTGCGGAATGATGACGAACCGCTGCATCGTCCCCGACCGCAAGCCGAGTGCCTGCGCCGCCTCGGTCTGGCCGTGTGGCACAGCGAGAATGCCGGCGCGGACCGCTTCGGCGATGAAGGCTGCGGTATAGAGCGTGAGCGCAAGCAGGAGTGCCGCGAATTCGGGAATTATTTCGACGCCGCCGATGACATTGAAGCGGCCCATGCGCGGAACGCTGAAGGACAGCGGCGCGCCCGCGAGCATGAACACAATCGAAGGCAGGACGACGATCAGGCCAAGCGCCGGCCACACCATGCTCAGCGGCGCGCCGGTGCGGTCCTGGCGGCGGCGCACCCACATTCGAATGATTCCCGTCGCAACGATCCCGCATAGAAGAACGGCCAGCACAAAGCCGAATCCCGAAGCAAAATCCGGCCGCGGCAAAAACAGCCCTCGATTGTTGAGAAGCCCGCCACCCGGCAGCATCACGCTGCCGCGCAATTGCGGCAGCGATTTCAGCACGGCGTTGTACCAGAACAAAAGCTGCAGCAAGAGCGGCACGTTGCGGATCAGTTCGACATAGCCGCCGGCAAGATGCGCGACGAGCCAATTACGCGACAACCGCGCAATGCCGATGACAAAGCCGAGCACGGTCGCGAGCACGATGCCGAGCGCGCCGACCAGCAGCGTGTTGAGTAGGCCGACCCAGAACGCGCGGCCGAAGGTCGAAGTGCTTGCCGAATAGTCGATCAGCGTCTGGCTGATATCGAAACCCGCCGTGTTGTTCAGAAAGCCGAAGCCCGAGGTGATGTGGGCATTCGCCAGGTTTTGCGCCGCGTTGTGAATTGCGGCATAAGCCAAGCCGCCGGCGACAACGACGAGCGCGATCTGAAGTGCGATGTTTCCCGCCCGGCGCGCGGTGCGCGACGAAGACGACGGTCGAACGATTTCAGGCATCGGCGGGCCTGCCGCAGCGGCCGGCGAGCGTGTTTGGCTCAGCGGATCGGCAGACCGTATTGCAAGCCGCCCTTGGTCCACAACGCATTGAGCCCGCGCGCGATTTTCAACGGCGAGCCTTGGCCGACGTTGCGCTCAAAGCTTTCGCCGTAATTTCCCACCGCCTTGATGATGTGATAGGCCCAATCGTTGGTCAGCCCGAGCGATTGGCCGAACTGGCCCTCGACGCCGAGCAGCCGGCGAATATCCGGCGCGTCGGACTTCAACATGTCACCGACGTTCTGTTGAGTGACGCCTAGTTCCTCGGCATCGACCATCGCAAAATGCGTCCAGCGCACGATATCTTCCCAGGTGTCGTCGCCCTGGCGGACCGCCGGGCTGAGCGGTTCCTTGGAGATGATTTCCGGCAGCACGATATTGGCGCTCGGATCGGATAGTCGCAGTCGCTCGCCGTAAAGCCCCGAGGAGTCCGTCGTGTAGGAGTTGCAACGGCTGGTGTCGTAAGCCTTGATCGCTTCGTCCGCCGTCGCAAAGGTCACGGACTTGAGCGACATGTGGTTTTGCCGGAAATAATCGGCGAGATTGAGTTCGGTGGTAGTGCCCTGCTGCACGCAAACCGAGGCATCGTTGAGTTCCAGCGCCGAATTCACTTTCAGCGATTTGCGCACCATGAAACCCTGGCCATCGAAATAATTCACGGCGGCAAAGTCGATGCCGAGCGTGGTGTCGCGCTCCATCGTCCAAGTCGTATTGCGCGACAACACGTCGATTTCGCCGGATTGCAGCGCGGTAAAGCGGTTGGCGGCGATCAGCGGCACGAACTTGATCTTGGTCGGATCGTTGAAAATCGCCGCTGCCAAAGCACGGCAAAAATCGACGTCGAACCCGGTCCAGTTGCCCTGCGGATCCGGCAGGCCGAAGCCGGCCAGTTGTCCGTTCGACCCGCAATTCAGCTCGCCGCGGTCCTTGACCGCCTTGAGCGTAGCCGACTGCGCCCACGCCGCCTGCGTGCCGAGTGCAAGCGCCATTGCAATGGCGAAAGCCGTGGCTACACGTTTCATGACGTGATTTATGACTTGGCCTTTCAGCATGAGATGCGTAAACCCCCGCGATTGAGCGCGCTTAAGGTGGGGTAAACCCTTCGGTCGACCTTGCCTGAGCATCTGAGAACGATCGCGCTTTGAGGTCAAGGGGTTGACGAAAGCCGCCAAGACAAGCAACACCCCAAGCAGTGCCGGTTCCGCGAGATAGAGCCATGAACGACAAAGGCAACGACGGCGGGCCGCCCCCGCGGCGCACCGCGACAAAAATCGTGACCGGCGGGCGCGATCCCAAATCCTATCACGGCTTTGTCAATCCGCCGGTCTATCATGCATCGACCGTGCTCTATCCCAACGCCGAGGATTTCCTCGCGCATCGCGCGCGCTATCAGTATGGCCGCCGCGGCACCCCGACGACCGAAGCGCTGGAGCTCGCTCTGCAGGAGCTTGAGGGCCCGCTTTGCGCAGGCGTTTCGCTGTTACCTTCGGGGCTCGCGGCGATTTCCGCGGCGCTGCTGTCGGTCGTGCATGCCGGCGATCACGTCCTCGTCACCGACAGCGCTTATGGGCCGACGCGCACTTTTTGCGGGCAGATCCTGTCGCGGCTCGGCGTCAGCACGACTTACTACGATCCGGGCATCGGCGGCGCGATCGCCGAGCTGATCAGGCCGAACACGCGCGCCGTCTATCTGGAATTGCCCGGCTCGCTCTCTTTCGAAATGCAGGACGTCGCCGCGATCGCCAAAGCCGCGCACGAAAAAGCCATACATCCCAAAGGCGCGCTGGTGTTGATGGACAATACCTGGGCGACCCCGCTTTATTTCCGCCCGCTCGACTACGGCGTCGATCTCGTCATCCAGGCCGGCACCAAATATATCGGCGGCCATTCCGATGTGATGCTCGGCACCGTCTCGGCCAATGCTGCGACCGTAGAGGCGCTGAAAAGCACCGTGCGTCTCACCGGTCTTCATGAAGGGCCCGACGACACTTATCTCGGCTTGCGCGGCCTGCGCACGCTGGGCGTTCGTCTCGAACGCCATTACCAATCCGGGCTTGCGGTGGCGCGCTGGCTCGAACGGCGGCCGGAGGTTTTATGTGTGCTGCACCCGGCACTGCCCAGCCATCCGGGCCACGCGCTCTGGAAGCGCGATTTCACCGGCGCGTCCGGACTTTTCAGCATGGTGCTCAAGCCTGTGCCGCAAAGGGCGCACCACGCCTTCATCAATACGCTCGAACTGTTCGGCATCGGCGCCTCGTGGGGCGGCTATGAAAGCCTCGCTATTCCGTTCGACTGCGCGCCGCTGCGCACCGCGACGCGCTGGGAGCCCGGCGGACCGACAGTGCGCTTCCAGATCGGCCTCGAAGCGGTCGAAGACCTCACTGCCGATCTTGAACGCGGCTTTGCCGCGCTCGCATCGGCGACATAGCGCTTGCTTACGCGACCGTCGTCGCTCTGTGGTCGCGCATGACGAAATAGAGATTGCGCAGATAAACGAACACGCCGAATGCCTGACCGGCGATAAACACCGCGTCCTTGCGGTACAGTGCATAAACGAGAAGCAGCAAGCCGCCGCCGATCGAAAAGAGCCAAAACGCCGTCGGGATGACGCTGTGTCCGACCCGCTCGGAGGCGATCCATTGCACCAGAAAGCGCATGGTGAAGAGGCCTTGGGCGATGAAGCCCAGAAGCACCCACCAATCCAGCCTGGTGATGAAGACATCCGTCAGGTAGGTGCCGACCGCGTGCGACATATCAATGAGCAAGGGTTATCTCCTGCGATTGGGGAACGCGTTTCTTGCGCCGGACGAGCCACCACACGCCGGCGAGATCGAGAATTCCGATCCACAGCCGGTCCCAAAACCCGTAATTCGACGCTCCATGCGCGCGGGGCCGGTCGACCACGTCGACATAGCCGATGTCAAAGCCTTCGCGGCGAACCAGCGCCGGTAGAAAGCGATGCAGTCCGTCGAAGTAAGGCAGGCAGAGGAACAGGTCGCGGCGAAACGCCTTCAACCCGCATCCAGTATCGCGCGTGCCGTCGTTGAGGACGGCCTTGCGCACGCCGTTGGCGATGCGCGACTGCAGTTTCTTGAATCTGGTCGCTTTGCGGCCCACGCGCTGACCGGCAATGAGCCCGATGCGCGGTGCGCCGGCTTCGAGCGCGGCAACGAGTTTCGGAATGAAGGCCGGATCGTTCTGGCCGTCGCCGTCGAGCGTAACGACAATGGGGGCGCGCGCGCGCGCTACGCCGGTACGGACCGCGGCCGACTGCCCGCCGGATGTTTCATGCCGGATTTGCCGCAAATATGGGTGCGCCGCCATCAAACCGCGCAATTCCTGTTCGGTCGCGTCGGTCGAGCCGTCATTGACATAGACGATTTCGAACATCCGGCCATTCAAATTACCCTGTAGGGCCGCGGCGATCTCAGCGACCAGCGGGGCGATATTGCCGGCTTCGTTGCGTACCGGCACGACCACGGAAATTGCGGGCGGCGCATCGCGCCCGTTGCTCTGCAACATGGCGCAAGCTTCTAAGGCGCATCCCGCTCCGGTTCAATCTCACGGCGATTGGCCGGGCTCCGCCGCATTGCCAGCCCCGAAAATAGCCTCATGCAGCGCGGCCTTGACCTGCTCCCACGACGGTCCCGGATAGGCGCGCAGATCGCGTCCGCAAAAGACAAGACGCCGCGCCGCGAACCAGCGGCGCACCAGATATGCGCCGACGGCGCCGGTCAGCGCGCCGGCAATCACGTCGCTCGGATGATGCGCCAACACGAAGACGCGGCTCGCCATGATGATGAGCGCATAGAGCCACATGATAAGGCGCGTGCGCGGCCAGATGGCGCCGATCGCAATCGCGGCCGCCACCGCCGTCGTGGCATGGCCCGACGGCATGCTGGCATATTCCGGCCGCCACACGAACGGCATATAGACAAACGGATCGTCATGGCCGCCGCCGACGTAAGGCCGCGCCCGTCCGATCATGCGTTTGACGGTGGCCACGAATAGGCCCGGCACGCCGATCGCCAGGAACAAAAAACCAAAGCGCGCGGCGAGCACGGTAAGCACACCCTGCGAACGCCTCGACAGGGCCGGCGATATCATCGCAGCGAGCCAAAGCAGAATGGCGGCGAACGGGATCAGAAACCAGCCGGACAGTCCGAAATTGGTGATGTTTTCAAACGCAGCGCGAAACCAATCCGGCTCATGGCGCGCCCAATGGCTCGCCGACACATCAAGAACGAACATTGAAACGATGATGACATAAAGCGTTGCCAGCGTCGCGGCGACGGCGGGCAATGTCGGCCGCAGCATCCTTGCCGGCGGCGGCGGCGCAACGGCACGGCTCCAGCGCTCGAGATTCGTCAGCGCGTCGCGCGCAATTTGCTCGAGACTGCGCGGCCCGCGAGCCAAAGCCGCGCCGTTTGCTACTGCGATTTCTTCGGGCGGCAGTTTCAGCCCATTCACGGCGCGCCTGCCGATTGAAACACCGCAATGGTCATCGGCTTGCCGATCGAAATGTTGTAGCCCTCGATCCGCGGCCCGCGGTCGTAGCGCAGGCCGATCGCGTCGGCGCGCAGCGCGAATTCGCGCGCCTGCGGCGCATCGACGAAGGCAAATCGGCAGCCGCCGCCGCGCAGGAAATCGGCGGCACCGTCGGCGTCGGTGAAATGGGTATCGGTTCCGGCAAGAAAGACCAGGCTCGGCTCTTCGTAGCCGGTGCTGGCAGCGACCGGATGCCGGCAGCCGAAGTCATGCAGCACTTGCGCGAGCGCAACGCTTGGAAAGGCCGGCGTGAGCGACGGCACGATCACCGCATACATGCCGAATGCCATCAGCACCGACGCTGCCGTGGCGCGCGTGAATGCGCGCTCGGCGCCGTCGTCTTCATATAACTGCCAGGCGAACAGCCCGCACACGATCGCTGCGGCGAAGAACGGCCACGCCAGCAGCGCCAGGTCGCGGTCCATCACGACGGCCGCGATCACCGCAACGATGCTGAGGATCGCCGGGACCAGGAACCACCACATGACGCCGCGCACCACCCACGGCCGGCGCGACAGCACCTTCGTTTCGACGGCGCCGGCGATCAAGATGGCGATCGCCGGATAAAGCGGCAGCACGTAATGGGGCAATTTCGTCACGACGAGCTCGAATACGATCCAGGACGGCACGAGCCATGCCAGAAGAAAGCGCGCAGCCGGCTCGCGGCGGACCGCCCATAGCGCCGGCGCCGCGAGGCCCGCCAGCATCGAAGCGGGAAAGAACGTGGCGAAGAACAAAACCACGTAGAGGCCGGGCGGCGCACCATGGGTTTCTTGCGCGCTGGCGACCTTGGCCAGCATGTCCTCGCCGACCGAAGCGACCAGAAACTGGCTGCCGACGCGCGCATAGATCGCAATGAACCAGGGCAATACCAGCGCGAACAGCCACGCAATGCCGGGCAGCGGGCGCAGCGCCATAAGCCAGCGTGCGGATCGGTCAAGGATCGACAAGGTCGCCGCGGCAAGCCCGACGACCATCAGAATGAGCGGACCCTTGATCAAAATGCCGACGGCGAGCGCGGTCCAAAATACCGCGAGCAATCCGAATCCCGGCCGTGGATCGCCGCGTCGCGACGCCAGATAGACGCGCGCCAAGACGCTCATGGCGGCGACGACGGTGAACAGCAGCACCGCATCGGTCTTGGCGAGGCGCGCCTCGACGCCAAGAATAGCCGATGTCACCATCATCAAGGCCGACAGCACCGCGCCGCGCCGACTGACAAAAGCGAGCGCGCACCAATAGGTCGCCAGCACGGCGCCAATAGCGCCGAGCAACGACGGCACGCGATAGAGCCAGATGGTTTCCACCGCTTTGGGCAGGCCGAGTGCGCTCGCGGTGTTCACAACAGCGGCCTGCAACCAGTAAATTCCGACCGGCTTTCGATAGCGCACGTCGTCCTGATAGCGGATATCGACGTAGTCGCCGGTCTCGATCATCTGCTTGGTGGCTTGCGCGAAATAGGCCTCGTCGCGATCGACCGGTGGAATCTGAAAAAACCCTGGCAAGAATGCGAGGAGCGAAACGAATACCAGCACGACCGCCGCCCGCCGGTGCGAGCCGGCGGCATAGTCGAACAGCGCGAAAAAGCCCTTGGCAGGCCAGTAGGACCGTGATGTCCAGCTGCCGGTCGTGCTCATATGCGACTATCGTTGACGCATGATCTGGTCCGAAAACCCGCCGGAACCCGTCCGGGCCTGCGGTTTCAGCATGTTGTCCTAAATGCCAGCCGACAATAGTTAAAACGCCTCGACCGGGAAAGCGCCGCAGCCCACGGGGCGTTCGCCCAAGATGCCGCGGTCGCGGGTGAACGGGCAAGCTGCGCCGCGATTTACCCGGCGTTTGGGTGCTGATTTTACGATATGATCCGCCTAGCGCGGCCCCGTAGCTCAGGGGATAGAGCAACAGCCTTCTAAGCTGAAGGTCGCAGGTTCGAATCCTGCCGGGGTCGCCAATGATTTCAATAATTTAGGCCATCATGCTGATGCGCAAATGCAATGAAATTCCCGGCAAGGGGTACTATGGGGGTACGCCCTCTCGATCACCTTGGCCATTTGCTCCTGCAGCAGCACCGCCTTGGCCGCCTTCGGCCTCTGTTCAAAGGCGGCGCAGCCGCACGCCGAGCCTGCAAAACCGTTTACCCCGGTTCAATTCCGGGCGTGGCCTCCACCAACCGGATCAATAGGTTGGGTACATTCTGGCCCCGTGAAAAATCTCCATCAAAATAGCCAGGGTGACTCGCTGGGGACTGTTGTGGCCCGCTCTATCGACGGGTAGTCATCTTGAAAAATAACCGTCCCGCCCTACATCGATATCGCGAGTTGCAGGCTCTGCACGTGTGGTGCATCCGAGGGCAACCTTGGGCGAAAAAGCTTCGCCGATCTCCTCGCCTTCAAAGAGGAGATCTACAGATGACATCCATCGATAGCAGTGCGACGCTCTTCCATTGTTGGCGCCATGATCCCGTCGAGAGCGCCAGGCGAATATTTGCATCGATAGTGAGGAAGGGCTTTCTTCTCACTACAACGAACGCGGGCGCCCTCGACAAATTCATCGTTCGCGACGGAAAAATGAGCTCCGCGCGATCGAAGTGATGCAGCGTGCGCGTATTTGCTTCACCGATATCCCTCTCGATCAGCTTGCCGTTCATGGAGCGGCGTACGGCAAGTACGGCGTGGGCTTCTCCCGTCAAACTATTGTCGGATGGGGTGCATGTCCGGCTTGGTATCTGCCGAACCATCTCGGCGGAGACACGCTCAAAGACAATGGCCCGATGATTGTGAACGGTCTCCACGCTGCGATGGTGGCCCTCGACAGCTTTCAGGCAGTGGTCGGAGAAACCGAGCGACTGCTGCGCGAGGGTAAAATAAAGGAGAGG
>CAWCQV010000013.1:0-22184 GCA_963797775.1 uncultured Alphaproteobacteria bacterium | reverse complement strand
GGTGGGCCCGGGAGGACTCGAACCTCCAACCAAGCGGTTATGAGCCGCTAGCTCTGACCATTGAGCTACGGGCCCGCGCGATCGCGTCGGCGCGAGCGAACGTGACGCCAAGCGACGTTATATAGCAGATACCGTCTCGCTTTGCCGGCTCAGCAGGAACACCGCTTGCTCGCCGAACAAATTCCAGAACCACCACGGCATTTTGAGCCGCATCCGCCGGCCCCAGGCATTGAGCGCGACCGCCTCCTCCATCCTGGCGCCGGCCGCGTGGCACAGCTCGCGGAAATCCTTGATGCTGCAAAAGTGGATGTTCGGCGTCTCGTACCATGCATAGGGCAGGTTGTCGGTGTGGGGCATGTGACCGCCGAAGAATATTTGCAGGCGGATGCGCCAGTGGCCGAAATTCGGAAACGAGACGATGGCATACCGACCGATCCGCAGCATGTGCTCGAGCACGACGCGCGGCCGCCGCGTCGCCTGCAAGGTCTGCGACAGGATGACGAAATCGAAGCCGTCGTCGGGATAGTCTTCGAGATCGGTATCGGCGTCGCCCTGGACCACGGCGAGGCCCTTGGCGACGCATTCGTTGACGCCCTCGCGCGATAGTTCGATACCTCGGCCGTCGACGCCGCGGCTTTCGAGCAGCCGCAACAGCTCGCCATCGCCGCAGCCGACGTCGAGCACACGCGCGCCGCGCTGCACCATGTCGGCGACCACCAGCAAGTCGACGCGCGAACCGCCCGGGCCGCGTGCGGCTTCCGCCATGGTGAGATCGTATTTGAGACGCGACAGCATCGTCACCTCGCCGGTAGCCCGCGCGCCTTCGCGGAGCCTTCCAGAAAACCGCGCACGATCGCGAACAATTCCGGCTCGTCGAGCAAGAAAGCGTCGTGGCCCTTGTCGGTCGTGATCTCTGCGAACGAGACGCGCGCGCCCGCCGCGTTGAGCGCGTGCACGATAGCGCGCGATTCCGGGTTGGAAACAGCCAGTCGCTGGTGAACGAAATCACGCAGAAGCGGGTCGGGGCGCCGCGGAAGGCACTCGCCACCACGCCGTCATAATCCGCGGCGAGATCGAAATAGTCCATCGCGCGGGTGAGATAGAGGTACGAGTTGGCATCGAACCGCTCGACGAAAGTGATGCCCTGGTGGCGCAGATAGGACTCGACCTGAAAGTCCGCGTCGAACGAAAACGTCGGATTGTCGCGATCCTGAAAGCGCCGTCCGAATTTGCGGTGTAGCGCGACGTCGGACAAATAAGTGATGTGCGCGCCCATGCGCGCCACGGCCAAGCCGCGGCGCGGATTAGTGCCGTCGGCGAAATAGCGGCCACCGCGCCAATCTGGATCAGCCATCACCGCCTGACGGCCGACCTCGTGGAAGGCGATATTCTGTGCGGAATGCCGGGTCGAAGCCGCGATCGGCAGCGCCGCGAACACGCGGTGCGGATAGCTCGCCGCCCATTGCAGCACCTGCATGCCTCCCATCGAGCCGCCCGCCACCGCAAACAGCGACTCGATGCCGAGATAATCGAGCAGCATCGCCTGGGCGCGGACCATGTCGCGCACAGTAATGACCGGAAAGTCGAGACCCCAAGGCATTCCGGTTGCCGGATTGGTCGAAGCCGGCCCGGAACTGCCCATGCAGCCGCCGACGACATTGGGGCAGATAACGAAATAGCGCTCGGTGTCGATCGGCTTGCCGGGCCCGACCATGGTCTCCCACCAACCCGGCTTGCCGGTCACCGGATGATCGTTGACGGCGTGCTGGTCGCCGGTCAGCGCATGGCAAACCAGTACCGCATTGCTGCGTGCGGCATTGAGCGAGCCGTAGGTCTGATAGGCAATTTGCAACGGGCTAAAATCGAGCCCGGCGTCGAGGTGCAGTGGATTGCTCGGCGCAAAGCGAACGACAGGCGAATGCGGATCGTCCGCCTCGCGCGTGCGGTCGGCCAGATCGAGCGTGGCGCTGATATCGGCCATCGACATTGCCTCGCACGCCGCGCTTCCCGGCGCGGCCCAACCGCCGAAGTCGCTCTCAAGACTTGGCGGCCAAAACCGCGTAAATAGGCCGCTTCCGCCCGGAGTTAACGTTTTCTTTGCTTTCGGCCTTAACGGCACCTATCAATCAGTCCGATTTCCGGTTTAGCCGCAGCTACTGAGTTCATGCCGAAACCACCGCGCCATAAGGATCAGACGCTCGCCGATCTGAGGCATGAGATCGATCGTATCGATGAGAGGATGCACGAGCTTCTGATCGATCGCGGCGAGATCATCGACCGCCTCATCGCGGTGAAGAAGACCGAGGAATCCGGCTCGGCCTTTCGCCCGGCGCGCGAGGCCGAGATGATGCGGCGATTGGTTCGACGCCATCACGGCAACCTGCCGCTCGATACCGCCGAAAGTATCTGGCGCGTCATCATTTCGACTTTCACCTATGTGCAGGCGCCGTTCTCGGTCCATGCCGACCTCTCCGCCGGCGACGCGTCGATGCGCGATTCCGCGCGCTTCCATTTCGGTTTTACCGTGCCGTTCGTGCCACATATGGGCGCATCGAGCGTGGTCGAAGCCGTCACCGAATCGAAGGGCGATCTCGGTCTCATTCCCGCCTTCGCGCTTGCGGGCGGCGGCCCGTGGTGGGCCGCCCTGGAATTCGAAACGGCGCCGAAAATCATCGCCCGGCTGCCGTTCGTCGAACGCGCCGATCATCCGGCGGCGATGCCGGTCTTCGTCGTCTCCCGCGCCGCCGCGGATGCGATGGTCACCGAGACCGAGGTTTGGAGCATGCGGGTTTCAGGCTGGAGCGCGGCTGCGGTCAATGCGCTGGCTGCGCTCGCGGACGTCATCGCGGTGCCGGACCGCGCCTTCGATGGCGCAGCGCTCTTGGTGTCGGTGGAGCGCGGCGGTATCGACGCTGTCTCGGAAGCCCTTCTCAAAATCGGTGCCTCGATCCGCTCGTCGGCCCTCGTCGGCAGTCACGCGACCCGCTATACGGTGCCCGCAAAGGAGTGACCGCCCATCCCCGCTGCTCGGGGGCGGATGAAGGACGAAAGACGGAGGAAGACAGAGTAATGACTGCGATGCGTCCCCTGGCGCGGCCCGGCGTGCTCGATATCGAGGCCTATGTGCCCGGTAAGAGCAGCGCACCGGGCGTGGCCAAGGTATTCAAGCTATCGTCGAACGAGACGCCACTCGGACCGAGCCCGCGCGCCGTCGCGGCTTACAAAGCATGGGCCGATCACCTCGAAGACTACCCGGATGGGTCGGCAAGCGATTTGCGCGAGGCGATCGGGCGGGCGTTCGGGCTGGATCCCGACCGCATCGTCTGCGGCGCTGGTTCCGACGATCTGTTGCACATCTTGGCGCATGCCTACCTGGTCGACGGCGACGAAGCGATCCACACCACGCACGGATTTCTGATCTATCCGATCGTGACACTCGGCACCGGCGCGAGGCCTGTGGTGGCGCCGGAGACGAATTTAACAGCCGATGTCGATGCGATCCTTGCGGCGGTGACGAAGAAGACCAGAATCGTCTTCCTCGCCAATCCGAACAATCCGACCGGCACTTGCTTGTCGTTCGACGAGGTCAAGCGGCTGCATCGCGGCCTGCCGGGCAACGTGCTCTTGGTGCTCGACGCCGCTTACGCCGATTACGTCCGGCGTAACGACTACGAAGCCGGCATCGAGCTGGTCGCCACGTCGGACAACGTCGTCATGTGTCGTACCTTTTCGAAAATCCACGGACTGGCGGCATTGCGGCTCGGCTGGATGTTCGGCCCCGCCCCTGTGGTCGATGCCGTCAACCGGATACGCGGCCCCTTCAACGTCACCGGGCCGGCGATCGCCGCCGGCATCGCCGCCATCGAGGACGTCGAGCACCAGGAGCGCTCGCGCGAGCACAACACGCGCTGGCTCAACTGGCTTATGGCCGAGATCGGCAAGCTCGGCCTGAAAGTGACGCCCAGTGTCGCCAATTTCGTGCTGATCCATTTTCCGGAGACGAAAGGCCGCACCGCCCGGGATGCGGACGCCTTTCTCACCGCGCGTGGACTGATATTGCGGCAGACCACCGCCTACAAGCTGCCGAACGCGCTGCGGATGACAGTCGGCACCGAGGAAGCGAACCGCCTCGTCGTCGCGGCGCTCCAAGAATTTGTGGCAAGGCCGGCGTGACGCTGTGAGTAAATCGGCACCGCTTTTTAATCGGCTGGCGCTGATCGGCGTCGGACTGATCGGCTCCTCGATCGCGCGGGCAGCGCGCGCGCAAGGCGTCGTGCGCGAAATCACAGCGAGTGCGCGGTCGTCCGCCACGCGCCGGCGCGTCGCCGAACTCGGCCTTGCCGATCAGGTGGTCGAAACCAATGCCGCCGCGGTTGCTGGCGCCGATCTCGTTATTGCCTGCGCGCCGGTCGGCGTGTGCGGCGAGATCGCCAAGGAGATCGGGCCGCATCTTAAGCCGGGAGCAACCGTGTCCGATGTCGGTTCGGTGAAGGCGGCGATCGTGCGCGATATGGCCCCTCACCTGCCTGCCAACGTGCACTTTGTCCCGGCGCATCCGGTCGCCGGCACCGAGCATTCGGGTCCCGATGCCGGTTTCGCGGAACTGTTCGTCGGGCGGTGGTGCATTCTCACGCCGCCGGAAGGCGCCGACCCCGTGGCGACCGAGCAACTCGCCGCGTTCTGGCGCGCGCTCGGCGCCAATGTCGAGACCATGCCGGCCGCGCATCATGACCTCGTGCTGGCAATCACCAGCCATCTGCCGCATCTGATCGCCTATACGATCGTCGGCACCGCCGATGAACTCGCCGAGGTGACGCGATCGGAAGTTCTCAAATTTTCCGCCGGCGGCTTCCGTGATTTCACCCGCATCGCCGCGTCCGATCCCATCATGTGGCGGGATGTTTTCCTCGCCAATAAGGACGCGGTGCTGGAAATGCTCGGCACCTTCAATGAAGACCTTGCGCAATTGACCCGCGCCATCCGCCGCGGCGACGGCGATGCCTTGTTCGATCATTTCACGCGGACGCGGGCAATCCGCCGCGGCATCGTCGAGATCGGGCAAGATTCCCCGGCGCCGGATTTCGGCCGGTCCCATCCCGATCTGCCGATCGAGCCGCTACCGCGGCCCTATGCGGATCGCGAGTAGAAATGGCGAGTAGTTAACGGTGAAATGGCAATTGGTGAGAACGCGCAACTTTCGCGATTTGCCTCTGCGTCAACGCACCTTCACCGTCAGCGCTTCAGCCACGGCGCCGCGCAGCGTAGCGAGCGTGAACGGCTTAGTAATGACGTCGTGGATGATGGCATCGAGGCCGCGCGCGCGCTCGCGCTGATCGGCATAGCCTGTCATCAACAAAATCGTCAAATCGGGAAAGTCGCGCGCGGCGGCCAGCGACAATGCGATTCCGTCCATGATCGGCATGCGGATGTCGGTGAGCAGCAGATCGAAATTGCCGGCTTCGCGGTTGAGCAGATCGAGCGCATCGCCGCCATCGCATGCCGTCTTGACCTCGTGGCCGGCGGTCGAGAGCGCGCGGGCACACATGGCGCACAACGCCTCCTCGTCTTCGGCAATCAGGATGCGAGCCATGCTCAACGCGTCCCAGCGAGTACGTCGTAACGGTTGACGAAACGCACCAGCAGGTCGTGGGAATCCGGGGGCGGCGAGGCAAGCCGCGTATGGAAGGCGGCCGCTTCGCGCGACGGCAGCGCGGTGAGCGGCGGAACGGCCGTCCAGGAATAAATTTCCTGCCGCGCCGCGTTGCGGACCGCGAAGCGCAGATGCGGCACGTTATTGGTCTTGCCGGTGCTGTTGACGATGTCGCCTGCAACCACGAGGACCGGCACGCCGTCATGTTGCTCGGTGGTGGTGGTGAGGTTGTCGAACACTAACCCGCGCAGGTTCACCGGCAGGCCGATCCAGGCGTAGAACGACGCCGTTTGCGGCATGGCGCGCACCAAGTCGGCGCGCCAGCCGACGACAATCGCATCGGCGATGATCAGCGCGAGAATACCCGACTGCAATTGCGACAACGGCCATTTCCAGCCCTTGCGCTTGGCGCGAATCGGGTAACGCCGCGCGGCCACGCTCTCGATGTCCTCGTGCGGTTCGTCGATCGCTGCGACCGGCGGCCCGGCCTCGCCTTCAATCGGCGGCTGCTCGGCCGCGAAATCGGCGGGCGCGATGGGGGGAGATTTTACTTCGATAGGGGAGTCGTTCTCCGCAGGGGCGCCATTCTCGCTTTCGGCCGCGCCGGTTGTTGAAGGCACGTCAGTCGGCGTAGCAAGCGAGGGCTCCTCCGCCGGAGGTTCGGCCTCGGCACCCATCGGGATTTCAAATTCCGCCGCCGGGGCCGCCGGTGCAATCGCCGCCACCGTTGCGGTGGCTTCCGCTACGGCCCCAACGGTGCCGCGCGCCGGCGCCAGCGCCTCGGCTGCGGCGATAAGCTTCTCCCGATGCGGCAGTTCGGCCTGCCAGACCGTTTGGCAGCGCACGCACCGCACCCGCCGGCCATCTGGCCGCAGGCTTGCCACGTCGACATCGTAAGATGTAGCGCAATTTGGGCAAACGATCAGCATTGGACGAATTTTGGGCGAATCAGGGGTGCGGCGCCTTTGGGTTAACTTTAGCAAGCCATTTGTTAACGGATTGGAAACCACCCGGTCCGGCGAGCCCACTTCGCCTCGGGGTGCTAAGTTACCGCACGCAGAGCGAATCAGGTTGCGGACCGACCATCGGTGCAGGCCACGCGTGGGATTTTATCGGAGGACCGCGTGATCCGATTCGAGAATGTCGGCTTGCGCTATGGGCTCGGCCCCGAGATCCTGCGCGACCTCAGCTTTCACATTGACGGACACTCGTTCCAGTTCCTTACCGGCCCGTCCGGCGCGGGCAAGACGTCGCTCCTTCGCATGCTGTTTCTATCGCTCAAGCCAACGCGCGGGCTTATTTCCATTTTCGATCATGACACCGCGACGTTGAGCAAGGACAGCCGCGCGACGCTGCGCCGCCGCATCGGCATCGTGTTTCAGGACTTTCGACTGCTCGATCATTTGACCACTTACGAAAACGTGGCGCTGCCGCTGCGCGTGCTCGGCAAGGAAGAGGCAAGTTACCGCGCCGAAGTCGTCGAGCTGTTGCAATGGGTAGGGCTGGGCGAGCGCATGTCAGCCTTACCGCCGGTGCTTTCGGGCGGCGAAAAACAACGCGCCGCAATCGCTCGCGCTGTCATCGCACGCCCGCAGCTCTTGCTCGCAGACGAGCCGACCGGCAACGTCGATCCCAGTCTCGGCCAACGCCTGCTGCGACTGTTCATCGAACTCAACAAATCGGGCACTTCCGTCGTCATCGCCACGCACGATATCGCGCTGATGGATGAGTATGACGCCCGCCGCCTGGTCCTGCACGAGGGACGACTGCATGTCTACGATTGAGCCCGTCGAAGCCATGGCAGAGCCATGGGACAAGCGCACCTCGGTGTCGCCCCGCGCTTTGACGCAGCGGACTTCGGCGCCGATTGTTCCGAGCGGCTCCATCGCCGGACGCTCGTTGATCGCCGTCATCGCCATCATGACATTCCTCGCCGCGATCACCGCCGGCGCCGTCACAATGGTGGTCAGTTCCGCAAGCGAATGGCAGTCGGCCGTGGGCCGCGAGGTGACAATCCAGGTGCGGCCGGTTTCCGGGCGCGATATCGAGGCAGACGTGCGCGCGGCGACGTCGCTGGCGCGCAGCACGCCCGGCATTGCCGATGTGCGAGCCTATACAAAAGAGGAATCGGAGAAGCTCGTCGAACCGTGGCTTGGCTCCGGCCTCGCGCTCGGCGAACTGCCAATTCCGCGCATGATCGTCGTCAAGCTCGCCCCCGGCGTAACGCCGAATTTCAACGCCTTGCGATCGACGCTTGCCGCACAGCTGCCCGGCGCCAGTCTCGACGATCATCGCGGCTGGATCGATCGCATGCGCGCCATGGCGGAAGCCGCCGTCGTCGTCGGCATTGCGATTCTTGCGCTTGTCATCGTCGTGACCGTGCTGTCGGTCACCTTCGCGACCCGAGGCGCCATGGCGACCAACCGCCCGATCATAGAAGTGCTGCATTACGTCGGCGCCACGCACGCTTTCGTCGCCGGACAATTTCAACGCCACTTCCTCATTCTCGGCTTCAAAGGTGGAGCGATCGGCGGTGGCGCTGCATTGGCACTATTCGGCGTTTTGGGCGCGGCGAACACCTGGGTGTCCGATACCGCGGCGGGTCAGGAAGCGGCAGCTTTGTTCGGCAGACTTTCCGTCGGGGCTGCCGGCTACCTCGCCATCGTCGCGCTGATCGTGCTGATGGCCCTGGTGACCGCATTGACCTCGCGCCGCACCGTCAACCAAACCCTGAAAGCCATCGATTGAGGCGAATGACAATGCTTCAAACTACGGCCGAATTCCCGGCTATAATTTTGTTGAGGAGTTGTCGATTCTAGAGATGGCGCGAGGGACGCGCGGCTATGCTGAGCCTTAGGAGCGCAGTCAGAACACGGCGCATCAGGTCGGCTGTCCTGAAGCTTGCGGCGCTATGCGCGATCGTGCTCGTCTTCGGCTTCGTCGGATTCATCTGGCTGCTGCCAGGCCGCCAGGTTGCGCTTAAGAGTGATGCCGACGGCATTGTGGTGCTCACCGGCGGCACCTCACGCGTCAGCGATGCGCTCGATCTGCTCGCCTCCGGTCGCGGCAAAAGACTGCTGATCACCGGCGTCTTCCCCGGGACCACGACAGCCGATATCGCCCGCGAGGTCGTCAACTACGACAATCTGCTCGCCTGCTGCGTCGACCTCGACTATTCCGCCCAGAACACCTACGGCAACGCGGTACAGGCGCGGCGTTGGGCGCTGGAGCACGGCTTCCGCTCGCTCATCGTCGTTACCTCTGCCTACCACATGCCCCGCGCGCTCGCCGAACTCGCGCACCAGCTACCGGACGCTGCGCTGATCCCCTTCCCCGTCGTGTCCGATCGTTTGCGTATCGAGCCGTGGTGGTCGAGCGGCGATACGACCAAGCTGGTGCTATCGGAATATCTCAAATACCTTGCCGCTAAAGTACGCATGCGGTTCGATTCCTTCGTGACGAGTGAATTATCAACGGCGCAAAACCGTAGAGCGTGATCCCGATAGACCCGGTTTGCGGTTTTCGGAAAATTCCCCGATAGGTCATCCGTGTCCCGATCCATTGCGATTTATGTCCGGTCGCTCGTTTTCAACTTGCTGTTCTATGTGAATTTAGCCGGTCATATGATCGTGGCGCTGCCGACATTGGCGCTGCCCTATCGGTTCCTGAGAATCTTTATCCGCTCCTACGCTTTGACGAGCCTTTGGCTCTTGCGCGTCGTCTGCGGCACCAAGGTGGAATGGCGGGGGAGAGAGAAAATTCCGAAAGGCGCATGCATCGTTGCCTGCAAGCACCAATCGTTATGGGAAACTTTTTCGCTGTACGCGCTGCTCGACGATCCGGTCTATGTGCTCAAGCGCGAATTGATGTGGATGCCGCTGTTCGGCTGGTACATGCGGAAGGCTGGGCTCATTCCGATCGACCGCAGTGCCGGCATGGCAGCGCTCGCTCGCATGACGGCGCGGGCGCGGCAGGTACTCGCCGGCCCTTACCCGCGCCAGCTCGTGATTTTTCCCGAAGGCACGCGCCGTCCGCCAGGCGCCGAGCCGAGCTATAAGCCCGGCATTATTCATCTCTACAACAGGATCGGTCTGCCCTGCGTGCCGCTGGCGCTCAATTCCGGACTATTTTGGCCGCGCCGATCGCTCCGCCGTTTGCCAGGCACGATTGTCGCCGAAGTTTTAGATCCGATTCCGCCGGGTCTCGACAAAGGTGCTTTCTTCGCGCAGCTACAGAACGCCATCGAGACGGCGTCGACGCGATTGCTCGAAGAAACAGGAAAATGGAGTCAGGAGGCGGGAGGCAAAATCGTCCCGACTCCCGAAGCCTGATGTCCGACGCCTGTTTTCAATTGCTCAGCGAGGAGATGCAAGTCGCTCTCGCGATAGCCGAGCGCTTCGAGCGCCTGCACCGTTTCAAGCACATAGTCGCGATTGGCGCCGGACGTGCCGTGGCCCTGCCGCACATAATGCAGGCTTTCGGCAAGCGTCAGCCGGCCGGCATATTGCGCGTGGCTGCGGTCAATGACGTAGCACAGTGCCCGCACCCGCCGTCGCGTGCTATCTTCAAGTTCGATCTGCCGCATGGTTTCAAGATAGACAGTCGTGACCTGCTCACGCGCACGCAGATAGCCGATCGTTTCCGCGCGCGCCGCGGCGGCGACGCGAAAGCCGATACCGCGGCACATGCCGCCGCGATCGAGACCAAGCACCAGGCCGGGCCGCTCCGGCGTACCGCGATGAACGAACGAATAGACGCAAAGCGCCCGGTGTAGGCCGATAAGCCGCGCCGACACCCTTTCGACATAGGCGAAACCGGGGCGCCACATCAGCGAGCCATAGCCAAATACCCAAAGATCGCCGCTTTCGTGCTCGGCAGTCGTATGCATTGGACCTCTTCGTTCTCGGACCCTACATTTCGTTCGCGGCACCGGACGAGAGCGGCGGCACAATGGCGCCCTCTTTGATAGGCCATAAAAGACGATGTCTGGCGAATCCCCGTCTAGCATGATGCGAGCAGCGCCCCGCCTGCGTCGACGTCCCCCTGTGACGCGCCGGCGAAGGCTGTGGCTGTTCTTGGCGCCACTCGCCGTCATCATCGTAGCCGTCGGCTTGACCTGGGGGTGGTATCTCGCTGCATCGATCGCGGCCCGCGCGCTGTCCGGCTGGATGGATCGAGAGGCCCAGCTGGGCCGGGTCTATGCCTGCGGCTCACAAAGCATCGGCGGCTTTCCATTCCGTATCGTCACCCGTTGCGATAAGGCCGCGGCAACCTTCAACAGCAATCGGCCGCCGCTCGACGTGACGGCGACAAGTGTCACATTTTCGGCCGCACTCTTTCGTCCGACCCTCCTGCACGGCGAGATTACCGGGCCGGTCACGCTGGCGGACCCGGGCCAAGCGCCCATCTTCGTTGTCAATTGGTCGAGCGCGCAAATTGATCTGCTTGGTCTGCCATCGGACCCGGAACGCGTTTCCGTCAGTGTGCGACAACCGCGTCTCGATCGCGTCGCCGGACCCGGCAGCGGGATGATTTTTCAGGCCGATGGCGCCGACGTTGACGGCAGCATCGTGCAAGGCTCGGCTCGCAATAACCCGGTGATCGAGGCGACGGGCCATTTTACCGCAGCGATGGCGCCGACTTTTCACCCCTTGCTGGCCGCACCGCTGCAGGGCGATATCGACGCGGTGTTGCGCGGCTTTAAGGATTTCTCGCCAAAGCCCTGGCCGGTACTGTTCCGCGAAATGCAAGCTGCGGGCGGCGGCATTGACATCAAATCTCTTCGTATCGAGCGCACCGACGCCATCGTGGTCGGCACCGGCAAGCTGACCGTGAACGCAAACGGCAGTCTCGACGGCGTTCTCAATGTCGCCGTCGCCGGCATCGAGAATATCGTCCCGCTGCTGGGCCTCGACCAGTTGATCGGACAAGGCGTCGACCGCCTCACCGGCGGCAGCGGTTCGCCGGCGCAAGGCTTGAGTACGCTCGACCGCTTCATGCCGGGGTTGAGCGGCGTCGTCCGTGAGCAGACCAACAGCAGCTTGATCGACGACATCAAAAAAATGGGTCAGCCGACCGAGATCGACAAAAAGCCGGCCATAGCGCTACCGCTGCGCGTGGCCGACGGCGTGATTTATGTCGGCATTATTCCGGTCGGCATCGTGCCGGCGCTGTTTTGAGGCTCAGCGCTCGCGCCCGCTATGCCAGCCGACCTGCGCGTCTGGCACGGCATCGGTCGAAGCGAAATACGGCTTGAGGTCCAAAAGCGGCGTATTGTCGAGGCAGTCGAGACCGACGACCGAGAGCCTATTGCCCTCGATGCGGACAAGCCGCGCCACCGCGACCGCGATCGGATTGGGCCGCGCCGGCGAGCGCAGCGCAAAGGTGCCACGCCGCTCGGTATAGTGGCGTGGCGACTGCACCAGGAGATCGCGGCGCGCTTTGTCCATCCAATACAGCAACAGCACGTGGCTCGCGCCTTCGAGGCCGGTCAGGCCTTCGGCCCAACGCGGATCGAGTTCTACGGTGCAGACGGCGTCCGACTGACGCGTGTTCTTCGGACAATCTTCGCGCCGTTTCCATGGCGTATGGATACGCCCAATATAATAGAGCGAGGCGTCGAACTGCGCCGGCAGCTTAGCCGCGATTTCGCCCTCGCGCAGACCGTACCAGTCGTCGCGCGGCGGCGTGGCGCGCCCCGTGTCTTTGGGCTTGGCGGTCTCGACCATCATCGCAAAAGTGGCATGCGCTGGCGTCAGCCGCCAGGGTTCATTGCCGTCAATCCCACGGGGCCATATCCCATTCCTATTGGGACCTTGCCCCAGCTCACTTGATCATATAAAGATATCTTTATACGGCGTGACGTACGCTCGGACACGAATAGCGCCGGGAATATCCGCGATGACTAATGAGCTCATGACGTTTGCCGGATTGACCGGGACGCTGAAGGCTGCCGGCGAAGCCACTCGGCTGCGCATCCTGGCGCTGCTTGCAGAGGCTGAACTGACGGTTTCGGACCTCATCGAAATCTTGCGCCAATCGCAGCCGCGACTGTCCCGCCACTTGAGGCTCTTAGCCGAGGCCGGGTTGGTCGAGCGCTTCCGCGAGGGAGCCTGGGCATTTTTTCGCCTGGCCGAACGCGGCGGCGGCGCCGACATCGCGCGCGCACTGATCGGTCGGCTCGATGCCAATGATGCGATCATCGTTCGCGACCGCGAGCGGTTGACCGCGGTGCGGGCCGCCCGCGCCGCGGCCGCGCAGAATTATTTCCGGCGCCATGCCGCCGAATGGGACCGCATCCGCAAGCTCCACGTCGCCGATGCCGCCGTGGAAGGCGCTATCCGCTCGGCACTCGCCGAAAAGCCGATCCGCGCGCTGCTCGACCTTGGCACCGGCACCGGGCGCATGCTCGAACTTTTTGCCGGCGATATCGAGCGCGGGCTTGGGCTCGATCTGTCGCTCGACATGCTGGCGCTCGCCCGCGCCCGACTTGACCGCGCCGGTTTGAAAAATTGCAGCGTCCGCCAGGGCGACATTTACGATCTGGCTTTGCCGCGGGATTCCTTCGACGTCGTCATCATCCATCAAGTGCTGCATTTCCTCGACGACAGCGCCCATGCGATCCGCGAGGCGGTGCGCGTGCTGCGGCCCGGCGGACGGCTCCTCGTCGTCGACTTCGCGCCACACGATCTCGAATTCTTGCGCCAAGAGCATGCCCATCGCCGGCTCGGCTTCGCCTCCGAGGCGGTGGCGCAATGGCTCGAAGGTGCAGGCCTCGACGTGTTACGCCAGCAAACTTTGCCGCCCGGGCCGGAAGGCAAGATCGCGGTGTCGCTATGGCTCGCCCGCGATCCGCGCATCCTGCTCGCGCAACCTGCGACACGCGAGGTGGCGTGATGAATATGCCGCGCGCAAGCCGTTTCACCGGCGCGCCGCGCCGTCTCAGCGTTTCGTTCGAGTTCTTTCCGCCCAAGACCGCGGAGATGGAGCAGTCGCTCTGGGACGCGATCGCCCGGCTCGCTCCGCTCAAGCCCAATTTCGTTTCGGTCACTTACGGCGCCGGCGGCTCGACACGCGAGCGCACCCATACCACGGTCAAGCGCATCATCGCCGAGACCATGCTGACGCCGGCGGCGCATTTGACCTGCGTCGCCGCAACCCGCGCCGACGTCGATGCGGTGATCGAGGCCTATGCGCAGGCCGGCGTGCGCCATATCGTGGCGCTGCGCGGCGATCCGCCGGGCGGCATTGGCGAGCGCTACGCGCCTTATCCGGGCGGCTACCGCAATGCCGCCGATCTCGTCGGCGGAATCAGGCGCATCGCCGACCTCGAAGTCTCGGTCTCCGCCTATCCGGAAAAACATCCCGATAGCCCTTCGGTGGCGGCCGATATCGACATGCTTAAGGCCAAGGTCGACGCCGGCGCCACGCGGGCGATGACACAGTTCTTTTTCGAGAACAGTCTTTATTTCCGTTATCTCGACCGCGTGCGAAAAAGCGGCATCGCTATTCCGATCGTGCCCGGTATCCTGCCGGTGCAGAATTTCAAGCAGGTCAAGAATTTCGCCGCGCGCGCCGGCGCCTCGATTCCCGCCTGGCTCGCCGAACGCTTCGACGGCCTCGACGACGATCCAGCGACACGAAAGCTGATTGCCGCCGCGGTCGCCGCCGAACAAGTCATCGATCTGGTCGACCATGGCGTGACCGACTTTCATTTCTATACCATGAACCGCGCCGACCTCGTCTACGCGATCTGCCACTTGCTGGGCTTGCGCCCGGATCACGGCGCCGCAACGCCCGCGCATTCCGCGGCGGAAAAGGAGCGGGCCTAGAGCGATGAACAAGTCCGCGCCGCGTTCCAAAGCCGAAGCTGCGCTGCGCCGCCTCGCAGCCGAGCGGATTCTCATGCTCGACGGCGCCATGGGGACGATGATCCAGGCGCTCGGGCTTGACGAGGAAGGCTTTCGCGGCGCGCGCTTTGACGCTTGGAATTGCGAAGTTCGCGGCAACAATGATCTTCTCAATCTCAGCCGGCCGGACGCGGTGCGCGCCATTCACCTCGCCTATTTCCGCGCCGGCGCCGATATTGTCTCGACCAACACGTTCTCCTCGACCCGCATCGCGCAGGCCGATTACGGCATGGCCGAGATCGCTTATGAGCTCAATGCCGAGGGAGCACGGCTGGCGCGCGAAGCCGCCCGCATCGCGCAGGACGAGGATGGCCGCGAACGCTTCGTCGCCGGGGCGCTGGGCCCAACCAACCGTACCGCCTCGATCTCGCCGGATGTCTCCAATCCCGGCTTTCGCGCCATCACGTTCGACGAGTTGCGCCTTGCCTATTGCGAGCAGGTGCGCGGTCTTCTTGCCGGCGGCGTCGATGCGCTGTTGATCGAGACGATTTTCGACACGCTCAACGCCAAGGCCGCGATCTTTGCTATTGCCGATGAACTTCAGGCGCGCGGCATCAGCGTGCCACTAATGATCTCGGGCACCATCACCGACCGTTCCGGACGTTTTCTGTCCGGCCAGACCCCTGAGGCATTCTGGAATTCGATCGCGCATGCCGCGCCACTGTCGGTCGGGCTCAACTGCGCGCTCGGCGCCAAGGAAATGCGCGCGCACGTCGCCGAACTGTCTCGCGTCGCCGACACATTGATCTGTGCCTATCCCAATGCCGGGCTGCCCAATGAATTCGGCGGCTACGACGAGGGGCCGGACATCATGTCGGAACTGGTCGGCGAATTCGCCGCGTCCAGCCTGGTCAATATTGTCGGCGGCTGCTGCGGCACCACGCCGGAGCACATCCGCGCCATCGCGCGCGCGGTTGCCGGCAAGACGCCGCGCCCAATCCCTGCGATTGCGCCGCGGCTGCGGCTGTCCGGGCTCGAAGCCTTCACGCTGACGCCGGAAATTCCGTTCGTCAATGTCGGCGAACGCACCAACGTCACCGGCTCGGCGCGTTTCCGCAAGCTCGTCATCGCCGGCGACTATCCCGCCGCGCTCGCGGTCGCGCGCGATCAGGTCGAGAACGGCGCGCAAATCATTGACATCAATATGGACGAAGGTCTCCTCGATTCCGAGAAGGCGATGACCACCTTCCTCAATCTCGTCGCCGCCGAGCCCGACATTGCCCGCGTGCCGGTGATGATCGATTCCTCGAAATTCTCGGTGATCGAAGCCGGGCTCAAATGCGTGCAGGGCAAGGCCGTGGTCAACTCGATCTCGCTCAAGGAAGGCGAGGGCGCGTTTGTCCGTCACGCCGAACTGGTGCGCCACCACGGCGCCGCGGTCGTGATCATGGCGTTCGACGAAGCGGGCCAGGCCGACACGCTCGAGAAAAAGCAATCGATTGCCGCGCGCGCCTACGACATCCTGGTGAACCGGGTCGGTTTCCCGCCGCAGGACATCATTTTCGATCCGAACATTTTTGCCATCGCCACCGGCATGGAGGAGCACAACGGTTACGGCGTCGCCTTCATCGAGGCGGCGCGCTGGATCCGGGCGAACCTGCCGCACACGCACGTTTCCGGCGGCGTGTCGAACCTGTCGTTTTCGTTCCGCGGCAACGAAGCGGTGCGCGAGGCGATGCATTCGGTTTTTCTCTATCACGCCATCAAAGCCGGCATGGATATGGGCATCGTCAATGCCGGCCAGATCGCGGTCTATGACGATCTCGATCCGGAGCTGCGCCAGGCTTGCGAAGACGTCGTGCTCAATCGCCGGACCGACGCCGCGGAGCGGCTCCTGGCGCTTGCCGAGCGCCATCGCGGAACGGGCAAGGAAAAGAAGGAGGCCGATCTCGCCTGGCGCGACTGGCCGGTGGAAAAGCGGCTGTCGCACGCGCTCGTTCACGGTATTAGCGATTTTATCGAAGCCGATGTCGAAGAAGCCCGGCGCAACGCGCCGCGGCCGCTCGCGGTGATCGAAGGCCCGCTGATGGACGGCATGAACGTGGTCGGCGACCTGTTCGGCTCGGGGCGGATGTTCCTGCCGCAAGTAGTGAAGTCGGCGCGGGTGATGAAGCAGGCGGTCGCCTATCTGATGCCCTATATGGAGCAGGACAAGGACGGCCGCGCCCACGCCTCCGCGAATGGCAAGATAGTGATGGCCACCGTCAAAGGCGACGTGCACGACATCGGCAAGAACATCGTCGGCGTCGTGCTCCAGTGCAACAATTACGATGTCGTCGATCTCGGCGTCATGGTGCCGGCCGAGAAGATTTTAAAAGCGGCAACCGAGGAGCAAGCCGACATCGTCGGCCTTTCCGGCCTCATCACGCCGTCGCTCGATGAAATGTGTCATGTCGCCGCCGAAATGGAGCGGCAGGGGTTCGACGTGCCGCTGCTCATTGGCGGCGCCACCACGAGCCGCGTCCACACCGCGGTGAAAATCCACCCCAACTACCGGCGCGGCCAGGCGGTCTACGTCAACGACGCGAGCCGCGCCGTCGGCGTAGTGTCCGCGCTGTTATCGCGCGAGGCGCGGGCGCGTTATGTCGGCGAGGTCCGCGCCGAATATGCGCGGATCGCGGCGGCGCATGCGCGCGGCGAAGCGAGCAAGCAGCGCTTGTCGCTTGCCGACGCCCGCGCCAATGCGCTCAAGCTCAATTGGTCCGGCAGCTACGCGCCGCCGGCGCCGCAACTTCTCGGCACGCGCGGGTTTGATGCAATTCCGATCGCCGAACTTATCGACTATATCGACTGGTCGCCGTTCTTCGCGACCTGGGAGCTGAACGGAAAATTTCCGGCGATCTTGGACGATAAGAAAGTCGGCGAAGCCGCGCGCAGTCTCTACGCCGACGCGCAAGACATGCTCGAGCGGATGGCGGCCGAACAGTGGTTCCGCGCCAGCGCCGTGATCGGCTTTTGGCCGGCGAATAGCGATGGCGACGACATTCTCGTGTTTGCCAACGAGACACGCGGCCGGCCGATCGCAACCCTGCACATGCTGCGCCAGCAGCTTGCCCGCCGCGAGGGCCGCGCCAATGTCGCGCTCGCCGACTTCGTGGCGCCGCGGGCGAGCGGGCTCGCCGACTATGTCGGCGCCTTCGCGGTCACCGCCGGCCTCGGCGAGGATGCCGTGGTGGATCGTTTCAAAGGCGCGAATGACGATTACTCCGCGATTCTGGCCAAGGCGTTGGCCGACCGCCTCGCCGAAGCGCTCGCCGAGCGCATGCATCAGCGGGTGCGGCGCGAATTCTGGGCTTATGCGCCCGAGGAGACGTTGCGCAGCGACGAGCTGATCGCCGAAAAATATCGCGGCATCCGGCCGGCGCCCGGCTATCCGGCGCAGCCCGATCACACCGAAAAGGAGACCCTGTTCAAGCTCCTCGACGGCGAGCGCGCGATCGGCGTTAAGCTGACCGAGAGCTTCGCCATGTGGCCGGGGGCTTCCGTCTGCGGGCTCTATTTCAGCCACCCGGAAAGTTATTACTTCGGCGTCGGCAAGATCGAGCGCGACCAGGTCGAGGATTATGCCGGGCGCAAAGGCCTCTCCGTTCCCGAAGCGGAGCGATGGCTGGCGCCGATCCTCAATTACGATCCGCTGGCGATGGCGCAAACCGCGGCCGAGTAAGTTGCTCCGCTCGTCCCCGCGAACGCGGGGACCCAGCCTGGATTCCCGCCTGCGGGAATGAGCGCAGCATTCCTCATTCTCGCGACGCATCCGCGCGCGAGTGTTGTCAAACAGCGATGCTCCCGGCATCACCCGGACGGCGTCCTTTCGGGGCGAGATTTGATTCGCACGGGAATGTAATCGAAACGGGGACAAACGTCAAGGCGAGTCCTATTATCAGAGACAGCCGCAAAATTCCGCCTGCCGGCCGATCTCCCAAGCGGCCGAGTAGCGCGGTGACGGGCCTAAGCGGCCCGTGCTACCGCTCGTAAGTGGCTTGAGACTAGGGAGACATGCATGGCTCGGCTCTTGGTGATGTACAAAACGTCGCGCGACGCGGCGGCGTTCGACAAGCACTATGTCGAAAAGCATATTCCGCTGGCGAAGAGAATTCCCGGCGTGCGGAAATACGAAATCAGCAAAGGCGGCGTTGCCACGCCTGCCGGACCGGCGGGATATCACCTCGTCGCCATTTTGCAGTTCGACGACGTCGCGGCGATCCAGAAAGCCTTCGCCAGCCCCGAAGGGCAAGCGGCGGTCGCCGACGTGCAGACTTTCGCCACCGGTGGCGTCGACATTTTCATGTTCGACAGCCGCGACGCCTAACCGTCATTGCGAGGAGCCAACGGGCCCGCGCGAAGTCGCGCGGCCCGATGACAGGCTCCGCGACGAAGCAATCCAGATCGGCGCCAAAAAACTAGATTGCTTCGCTGCGCTCGCAATGCGAGTTAAGCTCCCATCTTCCGCTTTATCGCCTGCTCTACGAACAGCGCGGCTTCGAGCGCGGCGCGATCGCGGCCAAAGCGGCCGACAATCTGCACGCCGAGCGGCAATTCGTTCTCGAACAGGCCCGCCACGCTGACGCACGGCGCGCCCATTAGCGTCCACAGCCGGTTGAACATCGGATTGCCGGTCGCGGCGAGCCCGTGCGGCGCGGCACTTGGCGCCGAAGGCGTCAGGATCACATCGTGATCGGCCATCGCATCGGCGAGCACTTGCCGCGCGCGGCTCGCGGTATGGCGCGCCGCATCATATTCGTCGGCGGAGATCGCCAGCGCGGCGGTGAGGTGATCGCGCAAGCTTTTGTCGATCTGGTCGCGATAGCGCTGGTATTCGGAGGCAAGCGCGCGGATGTTTTCGTAATCCTGGATCTTGTATTGCGCCTCGTAGGCGTCTTCCAGGAGCGGCGGCAGTGTCAGCTCGGTCACTTTCGCGCCGGCTGCGCCCGCGATGCGGCCGGCGGTCTCGACGGCGTTCTGCATCGCCGCGCTTGCCTGCGGCCACAGATGGGTGCGCACAAGCGCGATGCGCGGCGCCGCGGGCGCGGCGCGATCGACGCGAAGATCGCGGTCCAATACCGCAGCGGCGGCGAAGGCGACATCGGCGACGCCTGAGCCGAACAGGCCAGCGGTGTCGAGGTGCCAGGCGACGTCCTTGACGCCGACCATCGGGATGAGCCGATAGGACGGCTTGAAGCCGGCGACGCCGCAATAGGCGGCGGGCCGGATCACCGATCCCGCGGTCTGCGTGCCGAACGCGATCGGCACCATGCCGGCGGCGACGGCCGCCGCCGATCCCGCCGACGAGCCGCCCGGCGTGTGCGCGAGGTCGTGCGGATTGCGGGTGGCGGACGGTACCAGCGATGCGAATTGCGTCGTCACCGTCTTGCCGATCATGATGCCGCCGGCGCTGCGCGTCAGCGCCACGGCGGTGGCGTCGGCCCGCGGCCGATATCCGGCATAGATCGGCGAGCCGTATTGCGTCGGCAGATCGGCGCTATCGAATATGTCCTTGAACGCCACCGGCAGGCCGCGCAGCGGCAATGACGCGAGGCCGGGCGCGTCGGCGGCGCGCCGCGCCGCATCGAGATCGAGCGCGGCAAAGGCGCCAACCTCATGCTCGCGCGCGGCAATGGCCTTCGCGCACAGCTCGATCGCATCGCGCGGTTTGAGTTCGCCGGCTTCGATGCGACGGGCAAGATCGAGCGCGGAAAGCATCAGTCCCCCAGGGATCAGACACCAGTAATCAGGGATCAAGACGAGCGCAACCGCCGCTCAATGGCTGATCCCTGATCCGCATCATGGTTAACACCCCGCTTACCTTGCCCAGAGCCGGGATCATTGAACAGTCCTTAACGGAATTCCTCGCATTGTCGGCGCATGACGCGCGGAGTTCGTTGGTATCTCGTCAGCTCCCTCGTCCTCGTCGCACTGGTCGCGGTTGCCGGCTGCAGCCACTACATGCTCGCCGAACGCGAGCCATGGCGGCACGAGGCAGAAATCGCGTGTCTTAATTCCGGAGCGGTGAACGACACGGCGGGACGCGTGCGCATCGCGGCGATCGAAGGGCCGGGCGCATGCGGCATCGATTATCCGCTGCGGGTGTCGGAGCTCGGCGAAAGCGCGCCGCTGTCCTACGACGATGAGCCGGTCCCGCCGGGCTCGATCCCCAGCGCGTCGATGCCGCAGAATTGGCCCGGCGCGTCGCCTTCGATTTAATCGAGCGCTCTGCCGGTGCTGCAATCCGGCGCACCGCAATCGTACCCTTCGTCACGCCCCTACCCGGCGCCGCAGCCTTACCCCGCACCGCTTCCGACGGCACAAATCGGCCAACCGCTGTCGCTCGACCCGCCGGGCCTGCCGCCAACCGGCGACAACGACGACGACATCGCCATTCCGGGCGGTCCGCCGCATCCCTATTACGGGGGTCCGACCGCGCCGCTCTATTCTTCACCGCGTCCGCTGCCGTCACAAGGCGAGCAATCGCCGCCGGCAAGCGAGCGGCCGCCGCTCGGACCGCCCAGTGCGCCGATGGTCGCCGCGTCGGCGCAGCCGGTGCAAGTGGAACCGCCGGCGACGCTCGCCTGCCCAGTCATGTCCGCGCTCGATCAATGGATTGCCGGCGCGGTGCAGCCCGCCGCGGCGCATTGGTTCCGCCAGCCGGTAGTCGAGATCAAGCAGATTTCCGCCTATTCGTGCCGCGGCATGAACGGCAATCCCAACGCCCATATTTCCGAGCACGCCTTCGGCAATGCGCTCGACATCGCCGAATTCGATCTCGCCGACGGCCACAAGATCAGCGTGCAATATGGCTGGCACGGCACGCCGCAGGAGCAGGGCTTTCTGCACGACGTGCAGGCCGCCGCGTGCGATCGGTTCACCACCGTGCTGGCGCCCGGCGCCAACGCCTATCATTACAATCACATTCACGTCGATCTGATGCGGCATTACGACGGCCGCCACATCTGCGAGCCGGCGGCAATTGCAGGCGACGTCGCCGCCGCGCGGGCGCGGTCGCAGTTCGCCGCGCAGCATTACGGCGATCCGCGCATCACCGGCTCGATCCCGACGAACAAGCACGATGCCCGCTATTCCGGCGAAGATAACAGCCTGTCCGAAGCGGTGCCGGGGGAGGACTAGCGGGCGGTCAGCGTCCGCCGACGGGTCCGGCCCGAAGTGGCCGGCCCGATGACAGGCTCCGGCGGACGATCCAATCATCACGATCTTTGGTGTCGCGCTCGAAAGCTGAAGGTCCGGCCTTTACCGGATGCTCCGCTGTCGCCGAGCAGTCGCAGCCTGGTCAATGTCCGCTGCGCTCCGAAAGCGATCGAACTGCTGCGTTGCCCCCAAGTGACGCGATGGGGCCAGTGGGCGACATTATGCTGTGAGTGAACGCGTGTTGGTCAGATCGCACCGGTCGCCACGACTAGAAGTGAGAATAACGTCTCACCCCTGCCACTTCGCAGATATCTGCTTGGCCAAGAAGGTACCTCGCCATTTGCCGCCGATTAAAGCGCGCAGCGCTTTCGTCGTTCATCCATCGAGGACGTCACACGATAAAGCGTCAAACTATCTTGGCATTTTCCGTAAGGATTAGTACGAATGGGACCTAACCGTCTGTGCCCTCCAGCTCCACGACTAGA
>CAWCQV010000012.1:0-25218 GCA_963797775.1 uncultured Alphaproteobacteria bacterium | reverse complement strand
CTAGCCTGCGGAATGATGGCGATCGCGTGACCCTCGCGCTTTTCCATCCCCTGTAAGGTGTTGTTGCAGGCCGAGAACGCAAGATTGGCCGGGAAGATCGCGTCGGCATTCGCCATCTGGGCGATGCGGTCTTTCACCGGCGAGGTGTCGGCGCGGAGCATGTTCAGACCGGGTCCGTAGGCCACGATCTCCACATCTACATCTTCATTCTTATCGCGATAATACGCGATGATGTTTTCGGCATTATTGAGCGCAAGGTTCATCACCGCGGGATCGTTCTGGTCGACTTGAATGGCGATACGATGCGGCTTGCTGCTTTGAGCGTGAGCTCCGGTCATCGCCGAAAGGCCGACGGCAAGAGCGATGACAACGGATCGAGTGAGCGCGATCATGGTTCTTCTCATGGCGTTGGGTTTATGGGCGAACGAGGGTGTAGCCCGCTTCGGTGAGGGCGAGGATCTGCGCGACGCCGGCTTCGACCGGCTTGGCATTCGGATTGAGCGGCGGCGCGTGTCCGGTTTCTCGCTTGATGGTGTTGATGGTGTTCATGCAGACGTCGAACCGCACCCCTTGAGCCACGAGGCTATCGACGAACTGGCGGTTCGGGCTATCAGCGCGAAGGAGCGCGATGCCTGGGCCGAAGGTGACAACCTCAATGGCGATCCGATCGGGTCCGTAGAATTTCAGCAGGTTGTAGGCGACGCTAATGACCAGGCTCTGCTTGTTCGCATCGTCGTCGGAAAGCTGCAGAACCAGATGATGATCGGCAAACGGCTTGTCGACGGCCGTATTGGTCTCGGCCGCTGCTTGCGGTTGAGCTAGTGCAAATGCCGATAGCGTAAAAACAACAGCCAGCCCGCAAGCGATCGACGCCAGAGCGCGCATACTATTGCGTGCCATCTCAGCCTCCTTCGCCAATTCCCGGATTGTTGGCGACGCCGTTGAGCGCCACACGATTGGCGCGTCTGGCTTTCACTGTCTTTTGCCCACGCAGATAACCGGCAACGACTTCGCTGACGGGCTTACCTGTTTGCGGATTGACCGACGCCCAGCCGGCGACGCGATAGCTCTTGCCGGCTTCGAGCGCCGTGCCGTCATCGAGCGTCATTGCTGATATGCGCCGCCCCGCCGTTTCGTTCGGCGCGCAGGTGTAGTCCATGCCGCCGATGCGAACCATGTCGCCGCCCTGCTGATAATACGGATCCGGATTGAACAGGTTATCGACGATATCCTCCATCACGGCCTTGATCTGGCTTCCGGTCATGTCCGTCACATAGGTTTCGGGATACGTGATGGCGGTCTCCGAAAGCACATCTTCCAGGGTGATCGGCTGGCCGGCCAATAGGGTCGTGCCCCAGCGGAACCCCGGCGACAGGGCGATTTGTGCATCGAGCTCCTGGCGTAGCGCATCGCAGATCACTTGGTCCAGCGGACCGGTGAAATTGCCGCGCCGATACAACAGCTCGCCAGCGGTTGCCAGCTTTTCGCTGAATTTTGCACTGTACGGCGCACGCAGCCGCTCGATCACCGCCTGCATATCGCGCTCCGGCTTGATGAGGTTCGCGAAGATCGGCAACAGGCGATAGCGCGCATCCTTCACGCTGCCTTTGCCGATATCGAGATCGAGCACAGCAAGAAATTTTCCGCTCGATCCGGCGTTGGTGACCAGCGTCTTTCCTGTCGAATTGCCGACCACGCTGGGCTGCGGCATGGCGTCGTGCGTATGGCCGCCGAGAATGACGTCGATTCCGGAGACGCGGCTGGCGAGTTTGAGATCTACGTCCATGCCGTTATGCGACAACAGCACTACGGCATCGACCTTGTCCCGCTGGCGCAATCCGTCGACGACTTTTTGCAGTTCGGCCTCGCGAATACCGAATGTCCAATCGGGCGTGAAGCGTTTGGGATGGGCGATCGGCACATAGGGCATGGCCTGGCCGACGATACCAAGCCGATGGCCGTTCACTTCCTTGATCGTTGCCGGCTTGAAGACGCGGCCGGAAGCGGAATCGAAGGCGGAGGCATTGCTGAAAGCGGCGTCATCGGTCAGGAAAACATTCTGCGCGACGAACTCCCCTTTGAAGCGACCAAGATTTTGTCGCAGCACCTTCTCGCCATAGGTGAACTCCCAATGGCCGGTCATGACTTCGATACCGAGGAGGTTCCCGACCTCGACCATGTCGGTGCCCTGCATGGCGTCGGCGAGGCCGCTGCCCTGCCACAAATCGCCGCCGTCAAGCAGGACCGAATTACCGACGCCCGCCTCGCTGCGCAGCCGGTCGACCAGTGTTTTCAGATGGGCAAAGCCACCCATGCGGCCGTAGCGGTGGGCGGCCTCCCGATAATCGAGAAAAGTGAAAGCGTAAGACGCGCGACCGCCCGGTGCGATGCCGAAATGCTTGAGAAATGCGTCGCCGACGAGATGCGGCGGCTGGCCAGCCATCGCGCCGACGCCGATATTGACACTGGGCTCGCGAAAATAGACCGGCAAAAGCTGCGCGTGCGTGTCGGTGATATGCAGCAGGCGGGCATTGCCGAAGCGCCCAATGTCATAAATATCGTCGTCGGCCGTGAGCCCGATACGCGGAACGACGCCTGAGATCGCCGCCGCCGCAAAAATCTTCAATACGTCGCGGCGACGCATGGCAACAATCTCCTTTACGCCGGATCAGCGGATGACGGCTTGTTTCCAGGCCGTCGCCTGCTCCTTGGCTTGCGCGATGGATGCATTGGCCAGTGCTTCGGCCATTTGGGCATGCTTGATCGCCTCATCGAAATTTCCGGCACTAGCCGCTGCTTGTGCCGCTTTCAGTTCGGCTTCCGTCGTGATCCATTGGTTTTTGAGCGCACCGGCTTGGTTTTCCGCCGCCTCCGCCTTGGCGTAGCTCGCCTTGAAATCGTCCGCCGATGCAGCCAATGCCGCCGACGTCAGGCCCGCCACCGCGAGGCCGACGATCAACAGGATCAAAGCACGAGTGTGCATCCGATTCCTCCACGCTGCTCCACCCGGCGGACACGGGGTTGCCATCGCGATCATGGGCGCGCGCCCGGTCCCGAGATCGGCAGGCCGTTGCTCATATACGACAGATAATATTCGACATCGCGGTAGAGCTCGTCCTCAGGCTTGAGCGGCACGCCGCGCACCTGGCTGTTGCAAGTAACAAATCGCCGGCTTGTCGTTCCCATGCCGCCCCACTCCGAACGGTAGATCGGCAGCGCCGCGACAAGTCCAAGCGCGGGAGCGAGAACCTCGGTGCGAATATGATCGCCGGCGCTTTGCCCATGGCAGCTTGCGCATGAGAAGTTCAATTGACCGCGGCGGGTATAAAAATATTCCTCGCCTTTCCGGTAAGCCGCGAGCGCGCGCGGATCGTTCGGAATTTTGATGTCGAACGGCTTGCCGCGCGAGGTATAGGCCATATAGGCCGTCAGCGCCGCCATGTCGTCCTTGGTGTAGTCGAATGGTTGCTCGCCGTTGGTCTCCCGGCACTGGTTGAGCGCGACATCGAGCGTGATCACTTCGCCCGATTGAGCGTCGAAATAAGGATAGTTCTGGCGGATGCCGATGCCTTTGTTGGCAAAGCAGTCGCCGTAGGTCTTGCCGTTTTTGAACGGCGTCTCGAACATTTGCTTGCCCTTGTCGAGCGCGAACTGGTAGGGCGGGAATGCGTCGATCTCCACCCATTGCTTGCGCAAGTCCGCGTCCATCGAATAGGGCCCGTTGACGAAATCGTTCAACGGCACGTTGGGAAAACGCTTGGTGAAGTAATCGCGAAAGGCCTTGAAGTCGGCCTCCGGGTTCGCCGCATCGGCTGCGGCGACCGGCCGCGCAGCCAGACAAAACATCGCAAGTGTCAGTAAGACTGCGCGACGCATGCGGACGACCTCCTCAATTCAGCGGCACCAACTCGCTTTATTGAATTTTTCCCGTAAGAGAATCGCTTGAGCCTTTATTGTCGACCCAACTGACCGTCAGGTCGTCTCCTTTCTGCGCGCCTTTGAAGCTGAACTTGATATACGGGTCCTTTGAGACTGCGGGGCCCCAATAGGCGGTGAACACCGCTTTGCCGGCGTGCTCGAACTGCACCACTTCGATGTAGTGCGGCGGAATGAGATTGCCCTGCGCGTCCTTGACGAAACCGGAATCCATCGGGTGCTGAACTAGCGCCTGCACTTCCGTTGTGTCGCCGCCGGCGACCGCGCGCATGCGAATTGTCGATGCCATTGCCGTCTGCCTCTTTCGATGAGCCCGATCAGCCGCCGCAGCCGCCGACGGTGACTTTGACCTCTTTGCTGGCGCTGAACACTTTGTCGCCGGAGGCGACCAGCGCGATGACCTTGCTGGTCTTGGCCATCTTCAGCCGGTTGGCGACCACGGGCGAAGTGCCGGGGGGAATCGGATAGTTTGCGGCAAGCGGAAACGGATTTTCCGAGACTAGGATGGCGATCGAGGTGACGTCGGGGAGCGTGGTGCTCACTGCGATCGGCACCACGGCGCCGTTCTCGGCGATTTCCGGCGCGTCGAGATTGATCTTGTCGGACGCTTCCGGCGTTTTGCCGTAGAGCGTCTTGATCGCATCGACTTCGGTTTTTTGCGAAAACGCGTCCTTCGGCCATTTGGTCGCGTCGGCGGCAGCTCGCGCCCGGCTCAATGGCGCAGCGCCGCCAAGGCCCAGTCCCGCCAGACCGCCGGCAATCGCCGCTCGGACCATCGTCCGCCGCGTCTGGCCGCGCCGCGCGCCTGTCTGTTTGCTCATTTTGCAGGTGTTCATTTCGACGGCGCGCTCCTATCGCGTGTAAAGAAAGTCGATGACGGATTCGATGTCCTGCTTGGTCAGGATCAAATTGCGCCCGAACGTCGGCATGACGGTTTGCGGATTGCGCCTGGTCTCGTCGAAGATGATCGCGGCGAGTTCGTTGCGGTCGGGAAAGCGGCTCTTCATATCGGACAATGGCGGGCCGACATTGCCGGGAGAATCGCCGCCTTTGATCTCATGGCAGGTCAGGCAGTTGCCCTTGCTGCGGTCGAAGGCGAGCGTCTCGCCGGGCATCGGCGACGCCCTTGTTTGCGCCGGCTGAGCAGTCGCCACGTTTGCAGTAAAAAAGATTGTCAATATGCCGAGCGCCAAGCCTGCGAGCATCGCCGCCGATCGCGCAGGTCGTCGTTCCTGTCGCATCCTACCGTCTCCCGGCTCGCGTTAATTGCCGCTCATGGTGTCGAGCGGCCCCGTGGTTTGCGGCGTCAGGTTCTTGCCTTCCGCAGAAGAGATAATTTTCACAGCCTTGGGGTCGATGCAATCTTTCATGCATTGCGTGGCTGCGGTGTCGGGACGCTGGTCCTGCCATGTGAAGTTGTCGCGGTTTGGCATTTTAACCTTGGGCACGCTGTCGCGGTCGGCGACGAAATTGTTCGGCACGATATTGTTGAAGTTGAGAATATAGGCCACCGCTGCATAGACGTCGTCGGCGGATAAAGTGTGGGGCGACGAGAACGGCATCGCGCGATTGATGTAGTCGAATAGAGTTGGCGCATAGGGCCAGTAGCTGCCGACGCTCGGTTCCGGACGGTCTCCGGTGAGGGTGCCTTCGCCGCCCATCAGTTTGGGATAGCGGCCTTCGCCTTCGCCGAACGTGCCGTGGCAAACGGCGCATTGCTGGGCAAACACGTCGGCGCCGTGGTCCACGGTGCCTTTGCCGTCCGGCAGGCCGAATCCATCCTGGCCGTGCACGTCGATATTCCAGCCGGCGATCTCCGCCGGCGTCGCCGGCTTGCCATAACTGAAGTAGCCAGGACCAGCGGCGTTGGCGACATCGGCGGCAAGGCCCCACAGGAGCAAAACCACCAGTCCGCTCACTGCCGCGGAAATGGCAATGGAGCTACAGGGTCCGCGCTTGCGCGGTAACCGGTGGCGATAGGCGAAGAGCCTAGCCGAGCTGGACATCGAACACGCTCCCGTCCGGCTTGACCTGCCAGGTCTGAATGGAATTGTTGTGATAGATCGGATTCGAACCGCGCACTTTGCGCAATTGCGCGATGGTCGGCTGCACATAGCCGGTCTCGTCGGCAGCGCGCGATTCCAGCAATGCCGGCTGCCCGTCCCAATGCCAGGGGATGGTGAAGCGCGTGAGCGCTTTCGGCAGGATCGGATCCTCAAGCTGGGCGCGCTGCCAATTGACGCCACCGTCAAACGAAACGTCGACCGCTCTGACCTTGCCGTGACCGCTCCAGGCGAGACCCCGGATCTCGTGGCGACCCGGCGTCGGCACGGGCTTTTCGGGGCACGGGGAGGTGATGACCGATTTCGCCTCATTGACCCAGGTGAAGCCGCGCGATTTTCCGTCGGCCATCAGGTCGGTGTATTTCGACGTCTCCTCGCGCGAGAACCACGGTTCTTCGCCGACCTTGAGCCGGCGCAGCCATTTGACGCTGATATTGCCCTCCCAACCGGGAACCAGGAGCCGCAGCGGATAACCCTGTTCGGGCCGCAACGCCTCGCCGTTCTGGCCGTAGACGACCAGGCAGTCGTCGAGACATTTTTCCAGTGGCAGGCTGCGGTTCATGCGGGCGGCGTCGGCGCCTTCTGCCATCACCCATTTGGCTTCTTTCTTGAGGCCGACCTCTTCGAGCAAGGTCGAGAGCTTGACGCCGGTCCAATCGGCGCAGCTCACCATGCCGTGCGTGAATTGCAGCGAGTTGAGCTGCGCTTCGCGCCATTCCATGCCGCCATTGGCTGGGCATTCGATGAAGTGGATGCGCGACACCGAAGGAAATCTCATGATGTCGTCCATCGTCAGGACCAGCGGGCGCTCGACCAGGCCGTGGATCAAAAGCCGGTGCTGGCGCGGGTCTATATCGGCCCGGCCGGCGTGATGGCGCTCAAAGAACAACCCATTCGGGGTGATGATCCCGTTGAGCGACTGCAGCGGTGTAAAGCTGACCGACGATTGCGGCGTGGCGGTGAGCCAGGGCACGTCGCGGCGGATGATGTCCTTTTCAAATACGGACGGCTGACCGTAAGGCCGGTCATCGACACCGGGCCCGATTGCCTGCGTCCAATCCGGCTCGGCCGGCGGCGAATTCTCGGCCGCCGCCGCGCCGCTTGCACGTCCGAGCATCGCGCCACTGGCCGCAGCCGCGCCGATGCGCAGGAACGAGCGTCGCGAACCCGCAGCCCTACCCTCCCGCACTTGCGGGGCAGGCCACGGTGGGGGCGCCTGCCGCATCAGCCCGGACATCGCCATTTCCTCCCGGCGGCCGCAGCGATCTTTTCCCGTTGCCGTCGGACCGCAATCGGAATAGGCTCTATCAATGAGTTCTAAATTAGTCAATTCTAAATAAGAATCGTGTGTTGTTAATCAAAGGATTTGACGATCGCGAGGCGCGCCATGGATGCCACCACGCCAACAAAAAAAGTCATTTACGCCCGGCGCGGTGCGGCAAAGCGGTCCGGCCGGGGGCGCGGCGGCTCGCAACTCGACGCGCTCGCTGCACAAGCCGCCACGGCAGCGCACATGCTGAAGCTTCTCGGCAACGAAAATCGGCTGCTGATTTTGTGTTCGCTCATCGCGCGGGGGGAGATGAAGGTCGGTGACCTCGTGAAGGCGGTCGGGTTGAGCCAGTCCGCTTTATCGCAGCATCTCGCACTGTTGCGCGCAGATGGATTGGTCACGTTCCGCCGCGAGTTGCAGACCTTGTATTACCGCGTGAGCGATGACCGCGCGGCGCGGATTCTCAAATTGCTCAAGGACATTTATTGCGGCAACCTCCGATAAGGAGGCGCGTCCGGCGTCAGTCCGCTATCACTTGACGGGCGGATTAGGAGTTGAAATGGCGGCGGCCGTCGATTGCGGCGCGGTCTTTTCGCCGACGTTATTTCTTGCCGGGTTTCTTGCCGGGCGGACTCGCTTGATGGTGCCGCGACGTCGTACCGGGTGCGGCGATTGCAGGCCAGATTGATAAGTCCACTGATAAATCGGCTGGTTGGAAGGGAAAAGCGACTCACGGCGGGCGAAGGATCGCGGTTTTTGTGAGTGACGCGCGTGAGCCACGCGACGTTGCGGCAGCGCTGCTACGCTTTTGCCTGGCTCCGACATATTCGCGCTTACTGGCGCGGCCGGTTCGGGTGCCGATGCAATCAGCGGAGCGGTTGCGGCAGCACTCGCGGAAGAGGGGGGTGGCGCGGCCGGTTCGGGTGCCGATGCAATCAGCGGAGCGGTTGCGGCAGCACTCGCGGAAGAGCCGGGTGGCGTGGCCGGCTCGGACGCCGATGCAATCACCGCAGCGGCCGCGACAGCGTTGGCGGAAGAGGCGGGTGGTGTGGCCGGCTCGGACGCCGATGCAATCACCGCAGCGGCCGCGACAGTGTTGGCGGAAGAGGCGGGTGGCATGGCCGGCTCGGCTGAGAACGGAGCTGCGGTATCCGGCTTCGTTATTCCAGTCTCTGCATCGCGCTCGATCGCGGCAACCGTGCCAAATGGTGGCGCGGTTGCCGGAAGGTGAATGCCGAACGGTGCCGCCGTGTGCACGACGGCGAGGGGAATGGCATCGTTGGATCCGAGTTGCAGGGGCGCGCTGACGTTCGATTCGCGCACAACGGAATTGTGGCTGACCCGGAATTCAGCGAACAGGCCTAAAGCGAAGCTGATGCCCATGATCGAGGCAAATACCGCCAGGATCACCAGACGCACATTCGGAAACATTCGACCTCGCAGAGCAGCCTGCGCGATCCGCCAAGACCGCCTGCACCGGCCTAAGCACCATGAGTTTGAATCATGGCCGCGAGATCGTCGCTCGGTTGGGGCCGGACTTGTCCGAGATTCCGGCTAGCCTGACACTTAGCTGAGTCGCTGAATCTGCAACACTAAAAATGATATCCGGGTATCACCATCTATGACCACCACACGCAGAGCGGGTGCCGGGCGAACCTCCGCTTATCGCCCGGCGCGAAATATCAAAATCCGAAGCCTCCCAGGCCGGGCCTCTCATCGTCTTTGCGGCACGGCAAAGCCGCACACTTCTGCGCCCACCGCTTTTCACCGAGCCGATGGCATGGCGAGGCTCACGCGCTCGACTCATGCCATAATTTGACGGGACAATCTGGATTTTTCGGATCGGCGTGCTGGATTTGGGCAAGCGCGCCTTGGAATCATCAGGGCAAGATCATACCGGCGCCCCAATACTTGCCGACCCTCGCCCGTCGACCGCGCGGGATCGCGTATAGCAATTAAACGCGTACGGCTTGGAAGCGCGGCGGGTGGGTGTCAGACGTTGCGGGGCCTGCAGCGCAAGTGTGTGTGTTGCGTAACGCGCAGATCCGCCGCTCGGGGGTAGCTATGGGGGGAGGCTCGCGTCGGCCGCGTCGGCCATTTCAGGTTACCTGCGTATTGGCCGCGGTTCTACTGACTGCAGCGATTTCCCAACAATTCGGTCCCATTGGGCGCGCCGGTTCGCGACCGGTACCGGCAAAAACTAATCTTGTTGCGCTCGGCGAGCGTCTGAACGCCAACACGATCATATCGGGCAATCCAAGCACTACGTATCTCGCTCTCGCCAACTGGCGTGCCGCGAAAAGCCTCGACGCGTTCTAACCCAGACGCGTCAGCATCGTGACGAAAGGAGCCTAGCAGTCGTTTTGTGACATCGGAGCTTGAAAGCAATGGGAGGCGATCATGAGTTCTCCGATACATCAAGTTGAAGACCTTGACCCGGCATTGAGATATGCGCCGCGTTGGGCGCGCGACCGGGTCGTGCAGATGGCCGCGCAGCCCTTCGCACCACCCGCCTTGCGGTCGGAGCGAAGGGCAAGACCCGAATTCAGCGGCGATCGCGCCATGCTGGAGCTGCAACGCCAGCTGGTCCTCGATCCCGATGCTATTCCGGAGCCGATAGCTGATGATGCACGCGTTCTTGGGCCGATCGCGCTTCGGCTATCTGCCGTGATCGGACTTGCGGCGCTTATTGCGTGGGGAGTCGTATCGCTGCCCGGCATAAAGAAGGCGGGCGAAGCAATGTCGCCCGATGTGAAGGCGCCGGCGATTGTCCTCAATCCCGTCAAGCTCGTTCAGGTGCAGGCAGCGGACAGTGCGCCGCAAGCGAGCGAGGGCTTCGTAGCAATGAACGATCCGGCGCCTCCTGCGCCCCCTGTCCCTCCGGTGAACCTGCCGATCCACGCATCGGTGCCGACATTGCCAGTGGAACCCTCAAGGGTGACGCCTCCACCGTCACAGGCGGCACCCTCACCGGCGGCACCCGCGCCCGCGAATGCAGAGCCCACACCGTCACAATCGGCGTCCGCACCCCCGAATGCAGGGCCCACACCGTCGCCGGCGGCACCCGCACCCTCGCATCCGGCACCGGCGCCCTCACAGGCCGATGATACCGCAGGAACTTTGCATCTGGACGGTGCGGAAATCGCCGCGACGGTCAAACGCGGCAAGGATCTCTTCATGACGGGAGATATCGTTTCCGCACGCCTGCTGCTGCGCCGCGCGGCCGCGGCCGGCAGTGCCGAAGCCGCGCTCGCGTTGGGCGCGACATTCGATCCTCTGGTTATTCGGCGGATCGGCGCCGTAGGCATGCCGCCCGACATCGCGCAGGCGCGCCAATGGTATAAACGGGCGGCCGATCTCGGCTCGGCGGCTGCCACGGGGCAGCTCGCGAAGCTGGAGCAGGCGCAGTAGGCCGACTGCATCGGCGAAGAACTTGCCGACGGTTGTCGGCGGCGCGCTTCGCTTCCGCTGCGTCAGCGGATGCCGGCGCGCATAAAGCTTTGCACAAATTGCCGCTGGAATAGGAGGAAGGCCAGCAGCAAGGGCGCCGAGGTCATGAGCGTGGCGGCCGTGATCACCGACCAATCGATGCCCTGATCGGCAGAGGCAAAAATTTGCAAGCCCACCGTCAGCGGCCGCGTGCTCACCGAATTGGTGATAATCAGCGGCCACAGGAAGTTGTTCCAGTGATAGCTGACCGAAACCAAGCCGTAGGCGATGTAAACCGGCTTGGCCAGCGGGACATAAACCTTGAGCAATATCTGCAACGGCCCGGCGCCTTCGACCCGCGCCGCCTCATCGAGCTCGCGCGGCACTGTTTTGAAGGTCTGGCGCAGCAAGAAAATGCCGAAGGCCGACGCCATATAGGGCAGGCCGATTGCGGGAATGGTATCGACCAGGCCCAAGGCGGTCATGGTGCGGTAGTTCTCGACGATAAGCACGTCCGGCATGATCATCAGCTGCAGCAGCACAAGAATGAACGCGACGTCGCGGCCGACGAAGGACAATCGCGCAAAGGCGTAAGCCGCGAGCGTGCACAGCACGAGTTGCGCGGCAAGGATCATCGTCACCAAAATGAAGGTGTTGAGAAAGTACCGCGCGAACGGTGCGGCATTCCATGCCTTGATGAAATTCTCCGCCGTGAGCGGAGCGTTCGGCACGAAATGAGCCGAATATTCGCTTGGGTGAATTGCCGCCCAGACCGCGTAAGCAAGTGGCAGAATCCAAATCAACGCCAGCAGCCATGCCGCGGCGGCTTCGAGCGCGGCATTGCCGCGGTGCATGTTGTCCGCCGCGCTCATTGATAGTGAATCCTGCGGTCGAGGATGACGAATTGGCCGAGTGCTGCGATGGCGAGTAGGACCAGCAGCACGACCGTCAGCGTCGCCGCGTAGGCGGTGTCCCAGAACTTGAAGCCGACCTCGTAAATGTAGAACAGCAACAGCGCGGTCGTATTGTCCGGCCCGCCCTGCGTCATGACCACGATATGGTCGACCAGCCGGAACGAATTGATGACGGCGTTGACCAGCACGAACAAGGTGGTCGGCATCAGCAGCGGGAAGGTGACGCGCCGGAAAAAATACCAGCGGCTGGAGCCTTCGATTGCCGCGGCTTCCGCCAATTGCGGCGATATCTGCTGCAAGGCTGCGAGATAGAAGATCATGAAGAAGCCGGCATCCTTCCACACCGCAACGGCGATCAGGCAAGCGAGCGCGGTATGCTCGTTGCCGAGCCAGTTATGCGCCGTAAAACCGAACCCGCCGAGAATTTGGTCCAATAGCCCGTAGCTGGGCGAATAGAAGAACAGCCAGATATTGGCGACCGCGATCATCGGCAGCACGGTCGGGGCGAAGAAAGACAACCGCAGGAACGCGCGGCCGGCGATCTTGCCATTGATCAAAAGCGCCATCGCCAGCGCCAGTGCGATCGTCAACGGTATGACGCTCGCCGCATAGAGCACGTTGTTTTGCAGCGCGCGCCAGAACACCGGGTCGGCGAGCATGGTCTGATAATTATCAAGGTCGACAAAAACCGCGCCGCGCCGCCCGCGCGGCGTCGAGTATAAGCTGTCGATGAACGTCGCGACGGCGGGATAATGCGTGAAGGCGACGAGCAGCGCGGCGGCCGGTAGCAACAGCAGCCAGCCGTAAATCTGCACCGCCATCTCCGGCCCGCCGCGGGTTGCCGGCGCCTGCTGCGGCGCCGGTGCGACGGCGATGGGTTCGGCGCCGTGCATCACTGATAGGGCTTGAGAATGCGCACCGCCTCCTGCTGCGCGTTCGCCATGGCCTGCTGCGGCGTCATGGTGCCGGTGAGCGCCGCCTGCAACCCGTCATTGAGCGCCTTGGTGACGCGCTGATTGTCGTGCGTCGACAGTTCGGCGATGGCATATTTGAGCTGATCGCGCGCCACCGCCGCGGCTGGAAAGTCGGCGACGTATTGTTTCATTTTCAGCGTATCCCAGGCATCGGGCCGCACCGCGACATAGCCGGTCGCGATGCCCCAGTCCGCCGCGCGCTCGGGCGAGGTCATCCACTTGACGAACTTGAAGGCCGCCGCGCGCTCTTCGTCGGTCATTTTCTTGAACAGGTAGAAATTTCCACCGCCGGTCGGCGAGCCGCGGCCCTGGTGCGCCGGCAGCATCGCGACGCCGAACGGAAATTTCGCATTGGCACGCACATTGGTCAGGTTGCCGGTCGAGGTCCACATGATCGCGGTCTTGCGCTCGAAGAAATCCTTCGGCGTCGTGCCCCACTCGATGGTGCCCTCGGGCTGAATTTTGTACTTGCGGCTGAGATCGACCCAATATTGCAGCGCCTGAGCCACGCCGGGCTTGTCGAAATAAGTCACGGTGCCCGCCTGATTCATCAGCCGCACGTCATTGGCCGTGGTCAGTCCTTGAAACAGCCAATAGGGAAAGCCGGTGGACGGAATCTCGATGCCCCACTGGCTGACGTTACCGGATGCGTCGCGCTTGGTAAGCTTGCTGCCGTCGGCGATCAGTTCGTCCCAGGTGCCCGGCGCCTTGTCCGGATCGAGACCGGCCTGTTTGAACGCATCCTTGTTCCAGAACATCACGACGGTGGAGCGCTGGAACGGAATGCCCCAGGTTTTGCCGCCGGTCTGGCTGTTCTCCATGAAGGCAGGAAAGAACGACTTCGCCCAAGCCTTGTCGGCGTCGGTCTTGAGCAGGTCGTTGAACGGCGTGATGGCGTCCTCGTCGATCAGCGTGAACATGTCGGTCGACAACAGCACGGCAATGTCCGGCGGATCGCCGCTCTTGAACGCGGTGAGCGCCTTGGTCAACGTGTCTTGGTAGGTGCCGGCATAGATGGCGTTGATCCTGATGCCGGGGTTCTCCTTCTCGAAGTCGGCGGCGTAGCCGTCGATGATCTTGGTGATCGGTCCGCCGACCGCGACCGGATAATAGAACGACAGCGCGATGTCCTTCGCCGTCGCGGCGGACGAAATTGCGTCGTAGGCGAGCGCCATCAGAAGGGCGGCGATAACGGCACCGAGCGATTTCATTTTTGATTGACGCATTGTTCCCTCCTAAGCGTTGTGAGCTTGAGCGAAATTGGCCGTGTCGTCGACTCCGAGCGGGTGCGCGTCGTCGCGCCGCAGCCCGGTCGCGGCGTCGAACAGATGGGTATTTTCCGGACGCCAATGCACGCGGATCGCGGTTCCCGCAGGATACGCTGCCTTACCGGGCACGCGTGCCAGAAGCGTTTGCCCGCCATAGCCGCACGCGACGATGGTGTCGGCGCCGAGAAACTCGGTGCTGCGGACTTGCGCCGGAATGCCGGTGTCGTTGTCGAGGATCACGTGCTCGGGCCGAATGCCGACCAGGAGGCCGCCGCCTATTTCGGGCGCGACGGGAACGATATTCATCGGCGGCGTGCCGATGAATTGCGCGGCAAAGGTGCTCGCCGGCCGTGCGTAAATCTCGTCCGGCGGCGCGGCTTGTTCGACGTGACCGTCGCGCATGAGGATGACGCGGTCGGCCATGCTCATCGCTTCGCTCTGGTCGTGGGTGACATAGATCATGGTGATGCCGAGCTGCTGCTGCAGCGCGCGAATCTCGCGGCGCATTTCGGCGCGCAATTGCGCGTCGAGATTGGACAGCGGCTCGTCCATCAGACAGACCGGTGTCTCGGCGATGATGGCGCGGCCGAGCGCCACGCGCTGCTGCTGCCCGCCGGAAAGCTGCGACGGCTTGCGCTTGAGCAGCGTACCGAGACCGAGCAGCGTCGCCACCCGGTTCAGCCGCCGCGCGCGTTCGGCTGCCGGCACCTTGCGCACGCGCAGTCCGAACAGGATGTTCTCGGCGACGGTCAGATGCGGAAATAGCGCATAGGATTGAAACACCATCGAAATGCGGCGCTTGGCCGGAGGAAGCTCCGTCACGTCCTGCTCGCCGATGAAAATCCGGCCGCCGGTAACCTGTTCCAGTCCGGCGATCAGCCGCAACGTCGTCGATTTCCCGCAGCCCGATGGGCCAAGCAGCACGACCAACGCTGCCGCGACGGCTTCGAAGCTCACACCCTCGACCGCCCGTGTCGCGCCCCAATATTTGCTGACGTTTTGCACCGAAATTTGCGACACGGGGGCTTCCTGCTCGGTCGTGGGCGTTCCGCCAGACCGCCTCGCGATTAGGTCACGATGCCGATAAATCATTGTATTGTGAAGCCCGTGTTGCGGGAGTCTCGTGAAGAAGGGAGCGAAACGCTTGGCAGCCTACGTCCTTGCGATCGACCAGGGCACGACGTCGACACGGGCCATGTTGTTTCGCGCCGATACGTCGGTCGCCGCCGTCGCCCAGCAGGAATTCCCGCAGCATTTTCCGGCCGACGGCGAGGTCGAGCACGACGCCGAGGACCTGTGGACGACAACGCTTGAGACTTGCCGCAGCGCGATGCGCAACGCCGGCGCGTCTGCCCGAGACATTGTCGGCATCGGCATCACCAATCAGCGCGAGACGACGCTATTGTGGGAGCGCGCCACTGGACGGCCGGTTCATCGCGCCATCGTCTGGCAGGATCGGCGCACAGCTGATTTATGCACGCGGCTTAAAGCCGCCGGCCATGAAAAGTTGTTTGCAGCCAAGACCGGGCTTTTGCTTGATCCGTATTTTTCCGGCACCAAGCTCGCCTGGCTGTTGGCGAACGTCCCCGGCGCCGCCGATAAAGCCGCGCGCGGCGAACTCGCTTTCGGCACGGTCGATGCCTATTTGCTGTGGCGGCTGACCGGCGGCAAAGTCCACGCCACGGACGCCACCAATGCCTCGCGCACGCTTATTTTCGATATTCACGCCGGCCGCTGGGACGATCAATTGTTGCAGATTTTGGGTATACCGAAGTCTGTGCTGCCGAAGGTGCTCGATTCGTCCGCGGCGTTCGGCATGACGGATGCGGAATTGTTCGGTGCTGCGATTCCGATCTATGGCATCGCCGGCGACCAGCAAGCCGCCATGATCGGGCAGGCCTGCTTCGCGCCGGGAATGCTCAAAGCGACTTACGGCACCGGCTGCTTCGCCCTACTCAATACCGGGCATACTCCGGTCGCGTCGAACAACAGGCTCGTCACGACGATTGCTTACCAGCTCGACGGCAAACGCAGCTATGCGCTTGAGGGCTCGATCTTCATCGCCGGCGCCGCCGTACAATGGCTGCGCGACGGCTTGCATATCGTGGAGAGCGCCGCCGCGACCGGCGCGCTGGCGCAAGCCGCCGACCCGACGCAGGAGGTTATTCTCGTCCCGGCTTTCGTCGGCCTCGGCGCGCCCTATTGGCGGCCGGATGCACGCGGCGCGTTGTTCGGCCTGACGCGGGCGACTGGACCGCGTGAACTGGCGCGAGCTGCGCTGGAGAGCGTCTGCTTTCAGACCGCCGATCTTCTCGCCGCGATGAAGGCGGATTGGCACGAAGCCGACAGCGCGCCGAAAACTCTGCGCGTCGACGGCGGTATGGCGAACTCCGATTGGTGCATGCAGCGGCTTGCCGACATCATCGGCAGCACCGTCGACCGCCCGCAAATCAAGGAGACCACAGCGCTCGGCGCCGCCTATCTCGCCGGCTTGCTCGCCGGCTTTTTTCCGGAGCCGGATCGCTTTTTGGATCGCTGGAAGTTGGAACGCCGGTTTAAGCCGCAAATGGAAGCTGTCGAGCGCGAACGAAAATTAGCGGCCTGGGCCACCGCCATTCGTCGCCTTCTCGCTTGAATTAAAAGCTGCGCACGAATGTGTCGCGGTAAGCTCTTGCCGCATATGCATTAATTCTACCGCACACCACAAGCCTTAGGAACTCGACTCGCCTCCAGGCGTTGTCGCGGGCTGGCGAGTGCGCCGATTTTGGAACCGACGGAATGTGCGGCATTTGCGGTGAGGCGACGTTTAACGGCAACGTTGCGGGCAATTCGCTCGCGGCGATGACACAGAGCATGTGGCCGCGCGGTCCCGATGCCGGGGGCACATTTTCTCAAAATCGGGTAGCGCTCGGCCATCGCCGGCTCAGCATCATTGATCTTTCCGCTGCGTCGCAGCAGCCGATGATTGACCCCGAACTCGGCCTTGCCATCGTCTTCAATGGCTGCATTTACAATTTCCGTGAGCTGCGCGGCGAACTGATCGGAAAGGGCTATCGCTTCTTCTCTCAGGGCGATACCGAAGTCATCCTCAAGGCCTATGCGCAATGGGGCCCACGCTGCGTCGAACGCTTTTATGGCATGTTCGCGTTTGCGATCTGGGAGCGCGATTCCGGACGTCTCGTGCTGGCGCGCGACCGGCTTGGCATCAAGCCGCTGTATTATGCGGAACAACCCGGCCGCTTTCGCTTCGCTTCGACGCTTCCCGCCTTGCTGGCCGCCGGCGGCGTCGATACCTCCATCGATCCGGCCGCGCTACATCATTATCTGAGCTGGCATGCCGTCGTGCCGGCGCCGATGACGATTATCAAAGGCGTGCGCAAGCTCGCCCCGGCCACGATCTGTATCATCGAGCCCGACGGACGGCGGCGCGAGGAAGCCTATTGGCGACTGCAGGTCGGTCCGCGTGCGGAGGATCGCGCGCTCACCGAGGCGGAATGGCGCGAGGCGGTTCGCGTCTCGCTCGGCAAAGCGGTCGACCGGCGCCGGGTCGCCGACGTGCCGGTCGGCGTATTGCTTTCGGGAGGTCTCGACAGCTCGCTTTTAGTCGCCATCCTCGCCGGTTTTGGGCAGCAGGACCTGAAAACCTTCTCCGTCGGCTTCGAGACGGTCGGCGACGTCGAAGGCGACGAGTTCAGGTACTCCGATCTGATCGCGCAGCGTTTTGCAACCGATCACCATCGCATTCGTGTCGACGGTTCGCGGGCGATCGACGCACTGCCGGGTATGGTCGCCGCGATGTCGGAACCGATGATGAGCCACGACGCCATCGGCTTCTACCTGTTGTCGCAGGAAGTGGCGAAATACGTGAAGGTCGCGCAGAGCGGGCAGGGCGCCGACGAGATTTTCGGCGGCTATCGCTGGTATCCGGCGCTAATGCGCTCCAACGACGCGACGGAAGATTATGCCCGCGTCTATTTCGACCGCGGTCACGCCGAGATGGCCGAGCTGGTCGCGCCGCCGCTGATGAACGGGGATTATAGCCGTGACTTCGTCGACGCATTCTTCCGCGTCTGCCGCAGCGCGAGCCCGATCGATCAGACGCTGCAGCTCGACGCCGAGATCATGATGGTCGACGATCCGGTCAAACGCGTCGACAACATGGCGATGGCCTCGGGGCTGGAAACCCGCGTGCCGTTCCTCGATCACGACGTGGTCGAGCTGGCGGCGCGCATCCCGGCCGAGCTCAAGGTGCGAGGCGGCGGCAAATACATTCTCAAGGAAGCCTCGCGCGGCCTCGTTCCTGACGCGGTGATAGACCGGCCCAAAGGTTATTTCCCGGTGCCAGCGCTCAAATACATCCGCGGCGCATTTCTCGATTTCGTCCGCGATGTGCTCAATGACCCGCGGGCGCGACAGCGCGGATTGTTCAACAGGCCTTATATCGACGGATTGCTGGCCAACCCCGAGGGTAAACTCACGCCGAAGGGTCATTCAAAGCTTTGGCAGGTCGCGCTGCTGGAATGCTGGTTGCAGATGCAGGGCATCTGAGAAGCAAACATCGACGGGGCAGCCAACGGGTTACATCATGGAATTCAGATTTGATCCGCACGAACGGCGACTTCATATCCGCACCTTGTTTCCGCCGGGACAAGACGCGCGTATTTTCGCACCCGACGATCTGTTTCGGTTCGGCATCGAAGAGGAATACTTTTTATCCGATGCCGAGACCGGCGAAGTTTCGGCGCAGACGCCGGAGGCGCTGTTCCAGGCAGCCAATTTCGGCACGAGCGGGCATGTCGGCCGGGAATTTTTGCAGGCGCAAATCGAGGTTGCGACCGAGCCGCATTGCGGCGTCAATGAAGCGAGACAAGAGCTCCTCCAGCTGCGGCGGAACGCGGCTGCGGCCGCTGCAGCGCACGGCCTTGCGATATTGGCTTGCGGCACGCACCCCTTGGCGCTGTGGCGCGACTCGATGCAGAGCCCCAAGGATCGCTACGACAAGGTGATGGACGACCTCCAGATGATCGGCCAGCGCAACATGCTGTGCGGGATGCACGTGCATGTCGAGATTCCGGACCCGGCGCGCCGGATCGATGTGATGATGCGCATGCTGCCTTACCTGCCGCTGTTCATCGCGCTGTCGGCCTCCTCGCCATTCTGGCAGCGCCGCGCCACCGGACTGAAAGGCTATCGTCTCGCCGCCTATGACGAGCTGCCGCGCACCGGTCTGCCGGAATTATTCCGCACCGTCGCAGAATACGACGCCTATGTGGATGCCATGGTGCGATCCGGTGCTATGCAGGACGCCAGCCATCTCTGGTGGGCGATCCGGCCATCGCTCAAATATCCGACCTTGGAGTTGCGGGCGCCGGACTGCTGCACGCGGCTCGACGACACGATCGCGATCGCGGCGCTGTATCGGTCGTTGGCCCGTTTCCTCTATGCGCATCCCGAGCACAATGCCGGGCTTGATGTGGTCGACCGGGCGATTGCGGTCGAGAACAAATGGCGGGCGCAGCGTTACGGCGTCCAGGGCACGTTCGTCACCCGGTCGGGCGGCGTCGCCGTCGCCGAGCTGCTCGACCGGATCCTCGACCTCGTGGCGGAGCACGCTGCGATCCTTGGCTGTAGCGAGCAAGTGGGAAATTGCCGGGCTATCGTTCTGGAAGGAACTTCGGCCGACGCTCAGTTACGAATCTTTACTGAAAATCAACATGAAGGCGCCGAAATTGCCCTGCAAAGGGTGACACGCTGGATTCGCGATGCCACATTGGTAGCGTGACCCTTCCAGAGCATGATCCCGAAAAGTGGATACCGGTTTTCGGAAAAGATCATGAGATGCTAGGGCCCGGTTCTGATGCCATCAGAACCGCTAAAGCTCTAGTGTATCGGCAAAGGCGGAATTTATGTGCCGTTGGATCGCATATCGCGGGGAAACCACGGCGCTCGAACATTATGTGACCGAGCCGGCGCATTCCCTGATTTCGCAGAGCATTGCGGCGCTGGAGTTGACCGCCAGCACCAATGGCGACGGCTTCGGGCTCGGCTGGTACGGCAACCATCCGGAGCCGGGCCTCTATCGCGAGGTTCGCCCGGCGTGGTCGGACGAGAACCTGCGCTACCTGTGCCGGCATTTGCAGTCCCATTTGTTCTTTGCCCATGTCCGCGCCGCAACCGGCACGCCGATAACCCGGCCGAATTGCCACCCGTTTGCCTGCGGCACATGGATGTTCATGCACAACGGCTTTGTCGGCAGCTGGAGCCGGTTGCGCCGCCAGGTCGAGGCGCTCATCCCCGACGAGCTTTATCCGGCGCGCATCGGCACCACCGATTCCGAGGCGATCTTCCTCGCCATGCTCGGCGCCGGCATCGAGCATCCGGTGGCGGCGGCCGAGACGATTCTCGCCCGCTTGACCGAATTGGTAAATCAGACGTCGCCGGGCGACCGGCTGCGCTTCACCGCGGCGCTGTCGAACGGGCGCGATCTTTACGCGTTCCGCTACGCGGTGAACGATCGCGCCAACACGCTTTACTATCGGGAGTTGGACAGCGGCATCGTCATTGTCTCCGAGCCGCTCGACCACGACCACAAGAACTGGATCGCGGTGCCGGAGAGCCACGTTGTCGTCGCTTGCGCCGGTGAACGGGCGCGCGTCGTGCCGTTATTCCACCGCCATCAGGAAGCGGCGGAGTAGCTTCCCGGCCGATCGCTTGCGCTATTTCTTCCAGCCTTGCTGCCACGCCGGCGGCGTCTTGCCGTCGATCAGAATGAAGGCGATGCGGCACGGTTTCGTGCCGTTATTGACCCAGGCGTGATTGGTGGCCTGCTGCACTAAGACATCGCCGGCCTTGACATGAATTTCGCTGTCGTCGAGGAGCATGTCGATTTCGCCGTCGAGCACGATGGCGTAGTCGACGGTTCGCGTGCGATGCGTATTGGCGTGCCGCGCATAGCCTTGCGTCGCCGGATCGATGCCCATCGAAATCAAGATTTGATGATGATCGACCGGCGCCGCGTGTGGCGCCGCGGGCGCGAAATCGACGATGCGAAAAATCGTGCCGTTCGCGGGCGGCGGCACGCCGACTTGCGTCTGCGCCCGGTCGGCGGAGCTCGTGACGTCCACCGGAGATTCGCCGGTCACCCAAAATAATGTCGTACCATTGGCGCCGGCGCTGCGCTGCTTGGGTTGCAGCGGACTGTCGAACAACACGACCGCCTTGCCATTCGCGTCATGTCCGGTCACGATCCGGCGCGTCGATTTCAACTCCATCGGTGAACTCCTCGTATTTCCATTCGATATGGGTCTTACTTATAAGCAAATTTACAGGTTCAAAGACACTCCAGTTTTATCGCTGGGGCGAGACACCGGCCGATTTTTCGGGCCGGCGGCATCTCATGTCCCCCGCATGACGCTTCGCAGCGTAACCACGGATGGAAGTTGCTCCGGCTTGAGTACCGCCACCAGTTCAGCCGCCGAACCCCGAAAAGGTCTATCGCGACATCGAGCATCCCTCGCATTTGCTGCAGCCGATTATTCCCGAATAAATGCCATTCTGTTAGTTTGTCGCAGACATGGGAATCTCCTTGAGGCGCGGCAGTGTTGGGAAATATTAATATCGTCGATCTGCGCGACGGCGGACCGCCGCGCCATGCGGAGATAAGCGCAAGCCAGGCGCGGGCCTTGCGGGACGCCTGCCTCGGTTTTTTCCCTCGCGCAGCCTTGCCGCTGGTGCCGGCGCTCGATCGGGCGTCGCGGCGCTGGCTGTCGCGCTCGGGTTCACCTTATCTCGATGAGATTGCGCAGATTGCGGCGGCGCTCGATTTTTCCGGCGTGTGGCTGCTCAACGCGTCCTATCAATGGGCCTGCACGTCGCTTGCCGTCGAGCACGGCGGCGCGCCCTGGATCGTCCGGACGCTGGATTGGCCGTTCCTCGGTCTTGGGCGCTACACCGAAGTCGCGCATATGCGGGGCGGCTGCGGCGATTTCCTCAGCGTCACTTGGCCCGGTTATGTCGGCGCGTTGACCGCCATGGCGCCGTCGCGCTTTGCCGCTTGCGTCAATCAGGCGCCGATGCGCCGTCGCACTGCGCATCGCTGGCTGCGGCCGTACGATTTTGCGGTCAATGCGAATACGATTTGGCGGTCGGCCGACCTGATGCCGCCGGATCAGCTGCTGCGCCGTGCCTTCGAGCTTTGTCGGGATTTCGCCGCCGCGCGCCGTATGCTGGAAACGATTCCGGTGGCGCGCCCGGTCATTTACGTGCTGATCGGCTGCGCGGCCAATGAGCGCTGTGTGATTGAGCGCACCGAGACGGACTATGTCACCCGCGAGGAAGAGACCAGCGCCGCCAACGACTGGGTACCGAGCCGGGACGGCTGGGAGGGCCGGATCGGCACCCGCCGGTTCTTGACCAGTTCGTTTGCGGATGCGGCGAGCCATAGCCGCGCGCGGCGGGCGGCGCTGAAAGAATGGAGCGGCGCAGTATCGGCGCCGCGCTTCGATTGGGTGCGCGAACCGGTGCTCAATCCGTACACGCGGCTTGCCGTGGCCATGTGCCCGGCTGAAGGGATATTGCGGGCGGTCGGCTACGACCGGACCGACGCTCTCTTGCCGGAGCCGGTGACGCGGATGTGCGAGATTGCGCTGCCGGGCGAGCCGAAGGCTGCTTAGGACGCGGTGCATAAGCACCGCAACCAAACCCTATTCTGCACAAATACTTGTCTATTATCAATTGTTTATCAAGAAAACGCAGAACTGTGTTTGCGATCACATTTCGCAGTGCAAACTCCGCTTATATTTCACCCAATGAAATTTGCCGGATATGGAGAGAGCCATGACCACCACCACAATGACCAGCTTCCGCAACCGCCGCATGTTCAGTTGGGATCAAGTCGTGCGTCGTATCGCCGAGTGGCAGCGCCGCTCGCGCTCGCGGCACGAGCTGGAAGGGCTTAGCGATGCGACGTTGCGCGATATCGGGATCACCCGTTGCGACGCGCACCGCGAATTGCGCAAACCGTTCTGGATGGCTTGATCGACGAAAACATTCGCGGCCACATCCGGCATGCTGAAGGGCCGCCCGAAAGGGCGGCCCTTTTGCGTATTCAGATTGCAGGTGTGTTTACACGACGCCGCGCACTTTCATAACATGACGCCACTGCGATGAGTGAGGCGCACCGTGCCCGAGATCAAAATAATGGACAGCGTAAGTCCGTGTTGCGAAAAAGGTTGGGACCAGGCCACCCATCGGTCGGCTGGCCCATAAGCCGCCAAGCATGAGCGCGCCCGCCAGCACCGGGTCGGTGCCATCCTTCGCCGCTCCATTTCGCCATCCGGTCTTCGCCGTCATCTGGACGGCGACGCTTGTCTCCAATGTCGGCTGGTGGATGTATAGCGCCGCCTCGGGATGGCTGATGACCAGCCTCAATCCCGATCCTTTGATCGTCGCGCTGGTTCAGGCGGCGAGTTCCTTGCCGATTTTTCTGTTCGCTATTCCCGCGGGCGCGCTCGCCGACATTTTCGACAAGCGAAAGTTCTTGCTTGTCGTCGAATCGCTGACCACCGCGGTTTCCGCAGTCTATGCGGCGATGGTCGGTCTTGGTCTGGCGACACCCGGCAATTTGCTGCTGTTCACATTCCTCATCGGCGCCGCCGGTGCCTTGACCGTCCCGGCATGGCAAGCGGTTGTGCCGCAACTCGTTCCCAAGGACGACCTGCCGCCCGCCATCGCCGCCAACAGCGCCGGCGTTAACGTTTCGCGCGCGGTCGGTCCGGCGCTCGGCGGCATGACGATTTCCGCCTACGGCGTTGTCGCGCGGTTCTGGGCGAATGCCGTCGCCAATCTTGCGATTGTTGGCTCGTTGCTGTGGTGGCGGCCGCCGCAAGGAAAGACGCGATTGCCGGCCGAACGCTTCGGCCAAGCCATCCTAGCCGGCCTTCGCTACGCCCGACACAACCTGCATCTGCGCGCCACGATGATGCGGGCCGCCGGATTTTTCTTGTTCACCAGCGCCTATTGGGCGTTGCTGCCGCTGGTCAGCCGCCAGCAGATCGCCATGGGGCCGGCGTTTTATGGCGTGCTGCTTGGCGTCATCGGCGCCGGCGCGGTGGCGGGCGCATTTTTCCTGCCATGGCTGAAAGCCAAGCTCGGATCGGACCACCTCATGGCGTTCGGCGCGCTGGGTCAGGCGGCGGCAATGGTGCTCTACGGGCTAGCCCGCGAGCCGATAACGGCGCTGGTCGCGAGCCTGATTGCCGGCGCGTCATGGATCGCCGCGCTGGCGACGCTCGGCGTATCGGCGCAGGTGGCCTTGCCGGATTGGGTGCGCGCCCGCGGCCTTGCCGTCTACACGACGGTGTTCTTCGGTTGCCTGACGCTCGGCAGCGCCGCCTGGGGCGAGATTGCGGTATTGGTCGGGTTGCCGGCGGCGCATTTTCTTGCGGCCGCCGGTACGGTCGCCGCCGTGGCCTTGACGTGGCGGTGGAAGCTGCAGACCGGCGCGGGAATAGACCTGACGCCGTCGATGCACTGGCCGACCCCGATCACCACGCAAGCGATCGAACATGACCGCGGCCCAGTCCTGGTGACGGTCGAATACCGCATCCGGCCGCAAGACCGCGAAGCATTCCTCGAAGCACTGGCGAAACTCGAACACGAGCGCCGTCGCGACGGCGCCTACGCCTGGGGCGTATTCGAGGATGCGGCCGACGAAGGCCGCATGATCGAGACGTTTCTCGTGGAATTGTGGATGGAACACTTGCGCCAGCATGAGCGCGTCACCAATGCCGACCGGCTGGTGCAGGAAGCCGTCGACCGGTTCACGTTGCAGGGCGCTCCCAAGGTCACGCACTTCATCGCCGCCGAGGAGTAGCGAGCCCGGCTACGAACCGGACTGCTTTCTATTGTTCGGAGCTCGATGCCCTAACCCCGGTGCGTGGTCGCCTGAATCGAAGTTTTCAATCGCTTTTGCGCCGGCTGAGCGCGAGCACGGAGAGCGATTTCCAGATCGCGCATTTGGCGCTTGGCTGCTTTTGCCGCCTGCGTTTCGATCGAACGATACTTCTTGATCAGCTCGCGCCCGAACCGGGTAAGCTCGGCGCCGCCGCCGCGCGCACCGCCGGGCTGCGTCGTGACGACCGGAGAGCGAAAGCAGCGATTTAGATCGTCGACCAGGAGCCAGGCGCGCCGATAGGACATGCCGAGCGATCGGCCGGCTTGCGAGATCGATCCGGTCTTGTGGATGGCCTCCAGCAGCCGGATTTTGCCGGGCCCGAGCGCCCCGCCGGAGCCAAAATCGATGCGCACCGTCAGCCGCAAATCGCTCAACGAAAACCTCGTCCGGTAACTCCAACAGAGACTAGC
>CAWCQV010000011.1:0-12479 GCA_963797775.1 uncultured Alphaproteobacteria bacterium | reverse complement strand
CCACGAGGGTTCGGGCGTCCGCTAGCGGCCGGCACCGGCCGCTCGGTGGTCCACTTATCCCCTTCCTGTCGTAATTTCTCCCTTGCGCGTCGTCCGCGAGCGGCCGATAGTGGCCGTTGCCTTCCGGCGTCAGGCCCGGGGGGGAAGTCGGGGGTAGCGATGTGGTCGGTGTTTGGCGTCGATTTCTGACAGCCGGAATCGGCATTTCGGCCCAAAGCCGACGATGTGGTCGGTCAAACGGGGAGGGGACGTGCAGAAACTATCGGCAACGGAGATCCGGCGGCGCAAGCGCGCCGACGCGTATCATGACGGCCGCAAGCCGCTTACCGTTAAGCGCGTCGCCGCGCTCAAGGGTGACGGGCGCTATCGCGATGGCGGCGGCTACTCGCCGAGCGGTCTGTACTTGCAGGTCAGGGGCGGCGCGAAAAGTTGGGTGCTGCGCTTCGAGCAGCACGGCCGCGAGCGCTTCATGGGCCTGGGGCCGCTGCGCGTCGTCGGTCTCAAGGACGCGCGCGAGCGCGCCAGGATGGCGCGGTTGCGATTGCTCGATGGTGTCGATCCGATCGAGGAACGCCGCGCCGCCAAGTCTGCCGTCCAACAGGCGGCTGCGCGCAAGCTGAGTTTTCGCGAGGCAGCGCAGCGATATTTCGACCAGAACGAATTGAAGTGGCGCAACGCCAATCATCGCGAGCAGTTTCTTGGTACGTTGCGATCGCACGTTTTCCCGGCGCTCGGCGATCTGGACGTAGCGGCGATCGACACCGCCGACGTGCTGCGCGTGATCGAGCCGATCTGGAAGACCAAAAGCATCACCGCTGACCGCACCAGAAGTCGCATCGAGCAAGTTATCGACTGGTGCGTGGTGCGCGGCCATCGCCCGCCCGGTACCAATCCGGCGAGGTGGCCGGGACATTTAGACCAAGTGCTGCCCGCGCCGCGCGCGATCGCCCCGATCAAGCACCACGCCGCGCTGCCCTATCAGCAAATGCCGCGGTTCATGAGCGAGCTGCGTCAGGAGGACAGCGTTGCGGCGCGGGCGCTGGAATTTCTGGCCCTCTGCGCCAGTCGCACTGGCGAAGTGACCGGCGCGACGTGGGACGAGATCAATTTCGCCGACAAAATCTGGATCGTTCCCGCGGCTCGGATGAAAGCCGGCCGCGAACACCGTGTGCCGTTGTCTGATGCTGCCATTTCGCTACTGGAAAAGCTGCCGCGCGAAGCGGGCAACCCGCATCTGTTCATCGGTCATCGCGCCGGCGCTGGGCTGAACAAGATGGCGTTATTGTACATCTTGGACCGCACGGGCCAAAGCGGCGTGACGACCGTTCACGGCCTGCGCAGCTCGTTCCGCGATTGGGCTGGCGAGACGACAGCCTTTGCGCACGACATCTGCGAGGCCGCGCTCGCGCACGCCCGCGGCGATCACAGCGTCCGCGCCTATGCGCGCGGCGATCTGTTCGACAAGCGCCGCAAGCTGATGGAGGCGTGGGCCAAGTACTGCGCCGAGCCGCCCGCACCTAAGCGCGAACGCGGCAGCAACATCATCACGATGCGCGAGCGCGATGCAGGTCAGCGATGAACGACACCGGCCCGCGACAGCAAGCTCGTCAGCGTCCGGTAACGTCGGACGAGATTCGGAAAAGTGTGCGCCGCGACGTTCGGATACTAAAGAAGCACGCGGTCGCAGCCGCGCGGTCCCCACACATCAACGACGCGGACAAGGCGATATTGATAGACGCGACCAAGCTGCTGGACGAGTTCATCGATGCCTTGATCAAGATCATCGACCAGCACGAAGCGCTGCTTCTGGCGACATCCGGCGATCCCGAGGCCGAAGCTGCAGCCATTGCCGCCGGCCCCTACATCATCGGCGGGACCAGCTATCTGTCGAGCCTGCTTTATGCCGCCTCGGCGATCGGCAACCTCGTGCTCGGCACTTCGGTGTTGCGCGACAAACTGATGAAAAAGTGGAAGGAGCGAACGGCAGCGGCGACGAACGCCAAACGGGCCGAGTTGGCAAAACGGGATGATGTGATCTGGAAGCACGCTGATCAGGTCCGGTTCAAGCATCCGACTTGGAAGCGGTGGCGCATTGCCGGTGAGATCGCGAAGCCGGTGCGCAGCGAGCTAGGGCGCCCCTCTCTGGCCCGCAACACGATCTACACGGCTCTCAAGAATTGGTCGGATCGTCGATCTGATTAGTCGGATCGTCGATCTGCTTAATTACTCAGCTGATCCCGAAAATTAGACTGCTCTGCAAGCGGCCGGTGTCGGCCGATTTGGGAGAGTAACAATGGTCGCGATTTTTCGACCCAAGGCGGCGTGGGCAAGGCTCGGCGTCGGCAGGTCTGCTTTCTACGACAATTTCGTCCAGCAGCCGGGCGGCACCGAAATCGTAACCGGCACCAAGGCGGTTCTCCGCTTGCGGCCGATGAGGATCAACGAGCGCGTGCGCGGGTTCCCCGACGACGAGCTTGACACCTTGATCGAAGCGATGCGCGCCGAGCGCGATGCCGAGCCGCCTGTCGGCAAGGTCCGCGACCGCGGCGGCCGATTCGCCCCGAAGGAAGCTGAAAAACACCCCTGAAAAGTTGCGGGCCGCGCTCCGTGGAAAAGACGCGGCCCGCTTGATTCTCGTCCCGCCAGGACGGAGGAACCAGTGCTTCCGCTACATAGCATCCAGACAAAAAATCGGAAAGCGGTCGGCGCCGGCAATAGCGAGTGCTGCGCGAAACGCGGCTCGGCAGACGCTTGGAACACGCTCCGTGGCGCGGTCGAGCGCCAACACGCGGCGATCGCGAAAACTGATACCGCATCGCCGCGGGTCCGTCCGACGCTCGGATGCTTCCTGCCTCATGCCGGCAGGGGCGCGCCGCTGCAGCGCGCAGTGCTCCGCGATGCGAACGGCCAGGCCTCGACGCCGCTCGGTGCCGCAATCGATCTCATCGTAGGTGGGAGCGCAGGGTCATGAGCGCCGCCTTCGACTCCTGGCTCGCGCGAGCCCGCGCTAGGCCGATCGAGCGGATCGTCGAAAGGCTGGGCATCAAATTGCGGCGCGTCGGAAAGGAAGCCGTCGGCGCCTGCCCGAAATGCGGCGCCGGCGATGATCGGTTCGCGGTCAACATCGAGAAGCAGCTCTGGCATTGCCGCGTGTGCGGCGTCGGCGGCGACGTTATCAAACTAGTCGAACATCTGGACGGCATCGACTTCGTCGCCGCCTGCACCAATCTAAACGGCGAGCCGCCGCCGCCGAAGCCGAAGGCCAGCAGCGGTAAATGGAAGCTCATTAGCGAGGACATCTATAAGACCGCTGACGGGACGCCTTACTTGCGGGTACGCAAGTGCCTCGACGACAACGGCGACAAACAATATCCGCAGTCACATTGGAACGGGAAGCAGTGGGTCAATGGAAAACCCGATGGCGCAAAGTTGCCGTACCGTCTGCCGGAGTTGCTCACGGCCTCGCTCGCCACCCCGATCTTCTTTCCCGAGGGCGAGAAGGACTTTGATGCGCTCGCCAAGCTTGGCTTCACGGCGACGACGGTCTCTGAAGGCGCACATGCGAAGTGGGACCCGGAGTTAACAAGCTGGTTCAAGGATCGCCACGTCGTCGTGCTCGCCGATTCCGATCCGCCTGGCCGCCAGCATGTGCATAAAGTGGCGGCGGCGATTAACGCCGTCGCCGCCAGCGTGAAGGTCCTCGATCTCTATCCGGATCGCACGGACGGCAGCGACGTCTCCGACTTTCTGCGAGAAGACCCGGCCGGCGTGCGGTTGGTGAAACTGGTCAAAGAGGCGCCGCTGTGGGACCCGAGCCAGGCGGTCGCGGCGCCTCACGTTCCAGAAGAGGACGTGGATACTTCTTCCGGCACGGCGACGCCCGAGATCATTCTCAGAAAGCAAGCCGATGCACTGATCGCGCTGGCGAAGGTCGCCAATCTGTTTCACACTGCGGCTGGCGAGGCCTACGCCGATATTCCGGTCATGGGTCACCGCGAGACCTACCGCGTTCGATCGAAGGCGTTCCGGTCTTGGCTGGCGCACGGGTTCTACGCCGAACGAGAGGGCGCACCGAGTTCAGAGGCCATGCAGTCGGCGCTTGGCGTGATCGAGGCGCGTGCTTGGTTCGACGGTCCTGAGATCGCCGTTCACGTGCGCGTCGCCGGTCACGAAGGTAAGCTTTATCTCGACCTGGCCGATGCCAAATGGCAGGCAATCGAGATCGACGCTGACGGCTGGCGAGTGATCTCGTCGCCGCCGGTGCGCTTCCGGCGTGCGCCTGGCATGTTGCCATTGCCGGAACCGGTTCGCGGCGGCTCGATCAAGGCACTCCGGCAACTAATCAATCTCCGCGATGGTGACGACGGTGAAAAACAGTTCGTGCTTATCGTGGCTTGGTTGCTCGGCGCTCTGCGTGACGTTGGTCCTTATCCGGTCCTCGTTCTGTCCGGCGAGAGCGGCGTCGCCAAGTCGATGCTGTGCGAGGTCTTGCAGTCCTTGATCGATCCGCACACCACGACGCTACGCACCTTACCGCGAGAAGATCGTGATCTGTTTATTGCCGCGAACAACAGCCGTGTGCTGATCTACGACAACGTGTCTCACCTACCGGCGTGGCTCTCCGACACGCTGTGTCGTCTCGCCACCGGCGGCGGTTTCTCGACGCGCGCCCTATACAGCGACGACGAAGAAAAGTTGTTCGACGCCATGCGGCCCGTGATCCTCAATGGGATAGAGGACTTCGTGACCAGGGCCGATCTCAGCGACCGCTCGATGATGCTGGCGTTCGATCCGATCTCGGCGGAGAAGCGGCGACAACGGGGAGACCTGCTCGCCACCTTCGAGCGAGAACGGCCACGCATTCTCGGCGCGTTGCTCGATGCGGTAGCTTATGGCTTGGCGCACTTGCACCATGTCCGGCTCGATCGCCTGCCGCGCATGGCCGAGTTTGCGGTGTGGATTGCGGCCTGTGAGCCGGCACTGTGGCCTGCAGGCAGTTTCTTGACGGCCTATGAGACCAGCCGTGAGGCGGCGGTCGGCACCACGATCGAGGCCGACCTGGTTGCCTCGGCGCTTCGCGACTTTATGGGCGCTCACGTCACATGGACCGGTACCGCGAGCGACTTGTTGGGCGCGTTGGCGCTGTATGTCCCCGACGCTCAACGTCGAAGCAAGCACTGGCCGACCTTGCCGCACTTTCTCAGTGGGCGACTGCGGCGGGCGGCGCCGATCATGCGGGACATCGGGATCACGATCACCTTCGAGCGCGAACCTGGGGGCACCCGCACCCGCGTTATCCGGATCACCAAGCACCAGGCAGAGAGTAAGGGTAAATCAGCGTCCGAAGCGTCCGAGCGTCCGAAAGCCCACGATATCAACGGCCTGGACCGAACGCTCACGACCAAGCTGGCGTCCGACGAAGCGTCCGGAAATCTCGCGTCCCATGCTGCGGACGCTCCCTCGGACGCCGGTGGACAGGCCAGCGTTCAGCGCAAGCCATTGCGAATAAAGGAAATCGGACGCTCGGACACTCGGGACGCTCATTTACCTACTCTTTCTGGCAGCCCCGAAGACCGGACCTGCGTCCAGTGCGGCGGCCAGCCCGACGGTCAGGAAGAGTTCGATGCAGCTGCCGGCGTCTGGCTGCATCGGGAGTGCCGGCGCTTCTATCTCAATGACCTCGAAGAAAAGAAAGGGCTGTCATGGTGAGGCATCGCCGCCGGCTGCCGCCGAAGCCGCCCAATCCGCCTGAGGGGTACATGTACTGGCACGGTCGCCTGTGGGCGATCTCGGCTGTCGAAGCCTTGTGCAAATCCATCATCGGCAACCACGACTATCAGTCCAAGGCCCAACGCGATCGAGCCAACGGGATCATGAGGTACTTCAAGCTGAGCAAAACCCAACAAAGGCGATGAACGATGAAGCGCGGCTACCGGCTACGCGACAGCGACCAGGTACCGACCCGTCTGACGACGGTCACTGCGATCATGGCGGCGCCGACGTTTGCGCTCGGTGTTGCCGATGCCCGCGCCGGCCGACGCTATCATCGCGACTACGATCTTTGGGATGCCAATGGACAGTAGGATTACGAACGCGGTCGCCAATGGGCCGCAGTGGCGCCACGACACGTCGCGTTGAAGATCAACGGCAAGATCAACCTGGCCGCGATGACGTTCTACTCCGAGGAGATCATCTAACGCGCGGTCACTGCGACGGCACAACACGCTTACTTCTGTGTTGCGTACGCTCGCCAGATTGAGAACATTGGCATGTCGCCTTCAAGCAGAAGAATTAGCGGCCGCATTGTTGTCTGCGCACGTTACGTTGGAGCGGAAGCGGGTTTGAATACGTCGCCTGGCAAAGAAGCTCAATCTTGTGAGCTATCCGTGACGTGCAGGACATCGAAGCGCGGTCGGCCTGGCGCGTTATCTCACGATAACGGACCAAGCGAACAAAAAGGGCCGCAGTCCAATCGGCTGTGGCCCTTTCCCTTATGTGGGCGCTCGCGCTCAAACGCCTAGTCTTGCATCATACTCCTCGCTGAATATGTCCTCATTGATCTCCCCGATGCTCCGCGCTGAACGTAGGCTCTTAATCGGCTTCCATTCTGCAGAACCTGGCAACTTGGCTTCCCAGTAATTCCAGCCATTCAGGCTCGTCGGCTGCCCGTCCTTTGTGCGTGCAAGGGCGCTGGCCGCAGCTGACGGCGAGTCGAAATACTGTCCTTCGCAGTACCACTTACCATTGTCGATTTTTCCTTTGATAAGCTGATCTGAGTTGTACTTCATTCTCAAATCTGTCTCGTGTGGAAGCGTCACGCCTTCGGACGACCATGGACGCCCGACCGGTTTGCTGCCGCTTTGCTGCTCGCTCTCTTCGGGCAACCTCAATAGCCGACGTAGTGCAGCGTTCGGTGGGTCGTCGAAGTCCCAGCGCTCCGCTTCAATCAGCTTATGCACGTCAAAGTCGATTTCGATGGTTCGGTACTTAGCCATTGTCCTTCTCCTCTCTGCCAATCCATGTAGTACAGGAGCTGCAGGAGTTCAAGGGGTAAGAGGAGTATTAAAGTAGTCCCCGGCTGTTGCGCGGGGCAGGCCGATACCAGGATGAGGGCTTGGGACGCCAGGTTTTTCTTGCGGGCAGGTTTGTGTGGCTGCGGCCGAAAAACCTGAGTTGTCCAATACCCGAAATGCGGGTGCTTTGCACCGGATTGCCGGTGGTCTTCACCGACCAAGTATATTGATCCAACGGCCGTTTCTCTGGTGGTTTCGATATCACCCCCGCCAGGCTACCCGGATTTCCGTTGCGGCGGCCGGGGATTTCGCCGATGATGGTTGGCATGCAATCGGACGCGCAATTGAACGTGAATGTGGTGCCGATCAAGGCGCAGCGGCGGGCGCCGTCGCGGGCCAAGCGGCCGCGATCTGCCGTGACCAGCGGTCGGCAGCTTTTCGTCAACGGCGACGCTAAGTCCGCCTGGTCGCGCCGCTTTCATGATTTGGTCGTCGGCCATGTCACCGATCTCGGCGGCGCGGACCTGTTGAGCGAGGCGCAATTTTCGCTGATCCGACGCGCCGCGGCCATCGAATGCGAGCTGGAAAGGTTGGACGCTCGGCTGTCTCGCGACGAGCCGGTTGACATGGACGCCTATGCTCGCGTCGCCGGTCACCTGCGCCGGCTGTTCGAGACGCTCGGTCTGGAGCGCAAGCCGCGGGACGTGACGCCGACGCTCGAACAGTACCTTGCCGCGACGGAGCGCGCGCATGCCGGCGATTGACGAGGCCTTGCGCGACCGCGCGCTGCTGGGTGCCGCGCTGGGCGATTGGCGCACGTGGACGACGTGGCTTGCGGTGCTGCGGGCGGCGTTCGGTTTATCGCTCGATGTGCAACAGCGGCAGCTGTTCGCCGAGGTCGCGGGCGGCCGCGGATCGCTCGCGCGGCCGGCTCGCGAATTATGGGCGATCGTCGGCCGGCGCGCCGGCAAGTCCAAGATGGCGGCGGCGATCGCCGTCTATCTGGCGTGCTTCGTGAAGCATCGTCTGTCCGCCGGCGAGCGTGGCATGGTCCTGGTGTTGGCGGCGTCGCAGGAGCAGGCTCGCGTGGTCTTCAATTATGCCAAGGCGTTCCTGGTGGAATCGCCGGTGCTTCGACAAGAGATCGTCGACGCGACGCGCTCTGAGATCCGGTTGCGCAGCGGCATTGTGATTGCAATCCATTCGAACTCGTTCCGAACGGTTCGTGGCCGCTCATTGTGTGCTGCAGTGTTTGACGAATGCTCCATGTGGCGAGACGAGACGTCTTCGCTGCCGGACCTCGAGGTTTATCGCAGCGTCTTGCCGTCACTGTTGACGACGCGCGGCATGCTGGTCGGCATCAGCACCGGCTATCGCCGCGTCGGGTTGCTCTACCAGAAGCATCGCGATTACTTCGGCCAGGACAGCCCCGACACGCTGGTGGTGCAGGGCGGGACGCGTCAGTTCAACGGCACCGTCGACGAGGCGGAGATCGCTGCGCAGGTGGCGGCTGATCCGGCGGCCGCGCGGTCGGAATGGTTCGGGCAATTCCGCGACGACCTTGCCACGTATCTCAGCGACGATCTGATCGACGCCGCGATCGAGCCGGGTCGCCCGCTTGAGTTGTCGCCACAGCCGAACACTGTTTATCGCGCTTTCGCAGACGCATCGGGTGGTGTCGGTCAGGACGCCTACACGATCGCGATCAGCCACAAGGACAGGGAGGACCACTGCATCCTTGATCTGGTTCGCGGCACTGCTGGCAAGATTGATCCTCATGAGGTGACGCGGCAATTTGCGGCGCTGTGCAAGGAGTATCGCGTTCGCGAGGTGATCGGCGACAGCTATGCGCAGGAATGGGTCGCCGCGGCCTGGCGCGGCACCGGCGTCGCCTACCGCAAGAGCGAGTTGACGAAGAGCCAGATCTATTTGGAAACCGTGCCGCTGTTCACCCGCGGGCTGGTGCGATTGCCTGATCATCCGAAGTTGCTGCGGGAATTGCGTTTGCTTGAACGCCAAACGCATCGCAGCGGAAAGGACAGCGTCGATCATCCGCGCGGCGGCCACGATGATCATGCCAACAGCGCGTGCGGTGCGTTGCATCTGATCGGTGCCGCCGCGAAGGGCCTGGCCAACATCAGTGATGATGCGTGGCGACGTATTCTCGGCGATATCGAAAAGATGCCGGCATATCGACGGCCGAGTGGCATGACGCCCTGGCAGCGCCGCCGAGAGCGCGCGGTGAGTTGGTTTGTCTGAGCTGATGAGAAGAACCATGCGAATCACGGCCGAGGAGCTGCGACGACCCGTGGTATAAATTTCGGTGTTTGTGGCTTGAAGCGCGACTGGTAGAGTTCCGAGCCCAGCTGCATGCCCGCGGGCTCGATAGCTTCAGTTCAACAGGTCCGCGGTCTTACTTCGGGCACTCACGTGCCGGTGGAGGAGCCGTCCACAGCATCAAAAGCAGACATCAGTCGGACAGGTCGCGGCGCGCTCCTGTAACGCAAGTTCTATTTTTCATCGGCAAACTGAAGGATCCAGCTGCCTCGCGTTCGCGATATCCGCATTACCGCTCGCGTCTTTGATATTCCGTTTCGCTCTTCCTCGATTGCAAAAGGCGAGAGCATTGTTGGGGTCGAATCGGATTGCCTCGTTAAAATCGGAAAGGGCTCGATCATTGTCGCCCTTGTGCGCATATAGGACGCCTCGGTTCCTAAAGGCGTGAGCACTCTTGGGGTCAAGTCGGATCGCCTCATTAAAATCGGCGAGGGCTCTGTCGTAGTCGCCTTTATTCCCATAAGCGACGCCCCGGTCGCTGAGGGCAAGAGCGCTTTTGGGGTCAAGTCGAATCGCCTCGCTGTAATCAGCGAGGGCGCGGTCGTGGTCGCCTTTGTCCGTATAAGCGTCACCCCGGTTCCTAAAGGTAAGAGAGCTCTTGGGATCGAGTCGGATCGCCTCGTTAAAATCGGCAATGGCTCGATCATTGTCGCCCTTGTGCGCATATAGGACGCCTCGGTTTCTAAAGGCGTGCGCACTCTTGGGGTCAAGCCGAATCGCCTCGTTCAAATCGGCGAGGGCTCTGTCGTAGTCGCCTTTATTCCCATAAGCGACGCCCCGGTCGCTGAGGGCAAGAGCGCTTTTAGGATCAAGTCGAATCGCCTCGTTGTAATCAGCGAGGGCGCGGTCGTGGTCGCCTTTGTTCGAATAAGCGTCGCCTCGGCCAATGAAGGCGAGAGTACTTTTGGAATCGAGTCGAATCGCCTCGTTGTAATCGGCGATGGCCCTGTCGTAGTTGCCGGCCTTAGAATCTGTATTGCCTTGGCTGATGAGGGCAGCGTAGCGTGTTCGCGCTTCGGCTTCGGCTCGTTTGCCCTCCTCCTCCGCGGCCCTGAGAGCAGCCACTCGCTGTTGCTCGGCTTCCTCACTCTTGCGCTTAGCTTCGGCCTCGGCCGCTGCTCTTGCCTGGCGCTCCTGCTCCGCTGCCGCCGTTGTTTCCCTGCCTCCTCCAGCTTGCGGTTAGCCTCCGCCTCGGCCGCTCTGCGATCTTCCTCCGATTTAAGTTCGGCCTGCTGCACACGCATATGCCGAACGAATGCGTAGCTGCCCACGCCAATTAGCAGCAGCACGGCCACTACCACCGCGCCCACCAACGTCCGCACTCGCCGGGCCAGCATTGCCAGTCCCTAAGGTCCTGAAGGACGCGCAGGCCAATCTAACACACCAAAGACGGCGAGGTGGGGGCCGGTTGAGCGGCTTGTCGATGTCCGGTTTGGGTCAAAAGCGGAGACGATACGGTCAGTTCGTGATGTCCGCTTTACCCCCGGAAGCTGCCGCGGCTGTTGCCGACCGGCGTGTCCGCTTTGGGCCGATTTTGTTGCAGAAGTCGGCGATGACAGGTGCGTGGCGACCGGCGCGAACTTCTTTAAGTAGTCGTTTGCCATCCACTCCCTAGCAAGGAGTGGGCTGACACCATTGCCGCTGAACTTTGCACTCCTTATGCAAAGCACGCCTCATTGACTGGCGGTGGTCGGACGAGGAGCTTTGCGAGCCTGCGGAGATTTTGCGCGATTGCCGCCATTGTAAACTCGAACTGGGCACCGCACGGCCCACGCAAGCGCAGACGACCGAGCCGAAAGATACGTTTGAGGTGTGCAAACAGCATCTCAACGCGTTTGCGATCACGGCGCGAGCGTTCGAATGCTTCGGTCTTGGCCAGCGCCCGGGCTACGTCACGGGCCTCTTCGTAGATGCTGCGCGGAATTCTGCGCCACGGCGCCTTCGGACAGCACTGCGCCTTAAGGAGGCAGCTGCGGCAATCGCGTGTCCTGGCCCGGTAATATAGTGTCTCCCCATCGGGGGCCACCTTGCCCGTCGTGGTGAGAACCTTGCCGGCCGGACAGATGTAAACGTTACGCTCTTTGTCGAATGTGAAGTCTTCCCGACTGAACATTCCGTCTTCTCGCCTCGATTTGTCGACCACCGGGATGTGCGGCGCTATCTTTGCCTCGTTGACCAGCCAGTCGAGGTTGGCTCCAGAACCGTAAGCCGTATCGCCCGCGAGCCGTTCGGGCTTGACGGCGAAGCGCTGCTCGGTGCGTTCGATCATGGTCTTGGCGGCGCCAACTTCGGCTTGGCGGATGGCGCGCGACGCCTCGACGTCCATGATGATGCCGAACTTCACGTCAATTAGATAATTGTCGGAATAGGCAAAGAACGCCGGTCCGCGCTGGGCTCCCGTCCATTGGGCGGCGGGATCGGAGGGTGAGACGAACTTGGGCACCACATCGCTGGCCGCCCCAAATGCCGCGTCATCAAGGGTGGCGAGATACTCCTTGGTCGCGCGGCTTACCGCCTCTGCATCGAGCTCCTTATTCCAACGTGGCCCGGGGGTTGATCGCTGCTTATTGGCGTCCGCAACAATCAGACTGGCATCCACCGCAAAGCCCTCACCGCCGACCAGGCCAGCCCCGATGCACGCGCCCACAACACGCTCAAACACGCTGCGGAAGATGCCGCTATCGCGGAACCGCTCATTGCGGGCCCGCGAAAACGCCGAGTGATCTGGGATCTTGTCCTCAATCGAGAGCCCGCAAAACCAGCGATAGGCAAGGTTCACTCCCACATCACGGCACAGCGCCCGCTCCGAGCGGATCGCGAACACATAGCCGATGATGAGCATCCGGATCATCAGCACCGGATCGATCGATGGCCGACCGAGCCGAGGATAATAAGGCGCCAACTCGGAATGCACCCAACTCAGATCGAGAACCGCGGCGACCTCGCGAACCGGATGATCATTCGGCACCGCTTCATCGAGACGAAATGAATAGAAAAACTGTTCCTGGTCGTGACTCAGCCGCCCCATCATGGCCCGCTCCCGTCGCAAATCGCATCACAGCAACGGAATCACTGAGCACGATAGTCTTCAACTGACTTCTGCAACAAAATCGGCCATAAGCGAACTCA
>CAWCQV010000010.1:0-108470 GCA_963797775.1 uncultured Alphaproteobacteria bacterium | reverse complement strand
CTTCCGCGATAGCATAATGGTCCCTCTTGGTGCCAAGAGCCTTGTATGGCTCCCATATCGGATCTTCATTGCGGCTTTTGGCAGCGCGCATAAGAGCGAACCATTTGCTCGGATCAATCATCTTCAATGCTCCTCTTCGTTCACTTGTCTCTTGCGCTCGCTAGGGCGCGAAGCGGCAATCCGCTTTTATCGCCACATTCGCCCAATGCTCTCGCCAACATCGATTCTCCTCGAACGTGACTTTGATTTTCTGGTAATTGGATCGGTTGATCGGTCACTCCAATGCTGTAACTAAAAAGCGTCATGAATCGACTTGGGGATAAACCGCGTCATGGAGGCATAGACGTGGCGGTCGCTGCGCTCATTCTGCTGAAATCTGAATAAACGTTGAGGGACGATGAGATCCAATTCGTCTTTTGTTCGCGTCATGGCCACGTGAAGCAGGCGGCGTTCTTCTTTAATGCCTTCCGGGGTCCCAATTGCCATGTCTGAGGGGATACATCCGTCCACAACATTCAGAATGCGAACAACTCTCCATTCCAATCCCTTTGCTGAATGGATTGTCGATAAAATCGTGTAGTCCTCATCTGAGGACGGCGGCACGCGCATGGCCGCTGGTCGCCTCAGGGGGATCGAGGGTCAGTTCGGTAGTAAACCGTTCGCGCGAGGCGTAACCGGCGGCGATTTGCTGCAATTGTGCAATATCGGCCATCCGAACAGCGGCATTGTCGTACAACCGCTGCAAATGTGGTTCATACCAGATTTGCAACGGCTCGAATTCTGAAGGCCAGTTTTTGGCCTTACGCAATCCACCAATCAGGGCAGTGAATGCTGGCCAATCCTCGGCAGTTTGTTTCGGCACCGCAAACTGGTTGAGTACTTCAACCACCTTACGCTCCGCTTCTATTTTATCGAGGATTTTGGCCGCCGTGCTTGGCCCGATTCCTGGCAGTAGCTGCAATATCCTGAACCCAGCCACCCGATCTCTTGGATTGTCGCACCAGCGTAAAACGCTGAACTATGTCTTTGATGTGAGCGGCTTCCAAGAACTTGAGGGCCCCCGTATTTTCTAAAACGGAATGTTGCGGCGACTAAGTTCGACTTCCAACTGTGCAGCGTGATGCGATGATCGAAACAGCACGGCCTGCTGCTTCAAGGGGATCCCGGCTTCGCGGGAATTGGAGGATCTGCTGCGCCACATATCGCGCCTGCGCTGGCTCATCAACGACCATCGTCGAAAATGGCTTTTGTTTCGACTGTCGTTTGGAGTGCAAGTTTTTTGTGAACCGCTCCCTGGCAAAACTCATGACCTTGTTGGAAGCATTCAGAATTGGCTGGGTGGAGCGATAATTTTCTTCGAGGGTAATGACGCAAGCCTGTGGCCTAAACTTGTCAGGAAAGTCCAGAATATTGCGGACAGTCGCAGCCCGGAACGAATAAATCGCTCTGGGCGTCGTCGCCGACCACCATTAACACCACGACCGTCGGGTTTTAATTTCAGCAATATTTCCGCTTGAAGGCGGTTGGTGTCCTGATATTCATCCACCAGCACGTGATCAAACCGGCCTGCCAATTTCCTCCGCTAGATCCTTGTCATTCAGCATTTCCGCCCAATACAAGAGCAGGTCATCGTAATCGAGGACATTCTGCCGACGCTTGGCCTTGCAGTATTCAGCGAACAGAGTGCGGAGTTCGTCTTCCCAGTCTACACACCACGGGAACTGACTTGAAAAAATCCGCTTGAGCGGCGCTCGGGAATTGACCGTGAGTGAATAGATTGCGAGGCAAGTGTCTTTCCTCGGAATCGCTCGTCCTTCTTCGACTGTCCCAGATCATGACGCACCAAGTTCATCAAATCAGCGGCATCCGAGCGGTCCAAAATTGTAAATGATGGCTTGAGACCAATTTGGTTCGCATATTCCCGCAGTAGCCGAGCGCCGACCGAGTGAAACGTCCCCGCCCACGGCAAATCCACTTTCCCCATCTTTAGGGCGCTTGATGCAACGCGCTGCACGCGGTCCGTCATCTCCTTGGCTGCTCGGCGCGAGAATGTGAGCAACAAAATGCGATGCGGGTCAATTCCATTGACAATCAGGTGCGCAACCCGATGGGCAACCGTCTTGGTTTTGCCCGATCCGGCACCAGCAATCACTAACAGAGGGCCAGCGGCTTTCGCATTTCCCGGCTTGATGCCATATTCGACGGCTCGGCGCTGTTGGGGATTTAAGCCAGCGAGATAATCACTCGCAGGTCTTACAGGCACGCCGCCAGCTTGATTGCCCGATCCGCTACTTTCGGTCATCTGGCCCTGGACCTCATTCTGCTCCCGTCGATGCTTCGTAAAATGCGCACGGTCTTCCATGTTGCACTCCCGGCATCTCAAGGATGGTAGATTGGTGGTTTAATTTACAGGTCTCCAAAGGCTGACCATGGAACCGAATGGCCTATACGAAATTAGAATGTCGGCATTTCCGAAATGGCGGAGTTTTTGTTGCATTTCCTCGATCTGTTGATGAAGGGCTTAAAGCGAACTGGAATCGGCAATCCGTTAACAAGCAGACGCAGTAAGAATGGCATCGACTTCTTCTTGCTCTCACGGAGATAAAAAATTGATTCCTCTTCGGCTTTGCCCTTCCGGCACAGGATCACGAGGTTATCGGCGTTAGGCCACGAGGCGAGTACCGAGGCTTCGCTCCAGCCCGAGCATCTTCGATCCCAGCACAAACCGGCGTATGTGCAGATTCGCCACCAGTGGTGAGATGGGTGAGCCTTACGGAATGCCGCGCCGCTTATCCCGGGCCTTGGATTGCACGTAAAAAAAAAGGCCAAGACTCCGAGGCGGCGGGCCAGATGCCGGTCACGGCCCCGAGGCCGTCGCCCGCCGCCGAATCCTGGCCAAGCCCGCGCAAGGATCGTGCAGGGCGTAAATCTGCGCTCGGCCATGCATCCAGTCCTCACGTCGTCAGAGTTGATCTAAATCAACATGTGAGTGTCAATTTTGAGCAATTATTAAATCATGCCTACGTCGAAGATAAATGCAATAGATGAACTCAGTACGCTCGCTAAGCTACACGCTGAGGGCGCATTGAGTGATGAAGAATTCAAGACACTTAAGGCCAATGCTATTGCTAAAATAACCGCAAGTTCCGATGAAAAGGAAAATTCGGAAATTCACGCCACTGAAAGTCCTAGTCTTCACCAAACGAGTGCCGCGATTAGACCAGTTGCAGGCGTCGATATAATCACGGGGCGCGCAGCGTCTAATGCAAAAAAGGTATTTCAAATGTCGGGGGTTCTAGTCATTGCTCTGATATTTTTGTTCATGGTGACCAATCAAGACCCCGATCCGGATGCTTGGCACCTCTACGTATTATCCTGGCTTGGCCTTATTTTTGCGGTACCCATTGCGTTTTGGTCTGGAATAGTGTGGCTCGGAACCACAGGAATTCGAGAACTTATTTTAGAGAAACCTCAGGTGATGGGTGCGGCTGGAGGACCTGCCGCGCTTGGTTCAAATCCCGATCATGATACCCCACAAATATCGCAGAAGATTGCCGAGAAAACGTATCGTGGTTACAGCTATATCATCGCCGAAAACGACGAATCGGAATTGAAACTGTCGTCGGGCAAATGGAGAAGATTTCCCTCCACTGATTATCTCAAGGCATACGTCGATGCTATTACCGGAGATGCTCGAAGACGGAACGACGTATCCGGTGGTTGACCGAAGACGCTGCTGCCGCAGTATCGGCAGCAAAAACTGCGGTGCCGCCAGCGGTGAAGTCAGTAAAGTCGGTATGCTACATTACTACCGCCGTTCAGATTAGCTACAGCTTCGCCTGCAGTCAGTGAAGTCAGTGTATTTTTGACTACCGCCGAGTTAGTCTGACTGCAGAGAAAAAAAAGCGTGCTGAAAAAAGGCTGGCATGGTAATAGAGTTTACTGATTTCACCTATTTGATCGACCAGCCTACTCGCCGTGCCAACTCGCTGGCCGCCTTCAATCGAGCTGCAGCGGACAGTTCGGTCCGAGCGTAAACGACTTGGCGTTGGCCGTTAATCACCCATAGGCCGTCTTTTGCATTATCATTGCGTACATGGACGTAGCCGCATTTCTCCAATCGGTGTGGAATTGCTCGACAACTCCTGCGTTCGTTCATCCACTCCTGAAAAGTGCCAGTGGCGAGCTTTGTGATCTGCTTAATGGTGACGGCATCGGGGTTTTTCATCTTGTCGAGTACGTCGGCGAGCTCCGCGTCTTCGGGCGGCGTGTTGGCAGCGACAATGTCCCAGAACGCCTGAGTTTGGGGCGGGGGTGCTTTGGGGTCAAATGACGAAATGTCAAGCCCGGCAAGGTATGCGGCGACATGATGAATGCCCCCATTCCTATACCACCCCCACAAGTCGTTCCAGTAGTCCTCAACGAAGTCGTCCTTGGTGAGGTTGGACCACGCCACAAAGTGACGTCGGTTGTCGGCGGGCAAGTAAATGCCGTCCGTCTTGTGGTTGGTTGTGATAATGACGCCGCAGCAGTTTAGGACGTAGTGCTCGCGCAAGTGCTTTTCGTCGACCCGCAGCACGTCAGGTGGCGCTGCCGTGTAGGTCTTCATGTGGTCGTAAAATCGGAAGCGATTGAAGCGACCCAGTAAATGTTGGGGCGAGACTTCTGAAAAGTTCCAAGGACCGACTGCGTACTTTACAGGTTCCAGCAACGTATCCTTGCCTATGCCTTGGCTGCCGCCGAGTACGAGCGCGTGATTTATCTTGACTTTTGGGTGCTGCCTTCGATGGGCGAGCCACCCTACAATGTGCTCGGCGTCGTCGCCGAACACCTTACGCACATGGTCCAGCCAGCGTTGAGCCTTAGTTGGGTTTCCGAGCTTGATTCTCGGCGCCCGGTAAAGGTTAAAGCAGCTCACGCCCGGGCGCCTGATCCAGCCGCCATCCGATATCAAGCGGTCGCGGATAAGGATCGGCAGTCCCGGTGCCCAGGTCATCTGTTCGACAGGCCGATTTTCGTCAAGCCACGCGCTTGCTGGTATTAGTTTGTCGCCCTTTACCGGATCTAGCCTTGAGTTGACGCTCGAGGCAGGCCACAGCTCCCGAGATGGGGCAAAAATATACTTGTGCAGTGGCATGTATGCGTAAAAGTGAATCAAAGCTACCGGACCGGTGGACTCGGCAAGTATCTTCCATTTTTCAAATTTGGCGCCGCACTGCCCCGCCTCGTAAAGCAAGGTGGCTACGGTTGTGCCATCATGAGGCTTCTTGGCTTGTGCGCAATTCTGAAAAAACCTCCGCAGCTTGTCCTTGGGGTCTGCTTCTTTAGCCCTTGATGCAGCTTCAACGAAAATCTGCTCTGCATCCGGTACGCCGCTGCGGGCGATAGCAAGTGCGAGCCGCAGATATTGATTGTAATTGCCGCCGTGCTTGGTCAGTTCGAAGAACTTCGAGTTGTTTGCGATGTGCAGGGCCGCGTATCTGACTACCTCACTTTGTTCCGCGACCGGCAGCTTTAGATACCATCCGGCTTTCTTATGGTCTGGGGTCTGCGCCGTCTTCGGCGGATACTCCTTAGTATTACCTGAACTAGTCTCTCGATCCTTTTTTTTTGCTGCTGTCGAAGCCATACGTAATTTTGCGGCGAGCGCGGCGAATACAGCCGGGGCGGCAGTGATAGGAGCGCCTGCTCGTGCCCGGCCCGTCATCGTGAAGAAGCGGCCTTTGGTGTACATTTCGATGTGGTTGTAAGCAACACCGCTCTCCAGTGATCGCACCCACGCGATCACATGAAATCCCCTCCCCGAGACGCTACGTTCGGTGTACGATCCCAATCGTTTGATGCATTTGCGAGGAACCGGACTAATACCGGCACTGGTGATAGCTCCATCGAAATCAACGCCGCCCAGGACCAGCCCATTCTCGTCAGGCTTCCCATCGAATACGTAACCAACACCACCGACCGGAACTCTTCGCAGAGGTTTGTCCTTTTCTCGGACCTCCATGTACCCACGTTCGACCGCGCGCTGGTACGCTCGCTTTGCTTCCTCGAAAGAGCACCAGTGCTCGGGATTAGTCGTGCTGGCTCCATATCCCGAGGGCTGGATTGGGCGCTTCGTCCATTTAGAGCAAATTCCGATCGAGTCGACGCATTTTCCGCTCATTCCGCGAGGGCACCCCACCGCGCTCGCGCGGTGGGGGCCCCGTAAGCGGCAATCTAGATGGAATGCATCGCTATTTGCGGTGAATGCACTGGGACCCCGCTTTCGCGGGGACGAGCGGATGATAGCAGCCCGATTCAATCCGACTGGATTTTGCTCTAGTACCCGTCCAGACCGGGTACCAAAGCAGCCAGTTTGGCTGCTTTTTGAGTTCGCGAGGCATCGGCTCGAACTTTGGCGAAAGAAATTTGGGCGGCTCTTTTGATCCTGTTTTCATAATCACAACTTCACTCGACATGCTCTCGAAATCCAAATCCAGCTGAAACAAGTGTTGCAGCCAATGCTCGCCGTTTAAAAATTAGTGACGACATTGCCCCGTGCGCCTTAGGCGAGGGATTGGTCGTGGAATTCATTTCTTGAGGTCGCGCAATTTGCGGGTATTTCGGTCTGACGTTGAAGTGCGCAGCGAGGCCTCGACCCATTGTTCCAGATCAGAGACCCGATAGCGGACGAGCCGACCCAGGCGGGCCCATCGTGGCCCTGTTCCTGTGATGCGATGCCGCTCCAATGTTCGCTCGGAAATTCCTAGCTGGCTCGCGACTTCTTTTTGGGTGAGCAGCTTTTCCACAAGCCTTTGTCCCTTTAACAAGGGCTATTTTAGGCCTGCTCCAAAAGAACGCCATTTCTTGCAGATTTTGCGGAGACGATTTCGGCAAATTGTTGTTGCGAAGCCTCTTGTCGCACAATCTTGCCGAATTTGCCGAGTGTACGACTTTCGGCAAATTTACTGTTTGGGCTGCTTCCTCCCGCGCGACGCCGTAGTTGGGCGAACTCGGGGAGATTCAAAATGGGCATCATTCGCTTTCGTGTGGCACCAGGAAGTTTCTTTCGAATGAGCTCTTGAGCTTTGTTTACGTTGGGTTGATTTAATGGATCAATACGATAGACCATTCTAGTTACTTCGAGGAGTTGTTTGCGCGAAACACGCCGCGCGGCGCCGGAAGCCTCGTTCAATTTTTCCTTATCCAATTTCTCATCGTCGAATGCTCCCTCCGGCACAATGCGCCGAACGTTCTTTCGGGCAGTTTTGCGAGCCTCAGCGCTGAAATCCTCAAGCGGCCACCGATCCATATCTTCCTTCAGCACGAGAAGCGGAATGTAATGAAAGGTGTTGACTTCGCTGTAAGGCGCGTTCCGAAGATCCGCATCAATCACCGGCCCATTTACAAACTGTAGTTTTGGGTAGGTGTACGTCGTCCAACGCTCAACGGCCTTTGCCTTCGCAGTCGGTTGATCATTCCTCTTTACAAACCCAACTCCATCCAAACATATCATCAGTGTGTCGCTGAATTCGCTCGGGGTGATCCGCTTAAGCCCAGCCTCGTCGTCCCATCGAGCGGCAAGTGCTTGATCTACAATCGCGGTGACCAATTGCTCTGCCGCGCTCTTGTCAGTGCAGCCTTCTTTTTCCTGCACGTACTTCACCGCATCCATGAAATGCATCCAACGTGCGCGCTCCTTCTGCCCCTGCTGTCTTTTGCGGCGCCTTTCGCGTTCTCGTGTCGAAATATATGGCATTTGCTTACTACTTTCTTCTCGTCATGTCTTAACCCCAGGATTCAGAATAGCCGCCCAATGACTGTCACTGCGCCTTATTCGCCTCCATCCAGCTTCGTGAGGCTTGCGTGACGTATCGGTGTCCTAATGTCGCCGCTTCCCAGCGACAAAACAATAAAAACTCATTCGCCAATGCATCCGAGACTTAGTTCCCGTTTGGGCAGGCACAATCAACGCCATCGGATGCGTCGTGAACTTGGCGTGATACCCAGGTGATACCCAGCGCCGGAAAGCAGTCTAATTTAATTCGCTAACCTATTGATATCATGGCTGGGGCGGGAGGATTCGAACCTCCGAATGGCGGAATCAAAATCCGCTGCCTTACCACTTGGCTACGCCCCAAAAGCACTGCCGGATCGCCGCCGGTGGACGGCGGCGCGCGCAAGATAGCGGCGCAAGCTTAAGGGATCAATGCAAAGCCGGCTGGCCGGCGGAATCAACCGTGCCGCCGCCGCGATCGACGCTGGGACACTCGCCGTATAATGACGCCGGACACTCGCCTAATAATATCATATATGTGCACTGTCTCTCCCCCCACTGGGCCGCAGAGGAATAATGTCCGATTCAGTCGTCCTAACCGATGATGCCGGCGTCCGTATCATTCGGATGAACCGGCCCGAGAAGAAGAACGCGCTGACGCAGCCGATGTATGCCGCGATGACGCGCGCGTTGCGCGAGGCAGAGGCGAACGAGGCGATCCGCTGCGTCATGATCGCGGGCGCACCAGGCGCGTTCTGTGCCGGCGCCGACGTTGCCGAGTTTCTCGAAGCGGCCCAGAGCGGCGCACTGCGGCCGAGCACGCTGGAGTTTCTCAAGGCGCTCGCCCATAACCGAAAACCGCTGGTCGCGGCCGTAGGCGGGATTGCCGTCGGCATCGGCGTGACCATGCTGTTTCACTGCGATCACGTCGTTGCCGCCGCCGATGCGACGTTCACGACGCCGTTCCTCAAGCTTGCCCTCATACCCGAGGCGGCCTCGAGCCTCTTGGCGCCGATGCGGATGGGCTATGCGCGCGCATTCTCGATGCTGGTTATGGGCCGTCCGCTGTCCGCTGCGGAGGCGAAAGAAGCGGGCATCGTCAACACCATCGTGGCGACGGCCGCAGTTGACGATGTCGCGCGCAAAGCCGCGCGTGAGATCGCGGCGCTTCCCGCCGGCGCGGTGGCCGTATCGCGGGCCTTGATGCGCGGCCGGCTTGACGAAATCGACAGACAGATCGATACCGAAGTCATGCATTTTCGGGAACGCCTGCAGTCCGACGAAGCGCGCGCGGCATTTTCCGCGTTCTTGTCGCGCAAAAAGTAGCCGGGCAATGTCGCTTTTGGGCAAAACACTGTTCATCACCGGCGCGTCGCGCGGCATCGGTCTTGCGATTGCTTTGCGTGCCGCGCGCGACGGCGCCAACATCGCCATCGCCGCGAAAACGGCGCAGCCGCATCCAAGACTTTCCGGCACCATCTATACGGCTGCCGAGGAGATCGAGCATGCCGGTGGCAAGGCGCTGCCGCTCGTGGTCGACGTGCGCGACGAAGCATTGGTGCGCGACGCGCTCGACCGCACGGCGCAGAAATTCCGCGGCATTGATATCGTGGTCAACAATGCCAGCGCCATTTCGCTCACCAACACGGTCGCCACCGACGTGAAGCGGTTCGATCTGATGCATCAGATCAACGCGCGCGGCACGTTCATGGTCTCGAAATGGGCGATCCCCTATCTGGCCAAGGCAGCCAATCCGCATATTCTCATGATCTCGCCGCCGCTCGACATGAAGACAAAATGGTTCGCGCCGCACACCGCCTATAGCATGGCCAAATTCGGCATGAGTTTGGTGGTGCTGGGCTTAGCCGGCGAGCTGCGATCGCAAGGAATTGCGGTCAACGCGCTGTGGCCGCGCACGGTGATCGCCACTGCGGCGGTGCAGAATCTGCTCGGCGGCGACGCCATGATCCGGCAGGCCCGCAAGCCGGATATCATGGCGGATGCGGCTTACGCGATTTTCGCCAAGCCGTCGCGTTTCACCGGCCACTTTCTCATCGACGATAGCTTCCTCGCCCAAGAAGGCGTCAGCGATTTCGAACGCTACCGCATCGATCCAACACAAGAGCTGGCGCAGGATTTCTTCGTGCCGGACGACAGCGCGCCGCCGCCCGGCGTGCAAATGGTCAATCCGTGGGAGAAAGCGCGTGACCTATAAGGCTCCGCTGGCCGACATCGGCTTCGCGCTCAAATACGGCGCCTCGCTCGGGCCGGCAATCGAGCAAGGCCTGTTCGGCGAGCTTGGCATCGACGATATCGACGCCATTGTTGCGGAAGCCGGCCGCTTCGCCGGCGAAGTGATCGCGCCGCTCAATCGCATCGGCGACACCTACGGCACGCCGTTCAAGGACGGCGTCGTCACCACCGCGCCGGGCTGGAAGGAAGCCTATCGCGCCTGGCGCCTGGCCGGCTGGAACTCGGTCACCGCGCCGGCCGAATGGGGCGGCCAGGCGCTTCCGCAAATCGTCAATGCCGCCTGCACCGAGATGTGGCATTCGGCGTCGATCGCCTTCGCCAACGGGCCGATGCTGACCATGGCGGCGATCGACGCGCTCAACGCCCACGGCAGCGACGCGCTTAAGCGCACTTATCTGGAAAAGCTCGTGTCCGGCGAATGGATGGGCACCATGCAGCTCACCGAGCCGCAGGCCGGCTCCGACGTCGGCGCGCTGCGCTGCCGCGCCGACCGCGCCGGCGACGGCGCCTATCGCCTCAAAGGCCAAAAGATCTTCATCACCTATGGCGAGCACGATTTCACCGACAACATCATCCATTTCGTGCTGGCGCGCTTGCCGGATGCGCCGCCGGGCACGCGCGGCATTTCGCTGTTCCTGGTGCCGAAATTCTTGCTTCAGACCGACGGTTCGCTCGGCGCGCGCAACGATATTCGCGCCCATTCGGTCGAGCACAAGCTCGGCATTCATGGCTCACCGACCTGCACGATGATTCTCGGCGACGACGGCGGCGCGACCGGCTTTTTGATTGGCGAAGAAAATGCCGGCATGGCGTGCATGTTCACCATGATGAACCGCGCCCGGCTCGCCGTCGGCTTGCAGGGCGTCGGCGTCGCCGAATGCGCAACCCAGCAGGCGCTCGCTTACGCGCGCGAGCGCCGCCAGGGCCGCACCGCCGGCATGCGGTCGTCGGAATCGGCGCCGATCGCCGCGCATCCCGACGTGCGGCGCATGCTGCTGTCGATGCGTGCGCTCACCCAAGCCGCGCGCGCCATCTGCTACTCGACCGCAATGGCGCTCGATCGCAGCGAACGCAGCGCCGACGAGGCCGCGCGAAATACCGCGTACCAACAAGCCTCGCTGCTCACTCCGGTGGCCAAGGCATTCTCCACCGATATCGCCAACGAGGTCGCCTCGCTCGGCGTCCAGGTGCACGGCGGCATGGGCTATATCGAGGAAACCGGCGCGGCGCAGCTGTTTCGCGATGCGCGCATTGCGTCGATCTATGAAGGAACCAACGGCATTCAGGCCATCGATCTCGTGACCCGCAAGCTGCCGCTCGCCGATGGCGCCGCCGTCGCGGCGCATTGCGACGAATTGCGCGGCATCGTGCGAACGCTGGACGCCAGCAACGATCCGGCCTTCGGCTGGAGCGCGGTGCGGCTCGGCGACGCGGTCGAGAGCTTGTCGCGGACGACCAACTGGCTCCTTGCCCGCCTCGACAAGGAGCCGGACGCTGCGCTTGCCGGGGCAAGTCCCTATTTGCGGCTGTTCGGCATTGCGACCGGCGGCTGCCTTTTGGCCAAGGAGGCGCTGGCGGCAATGCGGCTGGGCGGCGATGCGGCTGCGCGGCTCGCAGTGGCGCGGTTTTTTGCCGAGAATTTTGCTGTCCACGCCGGCGCGATTGAACGTACCGTTGTCGAATGTGCGCCGGGAATTTTTGCCGCGGATGCGGCGCTCGCGTCGTGAAATCGGTTCGCATCCCAAAAATGACGTTGATCCGCCTTCCATATTAGGCCGCTTCATCTTAAGTGTGTGAAATGCCCACTTTGTTGATCACGCACCCGGCCTGCCTCGAACATTTGACTCCGGCCGGGCACCCCGAGCGACCGGATCGGCTGCGCGCTGTCGAAAGCGCGCTCGAAGCCGAGAAATTTCAGATGCTGGTGCGCGTAAAGGCGCCGCGCGCGCCGCTCGAAGTCATCGCGCTGTGTCACCCGATGGACTACATCGAGGCGTTGCGGGACGCTACTCCGAAGGAGGGCATCGTCCAGCTCGACGCCGACACCTCGATGTCGCCCGGCAGTTTCGAGGCTGGCCTGCGCGCTGCCGGCGGCGCGATCCATGCCGTCGATGAGGTTTTGGCGAAAAAGGCCAAAAACGCCTTCGTCGCCACGCGCCCGCCTGGGCATCATGCCGAGACCGCGCGGCCGATGGGATTCTGCTTCTTCGACAACGCCGCGATTGCCGCGCGCTATGCGCGAAGCCGGCACGGCATCGCGCGTGCGGCGATCGTCGATTTCGACGTCCACCACGGCAACGGCTCGCAGGAGATTTTCTGGTCCGACAAGACCGTGATGTACTGCTCGACGCATCAGATGCCGCTGTTCCCCGGCACCGGCGCGGTCGGCGAAAGCGGCGATTACAACACTGTCGTCAATGCGCCGCTGCGCCCCGGCGACGGACCTGAGAAATTTCGCGACGCCTTCGAGAGCCGGATCCTGCCGCGGCTCGCCGAATTCGCTCCGGAACTCGTCGTCATCTCCGCCGGCTTCGACGCCCACTACCGCGACCCGCTCGCCAATATCAATCTCGAGGAAGACGATTTCGCCTGGGCGACGAAAAAGATCATGGACATTGCCGACCGCCACGCCGACGGCCGCGTCGTTTCGCTGCTCGAAGGCGGCTATGACCTGCATGCGCTGGGCAGTTCGGTGGCCGCTCACGTCACCGCGCTGATGCGGGGATAAATTTGTCGTCCGGATTGCACAATGCGCAATCCGGGAGCATGAGTCTCCCGGGTTACGCGCGGCGCGATCCGGCCAACATCGAGCTGATAAATGGCGCAGAACAGCCCCAGCGATATCGAGAAAATGCCGTTCGAGCGGGCGATCGAGGAGCTCGAATTGATCGTCAAACGGCTCGAAGAGGGCAAGGTACCGCTCGAAGAGTTGGTCGTCATCTATGAGCGCGGCGAAGCGCTCAAGCGCCGCTGCGAGGATCTGTTGCGCCAAGCCGAGGCGCGCGTGGAAAAAATCACGCTCGACGCCGCCGGCAAACCCACCGGCACCGAGCCGCTCGACGGCGAATAATTCCGGATCGAGCCGGCAGAGTTCTATTGCGCGGAGCGTTTTTGACGGTTCGGCCGCGTCGTTGCGGCAGGCGCGGACGGAGCTGCCGACGGGTTCACGTTGCAAGAGCCACGATTGCCGCTTGCGATGCTCGCCAAGCACTCCTGGGCTGTGCGGTAGCGGCAGTCCCAATAGATGTCGTCGCTAAATCTCATGACACACCATGGCGCATTCCCAGATGACGCCCGGCCGGCGGGCAAATTGAAACACATGGCTGCGATAAAGCTGGCGGCCGCAAGCATCAGTCCTGAAATGATTTTCACCACGATGGTCTCCTCAGCGCCGGCTACGCTCATTCAAGGAGATAAACACCGCACCGCCACCCTCAACCGTTTGGGAGGCCCATGATTCCCCCTTGACAATTTGGAACAAATAGTGAACAATTGCTGGTTCGGATCAAGGCTGAAGCGAAGATAGACTTGGGTGAGACAATGGATTCGGACCAGAAAAGCGCATGGCTGCGCAGGCTCGATGAGGAATGCCCCTATCAGGTGGTATTGCCGCGACAGCAGCTCGCCGACGACAGCGAGATTTTGAACTTCCTGATCAAATATGTCGAGAAATTCGACATGTATGTCGAGGACGATTACGCCGCCTTCGTGCGCTATTGCTTCGCCGATCCGCTCGACGCAGAAATCTTCCGCTCGCGTTTCGAGCCGAAGGCGGAGCGGTTTCGGCTCGCGGGGTAATCTCGCCGAGGTCGAACCGGCGGCGATAACCGGTCGGCATGCCGCCGCCGCTCCCGAGGCGGGTGAGCTTACCGCCTCGCCTTCCCCCCAGCCGGCAGCTTCTGCCTTACTTTGCCGATGTCGGCCCAGGCGTCGCTCTTCAAATGCTTTTTCAGATTGAGCACGGTGAATTGGTTGGCGCCGGTGGTGTGCGCAAGCGCCTCCCATGACACCGGCGCGGAGACCGGCGCGCCGGCGCGTGCGCGGGTCGAATAGGCGGCGACCGAGGTCGCTTCGCGCGAATTCCTGAAATAGTCGATGAAGATTTTGCCCTTGCGCAGCGCCTTGGTCATCTTGGCGAGGTAGCGCTGCGGCGAATCGGCCGCCATGGCGCTGGCGATGCGCGCGGTGAAGTCCTTGGTGCTGTCCCAATCCGCGCCATCGATCGGCACCACGACATGAATACCCTTGCCGCCGGAAAGTTTTGCAAAACTTTTGAGCTTTTCCGCGTTGAGCCGGTCGCGCACCTCCTGCGCGGCGGCGACAATCGTCTTCCAGGAAACCCCCTCCCCCGGATCGAGATCGAACACGATGCGGTCGCAGATTTCCAACTGGCCTAGTTTTGAGCCGCGGGTGTGGACCTCCAAGGCGCCTGACTGCACCAGCGCGATCAGATCGTCGAGCGTTTCCACGGCAATGACATCGTGCTCCTTGGCGTGCACGACATGACGCAACGGCGATTCCTTGATGTTGGACGCGATGTGTTTCTGAAAGAACGTTTCGCCGGTTATGCCCTCCGGCGCGCGCACGATGGCAAGCGGACGATCGACGAGATGCGGCGCCATGAAGTTCCACACCCCGACATAGTATTCGGCGAGATTCTCCTTGGTGACGCCGACATCGGGCCAATAGACGCGGTCGGGATGCGTCAAATGAATGTTGGCGACGTCCGCGCTCGCATTCTTACTCTTTGCGCCGTTCTTGCCGGCGCGGGCCTGCGGCGACTTTGATGCCGAAGATTTGCGCACTGCGGACCGCTGCGCCGCTGCGGCCGGAGCGGGGGTTTCGCGCACCACTTCACGCGCCGGCTTGTCCTCGCGCAAACCCTTGTAGGAGGCCTGCCGCAGCAAGCCGTCATGGGTAAGACCGCGAAATTCGGCTTCGACGACGATCTGCGGCTTCACCCAGATCACATTCTTGCGGCGCTCGTCCTCGGGTAGCGCGAGCGGCGGCCGATCGGTCCGCTGCGGTTGGAGTAGCTTCCACAGATCGCGCGCCGTTTCACGCGTGTAGCCGGTGCCGACGCGCCCGGCATAGCGCAGCTTACCGCGCTCGTGAAAGGCCACCGTCAGCGCACCGACGGCTTTCGGCATGGCATTCGAAGGACTAAATCCCGCGACGACGAATTCCTGCGCGGTGTGGCATTTGGTTTTGACGAAATTCTCCGACCGCCCGGGGCGATAAGGCGCGTCGCGCAGTTTCGACACGATGCCTTCGAGATTCATGTCGCACGCGCTCTTGAAAATCACCGGACCGTCTTCATCGAAATGCTCGGCATAGCGGATCGCGCCGGTCCGGCTTTGACCCTTGAGCAGGCGCGCCAGCGCCGCTTTGCGCTCGACCAGAGGTTCATTCGTCAAATCGCGACCGTCTAGGTGCAACAAATCGAAGACCCAATAGACGAAGCGGTCGCCGCGCCCGCCCTTCAAATCGGTCTGCAACATCGAGAAGCTCGAAATGCCCTTTTCGTCTTCCACGACCAATTCGCCGTCGAGCAGCGCCGTCTCCGCCGGCAATGCCGCGACCGCGTTGGCGACGCGTTTGAAGCGGTGCGTCCAGTCGAGCTCCTTGCGCGTGAGCAGCTTGACCTTGCCGTGATCGAGCCGCGCCTCGATGCGATAGCCGTCGAATTTGATTTCGTGAAGCCACGCGGGCCCGCTCGGCGCAGCGTCATGCAAAGTGGCAAGGCTCGGCGGGACAAAGTCGGGAAGCCTGCGGCTTCGGCCGGCTTGCGGTGCGGGACTGGACCGCTTGCGCGCATCGGTCGTAGTCGCAGGTTTCGCTCTTGCTTTTACAGATGCGGCCGGCATGCGCTTGGTATCGGCTCGCGATTTAGAGTTTCGCTTGGCCGGCGCATCGGCTGCCGCCGCCCGCAACTGAGCTTTGAATTCACGCTGCGTTTGCGCCCGCGTATCGGCCGATGCTTTGTCGGCGGCGCGGTTGCTGTGCCACACCCGCTTCTTTCCCTTGCCTTCGGCGATCTCATCGATCGAGCGGCCGGTCGCCGCCGAAAGCGGCATTTCTTCCAAAATATCCTTGCCGCGTCCGCTACGCGCCGCGTCGTCCTTGCCTTTGATCAGGAGCCAGTTCTCGTGTTGATTGCTTTGCCGGTCGCCTTGGCGCGGGCGCATGCGCACGAGATGCCAGCGGCCGTGCAATTTTTCGCCGTCGAGCACGAAATCGAGATGGCCTTTGGCATAGCCGCGGTGCGGATCGCCCTCCGGAATCCAGCGTCCGCGATCCCAGATCATGACGGTTCCGCCGCCATACTCGCCTTGCGGGATGGTGCCTTCGAAGCTGTTGTATTCGATGGGGTGGTCCTCGACGAGGACGGCGAGGCGCTTCTCGCCGGGATCGAGGCTCGGACCGCGCGTGACCGCCCAGCTCTTCATCACGCCGTCGAGTTCGAGGCGAAGATCGTAATGCAGCCGGCGCGCAGCATGCTTTTGGATGACGTAGCGGTCGCCGCCACAGCGGCCCGTTTTGCCGCGAGGCTCCGCGGTGACATCAAATTTCCGTTTGCTGCGATATGTTTCGAGTGCCATGGGGAACCAGCCAGCTGTTGCGCCTTTAAAGTCTGGAGACAGCACCAAAATCCCGATGAATGAGACCGCGGTACCCTGGTAAAGTACAGAACTTTACATAGATCATGGGGTTGAAGGGGTGTGACGCGACTCTCATATAAGCCCATGGAAAGGCTTGCAGTTCCTTGCAGGCCGATCCTCGGAGACAGTACCGGTCAAATTGCGTTCCCGGCATACAATGGTGTAAGGCCTTAGAATCAGCATGAGCTATCACCATCTGCGTGGACCATCGCCGGGCCTCACCGAGCCCCAATAATCGGCATTCGGCCGAAACAATTCCATTGGTCTGAAATAAGGAGCGTAGCGTGACGGTTTCGTCCAAGACCCCATTGCTTGACCAAATCAAGACCCCCCAAGACCTCAGACGCCTTGAACCGACTGAATTGCGGCAGGTCGCGGACGAATTGCGCCAGGAGACCATTGACGCGGTCGCTGTCACCGGCGGCCATCTCGGCGCCGGCCTTGGCGTGATCGAGTTGACGGTCGCGCTGCACTACGTGTTCGACACGCCCAACGATCGGCTGGTTTGGGACGTCGGCCACCAGGCCTATCCGCACAAGATCCTCACCAACCGCCGCGACCGCATCCGCACGCTGCGCCAGGGCGGCGGACTTTCCGGTTTCACCAAGCGCGCCGAGAGCCAATACGATCCGTTCGGCGCAGCGCATTCCTCGACGTCGATTTCCGCTGCGCTCGGCATGGCCGTCGCGCGGGATCTCCAGGAGAAACAGAATAACGTCATCGCCGTCATCGGCGACGGTGCGATGTCGGCCGGCATGGCGTACGAAGCGATGAATAATGCCGGCGCCATGAATTCGCGCCTGATCGTGGTGCTCAACGATAACGACATGTCGATCGCGCCGCCGGTCGGTGCGTTGTCGGCGTATCTCGCGCGTCGCGTATCGGGCCGCGGTTATCACCACCTGCGCAAGCTGTTCCGCAGCGTGGCAAAACATATGCCAAGCAAAATGCTCGAGCAGCGGGCGATGGCGATGGAAGAATATGCGCGCGGCCTCCTCACCGGCGGCACGCTGTTCGACGAGCTCGGCTTCTTCTATGTCGGCCCGATCGACGGCCACAATATCGATCATCTGTTGCCGGTACTGGAAAACGTGCGTGACACGAAGAACGGGCCGATTCTCGTTCACGTGGTAACAAAAAAGGGCAAAGGCTATGCGCCGGCGGAAAAATCTGCCGACAAATATCATGGCGTCGTCAAGTTCGACGTCGCTACCGGCGCGCAGCAAAAATCGAAGCCGACTGCGCCCGCCTATCAGAAAGTCTACGGCGAAAGCCTGATCAAGGAAGCGCGCAAGGACGACAAGATCGTCGCCATCACCGCGGCGATGCCGTCGGGCACCGGCGTCGATCTCTTTCAGAAAGAGTTTCCGAATCGCACCTTCGACGTCGGCATCGCCGAGCAACATGGCGTCACCTTCGCCGCCGGCCTGGCGACGGAGGGCTTTAAGCCGTTCGCCACGATCTATTCGACATTCCTGCAGCGCGCCTATGACCAGGTCGTTCATGACGTCGCCATCCAGCGCCTGCCGGTGCGCTTCGCCATGGACCGTGCAGGCCTGGTCGGCGCCGACGGGCCGACGCATGCCGGGGCTTTCGATATCGCGTATCTCGGCTGCCTGCCCGGTTTCGTGTTGATGGCGGCAGCCGACGAAGCCGAACTCGTGCATATGGTGGCGACCGCCGTCGCGATCGACGATCGCCCCTCGGCGTTGCGCTATCCGCGCGGCGAGGGCCGCGGTGTGCCGATGCCGGACGAGGGCAAGCCGCTCGAAATCGGCAAGGGCCGCATTTTGCGCGAAGGTACCAAAGTCGCGCTGTTCTCCTACGGCGCGCGGCTCGGCGAATGCCTCAAGGCGGCCGACGAACTGGCCGGCTATGGCCTGCCGACGACGGTCGCCGATGCGCGGTTCGCCAAGCCGCTTGACGTCGACATGCTGTTGCGGCTTGCGCGTGAACACGAGGTGCTGCTGACGATCGAGGAAGGCGCGATCGGCGGCTTCGGCTCGTTCGTATTGCAAGCGCTTGCCGAGCACGGCGCGCTCGATCGCGGCCTGAAAGTCCGCTCGATGGTGCTGCCTGACTCTTTCATCGACCAGGACTCGCCCAACGCCATGTACGCCAAGGCCGGTCTCGACGCCAAAGGCATCGTCGCCAAGGCCTTCGAGGCGCTCGGACAAAACATGCGCGGCGAAGTGGTGAAGCTCGCCTGAAACCGTAGGGTGGGCAAAATCGTCTTTGCTGAAGAGCCGCATGGGTATTGCGCCGATCGTTTGCCCACGCGTTTAAGCATAGCGGGCGCAATGGCCACCCTACAATTCCCATGACCCGAGAACGTGCCGATCGGCTATTGGTCGCGCGCGGCCTGTTCGAGAGCCGCGCGCGGGCGCAGGCCGCGATCGCCGCCGGCCGGGTGACGGCCGACGGACTGGTGGTGCGCAAGCCGTCGGATGAAATCTCATTCGCCGCCGTCATCAGTGCCGAACCCGAGCACCCCTACGTGTCGCGCGGCGGTGTCAAGCTTGCGGCGGCGCTCGATCACTTGGCGCTTGGCGTTGCCGGACGCGTCTGCCTCGATGCTGGCGCCTCGACCGGCGGCTTCACCGAAGTACTGCTCCAACGTGGCGCCACGCGCATCTATGCGATCGATGTCGGCCGCGAGCAACTGCATCCGCGCCTGCGCGAACGCGAGGGCATCGTCTCAATCGAAGGGACCGATATCCGCAAGCTCGATCCCTCACGCTTAGTGCCGCAACCGGATTTTGCGGCGATCGACGTGAGCTTCATCTCGCTCAAGCTCGTGTTGCCGGCGGTCGGCAAATTGCTTGCACCACGCGCGACAATTTTGGCGCTGATCAAGCCGCAATTCGAAGCGAACCGTGGCGGCACGAAGAAAGGCATCGTGCGCGATGAAGCAGTTCACGGCGCAATCTGCAACGACATCGCCGCCTTTCTGACGGCGCTCGGCTGGCCCGTCAGCGGCGTTGTTCCGTCTGCCATCCCCGGCGGCGACGGCAACCGCGAATTCTTCATCGCGGCCGAGCGTGGCTGAGCGCCATGGTTGAGCGCCTCGCCATCAATCGACTCGGTCACCGCGGCGACGGCATAGCGGATGGCGCGGATGGTCCAATCTACGTCCCCGGCGCGCTGCCGGGCGAGTCGGTTGAAGTCGACAACTGGCCGGGCCATCCCGACCGCCGGCAGATCCTCAACGTCGAAACGCCGAGCCGGGAGCGCATTGCGCCGATCTGCCCGCATTTCGGTGTTTGCGGTGGCTGCGCGCTGCAGCATTGGGAGACCAAGGCCTACCGCGCGTGGAAGCGCGGTCTCGTCGTCGAAGCGCTGCGGCAGGCCGGCATCGAAGCGCCGGTCGCCGATCTCATCGATGCCCACGGCGAAGGCCGCCGCCGCGCGGTGTTTCACGCCAGGCGCGGCACCCATGACGTACTCGAAGTCGGCTTCTCGGCGGCGCGCGCACACCGCGTGATCGCAATCGATCGCTGTCCGATCCTGGCCAAAGGCCTCGACGGCGCGCTCAAGGCGGCCTGGGCCCTCGCCGAACGGCTCGATCCGATCCGCAAACCGCTCGACATCCAGGTGACGGCGACCGATGCTGGCCTTGATGTCGACGTCCGCGGTTCCGGGCCGCTGACGGCGCCAGCGATAACGGCATTGGCGAGCATCGCCGCGCAGCAAAATCTCGCGCGCCTGACCCGCCATGGCGAACTGATCGTGCAAGCGCGCGCACCGAGCCTCCGCATGGGCGCCGCGACCGTCGTGCTGCCGCCTGCCGCATTCTTGCAGGCGACGGCGGAGGGCGAAGCCGTGCTGGCGCGGCTCGCGCTCGAATATGCTGCCGGCGCTGAGAACGTCGCCGACCTGTTCGCCGGCGTCGGACCGTTTGCGCTGCGGCTCGCGGCGCAAGCGCGCGTCTTCGCGGTCGACGATGACGAAGGTGCCGTCGCCGCGCTCAAGCGCGCTGCCGCCACAACGTCAGGCCTCAAGCCCGTCGCGGCCGAGCGGCGCGATCTCTTTAAAAATCCGCTCATTGCAGCGGAGCTCAACCGCTTCGAGGCGATCGTATTCGATCCGCCGCGTCAGGGCGCGCTGGCACAATCGCGCGAACTTGCGGCGAGCCGCGTTCCAACCGTCATCGCGGTGTCGTGCAATGCCGGAACGTTCGCGCGCGACATGCGAATTTTCGTCGACGGCGGCTACCGGCTCACGGCCGTCACGCCGGTCGATCAGTTCCGCTATTCGGAGCATGTCGAGATCGTGGCGCGGCTGGAGCAATGACGCCCGCTACTTGAAAGCCGGCATGACGTCCTTGGCGAACCAGTGCAGCTGTTCCTTGAATTCCTTGGGTGCAAGCCCTTCGGCCCAATGGATCATGAAATTTTCGAGGCCCGGATATTTCGCCTCGATTGACTTGATGCCGTCGATCACCTCGGCCGGCGTGCCGCAAAACCAAGCCTTCTGCTTCACGCCGTCGGTGAGCTTGGGCACAGTCGTCGGCGCTCCCGGCGAGCCCCAGGTGCGGCCCTGCTCGTCGGCATAGCGCACGAAGCCGAACGGCGCGAACCACTTGAAGCGCTCGTCATGCGCGGGCTCCAGCCGCCGGATCGCCTCTTCGCGGCTGTCGGCGAGATAAATGCCGGCGCCCCAGATCACGTCTTCACCGAGCTGTTTGTTGCGGCCGTGCTTGAGACAAGCGGCATGATAGGCGCGAACGACATCGTCGAGGATTTTCTCGCCGTTGAGCGTCACCATCGCCTTCAGCCCGTATTGCGCCATCATCTCGATGGTCTTGCCGCTGGCGATCGGCATCCAAATTTCCACCGGCAGATGCTTTGGCCGCGGCACCATCGTGATGTCTTTCAGCTTATAGCCACGATAATCCACCGGCGGCGGCGCTTGGTAATATTTGCCCTTGAAGCTGAAGCTCTGCTCGTTGAAGCAGGTCAGCAGCAGCCGCAGCTGCTCTTCGAACAATTCGCGGTTCTTCTCCGCATCGAGCAGCGGCGCGCCGAATGTCTCCACTTCGCGCGTGTGATAGCCGCGCCCGACGCCCATGACGATGCGGCCGTCGGTGACGATGTCGGCCATGGCGTAGTCCTCCGCCATGCGGATCGGGTGCCACATCGGCAGGACATTGAACGCGCACCCGAACTTCAGGCGCTTGGTCTGGGTGGCGAGCCACAGCCCAAGCTGGATCAGGTTGGGAAAGACTTCGTAACCCTCGCGCTGAAAATGGTGCTCGGCTGTCCATAGAACGTCGAAGCCGAGCTCATCCATGAGCTGCGCGACGTCGCGCGCCGTGAAGAAGGCTTCGCTCAGCCGCTGGTCGGAATAGCGCCGATCGTTGGCCGGCGTCCCGTTAAGCCCGACATTGTCGAGCTCGATCTGGCCGACATAGAGGACGTGAAATTTCCTGATCATGTGTTCCTACCCTTAAGCCTTATTCCGATGCGGCTTCGCCGCGGAGTCAATATCGTCCTTTAGCCGGATCGATTGCGACAAATCGCTCGTATGAATCACAGTGTCAATCGTCCGGCCGTTGGCTACGCTTATTCGCGTTCGATTCGCTGTCGGGGGAAGCGATGCAATGGCGGGTGGTGCGGACCCTGGTGGGATTTGCCGTCCTGGTCGGCGGTTTGCACGGGCGCGCCGCACAGGCCGCTGAATGGCGCTATTGCCTTGCCGTCTCCCCTGCCCAGCACACGGTCTATATGTCGGCGCCGTTTGCCGACGATGAACCGATGGAGACCACCGAGGCGCAATTCGGGCGCGCGCTCGACAACGCGTCTCTGCAACACGATTCCGTGCAATGCCCGCTGGGCAACGCGCAATCGATTGCGGCGATGAAGCTCCAGGCGATGCAATATAATCAGGCCAGCGGCAATAAGGTCGTTCAACTCAATTGGCGGCCTTGAAGATCGTCGGTCAAGATCAAATTCCCAAAAACCGCGACTTCACCTCGTCGTTCGCCCACAGCTCGCCCGGCGGCGAGGAATAGACCAAGCGTCCCTTGCTCATCACGTGCACGAAGTCGACTAGCTTGAGCGCAAGCGCGGCGTTCTGCTCGACCAGCAGGATGGAAAGTCCTTCCTCCTTGAGTTTGGCGATGGCCTCCCAAAGACCTTGTATGACGATGGGCGCCAAGCCTTCCGACGGCTCGTCCATGATGAGGCAGTCGGGATTGGTCATCAGCCCGCGGCCGATCGCGAGCATCTGTTGCTCGCCGCCCGACAGCGTCTTGGCGCGCTGGCCGCGCCGTTCGCGCAATCGCGGGAACAGTGCGTAGACCCGCGTCAAGTTCCAGCCATGCCGTTCGGCGCTTCGCTCGGCGACCAGGAGATTGTCCTCGACGCTCAGCGTCGGGAAGACGCGGCGGCCCTGCGGCACCAAGCCCACGCCGCTACGCACGATGGCGAACGATGAATTGTCGGTAATATCGGCGCCCTTGAAATAGATCCTGCCGCGGCGCGGCGGTGTGAAACCGACGATCGAATTCACCAGCGTCGTTTTACCGACGCCGTTCCTTCCAATCAGCCCGAGGATCTGGCCCTGTTCGAGCTGGAGGGACAGGCCCTGTAGCGCATAGGCGTCGCCGTAATAAGTGTGAATGTCTTGGACATCGAGGATTGCCATGATCAGCCCGATCCCAGGTAGATTTCCTGCACTTTGGCGCTCGAGCGGATTCGATTGGCCGATCCGCTTTCCAATATCTCGCCGAAATGCAGAACCGAAATGTCGTCGGCAATATCGAACACGATGTCCATGTCATGCTCGATCAACAGGATCGCCATTTTGGGATCGAGGCCGCAGAGAAAGCGCGCCATTTCGGCCGACTTGCCGGACGACAGGCCGGCCGCCGGCTCGTCGAGCAGGAGAATGTCCGGATCGCCGGCAAGCCCAACGACGATTTCGAGCTGGCGCTGCTCGCCGTGTGAAAGGTAGCGGACTTCGACGTCTTTGCGGTCCATAAACGCGGCGCGCGCAAGGAGTTCATGAGCCTTATCGTAGACCTCGTGATAGGACGACAGAAATCGCCACATCACGAATTTCGATGCGCGCCGGCCCTTGATCGCCAGCAGCACGTTGTCGAGCACGGTCAGCTTTGGAAATAGACTGGTGACCTGAAACGTGCGCGCCATGCCGACTGCAGCGCGGCGGTGACTGGGCCAGCCGGTAACATCCCGGCCGAATAGCAGCACCTGTCCCGAACTCGCCGGGAAAACTCCGCTGATCAAGTTGAACAACGTAGTCTTGCCGGCGCCGTTTGGACCTATGATCGCCTTGCGGTCGCCGGGCATGATCTTCAGCGAGACGCCGCGGACGGCTTGCAACCCGCCGAAGGTCTTCGACAGATCTTTCAGCTCGAGCACCGGCAATTGGCCATTTCTTTGGCCGTTGGTTCGCTGCTGCTGATCCACGCGCAAACTCTTGAGAAGCGCGCCGGGGCCGTTATGGCCCCGGCACCCACGCCGTCTATTTGCAATATTTGCAGGGCGGGAAATCGCGGCTGTAGACCGGCTGCTGCAAAAACTTCTCCTTACCGTAGGTCCAGAACTGGCCGACGTTTGGATAAGTCTTGATCACGACGTTCCAGAGCGCCGGCTTGTCGTCGCCGAGCAGCGTCGTCTTCTCGACCTTTCGGATGTAGACATTCTCGATCGGGTTGCGCATGTCGTCGAAGGAAACCGGACCGCGCGCGGCGTCGATTTTCAGGCTCAACATATTGTTGAGGAATTGTTCCGGGCCGGGGAATTTGCCGCCGCTCTTGGCGATGGCTTCATCGATCATTTGCGCGGTGGTGTAATTCGCCTCCGCGTAATAGCCGGGAATTTGCCCGTATTTACCGCGAAATGCCCTGACGAAGGCCTCGCTCTTCGGCGTCTGTAGCGCGGCGCTGTACATCAAGGCCGAAACGTCGCCGATCACCACCTCGCTGTCGAGCGGCAGGTTGTAGTCGTCATAGCTGGTGCCGCCGGCGACGATCGGCAGTTTGACGCCAGCGTCACGCAATTGCTTGGGGAATTGCGGCGCCGCCGGACCCACCTGCAGCGAATAAATGACGTCGGCGTCGCTCTTGATCGTCGGGATAAAGGGGCCGAAATCCTTGTTGCCGAGTGGCGGCCAGATTTTCTGGATGACTTTGCCGCCGCAATCTTCAAAAGCCTTCTGGAAGCCGCCGGCTGATTCATAGCCGAAGGCGTAATCAGTGGCGATGATGACGGCCTTCTTGTAACCCAGGTCGCAAGCCCAGTGGCCGAGCGGATGATTGGGCAGTGAGCTCGTCCAGGTGGTGCGGATGAAATAGGGATATTTGCTGAGCTGCCGCTGCGTCAGGTCGTCGGCCGCCGCGATCGACGAGATGTACACCGTCTTGAGTTCGCTCGACACCGGCGCGAGCGCGTAGCCTTCAGTGGCGAGCACGCCGCCGATGAACATTTCAACGTGATCCTGCAACACCAGCTTTCTGGCTTTGGTCACAGCCACGTCAGGCTTGCCCGTCGTGTCTTCGACCACCAGGTCGACTTTGGCGCCACCGAGCATGCCGTTGTGCTGCTCGAGATAGAGCTGGAAACCATGCAACATGTCCTGTCCGGTCTGCGAGAGAAATCCGGTCGTGGGCGTCAAAAAGCCGATGCGCAGTTCCTGCTGCGCTACAGCCGGCGCAAGTCCCCCCGCCAAGGCGAGACAGGCTCCCGCCAGCATCAGGCGGGTTCGCACCGCGAAACTTCTGATCATGACTCTCACTCCCTCAGTGTTTGACTTCTTCCGTTTCAAGATTTGGCAGGCGCAAGTTCTGGACCTCCCGACGACGATGCACGCCATTGGCGCACGCGCGCCGGAATTCCCATCAAGCCCATCGGCAAATACAGAATTGTTAGCACATAAACCCCACCCAGCACGTACTGCCACCATGGCACCAGCGTACTGAGATATTCCCGCAGGCCAAACACTATCGCCGAGCCGATGGCGCCGCCAATGAGAGTGCCAGCGCCGCCGAGCACCACCATTAGCAGCGCATCTACCGAAGTCGTCAGCACCGCGGTATCTGGGCTGACAAGCCCGTTGGTGAAAGCCCAAAGCACGCCGGACAAGCCGCCGACAGCGCCGGCAATGATAAAGGCGATGTATTTGTGCAGCCAAGTATTATAGCCGAGAATCTTCATGCGCAGCTCGCGCTCGCGGATACCTTCCAGGCTGCGGCCGAACGGCGAGCGCGCCAGCACGTAGAGCACCAGCAGAGTGGCGGAGAAGAACGCTAATACAAGAAAGAAAAATGTCTGTTCGTTGCTCAGATCAAACCCGAAGTTCGGCCGGGTCGTAACGTTGATGCCATTATCGCCGTTGGTGAGCGAGTTCCACCGATAGGCCAGCCCCCAAACGCATTGGCCGAGCGCGAGCGTGATCATCAGGAAATAGACGCCGCTGGCGCGGACTGCGAACAGCCCGAAAAACGCCGCCGTCGCCGCGCCAAGCAACATGGCCAGCATCACCACCAGCCAGAAGTCCCAACCCAGGCCGAACTGGTATTTGGTGGCGAGGATCGCGGTGAGGTAAGCACCGATGCTGAAATAGGCGGCCTGGCCGAGCGAGGCCATGCCGGCAAAGCCAAGCAGAATGTCCACACTCATCGCCAGGATCGCGAACACCAGCGCGCGCGTCGCCAGCAGCATCACGTACGACCCGGAGTGGGGAATGATATAAGCGAGCGCCAACAGAACGGCGACAACGGCTATCACTTTGGCGCGTTGGCTCATCATCGACCTTTACTCGCGTCCAAACAAACCGGTCGGTCTGATCGCCAGGATCAGCACCATCGGTGCGTACAAGGTGAAATAAGAGAGTTCCGGAAACAGCGCCTTGCCGAAATTGTCGGCAAGCCCGACGAGCATCGCGCCGATGGCGGCGCCGCCGAGGCTGCCCATGCCGCCGATGATGACAACCGCGAAGGCGAGCGGAAGAATCTCAAAATCGAGACCGGGATAGATGCCGAGAAAGCCGCCGCCGATCACGCCGCCGAGCGCCGCCAGAAACGCGCCGAGCGCGAAGATCAGCATGGAGATGCGATTAGTATCGATGCCGACGCCGCGCGCCATCTGCGCGTCGTCGACGGTGGCGCGCACCGCGGCGCCCATGCGTGTCTTTTCCATCGCGAGCCAGATCGCGACGCCAATGACGAGCGCCGTCGCGATCATGAACACGCGATACAGCGGGAAATAGACGCCGCCGATCGCGACGCTGTGTTCCAGCGCGTCGGGCGGATTGATCTCGAAATTATTGCCGCCCCATATATCGAGCGCGGCCTGCTGGAACAGATAGGCGAAGCCCACCGTCAGCAGCACCTGCCGCAGCGGGTCGAATCCGAGCGGGCGCAGGAACAGCCGCTCCATCAACAGGCCGATGACCGCGACCGCGAGCGCGGCAAGAGGCAGCGACAGCGCCCATGAGCCGGTCGCCCAGATCACCGACAGGGCGATATAGCCGCCCCATAGAAAATACGCGCCATGCGACAAGTTGACGATCCGCATGACGCCGAAAATGAGCGACAGGCCGCTGCCGACCAGAAACAGCAGCGCGCCGTAAGATAGGCCGTTGAAGCTCTGAATCAGCCAGAATCGTGCATCCACGATATCCGGTCCCCTCTCGCCTGATGTGCCCCGAACCTCGTCCTGCCCAAACCAACCCTAGCCCAGGTCCGCGCCGAACGGATAGCTAACGGTTGCGACTCTTTGAACCGCCGCGCCGCAGCGTATTTCGGGACGTGTACGTCTCCGCCATATTCGTGATATTGCAGGTTCCCGTCGTTCAGATCTCAGCACCAAAGGATCCGTGAAAAATGGCTAGCGTTCTGTTCTCTCCCATCACGCTGCGCGGGCTGACGCTGCCCAATCGCGTCGTGGTCTCGCCGATGTGTCAGTACAACTCCAACAACGGTTCGGCGAACGATTGGCATCTCATGCATCTCGGCAACATGTCGCTCGGCTGCGCTGGGCTCGTGATGTGCGAGATGACCAACGTCAATCCGCAAGGGCGGATCTCGCCGAAATGCGCCGGCATGTGGTCGGACGAAAACGAGGCCGCGCTTAAACGCGTGCACGATTTCTGCCGCACCTACGGAGTCGCCAAGCTCGGCGTGCAACTGGCGCATGCCGGGCGCAAAGGTCCGACCACCCCGCCGGCGGCGGGCGGCAAGCCGATTCTGACCAAAGAGGAGGGCGGCTGGACCCCGGAAGCGCCATCGGCCATTGCCTACGACACCGGCTGGCCGGTGCCGCACGCCATGACCAAGGAGGACATCAAGCGATGCATCGGCGAATTCGCCGCCGCGGCCAAGCGCGTCGATCGCATCGGCTATGACGTGATCGAGCTGCACGGCGCCCACGGTTATCTTGCCCACCAATTCCTGTCGCCGATCTCCAACAAGCGCACCGACGAGTATGGCGGCTCGACCGAAAATCGCATGCGCTTTGCCATCGAGATGTACGAGGCGGTGCGTGCCGTATGGCCGGAGAACAAACCGCTCGGCATGCGCGTCTCGGCGACCGATTGGGTCGATGGCGGCTGGACGCCGGAAGAAACCGTCCTGTTGGCCAAAGAGCTGAAGAAGCGCGGCATGGACTATATGGACGTGTCGAGCGGCGGTCTCGATCCCAAACAAAAAATCCCGCTGGCGCCCGGCTATCAGGTGCCGTTTGCCGAGAAGATCAAGAAGGAAAGCGGCATCACCACGATGACGGTCGGCCTCATTGCCGGTTACCGGCAGGCCGAGGACATCGTGGCGTCCGGCAAAGCCGATCTGATCTGTCTGGCGCGCGGCGCTATGTGGGATCCGCGCTGGGCGTGGCATGCGGCCGAGGAACTCGGCGCCGAAACGTCGTATGCGCCGAAGATGATGGGCTGCCATCCGAAACTGCGGCCGCAACTGTTCCCGAACCGGGCGCAGCCGGTGAGCTGAAGCCGATTCAGTCTTCGAGATTGGCGCCCTTGGTTTCCGGCGTGCGCAGGATCGCGATGATGGCCGCGACCGCGTAGCACATGACCAGTAGCCCGATGTAGAGATAAGCGTCCTTGGTGCCGTAAACGCGCAGAATCTGTCCGGCCACAATTGGAATCAGGCCGCCGCCGTAAACTTGCGCGACTTGATAGCCCGCGCTGGCGCCGGAGGCGCGATAGCGGGTCGGAAAATTTTCCGTGTAGAAGGTCGGGATGGCGCCGTAGCCGAAGCCGAACACGAAACCAAAGCCGATGACCTCCGCGATCGTCGCCAACAGGAAGCTGCCGGTATTGACGAAGTAGAAATATGGCAGGGCGAAAACGAACAGCACACCGGCGGCGATCAACAGGATGGTGCGGCGGTTGATATAATCGGCGAGCAACGAACCGATGAGCATGAACACCAGCATGAAGCCTGCGGCAATCAGGCCGATGATCTCAGGGTCGCTGCCAGTGAAACCGACGGCCTTCATGTAGCCAGTGCCGAACACGAAGTAGAGGAAGAACGCGCCGCCGAACATGGCGTTGACCAGCGAGGTGCGCAGGATGGTCCACGGCATTTCCCGCCAGACCTGGCTCGCCGGATATTTGAGAATGGTGATCTGCACCTTGTGCTGCTCGAACACGAAACTGTCCATGGTGCGCGTGCGGATGATCAGGCCGACGATCGCCACCAGAAAGCCGACGAAGAAAAAGATGCGCCAGCCCCAGGCGGTGAAATCTTCCGACGTCATCAGCGATTTCACGAAGATCACCGAGCCGAAGCCGAGCAGCAATCCAATCGGGATGGCGAAGCCGACCCAGCCGCCCCAGAAGGCGCGGTACTTCGAGCGCGCCGCCTGCTCGACGACCCAGGTCGAGGCAGTGCCGAACTCGGCGCCAAAACTGATGCCCTGACACAGTCGGAATATGATCAACAGGATCGGCGCGGCCACGCCGATGCTGTCGTAGGTCGGAGTCAGCCCGATCAAGAGCGTGGCGACTCCCATCAGCACCAGCGCATAGACCATCGCGTCCTTGCGGCCGCGGGTATCGGCGATTTGGCCGAAGATGAATGCGCCGACCGGACGAATAATGATGCCGAGGCCATAAACCCCGATCGCGGCGGCGACGGCGGCAAGGCCCGGCAGTTTAAAGAAGATGCCGCCCCAGACTGTCGCCGCAATCACGCCGGTGACCAGGAAGTCGTATTGTTCAATCACCGAGCCGATGATGCTCGCCAGCGCGACTTTATAAATCTGACTGGTGGTCGGAGTTGCAGCCGAAGTTGCGGCGACTTCGCTCATTTCTCTTCCCCCCGATTTGCTACTTCATTGCTGTCGATGATCTGCCATGAGGGCAAGCTGTCCAAAGAATGATTATAGGCCCAATAGCCTCTAGGCCAACCCGGCTTGCCAGTGATTGCACCAGAGACGCCACACAGGCCGCGCCAGCCAGTTAAGCGGTGCTGAGCCTGGACTCGCTCACGATGCGGAAAGAGGCGTCCGCGGATTCCTGCTTGAGGAGCGCCAGCCGGTCGATCGCGATCGATTGTTCCACGCGCATGCGATGAAGGCCGTTGAGCAAGGTTCCGACGACCGCCTTGCGCCGCCGCGTCGGCACTTTGCCGGTCAGAGTCATGTGGAAGCGAAACTCCGAATGCACGTAGGGATAGCCCCAGCGGTCGAGATTTTGGATTTGGCTTTGATTTAATCCCGAGGCAATACGCCGGGCGCGCTCCTGCGGCGACATCGGTGCACGATAGGCATCGAAAATGGCGGTGCAGGTCGCCGCGAAAGTATCAAGCGACGCATCGACGCTGCCCGGCACCACGGCAAAAAAGCCGTCGAGCAGCCGTACCGCCGGGGTAAATTTATGAATGACGTGGCCGAGCACGGCAAAATTTTGCAGGGCGTTGACGAGTTGCCGCTCGGTCGCGGACGGCGAAAGATGAAATGGCGCCTCCAATGTCGCGTGGAAGCCGTAGCGGCGCGGCGGTGAGTTCGTTTCCAGTTCACAGCGCCGTCGCCTGGCCCGCCTGGAAAGTCCACCGCCGCGTCGGTGTAGCAGTCGTAGCCGAGGATTGAACTGCCGTAGCGATAGAGTCCCGAATCCGCGGCCGGCACAAAATAGATCGCGTAACGAGGCCCTTCTTCCACCGGAATGCAGTTCGTCAAAGCTCGGCGTGCAGTTTCGCGGATCAGTCCGGCAGGCAGGCAAGCCGGCTTACGTCATGAACAACTCATTGTTGCCCTATGATGGATCGATGACAGCCGCGTGACAGTAGGTCGCGCTAGCCGTCGACCGGCTCCGTGCCGACGATCTCGATACCGAAGCCGGACAGCCCGACATAGGTCATTGGGCGTGAGGACGTCAGCAGCCTTATGGAACTGACTCCGATATCTTTGAGGATTTGCGCGCCGAGACCGACCTCGCGCCATTGCCGTGTGCGCGCCTCGCCGGACGCGGTGTCGGACGATTTTGGGATCGAAATGACCGGCACGCCGGCGGTGCCGTCGCGCAAGAGCACCAGCACGCCACTGCCCTCGGCTTTGAAGCGCGCGAGCACCTGGTGGATCGTGCTTGCGCCGCCGAACACGTCGGCGATGATGTCGGCGCGGTGCAATCTCGTCAGTACATTTTTACCATCGCCGATATGGCCGTGGACGAAGGCCATGTGATGGACCGCGTCGAACGGCGTGATGAAGGCGTAGCCGGTGAGCGTGCCGATCTCGGATTGGACCGGAAACTCGCCGACCCGCTCGATCAGCTTGTCGCGCGCCTGCCTGTACGCGATGAGTTCGGCGATGGTGATACGCTGAAGTTTTTGCCGCTCCGCGAACGCGGCCAGCTCGGGCCCGCGCATTACCGTGCCGTCGTCGTTCATGAGTTCGGCTAACACGCCAACCGGCGGCAGTCCGGCGAGCCGGCATAGATCGACGCAGGCCTCGGTATGGCCCGAACGCATCAGCACGCCGCCATCCTTCGCCACCAGGGGGAATACGTGGCCGGGCCGCACGAAGTCGGATGCCCCGCTATTGCCATTGGCGAGCGCGCGCACGGTATTGGTGCGCTCTTCCGCGGAAATTCCCGTGGTGAGTCCATGGCGGACGTCGACCGAGACGGTAAACGCAGTGCCCAGCGGCGCATCGTTGAGCGCCACCATCGGATCGAGATGCAGGCGCCGCGCCTCTTCCGGCGCCAGCGGCGCGCAGACGATGCCCGACGTATTGCGGATGATGAACGCCATCTTCTCCGGCGTGCACAGGCTCGCCGCCACGAACAGATCGCCTTCGTTCTCGCGGTCGTCGTCGTCGGCGACGATAACAATCTCGCCGCGCGCGAAGGCGGCAACGACGGATTGGATGCGTTGATGGGCGTCGTTCATCGGTTCGGCGGCGCAAACGGCCACTGCGGATTTTCCCCGACTTGGCCGCGCTGGCGTAGATAATGGTCCGCGATCACACACGCCACCATGGCTTCGCCGATCGGCACCGCGCGGATGCCGACACACGGATCGTGGCGGCCGGTGGTTGATATCTCCGTCTCGTGCCCGTAGCGATCGACGGTTCGTCGCGGAATGAGGATTGAAGAGGTCGGCTTGGCGGCAAACCGCACCACCACCGGCTGTCCGGTGGAAATGCCGCCAAGGATGCCGCCGGCATTATTGGAGAGAAAAATCGGCTTGCCGTCATTACCTAACCGCATCTCATCGCCGTTTTGTTCGCCGTTGAGCTCGGCCGCGGCGAAACCGGCGCCGATCTCGACGCCTTTGACGGCGTTGATGCTCATTAGCGCGGCCGCGAGATCGCCGTCGAGCTTGCCGTAGATCGGCGCGCCGAGTCCCACCGGCACGCCGTCGGCGACGACCTCGATCACTGCGCCGATGGATGAGCCGCGCTTGCGCAAGCCGTCAAGATAATCGCCGAGCATGGCGGCGGTCTTGGCGTCGGGACAGAAGAATGGATTTTTGTCGATTTCGGCCCAGTCCCAGCGCGCGCGATCGATGCGATGCGGGCCCATTTGCACGAGCGCGCCCCGCACATTCAGTCCGGGCACGACTTTGCGCGCAATCGCGCCGGCTGCGACCCGCATCGCGGTCTCGCGCGCGGATTGGCGGCCGCCGCCGCGATAATCGCGCAGCCCATATTTGACATCGTAGGTATAGTCGGCGTGGCCCGGGCGATATTTGTCCTTGATGTCGGAATAATCTTTTGAGCGCTGATCGACATTGTCGATGAGAAGTGCGATCGGCGTGCCGGTCGTCACTTGCGCGCCGCTTGCCTCGTCGATGAAAACGCCGGAGAGGATTTTGACGGCATCGGGCTCCTGACGTTGCGTGGTGTAGCGCGATTGGCCGGGACGCCGCCGGTCCAGATAGGGTTGAATATCGCCTTCCGTCAGTGGAATGCGCGGCGGGCAGCCGTCGACCACACAGCCGATCGCCGGCCCGTGGCTTTCGCCGAAGGTCGTCACCCGGAATAAATGACCGAACGTATTGAACGACATGACGCGCCGATGACGCTCAATGGCTTGATATAGGAATTTCTGCGTATTCGGGGGCTTGGTAGCCCGCGCGCTCCACTGGGTCAAATGCGGTTCGATTCCGAACTCTCTCGCGTCGCACTCTTCGCAGATGCGCGGAATAAGCCATGCTTAGTTTTTGCGCGCGCAAAATTTTGCACCAAATTTTGTCTGCGCAATGCGCAACCGCTCGCTCGCATTGTGGCAATCGTTCATACCGCATTCATGTCGCTGAATGGCGCTTCATGAAAACCTGAACATCCGTTAACATACGGAAAAATATAGGTTATTTTCGTTTTTCGATTGCAGATTTGATCGCTCTATGGCAGTGTTCATCTCGGTAAGGGGGCGAGGGCCCAGGGACCGAGATTTAGCCTGCGACTAAACCAACCCTGCCGTAGGTTCATCACCAACACCAAGGAAACATGATCATGGCTTCGAAGAAGAAGAAAAAGAAGAAGAAATCGAAGTAAATGACGGAAAGCGCACGCCTCGTATTGGGGCTGCGCCGTCAACTTCGGATTTCGCGAGATCTGCGATCTCGTTGAGCGGCCGGACCAAGGTTCGGCCGCTTTGCTTTTTGGGCTGTGAGAATTTCAGGTTACGCGTAGCGCGTCATCTTACCGTCGGCGAACACATAGACCACGCCCTGCGCGATTCGCGCGTGCGTCGCTTCCTCCCGCGGCAGCAAGCCGAACAGCGCCATGAGCACGCGCACGCCGCCGCCATGCGCCGCGACCAGGGTGTCCCGCGGCAGGCCCGCATACCATTCACCGATCCGGCCGGCGAGTGAGCGATAGCTTTCGCCGCCCGGCGGCGCGAAATCCCATTTGTCTTTCTCGCGCGCGGCCAGCATGCCCGGCATGCGCTCGCCGATTTCCGGAAGCGTCAGTCCTTCCCATTCGCCGTAGGCAATCTCCATGAGCCTATCGTCGATGTCATATCCATGTGGATCAAGCCCGAGCGTCGTGCGCAAAATCGCCATGGTCTCGCGTGCGCGAATGAGCGGGCTCGACACATAGACGAAGTCTGCAGCCTCGCGGCCATCGCGCACGAACAGATCGCGCAACAACTCGCCGCACTCGGCGGCCTGCTGTCGGCCGCGAGCGTTGAGCGCGGTATCGCGCCGGCCTTGTAGGCGCGCCTCGACATTGAAGTCGGTCTCGCCGTGACGGACATAGTAGAGGATCGGCATGGTTCAAAACCGGACGACGGACGACAGACGGCAAAGGACGGAAAATCCGTCCTGCTTCATCTGTCATCTGTCATCTGTCGTCTGTCGTCTGTTCTCCGCTAGACCGACGGCGATGTCCGGAGCGTCCGGATGCTTCATACCGACAATGTGGTAGCCGGCATCGACGTGATGGACTTCGCCGGTGACACCGCGCGACATGTCGGAGAGCAGATAGGCGCCGGCCTCACCCACGTCTTCGATGGTCACGTTGCGCCGCAGCGGCGCGTTGTATTCGTTCCATTTGAAGATGTAGCGCAGATCGCGGATGCCGGCCGCGGCGAGGGTCTTGATCGGTCCCGAGGAAATGGCGTTCACGCGAATGTTCTTCACGCCGAGATCGGCGGCGAGATACCACACCGACGCTTCGAGCGCCGCTTTGGCAACGCCCATGACGTTGTAATGCGGCATCCACTTCTCCGCTCCATAATAGGTGAGCGTCAGCATGGCGCCGCCGTTCGGCATCAGTTTCTCGGCACGTTGCGCGATTGCCGTGAACGAATAACAGCTCACTAGCATGGTCTTTATGAAATTGTCCTCGGTGGTGTCGACGTAGCGTCCGTCGAGCTGGTCCTTGTCCGAAAACGCCATGGCGTGGACAAGAAAATCGATCGTACCCCAAGCCGATTGCACAGCGGCGAATACAGCATCGATTGTCTTTGGTTCGGTCACGTCGCAATGGCCGACCACGATGCCACCGACTTCCTGGGCGAGCGGTTCGACGCGCTTCCTGAGCGAATCGCCCTGATAGCTGAAAGCGACTTCGGCGCCGTGCGCGTGGCACGCTTTGGCGATGCCCCAGGCGAGCGAGCGGTTGTTCGCGACCCCCATGACCAGGCCGCGTTTGCCGCGCATGAGGCCCGAGGTTTCGGCCATTTCCTGACCCCATACGGCGTTTTCAGCCCCAGGCCTCCTATGGCATAGGGTCATTGGGCCAGCAAGCTTTGCGGCTATCGCGCCTTGGGCTATCGAACAAACTAGCGGAATAGGAAGCCGCCGGTGGTGTTGTTGAAAGCAGTTGCGTCGCTAATTCGCTCGACGCGTCGCGGATCTTAACCTTGATTAAGAGGTGAGACGCTTGAACGAGTTTCACGAGCACATCAAGGTGGCGATCCCGGCGTTGCGGCGCTATGCGCGAGCACTGACCCGCGACGCCGAAACGGCTGACGACATCCTTCAGGATACGCTGGTCCGGGCGTTGCGTTCCGAGCACTTGTTTCACGGCGGAGATATGCGGGCATGGCTCTACACCATCCTGACCAACCTCAACCGCAACCGGCTTCGCACCTTGTCGCGCCGGCCGATTCTGACGCCGATCAAGGACGGCGATGCGGCGACCGGCGGACCGGAATCGGGCGGCCGCGATATCACCCGCGCGCTCGACGAGCTCGCCGAGGACCAGCGCTCGGCGTTGCTGCTGGTCGTCCTCGAAGGCCTCACCTACCGCGAAGTCGCCGAAGTGCAAGGCGTGCCGATCGGCACGGTCATGTCGCGACTTGCGCGCGCACGTAGTCAAATAAAGGCGTATCTCGACGGCGAACGTCCGGCGTTGCGCCGCGTCAAATGATCTAGAGAGAGCGAACGATGATTGATCGAGACCACATTGTCGGCGAGGACGAGCTTAACGCCTATGTCGACGGCGAATTGCCCGCCGACCGTCGCGTTATCGTCGAAGCCTGGCTCGCAGCGCATCCCGAGGATGCGGCCAAAGTCGCGGCTTGGCGCAAGCAGGCCGAACTCATCCGCGCCAATTACGGTGCCGTCGCCGACGAAAAGCCGCCGCAGCGCTTCAATGTCAACCGACTGACGCGCCGCCGCTATAGCGCGATGGCTGCAGCAGTCGCGGCGAGCGTTGCGGCATTTCTGGTCGGCGGCGTCTTCGGCTGGACCGCCCGCGGCGTCGAAGCGACACGTTCGTCGGATCTCACGCGCTTCACCGCCGACGCGCTTGATGCTTACCGGCTCTACGTGGTCGAAGTCCGTCACCCGGTCGAAGTACCGGGCGACCAACGGCCGCATCTCGACGCTTGGTTGTCGAAGCGGGTCGGCTCGCCGTTGCGCGCCCCCGAACTCGACAAGATTGGGTTGAAACTCGTCGGTGGCCGGCTGTTACCCGGGCCGACCGGCCCGACCGCGTTCTTTATGTACGAATCTCCGGCGGGCGAGCGCTTTACGCTCTATTGCGGACGCACCAGCGATCGCGACACCTCGCTCCGCTACACCACCGGCCCGCAAAACGCCGCCTATTACTGGGTTGATGGCGACGTTGCCTATGTTCTTTCTGGACCTGCGGAACGCGATAAGCTCCGCGAGATTGCCCAGACCGCCTATGATCAGATGGATTGGCGTGTGCCGCCGCGGCAGGGAGGCTGAGGCGGCTTACATATTCTTACGCGGATCGTAGGACTTGTCGCTCTGCCACTTCTTCATCAGCGCCTCCAATTCGGCATCGCCCCTCTCGGGTAGCACGATGCGGATGGTGGCGAGGAGATCGCCGCGGCCGGCTTTGGCAGGAAAGCCCTTACCCTTGAGACGGAAGGTGCGTCCGCTCGAGGTCCATGGCGGGACGGTGATTTCCACCGGTTTGTCGAGGGTGGGCACGCGCACTTTGGCGCCAAGCGCCGCCTCGTAGAGCGTGATCGGCAAATCGAGCCGGACGTCGAGGCCTTCGAGCGTGAAGACCGGATGCGGCGCAATCGAGACCGTGATGAGCAAGTCGCCAGCACCGTGCTGGCCGGGCATGCCTTGACCTTTAAGCCGGATGTTCTGCCCATTGAGAATTCCCGCCGGAACCTTGACGTCCACATCCTTGCCGTTCGGCAGGTGCAGCCGCTGCGTCGACCCATTGGCTGCGTCCGGCAGCGAAACCGACATTTCGGCGTGCACGTCGGCGCCGACGCCGAAATCTTCGGGCTCGAAATTTGCTCCGGCACCGCCGCGGGCGCCACGTCCGAAAGCTTCCTTGAGAATATCCTCGAAGCCGCCAAAACCGCCCCCTCCCCCGCCGGCGCGCCCGCGCCGGGTGGTACGGGTGAAGCCCTCCGGGCCGAAATTAAAGCTTTCGAAATTGGCGTCGGGACCGAAGCCGCCGGCGCCCGGCCTCCCGCCGCGGCCGCCAAATCCTTCAAACCCTTGGAAGCGCGGCTTGCCCTCGGCATCGATCTCGCCGCGGTCGAATGCCTTGCGCTTGTCCGCGTCGCCAAGAAGCTCATGCGCCGCGTTCAATTCGGAAAAGCGCGTCGCCGCTTTGGGATCGCTCTTATTGGCGTCGGGATGCAGTTTTTTTGCAAGCTTGCGATAGGCGCTTTTGATGTCGCCTGCGCTCGCTTTGCGATCGACGCCCAAGACCTCGTAGGGATCACGCATCCCCGCCGTCTCCGCTCAAATGTCGGGGCCTGCCCCGCCTGCCCACATTGCCAGAATGTGGGATTAAAACGCTCGTCACGCAATGTAACAAGCGAATCGGCTCAGGCACTGCGCGATGATAGCCGGCTTCAGCTGGGTTTGAGCGGCGTCAGTCGCATCACCTGCCAGGTGCCGCCGGCGGTGCGGCAGGCTGCGCCCTGTAGCCAGTCTTGCACGGCGCCATGCGCGTAACTAGCGAGGAAGTCGCGGCATGGCAGGCCGCCTTCGCTGTAGGGCGTATCGAGTGGCATGATGTTGCCGCGGGCGCCGGTCTGCGGATTTTGCCAAGGCACGCTCGAATCCTTGCCGGCGCCACTGAGCACATCCGAGGCGGCCGCTCGCGCATAGGCAAGGTCGTCTTCGGCCGGTCCGGAGCCGTTAGAGCTCCGAACCGCCGGGACGCCCGATTGCGCGATCGAGCCGGTCGGCATCGAATCGGTGTCGTCGCTCGAGACGAGCGAAGCGAGCCGGTAGGAACAGCCGGAAACGGCGATCGCGCTGGCGACGGCGGCAATAGCCGCGACCTCATGCAACCGCCGACATAGGCGCAAGCCCGCCGGTCCATTATATTGGGGCTGGCGGGACGCATCCCGATCGCCGCATGCGAGCAACTGGATACTCCGAGAATGTCCGACGTAGCGCCCATAGAACACACGGCGTGGTTAACGGGCGGTGACTTCACCGCCGCCGACGAGCCGCTACGCCTGTTCGCCGCCTGGTTTGCCGAGGCCAAACGCGCCGAGCCGGTCAATCCCGACGCCATGACGCTTGCCACCGTCGGCGCCGACGGCCTGCCCAATGCGCGGATGGTCCTGCTGAAAGGCTTCGATGAGCGCGGGTTCGCATTCTACACCAACGGCGACAGCATCAAGGGCCACGAGCTTGCGGCCGCACCGAAAGCGGCGCTGACATTTTATTGGAAATCGCTGCAGCGCCAGGTCCGCCTGCGCGGCGGCGTGGAAGCGGTCTCAAACGAGGAAGCCGACGTCTATTTTGCCACGCGCTCGCGCATGGCGCAGATCGGCGCCTGGGCTTCAAAGCAGTCCGCCGCACTGGAGAGCCGTCTCGCTTTCGAGAAGGCGATTGCGCGCTTCACCGCGAAATTCGCCGTCGGCGCGGTGCCGCGGCCGCCCCATTGGTCCGGCTATCGCGTCGTGCCGACTGAGATCGAGTTCTGGCAGGAGCGGCCGTTCCGGTTGCATGATCGCATCGCGTTTACGCGTGCGAGCCTGACCGCGCCCTGGACCAAGACGCGGCTTTATCCGTAACGCACAGAAAGATGACGATGCCAACGAGCAACCAGCCGCGCCGCACGCTCCTCCTCACGGGAGCGAGCCGCGGCATTGGCCACGCCACGGTCAAACGCTTTTCCGCCGCCGGCTGGCGCGTCATTACATGCTCGCGCCATCCGTTTCCCGAGAATTGTCCGTGGGAGGCCGGACCGGAAGATCACATCCAAGTCGATCTGGCGGATCCTGAAAATACCGAGCAAGCGATCGCCGAAACCAAACGCCGCCTCAATGGCGAACTGCACGCACTCGTTAACAACGCCGCGATCTCGCCCAAGGCGCCCGGCGGCAAGCGGCTCGGCTCGATCGAAACCTCGCGCGACGACTGGCATCACATTTTTCAGGTCAACTTTTTTGCGCCGATCATGCTCGCGAGGGGCTTGCTCGATGAGCTGAGCGCCGCCAAGGGCTCCGTCGTCAACGTCACCTCAATTGCTGGCTCGCGGGTGCACCCGTTCGCCGGGACGGCCTATTCGACATCGAAGGCGGCGCTCGCCGCGTTGACGCGCGAAATGGCGGCCGACTTCGGCTCGCGCGGCATCCGCGTCAATGCCATCGCGCCCGGCGAGATCGACACCGCGATGCTGTCGCCCGGAACGGACAAGATCGTCGAGAATATTCCGATGCACCGGCTCGGTACGCCGGACGAGGTGGCGAAGATCATCTACGTGCTGTGCACCGACACCGCGTCCTACGTCAACGGCGCCGAGATTCACATCAACGGCGGCCAGCACGTCTGAGGCTTTGCCAAGTCGTACTCAACGCGCGACCCGCACCAGCACCTTGCCGAAATTGCGCCCTTCGAGCATGCCGATGAATGCTGAGGGCGCATTCTCGAGGCCGTCGGTGATGTCCTCGCGAAAGCGGATGCGTCCGTCGGCGAGACCGGCGGAGACCGTCCGCAGGAACGGCGTGAAATGTTCGCCTGAGAACTCGTAATTGATGAAGCCGCGTAACGTAAGACTCTTGGTCAGCACCTCGCGCATGGTGGCGGGAAGCAGGTTCGGGCTCGCGGCCTGACCAGTGCCGCTATAGTGCGCGATCAAGCCGCAAACCGGCACGCGAGCAAAAGTGTTCAGGAGCGGCAACACCGCTTGCCACACCGCGCCGCCGACGTTTTCGAAATAAACGTCGATCCCCTTCGGGCAAGCCGCCGCGAGCTGTTGCGCAAAATCAGGCGCACGGTGGTCGATCGCCGCGTCGAAGCGCAGCTCTTCCACCACATAGCGGCATTTTTCAGCGCCGCCGGCGATGCCGACCGCTCTTGCCCCCACCATTTTGGCAAGCTGACCAACCAGCGAACCGACCGGCCCGCTGGCCGCCGCGACCGCAACCGTTTCACCCGCCTTCGGCTTGCCGATGACATAGAGACCGGCATAGGCCGTGAAGCCCGGGCATGCCGAGCACGCCGAGTCCGGTGGTGATCGGCGCCAGCGCCGGATCGAGCTTGCGCGGCGCGGAGCCATCCCAGGCCGCGTGGGTGCGCCAGCCGGTATGGGCGAGAACGATATCGCCCGGCGCGTAACCGGGGCGATCGGAAGCGACGACTTCGCAAACGCTCTCGCCGGTCATGACATCGCCGACGCCGACCGGCTTGGCGTAGGACTTCCGGTCGTCCATGCGGCCGCGCATGTAGGGATCGAGCGAGAGATGAAGCACCCGCAGCAGCAGCCCGCCGGCCGAAAGCGCGGGCATCGGCACTTCCTCCAGGCGAAAATTCTCGGCCGTCGGCGACCCCTTGGGCCGCGACGCCAGCACGATCTGCTTGACCGAAGCTTCACTCATGCACGCCTCGCCGGTTCACCGCACCTGAAACACGAGCTTGCCGCGGAAGTGGCGCGACTCGCTCAGGCGATGCGCTTCCGCCGCCTGCGACAGCTTGAAAAGCTTGACCTCCGGCGGGCGCACCGCACCGGCCACGATGAGTCCGGCGACACGCTCCATCGCCTTGCGCGACCGTGGCACCGGCGGCCGTAACGCGGTGACGTCGTTGCGGTCCGGCTTCGGCGCCTCCGCGCCGGAGGCGATGAAGGCGGCGCGGCCACCCGGTTTGAGCACCGCGAAGGATTTCATCGCCACGTCATCGCCCACGGTCTCGAACACCGCGTCACAGCCGCTCACCACTTTGGTGAAATCCTGTTTGGAATAGTCGATCACCTGGTCGGCACCAAGACTTCGCACATAATCCATGTTCGCGGTGCTCGTCGTCGTGATGACGCGAGCGCCGAGAGATTTTGCGAATTGAATGGCAAACCCGGCGACGCCGCCAGCGCCGCCTTGAATCAGGATCGTCTCACCTGACTTGAGCTTCAATGTGTCTTCCAGCGAATTAACCGCGGTTAGTCCGGTGAGCGCTAAAGCGGCGGCGTTGATATGCGACAGCCCATCGGGCTTTTTCGCAACGACCGCGGCTCTGACGGCAATCTTCTCGCAATAGGTTCCTTCGCGGCCGGGTTCGAGCACGCCGAACACCGCATCACCCAATTTCAGGTCGTCGACGCCCGCGCCTAGCGCACTGATCACGCCCGAAAAATCGCGGCCGGGGATTTGGGGAAATTGAACTTGCGCGTGGCGCGCATATTGCCCAGCGCGAAACTTCCAGTCAGCGGCATTGATGCTGGCAGCCGCCACGTCGATAACCGCCTCGCCCGGCGCCGCCGCCGGATCAGGCAGATCGCCGAATTTTAGGACATCCGGGCCGCCAAATTGCTCGATAAATGCAGCTTTCATTTATTTCCTCGCCTTTCGATCCGTTCACCCTCGCGGGTGGCCCACCGCGTGGGCCGCTAAACCGTGCTTGCATATTACCTTGCGGCGAACGGGCGCACTCTACAAAAGTCGATAATCGCGGGCCCAGCCGAGGCTTGCCGCGCAAGGCCCATGGGATAGACTGCCCGCAGGCCATCGTCCTGAAGGGACGATCGCAGGTTTTCAGGGAGAAAATGCCAATGGGTAAGGTTGAAAAACGCGCCGCCATGGCGGCGCTCGGCGCAACTGCGCTAATGCTTGCGCTGGCGACGCCGGGCTATGCGCAAGACAATGGACCGATCAAGATCGGCGTCATTGCCGAGGCGCAGGCCGTCGCCGGCTCCTCGATTCCACAGGCGGCGCAGCTCGCCGCCGACGAGATCAACGCCGCCGGCGGCGTCAACGGCCGCAAGATCGAAATCATCTCTTACGACGATCACTCGACGGCTCCGGAAGCGGTGCGCGCCTTCCAGCGCGCGGTCAGCGAGGACCACGTCAATGCGGTGATCGCGAGCTACATCAGCGAGGTCGTTCTGGCGCTCGAACCGTGGACCGGACGGCTGAAGACGGTCATGGTAACGCCCGGCGCCGCGTCCGACGTGATCACTCAGAACATCGCCAAGGATTACGACAACCTCAAATACACGTTCCACGGCTATTCGACGTCGACCAGCATCGCCGACGCGACCTGCGATGCGGCGAAGGACTTGCTGGTGAAGGATCTCCACATGAAGTCGGCCGTCGTGATGAGCGAGGACGCGGCGTGGACCACGCCGCTCGACGCCGAATACATTAAATGCCTGCCGGATATCGGCATCAAGGTGGTCGACCATATCCGCGTGTCGCCCGACACCACGGACTTCACTCCGATCTACAACAAGATCGAAGGCGAGAAGCCCGACGTGATGATCACCGGTATCTCGCACGTCGGCGTGCAGCCTACGGTGCAGTGGAAGCAGCAGGAAGTGCCGATCCCAATGTTCGGCGTATCCTCGCAGGCGACCAATTCGAGCTTCTGGAACGATACCAACGGCGCGGTCGAGGGCGTACTGTATCAAGCCTTTGCCGGACCGGGCGTCGCGGTGACGCCGAAGACGCTGCCGTTCGTGGCGGCGTTTAAGGCCAAGTACGGCAACAATCCGTCCTATTGCGGCTACACCTCCTATGACGAAGTCTATTATATCGCCGACGCCATCAAGCGCGGCGGCACCGATCCGGACAAGCTCGTCGCCGCGCTGGAAACGACCGATTGGGTGGGCACCATCGGCCGGGTCCAGTTCAAGGGCAAGGACTCGCCGAACCCGCACGCCCTCAAAATCGGTCCGACCACGATCTCCGGCCTGATGCTGCAATGGCAGAACGGCAAGCAGGTCAACCTGTGGCCGGAAAACGTCGCCAACGGCAAGCTGAAATTCCCGAGCTTCATCAAGCTCGGCTCGGCCAACTGACACGACCAATGAGCTGATGCCATTCTCCCCGCCCGCGCCCGCGAGCGGGGAGAATGCTTGATGAGGGACGATGTGTTGGGGGCGCGTGCGTGAACGTGGTGTTCTGGCAAATTCTGGTCGACGGTTTCGCGATCAGCTCGCTGTACGCGCTGGGTGCCACGGGTTTTGCCCTGATTTTTGGTGTCTCCGGCGTTCTTAATCTGTCCCATGGCGCACTGATGGTCGCGGCGGTTGTCGCGGCCTGGGCCGCCGGCAACGACCTGCACCTCGGGCCTTACGCCGGGTCAATGCTCGGTATCGGCATCGGCCTGGTCACCACGATTCTCACCTATTTCATTGTCGTGCGGCCATTGCAGCAGACCAGCAAAATCCGAGAGGAGGAAAAGGAAATCTTCATTCTCACGGCGACGCTGCTCTGGGGCATCATGATCCAGCAGCTGATCGCCTATCTCTATACCGACAACGCAAAGACCGTGGCGCCGATCGTACAGGGCGTCGTTTTCGTCGCCGGCGTTCGGACGCCGGCGAATGAGATTTTCACCGCCATCGTGTGCTGGCTCGTCATTGCGGTATTGTGGCTTCTGGTGAACCGCACCCGCGCCGGCAAGGCGGTGCTGGCTGCCTCGATGAACCCACGCGGCGTCACGCTGCTCGGCGTGGAATTGTCGCAAGTCTATATCGCGGTTTGGGCGATCTACGGGGTCCTGGTCGGCATTGCCGGCGTGCTTCTTGGCATGTTCCTCGGCGTTTCGGCCTACAGCATCGGCCCGCTCACCGCGAGCGCGTTCTCCATCGTCGTCCTGGGCGGCCTCGGCAGTGTCTCCGGCGCGCTGATCGCTGCCTATGTGGTCGGATATCTCGAAACCATCACGGCCTACCTGATTTCGCCGGCCTACCGCACCATTCCCGCGCTCCTTCTCCTGGTCGCGGTAATGTATGTCCGCCCCCGCGGGCTGTTGGGTAGGCGCTAGATGGGTTCGCTTTCCACCACCCGCGTCCTGCTCATCGCGTTCGTCGTCGTCATCGCGGCCGCGTTTTTGCCGCTGCGGGTGAGTGGCTACGTCCTCGGGCTATTGACCATGGCCTATTACTCCGGCGTATTCGCGATGGCTTGGGATTTGCTGTTCGGCTTCGCCGGCGAAGTGAATTTCGGCCCGACCTTTCTCATCGGCACCGGTGCCTATACCGCGGGCATCATCGACAACCTCTACCAGCCGCCGATTTGGCTTTGCGTCGCCGCCGGAACGCTCGCCGCTGTGATCGGCGGAGTCGTGCTGGCGCTCCCGGCGCTGCGGGTCCGGGGACCTTATTTTGGGCTGACCACGCTCGTTGCCGTGCTCATATTGCAGAACTTTATCGTGGTCGACGCTCATCTCACCGGCGGTGAAAATGGGCTGACGGTGCCCGACGTGATCTCGATCAGCGACACGACCAATTATGAGATCGCACTATGGTTCATGGCGGTCAGCGGCGCGATTCTGTTTTCGCTGGCGCGGTCGCCGGTTGGATTGATCCTGCAAGCTAGCGGCCAGGACGCGGTGCAGGCCGGCGCGCTCGGCTTTAACGTCACCAAGCACAAGCTCACGGCGTTTATCATCAGCGCGTTCTTTTCCGGCCTCGCCGGCGCGCTGTTGGTTTTCTATGTCGGCTCGGCCTCGGCCAGTTCTCTGGTCGATATTACGGTCGGCGTGCAGATCATTATCGCCGCCGTGATTGGCGGCAGGCGCACCATTCTCGGCGCGGCGCTTGGCGCGATTTTCATCATCGCCATGAGCGAAGCCCTGCGGCCGGTCGGCGACCTGGCCAACTTCATTGTCTTCACCATGGCGCTCTTTGTCGTGCTGTTGTTCCCCAGCGGCTTCTTCGGCCTGCTCACGCGCAGCAAAGAAGGCGGCTGAGCATGACTGACCACGCCCATTTGGAGGTAACCGGCCTCACCAAGCGATTTGGCGGACTGGTCGCCGTGAAGGAGATGACGCTTTCCGTCGGCGCCGGCAAAATTTTGGGCCTCATCGGCCCGAATGGCTCGGGCAAGTCCACGGTGATGAAGCTCATCATGGGCATCGAGCGCCCGGATGCGGGTTCGGTGCGCATCAACGGCGTCGATGTCGCCGGCTGGCCATCGCACAAAATCGCGCGCATGGGCGCGGGCATTGTGTTTCAACATTCGCGGCCGCTGCATCGCCAGACGGTATTGGAGAACATCAAGCTTGCGCTCCTTCCGGACAAGCTTACTCGGCTGTTGGCTGATCCGCAGACCGGCGAGCGGGCGCGCGCAATTGCGGCGCGCGTTGGCTTGAGCGGTGTACTCGACCGCCGTCCGGCCACTTTGCCTTTCGCCGACCTGCGCAAGATGGAGATCGCCAAAGCAATCGCACGTGACCCGCAAGTACTGTTGATCGACGAGCCGTTCGCCGGCCTTACATCGACCGAGACGGCTGCGTTCTGTGACCTCATTTGCGAGCTGCGCGACGACGGTCGCGCCGTGCTTCTGGTCGATCACAATGTCAAAAGCGTCGCTCGCCTGGTAGATCGCGTGCTCGCCATGTATGTCGGCGAGCGCATTGCCGAAGGCACTGCCGACGAGGTAATGCGCAACGAAACCGTGCGCCGCGTCTATCTCGGCGGCAGCATCGAGACGGCGGCGCGCCCGGAATCCTCGTTCCGCGATGCGGCCACGCCGTTTCTGGAAGTCAGGAATGTCAGCGTTCAATACGGCAAGGCGCAGGCGCTGCAGGACGTATCGATCCACGTCCATGCCGGAGAATTCGTCTCCGTCGTCGGGCTCAACGGCGCCGGCAAGACCACGCTGTTCAATACCATCTCGGGGCTATTGCCCTATTCGGGCGACATCCGCCGCGAGGGCGCGTCGCTGCGGGGGCAGACCGCTGCCGCAATCGCCCGCAACGGCATCGTGCAGTCTCCCGAAGGCCGCGAACTGTTCGTCGATATGACAGTGCGCGAAAATCTCGATATGGGCGGCCAGCATCTTACGCCCGAAGAAAACAAGGAGCAGATCGCCTGGCTGTTCGATCTGTTTCCGATTCTGCGCGACCGGCAGAAACAGAATGCCGGCACGCTGTCGGGCGGCGAGCAGCAGATGCTGACCATCGCGCGCGCCCTGATGATGAAACCCAAGCTCTTGATTCTCGACGAGCCGACGCTCGGCCTGGCGCCGGTCATCCTCGAGCAGATTTCCAAGGCGCTGGAGCGCTTGCGACAGACGACCCCTATCACCGTGCTGCTTGGCGAGCAGAACGTCACTTTCGCATTGCCGCACGCCGACCGGGTTTATGTGCTCGAACACGCCTGCATTGTCTGGGAGGGCGAGCCGGCGAAATTCGCGGCGGGCGTTGGCGCAGGCTACTTGTAGGCGTGGATTCTGGCGTCCAAGTGGCCTAGTATCCCGCGCTGGTAATGGCGGGGAAATGGCTGATTACTACCCTGTTCTGGCGCGTGCCGTTTCGAGCCTGCCGCACAATGATGCGCAGGCCCGCACGGAACTGTATGCGCGCGCGCGGACCATTATCGCTGAGCAGCTGCGCCAACGCGACCTGAAGGACCCAGTGTGGGAAATGTGGCGCGAGCAAGCGTCGCTGGATACCGCCATCCGTCGCGTGGAGGCGGAATCGCGATCCGGCCAAATCCGGGCAAATGGCAAACCGGTGACGCTGCCGCCACAACAGCGCGTCACCTCCGCAGACCCGCAGGAGCGCGGTAAAACTGCCGCAAAATCTCTTACGAAGATTCTTCAAGCGGTCCAGTCCGACGAGACGAGCGAGCCTGATCCGCAAATCTCGTCGCGAAAATCGATGAACGGGACCCACGCTCTGGCGCCGAGCGCAAACTCCGCTCGAGTGCCGAGCTCGGAATTTACGGTCGCCGCAACCAGCGTCGATTCGCAAACGATAGCGGCGACGGAACTGGGCGGAGCGCCGGCTTCCCTGGGCACGATGCTGTTTGGCCTCACCTATATCGTGGCGGCGCTGACCTTCGCCGGCGTAACATATGTTCACTGTATCGTGTGGGTGTACCAAGGCGTCATCGGCTACCCGATATTGCTTGCTGTAATGGCGGTCACGCTTGCCCTGTTCATTCTCCCGCCGGTGGCGTTCTTTTGCAGGTCATCGAATTTGCCGACGATCGATATGGTGCTGCGCTTCATCTATTCGGCATCGCGGCGGGTGCTGTAGCTTGCCATCACACATATAGAAAATCGAGCACCGCGGTTTCGGCCAGCACCGCCTGCGGAATGCTGTGGCGCGCGGAGCGAGCGCGCTCCTCGGCGGTCTGCGTCGCCTGCAGATAAGCCCCGAGATGGCGCGCACGTTCGATGATTTTCTTGTTTTCCGGCAGGCGTGCCGCTTCGAAGCTGCGCAACGCGGTCTCGACGTCGTCGGCATCGAGGGCCTGGGCGAGCGCCGCAGCATCGTCGGCCGCCTTGGACACCCCGGCGGCGACGTGAGGCCGTGCCACGAAGGCCGCATCGCCGATAATCGCCGCGCGCCCGAAAGCCAAATGAGCGCTTTCCAGATCGTAGATCGGTTGCAGGATCGGCTCGTCGATCAGACGGACGATGGCGCGGAATTGCGGCGCCAATAGCCGCTCGGCGGCGGCCCGCATGGCGGCGATCGGCTCGGCACGGATGAGCGGCGGCGGGATCGAGATCGAATGCGCGACGCCGGTCGCGTCGGTGAGAAGGGCCGGCAGCTCGGTCGCCTCGTCGGCCGGCCGGTACCACACAACATTGTAGCGGCGCTGCCCCGCGCGCAGCTCATTGTCCGGCCCGGCGACCGGATAGCCGAGACACTGCTCGCCGGGCGGCAGACAGAAGGTCATGTCCATGAACAGTTCGCGGTGGATGTCCGGCGGGATGGCGTTTTCGGGAATGAGCGCGCGCCACGCCACGTAACCGGCATAGAGCGGCACGATCTCGGGCGCGCATTGCTGGCGCACGGTCGAGCGCAGGCCGTCGGCGCCGATGAGCACATCGGCGGTAGCCGAGCGGCCGTCGCTGAAATGCGCAAGCAGCCCCTCCCCGCTCTGTTCAAAGGCTCGTAGGCCCTCGCCGCGGTGGTAGCGCGCGGCGGGAAATGCATCGCGCAGCAGACGATAGACACGCTCCCAGGCGGTGAGCACCTGGGGGCATTCCAGGGTGAGCACCGTACGCCCGGCCTTGTCCAGGATTCTGCGCCTCGTCGTAGCGACACCAAGCTCGCGCGTGTCGAGGCCGAGGCGGTTCATCCGCGCGATCAGCTCAGTCTGGGCAACAATTCCGGCGCCGCGGCCGGCAAGCTCCTTTTCCACGCGCTCGAAAATATCGACGCGCCAACCGCGCCGATTAAGCATGATGCCGGCCAACAGTCCGCTCATCGAGCCGCCGATCACAAGCGCGCGGCGCTGCCTGCCCATACGAAATTCCTGCCGTTCCCGAGCTTTCCCAGGCGGAAAAGGTTTTATATATTGTGCCTACAATCCTTGGAGGAACACCATGGCTCTGACCATGCTGGACAAGACGACCGACCGCGCCGACAAGTCGGCATGGCCACCCGCAATCGCGGCAGAATTCGAGCGCGAAAAACACAACAACAACGGCTGCGTCGGCTCGACACTGCTGTCCGAGAGCGAGCGCGTGCGTGTGTGGATCATACGACTCGCGCCGGGCGAGCGGATCGGATTTCACCGCCATGTGCTCGATTATTTCTGGACCTCGGTGACAGGCGGGCGCGGCCGCCAGCACGTGCATGACGGCACCACGGTCGAATATACTTACCAACCCGGCGAAACCCGTCATGAGACGTACGGTCCGGGCGAATACAAAGTTCACGACCTCGAGAATCTCGGCGATAGGGAGATGGTCTTCATGACCATCGAATTCCTTAACAGCGCCAATAAGCCGCTCGCCATTCCGGACAAGGTACGCGCCGCGGCGTAATGTCCGATCTAGTTCTTGCTGCCGTGCCCCGCGAAAGCGGGGCATCCGGTATTATGGGCCGCGGGAGAGGCCCGCACCGGAAGGGAAACTGCATCATCTGTCGTCGCCGGTGACGACGATAAGAATGGGCATAACCAGAGGGGGATGCACTCACGCTCGCGGGGAGCGAAGTGGCAGAGTAATGATTTTTTCCTTCGATCTTCTCATCAACGCGCTCGTTTCGGGCATCCTGATCGGCGGTTTTTATGCGGCTGTGACATCGGGCGTGTCGCTGGCCTTCGGCATTCTCGACATCGTCAATATCGCCCACCCCGCCTTCATCATCCTCGGCTCCTACGTCGCCTATCTCGTCAATGAGACCTTCGGGCTCGACCCTATCCTGACCGCCATCGTCGTGATGCCTTTGTTTTACCTGCTCGGCGCCGGCATCTATCAAGTGTATTATGTTTCGTTCGAGAAGCGGGGCCAGGAATTGTTACGCGGCCTGGCTTTCTTCTTCGGTCTGCTGTTCATCACTGAAGTCTCACTCGTTCTGTATTTCGGCGTCGATTACCGCTACGTCAACGCGCCCTATATCGGTCCGACCTGGCACCTTGGCGTCGTGGAAATTCCGCTACGCCTCCTGGTGCCGTGCGTGATGGGGCTGCTTTTGATCGCAGCGCTGCAACTCACTCTGACGCGCAGCTTCATCGGCCGCGCGATCATGGCGGTGGCGCAGGATCAGTTGGCGCTCAGGCTGATGGCGGTCGACCCGATCCGCATCAAGCGCATCGCGTTCGGCATTTCGATCGCCACCGCATCCCTTGCCGGCGCTTGCCTCATCATCATCCAGCCGGTCGAGCCGTCGGTCGGACGCGAATATATCGGCCGCGTATTCGCGATTTGCGTCCTCGGCGGCATGGGTAGCCTGCCGGGCGCCGTGCTTGCCGCCATGCTGGTCGGCATCGTCGAAAGTCTCACCTCGACGTTCTACGGCCCGTCATGGGCCCCTGCGGTCTCGTTCGGCTTCCTGCTGTTGACGCTGGCGGTGCGGCCGGCCGGGCTGATGGGACGTTGACCGTGCGCACGCCCACTTTCCTCCTCATCTGTCTTGTCATCGCCGCCGTCGTGTTTGCGGGATCGATCGCGGTCGGCAACGATTATGTATTTTTCGCCGGCTACGTCGTCTTGCAATATGTCGTGCTGTCCACTGCCTGGAACATCCTTGGCGGTTATTGCGGCTACGTAAATTTCGGCACGGCTGCTTTCTTCGCACTCGGGGCTTATTCGACCGTCGCCGTTTACAAATTAATCGGCGACAACGAATTGCCGCATGTCATTCCGATTCCGGTTCTGATGCTGGTCGGCGGCGTGGTGTCGGGCGTCATCGGCTTCGGCATGGGATATCTGACGCTGCGGCTGCGCGGCGCGTTTTTCTCGATCGCGACACTGGCGCTCGCCGTCGTTTTGGAGACGCTGGTGGTCAACTGGGACTATGTCGGCGGATCGCGCGGCGCGTATATCCTTCGCCCCGAGGCAATCGCACCGATCGGCAATTACATCAGATACCTGTTTTTGATCATGATGCTGCTCGCCGTGGCGGCGATCACCATTGCGCGCCTGATCGAGCATTCGCGGCTGGGCTATGGCTTTGCCACCATCCGCGACGACGAACTGGCAGCCGAGGCTTCCGGAGTGCCGACGCTGCGGCTGAAGCTCATCGCCACGACAATCTCGGGCACGCTGATGGGCATGGCTGGCGCGCCGTTTCCCTATTATATCAGCTATCTGCAACCAGATTCGACGTTCGCGCTCGATTATGCCGTCAACTCGATCGCCATGCCGCTGATCGGCGGCACGACGACCTGGGCCGGCCCGCTGATCGGCGCGATTCTTCTCGGCTCTTTGCAGCAGATCGCCACCGTGACGATCTCGTCGGCAGTCAATCTGTTGCTGGTCGGCTGCCTTCTGGTCGGCTTCGTCATCGTGGCCCCGAACGGCATCGTCGGCCTGGTCCGCAGCTATTGGCAGCGCAAGCCGGAAGATTTCGTCGGTCACCGCCGTGTTGACGCCGATGCTTCGGGGTCCGTGCCATGAACAGTGCCATGAGCGGCGCCAAGGACGATGGAATGGCCAATCACGAACTCCTCGGTGTGGACAATCTCGGCAAGCGCTTCGGCGGCTTCGTCGCGCTGGAAAATATTTCGCTGTCCGTTCCCGCCGGCGAGCGCCTCGGCCTGATCGGACCGAACGGTTCGGGAAAATCAACGCTGGTCAATTGCATCTGCGGCACGTTGCGTAACGAGGCGGGCTCGGTAAGCTTCGACGGCCGCCTGCTCGACGGGTTCGCCGCGCATCAGCGCACGCGTATGGGGCTTGCCCGCAGCTTTCAGTTGCCGCGGCCGTTCGCCAGCTTGAGCTTGATCGACAATATCCGCATCCCGCTCCTGTATACGGTGGCGGCCCGTGGAACCGTCAATTCCGTGCACGAGATTGAGCGGCGATGCGCCGACCTGCTGCACGAAGTAGGTCTCGAGGAAAAATCGCGGCGGCTGCCGCGCGACCTCACGCAGGTCGAAATGCGCAAGCTCGAACTGGCGCGCGCCATGGCGTCGGAACCGAAACTCTTGATCGCCGACGAGTTGATGGCCGGCCTCACTCATTCTGAGATCGAGGAAATACTGACGCTGCTTGTTCGCTTGAACGAACGAGGCGTCACCATCATCCTCATCGAGCACATCATGCGCGCAGTGATGAGTTTTTCGCGCCGCCTGGTCGTCCTGGTCTCCGGGCGTAAAATCGCCGACGGCGCACCCGATGACGTGATGCGCAATCCCGAAGTCGAGAGGGCTTACCTTGGCTAGCACTCTCACTGTCACCGGCATTCACGCCGCCTATGGCGCGGTGCGCGTGATCGACGACGTGTCGCTCAAGGTCGGCGGCGGCGAAACCGTCGTGCTGCTCGGCACCAACGGTAACGGCAAATCCACGCTCATGAAATGCATCATGGGCATGGTGCGGCCGAGCGCGGGCACGATCGTCGCCGAGATCGAGGGTATCCACCACGAGCTGATCGGCCGCACCACCGAAGAGATCGTCGATCTCGGCATCGCGCTGGTGCCGGAGGGCCGCCGCCTGTTTCCCAAGCTGACGGTGGAAGAGAATCTTTTGCTCGGTGCGTTCCGCCCCACCGCCCGTCGTGAGCTCAAGCGCAATCTCGGCGTATGTTTCGAGACGTTCCCGCGCCTGGCCGAACGTCGCGGCCAGCTCGCCGGCAGCATGTCGGGCGGCGAGCAGCAGATGCTGGCGCTCGGCCGGGCACTCATGCTGGCGCCGAAAATCCTCCTGGTTGACGAGCCATCGGTCGGATTGGCGCCGATCCTGGTCAGCCGCACCATCGACGCCATCAACGAAATGAAGCAGCGCTATTCGCTGACTGTCCTGATGGCGGAGCAGAACTTTACTCAGGCGATCCGCATCGCCGACCGCGGCTACGTCATCGTCCACGGCAAGATCGCCTTCGAAGGCCGCACGATGGACGAGCTCAACAACAACGACTTGATCAAGAAATTTTATTTGGGGCTTTAGCTTCATTGCACCGGAAAATCGAAATAAGTTTCCGGGAACGGCTCGCCCCGCAAAGTAAAGTGCCACCATTCCTTGTCGTAGCCGCGAAAGCCATGCCGGCGCATTACCGAGGCGAGCAGCATACGATTGGCACGCTGTTCGGGACCGATGGTGGGATCGGCGGTCCATGACTTCGGGCTGAAGAAATCGAAATGGGTGCCCATGTCTAATTCATGGGGTTCGAGCTCAGTCCCGCCGGCCTTCGCCAGCGTCAGGTCCATGGTCGAGCCGCGCGAATGGCCGGAATGCGAGGCGATATAGCCGTCACGGAACAGCGTGCGCTTGTCGACGTTGGGATAAAACTCCGCCTTGGCCGCCTGATCGTTAACGTCGCGCGCCCAGCGCACGAAATTCATCACCGCACGCACCGGCCGATAGCAGTCGAACACCTTGATAACGAAGCCGCGTGGCGCAAGATCCCGCGCCACTTCGGCGAGCGCGGCGGCGGCCTGCCGCGTCAGTAGGCAGTGCGGCGCCTGGTAACCGTCGACCGGTCGGCCGGTGAAATTATGCGAGCCGGCATAGCGCATCTCGACGATGAGCCCCGGCACCACCGTCGCCGCGTCGACAAAATCGGCCGGGCGATCTAGGCCGAATGCACCCTGGCTGCCGCACACGGCGAGCAGTACGGCGAATAGCGAGTAGCGCATGGCGAATGGATATCCTGGGCTGCTATTTGTTCGCGCCATTTTCATTCGCCGTCGGCTATTGCGGGCACGCTGAGACCCATTGCCCTTCGACCGTATTTCGTGAATCCACCATCGGCATGCCTGGCATCTCCGCCCTGGTGCGAACGGTGCCGGTGTAGTGATGGGAACTGTCGAAGTTGAATTCGCCGCTCAAATCCATATTGAGCTGGCCCTTGCAGACCAAATGCCAGGTCAGCAGCGGGCCCTTTAAGCTGCGCTCGATCGGAGCGCAGACCGAATTGATGGTGCTCGAGATCGGCGAGAATGTGATGGCGAGATCGCTCGTTTGCTCGGCGGTCAGACATTTCGACGATTCGTGCGGCGGACTGGCGGCGCCGTCGGACTCGGTGCGGCTGGTGATCTTCCATAATCCAGGCTCAATGCCGTCGGCGGACGCCGCCGAAACAGCGAACGCAAAAGCGCCGGTCAGGACAATGCGGTAGATCGCGAACATTCTTCCCCATTCCCGCCTGGACATTGGCGCAAGGGCGCCGCCGTTAACCACCCAGTAACCATATACCCGGCACATTTTGCCGGGGAGGCGTAAGCGTTTTCACGTACCCTTGATAACGCTCTTTTGGGGGCAGCCTTGGACTCCAGCGCGGCTCCGCTTCTTCATGTCGGCGGCCCACCGGCCGCCGCGCATAGCTTTGAATTGCGCGACCGCAGACGGAGCCGATCGACCGATATGAGCGACGCGACAACGGCGCAGGGCGGAGAGACGGCGCTGTCACGGCTTGCCGACCTCGGCATCATGCTTCGGCGCAGCGATATCGTGCTGGCGCTCGGCATGATGACGATCCTTGTCATTCTGATCCTGCCGTTGCCGCCGCTTCTGCTCGACTTCTCGCTCGCGGTGTCGATCACCTTCTCGGTGTTGATCCTGATGACGTCCTTGTTCATCCAGGCGCCGCTCGAATTCTCCGCTTTCCCGACGGTGCTGTTGATCGCCACCATGCTGCGGCTGGCGCTCAATCTGGCCTCGACGCGGCTCATCCTCGCCCACGGCCACGAAGGCACCGCCGCCGCCGGCCACGTCATCCAGGCGTTCGGCAATTTCGTCATGAGCGGCAATTTCGTGATCGGCATTATCGTATTCACGATCCTGGTGATCGTGAATTTCGTGGTCATCACCAAGGGCTCCGGCCGCATCGCCGAAGTGGCGGCGCGCTTCCACCTCGACGCCATGCCGGGCAAGCAGATGGCCATCGACGCCGATCTCAATGCCGGCCTGATCGACGAGAAAGATGCGCGGCGGCGGCGCAAGAACCTGGAGGATGAATCCGGCTTCTTCGGCGCCATGGACGGCGCCTCGAAATTCGTGCGTGGCGACGCCATCGCCGGGCTCCTGGTCGTCATGATCAATGTCATCGGCGGCATGATCATCGGCATCGTGCAGCAAGGCCTTAGCTTCGTCGACGCTGCCCACGATTACACGCTGTTGACGGTGGGTGACGGCTTGGTCACGCAAATCCCCGCGCTGATCGTCTCGACCGCCGCCGGCCTCCTCGTTTCGAAAGCGGGCGTGTCCGGTGCCGCCGACAAGGCGCTGCTCGGTCAGTTCTCGAGCTATCCCAAGGCGCTCGGCATGTCGGCCGCCGTGATGCTGGTCATGTCGCTCCTACCGGGCATTCCGATGGTGCCGTTCCTGGCGCTCGGCGGCGGCACGGCGGCGCTCGCCTACATCACCGACCGCCGCGCCAACAAGGCAGTCGCGGACGAGGCAAAGAAGGCCAACATCGCCAAAGCCGCGCCCACCGAGGAGCCGATCTCCGCCGCACTCAAGATGGACGACCTTAAGATCGAGCTCGGCTACGCACTGTTGCCGATGGTCAACGCGCCCGACGGCTCCGACCGATTGACCGAGCAGATCAAGGCGCTGCGCCGCTCGTTGGCGAGCGAGATGGGCTTCGTCATGCCCGCCGTGCGTATCCTCGACAATGTGCAACTCGACGCCAACAGCTACGTGATCAAGATCAAGGAGGTCGAAGCCGGCACCGGCAAGGTTTGGCACGGCCAATACATGGTCATGGACCCGTCGGGCAATCAGGTGACTCTGCCGGGAACTCACACCACCGAGCCGACATTCGGCCTGCCTGCGACATGGATCGACGCCGCGTTGAAGGAGGAAGCTTCGGTCAAGGGTTTGACCGTGGTCGACGCCGCAACCGTGCTCGCCACACACCTCACCGAATTGATCAAGGCCAATATGGCGGAACTACTGTCCTACGGCGAGGTGCAGAAATTAATCAAAGAGTTGCCGAAAGAGCAAAGCGAGCTGATCAAGGACATCGTGCCCGCCCAGATCACGATTTCCGGCATCCAGCGCGTGCTGCAAATTCTGCTCGCCGAGCGGGTGTCGATCCGCGACCTGTCGACGATCCTCGAAGGCATCGCCGACGGCTTGCCGTCGACGCGCAATGCCACGATGCTCGCCGAGCATGTGCGCGCCCGGATGGCGCGACAGCTCTGCGCCCAGCATGTCACCGCGGCCGGCACACTGCCAATCATTGCGCTCACCGCCAAATGGGAGCAGGCCTTTGCCGAATCCATCGTCGGCCAGGGCGACGATCGCAATCTCGCGATGCAGCCGTCGAAACTCACCGAATTCATCAACCTGGTGCGGGAAAAATTCGAGCAGGCGGCGAAAGACGGCGAGGCGCCGGTGCTGGTCACTTCACCCGGCATCCGGCCGTTTGTGCGTAGCATCGTTGAGCGCTTCCGCGCGCAAACCGCCGTCCTGGCGCAGTCGGAAATCCATCCGCGGGCGCGGCTGAAAACGGTCGGCAGTATTTAGAAACTTAGTTTGCTTACGGTGCAACCGAGAGGCCGACGACGTGGTGCTTCTCGATCAAGCGCCCCACCAAACCCGAGCGCTTTGCCTCCGCGACGAAGTCGCTCAGGTATGCGGCGCCGGCCGTATTGCTCTTCGCCGTGCCGATCGCCTGCTGCACGGTCATGAAATTGCCCGGCAAAATCCTGGCGCCCGGATGTTTGCTCACATCGGTCAATAATTGCGGCTTGAGCGCAGCATAGGCTTCAAGCTTCTCAGCGACGAATTGATTGAACGGGCCGTCGGCGCTGTCCGAGAGCAAGAGCTTCGCCTGCTTGATATTGCGTTCAAGCCACAGGCAGTAAGCGGCACCGCGCCGGACCGTGATTTGCACGCCGGGCCGGTCGACTTCGGCGATGCTGGAAATCGGCGAGCTCGCCGGCACGAGATACGTCGCCTCGATTTCGCAATACGCGGCCGTAAAAGTGATCTTCTCCGCCCGTTGCGGCTCGGCGCCGATCAGCCCGATGTCCCAGCTGCCGGTGCCGGCAGCATCGGCCAGATGCGACGGCCGGTCGAATTTCACGTAAGTCACCGGGACGCCGAGCCGCTTGGCGATCTCGGCAGCCATATCGGGCGCCACCCCCTGCGGCTCGCCCGCCGCGGTCCGTCCCGTCACCAGGAGGAAATTGCTCATATTGATGGCGGCGCGAAGAACCCCCGTCGGAGCAAGCTCCATAATGATCTGCTTATCCATCTGACCCCCCTAAAAAGTCTATCAAGGCAGGAACTTAGCGGAACCCACCGGTCCGGTCGGCCCCGGCCGTCGGAACCGGCGGCCGGTTCAACCGTTATCACGTGTCTTCAAAGTTCGGTGAAGCCGCGTTTTGCACCAAGCGAGCAGTACCTAAGTTCCGCGTCGAATGAACCCTTTGACCCGGTTGTCGCGACTGATGGACAAATGCGGGAGGATGTCATGAACCATTCGATGTATAGCGCCGACCGCGCTACCCATTTGAAGATCGTGGTTATCGGCCTTTTATGCGCGACCGTGGTAGCGGTAGTCGGGATTTTCGCGAACCTCAGCAGCGGGATTAATCTCGGGACGGATGTGGTGGTCAAAGCTGGCCAGCCGACCGCTCTGAGCGGGCATTTCCCGACGATTAGGTAGGGTCAAGTCTTCGGCGTCGCAGCTACCGGTACGGATTCCACCATTTTGCCGGTGAACAGGATCGGCCCAGTCGGCACGCCGCTCGGCGAGCCGCCGGCCGGTTCTAGTGACACCGCATAGCTGGCCGCTTGCACTTGTCCGACATCGAAGCTCGCCGGCAACAGCCGCGTCGTGAATTCCTCGGCGCCAACGAGACCAAGCGATTGCGGCTTCGAGCCTTTGCCCGGGATCAGCCAGAGCTCGTAGCTGCGGCCGGTATCCGGGCTCGCAGTCATTCTGCGCACCGTCATGGTCCGGCTCTGCGGATCGACCGTGAGAAGGAACGCGGGCGCAGTCGGCTCCTGTTGCAGTACCGCCACCAGCCGGGACTGAGCGACTGGCGCCGTTTCGGCAGATGGCGACGTTCGGCCCGCGGAAAGCAAATTCGGCGCAAATTGGCCGACGGCGATGTAGACCGCAAGTAGTGCGGCAATCGCGCTCATCGCCACTGTGAAGCCGCGCCAACGCTGGGCTTGGCGCGCCAGATAGATCACGTCGGCGCCGCGCTCGATTTTTGGCGCAGCCGGCGCGGCGACCGGCTCGGCCGGCGATGGCGTTTCCGTTTCCGGCAGCTCCGGCGGCAGCAAGCTTGCGGCCAGTTCAGCAACCGCCAACGTGTCGTCCAGTTCGTCTTGTGGCGCCGCGGCATCCAAATTCAGGGCCGGCTCCGCCTGCAATTCCGGCAGAGCTTCCGCGGTCGGCTCCGGCATAATCTGAGCGGGCGTCGCCGGCGCAGCGCGCGGCGCCGTTTCCTCGATTGCCGGGAACGTCGCTTTCGTTTCTGTTGCGCTGCGCCGTCCGGTACCGTCGATCTCGGTCTTGATACGGTCCCAGATCTCAGGCGGAGGCTCGACCGCCTCGACCATGACATTGAGCTCGCCGAGCCGGCGCTCCCACACGCGCACGATCTCGGCAAAACCCGGATCGATCACCAGCAGCGCCTCGGCCTGGTCGCGCTCGTCGGCTGAGAGCGTTCCCAAGACATATTCGGCGGCAAGAGCATCTCGGTCGTCGTCGTACATCGCTACCTCAACACGATTCTCGCTTGAGCATGAAAATGTTCATGCGCCCATACATTCGCGAATTTCGAGGAGACTGCGGCGAAGCCACGTCTTGATCGTGTTCACCGGAATATCGAGTTTTTGCGCCAGCTGATCGCGGCTCCAGCCGCTGTAATAGGCAAGGAGCACGATACGCTGTTTTTCAGGATCAAGCTTGCCGAGACAAGACAAGAGCCGCCTCAGCTGCTCCGTCATCTCGCGCCGCGCCAGCAGCGACGGCTCCTCGGATGCGACCTCCATTGCCTCGGGCTCCTCCTCGATGGAAGTCTCGCCGCGCTTGCGGACGATGTCGATGGCGCGATTGCGCGCGATCGCCACCATCCAGGTGATGGGGCTCGCGACGGCTGGGTCGAACTGGTCGGCCATCTTCCAAACCTTAATGTACGTCTCCTGCATGACCTCCTCGGCCAAGGCCCGCCTGCCCAAGATACGGAGCAACACCCCGTAGAGTTTCGCGCGCGTTTCTAAATACAGGCGCTCGAAGGCCGCCTCGTCGCCCGTGGCGACGGCGCCGAGCAGCCAGACGAGTTCCGTCTGCATCAACATGACAGCCCCTGGCCGCGACAAGGCCTCTAGAACGCCTCTATAAGCTTCCGCCCCTGCCGATTATCGCCGCGGGGTGTGGCCTTCGTCGAGAGCAAAACGGGGGAAGACGGGGGAAGAATGGACGCGCGGGGCAAATTTAGCCAGTTCGGCTCATTCCGCGGAAGCGGAAATCCAGGGCTGAAATCAAGGACTGGCTCCCCGCTCCCTGAGGCCGAGCGGAAAGGGTCAGGTCAGAGCATTACGCCGGAGCGATACCGCGGGCACGCATTAATGCGATACCGTCAAGCTCGACCTGCTCCGCGGCATGCTCCGCCTCGCGTTCGCGCATCTGGTCGCGTTCGTCGAGCAGTTCGACCTTTTTGAGATCATCGAAGGCCTCGCCGAGGGCCGACTTGGCATCTTCGAGCTGCAGGCGCAGCTCGTCGGCCGAGCGCTTGAGATTTTCCCGCCGTGCGATGGCAGCCTTGGCATAGGTTGGATAAGCGAAATGGCCGGGATCGTGGATGCCGGCGCGATCTTGCTCGACCCGGATTTCGCGCTCGAGATCGGCCGCCATGCGCTCGAATTCGGCGATCATGGTTTCGATCTGCGCGACCTTGCGCCGCTTCTCGTCGACCTGAAATTTCTTCAGGCGAATAAGCGTCTCTCGGGACTTCATCGACTACTACTCCCCCGAAGCCATTCCGGAAACCAGGGCCAATATGCCGTGCGAACCCCATCGCGCGACGCCCCGATGCATGGATTGTGGCACGGATAACGTTAGCGATCGGTTTCCGTGATTGCCACGATCTGCGCCAACCGCCTGTATCCTTCCGCCAAGCTGGTTGCTTCTTCCTTACCTTGGGCCAAAAAGTCCTCGAGCGGCTTGTGCAGGCGGATGGCCTCGTCGACATCGGGGCTCGATCCAGCGCGATAGGCCCCGAGCCGGATGAGTTCCTCCATATCTGCATAGGTCGCCATGACCTGCCGGGCCCGGGTCAAGACCGGCAGGAAGGCCGGGTCGGCCGCCCGCGGCATGGTGCGGGAAACCGATTTGAGAACATTAATAGCCGGGTAGCGCCCGCGCTCGGCGATGGCGCGTTCCATGACGATATGGCCGTCCAGGATGCCGCGCACGGCGTCCGCAATCGGTTCGTTATAATCATCGCCGTCCACCAGCACCGTGAAAATGCCGGTAATCGTGCCCTGCTCGGTCCCGGGTCCTGCCCGTTCGAGGAGCCGCGGCAGCTCGGTGAATACGGTCGGCGTATAGCCTTTGGCGGTCGGCGGCTCGCCGGCGGACAGCCCGATTTCACGTTGCGCCATGGCGAAGCGCGTGACCGAGTCCATCAGCACAAGGACGTCCTTGCCTTCGTCGCGGAAATATTCGGCGATGGCGAGGGTCTCATGGGCGGCCTGGCGGCGCATCAGCGCCGGTTCGTCGGAAGTCGAGACCACGACCACCGAACGGGCGAGACCGGCGTCGCCGAGGTCGTCCTGCAAGAATTCCTGCACCTCGCGGCCGCGTTCGCCGATCAGCCCGATGACGGTGACATCGGCCATTACATTGCGCGCCAGCATCGATAACAGCACCGATTTGCCAACGCCCGAGCCGGAGAAAATGCCCATGCGCTGGCCACGGCAGCAGGTCACGAAGGTATTGAGCGCGCGCACGCCGAGATCCAGCGGCGAACCGACCCGGCGCCGCGCATGCGCAAGCGGCGGCGTATTGCGGAATGGATAGGGCGAGGGTCCGAACAACAGCGCGCCTTTGCCGTCGATCGGCTCGCCCAGCGCATTGACCACCCGGCCGAGCCAGCCGGCCGATGGCCGTACCGCCCCAGCCACCGAAGTGACCAGCGCCCGGCACCCTCGCCGCACGCCTTCGAGCGGCGCGAACGGCATCAACAGCGCGTTGACGCCGGAAAAGCCCACGACCTCGCAAGGAATGGTCTTAGCCGCAGTCTCGATGATCACCCGCGCCCCGACCGACATTGCGTGCAGCGGGCCCGCGACTTCGACCATCAGCCCACGCACCCCGACCACGCGGCCGTAGATCTCGATGCCGTCGAGTTCATTGATCTGTTCGGCAAGCGCCTTCATCGCCGGCCCCCCGCGACCCTCAGGTCACGCCACGCCGAACACGACACCGCCATCTCCACAAAAGAATGGTTACCTCTCCGGCCATCTTCTTAATCGCTTGTTTACCCGGGCCGTTAATCATTGCGCGGTCGTCCTTAGGGCCAAGGCAGCCTCTCCCTCCAGAACGGAGGGACGAGTTGTTTGAGTCGGTTAGCGCCGAAACTTAATCCGGGACATGAACGCAAACGTGGCTAAAAAATCACTACTACCCAATATCTTAAGGCGATTCGGTCGAATTTGCCTAATGGATGCTTGCGTGGTGGAATCAGGTTTTGTTAACCATAGCGCCGTTAGTGTCCCGAATCAGTTGTGCATGGCGTTTTCCAGAGGCCGCCGCTGCGGCGTGCCGACCTTGGGCCCGCGCGGCGAAGAAGGGGCATTGCATGCGCGTATTGCTGATTGAAGACGATAGCGCCACCGCGCAATCGATCGAGCTGATGCTCAAGTCCGAGAGCTTCAATGTCTACACCACCGATCTCGGCGAAGAAGGCATCGATCTCGGCAAGATCTACGATTACGACATCATTCTGCTTGACCTGAACTTGCCGGATATGTCGGGCTTCGAGGTGCTGCGCAGCCTTCGCGTGTCGAAGGTGAAAACGCCGATCCTGATCCTCTCCGGGCTTGCCGGCATCGAGGACAAGGTCAGAGGTCTCGGCTTCGGCGCCGACGACTATATGACCAAGCCCTTCCATAAGGACGAATTGGTGGCGCGCATCCACGCCATCGTGCGCCGCTCCAAGGGGCACGCTCAATCGGTGATCAATACAGGCGACCTCTGCGTCAATCTCGACACCAAGACGGTGGAGGTCAACGGCGCCCGCGTGCATCTGACCGGCAAGGAGTACCAGATGCTGGAACTCCTGAGCCTGCGCAAAGGCACGACGCTGACCAAGGAAATGTTCCTCAATCACCTCTATGGCGGCATGGACGAGCCGGAGCTGAAGATCATCGACGTGTTCATCTGCAAGCTCCGTAAAAAGCTCGCCAATGCCTCGAACGGCAAGAACTACATCGAAACGGTGTGGGGCCGCGGCTATGTGTTGCGCGAGCCGGCCGAGGACGAGGTCAAGATACCGGCCTGACGCTCTGTTGCAGCCACGGTAGCAAAACCCCGGCTTCTGGCCGGGGTTTTTGTATGGTCCAACCACTTTCCTCGCTTGCGCTTGTGAGCAGAAGTAAGGGTCACCGCCCGCCGTTAATGGCGAACAGGCGCGGTGGAGGACTTCCGGCGTTCGACGGCGACAGCCGCGAGGCGTTCGTGGTGGGCACGTAAAGGCCGCGTTTATCGGTGACCATTTTGAAGCGGTCGGTCAACCCGACCACGGTCTCCGCAGCTCCCAGCACCAGGTAGCCGTCGCCGGCGGTGACCCGACCCAATCGGTCGAGCACATCGGTCTTGGTTTCCGGGTCGAAATAGATCAGCACGTTGCGGCAGAAGACGAGATCGAACATGCCGAGTTGGCTGAAATCGGCAAGCAAATTGAGCTGCCGGTATCTGACCATGGCGCGGATGTTCGCCGCGATCTGCCACAGGTCGCCGGTCTGCGAGAAATGCTTGATCAGGAGCTGAATTGGCAACCCGCGCTGCACTTCGAATTGGGTGTAGAGACCGGCGCGTGCTTTTTCCAGCACTTCGCCGGAGAGGTCGGTCGCGAGCAATTCGATGCGCCAGCCGGCAATCTCGGCCTCGATTTCCTTGAGGCACATAGCAAGCGAATACGGCTCCTGGCCGGTCGCCGCCGCGGCACACCAGATGCGGATCGTGCGCGTATGCCGGCGCGCGGCGAGCAACGCCGGCATGATGGTCAGACGGAAGTGTTCGAACGGCATCTTGTCGCGAAAGAAGAAAGATTCGTTGGTCGTCATCGCCTCGACGACCGCCGTCATCAGCGCGGGGTCCTGCGCCAGTTTGAGCGCGGTCACCAACTCGCCGAGGTTGGCAAGACCTGCCTTGCGCGCGACCGGCAACAGCCTGCTTTCGACCAAATACTGCTTGTCGGCCGACAGCACGAGGCCGGAGCGCGCTTTGAGGCAATTGCGCAAGTAATCGTAATCGAGCGGCGTCACGCGCGCACTCCCGAGAACAGGCGAATGACTTTGGGCGCAATCTGGTCGAGCGGCAGCACGGCAGAGCACAAGCCGGCTTGCGCAACCGAGCGGGGCATGCCCCACACCACGCTCGTCGCCTCGTCCTGCGCGATGACGCTGCCGCCCGCGGCCACGATATCGGCGGCGCCGCGCGTGCCGTCGGCGCCCATGCCGGTGAGAACGAGCGCAAGCGTGGCCGGGCCCCAGACCGGAACCGCAGACGCGAACAGCGCATCCACCGCAGGCTTGCAGAAATTGATCGGGGGATCGTCGCCAAGCGCGATTTTGATGCCGTCATCGGCGCGCACGACGCGCATGTGGCGTCCGCCCGGCGCGACGTAGATGCCGCCGGCCAGCACCGGCTCGCCATTCTCGGCTTCGTGCGCGCCCCGGCCGCCGGCGCGCGACAGATGCTCCGCCATCACGGTGGTGAACATCGGCGGCATGTGCTGAGCGATCAAAACCGGCGCGCGGTCCACCGCGGCCGGCAATTTCTCGATTAAGGCGGTGAGCGCCTGCGGCCCGCCGGTGGACGAGCCAATCAAGAGCACGCGTGGCGAGACGGCAGCGAACGGCCGCAAGTGCAATGGCACGGTCTCATGCGGTGGGCTTTTTCGCGTTCGCAAGCTCGGGGCCGGCTTGCCGTACGGCAGTCGCGCTATTTCCGGCGTCGACACCGGCGCGCGCGCCGCATATCGGTTGCGGCCGAGCGTGCGGATTTTTTCGATCAATTCCCGCCGGAATGAAACTGAAGTCGTCGCCTCGCGCGTCGTTTCCGGCTTCGGGATATAATCGGCGGCGCCGAGCGCCAACGCGCGCAAGCTTATCTCGGCGCTGCGGCGCGTGAGCGTCGAAACCATGATGACGACGAGGTCGCGCTTTTTCTGCAACAGGAGCGGCAGCGCGGAAATGCCGTCGAGCTCCGGCATATCGATGTCGAGCACGACGACATCGGCGTCGCTATGCTCGATCCGCGCGACCACTTCGCGCCCGGTGCGCAACGATGCGATGACCTGCATGTCGGGTTCGGCGTCAACCCAGCGCGCCAACAGGCTGCGCACGACGATGGCGTCGTCGACGACCATCACGCGGATGGGCTTTTCGGTCCGGAACGCAGGGCTTTCGGCTGCGAGGACGGTACTCATACAACTTCAACTTTCGGTACGCGGACTTTCAATACTCGAAAACTCTACTACGCGAAGCGGCCACCGGAGTTAGATCAGCCCGACCTCTTGGAATTTGGCTTCGACAATGTCCTTGTCGAACGGCTTCATGATGTATTCGTTGGCGCCGGCATGCAGGGCGCGGGCGATGTGGGCGACGTCGTTCTCGGTGGTGCAGAACACCACTTTTGGCCGATCCCCGTTCGGCAGGCGCCGTAGCGCGCGAAGGAAATCATAGCCGTCCATCTTCGGCATGTTCCAATCGAGCAGGATCGCGTCCGGCATCTGATTCTTGGCAAGATTCGATCGCCTCTTCGCCGTTTTCGGCTTCCATGATCTGAAAGTCGAGTCCTTCGAGAATTCGCCGCGCCACCTTGCGGATGACGCTGGAGTCGTCGACAACCAAGCACGTTTTCATAGTCTCCTCGCTTGCGCGGCGAAGCCGCTGTCCCGTCGTGTTGCAATCCCAGTCATTACCGTCGTTTTCATGCCGCCGCCTCCAAGCCAAGGTCCAACACTCGGTCGACATCGAGCACGACAAGAAGCTGACCATCGAGTCGGAACACGCCGGCGGAGACCCGCCCAAGCTTGCGATCGAGATTGATGGGATTTTGCTCGCGCTCGCTGTCGGGCAGCTTAAGCACTTCACCCACGGCATCGACCAGAAGGCCAAACGATTCGGCTCCGAATTCAATTCCGATCGCCATCGGCGGCGTCGCCGCGGCATCGGGATGAAGGTTGAGCCGATTGCTGAGACGGATCGCCGTGACGATACGCCCGCGCAGATTGAGCACGCCTGCAATCTCCGCTCCGGCAAGCGGGACGCGCGTCATGCGGGCCGGCTTGAACACGTCCTGTACGCGCTCAATCGGCAAACCGAACATCTGCCCGGCGACGGTGAAGGTGACGTATTCGGTCAGGTTGGTATTGTTATTCATCGCTGTCACGCTGCCCGATTAAGGTCGGCGCTCTGTTCCTTGATCGCCGCGATCAGCCCGGGCCGATCGAACTTGGCGACAAAATCGTGGAAGCCGACGGCGCGCCCGCGCTCGATCGCCTCGTCGGAAACCATGGCGGCCAGCGCAATAATCGGTATGGCGGCGGTGCCGGGCGCATCCCGCATCGCTTGCGCCAGCGCAAACCCGTCCATCTCCGGCATCTCGATGTCGGTCACGACGAGATCGATCGGATGCGCGGACTTAAGAGCCGCCAGCGCCTCGCTGCCCGACCCGACGACGACGACCTGATAGCCCGCCGCCTTGATCAGCGGCGCGAGCAAGTCGCGGAAAAACGGCGAGTCATCGACAAGAAGAACCGTGCGCGCCGGTCGCGCCGTCGCTCCGTCGCGGCGGCGAAACCAGTCTTCGAAAGCCTGCGGCAGGAAATGCCCGACGTCGACGATCTCGGTGGTGTTGCCCTTGACTACGGCATAGCCGAGGACGCCGGGACGATCGCTGCTCACTTCGATGTCGAGTTTATCCTCGACAATGTCGACAATCTCGTCGACCACAAGACCCATCGAGCGGCCATGGTCGGAAAACACCAGGATCGGCTGGGCGCCCTCCTTCTTCAATCCGCTCTCGGTGTCGATGCGCAACAGCGGCATGAGCTGATCGCGATATTGCACAAGGTAGCGGCCATCGGAGATTTCGATGCGGCGGCAATCGATCTCCTCGAGGCGGGTAACGAGCGACAGCGGCACGGCTTTCGGGCGCTGCGAGCCGGCGCGGAACACCAACAGCGAAACGGTATCTTCCGCCGCGGCTTCATCGCTCTGCTCAAGCTCGGGCGCGTCGGCCTGCGCCGCCTGCGCGGCGGCCCGGCCGAGCGCCTGCGACAGGCCGTTCGGGTCGACGATCATGATGACCGAGCCGTCGCCCAGAATAGTGGTGCCGGAGAACACCGCGATATGCCGCAACTTCGAAGACATCGGCTTGATCACGATCTCCTCGGTGTGCAGCACGCCGTCGACGACTGCGCCGAATACTTGATTGCCGACCTGGATGACGACGACGAAGCCGCTCTCGCGGTCGCTGTCGCCGAGCCGCAGAACATCCTTCAGATGCAGGAGCGGCAACAACTTGTTGCGCAGTCGCAAGACGGGTGTGTCCTTGATGCGCTCGATGCGGTGTTCGCCGCCGCCGGCGCGGACCAGCTCCAGCACCGAGAGCTGCGGGATGGCGAAGCGTTCTCCCGCCGCCTCGACGATGAGCGAGGAGACGATGGCGAGTGTCAGCGGGATCTTGATAGTGAACGCTGTTCCGCGGCCGGCGGCCGACTGCAAGTCCACTGTGCCGCCGATCTGCTCGATATTGCTGCGCACGACATCCATGCCGACGCCGCGGCCGGAAATGCTGGTGACCCGCGCGGCGGTGGAAAAGCCGGGGGAGAAGATGAAATTGCAGATCTCGATGTCGGATTTGGCCGCCAGGTCGGCTTCGCTGGCGAGTCCAATCTCGACGGCCTTAGCCTTGATGCGCGCGGTGTCGAGACCGTGGCCATCGTCGGCGATCTCGATGATGATGTGACCGCCCTGGTGGCAGGCCGAAAGCCGGATTGTTCCGGTGCGCGGCTTGCCGGCGGCCATCCGTGCGACCGGGTTCTCGATGCCGTGATCGGCGCAGTTGCGGACGAGATGGGTGAGCGGATCGCGGACGAGTTCGAGAACCTGGCGGTCGAGCTCGGTCTCGGCGCCGTGCATTTCAAGCTCGATCTCCTTGTCGAGCTCGGCGCAGAGATCGCGCACGATTCGCGGCAGCTTCTGCCACGCATTGCCGATCGGCTGCATGCGGGTCTTCATCACGCCTTCCTGAAGCTCGACGGTGACGTTAGAGAGGCGCTGCAACGGCACTTTGAAATCGGAATCTTCGTGTCGGCGCACGATTTCGAGGAGCTGATTGCGGGTCAGCACCAGCTCCGAAACCGTAGTCATGAGGTGATCGAGCGTGTCAACGCTGACACGAATCGAATGACTGATGGGCTTTTCGCTGGTCTCTGCTGCGGGCTTTTCAGCCGTTTCGAGCACAGGCTTTTCGGCCGCGATGGCAGAAGCGGCGCTGCGCCGTCCGTCGGCGGGTTCGACCGCCGGCTGTTCGGGCGGCGGCGGTTGCGGCGCCGCAGTTTCCTGCCACGCCAGACGTGCAAGCTCTTCGATCAGGTCGGCGTCACTGCCGTCGGGTTCCCGCCCACTCCCCTCGAGTTCGCCGAGGATTGTCTTGATGCGGTCGATGGTGGAGAGAATTAGGGTCACGGCCTCGCCAGTGACCGGCATGCCGTCACGGAATTTGCCCATCAGAGTCTCGGCGGCATGGGTTAGACTTTCAAGCCGGGACAGGCCGAGAAAGCCGCATGTGCCCTTGATGGTGTGAACGAGACGAAAAATGTTGCCCAGTATGCCGCCGTTGTTCGGCTCCTGTTCGAAGCGCACAAGTTCGGCGTCGACGAGATCGAGGCTCTCGCCGGTTTCGGTCAGAAAGTCCCGCAACAACTCGTCCATTCAAGCCGCCTCGTCACCGCCCGCGGGTTGTTGTCCCGTCGGCACACGCAAAGCTTGTACTCCGTCGCGACGCGCGCGACCCTTGTCAGGCAAGCGGTGCGCCCGATCGGATGGCCTCAGTCTGTTGCCAAAGCGTTTAATTTCAGTTGCGGAATGCTCGGAAACTGCTGCGCTAAGCTCGCAAAACCCGCTTAACTGGCCGTTACAACCACTGCTTCGCCTTCGGCGGCGGCTGATAGGGTGAGCCCGCAATCCCGGGCTAGGATTCCCGTATAGAGCGGCTGGATTGCATGGGCATCGACCGGGTGTGCCGGGCTGCCACTGAGAAGGTCGGCGGTGGCCGGGGTGATGCGGGCATTAAGCCCAGCTGCGGTGATCCGGTACCCCGCGCCGAGCGGATCCACCGTAAGGGTACCGCCCCGGGGGATGCCGCCGCCTGCGACCATCAGCATGTTGAGCAAGAGTTTCGCCCGGTTTTTCGGCACCAGTTCCCGCGGCAGGTTCCAGACGATCGTGGTCTTGCCGTCCTCGATCAGGCCGCGCGCCGCCTTTTCGGCATCGCCGAGTTCGATCTGGGCGCCGGCCGAGCCAGCAGCGCCGAAGGCCAGACGGCAGAATTGCAATTTGGCGGAGGCCTGCGCCGCACTCTTCTTGATCAGATCGAGCGCAAAGACCTTGGTCTCCTCGTCCTTGTCTTCTTCCAAGACTTCCAGCCCGTTGACGATGGCGCCGACTGGACTGATCAGGTCATGACAAACGCGCGAGCACAAGAGCGCCGCGAGATCGAGAGCGCCGATGGCGATGGGACCGGTAACGGGGGCGGACATGAGCGGCTCCGGCACGGGGAAAGGACTCGTCCGTGTCACAGCGCGGGCGATTCGGCAATCGTGCCCTGATTTGGGCGGCATGCTAAACCGCAGCCGTTTCCCAACTGAGGAGCCATTCTTGATCACCCTCGACGCCGCCGACTGCGCCGGGCTCATGGACGAGCTCACGAGGATCGCCGCGCACGCTGCGGAAACGATCCTCGATTTGGCGATAGACCGGAGCGCCCGCAGCAAGGCTGACGGCTCGCCGGTCACCGCGGCGGACGAAGCGGCCGAAGCCGTGATATGCGCCGGTCTTCAGCGTCTTGCGCCCGCCCTGCCGATCATTTCGGAGGAGCAGGCGTCGCGCGAGGAGCCGGAAGCGATCAGTCGCGGCAGCTACTTTCTCGTCGACCCGCTCGACGGCACCCGCGAATTCATCGCCGGCAGGGACGAATATACCATCAATATCGCACTGATTTCCGACGGGATGCCGATATTGGGCATCATCTGCGCGCCAGCGGCGACGTTTGGCGGCGTTTGGCGCGGGATCGTCGGGCGAGGCGCCGACCGGCTCTCTTTTACGCACTGGACCGGCGGTCCAGCCCCGATCCACACCCGGCCGCGACCCAACGGCGAAACCGTCGTCCTCGTCAGCCGCTCGCACCTGGACGCGCAAACGCGGCTCTATGTTGACAGTCTTCCGCAGGCAAAACTCATTCAATGCGGCTCCTCGATAAAATTCTGCCGCATCGCCGAGGGCTCGGCCGACCTCTATCCGCGGCTGGCGCCGACACGAGACTGGGATGTCGCGGCAGGCCACGCCATTCTCACGGCGGCAGGTGGTGGCGCAACGGCACCCGACGGGTCGCCGTTGCGCTACGGCACGCCAGGCCTTTTAATTCCGGCTTTTATCGCCTCAGGCCAGCCAATTATGGCGTAAGCGTGCGCAGCACACTAGGCCATTTGCGCTGGGCTGAGTTGATAACGCGGTCCGGATCGGCGGCGAACTTGTCGCGCCGATCGCCATCGTAGAACAGGAACAGCTTTTTGTCGGTGATCAGCCACACATTCGGATTACCCGCGACCGCAACGCCGTGCGCGACGCCGAGCGGGTCGTAGCCGCCATATTGCGGCATATACACGTCGGGGCTTGCCGCGAACGCGGCGCGATTGCCGATATTGGCGAAGCGCCACACGGCGCCACCATAACGCAATTCGAAATCGGGATTGCCGGTCATCGGCTTGCCGTCGGTGAAAAAGCCGACCGGATCATAACCGTCGATGGCGAGACCGGTATGCCAGTCGACCACAATCCGTTCGGTGGCGGCGGCGCGCTGGGTCGGCGGACCGGCGGTCAGCACGAAAACGAGGCCGGCATAGGCGACTAGGCCGGCGCAAGCCGCAACAACGCAGTATTGCTTTCGTTTTCGCCGCGCTGTGGTCATAGTCTCGGCAAAGGCTGGGCTGATTTGGATCGGTTCCACTTCCAACTAAGCCGATCGCGTGAGTAAGGGGTTAAGCCGGGGAGCTGACCATGAATCTCACCTTACGGATCGCCGCTATCGCCGTCGCCATCGCTTTCATTGCGGCGGCGCCGGCTACCGCGCAAACCATGCCGCCCCAGTCACCGCCGCCGGCAGCCGTTCCCGGCCCGCCGCTACCGCCTCGGGATAGCAAGCATTTCTCGGTAGACGAACTGATCGAGGCCGGACACCACTTCTTCGGCGGCGTGTCGCGCGGGCTCGCCATGGTGATGCAGAAAGCATTTGGCCAATGGGGTGAGCCGAATGGCTATATCCTGGGCGAGGAAGGCAGCGGCGCTTTCGTCGGCGGCCTGCGCTACGGCGACGGCACCCTTTATACGAAAAATGCCGGTGATTTGCGCGTGTTCTGGGAGGGCCCCAGTATCGGCTTTGACGCTGGCGCCGACGGCGCTCGGACCATGATGCTGGTCTATAATCTCCCAGCGACACGGGCGATTTTCGACCGCTTCGGCGGCATCAATGGCTCTGCCTATTTCATTGGCGGTTTCGGCATGACCGCGCTGACCGCCAACAATGTCGTGCTGGTACCGATCCGCTCGGGCGTCGGCCTTCGCCTGGGCGCCAATCTCGGCTACCTGAAATTCACCGATCACCCGACTTGGAACCCGTTTTGATCCGCCGCCATCGGGCAACAGCCGCAATAACCATCGAGACGATGGCGCGGCGGACGAAGTCGGTTTAGGTTAACGACTCAGGAATGTGGTGCAGTGCGCACCCGCATGCCATGGTGATGAGACGGCAGCGGCGAGTAGTCGGAGGCGTAGCGTCGTGATCGAATCGGTCATGTATTTTGGTATCGGCTTCCTTGTTGCGGCTTTGCTTTGCCTGCTGTTCGTCCCGCTCGTTCACAACCGCGCCGTACGCCTGACGATGAAGCGGCTGGAAGCGGCGACACCTCTGTCGATCGCCGAAATCCGCGCCGACAAAGACCAGCTTCGCGCCGAATTCGCGATGTCGACTCGACGACTCGAAATGAGCGTTGAGAAAATGAAGGCCAAGACCACGACGCAACTCGCCGAGCTTGGTAAGAAGTCAGACGCCATCAATCAGCTCAAGAGAGAGCTCGGCGAGAAGACCGCGACAATTTTTGCACTCGAAGCGCGCGATAAGACGTTGCGCGATCAATTGCGTTCGACCGAGGAGGAATTCCAAATCAAGTCGGGCGCGCTGCGCGAGGCCGAGCGTCAGCTCACCGACAAGGAGGCGGAACTGTCGAAATTGCTCGGCGAACTGGGCGAGCGATCCTTGATTGCCGACAGCCAGCGCACCGAAATCGCCACCTTCCGCGCCCAGATCGAAGCGCTGAAGGTCAGCGTGACCGATTACGAACGCGCGGTCGAGGATACCGAAAGCCGGCTGCGGCGCGAGCGAACCGCCTCGGAGACGGCGGCGAACGAGTTGACCGCGGCACGCAGCAAGCTCGGCGACCTTGGCACGCGAACCACGGAACTGGAACGCCAGCTGTTCGTGTATCAATCGGAAGCAGAAGTGCTCAATCGCCGCGTTCAGGAGCTTGAAGTGCGGCTCGGCGACCAGGGGCGTGCGCTGGCCGAGCGCGATTATCAAATCGAGCGCATGCGCAACGAGATCGAAGACGCGCGCAAGATCGAAGCCGACCTGCGCAGCGAATTGGCGACAACCGGCAGCCGCAGCCGCACGGCGGTGGACCAGTTCCGCTCCGACATCTTGCAGCTCGAAACCCAGCTCGCCGCTGCGATCGAGGAACGCAGCAAGCTGCAGCGCGAGATCGGCACCATGAGACGCGACGCCGAATTGACCTGGGCGGCCGAGCGCGTCGAGAATGCGCTTCTTCGCGAGCGCATCAACGACGTTGCCGCCGAGGTTGCCCGCCTTACCGCGGCGCTGGAAGGCCCCGGCTCGCCGATCGAATCCATGCTCATCGAAGCAGCGAGCGCAGGGCCGACGGCGCACACCGCCAACAGCCGCGATCCGGTCGCGGCCGAAAATGGCGACAGCACCGTGGAAAACAAAAATACACTTGCCGATCGCATCCGCGCGCTGCAATCGACCGCCTCGCGTGTGGCGTCAACGACGAACTAGCAAATATCAGTTCACCGGGCTTTCTTGACACTTCGCCAGGCCGCACCTTAAATCCGCATCCGATCGGCAACGGGCGCTTAGCTCAGCGGGAGAGCGTTCCCTTCACACGGGAGAGGTCGTAGGTTCAATCCCTACAGCGCCCACCAGCCTTCGCTGCTTGGCAGCTACGGCCGGCAAGCCAGCATGAGAGATTGCGACTAAGCGGCGAAGGCTGCCGTCGTAGCCCGCAGGGCGAAGACCGGCTGGTGATGAGCGAGAGAACCGGCGGAGATTTGCTTAGAATTTGATACCGACGCCGGCGCGCCCTGTATTGATCTCGATGACCGTGCTGGCTACCGGTTGGAACTGGACATATTCGTATTCGGCCCGCAAAAAGACGTTGCGCGTAAGCGCAACATCCAAACCAGCGCCGACCGTCAAACCGTACAGCCAGTCCGAGTCCCTTCCGGCGGTGCCGGTAAACGAAAAGGGTGTACACGGAGGAGTGCTGCTCGAGCTGCAAGCGCCGGAAGTGGGCGGATTCTCTTCGCCCGAGGTGGTTTCCGTAACGTTGACGTTCGCCCGCCCGACCGCAACGCCGACAAATCCGTATGGCAGGAAATTGCCGAGCTCCCAGCCGGCCCTCGCTCGCAGCGTGCCGAAGTTGAGATTCGTCACCGTCCCGCTGCCGGTAATGTTGACGAGATAGTTGTTGCCTTGACTGTCCGTCGGCGTAATGCGCGAGATCGGTGAATTCGGCGCGGTAAGCGACAGCGCGGCTTGGTTGTAGTTGGCCTCGACTCCCAGGACGACTTTCATAGAATCCGTGAAATATTCCGTGTTGTAGCCGACAAAGCCTCCGAAGCCCGTCACGCCGTGATCCGCCGTGCCCAGCACAGGCCAATTCGAGGGAGTGAACTCGTTCTCCAGCGTCAATTCCCGCAGGCTGTATGCGATCGGCGCCTGCGTCGACTTGCTGAAATCGGCGCTTGCTTCGTTGAAGCTGAACTGCCCGCCAACATAAAAGCCGCTCCAGCTGAGAGGAGATGCACGCCCGACAGTCTGCGTACTGGGCAGATAGGTGGGAAACGGCGTCTCGCTTTCCACGGCCGGCGACGGCCATGGCAGCGATTGATCGGCTGCGAACGCCGGCGATGCGGCCATCCACGCGATTGCGATCGCACCCGGTAGATATTTTCGTACTGACACCGCACGCCCCGCGTCTGTTGCCGCTTTTGCTCGTAACGCGGAGAGTTTTATTTAAATTGTTTGCGTCTTCCTTTATTGCGACCGCCGGTCGCCGTTTAGCATGAGCGCTTCGTAAATAGCCAAATTGCGCGAAGAAAGCGGCCGCGTTGCAGGCGATAAGCCCGCCTTCGTTAACGCGCCGTGCCGCCGGCCGGGAGCGTGTCAGGCCACCCGGATAACGATTTTTCCGAAATGCGCGCCGGAGGCCATGTACTTGTAGGCCGCCGGCGCATCGGCGAAGGCGAAGACCTTATCGATCACCGGTTTGATCGCGCTCACTTCGATCGCGCGGTTCATTGCCAGGAACATTTGCGTCGAGCCGACGGAAATGCCTTGCACATTGGCGCGACGGCTAAAGATCAAACCGGGATTGAGCTCGGTGGCGCCGCCGCTCAAACCGCCGATCATGGAGACTTTGCCGCCGACGCGAATGGCGTGAAACGAGCGCGTCAGCGTCGCCGCGCCGCCGACTTCGACGACGTGATCGACTCCGATGCCGCCAGTGAATTCCATCGCCGCCTTATCCCATTCCGGCGTCGTCTTGTAGTTGATGCCGAACGCGGCGCCGAGCGTCTTGGCGCGTTTGAGCTTCTCGTCGCTCGACGAGGTGATGATGGCGCGGATGCCCATGGCGTGGGCGAACTGCAGCCCGAAGATCGAGACGCCGCCGGTGCCTTGCAGTAGAATCGTGTCGCCGGCCTTGAGCTTGGCGTGCTCCATCATCGCGTGCCATGCGGTGACGCCGGCGCACGGCAGCGTCGCGCCCTCCTCCAGCGACAGGTGCGGCGGTATTTTCACGACGCCGTCCTCTTCCAGCACGGCTAAGTCCGCGAGCATGCCGTCGATGCCGCCGCCGAGCGCGCTTGCGTGCGTGTCGGCCGAAGGCTCGCCGCCCGGCCAGCGTTGAAAAAAATTGCCGGCGACGCGATCGCCCGCCTTGACGCGGCTCACGCCGGGGCCAACCTCGACCACTTCGCCGGCGCCATCCGAGAGCGGAATGACGTTCTCGCGCACCGGCATGCGGTAGCTGCCGCGGACGATGCCGATATCGCGGAAATTCAGCGAACACGCTTTGATCTTCACCAGGACCTGGCGATGGCCTGGCTTCGGATCCGGGCGCTCGACCTGCGTCAGTGCGTCGATGCCGGTACCGGCCTTGGGCAATTGATAGGCTCGCATGCGTCTCCTCGTTTTCTGTTTGCGCCGGACTCAACGGGGCGCGGTTAGCGGTCTCGATTGTTTTGCGGTCCGCGCGGGCGCGGTTGGCCGTTCCCGCGCGGCCTGCCCTTGGGCGGTCCACGGAAATTGCGTTGGCCGCCCGGCGGCCGCTGGTTATTCGGTCTTTGCCGGTTTGGCGAGCGCAATTGCTGCCGCCGGTTCAGCATCTGCCGGCCAATATTGTGCGAGATGCCAAGCCGCTGCAATACGCCGCGGTCGCGCGCCAACTCCTGCGGCGGAATTCGGTAGGGCTCCGCGGTCATCCGGCCGCCGGCGCCGGCGCGGATCGCAAATGCGCTCGCTCCCTGCGTCAACGCGCCGAGCCGGTTGCCCTGGCGGTCGAACACGTCGATCATGCCCGACATGACCGTCGGCATCGGGGTAAAGCTTTACTGTCGGCGCCGCGGTTGTGCCCGCTGCCGGCACGTCAACCACGCCGGTGGTGCCGCGGATACCGATCGCGGCATCCGGCGTGGTGATTTTCATATCGCCGGTTTTGGCAACGAGGCTCGCGACAAACGCGGCGGTGCCGATCGCAACGTTGAACGAGGCGGCGTTCCCGGTACCGCCCTCCTGATAAACGAATTCGTTGACGACGATGCGCGTATCGGCGGACAGACTGAACGTCGTCTGGTCGTCGAAGGTGACGCCGAGCGCAGAGTCCGCACCGGTCGCAAGCGTGTCGTTCTTGAATATCGGATCGGCGACTTGCAGCATCGCCGCGGCGGCGTTGCCGCGCGTGACGGTGGCGTTGCCTTGCATGGTCGCGACTTGGCCCACGGAATTGTCGGCGGCTGTGGTGGGCGCGGCGGCCGGCGCTGGCATCTGCGCCGGCGGGTATGGGGAACGCTGATAGAGCGGCGCCTGATATTGCGCGCGCGCCGCCGATGGCCGCATTGCCCGCCACAACGCCGCTGCGCTTGAGAGCAGTATGAGAAATTCACGCCGTTTCATGGCCACACTGAAATCTGACAAACAATGAACATAACTATGACATCGCGGCGTCTATCGTACCGACCCATGGTGACATCGCAATGGCCTAATTCTGCATAGCCGAAGCGCCGGTCCGGACGGCGCGGTGGCGCAGCGCCCGCCGGATCATTGCAGCAAAGCCGCCAATTGCTGGGCGCCCGGCTTTCTACTCTCCTCGTCCATGCGCGCGTTGGTTGCCGCGATCAAAGTGGCGACGGCGTTATTCCGCTGCGCCACCGGATTGTCGGCATAGCCGCTCGGCTGGAAGAAATTCGCGGTCGGGACCTTGTCGCGCCATTGCGAGGGCATCGTCACCATGTCGAAGCCGTTGCCGTCGCCGGTGAGGTTCATCATTTCCAGCTCGGCCGCGCTGAGCGTCCGGGTGAATCCCTTGCGGCGCGCGAACGCGACGGAATCCAGAAGCTTTTGCGTTTGCAGCAAGGGCCCGATGTCGAGATCGAGATTGAGCGCGTGCACGCCGAGACCTTTCTCCGTATTGGCCAGCATTTCGTGCTGGGCCCAGGCGTCCGGCACGCTTCTGGCAAACGCGATCATTTTGCGCAAAACCTCGATTTTGTTCTGCAACGCCCATTTCTGGTCGGCCGGCAACTGGGCAACTCGGTCCTGCAAATCGGCGAGGAAGCGATTACCATCTTCCGCGATAAGCTCAACCGTATTGGTCGCCAAAAGCTGGTTGTAGCCGAGCGCGGTGGTGATGGCGCGAGCCCGCTTGTTGTACTCACGACCAGCCTCGACGTCATAGCTGCCGTTTCCGGTCGCTTCGAAGCTGTAAATGCGTACGATCTGATCTTTGGTGAGGCCGGCCGCTAGCGCCACCCTGGCATAGGCGCGCTTGAACTGGTCGTCGCTTTGCGGCATGCGCGGGACGAAGCTGAATTCCCGCTCCGCCGCAGATAGAAAATCGGCGACGACCGGCACATAGACCGGCCGCGGTGGCACTTGCGGCTGTATCGGATTTTGCGGCTTCGGCGGTCCGGTGTAAATCGGCGGCTGAGCGAGAACATAATCGTCGATCGAAAGTGCCTCGCCATGTGCGCGTTTGGCACTGCGCAATTGGCGCTTCGCGGCGACCTCACGCCAGTAATCGCTCGCTGCGGCCGCATAGCTGGCATGGGCTTTCTCGTAGGCGGCGAGCGCGCTCCGATATTGCGCCATTGCCGCCGCCAAATTTTCGGGCACGACCGGCTGACCGGTCTGAGCGGTGGTGGACCGCGCGACAAACAGTGCCGGCGCAAAGACCAGACAGGCAGCGATCAAATAAAGTCCGCAACGATATCTCGGATTTGTCCTCATCCCCTCGCCGGCCTGTTCATCTCAGATGCGATCCGTCCCTTCATAGCCGATTCTATGACGCAACGAGGGCGGCATTGCTGCCGCCCTCGTGCATACAGGACTTCCGATAGCGTGCGAGACCGAGCGTCCCCGGCCGGCTATTTCATCGCCGCACTGATCGCGGCCTGGCACAGCGTCTCGTCCTGGGCGCCGGTGCCGCCGGAACAGCCGATCGCGCCGACGATCTTGCCGCCGTCAACCAACGGGATGCCGCCCCGCGAGGCGATGACGTCGTCGAGCGTCATAAGGTAGTTGAAGCCGAACTTTTGCACGCCGTCTTCAAAGGCATGCGTCGGGCGACGATATCGCGCCGCGGTACGCGCCCGCGTAAGTTGACCGATCGTTGGCGGGAAGGATGCGGCCAACCATCGCGCACGTCGGTTCGGCTGCCGACAAACTGCTGGAGACGCCCGACCAGCATAGGCGAAACTGCGGATACGGGGGTCACCGCGATTGCGGGGCGCGTGAAAGATTCTTTTCCGCAATCTCGGCAAGATAAGCGCGCCAATTGTCTTCGCGGGTGCGGCCGAGCTCGAGCAGATAATCCCAACTGAAAATGCCGGTCGAATGCATATCGTCGAACACGATCCGCACAGCGTAATTGCCGACCGGATGCAGTTCGAGGATCTGCACATCCCGTTTGCCGGACACGGTACGCCGCTCGCTCGGCGAATGACCCTGTACTTCGGCGCTCGGACTGCGCACGCGCAGGTATTCCGCAGCGAGATCGAAGCGTCCGCCGTCGTCGAAGGCGACGCTGAGCGTCTTGCGATCCTTGTGCAGGCGCAATTCCGTCGGCCAAGGGGTGGTCATAGGACCGCGCTCATGTTGCGCTCAATCGAGCGTGATGTGACCGTCGGTGATGACTTTATTCCACTTCTCGTATTCCGACTTGGTGAAAGCGGCGCTTTCGGCAAGACTCGTGCCGCGCGGCGTGAGACCAAATTTGGCGAAAGCGGCCTTGAGCTGATCGTCCTGCAAAGCCTTGACGATGCCGGCGTTAAGCTTGGCGAGGACATCGGGTGGCGTGCCGGCGGTCCCATAGAGAGCGAGCCAGAGATCAACACTGTAACCGGGCAAGCCCGCCTCTGCCACCGTCGGCAGGTCGGGATAGACCGGCGAGCGCACCGTGCCGGTGGTCGCGAGCGGAATGACGCTGCCTTTGCTGGTGAAGGGCAACGCGCCCGCGATACTGGAAAACGACATTTGAACCTTGCCGCTCATCATGTCGGTGTACGACGCGCCGATCCCTTTATAAGGAACATGCACGGCGTCGATGCCGGTGCGCATTTTCCACATTTCGGCGGCGAGATGCGGCGTCGTGCCGACGCCTGCGGACGCGTAATTGAGCTTGCTGGGATTGGCTTTGCCGTAAGCGACGAGCTCGGCATAAGTCTTGATCCCGAGTTGCGGCGACACCACTAGGACCTCGGGCGAGGAGCAGACCGTAGAGAGCGTGACGAGGTCTTTGAAAATGTCGTAAGGCATCGATTTCTGCAGCGTCGGATTGATGACGATCGCCGGATCCATGATCGCCATGTAGTAGCCATCCGGCGCTGCGTGCGCGACGTAATCGACGCCGACGATACCGCCGGCGCCCGGCTTGTTTTCCACCACCACCGTGGCGCCCAAAGCCTCGCCCAGCTTTTGCCCCACAGTCCGTCCTGCGAAGTCGGTGATGCCGCCTGGCCCATAGGGCACAATCAGATGAACGGGTCTGTCGGGAAAATTCTGGGCGCGCGCCGGCTGACACGCGGCGAAGGCAAGCATCGTCCACAAAACAATGCATCCGGCGGATTTGAAAAAGCTCATTGTTTTTCTCCGTTTCACGCCATTATCCTACCGCACTCTTGCCGATGAGTTCGACGAGTTCATGCGGCATGATTGGCATTTGCGCAATGCGCACGCCGAATGGCGACAGCGCGTCTTCGATCGCCGAGATCACCGCGGCGGCGGCGGGAATGACGCCGACCTCGCCGACGCCTTTGACGCCGAGCGGATTATGCGGCGACGGCGATTCCCGATACAGCGTCTCGAATTGCGGCAGGTCCGTTGCGGTGGGCAGCAGATAATCCGCAAATGTCGTGGTCACCGGCTGGCCGGCGGCGTCATAGCCCATCCATTCCAACACCGCATTGCCGACGCCGTGGGCGATGCCGCCGTGGACCTGGCCTTCGACGATCAGCGGATTGACGCGGCGGCCCGCGTCCTGGAGCGCGATATAACGCAAAATGTTGACGCCACCGGTTTCGGCATCGACCTCGACCTCGACGACGTGGCAGGCATTGGAATAGGCGAGCTGATCGACGCGAAACGTCGCACTCGAGTCGAGACCGGGATCGATTCCCGGCGGGAACGCATAGCCCGGCGCGCCTTTGAGGACCCGCGCGAGCTCGCCGAGCTTGACGGCAAGTTGCGGCGCGCCGACCACGCGTACTTCGCCGTCGACGATTTCAAGATCTTCCTCCGTCGCTTCAAGCATGTGGCTGGCGAGCTTGCGCGCTTTCGCCGCAACCGCTTCTGCCGCAATCTTGACCGACGAACCGGCCGTCACCGTCTGCCGGCTGGCGAAGCCGCCGAGGCCGAGCGGCGCCGCCGCCGTGTCGCCGGCGACCACGGTGACGTCGTGGGCATTCACGCCGAACGCCTCGGCGCAGATTTGCGCGAGCGCAGTAGCGAGCCCCTGTCCCATCGGCGCGGCGCCGGTCGAAACCGTGATACGGCCGGTCGGCGAGACGCGAACATTGCCAAATTCGAATGGGCCGCGCCCGGTGCCCTTGATGCCATGTGCGAGCCCGATACCGATGTAACGGCCGAGCGCGCGAGCCTCGGCCTGCCGGCGCGGAAAATCGTCCCAGCCCGCGGCGCGCAAAATGTCGGCCTGGCAGCCGGGATAATCGCCGCTGTCATATTGCACCTGCTCGCCGGAGCGCGCCTTGAGCGGCTTCAGATAGGGCATTTTTTCCGCCGGGATCAGATTGCGGCGGCGCAATTCGGCGCGGTCGAGCTTTAGCGTGCGCGCCAGACGGTCCATCATGCGCTCCATCGCGAATGCGGCTTGCGGATAGCCGGCGCCACGTACCGACGAGACCGGTGCCTTGTTGGTGTGGGTCGCGACCACGTCGATCGCCAGCGCCGGCACCACATAAGGTCCGGTGAGCGTGGTTGCGGAATTGTATGGGATGTTCACGTCTTGGAGCGCATAGGCGCCGATGTCGTGGATCAGTCGGCCGCGCATGCCGCGCACGCGCCCTTCGGCATCGGCGGCAAGCGCGATCGACCAATACTGGTCGCGCTCCTGCGCGGCATTGGTGAAATGCTCGCGGCGATCCTCGATCCATTTGACCGAGCGGCGCAGCAGCGTTGCCGCGGTGACCACGGCGACGTCCTCGGGGTAGACGCAAAGTTTCGGCCCGAAACCGCCGCCGACGTCGGGCGTCGCCACCCGCAGCCGGCTTTCGTCGAGATCGATGTAGTCGGCAAAGGCAGTGCGCAGGTCGTGTGCCTTCTGCGTCGAGGCCCATACCACGGTCTCGCCGCCGGAAATTTGCGCAAGAATGCCGCGGCCTTCCATCGAATGGCCGGCGCCGCGATGCATCCATAGATCTTCGTGCACGATATGCGCGGCCTTGGCGAAAGCCGCGTCGATGTCGCCATAGGCGACTTTGTAGGAAATCACCGCATTGGAACCAAGCTCGCGCCGCACCGCCGGCGCGCGCTCGATCCGGCAGTCGGTTGCCGCCGGCTTGACGTCGTAATCGACCGCAACCAGCGCGGCGGCGTCCTCGGCAACATAGCGATCCTCGGCGACGACGATCGCGACCGGTTCGCCGACAAAAGACACTTCGCCATCGGCAAGCGCGAACGGCCAGCTGCGATCGAGCTTGGTGCCGGAATTCGAGGTACGGATCATGCGCCGCTGTTTCAGCACCGGCGCAAGATCGTCGAGCGTGAGCACCGCGGCGACGCCCGGCAGCGCGCGGGCGGCGCTCGCATCGACACCGCGGATCAGCGCATGCGGGTACGGGCTACGCACAAAGGCTGCCGCCAACACGCCGGCCGCGGCGATGTCATCGACGAAGCGGCCATTGCCGGTCAAAAGCGCTTGGTCTTCCAGGCGCAGAACGCGCGTTCCGATCGATTTGCTCACTGATTGGTACTCGAAATCGCCTTGGCGGCCTTGGCGAGAACGTCCTTCGGCGTGGCATAGACGTCCGCCAACAGCCCGTCGATCGTCGATGCGCTGACCGGATGCACGTCGAAATTCAGTTTCCGCGCCTCGGCCAGGAAATCGGGGTCCGTCATGGTCGCATCGAACGCCGCGATCAAGGCCTGCTTGCGGTCTTCGGGGATGCCGGGCGGCGCCGCAAAGGGCCGCGCCATCGCCTGGCTCGTCAATAGAAGCTTGATGATCTGAAGCTGCTGCGGGTTGGCGACGAGATCGGTCGCCAGCGGCACCGACGCCATTTCCGGCTCCTTCTTGAGTGCCGCCTGCACGATGATATTGACGCTATGGCCCGCCAGCCAATCTTCATGCCGCGTCTTGATCGTGCTCCATGACAAGCCGCACAAGCCGTCGACCTCGCCGCGCTCCATGGCCAGCGTCACGTCATTGGTGCCGGGATAGCCGGTGACAAGCTGCAGCTTGGCGCCGAACACGTTCTTGCAGAGCAGCGCCCAGATGTCCGGATCGGCATCGGCGCCCAACCCGCCGAGCTTGGACGGCTTATTGAGAAAATCATTCCAGGTCTTGATCGGCGAAGTGTTCGACATCACGCAGGTTGTGTTGTCGTCGGTGACGCTGCCCAACCAGGTGAATTTGCGGCTGTCGAACTCGGCCTGGCCAAGGAGCGGTGCAATCGCCAAGCTGCGCGAAAACGTGCCGAACACCGACCCGTCTGCGGCCGCGACGGAATAGATGTAGTTGGCGGATCGCAGACTGCCGGCGCCGGTCATTTGCTGCGGGATGATCGAAGGTTCGCCGGGAATATGTTTGCCGATATAGCGCGCCAATAGCCGCGCATAAGCGTCGTAACCGCCGCCGACGCTATAGCCGATGACCATGGAAACGTCGCGACTCCGGTAGAAACTCGCAACGTCGTCCGCGGCGGCAACTCCGGCGAGCGCGACGAGCGCGGCGAGGATGCCGATCGTCTGTCGCAAAATGCCTGATCGACCCATATTGTTCCCCCCGCTACGGTCGCGCCGCGACAATGATAGCTAATTTTTGCTTCCGCTGAACAGAGTAACGATCTTTGTCCAAATAACGCGCGCGAATAGCGACAAGCCGGATATCGGTTCGGCCGCCGGCGCGAGCGGCGGCGAGGCTTGCGTTACCACGACCGTGCCGGTCCCCAGCGGTGCAAGCTGTCGCCGCAAGTTATCGGCGAATTGCCGGACAATCTGCCCGGCCGTCGCTTCGATCATGCCGACGCCGCGGCCATATTGCGCGACCGCGCCCGAGAGCATCAGCTCGGTATGGATGCGTACCGTCGAGCCGCTACCGGCGGGCTCGATACGGAACGTCGCCATGGCATTGGCGCCGCCGCGGCCTTTGGCGTCGCTGCCTTGCGCTTTGACGCGCGCGGTGCGATTGGCGGGGTCAACCTGATCAAACTCCACGCGGCCGGCGAAAGCGAGCGCCACCGGACCGAGTTCGGACGGAAATCTTGCCCTTGTAATTCTGCGGATCGACGATTTCGGTCAATTCCGCTCCTGGCATGCAAGGCGCGATGCGCGGAATATCCATCAGAATCGCCCAGGCCTGCGCCGGCGGCAGCGGCACGTCAAACGCGTTGTCGAACTCCATTATCGACTCCGCCGCACCCCAACCAGTTCCGGCGCGCCGATCCTGTCCCAAATCCAGCGCGCGCCGGCGAACAAGCGATCGTCGTCATAACGCTGCGCCACCAATTGGATGCCGACCGGCAGATCGTTGGGACCGCGATGCGTCGGCAGCGTCATGCTCGGGGTGTGCAGCGCGGTCCATATCGCCTGCATCGAGGGATCGCCGGTCGCGCCGAGACCTTTCGGCGCCTCGCCCGGTACGCAGGGCACCAACAGCACATCGAATTTTTCGAATATCGCCGCCAATAGCGCGCAGCATTCGTCGAGCCGCCGCTGGCCGGCGACATAATCGTCGCGCGAAATCTTGTGACCGTTCTCGATATAACGGCGCATTTGCGGCGACAGCTTTTCGCGCTCGCTGTCCCAGGCGAAGGCCATGCAGGCGGCGCGCTCGTAAAAACCGATCGTCGTGCGCGCGACGACATGCAAGCCGGTGAACGCGGACGGCATGTCGACGTCGCGCACGAGGGCGCCGGCTTGGACGAGCCTTGCGGCGGCGTCCGTGACGGCGGCTTTGGTCTCGTCCTGTGCCGTCTCCCATAAATCCGTGCGCCAGACGCCAATCCGCGGCGTGCCGTCGAATTTGCGCGGCGGTTGCGGCGGCTGCATGCGCAGCACATAGGTGAGAAGCTCGATGTCGTCGATCGATCGCGCCAGCCAACCGATCGTGTCGATCGAATTGGCCGCCGGCCAGACGCCTTGTTTGTTGAAAGTATTGTAGGTCGGCTTGTAGCCGAAAACTCCGCAGAACGACGACGGCCGTAGCACCGAACCGCCGGTTTGGGTGCCGAGCGCCGCCGGCACCATGAAATCGGCAACCGCCGCCGCCGAGCCGCTCGACGAGCCGCCGGGCGTATGCGCGAGGTTATGCGGATTGGTGGTTTCCGGCGGGGCGCTGCCGGCGAATTCGCACGTCGCCGTTTTGCCGAGGATCACCGCGCCGGCGCGGCGCAGCAGCGCGACGCAAGATGCGTCGGCGCGCGGCCGGTTGCCGCGATAGAGCGGCGAACCCATCTCGGTCGGCATATCGAACGTATCGATGGTGTCTTTCAGACCGATCGGAACGCCGTGCAGCGGCCCACGGCGCGGCCCGCGATCGAGCGCGCGCGCCTGCGCGAGCGCGAGGTCGGCGTCAAAATTGACCCACGCCTTGACGACGTTGTCGCGCGCCGCGATCCGCGCCAGGCAATCGCGCACCGCCGCTTCGCAGGTTGCCTTGCCGGCTGCGATTTCCGCCGCAATCTCGGTCGCCGAAAGCTCGTTGAGCGATTGCCTGACTTTTGCGTCCATGGCCGGCTCCGCTCAGTTCTTGCCGGCGCGGCCGGCGGAAGCGCCGGCGATCCTGCCGAACACCGTGCCAGACATCAGGCCGGAGCCACCGGGATAGTTGAAGTAGAACAGGCCGCCAACCAGCTCGCCCGCCGCATAGAGGCCGCGGATCGGCTGATAGTCGGTGTTGAGCACTTCGCCATCGGTATTGATACGCAACCCGCCGAAGGTGAAGGTGACGCCGCAAGTCACCGCATAGCCCTCGAACGACGGTGCGTCGATGGTGTTCGCCCAGTTGCTCTTGTTGATGGTGAGGCCGGTCGTGCAGCGGCCGTCCTTGATGTTGGGATTGAACGGCACGTCGGTCTTCACCGCGGCGTTATATTCCTTGATCGTCTTGACGAATCCGGCGGCGTTGACGCCCTCGAGCTTCTGCGCCAATTCCTCGATTGTGTTCGCCGTGACTTTGGTGATTTGGCGGATGCGGTATTCGTCGCGCTGCAGATGCTTGGTCTTTTGGTCGAATATCTGCCAGGCGAACTGGCCAGGCTGTTCCAGCACCACGCGGCCGTATTTGGCGTACGTGTAGTTGCGGAAATCGGCACCTTCGTCGACGAAGCGCTTGCCCGTGGCATTGACCAGAATGCAGAACGGATACGAGTGCTTCTGGAATTGATCGCCGACGGCGAGGTCGCCGAATTCCGGCGCGTTCATCTCCCATTGCACGGCGTGGCAGCCCGACCAATTGCCGCGCGGCGCGGCGCCGATGTTGAGCGCCATACGGATGCCGTCACCGGTATTGAAACGGCTGCCGCGCACCTTGGCGAGGTCCCAGCCCGGGCCGAGATAGCGCGTGCGCCATTCCGGATTGGCTTCGAAGCCGCCGCAGGCGAGCACCACCGATTTTGCGCGCAGCTCGCGCACGTCGCCATGCTCGCGCACGCGCACCCCCTCGATCCGGTTGCCGTCGAACAACAGATCGAGCCCGCGCGTCGAATAGCGGATATCAATGCCGCGCTTTTTCGCCGCCGCCGTGAGCATATTGATGAGGCCCGGCCCGCCGCCGACCGATTCCACGGTGAGCCCACCCCAGAACTTGAACTTGCCGTCGATCTTGAATGCTTGCCGGCCGTAGATCGGAATGAGCCGCACGCCCTTGTTGCGCATCCAGTTGAGCGAGTCGAAGCTCTTGGTGACCAAAAGCTCGACCAGATCGGGATCGGCGCGGTTTTGCGTCACCCGCGCCATGTCGTCGTAGAATTGATCGGCGGTATAGGTACCGAAATCGGTGGTTTCGATTTCCGCCGGCGTCAGATCGGGCACCAGCGTCTTGATGTCGTCGATCCCGTCATAGACGACGCGGATCGAGCCCGCGGTGAAGCGGCTGTTGCCGCCGGATTCCTCTTCGGGCGCGGCTTCGCACATGATAACCTTGGCGCCCGCTTCTTGCGCCGCCAATGCCGCACAGAACGCCGCATTGCCGGCGCCGACAACAATCACATCCGCAACCTGGTTCGGCATTTCATCCCTACCGTCAATATTACTCCGCCGCTTGCGCGACGCCGCCATGCGCCTTCGACCAGGCGGCGGGATCCTTCATGAATTTTTCCACTTCCTTGAGCTTGCCCTTGTCGAACTTGCCGCTCTTCTTGGCGACTTCCAGCACGTCCCACCAGGTGGCGAGCGCGTGCAGCGTGACACCGAGGTCTTTCAATATTTTTTTGCCCTCCGGAAAGATGTCATAGAAGAAGAACACGAAGACGTGGTCGACGACCGCGCCGGCACCGCGCAGCGCCTTGCAGAAATTGACCTTGCTGCGGCCGTCGGTGGTCATATCCTCGACCAGAAGCACGCGGTCGCCTTCCTCGATGTGGCCCTCGATTTGCGCATTGCGGCCGAAGCCCTTTGGCTTCTTGCGCACATATTGCATCGGCAGCATCAAGCGATCCGCCATCCAGGCCGCGAACGGAATTCCGGCCGTTTCGCCGCCGGCGACTGCATCGAACTGCTCGAAACCCACGTCGCGCATCACTGTCGCTACGCCGAAGTCGATCAGCGTGCCCCGCACGCGCGGAAACGAGATGAGGCGGCGGCAATCGGTATAAACCGGGCTCGCCCAGCCGGAGGTGTAGATGAAAGGCTTGTCGGTCATGAAGCGGACCGCATCGACCTCGAGCAACATCTTTGCCGTCAGGTCGGCGATCACCTCTTTGTCGGGAAAGCCTGTCATTGTTCGATCCATCATCTGGTCATTCCGGGGCCGAGCGCAGCAAGGAGCCCGGAATCCACAATCCCTGTCTGTGAATATGGATTCCGGGCTCGCCACTTCGTGGCGCCCCGGAATGACGATCACAGTACAACCTCAACCGATCACCCGCCACGGAATGGTCTCGCCGCCGCGATAGATCAAGGCCCGCTCGTCGGGGCCGGCCACCTTGACCTCCTCCGGCGCGGTCCAAGGCGACTTCTCCAGCGTGATCGTCTCCTCATTCGGCGGCATCCGATAATGCTTGGGTCCATTGAGCGAAGCAAAGGCTTCGAAGCTATCGAGCGCGCCTTCTTCCTCGAAGACTTGCGCATAGGTCTCGATCGCGACCGGCGCGTTGAACATGCCGGGAATGCCGTTCGTTGAAACCTTCTTCGCGTAAGGATGCGGCGCGGAATCGGTGCCGAGGAAATAGCAGGCCTCGCCCGACGTTGCGGCCTTGCGCAGCGCGAGCCGGTCGCGCTCGGTTTTGATGACCGGCATCACATACATGTAGGGCTTGAGCCCATGGCCGAGCCAATCGTTGCGGGTGAGCATCATGTGATAGGGCGTGATGGTGCCGCCGACCTGCGGCGCCGCGCTTTTCACGAAATCAACGCCGTCCTTGGATGAAAGATGCTCCAGAATGAAGCGCAAGCCGGGAAATTGCCTGATCCATTTCGACAGGAGCTTGTCGATGAACACCCTCTCGCGGTCGAAAATATCGACGTCGGGCGCGACATATTCGCCGTGCATCAGAAACGGCATGCCGATTTTTTCCATGCGCTGCAGCACGCGCGCGACCTTGCCGTAGTCGGTGACGCCGAACGCCGAATTCGTCGTGGCATTCGCCGGATATAATTTTACGCCGGTGAACAACCCGTCGCGGAATCCGCGCTCGACATCATCGGGATCGGTGTCGTCAGTGAGATAGCAGGTCATCAGCGGCTTGAATTTCGAATCCTTGGGCAGCGCCGCCATTACCCGCTCGCGATAGGCGGCGCAATCGGCGGTGGTGCGCACCGGCGGCACAAGGTTCGGCATTATGATAGCGCGGGCGAAATTCTTCGCCGTAAACAGCAGCACCGCCTTGAGCATTTCGCCGTCGCGGACGTGCAGGTGCCAATCGTCCGGCTTGCGGATGGTGATACGCGTGGTCATGACGGCAATTTACCCGATCGGCGCGGCGGCCGCTGCAAAAGTCTCCATCGGCAACTCATCGATCATCGCGCCGGTGAGATCGGCAACGCGCGCGAAGCCGCGTTTGGCGCACCATTGTTCCAGGCCTTCGATGATCGCGATCATGCCGGTGGGATTGCGGAACGTCAGATAGCCGATCATCACCGCCGTGGCGCCGGCCAGCATATATTCCACCGCGTCCTCGACCTTGACGATGCCGCCGCAGCCGATGATCGGAATCTTCACCGCCTTGGCGCATTGATGAACCATGCGCACGATGATCGGCTTGATGCCGGGCCCGGAAAGACCGCCGAATTTATTGCCGATCGCCGGGCGGAACGTGTCGGTGTTGATCTTCAGCCCCAAAATCGTGTTCGCCACGACGAGCGCATTGGCGCCGCCACGCTCGGCGGCTTGAGCCACTGTGACGATGTCGCCGGCATTGGGCGAGAGCTTGACCCAAACCGGCTTATCGGTCGTGGCGCGAATGAGCTTGACCACGTCATAAGTCAGCTCGGCATGCAGCGCGAAATTGCCGCCCTTGGGATCGCGCGTCGGACAGGAGATATTGACCTCAAGCACGTCGATATCGCCCTTCGCCACGTCGCGCGCCATGGATTCGAAGTCTTCGATCGTAGTCCCCGAAATCGAGGCGACCAGCGGCGGGGTGAAGCGCCGATAATCCGGCACCTGGTGTTCGAAGAAATATTGGATGCCCTTGGTCGGCAAGCCAATCGAATTGATCATGCCGCCTTCGACCTCGGCCGCGCGCGGCGGCGGATTGCCGGCGCGGTAGTCGCGGGAGACGGTTTTGGCGACCAGCGCACCGAGGCGGTTTAAATCCATCACTTGGGCGAGATCGGTTGAGAAACAACCGGACGCGGGCATGACGGGGTTTTGCAGCGTCACCGCGCCGATTTTGACCCGCATATCTACCATCCGAACGCCTCCACGCGTGTCTCATTCAATCTCCCGCTCATTCCCGCGCAAGCGGGAATCCAGTTCCTGGGTCCCCGCTTTCGCGGGGACGAGCGGTGAAGGTTCACCATCCGACTGCCTCCTGCATGTCGAACACCGGGCCTTCGATGCAGACCCGGCGCAGCTCCTTCTTGCCGCCCACTTCGAAGGTGCGGACGCAGACGTAGCAGGGGCCGAGCCCGCACGCCATCACCTGCTCCATCGCCACTTGGCCTGGAATGCCATGGGCCCTGCCGAGCCGCTTCATGAGCTGGAATAGACGATTTGAACCACAAGTAAAAAACGCGTCACCCCTCTTTTGCGCGATCAGGTCCGCGATGATGTTCTCGACATTCTCCACGGCGCTCGATCCGTCGGTGTCGAGCACGCTGACGACATCGCCGGCCTCGCGAAAGAACGCGTCCGCCATGACAAAGTCCGGGTTGCGCGCCGAGAGGATCGCGGTGACGCCGACATTGTTTTCGCGCGCGAGCTGCGAGATCGGGCCGAGCGTGGCGATGCCGACACCGCGGCCGAGGACGACGATGTGACGCCAGGCCGGATCGAGGCGGAAGCCGACGCCGAGCGGGCCCACCATGTTGAGAGTGTCGCCTTTTTGCAGCGTCGAGAGCCCGCGCGTGCCGCGGCCGACGCATTTGTACAAAAACTCGATGCGGCAGCGTTTGCGGTTGATGCGATAGACGCTCTGCGGGCGGCGGAAGAACAATTCACCGACGTCGGGCGACGGGCAGAGCAGATTGAAGAACTGGCCCGGCGTGACGGAGAGCGCCTTGGGCGAGCCTTCGACGATGAGATGCTTGTATTCGGAATTCACCCAGTCGTGGAACACCACCGGGCAGAGCGATTCTTCGGCCGGAATCCGTGCCGCCGCGTCGGCCGCTGCGCGTTTGCCGACGACGAACGGATCCGATGCGAACGGCTCGCCTGCTGTCATTGTCTCGAACACCGCAATCTCACCGGCATCCGTCGTCCCTAAGGACTAAATGACCCAGGCTTGTACCAAAATCAAGATTTGTTCCAATTTTTGAACATATCGTTTTCGTCATGCCCGCGCTTGTCGCGGGCATCCACGACTTAAACCCGCGCCGAATCAAAGACGTGGATGGCCGGGGCGAGCCCGGCCATGATGGCCCCGACGTGCGATTAAGCCGCCACCGCCTTCGCCACCGCTTCGGCGTCGGGTTGTTTATAGGCCTTGAGCCGCGGCAAGACCTCGCGGGAGAACAGCGTGAGGTTGTCGACCGTCTGCTCATGGGTGAGGTAGCCGGCCTGGCCCATCATCAGAAGATTGCCCATGCCGCCGCAGTAGTCGCAAAACGCAACGAGCTGCTCATAGACCCGATCGGGTGTGCCGCAGAACATCACGCCACCATCGATCAGATCATCGAGGCTGCCGGTTTGCATGCTCACCACGCGGCCGTCCTTGGTGAACGTGCGCGGCGGCGTCTCGCCGCGCAGGAGGCGCGCATTGTCTTCGGGCGGCAGATAGCCGGGCGGATTGCGGAACGGCAGCGCCACGATCGGGCTCGTTCGCACATAGCCGGCAATGAGTTCGCCGCGCGCGCGGGCTTCGGCCTCATCGTTGGCGACGGCGACGAGGCCGAGATAAGCGAAGCGATCGGCGCCCGGCGCCTTGCCAAATTTTGCGACATAGCTCTTGCGGTAAGCGTCATAGATTTTGCGCGTGCCGTAACCGGTGCCGAGCGTCGCCATGACATAGCCGCGCTCGCCGAGCACGCGCGCCTGGGCGGATGAGCCGGTGGTCGACCAGATTGGCGGATGCGGCTCTTGCCAGACGCGCGGCCAGACATTCACTTGGCGATAATGAAAAAACTCGCCTTCCCAGTTGAACGTCCCATCATGGGTGGTCATCGCCTTGATGATGAAATCGTGCGCCTCCCAGAACCGGTCCATCAGCTCGGTCGGATTGCGGTTTGAAGCCGCGATTTCGTAAGGGATGCCCTTGATAAATCCCATGTCGAGGCGGCCGCGCGAGATCACGTCGATGGTCGAAAGCTCCTCGGCGGCCCGCAATGGATCGGGCCGATGCCCGATCGGATAGCCGAGCACCAGAAGCCGCGCCTTCTTGGTGGCGCGCGCCAGCACCGCCAGCCCGACCACCACCGTCGACGACATGCAGGTCGCGGTCTGATGATGCTCATTGAGCATGATGTCGAGGCCGAGCTCGTCGCAAAGCTGGTACTCATCGTAATAGCGGTGAAACAGATCGGCGGCGACGCGCGGATCGCACTTACGGTTCGGAAAGGTGACGCGGAGCGTGCCGGAATGCTCGTTCCAGGCCGGGAAATAGGCTTGCTCGCTGAACTCATAAACTCGCATTCGTGGCTCCTGCGATTTCGCACGTCCTTGTCATCATCCGCAAAGTCAAACGATCCAGTATTCCATGACAGCGTGAGTAATTGTGTCAGTCATTTGCTCCCCATAAACGCGATCACCTTCTCGGCGAAAACCTGCGGCTGCTCGTGATGCGGAAAATGTCCGGCGCGCTCGATCATTTCGAAGCGCGCCCCGGGTATCATCGCGCAAAAAGCGCGGCCGTAGTTCTCGCTGAGCATGCGGTCGTGGCTGCCCCACAAGAATAATGTCGGGATGCGAATGCGGTGCAGCCGGCTCTTTAGCCGGGGATTGTGAAAATACGGGTTCCAGGCCAAGCGCGCCGTCGCCTCCCGCGCGCGCGCGGCGGCGAGCACTTCACGGTCCGGCAACGCTTTATAGTCGCGGCGTCCGACCTGCGGATCGGCATAGGCGATGTCGAGATATTCCGGCTCGGTCAGCGCGAATATATCGGCAATGTCGCGCGTCTCGCGGTCGCCGACCTTGACGCCGACGGCATTGGCCAAGACGAGCCGCGACAGCCGCGCGGTCGATTTCACCGCAATCTCGGCGGCGATCCAGGCGCCGAGCGATACACCGACCATGGTGACGTCGGAGAGGTCGAACTGGTCGAGAAGATCGAGATAAAAATAGGACAGATCGTCGACGCTCCGCATGCCGTGCGGCACGTCGGATCGGCCGAACCCGGGATGGGTCGGCGCGACGACATGCGCGATCTTGGCAAGCTCGTCAATCGCGGCGGCGGCCGGCTCAATGCCGTTCTCGGCGTGAAGGAACAGGAGCGGACGTCCCGCGCCGCGTTCGATCAGATCGATGCGCACGTCCTCGACGACAAGCGACTCCGCCGCGCCCGCTGCTGGTTGGAGCATTCCCTGTCCCTTTATGCAGGCACTTCAAATACCCATTGTGTTGTTCTACCACGTGAAGCGCAATTTGCCATTGCGTGCCGCTCAAGGCAGGAGGCGAGAAAATGGCGGAACCCAACGTCACCATCCACAACGGCCTTGCCTATGCCAATCACGACGGCATCGAGCTGGCCGGCGATCTCTACCTGCCGGCGGGCGCCGAATCGGCGCCGGCGCTGGTCGCGGTGCACGGCGGCGGCTGGGTTGCCGGCGTGCGCGGCGCGTTCCAGTATTGGGGGCCGTATTTGGCGGCGCGCGGCGTCGCGGTGTTCGCCATCAGCTATCGGTTGGCCACCAAAGCCAAAACATTTCCGGAAGCGGCGCAGGACGTGCTCGCCGGCGTGCAATTCGTTCGCGGCAAGGCGGCCGCATTCGGCATCGATCCGGCGCGCATCGGGCTTCTTGGCGCCTCGGCTGGCGCACATCTCGCGGCGCTCGCCGCGCTTTCCGGCAAGAAATTTTCCGGTGGATATCCGCAGGATGCTTTTGCCGCAGTCGATACCAGCGTGAAGGCGCTCATCGGCGTCTACGGCATTTATGACGCCGTGGCGATGTGGACCAATTATCAGTTCCAAGGCGGACGCGACAACAACTTCCAGAAATTCATGGGCGTGCCGCCGATGGAGAACCGCCAACTTTATTTCGACGCTTCGCCGTTGAGCTACGCCACCTTCGCCAACAACGCGATCGGGGTTCTTCTCGTCACCGGCACCGAGGACGATCTGGTCGATCGCAAGGCGCAGACCGATCCGTTCCAGCTTGCGCTCAAGCAGGCCGGCTTTTTCGTGCGGCCCTGTATCGTGCCGGGCGCGCCACATTATTGGATGAACGATCCGATCGACGAGCCGGGCAGCCTGACCGGCTTCGTGGCGCCGCGGCTGCTGCGCTTTCTTGCCGAGCGTCTGTGAGACGCCGGGGCGTGCTATTCCGCGGCGACGCGCTTACCGAGCGCGGCATTGACGGTAGGCATCACCTTCTCCGCCATCAGTTCCATGGATCGGCGCGACAGCGCCGGATCGGCCCAATCCTTGCCGCAATAAAGCAGCGTGCCGAAGTCGCCGATATTCTCGTGCAGCGCCAGAATGCCGTCGACCACCTGGTTGACGGTGCCGCGAATGACCAGATTGTCGAATATGTAGTCGAGCGTAACCTCTTCGTCCGTCATGTCCGGCCGCGCCTTAAACGCGCCGAGCCGCTTTGCCCTGCGCAGCTTGGACGTGAGCTGGCTCATGTAAAACCGGTACGGGCTTTTCGGATCGTCGCCGCCATAGCCGCGCGCGGTTTTGTCGTCATCGGCGACAAAGATCGAGCGCGCGACGCGCCAATTGGCGCGGTCCGCTCTATGGCCGCCTTCGGCGCAGCCTTTCGCGTAATTGCTCCAGTGGTTCGGCAGGTGACCGGGATGTAGGAAATTCGACGAGATCGGCCACCAGCCACGACGGCCGAGCGCAATGAGGCCTTTCGAATTGGGGTCGCTCGCGGTGCCGAGGATCGGCGGATGCGGTTTCTGATAGGGCTTGACGATGCCGCCGATACCGATCTCGGGCCACACCGTTTTCACCGTCGATATGTTCCAGTACTTGCCGCCGATTTTGTAGGGCGCCTCGCCCGCCCACAGCGCCAGGATGTGATCGATCGCCTCGGCGAACATCGCGCCGCGGTCGGCGTCGAGGAGTTCGAGCGCTTCGGCGTCGGAAGGCAGAATCCCGGCGCCGATGCCGAGAAGGAAGCGTCCTTCGAGCAGATTGTCCGTGAGCGCCGCCTGCGTCGCGACCAGCAGTGGATGGCTGAACGGTAAATTGGCGACCGCAGTGCCGAGCTTGATGTTTGAGGTGAAGCCGGCAAGCGAAGCGCAGAAGGTTATGCTGTTCGGAATATTTTCGGCGAGGTCGGTCAGATGCTCGCCGCAATAGCCTTCGCTGTAGCCGAGCCGGTCGCCGAGGATGAAGGCTTCGCGGTCTTCCTTGAGCGTTTCGGCGTAATTTCGCGCTGGCGGATGGACCGGCATGATGAAGAAACCGAGTTTCATCAAAGTCCCTTTGGCGGACGCGCGGCCCGGTGGGTGGGTCCAAGGTTATGCGATCGGCCGACGCGGTCAATTTCGGCGGCGACGATGCGCGTTTACCGGTTCATCGTTAATTCGGAACTCAAAGCGTTTTACGGCATGCTTCTGCTAAATACCCGCGCCTGAGGCAATACTGGACCGAGGCCACCAATGTCGAGGCAATTGCGGCGTTTCCTGAAGGACGAATCCGGCGCGGCGGCGATCGAATACGGACTCATCGTCTCCGGCATTTCTCTGGCGATCATTCCCGCCGTAAAGGACGTCGGCGCGAAGCTGGCCCAGGTCTTTTCGTTCCTGCAAAACGCAATCTAACGAGACGGCGTTTTGCCGCCCCGGAGCGAATCCGGAGCGGCACTTTGTCGACTAAACTCTAAGCGGCCAACTTCGCCTCGCGTGGCGGCACGGCCACGATTTCGCTCAGCGGCCGGTAGCGGAAGAACACAATCATTATCGTCGCCGCCGTCAGCATGATGCACACCGCGAGCACCAGCGGCGCGACGAAGGCGCCCGTCGCTTCGGCGATAACGCCCGTCAGATATGGCGACAAGGTCGCGCCGCAGATGCCGAAGAAATTCATCAGGCCGCTCAGCGTGCCGGTCTGGTTCGGCGCGATGTCGGTGCAGATCGTCCAGAACGGAATCACGTAGAACGACAGTCCGGCGTTGGCGATGATGATCATGGTCACCGCCAGCGTGTTGGAATCTGTCGTCGCGGCAATCAGCGTCGTCGCGGCATAGATGATGGCGCCCGTGCCGATGAAGAACTTGCGGTGGAAGCCATCCCTCTTCCAGCCCGCCGCGGCGAGCCAGTCCATGCCCCATCCGGCGAAATTCACCGCGATGAAGGCGACCAGGAAGGGCAGCGCCGACAACGCGCTCGCCTGGATCAGCGGTATGCCGCGGTAGTGGCTCAGATATTGCGGCAGCCAGGTCAGGAACAGGTACTGGCAGTAAGGCAGCGCAAAATAGCCAATGTAGAAAGGCCACAGCGCCGGGCTCGTGAGCAGGAGCCGCATCGGCACCGGAGCTTGCGCGGCCCGCTCTCTGGCTTCGTCGGTTTGTGCGTGCGCGCCTTGCGGGACCGGGTCGGAGAAATTCTTGGCATAGGTCCACCACCCGGCGGCACCGGCGAGGCCGATAAGGCCGAAGATCACGAAAATCCATACCGGAGAGCCGGTGGCACTCAGGATCAAGCCGGCAAAGAACACGCCGGCGGCGGGTCCAAGCTGGGCGCCCGATTGCACGAACGCGGCAAACCGGCCGCGCCGCGCGTCCGACGGAATCGCGCGCGCGACCGCGGCGACGCTCGCCGGAATGTAGGGGCCTTCGAAGGCGCCAAGCAGGACACGGAAGGTTGCGGTGAGCCACAGCACCGTCGGCGCGATCGGCGTCAGCAGCACCCACACCGACCAGCCGGCCATGGCGCCTGCCAGCGTCCGCCGCGGGCCGAATCTGTCGGCGATCCAGCCGCCGAGCGGCTGCAGGATCAGGTAACCGAGCGAGAAGGCGCTCAGCATCATGCCGATGATCGAGGGCGTCCAGCCGAACTCTTTCGCCCAGGCCGCGGCGGCGACGCTGAAATTGGTGCGGTCCGCCCAGAGCAGGATACTGCCGAGGAAAAAGATGATCGCTGTCAGCGTCCAGTTGATCGGCTTCGTCGAGCCGCTATTGGCGGCAGGATTGGAATCTGCGCTTCCCGGCATGGCATTCCTCCCCAAGCTTTTGTTTCATTCTGCCCTCGCTTCCGTTTGGCCGGCGTCGTGAGGGCCTTGTCGTCGACAATGCGAGCGGCAGCATAGCACAATTCGGCCACCGCGCTTTAGTGCCGACCGAGGCTTTCGCAGCGCCGAAGGCGGACATTTCCGCGCATAACGGACGCCCGGCTCGGTCGCGGTTCTTAAGCGCCTTCCATCACCGGCAGGGTAAGCGCTGAAGGATACTCCGCCGAATGGTAGATCGTATCGGTGCCGATCTTGCTCGGCACGTAATAATGCGTCCACAGCATATCGGTGACGACGGAGTCGCCGTTGACGATCTCAATGCGGACGCGATTGCCCTTCTTGAAGCGATGCGCCATCGGCTCGATACCGATGTCGAAGCGGTAGATTTTCCCCGGCTCGATCGGCTGCGGATCGGTGTGCGTGTGATACGGCTCCATCTCGGTCGACTTATTCGGATCGAGCGCGCGATGCGAGGCGCGCAGCCAGCCTTTGGTGATCCAGAATGACGCTGGATTGAGCGTTTTGCCGCGGTCCTCGGCCGATTGCGGCATCTGTTCGGACAGCTTCACGAAGAAATCCATGTTGTTGCGCGACGATGCGGCATAAAGCACAAGCTTGATCGGGCCGGCGATTTCCAAATCCCGATCCAGCGGCGCGGTGGTGAAGGTGAGCACGCGGCGCACCGGATCCGGTGCATTGTTCGGCCCGAAGCCGACCACGCCCATCATCCATCCCGGATTGGGATAGCTGTACGAGGTCTTGTCCGCCCCCGCGGCTTTGTCGCGGGTCAGCGTGCCGTCGTTGAGCGAGGTCACGCTGCCGGATTTCGCGCCGCTCAAATTCCAGGCGACGTAACGCACACCCGGCGGCGGCCAAGTTTCGCACGCGCGCACCGCGTCCGCGCCACGCACGAAATATTCAACTGTAGCGCGCTCCGAATATTCCGTTTTCTCGCCTTTGAGATAATGGTCGTAGAACGGCAGTAGCATCGTTTCGTGCAGCTCGCGGCTGTTGAACTCGCGGTTGGCGACGAAGGCATTGACCGGCCCGATCATTTTCAGCTTTTTCGGACCGCGCGAGCGGCGGAAGCCGTCGATATTGCCGCGGGTGTGCAAATCGACTTTGCCCCAGACGCCGACCGAATAGAGCGGCACCTCGATCTCACTTAAATGCTCGGCGGCGCAACGCTCCCGCCAGAACGCGTCATAAGTCGGATGCTGCTGGATCAACAGATTGAGATCGCAAGTCTGCTCGCGCGGATATTCGCCGTTGGCCGGGTGACGGTTGATGATGCGGTTCTGGTTCCACCAATAGGCGCCGAAGAAGTCGCCCAGCATGCCGCCCTGATAGATCGAGGCGCGATACGGATCGTTGAGCCCGTCGAAGGCGCAAATGCAGGCAAGCGACGGCGGCTTCTGGATCGCCATCCACCATTGCGACATGCAGAAATAGGATTGGCCGATGCCGCCGACCTTGCCGTTCGACCAGTGCTGGCGGCCGAGCCATGCGATGACGTCGTAAAGATCCCGCTGCTCGTTGCGATCCAGTAGGCGAAATTCGCCGCCCGATTTGCCGCAGCCGCGAATATCCATATGGGCATAGACATAGCCGCGCTCGACATAGAGCTCGATCGGGCCGGTTTCGCGCCAGAGAAATTGCGGCGACGCCGGCAGCAAATTGTTGTCGTAGCGATACGGCGACGGCGCCAATAGCACCGGGAATGGCCCGTCGCCGTCCGGCATATAGAGCGCAACCGCGATCTCGACGCCGTCATGCACGCGGATTTTTACTTCGCGCGGCCTCGGAAGTTCTGCGTTTGCCATTTATTTATTTTCCCCGGCCAACTCCAGCGGTCCAATTCTACCATTCGCATCCCAGTTCGGCAGGCTCTTATGCGAATGTGACAATCAAAACCCGGCGCTTGAATGAACTACGAAAAATTGTACCGCGGCATTGTTTACAATCAGCTGCTCTAGGTAAGCTAACCGCTCGGGCAATAGGTTGGGTGTGTCCATGACTGTGGTCGAGTATGGCTATTTCGCGTGCGGTCTGGTGGTTTTGGCGATCATCGTCAACCTGACGCTCAAATTTGACGCCGGGGCGTGGCTCACCAGAGACTTAAAGCGCGGCGATCTTTACGCACTGGTCGATGTCGCATCGGGCCTGCGCCCGGGTGGACCGACGCACGATCAGGCCCACCGTCTAAAGGCCCGCGGCATGGTGCGCCCTTACGGCACCGGTCATTTTCGCGCGACGCTCAAAGGCAGATTGGCGCTGCGGCTCAGGTAAGCGGTCCGCCAAACAGCGCAATCCTAAACGCACGGCCAACTTCGTTCCCGCGATGCGCCTGCGCATCCGAGCTTTGATTCAGACGTAGCCTGGATTGAGTGAAGCGAAATCCGGGAATCGGAAGCGGCTGTCATGCCGCTCCCGGGTTTCGCTGCGCTCAACCCGGGCTACAGCCCCAAATACGCGCGTCTGATTTCCGGCTTGGCGGCGAGATCCTTCGGCAAGCCTTCGGTGAAGATGCGGCCCTCGGCGACGACATAGGCGTAGTCGGACAGCGCGAGCGCCAAATGCACGTTCTGTTCGACCAGGAGAATCGTCAATCCCGCCTCTTTCAGCTTTTTCAGGGTTGCCAGCAGCTGATAGACGACGACCGGGGCAAGCCCGAGCGACAATTCGTCAATGATGAGGATATCGGGATCGGACATCAGCCCGCGCGCGATCGCCACCATCTGCTGCTCGCCGCCGGACAGCGTGCCTGCCAATTGGCGCCGGCGCTCCTCGAGCCGCGGGAACAGGCGGAAAATATCCGCAAGCCGGTCGGCATAGGGCCGCGTCGCCCGCTTGGAATAGGCGCCGAGCTCGAGATTTTCCGCAACGCTCATTGACGAGAACAACTGCCGGCCCTCGGGGACCAGCGCAAAGCCGCGGTCCGTCTTTTCGTGGGTGGGCAGGCGGGTTACATCCTCGTTTCCGAAAATGACCTTGCCGCGCCACGGCGCGATGGTGCCGGCCACCGCGCGCAGCGTCGTGGTCTTGCCGGCGCCGTTGGCGCCGACGATCGCGGTAAGCTCCCCGCGACGCGCCTTGAGCGAGAGCCCCCACAGAACCTGCACCTCGCCGTAGCCGGCCTCCAGGTTTTCGATCTGTAGGATCGTGTCGGCCATCACCCGCGCCCTTCCAGCTCGGCGGCAAGTTTCGGATCGCCAAGATACGCTTCGATGACCTGCGGATGCTGCGCCACTGCGGCGGGCAGGCCTTCCGCGAGTTTCTGGCCGAAATTGAGCACGACGATCCGATCCGACAGGCTCATGATCGCCTGCATCAGATGCTCGATGATCAGAATGGTCACGCCGGAATCGCGGATGCTGCGTATGACGCCGATCATGTGCTCGACCTCGGTCGGATTAAGGCCGGCCAGCGCCTCGTCGAGCAAAAGGAGTTTCGGCTGCGCCGCGAGCGCGCGCGCCAGCTCGAGCCGCTTCTTAGCGGCGATGGTCAAATGCAAAGCAAGCGTCTCGCTGCGGTCGTCGAGGCCGGCAACGTGCACCGCCTCGCGCGCGACCTCGCGGGCGCGCGCGAGCGGCAGGTTGTCGCGGCCGAAACAGGCGCCGACGGTGCAGTTCTCCAGCACCGTCATGTTGGTGAGCGGCTGCACGATCTGATGGGTCCGGGCGAGGCCGTGGCGGGCGATCAGGTAGGGCTTTTCGCCCGTGATATCGATGCCATTAAAAAGGATCTTACCCGTGTCCGGCGCGAATACCCCATTGATCAGATTGAACAGCGTGGATTTGCCGGCGCCATTCGGTCCGATCAGTCCGAGAATTTCGCCCTCGTTCATGGCGAAGCTCAGGTCGCGCACGGCCTGCAAGCCGCCGAAGCGCTTATTGACGTGCGAGAGATCGAGTATCGCCGTCATTCGAGCACCTTTTTGGTGCGCGGAAAGCGCTCATAGATGAAGCCCATCAGCCCGGAGGGGAAGAACAGGACGATGAGCAGCAGGAGCACGCCGGCGATGGTCAACTGGAAATTCGCAAATGTCGACGACGTCAGGAGGTAGCCGCGGAGCTCCTCGTAAAGATAGGCGCCGAGCGCCACGCCGGTCACCGTGCCCTGCCCGCCCAGCATGCAGATGACGATTGCCTCGGTCGACAGCGTCAGGTCGAAGGCATCGGAAGGCTGGATGAAGGCGCCCTTGACGAAATAAAGCCCGCCAACGACGGCGGGCAAGAAGGCGGAAGCGCTATAGACCAGGGCTTTGTAGAGCGGAGTTGGCACGCCAAGAATGGCGGCGGCGTCCTCGTTCTGGCCGATGGCGAGCAGGCCGAGACCGAATTTCGAAGTCTTGATCGCGTAGCTCAGATAAAGCGACGCGCCCATGCTCGCGACCAGAGCGAAATAAATCACCCATAGCGCCCGGGCCGGGCCGCCCAGCGGCTGGAACACCTGGGGCGACATGTAAATGCCCGATGAACCTCCCCACGGCGTGAAATTCTCGGCGAAGGCCTGTACGCCTTCGACGATGCCGATGGTGGAGAGCGCGAAGAACGCGCCGCGCAGCCGCAATATGCCGAGACCGAACAGCAGCGCCAGCACGCTTACCCCGACGCCGGCGGCCAAGAGACTGAGCGCCAGCGGCCAGCCGTGGGCGTCGACCAGCCAGACGCAGATGTAGCCGCCAAGCCCAAAGAAGACGATGCTGCCGAAATTGATGTAGCCGGCGTAGCCCAGCATCATATTGAGGTTACTGGCGAGCACGATGTAGACGCAGGCGAGCGCCAGGCTTTCCCGCAACTCCACATTGTTGCCGAACGCGGGCAGGCCCGCGAAAGCGGCGATCACCAGCGCGATGATCCAGAAGAACGGCCGCCGCAGCATCTACAGCGCTCCGCGCCGCGACGCGAATACGCCGCCGGGAAACGCGATCAGCACCAGCACGAACAGCGCAAATTCAATCACCAGCGTCCAGCTCACCGGCACGAAGGGCGTCACCGCCCCTTCGAGCAATCCGAGCGCGATGCCGCCCATGAGCGCGCCGACCGGATTGCCGAAGCCGCCGAGCACGGTGACGATGAAGCTTTTGAGCTGATAGCCGTCGCCCGACAGGATGGTGAAGGGAAACAGGGTGCCGATCAGCATGCCCGACACGCCGGCGAGCGCGACCCCCGTGCCGACCGCAATGGCAAGAAGCCGCGTCGTCGGAATGCCGACGAGCTCGGCGGCTTCGCGATTGTTGGCGACCGCCCGCAGTGCTTTGCCAGTGCGCGTATAGTGCAGAAAAAAGTACAGCATGCCGGCAATCACCGCGGCCAGCACGGCGGCGAGAATATGCGCGCCGGGAAAGGTGTAGCGCCCGACGGTGACGCCCGGCAGCGAGACATCGACGTTGAACAGCGCTGTTCCCCACACCGCGGTGCCGACGCCAATCATGATGAGATTGATCGAGAAGGTGGACAGCAGGCTCATCAGCGGCGGCCGCCCTACCATGCGGTGAATGGCGACCCAGTACAGCGCGATGCCGACAAAAAAGCCGGCGATCAGAACCGGCGGCAACGCGAAATACGGCGATATGCCGAGCGCGCTTGCCAACAGATAAAGCCCCATCATGCCGGCGACGATCATGGTGCCGTGCGTGAGGTTGATGACGTCCATCACCCCCCAGATCAGGGTGAGGCCCATGGCGGCAAGGCCGTAGACCAGCCCTACCAGCAGGCCGTCGATGATCGAGGCGAGGATGCCGAGCATAGCGATTTAAGGAATTGGGGCCGGCGAAACGCCGTCGGCCCCGGAACGATCACTATTGCGTTGCCGCAATCGGATAGATCAGCGGCGCGGATTGCGCGGCCGTCGGCCAGACCACCTGGCGGCCGGGCTTGCCGTCCACCTTCTGCCACTGCGCCAACACCATTTCGTGCGCGGCCTGCAAGCCGTGATGGCCCGGATCGGTCATGAACTTGATGTGGCCGAAGAAGGTCGTGATGTCCGTTGCATTGAGCGCGGCGGCGACCTTTTCCGGATCGATGGAATTGGCCTGCTCGATCGCGTGCTGCAACACGACGCCGCTCGTATAGCCCGATGCCGAGTGATAGTCCGGCTTGGCGTGGAATTTATCCTGGAACGCCTTGGCGAATTCCGCCGTACTCGGCCCGAACTGCGGCTTGTAATTGACCTGGACTTCCCATTGCGACGGCGCGGTCACACCCATCGCGGCAGGGCCGAGATCGCCGAACTTGTCGTCGGCGGCCGCCACCAGGATCGAGATCCACTTCATGTTGGCCTTCTGATCGTACATTTGGCGGGCCAGCGTCGCGCCGTCCGAATAATGGCCGCCGCCCATGAACGCATCCGCATTCGACGAGATGATCTTGTTGACGATCGGGCCGAAGTCGGTGGTCGACGGCGCGTAGGATTCGAACATCACGACCTGGAGCCCGGCGGCTTCCGCCTGCTCCTTGGTCGCGGTGAGTACGGTCTTGGAGAACGGATCGTCGGAGAACACCATCGCCACCTTGGCGTGCGGGTTCTTTTCCTTGAGCGCCGCGACCGCACCGGACAGGTAATGGCTCGCCGACGTGATCACCATGAACAGATTTTTGTTGCCCAATTCGAACGGCTTTTCCTCGGCGCCGCCCGAGTTGATCATGATCTTTCCGTACTGCTCGGTGATGATCGCCGCCGGCGCAGTCAGCCCGGACGAGTACGGGCTGAACAGGAAGTCGGCCTTGTCCTGGTTGATTAGGCGCGTGTAGAGCTGCTGCACGCGGCCGCCGACCGACTGGTCGTCGTAGGTGACGAATTTCACCTGGTAGCTCTTGCCGCCCGCCTTGATGCCGCCGGCCGCATTGACTTCGTCGCGCCAGAATTCGTAGCCGCGCTGCTGACCCAATGAATTGACATTGAGCGGGCCGGTCTGCGAATCCGTGAAGCCGACGGTAATGGTGTCCTCGGCGAAGGCCGGCGCGGCGAACAACGTCGCAGCGGCGGCCAATAAGCAAAGCCGTTTCATGCGTTTCTCTCCCTGGAAAATCACAGCAACTGCGTGGGCGATCTGGGCCAAAGTTATTTGGTAACGCTGCCCGATAGCCCCAGTTTAGCAAGAACAATCGCATAATCGGGGGCCAAAGGCCATCCGCGACAAAATCTCGCGCGTATACCCTGAGCGAGCGAGGACCGCGCCGAAAATTAATGCGGCCATGAGCCGTTTACGGGTGTCTGCCGCGCCACACCGCACCGAACTTGTCGCCGTGGTATGCTGCGGTAAGGCCGCTCGAAGGATTGGCCGCCAGGGGAGAAGAAGATGGGTAAATTCCGGTCGGTATTGGTAGCCGCTGCAACGATCGCACTGGCGGGCGCATTGGCCATGACGGGAATCGTCAACGCCGACGCGCAGACCCCGTTTACCATGGGGAAGGTCATCGGCGGCGACGGCTTCCATGTCCCGACCTATGTCGCTCTGGACGAAGGCTTCTTTAAAGCCGAAGGCCTCGACGCCAAGCTCGTCGAGCTGCAGGCCAACGCCCAGGTCACCGCGGTTCTCTCCGATAACCTCGACTGCGCGCCGATCCCCTCGGGTGGGGCGCAAGCGGCGCTGAGCGGCGCCAAGATCATGTACATCGTCGGCGAGTCGCTGAAATCGCAATGGACGATCACCACTCGCCAGGACATCGGCAAGCCGGAGGACCTCGAAGGCAAGACGCTTGGTTTGGGTCGCCCCGGCGCCGCCGACTACGACGAAGCGCAGGCGGTGCTGCACCGCTTCTTTCACATGGATGCCGGCAAGGACTACAAGGTGATCTCGTTCCAGGGCGAGCCGGAGCGCATCGCCGCGATGGCGAATAACGATATCCAGGGCGCCTCGCTCTCCATTCCCCATGCCGCCGTGGCCCAGCAAGCCGGGCTGAAGGTTTTATTGCGCACCGGCGACTACATCCCGCGCGCCGGCGGCACGATCTGGTGCATGCAAAGCTTCGTCGAGCAGCATCCCGATACGGTGAAGAAAGTCATCCGCGCCATCGCCAAGGCGGTGATGTATTTCCGCACCAATAAGGAAGGCTCGATCAAGGTGCTGGAACATCACGTCGGCAGCATCAAGACCGACGCCGAAGCCGGCATGATCTGGGATCAGCTTCACGATTCCTACGGCGCCGAGGTGCCCGCGGATCTGTTTCGGGAAATTTTGGAATCGCGCCGGCTCACCATGATCGCCGCGCGGCAATGGCCGGCGGACAAGCCGCTGCCCGATCCGGAAAGTTTTCTCGCCCGCAATCTCCTCGAAGCGACGCTGAAAGAGATGAATTACGTGCCGATCAATCTCGCGGCGCCGTAGAAAGCGGAGTGATCCGTCATCAATCCCCGCCGCCGTGCTGCGGGCGCCAGCGGCTCATACGGTCCTCAAGGAGCTTGACCAGCCCGGTCATGACGAGCGACAGGCCTGCGAACACGATCAGTCCGGCGAACACTACGTCGACCTTGAACTCGCTCGCGGCGCGAACCATGACCACGCCGAGCCCTTCCTGTGCGCCGAAAAATTCGGCCACCACCACGCCGAGGACGGCGCGGCCGATCGCCAACCGCAGCCCGACGACAATGAAGGGCAGCGAATTCGGAACCACGACGAGCCGCGCGATATCCCATTCATTGGCGCCGAACGAACGCACAACATTGATCAGGACGCGGTCGGCGTTGCGCACGCCTTCGTAGGTGTTGATCAGGAGCGGGAATACGGCGCCGAGGAAAACGACCGCGACCTTGGACCACAGTCCGAGCCCGAACCACAGCATCAGGAGCGGCAGGAAGACGAGCCGCGGCGTGGCGTTAAACGCGGTGATGAACGGATCGAACATGGCGTTGAGCGTATTGGATCGGCCGAGCAGGATGCCGAGCGGCAGGCCGACCAGGATCGCGACGCCCAATCCAATCGCGAATGCGCCGGCGCTGACCCCGAGCGGCTGCCAGATCGCGCCGGTGGCGAACATCTGCCACAACGTGCCGGCGATCCGGCTCGGCACCGTGAAAAACAGTTTCGTGCCCGCCTTCATCGGCACGAAATACGGCAGGAACTGCCACAGAGCGAGCAGAAGCACGATGCTGCCGGCGCCGAGCGCGGTCGGCTCGATGCGCCGCCACACGCTCTTGGTCGCGGCGGCGCGCTCGCCGGTCCGGGTCAGCGCGGCGCCATGCACATCGGCGGCTTGGATTTCGGCCATAGTCTCCGCCCTAACGTCCGGCGCGCCACGGAAATGCGGTACGCTCGGCGAAGCGGATGCCCTCCGTCAGCGCCACCGCGATCACCATCACCGCGAGAATGCAGCCAAACATGCGATCGATGGCGAAAATGTCGCCGAAGCGGGAAATGGCGAAGCCGATGCCTTCAGAGGCCGCGAAGAATTCCCCGACCAGCACGCCGATCAAGGCGCGGCCCACCGCGATCCGCGCCCCGGCGACGATATAGGGCAGCACACCGGGCAATATGATTTTGCGATACAGATCCCACTCGCCGCCGCCGAGCGAGCGCACCACGTCGATCAGCAAACGGTCGACCGCGCGCACGCCGGCGCAGGCATTGAAGATGAACGGGAAGACGGAAAGCGAAAATACGATGATGGTCTTTCCGGTGACGCCGACGCCGAAAAAAATCACCAATACCGGCGCCAGCGCCACCAGCGGGCTCGCATAGAAAACCGTCATCAGCGGATCGAGCGCATAGCCGACCCGCACGCGCCAACCCATGACGATGCCGAGCGGCACGCCGACGACGACGGCCAAGCCAAGGCCGAGAAAGAACGGCACCGCGCTGACGGCGAGATCGTCGAGCAAATCCCCGCTTTCGACCAGGTCCACCAAGCCGGCCGCAATCAGGCTCGGCTTGCTCATGAACAGCGGATTGAATGGAACAAACAGAAAGACCGCCTGCCAGACGGCGAAGAACACGATGACGGCAAAGCCACCGAGCAGAACATTGCGGTAGCGCGCGGCGAATGTCGGGTGAACGGTCGCTTGCTCCGCCATCGGCTAAACCACGATCTCGTCCTTCAGCGTGTTCCAGATTGCGAGCTTAAGATCGTTGAATTCCGGAGTCACCCGCATCTCGTATTCGCGCGGCCGCGGCAGTTTTATGGCGAAAATCCTTTTGGCCCGACCCGGACGCTTACTCATGACGATGACGCGGTCGGACAGATAGATCGCCTCATCGATCTGGTGGGTGACGAACAGCACCGTCTTCTTCGCCTCGCGCCAGATGCGAAGAAGCTCGACCTGCATCAGGTCGCGCGTCTGCGCATCGAGCGCCGCGAACGGCTCGTCCATCAACAGCACGTCGGGATCGGTCGCCAGCGCCCGCGCCAGGCCGACGCGCTGCTTCATGCCGCCGGACAATTCATGCGGATAGTGATGCTCGAAGCCGGCAAGCCCGACGAGCGCGATGAGCCGTTCGGCGATGGCGCGGCGCTTGAGGCCGGCCATCTTCTTCAATTCGAGTCCAAGCTCGATATTGTGCTGCACGGTCCGCCACGGCAACAGGCCGAATTCCTGGAACACCATCGCACGATCGCTGCCCGGCCCGCCGATCTTTCGCCCGTGCATCAAAAGCTCGCCGGAATCCGGCTTGATCAAGCCGAGCAGAATATTGAGGAAGGTGCTCTTGCCGCAGCCGGACGGACCGACGATCGACAGGAACTCGCCCTCCTCGACGTCGATATCGAAACTGCCGAGCGCGCGCACCGGCGCCCGGTTCGACGGCCGAAAGGTCAAGCTGACATTGCGGCCCTGAATATACGCTGCCATTTGTCCCGGTCCGCCGCGCGCTGCGCACGCGTCAATCAAGCATACCGCGCACGAATGTCCAGGCCATCGCTGTTGCGCATGAATCCGATTCCCGCACGGGCGCGCCACACTGCAGCGCTGCCATCGTGAGGTGAAATGTCCCCGGCGAAAACAGTATCGGCGGAATTTGCGGAAACTGCGCGCGGCTGCAGAGTGGTCGGAGTGGCAGGATTTAACGTCAGGCCCATTCGCCATTGAATTTATTGTTCTTTTCGGACGATCTACTCCGACTTGTGTACCAGCCGTGTGTACTCAGGACAATCGTTACCGAGCGAATTTTGCAGTATCTGCACCTTCGGTCGTTGGGTGCGTAAGTTCACGGGCACATGATACTAGCCGGCATGGCATTCAATGCCCAATAGCTGTCACGTGTTACCGCCGCATCGCCTCATACCTAAACTTCTCCAGGCGGCGAATTCCCGCTGACCGTAGCAACTTCATTTGTCCGCGGTTTTAGATTGGGATAACGCAAGCTGCGCGGCCCAGAAGCACCATCGTCGGCCATTTCAAAGGTTTTCATTTTCCCGATCAAATGCAAAATTCCGATAGACCGCGCCTCCCCGTCCGGCTCGCAAAAGCGCTGGCGTATCGGATCGAAGCGGGGTACAGCCAGCTGGCACATCCAGTTGCATATTGCGGGAAGGAGGGTGAGCGGCAGGCGCTCCGTCCAGATGGCGTGATTGAGTGCGCTCTGGTCGCAGCACTGTCCTCCATGTGTGGTCTCAAGTCCTGTTCTGAACCACTTCTTCCAAAGCTCCCAGTGCGGAGCTTCGGCCCTCAAGGCGAAAACACCCGCGTTGACGTAGGCGTGCCAAATGCCACGCTGCACCGCCTCCTGCCCGAAATAATTTCTGATGAAGCCCCTGCGCCATTGGATGATCCAAAGAGGATGGCGATAGGCGGAGTGGCGATGCGACACTGCGGCGAAATATCCCTGTGCGGCCGTCGCGATAAACCGTTCGATTGCAAAGCGCTCTTGCACCCAGGTGTCCGCGTCCATCCACATATAGACATCGTAGCCGGGAAAATAATCGGGAAGGAACGGACGTACAGTGAGTGCGCGGTGTGAAGGGAACCTTGCGCGAAACGTATCAGCCACCGGTAGATCCCAGCGCGGCTCTACAATGTAACGCGCCGAGCGCGAGACCCAATTTTTGTTGTCAGGAGAAAGGCCGAGGTCGAACACGGCAAGATCCGTGAACGGCCGTTCCCGCCACTGATGGAGGGAGCTGAGCAAATCATGTAGCAGCGGGAAGAAATTGTCGTCAGCCGCGGTGACGATCAGCGTTCGCATCACCGCTCTCCGCGAGCATTCCCAATGCTTTTGCCAGTTGGGCGTTTCCAGCGGACGGTTGGAGTTGGATGAAGCTCATAAGTGCATCGTCCCGGCAGTTACTTAAGCGCTCTCCAGCACATTTCGGTGCTGAACACTCTCTAGTTCATTAGTTCATTGGTCAAGGTGGCAGGATTTGAACCTGCGACCCCCTCGTCCCGAACGAGGTCTTATGCTCGTCCCCGCTTGAATTTTCGATCGTTTTTGTTTCGTTTGCGAGCGAATGTTCGCGATTTAGACCGCTGAAGCTGTGGCGAACCTATGGCTCTCGAATGTTAGACATGAGCCACAGTGGTTGAGAGTGCCAACAGATTCCGAACCGTCGAATGGCTGGACGGGCTGATCAGAGCAAGTAGCACAATGCCCGATAGCTTGAGGCGATCTCGTCGTACGAGAGCAGCCCCGGCGTATTGAACAGGAAATGCCGATTTCGTGGGCAGAGGAAAGTCTGGCCTCGCGAGCTTGGCGAAGACATAACCGGCCGCGTAGGTCGAAACCTGCAATTTGAACACGGCCGTGAACCCCTCAGTGACATAGATCGGGCCGTTGCTCTTCCAAATTTCACCGTCGC
>CAWCQV010000009.1:0-199275 GCA_963797775.1 uncultured Alphaproteobacteria bacterium | reverse complement strand
ATCAAAATTTTGCAGCGCCGCAAGCATCCGGCGCCGACAGCGGCCAGTGGCGCGACGAAACGGCTGCTATGCGACGGCAAAAGCCTGTGGCAGGTTATTCGCGGGGTCCGGTGCGCGTTCCTACTGCGGTCGGACGAAGGGAGGGCACGATGAAGGTGGAACGGTACGGAGCGGCCGGCGCAGCGCTATTTGTTGCGGCGCTGTCGATGCAGATCGGGCTGGCGTCGCCCGCGAGCGCGCAAGCCAATCCGATTATCATGAAGCTCAGCACCGCCACGATTCACGACACGCAGCACGAATGGCTCATTCGATTTGCGGCGGCGGTCGAGAAGGATTCCGGCGGCCGGATCAAAGGCGAACTCTACCCGGCGAGCCAACTCGGCGCCATCCCCCGGCAGATCGAAGGCGTGCAATTCGGGGCGATCCAGGGCTGGGTCGGACCGCCGGAATTCCTGGTCGGAGTTGATGAGCGCTATGAAGCATTGAGTGCGCCCGGCCTGTTTTCCAGCCGTGATCAGTATCTGCGAACTATCAATGATCCCGCCGTCAGCAGCTTGATGTTGGGTTTGGGCGCCAATAAGGGCCTGGTCGGTGCCGGTATTTTCCCGATCGGGCCGTCTTCGATCATTACCAAAAAGCCGATCCACCGCCTGGCCGATTTCTCCGGCCTTAAAATTCGGGTGCTGGCGTCGCCTTTTCAACTCGAGCTGATTAAGCGCATAGACGGCTCGCCGATTGCCATGACCCTCGCCGATGTCTTGCCCGCTTTGCAGCAAGGCGCGCTCGACGGGTCGCTGACCACAATGACGCAGTACACGACGCTGCACTATATCGATGCCGCAAAATATGTGACCGAGACCGATCAGCCTTACGTGACTTCGATTGCGGTTCTGAGCAAGAAATGGGTCGACGGTCTGCCGGCCGATCTTCAGAAGATCGTCAACGACGATGCAGCGAAGGTCTCGACCGATATTGTGCCTTTCGTGATTCAATTCTTCGACGCACAGCGCAAGATTTGGATGGATTCGGGGGGTGAGGCGAACAGGCTGCCGCCCGACGACCAAGCTGCGATGATGGCGAAAATTTCCAGCATCGGTAACGACCTGTCGGGGTCGAAGCCCGGCCTGAACGCGGCGGTTAAGACTGTTTTCGCGACGGCGGCAAAATACAAATAGCGATGCCTAGAGCGCGATCGTTTCAGCATGACCTTTTCGGAAGTTCCACTTTTCCGGATCATGCTTTAAGGCGCCGTTGCGCGCGACTGCAAAATCTTGCGCAGCCGCTGCGGCGTGACCGGGAGCTCGGTCACCGCGCCGGGCCGGCCGAGCGCGTCGTCGATGGCCGCAGCGATGGCGGCGCCGGCCGCATTGGCGCCGCCTTCGCCGGCGCCCTTGATGCCGAGCGAATTGAGCGGGCTCGGTGCGTCTTCGGCGATGAGCACGCTGATCGGCGGAATTTCCCGCGCCGTCGGCATGACGTAATCGGCAAAGTTGACGCAGAGCGGTTCGCCGCGCGCATCGTAAAGAAACTCCTCGAACAACGCGCCGCCGATGCCCTGCGCGACGCCGCCGGCAATCTGACCGTCGATCAGCATCGGATTGACCGCTTTGCCGATATCGTAGGCGACAAAGTAGCGTTCCACCGCGATCGCACCGCTATCGCGGTCGATGCGCACGACGGCAAAATGGATTCCATAGGGATAATTCATGTGCGGCTGCTCAAAGAAGCCGTTGGTGGAAAGGCCCGGGGTGGCATCGCCGAGAAGCTTCGAGCCGGGACTGAGCGCGCGCGCGATTTCGCCGAGCGTCACCGATGGACCTTGCGCGGCATTCCCGCGCACCACGGTGCCGTCGATCAGATCGAGCGTTTCGGCAGGAGTCTGCAACAGGCCGGCGGCAACATCGAGCGCCTTGGCGCGGAGTTTTGCCGCCGCAATACGGGTGGCTTCCCCGGTCATCACCGTCACGCGGGATGCAAACGTGCCCATGCCATAGGCGATGCGGTCGGTCTGTCCGTGCACCACGCGCACGCGCCGATAATCAACACCGAGCGCGTCCGCGCAAATTTGCGCAATGACGGTCTCCATGCCTTGGCCGACCGAGGTCGCGCCGGTCACTATTTCGACGGTGCCGGCGGTATCGACGCTTGCATGCACGCCGTCGTAGGGCCCAAGGCCGCTTTTCTCGACGAACATTGCCAATCCGGCGCCGATCGCCTCGCCGGCGGCGCGCCGGCGCTCGAGATCTTCACGCAAGTTTTTCCAGCCGATGGCCGCAAGCGCTTTATCGAGAAGCCCGGCATAATCTCCGGAATCGTAGATCATCTCCGTGCCGAGCGCGTCGAGGTGGCGGGCGTACGGCATGTCGGTTGCGGCAATCAGATTGCGGCGACGGATCTCGATCGGATCGATATGCAAGCGCGCCGCGACTGCGTCCAGCAATCGCTCGCGGACGAAGGTGCTTTCGTAGCGTCCCGGCGCGCGATAAGTGCCGCACGGCGTCTTGTTGGTGAGGCGAATGCGTCCGACCATATTGTAGGCGGCAACGCGATATGGCCCGAGCATCATGGTGGCGGCGAGATCGGGCACGGTCGCGGCATGGGTGCGCACATAGGCGCCCTGGTCGTGAAAAAACTCGCCGTCGATGGCGAGGAGCCGGCCCTTTGCGTCGATCGCGGCGCGAACGCGATAATGCTGCTGGCGCGAGTGATTGGTCGCGATCAGATGCTCGCGACGGTCCTCGATCCATTTCACCGCTCGCTTGAGCCGCAATGCCCCGAGGCAGACGAGCACGTCCTCGGGATAGAGCTCGCCGCGCACGCCGAAACCGCCGCCGGTGTGACCTTCATGCAGCTGCACGGAGGAGGGCGCCCGATCGAGCATCCGCGCCAGGCTGTCGCGGTTCCAGTGCGGCACTTTGGCGGCGCCGTAGAGCTCGAGCACATTGCGCGCGGCGTCAAAGCGCGCGACGGCGCCGCGCGTCTCTAGCGGCACGCCGGAGTGCCGTCCGGTCTTAAGCTCGAGCGTGACGGTGTCATGCGCAGCGGCGAAGGCCGCTGCCACGTCGCCATAGCCCTTGCGCACGATCGCCGCTTCGGTCGAGTGGTTCGCGTCGAACGTGCCGGGCGGCGCATCGGCCGCCAGCAGTTCCGGCAACGCCTCGATCTCGGCGGTTACCAGATCGGCGGCATCTTCGGCGGCGTAAGCGTCGGCGGCAAAGACGACCGCGACCGGCTCGCCGACATAGCGCACGCGGTCGGTTGCGAGAATGGGCTGGCGGTAAGGCTCAAGCCCGTCAATGCGCGTGAGCCGAAAATCGATCGGTGGAATTGCCGCGACGTCGGCTGCGGTCCATACCGCGACGACGCCGGGCGTGGCGCGCGCGGCGCCGGAATCGATCGCGACGATGCGCCCGTGGGCGTGCGCCGCGCGAACCACGCGCATGTGCAATTGATGCGCAAACGAAATGTCCGCCGCGAAACGCCCGCGGCCGGTGACGAGCGGCAGATCCTCAAGACGCGTGACCGAGCGCCCGACGAAGCTCATTAGGTCTCCAGGTGAGTGGTCTCGTTAAGGCGCTGGATGCGGACCTTTCCGCCGGTGACGTCAATCTCGTTTAGGCAGCAAGGGTTCTGCGCCAAGCGCCAATAAGCCGACAGCGGCAGATCGAGCAATTCCAGCAGCAGCGTCCGGTTCACGCTGTCGTGGCCGACCAGAACGATCGTCTCGTCGGAATGGCGCGTGAGCACCATGCGCAGCGCGTTCGCCACTCTCGCCGCGAGGTCCTGCAGCGATTCACCGTCGGGAAAGCGGACCAGATGCGGTGTCGCGAACCATGCCAGAAACAAAGCGGCATTCTGCTTCTCGGCGTCGTCAAAGGTTTTGAATTGCCAGACGCCATAATCAATGTCGTTGAGATCGTCGCAAGTTTTCGCGGCAATGCCGCAGGCCTTGGCGATGGCGGTCGCGGTTTCGACGCAACGGCCCATCGGGCTTGTAAAGATGCGGCTTGGCCGCCAAGCGCCGGCGATGCGCTGGGCGACGGCTGCCGCTTCAGCGCGGCCGCGCGCGGTAAGATCGAGCGGCTCGCGGCCGCGGAACCGCTCGGGCTTGATGCCTTCGACGTGGCCATGCCGTATCAGCAGGATTTTTGTCATGCGATGCGGCTCTAGAGGCGACGGAGCGGCAGCGACCAGGCCAGCACGGTGCCGACACTGGTGAACGCGGCGATGGTGAGAAAAGCGGCGCGGAAGGCGTCGCCGATCTCGGCGTGCACAGCGGCTTGTCGCGCCGGATCGAGCGAAGCAATGGCCTCGGGACCTTGCTCGATGATGGTTCCGAACAGAGTTGCCGTGCTGCGGTCCGTCGCGGTGAGAATCGAAAACAGGATCGCGGCGACGGCGGCCGTGCCGAAGGCGGCGCCGACCGAGCGGGAAAACTGGACCATAGCCGCGCCGGTGCCGAGAAGCCGCGGTCCGGACACGGCCTGCACCGTGACCTGGACGACGCCCATCACCGTGCCCATGCACAATGCAATGGCGCAGAAGGCCCAGGCCATCTCCGCAGTGCTCATATGCGGTATCCAGAAGGCACTCAGCACCAGGCCCACCGTTGCACCCAGCAAGCCGTAGGAAGGAAATACTGCGGTCAAGCCCGTCCTCGTCACCAGTTGCCCGGTGATCATCGAGCCGAGGCCGATGCCGGCCGTAAGCGGCAGCAGGATCAGGCCGGTCTCGGCCGGGGAAGCGCCGCGAACGGCGCGCAGATAGATCGGCAAAAACGTAATCAGCGAAACCAGCGCCGCGCCATGGCAGGCGGCCATGGCATCGGCGCGCCAGATCGAAGCCTGCTTGAAGAGCCGCGGCGGAATGAGCGGCGCGGGGGTGAGCCGTTCCTGCCAAGCGAGCAGGCCGAGCGAGACCAGGCCAAAGCCGAGCATCGCCAGCGCCATCGGCAGCGCGCTCAGCTCCATGCGCTGCACTTGTTCGAGCGCGAGGATGACCGGCGCAACGAACAGGATGAAAAAGAGCAAGCCCGGCGAATCAAACGTCGTGCGGCGCCAGTCGCCCTGACGCGGTGGAATGCGGAACACGAACACAGCGGCGAGCAGCCCCAGCGGAATGTTGATGAGGAAGATCGATTGCCAGCCGAATGCCTGCGTGAGATAGCCGCCGGCGACCGGACCGAATGTATTGGAACTGACCGCAATGCCGGCGAGGTAGCCTTGATAGCGGCCGCGCTCGCGCGGCGGAATCGCTTCGCCGATCAGCGCTTGCGACAAGGTCATCAGGCCGCCGCCGCCGAAACCCTGGAGCACCCGGAATGCCGTCAGAAGTTCGATATTGGGCGCAAGTGCGCAAAGCACCGAGCCCACCATGAACAGCGCCAACGCCAGAATCATCATCAGTCGCCGGCCGAACGTGTCGCCGAGGCGGCCGTAGACCGGAGCGGCGATGGTGTTGGCAATCAGATAGGAAACCACCACCCAGGACGCGCGCTCGATTTCACCGAGGCTCGACGCAATCGCAGGCAGCGCGGTGGCGACGATCGTCTGGTCCGCGACCGCGAGAAACATCGGCAGCATGATCGGAGGAAAGACGGTGAGGAACAGCGCGCCGGTCGATAGCTCGGGTATGGCCGCAGCGATAGCTTCCGGTTGTGCGACGGCTGCGGCAGTCGGCGCGGCAGCGGGCTCGACAGGGGAGCGTTCGGCTGCCGATGGGTCCAACGATTCATTCATTGCATGTTTTTGGCGAACGATTTAGGGCGAATGCGGCATTGTTATTGATCGGCGCGATGCCTGCCATCGGGGGACTCGGCGGGCATTTTTCCACTTCTTCCAGCTCCAAGTCACCACGAAATCCGGGCGGTTGGACAGCCGTCCGGTTCAGCGACCTTACGTCAAACGCCTGCGCCGGGAATCGCGTTCCGGCAAGTGAAATCGGGAATTCAGCCGTTTCCTCAACGACAATGTTCTATGTCGACCATGCCGCGGCACAAGAAATTGCCTATCGGTGTGCTCGGCGCGCTCGGACATCGGCACGCAATGCAATAGCTGAATCTGTCTCGGAATGTAATTTTCGACGTTGCAGGGTGCGGCGGCTTCAGACCGTCGTCACATTAAAGCGCCGGCCGCCTGACGGCGGCCGGCCTTTGCTTGTCGGCGAAATGTCAGCCGACGTAGCTGACGCGTTCCTGCTCGCGCGCCTCTTCGTCGGTCTTCGGCTGCGCCGGCAATTGCAGAACCGTTGCAACCTGGCCTTCGCACAATAGCGTCAACAGCACTGAGCGTCCGTCCGGAAACTCGAGCGCATCGTGATGCGCCGCTATTTTGTCCTTGTTGACTTGCCGGAAGATGGCCGTCTGATGGTTGATTGTCTTCGTCTTCCAGCCAAGCAGACCGGCTGGCAGGCACGCCACTTCGCTGGCAAAGGCCAGTTCTGTGCCGGGCAGAATGCAGACCGCCATTCCGGGGTCATCCGAAGCCGAAAACCCGCGGGTTCCGGTTCCGAAGTCACGTGTTACGAGCTTGTCGCCGACCTTGGCCGGCCTCGATCGTACGCTTTGAAGGCTAAAGTCACACATTGGCGACTCCTTTCTTCCAGATCTAGCGCTAGTCAGCCCCACAACCCCCTGGATAACAACTCTAAGCAAGATTGGTGCCGTAGTGTGACGGCCCTCGGACATATCAGCGCACGGAGGTTACGTGCTGGCGCCGCCAATCGGAAATTGCGCGTTCTATGCCCCTGTCATGGTCGCCTGCCGCACCATCCGCCGCTGGTGAGCCCGATCATCGAATCCGGACAGAACGGATCGCATGCTCCGGGCAGGGCACATTTTTCGGCAGCTTGCCTGCGAGGAAGGCGGTTTGGCCGTGATACGGCGCCCCCGACGTCCGGCCGCTCGCGCTGCTATTCCACAGTAATGCCGCCGACCATTCCATTCCAATCGTGGTCGGCGCATCGCAGATCGTATGTGCCGGGTTTCCTGGGGGTGAGGAAAACATCCTTGACGTCGCCCGGCTGCATGACGACCTCGGATCGCTCGCGGTTGAGCACATCGGGATTGTCGATCTTGGCGGTGGCGAAAAAAGTCGGCGCCGTGAGCTCGTGGGTCTCCTTGCCGTGATTTTCCAGATGCAGGCGATAGGCCACGCCGTGCCGGAAGGTCAGGTGATCGGGCACAAACTTGTAATCGATCATCGTCACGTTCATCGTCACCGGATCCGGCCCGGCAGCGACGAGACACAGTGCGAGCATCGTCAACAAACAAAGCTTGGCGACAATTCGCTTCATAGCGCTTTCCCCGGCATCGACGCTTCCTCATTATTGCATTGCCGCGCGCCCGCTGCGTAATACAGCCGCGCTACTTGCGCCGTGCAACTAACACATTCTGGGCGAGGAAATTCCGCCGATTACATATGAATTTTTGTATCAATGTCCTGCGACCATCTGTCCGTGAATTTGCACCCGCTGGACCATGATCAGGACCAGCGGAATCATCAGGGCCGCGGTGACGGCGCACACATGGAACACGTCGATGTAAGCCAGAATCGTCGCCTGGGTTTGGATGAGCCGGCCAAATAGTCCCATCGCCTGGCTGTGCGCCTCGCCGGATGAGGCGCCGTGCTGCATGAAGTAATTGGTCACGGACTTAAGCGTCGACTGAAATATCGGCGACGTGGGGCTGGCATTTTCGGCAAGCCGCGATTGATGGAACTGCGTGCGCTGGGTCAGCACCACGTTGGCGAGCGAGATCCCGATACTGCCGCCGAGGTTACGGGCGACATTCATCAGCGCAGATGCCTGATTGGTCTTGTCCGCCGGCAGCCCGTCATAGGCTACGGTATTGATGGGAATGAACAGGAACGGCAGCCCGACCGTTTGGTAGATGCGCACCCATCCGAAATAATCGAAGCTTGCATCCGGAGTAAGCGAGGTCGAGTACCACATCGACAGCGCGATACCGGTCAGCCCCAGCACCATCAGGTATTTCGGTTGAAAGCGGCCGGTCACCAGGCCCGCAATCGGCATGACGACCAGCATAGCGAGGCCGCCCGGCATCATGGCGAGGCCCGACAGCATCGCGGTATAGGGGAATGTCGTCTGCAGCAGCTGCGGCATGATCTGATTGGAGCTGAACAGGATCGCGCCGATCATCAACATCACGAAAATCGCCGTGCCGAATTGGCGGTGAAACAACAGCCGGATTTCAATAATTGGGTCTTCCTGATTGAGCTCCCACGGAATGAATGCGAGGAATGAGACTGCGGCAAGAATCGTGAATGTGACGATCGTGCCCGACCTGAACCAGTCGTCGATCTGACCGCGGTCGAGCACGACTTCAAGACAGCCCAGTGTCGCTGCAATGAGCGCAAAGCCCACCCAATCGACCTTCAATCCGCCGGCGAGCCGCTCGTCGCGCTCGCGTTTGAGCACTTCGGGCTCGTCGACGAACCAGTGCACGAGCGCGAGCGAAGCAAGCCCGATCGGCACGTTGATAAAGAAAATCCAGTGCCAGGAGAAATTATCGGTGATCCAGCCGCCGATTGTTGGGCCGACAGTCGGCGCGACGATCACGGCGACGCCGTAGAGCGCAAAAGCCTGACCGCGTCGTTGTGGCGGGAAGGTATCGGCAAGTATGGCTTGCTCGCTGGTCGGCATGCCGCCGCCGCCAAGCCCTTGCAGGATACGAAAGATAATCAACGCCGTGAGATTCGGCGCCAGCCCGCAGAGCAGCGAACTCACCGTGAACAGCGCCACACAAACCATATAGAAGCGCTTGCGGCCGATGACATTCGACAGCCAACCGCTGGCCGGCAGCACCACGGCGTTGGCGATGAGATAGGTGGTGACCACCCAGGTGCTCTCGTCGATGCTGGCAGCGAGACTGCCCGCGATGTAGCGCAGCGACACGTTGGCGATGGCGGTGTCGAGTACGACCATGAAGGTCGCAATCGAAACAACGATCGCAACGAGCCAAGGGTTGCGATCGCCTGCCGCCGAACGACTCGAATCCCAGCCGCTGGGTCGCGAGTGGTCGCTCATCGCACTTTGACTGTCGGAACGACCGACATACCGGGGCCCAACAGCACGTCCGGTGGCTTGTTGAAGTCGATTTTGACCGGCACGCGCTGCACAATCTTGACGTAATTGCCGGTGGCGTTTTCGGCCGGCAACAGGCTGAACGCGGTGCCGCTGCCGGCTTGAATGCTGGCAACATGACCTTCGAAAGTACGGCCGGGATAGGCATCTATTTCCATGCTGACGGGCTGACCGGGCCGCATCAGATCGAGTTGCGTCTCCTTGAAATTGGCCGTGACCCATACCTGGCGCGGCACGAACATCATCAACGCCTGACCGACCGCGGCCCAAGCGCCCTTGGCTGCGGTCAATTGGGTCACGCTGCCGGCGACCGGCGCGGTAATGATGGTGCGTAACAGATTGGTCGCGGCCTGTTCCAGTTGTGCTTGTGCACTTTCCAGTTGCGCCTTCAGCACCGGATCCTGTTTCTCGGTCGCCACGGCATTGGCCTGCGCAGCTGCAAAGGACGCCTGCGATTGCAGGAGATTCGAGCGGTATTGCTGCGCCTGCTCGACCGTAGCCGTGCCCTGCTTGGCGAGCTGCTCGTAGCGGTCGGCTTCCTGTTGCGCAAAGGTCAGCGCGGCTTGCGCCTGCGCCGCCTGCCTGTCGGCTTGAGCGATCTTTGCCTGCTGCGCGACAATTTGCGCCTTAAGATTGTCGACGGTTGCCTGTGCCTGATCGCGCTGAGCGATGTAGTCGCGACCATCAAGACGGACCAATTCGGTTCCGGATTCGACCAACTGATTGTCGGTCACCGGCACATCGACGATGGCGGCGGCGACCTGGGCGCTGATTTGCACCGTGCGCGTATCGATAAAGGCGTCGTCTGTAGATTCGTAATTCCTGGCATGCAGCCACCACAGGACGCTGGCGGGAATGAGGATGGCTGTGCCGATGACGATTAACAGCGCCAAGCCGCGGCGCTGGCGCAAAGCGGCGAGCAACGACCGTTTCTTTCTTGCCGCGCCCGAGCCCGGTTGTGCCTCTCGGCTCGGAACGGAATCGGTCCGGCGCTCATTATCGACGCGCTGATCCATGATCGACGCTAAACGTTTGGCCTGCCAAAGGGTTGCCGACGAGGCGTTTTTCAAACGCCCGTATGTCGATTTGGCTTTTACCCGTTATTGGCGCAACAGGCCAGTCAGGCCGGGCCGCCGCCTGGCAGCGCAGCCGAGATTTTCTGAATGAACTCGTTAAGTTCGGCCGGAACCAGGTCGCTGACGGCCCAAAAGTCGAGGCCTCCAGCCGACCAATGACGCACGTTGTACCCTTGGACCGTCCGGTCGGTCACATTGGCGTGCTCGGCGCCCAGCCGCTGCGCGACAAACAGATTGATCACATGTTTGCGACGCTTGTACACGACCGCGGCGACCGGCTCGCCGTCGATGTAATCGAGCCGGCCGCCGATGAGCGTAAAGCCCTCGGCGGTCAGGTCGATCACCGGCGGCGCGACGTCGACCTTGCCGTCGAACCAGGGCTTGACGGTATGCTGGTCGCTTGTTTCCACGTCCATCAGGTGGCCGGGTTGCAGCGAGCGGATATGTGCCGAGACAACCTCGTCGGCGATTGTCCGCTCCTGATCGGCACGGAAGACGGCGACAACGAGGCTCGCAGCAACCGCCGCGGACAGCGCCGTGCCAACGGCAAAGCCGCCGAAGAACAGGCGCCGGGATGGTTGAAAGAATTTCCGCGGCGCAATGACTTGCGCCGGGGGAGACGGCAGCGCCGCCTCGATGCGCCGGCGCAATTGCGCCGGCGCCGCCTCCTTGAGGTCGGCCGCGGCCATCGCCGCCTGCATGGCGCGGAATGCGTTGAGCCTCTCGGCGCAGCCGGAACATGTCGCCACGTGCGCCTCGACGTTGCGGGCATGGCCGGCGTCAAGCTCGCCGTCGATCAGCGCATGAAGCAAAACTTCGCATTCGGCGCAGTTCATGGTATTGATCCTTCGGCGACGTTCCAAGCCGAGCGCAGCATCGCGCGCGCGCGGGCGAGCCGCGACATCACTGTTCCCACCGGCACGCCGGCGACTTCGGCGATCTCCTGATACGACAAATCGTTCACTTCCCGCAGCACGATGGCTTCGCGGAACGGCTGCGGCAGCGCGGCAACGAGACGGCGGATGGTCGCGTCATCGTGCCGGCGCAGCAGCGTCGCCTCGGGCGAAGCCGAAGGCTCCTGCCACATTGGGGTCTGCTCGGCAGCGGATTCATCCTCGGCGAGATCAGCCGCTGCTTCCTGCCTGCCGCGCCGCGCAAATTCGGCGTTGCAGGCGTTGCGCAAAATCGCCAGCAGCCACGGTTTCATTTCCGGACCGCGATAGCTGTCAAAGTGGCGCAGCGCCCGCAGATAGCATTCCTGCACCGCGTCCTCGGCATCCGCGGCATTGCGCATGAGATAACGCGCCAATGCGAAGGCGTCGTCGAGATGAGGCAGCGCGGCGTCGCGAAAACGCCGCGCCTTTTCTTGTTCGGCATTGCCGTCGCCTGTCATCGTGTCGCGCTCGGCCCATAGTACTCTCGGCGCTCGGCTGTGCAGGCGATCGAGCATCGCTGCGTGCGCCTTAGCCTTTTGGTTCTACCACGATCGTGCCCGTCATGTTTGGGTGAAGGTAACAGAAATACTGGTAGGTGCCCGGCGTGGTGAACGTGAATGAAAAATTGTCATCCGTGTCCAGAGCCTGTGACCTTGCGAAGGCGTTATTTGCCGAGGCGATGCCATGCGGGATATCGTCCTTATTGGTCCAGGTAATAGTCGTGCCGGCCTTCACGGCAATTTGCTTCGGATTGAAGGTGAAGTTGCCGATCGCAATCGTATTCGGAGCGGTCTGGGCCCATGCCGGCAGGACGACTTCGGCCAGCATGGCGGCAGTGGTCGCGCCGAGCGCAGCGGCGATCAGCGCACTTCGCGCCGTATTTGAGGCGGCCATCGCAATTCCTCAGCCTTGGAGCAGGCTGTCGACGATGGCAAGCCGCTGCTCGTTTTGTTTGAACGTCACGTTGGCGATGCCGAGCATGGTGCGCAGCTTGTCGGCGGGGACTTTCATTGGCCCCGGAGCGGGAGCCGTCCCCGGCGCCGGTTGCGGAAACGCCGTCGAACGTGCGGTGTGGAACGTGACGCCGCCTTCCACCTTTTGCATGATCTGGTGGATATGGCCGTTGAGCACCGTCACCGAGCCGAAGCGCTTGAGGTATGACAGCGCCTGGGCTCCATCGTCGGTGCCCCAACCCCATTCCGGATAGATGCTCCATAGTGGAACGTGGGCGAACACAACGATGGGCGTTGAGGCCGAACGGTCTTTGAGGTCGGCTTCGAGCCATTCGAGCTGCTCATTGCCGAGATTGCCCATGCCGCCGGCCTTCAGGTCGAAAACATTGACAAGCGCAATGAAGTGTACACCGTCGGCGTCGAAACTGTACCAGCCGGCGCCCTTGGTGCCGTGCCCATAGCGCTCAAGATAAATTTTTCGATCGGGATCGACGAAGTCGTGCTCGCCGGGGACATAGTGAACATCGAGCCGACTCTGCCCGATGACTCGGTCGGCGTCGTCGAATTGCGATGCCTTCGACAGATGGCTGATGTCGCCGGTATGGATCATGAAGGCGGGCTTTTGTGGCAGCGCGTTCACCTTGGCAATGGCCTCCTGCAGCGTTTCCACCGAATCGGGATACGGCGTCTTGAAGTCGAAGCCGACATGGCTATCGCTAATCTGGAGAAAGGTGAGACCGCGTGTTTCCGCCGCCGCTGCTTCGCCCATGATGCCGAGCGCGTGGGGCACGCCGCCGGACACCGTCCACAACACACCGGTGCCGGCCCACGTCATGCATTCCAGGACTTTGCGCCGGCTGACGCCGTCACGATCGGAATCACTCATTGCATATCTCCTCTGCAGGCCGATGGCCGCGGAACCACGACGGCGGAAGCGGCTTTTGCGGCTTCCGAGGACGGTATTGAGCGGCGTCGCGGTTTATTCCCGCGTCCGGGCGAAAATTTTTGGGCAGCGGGATTGGCCTGCTGCTATATCCACCCGGCCAAACGAACAGCGCCGGGCGCGCCAGCAACGCGGATTTCATGCTGCAATCGACAGTCGCATCGGTTGAGACCCGGAGCTCATGGCTCGTCGCCGGCATGATTCTCGTGGTCATGGCGATCGCTTTTGGGGCGCCGTGGATCACCGTGGTTGCGCTTAAGGACATCGCCGCCGAGGTCAATGGCGAGCGCTCCGTCCCGGCATTCGCCAGTGCGCTGATGTGGATCGGCTCCGGCGTCGGCGGCATCCTCATGGGCCGGATCGCCGAGCGGGTCGGCGTGCGCTGGACCGTCATCTTTGGCGCGGCAATGATTGCGGTCGGGCTGGCGCTGTCCACGTTGGGCCCGTCTTGGCCGCTTTATATCGGGCACGGCCTGTTCATCGGCTTGATCGGCATCGGCGGCATCAATGCGCCGTCCTACGTCTATGTCAGCCGCTGGTTCGACCGCCGGCGCGGATCGGCGCTGGCGCTGATTTCGAGCGGTGCTTATCTCGCCGGCGCGCTGTGGCCGCCCATTTTCGCGCGCGTGATCGCCTTTGCCGGCTGGCGTCATACGATGCTGTATTATGCCGCGTTTGAGCTTCTCATCATTGCGCCTGCCGCGGCGGTATTTCTGCAACAGCCGCCGGCGACGCCGCATCACGTTATGGCGGCAGCCCCCACTCATCGGCAGAAGTCGGTGATGGGCTGGCCGCCGAATCTTAGTCTTTGCGCTGCAAATGTGCGCGATTTTCACCTGCTGCGTGCCGATGTCGATGCCGCAAGCGCATCTCGTGGCGTTTTGCACCGATCATGGCATTAGTGCCGCGACCGGCGCGGCGATGGTGTCGGTGCTTCTCGGCGCGGCTTTCTTCAGCCGGCAAATCTGGGGCGCGATCTCCGATCGGATCGGCGGACTCTACACGATGCTTGCCGGCTCGGCCTGTCAGGGGCTTGGCATGCTGGCATTTCTGCTGACGCAAAACGAAGCCGGATTGTTCACGGTTGCGGCGCTGTTCGGGATGGGCTTTTCCGGTCTCGTTCCCGCCAACGTGCTCGCCTCGCGTGAACTGTACCCGGTCAGCGATGCCTATTGGCGCATGCCGGTGCTGCTCTTGTGCAGCGGCTTCGGCATGGCGGCGGGCGGCTGGATGGCCGGCGTGATCTACGACTATTTCGGCTTTTACGCGCCGGCCTTTGCCGCCGGCCTGGGCGTCAATGTCATCAATTTCATCATCATCAGCGCATTGGCACTGCGTAAGACCCAGACCGCGCTGGTGTGAGCGCTCGGCGTGGCGGCGCGGCTAAATTGACGTGCTTGACGAGCGCGCGGGTGTGGGCCTCGACCGGTTTCACGCGCGCAGCGCAGAAGTCTTCGACGGCGGCGACGATTGCCGCGCTGGTGAGCGCGCGGCGCTCCGGGGTTGCCAATTGCAATTCCTCCAGGCGGTTGACGATCGATCCGGCTTCCAGCAGCACCGCAGGCATGTGCGTTTCGCGCAGCACGATCAGTTGGTCGTAGCGATAGACGCCGGCCTTGGCGTCAACGAGTTCGCGGCGGCGGTGTCCCATCAGTGCCAACGTGTAATGCGGCGTGTATTGCAATCCGCGGGTTTGCAGTTCGGCGCCTAGAAATCTGCCGAACATCAGACTGCCGGCGCGTTGGGCATTGTCGTTCGAAATGAAAATGGCATAGCCGGGATAATCGTCGTTGTAATGCTCCTCCTCACCGGCGTACTGCCATGTGTGCAGGAGATCATCCGGAACGGAATCGTGATGAATGGCAACGAGGAGATTGGCATGTATCGCGTTGGCGCGCGCGGCCCGTTCGAAGAGACCTCGCCACGGTGGGGTGGCGGTGATGAGGAGGGTGGCTTGGTCGAAGCCGGCCTCGACGAGAGCTTGTTTGACCTCTCTCGCAAGCTGAAGATTGAACGCATATTCCGGGATGCCGCGCGCGCTGATGGCGCCGGGCACGTCGATAGTATGGCCGACATCGACGACGACGCGGAATTTCGCCCGCTGGCAAGTGCCGGGCTTCGCCGCGACCGGCGCCGGCTCTTCGCTTCGAGCCGCGACCTGGCGACCGGCGACGACGAGGAGCAGTGCGAGCAATGCGCAGACCGTTAGCTCGGCGTGTCGAAAACCGATCATGCTCGCGCTTCCATCTGCAGTTCCTGCCGTGCCGGTTCGACACTCGGGGGGGAACTTAGCATGGACTTGGGGAAGGCACGTTCCCATCGTAGCAAATGAACCAAGCGGTTGTTGGGGCGAGCGGGGAATTCAATGGCCCGGTTGTCGGTGTTCGATCGCCGAGATCGGGAGTATCAAAGCCGATAAGAATGGCGACCTTGCCGCGCGCGTGAAGCCGTCCGATCTCCCGTGCATGACTTTGCGGCAGGGCAGGTTCCCAATACTTCAACTCGCTTGCGGGCGGGCGCCCGCTAAGGCAGATTCCTCCTAACAAGCGTAAGCACCGGAGCCGGCAGGGGGCGCCGCTACCGGCAATAAAGGGAGGGTTCGCATGAAGCGCGCCTGTAGCGTTGCCGCAATCGCCATTGCCGCCGACACGGCTCAATGCGCAGAGTGCCGTCAATATCAAAAGCAGCGATATAGGCGGGGTGGTCACCGGACCGCACGGTCCGGAAGCCGGCGTGTGGGTGATCGCGGAAACGCGCGACTTTCCCACCCGTTACGCGAAAATCGTGGTGACCGACGATCAGGGCCGCTATGTCGTGCCCGATTTGCCCAAAGCCAAATATCAAGTCTGGGTTCGCGGCTACGGGCTTACCGATTCGCCGAAGGTCGACGCCGAGCCGGGTAAGCATCTCAATCTGACTGCCGTCGCCGCGCCCAACGAAGCCGCCGCCGCCAACTATTATCCGGCAATCTATTGGTTTGCGATGTTGAAGATCCCCAACGCAGATCAATTCGGCGGCAAGAGCGACATTCCGGATAAAGTCACCCAGAATGACTGGTTGACCGCGATGAAGAACCAGGCCTGCGTCGGCTGCCATCAGCTCGGCCAACTCTCGACGCGGACCATTCCCGCGACATTCGGAGAGTTTAAGAACGGCGAAGAGGCCTGGGAGCGGCGAGTTCAAGCTGGCCAAGCGTCGCCGCTGATGGTGAATGTGCTTGCCGGAAAATTCGGCGGGGTGCCGTTCAAATATTTCGGCGATTGGACCGACCGCATTGCCAATGGCGAATTGCCGTTTGCCAAGCCGCCGCGGCCGCAGGGCGTCGAACGCAATATCGTAATCACGGAATGGGATTGGAGCACCGCCGATAAATACCTGCACGATCTGATTTCGAGCGACAAGCGCAATCCGACCGTCAATGCCTACGGCCCGCTCTACGGCTCGACGGAATACGCGACCGATCATGAGCCGGTGCTCGATCCGAAGACGAACACGGTCTCCTACGTCACGCCTCCGGAAGGTGCCGACGTACCGGAAGCCTTCGGCCCGGGCCACGCGGCCATCGAAAAGCCAACGGCGGCGTCGGCCTATTGGGGCATGCAGCAAATCTGGGACACAAAGTTCGACAATCACAACGACATGATCGATGCGCAAGGCAATGTCTGGATGACGGGGACCAATCACGCTCCCGGCACGCCCGCGTTCTGCCGCAAGGGCTCGGATAATCCCTATGCCAAGGCGTTCCCGCTCGATTCGAACGAACGACAATTGGCGATGTACGACCCGAAGACGAAGAAGTTCACTTTCGTCGATACGTGCTTCGGCACGCATCATCTGCAATTCGGTTTCGACAAAGACAATACGTTGTGGACAAGCGGCGGTGGACCGGTCGCCGGATGGTTGGACACCAAGGTGTTTGAAGAAACCGGCAATGCGGAAAAGGCGCAAGGTTGGGCGCCGTTCGTGCTCGACGCCAACGGCAACGGCAAGCTCGACGACTACACTGAGCCGGGCGCGCCGGCGGATCCCAATAAGGATATGCGCATTGCCGGCTCGGGTACCTATGCGGTGATGCCGAATCCGGTCGACGGTTCCGTCTGGTACACCTGGGACGTCTTCGCCGGCCGCAGCGGCATCATCCGCTTCGACCCGAAGACCAAACTCTCGGAAGTTTACTACATTCCGAATCCGGGCTTCGGCCCGCGCGGCGGCGATATCGACTCCAAGGGCGTCGTCTGGGTGTCGCTCGCCAGCGGCCACCTCGGCAGTTTCGATCGTTCAAAATGCAAGGCTCCGCTCAACGGCCCGAAGGCGACCGGCGATCAGTGCCCCGAAGGCTGGGTGTTCTACAAATATCCCGGTCCGGGATTCCAGGGCCTCGGCGATAACAGCGCCGAGGCGAGCTACTACACCTGGGTCGATCAGCACAACGCGGTCGGACTCGGCAAGGACGTGCCGATCTCGACGGCGGATGAGAACGACGGTTACGCGGCGCTGGTCGACGGCAAGATGGTGATGCTGCGCGTGCCTTACCCGTTTAGCTATTACACCAAGGGTCTTGACGCCCGCATAGACGATCCGAAAGCCGGCTGGAAGGGCAGGGGGCTGTGGGGCTCCGAGGGCGATCGCACGCCGTGGCTCAAGGAGGGCGGCAAAGGCATGCTGCCGATGGCCGTGCATATCCAGATCAGGCCCAATCCGCTGGCGGATTGAACGTATCCAAGTGGAGCCGATTTGACATTCGCTACCCACCTGGCCGCGAACTCGTGAAGCGAATGTCAAATCCAAAGCTCCACTAGAACTGATATTTGCTAGTGGTCCTTTGATTCTAACATTCGCATAAGAGCCTGCCGAACTGGGATGCGAATGTTAGAATCGGACCACTAGAAGTTCGACGCACGCCGCCCGGCGCCGCACCGCGCCGGGCGGCCTGTCTTTTGTACTTTGCCTCATGCCGGTATTGTCCGATCGGGACAATTGTTTGAGGAGCCAAAGATGGTTCGCGAGCCCATTCTGACAACGGTCGACATTTCCGATCTTCGCCCGACGCAGATTACCGTCGGCATGCGCGAGGTTATGGCCAAGCGCAAGCGTTGGCGCGATGCCGGCACCAAAAAGGCGGCAAAATTCCTCGGTCATCACATGATTCCGGTGATCCTCGGCCCGAAACAGCGAAACTATGTGATCGATCACCACCATCTCGCTCGTGCGCTGCACGACGAGGGGGTCAAGGATGTCGCCGTGACCGTCATTGCCAACTTGAGCCGGCTCGAGCCCGATGCATTCTGGACCGTGATGGACAATCATTCCTGGATGTATCCGTTCGATGCCAATGGTAAGCGGCGGCCCTACCAGGATATTCCCAGATCCGTGACCGAACTCGTCGACGATCCGTTCCGCTCGCTGTCGGGCGAGCTGCGCCGCGCCGGCGGCTTCGCCAAGGACACCAGGCCGTTTTCCGAATTTCTCTGGGCGGACTTCCTGCGCCGGCGCATGAAGCGCAAGCTCGTCGAGCGCGACTTCGATCGCGCCGTCGAGAAAGCGCTGGCTTTGGCCAACAGCAAAGACGCCGATTATCTCCCCGGCTGGTGCGGCCCGGATCCGGAAGCCTGATGGCTGCGGCGTGCCGCGACTGGGGACCTGCGGTGAAGTGCGCATGAACCGACGAAATGTCTCTGCTATATTCCACCGATATGATTAGAAGGGGATGGTTGCGTGCAATTGCGTCGGGTCGGGATCGACTTTCGCCTGAATATAGCGGTGGCGTTGCTCACGCTGGCGCTTGCCGGCTGCAGCGGCTTCGGTGGGCCGAAGAAGGATGCCGGCCCAACCGATCCGAATGCCTTTCCGGCGAACTACCGCACGCAGATCGCAACATTTCTGCGGCAATCGCTGACCAACCGGGCCGACTTCCGCGGCGCGTTGATTGCGCCGCCGGCGCTCCTGCCGATCGGCGACGGTCAGCGCTATATGGTCTGCGTGCAATTTCACGGCAACGGCCAGGTCAAAAACAAGGTGGCGGTCTATTTTGCCGGCATGATCGCCCAGTTCGTTGACGCCACGCCGGAGCAATGCGGTAGCGCGGCCTACACGCCGTTCACTGAGCTGGCTGCCGCGTTGCCGCCGGCGTGATCGATAATCATTTTCCATGACACAGCAGAATTGCGACGTTTTGATCGTGGGTGCCGGGCCGACTGGGCTTACGCTCGCCGTCGACCTCGGCAGACGCGGGGTGCGCTGTACGCTGATTGAACAGAAGGAGCGGCCGGCATTTCTACCGAAGATGGAGCGCATCAATGCGCGCTCCATGGAAATTTACCGCCGCATGGGGCTGGCGTCGAAAATCCGCGCCGCCGGCCTGCGGTCCGACTGTCCCATGGATGTCTATATCATCCTGACGCTGACCGAACCGCCGCTCCTGCATCTGCCGTACCCTTCGGTCGACGAGGCGCGGGCGACTATACGTGCGACCAATGACGGGACGCTGCCGCTCGAACCCTATCAGCTCATCTCGCAATATACGCTTGAGCCACTTCTGAAATCGGTGGCCGAGACGCTTCTGGCCGTGACGGTGCGGTACGGTTGCGAATTTCTATCGCTGCAGCAGGACGTCGGCGGCGTCACTGCGCGGGTGCAGGCGGCCGACGGTGGCGCGCAGGAGATCCGCGCCGCTTATCTCGTCGGCTGCGACGGCGGCGCCAGCGCGGTGCGAAGGGAGCTCGATATCGGGCTGTCCGGCGAAGGCAATCTGCTGTCGCTGCGCCAGGCGCTCTACCGTTGCGAGGAATTGTTCGATCGCCTGCCGATCGCAAATGGTTCGTCTTTGGGACCCGGTCACGGCCGGCATTATCACGTGGCCGACGCCAAATCGACATTTCTGATCATGCAGGATTCGACCAAACATTGGACGCTGCATTCGGTCGTCGACAGCGATGAAGAGATGAAGGAGGCATTCGAGCGAGTTGTCGGCGTTCCGGTGAAATACGAGATGCTGTCCTGCGCGCCGTGGCGGCAGAATTTGCTGCTCGCCGACCGCTACGGCAGGGATCGTGTTTTCCTCGCCGGCGACGCCGTGCATCTTGTCATTCCGACCGGCGGGCTCGGCATGAATTCCGGCGTCGGCGATGCCATAGATCTATCGTGGAAGCTTGCCGCGACGCTTCGCGGCTGGGGCGGACCAAATCTGCTCAAATCCTATGAGGTCGAGCGCCGCCAGATCGGCGACCGCAATGTCGGCGCCTCGCGCTATGCCACCATCGGCCGGCGCAAGTGGCGTTCGATGTGGCGGCCGGACATTGGCGAGGATTCGCCGGCTGGCGCCGCCACGCGCAGGCGTCTCGCGGAAGTCGCCGACGTCGAGCAGCGCAAGAGCAACGAGATGATCGGCGCGGAACTCGGCTACCGTTACGTCGACTCGCCGATCATCTGCAACATTCCGGGCGGTCCCGAGCATCTGTTCCGCGATTATCAGCCCACCACCTGGCCCGGCGCGCGGCTGCCGCATGTCTGGCTCGACAACGGCACGCCGATGCAGGACCTCATTGCCGAGGGCTATACGATCCTAAAACTCGGCGGCGGCAAGGCCGATGCGAGCGGGCTCGAACGCGCCATTGCCGCGCGCGGCGCACCGGTTGCGGTGCTCGACGTACCGGACGCGGTCGCCCGCGACGTCTATGGCTATGATCTGATCCTCGTCCGCCCGGACATGCACGTGGTCTGGCGCGGCAACGCGGCGCCGGAGGACGCGGCACACATCGCCGCGGTGGCGACCGGACACGCGCCGGCGCGCAGATAAATCGACTATTGCCCGAACGGCACGTATGCCAGCGCCGTGCCGCCGAGCGCGCAGACGACGACGACCAGCCAGGGCGGCGTCTTCCAAATGAAAAGCAACAGGAAGGCGACGACGCCGAGCGCGAAATCGTTCGCGTTGGTGATGCCGGAAGTCCAGACCGGCCGATAAAGCGCCGCGAGGAGCAGGCCGACCACGGCGGCATTGACGCCGCGCAGCGCAGCTTGCGCCCCGGCGCGGCGCCGCAAGGCGTTCCAGAACGGCAGCGGACCGATCACGAGGAGGAAGGCGGGCAGAAACATCGCGACCAGACAAAGGATCGCGCCCTGCCAGCCGGTCGGCGCCGGCTGCATCACGGTGCCGAGATAGGCGGAGAACGTGAACAACGGTCCGGGCACCGCTTGCGCCGCGCCATAGCCGGCCAGGAACGCATCGTTGGACACCCAGCCGGGCGGCACCACCGAAGCCTGCAGCAGCGGCAGCACGACATGGCCACCGCCGAACACCAGCGCGCAGGCGCGATAAAACACGTCAAATAATTGCAAGGCATGGTTCGGCACCGCCGCGGCGAGAAGCGGCAGCCCGAACAGTATCGCGAAGAACACGACAATGGCGCTGACGGCCACCGTGCGGTTGACCGGGTGGGGCAGGTCGGGATGGTCAGCCGCCGCGACATTGCGGAACAGCACTAGGCCGACGGCGGCGCCGACCAGGATCGCGCCGATCTGGCCGAACGAGGTCGGCAAGGCCCAAACCAGAAGCGCTGCGAGGACCGCGAGCGTCGCGCGTTCCCGGTCGGGAGCCAGCGAGCGCATCATCGCCAGCACGGCGTTGGCGACGACCGCGACCGCGGCGACCTTCAAGCCGTGCAGCCAGCCGGCGCCGAGCGCATCGCCAAGCGAAGTGACGCCGTAGCCGAATAAGACGAGCGCGATCGCCGACGGCATGGTGAAGCCGGTCCACGCCGCGAGCGAGCCGATGTAGCCCGCGCGCGACAGCCCGATGGCGATGTCGACGTTGCTCGAAGCTGGCCCGGGCAGGAATTGGCTGAGCGCGACGAGATCGAGGTAGGTTTTTTCGTCGAGCCATTTCCGGCGGACGACGAATTCCTCGTGGAAGTAACCGAGATGCGCAATCGGGCCGCCGAAACAGGTCAGTCCCAGCCGCAGGAATATGGTGAAGACTTCGGCGCTGGTGCCGCGCGGCACGGTCGTATGAGCCGCGGCTTTTTCCGGTACGCTGGCCATTCGCTCTCGCGCGCGTCTGGGGGCGCATTGTTGACAACAATCGAGGTCGAGGCAACAGTTTGCCAGCACGCGGCAAGTCGTGCCGCGCTACCGCGCAACAAGCAAAACCGCGCGGCGCATGTGGGGAGGATCGCATGACCATTTCGGTTCCGCAGGACCTTGGCCGCAGCGGCGCAGCCGAACTTGCCGCCGCAACGCGCGTACGCTGGACCTACGTGGCGCCAACGCTCTTGGTGTTCTGGATCATCTCCATGTTCGACAAGAGCAATATCTCGCTGGTCATGGCCGATCCGAAATTCCTCGGCGAAATGCAGCTCGCCGGCCAGACCAAATTGCTCGGCTGGCTCGCCAGCGGCATGTTCATCTCCTATAGCCTCGCGGCCCCGCTCTGGGGCTGGGCGGTGACCCGCTACGGACCGCGCTACAGCATCATGGCGAGCCTTGTCGTCTGGGCGCTCACCTGCTTCTGGTCGGGTCTGGCGCAGAGTTACGGCATGCTGCTCGCCTCGCGCGTCGGCCTGGGCGTCGGCGAAGCGGCCTGCTACCCGGTCACGCTCGCTCTGGTCGCCAACTGGTTTGCGCTGCGCGAGCGCGGCAAGGCGACCTCCTACTGGTGGATCGGCACCATGATCGGTCCGATGCTCACCGGACTGATCGTCACCGGTTTGATCGTCGCGGTCGGCTGGCGCGGTCAATTTTACGCGCTCGGCGTCCTGGCGCTGGTTCTGCCGCTGCCGATGGTGTGGTTCCTGGTGCGCGACAGACCGGAGCAGCATCCGGCGGTGAATGCCGCCGAAACCGCCCTCGTGCATGACGGCGCGATCGAGCAAAACGACGACGCGCCGGGCCGTATCTTGAGGGGCGTAAGCAGCGTCTGGCGCAATCATCGCTTCTGGCTGATGGTGGTCGCGATCTCGTGCAACGCCATCTTCTTCTGGGGCTGGTCGATCTGGCTGCCGACTTACTTGCGCATGGCGCGGCAATTCGCGTTCAGCACGTCGGGCTATCTGACCTTCGTGATCTACGGCTTCGCGGTCGTCACTATCCTGATTATCGGGCGCGTGTCGGATCGCGTGTTCCGGCGCGCGCCGTTCGCCGGCCTGGGTTGGGCTTCGGCCGCCCTCTTTCTCATGGCCGCGGCGCTGGCGCCGAATGCGACGTGGAGCGTGGTGCTGATGATCTGTGCGCTATGCGCGCAGCAGGTCGGCATATCCTGCGCCGAAATGCTGATGCACAGCGTGATCGGCACCGCCGACATGGGCAAATCGCAGGGCGTGCGCGCGCTGATCACGCAAATGACCGGCGCCTTGTCGCCGCTGATGATCGGCTACATTCTCGCCTATTCCGGCGGCGGCTTCGTGGCGCCGTTCGCGGTGCTTTCTGTCGCCGTCGTTATCTCCGCCGCCTGCATGATCGCGCTGACCAAAGAGGGATTCTGATGATGACGGTATCGGATTCGGTTTTACCCAGCATGACGGTCAGCGGCGTCGAAGTGCAGGGTCTGAGCGACGGCACGTTGCCGACGTCGCTCGACAAAGTCGTCGATATGGCGCCGGCACAAGCCGAGCAATTGGTCGGCGGCACCGACAATGGCGTCTTTCCCATTCCGGTAAACAATTTTGTCATCCGGCGCGGCGGCAAGGTGATCATGATCGACGCCGGCGCCGGCAACACCATGTACCCGACGCTCGGCAGGCTGCCCGGCAATCTGCGCGCCGGCGGGATCGATCCCAATGCCGTCACCCATATCGTGATCACGCATCTGCATGGCGACCACGCCAACGGTCTGGTCGACGACGCCGGCAATGCGCATTACCCGAATGCCGAGATCGTGGTGCACGAGATCGAAGCAGATTTCTGGATGAACAGCGGCGCCAACGAAATCGACAAGGTCAAGACCAATCGCGCGCGCACCAAGATCAACCTGAAACCATATCTTGATCGCATCCATATTGTGCGCGGCAGCGAGGGCTATTTGGGCTTTACGCCGGTGATCGCGCCCGGGCATACACCGGGACACACCTGTTGGCTCGCGCCGGGCGGCGGTCTCATGGCGCTCGGCGACGTGGTGCACGTCTCCGCCATCCAGATTTCGCATCCCGACGCCGGGATGATTTACGACCTCGACAAGGACCAGGCGGTCAAATCGCGCAAGCGAATTCTCGATTTGGTGGCGTCCGAACGCCTCGCCATCGCCGGTGCTCACGTCAATGCGCCCGGCTTCGGCTACATCGTGCGCAAGGGCGCAAGCTTCGCCTTCGAGCCGGCCTGACCAACGCCCGCATCTCTCCCCCACCGGCGAGAGGTATAAAATCGCGATCACGCAAGCTGCTATTGTCGTGACGCAGTCGCAATCGAGGACACCATGACTCCTGTCGTCGCCATCGTCGCGCCCGGCGCCATGGGCGCCGCCGTTGGCAAGAGACTTGCCGACCACGGCCTCAAAGTGCTCACTTCGCTCACCGGCCGCAGCCAAGAGACCGCGGCGCGGGCCAAGGCCGCCGGCATGGCCGCGGCGAGCGACAACGAAATCGCGGCTGCCGATTTCATTTTGTCCATTTTGCCGCCCGGTGACGCGCTGTCGCTCGCTGAGCGCTTTGTTCCGGCGCTCAAAGCGAGTAACGCCAAGCCCGTTTATGTTGATTGCAACGCCATCAATCCGGCGACGGTCGAGCGTGTGGCGAAGGCGATTGCGCCGACTGAATGTCCGTTCGTCGATTCTGGAATCATCGGCGCGCCGCCGAAGCCGGGCGATTCCGGGCCGCGCTTCTACGCGTCCGGGCCCGCGGCGCCGCGCTTCGCCGGCTTGCGCGACTACGGTCTCGACGTGCGCGTGCTCGGCGGCGCGATCAGCGCGGCCTCGGCGCTTAAAATGTCCTATGCCGGCATCACCAAAGGCACGCAGGCGATCGGCGCGGCGATGATGCTCGCCGCCGTGCGCGCCGGCTCCGCCGACGATTTATTGGCCGAATTGCAAACGAGCCAGAAGCAGCTGTTCCCTTGGCTCAAGCGCCAATTGGAGCTGATGCCGCCCAAAGCCTACCGCTGGGTCGCGGAAATGCAGGAGATCGCCGGCTTCGTCGCCGACGATCCGGCGGCGCACGATCTCTACCAAGGCGCCGCGCATTTCTACGAGCGCTTCGCGCAAGATTTCGAGAACGGCGACAAAAAAGATACCGCGGCGCTGACGGCGTTTTTGGCGAAGGCCTCGTCCTGAGTTCAGAGTCTGCTTTGGCCCATACAAGTGGAGCTTTTGATGGCTGATGCGGACCGGAAACCGATGGTCAGCATCGATCGGCGATATTTGACGACCGGTGATGTGGTGGAGCGACCGCCTTCCGAGCGTCCGAAGTACGACACCATCGATGCGATCATCGACTGGCTGGCGGGTCCGGCACAGCAAGTTCCGTCGCTCATCGGCGAGTTCGACGAATTCTCATGGCGAATGTTAGCGGCGGGCATTCCGCTGTTGCGGACGACCATTCACATGCGCACGCTGCACCCGCAATACCTCGGCGCCACTTTTGTCTGGTGGCGCACCACCGGTCAGACAGTGCTCAGTCTCGTTGCCCATGAGGTGCAGGATTTGATCCGCCATGACAAAAACCCGGTCTGGAGGGTAACCGTGGCCGGCGAGACGCTGCGGCGCCGCGTTGACATCGCCGATGAACAGCTCGAGTTCCCGATCCTCCATGATCTCAAGGCAGCCGGCGCCACCGACTATTTTGCGTTGCCGATCAAGAGCTCGTTGGGCACCAACTATATGGTGACATACGTCACCGACCGGAGCGGCGGCTTTACCGCGCAGGAAATCTCGGATCTAACCCACGTATCGCTGCGACTGTCGCTGCTTGCCGATCTGCGTAATCACCGCCGCATCGCCAGCAACATCCTGAACGCCTATCTCGGACCGAAGGCCGGCCCGAAAGTTCTAGCCGGACAAATCCGCCGGGGAACCGGCGAGGAAATCACGGCCGTCCTATGGTCGTCGGATCTGCGCGGGTTCACGGAGCGTTCAGATCGCCTCGCCGGCACCCGGGTGATCGCGATGCTCAACGCACTGGTCGACGCCCAGGCCAAGGCGATCGCTGATCACGGCGGTGAAATCCTGAAATTCGTCGGCGATGGCCTGCTCGCGATTTTTCCGATCGAGACTGCCGACACGGCTGCCGCACGAAATGCGCTCGTGGCAGCGAGGGAGGCCGTCGACGCGGCGCACGGGCTGGCGAGCGATCAGTCACTCGTAAGCGAGCCACCGCTTGAGATCGTCGTTGCACTCCACATCGGGACCGCGATCTACGGCAATATCGGTGCCGCCGACCGGCTTGATTTCACCGTGATTGGCCCCGCCGTTAATCTAGTCAGCCGGATTGAAGCAGTCGCAAAGACGTTGAACTTGCCGATTATCGTCAGTGACGATTTCGCGCGGGCTTGCAGTGAGCCGCTACTGCGGCTCGGGAGTCACAAGCTTCGCGGACTAGCCACGCCCCACGACCTGTTCGCACCGACTGTGTCCTATCCCGTCACGTAGGACTCAACGCAGCCGCACGTATTTCTGTTGATGTGGAGGCGTTAGCAGGTGTGATTGGCTGCCACTTCCGCTGTTGCGGTCAGCCTTTGAACGTCGTTTGACGCGGGGGCACGTAGTCCTTGATGTCCGCGAAGCCTTTCCAGGCAGGCTCGGGTGCTTCGCACCCGGGCCGCGGCGCGTAGATCGACGGTTCGATCAACTGCATGGTCGGAATGTAACGCGGACAGTTCGGAAAAATTGCTCGCACGGCGACACGGATGATGAGTTGCGCGCCGACGGTCTGGAGCACGAGCGGATCCCAGTCGCTCACTGTTGCCTCGCCATTGACGCGCAAGCGCTGTGGTTTGCCGTGTAAGGCAATAAAAAGCATTCCGACGCTGGGATTAACGAGAATATTGCCTAGACTTTTGAACATGCCATTCCCATCGTAATCGGGAAACGCAAGCTCGGAGGGTCCGGTGACGCGTACGAAGCCCGGCATGCCGCCTTTGTATGAGCAATCCGGCCGTCCCTCGGCATCCGCCGTCGCAAGGAAGAAATACGGCATGCTGTCGATGAAGACCTTGTCGTCAGGCGTGAATTGCGTGCGCGTGAGTTTCTCTTCCAACCGATCGGAAAGCCGGCGACTGTCGAATTGGTCCTGCAGTCTCCGGTTCCCATCGTGATACATGATGCTGTCGGTCATGACTGCTTCCCCAGAGCTGATCGGACATGGGCGCCGCGATTTCGCAGGGCTTTCCCGCCGAAAGTATAGCATCTCTTGGAAACGCCGCGACGACCGCTTCGGGTCAAAGTCGGTCTTTCGACTGGAGTGCGCCCCCTGGGCGGGACAGTTTCATGCGGCGGTTTTGACAGTCTGCCGGGCGTGGTGATCCTCGAACTGTGCTGGGCTTAGGTAGCCGAGCGCGGAGTGTAGTCTGCGGGTGTTGTAGACCTCATCGATAAAGCGTGGAAGGTCGACAGTGACATCTTGGAAGGTCTGGTAATCCATCGGATAGACGGCCTCGACCTTGAGCGTCTTCATGAAGCTCTCGGCCTGGGCGTTGTCGTAGGGATTGCCGCGCCGGCCCATGGAACCGACCATGCCATGGTCGGCGAGTACGTTGCGGTAGGTCTCGGAAGCGTACTGCGAGCCGCGATCGGAGTGGTGAATGCAGCCTTTCGGCGGCTGCCTTGCTCGGAGAGCCGCCTTCAGCGCCGCAACGGCAACGCGGGCATCGATCGAACGGCTGATCGCGTAGCCAATGACGCGGCGCGACCAGGCATCAAGGACTGCCGCCAGATAGACGAAGCCCGTCGCGATGGCGATGTAGGTAATATCCGCCACCCAGAGCTGGTTCGGGCCGTCGACAATTCTGTCGCGGGTGAGGTCCGGGAAGATCGGGCAGTCGTGATCGCTATCAGTCGTGGCCACGAACCGCCTGCGGCGCTTGGGCTGCAAGTCGTGCTCGCGCATCAGGCGACGGACTTTCTTAGAGCGGATTCCATTTAGTTTGATCCATAACCGGCATGGCTGAAGTAGTTGTTGCATTCCTGTGGAGCGAAGGTTTGGAGGATGGTGCCGATCCGATCCCAGAGAGCTGGGATGGAGCGTTCACCGGCTTTTCGTAGATGCGCCTTGAGTTTTGCGAAGGACTGCTCGATCGGGTTTAGGTCAGGGGAATAAGGCGGCAGCAGCCGCAGCTCTGCGCCTGCCGCCTCGATTGTCTGGCGCACGCCGGCAACCTTGTGGGCGGGGAGATTGTCCATCGTCACGATCTCGCCGGGCGAGAGGGTGGGCACCAGACATTGTTCAAGATAGGTGAGGAAGATTTCGCCGTTCATCGGGGCATCGACAACGAACGGAGCGGTCATGCCACCTTGCCGTAGACCGGCGACGAAAGTGGTCATCTTCCAGTGGCCGTGCGGAACCTTGGCGACGAGCCGTTTGCCGCGCGGGCAGCGTCCACGCAGCCTGGTCATGTTGGTCGACGTTCCGGTCTCGTCGATGAAGACGAACTTGCTCGGATCAAGCCGCGGCTGCTCTTGCTTCCAGCGCGCGCGTGCCATGCGGACGTCTTCGCGGTCTTGTTCGGCTGCGTGCAGGCTTTCCTAAGAAACGGCCACCGGCGCTATTGGCTGGAGGACGAAGCCGAAGGCCTTGGCACGCCGATGCAAATTGTCGATGACCCGCGCACGATAACGAATCTCGTAGGAGGACGCACCCGGGTCGACGTAGTCCATCCCATGGCGCAGGGCGTTATAGAAGAGAACTGCGATCTTGCGCGCTGTCGCGGTGATCGCCTTGACCTTCCCGATGCGGGCAGAAAGCCTCCGGTAGAAGGCACCCAGGGCAGTGTCGGTTCGTCCGATCGTCACCGCGGCGAGCCTCAGGAGCGCCGCGGACCGGCTCCCCGAGCGGCGCGTGCGCGACGAGAGTACCTTACCACCAGAGATCTTGTTGCTCGGCGCCAGGCAAAGCCAGGAGGTAAAGTGCTTTGCGCTCGGCCAGGCAGAGAGGTCGTCGCCGCACTCGGCGATCAATTTGAGCGCGAGGTATGGGCCGAGGCCGTTGATCTGCGTCAGGTCCTTGCCGAGCAGCGCAAAGAGCGCCGCGCGAACATCGAACTCGGGGCCGTTCGGTTGCCGGCGCATGCCCCGACGCGGTGACGGCAACGGACCGACCTCACGGCCGCGGCGGAAGCTGAGTTGCTTCAGGACGGCCTCGATTCGGGCGTCACAGGCCAATGCCTTTTCCTGGTATGCATCATAGAGAGCGAGCGCTTGCTCGAGCGCGAATACGTGCTCGGCACGATAATGCCCGGTGAGCGCCTTCTCGATCGTCTCGACAGTGGCGTGGCAGCGCGTGTCACGCAAAAGTGCCAGCACTGCTGGATCACGCTCGCCCGCAAGGATCGCGCGGATAATCCGCAGCCCGGTCGCGCCGGTGATGTCGGCAACGACGTGGTGGAGCTGCAGATTCATCTCGGTCAGCGCCTTTTGCATGTGCTGGATGTGCGAGGCCGCGTACTCGAGCAGACGCTCACGCTGGCGCAGGTAGGCGCGCAGTTCAACGATCTCCCCCTTGGGGCGGAAGCTGGCACGCAGCAAACCATGAGAATGGAGCCGCTGCAGCCACTGTGCGTCGATGACGTCCGTCTTGCGCCCGGGCACATGCTTGACATCGCGTGCATTGACGAGGAACACCACAAAGCCGCGCGCCTCGAGGAGCTCGAAGACCGGGATCCAGTAGACACTGGTCAACTCCATAACGACTGTCTCAACGCCGCATTCTGCGAACCAATCCACTAGCCGGTGCAAATCCGTCGTGAAGGTGCCGAAGCTGCGCACTGGCTCGGCTGTGCGCTCTGGCCCCACAGCCGCCACATGCATCCTCGCCCCGATATCGATTGCAGCCGCGTTCGGATGCACCATCGGCAGTGCATGTCGAATTTTGTTGTCGCCCGCTTCATTCCGTCTCATCACCAACCCTCCTGTTACGGGACGGAAGGGCTGGGCTGCGCTGTCGTTCAATTTCCTAACACGGGATCGCCGAACGGCGTCGCCACTTTCAAGCCCGCAACAGCCCATGGACCATGTTTTTTTACGGGGTCACTCGCCACCAAAAAGCACTCGGCCGCTCCCTTCCAGGTGCACGATAGAGCCCCAAAGTTTCTACGCCCACAGGGGCGACGCCGTCCCAGATCGTTTTTTTGAAGGTGATGTCGTGGCGATCGCAGAACCGCCACACCGAACTCGCGCTGGCGCGGATCCCGCGCTGGCGCAGCCGGCCGCGGATTTCCTCCAGCGTCAGGTCCGGTTCGGCGGCAATCAGCTCCAGCAGCCATGGCTTGTGAACATCCAGCGGCGAGCGCTTGCCACCCATCGATTTGGCCGCCGGCGATCCGGTCTGGCGCCAGCGCGAAACCCACCGGATCGCCGAGCTCGGGCTAACCTCAAACGCTGCCGCCGCTTCGTGGCAAGAGGCCCCGGCCTCGACCGCACGCACCACCCGTTCACGCAAGTCCTGCGAATAGGGTTTCGGCATCCTCGTCTCCCGAATCAATCCGAGGAGACTCGCCCATCCATCCGATTTTGAGAATCCCGGCTCACCGACTTTCGATTCAAGCCGATCGGATTATGCTCTAGAGTTCACGAGCATCCCTCGATGGCGAAGCTCGGCGCCAACGCGGCGATAGCCATAGGCCTCAAACTCATCGCAGATCGTAGTCATAGCCGCCACGATCTCCCTATCATCAGCTTTCACCGCTGGTGCGTCATAATAAGTTGAGCGCGGCAGCCCCATCAGACGGCATCCTTCGACGACGGAGATGCCATCGGGCCTGTGATGACGGATGTAGTCACGCTTCTCGGCCGCGGTGCGTTTCTCAGAGCCCCCTTTAAAAACTCGATCTCGAGTGCCTGCCTGCCGACCATGCGTTCGAGTGCTGCGATCTTCGCCTCATATTCCTGAAGAAGATCAGCCGCATGGGCATCTTCATCGAATGCCCCAGTCTCAAGCTTCCTGACCCAGACCCGGATCAGGTTGCGTGAGACGTCGTGGCGTTTGGCAAGAGCGTGAAGCGTTTCGCCCGCAATAAATTCCTGGGCGACCTGTCGTTTGAATTCGATACTATGGGAGCGGTGTCTGGCCATGGCTTTCATCCTCCGAAAGCCCGGCAGCCCTGGTCAATTCCAATCCTGCAAGATGTCCACCGCTAGGGACGCACTCCAGACCATTTCGGCGCCACGTCTGCTTTTACCCCACGAGCAGTCAAAAAGCGGACGTTCCAGCATTTCGCATTCGGCCAGAAGCGTAATTCGAGCGTCCCCGCGCATTCACCAGTTTCCAAATGCTCGCGTGAGAGATACCCTGAGATCGCAGATTGCCCCTAGCCCGTGGAGAAGCGTGTGTCATCGACCGTTGATCCATTCGTAGAATTAAAGACGCGCCAGCGCGAGATGTGGGTGTCATTTGCGCCGACCGCTGCTTTCACTACGCCGGTCGCGGCGCATCTCGTCGAGTTCGCGGAAGTCAAACCCGGCGAGACGGTGCTCGACGTTGGAACTGGCACAGGTGTCGTTGCGATCACGGCAGCGCGGGTGGGCGCGTCGGTCACGGGAATCGACCTGACGCCGGCTTTGCTCGACGTTGCGCGTCAGAATGCGCAAATAGCTAAGGTGGCTACTACGCAATGGTTTGAGGGTGACGCCGAGCGTCTGCCGTTCCCTGATGAACAGTTTGATGTCGTTGTCAGCCAGTTCGGTCACATGTTTGCGCCCCGGCCCGATGTCGCCATAGCGGAAATGCGCCGTGTATTGAAGCCCGGTGGTCGCATCGCATTTGCGACCTGGCCGCCGGAGCATTTGGTTGGTCGGCTCTTTGCTTTCATTGGCAGAAATTCGCCGCCGCCCCCACCTGGGGCCTCACCACCTCCACAATGGGGCAACCCCGGCATTGTCGCTGAGCGCCTCGGTGACAAGTTTGAGGCGCCGTTCTTTTCCCGCGGCGTCCTGCAATTCCCGGCTCTCAGCTTGTCACATTTCCGAGAATTTATGGAGCGCTCGGTGGGCCCAATGCAGAAATTGATCGAAGCCTCGGCCCAAAAGCCGGAGAGGCTTGCTGCCTTGCGCGCTGAGTTCGAGGCGCTCGCGGCGCCCTACTACTTTGGCAATATAATACGCCAGGAGTATCTGCTGACACGAGCCAAGACGCGTTGAAGGGCATTGGCTCCTTGATCGAACGCGGATGTCCGTTTCGGGTCATCAGCACCATTTCCGGTACATTTTGCCTTCGTCCGCTTTGCCCGAACAGCGACCGTCATAGCTGAGGTGGCAGCCGGAAGCGGCGTCTAGAGGTATTTGCCGTTGCCGCCATATAATTGTACGGTTTCGGACGTAGGAAGCCGGTGCGAAGCGAGTCTTCGATTCTACGGACAGCCGCCCGACCGCGTGTCGCTTGGTTGTTGTCTGCTCTGCGCAGAATGCGCCGTAACCCTCTAATCACGGTTTCGATCTTGAACATTCGAGCTGCGGCCGGTCCTTTTTTGGTGCCCAATGCACGAAGCTGGACACAAATCCTTACCCGCTACCGCCAACCCAATCACATTCGCAGTACGGTGGAGATAGCGATTACGTTTGTGCCGCTGGCGGCGCTGTGGGCAATGTCTTGGACGGCGCTGCATTTCGGCTACTGGTGGCTCTCCCTGCTGCTCACGGTGCCGGCCGCGGGCTTTCTCGTGCGACTGTTCATGATTCAGCATGATTGCGGCCATGGTTCCTTTTTTTGTCATCGGCTGGCAAACGATTGGGTAGGCCGGGTGATCGGGGTGCTGACGATGACGCCCTATGACTTCTGGCGCCGAACCCACGCTATTCATCATGCCAATTCCGGCCACCTCGAACGACGCGGGATCGGTGACGTCGATACTCTCACGGTGCACGAATATCTGTCGCTCTCCTTCTGGGCCCGTCTTCGCTATCGGGCGTACCGGAATCCACTCGTCATGTTCGGTATCGGCCCCGCCTATTTGTTTCTCCTGCGATATCGGCTGCCGGTTGGCCTATTGTTCAGTGGCTGGCAGCCTTGGTTCAGCACCATGGCAACCAACGTTGCCATTGCTGCCGTCGCGGCTGGACTGGTCTGGTTGATAGGGTTCTGGCCCTTTCTACTTGTCCAGCTACCCATCATTTTGCTCGCAGGATCAATGGGAGTATGGCTGTTCTACGTGCAGCACCAATTCGAAATGACATTCTGGGCGCATGAAGATGGTTGGAACTTTCAAGAAGCGGCCCTGCATGGCAGTTCGCACTACGACCTTCCAGGAATTCTGCGCTGGTTCACGGCAAACATTGGCGTCCACCATGTCCATCATCTGTGCAGTCGTATTCCGTACTACCGCCTATCCCGGGTGCTCCGCGACCATCCCGAACTTCGCGGCGTGAGCCGACTTACACTGCTGCAGAGCTTCCAGTGTGTGCGAACTCGTGCTTTGGGACGAAAGTCGGCGGCGCCTCGTTTCCTTTCGTGAGATTGACCGTCGGCGCGTCATGCCAGAGGCAAACGTTTAACTGGACGCTCTTGTATTGCGGAGCGGTCGTTGCAAAGTCATGCCGATCGTGACGGCTGCCAGGCAATCGAATTTCGCCGAAGCCACTTACGTGGTGGCCTCGATTTCATAGCGAACATTTCAGCTCATCCACTCGACCCATTGAGCGCGTGAGGCCCCCGGCTCGAAGGGATCGCCGAAGTACTGGGTCTCACGGGCAACCTTGTTGTCTCTGAACTCCATGATACTCACCGTGTAAGACGGCAAGCCGTCGTATGTAAGGACGAATTCAGTGACCCAAAGGTCGGCGGCACCGAGTACGCGCCGCACCATAAAGCGCTTCTTGTTTGGCTGCGCAAAACGAGACGCTTGAATATTGCGCCGACCGCGGATCCGCTCTCCGGACTGCGGGTACTCAAGCACTGCGTCGTCGTGGTAAATCTCGTGCTCTGCCTCGAAATCATTCGCGTCTGAGGCTGCCCAGTGGCGATCCAAAGCCGCTCGAATGTTCCGGTCTTCATTCATTGTCTTCTCTATCGCAGTGCAGGGCATGCTCCTTACACCCAAACGGACATTCGAGCGGCACGAATGGAATGTTCGCTAAAGGCCATATGCACCGCAGCAAATATCACGGAGGGCCTTTCCCGCGGTCCGTTTCGTGTACTTGTCTGTCGAGCGCCCTTTTAACAAATTCTACGGAATCAATTGCCGCCCCAAGTTGGGTACGAAACTGCTCGATCGCTTCTTTCATCGGCGCCGGCAGATCTCCCCACCAGTCGATAACCTGACTCATCGCTTCTTCGACGGTTCCCAGCATTTCCTCTATTGCAATATCACGGTAGGTTCTCGCCAAGGCGCTGTCGCCTCTTCTCCCAGCAGATAAGCCGCCGAGCACACCGGAGCTCAAAGGGCATTAAACCTCAGTTCTGGGATCGTCAATTCCGTCTCGTTCGTGTCCACCACACACCGCGAGGGGCGTGGCCGCCTTCGTCTTGCTGGCATTGCATCCGCTGAAACAGGTACTTTGATCGGGGCCATCTCAAGATGACGGTGAACGATAGTTCGCTACCGATTGAGCCACCGCCGCGCGAAGCCAAGGATGCCCTGCGGCAGGAAAATGATCATCGCGATGAAGACAATGCCGAGCGGGATCAGATAGGGGAACTGATCGCCGAACGCTTGCGCCAATAATTGCCGCGCCAGCTGGAAAAATCCGGCGCCGACGATCGGTCCGACCAACGTGCCGATGCCGCCAAGGACGTTGTAGATCACGGTGTCGCCCGAGGTGAGAAAGTAGACGAAATCCGGCGCGGCGAACTCGTTCTGGATGGCGTAGAGCACGCCGGCCAGTCCCGCGAACAAGCCGGACAGCATCACCGACATCATCTTGTAGCGCTCGACCGCGTAGCCGACGGCGCGGGTGCGCGGCTCGTTTTCGCGGATCGATTGCAGCACCATGCCGAACGGCGATTGGGTGATCCGGCGCAGGATCAGATACGAGCCCGCCACCACGGCGAGCACGAACCAGTGCAGCGTGGTCGAGGTGAAGCGGGCATTGTAGAGGAGCGGGATGGTCAGATGCGGGCGGCTGAAGATCAGGCCGTTTTCGCCGCCGGTCACCGCCGTCCAGGTGAAGATGATGACGTAGAAGATCTGGCTGAAGATCAGCGTGGTGATGGCGAAATAGATGTCGCGCAGCCGGGTCGAGAAAAAGGCCACGAACAAAGCCGCGCCCGCTGCGCCGGCGAGCCCGCACAGAATGGCAAGCCACAGGTTCGGCGGGCTCACGATCAACAAAGCGCCCGCGGCGCCATACATGCCCAGCCCGAAAAACGCCGAATGGCCGAACGAAACCATGCCGGTGTAGCCGATCAAAAGATCGGACGACATCGCCAGCAGCCCCCAGATCAGAATTTCGGTGAGGAAACGCCGCCAGAACTCCGGCAGGATGAGCGGCGCCGCGATCAGCAGCGCCATCACCGCGCAGAAGCCGATCCAGAACACGGCGTTGTGGCTCAGGCGCCGCGTGCCGAGCGGAATGGCTTTATCGAGCTGTCCGGTTGTCATCGTGCAAACAGGCCGGTGGGACGGAACAGGAGGGTGAGGATCAGGACGACGAACGACACGATCACCGCCTGCGACGGGTCCATCCAGATCGAGGCATAGGCTTCAAGCAGGCTGATGAAGATTGCGGCGGCGATCGAGCCGCCGAGATTGCCCATGCCGCCGACCACGACGACGATGAAGGCCTTGAGCACCCAATCGAGCCCCATGGTGTGGGTGACCCCGACCATCGGGGCGAACAAAACGCCGCTCGCCGCCGCCATGGCGGCGCCGATGGCGAACACGCCAGTGTAAACCAGCGGCACCGGAATGCCCATCGCTTGCGCCATCACGCGGTCCTGCGCGGTGGCTCTGATCCAGATGCCGTATTTTCCGTATTTTAGGAACAGCCAAAAGCTGCCGATGATCGCGGCCGACAGCGCCGCGACCAGGATGCGGTACCAGGGATATTGCAGATAGAACAAAGTGAACTGACCGGTGACCGGTTCCGGAATTTTGCGCACCACCGGGCCGAACTGCCAGAGCGCGTAATTTTGCAGAATGAGCGAGATGCCGAAAGTGGCGAGTATCGTATTCAGCGGATCGCGCCCGATCAGCGGCCGCAGCGCTACGATCTGCATCGCGGCGCCGAGAACGGCGACGATCAGCGAGGCGCCGATCAACGCGAGCCAGAAGCTGCCGGTGGTCACGAAGACGACGAAGCCGATATAGGCGCCGAGCATGAACAGCTCGCCGTGGGCGAAATTCACCACGTCCATGATGCCGAAAATCAGCGTCAGCCCGGACGCGATCAAAGCCAGGATCATGCCGGTGACGATGCCGTTGATCGTCTGGATGATGATGAGGTCCAGCGGAATGGCGTGGAAGAACTGGCCGAGCGTGTCCATCGCTCACACTCCGAGATACTGCTTGATGACCGGATGGTGCACGTCGATCTCAGACGCGGCGCATTGGTGCCGTACGCTGCCCTTTTCCATGATGTAAACGCGCTGACTCGCGGCAAGCGTCAACGGCACGTTCTGTTCGACCAGAAGGATGGCGACGCCCTCGCTGTGCAACAATTCGATGATGTTGCGGATTTGCGACACCATGCGCGGCATCAGGCCTTCGGTCGGCTCGTCGAGCAGGATAATTTTCGGCTCCAGCATCATGGCGCGGGCGATGGCCAGCATCTGCTGCTCGCCGCCTGACAGCGTGCCGCCGGCCTGGCTGCGCCGCTCCGCCAGCACCGGAAAGAAAGCGAACACTTTGTCGAGCAGCGCCTGGCGATTTTCCTCGGTGACGCCGTCGCGGTCGAGGCCGGTGCGCAGATTCTCCATCACCGTGAGCAGGCGGAAGATGCGCCGGTCTTCCGGCACGTAGCCGATGCCGAGACGAGCGAGTTTGTGCGGCGCCAGTCCGGTAATTGTATCGCCGGCAAGCGTCACCGTGCCCTGGCTCGGCCGCACCAGGCCCATGATGGTTTTCAGCGTAGTGCTTTTGCCGACGCCATTGCGGCCGAGGAGACCGACCACCTCGCCGGGTCCGACCTTGAGCGAGACGCCATGCAGGATATGGCTCTTGCCGTAATAGCTGTGCACGTCCTCGACGCCAACGAGCGGCGCAGTCGTGTCGGCTGCTGCGGTTGCCGCGCTCATGTCTTGAGATAGACCTCCAGCACTTTGGGATTCTCCTGAATCTCAGCTGGAGTGCCTTCGGCAAGGATGGTGCCGTAATTCAGCACGGTGATGCGGTCGGCAAGCTCCATCACCACCCCCATGTCGTGCTCGACGATCAGGATGGTGAGATCTTTCGCGATGCGCTGCACCAGTTCCTTGGTCTCGTCGGTTTCGGCCTGACTCATGCCCGCGGTGGGCTCGTCGAGGCATAACAGCTTCGGCTCGGTGGCGAGCGCAATGCCGATTTCCAGATTGCGCTGTTCGCCGTGCGACAGGCTGGAGGCCAACTCCCGGGCCTTGCTCAATAGGCCGACGGAATCGAGCGCGGCCTCGGCCTTTCGGTTGATATCGGCGAGCGCGCTGTGATGCGAAATCATGTTCCAGCCGTGGCGGCGCGACTGCGCGGCGATGCGCACGTTTTCCAGCGCCGTGGCATTGGGCAGGATATTGGTGATCTGGTAGGAGCGCGCGATGCCCCGTTGCGAGATCGCGTTGGAAGGCAACCCCGTGATCTCCTCGTCATTGAAGATGATGCGGCCGCCGCTCGGCCGTAGCACGCCGGTCAGGCAATTGAAGAAGGTGCTCTTGCCGGCGCCGTTCGGTCCGATAATGGCGCGCACCTCGTCGCGCGCGACCTCGAAATTGACCTGGGAAAGCGCCGCGAGCCCGCCGAAACGAACGGACAGCAGTTCGGTCTTGAGGATAGGCGCCGACGCCGCTCCCCGGTCTTGAGCCGGGGAGCGCATGTCGACCGACGGTTCCGCGCTCACTTACGCGGAAAAATTGCAGGCCGGCGGTACGATGGTCTTATCCCCCGGCACCGTCTCTTTGAGATGGTAGGTCCCGCCGCTCACCTCGAAGATGAATTCGCGCGGGAAGGCCTGATGGTCTTCCTTGCGCAGCGTCTTGGGCCCTTGCGGAAAATCGTCACCCTCTTTCATCTCGAGACCTTCGAGCGACTCGACGAGCTTCATGGTGTCGTCGCGGCCCTGGAACTTCGACTTCTCGATGCCGAGCTTCACGGCATTGAGCGCCTCGTAGTTCGACTGCACATATTTGTCGGGCAGCGGGCCGGACGGATCGATCTTCGCCAGCCGCGCTTTGGCTTCATCGAAGAAGCGATGGTGATAGGGCGTATCAAGCGGACCCTGGAACACCGGGATGTAGCGGTTGATGGCGATAAAGCCGTCGATCTTGTTGCCGATCGCGATAACGTTCGTCGATTCCGAAATCGAGCCGTCGCCGGCAAATTTGTATTTTTTGGTCAGGCCGAGGTCGTAAGCCTGGGTGACGAAGGTGACGCCATCCTTGCCGAAGAGGATTCCGAACAAGCCGTCGAAATCGCCGGAAATTTTCGACAGGAACGGTGTCATGTCGGGGGTGCCGAGCGGGATGCCGGTGGTGCCGACCACTTCGCCGCCGTTATTCTTGATCTGCGCGGCGTAGGCGTCGCGGGTCGACTGGCCCCAGGAATAATCGAGATAGACGAGGTGCCACTTCTTGCCCATCTTGGTCAGCGTCGGCGCGAAGGCGACGGCTTGCGCCGGCGCAAAGTCGTAGGGTCGGAAGCTGTAGCGGTTGCAGTGGCTGGTGGTCAGTGTGGTGTCGAGGCAGACGCTGATCATGTTGACGATCTTGGCGTCTTCCCACACCGGCATGCAGGCGAGACAGATGTTAGAGAGGAAGCCGCCGACATGGACGTCGATATTGTCCTGTTGCACCAGCTTCTCGCTCTTTTGGCGAGCGACGGCCGGCGAGCTTTCATCGTCGGCGACGACCAGTTCGACCGGACGTCCATTGATACCGCCCGAATTGTTGATGCGGTCGGCCGCCATCTGCAGGCCGACCACCGCGGTCTTGCCGCCGGCAGCACCGGGACCGGACAGCGGCTGCTCCGAGCCGATCTTGTAGGCTTTTTCGGCGCCGAACGCGGCGCGCCACGGCGCCGGCACCAGCATCATCGCGCCGATCGCGCCACCACCCCAGCCGACGATACGGCGGCGCGTGACCTTGCCGCTGTACCAAATATCTTCGGCCCATTTCTCTTCTTTCCATTTCTCAGTCATCGGATGTCCCTTCTGCTGGATTGGCCTAGCCCGCGCGCCGGCCCTGAACGGGCATTTGTTGCGCCATTTCAGCCGTTAGCAAACGCGATCTTGGCGTTGGTTTCAACCGAATTCGCAGGCCCGGCCGGGTCCATCGGTCGGGGCGCCGCGCGTAAGATCGTCGCGGTGGGTCCGGCTTTTTCCTTGCCGGCTTGACGATAAGATGGGCAAAAGCTTCATGGCGGGACAAAGAGGGAGCGGATGATGGCGACGTTGGCCATGCAGCGAGAAAATTCCGATGCGCTGACGACCGGCCGCGCGGCGCGGCTGGCGATCCGGCGTAATGCGCATTCCGGTCCGACTTCCGGCTTGGCGCCGGGTTTCGTGCAGGCCAATCTCGCGATCCTGCCGCAGGCCTTGGCGCAGGATTTTCTGCAATTCTGCCAGCGCAACCCGAAGCCATGTCCGCTGATCGGCGTCTCGGCTGCGGGCGACCCCCGCATTCCGGCGCTCGGCGAGGATCTCGATATCCGCACCGACCTGCCGCGCTATCGCGTCTGGCGCGACGGCGCGCTGGCCGACGAGCCGAGCGATGTCCTCAAATACTGGCGCAACGATCTGGTCACCTTCGCGATCGGCTGCTCATTCTCGTTCGAACAGGCGCTGCTCGAAAACGGCATCGAGCTCCGCCACATGACTTTAGATTGCACCGTGCCGATGTACCGCACGGCGGTGGCAACCGTGCCGGCGGGACCGTTCCACGGGCCGCTCGTCGTCTCGATGCGGCCGATGAAACCCGCCGATGCCATCCGCGCCGTGCAGATCACAACGCGGTTTCCTTCCGTGCATGGCGCGCCGGTGCATCTCGGCAAGCCGGAATTGATCGGGATCAAGGACATTGCGGCGCCCGATTGGGGCGATGCGGTGCCGATCCACGACGATGAGATTCCGGTGTTCTGGGCCTGCGGAGTGACGCCGCAATCGGTGATCATGGCGGTCAAGCCGAAATTCTGCATCACCCATTATCCCGGCGCCATGCTGGTGACCGACCGCCGTAACACCGAATTTGCAATCATGTAGAAGCGCCGTCATTCCGGATCGCCGCGAAGCGGCAAGTCTGGAATCCATAATCACGAATTGTGGTTATGGATTCCAGGCTCCTCGCTTCGCCCGGCCCTGGAATGACAATGAGAAAAGCTTTCCAATGCTTATCGACTTCCAGCAACACTATACGCCGAAAGAGCTGTTCAAGGGCGACCCGAGTAAAGCCACGGTCGATCTCGATCGCGACGGCAACCCGCATTATCTGCTCAACCCGCAGCTCGCCGATCTTGCCGGGCATGTTCGCATGATGGATGCCGCCGGCATCGATGCCGGCGTGCTGTCTTGCGGCCCGGGCTTCGATCAGCCCGATCTTGCGATCTGCCGAACCATTAACGAGCGGATGCGCGAAGCCGAACAGACCTATCCCGGCCGCTTCATCGGCCTGGCGCATGTCCCGGCGCTCAAGCCGCAGGAAGCCGCCAGCGAATTGAAACGCTGCGCCGTCGAGCTCGGCTTTCCCGGCGTCGTCATCGGCTCGGAATTGCAGGACCAGCCGCTCGACTGTGACGAGCTGAGGCCGTTCTGGAAATCATGCGCCGATCTCGGCCTTTACGTGTTCATCCATCCGCTGCCGCGCGTGATCCGCTGGAACCGCATGGATGCCGACGATCTCGGCCGTATGCTCGGCTGGGAATTCTCGCTGATGACGGCGGCGGTGCGCATCATCAACAGCAGGTTACTCGACGAATTGCCGACGCTGAAAATCCTGTTCTCTCATTTCGCCGGCGGGATCGGGCGCTATCTCGGCCGCATCCGCGGCTTTCAAGATCGAAACGAGTTCGGCGCCGCCGGGCTCGCTCGCCACGGCCGCCAGCCCAAGCAGCCGTTCGACCATTACCTCGAGCATCGGCTGTTCTATGACATCGCCGGCTGGGCCGGGCCCGGTCACGCGGCGGAATGGGGCGCGCACTGGATCCGGTTCGGCTTCGAGGAGCTTAAGGTCTCGCAACTGGTCTTCGCCACCGATTATCCGCAAGCCGTGCGCGAGCCCGCCGACGTCGCGGCCTATGTCGGCGCGGTGCGCGCGCTCGGCAGCGAAGGCCGCGCCATCGCCGGAGGCGCCAACGCCGAAAAGCTCATTGCCGATCTGGCGCAGCGGCTTGCCGCGTGCCGGCCGGCGAAGGCGCGGGCATGAACGACAAGCCGATCGCGCAAGGCGCGCCTTTCGATCCGGCCGCCAATGGCTGGGAGCGGGTCAAGGCGCACAATTTCGGCGAGCTGATCGGGCCGGTGTGGCGCCGCGGCGACGCGCTGTTCGGCATCATCGCCGCGGACAAGCATCGTAACCATCGCGGCATTGTCCATGGCGGCATGCTGATGAGCTTCGCCGATCAGGCCATGGGCATGACCGGCCGGCGCTCAACCGGCGACAAACCGCACGCCACCATAGAGATCAATATGCAGTTTGTCGGCGCGGTGCAGGTCGGCGATTTCGTCGAGGCGCATTGCGAGGTGGTGCGCAAGACCCGATCGATTCTGTTCATCGAATCGAAGGTGAAAGTGGGCAGCCGCGTCGTCGCCGCCGCGAGCGGCATTTGGAAGATTTTGGGGGAGGGGTAAGGCGTCGTTGCCGTCACCCTGAGGTGGCCGCGAAGCGGCCCTCGAAGGGCGACGGCCCGGGCCGCGCATCGAGGCTCGCTGCGCTCGCACCTCAGGACGACGGAATAAAATTATATCCGAAACTTCGCCAGCGTACCGCCCTTCATCACCGAACCGGGCAGCGGATGGCCGACGATGTCCTCGGCAAGATGCGCGCATTCGATCAGTGCGTCGAGATCGATGCCGGTCGCAATGCCCATTTCCTCGCACAGGAAAACCAGATCCTCGGTGCAGACGTTGCCGGCGGCGCCGGCATGGCCGGCGAACGGGCAGCCGCCGAGACCCGCGACCGCCGCATCGAAACGCGTCACGCCCATTTCGAGCCCGGCATAAGCGTTGGCGATCGCCAAGCCGCGGGTGTCGTGCAAATGCAGGGCCACGTCGAGATCGGGCCAGCGCTCGCGCAAACTGCCGACCACGCGTTTGATCGCAAGCGGCGTCGCCCAGGCCATGGTATCGGCGAGCGTGACATAGCGCAGCGTGACCCCGTGCTCCTTGGCCACATCGAGGATTTGCTGCGTCAGCGCCACCACGCGCGCGACCGGAATATCGCCTTCGAAATTGCAGCCGAATGCGGCCATGACGCTGCCGCGTTCGACCGGAACGCCGGCCGCCTTGTACATTTCAACGATCGCATGTTGCCCGGCGAGCTGTTGCGCCGCGGTGCGGCTCTGATTGCGGATTGAAAATTTCTCCGATGCGCAAAGCTGGATCGTACCGGTATTGGTCAACCGGTCGTGCGCAAGCGCGCGCGCAAAACCTTTTTCGTTGAGCCATAGAGCGGTGTAGGCGACGCCGGGCCGCGGTGTGATGCCCTCCACGACCGCGTCGGCATCCGCCATGCCCGGCACGTTGTTCGGATTGACGAAGGAGACGATCTGGATGTGGTCGAGGCCGGTTTGCGCCAGCGCATCGATCAGCGCGATCTTGCGCGCCGTCACAATCGGGCCCTTCTCGATCTGGAAACCTTCGCGCGGCCCTTCTTCGGTGATATGCACGGCTGCCGGCAGGTCGCTCATGATTTTTCCTTGACGGTAACGACTCCGCTTTTGCTCAGCGCCGCGATCTCGGATTGAGGAAGCCCGATCTCGCCGAGAATTTCCGCCGTGTGCTCGCCGAGCCCGGGAGCTTGCCGCCGCAAGCCGAAATCGTGGTCGCCCATTTCGAGCGGCAGGCGCGGTAATTTTGCGCGGAGCCCGTTCGGGAACGCGATCTCCAACATGCGGCCGCCGGCATTGAGCTGCGGATCGTCGAACAGGTCGCCGGGCCTGGCGACCGGCGCGAACGGAATATCGATCCGGTCGAACAATTCGGCAAGGGCGGCGAGCTTGTGGTGCGCGACGATTTCCGCGACGATCGGGCGCAGCACGGGCCGCGCCCGCACGCGATCCTCGTTGGTCTTGTAGGCCGGGTTCGCCAACAGGTCCGCCCGCCGGAAGTGCTCGCAGAAACGACGCCAGTGGCCGTCGCTGGTCAGGCCGATGAAAATCTGCTCGCCGTCGGCGGTGGCGAAGGGTTCATAAATTGCCCAAGCTCCTTCGCGAGAAGGCATCGGCGGCATCGGTTTACCGGTCACCACTTCGCCGGCCATATGCTGCATCATCAGAAACGCGGTCGATTCGAACAGCGCAGACTTGACCATTTGCCCGCGGCGGGTGCGCTCGCGCTCGCGCAGCGCCGCTTGCACGCCGATCACGGCGAACATGCCGCCCATGATGTCGACGACCGACGCGCCGGCGCGCAGCGGCTGGCCCGGCGGCCCGGTCATATAAGCGAGCCCGGCCATGAACTGCACCACCTCGTCGAGCGCCGGACGGTGCTCGTAGGGGCCGCTCAGAAAACCTTTGAGGGCGCAGTAGATCAACCGCGGGTTTCGCTTCGCCAGCTCCTCATAACCGCAGCCGAGCCGGTCCATGGTGCCGGGTGCATAGTTTTCCAGAAGCACGTCGGCCGTTTGCGCCAGGCGATAGAGCAAAGCGCGCCCTTCCTCGGATTTCAGGTCGATGGCGAGGCTGCGTTTGTTGCGGTTGAAGGTGGCGAAGAATCCTGCGGCAAAGCCATAGAGCCGTCGGGTGTGATCGCCGCCGGTCGGCTCGATCTTGATGACGTCGGCGCCGAGATCGGCGAGGATGAGCCCCGCCGTCGGCCCCATGATGGTGTGACAGAATTCGAGCACGCGGATGCCGGCAAGCGGTGGGGTGGCGTTTGCGGTTGTTCCCGGATCGGACATCACGTTGTGCAATGTAAGCCGTCATGGCCGGGCTTGTCCCGGCCATCCACGTCTATGCTATGCCGCAACATCGTAATGACGTGGATGCCCGCAACAAGTGCGGGCATGACGAACGTTAGGGGAGGGAAGCATGAAAAAATCATTCGTTCGCGGCGCGCGAGCGGAAAAGCGCGCCTATTCGCCGGCGGTCATCACCGAAGGCGCGGCGCGGACCATCTGGCTTGCCGGTCATACCGGCGCGGTGGACGATGCGGGAAAATCGCTGGCCGGCGATTTCGACGGGCAATGCCGGCAGACGTTTCGCAATATCGAAAAGACGCTGGCCGAGGCCGGCGCGAAACTTGCCGACCTCGTCACCATGACGGTGTTTCTGATCGACACGCGCCATACCACGCGGATGACCGAATTGCGCACCGAGATTCTCGGCAAGGATTTTCCATGCAGCGCCGCGATCACCGTCGCCGGCTTCGCGCTGCCGGAAATGATGATCGAGATTCAGGCCGTGGCGGTGGTGGCTGCCTGACCCGTCATTCCGGGGCCGAGCGAAGCGAGGAGCCCGGAATCCATAACCACGGTCAGCGATTATGGATTCCGGACTTGCCGCTTCGCGGCAATCCAGAATGACTGATAGCTACCCGCCCTTCGCCTCATGGATCGCGCGCCATAAGACTTCCGGCGTCGCCGGCATGGCAACGTGTTTGACGCCGAGCGGCGAGAGCGCATCGACCAAAGCGTTGGCGACCGCCGGCATGGCGCCGACGCAGCCGGCTTCGCCGGCGCCCTTGACGCCGAGCGGATTGGTCTTGGTCGGCACCGGATTACTGTCGACGTGGAAGCCGCTCATGTCGCCGGCGCGCGGCATGGCGTAGTCCATGAACGAGCCAGTGAGAATCTGGCCTTCGGCATCGAACTTGATGTCTTCCATCAGAATTTGCCCGATGCCCATGGCGATGCCGCCGTCGACCTGGCCGTGCAGAAGCAGCGGATTGATCACGGTGCCGACGTCGTCGACCACGTTGTAGGCGACGATCTCCACTTCGCCGGTGTCCTCGTCGATTTCCAGTTCGCAGACATGGACGCCGTTCGGATAACTCGCCACCTTGCCGCTATAGATCGCCTTCTCGATCAGCCCGCACTCCATGCCCTGGGGCAAATTCTTCGGATCGATCGAAGCCTTGGCGACTTCCTTGATGGTCAGCGTCTGGTTCGTCTTTTGGCTGGAGAACACGCCGTCGGCGAACTTGATGTCGGCGACATCGACCTTGAACATATTGGCGGCGATCGCCTTGGCCTTGGCTTCGATCTTCTCCGCGGCCATGGTGAAGGCCGAGCCCGACATGGTCGCCGAGCGCGAGCCGCCGGTGCCTTCGGCGAAAAACACCTGGTCGGTGTCGCCTTGGATGTAGGTCACTTCGTTAGGATCGAGCCCGAGCCGGTCGCACACGATCTGCTTGAAAGCGGTTTCGTGGCCTTGGCCCTGATTGATGCTGCCGGAAAAAATCGACACCGAGCCCGTGCGATCAAAACGAATTTCCGCGCCTTCAAGACCGGCGGCGGCGGAGCGCTCGATGGTATTGGAGAAACCCAAGCCGCGCAGCTTGCCGTTTTTCCGCGCCTCGGCGCGGCGGGCCTCAAAGCCCTTTTTGTTCGCGGCATCGAGCGCGAGGTCCATATTCTTTTCAAACTCGCCGCAATCGTAAGTGAAGGTGACGCTCGACTTGAACGGCAGAGCGCTGGTTGGAATGGTGTTCTTCCGGCGCAGTTCCGCCGGATCGATGCCAAGCTGGTCGGCGGCGAGATCGACCATGCGCTCGATGACATAGCCGGCCTCGGGACGGCCGTTGCCGCGATAGGGCCGCACCGGCTGGGTGTGGGTGAACACGGCCGTGACATCGATATGCGAGGCGGGCGTGCAATAGACGCCGGCCAGCGTGCCGAGATTGCCGGTGAAAGCCGGCATGCCGACCTGCAGATAGGCGCCGATCGCGGCGATGATTTTGGCGCGGAAGCCGAGGAAGATGCCGTCCTTGTCGAGCGCAAGCTCGGCCTCGGTCACGTTGTCGCGCGCCTGCGCATCGCAGAGAAACGATTCCGAGCGTGTCGCCACCCATTTCACCGGCCGGCCGACGAGCTTGGCGGCGAGCAGCACCAGCGCCACCTCGTTGTACACGGCGGACTTCATGCCGAAGCTGCCGCCGATGTCGCCGCACACCACGCGGATTTTGTTGTCGGGGACTTTCAGGACATATTGCGACAGCTCGGTCTGAAACACATTGGTCCGCTGCAGCGTGGTGTAGATGGTGTAACGGCCCTCGATCGGCTCGAACAAGCCGATGCAGCCGCGCGGCTCCATGGTCGCGGCGGTGACGCGGTTGATGACGAATTTGTGTTTGACCACGTGCGCGGCGCGGGCAAAGGCGGCATCGGTCGCCGCTTTGTCGCCCTCGACCTGGATGAAGCCGATATTGTTGGGGCAATCGTCCCAGACCCGCGGCACGCCGGGATTGACCGCGTCGCCGGTCGAGACAACGGCCGGCAGCGGCTCGTAATCGATCTCGATCAGTTCGGCGGCGTCGACCGCCTGGTAATAAGTCTCGGCGACGACGAACGCGACATAATCGCCGATCATCCGCACCCGGTCTTCGACCAAAGCCGGATAGCGCGGCCGGTAGCCGGGCCCGCCGTCGCGGCGCTTGAGGCCGCCCGGAACCGGCAGGTCGCCGAAGTCCGCGGCCTTATAATCGGCGCCGGTCAACACCGCGAGCACGCCGGGCGCGGCCTTGGCTTTCGCCGTGTCGATTTTGCGGATACGGGCGTGCGCATGCGGCGAGCGCAGCACATAGCCGAACGCCATGCCGGGAAAGATCATGTCCGCGACGTAGCGGCCGCCGCCCTTGATCAGTCGCGGATCCTCGAACCGGGGAACGGGCTGGCCGATCGCGAATTCACCCATCGGAGTCCTCACGTCCCCCATGCTGACCCTTCTCCGCAAGCGGGGAGGGAAGGGAGGGGCGTTTTCATAGACATGCCCAGCAGATGGCCGGGCATCGGGGGCTTGGTCTTACAACGGCCTGCCAGGGCCTTCAATTGGGCCCCGGCGCGCGCTCCTGAGCGAACGAGATCCTCAATCGCTCGTCCCCGCGACAGCGGGGACCCAGAAAGCGCCGCCGCAGCCGAGCAAGCCGATCTGGATTCCCGCTGTCGCGGGAATGAGCGGAAAGGGCTATAGTCTCGCATCATGCCCGAAACATTTGAGTCTGCCCTGCAAAGCCGCGTCGACACCATGATCGACGCCTGCACCTGTTGCGGCAAATGCGTCGAGGCCTGTCCGGTCACCGGCGCCGCCGGACTGGAAACTGCGGCGCGCGACAATCCCGTTGGCGTCATCGGCGGCGTCATCGATATCCTGCGCGGCCAAAGTAGTAACAATGCGGGCAGCGAGACGGCGCGCCACTGGGCCGCCGGCTGCGTGCGCTCCGGCGATTGCATCGAGGCCTGCGACTACGGCGTCAATCCGCGCTTTCTGCTCGGCATGGCGCGGGTCGCCATGGCGCGGGCCAAGAACGATGCGGTGGCGCTGCGCCGCGGCGGTGTCGACGGCTTCCGCAAGGTGGCGCGCGACGTCAATGCGATGTCGCGCATTCAGCTCGACGATGCGCTGCTGGCGCGATTGGGCCAGGACGCCAAGCGGCCCGCCGCCGCGCCGGCGGATTTTGTGTTCTATACCGGCTGCAACGTGCTCAAGACGCCGCACATCGCGCTCTTAGCGCTCGACGTCATGGACGCGCTCGGCATCAGCTACAGCGTCATGGGCGGCCCGACCCATTGCTGCGGCATTCAGCAATTGCGCAGCGGCGACCTCGCCGCGTTCGGCCGCATGGCCGAGACCACGCTCGACAAGCTTTCGCACAGCAGGACCGGGCAGGTGATCTCCTGGTGCCCGTCGTGCCACGTCCAGTTCACCGAGATGACGCTGCCGGCGGCGGAGAAGACGCGCGGCGCGAAACCGTTCGACATGACGCCGTTCACGATGTTCGTGCACCAGCATCTCGACCGGCTGCGGCCGCTGCTTCGCCAGCCAGTGCCGATGCGGATCGCGCTGCACAAGCACCCCGGCGTCCGCGGCGTGGTCGCCGCGGCCGAGGACATCTTGCGCGCGGTGCCGGGCGTAGAGCTCGTCGATCTGCACCGGCCCGCGGTCGGGCTGCAAGCCAACGACCTAAGACCGCTGCCTGCCCATCGCCGCGCGCTGCAAGAAGCCGAGCTCAAGGCCGCCGAAGCAGCCCACATTGATGCGCTGGTCGCGCTCTACCACTCCGACCACCGCGAGCTCTGCGCCCACGAGCGCGACTTTCCGTTCCAGATTTTGAATCTGTATGAGGTCGTAGGCTTAAGCATGGGCCTGCACCACGACGACACCTTCAAGCGGCTAAAAATCATGCAGGATGCCGACGCCATCCTCGCCGATTGCCAGGACCTCGTTGCCAAGCACGGCCTCGATCGCGAAGTCACGCGGCTTGCCATCCAAACGATGCTCGACGAGCAGCCGGCGCCGCTGCGGGGGAACGCATGATGACCGGCTTTTTCCGGCGCGAGATCGCCAATTACGCCGAGTATCATCGCGACGAGCGCAATGCGCTGACCCATATTTTCGGCATTCCGATCATCTTCGTGTCGATCGTCCTGCCACTCGATCTGTGGATGGTTGGCGCGTTCGGCATGCAGACGAGCGCGGCCAACATTTTGGTCGCCGCCGTGCTGGTCGTATGGCTCCTGCTCGACGTTGGCGTCGGCCTGGCGCTGGTCGCCGCGGCCGTCGTGCTGATGCTGATTGCCGGCGCGATCGTCGCCAGCGTCGGCACACTCGCGGTCTGGCTGATCGCGGCGGTGCTGTTCGTCGCCGGCTGGGCGTTGCAAATCCTCGGCCATGCCAAATACGAGCATCGCCGGCCGGCGCTCCTCGACAACCCGGTCCATCTCCTGATCGGGCCGATGTTCATCATGGCGAAACTTTTGGTGGCGCTCGGCCTGCGCCCCGACCTCGCCGCGCTCATCGCACACGGCGCGGCGGGCGAACCGCGCAGCGCGGCGCTGTAAGCGCGACAGCCGGGCGTGGAAGAAGTCACAGAAAGCTGGAGCTTCCTGTGCAAATCCCATTCGGGAGAGGGAATATCAGGTCACGCCGACGCGCGTCTCATTTGTGTTGACATCGGTCACCATTTCAGGTACATTCCCCACGAATCAAATCTTGCCCTGAGGGACGCCAGCCGGGTGACGCCGGTTGGCAGGGGCGAGTGCGGTTCCCGCGGGCGGGGCTGTCAGCCCCGCTCCCGGGCGGACCCGGGGATAGCTTTCCTCAACGGTTGCCGCTGATGGCGGTTCGTTGATATTGATGCGCAAATACAGATAGCCTTGTGGATTGAGGTGCCTGGTTTGTTCCATTGTTGCCCCATTTGGTGCTACCTATATGAGGTCAAGGTAGCAGTCCAGGAGAGCGCAATCCCTCGCCTTCGTCTAACCAAATCGTAATGACGACCTGCCGGTCTTGTCCAAAGACACTCTTTATTGGGATGCCGGACTGCCAGGCTTCGGTATCAAGGTGACACCGAAAGGTCGCAAGGTCTTTCTGGTGCTCTATCGGGTCGCAGGTGCCGGCTCGCGATTGCGTAAATATACGATCGGTCCTTACGGCCGTGTCACGTTGCCGATGGCGCGGGCACAGGCGCAAAAGATCTTTGCCGCAAGATTGGATGGTTGCGACCCGGCAGAGGAGAAAAACAATCGCGGCGGCGTCTGGTGGTCGATCGAATCGATGACCTGGTCGAGGCTTTCATCACAGAGCACGTCTCGCAGATCGGGACGGTGCGCCGAATCACAAATTTGCTGCGGCGGGATGTCATTGCGCACTGGGGCGCGAAGAGCATCCATGACATCAAGAAACGCGATGTGATCGATCTGGTCAGCACGGTTACCCAGCGCAATGGGCATGCCGGGTACCGCCTGCTAAAGACGTTGAAAACCTTCTTTCGCTGGTGCGTGGGGCGCGCGGTCATCGATTTTTCCCCCGCTGAGGGAGTTCCATCGGGCTGGCGGGAGGTCAGCCGGGATAGAGTTCTGACTGACCAAGAGCTTGCGGCCGTCATTATAGCGGCGCGAAAAATGCCGTGGCCGTATGGAGGCATCGTGGAATTCCTGGCGCTAACCGGCCAGCGACGTGAAGAAGTCGCTCAACTCAAGCCGCAGGAAATAGATGAGAAAGCGCGGACTTGGACTATTCCGGCAGAGCGAACCAAGAACAAAAAGGCCCACATCGTCCACCTGTCGGAACCCGCCTGGGCTCTTATCGCTGGACGCCTCAACGGGGATTATGTCTTCGCCACATCGCGGGGCAATCATTTCCAGACCTTCGGGAAAGCAAAACGAGCCCTTGATAAACTCTGCGGGATTACCGGCTGGTGACTTCACGATCTAAGACGGACGGTTGTTTCAGGCATGGCCAGGCTTGGCGTCCCGCCACATGTAGCGGACAAAATCCTCAACCATCAGGCAGGCACGATCTCTGGCGTCGCGGCTGTCTATCAGCGGCATGAGTTCTTAATCGAGCGCAAGGATGCGCTTGATCGCTGGGGCACCCATGTCGAACAAATTATCCAAAATGTTCAAATACGAGAGAAATGACAGCCTGGATCAAGCACAGATCGAAAGAATTCCAATCGACACAGGACGCGCGATCGCTTCGTCACGTAAATCAGAGATCAGTAACGGTGCATGTCCGCTTTGAAGCGCATTACGGACTCAAGTCGGACATGCGGGCACTTCCGCGTTGGGCCGATTTTGTTGTGAAAGTCGCTGGCGGTCTGGCACGGATCGGAAGAGTAGTATTTCTCGTCCTACTGCGGGTTAGAACGCGGCATTTACGCTGCGCAACTGACGGCTCTGAACTCAAGAAGGACGCTACGAACCGGATGCCAAGCTCACGCAACGCACGGGACTGGCGCTATTGGCGGAGGCCGTGCGACCAGCTTTGCGAGCCTGCGAAGGTTCTGGGCGATCGCCGCCAGCGTGAACTCGAACTGGGCACCGCGCGGCCCACGTAATCGCAGGCGTCCGAGCCGCAGGATGCGCTTTAAATGTGCGAACAGCATCTCAACCCGCTTCCTGTCACGACGTGATTGCGCGAATGCTTTTGTCTTAGCCAGCGCACGAGCGACGTCACGGGCCTCCTCGTAGATGCTGCGCGGGATCCGACGAGCAGGCATTTTTGGACAGCAACGCGCCCTGAGCAGGCAGCTACGACAGTCGAGCACGCTCGCGAAGTAAAGCAGTGTCGTCTCCCCATCGTTGACCAACCTCCCTGTCGTCGTGAGAATCTTGCCCGCGGGGCAGATGTAAACGTTACGCTCCTTGTCGAACGTGAAGTCTTCCCGATTGAACGTCCCATCGTCGCGGTTCGACTTGTCGATCACCGGTACGTGCGGCGCGATCTTCTTGTCGTTGACGAGCCAGTTGAGGTTCGCTCCTGAACCGTAGGCCGTATCGGCAGCAAGCCACTCAGGCTTGATGTCGAAGCGCTCCTCGGTGCGCTCGATCATGGTCTTGGAGGCGCGGACTTCGGCCTGGCGGATGGCCCGCGACGCCTCGACGTCCATAATCACGCCGAACTTCACATCAATCAGATAGTTGTCGGCATAGGCGAAGAACGCCGCTCCTCGCATCGCGCCAGTCCATTGCGCCGCAGGATCGGATGGCGAGACGAACTTTGGAGTGACGTCGCTGGCCGCACCGAATGCCGCGTCATCCAGGGTAGCAAGATACTCCTTCGTGGCCCGGCTCACCTGCTGCGCGTCAACTTCTTTGTTCCACTCCGATCCAGGGATCGATCGCCGCTTGTTGGCGTCGGCAGCAATCAGACTGGCATCCACCGCAAAACCTTCGCCGCCGACTAGACCAGCCCCGATGCACGCGCCCACAACACGCTCGAATACGCTCCGGAAGATGGCGCTGTCGCCAAACCGCTCATTGCGCGCACGCGAGAATGCCGAATGATCTGGGACCTTGTCCTCGATCGAGAGCCCGCAAAACCAGCGATAGGCAAGGTTGACCTGAACCTCACGGCACAGCGCCCGCTCCGAGCGGATCGCGAATACGTAGCCGACGACGAGCATCCGGATCATCAGAACCGGATCAATCGAGGGTCGACCAATCTTGGGGTAATAGCTCGCGAGCTCGGCATGAACCCATGACAGATCGAGAACCGCTGCAATCGCGCGAACCAGGTGATCGTCCGGCACCACCTCGTCGAGGCGAAATGAATAAAAAAGCTGCTCTTGGTCCCGATTGAGCTGCCCCATCATCGTCCGCCTCCGTCCTCGATCACCTCATCGCCGGTGAATCATGGTCCGCGGCAAACATCAACTGACTTCTGCAACAAAATCGGCCAGCAGGCGACATATGCACCGCAGCAATTTCGGAAAGATTCGAAGCGGCTCAACCTGAAATCCCGGCGATCATCCCGACTTAACAAGGGAGGCTCCGGTGCGCGGTAGAACTATCCGAAATTCGGTGAACTCGCCGGGCTTAGTATCGACCTCGATAGACCCGCCATGTTGCTTGACGATGATGTCGTGACTGATTGAAAGACCGAGCCCAGTCCCTTCACCGGCTGGCTTGGTCGTAAAGAATGGGTTGAACAGCTTCTCCTTCACTTCGGGGGGTATGCCGGTGCCATTGTCGCGAATCCTGATCTCCACATGGTCACCGAGGTTCTTGGTCGCGGCAGCCAGCGTAGGCTCATAATTGCCTCCATTGGCTTCGGCTTTGCGCTTGGTCGCGGCGTAGAACCCGTTTGAAATCAGGTTGAGTAGCGCCCGCGTAATCTCTTGCGGGAACAGATCGGCCTCGCCCGCCCCCGGGTCAAAGGACTTCTCTAAGGTGATTTCAAAGCTCTGCTTCTCGGCTCGTGCCCCGTGATAGGCCAGATTGAGGCTCTCCTCGACGAGAGCGTTGACATCGACGGGCCGGTGTTCTCCAGACCCTTGGCGCGAGTGCAGCAGCATGTTCTTGACGATCGCGTCGGCGCGCTTGCCGTGCTGCACGACCTTGTCGAGATTGCCTTGCAGCGTATCCGCGATCTCGTTGATCTCCCCGCGCAGCTTGTTGTCGAGGTGTGCGCTGCCAAGCGCACCCCGTAACTCGTCGATGAGTTCCACCGAGACTGCCGAGAAATTGTTGACGAAATTCAACGGGTTCTTGATCTCGTGGGCGATTCCGGCGGTCAACTGGCCGAGCGAGGCCAGCTTCTCGGTCTGCACCAAGCGGTCCTGTGCGGTACGCAGATTATCCAGGGACTCGCGCAATTCGTTGAGCAGCCGCGCGTTTTCCATCGCGACGACCGCCTGGGCGGCGAAGTTCAGCACCAGCATGATCTGCTTATCGGAAAACGGTCGTGCTTCCTGCCGGTAGAGAACGATCGTACCGAGAAGTTTATCCTCCTTGCGCAACGCGACGCTCAGCAAAGTGTGGATGCCGTGCTCATCAACGATCGTCCGGGCTCGTGGATTTCCGGTCCGGTAGGGCTCGTCCTCCGCAATATCGCCGATATGGACAAGAGGCTCGCCCGCCACGATCCGGCCAAAGGTGAGAGAAGATGCCGGCGGCCGAGGTCCACTTTCTCGTATCCAATCGACATAGCGTGCCTCGCCGTGCGCCGCCACGAGATGAAATAATTCGCCGTCATACACAAAGACGTGTCCATAGGCGGCCTCGCAAAGCCGCATCGCCCTTTCGACCATCGCATCGAACACCGGTGCGAGGTTGCCCGGCGACCTGTTGATGACCTCCAATATCTCGGCGGTAGCGGTCTGGCGATCGAGACTTTCGCGCAATTCCTGCAGCAGCCGCGCGTTCTCGATGGCGATGACGGCCTGTGCGGCGAAGTTCTGGACTAGCTCGATCTGCTTGTCGGTGAAATAGCCGGTCTCCTGCCGGTAGATCATGATTGCGCCAAGCAGATCACCATCCTTCAGCATCGGCACCGCGAGCATGGCACGGAAACCGCCAAGCTCCACCATCGAGACAAAACGAGGCTGACGCTCAATAAAACCTTTTTCCAGGGTGACGTCGGGAATGCAATAACCCGCTTGGTGCTTTGGATGCGGTGAAGCGCGCTACCCGGTTCGGGGTGAACCAGAGGGTTACGGCCGCGCGCCTCCGCGAATGCCGGCGGCACGTTGTGCATTGTGATAAGGCGAAAGGCGTCGTTTTCACAAAGATAAAGATTGCCGAATTTCGCCGCACAAAGCTGCGTCGCGTTTTCGAGCGCGGCATGAAAGATTGGCTGCAAGTCACCGCGCGAACTCGAAATAACTTTCAGTACCTCCGCTGTTGCCGTCTGTTGTTCCAGAGATTCGGTCAGGTCGTCCGTACGCTGGCGCAGTTCATTGAGCAGCCGCGCGTTCTCGATGGCGATGACGGCCTGGGCAGCGAAGGTCTTGACCAATTCGACCTGCGAGTCTGTGAAGGCCCTGACTGTCTTTCGTTGCAAGACAAGGACGCCGATTACCGTCCCGTCGCGCAGCAGTGGAACGCCAAGCGACGTGCGGCTGCCGAACTTCTCCAGTGCGTAGTGCGGGTCAGCTTCAAGGTCGAGGATATGGACCGGTCTGGCTTCAAGCGTCGTCCTGCCTGAGATTGAGGCGCGCCCGACGCCAGCGCGGACGCTCTTCATGTATGTCCGGTATTCATCCGAATAGCCGTACGACGCTACGTGCTCGAAATGATCACCCTTCGGGTGCGTAATGGCCGCAACATCAGCTTCACAAAGCTCAGCAGCTGATGCCACCACTGCATCGAGCACGATCTGCAAGTCGAAGGTCGAACGGCTGATGACCTCGAGCAGATGGGCGGTTGCCTTCTGCCGCGCCAGCGAATCAGCCAGTTGCTTTTGCAACTCCGCAAGCTCACGAGACGGTTTGCGGGGTTCCTTCTCTAAATTGGAGATCGGTTCCCGAGGGTGTCGCCGGCGGCCTTTAATGCCGCGTCGCTGGCGTTTGCTCGCCTTGCCGCTCGTCGAGGCACGCCCCATCATGACGCCGTCGCCCACGAATTTCAGGTATCTTATCACTCAAACGACCGTTTTGAAGCCTTCTGGTCTACAATCCACTTCGGCCACAAATTTCGGCCAACGGCCGACCAACCTGCAAGTCAATTTGGTTTTGTCCCCCAAGCCTGAAACACTAGGCGATCTATGAGCGTCGTTTTTGGATTGCTCAGATGTTCAGCCAACGCTGTCACATGCTCTCGCAATTCCGCGGCGGTAAATTTGCCGGAGCGAACCATAAGATCATGCATCGATTCAATAAGCGAAAGGAGGTGCGTTCGTTGGTATTCTCCGACTTGCGGGAGGTTTGTGTGCGCGTGCAGCCGCACGTTTTCCACACCGGCTGACCGCAGCAAGCGAGCCAGAGAACGGCCAATGAACAGATTGCCGCCACAAGCCGCGTGAAATGCATCGCACCAGCGTTGAATAGAACGTTCCACGACGGATGGTCCGGGTCACAAGCGAAGGACACAAAATCAAACTCTTCAATGGCAATTGTTCCCCCAGGTTTCAAAATAGATACCATCTCTTCTAGGATAGCTTGTTGCGCTGCCAGCGGAATATTGATTAGCACCAGCCGTTCGTGAACAAAATCATATGGGTTTTTATCAAGGCCAGTTTTCATGGCATCGGCATTTACCAATTCTACGTTTGATAGGGCGCGTCTGCGCAGTTCGGCGCGCGCCATTTCGAAAAAACGGGGCTCTCGTTCCACGCCGATCACGATACCTTCCGAGCCAACCCGTTCGGACAAAAGGTTCACGATTCCAATTGGTCCACAGCCGACGTCAACGACTCGAAGACCTGACTTTAGGGCAATGTGATCGAGCATCCACCGCGCAGGCCCTTCAAGACCATCAGCCTGAGCGATTAGTCGGTCTCGTTCTGTAGAAGTGCCGCCGAGCACGTATGGCACAGTTGGAGAAAGACATGATCCCGGCCCTAGCTCACTTACCAAAGTTACTTGAGTACGTTAGCAGGTTAGGTCGCGCCACAAATGTCGGCTCGGGGCCTAGCCTGTGTGAAAACGCAAAAAATTGGAAGGTCGCGAGAATGGTATTTCTCAAGTCAACCAAAACCGGACAGGCTTGCGAATCTTTGCGTCCTTAACTGCGATCTGACCGAACGTTTATTCTACTGCGCTTGGACACCGCCGCGTTTTTACACAGCCTAGGCCAGGAGGAGACATTGTTGCGGCTAATTATTGGGTTCCTTTGGTGAGCAATTATTCTACTAGGCCGGCCTTGCGCAGGCCCTCGGTTAGCTTATCGGCATCGGCGGGGTCTCTAAACGGCAGTCGAGCAAAATGATTGACGTAAGAGTATCGCGGATTGATCTCCTTGAGCTCGCCCCAAACCTGGCGGGCCTCCTCCACACGACCCAAATGGCCTAACGCCGAAGCGAGGAAGGCGCGGACAAGTCCGTCGTCGGGTTGATCGTGATGCGTTCCTTGAAGCAAGTCGCCGCGGTCCCATAGTCACCGGCCACGAAATAAGCACTGCCGAGGAAATGCACGTATTGACCATTTAGGCTGTCCGGGTCTGGGTCAGACGCATCGCCCGTTCGATGTAGGGGATCGCCTTGGCCGGCTCTCCCGTATAAATGTGCACATTTCCCCTTGTTAGGAGCGCAAGTGCATAGTTGGGGTTGAGCGCCAAGGCCTTGTCGGCCTCACGGGCCCATCGCTCATAATCCTTCTTCCGGGTGGCGACCACGGAGGCGACGAAACGGGCGAAAGCGTCCTTGTCATTCTTGGCGATCGCCTCGTCGACCAAGCGTTGAGCCTGATCGAGTGACTTCTCCGGCGTATCGCTCCAATGGTTCTGATAATCGAATGCGTAGCCCATGCCGAGGCCCGCGTAGGCGCTGGCATAGTTAGGGTCAAGTTCTATAGAGCGCCGAAACAGGACATAAATTGCTCGAAAATATCGCGACCTCTCTTCGACGCGAACAACAGCTCACGACCCCGGAGGAAGAGGTCATGGGCATCCACGTTCTGGGTGCCGCGATCGGCGATCAACGCTTTTTCGACCGGGCTTAACTTGATCTTGAGCGCAGCAATGATCTCCTGCGTGAGTTCGTCCTGCACGGCGAAGATGTCGGTGAGGTCGCGATCGAAGCGGTCGGCCGATATATGTGCACCGCTCTCTGCGTCGATGAGCTGGCCGGTAACGCGGACGCGGTTGCCCGCTTTCCGCACGCTACCTTCCAGCACGTAGCGCACGCCGAGTTCACCGCCGACCGGCTTCACGTCAACCGGCTTGCCCTTGAAGGTGAAGCTCGAGTGCGGGCGATGACGTCAGCTCCGACGCTTCCAAAGATCGGTGACGATGTCCTCGCTGATACCGGCTGGAAAATACTCCTGCTCGGGGTCTCCGCTCGTATCGTTGAAGGCTAGGACTGCGATGGAAGGCTCGTCAGACGGCAACGGCGGCGGGGGTGACATTGGAACGGAAACGTGGCCTTCCGCCGAATTCCAACCGATAGAGCGCACGGGCCTCGCGATGTTCTTCAGGCTCTGCTCGCGAGCATCGACAAAGTTGGCCACAACCTTGCCCTGAACCTGCCGCCAGGCGTCCTCGAGAATCGAGATGCCGCCAGGCTCGGCGACGCCTTCGATCCGCGCCGCGATGTTGACGCCGTCGCCGAGGATATCCTCGCCATCGATGATGATATCGCCGACGTTGATCCCGATCCGGAACCGGATCGGATCGGCTTCGGTGCGGCCGGCATCGTGATCCCGAAGCTGTCTCTGGATTTCGATGGCGCAGTGACGCGTCTCCAGCGCTCGCGAACTCTCCAGCGCACCGTCGCCCATGAGCTTGACGCTGCCACCGAATGGGCGGCAATCGCCGGGTCGACGACCGTGCCTCAAGGCATTAGGCGTGGAGAGTTCCGCCTCGTCGAGGCCCATGAGGCGCGAGTAACCGACAACGTCTGCCGACAGGATTGCAGCTAGCCTCCTTTGAAGGCGCTCCTCGCCATGCAAAACGCCCCCCGCGTTCATCCAACGGCCGCGACACTCGGATCACCGGGCACGGTGTCTATCGAGCAGCGATGTCGCTTTTGGGTCACGTGTGGACGGCGCCATGGCAAGGGCTTTCTGGCTTGCTGCAGCTTTCGTCGGGTGCGGTCACGTGTTCGGCCTGTTGATGCGGCTCGGATGGCCGCTGGCCCTAACGCTCTGCGCGGATCGAGTCCCGATCGTCTTACACGCACTCGGAAGTGCGATGACCCAACGGGTTCTCCCGATCCCCGGAACGACCGTATCTGCATTACGTTGTTATGCCCTCGCCAATTCGTTGAAAGCTCTTGATGTACTCTGGCTATGCCGCTTCCGCAGAGTAATCTCGGCCCTTAAAGCGTTCTCCGCGTACCATCATGGGCCCAGGCCATGCGTGCGATCTTATTGGCCAGCGCGAAAATAGCGACCTTGATCGGTCGACGTTCAATATACGCGCCAGCCAGAGCCGCTTAATACCGTGTTGCCGCCATATCGAATTATAGCCATAGTTCCAGCGAAGAGCAACCATCGCAAATATCGATTGCCCTCTTTGAATTCCGCCGAGTCGCTGCTTGCGACCCGTCGAATGCTGCTCGGGAACAGCCGATCCAGGCCGCCAAGTTGTGTTCCGACCAAAATGCTTTCCAATCGCCGACGTCGGCAACCAAGGCAGTGGCGACATCGGCCCGACGCCAGGTATCTCCTCAAGCCGCCGGCTTTCTTCACACGATCGTGCCAAGATGTATGCTTCTCAATGGCTCTGATCTCTGCCGTGGCATTTGCATATTGCCGAGAAGAGCGTCAGGGCTCAATCGCGCAACCGCTGGAATGCGGTCATCATCCGCATTCGCAATGACCTCCAATAGCTCGGCCGTGCCATTGCGGCCCTTAGCCGAGATGATACCGAGCTCGGCCATGTGCCCGCGGATCGCGTTCGATAGCATCGTTCGCTGACGAACGAGAAGCTGCCGGCTGCGATGCAGCATCAAACCTGATTGCTGCTGTTCAGATTTTATTGGCACGAAACGCATCGACGGTCGCGTCACCGCCTCGCAGATCGCGGCGGCATCGTTCGCATCATTCTTGCTGCGCTTGAGGATCGGCCTTCACATAGCTCGGCGGCATCAGCTTCACCGTATCACCCAGGGCCTGAAGCTTACGGCTCCAATGATGTGCGCTCGGACACGCCTCAATCCCCACTAGACATGGCGGCAGAGCCGCAAAGAACTCCAACACCTTGGCACGGCTCATCCGCTTGCGGATTACCACCGCGCCATCAACGTCCACGCCGTGGACCTCAAACACCGACTTCGCAATATCGAGACCAATTGTGCTAACTTCGCCCATGGACGGCTCCCCTCAATGTGGTGCGTTTCGAGACGCAACCACCCTATGGCACTCCGATGCCGCAGAGTGGGCGCCGTCCACAGCATCATCCGCGTCATTTCGGTGATGTCCGCGTAATGTCGGCTTGTCCCTCAACTCCAGACATACCGCTGCGTCGCGGCGAGCGTCGAAAAGGGCCATGTGTGGACGGCTCCGAGTTGGCAAGAACTTTCTTCACGAGTGCAGCATTGGTCGGTGCAGCCATGTGTTCGGCCTTTGTGTGCGGTTCACATGACCGCTGGCCATAATGCCTTCCGCGGATCAGGTCCTGGTCAATAAGACGCATTCGACCAGGATCAAACCTCTCGCCGCCGAACCTTTGAAGACGCTCGCCGACGTGCGAATGCCTGCTCCGGCATTTGCCGCGGCAAACTCGCGAAAAAGATAATTGGCGCTATGTGGCGGCACAGCTCGATGAAGCGGCCCGTGGAGCTGATACCGTGAAAGTCGCGGTGCCGTTGCAGATGGTGATGTCGATGGAAGGTGTGGAGTACCACAAAGGAAGACGCAGGGAAGCTCAAGAACCCAAAAGCATCACCTGCACTAAACCGCTGATCGCTAAATCAAACAGATAAGCGGTTCCGACAACTACCGTGCCGCTGGCCATGGCGAATAGAATTTCAGAAAGACCGATAAATCGCGCCACAGGGATGTCCTCTGTCGAACGCGCTTTACCACATTCGTTTGCCAACGCATCTAAAAGTTTAACGATTGGTTAAAATCGAAATGCCCACCCGACGCTTTCCGCCGCCCGAAGGACGCGGACGGGTCAAGCGCTGGCCTATGTCTAATTCGAGGAGGAGCCCGGCCGGCGATCAACGGCCAAGCTGCTCACCAAGGACGAGGCGCGGCGCATCGCCGACGAACATCGCCAAGCTGCCGGACCTGATGCGCCGGTCGCCGTGGCGGCTAAAACTGCTCATAAGACTGATCTGGCCGCCCGCGTGGGATTGGCCTGCTCTGGACTTGTTGGTTCAATCTCGCCTGCACCACCGCAAACATCGCAGCGGCGTCGGCCAGTTCCGTTGCATTCCTTACAATCTCCAGTCTTGATACCTACGATGGATTTTTTGCCAGTGCCAGAACATGCAGGGCAAGAAGTCGTTCTTTGGCCGTGGCATTTCGGACATAATATTTTTTGGGGCATCGTTCGCCTCGGCGATTAGCGGCTAGGTTGGGGTACGGGTAGGCGCGAAGCATTGACCATTTGAGCTAATTTTCGTCTCCCGCGCCGAGCGCCTTGCCGGTTGATCGGTTCACCAGATGGATGCGCGTGCAAGCCACGCAGGTGACGGGTTCATAAGTGTCGGTTTCTTTCGGTGGCACTTCGTCGGCGAAAAATCCCTGGACGTTCAGGCCGGTGACGGGGCATCGATAGACGAAAGGAATCATATCCCCCCGTAATCAGGCTGCGGCGCTTCTGCAACTCAGGAAATATCCGTAGGTCGGTCGGGCCGCACTAATCTCTGATGCTGGCTAAGGCGCGAGGCGAGCCCTTGCGACAAAACAAAAGCCCCGCGAACGGGGCTTAGTGGACGGGACCCTCCCCATGGGGGTGAGGGGCTATGGGGGACTGTGAGGAGGCCCGTCCGGAATCCATAACACCGCAGACCGCCCGAAGTTCCCCTTTGCCAAAACCCGGCTCAACGAAACCGCGCTGGACTACCGGCGCGGGGCGCGGCCGTACATCCGGGCTCACGCCCCGCTCCCCCGATACCCCTCGCTGGGGGAAGCATTGTGCCGGCGACGTAAAGGCCAGATTAAGGCGAGCCGGCAACGCGCTGCAGTGATTAAGCTGCGCTTCCGAACCTAAACCATTCCCAACAGGTATGCGACGCTGACAACCGCGCAAAGCGTGGCTGACGCAAGAAATAAAATTTCGGGAAGGTCATAGGATTTCAAAATGCGAACTAACATGGGACCCTCACAGTCCCCCGACCCGGACCATTGTGACGGATTAGACCAAGGCGAAATTAAGGGGCTCGAATCGGTAACGAGAGCGGGCGCCTGCGTTCCGGTCAAAAAAAGCCCCGGCCGTTGGCAACCAGGGCTAAAGCACAGGTATGGGCCGAGGGTTGATAAGCCCACACTCGCTGACCATACGCCCATAACATTTGAGGCCAAGCTGGCGAAGATTGTTACCGGCGAGCCAAAGGCAAAAGGCCGGATCAAAAATTGTTAGTCATGATTGTAGGCCATACGCCCGGTGGGGTTCGCGACTTCGCTCTTTTGAGCGCTGCCTCCCATTGTTCGCGGGTATATGCCGATTGAATTGCAAGAACTGAATCTTTAACCTTGAATCGACTGTGAGTGGGGCAATCAACCCCGGTCGCGTCGCCAGTTTTATCTAACGGCTTCGCCTTAGATCCGCAGATCGGGCACTTCGTATCGGTTTCGTCGGCCATAACGGTCTAATGGTTTGTCACGTATAATATCCCCTACGCCCATCCTAATTTCATTGCCAGCCTGTCGGACAGTCTGTTCGGGATTTATGTCAAAGGAGGCGAATTATGCCTGTCTATGATTGCTTCCTATGCAAGCGATCTTTTCAATCCGGGGGCAGGCATATAGCGTCTTGGGGCCTTGAAATCTGCGATAGCTGTCTTCGAGCCAATCGGGATGGCATCGTGCCGCAGCAACATCCACGCCTGCTGCAACATCTTCGGGCCAGGGCCGTTTCGATCGTGCTGAATCCGAAGGACTACATCGACATTCCTCCCGCCTGAGAAGGGAGCCATTCAAGCTTCTCATTCCTCAATGGGCTGCATTTCTAGTGGTCAGTGTGAAGCGCCGTTCAACGTGGGCTCGCCAGAGTCCGAATTACCCCAAATAGCCGGCATTTATTGCGTTAACAGCAAAACGCAATGTTCCTTCAGGGCCGATTTTGTTCAGCCTCGATGACGGTCTGGTTATCGGGTCAGCACAATCGCAGGATCAACGCGAACGACGCGAAAAATCGCGGCAATCGCCGAGACGATGCACATGAGGATGGTGCAGAATGAACAGTTCGATTATCAAATTCGGCGAGATCACGACCTGCAGTGCGCTTTTCGCGGTGAAATGGACAATGGCGGATCCGATCATAACTCAATGGCAAATCCGATGATGGCGTTGAGCAGCGCCTGACAGATAATGACCTGGTAGATATAGCTGTCGGAGGCGCCCATCGCGCGCAACGTGGCGAACTCGTAGAGATGCTCTTTGGTGCTGGAGTAGAGTGTCTGTGCGACGATGACGGTGCCGACAATAATCCCGAGCAGCGCGCCCGCAACGAGTGCCGCACCGGCTCCCGTCCGGAACAGCCAGAACGACCGACTTTGTTCTCTGAACTGATCCGAAGTGAGTGCCTGAATGCCGGATAGACGTCTGAGAATATCCTGACGGGTCCGTTCGATATCGGCTTGCGGCTTCAACCGAACGAGGAAATGACTGGCAAAGCTCTCCGGCAATCCGATATAGGCTCGGGCGCCACCAAGATCGGTAAATACAGAGGGCGCCGTCGTGAAAGAGCGAATGCCATCGGCGACCGCACCGACCGTCACTGGTTGGAGGCGGATTAGAGCGGTGGCGCCGACGCCAGACACGCCGAGCTGATCGTATTGCTACTGGTCGATCACCACTGTTCCCGGAGTAGTCAAACTTTGGGCCGTTCCTTCCACGACATTCCAAGGATACCTTCGCCGGTGGTGATGTCAGTTCCTGATCATGATCACCGAAGTCATGGTTCCACCCGGCAGGCTCCAGGCGGAAAATCCGACCACTCCCGGGACGACTGCGGACATGCCATCCATCGCCAGCAGGCGGTCCCTCAATCCGGTGCTGAGAAGCGAGAGATCCTCGAAGTATTTGGTTTCGCTGGAAATAATCCAGAGGTCGGTCGAGGTGTGATCGATCATGGTTGTGATCATGCCGCTGAAGCCGAAGAAAAGGCCCATCTGCACCATCACCAGCACCACGGAAAAAACGATGCCCATGAGCGAGGCGGTAAAACGAAGTCGATCTTGGAAGAGATTTCGCGACGCCAGCGTAAAAACCAGTGACATATATCGGAGCCTTCGTTCGCGCTGAAAAGTGGAACGTCAAGTCGCTGCCGACGCTTTGCTGCCTCGGATCAGACTGAGTTACGAATGCGCATTAACGCACGAAATCAGTATTCTGTTTGCAGTGGTGTTCATTGATGTGGGTCAATGAACGCCGCGGCCCTGAATTTCTGCTGTGGGTCGAGCGTCGGTTTGAGCGCGGTCCCCAAAGTTCCGTTTGTCTCCCGAAACCGGAAATATCGTCGCTTCTCAGCGCGTGGATGGCTCCAGTCCGGGCGTGCCGAAACTCGCCTCGGCATCACCTATGCCCGATCCGACGTGTTGTAAATATGATAAAGGAAAGTCCATGCCAATAGCGCAATGAAATAACCGCAACCCATCAAACGCGCGTCTACGGATTAAACTCATTGCGCTGCGCGGCCCGATGGGAAGCACATAAGGGAATAACTCATGACCATCAATAATTCCAAAGAACTTAACAGCAGATGTCAAGATGCTGAGTGACGTCCGACAGCGAACCGAACATATGACGAAGATCTATCAGGAGCTGAGCGGCGTCGTGCAGGATCCCAATATTAAGGAAGCGCTGGAATTGCGCGTCTTCCTGCAGGATAAAATCCTCAGTTCGCTGGACCGCTGCTTCAAGCTCATTGGCGAGAAGCCCGTCGCGCTCAGCGGCGTCTTCACGACGTTTTCATCGAGGATTTTCGGCGCGAGATTGCCGAGATTTCAGGCTCCGGCGGCCAAGGCCCTCTTCGTCCTGGTCAAGGCCAACCAACTCATGCATTTGCGCATCGCCGAGTACGTGGCGCTGATCGCAATGGCTGATGTGACCGGGCACTTTGGCGTCGGTGTCCTGCTCGGCAAGCTGCCTCGTTTACAAGCGCGCTTTCGTCGAACTGCACTGAGGCCGAACTTTGGATCGCCGGCGGGTAGATTTTTCCGGCTTTGTTACGGTGGCGGGCTGGCTGCGCCAACGTTATTGAGCAAGGTAATCGGCGGCTTTTTGCCGATCGCCCCATGGGGGCGTTCCTCATTGTAGTACTTACGCCAATCCTCCAACTTTTTCCGGCGTCCGCAAGGCTCAGGAACCAATGGGCGTTGAGACACTCAGCTCTGAATCTGCCATTGAAGGCTTCGATAAACGCATTGTCGGTCGGCTTTCCTGGCCTCGAGAAGTCCAGCGTGACGCTGCGTTGATAAGCCCACAGATCCAAGTCGCGTGACACAAACTCAGTGCCCTGGTCGACCCGGATCGTTGCCGGCAATCCCACTTCTCGCCCGACTCGTTCCAGCACCTCGACGACGTCGGTGCCGCAGAAGGAGAAGCGCGGCTCCAGCGCCGGCGAGAAGCGTGAGAACGTATCGACGATCGTCAACACTCGCAGCTTGCGGCCGGTGGCAAGCTGGTCATGCACAAAGTCCATGGCCCAGGTCTCGTTCGGCTGCGTGGCGTTGCACCGCCCTCACGCAGCTTCGCCTTGACCCTCCGCTTGGGTGCCTTGGTGCGTAATTGCAGGCCTAACTCTCGATAGATGCGCCGCGTCTTGTTCTGGCCGAGAGACCATCCTTCACGGCACAACAGCACATGAACGCGTCGATAGCCGTAGCGCACTCGCGTCTGGCAAATCTCTTTGATCCGTTGTTCGAGGGCAGCCTGTCCGGGGCGACGAGATTTGTAGTGGTAGGTGGAGGTGTCGACCAGGAACACACGGCAGGCTCGTCGGATCGACACATCCCAATCGCCGCGCATCTCATCAACGAGCTTGCGCTTGCGGACAGGCTTCAAAGCTTTCGGCGGAGCGCGTCCTGCAGCATCTCCTTGTCGAGGCTCAGATCGGCAACAACCTTCCGCAACTTCGTATTCTCGTCCTCGAGCTGCTTCAGCCGCCGCATCTCGGTCGGCAGCAGTCCGTCGTACTTGCGCTTCCAGTTGAAATAGGTGGCCTGGCTGATCCCGACCTTGCGGCAATATCCGCCACAGGCGTCCCGTCAGCACCCTGCTTCAGAATAAACGCCTTCTGGGCGTCCGAAAACCTCGAGGCCTTCATCGCTCTCCGCTCCTCCCAGCCGGGAAATCACCGCGGAAAACTCTACCCAAAAACGATCCAGTTTTGCGGCCTCAGAGCAGAACGAACCCGCCGGTTGATCCGGCAGACCATCGAGAGCAAGCACGCCCTTAAGCTGGCGGCTTGACCGTTCACTACGCCTCTCCCCAATAGGGAGAGGCGCTCGCAGCGTCAGTGCTAATGACCCGCCGTCAACCGCACGCGGGCGGCTAGGTCCTCTCTGCAAAGCCCCACGTCCGCTGTGCCCTCAATTCCAGACGTAATGCTGTCTCGCAGCAAACGACGTTCAGGGGCCAACAACGGACTAGTGCGCCGCAGCAAATTCGGTTATTTATGGGGGTAAAAATCCTGTCCTAGTTCGAAATGAATGTCTTGATTTCTTGTAGAAAGCGAGGGAAGGCGGGCTCGTCTTCAAGGATAAGGTGATTGCCGCTTGGCAGCGGCACGAACCGTGCTCCCGGGATTCCTGCGGCAAGTCGCCTGCCTTGATCAACGGTTCGCGGGCGTCGTCGCGCGAATGCATGACGAGGGTGGGGACGTTAACCGGGCTAGCAGCGTGCTTACATCGGTATCGCCATTTGCGATCGAGTTCCGCAAGCGTCTTCGGGCGAGGTCGGTTCGTCGCAGCTGATTGAACCAGTCGGCCTGCTCCTTAGTTCCGCCTAATGAATTGCGACGTGAAAAGCTGGCGAAAAGCTGGATTCTCCTGGCCCCAGCCCAAACGCATCAGGGTCAGCATTGCCGCGGCTTGCTCCTTTTCCCCGGCCAATCGGGCGCGCTTTGCCCAGCCGACCGCGTACCCGCCGAACAGGATGAGATGTGTGACGCGCTCCGGATGACGTACCGCGTAGGCGATCAACACGGCGCATCCCTGAGAGATGCCGAGCAGCGCGAAGCGATAAAGGCCGGCGGCGTCCACGACGGTTTCTAGATCGCCCACAAACGTCTCGAACGAAACGTCTTCGACATCGCGGTCCGAAAGGCCGTTGCCACGTGTGTCGTAGCGGATCAGAGTGTGGTCACGCGACAGCTCGCGATAGAGGTGCCGCCAGATCGGGCTCTCGAAATCGAATTCGAGATGCGTCATCCAGTTTCCGGTTTTGATCAGCTGTGGACCGCTGCCCATGCGTGAATAGGCGAGTTGCACGCCATCTCGCGTGATGCAAAATTAAATCTCCTGTCCGTACCGCGGTTCGGGTCGGTGAGTGTCGGCTGTTGGCTGATCAGCAACGGGTTGAGCGAGCTCCGGCTCCGGCAACACTTTGATTTCTTTGGAGGTAAGCCCAAAGACGCCAACGGCGCGGGAGATGTTTTTCACCGTCTGTTCCCCCAAGTCGGCAAAGGCGAAGGACAGCTTGTCTCTGATTTGATCATTCGCCGCGCGCGAGATACATACTCCGCCGGGCTCAGCACAGGGCCTCCAGGCGGGCAGCAATATTGACGCCATCCCCGAAGATGTCATCGCCGTCGATAATGATGTCCCCCGACATTGATCCCGATGCGGGAGAGCAATACGCGCCGGTCCTCGGCCACGCTCGCATTGCGGCTGACCATGCCGCGCTGCATTAGACGGCGCACCCGACCGCATCGACGACGCTGGCAAACTCGACCAGCGCACCGTCGCCTGTAGTCTTGACGATACGGCCATGATAGGCGGCAATCGCCCGGTCAAGCAGCTCGCGCCGGTGAGCTTTAACGCATCTAAAGTGCGTACCTCGTCGATGCTCATTAGCTGGCTGTACCCGACGACATCGGCGGCAAGAATGGCCGCGAGCCTTCGCTGAACGGTCTTGCCTGCCATAACCCCTCCTATTGACCAAATACGCTTTCCAATTTAGTGCGGCGGGCGCCAATGCTGGGTACCCGCGTTTGAACTCATCCCGACTTGACAAGGGATGCACCCGTGCGCGGCAGAACGATCCTGAATTCGGTGAACTCACCGGGTTGCGTATCGACCTCTATAGACCCGCCATGTTGCTTGACGATGATGTCGTGGCTGATGGAAAGGCCAAGCCCAGTCCCTTCACCGGCAGGCTTGGTCGTAAAGAACGGGCTGAACAGCTTCTCCTTCACCTCGGGGGGTATGCCTGTGCCGTTGTCGCGAATTCTAATCTCCACACGGTCGCCGAGGTTCTTAGTCGCGGCAGCCAGTATAGGTTCATAGTTGCCTCCATTGGCTTCGGCCTTGCGCTTAGTCGCGGCGTCCAACCCGTTTTTGATCAGGTTGAGCAGCACCCGCGTGATGTCCTGAGGGAACACATCGGCCTCGCCGGCGGCCGAGTCAAAGGACCGCTCTAGGGTGATATTGAAGCCCTGCTTCTCTGCCCGTGCCCCGTGATAGGCGAGATTGAGGCTCTCCTCGACCAGGGCATTGACATCAACTGGTCGATGCTCTCCAGAGCCCTGTCGGGAGTGCAGCAGCATGTTCTTGACGATGGCGTCGGCGCGCTTGCCGTGCTGCACGACCTTGTCGAGATTGCCTTGCAGCGTATCCGCGATCTCGTTGATTTCCCCGCGCAGCTTGTTGTCGAGGTGTGCGCTGCCAAGCGCGCTCCGCAGCTCGTCAATGAGTTCGACCGATACGGCCGAGAAATTGTTGACAAAATTCAGCGGGTTCTTGATCTCGTGCGCGATGCCGGCGGTCAACTGGCCGAGCGAGGCCAGCTTCTCCGTCTGCACCAGGCGGTCCTGCGCGGTGCGCAGATCTTCAAGCGATTTGGCCAGTTCGCGCGTGCGGGCCTCCACGCTTTCAAACAAGCCGCACGTTCTCGATCGCAATCGCCGCCTGGTCGGCAAATGTCGAAACCAGTTCGATCTGCTTGTCAGTGAATGGCCTGACTTCGGACCGCGTCAGTGCCAGAACGCCGATCGGGACGCCCTCGCGCAACATCGGAACACCAAGAATCGTACGATAAGCGTCGAATCTTTGCGCCTCGAACGGTGTATTCTGGATCAACTTGTACGTCGGGAATATGAACCGCTCTGCCTTCGAGCAAAGCGCGTCCAGAGGCCGTGCCTCGTTCTGGCTTGACCGGAGTGTCTCTGACGTAATCCATGAATTCGGAGGAGAATCCATAAGACTCCGCACGATAGAACACCTCGCCTTTTTGCCGGGTAATGACGGCCTTGTCGGCATCACAAAGCCGGGCGGCCGATTCGACGAGGGTTTGCAGCACCGTCTGGAGATCGAATGTCGAGCGGCTGATGACCTTCAGCACGTCGGCGGTGGCGGTCTGCTGCTGAAGCGATTCGCGCAGCTCGCTAAGCAGCCGCGTATTTTCGATGGCGATGACGGCCTGCGCGGCGAAGTTCTGGACAAGCTCAACTTGTTTCTCAGCAAACGGGCGGACCTCCTGCCGGTAGATGGCAATGGCGCCTACCAGGCTATCGTCCTTGACATCGGCACCAGGAGGTGGGTCCGAGCACCCGCTGCCTCTACAAGGGCAACAAAGCGAGGGTCGCGTTCTAGGTAGCCCGGCTCGGCTATGAGATCGGGGATGTGGACAACGCGTTTGGTCGTAGCGAGGCGGGCAAGCGGATTGCGCGGATTTTCGCCCGACGGTAAGAACCGGATTTTTGGCCCAACGCTCGGCGTAGGCGGACGGCGCGTTACGCTCAGCGGCAAGACGAAATGCATCGTCGTCAAGGATAACAAGTTGGCGAACTTTGCCCTCGCAAATGCGTGCTGCGTTCTCCAGCATCGCCTTGAACACTTAACTCCAGCTCGCCGGGTGAACTTGAACGGCTTTTCAGCACCTCCGAGGTCGCCGTCTGCTGCTCCAGTTGAGAACCGCTGAGATCGGTGGTTCGCTGCCGCAATTCGTTGAGCAGCCGCGTATTCTCGATGGCGATCACCGCTTGGTTCGCGAACGTCGTCACTAATTCAATTTGCTGTCGCTAAACGGTTTTACGACCGAACGCGTAAGCGCGAACACACCAATAGGAACTCCCTCGCGCAGCAGAGGAACGCCGAGATTGGTGCGATAGCCGCCCAAGTTCTGGCCTTCAAGAAAAAACGTGTATTCTGGATCGGCAAGAACATCGGGAATGTGAACGATCTTGCCTTCCAGCGCGGTTCGCCCTGTCATCGTTCCACGGCCCGGAATAAATGGATGCTTTCTAACGTACTCTTCAAATTCCGGGGGGAAACCAAAATTAGCAGCGAGCCTATATACGCCGCTGTCGTCTCGCTGGCACACGATCGCTTGCTCGGCCTCGCACAACTGGACGGCCAATTCGACCAGCGTTCGCAACTACGCAGATTGTCCGGTCAAAACGTGGAGCGGCTGATCACCTTGAGAACATTGGCAGTCGCCGTTTGCTGCTGGAGGGGATTCGCGCAATTCGTTAAGCAGCCGCGTATTCTCGATGGCGATGACGGCCTGGGCCGCGAAGAAATTATTGAGAAGCGCAACCTGTTTGTCGGTAAATGGCCCTCCTGCCTGACGGTAGATAACAATGGCGCCGACGAGCATGTCGTTCTTGAGCATGGGCACGCGAATGATGGAGCGCGCCCCACCGTACTTCGCCGCGTCGCCCGGAACAAATTCACGGCGGCGTCAGCGGTGTGATCCACTTGCTTTGTCCGCATGAGGCGTTCGAGCGGCGTGCCGGGTGCTGGCCGAAACATTCCGCGCTGCCTTTCTGGAACTCGACAAGCTCGGCGGGTGTGCCTAACTGCGCTGACACGCCGAATGCCGCACCGTTGAAGCGAAACAACGTGCCGAATTTGGCCTCGCAGATGCGCGTCCGATTTTCCAGCATGGCCTGAAACACAGGCTCAAGTTCACCGGGCGAAGAGCTGATCGACCTGAGTACATCCGATGTTGCGCTCTCTGCTGCTCCCGTGGTTCCCCGTCAACTCGTCGGTGCGCTGACGCAATTCGCTTAGTAGGCGCCTTTCGGCGGTGATATCTCCGGTCGATCCGGCCATGCGAAAGGCACGGCTGGTCCAATCTCCCAGAGCGAGCCCATGTTGGCGTGCCCAATGCCACATTCCATCCCGATGACGATAGCGATATTCGCACGTGAGGCGGTCGGTCTCGCCTTTCAAATGCGCGCCGACTGCCTGCTTGTAGGCAGTAAGGTTATTGGAATGGATATGGTCAAGCCGTTGCGTTCGACTGCCGAGCTCTTCGGGCGTGAACCCAAGGCGTTACGGACGCTCGTGAATAGTAAAATTCGCCAGTCGTGATGTCCCAATCATAGACGCCTTCATTCACCGCTGCATAGCCAATGCATAGCGCTGCTCACTATCCAGTAACGCTTGTTCCATTTGCCTACGGCGGGCTGATGTCGCTGACGGCACCTACGAGCCGAATGTCGGGCCCGTTTTATTGCGGATAGGCAGGCCATGATCCTCAACCCAGCGATAGTCCGTTAGCCGCCCTGATGCGGTATTCGCACTCGAGCTTTAACAAGCGTCGCTTGAGCATTCCCGCAACGCCGTGCGATAGCTCTCCTTATTTCGAGGTGCACGCGCTCATACCGATCTTTGGATGTCTGCCCGGCACCCTCAAAGCCGAAGATCTCCATCAAGCGGGGGGAGACGAAAAGTGAATTGAGCTCGATATTCCAATCGTAATTCCTGGAACCGCCTGCTGACCAATGCGTAGTGTTCTTCACTCTCTGCAGCGATTGTTTCAGCCGTCCAGCCTCGGTCCTATCTTTCTGGCTGGCAGCGCGGGAGGTGCGACGGCGCATGCCCTTTGGCGCACTGCGCCGCTCGCGCTGCCGCCTTGCGGCGCCGTGTTTTAACCGACCCGCCGCCATACTGGAGCGCCTTCTCATTGCCCCTCCTGGGCTCAGGACACGGCATCGTATCGGCTCAACTACCACTCTGGAATGGGCTCAGACCGACTTTGTGCGACCGCTCTAAGACGCACTCGATGTCGCATAAGGGTCATTCTCGGAAGTCGCCGGACGTTCTAAGGACGTCTCTCTTCCCCCAAAAGCGGAATCAAATCGGCAGCGGCGACTTTGAGTCTGACCCACAGCGGAAGTGGAGTGTGCATCGCAGCAGCCGAGAATGACTGCGTGACTGGTTACTCGATCGCCTCGTCGGCGGTCGCGAGTAGCATCTGTGGAATGCTGAGTCCGAGTGCCTTCGCGGTCTTCAGGTTGATCACCAACTCGAATTTCGTCGGCTGCTCTACCGGAATGTCGGCTGGCTTGGCCCCGCGCAAAATCTTGTCGACATACTCGGCGCCGCGTCGGAACAGGTCTTGGACGTCCGGCCCATAGGACATCAAACCTCCCGCTTGGGCAAACTCTTTGGCATTATAAATGGTTGGTAGTCGCGCCGCCACGGCTAAGACGAGAATCTGAGTGCGGCTGGCATTTATCAGTGGGTCGGCTGCAATATAAAGCGCCTCTGCGCGACCACTGAGCGCCGCAAATGCCGACGCGACATCTTCGCGTTTTCGAATTTCGAGAACGATGACCTCAAGGCCGAGTTTAACAGCTGCCATTTGAACCTCGCGCAACTCAACAATGGAATCGGGGTTGTCTACGTTGGCAATCATTGCCAACCGATGCAGACCGGGAATAACTTCGCGCAGAAGTTCAAGCCGCTTGCCAGCGACATCGGTCGATTGGTTTGATAGACCGGTGACGTTCCCGCCTGGTCTCGCCAAACTGGTAACCAAACCATTGCCAACCGGGTCCGCAACTACTGTAAAGACAATTGGAATAATCGATGTCGCCCTCTTTGCCGCAAGGACTGCTGGAACACCCGCCGTAACAATGACATCGACTTTGAGGTGGACAAACTCAGCTGCGATTTCAGTGGCGCGGTCGACCCGACCCTCCGCCCATCGATAGTGGATTCTGATAGTTTGACCGTCGATCCAGCCTAGCACTACTTTGGCAGATTTTTAGCGGCACGGGATTCCCAAATCAGTTTTTCAGTGATTCATAGACGGTCGGCTTTTGGAGGGGCCGACCATGGTGGGCACGACGTCGAATTGGGAAGACGAGCTTGGACGCTGGCTTAAGCCGTTCCTGGATCGCTTGGATCACAAAGCGCGGCGACGGATGTTTCCGCTTTACGTGACGGGGCTGATCGGGCCCGGTGAACGCAAGAGCATCCAACCAATGGCAGAGCGGCTTGCGCCGGGCGACTATGATCAGCTGCATCATTTTGTTGCTGCTGGCGTCTGGAATGCGGCACCATTGGAGACAGAACTGCTCATTCAAGCCGACCAGCTGGTCGGCGGCAGCGATGCGGTATTGGTGATCGACGACACCGCGGTGCCGAAGAAGGGTAAGCACTCGGTCGGTGTCGCTGCGCAATATGCTTCAGCGCTGGCAAGACTGCCAATTGCCAGACGCTGGTGTCCCTGACGCTCGCACGAGGCGAAGTGCCGGTGATGTTGGCCTTGCGCCTTTTTCTTCCCGACAGTTGGACGGGCGACCGGGTGCGGTTAAAGCGAGCGCGCGTTCCGGTCGAATGCCGGACTGCGCGGACGAAGCCAGAGATCGCCCTGGCTGAGATCGATCGCGTGATGGCGGCCGGCGTGCACTTCGGCTGTGTGCTGGCGGATGCCGGTTATGGGCTGAGCGCGCCTTTCCGCCAAGAACTTACGGCCCGCAATCTTGCCTGGGCGGTCGGCATCCCTCGTCACCTCAAGGTGTACCCTGTCGGCGTGCAGCTGATCTGGCCCGTTGCCAAACGGGGCCGCCCGCGACGGCGGTATGTGCCAGATATTCTATCCGCACCGGCCGAAGACATGCTGGCCGCTGCCAAGTGGCAAACTGTGAGTTGGCGAACCGGGACGAAAGGCAAGCTCAAAGCCCGCTTTGCCGCCGTCCGCGTACGCACAGCCGACGGACCACCGCAGCGGATCAGGGACAAGGGCCAGCAACATCTGCCGGGCGACGAAGCCTGGCTTATCGGCGAACACCGCGCCTCTGGCGAGAAGAAATACTACCTCGCAAATCTGCCTGCCGCGACCGATCTGCGCACCTTGGCCGCCACCATCAAGGGGCGATGGATTTGTGAACAGGCCCATCAGCAGCTGAAAGAGGAACTCGGCCTCGACCACTTCGAGGGACGATCCTGGCAGGGCCTTCACCGTCATGCCCTCATGACGATGCTCGCATTCGCCTTCCTCCAGCATCGTCGCCTCAAAAAAGTGAGGCGGGAAAAAAAAATCAACGGCCCGCCGCCTCAACCAAGCTTGCCAGCCGTGCGCCACGCTATCCTCGAACTCATCGCTCGACTACAGCCGCAGCGATGCCCGCATTGCAGAAAATGGATTTGCAACGAGCGGCGACGTGAGTAAATCTGCCAAAGTAGTGCTAGTTCCTGAAACCGTTGCACAAACGCAGCGGTCCGTGCGCTTGAGCTTGAACGCGTGGCTGCGCCCAAGTAGCCAATAGTCGGCATGTTTCCCGGCTGCTGCGCCCGCACGACGAGCGGCAATGCAGCCGCTGTGCCGCTAAGGGCAACAATGAATTTTCGCCTTGTAATTGGCATCTGACCTTCACCAGTGGTGGATCACGGTCGGTGCAGTAGAAAAACAATATCACGCCTCATCTTGGAGGTCTGTGGAGTGCGTCCCTAGCGGTGGACATCTTGCAGGATTGGAATTGAGCAGGGCTGCCGGGCTTTCGGAGGATGAAAGCCATGGCCAGACACCGCTCCCATAGTATCGAATTCAAACGACAGGTCGCCCAGGAATTTATTGCGGGCGAAACGCTTCACGCTCTTGCCAAACGCCACGACGTCTCACGCAACCTGATCCGGGTCTGGGTCAGGAAGCTTGAGACTGGGGCATTCGATGAAGATGCCCATGCGGCTGATCTTCTTCAGGAATATGAGGCGAAGATCGCAGCACTCGAACGCATGGTCGGCAGGCAGGCACTCGAGATCGAGTTTTTAAAGGGGGCTCGAGAAACGCACCGCGGCCGAGAAGCGTGACTACATCCGTCATCACAGGCCCGATGGCATCTCCGTCGTCGAAGGATGCCGTCTGATGGGGCTGCCGCGCTCAACTTATTATGACGCACCAGCGGTGAAAGCTGATGATAGGGAGATCGTGGCGGCTATGACTACGATCTGCGATGACTTTGAGGCCTATGGCTATCGCCGCGTTGGCGCCGAGCTTCGCCATCGAGGGATGCTCGTGAACTCTAAGAAAGTCGTCGCCTGATGCGCGAGCACGACTTGCAGCCCAAGCGCCGCAGGCGGTTCGTGGCCACGACTGATAGCGATCACGACTGCCCGATCTTCCGGACCTCACCCGCGACAGAATTGTCGACCGCCCGAACCAGCTCTGGGTGGCGGATATTACCTACATCGCCATCGCGACGGGCTTCGTCTATCTGGCGGCAGTCCTTGATGCCTGGTCGCGCCGCGTCATTGGCTACGCGATCGCCGTTCGATCGATGCCCGCATTGCCGTTGCGGCGCTGAAGGCGGCTCTCGAGCAAGGCGCCGCCGAAGGCTGCATTCACCACTCCGATCGCGGCTCGCAGTACGCTTCCGAGACCTACCGCAACGTACTCGCCGACCATGGCATGGTCGGTTCCATGGGCCGGCGCGGCAATCCCTACGACAACGCCCAGGCCGAGAGCTTCATGAAGACGCTCAAGGTCGAGGCCGTCTATCCGATGGATTACCAGACCTTCCAAGATGTCACTGTCGACCTTCCATGCTTTATCGATGAGGTCTACAACACCCGCAGACTACACTCCGCGCTCGGCTACCTAAGCCCAGCACAGTTCGAGGATCACCACGCCCGGCAGACTGTCAAAACCGCCGCATGAAACTGTCCCGCCCAGGGGGCGCACTCCACTGTGACGCACTTCGCTGTCCGGCAGGGTGTCCGGTTTTGGCCCCTTTCGACCATTGGGTGCAGGCGTCCGAAATGGGGATAAGCGGACTCGCAGCGGACATCGCCGAAATGACGCTGGATGACCCAACTGCGACATTGAGCTTGCATTCCTGAGCGGTTGCACAAGCCGTTCCGGGCCCCTTCCAGAACATCGGTCTGAACCGATACGATGCCGTGTCCGAGCCTTGGGGAAGGCGATGAGACGACGCTCGAAAACAAAGGGCGAGCCGGCCAAAACGCGGCGCCGCAAGAACATAACGGCGAAGCGACGCAACGCGCCAAAGGCGCTGCGCCGTCGTAGGTCCTCGGCTGCTGACCAGGAAACGGAGGTCGCGCGGCTCACCCGCGAGCGCGACGAGGCGCTGGAGCAGCAGGCGGCCACGGCGGATGTGCTGCGCCTGATCAATTCGTCGCCCGGCGATTTGAAGTCGGTTTTCGCTGCAATTCTGGAGAATGTATCGCAAATCTGCGCGGCCAAATTTGCCACGCTTTGGCTCGCCGAGGGAGACGCCTTGCGAGCGGTTGCCCTGCACGACGCGCCGGCAAGCTATGCCGCAGCGCGCCGCGATGCGCTGATCCGGCCCGGTCCAATGACACTTATTGGCCGCGTCGCCAGAACGAAGCAGGTCGTCCATATCGCCGACATTACTGCTGGGGAAGGCTATCGAGAGCGCGACCCTCTGGCAGTTACGAATGTCGAGGAGCATGGCATTCGAACCATGCTCGGGGTTCCCATGCTCAAAGAGCGCGAGTTTATCGGCGTTATTATCATCTACCGGCAGGAGGTTCGGCCGTTTTCCGACAAGCAAATCGACCTGGTAAAAAACTTCGCCGCGCAAGCGGTGATCGCTATCGAGAATACCGCCTGCTCAATGAACTGCGCCAGCGCACGGACGATCTCAGCGAGTCGTTGGAGCAGCAGACTGCGACCTCTAAGGTGCTTGGCATCATCTCAAGCTCGCCGGGTGAACTTGATCCCGTTTTCAAAACCATACTCGATAATGCGACGCGCATCTGTGAGGCCAAGTTCGGCACGCTCTATCTTTCGGACAGCCACATGTTCCGGTTTGGTGCGGACATCGGCACGCCGCCACGGTTTGCCGAATTCGTGAGGCAGCGAGGCCTGTTTCAGCCCAGGTCGGGTACCCAGTTTGACGACGTTATGAGGACGAAACGGCTAAGCCATACGCCCGACCTTGCCGCCATAGCCGTTCCCGACATATCTGCCACACTTGGCGGTGCACGATCCAGCATCATGGTACCAATGCTCAAGGATGATGCCTTGGTTGGCATCATCAGCATCTACAGGCAGGAGGTGCGGCCGTTCACCGATAAACAAATTGCGCTGGTACAAAATTTCGCCGCCAAGCCGTCATCGCCATCGAGAACACGCGGCTGCTCAATGAATTGCGGCAATCATTGCAGCAGCAGACTGCAACCGCCGACGTACTTAAGGTCATTAGCCGTTCGACGTTCGATTTGCAGTCTGTGTTCGATACGCTGGTCGAGTCGTGCGGCTGTGCCAGGGGCGCTTCGGTGCAGTATTTCGCCTGGATCGCGACTTGTTACACTTGGCGGCCCAGTACAACTTCCCGGAGACGCATCTAGGGCTACTCCAGGACGAGTATCCGATGATGCCGATCGGGGCCATGTCTCGGGTCGGACAATCCTCACGGGTGCTCCCGTTCAAATTCCAGACATACTCGCTGACCAGGAATACCGAGGCCGGGCGTCGAAAGAGGCTAGTTTTCGGAGCCTGCTCGCTGTGCCCCTGCTCCGGGGCGGGCGAGCCATCGGCGCGATCGTAATCTACCGGATGGAACCCGGCCCCTTCGAAGACAACCAGCTGGTGCTGCTTCAGACCTTCGCCGACCAGGCGGTGATTGCGATTGAGAACGTGCGGCTATTCGACGAAGTGCAGACCCGCACGACCCTTGGCTGAATCGCTTCAGCAGCAGACGGCGACCGCGGACGTGCTCAAAGTCATCAGCCGCTCGACATTCGACCTGCAGATGGTTCTCGACACGCTGGTCGAATCGGCCGCGCGGCTATGCGAGGCAGATATGGCTCAAATCCTTCGCCCCAAAGATGAAGGTTTCCAAACTGCCGCGAGCTACGGCCACACCGCGGAGTTCCGCGAGTTTGTTAAAGGGAAGACATTTAACGTTGGACGCGGATCAGTGTCCGGGCGTGTACTTTTAGAGGGTAAGCCAATTCAAATTCCAGATGTTTTGGCCGATCCCAAATACAGTCTCGGCGAAATTCAGCAGCGGGGTGGTTTTCGGACTCATCTTGGCGTCCCTCTTTTGCGCGAGGGCAACCCCATTGGTGTTCTTCTGTTGAGCAGGAAGACGGTGCGGCCGTTCGACGATAAGCACATTGAGCTGGTCAAGACGTTCGCCGACCAAGCCGTAATCGCAATCGAGAACGTGCGTTTGTTTGAGGCGGAGCAGCAGCGCACGCGGGAGCTAACGGAATCACTGGAGCAGCAGACGGCGACATCGGAAGTGCTGCGTGTCATTTCGATCTCGCCCGGCGAACTGCAGCCTGTATTCGAGACAATGTTGGCGAAGGCGACCGCGCTTTGCGAAGCAAGTTACGGCGCGCTGTGGTTGCGCGAAGGGGACGTCCTGCGCAACGCCGCTTTTCATGGTTCATTACCTGCGGATTTCACGGACCCTTGGCGGGCTGGATCGACGATTCGCTTGGATCAGAATTTCCCCGCGGCAAGGGCCATCAGCATGGGAGCGCCGGTCCACGTCGCTGATATGCGGGAAGATCCCGCCTATTGCGCCGGTCACGCATTGGCCGTCAGCTCCGTTGATATCGGCGGCATTCGCACATTAGTTGCCGTTCCGATGCTCAAGGAAGACGAGTTCGTTGGTGCAATAGCAATTTATCGTCGCGAGGTCCGCCCGTTCGCCGATAAGCAGATCGCGCTGGTGCAAAACTTCGCCGCCCAGGCCGTCATCGCCATCGAGAATACGCGGCTCCTTAACGAATTGCGCCAGCGCACCACCGACCTCACGGAATCTCTGGAGCAGCAGACCGCTACCTCTGAGGTGCTGAAAGTCATCTCGGCCTCCGGCGGGGAGCTGCAGCCGGTCTTCGAGACGCTTTTGGCGAACGCCACCCGGCTGTGCGGTGCCAAGTTTGGAAATTTGCATCTTTCGGAAGGCGACGGATTTCGCGCTGTCGCCATGCACAACGTGCCAGCGGCCTTTGCCGAAGCGCGCAAGGGCGAACCCGCGGTGTATCGGCCGGAGCCTGGTGGACTTCTTTACCGGCTCGCTGAAACGAAAGCACCCGTCGTCATTACCGATGCCGCCTCGGAGCCTGGCTACGTCCGTCGCAGCAATAAAAGACTCGTGACGGCGGTCGATCTCGGCGGCTTCCGTTCCAACTTGGCGGTGCCGATGCTGAAGGACGAGGCGCTTATCGGCGGCATTGTGATCTACCGTCAGGAGCCCGGTGATTTCACGGCCAAGCAGATCGCGCTGGTGCAGAATTTTGCCGCCCAGGCCGTCATCGCCATCGAGAACACGCGGCTGCTCAGCGAACTGCGCGAATTGCTGCAGCAGCAGACCGCGACCGCCGACGTGCTGAAGGTCATCAGCCGCTCGACCTTCGATCTTCAGACGGTGCTCGATACGCTCGTCGGTTCGGCGGCGCGGCTATGCGAGGCTGAAGTGGCCGGGATAGCCCGGCAAAAGGGCGACGCCTACTACTACGCCGCGACTTTTGGCTACCTCGCCGAGGTCGATCAGTATCTCAGAAGCATAACGCACCAGCCAGGCACCGGCAGCACCATCGGACTCACGCTTAAGGCCCGCAGAACCATTCACATTCACGATGTCCTCGCAGATCCCGATTACAAAATGCCGGATGTGGCGCGGCAGGCGGGCCTCCGCACTTCGCTCGGCGTCCCGCTGCTCCGCGAGGGCACTCCGATCGGCGTGTTCGTACTGGGGCGCAAGGATGTTCGACCCTTCACCCCCGCAGCAGATAGGATCCGGTCGAGACTTTCGCTGACCAGGCGGTCATTGCAATTGAGAATGCGCGTCTCTTGATTCTGAACAGCAGCGCACCCGAGAACTTGGGCCGAATCGCTGGAAGATCTGCGAGCAGCTCAGGACCGGCTCGTACAGACCCAGAAACTGGCGTCTCTCGGCCAACTAACGGCGGGCATTGCCCATGAGATCAAGAACCCGCTCGACTTCGTCGTCATTTTTCGGGGCTGTCAGTGAATTGCTCGATGAACTTCGGGAGGCGATCGAGAGCGGAGCATTTGATGACGCAAGGCGAAGCGAAATTGCCGAACTGACCGACACATCGCGCGGCAACCTCGACAAGATCGCGGACACGGCAAGCGGGCGACTCCATTGTCAAGCATGCTGCTGCATTTCCGGGAAGGCTCGGGCGAGCAAAGGGCAGCGACATCAATGCGATCGTCGAGGAGAGCCTAAACCTCGCCTACCATGGTGCCGGGCGGAAAGCAGGGTTCGACATCACATTAGAACGGTCCTTCGACGCGATGCCGGGCAGGTAGACCTGTATCCGCAGGAGATCAGTCGGGCCCATTGAATTTCATCACCAACGGGTCCTATGCCGCGACGAAGCGGCAGCGGAAATCGGGATGGCTATGAGCCCATCTTGGTCGCGGCCACCAAGACCTTGGCGATCGGGTCGAGATCAGGATTCGTGACAATGGCACCGGAATACGCCAGAGGTGAAGGAGAAGATTTTCAATCCCTTCTTCACCACCAAACCGGCGGGGGAAGGCACTGGCCTTGGCCTTTCCATCAGCCATGACATCATCGTCAAGCAACATTTGGGCAGTATTGAAGTCGATAGCGTGCCGGGCGAATTTACTGAGATTCAAATCGTTCTGCCGCGGACTATAAGTCTCTCCAGCAAACCAGGGGGATAGGGGTGAGTCTGCTGATACTTGTCGTCGATGACGAGCCGGATGTTGAAATCCTGTTCCGCCAGCATTCCGCGTGACCTGCGCGCTGGCCGTTTCACCATGGAGTTTGCCCAGTCCGGCGGGGAAGCCCTGGAGAAGATCAGCATGGCAGGGGACGCCTCCCTGATCCTCATCCTCTCCGACATTAACATGCCGGGCATGACCGGCCTTGAACTGTTACCCCGGGCGAAAGCGCTGCGACCGGACGTTCCCGTGGTCATGATTACGGCCTATGGTGATGCGGAGACGAAGCGTAAGGCGCTGGAGCGCGGCGCCGACGATCTGCTGACCAAACCGATCGATTTCCTGGCGCTCCGCGACAAGATCGACTCGCGGGTCGAGCGAGCGGCCTGATACCGCCGCACAATCAGTCTCGTATTTTTGGTGCACTTGCTCACGGCAGCTTCTGGCCCAAATGCGAAGTGCCGGGTCGTCTGCGATTTAGTCGCGATTGGGTGGATAGCGGACTTGAAGCGGACATTGCCCGAAGACCAAGTCAGAGCCATTTCGGAAGTCGCCGCGTCACCAACATTCGCAGAACGGGATATATGGAATATCGCGGTGACGATCAGCCTTACTCGGGCTTGATGCCGGCCGCTTGTCGGGAGTGAATAGCGCCATGCAGCAGCTCCACCACGCCCGCATTGGCTGCAATCCCAAAACGCTTTCTAACCACAAAGCCAATGCGCGGGCGGCGCTGCTCTGGTTTGCCGAGGCAAGAACCTGCCCAAGCGTGGCACGATTCTATCGCAGAACTGGGCGCCGCTTTGGGCGAAGGTTCGGGACCAATTCCGTCGCCAGCGCCTGTCGGGGCTGATCCGGTACCTGTCGGCCAAAGGGATCGATCATGATGAGGTCAATGAGGAGGTTTTTGACGGCTACATTGAATACCGAGCGAGACGACGGCGCTTGCCACCGATAATGCCGCCCGCCGGAAGGTCGCCCGGGCTTGGAATGCCTGCGTGGAAGAAATCCCCGGCTGGCCGCAAGCAGCGGTTGATCGAGCCGCCGGTGAAGTCGCTCACAAGCTGTCCCTGGGAGAACTTCCCCGAACAGTTACGGCAGGAGATCGAGACCTACCTGGAGGGCTTTAAGAAGGTACGGCGCGGTGCCGGGGAAAGCGAATTCGCCCATGCAAGCATCCTCGATCGACACGCGCCGGCGCGAACTGCAGGCCTTCGCCCGCATGGCGGTGAAACAGGGCTATCCGGTCGAAAGCCTGAACTCGCTTGCTGACCTGCTGGATCCGGACTTGGTCGAGGAGGTGCTCGAGGCTTACTGGGAGGAGAATGGAGACGAGCCCCGCGTCTGGACCATTGATATGGCCTGGAAGCTTCTTGCATCGCCCGGGAAACAAAGTGCCTGCCGGAGAGCGATCTTGCGAAGCTCGATGATCTCCGGGCCGCGATGGAGGAGCACAGAGATGGAGCATCACCGAAAAGAACTGAACGTTATCCGGGCGGTACTGACCGAGGGAGTCTGGGACAAGGTGTTCGGCTGCCGCGGGCGCTGATGGAGGAGGCTCGGCGCGATCGGCATACGGCGCCGATGAAAGCCGCGGTGAATGCCAGCATCGCGGTTGCGATCGCGATCCTCTCAATTGCACCGGTTCGGCTGGGTAACCTGATCAAGATCAAGCTCGACGAGAACCTGATCAAGCCGGGCGGATAGACGGACCTTACTGGCTCGTGTTTCCCAAGGAGGACGTGAAAAACCGCGTTCAACTGCAACACAAGATCTTGCCTGAGGTCGGAGAAATCATCGACGAATACATCAATGACTTTCGCCCGGTCCTGCTTCGGGGATCAAACGGTCCGTGGCTGTTCCCGGGCGAAACAGAGGTGTGAAGACGTCAAGGACTTGAGCCTTCAGGTCACCGACGGGTCTTCAAGGCAACCGGGTTACGACTGACCGTGCATCAATTTCGGCATGCGGCTGCCGCGATCTTTATCAAGGCGTTTCCCGGGCCAATACGAACGTGCCCGGCAGCTCTCTGGGCCACAAGAATATCGCAACCACGATGCGGTTCTACGTCGCCCTGGAGACGACCTTCGCCAACGAGGCTTTCAACGACTCATCAAGAAGCGCCTGGAGGAAGAACTGGAGGCCGCCGAATGAAGAACCATGCGCAGTCCCAAGGGCGAACGGCAGACGCTTCGGATCAGTGAATGGCCGGAACCGACCAGGGCATGGGAGCGCTTGCCGGCCGAGTGTGCGACTGAAGAAAGGAGGATCGGGGAGTCATCTCGCTCCGGTCAGCCAGGACGACATTGCCCGGCGCTATGGTCGGTACCTCGGCTTTCTGAAGCGGACAGGCCGGCTCGATCTGAACGCGCCGGCAGCAAGCCAAGTACGCCGGCCAACGTCGAAGCCTATATGGCGGACTTCGAGGGCAAGATAAGCTCCGTTACCGCCTGGAACTGCATCTACAAGCTTCGCCGGGCGGCGCAGCTGCTTGATCCCACAGCCGATTTTACCTGGCTCATCGAAATCGAAGAGATCTCGAAGCTCCTTCAGGAGCCGCGATCCAAGCTCAATCGGTTTGTCTACACAGAGCAGATGGTCAAGGCCGGGCTTACACTTATCGAGAAGGCTCGGGGAATACAGGACACCGTGTTCAAGCGGGCGAGAGGCATTCGTAATGGCCTCATGCTCGCGCTTCTTGCAGCAAACCCGACCAGGAGGATCAAGAATTTCGCGTCACTCGAGATCGGCAAAACGTTCAAAAAAATTAAAGGACGATGGTGGAATTCGTTTGCCAGCCAAAGCGACAAAAACGAAGCGGCGACCCGAAGAACGGCCGGTCGCAAGTTGGCTGAACCCTTTCATCGAGTTCTATCTCGAAGAGGCTCGACCGTCCTTCTCGGCCTTTCACGTAGGAAGACGAAGCGCTTTGGGTTTCGACGAACGGCGCCATGTCAGCGCGGGACGTCGGCAAACTCATTACCCAAACTACTAAGCAGACGCTGGGATAGCTATTTCACCCCATTTGTTTCGAACAGCGGATGCGACGACAGCGGCAGATGCCCTAAGCGACATGCCATATTTTGCAAGCGCGCTGCTGGGTCACACGAATCCGTCCATCACCGACAAGCACTACAAATGGAATTCATCTCTCAATGTTCAGAGCGACTATGCGGGGAGGAGAGAAGGGGGGAGGAGAGAGGGGGAGGGGAAGGAAGAAGAAAGGGGGAGGAGGAAAGGGGGGGGGAAGGAAAAAGGAGGGAGGAGGGAGAGGGAGGGGGGAGGGGGAGGGGGGGGGGGGAGGGAGGGGGGGAGGGGGAGGAGGGGGGAGGAGGTCAGCCTCGTTTACAAAAAGTATCTAGGCGAGTGATTCTCGGCGCCAGTCACCTGAGGTCCAAATCGCCCCAAAAGCGGACTTCTGGTGTCTTCAGTGGCCACTTCCGAAGCCATGAGCAGACATCTTTCATTCGGCAAACTTCGGCCGCCGCAACGGCGGCATGCGCTTCGTCAGTTCACGGTTTGGATAATCGCGTCGCACCTGGGCGACTAGCTCGTTGACGAAGTGCTGGGCGAAGGGCGGAAGGAACCGTCGTCTGTCCCAGGCGACCAAGACCCAACGCCCGATAGGTGTGCCGCGATAGGTCACCGACATTGCCTTGACGCCCTTGCGGGGAATGCTGACATTCGACGGCACGATCGCCACGCCTTCGCCGCTGGCTGCGAGCGCTATCAAGGTATGCGGGGCGCCGCTTTCCAGAACGATTGGCGGGGTGACATCCGCATTGTGACAAGCGGCGTCGAACCAGCCGCGCGAGGCGAATCCGCGTAGCAGGAGCAGCAAAGGCTCATCCGCAAGCTCGTTAACATCGACTGAGCTACGCCGCCCAAGCGGATGCGACGGGGCGACCACGGCTAAGGCATAAGCCGGGTAGAGTAAGCGGCTGAGAACAGCTCATTGCCGGCCGAGGTAAGCACGATCTGGACGTCGCCCTGCGCGAGCCGGTCGCTGATGCGTGCCCCACGATCCTCGACGAAATGCACTTCGATGCCGGGATGTTTGCGGCGGAAGCGGCTGACGAAGGGCGCCAGCACGGTCTCGATATGCTGCGGGCTGCCGCCGACCCGCAGCGTCCCGGTGAGCCCGCCCCTGAGCGCGTCGGCGCGGTCGCGCAATGAATCCGCTTCCTGCAATAGACGGCGCCCGCGGCGCACTATTTCCTCGCCCTCCGAGGTGAGTTGAAGGCGGCGACCAATGCGGTCGAACAGCAGCAGGCCAAGCTCGGCCTCCAGCGCCTGGATCTGGCGGGAGGCCGCCGGCTGGCTCAAATGCAGTTGGCCGACGGCGCTGGCCAAACCGCCGGCATCGGCGATGGTGATCAAAGTTTGCAGTTGTCGGAGGTTCATCGCGGCTCCGCCATTCATGCAAAAACCACATGAAGAGATTAAGTATCAATGCATTGGACAATCAAGCCCACCGGAGCTTCAATTGCCGCGCTTGAACGCGGGTAATACCAACCCAAGGGCTTATACGATGTTCGATCTCAATCGATTTACGAGCGATTGCCGCGCCGCGCGTGCCGCGACCGTTGATCAAAGACCATCTGCGAGGTCGTCAGACGGGCAATTCGACCCGGCCGGCCTGCTCAAGTCGCTGGGCGAGCCCGACCGCGCGGGTATTAGGGAAATCTATCGCTCACCGGACTTAAGCATCCTCAACGTGGTGTGGGCGCCGCATGATGACATGCCGCACAATCATCACATGTGGGCGATCATCGGCGTTTATGGCGGCCGCGAGGACAACATCTTCTGGCGCCGATCGCGGAGGCGGGCGAGGGCCAGCTCGAGGCGGCTGGCGCGCGTCACTCGCTGTCAAGGACGCCCAGCCGCTTGGCGATGACATCATCCACTCGGTCACCAATCCGACCTCCAAGTTCACCGCCGCGATCCACGTCTATGGTGGCGATTTCTTTGCCGCCCATCGCAGCGAATGGGACCCGGACACGCTGTCCGAGCATCCTTCCGACGGCAATCGCGCCCGCCAGATCCTCGAGGAAGCCAACCGGCGCTACGCCGCTGGCCTTAACTGATACGCGCAAAAGACTTTTAGGGTAGCCGATGTCCGCTTCCCTCCCGATCGCGACCAAATCGCGGACATCACGGCACTTCGGTTGCGGGCCATGATCCGACATCGCCGATAAAATGAAAGGCCGCCAACTGAGATGGCCTATTCCTTCTTTTCGGGATCGTTAGGCTGGGGCTGCTGCTGTTGCTGCGCGACGTGCTGGCGCGGTTCCGGGTCTCGTACACCAGTGGACCGATCTCGCTATTCTTATCGGCCTGGTCGGCCAGCATCCGCCACGAACGCGCCATATCGAGAAGCGCCAGTCTACTGTCAGGGTCGGTTGATCCTCGAGCGAGATCTATGCACTTGGCCGCGTGCAGCCGATAAAGGGCCCCTTGCTCACTCATTGACATGGCCGGAATACCCCACGTGTCTTTTGACGTAATTATGACAGACGGGAATTCGTTCCGCTGATTGGGCGAGCCCGACGAATTAAGGCGGTGGGAAAGTTTGTCCGGATAGGGTCATCAGCGTCGCTTCGGATGTCCATGCTAGGTCCGCTTACCCCCCGACAACGATCAAATCGCGATACGTTACGGCTTGAGCCGAGGTTAGGCTGCAACGCGGTGCATGGCGGCTTTATCACGAGCACCGTGGATTACCTTGACCGACTTTTCGATCGCTGACCTAATGGACGACGTGCACTATGTCCGAAAGAACGGAATCAACCGCCTTCGAGATGCGCAAGCCGATTGAATGAGCCGAGTTTGGGGAGGAGGCCCTGATGGAGGTCATCGAACAAGTTGCAGGTTCCGTGACCATTTTGGAACCGCGAGGCCGGATCGACAGTGTGACTGCCAAGGATTTCGGCGACTGTTTGGCGAAACTGCTGAATGCTGGCCGGGAGCACATTGTCATCGATCTCCATAACATCACCTACATCAGCAGTGCCGGCTTTCGACAACTCCTCATCGCAAAAAAGACGACACAGGAGAGAAATGGCAAGCTGGCGCTCTGCGGCATTGCCGGCGAGGTGAAACGGCTGTTCGAAATTGGCGCTTTCGGCGAACTCTTGCCGATCTATTCGACGCGCGAAGATGGCGTCGCAAGCGTCCAATGAGCGCAACGACCCAGAATAAGTCGCCTGAGCATCGATGGCAGGGCGGTAGCGCGTTCTCCCGTTTGCTGTGGCGCGCGTATAGCGCACCTATCCTCCCGGCCACTGCCAAGAAGCCCTCCTCGTTGATTTACGATGCAGACGACCGGCCGAACATTCTTATCGCATTGTCGAATGGAGTTCAGCACGTCGCATTGATCTCGATTTATCTCGTGTACCCATTGCTGATCTGCCGGGCGGTCGACGCACCGATATCGCTGGTGGCCAATTTGCTCTCGATCGGCATGATCGTACTTTCCGTTGGTACCCTTATCCAGGTGCTGCGGCTCGGGCCGGTCGGATCCGGCTACATGCTGCCTTCGACGTTCACGGCGAGCTATTTCGCACCCGGCCTGATTGCGGCGCGTATCGGCGGCTTGCCATTGGTCTTCGGCATGACGATTTTCGCCGGTGCGTTGGAGGCGTTCGTCGCGCCAATGCTGAATCGGCTCCGCAAGTTTCTCCCTGTGGAAGTATCCGGGCTGGTCATATTCATGCTCGGCATAGCGGCGGGCCTTGCCGGTCTACGCACTATGCTAGGTCCGACCGCGACACCGGTGAGCACGGCCGAGTGGCTGGTCGCGGCAATTACACTCGGGAGCATGACCGCGCTGAACGTCTGGGCCAAAGGTCTGGCGCGCATGCTGTGCGCGTTGATCGGGCTCACCATCGGCTACGCCGTGGCGACGGCGGCTGGTTTGTTGAACCCCGCACTGTGGGCACTCGTTGCGCAGGCCGATTGGCTGGGAAGTCCCCACTTCGGTCACATCGGCTGGTCGTTCAACGCCACGCTCGTTGCGCCATTCGCGATCGCTAGTCTTGCTGCCGCAATGAAGGCTGCGGGCACGCTGACGATCTGCGAGAAGATGAACGATGCGACCTGGGTCCGACCCGACATGCGGTCGATAACGCGTGGCGTGCTCAGTGACGGATTGGCGACCATGATCGCCGAACTCGCAGGCACCGCCGGAGGGGTTAACACCTCAACGCCGAGCGCCGGCCTTGCTTCCGCCACCGGCGTTGCCAGCCGCAACATAGCGGTAGTGGCAGCTGCGATTTTCCTTTTGCTGGGCTTTTGTCCGAAACTGACCGCGCTGCTGGCGATCATGCCTCGCGCCGTCGTGGTGTCCGCGCTGATGTACGCTGTCACCTTCATCATGATCAATGGCCTTCAGGTCATGATGTCGCGCATGCTCGACACGCGCCGCACCTTCGTGCTCGGCCTCAGCATTCTGGGCGGACTCATGATCGAGGTTTTTCCCAAGAGCGTGAACTTGATGCCGAGTGAGATCGCGGCGGTCGCCGGCTCTTCGTTGGTGGCATCGACTGCCATCGCCCTGCTGTTGAACCTAGTTTTTCGGATTGGTGTGCGCAAGACCGCGACGCTCGACATCGCGCGGGACCAGATCGATCCGCAGAAGATTGAGAACTTTTTCTCCGAGCAAGGCAAAGCGTGGGGAGCCCGCCAGGATGTGACTAATCGCGCGACCTTCGGCGTAATTCAACTAATCGATGCCATCGCTGAGACCTGCTGGCAAACTGGGAAAATGGTCGTGCGGGCGAGCTTTGATGAATACAAGGTGGAGATCGCCGTCACATATCCCGGTGAGCGGCTTGAACTCCCGGAAGAACGACCGTCGGCCGAGCAAATACGTGACAGTGAGGACGGCGCGCGCCTGCTGGCCGGATACATGCTGAGGCGGAACGCCGATCGCGTTCGGTCAGGGATCAAGGACGGCAAATGCACGGTGCATTTCCATTACGACCACTGAGCCTGTGTAGGACGACGAGCAAAATTATCAACGAAGTAGGAGTAACGGCCAAACTCAGTGGCAATATCCGGTAAAGTAATTTACGATGTGCGCGGAATGTCGGCTTGTGCTCCGACTCTGGACATGTCGCTGCACAGCGCTAAGTGACGCGATGTCGACCTCTACCGAAATTCGATGTCCGCTTCATGTCCGTTTCCACCCGATCGCGACCAAATCGCGGACGTCTCGGCACTTCGGTTTGCGGCCAATGGCACAAAAAGAAAAGCCCCGGCGAAGTCCAGGGCTTTCCCTTCCGATGACAGTGGACCAGCCAGGGTGGAGCTTATTTGAGCGCGCTCGAAACAGAGGAGAACGTGGTGTTCAACTGTGTGCCAAGGCCCTGCACAACGGCGATGATCGCGACAGAAATGCCGGCCGCGATAAGGCCGTACTCAATAGCGGTCGCGCCGCTGTCGTCCTTCAAAAAACGCAAAAGCTGTGTCATGTCGGCTCCTTCGTGCTGCTGACTACGTCATTTTGCCTAGAGGATGCTTTCTGCCGTTTAAGTTATTCATTAAAATGCAAGTTCCGCTAACTGCAGCAGTCGTCAGCGACGGCGTCACTTGTTGCTTCGCCGCCAATTTTCTGTGACCACCTTCCAGCCTTAAGACTGCGGAAACGGTAATTGCATTTCGTAGCTGCGGTGAAAGCTTTATGTCTGATCCGGGTCAAAGTGCGAGGTCGTGTCTGCTTGATCGGATGTCCGCTTCTCACCCGATCGCGACCAAATTGCGGAGGTCTGGGCACTTCAGTTTCGGGCCAGAATTCTGACTTAGCTGTTCAGATGGGAGCAAACGATGAAGCATTTTCTTTTGGAAGGGGAGCATATTGTTCCCTTCGAGCAACGAGCGCCGGAACTGATAGCTGCCCATCGTCAATTTCTGCAGCAAGGCTATGACAATGGGCGCTTTTTGCTATCAGGCCCCACCATTCCACCTAAGGGAGGAATTCTGATAGCCCGCGCAAATCACTCGAAGAATTGATCGAATTCTTGGCCGACGAACCTTATTGCAAAGCGAAGGCGATGCGTTTCAGCAAAATCATCGAGTTCGACCCAGTTCAGCACCAGGCCATTCTGAAGGACTGGTTTGGAAAGCGATAGGGTGCGCGATGGTCGAAAAGTCCGCTTGCCTTGGTCTGATCCGCACAATGTTCCGGGTCGGGGGACTGTGAGGGTCCCCATGTTAGTTCACATTTTGAAATCCTATGACCTTCCCGAAATTCTGTTCCTTGCAGCGGCCACGCTTTGCGCGGTTGTCAGCGTCGCATACGTGTTGGGAATGGTTTAGGTTCGGAAGCACCGCTTAGCGCGTCGCCACTCGCCTTAATCTGGCCTTTACGGCTCCGGCACAATGCTTCCCCCAGCGAGGGGTATCGGGGGAGCGGGGCGTGAGCCCGAATGTACGGCCGCGCCCCGCGCCGATTTGGGCGTGCTATCGTTCATGATGATCCAGTGCGCGTGACCCCAGTGGAGGGTCCGGTGGCAATCAACATCGTAAGACGGAAACTAGAGCGCACAATCCGCTCAGGCGAGAGCGCCGCGACAACTGAGCACCCGAGCAACGGCGAGCAGGTTCCATGGTCAACGACACAATAATTTACATCGTTTCGGGAGCATGTCTGATCGGAGTTCTGCTGTGGATCTGCTTCGTTTACCTGAGCCGTCGACTTCGTGCGAAGCGATTGCTGTTGATGGACCTGTTCAACGGATATTTCCGAGGCAATGTGACCGCCGACCAGCTCGGCCAGCGTGTCCGAGAAATCGCCAGTCGTCACTTCACGGGCAGCCCGGAATTCTACGCCATTGCTATTGCAGCCTTTCAAAACGCCACTGACGCAACGCTGGCAAACCAGCCGCACTCGGCGGCGGACGAGAGGAAATTGCTCGGCTTATTGGCCGCTCTAAAGGCCGAGTTCGGGTTGACCGATCGCTATCAGATCGAAGCCTGGCGGGCCGGACGCGAGTAAGCTTGCGCCTTGAGGTCCGAAATGGGTCAAGCGCTTCACTTCTGCGACGTCCGAGCTGTGTCCGCTTTCCACCCGATCGCGACCAAATCGCGGACGTTTCAGCACTTCGGTTTCGGGCCGATTTTGTTGCAGAAGTCAGTTGATGTTTGCCGCGGACCATGATTCACCGGCGATGAGGTAATCGAGGACGGAGGCGGACGATGATGGGGCAGCTCAATCGGGACCAAGAGCAGCTTTTTTATTCATTTCGCCTCGACGAGGTGGTGCCGGACGATCACCTGGTTCGCGCGATTGCAGCGGTTCTCGATCTGTCATGGGTTCATGCCGAGCTCGCGAGCTATTACCCCAAGATTGGTCGACCCTCGATTGATCCGGTTCTGATGATCCGGATGCTCGTCGTCGGCTACGTATTCGCGATCCGCTCGGAGCGGGCGCTGTGCCGTGAGGTTCAGGTCAACCTTGCCTATCGCTGGTTTTGCGGGCTCTCGATCGAGGACAAGGTCCCAGATCATTCGGCATTCTCGCGTGCGCGCAATGAGCGGTTTGGCGACAGCGCCATCTTCCGGAGCGTATTCGAGCGTGTTGTGGGCGCGTGCATCGGGGCTGGTCTAGTCGGCGGCGAAGGTTTTGCGGTGGATGCCAGTCTGATTGCTGCCGACGCCAACAAGCGGCGATCGATCCCTGGATCGGAGTGGAACAAAGAAGTTGACGCGCAGCAGGTGAGCCGGGCCACGAAGGAGTATCTTGCTACCCTGGATGACGCGGCATTCGGTGCGGCCAGCGACGTCACTCCAAAGTTCGTCTCGCCATCCGATCCTGCGGCGCAATGGACTGGCGCGATGCGAGGAGCGGCGTTCTTCGCCTATGCCGACAACTATCTGATTGATGTGAAGTTCGGCGTGATTATGGACGTCGAGGCGTCGCGGGCCATCCGCCAGGCCGAAGTCCGCGCCTCCAAGACCATGATCGAGCGCACCGAGGAGCGCTTCGACATCAAGCCTGAGTGGCTTGCTGCCGATACGGCCTACGGTTCAGGAGCGAACCTCAACTGGCTCGTCAACGACAAGAAGATCGCGCCGCACGTACCGGTGATCGACAAGTCGAACCGCGACGATGGGACGTTCAATCGGGAAGACTTCACGTTCGACAAGGAGCGTAACGTTTACATCTGCCCCGCGGGCAAGATTCTCACGACGACAGGGAGGTTGGTCAACGATGGGGAGACGACACTGCTTTACTTCGCGAGCGTGCTCGACTGTCGTAGCTGCCTGCTCAGGGCGCGTTGCTGTCCAAAAATGCCTGCTCGTCGGATCCCGCGCAGCATCTACGAGGAGGCCCGTGACGTCGCTCGTGCGCTGGCTAAGACAAAAGCATTCGCGCAATCACGTCGTGACAGGAAGCGGGTTGAGATGCTGTTCGCACATTTAAAGCGCATCCTGCGGCTCGGACGCCTGCGATTACGTGGGCCGCGCGGTGCCCAGTTCGAGTTCACGCTGGCGGCGATCGCCCAGAACCTTCGCAGGCTCGCAAAGCTGGTCGCACGGCCTCCGCCAATAGCGCCAGTCCCGTGCGTTGCGTGAGCTTGGCATCCGGTTCGTAGCGTCCTTCTTGAGTTCAGAGCCGTCAGTTGCGCAGCGTAAATGCCGCGTTCTAACCCGCAGTAGGACGAGAAATACTACTCTTCCGATCCGTGCCAGACCGCCAGCGACTTTCACAACAAAATCGGCCACTAGCCGACATCAGTGGCTTTGACATGCCATACTCTTCCGTTACGTTCATCGGGCTGCACAAAGCCGCGCAAAATTGACGGAGGTCTATTTTGGAGGACCCGTTGAAGCAGGCGAAAGCCAAGGCGGCCGCTACCTATGATGCAGCGTCTGATCATTTTGACGACGAGCCACTGAGGTTCTGGGAGCGCATTGGGAGACGAACGGTCGAGCGTCTCGCGCTGCCGCGTGACGGCAATGTGCTCGATGTCGGTTGTGGAACCGGCGCTTCGGCGTTGCCAGCAGCGCAAGCCGTCGGACCGAACGGCCTCGTAATCGGTGTCGATTTGTCTTCACGGCTGCTTGATCGTGCTCGCGATAAGGCAAAGGCGCTCAGTCTGTCGAATGTCGAGTTCCGATGCGCCGACATGACCTCGCTTGGCTACCCTGATGGCCGCTTCGATGCCGTCGTGAGTGTGTTCTCGATCTTCTTCGTACCCGACATGGAAGGCCTGATCCGCGAGCTTTGGCGCATGGTACGGCCCAACGGCAAGCTGGCGGTCACCACATGGGGTCCGCGAATATTTGAACCAGCCTACTCGCGTTGGCTCGCGGCGATAAAGCGTGAGCGACCAGATCTTTACAGCGCGTTTAATCCTTGGGACCGCATAACCGATGTCGAGTCGGTACGGCGTTTGCTTCTGGATGGTAGCGTCTCAAACGTCGAGGTCGCGTCGGAAGACGGATATCAGACGCTGCGCTCAGGCGAAGGATTGGTGGATCATCGCTCTTGGATCGGGATTGCGGTGGGTGATCGACCAAATGGGAACGCAAGTGGCCGCGCGTGTCAAAGCGGACAATGTGAATTGGCTGCACGAGAGGAAGATTGGGCAGCTCGAGACCAATGCCATTTATGCAGTTGGCAAAAAGTCCTCTTAATGAAAGTCAGCTTGGATGTCCGCATCGGGTCTTGGTTGTGTAGAAACGCCGTGGGGAGAGGCGACACAAGGTCGTCGAAGTTGGTGAGACGCGTTCATTTCCGGACTGATACTATGCCGTCATCGCCGCCATGAGCGGTCGAACACCCATGATGTTGATGACGCGGGTCAGATTGTAGGCCAGTACATGCAGCGCCATCTCGCTGGCTACCCGTGGCAGCGTCTTCATCAGGAAGTGGGTTGCTCCCATCCGCGCCTTGATCGTGCCGAAGGGATGCTCGACCGTCTCGCGCCGCTGGCGCATCTTCTCCGGATGCTCATCGAGCCGGCGCTGCACTGCATCGAGAACGTGCTCGTGCTCCCATCGGGTGATCCGTCGCTCCTTGCCAGTGGTACAATTGTGCTTGATGGCGCAGCTCTGGCAGGCATTGGTCCAGTAGCGGTGCAGAATCAATCCTTTCTCCTCGGTCGTGTAGTGGTAGGCGAGCTTCTCACCGGCAGGGCAAACGTAAACGTCCTCCGCGGCCACGTAACGGAAGTCCTGCTTGCCGAAGCGCCCTTCCGCCTTTGAGTTTGAGGTCATGGGCTTTGGCAGTGTGACCGTGATGCCAGCTTCCTCGCACGCCATGATCTCTTCGCCATTGAAGTAACCGCGGTCGGCGACAGCATCCAGCTTCTCCACTTCCAGCGTTGCTTTCGTCTCCTTGGCCACATGTGCGAGCTGCGATCGGTCGCTCCCAACGTTGGTCACCTCATGCGTAACGATCAGATGACTCTTGGTGTCAACGGCCACCTGGACGTTGTAACCTACGACGCCGGAGCCGCGGCCGCTCGTCGCCATCGAACGGGCATCGGGATCCGTCAGCGAGATCTGCTGGTCCGGTGTGGCGAGCATTTGCACCTTAAGAACCTCAAGACGCCGCATCTGCTCCTTCAGTTTCTCGATCTTCTCCTTCAGGCGGCTCGTCTTGGTTTGCAGCGCCTCGGATGGTTCCTGCCGGTCGGCGGTGTCGAGCTGCGCAAGATAGCGTGCGACGCTCTCCTCGATCTGCGCCATGCGACGCTCCATCTTGGCGCTCGTGAAGTTCTTGTCGCGGTTGTTTACCGCCTTGAACTTGCTGCCGTCGATCGCGACGTGGGCTTGAGTGAGCAAACCTATCGTGCGGCACAGCGCAATGAAGCGCGCGCAAACCTTGCGAATGGCAGTGCCATTGTCCTTGCGGAAGTCGGCAATCGTCTTGTGATCGGGAGCAAGTCGTCCCGTCAGCCACATCACTTCAACGTTCCGACCAGCCTCATGCTCGAGCCGCCGGCTCGACTGAACCCGATTGAGATAACCGTAGATGTAAAGCTTCAGCAGGACCGATGGATGATATGAAGGCCGGCCGGTCGCCTCGGGAGCGACCCCGCCAAACCCTAAATCGGCCAAGTCCAGTTCCTCGACAAAGACATCAATCACCCGAATCGGATTGTCCTCGCCGATCCAGTCGTCCAGGCATTCTGGAAACAGCGTGTTCTGCCCGCGATCCGTGCCCTCAACGAAGCGTCTCATCCGATCCCTCCACAAATCGCGAAGGAATCATACCGTGAGAATCAAATAAAGCAGTGCGTTTTCACACAGCCTCGGTCATTCGCGACCAAACGTACCGAGTTCGACGGATTGTCGACGTCCGGAGTAGTCTAAAAGCAGACGTCGGTCATTCGGTCTTGTTTGATCGTCAATCACGCCAAGTGAATGGGGAGTCGACCTGGCGTCAGTTAGCAACGGGCGGGGTGGCTCTACCGGCTTTGGAACAATTGATCGGATCAAGGCCGCCGCCAGTTGCCATAAGCCACGCGCGTCGACTGCAATCAGTGCCCCTCCAAGACCTCAATAGAACCTCACGGTCTGACTGCAGATGATGTTACCTATGGTATTCCCTGCGCTCAAAGTCGATCTGCGTTTGAGATAAGTTATTGAAAATAAGATATTATTGTCATAGTCCGTTGTGAAGACTTGATCCGGGCGGCTCCGGGCCAAAACGCCCGGCCGGCAATATGACCGGTCTGCGGGGCAACCCGCTGCACTGGGACGGCCGGGAGCGGGTAACGCCCGCTCCTACCTAGTTCCGTCCCAGGAAGCGCGTGAACTGGAGCTGAGCCGTGGCGTTCGGTCGCTGCCGCAAGTGCCGTGGTGGAACGCCGGCAGGCGAGCGCGCCCGACAGCGGAGGGGCGGCGCAAGCCGCCTTCTCCGTGGCGCGAGCCGCACCCACTGGTGCGGATCATGAAACAAATGCGTCTGCCGGCGTTCCGCTTCCCTTCTTTCTTTCGTCATTGCCGGACCCCGATCCGGCAAACCATGCGGCGGTGAAGCTGGTTCAGACTTTCCGCTCGGCTTCGTTGCTGCACTTTGAGCATAGACCACCGGGTCAAGCCCGGTGGTGACGAGGTGAATGGCATCGCCGTTTGACAACACTCGCGCGCGCATGCGCGGCGCGGGAACGGTGAGAACTCATCCGCCCCGCTTCGCGGGGCAGGAAGGATATCAATCCGCCTGGATATTGGCGTCCTTGACCATCTTGCCCCAGACGCCGAGCTGGACCTTGATGTAGTCGCCCAATTCGTCGGGCGTCGAGGAGAACCCTTCGAAGCCGACGTTCTTGAACTTGGCCTGGGTGTCCGGGTCGTCGATGATCTTGCGCAGCGCGGCGTTGAGCTTGGCGACAACGTCCGGCGGTGTGCCGGCCGGCGCGACCAGGCCGGCCCAGGCATCGAGGTTGAAGCCCTTCAGTCCGTCTTCGTCGAGCGTCGGCAGGTCGGGATACAGCGCGCTGCGCTTGATGCGCGAAATCGCCAGCGCCCGCAGCGCGCCGGAATTGACGTGCGGCATGGCGGTGGTGAAATCGGCGAACATCATCGACACGCGTCCGGCCATGATGTCTTCGAGCGCCGGCGGCGTGCTCTTGTACGGCACCTGCAAAATGTCGATGCCGGCCCAATGCGCCAGCGTCTTGCCGCCGACAATGCCGGCGGTATTGCCGCTGGCGAACGACAGCTTGCCGGGATTGGCCTTGGCGTAAGCGACCAGCTCCTTGACCGAGTGGATCGGCAGTTTCGGATTGACCACCAGCATCAGCGTGAAGCTGCCGACGCGGGTGATCGGCGCGAAATCCTTCACCGCATCGTATTCCACTTCCTTGTGCAGAAACGGATCGGCGGACAGCGGCGAGTTGGTCGCCATCAACAGCGTATAGCCGTCCGCCGGCTGATGGTGGACGTAGAGCGCCGAGAGCGCGCCGTCGGCGCCGGGACGATCGTCGGTAATGACGGGCTGGCCGAGCGCGGCGCCGAGTTTGTCGCCGATGATGCGGCAGAGCGTGTCGCTGGCGCTGCCGCCGCCGAACGGATTGACGAAGGTAATCGGCCGCGTCGGGTAATTGTCGGCGCGAACCGCCGCGGTGAACGCCACGGCCGCTGCCGCAGCCGCCACGGCAAGAGCAAGCAGCTTCTTCATTCCTCCCTCCCTGGTCGCGTAGACTATTATGTCAGCGGGGTGTCAGCCTTGCGGGGGCGCGCCCCTTTCGCCATCCAGGATAGCAGATTTGCGCGGCCGCGCGTTAGGCCCGTGCCGCGACAACTCGTTCCAGGGTTCCCCTGCAAATCCGCCGTCATCCTGAGGTGGCCGCCATCAGCGCGTTTACGCGCGTCTTCGACGCGCTATGGCGGCCCTCGAAGGATGCGCGCCCCGGCCGTCGCCCTTCGAGGCTCGCACCTCAGGGTGACGGAATGTTATCTTATGAACGTGCCGCTGCGCAGTTCGGCGAAAGCCTGCTGCAGCTCGGCCTGCGTATTCATCACGATCGGCCCGTGCCAGGCGACCGGCTCCTCGATCGGCTTGCCCGAGACCAAGAGGAAGCGGATTCCTTGGTCGCCGGCTTGCACCGTGACCTCGTCGCCGCGATCGAACAAAACCAGCGAGCGATTGCCGGTCTGCTCGCGCGTCACGGTCTCGTTCGTGCCGTCGGTTTTCTCGGTCAATACGCCGAACGGCGCCGAGGCCGCGCGGAAACTGCCGGAGCCTTCGAACACATAGGCGAAGGCGTGCCGCTCGACTTCCACCGGCAGCGTCTTGCGCTTGCCGGCCGGCACGGAAACATCGAGATAGCGCGGATCGGCGGCAACGCCTTCGATCGGGCCGCGGCGGCCCCAAAAATCGCCGCACACGACGCGAACGTGGGTGCCGTCGTCATCGACGATTTCCGGAATTTCGCCGGCTTTGACGTCCTGGTAGCGCGGCGCCGTCATCTTCAGCGACGACGGCAGATTGGCCCAGAGCTGGAAGCCGTGCATGCGGCCCGCCGCATCGCCCTGCGGCATTTCCTGATGGAGAATGCCGCGGCCGGCCGTCATCCATTGCACGTCGCCGGCTTCGAGATTGCCGCGATTGCCCAGGCTGTCGCCATGCTCGACGCTTCCGGCGAGCACATAGGTGATGGTCTCGATGCCGCGATGGGGATGCCACGGAAAGCCGGCGCGATAGTCGTCCGGCCGGTCGTTGCGGAAATCGTCAAGCAACAAAAACGGATCGTACTCGCCGGTGTCGCCGAAGCCGAAGGCCCGACGCAGCTTTACGCCGGCGCCTTCGACCGTGGGCTTGGAGGTTATGATGCGCTTTACAGGTCGAATGGACATGACGGAATGACCTTTTCCTCGTACCGGATAACGAAAAAATGGGGAGCCGAACCGGACGCAGCAAGAAGGCACATCGTTGATACCATTACCCGAGCGTGACCATGCCGCTCCAGAATTGCTGCGCGTTGCCGACCTCGACATCGTATTTGTGCGCGAAGGTGAGTTTGCCGTCGGCGCCGATGCGCATCACCGTGATGCCGGCGGGAAGCGCGCCATCGGCAGTGGACATGATACTGGCGACAACGAGCAGACGCCCCGATGGGTCGATTCCGAAGGTGCGCAACTGAACGCCGCGGCCGTCGAGGTTTTGAATCAATGACGGCTCGCCGGTCCTTTGGTCGATGGCAAAGACCGCAACGCTGTTCTCGCCGCCGGGGGCAACTTCTCTCGCGCCGGGTCCCGACGCCGGAAACGTGCGATTGGTCAAATAGACGAACTTGCCGTTGGGATGAACGTGGATCGGCCCGGCGCCTTGTGGCGCCCGCGACGCGGGATCCGACAGCGTGTCCTTGATGAACAGCAGCTCGCACGCAAGACCGGTCGCGTCGTCGAGCTGGTAGACGTAGAGCTTATTCTGCCGCTCGATAGAGACGAAGACCCATGGTTTTGCCGGATGGAAATCGAGATGCCGCGGTCCGAAGCCCAATCCTGCGCCAGGTCCGCTGCCCGGCGCGATCGACGCCAAGTTGCGGAGCACGCCGTTATTAAAGCCGAACGTCTTTATCGCGCCGGGCTCCTCCGGTTTGCCGGGCGCGGCATTGTTACCGCGGGTCACCAGCATCACGGTGCGGTTGCCGGGCGCGGCAACGACTTGATGCGCGTAAATCCCGGTGTCGAGGTTGCCGGGTTGCGCGACCGCTTCACCTACAGTGCCGTCGGCATTGAGGCGATGAACGGTGACGCCGCTCGGATTGTTGTAAGCCGTCAGCAAGAAAGCGCCGTTGGCGTCGACGCTCGTGTGGATCGGGCGCGACGGCAGCGCGGCCGGATCGCCGTGCCGGCGCAAATTCCCCGTCGCCGCATCGATCGCAAGCGCATTGGCGAAGTGCGCGTCGCCGGCGATGCCCGGTCCGCCGTTGCTCGACACCGCGTAAAGCATGCGCCGCAACGGATGCGGCCAAGCATATTGAATATTGGCCGGCAACGTCACCGTGCTGCGCTTGGTTAATGCGGCACCCTCGACGTCGATATCGTACAGCGTCAGCGCGGGGCCGATGCTGGCGTAATACACGGTCATAGAGGGCATAGCTCATAGCCCGGCTCACCGGCAAGAAGCAGACATCATCTCACCGCAGTGAGGCTTAGGCCAGCGCGGATAGCGAATGGGGATTAGGCAAAAGGGAATAGTGAAATCGTCGAGAGCAATAGGCCATTATTCGCTACTCGCCGATGCGAGCAACGCGCTGATGAGCGCGTCGATCCGCGCGACGGTGCGGAAGTTCGCAGGGGTCATGTCCCGATCCGCAATCTTCACGTCGAACTCCGCTTCGACCGCAAGCATGAGATTGACCGTGTCGAGCGACGACAGGCCGCTCTCGGTGAGGTTCTCATCGCGTCCGATGACACGGTCGATCCCCCGTTTGACCAGCAACTCGCGCACCAGCGCCGTGATGCGGTCCGCCGCGGATGAATGAGTCCGGTCAAGCACGGTGAATATTTCCCAAATTCAAACGCGAAAAATCGCTACATCCCGGAACCATCCTGTCATGGATGGCCGATGCGATGGTTAGCACGGGATGGGTTTTCGAATGGTAACCTTTACGCCAAAGAAGCGAGCTAATTCCCGCTAAATGCCGCGATGATTCGTAAGTTTTGCGCTAGCTGTGGTGCAACATCGCATCGCATGCGAGGGGCGGCAGTTCAATTGCGAGCGGAACTCATGAACGTTCGAACCGCGGCGGTTCTAGACATTCAGAAAGATGTTCATGCGGACTTGCTGACGCGCGCCGAACGCGTCGCAGCGGTCGCGGCGGTTCATGCCGCCGCGGTCGACCGCGATTCGCGTTTTCCCGATGAAGCGATGGCCGCGGCGCGCGCGGAGCGGCTGCTCGGCATCGCGGTGCCGCGCGAGCTCGGCGGCGATGCGGCCGGAATCGCCGACATTGCCGACGTTTGCTATGCGCTCGGCCGTGCCTGCGCGTCGACCGCCATGATCTATGCGATGCACCAGACCAAAGTGGCGTGCCTCATCCGCCATGGCCGCGCCAGTGCCTGGTATCAACTCTTGCTGCGCCGATTGTGTAACGAACAACTCTTGCTGGCATCCTCGACCACGGAGGGACAAGGCGGCGGCGACGTGCGCAACAGCTCAGCGCCGATCGCGCGCGACGGTTCGCGCATCAAACTCGAACGGCAGGCCACCGTGATTTCCTACGGCAAGGCGGCGGACGCGATCGTCACGACCGCGCGACGCGCCGCCAATGCGGCGACTTCGGACCAGGTGCTGGTCGTTTTCCTCAAAGCGGATTACACGCTCGAACCGCTCGTCGAATGGGACGCGCTCGGAATGCGCGGCACCTGCAGCGAAGGCTTCAGGCTCGTGGCCTCCGGATCGAGCGAGCAAATCCTGCCGGTGAGCTACGACAAAATTCACGTCCACACCATGATGCCGGTCGCGCATTTATTGTGGAGCTCGGCCTGGGCCGGCATCGCCACCGCTGCGGTCGACCGCGCTCGCGGCTTTGTCCGCAACGCCGCCCAACGCAGCGGCGGGACGCTGCCGCCGGCCGCCGCGCACCTGACGCGCGCCAATGCCAGCTTGCGAATGTTGCGCAGCCTGATCGCCGGCGCGGTGCGCCGGTTCGAAGCGGCCGCGGCCGATCCAGCCGCGCTCGAGGCGATCGATTTTCAGTCCGGCATGAACCTGCTCAAAGTCAATGCCTCGGAGCTCGCCGTCGCGATCGTCACCGGCGCGATGCAGACTTGCGGGCTGTCGGGCTATCGCAACGATGGCGAGTTCAGCATCGGACGGCATCTGCGAGATATCCTGTCGTCGCCGATCATGATCAGCAACGACCGCATCCTCGCCAATGTCGCCGCGGCTTCGCTGCTGACCGGCGCCCCGAATTCGCTCTGCGGTTGAGATTTTGCCGCTCGTGGCGGCCAAATAAAGAGGCGTAATAAAAATGAACGTTGCATTCAAGCAACCGACAAAAACGGCTCATTCGCTCGATTCGATCGCCGAGGCGTTGCTGTTGCCGAGTGGAATCGACGGCGTTTACGCGCGCACCGCGGTTTTCGAGCGAGTTGTTGACGCGCTTGGCGCGCTGATCTCGCGTTACCGCGAAGGCGAAACCGAAGTGCTGCGATTTCCGCCGGTGATGAGCCGCCGGCAGTTGGAGAAATCGGGATACCTGAAAAGCTTCCCGCATTTTCTCGGCTGCGTGAGCTGCCTTGCGGGAGACGAGGCGCAGGTTCGCTCGAGCGCCGAACGCTGCGAAGCCGGCGAGAATTGGACGGACGCGCTGTCGGCTGCGGATCTCGTGCTGAGCCCTGCCGCATGCTATCCGGTCTATCCGCTGGTCGCGAGCCGCGACAGCGTCGCCGCCGCTGGCCAGCTCTTCGACGTCGCCTGCGATTGCTTCCGGCGCGAGCCGTCGAAAATGCTTGACCGGCTGCAATCGTTCCGCATGCGCGAATATGTCTGCGTCGGGACGCCGGAGCAGGTTCAGGATTTTCGCGCCCTTTGGATGAAGCGCGCCGAGGGTTTTGCCGGCCAATTGGGCCTGCGCTATCGCATCGAACCGGCGAGCGATTCGTTCTTCGGCCGCGGCGGCAAGCTGATGGCGATGAGCCAGGTCGAGCAGGAACTGAAATTCGAGCTGCTCGTGCCGGTGCATTCGGAGGATGAGCCCACCGCGTGCATGAGCTTCAACTATCACCGCGACCATTTCGGCACGGCGTGGAATTTGCGCGCTACGGCCGGCGCGACTGCGCATACCGGCTGTGTCGCTTTCGGCGTCGACCGCCTGGCATTGGCGCTGTTCGCCACGCACGGCGTTGAACTGCCGCAATGGCCGACGCGGGTGCGCCAAGCGCTGATGATCTGATCGGCGACGTCACGATCCGCGAAAGCGGCAGCAGGTGCGCCAGTAATCTCGGATGCGATTTCGATGTCGCGCTGAACGCTGACCGGATGCTTCGCCGGTGCGGTGCATGACAAGCTTTAGACGCCCATAATGGCGTATTCGGTATAGGCGAGATCGCCGAGCCGCGGCCGCTGCGGGCCTTTGAAATATTTCGGCTTGCTACCGCAGCGGAAAATTCCAGGCACTCCCGGCAGCGGCCCATTCGCATCGACGATGACGACGGCGCGTCCGCGCCGCGCGAGATAGCGGCCGATTGGTCCGGCGAAGCGGACGAAGTCAGCGATATCGCGGCAGTAAATCAATTGTGCGCAGGGGATGAAGCCCTTGACCAGGCGCGGCCGAAACACGAACGGAAAGACGCGGCCGTCGCTCATGCACCACAGGCTGATGCAGCCATGCGCGGCGTGCTGCAGCAGTATTTCCCGCTCGAAGGGATCGACGGCGATCGTCGGCGGCGGCGCTTTGGCGTCAAGCACCTCGACCCTTTCGCCGCCGGACGTTCGGCTTAATGCCGGCAGCGAGACGAAAATGCCCTCGCTGTAGCGCGAAAAACCCTGCGCTTCGATAATCGGCCAAGTATGCGGCGCAGCCGACACATTCATATAGGTGACGTCCTTGTCCCGCAGCGCATGTGAAATCAACATCGGCGCATAAACTCGGAATGCCGGTTCGACATACCAGCTCGAAAGATTGCAGCGCGGCACCAGGCTATTGCTGGCGCGCATGGTCGAACAAATCATCAGAATCGCTCCGACGGGACTGCCGTCGGTCTCAAGAAGGTAACCATATTTCGGCAGACCCGACGGCGGCTCGCGCCGCGCCAGCTCGTTAAGCGCGCGTCGCCAAAATTGACGATTGCGGTTCGGAAATCCGCGCCTGAGCAGTTCGACAACGGCAGGAACATCGCTTGCGTCGATCTGTCGGCAGCGGATTGCCGGCAAAGCGGAAACCATTCGTATTGACCACGTCGCGTTCGTGAACTTGATCGTAATTGTTGCCGGAATATACCGACGCGAAATGAACAAACAGTAGGTTTTGCTCCATGTCGGTAAAATTAACCATAATGAACCAGATGGAGCAGATCGCGCGCGAGCACGACAGGATTCTGGCGCCGTTACGGGACGATCTGGTGCTGCTCGATTCCGGCCTCGATTCGCTGGGTTTCGCCGTGCTGGTCGCCCGCCTTGAGGACAAGCTTGGCATCGATCCGTTCACGACGTCGGCAGACGCGCTGTTTCCCGTGACTTTCGGCGATTTCGTGAAAGTCTATGAAAATGGCATGCACTGAGGCGCAATCGTTGCGGCAGTGCATCGGTCCGGCGGAGCGGTTCTTCTTCGATTGCGACGCTTGCGCGCGCGTGCCCGATCTGATCGGCGGCACCGTTGTGAACGGCCGGCTCGCCGAATTGGTCGATAAATCGGTTCTCGTCGCGATCGGCGGACAGCTTACGACCGCGCTCGCCTTGGTCGAGCTCGACGGCGTTGCACGCCGTCTCACCATCTTGCCGCCCGATGTCGATCCCGCGCATTTCGCCGCGATCGTCGCCGGTGCGGACATCGACGCCGTCGTCGTCGATCGCGGTTCGCCGGCAAGCGCCATATTCGATCTTCCGGTCCGCGTCGCGTGCACGGCGGAAATCGCGGCGATCGAGCAACCGGCCGCGCCGGCGCGCGCGACCGAATGGGTCCTGCTCACCTCCGGCACCACCGGCGCGCCGAAAATGGTCGTCCATACGATCGCCGGCCTGACCGCGCCGTTCGCCGGAAAAAAATCCGACGACACCGCGGTGTGGGGCACATTTTACGATGTCCGGCGCTATGGCGGCTTGCAGATTTTCCTGCGTGCGGTGCTTGGCGGCGTATCGCTTGTATTGTCGCGTGCCGGCGAGCCGATGGCCGACCATCTCGCCCGCCTCGGCCGCCGCGGCGTGACGCATCTATTGGGCACGGCGACGCACTGGCGCCGCGCGCTGATGTCGCCGGCCATCCGCAAGATTTCACCGCGTTACGTGCGGCTGTCCGGGGAGGTCGCCGACCAGGCGATCCTCGACGCACTGCGCGACGCTTTTCCGCAAGCGGTCGTCAGCCATGCTTTCGCCTCGACCGAAGCCGGCGTCGCGTTCGAAGTCAGCGACGGAGAAGCCGGCTTTCCCGCCGACTTCGTCGGACGCATCCGCGATGGCGTCGAAATGAAGGTGCTGCAAGGCTCGCTGCGCATTCGCTCGCCGCGGACCGCATCGCGTTATATTGGCAGTGACGCGGTGCTGACCGACCAAGACGGTTTTGTCGATACCGGCGACATGGTGGAATTGCGCGGCGAACGTTACGTCTTTGCCGGCCGGCGCGGCGGCATCATCAATATCGGCGGCTTGAAGGTCCATCCCGAAGAAGTCGAGGCGGTGATCAACCGGCATCCGCAAGTGCGCATGTCGCTGGTGCGGGGCAAGCCGAGCCCGATCACCGGCTCGATCGTGATCGCCGACGTAGTGCTGAAATCCACCAACCAAGGCGCCAATGGCAAGCTTGGCGAGGTCGAGGGCGATATCTTGAAACTTTGCCGCGATAGCCTGCCGCGCCACAAAGTTCCCGCGGCGATCAGCATTGTGCCGACACTCGACGTTGCGGCGACCGGCAAACTGGCGCGGCGTTATGGCTAAACGACCGGCCAAGACTGTCCGCAGCATTTCCGCGCGCAGCGTTCTGGTCACGGGCGCCAGCCGCGGCCTCGGCCTTGGCATTGCCAAGAAGCTCGCAGGTCAGGGCTATCGCGTCATCGCGCTGGCGCGCAAAGAGAGCAAAGAGTTGAGCTCCGCCATGGCCCAAGCGAGGCGCGGCAAACGCGGCTCGCTTCACTTCGTCGCTTTCGACCTCGGCAAGATCGATGAAATTCCCGGACTGGTGCGGGATTTGCGCGAAAAGTTCGGTCCGCTGTTCGGGCTGGTCAACAATGCGGCGCTCGGGTTCGATGGGGCGCTGTCCCTGACGCACAATTCGCAGATCGAGGAACTCGTTCGCGTCAACACGCTGTCGCCGATCGTGCTGACGAAATATGTGGTGCGCGGGATGATGTCGGAGCGGGCCGGCCGCATCGTCAACGTCGCCTCGATCGTCGGCTTCACCGGCTATAGCGGCCTGTCGGTTTATGCCGCGACCAAAGCGTCGATGCTCGGCTTCACCCGCTCGCTCGCCCGCGAAGTCGGGCGGCTTGGTATTACCGTGAATGCCGTGGCGCCGGGTTTTCTCGATACCGACATGACCCACGGTCTTGTCGGCGCGCAACGCGAGCAGGTGATCCGGCGCAGCGCATTGCGCCGCCTCGCCGGCGTCGAGGACGTCGCCAATGCCATCGCATTTTTGCTCGGTGATGAGGGGCGCAGTGTGACCGGCGTCGTGCTCACCGTCGACGCCGGCGCCACGGCGTAAGAGCCGGATGCCGCCTTGCGGGGGAGGGGGGCTGTTGGCGTAACCTTCCCAGCCAATAACAAGCTATGGTCCAGGGGAGGATTACAATGAAACTGTCTCGCCGCTGCCTCATTGCCGCCGGTGCCACGACGTTCCTCGGCGGCGTCGTCGGCATGCCGTTTGTGGCGCGCGCGCAAGCGGCGCAATTCACCTACAAATACGCCAATAACCTGCCCGACACCCATCCCATGAATGCCCGGGCGCGTGAGATGGCGGCGGCGATCAAGCAGGAAACCAACGGCGCGTTCGATATGCAGATTTTTCCGTCGAGCCAGCTCGGCTCCGACACCGATACGCTCGCGCAAATTCGCTCCGGCGGCGTGGAATTTTTCACGCTGTCGGGCCTGATCCTCTCGACGCTGGTGCCGGCCGCCTCGATCAACGGCATGGGCTTCGCCTTCCCCAATTACGAGACCGTATGGAAGGCGATGGACGGCGACCTCGGCGCTTATGTCCGCGCGCAGATCTCCAAGACCAATCAGCTCGTGGCGATGGAGAAGATCTGGGACAACGGTTTTCGCCAGACCACGACCTCGACCAAGCCGATCAAGACGCCCGACGACTTTCGCGGCATGAAGCTGCGGGTGCCGCCGTCGCCGTTATGGACGTCGATGTTCAAGGCCTTCGATGCGGCGCCGGCTTCGATCAATTTCAACGAGGTTTACTCGGCGCTGCAGACCAAGATCGTCGACGGCCAGGAGAATCCGCTGGCGATCATCTCCACCGCCAAGCTCTACGAGGTGCAGAAATATTGTTCCTTGACCAATCATATGTGGGACGGCTTCTGGTTCCTGGCAAACCGCGACGCTTGGCAACGCCTGCCGGAGGAAATCCGCGTCATTGTCGCCAAGCACGTCGACGCCGCGGGGCTGAAGGAGCGCGACGATGTCGCTCAACTCAACGCCACGCTGCGGCAAAATCTCGCCGGCAAGGGTCTCATCTTCAACGAGCTCGATCCGGCGCCGTTCCGCGACAAGCTGCGCTCCGCCGGCTTCTATACCGAGTGGAAGGGCAAATACGGCGACGAAGCCTGGTCCATTCTCGAGAAGTCCGTAGGCAAGCTCGCGTAATGTCATGTCCGAGTTTCCGGCTCTGTCGCTTGCCGAAGCGCGCGAGACGGAGCCCCGCCGCGGTTGGATTGCAGCGCTCGACGCGGTGCTCGGCGCCGCCGTCGAGTTTGCGGCGGCGGCTTTGGTTACGGCCGAAATCGCGATCCTGTTCGGCGGCGTGATCGCGCGCTACGTCTTCGACGCGCCGCTCGTTTGGTCGGATGAGCTCGCCTCGATCCTGTTCCTGTGGCTGGCGATGCTCGGCGCCGTCATCGCGTTCCGCCGCGACGAGCATATGCGGATGACGGCGGCGGTCGGCGCGCTGCCGGCGCCGGCGCGCGCGACGTTCGATACATTCGCGACCGCCGCGGCGCTTGCTTTCCTTATTCTCATAGCCTGGCCGTCCTGCCGCTACGCAGCGGAAGAAGTGCCGATCGTCACTCCGGCGCTGCAGATATCGGATGCGTGGCGCGCCGCGGCGCTCCCCGCCGGCACTATTCTGATGGCGATTTTCGCGGTGCTGCGGCTCGCCAAGGCCGCCGCGCTGCGGGCCGCTATTCTTGCGCTTGGCGCCGTCACGGCGCTCGTCGTCTTGTTCTGGCTTGGCGGTCCGCTGTTCCAGCGGCTCGGCAACCTCGACCTCCTGATCTTTTTCGTCGGCGTGGTCGCCGCCACGGTGTTCGCGGGCGTGCCGATCGCGTTCGCGTTCGGCCTGGCGATCTTCGGCTACCTCGCGCTGGCGACGCAAACGCCGGTGATGATCTTGATCGGTCGCATGGATGAGGGCATGAGCCATCTCATCCTGCTCGCCGTGCCGCTGTTCATCTTTCTCGGCCTCCTTATCGAAATGACCGGAATGGCGCGCGCCATGGTCGCTTTCCTGGCGAGCCTGTTGGGGCACGTGCGCGGCGGCTTGCAATATGTGCTGGTGGCCGGAATGTATCTGGTCTCGGGGATTTCCGGCTCGAAAGCGGCCGACATGGCGGCGATCGCACCGGTGCTGTTTCCGGAGATGAAAGAACGCGGCGCCAAGGCGGGCGAGCTGGTCGCGCTTTTGGCCGCGACCGGCGCGCAAACCGAAACCGTTCCGCCGAGTCTTGTCCTCATTACCATAGGTTCGGTGACGGGCGTGTCGATCGCAGCTTTATTCACCGGCGGCGTGCTGCCCGCCATCGTGCTCGCGCTTCTGCTCTGTATTGTCGTTCGCCGGCGTTATCGGCGCGTGGAATTCGGCCGCATCGAGCGCGCCTCCGCGCGCCAGATCGGCCGCACGCTTCTTATTGCGCTCCCCGCGATCGTGCTGCCGTTCCTGATCCGCGCGGCGGTGGTCAAAGGCGTCGCCACCGCAACCGAAGTCTCGACCATCGGCATTGCTTATGCCGGCATTGCGGGACTCCTCATTTACCGCCGTTTCGACTGGTCCGCGCTCAGGCCGATGCTGGTCTATACGGCCGGCCTGTCCGGCGCGATCCTGTTGATCATCGGCACCGCGACCGGCATGGCCTGGGGACTGACGCAGTCCGGCTTCTCGCGCTCGCTCGCGGCAGCGATGACCGGCCTGCCGGGCGGCGCGGCGAGCTTCATGGCGGTGTCGATCCTGGCTTTCATCGTGCTCGGTTCGGTGCTCGAAGGCATTCCGGCCATCGTTTTGTTCGGCCCGCTGCTGTTCCCGATCGCGCGGCAGGTCGGCATCCACGAGGTTCATTACGCCATGGTCGTGATCCTGGCGATGGGGATCGGATTATTCGCGCCGCCGTTCGGCGTCGGCTATTACGCGGCTTGCGCAATCGGCCGCGTTGATCCGGCCGAAGGCATAAGGCCGATCTGGGGCTACATGGCCGCGCTGGTGATCGGCACCGCCATCGTCGCCGCGGTGCCGTGGCTGTCGATTGGGTTTTTGCGGTGAGGCCGTGGAAGCGCGAGGCGTCGCCATTTCGGGATTTGGCGGTCCGCGTGGAGATAAAATGTCGCAGGCGAAGCTTTGCCTGCTTCAGATTGGCGGCTAAAGCCGAATTGTTCCGGCGACGAGGCGGCGGTAGAGCGCCGCATCGAGCGGTACATAGGCCTGGCGCTGCGGATCGTCGAAATAGACTTTGTCGCGGACCGCCCCGATATCGAAACCGTCGCGCGCGAGCTTGACCTTGTCGTGCTTGAACGTCGCCGTGGTGCCGATGCTATCCATGAACCGCAGGAACGGCGGGCGCGCATATGGCGGCAGCCGCAACGCGAGATGCCGGCGCAATTGCGCAAAATCGAGCGCGCCGTCGGCGGCGAGCGCTGCCATGCCGGCTTTGCCTTCGGTTCCGGGAACCGCCACACCGTAGACGGCGGCGTCGCCGATGCCGGGGAATTCCATAAGCACCGCGGCAACTTCGGAAGCTGCCACGTTTTCACCCTTCCAGCGAAACGTGTCGCCGATCCGGTCGACGAAATAAAAAAAGCCGCTTCCGTCCATGCGCATCAGATCGCCGGTGCGAAACCAGGCATCGCCAGGCTCGAAGACGTTGCGCAGGATTTTCCGCTCGGTATCGGCGGCGCTGCTATAGCCCTCGAATTCGCCGCCGGGCGAGCCGCCCTGCGCCGTGTCGCCCGCAATCCGGCCGATTGCCTCGCCCACTTCGTCGCTTTCGCAGCGGACGCAACGCCCGTTCGCGTCGCGCATCGGCTCGCCGGTGGCGGGATCGAACCGGACGAGCGCCAGCGGAAAGCGATGGGTCAGGAACGGCGGCACGCGGCCGATCGCGCCGACTTTGCCTTCGACGTTGTAGAGCGAGAAATTGCCCTCGGTCGCCGCATAAAATTCTAAGATTCGCGGAATTGCGAAGCGCGACTGGAATTTCTCCCAGACCTCGGCGCGCAATCCGTTGCCGCAGCAAAGTCGCAAGCGATGCCTACGCTCGAGCGGATGTTGCGGCGCGTTGACGAGGTATCGGCACAGCTCGCCGATATACTGAAACAGCGTGCAATCCCAGCCGACCACATCATCCCAGAATTTGCGCGCCGAAAACTTCTCACGGATCACGACGGACCCGCCGCGCGACAACATCGCACCGGTCGCCACCACGCCGCCGATCGAGTGATGCATCGGCAGGCAATCGTACATGCGGTCGTCCGGCCCGGTATTCATCAGGCCGGCGAACCACAGGCTCCATTGCAGCAGCCGCCGGTGACTGACATTGGCCGCTTTCGGCAGTCCGGTCGTGCCGGACGTATAAATCGTCAACGCGCGATCGGCGACCGTGACCGCGCGCCGCTCGGCTTGCTGTAGCGGCGCAACCGAAAACCGCTCGATCTCGCGATCGATGCGAGAATATTGGCATCCGCCATCCGACCAGATTTTCGGCCGGATAGAAAGTTGCGCGGAGCGCAATTGCTCGATCAGTCCCGCAGCGACGATCAGGTGGACCGGGGCGACGATGTCAATGCAATGCGCCAGCGACGGCCCGCGCAGCTGCGTGTTGATGAGCGACACGACGCCGCCGACGGACGTGATGCCGAGCCAGACCGCCACGTAGTTAGGACGGTTCGGCATCATCAGGCAAACCGTCTCGCCCTTGGCGAGATTTTGGTCGAGCGCCCAGCGCGCGTAGCGATGGCTGCGCTCGACCAGCGCCCGATAGGTAAATGTCTCGCGCTCTGAAATCAGCGCCGCAGCTTCGGGCCGCCTTTGCGACAATTCTTCGATGACGCTGAGGAGGATGCGTTGCGGATTGCCGGCGATCGGCGCCGTCGCCTCAAGCGCGCGCACCCAGTCGCGCAGCGCGCTGGCGGCGCCGCGGTCGATGCGCGCTGGGCTTGCCGTCTCGACGAGGGCCATGCTTGAGCATCGCCCGACAAAGTGAATCTTTCGCTTCTAGATTGCGTAAAATTTGAACGATCTCATGCCGCCGCTGTCTTGCGGGATTCGGCATGGCAAACAATTAACGTTATTCCTTCGAAATCGCCGCGATCGCGTTGTCGGCATCTTTAGCCACGGATAAGAAACGCAGTTGGTCTAGAACTCGCGTGTTTTCTGATTGCGGCGGGAAGCATGAAGAACGAGACACTGGCGATTCACGGCGGCTACCAATCCGAGCCGACGACCAAGGCTGTCGCGGTGCCGATTTATCAGACCGTCGCTTACGAATTCGACAGCGCCGATCATGCCGCCGCCCTGTTCAATCTCGAAGTCGAGGGTCACCGCTACAGCCGGATCAGCAATCCGACGGTCGCAGTGCTCGAACGTCGCGTTGCGCTCCTGGAAGGCGGCGTCGATGCGCTGTGCGTCAGCTCGGGGCAGGCGGCGTTGAACCATGCGGTTCTCAATCTTACCGCGATGGGCACCAATATCGTCTCGGTGCCGCAGCTTTACGGCACGACTTACACGCTGTTCGGTCACGTGCTGCCGAGCCAGGGCATCGCCGTCCGCTTTGCCGAGTCCGACCGGGCCGAGGCGATCGAAAAGCTCATCGACGAGGGAACGCGCGCGATTTTTTGCGAGAGCGTCGGCAATCCAGCCGGCAACATTTGCGACATCGAAGCACTGGCCGGCCTCGCCCGGCGCCACGGCGTTCCGCTCATCGTCGACAACACCGTCGCGACCCCGATCCTGCTGCGGCCGATCGAGTATGGCGCCGATATCGTGGTGCACTCTCTGACCAAGTTTCTCGGCGGACACGGCACCACACTCGGCGGCGCCGTTGTCGACAGCGGCAAATTTCCCTGGAAAGAGCAGGCGCAGCGCTTTCCGATGTTCAACGTACCCGATGCGTCGTACCACGGGCTCATCTACGCGGATCACTTCGGCGCCGCCGCCTATATCGCGCGCTGCCGCAGCGTCTATCAGCGCGCGACCGGCGCGATCCTGTCGCCGCTCTCCGCCTTCCTTTTGCTGCAAGGCGTCGAGACGGTGGCGCTGCGCGTCGAACGCCATGTCGACAACGCGCGCCGCGTCGCCGAATTCTTGCGGCGGCATCCGCGGGTCGAGTGGATCAACTATGCCGGCTTTGCCGACAATCCCTATTATGCGCTGGCGCAGAAGTATCTCGGCGGCCGCGCCTGTTCGCTGTTGACCTTCGGCATCGCCGGCGGGCTTGCCGCCGCCAAGGATTTTTACGACGCGCTGCGCTTGTTCAAACGTCTGGTCAATATGGGCGACGCCAAATCGCTCGCCTGCCATCCGGCCTCGACCACGCATCGGCAGATGTCGGCCGACGAGCAACGCCAGGCCGGAGTGCGGCCGGAAATGATCCGCTTGAGCGTGGGCATCGAGCATATCGACGACATCGTCGCCGATCTCGATCAGGCGCTGGCCGCGTCGCAGCCGCGCCGCTCGGCTTTGATCGCGGCCGAATAGAGCGGAGCGCGAGGCCGATGCCGCTTTTTTTGGATACCGGCCACGCGGGAACGCCCGTTGCGCTCAACGCATCGAATTGCATCACCATTGGCATCGTCAACAATATGCCGGACGCTGCGGTCGAGGCGACCGAACGGCAGTTCATCGAGCTGGTCCGGGCCGCGACACCGAATGTCGTCGTGCTTGTCAAACTGTTTGCAATTGCGGAAGTGCCGCGCGCCGAGCATGTGCGCCGCGCGCTGGCCGAGCGCTATCGCGACATTGCCGAGCTTTGGGATTCGCCGCTGGACGGCCTGGTCGTGACCGGTGCCGAGCCGCGCGCCGAAAACCTGATGGACGAACCGTATTGGGAGACCTTGAGCAAGCTCGTCGACTGGGCGAAGGACCATACCGCTTCGACAATCTGGTCCTGTCTCGCCGCGCATGTGGCGGTGCTGCACACCGACGGCATCGAACGGCGCGCGTTGAAAGAAAAGCGGTTTGGGGTGTTCGCTTGCCCGCTCGTCGCCGATCATCCGATGACAGAGCACTTCCCCAATCCACTGTGGGTGCCGCATTCCCGCTACAACGATTTGCCGGAAGCGGCGCTGACGTCGTGCGGCTATCAGATCCTCACGCGCTCAAAGACGGCGGGTGTCGATGCCTTCGCCAAGCAGGACGGCAGCTTCTCTTTATTCTTCCAGGGCCACCCGGAATACGAGGCCGATACATTGCTTCGCGAATATCGCCGCGATGCGGCGCGTTACCTTGCCGGCGAGCGCGAGCGGTTTCCGGGGCTGCCGCTCGGCTATTTCAATTGCGAAGCGGCGGCGCTCGCCGAGTCTTTTCGCGCACGGGCGTTGGCCGACCGGCGCGCCGAGCTGATGACGGAATTCCCCAAAACCGGCTTGGAGGCCGGCCTGCAATGCCCGTGGCGCGCGGCCGCGCTCGGCATCTACAAAAAGTGGTGTCTGTACTTGAGTGCACGCAAGGCAGAGCGGCGGACTATGCCTGTTGACGTGCCGCAGGTGCGGTTGCGCCGGACTTGGCGCGATTGGCCGCTTGGCGCGCGCCGGTAGATCGACGGCTCGGCGGGCTAAGCGCTCCGCGCTCGCGGAATTTACGCTTTCTTCGGCAGGCTACGGTTAAATGCCAGCCGCAATAGCTTGGAGCCTGCCGTGCCACGTCTCGCCGAATTTGTTTGTTTCGCCGAGGTTGAACTCCTTCCCGCGCCCATTCCAGCGCACTGGATTGTCGAAGGCACGCCGCAAGCGCGTTCGAAGCGATTGTGGACAAGCATCGACGGCACCGCATCGGTCATCGCCTGGTCGTGCACGCCCGGTCGTTTCACCTGGCACTACAAGGTCGACGAAATCCTGCATATCCTCTCCGGCGAGGTTCTTGTCACCGACGACAAAGGCCAAAGCCGCCGGCTCGGACCGGGCGATATGGTCTATTTTCACGCCGGCAGCAGCAGCCTGTGGCATGTGACCCAAGAGCTGCGAAAAGTCGCTATCTGCCGCCACAATATACCGTGGGTGCTCGGCTTTGCGTTGCGCGCCTGGAGGAAGCTCGCTTCGATTTTGGGCGCTCCGGTAGAAGACGCCGATGGGCTGGAAAGTGGCGCTGTCCTCCGCAGCAATGCCGAACGCGTCACGCCGGGCAAAGCACAAGCCTGAATTTCAACGATGGCCCGTACGCCGATCCGCCGCGTCGTCACCGGTCATGCCGAAACGACCAGCGCCGCCAAGGTGATCCTTGACGGGCCGGCGACCAATACCAAGACGCCGCGCGACGGCGTCGCCTCGACGCTGATGTGGTGCACCGACGCGATGCCCGCCGATATCGCCATCGGCGAAAATATCGAGGACATGGGGGCACGCATTCTCGGTACCGCGCCGCCGGAAAACGGTTCGCGCTTCATCGTCATGGAATTCGCTCCCGGCGTCGTCTCCGAAATGCACCGCACCGAAACGATCGATTATATCGTCGTGCTGTCGGGCGAAATCGACATGGACATGGATCAAGGAAGCTTCAAGCTTCGCGCCGGGGACATCATGGTTCAGCGCGGCACCAATCACGCCTGGGTCAATCGCAGCAGCACTCCCGTTCGTCTCGCGATCGTGCTGATGGATGCGAAACCGCTCGGCATCGGCCATCCGCGCTTGCGCGGCCAGCAGGCGCGATAATCACAGGGCGACCGTCTCATCCATCGTTACGCGCGCCGGCGCGAGCGCGTCGGCGAGCGCGGGAAGCTTGGCGCGGTTGCAAAAAGCGGGGATCACCGTTTTTGCCCCGATCGTTCGCACCAGCGCGACGGTGTCTGACAGCAGTGGGTGCACGTTCCAGCGCATCGTTTGCGCGCGCCCGCTTTTGGTGAGCCGCTCCGCCGGCGTCGTCGGGTTGACGTAGCCGGTGAACAGGATGGTCACGTCGGGCGACGTCTCAAATTGCGGAATAAGCTGCGCGGTCGACCCGGACGCGCCATCGGCCGATGCCGCGAGCATCACGCCGCGCGCGCCATCGATCGGCTTGACGACGGCGGCGAGGCGTTTGATCTCGTCGCCGACGCCCGCGCGCAGTGCAATGGCGTCGCGGTCGCCGAGTTGCCACAGTGTATTTTGCATGGCCTCGTCGACAAAAATATCTCGAACGCCGTGACGCATCAGTTCGAGCGCGATTTCCGGACCGCGGCCGTTGGCCGGCACCGGCAGCAGCAGCGGGCCGCGTGCGAACGCGGCAAGGCGGTCCCAGCATTGCACGAGCGGCGTTTGATAGTCGGCATAGGAGCAATCGATCAGCGCGGTTGCCGCCGCGATTGCCGGCGGGTCGTAGGCATACAGCACCGATTCCGTCGAATAGTCGCCGGTGTAAAGCAAGCCGCCGCCGATGGCGAGGTGAAGCCAGACGCCGCCCGGCGCATGACCATTGCGGCCGGTCGCGACCGCGATGCCGAGCACGTCGGCCGTGCCGCCGACCGGCAACGGCCGCGCGGCAATACCTTTAGGTAGGCCGCGCGCAACACTATCGGTCGCATAGACGGGCGGACTGCCGATTATTGCCAGCAGCGACAGGCCGCCGACATGATCCTTATGGCCGTGGCTTAAGAGGAGTGCATCGACGCGGCCTATAGAGTCCACGTCCGGGACGACGCCAGGCGGCGGTCCATCGCCGAGGTCGAGTAGGAGCCGCTTGCTGCCGGTTTCGACCAGAAAGCAGGCCGGGCCTTTCTTGCCGACGCCCGAGATCAACCGCAGCAAGCCGGAAGCCCTAGCCATCGCCTTCGATCCTGTCCGCCAAATGAGCCTGCATTGACAACCGCATGCCGCGACCTTAATCAACCGCCAAGCTCGAGGAAAAGCTCCATGAAAGTTCGTAATTCATTGAAATCGTTGCGCGGCCGTCACCGCGACAATCGCATCGTGCGCCGCAAGGGCCGCGTCTATGTCATCAACAAGACACACCGGCGTTTCAAGGCCCGCCAGGGTTGAGCTTGCGCTGCCCATTTCCGCCGCATTCGTCGCCCCCGATTGAATATTTTTCCGGCTTGCTGCCGCGCGGCAGGCGAATAGACTCCCGCGCATGAAGCCGCGATTCCCGCTTGTCGTTTTTGGTGTCGGCCTTGCCGCTTTGTTCGCCGCCCTGTTTGCTGCGCCGGCGCTGAACCCGGCTGTTGCGCAAACCCCGAAGGAATTGCTGTCGCCGCCGAGCGATCTGTCGCGCAACAGGCATGGCGAATCGACTTACAGTCTCGACACGCTGTTCAGCGCTTTGAAAATCGCGCCGGACCAAACCCGCGCCAAGGCGATCGAGGAACGCATCTGGGCGATCTGGATCGAATCCGGCAGCGACACTTGCGATCTCTTGATGACGCGGGTGAAGGATGCGATCGAAGATCAAAATTACGATCTCGCCATCAGGCTTCTTGATTTCATCATCGCCATCAAGCCGGGTTATGTTGAAGCCTGGAACCAGCGCGCTACGGTCTATTATTTGAAAGACGACTATCCCCACGCGATTGCCGACATTGCCGAGGTGCTGGCGCACGAGCCGCGCCAATTCGGCGCGCTGGCGGGCTTAGGCCTGATGCTGCAGGAGATCGGCGACGACAAGGACGCGCTTGACGCCTACCGCAAAGCGCTCGCCATCGATCCCCACCTCGAAAATATCCCCGACGTCGTCAAGACGTTGACCGATAAGGTCGAGGGCCGCGAAATCTGACAATCCTTGGGTCGTGTTGCCGGGCTTGACCCGGCGATTCAACTCCTTCACGCATGGCCTAAGATAGATCACCGGGGCACGGCGCTTTGCCCGGCCCGGTGATGGCGCCCGGGGAATTTCAATGGCTGTGATCGACGACGATAAACGCATCATCCGCGAACTCGTGGAGAATTGGGCGGTGTGGCGCGACGCGCGCTTGTGGGACCGTTTCCGCACCGTGTGGCACGACGACGGCCGCATGTGGGCGACCTGGTTCCAGGGCAGCTTCGAGGAGTTCATCAAGGTCAATGACGAGGGCTGGAAGCGCGGTGTGCGCATCCTGCATTTTCTCGGCGGCAGCGCGATCGACGTTGCCGGCAACCGCGCGATTGCACAGACCAAGATGACGATCTCGCAGCGCGCGCCGGTCGACGGCGTGATCTGCGACGTCGTCTGCACCGGCCGCTTCTACGATTTCTTCGAGAAGCGCGCCGGGCGTTGGGGACTGGTCTTGAAGCGCCTCGCTTATGAGAAGGACCGACTCGATCCGGTCGATCCGGCGGCAAAACTCGTTCTCGATCAGGATCTGCTCAAGCAATTTCCGGAAGGCTATCGCCACCTCGCTTATCTGCAGACCAAGATCGGCTACAAGGTGAAAATGGATATGCCCGGCCTCGAAGGCCCCGATCTCGATGCGCTTTACGCGCAAGGCGCGCGCTGGCTCAACGGCGAGGCAATTAAAACATAAATGCACGCGCTGACCGCCGTCGCGGAAATTCTCGGTGCCGGCGCCGTCGTGACCTTCATCGGCGTGCGGCTGATCGAGCGTGCGCATCCGCCGCGCGGCCGCTTCGTCGACGGCGGCGGCTTGCGCCAGCACATCGTCGAGCTTGGCGCTCCCGGAGGCACACCGATTGTTCTCATCCACGGCGCCGGCTGCAATCTCGAAGACATGCGGCTTGCGCTCGGCGAACGGCTTGCCACGGGTCATCGCGTGATTCTGATCGATCGCGCCGGGCTCGGCTGGAGCGAGCGCGCGGGCCGGCGCGGCAGTTCGCCGGCCTATCAGGCGGAGATCTTGCGCGATGTTTTGAATAGGCTTGGAGTCGTGCGCGCGATCGTCGTCGGCCATTCCTGGGGCGGCGCGCTGGCGGCGACGTTCGCACTGGATCATCCCGAGCGGGTCGCCGGCCTGGTCCTGCTGGCGCCGCCGCTCTATCCGCTTCAACGCAGCATGACCTGGCTCTACGCGTTGTTTGCGACGCCGATTGCCGGATGGCTTTATGCGCACACGCTGGCGCTGCCGCTCGGCGTGCCGTTCATCGGATTCGGGCTTGGCTCGGCGTTCCTGCCGCAATTGCCGCCGCGCGGTTATATCAAACGCACCGCCGCGCTGCTGTTGCTGCGGCCCAGAACATTTCTCGCCAACGCGCGCGACGTTGCCGGCTTACGGGCTTTTCTCGCACGGCAAGCCGGGCGTTACACCACGCTCGCGGCGCCGACCGTCATTATGACCGGCACCCGCGACATGGTGGTTGCGCCGCAGCGTCACGCTTTCGTCTTTGCCGCCGCAGTACCGGACGCAAAACTCGTGTTGCTGCCGGGCATCGGCCACATGCTGCATCACGCCGCGACGGAGCGGGTGATTGCGGAAATCGAAATGATGGCGAGTCGCAGATAGCCAGCACCGGAGGGTTTACCTATTCGCCTACTTTCTCCTCGCCCACATAAGCAACGCGCATGAAATTCGTGGCGCCAGGCGTGCCAAGCGGGACGCCGGCGACCACAATGATGCGCTGGCCGGCTTTGGCGAACCGCTCCTTGAACGCGATGCGGCAGGCGCGCTCCACCATGTCGTCCTGATCGTGGGCGTCCTCGTCGATGACGCAGTGGATGCCCCAGACCACCGATAATTTCCGCCCCGCGCCCTCGATCGGCGAGATCGCGACAATCGGGCATTTCGGCCGCTCGCGTGAAACGCGCAATCCGGTCGAGCCGGACACGGTCCAGCACACGATCGCGGCGAGATCGAGCGTCTCCGCCACCTGCCGCGCGGCGGCTGCGATCGCGTCGGCGCCGGTTCGCTCCGGCTCGGTGCGCAGCATGTGCAGCGACGGCAAATACGTGGAGTTGTCTTCAACTTCCTCGGCGATGCGATTCATCGTCGCCACCGCTTCGACCGGATATTGGCCGGAGGCCGATTCCGCCGACAGCATGATCGCGTCGGCGCCGTCGAAAATGGCGGTGGCGACGTCGGAGACTTCGGCGCGCGTCGGCACCGGGCTCGCGATCATCGATTCCAGCATCTGGGTGGCGACGACGACCGGTTTGCCGGCGCGGCGGCAGGCACGGGTCATTTCCTTTTGCACGCCGGGGACCTTTTCCAAGGGCATTTCCACGCCGAGATCGCCGCGCGCGACCATCAGCGCATCGGCAAGTTCGAGGATGTCGGAAAGCCGTGCCACGGCCTGTGGTTTCTCGATCTTGGCCATCACCGCGGCGCGGCCGCGGGTAATCTTCTTGGCTTCGGCAATATCCTCCGGGCGCTGAATGAACGACAGCGCGATCCAATCGATGCCGGCGTCGAGGGCTGCTTCAAGGTCGGCGATATCTTTCGGCGCCAGCGCCGCCAGCGGTATGACGGTGTCGGGCAGGCTGACGCCCTTGCGGTTCGACACTTTGCCGCCGACCTCGACGTGGGTGACGATGCGTTGCGGAGCGACTTCGGTCGCGACGAGCCGCAGCTTGCCGTCATCGATCAGGAGCGAGTTGCCCGGTTTTATCGCGGCGAATATTTCCGGATGCGGCAGCTGTACGCGGGTGGCGTCGCCCGGAGCGGGGTCGGTGTCGAGGTTGAAATCCTGTCCCTTGTCGATCTCGGCCGTGCCGTCCTTGAATATGCCGAGCCGCAGCTTCGGCCCCTGCAGATCGACCAATATGCCGATCGGCCGATTATTCTCGGCCTCGACTTCGCGGATGCTCGCCACCATTTCGCGCATGCGCTCGTGGTTGGTGTGGCTCATATTGATCCGGAAGACGTCAGCGCCAGCCTGGAACAGCCGGGCGATGATGGCGCGTTCTCCCGATGCCGGACCCAGCGTGGCGACGACCTTGGTGCGCCGCTGCCGTCTCATGGAGTTTTGCTTCCGCCCCGCGGCGTTGCCGCCGGCGCCGCGCCCATTGGCGCTGCAGGCAAAGCCGCGCTGGCGGGCGGGTTTAGCGGCCCGGCAGTGGGCGACGGCGTCTGTGCCGGCTGCTCACCCGATTCGGTAAGCTGGACCGTCCAGGCGCGTTGCTCGCCGGTATCGACCTCGAAAAAGCCGGTGCGGTCGTAGCCGCGCGCCAGGCAATCGCCGATGCCACGGATCGTGAATTCCTTGTCGCGGGTGCACATATAGGCCTGCCCCATCCATTCGCCGCCGCGATCGTAATCGATGGCGTAGAGATAATAGTAGCGCGCCACAAGATTGCCCTTGAGCACCGTTTCGCAGGTCCGCGCCGGCAAGTTCCACCAGCCTTCGGTCGTCCAGCCCTGCCCGTCCTTGTAGCCGACGGCGATGCCGACGCGGCTCGACGTGTTGTTGCACAGCCGGAAATCGGCTGCGGCGGGTTTGACGGACAAAAGCAACACCATCAATGCAACGAGCGCTATGGCTCCCAGTCCGTTCATTGCCGCGACAGCGGGGATCCGGCGTGGGATCCACGCAACGGGGCGCCCCATCGCGCGAGCGCGACCGGGACCCCTCGCGGGGACGCGCGAGCCCGACGCTACCGGATAAATCCCCTCGCGCATTTTCGGTTCGGATTCCGGTGACCCCATTATGGCCTGTCAACGACAATGGCGCGGAAGTCGGTGACGTTAGTGAACGTCGGGCCGGGCGTAAACAAATCGCCGATGCCGTTGAAAAACCCCGTGGAATCGTTGTCGGCGAGAAAGGCGGCGGGATCGAGGCCGGCAGCGGCGGCCCGCGCCAAGGTCGTGTCGTCGATGAACGCGCCGGCGGGGTCGTCCGGTTGGCCGCGGCCGCCGTCGGTGCCGTCGGTATCGGCCGCCAGCGCCGCAATTCCCTTGGCGCCGTCGAGTTGGATGGCCAGCGCCAGCGCATATTCCTGGTTTGGGCCGCCCCGGCCGCCACCTTTCAACGTAACGGTCAGCTCGCCGCCCGAGAGGATCGCCGTGCGGCGGTGCGTCGCGGCAAATTCGCGGGCAAGCCGGGCATGCGCGGCGGCGACCTCGCGGGCTTCGCCCTGCAGCCGGTCGCCAAGCACCACGCAGTCATAGCCGGCTTCCCGGGCGCGCCGCTCGGCGGCGGCGAGTGCGTCGGCGGGGCAGGCCACAATCCGATAGCGGGTGTCGGCAAAAATCCGATCTCCGGGTTTTGGCGATTCATTGCCGGGATCGGCGAGCGCCCGCGTGACGGCATCGGGCAGGTCGAGGCGGTATTTGCGCACGATAGCCCGGGCATCGGCGAGCGTTGTCGGGTCCGGCACCGTAGGGCCCGAGCCGATCACGGCAGGGTCGTCGCCCGGCACGTCGGAAATGGCCAGCGTGTAAACCTTGGCCGGATGAGCGCGCCGGGCGAGCCGGCCGCCTTTGATGCGGGAGAGATGTTTTCTGACGCAGTTGATCTCCGCGATATTGGCGCCGCTGCGAAGCAGCGCCCGCGTGGTCGCCTGCTTCTCCGCGAAGCTAATGCCGGCCACGGGTGCGATCCAATTGGCCGAAGCGCCGCCGGAGAGCAGAACCAGGACGAAATCGTCTTTCTCAGCCGCGTCGGCAAAAGCGAGCGTGCGTTCGGTGCCTTTCAGGCCGGCCTCGTCGGGAACTGGGTGGCCGGCCTCGATCATCGCGATGCGCCGGGTCGGCCGGCCATAGCCGTGGCGAGTGACGGCGATGCCGTCGAGCCGATCTTCCGCAATGCGCGCGAGATAGTGACCCTCCGCCGCCTCGGTCAGCGCGCCGGCGCCCTTGCCGGCGGCAAGCACGATGAGGCGTCCGCGGGCCGGAGGCTCGGGCAGGTCCGGCGGCAAGCAGCGCGACGGATGCGCGGCGCCGACCGCGGTGCGGAACAGCGATTCGAGCAATTCGCCGGATTGCGTCGCCAAAAGAACCTCCTCTCCAGCGCGGACTATGGAAACGGGCGGGCCGGACCTTTATCTTTCCATAGCTAAACCGCGGAGGAGATCATGGCTACCGACCAGAATACCCGCACGGAACTTGAAGCCGCCGTCTACCGCCGCCTGGTCGAGCACCTGCGTGCGCGCACCGACGTGCAGAACATCGACCTGATGAATCTGGCCGGCTTCTGCCGCAACTGCCTGTCGAACTGGATGAAGGATGCCGCCGACGCCAAAGGCGTCCCGATGACGAAGGACGAAAGCCGCGAGATGGTCTACGGCATGCCTTACGACCAATGGCGCGCCAAACACCAGAAAGAGGCCTCGCCCGAGCAAAAGGCGGCGTTCGAAAAAGCAAGCCCAAAACACTGAAGACGGCAGGCCGCGCGTCGTTGTCCTGTGCAGTGCTGTGGATGAGCGCGCTAGCGCTTGACCGGAAGCCGTCCGACTCAGAAATCTCCTCGCAGTTCGACTGCGCATGATCTTTCCGAAAGCCGGTATCCGGCTTTCCGGATCATGCTGGAACATTGTGAGGAATATCCGATGGCCACTGCTGCCGCCGCCAAGGACGATCAGCCTGCCCGCCGCTTCGCCAAGGACCAGCTCAAAGCCTTTGTCGAGCGCGTCGAGCGGCTTGAGGAAGAGAAAAAGGCGATCGCCGACGACATTCGCGACGTTTATGCCGAGGCCAAAGGCAACGGCTTCGATGTCAAGACGCTGCGCGTCGTGGTGCGGTTGCACAAGCAGGATATCAACGAGCGTAAGGAGCAGGAAGCCATTCTCGAGACCTACCTGCACGCGCTCGGCATGTTGGGGTGAGCTGCGAACTTGCTCCGCTCGTCCCCGCGAAAGCGGGGACCGAGGCTTGTTGCAGGCGCGATCAAAACTGGATTCCCGCTTACGCGGGAATGAGCGGTTCGGCTACTACTGCAATGACGCGGTGTACGTCGCCGCCGGATAGTTCACGGTCGACACGAATACGATCGCGGAGCCGCTGAAATTATCCTGCGACAGGCCAGGATTCGGATCGGCCGAAAATCTCATCATCACCGAATCGCGCGGCTTGACCATCAGCGCTGCCAGCGCGCGAAAATCGCGATCGCCCAGCGTCACTGTGGTCAGAAAGTGCTCCACGCTCGGCGACAGGATGATGGCGCGCAGCCATGGATTGGCCAGCCGCGCGCTGTCCTTCACGACCGTCAATGAGGAAGCGCTTGCCGTCACGATCGCGGACGCAACCTGATTGGCGGCGCGCTTGACTGCAACGGTCGCCGTGGCCGGAGCGGCCTCTCGCGCCGCACTGGCCGCCGCGCGGAGGACGGCGATCCCTGTCGCGCCAGTGGCAGCGCCGGATGTCGCGTCCGCGTCGTGTTGGTCGGCATAAGCCAGCGCGAGCTCGGACGTCCGGTGAGCGCCGGAGACGCCAGCCGCCGGGCCGATCGAAGCGGTGCTGTCGGCATCGGCGACTTTCGTTTCGCTGCGGCGGTACGCGACCTCCTCTAAGGGATTGGCGACAGCCATACCGTCGGGCGGGCCTTCCCAGTAGCCGCGCGCGAGAATGATCTGGTTCGGCGTCGCCGCCGTTGCACTGGCAATAGGCCGAATCGGCGCCGGGGGCGGCGGCGCTGCAGGGGCCCGCGCGGGCAGGAGCGCGGCGATGTGCACGAGCTTCAGCTTTGCCATCGCGCTCGCGACCTTGGCTTTGACGGCGCTCGCGGCCGACGTGTTCTTCTCGGTCTTGGGGTTAAGCCCGGCAAGCACAACGGGTTTTGATCCTGAAGCGGCCGCCGATTCCGGTGTCGCCGCTGCATCGGCTTCATCCTCGTCGGGATCCCTGGCGCGGCCAAATAGCTTGGCGAAAAGATTTGCGGCCGGCCGGTCGTTGCTCGCCACCAGCGCGTCGACATTGATGCCGGCGCTGCGCGCCGCTTCGAGCGAGCTCTCCGACGGCATCGCGCCGTGCGCTCGTACGTCGGCGAGCGCCAGCGCATAGCCCGGTAGCGGTTTGCCGTCGGTCGGGATTTGCACCGTGCGTCCGTCCGGGAACACGCGCACCAATTGTTCGCGCGTCATGCGTGGCCACATCCGTATGCCGGCGACGTCCATGTGCACGAAAGGCGTTCCGGATTCCGGATAAAAGCCGACGCCGCCGCGCTGCAAGCGCAATCCGATCTCGCGAAGCTGTTCGAGCGGGACGCCGGGAACGTAGAAATCCATGGCGCGCCCGAGAATGTGCTGGGAAAAACGCGCCACGCCCTCGCTCCGACGGCGGAGCATGGCGTTGGTCTGCGGTGAACGATAGCCACAGACCACTTGGATCGGCTCCTTGGCGGTCGAACTCGCGCTGCACCTCCCATACGAGATCGATCAGCCGCGGATCCATGTCGGTCGCTTCGCTGCGCCGCCAGTCGCGCAAAAACCAATTGAGTTTCTTCAGCGCCGCATCGTCGTAACGTCCGTCGCGCTTGTAGGTGATGGTGATGTCCTCGCCGGTATGGATGTGGTGCATGGTTATGGTCCGCGTCTCGCCCTCGGCGACCGCGTTTTGCAAACCCTTCACCCCGAAGAGGAAAAACAGAAGCGCAATACCGCACGAATAACCGGCGCGCGCCGCAAGCAATCGACGAGTATTCAGGCCCGTATTCGCAACGTGCACTGGCAATCTCGCGGTTGACGCGTTGAGAGCGCCAACCGCCACGGCTTTCGCCACACCGGTAACGCTAACGCCATTATGAATTGGGAAGGGTTAACGAGAACTTACCGTGACCCTACCCCCGACAGTTAAAGGGCTAACGGCACAGTGTGGCAAAATCTGGCCGCGGACAACCCCCAGGCTCGATTAGCCATTTTACCGGGGAAAAAGGTGGATAAGCCCGGTAGCTCGGCCGACCGGATGTCAGCGTTCCACCGTTTCCTTGGCTTCCTTGGCGCGGGATATCCTTTTGGCATGCGAAGCGACCCGGTGCTTCGCCGGCGGCGGCGGTGGGGCGGCAAAGCCGCTGAACAGCCGCGACAAGAAATTGCCGCCGGAATAGCCACCGGCGGGTGAACCGCCGCCGTTGGGATAGTAATCGGCGGCACCGCCGAACAGACCGCGGCGGCCAAAGAATGATAACTCGTCCGGCATCGCCAGAACTTCGCGGTGCGAGATGTCCTCTCTGTGCTCGACGGGGATATCCGCATCCTTGCGATCCCCCTTGAGGATGGCGAGCAGCGCCTTGTCGCGGCCGTAGATATCGTCGCGGAATTCAAGCTTGCCGGCGCTGTCGACGAAGGCGGTCTGATAAGTCAGATTGACCGGCACGAAGTTCGGCAAATCGATATTGACCTCGTTCGGACCGAACATTTTTTCGATGCGCGCTTCGGTATAGTCGTCGTTCGGACGGACCAGCGAAAGCAAAACTTCGGCGTAGTGCGCCGGATCCTGAACGCGCATGCAGCCGTGACTGTAAGCGCGCTTGGCATAGGCGAACAGGTTTTTGTCCGGCGTGTCGTGTTGATAGACCAGGAATTTGTTCGGGAAATTGAAGCGGATGCGGCCGAGCGCGTTGGCGTCGCCCGGCGGCTGCCAGATGTGAACGGTGCCATCCGGATTGCGCGCGACTTTTAATCCCATCCGATCGAGCACCGTGGGGTCTTGCTGCAATGCCGGCAGATACTCATTGTTGACGATCGACGGCGGCACGTTCCAGGTCGGATTGATGGTGATGAATTTCATGTCCGCCGTCATGATCGGCGTCGGCATTTCGGGCTTGCCGATGACGATCTTGGTCATCCAGACCTTCTCGCCGTCGTGCATGACGCGCAACGTGTAGTCGGGCAGGTTGACGATGACATATGTGCTGGGGAAATCGTGCGGCATCCAGCGCCAACGTTCCATGTTGGCGATGATGGTATCTTCGACATGATCCGGCCGAGGGCCGTTGATCGCTTCGATGGTCGCGGCGGTCAGCGTGCCGGTCGCCGCGATCTGGTGCTCGTGCTGGAATTTCTTCACCGCGTCGGCGAGCGCTTTGTCATAAGTCGTGCTGCCGTCGCCGGACACGCCGAGCCGCTCGCGTAATTGCGGAACGCGATTGTCCTGCATGCCGACCTTAAGCACTGGTCCGTTGGCGAGCGGCGGCTTGCCGCTGTCGAGCTTGCCGGTGCGGATTTCGGCGAGCTTGGCCTTGAGCGCGAGATAGCCCGGCGTGTGCGGTTCGTAGGAATCGAGCGCGGCCGCCGCGTCCTTGGCGTCGACGATGGTTGCGAGAACGTCGGCCGGCTCCGGCGCAGTCCGGTCGTATGCGATGTCGGCGGACACGCGTGACCAGGCCACGCGCCCGATACTGGCGTGATGGGCATAGGTGATGACCGACATGGTCAGTTCGCTCTCGGCATTGGCAAGATCGGCCGGTGTGGCGAGCGCATCGAGCTCCGGCACCGGATAGTCGGACGGAACCAGGCCATCGGCATCGACATGGCCGAGATAAGCGATTGCTGCTGCGGCCCGCGCATTCGGCTTGCCGTCGGTGATCCACAGCGGCTTATAGTTGCGGCCGGAATAAAACGCGTCGATCTGCGTGCGGTCCTTCTTGTTGCCGATCATGCGGTCGAATTTGCTGTCGGCGAGACCGCGCAATGCGTCGGAGATCGCGGCGTCGGGTCCGGGTGGCGCGGTGGCCGGTACCGCGGCCGTCTCGGGGCTGGCGGTCGCCGGTGCCGGCGCGCTGACTGCGGCAGCAGCGGGGAAATCGGTCGACGGATTTGCCGTTGCTGCGGGTGTCGGCATGACCGTGACTGCGCCGGCAGCGTCAGGCGCCGTCGTCGCGGCTGTTGAGTCAGGGCGGGAATTGGCGTCGGCGGCAGCATCCGGTTTCGGCGTTGCAGCGGCCGGGATGGCCGAGGCGGGCGAGGCGTCTTGCGCGGCGGCCGCCGGCGACGCAGCCGCGTCGGATCCTTGATCGCTCGCGGGAGCGGCACCGACCGGCGCAACGATCGCCGTGCTGCCGCTCGCCGCAGTCTGGGGATCGGCAAAAGCGCCGCCGGCAGCGGACAGCAGCAGAACAACGGCAGTCGAGGCAAGAATCCGATCGACACGTATCCCGGGCATTTCCAATTCTCCTTCGGAGCCTGCGCGCGCTGCGGCTGCGCAGGCTTCAACCATTGGGATGGTCGGCCCCAATTGTGGCACGCCGCCGCCAAAGCGGGCGTCGCCGGCTCACCTTACGTGAGCCGTCGCACTTTGTCCCATGATCTCGGCGCATGACTCAGTCGAAATTCCGTGGCTGTCGCTCTGCGGCCACGCTCTCGCTATCTTCTTCGCCGCGCTCGCCGTTTAGGCCGAGCGCCTCAAGTTTGCGGTAGAGCGTCGAGCGGCCGATCCGAAGCCGCCGTGCGACTTCCGACATTTGGCCCCGATAATGGGTGATGGCGTAGCGAATGTGGTCGGATTCGATCTCATCGAGCGGCCGCACCTCGCCCTCGGCATCGAGCAAGGGCAGTGCATCGTCGAGTACCGGGGGCGGTGGCGGCAAGGCGGCGGCCGCAGCGGACGCGATATCGGGAAGGCCGGTCTCAAAATGCTGCGCGGGCGCGACGGACGGCGCCGTCTCCGTAGGCGCTTCATCGCCGAGGCCAGCAGCCGCAATCCTGTCGCCGCCTGGTGCGGATATTTGCGCCGCGATTTGCGGAAACTCGTCGATCCCGATGGCGTCGGATTCCGCCAGCACGACGGCGCGGAAAACGGCGTTTTCGAGCTGGCGGATATTGCCGGGCCAATGATAGGCGGTCAGCACGCGCAGCGCGTCCGGCGTCACGATGCGAATGCGCTTGCCTTCCTCCGCGGCGAACCGCGCCAAAAAATGCCGGGTCAGCGCCGGAATGTCCGCGGCATGCTCGCGCAACGGCGGCACCGTAATCGGGAAAACATGCAAGCGGTAGAACAGGTCTTCGCGGAAGCGACCCGCCTTTACGTCGGCGATCAGATCGCGGTTGCTCGCCGAGATGAGCCGCACGTCGACCTTCACCGCCTTGCGCGCGCCGACCGGCTCGACTTCGCCTTCCGCAATCGCGCGCAACAGCTTCACCTGCGCCGGCGCCGGCAACTCGCCGACTTCGTCGAGAAACAAGGTGCCGCCGGACGCCTCCACGAATTTGCCGACATGGCGCTCGGTGGCGCCGGTGAACGAGCCCTTCTCGTGGCCGAACAGGATCGAACTCGACGAGATTTTCCGGCATAGCGCCGCAATTCACCGCGATGAACGGCCGCGCCCGGCGCTCGCCGGAGCCGTGGATGGCGCGCGCGATCAGTTCCTTGCCGACGCCGGATTTGCCGGCGACCAGTACCGGGATGGTCGAGGCCGCGGCCTTCTCGGCGATGCGGATGACGGCGTGCATATTGGCGCTTTTGGTGATGATGTCGGCGAAACCGAGCGTGCCGGCGCGGCTGTGCTTGATGCGCGACAACTCGCCCTCGAGCGCGCTGGCGTTGAGCGCGTTGCGCACGCTCACCGCCAAGCGCTCGCCGCCGACCGGCTTGACCACGAAATCGACGGCGCCGGCGCGCATCGCGGAGACCACATTGTCGATGCCGCCATGCGCGGTCTGCACGATGACCGGCACATTGATCGCCGATTGGCGCAATTTGGCGAGCACGCCGAGCCCGTCGAGATTCGGCATGACGAGGTCGAGAATCACGCAATCGATCCGCGCGCCGCCGGACCCGGTGAGGTACGCCAGCGCCCCCTCGCCGGAATCGCGCGTGACGGTCTCGTATTCGAACTTGTGCAGCATGCCCTCGAGGAGCCGGCACTGCACCGGATCGTCATCGACAATGAGAATGGTCATGCGGCCCCCGGCGGCGGCACAGTGCTGTGCCGTTTCGGGGCACTTTGCGGCAGGAGGCTTAATGGGGTGTTAAGTGAAAGCACCTCTCCCCGCACGCGGGGAGAAGGAGTCGCTTGACACCCGCGTCAGGAGTTACCGCACTGACCTTAGTGTCATGCCGGCAACGCCGAGCGCGAGATTGACGCCGACATTGCCCTCGACCGACAGCGGCTGCAGCGCGATGGAGCGATGCGATCCGCCGAGGAGCGCATTGGCGCCTACTCCCACGCCGAGCGAGGCGCTGCCAGAGCCGCCGACATAGGTGCCGGCCAGCGCGCCGTGATGGTAGCCATTCACCGGCGCGAACACGGCCCAAGTCATAATGCCGCCGCCCTTGACGCCGAGATCGAGCCCGAGCCGATTGATATGGCCTTCGTAATTCTCCGGCGGACCGTTATCGGGAGTAAAGCTGCATCTGATCTTTTGATGCGAGCCGATGATGAGACCGAGGCTGGCGGAGGTATTGCAGGCGAGCAGACCGACTTTGGTGCCACCCGATTGCTGCGCCAGCGCCGGACTTGCCAGGGCTGCGGCGAGCGCGAGCCCTAAAGCAAAACGAGCCTGTTTCGACATGAAACGTCCTCCCGTGTTTGAGTTTATTAATTGCACCCAAATGTTACCGCGGCGTCGGGCGGTAAAGAGCATAGACGGCATTGACGGGCAAGTTCGCGGGTGCTGCCATTTGGTCGCTTGCTAGTTCCAGACTGCCCCACATTTCAATCCGCGTCTTGAGGTCTCCAAATGGCCGCTCCCAATCCCAAACATGTTCTCGCCAGTCTCTGGCGTAACGCCGGTCACGACGACGCGGCGCTCGCTCAAATCCAATTCACCGGCGCCGAGCCGGTGCTGCCGTCGTCATTTGCGCTGGGAACGGCGGCGGCGGCGGCAATCGGCGCGGCGGCGCTGGCGGCCGCCGAGTTGTGGCGATTGCGCACCGGGCGCCGGCAAAGCGTGCGCGTCGACATGCGCCACGCGGCGGCCGAATTTCGCAGCGAAAGATATTTGCGCGTCGACGGCAAAGTGCCGGACGAATATCACGACGACCTCGCCGGACTTTATCGCTGCGGCGACGGCCGCTTCGCGCGGCTGCATACCAATCTGCCGCACCATTGCAGCGGCCTCCTCAAAATGCTCGGCGTTGCTCACGACAAAGCCGCGGTGCAACGCGCGCTCGATGGCATGACCGCCGAGTTGCTGGAGACCGCGGCGGCCGAAGCCGGCCTCGTCGTCACGGCGTGCCGCTCGTTCGCCGAGTGGGACCAACAACCGCAAGGTCAAGCGGTGGCAAAACTTCCGCTGTTGTCCATCGAGAAGATCGGCGAAGCGTCGCCCAAGAAACTCGGCGCCGCGCAACGGCCGCTGGGCGGCATAAAAATGCTCGACCTCACGCGCATCATTGCCGGCCCGGTCTGCGGCCGCACTCTCGCCGTGCATGGCGCCGACGTCTTGCTCGTCACCGCATCGCATCTGGCGTCGATGCTGCCTTTGGTCATCGACACCGGCCGCGGCAAACTGTCGACCGCGATCGATCTGCGCCATGCCGACGGGCGCGCGATGTTGGCGGCGCTGGTGCCGGGCGCCGATATTTTTGTGCAAGGTTACCGACCCGGCGCCATCGCCGCGCATGGCTTTGGCCCGCAAGACGTGGCCCGGCTGCGGCCCGGCATCGTCTATGCCTCGCTGTGCGCGTACGGCCATGTGGGTCCGTGGGCGAACCGGCGCGGCTTCAACTCGCTCGTGCAAACCGCAAGCGGCTTCAATGTCGCGGAAGCTGAGGCATTTGGCTCGCAGCGGCCGAAAGAGCTGCCGGCGCAAGAGCTCGATCATGCCACCGGCTTTCTCCTTGCCTTCGCGGTGATGACGGCGCTCAAGCGTCAGGCCGAACAAGGCGGCTCCTGGCACGTGCGCCTGTCGCTGGCGCAGACCGGTTGCTGGCTGCGCCAGCTCGGCCGCATCGACGGCATGCATTGCCCCAATCCCAAATTTGACGACGTCCGCGATTGCCTGGAAGAAACGCCAAGCGGCTTCGGCAGGCTCACGGCAGTCCGCCACGCCGCAGTGATGTGTGAAACCGCGCCGCATTGGGCGCGGCCGAGCGTGCCACTCGGCACGCATCCTCCTGCATGGCCCAATTGACGGGTTAAACCGCCGCAACGGCGAAAGCGCAATCGCCGCCAATTTAGCCAAGCCTTGCGGGAGGCTGGCGGCTGCGCCACATGAAGACCCGGTGAGGGCAGATCCAGCACATGCCAAAAACTGCAAAGCAAGCTACTAGCAGACGGTCGGCCGGCCGCGTCGCTTCCAGTCCCAAGACGGCGCTCGGCAAACTGCCCGAGTGGAACCTCAACGATCTTTATTCCGGCCTCGACGATCCGGCGATTAAGCGCGATCTCGACCGCGTCGATGCCGAGTGCGTCGAGTTCGAGGCGGCCTACAAGGGTAAGCTCGCCGAGCTGACCGGCGGGGCAGGGGGCGGCGCCGCGCTCGCCGCGGTGGTGCGGCGTTATGAGGCAATCGACGACCTGATGGGGCGGCTCGGCTCCTATGCCGGGCTCGTGCATGCCGGCGACACCGTCGATCCCGCGCGCACGAAATTTTACGGCGACATGGCCGATCGCATGACCGCCGCGTCCACGCATCTGTTGTTCTTCACGCTCGAGCTCAACCGCATCGACGATGCGCTTCTTGAAGCCGCGATGGCCGATCCGGCGCTGGGCCATTACCGGCCGTGGCTCGAAGACGTGCGCCGCTATCGGCCGTATCAGCTCGAGGATCGCGTCGAGCAGTTATTTCACGAAAAATCGGTGACCGCTTACTCCGCCTGGAATCGGCAGTTCGACGCGACCATCGCCAGGTTGCGTTTCAAGGTTTTGGGCAAGCCGCTCGCCCTCGAGCCGACGCTCAGTCTGTTGCAGGATCGCGCGGGGGCGAAGCGCAAGGCCGCGGCGGCGGCGCTGGCGCGGACATTTGCCGACAATGTCGATGCGTTTGCGCTCATCACCAATACGCTCGCCAAGGACAAGGAAATCTCCGACCGCTGGCGCGGCTTTGCCGACATCGCCGACGCCCGGCATCTTGACAATCGGGTCGAGCGCGAAGTGGTCGACGCCCTGGTCGCGGCGGTGCGGGACGCCTATCCACGGCTGTCGCACCGTTACTACGCGCTTAAAGCGCGATGGTTCGGCAAGAAACGGCTGCCGTATTGGGATCGCAACGCGCCGCTGCCGCAAGTGCGGGTCCGAACGGTCGGCTGGTCCGAGGCGATGGCTACGGTGCTCGAAGCTTACGGCGCTTTCTCGCCGAAAATGGCGGCGATCGCGGAGCGCTTTTTTGCCGAGCGTTGGATCGACGCGCCGGTGCGGCCAGGCAAGGCCCCGGGCGCGTTCGCGCATCCGACCACGCCGTCGGCGCATCCTTATGTTCTGCTCAATTACCAAGGCAGGCCGCGCGACGTGATGACGCTCGCCCACGAGCTCGGTCACGGCGTGCATCAGGTGCTCGCCGCGCCGAACGGCGCGCTGATGGCGCCCACCCCGCTGACGCTCGCCGAAACCGCAAGCGTGTTCGGCGAAATGCTGACATTTAGGAAATTGCTGGCCGCGACCCGCGACAACAAAGAGCGCAAGGCCATGCTCGCCGCCAAGGTCGAGGACATGATCAATACCGTGGTGCGGCAGATCGCGTTCTATACGTTCGAGCGCGCCGTCCACACCGAGCGGAAGAGCGGCGAATTGACGGCGCAGAAACTCGGCGAGTTATGGCTCGACGTGCAGCGCGAAAGTTTGGGCCCCGCGATCGAGCTGAAGCCGGGCTACGAGACCTTCTGGTGTTACATCCCGCATTTCATCCACTCGCCGTTCTACGTCTACGCCTATGCGTTCGGCGATTGCCTGGTGAATTCGCTCTATGCCGTCTACGAAAAGGCCGAAGCCGGCTTTGCCGAGCGCTACCTCGCCATGCTGTCGGCCGGCGGCACCAAGCATTATTCCGAGCTCCTTGCACCCTTCGGGCTCAACGCCCGCGATTCGGCATTCTGGCAGGGCGGGCTTTCGGTCATCGAGCGGATGATCGATGAGCTGGGAGGGCTGGAATAACAAAGGCTTGGCGGCATCTACCGAGTGTTGAGCTCAACCCATCCCTATGTTATACATTTTGTATAACATGGGAGAAGGCGATGAACGAGGAAACACGTTCGAGAACTGCGGAAGGCTACGTGCTTCAGATCAAAAGGATCGGCAACTCCACGGGTCTCATTCTGCCGAAGGAATTGCTTGCGCGGTTGAAACTTACGGAAGGCGACAAGCTTCATGTCGTCGAGCAGACGGAACGCGGCATCAAGTTAAGCCCTTACGATCCGAAACACGCTGAGGGCCTGGAAATCGCGCGCCGGTCGTTCCGCAGATATGCCGATGCGTATCGAGCGTTGGCAAAATGAACGAGCCGCGATGGCTCGACATCGATCTCGTCCTTGACTTCCACGCCGAGCAACTCGCTCTGTTCGGCGGTCCCGACGGCGTCCGCGATCTCGGGCTTCTCGAATCCGCGCTGGCGAGGCCGATCAACAAATTTGCCTATGGCGAAACCAATTTCGCCATCCTGGCGGCCGCGTATGGATTTGGAATTGCGAAGAATCATCCATTCGTGGACGGCAACAAAAGAACGGCGCTGGCGTCGATGATCGTATTCCTGGGACTTAACCGCGTCGATCTTGACGCCCCCCAGGAGGAAGCCGCGGCAATTGTTCTCGCCCTCGCTGCGGGAGAAACCAGCGAGGATGTTTTGGCACGATGGATTGCCGGCCACAGCAAGCCGCTCCTTGCACCTGGGATTGTGCCCTGACATCCCTATCTAGCAATCAACGCACCAATAATCATGCCCACTGACCGCGAAAAAAACCGTTTCTCCGCCCGCGCCGCGCGCTATGCGCGCGTGTCCGCCAATGTCGGCGGTGTGGCGGCGCGGTATGCCGGACGGCGCATGCTCGGCGGCGCGCCGGACCGCGCCTCGGACGCGAGCGCGCTGTCGTCGGCGCTCGGCCGGCTCAAGGGCCCGCTGATGAAGGTCGCGCAATTGATGGCGACCATTCCCGACCTGTTGCCGCCGGAATATGCCGCCGAATTGGCGAAGCTGCAGAGCGAAGCTCCGCCGATGGGCTGGGCTTTCGTCAAGCGCCGCATGAGCGCGGAGCTCGGCGCCGACTGGGAGAGGAAATTCGCGAGCTTCGAGCATCAGCCGGCCGCGGCCGCCTCGCTCGGTCAGGTGCATCGCGCTCGCTCGCTCGACGGCGCACCGCTGGCTTGCAAGCTGCAATATCCCGACATGCAGTCCGCCGTCGAGGCCGATTTGCAGCAACTCGAATGGCTGCTGGCGATCCGCCGGCGGTTCGATGCGGCGATCGACACATCCGAGATCGGCAAGGAAATCGGCGCGCGCGTGCGCGAAGAGCTCGATTACCGGCGTGAAGCTAAGCATGTCGCGCTTTACCGTGAAATGCTCGACGGCGTCGATATTGTCCGCGTGCCGCAAGCCTGGCCGGCGCTTTCGACCGGGCGGCTGCTCACGCTCGACTGGCTCGACGGCACGCGCATGCTCGCGCACAAGAACGATCCACTCGCCACACGCAATGCGCTCGCCACCGCCATGTTCACCGCCTGGTGGTTTCCTTTCAGTCGCTTCGGCGTCATCCACGGCGATCCGCATCTCGGCAATTACACGGTATTCGAGCGCGGCGGAGCGCCGGCCGGAATCAATCTTCTCGATTACGGCTGCATCCGCATTTTTGCGCCGAAATTTGTCGGCGGCGTCGTCGATCTTTATCACGGCCTGCTGCACGGCAAGGACGATCTCATCGTCCATGCCTACGAGACTTGGGGCTTTCGTAGGCTGTCGCGCGAACTCATCGACACGCTCAACATCTGGGCGCGCTTCATCTATGCGCCGCTGCTCGACGATCGGGTACGCACCATCGCCGACGGCGTGGCGCCATCCGAATACGGCCGGCGCGAGGCTTTTCGCGTGCATCAGGCGCTTAAGCGGAAGGGGCCGGTGACGGTGCCGCGCGAATTCGTGTTCATGGATCGCGCCGCGATCGGGCTCGGCGCCGTGTTCCTGCATCTGCGCGCGGAGCTGAATTTTTATCGGCTGTTCAACCAGGCGATCGAAAAGTTTTCCATGGATCGCGTCGACAAGCGCCAGGCCGCGGCGCTGCAGAGGGCGGGAACTCGCTTAGAGCGCAATCGTTTCAGATTGAATCGATTGTCGCTCTAGCATTTTGGTGGAGCATGATCCTTTCGGAAAACGGTTTCCACTTTTCCGGATCATGCTCTGGACGTCTCCCGGAGACAGCGGAGCGCAAAGCGTTGCGCTGCAGAGCCGGGATCTCAGCGCACTCGGCTTGTCAAGATCCCGGATCCGCGGTGCCCGCTTTGACGAAGTTCGGGCATGCTGGCGTGACCGCGGTCACAAAAATCTCATGCCGCCGAAGGTCGTTCGCCGAACGGCCACACCAACGACTGCGGAGCGTGTCGGTTTTTTACCGGCACGCCTGCTGCACTCGAGCGCGCCGTTCCGGGCCTCAACATTTTCAGCTCGGCCTATGGCTCGGTGCGCGGCAATACCGGGCTGTGCACAAGGATATAGCCTAACACCACGTTGATCGCGACGCCGATCGTAAGGACCAGAACGCCTTCCAGCCCACCGCATGCAGGTCGCGAAACCGCGTCGTCAGGCCGATGCTGAGGAAGCAGAAGATGAACGCCCATGTCCGCAGCGACACCAGCGGCAGAAGCACGTTGGGCCTTACGGTGCTGGTGAAGTCGGCGATGCTGAAGCTGCTGGTAAAGGCCGTCATCAGCATCGATGCGGCGAAGAAACCGATGACGAATTTGGGGAAGCGCCACCAGATTTCGCGCGCGTCCGGCTTGCGTCCGGTTTCTCCTTTCTCCCACACCAGCGTCGCGATCGTCGCGAAGACGACCGACCAGATGCCGATCCAGAGATCGCGACCGATGACCTTCATCAACGTGAACGACTTGATCGCCGCATCCTCGTTTCCCGCCATCTTGCCATAGGTGGTCGCCGCGGCGAATCCGGCGGCGTCGGCGAACTCCGACGTACCGATCCATGCTCCCGCCACGCCTGGAAGCAACCCCATCGCGCGCGACAGAAACGGCAAAACCAAGATCATCACTAGGGCCCATCCGACGACCAGTGTGACCGAAGTGTAGAGGGCATCCTTTTTGGCGTTGACGGACGCGGCGATCGCCATCGAGGCGGAAACGCCGCATACGGCGCCGCCAACTCCCATCACGGCGGCGAGGCGCCGGTCGATGCCAAAGACGCGCGTGCCCACGAAATAAATTACCAGGCAGGTGATGACCGAAATGATCGTCGCCTGGACGATGGCGACCGGCCCGGCCGTCAGCACGAGCGTAATCGGGAATGTGGCGCCAAGCAGCACGATGCCGATCTTGATGAAATACTCGACGCGAAACGCGCTATCCATCCACTTCGGCAGTCGCGCCACGTTGGCGATGATCAGCCCGAGCACCAGCGCCACCAGCGGGGCCTCAAGATTGAATTGTGCCGCGTTCGCCCAGCCCGCGATCGCGAACATGATGATTGAGAGCACGTACAGGACGATGAAGGCCGGCACGAATTCAGCGAGACTGACACCCATAATCGCGGTGGTCGCTCCGAACAACACCAGCAAGAACACGAACTGATAGAGATAGAGCAATCCGTTCTGTACGAAATGATTGGCAAGCTGATCGAAGGAACTCCACTTGAGGCCGCCCGGATTGATCGCCAGTGCCTTCAGGACGTTGCTGCCGCCGACCTGAAACAGCAGGATTGCAAACACCATTAAGGCCAAGCCGAGCCAAACCGCCCACCAATCCTCCTTCAGATAGAGTTCTTTCCAGCCGAGATGCTTCGGTCTCGTTCCCTCGCTGCTTTCATCCCAGGTCTGCCCAGCATTTGCCATTGTCGTCTTCCCCTTTGCTGATTTGTTTTATCTTATTTGTTTGTTTCATATTGATTCGTTTTTTCGACGCGTCGGTAAATTGCACGAGGAGGGTTGGCTGCGTTTGCCAGAGGCTGCCTTATCCCACTGCCGCGAACATCATTATTTGAAAATGGCAGAGTGATTGGCAACACCTAATATCAGTGTGCAATGCAAAATTTCGAACCGGCGCGCGCCCGGCGATGCCGCCGAAGGTCCGAGATTCGTCCGCGACCTAGCAGCAGCCGCAATCAAGGTCGTCAAGCGCCGCCAGCGCATTCTTCATGAAAGCCGGCGGCAGGTCGTCTTCGCCGACTTCGGCGAGCGGCTTGAAGATCTTGAAGTGATGCCGTCCGGCTTGCGTCCAGAACACCACATGCGTTTCGATCGGCGGGCAGCCGGGGACCGCGCAGGCGATTTCCGAGACCATCACCGTCTCGCTGGTGCCAAGCGCAAAACGCGCCCGCGTCCAGTCGCGCAGGCGTTGGAGCGCGGCATCTTGCGCGGGGCTTTTCTTGGGAAAGCCAAGCATGGCAACTTCTACCGTCATGGCCGGGCTCGTCCCGGCCATCCACGTCTTTGGATTTGCTTGCTATGGTATTAAGTCGTGGATGCCCGGCACAAGCTTGCACTCGGGCCGGCCAAAAGCCGGACCCGCGTGGCCGGGCATGACGACGGAGAGGGAGTGAGCGGCAGTGCCGGAAAAAGTACTTGCAGCGGTGCGCACGGGACCGAGCAAAACCGAAATCCGCGACTATCCGATGCCGGATATTCCGGAGGACGCCGCACTGATGAAAATGGAGGTCGGCGGCATTTGCGGCACCGATGTCAAGCTCTATAAGCATCCGCCGTCCGCCGCGCCGGTGATCATGGGCCACGAAAATATCGGCATCATCGCCAAGGCCGGCCGCGAATTCACCCGGCGCAAGGGATTTAAGGAAGGCGACCTCGTTTTCGTCGAGCATTACGTCTCTTGCGGCAAATGCGAATGGTGTCACGCCGGCCAGTATCGGCATTGCGAGAACACCAACTGGCGCAGCAATCCCGACGCCATCCGCTACGGCTATACCTCGGCGGAAAAAGCGCCGCATCTGTGGGGCGGCTTTGCCCAATACGTCTATCTGCCCTGGAACGCCGTGGTGCATCACGTGCCCAAGGGCGTCTCGGCCGAGCTGGCGGGCTTGGTGACGCCGATGGCGAACGGCGTCGAGTGGTCGTTGTTCGACGGCGGCGTCGGCTACAATTCGACGGTGCTGATCCAAGGACCTGGCCAGCAGGGCCTGTCGCAGACCGTGATCTGCAAGCAGGCCGGCGCCTCGCTGATCATCGTCACCGGAACCGCGAGGGACAAAGCCCGCATGGACGTCGCCAAAAAGCTCGGCGCCGACCACGTCATCGACGTGACCAAGGGGGACCCGCTTGCCCGCATCATGGACATCACCGGCGGCAAGGGCGTCGATGTTTCGCTTGATTGCACCGCCGGCGCCGGCACCATTCCGATGCTGCTCGGCATCGAGGCGCTCAAGCGCAAGGGCGGCGTGATCGTCGCGCAGGGCGAGATGGCGCAGTTTCCGAATTTCCCGCTGGAAAAATTCACGGTGAAGTTCATCACCATGAAAAGCGCGCGCGGCCACAGCTACAGGGCTTGCGAGCTCGCTTTGGCGCAATTGGCCTCGAAGCGCTTTCCGCTCGAGCTCGTCACCACGCACCGCTTCGGATTGAACGACGTCGACCTCGCCATCCGCTCGGTCGGCGGCGAGGGCGTGCCCGACGTGATCCACGCCTCGCTGATGCCGTGGACCTGAATTAAAACGGCCGCTCATTCCCGCGCCAGCGGGAATCCAGCGAGAAATACCTGATTAAAGGAATCTGGGTCCCCGCTTTCGCGGGGACGAGCGGATGCGTAATTTGCTTTGGTGAAACCGCAATCCGTTTTGGTCGTTGTTATTTGTTCTTAAGGGATTGACCGGTGTCCCGATTTTTAGTCCGCAAATCGATCGCCGTACTGCAGGCGGAGGTGGCCGGCCCCGAAGTTCAGGCGCTGATCCGGCACGACGGCGTGCCGCTCAAGCGCAGCCTGACCGCCATCCATGTCGTCGCGCTCGGCATCGGCGCCATTATCGGCGCCGGCATTTTCGTCCTGACCGGCCATGCCGCCGCCGCCAATGCCGGGCCGGCGATCACCCTATCCTTCATGCTCGGCGCCATCGTCTGCGGCTGCGCCGGATTGTGCTACGCCGAAATGGCCTCGACGGTGCCGGTCGCCGGCAGCGCCTACACCTACGCCTATGCAACCTTGGGCGAGATCATCGACTGGATCATCGGCTGGGATCTCATTTTGGAATATGCGCTCGGCGCCACCACGGTCGCGATCGGCTGGTCGGGTTACTTCGTGAGCTTTCTCAAAGATTTTGGCATCGTCGTGCCGGCGGATTTCGCCAAATCGGCGCTCGATTATGACGCCGCACGGCACGTCTGGCATACCACCGGCGCGGTGCTCAACGTTCCGGCGATGGCCGTGGTCGCCTTGCTGACAGGTCTGCTGGTCATCGGCGTCCACGAATCCGCGCGCGTCAACAACGTCATCGTCGCCATCAAGCTCGTCATCATCGTGCTGTTCATCGCCGCCGCGGCGCCGCATGTCGGCACTTCGCACTGGGTGACGGCGAACAACCCCGCCGGCGATTTTATCCCGCCCGGTCTTGGCCCCGGCCGCTTCGGCTAGAGCGGCGTACTGCGCGGCGCCGCCGTGGTGTTTTTCGCATATATCGGCTTCGACGCGGTCTCGACCGCGGCGCAGGAAACCAAGAATCCGCAGCGCGACATGCCGATCGGCATTCTTGGCTCGCTTGTGATCTGCACGATGCTTTATTTTGCGGTCGGCTTCGTACTCACCGGCATCGTCGCCTATGACAAGCTCAACGTCGCCGATCCCATCGCGGTCGGCATCGACGCCATGGGGCTGACTTGGCTGTCGCCGATCCTCAAGCTCGGCATCATCCTCGGCCTGACCTCGGTCATCCTTGTCGGGCTGCTTGGCCAGCCGCGGATTCTCTATGCGATGGCACATGACGGCTTGTTTCCGTCCTTCGCCGCCAAAATCCATCCGCGTTTCCGCACGCCCTATGTCACCACCATTTTCACCGGCAGCATCGTCACCATCCTTGCCGGACTGCTGCCGATCGGGCTCGTCGGCGAACTGGTCAGTATCGGCACTTTGTTCGCCTTCGCCGTGGTCTGCCTAGGCGTCTTGGCGCTGCGCATCAAGCAGCCGGGCATCGAGCGGCCGTTCAAGACCCCTGCGGTCTACATCGTCGCCCCGCTCGGCGCGCTGTCGGCGATACTCCTGATGTGCGGCCTGCCGCTCGATACGTGGCTGCGCCTTGGCGCGTGGTTCGCGATCGGAATTGCGGTCTATCTGTTCTACAGTCTCCGCCACAGCCGGGTGCAGCAAATGTTGTCCGGATGAGCGGAGCGACGTCCGGGGTCAAAGTGTCCGCCCAAAACTCCGCATATCGCCGCGTTCATGCGGGCTACTCGCTGATCGGATAAAGACCGATTGGAAGCCGAGCCGGATGACGTGTATAGCGCCCGGCGCGGGTCGGAAAGGTCAAGACCCGGACGCGCGGATTAAAGGCGCGCGGAACGATGCAGGAGGGGGTGAATGGGACAACTCGTCGATGGCAAATGGCGCACCGAGAACATCCTCTTCAATCACGACGACAGCGGGCTCTACTTCAAACGCCCCTCTATTTTCCGTGACCGCATCGGCAATGAAGCCCAGTCCGAGTTTCCCGCCGAGCCCGACCGCTATCACCTTTATTGCGCCGTTGCCTGCCCATGGGCTCATCGCGCCACGCTGATGCGCACGCTGAAGAAGCTTGAGCCGTTCGTGACGCTGACCAACACCTTTCAAGAGCCCGATGGCCAGGGCTGGTCGTTCGGAGAAGCTGGCCACATCGTGCCGGGGACCGACCGGCGGGTGCGATGGCTGCACGAGCTTTATATGATCGCCGACCCCACTTGCACGACTCGCGTGACCGTCCCCACGCTGTGGGACGTCAAGACCCGCCGCGTCGTAACGAATCTTCCGAGATCATTCGCATGTTCAACACGGCGTTCTCCGGCATCGCGGAGCCGACGCCGGATTACTACCCCGAGGCGCTGCGCGCCGAGATCGACGCAACCAATGCTCTCGTGCTCAAAGGCGTCAACAATGCCGTCAACGGTTGCGGCTACTCGATTTCGCAAGAGGCTTACGACGGCTCCGTCAAACTGTTGTTCGAGACTCTCGACGGGCTGGAGGTGCGGCTGTCTGCGCAACGTTATCTGTGCGGCGAGGTCGAGACCGAGGCGGACTGGCGGCTGTTCCCGAGTCTCGTGCGTTTCGATCCGTGCTATCACGTCGGCTGCAAGTGCAACCTGCGCCGGCTCGATGAGTACCGAAATCTCTCGAACTATCTTCGCGACCTGTACCAGACGCCAGGCATCGCCGAAGCCTGCGACATCGCCGGCATGAAGCGCGGCGTCTTCGGCAAGGTCGGCCCTGTCGGCTCAAATGGGATCATCCCCGCCGGCCCCACGGTCGACTTTGCGCGGCCGCACGATCGCGACCGTTTTGCGCGGCGCCATTGAACGCCCGGTAAGCGTAGCAGGAAGCGTCTATCGGCGCTCCGCCTCCCTTTTTTGCGCATGATCTTGTCCGAAAACCGCAAGTGCACTTTTCGGGATCATGCGTCAGGGAGGCCGTTGGAAGGACTTTTGTACAGTGCCGTAGCAAAGCTCGGGTGCTAAGCGCATCGCGAGAACGATGTCACTCATCCTCCCCCGTTTGCACGGGGGAGGATGCAGATGCTAGCAGGACGCAATGGACACGATTTTTATCACGCGCAGGACGGCCGAAGCAGTACCAGTCTGGTTCGTCACCGCGGCGAACTACGCCGACGTGCGAAAAGCTCTGGGCGCGCAGCTTTGTGCCTTCGCCGATGCTGCTGGCTTCGAGCCGAAGGCCGGCCGCCATTTGCTGTTGCCGGGCAAGGGCAACGGCAAGACAGCACTTGGCGGCGTGTTGTTCGGGCTCGATGACGGCGACGAGGCGAAGGACCCGTTCCTTCCCGGCCGCCTGGCGCAGCTCTTGCCGGACGGCACCTACCGCTTCGCCAACGAGCCGCCCGACGTGCGGCTCGCTGCGCTTGCCATCGCGCTCGGCCTGTACCGCTTCACGCGCTACCGCAAGGCCGAAACGCGCGCGATCAAGCTCGACTTGCCGCAAAGTCTCGATCGCGACGACCTGCAACGCATTGTCGAGGCGGTCACGCTGGCGCGGGATCTCATCAACACGCCGGCAAACGACATGGGCCCGGCGCAGCTCGAACAGGCGGCCCGCAAGCTCGCGTCGCGCCACTCCGCCACCATCGGCGCCGTGATCGGCGACGATCTCCTGGAAAAGAATTTCCCGCTCATTCACGCCGTCGGCCGCGCCGCCGCCGGCGCGCCTCGGCTGATCGACATGTCGTGGGGCGATGCGACGCATCCGAAGGTGACGCTGGTCGGCAAAGGCGTCTGCTTCGACACTGGCGGCCTCGACATCAAGCCGGACACCGGCATGCTCAATATGAAGAAAGATATGGGCGGCGCCGCGACCGCGCTGGCGCTCGCGTCGTTGATCATGGCGCGGGGCTTAAAGCTGCGGCTGCGCGTACTCATTCCGGCGGTGGAAAATTCGATCGCGGGTTCAAGCTTTCGACCGCGGGATATCTACACCTCGCGCAAGGGCATCACGGTGGAGATCGGCAATACCGATGCCGAAGGCCGGCTCATCCTGGCCGACGCGCTGGCGCTCGCCGACGAGGACAAGCCCGAACTGATCGCCGATTTCGCGACCTTGACCGGCGCCGCTCGCGTCGCGCTCGGCCCGGACGTGCCGGCCTTCTTCACCGACGACGATGCGCTCGCCGACGAGCTGATGCGCCATGCCGCCGCCGAAAACGATCCGCTGTGGCGGCTCCCGCTGTGGCGCCCCTACGAGACGATGCTCGAGTCCAAGGTCGCCGACACCAACAATGTCGGCGGCAGCCAGGGCGGCGCCATCACCGCGGCTTTGTTCATGCGGCGCTTCGTAACCGCGAAATCCTGGCTGCATGTCGATATGTTCGCCTGGACCTCGTCGGCCAAGCCGGGCCGGCCGGAGGGCGGCGATTTGCAGGCGGCGCGGGCGCTTTATGCTCTGCTCGCCGCGCGCTACGACTGAGCCGTGAGATCGAAGCTATCATCGACCGCTCGTCCCCGCGAAAGCGGGGACCCATGGTTCGCGGCAGCGTCATCGACCTTCATCTGGATTCCCGCTTTCGCGGGAATGAGCGGAACCGCGTGATGTCCGCCTTCGATCCCCGCCTGACGCCGTTCCGCGCCGATCTCGCGGCCAAATATCTCGAAAGCAGAGTGACCGCGCCGCGTTATGTCGACGGCCGCACTCTCGAAATAATCGCACCGCAGGCGCCGCTGCGGGGCGAGCCCCGGCCCGATGCGCCGCTTCTCACCGAAGCGCTGATGGGCGAGCGCGTCACGATCTACGACGCCGACGCCGAAGGCTGGGCCTGGGGTCAGCTCCAGTCGGACGATTATGTCGGCTGGCTGCCGCAGAGCGCACTCGCGGCGCCCGGAGTTGCGCCGACGCACCGGGTCTCGGCGCTGCGCACGTTGGTGTTTCCGGCACCGTCCATCAAACTGCCGCCGCTTGAAGCGCTGCCGTTCGGAGCGCGCGTAGCAATCGCGCGCACTGAGGATCGCATGGCGGTGACTGCCTCCGGCGCGTATGTGCCAATGGTGCATCTTCGACCAGTCGGCGAGAACGAGCGCGACTTTGTCGCGGTGGCGGAGCGCTTTCTCGGCGCGCCCTATCTATGGGGCGGCAAGACCGCGCTCGGTCTCGATTGCTCCGGCCTCGTGCAAATCGCACTCGCGGCGTGCGGCGTGGCGTGCCCGCGCGACACCGATATGCAGGAAAAGGCGCTGGGCAGATCCGTCGCTTTAGGCGCCGAACATTCGGGCCTCGAGCGTGGCGACTTGGTGTTCTGGAAGGGCCACGTCGCCATCGTCCGCGATCGCGCCAGTCTCATTCATGCGAATGCCTTTCACATGGCGGTCACGATCGAACCGATTGCCGACGCGATCGCGCGCGTTCGCGATGCTGGCAGCGAAATCGCCGGCGTGCGGCGCATTTCGCGTTAGCCGGAGTCCGTGGGATGCCGGCCGGCGCGTTGCGGCAGCGCCAGGATGCAGACGAAGATGAAGACGCCGATGACGGCCGTGGCGATGGGCCGACTCAAACCCAATCCGCCATCGCGCACCGGCGTGACTTCGGGAATCTTGCTTGCGTCTCGTTCCGTCGCGAATGGCACAGGGCCTTGCCTTCTCAATGTCGCCGCGGCGATGGCGCTACCGCTTTTTCTACTCTACTCTTGTCGAGTCCCTGAAGGCGCGGAGCGGGCGCAATGAGCATTGAGCATCCCGAACATGCGGTTCCTTCTGTGGCGCCGGGCCAGCCACATGCCGGCGTAACGCACAAGTTCTTTCATTTGAACTTCTGGATCAGGGAGCTTCCGTTTAGTCTCGTCCTGATCCTCACGCTGATCGGCGTCGCCTATACCACCATCTCCAAACAGCCGATTACCGGCTACTGGGAGATTCTGGCGCCGCTGATCGCACTGGTTTGCGTCGGCGCCGGCTGGCATTACGCAGTCGATCGGACGGCGCGCATCCGGCTGATCGGGACGCAGGTGCTGCACTGGCTCGCGTTCCTGGTGGTGATGAACATGCTCTTGCTCACCAGCGTGCAGCGGATCTTCAACGCCGGCGCCACCGGACTTGCGATATTCACGCTGTTGTCGCTCGGCACCTTCACTGCGGGCGTACATGTGCTGTCCTGGCAGGTCTGCCTGCTCGGCCTCATCATGGCGCTGGGCATTCCGGCGATCGCCTGGATCGAGAACTCGGCGCTGATCGTCGTGCTTATCGTCGGGGTCATCGTCGGCATCGGCGTGGTGATCTGGTGGCATATTCACGACTGGCGCACGCGGGCCGGCTGATCAGATAAGACCGATCTCGGCCAGGACCCTGTCGAGTTGGCGTTCGACCTCGGGCGACGCCGGGACTAATGGGCTGCGATGCTCGTTGTTCTCAATCACGCCGAGCCGCTTCAGCATATATTTGACCGGAATCGAACTCGTCTCCAGCGCGACGCCGCGGAACAGGGGATAAAGTTTCAGATTGAGCGCGATGGCGCCGTCGATGTCGCCCTTGGCGAACGTATCGTATAGCTGCGCCACCAGGCGCGGCGCGACATTGGACGCCGTGATCATCATGCCGCAGCCGCCGATGCCAAGCATCGGCAAGGTCGGCAGTTCGAGGCCGGCGAAAATGCGGAAGTCGCGGCCGAGGCGGGCGAGCGCGCCGGTCACAAAACCGACATCGGTGTCGGTGTTCTTTAAGCCGGCGAAATGCGGCACCGCATCCTTGATCGCCGCGAGCGTGTCGACGGCGAGCGCGAAGCCGGTGCGTCCCGGAATGTGATAGATCAGGAACGGCCGCCGCGTCCGCTCACCGAGCTTGGCGAAATACGCGGCCGCTCCGCGCTGCGGCGGCGCCGAATAGTACGGGGTGACCACGAGTACTGCATCAGCTCCTGCTTTGTCGAAGCGGTCGATCAGGGCGGCGGTTGCCTCAAGGGATTCCGACGCCGTTCCGGCGCAGACCGGGCGCCGTCCGTTTGCGGTCTTGACGGCGAATTCGACGAGCTGGCCGCGTTCCTCGACGCTGAGCACGGTCGGCTCGCCGCTGGTGGCGTTGACCAGGAGCCCGTGCGTGCCGTTGGCGATCTGCCGCTCGATCAGGCGGCCATAGGTGTCGAAGTCGATCTTGCCGTCGTGGAACGGGACAATGAGCGGACAATAGGCGCCGCGCAGAAAATCGCTCTCCGCCATCGCCTGTGTCCTCTCACTGCGCGGTCTTCATTCCGAGCACTTTGGCAAGCGCCGCGAGCTGGTCGTTCTGTTCCTTGATGCTCGCGGCAAAATCCGCCGGCCCGCGGATGGTCATGATTTGGCCGGTGTCGGTCAGCCGCTTGGCGATGATCGGATCGGATTGCGCGACGGCGCGCCAATCCGCGGCGATTTTTTCGCGCAAGGCGTCGGATATCCCGGCGGCGCCGCACAGCCCGCCCGCGGTTTCCATCGTCAGAGCCGGAAAGCCCGTTTCGGCGGCGGTCGGAATGTCCGCCGCGCCTTGCGCGCGCTGTCTGCTCGTGACGATCAAGACCTTGATGCGCCCGGACTGCTGCATCGGCTGCGCGGCGGCCAGCGAGCTCGACAGCACCTGGATGCGGTTTTCGGCGAGATCGCCCGGCGCCTGCATGATGTCGCGATAGGGCACCTTGGTGACCTGCAGGCCGAGGCTCTTGAAAAACCCGAAGATCAGAAAATCCGAATTGCCGGTGGCGGCCGCGACATTAAGCTTGCCCGGTTCGGCGCGTGCCATGGCAACGAGCTCGCCGATGCTGTTGACGTTGAGCGAGGTCGGCACCGAGATCGCCAGCACCGTGACGTAAATGCCGACGATCGGCACGATATCGCGCTGCGTGTCGTAGGACGGTGGGTTGTCGTCGTAGAGATGGATCAGGAATGTCGCAGCCGGGCCGAAGAAGAACGTGTGGTCGTCATGGGCGTCGATGAAGGCCTTGACCGAGACCAGTCCGTCGCCGCCCGGCCGGTTCTCGACCACCACTGGCTTGCCCCAGCGCGCGGTCAGGCGGTCGGCAAACAGCCGCGCGGTGGTGTCGGTCGCGCTGCCTGGATTGAACGGCAGGATCAACCGCACCGTGCGCGTCGGATAGGTTTGTTGTGCCAGTGCACAGCGCGGCCGCAGCCAAGCCGAAGCCGCCGCGCCGCCAGCGGCCACAATGAAGTCGCGCCGCTTCATGGGCCCCTCCCGCTTGAGATTGAAGCTTTAATGTATTCTAGCACGGTGGGGGTCGCGACCACAGTGGCGCGGCCAGCGGCGGTCCACTAACATCCAGCGCAATAGAGTAGGGACGCCGGGACGATGAAACGCAGTACCGACCGCATTCTCACCACCCACGCCGGCAGCTTGTCCCGGCCGGCCAATCTCATTGCCGCCGGGAAGGCGCGCGCCGTCGGCGATGGCAAGGACGATGCTGCGTTTACCGGAATCCTCGCCGGTGCGGTTGCCGACGTGGTGAAGAAGCAGCGCGAACTCGGCATCGACGTTCCCGACGACGGCGAGTTCGGCAAACCGGTCGGGGGCGCCTATGACTATGGCGCCTGGTGGAATTACGCGTTTGCCCGGATGTCGGGATTTTCACCGGCTGGTAGTGCGGCCGCCGCCGCGCACGAAACGCAGCACAAGAAATCGAGCGTTGCCGACCTCGCGCTGACCTCATTCGCCAATCGCCGCGACTGGCAGAAATTCGGCGAGTTCTATCAGGACCCGGAATTGAGCGGCAGCCTCCTTGGCAGCGCGGCGCGCCGGCCGGTCGGGCGGCCCGCCTGTACCGGTCCAATCAAATATACCGGGCATGCGGCGCTGCAAGCCGACATCGCCAATCTGAAAAAAGCGCTGGCGGCGACCGGCACGGAGGAAGGCTTCATGTGCGCCATCGGACCCGGCAGCTTCGCGCGCGGCATCGACCTCCACTACAAGACCGAGGAGGAGTTTCTATTCGCGGCGGCCGACGCCATGCACGAAGAATACAAGGCGATTGTCGACGCCGGCCTCGTCTTGCAGATCGACGATCCGAGCCTCCCGGACAACTGGGACATGATCAATCCGGAGCCGCCGCTTGGCGAATTCAAGAAATTCGAGGCGGCGCGCATGGCGGCGCTCAATCACGCTTTGCGAGGCCTGCCGGAGGACCGCATCCGCCTGCACATCTGCTGGGGCAGCTGGCACGGGCCGCACACCACCGACATTCCGTTAAAGGACATCGTCGACCTCGTGCTGAGCGTTAATGCCGGCGCCTATTCGGTGGAAGCCGGCAATGTCCGTCACGAGCACGAATGGCGGGTGTGGCGGGACGTCAAGCTGCCGGACGGCAAGCTGCTCATTCCCGGCGTCGTCAGCCACGCCACCAATATCGTCGAGCATCCGCAAGTGGTCGCCGACCGGCTGGTGCGCTATGCCAAGTTGGTGGGACGCGAAAACGTCGTCGCCGGAACCGATTGCGGGCTGGGCGGCCGCATTCATCCGCAAATCGCCTGGGCAAAGCTTGCCGCGCTTGCGGAAGGCGCGCGGCTCGCGAGCAAGGAACTTTGGAATTAGTACGCATTGGAGGGATGCCGTGAAGGAACGTCGGCGCTGGATCGGCGGCGTAGTTGTCGCCTCGTTGTTCGGGACGATCGGCATTATCGACACGTCACGGCCTGCCGATGCGCAAGCGTATCCGTCACGATCCATTCGCATCATCGTTCCGGCGTCGGTCAGCACACCTCCCGACATCATCACCCGCATCGTCGCCAACGCCGTGAACGACGCCGAAGGCTGGCATCTCGTCGTCGAGAACCGGCCCGGCGCAGGCCAGCTGTTGGGCGCGCGGGAAGCGCTCAAGCAGCCGGCCGACGGCTATACGATCCTTACTGTCGGCTTTCCGCTGACCGTAACGCAATCGCTGGTGCCGGATGCCGGCCTCGATCTCAACACCGATATCGCTCCGGTCGCGCAGCTTGCCATGACGGGCAATGTGCTGGTGGTGAATCCGAGCGTGCCGGCGAAGACGGTGGCCGAGCTGGTGCAATACCTGAAGGCCAATCCCGACAAGGGGACGTTCTCGTCAGGCGGGATCGGCACGCCGGCGCACATCATCGGCGAGCTGTTCAAGCTGCAAACCGGCGTGCGCACGACGCACGTGCCCTACAGCGAATTCCCGCGCGCCATTTCCGACCTGCTGCAAGGCGTCAATACCTACCAGTTCATCGCGGTGGCACCGGTGCTTGGCTTTATTCATGAAGGAAAGCTGCGCGCGCTTGCGGTCACGCCGGCCAAGCGCATGGCGGCGCTGCCCGATGTGCCGACGCTCGCCGAGGCCGGCTATCCCGGCCTGACCAGCTTCGATTGGGTCGGCTGGGCGGTGAAAGCCGGGACACCCGCGGATGTCGTCGACCGACTCAATGCCGCCGTCGACAAGGCGCTGGCGACCCCGAAGGTGCAGGAGGCGTTCGCCAAGATCGGCTCCGAGACCGCCGGCGGCACGCCGCAACAACTCGGCGATCTCGCCAAATCGCAAGTCGCGCTGTGGGCCAAGGTCGTCCACGACGCCGGGCTGAAATTGCAGCAATGAGCCGCCGAAGCGACATTGCCGATATCGGCGAGAACGTCGCCGTTCGACGCCGCTCTTGCTAGGGTCGGGTGGATTATGCCGGGACGCGTCGAGGGGAAGATAGCTCTGATCACCGGGGCGGGATGCGTCGGGCCGGGCTGGGGCAATGGCCGCGCCGCCGCGGTGTTGTTCGCGCGCGAGGGCGCCAAGGTCTTCGCCGTCGACAAGAATGCGGATGCGATGACCGAGACGGTCGCGCGGGTCGGCAATGACGGCGAAATCGCAACGCATGTCTGCGACGTTCTCGACGATGCCGAGGTCGGCGCCATGACCGACGCCTGCCGCAAGAGATTCGGCCGCATCGATATTCTGATCAATAACGTCGGCGGCTCGGCCGCCGGCGGCGCCGCCGAAATGTCGGAACAGAGCTTCGACGCGCAGATCGACTACAATCTCAAGAGCGTTTTCCTGGCCTGCCGGCACGTGATTCCGGTCATGGTCGAGCAGGGCGGCGGCGCCATCGTCAACACCTCGTCGAGTTCCGGCATTCGCTTCACCGGCGCGCCGCAGATCGGTTACGCTTCGGCAAAAGCCGCGGTGATCCAGTTCTCGCGGGTAACCGCCGTGCAATATGCCAAGCATGGCATCCGCGTGAACACGGTGATCCCGGGTCAAATGCATACGCCGATGGTCGAAGCGCGACTTGCCAAGCAACGGACCGGCGGCGACGTCGAGGCCTTGCTCGCGTCGCGCGTCGCGCGCATCCCGCTCGGCTTTATGGGTGATGGCCGCGACACCGCCAATGCCGTTCTGTTTCTCGCATCCGACGAGGCGCGCTTTATCACCGGCACGGAAATCGTGGTCGATGGGGGCATGACCGCGCGTTGCGATTGATCATCGTAAAAATTGGAATGCACAAATGGCCATCCGTCCCGACGACCTCACCCCGACCATTGCGCCGCCGGATCCGAATCCGAAAAAGCCACGACTGAAACTGCCGCCTCACGCCTGCGATTCGCATTTTCACGTGTTCGGGCCGCATGACAAATTTCCCTACGCGCCGGACCGGCCGTTCACGCCGACCGATGCGCCCAAAGAAGACTTGTTCCGCCTGCACGCCTTCCTCGGCTTCGAGCGAGGCGTCTTTGTCCAATCGACCTGCCACGGGAACGATCATGCCGCGCTGCTGGATCTCCTTGCCGCCGGGAAGGGCCGTTATCGCGGCGTTGCGCTGCTCAAGCCGACCACGCCGCAGGCCGAGGTCGATCGACTGGACGACGCCGGCGTGCGCGGTGTGCGGCTGCATTTCTTCCCGCGTCTTAGCGCGCCGATGCCGCGCGACGATATGCGCAAAGTGATCGAACTGGTCGAGCCGAACGGCTGGCACATCGCCATTCATACCAGCGGAAGCGGTCTGCTCGAGCTCTATGATTTTATCCGTTCGATCGATGCGCCCGTCGTGATCGATCATATCGGCCGCGTCGATATCGGCGAGGGTTTGCGCGGCCAGGCGTTCTCGGTGCTGCGCCGTTTGCTCGACACCGGCAATATTTGGGTCAAGCTGTCGGGCACCGACCGCATCGCCAAACAGAGATATCCTTACGCCGACGCCGTGCCATTCGCGCGCGACCTTGCCGCGCACGCGCCCGAGCGCGTGGTGTGGGGCACCGACTGGCCGCATCCGAACCACAACGCCGTTCCCAATGACGGCGAGCTGGTCGATCTCATCGCCGAGATCGCACCGGACTTGCGCACGCGCCAACTCATGCTGGTCGATAATCCGGCGAAACTATTCGGCTTTTGAGCGAGGTCATGACGAGACGAACTCTCGGTAAGCTGCCGCCCGGCGCGTTTGGCATGCTTGAGCTGCCGGCGTTGCCACCCGGCATTGTCGAGGGCTATCGCGCATTGCCCGATCTCACCGGCAGTGCATCAGATGCGATGGACGAGCTTGGCATCGTCGGCGTGGTGCCGGCGGCCGTGCTGCGGCCGAACGATCCGACCGCCGCGTCGTCGGCCGGGCGTTGACGGTGCGCAACATGCCCGCGAGCGCGCCGGTGCCGGACAAGGTCAAGGCCGGCGTGTCCGGTCTCGGCGAGATCGAGGCGCATAATCTTGCCGAGCCGGGCGACGTTCTTGTAGTGCAGGGGGTCGATCAGGTCTCCAATCTCGGCGGCATGTCCGCCACGATCGGCCGCCGCCAGGGCGAGATCGGCGCCATTGTCGACGGCGGGGCGCGCGACGTCGATCATTCGCGCGCCATCGGGCTGCCGGTCTGGTCGAGGAGCGTCAGCCCGATCACCGGCAAATGGCGCGTCGAGACCGTCGCCGTCAATCAGCCGATGACGATCTGCGGCGTGGCGGTCCATCCCCGGCGATCTCGTTGTGGCGGACGAAACCGGAGTCTGCTTCATCCCGCGCGAGCGCGCGGCACAGGTGCTGGCCCGGGCGCAGCGCAATGCGGCCGCGGAAAAGCTGCGGGACGAGAAAATCGCGTCCGGCGTGCCGATTTCCGAGCTCCTGCCGAAGAAGAAATAAGAGTCGCCGTCACACTGAGGCGGCCGCGTCCTTCGAGGTTCGGTTTGCTCGCGCTTTCAGGATGACGGCGGCCCGCGCTACTCCGCGCTGATGTCAAGCTTCTTGATCTCCGCCGGCCACTCGGCGAATTCCTGCCTGAGCAGCGAGCCAAATGCCTCGTGATCGAGCGTGTCGTGGATTCCGTTTTCGGCAATGCGCCGCTGGATCGACGGCATGGCGACGACGGCGAGCAGCGCCTTTTCAAGTCTGTCGCGCACCTTCGCCGGGGTGCCTGCGGGCGCCAGTACGCCGTACCAGTTTTCCATCACCACGCTCGGCAGGCCGAGCTCCTTGGTGGTCGGTAAGTCCGGCATTAGCGGTGTGCGCTCCGGCGCGAATAAGGCGATCGCCTTCACTTTCCCGGCCTTCGCGAGCGGCATCAGGACCGGCAGATCGGCATTGAGCATGTCAACGTGATCGCCGAGCAGATCGGTGATTGCCGGCGCCGCGCCCCGATACGGCACATGCGTGATCTTCACGCCGGCGGCGTCATTGAGCATTTCGACCGCGATGTTCATTGTCGTGCCGGGCCCGGCCGAGCCGTAGGTGAGCTTCTGCTGTTTTGCCTTGGCGAGCAGGTCCGGCATGGTCGTGACGCCGAGCTCGTTGTTCACCACCAGCAATGACGGCACCGCGCCGAGGCGCATCACCGGCGCGAACGATTTGACCGGATCGTAGGCCGTTGGCGGCTTGAGGATCGGGCTGAGCACGCAGGCGCCGAAGCTGCCGAACAGGACCGTGGTGCCGTCCGGAGTGGAATGCGCCACATATTCGGCAGCAATCGCGCCGGCCGCGCCGCCGCGATCGTCGACGATCACGTTGGCGCCGAGCTTATCGCCAAGCTCAGCGGTGAGGATGCGCGCCCATTGATCGACCGGGCCACCCGCCGCGAACGGCACCACGAATTTGATGGTTTCCGCAAAGGCCGGAGCCGTCGTTATCGACCATGCGGCGACACAGAGTCCGGCCATCAAGCTGTGAAGGCGTTTCATTGCTTCCTCCGCAGTGCCTGCTTAGCAGGCCACCTTACCGCAAGTGCGCGCCGCATCGACGATTTTCTGCAAGCCGTCACGGCCCGGATTGCCGAGGATGGCGACCCCGTCGATGATGAAGGCGGGCGTCGCGGCAAGCCCGAGCGAATTGCCGAGCGCGACATGCGCTTTCATCGTCGTGGTGATTTCGTCGCTGTCGCCGAGTATAGTCAATGCCTGTCCGTCAAAGCCGAGCTCGCGGGCGATGTCGAGCGCGCGCACTCCGTCGGTCACGCCGCGTTGCGCATAGATTCGACGATGAAAGTCATAGAACTGCGCCGGCGTGCCGAGCTTCGCGACCGCAAGCTCGACGCGACTTGCCGCAATCGACGCGACGCCCAGCACTGGAAAGGGCACCAGAACCAACCGCAGTTCCGGATCGACATCGACCATGTCGGCAATGTCGGCCGAGGCGATCCGGCAGTAGGGACAATTGAGATCGTAAAATTCGACGAGCGTCGTCTTGCCGTCCGGATTAGCGACGACGACCACGCCGGGCAATTTGTCGATCGGGGCAGCGAGCTTGACGGTGTGATTGGGCAGGCGTTGGCCGTCGTCGTTGAGGAGCGGATATTCCGACATCAACTGCATCGCACGATCGCGACCCTGCGCGGCGCCATGCGTGCTCCATCCACCGAGCGCGGCGACGGCAAACGCAGCGGAGAGCAAGACTGAGAACGACGCCTTCATTGGTAGATATCTAATATTGCCGCGCCGGATCGCGAGAGGCGATCACTGCGCAACCACGCCCTCGGGCGCGGTTTCGAGATTAAACGCGGCGGCGAACAGCGCGCGGGTGTAATCGGTCTTGGGATTGCGGAACAGCTCGGCGGCGTCGCCGGCCTCGACGACCAGGCCGTGCCGCATCACCAACAAGCGGCTCGAAAGCGCGGCCACGACCCGCAAGTCATGCGAAATAAACAGATAAGTGAGATTGTGCCGCTTCTGCAAGTCGCGCAGCAGATCGACCATCTGCGCCTGGATCAGCATGTCGAGCGCGCTGGTCGGCTCGTCGAGCACGATAAAACTGGGCTCCAGCACTAGGGCGCGCGCCACCGCGATGCGCTGGCGCTGGCCGCCGGAAAATTCATGCGGGAAACGGAAGCGCATTTCGGGATCGAGCCCGACGTCGGTCAGTGCCTGGACGACGCGTTCGTCGCGTTGACTGGCCGACAGGTGCGGATGATGGACCTTGAGCCCTTCCTTGATGATGTCGGCGACCGACATGCGCGGCGACAGCGATCCGTAAGGGTCCTGGAACACAATCTGCATGTCGCGGCGAAACGGCAACATTTCCTTAAATCGCAGCCCTTGCAGGTCGTGGCCCATGAAGGCGATGAGTCCCTCCGAAGATATCAGGCGTAAGATCGCGCGCCCCAAGGTCGACTTGCCCGAGCCGGATTCGCCGACCACGCCGAGCGTCTCGCCCTTGCGCAACTCGATGGTCAAGCCGTCGCAGGCTTTGACGTGTCCAATGGTCTTGCGCATGAGCCCGCGGGTGATCGGGAACCACACCTTGAGCTGGTCCGTTTTCAGGAGCACGGGCGCGTCGGGTTGCGGCGGCGCCGGATCGGGCCGCGGCTCCGCGGCAAGCAGCGCCTGCGTGTAGGGGTGCTGCGGCGAAGCGAATACCTGTTCGACCGTGCCATGCTCGACGATTTTGCCCTCCTTCATCACGCAGACCCGCTGCGCGATTTTCCGCACGATGCCGAGGTCGTGCGTGATGAACAGCAGCGACATGCCGAGCCGCGCCTGAATATCCTTGAGCAACGCGATGATCTGCGCCTGCACCGTGACGTCGAGTGCGGTCGTCGGCTCATCGGCAATGAGCAGGTCGGGCTCGTTGGCAAGCGCCATCGCGATCATCACGCGCTGGCGCTGACCACCGGAAAGCTGGTGCGGATAGCTCTTGAGCCGGGTTTGCGGATCGGGAATGCCGACTTGGGTGAGGACTTCCAGAGTTCGCGCGCGGGCCGGCGCTCCGGTGAGGCCGCGGTGCAGAAGGAGGATTTCGCCGATCTGCTTCTCGATCGTGTGCAGCGGATTAAGCGAGGTCATCGGCTCCTGGAACACGATGGTGATGTCGTCGCCGCGCACCTCCCGTATTTTGCGCTCGGAGAGTTTCAGCAGGTCGCGGCCGTGGAAGCTGATGCTGCCCGACGGATGATGCGCCGCCGGGTAGGGCAAAAGCTTTAAAATCGACAGCGCGGTCACCGATTTTCCGGAGCCGGATTCGCCGACCAGCGCCATGCATTCGCCTTTGACGATGTCAAAGGAAATGCGGTCGACGGCCAGCGTCTCGCGCCCGCCGGAGCGGAACGCGATCGATAGATCGCGAACGGACAGGCAGAGCTCCCCGCTCATGTGAAGGTCTTCCGCGGATCGAACGCGTCGCGCACGGCTTCACCGACGAAGATCAGGAGCGACAGCATGAGCGCGACGGTGAAGAAACCGGTCAAGCCGAGCCATGGCGCCTGCACGTTGGCTTTGGCTTGCGATAACAACTCGCCGAGGGACGGCGAGCCCGGCGGCAGTCCGAAACCGAGAAAATCGAGCGCGGTGAGCGTCATCACCGACGACGACATCACGAACGGCAGAAAAGTCATAGTCGCCACCATGGCGTTCGGCAACAGATGCCGGAACATGATGACGCGGTTGGAGACGCCGAGCGCGCGTGCCGCCTGGATGTATTCGAAATTGCGCCCGCGCAGGAATTCGGCGCGCACCAAGCCGACGAGCCGGACCCAGGAAAACAACAGCAGAATGCCGAGCAGCACGAAAAAGCCCGGCACCAGCACCGAAGAAATGATGAGCAGCAGATAAAGCTCCGGGACCGACGTCCAGATTTCGATAAAGCGCTGGAACAACAGGTCGGTCCAGCCGCCGAAATAGCCCTGCACGGCGCCGGCTGCGACGCCGATGATCGACGATACGATAGTCAGGATCAGACCGAACAGGACGGATACGCGGAAGCCGTAAATCAGCCGCGCGAGCACGTCGCGGCCCTGATCGTCGGTGCCGACCCAGTTATATTCGAGCGTGCCGCATTTGGCGTAGCCGTTCTTGGCGGCGAATTCGCAGTCCTGCGCGTTCAGCATCCAAGTCGGCTTCGATGGGAATGCCGATGGCGGATTATCGTTGATGGTGTTGTAGGAGAAGCGAATCGGCGCCCAGATTTCGACGGCGTCGTGCTCGTCGAGGAACTTCTGCAGGTGCGGATCGCGGTAGTCGGCGGCGGTGCCGAGATCGTCGCCGAAGTCGGTGTCCGGATAAGTCACGAAGACCGGGAAGAAGCTCTTGCCGTCGAAGTGAATGAAGAGCGGCTTGTCGTTGGCGATTAACTCGGCGAACATCGAGACAACGAACAGCACGAGAAAAATCCACAACGACCAGTAGCCGCGGCGATTGGCCTTGAAATTGCGCCAGCGGCGCGCGTTGAGTGGCGAGAATTCGAAGCCGCGCGGCAGCCCGGAGAGCCCGAGCGGACCGGCCGGCTCGATATCCGGCCGCAGCTCCGGCGGCACGCCAGGCTCGATCTCGGATTCGGCGCTTTTGGGAAGAATTCTGGCGTCCACCTCACACCTCCCGCGTCGCGAAATCGATGCGCGGATCGATCCAAGTGTAGGTGAGGTCCGAGATCAGATTAACGACGAGACCGACCAGAGCGAAAATGTAGAGGTTGGCGAATACGACCGGATAATCGCGGTTGAGCACGCTCTCGAAGCTCAACAGGCCTAAGCCGTCGAGCGAAAAGATGGTCTCGATCAGCAGCGAGCCGGCAAAGAACGCGGACACGAACGCGGCCGGGAAGCCGGCGATGACCAGGAGCATGGCGTTGCGGAAAATATGACCATACAGGACTTGGCGCTCGGAGCAGCCCTTGGCACGCGCGGTAAGGACGTATTGCTTGCGCAGTTCCTCGAGAAACGAGTTCTTGGTAAGCAGCGTCATGGTGGCGAAGGCGGCAAGTCCCATGGAGACGATGGGCAGCGTCAGGTGCCAGAAGTAGTCGAGAATCTTCTCCCACCAGGGAAATTGCGACCAGCCTTCGGAGGTCAGGCCGCGCAGCGGGAAGATTTGCCAAAACGATCCGCCGGCGAACAGCACGATGAGCAGAATCGCGAACAGGAAACCGGGAATGGCATAGCCGACAATGATGACGCCGGAGGTCCACACGTCGAACTGCGAGCCGTCGCGCACCGCCTTGCGGATGCCGAGCGGAATAGAGATCAGGTAGCTCAGCAGCGTCATCCAGATGCCGAGCGAGACCGATACCGGCAGTTTTTCTCTGATGAGCTGCAGCACGCTGACGTCGCGGAAATAGCTTTTGCCGAAATTGAAGTGCGAATAATTCCACATCATCAGGAGGAAGCGTTCATAGGCCGGCTTGTCGAAGCCGAACTGCTTTTCCAAGTTCTTGATGAATGCGGGATCGAGCCCCTGGGCGCCGCGGTATTTGGAATTGACGTCGTATTGCGCGCTGCTTTGCATGCTGCGGGCAAAGTCGCCGGCGCTGGAGCCGGAAATCCGCGAGGCGGCGCCGGTCTCGGCGCCCTGCAGCTTGGCGATGACACGCTCGACCGGGCCGCCCGGCGCGAACTGAACCACGACGAACGACACCAACATGATGCCGATGATCGTGGGGATCATGAACAGAATACGACGAATGATGTAGGCAGCCATTGCGTCCCAGCGGCTATTGTTATTGGGCCGCTATCTTAAGGCCCTTAGCGCAATGCGCCAGCATCCTGACCGTTGCACCCGCGTCCCACCTTCGGAATGACGAAACCGTGACGGATGGCGCGAGCCATCATAGAGCATGCGACATCCTATCCTGGCCGCAACCCTGTACTAGCCAACTTTATGGATTTTCGCTGCTTTTACCGGGTCATACCACCAAGTGTCCGGAATACCCCGAAAATAACGCGGCTGGGCCGGCGGCCTGCCGAAAACGTCCCAATAGGCGATCCAGTGCGACGCCTTGTACCAGTTCGGAATCCAATAGCGGCCAGCCCGGATCACCCGGTCGAGCACCCGGCAGGCCGTCACCAAAGTGGGCCGCGAGTCGGCCGCGATGATGATGTCGATCAGCGCATCGACCACTGGATCCGCGACGCCGGCGAGGTTGTTCGAGCCGTGCAGCGCGGCTGCCTGGGAGGAAAAATACGAACGCAGCGAATCGCCCGGCGTGGACGAGAAACTGAACCGGTCGACGGTGATATCGAAATCGAAATCGTCGAGCCGCGCCCGGTACTGCACCGGGTCGACGATGCGCAGCGTGGCGCCGATGCCGAGTGTGCCGAGATTTTTGATGAATGGCATGTGATGCGGTTCGAACGACGGCTCATCGATCAAAAATTCGACCGTCACCGGCTCGCCGCTCGGCAATACGCGCCTGCCGTTGCGCAGCATGTAGCCGGCATCCTGCAGAGCCTGCGCCGCCTTGCGCAATAAGGCGCGATCCTCGCCGGAACCATCGGAGACCGGGGGCGTGTAGACTTCGCCGAAAACTTCGGCCGGCAGGCGGGCGCGGAAAGGTTCGAGCAGCGTCAATTCTGCGGCATTCGGCGTGCCTTGCGCCATCAAATCGGAGTTCTGAAATGCCGAGACGGTCCTCCGATAGGCGTTATACATGACGGTCTTGTTGGTCCACTCGAAATCGAAAGCGTAGTTGAGCGCATCGCGCAGCCGCACGTCTGAGAATTGCGGCCGCCGCGTATTGATGAACCAGCCTTGCGCGCCGGATGGGGTGTCGTCGGGTATTTCGTCGCGCCTGACGCGGCCATCCTTCGCCGCCGGAAAATTGTAGCGTGTCGCCCAGAAGCGGGATGTGAATTCCTCGCGGAACAGATAGGTGCCCGCTGAAAAGCCTTCGAAGCCGACATCGCGGTCGCGATAATATTCGAAGCGCACGATGTCGAAATTGTTCTGGCCGCGGCCCACCGGCAGATCCGCGCCCCACCAATCCTTGACGCGGTTGTATTCGATGAAACGGCCCGGTTCGAAACGGCCGACCTGGTAGGCGCCCGAGCCGAGCGGGATGTCGAGGGTGGATTCGTCGAATGGCCGGGTCGCGTAATAGGCGCGCGAAAAAATCGGCAAGCCGGCGACGAAGAGCGGCACATCGCGCGCGCGTTTCGGCGCAAATCGCACGGTCACGCTCGCGTCATCGTCCGCAGTGGCCCCAGCGAAATCGCGCAGCGATTGGCTGATGAGCGGATGGCCCTTTTCCTTGAGAATATTGAGCGAGAAGGCGACGTCATGCGCGGTCAGCGGCGAGCCGTCGCTGAATTTCGCCTCGGGGCGGACGAAGAACTGATAGGTCAGGCCGTCCGTCGAGCGACGGACCTTTGCCGCGGCGAGCCCGTACATGGCGTCCGGTTCGTCGCCGGAGCGGACCATGAGCGTGGCGAAGGTCAGCTCCAGGCCCTGGGCGGCGTCGCCCTTGAGGATGAAGGTGTTGAGCGAGTTGAAGGTGAGGAAATTCTGATTGTAGAGCTGATCGGGTCCGATTTGGGAAAAGATGCCGCCCTTCGGGGCATCCGGATTGACGTAGCTGAAATGCGAGAAATCCGGCGGATAGGCGAGATCGCCGAAGGCCGACAGGCCGTGCGTTTCGATCGCGTCGTCGGCGCGGGCACGCGACCGGGGCGATGTCGCGGCCGCAACACCGGCTGTGAGCACGAGCATGCTTCGGCGCGACACATGAATCATCTTTAGTCCGTCATCCATAACGACGCCGAGGAACCGGATTTTTCGCTCCGCCGGCGCGGGGAGAGGTCAGCGAACATTGCACGGAGCGTGCTGCGAAATCGGTCACTGCTCCGCCGGAAGGGATGACGATATCATCCAGCCGTTTTTGCGGCTTTCGCGGCGTCCCACCACCACAAGGTCGGGAATGCGGAGAGGCCATACTTCGGCATCGGATCGGGATGGCCAAAGCGGTCCCAGCGCGCGGTGCGGACGTTGAAATACGCCCATTGCGGCACGACGTAATAATTCCACAGTAGGATGCGGTCGAGCGCCCTGGTGGCGACTTCAAGATCGGCGCGGTTCTTGGCGAAAATGACTTTGTCGATCATCGCATCGACCGCCGGATTTTTGATGCCGATCAGATTATCGGAGCCGGGCTGATCAGCCGACTGCGAGCCCCAATAGCCGCGTTGCTCGTTGCCCGGCGAAAGCGATTCCGGCCAGGAGTTGGTGATAATGTCGAAATCCCAGCCACGCAGCCGGTTTTCGTATTGCGCTTCGTCGACCGTGCGCACTGTCACGTTCATGCCAAGCCGGTCGAGCGAGGCTTTATAGAACAGGAACACACGCTCGAAGCCCGGGCCGGCGGCGAGGAACTCCACCGTGAAGGGCTCGCTGGTTTTGCCGTTGACAAGCTGCTGGTCGCGTACCTCGTAACCCGCCTCTTTGAATAGCCGCAACGCCTCACGCAGATTGTTGCGCACCGCGCCGGGATTGCCGTTGACCGGATTGCTGTAGGGCTTCTTGAAAAGGTCGGGCGGGACTTTGTCGCGCACCGTTTCCAGCAATTCGAGCTCCTGGCCGGTCGGCACTCCCGTGGCGGCAAGATCGGTGCCGTCAAAATAACTGTCGATGCGTTTATATTGGCCGAAGAATATCTCCTTGTTCATCTCCTCGAAATCAAACGCATAATTGAAAGCAAGCCGCACCCGCGGATCCTGGAACTTCGGGCGTCGAATATTGAAGGCGAACGCCTGCATGACGCCGAGATTTCTGATCGGAAACTCCTCCAGCAGCACGCGTTTGTCGGTGACCGCCGGGAAGTCATAGGCCGTGGCCCAATTTTTGGCGGCGTTCTCGACCCGCCAGTCGACCGTGTCCGCCTTGAAGGCTTCGAGTGCGACGGTCGTGTCGCGGAAATATTCGTAGTGAAGCTCGTCGAAATTGTCGCGGCCGATATTGACGTTGAGATTGCCGCCCCAATTGTCTTTGACGCGCTCGTAAACGATGTTGCGGCCGGGCGAGAAGTCCTTGATGCGATAAGGGCCGGAGCCGAGCGGCGGTTCGAGCGTGGTATCGCCGATATCGCGTTTTTTGCCGTTAGCGTCGGTGCCTTCCCACCAATGCTTTGGCAGAATGGTGAGTTGCCCCACGATCTGCGGCAATTCGCGATTGCCGGGGCTGTCGAAGATGAACGTCACTTCGTGGTCGCCGGTCTTTTCCGCTTTGGTGACATGACGGTAATAAGCGGCGGATTGCGGACTGTGTTTCTTGTAGGACTCGAAGGAGAAAATGATGTCATCCGCCGTCACCGGCATGCCGTCGTGCCATTTCGCTTCGGGCCGCAGCCGGTAGGTCACGGAGGAAAAATCGTTCGGGTAGCTCAACGCGTCTGTAATCAGTCCGTATTCGCTCGATACCTCGTCGAGCGACGCGACCGCGAGCGTGTCGTAGATGAGATTGATGCCGGCCGCGAGCGAGCCTTTGACGCCGGCAACGACCGCATTGAAGCTGTCGAAAGTGCCATAAGCGACCTGGCGCGCGGTGCCAATCTTCGGCGCTGCCGCATTGACGTAGTCGAACCGCTTGAAGTCGGCCGGATATTTGAGGTCGCCGTATAGCGAGGTCCCGTGACGCCAGGTCTTGGGCTGTGGCGCTGCCGGGAGTGGCGTCTGGGCCTGTGCCGCCGTGATCCAACCGGGCAATGAAAGCGGCCGGGCGGCGACTGCAAGCAACGTCGATATCAGCAGGGATCGGCGGTTCACCTGATCCTCCCTAAGTTTGTAAACGGTTCTTACTGTTGCTTATTATCCGCCTTTTCGACCGCAAGCCAGCGACCCGGTATGCGGCGCGGCGCAATAGACTTCACACCGCTGTACGACAGGGCGACGACAGTGCCGCAAGGTCAAAACGGCTGCAAATACTTGCGAACATCGGAATCGGGACACTAGCGCTGCGCCGGCGCCGCACCGCTGGACGGAGCGGTCGGGGCAGGGGCCGCGGCCGGTGCATTGGCCGGGGCGGCAGCTGCCGGGTTCGCAGGAGCGGCCGCTGCCGGGTTCGCAGGAGCGGCCGCTGCCGGATTCGCAGCCGGCGCCGCAGCATTCTCGCTCTGGGCCTTCGGCAGCGGCATGGGGTGAGGCGAGAGCGTCTCGAGATAGGCGATCACGTCGGCGCGCTGCTTCGGGTTCGAAAGGCCGGCAAAGGTCATGGCGGTGCCCGGCGCATCGGCGCTGGGCTTGGTCAGCCATTTGTTTAAAGCGTCGAAGGTCCAGCTGCCGCCCAGCTTCTTTAGCGCGGCGCTGTAGTTGAAGCCGGGCACCGATGCGACCGAGCGGCCGACGACGCCATAGAGGTCGGGCCCAACCTTGGGGCCTTGGCCTTCCTGGAAGTTATGGCAGGCTTGGCATTGCTTGACGACTTGTGCACCGCGATCGGCGGAGGCGCTTGCCAAGAGCGTCTCGATCGGCTGCTCCGCCGGCGCCGCCGGTGCGGTTCCGTCCGGGGCCTGCTCCTCTTTCACTGCGATTTCGTAACCGGGTTTCGCGGCCGGCTCTTGGGTAAAGATTGCTCCAGCAGCGATATGCATGGCGACAAGGACCAGGCAGGTTCCCAGCAAGGCGCCGAGAATCTTATTGATTTCGAACGAATTCATCGCGGGAAGGCTCCGCAGCGGAAGTGATGAGGGCAGTGCACAATTAGCCGGTTTGCCGCGTTCCTTGCAACCCGTATAAGCACAAACGCTTGCGATGGCTGATATCCTTATCCTCATTCCCGCCCGCATGGCCGCGACCAGGCTTCCGGGCAAGCCGCTCGCCGATATCGGCGGTGAGCCGATGATCGTGCACGTCCTGCATCGTGCGCAGGAGGCTGAAATCGGCCCGGTGGTCGTTGCTACCGACTCGAGCGAAGTCGCGGCAGTTGTGGATAAGGCGGGTGGCCGCGCGGTGATGACGCGGCCGGATCACGCTTGCGGCTCGGACCGCATCTATGAGGCGCTCGGCAAAGTCGATTCGGAACGCCGTGTCGAGATCGTCGTCAACCTCCAGGGCGATTTACCCACGATTGCGCCGGTCGCGATCCGCACGGCGCTGTCTCCGCTAGCCAATGCTGCCGTCGACATCGCAACGCTTGCAGCCGAGATCAAAGTCGCGGAGGAACGGGTCGATCCCAATGTGGTCAAGGTGGTGGGGACGCCGGTGGCGCCAGCCCGGCTACGCGCTCTTTATTTTACCCGCGCGACCGCTCCCGCCGGCGAAGGGCCGCTCTATCATCACATCGGGCTTTATGCCTTTCGGCGCACGGCGTTGGAACGGTTCGTCAAGCTGCCGCCGTCGCCGCTCGAGCGCCGCGAAAAACTCGAACAGTTGCGCGCGCTGGAGGCCGGCATGCGCATCGACGTGACGATCGTCGATACGGTCCCGCTCGGCGTCGACACGCCCGACGATTTGGAAACGGCCCGCGCCATGCTAACGGGACGTTTCTGACCCAAGAGTGGCATGACCAAAAGTTGCAGAACCGAAAGTTTCAGGAACCAAAACTCGCAGGACCAAAACTTGAATGACCAAACGCAATAAGAGCAAGCGCCGAAGGATAGCGTACCAGGGCGAGCCGGGAGCGAACTCGGATATCGCCTGCCGCGAGGCCTACCGCGATATGGAGCCGCTGCCCTGTCCGACTTTCGAGGATGCCTTCGCCGCGGTGCGCACCGGCCGGGCCGCGCTCGCCATGATCCCGATCGACAATTCGGTGGCCGGACGGGTGGCCGATATCCATCATCTGATGCCGGCGTCGCGGTTGCACATTGTCGCGGAGTGGTTCTTGCCGGTGCAGCATCAACTCATGGCGCCCAAGGGCGCGACATTGAAAACCATCAAGACGGTCGAGAGCCATGTCCATGCGCTCGGGCAGTGCCGCAACATTACCCGGGCCCTTGGGCTCAAAGCCGTGGTTGCCGCCGACACCGCAGGTGCGGCGAGAGAGGTCGCCGAAGCGGGAGACCTTTCGCGCGCGGTGCTGGCGACCAAGCTCGCGGCCAAAATCTACGGGTTGCGCATCCTGAAAAAGGACGTCGCCGACGCCAAGCACAACACCACGCGCTTTGTTGTCTTGGCGCGCGAGCCGAAATGGGCGAGCCGCAAGGATAAGCGGGTGATCACCACCTTCGTGTTCCAGGTGCGCAATATCCCCGCCGCGCTCTACAAGGCGCTAGGCGGTTTCGCGACCAACGGCGTCAATATGACCAAGCTGGAAAGCTATATGGTCGACGGCAGCTTCACCGCGACGCAATTCTACGCCGACGTCGACGGGCATCCCAAACAGCGCGCGCTCGAGCTCGCGCTCGAGGAGCTGGAATTCGTTTCGGTGCCGAAGAGCTTGCGGATTCTCGGAGTTTATCCGGCGCACCGGTTCCGCGACACGTTCAAATAGAGCATGATGCCGAACCGGTCCGCCTCGGACTGGATTTGGGGAATACGGACCCGTCCAAAATATCGATGCTCATAAACGGGGAATGCAGCCGATGACCGACAATGAACAAGCAAAAGTCCGGCGGGTGTTGCAATTGCGCTTCACTGTGCCGACGGCGGATTCCACTCAGCTCGTCGCCATGATCAAGGCGGCGGCGCCGTTCTACCAGATGTTCGGCAAGGCCGAAGTCCGCTTGCTGCAGAACGTCGACGACCCGGCGAAGTTCGTCCAGGAGATCGAATACGAGGCGGATCAGGGCTGGGAGCTCAACCGGCAGCGCGTCGCCAGCGACGCGCGGATGCAGAGCTATCTGCAAACCTGGCGCACCATGTTTCCCGGCGCGCTCGAGATCGACGTGTTTCAGGAAGTGTGACGTTGCGCTCTCCTCATTGCGAGGAGCGACGCGACGAAGCAATTCAGCACTGAGCCGCTGAACTGGATTGCTTCGCTTCGCTCGCAATGACGCCTATATGGTCTGATTGTATTCGCCGACTTCCTTGTGCGTGCGTAAGACGGCGTCGATCGACTTGAACATCTCGCGCATGCGCGCTTCCGAGACCGGGCTTTCGACGACGACCACCAATTCCGGCTTGTTGGAAGAGGCGCGAACCAGGCCCCAGGTGCCGTCCTCGACCGTGACGCGCACGCCGTTGACGGTCACGAGATCGCGGATCGGCTGGCCGGCGACCTTGCCGCCGTTTTTCTTCTCGGCCTCGAAGTGCTTCACCACCGCGTCGACCACGCCGTATTTCTCTTCGTCGGTGCAATGCGGCGACATGGTCGGCGACGACCAGGTTTTCGGCAGCGCGTTTTTCAGGTCGGCCATGCTCTTTCCCGGATTGCGGTCGAGCATGTCGCAGACGGCGAAGGCGAAGATCAGGCCGTCGTCATAGCCCCGGCCGAACGGCTTGTTGAAAAAGAAGTGGCCGGACTTTTCGAAGCCGGCGATGGCGCCGATCTCGTTGACGCGACGCTTCATGTAGGAATGGCCGGTCTTCCAGTAATCGGTCTTGGCGCCGTTCTTGATCAGGAGCGGATCGGTCATGAACAGACCGGTCGATTTGACGTCGGCGACGAACAGCGCATTCTTGTGCGTCGACGAAATATCGCGCGCCAGCATGACGCCGACCTTGTCGGCGAAAATCTCCTCGCCTTCGTTGTCGACGACGCCGCAGCGGTCGCCGTCGCCGTCGAAGCCCAAGCCGACGTCTGCCTTGCTCTTAAGCACCGCGTCGCGCATGGCGTGCAGCATTTTCATGTCTTCGGTGTTCGGATTGTAGTTGGGAAAGGTGTGGTCGAGCTCGCAATCGAGCGGCACCACCTCGCAACCGATTTTCTCCAGAACCTGCGGGGCAAAGGCGCCGGCGGTGCCGTTGCCGCAGGCGCAGACGACTTTCAGATGCCGCTTGAGCTTCGGCCTTTTGGTGAGGTCGGCGATGTAGCGTGCCGGAAAATTTTCGACGAATGCGTAGGCGCCGCCGGCCGCCATTTTGAAGCGTCCGTTGAGCACGATGTCTTTCAGCCGGCTCATCTCGTCGGGGCCGAAGGTGAGCGGCCGGTTCGCGCCCATCTTCACGCCGGTCCAGCCGTTGTCGTTGTGCGAGGCGGTGACCATGGCGACGCACGGCACGTCGAGGTCGAATTGCGCGAAATAGGCCATCGGCGTGAGCGCGAGACCGATGTCATGCACGCTGCAGCCGGCGGCGATGAGGCCGTTCGTCAGCGCCATCTTGATCGAGGCCGAGTAAGAGCGGAAATCGTGGCCGGTGACGACGTCCGGCTTGACGCCGAGTTCGGCAATGAGCGTGCCTAAGCCCAGGCCGAGCGCCTCGACGCCCATCAGATTGATCTCGGCTCCGAACAGCCAGCGCGCGTCATATTCGCGAAAGCCGGTGGCTTTGACCATCGGCTCGGATTCATAGGCGTAAGTATTTGGCTGGAGCGAAGGCTTTGGCTTGGGAAACATCGAAGAATTGGTCCGAATCGGAAAGCCGTGCAGCAATATCTCAAACGAGGGTGGACCGAAATGGTTGCGTGTTCGTCATTTCTCGCTGCGCTCGGCCCCGGAATGACCGCGGCTACTGCTCCAAGACGAGTTTGCCGTCCGCATATTCGAACCGCCGCAGCTTGGAGAGGAACGTAAGGCCAAGCAGATCGTCGCTCAATGCGCCCTCCGGCATGACCAGGGCCGCGACGTTGCGGACGACGATGTCCTCGATCTCGACCCGGTCCAGCATGACAGGCGCGGCGCGTACCGTTCCGTTTGCGGTGCGGACCTTGGCGACATATTCGCTTTCCGCCGGATGGATGCCGAGCATCGCCGCGTCACGAGATGTCAGCGCGATCACCGAAGCGCCGGTATCGACCATGAAATCCATGCGCCGCCCGTCGACGCGGCCCTCGACTTGAAAATGTCCGTTGGCGCCGGGCGAGATGACGACCGAATGCGAATCCGAAGACGCCGGTTGGACCGGCGTCACCTGGTGTGCCGCCATGGTCGTCGGCGTTTGGCTGCTGTGCCCTTGCGTGGCGTAGCGCGGAACGATGACGCCGGCGGCAAGCGCGAAGGCGGCAAAGGTAATGACAGAGCGCATGAATAAGATCCGGCTATTCGGCGTCATCTCATCACGCCAGCGCGAATAAGGAGCTAATAGGTTGCGACACGGCGCTGGAATTGCGGCTCGACGGTAAGCGAAGTCCTAAGGAAATAGCTTTGTTTCTACACGTCTCGTCATGGCCGGACTTGTTCCGGCCATCCACGTCTTTGGTGTCGACGGGGGAAGACGTGGATACGCGGGACAAGCCCGCGCATGACGCTAGGTGCGTGGCTTGGCGCGCCGCGTCGCCGTCGCGGCGGCCGGGTCGTCGGGCCACGGATGTTTTGGATAGCGGCCGCTCATTTCGGCGCGCACGGCTGAGTAGCTGCCGCGCCAAAATCCCGGCAGGTCGCGCGTCGTCTGCACCGGCCGGTGCGCGGGCGAAAGGAGCTCGATGAGAAGCGGAATTTTGCCCGCGGCGATCGCCGGATGGCGGTTAAGCCCGAACAGTTCCTGGACGCGGATCGCGATTTTCGGGCCGCCCTCGGCGGCATAATCGATCGGCACTTGCGTGCCGGTCGGCGCCTCGAAATGGGTCGGCGCCTCGGCATCGAGCCGGCGCGGCAGCGGGCGCGGCAATAACGCATGCAAGGCGGCCGCCAATTCATCCGCCGTGATGTCGTGCAGTGCGGTCTTCGCTGCGAGAACCGGCGCGAGCCATTCGTTCACGGTAGTCTTTAGCGCCGCGTCGGACAGGTCGGGCCACTCGTAACCCTCGCTGGCACGCAGGAACATGACGCGGTCGCGCCATTGCTGGAGCGCTTTGCTCCACGGCAGACGGTCGATTCCGACCTTGGCGGCGCCCTCTGCAAGCAGAATTGCCGTTTCGTCATTCGGCTGAACCGGCATCGGCGTCTCGGCAAGCGCAATGGCGCCAAGACGCCGGGACCTGCGTCCGCGTAGGCTCATGCTGGCGAAGTCAAATGCAATTTCGTCGCCTGCGACGATGCGCGCGGCAAAGTGCGCCTCGATCTCGGCGAGCGCGATCGGAGCCGCAGAGAGGATGCGGCCGGCCGAAGCGCTACCGGCAAGCTCTGCCACCGCGAGGAACGGCTCGCGCGCCAGCGCGGTGGCCGTATCGATCGCGGCGCCGCGGCCGTTCGCCAACAAAAATGCGCCCGGCGTGCCGCGGCTTTTGGCGACGCGCTCGGGGTAGGCGAGCGCGACCAGCGCGCCGACACTTAATTCCCCTCTCCCTTGTGGGGAGAGGCCGGGGGCTGCAATTTCCGCCCACCGCTCCGCCATGGCACGGGCGTCGCGGGCGCGGCCCGAGCGATCGCGGCGGAGCGCGGCAAGACGCTCCCGCAGGTCGACGTCGTCGCCGCCAAGGCCGCGCTCGCCGATAAGGGTGGCGATTTCGGCGGCGAGCAGAGCTTCGCCGGCCATGCCCGCGTCGACCACCATGCGGGCAAGCCGCGGCGGCAGCGGCAGCCGCCGTAAATGCCGGCCCTCCTCGGTGATGCGGCCATCGCCGTCGATGGCGCCCAATTCGGCGAGCAGTGCCTTCGCCTCAAAGAGCGCCGGCCGCGGCGGTGGATCGAGGAACGCGAGCTGTTCGGGCGCGCTGCCCCAAGCGGCAAGATCGAGCGCGAAGGAGGAAAGGTCGGCGGCCAGTATTTCTGGCCGGGCAAAGGGTTCGAGTGCGGCGGTCTGCGGCTCGTCCCACAGCCGGTAACAGACGCCCGGCTCGGTGCGCCCGGCGCGGCCGCGGCGCTGATCCGCCGCGGCGCGCGACACCCGCACGGTTTCGAGCCGGGTGACGCCGACATCAGGCTCGTAGCGCGGCACCCGCGCGAGACCCGAATCGACGACGATGCGCACGCCCTGAATGGTGATCGAAGTTTCTGCGATCGAGGTCGCCAGCACGATTTTGCGGCGGCCGGCAGGAGGAGGAGAAATGGCGCGGTCCTGTTCGTCGCCGGCGAGTGCGCCATAGAGCGCCACCACATCGGTCGACGGCTCGGTGCGGCCGTCGAGCAGCCTTTGGGTGCGTCGGATTTCGGCAGCGCCGGGCAAGAACGCCAGCAGCGAACCTGGCTCGGCGCGCATGGCGCGCATGATCGTGTCGGCGATCTGCGGCTCGATGGCGCGGGTGTCGCGGCCGACATAGCGCGTCTCGACCGGGAAGGCGCGGCCTTGGCTTTCGATGACGGGGGCGTCGCCGAGAAGCCCGGCGGTGCGGGCGCCGTCGATCGTCGCCGACATGACCAGGAGCTTTAGATCTTCCCGCAGTCCTTGCTGCACATCGCGGGCGAGCGCGAGACCAAGATCGGCGTCGAGCGAGCGCTCGTGAAATTCGTCGAACAGCACCGCAGCGATGCCGTCCAGCATCGGGTCGTCGAGAATGAGCCGGGTGAAAATGCCCTCGGTGACGATTTCGATGCGGGTCCTGCGCGATACTTTCGAGCCGAAGCGCACCCGCAAGCCCACCGTGTCGCCGACCTGCTCGCCGAGCGTCGCCGCCATGCGCTCGACGGCGGCGCGCGCGGCAAGCCGGCGCGGCTCGAGCACCAGGATGCGGCGACTTTTTGCCCATTCCTCGTCGGCGAGAATGAGCGGCACCCGCGTCGTCTTGCCGGCGCCGGGCGGCGCCACTAGAACGGCGGCGTTGTGCGCGCGCAGCGCTGCGGTCAGGTCCGGCAATGCGGCGTCGATCGGAAGGGGAAAATCCACAGTCTCGTCCAATGGCGGTGCCAATCACCGCGGAGCCCCTATATATTGGCCAACATGCCCGCAGCACAAAAAGCGCCGCCGAAACCGGCAAAGCCGCAAGTTTCCGCCAAGCCGTTGCAGAAAGGCAGCCACGTCTTTCTGGTCGACGGCTCGGGCTATATTTTTCGCGCCTATCACGCGCTGCCGCCGATCAACCGCAAGTCCGACGGGCTGCAGCTCAACGCCGTGTTTGGCTTCTGCAACATGCTGTGGAAGTTACTTCGCGACATGAAAGTCGAGGAGAAGCCGACCCATCTCGCGGTGGTGTTCGATCTCTCCGAGCACACGTTCCGCACCGAAATGTATCCCGACTATAAGGCGCACCGGCCGGACCCGCCCGACGACCTGCGCCCGCAATTTCCGCTGATCCGCGAAGCGGTCCACGCGTTCGACCTGCCGTGCCTGGAGCAGAAAGGTTTTGAGGCCGACGACCTGATCGCGACCTATGTACGGCAGGCCCGCGAGGCCGGCGCCACCGCCACCATCGTCTCGTCGGACAAGGACCTGATGCAGCTCGTCCATGACCGCGTCATCATGTTCGACACCATGAAGGACAAGAAGATCGGCCGCGCCGAGGTGATCGAGAAATTCGGCGTGCCGCCGGAAAAGGTCGTCGAGGTGCAGGCACTGATCGGCGATTCAACGGACAACGTGCCCGGCGTGCCGGGGATCGGCGTGAAAACCGCGGCGCAGCTCATCGGCGAATACGGCGACTTGGAAACGCTGCTCAAGCGCGCTCCCGAGATCAAGCAGGACAAGCGCCGCCAGGCGCTGATCGAGAACGCCGAGGCGGCGCGGCTGTCCAAGAAGCTCGTCACGCTCGACAACCATGTGAAGCTCGACGTGCCGATCGGCGATCTCGCCGTGCATGAGCCGGACTATAAGCGGCTGATCGCGTTCCTCCGCGCGATGGAGTTCTCCTCGCTGACGCGTCGTGTGGCGGAGTTTTCCGGCGTCGAGGCAAGCGAAATCGAGCCGGATGCAAAATTGACTGCGGGCGCCGGCTCGCCTCCCCCCTTGAGGGGGAGGCCGACCGGCGGAACCGGGCGGGAGGGGGGTAGCGACACCTCGCCCACAGAAACATCACCCCCCGCCCTGACCCTCCCCCTAAAGGGGGGAGGGAATGTGCCGGGCAAGGCCAATGGCGCGTTGACGCCGCAGGCTCTGGCGGCGGCACGGCTCGAAACCGCGCATCATCAGAAATTCGATCGCACCAAATATGAAACTGTGCGCACGCTCGACCGGCTCAGCGCTTGGATCGATCGCGCCCGCGACGTGGGCTTCGTTGCCATCGATACCGAGACATCGAGCCTCGATCCGATGCAGGCCGAGCTTTGCGGCTTCTCGCTGGCGCTGGCGCCGAACGACGCCTGCTATGTGCCGTTGAGCCATCGCCGCGGCGGCGAAGGTGGCAAGGACAGTCTATTTCCCGGCGAGATCACGCCCGACCAACTTTCCGAGGCCGCGGCGCTGAGGGCCATGAAACCGCTCCTGGAAAATCCCGGCGTGCTCAAGATCGGCCAAAACCTGAAATTCGACTGGCAGATTTTTGCCGTGCGCGGCATCGAAATAAAATCCTACGACGACACCATGCTGATGTCTTACGTCGTCGATGCCGGCCGTTCCGATCACGGCCTCGATCCTCTTGCCCGGCGCTATTTCGACCACGAGACCATCGACTTCAACGAAGTGACGAAAGTCGGAAAGAGCAAGCTCACATTCGACAGCGTCGACATCGCCATGGCGACCGAATATGCCGCCGAGGACGCCGACACGACGCTGCGGCTGTGGCAGGTGCTCAAACCACGTCTTGCCGCCGAGCACGTGCTGAGTGTCTATGAAACACTGGAGCGGCCGCTTCTTCGCGTGCTCGCCGACATGGAGCGGCGCGGCATTTCGATTGATCGCCAGATACTGTCGCGGCTGTCTGGCGAATTCGCCCAGGAATGTGGCGGCCTTCAGGCCGAGATCAACACGCTTGCCGGCGAGACGGTCAATGTCGGCTCGCCGAAGCAGATCGGCGACATTCTGTTCGGCAAGCTTGGACTTGAAGGCGGCACCAAGACCAAGACCGGGCAGTGGGCGACCGGCGCGCGCTTGCTCGAAGAGCTTGCCGAGCAGGGCCACAAGCTGCCGCAGAAGATTCTCGACTGGCGGCAAGTTTCTAAACTGAAATCGACCTATACCGACGCGCTGCCGGGCTTCGTCAATCCGACGACGCATCGGGTGCATACGAGCTACGCGCTGGCCTCGACCACGACGGGCCGGCTGTCGTCGTCCGAGCCGAATTTACAAAACATCCCGATCCGCACCGAGGACGGCCGCAAAATCCGCCGCGCCTTCATCGCCGAGCGCGGCCACAAGCTCGTCTCCGCCGACTATTCGCAGATCGAGCTGCGGCTTCTTGCCGAGATCGCCGAGATCGAGCCGTTGCGCAAGGCGTTCCGCGAGGGGCTCGACATTCACGCCATGACCGCGTCGGAAATGTTCGGCGTGCCGGTGAAGGATATGCCGGGCGAAGTCCGCCGCCGCGCCAAGGCGATCAACTTCGGCATCATCTACGGCATTTCCGCTTTCGGGCTTGCCAACCAGCTCGGCATCGAGCGCGAGGAAGCCGGCGCGTACATCAGGAAATACTTTGAGCGCTTTCCCGGCATCCGCGATTTTATCGAGGAAACCAAGAAAGCGGCCAAGAAGGACGGCTACGTTAAAACGCTGTTCGGCCGCAAGTGCCATTATCCCGACATCAACGCGTCGAACGCCTCGATCCGCGCGTTCAACGAGCGCGCCGCAGTCAATGCGCGGCTGCAAGGCACCGCCGCCGACATCATCCGCCGCGCTATGATCCGCATGGACGCGGCACTGGCGCAGAAAAAACTTTCAGCGCAAATGCTTTTGCAGGTGCACGACGAACTGGTCTTCGAAGTGCTGGACGCCGAGGTCGAAAAGACCCTGCCGGTGGTCACTGCGGTGATGGTCGAGGCGCCGATGCCGGCCGTGTCGCTGTCGGTGCCGCTGCATGTCGACGCCAAGGCGGCCGACAATTGGGACGCCGCGCATTGAAGAGATTCGCCTCTCCCCTTTGGGGAGAGGCCGGCGAGGCCAAACGGCCGAGCCGGGTGAGGGGGATCGTTCGTCGAAGGTTGGTTCCCCCTCACCCGACTTTCTCGCTACGCTCCAAAGTCGACCTCTCCCCACTAGGGAGAGGTGAGTGAGAGCGCGCCATGAAAACGCTGCTGACCGCCATCGGCGTCATTCTTATCCTGGCCGGGTTGGTCTGGATGGGCCAAGGCTCCGGGTACTTTCCGTACCCCACCGAGAGTTTTATGGTCGGCGACACGCCATGGATTTATTACGGCGGTGGAACGGCGGTTGTCGGCCTCATCCTCATTGTCATCGGGCGACGCCGGGCGAAGTGATGTCATGAAACTTTCCCGCCGAAACTTGTTTTATCTCGCAGCCGGTGTCGTCGCGCTCCCCGCTGCCTCGATCATCGCCAGAGCGGAAGCTTATCCGGTGCGCCCAGTGCGGATCCTCGCCGGCTATCCGCCCGGCGGCGTCGTCGACACCTATGCGCGGCTGATCGGGCAATGGCTGTCGGAGCATCTCGGCCAGCAATTCGTCATCGAGAACCGGCCGGGCGCCGGCGGCACGATTGCCGCGGAGGCGGCCGCGAAATCGGCGCCCGATGGCTACACGCTGCTGCTCACAACTTCCGCCGACGCCTGGAACGCGACGCTCTACGACAACCTCAATTACGACGTCATTCGCGATTTCGTTCGGGTGGCGACGATTTCGCGCGGGCCCGGCGTGCTGGTGGTCAACCCGTCGCTGCCGGCAAAATCGGTGCCTGAATTGATCGCCGACGCTAAGGCCAATCCCGGCAAGATCACCGTGGCGTCGGCCGGCATCGGCAGCGCGCTGCACATGTACTGGGAAATGTTCCGGAGCAGGACCGGGGTCAACATGGTCCATGTGCCCTATCGCGGCGGCGGCCCGGCGATCGCCGATCTGCTCGGCGGTCAGGTCATGGTGTATTTCGGCACCAATGCTTCAACGATTGAATATATCAGGTCGGGGAGATTGCGGGCGTTGGCCGTGACCGGCACGACCCGCACGCCGGGCTTGCCCGACGTTCCGACCATGGCCGAATTTCTGCCGGGCTACGAGGCGAGCATTTATGTCGGTATCGCCGCCCCGCGCGGCACGTCCGCGGACATCGTCAACAGGCTGAACCAGGAAATAAATCTCGCGCTCGCTGATTCCCGCTTCACGCAGCGGATTGCCGAGCTTGGCGATGCACCTCTCGCGATGTCCACCTCCGACTTCGCCAAGCTTGTCGGCGATGAAACGGAAAAGTGGCGCAAGGTGATCCGGTCGGCCGGCATCAAGGCGGACTAAGCGTTACTCCGCTGCTTCGACGGCGATGCCTTCCTGCTCGCAGGAATTGGCCACATCGCATACCGTGGCGCGCTGCATGTCGCGTTTGAAGCGCAGATCGTCGAAGTCGGTGCCGCGGTGCATGGTGCAGCGGTTGTCCCAGATGACGAGATCGTGCACCCGCCAGCGATGGGTATAAACAAACTGACGCTGGGTGGCGTGCGCAACCAGTTCCTCGATTAGCGCGCGGCCCTCTTCTTCGGGCATGCCGAAAATGCGCCCGGCATGGGAAGCGAGATAGAGCGACTTGCGGCCGGACTCCGGAATCGTGCGAACCAGCACTTGCGGCACCGGCGGCATGCCCGCCCGTTCTTCGTCGCTGAATTCGGTGAAGCCGAGCTTGGCGCGTGAATTGAAGATCGAATGCTCGGCGACAAGAGCATCGAGGCGACGTTTCATGGCTTTGGGCAGCGCGTCGTAGGCCGCCCGCTCGTCGGCGAATTCGGTATGTCCGCCGATCGTCGGAATGGAACGCGCGTAGAGCAATGACGCCAGCGCCGGCAAGCGTTTGAAAGAGCTGTCGGTGTGCCACAGCCGGTTGCCGAGCTGGAACATGCGCTGCCTGGAGTCCTTGCCCCACACCTGGTTTTCAGGATCGAGGTTGGAAACGTCGGCAAATTCCTTGCGTACGCGCAGCTTCGTATCCTTGCGATAGAGCGCGATCGTCGTTTCAAGCGGTCCGAAGTTGCGGGCGAAATCGAGATGAGCATCTTGCGAGAGCTGCTGATTGGGGAAGATCAAGACCGCGTAAGTCGCGAACGCTTGTTTGATCGCCGCAAGATCGGAAGAGTCGATGGAGCCCGATAAATCGACATCGCCGATTTCGGCAGCGAAGCTTGGCGTGACTGGACAGACGGTTATGGCCATGGCCGTCGCCTCCAGGTTGCAAAAGTCTTCGCAATTGAATCACAAGCGCCCGGTGCATGCAATCGAGCAACTTTAGTTCAGGCGGAGCTCGGTGATGTGCCGCGGGTCGGGTTTGAGTTCACCCTTTTCGACGCGCTTGACGATATCGACCAGCACGGCGTTGGCGCGGCACGGCAGGCCGACCTTCGCACCCTCGCGCACGACCAAGCCGTTGAGGAACTCGATTTCGGTGCGCCGGCCCTTTTGCATGTCCTGACCCATCGAGGGGCGCTGGCCGGCGGCGGTGCGGCCTGAGTCCTTGAAGCGCTGCTCGTCGCTCATGCGCTCCGCCGCCGCGTCGCCCTCGCCGGCGCGGGCGATCGTTTCGGGCGGCAGGTGCAGGATGTCTTCCAGCTCGTAGCCGTGGGCCTGGCCGACGCGGATCGCCTCGCTGCCGAGCCGCGTCGAGAAGCGGCGGATCGGATCGTTCTTGAGCATGTCGCCGCCGCCAAGCCCGGTGCAGGCGGAAAGCCCGTTCTGCATGGCGTTGGCGACGAGCTTCGACCAGCGCTCGCCCCACAGATTGCTGGTCACCTTGGCGCTGTCGGCATAGCCGACCAGCCGGCAGACTTCTTCGACGCGCTGCGTGATGCGGCCGTGCACTTCGCCGGCGCGGAAGACGGTGTGCGCGGCACCGTGCTTGGCGGCGCCGCGGTGAACGAGGCCGGGCTCCGGCAGGTTGACCGTGATGCTCGATGCGATGCAGCCGAGCGTCTTGCCCCAGCCGACGACGCCGGCGATGGTCTCTTCGTTCATGCAATTCTGCAGCGAGACGACGTAGCCGTCCGGCGCCAGATATTGCCGGATCAGCATCGTCGCCCAGGCCGTGTCGTAGGATTTCATGCAGACAAAGGCGATGTCGACCGGCTTCTCCTTGGCGAGAGCTTGCGCGTCGGTGACGTGCAGCGCGCGCACCGGCACGGTGAATTCCGGCTCCGTCATGGCGTGCGTCACGCGCAAGCCGTGCTTTCGCATGTGCTCGACATGCGCGGGCCAGGGATCGATGAAGGTCACGTCTTCGCCGGCCGCCACCATATGCGCGCCGGTATAGCCGCCGACCGCGCCGGCTCCGACGAAGACGATTTTCTTGCCCATATTTTCCTCCCCCGGATTGCCGGCAAGCGAGCGTCGCCGTGATCGCGCTTATGGCGCGGCTGTTTTGACCGCCCTATTTCGTTCGCGCCGCCGCCTCGGTCACGATCTTGTAGGCGTCGTTGAGCAACGGCTTTGTCTTCGAGACGTCGGCGCCGACGCTCGAAAACGTCTGCATCATTTGCGCCTGCTCTTCGGGCGGCAAGCCGATCAATTCGCCGCCGGTGTCGGTCCAGCCTTTCCGCGCCTTGTTGACGATTCCGATCGCCACCGGATAGATCGCCGTCTGCTGCGTTGCGGCGTCCTGGTCCACGATCTTTTTCAGGTCCGCGGGTAGTGAATTGTACCAGGTCTTGCTGATTTCAACGACCGCGTAAACCGCCGGCTGGCCGGTCTCGGTTACGTATTTCGAGGCGTCAATGAAGTGCATCGGGGTCCACACCACGATGCCGCCGACGGCGCCGTCGATCGCGCCCTGCTGCATCGCCGGTATCACGTCGCCGAGCGTCATCGCCACCGGCGTGGCACCGAGCCGGTCAAGCGCTTGAGTTTGAAACGGCGAGGCGAGAACGCGGATTTTCTTGCCTTTGAAGTCGGCCAGGTGGCGGATCGGCGATTTCGAGATCACCGAGGACGGCGAGTTCATGAACAGCGCGACGCCATGCAGTCCCTTGTCGGCGCCGAGCCCCAGCATCACTTTGAGCACCGCCGGATCGGACGCCAGACGCTCGCCATGCTCCATGGAATCGACCAGGCCCGGCGCCGCCATCACCTCGAAGCGCTCGTCCACGCCGACAAAGAATTCGGGCGGGATGAGCGCGCATTGAATGGCGCCGAACTGCGTGCCCTCAATCTGCCGCGGGATCGAGCCCAATTGGCTCGCCGGAAAGATCTGCGTCTTGATGCGGCCGCCGGAATCCCTCTCGATCGCGGCGGCATAATCCTTGGCGTAAAAATAACTGGGGTCGTTGAGCGTCGGCAGCGTTATCTTCATTGTATAGGTCTTGTCCTGCGCCAGTGCCGCACCGAGCGCGAGCATGAACGACAGGACAATTGTGCCGGCTGCCGCAGCGGGTCGCGTAACGAATTTTCGTTTCACCAAATTCATGTGACATCCTCCCCCTTGAGCCAAATAAGCCCGAGCATGTTAGCCTATCGCGCGGAAACCGGTAAATCGCCGCCGCGGTGCGATGACGCGGGCTATTCCCCCGGCACCACGGCAATCGCCTCGATTTCGAACAGCGCGCCGTCACGCGCGAGCTTGGAAATTTGAATCGCGGTCGATGCCGGCGGCGCCTTGGTGTTGACGTAGCGATCGCGCACTTCGAGGTAGGTCTGGATGTTGGATATATCCACGAAAAAGGCCGTGACCTTCACCACATGCTCGAAATTCGCGTTGGCTGCGGCGAGCGCAAGTTTCAGATTTTCGAAGCATTGCACCGCCTGGGCGCGGAAGTCGCCAGGCGCGCCGGCAAATTTCCCGTCCGGCGTCATGCCGAGCTGTCCGGCAATGTATACTGTGCGGCTCGGACTTCGCGTTTCCACGACATGGGTGTAACCGCGCGTGGGCGGCATGGTCGTCGGGTTTTGGAAGCGATGATTGACCACGGATGAACTCCTCTCCGGCAGCGGCGCTCTATCGGCCATGTTGTCGATTGCCCATAATGCATTCACTCGCGTCTCGTGGCAAAGTCCCGGCGATGGCGGCCCGCTCTATCGTTTTGTGCATCGCCGCGACATTGCTGCCGAGCGCGGCCAATGCCGCCGCTCTCGACGGCGCAAGCCTGTCCTGGCCCTGGGTGCTGCCGTTTTTTGGCATTCTCATTACGATCGCGCTTGGGCCGCTGCTGTTTCCCCGCGTATGGCATCGCCACCACGGCAAATTCGCCTTCCTTTGGGCGGCGCTGACGCTTGCTCCGTTGGCGGCGTTGCGCGGCGCCGATGTCGGCCTGGCGGCCTTGGCGCACGCACTCCTTGGCGACTATCTCGGGTTCATCGTCATTCTATTTGCGCTCTATGTGGTCGCGGGCGGTATTCTCATCACCGGCACGCTGCGGGGCACGCCGCTGGTCAACGCCACTATCATCGCCCTGGGGACGCTGCTCGCAAGTGTGGTCGGCACCACCGGCGCCGCCATGATTTTGATCGGGCCGCTATTGCGCGCCAATGCGGCGCGCCCGCACAATGTCCACGTCATGGTGTTCTTCATCTTTCTGGTCGGCAATATCGGCGGCGCGCTGTCGCCGCTTGGCGACCCGCCGTTGTTCATCGGTTTTCTCAACGGCGTCGACTTTTTCTGGCCGACGCAAAACTTGTGGCAGTCGACGGCCTTCGTCGCCGGCTGCGTGCTCGCGGTGTTCGTCATCGTCGACTATTGGTTCCACTTTCAAGATCGCCGCGCGGCGCGAGCGGCGCCGATCGGCGAACCCGCGGCGCCCGCGCCGTTGCGCCTGCAGGGCGCCGCCAACTTTCTGTTCCTTGCGCTCATCATCGTCGCGGTCGTTGATTCCGCGGTGTGGCAGCCCGGCATAAGTTTCACCGTCTTCGGTACGGCACTGCCACTGCAGGATCTCGCACGCGATGCAATCCTGATCCTGAGTGCGCTCGTCGCGCTGTGGCTGACGCCCGGCGCGCGGCGCGCCGCCAATGGTTTCACCTTCGAGCCGATCCTCGAAGTCGCGCTGTTGTTCGCCGGCATATTCGTTTGCGCCGTGCCGGTGCAGGCGATGCTCGACGCCGGCCATGACGGCGCATTCGCCTGGCTGCTCACGGCCGTGACGCGCCACGACGGCACGCCGCATCAGGTCGCCTATTTTTGGCTCACCGGCATTCTCTCAGCGATCCTCGACAACGCGCCGACTTATCTCGTCTTCTTCAAGCTCGCCGGCGGTAACGCTGCCGATCTGATGAACACGCTCGCGCCGGTGCTGGCGGCGATCTCCATGGGCGCGGTCTTTATGGGCGCGCTTACTTATGTCGGCAACGCGCCGAATTTCATGATCTATGCCATTGCCACCCAGCGCGGCGTCAAAATGCCGAGCTTTTTCGGCTATATGATCTGGTCCATCGTGGTGTTGTTCCCGGTCTTCGTTGCGGTGACTTACCTGTTTGTAGCGCGTTAGCCCGTTTTTCCTCTCTGCCGATTACGATTGCCTTCCATTGCCGTCCCGGTTACGCGAATGGATTGGCTCAAGGCTTCGCCGTGACCGACCATTTCACTCCGCACGTCATTTTCGGCCTCGACCCAATGTGGTTCACGACGGTCGTGCTGTGCGTCACCTATGCGATCATCGTCTGGGACCGCGTGGACCGCGCCATCATTGCGCTCGTTGCGGCGGGTATCGTCGTGCTGTCCGGCGCACTCGATCAGGCCGAGGCGCTCAAGGGAATCGACTGGAACACCATCGGGACGCTGGCGGGGTTGATGATCATCACGTCGATCGCCCAGCGTTCGGGGGTGTTTCACTACGCCGCTATCCGCTCGGCGCAAGTGGTGCGCGCGCACCCGGCCGCGCTCTTGTTCCTCGTGCAGCTGGTGACGTTTTTTGTTTCCGCAATCCTCAACAACGTCTCTACCGTGCTCCTGGTCGCGCCGGTGACGCTTGCGATCACCTGCGAACTGCAAATCGCGCCGTTTCCGTTCCTGTTCGCCGAAGTGCTGGCGTCCAATATCGGCGGCACCGCGACGCTGATCGGCGATCCTCCCAATATCATGATCGGCTCGCAGGCCGGCTTGAGCTTCAACAGCTTTCTCATTCAACTCGCGCCGATCGTCGTCGCGATCCAGGCCGTGCAAGCGCTGATGCTGCATCTGATTTGGGGACGCGTGACGCACGCCACGGTCGAAAACCGGCTGCGCGTCATGACCATGGATGCAAGTGCGGTCATCGTCGATCTGCCGCTGCTGCTGCAATCGATTGCGGTGCTCTTCGTGGTGATCGTCGGCTTGATCTTCGAGGATCAATTGCATCTGGAGCCGGCAACGATATCGATGGGCGGTGCGGCCGTGCTGATGCTGCTCGACAATTGGGAGCACCCCCGCGAAAAGCAGACCGACAACGTGACGCGAACGCTCACCGACGTCGAATGGGTCACGATCTTCTTCTTCGTCGGCCTGTTTATTGTCGTTCACGCGGTCGAGGTGAGCGGACTGCTGCAGCTCGTCGCCGGCAAGCTCGTCGCCGTCACCGGCGGCAACATTGCGTTCGGCGGCGTCATTATTTTGTGGATGTCGGCGTTGCTCGCCGCGATCGTCGACAACATTCCGTTCGTCGCCGTCATGATCCCGGTGATCAAGAGCATGGCGCCGGCCTATGGCGGAGCGGACCGTATTGCGCCGCTGTGGTGGTGCCTGTCGCTCGGCGCCTGCCTCGGCGGCAACGGCACGCTGGTCGGAGCGACGGCAAATCTTACGGTCGCCGGTATCGCCGAGCGCAACGGCATCGCCTTCGGCTTTGTCAAATATACGCTCTATGCCTTGCCGATGATGGTTGTTTCGATCCTCATCTGCCAGCTCTATGTCTGGCTGCGCTATTTCTGACGGGCCGGCCGGCCTATTGAGAATTTGTTTGCCATAACCGCAAATCGGCCGGCGGACCCGCGCTCGACCATAGTGCGGTGAACTTTCTCCGTCATGCTCGCGATCGAAATAAACAGGGAACCGCCGCGCGTCCTGCATCGTTATTGAGCCGGGCGGGGTCGCCAAAACGCTTGGGACGACAGAAATTGGAAGATATTGCCGTGGTGCGTCGGCGTTGTCGCAAACCCGCGATTTGGCACACGGCGGTCGTCGCCGGTGCATTGGCTGGCGCTGCGTTGGCGCCCGCGCCGGCGCATGCCGGATTTTTTGACTTTCTATTCGGCAACTCGCAGGACCAGCAATCGGCGCCTCGGCCGGAATCCTATGCCGAGCCGCCGCCGGCGAGAATCGGCCGCGTGGCGCCCGCGCCATTGGGTCCCGAAAGCGTCCGCCCAGGATCCGCGGCCGGCGGCCGGGTCATCGCCTACTGCGTGCGGCTGTGCGACGGCGAGCACTTTCCGCTCGGGCACCTGACCAACGCGACGCCGGTCGAGACCTGCCGGGCGATGTGCCCGGCCAGCAAGACCAAGGTCTTTTACGGCAGCGAAATCGGCAGCTCTGTTGCCAGGGACGGCGCGCACTACGCCGATCTCGACACTGCGTTCACGTATCGCAAGCAGCTGGTCGCCAATTGCACCTGCAACGGCAGGAATGCCTTTGGCTTGGCGCCGTTCGATTTGTCGAGCGATCCGACGCTGCGGCCGGGCGATATCGTTTCGACCAAAGACGGCCTCATGGCCTATGCGGGAAAGAACAGCCAAGGCGGCGCCTACACGCCGGTCGATGCTTCGAGTGTCGCCAATGAGCTGAACTCGGTCACGTCGCATGTCGCGGCCAGCCGAAACAACAAAGAGGCGCGGGCCGATGAGGACCCCGGGATTTTCACCGCGCCGCAGTCCGCGCCGCAGCCGCTCAATCTCGGCGCCAATATGCGCGGCCAGATCGCCAGATAACGGGGCGGCAAAGTCCTATGGCGGCAGCCGCATTAGCGGCAGCCCCATTCCGGGCGGCCAAGGATTTGAAGATGGCGGTTTAATCGCGGCCGTGTGCGGCAAATCAACTATCGAGGAAGCTTCTGAGGATCTTTGATCGGCTGGGGTGTTTCAGTTTCCTCAGTGCTTTGGCTTCGATCTGCCTGATGCGCTCGCGCGTCACTGAAAACTGGTGGCCGACTTCTTCCAGCGTGTGGTCGCTGTTCATGCCGAGGCCAAAGCGCATGCGCACGATGCGCTCCTCGCGTGGCGTCAGCGAAGCCAATACGCGGGTCGTAGTCTCGCGCAGGTTCGATTGGATCATGGCGTCGATCGGCAGGATAGTGTTCTTGTCCTCGATTAGGTCGCCGAGGTTGGAGTCGCCCTCCTCGCCGATCGGAGTTTCGAGCGAGAGCGGTTCCTTGGCGATCTTCAAGGTCTTGCGTACCCTTTCGAGCGGCATGCCGAGCTTTTCCGCCAATTCCTCGGGCGTCGGCTCGCGGCCCATCTCGGTGAGCATTCGACGGCTCGTCCGAACGATCTTACCGATCGTGTCCATCATGTGCACGGGGACGCGGATGGTGCGCGACTGATCGGCGAGCGATCGACTGACTGCCTGCCGAATCCACCAGGTGGCGTAAGTTGCGAACTTGTAGCCGCGCCGGTACTCGAACTTGTCGACTGCTTTCATCAGGCCGATGTTGCCCTCCTGGATCAGGTCGAGGAACTGGAGACCGCGGTTGACGTATTTCTTGGCGATTGAGATGACGAGGCGAAGGTTTGCTTCCACCATCTCCTTCTTCGCCTGAAGCGCCTCCCGCTCGCCCTTCTGAACCATACTCACAATCTTGCGGAATTCGCCGATCTCGAGGCCGGTCTCGGTCGCCAGCGTATGAATCTGTGTGCGCAGCTCCTTGATGCGGTCCTTGTCGCGCGCGACGAAGTTCTTCCAGCCATTGCCGGTGCGCTTCGACACGCGGTTGAGCCACAGCGGGTCGAGCTCGGAGTTCTAAATAGTTCTTAAGGAAATCCTCACGCGAAACGCCGTGGCTCTCAGCGAGCCGCATTAGCTGGCCCTGGTAGCTGACGAGGCGCTTGTTAATTTCATAGAGCTGTTCAACCAGCGCATCGATGCGCGTCCGGTTCAGCCGAACCAATTTCACCTCGCCGATTATCTCGCTCTTCAGCTTTTTATATTTGCGCTCCTGCGCTGGAGAGATCGACAGCCTTTTGAGCTGAAACTGGATATCCTGGTCCTGCAGGCGACGTAGCCGCTTGTAGGTGTCGGCGATTCTGTCGAACGTCTCGATCACCTTGGGCTTGAGCTCCGCCTCGATTGCCGCGATCGAGAGCCAATTCTCCATATCGTCGTCATCGTCCAGGTTGCCCTCTGCGATCGTCCCGTCGGCTGCCGCCAGCTCGCCATCGGCGTGTTGGGCGCTTGGTCTAAATGGAATAGCGGTCGCGGGCGCAGTGGCCGGCGCAAACATCTGCGGCCGCTGCCCGGGTTGGCCGGCGACGGCGATGCCCACGACCAACTGGCCGTCGGGGCCAATCGCTGGCGCCGGCATAGCCTTGGCGTCAGGCCCGGCATAGGTCGCGTCGAGGTCGATAATGTCGCGCAGGGAGACCTTGCCCTCGTTCAGCTCGTCCCGCCAGATGACGATAGCCTGGAAGGTAAGCGGGCTCTCGCAGAGTCCGGCAATCATGGCCTCGCGGCCGGCCTCGATGCGCTTGGCGATAGCGATTTCGCCCTCGCGCGAAAGAAGTTCCACCGAGCCCATTTCGCGGAGATACATGCGCACGGGGTCGTCAGTGCGCTCGATCGGTTCCTTGGCCCCGGACTTGGCCGGAGCCAGCCGTTGCTGGACTTCGACTAGCTCGCCCTCGCTCTCGGCTCGTTCCTCGGGCGCCTCGGGGGTCGCTACCTCTTCCTCAGCTCCGTTGGTCTCGACCACGTTGACGCCCATCTCGCTGAACTTAGCCAGGATGTCCTCGATTTGCTCGGACTTGACCTCCTCCGAGGATAGCAACACGTTGATCTGGTCGTGGGTGACATAGCCGCGCTTCTTAGCGTTGCTGATAAATACCTTGATGGCCGAGTCAGAAATGTCGAGCAGCGAGGTCTCAGGACTCTCCCTCTCCGGCATGTCTTCCTTCTGCGGCGCGACCTTAATCTTGCTTGCCATGAAGCTCCACATTCGAAGCTGAGCCGACGGTGCCGTTGAACGAGGTTTTCAGGCCGGGCACTGGCGCACTGCTATGCACATTTGCACGGGCCGTACGAACCAATGTCGATATTTGAGATCGTGCCGCCGTTTTTTAGGCGGTTCTGCGGGCAAGCCAGCGCCTGCGATGCGGTAATAATGGGCGTGCCGGGCATAAAGAACAATAGGAGTCGCCTCCTTTATTGTCATGACCCACGTTTAATTCATCTATTTCGGGTGAAGTGAGCCAGATTTCGTCACAATGACTGAACCATTCAGCTCCGGAAGTTGCGGTGAGCACGATAGACATCAGCGAGATATAAACCGAGCAACCCCGCGCTCGATGCAATATCAAAAATCCGTCGCGACGAGTTCATACGATCCTTTTCGCTCCCGCTTATACGCATTTGTTGCCGCCGCGTAGATCGCTGTGCGATTGGCGTCAAAGGCGAGAAGTAAACTCGCCTCGTCGCGCTCGATTTTCGGTTGGAGCCGCTTGAGCGCTTCTTCGGTTACAAAGAACGACCACTCCATCGCGCTATCATGGCCCCAGAACCGAACGGCGCGTCGGGTCGAATCAAAAACTCTGCTTCGGTTTGGAAAGTTGAGCACGCCCACTCGTAACCCCAAGGCAAACTATTGCTTTAAGCGAAAACGTTTTTCGATAGCGTGAGTTCGCTTTCAGGTGCGACTCGTTCGTGCTTTTCGGCGATGCTCTTGATGCGATAGCACGGATCGTCGGGGTCTCGGTCCGAAGCGGGGACGAGATTGCGAATTTCATAGGGACCAAGGGCCGCTAATCGAAGCACTCGCGACTCTAGCTCGACCAGCTGACCGACATTGAACTTATGCGCCATCAGGCTTTCCTTTCGTCATATTAGGTTTAGAAATACAATCTGCGGGTTTCTCTTCATCCTTATGGTTATGCAAGAAACGCGCAATCTGGCCTCTTAGTGTGACCGTCTGTAGTACGTCCCCCAGCGAGCCTGCGGTATCAAAAAGTTCGCGCTGCAGCTTCGTCGGGATCGTATTCCACTGCAAGATCACAGCCGCCCCGAGGCACCGCAGAATATGCTGCTCGATTTCTGCGACAGCCTTGCTGTCGAGCTGCTTTCCAGCGACCTCGTCCTGGGACAGGACGTCTTGCGAGCGGATCATTTTGTCGAAATTGTCCGCCAGCCAGTCTTCGTTTTGGGCCAACAGGCTGAAGCTTTCCATCGATCGCTGTAATTTGCGGATTTCGCTTGGAACGTCAGTATTTTTGATTGATTCAGCGCTTTCTTTGACTTTCGTGCGAAATTGTTCTGCGGTGAACATGGGACCCCTCCCTCCGGGACACAGGCCGAACACAATCCCGCCCGACGGTGCCGTAATGTCTGGTTATTGGATGCTGCCATCGTACATGGGGACGATCGCGTCGAATTGCAACTCCTATCCACAGAGGCGACCTCAATAGTTGTCGAACAGAGCGCCAATCTTGTTTTAATTAAGAACTCGATTTCCATCGCTACCCACACCGCAAATTAAGTTCTCTACGCGTCCTTGCCCTTTGGTCTCGGCACCCACAGCTACAGAAGTACTGGCAGGCAGCGGCTTGCCCGAGAGCTGCCCACGAAACGGCGACACGCCGAAATCACCGTTCACCCACCGGCAGCACTGATGCCATCGGCTGGTACTTAATCTAAAAATCGATCTTGGCTTGCATTGCGGATGCCGGCGGCACCCGCAGATCGGCCACGCCCGCAGCCTTCGCCGCGTGCGTACTAAAGACAATTTTCACACAGGAGAGCATCGATGAATAACGAAAACCTGACCGTCCATATCAAGGTCAAGGACTTCAACGCATGGCGCACGAGTTACAATGGACATGAGAAGGACCGCGCGTCTGCCGGCATCACCAACAGCAGAGTGTTCCGCAGTGCCGACGACGCTAATGACGTCGTGATCCTTGCGGATGTCACCGACGTGTCAAAAGCCCGCACTTGGTTGGGCTCAAATGAAATGAAGTCGGTGATGGAGAAGAGCGGCGTAGTCGGCTCACCCAGCATCCGCTTCGCGGCGTAAGTCGCCGAAATCGTAATTGAACGCCTCGTGCGGCTTGACCGCGCGAGGCGTCTTCACACCGAGACCAGGGGAAATGCTGTTGATGGCGAACCCGGTCCCAGCACCGCGTGCAGAGAATATCATTGACGCAACGTGGGAGTTTGGAGCGTGAATACTATCTTCTTAGAGCCGGATGGGCGTGGCTCGCTCACATTCACATTTTCCTCGTCGCGCGGCGAGATGTCTGGTCGCGTCAACGTTGAGACCGAAGGTCCTCCAGATAGGCGGTCGACCGCAGAGCAAGCGGCCAAAAACCAAATTCTGGCGCTGGCACGAGGACTCGCCCAGGGCTGCGAATAGCGATCGTCGCCAAAACGAGGAAAAACCAATCATGACGGTTGAAACGTCCGCGTAGGAGTGAGGTCTCAGCTCCGCTGCCCGTTGAATGGCAAGAAAGCGCCCGGCGTTTAATTTCTTATCCCTATTGTGAAACATACGCCGCAGCCCCATGTAAACTTACAAAGGCAAGCAAGTGGCTTGTCCGAGAGCTGCTCGTAAATCGGGGACGTACCGAAGTCTCCCTTACTCTCCAGGTGGCAGCGCAGGTGCCGTCGGCGGGCACAATAGCATTCCAAGTTTAATTTCGTTCGGCCCGGGTGCCGTCGCACCCGCTCTCCGCGGCTGCGCGCGCTTCGCGCGGCACATTTCCCTCTCATCGAAAAGGCAAAAGCCATGAAGCTTCCCTCAATTCTGCAGGCCGAGTCGCGAACTCGTCTCCTCCAAGGAATCGCCACGGGCGCGGTTGCATCTATGGTGATCGGTTTTTCTTGGGGCGGCTGGGTGACCGGCGGCACCGCCGAAAAACTGGCAACTCAACGCGCTGATGACGCTGTGGTAACCGCCCTCACGCCGATTTGCGTGGAGAAATTCCTGCAGAACAGCGATGCGAAAGCGAACCTGGCGGCGCTACAAAAGATCTCTTCGAACTGGGAACAAGGTGATTACTTGCAGAAGGGCGGCTGGGCGACAGAACCAGGGGCGACCTCCTCCAACTACCATCTGGCCAGGGCGTGTGCAGATAAGCTGGTGCAAGAAAAAACTGCCGCCCAATAAATCTGAACTCATACCGGGCGAGGTTGAGTCGCATCAACAACCGCTCGCGACCTTTGCATTTGTTCCCCGAACCGTCGGTTCGACTACTTCAGTGGCCTTTCACTTTTCTACCGGCTTCCAGCGTCGAGGGTGGCGTCAGGAGGTCTAACCAAAACCGCCCTCTAAAGGATTGAGTATCATGACGGAAATCACTGCGAGTAAAGCCAAGACGACTAAACACGCTGCCTCCCCATTTGACATACCGGACTACGGGTTTCCGAAATTCGCGATGCCAAAGTTTGACCTGCCGAATATGGAAATGCCCGAAGCATTGCGTGAGATGACCGAAAAGGGCGTCGAGCACACCCGGGACGCTTACGCAAAGGCCAAGGTGGTCAGCGAGGAAGCAGCCGACTTGCTCGAAAATGCCTTCGAGGCCACTGCCAAGCGGGCCACAGACTATAATCGCAAGCTTATCGAGATTACTCGCACCAACACGCGCGCCGCGTTTGACTACGTCCAAGAGCTGTTGGGTGCGAAATCCCCGTCGGAGTTTATCGAGCTGTCGACCGCGCAGATGCGCAAACAATTCGAGATCGTGTCCGCGCAGAATAAGGAACTCTGTGCGCTCGCTCAGGAGATAGCGACGGAGGCTGCCGGCACGATCAAGACGGGCCTGTCCAAGGCACTCAATAAGGCCTCGTGAGCGGACATCGCAAGCCGTCCGTCCAGGCGCTTTATGAGTTCATGGACTAACACTACTTTGGCAGATTTTTAGCGGCACGGGATTCCCAAATCAGTTTTTCAGTGATTCATAGACGGTCGGCTTTTGGAGGGGCCGACCATGGTGGGCACGACGTCGAATTGGGAAGACGAGCTTGGACGCTGGCTTAAGCCGTTCCTGGATCGCTTGGATCACAAAGCGCGGCGACGGATGTGTCCGCTTTACGTGACGGGGCTGATCGGGCCCGGTGAACGCAAGAGCATCCAACCAATGGCAGAGCGGCTTGCGCCGGGCGACTATGATCAGCTGCATCATTTTGTTGCTGCTGGCGTCTGGAATGCGGCACCATTGGAGACAGAACTGCTCATTCAAGCCGACCAGCTGGTCGGCGGCAGCGATGCGGTATTGGTGATCGACGACACCGCGGTGCCGAAGAAGGGTAAGCACTCGGTCGGTGTCGCTGCGCAATATGCTTCAGCGCTGGGCAAGACTGCCAATTGCCAGACGCTGGTGTCCCTGACGCTCGCACGAGGCGAAGTGCCGGTGATGTTGGCCTTGCGCCTTTTTCTTCCCGACAGTTGGACGGGCGACCGGGTGCGGTTAAAGCGAGCGCGCGTTCCGGTCGAATGCCGGACTGCGCGGACGAAGCCAGAGATCGCCCTGGCTGAGATCGATCGCGTGATGGCGGCCGGCGTGCACTTCGGCTGTGTGCTGGCGGATGCCGGTTATGGGCTGAGCGCGCCTTTCCGCCAAGAACTTACGGCCCGCAATCTTGCCTGGGCGGTCGGCATCCCTCGTCACCTCAAGGTGTACCCTGTCGGCGTGCAGCTGATCTGGCCCGTTGCCAAACGGGGCCGCCCGCGACGGCGGTATGTGCCAGATATTCTATCCGCACCGGCCGAAGACATGCTGGCCGCTGCCAAGTGGCAAACTGTGAGTTGGCGAACCGGGACGAAAGGCAAGCTCAAAGCCCGCTTTGCCGCCGTCCGCGTACGCACAGCCGACGGACCACCGCAGCGGATCAGGGACAAGGGCCAGCAACATCTGCCGGGCGACGAAGCCTGGCTTATCGGCGAACACCGCGCCTCTGGCGAGAAGAAATACTACCTCGCAAATCTGCCTGCCGCGACCGATCTGCGCACCTTGGCCGCCACCATCAAGGGGCGATGGATTTGTGAACAGGCCCATCAGCAGCTGAAAGAGGAACTCGGCCTCGACCACTTCGAGGGACGATCCTGGCAGGGCCTTCACCGTCATGCCCTCATGACGATGCTCGCATTCGCCTTCCTCCAGCATCGTCGCCTCAAAAAAGTGAGGCGGGAAAAAAAGAATCAACGGCCCGCCGCCTCAACCAAGCTTGCCAGCCGTGCGCCACGCTATCCTCGAACTCATCGCTCGACTACAGCCGCAGCGATGCCCGCATTGCAGAAAATGGATTTGCAACGAGCGGCGACGTGAGTAAATCTGCCAAAGTAGTGCTAATCAGGCCAAATATTTCACGACCGCTTCGGCGAGCGACAGCGACGCCGTCAATCCCGGCGATTCGATGCCGAACAGGTTGACCAGCCGCGGCATGCCGTGGTCGGCCGGACCTGCGATCATGAAATCGGCCTGCGCCTCTCCCGGCCCACTCAGCTTCGGCCGAATACCCGCATAGTCCGGCACCAGTGAATCATCCGGCAGTCCCGGCCAATAGGTGCGGATGCGGGCGTAAAAGCTTTCCGCGCGGCGCGGATCGACGGCGTAATTCTCTTGCGCGATCCACTCGACGTCCGGGCCGAACCGCATGCGCCCGGCGAGATCGAACGTGACATGCACGCCGAGCCCGCCGTCGATCGGCGTCGGATAGATCAGCCGGGAAAATACCGGCCGTCCGGCGAAGCCGAAATAATTGCCCTTGCCGAGAACGAGCCGCGGCACCTGGTCGGGCGGATAGCCTTCGATGCGCCGCGCCAGCGCCTGCGCGCCGAGCCCGGCCGCGTTCACGACGGCATCGAAGTCCAGCGTCCCGGCGTCGCGGCCGCCAAATTGCACGCGCCAATGCGGCGCCTTAAAGCTCATCCGCTCCACCGGCGTTTCGAACGCGATCATGCCGCCGCGATCTTCAAGCTCGCCCCACAGCGCCCGCATATAGCCGTGGCTGTCGATGATGCCGGTTTCCGGCGACCACAGCGCGCCGATGCAATAAAGCTCCGCCTCCATGGCGCGCGCGGAATTGCCGCCGATCATCTCGGCGCCTTCAACGCCGTTTAACTGCGCTTGCGCCAAAATCGTCTCGACCTTCGCCAGCTCGGCGTCGTTGGTGGCGACGACCAGCTTGCCGCATTTGCGGCGGGCGACGCCGTGTGAGGCGCAAAACGCGTAGAGCATGCGGCGTCCGCGCACGCAGTGGACCGCGCGCAGCGTGCCGGTCGGATAGTACAGGCCGGCATGGATCACTTCGCTGTTGCGCGAGGACACGCCGTTGGCGATGCCGCCGGTCATTTCGGCAACGGTCACGTCGTGGCCGGCAAGCGCCGCGGCGCGCGCGATGGCCAGCCCGACAACGCCGGCGCCGATCACCAAAAGCTGCATCGCGTCTGCGCCTTTATGTTTCCCGGGTTCGCGGAATGACTATATAAGAGGCGCGGCTTTGCAGGGGAAATTCTCATGGCCGAGAACGTCGTCAAGGTTTGCGCGCAGGCCGACGTCGCGCCGGAGACGGTGAAGGCGTTCGAGGTCGGCGACCAGCGGCTTGCGGTCTATAATATTGCCGGCAAGTTCTATGTCACCGACGACGAATGCACCCATGCCGCCGCGAGTCTCGCCGAAGGCATGCTGGACGGCGACGTCATCGAATGCTGCGTGCATTTCGGCGCGTTCCATGTGCCGACCGGCGAAGTGCGGGCGCCGCCCTGCGCGGTGGCGCTGCGGACCTATAAGGTGCTGCTGCAAGGCGACGATATTTATGTCGATCTCGACCGCACCGCCGTCGGCGAGCCGGCGTGAAGGCGGTTTCGTTTACGCCTGAAGTTCATTATAAGCGCCCGCAGAGCCGCGACCGAGGAAGCGACCAGAGGGACACCGCCATGTATTCAGGCCCCGGAGTGAAGACGAATCCGGATTTTCCGATCCCCGACAAGATGAAGGCGTGGGTGCTGGGTAATCCCGGCGAGCTGAAACTGACTGAAAAGCCGGTTCCGGTGCCCAAGCGCGCCGAAGTTCTGGTCCGCATCGACGCGGTTGCGATCTGCGCCACCGATCTCGAAATCATCGACCACGGCTCGCCGGCTTTGATCCAGGGCGGCAAGCCGTTCAACAAGAATTTCACCCCGGGCCACGAATATATGGGGACCGTGGCGACGCTCGGTCCCGGCGTCGACGAATACAAGATCGGCCAGCGCATCACGGTCGAGATTCATGCCGGCTGCGGGCAGTGCAAGCGCTGCCGCGAGGGCATGTACACGTCGTGCCACAACTACGGCCTCAATTACGGCGACGTCGACAAGGGCCACCGCGCCAACGGCTTCACCACCGACGGCGGCTTTTGCGAATTCCAGGTCAACAACATCAACACGCTGGTCGCCATTCCCGACGCCATGTCGGACGAGGAGGCGACGCTGGTCGTCACCGCGGGCACGGCGATGTACGGGCTCACCGAGCTCGGCGGACTTGTTGCCGGCGAGAGCGTGGTCGTCACCGGGCCCGGACCGATCGGGCTGCTCGGCGTTGCCGTGGCGAAGGCGTTGGGCGCCCAGCCCGTCATCCTCACCGGCACCCGCGACAACCGGCTCAAGATCGGCAAGGAGCTTGGCGCCGATCACGTCGTCAACGTGCGCAACGAAGATGCCGTCGAGGCGGTCAAGCGCCTCAACGGCGGCAAGGGCGTCGACTACGTCGTCGAATGCTCCGGCGCGCCGAACGCGGTCAACGAGGCGATCCGCATGGTCAATCGCGGCGGCAAAGTGTGCCTCGCGGCGTTTCCGCACGCCGAGACGCCGGTCGACGTCGCCCACATCGTGCGCAACAACATTTATCTCTACGGCATCCGCGGCGAGGGCAAGAGCGCCACCCATCGCGCCGAAGCCTTCATGTCGCAGAAACGCTTCGACGCCACCAAGATCCACACCCATACTTTTGCGCTCGACGACCTGCCGACCGCGATCCGTTACGCCAAGGACCGCGTCGATGACGCCATCAAGGTCGTGGTCAAGGCCAAAGGCGTCGCCGCGCATCGCGTCGCAGCGGAGTAGGGCAGTGGGTTGAGTTGTTCCTGGACGTCAGCGGGCTGGAAACGCAAGTGGCACGTGTTATCTTAAGGGGCGCGATCGGGGCGCGTCCCGTCCATGGGAAGGGAACCTTCCACCCGACCGGAAATTCTGACGACGAATGACGACCCTCTTTCCGCCCGTTTCGTGGACACCGGGCATTGCGAAAGAGGTCTATCATGTCCGATGAACCCTCAGGCTCCGGCGCCAAGCGTTTCGTTCGCCCGCTTCCCTCCAATCCGAACCTCGACAAACAGGGAAAGCTCGCCAAGGCGCTGGCGCGCGACTATTGGCGCCGCGAATCCGAAGCGATCGAGCGCGTGCGCGCGCTGCACCCGAAGCCCCCCGCGCCGGAAAATTTTGGCTTAAGCGATGCCCAGCTCGTCATCGCGCGCGGATACGGCTTTACCGGCTGGTCGCAGCTGAAGCGAAAGATCGAGTCGCTGACCAAATCGCCAGCCGAGCTGTTCAAGGCAGCGGTCGAAGCGGGCGATGTCGATCACGTGCGGCAGTTGCTGCAGTCCCACCCCGATCTTGTCGCCAAGATCAACGCGCCGATGTTCGGCTTCAAAAGCCCGGCCGTGCATGTCGCGCGAACCAATCTCGAACTGCTCGATCTCCTGCTCGCCCACGGCGCCGATCTCAATGCGAGGATCGGCTGGGAGAAGGGCGGCTTTGGCGTGCTGGAGCAGGTGAACCCGGATGAAGCCGCTCCCCCTCATCGCCCGCGGCGCCAAGATCGACGCCTGGGCGGCGGCCAATCTTGGCATGATGGCGGAGCTCGCGGCCTTGATCGCCGGCGATCCATCCCTCGTCCATGCCAAGGGCGACGACGGCAAGCGGCCGCTGCATTTCGCCCGCACCATCGAAATCGCCCGACTTCTGCTCGACCATGGCGCCGAGATCGACGCGCTTGACAAAGATCACAATTCGACCCCGGCGCAGCACCTCATCGGCGATCGCCCCGAGGTTGCCGGATTCCTGGTCTTGGAGGGCGCACGATCCGATCTGCTGCTTGCAGCAGCGCTCGGCGATGTCGCACTGGTGCGGCGGCATCTCGACATGGATTCAGGCGCGATTGCCATGCGGGTCGATCGGGACTGGTTTCCGATGATCGATACCGCCGCGAACGGCGGGCATATCTACCAATGGACGCTCGGCTTCCACGTCTCGGCCTTCGATGTCGCGCGCAAGCGCGGCCACGCCGAGGTCCTCGACTTACTGCTCAAGCGCGCGGGTCCGCTCGATCGATTGCTTGACGCGCTCTGGTGCGGTGACGATGCACGCGCCGACGCGGTCCTTGCCGCCGATCCGCAGCTCGTGGCGGCTGCGCCGGAACGGGCTTTGCATCAGGTGGCCGACGCCGCCCGCAACAACAACCTCGCGGCGGTCCGCGCGATGCTTCGCAGCGGATTTCCAGTGACGGCGCGCTCCCAGCACGGCGCCACGCCGTTGCATTGGGCGGCGTTCCACGGCAACGCGGACATGATGGACGACGTTTTGCGCTGCAATCCGCCGATCGATGCGCAAGATCGCCAATTCGACGGCACCGCGATGGACTGGCTGATCTATGGCGCGCTCAAGCCGTGGGGGTTTTCGACCGGACAATACGGCGAGTGCGCACACCTGCTGCTGCGCGCAGGCGCGCGGGTGGACATGGCATCGCTGCCAACCGGACACGACGCCGTCGATCGGGTGCTGCGCCAGCACTTCTTAAGAGTCGGCGTCTGAAATACCCTGGCAAAGCCGACATCGTCAGGACGGCGTTTCAATTTGCTTTGAAGCGCCGTCCTGATTTCTCGTCCGTGGCTTCGTTAGCCGCAACGATCAGGCGAGGTCGAAGCGATCGGCGTTCATCACCTTGTTCCACGCCGTCACGAAGTCTTTCACAAACTTCTGCTTGGAGTCCGCGCACGCATAGACTTCCGCAAGCGCCCGGAGCTGCGAGTGCGATCCGAAGATCAGGTCGACACGCGTGCCGCTCCACTTGACCGCCTTGGTCTTGCGGTCGCGCCCCTCGTACACGCCGTCGGAGCCCGCCGGCTGCCATTGCGTGCCCATATCGAGCAGGTTGACGAAGAAGTCGTTGCTCAGCGTCTCCGGCCGCTGGGTAAAGACGCCATGCTTGGACTGACCGGCATTGGCGCCCAAGACGCGCAGGCCGCCGACCAGCACCGCCATCTCAGGTGCCGTCAGCTTCAGTAATTGCGCCTTGTCCACCAGCGCCTCCTCGGGGGACATGAGCTGCGCCTTGCCGCGGTAATAGTTGCGGAAACCGTCGGCGATCGGCTCCAGCACCGCGAATGAGTCCACATCGGTCTGCTGCTGCAATGCGTCCATGCGCCCCGGCGTGAAGGGGACCTTCACGTCGTGGCCCGCGGCCTTCGCGGCCTTCTCGATCGCCGCGCCGCCGCCGAGCACGATCAGATCGGCCAGCGAGACCTTCTTGCCGCCGGTGGCCGAGGCGTTGAACTCCTTCTGGATCGCTTCGAGCTTCGCCAGCACCGTGGCGAGCTGCTTCGGCTGATTGACGTCCCAGTCTTTCTGCGGGCTGAGGCGAATGCGCGCGCCGTTCGCGCCGCCGCGCTTGTCGGAGCCGCGGAACGTTGCCGCCGACGCCCAGGCCGTGGCGACGAGCTGGGACACCGACAGGCCGGATGCAAGGATCTTCGCCTTCAGTGCAGCGATGTCCTGTTCCCCGATCAGCGGATGGTTCACCGCGGGGATCGGGTCCTGCCAGATCAGAATCTCCTTCGGGACCAGCGGGCCGAGGTAACGATGGATCGGCCCCATGTCGCGGTGCGTCAGCTTGAACCAGGCGCGGGCGAACGCGTCCGCGAATTGTTCCGGATGCTCGTAGAAGCGCCGCGAGATCTTCTCGTAGGCCGGGTCCATCCGCAGCGACAGGTCCGTGGTCAGCATGGTCGGCACATGCTTCTTCGACTTGTCGAAGGCATCGGGGACCGTGGCGGCGCCGTTTTTCGCCTTCCACTGATAGGCGCCGGCCGGACTCTTGGTCAGCTCCCATTCATTGTTGAAGAGATTGTCGAAGAAGTGGTTGCTCCACTTGGTCGGCGTCTGCGACCAGGTGACTTCCGGGCCGCCGGTGATGGCGTCGGCGCCCACGCCCGTGCCATGCTTGCTTCTCCAGCCGAGGCCCTGCTCTTCGATGGCCGCGCCTTCCGGCGCCGGGCCGATCAGCGACGGATCGCCGGCGCCGTGGGTCTTGCCGAAGGTATGGCCGCCGGCAATCAGCGCGACGGTCTCCTCGTCGTTCATCGCCATCCGCAAGAACGTTTCGCGGATGTCCTTGGCCGCGGCGACCGGGTCCGGCTTGCCGTTCGGCCCTTCGGGATTGACGTAGATCAGGCCCATCTGCACCGCGCCGAGCGGATTCTGCAGCTGGCGCTCGCCGCTGTAGCGCTCGTCGCCGAGCCACGTTCCCTCAGGACCCCAGTAGAGCTCCTCGGGCTCCCAGACATCGGCACGGCCGCCGCCGAAACCGAACGTCTTGAAGCCCATCGAATTGAGAGCGACGTTGCCGGCGAGGACCATCAGGTCGGCCCATGATATTTTCCGGCCGTATTTCTGCTTGATCGGCCACAACAATCGGCGCGCTTTGTCGAGGCTCGCGTTGTCCGGCCAGCTGTTGAGCGGCGCGAAGCGCTGCTGCCCCGCGCCGGCTCCGCCGCGCCCGTCGGCGATACGGTAGGTGCCGGCGGCGTGCCATGCCATGCGGATCATCAGCCCGCCATAGTGGCCGAAGTCGGCCGGCCACCAGTCCTGCGAATCAGTCATCAACGCCTGCAAATCCTTGAGCACGGCGTTGAGGTCGAGACTCTTGAATTCCTTGGCGTAGTCGAACGCCTCGTCCATCGGATCGGACAACTCGGAGTTCTTATGCAGAACGCCGAGGTCCAGCTGATCGGGCCACCAGTCGCGGTTCCGGTGTGCGTGCGTAAACGGGCACTTGCCCGCGTCGTCGGTCTTTGCGTCCATGTCGGTCTCCTTGATGCATGTCTTCTGCCCGCGAGCCTATCCCAACCATCCTATCAGGTAAAATTGACATCAGTAATCGCTGCGATAAGTTATTTTGATGATAGAAATCACATTTCGGCAGCTTCACTATTTCGATGCGCTGGCAACCCACAGCCATTTCGGCCGCGCGGCGGCAGCTTGCGCGATCACGCAGCCGGCTTTGTCGATGCAGATCAAGGAACTGGAAGAGGTTCTGGGCGCCGTGCTGATCGAGCGCGGCGCACGGCAAGTCCGGCTGACGAAGTTCGGCGAGGAGGTCGCGTTACGCGCGCGCGACATCCTGCGCTCGGTCGATGAACTGGGGGATTTCGCGCGCGCATCGCGGGACCGGCTGGCGGGGCGGCTGCGCGTCGGCATGATCCCGACGATTGCGCCCTACCTGCTGCCCACGGTCATCGGCAACGTCGCGCGCAAGCATCCCGAACTTGCCATTCACGTCCGTGAGGCGCTGACGTCGAAGCTGATACAAGAGCTCACCGAGGGTCGCCTCGACACGGCGATTGTCGCGCTGCCGGTGTCAGAACCGTCGCTGACCGAGGTCGCGCTGTTTTCTGAAAATTTTCTGCTGGTGCGACCGGGCGAGGATGCGGGGACGCCGGTGCCCAGCAAGGAAGCGCTGCGCGACATGCGGCTCTTGCTCCTGGAGGAGGGGCACTGTTTTCGCGATCAGGCGCTGTCGTTCTGCAATATGCAATCGCCGCCGCGTGAGGCGCTGAACGCAAACTCGCTATCGACGCTGGTGCAGATGGTCAGCGCCGGCATGGGTGTAACATTGATTCCGGAAATGGCCGTGGCGGTGGAGACGCGTTCGGCGTCGGTGTCGGTCGCGCGCTTTAAGAATCCGCAGCCCTTGCGAACCATCGGCATGATCTGGCGCAAGACCAGCCCGCTGGCCGGACAGCTCCTGCAGCTTTCCAAAGTGGTCGGTCGCTCGGCCGAAGCGTTGCGCAAGCAGCGCAATCAAAGATCGTCGTCGCGCAATGCCCGGACTTGAGCGGCTTTGCTATGCTCCGCTAAAGACGGTGCCCGGGAATTGGAGTGGGCGATCGTTGGGAGGGAATGAATGGCGGTGCGCGGCAGGATAGCGATTGTCGGCGGCGGCCTTGCCGGGCTTGCGGCGGCGCAGGCGCTGCAAGCCTGCGGGATCAAGGCGGAGGTTTTCGAGGCGGCTGCGGCCTTGGGTGAGATCGGCGCCGCGGTCAATGTCAGCCCGCAAGCCGTCAAAGCGCTACAGGCGGTCGGTCTCGGCGACAAGATCGCCGCCGTCGGCACCACATCGCCGGGAATCTACACGCGCAACATGAATACCGGTGAGTTCCTCGAATTCAGCGATCGGCTGAAATCGGCCGCCCGCTATGGGGCGCCGTATTACACCTTTCACCGCGCCGACCTTCTGGATGCGCTCGCCGGCGGGCTCGACCGCGGCGCCATCCATCTGGGACGACGCCTGAGCGGGATTGAGGAGCGCAGCGACCGTGTCGTACTGAAGTTCGACGATGGCGCCGAAGCCGCGGCCGATTTCGCGATCGGCGCCGATGGGGTGCGTTCGGTTGTCCGCCGCGCGCTCTATGGCGACGATAACCCGGCCTATACCGGTCAGATGGTGTGGCGTGCGTTGCTCAAAGGCGGCGACGTGCCCGCAGACGTGCTCGATCCGACCGGCCACATCCAATGGGTCGGGCCCGGCTGCCATCTGCTGGCTTATTACATCCGTGGCAAGAAGCTCGTGAACATCGTGACCCAGGAGGACACTGACAAATGGGTTGAGGAAGGCTGGTCGATCCGCGGCGATCCCGACGAAATGCGGTTGAGCTTTCCCAACCCGGAGCCGCGCCTGAAGAAACTGTTGAGCCTGGTGACCGAGTGCTCAAAGTGGGGCCTGTTCACGCGGCCGCTGACGCAGAATTGGGGCCGCGGCCGCATCCAACTCATCGGCGACGCCGCGCACGCCATGTTGCCCAATGCCGGGCAGGGCGCCTGCCAGGCTTTCGAGGATGCCTACATCCTCGCGCGCTGGCTCGAGGCCAGCCCCGATCCGGCCGAGGGGTTCGCCAATTTTCGCCGCGTCCGCATTCCGCGCGTGCATGGGGTGCAGCGGCTGTCGTTTGCCAACGCGCGGTTTAAGCACATGCGCGATGCCGCGGCGCAGAAGGAGTCAATCTACTCCGGCAAAGGTAGCGTTCAGGGAAATTCGGAATGGGTCTGGGGCTACGATCCGATCCACGAATGGAACAAAGAACCTTCCGTTCCTACCGCCTATGCGGCGTGAGCACGCAAAAAAGCCGAATGGGGACAGCGCCTATGAAAACGATCGTGCGACTTTTGCTGACGGCCGCGATCGGACTAGGCATTCCGGTTTGCAGCCACGCGCAGACCTATCCCTCTAGACCGATCAAGATCATCGTGCCGTCGCCCGGGGGCGCCACGACGGACACCTTGACGCGCATTATTGCCCAGAAGCTTCAAGAGAAATGGGGTCAGCCGGTCATCGCCGACGACCGCGGCGGTGCCGGCGGCAATATCGGGGCCGAAGAGGCATTCAAATCCGCGCCGGATGGCTACACTTTGCTGTTCTCATTTCCGGCGCCGCTGGTCGTGAACAAGACGCTTTACACGAAGCTCGCGTACGATCCGGACGCCTTCGTTCCGATTTCACTCGTTGCCAGCGTGCCGCTTGTGCTTGCCGTCACGCCGAAGCTCGAGGCGACCGACGTCCGGCAGTTGATCTCCTTCGCCAAGGCGCATCCGAACCAGCTGAATTATGCGTCGCAGGGCTATGGCACGAGCGGCCATCTTGCCGCCGAGCTGTTCAAAGCTATGGCGGGTGTCGAGATGGTCCACGTGCCCTACAAGGGCAGCACGCCGGCGCTGACCGATCTGCTCGGCGGCCAGGTCCAGATGATGTTCGTCGAACTCAGCACCGTGCTCGGGCAAATCAAGGCGGGAAAGTTGCGTGCGCTTGCCGTGGGCAGCGAAACGCGCAACCAGTTTCTCCCCGATGTACCGGCAATGGCCGAGGTATTGCCGGGATATCAGGCGTCGACCTGGTTCGCCATGGTCGCTCCGCCGGGAACGCCGGCGGAGATCGCCGGCAAGCTCTCGTCGGCCGTTTCCGGCGTGATCCACGAACCGGATGTGGCCAAGCGCTTCGCCGACATCAGCGCCACTGCGGTTGGCGACACACCCGCGGAGATGGCAGTCTTCCTTCGCCAGGAGCGCGAACGCTGGGGCAACGTGATCCGCGCGACCGGAGCCAGAGCGGAATAGAACCGTCGGCGACTGGCGCGGTATCGGCGATTTGGCTGTTCACAAAAGCCATCACGTTCCACAAGATGAGCACGATTGCCAGTGAAGCCGAGCCGGAGCAACTGGAACTACCGCTTTAAAGCTGGAAGCGATCATTTGTCCATCGCGTTTTCCCATGCAGAAACCCAATCAGGGCGCGGCGGAATAATCACGAACGGACGGGTCTTATCGGGAAAAAGAATCTGAAAGTAATAGTGCTGTTCTTTGTTGTCAGGGCCGATAATCACTACTCGCGCATAGACGGAAAGAGGCCGTCCGGTGGGACCGTCAGCGGAGGGAAACTGATTGTGTGAGCTGGGATCGCCCCACCAATAGTTTAGCGGAAAGCCATTTATCGCGCCCTTAACAGGTTCTTTTTCCTCGCCTATCGGCACACGAGCTTGGGGGCTCATTTGCAGCCCGGTCGAATAATCCACAATATTCGTAGGCGATCAGTGGTTACGGCATAGGTTCCGACGACGATAACGGGATCGCCTTCCCGATTTGAGAAACCGACCTGCAGATTGTCGACGAATTTAGGGGAAGCAGCCGGAAGCTGCGGTGGAATCGGTTGCTGACTTGTCGTGCCGGGCACGCTCAGAAGAGGAATTTCCATACCTTCGCATGGTTGGATGCGCCTATCGGCGCTCCGCCTCCCTTCATTGAAGGGAGGCAATGGAAGGGCTTGCTTTGGGATTGGCGTGGCAAAGCTCGGGCGCGCAGACGCGCCGCGAGAACGAGGAAGTATTTTTCTTTACCTCTCCCCGGTGGGGAGAGGTCGGCGAGCTGCGCGAGCCGGGTGAGGGGGATCAAACTGAGAAGGTCGTTCCCCCTCACCCGACTTGCTCACTCCGTTCGCAAGTCGACCTCTCCCCAGTG
>CAWCQV010000008.1:0-116213 GCA_963797775.1 uncultured Alphaproteobacteria bacterium | reverse complement strand
GATCGGCGCGATCGTCATCTACCGCCAGGAAGTCCGGCCCTTCACCGACAAACAGATCGCTCTGCTGACAAATTTCGCTGACCAGGCCGTCATCGCCATCGAGAATACGCGGTTGCTTAACGAATTGCGCGAGTCACTTGAGCAGCAAACCGCAACGGCCGATGTGCTGCAGGTCATCAGTTCTCCCCGGCGAGCTGGAGCCAGTTTTCCAGTCCATGCTAGAGAACGCCACGCGCATCTGCGAGGCCAAATTCGGCTACGCTATTCCGCTTCGATGGGAAGGTGTTCCACCTCTGCGGCGGCAGTTGGTACTCCGCGGGAACTTTCCGAATTCCACAGGCAACGCGGGGCGTTTCAACCGAGACCGCGACACTCGGCTCGATCTCGTGATGCGGACAAAGCAGGTCATCATCCACCGCCGATTACGCCGCTGAAGCCGTCCCCGATCACGCGGCCAGGCTTGGCGGCGCGCGATCCACTCGTGCTCGTGCCGATGCTGAAAAGAAGATGAGCTGGTCGGCGCAATCAGTCATCTATCGGCAGGAAGTGCGGCCATTCACCGAAAAGCAGATCGCATTGGTCCAAAACTTCGCTCGACAGGCCGTCATCGCCATCGAAAACACGCGGCTGCTTAATGAATTGCGGCAACGGACAACCGACCTAACTCAGTCACTGGAAGACCTCCGCACCGCGCAGGACCGACTAGTGCAGACCGAAAAACTTGCTTCGCTCGGCCAATTGACTGCCGGGATTGCCCACGAGATCAAGAACCCGCTCAATTTCGTGAACAATTTCTCGGGGCTTTCTGTCGAGCTAGTCGAAGAATTGGAGGAGGGGCTTAAGGGCATGACCCTCGACGATAAAAGACGGGCGGAATTCGGCGAACTGACGGAGACACTACGCGGCAATCTACAAAAGGTCGTGCAGCACGGCCAGCGCGCCGACGCAATCGTCAAGAATATGCTGCTGCATTCCCGGCAGGGCTCCGGCGAGCACCGGCCGGTCGACGTCAACGCGCTTGTGGAGGAGAGCCTCAATCTCGCCTATCACGGGGCACGCGCCGAGAAGCAAGGCTTCGAAATTACCCTGGAGAGGTCCTTTGATCCGGCCGCAGGCGAGGCCGATGTCTTCCCCCAGGAAATTACGCGGGCGCTGCTCAACCTGATCTCAAACGGCTTCTACGCCGCGACCAAGCGCAAGGCCGAAGCCAATGGAGGCAACTATGAGCCTACACTGGCTGCCGCGACCAAGCGCAAGGCCGAAGCCAATGGAGGCAACTATGAGCCTACACTGGCTGCCGCGACCAAGAACCTCGGCGACAGCGTTGAAATCAGAATTCGCGACAACGGCACTGGCATACTTCCTGAGGTGAAGGAGAAGCTGTTCAGCCCGTTCTTTACGACAAAGCCTGCCGGTGAAGGGACTGGGCTCGGCCTTTCGATTAGTCACGACATTATCGTCAAGCAACATGGCGGCTCTATTGAGGTCGATACGCAGCCCGGCGAGTTCACCGAATTTCGGATCGTCCTCCCGCGCACTGGAGCCTCCCTTATCAAGTCGGGATGACCGCCTGCGTGATATCGTGCAATCGCAGCTTTAATCTCGTCCCAATTGCTGCACTGCATATGTCTCTTCCTGGCCGATTTTGTTGCAGAAGTCAGTTGATGTTTGCCGCGGACCATGATTTACCGGCGATGAGGTAATCGAGGACGGAGGCGGACGATGATGGGGCAGCTCAATCGGGACCAAGAGCAGCTTTTTTATTCATTTCGCCTCGACGAGGTGGTGCCGGACGATCACCTGGTTCGCGCGATTGCAGCGGTTCTCGATCTGTCATGGGTTCATGCCGAGCTCGCGAGCTATTACCCCAAGATTGGTCGACCCTCGATTGATCCGGTTCTGATGATCCGGATGCTCGTCGTCGGCTACGTATTCGCGATCCGCTCGGAGCGGGCGCTGTGCCGTGAGGTTCAGGTCAACCTTGCCTATCGCTGGTTTTGCGGGCTCTCGATCGAGGACAAGGTCCCAGATCATTCGGCATTCTCGCGTGCGCGCAATGAGCGGTTTGGCGACAGCGCCATCTTCCGGAGCGTATTCGAGCGTGTTGTGGGCGCGTGCATCGGGGCTGGTCTAGTCGGCGGCGAAGGTTTTGCGGTGGATGCCAGTCTGATTGCTGCCGACGCCAACAAGCGGCGATCGATCCCTGGATCGGAGTGGAACAAAGAAGTTGACGCGCAGCAGGTGAGCCGGGCCACGAAGGAGTATCTTGCTACCCTGGATGACGCGGCATTCGGTGCGGCCAGCGACGTCACTCCAAAGTTCGTCTCGCCATCCGATCCTGCGGCGCAATGGACTGGCGCGATGCGAGGAGCGGCGTTCTTCGCCTATGCCGACAACTATCTGATTGATGTGAAGTTCGGCGTGATTATGGACGTCGAGGCGTCGCGGGCCATCCGCCAGGCCGAAGTCCGCGCCTCCAAGACCATGATCGAGCGCACCGAGGAGCGCTTCGACATCAAGCCTGAGTGGCTTGCTGCCGATACGGCCTACGGTTCAGGAGCGAACCTCAACTGGCTCGTCAACGACAAGAAGATCGCGCCGCACGTACCGGTGATCGACAAGTCGAACCGCGACGATGGGACGTTCAATCGGGAAGACTTCACGTTCGACAAGGAGCGTAACGTTTACATCTGCCCCGCGGGCAAGATTCTCACGACGACAGGGAGGTTGGTCAACGATGGGGAGACGACACTGCTTTACTTCGCGAGCGTGCTCGACTGTCGTAGCTGCCTGCTCAGGGCGCGTTGCTGTCCAAAAATGCCTGCTCGTCGGATCCCGCGCAGCATCTACGAGGAGGCCCGTGACGTCGCTCGTGCGCTGGCTAAGACAAAAGCATTCGCGCAATCACGTCGTGACAGGAAGCGGGTTGAGATGCTGTTCGCACATTTAAAGCGCATCCTGCGGCTCGGACGCCTGCGATTACGTGGGCCGCGCGGTGCCCAGTTCGAGTTCACGCTGGCGGCGATCGCCCAGAACCTTCGCAGGCTCGCAAAGCTGGTCGCACGGCCTCCGCCAATAGCGCCAGTCCCGTGCGTTGCGTGAGCTTGGCATCCGGTTCGTAGCGTCCTTCTTGAGTTCAGAGCCGTCAGTTGCGCAGCGTAAATGCCGCGTTCTAACCCGCAGTAGGACGAGAAATACTACTCTTCCGATCCGTGCCAGACCGCCAGCGACTTTCACAACAAAATCGGCCCTTAGCCGACATTTCGGCGTTGCTCAGCAATGTCCGTTCTTGAGGGCGAAGCCGACGTCGGTTAGTGGCGTCCGGGTTCGCTTGATGATGGGACCGACTGATTTTCCGGAGGCCGCTTTTCGCAGCTTTTGAGTGCGTAAGCGCTGCACGGGTCGTACTGCCGTCGTGCTCGCACCGTACTGTCCGCCGGCAATCGCAAACTAGGCCAGATCCACGGCGAAACGCTTGAGATCAGCGAGCGAGCAATGTGACAAGGCGCCCTCATGGGTGGCCCGCAGGACGACACGAGGCGCCTGCTTTGCCGCTAAAGCTTCTTGCCATCGCGGCGCACATAAGCACCAACGGTCGCCCGGTTTGAGACCAGGAAAGCCGAATTCCGGCAGCGGCGTTGAGAGATCATTGCCATGCGATTTGGAGAATTCCAGAAATTCCGTCGTCATCACGACGCAGACCGTATGACTGCCGACGTCCTCCGGCCCGGTATTGCAGCAGCCGTCCCGATAGAACCCGGACATTGGTTTGATTGAGCAGAGCTCAAGCGGCTCGCCAAGGACGTTACGAGCGGTGTCCCTTCGCCGACGTCCGTGATCTCGATCGTCCCTCAGCATTATTCAGTCTTGGTGGGTTGGGTGTGTCGCTGCACAATATTTATTGCCTAATCACGCTATCAAGCCAATCAGAAAACGCGTCCAGCGCCTCGTTGAGAACCTGACTGTCGTTCCGGCCAGTGCGAGCCGGGACATGAAAAGAATGATCGGCGTCCGCAAGCACTTTCAGCGTTGCAAGCGTGCCGAGCTTTTTGCAAACCGGCCGAAGTTCGTCGAGCGACGCCAGCGTATCGCGGGTGCCCTGTAGGAACAGCATCGGGATTTTGACATCGAACAGGTGCTCGGCGCGGGCATGCGAAGGACGTCCGGCCGGATGCAGTGGAAATCCCAAGAACGCCAACCCTCGGACGTTTTCCAGCGGCGCCTTTGCCTGGGCCTGCGACGTCATTCGACCGCCGAATGACTTGCCTCCGGCTATGAGGGGAAGTTTTGGCACGAATTTGAGTGCTGCAGCGGTCGCGGCGCGAACCGCCGCCTGTGCCACCGGCGCCGGATCGGGTCGCCGCGCGCGATGTTCCATGTACGGAAACTGATAGCGCAACGTGGCGATGTGTCGTTTCGCAAGCTCGGCCGCCACGGCGGCCATGAACGGATGATCCATACCCGCTCCAGCGCCATGCGCCAGCACGTAACAGGCTCGCGCTCGAGAGGGCGTTCGCAGTAATCCGGAAACGCGAACTGTGTCGCTTACTGGGATCTCGACAGGAATGGCTTCTAGGTTGGACATAACAGGGTATCCGAACCCAATGACGCCGTTAGGGTTGGCATCGGGAGAGCGGCCAGGCCGTGTTCTATCACAGCTGGCCCGTAAGCTGATGGCATTCTTTCACGGCCGCCGCTCTGCGCTTGTCGATATAAGCGGCCAGATCGACAAGATGCACGCCGCGTTGCGCCTTCTGGCTCGTCTCGATGCGCACGATGGGCAGGGCAATGTCGCCGCGGAGCAGCTTTGCGCAAGAGTTTCTCCACCGTCAAATGGCCAAAAAAGTCGCGGCATACCTGGTCGAGCGGCACCACGGTTTGGCCGTTGTACTGCGCCATCAGCAAAAACAGCGTTGGCGCCGAATGTTTCTCTTCATCTGACATAAATACGCAACTCGCGACCGGTCACACTGCCTTGATTGTATTTACGAGCACTGGTGAAAATAGCCCACCTCTCCGATTTGAAATCGGAGGGGGGCGACGAGCTCAAGGATTCAGCATTCGTTAATGGGACTCGCTTGAATCATGTGGCGATCGTGCGGGGAGGGAGTCCATGCGAACCATGAATTTGCCGAAACTGCCTGCTCAACCGAACTCGGCTGAGGAGTGCATCAAGCTCTATGTGGAAAGGGCGGCCGCCGATAATGCGCCCTTGCCCCACATTTCAGCGCTTTTGACCGCCTATGTCTCATGGCCGCACAATGAAGATCGACGAGTCAGCCTCGTTGCAAGCTGTCTGGCGCGACTGGGCCCGCCCTCTGATAAGAGAGCCAACGAACCTGCCCTAGAGTCGCTGCCGGATGTCACCTTTGAAATGTTCGGTGGGATGAATGCGATTGCGAGCGCGGCACTCGATCAATTATCAGGCGAGATCGGTCAAGCTCAGCGCCGGTGGCTCTGGGTGGCAGATATATTCCAGCTAATTGTCGATATGGCCTATGACGAGCGTGCAGTTCTCCGCGGTGGTACCAGCATTTCAAAAGCGATTGATCTCTGTGAATGCGAACACGCGTTACCAGGACATTCGCAGCTTAGAGGAGCATGGAGTGAGTTTCGCGATGTAGCTCACCTCCTTACGGCGAGCGCCTATTTGGCTCACGAGGGTTTAGCTCGCGCCACCGCTGCGCACGAGGCATCCATCTTCAATGCGATCTGGATCGCACCGGATGCTGTACTTGCCTTGGCATACGGTCTGCAGGAATTCGGATTACAGTCCAAGCCGATTGCGAAGGACCCCTCAATTCTGATCCCTGAAGGGCTATGGCGAATTTCGGATAACCACAAACCCGAAAAACCCTTCATTGTTCATCGTCGATTGAGCGACGCGCAGCTGGCTTTTTTGAGCACCCGGCGGGCGTCCAAATAACATATCCCGAGCCCAGTAGCCGAACTCCGCTAACGGCTGACCTCTCCGATTTGAAATCGGAGAGGTGCCCGGCGATCCATTACACCACCACGTAACGCGCTCAGGCCGCAGTGACCGCGGCGAGCGGAGTGGTGTCGTGACGAAATCTGAACGGTCGAATTCTCCAGCAAAACTTCTAACGATTGAAGAGATCGCCGATTGCGTCGGCGTGTGCAGCCGCACGGTTCGCCGCTGGATCGAGAAAGGACTTCTCGTCGCGCATCGCTTCAACGGACTGGTGCGGGTTTCTGAAACCGATTTCCGGGCTTTTTTGGCAGCTCATCGGGACCACTGACCATGTCCGTCCCTGTCACTCAAAGTTACGCATTTTCAGGCGTTTCTGAGATTTCGGGAAAACTCCCATGAAACAATCGTCCCACTTACTCGGTGCTAGTGTTCCCGAAAGTCAGTCCGGGTCCCTTCCAGTCCGCGCCCGTCACATCAGGTCAACAAAGGAGACCACAATGAAAAACGACAATGCCCCGATCATCGCGGGCAGAGTGACCCTTGAACATGTTCTTGAGGGGCTCAACGCCAACCGGGACCTATCCGATACCCGGCGCCGCGACCTGCGGTCCGCGGTCAATTGCTTCGCTGCCCTTACCAACAGTACCGCGTCGCTGATACCGCTCGATCTTGCGGCCATCCGGTCGGTGCTCGATCTCATGGTGCCAATTCAGGCCAAAGTCTCGCGCAAGCGTTGGGCCAATCTGCGCAGTATCTCGGGGCAGCCATCGCGGCGTCGGGTCTGCGGCCGATGCTCAATACGCATTTCGCAGAGTTGAATGAGAGCTGGTCATCGCTCTTCGAAGGGGCAGGGGAGCCCAGGCTACGGCACGGGCTCTCGCGCTTCGCCAGGTGGGCAAGTGAACGCCAGATTGGGCCGGCCGAGGTCAACGAAGCCGTATTCGACCGCTTCATTGCCGATCTCGAGAGCGGAAGTCTAGTGCGGAAGATCCCCGTACTGCGCCAGGACGTTGTGAGGGCGTGGAATGCGCTCGCCAAGACCGTGCCAAATGCTCAGCTACAGGCCATCCCGGTCAGACGAAGGAGAAATAAAAACAGTCCGCCACGGTTTCCATGGATGGAGTTGCCGGAGTCATTCCGCCAAGATGTCGACCAATACCAAGAATGGGCTTCCGTCCCGGATCCGCTCGACGATAATGCCCGGAGCAAAGCACTGGCACCCCGCACCGTAGATTTGCGTCGGGACCACATCCACTCCGCAGTGACAGCGGCTGTGGCGGCGGGAGTGAGCGGCGATGAACTTGTTAATCTCGGATGTCTTACCCAGCCGGAGGTGTTCAAAGAGATATTGCGGCAGCGTTGGGAGGCCGAAAACCGCAAGCTCAGCGCCTATACCCATGGTGTTGCTGGCTCGTTGGTCGCAATTGCAACGGAATGGGTCAAAATCCCGGAAAACCAGTTGATGGAACTCAAGAAGATCCGCCAGAAATTGGGCTCGATGAACTTCGGTATGACCGACAAGAACAAAGCCTTCCTGAGAAAGTTTGATAATAGGCAAACGCTGCGCACTCTTCTCAATCTTCCCGACAAGCTCTGGCGTCAACTCACCAGTGACCTCAAAACCACGCGTCGTGGCTTTGTCGAGCTGCAGAGCGGCCTTGCGATCGAAATAGAACTGGAAGCGCCATTACGGATGCAAAATCTCTCGGCACTCGAATTCGACAAACAACTGCAGTGGCCGAACGGCTTCGATAAACCAGCGTGCGTCGTTATCGCGGCAGAGGAGAGCAAGAATAGACTGCCGTTGGAATTTGAACTGCCGCAGACACTCTCGGATCGATTGGCTACCTACCGAAATGAAATAGCCCCAAGGGTAACCGGAGTGCGTCCTGATCATCTTTTTGTCGCCTGGAATGGCAAGCCGAGGACGCAAGCCACGGTGGCGTTGGCAATCGAAAATACCGTCCTGAAATACGTGGGCGTAAGATTGACGCCGCACCAGTTCCGGCATCTTGCCGCAAAACTCAGGCTTGATGAGAATCCCGGGGCGATTGAACTTGTTTCTCAACTCATGGGCCATAAAAATAGCCTGATAACGGCAAGGTTTTACGGCGGAATCGACACCAAACGCGCGGGGCGTGCGCATTCTGCACTGATATCGCAGCTCAAAAGAGACCTTTAGTGCCGCAACGGATGCGCGACAGCGCACTTGATGGCGGATGACCGATCTGTTTCGCGATACGGTCATAAAGCCATGCGACCTTTGCAAATACTTCGTCTGTCATCGGTTTTTGGAGCTGCCCATTCAAGGAATCGATAATCATGTGCAGGATGTCTTTGTTCGAGAAGTTTTTGAACTTTCCTTGAGGGATCGGGAGTCCCGCGTTGGCGACAGCTTCTGGATCTTCCATCTTTGCGCGACGCAGGTGCTCGCAGTATTCCAGCCGGAACGGGTCGAGAAAGGTGACGCCATCTTCCTCTACTGGGAGGCCGCCGAGATCACCAAATTGCCCGCGCACCAACGGATCCAATACAAGCCTAGGCAATTTGGCGACTTTGCTTTCAAGCTGATAGGCACGGTTTAAGCCCGGCCCAAATATGACTTCGTCGTCGTGTATGACGTCGCCGATGGTTATGCCTCCCCGCATTAAGAAACCTGGGAGCGCTGCGCCAAGTTGGAAGTTCGCTAGCTGCTGTATGAGCATCTGTGTTTTAGGGCCGACTTGCTGCGTGACGACCACGTTGTCCGAGAAAGTGCTATATCGAATTTCAAGGTCTTCTTTGACCCCCAACATGCGCGGGTGACGAAGCAGCATTCGTCGCAAAAAGCCGAGTTCCTTCGGATTCTTTCCCGCAAGATCGATGCGATTTTGCCATCCAAGAAAATCATAGAAGACGACGACGCGGCGCTCGTAGGACGGTTCCCGCTTAAAGTCGACAAGTTTGTATTCACCGTGTTTTATTTCTGGCATAGCTAGACGCAGATCCCATTTGAGGCCAATTGGCTATTGATGCAAGCTCATTGCGTTCACGCTGCTGAGAAATATCCCATAAGCATCGCGGCGCTCCATGAAATGACCTTAGCCGTTTCAGCCGCTTCTCGGGGAACTGGGCAATATGAGGGTAGGTTATTGCGAGGTCGATGCAATCGGCACTGCGACGACTGCCTTCCATTTCCAGCCACCATACTTATCATCGCTTTGCCGAATATGGGTGTATCGCTTCAGGCTGGTCCAGCTGCGGTGACCTGAAACAGCCGCTACCTGTGGAATTGTCCTGCCCATTTCAAACAAACGCGAAATCCCCTCATGTCGAAGATCGTGAAATCGTAGATCTTCAATTCCAAGGATCTTGCAGGCGCGTGTGAATGCGGCGCTGATGGCATCGGTCGAGTAGGGGAAGATTTCTGCTTTCACACGCGGCATCGATTTGACGATCTCGATCGCCTCGGGTGGAAGCTCGCAGTAGACATTGTTGCCGATCTTGTCGCCGGGATGTTTCATGTCGCGTACGAGAATGCGATCGTCATCAAGATCGTCCCAGCGCAGCAAGGTGATCTCTTCCTGCCGGCGGGTCGAGAACAGCGCAAATGCGACAATTTTCTGCATCGGAATGGAGGAGGGGCGGTTCTCGCGAATGCGCCCAAAATGCTCCATCAGCCGGTCGAGTTCTTCGAGCGTCGGCCGCCGGTCGCGCTCGCCAGCTTTTCTGATCAGTCCGAGCTTCTTGATAACGGTAATTGCATCGTCGAATTCCCGGCGCGAAAGCGGATAGCCCCAGGCCGGTTTTGCGATCGTGAAGATGTTCGACAGAGAGGAGAAGTAGTTGCCGCAGGTTTGCGGCTCCATGTTCTGGTTCAACTTTCGTGCGAATGACACCAGCGTGCGGCTGGTCATGTCACTGCACTTGGTTTCGCCCAGATCACTGTTCTTGATTGCCTTGAGGACTTGCGCCCGCGTACCTACGATCGGGTTTCTCGATTCTTCGATATAGCGGTCGATTACGGCACCAAACGTCGGATCCTCCTTGCGCTCGAGTTCCGCCTGGACTTTTGAGCTCGGCCTCGCGTTTGACGATCCAGGCATTCGCCGCCTGCTTGCGATCGAAGGTATCCGCCTCGCGATGGACGATGACGCCGTCTTTCTTGATGACGATCTGGGCGGTGAAAGCCTTCGAACCGTCTTTGCGAGAGCGCTCAATTATTGTACCCATTTTGCCGCCGCGTCAGTCGGTCATGTCAGTCGGTCCAATCAAAAACTCGGTACGACATGACCTTGAGAGTACGACATTTGTCGTACCACAGACGGCAAAATGGGTCAAAATAGGCCAAAAACGGTACGACATCAGCCCTAACGGAAATTAACAAAGTGACTGAAAATACTGATAAGTTTCTGCAGAGTCGGTCCCGCCGATTTTCAGTCGCTCCTATGATGGAATGGACCGACCGGCATTGCCGGTTCTTCCATCGCCTGCTGACGCGCCGCGCGCTGCTCTATACCGAAATGCTCACCACCGGCGCGGTGCTGCATGGCGACTGCGCGCGGCTTCTGCGCTTCGATGCGACCGAGCATCCGCTGGCGCTGCAGCTTGGCGGGTCCGATCCGCGCGCGCTTGCTGCCTGCGCGAAGATCGGCGCCGATCTCGGATTCGACGAAACCAATCTCAATGCCGGTTGCCCGTCCGACCGCGTGCAGGATGGCCGCTTCGGCGCCTGCCTGATGGCGGAGCCGGCGCTGGTCGGCGAGTGCGTTGCCGCGATGAAAGCGGCAGTCGCGATCCCGGTCACGGTCAAATGCCGGATCGGCATCGACGAGCAGGACCCGGAACAAGCGCTCGAAATTTTCGCGCAGGCCACCGAGCGCGCGGGCGCCGACGCGCTCATTGTGCATGCGCGCAAAGCCTGGCTCAAAGGTCTCTCGCCGAAAGAAAACCGCGAGGTTCCGCCGCTCGATTATGAGCGCGGGTATCGGCTCAAAGGCGCGCATCCGCGGCTGCCAGTGATTCTCAATGGCGGCGTCGGCAGCGTCGAAGCCGCCCTTGCGCACCTTGACCACGTTGACGGAGTGATGATGGGCCGCGCTGCCTATCGGGAGCCGTGGCGGCTCATCGGCGTCGATCCGCTTGTCTTTGGCGAAGACGCGCGCTTTGCGTCCCCTAGGGAGGCCGCGATGGCGCTCATGCCCTATATCGAGCGCGAGTTGGCGCAGGGCACCCGCCTGCACGCCATCACGCGGCATTTGCATGGCCTGTTCCGAGCGGTGCCTGGGGCGCGCGCATTCCGGCATGCGCTCGCCAATGCTGCGACCTCGCCGCTAGCCGGCGCCGAACTTCTCGCCGATGCACTCGCTCTGGTCGCAGACGCGGGCAACTCGGGCGGTACGCTGGACAGCGACCGCGAATTGGCGCACATCGCGGCATAGCGCTTGCCCGGGCAGTATCTCACAGAATGATTTTCGGCGTTCCGTTGAGCGAGATTGCGTGGCTCGCGGTGGCGATCGTCGTCGCCGGCGTCATCACCGGGATTCTCGCCGGCATGTTTGGCATCGGCGGTGGCGCCGTCATTGTCCCGGTGCTGTACGAGGTTTTTCAGCTCCTTGGGGTGTCGGAGCAGGTACGCATGCAGCTATGCGTCGGCACCTCGATTGCGATCATCGTTCCCACGGCGGTGCGGTCTTATTTGGCCCACCGGGAGAAAGGCCTGATCATCCCCAGCGTGATCCGGCTTTGGGCATTGCCTGCCGTGATCGGTGTCGCGTGCGGTTCGACCATCGCGGCCTTTGCTCCGCCGGTCTTATTCAAGATCGCGTTCATCGCGATCGCGGCCTTCATCGCGGTCAAATTTTTGTTCGCCGGTGACCGCTGGAATCTTGGCACCGATCTGCCGGGTCCGGTGCCGATGACGGCCTATGGTTTCGGCATCGGTCTTGCGGGCTCGTTGATGGGCATTAGCGGTGGCTCATTGTCCAATATCGTGCTGACGCTCTACGGCAAAAGCATCCATCAAGCGGTGGCGACCTCGGCCGGGCTCGGCGTGCCGATCACGATCGTGGGTACGCTCGGCTACATATTGGCCGGCCTGCCGTACCATGCGCTGCTGCCACCGCTCTCGCTCGGCTTCGTGTCGCTGATCGGAGTTGCGGTCATGGCTCCAGTGTCGAGCATCACCGCGCCCTACGGCGCCCGCTTTGCCCATCGCCTGTCGCGGCGGACGATGGAGATCACCTTCTCGTGCTTTTTGCTGCTGGCGTCGGCGCGGTTTTTGGTCAGTATGATTTGATATCGTGATTTTGGGATCGCGCTTCGCACGCCCCGCAAGGACGATGAAGTTCAAGGATACCCCTTGAGCACGAGGCGGTCGCCGTTGACTTGCCAGCTTTGCAGGCGGTTGAGGAAGCTCATGCCGAGGAGGCTCGTCTTGAGCTGACCAGGCTGCACCACCAGCGCGTCGACCGATTTCTCCTCCAGGGTGCCGATCGCGATGCGGTCAAGCGTCACCGGCGCGGCGCGGGTGCGGCCGTTGGCGGTATCGATGCTCACCGTGTAGTTGAGGAGATCGAGCGGCAGGCCGGCCGTCTTTGCGTCGTCGGGGGTGAGCACGACCGAACTGGCGCCGGTATCGAGTACCATGTGCATGCGTGCGCCGTTGATCTCGGCGCCAATGGCAAAGTCGCCGCCGCTGGTGCGCGCCACCTCGACAGTGCGTCCGTGCGAGATGACGTGGCCGGGAATGAGCTCGGCCTCGACGCGGTCGGCGACTGCGGTCAATTCGTAACGGTAGGAATAACCGATGACGAGGAGGAGCCCGACCACGACCCAAAGCAACGCGGCGGTGACGGCCTGCGCAAAGCGCTCGCGGAACAGCGTCATCACCGCCGCGGTGAGAAATACGAGAAGGGCGATCTTGTAGGCGAGCGAGCCGAATTGATCGGCGGACAGCGGGCCGACCGTTCCTTGACCATCCTGCGCGATGAGGATGAGGATCGCGATCAAGATCCCGATCAGGAGAAACCACAGCAAGCGCCGGCGCACGTCGATCATCCCTGAAATTGGCGAGGCACCATAGTCGCGAAACCGGCAAAGACAAGACGCGATCGGCGAGAGATTTTCTATCCGCTCGCGCCAAACAGGGCGCGCTTGGCGCGGTTGGTCGACTCGTCTGCCGATGACGAGGAGGAAGACATTTCGGCTTGCGGCTGGATCGGCGGTGCGATCCCGGAAATCGGCGCCAGCGCCGACATGACCCGCTCTTGCGGGAAGGTGACGATCACCTCGGTGCCGATACGGAGCTTCGACTTCAGGGTGAAGGTACCGCCGTGCAGGTCGATGAGATTCTTGGCGATCGGCAGGCCGAGGCCGGCGCCCTGTTCCGCCGATTTAATCGAATTCGAGCCCTGACCGAACGAGGCGAGCACGATCGGGATTTCCTCTTCTGGAATGCCGGGCCCCGTATCCTTTACGCTCATGTACTGGCCGCCCGAAGCGGTCCAGCCGGCCTTGAGCCAGATTTCACCGCCCTGCGGCGTAAACTTGATCGCGTTCGACAGCAAATTCAGACAGATTTGCCGCACCGCGCGCTCGTCGGCCCATAGCCGCGGCAGGTCGGGCTCGAACATTTCGTGGATCGTGATGCCGCGATTGGTGGCGCGCAATTTCAGCAGATGATGGCAATCCTCGACCACGCGATTGAGCGATACCGCCTCCTCATTCAATTCGTAGCGCCCGGCTTCGATCCGCGACAGATCGAGAATTTCGTTGATGAGATTAAGCAAGTGCACGCCGGAATTATGGATGTCGGCGGCATAGTCCTTGTACACCGCCACGCCGTGCGGCCCGAAAATTTCGTCTTTCATGACCTCGGAAAAGCCGAGAATGGCATTGAGCGGAGTCCGTAGCTCGTGGCTCATCTGCGCGAGGAAGCGCGATTTCGCGATATTGGCGGTTTCGGCGCGGCGGCGCGCTTCGTCGGAAACCGACTTCGATTGTTCGAGCTCGCCGATAAGCGCGTCCTTTTCCGCACGCGCCTCCAGCGTCGCCAGCGTGGTGGAGTAAAGCCGGTAGGCGAGAAGGGAAAAGTAGCCCTCCGCCGTCAACGCCATGATGGCGAGGATGTAATCGTGCAGCGTACCCTTGACGGCGAAATCGAGCGCCAGCGCGATGGCAACAGGCAGCGTCAGCGCGAACACCGCGATCGGCAGACTCGACGCCAGCATGCTCGATATCGCCACCACCAACAGCATGACGAACAGCATGAAGGTGGCCGCCTGGTCATCCATGCCGATCGGGTTGATCAGAATAAAGGTCCACGCCATGCCGAAAAACAGGTCGAGCATGATGAAGCGCATGCGCCAAATGCGCAGCGACGTGGTCCCGGGCGCTTCGTTGAGGAATTGACGGCACGCGCGAATGACGACGAGATGGATGAGGAGCGCGCCGGCGGTCCACACGCTGCAGACGAGCGCCCCGGTCCACAGCCCGGAGAGCGCGCCGATGGTGACGATCAGCAGCAGAATGACGGGCGATGCGGAAATGCGGTTCTGCGCGAATTGGCGCAGCAATTCGAAATCGAAGACCGGCCGTGTGCCGCTGGTCGAGGTCAGCCGGTCGCGGGCCTCGCGCACATGCCGGGATGCAAGCCGCCGCTTCGTTGACGGAGCCGCGGCCGGCGAAACAGGTTTGTGCGTTTCGCTGATGGGATTGGTCATTACATTCCGAGGCTGAGCGCTATTTTCGCTCAAATTGGCCCAAATTCCTTAAGACGAGGCTTAAGCGTGGCCGCAAACGGGCCATCGGAAAGCATTTGTTTACGCCCGGGCCGCGCGCCGTTTTTGCGGCACTGGCGCATCGGACCGCCGCCGACTGGCGGGGCCATGCTGGGCGCGATAAGTTCATGTGTGGCAAAGGGATAGAGAGGGAATTCGCAGATGAAGCTCTACGATGGCGGCCGGGCGCCAAATCCGCGCCGGGTGCGCATTTTCCTGGCCGAGAAGGGGATCAAGATACCGACCGAGCAGGTCGATCTCGGAGCATTACAGCAGCGCTCGGAAGCGTTTACGGCGATCAATCCGATGCAGCGAGTGCCGGCGCTCGTGCTCGACGACGGCACCGTGATTGCGGAATCGATCGCCATCTGCCGCTATTTCGAGGCGCTCAACCCGGAGCCGCCGCTGTTTGGCCGCGGCGCGCTCGAGACTGCGCTGGTCGAAATGTGGAACAGGCGCGCGGAGCTTCACCTTCTCTTCCCCGTCGCCAGCGTATTCCAGCATCTGCATCCGGCCATGAAACAGATGGTTCAGCCGCAAGTGCCGGATTGGGGCGAAGCAAACAAGCCGCGCGTGACGACGTTTTCGCAATTCCTCGATGGCGAACTAAAAAATCGACAATACGTAGCTGGCGCGAACTATACCGTGGCCGACATCACCGCGCTGGTGGCGGTCGATTTCATGCGCGCGGCGAAGCTTGCCGTGCCGGACACACTGACGAACCTCAAGCGCTGGCACGAGGCAGTTTCGGCGCGTCCAAGCGCCGGTGCATGATCCGGCGATCGCTGATCGCTCGATAGCGTATTATTTCAGCATCGGCGGCGGAAACGTGCCGTAGCCGCCGGCCGAGCGTGCAATGTTGGGTTGGGTGCCGAGAAAAGAGACGCCAATGATGCCGATCGCAGCAGAGACTGTCGCAACGGCCTAAAATCCGGCGGCAGCACGACTGCTCATTGCATCGTCCGTTTCATCCTCGTATCGACTCTTTCATCGTCCTTGCCGGCGTTTCGGCACCGGTTTTCGTAACGCCCGACCTTCGCGACGGTTCCAGAAGACGTCGCATCGTCGAATCAAAGTCCGTTTTTCTCAACCTCCAGAGCATTCGGGAACCAATGCCCGGCACGCGGATTAGTCGCCAGGGGGCAATGGGGCGTTCACTTCCCTTGGAGGAATTATGGATAAAAGAATAGCCGGCTTACTGGGAGCCGCGGCTGCCTTGACGGCAGTATCGACCGCTCAGGCGACGCCGCCGCAACAGACAAAACTCGCGCCGGCAACAAGCTATCGAGATCTTCTTGATCCCATTGCCAATGCCGCGCCGTTGCTGAAGGCCGAGGACGCTCGCGCTGCCCGGCAGCCAGCCACCGAGGTCGCCCAGATCTCGGTTCAGGTGGGGCACCATCATCACCACCATCATCATCACCATCATGGGGTTGTGGTTCATTTGGGTCCCGGGCATCATCCCCGCCACCACCATCACCACCATCACCACCATCATCACCATCATCACTAAGGTCACAGCAAGCGGGCGTCCGTTTTGGACGCCCGCTTGCTGTTTCTGGCGCGCAATCGTTTCAGATTGAATTGATTGTCGCTCTAGTATTTTGATGGAGCATGATCTTTTCGGAAAACCGGTTTCCGCTTTTCCGGATCATGCTCCAACGGCTGCCGTCTTTCGTCTCTATTTCTCTCTTTCGCGCGCTTTGGCCGCGCGAAGAAGATGCCGATAGGTGCCATCGAACACCGTGTCGGTGCTTGACGTCCATGTGGTATCGGCGGCGAGGGTGGGGCGGCTGCCGTGAATTCGCCGGCCGCGCAGCTCGCGCTCGGCGGCTTCTTCCTCGTCCATGGCGACGAGTGCGAAATCGGATGTCACCGGCAAAATCAAAATCTGCAGCATCGGCTCGCCGGGGCGGAAAATGTGCGTGCGTCCTTCGGCAGGCGACTTGAAAATCACAAACGAAATCATCGGCCACCATTCGGTCCGCAAGAGCGCGGGCACGGCAATGGGAACGGTATCGGTCGCATCGGTGTAAAACCGCGGATGCGGCTCCGTGCGCACCGCCCAATCCTTTCCGACTTTCAGATCGAGCAGCAGCTGGTGGCTGTAATAGTCCCGGCCGAAGCTGCGGAACGGCGGCCACATCAGGTCGCTGCCGCGCGGCCGTGGCCCAAAATCGCCGTCGAAGACGAGCTTACCGTCCTGCTTGCTGACATGAAGCTCGTTGCGATACGGATAGAAAATCTCGAAGCCGTATTGCGCGCCTTCCGTGAACGGCGCGCAATGCCAGGCCTGTTCGTGCGACCCGTCTTTGCGCGGCTCGGGCTCGCCACCCCAACCGGGCATTTCGAGCTTGGTACGTCGCGGCTTAAGTTCGGGGTTCACTAGCCTGAATTTGACTTCCTGCATCGTGCTGATCCGGTGTAATTGCCGGGCCGCTCCCTCGGCCCAACAGTGCCCAAGAGTGCCCAAGAGTAGAGACCAATAGAGACGAAGAGTAGCGGATAGAAACCGAGCATAGAAATCCGCCGCAAGCGCAAGAGTTCCATCCGCTGAGCTGTCCTTGCCGGTAACTGCGCCGATTGGTCACTCTGTTTATACGGCGTTGAAAGCTGCTATCACTGGCGCAAAGACGTTGGGCCGCCTGGCGGCTCCGACGTTGAACTGAATTTAGGGAGGGTCACGTGTTATCACGCCGCGCATTCACCGGCGCCATAATCGGCACGGCTTTCGTATCGGCAAGGACTGCGGGCGCAGCGGATTCTTACCCGTCGCGAGCGATTTGGGTGATCAGCCCATTCCCCGCCGGCAGCGCTTCCGACACCGTGGGCCGCGTCGTGCTCGACAAAGTCTCGCAAAACCTCGGCCAGGCGATGGTGATAGAGGCCAAACCCGGGGCTGGCGGCATTGTCGGCTTTGCCGACGTCGCCAAAGCGGAGCCGGACGGCTACACCCTTGTCACCAGCTCGACCGCGATGGGGACCGGCTTGGTGTTGCACCACCACCTGCCTTACGACCCGGACAAGGACTTCGTTTCGGTCGCCATGTTCGGGGTGCAACCCAACGTGCTGGTCGCTTCGACACAAAGCGACTTCAAGACGGTCGCTGATCTTGTTGCCGCGGCGAAGGCGAAACCCGGCGTTCTGACCTTTGCATCCGCAGGCGTCGGCTCCTCGTCGCACATGGCCGGTGAAAAGCTCCGTCTCGCCACCAAAATCGATGTCCGACACGTCCCGTTCAAGGAGAACGGTCTGACCGAGGTGATGGCGGGACGGATCGACTTTTATTTCATCCCCCTGGCAGCGGCCGCCTCGGCGCTACAAAGCGGCAAGCTCAATGTGCTCGCGGTGAGTTCGCCGAAGCGTGCCGCGCTTTTGCCCGACGTGCCCTCTATTGCCGAAGCCGGCTATCCGGACGCCGAGTTTAATTTCTGGGTCGGACTGTCGGCCCCGGCGAAAACGCCGCGCGACATCGTCGACAAATTGCACGATGCGACGGAAAAGGCGCTGCTCGATCCGGACACTGCGGCCAAATTGGCCAGGCTCGGCGTAGAGCCGGAGCAGATGAGCGTCGATCAATTCGGTAAGTTCGTTAAAGACGATATTGCGTCCACCGTGCACCTTGCCCAGGACGCCAATATCCAGCCGGTGGATTGATGCCTCTCCCGTTGCCATGGGGGGGATGAAGAGATTTTACCGCTGCAACAGCGCGATCAGGCTCGACGTATCCCAGCGCTTGCCGCCCATTTTCTGGATTTCCGAGTAGAACTGATCGATCAGCGCGGCGACCGGCAGGTGTGCGCCGTTCCTGCGCGCTTCCGACAGACAGATGCCGAGATCCTTGCGCATCCAGTCCACCGCGAAGCCGAAATCGAATTTGCCGGCGACCATGGTCTTGTAGCGGTTCTCCATCTGCCATGATTGCGCCGCGCCCTTGGAGATGGTCGCAATCAGTTTTTCGATATCGAGTCCGGCCTTCATGGCGAAGTGCAGGCCCTCGGCGAGCCCCTGCACCAGCCCCGCGATGCAAATCTGGTTGACCATTTTGGCGAGCTGGCCGGAGCCCGGCCCGCCCAACAGATTGCAGGCGCGGGCATAGGCGGCAATGACCTTTTCGGCTTTGGCAAACGGCGCCTCGTCGCCGCCGCACATCACGGTGAGCACGCCGTTTTCGGCGCCGGCCTGTCCGCCCGATACCGGGGCGTCGATGAAGTCGAAGCCGCGCTTCTTTGCCTCGGCATAAAGCTCGCGCGCGATTTCGGCCGAGGCCGTGGTGTGGTCGACGACAATCGCGCCTTTGCGCACGCCCGCGAATACGCCGTCCTTGCCCAGCATCACCTCGCGCAAATCGTTGTCGTTGCCGACGCAGGCCATAATGAAGTCCTGGCCGTCGGCTGCCTGTTTCGGCGTCGGCGCGCTCTTGCCGCCATACTGGCCGACCGATTTTTCGGCCTTGGCGGCGGTACGGTTGTACACCGTGACCTCGTGGCCGCCTTTGTTCTTGAGATGCCCCGCCATCGGGTAGCCCATCACGCCGAGGCCTACGAACGCGACCTTCGCCATTGTCTCCTCCATGGATTTACGATGGTCATGGCCCGGCCGGCGGCGGGCCGTCAACCGCCATGCGGCTACGGTGAACCCAGCCGCACGCGGTGGATGCGGCGGGCCTGCCAACCGGACGGCACCTCGATCTCGGTGTCGCCCGGCACCTCCGCAGCGAACTCCGCTGCCGATCCGAGCACCATTTGCCGGCGCCAGATATTGATCTGCGGATATTTGCTGCGAATCGGGTCAAGGGCGGCGCGCCATTGAATGCCGCGCGGGCGCGTCAACAACCAATAGACGCTGGATTGCGCCGAGGACGCCGGCGCAGTCTCGCCGGCGGCGTGGGCATAGAGGCCGCCATGTCCTTGATCCATCTGCGCGGCCACCTTGTCGTGCGGCGCCTGCATTCGGCCCGCCACGGCGAATGCATTGAACGGGTCCATGGCCCAAGAGCCTTCAAGCAGACACCAATCCTCGTAACCTGGCTGATCGCCGAGCCACGGTACGGGCTCGATGCGAAAGGAGGCGGCAGCGATGAATCCGGGCGGTCTTTGCCGGTCGGGTTCGGCCTGGAAATGCAGGATCGACTCTTCGTAATACTTGCGGTCGATATGTGCAAAAGGCCGATGCCAGAATATGTAAGCGAGCATTGCTGAGATCCCGGCGCAGTTGCGGGGGACGGGGCGTACGTCGTCCCGAGTATATTGTCAAAGTCGTGCCGGTCGTTTCGGGCTCCGGCCGAGGCCATACGTTCGCAATGCCGGTTCGGCAATAAGGTCGCGACGGCGTTGACCGGCCCGGCCAGGGGCCTATGTAGGTCGCATGGCCAGTTTGAAAGACGACGTTCTCGCCGCGCTCGGCGCGGTTTCAAGCCCGGACGGCTCAGCGCTGCCGGCGACCGGAAAATTGTCCGACATCGTCGCCAGCGACGGCAAGGTGTTTTTGTCGATTACGGTCGATGCCGGTGCGGTCAAAGTTTGGGAGGCGGTACGCGAACGTGCCGAGAGCGCGATCCGCGCCGTGCCGGGCGTCAAGTCGGTCATGGTGGCGCTGACGGCTGAGCGCGCCGCCGGCGCCGCTCAGGCGCGCGGGTCCGCTTCGGAAACGGCGCCAAGAGCCGCACCAAGAGCGGCGCCGGGTGCGCCGCCGGCGCCATCGCGGGCGGGCATTCCCGGCGTCGAAGCGATTATTGCGGTGGCGTCCGGTAAAGGCGGCGTCGGCAAATCGACCACCGCGGTCAATCTTGCGTTGGGCTTGCGTGACCTCGGCCTGAAGGTCGGCATTCTCGATGCCGATATTTACGGGCCCTCGATGCCGAAGCTGCTTGCCATCCGCGAGCGGCCGCAGACGATCGGCGGCACGCGGCTCAAACCCATCGAGCGCTACGGCATACCGGTAATGTCGATCGGCTTCCTCATCGAGGAAGAGACGCCGATGATCTGGCGCGGCCCGATGGTCATGTCGGCGCTCACTCAAATGCTGCGCGAAGTGGAGTGGGGCGCGCTCGATGTGATGGTGGTCGACATGCCGCCCGGCACCGGCGATGCGCAGCTCACCATGGCGCAGCAGGTGCCGCTGCGCGGCGCGGTCATCGTCTCGACGCCGCAGGATCTCGCCTTGATCGACGCGCGGCGCGGCATCGCCATGTTTCGCCGCGTCAACGTGCCGGTGCTCGGCATCGTCGAAAACATGTCGACCTTCATCTGCCCGCATTGCGGCACGCGCTCGGATATTTTCGGCCATGGCGGCGCCCGCGCCGAAGCCGAGCGGCTCGGCGTGCCGTTTCTCGGCGAAGTGCCGCTCGATATCATTATTCGAGAAAAATCCGACGCTGGCCTGCCGGTGGTCGCGACCGCGCCGGACTCGCCGAACGCGCAAATCTATCGCGACATCGCTGCGCGCGTCCGCGACGGCCTCCAGGGCGCCAGCCGCCCGGCGCCGAAAATCGTCATCGAAGCGTGAGTCGCGCCCGACGTTCGGGCTACGCCGCCATTTCAGGGCGCCCGAAACGCTGGAGAACGTCGTATTGAGCTGCGTACCGAGACCTTCGACCACTGCGATGATAGTCACCGCGATACCGGCTGCAATCAGTCCATATTCAATAGCGGTCGCACCGCAATCGTCGACGAGAAAACGCTTGAGCACTCGCATGACTATTACACCTATTCTGAGTTCGCCCCGCCGCAAGTTACGCAAGTGAGACTTGTAAAAAACATTAGTCGGCCGGCGTTTTCAGCTTGCGGAAACAGGCTTTGGTGTTTTGGTGAACGTCTGGTGACGCAAGGGGCCTCGCACTCGTCCCGCCAGCGCGGCGGTATCGTGAATTTTGAGTTCATAGCCCAGTCTGCACACGTCGTGGGTGCCATAGGCTGCCTCGGCCAAATCGGTTGGTGTCATAAAAATGCGCGTAGGCGCCTTTTTCGGGAACATGCCGTGCAATGCAACACGCGCCGCATGGGACCGCACCAAGCAATTACGCTGTGAGAGGGATTAACAGCGGCTCGCCAGTTGGGCCGGCTCGTCGGCTTCGGTGAATGAAATGCCGCATTGGCGGCAGCTGTAGACCCGCAATTCCGGCAGGCCGCCGATTCCTGGAACTGTCCGGATAAATTGCATCGGCTTGCCGCAGCTCAGGCATGTCGGGGTGACGCGTTCGGGATTGGTCTTTGTATAAATCATGGCGGCACCTTGACGGATGCGCGATGGCTGGGCATTGATTTGGCTCAAACTCAGTGGCCCGCATGAGCGGGACCGGTGCGCAAAAACGGAATCGAAAACACTTTCCGGTCCGCGGCATTTTTTACCACCATGGTGAGATCGTCATCGTTGTAGCCGCCAGCCTCTTTGAGCTCGCCGATGATTCGCTCGGCATAGTCGCGGGCAGCTTGGTCGCTCGGCAACGCCGTGCCGTGGGGATCATCGTGCTCCCGGTTGCCCCATTGCAGAATGAAATAATAGCGCGGCATCTTTGCGCCCCTGAAATTGGCACCGAACGCCTATTAACAGCGGCATCCTCGGTTCCCGCATTGATTTAGAACAAATCCTGCGTACAAGAGCCGACAATTCGCGCGCGGCGCGGGTGCTCTCCTTGCTGTCCTACGTAGATTTCCGGAATTGATGAGCCGGGCAAGGCCATCGAAAAATTGCCCCCACAAAACGAGCATTCAATTTACGCCGCTCGGCAGAGCGACTTAATTGAACAGGTTGCCTTGGATTACGCGGAACTGACGACGGTGTTTGTCGGGACGGCCTTAAGCGCCGCCTCGATTAACTCACTCAATGACCAAACGTGATCGGTGATCCAAGATTATAGAACGCGACATAGAGGCTCACCGCTGCCAAGTGGCAATCGAGCGGAGCAACAGGGCAAAGGTTTGCAAGAGTGCCAAGAAGGACGAGGCCGCCGACTGAGGCGGCCTCTTTCAGCATCGATGAAAGCGCGCATCTGGCAAAACATCAAGGAATCACTGGTGATTGTTATCGCCCTGGCGACCGGCTTATTGCTCTTATGGATTCTGCATGCAGGTCTCGGTCTTTAAAATGGGCCACCATGGGATTCAGAAGGGGCCACTGAGGTTTAGCGGGGATGGAAAGGCGCCAGTACCCACACCCGGGTACTGTCCGAATTAGGACAGGCTGGAATTGAAATTAGGACAGGCGTATAGTTGCCGAGTGGGCCCTGTTTCCAGCGGGGCTCGCGAAGCTTGCACCTCAGCCCCGGTTGGTCAACGGCCGGGGTTCTTTTTTTGGGAAAATTAGGACAATCTAGCCATTTCCCGTTTGCCAACCGGGCGGCATTGTTTTGCCAACCAGAAATATGACCCGACGATATTGAAATTCGTCGTAATAGCCATCTTCCGGGTACAGAGTGAAAGGTTCCTTCCACCCCGTCTCCCATAGTTCGAAACCGGGAGCGAGATCGGTGCCGTCCGGAATGCGGTTGGAATTCGGCCTGGCGCGATCTCCGGTAACATGAAGGTATCGTTTCAGGCTGCAAGGTCAATCGGCTGATCGATGGGCTTTGTGGCGAGCGTCTGCCAACCATCAACCTTGCGCATGTTGATCTGTCCTGAGGCGAGCAGCGCCCAGAACAGCATCGCAGCGGTGTCGGCAGACGGTAGAACAGTTTGAGTCTTGATCCGCCTCTTGAATTCCTCGTGCAATCGCTCGATGGCATTTGTGGTGCGTAAGCTGCGCCATTGGCTCGGAGGCAGGCGGGTGAAGGTAAACAAGCGTTCTCCGGCCTCCTCCAGGCTGTCGGCGACAGCGCGATGCTTGAGCCTCCATTTGCGGATGAAAGCCTTGCGGCGGATCTCTATCTCCTCAGGTGTCGCCGCGTAGATCATGTCGTTGTAATCCGCGGTGATCTCGTCATGCAGTCGCTCGGGGGCATGCGCGAACAGGTTTCTGTGCTTATGAACCGTGCAGCGCTGGACCGGTACGCCATCCCAGACAGAGGCAATGGCCTTGTCGAGTCCTGGCGCGCCGTCGACAATGAGGAACTCGGGTCGGCGCAGCCCGCGCTTGATAAGATCATCGAGGACAGTGCGCCAGGCCTCAGCGCTCTCGCGCCAAGGCGCATGATCGTGTCGCGGTGAACGCCGGGACTGCCATCAATGCGGCTTCAATTAATTCCGCAGTCGACCACACATGGTCCGTAAGTCCGAGCGCCATCGCTGGCGTCACGATGCACACGAAGCCCGACCATCATCCGGTCGTGCAATTCGGCGCAGCCTTTGCCGATGGCGAGCGCCAGCCGGGCAACTGTCTTGCGGTCTGTCTCAGTGAGGCGGCTGACGGCACGCTGGCCAACTCCCTCACAGAGCATTCCGATAATTTCAATTTTTGTGTCGCGAGAGAGGATGTTCATGGCGGGCCCAATCCGTCAGGTTGAGGGATTGTGGCGCGCGATGGAAAGTCCGAGCCGCATCTGCTATATTCGATACGGTCGGATACCAAGGGGCCCAATCCCGAGGTTGAAGACACGGGCTCGCCGCTGTTTGCGCAGCGACGGGCCCACTCATGGCGCGGGGAGCCAGGTTCGAACTGACGTTGTTAACCTCCGCGTCCTTACCGCTAGACGATCCCCGCGACACACAAAGAAAAACGCCCCATCCGCCGGTAAGCGGGTGGGGCGTTCATGTATGTGCACTTCCTTGTGCATGAAAATCAGTTTATGCTTGCTATTCTATAAAGCAAGCATTATTTTACGGATGCTTGCTTATCCACAGGGGTCTTTCCGTGAGCGAACCGCCAAAATTGCCAAATAGGGCTGAAATTGCCGCCCAAGGGGGACGTGCACGAGCGGCCAAATTAGACCCGAAACGGCGCTCAGAAATCGCAACAGATGCTGCAAAAGGCCGCTGGTCTGGGCACGTGCACCATGCCCTTGATGAGGGTCAAGTGAACCTTGCCGGACTGGTTGTCCGGTGCGCCGTGCTCGACAACGAATTAAGGGTTATCTCCGGCACAGAGTTTATGAAAGCTATGGGGATTTACCGCAGTGGTGCACTGTCAACGCGCCGTTCTGAGGCAGACGAAGTGCACTTCCCCCTACATCTGGCCTTCAAAAATCTACGCCCCTTCATCTTGGAGGACGCTCAACTCGTTGAGGCGCTTAGGAACCCAATTCGCTATCGGGAAATGGGCCGATCAATTGCAGAAGGCATTCCAGGGACGGTCCTGCGTCGGATTTTGAGTGTCTGGGTGCGCGCACGAAACGCTGACGTTCTAGGGCCATCACAAGAAAAGATCGCTCAGAAGGCACAGGCTTTACTCGATGGTCTAGCTGACACTGCAATCGACGCGCTAATCGATGAAGCAACTGGCTATCAGAAAAGACGTGCACACGACGCTTTGCAGAAGATTTTAGCCGCTTATGTGCGGCCAGAATTTCGTGTGTATAGCTCTAAGTTCCCAATATCCTTTTACGAACAAATTCATCGCGTCATGGGATGGCCGTTTGATGCGTCGTCGTCAGCACGAACTGCGTACATTGGTCATCTCACAAATCGGCTGATTTACGAGCAACTGCCGCCGGGAGTGCTGGAGGATTTGAAGCTCAAAAATCCTGTTGATCCGGACACCAAGAGGCGGAAAAGAAAGCATTATTATTGGCTGACTGAGGATGTTGGGAATCCTCATGTAGACCGCCAAATCGCCGCCGTGACAACGCTGTTGCGGGCTACCCCAAATGGGCAATGGAGATTTTTCGAAATGCTATTCAATCAAGCATTTCCGCCGATACAGCCCGATTTGTTTTTGGCGGAGGAAATTGAGCGTTTGAGGATTGCGCCTGCCGATGACCCCCAAAAGAAAGACGCCGCCAACTGAGGTGGCCTATTCCTCTCGATTAAACTCTTTCAGCGTCATTGCCCGAAGCTGGTCCGCGTCACAGACGCCGCGTTTGGCCAGTTCAATGACCTTCTCAGCGACAAGGCGTGTCGCCGGGTCCTCTTTTATCCGCAGGCCCAACGCCTCGCACACGCTGTCAAACGCCAGCCCCATGTCGTGTAGCAGCTCAGGCTCGAATACTTGGCCCGCCAAAAAAGGTCGGATTGGCACGACGCAGTCCCCCAACGTCGGCAGTCGCGACCACCCTATGCCCCACCCAGGTTCGTGAAAAGGGGCCACCCTCAGTTTCAAAAGGGACCAGAGAGGATGGAAAGGGGCCAGTACCCACACCCGGGTACTGTCCGAATTAGGACAGGCTAGAACTGAAATTAGGACGGGCGTATGGTCAGCAGGCGGGCTCTGTTTCCAGCGGGGCTCGCGAAGCTTGCACCTCAGCCCCGGTTGGCCAACGGCCGGGGTTCTTTTTTTGACAGGAGCAGAGGGAAATTAGGACAGTGGCGCGCCGGGCCGGGGCCGGCCCCTAAAAGGAACCACTGGCCAAAATTCCGAATTATGAGATCAAATCATCAACGGACAGCGTGTCGGGGTCCATTCCATTATAATAAAACATTGACTTGTAGATGAGATGGAGAGCGTGAGGCGAGACGTTTTTGTACTTCATAAAGTGACAGGCCATTTGGTAGTAGTCTGGTGACAAAATTAAGCCAGCCGCTCTTTGTGATGGTTTTTGTTTGTGTCTGAACTCATAGTATTTGCAAATTTGAAAGGGGAAATCGAAGGCGAGGTATTCGTTATTATAGCCGTTCAACAGAGTGCGCAGCTCCTGCGCTCGCGAAGAAAGTGGAAGTTCAGCATCGCCAAAATCCAGATCCATCATTTCCGCAACCGGGGTCATTCTTCGCAGCCAAAATGCGAGGTGACCGCACTGTTTGAAATGATCCAGGCCACCCTTGAGATTCGGTTCGTGCTGACCGACCCGCTTGAGATCGGTAATCCAGGCACCATGTGCTTCATAGACGCGTGGTTTGGAAAGCTTGGGAAATAAAGCGGCCTTACCAAGTACTTCCATGGCGTATTCAGTAAAAACAGATAGAAATTCTTCGCGATCTTTGATCGCTTCTAACGTTTGTCTAGAAATACGCATGTGCAAAATCCCACAGGGTGGCTTCGGCACCACCCGCCCGCAGAACGCGAAACTAATGGGAAAAAACTACTTCTTGGAAGACGGCGGGGTAGCGAGAAAGCCGGTTACCACTTCCATGTCGCCCTCGGAGGTTTCCGGAAGATGGTTCTTCGGGTAGCCGTAGTTCGGCTCCTTCCCGGACTCGAATAGTTGGGTGAGGTAACCCTCAATATAGGGAGAAGGCCGCTCAGCGGCCCCGTCCTTCACAACGCTGGTCCTTGCCTTAGACATGGCAAACTCCCGTGTCGCTATTTTAAATCGGCGCCACCCGTGTCCAGTTTAATAGGACTCGGGAGCTAAGGCCTTTTCAATAACACGGTTGATACATAGTAAACTATGGCAGAAATGTCACAGTCTCGCGCCAAAAGTGTGATTTCCGTCATTTCGCCTTATCACATCGGCGGAGCTTGTCTGACCAAATAATACCAGCCTTTCAATGCTGCTGAGAGACATAAGGTTCCGTCGCCAAGGCGGCCTGACAGACACATTAGGAGCGGTCACCTTCGATTACCCGGAACCGCCGCCGCCGATCCGGCGCGGTCTCGGTTGGGTCGGACGTGGCAACCGCGAGGGCGGCATCCAATAGCTCGCCAATCGACCAAGCGTGATCGGTGAGGCCAAGAGCCTCGGCCGGCGTGCTGCGGATCGTTTCGTGCCAGCGGCACAAGATTGTAATGGGCGACGTACAACGACACCGCTGCGGCGTGATTCTCTAGCTTCTTGCTGAAACCGTTTGTGAGCCGAGTGAACCGCCGCGAGCCCATGCGGACTGTCAGATTTTGTCGTTCCACATGACTTGTCGAAATCTCAACGGGGAGGCCGCTTACCACCTCTCGGCTTACCGCTACTACGGCGGCTGGACTGTATCGGCGTGACGCTTCCGGCGTGGCGAGGTGCGTTACGCTGTAAGTCTTGTTGATGACGCCATGCGCGGCGCGGCCGCCGAATGCGTCACGGATCGCGTTCTTGTACGGGTGCCATCCGTCCGTCGAAATCTCAGGCGCACCAAGCACGCGCTGGCGCAAGTCCTGAATAAAGGCGTCAGTCGTGTCTGTGTGCCGCTTGCCGGTCTGATAGGCGATGATCGCCTTAGCGGACGAGGCCAGCGCAATGAAGGTGTATTGGTCGCCCTTCACAGGGATGTCTTTCCGGGTGACGTTTTTTTGCTTGCAGCCGACGAACGCCCACAGCTCGTCCAGCTCCAGGCGGCCGGTGCGGATGCCGACAAACATGCGATCGTGCAATTCGGCGCAGCCGCGGCCGACGCGGGCGCCAAGGCGCATGATCGTGTCGCGGTGAACGCCGGTAAGCCGCTCAATGGCGCGGATGCTCATGCCCTCGGTGAGGGCGGCGATGATTTCAATTTGCTTGTCGCGGGAGAGGTTGTTCATGGGGCCAATCCATGCGGTTGTGGGATCAGCCCATTGCCCGTTTTGAAAGGCGGACAAATCGCGCTATATTCGCCGAAGCGGTCATAGCTCAGGGGGCCAAATCCCTGGGTGGTGATCCGGGATCGGCGCCGTTACAGCGGCGTCGGTCCCACTCAGTCCCCCGGACGGGATTAGAACCCGTGTCTCCGGCTTGTAAGGCCGGCGTCCTGACCAGACTAGACCACCGGGGGTCACGATCGAGCCCGCCGCTTCTTCTATGTCATTGAGGTGGCGGGCTTTTTCGTATCGCCTCTTATGGGGGGAAGCGATACAGAAATCATATCAAAATTAATATGGAAATACAAGCCCTAAAGTGCTTGTAATATCACAAAAATGCGATAAGGTATGGGTATCTGGACCTTTCGTACCTATGTCTCGCCTCAGGGGTACGAGGAGGTTGCGACATGGTATACCGATCAGACCCCTACAGTCCAAGCCGTCTTTGACCAGCGCCTTAGAAATCTCGCGCAAATGAAGCCGCAAGAGTGGCGCGAGCCCTATACCAAGCAATTGGAGGGATTATGCGACGGACTGGTCGAGATCAGATTTAAAGCAGATCGCGTTCAACAGCGCCCGCTCGGCTTCTACGGGCTTGCACGCATGGAGTTTACTATTGTCCTGATGGCGCGCGAGATTGGCGATCGTTTTGAACCAAGAGATGCATGTGAAATCGCACTAACGAGGAAAGCTGATGTCATCCGTGATCCAGTACGGTTTTCCCACGTCCTTACCCTGGACTGAGAAGCTCGTTTCCAAACTGAGCACTCCGGCTTATCGCCACGCCTATATGCTAGAGGGCGTGAAAACTTGGATTGCGCGCCAGGTTCGGACGTTGCGCGAACAACGAGATTGGTCACAGGAAGATCTTGGTCGCGAGACCGGGAAACCCCAGAGCGCGATTTCTCGCGTTGAGGATCCAGATTATGGGAAATTAACGTTGCAGACCTTATTTGATCTAGCACGAGCATATGACGTGCCGCTGCTAGTTCAATTTGTCGAATGGAGCGACTGGCTTTCTCGAATGAATGACAGCTCGACTGAGGCATTGCAGAAGGAGAGTTTTAGCGCCGCCGCGCTAACAGATTTGGGTGCAGGGCAAATCGTAGCTGAGCCTATTAATCAGTATCTTTTCGAGGCCCATAGTCAAAACCAAGGCGTGAACTACCTCGCCAATGTCGGGCTTCTATCAGGTGCGAACTTGGTCGCAACCGGAACTTGGACCACGCACGCAGCTACCGCGTCAGTGTTAGCGGGATCATTGACATTCCATCACGGATATAAGTGGGACGTTTCGGCTTATATAAAGGAAGAAGAGGAGGATGACGACTTCTGATGTGGAGGAGTTGTTCCAAATCCCTCCCTACAAGTTCCTAGAATCCTTTGAGACAGAAAATGGCTGACGATCCAAAACCCGGTGATTTGGCAAGACCGGCTCGGTATATACGATCAAAAGACTTCCGCGTTGTATTCGCAAATACATTTCGGTTTCGAACGGGCGCGAATGACATCGGCATCGCGCTCGGATACCAATCTGAGATACCGGGCCCTACGGTATACTTAAGTCAACCTTTAATTACTGATGAAATTGAGGTTGTCCTCACGCCAATAATGCTGAAGCTTTTTCACTTGGCGATTGCCGATAATATCGAGGCAATCGAAGCGGCCACTGGCAAACCAATCGAGCTTCCGCAAGATACTTTGGACCACATGGCAGAGCAAAAGGCTAAGGTCAGGGCCGAACTGATGGCTGAACTAAAAAGCCCATCGAAATAAAATAGGTTTCCGCCGGTGGTCTTAGTCGCCGCAAATCTTACGATTGAGACAGAAAGCTCCCCCACGAACTAACGTGTGTATGTCATTCGCGATGGACGCGAGGGCGTCCGGCTGGGCTTGTGCTGGCCGCATAAATGAAACCGCTGCGTTCAGCCACAGTCCCAGGCAATCGCGGCCAAAAGTAGCTTGTTTGTCATTCCCCGCTCCTTTTGTGAAATTAGGACACTTGCACCCGTAAATTAGGACAAAACCCTCGGAATTAGGACAGCACGTCAGCATCCGGTGAGGACCGCGGGACTGGTTCGATGAGCAGACGGTCGAGGACCGGACTGGGTCAGTCACCCTTGGGGTACCGAGCCATCAAATCTGGATCAGCTTTATAGATCTCGACGATCAGAGCAAGGTTCTCGACGCCGAGGTCGGTGAAGGCCGTTATGGTCTGTTCGCCGGTTCCCCAGACGATGAGGCGGCCGTCTTCGGGGTCCATTTCGATGGAGATTTCCTGCAACCAGTCCTCGTTCTCGCCGAGCATCTCGGCGACACGGCTGATTGTAAAGACGTGGCTTATCCCGGCCATGGTCAGGCCGCCTGACGGACCTGCGCGTTGAGCGGGCACCAGTTCCAAGGCAGCAGCTCGTCGAGCTTTTGGACAGGATGTTCGGCAATGCGGGCGAGCACGTCGGCGAGCCATGCTTGCGGATCAACGTCGTTCATCTTGGCTGTGACGATCAGGCTGTACATGACTGCAGCTCGCTGGCCGCCGCGATCGGAACCACAGAACAACCATGACTTCCTTCCCAAGGCAATTCCGCGCGCGCCACGCTCGGCGGCATTGTTCGACAAGCAGATGCGGCCGTCGTCAAGGAAGCGTGTGAACACAGTCCAACGCTTGAGCATGTAGTCAAAAGCCTTGGCGACGTCGTTGCCGCGCGAGAGCTTGGCGCGTTGCTCGCGCATCCAGGCCTCCAGATCTGCGACGAGCGGCGCGCTCAGTTCCTGGCGGACGGCCTTACGCCTTTCGGCGCTCTGTCCATTGATCGTCCGCTCGATGTCGAACAGGGCGTCGATCCGGCGGACCGCTTCCAGCGCCAGAGGTGATATCGCTACCGGCTTTTTACCTTGAGCCTTACGACGGGCGTTCTCGGCCAGATCGGCCATGACGAAGAACGGGCGTCGGGCATGGACCCAACAGGCCGCTTCGTAGATCGGCCCAGGCGAGCGGCCGGGCTCGTAGAGTTTGCCGTAGCCGCTGTAGGCATCGGCCTGGAAGATTCCGGTGTAGCTAGCCAAGTGCGCCTGGGGATGCTCGCCGGCCCGATCGCGCGAGTAATAGAACACGGCTGCTGGCGGCATCGGCCCACCGAACGGCTTGTCGTCGCGCACGTAGACCCATATTCGGCCGGTGTCGGTCTTGCCTTTGGCGAGGACGGGGACCGTGGTGTCGTCCCCATGCAATCGCTCGGCGCTCAGGACGTGCGCCTCGATGCGCTTGAACAAAGGCGTCAGCACCGCCGCGCAGCCGCCGACCTGGTCGGCCAAGGTCGACAGACTGATCGGCACGCCCTCCTTGGCATAGCGTTCGGCTTGCCGGTTGAGCGGCTGATGTTGGCCAAACTTCTCGAACAGGATCATCGCCAGAAGACTGGGACCGGCCCAGCCGCGGGCGATCACATGGAACGGCGCCGGCGCCTGGCTCATCTTCTCGCAGTCCCGGCAAGTGAACTTCTCGCGGACATGCTGGATGACCTTCCACCGGCGCGGGATCACCTCCAGCGTCTCGGTGACATCTTCGCCCAATTTGCGCAGTCGCCCGCCGCCGCAGCAAAGGCAAGCAGTTGGTCCCGGCACGATCACCCGCTCGCGCGGCAGATGTTCGGGGAACGGCTTGCGCGCCGGGCGCTTGCGGGCAAAGGCCGCCACCATCGTGGTTTTGGCCACCGCCATCTCGGCGGCAATCTCGTCCTCGGTGGCTGAACTCTCCAGCTCCTCGAACCGCAACTCGATCTGATCGAGAATCCGTGACGAACGTTCCGAGCGCGGGCCATAAAGCTGGCGCGTCAGCTTCTCGATGCGCAATTGCTGCTGCGCGATCAGGGCTTGATCGTCGGCGGCTTTGGCGCGCGCCACCGCGAGTTCCGCTTCGGCATGCGCCGCCCTGGCGGCTTCGATGATGTGCCTGTCGCGCGCCGCGGCCAGCGCGGTCTTCAGCGCAGCGATGTCATTTGGAAAGGCTTCGCCACCCGAATCCATCCCCAGATCGAATCATAAATATTGGCGGATAACTCCTAAAAAAATAAATCGTCAGCGTTTATCCCGCATGCTCCGGTCGGAAGGTATGACGCGGATTCCGCCAATCAATTCCATCGAGCATATAGGCCAGCTGCGAGGCCGAGATTCCAACTACGCCGTCGGCCGGCGATGGCCAGATGAAGCGGCCCTTCTCCAGCCTTTTGGCGTAGAGCGACATGCCGAGGCCGTCATGCCAAAGAATCTTGATCAGGTCACCTCTGGCGCCTCTAAAGACGTAAAGATCGCCGGCATGGGGATCGCGCCGCAGCGCTTCCTGGATCTGGAGAGCCAGGCCATTCATGCCGCGCCGCATATCGGTTCGTCCGACCGCCAGCCACACCCGTACGCCCGAGGGAACCGGGATCATCGCCGCTCCAGCACATCGAGCACACGCCGCAGTGCTTGCACATCGACGCCGCTGCTGACGCGGACGCGATATTTGCCGGCATATTTGGCGGCAAGATCAATCTCGATCGTCTCCGCGACGGACGACCGCTGCGCGGCGACAGCATCCTGTTCAGCCGTGACCACTACCGGGATCAATTGCGGGGCCGTCGGCATGGCCGGCGCACGTGACTCGTCGCGATAGCGCTTCCGCCAACCAAATACCCGGTTCGCATTCACGTCGTAATGCCGAGCAACCATTGAGACCGACGAGCCCGGTGCATACGACGCCGCCACAATCTCCCGCTTCAGCGCCTCCGGCCACGACCGGTTACGCCTCCCAGTCCCATTCGTGCCCATAACCGCCTTCGTGGACACTTCTCGCCCTCACAACGCCAACGATCACATTAAAATCGGCGAAATGAAGCGATTTTGGAAGGCGGTCCCCGGCGGAGGGAGACGCCACACCCGCATATGAACATATTGCGAAGGGGATATTAGACTTTGCGTACCCATTCGCGATATTATCCGTCCTCTGAGGGCGGGCGAATCACTTTATTTGGCCTCCCTTGGCAAAGACGAGCCAGAGTGGGAGCCATTCTTGCGGTTTCGGTTGACTTACGAGGGCGAGCTTCGGTCCACCCAGGGTGAACCGCAGAACGGCCAGCGCGCGCCCTTGGCGGCGCATAAGCAGTCAATCAGGAAGGTTTTTCATGGCCAGCTAAAGACGTTATGGCAGACCAGTAAATTTCTCAGGGATTACAAGGTCGTCCCTTCCCGGAACCTCCACATTCCCCCCGGCGAGATACTGCAATCAGCCGGTATCTTCGATATAGGACAGGTCGGCACGGTGCCGCTGGCCGAGAACATCGCAACGAATTTCCATTGTAATGGGTATCGCTTCGTCCCTCTCGTTTGCGAGCAATTTTCGTTGTTATGCTCGCTCAATGTTTTGTTTTTGCGTCGTGATTTTCCGCTTGGCATTGTTGTCAATCATGGCGATCTCGACAATCGCGTTAAGACCTTAATCGACGGGCTGCGTATGCCCAAGAGCGCGAATGAATTGCGCGGCAATGAAACGCCCGCGCCCGGCGAAGACCCGTTCTTTTGCCTTTTGGAAGATGACGATCTTGTCACGTCGCTATCTGTCGAGACCGGCATGTTGCTTGATCCTCCGGTTGACGGAGACGGGGGCATCGCACGCGTAAAGCTGATTGTTTCGGTAGAACTAAAGCCGGACGATGTAACTATGTTCAATCTGGGCTTTGCTTAGGCTGTTTCGGCGGAACAATCTTCCGAAACTTCACCTGAAAATCCTCCATGCTCTCGTTAACGCCGTGCTTTCGCGCGGTTTCTACGAACCGCGCGAATTGCTCTTTGTCAGTCCTTTTGTTCGGCTTCTTTTGCTTTGCGACGGCTTTTGCCATACGGCCACTCAGTGGTGAGCTGTCCTATAGGTGAGCCGCTTGCCTACGATGCCTTTCAGGGCGCGAGCGGTACGCTCTGCATCATCTACGCCTAGCTTGACGCGGTTGCTATAGCGGAAATCGAACTCCGCCAGATAGCGGTGCAAATGCTTCTCGTGACAGTGTTGATACACGCCTTGCATCCCGCGTTTGAAGATGGAGAAAAAGCCTTCCGCAGTGTTCACGTGCGCGTCCCCGCGAACGTATTCATCCTCACGATGCTTGACGGTTTCATGCCGCGCGAACTGGCGGCCGATCTCGCGATACCAAGTGCCTTCGTCGGTCATCAGCGCGCTTTCCTTCGCGATGTTGGCGCTAAGGATCGGCTTTAGATCGGCGATGCGAGTGCCTTCGACATGGAAGCTGCGTGCGGGACCACCCCGCTCAACGAGCGCCACAACAACGTGCTTGTGACCGACGCCCTTGCGCTTCGGTTCGCCCTTCACTTGACCGTAGTAGGTTTCGTCGGCTTCGACGGATTTGCCAGCGCCACCCATCGGCTCTACGCCGACGACGCGCATGGCTTCGCGAATGCGATGTGACATGAACCACGCGGTTTTGAGGCTCACACCAAGGCTGCGGTGAAGCTGGTTAGTGCTGATGCCCTTCTTGCTGGCGCACATCAGGACCATCGCCTGTAGCCACACGCGCATAGGGATGTGGCTGGCCTCGAAAACGGTCCCCACTTTGACGGTGAAAGGCTTGCGGCACTGGTAGCATTTGTAAGTGCCGATTTGGGTGCTTTTGCCCTTCATCGCCGAGATGCGATCTACCCCGCCGCAATGCGGGCAAATCGGCCCTTCCGGCCAGATTTGAGCCTCTACCCAGCGGTAAGCGGCGGTTTCGTCCTGCAAAGCCTTGGAATTAAACACTGAATTGGACATGACCTTAATTCCTCATTGTAAATCAAGGCTATCACAGAGAACTGGGTACGTCAAGTCTAACATCGCGATTGCGAACGGAGAACAGATCGTGTACACTGTAAAAATAGTCATTCGCCAGCGGGCCGAAGGGTAATGGGCGCAACGCTTCCGTGTCCCCCGAATCCCGGCCATAAGGAGCACGGAAATGAGTGCAGCGCTTCGTCTCGTCGAAGGACCGTCCATGGACAAATCGAAAGCCCTTGATGCCGCGCTGTCGCAGATCGAGCGTAGCTTCGGCAAGGGCTCGATCATGCGGCTCGGTAAGAACGACAAGTCGATGGATATCGACACCGTCTCTACGGGCTCGCTCGGCCTCGACATCGCACTCGGCATCGGCGGTCTGCCGCGCGGCCGTGTGGTCGAAATCTACGGCCCGGAATCTTCGGGCAAAACCACGTTGGCGCTGCATTGCCTCGCCGAGGCGCAGAAGAAGGGCGGCATCTGCGCCTTCATCGATGCCGAACATGCGCTCGACCCGATCTATGCGCGAAAGCTCGGCGTCATGGTCGACGATCTATTGATCTCGCAGCCCGACGCCGGCGAACAAGCGCTGGAAATTGCCGACACGCTGGTGCGCTCCGGCGCGGTCGACGTTCTGGTCATCGATTCGGTCGCGGCTTTGGTGCCGCGCGCTGAGCTCGAAGGCGAGATGGGCGACAGTCAGCCGGGCCTGCATGCGCGGCTGATGAGCCAGGCGCTACGCAAGCTCACTGCTTCCATCAACCGCTCCAACACGATGGTGATCTTCATCAATCAGATCCGCATGAAGATCGGCGTCATGTATGGCTCGCCGGAAACCACCACCGGCGGCCACGCGCTCAAATTCTACGCCTCGGTCCGGCTCGATATCCGCCGCATCGGCGCGATCAAGGAGCGTGACGAGGTGGTCGGCAACCAGACCCGGGTTAAAGTGGTGAAGAACAAGCTCGCGCCGCCGTTCAAGCAGGTCGAGTTCGACATCATGTACGGCGAAGGCGTCTCCAAGACCGGCGAACTGATCGATCTCGGGGTAAAGGCCGGCGTCGTGGAAAAGTCCGGCGCCTGGTTTTCCTATGACAGCCAGCGCATCGGCCAGGGCCGCGAAAACGCCAAGGCATTCCTCAAGGGCAATCCCGATATCGCCGGCAAGATCGAGGCTGCGATCCGACAGAATTCCGGCCTGATCGCCGAAAAGATTCTCGCTGGCGAACAGGGCGAAGCCGCGGCGGACGACGACGCCGCGGAGGGATGAGCTTTCAAGAAGTCAGTAGCGTAGCCCGCGTGTTCCCTCTCCCCTCGCGGGAGAGGGTGGCGCGCGTCTGAGGCGAGCGCAAAAGACCTCTCTCAGCAGGCGGGGAGAGGTCGGATTGCGGAGCAATCCGGATGAGGGAATCGAAATTAGAGCATGATTCCGAAAAGTGGAAACCGGTTTTCCGAAAAGATCATGCTCCGTCAAAAATGCTAGAACGACTATCGATTCAATCTGGAACGATTGCGCTCTAGGACCCGCGACGTTCGGCGGTCCAAGAGCCGGAGCAGGAGCCGCCGGTCCAGGAACCGCCGCCCATAGTCCCGGCGAGCCGTCCGGAGCCGGTGGCGCTCTTGCCGCCGGCGCTCACGGTCACCGTGATCGCGCCGGTATCCGCGACGCGCCCGCTGATGTTGAATGCAGAGTCGCCTGCATTGACCAGCGTGCCCTTTGAAATGCGGATCGGATAGCGATAGCCGGGATCGCAATCGCCCTTCTGGGTGATGATCGAAACGGTCCACAGGCCATCATAGCGCGGCAGGGCGAAGCCGGTCGTCGAGGTCAATGTGGCTGTTGCGGCGATGAGTGCGCAGAGCGCATTCCGGCCGAGCCGGTTGGTGAAATCGATCATGGCTGCCGTCCCTGATATTGGCGGGCTGGAAGTCCCGCGCATTGGGTTGATTCGGAAGAGGCGTGGATGCCCAAGTCCGCTCTCACCGGTTAGTCGCATCGAACTGGAAAGCGTTCTAAACAATAAAAGTTCAAATCGAGTTGATATCCGTCACTAAATTGACGAAATGCGGCCACGTTTCGCGTCAGGTAGGCAAGAATCCTTAGTTCCGCAAGAGCTTAACGCGCGAACCTCCATGTTGGGCAGTTTCGGTTCCGGGGAACCGCCCGCGCCGGTAGCCCGCTACGGTGGGCGGCGCAATTTTTGACCACTACTCCCCGACGTGCATGAGCGCCGCGCCGCGAATGACGGAGAGCCTGTCGTTAACCATGAGAAGATAATGGCCGAATGCCGCAGTGACTTGCGGGGTACTACAATATCCTGCCGCAATTGAATGCTTGAAGACCCGCAATCCGCGGCGGGAAGGCTTACACCATCTTCAACTTCCCCCTGCGGGGGCGCCCCCGGCGACTTCCCCGCCGGGGGCATTTATTTTTGGCGAATGGAGCGGGTGCACGAATCTGCTCGCGACCCGCCAGTCGCTATTTGCGCACCACGTCGGCGTAATTGGGCGGCTGTTTGAGGAAGCCGCGCTCGACCATCCAGTCGACTTTTTCCTTGAATTCGTCGGGCCGGTAACTTTCGACGCCGACGAGTTCGGGCATCAGCCCGTGCTTGCGCTGCTCCGGAGCAAGATCGCGCAACACCTCGTCGCGTGAACGGCTCTCGTTCTCGCGCAGCCATTCGATGGCGCGGTTGAGCGCGCGACGCAGTTTTGCCGCGGTCTCGTCGTCGACGTCGTCCCCGGCAACGATGCCGCCGCGCCAGCGCAAATCGGCAATCTTGCGCGCGCCGGCAGCGAGCGCCCGGCTGAGCAGCGGCTCCATCAGCGCTGCCGCCTCGGTCTTGCCGCTGAGCAGCGCGTCGAGCCGGTCATTGGCGTGAACCAGCGTGATGTCCTCGAACGCAACGCCGGCAGCTTCGAGCACTTCGATTGCCGCGTAAAACGTGCCGGCGTGCCAGGTCACGGCAATGGGCACCTTGCGCAATTCGGCAAGCGAGCGGATCGCTGAATCCTTGCGCACCATCAGCGCGCCGGTGCGCACCGTGGTGTCGAGTCCGATGATCTTGCCGCCGCCCAGCGCCTGCACGCGCTCGATAGCGCCCCATTCGCAGACCGGATAGACTTCGAGCGCGCCCTTCTGCAGTTGCGATTCTTTCCAGCGTTTGGAGAAGTCGGCGACGCGTCCCGCCGCGCCTTTGGGATTGTCCTCGTGATATTCGATATCGAGACCCTCGGCGGCGAAGAAGCCTTGCTCGACGGCGACGCGCCAGGGGCGGTCATGGGCGTTACTATCGCTCTGCAAACGGATGGTTCGCGTCATGATTGTTCTCCGATGACCGGCGACGGCGAATAGGCCGGCGCACGCTAAACAAAACCGCAAGTGCATTCAACACGGCCGCACGAATGCGGCCACAGCCGCGCTTTAGTCGCGATCGTCATCTGATGCGCGCGGCTGCTCGGAGGCCTGATCGTCGTAGCCGTAACGGCTCGAATAAAACAGCAGCGCCATCAGCGCTATTCCGACGAGAAGCGACAACGCCACGCCAAACGTCATGGCGACATAGCCGACCGCCGGCATCGGGGACCCCGCAGCCGCCATCCAGGTGCGCACCGCGAGCCAAATCGCCGCTACCAACAGTCCCAGCAGCACTGCAACGAGCGCGATGGTTCCGAGCTTGGCCATGCACCTTAGATAGGCGTCAGGGCAGCGATTGTCAGGCCGGATCTTCGGTGTGATGGCGTTTAAGCCATCGCGGCTTTGAGGTTGGCATCGACCTTGTCGAGGAAGCCCGTGGTGGTGAGCCATTTCTGATCGGGGCCGATGAGCAAAGCGAGGTCCTTGGTCATGAAGCCCGACTCGACGGTTCCGACGGTGACCTTTTCCAAAGTCGTGGCGAATTTCGCCAGCTCGGCATTGTTGTCGAGCTTGGCGCGGTGGCTAAGCCCGCGCGTCCAGGCAAAGATCGAAGCGATGGAATTGGTCGAGGTCTCGCGGCCCTTCTGGTGCTCGCGATAGTGCCGCGTCACCGTGCCGTGGGCGGCCTCGGCTTCGACCACTTTGCCGTCGGGCGTGGTGAGCACCGACGTCATCAGCCCAAGCGAGCCGTAGCCCTGCGCGACGGTGTCCGATTGCACGTCGCCGTCGTAATTCTTGCAGGCCCAGACATAGCCGCCCGACCATTTCAGGGCCGCCGCGACCATGTCGTCGATCAGCCGGTGCTCGTAAGTGATCTTCTTGGCCGCGAACTTGTCCTTGAACTCCTTGTCGAAAATCTCCTGGAAGATGTCCTTGAAACGCCCGTCATAGACTTTGACGATGGTGTTCTTGGTCGAAAGGTAGAGCGGATAGCCGCGGTTGAGCGCATAATTCATCGAGGCGCGGGCGAAATCGCGGATCGAATCGTCGAGGTTATACATCGCCATGGCGACGCCGCCGCCGGGAAACTGGAACACTTCGCGTTTGATCTCCTTGCCGTCGTCGCCGACGAAGGTGAGGTAAAGCTTGCCCTTGCCCGGCACGAGAAAGTCGGTGGCGCGGTACTGGTCGCCATAGGCGTGGCGGCCGATGATGATCGGCTTGGTCCAGCCGGGAACCAGCCGCGGCACGTTCTTGCAGATGATCGGCTCGCGGAAGATGACGCCGCCGAGGATGTTGCGGATGGTGCCGTTCGGCGAGCGATACATGTCGTGGAGATTGAATTCCTTCACGCGCGCTTCGTCCGGCGTGATGGTCGCGCATTTGACCGCGACGCCGACCTTCTTGGTCGCTTCGGCGGCATCGATGGTAATCTGATCGCGCGTCTCGTCGCGCTTTTGGATGCCGAGATCGAAATACAGCAGATTGATGTCGAGATAGGGATAGATCAGCTTGTCCTTGATGTATTGCCAGATGATCCGGGTCATCTCGTCGCCGTCCATCTCGACCACCGGGTTGGCCACTTTGATTTTTGCCATTTGAGTGAGGATCCTTGCAGCGCGGATTGGATGGAAGCGGCGGGGACGTGCGCGTTGTCGAAGCGCCCCCGCCGTGCCGGCGGGCGTCGCTATAGCATCCGCAGGCGCACCGAGAAAGCCGAACGTTGTGCGCATTGCGCAGGCTTTTCCATTTCCTGTTATATGGCGCTTTCACGACGGTTTTCCGCGGAGGACCGATGCCTGGGGCCGGGACCGACAAGACCAAGGAGTGGCATGCGCCGCCGGGGCCGGTCATCGTGCTGGTCGAGCCGCAGCTCGGCGAAAATATTGGCGCCGCCGCGCGCGCCATGGCGAATTTCGGCTTGGCCCGTCTGCGCCTGGTGCATCCGCGCCAGCCGTGGCCCAATGACAAGGCGCGCATGATGGCGACCGGCGCTGACCGTATCCTCGACGATGCCGAGCTCTATGACACGCTGGAAGGCGCGATCGCCGACTGCAGCTTCGTCCTTGCCACCACCGCACGTGCGCACGATCAGGCCAAGCGCGTTATCGGCCCGGCGGACGCTGCGGCCGAAACTGCGCCGCGTATTGCCGCCGGCGAGACCGTCGCCATCCTGTTCGGCCGCGAGCGCAACGGGCTCGAAAACGACGAGGTGGCGCTCGCCGACCTAATCGTCACGCTCCCGGTCAATCCGGCTTTCGCCTCGCTCAATCTGGCGCAAGCCGTGGCGATCGTGGCCTATGAATGGTTCAAGCTCGCTGGCAACGGTTTGCCGTTTGCCATGCCGGAAAAATCGACCGCCGCGCCGAAACAGCAGCTCATGGCCTTCTTCGCCGCGCTGGAACGCGAGCTGGAAAAAGTGGAGTTTTTCCGCCCGACCGACAAGCGCGAGACGATGCAGATCAACCTGCGCAATATTTTTACCCGCATGCAGCCGACGCAGCAGGATATTCAGACGCTGCACGGCGTGATCATGGCGATTGCCGAAGGCCGCAAGGGGCCGGCGCGCGGCGGCGTGCTCGACGGCGAGGAGGCTGAGATGCTGCGCGCGCTGCTCGCCGAGCACGGCTCCGGGCGCGTACCCAAGGAACGCGGCCCAGTGCGTGGCTTGGCGCGGCTTCTCCGCCGCAATCCGACGGACGCTGAGCGAGCGCTGTGGCAGGCGCTGGTGAACGACCGGCGCTTTGCCGGGCGCGGCTTTAAGCGCCAGACGCCGGTCGGTCAGAATATCTGCGATTTCGTCTCGTTTCCGCTCCGCCTTGTCATCGATCTCGTGCCGGCGGACGAGAACGCGGCGGCCGCAAAGAGCCGCACTGAGAAGCGCGGCTGGCTCACGGCGCACGGCTACCGCGTGGTCGAAATATTTGCCTCCGACGTCGGGTCTAATATCGAGGCATCGCTTAGACGACTTTATGAAGCGGTCGAGGATTGACCCCGGAATCTAGCGGTCGGCTGGGACGGCGGCCGCATGGCCGGCGCGGAGCTCGCTGGAGCTGCGCTCCAGCTTGCCGAAAATTGCTTCATCCGGTACTTCGCCTCAGAGAGCGGCGACACTTGGATGACCAAGGTCACACTTACCATAGTGCAGGCGCTTGACCGCGCTTTTTTGGCGCACAAAGCAGGACAGCTCGTTGAGGCCGAGCGGCTGTGTCGACAGATCACAGCCGCAAAGCATGATTTTTTTGATGCCGTTCATCTTCTTGCTTACGTCCAATCGGAGCTGGGCAAGAAAAAAGTGGCGCTAACAAACTACGATCGCGCAATCGCATTGCGGTCGGATCATGCGGGAGCGCTAAACAATCGCGGCAACACCCTGCAGGATCTGAAGCGGTTTGACGAGGCGCTGGCAAGCTACGACCGTGCCCTCACGGTGCAGCCGGATTTTGCCGCGGCGCTTTCCAATCGCGGCAATGCCCTGCGCGCGCTAAAGCGGTTCGAGGAGGCGCTGGCAAGCTACGACCGCGCTCTCGCTGTGCGGCCGGATTTTGCCGATGTGCTCTCCAATCGCGGCGCTACCCTTTACGAGCTGAAGCGGTTCGAGGAGGCGCTGGCAAGCTACGACCGTGCTCTCGCCGTGCGGCCGGATTTTGCCGAGACGCTCTCCAATCGCGGCGTCACGCTTTATGAGCTGAAGCGGTTCGCGGAGGCGCTGGCAAGCTACGACCGCGCCCTCGCGGTGCAGCCAGCCTTTGCCGAGGCGCACTTTAATCGCGGCAATACCCTGCGGGAGCTGAAGCGGTTTGACGAGGCGTTAGCCAGTTACAGCCGCGCCCTCGCCATATGCCCGCATTATGCCGACGCGCACGCCAATCAAGCGCTTTGCAGGCTTTTGATCGGCGACTTCGATCGCGGCTGGGAAGGGTATGAATGGCGATGGCAAACGGAACCCTTGCAAAACAACAGGCCGGGTTCCAACCGCTGTGGCTCGGGCGCGAAGATATCTCTGGCAAGACCATTCTTCTCCAGGCCGAGCAAGGTTACGGAGATGCTATTCAGTTCTGCCGCTACGTACCGATGGTTACAGCGCGCGGTGCGCGCGTGATTCTGCAGGTTCCAGAGCGCCTTTGCGGGTTGATGAGTACGCTTTCGGGCGCGTCGCAAATCGTCGCGCCGGGTAAAATCCAGATCGGTTTCGACATTCATACTCCGCTGCTCAGCTTGCCGCTGGCCTTCGCTACAAAACTTGAGACAATACCGTCAGCTACGCCTTACCTGCGCGCATCATCCAAGGCCGCTGCCGATTGGGCGAAGCGACTCGGGCCAAAACGCCGTCCCAGGATCGGCCTGGCATGGTCCGGCAGTCCGAAGCACAAGGACGACCGCAACCGGTCAATCAACCTTGGGTCCTTGCTGCCGTTATTCGAGATCGATGCAACGCTTGTCAGTGTGCAGAAGGATACTCGCGGGGAGGGGGAGATAGCGCTGAAACGTCAGATGGATCTCCTCGACTTATTTGATGAACTGGAGGATTTCTCCGACACAGCGGCGCTGATGTCGAATCTGGACCTGCTGATTTCGGTGGATACCAGCGTCGCTCACCTCGCCGGTGCGCTGGGAAAGCCGGTCTGGGTGTTGCTGCTGCCCTTGGTGCCCGACTGGCGCTGGCTGCTCGATCTCGACGACAGTCCGTGGTATCCGACGGCCCGGCTGTTTCGGCAGGATGATAGATGCGAGTGGGATAGCGTTATAGCGCGCGTTCACTCTGCGCTGCGTGACTTCGTTCAGCGCCATTCTTAGAACGCTGCGATGTGCGCACCTAACCTTTGAGCGTCTTCAGCACCGCCGCTGCGCCGGCGCGCAGCATCGCGAGATCGCTGGAAACCGCCAGGAACTTTACTCCGCGTTTGGCGAGCGCCGCCGCGCGCTCGGCCGAATGACAATAGGCGCCGGGAATTTTCTTGGCCTTTTGCGCGCCGGCGATCATGCGATCGAGCTCGTGGTCGACGTCTTTCGACAACGGATCGACGGTCTTGCCGTCCGACAGCGCGATCGACAGATCCGACGGCCCCAGGAAGAAGCCGTCGATGCCCGGCGTTGCGATGATCGCGTCGAAGTTTTGCAGCGCGGTGCGGGTTTCGATCATCGCCAGCGTGATCACGTGATCGTTGGCCTCGCGCAGGTAGGTCGCCATATCGGACACGCCGCCGAGCGTCATGGCGCGGTGCGGGCCCCAGCTTCGTTCGCCGAGCGGGGGAAATTTGGCCGCGGCGGCGAAGGCGCGGGCGTCGGCCGGCGTGTTGATCATCGGCGCGATAATGCCTTCGGCGCCGAAATCGAGCGCCCGGCTCACCAGCGCAAAATCGCCGAGCGGCACCCGCACGATCGGAGCGGCGCCGCCTTGGCGCACCGCTGCGACGCCGGCGAGGATGCCGCCGACGTCCCACAGCCCGTGCTGGCTTTCGATCGTAACTGCGGAAAATCCATCGCGCGCCAGCGTTTCCGCGACGATCGGGTAGGGCAGGCCGCACCATCCGGAGAACACCGTCTCTCCGGAGCGCAGCCGCGGGGCGAGAGTGAAGGCGGCAATGGCCATGATAATCGCTCTATTCTAATCGCTAGTTTGTGATCGCATCGGCAGCCTCAATGGCCGGCTTTGATGTCGGCAATCGCCTTGTTCATCAGCTCGGTCATGGTGCGGGCGATCTGGTGATCGGATTGCGCGATACCCTTGGCGTCGAAATCCTCGCGGATCTTGCGGGCGACGTCGTGCTCGCCTTTTTCCTCGAATTCCACCATGACCACGGATAGCGCGTAACTGTCGGCCTCGGCGCCGGAAAGCCCGAGCTTTTCCGCCGCCCACAGGCCGAGCAGCTTGTTGCGCCGTGCGGTCGCTTTGAATTTCAGTTCCTCATCGTGCGCGAATTGCTTTTCGAACGCTTCTTCGCGCTTGTCGAACGTGGTCATGTGCTTGCCTTGGCCTGCCTTGGGCTTCGCCTTTGCGTGTGGAACACCGCAAATCGCACCGCCGCCTTGCATATCGAGGGTGCCCCGTCAAGGCAACCACGATCAGCTGCGCAAATCGACATTGCGGGGAAACCCGGGCGGGTCTATGTCGATTGTACTCCGCCTCACCATCGGTTAGCTTTCGTGTCGCGGAGGGGCCGCTGAGTTGAGTTGCGCGCAAGTCATGTAGCAGCCCGCCGCCGCCGCGGAACTCGACATCCGAAATGGAGCCACGGCATCCCCATGGATTTCACAAAACCCCGGTACACACCGATGAGCCGCCGTCGCCGTATTTACGAAGGCAAGGCGAAGGTCCTTTATGAAGGACCCGAGCCCGGAACGCTGATCCAGCATTTTAAGGACGACGCAACCGCCTTCAACGCGAAAAAACATCAGGTGATAGAAGGCAAGGGGGTCCTCAACAATCGGATCTCCGAATACGTCTTCCAGCATCTCAACGATATCGGCGTGCCGACGCACTTCATCCGGCGGCTCAACATGCGCGAGCAGTTGATCCGCGAGGTCGAGATCATTCCGCTGGAAGTCGTGGTGCGCAATATCGCGGCGGGCTCGCTGTCGCAGCGGCTCGGCATCGAGGAGGGCACGCAGCTGCCACGTTCGATCATCGAGTTCTATTACAAGAACGACCAGCTCAACGATCCAATGGTGTCGGAAGAGCACATCACGGCATTCGGCTGGGCGACGCCGCAGGAAATCGACGACATCATGTCGCTCGCCATCCGGGTCAATGACTTCCTGTCGGGCCTGTTTCTCGGCGTCGGCATCCGGCTTGTCGACTTCAAGATGGAAACCGGGCGGCTGTGGGAAAACGACCTGATGCGGATCGTCGTCGCCGACGAGATATCACCCGATTCATGCCGGCTGTGGGACATCAAGTCGAACGAGAAACTCGACAAGGACCGCTTCCGTCGCGACCTCGGCGGGCTTCTTGAGGCCTATACTGAAGTCGCCAAACGCCTCGGCATCATGAGCGAAGGCGAGCGGCCGCAGGGGACCGGTCCGGTTCTGGTCAAAGGCTAACATTGCGTCGCGATATCACCATCGGTCTCGTTGTGCCGTTCGCGACCGACGACGTGCCCCTCGAAGGCCCGATCATGTATCCGGGGGTGCGCTTTATCCCGCGCGGCGTCGGCGTTCGCGCGCTCACCCCGGAGGGTTACGATCCGGCCTGGAACGGAATTTTGCCCGCGGCCCAATATCTGGCGAAGCAAAATGTCGATGCGATCATGGTCATCGGCACGTCGCTCACCTTCTATCGGGGGCCGCAGGCGCATTCGCGCCTGCTTGAAGAATTACGCGAGCGGACCGGCTTGCCGGCCAGCACCATGAGCCAGGCGATCATTGACGGTTTGCGCGAAGTCGGCGCCAAGCGCGTCGCCGTCGCAACGGCTTACACGGAGGTCGTCAACCGCCGCCTGAAGGAGCTGTTGGCGGCGGCCGGTATTGACGTGCTCTCGCTCGAAGCCTTCGACCTTCTCGAATTCGGCGGGCCGAGCAAGAAGAGCGAGACCGAGATTATCGCGCTGAGTGAAGCTGCCGTCGCCAAGGCAGATGCCGACCGGCCGGAGGGCGCCGAGGCGATTCTGATCTCCTGCGGCGGATTGCGCACGCTCGGGGTGGCGCAGCCATTGGAAGCCAGCCACGGCATTCCGGTCGTTTCTTCAGCCACGGCGGCGTTCTGGGCTGCCATGCGGCTGGTCGGTGAAAGCGGTCACCTCGCCGGCTATGGACGGCTTTTTGAGCAATCCCGGGAGCCGGTGCACTAACCCTTAAGCTTGGTTGCGGGCTTGCCGATTCCTACATATTGAAGTGGCCATGAAAGCCCGTGTCACCGTCACGTTGAAATCCGGCATCCTCGACCCGCAAGGCAAGGCCATCGAGGGCGCCCTGAAGTCGCTCGGCGTTGGCGGGGTGGCGAGCGTGCGGCAGGGCAAGGTGTTCGACATCGAGATCGAGGGCGGCGACCGCGCCGGCGCCGAGACGGCGCTGAAGCACGCCGCTGAAAGGCTGCTCGCCAATACCGTGATCGAGAATTATCGCATCGAGGTGACGGGATGAAATCGGCCGTCGTCGTTTTCCCCGGGATCAATCGCGAGCGCGACATGGTGCGCGCCTTGACGCTCATCTCCGGGCGCGCGCCGACCATGGTCTGGCACGCCGACACCGCGCTGCCGGCCGGGACCGACCTTGTCGTCATCCCCGGCGGCTTCTCCTATGGTGACTATCTGCGCTGCGGCGCCATTGCGGCGCGCGCGCCAGTCATGGATGCGGTGCGCGCCTTTGCCGCCAAAGGCGGGCTCGTACTCGCGATATGCAACGGCTTCCAGATCGCCTGCGAGGCGGGGCTCTTGCCGGGCGTGCTGATGCGCAACGCGCAGCTGCGCTTCATCTGCCGCGACGTCTATCTGCGCGTCGAGCGCTCCGATACGCCGTTCACCCGCGGCTATAATGCCGGGCAGGTGATCCGCGTGCCGGTAGCGCACGGCGAAGGCAACTACATCGCCGACGGCGAGACCATCGCGCGCCTGGAAGGCGAGGGTAGGGTGCTATTTCGCTATTCGTCGCCTGACGGCATGGTCGACCCGAACTGGAACCACAACGGCGCGATGAACGCCATTGCCGGCATTATCAACGAGCGCGGCAACGTGCTCGGCCTGATGCCGCATCCGGAGAATCACGTCGAAGCAGTTATGGGCCGCACCGACGGCCGCGGCCTGTTCGCCGGGCTTGTGGATCATTTCAAGCTGGCGGCGTGACCACCCTGTTTCCATATGGAAGACGGGTCGAGAAACGAGCGCGCGTCACGTGATTTCCAACGAGCCTGCCATTACGTCTGAGCTGATTGCCCAGCACGGCCTGACGCCGGACGAATACGAGCGCATCGTCAAGCTCATCGGCCGGACGCCCAGCTTCACCGAGCTCGGCATTTTCTCGGCGATGTGGAACGAGCACTGCTCCTACAAATCCTCGAAGGTGCACCTGCGCACGCTGCCGACCACAGGCCGTTGCGTGATTCAGGGGCCGGGCGAAAACGCCGGCGTTATCGATATCGGCGACGGGCTCGCCCTCGTGTTCAAAATGGAGAGCCATAACCACCCGAGCTACATCGAGCCCTATCAGGGCGCTGCGACCGGCGTTGGCGGCATTTTGCGTGACGTGTTCACCATGGGCGCGCGACCGATCGCCTGCCTCAACGCGCTGTCGTTCGGAGAACCGAAAAATCCGAAGACGCGGGCGCTTGTTGCCGGCGTGGTCGCCGGCATCGGCGGTTACGGCAATTCGTTTGGAGTGCCGACTGTCGGCGGCGAGCTGCGCTTCGACCGCCACTATAACGGCAACTGCCTGGTCAACGCCATGGCCGTCGGTCTCGCCGAGAAGGACAAGATCTCCTATGCCAAGGCGACCGGCATTGGCATGCCGATCGTCTATCTCGGCTCCAAGACCGGCCGCGACGGGATCCACGGCGCCACCATGGCGTCGGCGGAGTTCGGCACCGATGCCGAGGAAAAGCGCCCGACCGTGCAGGTCGGCGATCCGTTCTCGGAAAAGCTCCTGCTCGAAGCCTGCCTGGAAATCATGGCGAAAGGCTGCGTCATCGCCATTCAAGACATGGGCGCAGCAGGGCTGACGTGTTCCGCGGTCGAGATGGGCGCCAAGGGCGATCTCGGCGTGACGCTCGATCTCGACAAAGTGCCCTGCCGCGAGACCGGCATGAGCGCCTACGAGATGATGCTGTCAGAGAGCCAGGAGCGCATGCTGATGGTGCTCAAGCCCGAGAAGGAGAAAGAGGCTGAGGCGATCTTCCGCAAATGGGGTCTCGATTTCGCCGTTGTTGGCGAGACGACGCCGACCAAGCGCTTTGTCGTCCGCCATAGCGGCGCGGTGATGGCCGACCTGCCGATCAAGGAATTGGGTGACGAGGCGCCGGTCTATCATCGTCACTTCATCGAGAACAAAAGACAGCCGGTGATCGAGGCGGCTTCGGTCAAACCGCCGATGACTATTGCAGATGCGTTGAAAATGCTCATCGCCTCACCGGATCTGTGCAGCAAGCGCTGGGTGTGGGAGCAATACGACCACATCATTCTCGGCAACACGGTGCAACGGCCGGGCGGCGATGCTGCAGTCGTCCGTGTCAACGCAGGACCCAAGGCGCTCGCGCTCACCGCCGACGTGACGCCGCGCTATTGCGAGGCCGATTCCTTCGTCGGCGGCAAGCAGGCGGTCGCCGAAGCCTGGCGCAATCTCACCGCGGTCGGCGCGCAGCCGTTGGCGCTGACCGACAATCTCAATTTCGGCAATCCGGAGCGGCCGGACATCATGGGCCAGTTTGTCGGCTGCGTGCGCGGCATCGACGAAGCTTGCCGCGCGCTCGATTTCCCGGTCGTTTCGGGCAATGTGTCGCTCTATAACGAGACCAATGGCAAGGCGATCCTGCCGACGCCGACGATCGGTGGCGTCGGTCTGCTCGATCAATTCACCAAATCGATGACGGTCGCGTTCAAGGCCGAAGGCGAAGCGATCCTCCTGGTCGGCGAAGCTCAAGGCTGGCTCGGGCGGTCGATCTATCTGCGCGATATCTGCGGGCGGGAAGAAGGTGCGCCGCCGCCGGTCGACCTCACCGCCGAGCGGCGCCATGGCGATTTCGTCCGCGGCCTGATCCGCGATGGGCTTGTGACGGCGGTGCACGATGTTTCCGACGGCGGTCTTTTGGTCGCGCTTGCCGAGATGGCGATGGCGTCCGGGATCGGCGCCGTCTTGGAGGCGCACTCGCGCGTCCCGGGCCACGCGTTCTGGTTTGGGGAAGATCAGGCCCGGTATGTCGTGACGGCAAAGGACGCGCACGGCGTGACCCAACGCGCCCAGGCCGCGGGCGTGCCGCTCGTGCACCTCGGTGCGACCGGCGGCGCCGTTCTCGCAGTCGACGGCGAGCGGCCGCTGCGAGTCGACGAACTTAAGCGGCACTTCGAAGCGTGGCTGCCGGCCTACATGGCCGGCGCGGTCTGATCGCTCGCGGCGCATTGACGCCTGCCCGTGAGCGCCGCATTGTGGTCGCAACACTGCGCAATTTTCAGGGTTAAGCGCCAGCGAATGTAACGCCACATGGCCATGGCCGCGAGCGACATCGAAAGGCTGATCCGGGCGCGCATACCGGATGCCGAGGTAACGATCCGCGATCTCGCCGGTGACGGCGATCACTACGCCGCGACCGTCATCGCCGAGTTGTTTCGCGGTAAATCGCGCGTCCAGCAGCACCAGATCGTCTACGAAGCGCTCAAAGCCGAAATGGGCGGCAAACTGCATGCGCTGGCGCTGCAGACTGGAACTCCGGAGCGGTGACGGTAATACCTCCCGAAATACCTCCCGGATTTCCCATAGTCCGGCATGACGGTTACGCATGGGCTTTGCCGGCGTTTTGCGGTACATATATTCAAGGGCGAAATGCGAGATTCGGCGCGGCTACGGCTGTCTGCGGTACGCGCTAGGATGACTGCGAAGGGTGATTTCCATGTCTATCGAGCAATTCATCGACAACGAAGTTAAGGCCACCGACGTGGTCCTGTTCATGAAGGGCACGCCGCAATTCCCGATGTGCGGCTTTTCCGGCCAGGTCGTGCAAATCCTCGACTATCTGGGAGTGGCCTATAAGGGACTGAACGTCCTCGAGAACGACGATTTGCGCGGCGGCATAAAGTCGTATTCGAACTGGCCGACCATTCCCCAGCTCTACGTCAAGGGCGAGTTTGTCGGCGGCTGTGACATCATCCGTGAAATGTTCCAGGCCGGCGAGCTGCAGTCCTTGTTGAAGGACAAGGGCATCGCGGTGAAGGAAAGCGCGACCGCTTCGTAAGCCGTCCGACTGTGCGCCGCCCTGGCCGGATCTCTGGCCTTGCGGGAATAAATCGGCCTTGCCGGTGTATGTTCCTGTGGCTCGGGTCGACCGGGAGGCTCTCATGCGCATCAAGCGAATAGCCGTACGCGGCACCCTGCTGATAGCGGCCGCCGCCCTCAGCTTGGCGGCCTTCGATGCCGCTCATGCGGCGACGAAGAAGGCCAAGCACTCCAAGCCGTCGCACGTGACGCACACGGCAATCCCGTCGAGCGGAGCCCAGCCGGCTCCGCCCGGTCCGCCGGATCCGGGCGTTTACAAGTGAAGCGCGCGCCGGGAACGGCGGCGCGCAGTCGCTTCACCGCGAGTAATATTCGACGACGAGGTGCGGTTCCATCTGTACCGGGTAGGGCACGTCGGCCAGCGTCGGGATGCGGTTAAGCTTTGCCGTCTGCTTCGAATGATTGACCTCGATGTAGTCGGGCACGTCACGCTCGGCGAGCGCATTGGCTTCGAGCACCAGCGCGAGCTGCTTCGACTTGTCCCTGACTTCGACCTCGTCGCCGACCTTCACCCGGAGGCTCGCGACCGTGACGCGCTTGCCGTTCACCTTGATATGGCCGTGGCTGATGAATTGGCGCGCCGCGAACACGGTGGGCACGAATTTGGCGCGATAGATCACCGTGTCGAGACGGCGCTCGAGGAGGCCAATCATGTGTGCACCGGTGTCGCCCTTCAGCCGCCGCGCCTCGTCATAGATGCCGTGGAAGTGGCGTTCCGACATATTGGCGTAATAGCCCTTGAGTTTCTGCTTGGCCCGCAATTGCACGCCGTAGTCCGAAAGCTTGCCTTTGCGGCGCTGGCCGTGCTGGCCGGGCCCGTATTCGCGTTTGTTGATCGGTGACTTCGGCCGGCCCCAGATATTTTGGCCCATCCGCCGGTCGATCTTGTACTTCGCCTGATGGCGCTTGGTCATTCGCGTCCTCGCTGTATTAGTCTAGGCATGATCCGTTCCGAAAACCGGAAATCCACTTTTCGGGATCATGCCGTGGCTGAGGATCGCGCCCTCCTCCTGTCCCGGGCTCTGCCTGGAACCGACAGGTTTACGCCGAAGCTTCGGCGTAAACCGCGGGTCGCGAAACACCGCGCGAGCCTAGTTGTCGTGGAGCATGATCTTTTTCCGAAAACCGAAAACCCACTTTTCGGGGTCATGCTCTGGTCCGCGAAGTGCGCGGTTTCTAGGGGGAAAGCCGCCAGGTGTCAAACGGGCGGGTTTCCGGGACGCGGAGCATTCATCCGCGCGAAATGGTTGTGCCGCAGGCCCCGCAACAGGGTGATGGCGAGCAACGCGGTCGCGGCATCGAGCACCGCAACGACAATGAACACGGCAGTCCAGCTTCCGGTCGATTGCTTCAGAAAGGCCGCCGCAGGCCCCCCGAGGATCGAGCCGATGCCTTGCGCGATATAGAGAAAACCGTAATTGGTCGCCGCGAACTTCGTTCCGAATGTATCGGTCAGGGTCGACGGGAACAGTGAGAAGATTTCGCCCCAGCCGAAGAAGACTAGGCCGGTCATCACCACGAACAGCGCCGGCTGATCAATGAAGGCAAACAGGACCAGGATGGCGACGCATTCCAGCGAGAAAGCGATCGCCATCGTCATCTCGCGTCCGATATGATCGGAAACCCAGCCGAAGAATGGCCGTGTCAGGCCGTTGGTGAAGCGCGACAGCGTCAAGGACAGCGGCAACGCCGCCATACCGAGCACCAGCGCCTGCGAGACCTTGTATTCGTTCGCGAACGGCCCGACGTTCGAGACGACCATGAGTCCGCTGGTCGACATCATGCTCATCATCATGAACAGCAGCCAGAAGATCGGATTTTGCAGCATTTCGCGCGGCGTGAAGTTGCGCCCGCTTTGCGGGGCAACCGCCGATGCCGCGCTTTGCACCTGATAGTTTTCGGGCGGCAAGCGCAGCCCCTGCGCTACGATGATGCCGATAACGCCCTGGATGATGCCCCATACGACCAGCGTGTGGGCATAGCCCGAACTTCTGATCATGCTGTCGATCGGAAAACTGGTGAAGATTGCGCCGAAACCGTAACCGGCGGCGGCAAAGCCGGTCGCCAGCCCGCGTCGATCCGGGAACCAGCGCACCATCAACCCGATGATCCCGACATAGATGATGCCGGTGCCGAAGCCGCAGATCACGCCGTAGGTGAGATAGAGCGCCCAGATATTGTCGACATAGCTGGACAGAACCCAACCGCCGCCCGACATGAGCGCGCCAACCGAGACGAGAAGGCGCGGCCCAAATCGGTCCACCAGGTACGCCTGCAGGGGAGAGCACCAGGTTTGCAAGATGATGAGGAGCGAGAATGTCCACTGCAATTCGGCAAGCGTCGTGCCCAGTTTTTGATTGAGCGGTCCGGTAAACAGCGTCCAGACATATTGCGGACTGGAGATCGCCATCATCGCGATCAATCCGAGGATGAGCTGGTTCCAACGATTGAGGTACCAAGTCCTCGATTCTGCCATGACGGCGGAGCTCATATTCATCTCCCCCCGATGCGGGTCCCCCGCAAGTATATGAACCTAGCCGCGGCAACTCGACGGAACAAGCCGGACCGAGCTTAATTCCGATAAAGGGCCTGTTGATTTCTTGGACGGCGGTCAGCGTGTCGAAGACGGCGTCAGTTCGCCGACACAAATGCCAAAGCGTGTCAGGGCCGCCTGCGGCGTCCGGCCAGAGGTGAAAAAAGCGCGCGTAGTCCCCTGACCGACCGCCGCCGACGCGGGACCGAGCAGATCGACCACCCGCCGGGCGATCGCGGGGGCGGGATCGATAAAATCAACCGGCCAAGGGGCAAGCTCTCTTAACCGCTCGATCAGTAACGGATAGTGGGTGCAGGCCAGCACGATTGTGTCGGTGCGCTTGCCGCCATCGCGGAAGCACGGTGTAATCTCGGCGCTGATTGCCGCATCGGCAGCGGGTGCGCCGCCAAGTTCGGCTTCCGCATAAGTCGCCAGCAATCTCGAACCGACGAGCGTTACCTCGCAATCCTGCGCATAGTCGCGGATGAGCGCGCGGGTATATTCGCGCTGCACCGTCGCCTCAGTGCCCAGCACGGATACGCGGCGCGTCAGCGAACTGGTGCAAGCCGGCTTGATCGCCGGCACGGTGCCGACGAAGGGCATCGAGAATTTTTTCCGCAAGTCGGGCAGGACGATCGTGGAAGCGGTATTGCACGGGATGACGACGAGGTCGGGCCGGTGGGCTTCGATGAGTCCGCCCATAAGGTCGACAACGCGCTCGATCAGTGTATGTTCGTCAAGCGCGCCATACGGAAACGCCGCATCGTCGGCGACATAGATGTAATCGGCGTCCGGGCGAGCCGCGACGACTTCGCGGTAGACGGTAAGCCCACCGACGCCCGAATCGAACATCAGAATGGTTTTGCCTGCGGCCATCGCGTGACAGATGACACGGGTGCCAGGCGTCTGCAATCTGTCGCCCGGCGGCTGGGGGTAGCCGGTCGCCTCTTATGCCGTCAGACTCTCGACCAGGCGGGACCCGTCTTTCGGGTTGGCGCTCTTCTGCTCTTGCGCTTTGGGCCGCTTGGGCACCGGCGCAACAAGCCCGCTTACGGCGGTAAAGGTCAGGACCTGGATGACGGCCAGGTTGCCATCATAAAATCTGGCGAAAGCGACCGCGCCCATCCATCAAAACGATAGGGGATTAGCCTTACATGCAGCCGCTTTACGCACGGCCAAAAACGCGGCGGAAAATCGTGTCGACCTGCGCCATGTGAAAATCCAGATCGAAACTGGCTTTCAACTCGGCCTCGCTCAAGTGTTTGCGTATATCCGCGTCGACCAAGAGCAGCGCGAGAAAATCGCCGCCGCCGGCCCAGACTTTCATGGCGTTGCGCTGAACCAGGCGATAGGCATCCTCGCGGGCGACGCCTTTTTGCGTCAGCGCCAATAGCACCCGCTGCGAATGAACAAGGCCGCCGAGACGGTCGAGGTTCTTTCGCATGTTGTCGGGATAGACGACGAGCTTGTCGATAATTCCGGCAAGCCGATGCAGCGCGAAATCGAGCGTCACTGTCGCGTCCGGGCCGATCATGCGCTCGACCGAGGAATGCGAAATGTCGCGTTCGTGCCAGAGAGCGACGTTTTCCAGCGCCGGCGCCGCATAAGCGCGCACCATCCGGGCAAGGCCGACGATATTCTCCGACAACACCGGATTGCGCTTGTGCGGCATGGCCGAGGAGCCTTTCTGGCCCTCGGAGAAAAACTCCTCAGCTTCCAGAACCTCGGTGCGCTGCAGGTGGCGGATTTCGGTCGCCAGCCGCTCCATCGAGGCGGCGACGACGCCGAGCGTTGAAAAATACATGGCGTGACGGTCACGTGGAATGATTTGAGTTGAGATCGGCTCGACGGCAAGCCCCATTTTTTCCGCAACATAGGCTTCGACGCGCGGGTCGACCTGCGCGAAGGTGCCGACCGCGCCCGAAATGGCGCAGGTCGCGACCTCCTTGCGCGCCAGTTCGAGACGCTGCCCGGCACGCGAGAACTCGGCAAAGGCGACGGCGAGTTTCAGCCCGAACGTGGTCGGTTCGGCATGGATGCCATGCGAGCGGCCGATGGTCGGCGTGAACTTATATTCGCGGGCGCGCCGCTCCAGCGCGGCTTTGAGCGCATCGACGTCGGTGATGAGCAGATCGGCGGCGCGCACGAGCTGAACGTTCCAACAGGTATCGAGCACGTCCGACGACGTCATCCCGAGGTGCACGAAGCGCGCGTCGGGGCCGACGATTTCGGCAAGATGGGTGAGAAACGCGACGACGTCGTGTTTGACTTCGCGCTCGATCTCGTCGATGCGCGCGGTGTCGAATTTTGCCGCTTTGCCCTTCTGCCAAATCGTCTTCGCCGCCGATTTCGGGATCATGCCGAGTTCGGCCATGGCGTCCGCGGCATACGCCTCGATCTCGAACCAGATGCGAAAGCGCGTTTCCGGCGACCAGATCGCCGCCATTTGTGGGCGGGTGTAGCGCGGGATCATGGTTCAAGCTTCACGTTCAGGCCGCAAACCGCGCGCGATCGTGCGGCTGCCGGTAATCGACCGGTGTGCCTTTCGGAATGATGCCGGTCGGGTTGACGCGCGCGATCGAATAATAGCCGATCACGTAATAACGTGGCTTGACGGTTTCGGCGACGCCGGGCACCGCATAAAGCTCGCGCATATAGTTCAGAAGATTCGGGTAGTCGACGATCCGGTTCCGGTTGCACTTGAACAGCGAGAAATAGGCGACGTCGAAACGCACAAGTGTCGGAAACAGCCGCCAGTCCGCTTCGGTGATTTGATTGCCGACGAGGTAGCGCTGGCGGCCGAGCCGCGCCTCGATTTCATCGAGCGTCGCGAACAGGGCGTCATAGGCCTCCTCATAGGCGACTTGCGATTTCGCGAAGCCGCAGCGGTACACGCCGTTATTTACGTTGGCGTAGACCTCGGCGTTGACGCGATCGATTTCGCCGCGGAGCGCCTTCGGGTAGAGATCCGCGCTGTCGGCGCCGATACCGGCGAATTCGGAGTTGAGCATGCGGATGATCTCGGACGACTCGTTGTTCACGACCCGCCTGGTCTTTTTGTCCCACAGCGTCGGAACCGTCACCTTGCCGGTATAATGCGGATCGCTCGCGGCATAGGCCTGATGCAGATAGTGGAAGCCGTTGACGCGGTCCGGCGGACAGTCCGGGAAGGCGGGGTTGTCTTCGAATGTCCAGCCTTGCGTCCGCAGTCCCGGCACCGCGATCGACACGCTGATCGCGCCGGTGAGCTTTTTGAGCGCTAGATAAATTTGCGTGCGATGCGCCCACGGGCAGGTATAGGCGACATAGAGATGATAGCGCCCAGCCTCGGCCTTAAAACCGGACGAGCCGTCCGCCGTGATGCGGTTGCGGAAGATGCTGTCGACGCGCCGGAAATCGCCACGTGCGCCCGTCTCCGCGGGAAGCTCCTCATCACGCCACTGTCCGTCAATCAGAACACCCATTAAGCGGCCTCCCCACGAACGAGCGCCGCCGCATTGCGGATGGCGGCGATGTTGGCGCGATACGATTGCGGCGTCTTGTCCCTGAACACCGCGGAGCCAGCGACGAAGGCGTTGGCGCCGGCGCGCGCCGCAAGCGGGGCGACCTCGGGGGTGATGCCGCCGTCGATCTCGATGTCTATCGGGCGGTCACCGGCCATGGCGCGCACATTGCGGACCTTGTCGACGGCATCGGCGATGAATTTCTGGCCGCCGAAGCCGGGATTAACCGACATGACAAGAATAAGATCGACGAGATCGATGACGTGCTCGACGGACACTTCCGGCGTGCCGGGGTTCATGGTTACGCCGACCTTCTTGCCGAGCGCGCGGATCGCCTGCAGCGAGCGGTGGATGTGCGGACCGGCCTCGACATGGACGGTGATGATGTCCGAGCCCGCCTTGGCGAAGGCTTCGAGGTAAGGATCGCACGGCGCGATCATCAGATGAACGTCGAGCGGCTTTTTGGTGTGCGGCCGGATCGCCTTGACGATGTCCGGCCCGATGGAAATATTGGGCACGAAATGGCCGTCCATGACGTCGACATGGATCCAGTCGGCGCCGGCGGCATCGACCGCGCGCACTTCTTCGCCCAAATTCGCGAAATCGGCGGCAAGGATCGATGGGGCAATAATAAGGGGGCGGGGCACCGGATTCTCCGAAGCTTACGCGTTCTGCTAACACGTGGTTCCAGGCCGGGCAACGCGCCGGGCAAGCCCTGGTACACCCGGCCCGATTGCACTTGCCGGCCGATGCCGGGCTCTCCAGATTCCCGCGTATTCAAGACAACGGAGGGTCCGTGGCGCGCACCGATGTCATCGTTCTGGGAGCCGGAATTGTCGGCACGTCGGTCGCGGTCCATCTGGTCAAGCGCGGGCTGTCGGTCGCATTGGTCGACCGCAGCGGGGCGGGCGAGGGGACCTCTTACGGTAATGCCGGCGTTATCGAGGGCAATACCATTTTTCCGGCGGCATTCCCGTCGGATTGGGCGACGCTTCTTCGCATCGCGCTGAAGCGCTCGCCGGTTGCCAATTATCATCTCACGTTTTTGCCGCGGATCGCGCCGTGGCTTCTCGCCTTCCGCGCCGCTTCCCAGCCGGCGCGGCTGGCGGAGACCGCGCAACTGATGCGGCCCTTGTTTGCCCGCGCGGTGGCGGAGCACGACGCACTGAGCGCGGAGTCCGGCGCGGCAAAATATTTGCGCCGCACCGGGTGGCTGAAACTCTACCGCACCGAGCGCGCGTTCGCGGGTCTCGCACGCGAGCTCGATCTCGCCAAAAAGTTCGACATCGCCAATGTTGCGATGGATTGCGATGCGGCGCTTGCGCTCGAGCCGTCGCTCAAGCCGGTGTTCCGCCATGCCGTGCATTGGACCGGCGCGGTAAGCGTGTCGAACCCGCTTGCTCTGACGCGCGCCTATGCAGCGCGCTTTGCCGCACTCGGCGGGCTTATGTTCACCGGCGACGCGCGCACGCTGCATCGGGTGCATCCGCATTGGCGCGTCGATACGGCGTCCGGCCCGCTCGATGGCGGCGAAGTCGTCGTCGCGCTCGGCCCGTGGCTGCCGGAGGTGCTCGATCCGCTCGGCATCAGACTACCGCTTGCGGTCAAGCGCGGCTATCACCGTCACTTCACCGTGCAAGGCAATGCCGCGCTGGCGCGTCCGGTGCTGGATGCCGAGAACGGCTACGTTCTGGCGCCGATGGAGCAGGGCATCCGTGTGACCACCGGCGTCGAATTTGCCCCGCGCGACGCGCCGCCGACGCCGGTGCAGTTCGAACGCCTGCTGCCGGCGGCCCGCGAATTGTTTGCGCTCGGCGATCCAGTCGAACCACAGCCGTGGCTTGGCGCGCGGCCGTGCTTTGCCGATTCCCGTCCCGCCATCGGACGCGCGCCGGGACAAGCCGGCTTGTGGCTCGCCTGCGGACATGCCCATTGGGGATTGACGCTTGGGCCGGCGACTGGCCGGCTCCTTGCCGAGATGATCACCGGGGCGACCCCATTCTGCGATCCGCAGCCTTACGCCGCGGAGCGGTTCTTTGCTCAATGACCTGAGAGTGACAGCATTAAGCACCGCCCGGTCATCGTGGCACGCTCCGGAGTGCCAGGGCGCGGCGGGCGATTAGGGCCGCCAGGACGAGAACAGCGGCGAAACCGACTGGCGCATCGACGAAGGGGAAAATCAGTATAAGCAGGCAGGCCAAGCCGATGCCGGCCATTTCATGCGCCAGGTATCCGCGCGTTTGGCCGAGGCGGAACAGGAAAGCAAGCGGTACTGCCAGCACCACCAGGTCGTAGGTGAAGAGATAGGGCGTCGCCAACATTGCTCCGGTGCCAAGCGCCGCTGCCTTGACTTCGTAGGCGGCGGCGCGGCAGCGCCAGAGCATGGCGACCGCAGCCGCCACGATGAGTGACAGCAGAGCTTGCACGATCCACGCAAGTCGCTCGCTGCCGCCAAGCGTGCGCGTCAGTCCGAACGCTGTCTGTAGCTTGCTCCAGCCCGCCCCGCCTGCGGCGAGGAAGGCCTGCGAGCTGTGACCGATATCGGTAAAAAACGCGAGCCAGCTCTCACCGCCGAATGCCAGCCATGATGCAGCCGCCATTAGCGCTGCAACCATCCCGGCGGTGATACACATGCGCCAATGCCCACTCGCCACCAGCACGATCGGAAACAACAAACCGAGATGCGGCTTGCAGGTGAGCAGTCCAAGCAACACGCCGGCGAACACAGGTTGCCGTTCCATGAGCGTGAGCGTGCCGCCGAACAGGCTCGCGGTGAGAAATCCGTTTTGGCCGACTATAAAATTGGACAGCACGGCGGGAAATGCGGCGGCGAGCAGATAACCGACCCGGTCGCCGATAATGGCCCGGATGGCCGCGAGATAGGCGAGGAAGGTGCCGAACACCCAGGCCACGTAGGCGGTCGCATAGGGTAAGAGCGATACTACGGCTGCGGCGAACAGGAATGTCGGCGGATAGTTCCAGACGTAATAACCGTCGAACGGGTGCCCGACCGCGCTCACTTCGACCAATTTATGGGCTGGCCAGTCGTAGGCCGCGGCGGCGTGGCCCGCGAGCGCAAGCCGCCCGGCAGCCCACACATTGACGAAGTCCGCAGGCACGCCGCTGCCGTCGCGGGCCACGAGCCAAGTGCCCTCGAAGTATGAGACGGCGAGATAGTCCGCGTGCGCCAATACAAGCGCGAAGCAAACGAGCTGCACCGACCGCCCCAGCTTTACGCCGGTGCTGCAATCCGGGGATATCTGGTACAGGGCCATCTAGGGTCAAACTTCGCTTGCGCGTAAGGCAAAGCTAGGTCCGACGGCCTTGAGGAACTCTTAAGCGGAGATTCGACGGACAACAGGCGAGGCGCGCCACCCGCCCAAGGCGCGGTCAATAGAGCCTTCTCGATCTACTTCACGGTCACTGTCCAGCCGCCGCCCTTTTCCTGGATCTCATATTTGAAGGTGAAACGATTGCACTCCAACTTAAACCCGTCGGAAGTCGAGAGCGGCTGCAGCGCGCTGATGCTGTCGCAGCGATAGCCGCTTGCTCGAGCAAAATGGGCAAGCTCGTCCATTTGGTCAAAGTCCTGTTCGAGTTTGGAGTCAATCACGGCGTCCGGCTCGATTGACACCGAAGTGCCGGCCGGCTGAAGCACCCGCGGCGGTGGCTGAGCTGGTCCGGCTGACGGGGACTGCACTTGAACGGCATAAGACGGCAGGACCGCTGGCGGCGATTGCGTGGATTGCACTTGCGCGGCATGGGGTGCCGCCGGCGGCGGTTGCGAAGACGGCGTGGGCGTCACGCATTCCTTTGTCGTCGCGTTGAGCGTTAGTCCTCGTGAGGCACAAGACTCCTGAGTGGGGTGTACATGCATGAAGCCGGTCACATTGGATGCGCCAGGCAGGGCGCACGCGCCCAATGCCGATGCGACCAGAATCGCGAGATGCCTCACGAGCGCACCCTCAAGGAACGCCGTCGAAAATCATCCTACTTACAACAGTGATTCCCAGCAATGCCGCGTTATCGAGGAGAGAGTGGAAGTGGAGCTCAGGTCGAAGGCCGGTTTGACCCGAAACCGGCCTCCGTAGCTGCATTTCGGTGTGCCTAAGGTCACAGCTATTTTCGGAGCTTTCCCGAATTGTATGTCAGGGATGAGGGATGGAGGTGCCCATGACCATCTTCCCGCTCTGCGGTCCGCGTTTCCCCGAATTGATTACCCTTCACTTCATCCGCCCAAGGCGCCGTCATCGCCGCGCTACGGCAGAGAATCTGAGCGACAAGTGCTTGGGGGATGGCGGTCCTAAACGGCTCAGGCTTAACCCCGAGGCTGCGAAGCCCTATTGGATGGCGTAGCCTTTTAGAATTGGGCCGACGTGGAAGAAACCGCCAGCTGAATCGGGCTATTAGAGCGCAATCGTTTCAGATTGAATCGATTGTCGCTCTAGCATTTTGATGGAGCATGATCTTTTCGGAAAACCGGTTTCCACTTTTCCGGATCATGCTCTAGCCCGCCGCGGCGGAGTTCTGCGCACCAGGCATTTCAACAACAACGGTGTCAAATTCCGTAAGTGCTGAAGCGCTGACTGTCAGCGGATCCGGCATTCTGTCCGACGGCGCGTACCATGATGGCTTCCCTGTAATATTGCCCGCATGGGCATGGGCAATCAATCTGCCGATTTCGTCGCCTTGGAGAGGTACGAGCTTTTTATCCGGACCATACTTGTAGAGCTGAGGACAAAAAAACGGAATATGAATTCGGGGATTGTATTCCTTCACTTCAAGGAAGTGCTTCGCTTTGCCTAATAGGCTATGTTTTTTTACAATCCTTTGCTCCTGCGTCGCGACGGCAACACGGAGCCTTTCCGGCGAAGGACCGACAATCGTGTTGGCCTCCAATAAGATAAGCCAGTCTCTATTTACGGCGTTGTCGGCGTGAATCGGAATTAGACCCGTTGGTATTTTTCTTCCGAAAATGCCCATTGCGCGGTCCTCGATCGGCGTCATGCGATTGACGAAATCAGAGTAGCAACCCGGAGGGTCGGGTCAATATTCTCACTGCGGAATTTAGGCCGCGCGCGGCGTGGGATCAACTTTGCGGAACCGCCGGAGTTGCTCCTCAAGCCGGCCTTTCGATGAAATTCTATTGCCGCGGCGCGCCGGCAGCGGGCGCAAGCCCCACCCGTCGCACGCCGTGCTCTACCAGCCATCGATCGTCATGTTTACTGCATTCCCAACACACTGCCCTGGTGTACGCCTTGCTCTTTTTAGGATCTCGTCTGGTCGGGATTAGCACGAGGAACGCTTGCGGAATGTAACCCAGCAAAAAAGGCGTATCGCAGCAACCGCAGGTCGAGGGCTGGTCCGGTATGGCCTTCATGTAATTCGAAGCCGCCGCCACACATATCCTGGCCGCCTCGTCGCCGCTTTTTGCTTTCGCGATCCATTCCCTTTGATCTTTTCTGCGCACAATATAGCCATCGCAATTCTCACCTTCCCCTGTCGGATTCAATTGTGCCTGTCCCATCGGTCCAATCCTCAAATAATAGTTCCGGGAGCGTACCGCTTTATTGCGTCCCCGTCGCCAGCTTTTGCCGGTTGGATCGGCGCGTCCGCCCGTTATCGTATTTTCGCAATTCGTCCTGTTATCCACAGGCCTATATTACGTCTGATGTGCATCAGACGGCTAAATGCCATAGTGTTCCGGCGTCACGCCAGACGGGCAGCCGGTAGTATGTAACGGCGCGGCCTACGGGTGGCCCGAGAGTTCCACAAGATGACAGTTTCCAGTTCTGTGCGGCTGTTGGTTACGGATTACGATAGTACCGCAGACGTTCTCTCCGTTTCCCTCGGCCGTGCGCGCCCGACGATGGGGCAGACCAAGGGAAATGGTATCGTTGTTCGTTACGCCTTGGATGACCCGAAAAATGCCTGTGGCGTTACCGTCTTTCAGTTTCGGGCGCTGGGATGGGCCAGCAACCTGACCCAACTCTCGGTGGCGATCGCCGATATATTGTCTGTCGAGCAAGAACGAGTGTTCACCAAGATCGAACTCCGGCTTCGACAAGCCGCCAAAGACGCCGGCAAAACTGAACATGCGCCGGACCAGGACAAATTGCTTTCCGACAGGCTGACTGCCGCTGCGCAAGCCGTCGCGTCTTGAACAATGCCGCTCGGGCGGCCCGCTTTATCACACGGCACAGCAACGTATTTTCAGACCTGGCTCTGGAAGGTAGAGCCAAGGGGCTTGCCAGTCCCTCCGCAGCGCACATACCATGCTCAGTGCCATGGTTGATATTTTTGCGTGCCGAAGATGTCATTCGATTCACGCCATTACGCGCCAGCATGAGGCGCCTCATGCCGCAGCGTCTTGCGCGGTCTGCGGAACCAAGTTTCCGCCGCGGGAGCTTGGGGATTGGCTGACTTATGAGCGTGTCGAGCCGGAGTTGACGGTCAAAGAGTGGTTGGCACGCGCTCGAGAGGTCCAGGTGAGTGAGGCCACGACCTTGATGGCGCCCTCGAACCGATTACGCAAGCTTGTCGCAATGCCCGACAGCCACCGCCGGCACATCCCGCGAACGTGAGATTGTGTTCCGGCGCCGCGGCCAAATGCCTGAATTTCTGTCAAAAGCGTCGCTCGCATACCGCGAGTTTATGCTTCCGGTAATTCTCCGGCCTCAGCCATGAAAAACGAGCCAGAATCCACAAGCGATTACGATTGAGAGCAGGATACCAACGTATAGAAGCGGAATGCGATTTTCCGATTTCTTAGGAGAAGCTACGTGGTGCCGGGCATCGGCTATAGCCAATAGTTGATTTAACGTACGATTGTGTTCAATTGCCACTACTTCTTGTTTTTGCGGTTCAGTGCGGTGTTGCCGCTCGTCATCGAGCTGACGCTTGTTAGCATCAAGCCATTTATATTTCTGCGATGCGGATTCATCAAAATGGTGAAACTCGAGATCAATGGCGCAGTTTGGAATGTAAAACGGCGTTCCTGAGCGAAATTCTTGCGCTGTCGGCAAAAACGCTCCAAAAGTCGCGAGAAGGTTTTCTTCGACCGTCACATCCGCGGCAAATCCGGGAACCGGAATCCGAATCAAATATTCCAAGTCGCTGAAGTAGTGCCGTTCGACAAGCCTCACAAACGAATTGAAATCGGTCGCAGCCAGCATCATTGTGATGGATAAGCGCGAGCCGTCGTATTGTTCGATATAGGCTAGACTCTCCAGGTCAGAATAGCTCTCAAGCAGATGCTGAACTTGCTCGGTCTTCGCGCTATTCGTCAGATAGGAATGGTATTTTTCGCTTCGCTCCGAATATATTGACACAAATCCCTCAACCCATGACGCATCCCGAGTGGACGGATTTGCATGAGTAATGAATCCGCTGCCGACAACCGCGTCACCGCAGAAATACTTTTCATCGTTACCGCAGCAAATGTTCAAATTGCGAACCTTGCCGAAAACCGCCACGGACATCGATCCCCCCGTCCTGAGGCTAAAGCCTCAGCCTTAAGAGACAGCGACAACAGCACGTCGTAACGATGTGCTGGTTCGCTGCGTAGCCGTTTCCACCGTCGTTTCAAGCTACATACGGATGCTCGCCTTAGGAAAGGCCCAACTGCTGAAATTGGCAAGCCAATCTTGCACGGCGAGCGCCGTCGATTGAAAGGATCCTATCGATTTCTCATAGAGCTTCTGAAGCGACAGCGGCTATGAGTTACGCGCCGGCCACTTCGGGCCGGAGCCACCGGCTTGCGATCACGGAGGTTAATCGCCGATCGTCTTGATGACACTCGATTCAGGGCGCGTGTTGTTGCTGGAGGAGTACTTATCGTCCGCCCTGACCATGTCGTCATATTTCGGAATCGTCGTCACCGGGAACTTCGGCACCAGGCCCGCGACTTTGTAGCCCGCTAGGTGGAGCTGGTGCAGGATCTCCGGCATCGCTTCCGCTGTCGCGTGCTGGAAATCATGCATCAGTAGGATGCCTTTCCCGTTCTTCGCGAGTTTGGTCATCACCGATTTGACCACTTCTTCCGGTTTGCGAATCTTGAAGTCGAAGGTGTCGATATCGGTGGAGAAAGTAGCGATGTTGCGCGTACCGAGATAAGTCATCAAGCTGGCCGGCATTTGCAAGTCGGGGAAGCGGAAGAACGGCGCAATCGGGCCGTCGGCCGCCAGATGCACGGCGCTCACGCCCATTTCGATTTCTTGCTTGGCCTGCTCGATATCCTTGGCGTAGGGGTTCTTCGCCAAATCCTTATGCGACCAGGTATGGCTGCCGATCGTCATCCCGGCTTTTCCCAATTCCTTGGTCAGCTGGGGATTCCACGTGGCGTGCTCGCCAATTTCGAAGAAGGTTGCCCTCACGCAATTGTCCTGCAGCGCCTTGAGCACCATCTCGGTGTTTTCGGGCCACGGGCCGTCGTCGAACGTCAGTACGACTTCCTTCTCATGCAGGAAGTCATACTGCTTGAAATGTTCCGTACCGAAAGCGGGGCCGCCGGTCGTATCGATCTGGACGATGCGCGACATGCCGAGCGCGTCGGGGTTGTTGCACGTCGGCAAGGTCGTGGGCCAAGGCGAGCTGCCGGCACTGGCGGCCGGCGTCGGGGCGGGCGCCGGCGCGGCCGGTGTCGATGCCGCCGTATTTGGCGGCACGACAAGATTGGCCGGCGCAGCGGTTGGCCCGCTGGGCTGCGGCGCGGTCGTTTTGTCCGACACTTTGATGACGGGGGCCGCGATCTGCGTGTCGATGGTGCCGGCGACCGGCGTGGGTGGCGGGCTGGTCGCGTGCGCCGGCGACAGGACGTGCTCCACGAAAGCGACTAGCGAACCTGGCCCGGGCGATTTTTGTGCCGCGACAACTCCAAACGCCGCAAGAGCCAGTGTCAGCACCGCCGCAAGGACGACGACGACGACGCGCATGATAACCCTCCACCGCAGACCACAACCCGCCCGTGGCAAAGTGAAGGCGCAATCGTGCGGCAAGTCAATAAAAACCAAGCATCGGTCGGCACCGAATATCGTCTGCGGCTTCTGCGCCAAGTTAGCGTCGGCAATGCGAAGGAACCCGTTGCGCTAACGGCCGAATTGGTCCGTCCAACTCGGCAGCGCGCCGGGCAGCGGCAGCGCCGTGGCGGCAAACACGCCCCGCGCGACAGCGCGGCCCACCACATTGGCTGCGAGCGTGCCAAGCGCCGTCAGCGCGACGATCGGATCGGAGAGCGGCCGGCGTCCGGTTGCCGCCGCGAACAGTACGTCGCCGTCAAGCGGGCTGTGGACCGGATAGATCGCACGCGACAGGCCGGACTGCGCCATGATCGCGAGGCGCTTGGCCTGGCCTTTGGTCAATATCGCATCGGTTGCCACCACCACGAGAGTCGTGTTTTCGGGCGTTGCGCCTTTGATGACCGGTTCGAACATTTGGCGCGCGAACCTGTCGGGCAATCCGCGCCCGCCGAATTCACCGTTCACTTCGAACGGCGCCGCCCAGAACCACGGGCCGCGCCCGACGATGACGCTGCCCACGGCATTAACCGCGGCAAGCGCACCGACGGTGCAGCCGTCGGCGGTCTGCGCCGAGGCGGAGCCGATGCCGCCCTTGCAATTCACCGTGGTCGCGCCGGTGCCGGCGCCGACGCTGCCGAGCGCAAAGTCCAAACCGGCATCGCCCGCTGCGGCATAGCCGAGGTCGCGATAGGGCGGGAAGCGGCCCCAGTCTTTGTTGCCGCCATTGAGGAGATCGAACAGCACGGCCGCCGGCACAATCGGTATGCGGGCGGTGCGCACCGCGAAGCCGCGGCCCTGTTCGCGTAGCCACGCTTGCACGCCGGAGGCGGCATCGAGCCCAAACGCCGAGCCGCCGGATAGCGCGATGGCATCGATGCCTTCGACCGTCTGTGCCGGATCAAGGAGTGCGGATTTACGGGTCCCGGGACCGCCGCCGCGGATGTCGACCGACGCGACCGCGGGCGCGTCGAATACGACCGCGGTGGAGCCGGAGCCGAGATGAACATCCTCGGCATGGCCGACTTTCACCCCCGGCACGTCGGTAATCAGGTTGCGCATGGCGTTCCCGTCATCCGGGGCGCGCCGAAGGCGCGAGCCCGAAATCCATCACCACAGGTCTACAGCAGTAGCACTGAATTTTCCCTCAGCGGCAGGGGGTATGGATTCCGGGGTCGCCGCTGCGCGGCGGCCCGGAATGACGCGGAGCGCTCTTGCAATCGCCGGCTTGCATTTGACCTGCCGCTCGGTGCATTTCATGCCCCTATGACGAATGTGACCATCGCTGCTGCGCTCGTCGCGGGGATGTTGAGCTTTATATCGCCCTGCGTGCTGCCGCTGGTGCCGCCTTACATCGTCTATCTCACTGGCGCCTCGCTCGAACGGCTTGCCGATGCCGAAGCCGAGTTGCGGGTGCGGCGCGAGACCATCGTCGCCGCAATCTTGTTCGTGCTCGGTTTCTCCACCGTGTTCGTTGCGCTTGGCGCCAGCGCTAGCGCGATCGGCGGGCTGTTGCGGGTCTATTCGGCGCCGCTTGCGGTGCTGGCCGGCATCGGCATCATCGTCATGGGCCTGCACTTTCTCGGGCTCACGCCGGTCGCCTGGCTGATGCGCGAGAAGCGGCTCGAAGTGACAAAGCCGGTCGGCTTATGGGGCGCTTATCTGATGGGGCTTGCCTTTGCGCTCGGCTGGACGCCCTGCATCGGACCGATCCTTGCCGCCATCCTTGCCGTCGCGGCCTCGCAGGCGACCGTGCTCAAAGGTGCCGGCATGCTTGCCGTCTATTCGCTCGGCCTCGGTGTGCCGTTTTTGATTGCGGCGCTCGCGGTGGAACCGTTCGCCGCGTTCCTCGCCCGCTTCCGCGCGCATCTTGGCCTGGTCGAAAAGACCATGGGCGGGCTCCTTGTGCTCACCGGCATCGCATTTCTCACCGGGACCGTCAGCGAGGCGAGCTATTGGCTGTTGGACACCTTCCCCATTCTGGGCAAGATCGGGTAGGCGTCTCAGCCGCGCAGGCCGCCATCCGCCATCAGCGTCGCCGCGGTCGTGAAGCTCGACAGCTCGCTCGCCAGATAGAGCGCAGAGTGGGCAATCTCGTCGGGCCGCGCGTGCCGGTGCAGCGGGATCGCGTCGTCGAGCATCTTCGTGCCGTCGATGCCGCCCGCCATCTTGCCGATGCCCTGCTCGATGCTGAGCTGGAACGAATTGTCGATCGGCCCGGGATGCAAAGTGTTGACGCGGATGCCGCGCCGCGCCGCCTCCTTGGCCACGGTTCGCATCAGGCCGACCTGCGCGTGCTTGGCCGTCACATAGGCAACCGAGCCCGGTGCGCCCATGGCGCCCACCACGCTCGAAGTGATGACGATGCTGCCGCCGTCCTTCATTTTCGGCAGCGTGTATTTGCAGGCGAGGAACGCGCCCCGCACGTGGACGACCATCATGCGGTCGAATGCCTCTTCAGGATAGTCGTGCACCGGCAGCACCGGGCCGTTGATGCCGGCATTGCTGAACAGCACATCGATCGCACCGAATTTCGCAGTCGTGCGCTCGACATAATTCCGGGTCGAGGCGGCATCGCTTACGTCGGCGGCGACTGCGTCGACATGCGGGTTGTCGAGGGCAGCGACGGCGCGCTTGAGATCGCTATCCTTGAGATCGACCAACATGACTTTGGCGCCTTCGCTCAGAAACAGCTTGGCGCTCGCGAGCCCGAGGCTGCCGGCCCCGCCGGTGATGATGCAGACTTTGTCGGCAAGTAGCGCCATGGTTCACTCCATGCGTCGACGCTTGGAATTCGAGGCTCGCAGGGCGGATCAGAAGGCATAATCCGCCGTGCTGTCAAAACAGGCGGATCTCGCTGCCCCAACCCACATGCTCAGGCGCATCGCAACACGATACGACAGGCTGGCCCGAAATGACCTCGCTTCGGTCTGTCTTGCCGCCGCCCTCGTGTGGTGGATTTAACGAGTTCGGCGTTCTAGCTAGTTCGTCGGCGCGCCGGGCAGTTCGACATAGCTGATTTTGCCGTCCGGCATCTTCTCCCATTTGTACACGACATAGTCGAGACGCGTGATATCGCCCTTCTTGTCGTAGGAGATGTTGCCGATCACGGTCTTGAAATTCATGCCGGAATGCATTTTGTCGGCGACCTTCTTCGGATCGAGCGAATTGGCCGCCGTCGCCGCTTGCGCGATGATCTGCACGGCGGCGTAGCTGTAGAGCGTATAGGCCTCCGGCTCGAAATTCTTGGCGCGGAATTCCGCCACCGCCGCCTTGGCCTCCGGCCGGTTGCGCGGGTCGGGCCCGTAGGTCATGAGCGTGCCGACGACGCCCGGCCCGCCGACCGAGGCAAACTCGTCCGACGTAATGCCGTCGCCGCCCATCAGCGGTGCGGTGACGCCCTGGTCGCGCATCTGCCGCACGATCAATCCGGCCTCGGTGTAAAGGCCGCCGAAATAAACCAGATCGGCGCCCGATTGTTTGATCTTGGACACCAGCGCGGAATAATCTTTCTCGCCGGTGTTGATGCCTTCGTAGAGCACGGAATCCATGCCGCCGGTCTTGATGGTCTTCAACGTCTCGTCGACCAGGCCTTTGCCGTAGGTGGTCTTGTCGTTGACGAAAGCGATCCGCTTGCCCTTGAAGTGTTTGAGAATGTAATTGCCGGCGACGCGCCCCTGCTGGTCGTCACGGCCGCAGACGCGGAAGATGTTCCACATGCCGCGCTCAGTGACCGTCGGATTGGTCGAAGCCGGCGTGATCTCGAGGATGCCGTTCTCCTGGTAAACCTCCGACGACGGGATGGTGACGCCGGAATTGTAGTTGCCGATCACGAACTTCACGCCGTCGGCGGCAAAATCGTTGGCGACCGAGACGCCCTGCTTGGGGTCGGAAACGTCGTCGCCGTATTTCACGGTGATTTTCTGGCCGAGAATGCCGCCGGTCTTGTTGAGATCGGCCGCCGCCTGGTCGACGCCGTTCTTCATCTGAGCGCCGGTGGCTGCGTTCGGGCCGGTGATCGGGCCGGCAACTCCGATCTTGACCTGGGCCGTGGCGCTTCCCGCCATTGTTCCGGCAACGGCAATCGCAAAACCCAGCGTCAGGGCAAGTGAGGTGATCTTTCTCATGGCTCGTTCTCCTTCGCGTGGAGCCGGCGCTCGTGCGTAACGGCGATCTTAGGTCAACGCGGCTTACGGCGCCAGCGCAGCTTGCCGCTTCGCTCATTGAGCCAGTGATAATGCTCGACCATTTGGGCAGCGCGGGCGGCGCGGAAACCGAGGAATCCCAACGCCATGCAGAACGCGCCATCGACCAGGTAATAATGGAGCGACAACAGCGTGCCGGCGAACAGGCTGAAATGAATGAAACGTACCGCCAAGCCCAATATCAACGAATAGGTGACCATCTGCCACCATGGTCGCCAGGTCTGAGCGATGGCCCGGCCAGCGAGCCACCCCGCGCCGCCGCCGAGGATGACGGTGGCCAGAACGAATACGCCAAACGAGCCTTCCTCGTAAATCAGGCCGGCCAGTGCAGAAGCTGCGTTGTCCATGGCAAATTGTCCGAATGCTACCGCCCGCCTTCGAGATAGGCGGATTTGATTTCCGGCCGCTCCAGAAGCTCGTGGCCGCTGCCGGAAAGCGTGATCAGCCCGTTGACCATGACATAACCGCGATGCGCCAGCCGGAGCGCATGAAAGGCATTCTGTTCGACAAGGAACACGGTCAAGCCTTCCTTGCTGTTGAGCGTCTTTATGGCGTCGAAAATCTGCCGCACGATCAGCGGCGCCAGACCGAGCGACGGCTCGTCGAGCAGCAACAGCCGCGGCCTGCTCATCAGAGCGCGCGCGATCGCCAGCATCTGCTGCTCGCCGCCCGACAGCGTGCCGCCGCGCTGGCCGAGCCGCTGCTTGAGGCGAGGGAACAGCGCCAGCACGCGCTCGAGGTCGGGCGCGAAGCTGGCGGCCTCGGCGGTAATTGCTCCCATTTGCAGGTTTTCCAGCACCGTCATGCGCGGAAAAATGCGCCGGCCCTCGGGCGCCTGCGCGATGCGCAGCTTGGCGATCTCGTGTGTCGGCAGCGCGGTGATGTTGCGGCCGGCAAATGAGACCGATCCCTCGCGCGCGCGCGGATCGCCGCAGATCGTCATCATCAAAGTAGATTTTCCGGCGCCGTTGGCGCCGATCAATGTGACGATCTCGCCGTCATTGACGTCGAGATCGACGCCGTTGAGCGCCATGACCCGGCCGTAGAATGTCTTGACGCCGCGAACGGACAGGAGTGCGGTCATAGGCCGGCCTCCGCCTCGGCTTCGTCGACCTGATCCTCGGCGACGCCGAGATAAGCGGCGATCACTTTCGCATCGTTACGCACGGCTTCCGGCGCGCCGTCCGCGATCTTTACGCCATAATCCAGCACGACGATCTTGTCGGAAATTTGCATCACCACGGACATATCGTGTTCGATCAACAGCAACGAGATGCGGAATTCATCGCGGATGGCGAGCAAGAGTGCGTTGAGTTCGGCGCTCTCGCGCGGATTAAGTCCGGCAGCCGGCTCGTCGAGACAGAGCAGCACCGGGTCGGTGCACATGGCGCGCGCGATTTCCAGCCGGCGTTGCGCGCCGTAGGGCAGATCGCCGGCCGGGTCGTCGGCGCGCTCGACGAGGCCGACGCGGTCGAGCCACGCGCGCGCCGTGTCGATCGCCCCACGTTCGGCCCGCGTGTAAGATGGAAATCCGAGCACGCCGAGGAAGGTATAGCCGGAGGCGAGCATCAGCCGGTTGTGCTGGGCGACTAGCAGATTTTCCAGCACCGTCATGCCAGGGAACAGGCGGATGTTCTGGAAGGTGCGGGCGACGCGCGCCTGCTGTGCGACCAGATAATCCGGCATGCGCTCGAGCAGATAAAGCGCGCCGGTGCGGCCGGCGATGCTCCTGGCGCCGGAGTCGGTGAGAGCTTCGAGCTCGTCCCACACCGCGCTGTCGCCGTGGCGCAGCGCCAGCCGCCCCATGCTCGGCTTGTAAAAGCCGGTAATGCAGTTGAAGACCGTGGTCTTGCCGGCGCCGTTCGGCCCGATAAGCGCGGTGACGGTACGCTCGCCGACGTCGAAGCTGAGATCGTCGATAGCGAGCAGGCCGCCGAAGCGCATGGTCAAATGCTCGACACGGAGCAATGTGCCGGGCGATTGTGCCGAATTTTGTTAACTCATGAGTTTTTCCGAAAACCGGTTCCCACTTTTCGGGATCATGAGCTAACCATGGCCTTCCTTGACCAGGTCGGTTGCGATGCTCTTGCGCTCCTTCAGGAACACCGAAGGTTCACGCGTGGCGATGAGCCCCCTCGGGCGCCACACCATGATCAGCACCATGGCGAAACCGAAGATGAGCATGCGGTACTGGGTGGGGTCGAATGTCGAGCCGAAAATCGCTTTGAGGAAATCGAGTTCGCGCATGATTTCGGTGCCGCCGATCATGACGATCGCCGCTATGGCGACGCCGACCTGACTGCCCATGCCGCCCAATACCACAATCGACAGGATTGTGGCGGATTCCAAGAAGGTGAATGATTCCGGCGAGATAAAACCCTGTCTAGTGGCGAAGAATGAGCCGGCAAAGCCGGCGAACATCGCGCCCATGGCAAACGCGGTCAGCTTGGTATTGGTGGTGTTGATGCCGAGCGAGCGGCAGGCGATCTCGTCCTCGCGCAGCGCTTCCCAGGCGCGTCCGACTGGCAGCCGCCGCAGCCGCACGGTGACGAAGGCGGTGAGAAACGCCAGCGCCAGAATGACATAATAGAGGAAGATGACCCGGTAGAGCGGGCTGAACGGCAGTCCGAAAACGGCGGCAAAACCGTCGTCGTCGGCATTGAACGGAATGCCGAAGAACGACGGCCGTGGGATGCCGCCGATGCCGGCGTAACCGTTGGTCAGCGCGGTGAAATTGATGATCACCATGCGGATGATCTCGCCGAAGGCGAGCGTGACAATGGCGAGGTAATCCCCGCGCAGCCGCAGCACCGGGAAGCCGAGCAAAATCCCCCAGAACGAGGCGAGGATGCCTGCGACCGGCAGCAGGATCCAGAACGCCAGCCCGAAAGTCTTGGCCAAGAGCGCATAAGAATAGGCGCCGACCGCGTAAAAAGCGACGTAGCCGAGGTCGAGCAATCCGGCGAGGCCGACCACAATGTTGAGCCCCCAGCCGAGCATCACATAGATCAGAATTTGGATGCCGAAATTGTCGATCCATTTCACGGCCCCGCGAAAGCCGGCGGTGGCGAGCACGATCGCGGGATAGACGACGACGAAGGCGATCGCGAACGGAACAAACTGTTTACCGACGAATGTGCGCCACGCCGACGGCGCGGCTGCGATCGGCCGCCGCGCGCGGCGCCTGATGCGCGGTTCGATCGCGAGCGAATAACCGAGGCGGCCGATGCCGACAACGGCGACGAGCGCGAACAGCAGCGGCCAGCGCGTGCGCAGGATCAGATTGTTGCCGATGTCGGTGACAGTCTGAAAGCCGATCAGCGGCAGGAACAGGCCGAACGCAACCCCTGCAGTGATGCCGGCGTCGCGTAAGGCGGCGAAGAGGTCGGTGCGGCCGGGCGCAACGGCCGTGGGCCGCCTATCGTCTCCGGCGGAATTGGCGAGCGCGGTCACCTCACACCTTTTCGACGTCCGGCCGGCCGAAGAGGCCCTGCGGTAGGAAGATCAGCGTGATCGCTAATACCGAAAAGGCGGCGACGTCCTTATAGTCGATGGTGAAATAGGCGGACCACATCGTCTCGATCAGCCCGATCAAGAGCCCGCCGATCACGGCGCCCGGCAACGAGCCGATGCCGCCGAGCACCGCCGCGGTGAAGGCCTTCACGCCTGGTACGAAGCCGTCGGAAAAGGTGACCACGCCGTAATACATCAGGTACATGGTGCCGGCGACGGCGGCGAGCGCGGCGGCGATTACAAAGGTCGTGGCGATGGTGCGGTCGACATTGACGCCGACCAAAGCCGCCATCTTGCGGTCTTGCTCGCAGGCGCGTTGCGCCCGGCCGAGCTTGGTTTGGGCCACCAGATACCAGAATGCCAGCAGCAAAACCGTGGTGACGCCCCAGATGATCAGCTGCTTGTAGGACAACGTGACCGGATAATTGTTGCGTGAGAACAGCACGAATTCACCGCTCACCATCGGCGGGATCGACTTATTGCGCGGACCCTGCGTCACCTGGACGAAATTCGACAAGAAAATCGACATGCCGATTGCCGAAATCAGCGGCGCCAGCCGGAACGAGCCGCGCAATGGCCGGTAGGCGATGCGCTCGATCGCCCAGTTGACGAGCGAGGTGAACAGCATCGCCACGATCAGAACGATCAGTAGCGCCAGCACGATCGAGGAAATGCCGAGCCAGGTGGTCAGGATCAAAAACGCGATCAGCGCGATGAAAGCCGACACCATGAACACGTCGCCATGGGCGAAGTTCACCATGCCGATGATGCCGAACACCATGGTATAGCCGATCGCGATCAGCCCGTAGATCGAGCCGAGCGTGATGCCGTTGATGAGCTGCTGAAGAAAGACTTCCATGCGTCCTGTGCGCCTCCGCATGGCCGCCCGGCCGCAACCGTCGTTTCCAAGGCTTAACAGGGGGACTGCGCCGCGGCAACGCTGCGCACTCTGTGCCGCAGCGCCGACAGTCAGCTTTCGCCGCAAGCCGGTATTGCCGCCGCTTCGCCCGCGGGCTACGCCAAGACAGCCAGATCAGGGAGACCCCGATGGACCGGGTCAAATCCGAGGACGTTATCGCCGGTAAGGGGCGGCCGTTCACCGGCGCGGAATATCTCGAGAGCCTGCGCGACGGCCGCGAAGTCTATGTCTATGGCGAGCAGGTCAAGGACGTCACCACGCATCCGGCATTCCGCAATGCCGCGCGCTCGATTGCGCGGCTCTACGACGCGCTGCACGATGAAAAGACCAAGGACGTGCTGACCTGGCCGACCGACACCGGTTCGGCGGGCTTCACCCACAAGTTCTTTCGTGCCGCGCGCTCGCGCGAGGAATTGGTGGCGCAACGCGACGCCATCGCGCTGTGGGCGCGCATGTCCTACGGCTGGATGGGCCGCTCGCCGGATTACAAAGCGTCGCTGATGAATACGCTCGGCGCCAATTACGATTTTTACGGCAAGTTCGCCGGCAACGCGAAGGCATGGTACCGCCGCGCGCAAGAGAACGTGCTGTTCATGAACCACGCTATCGTCAATCCGCCGGTCGATCGGTCGAAGCCGGTCGACCAGGTCAAGGACGTCTTCATCACCATCCAGAAAGATACCGATGCGGGGATCTATGTGTCGGGCGCCAAGGTGGTGGCGACCGCTTCGGCGCTGACGCACTACAATTTTCTCGGCCAAAATGCCGCAGTGCCGTTGCACGACACTGATCTGGCGGTGATGTTCATGGCGCCGATGAACGCGCCTGGCGTGAAGCTGTTCTGCCGGACGTCCTACGAGATGACGGCAAGCGTCATGGGCACGCCGTTCGATTACCCGTTGTCGTCGCGTTTCGACGAGAATGACGCGATCTTCGTCTTCGACAACGTCTTTATTCCCTGGGAAGACGTGCTATTGCACCGCGATCTTGAGAAACTGAAAATATTCTTTCCGCAGTCGGGCTTTTTGGCCGGTTATCAGTTCCAGGGCTGCACGCGGCTCGCCGTAAAGCTCGATTTTCTCGCCGGCGTGCTCGCCAAGGCGTTGCACGCGGCCGGCTCTGACGAATTCCGCGGCAATCAGGCGATGCTCGGCGAAGTGATCGCCTGGCGCAATCTGTTCTGGGCGCTGACCGATGCCATGGCGATGAACCCGACGCCGTGGGTGAATGGGGCGGTGCTGCCGAACCTGCAGTCGGGATCGAGCTATCGCGTGTTCGCCGGCGACGCTTACGGGCGCGTCAAGGAGATCGTCGACAAGATCGTCGCTTCATCGCTCATTTATCTACCGTCCTCGGCCAAGGATTTCAAAAATCCGGCGATCGACCGCTATCTGGCGCGCTACGTGCGCGGCTCTTACGGCATCGATTACAAAGAGCGTATCAAGATCATGAAGCTTCTATGGGACTCGATCGGCACCGAATTCGGCGGCCGCCACGAGCTTTATGAACGCAATTACGCCGGCAATCACGAGGATATTCAGAATCCAGGCACTATGGAATGCACGCTCGTCCGGCACGTTCGCGCAGATGACGGCGCTCGCCGAGCAGTGCATGGCCGAATACGACGAGAATGGCTGGACCGATCCGGCATGGCTTAATCCCGACGACGTCGCTTATCCGGGGTTGCCGGAAGCGCGCCGCGCGGCGGAATAGGACAAGACAAATGAGCTGGATCGACCAGCGGCCCGACGATGCGATGGACGGCGCGTTTACGGCGGTCGGGCCGGGCCCGATCACGAGCGTCGAACCGACTGTGTTCCGCGAAGCGATGAGCCGGCTCGGCGCCGCCGTGCATGTCGTCACTACTGCAGGCGCCGCCGGCAAAAGCGGCTTCACCGCAACCGCGGTCTGTTCGGTATCGGATACTCCGGCAATGCTTCTCGTCTGTCTCAACCGCCGCAGCAATAGCGCGCCGGTGCTGGCGCAAAACGGCGTGTTTTGCATCAACACGCTCGGCGCCGGCGAAGAAAAACTCGCCGATCTGTTCGCTGGCCGAAGCGGCGTGCATCTGCACGAGCGCTTTTCGCAGGGCGAATGGATCACGCTAAAGACCGGCGCGCCGGTGCTCGTCTCCGCCGTGGTCGCGTTCGACTGCCGCACCATCGAAACCAAGGCAGTCGCTTCGCACAATGTCGTGTTCGGAGCGGTTGAAGCAGTCCGGCTTGGGCCAGCCGGCCCGGCGCTGGTCTATCATGAGCGGGCCTATAAGCCGGTGTAGCCGATCTCGTTCGGCAGCCCGACATTTTGTAGCAATCGCGACGATTTTCTAAATCATAATAAGCCGTTGATAACAGGTGCGGGCGTCGGCCGGGGAACCTTCTCCCAGTTCGCCGGTTATGCCGCTGGGCGGGGATACGTCAGCTCAAACCCCTCAAAATCACCGGAGTGCGTTCCGATGGCGAACGAGCAAAACAATCCGCAGCGCGACCAGCAGCAGCGAGGCAATCCACAGCAGGGCGGCCAGAACAAACCCGGCCAGCAGCAACAGGGCGGGCAAAACAAGCCCGGCCAACAGCAGGGCGGCCAGAACAAGCCCGGCCAAGGGGGTCAACAGGGCAGCGGCCAGCAGGGCGGGTTCAATCGCTAACAATTCATGCGGAAGGCGGCAGCCTGCTGGCTGCCGCCTTTTTTGTGCAAAGGTTGCACCGCGCTCCGGCGCCGGCTTTTTCTGCGCCGCCATCGGCCTATGCTGGCGTCATGTCGAATGCGCTGCCGCTGTTCCATCTCTATGGCGATCCGCCGGACGATTCGGCGTTCGATTTCATTCACGTCGAGACCATTGCCTGGCGATCCTCGATCCACGACTGGACCATACGCGCCCACCGCCATCGCAACCTGTTTCAGATCCTGCTGATCGAGCGCGGCGGCGGCGAGATGACGTTCGATGCGTCGAAACTTGCGTTTATTGCGCCCGCCGCAATCCTCGTCCCGGCGGCGATCGCGCACGGCTTTCGCTTTGAGCCCAACGTCACCGACGGCTGGGTGGTGAGCTTTACCGAGGACGCGGCGGGGACGTTGACGGATCGAGCGGGAGAGGCGCTGCAACGTTTGCGCATGCTGGCGGCGCAGCCCATCGTCCCCATCGGCGACGACACCGAGCGCGCGCGGCTGTCGGCGTTATGCGCCGATCTCGCCGAAGAGCACAGTCTGGCTCGCGAAGGTTATCGGCTGGCGATGCGCGGGCTCCTCGTGCTCATCGCCGTTGGCGTAGCGCGGCTGGCGGCAAGCCGGGCGCGCACCGGCACCGTCACCTTGCATCCGGCCGATGCCACGGTCGCGCGACTGCGCGCGCTGGTCGACGAGTTCTTCTGCAACGAGCGGCTGCTCGGCTTTTATGCCGAGAAGCTTGGCATGACGGTCGATCGGCTCAACGACCACGTCAAGCGCTCGACCGGCGTGACCGCCGGCCATCTCATCCGCCAGCGCGTGCTCACCGAAGCCAAGCGCCAGCTCGTCTTCACCGCGCAGCCGATCCACGACATTTCCGCGGAGCTTGCTTTCGCCGACCCGTCGCACTTCGCGCGCTTTTTCCGCAAGCAGACCGGAACCACGCCGCACGAATTTAGAGACCAGCGGGGCGGATAGGGCTATCTCGTCGTGCGCGAAGTTTTGCCTTGGCGGACGGCCAGCGGGCCGCAAAATCGCCCTTGTAATCAATGACTGATTCCCGCCAATTCGGTATCCTTGACAAAGTGCAGTCCCGGGGTTGCCCAAGGGAGAGGACTCGATTGCCTTTAGCGCGCCACATTACCGCTGCTGTGCCAGCCTTGTTGCTGATCGCGGGCGCATGTTTTGTCGCCCGTTTCTCGGTAACGGCCGCACGCGCCGAAGCTGCGTCCGGCGGCTGCGAAGAGGCCGTGGGGCTTATAATCCTGTCCGCGCCGATGGCGCCGTGGACGGGCGCGCCGTTGCGCATTCTCGTCGCCGCAGAGAAGCCGCTCGATGGCACGCTTTCACTGATCCCTCCCGATGGAAGCGTCGCGGCCAAGTCGGGCAACCGGAACGGCGGGCCGCCATATTACTGGTTCGCCGAGGTGGCGTCGCCGGCCATGGGAACATGGCGCGTCACGCTCGCACTCGACAGCGGACCGGCCGGCTGCGGCACGATCACGCGCGACATCGCTGTAAGCGCCCACAAGCCACCGCCGCCGCATCCCGCATCAGGCAGCATGTGGCAGCTACGTAATTCATGGAACCGCGCGACGGAAAACTTGTATTCGGCGTGGATCGCGAAGCTGTTCGACGCGCCGCTCGACGTCGAGCTGTCGTGGAAGGGGTGGCAGGATGTGCTGCGCGACCGCTCGCGCAACATGCTATTCAATCACTTGGGCCTCGGCGAAGACAACATCACGATGAGCCTTCGCCCCGACTGCGCCGACTTCGTCTACTTTTTGCGCGCCTATTTCGCATACAAGATGGGACTGCCGTTCGGCTATTCGAATTGCTCGCGCGGCCTCGCTGGTAAGCCGCCGAAATGCTACCAGTGGTTCGACATTGAGCATCCCGAGGTCACTCGTCCCGCTCCGCCTCCCGAGCAGGACACCAACTCCGAGCAAAACACCGTATCGGCTGCTCCCGTACCAACGCCAACGCCCAGCTTCGCGCAGCTGTTTTCCCGGCCAGAGCCGCAGCCGGTCGCGCCTCCAGCGAACCCGCCTGCACCGAAGCCGAAGCCACTAGGGACCCCGGCAGCGTTCGCCGCATATTTGCGGGACGTCGGCGACGTCGTTCATACCGGATCGGTGCGCGTGTCGGCGAACGACAATAGCACCGATTTCTACACCGTCCCGCTGACGCAAGCGACGCTGCGTCCAGGGACGGTGTACGCCGATCCGTACGGGCACGTATTGATGCTGGTGCAGCGTGTGCCGGAGGCGAACGGCGCGCCGGGCGTCTTCCTCGCCGTCGACGCGGAGCCCGACGGGACGGTCACGCGCAAGCGGTTTTGGCGCGGCAATTTCCTGTTCGTGCACGATCCTGCGCTGGGCAGTCCCGGGTTCAAGCGCTTCCGGCCGATCGTACGCGAGAAGAACGGCGCCTTGCGGCGGCTCACGAACACCGAAATCGCCAAAGACCTCCAGTATGGCGATTTCTCGCTGGAGCAGTCGCAGCTCAGCGTACAGGACTTTTACGATCGTATGGACGATGTGATGTCGCCCGAGCCGCTCGATCCGGTGCGGGCGATGGAGGACGCCGTCACCGACCTGGACGAGCAGGTGAAGACGCGGGTCACTTCGGTGGAAAACGGTCGAAAATATCAGGAGAAGCAGCCCGGCGAAGTGGATATGCCGTCGGGCCCGTCGATCTTCGAGACTACCGGCGCGTGGGAGGATTATTCGACCCCGGCGCGCGATTTTCGTCTGTTGATCGCCATCGATGTGGTACGCGGCTTTCCGGATCACGTGGCGCGGCGTTCGGATCGGTACGCGATACCGAACGGCAAGAGCGTGGCGGACGTGAAGGCCGAATTACAGGGCGTCCTGGCGTCGGAGCTCGCGGCGCGCACGTTTTCCTATACGCGCAGCGACGGCTCGCAGTGGACGCTTTCGCTCAAGGATGTGATCGACCGCGCGGCCGATCTCGAAATGGCCTACAACCCGAACGACTGCGTCGAGCTGCGGTGGGGTGCGCCTGAAGAAAGCAGCGAAGCGGCGCCGTGCAAGCGGCATGCGCCGGCGGCGCAGCGTGCCAAGATGACGGAGTACCGCGGCTGGTTCCACGAGCGCCACTGGCCGACGCCGTCGGGCGCGTAGTGAGCGCTTTGAATTTCGCTCCTCGTTACGCCCAACCTTTAGAGCAAATTCCGATCGAGTCGACGCTTTTTCCGCTCATTCCCGCGAGGGGCACCCCCCGCGCTCGCGCGGGGGGGACCCCGTAAGCGGGAATCCAGATTGAGTGCATCGTTATTGCGGTGAATGCACTGGGTCCCCGCTTTCGCGGGGACGAGCCGATGATAGCAGCCTGATTCAATCCGATTGAATTTCGCTCTAGTTCAGCAAAAATCCGAGCACGGTGTCCGCGTAAATCTGCGGCTGCTCCAAATTGGCGATATGGGCGGCGTCGAGCACCGCGATCCTGGCGCTGGGAATGTGCTGCCGGATGAATTCGTTGCCTTCGAGTGGCGTCGCCGGATCATGGCGGCCGGCAAGCACCAAAGTCGGCGCGGTGATCTTCGCGAGCAGCGGGCGGTGATCCATGTCGCGGATCGCCTCACCGCAACCGCAATAGCCGTCGACTTTTGTGGCCAGGAACATTTCGCGCATTTTCGTCATCGCATGCGGGGCGCGTTCGCGAAATCCCTTGGTGAACCAGCGTTCCATATTGGCATCGACGATGCCTTCCAATCCCTTCTCGCGCACCAGCTTGAGCCGGCCTTCCCAAACGCTTTTGTCGGGAAAGTAGCAGGCGGTGTTGGAGAGAATGAGCTTGTCGACGCGGTTTGCAGTTTTGGCGCCGAGCCATTGCCCAACCATGCCGCCCATCGACAGACCGCACCAATTGACCTTGGCAATTCCGAGCGCGTCGAGCACCGCGACAACGTCGCGGCCGAGCCGTTCCATCGTGTAGGGCCCTTTGGGTACGCTCGATTTGCCATGTCCGCGCCGATCGTAGCGCACCAGGCGGAAGTGGCGGGTCCACGGTGCGACCTGGTCGTCCCACATGTGCAGATTGGTGCCGAGCGAATTCGACAGCATCAGCACCGGCGCGCGGTCCGGCCCCCCCACTTCGACATGGATGACGCAGCCGTCGTCCACTTTGATATCCGGCATTGTTGATCCTCCCCGCGTTTGCGCGCTTATTAGGGTCCGATTCTAGCATTCGCATCCCAGTTCGGCAGGCTCTTATGCGAATGCGAGTTCGCGGCCGGGGGTAGCGAATGTCAAATCTGCTCCACGAGCACCCTTTGCGGCGGTCGCGCGAGGCGCTAAGCGATGGTCGACGAATGCCAGCAATGCGACACGAGGCCAGGGAGTAACGCCAATGGCGATGACAATGAATGGCGAGGTTCAGCTCGCCGCCCCGCCGGAAACGATCTGGGAAAAACTCAACGACCCCGCGACACTGAAGGCCTGCATTCCCGGCTGCGAGCAGCTCGACAAAATCTCCGACACCGAAATGCAGGCTGTCGCCACGGTCAAGATTGGGCCGGTGAAAGCTAAATTCAAAGGCAAGGTCACGCTCTCCGACCTCGATCCGCCACACGGCTATAAGATTTCCGGCCAGGGCGACGGCGGCGTCGCCGGTTTCGCCAAGGGCGGCGCGACGGTCAAGCTCACGCCCAAGGACGGCGGAACCTTGCTGTCTTACGACGTCGATGCACAAATCGGCGGCAAGCTCGCGCAGCTTGGCCAGCGGCTGGTCAATGGCGCCGCCAAGAAAGTCGCCGACGATTTTTTCGGGAATTTTGCCAAAGCGGTGAATCCGCAAGGTTCATAACTTTCGCCGCTCTCTCAACAGGCAGGCGAGAGCGATAGCCCCGGCGGGACGCTTGAGGAGGACGATCAAGTAACGGGCCACGGCCAATGCCGCGGTCCGGCCAAGGTCTTGTTCCACGAGCGCCAGTGCCAGATCGAGGCCGGCCGTCATTCCTGCCGAGGTCCAAACAGGGCCATCGCGCGCCGAGGGACGGCCATTTTCATACGACTTGTTACGTATCGCCCAGATCCGTCCGGCGCGATTTGGCTGCGGAACTCCCTTGACCGCTCCCTAGGCTGGGGTTCAGAGTAATTATCGTTCTAGGGTGCGAAGGTGCGAAAATCGGCAAAACGCCATCAATTCAATCCCTGATCCGTCCGCGTATCCGGAAATGCCGGCAAATCGCGACGTTTTCTCCGGAAGTTTTCAGGGAGGAGTCCCATGGCCTCGACCGACACGGCAACCGTCTCAATGACCGTGAACGGCAAACCCGTCAGCGCCAATGTCGATCCGCGCACGCTGCTCGTTCAATTGCTGCGCGAGAACCTGCGGCTCACCGGCACGCATGTCGGCTGCGATACCTCGCAGTGCGGCGCCTGTGTGGTGCACGTCAATGGCAAGGCGATCAAATCCTGCACCGTGCTGGCGCTGCAGCTCGAAGGCGCCGATGTGCTCACTATCGAAGGCTTGGCAGCGCCGGACGGCCCGCTGCATCCGATGCAGGAAGCATTCCGCGAGAATCACGGCCTGCAGTGCGGCTACTGCACGCCGGGAATGATCATGACCGCGGTCGATCTGGTGCGGCGCAAGGGCAACGAGCTCGACGACCGCACCATTCGCGAGGAGCTCGAGGGCAATATCTGCCGCTGCACCGGCTATCATAATATCGTCAAGGCGATCGCCGCTGGCGCACGCGCCATGCGCGGCAGCGGCGCCGCAAGCAGAGCCGCCGAATAGAAAAAGACGCCAGAACGGAGTTGCCGGTGGGCAATTTCCTTCTCAGGGAGTGAGTTGCCGGAGGGCAAAGCAATGAGTGGAACCGGTATCGGCGCTGCGGTGCGCCGCAAGGAAGACCATCGTTTCATCACCGGCAAGGGCCAATATACCGACGACGTCAGCCGTCCCGGCCAGGCCGCCGTTTATTTCATCCGTTCGCCGCACGCGCACGCCAAGATCAGGAAAATCGATACGTCGTCTGCGGCCAAAATGCCGGGTGTCGCCGGCATTTTCACCGGCGCGCAATTTGCCGAGGACAAGCTCGGCAACCTGATTTGCGGCTGGACCGTGCTGTCGAAGGACGGCTCGCCGATGAAAATGGCGCCGCATGCGGCGCTTGCGGCCGGCAAGGCCAACCACGTCGGTGATGCGGTGGCGGTGGTGGTTGCCGATACGCTGGCGCAGGCTAAGGATGCGGCCGAGAAGGTCGTGGTCGATTACGAAGTGCTGCCCGCGGTGGTCGATCCGGCAAAGGCCGCGGCCAAGGGCGCGCCGCTCATTCACGACGCCGCTCCGAACAATACGATCTACAATTGGCATCTCGGCGATGCGGACGCGACCAATGCAGCGATCAGGAACGCCAAGCATGTCACCAGGCTCCAATTTATCAACAACCGGCTGGTGCCGAATGCGATGGAACCGCGCGCGGCGATCGCCGAATATGACGCCGGCAGCGGCCATCTGACGTTGTGGAACGCGTCGCAGAATCCGCACGTGGCGCGGCTGGTCATCTCCGCCTTCATCGGCATCGCGCCCGAAAACAAGCTCCGGGTGATCGCACCGGACGTTGGCGGCGGATTTGGCTCGAAGATTTTCATTTATCCGGAGGAAGTCGTTTGCCTGTGGGCGGCGCGCAAGCTCGACCGACCGGTGAAGTGGACCTGCGAGCGTTCGGAAAGCTTCATCACCGACGCCCATGGCCGCGATCACGTCACCACGGCCGAAATGGCGTTCGACGCCGACGGTAAGATCACCGGCCTGAAGGTGCACACCATCGCCAATCTCGGCGCCTACATGTCGACATTCTCCTCGGCGGTCCCGACCTTCCTTTATGCGACACTGCTGTCGGGCCAATACGCGATCCCGCACATCTATTGCGAGGTCGATGCGGTCTACACCAACACCGTGCCGGTCGACGCCTATCGCGGCGCCGGACGTCCAGAGGCGACCTTCGTGGTCGAACGGCTGGTTGAAGTCGGCGCCCGCGAACTCGGCGCCGATCCCGCCGAATTGCGGCGGAAGAACTTCGTCAAGACTTTTCCGTATCAGACGTCAGTCGCATCGCTCTACGACGCCGGCGACTATAACGCCTCGCTGCAAAAGGCCTTGCAACTTCACGACTACAAGGACTTCGGCAAGCGCAAGCGCGAATCCGCACGCCACGGCAAGCTGCGCGGCATCGGTTTTGCGACCTATATCGAGGCCTGCGGCGTGGCGCCGTCCGCGCTGGTCGGCCAGCTCGGCGCCGGGGTCGGCCTTTGGGAATTGGCCGAAGTTCGCGTCAATCCGACCGGCTCTGTCGAACTTTTAACCGGCTGCCATCAGCACGGCCAGGGCCATGAGACGACGTTCGCGCAACTGGTGGTCGAGCGCCTCGGCATCTCCATCGACCAGGTCAGTGTCGTCCATGGCGACACCGACAAGGTGCAGTTCGGCATGGGCACTTACGGCTCGCGTTCCGGCGCAGTCGGCATGTCGGCAATCGTCAAGGCGCTCGACAAAGTGGAGGCCAAAGCCAAGAAAATCGCCTCGCATCTCTTGGAGGCCGCCGAAGCCGACATCGTGTTCAAGGACGGCAAGTTCACCGTCGCCGGCACCGACAAGTCGGCGGCCTGGGGTGAGGTCGCTCTTGGCGCCTATGTCGCGCACAAATTCCCGACCAGCGAGATCGAGCCGGGCCTGAAAGAGGGCGCGTTCTATGATCCGACCAATTTCACCTTCCCGGCGGGTTGCCATATCTGTGAAGTCGAGATCGACCCCGAAACCGGTCACACCGAGATCATGGCTTGGACCGCGGTCGACGATTTCGGCACGATCATCAATCCGATGATCGTCGAGGGTCAGGTTCACGGCGGGGTTGCCCAGGGTGTTGGTCAAGCGTTGCTCGAGCACACCGTCTATGACGCCAACGGCCAGCTCGTGACCGGCTCCTACATGGATTACGTCATGCCGCGCGCCGACGACCTGCCGTCGTTCAAGGTCGACACCACCATGACCAAGTGCCCCTCGAATCCGCTCGGCATCAAAGGCTGCGGCGAAGCCGGCGCCATTGCCGCACCGGCTGCCGTGATCAACGCCATCACCAACGCGATCGGCACCGAGCAAATCGACATGCCGGCCATCCCGCAGGCCGTTTGGGCGGCGCTTCAGAAATCAGGCATGCCGCGCGCGGCATAACAGGAGACTACGATGTACGCCTTCACTTTCCATCGTCCGCAAACGGTGCGGCAGGCCGCCGGCCTGCTCACCAAGAACGGCGACGCCAAATTACTGGCCGGCGGCCAGACCTTGCTGCCGACGATGAAGCTGCGGCTGGCCGGACCGCCGCAGATCGTCGACATGACGCTGATCGAGGGACTGTCGGGCATCGAGTTGAGCGGACGCGCGATCGCCATTGGCGCGATGACGACGCATAACGAGGTCAATGCCTCGCCGGTGGTGCAGCAGGCGGCGCCGATCCTAGCGAAGCTCGCCGGCATGATCGGCGATCCCGCGGTCCGGCATCGCGGTACGATCGGCGGCTCGGTCGCCAACAATGATCCCAACGCCGATTATCCAGCGGCCTGCGTCGGTCTCGGCGCCACCATTGTCACCAACAAGCGTCGCATCAAAGCCGACGATTTCTTCACCGGCATGTTCTCGACCGCGCTGGAGCCTGCGGAAATCATCACCAAGGTGATTTTCCCGCTGCCGAAGAAAGCAGCCTACCAGAAATTCCGCAATCAGGCGTCGCGTTTCGCGCTGGTTGGCGTGTTCGTATCGAAGCGCGGTAGCGAGATCCGCGTCGCGGTCACCGGCGCCGGCACGAACGGCGTGTTCCGCGTAAAGTCGTTCGAAGAGGCGCTGAAGAAGCGATTTTCGCCGAAATCGCTGGAAGGCATGACCATTCCGGCCGACGGCATGAACTCAGATATCCATGGCAGCGCCGAATATCGCGCCCACCTCGTAAGCGTACTGGCGCGGCGCGCGGTCGCCGAGGCGATCGGCAAGTCGGCGGCCTGATTTTCGCGGCACGTCTTCCGAGTTTTATCGCCCGCCGCGCGGCCTGACGTGGAAAGTGGTCAGTCCGATCACGAATTGCCGCCGGGCTGCGAAGCCTTGCCTTTGGGCCCCTTGGGCGCCGTTGCGACCCCTTCCGTTGTGCTCGGGTGGAGTTTGCCGGCCAACGACGGAGCGCATGTAAAGACGATCCACCGGTTTGCGCGGGCTGGTCATCAAAAGCCTCCGTCGCCTTGGCGGTCTGTCCTCCCTCGGAGCTCGCCGGGCCAATTTCGGCCGTATTACCGCAATCAAAGGCGAAGGCGGCTTTCCGCTATACATGTATATCAATTAATTACAATCATAACGGGAATAATTCCATGCGTCCAGCTTCCGCGCCTGCCGCAGTTGGCGGTCGGTTCTCACAAGGCGGATTATGTGTATGGATGGCGGACCCCAAGGGTTCGCCAGGAAAATTCGGCTGCGCGCCAAAAAATTGCCGTTACTGAGGTTTGACCGTGAAACAGTCCATTCCCCGCCCGCTGCCCGCGTCGATCGATTTAACCGTCGATCTCCTCGCCGCGGCGGATTATCTGGCCGACCGCTCGCTCGGCACCGTGCTCTATCTCGCGCTGAAAATGGGCCGGCCGATTTTCCTCGAGGGCGAGGCCGGCGTCGGCAAGACCGAGATCGCCAAGGTGCTGTCCTCCACGCTCGGCCGCCGCCTGATCCGGCTGCAATGCTACGAGGGCCTCGACATCGCCGCCGCCGTTTACGAGTGGAATTACGCGGCGCAGATGATCGCCATACGCGTCGCCGAGGCCGAGGGCGAACATGACCGCACCCGGCTCGAACACGACGTGTTTTCCGAGCGTTTTTTGATCAAGCGGCCGCTCCTTCAGGCGCTCGAGCCCGATCCCGCCGGCGCCCCGGTGCTGTTGATCGACGAAATCGACCGCACCGACGAGGCGTTCGAGGCCTTTTTGCTGGAAGTGCTGGCCGACTTTCAGATCACCATTCCGGAAATGGGCACGGTGAAGGCCGAGCATCCGCCGGTCGTCGTCATCACCTCGAACCGCACCCGCGAAGTCCACGACGCGCTCAAGCGGCGCTGTCTCTATCATTGGGTCGGTTATCCGAACGCCGAGCGCGAACTCGCCATCGTGCGCACCAAACTGCCGGGCGTCGGCAAGAAACTGTCCGAGCAGATTGTGGGTTTCGTGCAGGCGCTGCGCAAGCAAGATTTGTTCAAATCGCCCGGCGTCGCCGAGACGCTGGATTGGGCCGCGGCGCTGTCCGAGCTTGACGTCGTCGCGCTCGACCCCGCCACCGTCTCCGATACGCTCGGCGTGCTGCTCAAATATCAGGACGATATCGCTAAGCTCGAAGGCTCGAAGGTCAAGGAGTTGCTCGACGAAGTGAAATCGGAGCTAAGAGCGGCGGAGTAATCGAAGCCATGACAGAGCAGTCGGGCCGTCTCGCCGAGAATATTCTTTACTTTGCCCGCGCGCTGCGCGCGGCCGGCATTCCGGTCGGACCGGGCGCGGTGCTCGATGCGCTCGCGGCGCTGCAAACCGCGGGCGTCGGCACGCGCCAGGATTTTTACTGGACGCTGCACGCGGTGTTGGTGAAGCGGCACGAGCATTCGGTTCTGTTCGATCAGGCTTTTCGCATCTTCTTTCGCCGCCGCGGTTACGTCGATCAGCTCATCGCGATGATGCTGCCGCAAGTAGCGTCGCCGCCGCAGGCGCCTCAGGCCGGCGCCACGCGCGTACATGAAGCGCTGTTCGCCGGCATGGACGACAAGCTGAAACGGGAGCGCGAAATCGAACTCGACGCCCGCATGACGGTGTCCGACCGCGAAGTGCTGCAGCGCAAGGATTTTGCGCAGATGACCAGCGCCGAGATCGCCAAGGCGAAAGAGGCGATGAAGAAACTCGTCCTGCCGCTTGCCGAAATACGTACACGGCGGCTGGCCCCGCATCCGCGCGGGCATTTGATCGACATCCGCCGCACCTTGCGCGCCAGCATGAAAGGCGGCGGAGATTTCATCGATCTGCGCTTCATCGGTCCGAAGACCAAGCCGCCGCCCATCGTTGCGCTCTTGGACATATCCGGCTCGATGAGCCAGTACAGTCGCATCTTCCTGCATTTTCTTCATGCGCTGACCGATGCGCGAAAACGCGTGAACACGTTTTTGTTCGGCACGCGGCTATCCAATGTTACGCGGAGCCTGCGCCAGCGCGATCCCGACGATGCGCTCGCCGCCTGTTCGGCGGCGGTGCCGGACTGGTCGGGCGGCACGCGGATCGCGTCGTCGCTGCGCGCCTTCAATAAGCTATGGGCGCGGCGCGTGCTCACTCAAGGCGCGATCGTGCTTCTCATCACCGACGGGCTGGAACGCGACGCCGACGACACGCTCGCCTTCGAGATCGACCGGTTGCACCGTTCCTGCCGGCGGCTCGTCTGGCTCAATCCACTGTTGCGTTTTGAGGGCTTCGAGGCGCGCGCCCGCGGCATCAAGGCCATGCTGCCCCATGTCGACGAATTCCGGCCGATCCACAATCTCGAATCGATGGCCGGGCTGGTGGCTGCGCTGGAAAAACGCGGGGACTCCGGCGATCAGAAAGCATGGATACAAAATGTGGCGTGAAGCGCTATATACGACTCGATATAGCGAAGGGTGAAATAGCCGGTGGCGAAGCGACGAGCGACTGAATACCTTACCCGTATTCGCCATTCGCCCTTCGCCGCCGCCAGTGGCCCGAAATTACGGAGGCTTATTATGCTCGCAACCGACAACGACATTCTCAAAGCCGCCGAGGACTGGCGCAAGAACGGACGCGCGGTGGCGCTGGCGACGGTGGTCGAGACCTGGGGCTCGGCGCCGCGCCCGGTCGGCTCGAACCTCGTCATCGACGAGGAGGGCAATTTTCTCGGCTCGGTGTCCGGTGGCTGCGTCGAGGGCGCCGTGGTCACCGAGGCGCTCGATGTGATCGAGAGCGGCAAGCCGAAAATGCTGGAATTCGGCGTCGCCGATGAGACCGCCTGGAAGGTCGGCCTGTCCTGCGGCGGTACTATCCGGGTGTTCGTGGAAAAGGTGGAGTAGAATCCTTGCCATGAAGCTCGACATCCTCACCGCTCTCAACGGCGAACGCGCTGCGCGCCGCGCCGTGATCGTCGTCACCAATGTCGAGAGCGGCCGGCAGCGCCTGGTCAAGTCAGCCGACATCGCCAAGGATCCGTTGCGGCCGGTGCTCGCCGAGCATCTGCGCAGCAGCAAAAGCGGCATCGAGGAGACGGCGGAAGGCCGCGTCTTCCTCACCGTGTATGTGCCGGCGCCGCAGCTCGTCATCACCGGCGCGGTCCATATCAGCCAGGCGCTGGCGCCGATCGGCAAGCTGCTCGGCTACGACGTCACTATCGTCGATCCGCGCACTGCCTTCGCCTCGGTCGAGCGCTTCCCGGACGTGAAAGTGATCGCCGAGTGGCCGGATACGGCGCTGCCGCCGCTCAACGTCGACCGCTACACCGCCTTCGTCGCGCTCACCCACGATCCGAAAATCGACGATCCGGCGCTCACCCACGCGCTCGCGCGCGATTGCTTCTATATCGGCGCGCTCGGCTCGCGGAAAACGCATGCACGCCGCATCGAGAGGCTCAAAGCGACGGGCATCAGCGACGCCGACCTCGCGCGCATTCACGCGCCGATTGGACTCGACATCGGCGCGGTGTCGCCGGCCGAGATCGCGGTCGCCATCATGGCGCAAATCACCGAGCGGCTTCACGAAGAGGTGGACGTCGAGCCGGTCAAGGCCGCGTCATGAAGTTCGGTGCGGTCGTGCCCAAGGATGCGGTCGGCGCAACCGCCGTCCACACCATCCGGCAGGACGGACTCGTTCTCAAGAAGGGAACGCTAATCGGCCCGGCCGAGGTCGCGGCCTTGGAAGCGGCCGGCATCGAAGACATTGTCGTGGCGCGGCTCGAACCGGGCGACGTATCGGAGGACGTTGCCGCGGCTGAAATTGCCAAGGCCGTTGCGGGGGAGGGCGTTCACGTTGATCGCGCCTTCACGGGGCGCGCCAATCTGTTTGCGCAAACCTCGGGCGTGCTGGTCGTCGACAAAGATGCGATCGACCGGCTCAACCGGATCGACGAGGCGATCACTTTCGCGACGCTGCCCGCCTATAAGCCGGTGGTCGCCGGCGAGATGATCGCGACGGTGAAGATCATTCCCTTCGCGGTCGCCGGCGCCGCGCGCGATGCTGCGCTGTCGGGCGTTGCCAAGCCGCTTCTTCGCGTCGCACCGTACCGCGTCCGGAAAGTCGGCGTGGTGTCGACCGTGCTGCCCGGTTTGGCGGCCAAAGTGATCGAAAAGACGCTGAAAATCACCGCCGAGCGGCTTAAGCCCGCTGACGCCGCGATCGTGGCAGAGCGGCGCGTGCCGCATGAGCGCGCGGCACTCGCCGGTGCACTCAACGGCGTGCTCAAAGCCGGCGCGGAACTCGTCATCGTCTTTGGCGCCTCCGCGATTGCCGATCGCCGCGATGTCATCCCGGCGGCATTGGAAGCGATCGGCGGCGAGATTGCGCATTTCGGCATGCCGGTCGATCCCGGCAACTTGTTGATGATCGGCGCTGCGGGCAGCCGTCCGGTGATCGGCGCGCCCGGTTGCGCGCGCAGCCCCAAGGAGAACGGTTTCGATTGGGTGCTCATGCGGTTATTGGCTGGTCTTCCGGTGCCGCGCGAGGACATCACCGGGCTCGGCGTCGGCGGCTTGCTCATGGAAATCGTCACCCGCCCGCAGCCGCGCGAGGAGCCGCTGCAGTCTGGCCGCTCCGTTGCCGCGGTCGTGCTCGGCGCCGGCCGGTCGAGCCGCATGGGCGGCCCGAACAAGCTTCTCGCCGAGATCGGCGGCCGGCCGCTCGTTCGCATCGTCGTCGAGCAGGCGCTGAAGTCGCACGCGCGGCCAGTCATCGTGGTCACCGGTCATCAGCGCGAGCGGCTCGAGGCGGCGCTCGCCGGCCTGCCGATCAAACTCATATTCAACCCAAATTTTGCCGAGGGCTTGGGCACCTCGCTCAAGGCCGGCATCGCCGCGCTACCGGCGGAAGTCGAGGGCGCCATCGTCTGCCTCGGCGACATGCCGCAGGTCGACGCTAGGCTGATCGATCAGCTAATCGGCGCGCTCGATCCGGACAAGGGGGCGCTCGTCGTGGTGCCGACCATCGACGGCAAGCGCGGCAACCCGGTGGTCTGGTCGCGTCGGTTTTTCGCCGACCTCATGGAAGTCGAGGGTGATGTCGGAGCGCGCTATCTGATCGGCCGCTACCCCGAGGCCGTGATGGAAGTGCCGCTGTCCGGCACCGCCGCGCTTACCGACGTTGATACGCCGGAAGCGCTGGCGGCGGTGAAGAAGGAGCTGGAGAAAGCCTAAACTCATTCGTCATTTACGGATCGCCGCGAAAGCGGCGCCGGGGCTACGGATTCCGGCCTTCTTGCGGAGCCTGTCATCGGGCCGCGCGACTTCGCGCGGGCCCGTTGGCTCGGCCCCGGATTGACATTCACCAACTCGCAACCCTTCCCGGCTAGCTTCTTGCCATCCTCTGGGGAGGGGCTTTCCATGTTTGCACTTGCGCGAAGGTTTGTGCTCGCTGCGGTGAGCGTTGGTCTCTTCAGCGCAGCGATTAGTGCCGCCAATGCGGCTGGCGCGCTCGCGGTCGGCGTCTGCGGTGCCTATGGCTACGGTTTCGATTACCCCACGGCGGCGGATGCGCGCGCCGCGGCGATGCGCAAATGCACCGGCGGCCACTGCCGCATCGTCGGCGTCGTGCGCCTCGGTTGCGCAGCGATGGCGGTCGACGCCAAGCACCCCTGCGGCTCTTACGGTTGGGCGCTCAATTCGCATCTCGGCAAGGCCGAGAACATATCGATGCAGCGCTGCGCTCAATTCGGCGGCCGCCAATGCGTGGTGCGCGCCTGGGCCTGCGACGAGAAGGGCTGAGCCTTCCTTCAATACTTGGTGCGGACTCCGACGCGCAGATAGGGACCGCTGCGTCGGTCGGAGTCCATCGACCAGCCGCCGCCGAACGACCATTCGACGCCGCTAAAATGTAAACCGGTCACGTGAGCGCCGGCTTCGAACTGTTGGAAGTTCGCGCACCACAGCATCGCCGTTTCGGGCCCGACAAACATGGCATCGAACACGCGATACCCGAGCGCGCCGCGCACATAGCCAGTTAGACCGATCGATGCGATCGAGCCGCTGAGCGCGGCCATGGTCTTGGCGGTGGGCTCAAACCAAATATCGGTTGCGAATTGGCCGCCGGCATAAAGGCCGTGCAGCCGGCTGCCCGGATCGTAGGGCGAGAGCCGGTAGTCCTGCATTAGGGGGCCTGCGAATACACTTACGGTGAGGCTGGCGCGCACGAAACGCCAGCCCGGCAGCGCCGCGCCGGAGATGAGCGCGCCGTCGACATCGCGCTGCAGGGTGCTTGAACCGTAAGTATAGGCGCCGCCGTTGACGAGCAGCTTCAGCGTGAAGCTGTCGGCATTAAGCCCCGCGGGCGACCACAGCGCACCGCCGTACAGAAAGGCGCCATAGCGCCACAGATCGGTGCCGCCGAAGAGGAGAAAAGCGGGGCTGTTGGACGCGGCGGTCTCCGCTCGGCCCGGCAAAATACACAACAGCGTAGCCGCGACGGCAACCGCCATCGTGCCAACAACCCTGACCAGCGACACTGAGGGCCCCCAACTGCCCCGCGAACAACCTTAGGTTAAAGCGGTTGTGCAACTTGCCAAGATGGAGCGGCTCCCACCGGGACGAGCCTGTGGAAAACTCCTCAAACGAACACCGGGGGCGCTGCCGGTCTGCCCTGCAAGAATGGGGTATGTGCCCGTCGGGACCCGCGCTATATGTTTGAGATCAGGCAGGAATTGAACGATGACGGTTGCAACGACGGTCCAATCTCCCTCCCTGGCGCCCGATCGCGCAGCGGACGCCGCGCGGCAGCGGCTTGCAATCGGCTTTATGAATTGGGCGCATGCGCTCGATCACTTCGTTATTCTGATCTATCCGACTGTTGTACTCGAACTGACCGTCGTCTACGGCCGCTCCTATGCCGATCTTATTTGGCTTAGCACCGCCTCCTTCGTCGCTTTCGGGCTGTTCTCGCTGCCGGCGGGCTGGCTCGGCGACCGTTGGAGCCGCCGCAACCTGATGTTCGCGTTTTATATCGGCTGCGGGGCGTCGCTCGTCGCCGCGGCCTTCGCGCCGTCGCTCTACGCGCTCGCCTTCGCCCTGTTTTCGCTCGGCGTGTTCGCGGCCATCTATCATCCGGTCGGCACCGCGATGATCATCGAGAAAGCGACCCAGCGCGGCCGCACGCTCGCCTTCAACGGCGTCTGCGGCAATCTCGGCGTCTCGCTTGCGGCGGGAATAACGGCGACGCTGACGGCGGCCTTGTCTTGGCGCGGCGCCTTTCTCATTCCAGGCGTGATCTGCGTCTTAACCGGCGCGGTCTATCTGTGGCTCGTCCCGGAGGAGAAAGCGGGCCACGTTGCCTCGCGCTCGACCGCGCCGGATGTTGCGCTGTCGCCGGTGCTCGCCGCGACTATTTTCGGACTTTTCGTCGTTGTCGCGCTGAGCGCCGGTCTAGTGTTCAACACCATCTCGGTCTCGCTGCCGAAAATCGTCGACGAACGCGTCGGCAACGACATTTCGCTCCTCGCCGTCGGCGGCCTGACGACCGCGGTTTTTCTCTGCGGCGCGATCGCGCAGATCACGGTCGGCCGGCTGGTCGAGCGCTTTCCGCTGCACATCTTATTCGCCGCGCTCGCCGTCATGCAGTTCGGCGGCGTGGTTTGGGCGGCCTACGCCAGCGGCATTACGCTGTTGTTCGCATTGGCCTTCACGATGGCCGCCATCTACGGTCAGATCACCGTGAACGATCTCGTCATCGCCCGCTACACCGCCGACGCCTGGCGCGGCCGGGTTTACGCGGTGCGCTATTTTCTGACTTTCATGGTTTCCGGCGTCGCCGTGTCGATGATCGCCGTGCTCTATGCGCGCGGCGGCTTCGGGCTCGTGCTCGGTGCGACCGCAGTGATTGCGCTCGGATTCCTAGTTGCCGTGCTGCTGATCGCGCTGATCGCCAATGGCGTGGAAAAGGCCCGGCTGCCGCAGCCGGCGGAATGAAGGGTTACTCCCTTCATTCCCCGCGCAAGCGGGAATCCAGAAAGATGCTGAATTGCTGGGTCCCCGCTTTCGCGGGGACGAGCGGCTTGGTTATCTGCCTACGCCGGATGCCGCGCGGCGAGCGCCATGCCGATCATCGCGGTGCCGCCGAACAGCATGTTGATGCCGACCAGAAGGCCGAGCGCCCAAGTCGCGGTACCGGGCAGGCCCGCAAAAATAATGCCGGCAAGGATCAGGTCGACGATGCCGCTCACGAGCATCCAGCCCCAGCGGCCGGAAAGTTGCGCGCGATGTTCGAAGGCGTACATCAGCGTGGCAACGCCCTCGACCACAAAGAAGGCGATGAGGACGAGCGTCAACGAGAGCGTGCCGCTGATCGGCCAGCTGATCAGGATGACGCCCGCCGCAATGGCGATGACCGCGGACAGGAGCGCCCACCAGAAGCCGGGCGCGCTACGCATCCAGAACGTCGTCACCAGACCGACGCCGCCCGAGATCAGAAACAGCCAACCGATGACGAGCGTGAAAGCGAGCGTGGCGATGACGGGCACGATGATGGCCGCGGCGCCGAGAACGACAAGTACGATCCCCTCGAACAGAAACAGGGCCCAATGCGCGTGGATCGCGCTTGCGACAGCGCGTCCGAGGTCTTCATCGCCGTTCGGCTGATTGATCGCCATCACTATTTCCTCCTGAAAATTCGGTCGCCATTCGGGCACTGACTTGCGGCGCCTTGCGCATTACGTTTTGGAACGCCTAGCGGGCATTAATCTTACACAAAAGCCAGCCTTGCAGAACCGCCATATAGCGCCTATGTACGTCTCGCGGCGTCGAGCTTTAAGGGCTCCGTCGCGGGACGGCCACTTACGATGGGCGACGCCGGATGTACGCGCGCCGAGTTGTTTGTGGCCGTTAGCACTTTGCGGCCAGCATAAGCTAGCACCCTTTACTCATTCAATTTAGCAATCAGCGCCATCGCGCCTGCCGGCGCGCGAATCTTGCCCTCGTGGATGACATAAGCGAACACGTCGCGCGGCGCGCTCTTGGCCTTTGGCGCCGGATCGACATGTGGCAGGTCATCCGGTGATTTACCCGCCGCCCAGGAGCGCAGGCGACCGGCCCAGGCCGCGATCTCCTTTGCCGGATAGGCCGTCGGTATCGTGTCCTTGCCGCGTTGCAGGCGGGCGTAAATAAAGTCGCCGGTGACATCGGCGATGTTGGGATATTTAGCGTGGTCCGTGAACACGACCGGCAGCGCGAAGCTCCGCAGCAATGAAATGAACTCGGGCGTGCGGAAGCTGTCGTGCCGAACCTCGATGACGTGCCGCAACGCGCGACCATCGAATTTTTCGGGCAGCAACTCGAGAAAGCCGCCGAAATCCACGGCGTCGAACTTTTTCGTCGGTGCGAACTGCCACAACAGCGGACCGAGATGATCGCCCAGCTCGGTCACGCCGGAATTGAGAAAGCGCTTGATGGAGTTGCCGGCTTCCTTGAGCACGCGCCTGTTGGTCGCAAAGCGCGGCCCTTTGAGCGAGAACACGAAGCCCGCCGGCACCTCGCTGGCCCATTTGCGGAACGTCGCCGGCGTCTGCGAGCGGTAGAATGTGCCGTTGACCTCGATCGAGGTCAGCCGCTCGGCGGCATAGGCAAGTTCCTTCGCATGCGGCAGTCGCTCCGGATAGAACAGGCCGCGCCACGGCGCAAAGGTCCAGCCGCCTACCCCGACGCAGATCCGGCCAACGCTGATTTTCCCTGATTTTGGAGTCATCCGGACTGTCACCAAGCGATGCTATATCAAAATGCGAGTGGCGGTGGAGATGTGTTGGCTTTCTCCATCGCCACAACGGCCACGGTGAGATCAGGCGACGCCGGATGAACGCGCGCCCTCGCTCGTGGTCGTTTCCGTTTTAGCCCCCACGCGACACCGCGGTTCGGCCCGGCTATAAAGCGCGGGCATCGGCGCCGCGGGCCCGCACGGCTTGAAAATTCCGCCGAGCATCTGGGGGAGGTCATGCAGCGCAAGGTTATCATCTCGTGCGCGGTCACCGGCTCGGCCGATACGCCCGGGCGCAATCCCGCCGTGCCGGTGACGCCGGAACAGATCGCCAATTCCGCGCTCGACGCCGCCAAGGCCGGTGCCGCGATCGTGCACATCCATGTGCGCGACCCAAAAACAACCAAGCCGAGCATGGACGGCGCGCACTACCGCGAAGTAGTGGAGCGGATCAGGGGAAGCGGCAGCGACGTGCTGATCAACCTCACTACCGGTCCGGGCGCGCGTTTCACCCATGACGAGAACGATCCGTCGAAGCCGGGTCCCGGCAGCTCGTTAAAGTCTCCCGAAGAGCGTGTGCGCCATGTCGTCGAGCTCAAGCCCGACATTTGCAGTCTCGACATGGGCAGCCTGAACATGGGCGACCGCGTCTTCGTCAACACGCCCAGTCACCTGCAAAAGATGGCGGAGGCGATAAAGAAAGCCGACGTCATGCCGGAACTCGAAGTGTTCGAGACCGGCCATCTGCTGCTCGCCAAGCGTTTCATCGAGCAGGGCATCGTCAAACCACCCGGCATGTTCCAGATTTGCCTCGGTATTTCCTGGGGTCAGCCGGCGACGCCGGAAGCGATGGCTTATATGCGCAATCTGCTGCCGCCGGATTCGCCCTGGTTCGCTTTCGGCATTTCGCTGCATCAATTCCCAATGGTCGCGCAGACGCTGCTGCTCGGCGGCCATCCGCGCGTCGGGCTCGAAGACAACCTTTATCTGGAAAAGGGCAAGCTGGCGCCGAGCAACGCGGCCCTGGTCGAGAAGGCCGCCAAGATCATCGAGATGCTCGGCGATCAGGTCGCCACGGCCGCGCAGGCGCGGCAGATTCTCGGGCTCGGCGCGAACAATCCGTAACGCCGGTCCGCTCGTGCAGTCAGGCTGAGGAAACCAATGACAATTCGCGTCGCCGCTATCGAGGTCAGTCACTGGCATGCGCTCAACGACGCCGCCTATCTGCGCCATCTGATCGCGATGCCGGACGTGCAACTGGTCGCGGTACAAGACTCCGACGCCGGCCTTGTTGCGAAACGCGCGGCCGCGGTGGGCAATCCGCCGACCTTCACCGACTACCGCAAGATGCTGGCCGCGACCCGCCCGGATTTCGTCGTCGCGCTCGGGCGGCATTCGCAGATGGCGGCGATCGCCCACGATCTGCTCGACGAGGGCTATCCGTTCCTCATGGAAAAGCCGATGAGCATCAATGCGGCGGAATTGGAAAGTGTCGCCGCCAAGGCGGCGAAGCGCAACGCCTTTATCGCCGTGCCGCTGGCGCAGCGCTACGGCGCCTTCGCCGCCCGCGCGAGAGAACTCCTCGGCGCCGGCAGGCTCGGCCCGCTGTCGCACATCTACGTCCGCATCAATCGGCCGCGGCCGCCCCGCTATGTCGGCTGGGATTGCGCGTGGATGCTCGATCCGGCCCAGTCCGGCGGCGGGTGCCTGCGCAATCTCGGCCCCCACGGCATGGACATGTTCCTGCATCTCACCGGCGAGGATGCGCAAGTCACAGGGGCGCAAATCAGCCGCCGCGCGCAGGACTGCCCGGTCGAAGACTACGCCTCGGTCATGCTGCGCTCGGCGAGCGGCGTTCTCGGCACCGTCGAGGTCGGCAATGGCTTTCCCCGCGACGGCACCGACGGTGAATGGAAGATCGCCGGCCGCGATGCCATCCTCACCATGAAGGACGGGATCGTGAAGCTCGCCATGGCGAAGGGGGATGAGATCCTTCCCGGCGCCGACATCACCACGCCCTATTTCACCACGGTACGCGACGCGCTCGACCACTGGCAGCAAGGCAAAGCAGCGCCGGTCGGCGTGCAGGATTGCCTGCGCGCGGTTCGGCTGATCGACCAGGCATATGCGTGCGCGTAGATGGGCGACAGACTACGGAATAAGAGAAATAGTTTCGTGCATCGGTCTTCCGTCGTCTGTCCTTCGTTGTCTGTCCTCCGAAAGCAAAAGGCCCGGGATCGCTCCCGGGCCTTCGCATTTCACGTCGCCTGACGTGCGCTTAGAAATCCATTCCGCCGCCGCCCGGAGGCATCGCCGGCATGTTGTCCTTCTTCTTCGGCAGTTCGGCGACCATCGCCTCGGTGGTGATGAGCAAACCGGCGACCGAGGACGCGCCCTGCAGAGCCTGGCGCACGACCTTGGTCGGATCGATGATGCCCTTCTTCACCATGTCGACATATTCGCCGCCTTGGGCGTCGAAGCCGAAGCCATAGCTCGAGTTCTCCAGGATCTTGCCGACGATGACGGAGCCGTCCTCACCGGCATTGGTGGCGATCTGTCGGGCCGGAGCCTGCAGCGCCTTGCGCACGATCTCGACGCCGTGCTTCTGGTCTTCGTTGTGGGTGCGTACCTTTTTGAGCGCTTCGGTGGCGCGCAGAAGCGCCACGCCGCCGCCCGGAAGCACGCCCTCTTCGACCGCGGCGCGGGTCGCGTGCATCGCGTCGTCGACGCGATCCTTGCGCTCCTTCACCTCGACTTCGGTGGCGCCGCCGACCCGGATCACCGCGACGCCGCCGGCGAGCTTGGCCAGCCGCTCTTGCAGCTTCTCGCGGTCGTAGTCGGAGGTGGTTTCCTCGATCTGCGCCTTGATCTGGGTAATGCGGTCCTCGATGTCCTTCTTCTTGCCGGCGCCGTTGACGATTGTGGTGTTCTCCTTGTCGATCATCACCTTCTTGGCCTTGCCGAGCATGGCGATGGTCACGTTCTCGAGCTTGATGCCGAGGTCCTCGCTGATCGCCTGGCCGCCGGTGAGGACGGCGATGTCCTGCAGCATGGCCTTGCGGCGATCGCCGAAGCCCGGCGCCTTCACCGCCGCGACCTTCAAGCCGCCGCGCAGCTTGTTGACGACGAGCGTAGCGAGTGCCTCGCCCTCGACGTCTTCGGCCACGATCAGAAGCGGCTTGCCGGTTTGCACCACCGCTTCAAGCAACGGCAAGAGCTCGTTGAGCGCGGAGAGCTTCTTCTCGTTGATGAGGATGTAGGGATCCTCCATCTCCACCCGCATCTTGTCGGCGTTGGTGATGAAGTAGGGCGAGATGTAGCCGCGGTCGAACTGCATGCCCTCGACCACGTCGAGCTCGGTCTCGAGGCTCTTGGCCTCTTCCACCGTGATCACACCCTCGTTGCCGACCTTCTTCATCGCCTCGGCGAGGAAGCGGCCAATCTCCTGGTCGCCGTTCGCCGAAATCGTGCCGACCTGGGCGATCTCGTCGTTCGAGGTGACCTTCTTCGAGTTCTTCTTCAGCTCCTCGACCACGGTCTCGACCGCAAGGTCGATGCCGCGCTTGAGGTCCATCGGGTTCATGCCGGCGGCAACCGCCTTCGAGCCTTCCTTCACTATTGCCGCAGCGAGCACGGTGGCCGTCGTGGTGCCGTCACCGGCGATGTCGGAGGTCTTTGAGGCGACCTCGCGCACCATTTGCGCGCCCATGTTTTCGAACTTGTCTTCGAGCTCGATTTCCTTGGCGACGGTGACGCCGTCCTTGGTGATGCGGGGCGCGCCAAACGATTTGTCGAGCACGACGTTACGGCCCTTCGGGCCGAGTGTTACCCGCACCGCATTGTTGAGAATGTCGACGCCGCGCAACATCTTGTCGCGCGCATCGACCGAGAATTTAACTTCCTTGGCAGCCATTTGAGTGTCTCTCCTGGTTACGTCACCCTGAGGTGCGAGCGAAGCTCGCCTCGAAGGGTAGTGTCACGGAATGTCATCCTTCGAGGGCCGCTGCGCGGCCGTCTCAGGATGACGGGTTGTTTGTTACGCGGCCTTCTTGCGGGCAACTTGCTCGTCGAGCACGCCCATGATGTCGGACTCCTTCATGATCAGGAGTTCCTGGCCGTCGATCTTGACCTCGGTGCCCGACCATTTGCCGAACAACACGCGGTCCCCGACCTTGATGTCGATCGGGATCAGCTTGCCCGCCTCGTCCCGGCCGCCCGGGCCGACGGCGATGACTTCGCCCTGCGAGGGCTTTTCCTTGGCAGTGTCGGGAATGATGATGCCTCCGGTGGTCTTTTCCTCGGCATCGATGCGCTTGACGACGACGCGATCGTGAAGCGGACGAAACTTCATGATGTCCTCCTAAGTTATTGAAAAGTCCGACGTGTGCGTGGTAGCGGTGTCCCAGAGATCGTTTGAATTTCCACCCTGGGCTGACCGCCTGACGGCGAAATGGGGCTGATTTTTTGGCCCGCAAGGTCCGCCTGAAAATTTTTTAGCACTCATTGGAATCGATTGCCAACAAGGAGAAGCGAATTTTTGCGGTTGGTTAACCGCGCGGGTTCCGCTCGAGTGCCGAAAATATTCCGGTTTCGTCGGCTGCAACCCGGCCCGCAGCGGTTCCGTTATTGCACTGACAGGTTCGAGCCGCTCCCGGCTGTCAGCAGAGATGGTTGTTAGCAGGGAGGAATGGATGCTGCTAGTGCCTTGAGAATACACAACTTATTCACTTTTGAGGCTTGCAATGGAGAAGCGAGTCTCGAAACATTCCCGAGCCGGGATTGGAGGGCACTATGGTGTCGCAAGAGTTTCGCAGTCAGCTCGAAGGCTATGGACTGACCACCGCCAATATCCTTTATCGGCGGCCCGATCACCCGTGGCTGTTACAGACCTATGTCTGGCAGGACTACGATCTCTGCCCGAACTTTCCGGTGCTGAACAAATTCCTCAATTTCTGGCTGGAAAAGCTCGAGGGCCCGCTGCACTCGGTCACGGTGGCGCATGCTCGCCTGATCAAGCCCGCCGAGATCCGCGCCATCGACGGCGAGTTCAGGTTGCATTAACAGACGACGGACGATAGATCAGTCTGCTCTCCTTATCCGTCCTCCGTCCTCTGTCGTCTAATCCAGCACGCCCACGATCGCCCCCAGCAAACACGTCGTCAGCGTGCCGGACAGGATCGATTTTAAGCCGAGCGATACCACTTCGTCGCGTTTCTCCGGACACATCGTCGAAAGCCCTGCGATCATGATGCCGAGCGAGCCGAAATTGGCGAAGCCGCACATCGCGTAAAGCATGATCAATCTCGAGCGCGTGTCGAGCGCGCCCGGTGGTAGCGCCGCAAGCTGCAAGTAAGCGACCAGCTCGTTCAAAATTGTCTTGATGCCCATCAAGCCGCCGGCGATCACCGCTTGCGACCACGGAATGCCCATCAGCCAGCACACTGGCGCCATGATCCAGCCGAGCGCGCGTTGCAGCGTCAGCGGGCTGCCGAGAAAATCCGGCAACAGGCCGAGGATGGCGTTGGCGAGAGAAACCAGCGCAATGAACACCACCAGCATGGCGACGATGTTGAGGAGTAACTCAAGGCCCGCGCCGGTGCCTTTGACGATGGCGTCCATGGTCGAGGTGGCGGCCTGCTCGACGTCATCGAGCCGGCCGCCGGTGTGCTGCTGACACGGATCGGGCACCATGATCAGGCTGACGAGAATTGCCGCCGGCGCGCCGAGCACCGAACAGACCACGATATGGCCCGCGGCGTTCGGGATGGCGTTGGCGAGGATGGTTGCATAAAGCACGAACACCGTGCCGGCGATGCCGGCCATGCCGCCGGTCATGACGATGAACATCTCGCTGCGCGACAATTTGGCGAGATAGGGCCGGATGAACAAAGGCGCCTCGACCTGGCCGACGAAAATATTCGCAGCCGTCGATAAGCCGGCGGCGCCGCCGACGTCGAGCGTTTTTTCCAGCGCCCAGGAGAAGCCGCGCACGATCGGCGGCATGATTCGCCAGTAGAACAGAAGCGACGACAGCACGCTCATTACCAGGACGACCGGCAGCGCCTGGAAGCCCAAAATGAATTGCGCCGTCGGCGTCTTCACCTCGAACGGCGGCGCGCCGCCGCCGACATAGCCGAACACGAACGAGGTGCCGGCCTTGGTGGCCGCCGCGATCGCTTCCACCGCGCGGTTGATGAAGTCGAAGGCGTTCTCGGTCTGCGGCACCTTGAGCATCAACAGAGCGAGCGCGAAGGTGGTCGTAAGCCCGGTGACCACCGGCCGCCACGGCACTGCGCGGCGGTTCTCGCTGATCAGCCACGCGAAGGCGAGGATGGCGACGACGCCCAGCGCCGATTGCAGGTTTGGCATTATTGATGCGACCCCGATTGTCAGCGCACCTGAGTCACAAAATCGCCTTCCCCCGAATATCGATGGCCCGCTCGATCTTGAGGAGCGCGCCGATGCCGGTATCGGCGCCGACATGGGTCTGCTCGCGCGGCAACAGTTTGGCAAAAATCGCATCGTGCACGGGCCCACTCTCGTGCAGCGCAACGCTGCCGTAAAAGCGCAGGAAGCCGCTTTCCAGCGCGCCGTCGCGCTGCGCCTTGAAGTTCGAGTACATCACGCAGACACGCCGGTCGTGCGACAGGTTCTCGAGCGCCGTGCGCTTGGAGCGCTCCCAATAGGCGAGATGGGTATCGTCGAACACGATCATGCTGCCCTTGACCGAGATGTTGGGGCCGGCCGGTCCATTGGTGGCGACGAGGCAGGGACAGCCGTCGTCCCAGGCATTGCGGATCAGCGTCTTGACGGCGTCGGAGAGCGGCATGGGCATGGCCTCTGGTGGATGTCCTTTGATGTCGGACGCTACACCCTATCACCCGACCCCATCGTTCGTCATGCGCGGGCTTGACCCGCGCATCCATGCGGCGCTTGAATTTGTGTCGGTTATGCATGGATTGCCGAATCAAGTCCGGCAAAGACGAGCGGGGAGGGACCCCGGTGCGCATCCGCTTCGACTTTGGTTCGTTGACTCTCGACGTCGAGACGCTTGACACACCGACCGCCAAAGCGATCGTGGCGGCGATGCCGATTGCCGCGTCGGCGCTCACTTGGGGCGACGAGGTCTATTTCGATATCCCGGTGAAGGTCGCGCGCGAGAAGGACGCGCGCGCGGTGGTGACGCCGGGCGAGATCGCCTATTGGCCGGACGGCCATGCCATCGCCATCGGCTTCGGCCGCACGCCGCTCTCCAGTGGCGACGAGACGCGGCTCGCAAGCCCGTGCAACATTTGGGCGAAAGCGCTCGGTGATGTGAAGACGCTGGCCAAGGTACGCGCCGGCACGAAGATCAGGGTGACGGCGGCCGAATAGAGCACTCGGGTCAGAGCCCGGTCTTTTTTTGCTGCGCGGCGGCGCGGCGCGCCATCGACAGCATCAAATCCCAGGCGTTGCGAATATTGACGACGAGCAACAACAGCGCCGAGCCGGCCAGCATATTGAGGCCAGCTGCGGACTCTTTAAGGATAAGGACCGACGAGACAAGGCCCGCGGTGTAGCAGACGGCAGGAACGGCGCCATAGGCTAGGTTGTCGGCCATATCGGCGCGCGAGTCGCGCAACACCCGGATGAGGATGACCATCGAATAGGTGAGGCTGCCCGCGGCGGCAACGCCGAGGGTGAGGCCGAAGGACTCGTAAGTCTGCGTCGGGATCAGCGCGACGAGACCGAGAAACAAGACATTGGCGTAGTGGAATGCGACCGGGCTCATGAAGGTGCGCGTGGCGCCGGCGTTTCCGGGGTGAGAACGCTTGCCCCGATCGAGGCTACGACAAACAAGAGCGAGAGAAGCGCGGCGGCGGCCGTGCCGAGGAGGCCGTAGAATTCGTGCCAGTCCGCGAGCATGTGCTTCGATCATCCCCGCCCGACGAACGGCATCAAATTCGCCATCACGGTCATGAACAGTACATTGGTGTCGAGCGGCAGGCTTGCCATGTAGACCACCGCGCGGCCGACATCCTCCGCGGCCATGCGCGCTTCGATCTTTTTCGAACCGTCTGGCTGCGGCACGCCGTCGCCCTGCACCATGCGGTCGGTGAGCGGGGTTGCCGCATTGCCGATGTCGATCTGGCCGCAGCAGATGTCGAAGCCGCGGCAGTCGAGCGCGGTCGTTTTGGTCAGCCCGCTGACGGCGTGTTTGGTCGCGGTATAGGGAGCGGAGCCCGGCCGCGGCGTATGCGCCGAGATCGAGCCGTTATTGATGATGCGGCCGCCGCGCGGGTTTTGCGCCTTCATGATTTTGATCGCTTCCTGCGTGCACAGAAAAACGCCGGTGAGATTGGTGGCGACCACGGCCTGCCATTTGTCGAGCGGGATTTCCTCGATCGGCGTGGCCGGCGCGCCGATCCCGGCATTGTTGAAGAGGAGATCGAGCCGGCCGTAGGTTTCCTTGGTCTTGGCGAACAGCGATTTGATCGAGGCCGGATCGGCGACGTCGGCGGGAACGGTAAACGCCTCGCCGAGCGTCTGCGCGCCTTCCTTGGCGACGGCGTCAAGCATGTCCTTACGCCGTCCAGCGAGTACCACGGCATAGCCTTCGCGCATCAGCGCGAGCGTCACCGCCCGGCCGACCCCGGTGCCGGCCCCGGTCACCAATGCAACTTTCCGCGCCGCCATGAATGCCTCCCTTTTTGTGACGGATAATCGTAACCCGGATTGCGCTTTGCGCAATCGGGGTCGGCCTCGACGATATTGCACCGATTTGCGGGGTGTTCCCGGATTTCGCTTCGCTCAATCCAGGCTACATGATGGGGCGAGCGGACGCGATCAGCTCGCCATCGCGACTTCAAGGTCGGGGCTGCCGACGCGGTACTCGTCGGGGGAGGCGAGCCGGTGAGTGATCTCGCTCGCGGTGTCCGGCTTGCCGAAGCGGAACCCCTGCATCGAGTGCACGCCGGCGGCGCGCAGGAACAAATGCTGTTCGGCGGTCTCGACGCCCTCCGCGGTCACCTTCATGCCGAGCCCGCGCCCGAGGCTGACCACGGCATGCACGATAGCGGCGGCATCGGGCGCCTTCTCGATCGAGCGCACGAAGCTGCTGTCGATTTTGAGCCTGTCGAACGGGAAGCGCCGCAGATAGAGCAGACTCGAATAGCCGGTGCCGAAATCGTCGAGCGCAAAGCGCACGCCGATGGCTTTGAGCCGCAGCATCGACAACTCGGCCGTTTCCAGGTTGCCAAGGAGCGTGCTCTCGGTCAGCTCCAGTTCGAGCCGGTTTGCGTCAAAATCGGTCTCGGTGAGAATGCGCTCGACCACTTCGACATAGTCGGAGCGGCGGAATTGCAGCGGCGAAACGTTGACGGACAGTGTCAGGCCCGGCCAGTTGCGGCCGTCGAGGCAGGCGCGCCGGAGCATCCATTCGCCTAGCTCGATGATCAGTCCGGAATGCTCGGCGATCGGAATGAAGCGCGACGGCGGAATCTCGCCGTGGGTTGGATGGGTCCAGCGCGCCAGCGCCTCGACGCCGACCACGGTATCGCCCGAGGCGTTGACGATCGGCTGATAAGCGGCGCGCAGTTCGTCATTCTTGATCGCCTGGAGAAGATCGCCCTCCAGGAGTTTGCGGTTCGACAGGTCGGCATCCATCGCCGCATCGTAGATGCACGCGCGATTGCGGCCCTCGTTCTTGGCGCGGTAAAGCGCCATGTCGGCGTAGCGCAAAATATCGGCGGCGTCGCCGGCGCGGCGGTCGATCACGGCGATGCCGATCGAAGCGCCGATGATGATGTTGTGGCCAGCGATGGCGTAAGGCGCGCAAACCGCGGCGATGATGCGTCCGGCGATGGCCTGCAGCGAATAGGAATCCGACGCGCAGGTAGTGATGATGGCGAATTCGTCGCCGCCGAGCCGGGCGACTAGATCGTCGCCGCGCATGACGCGGCTCAATCGCTGCGTGACGTTGAGAATAAGCTCGTCGCCTATGGGATGACCGAGCGTGTCGTTGACGTCCTTGAAATGGTCGAGATCGATGTAGAACACCGCCGCCGAAAGCCCGCCGCCGCGCACCTCGGCGATGGCCCGTTCGAGCCGCTCGCCGAAATAGATGCGGTTGGGCAGCCCGCACACCGGATCGTGCAGCGCCAGGTGGCGCAATTGACGCTCGCCGGCGGCGATCTCCGCCGCCGTGCGCCGCATATAGCGGATGCCGAAGCCGACGAGCAGCGCCAGACCTGCCAAAGCCACGGCGATGAAGGGAAGGACGCTCATGACGATCGCGCCGCCGGGCCGCGTCGGCTTCCAGACAAATCGCGCGACGCCATTGCCTTTGGCGTCGGCAAACTCGATGGCGCGGCCGCTGGCGGATTGCGACGTGGTGTCGATGGTACGCAAATCGGTCAATTCGAGGTGGCTGCCGATCTTTCCGAGTAAGCGATTGCCAACATATTTCACGGCAATCACGATCGGGGCATGGCCGTTGCCTGGCGCGAGATCGGCATCCGACCCCACCGCCACCGCGGCGATAAAGGCGAGATTGCCGAGAAAGCTTTGGACAAAAACGGCGCTGCGACCCGGCCGTGCCGGATTCTGGCCGTCGCGCAATAGAACGGTGTAGTCCGGCGCGGCGCCAAGCCGCCCGCGCAAAAACTCGATGCTCGGCGCAAGCGCGACGCGCAAGTCGCTCGCGTTCGCGGCCGTGGCGGCGCCGCCGTTGACGTGCGTGTATTCGAGCCGATCGTCGGCGCCAACGACGGCGGTGATGTCGAAATTAAATTTTGCCAGCCATTGTCCGATCTGCTGGTCGGCCCATTGCGGATCGTAGCCGTCGCGAAGCTTGGCGGTGGCGGGCGGCGTTGCCGCGACGCTTTCAACGAGCCGCAGCGCATGCTCGCCGTGATCGGCGATTGACTGCGTGATCAGCCGCTGTTCGGTTATTGAAGGCGACTTCATTGGCGCGTTGCGCGGAGATCACCACCGCGGCGATGACGCAGACGATCGCGACAGCAACGATCACGCCGATCGGCATGACCAGGCGCGCCTGATCCCACCGCGACCGTTTGCCTTCCCCGGCGATTTGCGATCGCGCCGCAGGCAACACGCTTCCACCCTTTGGCGATACTGGTTCGCCCGAACCTTAGGGCAGCAAAGCTTTCCAATGGCTTGCACTTGACCGGCGCGCACACTCGCGATGCAGCGGCACGACGGTTCCCGGCGACATGGGTTAACGGCAGGTAAATCCCCTGGGGCCGCAATGGCGGCAATCGAACCGTCAGCCGCCGGGGCCGTTAGCGCCTGTTGAGGTAAGGCGGTCGCGGGATGCCGATATGGGCGGCGCGCAACGCTGCGGACCAGCGTTCGCGCAGGTCCGTAAAGTAGGGTTCCCCCGGCTCGATGCGGTAGACCAGTTCGGGGTCGCAGGTGTCGCGCCGCAATACCATAAGATCGATCGGCAAGCCGACGGACAGATTGGAGCGCATCGTCGAGTCAATGGAAACGAGACCCACCTTGAGCGCATCATAAATATCCATCTCGTAATTGATGGCGCGGTCGAGCACGGGCTTGCCGTATTTGTGTTCGCCGATCTGCAGATACGGCGTGTCGGTGGTGCATTCGATGAAATTGCCGGCCGAATAAATCATGAATAGCCGCATGCGCTCGCCCATGATCTGTCCGCCGAACAAAAATGAGACGTCGAAATTCACGTCGGACGATTCAAGCGCCTTGCCTTCGGTCGCATGAATGGTGCGGATGACATGGCCAACGCGCTGGGCCGCCTGAAACATGGTCGGCGAGTTCATCAGCGTTTCGCGCTCGCCGGTTTCCGGATTGTCATAGCCCTCTGTCAATATGCTGACCACCGATTGGCTGATCGACAGATTTCCCGCCGACGCGATCGCCATGACGCGCTTCTTCGGATCCTTGAAGACGTGCAGTTTGCGGAAGGTCGAGATGTTGTCGACGCCGGCATTGGTCCGCGTGTCCGCGAACATCACCAGCCCCTCGCGCACCAGAATGCCGCAGCAATAGGTCATCGACTCAAGTCTCCCCCGTGCGGTCTATATAACATTTCTCCATTACGGAGCGGGAGGCGTGGAGCTTACTGGCCGAACTTAATAGCCACGTCGAGCGTCTCGCTGCCCGGGCCATAGCGCATGCCGCGCACCGGCGCGGCGCCGAGTGCATCCAAGCCAATAGCGACACGCACATGCGCGTCGGTCGGGCAAAAGCCGTTCGCCGGATCGAAGGCGACCCAGCCCAGATCGGGCACCGCGGCCTCGACCCAGGCGTGACCGGCCGCCTGCGCTGGGGGGCTGTCTTCGCCGCAATAATAGCCGCCGACATAACGGGCTGGGATGCCGAGACTGTGGGCGGCGCCGATGAAGATGTGGCTGAAATCTCGTGACGGGCCGCGTTTGCGCGCATAAGCCGCGGCGGCATTCGCAGCGCCCTCTGCTTCGTCGCTATCGTGGGCCATTTCTTCGAACAAACGGTCCAGGATCGCGTGCAGCTCGACGAGTACGTCTTCACCCTTCGCGATCCGGACGCCTTGCGCAAAATTCCGAATTGCTGGATCGGCCTGCGTTAAGGCCGTATCGCGCAGAAACAGGCTGGGCCCGAACCGCTCGACGGTGCCGCGCACGATGCCGTTCGTATTCTGCGTCTCGACCTCGCCGTCCACCTCGACGCTGAGCTCGCGAAACGGCCCGTCGGCGGAGAACACGTGGGTGATATTGCCGAAGGCATCCTCATGGGCGGTCAGCCGTGTATCCGCCGAAACATCGATGCGCCAGCGCACGACGTATTGGCCTTCATGGTTTCGCGGCGTCAGCCGCAGCACTTGGATGACGCCCACCGCCGGCGGATCGTAGCGATAGACATTGCGATGAGCGATACGGATGCGCATGTCGGACAGTGAGGACGGACCACAGAGGACGGATAAGACAGGATAAACAATTTCAGGCCGATCTGTCCCCCGTCATCTCCTCCGTCCTCTGCTACAGCAAATACTGCTGCGTCACTGCGGTTCCCAGGCGGTTATTGTCCTCGACGAATTCGTCGATGAATTCGTGTAATCCGCTCTGGAAAATGTCCTCGATTTTCGAGTTTTCCAACCGGGCGCGCACGGTGCGGGCGTGACGTTGCGCGGGGCCCTGTCGGCCATACGCGTTGGCGATCCGGTCGAGGTTTTGCACCAGGTTCTCGTAACAGCTCGCCAGCGATCGCGGCATTTCGTCCTTGAGAATGAGCAGATCGGCGACGAGCCACGGTCTGACGTTCTCGCGATAGACCCAGTGGTAGGCCGTCAGCGCCGAAACGGTGCGCAGAATCGCCGACCACTGGAAATAATCGAGCGGGCCGCCGACCCGCTCTTCGACGGGCAGCAACAGGTGATATTTCACGTCGAGAATACGCGCGGTGTTGTCGGCGCGCTCGATATAGACGCCCAGCCTGGAGAACCAATAGGCGTCGTTGCGCAGCATGGTCCGATAGGCGGAGCCGTCGAAACGCAGCGATGATCCCAGCACCCAGCGCAGGAAACGCGCGAACTCCTCGCGCGAGCTCGGCCCATTACCCCATCTTTTGAGTTCGAGCCAAGCGCTGTTGATGGCGTCCCACATTTCGATGGTCAGTGCCGTGCGCACCGCGCGGGCGTTCAGCCGGGCGCTCTCGAAGCAATTGCGGATCGACGACGGATTTGCGGCCGAGAAGGCGAGAAATTCGGTGACGGTTTCCTCGTTGGCTTCCTTATAGGTCTCGAAGAAGACACCGGCGCAACCGGCGGTGGCGACCGCCGATTCCCATTCGTTGGTGGTGCCGACATAGGCGAGCGGCAGCGTGGTGAGCCGCAACGTGGTGTCGAGAATGCGCGCGATATATTCGGCGCGCTCGACATAACGGGCGAGCCAGTAAAGATTGTCGGCGGTACGCGAAAGCATGTCCTATTGCTTTATTCGTCCAATACCCAGGTGTCCTTGGTGCCGCCGCCTTGGCTCGAATTGACCACCAGCGAATCTTTCTTGAGCGCAACGCGAGTTAATCCGCCGGGCACAATGCGGATGCGGGTGCGGCCGGACAGCACGAACGGACGCAAATCGACGTGACGCGGGGCTATGCCCTCGTCGACGCAAGTCGGACAGGTCGATAAGGCGAGGGTGGGCTGCGCGATGAAGTTCTTCGGATCGGACTTGAGCTTGGCGCGAAACGCGGCGATCGTCGCTTTGTCCGCTTTGGGCCCGATCAGCATGCCGTAGCCGCCCGAGCCGTGGACCTCCTTGATTACCAGTTCTTCGAGGCGATCGAGGACGTAAGCGAGATGCGCGCTCTCGCGGCAGCGCCACGTCGGCACGTTCTTCAGGAGCGGCTCTTCGCCGAGAAAGAATTTCACGATCTCAGGCATATAGCTGTAGACCGCCTTGTCGTCGGCGATCCCGGTGCCTACCGCGTTGGCGAGCGTAACGCTGCCGGCCTGATAGGCCGACATCAAGCCGGGAACGCCAAGCGTGCTGTCCGGACGAAACACCAGGGGATCGAGAAAATCATCGTCGATGCGGCGATAGATGACGTCGACGCGCTTTAGTCCTTCGGTCGTGCGCATGTAAACGACGTCGCTTTTGACGACGAGGTCGCGGCCCTCGACCAGTTCGACGCCGAGCTTGTCGGCCAGAAACGAATGTTCGTAATAGGCGGAGTTATGCACACCTGGCGTCAACAGCACGACGTTGGGCTCGGCGGACGCCGACGGCGGCGCGACCGATCTCAACGTTTGTAAAAGCTCGTCGGGGTAATTCTCCACCGGCGCGACGCGGTAGCGCGAGAACAGTTCGGGAAACAGCCGCAGCATGATCTCCCGGTTCTCCAGCATGTAGGAGACGCCGGACGGGGTGCGCGCGTTGTCTTCGAGCACGTAAAAGGTGTCGGCATCAAGCCGTACGATGTCGATGCCGGCAATGTGCACATAAATGTCGTGCGGGACTTTTTGGCCGTTCATTTCCGGACGGAACACCGGATTCTGAAAGACCAGATCTTCAGGTACGATCCCCGCCTTCAAAATTTCGCGGTGGCCATAGACGTCCTTGATATAGGCATTGATGGCTTTAACGCGCTGCTCGAGGCCGCGCTTCAACACGTCCCATTCCTTCGCGGAGATGAGGCGCGGGATGACGTCGAACGGGATGAGGCGCTCTTGCGCCTCTGGATCGCCATAGACCGCAAAAGTGATGCCGATGCGCCGGAATAACAGCTCCGCCTCGCGCCGGCGGAAATCGAGCACGTCCGGTTTGACTTCGCCCAGCCATTGCGACAGCTCCGCGTAGGCCGGTCGTACGGCGTCTCCGCTGCCCCGCATTTCGTCAAACATGTTGACCCCGGCCCGCTTTAGCCCGTAAACGTCTGCGGCACCGAATACTTCTAGCAATCTTCGCGCCAATTCGAACGCATAAGGAATTCGAACGCATAAGGACATGGCTCGGCTGTCAGCCATTTCCTGAATATTGCTCATGTTTTAGGCGATTTGACCATCGCCGCGGCTGGCTCGGAACCGGTCCGGCGATTGGCCGTTATAGGCGGGGGGATAGGACCCATGCTCGAGCCGCTGTTGATCGTCGGAATAGTGATTGCCGGTACCGCCTGGTACGTGCAGCACAAATGGCGGCGCCGCGTCCGGACGATGGCGGCGCTGCGGGATTCGACTGGGCTTGAAGTTCTCGCCAGACGCTATGCGCGAGGCGAAATCGATCGCGACGAATACCTCGAAAAGCGCGACGACATCCTCGCCGCCGCGGTCGCCCCGCAAAATCGTTCCTGAACGTCCGCGTCGAAACCCGGTACGCTGCTGCCTGCTTGAGCCGCCGCCGCTGCCGGGCTAGAGGATGCGCAGCACGGGAATCGAGCCAATGTCCGATAGCGTGGCCAGCGGCGCGGGCAAGACCGACGCCGGCATCGTTACCGCCGCCGTCCTCGTTGTCGGCGACGAAATCCTGTCCGGCCGCACCAAAGATAAAAACATCGGCTACATCGCCGAATATCTCACCAATATCGGCATCGACCTCAAAGAAGTGCGCGTCGTCCCCGATGAGGAGTCGGAGATTATTGCCGCGGTGAACGCGCTGCGCGCGCGCTACACTTACGTGTTCACGACCGGCGGCATCGGGCCGACCCACGACGATATTACCGCCGAATGCGTCGCCAAGGCCTTCGGCGTTGCCATCGATTATCACCCGCGCGCTGTCGAGATCATGCAAGCGCGCGTCGCGCTCACCGGCGGCGTGATGAACGAGGCGCGCATGCGCATGACGCGTGTTCCGGTCGGAGGGGAACTCGTGCTCAACAACGTCTCGGGAGCGCCGGGTTTCCGCATCGGCAATGTGATCGTGATGGCCGGCATACCGAGTGTGATGCAGGCCATGCTCGAATATGTCACGCCGCAACTTAAAACCGGCGCGCGGATGTTGTCGGAAACGGTACGCGCCGACTGCCGCGAAGGCGATATCGGCACCGCGCTTGGCGAGATTGCTAAGAACAATCCCGAGGTGGTGATCGGATCCTATCCATTCATGGATGAAAAGAACGCCGCCAACACCAATGTCGTGGTGCGCTCGCGCGATCCGCATAAACTCGCCGCCGCAAAAGCCGCCGTCCAAGCAATGCTCGAACGCGTCAAGGCGGAGCTTGCAAAAGCCTGAACGCGGCGGCGCAATCGCCGCCGGGATGTCGCTCATTTCTGTTGTTGCTCTGGCAAATCGCAAGCATGAACCGGCACAGGATCATTGCCCATTTGGTGCGTGCGCTTTTAGCGCTGGCCGCAGCGTTTTTGCCGGTGAGCGATTGCGGCGCGGCGCCGGACGCGGCGCTCCAAGGCGTCGGCATCGTCTACCTGCACGGCAAAAGCGGCTGGCCGGGCGCGTTCAACGGCGGAATTCTCAGCTCTCTGCAGGACGAAGGGGCGCTCGTCGCGACGCCGGAAATGCCGTGGTCGTTTCACCGCCGCTATGCCGCCACCTACGATGAGGCGATCAAAGAGATCGAGGGAGTAGTGGCCGGGCTGCAAGGCGAGGGCGCGCGGCGAATCGTTGTCATCGGCCACTCGCTCGGCGCCAATGCAGCCATAGGCTATGCCGCGCGCCATCCCGATCTCGCCGGCGTCGTCGCGCTCTCGCCCGGGCACCTGCCGGAAGTTGGCCGGATGCACAGCTTCGTTGCCGATGCGGTGGCGCGGGCCAAATCCCTGATTGCCGAGGGCAAGGGCGGCGTTCGGCGGACTTTTCCCGACATGGCGCAGGGTATCCCACTCATCGCGACGGCAACGCCGATCGTCTATCTCAGCATGTTCGATCCGGACGGCCCGGCGGTGATCCCGAAAAATGCCGCCACCATCGGAGCCGCGCCGCATCCGGTGCCGCTCCTGTGGGTGGTCGGCAAGCTCGATCCGATCGACCGTCGCGGCCCGCAATACGCCTTCGACGCCGCCGCTAGGAATCCAAAGAGCAAATATATCGAAGTGTTTGCCGGCCACCTGACGGCGCCGCTGGCCGCCCGCAAACAAGTGGTCGACTGGATCAATTCACTGTGAGCGCCGCCGCGGGTTTCGCTCACGGCCATGCGCCTTGTGGCCGCGGTGCGCGATGCCTACCTTTTGTCTGATCCGAAGGCTGGATGTCGAGCGGTGAGCGAAACCGAAGCTCTTTATAGCGTGCTGCGCCAATCGGCCGATCCCGATTGCGTCGCGGCGATCGAGGCCGCGGTGCGCGACGCGCCGGATCGCGACCTGTGCCGCATCAATGCACTTACTTTTGCTGTCAAGAACGGCCTCGACGAGGAGCGCGCGCTGGCCGCGTTCCTCCACGCCGCGCGTCTCGGCCTGTTCGAATTATCGTGGAATGTGCTCTGTCCGGGTTGCGGCGGCGTGCTCGATGCCGGCTCGACGCTCAAGACCGTCAATCACGAGGAATATGCCTGCGGACTGTGTGCGTGCGGCTACAAACCCACCCTCGACGAGATGGTCGAGGTGACCTTCACGGTGAGCCCGCGGGTACGCCGCATCGCTGGCCACGATCCGGATTCTCTGCCTGAAGCTGAGTATTACCGGCAGATCTTTTGGAGCTCAGGGGTCGATCTGCCCGAAAGATTGGACAAGAGCCTCGCTGAGTTCACCATCGATTCGATTGAGCTGCTGCCCGGCGAGCGGGCGGTGCTCTCGGTGCAGTTGCCCAATGACTTCGTCATCGTGTTCGATCCGGTGACCCACGGCACGCAATTCATCGATATCAAGGGCGAGCCGACGAACGAACGCCAAGCGCTTTCGATGGTCTTCAACAAGGTCAAGGCGCCGACCGGAACGGTCGAGATGCGGCCTGGCCCGCTGCGCCTCGCGCTGGAAAACCGGACCGATCGGCGCGTGCTACCGGCGCTATGGATCGCCGGCGATTCGCTTCATAACCTGCTCGGCAAGCGCAAGTCTTTCGTGACGGCGAAACGCCTGCTCACCAATCAGACGTTCCGCGATATTTATCGCACCGATACGCTCGATCTGGACCAGAAGCTCAAGATCACGAGCCTCACCTTCCTATTCACCGACCTCAAAGGCTCGACCGCGCTCTATGAGCGGGTGGGCGATCTTGTCGCCTACGACCTGGTGCGCCAGCACTTCGGTGTCCTCAACGAGATCGTAGCGGCGGAAGCAGGCGCGGTGGTGAAAACGATCGGCGATGCGGTGATGGCCACATTTGCGACGCCTGACCGGGCGCTGGCGGCGGCGCTGCGGATGCGCGAAGCCATGAGCCGCATAAACGCCGAGCGCCACAACGAGGATTTGTTGCTCAAGATCGGGATTCACGAGGGGCCATGCCTCGCAGTGACACTCAACAACAGCCAGGATTATTTCGGCCAGACGGTCAATGTGGCGGCGCGCGTGCAGGGCTTGGCGTCCTCGCGCGCCATCTTCGTGACCAAGCCGGTAGTGGACGATCCGAGATCGGCGAAGATCCTGGAAGATCTAAGCCTGCAGCCCGCGGAGCAACGCGCGGCGCTGCGCGGCATGGCCGACGAAACGACAGTATACGAGATTCCCTGATATACTGCGGCAATGCCGCCGCCCGAACTGGATAAGCCGCTTAGCCCGGAAAAAATCTTTCCGGTCTCGTGGGACCAATTTCATCGCGATTCCCGGGCTCTCGCCTGGCGGCTCAGCGATGCCGGTCCGTTCGAGGCGATCGTGTGCATCACGCGCGGCGGGCTCGTGCCGGCGGCGATTGTGGCGCGCGAGCTTGGCATCAGGCTCATCGAGACAGTCTGTGTCACAAGCTACAACCATACCCGGCAGGGCGAACTGAAGGTGCTCAAGGACGTTGCGGCGCCGGTGGTCGCGTCGGGCGGCGGGCAGGGCGCGGGCGTGCTGATCGTCGATGATCTGGTCGATACCGGCCAGACCGCAAAGGTCGTGCGGGCGCTGTTGCCGCGCGCGCATTTCGCCGCGGTCTATGCCAAGCCGATGGGACGGCCGATGGTCGATACGTTCATCACCGAAGTGTCGCAGGACACCTGGATCTACTTTCCCTGGGACACGGGCTTGGCCTTTCAGCCGCCGATCCGCGACGCGGGCCTGTAGTGTCTTGACGGCCAAAATCGGCTATCATACCGCCAATCCGACAATCGAGGAGGCACGCCATGGATGCCGTCACGCCCAAATCAAAGCACGACACCCCCGATACCCATTCGCACGTCGTGCGGCCGGCCCAAATGGAGTGGAAAAAGACGCGATTTGCCGGCTGCGAGGTCAAAGGACTGTTGCTCGATAAGGCGACCGGCCTTGTCACCGCACTGATGAAATTTGCGCCCGGCGCCACGCTGCCCGACCACGAGCACGTCAGGATCGAGCAGACCTATGTGCTGGAAGGCAAGCTCGTCGACAAAGAGGGCCCGGCCAAAGGCTTTACGGTCGGTCCCGGCGAATTCGTCTGGCGCGAAGCGGGCAGCCGCCACGTCGCCTGGACGCCGGAGGGAGGGCTCATGCTCGCCATGTTTCAGGTGCCCAATAAGTTCTTCGAGAAAGATGGCCGCGTGACCGATATTTCCGGCGGCGATTGGGACGAACTTTGGGGCCACGTTTTCAAGGAATAGCGACCCGGTCACCCGCACAAGAGCCAGACGGTGAGTGTGATGGATACGAGGCGAAACACGTTGCGGAAACTCATCTGCGCGGCGGCATTCACCGCTGCGCTGACGGGAACCGCTACCGCACAGTTTCCAATGCCGAGCGTAAATCTCGAGCAAGACAAGCAGCGCACGCCGGACCAGATCGAGAAAGACCGGCAACTCGATAAAGCCTACCAATCGGCGACCAAGAAAATTCCCGATCAGAGCGTTAGCAACGATCCGTGGTCCGGCGTGCGCCCGACGCCGCCCGCCGCGCCGGAGAAAAAGAAGCAGCAGGTGTCGCAGAGCAAGAAGCACGCTGAATGAGCGGCTGGCTTCTTCGGCAGGGCGGTTTCCACTTTTCCGGATCATGCTCTAGAAATGCCGCCGCGCGGACTTCGTCGCTCGGAGTCGGCCCGCGGACCTCGATTTGAGGTCCGTTCCGCGGACGTGGCGAAATGGTAGACGCAAGGGACTTAAAA
>CAWCQV010000007.1:0-17037 GCA_963797775.1 uncultured Alphaproteobacteria bacterium | reverse complement strand
GTCGGCGGCTTGGCGCGTGCCAAGCGGCCAATCGCGCCAAGTCCGGCGTAGCCGCAGCCCCGGCGACGGCGCGGCGATGGTCCGCCGCTCTGCTTTTCGTGCACTGAGATAGGCGCACCACTTTTCGTAAGTGCCGAGCGCCGCCGCACGCCAGGGGCATTGCAGTCCGGCCTCGAGAGCGGATTTGGGGAACTCGCCGATCAGTTCGCCGCTCCTGTCGCGCGACGCGCGTGTCCGAAAAGCCTCGGCAACGGCCGCCGCATCGTCATTGAAATAACCGAGCGGCATTGCCGGATAATCCTCGCGCTCGCGGTTGAGGAAACGAACCACGTCGCGGCGGTATTCGCGCGAGAGCGTATCCGCCTCGTATTCCGGATGACCTTGGAAGAACAAAAAGAAGCTGCCGTCCTGCTTGGCGAAAGTATCGACGCCGGCGGTCGTCGAGCGGGCGAGAATCGTGTAGCCGCACGATGCCAGCGCCTGTTCCGGCAAGTCGTTGTAGCGCGAATGCGGCACCCATAACGGCTCGGGAAAGTGCTCCGTCATCGGATGGTCGGCGGCCAGCCGGCAATCGAAGACGCCGAACCGCTTGCGCTTGAGCGCGCGCCGCTCGATGCCATCGCTGTGCAGCACCGCCGCGTGCGCGGCAAGACAGGACCAGATGGTGGAAGCCGTATGGTCTTTCGCCCAGTCGACGACCTTGCTCAAGGTTTCCCAGTATGGCTCGTCCATCAGGCTTTTGGCGCGCGGCTCGGTGCCCGTCACGATCAGGCCGTCGAGCGGCGTCTGCCAAAGTTCGGAAATGTCGCAATAGCGCTCGGCGAGCGCGGCGAGCGCGGTTTCCCCGCGCGGCACTTCTGGCATGGCGAACAATTTCAGCAGCACGACGGCCTTCGGCGTCGCCGCGCGGATTAGATCGGTGAACTGCCGCTCGATCGCCTCAATCGCCGCATCCGGCATGTTGTTGACGAAGCCGACGGTGATGCAATTCGCAGCGTTGAGCCCGGCTGCCGATCCCAAACGGCCGGTGTCCAAAAAAAGCGGCATCGGCCGTGTCCTCCGCGGCTCTATTCGGCGGCGATCAACGCCGAGCGGCGCGACTGCGACGCCGCCAGCGCCTGGTCGAGGTCGGCGATGATGTCGTCGATGTGCTCGATGCCGACGGAAAGCCGGATCATTTCCGGCCGCACGCCGGCCTGGCGCTGCTCTTCGGCCGACATCTGGCGATGCGTGGTCGAGGCCGGGTGGCAGGCGAGCGATTTGGCGTCGCCCATATTGACCAGCCGTTTGAACAAGCGTAGTGCGTCGTAAAATGCCTTGCCGGCGTCGAGACCGCCGACGATGCCGAAGGTCAGCACCGAGCAAGCGCGGCCGCCGAGATATTTCTCGGCCAGCGCATGATAGGGATTGTCGGCAAAGCCCGCATAGTTCACCCACTCGACCCGCGGATGCTGCCGCAGATATTCGGCGACGCGGCGCCCGTTCTCGACGTGGCGCTCGACCCGCAGCGCCACCGTTTCGATGCCTTGCAGCAAGAGGAAGGCGGAGAGCGGCGCCAGCACCGCGCCGGTGGTGCGCTGATAGACGCTGCGGCACCGGGCGATATAGGCGGCCTCGCCGAAGTGGTCGGCATAGACGAGCCCGTGATAGGACGCATCGCGCTCGTTGAATTGCGGAAAGCGCCGCGCGTGCTTTTTCCAGGGAAATTTGCCGCTGTCGACGATAGCGCCGCCAAGCGTGGTGCCGTGCCCGCCCAAAAACTTGGTCAACGAATGCACCACGATATCGGCGCCGTAGTCGATGGGACGCAGCAGGATCGGCGTGGCAACCGTGTTGTCGACGACGAGCGGAATGCCGTGGCGCTCGGCGACGTCTGCCAGCGCTCCGATGTCGCAAATGTTGCCCGCCGGGTTGCCGACGCTCTCGCAAAAGATTCCGCGCGTTCCGTCGTCGATGAGCTTTTCAATTGTCTCGGGCCGGTCGGATTCAGCAAAGCGCACGGTAACACCCTGGCTCGGAAGAATGTGCCCGAACAGCGTGTAGGTCGTGCCGTAAAGCTGCGGCACCGAGACGATATTGGTGCCCAGCGCGGTGAGATTAAGCACCGCATAGTTCAACGCCGCCTGGCCGGTGCTCACACACAGCGCGTCGATGCCGCCTTCCAGGAGCGCGACGCGGCGTTCGAGCACCGCCACGGTCGGGTTGCTGATGCGGCTGTAGCGATGGCCCTCGACCTCAAGATTGAACAAGGCGGCGCCATGATCGGCGCTGTCGAACTCGTAGGCCACGGTTTGATAGATCGGCACCGCGACCGCTTTGGTCGTCGGGTCGGAATTGTAGCCGCCGTGAACGGCCAGCGTCTCGTTCTTCATGCTTCCCGCCGCCTGCCAGAAACATGCCCGTTATAGGTCAATTGGGTTTCTTATCGGTGGCTTGAAAGCCGAACAACGCAGGCGCGGCGAATTCGAAGGAATAACGTTAATTGTTTGCCATGCCCGCGCGCATTTCGTTCGAATTTTATCCATTGTTGAAGCGAAAGATTCACTTTGTTGCGTGATGCTAAAGCATGACCCTCGTCGAGATGGATCGCTCAACGCGCGACAGCCGCGGCGCGGACAACGCCGCGCTGCGCGACTGGGTGCGTGCGCTCGAGGCGACGGCGCCGATTGCCGGCAATCCGCAGCGCCTCCTGCTCGACGCCATCGAGGAATTGGCGCAAATCCAAGGCGACGCCGAGGCGCTGATCTCGGAGCGCGGCACCCTGACTTATCGCGCGCTGGTCGAGCGCAGCCGCCGCTATGCGCGCTGGGCGCTCGACCAAAATCTCGCGAAGGGTCAAATGGTTTGCCTGATGATGCCGAACCGGCCGGAGTACATGGCGATCTGGCTCGGCATCTCAGCGGTCGGCGGCGTCGTGTCGCTCATCAACACGCAATTGCGCGGCCCGTCGCTCGCGCATTGCATCGACATCGTCGCGCCGTCCCACGTCATCGTCGCCGCCGAATGCATCGAGCGGTTCCGCTCGGCGCAACTCTCCACCCGGCCGAAAATCTGGTCGCATGGCGGCCGCGATTATTCGCGCATCGATCGCGAGATCGAGCGGCATGCGATGGCGCCGCTGACAAAAGCGGAGCGTCGCGCCACGTCGATCGCGGACCGCGCGCTGACGATCTACACGTCCGGCACTACCGGCCTGCCCAAGGCGGCCAATGTCAGCCATCGGCGGCTGCTGCAATGGAGCCTCTGGTTCGCGGGTCTGATGAATACCGGGCCGGACGATCGCATGTACGATTGCCTGCCGATGTATCATTCAATCGGCGGCGTGGCGGCGACCGGCGCACTCTTGGTTCGCGGCGGATCGGTCGTGATCCGCGAAAAATTTTCCGCGAGCACTTTCTGGGACGACATTGTCGACTGGGACTGCACTCTGTTTCAGTATATCGGCGAACTCTGCCGCTATCTCGTCAATGCGCCGCATCATCCGCGCGAGCGCCAGCATCGTTTAAGATTGTGCTGCGGCAACGGATTGCGCGCCGAGACCTGGCAGAAATTCCAATCGCGGTTCGCAATTCCGCGAAATCTTGGAATTTTACGCGGTGACCGAGGGTAACATCTCGCTCTACAACGTCGAAGGCAAAGTCGGCGCCGTCGGCCGCGTGCCGCCGTTCCTCGCTCACCGCTTTCCGCTGGCGCTGGTGCAGTTCAACGCCGCATCCGGCGAGCCGGCGCGCGATGGGCAAGGACGCGCGATCCGCTGCACGACCGACGAGGTCGGCGAGGCGATCGGCCGGATCAGTCGCGGCGCGGCGGGCGCCGGCGGCGGCGAATTCGAGGGCTATAGCAGCGCCGTAGATACCGAGCGGAAAATTCTGCGCGATGTGTTCGAAGCTGGCGATGCCTGGTACCGCACCGGCGATTTGATGCGCATGGACTCAGGCGGTTTCTACTATTTCGTCGATCGGATCGGCGACACCTTTCGCTGGAAGGGCGAAAACGTGGCGACATCGGAAGTTGCAGCAGCGCTCATGGAATTTCCCGGCATCGGCGAGGCTACGGCCTACGGCGTCGCGGTTCCCGGAACCGAAGGCGCCGCCGGAATGGCGGCGCTCGTCGCCGATAGAACGCTGGATTTCGCGGAGCTGCGCCGGCATCTCGCACGGCGGCTGCCGGCCTATGCCCGTCCGCTGTTCCTGCGGCTGCAGGACGAGATCGCGGCGACGGCAACGTTCAAGCACAAGAAGATCGAGCTCGCGCGCGAAGGCTTCGACGTGACGGTCGTGCGCGACAAAATGTATTTCGACGATCCGCAACGCGAGGCTTATGTGCCGCTCGATGCCGCGCTCCGCGAGCGCGTGATGGCGGGGAAAATCCGGCTTTAGGCACAATCCCGAAAACTCTCCGGCATCGGTCGCGGATGGAGTCTTTGGCTTCCTCAGATTCCTGGCGAATCCGGGCTGCTAAGCCGTGGCGCCGGCGTCGATGGTCAGCACCGCGCCGGAAATGCTCGCCGCCCGGTCGCTGAGCAGAAACTCGACGGCGTCGGCCACGTCGTCGACGCTGGCAAGGCGGCGCAGCGCGCTGCGCCGCATGACCTGTTCGCGTTGCGCGCCGGCAAGGCCGTGGGTCATGTCGGTGTCGATGAAGCCGGGCGCCACGGCGTTCACGGTGATGCCGAGGCGGCCGACTTCTCGCGCAAGCGAGCGGGTGAATCCGAGCATCGACGCCTTGGTCGCGGCATAGACCGACAGTCCGCTATAGCCGGTGAAGCCGACGATCGAGGCGACATTGACGATGTGGCCGGCGCGTTCCGACATCATGCTGCGCACCACATATTTTGTGAGCACGATCGGAGAGAGCGTATTAAGGCGGACGAGTTCCTCAATCTGCGTGTTGTGCATCAGCGACAGCGCGCCATCGAGCCCGACCGCCGCGTTATTGACGAGCCCGAACAGGGGCCCAAATTCCTGGCGCAGGTTCCGTACCAAGCCGGGAATCTCATCGATGTTGCCGAGGTCGAAGGCGATGAAGTGCAGCGAGCCGCGATTGCCGCGCTTGGCTTGCGCGATGGCCGCAGTCAATTCCTTGGTGGGCTTGCGCGCTACCGCGATGACGCGATAGCCGGCCGCGACCAGCTTGCGGGCGATGCCGAGACCGAGGCCGCGGCTGCCGCCGGTGACCAGGACGGTGCGGGCACTCTTGGCGGCCTTTTTAGCCATAGCGCCGCGCCAGCTTGCCGGTCGCCGCAACATCGAGCGCCGGCACAATACTGATGGCCGCAGGAACCTTGTGGCGCGGCAGCGCGGCGCGGCACAGTTTCAAGATATCGCCCTTGACCTGACCAAGTTCGCCGGCCGCGCCGTTGGTTGCGGATTTTAAGACGACGTCGGCGATCACGATCGAGCCGGTGATGGGGCTTGCCTTCGGGCGCACCAGCGACATGCGCACCTGCGGATGCCGGTTGATCACCGCTTCGACTTCCTCGGGATGAACCTTCAGGCCGCCGATATTGATGATGCCGCCGCGGCGGCCGGCAAAGACATAGCGGTCGCCGTGCAATTCCACCATGTCGCCGGTATCGACGAAGCCGTCGCGGTCGGCCAGCACCGCATCGGCGCCGATATAACGCGACGCGGCGCGTGGCGAACGGATGCGCAGCGAACCATGCAGCACCTTCATCTCGACGCCATCGCGGGCGCGTTCGACGAATTCGGCGGGAAACCCGGCGAGGCCGTCACGGACTTCGAACGCCACGCCGGCTTCGGTCGAGGCGTAAGCGTGACTGACGACCGCGGACGGAAATGCATTGCGCAGACTGTCGAGAATGGCCTGGTCGGCGATTTCGCCGGACAGCCGGACGTAACGCGGCGAGATTTTGCGGATGGAGGGCGACATCAGCGCGCGGCGCCAATGCGTCGGCGTTCCCAACAGATGAGTGACGCCATGACGGCCGAGGCGGTCGAGATGATCGCTCAACGGTTCGCCGGCGCTGGACAAGATGAGCGATACTCCGCCAAGCACGGTGCGCAAAAAGATCTGCAACCCGCCATAACGGCGGATGTCGTAGAACGTGCCCCAGACGACCGTGTCGTCGACCGGCCTGCCGCGAAACGCCGCGGTGAGACCGGCGAGCGTATGCACCACCATTTTCGGCACGCCGGTGGTGCCGGAGGTGAGCATGACCCATTCGGTTTCGTGCGCCGGCGTGGGAAGTTGCCCGGCGGCTGCGATTGCCTCAGCGCATGTCACGCCGACCGGCAGATCGAAAGCGGCGCTTGCCGGAGAGCTCCGATCGACGACCACGGCATCGATGTCCGCTCCGGCGACGATCGCCGCGAAGTGATCGGGATCGGCGTCGGGCGGCAGGATAGTGAGACTGCGCGCGATGCCGTCCAGCTCGATCAAAGCGAGCGCGGTGGTGAGCTGGCTGCCGGTGGCGACAACAACGGATTTGCCGGCAAATTCCGCGAGCCGGCCGCCGAGAACCGTGCCGCCGGCAAGATCGGCGATGCGGGCGCGCCCGTTGCGATCGAAGAAGAATTGCTCCGCCGAGCCGATGTAATGCCGCAGCGGCTGCGCCTTAATGTGCGCCATTTTCGTAGACTTTCACGAAATCGCCGAAAGTCACGGGAAACAGCGCGTCTTCCGACGCCGTGAACGGATCGACGCCGAGTTTGTCTTCGAGGCGGGCGACCAGCACGGCAAAGCCGAGCGAGTTGAGGCCCGAAATCCAACAGCACCAGATTCTCCCGCAACGGCGCCAGGATCTTGCCGTGCTCGCGGGCGATCTGCTCCATCTGGTCCATTATGGTTAATTTTACCGGCATGGTTCTTTCCAACATCGCGCCGACACCTACGGTTTGTTCATTTCGCGCCGATATATTCCAGCAACGATTGCGATCAAGTTCACGAACGGGACGTGGTCAACGCGAATGGTTTCCGCTTTGCCGGCACTTCGCTGCCGACAGATCGACGAGAGCGATGTTCCCGCCGTTACCGAACTGCTGCGGCGCGGATTTCCGAACCGCAATCGTCAGTTTTGGCACCGCGCGCTTAATGAGCTGACGCGGCGTGAGCCGCCGCCTGGATTGCCGAAATATGGTTACCTCTTGGAAACCGGTGGCGCACTCGTCGGCGCGATCCTGATGATTTGCTCGACAATGCGCGCCGGCGATCGGCTCGTGCCGCGTTGCAATCTGTCGAGCTGGTATGTCGAGCCGGCATTTCGGGCCTATGCGCCGCTTCTGGTTTCGCAGGCGCTGCGGCACAAGGACGTCACCTATATGAATGTCTCGGCCGCGCCGCATACCTGGCCGATCATCGAAGCGCAGGGCTTTGCGCGCTACAGCGAGGGCATCTTCGTCTGTGTCCCGGCATTGCATCGGGCGTCCAGCGACGACACAGTCGAGGTAGTGGGCACGGATTCGCCGTCGGCGATCGCCGTCGATGCGTACGAGCGGGAAATCCTTCTGCAGCATGTCGAACACGGTTGCATTAGCCTGTGGGCCGTGAGCGCCGGACGCGCTTATCCGTTCGTTTTCCGCCCTCGCCTGGTCAAGGGCTTCATACCCTGCGCGCAACTGATCTACTGCCGCGATATCGCCGACTTCGCGCGTTTCGCCGGACCGATCGGCCGCTATCTCGCGCGGCGCGGCCGCGCCATCGTCATTGTCGACGTGAATGATCCGATACCCGGTCTGATCGGAGTATTCCGCCGCGGCAGCAAGCCGAAATATTTCAAGGGCCCGCAGCGCCCGCGGCTCGGCGATCTCGCCTATACCGAATACGCCATTATGGGCGTGTAACTTACTTTTGGTCCGCTCGTCCCCGCGAAAACGGGGACCCAGCCGAATTCCCGCTTACGCGGGAATGAGCGGAATGGAGTTAGACCATCAGCGCTTGGCGCACCCGCGTCGGCCATTGCGCAAGCTCGACGCCGTGCGTGGCGAACAGCGCCAAAGCCAGCCGATCGACGCCGAAGGCGACGCAGCCGGTATGGGCGGTCGCGCCGGAGGCGGTGCGTAAATTCCAGGTCGCGCCGAAATGATCGCGGTGATTGTTAAAACTCACGCACGCCGTCGGCTGCTCTTCCGAATGCACCGGGATGAGCAGTTCGAACTTCAACTCCTGCTCGACCTGGTTCATCGCCATCAGCTTGCCGCCGCGGCCGAAGAACGGATCGCTGGCCTGCTCGATGCGATAGGGCAGAGCCAATTGGCCGGCAAAACCCTCGGCCCGCTTCATCCACCGCGCGCGGAAATCCTGGATTTGCTCAGGATTGCCGATGCAGACATATTCGCGCATGCGGAAGGACTGCAGCCGGTCGAGCATTTTCGACGGTTCGCGCCGGAAGCAGTCGCAGGCGACGTCAAAGACTAGTCCGCCGGCGGGCACGCTGCCGCGGCTCGCCACCAAAGGATAGACCGGATAGCAGGCGGCCGGACTGAGAACGAGATCGGCGGCCGCCAGCGCGTCCGTCCAATCCTCGCCAGCTTCGTAGCGCTCGACGCTTGAGCGGATATCCGCCTCGGCGCCGGCGAGACAGCTCACGCAGCCGAGGAAATGCGGGAAGCTCTTCAGGTAGCCCGACTTCTCCAGTTGCCGGCGGCTCATCACCGGCGGAAACCGCAGCACTTCGGCGTCCGGCGCGCGGTAGCGCGAAATCAGCGCGGCAAGCCCGTCGACCACCTGTTCGAACACGGCGGTACGCGCGTACACGCCGTCGATGCCGGTCGGCAACAACAGCGCCTCGGCGATCGAATCGAGCGAATGCGTCGGCCTGGTCGGTTGCTTGAATGCAACGTTCATTTTGTTCACGCCTCTTTTTCTAACGTTTGGGGCCGCGATGAATTCAGCCGCAAAGCGAGTCCGGAGCGCCGCTCAGTAGCGAAGCCGCTGCGATATTGGCAAGGATGCAGTCGTTGCTGATCATGATCGGCGACGACAGGATATCGCGCAGATGGCGGCCGACGCTGAACTCGCCGTCGTTGCGGTAGCCCGAAAGGCCGCAGGTCTGCATCGCGCTCATGACGGTTGCGACGGCAAGCTCGGACGCGTTGACTTTGAGCAAATTCATGCCGGTCTGGAAATCGATGGTTTCGAGCTGCGCCGGGTCGGCCGTGGCGGCGGTTTCGAACCGCCGCTGCGCGGCAGCGATCAGGCTGCGCAGCGTTCGCAACGAAGCGTTGGCGCGCGTCAGATGTGCAGCGGCCGGCGGCAACGTCCCGCCGGCGCGTTGCGCGGCGTTGCGGACAAAGCCGCGGGCGCGGTCGACTGCGGCGGTGGCGATGCCGGTCCAAGCCGCGCTCCATAACAGATGCGCAACCGGCATCATGGTTTGGGCGTGGATCTTGTCGTAGCTCACCGGCACGATCTGTTCGCTCGAACCGGAAGCGACCAGCTTGAAACCTTCGCTGCAAGTGCCGCGCATGCCGAACGCGTCCCAGCCGACCAGAGGTTCGAGCGAGTAATCCTGCTTGAGGAACGTCACCAGAACCTGATCGGAACCGGCGCTATCGGCGGCGCGCCGCGCGGTCGTGACGATGGCGTCGGCCGCCTGGCCGTAGGAGATGACCGTCGCCTGCCGTTCGAGACTGATGCGCGAACCGTTGCGGACAATGGGCGCGGCGCTGTTGCGCACGTCGCCGCCGTTCTGCCCTTCCGTGGTCGAGGAGGCGAACAGCAGTTGTTCGTTGGCGAGGCGGCGCAGCAAAAGCTGGTACCAGGAACTTGCGCGTCCGTGGCGGACCAAGCAAGCGACCTTGGTCTGGTGCATCGCATAGATCATCGCGGTCGACGCGCAGGCGCGGCCGAGCGCGTAGCAAATGTCGATGATCTCGGCGAGCCCGGCGCCGTCGCCGCCGTATTCGCGCGGCACCGCGATGCCGAGGAGGCGCTCGGCGCGCGCGGCAGCAATGGCCTCGTCGGGAAACCGCGAATCGCGGTCGACCGCCGCGGCATGCTCCGCCGCAACCGCGGCGACCTTGTTGGCGCGCGCCAGCACATCGGCGGCGTCGGCGACGCGCAGATTGCTTGCCGCGGCAAGAATGCCGCGTGCGGCGCTACGCGCTGTTTTGACGTCTTGATCGACTTCTAGAACCGTCGCGGTTCGCACGTTCATGAATGGGCTCGCGCTGGAAGTGCCGCCTCTCGCATTCGACGCGATCGTTGCGCCACAGCTAGCGCAAAAACTCACAAATCATCGCGGCTTTTATCGGGAATTAGCGCGCTTCTTTGGCGTAAAGGTTACCAATCGAAAACCCATGCCGTGCTAACCATTCAGCGAGCCCTGCATGAGATGATAGTTCGGGAAAGCAGCGAATTTTCGCGTTTTGATTTGGGAAAAATTCACCGTGCTAGATCGCATCAATTCGTCGACGCCGGATCGGATCGCTGCGCTGGTGCGCCAAATCCTCGCCAAGCGCGGGCTCGACCGTTCGGTGGGCCATGACGCAGATCTAAGCGAGGCCGGCATGTCGTCGCTCGACACCGTCAACCTCATGCTCGCGGTCGAGGCCGAGTTCGCGGTCAAGATCCCGGACCGGGACATGACGCCGGCGAACTTTCGCACAATCGCCCGGATCGACCGGTTGGTCGCTCTGTTGCTGAATAAATCGCACGCCTAGACCGTCCGCCGAGGTCGCGCAAATTTGCCGGATATTTTGCGGCACAGTATGTTTGCTGCATCATCTCGTGCTGCGCGGAAGCCAAATCCGGAAAGCCCAAATCCAGCCATGCCAAAGACCGTGTATTACGCCAGCGTCGGCGCGGTGCTGACGCGCTACGATCTCGACGTCGACGGCGCCGCTTTGACCGCGCACGATACGGTGACGCTGCCGGCCAATATTCAATATGCCTGGCCGCATCCGTCGCGGCGAACGCTTTACGTGGTGTCGAGCAGCGGCGGACCCGGCATTGCCGGCGACAAGCACTATGCCAGCGCGCTCGCCATCGATCCGGGAACGGGAGCCTTGCGTCCGCATGGCGAGCCGGCGGCATTGCCGTCGCGCCCGATCCACGCCAGCGTCGACGCGAGCGGGACTTATCTGCTGACGGCCTACAATACGCCGAGCAACGTCACCGTTCATCGCATCGACGCTGACGGTAGGATCGGTGCGCCGGTGGCGCAGCCCGGCAATTTCGACACCGGCATCTACGCCCATCAAATTCTCGCCGCGCCGGACAACCGCACGGTGATGCTGGTCACGCGCGGCAATAATGCGAGCGACGGCAGGCCCGAGGATCCCGGCGCGATTAAAACATTCCGCTGCAACGACGGCGTGCTGACCAACCTCGCGTCCATCGCTCCCGGCAACGGGCCTGACAAAGGCTTTGGCTTCGGCCCGCGGCATCTCGACTTTCATCCGGACAAGCCCTGGGCCTTCGTTTCGATCGAGCGGCAGAACAAGCTCTGCGTCTACGCACTCGCCGACGACACCGGCCTTGCGCGAGCGCCGCTGTTCGTTAAGGAGACGCTGTCGGATCCCAAAACGGCCGTCCCGCAAGGCGCCGGACCGATCCACGTTCATCCTAACGGCAAATTCGTCTATCTCACCAACCGCACGTTTCCGGCTTCGGGACCCGGCGCGAGACAAGCGGCCTCCGGCGGCGAGAACAGCGTCGCCGTGTTTGCCGTGGATCAAACCACGGGCGAGCCGAATCTCATCCAGAACCTTGACGGCCGCGGCCTACAATTGCGCACCTTCGGCATCGATCCGACCGGCCGGCTGCTGGTGGTCGCCAGCATCATGTCCGCGGCGGACGGCTCGCTTCCCGCCGGCATTTCGGTGATGCGCGTCGGCGCCGACGGCAAGCTTACCTTCGTACGCAAATACGACGTCGACGTCGGCAACGCGCAGCAATTCTGGAGCGGCATGGTCACGCTGGGATAATCGCCGCTTCGTCATTGCGAGCGAAGCGAAGCAATCCAGACTGGCGGCGCAATACTGGATTGCTTCGTCGCTTCGCTCCTCGCAATGACGCAGGCATAGTATCAACCGTGTGCCTTCTTGCTCCAGTCAGCCGGCTCCCCATTTCGAAGGCAACAAAATCCCTTCAGGATAAGGTCATAACGCCATGTCGATCCGGCCCGTAAAAAGCATCGTCACCTCGAAGCCGACTATCGAAGGCGCCGGCGTCAAGCTCAATCGCGCCTTCGGTTTCGGCGCGACGTCCGAATTCGATCCGTTCCTCCTGCTCGACGATTTCCGCAACGACCGGCCCGACGATTATCGGGCGGGTTTTCCGTGGCATCCGCACCGCGGCATCGAGACCATCACTTACGTGCTGGCGGGCAGCGTCGAGCACGGCGACAGCCTCGGCAACCGCGGCAATCTCGAAGCCGGCGACGTGCAATGGATGACGGCCGGGCGCGGCATTCTGCATCAGGAAATGCCGCAAGGCGACGCGGCGGGCCGCATGCACGGCTTTCAGCTCTGGGCTAACCTGCCCTCGTCGCTGAAAATGACGGCGCCGCGCTACCAGGACGTCAAAGCCGCCGCAATCCCCGAGATCGTCGATGACGACGGCACCCGGGTGCGCGTCGTGTGCGGCGATTTCTGGGGCCGCCGCGGCCCGATCGAAGGCGTTGCCGCCGATCCGCGCTATCTCGATATTTCCGTCCCGCCCGGCAAGCGGAAAACCCTGCCGGTGGAAGTCGAGCGGCATGCTTTCGCCTATGTGTTCGAGGGCTCCGGCGATTTCCGCGGCTCGTCGGCGCCGTTCGGCGTCTTGACCGAGAAGACCGACGGCGGCAGCGAGACCGCAACGCGCGAGCAGACCGGCAACCGTTCGCTCGTGCTGTTCGATCGCGGCGACGAGGTCACCGTCGAGGCCGGCGAGCAAGGCATCCGCTTCCTCCTCGTTTCCGGCAAGCCGATCGAGGAGCCGGTCGCCTGGTACGGGCCGATCGTGATGAATACCCAGACCGAATTGCAGCAGGCCTTCGCCGAGCTGCGTAGCGGCACGTTCATCAGGTAACCCTCAGACACGCCACCTGCTCTTACGTCATGCCCGCGCTTGTCGCGGGCATCCACGTCTTTAGGCAAATTCGGCGCAAAGACGTGGATGGCCGGGACAAGGCCGGCCATGACGAGGTGGAACGAGTTGTCGCGGCAGGGCCTGACGCGGCCGCGTAAATATCTGCTATTCTCCCCGCGCCGGAAAGCGCGTGCGCCACCGCAAGGCCGACACGCCAGCAAGCAAAAATTTGCGCCATCAGGGAGGGAAGACATGAGGAAGCTCTTTGCCGTTTTTGCAACCGTCGCCGTGGCCGTATTGCTCACCGTGGCGGTTCGCGCCGAGGATTATCCGACCCGGCCAATTACTTTCGTCGCCGTGTTCGGTCCCGGCAGCGCCAGCGACACCATCTGCCGCATCATCGCCGATCCGCTCAGCAAGGCGCTCGGCCAGCCCGTCGTGGTCGAGGATCGTCCCGGCGCCGATGGCGCATTGGCCGCGCTCTACGTGCATCATCAGCCGGCGGACGGCTACACGCTGTTGATGGGGACCAATTCGCCGCTCTCGGCCGATCCTTTCCTGCACAAGGATGTGGCCTACGATCCGGTGAAGGATTTCGTGCCCGTGACGCGAGTGGGAAGCTTTACGCTGATGTTGGTGGTCGATCCGAAGCTGCCGATCCATTCGATCAAGGAACTGGTCGCCTATGCCAAGGCCAATCCCGGCAAGCTGTCGTTCGCCAGCGGCAACACTGCCGGCATCGTCGCCGGCGACACGCTGGCGAAATGGGCCGGCATCAAGATGCTGCACGTGCCCTACAAGAGCACGCCGCCGGCGCTCGAGGACATCATCGGCGGCCGCGTATCGATGATGTTCGCCGATTTCACCACCGCGATCCCGCATGTCCAGGCCGGCACGCTGCGCGCGCTGGCGGTGACGCGCATCAAGCGCAGTTCATTGTTCCCGGAACTGCCGACGATGGACGAGGCCGGCATCAAAGGCTTCAACATCGATGCCTGGGCGGGCCTCGTCGCGCCGGCCGGCACGCCGCCGGAAATCGTGACCAAGCTCAACGGCGTGCTGCGCAAGATCATCGACAGCCCGGATGTCCAACAAAAATTCAAAAACGTCGGCTTCGAAGGCTTCTCTTCGACGCCCGACGAGCTCGGCGACTACATCAAGGCCCAGCTCGTCGAGTGGAAGAAGATGGTCACGGACGCCAATATCCAGTCGGATTGATATCTTTCCCGCCCCGCGAATAGCGGGGAGGGGGGACCATCCGTAGCGCGTAGCGCGAAGGATAGTGGAAGGGGCGTCGAACTCGACGCCCCTCCTGCGGTCACAACGAAGCGTCGAGTCCGACGCCCCTTCCACTATCCTTCGCTCGCTACGCGAGCTACGGATGGTCCGCCCTCCCCCGCTTCCGCCTACGCGCTCCGCGCTCCGGCGGACTCAAACCCGCCGTAGCTCGCAGAGCGAGCGAAGGCGGGTCGCGGGGGCGGATGAGTCATCCCGTTCTCGCAGGCGCATGCGCGCGCGAGTGTTGTCAAACAGCAATGCATTCTTCTCGTCAGCCCGTAGGATGGGTGGAGCGAAGCGATACCCATCATAGAGCGGCGAGGATAGATGATGGGTTTCGCAAAGGCTCAACACATCCTACGGGCTACGGGCTTGTAAGACGTAAGACGGTAAGCCATGTTATCGTCCATGAACCGTGAAACCCGCAAGCCTGCCGCTTTCTCGAAAGTCTCGGTCAAAAGCCAGACCGTGATCCCGCGCGCGGTGCGCGAACGGCTCGCGCTCAAGCCCGGCGACACGTTGCGCTATCGCGTGACCGACGACGGCGTGTTGCTCGACAAGGCGCCGGCGAACGAGACCGACGATCCGTTCGCGACTTTCTCCGAATGGTCGAGCGAGGCCGACGAGAAGGCCTATGGCGGCCTTTGACCCCTTCGACATTGTCGTCGTTCCGTTTCCCTATGCCGATCGTCTCGCCGAGAAGCGCCGCCCTGCTTTGGTGATCTCCAATCGCAGGCTTGCCGCACATGATCTTGTCTGGGTCGCCATGATCACCAGTGCCGGCAATGCGCCGTGGGGCAGCGACGTCGCGATCGACGATCTCGACCGCGCCGGGTTGCCGGCGCCGTCGGTGGTGCGGCCTGCCAAGATCGCCTGCATCGAGCCCGCCCGGATCGACCGCCGCATCGGGCGGCTCGAAAAGGCCAAGGCGCGGAAGGTGGCGCAAAGGGTGCGCGGGTTTTTGGAGTGACGAATGCCTTTTCGTCAATGCCAAGCGGCTGTCCCCGACTTGATCTGGGATGTACAATCAGAGGTGTAAAAAGTTAACCCTTTACGTTGCAAAGCATATTATAATATGTTCCTGTTTTGTTCTATGGGGACAATATGGCGGACTCAACATCGATTGAATGGACCGACACCACATGGAACCCCGTCACGGGCTGCACAAAGATCAGCGCCGGGTGTGACCATTGCTACGCCGAACGCTTCTCGGAGAGGTTTCGGGGAACGCCCGGACATCCATTCGAAACCGGGTTTGACTTAACGCTCCGGCCAGAGCGGCTCGAACAACCGCTTCGGTGGCGCACCTCACGTATGATCTTCGTGAACTCGATGAGTGATCTCTTTCACAAGGAGATTCCGAATGAATTCATCGCGCGAGTGTTCGATACAATGGAAGTCGCTTCCTGGCATACGTTTCAGGTGCTGACCAAGCGATCGTCCTTGATGCGCAATTTCTTGCGCAAGCGGTACGGAACGCGGCGTGCACCTTCTCACATGTGGTTCGGCGTCTCCGTTGAGGATGGCACTAAAGCATCACGCATCCGGCATCTTCGTGAAGCGCCCGCCGGGGTACGCTTTCTCTCAATCGAGCCCTTAATTGGTCCTGTCGGAAAACTCGACCTTACCGAAATCGATTGGGTCATCGTCGGCGGCGAGAGCGGGCCGGGCGCACGGCCGATGAAGGAAGAGTGGGCTCTCGATATTCGGGACCAATGCCAGGCGCGCAATGTCGCATTCTTCTTCAAACAGTGGGGAGGTCGCACACCCAAAACGCGTGGTCAACTCCTTGGCGGCGAGGAATGGAGTCAGTTTCCCGCACATAGAAATGGGCCGAGACAGGCTGAGCTTCAGGCAAGCGTGTGAGCGCGAACGTCACCTTTCAATTTGATGAGATCGGGCGGTGGTCCGAGCTGAAGCTTGAGATCGTCGAGAAATATGGCACTGCTTACACGACAGCATTTTCTGGCCAGAAGGGGCGGCGGCTGACAAAATTTTATATCGACGCCTTCAGCGACGCCGGAGTTCATCTCTCAAAAGAAACAGGAAAGCAAGTCGAAGGTAGTCCCGCGCGCGCCCTAAAGGTGCGTCCACCGTTTGATCATTTTTATTTCATCGACATGAATCCGGAAAAGACTACTTATCTTAGGACTCTTTGCCAAGACCGGAAGGATGTCGACATTGTCACCGACGATGCCACGTCCTATCTGACTGAGAAACTTCTACCAACGATCCAATTTGAAAAATTCAATCGTGCTTTGTGTCTTCTCGACCCCTATGGTCTTCACCTCGATTGGGAAGTTATGCGGCAAGCCGGTCAGGCGCGGGCAATCGACATGTTCCTCAACTTTCCCGTCATGGATATGAATAGGAATGCGATCTGGAGAAATCCGGAGCGAGCGCCCCAAAGTGGCATCGAGCGCATGACCCGCTTTTGGGGTGACGAGACGTGGAAACAAGCTGCCTATGCCGACAGTGCACAATTTCAGCTCTTTTCGGCTCCCGATCGCGTGAAGCAGGACAATGACGCGATCGTCGCGGCGTTCCGTGAGCGCCTGAAAAAGATTGCAGGATTCAGCTTTGTTCCGGAGCCGCTACCGATGAAAAACAGTAACAATGCGATCGTATATTATCTGTTTTTTGCATCACCAAAGCCAGTCGCAGAAAAAATTATCGAAGCAATCTTTGCCAAATACAGATAGCGAGGGTGAGCGAAGCAAAGCCATTGCTCTCGAGCAGGCTACTATGCCGCGCGGGCGCCTCACGATAACGAATGCAGCGCGG
>CAWCQV010000006.1:0-89373 GCA_963797775.1 uncultured Alphaproteobacteria bacterium | reverse complement strand
CGCAGTACAGGCGATCAGCCGGCCTTTACGCCGGCGTCGAAAGGCTGGCTGAAGGCATCGCATCGCGAGAAAGATACGGCGCGATCGAAACCACAGCGGCCTTTCTACACCCACTTGAATCCACAGCCGCTGAAGCCCGGAGAAATCTACGAGTTCGACATCGAGGTGCTGCCGATCGCTTACGTATTCAAAAAGGATCACCGCATCCGGCTGGAGCTTGCCAATGGCGACTTGCCCGCGACCGACGGCGTGTTCTCGCATCCCTACCATCCGTCGCTGATGGGCACCGACACGATCCATCACGACGGCGCGCACGCGTCGCGCCTCATCTTGCCCATGATTGCGATGGAATGACGCCGCACCGCCTCAGGCGGCGCGACCAAACTTCTGCTCAACCGTGCCGTCTTGAATTCTTGCCGGCCTTCTACCGGGCGCTGTAGCAATGCAGCCGCAGCATATCAATGCGATCATCGCGGCAAGAATAAACCAGAGCACCACGTCGACAGCCATGCCGTTCTCCATGGCCGCCCCCGTGAACTCAATTCAATCATGCGTCGGCCGCGGAAGGCTTCACGGCATAATTGTCGCAGGACATTAATGTCGCAGGAGAATAAAGCGGTACACGCAGCTGTTCTCACTGTCGCTTCGTCGCCCCGGTTTTTGCACGAACCGACGCCGAAGCATGCGCGGCCTCGACCGGCAAAAGGCGGTTGCCATGGGCACTGTTTATTTGCTACAGACTGTAGCGTTAATTGTGGCAGCAAAACAATGCGCGATGATCTGCCGGAATTGGGCGAACTCGAACGAACGGTCATGCAGCTGGTTTGGACCTACGCGCCGATCACTGCGGAATTGGTGCGGGAACGGCTGGACCGGCGGCTGAAGAATCCACCGTGCGGATGGTGTTACGGCGCCTGGAAGAAAAGGGTTTCGTGACCCACAGCACCGAAGGACGGACCTACATTTTTCGGCCTCGGCATGACCGCGGGAGCGTAGCGGCCAAGGCGGTGCATCGCATCGCCGACTGGTTCTGCAACGGCTCGATCGAAGAGGTCATGGTCGGCATTGTCGACGCCAAAATGCTCGGCAAAGAGCAGTTGGAATTGCTTGCGGCAAAAATCGAAGCGGCTAAACGAGGGAGGAAGTGATGCTGCCGATAATTCTGGAAGCGGCGATCCGTTCGATCGTCCTTGCCGTAGTGATCTGGCTGGCTTTGAAAGCGTTACGCATAAGCAACCCGCATGTTCTGATGGCAGTTTGGCAAATCGTGCTGGTCGTTTCGCTGCTGATGCCGTTTTTCGTCGGCCGCGCCGTGTTCGCGTTGCCGTCATCGACCCTGCCTCCGGTTGCCCTGCCGGTCGCTCAGATGCTCTCAACCGAACCTGTTTTCTTACGTTCGCTTCCGCCACTGGTCGTGCCGCATATTGAGTTTGCGATCATCGGCTGGCGCACGGTCGCCTCATCGATTTATCTGTTCGTTGCTACAGTCTTGGCGCTTCGATTGCTGGTGGGCGCTGCCCTGACATGGCAGTTCGGCGCGCAGGGCAGCGTGCGCACCCGCACCGTCAGAGCGTGGACCGAGGCTGCGAGCAGATCGGAATCGCCGGACGTCAGATAGAGTTCCTTCATCTCGACGCCCAGCTTCTTCGCCAGTTCCCTCGCAGCCTTGGCCCGCTTGGGCGAATCCTTGATGGCGTGGATTCCCTGTTCGGTCCAGTTGATCGTGCAAACGAACAGCATGTGACCCTCCGTTTTGCTATTCAGAATACCGGGCGACCCGCCGACAGCATGAGCGCTGCCGTAAAAAGGGACTTCGGCACTTCCCGACGGGGCAGCTCGCACAAACAGACTACACCATTGTCCAAACTGTGTGCAGGGGCGTCGTGCCCGCGCCTTCACATGCGGCCGCGTTCCATCGCTCACCCCCTTCCAAGAAAAAAACCGCCGGAATGACCGGCGGCTATTTCAATCGAATTCGAGCGGCAGATCGCAAGCTCGGCAACGGCGCCACCACAGAACCTCGCGCGTCAGCAGGGCCGCCGCGCGAGCAATGCCGCCTGCAACGGTAAAACGCGAGAGTTGCCTTGATGCCGCGCGATTATTCGCAGCTTCACTTCGGAATGGGAGCGGCGAGCGCGTAACAGGCCGAATACACCGAACCGTCGAGGTTGTAGCAAGACACGCACTTGCAGCCTGCGGCCCCAGACATGCAGCTGGCGATCGTCTTGTGATGCAGCACGATACGCGCATGATTATGCACAGAAGTGCCAACGGCGCAGGCCGGCCAGCCCGCCGAAGCTGATCCGGAAAAAGCGAGACCTGATAACGCAAACGCGAGACCAACCGAAAGTCCGAAACGGCGCATAGGTTCCTCCACCTCTGTGAGACACCCTAGGATTTAGCCCCTGGGGGAACAGCTAAGTTTCACACACGAAAAATCGCGGCGCAAGGCTTGTATAATCGTCTAACGCGGGTTTGTGCACATGTCTTGATATCGTCACGGCCGCGTCTACCCTCAGCTGTGAATTGTGCCGCTCTTCCGACGGGGTGCCCACCCGAGGAACCCTGTTTGTTTCCGCTAGGTAACGCGCTACGGCGCGCGATCAGCTCGGCTTGATATCCGCAAATTTGATCACCTTGGCCCACTTGCCGACTTCGGCGGCGATGTATTTCGCAAAATCGGCACGTGTCATCGGCGCCGGCTCGGCGCCTAAATCTTCAAGCTTCGGCTTCATCGCAGGATCGCTCAGGATGGCATTGATCTCGTTGTGAAGCCTTTCAACAATATCCTCTGGCGCGCCCTTGGGCGCGGCTATGCCATGCCAAATGTTGGCCTCGTAGCCGGGCACGAATTCGCGCCACGGGAGGAATGCCCGGCAGCACATCCGAGGGCGTCGCGCCGGTGACCGCCAGCGCGCGTACCTTGCCGGCTCGGATGTATCCGATCGTCAGCGGTATGGGGAGAAACGCGACTTGCACCTGCCCGCTCAAGAGATCGGGCACGAAACTCGACCGATACGGTACGTGGATCAGATTGACGCCGGTCATCATCTTGAACAGCTCGGCGGCCATATTTGGCGCGGTCCCGGTGCCGAACGACGCGTAGTTGAGCTTGCCGGGATTGGCCTTGGCGTAGGCGATGAACTCGGGAACGGTGTCGGCCGGTACCGACAGATTAACTTCCAGCACATTGGCCGACCGGATGGTGCTGGCGACCGGCGTGATGTCCTGCATGAAATTGAAGTCGGCGGTCTGTTCATAGAGCGTCGTGTTGACCGCATTGGTGACCGTCATCGCCAACAGCGTATAGCCGTCGGGCGCCGATCGAGCGACCGCAGCTGCAGCGAGATTGCTGGCCGCCCCCGGCTTGTTCTCGACGATGAACTGCTGACCGAGCCGGTCCGACAGCGATTGCGCGATGAGGCGGGCAACGATGTCGGTTGCGGCGCCGGGCGGGAAGCCTACCAAGATACGCACTGGGCGCGTCGGATAGTCGAGCGCCCAAGCGGAGCGCCCGACGGCCGGGAGCGCGGCGGCGCGGGCCGCCAGATGCAAGAATTGTCGACGCGGAAGCCTCACGGTTATTTCCTCCCCGACCTCGATGACCTCGCGTAAATTTGGCACATCGCAACGACCGGCGCGGGGATCGGCTTGGTGGCAATTCAGTCGTTGCTGCAGCAGGCGAACAGAATACTTACGGTGGGAGCATTGGGGAATGACAGAGCCGCACCTGGCATCGCGTTCGCCGCGGCCTCAAGCGCCGCGTCAGAAACTTCGCAGATGAAGATGTCTTCGTCGCCCCGTCCGCTATCCGCATTGCTGTCGGTCATGTCGACGATCTCGTACCATTAGTCCTGCTGCCAACATTCATCCTAGCGGATCGCGCCGAGCAAGGGAATTCGGCGTGGATTTCATGCGGCTGGGCGCCGAGGCCGACGTTGCTGCCGGCAAATCGGCTCTTTTGGGCCCCTACGACCGCAGGCCGCTGCGCCGGCCCGCTAAGGAGCGGTAAAGGTTAGTGAAGTCCTGCCCCGTCAGGCCCTCTACCTACAACCGCAAAGTAACAAATATCTGTCAAAAAACGGGAACTCGGACAACGGCCGGGTGAAGCTCCGAGATCCGTCAGTATGACAAATTGGGTTCAGGCCTTCCGGCAGACCACGACTTATCTCGGCGTCGCGGTCATCGCCATTATTTGGGGCGGAATTTATCTGCTCGCCGCTCAAGAGCGCGAGAGCGCCTACCAAGACGCGGTGCGCCAAGGCAACAACCTGTCTCGCGTTCTGGAAGAATATATCAGACGGGTCGTTCGAAGAATCCGACACCGCCCTGCTGGAGCTGCGGCGAGATTATCAGAAGGATCCGCAGCATTTCGATATTGCGGATTGGGTCGCTCGCACGCAGTCATATACCAACCTGACAGTCCAATTTGGCGTTGCCGACGCCGACGGCTTCGTTCGGCTTTCGACCTTGGGACCACTTGCCGCTCCGGTCTACGTCGGCGATCGCCTGCCGTTTACGATGTCGCGGGACGACAAAAATGATCAGCTCTATATCAGCGACCCGATAGTCGGAAATGTGACACGAAAGCTGACAATCGAATTCGCGCGTCGGATGAGCAACCCCGACGGCTCGTTCGCCGGCGTCGTGGTAAGCTCGCTCAGCGTTGCACAGTTTGAAAAGTTTTTCAGTTCGCTCGACCTCGGCCGCGCCGGGATCGTTTCCCTCGTCGGCACCGACGGGGTTGTTCGCGCGCGAGGTGGCCCAAACCAGGTAGGCCGCGGATACTCCGGCGTCTCGACGATTGGTTCGCCGCTGTTTGAGCATTTACATCACGACTCGGCTGGAAGCTATTGGAACACCGCTGCAAGCAGATCGCGCTTCGACGGAGTCAGCAGGCTCATATCCTATCGGACAGTCCAGGGAGCTCCCCTGGTCGCGCTGGTCGGCTTGTCCGAACAGGATATTTTCCGGCAAGCCGATGCGACGCTGCAAAAATACATCGCGGCCGGGGTAGTCCTCACGGCGATCGTTTTGATCGTCATGATTTTAGGCGCCGCCCGACAGGCGAATGTTCTCGCCACCGCAGCCGAACTGCAACGTTCCAAGCAATGGCTCGAGCAATCGAATCTCTTGTTCCGGACCGCGCTCAAGAACATGGCGCACGGCTTGTGCATGTTCGACCGCGAGCAGCGCCTCGTCGTCTGCAACGAGCGCTATGCAACAATGTACGGGCTTAGCCCCGAACAGATCAAACCCGGTACAACGCGCTAAGGTCAATACTCGAAGCGCGAATTCGCACCGGCAAACCGCCAAAAGACGCAGAGCAACATATCCGCACCCCCCCTCCCCCCTCTCCCCCCCCGCCCCCCTCGCTCCCCCCCCCCCTCCCCCTCTCCCCCTCTCTCTCCCCCCTCCTCCTCCCCCCCTCCCCCCCTCCCCCCCCGATTATCGACGACGCCGACACTGAATTGCTTGAGGACGGCGATCGCATCAACTACAAGGAAATCGAGGTCACCACGGCGATGCGCGGGCCTTGCCTGCAGGCGACCAGTCGCATTTTGATCCGCGACAACAAAGGCGAGGTCAAATTCCTCATCGCCGTTATCGACGACGTCACCGAGCGGAAGAAGGCGGAACAGCGCATCGCCTTCTTGGCGCATCACGATGCGCTGACCGGGCTCGCGAACCGCGCAGCCTTGACCCAAAAAATCGAAGAAGCCGCGGCGCGCCAGCGCCGCCGGGATGAGCCATTCACGGTTTTGTTGTTGGACCTCGATCGGTTCAAGCAGGTCAACGATACGCTCGGCCATCCGGCCGGCGACACGCTGCTGACGGAAGTAGCGACACGCCTGAAGTCGTTGTTGCGGGAAACGGATGCGCTGGCAAGGCTCGGCGGCGATGAATTCGCGATCATTCAGGCGGGCGAAACCAACCAGCAGGAGGCCGCGAGGTCGCTGGCAGACCGCGTTATCGCGATACTCGGCAAACCGTTCCGCATCGCCGGCAACGACGTCAGCATCGGCACAAGCATCGGAATAGCGTTAGCGCCCGAACACGAGAATGGCCCCGACCACCTTCTCAAGATGGCGGACCTGGCGCTCTACCGTGCGAAATCCGCCGGCCGCAACGGTTATTGTTTCTTCGACCCCGAAATGAGCGAGATCGCAAGCGCGCGTCAAGAGATTGAGAACGATCTGCGCCGCGCCGTCATGCAGAACGAGCTGGAACTTCATTACCAGCCCATCGTCGACAGCAGGACACGCAAGATCTGCAGCGTGGAAGCGCTCGTCCGCTGGCGCCGTCCGACCAAGGGCCTGCTCTATCCCGATTTGTTCATTCCCCTTGCCGAGGAAACCGGCTTGATCACTCAAATCGGCGACTGGGTGCTACGTACGGCATGCGCCGAGGCGGTAACCTGGCCCGCTGAAATCAAGGTCGCGGTCAATCTGTCGCTGGTGCAGTTTCGCAAAACCAATTTGCCAGACGTGGTGATGCGCGCGCTCGTCGATTCCGGCCTCCGCCCGGAACGGCTCGAGCTTGAAATTACCGAGACGGCGCTGATCGAATCGGCGGCGGAATGTCTGCCGGCATTGCGGCAATACAAGAATCTCGGCATTACCATCGTGCTTGACGATTTCGGCACCGGATATTCGTCACTCAGCCAGTTGGCCATGTTCCCGTTCGATAAGATCAAGATAGACAAATCGTTTACGCAAAATCTGACTAAACGCAGCGAATGCGCCGCGATCATATCGGCGACGCTCACGCTGGCGCAGACCCTCGATATCGCGACGACTGCCGAGGGCGTCGAAACGGTCGATCAATGCCGCCTGTTGCGATTGGCCGGGGTGACCTCACTGCAAGGTTATCTGTTCAAGCGGCCGGGCCCCGCCTCTGAGCTCGACTTTGATTCGGTCTACGGCGGCTTTACAATCGAAAATGCCGCCTAGGCAGGCTCGCATGGGAACGTTAGAATCAAAGGGTCATTAGCAATTAATAGTCCCAGTGTAGCTTTGGGTTTGACGTTCGCTTTGCGAGTTCGCGACCGGGCGGGTAGCAAATATCAAATCCGCTCCACTGGGCGGCGCGGCCGCAGCCCGATCAATCACTCGCCACAATGAATTTATAGCCGTCGCCCCAGTGGCGCACGCGCGCCGTCGACGGCATGGGGAAATGCGAGGCGCACACGATCGTCGGCTCCTCGCAGAAACGGTCGAAGATCTTGCGCCGGGTTTGCCCGGCCTGCCGGAAGTCGTAATCGGCCATCATGCCGAGGTCGGGGTACCTTCCCTGCAGCGGCGAATGGACCATGTCGCCGGTGATCAGCGCATTGTCGCTCGGACGGCCGACCAGCACCGAGAAATGGTCGATGGTGTGGCCGGGGGTCGGAATGAACTGGAGCGCTTCATTGAAAACGAAATCGCTCTTCACGATCTGCTCGCGCTTGGCCGCCACGATCGGCAGCACCGAGTCGGTGATCCACGGCACGCTTGCCGGATTCTCCTTCTCCCGCACCGTCCAATGCTCAAGCTCGCGGTCGGTCATGACATATCGCGCTTTGGGAAATGTCGGCACCCATCGGCCGTTTTCCAGTCGGGTGTTCCAGCCGACGTGATCGCCGTGCAAATGCGTGCACATCACGTAGTCGATGTCGTTTACGGTCAGTCCTGCAGCCGCCAGCCCTTTCTCGAACCGGTCGCTGTTCATCATGTTCCAGAACGGCCGTGTCGGCCGCGGCTTGTGATTGCCGACGCAGGCATCGATCAGGATATTGTGGTGCGGCGTCTTAATGACGAAGCTCTGGATGCAAAGCACGAGGCGATCGTTGGCATCCACGAAAGTCGGCTGCAGCCAGGAGCGGTTCTCTTCGAGGAGCTCCTTGGTGAGCGACGGAAAAAACCCGAACACCTCGAAAAACGGGCCCTGCTGCTCGACGACCGGGTGAATCGTGACGTCCTTGAGCGTGATTGGCCCAGTCATCTGCGCCGTCATCGGAACGCTTCTCTCGGGTGCAAAGATGCTTCCCGCGAATGTTACGGGTGCAGGACGGGTATGCAAGCCCGCGCCGCTACTCGGCAGCGATGAGTTTATTTTCAATAAGCGCCGAATTCTCTCGAGCGACGTAATCTTCTTCCAACTCGGCCAGGATGACGTAATTCTTGGCGAGAAGCCGATAGCAGTCGCCGAATTTCGTCGACAAGCTATCTTTAGCCGTCTGCTGATATTTGGCCGCCCGAAGACGCAACTCGCGTGCTCTCGCCAAATGATCCGGCATGGTACGCTCACCCACTGACTGACTGACCCGTTGATTGCGACTTTGCGCGGGTAAGCGCCGACCGTCAATTTCCGTCCTGTGGATAACTTTGGCCTGCGGACCGCCGCTTACTGCTTGGCCGCCGGATCGCGATGGATCGGATCGACCCATAACACCGTCTCCGGCTTCTCCACCGGCGCGATGTCGAGATTAATAGCAATCGCCTCGCCGTCGCTGCGCACCAGCACGCATTCGAGAACCTGATCCGGGCTGGCATTGATCTCCTGATGCGGCACATAGGGCGGGATGAAAATGAAATCGCCGGGCCCCGTTTCGGCGGTGAATTGCAAATGCTCGCCCCAGCGCATGCGCGCCCTGCCCCGCACGACGCAGATGATGCTTTCGAGATGGCCGTGATCATGGGCGCCGGTTTTCGCATCCGGCTTGATCGTCACCGTGCCCGCCCACAGTTTCTGCGCGCCGACGCGGGCGAAATTGATCGCAGCCTTGCGGTCCATTCCCGGCGGCACGTTGGGATCGAGCTGGCCGGACGGAATGACCCGCACCCCATCGTGCTTTCACCCGCGGCAGCGTGAGCACCGGGAGAGTGAGCACTGTGAGTGTGATCGTTCATTTATCAGAATACTACCGAGAGAAGTGGCTCGCCGGGGGCGGCCGAATTGGGGTCTTGCCTGACTGATGCGACCCGCGAGGGTCGCTCCCGGCGAACCGTTCGTGCTTGCCGCTATGTTGCGAACCGAACGAGCTAAGCAACAATTATCGCGGCGCCTTGACCCGGTGGATTCATCGGCACCTCCGTGTCAGCAAGGTTGCAATCGAATACTGAACCAACCCGTCGCGTTGTCAAGAAATCATTCGGTGCTGGCTGCGGCGAATTTCGCCTGCGCTGTGACGCGGGAACCGGCCGCTCAGCGAGACGGATCAAAAAGTGCGCGAGGGCGGACTATGGCGAAACAAGGCCGAGCGACTTGAGATAACCAGCGTTAATGCGATCGTTCTTAAATTTGGCGGCTTCCAGATAGGCATCAAGGATCGTCTGCGCCTGTTCGCGGGGTGGTAAAGGGCCGGAACTGCCGGCATCGGCGATCAAATCCCATCCCGGCGGCTTTTGGATCGACACCACGGAAAGGTCCGAGTCGAGATTTTTGTATGGCCAGAAAATCCAGCCAAAACCGAAACGCTCATTGAGTTGGCGGAACTTTTCGTTCCAAGCGTTATTATATTCGCCGGCCTCGCCGATGAGCACCGGCACTTTCCAACGGTTGCTGAAATTCAGATATTCCTGCAACCCGTCGCGAGTCGGATTGATCCAGAATTTGTGATAGGTGTAAGCGGCATTGCGGTCGAAAGGCCGGTCGAATACGGCAAAGCTCGTATCCCATTGGCTGCCGCCGAGCAGTACGACATGGCTCCGATCGACGCCGCGAATGGCGGCGACAATGTCGCGGTAGAGCGGCTCCAGTTGCGGATTGAGATAAGCCACATCGCTGTAGGGCGAAATCGGCTCGTTCAACAGGTCGTAGCCGAGGACGGCCGGCTCGTCGCGATAATGCGCGGCGAGCTTCCGCCATAGCGCGATGGTGAGCTGCCGGTAGCGCGGCACGTAAAACGTGAGCGGGAACCCGGGTCCATCATCATGATTGACCCCGGTCTGCCCACCCGGCGCGGCATGCAGATCAAGAATCACGCGCAAGCCCGCTGCGTGGCACCATTGCACGAGCCGATCGACAAGCGACCAGCCCGACCCTTCGAACCGGTCGTTCTTGCCGTTTTGGCCGCCGTTTTCAGGCGCGACGAACAGCCGCCAGTCCAGCGGCACGCGAATGGTATTGAAGCCCGCCGCTTTGAGAAAATCGATATCGTCTTTGACGACATAAACATCGCGAAATTCGCTCCAGAAGCGAGAGGCCGCCTCGCGCCCAATCAAAGAGTCGAAAAGTCCCGCAATCTCCGTTGGGCTCAGCGCACGTTTGAACTTGAACATGTAGCCTTCCGGGACGAGCCAATTACCGAGATTGATACCCTTGACGGCAAAAGTGTCACCGTGACCGTCGACGAGACGCGTTCCCTCGGCATGGATGAAGTCATCGGGCACCGCTGCGACCACGGACCCATGTGTCAGGGCCAACGTCATCGCCAATGCGACGGCGCAGAAGCGGCAACTTGCTGCACGACGGGCCTTCATCGGCGGTATTCCCTTCAGGATCGCCTCGGTGCCAAAATCGTGCCATGAGCATAGCCGCGTCGGGCTGCCGGTAGCGAGGTCAATATCCGATGTACGGCATGCCGCTGTCCCAGACCCTCGTCTTCCTTGCATCTGTCGTCTTTCTTCTCGTGGCCACGCAGTGGCGCCGCTTCCATCCCTTTCTGGTCATCGTGGTCATAGCTACGGCGTTCGGTTGCATCGCCGGCTTTCCCACCGCGCAACTCGGCAGCGATTTCGGTAACGGTTTTGCCGAGAAGATCTATTCCCCCGGATTGGTGATCGTCGCCGCCGCACTCATTGCCGGCCTCGCCGAAAGTACGGGAGCCACCGATTGGCTCATGGCAAAAGTCGATCGATGGCAAAGGTTCGACTCCAACAGGATCGCGGGGATGTTAGGATTGATCGCCGGTCTTGGCGCGTCGCCCGCCGTCGCCTTTGCCCTGCTCACGCCGCTCCTACCGGCGCTCGGCGGCGCAAAGCCGCCGCGGCGGCAAAGCGCGACGGTCGCGCTGGCGCTGGCGATTTCGGCGAGCCACGGTCTTTTGCCGACGTCGGTGCCGATCGCGGCCATCGCCATCCTCGGCGCCGATTGGCATCGCGTCGCGCTGTTCGGCTTGCCCTTGGCAATTTTGCTGGTTGGATTCGGCGCGGTATACGCCCGCTGCCCGTCGTTAGCTGGCGCCGCATTGGAGGCTCCGGCAGCCGAGCCACAGACCAACGCCGAAAAGCGAAACGGCGGCTCCGCGATCGCATTGCTTCTGGCGATTGCAGTGCCGCTGCTGTTGCTGATGGTGCAATCCCTCGGCGATATTCCGAGCGAGCCGCTCGGCGGAGGACCGACGCGGGAGCTGATCTTAGGGGTCGGCCGGCCGTTGATCCTGTTTCTGGTCGGCGTCGGCATCATGATCATCGCTCACCCGCGGCAAGCGCTCGGCCTTGTTGCCGATCCGTCCTGGACCGGGCGCGTGCTTGGCGGCGTCTCGAGTAGCCTCCTCATCGTGTGCGCCGCAGGCGGCCTACAGCGGCTCTGTCAGCAGACCGGCATGGCGGAAATGCTGGGCGAGCGTTTGCTCGATTGGCCTATCGGACAGTTTGCCGTGCTCATCCCGTTTCTGATCGCCGCGGCGATGAAGACCCTGCAGGGTTCATCGCTGGTCGCCGCCATCACCGCCGCGGGCATGGTGCAGCCGATCTTGCTGCCGCTTGGTTTGAGCGACCCCAACGGGCGGGCGCTCGCCGCTCTGGCCGTCGGGATCGGCGCAATGAGCATGTCGCACATCAATGATGAATATTTCTGGCTGGTGACACAGAGCGCCGGGTTCACGCCGCTGCGCGGGTTCGCCACTGTCAGCATTGGAACGCTGCTGCAGGGCCTATTCGCCGCGGCGGTGCTGCTGCTACTATCAATACTGGTCTCCTATGCCTGAAACGGCCATGTGTTAGGCCAGCGGCCACGAAGCAATGATTTCCCGTAAGCCTCCGTCGCCGAAAACTGCAAAAACTCCGTCACGCCGAGAGCTCATCAAGCTCGCGGGCGCCGGCGCGATCGCGGCGAATTCCACTTCGGCTGCGAGTGCCAAGCCGAACTGCCAGCCGGTGCCGGAGCCTCCCGAAACCGCGCTGCCGCTGGGATTCCGCTGGGGCACTGCAACTTCGGCCTACCAAATCGAAGGCGCGTGGCAGCAGGACGGTAAAGGCGAGTCGATCTGGGACCGGTTCGCGCATACGCCCGGCAAGATCCAGAACGGTGATACCGGCGACGTCGCGCTCGACCATTATCACCGCTACAAGGAAGATGTGCAGCAGATGAAATCGCTCGGAGCGAGGACCTACCGGTTCTCGATCTCCTGGCCGCGCATTTTCCCGCGAGGCGCCGGACTGCCCAACGCCAAGGGTTTTGATTTCTACGACCGTCTCACCGATGAATTGCTGGCTAACGCTATCGAGCCATTCCCGACGCTCTATCATTGGGACTTGCCGCAGGCGCTGCAGGATCGCGGCGGATGGGAAGCCCGCGATACTGCGAAGGCCTTTGCCGATTATGCCGGCTATATCGCCGAAAAACTCAGCGACCGGGTGCGGCACTTTTTCACCATCAACGAGTTCACCGCGCTCGTCGAATTGGGATATGGCACAGGTCGGTTCGCCCCCGGCCTCACGCTTCCGCCGGCGCGCTTGAACCAGGTGCGCCACCATGCCGTGCTCGGCCACGGGCTCGCGGTCCAGGCGATCCGGGCGCGAGCAAAGCTGGGGACGAGGGTTGGACCGGCGGAGAACCTCGCGGCCGCCGTACCGGTGATCGAGACGCACGAAAACATCGCCGCCGCCGAACGCGCCACGCGCGAGCTCAATGCCGGCCACCTGACCGTCGTTCTGGAAGGACGCTACACCGAAGCCTTCCTGGCATCGGCCGGCGCGGACGCGCCGAAGTTCACCGAAGAAGACTTACGCGCGATTGCAAGTCCGCTCGATTTCGTCGGCATCAATGTCTATAAGCCGACCTACGTGCGCGCCATCGGCGCGGCGCCGGGCTACGAGGTCTTGCCGTTCTCGAAATCTCATCCGCGGATGGCGTCGGCTTGGCAGTATATCGGCCCCGAGGCTCTCTATTGGGCGCCACGGCACCTGCAAAAACTCTGGAACGTGAAGGAAATTTACGTCAGCGAAAACGGCTGCGGCGCGGCCGATGCGCCGAGGGCAGACGGCATCGTCTACGACAGCGACCGCATCATGTTCTTGCGCAATTGTCTCACCATGCTGCAGCGGGCGACGGCCGAAGGCGTGCCGGTGCGCGGCTATTTCCTGTGGAGCCTGTTCGACAATTTCGAATGGGTTGACGGCTACGCGACGCGGTTCGGATTGATCCACGTCGACTTCGCGACGCAAAAGCGCACGCCGAAGCTTTCCGCCGCCTATTATGCGGAAGTCATCAGGCGCAACGCGGTGGCATGAGGCCCGCCGCTATTCGGCGAGGAGCGCGGACAGGCTGTCTTTCGCCGATTGTTGGCATTTGGCCGCCCGGCGGCGCATTTCGCGCGCCTGTCCAACCAATCAAGTGCGGTTTTTTTCCATTCGCCGTTATGCTTTACTTGGAGCCGAAGCGAAACGACCGATTGGGGATTGGGTCATGCCGTGGGGGATTAGCCATACTGCCTCGCGCTGGACAGTCGCGTTGGCCATCCAACTTGCCGCTCCTTTGATCTGGACCGGCGCAGCGTCGGCGCAACAACCGCAGAACCGGACCTGGTGCAACGATTCGCACAGCACCGACGATCAGACCATTGCCGGCTGCACCGCCCTGATCAAAACGAAACGGGAGACAAAGCATAATCTGGTTGTCGATTACACCAACCGGGGGGTCGCCTATTACAACAAGCACAACTACGACAGCGCCATCGCGGACTACAACGCGGCGCTGAAGCTCGATCCGCAATTTGCGGGGGCCTATAACGGCCGCTGCGCGGCGCGAATCGCCAAGGGCGTTTATGGGCTTGCCATTGCCGATTGCGACCAGGCGATCCAGATCGACCCCAAATACGCCTATGCCTACAACAACCGCGGCCTCGCCAAACACGGCAACGGTGACAGTGCCGGCGGCGACGCCGATATTCAGCGTGCGCGCGAGCTCGATCCGACTATCGGCAAATGAGCAATAGGTATCCGGATTTCTCCGCTCGCTGCCTTACCAAGTCAGTAAAGAAACAGCGGCCAAAATAGAAGGGCGACCCAGCCGCGGAGGCTGATCGTGAAATTGTGTCGCAGGCAGTTTTTGCACCTGACCACGGCTGCGGCCGCTGCAGCGGCATTGCCGCCGGCGCCGCGCGCGGCGTTCGCACTCGATTATCCGTCGCGGGCGGTGCACCTCGTCGTCGGCTTTCCCCCCGGCGGTCCCACCGATATTTTCGCGCGCCTCATCGCGGACTGGCTTTCGCAACGGCTCGGCCAGCCGTTTGTGGTCGATAATCGCCCCGGCGCCGGCAGCACGATCGGAGTGCAAGCCGTCGTGGCCGCGCCCGCCGACGGCTACACACTCCTCCTCGTCAGCACCTCCGCCGTCATCAGCGCGCTGTACTACCGCAATTTCGGCTTCAATCTGGTCCGCGACATTGCGCCGGTGTGCGGTATCGCGGACGAGCCGCTGGTCATGGTGGTCAATCCATCGGTCCCGGCGCAGTCGGTCCCCGAATTCATCGCCTATGCCAAGGTCAATCCCGGCAAGATCGTCATGGCATCGGTCGGCAACGGCACCACACCGCAGATGACCGGCGAACTTTTCAAGATGATCGCGGGCGTCGATTTGCTCCACGTTCCCTATCAGGGCGCTGCGCCAGCGCTGACTGATCTTCTCGGTGGCCGGGCACAGGTCATGTTCGAAGCCATGCCGACGCCGGTGGGCTACATCCAGTCCGGGAACCTGCGCGCACTCGGAGTAAGCACCGCGGGCCGTTCGCCGGTGTTTCCGGATCTTCCGGCGATCGGCGAATTCTTGCCGGGCTACGAGGCAAGTGTCTGGTTCGGAATCGCCGCACGCAGCCAAACGCCCCAAGACATCGTCGAACTCCTCAACAAAGAAATCAATGCTGGACTTGCCGATCCGGCGCTTGCCGCAAAACTTCGCGACGTCGGCGCCAGGCCGCTTACATGCTCATCTGCGGACTTCAATAAGCTTTTGTCCGCGACAGCGAAAAGTGGGCCAAGGTCATGCCAGCCGGCAATATCAAGCCGGAATAATTATTTTCCACCGCCGGCGTCCGCACGCGGCCAATTCAAACACGCTATGAGCCATGCGCACCGCGTTCGCCGGGTGTAGTTGTCCCTTTCAGCGAGACCCAGAACATGGCCAGGAACAGCGGAATTGCGATAATCGAAAGCGACCAGGCGGTTTGGTAATACCAGGTGCGCCAGTCAACAAGAGTTGCAAGGCGATTTATCTCGTCGGAAAAGTCCAGTTTGTCGGGCATGCAAGCGACATAATGGAAGAAGGAATAGGAAATCTCGGAAACCAAGAGGCACAATGCCGCTGCCGCGAGCGCCAGAACAATGATGACGATCGCCAGCATGCGAGCCAAACCGCGTCTGTGAAAGACGCCGGCTTTTTCTGCGGCAAATGTGGTGGCGGCAACGACGATGCCGTCAAAGGCCAGTAGCGCCAACCCTTTGGTGTCGAGTACGGTCAGGATATCGTAAAATGTCTTTACGATTTCGTCGCCGTGCGGCGGCGTGATTTGAGTGCCGGCGGCGTGCAAGAGCTCGATCTTCTGCAGCAAGTCGCACACCATCGCCCTCCCCGCTTATCCGGTCTGAAATGACTCCAAACCTTGTTCGCCTCGGCCCCCTATTCCCCGCCGTTCTCTTCGCCCTCCTCAGTCAGCCGCTCCACCGACGCGACTTTCTCGCCCTCGCCGGTCGAGAACACGATGACGCCTTGGGTCGAGCGGCCGGCAATGCGGATGCCATCGACCGGGCAGCGGATCAACTGGCCGCCGTCGGTGACCAGCATGATCTGATCGGTTTCCTCGACCGGCAACGATGCGACCAGCCGTCCGTTCTTCTCGGTGATCGCCATGGCGACGATGCCTTTACCGCCGCGGCCGGTGGTGCGATACTCGTAGGACGAGGTGCGCTTGCCAAAGCCTTTCTCGGAGATCGTCAGCACGAATTGCTCGGCCTCGGACATGACGACGTAACGCGTCTCGCCGAGCTCGATTGAGCCTTCGGCCTCTTCCGCATCGGCGGCGCCGCTGCCGTTCTCCTCGCCCTCCCCGTTGGTCCCTCGCCGCACCGCGTTGGCGCGCTTGAGATAAGCCGCGCGTTCTTCGGCGGTGGCCTCGACATGGCGCAGGATCGACAGCGAGATCAGCTTGTCGCCGTCGGCGAGATTGATGCCGCGCACGCCCATCGAAGTGCGGCCCTGGAACACGCGCACGTCGTTGACGGCGAAACGGATGCATTGGCCGGCCGCCGAGGTCAGCAGAACATCCTCGTCTTCCTTGCAGATTTGCACGTCGACGATGGCATCGCCCTCGTCGAGCTTCATGGCGATGATGCCGGAGCGGCGCACGTCGGCGAAATCCGACAGCTTGTTGCGCCGGACCGTGCCGCGGGTGGTCGCGAACATTACGTCGAGCTTGTCCCAGGTCGAACTCATCCTCGGGCAGCGGCATGATCGTCGTGATGTTCTCGCCCTGCTCAAGCGGCAGGATATTGATCAGCGCCTTGCCGCGGGCCTGCGGCGCCGCCTGCGGCAGCCGCCAGACTTTCTCCTTGTAAACCTGGCCGCGCGACGAGAAGAACAAAACCGGGGTGTGGGTCGAGGCGACGAACAGCCGGGTGACGAAATCCTCCTCGCGGGTATCCATCCCGGCGCGGCCCTTGCCGCCGCGCCGCTGCGCGCGGTAGGTCGACAGCGGCACGCGCTTGACGTAGCCGGCATGCGAAACGGTGACGACCATCTCCTCGCGCTGGATCAGGTCCTCGTCTTCCATCTCGCCTTCCTGATCGATGATCAGGGTTTTGCGCGGCGTTGCGAACTCGCTTTTGATCGTGGCCAGTTCCTGTTTGACAATGGCCTGGATGCGGGCGCGCGAGCGCAGGATGTCGAGATAGTCGGCGATTTCGTCGGCGAGCTTGTCGAGCTCGGCCTTAATTTCGTCGCGGCCGAGCGCGGTGAGCCGCTGCAGGCGCAGATCGAGAATGGCCTTGGCCTGCTCGGCCGAGAGCTTGGTCGTGCCTTGCGGCGACACGGCATGGCGCGGATCGTCGATCAGCGTGACCATGGCGGCGACGTCGCGCGCCGGCCAGTCGCGCTTCATCAGTTCGTCGCGCGCCTCGTTAGCGTCCTTGGCGCCGCGAATGAGTTTTATCATCTCGTCGATGTTGGCGACCGCGATGGCCAAGCCGACCAGCACATGGGCGCGATCGCGCGCCTTGTTGAGGAGATGCTTGGTCCGCCGGTAGATCACCTGTTCGCGAAACGCGATGAACAGCGTCAGCAGGTCCTTCAAATTCATCACCTGCGGCCGGCCGTTATCGAGCGCCACCATATTGGCACCGAACGACGATTGCAGCGCGGTGAAGCGGTAAAGCTGGTTGAGCACGACGTCGGGGACCGCGTCGCGCCGCATTTCGATCACCACGCGGTAGCCGTCGCGGTCGGATTCGTCGCGCAGGGCACTGATGCCCTCGAGCTTCTTGTCGCGCACCAGTTCGCCGATGCGCTCGACCAAGTGCGCCTTGTTCACCTGATAGGGAATTTCGGAAATCACGATCGCTTCGCGCTCGCCGCGCAGAGTCTCGAATTCAACCTTGCCGCGCATGACGATCGAGCCGCGGCCGAGATGATAGGCGGCGCGGATGCCTTGGCGACCGAGAATGATGCCGCCGGTCGGAAAATCCGGACCCGGCACGATCGCGATCAGATCCTCGATCGACAGCGCCGGATTGTCGATCAACGCCACGCAGGCGTCGATGACCTCACCGAGATTATGCGGCGGGATGTTGGTCGCCATGCCGACGGCGATGCCGCCGGCGCCGTTGACCAGCAAATTGGGGAAACGCGCCGGCAGCACCACCGGCTCGCGTTCGGAATTGTCGTAATTGGGCTGGAAGTCGACGGTGTCCTTGTCGAGATCCTCGACCAGGGAGCCTGCCACCCGTTCGAGCCGCACTTCGGTATAGCGCATGGCCGCCGGCGCATCGCCGTCGACCGAGCCGAAATTGCCCTGGCCGTCGATCAGCGGCAGGCGCATGGAAAAGTCCTGCGCCATGCGAACCAGCGCGTCGTACACCGCCTGGTCGCCGTGCGGATGATATTTACCGATGACGTCGCCGACCACGCGCGCGGATTTGCGGTACGGTTTGTTCCAGTCGTAGCCGTTCTCGTGCATCGAATAGAGGATGCGACGATGCACCGGCTTCAATCCGTCGCGGGCGTCCGGCAACGCGCGCGCCACGATCACGCTCATGGCGTAATCGAGGTAGCTCTTCTTCATTTCCTCGGTGATGGACACCGGGCGAATATCGGAGGGCCCGCCGCCGTCACTCGGCGGGGTATGGTCCTGGTCTGACAAGGGCAAAAATCCTGACGAATCGAATGGAATTTTTATAGCCGATCGGCCCTTGCAGAGCCATCTTTATCGGCCCCTGATAGATAGGTTTTTATGTCGATATTTCAACGTGCTAAGCGGCCAATTCCGACGTCCGCCTGAAACCGGGATGTCGGCTTGCCGAGCGCGCCGCTTGGGGCTCAAAAACCGCGCTGAAATTGCCCCCTCTCGATATGGCTTCGTGGCCCCGGGCACGCGAGCGAGAGATATCGCTGGCACCACGTCGGCGGGCTCCTAATATGCCCGCGAGAAGGCTTAAGGGAAGCGCGCCATGGCCCGGTTGGTGGAGTACCGACATCAAGACCCGCGAAGTGCTCGGCTGGAAGGGCGTGCATGTGCTCCATTTCATGGGAGATCGGGCAGCTTCGCCATTCGCCGGAGCAACTTGAAACTGTCCGCCGCACGCAGGCCGGCAAGACGCTGCAAGCGGTCACCGGATTTTAGCAGTTGAGGCGCCGCGATGGTGCCCGATTACGCCGTCTCGGCGCTGCTGACGCTGTTCGTCGTGGTCGATCCGATCGGCCTCGCGCCGACTTTCCTTGCCATCACCGACGGACTGCCGCGCGACGCTCGCCGGAGCGTCGGGATGCGCGCCAGCATTATTGCCGGCGCCATCCTGGTCGGCACCGCGCTGATCGGCAATTGGCTTCTCGATACGCTTGAGATTTCTCTTTCGGCGTTCCGCATCGCCGGCGGCCTGTTGTTGTTCTTTGTCGCAGCGGAAATGGTGCTTGGCGTGCGCATGCGGCGTGAAGGCGAGGCCGCGGAACAGGCGCTGGAGGAGCACGTGCGGAACATCGCCGCTTTCCCTCTGGCGATACCGCTCATGGCTGGGCCGGGCGCAATCACCGCCACCTTGCTGCTCGCCGGACGCGCCAACGGCAATGTGTTGCTGATCGGCGTGCTGATTGCAGTAGCGGGATTCGTGGCCGTATGTTGCCTTGTCGCGTTCATTTTCGCAGAGCGGATCAGCAGACTGCTCGGCAGGACCGGCAACGTCGTGTTGTCGCGGCTCCTCGGCGTGCTGCTCGCGGCGTTAGCAGTGCAATACGTCGTGGATGGCATCCGCTCCGTATTCGGCAGCTAAGCAGAAGGCAATTTCAGACCACCCGGCGAAGATCATTCACCCATCAAAAGATTATCGGCGAATTGTTTCGCGCTCCGCACCCGGGCGCTTTCATCGCGCCAATATAGCATGTGTCGCCACGCCACGGCGGGCAGCTCAACGATCGCCGGCAATGGATCGTCGATTGCAAAGCTCGCAAAGACCAATTTTTTGCGAAAGCTCGCGAAATAGTCGCCCACCGTCAATCCACCCTGGGATATTTCCTTCAATGCGGCGGCGATATCGCGGCTTGCATGCATCCACGCTACTCCGGTCTCGGCGCGACCGGCCGCGACGTTCCAGCCGAGAGCCTGCCGCCAGGCCAAATAGGGAAAGTCCACGCCGGCAAGATGGCCAAGGCCGTTCCACGTCCAGAACCGGCCGTTGACATCCAAAAGTTTGTACTGCCGATCGCGCCGGTCGTACTTGAATTCAATTTCGACAACACCTGAGTAATCGAGTGACTTCAGGAAACGGCCAGCCAGCGTTTCGACCTGTAGGTGTTCCACAAACTCGACGAACGTACTCGATCGGCCGAAATCAATTGGATATTGGCGCGTTCTGCGGGCAACCAGCGAAGCGATGACTTTGCCGCGGTCCCATAGGCCCGCGTACGAGAATTGCGATTGACTGTACCCTGGAATCCACTCTTGGATAATCACTCCATCTTTGCCAACGAGCGACGCCGCCCGCCGGTAGAGCGCCACCAGCGTATTGCGATTGTCCGCTTTCCAACCCTTCGCTCTGGTAAGTTCGTTTATCCCATTACGACATGCCGGTTTGAGGACAACCGGAAACCGACATTCCGCCTCTCGTACCGCGTCCAAATCACCAGCTTGAAAGCTCCAAGCGCAGTCGATACCCAACGACGCTGCGCGCCGATAGGTCAGGCGTTTGTCGTAAACCCATTGCGTGATGCTCCAGGGCGCCGTCGCCAGGCAAAAGTGCGATGCGAGCAACGCATGATTTTGCGCGATCATGCGCATATCCTCATCGCCGGTCGCAAAGAGCACCCATCCCTTCAAGCCGTGGCGGACCGCAACGTCAATAATCGAGGCGACGCCGTCCCGGTGGTCGGCGCCAGGCCAAGGGAAGCTGCGTTGGACGTAACGCGAGAACTTTGGCAGCGGATGATCGGCGAGGAGCCAAATCGGAATCCCGCGTCGTCCGAGACTGCGGGCGATGCCGAGGCTGACGTGAGCTCCGCCGACAATCACCGCGCCGGGCGGCGCGTGAGGCTTACCGCTGTCCGCTGCCGCAGGCACGAACTGCCGTGGCTGGGCGAAAGTCACGATCGCCTTCGCTGCGCGCCGACCAGAAGAGGTGCCTTCTCGCGCAATGGGCCGAAGTCGCTGTCGGCGGGCGCTGTTGAACGGCCGCGACTGAGCGCCGATTGTGTGATCCGTCGTGCAGCGAATCCGGCGCCCGCTATAAAGCGCAACAACGGTCCGAAACTCACGACCGCGGCGGAGCCTATAAAATGCAATCCGTCAACGCTCGATTCAAATCCGGCGGACAAAATAGGCAGACCATTGTGCCGGGTGATGCGGCTGCGCAATTCCGGAGCAAGGATATTCATCTTGCCGACGTCAATTGTGTAGCCCGTTGCCAGCAGGACGTGGTCGGCGCGGAGCGAGCCACTGTCCAATGTCAAAACGATCCGATCGCCATCGCGCCGCGCGTCGAGGATACGCCTTCCTTCATGCACCGGCACGTCTCGCAGACGTGGCCGAAGCCACAGGATTGCGGTGGCACGCAAGCAGCGCGCATTAAGCCGGTCGCGGATCTGTTCCGGCAATTGGCGAATCATCGCCGGAGCTTCGACCAGCCAATTGAACGGAAACGGACCGACCTGCGACGGCGGAATCAAGGCATTTCCCAGCAATGAACGCACGCTCTTACGCAGCGCGCTGCGCGTTTCTGGGTCGGCGTTCCAAATGAGACGTCCTCGGCAAATAATTTCGACGTTCGCGCCGGCCTTGTGCAGGAGCGCTGCCGACTCGCATGCACTCTGTCCGCGGCCGATGACCACGACATGGCGTCCGCGGAATCGATCGGAATCGGTGTGTTCACACGAATGGCTGACCAGACTGCGCGGCAAGCCGTCGAATTGAGCCGGGCGGTATTCGTGATCGCGCAGGCCGGTCGCCATGACGACCCGCTTGGCGAAAATATTTTCACCGTCTTCAAGGATGAGGCGAAAACCGCCGTCGCGCGGCGTAACTCGAACGACCGCCCGGGTATCGAGATTGGGCGCCACGCGTGCCTGGAACCAAGTTCCGTAATCGATGAAATTCTCAACCGGCAACAGCTCGGGAAACTGCAATCCCATTTCGGCGAAATAATCGTCGAGCTGATAGCGGCCGAGCGGATCGGCGATATGCGTCGCAATCCATGGTGAGCGCAGCTTCATGCCGCTGGGCATGTTTCGGCGCCAAAATGACATTGCCTCGCCGAACACCCGGACACTGAGATCGGCAGTCCGTAAATGTGCTGCAGTCGCCAGCCCGTACGGGCCGGCACCGATGATTGCGACCTCGCAGCTGTTATCGGAAAGGAGGGGCTTGACTGTAATATTCATTGCAGATCCGGGGCGTTTTTCCCTCTTTACCGGCAGACGATCGAATGTAACTGGCGCTGGTTTTGATTCTATCAACGGATCGCGATCAGGCGGCGTAATCCAGGCGATGTCGCGGCGAATACCCCCGTTTCCCGGCGATCGAGTTCTTATCGTAAACTAAGCGTTCCCCGCGCCGAGGGTATTTCCTTGCCAAAAAACGGACTCGTGCGCCGCGACGAACTTCCGTTGCGCACCGGCGCGCCTGCGGGCACTGTTCCTGCTATGATGTGAGGCATTGGAAGACTGGAAACGGGAACACGCCGATGACCAAGTTGGGACCTGCTTTCGCTGCCCTGGTTGCACTTCTCTCTTCAACTGCCGATGCGAGCCCCCAAGCCGTCGCGCGAGCCTACAGCGCGGACTTTTACCTATCGGGCTGCAAGGATTTCCTCGCCGGAAAGGCCGATTTCTTCGGTGGACGGTGTGTAGGAGCGATTGAAGTTCTTGATGCCTTGAATTTGGACACCAAGACGTTTTGCCCCCCGGAAGGCACCAGCAACCTCCAACGAGTGCAGGCTGTGGTTGCCTACATCGACGCGCGGCCGGAGCGAAAGAACGAGGATTTCAGGCTTCTCGCCAATGAGGCCATGGCCAAAGCCTGGCCGTGCAAAAAATAATGACTGCTACAACGATCACAAACGGTTTGAGCGGCTCCCCGCTGCGTTACCTGAGCCGGCAGCGCTAAGCCTTCATTAACCGTAACAGTTCACGATTGGTTAGGTATCGCCCTTGGAGATCGTCTCATGGCATTCTCGGCAATTGCCGCCGTCGCGAACCAGCCGGCGGCCCAGCAGGTTTTGCAGCCGTCCGGCCATCACAAGCATCGCGGCCAAAGCACTGCCTCGATCAGCGACGTCGACGTGCAAAGTTCAAGCGTCTCGCCGGCGGGAGGCGCGCACGCCAAACCTGGAAGCCTCCTCAACATCACTGCGTAAGCAGGCGCCTGTTCGTGATGAATAAGTCGCGACCGGGCCTTCGTGTGCGCGCGGCAGAGCCGCGCGACATCCCGGCGCTGATGCGGCTGAAGCGCCTTTTGGCCGAAAGCGAAGATTCCGGCCATGCGGTGCGCGCCAGCGCAGTCGACTGGCTACGAGACGGTTTTGGTCCCGAAGCCGGCTTCACCGCTTTCGTCGCCGAGAGTGCCGGCGGCGGCGAATACGTCATCGATAATCCCATTATCGGAATGGCCACCTGCAGTCAGCGTAAAATCACCGGCTGGAACGGGCCGGTGATTTTCCTGCAAGATCTCTTTGTCGAACCGTCCCACCGCGAGCATGGGGTCGCCCGCGCGCTGATGGCGCGCGTCGCCGCCTATGCCAGCAAGCTTGGCAGTCCGATTGTGGAGTTGACCGTGCGCGCCGATAATCCGGCACGGAATTTCTATGAGCACACCGGCTTTGCGCCGCTGCCGCAATGTCTCACTTACGTATTGGGTGGCCCGGCGCTCGCCGCGCTCGCCGCGCAAGACGAGACTTTGGCGCTTGCCGATTAGCCGTCGAGCCGTGGCTGCCAAATCATTAAAGCGAATATTGCCAGCATGCCGATCAGGATCGCGCCGGCCAGCGCATACCAACCGTGGAACAAGCGCCGATACGCGACGGAGAGCGGTGCACCTTCGAGCGCCGCCTGCCGGGTCAAGCCGCGGATGCGTGTCTCGATCCGAACCGCCGCCAACCAGCATGCCACGACGACGACATAGAGCGCGCTCGACATCACGATCCAGCCTTCGCTGAGTGGCGCAAGGCCGATCGCAAAAGCAAGCGGAAAGCCGCTCAGCGGCTGCATCGCGATTGCCGAGGCCACCACCATCAGTTCGACCTGGACGACAAACTGCGATGTGACGGCGACGACCGACGTGTTGCCGGAGCGGTGCGCGAGCACCATGAAGATGGCGAGGCAGAGCCACGTGCCGGACGCCACCGTCACGGCGAGCACGTGGACGAATTTGATGGCAAAGATCAGATCGAGCATCGCGGTCCGTCATTGCGAGCGCTAGCGAAGCAATCCAGTCCTAGATTGCTTCGTCGCTCCGCTCCTCGCAATGACGAATTACTCTTCGCGAGGACGATCGATCAGAACGGAATCTCATCGTCCATATCGGCGCCCGCGCCGCCGCGCGATCCCGCCGCGGCGGCGGCCGCGACCTTGCGGGTCGGTCCTGGCGAGCCAAACTCGCCGCCGCCCTCATCGGCACCGAAATCGCCGCCGCCCCCGCCGGCACCCGCGCCGCCGGCACGGTCGAGCAAGGTCAGTTCGCCGCGGAATCCCTGCAGCACGACTTCGGTCGAGTAGCGGTCCTGGCCGGACTGGTCCTGCCATTTGCGCGTCTGCAGCGCGCCTTCGATGTAAACCTTCGAGCCTTTCTTGAGGTACTGCTCGGCGATCCGGCACAAATTCTCGTTGAAGATGACGACGCGGTGCCATTCGGTCTTTTCGCGTCGCTCGCCGGACGTCTTGTCCTTCCAAGAATCGGAAGTGGCAAGTCGCAGATTGGCCACCGGTCGGCCGTCTTGCGTGCGGCGGATTTCGGGATCTGCGCCCAAATTGCCGATCAGGATTACTTTGTTGACGCTTCCCGCCATGACTGCCTCCGTAAGCTGGCTCGTTCCGTAAGGTGGCCTACTCCGCTCAGCGGCTCGTTCCGCTCATCGACTTGTTCGACGCCCGCCGGATTGCAAGGACAGTAGTGCGCGACCAGGGCCTCGCAAGGACCATCGGGTTTATCCACACCAGTCCCAGGCCCGTGCGGCCCCTCTGTTACGTTCCTCTTTTGTTCTAATGCTTCCGCCGGTCGCGTGCAAGGGGCGCAAGCTTATTGTGCACCTGATTGCCATTGAGTTCCCACCCCGCCTCACCGAGGCGCCAGGCGGTCCCGCCTGTGGCTTGGGGCGGCCCCGCTATATGCCGCTTTGATTCCAGTGGGTTGTTGTTTTTTTGCACTATTCAGTGGCGTACAGAAGTCTTCTAGTGTCTCATCACCAGGGAAGCCTCGGGCTTGGCGAGGGCGTACGTATGAGGTTCGTCGGTCCGCGACTGATCGGGCTCGCATTGGCGTTGGCGGCGACCGCCATTGCCGTGCCGGCCCGTGCTGCTGATTTGACGCCTGCGCCAAGCTATTACCCAGCCGTGGCCATGCCGCCCGCGATCTATAACTGGACCGGCATCTACGGCGGCGGCAACGTCGGTGTCGGATTGGACAACGACCTGTTCAGCCCGCTCTACGGGGCGACGATCCCTGAGACCCGTCTCTCAAGTGTCGGACTGATCGGCGGCGCACAGCTCGGCATGAATTACCAATTCAGGTCATGGGTGATCGGCCCGGAGGCGTCATTCACCTCTTCCGCCATCACCGACTCCCGGTTGACGTCGGATGGCTCGCAGTACCTCACCACCAACCCGCAATGGATTGGCGCCGTGACCGGACACATCGGCTATGCCGCCGACACGCTGTTGTTCTATGCCAAGGGCGGCGGCGCGTGGTTGCATGTCGTCTATACCGAGAACGAACCCGTCCCTGCGGGTATAACCATTACTAACCCCACCAATCAGAGCATCAGCGATAACCGAACCGGCTTCACCGCTGGGGTGGGACTCGAATACGGCATGACGGAGAATCTGTCGGCGAAGCTCGAATACGATTATTACGATTTCGGGACCAGGGATTATGCCGCCTTCACCGCGGCGCCTGCTTCGGTCAACTCGCAAATCCACACGCTGACTGTCGGGCTCAATTATCGCTTCACCTTTGCCCCGTCTGGCCAGCGGTTCTGCCCGACCTGTTGAGCGCGGGCTTCCAGCGACGGATGGACGGAGATTTGCGGGGAATAGCCCCGAACGCGCCCTGGCGAAATGCCGGCGTTCTCACTATGTTCGGGGCATATCCAAGTTGGGCCGCCGACGCCTCGCGGCAGGTGTTCCATCTTTCCAGGTTTGGGAATGAGTGACCTGTTCGACAAAGCCGCGAAGGGTTCTTCGGACCGTCGCGCGCAAAATTTTGATTTAAGAGATGCGCGCGTGATTTCGATCCGCGGCGCCCGCGAGCACAACCTCAAAAACATAGATCTCGACATTCCGCGCGACCGGCTGGTGGTGTTCACCGGGCTTTCCGGTTCGGGCAAATCCTCGCTCGCCTTCGACACCATCTACGCCGAGGGCCAGCGCCGCTATGTCGAGAGCCTGTCGGCTTACGCGCGGCAATTTCTGGAAATGATGCAGAAGCCGGACGTCGACCAGATCGACGGTCTGTCGCCGGCGATTTCCATCGAGCAGAAAACCACCTCGCGCAATCCGCGCTCGACCGTCGGCACCGTCACCGAAATCTACGATTACATGCGGCTGTTGTGGGCGCGCGTCGGCGTGCCCTACTCGCCGGCGACCGGCCTGCCGATCGAGAGCCAGACGGTGTCGCAGATGGTCGACCGCATCATGGCGCTGCCCGAGGGCACGCGGCTTTATCTGCTCGCGCCGGTGGTGCGCGGCAGGAAAGGCGAGTACCGCAAGGAACTCGCGGACTTTATGAAGAAGGGCTATCAGCGCGTCAAAATCGACGGCACGTTTTACGAGATCGCGGAAGCCCCCGCGCTCGACAAGAAATTCACCCATGACATCGACGTGGTGGTCGACCGCGTCGTGGTGCGGCCGGATATTTCGGCGCGCCTTGCGGATTCCTTGGAGCAGGCGCTGAAGCTTGCCGACGGCTTGGCGGTGGCCGAGTTTGCCGATGGTTCGCAGGCTGCAGGTTCGAGTGCCGTCGTCTCTCCCCTTGAGGGGGAGACCGACCGGCCGAAGGCCGGTCGAGAGGGGGGCACACCGCGAAGCGGTGCAAAAGGCACCCCCCTCCCTAACCCTCCCCCTCAAGGGGGGAGGGAACAGACGGAGCGAGCCAAGGCGAACCGGCAGCGCAACGAAACCGCCGAGCGCCTTGTCTTCTCGGAAAAATTCGCCTGCCCGGCGTCCGGCTTCACCATTCCGGAGATCGAGCCGCGGCTGTTCTCGTTCAACAATCCGTTCGGCGCCTGCCCGAAATGCGGCGGGCTTGGCATCGAGCAGCACATCGACGCCGATCTGGTAATTCCCGACAAGGAGCGCACGCTGCGCAGAGGCGCCATCGCGCCCTGGGCGAAATCCTCCTCGCCTTATTACACCCAGACGCTGACCGCGCTGGGCAAGCATTACAAGTTCACGCTCGACACCAAATGGAAGGACCTGCCGAAGAAGACGCAGGATGCGATCCTTTACGGTTCGGGCGACACCGAGATCCGCTTCTCCTACGACGACGGCATCCGCGCCTACGACACCAGGCGCGCTTTCGAAGGCGTCATCACTAATCTCGAGCGGCGTTTCAAAGAGACCGACAGCGACTGGGCGCGTGAGGAGATTGCGCGCTATTTCACCGACGTGCCGTGCGAGACCTGCAAAGGCTATCGGCTCAAGCCCGAGGCGTTGTGCGTGAAAGTCGGCGGCCTGCATATCGGCGAAGTCTCCGACCTGTCGGTCAAAGGCGCAGCCAGATGGTTCACTGAGCTACCCCATCGGCTGACTTCCAAGCAGAACGAAATCGCGGTGCGCGTGCTCAAGGAAATCCGCGAGCGGCTGAAATTCCTGGTCGACGTCGGACTGGAATATCTCACGCTGGCCCGAGCTTCCGGCACGCTGTCGGGCGGCGAGAGCCAGCGCATTCGGCTTGCTTCGCAGATCGGCTCGGGGCTCACCGGCGTGCTCTACGTACTCGATGAACCTTCCATTGGGCTGCACCAGCGCGACAACGCCCGGCTTCTGGAAACGCTCAAGCGCCTGCGCGACCTCGGCAACACCGTGATCGTGGTCGAGCACGACGAAGATGCCATCCGCAGCGCCGACTGGGTTTTGGACATCGGCCCCGGTGCCGGCATTCATGGCGGCCATATCGTGGCGCAAGGCCAGATTGCTGATTTGATCGCGGCGGAAAATTCCTGGACCGGCAAATATCTGTCCGGCGAGCTCGCCGTGCCGATCCCCGAGCGGCGGCCGAAAAATCCGGCACGCACGCTGAAAATCGTCGGCGCGCGCGGCAACAACCTGAAAAGCATTACCGCCGAAATTCCACTCGGCTTGTTCACTTGCGTCACCGGCGTATCCGGCGGCGGCAAGTCGACGCTCCTTGTCGACACTTTGTACAAGGCGCTGGCGCGGCGGCTGAACAACGCGAGCGAGGCCCCCGCCCCCTACGACCGCATCGAAGGGGTCGAGCATCTCGACAAAATCATCGACATCGACCAATCGCCGATCGGCCGCACGCCGCGCAGCAACCCCGCGACCTATACCGGCGCCTTCACGCCGATTCGCGAGTGGTTCGCGAGCCTGCCCGAGAGCCGCGCCCGCGGCTACGAGCCCGGCCGCTTCTCGTTCAACGTCAAGGGCGGCCGCTGCGAGGCGTGCCAGGGCGACGGCGTCATCAAGATCGAGATGCACTTCCTGCCCGACGTTTACGTCACCTGCGACGTCTGCAAGGGCAAGCGCTACAACCGCGAAACGCTGGACGTGCTGTTCCGCGGCAAATCGATCGCCGACGTGCTCGACATGACGGTCGAGGAAGCGCTCGACTTCTTCAAGGCGGTGCCACGGGTGCGCGAGCCGCTGGCGCTGCTTCACCGCGTCGGCCTCGATTACATCCATGTCGGCCAGCAGGCGACGACGCTGTCCGGCGGCGAGGCGCAGCGGGTCAAGCTCGCGAAAGAGCTGTCAAAACGCGCGACCGGCCGCACGCTCTATATTCTCGACGAGCCGACCACCGGCCTGCATTTCCATGACGTGGCGAAGCTCCTGGAAGTGCTGCACGAGCTGACCGACCAGGGCAACACCGTCGTCGTCATCGAGCACAATCTGGAAGTGATCAAAACCGCCGACTGGATCATCGACCTGGGCCCCGAAGGCGGCGACGGCGGCGGCGAAATCGTCGCCGCGGGAACGCCGGAAGACGTGGTGCGGGAGAAGCGCAGTTACACGGGTGCGTTTTTGAAGCCGGTTCTCAACAGACAGGAAAAGCCAAAGAAGCGCATTCAAGCGGCTGAATAGGATCGGTGCCTTATCCGCCGTAGCCCGCAGGGCGAAGGCGGATGGCGCGGCGCGGAGCCAAGGAAGAAGAAGCGGGTTGAGGCGGCGGAGTGAAATGTCCCCTCTCCCGGCTTGGCCGCGCTCCGCGCGGCCAAGCCGGGAGAGGGGTGAAAATTCGGGCGACTTCTGGTAAAGCTATTTCATGGCCATGAATATCGAAGCAGAGATTCGTGATCTCAAGCGCCGTGTCGGCGAACTCGAGGGCTCGTTCGGTTTTCTGACCCGGCAGGTTCAGAACGTACACAAGGATTTGCTGGCGTTCGAGGAAAAGACCGAACAGCGGTTCAACCGTTTGGAAAATAAGATCGACGCCGTTGATCGGAAAATCGACGTGAAGATTGACGGATTGGCGAAGGCTCTTCCCGGCATCGTCGGCGACGCCTTAAGCGGCTACGAGATCAAATCGAAGAAGAAATAGTGCGCCAGCGGTGACGAATTGATCCCGACTTCCGACATCGATCAGGTGTTGCTCTCCATCTTTGAGGATTGCGAGCGCCAGCGAAGCAATCCAGCCCTACGTCTGTTCTGGACGAATGCGCCGCCGGGTAATGGCACGTCGACGTGTCGGATCGCGGGCATGAGCTTACGTCTCAATCTTGCTCAGCACGGCTTGCATCTGCTGCAACACCTCGCGGGTCTTCTCCTCGTAGAACGCGTTCACCACCTCGCTGATCGCCTGCACCTTCGGATCGAGCGGGTTGATGCGCGCCGCTACCAGGCGGGCGTGCAACTCTTTGAGCACTTCGTCTTTCTCGAACATCTCGCCTCCGGTTCCTGCCCCTACGCAGCCTCCGCAGGCGGCACGCGGCGGGTGATCTCCACGCCGTGCTCGCGTTCAACGACTGCGATGTCGTACTGACTCTGCAGATCGAGCCAGAACTGCGCGCTGTTGCCGAAATAGCGTCCCAGGCGCACGGCCGTATCGGCGGTGATCGAACGACGGCCGTTCAGGATGTCGGTAATCCGGCCCGACGGCACACCGATATCGAGCGCAAGGCGGTTGGCGCTCAATTTGCGCGAAGTCAGTTCGCGTTTCAACAGACGGCCCGGATGCGGCAGGCGGTATTGTTTTCATAATTCGACACTATCACACTTCCGTCATGCCCGGCCCTGTGCCGGGCATCCACGTCTTTTGAACCTTCAAGGCAGCAAGACGTGGATGGCCGGGACATAGGCGAGCGAAGCGACGCCGTCCTTCGGACGGCTATGCCCGGCCATGACGCTTCTGAACTAAACAGTGGCAGAACCGTTCAACCGCCGTACATTCAACCGCTCGCAGGAGGCCGACCTTGTCTCGGGGAGCCATGGTGAAACGCCCGCAGTCCAATCGCATCCCGATCGCCATCCTGTTCGCCGTGCTGTGGTCGGCCAGCATGGTGTGGCGGGCGCCGTCCATTGACCTGCAGACCGTCGTGACCGCCGTCATCGCGGGCGCAATTGTCGGCGGGCTCATGTACTGGCTGTTCGACAAGTTCAGCGCGCGTTCATGAGCAGAATGATCTCGGCTCTCTCCTATTTGAAATAGCTGACTCCGCAGGCCTGATCGCCGACGCGCGTTTCGAGGGCTTCCTTGGCCGACGGCGTTTTCTCCCCCGGCTTCGGCATCCGGTAGTCGATACTGACGACGGCGCCGTCCGGCGCGTCGTGAACAACATCATAGCTGCGCTGTCCCATCGGCTCGTTGTAAAGCTTGAACTGGCGGATATCGGCGCCGATCAACGCGGACATTTCATAAGCGGTGAATTTCCCATCGGCGGTATTGAAGCAATAGACGAAAAGATCGCGATCGTGGAACTCGTTGTTGTGTGCGTCGTTGAAAGCCGCCAGCGCCGTGCCCTGGTCGCCCTTAAGCGCGGCGACAGCGCGGTCGAGCATGGCGCGCGCCTCCGCCGCCGTGCCGAGCGGTTCTCCGGCAAGCAACCCGTCGCTCCACAGCAGTCCAAACGCCAGCAAAACGAACGCACACGCATTTTTCTTCACGGTGATCTCATCCTTTTTACGATTGCACAAATCCGCCTCATCGTAGTTTAGCGCGGCCCGAACGCGCAACGATCGCGACCGATCCCCATGCCCGCTCCTGCATAGCGCCACGCTTATGCGGCCTACATCCGCCGAATTAATGGCGAGATCGGTGGCAAGGCCCTAAACCTCGGGCACGATGGTTCCATAGCCGGCAAGCGACGCACCAGCGCGCTCGCCGGTCGCGACATGGCCGGTCGCGACATGGCCCGCCCCGCGTTCCCCGCAAGCCGTGCTATATTGTCAGCATGCCCTCCCCGATCCGCGACAACACCGCCCTCTCCCGCTTCGAGCTCGAGGCCGGCGGCGTGACCGCTTTCATGAAATACCGGCTTAACGGCGGCGTGCTCACACTCGATCACACCGAGACGCCGGTCGAGGCACGCGGACGTGGCATCGCTTCGCGGCTCGTCGCCGGCGTGCTGGAGCAGGCGCGGGCGCGCGGGCTGAAGATCGTGCCGCGCTGCCCGTTCGTGAGCGCCTATCTCGCCAGGCATCCGGAATACCGTGATCTGGCGGCGTAGCGGGGACGAGCGGTCGTGGCAATGCGTCGCAGGCTGCATACATAAGGCCGGCGTTCACCGCGCTTCCTTTCCTCCCGAAGCCCCATGAAAAAGATCGGCTTCCTCTCGTTCGGCCATTGGACGCCGTCGCCGCAATCGAAAGTGCGAACGGCGTCCGACGCGCTCCTGCAATCGGTCGAGCTTGCCGTCGCCGCCGAGGAACTCGGCGCCGATGGCGCTTTCTTCCGTGTGCATCACTACGCGCGCCAGCTCGGTTCGCCGTTCCCGCTCCTCGCCGCCGTCGGCGCGCGGACGAAGCGCATCGAGATCGGCACCGCGGTCATCGACATGCGCTACGAGAACCCGCTGTACATGGCGGAGGACGCCGGCGCCGCCGACATCATCAGCGGCGGCCGCCTGCAGCTCGGCATCAGCCGCGGCTCGCCCGAGCAGGTGATCGACGGCTGGCGCTATTTCGGCTACGCGCCGCCCGAAGGCGAGACCGACACCGACATGGCGCGGCGCCACACCGAGGTCTTTCTCGAGGTGCTGCGCGGCCAAGGCTTCGCGAAGCCCAATCCGCGGCCGATGTTTCCGAACCCGCCCGGCCTGCTGCGGCTTGAGCCGTATTCGGAGGGTCTGCGCGAGCGCATCTGGTGGGGCGCGGGCTCAAGCGCCACGGCCGAATGGGCGGCCAAGGTCGGGATGAACCTGCAGAGCTCGACGCTGGTCTACGACGAGACCGGGGAGCCGCTGCACATCCAGCAGGCGGGCCAGATCCGGAAATTCCGCGAGGCGTGGAAAGCGGCCGGACACACGCGCGAGCCGCGAGTGTCAGTGAGCCGCAGCATCTTCGCGCTGGTCGACGACCGCGACCGCGCCTATTTCGGGCGAGACAACGAGGGCGAAGACACGATCGGCTTTCTTGGCGACAACAGGCGCGCCGTGTTCGGCCGCAGCTACGCCGCCGAGCCGGACGTCCTGGTCGAGCAGCTCGCCAAAGACGAGGCCATCGCCGCAGCCGACACGATGCTGCTCACGGTGCCGAACCAGCTCGGCGTCCACTACAACGCTCATGTCATCGAGGCGATCCTCACGCACGTCGCCCCTGCCCTTGGCTGGCGGTGAGGCATGAGCGCGTTAGGCGGCTGAGCCAGGGAGATTTCCGCAAAGCTCGCCTGCACGCCAAGCCCTCCACGCCGGCCGGCAGAGGTGCTAAAAGGCGGTGTCGGAATCGCAAGCTAAGACCTCGAAATGACAGCGAAAAAACCCGTCGTCGGCGTGATCGGCAGCGCGCATCTGGCCGAGGGCAAATTTCCCGCGCAGCGGGTGAACGAGCGCGTTCTGCGCGCGGCCGCCGAGACCGCGGGAGCGCTGCCGCTGATCTTCGCCGGCACGCCGGAGATCACCGATATCGGTGCGCTGCTCGATGCCGTCGACGGCATCTTGCTCACCGGCGCGCGCGCCAACGTGCATCCGAGCCATTTCGGCCACGACGAAACGCCGGCACACGAGCCGTTCGATCAGCCGCGCGACGCGCTGGCGCTCAAGCTGATCCTGGCCGCCGTCGCGCGCGGGGTGCCGCTGTTCGGCATCTGCCGCGGCTTCCAGGAGATGAACGTCGCCTTCGGCGGCTCGCTGCATCCGGAGATCCGCGAATTGCCCGGGCGCATCAATCATCGGGCGCTGCGGCTTGCCAACGGCGAGATCAATCCCGACCCCAAGGTCATCTATGCCGAGCGGCATGAAGTGCGGCTCACCCCGGGCGGCGCGTTTGCGAAACTGCTGGGCTGCGAGACCATCCGGGTCAATTCGCTGCACGGCCAGGGCATTCTCCAACCCGGCAAGCGCGTCGTCGTCGAGGGTATCGCCGAGGACGACACCATCGAGGCCATCCGCATCGATGGCGCGCAAAACTTTGCGCTTGGCGTGCAATGGCACGCCGAGCACGTCGCCGATCCCAATCCGGTCAATCGCAAATTGTTCGAGGCGTTCGGCGCGGCGCTGCTCGCCTCCCGGCGCACGCGGTGACAAATCGGCCAAGTGCGGCCGAGACGGTTAGAATGGCGCTACGGGGCACAAAGGAAGACACGCCGCAGCAGCGACATAAGCCGCGGGGGCAAGGGAGGAATAGCGTTGACCAGGTTCAATTGCGTTGGTGCGGCTGTTGTCGCCGCAGGGATTGCTTTCGCCACCGCGTTCTTTGTTGCCGTTGCTAGGCCGGCTCAGGCCGCCGACGATGTCGAAGTCAAAGCGCAGGGCTGCGCTTTATGCCACGGCACCGGCGGCATCCCAACCGATCCGAAAATCATTCCGATCATCTGGGGTCAGCAGGCCGATTATCTCTACAAGGAATTACACGACTACCACAGCGGCGATCGAGCCAACGCGACCATGACGCTCATCGCGCCAAGCATCACGCTGCCGGATCTTCGCCAGCTCGCCGATTACTTCGCGGCCAAGACGTGGCCCGCCGCGCTCGCCAATACCGCCGCCGCAGCGCCGCCCGACGCCATTGCTGGTAAGATCGAAATGTGCAAGGCCTGCCATCAGCCGCATTTCGAAGGCGGCCCGCCGGCGCCGCGGCTCGCCGGCCTGAGTTCCGATTATCTGTTCGCGGCCATGAACGCTTTTGCCGACGGCACGCGCACCAACAATCTTGACATGCCGGGTTTTATGAAAGTGCTCAGCGAAAGCGACCGCGAAGCGATCGCGCATTATCTTGCCGGGTTGTAATCGCGCGGCCGGCCGCCAAACGCATGCCCATCCCGACCGAACTGCCGAACCGCCGCGGTCGCGAATTTGGCGGCTTTCGGACCGGTATACCGATCAATCGACCGCGAGCGGCTGGAGGGTGCGCCACCACTTTTGCAGCGCCGCCCGATCGGCAGCGAGAGTAACACTCTCGGGCGCGAGCGTGCGCCAGGCGTCGCGTTGCTTGCGCGATACTGTAGTCAACAGCGGCTTGCCGGCGGCAATCGCCGCTTCGAATGCCGGCGCCAAGCCGCGCCGCCTGGATTCCAGCATGCCGAATTTGTTGAGGACGACGAGCTCGCTCGCCGCGATCTGGCTGATGATTGCGGCGCAGGCATCGGTCGCACCGGTCGCATCGAGATGGCACGCATCGGGCTTTGCCACCGCGTCGCGAAACATCGGATAGGCGCTGCCGTAGGCGACGTCGCGCAAAATGCCGGCGCCGCATGTCCGATCCGCCAAGCCATGCGGCTCGGCGATCACGCCGACCACGTTGGTACCAGCGGCGCGCCAGTCGGCCGCCATCTCGGCGAGCAGCGTTTGGGTCGTCGTATCATCGCTTCCGGCAACGACAGCGATTTTTGCCACGGCGTCCGTCACTTGGAGCCGCGCCTACGCGACTTTGATGCGCCTGCCGACGAATTTCACCATGTCGGCGAAGGCGCCGCTGATCTGCGACAGATCCGGCGAATGGCCGGCATGGCGCTCCATCTCGATATATTCGAGCGCGATGTCGCCGCCGGCTTTTTTGTAGTTGGCGACGAAGCGCTGCGGCTCGTTGCCGGGAAAATCGGAATCGGCGTCCTTGTAGTCGTGCACGCTGTCGCCGCGGCCTTGGAACCAAATCGCCGGTGGCAATTGCACCTTCTCGCCGCGTTCAAGCGCCAGCATCGGATTGCCCTCTTCCATCGCAGCCTCGGTGCGCCAATAGGAATCGTGGCGCGGAATGATGCTTTTCGCCCACTCGCCGCCCGCCGCCAGCGCGCGCTTGGCGTGGCGATAGCGCGACAGCGGATTGATCACCGGCCACGACATGACGACGCAGGCGACGCTGGCGTCGTGCCGATGCGAACCGACCGGCAACGGGATCGCCGCGTAGCGCGGATCGTGCGGGCGCATGGCGACCAGCATCGCCAGATGGCCGCCGCTCGACTGGCCGGAAAGGCCGACCAGGTCGGGACGTGTCTTCAACTCGCCGGCACGCGCCTTGGCCCAGCGCACCGCGTAATTGATGTCCTGCACCGAGGCCGGATACGGCGCTTCGTTGCCGGAGCGGAAGTCGAGCGCGATCGACACGATGCCGTGCGACGCCATGAATTCATGGCGCAGATGCTCGGTGAGCCGGTCGCTCATGCACCAGGCGCCGCCGTGACATTCGACCAGCGCCGGAAATGGCCCCTTCCCGCGCGGCGTGAACACCCGTGCCAGCAACGCCTTGTCGCCGTGGCGGAGATATTCGACGTCCTCGATATCGTATTCGGTCGTTTTCTTGGCATCCAGAACTGCGGTGGTCATGATGGCTTTCCTCTGCGGCGCTGGCCTCATAGTCGCGCACGGCGGCGCGGACGGCAAGCGCACCGCGTCGAGTGTCGCCCCGCGTGCCGTCTGCCCTCGTGCGCGCGGATCTCGCCAAGCTCCGGGGTTTCACAATACCTGACCGATTGCAGCAACGATCTTCTCACAGCCGCATCATCGGCCGCGTGCCCTTGGCGGCCTTTTCGCTCGGCACCTTCACCAAAGCCTCGCCGTCGAGCACCACGTCGCCGCCGACCGCGCAGACGCAGGCAAGCCGGGCGCGCGATTTCGCCGGGATGAGCTCTTTTACCGTCACGGTAACGAAGACGGTGTCGCCGATTTTCACCGGCGCCCGGAAATTCAGCGTCTGCGAAATGTAGATCGCGCCGGGGCCCGGCAGTCGCGTCCCGAGCACCGCGGAGATCAGGCTCGCGGTGTAGAGGCCGTGCGCGATCCGCTTGCCGAACGAGGTGCGCGCGGCAAAATGCTCCGACAGATGGATCGGATTGCGGTCCCCGGTGAGCTGTGCAAAGCCGACCACATCGGAGGATGACACAGTCTTCTCCAGCGTCTCGGTCATGCCGACCGAAAGATCTTCGAAGAACAGCGTGCGCAGCGGCGGAAGATTCATACCGGCGCTAATAATGCTTGAATTTCATGCCGCCCGCGGCGCTGCCGTCGCGCCCTCGGCCGGTAGAATGACGCTGCGCGTCATGGTGCCAAGCGCAATCGCGCCGATCACCAACAGAATGCAGGCAATCCACAGCGCCCAATTGTAGGAGCCGAGGCCGGAGACAACATAGCCGGTGACAATCGGCGCCGACAGCCCGCAGAGGTTACCGGCCAAAATCGTCAGCCCGATCGCCTTGCCGACGTCACGGACGCGGTGAACGAGGTCGGTCACCAGCGACAGGTTCAGTGAGATCATGGCGTTGACGCCGGACAGCGACAGTGCGAACAGCGTCAAGATCAGCGTGGTGTCGTCGGTAAACGGCACGAACACGATCATTGCGGACAACAGGATGCAGGCGATAACGATCGCCCGCCGGCCGCCGGCCAACAGCGTATCGTTCCTCAACAGCCGGTCGCTGAGAATGCCGATGACGACGCTGACCGGCACCGCGACTGCCCATGGTATCGCGGTATAGAGACCGGTCTTCATGATGGTGAGGTGCTTGGTGTCCTGCAGATAGCTTGGCATCCAAAACAAGAGTAGGTAGAGCGTATAGATGCCGGTCGCTTGCGCGATCATCGCACCCCATTGCGACGGCGACTTCAACAAGTCCAGCACCACGCCCGGACTGCCGTGGATGCCGATTTCGTCTGGCGAGCCGGCGGAGCGCTCGGAGATGATCTTTTTCCGCTCGTCGGCCGACAACCAGCTCACGTTTTCCGGCCGATCGAACCAGATCAGATTGCAGGCGAGCCAGACAAAGCCCAGTGCGCCGAGGAAGATAAAGGCCGCGCGCCAGCCCCAGGCGCTGGCGATCGACGCCGTGACGACCGCACCGAGCGCCGGGCCGAGGAAGCTGCCGGCGCTCCATACGACGTTGGCGACGCCACGCTCTTGCGCCGGCATCCATTCACGTACGATGCGGCCACAGGAGGGGATCGAGGTAGCTTCGCCAGCTCCCATCACCATGCGGGCGACAATCAGCGTCGTAAAACTCCATACGCCGGCAGTCGCGGCCATGGCCAGCGACCAGAGCGTGATGCCGATGGCGTTGATGTTACGTGAGGAGAAGCGGTCGAGCAGAATGCCGATCGGCAAAATGCAAAGCGTATAAGTCCACAGGAATGACGAGAACAGGTAGCCCATCTCGACCGGCGAAAGACTGAATTCGCCGCGTACTGCCTGCGCCACGATGCCGAGCGCCGAGCGATCCATGTAATTGATCGTCACCAGCGCCAGCGTGAGAACATAAATCCAGCCGCGCCGAAAATGGCTCCTCGCCCCTGTGACGGCTTGGACACTCATCAGCTCCCTCCCCTACAATCATGATATTTTTGGGCGCAGCTATTTTGTGCGCCGCGTCGCCTGGCTTCCGCTCCCTAACCGTTGTTATTGCTTCGGCGGCGCCCCGCCCGCCGCAGGCGCTCCGGCCGCCGCGGCGCCCGCCCCCGGTCCGCGCGGGTCGTTTCTGTTGGCCATACAATTCTTGAGAAATTTCGCGCGCGCGGCACCTTGCAGCTTCTGATCGTCGGCGCCAAACTTGCACGTCACCATTTTCTCTTTTGTCGTTACCGCAAGCGAGGGCGTGATCGGCACCAGGGCGATCAGCGTGGCGGCGATAAAAGCGTATCGAGACATGGCGTTATCCCCCTGACTGTCACAGCCGCATATTACCACTGATCGGCGAGATACCACGGCGCAAATTGGCGCTATAAAGCGCCATGGAGTCCCCTCCCCGCATCAGCGGCGTGCTCGCTCGCATCAAACCAGGCCTGACCGGTGCGGCCGATATCGTGGTCGGACCCGAACATACCGCGTCTTTCGTCGGTTCCGGGCGGATTGCGGTGCTGGCAACGCCAGTGATGATCAACGTCATCGAGGCTGCGGCGCTGGCGGCGATCGAGCACCTGCTTCCCGCCGGCCATCAAAGCCTCGGCATCAGGCTCGACGTCAGCCATACCGCGGCGACCCCAGTCGGATTGCGGGTCACTGCGACCGCCGAGGTATTGCGGCTCGAAGGCCGCACCGTCACCTTCCGCGTCGCGGCCCGCGACGAGTTCGAGCCGATCGGCGGCGGCACGCATCAGCGTGTGGTTGTCAGCGTGGCGCGATTCGACGAACGCGTACGGCACAAGGTCCGCGGCGCGAACTGACGGCATTTCCCACCGCGACAACGTCATCTCGCTGGACGCCTGGCAAACCAACCGATTGCGAACACCACGACGGCTGCGACGAGAGCAGCGTAGGCATGCAAGTGGTGAATATGCGTCGAGCCGGCATTGTAGCCCGGCATAAATGTCGGCAATGAGCCGGCCTGCATCGTGTAGTACATCACGGCGGCGATCGCACAAATAACGGCGAGGATGTAAGCGATAATTTTCATCGGTCGTTTTCCCTGATCAAACCCCGACGTTCCGTTAGCATGACAACGGCAAGTTTGGCGAGGTTTGAATATTTTGCATGCGCTAAATGCTTGTTTTTGCCAGCATACGGGGCAATGATCCCGACAAAATCGAAGGGGACACGATCATGGCCATCCGGCTCGCCGCAGTCGCAGCGGCGGTGGGCTTCGTTGCATTCGGCGCGCTGCCCGCCGGCGCGCAATCGCTCGACGATCTTTACGCCAAGGCAAAAGGCGAAGGCGCCTTTGTGCTTTATGTCGGCGGCCCGACCGCGCCTTGGGAAGCCATGGCGAAAACGTTTAATGCGCGCTGTCCCGGCATCAACGTTTCAATCAGCGGCGGCTTTTCCAACGTACTCGACAAGAAGATCGACGCGCAGATCGCCACCGGCAAGCTCGAGGTCGACACCGCGATCTTGCAAACCATCGCCGATTTCGTGCGCTGGAAGGACGACGGCCGGCTCATCGATTTCAAGCCCGCCGGATTTGATCGCCGATCGCAGGTTCAAGGATCCCCACGGCGCGTTCTGGGCGATCATGGTCAATGCCGTCCCGTATATGTACAACACCGACAAGGTCGCAGCCGCCGACGTACCTGAACTCGGCACTCGATTTCCTCAAGCCGCAATTCAATGGCAAGATCGTCACAGCCTATCCGGCGGACGACGATGTTACGTTCTGGGTGTTCGACCACATCGTGCAGAAATACGGCTGGAGCTACATGGACAAATACATGGCCGCCAAGCCGAATTTCATTCAGGGCCATCTCGGCGAGCAACGCAGCATCGGCTCCGCTCAAAACCTGGTCACATTCAATTCGATCTACAACATTGCGACGGTGCTCAAGAAACAGAGCATGCCGGTGGACTCGCATTTCCCGACAGTCGATGCGACGCCGTTCTGGCCGCTGTCCGGCGCGATCTTCGAGGGCGCGCCGCATATCAACGCAGCAAAGCTCTTTCTCACCTGGCTGTTGGAGCCCGCACAACAGATTGCGACGGGCACCTGGTCGGGCCGCAGCGACGTGCCACCGCCGGCCGGCTACAAGCCGATCTTTTCCTATAAAGTCGCGACCGACTATCAGGCATTCCTCGTCAATCAGACGAAGGTCGCCGACTTGCGCAAGCGCTTCGAGAAATATTCCGGGCCGGTCGTGAATGCCGGCGGCGTTCGTTAGAGACACGCCGTCGAACAGGGCTATTCGGCAGCGACTGCAACATCCGACGCCGCATGCGCGGCCTCTCCGCTCGCCAGCGCCGCCATGATTCTGTCAACCAGCGCCCGCGCGGAAGCGGCGCTGAGCTCGACCGCAACGCGATCGCGGCCGCCTTCGCCCTCGTTGGTGAAGTCGATGGCGAGCACGTGGTCAAGCGCCGAATAGTACGGATGATCGAAATAGACATTGGCGGTATCGATGCGCATCCAGCCTTTGCGGCCTTTGGCGCTGCCGACCAGTGCGGTTTTTTCGACGATGTAAGAGCACATGTCTGTCACTCCGCTGCGACGCTGGCGGGCGAGGCCGCAAGATAGCGCTCATAGAAGGCAAACACCTTCTTCCAGCCGTCCATCGCCTGCTCGGGCCGATAAGCGTCGCGGGCGGTGTTGAAGAAGGCGTGCCCGGCGCCGTTGTAGCGGTGGAACTCGTAGTTCTTGCCCAGCTTCTTAAGCACCGCCTCGGTCCGATTGACTTGATCGGCGGTCGGGTTGGCATCGTCGTTGCCGAAAATACCGAGCAGTGGGCAGCCTAGCTTTTCCGTCAGATCGATCGGCGCGACCGGGCGCTTCTCATTGAGATCCTTCGGATTGTCGACAATGACATTGCCGCCCCAGCCGTCGACTGCGGCATCAATGCCCGGGAGCGCGCAGGCGGCAAGATAGGTGTGGCGGCCGCCGGAGCAGAAGCCGATCAGGCCGATTTTGCCGTTGGCGTTGGGTTGGGTGCGTAAATAGGCCACCGCACCCGCGGTGTCGCCCACGACCTGCGCGTCGGCAACGCCGCCGGCCGCGCGCACGCGCGCACCGATATCGTCGGGGCTGCCCTTGCCCTCACGAAAATAAAGGTGGTGCGAGATCGCCGCGTAGCCGTGATGGGCAAACTTGCGCACGACTTCCATGATCCATTCGTCCCAACCCGGCAAATGATGGATCACGACGACGCCGGGAAATTTTCCGGCGCGCGTCGGCCGCGCGTAATACGCCTCTCCCTGGTCGCCGTTGTGACCGCGGAACCGCACCGATTCCGCTTGCAAACCCTGATAATGGCTCATCCGGCAAACCTCCCTCCTGCAGCGGATTTTAAGATCCTCAAAGACGCCTGCCAATTCGCAGCGGAACTTCAACCCCAAGGACCAGAAGCTATATACCTCGCCGATGGTCCTTTTGGAATCGGGTTACCCATCGGCGATCAAGCCGGCGCAGATCTTCTATTATTTGGCGCCGGCGGTGGCCGGCATCAAGTCCGGGCAACGATACAACACCGCCTTGTACGTCATGTCGCTATCGACGAATTCGACAGTATTATCGGGTTTCGGCGTGAGCGTGATGTTGCCCATCAGCGGTCCGCTCGGGAACTTACATTCGACATGCTCGGCATAGCTGCCGCCGTTCTTTTTCGTATCCAGGATCGTGCAGATGCCGACATTGGACACGATTTCCTGGGCCGAAATCATGACTTTGGCCGTCGCCGGATCGCTGCCATCACCTTTGCAGGCGACGTTCTGGGTGTAATTTCCAACAAGGGGAAAATCGTCTGCCGCGACAGCCGCTCGCGAGATGCCCAGAACAAACGCAAGCACGACGCATCCGGCAAGCGGATGATTGATTTTTAACACGCGTTCCTCGACCCTTTTTCCGGCATTGCCCACGACCTCGCGGGCGCGGTCCCGTTCGCAAAATGTAGCGAAAGCCGCGCACGCCGCCACTTCTTTTTCAGCGGGCGCGCACCGAATTTCGCCACGATTTGCAAACCACCATTTAGTGATCGCGGAACCCGGTGCTGATGACGCGGATGCGGGCGGCTGACCATTGCATAGGGCCGTCGAGTCCCTGATACTCGGCCTGCTCGCAACTGACATTGCCGTTGTCGGTAAATTGGCCGTTCTGATTGTTGAACAGCCACTGATGGCAGACATTGCTTGTGTCGGGCATGTAAAGGATCGAGCCGGTATAGAGGTCGGCGTCATTCGACGCGTCGACCACAGCGTCGGCTTGGCGTTTTGCCGCCGTGACATATCGGTCGGTCACCAGCGCGCCGAGCGTAAGCATCGCGCCGAGCACGACCACGACGATCAATACCTGGATCGAGCCGTTGCCGGCGCGCCGCTTTGTTTTCGCAAGGCGAGGAAAGGCGTTCATTTCTCGCAGCGCCCCAGGCGGCAATTCCACGATGCACGACTACGGATGCGGCCACAGTCGACGCCGAGATTGCTAAGAAATCGATAACGTCGCGATCCGGGCGACAGCGGGGCGGCGCCAATAAAAGGGCGGCGTCCCAAAGGACGCCGCCGGCAATACTGAAAAATAGCTTTAGTGCGCCGTCAGCCCGGAGGAATCTTCCTCCACCACCGGCTCGGGAACGTCGACGGGCTTCGCCATCGCCTCCTCCCATACGATCGGCTCGGGCATGCGCACCAAGGCCCGCGTTAGCGCCTCGTCCATGCGCGAGACCGGAATGATGTCGAGTCCGCTCTTGATGCTGTCATTGATCTCGACCAGGTCTTTGGCGTTCTCTTCCGGAATGAGCACGGTCTTGATGCCGCCGCGGTGCGCCGCAAGGAGCTTCTCCTTGAGGCCGCCAATCGGCAGCACCCGGCCGCGTAACGTGATCTCCCCGGTCATGGCGACGTCGCGATGCACCGGAATGCCGGTCATCACCGAAACAATCGCGGTGACCATGGCGACGCCCGCGGATGGCCCATCCTTCGGCGTCGCGCCTTCCGGTACGTGCACGTGGATGTCGCGCTTGTCGAACGCCGGCGGCTCGATGCCGAAGGCGACCGCGCGCATGCGCACATAGGAGGCCGCCGCCGAGATCGATTCCTTCATGACATCGCGCAAGTTGCCGGTCACGGTCATCTTGCCCTTACCGGGCATCATGGCCGCTTCGATGGTGAGGAGTTCGCCGCCGACATCGGTCCAGGCGAGACCGGTGACCACGCCGACTTGATCCTCATCCTCGACCTCGCCGTAGCGGAATTTCGGCACGCCGAGATAATCGGCCAGCACCTTGTCGGTGACCTGCACCGACTGCGTCTTCTTGATCGTGAGTTCCTTCACCGCCTTGCGGATCAGCGTCGAGAGCTCGCGTTCGAGATTGCGCACGCCCGCTTCGCGCGTATAACGGCGAATGATCGTGAGCAATGCGTCGTCGTCGACCGACCATTCGTTCGGACCGAGGCCGTGCTTGACGATCGCGTGCGGAATGAGGTGCTTGCGCGCGATCTCGACTTTCTCGTCCTCGGTATAGCCGGCGATACGGATGATCTCCATGCGATCCATCAGCGGCGGCGGAATATTGAGCGTATTCGCCGTGGTGATGAACATCACGTGGGACAGATCGTAGTCGACCTCGAGGTAGTGGTCGTTGAAGGCGTGGTTCTGCTCGGGATCGAGCACTTCAAGCAACGCCGACGACGGATCGCCGCGGAAATCGGCGCCCATCTTATCGACTTCGTCGAGCAGGAACAGCGGGTTCGAGGTCTTCGCCTTACGCATGGACTGGATGACCTTGCCCGGCATCGAGCCGATATAGGTCCGCCGATGGCCGCGAATCTCGGCCTCGTCGCGCACGCCGCCGAGCGACACGCGCACGAACTCACGGCCCGTCGCCTTGGCGATCGATTTGCCGAGCGAAGTCTTGCCGACGCCGGGAGGTCCCACCAGACACAGGATCGGGCCGGTCAGCTTGTTGGCGCGCTGCTGCACGGCGAGATATTCGACGATGCGCTCCTTGACCTTCTCGAGGCCGAAATGATCCGCCTCAAGAATTTGCTCGGCAAGCGCCAAGTCCTTTTTGACCTTGGACTTCTTGTTCCACGGGATCGAGAGGAGCCAGTCGAGATAATTGCGCACGACGGTGGCTTCCGCCGACATCGGCGACATCTGCCGCAGCTTCTTGATCTCGTGTTGCGCCTTCTCGCGCGCTTCCTTCGACAGTTTGGTGCGCTTGATCTTCTCTTCGAGCTCGGCGAGTTCGTCCTTGCCGTCCTCGTCGCCCAGCTCCTTCTGGATCGCCTTCATCTGCTCGTTGAGGTAGTACTCGCGCTGCGTCTTCTCCATCTGACGCTTGACCCGCGTGCGGATGCGCTTCTCGACCTGCAGGACGGAGATTTCGCTCTCCATCAGGCCGAGCACCTTCTCCAGCCTCTCGGTGACGGTCGGCGTCTCCAGGATCAACTGCTTGTCGGGAATCTTCACCGCCAGGTGCGAAGCGACCGTGTCGGCGAGCTTGGCATAGTCCTCGATCTGCTGGACCACGCCGACGACTTCAGGCGAGACCTTTTTATTGAGCTTCACGTAGCCTTCGAACTCGTTGATCACCGAGCGCGCCAGCGCTTCGGCTTCGACCTGGTCGCCCGAGGAATCCGCGATCACCGTCGCTTCCGCTTCAAAATATTCCTCGCGGTCCGTGTACCGCCCGACCTGGGCGCGCGCCGCGCCTTCGACCAGCACCTTCACGGTGCCGTCCGGCAGTTTGAGGAGTTGCAATACGCTGGCGAGCGTGCCGATGCCGTAAATAGCGTCCGTCGCCGGGTCGTCATCGGACGCGTTCTTCTGCGTCGCGAGCAGAATGAACGTATCCGAGCGCATCACTTCTTCGAGCGCCTTGATGGACTTCTCGCGGCCGACGAACAGCGGAACAATCATGTGCGGGAAAACGACGATGTCCCGCAGAGGGAGCACCGGATAGGCCCGGCTTTCACCGGTCACCAGGAGCTGCTTGGGTTTGGCGGCGCTTGTCATAGCCCCACTTCCTTATCGTTATGCACGCCCGTCGAGACCCGCAGGATGCGCTGTGACGACGAACTGCAGGCTATAGGTGGCGTCACGCCGCAGGCGTGTCAAGAAAGACCGGATTTTCGAGCAAATCTGCGCGTCGCGGAAGCGGAACAAGTGGCCGCACACCGAATCGCGGGGGCAGGTTCCGCCCACCCGTTAGGCGCTCGCGCCGCCGGTCTCGCTGGCGCGATCGGACCGGTCGGCATAGATATAAAGCGGTCTGGCGCTGCCTTCGACGACCTCTTTCGAGATCACGACCTCCTCTACGCCTTCGAGGCTCGGCAGATCGAACATGGTGTCGAGCAGGATGCTCTCCATGATCGATCGCAAGCCACGGGCTCCGGTCTTGCGGTCGATGGCCTTGCGCGCGATTGCGGACAGCGCTTCGTCGGCCAGCGTCAGATCCACCGTCTCCATCTCGAACATGCGCTGATACTGCTTCACCAACGCGTTCTTCGGTTCGGTGAGGATACGCTTGAGCGAAGGCTCGTCGAGATCCTCCAGCGTCGCGACGACGGGAAGCCGGCCGACGAATTCCGGAATCAGCCCGTACTTCAACAAGTCTTCAGGCTCAACCTCGCGGAAAATTTCACCTTGCTTGCGATCTTCCGGCGCCGCTACCCTGGCGCCGAACCCAATCGAGGTTGAGCGCCCGCGCGCGGAAATGATCTTTTCCAGGCCGGCGAACGCCCCGCCGCACACGAACAGGATGTTCGTGGTGTCGACTTGCAGGAATTCCTGTTGCGGGTGCTTGCGGCCACCCTGTGGGGGCACGCTGGCGATAGTGCCTTCCATAATCTTGAGCAGCGCTTGCTGCACGCCCTCGCCCGAAACGTCGCGGGTGATCGAAGGATTGTCGGACTTGCGCGAGATTTTGTCGATTTCGTCGATATAGACGATGCCGCGCTGCGCGCGCTCAACGTTGTAATCGGCCGATTGCAACAGCTTCAAAATGATGTTCTCGACATCCTCGCCGACATAGCCGGCTTCCGTCAGCGTGGTGGCGTCCGCCATGGTGAACGGTACATCGAGGATGCGCGCGAGCGTCTGCGCGAGCAGCGTCTTGCCCGAGCCGGTCGGCCCGATCAGCAGAATGTTCGACTTCGCCAACTCGACGTCGTTGTGCTTGCTCTGATGATTGAGCCGCTTGTAGTGGTTGTGGACGGCGACCGAGAGCACCTTCTTGGCATGATCCTGCCCGATGACGTAATCGTCGAGGACCTTGCGGATTTCCCGCGGCGTCGGAATACCGTCGCGCGACTTCACCAGCGAGGACTTGTTCTCCTCGCGGATGATGTCCATGCATAGTTCAACGCACTCATCGCAAATGAAGACGGTCGGGCCGGCAATAAGCTTGCGCACTTCGTGCTGGCTCTTGCCGCAGAACGAGCAGTAGAGCGTGTTCTTGGAGTCGCCGCCGCCAACCTTGCTCATTCCGGTCTCCGTCTTCGCCAGCGCAGCAGATCAACTCTATATCTTACGAAGCCCTGCGCTAAAATTCCGTAGCACCACCAGGTTCCCCGCCCGAACCCCCACCCGAACCGGCCGTCACCGTGCCAGCGGCCGGCCATGCCACACAAGCGACCATGCTAACGGCGTGCCAACCAAGAATCCATTAACGATAACGCGACATTGCGCTAGTGTGTTTTCTGGATCACACGCCGGGAAAACGCTTGACCAGTGGCCCCGATCCCGCTTTGGGCCAACGAATCGACCACTTTTGTGGCAGCGGGCACGCCCGACCTAGCTTACCCCCTTGAGCAGCGGCTCGGTCTTGAGACCCGGTTCGTCCGGCCGCTTTTCGAGCACCTTGTCGATGAGGCCGAAATCCTTGGCCATCTCGGCCGTCAGGAACATATCGCGTTCCAGCGCGTCCTCGATCTTCTTGAGCGGTTGGCCGGTATGCTTGACGTAAATTTCGTTCAGGCGACGCTTGAGATTTAAGATCTCTTGAGCATGCAACATGATATCGGTCGCCTGGCCTTGGAACCCTCCGGACGGCTGATGCACCATGATGCGGGCATTGGGCAACGCAAAGCGCAGATCCTTGGCGCCGGCGGCAAGAAGCAGCGATCCCATCGACGCCGCCTGCCCCGTACAGAGCGTCGACACCGGCGGACGGATGAACTGCATCGTGTCATAGATCGCCAGGCCCGAGGTCACGACCCCGCCCGGCGAATTTATGTACAACGACACTTCCTTCTTCGGGTTCTCCGCCTCGAGAAACAGGAGTTGCGCGACGACGAGCGAGGCCATGCCGTCTTCGACCGGCCCGGTGATGAAGATGATCCGCTCCTTAAGCAGCCGCGAATAGATATCGTAGGCCCGTTCCCCGCGGTTGGTCTGTTCGACCACCATGGGGACGAGATGTTGCATGTAAGTGTCCCTTGGATCTCGCATAGCTCACCTGCGTTGGCTCACCTAGCCTTGTTCACGGACGGCCGCGGCGGCCACAGTTGCCCCTACTGTGGCTTGAGTTGGTCGGCTTGTCGAAGCCGGCTCTTCGAGAACGAGTTGCCGGTCTAGGTAGTTAGCGCAGATATGCGCGGAAAGTCCGGCGGCAAGACGTGGAATTGCGCGCAACGCGCCTTATTCCTCATCTTCCTTGAACAACTCGTCCCGCGACACCGGCTTGTCGGTAACTTCCACAAGTTCGAGCAGGAAATCGACGACTTTGTCCTCGAACATCGGCGCGCGCAAAGCGGCAAGCGCCCCTGGATTATTGCGGTAATAGTCCCAAACTCGTTGCTCTTGGCCTGGGATCATTCTGGCTTGCGCAATTACGGCTTGGCTCAACTGGTCGTCGGTCACTTTGATGTTGTTTTTCTCGCCGATTTCCGCAAGGACGAGGCCAAGCCGCACCCGCCGCTCGGAGATCGCGCGATACTCCGCACGGGCCTCCTCCTCAGTGGTTCCTTCATCGGCAAAGGTGCGACCTTGCTGCTTAAGGTCATTTTCGATCGTCTGCCAAACGTTGTTGAATTCCTCCTCGACCAGTGTCGGCGGCGGGTCGAATTTGTGGCGTGCGTCGAGCTGGTCGAGCAATGCGCGCTTGACCTTCTGACGCGATGCCGCGGCATGCTCGCGCTCGATGCGCTCACGTAGCGCATCGCGCAGCTTGGCCAGCGATTCCAACCCGAGCGTCTTCGCGAACTCATCGTCGATGGTGAGCGGACCGGGCGCTTCCACCGTTTTTGCCGTGACCTTGAAGGTTGCGTCTTTGCCGGCGACGGCAGTTACCAAATAGCTTTCGGGAAATTTGACGTCGAAGGTCCGGCTTTCGCCGGCTTTGACGCCGATGAGTTGATCCTCAAAGTCCTTAATGAATTGGCCCGATCCGATCACAATGGGCACGTCCTCACCGGAACCACCCTCGAAGGTTTTGCCGTTCATAGTGCCCTGGAACGACACGGTGACGCGATCGTCCTTTTCCGCGCCTTCGGCCTTGGCGGCAAATGGCCGGTTTTGCTCGGCGATCGTCTGGAGCGATTGATCGATCTCGGCATCGGTCACTGGCGCGGTTAAACGTTCAAGCTTGATGGTCTTGAAATCGGCAAGCGTGATCGGCGGCACAATCTCCATCTCGACCGTGTAGGCGAGGTCAGATTTGCCGGCGATGACGCCCTCGACCGCGCCCTCTTCCGATGGCAGCACCACCTTTGGCTCGGTGGCGAGCTTAAAGCCGTAGTCGTTGACGATCTTGCTGTTGGCCTCGCGCACCGCCGCTTCAATGACTTCGGCCATCGCGGACTTGCCGTAGAGGCGCTTGAGATGCGCAACCGGCACCTTGCCGGGCCGGAAACCGCGCAGTTGCACGCGCCCCTTGAGGTCGTCGAGCCGCTCGTTGACCTTGGCTTCGAGGTCGGTTGCGGGGACCACGACGCGGTATTCCCGCTTCAGACCCGCGGCGGACGTTTCAGTCACCTGCATCGGCACTACTCTTCACGGCTCAATTCGAGCGCATCCCCGGTTGAGTTTTGAGAAGCCGCCCGGCTGGTGCGGGCGGAGGGGCTCGAACCCCCACGACTTTCGTCACGGGAACCTAAATCCCGCGCGTCTACCAATTCCGCCACGCCCGCAATAGCAGGGCGGCCTTGCTGCGCGGGGCTTATATCATGCAAATCCCGCAGAAAACTACAAAAATAGCCCCGGTTTACGCCCCCGCCTGAATGCGGGCTTTACGCGAACAGCGCGCGATAAACCCTAGGCAGCATTTCCGATAAATCCTCGGAGATGAGGCCGGCGCCGAACGCATTAGCGGCCTCGCCATGGAGCCATACCGCGGCCGAAGCGGCCTCGAAAGCCGGCATACTCTGGGCCAAGAGGCCGGCGGCGATTCCGGTCAGCACGTCGCCGGCGCCGGCGGTGGCGAGAAAGGCCGGCGCATTGCCCGCAATCGAGGCGCGGCCGTCGGATGCGGCGACCACCGTATCGGGACCCTTCAGCAGGACAGTCGCGCCGGTAATCTTGGCCGCGAGACGTGCTCTGTCCAGTTTCGAGCCGACTTTAGTTCGTTCGTCCAATACCCCGAAATATCGGGAGAACTCACCCTCGTGGGGCGTCAGGATCGTGGCCTTACCTTGCCGCGCTTGCAGCGCCTCGGCAAGGCGCTGCGGCACCTTGGCAAAGCTCGTCATTGCATCGGCATCGAGCACGACAGCGCGGTCGGCGGAGAGCGCCGCCAGTACCAGGTCGCAGGTCGCCTCATTCACGCCGAGGCCGGGACCGATCGCCAAGGCATTCAGGCGCCGGTCGGCAAGAAACGCTTCCAGTTCGGCAGCGCCATCGACCGGTCGCACCATCACCGCGAGACTGGCGGCGGCGTTGACCGCGAGTGCCTCGCGCGGGCTGGCTATGGTCACCAATCCGGCGCCGGCGCGTAACGCCCCTCGGGCCGCGAGCCTTGCCGCACCGGTCGACCACGACGGCCCGGAAACCACGATGGCGTGACCACGGTCGTATTTGTGACCCTCGTGTCGCGGCACTGGAAATTTTTCGCGCCAAAGACCGGGAACATTCTCGAACGTGCGCGGAGCAATGTGACCAAGCGCCGCGGCGGGAATGCCGATATCCGCCACCGAAACAGTGCCGCAATGAAGCCGGCCGGGAAGCAAAAGGTGGCCGGGTTTTTTGCGAAAGAAGGTCACGGTGTGAGTGGCGTTCACCGCGGCGCCCATCACCGCGCCGGATGTCCCGTTGATGCCGCTCGGCAGGTCGACGGCGATGATCGGCCGAACTTGCGCGTTCATCGCTTCAATCATGGCGCGTGCAGGACCCTCGACTGGCCGGTCGAGGCCGGCGCCGAACAGCGCGTCGACGATAATATCGGCGGCGTCGAGCGCACCGGGTTTTGCCGGCGTTATTGGTCCTTTCCACTTTTTTGCGGCAATCGCGGCATCGCCCTTAAGGCTCATGGCCTCCCCGGCGAGTAATACATCCACTTCGTAACCACGGGCGGCAAGCAGCCGTGCTGCCACAAAGCCATCGCCGCCGTTATTGCCCGGGCCTGCGACGACGACAGTGCGGCTCGCTGCCGGCCGGCGCGCTGCGACCGTCTCGGCGACCGCACTGCCCGCGCTCTCCATCAACTCGATGCCGGCAACGCCACCGGCGATTGCAAGCCGGTCAGCTTGCGCCATTTCGGCATTGGTGAGGATTTCAAGCATTATCAATTGCACCATAGCGAATGCATCGCGTACCGAATATCGCAGCCCGCTTGCGGTACTTGAAGCATTGACGAGATTATGGGCAGCATGCCTAGTTTATTGGCGGAACCCCGTTGCGAGGCCTCGCAGACAGGGTTCAATTATGCCATAGCACTCTGATCCTATTGCGGTTTTTGGGGTATCAAGGGCCTTGGCACGGGACCTGCTAACCAAGGCTCGGTTCCAAGGATGATTTCGCTCATCACGGGGCCGGGAGAAGAGACGCGATGAAAAAAATCGAGGCGATCATCAAACCGTTCAAGCTAGACGAAGTGAAGGAGGCTCTGCAGGAAGTCGGTCTTCAAGGGATCACGGTCACTGAGGCCAAGGGGTTCGGGCGTCAGAAAGGGCACACCGAACTCTACCGCGGAGCCGAGTACGTCGTCGATTTTCTGCCCAAAGTGAAGATCGAGATTGTGCTTGCTGACGACATGGTTGAAAAAGCCATCGAGGCGATCCGTCGCGCCGCCCAAACCGGGCGGATCGGCGACGGAAAGATTTTCGTCTCCAATATTGAAGAAGCAATCCGGATCAGAACGGGGGAATCCGGAGTAGATGCCATCTAAATTGCTGGCCGGTCCGCTGACGCCTGCCGGTCGTCAGCACAAGCCAGTGCGCCAAAGCCAACCGCACCACGAAAGGGTACGAATACCATGACGACGCCAAAGAATGTCATGAAGATGATCAAGGATAGCGACGTGAAATACGTCGATTTCCGCTTCACCGATCCGCGCGGCAAGTGGCAGCACGTCACCACCGACGTCACCACCGTGGACGAAGACACTTTTGCCGACGGCATCATGTTCGACGGCTCGTCGATCGCCGGCTGGAAGGCAATCCACGAGTCGGACATGCAGTTGATGCCCGATCCCGATAGCGCCTGCATCGATCCGTTCTTCGCCGAGACGACGCTTGTCCTGGTGTGCGACACGCTCGAGCCGCTCACCGGCGAGCCTTACAATCGCGACCCACGCTCGATCTGCAAAAAGGCGGCCGGCCTCGTTAAAACGATGGGCATCGGCGACACCGTATTCTTCGGACCGGAGGCCGAATTCTTCATCTTCGACGACGTCAAATATTCGGCCACTCCCTACAATACTGGATATCGCGTCGACTCGGTCGAGTTCCCGACCAATTCCGATACGGACTACGAAGGCGGCAATCTCGGCCACCATATCGGCTTCAAGAAGGGCTACTTCCCGGTGCCGCCGCTCGACACGGCGCAGGACATGCGCTCGGAGATGCTCGCGGCCATAGCCAGGATGGGCGTCAAGGTGGAGAAGCATCACCACGAAGTCGGCTCGGCGCAGCACGAGCTCGGCATGCAGTTCGCTCCGATGGTGCGGATGGCCGACCAGATGCAGATCTACAAATATTGCATCCAGCAAGTTGCGCAGGTCTACGGCAAGACCGCGACTTTCATGCCGAAGCCGATTTACGGCGACAACGGCTCGGGTATGCACTGCCACCAATCGATCTGGAAGAGCGACAAGCCGCTCTTTGCCGGCAACAAATACGCCGATCTTTCGGAGACCTGCCTGCAATATATCGCCGGCATTCTCAAGCACGCCCGCGCGATCAACGCCTTTACCAATCCGACGACGAATTCCTACAAGCGGCTCGTCCCGGGTTTTGAAGCGCCGGTGCTGCTGGCCTACTCGGTGCGCAATCGTTCGGCGTCGTGCCGCATTCCGCTCGCTTCGTCGCCCAAGGGCAAGCGCGTCGAGGTGCGCTATCCCGATCCGCTGTGCAATCCCTATCTCGGCTTCGCCGCGATGCTGATGGCCGGCCTCGACGGCATCAAGAACAAGCTCAATCCCGGCGAGCCGACCGACAAGGACCTCTATGACCTGCCGCCGAAGGAATTGAAGAAAATTCCGACCGTGTGCGGCAGCCTGCGCGAAGCGCTGGGCTACCTCGACAAGGACCGCGATTTCCTCAAGGCCGGTGGCGTATTCGATGACGATTTCATCGAGAGCTACATCGAGCTGAAGATGAGCGAGATTATTCGCTTCGAGCACACCCCGCATCCGGTCGAATACGAAATGTACTATTCGGCGTAAGCGTTGGCGTAACCATCCTCCCGGCATTGCAGTCAGCGATGCAAACTTAAGGGCGCTTCGGCGCCCTTTTCTTTTGTTCTTTTCGTCGGATTTTTTGGCGGCGCGATGGGCCTGCCGCGCTACCGCGCCGGAATTGGGACCGGAACTGTCGAGGCGGCGCGCATCGCGGCCGATTTCGCGTCGGCCACGTCGTCGAGCTGGCGCCCGGGGGCGCCTGAGATCATCTCGTCGTCCGGTTCGATGCGGTTACGCCCGTTCGCCTTGGCCCGATAAAGCACCGCATCGGCACGCGCGATCAAGACGTCGATCGAGACATTCGGCATGCCGCAGGCGACGCCGATGCTCACCGTTGCCGGGATTTGCGGACTATCGGGCGCCACGGCGGCTTTTTCGAATGCCGACCGCATGCGCTCTGCGGCGATGCAAGCCTCGGCGAGCGTGCCTGAAATGATCGCAACGAATTCCTCGCCGCCGATCCGGCCGATGACGTCATCGGCGCGCATGGTCCGTCGCGCCACTGTGGCGAACAAGTTCAACATGGCATCGCCGGTTTTGTGTCCGTACCGGTCGTTGATGGATTTGAAGTGATCGAGGTCGAAGGCGAGCACGCTGACCGGCGATTTACTCGCTTTGTTGCCGGCCACGAGTTTAGCGGCAGCCGCGAAGAATCCGCGACGATTGAACAGCGCCGTCAATGGGTCGGTCTCCGCGGCGGCCTTATAGCGATTGACGGTCCGATCCTTCGCCAACATGAGCACGATGAAGGCGGCGCCGACCACGTAAAGCACAACTTCGATCGCGAATACCGCGATCCATCGCGGCACCAGGCTACGGATACCAAGACCGGCCAGCGCCACGGGAAAAAGAAAGATGGCCCCGTGCAGCATCGGAACGAAAAGCGCCGGCCAGCGCCGGATCAGCGATTTGCGCCGCTCGCGCCACAGTTCGGTGGCGATCAGGAACGTATAAGTGGCGACAATTATCGAGCTCAACACGACGCGCGCGGCCGGCGTGTGCGGAACCGCCGACGACATCCAAGTGGCAGTCCACACCACCGCGCCAAAACACATCGCGCCCCACCTGACCTTGCGGCCGTGGAACAACCGCGCGGCGCTCCAGATCATGCCGACGGCGATGAATAGAAGGGCGTCGGCAACACCAGAGGGCAAGGGTGGCGAGACGGTACTGCCGAGCTGCAATAGCGCGCCGGAAGATCCGCCGATCAGATACGCCATGCCCCACCAAGCTAGCGCTTGGACTCGGTCCTGCATCCAGGCAAACAAAAGGAAGAAGCCAAGCAACGCGGTCACGCACGTTGCGATCACAGTAAGCGTTCCGATGTCGAGCGAAGTCGATGCCTCCGCCAGACGGGCAAACATAACGCCCATGCTCCTCACCTCGATAGGTACAATCACCTATCATGGATTTTGGAGCTGCGCTGAACGTTTTCTGATCAGGCTTTGCCGAGTCTGTCCGCCATTGCACGGGTTTGTTCAAAAAACTTTTGAAAATTGTGCGCGTTGTCTTTGCCGCTTGGAAATTTGTAGGACTTGGCGTGCGGTTAACACACGTCATCCAGGAAAGGCCGGCGCGGCCCCGGCAGCGCCGTGATGAACACCGTCACCGCGGAGAGCGTTTAGACATCGCGATGCATGAGACCCACCGCCCGCGACTGATGGCGGCAAACTAGCGGGCAAGCGCTCCGCACGGGTTACTGCGGGATGATAGCTCGTGAACAGGATTTCCGGGTGGTAAACCGGAGAAATTCAATTTGAGGGAAGTGCTTCACTTCGGGCCTCGCCAAGCCTAGATTCCGGGGCAACGTCAGGAGACCTCCGATGGCCCAGACCGCAGAACTCGACGCCGCGCCAGATACCAAAGAGCCCTCCACGATCGAGGCTACGCTCAATTACATCGTCAACGACGGCAGCAAGGTTTTCACCATCGTCGCCACTCCCGGCGGCAGCGACGGGCGCTACGGCGGCACGCCCGACCCGCGCCGGGTGGTCATCCACAACGGCCGTCCGCAGGCGAAGGACTTTGTGCTGGATCGAGAGGGCTTCCGTTTCGTCCGTCACGATACCAAGGTCGCCGATTTCTACGACGAGGCCGAGATCACGCGCGTCTACTATCCGGAAATGGAGGCGCTGATCAAAGCCGAGAGCGGCGCCAAGCGCGTCGTCGTGTTCGACCATACGCTGCGCACTGCCGATGACGAGTTGCGCGAGTCGAAGAAAATCCGTGAGGTGGTGCGCCGCGTGCACAACGATTACACCGAATGGTCGGCGCCGCAGCGCGTGCGCGATATCCTTCCCGATGAGGCCGACGAATTATTGAAGCGCCGCTTCGCCATCATCCAGGCGTGGCGCCCGATCCGGTATCCGGTCGAGACCTCCCCGCTGGCGATGGCCGACGCCCGCACGCTGTCCCCTGACGACATGATCGTGTCGGAGCGGCGCGCTCCCGGCCGTATCGGTCAGACCTACGCCATCAGGTACAATCCGGCGCACAAATGGTACTGGTTCCCGCGCATGCGGCGCGAGGAGGCCTACGTATTCAAGGTGTTTGATTCGATGAAAGACGGCCGCGCGCGCTGGACCGCGCATACCGCGTTCGAGGCCCCGACCACGCCGCCACACGCGCGTCCGCGCGAGAGCATCGAAATCCGCACGATGGCCTTTTTCTAATCCTCATCGGGCCCGCGAAGCGGCGAATGACGATTACCGCTTGGAGAACTGGAAGCTGCGGCGGGCTTTGGCCTTGCCGTATTTCTTGCGCTCGACGACGCGCGGGTCGCGGGTGAGAAAGCCGCCGCGCTTGAGCACAGGCCGCAAATCGGGCTCGTGCCGCATCAGCGCCTTGGACAGGCCGTGGCGGACCGCGCCGGCCTGGCCCGACAGTCCGCCGCCAGAGACCGTGCAGACGACGTCGTATTGGCCCTGGCGGTTCGAGGCGACCAGCGGCTGCTGGATCAGCATGCGCAGCACGGGCCGGGCGAAATAGGTCTCTACCGGGCGCTCGTTGATGACGATCTTGCCAGCGCCCATCTTGATCCATACCCGCGCCACCGCGTCCTTGCGCTTGCCGGTGGCATAGGCGCGGCCCTGCTTGTCGAGCTTCTGCACGTATTTCGGCGGCTGCGGCGCCGCCGCGGGTTTCAGCGTCGACAGCTCTTCAAGCGTCTGGATCGTCTCGGCCATTACGCGGTCCTCTTATTCTTGCGGTTCATGGCGCCAATATCGAGCACTTCCGGCTGCTGCGCCTGATGCGGATGTTCCGCGCTCGGATAGACCCGAAGATTACCGAGTTGGCGGCGGCCGAGCGGGCCGCGCGGCAGCATGCGCTCAATCGCCTTTTCGACGACGCGCTCGGGGAAACGGCCCGACAGAATCGACTTGGCGGAGCGCTCTTTGATGCCGCCGATATAGCCGGTGTGCTTGTAATAGATCTTCTGCTCGACTTTGCGGCCGGTCAAAACCGCCTTGGCGGCGTTGATGACGATAACGTTGTCGCCATCGTCCACATGCGGGGTGAAGGTCGGCTTATGCTTGCCGCGTAGCCGCAGCGCAACGATCGAGGCGAGCCGACCGACGACGAGGCCATCGGCGTCGATCATCACCCACTTCTTTTCGACGTCGGCGGGTTTGGCAGAAAAGGTTTTCATCGTCCGCATCCGTTTGGGGAGGTGAGGCTATTTATCTGCTGAATATTCGCGCGTCAATTAACTCGCAGGGTTATTTCGGATATTTCTCAAATGTTTGGGCCAGAGGTATAATATTACCTGCTAGGCCGGGATCGAATACGTGGAGGTGGCGTGGGCGACAAGTTCCTCCTCGCCCGCGGAGAGGATCGCGATCTCGCCGACCGCCAAGCGCCTGCCTATCTTCATCAAATGCGCCTCGGCCAGCAGATCGCGCGCGGTGGGTTTTCGCAGGAAATTGATGGTCAGATTGGTAGTTACAGCGAGCGGCACCCAGCCGATCGACGCGAGCACCGCGACATACATGGTGAAATCGGCAAGCGACATCATGGTCGTGCCGGAGAGCGTGCCGCCTGGCCGTAGCGCTTTGTCGGTATAGAGATGGCGGAGCCGGCAGCCGCGCATCCAGACGTCCTCGATGATGTAGTCGCCCATAGCATGGGAGGCTTCCGGAAATTCGGCGCGCAGGCGCTCGACGAGTTCCTTGCGCGACAGTTTCGGCGCCGCCATGTCTTTTCCGTGCATGTCTTTCCCGTGCATGTCCAACTCCCCGCTGCCTGCATTGTCCGATACAATGGGCCTCACGCGAAAGATGCAAAAGCCGGGTAGGTCACAATGAACGCCCAGACCGCTACTGCCGCCGCCGCTGCCCATTCATCGTCGCTGATCCTTCAGCGCGAAGACCTAACCAAAGCCGGCATTGCCGTTCTCACCCTGAACCGGCCGCAGGCGCGCAACAGCCTCTCGGAGGCATTACTGGAGGCGCTCTCCGACGCGTTCACCGCGATTGCACATGACCGCGCGGTGCGCGTCGTGATGCTGGCCGCGAACGGCCCGGCCTTCTCCGCCGGCCACGATCTCAAGGAACTCAATGCGCGCCGCGCGGACGACGATCGCGGCCGCAGCTACTTCAAGCACATTATGGGACTGTGCAGCGGCGTGATGCAGCAGATCGTGACGCTGCCGCAGCCGGTCATCGCCGCGGTGCACGCCACCGCGACCGCGGCGGGCTGCCAGCTTGTTGCGAGCTGCGACCTCGCCGTCGCCTCGCATGCCGCCAAGTTCGCCACGCCCGGCGTCAATATCGGGCTGTTCTGCTCGACGCCGATGGTAGCGCTATCGCGCAATGTATCGCGGAAAGCTGCGATGGAAATGCTGCTCACCGGCGAATTGATCTCGGCCGAGGAGGCGGCGCGCATCGGCCTTGTCAATCACGTGGTCGCAGCCGGTCACGAGCGCGCCGAGACGCTCAAGCTTGCCGAGAAAATCGCCGCCAAGTCAGCGCTCACCGTCAAGATCGGCAAGGAGGCGTTTTACCGGCAAGCCGAAATGTCGCTCGCCGACGCTTACAAATACGCTTCCGACGTGATGGTCGAAAACATGCTGGCGCGCGACGCCGAAGAAGGCGTTTCGGCTTTCATCGACAAGCGCGAGCCGAAGTGGCAAGACCGCTGATGCTGAAACGCTCGCGATGAATCACGATTCCTATGCGGACAGCTACATCCGCGGCATTCTCAATACCGTGAAGACCATCGCGATGGTTGGCGCCTCGCAGAGGCAAAACCGGCCGAGCTACTTTGCTTTCAAATATCTGCTCGAGCGCGGCTATCACATGATTCCGATCAATCCAGGCCATGCCGGAGAGGCCATGCTCGGCCAGAAGATTTACGCACGGCTTGCCGACATTCCCGAGCCGGTCGACATGGTCGATATTTTCCGCGGCTCGCAATATGCGCTCGGCACCGTGCAGGAAGCGCTGGCGCTGACGCCGCGGCCGCAAGTGATCTGGATGCAGCTCGGCGTGCGCAATGACGAAGCGGCGGCGCTGGCCGAAGCCAATGGTCTAAAGGTGGTGATGAACCGCTGCCCGAAGATCGAATACGGCCGGCTGTCGTCGGAGATCGCCTGGATGGGCGTCAATACGCGCACGATCAGCTCGAAGAAGGGGACGATCGGCGGCGTGCAGCGCATGTCGCTCAACCGCACCACCGCCCAAGGCGGCGCGACCGCAGCGGCCGACCGGGCGCAACGCGAAGAAAGCGGCCGTTGATTGGCTTCGGTCTTGGCGAACTTTATTCGGCTCGTCGCGCTCGGGAGCGTTGCGATTGCTGAATTAACGCATCGGCGTTGCCGCGCTTGACGGTACTCTCCGGTCCTATAAAGGACAACGTCTCTTTAGACGATATCCGCCCCCAAGAGGACATAGATGACCGAGCGAATTCCGGGTTTTGCCACGCTTGCCGTTCACGCCGGCGCGCAACCCGATCCGACCACCGGGGCGCGGGTGACGCCGATCTACCAGACCACGTCCTATGTATTTGAAAGCGTCGATCACGCCGCCTCGTTGTTCGGCCTGCAAACCTTCGGCAACATCTATACGCGGATCGGCAACCCGACGACGGCGGTGCTCGAGGAGCGGGTCGCCGCGCTTGAGGGCGGCACTGCCGGACTTGCGGCGGCCTCCGGTCATGGCGCGCAAGTTTTGATTTTCCATTGCCTGTTGCAACCCGGCGATGAATTCGTAGCGTCGAGAAAGCTCTACGGCGGCTCGATCAATCAGTTCAATCACGCGTTCAAGAATTTCGGCTGGAACGTCGTGTGGGCCGACCCCGACGACATCGGTTCGTTCGAGCGCGCGGTGAGCCCCAAAACCAAGGCGATCTTCACCGAGTCGATCGCCAATCCTGGCGGCGTCATTACCGACATGGACGCGGTCGCCCAGATCGCGCGGCGCGCCGGCGTGCCGTATATCGTCGACAACACGCTGGCGACGCCGTACTTGTGCAAGCCATTCGAGCATGGCGCCGACATCGTCGTGCACTCGCTCACCAAATTCCTCGGCGGCCACGGCAATTCCATCGGCGGCATGATCGTCGACGGCGGCACCTTCAACTGGTCGCGCGAGAAGCGCTATCCGATGCTGTGCGAGCCGCGGCCTGAATATCACGGCATCGTGCTGCACGAGACGTTCGGTAATTTCGCCTTCGCCATTGCTTGCCGGGTACTGGCGCTGCGCGACATCGGCCCGGCGCTCTCCCCGTTCAATGCCTTCCTGATCCTTACCGGAATCGAAACGCTGCCCTTACGCATGCAGAAGCATTGCGACAATACGCAAGCGGTCGCCGAATGGGTCGCGGCGCATCCGCCAGTCGCGTGGGTGAGCTATCCGGGCCTGCCCGGCGACCGCTACCACAACCTCGCCAAGAAATATTGCCCGAACGGCGCCGGCGCGGTGTTCACCTTCGGGCTCAAGGGCGGCTATGACGCCGGCGTCAAACTCGTGTCGAATGTGAAACTGTTCTCCCACCTCGCCAACATCGGCGACACCCGTTCGCTGATCATCCATCCCGCCTCGACCACGCACCGCCAGTTAAGCGACGCGCAGAAGGTGCAGGCCGGCGCCGGCCCCGACGTGGTGCGGCTCTCCATCGGTATCGAGGACAAGGACGACATCATCGCCGACCTTGAGCAGGCGCTGGCGGACTAACTGTCATGCTCCGCGACGGCGGAGCATCCAGTAAACACCGCGTTGTTAGCTTCTGCTCGGCGCGACGCCTTTTTCGCCACGGATTTCTGGATCATCCGCTTTCGCTGATGATGACAATAAGGTGCGCGGCATGCACTCGGCGACGCTCGCGGCATGAAGCGTCACAACCGTCAGCACCACCATCGCCATGGCTTGGTGCATCAAGGCGAGCGAGATCGGTACGACCGTTAAAAGCGTTATGATGCCGAGTGCTGCCTGCAGCGTGACCGTCGCAGCAAGGACGATGGCGCTGGCGACGAGGGGCCGGCTTTTGACGTTACGCGCCATATTGACGGCGTGAACGATCGCGGCAAGCCAGATGGCGTAAGCGAGCATACGGTGATCGAATTGCACCGTGAGGGTGTTCTCGAAAAAATTCCGCCAGATCGGCACGTCGAAAAATAGCCGCGGAGCATCTGGCACTAATGCGCCGTCGATCAGCGGCCAGGTGTTGTAGACGTAGCCGGCGCGCAATCCGGCAACGAGGGCGCCGAGATAGATTTGTCCGAGCACGAGGACAAGAAGTCCGATCGCGCCGGCGCGAATGCGGGTCGACACCTGCACTCTCGGCGGCTCATCGAGCCGCCGCGCGGTCCGTAGGATGGCAATGTAAATCACACAGGCCAGCACGAGATGCGTCGCCAGCCGATATTGCGAGACTTCGACGCGATGGACCAAGCCGGATGCCACCATCCACCAGCCGACCGCCCCTTGCAGTGCGCCGAGACCGAAGATCGCCCATAGCCGCGGCCGTAGTCCCGGTTCGATCCAGCCGCGCCACAGGAACCACAAGAACGGCAACAGGAATGCGGCGCCGATGGTGCGGCCGATCAGCCGATGCGTCCATTCCCACCAATAGATCGTCTTGAAGGCGCCGAGCGTCATGCGGCGATTGAGCTCGCGGTATTGCGGAATGGCCTGATACTTTTCGAACTCGGCTTGCCATTGCGGTTCGCTCAAGGGCGGCAGCACGCCCATGACCGGCTGCCATTCGGTGATCGACAGGCCGGATTCGGTAAGCCGCGTCGCGCCGCCGACCAAGACCGTGGCGAGCACGAGCGCGGCCAGCGTATAAAGCCATAGTCGAAGCGCGCGCCGATGCTGGATTTGGGCGGTCGTCATGGTCGCTTGTTATGCTTGTCGCCGGCGGGCGGACCATATAGTGCTGCCCCCTGCCCTCGCAACCGACGCGGTGTCGCCCGCCGGAACTGCCACGTCATGCCGATCCGTCTGCGTAAATTCATTGGCGCCGTTGCGCTCTTGGTGCTGGTGATTGTGTGGGCGCTCCTGGCGATGGCGCTCGCCCAGGCGCCCGCCATCCGCGACAACACCGCGCTGTCGATCACTTATTACGTCGTTGCAGGCTTGGGCTGGGTACTGCCGGCGATGCCGTTGGTGCGCTGGATGAGCGCACCGGGGATCAGGAGTCGGTAATCAGTAATCACAAAGAGAAGTATGTCCTTCTGATAACTGACAACTTGATTAGTGATACCTGGTCAAGCGGCATCGAGCCGCCGGAAGCCGTTCCACATGGCGGTGGCGGCGCCCGACAGCAGCACGCGGACGTAACGGAGGCGCTGGAAGTCGCCATTGAGCGAAATCCGCGGCAGCGCCGTCATGCAATTGCCGTGCTCGGGAAACAGCACTCCCGGCCGCGTCGTCACCGCCGTCTTAAATCCGAGTTCCGCTGCGATCTCGAATTCGCGCGCGCCGGCGGAAGCGCGGTCGCCAAACGGATAGGACAAATGTTGCGGCCGAACCGCAAGCGCCGCTTCAATGACCGAACGGCTCAAATCGATCTCCGAGCGAACACTGTCCTTGGCGAGCTTTGCCAGCATCGGATGATTGACGGTGTGCGCGCCGATGGTGACCAGCGGATCGGCGGCGAGCTCCGCAAGCTCGGGCCAGTCCATGCACAATTCGTTGCAGAACGCCGCGATATCGACGTGATAATAGGCGGCGAGATTGCGCACCGCTTCGCGCAATTCAGTTTCCGTCGACCGGGAGCGCAGCCACCAGTAAATTTCATCATAGAGCGCGCGCTTTTCCGCGATCGTGCGGCAGTCGAATTTGCGGTCGCGGCCGCCGATCACAAGACCGACGCGATCGTTGCGCGCGACCACCGCTTCGAGGACCAGCCACCACAGTTCGCCCAGACGATCCGGGAAGCTCGTCGGCACATACACCGCAAACGGAACATTGGCTTCTTTGAGGATCGGATACGCCCAGTGCAGCGTATCGCGATAACCGTCGTCGAATGTCAGACAGACGAAGCGGCGCGAGAAATCGCCCTCGATCATGCGGCGATGCATTTCGTCGAGACTGACAAGATCGATCCCGGATCGGCGCAGAGTCTTGACCACGCGCGTCAGGAAGCGCGGCGTCACTTCGAGCAGGCGATTAGGCTGGAAGCGGTCGGGCCGCGGCGGGCGCACATGATGCAGTGTCAGGATCGCGCCGACGCCGCCGACGAACGGCCGAAGCACAATGTGTGCGCCGCAGAAATACAGCGATTCCAGGCCGCCGCGAATGATTGTCTGTCTCAGGCCGGCCACCGACGTTCCCTCGTCGAAACGTACTGCTCATCATTCGCCAAAGGCCGGAGCCCGGTCAACCGCGGACACGGGCAAAAGACGCGTGCTTAAGCGGCCGCCGCGGTCTTGTCGGGTGTTCCGAATGCCGCCGCAAGCACCCTGACATCGCCAAATCCCGAGCCCAGAAGACGCTCCCGCGCCGCGGTCGTGGCGGCACTCGTCAAGCTGTCGGTGACCAGAATAGCGTGCGGCGCAACCTCGGCGATACGTTCGATTTCCGGGCCCGTCGCTACCCCGGCATCGATCACGACGTGATCGTAACTGCGCGCCAATGCATTGAAGTTCTTGACCATGCCGGGCGCCGCAAGAAGGCCGATCCGCTCGACCGGGGCCTGGCCTGCCGAAATCAAGTGCAGCGGCGAAAGCTTGTCCTTGGTAATGATAGTGCCGAACGAAGCGGTCCCGCAGGCGAGTTCCGCAAGCCCGCTGGCCGACGGCTCATTCGAAATCCCTCTGATCGCGGTGTCGCCCGACGCGAGCCCGACCAGCACCACGCGTGAATCGTCAGCCAGCGCGCGCGCGAGCTTGATCGCAGTCTGACTGGTATTGAGCCCCGGCACCGCGCCGAGCACGGCAAGCCCTTCGGCGGCGGCGCCGGAGCGCCGCAGGCTGTCGGCGAAGTTCGCGATCGCCCTTGCGGCCAGTCCGGCAGCAGCGGCCGGTCGCAGCGGCGCGCTCACAGCAGTTGCAAGTTTCTGCGCAGAACCGTCGGGTACCACATTTGTCTGGTCCGCTCGCAGGGGAACCACGTTGACGGGAGCGCCCATGATCTCCTTAGTTACGATCAGGCCGGAGCTGAGCATCAGCGTCGCAAACGTCGCGATCAGCAGCGTCGGCAGCTTCTTGGGATATGCCGGAACGTTGGACACCGTTGCTCGCGACACCACCCGCGCATCGGCCGGCGTCGAGCCGACGGTTTCGTGCGACGTCGCCTCGCGATATTTGGCAAGGTAAGACTCTAGCAGATCGCGCTGCGATTTGGCATCGCGTTGGAGCGCACGCAGTTGCACATCCTGCCCGTTGGTCGAGGCGGCCTGGCTCTTGAGCTGGTCGAGGCTCGCCGTGAGCGAGTCGAGGCGCGCGCCGGCAAGCTTGGCGTCATTCTCGAAGGAGCGCGCGACGGTTGCTGCCTCGGCCCTGATCTGATTGTCGAGGTCGGCGATCTGCGCCCTTAATTCTATAATCCGCGGATGGCCGTTGAGCAAAGTTGCCGACTGTTCGGCAAGTTGCGCACGCAAGGTCACGCGCTGCTCGGACAGACGGCGAATGAGTTCCGAATTGAGAACATCCGACGACTCGATCGGCTGGCCCGAGCGCAGCATGTCGCGGATCATCTTGGCCTTGGCCTCGGCGTCGGACTTTTGACTACGCGCGGCGGCGAGTGCACCATTCAGGTCGCCAAGCGCCTGCGCGGAAAGCGTAGTATTGTTGATGCCGACCAGGAGATTGGCCTTGGCGCGGAAATCTTCGACCTTGGCTTCGGCTTGTTCGACGTTCTTGCGCATCGATTCGATTTGGCTGGCGAGCCATTGCCCCGCGGCCTTTGCCTGCTCTTCCTTGACCTCCCGCTGGCGTACGAGATAACCGTCGGCGACGGCGTTCGCGACCTGAGCGGCGATGACCGGATCCGAGGAAAGGAAATCGATATTAATGATGCGCGATTTCTCGATTGGGCTCACGCTCAGCCGATCGTAATAGGCTTGGAGCACTCGCTCCTCGTGGGTCATATTCAGCGGGTCCTTAGCTAATCCGAGCAGACCCAGTACCGCTCTGATCGGCGAAATGCCGCCCAGCGTCGGATCGAATTCGGGACGATCGCCGAGCTTGAGTTTCTGGATCACCTCGCGAGCGAGATCCCGCGACAGCATGATCTGCGCCTGGCTTGTCACCGCCTCCTCGTCGATGGCGGGATCGGTGATTGTCTTGTCGGCATCCGGGCGCAGATATACGTTCGCGCGGTCTTCCAGAAAGACGCGCGCTTCCGATGAATAACGGGGAGTGATGATTTGGACGACAGCAAGCGTGATCAGCGCAACCACGATCGTCGGGGTGAGAACTTTCCATTTCTTGCGCCAGAGCGCCTGACCGAGCGCCGGCAGATCGAGATCTGCGTCGAACGGTCCTCTCATGCGGGGCGACGGTGACGCCACACTCATTGCAAAACTCCTCGCAACATACTTGCCGACAGAGCGCAGAGCCATAGCCGATCACAAACTATTAAGGTTGCCATTCGGTTAAGGCCACGGTCCTAACCTGCAACAGTGGTCAAGACCGTGAACTTGGGCTCGTCGTCAGGATTTGTTAACCGGCGAGGCCCTCAATCGAGCTTAACTTTTTGGCGTCAACTTTAAGGATTCGCGCATGGGCGATCCGCGCCCAGTCATTCCGAATGCCGGCCTCGTTTCATTCGGCCGCGCCGGTACGCCGGTCGCGGTGACGCACCCGCTCGCAAGCGAGCCGCCGCACGCCGATTCCACTCAGACGAGTCTCAAGATTTTGCATTTGTTGCGGGCGCCGCTCGGCGGATTGTTCCGGCATGTCATAGACGTGGCGAATAGCCAAATCGAGCGCGGCCATCGCGTCGGCCTGATCGTCGACTCAATAACGGGCGGCGCGCGCGCCGACGCTATTCTCGCCGATCTTGCGCCGCGGTTGGCGCTTGGAATCGAGCGCGTCCCGATCGCACGCGAACTCCGCCCGCACGACTTCCACGCGCTGTGGCGCATCTCACGGCGGATCAAGAAATTGGCACCGGACGTGCTGCATGGCCACGGCGCCAAGGGCGCCGCCCTGGCGCGCCTCGCGCCGGCCGCTGCCGGGGCCATCCGCGCCTATACGCCGCATGGCGGGTCTCTGGTGTATTGTCCCGGCACGCTAAGCGGCGGTTTCTACCGGACGATCGAGCGGATCCTTAATCCGCGCACCGACCTGTTTCTGTTCGAAAGCGGCTACATCGCCGAACTTTATCGCGCGGTGGTGGCTCCGCCGCGGGCAATGGTGCGCGTCGTGCGCAACGGCATCGCCGAGGCCGAGTTCGAACCTGCAGTGCCGCGGCCCGACGCCACCGATATCGTGTGCGTGGGCGAGCTACGCCCGGTCAAGGCCATCGATGTGCTCATCGAGGCGCTCGCAATCCTCCAACATTCCGGCCGCCGCGTGACTGCGACCATCGCGGGTGAAGGACCGGATGCCGCAAAGCTCCAGGCACAGGCGCATCGGCTCGGCATAGCCGATCAAATTCGCTTCATCGGCCATTGCCCGGCACGCAGCGCCTTCACGATGGGGCGGATTTTGGTCATCCCATCGCGGGCCGAGTCACTTCCGTATGTGGTTCTGGAAGCCGCGGCGGCCGGCCTCCCGATCATTGCCACCGACGTCGGCGGCGTCCCGGAAATTTTCGGACCGCGGGCGTCTCAACTCATCCCGCCTGACGACGTCGCCGCGCTTATCGGGGCCATAGCGGCGGCCTTGGACGACCCCGCGGAAATGCGTTCCGGCGCGCAAGTTCTCAAATCCCGGGTCCGCAGCGAATTCTCCCTGTGGACAATGGTCGAGGCCAATCTTGCCGCCTATCGCGACGCCATTGCAGCACGAAAAATCGCTCAACTCGCATAACCAATTTTTGAAGTTTATTCACTATGTTGCGGCAAGTTTGCCGGTGCGGGGGCCGTGCGAAGACGAAGAGATCTTTAACAGCTATGTCAGGTCCCGAGCAAAGCACCATCTTCGACAGTGCTGTTGCGCTGTCTGCGACGGTGAAGGCAATGCCGCGCGCCGCCGCTAAGGCGTCGGCGCCGCGCGCGCTCTCTCCCGCGGCATTGGCGGTTGCCGGGCAGCGGTTCAAGCAAGCCTATTCGCCGATCGTCGTTGCCGGCATCGTACGCGCGATCGAAGCACTCCTGGTCGCGGCCGTCGGGTTTGCGCTCTATTTCTTGCATGTCGCGCCCCGCGAGGGCTTTGTCCTCTACTACCCCGCCAGCATCGCGGGCATTGCGCTGCTTGCGCTCATAGCTTTTCAAGCCGCCGATATCTATCAGATCCAGGCCTTCCGTGGCCACGAGAAGCAGTACATGCGGCTCGCTTCGGCGTGGTCGGTGGTATTTTTGCTGGCGATCACCGTGTCGTTTTTTGCCAAGACCGGCGACGAGTTCTCGCGCGTCTGGCTCGGCAGCTTTTACGCGGTCGGCCTATTGACGCTCATCGCATTCCGCCGCGCGTTGTTCATCGTGGTACGCCGGTGGACGCGGCAGGGCCGGCTTGATCGCCGCACGGTCGTGGTCGGAGCGGGCGGCAGCGGCGAAACGCTGATCGGCGCGCTCGCGGCACAACGCGATTCCGACGTGCGCGTCATCGGGGTGTTCGACGACCGCAGCGACGATCGCAGCTCGACAAATTGCGACGGCGTCCCCAAGCTTGGCACGGTCGATGACCTTGTCGAGTTCGCCCGCCACACCCGCGTTGACTTGGTCATATTCTCGCTGCCGATTTCGGCGGAAGGCCGCATTCTGCAGATGCTGAAAAAGCTGTGGGTGCTGCCGGTCGATATCCGACTTGCCGCACACGCCAACAAGTTGCGGTTTCGTCCGCGCTCCTATTCCTATATCGGCCATGTCCCGGTGCTCGATATTTTCGACCGGCCGATCGCGGATTGGGACGTCGTGATGAAATGGCTATTCGACAAGATTATCGGTTCGCTGGCGTTGATCTGTGTCGCGCCAATCATGCTGCTCGTCGCCATCGCCATCAAGCTCGACAGCAAGGGACCGATCCTCTTCAAGCAGCGGCGCTACGGCTTCAACAACAAATTCGTCGACGTTTACAAGTTCCGCTCCATGTACGCCGAAGCGACGGACGCCAACGCGACCAAGCTCGTGACTAAAGACGACCCGCGCGTCACGCGCGTCGGCCGTTTCATCCGCAAGACCAGCCTCGATGAATTGCCGCAATTGTTCAATGTCGTGTTCACCGGAAACCTGTCGTTGGTCGGACCGCGGCCGCATGCCATTGCCGCCAGGGCCGCAGAGCATCTTTACGACGAAGCCGTCGACGGTTATTTCGCGCGGCACCGGGTAAAGCCGGGCATCACCGGCTGGGCGCAGATTAACGGCTGGCGCGGCGAAACCGACAGCCGCGAAAAGATCCTGCGCCGCGTCGAGCACGATCTTTATTACATCGAGAACTGGTCGATTCTGTTTGACCTCTACATCGTGCTGCGCACGCCGTTCGCGCTGATGCGTGGGGAGAGCGCGTATTGACCAGCGCCCCCTCAGCGCCGGCGCTTGCTATTACGCCGCATTCTGGCAACGCCACGGCGCTGGCCGAGCAGATTTTGAACTTCGTGCTTTTCGTCACGATCTTGATGAGTTCAATCGCGTTCATCGAGCCGTCGCCGCATGACGCGTTGATGTTGGTGTTACTGGTCGCTTGCATTGCCGCACGCGTCCCCTTCGACCGCAAACTCGTTCCCCTTCTGCTGCTGACGATACTGTGGCTGCTCGGCGGCGGACTCTCGCTGATCCAGGTCGGCGACGACCAAAAGGCCGTTCAATATTTCGAAACATCGGTTTACCTGGGGTCGGCAGGCATCATGTTCGCGTGCCTCTTCAGCGAAGGAAATCTGGTGCGGCTTTCGATCCTGCGCCGCGCTTATCTCCTCGCCGCGCTGATCGCGACGGCAGCGGGCTATATCGGGTTTTTTCATCTCTTGCCGGGTTCCGACATTTTTTTGGACGTCGGTCCGGAAAACATATCGGCTGGAGCCCGCGTCAGCGCAACGTTTAAGGATCCGAACGTCTACGGACCATTCCTGGTCTTTCCACTGCTGATGCTGATGCTTGGATTTCTGACGCGCGGCGTCACGCTTACTGGTCTTACGGTGATGGGCGCCTTGTTGGGCGGACTGTTCTTGAGTTTCTCACGCGGCGCATGGGCCCACTTTGCCGTGTCGGCGCTTGTCGCCGTCGCGCTCGCTTACGCCGCCGCACCAAACCCGCGTACGCGCGCCCGCATCGTTGCGCTCGCCGTGCTCGGCACACTGGCAATTGCGCTGCTTTTGATCGCGTTGACCTCAATCGGCCCGATTCACGACCTGTTCGTCGAACGAGCGAAGGCGATTCAGCCCTACGACGTAGGACCCGGCGGGCGATTCTCGGAGCAGAGACTCGCCCTGACTGTGATTCTGGAAAATCCGGACGGGGTCGGTCCGTTCGCGTTCTTCAAAGCGTTCGGCTTGCAGCAGCACAACGTCTATATGCAGGGATTCCTCGTCTACGGTTGGCTCGGCGGCGCCGTCTATTTTACGCTTGTTGTGCTGACGCTCCTGATCGGTCTTCGCTATGTGCTTTGGCCAACGCCGTGGCAAATTTATCTCATTGCCGCCTATGCCGCCTATATCGGCGAAATTGGCGAAGGAAGCGTCATTGACACCGACCATTGGCGTCATTTTTTTCTCCTGGTGGGGCTGGTCTGGGGACTTTCGGTGGCCAATATCAATTGGCGCCGCCAGCACGCCTGGGAGGCGGCGCCGACGTGACGCGGTCGCCAAATAGCGGTCGAACGAGCCTGCCAAGGCATTCCTAATTCAAACAATTTGTTAAGAGCGGCGTGCAACCATTCCAGAAAATCTTGGAAAACCTGCGTGACACAGCCATTGCACCGGCCGCGGTCGATCGTTTTTCTTGGCTCGGCACACGACAACGGAGGCACTTCGATCCTCGCGAGCAACCTCGCCAAGGCGATGCGCGCTCAGGGTCACCATGTTGAAGAGTGGTATCTGTTCGGGTCGGACGGAGATTTGCCCGCCGGCGCCCGGCTCTTTGAGCCGGGAACGCGTTCCCGCTCGCCGTTTGTCCTTCTCAGATTGTTCTTGCGACTGGTAATCGCGTTGCGCCAACACAGGCCGAATGCTCTGTTCGGCTTACAGCCAGTGTCGAATATATTGGTCGGAGTGGCCGGCTGCATCGCCGGCATTCGTCACCGCGTACCCACCTACCATGGCCCCCGCGATTGGGTGAATCCCACCTTTGCCACCATTGATGAGATTGTCAGCCGGCTCGGCTTTTACACGCAGATGATCGCCTGCGCCAAGAGTGTCGCTGTGACGCTCAACCGCAAGGGCCTCGCGGTCGTCGTCAACGGCCATGACGTTCCGCGAAAATATTTACGCGATGAAGCGCGCGCCACGCTGGGCTTGCCGGCTCACGGTCCTATAGTCGGCCAGATCGGGCGCTTGAGCTATCAGAAAAACCAGAGTTTCAGCCTCGATCTGCTGAAGCAATTGCCCGAGGCATTCCTGGTCCTGGTCGGAATTGGCCTCGATGAGGCAGATATCAGGTCGCAAATTACAACAGCCGGACTCACGGATCGCGTCCGCATCATTCCTTCGATCGCGCACGAGCGTATCGGTCTGTTCTATTCCACTGTCGATTTGGTGCTATTTCCGTCGCGCTACGAAGGATTGAGCCTCGCCGCCATTGAGGCAATTCACGCCGGAGTGCCGTCGCTTTGCGCCGATATTCCTTCGTTCCGCGAAATGTTCGCCGCCTCGCCACTCTTGACCGCAAAGCTCTTGTTGCCCGCTGCCGATCAATCGGCATGGCTCGCGCGCATTCGGAATCTGTTGACGGATTCCGAGCTTCGCCTGCAGATCGGCAGTGAGTTGGCGGAGCTATCGCCGGCTTACGGCTTCGAAGTCATGGCAGAGCAATATTTGCGCCTGATTGACCAGTGGGATTTGCCGCCCCACCGACCGCTGCGCGAAGTGGTCCAAGCCGGACTTATTCGCGGCAAAGGCACCTATTAGAGTTGAAATTATTGATGATATGCGCTTTACCCGCCGCGAAAAGATCCCTGCGCCGCGTCCAACACGATCTTTACTACATCGAGAACTGGTTGATTCTGTTCGACCTTTACATCGTGCTGCGCATGCTTGCGCATCTTTGGGAATAGATTGAAATTCCTATAGAAATTCGATTTGGTTTCGATAAGCGATTATCTCTCACTTGACTTTCTAGATTGGGCATGGCATCCTCATTCTACCAGTGGGGAGATATTCCTATGGCCCGCAGACCCAAGCCGATCCACCAGCTTACCGCCGCCGACTTTGAGCGCATGTTCCCGGACGAAGATGCTTGCTGCGCCTATCTCGTCGGCCGCCGTTGGCCCAAGGGCGTCCAATGTCCGCGTTGCGGCGCGATGTTTCCGCATTGAAAACGTGGCATTGGCAGTGCTATAACTGCGCGCCACAGACCAGCTACCGCTTTCTCATATCGCTGGCACGATCTTTGAGAACCAACAAGCCGCTGCGGCAGTGGTTCAAAGTCATTCACTTGATGCTGACGAGCAAAAAGAATAGCGCATTGCAGATCATGCGCTACATGGGGTTCGGTTCCTACAAAACCGCGTGGCTGATGTGCCACAAAGTTCGCACTGCCCTTGTTGAAAAGGAATGGATAAGCTTGGCGGCGTTGTTGAGTTGAGAAACTATGTCGGCGGAAAAGACAAGAACCGCCATTGGATAAGCGCAGCGCACCCGCCATTCGCTCGCAGGCAGGCGGGTGAAGGTAAACAAGCGTTCTCCGGCCTCCTCCAGGCTGTCGGCGACAGCGCGATGCTTGAGCCTCCATTTGCGGATGAAAGCCTTGCGGCGGATCTCTATCTCCTCAGGTGTCGCCGCGTAGATCATGTCGTTGTAATCCGCGGTGATCTCGTCATGCAGTCGCTCGGGGGCATGCGCGAACAGGTTTCTGTGCTTATGAACCGTGCAGCGCTGGACCGGTACGCCATCCCAGACAGAGGCAATGGCCTTGTCGAGCCTGGCGCGCCGTCGACAATGAGGAACTCGGGCGCCGCAGCCCGCGCTTGATAAGATCATCGAGGACAGTGCGCCAGGCCTCAGCGCTCTCGCCGCCCATGCTCTTGATCGCGAGCAGCACCTTCTGGCTGTCCGCGCGCACACCGAGAACGACCAGCAGCGAGATGGCAGTCGCTTTGCGATCGAGCCGCACACGAACGACGGTGCCGTCGAGGATCAGGCGCACAATCGGCTCCTCGGCCAGCGAGCGGGTGTTCCAGGCGTCCCAGTCGCTCTTTACCTTGCGCCATGTCCGGCTCACCGTGTCCTTGCCGACCGTTCCGCCGAACAAGTCGCCAGCGCGCGACGCACCCGCCTTGTATTGGTGCCGGCGAGATATCATGCTCGCGATCAGGGCGTCGGCGGCAAGCGTGCGCCGCTGATAGGCTCGCAGCGCCTGGCTCTTCCATTCCGCCGTCTTGCCCTCGGAAGTGGTCAGCCGGGCGCGCGGCACCGCAATCTCGATCGGCCCGAACGTGCCTGTCAGCGACCGCGTCCGGCTGCCGTGACGGTGGCCCGCAACGCCGGCTCTTCCTTCATTGCCGGCCATCTGGCTTCGTCCGTAACGCTGCCGTGCCAGCACAGCGTCGAGCTCGCCGCGGATCACCTCTTCGATGAACTCACGCGCTCGAGCCCGCACCTCGGTCTCGATCGGATCTAATCCAATTGTCGAAAAGATCAACAGCCATTTCGGCCGCAGGCTGCAAGTAATCAGGCTTCGTGGTATTGCTCGTCATGGCGTGGTCTCCAGTCCGACGCTTCAACGCCGGATGATTCGAGGTTGAGCACCCCGGAGATTACGCCACCCTCAATTCCTACCAACTCCGCGACGGCACCTCAGCGCCAAACCGATGGGGATTAACCCTTTCACCCCAGACAAAGCTCGTGAGCTATATAGAATTGTCGGCCACCCAAGTCAAGTCCGGGATAATCGCCTTCGATATTTACAGCTCAAAATTGTTCTAATTATTATATGCAACTTTCAGTAGCGCCCGATCGACCGACGGTTTTGCTCGGCAGGTTGATTAAACGAAATGCATTTGATCTCGTTCGAGCATGAGACAGGTCAGCCTTCCCGTGGCGTAGGCGCCGGTATCGATATTGATCCGGTTGGGGCGGATGTCGGGCTCAATAACCGGCGTGTGCCCATGCACGACCAGTTTCTCGAATGGATGCTCGTGGAGAAGAAAATCTTCGCGGATCCACAACAGATCGTCCTCATGTTGACTGGCAAGAGCAGTTCCGGGCCGCACTCCAGCATGGACGAAGAAGTAGTCACCCAAGGTGAACGACAGCTGCAACTTGTCGAGGAAAAGTCGATGCACCGGCGGTAGGACCTGATCGAGGCGCGACGCAAGCTCCGCGACTTCGGCCATATCGGGGTTAGGCGTCGGTGCAAGTCCATAGGATAAAAGCGTGTCGAGCGCACCATTCGGGCGCCATTCCCCAAACACACTCGGGTTCTTTAGAAAGGTGGTGAAATAGCTTTCATGGTTGCCCTTGAGATAGATCGAGGGAAACCTACGACCGCGTTCGATCAGCAGGTCGAGAACGTCTCGCGATGAGGGGCCGCGATCGACATAGTCGCCGAGATAAACATGGATCGTTTTCGCTGCGGGAAGGTTTTCGCAGCCGGCGTCGATACGGGCAAACATGTTGGCCAGCAGATCGGCACGCCCATGGATATCACCGAACGCATAAATTCGGACTCCAGCCGGGATTCGCGGCTTTGGGCGCACGGCTCGACGTGCGGGATTGAAGATCACGTTGCGACCTGACGGCGAATCCGCAAGCAGATGCCGTTCCAAGAAAACGTCAAGGTCATGATCTCACTGACTTCCATGGTATCTTGCTGACTTGCCCCGCGCCAATTGGCACAAAATCTTTACCGCACAAATTACCATGTACATCGAACTAGATAGTGCAAATTTTTGGCATCGGAAGAGCCGCAAATTGTCGTTAATAGACGATGATCCGCATGTTGCAATTTTGCTGAAACTTGCCAGGGTCGATCGAACGCAATCGCAGATATTTCTAGCTATTGCTCGCTCCCGGACAGAGGTTTTCGGGAGCAGCGAAGATGAATTGGAGAGCGCGCATATTTTTGGCTGCGGTTGTTACGCTCGGGAGTAGTCTTTCCGCGCAAGCTGCCTTCTTCAGCTATCCTCGCGAACTCACCTTACAGCTCGATAGAATTCATTTCGAGACGCCAACGCTCGCACCAATCGCATATTCGCGTTTTTGCATGCAATATGCGGACGATTGTGAAGTCCATCGTATGGCATTTCGTAAACCACACCCCGAAGTGCTTACTGACGCCAGGCTGCGTGATCTCCTCGAAGTCAATCGCGATATCAACCGCGAGATAACACCTGAACCTGATACTATCAGTGTGGTGAATGAACGCTGGTTCATCGCGCCAAAAACTGGAGTATGCCACGACTATGCAGTCACCAAGCGTCATGAATTGCTGGCACGCGGTTGGCCGTCGCGGTCGCTACTGTTAGCTGAGGTGGTGGTCCCGTGGGGTGAACACCATTTAGTGCTGGTGGTCCGGACTGATAAAGGCGACCTGGTTCTCGATAATCTAAACGCCGGACTGAGATTGTGGTCGCGGACGCCCTATCAGTGGGTGCGGATTTCAATCGCCGAGGAACCCGAATTTTTGGCTGACTATGGCGCCGCCGGCTATGCAGCAAGAGAGCATCGCCTCATTGCAAACTGCAACTGCGGCTCTGAGCAAGAGCTAAACCGAGCACCGCGCCAGTAATAATTTGCATCGAGGTCCCGAACAGCGCTGCATTGCCGAACGCCGAAACCACGAGCGCGATCAGTGACGCGGCACCCGCAGATGCATAAAATAAATCCCGACCCCGACGCAACGCACCGCGCAGCAACAGCGCGGCCATGGCGAGCGCCGTCAGCATTGTAGCCCACAGCAGCGGCCGTCCAGCTTCCACGGCGATGGCAACAGCCGCGGTCGGTGGATCAAGATCGTCGCGTGCATCGCCCTGAGTGCGATAGATGGGGACAAGAGATTGGTAGGTACCCGCACCCGCTCCCAGCCAAGTGCCGTCAAGAAGAATGCGGTCCGCGATGGCAATAGACGATGGCGGCGCGGCAGCAAAACTAAGTGTGAGATCTGAGTCTCTATCACTCAAGTTCGTCCTGATGATTCCGATGGCGAGCACACATCCCACCAGCGCGGCAGCAATTGTGCCCCACGAACCGAGACCCAAGCGGCGTATCAAGACCACACCGAGCAGGATCGCGAGGCCGGCAGCAGCGGCAAATCGAGCATTGCCAAGATCGCTCAGCAGTACGGCGGCGCCGCAAACGGCAAAACCGGCGGCGCAGGTGAGCAAATTCCAGGTCAGTCTAATGGCTGTACGGCCGCCATCCCGGGTGTGGCGAGTTTCGTAGCGTTCGTACGCGCGTACCGCACATGTGGCGCAGAGTAATGATCAAGTCCGAGCATGGCGCCGTCGAGCGCGCCCCCGCGCGTTAAAGCATGCCCTACCCCATCGTGCCCCGCAAACAATCCGGTCTGATTGAAAATCGACAGCGCCGCGATCACGACCGTCGTCACGCTCGTCGCGATCAGAATCCACTCGGCACGCTGTCTATCGATTGCGACGGCGCTGGCCACAAGCCCGAGGGCGAGCCAAGCGAGATAGCGGCACAGGCTTAAAAGCGTGGCGCCTATATCTATGCTGACACTGCCAACAAGCGGCCGCCCTAAGGCGTCTTCGACGCTCTGCCAGATTGGATTATCCAGGCGCAAAGCGACCGGCAACGGGATGGCCTGAAACAGCATGAAAATCGCCGGCAGCAGCGCCAGGATTGCAAGCGGACGAACCAGCATCGCAAAATGGGCCCCTTCGCCGGGCCGCAGCGAGAGACCGATTATCGTGAGTGCGGCAGCCAAGACTGCACACCACATCCCGAGTATCAGCGGCCCGTCGACGAAAAGAACGACCGGAGCCATGCCCACCAAAGTGATCAGGAACAGTAAGGCCGTCGACACAGCAAATGCTCATTGATTAAAGAGGCAAAGGTGAGCTTGGCCGCGGTAAGAAGGCGCGAGCATGCCCGCGGTGGAAATCATCAGCAAGAGGGCGGGACTCTGATATCTCTGTTGTAGCTTGCCGCTGGGCAGTAACGAGCGCGGCACGTCTGCGTCATCGCTGGAAATGATCGGCCCAAGGACAGTCAGGCCATCCAAAGCCGGGCTTAAGTTCCCGTTCATCACCGCAGCCATCATTGCGATCACCGGTAGTGGGCCGGACGCCGCCTGATTCACGGTTTGGTTAGCATCGAACCGCTAAGGTGCGCCGAATATCTTCCTCATTTTCGCGATGGATTGAGGCGTGCACGCTCCCGCTAATCCGTTTCCTCGATCGGCGCCAATCGCGCCGGACACAACCGTTCCGCCGCGGGGCGGACTTGGCCGAACACCGGCCCGCCGTCATCCGTTGCGGCGCATCTGGCAGCGGGTGCCACAACACAGGCGGTTGCAGATTCTGTCGGCGGTCAGCAAACTCATTGCTCCCCTTCCCGATCCAGCGCCACCCGGCGGATTTCCGATCGCAATTGCCGGCCTGTTCTCGACCATGAGCGGCATTGGCGAAGGCGCCCGCCTCGTCTATGACGCGCTCGAAGCAGCCGGTGTGCAGCCCGCCGCGTTCGACATCAGCGCAACTTTCGGCCAAGCCGAGCTTCAAGGTCCGCTACGGCGCCCCGTCGTTCCAGGATCGGGCGGCACGCTGCTCGTCCATCATAATGCCCCGTTCCTACCACACACTTTGTGGGCTCTCGGACGGTCACAGGTTCGCGGCCGCCGCATCATTGGCTATTGGGCTGCTGAATTTCCGCGCATTCATGATTCCTGGCGATCAAGCCTTCGCTACCTGCACGAAGTCTGGGTGCCGAGCGAGTTTGCGCGCCATGCCGTTTCGGCAGCGGCCGATTTGCCGGTGCATGTGGTGCCGCATCCGCTGCCGCCGGTGGATCCCACGCCGTATATGCGGGCGGGTCTCGGCCTGCCGGCGGACGCGCTCGTCGTGCTCACAGCCTTCCATATGGGGTCCTCATTCGCGCGCAAGAATCCGCTAGCCGCCATCGCTGCCTTCCGCCGCGCCTTCGGCGATGCTCCCAACCGGATCTTGGCGATCAAGCTCATCGACCATGGCGCATCGCCGATCGCCCGCGAGGCACTCGAGCGCTCGATCGCCGGCGCGCCGAACATCCGTCTTATCAACCTCATCTTGCCGCCGCAGGATATGTCCGGCTTGGTGGCCGACGTCGACATCGTGCTGTCGCTTCACCGCACTGAAGGCTTCGGTCTCGTACCGGCGGAAGCGATGCAGCTCGGCAAACCGGTGGTGGCTACGGGCTGGTCCGGCAACATGGATTTCATGAACGAGCGCAATTCGGTGCCAGTGTCCTATGAGATGGTGCCCGTGCGGGATACCTATGACGGCGAGTTCGTGGCCGAGGGTCAGCTCTGGGCCGAGGCAAATGTTGAACACGCCGCCGAATGGCTGCGCCGCCTCGCCGCTGACCCCGATCTGCGCCGACAGCTCGGCGAGACCGCCCGCGCCGATATCGCCCGGCAGCTTTCGCCCGCGGCCATCGCGCGAAGGATTGTCACTCTCGTCGAAGCCGGAAAGGCGGCGTGACATGGGCCGGCGTCCTCTCTCGACGCCTTCTTCCTGTCACCCGCATCAATCGCAGAAATGACCGGCAAGCGCCTCATCTCTTTTCGTTACATGGTGCTACGCGCCTCGACGGCCACCGGCACGTTGGGCGCGGGCCTTCTGCAAACGTTCGTGTTTGCCCGTGTCCTGGGTCCGGAGCGATTTTCGCTTTTCATCTTTTTCGCCGCGCTGGGCTACACGCTGTTTTTGGCGGATGCCGGAATGGTGAAAGTGCTATTTGTCAATCTGCGAAGTCGATTCCTGCAAGATAAGCCCTTCGGCTCAATCGCTGGCCAAGCGAGCACGATGGTCGTTCTATATTTTGCCGTCGCGGCGCTTGCCACGCTCGTGTGCTTCCTCACGCTCGCGACCTATTTTGAATATCCGCTTATCGAAAGTATCGAATTGACGCTGTTCTTCGCGTTCAATGCGATCAACCTGCCGTGGCTCGCGTTGCGCTACTTCAGCATCGCAATCGATGAATATCTTGGATTTGAGATGTTGGAAGCGCTGCGCCGCGGCTTGAATATAGCTGCATTGACCGCGCTGCTGCTTGGGTTGCCGGTTCTCGTCTTCGTGCTGATTATCAATGCCGGCTGGCTTGCGGCCATCGTTCCCGCCATTCTGAAACTGCAGCGTCGCCGCGTCCTGATTGGCAATTTCCGGCGCAACTTCATCTATTTCATCGCATTTCTGCGCGCCAATCGCCGCCAGCTCATCAGCAGTGCCATTTATGCGCTGAGCGAGACATATATCTACAACTTTCCGTATTTCCTGGTGCCATGGGCCTATGGCCTTGGCCCGCCAACAATCATTCTCGACACGACCTTCAAGGTGTGTCGGAGCGCCAACCAGTTCTACAGCGCCGCCTGCGATAGCCTGGTGCCGCGGCAAACCAGCGCTCTGGCCAATCGCGACGGGCCGACGATGGTACGGGCAACCTGGCTCGCGGCGGCGTTATGCAGCATCCCGGCGGCAGCGGTGTGCGGTCTGTTGATTTTTGCCGGCAGCAAGGTGTTCGCGATTTTCTCGGGCCGGCGGCCGTTATGCCGGCCGCGACCACGCCCATTCTCATCATGCTGCTGTTCGGAAATCTCGCGCAGATGGTGTCGCATAGCGTGCTGGTGCATACCGGCTTCTTCAAGGATGTTGCGCGTATTTCATTTGCTGTGTGCGCGGGCCAGACCGTCGTCGCGGCATTCGTGGTTTGGACTCACTCCGACATCATCCAATTCTTAAACGCTTACGCAGCAGTGTATGGCTGCGGCGCAATCGCGACCGTGGGATTGATGATCCGCGGCCCCATCCGGCTCGCTCATGTGGCGCCCGGAGCGCCCGTGATCGCGCCGCGATAGGGTCGCAATGATCGCGAGCGATATTTCACCGCGCAAACCTGCAGTTTTGACGCATGAGCCGATCCGAAGCCGGCGCGAGCGGCTCATTTCGTTGCCTTACCTGCTGCTACGTGCCGCCTCCGCGGGCGGCGCGGTCGCTATGGGTTTTGTACAGACGTTCGTCTTTGCGCGCGTCCTTGCGCCGGAGCGATTTTCCATCTTTATCGTGGTCGGAGCGATCGGCTACACGCTGTGGCTTGCCGAACTCGGGCTGCCGAATATCCTGTTTGTAAACCTGCGCCGCCATCACCTTGCCGGCCGCCGTAACGAGCGAGCTGCCCGCGAGGCGACGGCGATTGTGCTTCTCTACGGGGTGATTGCGGTAGCTGCGGCGTTTGTCTGCTTCGTCGCCGCGCTGGCACATCCGTCCTCTACGTTTTCCGGAGCGTGCGAGCTGGCGCTATTCCTGCTCTACATCACACTCAATCTCGCTTGGACGTCATTGCGTAGTCTCAGCATCGCAGTCGATCTTTTCGTCTTCTACGAAAGCCTCGATTTGGTTCGGCGCGCCGTGAACATCACGACGATGCTTGCGGTGCTGGCCGGGCTGCCGCTTGTCGCATTCTTGATCGGCTCCAATGTGCTCTGGGGAATCCTGTTCGCCGGCGCGGCAAGTAAGCTTATCGGCCGCGGCGCACTGTCGCCGCAGCTGAGCGGCTGGCTGCAACGGCTTGTTTCGTTCCTCCGGTCGAACCGCAATTCGACAGCGCGCAGCAGCACGAGCGCTTTAAGCGGCGCATTCATCGTGCTCTTACCCTATTATGTGGTCCCCATGATTTTCGGTCTCGGCGTGGCGCCGATCATTCTGGAAGTGACGTTCCGCATCTTCCGCGGCACCTGCGTCATCTTCGCGGCGGTTTGCGATACCGCAGCGCCCGGCCAAACCCGCGCGCTGGCGGCGCGCGATGCAGGCCGCCTGATCCGGACGACACTGCTCGCAGCCGGGCTATGCGCCGTCGCCGCGGCGATCGCGTGCGCGCTGCTCGTTTTCGCGGGTGGACCGCTTTTCACGTTCTTGCTGAGATCGGCCGCAACGGTCCCACACGCCATTGTGCCAATTCTTATCGTGCTTCTCTTGGCGAGCGTCCTGCAAATCGTGTCGGAAGCGCTGTTGCAGTATACAGGTTTCTTCCGCAGCCTCGCTTATAATGGCGCCGCCGTGGCAGCCGCGATGCTCGTTGCAACAGTCCTCACATATGCGGCCGGCTTCGACCTTGTCGGATTTCTCGCCGCCTATGCTGCGGTTTACGCGGCGGGAGCGCTGGCGTTGACGATGGCAGCACTCTATGGACCGATCCGTGCGGCAGTGGATGAGCCGCGTCAAGCGCGGCCCATGAACGGACGCTTCAAAGCAATCCGCAGCGCACGGCGAGTGCGCAGAGCCACACTAGTCCGCTAAGACAGAGCGCGCAGAACACCGCCGCCGAGCCGAAATCCTTGATGCGACGAATATCGGTGTGCTGCTCGCGCGTGACGTGATCGGCGAGTTTTTCGATCGCTGTATTCAAAAATTCCACGGCGAGCAGGACCAGCAGCACGCCGATCATGGCGAGATACCAAGCCACGCTCGGCGCGACAGCAAAACCGAGCGGCAACGCCACTACGAGCAGGATCGCTTCATCGCGCAGCGCCGCCTCGGTCTTGAAGCCATCGCGCAATGCGCGCAGCGAATTTTTGGTCGCGCTGAAAAGCCGCTTCAAGGTTTATCCGATGGAATTAGACGTTCGGAAGGAACTTCGGCCACTTTATGCCGTAAATTTGCAAATGGCGACCGGATGTTGCCGCCGCAGTTACCGCCCACTATAGTTGCCGCCGTTTTCGGAGCGTAGCGCAGCCCGGTTAGCGCACCAGTCTGGGGGACTGGGGGTCCCGAGTTCAAATCTCGGCGCTCCGACCAAAAAACCCCTCAAACAAAGGCTTTCGGTAAGTCGCGGCAGCGAGTGACTGCGCACGAAAACCGAACGAAATACGGTAAAAGCTCCGAACTGGCGACAAAAAGTCCCGGAAAAAGTCCCGGAGTTCATTCGTCCGTTCGTGAGCCGTTCGCGTCGCGAGTGGAGTACCGACCGCCACCGCCCGACCCTGATAATGGAAGCCCCGGCGCCGTGGGCACGGCAACCGGGGCGGAAGTCCAAAACAACGTTGAGCTTACCACCGCGCTGCGTGCCGAGCGTTCAGCCTTTTCGCATTTTCACGGACAATACGGTCCACAACAGTCTGTAGCGCCGCAGATTACTCTTTCCGACCCGACCTACCCCGCTGTGAACTTCCTCCCGGACGCAGCCAATCGGCTCAGGGAAGTGGCATGACAACGGGACTTACAGCGCCGAGGGCAATCGATTTATTGACGCTGGCGACCGACTGCGCACGCCCTCACCTCGATCGCTCTAATCCCATCAGCGGGCGCGTGCAGGCATTGTGGGCAGCGGTCGTGGCAGCTCGGGATTTCGGCGCGAGCGATGTTCTTGAAGAAGAATTCTTACAGCTCGCCCGCGACACTGGACTTTTTGCCGATCTTGGCCGCCACGCCGATGCCGACCTGCGGCACGTCATTCGCTGGGCCATGCTCGATCAGAACCCTTTTCAATAGGCCGCCCGATGCCAGGCTTTGCCGAAGAATTTGATGACAAATTTCAAAAGGCTCGACAGCGGATATTGCCGCGGCGGGATCATAAAAAGCTGAACGGGAAAGCGGCGAGTGAAGTTGAGGCACACGGCGAATACGTGGCGCCTAATGCGACTCCCGGCGTTTCCCTCGACGATTTTTACGCATACATGCCGCAGCACAAGTACATCTTTGCGCTATCGCGCGAGCTGTGGCCGACGGCCAGCGTCAATGCTCGGCTACCGCCGATTCCTTCACCCAATGGCTCCATTCCGGCGAGCAAGTGGCTCGATCAGTACAGATCGGTGGAGCAGATGACTTGGATGCCTGGAGAGCCGATGCTGATCCCCGACCGGCTGATTTCAGAGGGCGGATGGATCGAGCGAAATGGGGTCACTTGCTTTAACCTTTACAGACCGCCGATCATCAAACTGGGCGATCCGGAAAAGGCCGGCCCTTGGCTCAGTCATGTGCAGAAAGTCTACCCCGACGATGCCCACGATATCATAAAATGGCTTGCCCACCGGGTGCAGCGACCAGCCGAAAAGATCAACCACGCCCTAGTGCTCGGCGGCAAGCAGGGAGTTGGCAAAGACACATTGCTCGAGCCGGTGAAGCAAGCGATTGGTCCATGGAACTTCGCGGAGGTTTCACCGCAGCAAGTGCTTGGCAAATTCAACGGCTTCCTAAAGTGCGTGATACTCCGCATTAGTGAGGCGCGTGATCTCGGTGACGTCGACCGTTTCCAATTCTACGATCACATGAAAGCATACACTGCCGCACCGCCAGACGTGTTGCGTGTCGACGAGAAAAATCTACACGAATACAGCGTCCCAAACTGCCTTGGCGTCGTCATAACCTCGAACCACAAGACGGACGGCATCTATTTGCTTGCAGATGACCGCCGGCATTATGTCGCATGGTCGGAACTCGCCAAGGAAGCCTTCGACACCGACTACTGGAACAGGCTGTGGGGCTTTTATCGCAATGGTGGCGACCGGCATGTCGCGGCATACCTCGCCACACTCGACCTCTCATCCTTCGATCCGAAGGCTCCCCCACCTAAGACACAGGCTTTCTGGGAAATCGTAGATGCGTCCCGTGCCCCTGAGGATGCCGAACTTGCCGATGCCATCGACGCACTGGGTTCCCCGATGGCTCTCACGCTGGAACAGATTGCCAACCGCGCGGCCGGCAGCTTCGGCGAATGGCTCCGCGACCGCAAGAACGCGCGTCGCATCCCGCATCGCCTAGAAATCTTGCGGATTTGTTGCGGTTCGAAACGAAGGCGCAAAAGATGGCCTGTGGATGGTCAACGGTCGCCGGCAGGTGATCTATTCCAAGGCCGAATTACTGCCCCGAAATCGAATCGTCGCCGCCAACGATCTCATTAGCGGTCAGTGTAGTCAGTGAAGTCAGTGATCCGCCATCCCCAATACACAGGCCAAGGATCGACCGTCCCTAATTGCAAAAGCGCGCATGCGCGTAAAATGGAGAAAGAAAATCACTGACTTCACTGACTTCGCTGACCGGAGCAAGAGCACGCAGCAAGCGCGAGGGCAACCGGGAGCTTGCTCAAACATGCGCGGCGCGCTAGGCGAGTGGGACGCCTGCGCCAGTCACTACCTTACTCATACCGCACATTAATAACCTCTATGTAAGTTATTCGTCTTGTGCGACTTTCTTTGTGGAGGCCGCTGACGAAAGCGGGAGGCCGCACCGGTGATCCGTTCCCCAACTCCTGCCGCCGAGCACATGCGTCAATATCGCAAGCGGCGCCACAGGGGGATGCTGTGCGTGCAGGTTCGGTTACACGTAACGGAAATCGATAGCCTCATTCGCAAGGGGTATCTGAAGCCAGAACAAAAGGACGATCGAAATGAAATTCAAGCGGCTGTTGAGGCTTTTCTCAGCGATAAATTTTACGAAATGGCGTCTAGCAACGGGTGTGACGACCTGTGACGCTTGTGACGCCGTCACATCAAAGCGACCCGGGTAATTATGCGAGTAGACCCCCCCTCATTTCGCGAGCTGCCCATGACGGATCGCCTCGAGCCGGCCGACCCCCTCTGCTTTTCGGACGTGGCGACGGTGGTCCTGGCGAAGCTGCCGGACGGCAAGGTCAAATCACCCCCTCTGTTTTTCGGACGTGGCGACCCTCATCCTGGCGAAGCCACCGGACGGCAAGGTCAAATCACCCCCTCTGTTTTTCGGACGTGGCAACGGTGGTCCTGGCGAAGCCGCCGGACGGCAATGTCAAAATCACCTCGAATAATTTGCCCGAGGAAAAGGCGCTTCAGCGCGATGAGGTCCTCGAGGTGCCATTTTTGGATGGCCCAATCCGCCTCGCGCGAAAGGCCCGGTATCCGGACGCTGGCGATCCGCCAGTCCCGGCCTATGACCCGTGCGGCCCTGGGGAAACGGGTCATTAACTGATGTGCCCGCTAGGACCCCTTTGACGTCGTGGACCGCCCAACAAACCGCACCTCGGCCGAGCGGACCAGGCGGTATCGGCAGCGCCGGCGCCGCGGAACGCTCAGTCTCAACGGGGTGCGGATCGAGCCGAACGAGGTGGCCCACCTGGAATCGCTCGGTTATATCGACGCGACACAGCGGCATAACCTTAAGGCTTTGGTCACTGCGGTCGAAGCGTATCTATCCGATCAGGCTTGGGGAAAGCGATGACGCGGGACGAAGCGCTCAACAAGGCGTTCGAAGCATCGACGGCGTCACCCTGAGCGTGCTGGGGCGGCTATTACCGATCGACGCTTGCACCAGTTGACACGCACCCCCGTTCGGCGACGATCGGGCCATGGGCTTCAATCGTCGCAAGATGGAGGATCGGCGCCAGCAGGCTTCCGAGAAGGAGGCCGCGGCGCGGCGTGCGACTGACGCCCAGGTGTTTGAGGATGCCGAACGCCTGATCAGCGCTTGGAACGAGCGCCAGGCCAAGCGGATGCCAATGCTGTTCTCGCCGACGATCGGGGCCGCGATTGCTGCGCGCTATTGGTACTTGTGGGTGCGATGTCCAGCCTGCCGCACCACGCAGGCGATCGACCTGCGGGCGCTTGATCGTCATCCCGACGCGGCGGTGACGAGCTTGATCCCCTCGCTGTCATGCCGCTCATGCCGGCCGCATGCGCCATTCGCCGAACTCGTGCGCCTATCACGGACCAGCATCGCCGACGAAATGCGGATCGAGCACACACGTCGAATTCCCCAACAGCCGACATTCATTCGCACCGCAGTAAGTGTCGCGAAGGGCCATGAAGAGATCTCGTGCATGAAACATGATCGACGGCACCACAGAACCAGTGCGCGGCGGCCTTTCCGAAATCCAATCCAATTCGAAATTCCGATTAGCTCTTTGGATTTAGGCGGCTGCGGTAGCAGCGACGTTCTTCCGCTTCCTGCGCCAGCCGAGCGAACCCGCAAGCCCGAAAACCGTAGCGAATATGGGTAACGACGCGGACAGGGGCGTTAATGGATCGGCGGAACCCTCAACCGCAGTGGCGAAGTAGCCATTTAATGCGGGTGAAGCAATGGACGTGTAAAGAACTTGGAGGGTCGAGAAATCTTGCCCGCGGTAGTTTGAAAATTCCCTATTTCGTTGTGTAGGGAGCGGGCACATAAAGGTGCCTTATTGCGCTATGGGATTAAGTCACCATGATACTCGGTAGCCCATCATGATAGGAGAATCTGAATGAACGCGGAAAGTTTTAAAGCTGCAGTTGAGGATTTGATAGCCAATGTCGTTGGAGGCAAAGCGCTGGATGCTTTCGATCGATACTATGCCGACGACGTAACCATGCAGGAAAACGAGCAACCGCCCCGAGTTGGTAAGGCAGCCTGTCGTGCTTTCGAGGTAGATTTTCTTTCTAAGATTAAGGCGGTGCGTACCTACGTTTGCGACGGGTACGTTATTTCAGGCAACAAGGCGTTCATTGTTTACCGCATCGACGCCGACCATGCAGAGTGGGGAACGCTTAAAATGAGCGAGGTGGCCATTCAGGAGTGGTCGGACGGAAAAGTGGTGCGCGAGAAATTCGTCTACTGACCAATAGACGGCCACGATGCCGGAATCTTGTCTAAACTGCGCTGCTTTGCCCGCCACAACCCCAGCAGCGAGAAGTCCCAGTCCGGAGGGGGTTTTCTTTATCATCCTGTTTTTTGTCGACTGACGTTAGCCACGAACAGGACTCGACTCCGAAAGGCTGGCGCCTATTTAATCTGTTATGGTTTTGTTGCGTGAGCGTAAGAGCCGCGGCATCGGCGTCGTCGAACCTTGCCTGCCCTCGCCTGCGAAAAAGCCGCCCAGCGGGCCGGATTGGATTCATGAAATCAAGCACGACGGCTTTCGGATTATAGCCCGGCGCGATGCGGCCGGCGTGCGGCTGATTACGCGGAACGGTAACGACTTCAGCCAGCGGTTCCCGTTCGTTGCAATGGCGGTTGCGGCCTTGCCAGCGCGGTCGTGCATCATTGATGGCGAGGCCATCGTGTGCGACGAAAACGGGTTGGCCATGTTTGAGAGGATCCGTGGCTATCGCACGCTCGCCAGCGCCGTGCATTGCGCGTTTGATCTTATCGAACTGGACGGCGAGGATTTACGGCGCAGCCCGATCGAGGCGCGCAAGCGGCTACTCGCCAGGCTGCTCCGCGGGGCACACTCGAACATCGTTCTCAATGAGCATTACGAAGAGGACGGCGCCATCATCTTTCGCGAGGCGTGCAGGCTCGGCTGCGAAGGCATCGTGTCCAAACGGCTCGGCTCACCCTATCGCTCAGGCCGTTCTCAGCATTGGATAAAGGTGAAAAACCCACGCGCGCCGGCGGTCACACGCGAGCGCGAAGAAGATTGGCGCTAGTAATGCCCGTGACTAAGCGCGTTCCCAATGTCATTTTAGTCCAATGCCTTAGCTGCAAGTACGAAGGCATCATCCACGAGACCGACCTGGCAAACTTTGGGCTTAAGCCAGGCGCTCCGATTAGCCGTTTCATCAAAAGACTTCGGTGCCGAAAGTGCGGAAGCGGAAGCGTGATGGCCAAACGCATATTTTCAAAATCTGCTGTGGCGTAGTATGTGCGGGCGTTCCACTTACAAACTGACTTGGGAAGAAATTGTCGGGCGCTACAGGCTCACACTCGATCAGCCGCCCGTGAACACGCGCGCCCGCTATAACGTCTGCCCGACCACGACGATCGACACGATTGTTGCTAATGATGGCAAGCGTCAGCTAGTGCCAATGCGTTGGGGCCTCGTGCCGAGCTGGTGGAACAAGCCCATCAATGAACTGAAGCTTGCGACATTTAATGCGCAGAGTCGAGACTGTTGCGACCCAGCCGTTCTTCCGCGGTCCGTTCAAGCGCAATCGCTGTCTGATCCCGGTCTCGGGTTATTACGAGTAGCAGGACACGCTGGGCGGCAAGCAGCCTTGGTAGTTCACGGCGCGGGGTGGATCGCCGAATGGCACGACAAGACCAACGGCGATACGCTCAAGTCCTGCACCATGATCATCACCGAGCCGAACAAGTTTGTGGCGGAGGTTCATGATCGGATGCCGGTCCTGCTTTCTGAGGACCACTTCGAGCCTTGGCTGAGTGGGGAGGCTGGCCTCGAACTCCTTAAGCCTGCGCCGGGACGATCTGTTGCAGCGCTGGCCGGTGTCCAAGCGGGTCAATAGCTCGCGGGCACCTGACGATGACCCGACGCTTATCGAGAAAATAGTCTCAGCGTCACTCTAGCTGATGTCCGTTATGCCGCGCTTTGCGGACTTAAGTCGGACATCGCGCTAGGTCCGAGAAGGGCCATCTTCGACTTATTGCACCGCAGAAAAGCGACCAGTTTTTTCGCCTTCGGCCCCGTGAACTCGCTCGCATACCTCCAATTTGAGACATGCTATCCATGCCGATAGGAACCAGTCCTACAACGAGGATGCGATGCGGAAGGAGCCTGCCACCCGACTTCTGCAGTTGGCTCGCCTATTCGCCGCCGAGCCTGCCGGCATATGCCTTGACGAGATAGTTGAAAAATTTGCGGTCGGCCGGCGCACAGCCGAGCGGATGCGCGATGCAGTCGCCGAGGTTTTTCCACAGCTTGAGGAGATTGAAGGCGAGCGGCCAAAGCGCTGGCGACTGCCGAACGGGCTTAGCGGCGTTTTTCGCGAGCCCCTCGCCGATGAGCTTGCGGCATTGCATGGCGTCGCTCGGCGGCTCGAACGCGAAGGCGTTAAGCAGAGCGCAACGCTGCTCGAAAGCCTCGCCTCCAAGATCGAGGCAAGTCTCAAGCCGGCGCGGCGGCGCACGCTTGCACCCGATGTTGAGGCTCTGCTGGAAGCGGAGGGTTTTGCTTCGCGGCCGGGACCGCGCCCGGTCATCGCGCCGCAAATTTTTGCGCAAATCCGCGAAGCGCTGCTGACCGGCCGCCGGCTCACTTTTTTGTATCGCTCGGAGAGTCGCCGAGGCATCGGCCTATCGCGAAGTCGTGCCCTACGGCCTGCTCTACGGCCACCGCGTCTATCTCGTCGCCGCCTTTCCCCGGACCGACGAGCCCGTCAATTACCGCCTCGACCGCATGAGCGAAGTGCGCGTGAGTGACGCGACAGGCACCCGCCCGCGCGGTTTCAACCTCGACGCCTACGCGGCGCGTTCCTTCGGCGTATTCCAGGAGGAACCGTACGACGTGGTGCTGCGCTTTGTCCCGGAAGTCGCCGACGAAGTCGCGGCTTTCCAGTTCCATCCCACGCAGACGCTTACCCGCGAAGCCGACGGCTCTACGATCGTTCGCTTTCGCGCCGGCGGCTTGCGCGAGATGGCGTGGCATTTGTTCACGTGGGGCGAAGCTCTGACAATCGAGAAGCCAGAGCCGCTGCGTTCAATGATGAAAGATATGATTGCGTTGTCTATTCGGGCGCTGGCGTAGTGGTAACTTTTGCAAAATCCAATTAGCTGCGTTCCTGTGATTTTTTCATCAGTGAAAGCGCCTTTGTAAATAAAAACTCTGACCAAGCATGCCAGATGATACGCTCGACTAGCGGCTTGCGAGGGTGTGCAAAGGCGCCAGCAAAAAAGCTGGTACGTTAAATCAATGCGGTAGAGGTAAGCCTGTCCAGAACAACTAGGAACGTCGGATGACCCTGGATATTCTTCCTCCCGATCGTCTGGCAATTTGGACCAAGCTTTGGTGCTGAATACGAACATCAAATCTGGCTTGGTGTACGCGATTATCTCTGGGAACGCTTTCCGCGCTCCAGTCCATTGCAAATCAGTAGGCTTAGCTCCCAGTGTGAGTGGCTCTTGAATGAAATTACTAAACGCAACGCTGTTCCAGAACTCTCGACGCCGGTCACTGTCTAAACACCGCCCTTGTATCACCTCCTCGACATGTGTCCAGAAACGAGGTCAGGCTTCTCCTCTACATGTTTTCGTGTCCACTTCTCGGTCGCATCAGGATTGTCATCGTCATAATGTGAATGGCCAAGAATTAGAAGCTTCAAACCCTTCCGAAATTAGTTCGGGTAGTCATCGCCTCTCCAAGGTCGATAATGCATCAAAGGCTCTGGCATTTCGAACCCCATCACAGTCAGATACCATAGCAGCTAGAAATTAGTCTTTGGACGGCTACAGTGCGCGCGTCTCTACGCCAAAAAACCGCATTGGTCTGCTAATCCTATAACATACTAGACGACTACACATTCTCCACCTCGAAAGGCCATAGTGCGATCAGATCGAGCCAACCCGGCCCGCGTGTCTCGGCCTGGTAGGACGGCGCTTGCACCGTCGCGAACATGTCCGCACCGAAACGAGAAGCCGCTAATCGCGGCGGCCCTCGCGAGCACGTCCATGACACCTGTCCCCCTGCTCCAGATCGTCGTCCCTTGAGGTTGCGATGAACAGAGGCAAGTCATTGGCGGCCAAGGGGGCGAAGCTGGCTGAGACGAATGCACTCTGGCGGTCGAGCATCGTCTC
>CAWCQV010000005.1:0-46545 GCA_963797775.1 uncultured Alphaproteobacteria bacterium | reverse complement strand
TTGCTAATGACCCTTTGATTCTAACGTTCCCATGCGAGCCTGCCTGCGGCGGCATTTTCGATTGTAAAGCCGCCGTAGAACCAATGAAAGTCGAGCTCAGAGGCGGGGCCCGGCCGCTTGAACAGATAACCTTGCAGTGAGGTCACCCCGGCCAATCGCAACAGGCGGCATTGATCGACCGTTTCGACGCCCTCGGCAGTCGTCGCGATATCGAGGGTCTGCGCCAGCGTGAGCGTCGCCGATATGATCGCGGCGCATTCGCTGCGTTTAGTCAGATTTTGCGTAAACGATTTGTCTATCTTGATCTTATCGAACGGGAACATGGCCAACTGGCTGAGTGACGAATATCCGGTGCCGAAATCGTCAAGCACGATGGTAATGCCGAAATTCTCGAATTGCCGCAATGCCGGCAGACATTTCCCCGCCATTCGATCAGCGCCGTCTCGGTAATTTCAAGCTCGAGCCGTTCCGGGCGGAGGCCGGAATCGACGAGCGCGCGCATCACCACGTCTGGCAAATTGGTTTTGCGAAACTTTACCAGCGACAGATTGACCGCGACCTTGATTTCAGCGGGCGAGGTTACCGCCTTGGCGATGCCGTACGTAGCACCCAGTCGCCGATTTGAGTGATCAAGCCGGTTTCCTCGGCAAGGGGAATGAACAAATCGGGATAGAGCAGGCCCTTGGTCGGACGGCGCCAGCGGACGAGCGCTTCCACGCTGCAGCTCTTGCGTGTCCTGCTGTCGACGATGGGCTGGTAATGAAGTTCCAGCTCGTTCTGCATGACGGCGCGGCGCAGATCGTTCTCAATCTCTTGACGCGCGCTTGCGATCTCGCTCATTTCGGGGTCGAAGAAACAATAACCGTTGCGGCCGGCGGATTTCGCACGGTAGAGCGCCAGGTCCGCCATCTTGAGAAGGTGGTCGGGGCCATTCTCGTGTTCGGGCGCTAACGCTATTCCGATGCTTGTGCCGATGCTGACGTCGTTGCCGGCGATGCGGAACGGTTTGCCGAGTATCGCGATAACGCGGTCTGCCAGCGACCTCGCGGCCTCCTGCTGGTTGGTTTCGCCCGCCTGAATGATCGCGAATTCATCGCCGCCGAGCCTTGCCAGCGCATCCGTTTCCCGCAACAACGACTTCAGGCGTGTCGCTACTTCCGTCAGCAGCGTGTCGCCGGCCGGATGGCCGAGCGTATCGTTGACCTGCTTGAACCGATCGAGGTCCAACAACAAAACCGTGAATGGCTCATCCCGGCGGCGCTGGCGCGCCGCGGCTTCTTCGATTTTTTGGGTCAAGGCTGCGCGGTTCGCGAGCCCGGTCAGCGCATCGTGATGCGCCAAGAAGGCGATGCGCTGTTCCGCCTTCTTCCGCTCGGTGACGTCGTCGATAACGGCGATGAGGAATTTGACCTCGCCTTTGTTGTCGCGGATCAAAATGCGACTGGTCGCCTGCAGGCAAGGCCCGCGCATCGCCGTGGTGACCTCGATTTCCTTGTAGTTGATGCGATCGCCGTCCTCAAGCGATTCAGTGTCGGCGTCGTCGATAACCTGCGCATCCTTGGACCTGTGGATGTCGAACGCGGTACGGCCCAGCATCTCGCTTCGCGGCAAACCGAGCATCGTCTCGAATGCCCGGTTGACGTGAAGGTACTTGCGTGTTTTCGCGTCCTTCACGACGACCGAGACGGGAATGTTCTCAATGATTGAATCGAGGAATTGCTTGGTTTCATCCAGCGCCCTTTCGGCGCGCCGCTGTTCCGTAATGTCGATATGCATCGCCACCCAGCCGCCGCCGGGCATCGGCTGGTGGTTCACCGCATAGACCTGACCGTCGCTCAGCTCGTTTTGGAAAACATACGGCTTGCCACCCGACACCGCTTTAAGCCGCGTGCGGATATGTTGCTCTGCGTCTTTTGGCGGTTTGCCGGTGCGAATTCGCGCTTCGAGTATTGACCTTAGCGTTGTACCGGGTTTGATCTGTTCGGGGCTAAGCCCGTACATTGTTGCATAGCGCTCGTTGCAGACGACGAGGCGCTGCTCGCGGTCGAACATGCACAAGCCGTGCGCCATGTTCTTGAGCGCGGTCCGGAACAGAGATTCGATTGCTCGAGCCATTGCTTGGAACGTTGCAGTTCGGCTGCGGTGGCGAGAACATTCGCCTGTCGGGCGGCGCCTAAAATCATGACGATCAAAACGATCGCCGTGAGGACTACCCCGGCCGCGATGTATTTTTGCAGCGTCGCATCGGCTTGCCGGAAAATATCCTGTTCGGACAAGCCGACCAGCGCGACCAGGGGAGCTCCCTGGACTGTCCGATAGGATATGAGCCTGCTGACTCCGTCGAAGCGCGATCTGCTTGCAGCGGTGTTCCAATAGCTTCCAGCCGAGTCGTGATGTAAATGCTCAAACAGCGGCGAACCAATCGTCGAGACGCCGGAGTATCCGCGGCCTACCTGGTTTGGGCCACCTCGCGCGCGAACGACCCCGTCGGTGCCGACGAGGGAAACGATCCCGGCGCGGCCGAGGTCGAGCGAACTGAAAAACTTTTCAAACTGTGCAACGCTGAGCGAGCTTACCACGACGCCGGCGAACGAGCCGTCGGGGTTGCTCATCCGACGCGCGAATTCGATTGTCAGCTTTCGTGTCACATTTCCGACTATCGGGTCGCTGATATAGAGCTGATCATTTTTGTCGTCCCGCGACATCGTAAACGGCAGGCGATCGCCGACGTAGACCGGAGCGGCAAGTGGTCCCAAGGTCGAAAGCCGAACGAAGCCGTCGGCGTCGGCAACGCCAAATTGGACTGTCAGGTTGGTATATGACTGCGTGCGAGCGACCCAATCCGCAATATCGAAATGCTGCGGATCCTTCTGATAATCTCGCCGCAGCTCCAGCAGGGCGGTGTCGGATTTTGAACGACCCGTCTGATATATTCTTCCAGAACGCGAGACAGGTTGTTGCCTTGGCGCACCGCGTCTTGGTAGGCGCTCTCGCGCTCTTGAGCGGCGAGCAGATAAATTCCGCCCCAAATAATGGCGATGACCGCGACGCCGAGATAAGTCGTGGTCTGCCGGAAGGCCTGAACCCAATTTGTCATACTGACGGATCTCGGAGCTTCACCCGGCCGTTGTCCGAGTTCCCGTTTTTTGACAGATATTTGTTACTTTGCGGTTGTAGGTAGAGGGCCTGACGGGGCAGGACTTCACTAACCTTTACCGCTCCTTAGCGGGCCGGCGCAGCGGCCTGCGGTCGTAGGGGCCGAAAAGAGCCGATTTGCCGGCAGCAACGTCGGCCTCGGCGCCCAGCCGCATGAAATCCACGCCGAATTCCCTTGCTCGGCGCGATCCGCTAGGATGAATGTTGGCAGCAGGACTAATGGTACGAGATCGTCGACATGACCGACAGCAATGCGGATAGCGGACGGGGCGACGAAGACATCTTCATCTGCGAAGTTTCTGACGCGGCGCTTGAGGCCGCGGCGAACGCGATGCCAGGTGCGGCTCTGTCATTCCCCAATGCTCCCACCGTAAGTATTCTGTTCGCCTGCTGCAGCAACGACTGAATTGCCACCAAGCCGATCCCCGCGCCGGTCGTTGCGATGTGCCAAATTTACGCGAGGTCATCGAGGTCGGGGAGGAAATAACCGTGAGGCTTCCGCGTCGACAATTCTTGCATCTGGCGGCCCGCGCCGCCGCGCTCCCGGCCGTCGGGCGCTCCGCTTGGGCGCTCGACTATCCGACGCGCCCAGTGCGTATCTTGGTAGGCTTCCCGCCCGGCGCCGCAACCGACATCGTTGCCCGCCTCATCGCGCAATCGCTGTCGGACCGGCTCGGTCAGCAGTTCATCGTCGAGAACAAGCCGGGGGCGGCCAGCAATCTCGCTGCAGCTGCGGTCGCTCGATCGGCGCCCGACGGCTATACGCTGTTGGCGATGACGGTCACCAATGCGGTCAACACGACGCTCTATGAACAGACCGCCGACTTCAATTTCATGCAGGACATCACGCCGGTCGCCAGCACCATCCGGTCGGCCAATGTGCTGGAAGTTAATCTGTCGGTACCGGCCGACACCGTTCCCGAGTTCATCGCCTACGCCAAGGCCAATCCCGGCAAGCTCAACTACGCGTCGTTCGGCACCGGGACCGCGCCAAATATGGCCGCCGAGCTGTTCAAGATGATGACCGGCGTCAATCTGATCCACGTACCGTATCGGTCGAGTTTCGTGCCCGATCTCTTGAGCGGGCAGGTGCAAGTCGCGTTTCTCCCCATACCGCTGACGATCGGATACATCCGAGCCGGCAAGGTACGCGCGCTGGCGGTCACCGGCGCGACGCCCTCGGATGTGCTGCCGGGCATTCCTCCCGTGGCGCGAATTCGTGCCCGGCTACGAGGCCAACATTTGGCATGGCATAGCCGCGCCCAAGGGCGCGCCAGAGGATATTGTTGAAAGGCTTCACAACGAGATCAATGCCATCCTGAGCGATCCTGCGATGAAGCCGAAGCTTGAAGATTTAGGCGCCGAGCCGGCGCCGATGACACGTGCCGATTTTGCGAAATACATCGCCGCCGAAGTCGGCAAGTGGGCCAAGGTGATCAAATTTGCGGATATCAAGCCGAGCTGATCGCGCGCCGTAGCGCGTTACCTAGCGGAAACAAACAGGGTTCCTCGGGTGGGCACCCCGTCGGAAGAGCGGCACAATTCACAGCTGAGGGTAGACGCGGCCGTGACGATATCAAGACATGTGCACAAACCCGCGTTAGACGATTATACAAGCCTTGCGCCGCGATTTTTCGTGTGTGAAACTTAGCTGTTCCCCCAGGGGCTAAATCCTAGGGTGTCTCACAGAGGTGGAGGAACCTATGCGCCGTTTCGGACTTTCGGTTGGTCTCGCGTTTGCGTTATCAGGTCTCGCTTTTTCCGGATCAGCTTGGGCGGGCTGGCCGGCCTGCGCCGTTGGCACTTCTGTGCATAATCATGCGCGTATCGTGCTGCATCACAAGACGATCGCCAGCTGCATGTCTGGGGCCGCAGGCTGCAAGTGCGTGTCTTGCTACAACCTCGACGGTTCGGTGTATTCGGCCTGTTACGCGCTCGCCGCTCCCATTCCGAAGTGAAGCTGCGAATAATCGCGCGGCATCAAGGCAACTCTCGCGTTTTACCGTTGCAGGCGGCATTGCTCGCGCGGCGGCCCTGCTGACGCGCGAGGTTCTGTGGTGGCGCCGTTGCCGAGCTTGCGATCTGCCGCTCGAATTCGATTGAAATAGCCGCCGGTCATTCCGGCGGTTTTTTTCTTGGAAGGGGGTGAGCGATGGAACGCGGCCGCATGTGAAGGCGCGGGCACGACGCCCCTGCACACAGTTTGGACAATGGTGTAGTCTGTTTGTGCGAGCTGCCCCGTCGGGAAGTGCCGAAGTCCCTTTTTACGGCAGCGCTCATGCTGTCGGCGGGTCGCCCGGTATTCTGAATAGCAAAACGGAGGGTCACATGCTGTTCGTTTGCACGATCAACTGGACCGAACAGGGAATCCACGCCATCAAGGATTCGCCCAAGCGGGCCAAGGCTGCGAGGGAACTGGCGAAGAAGCTGGGCGTCGAGATGAAGGAACTCTATCTGACGTCCGGCGATTCCGATCTGCTCGCAGCCTCGGTCCACGCTCTGACGGTGCGGGTGCGCACGCTGCCCTGCGCGCCGAACTGCCATGTCAGGGCAGCGCCCACCAGCAATCGAAGCGCCAAGACTGTAGCAACGAACAGATAAATCGATGAGGCGACCGTGCGCCAGCCGATGATCGCAAACTTAATATGCGGCACGACCAGTGGCGGAAGCGAACGTAAGAAAACAGGTTCGGTTGAGAGCATCTGAGCGACCGGCAGGGCAACCGGAGGCAGGGTCGATGACGGCAACGCGAACACGGCGCGGCCGACGAAAAACGGCATCAGCAGCGAAACGACCAGCACGATTTGCCAAACTGCCATCAGAACATGCGGGTTGCTTATGCGTAACGCTTTCAAAGCCAGCCAGATCACTACGGCAAGGACGATCGAACGGATCGCCGCTTCCAGAATTATCGGCAGCATCACTTCCTCCCTCGTTTAGCCGCTTCGATTTTTGCCGCAAGCAATTCCAACTGCTCTTTGCCGAGCATTTTGGCGTCGACAATGCCGACCATGACCTCTTCGATCGAGCCGTTGCAGAACCAGTCGGCGATGCGATGCACCGCCTTGGCCGCTACGCTCCCGCGGTCATGCCGAGGCCGAAAAATGTAGGTCCGTCCTTCGGTGCTGTGGGTCACGAAACCCTTTTCTTCCAGGCGCCGTAACACCGTCCGCACGGTGGATTTTTCAGCCGCCGGTCCAGCCGTTCCCGCACCAATTCCGCAGTGATCGGCGCGTAGGTCCAAACCAGCTGCATGACCGTTCGTTCGAGTTCGCCCAATTCCGGCAGATCATCGCGCATTGTTTTGCTACCACAATTAACGCTACAGTCTGTAGCAAATAAACAGTGCCCATGGCAACCGCCTTTTGCCGGTCGAGGCCGCGCATGCTTCGGCGTCGGTTCGTGCAAAAACCGGGGCGACGAAGCGACAGTGAGAACAGCTGCGTGTACCGCTTTATTCTCCTGCGACATTAATGTCCTGCGACAATTATGCCGTGAAGCCTTCCGCGGCCGACGCATGATTGAATTGAGTTCACGGGGGCGGCCATGGAGAACGGCATGGCTGTTGACGTGGTGCTCTAGTTTATTCTTGCCGCGATGATCGCATTGATATGCTGCGGCTGCATTGCTACAGCGCCCGGTAGAAGGCCGGCAAGAATTCAAGACGGCACGGTTGAGCAGAAGTTTGGTCGCGCCGCCTGAGGCGGTGCGGCGTCATTCCATCGCAATCATGGGCAAGATGAGGCGCGACGCGTGCGCGCCGTCGTGATGGATCGTGTCGGTGCCCATCAGCGACGGATGATAGGGATGCGAGAACACGCCGTCGGTCGCGGGCAAGTCGCCATTGGCAAGCTCCAGCCGGATGCGGTGATCCTTTTTGAATACGTAAGCGATCGGCAGCACCTCGATGTCGAACTCGTAGATTTCTCCGGGCTTCAGCGGCTGTGGATTCAAGTGGGTGTAGAAAGGCCGCTGTGGTTTCGATCGCGCCGTATCTTTCTCGCGATGCGATGCCTTCAGCCAGCCTTTCGACGCCGGCGTAAAGGCCGGCTGATCGCCTGTACTGCGCGATTCCGGGTCCTGCGGATGCTGGTCGATCAGCTTGATGATGAATTGGGTGTCGATCGCGGTCGATGACGCGTAGAGTTTGAGCACAATCGGCCCGATCACTTCCAGGTCGGCAGCCAGCGGCGCGCTGGTAAACGTGAGCACACGCCGCGGCGGATCCACCCTCCCGTCCGGACCGATGACGGCGACGCCATTGACCCATTCCCAGTCCGGATAGGTGTAGCTCGTCGGCGCTTCGTTCGGTCCGGACTTTTCGGTCGATAGTCCGCCGTCGTTGAGCGAGGTGACGCTGCCGGACGGACCGTTGCGCAGATAATAGGCGAGGGGGGTCGTGCGTTGCAGCGGCCACTCTTGTACGGCGCGCCAGATATTGGCGCCGCGCACGTAAAGCTTCACCGGCTCGGTGTCCATGAAGCCATTGTTCTTGCCTTTGAGATGCAGATCGTAGAACGGCAACAACTCCCTTTCGTGGAAGTCGATCTGGTCAAACATGCGGTGCGCTTCGAACGTGTTGCGCGCGCCGGTGACCACGAGCTTCTTCGGCGCCTTGACCTCCTCATAACCGAGAATGTTGCCGCGCAAATGCAAGCCGATCTTGCCCCAATGCCCAATCGACAATACCGGGCATTTGATCTTGTCCAGCCGCCAATAAGGCGAACGCTCGCGCCAGAATTCGTCGTCAAGCGGATGCTCGATGATGGCGCCGACCAGATCGAATTTCATCGGCGGGCGGCCGTGCGCACCGGCCGGGCGGTGCTGATTGTCGGCGCGCAGCGACGTATACCAGACCGAGCGATAAGAGCAGTAGATGCCGCCGTGATAGTTCGAGCCGCGATATTGGTCGACGAGGCCGTCGTAAGGCGCGATGCAGGCGAGACCGGGCGGGTTGTAAGTCGCCATGAGCCACTGCGCCATCGCATAATAGGATTGGCCGATGCCGCCGACACGAGCGTTGCACCACGGCTGTTTGACGATCCAGTCGATCAGTTCGACATAGTCTTGCTGCTCGTTGCGCCCCATGAACTCGAATTCGCCTTCCGATCGGCCCGCGCCGCGCACGTCGGCATGGACATAGGCGTAGCCGTGGCCGACATACCACTCGATCGGACCGGTCTCGCGCCATAGAAACAGCGGAAAGGCGGGCACGTCGTCCATCTCGTATTGATAGGGCGAGGCGGCAAACAGCGCCGGAAAGCGACCTCCGGTGTCCGGCCGGTAGACGCAAAGCGAAATGCGCACGCCGTCGCGCATCCGCACTGTCACGCCCTTTTCAACTTTCATCGCATAACCGGACACGCTTTCCTCCCCTGCCGGCGCACACCGTCGCTGCGAAACGCCTATGAAATGTGCGCGGTTAAGCCGCTTGCCCGTCTCTGACCCGTGCGGCATTGTTTTGCACAACGACAATAACCGCAGCCCGGAGGAAATGACATGCGACGCTGGATTCTCGCACTTCTTGTGCTGAGCACGCTGCCATTGCCGGCGGCGGCGCAAAATTATCCGACGCGGCCGATCAAGGCGATTGCATCGCAAGGTCCCGGCGGCTTGAGCGATCTGTTCATGCGGGCGCTCGGCGACCAGCTCGGGCCGGCGCTTGGCACATCGATCGTGGTCGAGGATCGCGCCGGAGCGGAAGGCACGATCGGCGCGCAGGCCTGCGCAGCGGCAGCGTCGGACGGCTACACGATCTGCATCCTTCCTGGCGAGACGGTTACCATCAACCCGATCATCCAGCCAAATTCGGACTTCGATCCGGCGAAGAGCTTGGAGCCGATCACCCGGGCCTATTATCTGACGCAGGTGTTCGCGGTGAACGCGTCGCTGAACGTCAAATCGTTCGCGGAACTCGCGGCGGTGGCCAAGGCCAAGCCCAATACGCTCAATTACATGGCGCCGTCGTTGGCGAAGGTCGCCTTTATGCAGGAATTCAACAAGACGAACGGTGTCGACATCGTGCGCGTGCCGTTCAAGGGTGGCGGCGACGCCGTCAATAGCATGCTCACCGGCACGACGCAGATCGCCATTTTCGGCATCGGCAACCTGGTGTCGTTCATCCGCGCTGAAAAAATTGTCGGCCTTGCGATCGATGGCGACACCCGCTCGCCGCTCGCGTCCGACATTCCGACGTTCAAGGAGGTTGGTTACACCAAGCACATTGCGGCGACCTTCTTCGGCATCTACGCGCCGGCCGGCACGCCAAAGCCGATCGTCGATAAGCTGTACCGGGCAATCGCCGCGATCGGAGCGAAGCCGGATTTTCAGCAGAAATTTCTTTTCAGCCGCGGACTGACGCCGGTGTTCAGCCCGCCTGACCAGTTCGCCAAGGAACTCGTCGCCGACCGCGCCGATGGTCTCAACGCGGTGAAAGAGTCGGGTCTTTATCCCAGCGTAAAGTGACGCGGCGACCCGTCACCTCCACAGGTCTGGCACGCGGATTGCATCGCCGCCCGTCATGAGCGATGAAAGCTATGTGTCGCTGCTGGTGTGGACAATCTGCATGCTGCTCTTCGCCTGCGGTGTCGTTGCACTGACGCAGCATCCGGAGTGGTTGGGGCCTGATCGAGCAGCATTTCTTGCTTAGACGGACCCCGGGCCAGCGACGCACGGCCGGATTACTGCCCACGCCGAGCCGCCGAGGCGAAGCGCTTGGCTTCTTCTGCGGCGCGGAACAAAGCCGCCGCCTTGTTGATGCATTCCTGCTGCTCGAAGGCGGGGTCGCTGTCGGCGACGATCCCGGCGCCGGCCTGGACATGCATGACGCCGTCTTTGATCAGTGCGGTGCGCAACACGATGCAAGAGTCCATTTCCTCGCCAGCGGAGAAATAGCCGACGGCGCCGGCATAGAGCGAGCGCTTCTCCTTCTCCAGCTCGTCGATGATTTCCATGGCGCGCACTTTCGGCGCGCCGGAAACCGTGCCGGCGGGAAAGCCGGCGGCAAGCGCGTCGATAGCATCGCGGTCATGGCGCAATTTGCCCTCGACGTTCGAGACGATGTGCATGACCTGGCTATAGCGCTCGATGAAGAATTGGTCGGTGACTCTGACCGTGCCGATTTCGGCGACGCGGCCGACGTCGTTTCTGCCGAGATCGAGCAGCATCAAGTGCTCGGCGCGCTCTTTCGGGTCGGCAAGAAGCTCCGCCTCGAGCGCCAGGTCTTCGTGCGGCGTTGCGCCGCGCCCCCGCGTGCCGGCAATGGGGCGAATGGTGACGATGCCGCGGTCGGTTTTGACCAGGATTTCGGGGCTCGATCCGGCGACGGCGAAAGTGCCGAAGTCGAGAAAGAATAGATATGGCGACGGGTTGACGCGGCGCAGCGCCCGATAGAGCGAAAACGGCGGCAGCTTGAACGGCGCTTCGAAGCGCTGCGACAGCACGACCTGAAAAATATCGCCGGCTGCGATGTAGTCCTTGGCGCGCATCACCATGCGTTTGAATTCGTCCGGCGTCGTATTCGATCGCGGCTTCACATCGCGCGGGCCGGCATCGATTTCCATCGCGGACTTGTCGAGCGGCTGGTCAAGCGCATCGACGACGGCGGACAGCCGCTCGACCGCGCGCGCGAGCGCCGCCTTCGCGGTCACGCTAGCGTGCGCCCGCACCGGGGTGACGACGGCGATCGTATCCTTGACCGCATCGAAAACGACGATCACGGTCGGCCGCACCAATATCGCGTCGGGAATGCCGACCGGGTCGGGGCCCGGCTGCGGCAAATCCTCCATCAGCCGCACCATGTCGTAGCCGAGATAGCCGAACACGCCGGCGGCCATCGGCGGCAGGGTAGGGGGCAGCGCGATGCGGCTTTCGCCGATCAGCGTCCGCAACGCCGCAAGCGGCGCATCGTCCACCGGCGCGAAGGCTGCGGGCTCCGTTTGTACTGTGCGGTTGATCTCAGCGCCCTTGCCGTTGACGCGAAAGATAAGGTCGGGCTCGAGACCGACGATCGAATAGCGGCCGCGCACGGCGCCGCCCTCGACCAATTCCAGCAAAAAGCTCATCGGCCGCGTGCCGGCCACTTTGAGGAAAGCGGAGACCGGCGTTTCCAGGTCGGCGACGAGGGTCGTCCACACGACCTGCGGCTCGCCGGCCGCATAGCGCGCCGCGAACGCTTGCGCCGAGGGCTCGATGTGCATCTTTAGTTGGTGTCCGGCGCGCTACCCAGGGTCTGAGCCAGCACCGTGGAGTTGATGTTGGTGCCGAGATCGTTCTCAAGCCAACCGACATATTGGCCGATCAGATCGTTGGACATTTGGTTGTGCAAGGTCTGCTCGATGCGCTTGGCGTCGTCCGAATTCGGGTCGAACGTCGGTGTTTTGATGTCGGTCACTTCAAACACGATCCATTGCGTCGGACTGGAGCCCGCGCTCGTACCGAAGGCGTCCTTCTCGGTGTGGAAGATCGTTTCGGTCATATTCGCCGAAATGTCGCCCGCCGACGCGCCTCGCTTAAGATCGCTCGCGGTTTGGATCTTAAGATTTTCGGCGCCGGCAAGCGTGTCGAACGAGCTGCCGTTCTTGAGCTTATCAAGAAGATCGGCCGCCTTCTTCTGCAGCCGCGAGGCAATTTCATCATTGTGCCAACGCTGCGCCACCGCGGCTTTGACTTCATCGAGCGAGCGGTCGCGCGCTGGCGTGACGGCGGCGACGTCATACCAGATATAGCCGCCGTCGCTGTCGATCGGATCGTTATCGACGCCAACGTCGGAAGCGAACGCAGCGCTGACGATGACGCCGCCTTGGAGAATATTGACCGCGAGCTTGCCGTTCGGATCGCGTCCGGAACGGTCCACATCATAGGTTGTGACAGGAAGTTTTTCCTTCTGTGCGGCTTCTTCCAGGCTGCTGCCGCCGGCGCGATCGTCCTCGATCTTGTCGTGCAAATCTTGCACCTGCGCCTTGGCGCGATCGAGCGTGATTTGACTGCGCAGCTGCGCCGTGGCGTCGGCAAGGGATGTGGTGGTTGAAGGATCGATCTTGAGCACGGTGACGAGGACCGCACCGAACTGAGTCTGGATTGGCGCGCTCACCTCGCCTTCCTTGAGCGAGAAGGCGGCATCGGCCACCGTCGGATTGACCATGCTCGACTTGGAGACGGCGCCGAGATCGATGTCGTGCGCCTTTAGACCGCGTTCAGTCGCGATATCCATAAAGCTCGTGCCGCCCTTGATACGGTCCGCGGCGGCTTGCGCCTCCGCCATTTGCGGAAACACGATCTGCTCGATGTGACGCTGTTCCGCCGTGGTGAAGCGCGAGCGCTGCTCGTCATAGGTCTTTTTGACGTCGGCGTCCGAAACCTGCATCCATTGCGCCAACGCTGCGGCTGTCACCGTGACGGTCTCGATCTTGCGGTATTCCGGCGCCCGGAACAGGATCTTGCGCTCGTCGAAATAATTGCTGAGCTGTTCGTCGGTCGGCTGGGGAATATCGCCGGCCTGAGCGGGTCCGAGCGTGACGTATTGGATGCTGCGCACTTGATTCTGGAACTGATTGATCGCGTCGAGCCAGCTCTGCGGCGGTGCGGTGTCACCCGATACGGTGTCGACGAGCTGCTGGCGCAGCACGTCCTGCCGCTGTGACGCGATGAAGCCTTGCTCGCTCATGCCCATGTTCTGCAACGCCATTGCAAAACGCGCGCGATCGAACTGGCCGTGCTCGTCCTGCAGGTGCGGATCGGATGTGATGTGGCGGGAAATTTCCGTGTCGGAGAGACCGAGCCCCATCCTTTGGACAAGCTGGTCGAGTCCGGCCCGGGCGATCATCTCGCCGAGCACTTGCCGGTTGAGGCCGAGCGCGCTCGCCTGATCGGGCGGCAGCGGATGACCGAGTTGGCGGCTGATGTCCCGCAAGCGCCTGTCGTAAGTTTGGCGGAAGTCGTCGCTCGAGATTTCCGTCTTGCCGATCGTGGCTAATGTACCTTGGCCGAAACCGTGGAAAATGTCGTTGATGCCCCAGACCGCAAAGCTCCCGGCGAGCGCCGTCATGATCACGGCCATGACGGTACGGCCGAGCCAGTTTTCCGAGACTTTGCGGATGCCGCGCAACATGGGTCCGACGTAACCCCCTGTCCAAGCGTTGAAATGGCGGAAAGCGGCGCACTATAGAAAGCGCCAGCGCTCGCCGCAACCACCGGGATTTACAGCTAAAACGCCCCTTTTCCAGGGACAAGGGCTCTGCTAACGGCTCTTTGTCGCAGAGCATTGAGCCGATTTTGAGCCGATACGCATGGCGCGCTGTCCACTGATCGCAGGCAATTGGAAAATGAATGGGCTTGCCGCCTCGATCGGAGAATTGAAAAAGATCATTGCTGGCGCGCGTATGCTTGCAAACGTCGATCTGATGGTGTGTCCGCCGGCGACGCTCCTTGCGAGCTTCGCCAAGGCCGCCGAGGGAACAGGCGTCGCCATCGGCGGCCAGGATTGCCATGCCCTCGCCGCGGGCCCACATACCGGCGACATTTCCGCGGAAATGCTGCGCGATGCCGGCGCGGCTGCCGTGATCGTCGGCCATTCCGAGCGGCGCCGCGACCACTGCGAAAGCGATGCGGCGGTCCGCGCCAAGGCGCTGGCGGCGCAGCGCGCCAGCCTGACCGCCATTGTCTGTGTCGGCGAGGAACGCGCCGAGCGCGATGCCGGGCAGGCCCGCCAGGTCATCAGCCGGCAACTCGACGGTTCGCTGCCGGATGGAGCCGCAGATATTGTCGTCGCCTACGAGCCGGTCTGGGCAATCGGGACGGGGCTGACGCCGACGCCGAGCGACGTCGGCGACACCCACGATTTCATCCGTGCACGGTTGTGCTTGCGCTTCGGCGATGCGGGCAACGATGTCCGCATTCTTTATGGCGGGTCGGTCAAGCCTACGAACGCCAAGGAGCTGCTCGCGGTCGAAAATGTCGACGGTGTCTTAGTCGGCGGCGCCAGCCTGCACGCCGGCGAATTCCTGGCGATTGCCGCCGTTTATCGCTGAGGGCCCAGTTCCTGGTCGAAGCCGCACCATGGAAATGCGGCGTGGGATCGTGTAGAGACCCCCGCGACTTCCTATATCGGGGCTGGGGCGGCGGGTAGCGGCGTCGCCCCGGCCGCAGGCGGATAGCAAATGCTGACTGTCGTTATTGTGATTCATCTCATGCTGGTCATCGCCCTGATCGGCGTTGTCTTGCTGCAGAAGTCCGAAGGCGGCGGGCTCGTTAGTTCGACAAGCGGCTTTCTGTCCAGTCGCGGCACCGCGAACGTGCTGTCGCGCACCACTGCTTTGCTCGCTGCGGGGTTTTTCGTGACCAGCCTCGCTTTGTCATGGCTCGCGAGCTACGAGCGACGTCCGGTCTCGATCATCAATACTTCAGGTGGCCCGGTCGCGCCGCAGCCCGCGCCAGCGGGCGGTCCGCCTGGAACTGCGCCGCTCAATCCGGGTAGTGGCGGGCTCCTCAACCAGCTGCAAAAGGGCATTCCAAGCTTGCCGGCCGGGTCAAACCCGGCATTCGCCCCGGAGCCAAGCGGGCCCCAGGTGCCGCAATCGAAGTAATCGAAAACGCCTGCTGGCGGGGTGCATGGCGCGTCCACTAACAGGCTCTCCTAAGCACAGCCCGCAGCTCGAATATGACATGAGAGTAACAGCATAACCTTATGGAATAGAAGATATTTCTTTCTGCAATCAATAGGCTTTGCCCAAGGCGCGGCAGATATTCCGGAAAATCGCTCGTCGAATCGTGCGCGGCACGCTAAGCAATAGGTCACATGGCGCGGTACATCTTCATCACCGGCGGCGTGGTCTCCTCACTTGGCAAGGGTCTGGCTTCCGCGGCGCTCGGCGCGCTGTTGCAAGCGCGCGGCTACAAGGTTCGCCTGCGCAAGCTCGATCCCTACCTCAATGTCGATCCGGGCACGATGTCGCCGTACCAGCACGGCGAGGTTTTCGTCACCGACGATGGCGCCGAAACCGACCTCGATCTCGGCCATTACGAGCGCTTTACCGGGCGTCCGGCGACGCGCCAAGACAACATCACCACCGGACGCATCTATCAGGAAATCCTCCTCAAGGAGCGGCGCGGCGACTACCTCGGCGCCACCATCCAGGTCATTCCGCACGTCACCAATGCCATCAAGGACTTCATCCGCGACGGCAACGACGGCTTCGACTTCGTCTTATGCGAGATCGGCGGCACGGTCGGCGACATCGAGGGCCTGCCGTATTTCGAGGCCATCCGCCAGCTCGGCAACGATTTGCCGCGCGGGGATGCGATCTACATCCATTTGACGCTGATGCCGTTCATCCCTTCGGCCGGGGAACTTAAGACCAAGCCGACGCAGCACTCGGTGCGCGAATTGCGTGCCATCGGCATCCAGCCCGATATCCTGCTCTGCCGCACCGATCGCGAGATCCCCCATAGCGAGCGCAAGAAGCTCGCGCTGTTCTGCAATGTGCGCGAAAGTGCAGTGATCGAGGCGCGCGACGTCGACAACATCTATGCGGTGCCAGAGGCCTATCACGCCGGCGGGCTCGACTCGGAAGTCCTCGCCGCGTTCGGCGTCGACAACTCGACCGCGCCCGATCTCGCCACTTGGCATCTCATCAACGAGCGCATCCGCAACCCAGAAGGCGACGTGACCATCGCCATCGTCGGCAAATATACCGGCATGAAGGACGCCTATAAGTCGCTGATCGAGGCGCTGTCTCACGGCGGCATCTCCAACAAGGTGAAGGTCAAGCTCGACTGGATCGAAAGCGAAGTGTTCGAGAACGAAGACCCGGCGCCGTTCCTCGAACATGTCGACGGCATTCTGGTGCCGGGCGGGTTCGGCCAGCGCGGAGCGGAGGGAAAAATCCGCGCCGCGCAGTTCGCCCGCGAGCGCCATGTGCCGTATTTCGGCATCTGCTTTGGCATGCAGATGGCCGTGATCGAGGCAGCACGCAATCTGTGCGGTATCGAGCAGGCGAACTCGACCGAATTCGTTGCCACGCCCGAGGCGGTCGTCGGCCTGATGACCGAATGGATGAAGGGCAACGAATTGCAAAAGCGCGGCATCCATGGCGACATGGGCGGCACCATGCGGCTTGGCGCGTATCCCGCCGTGCTAGCCCGTGGCTCCCGCGTCGCCGAAATCTACAACGCCACCGAGATTTCCGAGCGCCACCGCCATCGCTACGAAGTCAATACCGCCTACAAGGATCGCCTGGCGCAACACGGCATGCGGTTTTCCGGCATGTCGCCTGACGGTATCCTGCCGGAGATCATCGAGTACGACGACCATCCCTGGTTCATCGGCGTGCAATTTCACCCCGAATTGAAATCGCGGCCGTTCGCGCCGCACCCGCTGTTCTCCTCCTTCATCGGAGCGGCGGTGGAGCAGAGCCGGCTGGTGTAATAAGCTCGTCATTCCGGGGCCGAGCGAAGCGAGGAGCCCGGAATCCATAACCACTATCTGTGATTATGGATTCCGGACTTGCCGCTTTGCGGCAATCCGGAATGATGAGACAGGAGAGGAAACTTCAATGCTCTACGAAATGCGCGTTTACCGCACCGTGCCGGGAAGGCTGCCGGCTTTGCTCAAGCGCTTCGAAAACACCACGCTGAAATTGTGGGATAAGCACGGCATCAGGCAAGCCGGCTTCTGGACGACTTTGATCGGCGACTCCAATCAGGAGCTGACCTATTTGTTGGCCTGGGAATTGCTCGCCGACCGCGAGAGAAAGTGGAACGCATTCATGAGCGACCCGGCGTGGATTTCCGCCCGCGCCGAAAGCGAAAAGGACGGTCCGATCCTGCAGAATGCGAGTAACCAAATTCTCGCGCCCACGGCCTTTTCCGCCGTGAAATAGGCGGGCCGGACCGGCCCGCCCAATCGGTTCCCGTCAGCTCCGCATCAAGCCGCCGCTTTGCTGCCTTCGAGGCTTTGATACACGCCGCGCTCGAAGGCGGCGAACAGATCGAGTGCCGGCTTATCGGCGAAGGGGATCAACTGCATGAGGATCACGCCGCCGACTTTGCGCGCCGGATCGAGCCAAAAATAGGTGTTGGCAAGGCCCGCCCAGGCCAGGCTGCCAGCGCTGCGCCCCTCTGCCGTGCGTTTGGTGTTAATGAGGAAGCTCAATCCCCACTTCTTGTCCTGCTCCGGATAAAGCTCGATATCGTTGGAGAACGGCGGCATGGCTGTCGCCCAGCGCGTCGCGACGTTAAGCTCGCCGATCTGGTTCTGCGCCATCAGCGCGACCGTCTCGGGCTTGAGCACGCGGTTGCCGTTGAGTTTGCCGCCGTTGAGCAGCATGCGGATGAAGGCGATGTAATCGGGAGCGGTACCATAAAGGCCGCCGCCGCCCATCTGAAATTCGGGCTCCTGTACCAGTTCGAACGGGAACGGCGCGACTACGCCATCGGCGCCGCGCGCATGCATGCCAACCAGGCGGCTGCGCTGGGCCGCGCCGATTTTGAATGCGGTATCCTTCATGCCAAGCGGCGCGAAGATGTGGTCGGCGAAATAAGTGCCGAGCTTCTTGCCGCTCACCGCCTCGACCGCTTTGCCGACAAAGTCGATGTTGATGCCATACTCCCACTTCGTGCCGGGATCGGCATTAAGCGGTATCGTCAACGCCTTGTTCTCGCAGCCCGTGATGCCCGGTATGCCCATCTGCTGCATGTATTTGCCCATCTCGGCATTCCAGATGTCATAGCAATAGCCGGCGGTATGAGTGAGCAGCTGGCGCAGCGTGATCGGGCGTTTGGCGGCGCGCAGCTTTGGCGCGCCGGATGCATCGACGCCCTCGAACACCTGTGGCGCGGCGATATTGGGGAGAACCTTGCCGATCGGGTCGTCAAGCTTTAGCTTGCCCTGCTCGACAAGCTGCATCGCGGCGGTTGCCGTGATCGCCTTGGTCATAGACGCGATCCAGAACACGCTGTCGACGGTCATGGCGTCGGCTTTGGTGATATCGCGCTTGCCGAATGCACCCTGGTAGATAATTTCCTTATCGGTCGCGGCCATCGCGACGACACCCGGAATTTGCCGGTTGTCGGTGGCCTGACGAAACGCGCGGTCGACATCGTTTAGCTGTGTCATGGCGAACCTCCCTAGTATTGTCACGGCGCGGCTTTCGAGGACCGCGCCTGACAATAGTCTAAACGAAATGGCCGGAATGGGGCAGCGCTGGGGCGCCGTGCTGTTACGGTGTCGGTTGACCGCGACCATAGGTCGACGCAAGGTCGACGACGAGGGTGCCTATGACCAATAAGCCCAATCCCATTGTCGCCGTCGGCAAGACCCGCTTCGGCAACACGCTGCCGCTCGCGCTGATCGCCGGGCCGTGTGCGCTGGAGAGCCGGGCGCACGCTTTCGATATGGCCGGCGCACTCAAAGAAATCGCCGCAAAGCTCAATCTCGGCTTGGTCTACAAAACGTCGTTCGATAAGGCGAACCGCACCAGCGCCAAGAGCGCGCGCGGGCTTGGCCTCGATAAGGCGCTCGAAATCTTCGCCGATCTTCGGGACAAACTCGGTGTGGCGGTGCTCACCGATGTGCATGAGCCGGACCAATGCGCGAGCGTTGCCGAAGTCGTCGATGTCCTGCAAATTCCGGCGTTTCTCTGCCGCCAGACCGACCTTTTGATCGCCGCGGCCAAGACCGGACGGGTCGTCAACGTCAAGAAAGGCCAGTTCCTGGCGCCCTGGGACATGGCCAATGTCGTCGAAAAAATCACCGGCGCCGGCAATGCCAATGTGCTTGTGACCGAGCGTGGCGTGTCGTTCGGTTACAACACGCTCGTCTCCGACATGCGCGCGCTGCCGGTGCTGGCAAAAATCGGCGCGCCGGTGATCTTCGATGCGACCCATTCGGTGCAGCAGCCGGGCGGGCAAGGGATCTCCTCCGGCGGCGAGCGCGAATACGTTCCGGTGCTGGCGCGGGCGGCCGTGGCGGTCGGCGTTGCCGGCGTTTTCATCGAGACCCATCAGAACCCCGACCACGCGCCGTCCGACGGCCCAAACATGATTCCGCTCAAAGCTTTACCGCCGCTGCTCGAGCGATTGCTGCAATTCGACGCATTGGCCAAAAAGAACTAGCAGCGGCCGGGAGCACGTCATGCCGCCCGCCCTCCGAATAGCTTTCCTGGTGGTGTTTGCCTCCACGCTATTTACGCGGGCGGTCGATCCGGTCGTGCCGAAAATCGCCCACGATCTTAACATCGACGTCAAAACCGCGGCGCTGTTGTCAACCGCATTTACCTTTCCCTACGCTTTCGCCCAACCCGTGCTCGGCATAATCGGAGATTTTTTTGGCAAGACCCGGCTGATGAATCTGAGCCTCGCGGTCGTAGTGACGACGACGCTGGTTTGCGCCTTCGCCGGCAGTTTCTCGCTCCTCGTCACCATGCGGGTCGTCGCCGGAATTTTGGCTGGCGGCATCTATCCGGTCGGCGTGGCGATGATCGGGGATCTCGTGCCGCAGGTCCATGCGCGGCAGGTTGCGATCGGCCAGCTGCTCGCCGTGGCGCTCACCGGAAATCTGATCGGCGCCACGGCGTCGGGCGTGATCGGCGATCTGCTCGGTTGGCGCGGCGTGTTCTTCTCGATTGGCGCCTTCGGCTTGGTCGTCGCGGCGATCGCGTTCTTTGCTTTTCGCGGCTTGCCCGCCGTCAAGCCGAGGCCCTTCAATCTCGCCGCGGTCGCTGCCGGATTCCGCAGCGTGTTCGCCGATCCGCGTACCAAAATTTGTTTCAGCTCGGTATTCTTCGAGGGCATCGTCATCCACGGCCTGTTTCCCTATGTGGCGCTGCTTCTGCTGATGGCCGGCCAGACACATTCTTCGTTCGCAGGCCTCGTGATCGGCGGCTTCGGGCTCGGCGGAATTCTCTATTCGCTTGCGGTGCCGGTGTTGGTCCTGCGCGTGAGCGAGCGGCGATTGATTCTGACCGGGGCAGGCCTCGCTTGCGCGGCCTTCCTTGTGATTGCATTCAACCCGGTCTGGTACGTGCTTGCGGCGGTCTTTATCGTTTTCGGCATCGGCTTTTACATGCTGCATACCTGCATTCAGCTTCACGCCACCGAACTGACGCACACCGCGCGCGGCACCGCTTTATCGATGCATTCCTGCGCCTTCTTTTCCGGCCAGGCGCTCGGCCCAATCTATTATGGCTTTGCCTTCAGCCACGCCGGCACCAGCAAGCCGATGTTTATCGGGGCTGCGGTGATCCTGATCGTCGGGCTAGTATGTGCGCGTTACCTGCGGCATCGCAGGCCGGGCATGCACCTTGTCGAAGGGCCGTAAAAACCCATTATTGGCTTATCGGTCAGGTGTGCCGCGGCAACGCGGCTGTGATGAGACCCGTCGAACCTGTCTGGGTCATCGCTTATTCAGAAGAACTGTAATTACCAAACCCGCCTCGATTTGACTAAAGTTTTACAGATCAGCCGACCAATTCTTGAATGACTGATCAGGCACAATGTGATGCGAACTTCGCTTTAGAAAATTGCTCTCGGTGACTCGGCGCGATAGGGAACTGTTGGATAAGCAATTTCGCTGGCTCGACCGCTCTCCAGCGGATGGACTATTGGCACTCTCCGTTTTCACCTCCATCTTGCTCTGCGTATTTCTCGGTAGTGGTTTAGCCGCTTAGCCGTAGCTCCGCAGTGTGCCAGGGCAGGGTTTGTCCCACTTTCCCTCGGCCATAGGTTGACAATCTCTCGAATTATCCTTTGCGCTCAATACGTCCAGTTATGGCGCTTTGACAACGTAACCCTTTGACATTACTTGCTTAGAACAGTTCTGTCTGGGTCATTCCAGCGAAGGGAGCCGCGTTGGCCGGAACGAAGACATCCATTGCAGCTGTCGCCAAGCGGCCGCGCGTCGTCATGATCGGCGCAGGCGTGGTCGGGCTCGGCATTGCCTGGCGCTTGGCCTCGCGCGCCGAAGTCGTGCTGTTCGACCGCGGCAAGGCAGGAGCGGGTGCGAGCCACGCCGCGGCCGGCATGCTCGCGGCGTGCTGCGAAGCCGAGCCCGGCGAGGAGGATTTGGTCGCGCTCGGCCGCGACAGCCAGGCACGCTGGCCCGCTTTTGCCGAAGAGCTTCTGAGCAAGAGCGGCGTCGACGTCGAATTGCGCCGCGAAGGTACGCTGGTTCTCGCGCTCACCGCAGATGATCAGGCGGCGCTCGCGCATCATCTCGATTATCAGCTTAAGCTCGGACTGCCGCTCGAATGGCTGTCGGCCGCGGCAACGCGCGCCAAAGAACCGCATCTCGCCGGCAAGATCGCGGGCGCGGTGTTCAGCCCGCAAGACCATCAGGTAGATAACCGCAAGCTCGCCGACGCGCTGCGCATTGCCGCGCAGGCGGCCGGCGCAAAGATCCACGAGGATCAAGCGGTTGCAGAAATTTCGGTGCAGAGCGGCCGCGCCGCGGGCGTCGTGCTTGAGGACGGAACGACAGTGACGGCCGATCGCGTCGTGCTCGCCGCCGGCGCCTGGTCGCGCACCATCGGCGGGTTGCCGCCCGATCGGCGACCGCCGGTGCGCCCGGTGAAGGGCCAGATGTTGGCGCTGCGCATGGACGCTGCGGCGCCTCTTCTCATTCACGTGCTGCGCGCGCCGAGCGCCTATCTTGTGCCGCGCCGCGACGGCCGGCTAATCATCGGCGCTACCGTTGAGGAAAAAGGCTTGGACCAGACGATCACCGCCGGCGGCATGCTGACGCTGCTTGAAGCGGCGTGGCGTGCGATCCCGGCGATCGAGGAATTGCCGATCGACGAAATCTGGGTCGGCCACCGGCCCGGCAGCCGGGACGACGCGCCGATTCTCGGCCGCGCACCGCTGGAAAATCTGTTCTACGCCACTGGGCACCATCGCAACGGCATCTTGCTGGCGCCAGTGACCGCGGACGCCATGGCGCGGCTTATTCTCGACGACGTAATTGATCCGGCGATCCGTCCGTTCGGGCTGGAGCGATTTCTGCCGGCGCGCGCGGCGGAGTAGGGACTATGCGATGACGGAGCAAATGATCCGCGTCAACGGCGAAAGCGAGCCGCTTGCTGCTGCGACACTCGACGCGCTGCTCGCCGAAAAGGCTGTCGATACGATGCAGCGCGGCATCGCGGTGGCGCTCAACGGCGCAGTGGTACCGCGCGCGGCGTGGCGCGCGACCGCGCTGAAACCCGGCGACAGCGTCGAGATCGTGCGCGCGCGGCAAGGCGGTTGAAGGAGCAACAAATGTCCGATCCGCTGATCATTGCCGGTCATGAATTCGGCTCGCGGCTGTTTCTTGGCAGTGCCGGTTATCCCAACCGCAAAATCATGCTCGATTCCATCGCCGCGAGCGGCAGCGAGATGGTCACCGCCTCGATCCGCCGTATCAGCCTTGCCGGCGACGACGAAAGCCTGGTCGATCTTCTGGCCGGCCGGGTGAAATTTCTGCCCAATACCGCGGGCTGTCAGACCGCCAAGGATGCGGTGCTGACGGCGGAGCTCGCCCGCGAGGCGCTCGACACCAACTGGATAAAGCTCGAAGTGATCGGAGACCGCGAGCTGCTCTATCCCGACGTGGAGGAGTTGTTGCGTGCGACCGAACAACTCGTCGCCAAGGGCTTTATCGTGCTGCCCTACTGCACCGAGGATCCGGTGACCTGCAGAAAACTCGCCGATGCCGGTGCCGCGGCGGTGATGCCGCTTGGCTCGCCGATCGGCTCCGGCTTGGGCATTTCCAATCCGCATCTCATTGAGCTCATTTGCGCGCGCTCCCCGGTGCCGGTGGTGCTCGATGCCGGAATCGGCACCGCGTCGGACGCTACGCTTGCGATGGAGCTCGGCTGCGCCGCGGCGCTGATCAACACCGCGGTGTCGAAGGCGCAAAATCCGGTGCTGATGGCCAAAAGCATGCGCGCCGCCGTCGAAGCCGGGCGGTTGTCGCGGCTTGCCGGGCGCATCGCCAAGAAGAGCCACGCCGAACCGTCCAGTCCGCAATTCGGGCTGGTGGGGACGTGACCCAGTTAGGCGCTCGCCATCATCTCCCTGACCATCGGCATCACTTTCGTACCGAAGAGCTCGATGCAGCGCATGATTTTGTCGTGCGGCAGCGTGCCGGCGCTATATTTCATATCGAAGCGCGCGGCGCCGAGGTCCTTGATCGTCGTTGCGATCCGACGCGCGATGGTTTCTGGCGAGCCGAGATGCAGCGCGCCGCCATTGACTTCCTGGTCGAAGGCCGCCCGAGTGGTGGGGGGCCAGCCGCGCTCGGCGCCGATGCGGTCGCGTGAAACCTTATAGTGCGGCCAAAATTCTTCGCGCGCTTTCTCGTCGGTTTCCGCGATATAGCCGTGCGAGTGGATACCTATCTGCTGTACAGGCTTGCCCAGTTGCGCGAAGGCGCGATGGTAGAGGTCAACATAAGGCCGAAATCGCTTCGGATCGCCGCCGATGATTGCCAGCATCAGCGGCAGGTCGTAGCGCGCGGCGCGAACCACGGATTCCGGCGAGCCGCCGACGCCCACCCACGTCCGCAGTGCGCCGGTTTCGATCGGCGGATAGACCCGCTGATTGTCGAGGGGGGCGCGAACCGTGCCGCTCCATGTCACGGCGCCGCCCTTGAGCAGGGCCGCGAACAGATCGAGCTTTTCCTCGAACAGCTTTTCGTAGTCCGACAGCTCAAAGCCGAACAGCGGAAACGATTCGATGAAAGAGCCGCGCCCTAGCGTGATTTCCGCACGACCGTTCGAGGCGGCATCGAGCGTGGAAAACCGCTCGTAAACACGAACCGGGTCGTCCGAAGACAGCACCGTTACCGCCGAGCCGAGCCACATCCGTTTGGTGCGCGCGGCGATTGCCGCCAACACGACATCTGGCTCGGACACGGCAAAATCCGGCCGGTGGTGCTCGCCGACGCCGAATGCATCGACGCCAACCGCGTCGGCGAGAACTCCTTCCTCGATCACATCGCGGATGACTTCGGCGTGGGTCTTAAGGCTGCCGTCGGCTGCGGCGGTCATGTCGCCAAACGTGTCGAGGCCGAGTTCAATATTTTTGGTCATTCTCTCGTGTTCGCCGGGATGCAGACTGCGGAACTTGTGGTCGTCCACAGAAGACAACAGCCAACGTTTTAAAAAATAATTCCGAGCCGCTGTCCGCTCGAAGTGCGGCAATTTAGCCTGCGACCGGCTCCATGCCTAGCTCGCGCAGCAATGGCCGCAGTTGCGCCTCATAGGCGCGCCAGCGGCCGATGGCGTTCTTATAGATCGGCTGGCGGACCTGGCTCGCACTCGCGGTGCGCACCGGCCGGTCGGATTCGTGGAATGACAGGCAGCTTTCGTCCCAGGGCAGGTCGCAATAGGCGATGATTCGGCGCGCCTGTCCTTCGAGATCGGCGACCACGTCTTCGTAGCGCACGTCGAGAATGCTTTGCGCGGGGAGGACGCGGCGCCAATGCGCCATCAATCGCTCATAGCGTTTGTAATAGCGGCCGAGCTCGGCGAGGTCGTAGGTATGATTTTGCTCGGCAGTGAACAGCTTGGAAAAGCAGGATAAGCAGGTATCGACCGGATTGCGAACGGTATGGATGATCTTGGCATTCGGCAAGGCGAGATGAATAAGCCCGGCGAAGTAGTAGTTCGAGGGCATCTTGTCGGTGACGCGCTCGCCGCTTGGCGCGAGCTTGCGCACCGCACTAAGGTAACGCGCGCCGATCTGCCGCAGCGCCGACGCATCGAGCGACGGCACGAAATTCGGATAGGGGATAGTATCGCCGTCCGGCCCGCGCACGGCGAGAACGACATCGTTGAAGGCCTGCAATTCGCCGGCGCCATGCACCATCGGATGACTGGCGATGATCTGCTCGACCAGCGTCGTTCCCGAGCGCGGCATTCCGATCACGAAGATCGGCATGGAAGAAGGGTCGCCGCCGCCGGATTTTTTCGCGATCAATTCGCGCGTAAAGGTGGCCTCGATCCGGTCGAACAGCGCAAAGATCGATGCTTCGTCATAAGCAATTGTCGCGCGCTTGGCGGCATTGCCCGCCAGAAGATGGGCGAACGCGCGAGGATAATCCTTCAAATCGCTGTAGGCTTTGCCCAGCGCAAAATCGAGCTGCAAGCGGTCGGTTTTTGACAACACCTCGGTTCTGGCCGCAAGCGCCTCCATAGTTGCGAGGTGAGGATCGCCGGGTGCAAATTTTTTCGAATCTGCGAGATTGACATAGACGCTGGCGATGTTCGGATCGATCCGGATCGCCGCCAAATAGGCGTCCTGCGCCTCCTGCAATTGGCCGAGCTCTTTGAGCACGTTGCCCATATTGTTGTAGGCGTCGGCGAGATCGGGCTTGAGCGTGAGCGCGCGGCGGTAATTCGCCAGCGCTGCGGCAAGATCGCCACGTTCGAAGGCGATGCGTCCCGCAAGGTTGACGGCGTCGTGGTTGTTGGCATTGAGCGCCAAAGCGCGCTCGTTCGCTGCGGCGGCTTCGGCGAACTTGTGCTGGTCGAGCAGCACGGTCGCCAAATGCACATGGAGCTTTTCGTCGCGCGCTTCGATGGCGAGCGCGCGGCGCATGAGATCGGCAGCTTCGTCAAGCCGATCGAGGTCTTTCAGCGCCAGCGCCAGATTGTCGAGCGTGTCGGGATTATTGCTATTGAATTCGAGCGCCTTGCGATAAACGGTCTCCGCCTCCTGGGGGCGCTTTAGCTCACGCAAGCAGGTACCGAGATTGTTCCAGGCGTCGGCGAAGCTCGGCTGCAATTCGATGGCGCGACGATAGTCCTTCTCCGCGTCGGCAAAGCGTTTGAGGCGCTGCAGCGCGTTGCCGCGGTTGCTGTAGGCTTGCGCGAAACTGCTGTCCTGCGCGATCGCGCGGTCATAAAGCTCGAGCGCCTCTTCGAATTTGCCCTGGTCGAACAGCGCGATGCCGAGATTGCTCAGCGCTCCTGCATATTTGGGATTAATCTCAATGGCGCGACGGCCGGCGGCGATCGCCTCGTCGATGCGCCCGGCAAGCCGGCACATTTCGCCGAGATTGGCGTGATAGAGCGCCACCTCGGGCTTTAGCACAACGGCGCGGCGTAGATGATCGATCGCTTGAGCCGTCTTGCCCGATTGATGCGCGATGATGCCGAGCATGTGCGCGGCTTCGGCGTTGTCCGGCTCAGCTGCCACCGCGCGCCGAGTTAGCTCGTCGGCGTCCGCCAGAAATCCCTGCCGCCGCTTTTGCTCGGCAAGAATCAGCGCATGGCCGGGCGTCGTCACCTGCGCCGGCGCCGCAGCTGGCCTCAAAGCCTGCGCGGCTTGCAGCGCTATGATGGCGGCCGCCGCTGCGGCGCGGCGCTCGCCTTCGGCTTTGAACGGTGTTAGTCGCTTGCGCTCGCCCCGCGCGACCACTTTGAGTTCTCCCTCCACCCGCGCGATCACGTCGGCCCAGTCCTCGCCTTTCTTCTGGCGGAACAGGCGCATGGTCGGATACCAGGGGCTGTCCTCGCGATCGAGCATCCAGCGCCAATCGGTTATCCAGGGCAGCAGCACCCAGACTGGCTTGCCAAGCGCGCCGGCGAGATGCGCAACCGACGTATCGACCGTGATGACGAGGTCGAGCGCACTGACGGCGGCGGCGCTGTCGATAAAATCCTCGAAATTGGCCGCGAGATCGTCGACAGGGGTTTTGCGTTTCAGCTTCTTCAGATCTGCCGCGCGCGGCCCGAATTGCAGGCTGGCGAATGAGGTGTCGCACACGGCGAACAGCGGCGCCAGCTGCGAAAGATCGAGGGTGCGTCGAGAATTGTTGACGTGTTCGGGATTGCCCGCCCATACCACGCCGACTTTAAAACCCGCCATCTTGGCGAGCCGCTTCTTCCAGCGCTCATTGGCTTCCGCCGGCACGCGCAGATAGGGCACGTCGGCCGGAATGGTTTCGAGCCGTGTTTTGAACAGTCGCGGCAAACTCAACAGCACCGTGTCGCATTGATACGGTTCCGGCTTGCCGCGGTCCCCGAGTACAGTGATGCCGGGCAGGCTCTCGCGCATCAGCGTTACCAGCTGCTGGTGGACGCGCATTGTGACTTTTGCGCCGCGCGCAAGGAGGAGCGGCATATAGCGCGCGAATTGCAGCGTATCGCCGAATCCCTGCTCGGCTTGGACATAGACGTGCTTGCCGGCGAGATTTTCGCCCTGCCAGGGAATTTCGGGAAATTTCGGGCCTTTGCGCTCAGTCGAGCGCAAACGCCATTCATATTCGTCCCAGCCCTCGGCAAAGTCGCCGCGCATCAGCAACAGGATACCGAGCCCGGAGCGCGCATTGGCGTGGTGCGGCGACAGCGCGATGGCGCGGCGCAACGCCGAAGCGCCCTCTTCGAAGCTGCCGCTGTGATGCAGCGTCGTGCCCAGATTGGCCCAGCCATCGGCATAATTCGGATTAATCTCGACGGCGCGGCGATATGAAGGGATTGCTTCGTCAAAGCGCCGCAAGGCATGCAGGGCATTGCCGAGATTGCTGTGCGCTTCGGCAAAATCGGGTTTAGCGGCGATCGCTTTGCGCTGCGCGCGTGCAGCCTCTTCGTAAGCTTTCAGCTCGTATAGCGCGACGCCGAGATTGCTGAGCGCCGAGGGCATCGCCGGTTCGATTTCGAGCGCGCAGCGAGCCGCCTCAATGGCGAGCTTGGGGCGGCCGGCGAGGCGCTGCATCTCGCCGAGATTGGCATGAAACAGCGCGACCTGCGGCGCGAGTTTCGTAGCGCGCTTGACGTGCTCGACCGCCTCGCCAAGCTTGCCATTCTGATGTGAGATGACGCCAAGCAGGTGCTCGGCTTCGGCCAGATTCGGTTGTGCCTGGAGAATTTGGCGGCAAAGCGTTTCCGCCTCCGCCAACTTGCCCTGACTACGGCTGCGCTCGGCGTACATGAGGGCTTCGCCGAGCGGTACAGTTTTCGAATTTGCCGGTGCTTTCGCCATAAGCACTCAATTACCACGCGCCCGAACACTCGGCCAAGAAACGCCGGTCAAAGCGTCCAACCTAATAGGTGGAGAGAGTAAATTTCGCCCATGCGCTTCGTCATCGTAACGGGTAAAGCTTCACATTCGCCGGGAAGCAAGTCAGAATGTCAGAAGTCGGGAGCGGGAGCCACATAACAGCATGAAATTCAATAGCAAAAAGCCCGCCTGCTGCACGGCCGCATTCTTGCCGCCGGCTGCACCGCGACCGGCGCCGGTACCGATGTCGTGCAAAGGTTTCGCCCAGGCTTTCGACGCGCTCAGCGGAAAGTGACGCCGGCTGCTGCAGCATAGAAAACTCACGTGACCGAGACTGTCGTCGAAATCCTTAACGCCTATCGCAGCGGCGCGACGACGCCTGCTGATATCGTCGCGCGTAGCTTTGCGCGTATCCGCGCGCATGACGATCCGGCGATGTTCATCGCCCTGCGCGAAGAAAAAGATGTCGTCGCGGATGCGTATGCGCTTGCCCGCGCCGGCGATAAATCTCTTCCCCTCTACGGCATCCCGGTGGCGGTGAAGGACAATATCGATGTCGCGGGGATGCCGACCACGGCCGGCTGTCCGGCGTTTCTCTATCGCGCCGAGAGAGACGCCACGGCGGTGGCGCGGCTGCGCGCGGCTGGCGCGCTTGTTCTCGGTAAAACCAATCTCGATCAGTTCGCGACTGGCCTCGTCGGCGTGCGCACGCCTTATGGCGTACCGCGCAATCTGTTCGATGAAAAGCTTATCCCGGGCGGATCGAGCACCGGTTCCGCGCTTGCGGTCGGCGCCGGCATTGTGCCGCTGGCCCTCGGCACCGATACTGCCGGGTCGGGCCGGGTGCCGGCCGCCTTTAGTAACATCGTAGGTTTGAAGCCAAGCTTCGGCCTGGTCTCGACCGCCGGCGTCGTTCCCGCCTGCCGGACGCTCGACTGCGTCTCGATTTTTGCGCTCACCGTCGACGACGCGACGACGACGCTCTACGCGATCGCCGGTCCTGACGATGCCGATCCGTATTCACGCCCACGACCGGTTCAGCCGGTCGGCCCGAGACCGGGCGGCATGAAACTTGGCGTACCGCGCGTCGACCAGCGATCGTTCTTCGGCGACGAACTTGCTGCGGGCGCATACGACGCAGCCTTGGCACGTCTGGCCGGGCTGGGCGCACAGATCGTCGAAATCGACATGGATCCGTTCTACGAAACGGCGCGGATGCTTTATGAGGGGCCGTGGGTGGCCGAACGGTACCTGGCAGTCAAATCCTTGATCGACTCCGCGCCGGAATCGCTTCATCCGGTGACGAGGCAGATTATTTCAGCGGGCGCGAAAACCACGGCGGCCGATACATTCGCCGCGTTCTATCGGCTCGAAGAGCTGCGCCGTTTGCGCGATCGGGCCTTCCGCTCGATCGGCGCACTGGTCGTGCCGACGGCGCCAACGATCTATGCCGTCGACCAGGTCATTGCCGATCCGATCGCGCTCAATAGCCGGCTCGGCACCTACACCAATTTCGTCAACCTTCAAGATCTGTGCGGGCTTGCGGTGCCGGCCTCGATGCGCCCCGACGGGCTGCCATTCGGCATTACGCTGCTCGCGCTCGGCGGCGAAGACGCCATGTTGGCTGCGATCGGCCGCGAATTTCAACGCGCCAACGGCCTGCCGTTTGGCGCAATCAAGCGTCAATCACGCTGACATGCGCCGCGACGACGCGCCAGCCTTGGGCAAAGCGTACCCAGGTCTGCATTTGACGTCCGATTTTTCCGGGTGTGTTGGCGCGATGAAACAGCGTCGAAGCCACCGCGTAATCGCGGCCGTAAGTGCTAATAACGGTCTTCGATAACGTGCGTGCCAGGCCGGCGGGCGAACGTGCGGCGCGGAATGCCTTGATCTGCGAATAGCCGTAAAGATTCTCCGCGCCGCCATAGCGGATGGTGTGCGGGTCGTCGTGGAATAATGCGTCGAGGCCGGCGACATCGTTTCCCACCAGAGCCTTCTCATACTTATCGAACGCAGCTTTGACTTCGGCGACGACCTCCGGCCGGTCGATCTCCATTGGACTCTCCTTGGGGGCAGCTTTTCTGACTAAACTTGCGGCCGCATCGCCGTAACGACGCCTTTGCTGTCCAGAACATGCGCGAGGCGCAGCGCCACATCTTCGCGCCATGGTGCGGCGATGATCTGCACCCCGATGGGCAGCGGCGCAAGCGGCACCGGTACAGCAAGCACCGGCAGGCCAATCAATGAGATCGGCTGCGTGTAAAGGCCGAGATTGGCCCGCACCGGCAATTCGGTATCGCCGAACATGAACGTCTGTTGGCCGATCAGCGGCGCCGTGCACGGAGTGGCTGGCGCCAGAATAGCGTCGACTTCATCGAACAGCTTGAGCACCTGGTCGCGATACCAGCGGCGAAATTTTTGCGCTTTCACCACCAGGGAAGCTGGCGTCATGGCGCCCGCGATCAACCGATCGCGGACCGCCGGATCGAAGTCCTGCGCTTGCTTGCGCAAGCGGTTCAGATGCAGGCTCGCGCCTTCGCTGGCGGTAATAATGAAGGCGGCTGAGCGCGCGCGCTCCGCCGCCGGAATTTCAATGTCGCGATTGGCGCCAAGCGCGGCTGCGACGCGGTCGATGGCGTTGCAGGTTTCGCCGCTGTTGCATTTGAAATAGCCGCCGGCGACCGCAACGCGTAAATCGTCGGCACCTCGCTGCAAAAGTGGCGTGACCGGTTCGCGCGGGCGATCGGCGTAGGCTGGATCGTCGGCATCGAAACCCTGCATGGCGTCATAGGCGAGCGCGAGATCGTATGCCGTGCGCGCGAACGGGCCGAGATGATCGAGGCTTGCGACGAAAGGAAAAGTCCGCGCGCGCGTGAGCCGGCCATAAGTGGGTTTCAGCCCGAATATACCGCACAGCGATGACGGCACGCGGATCGATCCGTTGGTGTCGGAGCCCAGCGCGAGCGGCACGAGACCGCCGCCGACCGCCGCCCCGGAGCCGCCGGACGAACCGCCGGTCATGCGGTCATGATCGTGCGGATTGTGCGAAGCGCCGTCATGGATGTTCTCGCCGGTGAAGTCGTAGGCGTATTCACCCATATTGAGCGCGCCGACGAGAACCGCGCCCGCCGCTTCCAGTCGCTCGATCAAGGCGGCGTCGCGCGTCGCCGGCGGCAGCTCGCGATTGATCTTCGAGCCGGCAAGCGTCGGCAAGCCGGCGACGTCAAACAAATTTTTGACCGCGAACGGTACGCCGGCGAGCGGACCTATGGGCTCACCGCGCGCACGCGTCGCATCGATCGCTTCGGCGCGCAGGAACGCCCGTTGCTCAGTGACCGCGGTAAAGGAATTGAGCAGCGGATCGCGCTCGCGAATGCGGGCGAACGTCGCCTCGACGACGCCGACCGCGCTCGCCCGGCCGGACCCGACCGCGGTGGCGATATCGGCTGCGGTGGCGAAATCGAAATCGGCCGCGGGCGTATCAAGCATGAAATACCGGTGCGGGTTCGGCGTCGTCGGGTAGCGGAAATTCGTCGACCAGCGCCGCATGACGCAGAATGAGTTGCAGATTGAATTTCACGCCGGGCTTCCAGGCTGGATCGAGTTTAAGCCCGAGGGCCTGCGCGCTCGCGGCGACCAGCGAGTCCATGGCGTCATGTTTCTGCGTCGGCGTCGGCTTGCGGGCGGCTTTTTTTGTCATGATGCGGTCTTTGCTGTCATCGACTTGAGGAAGTCGCGGCGCTGCATTGGTGCCTCCCAAAGGCTGGCGTGTGCTGCTGCTATGGAGCTCTTCCCGCAAGCCGCGTGCCAAGCTGCGCCGCGTAAGTGCGCCATAATAAGCGCCTGTTTCTCGGGGCTTATCGCTTGGAGGCCGGCACGGAGCGAACGCTTCCTGGGCGTCCTACGCGGTTGTCGCATATTTATTAGGCAGGGCGAGTGTAGGGGTCCGCACCTGCGTCGAAGCGATTCCAAAGACGTCGCGCCGCTACGCCGGCCGTTGATCCGAGGGAAACGAGGGCGGCGTCCCAGCCAGATTGGCTAAAAAACCGGTAATGCGTACGACATTGCCGTTCACGGCATCGACCCCACCGCGCAACAGGCCAATATCGTTGCTGATTTCACCGCGCACTGTATCAATGTCGCCAAGCATTTCCTTTAGGCCGTTCTCAAGCAGAGACATTGAAGCTTTCATCTCGGCCACGGCGACGGTTAAGCTGTTGATCGCGATGTGCACGCCGTCCATTTGAGTCCGCATAATCCGATAGTCTCTTTTCAGATCGTTCAAAAAGACGCCATTTACCGCCCATATCCCGCCGACGATGACAATGATGACGGTAGCGACACCAGCCAGCAATTCAGTCCCTGTTGTCTGTTCCATCTGTTCTCCCTCCCCAGGTAGTTTCGATCCAAAAATAAGATCTTTTGAATGGGAAATGGCGGAAGGGGTGTCCGCCACAATTGAATAATATACTATATACATCAATATCTTAAATCACTTGTTCTCCTGTACCCACAAAATTTCCTGTGAGTTAGTATGAGCTGACGGTGACAACGAGTATCCATCCATAGCCCCGGTTGTGCAACTGGACTGCCCATTGCCGTCCGCTTGCGACGTGACGCGAGTCCGGAGGGGAAGACCTACCTATCAACAGCTTCTGACTTTCCGCATTAAGCCAAGCGCGTCGGAAGCGTTGCCGTGTGTAGGCAGCGCTTGCTCGTCGCCTACCTGAAAGGCGCGCACTGCGTGTCATTCATCGGTGCATTCAAAACGCTTCTCTTTTGCGTCCAAATCACTGCCTTATTTGGTAGCGCATTCTGCGCTCTTCGGAGGGGAACCATCATGGCACCGTCAAAGGCAAAGAAACCAACCGCTGCAGTTAAACCCAACCATACCGTTACGCTCAAGCATCTCGCTGCGACCTTGGCTGACGAACATCATTTGACGAAACGGGCAGGTGCCGCCCTCCTCGGCGATCTCGTTGGCATGATTACAAAGCATCTGAAAAAGGGCGAGAAGTCCGCATTGCGGGCCTTGGTATCCTACAAGTCAGAAAACGCGCAGCCCGCATGGGGCGCAATCCTGCGACCGGTGAAGCGATTCAAATCAAAGCAAGCAAGAAAGTCGCATTCCGTGCCGCCAATGATTTGAAGATGGCGGTTTAATTTTCGGCCGCTGCTGAGCGTACGGCTTGGCATTAATTTCGGCCTTTTTCGCGGCTAAGCTAATTAATGACAGTCGACCAATACGGTTGTCGGCATCGTACTTCGGCTAACCGGAAACATTTGAGGCGATGTGCGCGCGTCGCTCTTACTAGCGATATGTCCGGAATCGGGGGCAAACCAGAAGTCGCCGAAGCGACCGCGAAATGACGCGAATGACCTAGAGAGGGGCGGATGGGGGGTGTGGGGGGGGGCGGTGGGGAAGGGGGGGGGGGGGGTGGGGGGGGGGGGGGGGGGGGGAGGGGTCTCTGGGGTCCCTGTGGGGGGCCCCAAAGGCGGGTTAGTGGAAAAAGGGATCCCGGCCGCTAATCTCCAAAGTATGCTAGGCTGTGTAAAAACGCTGGAAATTGAAAAGTGACGAGAATAATTTTTCTCAGGCATATTCAAATCGGACGCGATTGCGAATTTTTCCACATCTAATGGCGATTGGACGAATTGTTTGTTCTACCGCGCTTCCGCGTCGCTGCGTTTTTACACAGCCAAGACCCTGAGCGGACATTCGCTACGTAGAAGTAGGTCGGCCCGCGCGGGAAATGGCACGCCTCCTCGCCTCCTAATTTGTCAGTGGTTCGGCCCGCAATCGGATTGGCGTTAATCGAACGCGAATATACGGTTCCAGTCGTTCTTCATGCTGATCACCGACCAGCCGCTTTTCTTTGCCTCATCGTAGAGCGCCTGCGTGAAGGTGCCGAGCTTGCTGTCGGGCAAACCCGCTGCCGGGCCATAAGCGTACTCTCGCGCAGCGTCGTCATGCAGCACCAGCATTTCCAGCCGCGCTCCAGCGCCAGCGCCGGTCCACTCCAGCATCTGCTGGTCACCGATTGAGTTTCCGAACGCGGCATAAGGTCGTCGGCCAATCATCAGGTGGATGCCCTCCGGCTTCCCAGCGTGGTCGTCGTTGAGCAACAGCCGTGGCTCCTTGGTCAGGAACGGCTTGCCATCTTTGTCGTAGCCGAGCTTCGTTCCACCCATTGAGCCGACGACTTGCTCGGGTGGGATGCCATAAACCTCCTCGGCGTAAACGCGTACAAAATCCTGTCCACCGCCGGTCACGATGTAGGTCTTGTAGCCATTGTCTCGCAGGTGCCGCATCACTTCAAGCATCGGCTGATAGATCAGCTCGGTGTAGGGCCGCTTCCAGCGCGGATGCCGGGCAGTTTCGAGCCATTTCTTTACTTCGGCATAGAACTCTACGGTCGTCATGCCGGTCAGCGTCGCGGCGAGAATTTTCTCAAGGTCTGGCATCGTCAGCTTGGCCATTGCCTCGCGATTTCCGGAAAGCACTGTTTTGAAAGGCTCGACATTCTTGAGGTTTGGCTGTTTTGCCACCACTGCCGGAACGCGATCGAGGCAGAAGACCACCTGCGAGTACATCGGATGCTCGACCCAGAGGGTACCGTCCTGATCGAATACGGCGATGCGTTCTTCCGGAGAAACATAATTGGGGCCGGCCCGGTCGGTCGTGGCGCGAACGAAGTCGAAGATAGCCTGCTTCGCTGCGCCGTCATTCCATGAGGCCAGAGGGGCACCTGAGGTTGCCGTTTGCGCGGGTGCAGCGACGGGAAGCAGCACTCCGGAAAATGTCGGAAGCATCGCCAGAGCTGAAAGCAGCACCCGACGGTTGACCCCAGAGGGCGAAGAGTTTGATGACATGGCTGGTTCCTTTTCGCGGCGAGCGTTTGCCGCTGAATTTAATTCAGCAAGCGGAATATCCAGACGCCATAGGCGGGCGTCCGGATTTTTTTGGTCCTCTCCGAAAGGCGTTCTAGGGCGTCAGCACCAGAGCCTTGAGTTCCTTGCGAGCGGTACCAAAACTACCAAGCTGGTAAACCGACGCTCCCGCTGGCGAAAACGTAAACGCCTCGAACGGTTCGGCGAGCATCGTTATTAGGTAGGTAATGGTGCCAACACCAATTGTGACGTGGGGATTGAATTTCTTACCGGCTGCGATCTTCACAAAGTAGGCGACGTATTTAATCAAGAACGGTTGAATGTCGCGGCCGTCCTCGGTGGACATAAACGCTGCGGACGTCCCAGTTTTCACCGTGAAAGGCGTCACCGCGTCGATCAGTTCTTGTTGCAGCCTATGCAAATCTTCTGTCGGCTCTACGACGATGCCCGCAAGACCGATTGGCGGCGAGGGGATGTAGTAGTACTTGTATGCTTTTAATTTCCAGCTTGTCGGTTTCTCGGCGGCGAACACCTTGTCGACTGCGGCGTAGACCTTGTCGAGATCAGCGGTGCGCACGAATTGTTGCAGCATCGAGATGTGCGGGTGGTGCGTTGCATCCAGAGCAAAGCCCTTCGGAAAGGCCTTGAGCAGGCGGGCGTTGTCCGCCTGCGCATGTTGGATCATCGTTGCGTCTGGCTCCAGCGCAATGTCGATGGCCGTAACCGGGCTTTGCTGCGCATTAGATGGCGCTGCGTATACGAGCAATACTGCCAAGCTAAAGCAAAGCCCCACAAAGCATTTCGCGTATTTCGCCATGGTATTGAACCTTTCATTTGGGCGGACTGTCTTCTCCGCCCATAAGCCCCCATCATTGATCTAAATCAACAGTTGGGGGTCAGATCAGGCGATGTCGGCTTATGATGTGGTGGACGGGTGCGCCGGGAGACCGGCGAAAGGCAGACGGTGGAAGTCCGTCACGGTGAAGGAGTAGCGGTGCGCCAGGCGAAGCTGGCGTGGTCCAGCCGGTGAAAGTCCGGTCCGGGAAAGGGATAGCGCCCGCCCGGTAACGAGTGTTGCGTCGTGGGAGGTGACAACCATGGCGAAGCGTACACAGTGATCATTTGGGGTGCGGGATTGAGCCACGAAATCCTTGAAATCGCAGGGGCCGAGGCCGTCGCTACTGCCGAAGGCAACATGTGCGGCGCCGTTATGCGAGGAACCGTCGCCCTGCCGGGGTCTGAGGCCACATCACGAATGGAAGGATCGCGTCGGAACCTGGGAGACCTCGTTTGGCCCGCAGTCGCTTGTCGATCCCGGGCCGCGACAGGAAGTCGAGGAGACGAAGCTGTCGGGGAACAGACGAGGAGTCGGACGGCTGCGTATTACCGATGAAGCATCGAACAAAGTCGACTGAAATCGGCGGCGGAGATGACGGAGGGAAGGCGGCCGGTCGAAGGAAAGGTAAGCTGTAACACATGCTCCGGACTCAGCGCCGGGTTCAGCATGACACTGAAGCAGCGAGCCTGCGGATCTGTGGCGTCCAAACCCACGATCGCGTTTGACCTTCGACAAGAGCCCGGTGCAGGAAAGTTGCACGCCGGGATCTGTGGGGGAGGTGTCGAGTAATCGGCACCTCTACCCGACAACCGCACTGGCCCCGAGTGATGCACGGGTTGTCCGCGAGGGCAGACGTGAAGCGTTCACAGGGGAGGGCGCAGGCGAGGTATTGAGCGGCGTAAGACAAGTTCGGGGTGCTGATGTTTTCCGTCCCACAGAAGGCAACACGGTTTCGACTTCCTAGGGTTCAAGCATTATTGCGCGACCCGGCGGGATGGCGGCGGCTTCGTGCTCGGAAGGAAGCCGATGGCCAAACGCATGCGAACCAAACTTCGGGAGATCAAGGAGCAGCTCATGGCGACCCGCCACGACGGGATCGATGGGCAAGGCAAATGGCTTGCTCAGGTCCTGCGGGGCTGGATGGCCTACTATGCTGTGCCGATGAGCGGCCCAGCGATCTCAACATTCCGCCATCACATGATCGAGCGTTGGCATGGCGCGCTGATGCGTCGAAGCCAAAGACATCGACTTACGTGGACGAGAATGAAGACGATCGCTGACCGGTACCTACCGTTCCCACGCATCCTGCATCCGTGGCCAGAGAAGCGGTTCCTCGTCACCATCCAAGGTGGGAGCCCGGTGCGTTAGCAGCGCCCGCCGGGATCTGTGCGGGGGGCGGAGAGTAATCTCCGTCCCTACCGCGACCGCCCGCTCTCGGCATCGAAGTGCCATAGGGTGGTTGCGTCGAAACGCACCACATTGAGGGGAGCCGTCCACATGCAAATTACCACGATCGGTTTGGATATCGCCAAGAACGTGTTTCAGGTTCATGGCATCGATGCCAGCGAGAAGGTCGTCATTCGCAAGCAACTCCGGCGCAGCCAGGTGCTGGCATTCTTCAAGGCGCTGCCGCGGTGCCTTGTCGGCATGGAGGCCTGCGCGACGGCGCATTATTGGGCACGTGAACTGACGAAGCTTGGTCACCAGGTACGGCTGATGCCGGCGAAGGACGTGAAGGCCTACGTCAAGCGCAACAAGAACGATGCCGCCGACGCCGAAGCGATCTGTGAGGCGGTGCGGCGGCCGACCATGCGTTTTGTCCAGGTCAAATCGGCCGAGCAGCAGGGCCGGCCTGGACGGGCTCGTGCCACGCGAAAACTTCGACCGGCGGCAAGCACAAGCTCGGGCCGATCTCGAAACGGGGGGATCGCTATTTGCGGCGCATTCTGGTGGTCGGAGCCCATGCGGTGTTGAAGCAGGCGCGCCAGCGACCAGAGAAATATCCGTTGCTCGCACAGCTTCTCGCCCGCAAACCGTTCAAGGTGGTCGCGGTGGCACTTGCCAACAAGATGGCGCGCATCGCCTGGGCGTTGCTGGCCAGGGGTGGCACCTATCGGGCGCCTGCGCTTACGGCAGCGGCGCCCGCAACGCATTGATCAGCTGGGTCCGCTGCCGCATCAAAAGATCCCGCCTGCAGGGGGGCTTGAGCTTAATCGATCTTGGCGAGCACCGTCTGCGCGACCTATCGCAGCCGCAGCGACTTTACCAAGTTCAGGCAGAAGGTTTGAAAAAGGAGTTTCCTCCTCTCAAATCTTTGAATTTTACGCTCGGCAATCTGCCCACTCCTGCTACGAGCTTCCTGGGCCGCGAAAAAGATCTCGCAGAGATAACGGCGCTTCTGCGCACCCTGCGGCTGTTGACGCTCACGGGGGTGTCTTGTTGGATTTGCAGCTAGTCTATCTGCTCACGAAAAAATTAGACTCGCGCAAACCTCCGCGACGACCACTTGCATGATGACATGCAATGCTCAATACGCGAATTGCCAATCGTCGTGTCTCACCTCAGGCGCGGTTCCAAACACCGCCGCGACATCAGCCAATCCCAACCCAAATCAGGCGTGCTTTTCAAGCTGTACCAATCAGCAGCTACAGTGCCAGATTATCTGTTCTCAAACAATTGTCGCATTAAGCGGCCTCGTGCCAGTACATGCGCTTGTGGGCCATTCGCTTGGCCGCTTATCAGATCGAGCAGTTTCGCCACAACGGCTGCGATGCGCCGCGCCTCGTTCTTAGTCAGGTACGATTTTAACCAACGCTTAGACTTTAAGGTGCGGTCGTATATAAACGTGGTATAGTTCTTTTGTTAGCGTCGGTTAGAGAGAATGCTTGAGGCCCATTCTCAACTGCTAATGTCCCTTTGAATCCCGCGAGCGCTCGCCTCCCTGCGGGCGCTCGACCATGTGCGGTGGATGCTATTCATCGTCCACTCCAAAGACCTCGGGTACTTTCCTAATTCGGACAGGCTGGCAATGAAATTAGGGTGGGCGTAGGGGATATTATACGTGACAAACCATTAGACCGTTATGGCCGACGAAACCGATACGAAGTGCCCGATCTGCGGATCTAAGGCGAAGCCGTTAGATAAAACTGGCGACGCGACCGGGGTTGATTGCCCCACTCACAGTCGATTTAAGGTTAAAGATTCAGTTCTTGCAATTCAATCGGCATATACCCGCGAACAATGGGAGGCGGCGCTCAAAAGAGCGAAGTCGCGAACCCCACCGGGCGTATGGCCTACAATCATGACCAACAATTTTTGATCCGGCCTTTTGCCTTTTGGCTTGCCGGTAACAATCTTCGCCAGCTTGGCCTCAAATGTTATGGGCGTATGGTCAGCGAGTGTGGGCTTATCAACCCTCGGCCCATACCTGTGCTTTAGCCCTGGTTGCCAACGGCCGGGGCTTTTTTTGACCGGAACGCAGATTAGGGGAGGGCGCGGGCTCTCTCGTTAAACGATGCGGCCCCTTAATTTCGCCTTGGTCTGATCCACACAGTGTTGCGGGTCGGGGGACTTGAGAGCGTCCCCATGTTAGTTCGCATTTTGAAATCCTATGACCTTCCCGAAATTTTTTGTTCCTTGCGTCGGCCACGCTTTGCGCGGTTGTCAGCGTCGCATACCTGTTGGGAATGGTTTAGGTTCGGAAGCGCAGCTTGACCGCGCACGCTTCCTAAATTTTAGCGCGGGGTCAGTTTGAATAAAGGCAGCGACGCGCGCCGCGGTGCCGTCCGGAATGCGGTTGGAATTCGGCGTGGCGCGATCTCCGGTAACATGAAGGTATCGTTTCAGGCTGCAAGGTCAATCGGCTGATCGATGGGCTTTGTGGCGAGCGTCTGCCAACCATCAACCTTGCGCATGTTGATCTGTCCTGAGGCGAGCAGCGCCCAGAACAGCATCGCAGCGGTGTCGGCGGATGGCAGAACAGTTTGAGTTCTTGATCCGCCGCTTGAATTCCTCGTGCAATCGCTCGATGGCATTTGTGGTGCGTAAGCTGCGCCATTGGCTCGGAGGCAGGCGGGTGAAGGTGAACAAGCGTTCTCCGGCCTCCTCCAGGCTGTCGGCGACAGCGCGATGCTTGAGCCTCCATTTGCGGATGAAAGCCTTGCGGCGGATCTCTATCTCCTCAGGTGTCGCCGCGTAGATCATGTCGTTGTAATCCGCGGTGATCTCGTCATGCAGTCGCTCGGGGGCATGCGCGAACAGGTTTCTGTGCTTATGAACCGTGCAGCGCTGGACCGGCACGCCATCCCAGACAGAGGCAATGGCCTTGTCGAGTCCTGGCGCGCCGTCGACAATGAGGAACTCGGGTCGCCGAAGCCCGCGCTTGATAAGATCGTCGAGGACACTGCGCCAGGCCTCGGCGCTCTCGCCGCCCATGCTCTTGATCGCGAGCAGCACCTTCTGACCGTCCGCGCGCACACCGAGAACGACCAGCAGCGAGATGGCAGTCGCTTTGCGATCGAGCCGCACACGAACGACGGTGCCGTCGAGGATCAGGCGCACAATCGGCTCCTCGGCCAGCGAGCGGGTGTTCCAGGCATCCCAGTCGCTCTTTACCTTGCGCCATGTCCGGCTCACCGTGTCCTTGCCGACCGTTCCGCCGAACAAGGCCGCCAGCGCGCGACGCACCCGCCTTGTATTGGTGCCGGCGAGATACGTGCTCGCGATCAGGGCGTCGGCGGCAAGCGTGCGCCGCTGATAGGCCCGCAGCGCCTGGCTCTTCCATTCCGCCGTCTTGCCCTCGGAAGTGGTCAGCCGGGCGCGCGGCACCGCAATCTCGATCGGCCCGAACGTGCCCGTCAGCGACCGCGTCCGGCTGCCGTGACGGTGGCCCGCAACGCCGGCTCTTCCTTTATTGCCGGCCATCTGGCTTCGTCCGTAACGCGGCCGTGCCAGCACAGCGTCGAGCTCGCCGCGGATCAACTCTTCGACGAACTCACGCGCTCGAGCCCGCACCTCGGTCTCGATCGGATCAAACCAATTGTCGAAAAGATCAACAGCCATTTCGGCCGCAGGCTGCAAAGAATCAGGCTTCGTGGTATTGCTCGTCATGGCGTGGTCTCCAGTCCGACGCTTCAACGCCGGATGATTCGAGGTTGAACACCCCGGAGACTACGCCACCCTCAATTCCTACCAACTCCGCGACGGCACCCGCGCCGCTGAAATTCGTCTATACTTTGGTTGTGCGAGTGTGGAGGCCAGCATGCCTCTGACAGGGCCAATCCCGGAGGGTCGGGCCTTCTTTTGTCCGAACTGCGGAGCGCTTTACTCGGTGACTTATCCGAAACTTTCCAAGAGCGACAGCAATTTCGCCAAATGCGTAGTCTGCGGACGAATCATGGACAAATGGGATTTAACCGATGCTCCCGTCTTCAAGCTCGTTCATCGGCCTGAAGACGCCTAGCCGCTTGCCTTAATCTGGCCTTTACGCCGCCGGCACAATGCTTTCCCCAGCGAGGGGTATCGGGGGAGCAGGGTGCGAGCCCGGATGTACGGCCGCGCCCCGCGCCGATCTCTAAAATGATGAGCCCCAAGCGGAAGGGGATTTTGCTCGGGGCCCCTGAGACAGCGGGGGTTCGGGGTGTGGGGGATCGCTGCCCCTGATTATGATGCCAGCAGCTTTTGCGACCTAATTCTAGCATCGATCTGAATTAACATTAACTGCGGCAGGGCCAGCGGGCGTTTGCACGAAAGGCCGGTGTGAATATCAGTGTGGTATCTAGAACACTGAGCGGCCAAGTGCTGCCATCCCAAAAGATACTTCGGGCGCTCAAACTTCGCATAGTCTATCTGTCTAAATGACGCGCGTTAGTGTCGCCCAGCAGACTGCGGCAGCTTGGCGATGTCCGCGTCCTTCAAGATATTGTTGTGCTCCCTCGATCGACCAGGAGCGCTCGTCGTGATCGGCGGCTAGTAGAACCCCACAAGCGGGAGCACCCGCTGAAGAATCGCCCCCAAACAAATAAGTATCACCAGCAGCTTCAGCAGGTTGGCCAAACGACGGTCCCTGACATACTGTTCGATGGCCCAAAAGCAAATCGCGCCGACGACGACTCTGCGAGAAGACCGCACGTTTGAAAGCGCTTAGATTAGCAAAGGAAGCCGAGGCACAGAACAAAACGCCGATTGCGCCCAGCAAACGACACTTCGCGCGCCGCAGTACATAATTGCTCTTTTTTCTTCGCGCACCGCGCACACCAAACCCGTGTGAATGCTATAGTCGCGTTTCTGCGTCCGTAAACAAAACAAACGATGACCGGTAATTCGAAGAACACACGAGTGGAATTGCGGTTGGAGAAGACTGCGCGGGAGAGTGACAATCTCACGGTGGGCTACGGAGCCCAAGCAGATATAATTCGTGAAAAGATCGCTCGTCTCAAGGCTCTTCGATTAGCAAAGGAAGCGCTCGAAGAACTCCAATCGGGATTGATGGCAAGCGGTCTCCGCCCCCGCGCTCTTGTGCTTTTCGTCCCATCTAACTAAAAAGCCTTGGCTTGTCCGAAAGCTGCCCGTAAATCGGGGACCTACCGAAGTCTCCGTTACTCCGGTTAGCAGCGCTGGTGCCGTCGGCAGGCACAATAACCTTTTAATTTAAGTCCTATAACGGGTCCGGATCGGCGCTTTCGGCGGCCGGACCCGGCCTCACGGAGAAGAAAATGCGGCTGACGCTTCATACCGATTACGCTCTGCGCGCCCTGATTTACGTCGCGATCGCGGACGGCAAGCTGATAACGATCAGGGATATTGCGGAAAGCTTCGACATCTCAAAGCAGCATTTGATGAAGGTCGTGAATGATCTCAGTCGGAAGGGCTATCTTGATACCGTGCGCGGTCGTGGGGGCGGCATCCGCCTGCGTCGCCCGCCGCGCGATATCAATATCGGCCAAGTGGTGCGCGACACCGAGGACCTCGATGTTATCGGCTGTCTGGGGCGGCGCGGTTATTGCCCGATCGAGCGCTGCTGCGTGTTGCGCGGCGTGTTGCGCGATGCGACTCAGGCGTTTCTCGCTGTCTTGGACGGATATACACTGGCCGATCTGATCAAGCCGCGGAGGGTGCTGTCGTCGTTGTTGCTGCTCGATCAGCACGTGGCGCATGCCCCATAACGGATAGTCCAGCCGCAATCGCTCGACCGCCTGCTCCAGCCGGCCAAAAACCTCTAAAAAGTGTCCCTCAGCCCTAGTGAGGGACGCTATTTGGCGAAGTCTTAAGTCAGAGTTGCGTTCGGCGCGGGCGCAATAGCACCCGTGCCGGTGCGTTTGCACCGCTGGTTGCGGCGCGCGTCCCTCTCGCAGAAAGGTGAGAACCATGCAAGCTCGATGCTCCGAAGCACTCCGCAGCGAAATCGATATCAGGGTCGAACCCGCCACGTAGCAGAATTGCCCCGTTGAATTTCCCCGAATTTGTTGCAGGCGTGAGGCGGGTTGTGGCCCGATGTATGGTCCGGCCGCGCGTCGCAAGGGGTTTTCGCCGTTCTGTCGGATGCGGGTCTTGCATCAATGTATCCGGCCTCACATTGGAGCGTGTGGTGCTCCGGGCCACCATGGATATCAGCGCGTGCGATCTCATTACCGACTAGGCCTCGACCGGGCCATTCGGGCCACCAGTATTCGCATGCGCCGGGAAGACCGATCCTCCATCTCGTCTTATCCTCTCGCAGACCTCGGGGGGTAACAGCTTTTGAAGGTTACCATCATCGATAGTTCGTTATCTCGTGCAGTTCCATTGTTCGTGCCTTGTGGTCGTTCCTTCGTCTCATCCTGCGCTCGTGCGACGACGTAACACTCAGGCTGGTTGGGGCGCCATCGTGTCCTTCGCAACACGTTCGAAGTTGCGCTCCTTGTTGAGAACGGCCCAGGCGATACGGGCAAGCTTGTTGGCGAGTGCGATCGCCAGCACGTTGCGGTGCAGCCGATTCCTGGCAGCTTCGATCCAAGGCTTGAGCCCGTAGCGCTCCCAGCTCTTCGGCCGGATCAATACAACCCAAGCCGCCTGCACGAACAGGACGCGCAGGTAGCGATTGCCACGCTTCGATATCCTGCCCAGGATGGTGCGGCCTCCGGTCGATGTCTGCTTGGGAACGAGTCCGAGCCAGGCGCCGAAGTCGCGGCCCTTGCCGAACGCATCGCCGCGGCCGATCGCGGCCGCCACCGCGCTTGAGATGATCGGGCCGATGCTAGGCACCGTCATCAGCCGCTGGCAGGCCGGATCGTGCTGAGCCAGCGTTTCGATTTCGGCGGACAGACCTTCGATGCGCTCGTCAAGCCGGCGCCAGTCGCCAGCCAAGTCCTCGATCACGTGCACCATGCGCGGTGACAGAACGTCGGTGCGCGTAGCGAGGATTTGCGGAAGCCCAGCTCGCAGGAAGCGTAGCCCCTGGCGCACAGCAACGCCGCGCTCCAACAGAAAGGCGCGGATCTGATTGATGATGCCAGTGCGCTGGCTGACCAGCCGCTCGCGCACACGGTGCAACGCTTGCAGGTCGAGTTGCTCGGCAGTCTTCGTAGCGACGAACTTCATCGTCGGGCGCTGCACCGCCTCGGCGATCGCTTCCCCGTCGCGGAAGTCATTCTTTTGTCCTTTGCTATACGGGCGCACGTATTTCGCCGGCATCAGCCGGGCATCGTGACCAAGCGCCTTAAGCCGGCGACTGAGATGGTGTGCACCGACGCAGGCTTCCATTCCGATCAGGCATGGCGGCATATTGGCGAGCCGCGTTTCTACCTGGTCGCGCGACCATTTTTGGCGCAACGCAATCGCGCCGCGAGCATCAAGGCCTACGACGTGGAACGAGTTCTTGCCGATATCGATACCCATCACGGCGACTGTGGTGTTGAGTTTTTCGGGCATGGCGTGATTTTTCTGTTAAGCGCCCCACACCAGCTTCGATTGCTGGTGGGGCAGGAGCGTGGCCGGACCATTCCATTACCGAAGTGCCGCGATGCCCGCGATTTGGTCGCGATCGGGTGGAAAGCAGACATTCCGCGGACATCGCCAGAAGACCGTTTTTGACCCTGGCTGTGTGAAAACGCACTTTGTTATTTGATTTGCGCGGTATGATTCCGCCGCAATTTGCGGAGGGATCGGATGAGGCGCTTCGTTGAGGGGATTGATCGGGGCCAAGCGACACTGTTTCCGGAATGCCTGGAAGACTGGATCGATGCGGACAATCCGGTTCGTGTGATCGATGCCTTTGTTGAGAAGCTCGACTTATCCGGTTTAGGTTTCGAAGGAGTCGCCCCCGAGGCAACCGGCCGGCCATCATATCACCCTGCGGTCCTGCTGAAGCTCTACATCTACGGCTATCTCAACCGAGTTCAGTCGAGCCGGCGGCTTGAGCGCGAGGCCGGACGCAATGTTGAGGTGATGTGGCTGACTGGCCGGCTCATCCCTGATCACAAGACGATTGCCGACTTTCGCAAGGACAGTGGACCCGCGATCAAGCAGGTCTGCGTGCAATTTGTCGAACTGTGCCGCTTGATGGGCTTGCTCACGACGGCGAGCGTTGCGATCGACGGCAGCAAGTTCAAGGCGGTCAATACCCGCGACAAGAACTTCACACGCGGAAAGGTGGAGCGCCGCCGCGCCCAATTAGAGAAGAGCGTGGCGCGGTATCTTGCCCAGCTTGACACCGCCGACCTGCAGGAACCGTCGGAAGAACTGGCAGCGAAGACTGCGCATTTGAAAGAAAAGCTGGTCAAGCTGGACAGCGAGATGGGACGGCTGGCGGCGATGGAGAAGCTGATGCTGGCGTCGCCCGATCAGCAGATCTCGCTGACCGATCCCGATAGCCGCTCGATGGCGACCAGCGGCCGCGGCTCCGGCGTGGTCGGCTACAATGTGCAGGTCGCAGTCGATACGAAACATCATCTGATCGTCACGCATGAGGTAACGAATGACGGTTCGGATCGAGCGCAACTCGCCAATATCGCTTGCCAGGCGAAGGCAGTTCTAGGCGTCGACGAACTCGAAGCCGTTGCCGATAGGGGCTACTACAACGGCGAGAAAATCCTCGCGTGTCACGAAGCCGGCATCGTCGTGACGCTCCCCAAACCGGTGACCTCTGGCATTGAGGCAAAAGGTCGCTTCGGCAAGCAGGACTTTGTCTATCTCAGCGAGGAGGATGTGTATCGCTGTCCGGCCGGCGAAAAACTGAAATACCATTACACGAACGAGGAGAATGGGCAGAAGCTGCGGCGCTATTGGACAAATGCGTGTCGCGACTGTGCGCTCAAGCGACGCTGTACCACCGGCAAGGAGCGACGCATCGCCCGCTGGGAGCATGAGGACGTCCTGGAGGCCGTGCAGAAGCGCCTCGACAGGAACCCGAACGCCATGCGCCAGCGTCGCGAGACAGCCGAACACCCTTTTGGCACGCTGAAGATGAGAATGGGGGCGACGCACTTCCTAATGAAGCGATTGCCCAAGGTCGCCACCGAGATGGCACTCCATGTCCTTGCCTACAATCTAACCCGCGTGCTCAACATCATGGGCATACAGCCGTTGATGGCGGCGATCCAAACATAGTCGAAACCCAGGGAACGCAGTTCGCCTCATCAACCAACCTAGTCCCAGCCCTTGCGGCAAAGTGTTTTGACACGGCCAAGACCCTGAACGGACCTCCATAG
>CAWCQV010000004.1:0-14635 GCA_963797775.1 uncultured Alphaproteobacteria bacterium | reverse complement strand
ATTCGCCAACGAGGCCGAGAATTTTTCCGGGCTCAAGATCGAACGACAGCGCGCGGATCGCGGAACGACGTTCGCCGCCGATACGCGCGTCGACTGTCAGATCCCGGGCCTGCAGGGCTAGCACGGATTTAACGCCCGCTTTCCGCAAGCCGCACGTCGAGCGTGCGGCGCAGCCCGTCGCCGAGCAGATTGAACGCGATCGACCGTCAAAAATATCGCCGAGAATTGGCAGCAGCAGATTCGACGGCGATTGATAGACGTATTGGCGCGCATCCGCGATCATCTGGCCCCAGGCCGGCTGATCCGCGCCGACGCCGAGCCCGACAAAGGACAGGATCGCCTCGACCACGACCGCGATCGCCATTTCCAGGCTGACCAGCGTGATCAGGAGCGGCAGCGTCGCCGGAAACACTTCGCGCACGATCGTCTGCCAATGGGTAAAGCCCAGCAGCCGCGCCGCGGCGACGTAATCGTGCCGGGTCACGATCAGCACTTCGCTGCGCAACACGCGGCAAAAGCGCGTCCAGTCGACGAGAACGATGGCGAGGATGACGCTTGTCGAGACCGACGCCGAGCCCGACCATCAGGATGAGCGAGAGGATGACCGGCGGAAACGACATCCACACGTCGACCATGCGGCCGATGATCCAGTCCATCGCGCCGCCGAAATAGCCGGAAATATGCGCCAGGATCGATGCCGATGATCATGGCGCCGAACGAAGCAAAGAACGCCACCAGCATCGCGGTGCGGGCGCCGTAGATCAGGCGCGACAGCACGTCGCGGCCGAGGCTGTCGGTCCCCAGCGGATAGCCCGGATCGCCGCCCGCGGCCCATGCCGGCGGCGTCAGGATCGAGAGCAGATTTTGCTCGACCGGGATCGTGCGGCGCGATGCAGCCGGCGAAGATCGCGCAAAAGGCGATGCAAAGGATCATCGCCGAGCGCAATCAGAACCCTGGGCGAGCGCAGCGAACGGGCGAACGGGACCGGCCATCAGCGCACCCGCAGTTTCGGATTGAGCACCACATAGAGACTGTCGACGACCGTATTGATCAACAGCACGACGACGCAATAGGTGAGCCCGATGGCCTGGATGAGCGGCAGATCGGCGTTGCGTACCGCATCGACCATCAGGTTGCCCATGCCGGGATACGAATAGATCACCTCGACCAGAAGCGTGCCGCTGAACAGGATGCCGAATTGCACGCCGGCCAGCGTGATCGTCGGCAGCGAGGCGTTCTTGAGCGCATGGCCGAGCAGGATTCGCCGCTCGGACAGCCCGCGCAACCGCGCCTGCTGCGATGTAATCCTCGTGGTAAACGTCGAACAGGCTCGAGCGCAAAACCCGCATGATGGCCGGCGAGAACGCGAGACCGAGCGCGAAGGCCGGCAGGATCAGGTGCTGGCAAGCGCTTGAGAACACGTCGAAGCGGCCGACCAGCAGCGAATCGAGCAGCAAAAATCCGGTGATATGCGGCAGCGGCAGGCCGGGCGCGACTTCGCCGGTGAATGGCAGCGCGCGCAGCGCCACGCCGAATACGAACAGCAAGATCAGGCCCCAGAGAAATTCCGGAATCGACAACAGCAGGATCGAGCCGAGATCGGCGACGGGCTCGAACAGCGTGCCGCGCAGATGGAACAGCAGCAGGCCGCCGCCGAACCCGAGACGCGCGGCGATCACCATGGCGGCGAGCGCGAGCTGGATGGTCGCCGGCAGGGTCGCTGCGACCAGCGATCCGGCTCGCGGCGGAACTGGATGGAGCGGCCGAAATCGCCGTGCAGCGCGCCGCGCGAGCCAGATCAGATATTGCTCCGGCAGCGGCCGGTCGAGACCCATCTCGCGGCGCTTGGCTTCGATCTCCGCAATCGTCGCGTTCGGCGGCAGCGACATCGCGGCCGGATCGACCGGAAGCAGCCGCAGCACGCAGAACAGCAGCGCCGAGACGATCAGCAGGATCGGGATCGCCGCCAGCAGGCGGCGCGCAATCAGCTTGACGACGTTGCGATCATTTCGTCATTCCGAGGCGCGGCCTTTGCTCGACCGGAATCCATATTCACGATCGCGATATGGATTCGGACAGCCTCGCTTCGCTCGGCTTCCGGAATGACGGCCAGCCAAACGCATCAGCTCCACTGCAAGCGTCTGCGGCAACAACCAGCCATTGCCATATTTCGTGTAGGCCAGGTTTTTCTTGCGCACGAGCGTCACGACGCTTTGCAACAGCGGCATGGTGGCGCCGTTCTCGACCGCATAGCGCTCGAGCTCGCGGTAGCCGGCAATCCGCTTGTCGTAGTCGGCGACATTGAACAGCGCGAGCACCCTGTTGCCGATATCCTCGTCCTTCCACGGCGAGAACGGCATTTTCGGATTGAGCATGTAGCCGGAGAAAATCTCCGGATCGCCGGTGGCATTGTCCCAGCTATAGAGCGTCGCCTCGGGCAACTTGTTGCCGCGATTGAGCTCGAAATATTTGGCGTATTCGATCACCTGCAGGTCGGCATCGATGCCGACCTTCTTCCACATCTGCACGATGGCGCGGGCGATGTCGTAGTCGCTGGGGAACTGGCCGTTGGTCGCGGCGAAGCCGATCTTCACCGGCTTGTCGGGCGCGAAGCCCGACTTGGCCAGCAACTGTTTGGCAAGCTCGGGATCGTATTTGAAATGTGAAATCGGTGAGATAGCCGGGCGTTCCCGGCGTCGCCAACACCGACAGCGGCACGGCGGCGCCGCCGTAGAATGCCTTCGACAGCGCCGCTTTGTCGATGGCGTGATGCGCGGCAAGGCGCACGTTCTTGTCGGCGAATGCCGAGATCGGCGCGCACATTGAGCAGGATCACCCGCGTGATCGGATTGATCTCGGCGGCGAATGCCGCCGTCCTGCTCGAAAGCGCTGCACCTCGCGCACCGGGACATTGATGGTGCAATCGACCTGGCCCGATTGGATTGCCGCGACGCGCGCCGACGGGTCCTTGATGATCTGGATGGTGACGCGGGCGATCTTCGGCCTTCGGTCCCCAATAATTGTCGTTGCGCTCGAGCACGATGCGCGAGTTCAGCTCGTATTCGGCGAGCTTGTAGGGCCCGGTGCCGACCGGCTTTTTCAGGAAATTGTCGAGGCCGCCGCTCTCGATGTACTTCTTCGGCACGATGTAGCTGCCGAGGAACGCCATCCATTGCGGCGTGGTCGGCGCCGGCGAAGCTGAATTTCATCGTCGCCTTGGTCGGCGACTCGATGACGATGTCCTGCACCTTGCGCCATGGAATTGGCGATGTCGAGCTTGAGCGCCGGATTTGATGCGCTCGAAGAACGTGTAGCGGAAGTCCTCCGTCGTCATCTTGTCGCCGTTGTGGAACGTCACGTCGTCGCGCAACTCGACCGCCATGCTCAGGGCGTCCGGCGCCAGATTCCAGGCTCTTGATCAGATGCGGAATCAGCTTGAGCTGCGGATCCTGATCGAGCGGCTGGTCGAACACCGCCTTGAAGATCGGCTGCGCGTCCGGCGTGAAGCGCTGATTGGGATCCCAAGAGGGAACGTCGTTCGGCCAGCCGATGGTCGCGGCGTCGTTGGCGGCGGCGACTGCACGCGCGAACGGCGCGCAGACGCGCCGCTGCTCGTGACCGTTCCCATGACCAGTTGCAAGAACGACCTTCGCTGCAGCTTGAACGCCATGATGTGCTCCTCCGTGCCCGGCGACAAGGCGCCGATTATAGCTGCAATTCCCGTGCCGTCATGTCGCCAGACGCCGGCTGCGGCTTCCTATCGCCTGGTCCGGCGCCGTCTGCCTCGCGATCCCACGTGTCGGCGGTGACGCCGCGGTCGCGCAGCTTGTATTTCTGCACCTTGCCGTTCTCGGTCGTCGGCAGCGCGTCGACGAATTCGATGAAGCGCGGCAAGGCGAAATGGGCAAGCCGCGGCCGGCAGAACTCGCGCAAGCGCGCTTTCGGTGAGCGCACTGCCCGGCCGGCGCACGATGGCCGCCATGACTTCGTCTTCGGCAAGTTCGGACGGCACCGGAAACACCGCGGCGTTGCCGACGTCGGGATGGCTCAACAGCACCTGCTCGACCTCGAAGGAGGAGATATTTTCGCCGCGGCGGCGGATGGCATCCTTCAGCCGGTCGATGAAGCGGAAAGTATCCGTCGGCCTCGCGCACCACGCGGTCGCCGGTATGAAACCAGCCGTCGCGGAAGGCCTCGGCGGTCTTGTCGGGCATGGCGAAATAGCCGGTGGCGAAGGCGAGCGGTTCGTCCGACCGCACGATCAGTTCGCCGGGTTCGCCCGCGTTGGGCTTCGTTGCCGTCCGCGTCGAAGACGCGCGCATCGATATCCTTCGCGTACTTTGCCCATGCTTCCGGGCCGCTGCTCCGCGGTGGTGCCGCCGATGACGAAATTGGTCTCGGTCGAGCCATAGCCGTCGATCAGCCGAATGCCGGTGCGTTGTTCGAACGCGACGTGGAGATTGGCCGGCACGCCGGGCGCGAGCGCGCAACGCACGTGATGACCTCGCTCCTGCGGCCGACGGTTCCCTGGACAGCAAGATCGGCACCATGGCGCCGAGCAGATAGGTCACCGTCGCGCGATGCTCGATCGAGGCTCTGCCAGAACCGCGAGGCGGAAAAGCGCGGCTCGGCGACGAGCGTCGAGCCCGACAGCAGGGCCTGGTAGAAGCGTGCCGAGCGCGTTGGTGTGAAACAACGGCAACGTCGTGCAGAGCACGTCGCCTTCGCGAATTTCCAGATTGCGCATGCCGTTGACGCCCCACCAGAAATATTGCGCGTGCGGGCAGCACACGCCTTTCGACGGGCCGGTCGTGCCCGACGTGTAGAGGATCGCCAGTATCTGGGCGGGATCGTTGGCGCCCGGCGGTATCGGCTCGGCGCGCGGCGGCAGGCTTCGTTGACGGCGACCCGATCGAACGGCGCCGTGTGCGTTGTCGCCGATGAGCCAGACGCGCTCCAGCGCGAGGTCGCTGCATGTCGACGTGGTCGAGAGCTTCGAGCAATTCCGCCTCGATGATCAGGAGCCGCGCGCCGGAATTGCTCAGGATATGCGCGAGCTGCGGCCCGCGCGCAGGCGACGTTGATCGGGACCGCGATGGCGCCGAGCCAGGCGCAGCCGAGAAAGCTTTCGATGAATTCGGCGCGATTGGAGCACATCAGCGCCACGCGATCGCCGGGTCTGAATTCCCGCCGCAGCAAGCGTGCCGGCAAATCGCGCCGCGATCGCGCGGCGCATCCGCAAAGCTCCAGCTCACGTCGCCCGCCGTGAACAGCCGATGGCTGCCATACCGGCGCGCCTGCCGTTGCAGCATGACGGGCAGCGTGCGCTCTCCGGGCGGAAATGCGGCCAGGATGTCGGCGACGCTCATCGGCGCTTTTTCCGCATCCGAGCTTTTCTTCTTGGCGCTCTCATGGCTGAGCGCGCGCCGGCGCGCGCGTCCGGCGATGGCACCAGCGCGAGAACCCGCAACGGGCTGCCGCTGCCTTCTTTGATCTTGAGCGGGGCCGCGATCATAACTGCGCCGGTCGGCGGCAACAGGTCGAGATTGGTCAGGCATTGCAGACCGAACCGGCCGGAGCCGTGCATGTAGTAGTGGCACGGGTAAGGCGGCTTGAGGTGAAAGGCCTGACCGGCATCGGTGCCGATCGCTTCCGATCCGAAGCCCAGGACTTGGCGGTCATCGACGAGGAATTCTACAGCGTCGGCATCGGGCCCGGGCGTGTGCTGGCCGGTCTCGTCGATATTCTGATAGGCGACAGGATCGGTGCGCTTCGACCAATCGGTGCGCATCAAGATCCACGATCCTGCCGGGATGCGGCCGTGACGGCGTTCCCAATTGCGCAGGAAGTCCACGGTCAAAAGGAAGTCGGCGTCAGCCGCCGCTTCGCGCGAACAATCGAGCACGCAGGCCGGCGCGATGAAACGCGTTGCCGGAATTGTATCGGTGCTGTTGTCGGGCAGATGCCGGCCCGAAATCCAATGGATCGGCGCATCGAAATGCGTGCCGGTATGCTCGCTGCACGAGAAATTGTTCCAATACCAGCCGGGACCGCGCGTGTCATAGCGGGAGGCTTCCTCGATGCGGAACGGCCAAGCCTGGCCCATTTCGGGCGGCAGCACGATCTGCGGGAAATCGGGCGACAGAGTCTGCGTGAGATCGACGACGCGGATGCGCCCGGCGGCAAGCTCGGCAACCAACTGCAAGAGCACGGTTTCACTCATCTGGGCATAACCGCAAGTTCGCGTTCCAGCGCCTTCGGATTGTCGCGCCATCGCGCCAGCCAATCCTGCGCGATGTCGCCGGGAAAAACGTCTTCAGCGCCACCGCGCAGCGTCTCGACAATGTCGGCGGCAAGCCGGGCGGGCGCGATTTTCGGCGGCGGCAGCGCCTGATTCCATTCATCGTCGATCGGGCCCGGAAACACATTGATGACGCGGACGCCGGCCGGAGCGAGTTCGGCGCGCAGGCATTGCGCCAGCGACAGCGCGGCGGCCTTCGAAGCCGAGTAGGTGCCGTGCGGCGGGAAATTCGAAAGCGCGAAGACGGAAAGCAAGTTGACCCAAGCGACGGCGCTCGACTGGCCGTCCGCGCCGCGCGCGCGCAGCGCCGGAGCGAATTCCTGAGCCAGCCGCAGCAAGCCGAAATAATTCGTGTCCATCTCGGCGCGCGCCACCTCGATGCCGTCGCGTGCGGCAATGCCGAAATTGCGGTGATGGTCGGCGGTGTTGATGAGAATGTCGACGCGTCCGCCGATCTCGCCGGCCAGATCTTTAACGGCGCGTGAATTGGTCAAGTCGAGCGGCACCAGCGAAACCTGCGGCAGCTTCGTGAGACGGTCGAAGCCTGGCGGCTTTTTCCACGGCTCGGCATATCCGGCCCAAACGAGATCGGCGCCGGCGGCGACGACGGCTTCGACCAAAGCTTGCCCCAGCGATGTTTTGGCGTCCGTGATCAAGACCTTGCGGAATTTCGGATCGCAGGTCATTTCACGGAGCTGGCGATCGTCGGCCATGTTCGGGGTATCCTTCTCCGGAATTGCGACCAGCGCCGCTTGGCCCGCCCGGTCGATATTGGCACGCAGGCGCACGCGCGACGGTGCGGGCGCACAATCGCCGTGCAGGTGCGCGACGACGACCGGGCCGCAATCAAGCTTGATCATGCCGAGCCGCCACGGCATGCGTTCGCGATAGAACAACTCGTTGCTGTGGTGGAGCGTCGTTTCCGAGACCAGCTCGCCCACGCCATCCTGCGCCCGCCAGTCGAGCCGCTGCGACAGGCAAACGCGGCAGGCTTCACGCGGCGGATACTGCACCGTCCCGCAATCGCGGCAGACTTGCAGTTCTAAGCGGCCGCGGGCCGCCGCTGCCGTCAACCCGAGCGCAACGCGGCTGCGAAGACCGGGCGGGAGCGTCGGCACGCGTGTGCGCAGGATTGGGTTCTTGCGCGGCGGTCGCACCAATGGACGCGTCATCGTGTTATTGCCCCGCTGCAAGGATGGCGGCGCCGCTGCACAGCCCGCGATCGTAATTGATCATACCGAAGCCGCTCGCCAGACCAAGCCGCGCCTCGGCCACGACGGCGCCAAGCGGCTGTCCGGTGACCTGGCGGATAATCTCGACCAGGCCGAGGAAGCCGCCGGCCGCGCCGGCCTGGCCCACCGACAATTGTCCGCCCGACGTGTTGAAGGGAAACGAGCCGTAGGCGGTGAAGCTATGTCGCCGAACGAAGTCCGGGCCTTCGCCCTTTTTGCAGAAGCCAAGATCTTCGATCTGCATGATGTTGATGACCGGGTAGTCATCGTAGGCCGCAATGACGTCGATATCTTTCGGGCCGATTCCGGCTTGCGCATACATCTCGTCGCAGTCGAGCGCCCATCCGCCGCGATACTGAATTGGATCGTCGGGAAATGCGTTATGCCGCTCGATGGTCGCCAGAATGCGCGCATAAGGCAAGCCGAGCCTTTCAGCTTCGTCGCGACGCAGCACTAGAAACGCCTCCGCGCCGGCGCAGGGCATTACGCAGTCGTAGAGGCGCAAGGGATCCGCGATCGGTCGCGCCGTCAGATATTCGTCAAGAGTGAGCGGCTTTTTCATCAATGCGTAGGGAAATTTCAGCGCGTTATCGCGCTGGGCGACGCAGAGCTTGCCGAAATCCTCAGGTTTGGCGCCATAGGTTCGCATGTAATAGTTGGTGAGAAAGGCAAAGCTCGCATTTGGTCCACCTGAGCCATACGGATAGCTCGCATCGCGGGCGAATTGGCTGAAGGTCCCCAGATTCTGGCGAAACGAGTCGGTGTGGTTGGTATCGCCCGCGATACAGGCAACGGCCGCCGCGTCGCCGCTTTGAACGGCCCGCGCGGCCCGGCGCAGCGCGACGATCCCGCAGGCGCCGCCCATCGGAATGTGGTCGAGCCACCGTAAGGTGAGTCCGAGATGCTGCGTCAACCCCACCGCAGTGTCCGGAGTGAGCGTGAAGCTCGATACACACAGCCCTTCGACCGCGTCCTTGTGCAGACCGGACCGTTTGAGCAGTTCAGCGAGGGCGCCGGCGAGGAACCAGTGCGCGCCGCGAATGGAGTAGCGCATATAGGGCACGGTCACAGGGGTGGTGACCACCACATCGTCGTAAGCGGCGCGCCTATTGTTCATGATCGATGCGGCACGACGGCCGTGGCCTCGATTTCGACCTTGGCTTCATCCTCCACCAGCGCCACGACTTGCACCAGTGTCATGACGGGAAAATGCGATCCCATCACGCTGCGATAGGCCGTGCCGAGGTCGCTCAATCGCGACAGATATTCCTTCTTGTCGACGATGAACCAGGTCAGGCGGGTGATGTGCTCAGCGCTGCCCCCTGCCTCGCGAACAAGGGTGACGATGTTCGCGAGGGCTTGGCGCGCTTGCGCTACAAAATCCGGACTTTCGAATTGCTGCTCGGCGTTCCAGCCGACCTGGCCGGCGAGGAAAATCATGCGGCCTTCTGCGGCGATACCGTTGGCGTAACCTCTCGGCCGCTTCCAACTCTGCGGATCGAGTAGCGCATGCGGTGTTGTCATTGTATGCGCCCCGGTTATGACGCGTTGTGCCGCAGGCGGAAGCGCTGGATCTTCCCGGTCTGCGTCTTCGGCAGTGCATCGACGAATTTGACGGAGCGCGGATATTTGAACGGCGCGATTGTCGCCTTGACGTGATCCTGTAGGCGCTTGACGGTATCGACTCCCTCCAGAACGCCTTCCTTAAGCACGACATGCGCCTCGACGATCTGGCCGCGACCCTCATCCGGCGCGCCGATGACCGCACATTCCTTGACGTCCGGATGCGATAACAGCGCCGCTTCGACTTCGGGTCCGGCGATGTTGTAGCCAGCCGAGATGATCATGTCGTCACTGCGCGCGGCAAAGTGGAAGTAGCCGTTCTCGTCCTGGGAGAAAGCGTCGCCGGTGAGGTTCCAGCCGTCGCGCACATAGTTGCCTTGCCGCTGGTCGGCGAGATAGCGGCAGCCGGTCGGGCCGCGAACCGCAAGTTTGCCAACTTCGCCGCGCGGTTTTTCCTTCATGTCGTCGTCGACGATCTTGGCCTCGTAGCCGATGACCGGCTTGCCGGTCGACGCCGGCGCTGCGTCGCCGAAGCGGTTGGAAATGAAAATGTGCAGCATTTCGGTTGAGCCGATGCCGTCGAGTATAGGCTTGCCGGTTTTGCCGACCCAGTCATTGAATACCGGCGCCGGCAAGGTTTCGCCGGCCGACACCGCCGCGCGCAGCGACGAAAGATTGGCGCCCTGATCCATCGCCGCCAGCATCGCGCGGTACGCCGTGGGTGCAGTGAACGATATCGTCGCCTTATAAGTCTCGATAATCTCGATCATATTGGCGGGTGAGGCATTCTCCAGGAGCGTTGCAGTGGCGCCGAAACGTAACGGAAATACCGCCAATCCGCCGAGACCGAAAGTAAATGCCAATGGCGGGGAACCGACGAACACGTCGTCCGGCGTCACGGCGAGAATTTCTTTCGCGTAACCGTCGGCGATGATCAGAAGATCGCGATGGAAATGCATGGTCGCCTTGGGCTCGCCGGTGGTGCCCGAGGTGAAACCCAATAGCGCGACATCGTCGCGGCCGGTCCGCACGGCCTCGAAGGTCACGGCTTTGCTCAGCGCAATGCGGTCAAGCTCGGCATCGTGATTGGCGGTGCCGTCGAAGCCGATTACCTGCTTGAGGTATTTGCTGGTTTTGGCGCAGGTGGCGAGCTCGTCCATCAGCCGCGTGTCACACAGCGCCAGCGCGACTTCGGCTTTGTCGACGATCTTGGCAAGTTCGCCGGCACGCAGCATCGGCATGGTGTTGACCACCACGGCGCCGGCTTTAGTCGCTGCCAGCCAGCACGCAACCATCGCCGGATTGTTGGCCGCGCGGATCAAAATGCGGTTTCCGGATTTTACGCCGAAGTCCTCGACCAGGGCATGGGCGAGACGGTTGGTCCAATCGGAAAGTTCCTTGTAGGTGCGGCGCCGGCCGTTGCCGATCAGCGCGACATGGTCGCCGAACCCGCGCGCCACCATACGATCGGTCAACTCGACGGCGGCGTTCAGATACTCGGGATAGGCAAAGCCATCGAGCGAGATTTGCGGCCATTGCTGCGATGGTGGAAGGTTGTCGCGGGCGAACGTGTCAGTGTGTGCTGTAGGACCAAGCGATTGCCAAGCCATAATTATGCTCCCGAAAGCACTTGTCGCGCGATGACGACCTTTTGGACTTCGGACGCGCCTTCGTAAATCCGCAGTGCCCGGATTTCCCGGTATAGCCGCTCGACGATGTGACCGCGGCGGACGCCATCGCCGCCATGAAGCTGGACCGCCTTGTCGATGACGTCTTGTGCGCGTTCGGTGGCGAACAGCTTGGCCATCGAGGCCTCGCGCGTGACGCGGGCGGCGCCGTTGTCCTTGGCCCAGGCGGCGCGATAAACGAGAAGCGCCGCAGCGTCGATGTCGACCGCCATGTCGGCGATGTAGCCTTGCACCATCTGCAGATCGGCCAGCGGGCCGCCGAAAACTTGGCGTTTGCGCACTCGCTCGGCCGCTTCGTCGAATGCACGGCGCGCCAGACCAAGCGCGGCGGCGCCGACCGTGGCGCGGAAAATATCAAGCGTCGACATCGCAATCTTGAAGCCTTCGCCGGGGGCGCCGATCAGAGCGGATGCCGGGAGACGCACGCGCTCGAATTTAAGCCGCGCCAACGGATGCGGCGCGATCACGTCGATACGCTCGGCGATGGAAAGTCCCGCCGTGGCGCCGGGCACAAGAAAGGCTGAGAGGCCCCTTGCGCCCGGAGCTTCCCCGGTTCGCGCGAACACCACATAAATGTCGGCAATCCCGCCATTTGAGATCCAGGTTTTCTCGCCGTCGAGGATGTATGCGTCGCCATCGCGGCGCGCGGTCATCGCGATATTGGCGACATCGGAGCCGGATTTTTCTTCGGTCAAGGCGAAGGCGGCAATCGCTTCGCCGGAGCGGGTACGCTTGAGCCAATGCCGCTGTTCCTTGTTGCCAAACAGGCTGACCGGGCCGGCGCCCAGGCCCTGCATGGCAAACGCGAAGTCGGCAAGCCCGTCGTGACATGCAAGCGTTTCGCGAATGAGGCAGAGGGTGCGCACATCGAGCGGGGCCGGCGCGTCGGGATCGGGCGCGGTGTGGGCGAGGAAACCGTCGCGGCCGAGCATTTGGACGAGTTCACGGCAGGCGTCATCGACGTCGCTGTGTGCGGCTGGCAGATTGGCCGCGCTCCAGCGCTCGATCGCTTCCGCCAGCGCGCGATGACGATCGGTAAAGAACGGCCAGCCAAGGAAGCTCTTATCCGACATCAATCGCCCTCGAATACCGGTTTCTGCTTGGCGATGAAGGCGCGATAGGCACGTTCGAAGTCTTTGGTCTGCATGCAGATCGCTTGCGCCTGCGCTTCGGCCTCGATGGCGACATCGAGGCTCATCGACCATTCCTGAGCGAATTGGGTCTTAGTGATGCCGTTGGCAAAGGTCGGACCGGATGCGATGCGACGGGCGAGCGACAGCGCTTCGTTTTCCAGCGCGTCGGCGGCGACCAGCCGGTTGAAGAAGCCCCAGGCTTCGCCTTCCTGTGCCGTCATGGCGCGGCCGGTATAGAGAAGTTCGGCGGCGCGGCCTTGGCCGATGATCCGCGGCAGGATCGCGCAGGCGCCCATATCGCAGCCGGCGAGGCCGACGCGGTTGAACAGAAACGCGGTCTGCGCCTGTGGCGTTGCGATGCGGATGTCGGAGGCCATGGCAATGATCGCGCCGGCGCCGGCGGCCACGCCGTCGACGGCGGAAATAATCGGCTTGCCGCAATGGAGCATCGCCTTGACGAGATCGCCGGTCATCCGCGTGAAGGCCAGGAGTTCCTTTGTCTCCATGGCGACAAGCGGTCCGATGATGTCGCGCACGTCGCCGCCGGAACAAAAGTTTCCGCCATTGGGCAAAAACACCACGGCGTTGACATCGTCGGCGTAGGATAGGGCACGGAAGGTGTCGCGCAGTTCGGCATAGGAATTGAAGGTGAGCGGATTCTTGCGATCCGGCCGATTAAGCTGGATTACGGCGACGGTGCCGTCCATGCGCCAAAGAAAATGCGCGGGCTTCAAGGCGGCCATTGCGCTCATGCCGAGCCCTCCCAGTCGCTCCGAAACGATTTCAGCTTGGCCGACAATTGTTCGGCGTCGCGCACCGATATGCCGCCGAGGAGTTCGTCGACCCAGCTTTCGTGAGCTGCCGCCATATCGGCGAACGCGGCGCGGCCCTTGCGCGTCAGACTAACGAAGGAGGTGCGGCGGTCGCCGTTGCGTTGCGAGCGGACGACAAATCCGTCGGACACCAGCCGGTCGACGATGCCGGTGACATTGCCGTTGGAAACCATGAGAAAACGCGAAATCTCGCTCATCAGCATGCCGTCCAGTTTGCGATAGAGCGCGGCCATCACATCGAAGCGCGGCAGCGTCGCGTTGAACTGCGATTTCAGGCGCTCGCGTGCGACCCCTTCGATCAGCCTGCTCGCACGCAACAGCCTGATCCACAGGCGCAGCCGCGCCTTGCTGTCGGCTTCGCGGCGCTGGGCGGGCAACGGCGCGCTTACCATGTCTCGCCTCCGGACACCGAAATCGCCTGGCCGGTGATGGCAGCGCTCGCTTCGCCGCACAGCCACAGCACTACGTCGGCCACCTCTCGCGGCTGGATGAAGCGCCCCTGTGGATTGTTAGCCTCAAGCATCTTCCGCGCGTCGGCTTCGCCGACCTTCGTTGTTGCGACGATGCGCTCGACAGCCCGGTCGAGTAGCGCGGTTTCGGTAAAGCCCGGGCAGACCGCATTTACGGTGATGCCCGCCTTTGCCGTTTCGATTGCCAAGGCCCGCGCAAGGCCGACCACGCCATGTTTGGCGGCGACATACGGCGCCACATAGGCATAGCCTTTCAGGCCCGCCGTCGAAGCGATGAAGATGATGCGTCCCCAGCCGCGCTCGCGCATTCCGGCAAGCGCCGGCTTCACCGAAAAAAATGCGCCCGTAAGATTGACGTTGAGTGTCTTGGTCCAAATTTCGGGTGAAACCTTTTCGGCCGGCGCGCTCTCCGCCGCACCGGCATTGGCGACGACGATAGCGAATTTCCCGCGCGCCGCGTGCGCCTGCTCATACAACCGCGCCATTGCGCCTTCGTCGGTCACGTCGGCGACCATCGCAAATATTTTGCCATGACCTGCCGCGGTTTTTTCCAGAGCCTCTTTGCGCCGCCCGCAGATGGTGACTGCAGCGCCCGCCTGCGCCAAGGTGAGCGCAATGGTGGCGCCGATGCCGCTGCCGCCTCCGGTCACAAGCGCATGTTTGCCTTCAGGTCCCATCGTCACACCGAAGTCATTGCCGGCTCGCCGCCGCCGGAAAGCCGATAGAGCTGATCGCGTCCAGGGAGATAGGGCAGGGGCCAGGTCTCGCCGCGGTCGCCGAGTTTTGCCGCGGCATGCAGCGTCCAATACGGATCGGCAAGATGCGCTCGCGCCAGGCACACGAGGTCGGCGCGACCGGCCATCAGGATCGAATTGACGTGATCGGGCTCGAAAATGTTGCCGACCGCCATCGTCGCCATGCCGGTTTCGTTACGGATGCGGTCGGAGAACGGCGTCTGGAACATGCGGCCATAGACCGGGTGCGCATCGATCGAGGTCTGGCCCGCGGACACATCGCAAATATCGACCCCGGCCTCTTGCAGCATGCGGCTGATGGCAACGGCGTCCGGTGGCTGGATGCCGCCGGGCCCGACCCAGTCGTTGGCGGAAATGCGCACCGAGATCGGTTTTTCCGCCGGCCACACCGCGCGCACCGCATGAAAGATTTCCAGCGGATAGCGCATGCGGTTTTCCAGCGAGCCGCCGTATTCGTCGGTGCGCCGGTTAGTCAAGGGCGTGATGAAAGAGGACAACAGATAGCCGTGGGCGCAATGGATTTCCAGAATGTCGAAATTTGCGCGTTGCGCCATTTTTGCGGCGGCAACAAACTGCTCCCGCACGCGATCCATATCGGCGCGATCCATGGCGCGGGCGCGCTGGTTGCGTCCGGACCATGATGTCGCGGACGCGGATGT
>CAWCQV010000003.1:0-194701 GCA_963797775.1 uncultured Alphaproteobacteria bacterium | reverse complement strand
CGCTCCCTACGGGAATCGAACCCGTGTTTCAGCCTTGAGAGGGCCGCGTCCTAGACCGCTAGACGAAGGGAGCCTCGCTCCGGAATAAACGTCAACGCGCAGCGGCGCAAGCGCGTCGGCGGGCGCTTACGGCGCAGCGGTAAAGTGCAGGCCACCGGTTTGTTTCAACGTCTTGATATCGAAGGTGCGTATTTCACTCGTCCCGTTGACGTCGAGCAGCACCGCGATCCGGCCCGCCGACGCCGCCATCGAAACCACGCGCGCGCCTTTGGGCAGCGCGATGGCGTCCTCGCCCCCAGTCGGGCCGATGCCGGACGCGAAAACGCGATAGCCGATAACGGCGACGACCGCGGCGATGGCGAGCGCCGTGGTCAATGCCGATATGATCATCATCACGCGCGCCCGCGCGACGAGGTGCGCCGTCTCGGACTCGGCAGGTTCGACGCCCCCTGATAAGTTGCCGCGCGGCCTGCCGGACAGATTGTTCATGACGCTCACCCCCACGCCAACATCTGTACACGTCGAAGCTGACGAGGCCGGCGAGCGGCTCGACCGCGTGCTGGCCCGTCATTTTGCCAACCAAACCGCCAACCCTGTCGCCGCCCTGTCACGGTCGCGGCTCAAGGCGCTGATCGAGCAAGGTGCGGTCGTCCTCGACGGCAAGACGATCCGCGATCCGAGCCATCGCGTCAATTCCGGCGCCGCGATCCTGGTCGACGTGCCGGCGCCTGAGCCGGCCAAGCCAAGGCCTGAGCCGATCCCGCTCAATGTCGTGTACGAAGACGACGACATTATCGTCATCGACAAGCCGAAGAACCTCGTCGTTCATCCGGCCGCCGGCCATTCGACCGGCACGCTGGTCAATGCGCTGATTGCGCATTGCGGCGCAAGCCTCTCCGGCATCGGCGGCGAACGGCGGCCCGGCATCGTGCACCGGCTCGACAAAGACACGACCGGGCTGATGGTGGTGGCAAAGAACGACCGCGCGCACCGGGCGCTCGCGGCGCAGTTCGCTGATCATGGCAAGCGCGGCGAATGGTTCGAGCGCGGCTATCTCGCTTTGGTCTGGGGCGCGCCGGAACGCCCGCACGGCACCATCGACCGGCCGATCGACCGCGACAGCAGGTCGCGCGACCGCATGGCCGTGCGCCAGGGCGGGCGCGAGGCCGTCACCCATTGGCAAGTGCTCGAGCGCTATCGCGGCCAAAAACCCGCAAAAAGGATCGCCAAAACCGCAAAATCCGACCAGCCCGTTGCCAGCCTGCTTGCCTGCCGGCTCGAAACCGGCCGGACCCACCAAATTCGGGTCCATTTGGCCTCGATCGGCCACCCGTTAATGGGGGACGAGACCTATGGCGCCGGATTCCGCACCAAAGCCGCCCTTTTGCCCGCAAAGGCCCAGGCTGCGCTGGGCGCCCTTGCCAGGCAGGCGCTGCATTCCCATATTCTGTTGATCAAGCACCCCAAGAGCGGCGAAATACTGCGGTTCCGGTCGGAACTGCCGGCCGATCTTGCCCGTTTGCGTGATGCGCTTGACGGCGGTCGGGCCGAAGCGAGCGCGAAACTATCCGGCGATAAGTAAGTAAGGATTTACCGATTTCGCGGCTTTTCACGGCCACTTGACCGAGATCAAGGCGGTATCGCGCCGATGTGATGCTGTCTCCCTTTCACTCGCCTGATTCGACCGTGTATGTTGCGGGTGCGAGATAACGGAACTGGCGCCGCCGGCTCGGGGAGCGACGGCCCCATTCGGCCCGCCGCTCCCGCGGGGGCATTAATGAAGGAGGGCGCTATCATGGCCCAAACTGCAGCTTTACCCATCTTGTCCGGAGAAACCGGCCTCACCCGGTATCTGGAAGAGATCAGGCGGTTCCCGATGCTGGAACCGCAGGAAGAATTCATGCTGGCGAAGCGCTGGCGCGAGCACGGCGACCGCGATGCCGCGCACCGGCTCGTCACCAGCCATTTGCGGCTCGTCGCCAAAATTGCCATGGGCTATCGCGGCTACGGCCTGCCGATCTCGGAAGTCATTTCCGAAGGCAATGTCGGCCTGATGCAGGCGGTCAAGCGCTTCGAGCCCGATAAGGGATTCCGGCTCGCCACTTACGCCATGTGGTGGATCAAGGCGGCGATCCAGGAATACATCCTGCGCTCATGGTCGCTGGTGAAGATGGGCACCACCGCCAATCAGAAAAAGCTGTTCTTCAACCTGCGCAAGGCGAAGAGCCGCATTTCCGCGCTCGACGAGGGCGACATGCGGCCCGATCAGGTCAAGCTGATCGCGAAGCGCCTCGGCGTCACCGAGCAGGACGTGATCGACATGAACCGCCGGCTCGGCGGCGATGCCTCGCTCAACGCGCCGATCCGCGAGGACGGCGATTCCGGCGAATGGATGGATTGGCTGGTCGACGATTCAGTCAGCCAGGAGAGCCGGCTCGCCGAGAGCGAGCAATCGGACAACCGCCACAAGGCGCTCGGCGAAGCGCTCACCGTCCTCAACGATCGCGAACGCCGCATCTTCGAGGCCCGCCGTTTGGCCGATGAGCCAATTACGCTGGAAGAACTCGCTGACGAATTCGGCGTGTCGCGCGAGCGCGTGCGGCAGATCGAGGTGCGCGCTTTCGAGAAGGTGCAGAAGGCGGTGAAGTCCAACATCGCGCATATGGAAAATCCGGAGCACGCCGCGGCGGCGATGCATTGACTTTTCCGCTCGTCCCCGCGAAAGCGGGGACCCAGCTCTTCAAATCGGGTCCTGAATTCCCGCTTACGCGGGAATGAGCGGAGACTATTCACCCACCCTCCCCTTCAATACCCATCGGCAGGCGAAAATTACCGCGCCAGCCAACGCAGCAATACCGGCGATGAGGAGAAAGAACTCCGGCTTATCCATCCGGCTCCAGAAGCTGCCGAGCAAGCCGGCGAGAAAGCCGCCGGTAAAGCTGGTCGCCAGCCACACCCCCATCATCATCGAGAGAATGCGCGCCGGCGCCACCTTGGTGACGAAGGAAAGACCTACCGGCGACAGATAAAGTTCGCCCAGCGTGATGACGACAAAGAAGAAGAACAGCCACAGCCAGCTCGCCTTGCCGCCGCCGGCGTGAAACGCCGCGACCGCCATAATGACGTTGGCGGCGGTCACGCCAAAGCAGCCGAGCGCCATCTTGCTAACAGTCGAGGGCTCGCTGCCGCGCGCCGCCTGGCGCGCCCACCGCGCAACGACAAACGGCGTAAAGGCAAAGATCATGAACGGATTGAAAGCGAGAAACCACGTCGTCGGAATTTGCCCGGCGAAGCCGAACAGCGAGACCGTGCGGTCGGTATCGGCATCGGCCCACAGCACGATGGTATTGCCGATCTGCTCGTAGCACGCCCAGAACAAGGTATTGGGCACGAACAGCACAAGCAGCGCGAAGACGGCGCGCCATTCGCCGCGGGTGAGCGGACGGTGCGCGGTATGCGCAGCCTTCGCCTCGGACAATTCCTCTTGCGGCAGATGCGGCAGCGCGTAGAGATAAATGCAAAGCCCGATGCACATGCCGACGCCGGCGGCGGCAAAGCCATAGTGCCAACCGGCTTCTTCGCCGAGCGTGCCGCAGACGAGCGGCGCCAGAAACGCCCCGACATTGATGCCGACATAGAAGATGGAATAAGCGCGGTCGCGGCGGTGATCGTCGGGCGCATAAAGGCCGCCGACCTGGGTCGAAATGTTCGGCTTGAAGCAGCCTGAGCCGAGGATCAGCGCCAAGAGCGCGAACAGAAAAAGCTGTTCGACCGCCATCATGAAATGGCCGATCGCCATAAGCACCGCGCCGATGACGACGGTGCGCCGCCGCCCGAGCACGCGGTCGGCAATGAGCCCGCCGAAAATCGGCGTAAAATAGATCAGTCCCGTATAAAGGCCCCAGATCTGCGACGACAGCGGTTGCACGTCGAGCGGTCCGAATATGGCTTCGAGCCCGCGCTTAACGCCGATGAGGCCGATGACGTTGCCGGATTGATCGACCAGCAGCAGATATCTCGTCATGTAGAGCACGAGCAGCGAGCGCATCCCGTAATACGAGAAGCGCTCCCACATTTCGGTGGCGAACAGGAAGGTGAGCCCGCGCGGATGGCCGAACAGGTCCGCGGGTGCGGCGGCGGCGGGCATTGCGTCAGCGCGATCGGCCAAGTTGACAACCCTCTCACGTCATGGCCGGACTTGTTCCGGCCATCCACGTCTTTAATCTTGCGGCCGCAAGACGTGGATGCCCGGCATAAAGCCGGGCATGACGGCGACGTTAATGGAGTAACGGCATGCCCGCCACTTTCCCGGAAGAAGCAAAAAATTTTCGCCTGATCGGCCACGACACCTCGGCGGCGTGGGGCGGCGGCAGTCTTGTTCAGGTCCACAAGGGCCACGCCTATGTCGGCGCGGTCGGCGGCTCGAGCTATAACGGTCCGGAAGGTTTTACCGTGCACGACGTGCGCGATCCGACAAAGCCGCACAAGGTCGGCGAGTTTCGCGCGCCGCCCGGGATTCATTGCCATAAGCTGCGCATCGTCGGCGACGATCTTCTTTATGTGAATTCCGAGCGGCTGGCCGGCGACAAGGGCAAGAATGCGCGCGCCGGCTTTTTCATCTTCGATATATCAACTCCCTCGGCGCCCAAGCCGGTCGGCTTCTACGACATGCCGGGCTCCGGCCCGCACCGCTTTGGCGTCGACCTTTCGCGCAAGCTCGCCTTCATGCCGAACGACGCGCCGGGTTGGACCAAGCGGGTGATCTGGACGCTCGATATTTCCGATCCGCTGAAACCCGAAGTCGTCAGCATCTGGGGCCTGCCGTGGATGAAGACCGATTCCGAAGACGTCGGCGACGATCCACATCCGGCCGAGGAAGCGACCACCCTGCACGGCCCGCCGATGATCCGCGGCAATCGCATGTATTGCGCCTGGTGGGGCGGCGGCATGGCGATCATCGACTGCACCGATCTGCGCGCCATGAAGCTCGTTGGTCACATCAAATGGTCGCCGCCGTTTCCCGGCTCGACCCATACCTGCTGGCCGATCGGGGAGCGGCCCTATCTCGTCGTCACCGACGAGGCGCGCGCCAAGCAGAAATTCTGGGACGCGCAATTCATGTGGATCATCGACGCGCGCGATGAGACAAACCCGCTACCGGTCGCAACTTTCATGCCCGAGCGCGAAAAATATTACGACCGGCCCGGCCGCTTCGGCGCGCACAATATTTTGGAGAACCTGCCGGCCGAAGGCCCGTGGAGGGACATCGTGTTCCTCACTTATTTCAACGCCGGGCTGCGCGCGATCAACGTCGCCGATCCGTTGCATCCGAAGGAGGTCGGCTGTTACGTGCCGGAAACGCCGCAAGGCGCGCCGGGCATCCAGTCGAACGACATCAGCAGCGACGGCGACGGCCGGCTCTATCTGATCGACCGTTGGGGCCAGGGCATGCACATTCTGGAATATACGGGGTAGTTCCGTCATTCCGGAAACCGCGAAGCGGTTGTCCGGAATCCATAATCACGATTTTTGCGGAACAATCACCGGCAGTGATTATGGCTTCCGGGCTCGCGGGCTAGCGCCCGCGCCCCGGAATGACTGGACCTCACCCGTGCTTCTCCGCCGCGTGCCAGTTCGGCTCATCCGGCGGCGGCGCGGGCGCAAAGCCGAAGGTCTTTTCGAACCGCTTGGCGTAGTCCGGCCAGACCTGCGGATTGACGATGCGCGGCACCGGCTTGCCGTCGAGCGCGTCGAGCATCTGCTCGGCCGCGATCCGGCCCATTCTGATGCGCGCTTCCTTGGTGACGCCGGCCATGTGCGGAGTGACCATCACGTTGTCGTATTTCATCAGCGGATGACTGGCCGGCGGCGGTTCCTTTTCCCAGACGTCGAGACCGGCGCCGGCGATCTTCTTGTCGCGCAGCGCCCGTTCCAGCGCCTCCTCGTCGTGGATCGAGCCGCGCGCCGTGGTGATGAAATAGGCATCCGGCTTCATCAGCGCGAACTCGCGGGCGCCGACCAGCATGCGCGTTGCGGGGGTGAGCGGGCAATTGATCGAGACAAAATCGGCACGCTTCAACAGATCGTCGAGTTCGACTTTCTCCGCACCGCGCGATTTCGCCACGTCGGCGCTGAGATAAGGATCGTAGGCCAGCACCTTCATCTTGAACAAAATGCCAGCAAGCTCGGCGATGCGGCGGCCGACATTGCCGAGCCCGATGATGCCGAGCGTTCGGCCGAACGCCTCGCCGCCGGTATAGTCGTTGCGGTTTTTGATCGTGCCTGCCCGCAGCGCGCGATCCGAATCGGGCACGCGCTTGACCAGGCACAGCATCATGCCGACGACGTGCTCGGCAACCGCTTCGGCATTGCCGCCGGATTGATTGACAACCAGCACGCCGCGTTGGGTACAGGCATTGACGTCGACCGTGTCGTAGCCGGCGCCGTTGGTCGAGACGATCAGGAGGCTGGGTGTCTTGCTCAACAGATCGGCGCGGGTGTGGTAATGTGCGGCGAGTTCGTCGCGCGCCGAGCTGGTCTGATAGGCATGCGCAGCTAAAAGAACTTCCAGCGCTGCCGCTTCCGGCTTTTTTTGCTCGAGCATATCGAGGCGGATGTCGCCGCGTTTGCCGAGGATTTCGCCAAAACCCTGCGGCCGATGCGGCTGTACGCAGAACACACGCTTGCTGTTGACGACATTTGCCATCGATTTCCATTCCTGGGTTGTCGGCAGTTACGATCGCAGGGCGCCTATTGCTTCTTGATGCCGCCCTTCTTCGCCCCCGCTTCCGGAAAAATCCACATCGCCACGACAAAGAAAACGGCGGTGAAAAGCACGAACTTGTCGAAGTCCGCCCGGATCGGCGAGCCGCTCCAGAAAGCGAGCCCGAGCGCGACCAGGATCACGACGGCTGAAACGAAAGCTTTGACATCGGTCGGCATGGCGAACCCGTGTCGCCCGCTCAATTGAGCCCGACCGGAACGGCCGCGGCTTCTTCCGGCCCGTTCGGGCGCGCCCGCAATTTGTTTTTCAGATGACGCGTCGAATAGCCGTTGAACAGATGGCCGAGCAATCCGCGATCGAGATCAGAAGTGCCGAACGCCCAATCCGCCATCGGGAACGTCAAATTCATGTTCACTTCCATCATCAGCCGCGCATTGTGATGCGCCGTATGATGACGGCGAAGCGTGTTCACGAACGGGCAACTCCTGACAAACCAGCCCTCGTCGACATGGCAGCAGAAATGCATGAACTCGTAGATCAGATACATGCCGGTGGTGACGCACATGAACAGCCAGCCGACATTGGGCGAAAAGACAAGCCCGAGAACGGCGGCTGGGGGAATCGACATCAGCGTGAACACGACAAGCGCGTAAGGCGGGAACACGGTGACGCGCCAATCCTTGTCGTCGCGAAACCTCATCTCATTGTCGCTGAAGAACTGATGGTGGTTGAGGGTGTGGCGCTCGTAGATCGCGCGCAACCCCTTGATGTTCACCGGCCGGTGCATGACGAATTTGTGCACGGCCCATTCGAAGATATTGGTGAAGATAAATGTCAGCGGGATCGTGAGCCATTCAAGCCAGGTCACGTTGTGGATATGCGAAATGTAGATGTAAAGGACGGCGGCGCCCATCGCGTAGATCAGCGCAATATGGAAGTAGCCGTTGTACCAGCCGACGATGCGCGACCGGTATTCGTTACGAAAGTCGATCTGCCGTTGCGAAATCATGCCGACCTGCCGTTGAGCCGCTGTTCCCGAGCCCGCCGCTTCCGATTTGCCCGAAATCTATCATTCCGGGCCGCCGTTGCGAACTGCGCTGGCGGCTTAGCTTCCCTCCATCGTACGCAGCGCGGCATCGATTTCCGCGCCGGTGAGCCGCCAATCGTTATCGAGATTGGCCACGATCTGCCGCATAAATGGCTCGGAAAGCCGGACGGCCGCGGCGTTGTCGCCGAGATAATCGGCCAAGATCGCCAGCGCCAGCTGGCGCGGACTCTCGCCCTCATAGGTCCACTCGAAGCCGAACCTGGTGAAGCGCTTGACCTCGTAATGCTCGCTGAGCGGCCGGCCATCGACGGTAACGACCAGGCCATCGATGGTGCGCCTGCCTTCGTAGGTTGTCATGTCGCACCGCAGGTATCGGCCCAATTCCCGGCGCTCATGCCGCGAAAATTGTCTGCCAAAGTGATAGAGTCGAAGCGACAACCAGTCCAGCAGCAAACTCGCGGGGGAGTCCATGGCGCGACGCTCGGGGCGATACCGGCCTGCTTTCGTGATGCTCGTTCGGCTCGCTGTGGCGGCGGCCTGGGCCGGGTGCGCGGGGCCGCTTGCCGCCGGGCAAGCCGCGCCGGGATGGACCGTGCCGGAAATCGGCGCATTGCCGCGCGACGCCCACGGTCTCCAAGTCCGCGAAGGCCGCGATCTGATCACCGCGACATATGCCTATATCGGGCCGAACTTGCCGGATGCGTCGAAGCGCTACGCCGGCAATAATCTTGCTTGCGCTAATTGCCACCTTGAGGCCGGCACCAAGAAATTCGGATTGCCGCTGTTCGGCCTTTACAGCGACTTTCCCCAATACAGCGCGCGATCCGGCAGCGAAATCAGTATCGAGGATCGGGTCAACTCTTGCATGACGCGAAGCATGAACGGCCGCCCGTTGCCGGCTGATGCGCCGGAGATGCAGGCGATAGTTGGCTATATCAAGTTCCTCAGCAGCGGCGTGGCACCGGACCAGCGACTGCCCGGGATGGGCCCCGGACAGATGCCGGAGCTCAAGCGCGCCGCCGATCCGCAGCGAGGCCGGCCGATCTATGCGCGCACCTGCGCCGCTTGCCACAATAGCGACGGATCGGGCGTAGCTTACAGCGTTGCGAACTCAGATCTGGGGTATGTCGACCCGCCATTGTGGGGGCCGAATACATTCAACGACGGCGCCGGAATGGCGCGGCTCATCACCTTCGCCAACTTCATCCACTTCAACATGCCGCACGGCACCGACTATGTGAATCCGCAGCTCAGCGTCGACGATGCCTGGGACGTCGCGGCCTATGTGCTGTCGCAGCCGCGACCAAACCTCACCGGCATCGCGCACGACTTTCCCGATTTGTTGAGTAAGCCGGTCGACACGCCGTACGGTCCCTACGCCGATCATTTCAGCGAGCAGCAGCACAAATATGGCCCGTTCGCGCCGATCCGCGCGGCGATAGAACACCTCAAGCAAATCGGCGGCTCGCATTGAGCGGGGACATCACGCGCGCGGCACCGTGAGCGCGGCGAGTTTCGAAATATCCTCGGCCTTGTCCAGTTCCCAGATTGCGTCGATCAGCGGCGCGATATCGTGCCGCGGATTCCAGCCGGCGGCCGCGCTGCGCAGCTTGTCTTCAAGATCCTCATCCGTCATCGGATTTGAGTCGCTGCCGCGTGCCGCAGCTTGCGACAGCTGGTGCAGTCTGCCGTCGGCGGTGACAATCTCGACGGCGGCGGCGACAGTAGGCAAGCTTGCATCGCGCGCCACCTCGACCTTGCCGCGCAGCGCCGCGATGGCGGGATCGTTCACGCAAGCCGCAGTGAACTGTTCTACGCCAGCCTTTCCAGTAACCAACGCAGCGGCGACCGCGTGCTGCACGCTGACCTGCGACTGCGCGCTGGTCGAAATCTGCGGCCGGTCGGCGCGCAGCCCGAGCAGCGGATTGCCGGTCACCTTGACCTTTTCGACGATCGCCGCGGGATGCTCGCGCCGCCAATCCAACACGCAATCGAGCACCGGATGCAGCACGAAGCCGCACGGGTAAGGCTTGTATGAGGTCTTTAATATTTCCCAGCTCTCGCCGAGACCGTCGGTGAGCAACGACAGGGTGGGCGTCTCGTTGAGCGCGTTGTAATAGCCTTGCTTACCGAGGAGCGGCTCGGCAGGTCCGGCAAAATCCTTCGCCGCCAACAGCGCCGACAAAAGCCCGTTGCGCGCGGCATTGCCGACGCCGATGCTCTTCGCCGCCGTGCCGAGGCATTCGCACAGGCCGGCGGCCTGCGTCGCCGCGCTGCCGATCGCCCACACGGTCTGTTCGGGGCTTAGCGCCAGAAGCTTGCCGCTGCCGGCGACGGCGCCGAACACGCCGCAGGTCGCGGTGATGTGCCAGCCTCTGTTGTAGTGAGACGGCGACATCGCGAGCCCGATCCGGCAGGCCACTTCCTGGCCCAGCACGAAGGCAAGGATGAGATCGCGGCCGCTGACGCGCCTGAGCTCGCCGAGCGCCAGCAGAGCCGGCAGGAGCGGCGCGGTCGGATGGATTGCGGTGGGCACATGCGTATCGCAGAAGTCGAGCACATTGGCGCCCGCCGCATTGAGGAACGCCGCGCCGAGCGCGTCGATGCGCTCGCGCCGGCCGATCAGCGTGGCCTCTTTGCCGCCGGAAAATTCGCGAAGCATGGCAAGAGCGGTTTCGAATATCTCGTTGCGGCAACCGATCAGCGCCACGGCGAAGAAATTAAGGAACGAGCGCTTGGCTTGGTGCGTAACCTCGTTCGGCAGATCGCCCCACCGCGTGTCCACCACCAGCCGAGCCAGACGCTCGGAGACGCCTGGATTGTGCAGCATTTTGTCCTCGTGAAAACGGCAAAGAGCATCGACCGCCTCGGGCGAAAGTGCAAGGATGCTTTAAAACAATCAGCAGCAGGAGCGCCCGATACAGACCGTCCTCATCACCGGAGCCGCCGGCGACATCGGTACGCGGTTGCGCAAGCTGTTGAAAGGCGTCTATCCGCATATCCGGGCGAGCGATATCAATAAACCCGCCGATCTTGCACCTGGCGATGATTTCGTCGCCGCCGACCTTGCCGATTACGCCGAAGTCAAGAATGCCATCGCCGGAGTCGACGGCATCGTCCATCTCGGCGGCTTCTCCGTGGAAGGTCCGTGGGACACCATCCACCGGGCCAATATCGTCGGCTGCTACAATCTGTTCGAGGCGGCCTACCGCGCCGGCGTCAAACGCGTGGTGTTTGCCTCCTCCAATCATGCCATCGGTTTCTATCCGCGAAGCCAGCGCATCGGTGTCGGCGTCACCGTGCGGCCGGACAGCCGCTACGGCGTCAGCAAAGCCTTCGGCGAAGCGCTCGGCGCGCTCTATGCCGACAAGCACGGGCTGCGCGTGACGTGCTTGCGCATCGGCAATATCGCAGACGCGCCGGTCGACCAAAGGCGGCTATCGATCTGGATCAAACCCGAAGATCTGGCGCAGCTTGTGCGCATCGGCCTCGACCATCCGGACATCCGCTACGAGATCTTCTACGGCGTTTCAGACAATGCCGCGAGTTTTTGGGACAACAGCAACGCGCGGCGGTTCGGCTACCGGCCACAAGGCCGCGCCGAGGATTTTCACGAGCAGGCGCTCGCCGCCCAAGCCAAGATCGAGCCGGACCGGATCGCCGAACGTTACCAAGGCGGACCATTCTGCAGCGCGGAATACGACGCCGATCGAACGCGTTGAACGCGGGCGGCAAAGGCAAGTGCGGCCGCCGGTCAACCGACGAGTCTGAAACCAGCGACCAACGGCGTGAGCAAGGTCGCGATGCTCACCATCTCGCTTTTCGGGCGGCGGGAGCGATCAAGGCCAAGGGCGGCACGGCGCGGCGCCCGGTGGCGTTGCCGACGTGCGTTCGCCGTGCTGATACTGGTGACTTATCTGCCGCAGCTTTCGCTGTGGCTGCCGCACCGGCTCGGGTTGCAATAGCGGCGGGCGTTCACCGGATTTCCCCTCGCGGCATTGCGGCAATTCGCCGAAATAACCTGTTTCCCATCCCGCGGCGCGCTTTGTACAATTCAAGAAAAACGACACCGTCCAGAACAAGCAACCGGGGAGGACTGACATGCATCTCGTTGCAGATGGACTGCGCGCGCGTGCGGCGGCGGCTGCCGGTGCGTTTTTCTTGTCACTGGCGCTGACGCCCGCTGCGGCACTGGCGCAGAATCAAACCTATGTGATGAAGCTCGGCACCGCCACCATCAACGAAGGGCAGCACGAATGGTGCAAGCGCTTCACGGGGATGGTCGAGAAGGATTCCGGCGGGCGCATCAAGGGCGAAATTTATCCAGCAAGCCAGCTCGGGCCGATCCCGCGCGAGATCGAGGGCGTGCAGTTCGGCGAGATCCAGGGCTATGTCGGACCGCCGGAATTTCTCGTCGGTGTCGACGCCCGCTACGAGGTATTGTCGGCGCCGGGCCTGATCGCCGATATGGCGCAGGGCGTACGCGCGGCGAGCGATCCCGAATTGCAGAAGCTGATGCTCAGCTTCGGCGCCGACAAGGGCATTCATGGTGCGGCCTTATTCGTCGCGCAGCCGTCCCTGATCATCGCGCGCGATCCGATCCGCCATCTCGCCGATCTCAAGGGCAAAAAGATTCGCGTGCTGGCCGCCGACATGCAGCAGGAAATGATCAAACGGCTCGGTGCATCGCCGATAGCGATGACGCTCGGCGACGTGCTGCCGGCGATCCAGCAGGGCGCGATCGACGGCTCCGTTTTAGCCATGACCGTGATATCGACCATGCATTACTGGGATGCCGCGAAATACGTCACCGAGACAAACCAGCCGTTCATCTTCTCGATGGCGTTTCTCAGTAAGAAATGGTTTGATTCTTTGCCCAAGGATCTGCAAACCATCGTCGATGCGGACGCGGTCAAGGCAGCGCAGGAGGTCAATCCGTGGGAGGTCGACTTTTACAGCAAATCGCGCCGGACCTGGGCCGAGCACGGCGAGCTCATCAGCCTGCCTGCTAACGAGCAAGCCGAAATGATGAAGATGCTGATCGCAGTCGGCGCCGACGTTGCGAAGCGCAAGCCCGAACTCGAACACGCCTACGACGTCTTTGCCGCGGTGGCGGCGCGCACGAAATAAGGCCGGCGCTAACCACACGAACGGTGAAGTGCCGGACTCGGCCTTACTCCGCCGCCATCGCAGCGCCGACGCGGCCGTCGCGAACCAGGCGCCCCGGCAGCGCGCCGGTATGCTCGCCGCGGTCGAATATCTGCGTGCCGGCGACGAAGGTCGCCTCGTAACCGTCGACTTTTTGCACGAAGCGCCGGCCGCCGGCCGGCATGTCGTGCACGAGTTCAGGCTTCTGCACTTGCAGGCGTCCGTAATCGATAAGGTTTAAGTCGGCGCGCAGTCCCGGCGCCAGCCTGCCGCGGTCGGTGAGCCCGAAGAAATCGGCGGTCTCGCTGGTCTGGCGCTTGACCAGCATTTCCACCGGCAGCTTCGGCCCGCGGCTCCTATCGCGGCTCCAATGCGTGAGCATGAAAGTCGGCACGCCGGAATCGACGATCGACGTGCAATGCGCGCCGCCGTCGCTCAAGCCGAGCAAACAGGCCGGGTCGTTGAGCATTTCCAATATCGGCGCGTGGTCGCCGGTGACGTAATTCACCACCGGGAAGTAGAGGTACTGGTCTTCCTCTATGATGATGTCATAGGCCACCTCGTCGGGCGGCCGTCCGGTGCGGGCGGCGATGTTGGCCACGCTCTTTTCCGGGCCCGGCTCGTAATCCGGCGGATTGCCCATCACATAGAATCTGTCCCACATGCTGATGACCGCCTGGCGGAACTGCGCCAGTTTGGCGACTTCGGCGTCGGACGGCTTCTCAGCCAGGATTTGCGCCCGCAGCTGCGGATCGCGCAGGCGCTTGCGTTGCTCCGCGATCGGCAGGCTCTCGATTTTCTTATAGCTCGGGCGCACCGTGAACGGATTGACCGCGGTGCCGATGCCCATCATGACCCCGATCGGCCGGCCGGCCATCTGCGCTGTGATCGGCAGGCCCTGGGCGCGCATCTCGTGCACCGCTTTGATCAGGCGGCGCCAGCGTTGCGGATCCTGATAGCGGTCGGTCAGCAGAAACCAGATCGGACGCCCGGTATCCTTGGCGAGCTTGCGCATCCAGCGCAGCTCGAATTCCTCGTCGTCGAAGTCCGAGTTCATGCCGAATGCGCCAGTGCCGGTGACCCCGAGCGCGGCGCCAATGCCGAGCAATTCGTGATCGTCGGCGTCGCGCGACGGCACGAGCTCGCCGTCCGGCGTTTTGTGCGAATCGGTGCGCGAAGTAGTGAAGCCGAAGGCGCCGGCCTGCAGAGCTTCCACAGTGAGCCGGCGCATCTCGGCAATGTCGTCCGGCGTCGCCGGCTCGCGGCGCACGGCGCGATCGCCCATGACGTAGACGCGGGTTGGCAGATGCGCCGCCTGCGCGCAGATATCGATGGCGCGCGGCCGGCGCTCCAGCTCGTCCATGAATTGCGGAAACGTCTCCCATTCCCAGCTCAGCCCGGCGGCGAGCACCGGATTCGGAATCTCTTCCACGCCCTCCATCAGATCCATCAGCGCGCCGCGATGCTCCTTCTTCACCGGCGCGAAGCCGACGCCGCAATTGCCGAACATCACCGTGGTGACGCCGTGCCAGCACGACGGCGCCAGCAGCGGATCCCACATCGCCTGGCCGTCGTAATGGGTGTGCACGTCGACCCAGCCCGGCGTGACCAGGAGCCCGTCGGCATCGATGTCGCGACGAGCCGGCCCCTGCTTGCCGCCGACCGCGGCAACGCGGCCGCCCGCGATGGCGACGTCGCCGGTGTAGGCCGGTTTGCCGGTGCCATCGACGATGGCGCCGCCGCGAATGACGATGTCGTGCATGGGGACCGCTCCTGGGACGTTTTGGCCATGATGCACCCGCCCCGTCGGTTGCGCAACGCGGTCATTAACCCTTCATTCACCGTAAAGTCTTATGGACCGCTCAAGGGCTTCGCCGCGCATCGCGCGCTTCCAGCCGGAGACATCCATGTCAAAAATGCTTCTCACCGCGTTTGCCGCAGTCATGATTTTGGCGAACGGATCCGCGGCCGGCCATGCCGCGGCGACGACGAGTGCCGCGGCTTCAGCCCCCCGCGCTGCCGGTGCAAGCTTGGTCCGCGAGGCAGCGATCGTTTGCGGCGGCAACGGCTGCAATCCGGTCCACACCCAAGCCCAACGGAAGCACAAGTTTCAGACGCTCGGGCACGGCTAGCCAAAACGGCGAAGGCCCTTTTTGCTTCCGCAAGCTCGGTAGATGGTCCTTTCAGCATCAGGCGCACGGGAAGCATGTTTATGCCTCGGCCGCATTCATTTGCAGCAAGACATTTTTAATGCGTAGGCGACTCCGCCAACTTATTGAATCCTATGCCCTAATAGGCCAATTCAAGCGCCGTCCCGCTGCAGCGGGCCAAAGGTGCTTTGGTGACGCCGGTTTCCAACATTGTCATTTTGGCCGGATTCCTGATCGGTCTTGTGTTCGGCGCGGTCGGTCTGGTCAGCGGCTTCTGCCTGACCAGCGGCTTGCGCAATTGGTGGACGCAAGGCGACGGCCGGATGGTCCGTACTTTCGCCCTGGCGCTCGCCGTCGCGATTGCGGGCACGCAATTGCTCGCCGTGCGTGGCTTGGTCGACCTCAACCAATCGATTTATCTGCTACCGTCGTTCTCCGCTCCGCTGATGTTGTTCGGCGGCATGATGTTCGGCTACGGCATGGTGGCGGCGAATGCGTGTGCGTCGCGCGCGCTGGTGCTGCTCGGCCGCGGCAATCTGCGCTCCTTGGTCGTGGTCGCTACGGTCGGAGTAACCGCGGAAATTACTCTCAAGGGCCTGATCGCGCCGGCGCGCCTTGCCGTCCTGCATTTTTCGCAGACGACGCTGCATGCCGTGTCGGTGCCGGCTTTGATTTCGGTGACAGGTCTCAATGGTTCAGTCGCGCACTTCGCCGCCGCCGGGGCCATCGGCGGCATCTTGCTCTTGTTCGCATTTTCCTATGCGCCGTTTCGTCAAGCCAAGGCACAGATCGCGGCCGGCGTGGCGATCGGGCTTCTGATCCCAGCCGGCTGGTTCGCCACCGGTTATCTTGGCGCCGATCCTTTCAATCCGGCACCGGTGGCGTCGGCCACTTTCGTCGCGCCGATCGCCGATACGCTGCAATATGTCATGCTATCGACCGGATCGACGCTGAACTTCGGCATCGTCGTGGTGGCCGGCGTGCTCGTCGGCAGCTTCGTCACCGCACTCGTCACGCGACGCTTTGAGCTCGAGGGCTACAGCTCCACCCGACACATGCTGCGCTCGATCGGCGGCGCGGCGCTGATGGGATGCGGCGGCGCCTTGGACTATGGCTGCTCGATCGGCCAAGGGCTCACGGGCCTTTCGACATTGGCGGTGCCGTCGATCCTGGCCGCGACCGGCATTCTGATCGGCGCCGCGGCCGCGTTGCGTAGCCCGGTGCGGATGGCGGCGCTGGTGACGGCGTAAGTCAATTACGCCGCCGCAAGTGCACCAGCGTCTTGCAGCACCATATCCGCGCCCTTCTCCCCGATCATCACCGCGGCGGCGTTGGTATTGCCGGAGACCACTGACGGCATAATCGAGGCGTCGATCACGCGCAGCCGCTCGAAGCCACGCACGCGCAGTCGTTCGTCGACCACCGCGTTCGGATCGGAGCCCATGCGGCAGGTCGAGGTCGGGTGGTAGACCGTGGTGCCAGTCGCCCGCGCGAAAGCTAATAGATCGGCGTCGCTCGCGCATTGCTCGCCGGGCGCGCGCTCTTCGGCGATGTAACGGCGCATCACCGGCTGGTTCATGACGCGGCGCAGAAGTTTCATACCGTTGATTACGCAATCGCAATCGCTGCGCGCCGAAAGGTAGCGCGGCTGAATGGCCGGCGGCACGGTCGGATCGCTTGATTTGATGCGGACGAAACCGCGGCTGTCGGGCCGCAGCTGGCAGACCGACGCCATGAATCCCGAGAATGGATGCAGTGTCGCGCCGGCGGCGTCGGCGGAAAAGATCAGGAAGTGGAATTGCACATCCGGCGTTGCCAGCTCGGGCCGGGTGCGTAGGAACGCTCCGGCGTAGCCGGCGCCGATGGTCAGCATACCCTTGCGTGACAGCAGATAGCGCAAGCCCGCGACGTAACGATGACGCCAATCATTGATCACGTCGTTCATGGTGATCGGTTCGGTGCAGCGGTAGAGGATCCGGATCTGCAAATGGTCCTGCAGATCGGCGCCGACGCCGGGCATGTCGGCGACGACGCCGATGCCAAGCGCGCGTAAGATTTTCGCCGGTCCCAGCCCCGAAAGTTGCAGCAATTGCGGCGAGTTGAACGCGCCGCCCGAGACGATGACCTCGGCATTGGCATGCGCGGTATGTGTCGCACCGCCTTGGCGATATTCGACGCCGATGGCGCGGCGGCCCGAAAACAATATCCGCGTGGCGAGCGCGTTCGAGGCGACCGCGAGATTGGGCCGGCGCTTCGCCTCCTTCAGATAACCCACCGCGGTCGACCAGCGGCGCCCGTTCCGCGCCGTTAATTGGAAGTAGCCCGCCCCTTCTTGGGTCGGCCCGTTGAAGTCGTCGTTACGTGGAAAGCCGCAACTCTGCGCCGCTGCGATGAAGGCCTCGCACAACGGATGCGGCTCGCACACGTCGGAGACTTTGAGATGCCCGCCAGCGCCGTGCAGATCGTCGGCGCCGCGCTCCTGATCCTCGGCGCGGCGGAAATACGGCAGCACGTCGGCAAAGGCCCAGCCGGCATTGCCCAATTGCCGCCAGTGGTCGTAATCCTCGTGCTGGCCGCGGATATACAGAAGCCCGTTGATCGAACTCGACCCGCCCATCACTTTGCCGCGCGGCTGGATCACCCTGCGGTTGTCGAGTTCGGGCTCCGGCTCGGTCGAATAGAGCCAGTTGACCTTGGGGTTGGAGAACAGCTTGCCATAGCCCAGCGGAATGTGAATCCAGATGTTGCGGTCGTGCCCGCCGGCCTCGAGCAGCAGCACGCGATTCCGGCCGGAAGTGGTCAGCCGATTGGCGAGAACGCAGCCGGCCGAGCCGGCGCCGACAATAATGTAATCGAACGTCGCTGAAGGCGGGGTCATTTCATCGTCCGGAAAATCGTCAATACGAGAGTAGCCTGAATTTCCGACACTGACACGTCAGTTCAAGCCGGCGCGGCGCAACCCTTCGAGATAGTGCTCCATCTCGGCGGCGTCGCGGATCGGCATTTCCTTCGCGATCCAGGCGAGCGAAATATTGGGCTGCGCCCGGCGAAGTTCCTGCAAGGCGGCCTCGGCGACGTCAGTCCGGCCGGCCATGCCGGCGGCGGCCGTCAGTACGCGATGTGCGCCGACGAAATCGCCGCGCTGGCGGATGCCTTCCCGCGCCAGCCGTATCGCCTCCTCGTAGTTGCGCCCGACGTACTGAGCGTAGGCGGCGATGCCGAAATAGATACCCGACAGCGGATCGTGCGGGCTTGCGCGCAGCGCGCGTTGCGCCGCCAATGCGGCTTCATCGGGACGACCGCAATAAGCGAGCGCCAATCCATAATAGCCCTGCGCCAGCGAAAAATTCGGATTGAGCCGCAGCGCCGCTTCGAATTCGGCGAGCGCGTCGTCAAAGCGTCGCGCGAACAGATAAACACCGCCCAGGGCGGAATGCGCCCACGGGTCCTCCCCGTCGGCGCGGATCGCCTCAAGCGCCGCTTGCTCGGCAATCGGCATTGCAGTCGCCCGGTCCGCCCAGCCCATATGTGCGGTGAACACGTGGCTGGTCGCGAGCACGCCGAGCGCCTGGCCGTAATTCGGATCGATGGCAGTGGCCTTTTCCAACAGCGCCTGCGCCACGACGTTATCCTGCCGCGTCACCCGCCAGTAATGCGACAGCGCCCGCATCACCAGTTCCCAGGCGTCGAGACTCTCCGGCGGCTTGCGCCTGGCGTGGAAGTTCTCCGCCGCATAAAGCTGCGGCTCGATCGCCGCCACGATGGCTTCGGTGATTTCGTCCTGCACCGCAAACACGTCGGCGATATTGCGGTCGTAACGCTCGGCCCAGATGTGGCTTCCGGTAGCGACGTCGTTGAGCTGCGCGGTAATACGCAGCCGGTCGCCGCCCCGGCGCACGCTGCCCTCGACCACGTAACCGACACCGAGCTCGTCGGCGATCTGCTTCATGTGGACCGCCTTGCCCTTGTAGATGAAAGAGGAATTGCGCGCGATGACGAAGAACCAGCGCAGCTTCGACAAAGCGGTGATGATGTCCTCGCTGATGCCGTCGGAGAAATAGTCCTGATCCGGGTCGCCGGTCATGTTGGTGAACGGCAGCACCGCGATGGCCGGACGGTCGGGTAGCGGCAAGGCCGGCCGCATCGGTTCGCGGATTTCTTCTTGCGCCGCCGCGCCAGTTTCGACGTCGCCGACGAAGCGCAACCCCTTGCGCGCAACGGTGCGGATCAGCTTCTGCTCGATCCCGCTGTCGCCGATCGCTTTGCGCGCCGCGTTGATGCGGCTGGTCAGCGTCGAGTCGGATACGATGCGCCCGCCCCAGACCGAGGCGATGAGATCGTCCTTGCTGACAACCCGGTCGCGGTTTTCCAACAAGTAGACCAGGAGATCGAACACCTGCGGCTCAACGGCCACCGCATCGCGGCCGCGGCGCAGCTCGCGCCGGTCGCTATCAAGCGTATGACTGGAGAAATGAAATTGCATCGCCGCCCACCGGCCGAGCAGCAGCCCCCCGATCTCAAGAAATAATCAAGCCGATCTCAGCGTCAAATCAAGGGTAGGGCAAGGTCTTTCTCCTGCGGTCCCGTCATCGTGCCGGCTGCGCGATCGTAAGCTCCCGATCGCCCGATTGGAGCAGGCTATGACCCAGACTCACGCCCTCAGCCAGGACACGCGCAGCGGCCAAGGCAATCTCCTCGGCCGCCTGATCGCGTTTCTCTACGGCATCGCTTCCTATCTGGTATTTTTCCTGGTCTTCCTCTACGCCATCGGCTTCGTCGAAGGTCTTGTGGTACCGAAGGCCATCGACAGCGGCGCGCCTGCGTCGATGACGCAAGCGCTCATCGTCAATCTTCTCCTGATGTCGGCCTTCGCCATTCAGCACAGCGTGATGGCGCGCCAGGGCTTCAAGCGCTGGTGGACGAAATTTGTTCCCGTCTCGGTCGAGCGCGCCACCTACGTCCTGTTCGCCAGCCTGGCGCTGGCGCTACTGTTTTGGCTGTGGGAGCCGATGCCCGCGGCGGTATGGCTGGTCGCCGATCCGCACCTCGCCATGGCGATCACGGCGCTGTCGTTCGTCGGCTGGCTGATCGTGCTGACCGGCACGTTTCTCATCAGCCACTTCGAGCTGTTCGGGCTGCATCAGGTTGCGAACAATCTCGCCGGCCGCCCGATGCCGGCGCCGAGATTTCGGACGCCGCTTTTCTACAAGCTGGTGCGGCATCCGATCTATCTCGGATTCATCATCGCGTTCTGGGCGGCGCCGACCATGACGGCCGGGCACCTGCTCTTTGCCGCGGTCACGACGGTCTACATTTTCGTCGGCGCTTCGCTGGAAGAGCGCGATCTGGCCGATGTCTTCGGCGACGACTACCGCCGCTACAAGGATCGTGTGTCGATGCTGGTGCCCTGGCGCAAATCGGCCTGATCCGGCCCTTCAACTCCGTATGAGATGCGGCGTCGGCGGCTGGCCGGCGTCGCGTCTATTTGGCCGCTTCCAGCCCTCGCCGGCGCTCCATTCTCATCGCCGGCAATCGCAAGTATAAATGATCCGGCCCCGCGGTGGGGATGGATAGGTGTGCATCGTGGATACAAGGTTGAACAAGTTCGGCATCGGTCAACCGGTGCCCCGGATCGAGGACCCTCGCTTCATCACCGGCCGCGGCCGTTACGTCGACGACTTCGACTTGCCGCAACAGTGTTGCAGCGTCGTCGTCATGTCGCCGCATGCGCATGCTCGCATCAAGCGCACTGACACCACCAAGGCCAAGGCGGCGCCCGGCGTGCTTGCGGTGCTCACCGGAGCCGACGTTGCAGCCGACAAGCTCGGTGCTTTTTCGCCGGTGATGCCGGAGGATATGGGAGGTCCCAAAGGATACCGGACGCTGCGGTCGATCCTTGCCGTCGGCAAGGTGCGCGCGGTCGGCGAGCGCGTCGCCTTCGTGGTCGCCGAGACGCTGACGCAGGCCAAGGACGCCGCCGAACTGGTGGAGGTCGAATACGAGCCGCTGCCGGCGGTGGTCAATGTCGAGGATGCGGTCAAGCCCGGCGCGCCCGCGGTATGGGACGAGGCGCCCAACAACGTCGCCGTCGGGCTGATGATGGGCAACAAGGATGCCGTCGACGCCGCCTTCGCCAAGGCCAAGCACGTCGTCACGCTCAAGCTCTACAACAGCCGGGTCAGCGCCAACACAATCGAGCCGCGCGCCGCGATCGGCCAATATCATCCGGACAGCGAGAGCTACACGCTTTATTCGACGACGCAGAACCCGCACGGCACCCGCCAGCATGTCGCCGGCAACGTGCTGAAAATCACCGAATCGAAGCTGCGCGTGATCTCGCCCGACGTCGGCGGCGGCTTCGGCATGAAGAATGGCGGCTACCCGGAGGATGCGCTCGTCGTATGGGCGTCGCGCCGGGTCGGCGGACGTCCGGTCAAATGGACGTCGACGCGTTCGGAGGCGCTGCTTGGCGACGCGCACGGGCGCGATCAGGTGGTCACCGGCAGTCTCGCCCTCGACGAGACCGGGAAAATCCTGGCCTTGCGCGTCGAGGCGCTGCATCAGATGGGCTCGCACGTGTTCGAGGCCGGCATCGTCGTGCCGCTTTACGCCATCAAGCTCGCGCCGGGCGTCTACAATATCCCGGCGGTGCATGCCTCGGCCAAGGCGGTGCTGACCAACACCACGCCGATGGCCCCCTATCGCGGCGCCGGCCGGCCCGAGGCGACCTTTCTGATCGAGCAATTGATCGAGCGGGCGGCGCGCGTCGTCGGCGTCGATCCAATCGAAATCAGGCGGCGCAATTTCATTCCGGCGTCCGCCATGCCGCACAAGATCGCGCATTCCGGCATGACTTACGACAGCGGCGATTTCATGCATGTGATGGACGAGTGCCTCAAGCTCGCCGACTGGAATGGCTTCGCAAAGCGCGCTGCGGAATCGAAGAAAGACGGCAAGCTGCGCGGACGAGGCGTCGGCTATTTCCTCGAAGAGGCCGCCGTGTTCAACGACAAGATGGTGATCCGCTTCGATCCAAGCGGCACGGTGACGATCGTCGCCGGCACTCATTCACATGGCCAGGGCCATCAGACCGTCTATGCGCAGATGGTGCACGAATGGCTCGGCGTGCCGATCGAGTCCATCAATTTTATCCAGGGCGACACCAACGAGGTGCCGATCGGCCGCGGCACTTACGGCTCGCGCAGCATGCATGTCGGCGGCAATGCGCTCAAACGCGCCGCCGACGCCATCATCGAGAAGGCCAAGCCGATGGCGGCGATGATGATGGAGGCTGCGGCCGGCGACATCGAATTCAAGGACGGCAGTTTCCGCATCGTCGGCACCGATCGCGCGCTGCCGCTCACCGCGGTCGCGATGTCGTTGCATCGTCCGATGATGTTGCCGCCGCAATTCGAGCTCGGGCTCGAAGCCTCAGGCACCTTCTCCGCCGAGCCGTCGAATTATCCGAACGGCTGCCATGTCTGCGAGGTCGAGATCGATCCGGAGACCGGCATGGTCACGATCGACCGTTATGCTGCGGTCGATGACGTCGGCAAGGTGATGAATTGCCTGCTCTGCGAAGGCCAGATCCATGGCGGCGTCGCCCAGGGCATCGGCCAGGCATTGATGGAAGCGATCGTCTACGACGCCGACGGGCAGCTCGTAACCGGCAGCTTCCAGGACTACGCCATGCCGCGCGCCGACGATTTTCCGGAACTTACGTCGGAGCTGACGGAGGTGCCGGCCACGACCAATCCGCTCGGTGTCAAAGGCGCTGGCGAGGCCGGCGCTACCGGTGCGCCGCCGGCGGTGATCAGCGCCATTCTCGACGCGCTCAAACCGCTGGGCATCGATCACATCGACATGCCGGCAACGTCAAGCCGGGTGTGGGCGGCGATCAACGCGCGCAGCGCAGCGAAAGCAGCGGCGGAATAATGCCGCAGTCTACTGCGCTGTGGCGGAAGAGGAGGAAATCGCATGCGCAAGCTCGTCGCACTCGTGCTGACCTTGCTTACGGTTTCCGCGATCGGTGCCGCCGCCGATAATTTTCCGGCGCGCAGCGTCACTATCGTGGTGCCCTATCCGGCGGGCGGGCCGACCGACACCATTGCGCGCATCTTGGCCGAACGGATGCAGCAGCCACTCGGCCAGAGCGTGATCATTGAAGACATCGGCGGCGCCGGCGGCAGCATTGGCGTCGGCCGCGTTGCGCACGCATCATCTGACGGCTACATGCTGAGCATCGGCCATACGCAAACCCACGTCTTCAACGCGTCGATATTGAAGCTCGACTATGACGTCGTGAACGACTTTGCGCCGATCTCGCTGATCGCCGACACGCCGATCTGGATCGTCGTGGGCAAATCAGTGCCGGTCAATGACGTGAAAGCCTTCATCGCCTGGCTTAAGGCTGGGAACGGCAAGGCGACGATGGGAACGGTCGGCATCGGCAGCCCATCGGAGTTTGCCGCACGAATTTTCCAGAAGGAGACTGGCACGTCATTTCAATTGGTGCCTTATCGCGGGGGCGCACCGCTGCTGCAGGACATGCTCGGCGGACACATCGATTTCGCGTTCGGTCAAGCTGCGGGCTATTTGACCAACGTCAAGAGCGGCGAGCTCAGAGCCCTCGCGGTATTGCAACCCAAACGCTGGTGGGCGGCGCCCGATGTGCCGACGCTCGACGAACTCGGCCTGGAAAATATCGACGTCAGCTTTTGGCACGGACTCTGGGCGCCGAAGGGAACGCCGCCGGACGTCATCGCCAAGCTGAATTCGGCCGTCCGCGATGCCTTGGCCGACCCAACCGTGCAGGACCGCTTCAAGAACGTAGGCCAGGAAATCTGGCCGCCGAACTATCAGACCCCCGAAGCCTTGGCGACGAAACAAAAAGCGGAAATGGCCAAATGGACGCCGATCATCAAAGCGAGCGGCATCACGGCACAATGACGGGGAGCGCCCGCTACCGTAAGCAAGGGAATTCACGGACATGGAAGCGCCCGGCGCCCTTTTCGCCGACGGCAAGGCCTATGAGCGGCTGATGGGCCGCTGGAGCCAGCTGGTCGGCCCGAAATTTATCGATTGGCTCAATCCGCCGAAGGGCCTGAACTGGATCGACGTCGGTTGCGGTAACGGCGCCTTTACCGAAGTGCTGATCGCACACGCTTCGCCCGGCGCCGTGACCGGCATCGATCCGTCGGACGGCCAGATCGATTACGCGCGCAAGCGGCCCGGCGCGCAGATGGCGCAATTTCGCGTCGCCGATGCGCAAGCGCTGCCGTTCGCCGACGACAGTTTCGACGCCGCATCGATGGCGCTGGTCATCACCTTCCTGACCGATCCGCAGAAAGCGGCGCGCGAAATGGCGCGCGTGGTCAAGCCGGGCGGCATCGTCGCCACCTATATGTGGGACATTCCGGGCGGCGGATTTCCGATCCGGCCGCTCGCCGCGGCGATCAAATCGTTAGGCCTGGAGGAACCGGCGCGGCCGAACGTCGAGTCTTCGCGGCGCGAGAACATGCACGCGATCTGGCAACAGGCGGGATTGCGATCGATCGACACCACGGTAATCCGTATCCGCGTCGCCTATTCCGGTTTCGACGATTTCTGGACTTCGAGCAGCGCGCCGATCGGACCCTCGGGCCGCGCACTCGCGGCGATGTCGCCGAGCCAGATGGAGCGGGTCAAGGCGCGCTTGCGCGAGCAACTGCCGATCGGCGCCGACGGGCGTATCGCCTACGACGCCTTCGCCAATGCGGTAAGGGGCCGCGTGTCGGAAAAATAGAGGCTATCGCATCCGCTCCGGCATGATCGCCTGGCGGCCGAGCTGCTGCCAGGCCGCCGGCGCGCCGGCGTTTTTTGCCGCTTCCTCGGGCGGCAATTTCGCATCCCATTTCATGGCGATGAAGCGCTGGCCGTTGACGCCGTCGGCGGCGTTCGAGCACAGCCAGACCAGCGGGGCGATCATGACCTCGGGCACGATCAGCGTCGAGCGATCCGGCGCCATTGTCCGGGGGACCAGGCGCGTGTCGGCGGCGCCGCCCGGCACCAGCACGTTGGCGGTCACGCCGGTACCGTCGAGCTCTTGCGCCAGGGCGGTGAGCATTGCTTCGTTGGCGGCCTTGGAGCCGCCGTAAGGCTGCATCAAGCGGCGCCACATCGTGTCGAGACTTGTGGTCACGTTGACGATGCGGCCCCAGCGCTGCGCCAACAAAGTCGGCAGCACGGCCCGTGTCATCAGGAAAGCGGCGACGACGTTGACCTCGATGACGCGGCGAAACTCTTCCGGCGAGGTTTCCCACAGCTTTCCGACCTGCCGGCCCTCGCCGCGGATGACCTGCGTGTTGATGCCGGCATTGTTGATCAAAATGTCGAGGCGGCCGAAGCGTTCAGTTGCGGTTCGCAAAATTTTCGGACCGCTGTCGTTCCAGGTAACATCGGCGACAATGCCGGTAAATCGTTCCCTGGCGTCGCGATCGTCGGCGGCATCCTGGGTTTCCTCCAGCGCGGGCCCGTCGAGCTCGACGGCCGCGACGCTGGCGCCGGCGTCAAGCAAGCCGAGCGTCATCGCCCGACCAAGCCCGCGCCCGGCGCCAGTGACGATCGCGACTTTTCCGTCAAGTGCTCGTGCCATGATCCCTTCCTTCGATCGAGCCGGTGTGCCGGTTCCAGCGATTATACGGCGCGTTGCATCGGCCGCGAAGCTATCCGGAACCGGTTGCGCGGGACCGCCGTCGCGCCTATATTCCGGCCGCTTTCCAGTCATCCTTGATGACGTTGAGTAGCTTCGCCCGGACGGACGGGCGGGCGGAGCTCGGAGAAGATTTACCGGAGATGAGTCATGGCGACCGCGCCCTTGATGCCCAAAGCGACAGCCGTGTGGCTGGTCGAAAATACCTCGTTGTCCTTCGACCAGATCGCGCAGCTCTGCAACCTGCATCCGCTGGAAGTGAAGGCGATCGCCGACGGCGACGCCGCGCAAGGCATCAAGGGGCTCGACCCGATCCTGACCGGCCAATTGACGCGGGAGGAAATCCAAGCCGCCGAGGCTGATCCCAACCACAAACTGCATATCGCCGAACCCAAAACCCGCCTGCCCGAGGCTAAGCCGAAAAAGGGCCCGCGCTACACGCCGGTGTCGCGGCGCCAGGATCGGCCGAACGCGATCCTGTGGCTCGTACGCAATCATCCCGAGCTCAAAGACAGCCAGATCATGCGACTCGTCGGCACCACCAAATCGACCATCGCGGCGATCCGCGAACGCACCCACTGGAATTCGGCGAATTTGACGCCGCTTGATCCCGTGACGCTCGGGCTATGCTCGCAGATCGATCTCGACCTCGAAGTGCAGAAGGCGGCCAAGGAAAAGCCCGTGCCGGTCGAGGAACAAGGCGCAACGCTCTTGCCCGCTTCCGTCACCACCGCGCCGAAGGAAGAGCCGGAACCGACGCCCGCCGAGGCGAAGAAGTCCGAGGACCTCAACGTCGAGGCAGTGTTCGCGAAGCTCAAGCAGCTCGGCGGCAAGGGGGAGTAATAAACTTCCCCTCACCCTGAGGCGCGAGCGTAGCGAGCCTCGAAGGGCGAGCATCTCGGCCGCATCTTTCGAGGGCCGCCTTTGGCGGCCACCTCAGGATGACGGTTCGCGACCCTACCCCCGATCGTTGCGCAGCACCACACAGGCGCCGCCGGCGGCGATCAGCTTGTTGCAGAAATTTTCCAGATAGCGCCGGTCATCATCGGCGATGCGGATGTTGTAACGCAGCGCGCTGCCCAGGCCGATGCCGCGGCTCCGCACGACGATCGGCTCGCGATCGCCGATCAGGCTCGCGTATTTCTTCTGAATCATGCGATAGATCGCCCAGGCCTTGCTCTCAGACCAGTTCGCGGTGAGCTGCATGCCCCAGCGCGGCACGTAAGCGGCGATGCGCCGCGCCTCCTCCTTCGGCGCCAGGATCAGATTGGCAAGCCGCGCGCACGGCACGCCCTGCGGGATCGTGGTCTCCGAAGTTTTGGGCGGCGAGGCCGACGCCCATTCGTCGGCGGTCCAGCCAGTGATGATGGCGACATAATTGCGCGTCTCGCTCGGCAATGGCCGATGATTTGACAGGAACGCGGCGACGCGCCCGGGCCCAGCATTATAGGCCGCCGCGGCGAGACCGAGATTGCCGAACTTGTCTTTCAGATCGTGCAGATAGGACGCCGAATTCTTCAGCGCCTCGATCGGGTCGAACGGATCGGCGAGCCCGCGATAATCCGCGGTCGCCGGCATGAATTGGGCAATACCCTGCGCGCCCTTGCGGCTGACAGCCTGGGCATTAAATCGGCTCTCCTGCCAGATCACGCGGGCGAAGAATTCGACCGGGAGCTGGTTCTCCGCCGCGTCTTGCTCGATGGCGCGGCAGATGTCGTCCGAAGTTGGAGGCTTATTCGGTGGGGCTGGGGCAGCGGACTGCGCGGCGGGCGGGTTCGGCGGCGTGGACGACGGCGTCGCCGGCACCTGCGCATTCGCGGGTGCGACCCACAGCGTGGCAGCGCCAAGCAACAACAATCCGGCAAAACGCATTATTCGTCATTGCCGAGCTTGACCCGGCAATCCATGCGGCGTTTCCACGTATTGTGCCGTAAGGTTTGCACGATGACGATTCATCGTGGATGCCCGGGTCAAGCCCGGGCATGACAAGGTGGTTCCCTACGCCCCCACGCCCTTCCCCTTCAGCGCCGTCCCGATCTCATCCAAAATCGCCGGATCGTCGATGGTCGCCGGCATTTGCCAGCTCTCGCCATCGGCGATCTTCTTGATGGTGCCGCGCAGAATCTTGCCCGAACGCGTTTTCGGCAGCCGCGCCACGGTGATGGCGAGCTTGAACGCGGCGACCGGGCCGATCTTATCGCGGATGAGCGCGATGCATTCCTTCTCGATCTCGGTCGGCGGCCGGTCGACGCCGGATTTGAGCACGATGAAGCCGCACGGCACTTCGCCCTTGAGCTCGTCCTTGATGCCGAGCACCGCGCATTCGGCGACGTCCTGGTGCGCGGCCAGTACCTCCTCCATGCCGCCGGTCGAGAGCCGGTGGCCGGCGACGTTGATGATGTCGTCGGTGCGGCCCATGACGAAAATGTAGCCCTCGTCGTCCTTGAAGCCGGCGTCGGCGGTCTTGTAGTGGCCGGGGAATTCGTCGAGATAGCTTTCGCGCATGCGCGCGTCGGCCTGCCACAACGTCGGCAGGCACGCCGGCGGCAGCGGCAGCTTCACCACGATCGAGCCCATCTTATTGGCCGCCACTTCGTGGCAGCCTTCGTCGACGACGCGCACGTCGTAGCCCGGCATCGGCACCGTCGCCGAGCCGTGCTTCACCGGCAGCGCGCCAAGGCCGGCGGGGTTGCCGGCGATGCACCAACCGGTCTCGGTCTGCCACCAGTGATCGAGTACCGGAATTTTTAGCAGCTTTTCCGCCCAGATCACGGTGTCGGGGTCGGCGCGTTCGCCGGCGAGGAACAGCGTGCGGAATTTTTTAAGGTCGTATTGCGCGAGCAGTTTGCCTTGCGGATCTTCCTTCTTGACGGCGCGGAACGCGGTCGGCGCGGTGAACATCGCGGCGCAGCCGTGCTCGGCGATGACCCGCCAGAACGCGCCGGCGTCCGGTGTGCCGATCGGCTTGCCCTCGTAGAGGATGGTGGTGCAGCCGTGAAAGAGCGGCGCATAGACGATGTAGGAATGGCCGACCACCCAGCCGACGTCGGACGCCGCCCAATAGACTTCGCCGGGATCGACGCCGTAGAGATTCTTCATCGACCATTGCAACGCGACCATGTGGCCGCCATTGTCGCGCACCACGCCCTTCGGCCGGCCCGTCGTCCCCGACGTATAGAGAATGTAGAGCGGATCGGTCGCCAGCATCCGCTCGCAGGTCCAGGCCGAGCGGGCGTGAACGAGCGCATGATCGCGCATCTTGGCCCAGTCGCGGTCGCGGCCCTCGACCAGCGCCGCTTGCGACTGCGGCCGCTGCAGGATCAAACAAGCCTCGGGTTTGTGCTTCGCCAGCGCGATCGCCTCGTCGAGCAGCGGCTTGTAATGCACGATGCGGCCGGGCTCGAGCCCGCAGCTCGCGGATAGGATCGCTTTCGGCGTGGCGTCGTCGATCCGCGTGGCCAGTTCCCGCGCCGCGAAACCGCCGAACACGACCGAATGAATGGCGCCAATGCGCGCACAGGCGAGCATGGCGATGACCGCCTCCGGCACCATCGGCATATAGAGAATGACGCGGTCGCCCTTGCCGACGCCGAGGTCGCGCAGCATGCCGCCGAGCACCTGGGTCTCGGTGAGGAGGCGATGATAGCTGATGCTGCGCTTTTCGCCGGCGAGCGGCGAATCGTAGACGATCGCCGCCTGCGCGCCGCGCCCGGCATCGACATGGCGGTCGACCGCGTTGAAGCAGGTGTTGCAGACGCCATCGGGAAACCAGCGGCCGTAGATGCCGGCCTTTGGGTCGAACACGGTCTTCGGTTTTTCAAACCAGTCGATCTCGGCCGCCGCTTCGCCCCAAAAGCCGAGCGGATCGCGCTGCCAGCGCGCATAGACCTCGTGATAGCGGCTCGACCGGGCATCCATGACGTTGCCTCCCGGGCAACTATATCGTCACGCGCGAATAGAGAGTAGCGAATAGCGAGTTGGGAAGAAACCCGCATCTCCATTCGCCATCCGCTACTCGCCTCCTATTCGCCATTCGCCACTCACTATTCGCTGCTTCTCATGTTTGCTAAGTTTGAGAAAACAGTGGGGAGGAAAAACATGGCCAGTCCCTACGACACCGACCTCGACCGCAATCCGGCGAATTTTCAGCCGCTCACCCCGCTGTCGTTTCTGGCGCGCGCGGCCGAGGTCTATCCGGATCAGACCGCGATCATTCATGGCGCGCGGTCGTGGACATATGCCGAGTTTTACGCACGCGCGCGGCGGCTTGCTTCGGCGCTCGCCAAGCGTGGCATCAAGCGCGGCGACACCGTGGCGGCGGTGCTGCCGAATGTGCCGGCAATGCTGGAGGCGCATTACGGCGTGGCCATGGCCGGCGCCGTGCTCAATACCATCAACACGCGCCTCGACGCCGGCATCATCGCGTTTACTCTCGACCACGGCGAAGCCAAGGTTTTGATCGCCGACCGCGAATTTTCCAAGACTGTGAAAGGCTCGCTTTCAGCCTGCAAGGCAAGGCCGCTCGTGATTGACTACGACGATCCCGAATATAGCGGCGCCGGCGAACGGCTCGGCAATCTGGAATACGAAGATTTTCTGCGCGACGGCGATCAAAACTTCGCCTGGCTGATGCCAAACGACGAATGGGACGCTATTGCGCTCAACTACACCTCCGGCACCACCGGCGATCCGAAAGGCGTGGTCTATCACCATCGCGGCGCTTATCTGCTGGCGATGGCCAATGTCATCACTTGCGGCATGAGCAAGCATCCGGTCTACCTGTGGACGCTGCCGATGTTCCACTGCAACGGTTGGTGCTTTCCATGGACGCTGTCAGTGGTTGCGGGTACTCATGTTTGCTTACGTGGAGTTCGCGCCGCGCCGATCTTCGACGCCATCGCCAATCACAAGGTCACGCATCTGTGCGGCGCGCCGATCGTGATGTCGACGCTGCTCAACGCGCCGGAAAGCGAGCGCAAGCCGCTGCCGCATGGCGTTGAATTCGTCACTGCGGCGGCGCCGCCGCCGGAATCGGTGCTCGCGGCCATGAAGGCCGCCGGCTTCAACGTCACGCATGTCTATGGGCTGACCGAAACCTACGGGCCGGCGAGCGTCAACGATTGGCATCGCGAATGGGACAAGCTCGCCGGCTCCGCGCAGGCGGCGAAGAAGGCGCGTCAGGGCGTGCGCTACCCGGTGCTCGAAGCGCTCGACGTGCTCGACCCCGCGACCATGCAGCCGGTGCCGCGCGACGGCGAGACGCTCGGCGAAGTGATGTTCCGCGGCAACGTCGTCATGAAGGGCTATCTCAAGAACAAGGCGGCGACCGCGAAGGAATTCGCCGGCGGCTGGTTTCATTCCGGCGATCTCGGCGTCATCCATCCCGACGGCTATGTCCAGCTCAAGGACCGCTCCAAGGACATCATCATTTCCGGCGGCGAGAACATTTCCTCGATCGAGGTCGAAGATGCGCTGTACAAGCATCCGGCCGTTGCGGTGGTCGCCGTGGTCGCCAAGCCCGACCAGAAATGGGGCGAGACGCCGTGCGCCTTCGTCGAATTAAAGCCCGGCAAAGAGGCGACCGCCGAGGAACTGATCGGCTGGTGCCGCGACCACCTCGCCGCCTATAAATGCCCGCGCCACATCGTGTTCGCGGAGATCCCCAAAACCTCGACTGGCAAGCTGCAGAAATTCAAGCTGCGGGACGTGGTGAAAGGGATGTGACCGCTCATTCCCGCGAACGCGGGAAGCCAGCGGGCTTATCCGAATCGAAATCAAATAACCCCGGGCCCCGCTTCCGCGGGGACGAGTGTGAGGATCGAACGCTGGATTTTACCGACTAATGGACGAGCGAACCTTGCTTAAGCCGCGCTATCTCGTCCTTGACGTGCAATTTCTTACGCTTGAGTTCCGCAATTTGCAGGTCGTCTGCCGAGGGGTGGGTGAGCGCTTCCGAGATTTCCTGTTCGAGCGCCTGGTGCCGTTTTTCGAGTTCCGCAAGATGCGATTTAATCGCCATGTGGCCTGCCTCCTTGCGTCGGATTGCTGCCTAACCGGATCATCCTACACCCATACAACCGAGTACAAGACTACTCCGTTTTAGCCCCTGCGAAAATCCCCCCGAACGCACTGGGTTTCCACAATGTGTGTATGGTTTTGGAGGCGGCCGCACGGGCTTGTCGACTATTAACCAAAACGCGATAATCCATAGCGACTTACTTGGTAACCGAGCTTGCGGGTTTCGGGCCGACTCAGGCGCGGCCAAGGCGGCGATGACACCAGAGGAAGAACGCGAGCTTCGGGAGCAACTGGCGCGCCTGCAGCAGGAGCATCGCGACCTCGATGCCGCGATTGCCGCGCTGCACGAATTGCCGGGCTCCGATCTCATTCAGGTGCAGCGCTTGAAAAAGCGCAAACTGCAATTGCGCGACCGCATCACCTTCATCGAAGATCAGCTCACGCCGGACATTATTGCGTGACCCGTCATTCCGGGATGCGGCTCAGTGCCCACCGCTCTTTTTGCTCGGCTTTGCGCTGGTACATCGCCGCATCGGCCCGTGCCAGCACTTCGGTGGGTGCATCGAGCGGCCCCAACGGGGCGACGCCGCTGGAGGCGCGGAGGACGAACGTCGAGACGCCCCAAGACACCGGCGTCGCATAGACCGCGGCTTCGAGTGCGGCGGCCTTGGCCGCCGCGGCGGCACCGTCGACGTTCCACAACAGCACGGCGAATTCGTCGCCGCCGACCCGCGCCACCACGTCGGAAGCGCGCACGTTGCGCACAAGCGCCGCGGCGATCGCTTTGAGCACGGCGTCGCCGGCGGCATGGCCGTGGCGGTCATTCACCGGCTTGAAGCCGTCGAGATCAATATAGAGCAGCGCCGCGCTGGCGCCGTAGCGTTTGACGTAGGCGAGCGAGCGCTTGAGTTCGCGCTCAAAGCCGCGGCGGTTCAGGACATCGGTGAGCGGATCGATATCGACCCGCGCCTCAAGGTCGGCGATGCGCGCGCGCGATGCTTTGAGTTCCGCCGCCAGCGCGTCCACCTCGGCCGCAAGCCGCATGACACTGGCGCGCGATGGCACGCGCGATGATTTCGGCTCAGCTAAATCTTCGCCATGCGATTGCCGATTTTGCATGCCGCGCGGTCTTGGCCCCGATTTTGGCTGCGGCCGCGATGCGATCGGCTTGCGGCCCGACTTCGCCGCCCGGTTTTTCATCGTCCACAATCCTGCTAATGCGAATCGCGAGGAAGCATAGCTCGCGCCGTATCGTCGATCAGCGGCACGCCATCGCGGACGAAAACGGCAATTATTACAAATATTTAATGATGCGACAGATTGCCGCAGGAGAGACAGCCGCGGCAAGCCGGCAACGCCGCAAGGCAATGAACAAGCCAACACTCCTCGCGGTCGTCCAAGGACCCGCGCGTTCAAAACGGACTCGGATTCGGTCTCACATCGAGCGATCGCCGCGGGTCAATCTGCCTGAGGAAGATCCGCCACGTCCCGGAATTGGCTAACCGGAAACTCAGGGATTCTGCAATTTGTGCGCTGCGCCATGAGGGTCGGCGAACCATCCGACGACATTAAATTCGCTCGCCTCGAGGTGGCCCGTCCTAATCATGGCTGGATTCAGGCGCAATCGTTCAGTCTGCATTCACCCCAAAGTGGGAACCTGAGGCACGAGAAGCGGTTGGGGGTGCGGATGAAACTCCATTGTCGAGGTGATGTCATGAGAAAGATTTTGGTTGCTTTTGTTGCTGCGGCGACCATTGCCGGTGCGGCAGTGGCAACGTCGGGCTCGGCGGAAGCGCGCTGGGGCGGCGGATGGCACGGTGGTGGCTGGCACGGTGGTGGCTGGCACGGTGGTGGCTGGCATGGCGGGTGGGGTTGGGGTGCGGGCGGTTTCGTCGCCGGCGCTCTGGTCGGTAGCGCGCTCGCGGCACCATATTACTACGGGTACGGCTACTACCCTTACGGATATTACCCTTACCCCTATTACGGTCGTCCGTGCGTGTGGCGGCGTTGGTGGAACGGCTACACCTGGGTACGCGGTTGCGTCTGAACGGCAGCGCTCGACATCGGCTATGGCGTGCGGCGTAAATTCAAGTCGGCGTCCCCGATTAGGGACGCCGCGCGTGGACTGTGTGCGCTTAACTGCGCTCTTGGCACCAAACTTTGGCACCAAACTTCCGCCAAATAGTCGAACTTCAATGAGCGCAGGGTAGACCTAACTCACGGGGGTGTCCGGGACTTCCCGCCCATTCACGTTCGCGATCGGCACCCGGCCGATCAGATGAGGAAATGACATGCATAAAGCGCTTATTGGCCTTGCCGCAGCAGCCGGTCTCGGCCTCGCCTCCGTGGCTGCACCGGCCCCGGCAAATGCCTATTGCTACGGCTGCGCCGTCGGCGCGGGCGTCCTTGGCGGCGTCGCCGCGGGCGCCATTATCGGCAGCGCCATCGCCAACAGCCCGCCGCCTCCGCCGCCGCCCGGCTATTACGGGCCGCCGCCACCCGCCGCCTACTATCCACCGCCGCCTCCCGATTACGCGCCCGGCCCCGGTTATGCGCAGCTCGCGCCCGGTTGCTACTGGGGCAAGCGTAAAGTTTGGATCGAGGGCGTCGGTTATCGCTGGCAGACCGTGCAAATCTGTCAGTGATCCGGCAGCGTCCGGGACCTGCCTTCACATGGCGCCGCTTCGCGTTTAATTCGGCCGGCCGGCTTCTCAAGCCGGCCGGTTTCTTTTGTGCCGAGATCGCTTCTTGTTTGTGACTTCGTCACCGACCTCATGCAGCTTCGCCAATCCGCCTCTGCCATGCGACCATGCCGATAGAGACGACCACAGAGGCGGTGCGGCCGCTCGCGGCAGCGCCTACGCCGATCAGCGATACCAATGAACGCGCCGGCGCCGCACAATCGGTTTTCGAGAGAGCGCGACAACTTATCGCCTATATGCTCGCCGCTTTGGGCGCGCTCGGTTCGCAAGCCTGGACCAAGAAACGTCGCACCCGTTCGTTTTCGCGCACGATGACCATCCTCGGCTGGATCGCCGTCACCGCGGTTTGTTGTTATGTCGGCCTGGCGACGATGATCTATCTCGCGCAGCGCTCGCTGATGTATTTTCCGGATACAACGCACACCGCGCCGGCTGCGGCGGGCCTGCCGGAAGCCAGCGAAGTGCCGCTGACGGCGTCCGACGGAGCGCAGATTCGCGTTTGGCAGGTGCCGCCGCACGACGGCAAGCCAGTCATCCTTTACTTCCATGGCAACGGCGGCGCGCTGCAATATCGCGTCGAGCGCTTTCGCCGCCTGATCGACGCCGGCATCGGTCTCATGGCTCTGGAATATCGCGGCTATGGCGGCCTTCCCGGCAGCCCGAGCGAGCAGGGCCTGATCCGCGACGCCGCAGCCGCCTACGCCTACGCGGTCGCGCACTATCCCGCGCAGCAGATCACGGTATGGGGCGAATCGCTTGGCTCCGGCGTAGCGGTTGCGCTTGCGGCGGAGAAGCCGATCGGCCGCGTCATCCTCGAAGCGCCGTTTACCTCGGCGCTCGCCATCGGCGAACGCCGCTATTGGTATCTGCCGGTGCGGCTCCTGATGAAAGATCAATTCCGTTCCGACCTGCGCATCGCGAAGGTCACGGCACCGCTCTTGATCTTGCATGGCGTGCAGGATCGGGTCGTGCCCTACTCGATGGGCGAACGCCTGTTCGACCTGGCCAACAAGCCCAAGCACATCGTGCGCTTCCTCGACGGGGGCCATGAAGACCTCGACAACAACGGCGCGCTCGACGCTGTCGCTCGTTTCCTCGCCGGGGATTGGGATTGAAGCATGTAACCCGAGTTGCGCGCGCAATTCGGGAAGGCCGACCGGCTCGATTGCCGCTCGCCGGGTTTTGCTCCCGCTCAACCTGGGCTACGTCATCAAAACGTCGGATAGGTCTGGCCGACTTTGCCGCCGACGCGGGTAAAGCCGGCTTTTGCCGGTTGGTATTTGCCGTCGATGTTGAGCGCCTTGGCGTAAGAGCCGGCGGCCTTGTCCCTTTGCCCCAGGCGCTCGTAAGCAAGGCCGCGGCTCGCCCAAACCCGGGCGCTCTGCGGATTTAGCTGCACCGCCTCATCGAGATCGCTTGCCGCCGATTTGTCGTCGCCGATCGCCAGATAGCTGAGCGAGCGCGCGATCCACGGATCGGGATTGTCGTTTTGCAGGCCGACCGCGGTCGAGAAGTCGTCGATGGCGAATTGGTGCTGCTGCCGGCTCTGATAGAGCAGCCCGCGATTGTAATAGGCATCCGCAGCGTCGGGCTTCAGCGCGATCGCCTTGTTGAAATCATCGAGCGCCTGCGCGGCATGGCCTTGCTCGCGATAGACGATGCCGCGACCGACATAAGCGGGCGCATAATTGGCGTCGATCGTCAGCGCTTTGTCGTCGTCGGCGAGCGCAAGATCGAGCCTGTTGGTCTTGCGATAAATCAGCGCGCGATTGGCATAGGCCTGCGCATAATTGGGATCGAGACTGATAGCCTTGTTGAAATCGGCGAGCGCCTGCTCGTCGCGGCCGGCTTCGCCATAGACCGCGCCGCGTATGTTGTAGGCCTGCGGATCGTCGGGATGTTTGGCGATGACCTCGCCGAGCGAAGTCAGGTTCGATTGCGAGGTCGCGAGCAGCGCGTTGCTGGCGCTGGCGTTGGAGGCCGGCGGGTTGCCGAGGGACGCGCAGCCGACGAGGGTCAGCGTGCTCACTACGAGCGCCAAGCCTTGAGGAACGAGGCCTCGAGGAAATTCGGGCGCGACGCGCCTTATATCCAAAGGTGCAGCGGCTTTCCGGGTCATCGGGCGAAAGATAGCACCCCGGAACGCCAAAAAAACGGCGCGAGCCGGAACCCCCACCACCGGAACGATGCGTCAGGTCTCAGCCGAACCGGGGAGCCCGCGGCGGGCCGGATCGGCCGGCGCCGGCACCGGGACCGCCGACGGTCGGCTTCGGCTTCATCGGCAGCAGTCCCTCGCGCTGCAAACGCTTGCGCGCAAGCTTGCGGGCGCGGCGGATCGCTTCCGCTCTCTCCCTCGCCTTCTTTTCGGATGGTTTTTCGTAATGGCCGCGAAGCTTCATCTCGCGGAAAATGCCCTCGCGCTGCATCTTCTTTTTCAGCGCCTTGAGGGCCTGGTCGACATTGTTGTCACGGACGAGAACCTGCACGCATGCTCCTTTCGCAGTCGGGTTCAAGGGAATTGCGTGGCGGCACAGGCAAAAACCAGCGCCGCCTTGGCGGGGCCTGTACCAGAAATGTGCCGAAAAATCTAGTCGGCTAGTCGGCAAAGACCTGGGTGACGTGCCCCATCTTGCGTCCAGGGCGCACCGCACTCTTGCCGTAGAGATGCACCGCGGTCCCGGGCAGGCTGAGCCAACGCCGGTAATCATCGACCTCGTGACCGATAAGATTGGTCATCTCCACGCGTCCGTAGCGGATCGGTCGTGCCAGCGGCCAGCCCGCGACCGCTCTGATGTGCTGCTCGAATTGCGATGCCGAGGCGCCATCGATTGTCCAATGACCGGAATTGTGCACCCGCGGCGCAATCTCGTTGACCAGAAGATCGCCGCCGCGCAGTGTGAACAATTCGACCGCGAGCACGCCGATATAGGCGAATTTATGCGCAATCGTTTCGGCGATGCGTCGCGCCTCTGCCGCTCCAGTCTCATCGAGCGCCGCCGGGACCCGCGAAAACTTCAGAATATGATCGCGGTGCTCGTTCTCGGTGACATCGAAACATGCAACGGCGCCGTCCCCGCCGCGCGCCGCAATGACCGAAACTTCCCGCTCGAACGGTACGAAGGCTTCGAGGATGCAGGGCTGGCCGCCGACTTCGCGCCAAGCGGCTTGCGGATCGGTGCCGTTCTTGATCGTGACCTGGCCTTTGCCGTCGTAGCCGAAGCGCCGCGTCTTCAAGACAGCCGGCCGTCCGACTCGCTCGATCGCGGATGCGAGTTCGACGGCCGAAGCGACGGCGGCGAACGGCGCGGTGCGGATGCCGAGTGCGGTGACGAAATTCTTCTCGGCGAAGCGATCCTGGGTCGTCGCCAGGATTTTCGGGTCGGGCAGGACCGGAACGCGGGCGGCAAGAAATGTCGCACATTCCGCGGGCACGTTCTCAAACTCATAGGTGACGACATCGACATCTTCGGCAAAGCGGTCGAGCGCCGCGGTGTCGCTGTAATCGGCGCGGGTGACGCGGCGCACCACGTCGAATGCCGGCGAATTGGGATTGGGAGAGAAAATGTGGCACTTGAAGCCGAGCCGGGCCGCGGAGAGCGCAAGCATGCGGCCGAGCTGGCCGCCGCCGAGGATTCCGATCGTGGCTTCGGGTTCGAGTGCAGGCGGGGCAGCTTGAGAAGGCTGGCTCACGCGCCGTCCCGCGGTGCTTCGGCGACGGCGGCGGTCTGGCGCGCCCGCCACGCATCCAGCCGCTTGCTTAAAGCCTCGTCGCCGAGCGCCAAAATGCTGGCGGCGAGCAGCGCGGCATTGATGGCACCGGCTTGACCGATTGCCAGCGTGCCGACCGGCACGCCCGGCGGCATTTGCACGATGGAGTAAAGCGAATCCTGGCCCGACAGCGCCTTCGACTCGACCGGCACGCCGAGCACCGGAAGACTGGTCATCGACGCCGTCATTCCCGGCAGGTGCGCCGCGCCGCCCGCGCCGGCGATGATGACCTTAAAGCCCTCCCCCTTCGCGCCCTTGGCAAAGGCATAGAGCCGCTCGGGCGTGCGGTGGGCGGAGACGATCCGCGTCTCATAGGCGACTTCGAGCGCATCGAGCGTGTCGGCGGCATGTTTCATGGTCTGCCAGTCGGACTGGCTGCCCATGATAATGGCGACAACTTTCTTATTAGGAATGGAATTCGCTCCCGGCGGCGCCACGGCAAAAAATCCCTGCGCGAAGGAAGCGCCGGATTATAGAGCCGTGCGTTGCTGGTGCAAGGCGGCTATCTTGATGCCGCCGACCGGATGGTTAAGGACGCGGAGCCAAGCCGATGCAGATGAGCCAATACCACTACTTGCCGCTGGCGCCCGGCTTCTTCGCTATATTGGTCGGAATTTTCTTCGCCGTTCTGATCCTGCAGTCCGTGCGCTTTGCCTATACCAGCCTCGGCATCAGCTCCGGCACGGCACTCATTTTGCTGTTCGGCTCGCTGGTCGGGAGCATATTCAACATTCCGATCGTCCAACTGCCGCCGGAGCGGGTCATGTCGGATCAGATCGTCGATTTCTTCGGCATGCAGTACGAAGTCCCGATCGTCTCGCAGTGGGCGACAGCAGCGTCGGGATGACAGCGCCACCGACATTGGGTGCGATCGCGACCGCGATCGTCGCCTTGGTGCTGCATTGGCTCGCCGATCCGGTTCCCGGCCTCGGTATTGCGGTGCCGGTATTCGTCCCCGTCATAACGACGGCGGCCGTCGCCATGGCGCTGTCACGGACCGACGCCGCGCCTCTCGCCTACATCTCTGGCAGCCTGGGCACGCTGATTGGGGCCGATCTCACCAATCTCGACAAGGTGCGCGGACTAGGTGCGCCGGTGGCCTCGATCGGCGGCGCCGGCACCTTCGACGGTATTTTTCTCACCGGCATCCTCGCCGTCCTCATCGCCAATCTTTATGCCGGGCCGCGGCGTTACCAGCCCGGATAACGCGATTGGAATGTCATTCCACAAAGGATCGTGTCATGCCATCGGCCATAGATCTACGCGCGATCAAGGACTATCACGCGCACGTTTATTACGATCCGGCGAAAAGCCGCGAGCGGGCCGAGCGCCTGCGCGAGCGTGTTGCCGTCGAGTTCCCGCAAGCCAAGCTCGGACGCTGGCACGACCAATTGGTCGGGCCGCATCCGCAATCGATGTATCAGATCGCGTTTCCGACCGCGATGCTCGCTGCATTCGTGCCGTGGCTGATGCTCAACCGCGACGGCTTGACCGTGCTCCTTCACCCGGAGACCGGCGACGATCTGAACGATCATACCGCGCATGCGGCGTGGTTCGGCGCCGTGCTGCCGTTGCGGGTCGAAGCCTTCAAAAAATAGCACATGCGCTGCGGCAATGCGTTGCACCTCGGAACGCTCCCGGAAGCCGCGCGTTAGCGCGTAAAGATAAAGGGTGCGTGCCATGTCAACCCAAAAGATGTCGAGCCAAAGACCCTACCGGCGCGAGGCCGACCGAAAAAACGACGCGCTGTTTTTGACCCCGCTCCTCCTCATGGCACTCGTCATCGTCGGCGGCATTCTCATTTGCGCGATGCTCGGACCGCCGCCGGTCATCTAGTCGGCAGCGTGAAGGTCGGTACGCGAAGTGGTGGTCATTCCATTCAAGCCGCGGGCCTATCGTGGCTGACCGTCGTTGAACTCACGCTCGAAAATCTCGCCGAGCGTGGCGTAGTAAAAGCCATTCAGCCGGCCTATGGGATCGAGCTTCCTCATGTCGATGTAGCGGCCGGTCATGCATGCCGGATCGACGTGCATATAGACCACTTCGCCAATGACCAGGGGATGCCGGTTGGGGCCAAGCTCGATCACTTGGTGCAGTTTGCATTCGAAGTGGATCGGCACCTCTTTCACGCGCGGCGCCGAGACCTTCACGCTCGGTATCGGTGTCAGCCTGGTTTCGCCGAACTCGGAATTGTCCGCTGGAAAGGCATTGGCCGAGTCGACCATCTCCTTCCATACCGGGTGGGTCACCACATTGAAGCAGAATTCGCCTGTCTCCCGTACATTCTTGAGCGTATGCTTCTCGCTGCCGTCGGGATTGCGGGCGATGGTCAGCGAAATCATCGGCGGAACCACGCACACCACGGTAAAAAATGAAAACGGCGCGAGATTAGTGATACCCTTTTTGTTCACCGTCGAGGCCCAGCCGATCGGCCGCGGCACGACGGAACCCGTGAGCAGCCGATAGATCTGGCGCTTATCGGTGACGGCGGGATCGAATTCGAGATAATCGGGCATGGGATTTGGGCATTTGGGATGCGGTCCTTCGCGAAGCGTGGCAGGCTAGCGCATATTGGCCATTCGATCACCTCGTCAGCGGTCGCGACGTCTGTCGACGCGATCGCGGCTTCGGACCGAGATTGAGGCGGAGGAGCTATTCTCCGCAAAAGGTCGCCCTCTGGAGCCTCGGCTGCCCGCTGTTGAGGCTCTGCCTTCGGACAGATTCGCGCGTAGGCTTTTGCTAACCAACACGCGCAAAAAAGTTCCCGTCATTTCGAGCCGACGACGACGCGACACGTTCAGTTCTCACCGTGATTTGCGTGAAGGCGGACCTGATAAAGCCAATTGGCGGCCTTTTTTCATCCGCAAAGTTTTCCCCGTGTTTACATAAATGACCGCAATTATCGGCCGTCTGGTGTTGAAGCGCGCGCGATATTGGGGCAATCCGGCCGCCTGCAGCGAGGCTCGGCGGAACGCCGCCGGTCAGATGACGTGTGCCGCATTGGCACCATGCCGAAGACGGGGACAACGAGGGGGACGTGGCAAGTGAAGAAGCTAGCAATCGCTGTTGTCTTGTGTGGTTCGCTCATCACTTCTCCGGTCCATGCCAAGACCTTTGTCGGCGTATTGTGGCCCATGTTCGGGCCTTTGCCGGCGATCGGCCTCGTTGAATTGGTCGCCGAACTGAAAACGATGCCGGATGTCGAAGTCAGCACCTATGTGCATCAGGCCTGGCCGTCCTTGGTCGATGACATCGATAGTCAGCCGCCGGGAACGCACACGGTTGTTGTCGGATACAGTTTGGGAGCGAACAGCTCGGTTTTTGTGGCTAATAACACCAAACACGTGGATCTCATCATTGCACTGCAGCCCTCGCTGCTCAGCTGGAATCCCCCGCTCACGGCAGGAAAAGTCGGGCGAATGATTGAAATCTATAATCCCAATCCATGGATGACTTTTGGCGGCATGGGATCGCGAAAATTGGTTGGAGAAAATATCGAGTACATCACCAATAATGACTCCCATCCCGGGGCGCAGTTCAATTCGGAGTTTCGCAATCTGGTGAAAAACGAAATCGCCAAATTCACTGCCGAAGATCGCGTGGAAACTGCACAAGCCGAAAAGCCGAGCCCGCCAGAGCGTGAACGTCTCTCCCAGCCGGCGGGACTTGAACCTGCCGTGGAGCGGCCAAGCGATCAGCAGACCGGTATGGCGGACGAAGATCATCTGCAGATTGCACAAGCCGAAATGCCGAAATTACCGAAGCCGGCCAGGGTCGATCATGTCGCGCGGGAGCAGCCCGGCCATCAGCAGAAAGATTTGGCGACCGACCAGGATTTGCAGATTGCACAAGTCGAAATGCCGCAATTCGCTGCGCCTGAACATGGCGTTGAGGAGCACTCGAAACGCCAGCTCGGAGACATGACAGTTTTTCTTGACAAGCTTTCGACTTCGGTGAATTCGGGGGACCTGCTCGTTCAGCGGCAACTAACGATCGAAGATTTGAAAGACTATGCAAAAAGAACCTACCGTGATTCGGCTACCGCAAGTTTGACGACGGCTGCAGCCAATTAGCCGTGACTCCGCCCATGGCGTCGATCCAGGCTGGACACAGATTGCTGACGCCAGTCAAGCGCGGACGACAGCTGCATAAATGAAGGAAAAGGCCAGGTACAAGACCGTCAAAAAACTTAGACCTGCCACAAGTCCCGATATTGCCGCACAAAGTTTAGCGCCGATTGCGAGAGGCGATTGCCACCACGCCTCACGCGGGTACTGCGATGCGCTCCGCCATATGGCGACCGCAACGGACGGTAGGGCTGCGCTCGATAAAGTGAAGACCGCGACTATAAATCCGGCAATAGCCGGCTCGCCGACGCCATATCCGGCAAGCATGCTCAGCCCGCTCAAATCCCACACCAGAGCAAGCGGAGTCCCTATCAGCCAGAACGTGCGCCACAGCGCGATGTCGCCGCGTACCAATCTTGCTACGAATTTCATCCACAAAGCCTAACACTACTTTGGCAGATTTACTCACGTCGCCGCTCGTTGCAAATCCATTTTCTGCAATGCGGGCATCGCTGCGGCTGTAGTCGAGCGATGAGTTCGAGGATAGCGTGGCGCACGGCTGGCAAGCTTGGTTGAGGCGGCGGGCCGTTGATTCTTTTTTTCCCGCCTCACTTTTTTGAGGCGACGATGCTGGAGGAAGGCGAATGCGAGCATCGTCATGAGGGCATGACGGTGAAGGCCCTGCCAGGATCGTCCCTCGAAGTGGTCGAGGCCGAGTTCCTCTTTCAGCTGCTGATGGGCCTGTTCACAAATCCATCGCCCCTTGATGGTGGCGGCCAAGGTGCGCAGATCGGTCGCGGCAGGCAGATTTGCGAGGTAGTATTTCTTCTCGCCAGAGGCGCGGTGTTCGCCGATAAGCCAGGCTTCGTCGCCCGGCAGATGTTGCTGGCCCTTGTCCCTGATCCGCTGCGGTGGTCCGTCGGCTGTGCGTACGCGGACGGCGGCAAAGCGGGCTTTGAGCTTGCCTTTCGTCCCGGTTCGCCAACTCACAGTTTGCCACTTGGCAGCGGCCAGCATGTCTTCGGCCGGTGCGGATAGAATATCTGGCACATACCGCCGTCGCGGGCGGCCCCGTTTGGCAACGGGCCAGATCAGCTGCACGCCGACAGGGTACACCTTGAGGTGACGAGGGATGCCGACCGCCCAGGCAAGATTGCGGGCCGTAAGTTCTTGGCGGAAAGGCGCGCTCAGCCCATAACCGGCATCCGCCAGCACACAGCCGAAGTGCACGCCGGCCGCCATCACGCGATCGATCTCAGCCAGGGCGATCTCTGGCTTCGTCCGCGCAGTCCGGCATTCGACCGGAACGCGCGCTCGCTTTAACCGCACCCGGTCGCCCGTCCAACTGTCGGGAAGAAAAAGGCGCAAGGCCAACATCACCGGCACTTCGCCTCGTGCGAGCGTCAGGGACACCAGCGTCTGGCAATTGGCAGTCTTGCCCAGCGCTGAAGCATATTGCGCAGCGACACCGACCGAGTGCTTACCCTTCTTCGGCACCGCGGTGTCGTCGATCACCAATACCGCATCGCTGCCGCCGACCAGCTGGTCGGCTTGAATGAGCAGTTCTGTCTCCAATGGTGCCGCATTCCAGACGCCAGCAGCAACAAAATGATGCAGCTGATCATAGTCGCCCGGCGCAAGCCGCTCTGCCATTGGTTGGATGCTCTTGCGTTCACCGGGCCCGATCAGCCCCGTCACGTAAAGCGGAAACATCCGTCGCCGCGCTTTGTGATCCAAGCGATCCAGGAACGGCTTAAGCCAGCGTCCAAGCTCGTCTTCCCAATTCGACGTCGTGCCCACCATGGTCGGCCCCTCCAAAAGCCGACCGTCTATGAATCACTGAAAAACTGATTTGGGAATCCCGTGCCGCTAAAAATCTGCCAAAGTAGTGCTAATGCGGTAGGTTTGAAGTTCCTGCTATCGAGTGGCAATTTCGCATAGGAACTTCAAATCCAAAGCCCGCACTAGAAAAGCACATTTGCCAGCGTCCCTATTGCCAGTGCCCTCGATACCGAAATTCGCATGAGAGGGTGGCGAACTTCGGAATCGCAACACTAGCAGAAAACGCAAGACGCGAAGACGGCGCTGCATTTTGGTGCGGCTTCGCCGATTTGTGCTAACGTGCTGGCCGCATCGGCGGGATATTCGGCAATATCGGGGGATTTCGTGGTCTACGCCAAGCACATCATCGTTTTGCTGATCGCAGCCTGTTTCGTCACTGCCGGGCAGGCCGAAACGATTCAAGCGCCGGGTGCCGCTGCAAAAGTCGCGGTCAGTGTTCGCGGTCGCGCATATCTGTTCCGCGGCCTGATCGGTATGATCGATTGGGGCATGGACCAGCTGGCGCAGCGCATCGACCGTTCCGGTGTCGCGGCCGATATCGAAGCTTACTCGGCGTGGCGCTCCGTCGCCGGTCAGGCGATCGGCGATTACCGCCGCGACCCCAAGCCGATCACCCTCATCGGCCATTCCATCGGCGGCGATTCCGCCGTAGAATTCGCCGAAACGCTCGAAGCCGCGCATGTCCCGGTGAGTCTCCTCATCACCTACGACCCTACGCGAGCCGCCCATGCCATACCGGCGAATGTCGAACGCTATGTCAACCTCTACCAGTCCTCAAACATCTTGGGCGGCGGCGATCTCGAGCCCGGCCGTGGTTTCCACGGCCACTACGCCAGCTACAATCTCAAAGACCGCCCCGAGATCGTCCACATCAATCTCGATAAATTTGACCGCATTCAGGAGCAGCTGGCCGCCAAGGTCAGATCGGCCGCCGCGCGCGGCGAGGGTGAGGCTGTAGCATTGCGGCTCGTTCCGCCACCGACCGGCGCCATCGAACTGTGGGACAGCGGCATGCCGGTGGCGGCCCATGCCGGCGATACGCTGCAGACGCTTGCGGCGACCTACCATGTGCCGCTGTGGGCGCTGGTCCAGATCAATCGGAAGCCGGAGCATGCAGCGCTGACCGAAGGCGAGCGCATCGTCGTGCCACGCTATCTTGTGCCTAAGGCACGCTGAGCCGCCAACCGAAAGTCGAGTCCGACCCGCAAGCGGCGATACACAATGAAAAATCGCGCTTTACAATCTTCATTTCGCAGCAATGAGAGGGGGAGAAAGACGTACCGCCACTTTAGCAGCCCATCTCCGCGCGAAGCACGACGTGACGTTACACGCCAGGATCAATATCGATATCGATTTCACGCCGCGATATCAGCCCGCTAAGGACCTTCCTGGAACTCTGAAGATCGAGCGCCAAAACAGAAAATCCGGAATACATGGCACCCCACCGATTTGCATTGATGCCGAAGAAAATTAATTTACTTGAGAGAGCCAACATCACTAGGTCCAAAATCGCGTCTCTGTTTCACTCATAAATATCGTCACAGTCCGATAACCGATGGATTGGACGCCCCAACTCTTGCGGCAATTTACTGAATGAGCTGATCTTAATGCCCGAAAACATACTTCTGCAAAATTGCAGACAGGCGATATCATCATCGGTCGCAACAAACAAGTTTTCACAGTTCAGCAGAGCGGGATGATTTTTCATTTGATTCAACAAAGGTTGATAGTTCGTTGTGTAATCGGTATTTCGGATGTGAATAGCGGCGTAGTTTTGGACCGATGGTTTTTAGTCTTTTGATGAGCTCATCGGACAGATCGGCGCGCAATCGAAATCTTGATAGAGCCGCCAATGAGGCGCCGTATTCACGACCGGAATCGTGATGCACCAACAAGGATTCAGCATAGTCCTTGGTGAAATCGAATGTGATGGGCTTACGCGTCGTGCTTTCGACAAAGTATCCCACCTCGCGATCGAAATGAGCATCGTAGCGATGGCAATCGCCTGATAGAAAATTCGGAACGACGCTGACGTCTCTCAAGCGGGATTCTATTTCCGTAGAATCCAAGATGACACTTTCTTGTCTGCTGACGAAATACCTCGAAAATCGATCTTTTATGAATTATGAAATGTAGAATGATGATTGGTGTCGATGATGGCGGTTCTGTTAAATCTTTCAGCGTACCTGAGGTCGGGTTATCGGGTAAGAACTCGTTTCGGTCGAACGGCGCGCAGAGCCAGCCCGATTACGGCCCGAGCCGCAACCGCGGCGGCCGGGCAGCAACCGGGTGGCTGGTAGCCAAACTATTTGACTTTCGGCCGATCTGCCCAACCATGGCGCCGTGAACTTTGGCGGCATGAACTTTAGCGGCATGACAGAGCCGACGCCAGCGCAGCGGTTAAGCGTCGCCGTGGTCGGGCTTGGCAGCATCGGCGGCGTCGCCGCAGGCTGTCTGGTCGCGGCCGGACGGCACGATGTCATCGCCTGCGTGCGTCGGCCGATCGAGCGGTTCACGCTTGAACGGCCGGACGGCCCGGGCGAAATCAAGCTCCGCGCGCTCACCGATCCGTCGGAGGCTAAAGCCGTCGATTGGGTGCTGCTCTGCACCAAGACGCATCAGACGGAAGCGGCGGCGCCGTGGCTTGCGCGCCTGTGCACGCGCTCGACGCGCGTCGGTGTGCTGCAGAACGGCATCGGTCACATCGCCCGCGTGGCGCCGCTCGCCAATGGCGCCACCGTGCTGCCGGTCATCGTCTATTACAACGGCGAGCGTCTCGCCCCCGACCGCGTGCGCCTGCGGCAAGGCTCCGACCAGGACCTTGCGGTGGCGAACGACGACGCGGGCCGCCGCTTCTCGCGGCTGTTGGAAGGCACGCCACTGCGCGTCCTCCTCAGCGACGACTTCGCCACGCTGATTTGGCGCAAGCTTCTGATCAATGCCGTCGCCAATCCGATCACTACGCTGACGCTGCGGCGCCAGGAAGTGTTACGCCGGCCGGATGTGCAGGAGCTGTGCCACGCCATTCTCGCCGAAGCCGTCGCGGTTGCGCGCGCCGAAAGCGCAAAGCTCGCCGACGACGAGCCCGCGCGCGCCATGGCGACGCTGTTTACGTTTTCCGGCGAACTCGGCACGTCGATGTATTTCGATCGGCTGGCCGGGCGCCGCCTCGAAGTCGACGCGCTCACCGGCGCCATCGTCGCCGCCGGCGCGCGCCACGGCATCGCCACCCCGCTCAACTCGGCGCTGCTAACGCTTCTTCGCGCCATCGACGACGCGGCAAGGCAATCGCCAGCTTCGCCTCAGCCCCGGGCTTGACTCGATCGCAAGGATATTCCAGCTGCGAATTGGCGCGGAGGTGAACATGAAAGCTTTCATTCTGGCGCTTGGGTTGCTGGCTCCGAGGCTGGCGCTGACCGCGCTGGGCCGGCGCTGGCGCAGATCCAGACCATCGCGCCTTCGGAAGCGAAACTCATGTCGGTCAGACCGTGACGGTCGAAGGCGCGGTCGGCAATGTCTATACCGCGCGCTCCGGCATGATCTTTATCGATATGGGCGGCCGCTATCCCGACAATGCCTTTGCCGCCGTGATTTTCACCGGCGACGCCGGCAAATTTCCGCGTCAAATCGCTTGACGGCAAGACCGTGGATATTACCGGAGCGGTTTCGCTCTACCGCGGCAAGCCCGAGATCATTCTCAAGACCGCGGACCAGGTGAAGGCGAAATAGCGCGTCCGACCAAGCATGCTTGCTCAAATCGTCCGATAGCCGCCGTCGGCCATGACGATCGTGCCGGTGACATAGGCCGACAGATCGGAGGCGAGAAAGAGCGCCGGGCCGACGATGTCTTCCGGCTTGCCGGTGCGGCCGAGCGGCGTGTGATCGAGAAAGATTTTTATCAGTTCCGGATTGTTGGCGCGGACTTGCGCGTTCAACGGCGTCTCGATCAGGCCGGGGCCGATGGCATTGACGCGCACGCCGTCCTTGCCGAGCTCGGCGGCGAGCGCGCGGGTAAAACCGAGGACGCCGTGCTTCGAGGTGGTGTAGGCCGGCGAATTCGGCGTGCGCACATGCACGAAAGACTGGATCGAGGCGATGTTGACGATGCGCCCCTTGGCCGCGCGCAAGCTTTCGAGGAACGCGTGCGTCACATTGAACACTCCGTTGAGATTGATCGCCATGATGTCCTGCCAGTCCTTGATCACGGCGTCGGCGTTGCCGGCAAAGGCGTTGCGACGGTTGATGCCGGCGTTGTTGACCAGAATCGACACCGCGCCGACCTCGCTTGCGACTTTCGCCGCGGCGTCGCGGCACGCCAGCCGATCGGAGACGTCGAGCACAAAATGCTTGGCTTTGCCGCCGGCGTCGCGGATGTCCGCCGCCGTCCTGGCGGCAGTCGCGCCGTCGATATCGAACGCCGCGACCGCGGCGCCCTCGCGCGCGTAGCCGAGTGCGATGGCGCGGCCGATTCCGGACCCCGCGCCGGTGACAGCTGCGATATGGTTTTGTAACAGCCCGGCCATTTTGACCTCCCCTGGTTTGATCGATTGGGGCGATCATACGCCGCGGCCGGTACGCAAAAAATTCCCCTCTCCCGGTGTGGGTGGAAAGGGGGAGGGAAAGGACGACAGGCCAGTGAACGAAACCCGGCGCGCGGCTAACCGCCGGCGTGCCGTGGATCGCCAGCGTTTGTGTCGCTTACTTTAATCCCGATTTACCTCGCATATTGGGCCTAAAGCCTCTATGTCCATGCCGACCTGGATGATTTAAGCGAAAGGACGCGATATGGCGGACAAATCCAAGCATGAGGCGGGCGCGCAGTTCGCCAAGCTGCAGCGGGCGCAGGACGCCAAAAAGGCCATGTTTGAATACGAAACCGAGGCTGCGGCGCTACGCGCCCGGACCGCGCGACTCAAAGCGCTCCGCCTGGCGCGCGACGCCGCAACCCCGCCGCCCCCGGCCGCCGCGCCGAAGCGCAAGGCCAAGAAAAAGGGCCAGGGCGGCAGCTTGTCGGAGTTCCTGGACAGCCAGGCCAAAGAGGGCCGCAACGGTTAAAGGGCAAGCAAGTGGATTGAGCGCTCGCGAAATCCGGCGCCGCGCGGCCAAGTTGATTGCGGATTTTGCTTCCGCAACTCCTTCTGGGTGACGCGCCTGTCACGGCATTGTCGTCAATGCGAACGGTTCTATAAAAAGCCGCCCGCGTCCTTCACGGTTTATTGAAGCGGCGACCGCAAGGATGACATAGAGGGCCGTTAACAGGTCCCAATCGAGCACGGAGGATCGCCATGACGCTCCAAGTGGTTGCGCCGATGCGTTATTTTCACGAACGCTATTTCGGGCGTCCGTCCTGCCCGAAGTGCGGCGAAATGATGATGGCGCCGGAATATCCGGAATTCTCGGAATGCCTCAGCGGCGTGGAAATCCGGCATTTTTGGATTTGCGACAGCTGCGGTCATCGCTTCGACAGTTTGGTCAAGTTCGACGCAGTCGCCGCGTAATGTCGCCTTGGCGCGGCAATTACGAGGCTGCCGCAGCGCCCTGCCTGCGCATCACCGCGTCATGGATTGCCATGCAGTGGCGCACCAGATTTTGCTGAGATGAAACGAATTGCTTCAGCGGCGTCTCGATGTCGTAGAAATAGATATTGGCGATGAAGCCGTAGATGCCGGCATCCACGCTGGTGGGTTGGGGTCCATGCACATAGCCGGCGGCCGGAACGGCGCGGCTTAGAACCGCAAGATCGGCGAGCCCGCGCGCATAGGCGGCGTCGGGCGTGAAGCGGCCGATGCCCTGGTAATAATAGCGCGACGCATTGAACTCCTTGGCCTTGAGCAGGCCGGGTTCGTAGAGGCTCGGATGTTCGCGCATGAGCGCCGCGCAAAATGCCGGCCAGTGGCGATCGTCCTGCCAGCGCGAATAGGACATCACCCAATAGAGGTCGTCGAGCATGCGCGCGACGAGCAGGTTTTGATCGCGCTGCGCTTGCGTCAGCGCTGCATCGATGGTCAGCCGGTATTTGGTGTTGAGATGCGCGATGATGGTGTCGCTGTCGCCGATCGAGTGGCCGTCGTCGATGATCTAAGGAAGCTGCCCGCGCGGCGCGGTCGAAGCGTCAAAGATATGCTCGTGTCCGAACGGCACGCCGGCAAGCCGCATGAAGGCAAAAACTTTGAGCCCGTAGCCGTTGTTGTCCGCAACGCCGTAGAGTTCCGGGTAGGAATAAAGAGTGATCATCGCGGCAGTGTAGCGCGGATGCGCGGATTTGCCTCCCCTGCCAACTTCCTTCAGATCGCGACTTGCCGGATGTCCTTTTATCGGCCAATGCTACGATCGATGCGCCTGATGTGCTGCGCCATGGCGCTCCTGGCCGCGCTGACCACGGACTCCTGGGCGGCCACCCGCGCCTATGTGATGAACGGCCTGTTTGTCGGCCGAGGACTGGCGACGATCGCCGCCCGGCTGCGCGAGCGTGGCTATATCGTGACCTATGGCAGCTATGAGCAGAACCGCGCGTTCGCGGCGGATGCCTGCGCCCACGCCGACGACCGCATCGTCGTCATCGGCCATTCGTTCGGCGCCGAGCGGGCGGCGGAGGTGGCGACCGCGGCGGCGGCCTGCGGCGCCCGCGACGTGACCATGATCGGCGTCGATCCGTCGGCCCCGGCCACAGTCTCAGGCGTGGCGCATGCGGTGAATTTCGTCGGCGAACTTGGCGGCACCATTGCCGGCGCCGAGAATATTCCGGTCCCCGGCTACACCCATATGGGCATCATGGACAGCCCGGCGGTGCAGGAGCGCATCCTGCAGGAAGCGGATCAGCCAAGCGGGCGGTAAAACGCGCCTGCCTTCCGCACCGCTCAGCCGAACAGGAACGACTCCGGATCGGCGATCGGCTCGCCCGCATTCAAGGCCAGAAGGCCTTTGACGCACCGCATCGCGGTCCACACGATCCACCACAGCAGGATTAGCGCGCCGATCCCGACATGCAGCGTGATTGCGCCGGCCACGATATAAGCGAGCCCGATCCAAAAGGTCCGGATCTGAAACCGGAAATGGCTGCGGCTGACCGGATCGGCCCGCTCGACCTGAATCGACGCAATGATCAGGCCGACCACCGCGCTGACCCCGGTGAGGAAGCCGAGCAAGTATAAGACGTAGACCATCATTGCCAGGCCGTAATCGGAAACCATCGGCGGCCGCGCGCCATTTGCGGCTCCCCGCTCCTTCTTGGTATCGGCCATTTGCCTCTTCCCCTTTTTTCGATCTGACGCCGCGCACGATTATAGCAAAATTTGCCGCTGCCCACTGCAGATTTGCGCAAGGCGAAGAAATCGAAAGCGGGTTGAATATGTAGCCCCGGATTGAGCAACGCGAAATCCGGAGACAAAAATTCGCCTCTCCCCCACCTCGCATCGCGTGACCCGGGTGCTCAATCCGGGCTTTGCATGCTAGGCTTGTCCCCTCGGCAAAGCCCATTTCGCGTCCTCACACGTCCTTTAGGAGCAACACCCATGCGCAGCTTATCCGCCCTTCGTCCAAGCCTGATTGCATTGCTGGCCTTGGCCGGCGTCACGTTTGTGTCCGCCGCATATGCCGACGGCGGCAGCATCAGCTTCAGCGTGGTCAAGGCTGGCTTTGTCATCGGCGGCTCGGGCGGCTCGGGCACGCTCGTCTTCCACGGCAGGCAGTATCCGCTCTCGATCGGCGGCATCAGCTACGGGTTTACCTTCGGCGCTTCCGAGACTCGCTTTCGCGGCACGGTGAGCAACATCATCGGCCCGTCGGATGTCGCCGGCGTCTATGCCGCGGGGAATGTCGGCGCGGCCGTCGGACGGGGCGCGCAGGCGATCGTGCTGACCAACCAGCACGGCGCGGTGCTGACGCTGTCCGGCAGTTCGGTCGGCGCCATCGTCAGCGCCGACCTCAACGGCCTGGTGATCACGGTGAAGTAGCCGGGGAAGCTACTGATCGCCGCGCTGGAAGATCGCGCCGCGCGGCACGCCGTTCCAGCCGCGCAGGGGAGAGGGAGAATCGCCCGGTTTCTCCGTTCGTCCCCGCGAAGGCGGGGACCCAGCCTGGATTCTACTGGAGCCTGTGCTCGGGCTGGCGAAGCCAGACCCGAGTACGGGAATGAGTGGAGTAACCCTCATGCCCGCTCGATGCGTGCGGCGTAACAGCCGGGCGCGGCGAAGTGGACGTGCAGATAGGCCGTGCGCGGATCGGCGAACTGCCGTTCGATCGCCTCTTCGAGCTTGACGCCCTCGATCAATTCCCAGCCGGTCATCATGCCGCCGGCATCGAAGCCGCGCACCGCAAGCGTTCGCTTGCGCAACTGCTCCGGCACCTCATCGACGGCGTCAAACGTCTCTTCGCCCGCGCGCACGTAAATCGCAAAGCGCATGCGGTAGGGCGAGGCGACGGCGTGATGCTCGTAATTGACCAGGATCAGTTCGTCGCCGGCTTTGGCGTCGGTGAGGCTGATGCGGCACGGGCGCGGCCCGTCGGCAATGGTGCGCACCGCGCCGCGTTCCTTAAGCGCGTCATCGGACAGCGCGAATAGCGGGGCGAATTGTCCGGCCGGCAGGCCCTGGATGCGGAAGTGCATGATGTGTGCTCCTGTGTTCTGAGCAACACATGGCGCGAGACCGCGCGCGGCGACACCCGATTTCTGATCCAGAAAAATTGGCCTCTCCCACCCGAAGTCGGATGTTTCCGACTTCGGCAGCTTTAATTAACCGAACTCGATATATCGAGTTCGGTTGGGGGAGGGGCCGCCGAGCGCGGCAGCGCGAAGCCCTATGCCCCCTCCCCCGCTATCGCGGGGACCGATAGATTTGCGCTTGGCCGCACAACGACAATTCAGGGAGACGCGTCGTGGGCAAAGGACACAAGGACAAAGTCGCCGTCATCACCGGCGCCGCCAATGGCATCGGACAGGCCTTCGCCAAGCGTCTCGCCGAGGATGGCGTGCATGTCGCCATCGCCGACCTCGACGACGGAGACGAAACCGTGAAACTCGTCGAAGCCGCCGGGCGGCAGGCGCTCGCGGTCGTGTGCGACGTGTCGAAAGAGGACTCGGTCGCGGCGATGGCGCGGCAGGTGCAGCAAAAATTCGGCCGTGTCGATATCGTGGTGAACTGCGCCGGCATTTTTCCGCAGCAAGATTTTGCCGGCATGACATTTGCCGACTGGCGCAAGGTGCTTTCCATCAATCTCGACGGCACCTTCCTGGTCACCTCAGCCTTCGTTCGCGGGATGCGCGTGCGCAAATGGGGGCGCGTCGTCAGCATGGCGTCGAGCACCTTCGGCTCGGTGACCACCGGCTTTGCGCATTACGTCGCCAGCAAAGGCGGCATCATCGGCTTCACCCGGGCGCTGGCGGGCGATGTCGCTGCTGACGGCGTCACCGTCAACGCCATCGCACCGGGGTTGACCCGTTCGCCGGGAACGCTCGTGCGCAAGCCGCGTCCAGGCTTCGCCAACATGGATGAAGAATTTCACGCCGTCGCCAGCCTGCAGGCGATCAAGCGGCCGGAAGTGCCGGACGATCTGGTGGGCGCACTGTCGTTTCTCACCAGCGACGACGCCGCTTTCATGACCGGGCAAACGCTGAATGTGGATGGAGGAAGGGTGAGGTCTTAGCAAGTAGCCCGGATGGCTATTAAAAAAAACGTGAGTCGTATTTTTATTCAAACATTTCGCAGCTGCGATGTGGGAACGCTCAGATCCTGCGATGCCTGCGCATACGATACGCCTCGATCCTTGATCAGGCGCACAGCCTCAAGCTTGAACTCCCGCGTAAACTTCCGTCGCTCCATGAGCTCCATCAAAACACCTAACTCGGTGTGAACCGGGTGCAGGCCACTACGACGGACAGGTCACCTGTCAAAGCGCCTTGTTACTTTCTCTAACAGCCTGCGCTTTATCGACATAAACCTGCGCGCCCATGTCCAAGAACTTCTTCGACATGTCCGCCATCCCCTGCTTCGCGGCATCCGGATAGAGCGCGGCCTTTTCGTTGTCGGAGAGGCCGGCGGCGTAATCCCGAACATCCGCCGTGATCTTCATCGAGCAGAATTTCGGCCCACACATCGAACAGAAATGCGCCACTTTGTGCGCGTCCTTGGGCAGCGTCTCGTCGTGGTATTTGAGCGCGGTGTCAGGGTCGAGCGAGAGGTTGAACTGGTCCTTCCAGCGGAAATCGAAGCGGGCGCGGGAGAGCGCATCGTCGCGCAATTGCGCAGCGGGGTGGCCCTTGGCGAGGTCGGCGGCGTGCGCGGCGATCTTATAGGCGATGACGCCGTCCTTGACGTCGTTCCTGTCCGGCAGGCCGAGATGCTCCTTCGGCGTGACGTAGCAGAGCATGGCGGTGCCGAACCAGCCGATCATGGCAGCGCCGATTGCCGAGGTGATGTGGTCGTAGGCCGGCGCGATGTCGGTGACGAGCGGGCCCAGTGTGTAGAACGGCGCCTCGCCGCATTCCTTGAGCTGCTTGTCGACATTGATCTTGATCTTGTGCAGCGGCACGTGGCCGGGGCCTTCGATCATCACCTGGCAACCCTTGGTCCAGGCGACCTTGGTGAGCTCGCCGAGCGTTTCCAGCTCGGCGAACTGCGCGCGGTCGTTGGCGTCGCGGATCGAGCCGGGGCGCAAACCATCGCCGAGCGAGAACGACACGTCGTAGTTGCGCATCAGGTCGCAAATCTCGTCGAAGCGCTCGTAGAGGAAGCTTTCTTTGTGGTGTGCTAGGCACCACTTCGCCATGATCGAGCCGCCGCGCGAGACGATGCCGGTGACACGGTTGGCGGTGAGGTGGATGTAGGCGAGCCGCACGCCGGCGTGGATGGTGAAATAATCGACGCCCTGCTCGCACTGCTCGATCAGCGTGTCCTTGTAGCACTCCCAGTCGAGCTTGACGGGATCGCCGTTGACCTTCTCCAGCGCCTGATAGATCGGCACGGTGCCGATCGGGACTGGCGAATTGCGCAAAATCCATTCGCGGGTGTTGTGGATGTTGCGCCCGGTGGAGAGGTCCATCACGGTGTCGGCGCCCCAGCGGATCGCCCACACCATCTTCTCCACTTCCTCTTCGACCGAGGAGGTGACGGCGGAGTTGCCAATATTGGCGTTGATCTTGGTGAGGAAGTTGCGCCCGATGATCATCGGCTCCAATTCGCCGTGGTTGATGTTGGAGGGAATGATGGCGCGGCCGCGCGCCACTTCCGAGCGCACGAATTCCGGCGTGACGAACAGCGGCACCGACGCGCCGAAGCTCTCGCCGTCGTCGTGCGCTTCTTGGGCGACGTCAAGCATTGTCTTTCGCCCAAGATTTTCGCGCTCGGCGACGTAGATCATTTCCTTGGTGATGACGCCGGCGCGCGCCCATTCCAATTGCGTGATGGGATGGCGGATATCAGAGGTCGGAGGTTGGAGGTCGGATGGATTCTGACCTCCGTCATCCGACATCTGACCTGTGCCGCGGAGATCGGATGTCGGAGATCGGATGTCGGAGATCGGATAACCGATCTGACCTCCGTCATCTGACATCTGACCTCTGCCGCGCAGCGGCCGCGGCGTGTTAGGGAAATTGCGCGCCAAATGCTTGCCGCTGACGTTGCCGTTGTCGACCGGCTTGATCGGGCGGCCGTCGTAGTCCTCGACGCCGCCGCGCTCACGCACCCATTGAACGCGCGTGCGCTTAAGACCCTTTTCGACGTCGATCGCCGCATCGGCCTCGGTATAGATGCCGGACGGATCGTAGACCCGCACCGGCTCCTCGCCCGCGCCTTCCGAGAGCGCAATCTCGCGCAGCGGCACCCGCAGGTCGGGCGCGGCCTCCGGCGCCGAATAAACTTTCCGCGAGCCGGCGATCGGGCCGGTCGTGACCTTCGGCGTGGCGAGATCGGATTCGGAGAGAGGCTTATTCATGATGCGCTCCTTAAGGGTGCACGTAGCCGTAGTAACAAAACACCAGGCCGATAAGACCGCTGACAACGCCCGCCGTCGGAATGAGTTGCCTGTTGGCGATGAGCTTTGCGGCGTAGCCCATGATCTTTTCCGGGATCAGGACGCGCACCGCGCCGCGAATGAGCAGGAGCCAGCCGACCAGCGTGATGAGCACGGGCCAGTGCAGCGACCACACATTATGGGTGAGCACGATGGCGAGGCCGGCGGCGAAATCCATCAGGCCGAACAGATAGACCAGCGTCACGCTGCGCACCACTTCGCCCGCCAAGGTGCGGAAGGCGCTCGGATTGAGCAGAACACTGACGCCGACAATCAGAAATAGCGGACCGAGCAACCGGGCGAGAAAGATCGATGTTTGCATGGCACGCTCCCGTGGCGTTCACCGGGGCTCGGCTGGGGGAGGACATGCTGCCGTGAGAGCAAGTCCCTGTCCCTTCGCCGGCATGACCCGGATCAGGTTCAAAGGGTTTTTCTCAGCCCTTATTGGGCACCCCTCGGAACCCCTTTAATTTAGGCCGATAGGGGGGCGTGTCAACGCAGGCACCCGCACGCTGTGCCGAACGCGGGACATGGCTACGATTGGACCGTCATCCTGAGGTGCGCGCCCAAGGCGCGCCTCGAAGGATGCACGGCCCCGGGCCGTCGCCCTTCGAGGCTCCCCCCGATCAAATCGGGGGTCGCACCTCAGGGTGACGGAGCACTAATAATTCTTCAATAGCCGCTCGATGTAGTCGAGCTCTTCCTGCGGCCGGCCCAGGTCACCGAAACGCTGGCGCAATTCCTCGATGATGCGTCGCGCACGCTGCACGTCGATGTCGCCGGGAATCTTCACCGTGGCGTCATCGCCATAGTCGCGCCCGCGCAACGGACGGCCGAGCGGATCGGTGTCGTTCTCGCCGCGCGACTCGCCGAAGCGGCTGCCGCGGCCTTGGCCGGCGCCCTGCCCCGTCTGCTGCTGCAGCGACTGCGCCAGCGATTGCGCGCCCTTGCGCAATGCGTCGAGCGCGCGGCCTTGGGAGTCCACCGCGTCGTCGGCATTGCCCTGACCGAGATCGCCCTCGGCCTCGCCCATGGCGTCGCCGGCGCGGCCGAGCTGATCGAGTCCGTCGCCGCCTTGACCCTGGTTCTGACCCTGGCCCGGCGCCTGCCGGCCCTGCTGACCCTGTTGGTTCTGGCCGAGGCCGCGGTTCTTCAAGTCCTCGAGCAATTGGCTAAGCCGGTCGCGCAAGGCCTGCTGGCTCTGCTGCAATTGGCCGAGCGAATCGCCCGGCCGCTGCGGCTGGCCGTGCTGGCCGCGCTGCGCACCCTGCTGACCCTGCTTGAAGGTGCGGTCGCGCAAATCCTGCTGCTGGCGGATCATGTCGCCGAGCTGGTCGAGCTCCGACATTTCGTCGCTCTCGTCGCTGTTCATGTCCGGCGACGCCATCTGCATGTTCTCCATCATCTGCTCGAGCTCTTGGAGGAGCGCCTGCGCTGCATCTTTGGCGCCGCTCTTCGACAGGTTCTCGAGCCGATTGAGCATGTTTTGCAGATCGCGCTGGCTCAACACCCGGGTATTGGGGCCGAGCGGACGCGACAGCTGCTGCGGGTTGTTGCGAAGCTGCTCGGCCAAAGCTTGCATGTAGCGGTCCATCGCCGCGCGCAGCTGGTCCATGAGCTGCTTGATCTCGGCGTCGCTGGCGCCGCGTTCGAGCGCCTGCTGCAGGGCATTCTCGGCGTTGCGCAGCGCTTGCTGCGCGTCGGAAATGTTGCCGTCCTCGATGTCGACCGCCATCTGCCACAGCTGCGTCACCACACCACGCAGGTCGTCGTCGCTTTTGGCGCGAACCAGCGACCAGAAAATCGAGCGCAGCCCGAGATAGACGCCGATCTCCGGCGTATATTTTTCCGGCGCAATCGCCAGCGCATCAAGCGCGGTAATGACTTGCGGGCGCGTATTGGCGTCCATGGCGAGATCGCGCCGCTGTTCGATCAGCGCCCGCGCCAAGGGTTTGGTGAAGGCGCGCTCCGGCAGGCGGAAGGTGAACGGTTCGCTCCTGCCGACATTGCCGCCGTCATCATGGGCGACGAGCGTCATCGTTACTTCGGCACCGGCCCAGGGATGATCGGTCAAATCCTTGATGGTCTGGCCGACGCCGTTTCTGGTGCGCGCCTGGGGCAGAACCAGCGCGAACTGCGGCGGCCCGTAGAGCGGATGCGGCGCCTGTCGCGGTTTGTCGCCGGGCGCATCGGACGCGGCCGGATCGTCCTTGCGGGTGAAGGTCGCCTCGGCTTGCGTTACGCCGTAATCGTCGGTGAGCCGGTACGACAAGAGCAGCGAGCCGCGGTTCTGCTCTTGCGGATCTTTGGTCAATGCGATGGTCGGCGGATTGTCGGGGATGGCGTTGAACGGCCAGGTGAGGTCGCCGGCGGCGCCGCGCAGCGCCACCGCGCCGGTCCCGGCGATCGCATAGCGATGCTCCTGCGTGCCGGCCGGGGCTTGCGCCGCCACCTTCGACGGCGTGACGCCGCCCGTTGCTGAGAGATCGAGATTGATGTTGCCGGTCGAACGCACGATCAGTGTCGAATTGACCGGCACGGCGAATGGTCCGTCGGTCTGCGCCTGCGCCGTCGCCTCGCCCGGATGCATACCCGGCAGCACGATCGGCGGCTTGCCGGTATAGGCGGGCGGCTCGACCCAGGCGTCGACGCGGAAATTCGCCGGCAGCACCACGCCGCGCCAGTCGAACGCCGCCGCGATGCGCGCCCAGCGCTCGCCGCCGGCCGCGAAAAACGTGGCGATGCAAGCAACGAGCACCAGCGCGCGGAGGGCATACGGGTCGCGCCAGGCGACCTGCGGCGAAGGCTTGCCGGACTTGAGCGCGTCCGCCGCCGCTACAGCGCGTTCGACGTGGGCGTTCCACAGCGCCAGCGAATAAGGATCTTTCGAAGTGACCGCGAGCGCGTCGGCGATCGCAGTCGCCGGGCGATGGCGCAGCCCGCTGCCGCGATCGAGCCGGCTTAAACCCTCGGCCACGGCCGGCATGCGCAACAGGCGGAGCGGGATCAAAGCCGCGACGACGGCGAGCCCTATCGCGACGACGCCGACGGCGCGGCCAAGCGCCGGCAGCCACAGCCACAAGCCGAGCCAGGACAGCGCGAGGAAAATCCCGGCCGCGGTGAGAAGCGTCGCCAGCGCTGGCCATAGCCGCTCCCAAACAATGGTCCAGCGCGCGCGTCGCAGCGCCGCAGCCAACAGCGACTTGGTCGCCGGGTCGGCCTGGCGATCTACTTGACGCGACTCGGGCACAGATTGGGGCACAGGCTGTTCCGTCACCAAGGGCTCCGCGGCCGCTCCGCTTGTGCGACATTTATTGTGCAGACAACACAATAACATGTGGGCCGGTTCGTGGCACTCGACCTGCCGACACATTTAGTCAAAGCAAGTTCAAAGCCAGTTCAGAGCCAGGGCGGCAGGCGGTCGAGCGCGATCAGTTCCTCGGCGCTGATGCGCGGCCGGACCAGCGCCCATTCATCATTGCGAACAAGCACTTCGGCGATGAGCGGGCGGCTGTTATAGGTGCCGGCCTGGACCGCACCATAGGCGCCGGCAGTCATCACGGCGAGGAGATCGCCGGGCTCCGGCGCGGGAAGTGCGCGGTCGAGCGCGAGATAGTCGCCCAATTCGCAGACCGGTCCGACCACGTCCGCCATGATTCGGCGCGCGCCCGGCGCGCTTTCGCGAACCGGGCGAATGTCATGATGCGCTTCATAGAGCGTCGGCCGCACCAGATCGTTCATGCCGGCATCGACGATGACAAAGGTCTTGGCTTCGCCGCGCTTTACGTAAATAACGCGCGTCACCAGAATCCCGGCATTGCCGACGATGAGCCGGCCCGGCTCGAAAATTAGCTTGCACTTTAGGCTTTGCGTCGCGCGCTTGACGATCGCGGCATAGGCGTCGGGATCGGGCGGCGGCTCGTTGTCCTCGCGATAGGGAATGCCTAAGCCGCCGCCGACGTCGACATGGCTGATGCTATGACCGTCGGCGCGCAGCACGCCGACAAAGTCGGCCAATAAAGCGAACGCATCGCCGAACGGATCGAGCTCGATGATCTGGCTGCCGATATGCATGTCGACGCCGATCACCCGCACGCCTTTGAGCCTTGCCGCCCGCGCGTAAACTTCGCGCGCGCGGCTGATCGGAATGCCGAATTTGTTCTCGGCCTTGCCGGTCGCGATCTTGGCATGCGTCCTCGGATCGATGTCCGGATTGACCCGAATAGAAATATCCGCGGTGCGCCCCTTGGCGGCGGCGATCGAAGCGAGAAGCTCCAGTTCCGGCTCGGATTCGACATTGATGCACAGAACGCCGTGCTCGACCGCCAGTGCAAGCTCGCCCGCGGTCTTGCCGATACCGGAGAACATAATCTTGTCCGCGGCGACGCCGGCTTTCGTTGCGCGCACCAATTCGCCTGCGGAGACGACGTCGGCGCCGGCGCCGAGTTTTGCCAATGTCGCAATCACCGCCTGGTTGGAGTTCGCCTTGATGGCGTAACAGACCAGCGCATCGACGTCGGCAAAGGCGCCGGCGAAGACCTTATAGTGCCGCTCGATGGTCGCGCTCGAATAGCAATAGAACGGCGTGCCGACGGCATCCGCCAACGCGTCGAGATCGACCGCTTCGGCGTGGAGCATGCCGCCGCGATAGGTGAAATGGTGCATGGAAAGTCTTTAAAGCATGATCGTAACGGGATGAAGCGATTTGCTTATTCCCCCGTCACACTGCAGGTGGCCGCCAACGGGTCCGGCCCGAAGCGGCCGGCCCAATGGCAAGCTCCGCGGCCCTCGAAGGGCGACGGTCCGGGCCGTGCATCCTTCGAGGCTCCCCCCGATCGAGTCGGGGGTCGCACCTCAGGATGACGGATTAGGCGCGCTTCCTACTGCAGCAGCGGATCGAGAATGAAGAATCGTTTCTGGCCTGGCGCCGCCACCGGATTGCCCTGCGCGTCGAAGCCGTTTTTCGCCGCCGTGTCCTGCGGCGAGCCGGGAGCGGGCGTGCCGTCCGGCGAGGTCAGTTGCGACGTTGCGGCTGGAGTGCCCGGCGCCGGCCCCGGCGGCAGTTCGAGCGGACCTTCGCGGCCGCAGAACGAAAGCCCCAGCGTGGCGATGAACGCTGTCGCGAACCTCAGCGTTCGACCAATACCGCTCGTCCCAGCGCAAGCGGAGGCCCAGTTCTGGATTCCCGCACGCGCGGCAATGCGCGGAACATTCGTGCGTGCCAAAACACCCATCCCAACGGCTTTTTCAGTCCTACTATAACGCCACGGCAGCGGCGACATTGTGTCCGACAGCATCGCGTAAAGCCGTTGCTAAACGCTTATGCCCTTATGCTTGAGCCGCTTGAGCCAGCGTTTAGCCTCGCGGCGGACATTGTTCGGCGCCGTGCCGCCGAGCGCCTTGCGGCTTCTAACCGAATTGCCGACCGAAAGCACCGCGAACACCGCCTTGGTGATGCGCGGCTCGACCGTTTGCATGGTTTTCAGCGGCAGCTGGTCGAGCGCGACACCCGCTTGCGCCGCCTTGGCGACGATCCGCCCGGTGACGCGGTGCGCCTCGCGGAACGGCAGCTTCAGCGTGCGGGTGAGCCAATCGGCAAGATCGGTGGCGGTCGAGTAGCCCTCGCCCGCGGCTTGCTTCATCCGCGCGACGTCAGGCTCCAGATCCGACACCATGCCGGTCATCGCATGAAGCGATAATGCGAGCGTGCTGATTGCATCGATGGCGCCCTCCTTGTCCTCTTGCAGGTCTTTCTGATAGGCGAGCGGCAGCCCTTTGATCACCAGCAACAGCGCCGTAAGCGCGCCGACGATGCGGCCGGCTTTGGCGCGCACCAATTCCGCGGCGTCGGGATTGCGCTTCTGCGGCATCATCGAGGAGCCGGTGGTGAATTTGTCGGACAGCCGGATCAGGCCCGCAAGCGGCGACGACCAGATCACGATCTCCTCGGCAAAGCGCGACAGATGCACGGCCGCAATCGCGCAGGCCGACAGCGTCTCCAGGACGAAGTCTCGGTCGGCGACGGCGTCGAGCGAGTTCGCCATCGCGCGCCTAAAACCGAGAGCCTTTGCGGTCATGCCGCGGTCGATCGGAAACGACGTTCCGGCCAGCGCGCCTGCGCCAAGCGGGCTTTCGTTCAAGCGCGCCCGCGCGTCGGCAAAGCGGCCGCGGTCGCGCGCGGCCATCTCGACATAGGCGAGCAGATGATGACCGAGCGTCACCGGCTGTGCCGGCTGCAAATGCGTGAAGCCCGGCATGACGGTATCGGCATGGTCGAGCGCCTTCTCCGCGAGCGCGCACTGATAAGCCGCAAGGGCTGCGTCGATTTCGTCGATGGCGTCGCGCAGCCAGAGCCGGAAATCGGTAGCGACCTGATCGTTGCGCGAGCGAGCGGTGTGCAGCCGTCCCGCCGCCGGCCCGATCAGCTCGGCAAGGCGGCTCTCGACATTCATATGAATGTCTTCCAGCGCTCGCCTGAAGACAAACTTGCCCGCCTCGATCTCTGACAGGATCGTGTCTAGACCGCGAGCGATCCGCTTTGCATCTTGTGCCGTGATAATGCCGCGTTTGGCGAGCATCGCCGCATGCGCCTTGCTGGCGGCAATGTCCTGCCGGTAGAGGTGGCGGTCGAAATGGATCGAGGCGTTGATGTCCGCCATGATCGGATCGGGTCCCGAGCCGAATCGCCCGCCCCACATTTTGTTGCTCATGACACGTCGCTACACGTCGCTTATGAACTTTGGCTTATGAACCCCGACCTCTCATGACCGAGCAATTCACCTCGCCGCTGCGCAAAATCGGCCGTCTGCGGCTCGTTTCGACCGCGGCGGCTGTCGGAATCCTGATTGTCCTGGCGGGGGTATACGGGATAGCGCGACTACGAAGCAATCCGGCCGATGTCGCCTGCCGGCCGGCGGTTAATGCCGCCACACGGATCGCGCCGCTGGTTCACGGCGAAGTCGCCGCGCTGGCGGTCGCGCAACGGCCGTTCCGCGTGCCCGATCTCGCGTTCAAGGATGCCCAAGGCCACGACAAGACGCTCGCCGATTGGCGCGGCCGCGCCGTGCTTCTCAATCTGTGGGCGACCTGGTGCGTGCCGTGCCGGCGCGAAATGCCGGCGCTCGATGCGCTGCAGGCCAAGCTCGGCGGGCCCGATTTCGAGGTGGTCGCCGTCAATATCGATACCCGAAATCCGGCAAAGCCCATCGCCTTCCTAAAGAACGTCGGCGTGACGCATCTTGCCTATTATTCCGACGCCAGCGCGCACGTGTTCGAGGATCTGAAGGAGGCCGGCAAGGCTTTCGGCATGCCGACGACAGAGATCGTCGACCGCAACGGCTGCGAGATCGGCAACATGGCCGGCCCCGCCGAATGGGCGAGCGACGATGGGGTGAAGCTCGTTGGCGCGGCGATCGCCGGCGACGCAAAGAGCGTCACGCAGTAACGTCGAGATTAGCGCCGACACCGGCGGCGACGTTGGCGAGCGAATTGGCGCCTTGATCCGCCGCGGTGACGAGTTGTGACACCGACGACGCCGTGCCCGGCGCGTTCATGCGCTCAAGCCGCGCCGCGACGGCAAGCTGGAGCATACCGGTCTGGGCGCTCAGGAACGCCGTAATGAGGCTTGTCGGGTCCATGGCGCCGCGATTGAGCGCCGCGAAGTTTAAAAACGGGTGAATCGGCATTGCATCCACCCTTGGGGGGCCCCCTCCCCCCGTTTTCACGGGGATGAAAGGCGATTGACAGCCCCGTAGCCTTCCTGATACTAAACCATATGGTTAAGTTTTCCGATCATGGCCTCGACCGCACCTTTGCGGCGCTGTCCGACCCGACGCGGCGCGCTTTGGTAATGCGGCTCGCCGCCGCGCCCGATCTGTCGGTGAGCGAACTCGCTGCGCCGTTTGCCATGTCGCTGCCGGCGATCATGAAGCATCTCGACGTGCTGTCCGACGCCGGGCTCGTCGTGCGCGCGAAAACCGGACGCGTCGTCGCCTGCCGTCTCGACGCCGAGCCGATGCGCGACGCGTTCGAGTGGCTCAACCGTTATGAACAGTTCTGGTCCGAGCGGCTCAATCGATTGGCCGCCTTTTTAGAGGAAGAAGAGTCCTCTTTGCGAAAGGAAAAGTCATGGACACCCAAACCGCCACCAAGCCGAGCCTCACGCTCAAGCGCCGGTTCAAGGCGCCGCCGGCGCAAGTCTTTGCCGCCTGGACCGATCCGGACAAGGTAAAACGCTGGATGGGGCCGGGCGAAATCAAAGCGGTCAATGCCGCATGCGATGTGCGCGTCGGCGGCCGCTACCGATGGCAAATGAAAACGCCGGCCGGGGAAGATCATGACGTCGGCGGCATTTATCGCGAGGTCGTTCCGAACGAAAAGCTCGTCTTCACCTGGGCGTGGAAAACCTCGCCGGAGCGTGAGTCGCTGGTGACGGTGCTGCTCAAGCCGGACGGCGACGGCACGTTGCTGACGCTCACCCACGAGCAATTCTTCGACGCCGAGGCGCGCGACCGCCACCAGGGCGGCTGGAACGGCGCACTCGACAAGATGGAGAAGATGTTCGCGTGAAAATCAATCTCTCCCCGCTCGCGGGGTGAGAAAATGAAGGAGTAGACCATGCGTGGATCACACGGCAAGTTTTACTGGAACGAATTGATGACGCGGAATGCCGAGCGCGCCAAGAAATTCTATGCCGACACGATGGGCTGAAATTTCGAGGCGATGCCGATGGGCCCTGGCGGCACTTACTGGATTGCCAAAATGAATAACGAGTCGGTGGCCGGTGTTTTCGATATCAGCGCGCCGGAATTCGGCCCCGTCCCGGAAAGCTGGATGGCGTATATCGCGGTCGACGACGTCGATACGCGCGTAAAGAAGGCGGTCGCGGCGGGCGCCAAACTGATGAAGCCGATCTTCGACGTGCCGGGCGTCGGCCGCATCGCGATCCTACTCGAGCCCGGCGGCGCCAGCGTCGGCTGGATGACACCGGCAAACAACTGAGCAACGCAAACCTAGGGGAGAAACTCCATGTCTGTCCAAATCACCGCACTCTACGCTGGTATCCTGGCGCTGTTGCTGACCGCGCTTGCCATCAATGTCACCGTCAACCGCAACAAGCTCAAGGTCACGCTTGGCGACGGCGGTAATGCGCAGATGCTGCGCATGGCGCGGATCCACGGAAATTCCATCGAATATGTGCCGATCGGTCTCGTGCTGATGGGACTCTACGAACTCGACGGCGGATTGCCGCTGGCACTGCACATCGCGGGCATCGTGCTCATCGTCAGCCGGCTCCTCTATGTTTGGGGAATGTGGAACACGTCCGAGCCGGGTTTCGGCCGCATCGCCGGCACGTCGCTGACGTGGCTGACCGTCGCGGCGCTGGCGGTATTGAACTTGTGGCAGATCAGCTGAGCTGCGAGAGGAGAAGATGGAACCGCACAAGATCGTATCGCACGAAGATTGGATCGCCGCGCGCAAGGCTCACCTCGCCGAGGAGAAGGCATTTTCGCGGGCGCGCGACGCGCTCGCCCGCAAGCGCCGCGAATTGCCCTGGGAAAAGGTTGAGAAGAATTATCTGTTCGATACGCCGTCCGGAAAGCAATCGCTTGCCGATTTGTTCGGCGGCAAGAGCCAGCTCATCCTATATCACTTCATGCTCGGTCCCGGCTGGGAGGCGGGCTGTCCGAGCTGCTCCTATCTCGCCGATCATTTCGACGGGGCCGTCATTCATCTGGCGCAACGCGACGCCGCCTTCGTCGTCGTCTCGCGCGCGCCGCTTGCCGAAATCCAGAAGTTCAAGGCGCGCATGGGCCGGCGCTTCGAATGGGTGTCGTCGTTCGGCAGCGATTTCAACTTCGACTATCAGGTCTCGGCCACTCCCGAAGAAAAGGCGGCCGGCAAAGCGCTGTACAATTACGAATTGACCGAGTTTCCGAGCGACGAGCGGCCCGGCGCCAGCGTGTTCTACAAGAATGAGGCCGGCGAGATTTTCCACACCTATTCGAGCTACGGACGCGGTCTCGATATGTTCATCGGCACCTATCACTTCCTCGACATCGCGCCAAAGGGCCGCGACGAGGACGGCCTGAAATGGTCGATGGCCTGGGTGCGCCATCACGACCGCTACGAGGCCGCCGTCATCGATCCAAAAGCGTCATACCAGCAACCTAAATCCGCCTCATGTTGCGATTAGTCCCCGCACCGTCCACAACAAAATGTAGGAGTCGACCATGAAGCTGTATGGCTTTCCCGCCTCGCCGAACACATGGAAGGTGCGCGCGCTCGCCGCGTATCTGAAAATGCCACTCGACTTTGAATTCATCGACCTGACCAAGGGTGCGCAATATGCGCCGACCTATCTCGCGCTCAACCCGACCGGACGCACGCCGACTTTGGTCGACGGCGATTTCACGCTGTGGGAATCGAACGCGATCTTGCAATATCTCGCCTCGAAGACCACGACGCCGCTGTGGCCGAACGATGCACGCACGCGCGCCGATATCACGCGGTGGCAATGCTGGGAACTGGCGCATTGGAGCGCGCAAGCCTGCGGACCGCTGACATTCGAGAACTTGGTGAAGAAATTCGTCAATCTCGGCGCGCCCGACCAGACCGCGGTCGCCAAGGCCACGGAAGCCTTCAACAAGGAAGCCAAGGTGCTGGATGCGCACCTGGCGAAACGGAAATATCTGCTCGGCGATGTGCTGACGATCGCCGACTTCACAGTCGCCGCCCCGCTGTTCCACGCCCAGGGCGCAGGAATGCCGGTCGCCCCCTACTCTCACGTGCGGAGCTGGTTCGAGCGCATTTCGACGATGCCCTGCTGGAGCGAAACCGCGCCGCAAATGGCCGCGGCGGCGTAATCGGAGCACAGCGGACGGATGACGGAGGACAGGACGGCGTTCGTCCGTCGTCTGTCATCCGTCGTCCGACTATCGGGTCGGCACCGGCTTTTCGCCGCGGTAGTCGTAGAAGCCGCGCTGCGTTTTGCGGCCGAGCCAGCCGGCCTCCACATATTTCACCAACAGCGGGCACGGCCGATATTTGGAGTCGGCTAAACCCTCGTGCAGCACCTGCATCACCGAAAGGCAGGTGTCCAGCCCGATGAAATCGGCGAGTTCCAGCGGTCCCATCGGGTGGTGCGCGCCGAGCCGCATTGCCGTGTCGATCCCCTCGACGTTACCGACGCCTTCATAGAGCGTGTAGACCGCCTCGTTGATCATCGGCAGCAGGATGCGGTTGACGATGAAGGCGGGGAAATCCTCCGCCACCGCGATCTGCTTGCCGAGCCTGCCGACGAATTGCTTGGTCGATTCGAACGTGGCGTCGTCGGTGGCGATGCCGCGGATCACCTCGACCAATTCCATCAGCGGCACCGGATTCATGAAATGAATGCCGATGAACCGCTCGGGCCGGTCGGTCGCAGCGGCGAGCCGCGTGATCGAAATCGACGAGGTGTTGGTGCCGACGATGGTCGCCGGCTTGAGCGACGGGCAGAGCGCAGAGAAGATTTTGCGCTTGATGTCCTCCTGTTCGGTCGCCGCCTCGATGACGAGATCGCAGTCGCCGAGCTCGTCCAGCGTCTCGGCCGGCGTGATGCGTTTCATCGCCGCCTGGCGTTCCTCGTCGCTGATACGCTGACGGCTGACCTGGCGCGCCAGGTTGCCGCTGATGGTGGCGAGCCCCGCAGTGATGCGGTCGGCGGCGATGTCATTGAGCAGCACGTGAAAGCCGGACAACGCACAAACATGGGCGATGCCGTTGCCCATCTGGCCGGCGCCGACGACGCCGATCTTACGAATGGAATGAGGCATCCCGCTCGCCTGCTCGCTGCGCATCTGCGGCGCTTTGGGCCGTTCCTTGACGTCGACCATACCGATTCACCTTTTACGACGATCTTGCACCGTGCGCCACATACGCTCAGTGCTTAACCTTATCGAGCTCCGTCGCGAACTCCGGCAAGGCCTGGTAGAGATCGGCCACCAGCCCGTAATCGGCGACCTGGAAGATGGGCGCTTCCTCATCCTTGTTGATCGCGACGATGACCTTCGAATCCTTCATGCCGGCGAGATGTTGAATGGCGCCGGAAATGCCGACCGCGATATAAAGGTCGGGCGCCACAACTTTTCCGGTCTGCCCGACCTGCCAGTCGTTCGGCGCATAGCCGGCATCGACCGCCGCGCGCGACGCGCCGATCGCGGCGCCAAGCTTGTCCGCCACCGGCTCTATATATTTGGTGAAGTTCTCGCGGTTTTGCATCGCCCGACCACCGGAAATGATGATCTTCGCCGAGGTCAATTCCGGCCGTTCCGACTTGGACAGTTCTTCGCCGACGAAGCCGGAAAGGCCCGGATCGGCCGCGGCGGCAACCTGCTCGATCGGCGCGGCGCCGCCCTGCCCCGTCGCCTGGAACGCCGCGGTGCGCACGGTGATCACTTTCTTGGCATCGTGCGTGCGCACGGTCTGGATGGCGTTGCCGGCATAGATCGGCCGTTCGAACGTGTCCGGCGCCGCCACTTTGATGACGTCGGAAATCTGCATGACGTCGAGCAGCGCCGCGACGCGCGGCATGATGTTCTTTCCCGTGGTGGTCGCCGCCGCCATGATGGTCTCGTAAGGTCCAGCGAGCGCGACGATCAGCGCCGCGGTCGGCTCGGCCAGCATGTGCTCGTAAGCGGGCGCATCCGCCAGCAAAACCTTGGCGACGCCGTCGAGCTTTGCGGCGGCTTCGGCGACCGCTTTGCAATTGTGCCCGGCGACGAGGATGTGCACTTCGGCGCCGAGCGCCTTGGCGGCGGTCAGCGCCTTGGCGGTGGCGTCCTTGAGCGAGGCATTGTCGTGCTCGGCGAGAAGCAGCGTCGGCATATCAAACCCGCCGACCTGTCATTCCGGGGCCGAGCGTAGCGAGGAGCCCGCAATCCATAATCACTGACGGCGCATGTCCTGCACGAATCGTGGTTATGGATTCCGGACAGCCGCATCGCGGCTTCCGGAATGACGATTGAATATACGCCCCCATCAAACCGCTCCCGCCTCTTTGAGCTTCTCGACGAGTTCGGCAACGCTTTTCACCTTGACGCCGGCTTTGCGCACCGGCGGCTCGGCGGTTTTGACCACTTCGAGCCGCGGCTTGACGTCGACGCCGTAATCGGCGGCGGTCTTTTCGTCGATCGGCTTTTTCTTGGCCTTCATGATATTCGGCAGCGAGGCGTAGCGCGGCTCGTTGAGCCGCAGATCGGTGGTGACGATAGCCGGCATTTTCAGCTTCACCGTCTGCAAGCCGCCGTCGACCTCGCGCGTGACCAGGAGCGCATCGCCGTCGAGCGCCACTTTGGAGGCGAAGGTGCCCTGCGGCCAGCCGAGCAGCGCCGCCAGCATCTGGCCGGTTTGATTGCAATCGTCGTCGATCGCCTGCTTACCCATGATGATGAGGCCGGGCTGTTCCGCGTCCACGATGGCTTTGAGGATTTTCGCCACCGCGAGCGGCTCGACCGCGCCTTCGGCCTTGACCAGGATGCCGCGGTCGGCGCCCATGGCGAGCGCGGTGCGGATGGTCTCGGCCGCCTGTTGTGGGCCGATCGAGGCGACGACGATCTCGGTCGCCTTGGCCGCTTCCTTGAGCCGGAGCGCCTCCTCGACGGCGATCTCGTCGAACGGGTTCATCGACATTTTCACGTTGCCAAGCTCGACGCCGGAACCGTCGGCCTTGACCCGGATTTTCACATCCTTGTCGATCGCCCGCTTCACGGGCACGAGAATTTTCATGGGGCTAATTTGGCTACAATGGCTCTTCGCTTAATAGGCTGTTTTTCTTTGCCGCCCTCGGCCGCTGAGAACCCGATGCTGCGGTGCGGGAAACCTAACGGTCACAGGCCTTTCGGTCAACGGATCGGTCGCCGGAACGGCAGCGTCGAGGACAGGCCGCCGTCGACCACAAAGGCTTGGCCATTGACGTAGGATGCCTCGTCGCTCGCCAGAAACAGCGCCATGGCCGCGATTTCCTCCGCCGCGCCGGCGCGTTGCAGCGGATTGAGCTGGCCGATCTTGTCCGCGGTGCCGCGTTCGCGCGCGGCCTCGAACAGCGTGCGCGTCATTCCGGTCTCGATCAGCCCCGGGCAGATCGCATTGACGCGCACGCCGGTCCCGGACAGCGAATTCGCCGTGGTCTGGGCGAGACTGATGACGCCGGCCTTGCTCGCGCTATAGGGGGCGCTGCCGGCATTGGCGCGCAGTCCCGCGGTCGAAGCGGTGAGCACGATCGAGCCGCGTCCGACGCCGACCATGTGGGCCGCGGCGTGCTTTATGGCGAGGAACGGACCGATCAAATTGATTTGCAAAATTTCCAGCCACTGTTCCACGGTCTGTTCGAGAATCGGCGCCGTCTCGCCGAGAATGCCGGCATTGGCATACATGATGTCGAGCGCACCAAAAACCCCGATGGCGCGCGTCACATAGCCCTTCACATCGGCTTCGCGTTCGACATCGCCGACAAACATTTCCGCAACGCCACCGCTCTCCACAATAGCGTCTTCGGTTGCGTTGAGCCCGTCGGCATCGCGATCGACGATGAGGAGCCGCGCGCCTTCGCGGGCGAACAAAAGCGCGCTGGCACGGCCGATACCGCTCGCCGCGCCGGTGACGATTGCGACTTTGCCGTCGAGCCGCCCCATAAATCCCCGCAAAGTTCTCGTCGCGATTGCGTTCAGCGATTCTCGCCCGGCTTCCACAGCACGTCGCCCGCTCCATTGCCGTTGGCGTGACGACTGGCGACGAACAGGAAGTCGGACAGGCGATTGACATATTTGAGCAGCTCGGCCGTGACGCTCTCGCCTGGCCGATCCATCAGCTCGGCGATCAACCGTTCGGCGCGCCGGCAGATGGTGCGGGCAAGATGAAGGTACGCCGCCGCCGTGCTGCCGCCCGGCAGCACAAACGAACGCAGCGGGCCGAGCGCGGCATTGAAGCGGTCGATCTCGGTTTCGAGCCACGCCACTTGCTTTTCGGTCACGGTGAGCCGCGCGCCGCCCGGCCCCCTGCCTTTTCCCGGCGTGCACAGATCGGCGCCGACGTCGAACAGGTCGTTCTGGATGCGCAACAGCGCCGCATCGAGCTCGGCGTCGTGCACGGTGTGCAGCCGCGCGACGCCGATCGCGGCATTGACTTCGTCGATGGTGCCGTAGGCGGCGATGCGCAAATCGTATTTCTTGCGCCGCTCGCCGGTACCGAGCGCCGTGGTGCCGTCATCGCCGGTGCGGGTATAAATCTTATTCAGGACAACCATGGCTCAAGTTACTTCCCCATGAACCAGAGCGTCAGCATGATAACGCCGATGGCGATGGCTTGCAGCAGCACGCGCAGCCGCATCAGCTTCTGCGAGGTATTGCCAGAGCCGCCCATCATCATATTGACGAGGCCGAGCAGCAGGACGATCGCGACCGCGCCGATGGCGATCGGAACCGCGACGTGGGACATGAAATTGGCCATGGCGCCCTTGTAGCCCGGGTTGGGCGATTGCGAAACCCGGGACCGGCATTGCGGCTGCTCGGCCGCCCGGATTGCGCTCCGCACAATCCGGGTTACAACAAGGCGCCGTAACGTTGTCGAGGTCCTAATGATCGTCGATTTCCAACACCATTTCACGCCGCGCGAGCTGATCAAGGACGATCCCGGCGACCGGCTCGTGCTCAACTACGACGCGCTGGGCGCGCCGAGCTATACGGTGCATTCGCTGCTCTACGATCTCGACGAGCACGTCGCCATGATGGATCTGGCCGGCATCGACGCCGCCTGGCTCACCAGCGCCGCCGGCATGTGCGCCGATCTGGAAACCTCGCGGTTCGTCAATGATAAGGCAAAAAACGCCCAGCGCGATTATCCCGGCCGCTTCGTCGGCGCCGCGCATGCGCATCCACTCGGCGGCGGCGCAGCGTTGAAAGAACTCAACCGCTGCCGCCACGAGCTTGGCTTTCAGGGCGTCACCATCACGTCGGAGTTCGACGGCAAGTGGATCGACGATCCGGCAATCGAGCCGTTTTGGGACGAAGTCTGCAAGCTTGGCATGTTCGTGTTCGTGCATCCAGCGCTGAAGCTTAATCAAGCGCAGCAATTCGACAGCTACGACACCGCGCGCACCGTCGGCCGCGAATTCTCGCTGATCATGGCGACGATCCGGCTCATCAATTCAGGCGTGTTCGACCGCCATCCCAAACTCACCGTGCACATGGCGCATCTGTCGGGCGGCATCGCCGGCATGCTGGCGCGCATCCGCTGTTTCCAGGACAAGGAGTTTTGGGGCACCGCCGGCAACAAACGGCACGGCGCCAAAGGCAAAAAGGACTTCGACCATTACATCCGCCATAACCTTGTCTTCGACACCGCCGGATTTGCCGGCGGCATCGGCGCCGTGAAGGCGGGCCTCGCTGAAATCCCCGCGTCCCGCATGGTGTTCGCCACCGACTACCCGCAGGAAATCCGCAAGCGCGAAGTGGTGCGCGACTTCGTCAACGACATCCGGGCGCTCGGACCTGACGGCGAGCGCATTCTCTCCGGAAACGTCGGACTTTTGCTGCGTGAGCCGGCGCCGCAATTTCACGCATAGGCGAGACCCGACCGGCGCCGAAACAGAAGCCACAGCACGATTGCGCCGTTGACGGCGTTCCAGGCGAGCCCATTGAAGAACGCGGCCTGGTAAGAGCCGGCCAAGTCGAAGATGTATCCCGACAGCCAGCCGCCCAGCGCCATGCCGAACAGGCTCGCCATCAGAATCATACCGATGCGCGCGCCGGCTTCCTTGGCCGGGAAATATTCACGCACGATGATGGCATAGCTCGGCACAATGCCGCCCTGGAACAGGCCGAACACCGCCGAGATGACATAAAGCGAAACCAGCCCGTCGTAGAGAAGATAAAGCAGCAACGCGACGCCCTGCAGGACCGACCCCAGCATGAGGGTGGGCAAACCGCCGACGCGGTCGACAATGAGTCCCGAACCGATGCGACCCACGATCCCAAAGGCCATCATCAGCGCCAGCATGTCGGCGCCGCGGGCGACGCCATAGCCGAGATCGCCGCAATAGGCGACGATGTGAACCTGCGGCATGGACATGGCGACGCAGCAGCAGACCGAGGCGACCGCGAGCAGCGTTTGCAGCGCGCCGGGCGAGAGACCGAACGCCGCGGACGATCCCGCGCGCGCCGCGGCGCTGACACTCAACAACGCGGCGGGCGCGCGCCGTCGCAAAGCAACGAAGCCGATCACAAGCATCGCCACGCTGCAGGCAAGTCCAATGCCGACATGAGTTGTTCGCCACCCATGGAGCGCGATGGATCGTTGCACGACCGGTGGCCACACCGTGCCGGCGAGATAATTGCCGGCCGAGCACAGGGTCACTGCCACGCCGCGGCGGCGGACAAACCAGTTCGAGATATCCGCCATCAGTGGGCCGAACGTGACGGAGCTGCCGAACCCGATCGCCGCATGCGCAACGGCAAACAGTAGGAGACTGCTCGCCTTGGCCGCGCCGAGATAGCCGACACCAAGCGCCGCTGCGCCAAGCGTGAGCGGCGCCAAAATTCCGGCGCGATCGAGTAGCCGGCCCATAATCACGCCGCCAAGCGCGAATCCCAGCATCGTCAGCGTGAACGGCAACGACGCTTCCGCCCGCGCAACGCCGAATTCTCCCTGCACCGCGGGCAGCGCCACCACCACCGACCACATTCCAACTCCGCCGATGGTCGAGACAAGCATCGTAGCAGCAAGGCGCAGCCATGCCCGGCCGGAGTTGAGTGCGGTGCCTTTCGCAGACTCGCCTGCGTTGAGAGTTTCCATCCGGCAACATTCACCGACGTAACCGTCAGCGTCAATGCTTGCCGCTTTTAAGACGCCGCCAAGCCGCGAAATCCGGCCTACGCGTTCATAAGATGCTTTTCGATATCGTAGACCGGATGCCTGGTAAGGTCTTTGTCGATCTCCGCCACGATCTTCTTCTTGACGTCGTCGTGGAAGGCTTTGCGCAGATCCGCCAGCGCGCGCGGCGGCGCCACGACGATCAAGGCCTCGACCTTGCGCTCGCGCACCATCTTCTCCAGCGCCGCCGCGACGTCGTGGGCGAATTTGTGCTCTTCCAGGTCGTGCCAATCGGTCTGCGTGACGCTCGATCGGCGCGGACCGGCCGAAGAATGTGAACTGCCCGGGCGGTCGCTGCCCTGGTCATGAGTGGACGGGTTTTTTTGGTCGGCAAAGACGCGCTCGGTCTTGAGGTCGAGGTATTTTGCGTCGCCTTCGTTACGCAGTACCAGCGCCTTGCGCCCGTCGCCGACGAAGACATAGGCGTTATGCGGAATATTCACTTTGATCATCGGACAAATCTCACCGTTCTTTGAAACGCAGCCGTAGAATGATAGTAGGCTGGCTGGGGCGCCTTGATTTGAGTCAATGGCGGAAACTGTGCATTCGTTCCGAATTCATTCTCCCGCGCGATAGCGGGCCTTGGAAATCAGTTTGACCCGTCCAGCAAGCGCCGGGCAATGACTTGCGCCTGGATTTCGGCCGCGCCCTCGAAAATATTGAGAATCCGGGCATCGCACAGAATGCGCGAGACCGGGAATTCGACGGCAAAGCCGTTGCCGCCGTGTACTTGCACGGCGTTGTCGGCCGCCGCCCAGGCGACGCGCGCGGCCAAGAGTTTCGCCATGCCGGCTTCGAGATCGCAGCGCCGTCCGGAATCCTTTTGCCGCGCCGCATAGTAAGTGAGCTGCCGCGCAATCATGATCTCGACCGCCATCATGGCGAGCTTGTCCGACACCCGCGGGAAATTGGCAATCGGTTCGCCGAACTGCACGCGCGCGGTGGCATAGGTCAGCGCCTGTTCCAGCGCGGCTTGCGCTACGCCGATGGCGCGCGCCGCAGTCTGGATGCGCGCCGCCTCGAAGGTCGCCATCAATTGCTTGAAGCCGAGGCCTTCGACGCCGCCAAGGAGGTTCTCGGCCTTCACGACGAATCCGTCGAACGCGATTTCGTATTCCTTCATGCCGCGGTAGCCCAGCACCTCGATCTCGGTGCCGGACATGCCGGAAGCCGGAAACGGATCGGCGTCCGTGCCGCGCGGCTTTTCGGCGAGCAACATGGACAGCCCGCGATAGCCGGTCTCGGCCGGATTGGTGCGAACGAGTAGCGTCATCAGATCGGCGCGGATCGGATGCGTAATCCAGGTCTTGTTGCCGTAGACTTTGTAGACGTCGCCGTTGCGCACCGCGCGCGTCTTCAACGAAGCAAGATCGGATCCGGTGTTCGGCTCGGTGAACACCGCGGTCGGCAGCACTGCGCCGGAGGCGATCTTGGGCAGCCATTTGCGTTTCTGCTCCTCGGTGCCCGAGCCCAAGATCAATTCGGCGGCGATTTCGGATCGTGTGCCCAACGAGCCGACCCCGATATAGCCGCGCGACAGTTCCTCGGAGACGACGCACATCGACTCCTTGCCGAGCCCCATGCCGTCGTAATCCTCCGGGATGGTGAGCGAGAACACGCCGAGATCCGACATTTGCGCGACAACCTCGAGCGGAATGTAGTTGTTCTTCAGATGCCACGCTTGCGCATAGGGTACGACGCGGTCGTCGGCGAATTTACGCATTTCTTCGCGGATCGAATCGAGCGTCTCGTCGAGCCCGCAGGCGCCGACCGTCGCATCGTGACTCTGCCGGATCAGCTCGACGAGCCGCGCGCGGCGCTGCGCGGTATTGCCGGTGGCGATGAGATGCTCGACAGCGGGGGTCGCCCGCGCCGCAACCGCGGCCGGCGCAAGCCCGAGATCGGACATGCGCACGATCTCGCCTTGGCTCATCGGAATGCCGCCGAAGATTTGGGCGAGATATTCGCCGGTGCCGATCCGCACGATCAGCTCCTCGGTCTCGCCGAAGCTGCCAGCTGCCGACAGCCGCAGCACATAGGCTTCAAGTTGCCGGATGGCCTCGACATAGGTCGCGAGCCAAGCGAGTCCGTGCGCGGCACGCTGTTCGCGGTCGAATATGCGGGCAACCGGACGACCTTCGATCGTTACGCGGTTGGCGACGGCGCGGCGAGCATCTTCGAACAGCGCCTCGACGGCGGCGAGCGCGTCGCGCAGCGGGGTGGCCAATTCGTGATCCGCGGGCATGAGCGTATCGGCAAGCGTCATGACTGGCTCCGGTGAGCTGGCAATAAACGGCCCGGCCTGGGCGCAAAGCTTACGCGTGCAGTGCACAAAAGCAACGGCGGCCGTCGAACCTGCCCCCAATCAGCCTTTTTAGCGTCTGAAACCGACGATTCTTGCACAAAATTAACCATTTTTTGCTGTGCTGCGCCGATTGCCAGTTCCGGTGTCAATCTCGGTCGGCGGCACCAGGCGCGCCGCGGGCCAGGCAGACGAACGATTGCTGAAGACGACGTCCGATCGGGGCCAGGATGTTTATCACCCAGATTTTCTCCCGGTTGTCGGTGCGTGACCGCATCGTCGTCCTAGGCGTTATTCCGGTCGTCGGCTTCCTCGCCATCGGCGTCGCTTATTTGAGCGGCGACGCCGACGTCGGCAGCGCCTTCGAAGCCGTGCATCGCGATACCGAAGTGTCCGACGCCAGCCGCGATCTCAAGACCGGTCTCCTTATCATGCGCGCCGCAACGACTGATTTCGCCGCGCATCCTTCGGACACCGAGGCCAAGAATTTCTACGAGGGGCAAGCACTGGCAATGCAATGCCTCGACCGCATCCAAGCCTCGCTGGCCGCTGCGGAGCAGGATTCGGTCATGCCGTTGCGCATCACGGTGCGCGACCTCAAGGCCAGTTTCGACAGCCTCGTCAGCGAGCAAAAAACGCTCGGCTACAACGAAACCGAAGGCGTGACCGCCGATCTCATTGCGGCCAGCGATGCCGTCGAGAACATCATTCGCAACAACCTGACTTGGGTGGCCGACGACGACAGCGCCAAGCTGTCGCTGTCGCTACTCACGATGCGGCGCTACGACATCGAGTACCGGCTGACGCGCAACGAAGATGCCGAGCGGCATTTCCTCGCCGAGGTCAAGAATTTCAACGAGCTGTTCGATTCGGTCGACGGCGCGCCGGCGATGAAGGAAAAGCTCAGCAAGCAGATCCAGGTCTACAGCTCGGCGTTCGCGCAATGGGTCGCGAGCACCGAAGATATCACCCCGCTCGTCGCGCTCATCAGCCACGACACCGAGAGCGTGATACCGGAGGCCGACAAGATCATCGCCGCCGCGCGGAGTCATGCCGGCACCGCTGGCGACGAGCTGGCGGCGTCGCGCACCCGAACCCGGCACGTCATCCTCGGAGCGGCATTGGCGGTGATCCTGATCGGGCTCGGCTGCAGCTGGCGGATCGGGCGCTCGATCACCCGACCGCTCGAGAAACTGGTCGCGGTCATGAAGCGGCTTGCCGCCGGCGATACCTCGGCGCGCCCGGATGCCACCCATGCCCACGACGAGATCGGCGATATGGCGGGTACCGTCGTGGTGTTTCGCGACAATATGATCGAGCGCGAGCGGCTCTCCGGCGTCGAGAGTGAGACCAATCTTGCGCGCGAGCGGCGCGGCGAGGCGATCGCCACGTTGATCCGGGAATTCCGCGCTTCGGTCGAGCAGACGCTGGACCGCTTGCGCGAATCCGCCGGAGGGCTGGAAAACGCGTCGAGCGGAACTCAACACAGCCGCCGACGCGGTCTCCGCCGAAGCACGCACTGCGGAAAACTCGGTTGGCGCGGCATCCGTAAATGTCACGACGGTCGCCGGCTCGATCGAAGAGCTTGCGGTCTCGATCGGTCAGATCGCCGCGCAGGCGACAAAGTCGACCGACGTTGCCAGCCGCGCGGTCGCCGAATCGCGGCGCACCGTCCACACCATGTCGGAACTCGGCAATGCCGCGAATCGCATCGGCGAGGTCATCGGCCTCATTCAGTCTATCGCCGGCCAGACCAATCTGTTGGCGCTCAACGCCACCATCGAAGCGGCCCGCGCCGGCGAGGCTGGCCGCGGCTTTGCCGTGGTCGCCTCCGAGGTGAAATCGCTCGCGGCGCAGACCGCGCGCGCGACCGAGGACGTTGCCGCGCAGATCGGCGCGATCCAGTCGGCCACTGCCGATGCCGCGCAGGCGATCGAGCAGGTGTCCACGATCATTGACGACATGTCGGAGATCGCGACCGCCGTGGCGGCGACCGTCGAGGAGCAAAACAACGCCGTGGCCTCGATCGCCGAGGGCGTCAACCGCGCCTCGACCGAGGCGCGATCGGGCGCCGACGCCATGAGCCGCGTCGCCGGCGCCTCGACCGGCGCGCGCGCCACCGCCGCCGACGTCAAGGCGCTGGCCGAGGCGCTCGCCGTCGAGGCGGAAAGCCTGCACAGCGAAGTGCGGCGTTTCCTCACGGACGTCCAGGCCGCCTAGCGGCTTTCAACGTTGATTTAGGTCAATTGACCTTCGCGTGAATTCGCCTAGGGATGGATTCGGCCCAGCGGGGGCAACTCCCGTGAAGCCGGGCGGCCAGGATCCCTCCGTGTGCCAACGAAGGACCTGGCCGTTTCATTCCCACCACGCCCGAATTCCCAATGTGACGGCATGGAACCCGCAAGCGAGTGAGATCGTTCCGCCTACGCGCTGCGCCCATCCAGATGCTTGCGCAGCGACGCAAGCCAGCCGGCAAAGGCGTCGCGAAAGCGGCGCCGACCGCATCGCCGGATTTGCCGTCCTCGATCTTACTTTCGCCGGCGCCCTCCGCCCAGACCGGGTAGTTGTTGAAATCCCGAAACACATTCCAGATGTCATCGGCTGATTGCGCCAACACAGTGTCGTAATACGCTTTCGCAATAACTGCTCCTTTGCTGTGCTGCCCGAGACATGATGGAGCCGGCCGTTCGAAATCACCCGTTTCCTGTTTTGCGTCGCGCGTACGAATTTTCCTCTCCCCGCATGCGGTGAGAGGGAGGCGCTGTGCTATGAATAAAACCCTCCACCGCGGAGGCCGCGTGTCGTTGAATCTCATCCGCCTGTGCTACCGCGTCGCCATGGACGCTTTCTATCGTTTCAATGCCGATGACGGCTGGGCGATCGCAAGCCATATCGCGCTGTCGGTCCTAATGGCGATGTTCCCGTTCCTGATCCTGGTGACGGCGATTGCGGGCTTCGTCGGCTCGGAGAATCTCGCCGACGAAGTAGCGCGCATGATCATCGCAGCCTGGCCGCGCGCCGTGTCGAGCCAGATCGCAGGCCAGATCCACGAGGTGCTCACCACCGCGCGCGGCGGGATTCTGACCGCGGGCGCGGTGTTCGCGATCTACTTCGCCTCGAGCGGCATCGAGAGCCTGCGCATCGGATTAAACCGCGCCTATGGGCTGATCGATCCGCGGCCGTGGTGGCTGCTTCGACTGGAATCGATCGGCTATGTGCTGGTCAGCGCAATCGGGCTTTTGGCGTTGGCGTTTCTGGTCGTGCTTGGGCCGCTGGTGTTTCGCACGGCCGTGCTTTGGGCGCCGTGGCTCGCCGCGCTCGAAAGTCATTTCAATATCGGCCGTTTCGTCGTAGCGAGCGCCTTGCTGACGACGTCGCTCCTGATCCTGCATATGTGGCTGCCCTGCGGCCGGCGGCCGTTGCGCGCGGTGTGGCCGGGCATCGTCGCGACGCTGGCGCTTTGGCTCGCCTGCGGCTTCGCCTTCGGCCGCTATTTGTCCGACTTCTCTTACACCTATGTGAACTATTACGCCGGCCTTGCCTCGGCGATGATGGCGCTCGTGTTTCTTTATTTCACCGCGCTCATCTTCATTTACGGCGGCGAGCTCAATGCGGCGATTGCGCGCGAGCAGGAGAATCCTTCGCTGCCGTTGGCAGGGGGAGGCCGTAAGCGGCATCGCCGCCAGCGTTTACGTGACTACCCGCCTATGCCGGAATGAGCGGCCGCTGGTTGGCGCCGCCGGTCAGCATCTTGACCTTGCGCGCATGATTGACGGCCTCGCGCGCGGATTTGTTGTGCGTGAACAATTCGAGCGTCTGCGTCTCGTCTTCGGTCACCGGCATCATCGCCTGGTCGCTATAGGGGAAGTTCGCGCTGGCGGCGACGCGGCGGTAGATGCGGAAAATGCGCCAAGCCGCGGCGGCGACGCGCGCGTGCTTGACGAGGAATTCAGCCGCCAGCGCCGGATAGAATGTCCACACCGGCTCGACCGGCAGTTCCGGCCGGCGCTCGCGACGGCTCTTGAGCCGCACGAAACCGCCCTGCAGCGGATGGACTTTCTCGATCACGAGCGATTGGGCGAACCACAAAATGATCTGCGCCAAGCGGAGAATATTGATGCCGTAGACCTGCGCCCGGCGCAAAATCGTCTCGATGTGCTCCGGCGTATAATAGATCGACCAGGCGTCGCGATAGAGCCTTTCCCATTCGGCCTTGCTCATATGGGGATGCGGCGTAAGTGCGTGTTCGAGATCGTATTTATTGAGGTCGGGATCGAGCGGCACGCCCTTGCTCCATAACAGCTTATGATCTTCGGAGCCGGGCAGCGGGGTGAGGAAGAAGAACTCGAGCACGTCGAGCGGCATTTCCTTCTTGATGATCTCGATGTCGCGGCGCGCCGATTCCGGCGTGTCGTTGGAGAAGCCGAGAATGTAGCCGGCATAGGTCCAGATGCCGACCGCCTTCCAGGCGAGCAGCATGTTGCGGTATTCGGTGATCTTGTTCTGCCGCTTCTTGGCGGCGAGCAGATTGTCGGGATTGATGTTTTCCAAGCCGATGAAGATGCGGGTGACGCCGGCGCGCTTGGCCTTGGCGACGAAATTCGGAATCTTGTGACATAGCGTGTCGACCTGGATCAGGAAACGCACATCCATGCCGTCTTCCTCGCGCAGCTTGATGATGCGGTCGAAGATCGGCTCCCAGTCCTTGTTGCGGGCGAAATTGTCGTCGGTGATGAAAAAGCGGTCGATACCGTGCTCGTAGTTCTTGCGGAGGATGCGCTCAACGTCGTCGGGTGAGCGCCGGCGCGACTTACGCCCCTGCACGTTGATGATGGTGCAGAACGAGCATTGGAACGGACAGCCGCGCCCCGCGTCGAACGTGGTCACGTTGCCGATGGTCTTGCGCACCGAATTACCCGGCAGGAACGGCGTCACCGCGTCTTCGAGCGCCGGCAGATCGTCGATGTAATTGTAGATCGGCTTCAGCGCCCCTGCGGCGGCGTCGCGTATGACCTCGTCCATGCGGCCTTCGGCCTCGCCGGCGAACAGCGTGATGCCCATGTCAAGCGCGTTCTGCAAGTCCTGGCTGACATGATCGAACATCGCCAGCATGCCGGAAACATGAAAGCCGCCGATGACGACGGCAATGCCGGCGGCGCGCAGCGGCTTGGCGATGTGCAGCGAGCGCGGATATTGGTTGGATTGCGCGCCGACCAAGCCGATGAAGCCGAAATTACCATTGGCGCGCATCTCGGCGATGATGCGATCGATGCGCACCCGCGTATTGGTTTCGTCGAGGGCCAGGATGTCGATGTCGACTTCGGCGCCGAGGATTTTGCGTTGCGCACAATCGTCGATCAAGCCGTAGACGCTGGCGAGCGAGTTCGCCGGCATCGGCGAGCGGTACCAACGGATCACATAGCCGTCGTCGTCGTAATGCGACGGCTTCACCAGCACGACGCGGAAGCGCCGGCCTACTGTACCTGCATCTGCCTGCTGTCGCGGCAGCATCGGTCACCCCGTACCAGATGGAGAAAGTTGTAGCCGAAATGGAGCAGTGAGACCAGCGTGCTTTAGCGGTCACCACCTGTCATGCATCGTGATCGGGCGAGGAGGTCGGGGATTACCACCGCTTCCGCGTCCTGTTTGGATTACCGTCCACAGGACAATAATGCGCGAGGGCGCACAACGCCGTAACTGTCAGCCGGCCGCCGCCTCGACCACGTCGTCGAAATTGCGCAGGCCCGGACGCGGCGTGTTGACCAGCACCGCCATATTGCCCGGCTTGTGCTTGTTGGTGCGCATCAATTCGTGCGCATGAGGAATTTTCGTCCACGGGAACACGTCGCTCATGCACGGATCGACGCGGCGGTCGATGACGAACTGGTTGGCCGCGCTCGCTTGTTTCAAATGGGCAAAATGCGAACCTTGAATGCGCTTCTGCCGCATCCAGACGTAGCGCGCATCGAAAGTGATGTTGTAACCCGTGGTGCCGGCGCAGAACACCACCATGCCGCCGCGCTTGACCACCAGGCATGACACCGGAAACGTCGCTTCGCCCGGATGCTCGAACACGATATCGACGTCGCGCTTGCCGGTGATGTCCCAGATCGCCTTGCCGAAGCGGCGCGCCTCTTTCACCCAGGAATCGTATTCGGGCGTACCGACCTTGGGCATCTCTCCCCAGCACTTGAAATCGTTGCGGTTGATGACGCCCTTGGCGCCGAGATCGAGCACGTATTGGAATTTCGATTGGTGCGACACGATGCCGATGGCGTTGGCGCCGGAGGCGGCGACGAGCTGCACGCCGAACACGCCCAGCCCGCCGGAAGCGCCCCACACCAGCACATTGTCGCTGGGCTTGAGGATGTGCGGCGGGTGGCCGAACAGCATGCGATAGGCGGTGGCGAGCGTCAGCGTATAGCAGGCCGCCTCTTCCCAGGTGAGATGCGCCGGCTTGGGCATGAGCTGGCGCGACTGCACGCGGCAGAATTGCGCGAAGGAACCGTCCGGCGTCTCGTAACCCCAAATGCGCTGCGACGGCGACAATAGCGGATCGCCGCCGTTACATTCTTCGTCGTCGCCGTCGTCTTGATTGCAATGGATGATGACTTCATCGCCGATCTTCCAGCGCCGCACCTTGGAACCGACCGCCCAGACAATGCCGGACGCGTCGGAGCCGGCGACGTGGAACGGATTCTTGTGCACGTCGAGCGGCGAGATCGGCTGGCCGAGCCCGGCCCAGATGCCGTTGTAATTGACGCCACCGGCCATGACGTAGACCAGCACCTCATCCTCGGCGATCGGCCAGGTCGGAACCACTTCGCACTGCATCGCCGTCTCCGGCGGTCCGTGACGTTCCTTGCGGATCGCCCAGGCGTACATTTTTGCAGGCACATGACCGAGCGGTGGAATTGCACCGACCTCGTAGAGATCCTTGAGCGGCGCGGCGGACGGTTTCTTTTGCGCAACGGCCATAACAAGGGGGCTCCCGGCTGTACCGGCAGGTGGATGGGCGCGAATGCAGTGTGCCGCACCTGATGTTGCAGCGCAACAATTACTTCAGATGTCCAAAGCATCCCACTGCTGACAGGCCTGGGACAAAGCCGTAAGCTTCAAATCGCGCAGCTTGGATGCGCGGCGGCCTAGCCCTTGCCGGGATAAGGGATATGAGGGGGATCATGGATCCACAGAGCCTGATTGTTTGGCTGATCGTCGGCGCCATTGCCGGCTGGCTTGCCGGCACAGTCGTCAAGGGCGGCGGCTACGGACTGATCGGCGACATCATCGTCGGCGTCGTCGGCGGTTTGATCGCCGGCTGGCTGCTGCCACAGATTGGCATCGCGATCGGCGGCGGAATTATTGCCGCCATCATCGATTCCTTTATCGGCGCGGTGATCCTGCTGGTCATCATCAGGCTGATCAAGCGCGCCTGACCCAGCGCTAACACGACGGAAAGGAATGCGCGGTAAGCCAGGGTGCGAAGACACTTCGCGCCCGACGCTGAAGTTTTAACCGCGCATTCATGGCTATCGTCCAGGACACTCTGCCGAGCGCACGACCGCCGTTTTCCGCCGCGCGGACGATCCGGCTGATCGGGCTCACGCTGGCGCTCGGTTATCTGATCGTGCTCGGCGGCACGTTTCTCAAGGGCGACTTTTTGCTCGATCGGCAAGGCCAGCCGATCGCCAACGATTTCGTCGACCTGCCCGCAGCGGGACGGCTCAGCCTCGACGGCACCCCTGCCGCCGCCTACGACTGGCCGACGCATAAACAAGCGGAAATCCGCGTCATCGGTCACGATTTTGCCGGCTATTACGGCTGGCACTATCCGCCGACATTCCTCTTTGTTGCCGCAGCGCTGGCGACGCTGCCATTTGTTGTCGCAGCGATCGTTTCGTTGGCGGCGACGCTCGCCGTCTATGTCGCGGCATTAAGCGGTATTCTCGGCCGCACCGGAATCTTCGTTGCACTCGGTTTTCCCGCCGCGCTGTGGAACGTGACCGCGGGGCAGAACGGCTTTCTCACCGCGGCGCTGATCGGCGGAACACTCGGGCTGATACAGCGCCGGCCGGCACTCGCCGGGATCTGTCTCGGGCTTCTCACCTACAAGCCGCAATTCGGCCTGCTGTTTCCACTCGTTTTGATCGCGGACCGGCGCTGGCTGACCATCGCCGTCGCTACGGCGGTGGCGATCGCGCTTGCCGCGCTGTCGTTGCTCGTCTTCGGCAGCGCAAGCTGGCAGGCCTTCATCCATTGGCTGCCGATCACCGGCCAGATCGTGCTCGGCGAAGGCCACGCCGATTGGAGCCGGCTGCAGAGCCTGTTCGGTCTCGTGCGCGCGCATGGCGGCAGCGAACGGCTCGCCTGGAGCATTCAAGCGATTGCGAGTGCTGCGCTCGCGATTGCAATGACCGCGCTATGGCGAAGCCGCGCGCCATTCGATCTCAAGGCCGCAGCGCTCGCCGCCGCCACGCTCGTCGTCACGCCGTATGTCTATATGTATGACCTCGTCGTGCTCGCCGTCGCCGTCGGCTTTCTCATCCGTTTCGCGCTCGAACGCGGATTTGTTGCCAGCGAGGTGCTTGGTCTTGCCGCGGCCGCGGCACTCATTCTGATCTACCCTTACGCCAAGTCCCAAGTCGGCCTCGCCGCGGTGCTGATCGTCTTGGCGCTGGTGATGCAGCGCGCGTGTTGCATTGCAACAAAATCCGCGCCACATTAGCCGAGCCGGAATGCGTGGAATACCGATCGGCGACGAGCCTCGCCGCGACATGCCGATGCGCGACAAAGCATTACGCGACAAACCTTGGATCTTTCGCACCTATGCCGGGCATTCGACGGCTGCCGCGTCGAATGAGCTTTATCGCAAGAATCTCGGCAAGGGACAGACCGGGCTTTCGGTCGCTTTCGATTTGCCGACGCAAACCGGCTACGACAGCGATCATGCTTTGGCCAAAGGCGAGGTCGGCAAGGTCGGCGTGCCGATCTCCCATCTCGGCGACATGCGCGCTTTATTCGACGGCATCCCGCTCGGCGAGATGAACACGTCGATGACGATCAATGCGACGGCCGCATGGCTCTTGGCGCTCTACGTTGCGCTCGCCGACGAGCAAGGCGTGCCGCGGGCAAAACTGCAAGGCACCACGCAGAACGACATCATCAAGGAATATCTGTCGCGCGGCACCTACGTCTTTCCACCGACGCCGTCGATGCGGCTGACCAAGGACGTGATTCTGTTCACGACCAAGGAAATGCCGAAGTGGAATCCGATGAACGTCTGCTCCTATCATCTGCAGGAGGCCGGCGCGACGCCGGTGCAGGAGCTGGCTTTCGCGCTCGCCACCGCGATCGGCGTGCTCGATGCGGTGAAGGCGTCGGGTCAGGTCGCCGAAGCGGAATTCGGCGAGGTGGTCGGCCGCATCTCGTTCTTCGTCAATGCCGGGCTGCGCTTCGTCACCGAAATCTGCAAACTGCGTGCCTTTACCGAATTGTGGGACGAGATCACGGGCGAGCGCTACGGCGTCAAAGACGCCAAGCACCGCCTGTTCCGTTACGGCGTGCAGGTCAATTCGCTCGGGCTCACCGAGCAGCAGCCGGAAAACAACGTCGCCCGCATTCTCCTCGAAATGCTGGCGGTGACTTTGTCCAAGGATGCGCGTGCCCGCGCCGTGCAGTTGCCGGCGTGGAACGAGGCGCTCGGCCTGCCGCGGCCGTGGGACCAGCAATGGTCGCTGCGCATGCAGCAAATTCTGGCCTACGAGACCGACTTGTTGGAATACGGCGACGTGTTCACCGGCTCACCGGTCATGGCGGGGAAGGTCGCCGAGCTCAAGGCCGCCGCAAAAGAGGAACTCAAGCACATCGAGGCGATGAGCGGCACCGTCGCGGCCGTCGAATCCGGCTACCTCAAGCAGCAGCTCGTCGAATTGAATTCGCGTCGGGTCGAGGCGATCGAGCGCGGCGAACATGCCGTGGTCGGCGTCAACCGCTTCGTCGAGACCGAAGCGTCGCCGCTGGCGGACGCGGCGGAGGCAGTCGTCACCGTGCCGGTCGAGGCCGAGACCGGGCAGATCGAGCGGCTCAAAGCGTGGCGCCTCGCACGCGACAATGCGGCCGTTGCCGCCGCGCTTGAGTTGTTGCGGCGCGCGGCAAAGTCCGGCGCCAACATCATGCCGGCCTCGATCATTTGCGCCAAATCCGGCGTCACCACCGGCGAGTGGGGTTTTGCGCTGCGCTCCGCGTTCGGCGAGTACCGTGCGCCGACCGGCGTCGGCACCGCCATGCGCAACGACGCCGAAGGGCTCGACGACATCCGCGCCGAGGTCGACCGGGTGTCGAAAAAGCTCGGCCGGCGGCTGAAATTTTTGGTCGGCAAGCCGGGACTGGACGGTCATTCCAACGGCGCCGAACAAATCGCCGCCCGCGCCCGCGATTCCGGGATGGACGTGGTTTACGACGGCATCCGCTTGACCGCGGAAGCGATCGCCGCCGCGGCCGCGGAAAAGAACGTGCACGTCGTCGGGCTCTCGATCCTGTCCGGGTCGCACATGCCGCTGGTCAAAGACGTGATCGCGTACATGAAGAAAGCCGGCCTCGACGACGTGCCGGTCGTGGTCGGCGGCATCATCCCGGCGGCGGACGCGAGCGCATTGAAAACCGCCGGCGTCGCCGAAGTCTATACGCCGAAAGATTTCGAGCTGAACCGCATCATGAGCGATCTGGTGCGGATCGTGGAAGGATCGGCGGAGGCGACCAGAAGTCCGGCCGATGCGGCGGAATAGGTCCGCGCGAGAAGAACGAAATGGCGCGCTTTGCGCCGAGCATCACGTCCATCACAGAACAAGTTGAACACGGATCGCCTAAATGCCAGCCGCATGCGACGCCGGCACCACCGCCGCGAGCGCGACGCTCAGCGTGCTCGGACTCACCGGCTTGCGCAGATAGCCGTTCATACCCGCGGCGCGTGCGGTGTCGCCGTCGCCCGCTTCGGCGCGGCCGGAAATGCCGACGATCGGCGTGCTGCCCGCGGCGCCGGGAAGCGCGCGGATGCGTCGCGTGGCTTCGCGACCATCGATGCCAGGCAGCGTCACGTCCATGAGCACGACATCATAACCGCGCGGCGTGGCGGCGACCGCTTCCTCGCCGGACCCGACGAAGTCGGCGCGGTGGCCGAGTTCGGTGAGGATGGTATTGAGGATCACGCGGCCATAAGGGTTATCCTCGACGCAGAGGATCTTTAAGCGACGCGCGGGCGCCACGCTGCGACGCGAGCGCTCGTTCGCCGGCGTTGCGGCAGGCGCGATCGGCAGCACCGCCGAGAAGGAAAAGCTCGAGCCGCGTCCCGGTGTGCTGGCGACGGTCAGATCGCCGCCCATCAGCTTGGCTAGAACTTTGACGACCGCGAGCCCAAGGCCGGCCCCGCCGTAGCGGCGCGCGATCGCGGCGCTCGCTTGCCTGAATGGACGGAACAGGCGCTTGATTTCGGCAGGCTTGAGCCCGATGCCGCTGTCGCTGACGACGAAGGTCAACGCGACGCGCCCCGGTCCGGCGCGGCGCGCTCGCGCAGCCAACCGAACGACGCCTTGCTCGGTGAATTTCACCGCGTTGTCGACGAGATTTTCCAGCGCGGCGCGCAGCCGCACTGCGTCGCCGAGCAGCATTTCCGGAACATCCTCGGCGACCGTCACCTCGGCGCGCAGCCCCTTGGTCTCGGCCCGCGCCGCGAGCGTTCCGCTCAGAGCTTCGATGAGACGCCGCGGCTGGAAAACCTCCTGCTGCAAGGTGAGCGAACCGGCTTCGGCTTTGACAGCGTCGATAACCAGCGTGGTCAGCGACGCCAGATGCTCGGCGCTATCCTTGATGCCGGCGGCCCAGCGCCGCTCGCGTTCGCCGAGATTGGAGCTCGACAGCAATTCGCCGAGTGCAAGAATGCCGGTAAGTGCGGTACGGATGTCGTGTGCGAACACGGCGACGACGGCGTCATTGGTCAGCGTTTCCGGATTTGCCCGCGAGCGGGCGTGCGCCTTGAGCCGCAGTGATCGGCGTGGCCACACGCGGCGGCGTGGCGGCCTTGCAGCGGACTTTTGTTTGGTCCTCACTCGCGCCATTGCGCCCCTCGCGGACAGCACTCAACATGACACGGCGGCGGTGGAAACAAAATAAGCTCAGTCTTCAACACGCAAATATTCAACGTCCGAGCCCGATCATGCGTCGAATATCGCGCGCGGTTGCGCCGGCGTCGCGCAATTCGCGCAACCCCGTCGCCTCGGTCGACTTCGATAGCTTGTGGCCCTCGTCGTCGAGAATGAGCTGGTGATGATGGTAAGTCGGCTCCGGAAGGCCGAGCAGCGCCTGGATGATCCGGTGAATGCTGGTCGACCAGAACAAGTCCTGCCCGCGCACCACGTCGGTGACGCTTTGCAGTGCGTCGTCGAGAACGGCGGCGAGGTGATAGCTGGTCGGCGTTTCCTTGCGGGCGAGCACGACATCGCCCCACATTTGCGGCGCGGCGGTGATGCGGCCGGTCTGGCCATGCGGACCGGCGCCGGTCTCGGTCCAGTGCAGCGCGCCGACACGCGCCACTGCCGCATCCATGGCGAGCCGCAGCGCGAACGGCCCGCCGGCAGCGCGGCGGCGCATGCGCTCGACGGCAGAGAGCTTGCGCCCCCGTCCCGGGTAAATCGGCACGCCGTCGGGGTCGCGCGGCCAGCGACCGTGCCGGTCGAGCTCCGCCACCATGAAATTCAGCTCGCTGCGGGTCTCGAAACTCGGATAGAGCAGTCCCTGCTCTTCGAGTTCGGCGATGGCCGCGGCGTAGTCCTCGAAATGCTCGCTCTGCCGCCGCACCGGCTCCGCCCACGAAATGCCGAGCCAGCGCAGGTCGTCGTAGATCGCCGCTTCGTATTCCGGCCGGCAGCGCTCCGCGTCAATGTCCTCGATGCGCAGCAGTAACCGTCCGCCGAGTTCGCGCGCCATATCGTAGTTGAGCAATGCGGAATAGGCATGGCCCAGATGCAGATAGCCGTTCGGACTCGGTGCGAAACGCAAGATGCGGCTGTACATCGACGATACGCTTCTCGACACTCACCCAGGAACTCAGGCGCGCACTCTAACATGCTGACGCATATTCGTAGCGAGATCGACCTCGACGCGGCGCTCGCCGCGCTCAACCAAGCCGAACCGCGGTTCGGCGCGCTTGTGGCCGAAGCGGGACGGCCGCCGCTGCGGCGACGGCCCGACGGTTTCGCCGGCCTCGTCGCGACCGTGGTGTCGCAACAGCTTTCGACCGCGAGCGCAAGTGCGATCTGGGGGCGGCTCGCCGCGGCATTCGATCCGTTCGAGGCTAAGGCCATCTTGCGGGCGCGCCCCTCCCGGCTGGCGCGAACTCGGTCTGTCGGCGCCCAAGATCAGGGCGCTGAAGGAAATCGCCCGCGCCGTGACCCGCGGCGATCTCGCACTCGCTTCCCTTGCGGAGATTAGCGCCGACGCGGCCCACGCGGCGCTCACTGCCGTCCATGGCATCGGTCCGTGGACAGCGGACATTTATCTGTTGTCCTGCCTCGGCCATGCCGATGCGTGGCCCGCCGGCGACCTCGCATTGCAGGAGTTGGCGCGTCTTGCGTTCGGGCTTGCGGTACGGCCGAGCGCGAAGGAGATGGTGCCGCTCGCCGAGCCGTGGCGGCCGTTGCGCGCCGTGGCGGCGCGCGTGCTGTGGACCTATTATCGCGCCGCCAAAGGGCGCGAAGGCGCGCCCGTTGCGACCAAGACTCCGCCGAAAGCGTCGCCGAAACGAGGTGCCAATGGCCGTTGAACTCGACGGGCCGCGGCTCAACCCGCGCTCCGGCGCCGCGCGACAGCTTGTGGTTTTCCTGCATGGCTACGGCGCCGACGGTAACGACCTCATCGAGATCGGTCGCGCTTGGCAGCAATTGCTACCGCACGCGGTCTTTGTGTCGCCGCACGCGCCCGAACCGTGCGGACAGGCGCCGGTCGGCAAGCAATGGTTTGCGCTGACCTTCCGCGATCCCGACGAGCGCTGGACCGGCGTCAACAAGGCGGCGCCGATCCTGGAGCGTTTTATCGATGCCGAGCTTGCCCGCCACAAACTGCCGCCCTCGGCGCTGGCGCTGGTCGGGTTCAGTCAGGGCACCATGATGGCGCTGCATGTCGGGTTGCGCCGCGCGGTAGCTCCCGCGGCGATCGTGGGTTATTCGGGTATTCTGGTGCTGCCGCCCGACGGCAACCTCGACGCCTTCGCCGCTGAAATCAAATCGCGGCCGCCGGTCCTGCTGATCCACGGCGACCGCGATGATTTGATCCCGCCGCAGGCTTTATTCCAGGCGACGCAAAGCCTTGCCGAGCTTGGCGTCTCGGTCGAGTGGCATTTATCGGCTGGAATCGGGCACGGCATCGACGCCGAAGGGCTGCGTCACGGCGGCGAGTTCTTAGCCCGGCGCGTGGCCGCTTTGCCGCAAGGCTTTTAACCGCAAGCCTTTGTATTCAGTAACGATTTCATAGCAAATTGGGCCTAGAAGCGCGCTAGTGTGTCAAGGTGCGCGATGGTCATGGCAGCGATGAAAAGGCTGGCCCGGGGCGCTCGATTGGCGCGGCTGCGGGCGCTTATCTCCAATTTTCGGTTGAACCGGCGCGGCAATGTCGCAGTCATAACCGCCCTTGCCGCCCTGCCAATGATCGCCGCGATTGGCTGCGCGATCGACTATTCAGACGCGTCGATGATCAAAACCAAGCTGCAGGCGGCTGCCGACGCCGCAGCCATTGCAACCGTTTCGGTTAATTCGTCGGTCGTAACCACGGCTCGGAGCATGTCCGGCAACGGCACCGTTTCCGGCGGCTCGACCTTCGCTGCCAACTTTTTCAATGCCAACTTGGCCACGGCGCCCGAGGATACCGGGTATTCGAGTTTGAGTCCGAGCGCGACCGTATCACTGAGCAACTCGACGATGACCGCGGTCGTGTCTTTCACGGCCAAAGTTCCCACCTACTTCCTGGGAATCCTGGGTTACAGCAATATCGCAGTGAACGGCTCATCGACAGCGACCTATACGTTTCCCAGCTACATCAATTTCTACCTGATGCTCGACGTCTCCGGCTCCATGAGCTTCCCGTCGACGACCGCCGAACAGTCAAGGCTCCAGGCCGTCAATCCCGACAACTACACCCTCTATCCCAATGGCTGCACGTTTGCCTGCCACTTTACCGCGCAAGGCGCGTGCCCGAAATCGGAGGAGAAATCCAACGTCCCGCCCTCCGCCTATGCCAGCACCTACAATCCAAGCCCAGGTGGCTATTGCCAAGGATTTACAATCACGCGCTTGGGCACGACCCCGGCGACATGCACTTCGACGACAAATTGCTCAAATATCACTACCAGCAGCATCAATTGGAGCAATACGCCGGTCAGCTCCTGTTCCAGCGCCGGAACGACGTCCTGCATCCAATTGCGCGCCGACGCCGTCGGTTATGCGGTGAGTCAATTGCTCTCGCACGCGTCGAGCAGCGAGCTGATCACAAACCAATTTCAGGTCGGGCTCTACCCGTTCATCCAAAAGCTCTATACCTACTCGGCCAAGACCACGAACCTGACCGGCGCGATCAGCACTGCTGCCTCGAATCTCGCGAGCCTGTTGGATACCGGGGTCAATACCAACCTTGGATCCGGCGGCACCCATTTCGAGAATGCCTTCTCCAGTATGAATAGCCTGATCACGTCCGTCGGAACGGGCCGCACCTCATCCAGTCCGCTGCCTTACGTCTTTATCGTCACCGACGGTTCTCAGGATTACCAAACGCAATCAGGCGGAAGCTGGTCGTCACAAAACTGGTCGGCCACCTCAAAAGTCCCCTATCAAAATTCGGCAACGACCATTCCGCCAAACAGCGTCACGACGACCGACTATTGCACGAACATCAAGAACCGCGGCATAACGATCGCAATTCTCTATATTCCCTATGAAACAATTCAGAATGCGACGAGTTTCGCCAACAGCGAAGATGTCTATGCCAACAATAACATTCCCAATATTCCGTCGGCTCTGCAGACCTGCGCTTCGCCCAACTTCTTCTACACCGCGAATACCCCGACGGATATCAACAACGCCCTGATCGCGATGTTCGACCAGGCCGTGAGCACGGCGCACCTTTCCAATTAGGCTTCCGTCGACCGGCAAAAGGCCGGTCATAGGCGCACCGGATTGAAGTCCAATGTCGCTGTCAGCGCCGACGCCGCCTGCGTCTCATTCCGCAAGGATTGTCGACTCAGCCGAATAGCCGAACAATCTGCTTGCGATCTGGGATGAGCGATTTTCGGTTAGCCGGTGACGCATCCGCTGACGCTTTCCGGCGGGTAATTGATGCAATTACTGATGCGCGGCGTCACGTAAAGATTGTCAGAGAACGTCAGCGTTCCCGGGGTGAAAAGGCCGAACACCGGCGTAAAGGTGTAGCTCACTTCGGCTAGAATTAGGTAGGTGCTATCCGTATCGAGCGCCGTCGCCGGAAGCGTTATGGAAGATCCCTGCGCGCGTGCGGTGCCGCCCTGGGAGTAGCTCCAGCTAATCGTTGCGGCGCCATGACTACCGATCGTTATCTGTGAAACCGTGATGACGGGATTAGATGTCGTCGTTGCATACGGGGCCATTATCGTGGCTGCCGCACCCACGATCGACGTCATGTCGGAAGACTGGATCGTCGAATATTGATTGGTGATGGCAGCGAGTGCGTAAGTCGTGGCTCGCACTTTCATGTAAGTCGCAATGGCTCTGCCGCCGTCGAAAGATGCCAGAAACATCACCGCGAGGACCGGCATGATCATGGCGAACTCGATCGCGGCAACGCCGCGCCTCGACGCGATAAATCCCCGAAGCATGCTCGCTGCACGGCGCATCATTAGTAGGGCTCCACGCGGAATGCGGTTACTCCCATGATCTCGGTAGTGCTGTTGCAGGAACTGGAGAATAATGATCCCAGCGGCACGCCAAAAATTGGCCAAGGATATGCTATCTGAACGACCATGATCGCTCCCTGCACGCCGGGGTTAAATGTACCGTTGGTGATAGGGTTGCAGTTGGTATCGTATATCGAGGGCGCGGAGGTATTGGCGCCACTGAATGACGCGTAGGTGCTCACGTCGATCTGCAGATCATTGCAATTGAACAGCACCGACACCATGGGGCAAACGTCGGCGGCGAACTGGCTTTGGGTCAACTGGCTGTTCTGCGCCGATCCGGTCATGAACAGGCGGCCCGCCTGTACGGCGGCGTTTTGCAGGGTCTGCTGCGCAAACAAAAACAGCGTCGTTTGCAGTATGGCAAAGAGCGACGCCACGAAGGGCGGCGCTATCAGCGCAAATTCGACCATCGTCGCGCCATCGCCGGCATCGCGGAAACGACAGACCCCTCGCCAAAAATATTTTGCCAAAATACGAAACATGCTTCGCGTGTCCCATGCAGCAAAACGGACGGCCGGAACTGGATCCGCACTGTCCGCTCATAGTCGAGACACATTGATTATTCGTTGCGGGAAAGAAATAAACTCGGTAATGCGCGCATTTCGGCGACGCACCGTTAACGTTATTGCTCCGCTTACCGATCGCCTATAAGGCGGCGAAATCGATCGGCTTATGGCGGTCGAGTGCGCGACTGATCGGCGGCAGCGGATATTTGAGGCCGGTCGCGCAATTGAACAGCAGAGCCCGTTCGTTTTTGCTGACGCGGCCGTCGGCGAGGCTCGCCTTATAGGCGGCGTAGGTGGCGGCGCCCTCCGGGCACATCAGAAAGCCTTCCTCGCGCGCGGCTTCGTCGAGCGCCGACGTTATCGATTCGTCGGACACCGCGATGGCGAAGCCGCCGCTTTCGCGCACGGCGCGCAGGATCAGGAAATCGCCGATGGCTTGCGGCACGCGGATGCCCGAGGCGATGGTGTGCGAATTCTCCCAGCGCATCGCGTGTTCGACACCCTCCTCATAGGCGCGCACCATCGGCGCGCAGCCGGCCGCCTGCACCGCCACCATGCGCGGGCGCTTGCTGCCAATGAACCCGATCGCCTCCAGTTCGGCGAAGGCCTTCCACATTCCGATCAGGCCGGTGCCGCCGCCGGTCGGATAGAAGATGACGTCCGGCACGGTCCAACCGAGCTGCTCGGCAAGCTCCAGGCCCATGGTCTTCTTGCCCTCGATCCGATACGGCTCTTTCAGCGTCGATGTGTCGAACCAGCCGGCCTTGGCCCTGCCCTCGACGACGATTTTTCCGCAATCGTCGATCAGGCCGTTGACGCGATAGACGCTCGCGCCTTGCAGGGCGATTTCGCTGACATTTACTTCGGGCGTATCCTCGGGGCAGAAGATCGTGGTCCTGATGCCGGCATGGCTGGCGTAAGCCGCAAGCGCCGCCCCGGCATTGCCGTTGGTCGGCATCGCCATGTGTTTGATGCCGAGCGCCTTTGCCATCGACACCGCCATGACGAGGCCGCGCGCCTTGAACGAGCCGGTCGGAAGCCGGCCTTCATCCTTCACCACAAGCTCGCCGCCGCCGAGTTTTTGCGCAAGTTTCGGCAGCGGCACGATCGGGGTCATTGCCTCGCCGAGACTGACGATGTCTTCCTTGCGGCGCACCGGCAAAAGCTCGCGATAACGCCACAGATCGGGCGCGCGGTGCGCCAGCGCATCCTTGCTCAGCGCTTGCTTCACGCCGTCGAGATCGTAACGCACCAACAGCGGTTTGCCGGCGCGCGACAAATTATGGACCTCGTCGGCGGCGTAGCGCTCGCCGGTCACCGAGCATTCGAGATGGGTGACGAAGGTTTTTCGTTCGCGCGTCAAGTTGTCGTCGTAGCGCAAAGAGGACCTCCGGCCTTGGCGGGACCACAACGTAGACAGCGGCCCGGCGGCGGTCCAGCAGCCCAGCGCACGAGTTCATGGACAGCCCGTGGCCGCACTGGCTAAGCTTTCGGCCGCGAGTGCGCGATGCGGGAAAATCGAAGCTACGACATCATCATCGTCGGCGCCGGTTCCGCCGGCTGCACATTGGCCGCCCGGCTCACCGAGGATAACGGCACGCGTGTGCTGCTGCTTGAGGCCGGCGGCTGGGATCGCGATCCCTGGATCAAGATTCCGCTGGGCTGGCCACACCTCCTGCTCAACCGCAAGCATGACTGGATGTATTTCGCCGAGCCTGAAGCGTCGACCGGCGGGCGCAGGCTCGAATGCGCGCGCGGCCGCGTCATCGGCGGCTCGTCGTCGATCAATGCCATGGCCTATGTGCGCGGGCACGCCGGCGATTACGACCGCTGGGCTGCGTCGGGGCTCAAGCAATGGTCCTACGCCCACGTGCTGCCCTACTTCCGCCGCCAGGAATCGTGGAACGGCGGCGCGAGCTTTTATCGCGGCGGCGACGGCCCGCTGACGACCCAGACGGCGAGCTTTGCCGACCCGCTGCTCGATGCTTTCGCCGCGGCCGGCCGCGCCGCCGGATACAAGTCGACGGCCGACTATAACGGCGCGCAGCAGGAAGGCTTCTGCACCTGGCAAATGACGGTGAAGGACGGGCGCCGCAGCAGCGCGGCGGACGCCTATTTGCGGCCGGCGCTGCAACGGACGAACCTCACAGTCGAGACCGATGCGCTCGCGACGAAAATCATCTTTGACGGCCGCCGCGCCGCCGGCGTCGAATATATCCAGCGCGGCGAAAGCATCACGGCGCACGCCGACCGCGAAGTCATCCTGTGCGGCGGCGTCATCAACTCGCCGCAGCTCTTGATGCTGTCCGGCATCGGCGAACCGAGCGAACTCGCCGCCCACGGCATCGCGCTTAAGGCGCCGCTGCCCGGCGTCGGCAAGAACCTGCAGGACCACATTTCGGCGAGTGTCGCCTATGCCCGCAGGGAGCCGGGCCCGTTCCACCGGGCGATGCGGTTCGACCGTATCGTGCCGGCGCTCGCTTGCGCCTATCTGTACGGCGAGGGCATCGCCACCGGATTGCCGACCGGCCAGATGGCATTCCTGAAAAGCCGTCCGGACGTCGCGTTGCCGGACGTGCAATTCATCTTCAACGCCGCGCCGATGACGGCGGCGACCTACCTCTGGCCGTTCCGCCGTGCCTATGCCGATGCTTATGCCTGTCGCGTCGCGGTGCTGCGGCCGGAGAGCCGCGGCCGGGTCGAACTTGTCTCGCCCGATCCGCAAAAACCGCCGCGCATCCGGCAGAATTTCCTCGCCACCGACAACGACCGCAAGACGCTGCGCGCCGGGCTGCGCATGGCGCGCGAGGTGTGCCGGCAGGCCGCGATGACCCCGTTCATGGCGCGCGAAATCGCGCCCGGCGACAATGCGGCGACCGATGCCGGGCTCGACGCGCATATCGCTGCCGATTCGATCACCGTCCATCATCCGCTCGGCACCTGCAAAATGGGCGTGGCCTCCGACCCGCTCGCCGTGGTCGACCCCGAGCTTCGCGTTTTCGGCACTGAAGGTCTGCGCGTGGTCGACGGCTCGGTGATGCCCGACCTGGTCGGCGGCAATATCAATGCGCCGATCATCATGATCGCGGAGAAAGCCGCCGACCTCGTGCGCGGCAGGCCGCCGCTCGAAGCCGTGCGGCTGGCGAGCGCCGCAGAATATTCGTGGCACTAGATTCTTATTCGTCCTCGCAGGCGAGGATAAAACCGCGTCATTTGACGACGGTTATCCGGCCGCTCATGTTCGGATGAAACTTGCAGTAATAATCGACCACGCCGTCGGCCTTGAGAACAAGGCTTTTCGTGCCGTTGGGGAGGATCATGACATCCCAGGCGCCGTTGCGCGCCGTCGCGGTGTGTGCGACGAAATCTGAATTGACCCATTGGATCGTATCGCCGACATGAGCTGACACCTGCGCCGGCACGAACGCGAGCTGCGCGATCTTGATTTGGATGACATCGGCGCGCGCCGCACCCGCCAAGACGGCGAGACCAGCGACGCCGAAGCATCCGCTAGCCATGCGGCCGAGCATTCTATGCCGCCCTATTTGAACTCGGAGGCCACGTGCTCGGCATGCTCCTCATGGCCCTGAAAAATCTTCAAGCCGGTTTCCAGCAGGCTTTTCAGCTCCGGATTGGTCGCCGACGGAATGAGCGTGTTCTGCAGGGCGCCGTTGACGGTCCTATGATAGGCGACCTCGTTGTCGATATAGGCCTTGTCGAACGCCGCGCCGCTGAGCTTCGCAAACTCGGCGCGCTTCTCGTCCGCCTGCTTAGCACTACTTTGGCAGATTTACTCACGTCGCCGCTCGTTGCAAATCCATTTTCTGCAATGCGGGCATCGCTGCGGCTGTAGTCGAGCGATGAGTTCGAGGATAGCGTGGCGCACGGCTGGCAAGCTTGGTTGAGGCGGCGGGCCGTTGATTCTTTTTTTCCCGCCTCACTTTTTTGAGGCGACGATGCTGGAGGAAGGCGAATGCGAGCATCGTCATGAGGGCATGACGGTGAAGGCCCTGCCAGGATCGTCCCTCGAAGTGGTCGAGGCCGAGTTCCTCTTTCAGCTGCTGATGGGCCTGTTCACAAATCCATCGCCCCTTGATGGTGGCGGCCAAGGTGCGCAGATCGGTCGCGGCAGGCAGATTTGCGAGGTAGTATTTCTTCTCGCCAGAGGCGCGGTGTTCGCCGATAAGCCAGGCTTCGTCGCCCGGCAGATGTTGCTGGCCCTTGTCCCTGATCCGCTGCGGTGGTCCGTCGGCTGTGCGTACGCGGACGGCGGCAAAGCGGGCTTTGAGCTTGCCTTTCGTCCCGGTTCGCCAACTCACAGTTTGCCACTTGGCAGCGGCCAGCATGTCTTCGGCCGGTGCGGATAGAATATCTGGCACATACCGCCGTCGCGGGCGGCCCCGTTTGGCAACGGGCCAGATCAGCTGCACGCCGACAGGGTACACCTTGAGGTGACGAGGGATGCCGACCGCCCAGGCAAGATTGCGGGCCGTAAGTTCTTGGCGGAAAGGCGCGCTCAGCCCATAACCGGCATCCGCCAGCACACAGCCGAAGTGCACGCCGGCCGCCATCACGCGATCGATCTCAGCCAGGGCGATCTCTGGCTTCGTCCGCGCAGTCCGGCATTCGACCGGAACGCGCGCTCGCTTTAACCGCACCCGGTCGCCCGTCCAACTGTCGGGAAGAAAAAGGCGCAAGGCCAACATCACCGGCACTTCGCCTCGTGCGAGCGTCAGGGACACCAGCGTCTGGCAATTGGCAGTCTTGCCCAGCGCTGAAGCATATTGCGCAGCGACACCGACCGAGTGCTTACCCTTCTTCGGCACCGCGGTGTCGTCGATCACCAATACCGCATCGCTGCCGCCGACCAGCTGGTCGGCTTGAATGAGCAGTTCTGTCTCCAATGGTGCCGCATTCCAGACGCCAGCAGCAACAAAATGATGCAGCTGATCATAGTCGCCCGGCGCAAGCCGCTCTGCCATTGGTTGGATGCTCTTGCGTTCACCGGGCCCGATCAGCCCCGTCACGTAAAGCGGACACATCCGTCGCCGCGCTTTGTGATCCAAGCGATCCAGGAACGGCTTAAGCCAGCGTCCAAGCTCGTCTTCCCAATTCGACGTCGTGCCCACCATGGTCGGCCCCTCCAAAAGCCGACCGTCTATGAATCACTGAAAAACTGATTTGGGAATCCCGTGCCGCTAAAAATCTGCCAAAGTAGTGTTAGAACCTATCTCAAAATTGCTGCTTGGTGTCGATCGGCTATAAATGTCGAATGATTCGGCTAGGCGATTTGCAATGGGAACGTATCCGAGATCATTTTCCGGAAGAGAACATTGTCGAAGGACGCCCAGGCCGTAAGCCGATCCCGACGCGTCAGATCCTTGAAGCCGTGCTGTGGATTCTGAACACTGGCGCGCAGTGGCATATGCTGCCGCAGTGCTATCCGAATTACAAAACGGTGCATCGCCGTTTTCAAACTTGGTGCCACAACGAAATCTTGCGTGGGGTCCTGACGGATATCGCCAATGAGCTTCGCGACAAAGGCGCATTGGATGAAGAAGAGTGCTTCATCGACGCGACATTTGTAATGGCGAAGGGCGGCGGGGCAGCGGTCGGCGCGACGAAGCGCGGAAAAGGCATGAAAATCATGGCGATTGTGGATCGCCATGGATTGCCGCTCTCGGTCAGCACACACGCTGCGAACCATCACGAAGTCCGACTCGTTCAGTTATGCTTCGACTTCTACATGATCGAAGCAAAACCCGAAAATTTGATCGGAGATCGTGCTTACGACAGCGATCCTCTGGACGAGCAATTGCACCAGGACGGGATCGAGATGATCGCGCCGCACCGCTCAAACCGCAGCAAGCCGCCGACACAAGATCGACGCCGGCTTAGCCGATATGCGCGGCGCTGGCTGGTAGAGCGCTTCTTTGCCTGGCTGCAGTGGCAGCGACGCATTCTCGTCCGCTGGGAGTATTATCACGAGAATTTCCTCGGTTTCGTCCAGCTCGCTTGCCTCATGATCCTATTCAGGCGATTTTGAGATAGGTTCTAGTCAGCGCCTTGCTGGTGTCGTTGTCCTCCGGCGCGACGTTGAGCTTTTTCAATAATGCCAGTGCCTTGTCGTTCACCGCTTTATGGTCGCGCTCCATGTCCTTGGCGAAGGCCACGACGTCCTTGTTGTTGCTCTTCTGTACCGCCTGCTGCGCCGCGGCGATGTCGAGCTGACCCGCCGTATAGGCGATGTGCGCTATCTGTGGATCGGTGAGATTGGCGCCATTCTGCGCGGCAGCAATACCGGATGCGAGCAGGACAGCCGCGAATGCGCCGGCGAACCTGACGAATGCCATGATGAACCTCCCTGATGACAGCCATGAGGGCCGTCGCTTGGCGATCCATTTGATGCGGCACGGCTGGGAAGGTTCCCGAGAGATTCAGGTCTTTAAGCGCAGCCCGGCGACGACGGCGTCCGCCATGCGTTCACAGCGATCGCCCGCGAATGGAAAGGCTTTCGTCAGCATCGGCCCGACCTGTCGTTCGAGGTCGGCCCGCAAAAGCAAACGCGCGCGATGCAGCCGGGTCTTCACTGTCTCCGGCCGCAAACCGAGGAGCGCCGCGGTCTCCCCGATACTCATCTCCTCGACCAGCCGCGCCACCAACACGACACGAAACGGGTCGGGCAGCGCATCGATCGCGCGTTCGAGGATCTGTGTGATTTCGTGCTGAGCCATGGTGCGTTCAGGATCGACTTGGGATGCCCAGGAGGGAAATGGAATAATTTCCGCATCGGCTACGTGCGTCGCCTCGATACTCTCCCAGGCGACTGTCGCGCGGCGGCGGCGCAGACGGCCATAGGCCTCGTTGATCGCAATGCGCGTCAGCCAAGTGCTCAGGCTCGACTCGCCGCGAAATTTGGCGAGCCCGGCAAAGGCGCGAATATAGGTCTCATGGACAACATCCTCGGCCTCGCTATCGTCCTTCACAATGGCGCGAACGAGACGGAAAAGCCGCTGATTGTTCTTTCGAATAATCATCCTCACCGCGGCTTCGTCACGGTTGCGCGCGCGGCCGACCAGTGCGTCGTCGCCGGTTTGCGCGGCCGTGGTCAGCTGTTTCGGCATTCCCAGTCCCCTGATCGAAGGTCTGGCTTGAGCGGCTTGGCATTAGATGCCGGAACGCGCCGAAGGTTCCCGCGCGACCCACCACCCGCGCGCCGGGCGATTCGGGGGCTGTTGCCGGGCGCCGAGCCGTTGCCAGCCGCAACCTATAACCCTTGGAACAGGCTTCACAATCCTGTCACGCCTGCCTATAAACTAGCACCCAGCGCCGCGCTGCGGCATTGAGTCGAGGTGGGAGCGTCGCTTTGAACGCTCATGTATCGCAATCGGGCTTCCCGGCCCTGGTGCTGAACGCGGACTTTCGACCGCTGAGCTATTACCCGCTGTCGCTGTGGTCATGGCAGGACGCGATCAAGGCTGTCTTTCTCGAGCGGGTGAACATCGTCGCCAATTACGACCGCGCCGTGCGCTCGCCGAGCTTCGAAATGAAGCTGCCGAGCGTGGTCTCGCTGAAAACCTTCGTAAAACCTTCGACCCACCCCGCCTTCACGCGGTTCAACGTGTTTTTGCGCGACCGCTTCGCCTGCCAATATTGCGGAGCGCGCGACGATCTGACCTTCGACCACCTGGTTCCGCGCTCGCGCGGCGGGCATACGGTCTGGAACAACGTCGTCGCGGCCTGCTCGCCGTGCAATCTGAAGAAGGGCAATCTCACGCCCGACGAATTGAAGATGTGGCCGTCGCAGCGGCCGTTCCAGCCGACGGTGCAGCATCTGCATAGGAACGGCCGGCTGTTCCCGCCGAATTACCTGCACGACAGCTGGCTCGACTATCTCTATTGGGATACCGAGCTCGATCCGTAAGGGCTTTTCGCAGCTCGGGTTGAGCAACACGAAACCCGGGAGCAGATCGAACGGCTATCGCTCCGAGCCCGGATTTCGCTCCGCTCCGTCCAGGCTACGTTTGTTATGGTTACGCCGCGGCAACCTTGCGCGCCCCAGCGAAGGCGGGCGCAACTTCGGCCATGAAGCGCGTCATCTCGTCCTTGACCTGCCCGTGCGGTTTTAAGCCCACGTTGAAATAAAGGATCACTTCGGAGAAGCCCGCCGCCTCGACCTTCTTCAAAGTATCGATAATGCGTGCCGGCGATCCGAGCAGCACCGAGTTTTCCGTCAAATCCTCCGGCCGCACTTTGTGCAGCCGCTCGACCATGTCGATGAAATAGCGGTAGCTCGGCGGCGCGGTTTTCGGATCGCCCGGCAGCGCCGGAATCACGCATTCCTTGTAATAGCGGATCTGCCGTGCACGCGCCGCGTCCTCCTGCGCCTTGTTGTCGAAGAAATGCATGAAGTAGCTGCACATCAGCCGGCCGGGTTTTTTGCCCTGCTTAGCGCAAGTCTCATTGTAGAGGTCGGCGACCTGCCTCAAGCCGCCATAGCTCATCGCCGCGGCGAACGGCGCCACGATCAGTCCGCAGCCGAGCCCCGCCGCAAGCTCGATTGACGGCTTGGAAAACGAGCCCACATAAGTCGGGATCGGGCGCTGCACCGGCTGCGGCGTGATGCGCACGTCGTCGAACGAGTAATATTTGCCGTGATGCGAGATGCGGTCCTGCGCCTGCCACAGCCGCCGCACGAGCTCCAGTCCCTCTTCGAAGATGCCCTGGTTGTCGTCGAAGGAAACGTGAAACGGCTCGTATTCGCGCCGGTCGTAACCGCGGCCCGCGGCGAAATCGACGCGGCCGCCGGAGAGCAGATCAAGCGTCGCCCATTGCTCGGCGACGCGAATCGGATGATGCAGCGGCGTGACGTTCACCGCCGGAGCGAGCCGGATACGCTTGGTGTTGGCCGCCACATAGGCCAGCACCAGGTCCGGGCACGACAGCACGCCGAGCGAGTTGAAATGGTGCTCGCCGATCCAGGCCGAATGCATGCCGAGCTTGTCGGCATAGAGCGCTTCGGCCGTGATGTCGGCGACAAACTGGTTCGAGGAGCGTGAATTATTGTCGTAGTGGTTGTCGCTGAGAGTGAAATAGCCGAAATCCATCGTTCCCTCCTCTGCGGCCCATCCTCTGCTCGCCCATGACCGGGCTCAGGCTCTTTTTTCCGCATGGCGCGGGCGTGACCATTGCAGGAACAATGGTTGATAATGCATCAGTTGTCAATGCACGAATCTTGCGGTAGTCTGCGGCGAAATGGCCGCGAAACCTTCATCCAAGCTCGATCTCGGCGATTATCTGCCCTACCTGGTGAACCGGGTCGGCACCATCATTGCCGACCAGTTTGGCGCGGAAGCGCTCGCCGAGCACGGCTTAAGCATCGCGATGTGGCGGGTGATGGCCGTGCTTGCGAGCAGCGGCGGGCAGCGCCAGATCGACCTCGCCGATCGCACCAGCATCGATGCATCGACCTTGTCGCGGCTGGTCTCGCGCCTCGTGCGCATGGGCCTCGTCACGCGCGCGCGCTCGGCCAGCAGCAATCGTGAAGTCGCCGTGACGCTTTCGGGGAAAGGCAACGCGCTGGTCGCCCGTCTCATCCTCATCGCGCATCAATTCGAGACCGACGCGATTGCCGGGCTGCCGCCGGGAGAGCTTATGGTGCTCAAACGCTGCCTGCGCCGCATGTATGGCAACATGCAGAAACGGCCGGTGGCGGCCGCCGCGTCGCGTCCGAAACGTCTCGCAGGCTGACCCGTGGAGCCTTCCCGAATCGACCTTGAATTCGAGGCGAATTACCCCGAAATCGCCTGTCTCCGATCTTCGATTCGCCGAACACGTTGAAGTTTCTTTAGTCCCTCAAGGTTCCTGGACACGGCCGACGCGACCTGCTGCGATATCAAACTCTCTTAGCAGTCGAGGAGTTTCCCGATGACGATCATCGATTCCCAGATCCACGCTTATGAGGCGAACACGCCGAAGCGACCCTGGCACAGCGTGCCGAACTGGCCCGATCACGTCACGGGTGACGAGATGGTGGCGGCGATGGACAAGGTCGGTGTCGACGGCGCGATCTTCATCTCTGCCTTTTCCATGTACCGCTACGACGCGAGTTATGCCGTAGAAGTGCAGCGGGCCCATCCCGGCCGGTTCGCGATCGTCAAACCGGTCAACCCGGACGATCCCGCCGTCGATGACGTCGTTGCCGATTGGAGGCGGACACCGGGCGCGGTCGGCATCCGCATCATGTTGACCAAAGAGCCGGGCCGTGACCGCGACCCGACTGACCCGGGCCTCGACCGCATCGCGCGCGCCGCCGTCAAGCACGACTTGCCGGTCAACATATTGTGCTGGGGCAACGTCGATGCGGGCACCGCATTGATCGACCGCCACCCCGATACGCGTTTCATCATCGACCATCTGGCGATCCTGCAGCCGCGCACGCCACCGGCGCCGCCGCAGCCGTGGGCCGACCTGCCCAAGGTGCTGGAGCTTGCCAAGCGCAACAACGCGGTGATCAAGGTGAGCGGCGCCTGCACGCTGTCGCAGAAACCGTATCCGTTCCCGGACATTTGGGATCCCCTCGCCCGCGTCTTCGATGCCTGGGGTTTCGACCGCTGCCTGTGGGGCACCGACTGGACGCGCGCCCACGCTGTCGTCAACTACAAGGAGGCCGTCGAGCCCTTCGTCAAGACCGACCGCCTGAGCGACAGCGAGCGAGCGATGCTGATGGGCGGCGCATGCGCCAAAGCCTATCGCTGGTCGCCGAAGGGAGCTTAGGCCAGGTTTAGGTCACGGCGAGGGCCGATTTATACGAATGAGAACACCACCGTTGACGTTTGCCTTCCTTGATCCATTATGCGCCGATGTAACTCTTGTCGTAGAAAACAACAAGCGCTTTGCTCTTGATCGTCACTCGACGCTCGCCCCCGGCGCACTGTCTTCGAAAACCGACACCGCCATCGGCTTGCCGGCAAAACCGAGCTCGTTCCATCGCGCCGCGACCTGCTCGTACATCGGCTTGGACAGCTTGGTGCGCTTGGAGAACGTCTTGATGTATCGGTAGTCCATGCAGGCGTTGATCAGCGCCTTGGAACCCCACGGCCTGATTTCCGGAGGATTGAGGCTTGGATCCAGAAACGTGCTCCAGGTCTCGCGCAAGATATCGATCGATTGCGCCGGCCGCGAACGGGTCGCCATCGCCCACAGCACCTGATGAACGTTGCTCGGGTCGACATCGTCATCGACGACGATGACGTATTTGCCGAAATAGGCGCCGCCGGTGCATTGCGCCGCTAGCGCCATCACCTGCGGGGCGTGGCCGGCATACATCTGCTTGATCGACACCACGGTGATGCCCCAGCCGGCGGCTTCCGGGATCGACCAGACGCCCTGGATCCCGGGAACGCCGAGCTTGAGCAAATCCGACCAGATCGCCGCCGAGCGTAGCGCCGCCCAGAACAGGCCGCACTCGTTGGCGGGCCCGTCCGCCATCAAGGCACAGGTCAAAGTCGGATTGTTGCGAAAGCGAACTTTCTCGACGCGCATATAGGGCGTTGTGCCCGCCGGCCGGCCATAATAGCCGGTGAACTCGCCGAACGGGCCCTCGGCGAAAGTCTCGTCGGGATAAACATAGCCTTCGATGATGATCTCGGCGCGCGCCGGCAGCGGCAGCCCGGTGAGGTCGCTCTTGAACAGCTCGATCGGCGCGCCGTTGATGCCGCCGTAATAATCGTATTCGCTCTCGGTCTTGGGAAAGCTCGTCGCCGCAACCAAAAACAACAGCGGATCGATGCCGTAGGCGGCCGCGATCGGCATCGGCTTGCCCATCTTCCACCATTTCTCGCGATCGAGCGTGGCGTCCTTGCCGGGCGAGGTATAGATGCCGATCTCGCGCGGCCCTTTGATCATCATGCGGTAGGTGCCGACATTAATGCGGCCGGTCTCCGGGCATTGCGTCACCACCGCGTCGCCGGTGCCGAGATAAAGCCCGCCGTCGAGTGGCCACATGCGCTGTGCCGGAAATTTGCGGATGTCGATCGCCTCGCCGGTGACGACGTTCTGATTGCAGATCGCGGTCTCGGCCGACACGTCCTTGGGCTTTATGGTGCGGCCCATCTTGCGTTGCAGCGCCTGCACCGCCTGCAGGGGATGGTCGAGCTTTTGTTCGCCGATCATCAAGCAGAAGCGCGACAGGTTGGAGCCGATCATATTGTAAAGTGCGCGATGTCCGGGGTGGCCTTTGATGTTCTCGAACAACAACGCCGGACTTTGGCCGACGCTGGCGGCGAGATAAGTGATGGTGGCGGCCTCGAGGTCCGCATCGACCTCGGCGGTGATGCGCTTGAGCTCGCCCATCGCCTCGATCTTCGCCAGCCATTCGTCGAGATCGCTTGAATTGGGCTGGTTTCCAGACCGGCTCGTGCTCTGCTCATTCGGCACGGCCTGCTTCTGCGGCGCGACTGAAACGCTCATCTCCATGGCGATCCTACCTCGGCAAATGTCCCACCCTGTCGGCGATTGTCGCCTCGACCTTATTGATTCTCGCCCGCGCGGGAAAGCCACACCGGGGCGATTGCCCAACCGGCGCACTGCGCGGGAATGTCGCTTTCCTTTGCCCGCCGCCTGCCCTACGCTTTTGCGCGAGAGCGGGTAATCGCCACGATCGGAATATTTCGGGGGGAAGCCATGGCCGGCGAAGCAGAAGTTCAGGTTTCGCACTTTCTCGACGAACATGGACTGGGCTCATTCCAGATCAATCTGTTGTTCTGGTCGGTCCTGATCGCGCTGATCGACGGCTACGATATCGCCGCCGTCGCGTTCGCGGCGCCGCACCTCATCCAAGAGTGGCATATTCCGCCGAAGTCTCTTGGCCTCGTGCTCACGGCGAGCAATTTCGGCGTGTTGTTCGGTTCGCAGATTTTCGGCTGGGTCGGCGACCGCTACGGCCGAAAGACCTCGTTGATCATCTGCAATCTGCTGTTCGGCGTGTTCACCTACTGGGCCGCCTATTCGACGAACCTGACCGAATTGTTCTGGCTGCGCTCCATCGCCGGGCTTGGCATCGGCGGTGTGATCCCGAACGTCGTGGCGATCAACGCCGAATCGGCGCCGCGCAATCTACGCGCAACACTCGCGATCATCGCGACCGGGCTGGTGCCGATCGGCGGCGCGCTTGCCGGTTTCGCGGCCGCCGCGTTGATCCCGCAATACGGTTGGCCGATCCTGTTCGAGATCGGCGGCGTCGTCCCGATCGTCTTCGCGATTGCCGCCATTTACGGCCTGACCGAGTTGATCAAATACATGACGCTGCATGAAAGCCAGCGCCCGAAAATGGAACGGCTGATCGCCGCCATTCGTCCCGATTTCAAAGTGCCGCCAAATGCGCGCTTTGTCATCGAGGACGAAACGCAGTTTCCCAGCTCCAATCCCCGCTATCTGTTCCACAACGGTTTGGAAGTGATCACACCTCTCACCTGGCTGATCTTCATTCTCAACCTGATGGGCTATTTCTTCCTCATCTCCTGGACGCCGACGCTGCTGGTGTCGGCCGCCAAGGCGTCGCAGACCGTGGCGGCGCTCACCGGCGCCGGACTGCAGGTCGGCGGCACCGTGGGGGCACTGGTGCTGTGCTGGTGGCTGCAGCGGCAGCGCTTCCTCGCCATCGCCATCCTGTTCCTGATCGCCGTTCCGGTGGTCGGCTCGATCGGCTATGCCGGACTGTCGTCGACGAGCGCGCTGGTCTTCGCCGCCTTTCTCGCCGGCGCGGTAGTGCTCGGCATCCAGTCGGGCATCAACGTGGTTGGCGCGATGATCTATCCGACCTCGCTGCGTGCCAACGGTTCGGGCTGGCAGCTCGGGCTCGGCCGCTTCGGCGCCATCATCGGCCCGCTCGCCGGCACACTGCTGGTCGGCCTTTTTCCCATCCAGCATCTGTACCTGTTCGCGGCGATCCCGTTCGCGCTAGGCGCGGTCGTGACCTTCATCATCTACGTGCTCAACAACGCGCGGCTGAAGGCGCATCCGGAACTGGCGAAGGCGCAGTAGCGACTTTTGCGTGATCGTAGCCCGCGACAGATCTTGGGTTCATCCAAGAGTGCCGGGCGAAAGGCCCGCCCCGCTCAAAACGGCTCATAGCCGCGTAGCGCCGGGATCACTTTCTCGCCGAACAGCCGAATCGAGCGCTGCAGCGCGTCCTCCGGCAGATCGGAAAAATTGAACTCGCCCATAAAGACATTGAAAACGCCCGCTTCAGCCGCGGCGCGGATTTTTGCCGCGACGGTGTCCGGCGAGCCGATGAAGACGAGGTCGTTTTTATACAGATAATCCGCATCGAACAGATGCGCCATGATCTGCGACGCGCCTGGCTCACCGCGGCCGACGAACATTTTGGCGTGTTCTTTCGCGCGCGTCTCGAACGTTTCGCCCGGTTTGGCCGGCGCGAGGAAGCCCTCGTAGGCGCGGCTTGCCCGAAACAGCGCGGTGTCGATTGCCTTGTCGTCCGTCTCATCGACATAGACCACCGTGCAATAGGCGATATTCGGCTTTTGCGCCCGGCCCGTTGCCGTCCAATCGCGCAGGAATTTGCGGTAGCGCGGCGCGGCGGCGGCGCGCGGATAAACCAGAAAATATCCCGGATTGATCGCGTTCTTGGCGCAGAATTCGAGCGTCTGCGGATCGCGGCTCATCATCCACAGCGGCGGATGCGGCGCTTGCGCCGGCTGAACTGAAATCCGTGCGTTGTCAGTATGGAATTCGTGACCGTGAAACGAGAACGGCTGCGTGTCGCCAAACGCCGCGCGCAGGTAATCGACGAATTCCAGCGTCGGCGATTTGCGCTGGCCGTAATCGAGGCCAAACGGGCGGAAATAATCCGCATTGATGCCGGGCACGAGACCAAGCTCCATGCGGCCGCCGAGCATCTGATCGACGATGGCGATTTCCTCGGCGAGGCGGAGCGGATGATAGAGCGGCACGATGTAACCCATCGGGCCGATGCGCATGCGCTTGGTCCGCGCGCCGGCGCCGACTGCATAAAGGCTCGGCGACGACATCCAGCTCTCGTCGGGACGAAAATGATGCTCGACGCAGAACGAATAATCGAAGCCGAGCGCGTCGCAGGCTTGCAGCTCCCGCCACAGCTGTTCGTAACGCTGATGGGGCGTCATTTCGGGCTTGGCCCAGATGTGGGAAAAATGCGCGAATTTCATGGGGTCACGATGGAAAGCAGTGGGCTGCTAAGTAGCGCAACGAGGCGCCGCGGTCATGTCGGCAATTCGGGCAGGATCAGACATTGCAGCGGCGTCCTCCGACTTCGCACTTTGACCCGTGACAGATATAGCCGGCAGCAACGGCCGGCCCGAGGAATGTGGTTTGGATGTTATTCGCGCGCGTGGATCAGTGCCACAATGGACTTATGAAAGTATGAAAGGGTGTGTCGAGAGCAGTGTGTGTTCCGCCTCACTCGACAATAGCTAAGCGGCGCGAAGAGAACTGACCCAACTTTTAGGGCGAGGCTGGAAACCGCTAGAACGTCAATATTGCAGTGTGTGCCGTTTTTTGTGTCTTTGCGCGGTCGTTGCCACGGCCGCAGAGGGGCCCGGCGCCGGGTTCAAATTGCAAAAGCCACGATCGGCCGCTGCACCCGCCCTGCAATCTTCGAACGTGCGGTACTGGCAATCCAAGATTACCTCGCCCATTCCTTTATTTATCATCGCGCACCACGCAGCATCGCCGAAAGCCAGGCTGGGGAGAACATCGAAACTCATTCCTCCGGCCAGGGCGGAAGCCACAACAACCAATTTTATAGTGGTTTTCATGACGATGATACCTTTCCTCGCGATTAGCCCCGCATAACCCGCCGCCTTCCGAGACGGTTGATATGTGAAGTGGTCCCGATTATCTGAACAGATTTTCCGCCTCGATAAGTGGAGTCCCTGCCAGGGTTAGGCTGCCAAGCGGAGAGGCAGCGGTGGTGGGAAGTAGGCTTGATCGGGTGTCATGCCGTCAAGGCTCGAATGTGGCCTCCGACTGTTGTAGAAGTCCAGGTAGCGGCCGAGTGAGGCGCGGGCGGCGCTGACGCTATCGTAGGCTCGCAGATACACCTCCTCATATTTGACGCTGCGCCACAGCCGCTCGACGAACACGTTGTCTCGCCAGGCGCCCTTGCCGTCCATGCTGATTGTAATGCCATTGCGGGCGAGCGCGCTGGTGAAGGCCGCGCCGGTGAACTGCGAGCCTTGGTCGGTGTTGAAGACATCGGGTTTGCCATAACGAGCCAATGCATCCTCCAGCGTTTCGACGCAGAACGCCGCCTCCATCGTGATCGACAGTCGCCACGACAGCACGCGGCGGCTGAACCAGTCGAGCACCACGGCCAGATAGACGAAGCCACGCGCCATCGGGATGTAGGTGATGTCCATCGCCCACACTTGGTTCGGCCGCGCGATCGCCATCCCGCGCAGCAGATACGGATAGATTTTGTGGCCGGGCTCGGGCTTGCTCGTGCGTGGTCGGCGATAAAGCGCCTCTATCCCCATCCGCTGCATCAGCGTCTTCACATGACGGCGTCCGATCTTGCACCCCTCGGCCACCAGCAGGCCGCGCAACATCCGCGAGCCGGCGAAGGGAAACTCCAGATGAAGCCGGTCGAGACGCCGCATGATCGCAAGGTCGGCCTCCCGCACTGGCCGCGGCAGGTAGTAGACGCTGCCGCGGCTGATGCGTAGAACCTCGGCCTGCTTGGTAATCGACAGACCGTGCCCGCGGTCAATCATCGCTTTGCGCTCAGCAACCCCGCCTTGGTGAGCGCGCCCTCTAAAAAATCGTTCTCTAGGGTCAGCTCGCCGATCTTGGCGTGCAGCGACTTTACGTCGATCGCCGGCGCCGCGGCGCCCCCGCCACCAGGACCGAACACATCGGCAGCCCCGTTCTCAAGTTGCGCCTTCCACGATGTAATCTGATTGGGGTGAACGTCGAACTGCTCGGCAAGCTGCGCCAATGTCCGATCGCCTTTGACGGCGGCAAGCGCCACTTTCGCCTTGAAAGCCGGTGTATGGTTCCGGCGCGGTCGTCTCTGCATGGTCTCTCCTGATTCGCAGGCAACAGCGTGCCCGCGCTCAGGCAGAAACTCCACCTATCGCCCTGTGCAGATTTCCGCGACCGGATCTATGAGCTCGCAGCATTAGCCTGTATAAAGTCCAAGCATTGATGTGGATCAATCGCGACCGATTCGACTCTGATAACCTTTGACGGTCATCGGTTTGGCGGTGCCTATTCTTCATACACGCGCTCCATTCTGGTGGTTAGAGGCAGCATGGCCCCGATAAGTATATCTGTCGGGGCCCTTTTCTTGAGTGGCAGCTATGATCCACGCAGCCATCTCACATCCTGCAATCATTTCTCCTGAATATAATTCAAGTAATCGACAATCAGCGTGATGCGACTTCGAACCATAACGTCAAAGCCCCAAATTGGCATATCACGGTTGCCGTGAGCGGCGATCAAGGTTCGTCCGTCAATAATCTCATTCACAGCAGCAAGTGGAAATACGCCGCCGTTCCTCTTCGTGAGTGTAGTCAGGTCAGCAGGAGGCACCCTGAGCACTGCGCTGAGAAATCCGTTTCCCTTCGCATCCGCTCCGTGGCACGGTGCACAACTAGATAGGTACGCTGTTTTTCCTGCATTGACTTCTTGAGACCATCCAGGTGCACTGAACCCAATAATCACGCTAATCAGCGTCAGCCACCTGAGTATCGCCTTTGCCATGATGAGCTTTCCTTCCGGCAGGATACGAATTTATTGAAGAATATCCCGCCTCGCATCGAAAGTCTTTGATGTTCTTCATCGTAATCGGATGACGATAGATCACCGCGCTTGGGTATGAAACTCGGATCGGCTGAAGGCCGAGCGGCGTCACGCCAAGTGAGTTGAGTCGCCTCAAAGTGGACAGGCCGCAAGGTTCCAGAGCCACAGCCATCAATGTAAATCCAGAATGGACCAACGCCGTACGCAACTTGAAATCCACGTCATCGTGCGGCCGCCTCGGTTCTTATTCCTTCCGCTACGGTTGTGTATGAATGAGAAGCAGCATGAACCGTCACGAAAGACGTAGCGCCAAATTCACTGTCGGGGTTATTGCAACGCTTTTCCTTTGTCGATAGTCCGGCGGTCCACGAAACGGATGGCGATCGGCCGGCCGGCTACGGCGCCGCCCATGCCGTTGCTGAAATGTAGCGGCGTGCAGCGCGCAAGCGCCGCATTCACCGCGTCGCGGTAGACATCGCGCACCTCGGGTGGCGCATCGTGGCTTGAGTAGGTGACGCGCGGCGTTGCCATAATCTCGCCGTCGCGCCTGAAGGCGAAGCGTACGGTATACTCCATGCCGTGACGCGCCAAATTCTTTGGCGGCGGCATCCAGCAGGTCCGTAGCGCAGCGTACATCTCGCCAATCGAGTCTAGCGGCTTTTCATCCCCCGCTTTTTCCCTGTCGCCACCATCTTTGTTGGCGTCGCCGTCGGGCTTGCTCGCTGGATCGTTCTCATCGGTCGAAACGATGGTCAGCCGTAAATCCTGACCGATCGGCGGTAGGTACTCGGGAAAACACGGTCCACGGTGGAAAACGCCGCAGAACGAAGGGTGGCACGGACGGCCGCTCAGTACGCTGCAAGGTGCGCGAGTTGGCGGCTGTTGAAGTAGCGCCCCAGATCCCGGAAAGACGCTTCGCGTATTCGGTGAGACTGGAGTCTCCCGCATTGGAGGTACGGTGTATGGACTCGATGGATTAAAGACTGGTGGTGGTGGAGGGGGAGCGGGATTCACAAACTGCGCTCGTGCGTGTTCGATTGCGACGCACGCGACAAACACGACTGCGCAACCGGCCACGAAAGGCTTCGCCAGCATCATTCGCGGAAATCTCCTCGCGTGCTTCGCGATCTCCTTCGAGCCGACGTCCCTCTGTTGCTATGAATTGACACAGCCGATCCGCTAGGCAGCAGACATCGCCAGGACAACTCTCAATCTCCTATGAATACGGCAAAAATTGTAGTGCAGGGGCGGCGTGATCTGAACGGGCGGTGAAGCGACCCCACTACGGCAAACGTTACCATAGATGTCGATGGTTGCGCGTCAGGGACAATATGGAATCGCGCTATGTTTTTGTTACCCAGCGCGGCCCCGCCACGACCGCAGGATTCCTAAAAATGATCGCCCGGACCGGAGAGGCCGCTAAGTTCCCATTCCCGGTCCCTCACATGCTTCGGCACTCCACTGGCTATAAACTCGCCAACGATCGGCGCGCTACCCGCCCACTCCAGCACTACATGGGCCACAAGAATATCATGCACACGGTGCGCTATACGGAAATGCTCCTCATCGGTTCAAGAATTTCTGGACGGACTGACGATTTAAGGCCGATATAACACTTCTAACTGTGATCAGTGCCTCCCGCGGACAATCTAGCTTCGAGCGCCGTCTGGAGCCTCTCTAACTTCTTGATGGGTCGTTAGGGTTTCTACAAATTAGAATTATGTAAGCAATTTCATTTTCTGTTGTGAAACGGATTCGGACCCAATGTCATTTTCGGCAAATTGTATATATGAAGGCTGTCTATGCTTGAGCGTCGACGGCTTCCCAGGACCAAAGTATTCAAAGGCGCCAAACTCATTTTGGTCGGTCGCGCGGCGGTCAGTTGTATCGTCCGCGATTTGAGCAATCACGGTGCCTGCTTGCATCTGTCAAGCACTGCGGACCTTCCTACAGAATTCGACCTTTCGTTCGATACAGGCCCTACGTTGCGAAAATGCCGCGTCGCTTGGCAGACCCTTACAAATGTCGGCGTGTCCTTCGAACAGTCGACGGCGCACTGAATTTATCTTGTCCAACTACAATATCGGCGTCGCGCGCCCGGCGGGTTGTCCGCCCCTTTAGCCGCCAACGACCATGATCCCTGCGAATGAGCCTTGCACCTGGCCCCCGAGCAAATCGGGCATGAAATTTTCATGATACGACACGTTAGCGAGCTTGACGTCCGCCTTTTCCAACGATTGAAGTCCAGGAATGAGCGGTCCGCTGTTCGGCGCAAAAGTTCTGGAGTTCGCCGGAATTGGGCCGGGGCCATTCTGCGGCATGATGCTCGCGGACATGGGCGCAGATGTTTTGCGCATTGACCGGCTTGAGGCGAGCGATGTGGGCCTTCCGCTCGATCCAAAATTCGACGTCATGGCGCGCGGCCGACGGTCGATCGGACTTGACCTCAAGCGTCGGGACGCGATTGACGTCGTGATGGCGCTCGTGAAAAAGGCAGATGTCTTGATCGAAGGCTTCCGGCCGGGAGTTGCCGAGCGGCTGGGTTTCGGTCCCGAAACGTGCTTGGCAAGAAATCCACGACTCATTTATGGGCGCGTCACAGGTTGGGGGCAGGATGGTCCCCTCTCGCACGCCGCCGGTCACGATATCAACTACATCGCGATCTCCGGTGCGCTGCATGCCATCGGGCGCGCCAGAGCGCCGCCGGTGCCGCCGCTCAACCTCATCGGCGACTTCGGAGGCGGCGGGATGTATCTTGCCTTCGGCATCGTTTGCGCGTTGTTCGAGCGGCAGTCGTCCGGTATAGGGCAAGTCATCGACGCCGCCATGAGTGAGGGCGCCGCCAGCATGATGTCGATTTTTTATGGCCTCATGGCGGCAGGCTTCTGGCAAGACGAACGCGGCATTAACGCGCTCGATGGCGGTGCCCCGTGGTACGACGTGTATGAAACGGCGGACGGAAAATATGTCGCGATCGGATCGATCGAGCGCCGATTTTACAACGAGCTTCTCAAGCGGATAGGGCTCGATTCGGCAACGTTACCCGAACCACATAACAAAGCGCGATGGCCGGAACTACGTGATCGTCTCCGCGATGTGTTCAAACAAAAAAACTCGAGATGAATGGTGCGAGACGCTCGAAGGTCACGATATATGCTTCGCCCCGGTCCTGTCGTTGAATGAAGCACCGTCACACCGCCAAAATCGCGCACGTGAAGCCTTCGTCGAGCACGACGGAGTGATCCAGCCGGCTCCGACACCGCGCTTTTCACGAACACCGGGACGGATCATGCGCGGCGCACCCCGACACGGGCAGGGCGGGGTGGATTCACTTTCGGAGTGGGGCTTTGATTCTACCGAAATTGCCCAGTTCCGTGCGAGTGGCGCTCTTATGAGCGACGATTGATTTTTTGATTCCACCCAAAGGAGCTATGGACACACTCAACCGCGAAAACACTAGCTCTGCACAGAGCCTTCGTGTCCCAACGGCAGGCTTCTCCTTAAATTGCACAATCGACGATCAACCTGCGCTCAAGCAAGCGTTCGACTTGAACATGAAGTGCAGCTGACAGAGCAGCGATGTAGATCCAAACCTGTTTTCATTACCCTACAACGATCAACGCATCGAGTGCCGTCGCGCCCTCGCCGTTGGCGTGCACCATCAGCGGGTTGATGTCGATCTCGGTAATTTCGGGAACGCTGTGCATCAGCCGACCGATCGCTAGCACGACCTGCGCCGCCGCCTCGACGTCGGCCGGCGGCGCGCCGCGCACGCCAGCGAGCAGTCTTGCGGCGCGCAGCCTGCCCAGCGCCTCCACAACCTGCGCCATATCGGCGTTCCCTGACAGCACCTGCACGTCGCCGAGCGCCTCGACCCAGATACCACCGAGGCCGAGGACAAGCACAGTGCCCCAGCCGGGATTGTGCTTGGCGCCGACCATCAGCTCGATGCCGCGCGGCGCCATTTTCTCGATCAGCGCGCCATCAAGTTTCACATCGGGCGTGGTACGCTTGACGTGGTGCAACGTCGTGTCCCAGGCGGAGCGCAGCGCGCCCTCGTCAGGGAGATTGAGCGCCACTCCGCCGGCTTCGGTCTTGTGCGACAAAGCTGCGGCCTGCGCCTTTAGAACCACCGGATAGCCGATCCGCTTGGCGAGCGCGGCCGCTTCGTCCGCCGTGCGCGCGAGCGCACCGTCAGGGATACGAATACCGGCCGCGGCAAGCACCTTCTTACCAAGCCATTCTGGCTGCGCGCCGCTGCCGAGTTTCGGCAGCCCAGGAATAGGCGCAGCTGCGACGTTATTGCGAGCTCGGGCGATCAGCCGCCCGTATCTGGTGTAGAGCGCGATGGCCCGCAGCATGCGGTCGGAAGAGCGCGAGAACACCGCCGGGCTTTCCGTCACCGCCGCATGCACGTCTTCGCTGAGCGGCCAAGTGTCGCCGAGCGCGACCATCACCTTGGGCTTGGGCGAGTGCGCCATGCCTTCGTTGAAGGCCTTCACAGTTGCCGCCGTCCTGATCGGAAACGAAACAAACAACATGCCGACATTGGGGTCGTCGATCAACGCCTTAGTTATGACGGGCAGCATCGCGGGCGCAAAGCCGGCCGTGGTGTCGAGCGGATTGCCGTAGTTGCCGTAGGGCGGTAGCGTTTCGCTGATCGTCTTCAGCGTCGCCGGCTCGAGCTCGGGCAGATCTAAACCTATTTCCTCGACGAAGTCGTCGGTCAGCCCGACGTACGCACCAGACGCGGTGAGAACGCCGGGGCCTTTGGTGGGCGGTACCGGATAACGCTGGAGGATTGCGACGAGATCCATGATCTCGTCCATGGTGCTGACGACGATGGCGCCCGCGTCCTCAACCTGCGTGCGCACAGTGGCGAAGTCGCCGACCAACGCGCCGGTATGCGATTGCGCCGCCTTGCGGGCCTTGGCGCTGCGGCCCACGAGCATCAGCACCACTGGTTTACCGGCGGCGCGGGCGCGCTGGAGCGCGGCCAGAAACGCTTGTGGCCGCCTTATCTCCTCGCAATATGCCGCGATCACACGGGTGGAAGCATCGTCGACGAGAAATTCAAGAAAGTCGGTGGTTTCCAGGCCCGCTTCGTTGCCAGTCGAAATCACGTAGGACAACGGAATGCCGCGGCCGTTGCAAGCGCGCTCGAAATGACCGAGCAGGCCGCCGCTCTGGCCGACGATGGCGACCCCGTCCGTGACGCCGCGCAACGCCTCGCGCGCGAAAAGCATGTGCAGCATCATGCCGTCGACGTTGTTGGTAACACCGAGGCAGTTGGGGCCGACGACGGCCAGACCCGCGGCGCGCGCGGTAGCGGCGACGGCGTGCTGCGTGGCCTGATCGCCGATCTCCGCGAAGCCGGCGGCGAACACCAGCGCCGCGCCGACCTTGCGCCGCGCGCAGGCCTCCATCGCCTCGCGCACCGCGGCGGCCGGTAGCGTGAACACGGCGAGGTCGACGCCGTCCGGCAATTCGTCGGCGCTTTTCAGCACCCGCCGGCCGTCAATCGGTTCATCGGTCCGGCCGACCAGGTGAATATCGCCGGCAAAGCGGTTGGCTTTCAGGCACTGCAGGATGATCTGGCCGGCGCTGTCCGCCCGGGTTGATATGCCGATGATCGCGGCCGAACGCGGTCGTAGGAACCTCGCGACCGCCTTGGCGCCGCGAGCGTCTTCCGCTCCGCTCACGCCGCGTCTCCGTCGGGCTGCCACATTAGAAGATGCTCGCCGTTTTCGAGCGGGTGCCAATACGGTTTCACCTTCATGCCGATCTTCAGCTCCTCGGCCCGGCAGTTGACCACGCCCGCGATGAGGTTAACGCCGACGTCGAGCGTGACGCTGGCGATGGCATAGGGCTCGGCGCCCTGAAACGCCGGCGGCCCGCGGTGCGCGATGGTGAAGGAGAACAGCGTTCCCTTGCCGGAGACCTCCCGCCACTCGATGTCGCTGCGGCGCCCGGTGAAGATACTGACCGGGCGAGGGAAGTGCTGGTATTTCTTCGCTGTCTTGCAGTACTGGATGACGAGCTTCTTCTGCCGCGTCGCCTCCCAGAACGGCATGCCGAAATCGTAATGCTTGATGTCGCGCTTGACGTCGAGCGTGTCGTTGAGCGTGATGGTCATGATGCACTCTATTGGTTCGGCACTAGCGTCATCGCGGCACTGCTGCCCCAGTTGCGCCCGTAGTTGATCCAGCCGATGCCGGTCACCAGCGCATTGGTGGTGTCCTTGACCTGGCGCTCGCCGGCTTCGCCCATGAGCTGGCGCACCGCTTCGATCAGGTTGTGCGAGGAGCAGGCGGCCTGGCCGGCCGAGATCTGGCCGCCCCCGGTATTCATCGGCAGCGTGCCCTTGTATGACAGGTCGGTGTCGCGCGCGAACGCCATGCCCTGCCCCGGCTTGCAGAAGCCGAATGCCTCAAACTGGATCACTAGCGCGATCAGAAAGTCGTCGTAAGGATGGAACGAGCGGATGTCAGTGATGTCGAGACCGGCGGCCGCGAGAGCCTTCTTGCCGGCAATCTCGTGACCGCTGCGGGTGACGTCGACGAAATTCTCACCGCCGAGAAAGTTCGTGCGCTCAGCATAGCCGATTGGAATAACGCACTTGTGTAGACCCTTCTCCTTGGCGCGCCTCCTGCTCGTTACGATCAGGCCAGCGGCGCCGTCGGCCAGCATGACGCAGTCGAGCAACCGGATCGGATCGGCGATCATGCGTGAGTTCAGATAGTCCTCGATGGTGATCGGCACGCGCAGTTCTTCGCAGGCGTTGTCGTTCAAGAGAGCATGGTTGCGCTGCGTCACCGCGAGCTTGCCGAGCGCACGCAGATCGACGACGTACTTCGCGTCATAAGCCCGCTGCAGCAAGCCGAACGCGCCGGGCGGTCCCAAAAGGCCGTAGGGCTCGGTCCAGTCGCGGCGATAGTTGCGGTCGTTGCGCCCGTTGTGCTCCCGCACGTGGGTGTCGGCGTAAAGGCAAAGCGCCACTTCGCACATCCCGGCGTCAATCGCTGCCGCGGCGCGTGCCACCGCTCCCACCGCCGAGCAGCCGCCCGTGTGCACCTGTTCGCAAAAACCCACTTCGAGGCCAAGCATGTCGCACGTACTCTGCGCCCAGAACATGCTGGCGCCCCCCGTGCCGGTGAGGCCGGACATCACGAGACCGTCGATCTCGGCCTTGTCGAAGCCGGTTTTGTCGAGCAGCGATTCCAGAATTTCGCCGGCCAGTACCCAGACGTCGCGATCGCTCTTTTTCATCACCTTGGTTTCGGCGTAAGCGACGATGGCGCTGTCACGCAAACCCATTGGCATTCCCTCCGTACGTGCGGTCAAGCTTGATCGGGCCGCACACGCGGTGCAGTCTTGTCGAGGAATTGATGTAGCCGTTCGATCGATTCCGGGCTTCGCGTATATTCAGCCACCATGCGCTCGAAATAGAGTCCGTCGTCGTATGACATGTCCTGCAGCCGCGGCAGGCTGTTGGTGACGGCAAAATTTGACAGCGGCGCGTTTTTGCAGATTTTCAGCGCGAGTTCCTTGGCCTTGGCGATGTGCTGGCCCTTGGGAACGATGTACTGCACGATGCCGTAGCGCTCAGCCTCGTCGCATTTGAGCACACGGCCCGTGAGCATCATGTCCTGCATGCGAGCAAACCCGATCAACCGGGCGACGCGCACCGAGCCGCCACCGCCTATGAAGATGCCGCGCGTGCCCTCGGGCAAACCAAAATACGTGGTTTCGTCGGCGACGCGGATGTGTGCGGCGGCGGCCGTTTCTAACCCGCCGCCGAGGGTTGCGCCGTGCAGTGCGGCGATGAACGGGATATTGCCGCGTGCCATCTCCTCGAAATACGTGTTGCGATTGAACTGGAACGGCAGCCGCTGCGAACGCCCGCTTTTCCAATTCTCTGCCGCCCAGCGCAGATCGAGGCCGGCGCAGAAGTTGTCGCCGTGGCCGAAGATGATGCCGCATTTGGCTTCTTTGCCGGCGCGCTCGACGGTCTCGCGCAATTGCTTCATCACCGTCGGGTTGAAGCAGTTGCGCTTGTCCGGGCGGTTCAACCCGACAAGTGCGATCTCGCCGTCGAGTTCGTAGGTGACCGTCTTTTGTTCGCTCATGGCTTCTCCTGGTTCGACGCAGGCAAACCCGTCGCCGCCACGCTTTGACGGTTCGCGCTGGCCTCATTCGGCTCGAGAATAGCTGCCGCCCACGCTCCAAAACATCCCACCCCTGGCGCATACGCGGACTACATCGCCAGTTCGGCGATTTCGACGTAGCGGCGGCGTTGCGCCGCGGCGTTACCGAACAGCGACGACAGCAGCATGGCCCGCTTAAGATAAAGGCCGATGTCGTGCTCGTCGGTGAAACCGATCGCGCCGTGGAGCTGGATGCAGGCTTGCGTGACGGCGAGCGCGTCCTCAGACGCCTTGGCTTTCACCGTTACGGCGAGCACGGGGTCGATCCGATAGGGATCGTTGGCGGCTGCGACCTGATAGAGCAGCGATCGCGTCGTCTCGGTCTTAATATAGATGTCGACCGCCTTGTGCTGGAGCGCCTGAAAGCTGCCGATCGGTCTATTGAATTGCTTGCGGAAGCGCAGGTACTCGAAGGTGAGGTCCTGCGCCCCCTCCATCACGCCGAGCAATTCGGCGGATAGCGCGATTAAGGCAAGATCGGTCAGCGCCTCTACCGCGCTGCGCGACGATTGACGCGCCGGCACGACATCGGCGGGCGCGTTTTCCAGCACAAGCCTTCCAAGCTTGCGGCCATCCACGGTCTGCGTTGTCGCGATACTCACGCCGGGAGCGGCGCGCGCTACGTAATGGAGTGCCGCTCCGTCGGGGCCACTGGCACTGACTAGAAAGCCGTCTGCGCCGTCTGCGCATACAGACATTTTCGTCCCGGTCAGGCGCGGCGCACGGTCGCCGCCTACCGCTTGCGTGCGCGGCGCAATCGGATCGGCGCCATGCGCGGTCTCCTGCAACGCCGGCACCACCAGCGCTTCACCGCGCACCGCGCGTTGCAGCATCGGGTGCGGCGCGTGGCCTTGCGCCAGCGCGGCCGCCGCGATCGCCGCAAGCCCGATCGGCTCGCAGACCAGCCCGCGTCCGGCCTGTTCCAGCACTAGAGCGAGCTCAGTGAGGCCAAGGCCCAGTCCATCCGCCGAACTTGGCACGAGCATGCTGAGCCAGCCGAGTTCACCAGCCTGGCGCAGCCGTGCGGGGGCAAAGCTCGGCTCGCACCCGCGCCAGCTGCGCGCGACCTTCGGCCCCGCCGCGGCGATGAATTTCGCGGCGCTCTCGCGCAACAATGTCTGCTCCGAAGTGAGGTGAAGATCCATGTCACTGCGGCAGGTTGAGTACGCGGCGGGCGATGATATTGCGCTGGATCTCCGAGGAGCCGCCGTAGATCGTCGCGCGCCGCACCTGAAGGAAGGCCGTCGAGACATCGACTGCGCCAAAATCGGTCATTATCGGCTTTTCCAGAGATGCGTTGCTGCCCGCCGCTTCGATCAACAGATCATTGAGTAATTGCAGCAGCTCGGAACCAAAAATCTTGATGATTGACGCTTCGGGCCCGGGACTGCGCTGGCGGTTACTGAGTTCCACCGCATGGCTGAACAAAGCTGACAACGCCGTGACATTGACACTCGCCGCGGCCAGCCGGTCCTGGAAAGCTGGGTCCGCCATCACGCCGGAGGCGCGCGCCATGGTCTTGATGCGCTCGATCGCGATTAGCGCATATTGCGGATTCGCCGTGCCCAGACGCTCGTGGCCGAGCAACGCATTGGCGATGCGCCAGCCATCGTTCAGGTTTCCGACTAGGTTCTCCGCCGGCACGACGACGTTGTCGAAGAATACCTCACTGAACTCGTCGTCGCCTGCAATCGTCCGAATTGGCCTGATCCTGATGCCGGCGCTGTGCAGGTCGAGCAACAGGAAGCTGATGCCGGCATGGCGCGGCTGCGCCTGCGGATCGGTACGCACAAGCGCAAACATCCAATCCGAATGATGACCCCATGTAGTCCAGATCTTTTGCCCCTGCACCACGAAATGATCATCCTCTAACGTAGCGCGGGTCGTAAGGCTTGCGAGATCGGAGCCAGCGCCGGGCTCCGAATAACCTTGTGCCCAGATCACCGTTCCGGCGATGATCGGCGGCAGGTGCTTCGCCTTCTGCGCCTCGGTACCGAACTCGATCAAGATCGGGCCAATGTGATTAAGCCCTTGCGTCGGCAACTGCGGCGCGCCGACGCGCGCCAGTTCTTCCGTCATCATGATCTGTTCGTTCAGCGTTGCACCCATGCCACCGCATTGCTTGGGCCAATGCGGCGCGATCCAGCCCTTGCGTGACAGCGTGCGATACCAGGGCATCAGCTCGGCGGGCGGCGGACGGTTGGTGCGTCCGCGTAGCGCAGCCGGCAGATTAGCCTCGAGCCAGGTCCGCACTTCAGCGCGGAACGCGGCCTCGTCAGGTGAATCGCGACGGAACATAGCGGCTAACTTTAAGTAAAACGTAAGTGAAAGGCTGACCGGAATTCGCGAACGACGGATTTCATTCCACCTTGATATTCGCCGCTTTTACCACTGCGGTCCACTGCGCGCGCTCATTGGCCAACATCTTGTCAAGATCCTCTGGAGTGCCGATCTTGACTTCGGCGCCGAGCGCGTCCAGCCGCGTGCGCGTTTCTGGCGCGGCGAGCGCCTGCCGGAATGCGTCGTTGAGCTTGGCGACGATGTCGCGTGGCGTTCCGGCAGGTGCCACCACGGCTAGCCAGAACGGCGCCTGCAGCTTGGGGAAGCCGGCCTCCACCACCGTCGGCACGTTAGGCAATTTCAAATCGCGCACATTGCCGGCGATCGCAATCGGGCGCAGTTTGCCGTCTTGGATGTACGGCAAGCTGGTCGTGCTCGGATCGGCAATGATCTGCACCTCGCCGGCCAAGATAGCATTGAGCAATGGCCCGGTGCCGCGATAGGGCACATGTAAGATGTTGATGCCGGCTTCGAGCCTGAACATCTCGGCGAGCAGATGCGGCGCAGTGCCGAAGCCTTGCGAGCCCCACTTGAGCTTGCCAGGATTGGCTTTAGCGTAGGCCACGACCTCGGCGATCGATGTCGCTGGTATGTTCGGGCTAACCGAGATGATCAACGGCGTCTCAATCAGCTCGCCGACCGAACTAAAGGCTTTGGCAGGATCGTAGCCGATATTGGGGTTCACCGCGGGTCCGGTGGTCAGAGCGCCACCCGGCGTCATCAGCACCGTGTAGCCGTCGGGATCGGACTCGGCGACGAACTTGCCGCCGATGCTACCGCCGGCGCCGCCGCGGTTTTCCACGACGATGGGCTGGCCGAGCACAGCGTCGAGCCGTTCGGAAATGATACGCGCCATGCCGTCGGTTGGGCCTCCGGGCGGGAACGGCACGACAACCTTGATTACCCGAGTCGGATAGGTTTGCGCGTTCGCCGGCGTGGTGCCATTCAGTGCCCAACCGACACACAGCGCTGTTGCGAGCAGGGCCCTCATCATCTTGGCGACCTCCCCTATTGGTCCGACGACTTGCGGACCTTCGTGCCATTCTAGTCCGAAATCCTCCGGATCAAACATCGAAAAAGCTAGCGACCTTCGTCATCCTTTCTTCAATGAAGGCTACCTTCCTACTATTGCTACTCCTGCTACTCCCTAGCAACGCCGATGAAATAAAATGACGTCGCTTATCGGCCCCATCCCGGACCTTCTGCGAAGTCCGCAATCTGATCACAATCGGGGGACAAAGCGGACCTGGCTTGTGGAGTGCGTCCCTAGCGGTGGACATCTTGCAGGATTGGAATTGACCAGGGCTGCCGGGCTTTCGGAGGATGAAAGCCATGGCCAGACACCGCTCCCATAGTATCGAATTCAAACGACAGGTCGCCCAGGAATTTATTGCGGGCGAAACGCTTCACGCTCTTGCCAAACGCCACGACGTCTCACGCAACCTGATCCGGGTCTGGGTCAGGAAGCTTGAGACTGGGGCATTCGATGAAGATGCCCATGCGGCTGATCTTCTTCAGGAATATGAGGCGAAGATCGCAGCACTCGAACGCATGGTCGGCAGGCAGGCACTCGAGATCGAGTTTTTAAAGGGGGCTCTGAGAAACGCACCGCGGCCGAGAAGCGTGACTACATCCGTCATCACAGGCCCGATGGCATCTCCGTCGTCGAAGGATGCCGTCTGATGGGGCTGCCGCGCTCAACTTATTATGACGCACCAGCGGTGAAAGCTGATGATAGGGAGATCGTGGCGGCTATGACTACGATCTGCGATGAGTTTGAGGCCTATGGCTATCGCCGCGTTGGCGCCGAGCTTCGCCATCGAGGGATGCTCGTGAACTCTAAGAAAGTCCGTCGCCTGATGCGCGAGCACGACTTGCAGCCCAAGCGCCGCAGGCGGTTCGTGGCCACGACTGATAGCGATCACGACTGCCCGATCTTCCCGGACCTCACCCGCGACAGAATTGTCGACGGCCCGAACCAGCTCTGGGTGGCGGATATTACCTACATCGCCATCGCGACGGGCTTCGTCTATCTGGCGGCAGTCCTTGATGCCTGGTCGCGCCGCGTCATTGGCTACGCGATCAGCCGTTCGATCGATGCCCGCGTTGCCGTTGCGGCGCTGAAGGCGGCTCTCCGAGCAAGGCAGCCGCCGAAAGGCTGCATTCACCACTCCGATCGCGGCTCGCAGTACGCTTCCGAGACCTACCGCAACGTACTCGCCGACCATGGCATGGTCGGTTCCATGGGCCGGCGCGGCAATCCCTACGACAACGCCCAGGCCGAGAGCTTCATGAAGACGCTCAAGGTCGAGGCCGTCTATCCGATGGATTACCAGACCTTCCAAGATGTCACTGTCGACCTTCCACGCTTTATCGATGAGGTCTACAACACCCGCAGACTACACTCCGCGCTCGGCTACCTAAGCCCAGCACAGTTCGAGGATCACCACGCCCGGCAGACTGTCAAAACCGCCGCATGAAACTGTCCCGCCCAGGGGGCGCACTCCACTTGGACATCCCAAAACTGGCGCGAATGACGCAAAGCGGGCCTCGGTAGTCGGCTCTTTTAAACTAAGGCAGGCCGTCCGAGTGGTCAAAATTGCTCAGACTGCCTTCTCCGACTGAGACAGCCTGCAAGCGAGGGGCCTCGTGAACGGAGGCCAACATGGATCGGTTCATCCGGCGCCAAAACGTTGAGCGCTACTGTAGACTTCTACAGCGTGTGACTGAGGAATCAGATCGACAGAAAATAATCAATCTGCTTGCCGAAGAGCGGCAAAAGCAAAAAGACGCTGACGATCCTCTCGGGTAGCCGTCAGTGAATAAGGGGTCGCCTCAGGTGACGACCTTTCTCGCGGCCGACGTGTCTGACTACTGCCGACTGATGGGCGCTGATGCAGGAGGCACTCTCGCAGCGTTGAGCGATGTTTTCGCAGAAAAATCAGATTGGACGCTTACTGTCGGCTTTTCACGCCTCGAAAGTAATTCGGCGATCTTGAGCTAGATCAATACCGACAGGCCAGAAAAGTTGAATGTAATAGCTGAAGGGCAACACGGTCCTTCGAAATTTTCTCTAAACCTGCAATGGAGTAAACAGATGAATCTTCCGAGATTGTGGACCACGGGCCAGGAAATGACGTGGGATCCGTTCCGTGCCATGCGGCGCGAAATGGAAAACGCGCTCCGCGCTTTCGATCAAAATTCGTTGTCTCCCGACATTGGGGCCGGCGCGCCGGCAATCAGCGTGGCGGAAACAAAGGATGCCTTCGAAGTAACGGCCGAACTTCCCGGCGTGGACGAGAAAGACATCAAGATCAGCCTTGACGACAACCAGTTGGTCATTTCCGGTGAGAAAAAGGCGGAGAGCAAGAAAGAAGAAAAGGACTGGCATGTCGAGGAGCGGAGCTATGGCTCATTCTACAGATCGATGTCCCTGCCATTCGAGCCAGAGGACGGAGCCGTCGACGCTCATTTCGACAAGGGCGTGCTGCATCTCACGATCAAGAAGCCCGCAAAGGCCATAAAGACCACCAAGACAATCGAAATCAAGACGGGCGCTCCACCCACGACGACGGGCACTGCGCCGAGGAAGGCTGCTTAATCGATCGTCGCAAGAACGACCGGAGGCCGATGTGACGTGAGTGAATTGTTGCGTTTGCGTTTCCTCCCGAAGATAGAAGCCCCAGCCCCAAAGCCCCCCAGCCCCCGGCTGGGGCTTTTTCTTTTGGGTGCCTCAGTTGGCCGCCTCTTCCCCCTTATCGAAACACAGGTGTGATGTCTGCTTGTGGCAGATTGTGTTCTCTAATTCCGGGTCTGGGTGCCAAGCTCTCTACGACCATCCTTGCGAGGCCGACTGTTCTCTCCGCGGTAGGGGCGTGCCCTCCGCATGATGGCGTAGAAGGACGCTAGCGGATCAATGTTGCAAGCGCGGTCGCCCGTTGGCAAAAAATCGGACGATCTCACCGCGGCTCGCGCAAGTGTTGCGAAATGAGCTTACCTGGAGGCCCAACCTATCCCGTCATTTGGGCAGCCTCGCAAGTCCTCTCACATCCTTGAGTTCGCTACTTGTAAAATCTGCACCGTTAATCTTAGCCCCAGTGAAATCTGCGTCGCTCAAATCGGCACCCGCAAAATCAGCATCGATCAGATCTGCACCTGAGAAATTCGCATGCTGGAGTTTGGCAAATTCGAAGTTGACGTGTTCTAGAGCGGCATCCTCGAAATTTGCATCAGCCAATTGTGCCTGTGAAAAATCGGTGCGGATCAGGCCCATGGATTGATTTCTCATGTCTGCCGAAGCGTGCAGATGGGAAAGATTAGCTCCGCGCATATCATCGAGGCTAAAGCGCGCTGTTACCCTGGCGCCGGAGAGATTGGCGCCAACGAAGCGAGCCGCCTCTTGCTGAACGGTCTGCAATCCAGACGAAACAATGAGCGTTTCTAGAACCGCGTCTGACAGATCGGCATGTGAAAAGTCCGCGCCCATGATCCACGCCAGGTTCAATCGCGCCCGCGGCAGCTTAGCGCCAACAAATTTCGCTCCGACAAGTTTGGCGCCGCGCAGATCGGCATCAGATAGGTCCGCACCGGAAAAATCGGCATTGGTGAAATCGAGATCATGAAGGTCCAATCCGGCAAGCGACTGGTTAGCGAAATTTGCTCCCTGGCCTTTGGGCACAGACGCGAGCGTTGACTGGACATCAGAACGTGTGAGGCTCGCCGCAGAGACGCTGGACGCTGGCAGCATTAGACAAGCGATCACAACCGCGATTAGCGATAGGTACATGGCAGGCACCCGTTTATTGCGAAGGGCTGCTTGCGAAGGGCTGCGAAAGCTAAGGAACATTTCAGTGACAAGGAACCGGTGAGCACTCGCCCGGCAAGTTTGTGAACAGCTTAGCATCGATTTCTTCCCTTTACGGCGGGCCGTTGCGCCTGTGCCGTGTTTCTGGCGGCCGATTAAAGTTAATATCAGCGAGACCATGACTGCTTGCTTTCTCATTTGATAAGCAAGCCTGAGTAAGCACGAGTGGCCTCAGGCCAGGATCCGGCGGCCACGGCTTAGTAATCGTCACACTGCACCCAAGAGACGGTCCCATGTCGCTCTTGCAACACGCCAAGCGAACCCGTCGCAGCCTTTTCGACACACTTGTCGTCAATTACGGTCGATATATGCAATACAGCAAAATTGTCGACCGTATAAACCGTCGGCCTCTGCTGCAGCATTTCAAAGAACGAAATTCAGACGTGCCATCCTTCGCCACGAGGGAGGAGATGTGGTCGTTTATCGTCAACCGCGCTTCGGCCACGATCGACTATCTGGAATTCGGCGTGCATGAGGGACACAGCATTTTTCATTTTGCAAAGGAGAATAGGTCGCCCGAAAGCAGATTCTTCGGTTTCGATTGTTTCACAGGTCTGCCCGAAGATTGGAACAGCGACTACAAGCGTGGCCATTTCAATACCAAGGGTCAGGCCCCGAAAGTCGGCGACCCTCGCGTGGAATTCGTCATCGGCATGTTTCAAGAGACCTTGCCCGACTTTCTTGCCAGTTTCAAAGCTGGGAATCAGGTTATCGTGAACATCGACTCTGACCTATATTCATCGGCACTATACTGCCTCACCAAACTTGATCCGCACTTACCGAAAGGTACGATTTTGATCTTCGACGAGTTTGGCGAGGTGCTACACGAATTCCGAGCGGTCCATGATTATATGTCGAGTTACCGTCGAGAATACAACGTGATCTGCTCACACGATAACTTCTTCACGGTCGCCGTCGAGCTTCAATAGCTTCTCCTTACGCTTCAAGAAGCCAGAACAGTAAGTGCAGCCGCCGGGGCGCAATGGGACACCGCGGCACGAGCCTCCGGTGCGACGTCAAGAAACTCGTCGAATGTGACACAGGCGGAACCCAAGCGTCGCGCAATTTCGGCAATAATGGCGGACCCTATTCCCGCGGCCACGATGGGCGCAGCCGATATCGCGGTACACGCTGACATGACGACCATGACAGCGTCGACGATAGTGCGCACCTGCGCCTCTGCAAACCACTTTGCGAGCAGCGTCCAAGCCACTTCGCTTGCATCCGATTTGTCGCTGCCTACCATCCGGGCGAGCCGTGCACGTGAGGCGGCGAGGGTTTTTTCGCGACCGTCCGCACTTACCATCAGATCGACGTCCTCAGGCAGCGTCCCGAGAATCCGATGCACGTCAGCCATGGTAGCGAAGTTCTCATTGATCAGCGGCATCCAGACGCCACGCAGCGGTGCACGATCTGCCGTCGCCATGACGAATCCACGCACCAAACCCGTATAGACCAACTCGCCAGTGGCTAACCTTTGCGCATCAGTATAGCCGCGTGCTGCGACTTTGCCATCAGCGATCGGAACGATGTCGGTCGTAGTCGAACCAAAGTCCATGAGCAAAGCAGCTTTACGTTGCCTCGCAATCAAGGCCGCAGACGCATACCAATTGGCAGAAGCAATTTTCTCGTGATGCTGGCGTGCTTCGTCACGACCAACAAAGCCGAATGGGCCCGCGTAGATTGCTACGCTTCCGAGTTCGCGGGCAGCAAGACCTGAAAGTTGCACGACGCCTTCCTCACGCGAAGCAAAGGTGTCGGCTAACTCGCCCGTCATTGTGACGGCATGGCGATCAGCAGGGCCCATTTCCTCTCGCGCTTGTGCGAAAGCCTCCAGCAAGCGCTCCGGTCCGGTCCGCAAAGGGGCCGCGTACTGGGCGGCTCTCGTAATGCGCCCATTTTCCGCGCGTGCTGCTTTGAGATGAACACCGCCAATATCCCAGCCAATAATCACGCTCATATTGTCTCGTCCGCGATTTAACCGCGATATAGGATGGGTTGATTCCGACGGAGTGCATTTATGGAGGTTATACCCGTTCTCGATCTCAAAGACGGTGTTGTCGTCCATGCTCGCATGGGAATACGCAGTCAATACGGTCCGTTAATGACGCCTCTATCGCCGACTAGCAAGCCCAAGGACGTCGCTCTTGGGCTACTATCCATCTTTCCATTCAGTATCTTCTACATAGCCGATCTCGATGCGATCGAGCGGAGGGGTAATAACAATACGAGCCTGCTGGAGTTGAAGGCCGCATGTCCCAATGTTGTATTTTGGGTGGACAGTGGTGTGGCTGATGTGGACGGCGCCCAGCACTGGCTTGCCGCTGATCTCGGACACCTCGTTCTAGGCACCGAAACACAAAAAGACTGCGATGTGGTCCGTCATTTCTGCCGAGATGACCGAGTAATATTGTCACTCGACTATCGCGGTGACATCTTCGTGGGCCCTGCTCCGCTGTTGAGCAACACGGATGCATGGCCTACTAAAATTATAGTCATGACGCTGGCTCGCGTCGGCAGCGCCAGTGGGCCCGACACGGTTAGGCTTGCAGCAATTAAAGCGAGCGCCGCCAATAGGCAAATTTACGCCGCCGGCGGCGTACGCGATGTAGACGATTTGGCGGCGCTCGGCCACGCCGGAATCACCGGCGCTCTCGTCGCCACATGCTTGCACAATGGAATGCTTTCAGGCGCCCAGATCGCGCGCCTGAAAGCACGACCCTAAAGCTCAGTCCGCTAGGCTGCGGCGAACGGATGCTTGACCTGGTTGCGTTTAGCGACGACCTCGGCAGCTTTCGGCTCGCCATTCACTGCACGGGCTATAGATTCTTTTGTCGCGCGGTAATTGAAATCCTGAATCTTTTTGTCGTCAGCCGCCTCCCAGTGGATGAAGACACCGACACAGATGAAAATATTGTCCGCCTCATCCTGAGGAATGATGCCTTCGGCCACGCTGTCCGCGACCGCTTTGGCTACCGCATGCTGAGCGGGCCCGAACATCTGTACCGCCTGCTTGGCGCCCTTGATCGTGACCTTGTTGAACAGGACAGTCGCGGGCTTGCAAAGCAAATTTGGTCCAATCACAGCAAGTAAGGATGTAAACCCATCCTTATTGTTGGTCAGACAGTTGGCGAACGCGGTCTCGGCCGTGCTGCCGCGCGGACCCATGATGAGATCGATATGTGCAACTTCGTTGCCGTCACCGACGAGTGATTCGCCGACGCATAGTCCGTTGATCTTTGCCATCGCCATCTCCTCCCAAGGAATTACAAAACTCACAGGCCAATTGCCTGCCATCTACCCTTGTTTACAGCGCCCGGCTTGGGTAGGCCGGACCGGTTAGCCAGATAGCGGCGAAACCGAGGTTCCGCATCGCAAAGTCAACCACTGTTGGGGACTGACGGCAAGATGGTCTGCAGTCGATGCGCGAAAAGTGTTGCTACCGTGAGGTCGGCGCTGGTGCCCGGATTGACGCCTTCCGCCTTGAGGTCGGCATCCCAAGCCAGAACAGTAGGAAGGACCTCGGTCGGTCGTTGCGCCCCGCGCAAGATAGTCTGAAGTTTTGCCGCCTCTCTCTGAACCGTGGCGGCCTTCTCAGCGCCGAGTTTGCGCGAGATATGACTGTCCGGAAACGCTGCCAGAAAATTTAGAAAAACCGCAAGCGTAGCCCATTTGGCATCCTCCTGATTGCCGCGTTCAGATTCGAGCAAGGGCAAACCGAGATCGAATATATCCGCAAAGTCGGTGATGTATTGCTGCGCGATGCGGTCGCGGTTTGCTGCTTCGGTCATAGCCTGCAAAAGACCGACAGTAGCCGGCTCGAAGACATCGTGGCGAGCGCTGCGGCCAAGTCCGGCGGGGGTAGCTTTTACGATTGCTCGAAATGTGAGTTCGGCGTCGTCGACGTTTAGTTCGCGCAGGACTTCACTGAGCGCCAAGCGCAGATCTGAACTTGCGGTGTTTGTCTCGGCCGCTGCCGCAAGAGGTGCGCACAGCAGAATAATACCGAGATTTGTATTGGTGCCGACTGCGGCCAAAGTAGCTTCGACAGCGCCAATGATTTCGAGCTCCGACACGGACTCCCTCGGCACATAGTGGTGCCGCCGCTGCATTGGCGCTGCAGATGAAATTCTCCGCCGTCATGCGATGACCGGCGGCAAAAAAATGTACACTGCCAGGTTTGGGCGCTTCGAGCTCGGCAAGACACGCCCATTTGAACGCAGCGGCAACGCGTTGCGCGCGCAAAGTCACGCCATGGCTCCTCGCGAGTCGCGAGCGTTGAGCATTTCGACAAGGGCATCAGCGATGACCGATGCAATGCTGATCGGCGTGACTTTCTGCAACCCCGACCAGGCTGGCATGCTATTAACTTCGAGCACCGTCGGTCGCTGATCTTTCCCATAGATGATATCGACGCCGACGAAGGCAGCGCCAACGGCTGCCGCTGCGCGCGATGCCAAGCTTTTCATTTCATCGTTGACGGCGACCGCAACCGGCCGTCCGCCGCATTTGATATTGGTGATCCAATGGGTGGAATGCCGCTGCATTGCCGCCACGACCCGGCCCCGCACCACGAGAAGGCGGAAATCGTGGTAGGCAGTGCACTCGGTACCGACGAAACGCTGTAGATAAAAGACGCGCCCTGCGGTCTGCTCCGCTTGGGGCAGATCTTCCGGCGTTTGGACAAGCCTTAGGCCGCGTCCCTGCGATCCGAACAATGGTTTAAGCACTAACGGACCATCTATTGCTTCCCGCTCCACGATCGCGCGCGCCAGTTCGTAGGATTCCGTCGTCCAACTCGCTGGCGTCGCTATCCCTGCAAGAGACAGCAAGAAACTGGTCATTGACTTGTCGACGCAACTTTCAATGGTTCGCGCATCGTTCCATACCGGAACGCCCAATTCGCGTAATGCATGCAAAACACCGAGCCGAAGCGTAACCGCCTCAAACGTACCGCCCGACATCGTGCGCACGACAACTGCATCCGGAAGCGCGCTGTTAAAGCCATCGATGTGGAGTCCGGTACTGTTCTCCGTAACAATTCCGCATTTCGGCAGGCGAACGGGGACTGTTTCGATGCCCCGCGTGTCTAGCGCAGCGATAAGTTCACGTGCATGCCAATCTATGCGATCGACGACGAGCCCGATAACAGGCCGCGTGCCAAACCGGCGGCGGGCGAAGGGCTCAGCTAAAGGAGGCATCGAGCAAGTCCAAATTGATTTCCCCGCAATGAAAGCTTTCGCCGGTTTCCAGCGCCGTAATAATAATTTTCGCTGGACTGAAGAGCATCGGATCGATGGCGTAAAAGTCCCCTTTGACTTCCTTGAAGATTCTTGCAAACGGCCGGCCATAATCACGCGAGGAGTTGCTCGGAAGTTTTCCGGCCAGCGCGCGGGCCTCGTCGGCGGGCCCTGTCACGTAGAGCTGCACCTGACCCGCAAAAATGATGGCATCGTTGGTGCGGCCCATCGCGGTAACGAAGTCGGGATGTGGAGGACAAAGCGGCGCGGCCCCGACGCCGTCAACGACACGCTCGAGCGGGAAGGCTAATTCGTGGATTTTATGAAGCGCAACCTCAAGCACGCGGGCAACAATCTGGGTGCACCCAACTAGACTTTGGGTCGGCGCGAAAATGATTGTCAAATTCTCCGGCTTGACACGGCAATCCTGCGCAACTTTAGCGACGACCTTCGCTGGAGGCGAACGGCTGCTTTCAATTACCAGGATGGAGCTGCTAGCGCTATCGACGTAGTTCAAAACCCCAAACAACGGCTCGCGCTGTGCGAGCGCTCGCGCCGGTCCTGAACCCAGCGCCATAAAAGGCGTGCTGGCGCTGTCATCCGTCAAGCGCCAACCCGCATATTGGCTCGCGAGGCATGCGATCACTGGATTCGAGGAGCGGACAACCAGCGTCCACGGCCAGCGCGGTGTCGAAGACGACGGTACCAATCCAACTTCGCCGAGTCCTCCCATGCAGATTTCAGCAATACGCAAACCCGCCGCAATCCCCCCAAAATTTTCGCTGCCTGCGTCAATTACTGTTTCGCCAAGGTCACCGCGGGAGATTCCGATCCTCAGCTCAGTTGCATTGGTGATAAGCTGCGACACGAGCTTGGCTGCCCGCTCATTTATGCTAATTGTTGGCACCTTTGTCATGATTGTCCCGCACAGAGTCCAGGCGAGAACCAATTTACGCCGTTCGTCTGTGAGCGCCCTCGCCGCCGTTACGTCCGAGCCGGAAGCATAAATAGTGCACAATGGCTCGCCAGCTTTGATCATGCTTCCCGATCGAGGACGATCGGCGGTCCAATGCGGCCAAGCCAGCGATGGAACCGAACCGATATCGTTTTCAGCATACACGATCGCTGCTGCCTTGGCGCTGCCATCAGAGTGGGGAGTGGGCAGCAGCTTGCCGGCACAGGCACTCATGTGCAAGAAAAAGAGCGATCCCTGCCGCGCTTCAAACTCAAATATGTCTAGCGTTGCGCCCGGCCGCGGGTTGATGTCCACAAGCCAGAAGCGCTTGTCATCGACAAGAAAGTCTACGCTGTTTAGGCCGACAAGCGCCACTGCAGCCGCGAGCCGACCAACAGCAGCAGTGAGCGAGGCCGCGACGTCCGGAGCCAACGTCGCAGGTTGCGCGGCGCCCCCGTAGCGGTATGGTTTATCCACGGTAGGCAACGTCCACTGCGAACTGAAGCCGATGATTTTGGCGTTTGCTCCATCGCTGATAAAGAGAGCCGATATCGGGATGCCCGGCACAGTTCGTTGATAATAGATCGCTCCGCGAACCGCTTGCGCCGCTGGCTTGATATGGCCACCTCCCGAGCCGCCCCTACCCTTGGCAAGCCAACCCGCGAGCACGGTCGGTTTTTCCAACGAAAATTCTGGAAATGGAATTGCTGCTTCGGTGCAGATCGCTGAAAGCGCAACAGGATCCTTGACCTTGGCCACAAGAGCCGCGCTGTTTCCAAACAATCGCCAGCGGTCAGTTAGATGCTCAAGGAGCCTAGTTCTGTCCTCAAAACCGCTGCCGCAAACTATTCCTATGGGACGGTGCCGCGCGGCAAGCACGTCCAAAGCATTGAAAAGGTCATTCTCCTCTATCCCGCGTGCGAGCTTGCCAGTGAGGCGGATATGGGCCTTGGCTACCGCCAACGCATCCTGGTCGCCAAAGAAATCCACAACAAGCGGTTGGTAACCGCCGCGGCGCGCCGACTGCGCCAGCGCGCGACCGGAAATCGCCGCGATGAGGACGGCAGCCCCCTCAACCATTGATCTCGCGGGCAAGGGCGAACGCGTCGCGAAAATCGAATTGCACGGCTTTTGTAGCCGCGATCATTTTTTGGAAAAGACCGAATTCCGATTTGTACTTGACGTTACCAATCGCCAATGGGCCCAATCCCAGCGTGCCGTGAGATGTGATTTCCTGCCCGTTTCCCTGCATCGCGAATCCTTCGATGCCGGGGGGAGGAACCGCGTTGACGTCGGCAGCGATCAGCAGTCTCTTCGCCCCGTCAAGTTGCGCTTTTGACAGGATCAGGACGCCGGCACGGCCGGCGCACAGGACCGCCTCGGATTCGCTCAAAACCGCTGACTTCTTGCCGTCATCGCTGCCGTCCGTCGCCTGCACGTCCACGTTAAACCGGCTTTTGATCTCCCGAGCAGCGTCGCCAACGCGTTTGATGCCGTCATAGCCGACGAGGGTCACGTCGCTGCCCTCTAGCGCGGCAATAACGGCGGACGCAAAGCCGACAACGCCAGTCGCGCCGAATACGGCGACCTTCAGGCCCCTGAGATCCCGCCGTTTCTTCTCTTTCAAAATTTTTTCGACGCAGGCCACCATCGCCGCCGCGGTCGTGAACGACCCCGCAGGATCGGCAAAGAACGAAATGGCGAAAGGCGGCACCAGCGCCTTTTTAGCCGTCGCAAGCATGTCGAGCGCGAGGCTCGCATTCTTACCGCCAAAGAACATTCCGGTGCGGGCGCCGAGCTTTGGCGGACGCGAAAAGATCGCGTCCTGAACAAGCCCAGCTACTTCTTCAAGCGTCACATCGGTGTAGGCGACAACTGCGTCGTACCCCGCATCGATTGCCATGTTCGTGTCAAACGGGCTCGCGTGTTTATTTGGAGTGACCATGTGAAGAATGTTCTTTTCCGTCATGGCCGCCTATCCTCAGTTCTTCCGTTATCAACTAACCGCAGCGTAGGGTGTTCGATGATCTCCGCACCACAATTGAGCCCGCTGCAAATCCTAATGTCCAGACCTCGTCCTTCCGGATGCTGCCGAGCGAGCGCTGCAAGGCTGTTCGCTTCCTCCACCGATTCCACAAACGCAAAGCCGGTGGGCCCCCAAGAGCTTTGACCAATGCCATGTGCGCCGGCAGCATCCAGCGCCGCCAATATGGCGGCGACCGCGGGGCTCATAAAGCTAAGGCCGCCTTGCCCAGAGGCGAAGTAACTCCCGAGCCGCGCCTGCAATTCCTTAATTGCAGCACCAAAATTCGCAATATCGCGTTCGGCGAGCGCTGGTAATGCCTTGATCAGAACCAGCCGACAGATTTGAGCCGCGCTCGCTTCGGCCATCGGCTGAAGTCCGGCAAAAACCCTCCCTTCCTCCGTTCCATGCACGCCCCGATTTTGTGGATCGAGAACAATCAGAATTCGCCAATCACTGGGAAAACTCAAATGGCTGATGATCGGCGCAACTCCTGGCCGGGACCCGTGGCCGCCGTCGACCACCAAGCCACCACGGTGAAAGAGTCCAATACCAATTCCGGAGCGTCCACCGCGCCCGAGTTTCAAGGCGTCAGCTTCGACTTCCAGCGGCAGACCATGCAGTCGACGCAGGCCGGCGGCCACAGCGAGCGCGAGTTGAGTGCCGGAACCAAGCCCGGCATGGGCGGGCACGGTTTGTGTAACGTCGACCGCATGCGCCCCGTCGAGCGCGAGCGATCGCTCCATTCTGTTTAGGTATTGCCGCACACGATCCCTTTCGTGACCGGAGACCACGGCAACCCTCGAACGTCGGACTTCGAGACGGGTCTTCAGATCGCTAATCGCAAGGCCAATGCTGCCGAATTGCCGGCCAAGTCCGCCGTTGAGATCGAGAAAGCCTAGGTGCAGGCGCGCGGGCACAGTGACGGTAACCTCGGCTGGCTGCGAAACGCCATCGTGCAAGCGCAAACTCCCGCAGGTTACCGGTCGCCAGTTTTGCTGACGGAAATACCGGTCTAAACTGTGCCATCCTATTCCGTTTGGCAATCCGGAGCACTGACGAACAATAGAAAGGCACCTTCATGACAGACACTTCAAAAGAACGAACTTATACGGATGAGGAGATTCATCAGCGTCTAAAGCGTGATTTGCCCCACTGGTATCTCGAGAACGGCTGGATCCGGCGCAAATACCGCACCAATAGTTGGAAAGGCACGCTGATGGTCATCAACACGGTCGGCCACCTTGCTGAGGCGGCATGGCATCATCCTGACATCACCGCCTCTTACGCCTGGGTCGAGGTGCGACTGCAGAACCACGCAGCCAAGGGCATCACAGACAAGGATTTCGAGCTGGCAAAAAAGATCGAAGACGTTGTGCAGTGGCAGCCGGCACAAGACGGCGGCGCACTTGAAGGGACTCCGCAAAAGGATCAGCGGTTCGCTTACGTCAAATACGACTGAACACCGCGAGTGGGCAATTTTCATTTGCGTTGAACGAGGTCCTGGCATGGAGAGCGCGTGGATCGTGGGTAAGCCCGCAGCGCTTGACGTGGCGATTGCCGAGGCGGCCAAGATCATAGCTGCCAGCAATCAAGCGCTTATTACCGGGCTCGGCACTGACGTTGCCGGGGCGCGCGCCGCAATAGCACTGGCAGAACGGAGCGGAGCGATTATCGACCACAAGCACGCGGAGAGCGTGTTGCGCGATCTTGAAGTTGCGTATTCCACTGGCGTCATGATGACGACGCCGACCGAGGCGCAGGTGCGTGCCGACGTGTTCCTCCTGGCGGGACCCGGCCTCGGCGCCGGGGCAATTCCGCAACCAACCCTCTCGCATCGGCATAAAAAAGATAGCATTGGCAAACGGCGGATCTTTTGGCTGTGCCCGGGCCGCGGTGCGGCAGCCGCTCTGGCCAGTCGAGGCTCGGTAAAGATTATCGGCCGAGCGCCGCACGAGCTGCCAGCGGTGCTCGCGGCATTGCGTGCGCGCGTCGCTGGACGGCTTGCGGGAAAAGCCCCGATTTCGACAAAGCTGCTGGACGAGATTTCCAATAACCTCAAAGCCGTCCGATTTGGTGTCGTAACATGGTCAGCGGCAGCGCTCGATGCGTTGACCATCGAAATGTTATGCGGCCTGATAAATGATCTGAACGCAACCACGCGCTTTGCAGCCTTGCCGCTCGCTCCAGAGGACAACGCACTGGGCATCCTTCATGTTTGCGGCTGGATGACTGGTTACCCGATGCGCACCGGCTTTGGCAGAGGGTATCCCCAACACGATCCCTGGTTATTGAATACCCGGCGCCTCGTCGATAGCGGCGAAGCCGATTGCGTCATCTGGATTTCCGCTTACAGCGCTTCCTTCCCCCAATGGCCGAGAACCGCGCCTGTGATTGCGTTGGCGCCTTACGGGACGCGCTTTTCTGTGCCGCCCGACATTCACATTGCCGTCGGCTGTCCAGGCCTTGATCATCCCGGCATCCAATATTCGTCATCAACCGGCGCGCTGACGGCAGTGGCGGTGGCGCAGCCAAGCAACGCGATACCTGTCGCCGAGGTACTCACGCGCATCGCTGCGGTGCTTCCGGACGATGGAGCGCCCAGATGTTGACGCGTGTTGTGGGCGGACATGTCATCGATCCCGGCAGCGGCCGCGATGGCGTGGGCGACGTTTGGATGTGCGACGGACACATCATCGAGGCACCGTCGGACAAACCTGCCGATGCGACCTATGACGCGGCCGGCAAGATCGTGATGGCTGGGGCGATTGACATCCACTCGCACATCGCCGGTTGGAACGTAAACACCGCGCGTCTCTTGCTGCCCGAATATCATCGCGCTGCGATGAAGCGGCCGGCCGGAACGCCGCTGTCCAATGCCGGATGGTCGACGTTCGAGACTGGATGTCTTTACGCCGGCATGGGCTTTACGACTGTCATCGAGCCCGCAGTCTCACCGCATTTTGCCTTGCACGCTCATCTTGAACTCGCCGACACGCCGATTATCGACAAGGGCACACTCGCGATGCTCGGCAATGACGATTATCTGCTCGGCCTAATGCGCGCCAAGGAGAGCGACACCGCGATTGAGGACTACGTCGCTTGGGTCCTGGAAATGTCGCGTTCGGTCGGCATCAAGGTGGTCAATGCCGGCGGCGCTGCGGCGTTTAAGGAAAACGTGCACGCATTTTCATTCGATGACGTGGTGCCGTCTTATGGCGTGTCGTCGCGTCAGATCGTGAAAGCCTTGCAGCGCGCCGTCAATAAGCTCGGCGTGCCTCACCCGCTCCACGTCCACTGCAACAATCTGGGACTAGCCGGCAATGTCGAGACGGCGCTGTCGACGATTGCCGCCGCCGAGGGCTTGCCGCTGCACCTCGCGCATCTGCAGTTTTACAGCTATGGCAAGGAAGGCGAACGGGGATTTTCCTCCGCCGCCGCTTCGCTTGCAGAGGCGGTAAACGCGGCGACGGACGTGACGGTCGACGTCGGGCAAGTCATGTTCGGCCCCACCGTAACTGTCTCGGCGGACGTATTGCGTCAATTCAATGCACGAAGTCAGGCGCGGCCAAAAAAGTGGATTATTCTCGACGGCGACGCTAATGGCGCAGGCATCGTGCCCTATGATTATCGGCGCAACAATTTCCACAATGCCGTTCAGTGGGCTGCCGGACTTGAGCTATTTTTGTTGATCAATGATCCTCAGCGCGTCTTCTTCACCACCGATCATCCGAATGGTGCGCCTTTTACGACCTATCCGGAGATCTTTGCACTGTTGATGAGCCGCGATCTGCGCGCCAAATGGATCGCGGATTTGCCACCCGCCGCGATGGCGGTGACGACACTGCCCTCGACTACACGCGAATATACACTTTCCGAAATTGCCACTATGACGCGGATCGCGCCGGCGCGTCTGTTCGGCTTACGCAACCGCGGGCATCTCGGTGCCGGCGCTGTCGCCGATGTGGCAGTTTACGAGAACGTTACCGACCGCGCCAAGATGTTTCGTGCTGCCGCACTGGTATTCAAGGACGGCGAGCTTGTCGTCCGCGACGGTAAGGTGACGCACTACCGCTGGGGTCGTGCATTTACCATCGCGCCGGAACGCGATCGCGCCGTCGATCGGCGCATGAAAGATTATTACGAGGAGCGGTACGGTCTATCGGACAGCCTCGTCAAAGTGCCGTCTCACGTGCTGGGGCGGCCGGAACCTTTTGAAGTCGTGCCATGCCGGTCATGACCGTCAAGGGCATACGCATTGACGATACGTTCGCCGAAGCGTTCGGGATGCGGGCAACCGCAGTCATCATTACCGCGGATACTCCACGGTGGGCGCGCCAGGCGGCGATCACAATGACCGGCTTCGCTACGTCCGTGATCGGCTGCGGCTGCGAGGCCGGCATCGATCACGAGCTGACTACCAGACAAACTCCCGACGGACGGCCAGGCGTGCGTGCTTTGCTGTTCGCGGTCTCGACGGCTGAGCTGCAAAAGCAGTTGCAAACGCGCGTCGCGCAATGCGTGCTTACAAGCCTGGGGTCGGCCTGCTATTCCGGTCTCGAAGGCGAAGAGTCGCTGCGCCTTGGCAATGCGCTGCGCTATTTCGGCGACGGCTGGCAGATTTCAAAGCGCTTTGGCGCCAAGCATTTCTGGCGCATCCCGGTCATGGATGGAGAATTTGTCTGCGACGCGGTCACTGGTTTGACTAAAAGAGCCGTAGGCGGCGGTAACCTTCTTGTTCTTGGCCGCACGACACAGACAACGCGCGCCGCAGCCGAGGCTGCTGCGGCGGCGATTGCCAAAGTGCCGGATGTAATAACCCCCTTTCCCGGCGGCATTGTACGGTCCGGTTCCAAGGTCGGTTCGAAATACAAAGGCGTTCCGGCTTCCACTAACGATGCTTATTGTCCGACGCTGCGGGGTGCAGTGAAGTCCGCGCTAGACGTTGACACAGGCTCTGTCCTTGAAATCGTCATTGACGGACTCACTTCCGAGGCGGTTGCGTCCGCCATGCGGGCCGGTATAGCAGCGATAGTCAAACTTGGCCCTAGACGCGGAGCGATGCGGATTAGCGCCGGAAACTACGGTGGCAAGCTTGGACCGCATCACTATCATCTGCGGGAATTGCTGCCGTGACACCCCTGACGCTCACGCTCCGCGACTATCCTCCGCAGCGGCTCGATCTGTCGCCGCTGGTTCCCCATCTGCTCGCCGGAAAGTCGGCCTGCGAGATCGAGAGAATTGAGTTACAGACGACACGCCGATGCATCGTTGTTGGCGAAGTATTTCGGTTGCGAATGGGCGATGCGAAGCACGTTTGTTTCGAGGGCGGCTGCGACCGCTTCGATCGCGCCGGTCAAGCGATGACCAGCGGCGAGCTCCTCGTCAACGGCGATGTGGGCATTCAGGCTGGGCGCCAGATGTCAGGTGGCCGCCTTACCGTGCGTGGCAACGCCGGGCCTTGGGCCGCTTCCGCCATGAGCGGCGGTCTGTTGGCAATATCCGGCGTGGCAGGCGATCGTCTTGGCGGACCCCTGGCCGGGGAGATGCGGGGAATGAGCGGCGGCATCGTCGTCGTTCGCGGCGGAGCCGAAGAGCGCGCCGGTGACCGCATGCGCCGCGGCACGATTATTATCGAAGGTGATGCCGGACCCTATGCAGGGAGCCGGATGATCGCAGGCACGACGATTGTGCTGGGCAAGGCGGGCTCCCTGCCCGGCTTTCTCCTCAAGCGCGGCACCATCGTTCTCGGCGGCTGCAGCGCGCTCTCGCCGACATTCGTCGATTGCGGAGAGCACCAGCTTGTCGGCCTGCGTTTTTTGGCGATGATGGTCGAGCCCTACAGTAAGCGTGCCGCCCTCCTTATGCGCCGGCCGCTGAAGCGGCTGGCCGGGGATATGGCCATTCTCGGCAAAGGTGAAATTTTCGTTGGAAACTAGAACTAAATCCTTACGTAATTGCACGAGTATTGCATTATTGCATAAACGGCGTTGAGTCGATTGCACCGGAGCGACGTCATGGACCTGGTAGCGATAGTCTTTACCGTCTGCGTGGTGGCCCATCCCTCTCAGTGCCAGGAGCAGCGACTCCAATATGAGTGGCACGGCTCGCTGCGCGCCTGCGTGGAGAATGCCCAGCCCTATCTCGCGCAGTGGATTGGCGAACACCCGAATTGGAGTATAAAAAAGTTCCACTGCGAATTCCCAAATGCAAACGATAAAGCCGATGCGCGCCGAGCAGCGCATCCGGCGTGACGCGTTTCTCGAAAAAATCGGTAAGCGCCCGGTCGTAATGGGCATTCTTAACGTAACGCCGGACTCTTTCTCCGACGGCGGGCGCTTTGTTGATCCAGAAGCTGCGCTGTCACACGCGAAAGAGATGGCAGCGGCAGGCTGCGACATCATCGATGTCGGCGGCGAATCGACCCGGCCGGGTGCTGTGCCTGTGACAGAGGCTGAGGAGCTCGCGCGCGTAGAATCCATTTTGGCCGAGCTTGGGGGGAAGCTCGAAGTGCCACTCTCAATCGACACCTACAAAGCCAGGGTGGCCGGCCGCGCCGTCGAGCTTGGCGCGGTCTTGGTGAATGACGTTTGGGGCTTGCAGAGAGACCCGGCGATGGCCGAAACAATCGCCGCCGCGGAAGCTGCAGTCGTCGTTATGCATAATCGGATTCAAAAGGACGCGTCGATCGATATTCTTGCCGATATCAAGAGCTTTTTTGTCCGTTCGCTGACTCTCGCAGAGGCAGCCGGAATTCCTCGATCGCGGATCATTCTCGATCCGGGGGTGGCGTTCGGCAAGACTGCACATCAAAACGTCCAGGTGCTCGCCGGGCTAGCACTACTTTGGCAGATTTTTAGCGGCACGGGATTCCCAAATCAGTTTTTCAGTGATTCATAGACGGTCGGCTTTTGGAGGGGCCGACCATGGTGGGCACGACGTCGAATTGGGAAGACGAGCTTGGACGCTGGCTTAAGCCGTTCCTGGATCGCTTGGATCACAAAGCGCGGCGACGGATGTTTCCGCTTTACGTGACGGGGCTGATCGGGCCCGGTGAACGCAAGAGCATCCAACCAATGGCAGAGCGGCTTGCGCCGGGCGACTATGATCAGCTGCATCATTTTGTTGCTGCTGGCGTCTGGAATGCGGCACCATTGGAGACAGAACTGCTCATTCAAGCCGACCAGCTGGTCGGCGGCAGCGATGCGGTATTGGTGATCGACGACACCGCGGTGCCGAAGAAGGGTAAGCACTCGGTCGGTGTCGCTGCGCAATATGCTTCAGCGCTGGGCAAGACTGCCAATTGCCAGACGCTGGTGTCCCTGACGCTCGCACGAGGCGAAGTGCCGGTGATGTTGGCCTTGCGCCTTTTTCTTCCCGACAGTTGGACGGGCGACCGGGTGCGGTTAAAGCGAGCGCGCGTTCCGGTCGAATGCCGGACTGCGCGGACGAAGCCAGAGATCGCCCTGGCTGAGATCGATCGCGTGATGGCGGCCGGCGTGCACTTCGGCTGTGTGCTGGCGGATGCCGGTTATGGGCTGAGCGCGCCTTTCCGCCAAGAACTTACGGCCCGCAATCTTGCCTGGGCGGTCGGCATCCCTCGTCACCTCAAGGTGTACCCTGTCGGCGTGCAGCTGATCTGGCCCGTTGCCAAACGGGGCCGCCCGCGATGGCGGTATGTGCCAGATATTCTATCCGCACCGGCCGAAGACATGCTGGCCGCTGCCAAGTGGCAAACTGTGAGTTGGCGAACCGGGACGAAAGGCAAGCTCAAAGCCCGCTTTGCCGCCGTCCGCGTACGCACAGCCGACGGACCACCGCAGCGGATCAGGGACAAGGGCCAGCAACATCTGCCGGGCGACGAAGCCTGGCTTATCGGCGAACACCGCGCCTCTGGCGAGAAGAAATACTACCTCGCAAATCTGCCTGCCGCGACCGATCTGCGCACCTTGGCCGCCACCATCAAGGGGCGATGGATTTGTGAACAGGCCCATCAGCAGCTGAAAGAGGAACTCGGCCTCGACCACTTCGAGGGACGATCCTGGCAGGGCCTTCACCGTCATGCCCTCATGACGATGCTCGCATTCGCCTTCCTCCAGCATCGTCGCCTCAAAAAAGTGAGGCGGGAAAAAAAGAATCAACGGCCCGCCGCCTCAACCAAGCTTGCCAGCCGTGCGCCACGCTATCCTCGAACTCATCGCTCGACTACAGCCGCAGCGATGCCCGCATTGCAGAAAATGGATTTGCAACGAGCGGCGACGTGAGTAAATCTGCCAAAGTAGTGCTAGGCCAATTGGCTGAATTCGGCTGCCCAATTCTGGTGGGCCTTTCGCGCAAAGCCTTTCTCGGTTCGCTCGCCGACCGCCAAATAGAGGCACAGCTTATCGGTACGGTCGCCGCCAATCTCGCCGCATATACCGCCGGTGCCACCCTATTTCGCGTTCACGATGTTGCGGAACACGTAGCAGCGCTGAAAGTGTTTCACGCTGTTTGCGCGGCTTCGACGCCGTGACCCAGCCTTGAGAGCGCAATCCATCCCCAGCCATCAACGGTCGAATGCGCGGCTCCAGTAAAACCGATTACGGTCATGCCGACCGCGACTCCAGCACTCACACCGGGGCCTGAGTCCTCGACAACGATGCAATCGCGCGGCGCGATCGCCATCGTGTTCGCTACGAGCAAATAAAGATCCGGTGCCGGCTTGCCATGGGCGACCTGGGAGGCACTGAAGATATTCTCCCCGAACAACGCCGCGAGGCCGGTCACTTCGAGCGACAATCGGATGCGCTCGAAAGACGACGACGACGCGACGCAGCGGCGATACGGCAGAGCGGCAACTGCAGCCGCCGCTCCGGGTACCGGCTTCAACTCACGGCGCAACCGCTCGATCAGAAGCCGACCGTAGCGCTCCCCGACTTGGTTAGGAATTTTTCGGCCCAGAACAGCTTGCGCGAGCCCCAGCGTGTCGAACAGGCTGCGACCGGCGAACTTTTGGATAGACTCAGCCGTCGACATGGGATGACCGAGATCCGTCATCATTTCGGCGAGCAGTTCGTGGGCAATAATTTCGGAATCGACCAGCACGCCATCGCAATCGAAGATGACCAAAGGCATGAGGATCCGTGAGTCGCTTGACAGCGTAGCCATTGTAGCTTTATCGGCCACCAATTCGTCGTAATGGCATACTGCAACGGCATTAGTGCAAGTGAAACGACCGGGAGAAGGACACGTCCATGGCGCGCATCACTAGATTATTGGGAGCCGGCATCGCGCTGCTTGCCTACAGCGCGAACTCCCCGGCACGAGCCACGGATCTAAACGATTATCCGACTTCGGCGCGCGTCGATTACGTTTTCGGCTGCATGAAAGCCAACGGCGAAACGCAGGTTTCGCTGCAGAAATGTTCATGCTCGATCGACGTCATTGCGTCGCTCCTACCCTACGACCGCTATGTCGCGGCGCAGACAGTGTTGAGCATGGCCCAAGTGCCGGGAAATCTCGGCGGCGAATTTCGTTCAACCGACATAGCTCGCTCGGCGATTGAAGATCTCCGCCGCGCGCAGGCGGAAGCAGAAGTACGCTGCTTTTAGCGCCGTTACATCGCTTCGACAGGCCACTGACCCTTGAAGACATGGCCGTCGGTGTCCACGGCTTCGGCGCGGAAGTTGCCGCCGTTCGGCATGTAGGAAAAGCGGATATTCGGATTTTCCGAGATCGATATGCCGCCGTCCATTTCCAACAGGAGCGTATCGCCTTCCCATAGGCGCAGTTGGCGCACGATGAAGAGCGGAATGTAAAGCATCGACACTTGGTCGCGCTGCAGACCCGAATTGTTGGGATGTCGGATCATGATTTGCGCCTCGTGCAGGCCGCCGGCCGGCTTCACAAATTGCCGAAACCGCATCTGACCCAAAGCAATTTGGTCTTCGCTGCTGTTCGTCATCGGCGCCGAACAGCCGCCCGAGGCTTTCACGTAAGTCCTAACCACATAAAGCTTGCCGTCGCTGAGCTCGGCGACCGCGTGGACATTGGTGTACGAATTCACGCGTACGCGGGTAGCAATCATCGTTACGCCAGCGCCAACCTTGAAAGTGGCCGCTACCGGCGACGGATTCTCGTCTATAACCAGGGTGAAGGACTTCAAGGTGCGCGCGTCGCCAGATGGCAGCGTAGCCCGCATGGTGACTGGAACGACGGCGGCGTCCTCGGCGCGTACCGGCATTTCGATGGTGAATAAACCGGTTCCATCGGCGAGCGGTCGTCCATTGAACGCGTCGGCCGCGACTTGCGGCCACGAATCGTCGTCAGCTGTCGCCGGCGGCAAGCGGATGGCGCCCCACCAAGTCACCGCCGCCAACGCCACCAAGCCCGCTGCTCGCAACCTCGTGCTGCTGCTCATCGATCCTGCTCCACCTTTGTCCGGCGCACGTGGCTTATTCCCATTCGAGTTCGGCATACGCCGCCGTAGCGTTCCGCGCATTATAATCGTCGAACAGCATCCAACGGGACTTTTCTGAAGCCCCGGCAATTTGTGCCGCGGCCGCGAGCGGCACGCCGCGCCTGATCAGGTCGCGGCAATCGGTCTTCAGTCGAAGCAGGTATTCCTTTTCATCGCGCAGCGCCTCCGGCCACGGCGATGGCGCCGGACCGTGACCCGGAATGACCCTTGTCGCGTGAATTCTTGCAAGATCCTCGATGGTCGTCAGCCAGCCGCGGATACTGCCGTCGAGGACCGGGGTGTGGCGCACAAACACCAAATCCCCGGCGAACAGTGTGCCACTCTCTTCGTCAAGTACGCTCAGATCACTGTCGCTGTGCGACGGCGGCCACGCCTGCAGGGTGAGCAGGCGATGGCCGAGATCAAGTTTCGCCACATCGGCGACAGTCAACGTCGGCGACACGATTTTCACGTCGTCGAGGAGCGAATCCATGCTCGCTCGAAATGATTTGAGATAGTACGGGCCCCGCTCCGCCAACGCTTGCGGCAGATTGTGGTGACCGACGAACACAATTGGCGGCTCGAACGCAGCATTACCGAACACATGATCGGGATGACCGTGTGTGTTGATGACGTAGAGGACCGGTTTGCCGGTGACTTGACGGATGGCGGCCAACAGACGGCGTCCCTCGCGCACACTGCCCCCAGTATCGATGACCGCAACACCCTTGTCGCCGATTACGAAGCCGACATTAGCAATCGCACCTTCGTTCGCCGCATCCATCAAAGCGATTGCGCCGATGTGAACATAAACGCCGGGGGCAGCTTGAGTAATGGTTAGCGGTTGCAGGAGCTCCTGCGAATAGGTCAACGTTGCTGTCTTGACGACAGCGCCCAACGAGAAAGCGATCAGAAGCAGCTTCAGGGCGCCGCCGCGCGATGGACAATACATAGAAATCCACTCGGTCTCGCGGTTCATTTGCCCTGCCCACGGCCCTGCCATGTTGCGGCAGATGTTGGGACATGGTTGCCCACCAAACACTGTCGGTGGAACAATTTCTATTGCACGGGAAAAAGTGCAGGCATACTATTTCGCAGGTTTCCGGCTTCAAGGACGCCAGCTGCGTAGGGAGGGCTGGCGTTACTTCGAAGGTTGAGGCGGGCTACAAGAAAGAGTCTTCTCGCGCCGCGCCGATGCCGTGACACGCTGCCGGAGATGCTTTCCCAGGCATGGGTTTGCGCCGTAAGGCCGAGCTTGCTTTGGGCTTGTTCGCATCGGTGCAGTCCCACGACAACGTCGCAGGGAGGACGCAAGATGCGTTATAGCTCGTTTATGCTCAGTACCTGCATAGGCATAGCCGCGGCACTCGCCGCCGGCTCGGTTTATGCGGATCCGGCTCTGGACAAGGCGGCGGCAAATACCGGCAATTGGGCGATGCCCCGTCTAAACGACGCCGCAACAGCCTATTCGCCACTGAAGCAGATCAATACCGGTAACGTCGGTAAGCTCCAGGTCGCGTGGACGTTTTCTACCGGTGTGCTACGCGGTCACGAAGGTGCACCGCTGGTCATCGGCAACGTGATGTACGTGCACACGCCGTTCCCGAACCTCGTGTATGCACTCGACCTCGACCACGACGGCAAAATTCTCTGGAAATATGAACCCAAGCAGGATCCGAACGTCATTCCGGTGATGTGCTGCGATACCGTGAATCGCGGCTTGGCCTTCGCCGATGGCAAGATTTTCCTGCACCAGGCCGACACCACGCTGGTTGCGCTCGATGCGCAAACCGGAAAGCCCGTGTGGTCGGTAAAGGACGGCGATGCGGCGAAAGGCGAGACCGGTACGTCCGCGCCGTTCGTTTACAAAGACAAGGTCCTGATCGGCGATTCCGGCGGCGAGTTCGGCGTGCAGTGTCATGTCACCGCCTACGACATCAAGGACGGCAAGCAGGTGTGGCGTGGCTACTCGGAAGGCCCGGACGATCAAATCCTGGTCGACGACAAGACCACTTCGCTCGGCAAGCCGGTCGGTAAGGATTCGAGCATAAACACCTGGCAAGGCGATCAGTGGAAGATCGGCGGCGGCTGCACGTGGGGCTGGATGGCTTACGATCCGCAGCTCAACCTGGTCTATTACGGCTCCGGCAACCCCTCGACCTGGAATCCGAAGCAGCGTCCAGGCGACAACAAATGGTCGATGACCATTTGGGCGCGCAACTTGGATACCGGCGTGGCCAAGTGGGTCTATCAGATGACGCCCCACGACGAATGGGATTTCGACGGCGTCAACGAGATGATCCTCACCGATCAGCGGATCAACGGTCGCGAGCGTAAGCTCCTTACCCACTTCGATCGCAACGGTCTCGGCTATACGCTGGACCGTGAAAACGGCGAATTGCTGGTTGCCCAAAAGTTCGATCCGAAGGTCAACTGGACCACCGGCGTCGACATGAACAAGAACTCGCCGACCTATGGCCGGCCTGCGGTTGTGTCGCAGTATTCGACCGATCAGAACGGCGAAGACCATAACAACAAGGGCATCTGCCCGGCCGCGCTCGGTTCGAAGGACGAGCAGCCGGCGGCTTATTCGCCGGAGACGCAGTTGTTCTACGTGCCGACCAACCACGTCTGCATGGATTACGAGCCGTTCAAGGTGAGCTACACGGCGGGCCAGCCCTATGTCGGGGCAACGCTCTCCATGTACCCGCCTCCCGGCGACTCGAATATGGGCAACTTCATCGCCTGGGACGGCAAGACCGGAAAGATCGTCTGGTCTGACCCGGAGCTGTTCTCAGTGTGGTCCGGCGTGCTTGCGACTGCAGGCGGCGTCGTATTCTACGGAACGCTCGAAGGCTACCTGAAGGCCGTCGACGCGAAGACGGGCAAGGAACTCTACAAGTTCAAGACCCCGTCGGGCATCATCGGCAACGTCATGACCTACGAGCATGGCGGCAAGCAGTACATCGCGGTGCTGTCCGGCGTCGGCGGCTGGGCCGGAATCGGCCTCGCGGCTGGCCTGACCAATCCGACCGACGGCTTGGGCGCGGTGGGCGGCTATGCCGCGCTGAGCAATTACACCGCGCTCGGCGGCCAGCTCACGGTCTTCGCGTTGCCGCAATAAAGGCGAATGCGAAGCTAAGAAGCCATCCTCCGGCGCGCCATTTTAGCTATGGCGCGCCGGAGTCGTCTTTCCGATCACTATCAGCAGTGTAAGGAATCCGTCTGTGAAACTGTGTTCCGCGGCGACCGCACTTGTGCTGGTCGCCACATTGTTTTCGACCGCTGTCGCGCGCGCGGATGGGTCAGGCGATCCGGCCGCCGTCAAGAATGAAGACGGCAAATATTTCGACAAAGATGGCAATCCGACCTACAGCATAAAGCCGGACAGCAAGGCCGACTGGTACACGTACTCGGGCTTTATCCGGTATCATTCCGAATGCCACGTCTGCCATGGACCATATGGCGACGGCTCGTCCTATGCGCCGGCACTGCAGAACTCGCTCAAAACCCTCAGCTACAGCGATTTCCTCGGCGTGGTGGCCGGCGGCAAGAAAGAGGTGAATACCGCCAGCGACAAGGTCATGCCTGCATTCGGCACCAACAAGAATGTGATGTGCGTTATCGACGATATTTACATTTATTTGCGCGCGCGGGCCAACGATGCCATCGGCCGCGTGCGACCCGATAACCACGAAGACAAACCCGAGACCGCCAAAAAGTGGACGGACTCCTGCTTCGGCAGCTGAAAGACAGCCAATGACGAAAACGGCCGGATACCGCTTGTTGGCCTGCGCGGCGGCTTATGGCGTCGCGATTACGGTCCTTGCGCCGGTCGCCTCGCATGGTCAAGGCTTGGCGCCGCTAGAACTCGTCGATCCGAAGGTGCTTCGAGTCTGCGCCGATCCCAACAATCTGCCGTTCTCCAACGAGAAAGGCGAAGGGTTTGAAAACAAGCTCGCCGAATTGTTCGCGGCGAAACTCGGCAAGACCGTCGCCTACACATTCTATCCGCAGGCCACCGGGTTCGTGCGCATGACGCTCGGTTCGCACCGCTGCGACGTCATCATGGGTTATCCGCAGGGCGACGAACTGGTGCAAAGTACCAATCCTTACTACGAGACTGCTTATGCGTTCGTGGCCAAGGCCGGAAGTCCGCTGGATGGCGTGGACGCGCTCGGCGATCCGCGTCTCAAGGACAAGCGCCTCGGCATCGTCGCTGGCACGCCGCCAGCGACCTATTTCGTAACCAATCAGCTAATGGCGAAAGCCAAGCCGTATCCATTGGTGATCGATACCCGGGTCGACTCGTCCGCGGCGGCGATGATGAACGATGTTGCATCCGGCGCCGTCGATGCCGGGGTTTTGTGGGGTCCGATGGCGGGGTACTACGCCGCGCGGGCCAATCCGCCGATGCACGCCACGCTGCTTCTGAAGGAAACCGGCGGCCCGCGCCTTGTTTACCGCATCACCATGGGCGTTCGCCCGTCCGATCAGAACTGGAAGAGAGATTTGAACCGGTTGATCGCCGAGAACCAGCCCGCCATCAACAAGCTCTTGCTCGATTTCAACGTCTCCCTTCTTGATGGCAACGAACGGCCCATGACCGGCGATGCATCACCATCGAAGCCATGATTGGCCGATCGACCTTTCTGATAATTTACCTCAGTGCTTTCATGGGTGTCACGGCTTGGAGCCAATCCGCGCCGCCGGAACCGTCTGATTATCGAGTCGAGAACTATCGTGCGCCGACGCCGGCGACGCTTGCCGGCGCCCGCGTCGTCACGACGGCGCAGGCCGACGAACTCTGGAAAGCCGGCACCGCCTTTGTCGACGTCCTTCCGCACGCCCCGCAGCCGGGCAATCTGCCGCCGGGAACAATCTGGCGCGAAAAGGCACGGATGGATATTCCGAGAAGCATCTGGCTGCCGGATACCGGCTACGGCGCGATCGCGGCAACGACGGAAGATTATCTGCGCAAGGGTCTTGCGCGCGTCACCGGCGGCGACCGCGCCAGGCAGCTCGTGATTTACTGCCTGGCGAATTGCTGGATGTCGTGGAACGCGGCCAAGCGCGCGCTGACAATGGATTACACCAATGTGGTGTGGTATCCGGAAGGCACCGACGGCTGGAAAGCGGCCGGGCTTCCGCTGCAAGAGGCCGAGCCAGCGCCAGCCGACTAGGTCAAGCCGTCAATTCAACGCTTGCTGGACTGCGCGGCCAATCCCAAAGACGCGCTGCTCGATAACAGTCGGCACCTCGCAAACGTAGCGGATCGATTTGCGGCGGTCCTCAAAAATCCGCGTGCTCCACTCCACCTGCGCGGCGAGAGTCTGAATCTTATTTTGGTCGGGGTCCGGCGCGTCCTGAAGCCCGCGCAGTGTTTCGGTGTCGGACCTGATCTTGTCCGCAAGCTCTTTTTCATTGCGCGTTAACCGCTCGATGCCGTTCATGACCTCGGTCCGTTGCTGACCCAACGTGTCGAACAGTCCGGCAAAGATTTTTTTCGCCTTATCCTGCTTTTCGTCGGCACTGCCGGTAATGAAATCGGCAGCGTCCTTTTCCGCCGTGTCGAGCGGCGTTCGCCGCGCCGCCAAGCGCGCAACGAGATCCTTGATCTTGGGGTCGTCCTGCCAGGTGTTGCCGACGTCGGCGATCGATGGACCGTTCCACATCGCCGCCACCGACATCTCCGGCACCTTGGCCTGTTGGCACGGCCAATCCGGGTAACGCGCGTCCGCGGCGCGCGCCGGCGCCAGTGCGACCACTTCAATCGCAAACAGAGCGAGCAGATATCCAAGGCGCTTCATGTCTGTGGTCTCCCGGCATCGCCGGCCGCGATGCGTCGTCTAGTGATCGGAAATCGTCACGCCCCAGGGTTCCTCGCCGACCTGAATTGTATTGACCACCTTGAGCGCGTCTACGTCGATCACCGAAACATCGTTCGATATGCCGTTCGTCGTCAGCAGGTATTTCTCGTCCGGCGTGAACGCCATGTGCCAGACACGTTCGCCGACCAGAAGGTATTTCTTCACCTGATGCGTCGTTCCGTCGATCACGGCGACACGGTTGGATGGACCTAGAGCCACAAAGCCGGTCTTGCCGTCATGGGTTATGTTGATTCCGACCGGTTGGATCGGCTCGGGCCGCATGCCGGCGATTGCGAACGAGATTTTCTGCTTAACTTCGCGCTTGGCCGGATCGATGACGCTGACCGTTCCGCCGACCTCCGAAGACACCCAAAGCTCCGAACCGTCATCCTTGAAGGCGGCGAAACGCGGCCGCGCATCGACCAGCACGCTGGCCACGACCTGCTGCGTCGCGGTGTCGATGAAATGCGCCATGTTCGTCGTTTCCGACGTGTTGATGAGGATCTTGCCGTCCGGGCTGACCGCCATGCCTTCCGGCTCTACTCCGACCTGCACTTCGCCGAGCTGAGCGCGCCGTGCGATGTCGATGATAGTGACCGTGTTGTCGTCCTCGTTGGCGACATACAAAAGCTTGCCGGTCGGATCCTGGATAAAGAACTCCGGATCGGGCCCGGATGGCAGCTTATCGGTGACCTCGTTGGTCGCGGTGTCGATCATTTGGATCGTGTCGTCGTCACCCACCGCAACGAGGACGTATTTCTGGTCCTTGGTATAGGCGATGCCGCGCGGCCGCTGACCGACCTTGATCGTCTTCACCACCTTCCAGCCGTTGTTGGTATCGATGAGCGAGACGGTATTGCCTTTTTCATTGGAGACGTACGCCGTGAAAGCGCTTGCCTTGCCGGCCAGCACCATGGACAGCGACACGCCGAGCATGAAACGAACCCACATCGGTCTTAACTCCCGAACGGTCATTTGAGCTGACACTTGGTTTCCGGGAGGTCGATGCCCAGCGTGTCGAGTTCCGAAAACTGATGTAGGAATCCTTCCTGCGGCGAAACCGATACGATCGTGCGTCCGTCGGCAAGCAGGATCGGCTGCCGAAGCTGGAGGTCCCAGTCGCGCACCGTGAGCTTCTGGCCCTTGAAGGCCGCCAGCGCGAATTTCGGTCCTTTCATATAATCCAGAAGCTTCGCGGAATCTGCGGATTGAGTCCGCGTCGCGGCTTCGCCAATCATGCGGACGGCCGTCCAGGCCTGCATGTCGACCGCCGTCATGAACCGCGAGAATTTGCGTACGAACCGGTTTTGCAACTGGATCGCGCCCCATTGATCGAGTGACGCGTCCCAGGTCGTGGGGACGAGGCCGCCTGAACCGGCGACCGGTCGCGGGTCATGGGTGCGGTACGGCAAATAGTCTGCAAAGACCTGGCTTTCATCGGCCGCGATCAGCACGTCGTAGTCCGGCGCCGATTGCGTGAAAAGCGGAATTTGGGTCTGGACTTGCGCGAGGCCGCTATCAGTGCGCCGCGAACCGCCGGTGTCCTGGAAGACGCGTTCTTGCACGATCTTGGCGCCGAACCGGCCCGCCGAACGCCGGATCGCGTCGGCGTAAAGCTTGTCGGGCTCGTGTGAGCCCACGACGAGCAACCATCGCGGCCAATGTTTCCAAATGAGATATTGTGCAAGCCCGTCGGCGAGCATCGCCCGTGACGGCGCGGTGTGAATGACGTCGGCGCGGCAATCTTCCTGCCGCAGCCGATCGTCGATGGCGCCGGCATTAAAGAACAGCAGGCCGCGTTGGCGGCCGGCGTCCGCCACTTTGAGCAGGCTGTCGGCAGGAAGGTTGACGATGAATAGCAAGATGCCGCTATCGGCAAGCTGCGTCATTGCGGCGACAGGATCGTCTTGACCCTTAAGATGCTTCTCTTCGATCGAGAACGACTGGTTGAGAAATTTTCCGGTCGTGTTGTTGTCTTCGATCGCGAGCTGCGCGCCGGCGAGGCCGTCATTGGCCGTCGGCTGTTCGACAAGCGAGATCGCTTCGGTCTTTTCGGCGCGGTCGATGTAGCCGATCCGCACGTTGAGCGCGTCCGCGGCCGGAGCGGCCACCTTGGTGGCGAGCAAAATTACTGCAACGCAAACAACCCTGATCACACATCTGCTCCTCTCGCCCCTCTCAGCTAACTTATTATAATACTTGGAATTCTAGCCTGTCTCACATATTATCAAAGAGGCCTGAGGATGGCGTCCAAGCCGATCGGACGTGACCGGACGCAGCAAAGGACACCATGCGCCGCCGCTGGAACGTTGTAACCGCTTTGCCGCTCGCACTGGCATTCACCGGCGCCCACGCCGCCGGGCCGAATGTTGCAGTGTTCGACTTTGAGCTCGTCGATACAAGCCTCGAAGGCGCGACCAATGGTCCGCGCCCAGACCAGCAAGTACGACTTTCGCGATTGGCTGATCAATTACGCGATCGTCTGGCCAAATCAGGGCGCGTCGAGGTGGTGGATATTGCCGCGGTCGTGGCAAAGGCGCGCGCCGCCGATCTGCGGACTTGCGACGGCTGCGACGCACAGTTCGCCCGTGACGTGAGAGCGGACTACTCGATCATTGGATGGGTTCAAAAAGTTTCCAATCTGATCCTCAACATGAACATCGTGGTGCGTGACGCCAAAAGCAACCGCGTGATTTCCGTCAAGAGCGTGGACATGCGGGGCAATACCGACGAGACCTGGTCGCGCGCCCTCGATTGGCTGGTCCGCTATGATCTGCTGGCACCCCAGGGGGTGTTTTGATGACATTCATGCTTGCCAGCGTCACCAGCGCTGAAGAGGCGGAAATCGCCACGCGCCGCGGCGCCGATATAGTCGACATAAAGGATGTAAGGGAGGGCTTCGGCGTCGCTGAACCTGGATTGGTCCGCGACACGGTCGCCGTGGTCGCCGGCCGCCGGCCAGTCAGCGCCGTCACCGGCGACATGAACATGGAACCGGGAGCGGTTCTGCGTAATGCGACTGTGATTGCCGATGCCGGCGCGATGTATATCAAGGTGGGGCTGTACCCCGATTCCAAACGCCGCGAGTGTGTATCTGCGCTCTCGTCATTGGCCGGCCGAGCGAAGCTCATCGGCGTTATGTTTGCCGATCACGGCCAGGATGAAGCGCTCATCGCACTGATGGCGCAAAGCGGCTTTTCCGGGGTAATGATCGACACCTTTCACAAGAACGGCGGGCGGTTGCTCGACTATATGGACATCGCCGCGATCGGACATTTCACGGATGAAGCTCATCGCCATGGCCTGATGGCTGGTCTCGCGGGTTCGCTGGAGGCGCCGGACATCCCTCGCCTTCTTTTGACGGCACCTGATGTGCTTGGCTTTCGTCGAGCACTTTGCACCGACGAAGACAGGACCTCACACCTCAGCGCTGACGCGATCGATATCGTCCGGGCGCTGATCCCAAAGGAGTTGCTCCGCATTGATGCCGGCGTCACGCCCTCCGCCAAAGTCGATTATCAGTTGCTTGCGGCACGTGGTTATTCGCTTAATCCTCACCGGGATGATGCCGAGGTCGACCGCATATTTGTGCGCGACTTCGTGTTGCCTGTCCGCATCGGCGCTTACGCACATGAGCGCAACAAGATGCAAAACGTGCGTTTCAACGTCGATGTCAAGGCACTTCGCGCCGATCATATCGCGAAAGATATGCGTGACGTGGTCTCTTACGACCTGATCACCGATTCGGTCCGGATGATTATTGCGCAGAACCATATTTCTTTGGTTGAAACTCTGGCGGAACGGATTGCCGCGCTCATTCTGACCCATCCACGGGTGTCGAGCGTGACGGTTCGCGTCGAGAAGCTCGAAGTCGGGCCAGGCGCTGCGGGCGTAGAAATCCTGCGGCACCGTCCCGCCGAGGTCGCCAAGGTGCATCACCTTTATCCTGCTGCGACCGCAGCCGCCGACCCGAAAGTCGCCCCCTAATTATGGACGAGGCCGTTGGATCCATCGTCATCAAACTCGGAGGCAGCTTCGCCTTTTCAAAAAATCTAAGAGATTGGATCTTGGCATGCGCGGCCTGTGCCGGGCGGGTCGTCATCGTCCCCGGCGGCGGGCCCTTCGCCGACGCCGTGCGATCAGCTCAGCCGAGGATGGGATTTGACGATCAGGCCGCGCATCAAATGTCTGTGCTCGCGATGGAGCAATATGGCCGTGCGCTCGCGAGCCGTAATAGCGTGTTGTCGCCTGCGGATTTGACAGATGCGATCCGGCGCTATCTCGCCGCGAAACGTGTTCCGGTCTGGATGCCGACGCGGATGGTATTGGATGCTGCCGAGATCGCGCCGTCGTGGGACGTAACCTCGGATAGTCTTGCCGCGTGGCTGAGCGGCAGAATTGGCGCCGCGCGGTTACTGCTCGTCAAACACCTTGAAACGCCGGCTCGCCGTGAGCGGTCCGAAAGCCTGGCCGCGGCCGGCATCGTCGACCGGGCGTTTCCGCGGTATTTCAGGATGAGTGCAGTTCCGTCGTGGATTCTTGGTCCGGCCGACCACGATGCCGCGGTCGCCGCCATCCGCGACGACACGACAGTCGGCCTTTTGATCGAATAGAATTGAAGCAGTACCAAATGAACCAGGATGCGAGATCATGGCCAAGGTCAAGGTGCCGCGCTGGGGCTGGGCCCTGACGGGGTCGGGCCATTTTTTCAAGGAATGCCTGCGCATGGTCAGCGACCTTGACGAGGTCGACCTGTTCGTCAGCAAAGCGGCGAGCGAAGTTGTTCGGATGTACCGGCAGGAGTTGAAGCTGCCGAGGACAGCCCGCATCTTCCGCGACACGACAGCGAGCGCGGCGCCGGTGGGCCTATTTTATTACGGAAACTATCATACTCTGGTTCTGGCGCCGGCGACGTCCAATACTGTGGCGAAATGCGTCTTCGGAATTTCCGATACGCTGGTCACAAACGTGTTCGCGCAGGCAGGAAAGTGCCGGGTTCCGGCGATCGTTTTTGCCTGCGATACGGCGCCGGAACTCGAAACGGAGGCGCCCAAGGGCATGGTCAAGGTCTATCCACGCGCCATTGACCTGAAGAATACCGAGCGGCTGAAATCCTTCGAGAGCACCGTTGTCGTTGAATTGCTCAACGAACTCGAGGCGGCTCTGGTTCAACGCAAGCACGAACTGGATGACTGAGCGTATCCTCTTCCTCACCGGTCACCTTGCGCGCACGCGACTGGAACGGGTGCTTAGCGAGACGAGCGGCCTCGACTTCGCATGGTCCATTTTCGACGTCGGGGTAAAGGTTGCGGCGCTCATGACTGAATTGATCATAGCACGACGCTTGCCGCGCCCGCTCGATGCCAGCAAAGTCATGGTGCCGGGCCGCTGCCGTGCGGATCTCGAACGCCTCAGCATGGACTTCGGCGTACAGTTCGTGCGCGGTCCCGACGAATTGAAGGATTTGCCAGCCTATTTTGGAAAGCGCGGTCGCAGCCTCGATCTATCGCGTCATGACATGCGAATTTTTGCCGAGATCGTTGACGCTTCCGCGCTGAGCGTCGATGTAATCGTGACACGCGCAGCGGCGATGCGCGCCGCAGGGGCCGACGTTATCGATCTCGGCTGTCTGCCGGACACGCCCTTTCCGCATCTCGAGGATGCGGTAGGTGCGTTAAGAGGCGACGGGCACACCGTCAGCGTCGATTCCGCGGACACACAAGAGCTACGTCGGGGCGCCAAGGCTGGCGCGCGGTTTCTGCTGAGTCTCACGGAAACCACGCTTGACGTGGCAAGCGAAACCGGCGCGGTGCCTATTCTCATTCCCACGGCTCACGGCGACCTTCCATCATTACTGCGGGCGGCGGAAGCCGCCGACAAGCGCGGAATTGGAGCGCTTCTAGATCCGGTTCTCGATCCGATCCATTTTGGTTTCATGGATTTGCTTGCGCGCTATGCCGAGCTGCGCCGGCGCCTGCCTCAGTCCGAAATCCTGATGGGGACCGGCAATCTGACGGAGCTGACCGACGCAGATTCTGACGGCGTAACCGCGACATTGCTCGGCATATGCTCCGAGCTTTTCATCCGCAACTTGCTCGTCGTTCAGGTCAGCCCGCATACACGGCGCACGATTCAGGAACATGATGCAGCGCGGCGCCTGATGTTCGCCGCACGTCAGGACGCAAGCTTGCCGAAGGATTACGGCAGTGGCTTGCTGGCACTCCACGACCGCAAGCCTTTTCCCAACACGCCACTTGATATTGCCGAGCTCGCCGCTGAAGTGAAGGATGCAAACTTTCGCATCGAGACCGCCGAGGACGGCATTCATGTTTACAATCGCGACGGCCACCACGTGGCTCGCGATGCCTTATCGCTGTTCGCAAAGCTTGGGGTCGAAAGGGACGGCCCGCACGCCTTTTATCTCGGGACCGAATTGATCAAGGCGGAGATCGCATGGCTTCTCGGCAAGCGCTACGCCCAGGATGCGCCGCTCGACTGGGGCTGCGCCGCCGATCGTCCGATTGAAGACCTTACGCGCCTAGCAAAAGCAGGGCATACGCTGCGGGCAGCAAAGAGATGATCTAATGCCGATGATCCGCGAGACCATCGTGTCAACGGTGGATGCGACGGGAAAGGTTCACCTCGCGCCGATAGGGATCATCGCCGACGGAGCCGGCTGGATCGTTGCGCCGTTTCATCCTTCGACCACGCTCAACAATCTGCGCGACATCCCCTTTGCGGTCGCCAATTTCACCGACGACGTTCGCGTCTTTGCCGGCTGCCTGACAGGCCGCACCACTTGGCCGACGGCCGCATCCGATGAAATTCCCGTCCCGCGTCTTGCCAACGCGCTTGCCCATGCGGAGCTCGCGGTCACCCGCATCAGCGAGGACAAACAGCGGCCGCGATTTCATTGCCGCGTGTTACGCACCGTTTCGCACGCGCCGTTCATGGGTTTCAATCGCGCTCAAGCGGCGATCATCGAAGCAGCGATCATGGTGAGCCGGTTGCAAATGCTGCCGCGGGACAAAATCGAGCGCGACATGGCTTATTTGGAAAATGCGGTTATTAAGACAGCCTCCCCCGCCGAGTATGAGGCCTGGGGCTGGCTCAAGGAGTGGGTTCGGGCCTTCTACGCCGATCCAAAAGCAAATAAATCGCTTGCGGATGGTTCATAAACCATCCGCAAACGAACATCCAATATCCGCGCGGCCGAAGAATTAGAACTCAGGCGGGAGGTAACCGTTGATCTCGAGGCCGATACAGATTTCTACGAGAACAGGCGTTGTCCAGGCCATCGAGATTCTCCATTTTGTGGCTGTATTCTAGCAGCACTGGGCCAAAGGATACGTCCAAAGAACGGCCCGTCGCAAGCACCAAATGCGGATTTTTCCATGGAGTGGCAGGTTGGCTCACCCACCCCGTCTGGCCCACCAGGGCGCTATTCGGAGAAGTTGGGCGGCTCTCGCCGGATAACGGCCTGATTGAATAAACTCGGCATGACTGGGAAGATAGCCTGGGGCCGGTATTTAGCTGACTGAAGTTGCTGCCATTTCGCGCTACCGGCGGCTCTCCGACGCGCCTCGGAACCGGCCTGAGGGAGGACGAACAATTAGCTTGCGACTTGAATCCTCGGCCGCGCTGCTGCCGACAGCGCCTCCACGGCGGCGCGTTCTACGCACGTTCTGGTACGGACGCTCTGTCCGCGTCCAGCTCCTGCTTGTCTTCATACTGATCGACCTTGTGGCGGTGTTGGTTGCCGGCAGCGTGGCGATCGTGCGAGCGCGCTCACAAACTCGCGTCGAGATGACGGCCTCTATGCGACTTGCCAAGCTTCTGGTGGGTGATGCGGCAAATTTTCTCCATCAAAAGCTTTCCGCCGAACAATTCTTGGCTGCGCTGCCGGCGCAGCTGCGTTCGATGCGGCATGTGCGTATCGTGGTGCAGGATGCGGCGGGCGGTGTAGCGGCACCGGCGTCCAGCCCCCGCCCAGAAGAGCACACACCGGCCCCGGCCTGGTTCGCAGCGCTCGTCGCACCATCAGTCGAGTTGCAGGATGTGCCGGTTATCGTAGACGGCCAAAGCGTAGGAGAAGTTGAAATCATCGGCGAACCCGCCGACGAAATTGCCGAAGTTTGGGAGAATCTCGTCGCGATGGGGAGCATCGTCGCTGTTCTCAATGCGGCGATGATCGCCGTGCTATACGTTCTATTTGGCCGCGTGCTTGATCCGCTTACTGTGCTCGCCACCGGCTTGTCCGATCTTGAGCGTCGCAGCTACAGTGTGCGGTTGCCGCAACCGCATGCCCGCGAGTTGGCCGGGATCGCCGACCGATTCAACGCGCTCGCGCGCGCGCTTGAGACGGCGCGTCAGGAAAATCAGCAGCTCAATCGCCGTTTGCTCACAGCGCAAGACGACGAGCGCCGGCGTACTGCCCTCGAACTTCACGATGAAGTCGGCCCCTGCCTGTTCGGATTGAAGGCCTACGCTGCATCGATTGCAGCCGCCGCCAGCGAACCGCCGGAGCGGGCAAAGCAGAGCATGCTCGAATGCTCGCGCGAGATTCTCGCGATCATCGAGCATCTACAGTCGATCAACCGCAGCATGCTCGATCGCCTCCGCCCAATGGCCTTGGGCCACGTGCCACTGAGGGAAATTCTCGGTCAGCTCGTGAAAGAGCGTTCGCGGCAACATCCGCATATTTCGTTCTCCTTCGCGGCTGAAGAGCTTGCGCGCAGCTATGGCGATAGCGTCGATCTTACGATTTATCGCTGCATTCAAGAGAGCCTGACCAACGCCATCCGTCATGCCCAGGCGGAGCATGTAACGGTCAGGCTGTGCCACGATGAAGCTGCTGCGCTGCTTGAATTGACGGTGCGCGATGACGGCTGTGGAATGTCCGCGCCCATGCCGGCGGGATTCGGCATGCACGGCATGCAGGAACGTGTCGAAGGCTTGGGCGGCCACTACTCCGTCGAGAGCGAGACTGGCCGCGGCACCTGCGTGCGGATCGCTATTCTGCTCGCCGAGTCGCAAACCGCCGCGGTTGAAGCCGATTGGACGATGGAAACGGAAACATGACCAGCGTCCTCATCGTCGACGACCATCCGATCGTGCTGCAGGGTTGCCGGCGCATGTTGCAAGACATCGGCTGCAGCGACGTGACCGAGGCGCGCGACGCTGCCTCCGGCTATCGGCTTTACCGTGATCGCCGTCCCGATGTGGTTATCGTCGATCTTGGGATGCAGGATAAAGGCCTCGGCGGCCTGGAATTGATCCGCCGCATCAGCGGCGACGATCCCCGTGCCCGCATTCTCGTGTTCAGCATGCACAGCGACCCTGTTATCGTCGCGCGCGCCCTGCAAGCCGGCGCCACGGGCTACGTGGTCAAGGACACCTCCTCGGAGAGCTTCCTGGAAGCCTTCGAAAAGGTCCGAGGCGGAACACCCTATTTGAGCGACGAGCTGGCCATGCAGGTCGCTCTTGCTCATACCCCGACGGGGCAAAGCCCGCTCGCCGATCTGACGCCGCGGGAGCTGCAAGCACTGTCGCTGTTGGCGCAAGGCAAATCCTACAGCCGCATCGCCCAGGAGCTCAACGTCAGCTACAAGACGGTCGTCAACCTGAGCGGGCAGCTTAAGCAGAAGCTCAACGCCGAAAGTCTGCCCGAACTGATCCGCACCGCGGTGCAATTGGTCTCGGCCGCCACTTGATACCGGAGCTGGCCGCCGAACGGCCGCCGCTTCGATTGCCAAATGTTCCCGGTTCGATTTGGAACAAGCTTCCGTGACATCGTGCAAGAATCGCCCCAGAATTTGATGGTTGGGGGTGGGCTGTCCGTGCGTGATGTCATCGTCTCGAGGGGTGCAGGCGTTGTCTCGGCAGTGTTTTGCGGACTGCGCCGCGTAGCCGCGGTCGCCGTTCTGATCGCCCCAAACCATGCTTTCGCACAGCAGAGTCAGAGCCAAGTTCCGAGCAGAGCGAGCCTGCCCGAAATCCATGTAATCGGTACGACGCCAGTACCTCCCGTGCGGCGTCCGGCCAAACCCACCGCCGCCGCTTCGCCCGCGGCACAAGCTCCCGCGCCGCAGGTTGCGACCACCGCCGAGCCGGGCGCCGTTCCCGCCGACAAGGTTCCCTCCAACGTGCAGACGCTCTCCGCGTCTGATTTCGATCACACAACGTCGTCGGACCTTTTGAACGCGATGGTCCGCGGGTTGCCGGGAGTCGCGCTCAGCGACCAGACCGGAAACGAATTCCAGCGCGATTTCAACTATCGCGGCTTCATCGCCTCGCCGGTCATCGGCACGCCGCAAGGCATTGCCGTCTATCAGAATGGCGTGCGCGTCAATGAGGTGTTCGGCGACATCGTCAATTGGGACTTCATCGCCGAAAACGCCATCGACCGGATGACGCTGGTTCCCAGCGATCCGGTCTACGGACTTAACGCCATCGGCGGCGCGCTGTCGCTGGAGATGAAGAATGGCTTCACCTATCACGGCGCCGAGGCCGAGCTGACGGGCGGTTCGTACGGCCGGATTGGCGCTTCGGTGCAGGCAGGCGGCCAAACCGGCAATCTGTCAGGCTACATCACCGCCGACGCCATCGACGCCGCCGGCTGGCGGAACGACTCGCCTTCGCAGCTGCGCCGCGTCTATGCCGATTTCGGCGCGCGGGGCGATCAGACCGAATTCCACGTCACCTTTACCGGCGCCGACAACCATTTCGGCGCAACCGCCGCAACGCCGGTCGAGATGCTTGCCCAGAATTGGTCGAGCGTCTACACGAACCCGCAAACAACCGACAATCAACTCGCCTTCTTTACGGCAAACGGGAGCTGGAAACCGACTGACACGCTCGTCTTTCAGGCGAACACGTATTTCCGCAATTATCACCAAAGTCACATCGACGCCAACGGGACCGACGCGCAGAACACCGGATGTCCAGATCCGACAGTGCTTTGCTTTCCCGACCTCGATGGGACTTTGCACAATCTTATCACGACGACGGGACAAACCGTGTCGGATATATCCGGCCCGTTCGCGCCGCCGGCTGTACTCGGCGAGACAGACCGGACCTGGACCACGACCAACAGCTTCGGCGGATCCGTGCAAATGGCATCAACGGAGCAACTTTTCGGGCACAACAACAATTTCACGATCGGGACGAGCCTTGACCGCGGACTGGTAAAATTTTCGACTACGAGTGAATTGGGGACAGTGAACGCCGACACCTTTCCGATCGTGGTGGGAAGTGGCCTTTTCATTGATCAGCCGTCCGGCGACGTGGCGCCGGTCGGGTTGGGCGCCGAGACGCTTTACACCGGCATCTACATGACTAACACGTTCGACATCACTTCCCGGCTGTCGCTTACTGCGGGGGCACGCTTCAACCTTGCCCAGATCAATCTACAGGATGAGCTCGGCAATGATCCGGGCCTCAATGGCAGCCACACTTACAGCCGCCTGAACCCGACCGTCGGGGCAACCTATAAGCTCGCAGAGAACTTGACGGTCTATGGCGGCTATTCCGAAGCAAACCGAGCGCCCACACCGTTGGAGCTCGAATGCGCCGATTCGACGCGACCGTGCCTGATCGATAATGCGCTGGTCGGGGATCCCCCGCTCAAACAGGTCGTATCGCACACATTCGAAATAGGCCTGAGGGGCCATTACGATACGAGGGAATCATCGCTGTCCTGGAGCGTCGGGGCATTCCACGCTCTCAATACCGACGACATCATCAATGTCGCCAGTCCGATCCCGGGTCATGAGTTTTTTCAAAACGGCGGCAATACGCTGCGCAAGGGCGTCGAAGCGAGTCTGTCGTACAAATGGCATCGCTGGGACATATACGCCAACTACTCCTATGTCGACGCCACCTTCCAGGACGCTTTGACGTTGTCATCGCCGAACAATCCCTTTGCCGATTCCAATGGTAATATTTTCGTCGTTCCCGGCGATCACCTAACAGGCATTCCGGATTATCGATTCAAAACCGGTTTCAACTATCAAATCACCGATGCGTGGAAATTCGGCGCTGACCTCAATGTGATCGGCAGTCAATGGTTGGTCGGCGACGAGGCAAACCAAAATCCGAAGGTGCCGGCCTATTGGACGGTCAACCTGCATTCGTCCTACAAAATCTCCAAGAACGTCGAGATCTTCGCGCTGGTCAATAACCTGTTTGACAAGCACTATTATGTTTACGGCACGTTCTTCGAGACGGGTTCATTTCCCTATCTGAATTTGACGGATCCGCGTACTTTCGTGCCCGGCATGCCGCTCGCCGCCTATGTTGGAATCCGTGGTACCTTATAAAATATGGTGCGCCGAAGCGGGAGCCGGAGAAGGAACGCCGGAGAAGGAACGACGGTGCAGAAAGCATTTGGAATCGGCCTTATTTCGCTTGCCGTCGCGATTAGTATCGGCAAAGCGACGGCGCAGAATCGCCCGACGCGCTTCTGGAATCTGACCAAATACACGATTTCGGAATTTTATTTGGCCCCGGCCGGCACTTCGGCCTGGGGGCCAAACCAATGCAAAAACGACAAGGATGGCAGCGTCGATTCCGATGAGCGGCTGTCCATCGCCGGCGTGCCGTCCGGAACCTATGACGCCAAATTCACCGACACAACGGGACGCACTTGCATTGTGCGTAACATCAAAATCGACGCCGGGGCGATTTTCGCAATCGATGAAAAGGACCTTACGTCCTGCGAACATCGCTGAGCTTTGGCGGTCGTGTAATGCCTGTCTCCGGCACCTTGCGGAAGCGGGACCGAAACAGTACGTGATACGAAGGCAACCGGCAGGAGATTCGTTATGATTTCCAGGCGTCATGCAATCGTGGCGACAGTTGCCGCGCTCGTGGGGGCGCAAGGCGCGAGCGTTGCGTGGGCCAAGAAGCCCTCCCCCGTTTCACGGTTCGACACCGACAAGGACGACACCGTGGACTTGGCGGAGGCCAAGAAGGCCGCCGGCGAATTGTTCGATAAGCTTGACGTCGACAAGGATGACACGCTCGACATTAAGGAGCTGCGAGGCCGGTTGAGCCGCAAGGACTTTGCCGCGGCTGATCCGGATCACGACAAAACCTTGACGAAGGATGAGTATCTCGCCGTGGTCGAACAGCGCTTCAAGGCCGCCGACAGCGATCATGACGGCACCTTGAGCGAGGCCGAATTCAAGACCCCGGCGGGCCGAGCCCTGCTGCGTCTCTTGGGCTAGCGCATGATCCGGATAAGTGGAAACCGGTTTTCCGAAAAAGATCATGCTCCATCAAAATGCTAGAGCGACAATCGATTCAATCTGAAGCGATCGCGCTCTAGATCCCCTTATCGCGACCCGGTCATGGCCAGGAAGGCCTGCTCAATCGATGTCGCTCCGGCGTCGGCGACAAGCCGCGCCGGCGTCCTGTCGGCGAGGACCTTGCCGTGGTGAAGAACGATCACCCGATCGGAACCGGAGACTTCGTCGCAGAGATGTGTCGCCCACAGCACGGCGACCGAGCGCTCGGTGCGCATGCTTAAGATCAGCTTAAGAAGATCGCTGCGGCTTGCTGGATCAAGTCCGACTGTGGCCTCATCCATCAGTAGGACCCGAGGATCATGCAGGAGCGCGCGGGCCAGCTCCACCCGACGACGGTTACCGCCGCTGAGTTGCGACGTTTTGTCATGCGCCCGTTCGGCAAGACCCAGACGGGCGAGCTCGCGCTCGATGCGCGGCTTGGCGACGGCGCGCGCCATGCCATGCAACCCGGCATGAAACATCAGGTTGCCGACCACGGTCAGTTCGAGATCGAGCGTCGGCTGCTGAAACACGATACCGAGCTTCGCCAGTGCCGGCACCGGATCACGCAGCATGTCATGGCCCATAATTTCGATGCGGCCGGAATCCGGGACGAACAACCCGGACAGCAATTGGAATAGGGTAGTCTTGCCGGCGCCGTTCGGGCCGAGTAGCGCGATGAATTCGCCAGGCGCGGCGCTAAAGCCGACGCCGTCGACCGCACGCACAGCGCCGTAGGTCTTGACCACGTTATCCAGAAGCAGCGCTGGCGCGCCTTTGTCGCTCATCATCTGTTCCCAGCGGTCGACTTGCCCGCCGTCCCTATTAAGACGTAGGTTTCCCATCGGTCTATCGCGATCAAGGCCAGGGACTCGGCAGCGCCCATGCGGTTCGTTCATGTCCTGCGCGCATTGCGCGCCGTCACCACACGCGAGATTCTCAAATTTGTCCAGCAGCGCGGACGGCTGTTGTCGGCGCTAGTGCGTCCGCTGATGTGGCTCGCCGTGTTCGCTACCGGCTTCTATAACGTCTTTGGTATTTCAATTATCCCGCCCTACAAGGTCTACATTACCTATCAGGTCTATATCGTACCGGGTCTCCTCGGCATCATCCTTTTGTTCCATGGCATGCAGTCCTCGCTGTCGATGGTCTATGACCGCGAGATGGGAGTGATGCGGCTTTTGCTCACAGCGCCGCTCCCGCGCTGGGTGCTGTTGGCCTGCAAGCTCGCCGCCGGCACTGCCCTATCTGTCATCACCTGTTACGTGTTCCTCGCTGTCTGCATCGCGTTCGACGTGACTTTCGATCCGTTGGCGTGGCTCGAGGTGCTGCCGGCGCTAATCGTCTCCGGATTGATGCTCGGTGCGCTATGGTTGTTCCTCTCGGTCTATATCCGGCAGGTCGAGAATTTTGCCGGCGCCATGAACTTCGTGATGTTTCCGATGTTCTTTTTCTCCTCGGCGCTGTATCCGCTGTGGAAGTTGCAGCAAAGCGGATCGGCATGGGTCTATTACGTCGCCACTCTCAATCCGTTCACATACGCCGTCGAGCTGATCCGCTTCGCGCTATACGGCGAGTTCGAGCCGGTGGCTGCCGCGGTCGTCACCGGCACGGCACTGTTATTCTTCCTCCTCGCGGTGTTCGGCTACAATCCGCAGCGCGGTATGATCCGCCGCACGGCTCAGGCGCAGCCGGCGTGATGACTGCCTGCCGCAGCCGTGGCAGCCGATTATATCTGTCGAGCCGCGCTCTTTATCCTTTCAGCGATCACAGCCAACTCATGTGCCGAATGCACGCTGCGGGGATGTTCAATCGGCACCTCAGCGAGGACGCGCGCAGGCGATGGCGAGAGCAGAAATACCCGGTCGGCCAAGCCGATCGCCTCGTCGATGCTGTGGGTTACGAGCAGCGTCGTCATAGGCCGGCGCGACACCAGCTCAATGAGCTCCGCGCGCAACCTCTGGGCCAGTGCGGCGTCCAGCGAGACAAAGGGCTCATCGAGGACGAGCAGATCAGGCTCGACGGCGAAGGCGCGGGCCAAGGCGACGCGGCGTGCCAGACCGAGCGACAATTCGCCGGGGTAATGACGGCGATGTTCGGTCAGGCCAAGTGTCGTGAACAGGGCATCGAGGTCGGCTTCGCCCGCTTGCGGAGCGGCGAGGCGAACATTGTCTTCGACGGTACGCCAGGGCAACAGTCGAGGCTCCTGAAACACGATGCCGAGCCTGCCATGGGTAGGCAGCGAAACGCTGCCTTCGAAGTCACGATCGAGACCCACGATAATGCGCAGCAACGTCGTTTTGCCACAGCCCGAGGGCCCGACAAGCGCGGCAAGCTCGCCACGCGCCAGGGCGATCGAGATTTCGCCGAGCACATGCAAGCGGCCGCCCGAGGCGACACGGTAGGATTTATGCCTAATATGGACGTCAAGCAGGCCGGAGACGCCAGCGGGAGACATGTCGTTCAAGCGGTTGCACCAGGAAAGTTTCGACCGCGAGCATCACGGCGACAAAGCTTAAAGCATAGGCCAGGATGCCCGTGACGTCGAATAGCTGAAAGGCAACGCCGATCTCGAAGCCGACGCCATTCGGCCGACCGAGCATCTCGACGATCAGCACGATCTTCCAGACCAGCGACAGGCCGGAACGCGTCGCTGCGGCAAAGTAGGGAGCAAGCTGCGGCAGCGTCACATGGCGAAGCCGCACCCAACTGCTCATGCGGAACACCCTCGCCATTTCATCAAGCGTCGGGTCGAGCGTGCGGGCGCCCTCACGGACCGTGACAATGGCGATAGGCAGCTTGTTGAGGGCGACGGCGGTGATCGCTGCGGTTTCCGTCAATCCGGCCCAAATATAGGCGAGCACGATGATCACCAAAGCCGGCAGGTTGAGGAGTACGATCAGCCAGGGATCCGCGAGCCTGTTGAAAAGCGGCGCGCGGCCCATCGCCAGCCCAATGACGGTGCCGAATGCCATGGCGATCGTGAATGAGGCGACGACCCGCAGCAGCGTAATGCCGAGATTGAAAGCGAGCGCGCCCGAGCGCGCCTCATGAGCTACGGCGAGAACGACGACTTGCGGCGGCGGCAACAGCCGTGTCCCGATCAGCTGCGACCCCGCCTCCCATATTATGAGCAGCAGCGCGATAGAACCGAACCGCAGCGCCAGATTCATTCGGTTGGTTCCGCGGCATAGAACGTGCCGGGGGCCAATTCGGCAGTCGGGCCGACCAGATCGACACCGCCGACGCTGGCCAGCACGCGGTAGAGTGCCCGCGCATCGGCAACCTCGTCGGCAAGGGCCCGGTGCGGAATTCCTTCGACATAGCGCCGCCGGTAGATTTGCAGCGCATCGGTCTCACTGACCCCGACGAGCGGCGCGAGGCGTTGCCATTCGGCGGGCGAATCCGCGAGGATGTTTTTTGCTTCACTGGTCACAGCAAAGAATCGATCAAGCAGCGCGCGGTTGCGCGCGGCCCAACCGCCGTGGAAAACGTAGCCAATCATGGCCACCGGCCCGCCGACGCCGAGACGCTTCATAACATCCGCCATGGTGATCGCGCGCCGCATACCCTTGGCTTCCAGGCCGGCGCAGAAATTCCAGAATGTCAACGTAGCATCGGTTTCGCCTTGCAAAGCCTCAGCCGACAAGAGCGGTGGCGCGCCGTAGGCGATGTTTGCCTGCGTCTTGAGATCAAGACCGGAGCGCCGGGCTAAAGCCTGCAGCAACAGCCAGCTCTTATCGAGCGGCCCGCCCGCCACGCCGAGCTTTTTGCCTTTGAGATCTGCAATATCGTGAATCGGCGAATCCTTGGGGACCATGACGGCGCCAAGCGTGCTCGAATAGGGATAGAATACGAGATCGTCGCCAAGCGTGCGCGAGCGCGCGGCCCACAGCCAGTCCGACAGAATGAGATCGGCCGAGCCGCCCTCCAGCGCGATCTGCCCGGCCTCGGTACTGGCGAGCTCTGTGGTTTTGATATCCAAGTTCGCCTGACGGTCGAGGCCATGCGAGCGGATGACTTCGAGCTCCCAGGCAAGCGTACCGGTCTTCTGCGCGGCGATGCGAATAGGGTCAGCCGCATGGGCGCCGGCAGCCGTTAGTCCAGACAATGCGGCGAGCGCTATTGGCAAAATCAGAGTGCGCTTAATGCCCAACTGCATGAGTTGCGTTCTCCTCCGCGCCGCTGGTTCGCCCACGCTTTGCCCACATTTTCATGGGCGGTTTGAGACAGCTGTTTGCGATGACTCTGGCATAGACGGGCATTGTGGAAAAGCGAGACAAATTTCCGCATGCTTCCCGCAACGATACGCGTCGCGCGATCCTCGCTGGTCAAACGGCGAGGAGCAAAAGTATGGACGCGCCTATTGGATGTGGCTGCTGGACGCCTTTTCCTTCGCCGCCTTGGCTGACGGATTGACGCGATAAGAATAAGGTCCCTGCCGTTGCGCGGCCGCGAGCGCGACCACTTCGCCGTGGCGCGGCGAAAGATGGCAGACGGGATCGGCGGCGCGAGCATCGCCGGTGATTGCGAAGGCCTGACAGCGACAGCCGCCGAAATCGACATCGCGTCGCGCGCAGCTGCGGCACGGCTCCTGCATCCAGGCGGTGCCCCTGAAGGCGTTGAATGCCGGCGAATTGAACCAGATGTCGGCAAGCGAATGATCCCGCACCGACCAGAATTCGAGGTCCGGTATGGTCTCGGCGGCATGACAAGGCAGAACTTTGCCCGCCGGCGTCACGTTGAGCGAGCGCCGGCCCCAACCGCCGACGCAGGGCTTCGGATATCGCGCATAGTAATCGGGGGTTACGGCGTCGATCACGATCTCGCCCTGATGCCGCCGGCGGAGCTCCTCGACAACGCCGATGGCGCGCATGGTCTGTTCGGAACTCGGCATGAGCAGGTCGCGATTACGCAACGCCCAGCCGTAATATTGCACATGAGCGATTTCGACTCGGCTCGCGCCGAGCCGGATTGCGAGTTCGACCATTGCGCCAATGCGATCGACATTGCTGCGATGGACGACGACGTTGACGGTCAAAGGGATTTTCAGCCGCACGACTTCAGCAGCCAATTGGGATTTTCGAATAAATGCGCCTTGGTAATGGGCAATATGATCGGCGGATGCCGGGTCGCTGTCCTGGATCGAAATTTGCACGTGATCAAGGCCAGCGTCGGCAAGCCTGGCAAGCGTGGGTGTCGTAATGCCGACCGCGGACGTGATGAGGTTGGTGTAGAGTCCAGTGGAATGCGCCGCAGCGGTAATCTCCGGAAGGTCGCGCCGTGCGCCCGGCTCGCCGCCGGAGAGATGGACCTGCAAGACGTTAAGCGCCGCCGCCTCGCGAAATACCCGGGCCCAAGTCTGCGTATCGAGCTCACTCTCACGCGGATCGAGCGCCAGCGGATTGGAGCAATAGGGACAGCCCAGCGGGCAGCGATGCGTCAATTCGGCGAGCATACCGATTGGGCGGCCGAGCGGGGTCCCCCCGCCGGCCGGCTCGAAACTGCGGCTTCCATTGGCGCCTTGCTGCGAGTCTTCCTGCATCGCTATCACAGTTCCAGCAGTTTCTTTTCGGCAAGCCCCCGAAGCAGCGCGGACACATCCGCAAGGATCCGCTCGCGAGGGGCCGAATAGGTCTTGGCTAGATCGTCAACTATGGAGCCAAGCGTCGCTTCGCCAGTGCAGCGCTTGACGATCTCGGCGGCGGTGGCATCAGCCTTGAATACCCGCTCGGGCGCAAGCAGCACCCAACCGCCATGCGCTTCATTATACATAAGGCGCACGCCCCGCGGCAGACGAGGTTTGGCGTCGGGCGGAATTTCAGGGACCGCGTCGTTCACCTTGGATCCTATTGCTGCGGCACAAAAGCGCCCGGTGGAATGTGCCCGGGTGACACATAAGCGTGATAGAGCGCATCCAACATCGCCCATAACACGTCGCACTTGAATTCGAGCGCGAGGAGCACGCTGCGCTGCGTCTCGGGGGTCAGGGCATTGGTTTTCACATAGTCGAGGGCAAAGCGGGAATCACGCTCGGCCTGTGGCGGACGCTGCGAAAAATAGGCCAGCGTTTCCGCCGTCACGAACTCGTAGCTATTGAGCATGCCTTCAATTCGTTCACTGATAATCGCCGGCGAGAAAAGTTCCGTAAGCGATGAAGCGATCGCTTCAAGTAGCGTCTTGTCGCGCACAAAGTGCACATAGGCGTCGACGGCAAACCGCGTCGCCGGAAGCAGGCCGCGCAGCGAAACGACGTAATTTCGGTCGAGCTGCAAGCCGTCGGTGAGCTTGAGCCAGCGTGCGATGCCGCCCTGACCTTTTTGTTCGCCGTCATGATCGACTAGCCGGCTTCGCCATTCGCGGCGGATATCCGAATCCGGGCAGCGCGCAATCAGACTCGCATCCTTCACCGGGATCATCGCCTGATAGTAGTAGCGGTTGAGAGCCCATGCCTGCACCTGGCCCTTGCTGCATTTGCCGCCGTGGAGAAGCTTGTGGAACGGATGCAGGCGGTGATATCGCTTGGCACCGATCTCGCGCAGACGCGCTTCCAGTTCATCCGGCGACAACAAATTCAAAGGATAATCTCCATGCCATCCTCGGCGATTTCGAAGCCGGCCGCTTCAGCCTTGCGCCGCTGCGGCGAACCTTCGACCAGGATCGGATTTGTATTGTTAATGTGCGTCAGGATGCGGCGTCCGGGCAGCCCGGCGAGCCGCTGCAGCGTTCCATCGGCGCCGTCGAGCGGCATGTGCCCCATCCGTCGTCCGGTTTTTGTCCCGGTGCCGTTGACGATCATCTCGTCGTCGTCATATAGCGTGCCGTCAAACAGGATGACGTTAGCGCGACTAAGCCGTTCCAATAAGCTTTCGGTTATTGCCGCCGCACCCGGCACGTAGGCTAGGCGCGTCGCGCCATTGGTTACCTCGATGCCAACATTGGCGCCGTTCTCTACCGCAAGCTCGGGTTCGTGCTTTTCCAGATAGAGTGCGACCTTGCCGGGCACGGTGAACAGTTCGGCGCGCAGGCCATTGGGTAGCACGAAGTCTTGCGCCAGCGCGACCAGGTTGCGATGCACGACATCCGGAGCGAGAACGCCAAAAATCGGATTGTCCTCAAGCGCTGTCAAAGTTTCAGCGGTGGCATATACAGTGAAATCGCCGCGCTCGCGCAGCGTCAGCAGACCTGCGACCTGGTCGACCTCGGCGCCGGTCAAGACCACGGCCCTGATGGGGCTGCCGCGCGGTGTCACCTTGGGCTGCAATGCCGGGGTCGCCTGAATCTGTGCCCTTAAGTCGGGCGATGCATTGAGCAAGACCCAATCCCGGCCGTTGGCCGACACGGCAAGGCTTGCCTGGGTACGCGACTTGACCCGCGGATCGCTCCCCCAGGCGAGCCGGCATATCGGGCACCGGCAATTCCATTGCGGAAACCCACCTCCGGCCGCCGCGCCAAGAACGATTGCGGTCAGGCGGCCCATGCGCGGGCCATGTAACGCGTAGCCGGCAAATCAAAACTCTGGCGGCAGATAGCCGTTGATCTCGAGGCCGATGCAGATTTCGATGAGGGTTGGTGTCGTCCAAGCCATGGCATTCCTCTTGATTACTGGTTTTTCTCGCGATTTTGCCTCCAGAGCGGGTCCGCGGCACCGCGCTCGCGCTGACAAGTAAATCGTTGCGCCATTCCCAAGACAAGAGATTTCTTTACGGGTGACGACCGTGAGTCGCAGGTGCTCGTGACGGGAATTCCCTACCACCTCCGCCGGCTGTTGTATTATGGCGGCAGGGGTGACTTGCGCCACACATGGTTTGGGAGCGCCGCGTCAGGCGTGCCCGGCATCAACAACAAGGGGAGTGAAATGCACAAGCCGTTGATCATCGCGGCTGCAATCGTCGCCGCATCGGCTCAGGCCGCGCCGGCACAGGACGCGCAGAAAGGCGAGAACGTCTTCCATTTATGCCTGCCCTGTCACTCCATCGGCCCCGGAGCTCAGAACAAGGTCGGCCCTGAACTCAACGGCCTCGACGGCCGCCATTCCGGCATTGCTCCGAACTTCAGTTATTCAGACGCCAACAAGAATTCGGGAATCATCTGGAATGAGGTGAATTTCAAGAAATACATCCACGATCCGCAAGCCATGGTTCCAGGCACCAAAATGATCTTTCCCGGCATCAAGAACGATCAGCAGGTCAACGACCTGTGGGCTTATGTTTCCCAATTTAATGCGGACGGCAGCAAGAAGAACTAAAAGCCGACAGGGACCGGCTACATCGCAGCAGGAATAGCAATTAACAAGCCGACGGTCACACCAAACGACTGCTCATGACTGCTGCCAAATGAGTAGCCGTAACTGGGCTCTACAAACCAGCCGAGCTTTCGTTCGGGCAATTGCCAAAACTGGAAGTCAAACTGAGCCTCGCCGCCAAAGGAATGAGTGATTTCTCCGCCGCCAAGCTTATATTGCCATGCTGGTCCGAGGCCGAACGTCACCTCCATGCTTTGGTACGAGGCAACCGGCGTCTTGAATATTAGATCAGTACTCCATTCCGTTTGGCTGCGGGAAAACAACGGGGAAATTTCCAATTCGATTTCCAGGCGATCCTGGATAGCCGAAAATTCGATGGCAGCCGAAGGGCCGAAGCTAGATTCTCCGTTGGGAAGGCCCCATTCTCCCGCAGCCCCGATTTCCAGTTCGGCGACGGATTCCGGTTCCTTCTTATCCTCAGCCTGCCCCTTAGATGCCAGCAAAGGAAGTGTCATCAACCCAATAATAAGCCAGCCCTTGTGCACTGCAGCGCCATCCCCATCTGGCGTCAAATCCTAGCACGCGTAAGCAGCGTGTCGCTCAATTCGCAAGTCTTACTGAGTGCTTTCGCCGTGCGCAACGCTCGGTTCGGTGTGCCGAAGTACACGGCCGGAATTGCTGATCGCGCCGCAGGATTTCGATAGTGCCCGATGTGCAATAGTGGGCTGTCATCAACCCAGGAAACATGAGGACGCTAGTGATCGCGATGGTCGCGCTCGGGGCGCTTTCTCTGCGGGCCGAGGCCCAGACGCCGAAACCGGCGGTGGGGAGTGACCAAGTATACTGGGTGGTCACCGTCACCGTCGACGACATGGACAAGTTCAAGGCGCTGATACAGAAGCTCGTGGCCGCCACGGAGAAGGAGCCCGGCGCGCTGCAGTACGAGTACAACGTCGGCGATGACCCGAAGACTGTCGATATCTACGAACGCTATACCGATACGAAGGCGGCAATGATCCACCTCGGCGAAAACTTCGGGCCAAATTTCTCGAAGGAATTGGCCAAGCCCACACGCTGGGTGATCTATGGCACACCCTCGGACGACTTCAAGAAGGCGAACGCAGACTTCCACCCGGTCTACATGACACCGTTTGATGGCTTCACTAGGTAACCGGGCGCATGCTTGAGAAGACGCCGGGCAACTCGCCGGTCGCGAGTTGCCCAACGCTGCGCCAAATGGATTCCTGAATTTGGACGATGAAAGTGACTAGCCGCGACCGAGGAGATGGTCGAATGACCGCTTCTGGCTCTTCGCGACATATATTGAAATGCAATTGAATGTCGGCTTTTGGGGGAACAGCAGAAGTGACTTGCTCCCTCCCGCGATGACAATCTGCTCGTAGAATGTTTCTTCTACGAGCAGTGACGGTAGGCACAAGAGGCCGGCAAAATCGAGCCTGGATGGATGAACCCGATCACCGAAAGACGAGCAGCTCCCCAACCGGCAGGCAAGCCGTGTTGCTCCCGAAAACCGCTCTTCTCGGAACTATGGCGCCCGGCAATGGGTGCCGCAGGGGAGATCATCAAGGCCTAGACAAGGGCGAGTATATCGAGCTCGACTTGCCAGAGAGTCGCCACATCTTGGAACCTCACTTGTCGACCACCTGTGGGCACGCCGCTTTTAATCCCGCCATCGATGCCGCCGTGCCGCCGGCCAGTCTCCCGAACACCGTTGCCATCAAAAGTCCGTTTCCGGACAGGTAACCGTCCGCGCTCGATCCCGACACACCAGCAGCGGCACCACCAGCGGCAAACAGATTAGCGAAAACGCTGCCGGCCTTCTTTCGTACGCGCGCGCTCGCGTCGACCGCCAAGCCGCCTTGGGTGTGAAAGAGTGCGCCCATCACTTTCACCGCCCGGAACGGCGCTGAGCATTTCTGATCAAGCGCAAAACGCCGTCCAAAGCGATCCCGCCCTGCCCGCGACTTCAAGCCTTCGACCTCACGCCATTCGGCGCAAAAAGCCTGAACCGGCACGTGCATCGCCTGCGCCAGGTCTTCCACCGTGCCGGCAGAGACGATCGCGCCGGCGCGCTCGGCATCGCAAAAATCTTCAAATTGGCGCGCAACTCCGGCGATGCGATCGTCGAATACGTCCCAGGCGAAGCCGCCGGGTTGCCGCAGCACATCGGCGGCTTGCTCAGAATAGCCACGCGATTCATCGCAGAAGCGGCGCCCGTTGGCATTGATCTGGATGCCGCCCTGCATGATCACCGCCCAAGTGATGAGGATATTGTGCGGCGTCGCCACCGAGCCGTGGCCCTGATAGGCGCCGAGATTTGCAAGCGACGCACCCACCTCCTCGCCCCAGAGCACAGCATCGCCGCGGTTGCCGGGATGGCCGAAATAGAGCGCTCCCGCCATTTCCGGAATGAAGCGGCGCACCAAGTCCGGATTGCCGCCATAGCCGTTGCAGGCGAGAATCAGTGCGCCGCAACCGATGCGCTCGCGCACGCCGTCGCCGCGCACAATCTCGATACCGGCGATGCGGCTGTCAGGCGCGACGAAAAGCCGTTCGGCGATGCGCTCTGTGAGGACGACGATGTCGTTCGCCTCGGCGGCGCTGCGCAGGCGGTCGATCAGCTCCCGCCCAGTGCGGGTCGGCAGGCCGTGCATGCGCAGCGCCGAGTGGCCCGGGTAATTGAAGTTGTCGACCACATCGAACGGCAAGCCGTAGCGATCGGCGAGCCACTCCACCAAAGGCCCCGCACTACGCGCCACCACTTCAACTATTGCCGGATCGGATTCGCCATGCGCCTTACGCTGGATGTCGGCGGCAAACAACGCGGCGCTATCGGAAATGGCCTTTTCGCGCTGGAAGCGGGTGCCGGCTGCGGGGATGAGACCGGCTGACAGCGCGGTCGAGCCCGAGGGCACGGCGTCCCGCTCGATCAGAAGAGGCTCGACGCCTGCCTCCCTAGCGGCGAGCGCGGCGCACAGCCCAGCGGCGCCCGCGCCGACGATCAAAAGCGGGACTTGCGTCTCAAATCTTTCGCCATTCGTCGTAGAGGCGACCGACATGGCGATGTCTACTGCTTGCGTGCAGCTTCCGGCCGGCGCAAATATTTGCCGCGCGGCAGGCCGACGACGTTCCCGCCGTCGTAGACAAGCTCGCCGCGCAAAAACGTGCTCTTCACCCGGCCATGAAGCTCGACGCCCTCGAAGGGCGTGTAGCCCTGGTGCGATTCAGATTCCGCGGCGTGCACGACAAAACTCTCATGCGGATCGACAATCACGATGTCGGCGTCTTTACCCGGCGCTATATCGCCCTTACTCGCCAGACCAAAACGCTGCGCCGGTGTCCAACTCAAGAGCTCGGCCATGTGATTGTACGACATGCCGCGCTTACTGCCCTCGCTCAGAACGCCGGACAGCAAATATTCGGTGCCGCCAAACCCCGATTTAGCTAGCCAAATGTTGGCCGGATCGTCCTTCGACCACTTCTGCTCGGCCGAACAGCAAGCGTGATCGCTGACGATCCAATCGATCTTGCGATCAAGCACGGCCTGCCAAAGCGCCTCAACATCCTCGCGCGGCCGGATCGGAGGATTGACCTTGGCGTGCACCGAGCATTCGCAATCGGTATCGAGCAGAAGATGCCCGACCGTCACCTCGCGACGAAATGCGATATGCGGGAACACCTGTTGCATCGTCCACGCGGCGTCCACGGCCTTGCGCGAACTCAAGTGCAGCAGATTAATGTTCACGCAATTGGTTTCGTTCGCTAGGTAGGATGCGATCCAAATCGCGAGCCCCTCCGAATGAGGCGGACGTGCCGCGCTGTAGGCTTTCAGCCCGGTCAGCTTGCCCTCGCGTTCCACTTTCTTCGTATAGGCGTTGAGAATATCGGCCAGCTCGCAATGCAGGCTAACGCTGATATGCGGAGCCTTATCGGGAAATTTCTCCATCAGGCGTTGCGCAGAGCGCATAATAAACTCGAAATGCGCGATGTCGTAGCGTTCGTCTGGCCCGATCATCAAAAAATCGTTCTGCTGCGACGAGCGCCCGTGCAGGCCGTAGCCGCCGTAGAACATGAATATCTTGAATGATGGGATGCCGTGCTCGGCGACGAGATACTCCATCTCGTCGATATGGGCGGATTCGATCGGCGCTAGATGGAAACCGTAATCAACCCAGAACCGGCCTTCCGACTGCTTGTACACTTCGGGCATGAACTCGCGATAAGAGCCGCCGCGATTGAGGTAGTAATGGCCGGTGCGCAGATAGTTCAAGCTTGACGTGACGCCACCCGTGGCTGCGGCCTTGCTCTCCGACATGGCGTCCTGCGCCAGCGGTGCGTAGATGCCGATATGCATGTGCGCATCGACGCAGCCCGGAAATGCAAGACGATTCTTGGCATCGAAAACTGCCGTCGCGCGCTCCGCCGGAATGTCGGGTCCGAGCTGCGCTACCTTGCCGTCTCTGACAGCAATATCGAGGCAGTCGATCGCCGTCTTCTTCGGGCGGACCACGCGGGCGTTTTTGATCACGACGTCGAAAGACTTTTCCATGCGAGACATTCCTTGCGTTACTGCGATGCTTTATGTTGCGGCGGCGCCGGCCGAGGTCCTTCACATCTCGCCGACTTTCTTAGTCTTGGTCCAATGCCTTTTCATACTGCTTACCGCGCGCCAGCATCTCCGCTGTCCCGATGAGGTCGTTGAGCGCGTCGAAATCGAACATACGAGCGCGGAACGGCGCGGTGGTACCGTTGGACCTGAGCGAGTCGTAGAATTCCTCCGCCGCTTTGGCCAGCGCACGCACGATGGCGCCGGGAAAGATGACGAAAGCGAAACCGAGTTCCTGCAACTCGTCCGCTGACAGCATCGGCGTCTTGCCGCCCTCGACCATATTCGCCATCAGCGGCGTCGCCTTGCCCATGAGCACGCCGATGCGGCCGAGCTCGGCGCGTTCGCGGGGCGCCTCGATAAACAGCAAGTCAGCGCCGGCCTCGCGATAGAGCGCCGCACGCGCGACGGCGCAGTCGAAGCCTTCGACAGCGACCGCGTCGGTACGTGCGATGATCAGCATATCGGCCGACGCGCGTGAATCGACTGCAGCCTTGATCTTGCCGGCCATCTCCGGCGCCGGGATCAGCGTCTTGTCGTCAAGATGACCGCAGCGCTTAGGGAAATCCTGATCCTCGAGCTGTATGGCGTTGGCGCCGGCGCGTTCGAAGAGCCGCACCGTGCGCTCGACATTGAGCGCGTTGCCATAACCGGTATCGGCATCGACGACGAGATGTACATCCACGCGATCGCGGATCAGCGCGACGGTGTCAGCGACCTCATCCATGGTGACGAGGCCGATATCGGGCCGGCCGAGCCGCGTATAGGCGATTGCGGCGCCGGATACATAGAGTGCCTCGAACCCTGCCTTCTCGGCGATCAGGGCGGTCAGTGGATCGTAAACGCCCGGCGCGATCAGGATCGGCGGGCGCGCAAGGCGGGCGCGCAGTGTAGTGTCGGTCATGCGTTAGAGTCCCAAGTAGGTACGTTTGAGCTCCGGATCGGTGCCGATCTCGGCGGCCGTGCCGGACATAACGAATTGCCCTTCGGCAAGGATATAGACGCGGTTCGCGACTTCGAGGCTTTGCACCACGTTCTGCTCGACCAAAAGGATGGCGACACCCTCGGCGTGGATGCGTGCGATCAGCGCGAACAATTCCTCGACCAGACGCGGCGAGAGGCCAAGCGACGGCTCATCGAGAATAATGAGCCGCGGCTCGGCCATCAGCCCGCGGCCGATGGCAAGCATCTGCTGTTCGCCGCCCGACAACGTGCCAGCGCGCTGCGACTGCCGCTCGGCAAGCCGCGGGAAGATCGCAAACACGCGTTCGCGGTTCCTCCCGCGGCGATCCGCGGCGCGGCGATAGCTGCCGAGATCGAGGTTCTCGCGCACGGTGAGATTGGAAAAGATGCGGCGGCCCTCCGGCACATGAATCAGGCCGCGGGCAACGATCGCCGCCGGCCTTTCGCGCTCGATCGCATTGCCGTCGAAGCGGATCGCTCCCGCGCGCAAGCGCACGATTCCCGAAATGGTACGGTTGAGCGTCGATTTGCCGACACCGTTGGAGCCGAGCACGGCGACAATCTCGCCTGTCCCGACGTCCAGATCGATGCCGCGCAGCACTTCGGTCTCGCCATAGCCGGCACGCAGGCCTCGCACTGCGAGCAGCGCGTCAATTTGCATGCGCGCCTCCGAGTTCTTGCCGCCGCCCCGTGCCCGAGATAAGCCTCGACCACGCCAGGATCGGCGACGACTTGTGACGGCGTGCCTTCGGCAATGATGCGACCCTCCGCCAGCACGAAGACATGCTCCGCAAGACTCATCACCGCCTGCATCACATGCTCGATCATCACGATGGTAATGCCGCGCTGACACAGTGAGCGAATCACCGGCACGATGTCGCGAATCTCGGACGGGTTAAGCCCGGCTAGCACCTCGTCGAGCAGCAACAGCTTTGGTTCGGTCGCCAACGCCTTGGCGAGTTCAAGCCGCTTTCGCCCTGCAACGGTCAGCGCATCGGCCGGCCGGTCGAGCATCGGGCCGAGTCCGAGCTCGCGCCCAACTTGCTCGGCCACAACGACGGCCGCCTCGCGCGCTCGATGACGTAGATGCGCCCCGACCAGAATGTTCTCGTGCACCGTGAGCCCGGCGAAGGGTTGCACGATCTGAAAGGTGCGCGCGATGCCGCGTCTCGCCATACGGTGCGGCGGCTCGCCCGTCACATCCTCGCCGCAGTAACGGATCGCGCCAGCGCTCGGCCTGAGAAATCCGGCAACGAGCGCGAACAACGTCGTCTTGCCGGCGCCGTTCGGCCCGATCAGCGCGGTGATGCGGCCTTCCCGCGCGCCGAGCGACACGTCATTCACCGCCATCAGACCGCCGAAACGGCGAGACACGCGCTCGACTGCCAAAAGCGGCTCAGCCATGGCCGGCCTCCGCGAGCGGCGTCGGGCCCATCACCCGGCTGCGCAGTTGCGCAAGCCCCCCGATCAGCCCGCGTGGCGCAAACCAGATGATCAGCACCAATACGCAACCATAAACGACGAGATCGAGACCGGGCGCGTCGCCACCGGTCACCATCTGCGCGCCCTCGCCAAGCCCACGCACTACCAGTGCGCCGAGCAGCGGGCCGAACACCGTGCCGGCGCCGCCGATGATTGGCGTCAGCAGCGCTCCGATCGAGATCCAGGTGCCGTAGGCGATACCGGAATCGACGAATAGGAAATACTGGACGTAGAAGCAGCCTGCTGCCGCAGTGATCGCCCCCGATATCACCATCGCCGTAAGCTTGATCGCGGTCGCGTTCACGCCAAGCGCCGCAGCGGCGTCCTCGTTCTCGCGCACCGCAATCAGCCAGACGCCGAAGCGCGAACGTTCGATGAGCCGGGTAACGATCAGCGCGACGGCCACCAGCGCCAGGATCATCCAGTAGAACACCGCGCGGCTTTGGAATTGCAGCGCCGCAACCCGCAGATCGAGCTTGACCAGCGTGCCGACGCCGGCGCCGGTGATCGGCGCGACGCTCGCCGAGATGCGCAGCACTTCGGCAAAGGCGAGCGTGACCAGTGCGAAATACGAGCCGCGCAGACCAGAGCGGAATGTCAGTCCGCCGACGATGGCGCCGACCAGCGCGCCGCCGCCAATACCGAGACCGAAGGCAATCCAGGCATTGACGCCGTAGCGTACCTGCAGCACCGCGGTGACGTAAGCGCCGGTGCCGAAGAAGGCGGCGTGTCCGAACGAATATTGTCCGCCATAGCCGCCGAGCACATTCCAGCCCTGACCGGCAAGTGCGGTCATCAGTGCGACGACAAGAAAATTCAGCGTGACGTTGGAAGCGTCAAGGAGCGGCACCACCGCCATAGCGACGACCACGACAAAGATCGGCGCGAGCCCCTTCATGCCCGCGCTCCGAACAGCCCGCTTGGCCGCACCAAAAGCACGACGATGAAGAGAACAAAAATGCCGATCTGGCCGAGCGACTCCCCGAAGAACAGGCTCGAGAGGCTCTCCACCACGCCGATCACAAGCCCGCCGATCAGCGCACCGGGCACCGAGCCCATACCGCCCAGCACGACGACGGTGAAGGCGACGAGCACGAAGGCATTGCCGGCACTCGGATTGACGTAATAACTCGGGATCAGCAGGCAAGCGGCGATCGCGACGCAAGCCGTGCCCAGGCCGAAGGTCACCGCATAGATGTGAGCGACATCGATGCCGGCGAGCTCGGCGCCAAGTTTTTCCTTGGCGACGGCGCGGATGGCGCGGCCGGTATCGGTTGCGCTCATAATCAGCCATAGAACGAGCGCCACAACGAACACCGCGCCAAAACCGATCAGCCGCGGCAAAGGCAGAAAGGCAAAATCCAAGTCGATGCCGCTAAGCGCATAGGGCAAATCGATGGTGCGCGTGTCGGCGCGGAAAGCAAACAGCAGCGCGTTTTCGATGATCACGGCAAGCCCGAGCGTCACCAGCAGCATATTGCGGTCGTCGCCATGCGAAGCCGGGCCGATGACGAAGCGCTGTAGCGCGTAGCCGATCACAAAGAAAGCCGGCGCCAGCAGGAAGGCCGCCAAATAAGGATCGATACCGAGCACCCGATAGGCGAAATAAGCCGCGAACATGGCCGCGGTGAGCAGCGCGCCGTGCGCAAAGTTGATGATGTGGAGCACGCCATAGATCAGCGTTAGCCCGAGCGCGACCAGCGCATAGACCGCGCCGGTCAACAAGCCGTTGACGGTTGCGGCGATCAGAATCGATGGCGAGAGCACAGGTTCGACGCTGTTGGAAAACTACGGAGGGCGCAATGGCGGCCTCCGCAGGATGCTGTGTGCTAGGCCGGCATCGGGAAGATCGGTTTCGCGTTGGCGAACTGCTTCGGCAGGATCACCTTGATGTCGTTGTCCTGCACCTGCGTATTGCAAGGCGCCGCGCCCTGGTTCTGGCCGTTGACGAATTTAGTCGGCCCGTACGGCATGATGTGGCCGGACCAGGTCGAGCTTTCGAGTGCCGCAATGATCTTCGGCCGGTCCGCCGAAGCCGCGCGCTCCAGCGCATCGGCGATCAAGCCGACACAGCTGTAGTTGAGATAGACCTCATAGGTGAAGAACTGGCCGTTGGCTTCGACCTGCTTCTTCAGCGCTTGCGCCTTGTCGCTCAACGGATTGAACCAATGATTACAATCCATGATGTATTTGGCCGCATCCGGAAACTCCTTGACGAATTTGTAGGACGAGGCAGCACCGCCGAGCACCGAATAGATCGCCTTCGGGCGCACGTGTTGCTGCAGCATGGTGCGGGCAAGCAGAACGTATTCATTATAGTAATTGGCGGGAATGACGAGGTCCGGGTTATCCGCCTTGATCTTGAGCGCGATGGTGTCGAAGTCGCGCGTCGGCGTCGGATGCGCGATGGTGTCCAGCACCTGGAAACCCTTGTCGGGAAGCTGGGCATTGAGCAATTTGGCCAGGCCTGACCCGAACAAGGAATCTTCGTGCACGATCACGACGGTCTTCGCCGGTTTGCCGGCGTCGTCATTGATAGCGACGAGATTGTCGAGCGCGGTTTTCGCAATGATGCCGAAGCCCGGACCGAAGCGGAAGGTATTCTTCAGTCCGCGAGTGACGATACTGTCGGCGACGCCGACGTCGACGACATAGGGCAGATCGTAACGCGCGGCCGCTTGCGTCGTGGCGAGGCAGACATTGCTGGCATAACCTCCGACGATGCAGGACACGCCCGCCGAGTTCATTTTCTCGACTTCGGCAGTGCCGCCCTCCGGCGTCGATTGTGCGTCGCCGAGCATCGGATCGATCTTGACGCCGCCGAGCGACCTGATGCCGCCCGCGGCATTGATTTCGTCGATCGCCATGGTCGCGCCGAGCCGGCCCTGCTGGCCGGAATAAGACAAAGCGCCGGTAACCGGATGCAGCACGCCAAGCTTTACCGGCGCGCCTGCGGCCCGCAGGACCGACGGGATGGCGATACTGCCCGCTGCGACTGACGCCGCGCCCAAAGCGGTGCTGGCCAGAAACCGGCGCCGACTCAACGGAATTTTATGCTCCGACATGATGACACTCCCTCTCTGTTAGCGTGGCGGCCTCGCATCCGCCGCCTTGCTTCTGGTGACTAGGCGTCTTGCAGCTTTGTCGCTGGCCTTGTCGGACCGTCGCAGAATGGGCGACCACGCCCTATTCCGCGTCCCCGAGCGGACGAGATCGATCTCGAAGGCGTAGCGATCCGGCCGATAGAGCGCGTGCAAATGTTCGACGCCGCGGCCGGACTGGTCGTAGACGACGCGGGTGAGCTCGATGAGAGGCGTGCCGGTGCGCACGTCGAGCGCCGCAGCGACGTCCGGCGTCGCTAGGCCGGCGCCAATGCGCTGTCGCGCATGCTCGACCTTGACGCCGGCGCGTTCGAGCAGATCGAGCAACGGCCGCGACGCCAGCTCTTGCCGGGTGAAAGTCAGCGAAACGCTCTCCGGCACAAATGTGGTTAGATACGAAAACGGCTCACCGTCGACCGATCGCACGCGCACCGAACGCTGTAGCATCTGGTCGGACGAAACGCCGAGCGCCTGCGCCACCGCGCCTTCCGCGGGGACATAATCGAAGGATAAGAGTTTGACGGCGGTGCGCCGGCCCATGTCGGCGAGACTTGCCAGCATGCCGGAAATGTCCGCGGTCATCGGCGCCAGCACCGGGCGGTAGACCACCCGGGTGCCGGCGCTCCGCCGTCGCTCGATCAGCCGCTCGCGCGCCAGTTCGCCAAGCGCGCGGCGCACGGTGACCCGCGACACGCCGTGGACCGCCGCGAGTTCGTTTTCCGTCGGCAGCTTCGCGCCGAACGCAATCGCGCCGCTCAAGATGCGGTCGCGCAGGACCAGGTAGACCTGCTTTGCCTTTGCTTCCCCAAGCCAATCGCGCAACGCCACACTCCCCGCCTCCGCCCGGTCTCGGAGAGACGCTTTACTTGGTATTCTTTAGCATACAATATTGGCGTGGCTCGACAAGTCCGGTGAAGCAGGACAAAGCAACTTCATGAGCGAACCGCAGACCCTGATCGACCGGCTCTGGGCGGTGCACCAGATTGCGCGCCGCGAGGACGGCGCCGTCCTGCTATGGGTCGATCGCCATTACATCCACGAAGGTTCGTTCCACGCCTTCAGCCAGATGAAAGCGCGCGGCTGTACTGTCGCCGAGCCGGACCTGACCTTCGCTGTCGCCGACCATTACGTGCCAACACGCGGCAGCCGCGGCGACGGCATTGCCGATCCCGAAATCGCAAACATGGTGCGCAATCTCGAAAGCAATGCCGCCGAGAGCCATGTGACATTGTTTGGATTGCGCGATCCGCGCCAGGGCATTGTGCATGTGGTCGGTCCCGAACAGGGACTGACACTCCCGGGGCTGCTTATTGTCTGCGGCGACAGTCATACGTCCACACACGGCGCTTTCGGCGCCTATGCCTTCGGCATCGGCGCTTCCGAAGTCGCGCATGTGCTGATGACACAGACGCTGTGGCAGAAGAAGCCCAAATGCATGCGCGTTTCCGTCGAAGGCACCGTCACACCCGGTGTCGCCGCGAAGGATATCGCGCTCGCAATTATCGCCCACGTCGGCGCCGATGGCGCACAAGGCCATGCCATCGAATTTGCCGGCAGCGCCATCCGCGCTCTATCGATGGAAGGCCGCATGACCTTGTGCAACATGTCGATCGAAGCCGGCAGCCGCTGCGGTGTGGTCGCGCCCGACGCGACGACAGTTGCTTATCTCAAAGGGCGACCTTATGCGCCGAAAGGCGCGGATTTCGACGCCGCGGTTGACGCCTGGTCGTCGCTTAGGTCCGACGCGGATGCCGCGTTCGATCGCGACGTGGCGCTTAACGCCGCCGAGATCGCGCCGATCGTCACCTGGGGCACCACGCCGGACGACGGCCTGCCCATCAATGCACGTGTTCCCGATCCGGCGCGCGAACCCGATGGGCAACGCAAGAAATATATCGAGGACGCGCTCACTTACATGGGCATCGCACCCGGCACCAAATTGACCGATATCACCATCGACCGCATTTTCATCGGCTCCTGCACCAATGCGCGCATCGAGGACTTGCGTGCCGCCGCCGCTGTGCTTGCCGGCCGCACCAGCAAGGTGCCGGGACTGGTCTCCCCGGGCTCGACACAGGTGAAGCGTCAGGCCGAGGAAGAAGGACTCGATCGCATTTTCCGCGATGCCGGCCTTGAATGGGCGGAACTCCGGCTGCTCGATGTGTGTCGGCATTAACGGCGATATCGTGCCGGCCGGCGAACGTTGCGCTTCGACCACCAATCGCAATTTCCGTGGCCGCCAGGGGCGCGGTGCGCGCACACACATAATGTCGCCGACCATGGTCGCCGCCGCGGCGGTCACCGGGCATCTCGCCGATGCGCGGCCGCTTTTGACCGGACGAAAAGTCTAGGAACCACTGCGTGGAGAAATTCGTTTCTCTCACCGCCACGGCCTGCCCGCTGCCGCAGCCCAATCTGAACACAGACCAGATTCTGCCGGCACGCTATCTGAAATGGCCGCGCTCAAGAGGTCTCGGGACGGTGTTGTTCGCCGACTTGCGGCTCGACTCCGCAGGCAACGAGCGCATGGATTTTCCCCTCAATCAGCCAGCTTGGCGTGGCGCCAAAATTCTCGTCGCCGGGCGCAATTTCGGCGGCGGCTCGTCGCGTGAAGCCGCCGTCTATGCGATCTACGATTATGGCTTTCGCTGCGTGGTCGCGCCATCCTTCGGCGACATATTCGCGCAGAACGCGGTCAAGAACGGACTGCTCACAGCGGTTGTTTCGGAAGGCGACGCCGCGGAACTTGCGGCTGCAGTCGCTGCTGATCCTGAACGCGCCGTCACCGTCGATCTCGAGCAAAAGACAATTCAATGTGGCAACCGAGCCTACAGATTCTCGATCGATCTGGTCAGTCGCAATCAGCTCCTCAACGGCTGGGACGACGTCGACCTAACCGAAAGCTTTCGCACCCAAATATCTGCCTATCGTGTCTCCGACCGCCTACGTAGACCGTGGGCAAGCCCGGCAAAATCGTAAGCCGGTTTGGTACTTTCAATCTGATCGAGCGGTCCGATTTCTTAGAGCGCAATCGTTTCAAGTTGAATTGATTGACGCTCTAACATTTTGGTGGAGCATGATCTTTTCGGAAAACCGGTGTCCACCCTCGGATCAAGTCCGAGGGCAAGCATTTTCCGGATCATGCTCTAGCGAATCGACACGTAGGTTTCCGTTCCCCTTACTGATCGCATCGCCGCTTTTTAAGCCGCGACTGACTTTCGATAACACCCATTATACGAATGAAAAGACCCGAATGTCGTTCACCCAATCTGTCATTACGCCGACAATTTCGCTGATCGCTTCGTCATCCTTTCGGCCTGATTTCGCTGGGACGTGGAAAGAGTGATCGGCTGCCTCAATTACGTGGAGTGTCGCCCTTGCACCCAGTTTCTGGTTGACCGCTCTTATGAGAGGCGGCTCTCCGAGTTTGTCCCTACTCCCCTGCAGGAACAGAATTGGAATCGCGACATCGTATAGATGGTTAGCCCGATCAGTTGACGGCTTTCCCGCCGGGTGAAGCGGAAAGCCCAGGAGTGCCAGCCCACTGACCCTGGGCAACGGCGACGATGCTTGTGCTTGAGAGGTCATGCGACCGCCAAACGATTTCCCTCCGGCGATTATCCTTAGCTTCGGACAGCGTTCCTTCGCAGCATTGATCGCGGCACGCACCATCGCGTGCGCAATTGGCGGCGGATCCGGTCGTTTGGACCGTGCTTCCATATAGGGGAATTGATAGCGCAAGGTGGCGATGCTGCGCTCGAATAGTCCCCTGGCGATTTTATCCATGAATGAATGCGTCATGCCGGCCCCTGCCCCATGCGCGAACACATAGCAAGCAACCGGCGCTGAGGGCTTCAGCAGCAGCGCCGAAACAGTCCACTTACCATCCACATCGATGGGAAACCGTTCCATTTGAGGCTGACAAAAAAATCGTTGTGGGAATGCCATGCCATAGCCATCCCTCAGTTGGCAAATAGCCATCCTCCTACGGAAGGCGGGTGCAACTATCGCCGCCAACAACGGCGCGACAGCGCATCAACTGATAGCGATTTTTGATTGGGACACGCTCAAAATGACGGAAGCGTACACGCGCGCTGCCGATCAAGAACGGTTGGCGGAAGCGGCCATGCACATCCTGGAATTGTCGGAACAAAACGGTACAGCATCATGTCCCACCTCACAGCCGAGTGGGACTTTTCGCAACAAGTCCAACAAAATCAAAGGGGAATTTTGGTAATGGTGCCGTGGAGGGCATCTCATATAACCTCTACTCTATTGATTATACAACACATTTTTTCCGTCAAACCAATCGATACCAACAGCCATACCAACGAATTATTCAAGGATGCGCGCCCAGTGGGAGCTCCTCTTTTGGCGTGCCTGCACTGAGATGGGTTGGCGCTACAGGCGCCCCGGCGGTGGATATTTATCTCGTGCGGCCGCCCGATATGGACAGGTTTGTCGCCCGCACCTGCCTCCGCGCCGGATGTGCAGTCTACCGGCCGAGTGCCGACAGCGCGACATCTGGCGTCAGGTGACTGCTCGGCTTCACGAGGCCGCGCGCGGCGGGGATATCGAGGGTGCCGCAATCGCGCGCCGCCTCGTGCTTCAGTTACAGCGCGTGCCGTGCCTCCCGCAATGACGGATCGCAAGTTTGACCGCGAAGAAGGCAAGGTTGCAAAGAGCGTCTGAGGGTCGCCCCGACCTCACACCGCCAATAATCTCAGGCTCACTTGACCTTTGCGCGGAGCCCGACCTCCTCGTAGCCACCGCCCGACTCGTCCGGCCATGACACCGCCGTCGTAAAGGCGGACCGCGCCGAGAGATTCTCATACCACGCGTTGACGTGCGGCCGGCGCTGCCGCGACCAGAACTGGTCTGCGCCCAGCGCCGCGAGGCGAAACATGTAGGGTGCAATAGATATTTCAGCGAGAGTGAACTGGCCGCCCACGATCCAGGGACCCGGCATGAGCGTGCGCTCAAGATGGTCGAGCAGCTCGTCAATCGTCGCCCGCGCGGCAGCGAGTTCTTGCTCCGTGATTTCGCCGCGCACGGCGCGGCCGTGGACATCCTGGTAGAATTTCGTCGGCCTTCGCTCGGCTTGCTTCCTCAGTTCATCGTCACCCCATCGATTCCTCAGCTTCGGCAGGATGTATTTCACCATTGTCAACTTGACGATGGCGGAGAAGCCCTCGTCGCAGAGATAGACGAACTCGCGCATGCGCGCGGCCCCGAGCGGATCGGCCGGCGTCAGCGGCGGCCCGGCGAAGGCTGCGTCGATGTATGCGTTGATGACCGAGCTCTCGCGTATCGGCTTGCCGTCATGCACGAGGGTCGGCACCATGCCTCTGGGATTGATCGCGAGATATTCGGGCCGCATTTGATCGAACTTGAAGAGGTCGATGTAGCGGCTGATCCACGGGACACCCTTCTCCTCAAGCGCCATGCGGCACCGCACCGAGCAGACCGAGCTCCAGAAATGATAGAGTTCAACAGCCATCCTGCGTCCTCCGAAATTGAGCTGGATGGTAGGTCACAATCTTCTTTTCGAACAGCGCGCAACTCGTCATTCATTCTTCGCACGGTATTCGCGACTTCCGTCTAGCTCCCAACTTCAATAGGCCCGCTCTGCCCAGCTGCGCGGGGCTGCATAGATTTCGTCGGGGAAGGCGCTCACGGCGACCGAGCGTCTCATGACTTCTTCGCAAGCGCTTCGCGTAACTGCTCCGGATCCACCGCGATCTCGACACTCGCACGTTCCTGCTGCAGCAACATCACCACGCGCGAGTCGCGACCACCCCATCCGCGCGCCATAGCTTCCGTCATCTCGGCAAGCGCGAGATTGCAGATGCGCATCGGCATGCCGAGCTCGCGATCGAGCTCGTTGGCGAGTGAAACGTCCTTATGCGCAAGCTTGAGCGCAAACGCCGGCGGATCGTATTGGCCGGGGAGGAACTGGTCGATCAGGGCATCGAACGTCAGGCGACGTCCGACTGCGCCCTGGCGGACCGCCTGCCACAGCGCGAGTGGATCGATGCCAGCCTTCACCCCCATGGTGAAGGTTTCGGCGAGTGCACAGACGATCGCATAGCCCGACATATTGTGGACGAGCTTAGCCACCGTGGCGCTGCCTATCGGCCCGATATAGGCGGCTTTGTCGCCGATCGCATCGAGCACGACCTTGTGCCGGTTGAAGACGTTTTGATCGCCGCCGACCCAGATCGCGAGCCTGCCGGATGCCGCACCGGCTGGGCCGCCGCTCACCGGCGCATCGAGCATATGCAGGTCCTTTTCGGCGAAGGCGGCATGCAACTTCTTCACCACACTCGGCGAATTCGTCGAAAGGTCGAAATAGGCAGCACCGGGCTTCATCCCGGCGATGAGCCCGTTCGGCCCGAGAGCAACCGCCTCCACATCGGGCGGCTCCGGCAGCGACGAGAAGATCACGTCGGCGCGGCTTGCGAGCGCACGCGGGCTGTCGGCCCAGATAGCACCCGCATTGAGATGATGACTGGCCGCCTGTCGGTGCAAGTCATGGACGACCAGCTTGAAGCCGGCCTTTTGCAGGTTGGTGGCCATGCGGCCGCCCATGATGCCCACCCCGACAAATCCCACTACCATGTCGTCCTTCGACATCGCTCGCCCCATTGCTGTTTCCGAATTTTCGACCAATGCCGTGTAGGCTAGCTGTGCCACGAACCTTGCGGAAGACCGGTTACGGCGTGCGAGCGGCGTGCCGGCCAATCGGCCGGCGACGGCTTGATGCATTGCCGGCGCGCGTCGCATAATTTTGCATCGGTGCCCGGCACCGCCTGTCGCCGAATTCAGCGCGGAGCGCATTCCATATGTCTGCGATGCCGACGAGCCGTACTATTCCCGGCCTGCTCGACGAGTTGGCGGCACGATTCCCGGAGCGAGAGGCGCTAGTAGGGGGCGGGCGAAGGTACACTTATGCAGCGCTGCACGCGGAGGTTCGAGCGTTTGCCAAAGGTCTGCATGTGCTTGGTGTCCGCAAAGGCGACCTGGTCGCGATCCTGATGGGCAACAAGCCGCAATGGATTATCGCAGACCTCGCAATCTGCTCGCTGGGCGGAATCATGGTCGCAGTCAATACTTGGGTCACAAGCCGCGAGCTCGGCTATGTGCTTGCACATTCCGACGCGAGCACGCTCATCGTAAGCGACCATTTTCTCAAAAGCGACTATTTCGCAATGCTCGACGAGCTCGAGCCGCTTGCGCAATCCACACCACGGCTCGAATTCATTATTCACGCCGGCACGCGCGCGTACCGGAGCTCAATTTCGTTCAACGACGTTTACGCACGCGGCCGCACAGTACCGGATGTCGAGATCGAGCGCGCAGCTCGCTCCATCGATCCGAACGATGTCGCTTATCTGCTTTACACATCGGGCTCGACCTCGACGCCAAAGGGCGTGCAGCTTCAACATTACGCGCTGATCGAAAACATGTGGCATATCGGCGAGCGCATGCATGTCACAGAGAGCGACCGGCTCTGGCTCGCCGTATCGCTGTTCTGGGGGCTCGGTTGCGAGAATGCATTGTTCAATCTGTTCACCCACGGCGGCTGCGTCGTGCTGCAGGAAAGCTTCGAACCCGGCGAGGCATTGCGCATCATCGCCTCGGAGCGCTGTACGTTGCTCTACTGCACTCCCAACATGGCGCAGGCGCTGAGCGAGCACCCCGACCGGCAAGCGCACGACTTATCGAGCCTGCGCTCGGGCGGCACGCTCGGCACGCCCGAGCAGATCAAACGCGTCGTCGATCTTGGTGCGCGCGAGATCTGCAATATTTATGGTTTGACCGAGACCTATGGGAACTGCGCGGTCATCGACGCGGCCGAGCCGTTAGACATTCGCCTCGCCAGCGTCGGGCGTCCGCTTCCCGGCGTGGACCTGCGCATCGTGGATCCGGAAACCGGCAAAGTGCTGCCGCAAGGCCAAGTCGGCGAGATTCGCGTCAAAGGCTACGTAACGGTCGGCTATTACAAGGATGCCGACAAGAACCGCGCCGCGTTCGATGCGAGCGGCTATTTCATCACCGGCGATCTTGGCTTCCTCGATGCCGAAGGACGACTATATTTTCGCGGACGCATCAAGGAAATGATCAAGACCGGCGGCATCAATGTCGCGCCGGTGGAGGTCGAAGAGACGCTGATGACGCATCCGGCCGTCAAGCTTGCCTGCGTTACCGGCGTTCCCGATCCACAACGCGACGAGGTCGTCGCTGCGCTCATTGTGTGCCGGCCGGGGCAAAGCGTCGAAGAGGCCGACCTTATGGCGCTTTGCCGCCGCCAGCTTGCGGCCTACAAGATTCCTCGACTGATGAAGTTCGTCAGTGAAGCCGAATTACCGGTGACGGTCACCGGCAAGCTGCAGAAGAACCGTTTGGCGGAACTCTTCACACGCGGCGCCTGAGATCGATCGGGAGGAGAGATCGTCGTGGTCGAAATTGCATGCGTCGCGCACACTATGGACGTTCTCGGCGAGGTTCCGCGCTGGCATCCGATCGAGCGTGCGCTTTATTGGATCGATGCCTTCAAGCCAGCCATTCATCGTCTAGACCCGGAGAGCGGCAAGCTTGAAAGCTGGACGCCACCGGAAAGGCTCGGCTCATTCGCGCCGCGCGCGGGTGGAGGATTGTTGATTGCCGGGCGCGGCGGACTTGCTCAATACGATCCCGCGAGCGGAACGCTCGATCGGATCATCGACCCGGAGAACGGTGGCGCGGTCAATATACTCAATGACGGCCGCTGTGACCGGCACGGGCGATTTTGGGTTGGCTCCATGACTAAGACGATGGAGCGCGCGAGCGGCCGTCTCTATCGACTTGAGCGTGGACATCTTGATGCCGTCGATGATGGCATATGGGTCGCGAACGGTGTGTGCTGGAGTCCTGATGATAGGCGGATGTATTTCGCCGACAGTCATGTGAAGACCATCTTCGTCTACGACTTCGATCTCGCTGCGGGAACGATCGGTCCACGCCGCATATTCGCGACCATGGACAATCGGCCCGGTGTGCCCGACGGCTCGTCGGTCGATGCCGAAGGCTTTATCTGGAACGCGGTATTCGACGGCGGCTGCGTGGTGCGCTATGCGCCGAACGGGCGGATTAGCCGCACGGTGCAATTGCCGGTCAGCCGACCAACTGCTTGCGCGTTCGGCGGCGCCGATCTTGCGACGCTTTACGTGACGACGGCGCGGTTCCGACTTGCGCCGGACAAGCTCGCGGCCGAAGCCGATGCCGGCGGTCTATTGGCGCTGCATGTCGGGGCGAAAGGTCTGCCGGAACCGCTTTATCGCGACTGAGTTCATGGCGCGACGATGCGAAAACCGTGCAAGGTCAGTTCCTTGTCGATATTAGTGAACATGATTTCGACGCGTTGGCCGATTTGAATCTTTTGCTCGCCCGCGCCGACGATGTGCGAAGTGAGCCGCGGTCCCTCGTCGAGCTCGACCTGTACGACATTATACGGCGTTTCATCCTCGAACGCCGGGAACCATGCCTTGTGAACCATCGTCCAGGTGCTGATCTGTCCGCGTCCAGAGGCTTGCTGCCAAACGATCTCGGCGGAGAAGCAGAACGGGCAGACCGGCCCGGGTGGCAGATGCGGCTTGCCGCAGGAGCGGCAGGTCGGCAGCATCAGGCGATGCGCGCGGCAGCCCTGCCAGAACGGCGCGTTGTCCGGGCCAATACGGGGGCGTGGTTTTTGGTAAGACGCCATCACATCTTTCCCTTATGCCGCGAGGATTACTGAATCACCCCATGTGGTGCCCCATTGCAGCACCGCGGCATTAGCAATCTGGCTTGCACCCGCGGTGCCGCGCAATTGCCTGACCATCTCGCAAATCGAATTCCATCCCGCGACATGAGCTTCCGATAACAGCCCGCCCGATGTGTTGACTGGCAGCGTGCCGCCGAGTTCGATCCGACCGCTCTGCACCCATGCCGCAGCCTCGCCCGCGTCGCAATAGCCGAACCGTTCGAGTGCAAACAGCACCAGCGGCGAAAACGCATCATAGGTGTAGAAGCCGTGCACGTCCTCGCGCGTCACGCCGGCTTGCGCGAACGCTTCAAGGTCGACCGGCCGAGCCGCCGAGCGTCGGCCAGACTGCTGATTGATGCCGAGACCACGCGGCGCGAAGATGAACTCGTCGCGGCCAGAGCGTGTCCCCTGCATGCCGACAATGCGTACCGGCGTCTGGCGCAGATCCCGCGAGCGGTCGCTACGTGCGATAAGGACCACCGCAGCGCCGTCGCTGATCAGGCAGCAATCGAACAGCCGAAGCGGATCGACCACCATTCGGGCCGACTGATGCGCCTCAAGCGTCAGCGGCTCTTTCATGATCGCGCATGGATTTTTCAGCGCGTGCTTGCGCATTGCGATCGGCACCGCAGCAAGCTGGCTGCTCGTTGCACCGTAGACATGCATGTACCGCTGCATGGAGATTGCGGCACCGCCCGCAGGCGCGGTCAGCCCATAGGGCGGCGCCTCGCCATGGGTGCCGCCCTCCTCGCGGTTACCCTCGACGTCGCCCGGACCGCCGAGGAAACCGCGCTCGCGCGTGAAGCTAACGGCTGTGACGCAGGCGACGACGTCGGCAAGCCCGGCAGACACTGCGAGCGCCGCGTGCTGGAGCGCATTGGTGACGAAACGCCCGTGCAGCCATGATTGGTTGACATAGCGGATTTCGAGCCCGAATGCTTCGGCGAGGCGGTCGTAGTCGGGTCCGAGCGGCCAGCCGAGATGAATCGAGAGCCCGTCAACGTCGCTGCGTTTCAGTCCAGCATCCGCGAGCGCGTTCTTGAACGCCGTCGCGGCAAGGCGGAGCTGGCTGTCGGCAAGACTACGGCCAAATGCGCTGCAGCCGATCCCGACGATTGCCGCGTCGATCTTCATGTCGTCACCCGTTGGGACGTAGCACGATCCGGCCAGTAGCCTTGCCGGATTCGACCAGGGCATGCGCCTCGGCGGCGCGCTCGAGCGGCAGCGCCAGCGAAATGATCGGCTTGACCGCACCGCGCGCAACGAGCGCCAAGCAATCTTCAAGCTGCTTGCGCGTTGTGCTGGTCGCGCTCAGCATCGATACGTTCTTGAGGAACAATTGCGCCGGATTGAACGGCACGAATTGCCCGGTCAATTGACCGATCATGATCCAGCGGCCACTGATCCCCATGCTGCGGCGGATCGGATCGAACAGCTGGCTGCCGACATTGTCGATCGCGACATCTACGCCTTGGCCACCGGTCGCTTTCTTCACCGCGCCAGAGAAATCCTCGCCGCGCCCGTGCACGATCACCTCATGCGCGCCGAGCGCGCGGATCCGATCGGCCTTATCTGGAGAGGTGGTCTGCGCGATGACGTAAGCGCCGGCGAGGCGGGCGAG
>CAWCQV010000002.1:0-18909 GCA_963797775.1 uncultured Alphaproteobacteria bacterium | reverse complement strand
CATCGCTGATGCGCGAGGTGCCGCCGGTCAGCACCACGATGCCGTCGGCACTGCGGTCGAGCGCGATCTGGCGGCTGGGCAACAACCAGATAAATCCGGCAAAGCCGCAGATCAGCAGGATGACGCACAGCGCCACGAGCTTCAGGGCGACCGACCTGATGCGTCGCGTTCTGACCGCGCCCCTAAGACTAAGCATCCGCGCGCGCGTCCCTCGCGCCAAAGTGCATTGCCGGAATCGAGAACTCTGCGGTGAAATTATACCCGCGATTCCGGCACTGGTGCGAATTTCGCAATCGGGACATCGGTTGAAATCGTCGCGACTGCCTTCAGTCGATGGAACCCAGCGTCTGGTTGACGGTGCGGCGCGAGCTCAACGCGGTCACCGCGGCCATCAACACGATCAGGACGATAATGGCGAGATAGCCGCCAACCCCTACGGAGAAAGTGCCGAACAAGGCGAGCGCTTCCTCCCCCCCAGCGGTGCCGGAGATCCAGCTGCTCGCCGCACCCAGGATGCCAAACAGCGCCAAAGCCACGCCGCCGCCTATGGCGCCGCCCTTGAAGCCGAGCAGCAGAAAATGGCGCAAAAATTGGCTGGCGACGAAGCCGTCGGTGGCGCCGACGTAATGCAGGACTTCCACGACCGGCCGGTTGGTCGCCATCGCGCCGCGCGTGGCGAAGGTGACCGAGAGCACCGTCACGACGACAACCAGCGCTAGAATTGCGATGCCGATGACGACCAGCGCTTCCGCCATGTCGCGCATGCGGTCGATCCAGCCGCGGTGATCGTCGAGGCTGGCGCTGGGGACGCGCGCGGCCAGCGCCGCGCGGAGGCCGGCAAGATCTGGCGTCGCACCGGAGGCAAGCTTGACGACGATCATGCGCGGTATCGGTAACTCGCTGAGCGAGAGACCGGAGCCAAGCCACGGCTCGACGAGCTGTTCCAACTCCTCTTTCGTATAGGCTCGCACATCGGTGGTGCCGGCAGTGCCGCGCGCGACCGCGATGGCCGCGCGCACGTCCGCCTCGATGTCGCGGCCGGTGACCGGACGGACCTGAATGGTGACCTCGCGTCCGACGGCCGACTGCCAGTCGCTAGCCGAGGTGACCACCATGATCACGGCTCCCGCCGTCATCGCGGCGAGGAAGGTCATAATGGCAACGACGGCCGTCAGCGAGCGTCCCGCAATCGAGCCGCGCGGCACGATCGGGGTCGGAGCGCGCTGCGCCAATAGGTGAGACGACGCCGGGGCGCGCCGGTCCCACGGCTCTGCCATCGTTTTCACCGGTTCAATCGTAGACATGCAGACGTCCTTCGTGCAGCACCAGACGGGGGGCGTCGTATTCGTCCATCAGCGCAATGTCGTGCGTGGCGATGACGACGGAGGTGCCGGATTTGTTGAGCTCGACGAACAGCCGCAGCAGGCGCTGGCCGAGATTCGGATCGACATTGCCGGTCGGCTCGTCGGCGAGCAAAAGCTGCGGCCGTGCGATCACGGCGCGGGCGATTGCGGCACGCTGCTTTTCGCCGCCCGACAGCACCGGCGGCAAAGCCGACATGCGCTCGCCGAGACCCACCCATTGCAGCAGCTCGACCACTTCGGCGCGGTAGCTCGCCTCCTCCTTGCCGAGCACGCGCAGCGGCAGCGCCACATTCTCGTAGGTGGTCATGTGATCGAGCAGGCGAAAATCCTGGAATACGATGCCGATGCGCCGACGCAGCGTCGCGCGGTCGTCCTTGGTCAGGGTCGCGGTGTCATAGTCGAACATTGAGATAAGCCCGCGCGTCGGCTTGAGCGACAGGAACATCATGCGCAGCAACGAGGTCTTGCCGGCGCCCGACGGCCCGGTTAGGAATTGGAAGGAATGCCCGTCGATGCGAAAACTGAGGTCGCGCAGGATTTCCGGGCCAAGCCCATAGCGCAGGCCGACGTTCTCGAATCGGATCACGCGGTCCTCCGATAAAACCTCACGCGTGGCCCCCTGCGCCAAGCCTGAGCCTCGTCTATTTTCGACGTGCCCCGCCGGGCCGCAAACCTGATTCGCCCATTCCGCAATAACTTAGCACCCCCTGGCAGGACGGGCTTGCCGGGCCGGGTTGGTTTCCAATTCGTTAACGGATCGCTGTTAGGGTCTCACCCCAAAGGTGCCGCGCCCCTGATTCGTCCTATGCTGATCGTCTGCCCGAACTGCGCTACATCCTACGATGTCGACGTGGCAAGCCTGCAGCCGGATGGGCGGCGGGTGCGCTGCGTGCGCTGCCGCACGATCTGGCACGCCGAACTGCCCCATAAAAACAAGCTTATCGCCGCAGCCGAAGCGTTGGCGCCAGTGCGCCGCGCGGTCGAGGCCGTAGCGGAAGCCGCCGCCGCGGAAGCCGGCTCCGCCACGGAGCCTCCGGCAGAGCAATTTGAAGCCGCGATGAGCGCCGAGGCCGAACCGCCGGCTGAGACCGCGTCCGATCCGTTCGTCGTTCCTCCGCCACCCTATTCGGCTGAAGCCGCCACGGCTGAGACCGCCGAATTTCCCGCCGCGACCGACGAACCCTCGGTCGAAGTGGAATCGCCGCCGATTGCACCCGCCGAAGCCGAGGCCGAACATTCGCCAATCGGGGCCGAAACGGAGCTTGACATCCCGCCACACGCCGAGCCGCTCGAAGACATCGAGACCATTGCCGCGCGACGCTATCCGCTGCACGCCAAGCGCAAGCGGTGGCAATGGCCGTTGTCGCAGCTGCAGTCGGGCATCCTGGCTCTGATCGTCGCCAATGCCATCGTTATCGGCTGGCGCGGCGATTTCGTGCGCGCCGTGCCGCAGACCGCGTCGTTCTATGCCTGGATCGGCCTGCCGGTGAACATACGCGGGCTCGATTTTGACGGCCTCGCCACCACGACCGAGCAGCATGACGGTGTCCCGATCCTTGTGATCGGCGGCAACGTCGTCAACGACACCGGCAAGAGCGTGACCGTGCCGCATCTGCGCTTCGCGGTGCGTAATGCCGCACGGCAAGAAATCTATTCCTGGACTGCCGTCCCGCCGCGTACCGTGCTCCCGCCGGGCGTAGCGATCGCATTCCACACCCGGCTCGCCTCGCCGCCGCCGGACTCCCACGACGTGCTAGTGCGTTTCGTCAACCGCAACGACATTTTGGCCGGGACACCCTGATCATGGCTCGCATCCTGATCGCCGAAGACGAAGAGGCTTTGTGCGCCATGTGCGCGCGCGCACTCTCGGGCGCCGGCCACGAGGTGAAAACCGCGTGCGACGGCAGCGACGCGCTCGATTTGCTCCAGAGCGAAAATGGACATTTTGGTCTTCTGCTGACCGACATCCGCATGCCGATCATGGACGGCATCGCGCTGTCGCTTGCGGCGGCGCGCGACTATCCCGAGCTGACCATTCTGTTGATGACGGGCTACGCCGATCAACGCGAGCGCGCCCACGGCCTTGACGCCATCATCCACGACGTGATCGCAAAGCCGTTCACGCTCGCAGGCTTGCGCGGCGCAGTGGATGAAGCGCTGACCGTCAAAGCGCGCTGATTGACCCTACTTGTCGTCGGCGCCGGCATAGGGCCGCGGTAGCGGCTCGATCGGCAGATCGGGATGCGCCCGGCCGAAATCCGGCGCCGGCGAATCCTGGCCGATCTCGACGATGCCGCGGCGGATGGCGCGGGTGCGAGTGAAATGCTCGAACAGCGCGTCGCCGTCACCGCGCCGGATCGCCCGCGTCAACTGTGCAAGATCCTCATTGAAGGTGCCGAGCATTTCCAGCACCGCGTCCTTGTTGGCAAGGAACACGTCTCGCCACATGGTCGGGTCGGACGCGGCGATGCGGGTGAAATCGCGAAAACCGCCGGCGGAGAATTTCAGGACTTCGGAGCGTGTCACCTCGGCGAGCTCATCGGCCGTGCCGACTATCGTATAGGCGATCAGATGTGGCAGATGGCTGGTGATCGCCAGCACCAGGTCATGATGCGCGGCCGGCATGGTTTCGACATTGGCGCCGAGCGCGCGCCAGAATGCGGCGAGCCTCTCGACTGCGGCGGAATCGGCGCCTTCGGGCGGGGTGAGAATGCACCAACGACCGACAAACAATTCCGCGAAGCCGGCATCCGGGCCCGAATGCTCAGTGCCGGCGACCGGATGCGCCGGGACGAAATGCACGTTGGCGGGCAGCTGCGCGCCCATGTCGCGCAGGATTGCACCCTTGACCGAGCCGACGTCGGACACGACCGCTCCTGCCGCAAGATGCGGCGCGATCTCCTTGGCGATCTCGCCGCATACGCCGACCGGAGCGCAGACGATAACCAGATCTGCGCCGGCGACCGCGGCGGCGTTGGTTTCGAGCACCTGGTCGGCTATTCCGAGTTCGGCAACGCGCCGGCGCGTCGCAGCGGAGCGGGCGCTCGCTACGATTTCGCGCGCGGCGCCCTGCGCGCGCGCCGCTCGCGCGATCGAGGAGCCGATGAGGCCGACGCCGATCAGCGCTAGGCGATTAAAGAGCGGTGTGGGGTCGGTCACAGCGTCACGCCGGCTTTGCCAAGAATTCCTTCAGCGCCGCGACGACAAGCCGGTTCGCTTCTTCCGTGCCGACGGTCATGCGCAGCGCGTTCGGCAGCTTATAGGCCGTGGTCTGCCGCAGAATGAGCCCGCGCGCGGTGAGAAAAGCGTCGGCATCCTTGGCGGTGCGGCCTTTCGTTTCCGGAAAGTGGATCAGCACGAAATTGGCGACGCTCGGCGTTACTTTTAGGCCGAGCTTGCCGATTTCTTCCGTCAGCCAGTCGAGCCAGCGCGTGTTGTGCTCGCGCGAGCGCTCCTGGTGCTCGACGTCCTCGATGGCGGCGACGCCGGCCGCGATCGCCGGCCCGGTGACGTTGAAGGGGCCGCGAATGCGGTTGACGGCGTCGACGATAGGAGCGGGGCCGAACATCCAGCCGAGGCGGAGCGCCGCCAATCCGTGGATTTTCGAAAACGTGCGACACATGACGACGTTGTCGGACGTGGCGACGAGTTCGATGCCGGCTTCGTAGTCGTTGCGCCGGACGTAATCGGCGTAAGCGGCGTCGAGCACCAACAGCACATTGCCCGGCAGGCCGCGATGCAGCCGTTTGACCTCGTCGAACGATAGACAGGTGCCGGTCGGATTGTTCGGATTGGCGAGAAAGACCATTCTGGTCCTCTTCGTCACCGCGGCGAGGATCGCATCGACGTCGGCGGTGAAATCCTTCTCCGGCGCCACCACCGGCTTGGCGCCGGCGCCAAGCGTCACGATCGGATAGATCAGGAATCCGTGCGTGGTATGGATCGCCTCGTCGCCGTCGACGAGATAAGCGTGCGCCAGCAAGTGTAATAGATCGTCGGAGCCGGCGCCGCAGACGATGCGGTCCGGATCGAGCCCGAAGCCGCGCCCGATGGCTTCGCGCAAGTCGCTCGCCGATCCGTCCGGGTAGTCCTCCAGATGATCGGCCCAGGATCGATAGGCGGCGATCGCGCGCGGGCTCGGCCCAAGCGGCGTCTCATTCGACGACAGTTTGAACACCTTGGCAACGCCCGGCGCGCTGCTCTTGCCGGGCACGTAGGCCTCGATATCGAGCACGCCGGGGCGCGGCTGGGGACGCATCGCAGTCATTACTCTCTTCCTTCATCCGCACCCACGAACTGGGAGCAGATTTAACCTTTCGCGGGGATCGTATAGCGGGTCGCGTGGCTGCCGACGAGAGCCGATGAGCGGATCGTGGCGCCGATCTTAATAAGAGCGGCGGCAACGGCGTCGATGCCGCCATGCTCGACGGAGACCAAAAGCGCGGCGCCGTCGAAGGCGCGGTCGGGCACGGCTATGACGTCGGCGAGCGCCGCGACCGCGTTGACGGCCGCCGCGCTCCAGCCGGAAACCCGCATGCTCCACACGTCGGTTTCGGTCACCATGGCGTCCGCGGCGGCGCGGGAGACTACAAAAACCGGCATGGCTGCCGGATGATCGGCGCGTTCGACGAACGGCAGCCGGGCGATGATTTTCGGTGCGGTCGCGAATTCCAGCGCCGCCCACCACGGGCCGCCGCCGGCGATTGCGAAAGCGGGAATGAGGCCGAGATCGCCCTTCGATTCGGTGACGGCTTCGACCACGCTCGAAGCGCCCATATGGGGCACGAACGGCACGGTAAAGCCGAAATGAAAGCGCGCGGAATCGCGCATCAGCGCGTCGCCGGCGGAGAGGTCGGCGTGTACGGAAAACGGCGACTGCACATATGTGAAGGTCGAAATGATGACGCGCCAAATGCTCTCGGCGGTATCAAGCGGCAGGTTGCCGTGATGGCGCTTGACCAGGCGGCGCATCATATCGGCCTCGCGCGCCGGGCGAAATGCGGAGCCGGTTTCTTCGCTCTTCTTCACCGCGATCAGGCGGTCGATAATCTCGCCGCGCTTGATTAGGAGCTCGTGCATCTGTTCGTCGATGCGGTCGATTTCCTGTCGCAAATCGGCGAGCGATTGGTTGGCGCGGCGCGGCGGTTTTGCCATGGCTAGACCCAGTAACGGGGCCCGATTGATAGGTGCCGTTAAGGCGGAAAGCAAAGAAAACGTTGACTCCGAGCGGAAGCGGCCTATTTACGCGGTTTTGGCCGCCAAGTCATGAGTGTGACTTCGGCGGCAAGGCCAGGCCGGGAAGCGCGGCCGATTAAGGAAACTTCGATGGCCGACGTCAGCGCCACCCTCGATCTTGCCGACCGCGCCCGCGAAGCGGACGAGCCGCATTCGCTCGTCGTGCGCTTTGCCGCGAACGATCCGCTGCATCTCGACGCCGGCGTCGATTTTGCTCCGCTGCAGATCGCCTATCAGACCTATGGTGAACTCAACGCTGCGCGTAGCAATGCGGTGCTGGTCTGCCATGCGCTCACCGGCGATCAGCACGTCGTCAACGATCATCCGGTGACCGGCAAGCCGGGCTGGTGGGAAACCATGGTCGGCCCCGGCAAGCCGATCGATACCAAGCGCTATTTTGTCATCTGTCCTAACGTCGTCGGCGGCTGTATGGGTAGTTCAGGGCCGGCGTCGACCGATCCGGCAACGGGCGTGCCCTGGGGTCTCGATTTTCCCGTTATCACTGTGCGCGACATGGTGCGCGCGCAGGCCATGCTGCTCGATTACCTCGGCATCGAGTCGCTGTTCGCGGTGGCGGGCGGCTCGATGGGTGGCATGCAGGTGCTGCAATGGGCGGCGAGCTATCCGCACCGGGTGTTCGCCGCGCTGCCGATCGCGGCGGCGACCCGGCATTCGGCGCAAAATATCGCCTTCCACGAGGTCGGCCGCCAAGCGGTCATGGCCGATCCGGATTGGCGCGGCGGACGGTACTTTATCGAAGGCATCAATCCGCGCCGCGGTCTCGCGGTCGCGCGCATGGGCGCGCACATTACGTACCTGTCCGACGCCGCGCTGCACCGCAAATTCGGCCGCCGCTTCCAGGACCGCGACAATCCGACGTTTTCGTTCGACGCCGACTTCCAGGTCGAATCTTATCTGCGCCACCAGGGCATCACCTTCGTCGAACGGTTCGATGCCAACTCGTATCTCTATCTGACCCGCGCGATGGACTATTTCGATCTCGCCGGCGACTATGACGGCGCGGTGGCGAATGCGTTCCGCGGCACGCCGACCCGTTTCTGCGTGATTTCCTTCACCAGCGACTGGCTGTTTCCGACCCCGGAATCGCGCGCTATCGTGCATGCGCTCAATGCCGCGGGCGCTCGCGTCTCGTTCGCGGAGATCACGACCGACAAGGGCCACGACGCCTTCCTGCTCGACGAGCCGGAATTATTCGCGATCGTGCGCGGATTTCTGGAAGGCGCGGCCAAGGCGCGCGGGCTGCCGGCGAGGTGACCATGCTGACGCGTCTCAAACACGATCTGACCATGGCGGAAGCCGCACGCGGCCCGGGCGGCTCGCGCGTCGACTTGCTGGTCGTCGCCGACATGGTGCAGCACGGGGCGCGCGTGCTCGACGTCGGCTGCGGCGACGGCGAGCTGCTGCGGCTCCTTGAAAGCCGTGGCGTCGACGGCCGCGGCATCGAACTGTCGCGCGAAGGGGTGAACGAATGCGTCGCCAAGGGCCTCGCCGTCGTTCAAGGCGACGCCGACACCGATCTCGAAGACTATCCCGACGACGGCTTCGATTATGTGATCCTGTCGCAGACCTTGCAGGCGACGCGCCGGCCGCGCGTCGTGCTCGAGCACATGCTGCGCATCGGCCGCCACGCCATCGTGTCGTTCCCGAATTTCGGCCATTGGCGGATCCGCCTGCAGCTGTTCTTCGGCGGCCACATGCCGCACACCGACAATCTGCCCTATGCCTGGTACGAGACGCCGAACATCCACTTCTGCAGCATCAAGGACTTCCGCGAGCTGTGTCACGCCGTCGGCGCCAAAATGGAGCAGGCGGCAGCGCTCAACGCCTGGGGCCGCAGGATGCGCCTGAAAATGCCGTGGTGGTTCTGGAATCTGTTCGGCGAGCAGGCGGTATTCTTGCTGAGCCGGCAAGACTAAATGGCTCCTGCTATATAATGTCGTTTGGCGTCACCTTCGCTCGCGCCGGCGTTGCGCGGGCCCGTAGCTCAATGGTCAGAGCTAGCGGCTCATAACCGCTTGGTTGGAGGTTCGAGTCCTCCCGGGCCCACCATGATATCATTAGCTTTTTTGCCGTTTAGTTTTCGCGTTTTCCGGCTCGACCAATGAATTGACCAATGAAACGTTGCCCGAACGTCCCGAAATGTTCACCGGCTGTTTCCTCGTAATCGCCGCAGCGGCGCCGCGCATGTAATCGGGATGATGGTGGCCGTAGGTGCGTTCGATCATCGCCGCCGACATGCCGAGGTAGCCGGCCGCATCCCAGATCGGCACGCCAGCCTGCATCAGCCAGGTCGCCGCCGTGTGCCGTAGGGTATGGGGCGTGACCTTGCCCCACAGGCCGGCAAGGGTCACGGCGTGCCTGAAGGCCGTCTTGACGGACTTAACCGGCGCACCATGCCACTCCACGAAATGCGACGTGACGATGCCACGGCGAACCCAGCGGCGCATATGGGCGAGCAGCGGCAACGGGATCGGTGCCGGTGGCTGTCGCTTGTTGGTTGCTCGGCGGCCGATCGCAAGCCGGTAATACATGCCCTGGTCGAGGTCGACGAACGAATGACCCAGGTCGCGGTACGGCGATGCCGACGCGATCGCACTGGCCCGTGTGCCGGTGTAGAGGCCGATCAGGATGAACCGAGCCAGATGACGAAGCGGCCGTTTATCCGTTGCCACGGGCTGGCCCTTGGCGCGGCCACGGTGGACTGTCTGCTGCTCCCGGTACCGCCAACACGCCCAGATAAGCCTAGCGGCCTCGTGCCGCGTTAGCCACCGGTCGCGCGGCGGCCCTTTCGGCGGCAAGCTCACCCGCACCATGCCGTAGTGCATGCCTTCCTTGGCATGGTGGTTGATCGCGGCCCGCAGGGTTTCGAGGTCCGCGCGGGCGCCACCACTTTTGCCGCGGCCTTTCACGTAGCCGCGACACTCGGCTGCAGAGACCTGGGACAGCACCTTGCCGCCCCAATAGTCGTTAAGCCGGCCGATCGTCCGCTCCAGCTTCGGCTGATCCGCGATCCGTGGTCCGCAGTCATCCAGGTAAATCGACAGCACGTCGGCAACGTCGATCTGATCAATATCCTTGGCGCGCCGAGACGGCCGGTACTTGTCGGCGATGTACGCGGCTAGTTGCCTTTCCGCTTCATCAGCTTGATGCTCAAGGCATCCCGTGGCGACATGCTTGCTGCCGTCGATGACGATCCAAACTGCGTTTGCGACGATCCGGTTGCCTCTGCGGCGCGCGGGCCGCAGCCACAATCTGGCGCCTTTGCTTTGACGCGGCATAGCTCCCTCATCCGTTCTATGTTCGCCAGGGTAGTATAGTCTTTGCCTGCGACACGTTCGATCAAAAGACGGCCTCGCGCGAATTCCCGGCGCAGGCCCGAGGCCGTCATCGAGCCATCCGGAAATGCTAGCGCAGCCGCCACGGCGAGCCGAAGCGGGACATCGGGACCAATCTGGTCAGTTAGGGGCAGTCTCGCTCGCATTCCGGTTGCCAAAGGAAGCCCGATGTGGCCCTGCACAACCTTGGAATAATCGGCGTTACGCGTAAAATGGCGAAATGCGTAAAATCGATATGTAAGTTGATGAGGTGTGCGGATGTCTGAGGGAACATTGACACTTCGCGACGCGGCCCGTCGCTTGGCGCGGTTAAGGAACCCAAAGGCGAAGGGAATTGCTTCAAGCGAATTGCTTAGCCTGCTACGATCTGGAGAGCTTAAGGCTGGATTCTACATCTTGAATGGAACGGCATGGATTGAAATTCCGCTGGCGCATTGGGAGAGAACCGGTAGCAACAAATTACGCTCAATAGGCCGCAACCGAAATGATCCAAAGTCGGGTGCCTACAGAGTAAGAGCCGACAAGTTTCCTGATCAAGTTGCGACGTTTGTCTGCAAACAAATCAAATCGAACGAGCAGACTTCTGAGCGGAATAAAGCTAAGCCAAATCTCGATGCGGTAACGACCGTGCTTGATGCAGCGGCTAAGTCGTATGAAGTTACAGTAAAGACGAAAGACTTTTTGGACTATTTGCGACGTCATGGAATAGAAGAAAGAACAATAACCGGCAAGGCGGGCAGGGATCCTAAGGAAGGCTGGCGTCAGGTTTGCAGTTACATGGCCGCCTACATGGCCGCCCATCATCGGGACCACCCAACAAATGCAATGAAGATAGAAGAATCGGCACGCGCGATTTTCGATCTCGCAAACGCAGATGGGGTTCACGACTTGCCAAGTTGGGCCACAATCAAGGAGGAAGTGTCCAAGGCAATGGCCCTGCTCGAAAGGGAAGACTTTCGCCTTAAGAAATAGTTTTGCGCATTTTACCTTTTTACGCGCATCAGAGCAGCGCCTAGATGGATGGCTCCGTTAACTTGACCAGGAGCTATACCATGAAAAGTCGTACTAAAGAAATTCGCATCCGCGTGAAAGACATTATCATTCCCGACAATCACCGGCCGCTGAACAAAGAGAAGCTGCCCCTTATTGCTACTTCGATGCGCGAGATTGGCCTCAAAACTCCAATTACAGTTCGCAACAGTAAGAAAGGTCTTGTCCTCGTGACCGGTCGGCATCGCCTCGAAGCCGCAAGGTCGCTGGGTTGGAGCCGCATCTCATGCGTGGTTATGGACAGCGACAAGGTTGAGAGACAGCTGTGGACCATCGCGGAAAATCTGCATCGCGCGGGGCTGACAAGGCTGCAGCGTGCTGAGTTGGTAGATCGGTGGGACCGGCTTGTTAATCAGCGGGCGAAGGTTGTGCAACTTGCACAGCCTGGTGGTCTCCAGCCTCACGATAAGGGCATTTCGAGGACCGCCAAGCAACTCGGAAAGTCGCGTGACGAAGTGCGTCGCTCTAAGAAAATCGCGGGCCTCTCGCAGGACGCGAAAATGGCAGCCGAGGATGTCAAACTTGATAATGATGAAGGGGCTCTGCTCATGGCAGCGAAAGAGCCTACCCCAGAGGGGCAGGCCAAAAAGCTGCACGAGCTTGCAAACAGCAAGCAGGCTTCGCGCCGTCGTGATCTTCCACCGGACGAGGTGAAGCAGCTTAACGCGCTGAAGGAGGCCTTTGCTAGTGCCCGCGGATTCAAGAAAGCGTGGAAACGCGCCACGACGGCGGTCCGTAGCAAGTTCATCACGTCAGTGCTCAAGCCCATTCTCTAAAAACGTATTGGCGCAGCATATCCAAACGAAATTGCTGCGCCAATCATCAGTCAAAAGGACGATCCCACCGATTGCCGTAGAGCGCATCGATGAAACGCACAAAAAAGCGAGCTCGCCAACTGGCTAAGCTCGGCATCACAGATTTCGAGACGGTGGCCGCGACGGAACGGCTCCAGACCGACATGCTGAGGCGGCTAGAACGGGTCCTGTCCGATCCTGGCCGCCTCGCAGGGTTGGCGGACTGTGACAAAAGCCACTGCGGCAAACGCAAGTGCTCGGAAGTCTGCCAATTCGGAACCCGCCGCCGTCGGCTCGCGGAAATACCAGCAGCCCATCGTCTGCTCCGTAAAAGCGCCGGACCACTCTACGAAGTCCGAGTTGGCCGTGGAGCCTGGGCACAGCCTGCTGGCAAGCTGAACAGAGTCAGCATTGCTGCCGCGAAGAAGTTGAACCGCTGGGCCCTGGACCGGCTGTACAACCCTGACCTCATTGCTGTCGGCACATTCAAGGTGTCGGTGGCAGCTAAGCATGAGGGCAGCGGTTGGAAATGCGAAATCCATCAAATTGTTTCCGGCGCGAAGAAAGCGGAGTTGGAGAAGGTATTTTCCACCAGTCGCCATGCTGCAGGAAATTTCTTGACGGTGAAGGATGTCGCAAATCTTGGGCAAGCGATCAGCGACGTGCTCAAACGCGACGTCGAACGCTGGCGACACCCGTACCGAACGGAAATGACTCCGGACCGGCCACAGAAGGGTCACCGGGCCGAATACTACAAGTGGCTTTTGGACCTGAGCGCAAATGAGCGCATAGTTCGATACGGTTGCGACCGATATTTCAACAGGCTGAAAAAGAAACCTCGTGTGGTTCACCAAAAGATCCGGAAGGGGCACCCGAGCCCGATTTGGCTAGAGCCTTACTTGTTCGGCAGCCATCCAATGAATTGCAGATGTCTTCGGTGCACGGGCCCATACCCCCTAAATTGATCATCCTCTAACGGCAGAAGCCGAAGCACTTCAATCTGCGTGTACACAAGAATACGACGCGCCTACAAAAACCCAGTTATAAGCTGCGTGTACACAGCAATACGATTAGGTTATGCAAGATCAAAACCGCGCTTCTTTGATGGCATCGTCCCGCAGCTGTTGCGCCATCTCGTCCGACACGTTCATTGACGACTGAATATCCTTCAGCAATCGCTCCTTGGGGTCAAAAATTGGTTTCCTCTTTGCCGGAAGCTCTCCAACGGTCCTAGGAAGCACAATAATATCTGCCTCATCAACTCTGCGATTTTTGATGGTCTTCGCCGCGTAGTCGGCCAGACCCGCAATGTCACCACCGGGCACTATATGAATTCGCTCAATTCCATGCCGGGCATACGTGCCTTGATTTTCTTCGAGATGCTTGATCGGGCACTCCTGAAATCGTGAGACCGGGGGAATCAGCAGCGGCCCGTTATAATGTAAACCACCATTAATCGTAACCTCACGCAGCGACTTTTTTTCGTATTTAAAAACCGGCAAGTCGGGAAACAACCAAAGCTTTGGCAGCCGTTTCTGCTCACTCTTTGCACGACCATCATGCATAAACTCCGTGCAGAACCGACCATAGAATTTGTGAATTCCCTTGCGCATTTTTGGAACTAATTCAGCCGCAGGTACATGCAATGGCTCGAACATGAAATTGACGTAGTACAATTTCCAACCTTTCAAGACCCATTCATACATCCACTCGGTGCAACCTTTGATCCAGATGACAGCAGGCTCTGTTTTATTACCCGACCATTTATTCATTTTCGGTTCCTTATTGGATTTGTACCCAGGGCATTCTCAACGAGTTCATTCGATTAATTTACAAGAACAAATTAGCGTCTGAATTGGTGGGACTAGACACTGAATTTTGACTACCCATTGGCTCTATCTACCTATGAGTCTTATGAGTCAGTTTATCTAACTAGCTATCTATCTGTATCAGTCTGTCTCTATGTCTCTATTCATAGTAGTTCATATGGGCTGACCACGTGTCGGCCCATTATTTCTTCGATGTAGTAGCAGGGGCGTTTAATCGGCTGCGTCATAGCTTTCCGGATAAGGCCGCAAGCTGCATTTTTCATTCTCGAAATTAGTGATTTACAGGATCGATAGATCATCCATTTCGCCTTAAACGAGCAAGGAATCGCCTGAATCCCCGACATGCCGATCCATGGGCTCATCGAACTCAAAAAGCGCAGCCGGATAATCGAATCGACTATTGCGTGCACACAACAAAACGATGCGCACTGCGGCCAATGAAAGCCAAATAAATATAGACCTGAAAATTGGATAATAAGCTGCCAATCAAGCGCGATTGCCAATTAGAGTGAATTATCGGCCCTATTTTTTAACATCGCCGTCGGCGGGATTCTCGCGAGCTTTAGGTGAAAAGCTGCGGTCCTTTGGCCAATCCTGAGGGCAAACAGATCCTGTAAAGGGGACATAGCGACGGAAATTCGCTTACGCAGAAGTTCGTCGTTCGTCAGTATCACATTGTGAGGAAGAGAACATGAAAAGTAAAATTGTCGCGTTTATAGACTATCAGCGATTTGAATGCGTCGGAAAGAAAATGGAGGTTACCAAAGACGGAAGAAAGATTTGGTTGATGAGAATGCAAAGCTATTGTCCCGATTGCGGGAATACTGAGGTGGTCCCGATTATCTGAACAGATTTTCCGCCTCGATAAGTGGAGCCTCTGCCGGGGTTAGGCTGCCAAGCGGATAGGCAGCGGCGGGAAGTAGGCTTGATCGGGTGTGGCGCCGTCAAGGCTCGAATGCGGTCTGCGGCCGTTGTAGAAGTCCAGGTAGCGGCCGATCGAACCGCGGGCCTCGCTGACGCTGTCGTAGGCCTTCAGATAGACCTCCTCATATTTGACGCTGCGCCACAGCCGCTCGACGAAGACATTGTCCCGCCAAGCCCCTTTGCCGTCCATGCTGATCGCAATGTCGTTGCCGACGAGCACGCCGGTGAAGACCTCACTCGTGAACTGCGAGCCTTGATCGGTGTTGAAGATCTCCGGCTTGCCGTGACGCGCCAAGGCATCCTCCAGCGTCGCGACGCAGAATGCCGCCTCCATCGTGATCGACAGCCGCCATGACAGCACCCGGCGGCTGAACCAGTCGAGCACCACCGCCAGGTAGACGAAGCCCCGCGCCATCGGGATGTAGGTGATGTCCATCGCCCACACCTGGTTCGGTCGCGTGACCGCCAGCCCGCGCAGCAGGTACGGATAGATCTTGTGGCCAGGCTCGGGTTTGGTGGTGCGCGGACGGCGATAAAGCGCCTCGATCCCCATCCGCTGCATCAGCGTCTTGACGTGACGGCGGCCGATCTTGCACCCCTCGCCCACCAGCAGGCCGCGCAACATCCGCGAGCCGGCAAAGGGAAACTCCAAATGCAGCCGGTCGAGACGCCGCATGATCGCAAGGTCGGCTTCCGGCACCGGCCGCGGCAGGTAATAGACGCTGCCACGGCTGATGTGCAGAACCTCGGCCTGTTTCGTGACCGGCAGATCGTGCTTACGGTCAATCATCGCTTTGCGCTCAGCAATCCCGCCTTGGTGAGCGCGCCTTCTAAAAAATCGTTCTCTAGTGTCAGTTCGCCAATCTTGGCGTGCAACGACTTCACGTCGACGGCGGGCTGTGATGCTCCGTTGCTGCTGCCCGGACCGAACACATCGGCGGCTCCGCCCTCGAGCTGCGCCTTCCACGATGTGATCTGATTGGGGTGAACGTCGAACTGCTCGGCAAGCTGTGCCAACGTCCGATCGCCCTTGATCGCGGCAAGCGCCACTCTCGCTTTGAAAGCCGGTGTGTGGTTCCGGCGTGCTCGTCTCTGCATGGTCGCTCCTGATTCGCAGGCCATAGCGTGCCTGCCATCAGGCAGAAACTCCACTTATCGTTCTGTGCAGATTTCCGGGGCCGGCTCTATACATATGAAAATACGATTACGAAAAAGTCCCTCAAAAAAAGAGGGAAATTGAACCGTCGTTGCAATGACTGCAAACAACCAGGCGTGAGCATAACGGCAACTCGCAAAAACTTGTTTGGTCTCTGATGTATCATCCGGAAATCGCGATCAACCAACTAGTGGCATTTCTGTAATTTTGCCATAAGTCGCAATGGCCGGTCCTCGTCTCGGGCGACCTCAAATGTTCTACCTAAATTCGTCAAATTTTTCGGTTCTTAAATGAAGCCAATCTAACGCGTCGAATAATACCGCGCGAACTTGATCGAACATTTGAATACGAGTTGCGTTGATTTTCTGATATTCACATCGCCAAGGCGTGGAACCCTTTAGCCATTATTGATGCCATAAAATAGCTGGCCGAGGTCGTTATCGGCCCGAACGAACTGGTTATTATTTTGCCATTTCGACCATAAATTTCCATTTGCGAAACACTAATTTCTCACGTGAATAGCGCAGCAATTAAATGGTGGTGGCCGAATATCTCGACTTAAACATCAACAGTATGGATGGGTGAGAAATGCCATTTCGCATGAGCCGAACATTACGATTTTGGGTGGAAGTCGAATGTGAAGGTGAAGATTTACATCGAGCCGATGATGACGAAGTGGCGGCAATTTTGCTGAGCTTCGAAAAGCAAGGGTATGCGTTTCGATCCTTAAGTCGCCGCGGTGACGTGATGTGGAAGGCAAGTCCATATTTTTTGGATGAATTGGCTGGCGCTAAACGGGAGGTCGAAGCTGAATACGACAACGAAAGATAAGCCGCATACGGGATACCAAAATCGGAATCAGCTCCCATACCGGGGTGACGCACTTCGTTGGGACCTATTCCGACTTCGTGACGCATGGCGCAGAGTCACGGCGACAGCATGATCGGTTCTCAATATTTAAATACTTGTCAGCGGTTTTTGATTTGGTGATGGTATGGCAAAAAGAAAATCGAGCCATCGACCGTGCAAGGAGAGCGTTGCGCCTAAAAAACCGACCTTGCGGAAAAACAATTGAGCCATTTGCGGCGGTCATCACGTGCACCAGCTCGCGAAAGGACGTCGATGAAAAAGCCCGGAGTAAATGGGCGCGCACGTTAATGTTTGCAGAGAAATACAAGTCACCTGATAAGTCATTGGAGGAATTTATTCGCCGGAATGGTGGAATTAATTTAAGCGTCGCGAAGTTCAGTCGGCTCGGGCGATCCAAGCCGCGGGCTCGGTAAAAATGGCCTCACTTTTATACATTTACGTCGGGCGATTTGCGATAGAATTATTAGTGGAGGCGGTCGGCGGCAGGTTACACTGGGCGAGATGACATTGGTAGTCACACGGTCTGCGTCGTGATGACTTCTACGTTTCTCGATTTTTCGAAATCACACGGTAACGATCTTTCGACTCCAGTGCCGGAATCCGGTTTTCCAGGCCCACTCACGAAGCTGCTCTGGCCTACTGCTCGCTCGCCGATCTCAAACGGCTCGCAGTGGACCTGGCATAAAATCAGCGAACTTATGATATTTGCTGATGAAAGTCTTAAGTCAGTTTCAGATCGTTCACCGACAGCCATTCAATCTTGGACGTCCGAGGGAAAAGCTGATCAGGTCGCGGGTATGGGGTGTCGATTGCGTCAACCCAGCATTCGAATGTGGCGGTTCAAGGTTGCGCCAGCGACTTCCGTTTATCCTCCGAAAGCCGACATTCTTTTGCATCGCACCAAGTGACGCGATGGGCCATGTATGGACGGCGCCCGCGGTGCAAGAGGAATCTGACGTTTTGCGAAGCGTTCGGGTGCAGCCATGTATCCGGCCTGTTTTCGCCTGGGGCTTGCCCCATTGCGATGCGGCCGCTGTGGCCGCTGGCCCTGATGTGATCCGCTGATCGGGTCCCAACCAAAAGCGCGCGCTCAAGTATCGCGTGGCCCATCACGGGTTTTCCCGATCGACGGTCTCGACCGTTTCGCATCAATGTCGTCATCAGCCCTGCAGTTCGTGAACGCACAGACGCAACCTCATCCTCCCATCGCTTGACCAGTTAGGCCGCCGCCGCAAGCGCAGGCGCTCGATAGGTGCCGCCCTTGGCCAGCAACGCCCAAGCGACGCGCGCCATCTTGTTAGCTAGTGCCACCGCTACAACCCTGAACGGTTTGCGGGCGAGAAGTTGAGTGAGCCACGGATACTTCTCCGGCTGCTGGCGCGCCCGTTTCAATACCGCATGGGCACCAACCACCAGGATGCGTCTCAGATATTGGTCGCCCTGTTTCGAGATCGGCCCGAGCTTCTGTTTGCCGCCGGTCGAATCTTGCCGCGGCACGAGACCAATCCAAGCCGCAAAGTCACGACCCGATCGAAAAACGTTCGGGTCCGGGACAGTGGCGGCAATGGCGGTCGCGCCCACAATACCAATCCCAGGGATGCTCTTGAGCCGCTTGCTCGCTTCGTTCGAGCGATGCTGAATAATGATCCGCCTCTCGATCGATCCGATCATCGTCTGCACCGCCTGAAGCCCCGCCGCCAGCACGACGAGGCTTGCGTGAGCATCGACTGGCAAGCGTGCGTCCCGTTCGCTCGCAACGATCGTCAGCAACTGCTTGATCCCTTCCCGCCCTTGCGCAGCCACTATGCCGAGCTCGGCCATATGCGCTCGCAAGGCATTGATCAGTTGGGTCCGCTGCCGTATCAAAAGATCGCGTGTTCGATGCTGCATCAACTGGCCCTGTTGCTCGGCCGATTTAGCCTGCACGAAACGCATCGTCGGCCGCCGCACCGCCTCGCAGATCGCCTCGGCGTCGGCGGCATCGTTCTTGTTGCGCTTGACGTAGGCCTTCACGTCCTTCGCCGGCATCAGCCGTACCTCGTGCCCAAGCTTGGTCAGCTCACGCGCCCAATAATGAGCCGTGGCGCAGGCCTCCATTCCGATAAGGCACGGCGACAAGGCTTTGAAGAACGCCAGTATTTGGCTGCGCCGCAGTTGCTTCCGAACGACGACCTTCTCGCCTGGCATCGATCCCGTGAACCTGGAACACGTTCTTGGCGATATCCAAACCAATCGTAGTAATTTGCATGTGACCGCTCCCTGATGTGATTCGTTGACAACGATCACCCTATCTGAGCTCGTTGTCAGGAGCGGGCGCCGTCCACCACATCA
>CAWCQV010000001.1:0-8785 GCA_963797775.1 uncultured Alphaproteobacteria bacterium | reverse complement strand
CGGCGCCGAGAGTTCCATTCGGCATTTGACGGGCAAACGTTCCATGAAAAAGTTCCATGAAAAAGTTCCATGAAAAAGTTCCACTAAAAAGTTCCGCGGAAAAGTTCCATGGAAAGTGGATCTACAGCTTGTTAACCACGTCAGCGCACCCTCGGCGCGGGGAAGGGGCATCACTCCGATGTTGGTGGAGGTCCTGATGCCAAGCTATTCATCCGATGGGACGTCGTCAGAGCGTTCGTCCGTGCGCTCACCGGCTTCGTTCGAGCTTTCCACGACCGTGCATGCATTAAGCACTTGGTCGGTCACGCGCTCGCGGTCGTCGAACGCGAGTTCATTCTGCAAACATTGAAATACAAGCAAGGAAACCGGGCCCGAGCGGCCAACGTGCTTGGGATTTCCATTCGCTCGCTGCGCGACAGAATCCGCAATTATCGAAATCAGGGTGAGAATGTGCCGGAACCGGAATCATCCGTTGCCGAGCAGCGAGCTCCCGATTACCGACACTGATCGAGCGAATACCAAGTTCCGGCGCTTGAGCAATCCACGAACGGGCCGAAGCTGATCGCGTGAAAGATGCGGCCGCCGCGCAACCTATCGGAATCAAAGCTGAATTATTATTTCGCAATGTCTATTGTGCGATGTGCCTAGGGTGCCCACGTCGTTTAGGTCGGCGCGCCAAAGCGGCGACGTACCGAAGTCCCGCTACTTTCGCTCGGTAGTCCTAATGCCATCGGTAGGCACGATCTCAAACTAGGCTTCGATCTCGGTTGCAGGTGCCCGCCGGGCCCTGCGCTTTTCTTGCTGTGGACACTTCGCGCGCAAGCACCTTGGATTCGCAACTTGAACAAAGGGATACGCAAACATGTCCATGATCACGACCAAAGACGGCACGCAGATTTATTACAAGGACTGGGGCAAAGGTCAGCCCATCGTGTTCAGCCATGGCTGGCCGCTGTCGGCCGATGACTGGGACAATCAAATGCTGTTCTTCCTCAATCGCAGTTACCGCGTCATCGCCCATGACCGCCGTGGCCACGGCCGCTCCAGCCAGACCGGCGACGGCCATGACATGGATCACTATGCCGACGATCTTGCAGCGCTGACCGCGCATCTCGATTTGAAGAACGCCATTCACGTCGGCCATTCCACCGGCGGCGGCGAGGTAACGCACTATCTGGGGCGGCACGGCGAGAGCCGGGTGGCGATGGCTGCTTTGATTAGCGCGGTGCCGCCACTGATGGTGAAGACCGCGGCCAATCCAAACGGCCTTCCCAAGGAAGTATTCGATGGCTTGCAGGCACAGCTCGCGGCCAATCGCTCGCAATTCTATCGCGCGCTGCCGGAGGGCCCGTTCTACGGTTACAACCGGCCGGGCGCAAAACCTTCGGAGGCCATCATCGCCAACTGGTGGCGGCAGGGCATGATGGGCGGCGCCAAGGCGCATTACGATGGCATCGTCGCCTTCTCGCAGACCGACTTCACCGAAGACCTCAAGAAGATCACCGTGCCAGTGCTGGTGATGCATAGCGAAGACGATCAGATCGTTCCCTATGTCGCCGCCGGACCATTGTCGGCAAAGCTTTTGAAGAACGGGACGCTGAAGACCTACAAGGACTTCCCGCACGGCATGCCGACCACGCAAGCGGAGACGATCAACGCCGACCTTCTGTCGTTCATTCGAGCGAAGTCGAGCAAATCGGCAGTCGCCGCCTAAGGTTTATGGTGGCGGTCTAGGCGGCCCGATCAATGGGCGGTTCACTACGCCCTGCGTCTTCTCAACTTACAAAAAGGTGCGGCCGGCTCCTGGGGGAGAACCGGCCGCCACGAACCCGGTCTGGGGACGGGGAGGGGTGGGGACGTGACCGGGGTCGTGTAGCTCCTTGTCTCTCTCTGTTTAAATTTCTCGTTTGAGCATGATCTTTTCCGAAAACCGGTTTCCACTTTTCGGCATCATGCTCTAGCGCGAAGAGGCGGTGGCCGGCGCGGTTGCCGTGTCGCCGAGCGCGATCCAAACATTCGGATCGGCTTGCGATTGGCGCTTGACATAGCGGTAGCCGGTTTCCGACCACACCAGAATGTCGTTCCTCTGATTGTCGAGGATGAACTCGCCCTTGTCGGTCTTGACGGTGAGAACGGCGTGGCCGTCGCCATTTTGATCGCGCACCACGGTGATGAGCAGCGCCTCGCGCGGCCAACCTTCCTGCATCAGCATTTTGCGTTTTTGCAGCACGTAGTCCTCGCAGTCGCCGTAGCCGTCGTCAGGATAATTCCACCGTTCCACGACGCCCCAATGATCTATGTCGGTCATCGGCTTGACGTGGCTGTTGACCCACAGATTAACGCGCTGCAGGTCCTTCCAGGCCTCGGTCGAGAGCACCACGTCGCGCGGCATCGATGGTTTGGTCTTGCACTCCGGATCGTATTCGACGCAGAACTCGACCCAGCCGATCGGCGGGCGGGCAACGCCGCCGAGCGCGATAAACAGCGGACGCTCCTGTGCCGAGCCGCCTTTCGGCGATGCAATCAACGTCAGCGCGATTACGCTTGCGGCAGCGCCGCTCTTGAGGATTGCTTTTGCAACCGAATTCATTGTGACCCCTTCCCGTCTCGTCGGGGTCACGTTTCGCACAAAGATTTTGCAGCGCCGCTAAGTTGTATCCCTCAATTTGAAGTAAAAACGCTTCAAGACACAGCAAAAGTCGCGCGATCTTCTCTACGAATATTGTATAAAATTAGAACTATTCTATTTTGAATCAAATTGTAGCGATGCCGGCACAAGCCGCATGCCATGCGGGTTTGGCGCGGTCGCGCGCCGCCCGCCGCGGTCATCGCGTCGGCCTTCGATAGGTATTTTCCTGGAGGAAACCGGCCTCAAATGCGCGGGTGCGCGGCGCACGCCAAGCTGCAAATTGGTGCAGCGGCGTTTACCCGCCGGTGACGTTCTCTTCGAGAAAGTCAGGGTGCTGCAGGCGGGTGAACTCGATGGCGAAGCCGTCTTCGAGATGGCGCACCACGCGCCCCTGCACCTTGCCCAAGGTCACCAGCGCGCCGATCGGCGGTCGCTCCTGGGACGCGATGCCGGCGCCGGATTGCGACACGTCGATCACGCGGCAGGTGAGATTGACGCCGTTCGGCAGGACCAGGCGGCCGACCGGATTGCGCGGTACGATACGGCCGTGGCGGCGGTCTTCCGGCAGGCCGAGGATATGGCGATTGGCGAGCCAGGTGAGCTGCGCCGCGAGCTTGTCGCGTTTGCGCGCCGTGGCCGAGATCGTCATCGCAAAACCGTTCTGAAAGACGCGGGCGATCTGGCCCTCGAGCCGGCCGAGGTGATCGACATAGGCGATGACGCGCTCGCCCGGCGCACCGCCGACGGGCGCGATCAGCGCCATACCGCCCGGCGACATATTGATGACTTGGCAGGGAAACTCGCGGCGATCCGGCAGCATGTAGCGGCCGAGCAAATTGACCTTGACGCGCTGATGACGGCGGCGGTCTTGGTTCAGCGCCCGCAAACTCGGTATTCGCTCAGCTAACGCCATGCTGTTCCGTCGCCTGACCCGTCAGAAAGCGAGCCTAGGCGGGCGATGTTAATGGCTCGTTAGCCGCCTGCATCGCGGCCGCCTTCATAGACCACCAGATGACGCGGGCGCGGCGCCATGAAGCGGGGCAACAGACGGGTTTCTACTGAAGCCCCGATGTGCCGGCGGCCCCCAAGCGTCAAGGCGCCGATCCGGCTCGAACCTAGCCATTGCGGAATTTTCAACGGCGCCAAGATGCCGATGGTGCGGGCCAGGCTTGGCCGACTGGCTCTCAGCGGCAGCAGCAGAAGCTCAAGGTCAATCGGTTCGCCGTCGGCGCTTTGCGCCGTCACGCCGGCGACCGTTCCGACGCGCTCGTCATCGAGAATGGCAAGCAGATCCGAGATCGTCGGCTGGCTCGCCGCAGCCCATAGGCCGATGAACGGCTCGCCTTTGAGCTCGCGGCCGAACAGCGCGCAGACCCGCGTGCCGGCGAGCCGAAACGGATGTCCCGCGCCGCCGTCGAGCGCCAGAATGAACGCGTCGCTGAGCACTTGGCGAATGGCCCCCGGCTCGATGTCGGCGCGCTCCGGCGCCGCATGCTTGCCGCGACGTTCCTGCCAATACGCATAGAGTTCCCGGCTCGCTGCGTGTTTCATAAACGCTCCCTGCCATCGTGCCGGCCCCGCACAGCTGTCCCTGATCGGGACAGCAATTGCGGCGAACGGCTGTTTGGCGGAATGCGGAGCAGGTCGCGTGCCGAGTGAGCGCGACGGTAGCGAAGGCGCCAACGCGCCCGCGATTAAACTTAACAGCACGTCGGCGTTGGCGCTGCACGCCAAGCCGCCTAGGGTGAGATCAGCGAATAGTTTTCAACGCGCCGCGCAAATTCCACCGCGGCGCTTTCCGGTTCAGGGAGGCGAGGGGATGTGACCGACGCTGAATGACATGAAGGCGCGAGCCCAAAATCTTCAGCGTCGACCGCGGAAGCCCCGCGCAAGGTGCAAAAGGGAGGACCCCAACGTCCTCCCTTTTGTTTTCGGCCGTCGGTTTGGCTTTTCGTTTCGTGCGTTCGCCGCGAGGCGCTGCTTGCGCGCCGCTTGTTCTGGCCATCGCATGAGCCTATGTCCGCGGGATATAAGGTATGCGACCGGTGACGCAACAGTCCGAGCCCGAGCCCAACTTTCGCGAGCACACGTCTCGCGAGCCCATTTTCAATGTGCCGCTGGTCGTCATTGCGACCGTCGGCGTTCTCGTGCTGGTTCATGCCCTCCGCGCGCTGGTGCTGACCGACGAGCAGGACGTCAATTTTCTTCTAACCTTCGCATTTATCCCGGCGCGGTACGGCACCGACATGGGTGTAGTTGGCGCATTTCAGGGCGGTTTCGCCGCCGATCTGTGGACTTTCTTCACTTACGCGTTCATTCACGCCGACCTCATGCATCTCGGCCTCAATCTCGCTTGGCTCATACCTTTCGGGACTGCGCTTGCGCGCCGGTTCGGACCGTGGCGCTACGTCGTCTTCATGCTGGTGACGGCGGCGGTCGGCGCGTTGGCGCATCTTCTCACGCACCTTGGCGCGCTGGAGCCGATGATCGGTGCGTCGGCAGCGATTTCGGGTGCGATGGCGGCGGCGATGCGCTTTGTCTTTCGAAGGGACGGCCCCGTGGCTCACTGGCGCGAGCGTTCCGACGCCGCTTTTCGCGTGCCCGCCGCGTCGCTCGCGGCGACGCTGCGCGATCCGCGCTTTTTGTTGTTCCTTGCCGTCTGGCTCGGACTGAACGTGCTGTTCGGCTCCGGCACGATTACGTTCGGTACGGACGCAGGACAGGAAATTGCTTGGCAGGCGCATGTCGGCGGCTTTTTCGCCGGCCTCCTGCTTTTCGATGCTTTCGATCCGGTCGTTCCGAGTGCCAAACTCGATACCGAGGTGAGCGGCTGAGCAAAATCGTGATCAGTTGCGTCACGCCGCCGCCGCAATGAGCTGCAACGATTTTGATAGAGTTGGCGCTGGTTTTCGGGCGATGCCGCGCGGAACTCGATGCTGCATCGCAGCAGATGCTCTGACGCCGTTGGAACTCGGCGCCGACCCGAACATTGAATTTATTGCCCTCGCTGCCGCCGCTCCGCCGCCATGCGGGGCGTCAGGCCGTGAGGGTTAGGGAGGCTACGATGACTGTCAGCATCATTCTCGCGGCCAAAGGCCGCGAGGTCGCTAGTGTCGAACCCAACGCCACGCTTTCCTCGGTCGTTGCGCTTCTCGCCGAGCGGCGTATCGGCGCGGTGCTCATCCTGGGCGTGGACCGCCGCCTCGTCGGCATTGTCTCCGAGCGCGATATTGTGCGTGCGCTCGCCGAACGCGGCGCCGCTGCGCTCGATGATCCGGTGAGCCGGATCATGACGCGCCAAGTCTCGACCTGCACCGAGGGCGAGACCATTTCCAGCATCATGGAGCGAATGACCGCGGGCAAATTCCGCCATATCCCCGTCGTCGATCAGGGACGTGTCGTCGGCATCATCTCGATCGGCGACGTGGTCAAGCACCGGCTGCAGGAAATGGAGCGCGATTCTGCGGCGATGCGCGATTACATTCTGACCGCGTAACGGCCGCCGGCAGATCGGTCGTGGATCGGCTGCGGGGGAGCCTGAACCGCATTCCCCGGGCTGGAGCCCGGCGCTATGATGGCAGCTCGCGAGAATTGCGCGGGGAGGCGATCATGCGGCGGTGGGCTGTGCTGCTCGGCATCTTGTGGCTCGGCGCTGCGACTGTTGGAACGCTCGGCTTCGCCAACGCCGCCGGCAGGATTCGGCTGGCGCAGACCTCGAACGTTACCAATTGCATGATGACCTGCAATTCGCAGGCGGCCGCCTGCCAGACCACTTGTCTCGTCCCCGGGACGCCGCCGAGGGGCGCCGCGACCGCGATCGGTAATGCCAATCTGAACACGAGCTGTCAGCTCAATTGCACGACCCAGCAGATCGCCTGCCACACCACCTGCGCGCAAAACTCGCCGTCGCCGTGATCTTCAGCTCAATTCGGCGATCGATTCCGTGATCGATTCGATGGCCTTTTCGGTGGCGGCCCGACCGATCGCAATGGATTCGGCGGCACGATGAAAATCGAGAAAGCCGATATTGCCGATCCGCGGCGTGATATGCACGTCCGGCGGATCGCCGGCAAGCCGCATGCGGGTGAGCCGATCCTGCATGATGTTGAACGACTCGATCATCACCGTTGAGAAGCCCGGCCGGGCATCGTCGGCGAGCATATGGCGTTTGAGCGCGCGCTCGGCGCCGAACAGGCCGCGCAAGCGCGCAAAGCCGTTGACCGCATGATTGGCCGGCGCAATGGCTTGGCCGTCGCCGGGATCGGCGCCGTGACTGGCAATGGTGGCGCCGCGGCCGAATTTGTCGGCATCCATGTTGACCGCAATAACGACGCGGGCGCCGAGCGCGCGCGCGGCCGAAACCGGCACCGGATTGACGAGCGCGCCGTCGACCAGCCAGCGGCCGCCAAGATGAACCGGGGCAAAAAGTCCCGGCAACGCATAGGAAGCGCGCAACGCCAGCGCCAGCGAGCCGCGCGTCAGCCAGACTTCGTGGCCGGTGCCGATCTCGGTGGCGATTGCAGTAAAACGGATCGGCATATCCTCGATCGCAATATCGCCGATCGATTCCTCCAACCGGCTCGCCAGCCGCGCGCCGCCGATAATGCCGGAGCCGCCGATGCGGACGTCGAGATAGCCGATAATGCGCCGCCGCGTCAGCGAGCGCGCCCAGTCTTCGAGCGTGTCGAGCTGATTGGTGGCGTAACAGCCGCCGACCAGCGCACCCATCGATGTACCGACAATAATGTCCGGCGTAATCCCGTGCGCTTGCAGCGCGCGCATCACCCCGATATGGGCAAAGCCGCGCGCCGCGCCGCTGCCGAGCACGAGCCCGATCGCCGGACCGCCGCGCTTGACGGCGAGCTGGCCGGCATCAACAGTTTTGCCCCGAACGTCGACACTACTCACCACGTCCTCGCACAATCTTTCTGTAGCGCTATCTTGCCTTCTGTAGCGCCATTTTGGCCAACAATGCCTGACGGCCGCAATCCATCATCGGCGCTTGCAAAAACTGCAACAAGCTGGACGGCAGGATATGGTGAAAGTGACAGCGAGTCAGCTAGATACCGCACTTACCTAATGTCCCTAGGGCCGGCATGAAATTGCCGCGTTTATGATCGAGAAAAACGCGATGTCAGGGTGGGGCGTGCGCAATTTTCGGCGGTGCGGCGTCACGGCAGTTTGCGCTGCCGCGGCGCTTATTCTGTTCATGCCGGCACGGTCATCGGCGCAAATCCGCGCGCTGGCGCCGCCGCAATCCATCGCGTCGGCGCCGCTCCTTCCGGGCGCCGGATCGCCCGGTGCGACCATCGTCACGCCCAATCCATTGGCGCCGGCGCCGTTCGCGCAAGCCGAGCCGATCGTGCCGGCCGGGCGCGTGGCGCTTGCGGTGGCCGCCCGCTACGGCCGCGATGCGCCGCTCATCGGTGCCGGGTTGATCTGGCGGGTCTATGCGGCGAAGCCCGATGCGACCGGGATCTTTCCCTTGATCAAGGAGGAACATACGGCGGCGCCGACCTTTGTGCTGCCGCCGGGCAATTACGTCGTGCATGCAAGCCTCGGGTTGGCAAGCGCGGCCAGGGCGGTGCAGCTGCGCGCCGAGCCTGTGCACGAAGTCTTCGAAATTCCCGCCGGCGGCATGCGGCTCGAGGGCCGCGTCGGAGATGTGCGCATTCCCACCGGACAAATATCGTTCGAAATCTATACCGGCAGCCAGTTCGCCACCGCCGAGCGCCGGCGCATCGCGCAGAACGTGATGTCGGGCGACGTCGTGCTCCTGCCCGCCGGCACCTACAACCTCGTGTCGAACTACGGCGACGGCAATTCGGTGGTGCGCTCCGACGTCAACATCGAAGCGGGCAAACTCACGGATATCGTGGTGACGCATCGCGCCGCGGTCATCACGCTCAAGCTCGTCAACAATCCCGGCGGCGAGGCGCTCGCCAATACGCAGTGGACGGTGCTCACCCCGGGCGGCGACGTCATCAAGGAATCGATCGGCGCCTTCCCGCGCATCGTGCTGGCGGAAGGCGACTACCACGTCATCGCCCGCAACGAGGGCAAGACCTACCAGCGCGACTTCAAGGTCATCACCGGCGTCGACGGCGAAGTCGAGGTGCTGGCGCGGTGAGCATTCTGCCGCCTAGCGAGTTCACG